>OZ246979.1:0-5889692 GCA_965232545.1 Candidatus Poribacteria bacterium
CCGGATATACCTCGAAAGAGACATTGTCTAAGGCACGCACGCCGGGGAAATCTTTAGTAATGGCTTGCATGTGGAGAAGTGGGGTTGTCACAGTTCGTCAATGCTCCGATGCTCGGTTTACTGATATTATAGCAGAATTCGGAATGGCGGTCAAATTTATAGCATGATGTTTTCAGAGGCATTCAGTTCTTCTGTAGGAGGAGGGAAACGCCCAAGCAAAAACACCCCGATTCCCGACGCTTCGCTGTAGGAACGAGCTACGCTCGTGATCCTCGCGATATTGCGCGAAAACCTAAGCATCTATGAGCGGAAACCAAGATCGGAACTGAAAACTAAAGAATCCTGGCCAAAGCGGCAGCCCCAGCGGGGCGAAAGGTGGGAATTCTAAAAATTGTCCAAAGTTTAGTGCATTTAATAATTTGACGTATTAAATCGGAGTCGTTATAATCCTTGTATGAAAACTATTTGGTGTATGTGCTTTGTTATCTTCATCTTTGGCGGTTGTGCGAAGTTTCATATAAATACCTCCAACATAGGACCTGTCACCCTCACCGATATTGTCAACGATGTTGAAGTCAACGGCATCAACTCAAAATACAAGAACCAGAAAGTTACGATTACCGCGACTGGCAGAATTTATCCGAGTGCGGATGGAGATCCTCCAACGTTAGAATTGTTTACGCATCACAATAGAGTACATTTTTTCATCACAGACGCAGACGCTAAGCTTGCGCAACACTATTATTCAAATTACATGGAGAGCGATCTGGGACATATTCAAGGGCATACAACTTACACGTTCACGCTACTTATAAAAGACATTTCCGAAAACACAACCACAGATGGAGATCGTTTTTTCATCATTCGGTCTGATGCTCCTGAACGCACGACAAAAGCCGATATTGAAGTTATTGACACGACACTCGAACAAATTGTGGTGGGTGGTCAAAAATATGTCGGGAAAACAGTGCGTCTTCAAGCGACCGTCTCACTTAATAGGCTAATTGAACTGCTGGGGATCCGAGATGATGTAGACCCGGAATTGGTAAAAAATTATTCAGGCGCGATGACGCTTGCCACAAATAATAGAAATGTAACATTTTGGATTATAGGTGATGTCCCAGGAGACGGACGCATTCCTTCGAACCTTCAAAAATACGAGAACCATCAGACGTATACGTTCACACTCTACATCGAAAACATCGTGACAGATGAAGAACAGGTCGAGATCACTACAGGCATTGCCGACGATTAACGAAGTAGTATTTTTTCTTTGATATATATCTAAAGATATGTTATACTAATTATATATTTAGAAATCTGGTGTATTTGGAAATAGGAGGACATCATGGCTGAAGAAAAAAAGGACGAAATGGTACCGGTTACCGCTGAATATGAAGTCGTCGATCAGGTGGATGACCAAGCTATCATTGAGTTGATGACTGGACAGACGATTCAGGATTATGTCTATTCCTTCAAACAGGGAGGACGCACCGTTGAAGGATTGACCTTAGCCGGTATTAACGAAGCCGCAAATCGGCGTGGCGGTATCCAGATCGAAGAAATCGATTATGAGGAACGCGAGCATTCTTGGATCGCTACTGCGAAAGCGGTCGATACTATCACCGGTTCGTCTCGTTACGGCGCGTATGAGCAACTGAAGATGGCTGGTGGACGTGCCGATCCGTTCGCCTTCACCAAAGCAATTCATAAAGCACAACGCAACGCCATTAAACAGTTGATACCCGTGCCGGTAATCCGAGAAGTCCTGAATTTCTACCTGAATCGAAAAACTGGGAGTGGCAATGCCACGCAACAACCGCAGTTGCAACAGGGAGGTGGAAACATCGCGAACGCCCAAAAAGCGGCTTTCGCAATCGCTAACAATCTGGCGGGACCTCTCGAAGGAAAAGGCATCAGTAAGGCAGACCTTTGGGATTACATCAAACGTAAATATGGTGTGGAATCTCGGAATGATATGACCGAGATGCAGTGGACGCAACTTTCTGCTGAACTGAAAGCCGCGGAGACATCACCACAGTTGTTACATGAACTCTGTGAACATATAAAGCAATTAACAACTGCTGCTCAGGAGAGCGAAGTCACGGAACCTGAGGAACCCGCGAATCAAAAGACCGCATCTTCCGATGGCGCGCCCGCAGAAAATACACAAGCCCAAGACTCACCGTTTTAGTGCTTTATCCACATAACGGCATTTATGGTGAATTATCAAAATGTGTATACATTTCACGGAACACCGCCTCCACCACCGCTGGCGAGGTTTCTAACCTCGCCCATCTTTGGTGTCTATAATTCACCATAGTTCTCCTGTAGGAGGGAACTCCGATTCCCGACTGACTTAAATGTAATAGAGGCTTTGGAAGGTTTCCCACACGCGGAAACCTTCTCCTTTCGCGGGTTCTCCGCCCACTATTCTCCTGAAAAGGAGGTTAGGGGGTTGCTGACCGCTGATAGCTGACTGCTGACTGCTGACCGCTGATAGCTAATTGCCATTCCCCACAGTTTCTGTTGACCTCGCGGCAAAGTTCTTGTAAAATAACAACATTGTGGTTCTATTCATACAAGAGTGGCTGTCTGAGAGCGAGGCACTTATGAAGGCGCGTCGATTATCTATCCAGCATATTGTTGTGATTGCGCTGCTGGTCATACACATTTTACCGGTGTGGTTGTTCAAATATGCCACCACCCAAGATGGACCCGCCCATGTCCACAACGCACACGTCTTAAAGGTGTATCACACTCACGAAAACTACGTGCTGCGGGAAGTTTACGAACGCAACCCAACACTTTTTCCAAATTGGACGTCCCACGTATTAATGGCGGGGCTTATGTATATCTTTCCGCCGCTTATCTGCGAGAAGATATTCTTTAGCCTCTGCATAGGGCTTCTGCCACTCTCTCTCCTCTATCTCCTCAACGGTATTCAAAGAAGCAAGCCACTCTTCTGCCTCGTCGGTTTCATTTTTGCCTATAACTATTTGCTGCACATGGGTTTCTATAACTTCGCCTTGAGTGTCTCACTGTTTTTCTTCGCACTTGGGTGTTGGTGGCGATGCGAGGATAAACTCTCTGCTAAGGCACTGGTCACGGCTTATGTGTGGCTTACAGTTGTCTACCTCACGCACTTCCAATCCTACGCACTGCTTACAGTATCCCTAACGTTCCTCGGTGTTTTCCTCTATGTTTACGAAGCCTTTGAATCTCCTCGCGTGCGGTTAGTTGCACAGTTGAAACCCATCTTGCTCTTTTTGGGTACTATGCTTCCCGCTTATGTAATCCTACTGACCTACTATCTTGTGAAACAAGAAGGAGGCGGTTTCCATAGGAGTTTTGAAGGGTTAATGCAGTACTTTCTCTCTATCGGTTCCATTGTCTCTTTTCGGGATAACCATGTTCTGATAGGCAACCTTCTCCTGACTGTACTTGCTATCACTTTCCTGTTCACTCTAATCGACAAGATCCGTAAGATTTATGCTATCCGTAGCGCATCGAAATCGGGAGATATATGCTATGGAGGGGCTACCACAATTATAGATCGGACGGACGCTTTTTTACTCATTGCGCTGATGCTAACCTTCCTCTATTTCAGGTCCCCGTGGAGTTTACGCTCTGGCGGTATGTGGATCAGCGATCGGATACACATCTACATCCTACTCGCACTGCTCCCGTTTTTTAGCTTCAACCTTCATAAATTCGTTGACTACGTCTTAAGCGGTATCCTGATTGTTTTAGCGTTATGGCATCTCGGCTATTACGTTCAAACCTATTACCTGATGGACAGAGATGCGAAAGAGGCACTCTCGTCAGCGGAGATGATTGAACCAAACACCGTCCTTGCAAGCCGTCCGAGTTCCTGGGGTGGGACACCCGATTCGGCTAATTGGGACTTCAAATACATCCTTCCATTTGAACATATAGAGGGCTATCTGGCGTTGGAGAACGGTGTCGCCTATCTTCAGAACTATGAACCCAACACGGATCATTTTCCGCTCCGCTACAAAAACAAAAAGGTGATCCCTGACTACGTCCTCGTTTGGCGAACAGAATATGACGGCGTTGGAGATCTTGTTCCAGAATATGAAGTGATCCATTCAACGAACTATAATCGGCTTTATCGACGAAAGCGGGTAGCACCGGATACGCAATTATGGGCGGACGCTACAACGCTCACTTTCGACATGCAACCGCATGATGGAAAGGCTGCTCAAAATCACATCGTTATATACAAAGACACCGACTATACGGATGGACGGTTCGGGTGGTGGTCGAAATCTGTTGAGGATGAATATGAAACCGGAGGCGGTGGTTTTGAACTCAAATATTGGCATACCGAAAACCCGAAGCCTACATCGGACCTGCGCGATGTCTTGGCAGGAGATGAATCAAATCTTCTGCTGTATCAAGATAGCCTCTGGGGTGAAGAGGACGGTGTTTTCAGAGTCGCACTCCCCAATGGCACTTATGAGATAACATGCTATTTCCACGCGGGGGTTGTCGCACCCGTGGAGATTAACTTGATTGCGAACGGCGAAAAGAAATTCCAGAAACTACGTCTCACTTCAGCAGATGAATCCGCTGAAAGACGATACACTGTTACGATCACCGATGAGCGTTTAACCCAAGTGATTTATACACGAAAAAAGCGATGGGTATGGAACGGTTTTACAGTTAAACGGCTGTCAGACTAAGCAGATATTCCCGGCTTCGCAGGGCATCTTGTAGGGAATGCGCAGTCGGCGTGTTTTCAAGGAGCAGATCGCCGGTATACTGCTGTGTTTTTAAGTGCTCGGCGATTGCCCGAAAGTCGACGAAGCCGTCACCTACTTCTGAGAGAACACCGTCTTCCGTTTTCTGTTTGAAGTGTACCGACGTGAGATCCGACATTTTAACGGCACTCCAGAATTCGTCTGGTGGATTTATCGTTGTCCCGTCAGCGCGATATGTATTGGTCTCGTCGTATGTAAGTTTGGTGCCACCTGCGACGGCTAATCTCAAGGTCAGTGTAGCGGTTTGTCGAGCGTTCTCTACAGCAAAAATCATCGGGAAGTCCGGTAGAAGCGCGGCGTAATGCTTTACATTGGCGATAGCAGCTGGTTCGTCGATGTCTCCTTCCGTGATGGGATCGACGAGTCGGAGCCGCGGTCGCGCTGGACAAAGGAGATATGCCAACTTTTTCGCCTTAACGATCTGTTGTGTGTCTGCCTCGCTGTCTTTTACGGGTGAGAGCCAAGGATGGGACATGGCATAACTCAAAGTGAGTCCAGATGCCTTTTGAACGAAAGATGCGATCTCTGCAAAGAGCAACGGATGTTTCGTTTCGTAGGGGTGTTCTGCCCAGACAGCGTCACAGATGGTTTTATATTCCGCATCGGTGTATTCGGGCATCGCGGATTCAAGCTGTTGAACGAGTTTCCCGAATTCGGAGTTGCGGAGGTAATCGCCTTCGCGGACTTCCATATCCTTGAACCCGTTCGCGCCGAATTCCACCATAAGTTCATCGAAACGCGCCCCGTTTTCTACCTCTTCGGTCCAGATATTGGTTACGATTCCGAGTTTTTCAAACATTTTGACATCCTTTTGTTGTTACGGTATGATACACAATAGTATTGCTTCAACTTTGACTTTATGGGAAACCGTAGGTCGGGTAGAGCGTTAGCGAAACCCGACATCTTCAGACATTCTCCATGGAATCCTAAGACCCACTCTCAAACTCAACATTGAACGACTAATAGTAAGAGGATCAAGAGTGACTTTGAGGACAGGTTCGTAGGAGTGCGATTTGCGGCGTACTCGACCCGGGGAATGCCACACGGAGAACCTTCATACCCGGGGAAGTGCATAAGCACTTCATACCGTTGATTCTGATTCATGCGACGTGCATTCATCGCACGTTCCAGCGAAATAAAGTTGGTTTCGCAATCGACCGCCGACCACTGACCGCTGACCGCTATTCTTTGTTTGTAGTAGTGCGATTCATCGCACGTTCCAGTGAAATGAAGTTGGTTTCGCTATTGACCGCTGACCGCTGACTGCTATTCCTCTGACTGCTGACCGCCGACCACTGACCGCTGTTCTTCCACCACAAAGATTGTAGCATATTTTTAAGGAGTTTTGAACAAGAAGACTATGGCACAAAATAAGTTATTTACTGATGAGCTCAGACGCACTGCCGCACCGATTTGGGAAGCCGATCTTAGGCATCCATTCGTTCGCGGACTCGCTGATGGGAGTCTTTCGACAGAGAAGTTCAAGTTCTACCTGATTCAGGATTACCTTTTCCTCTTGGACTATAGCCGTGTGTTTGCGCACGGTGTTATCAAGGCACACGATGAAGCGACGATGGCGATGTTTGCGACGCTGCTCAACGAGACACTGAACACCGAGATGGATTTACATCGTGGATACTGTGCCAAGTTTGGTATCTCTGCCGCTGAGATGGAAGCCACACCGATGGCACCGACAACGCATGCTTATACCCGACACCTACTTGATGTCGCACAAGTCGGGACTTTAGCGGATATTGTCGCCGGTGTTCTACCATGTCAATGGGGTTACGCCGAGATCGGCACAACACTCGTCAAACAAGGTGGGTCGCCGGAACCACGCTATCAAGAATGGATTGAAATGTACGCGTCTCCTGAATTCCTGTCTCTGGGCGAGTCACTGCGGGGGCTGCTCAACAATCTCACAGCGGAGCATAGCACCTCTCAAAAAGAACAGATTAAAAACTATTTCTTATTGAGTAGCCGTTATGAGTACCTTTTTTGGGAGATGGCTTACACGGAAGAGTCGTGGAAAATTTAGTCGTATTTGTTTCGCACTTACGCATTTCCCCGGTAGGCGTGGTTTCCTAACCGCACTTACGCATTTCCCCGGTAGGTGCGGTTTCCTAACCGCACCGGTTATATCATGATAAACCTAATGCCTTGATTTTGCGTAAGTCCTGTCCTTAACAGAACCTGTTTACAATGGCACAGCGACATAGAAGATACTACCTTGCCCAAGAGTGCTTTCCAGCCATATCCTTCCGTTATGAGAGAGTACAATATGCTTAACGATTGCCAATCCTAATCCTGTGCTTCCCATTTCTCTGGCACGTCCTTCGTCAACGCGATAAAACCGCTCGAACACGCGAGATTGGGATTCCATTGGGATACCGGTGCCTGTGTCTCTGACACTCAGGATGAACTCTTCTGAGGCTGTGTTGGAGCCTTCAGTTTCTTCGCACCGACAGATCTCTGCCGCAACGGTAATCGCACCACCATCAGGTGTATATTTGATGGCATTGTCGATCAAGTTCACAAAAATCTGCATGAAAAGTTGTGGATCTACGTTAACTGTCGGAAGTTTTTCAGGAATTTCCCACTTTAAAACCAACCCTGATTCCTCTAATAGTGGCTCAAACACGTCTAAAAGGGGTTCGTGGAAGGTATTGAGATGGCAGGGCGAGCGTTTCAATTCGACCTCCCCTAACTCGAGCCGAGAAAGTTCCAACAGATCCGAAATTAATCTTGTAAGTCGGGCGGAGTGATTGAGAATTTTTACAATAAACTGTTCGGCTGTCTTTGTCCGAACCGAGTTCTCACTGAGTAAGGTTTCGGCGTAACCTCGAATGGTTGTAAGGGGGGTTCGGAGTTCGTGCGAAACGTTTGCCACGAAATCAGCGCGAATCCGCTCTAATTGTCGTTCCTTAGTGACATCATGGACAACGATAATGTACTCTTGACCCGCAGAAACGGGAACAACCGTCACCTCTGCTTCTGGTTCTCTCAGGTTCCCCAACTGGATTTCAGCGAACGCGATGGTTTCTGTCTGTTCTGCCTTTTTCAGCAGTGCTTGTAGTTCTGGAATCCGATTAATCTCGATCAAAGCTTTGCCGATATAAGCCTCAGGGAGTGCCAGCATGGAGATAGCCGTCGGATTGGCGTAAGTAATTTCAGACGCACCGTTCACAAGTAAGACACCTTCGCCCATATTTCTCAAAATCGTTGCGGAACGCCGGTGTTCTTCGGAGATTGTGTCGATCTGCTCCTGTATCCTGTCTGCCATCAAGTTAAAGTTCTGTGAGAGTTGTCCCAGTTCATTCCTCGAATCGACAGGGACACGCGAGTTTATATTGCCTGCAGCAAGCGATTGGGTCATCTGCGTTAATTTCTGAATCGGTTTTGTGATGACGCTTGTACTAAAAACGCTAAATACGATGGCGAGAATGAGTCCCGCAACACTCGCAATTAAGACTATCCGTCGGAGGTTACCAATCGCTGTATTGACGGCTACCATCGGAAGCGCGACGCGGCAGATGCCAATCAAAGTTCCTTCTCCATTTGGTGAAATTTCAGCACCCACGTTGCGATGTATTGGAAGGGCAAAATAACGAAATTCTGTCTGTGTTGTGTCGCTGTAGCGGTCTCGAATCCCGTTTCCTTTCTTGATGGCATCCTGTACTTCTGGACGTGTGAGGTGGTTGTTCATCGCACGGAGTGCCTGTCCATCCCGTTCTGTATCACCCCAGACAACACCATCCAATCCGATGAAAGTCACACGAGCGTTGTTTGCCTTTCCGAGTCTATCGACCAGCGGATCTATTAGGTCATAAGTAAAGTTATTCTTGGCAGGGAGTTTTTCAATGAGAAATTCCCGAGTTAATGCCGCCTGTGCTTCCAATTCGCTGTTAATGTGACTGCTCATGGAATCTTTGAGCATTGTCGCAAGATAGAAATACATTGCGAACAACACTAAAAGCAGAATACCGATGTACCTGAATGTTAATTGGGTGCGGATGTTCATTTTGATTTCCCGTTTGGCGGGATGCCCGGCTATCTTCTACTATAGCGAAGCCCGAAAATATATGGACAGTTGTTTAACTAACAAAACCTCGCCCATTGCCAATGTCCAAGCAGTTCCACCCCCGCTGGCGAGGTTTCTAACCTCGCCCCTGCCAATGTCCAAGAAGTTATGGGTTTTACTATAATTTAACGTTTAACATGTGCTGTTGATACGGGATATGTGATAGCATCGTGATAGACCCAAGCCTAAAGACTTGGGCTTCTGCAAAAGTTAAGCAGAAGCATTTGTGGATTTGAGAAGCGGACTGGTCGCTTCAACGGAGATGCCAACAATCCTGTTGAACAGGACAATCGGTCTGACGACTCCTAAGCCAAAGGAAGCTATCCCTTCCTTGAGAATGTTCATCGCAGCGTTTTGGTCTCGGTCGAGGTGTGTATCACACTTCGGACATTGCCACTGACGGTCTGCTAACGTGAGGATTTCATTTTTATGGTCACAAACAGAGCAGCACTTACTTGTCGGAGACCAGCGATCAATCTTCAACACGGAACGGATACGTTTTTTGCTTTGGTGTTTCAGTTTCCGCAGGAACTCACCAAAACCAAGGTCAGAGACTTGTTTTCCCCACAAGCGTTTCATGCCCTCAAGGTTCAGATCTTCAAAAAACAGAATATCGAACTTTTGGCACAGCTCTATCGCAAGTTTCCAATGGTGGTCTGTCCTCTGGTTCGTCGTCTTCTTATGGATACGGGCAACATTCTTGCGTTCGCGTTCCTGGTTGTGAGACCCTTTGACCTTGCGAGAATACGCCTGCTGTGCTTTCGCCAACTTATCAGCGTTTTGTGTGTAGAACATTGGAGAGGTGTATGGATGTCCGTCACTGCCAGTCAGGAAGTCTTTGATGCCAAAGTCGAACCCTTCAGCTTTACCTGTCTTAGGTTCGTATGTGACTTCCGAGTAATCTTCAGTGAGCGTGATATACACGTCTCCGAGGGCGTCCCGTGTAACTTGAACTTGTGTGATTTCGCCTTCTATGCGACGGTGCAGGGCGAAACGATACCAGCGTCCATTTAATCGGATTTTATACGTCGGATGGTTTCTTTCGTGTTTCTGTTCGTCTAATACTTTTTCGAGCGGGGCTTGTCTGCCGTCAAACGTCATCCCTCTGTGTTTCTTGCAAGACTTGAATTGAGGGTGTCCTCTGCCGAGCGTTTTCATTTCACGAAAACTTTGTGCCAAACGCTTCAGCATATTTTGCAAAGCCCATGCGTAGGGGATATTCCAATGTTGATACTTCTCAAGTTTCTTGAGCTTCGTCAAATGGGAAGACATTTTCCGATAGGAAAGTCCTTTCCCATACCGACGGTAATATCGCATGGACACCGCAAGGAAGTGATTTCGCACAACGCCAATGATATTCAACTCGTCGTGCAAGTGGCGCAGCGTCTTATCCTTGAAAAGTTTATGTTTTGTGTTTCGCATGGTATATCAAGTCTGAAGTCTTTAACCCCTGTAAAGTGGGTAGGAAACCGACACGTTACCAAGTGGTAACGCTTTACATGTCTGCCAACTTGATACTCTAATTTTACCACATTTTCGGACGAACTGTCAAGGAAAAAATGAACGGTTTGGTCCTTTTCAAGAGGGCGGTGTCTATATCCCCCAGCGAAAGCAAGGGGGTTTTGACACCGAAGTTTGATAATTGGCAAGCGGAAACCGACACCAAGTGCCCCTAATCCGCATCCTCCCTATCAATCCGCGTGACCTGCCATTTTTTTCGATCGTCTTGACATCTAAATCGAAATCTGCTACACTGAAGTTGATAATCCAATACTATATTCCTTGCAAGCCATATTAGTGGAAAAGATAGCAATTACGCTCTATAGGGGGATTCATGAATATTCGATTTGAAGGTATTTTTTCACCGACGATAACGCCTCTTGATGAGAAAGAGCGCGTTGATGAACTCGGATTTATTAACCAACTCAATCGTTTGATTGACAACGGTATCCACGGCATCTATCTATTGGGAACTTCCGGTGAATTTACGACGTTGACGGATACGGAGCGCGAACGAGCGATGGACATCGCCGTCAAAGCAATCGGTGGTCGTGTGCCGATTATCTGTGGTGTGATGGATACAAGTACCCAGCGCGTTATCCAAAACATTAAAGTCGCCGAACAGTTCAACATTGATGCGGTTGCCGCAACACCCGGTTACTACTATCCCTCCACAGACGATGCAGACCTAATTGAGTTCTATTACGATATTGCCGCAAGTACAGAACTCCCTCTTTTCATTTACAATATCCCTTCAACCGTCAAGACAGCCATTAAACCCTATATCGTTGTCCAACTCGCAGAGACTTGTGACAATATTGTCGGCATTAAGGACAGTTCCGGCGATTGGACGAACTGTCTCGACTTGTTGGCGCGACTCGGGGACAAGTCAGACTTCACTATCATGCTCGGTTCGCATACCGCGCTCGGTGCCGCGGTCCTATTTGGTGCTGACGGGGGTGTCGTCTCGATTTCAAACGTCGCTCCGAAGGAATCTGTCGCTCTCTATAATGCCGCAAAAGCACGCGACATTGATGAAATCCACCGGTTACAGAAATTGTTGCTTCGACTCAGCAAAATGTACTCTTATGGACAGGGCGTTAGCGGGATGAAGGCGTGTCTGGAGATTTTAGGCGTCTGTAATGCCTATACAACGGGTCCGTTGCTGCCCCTTGGTGAAACCGTGAAGGACGAACTTCGACAATTGTTATCGGAAGCAGGATTGTTAGTTGATTGAGTTTTTTTAGGATACAAGAAAATGATTGAGATACAGCCGGTTCGTAAACCGATTGATGCTACCATAGATGTCCCCGGTTCCAAAAGTTATACCAACCGGGCGTTATTAGTTGCCGCGTTGGCACGCGGTACCTCGACTCTAACGGGTGCCCTCTATAGCGACGATACACGCTATATGTGCAATGCGCTGCAGAAACTCGGTGTCGAGATTGACGCTGATGAGAAGCGAGCAACGTTTGATGTGTATGGCAATGGTGGCGATATTCCGGTTTCAAATGCTGAACTCTATATCGGGAACTCGGGGACCACTTCGCGTTCGCTTACTGCCTACGTCTCGTTAGGTCGTGGGAGGTACGTCATTGATGGTGATGAACCGATGCGACACGGTCGTCCTATCTCCGATTTATTGGATGCCCTGACCCAAATTGGCGTTTCGGCACGCTCGCAATATGACAATGGACATCTTCCTGTCATTGTTGAGGCAAACGGACTGGTGGGTGGAAAGACCCGACTTGATGTCTCTAAGAGCAGCCAATTCTTAACAGCGTTGCTGCTCATCGCGCCGTATGCGAAAAACGATGTAGAGATTGAGGTGGTCGGCGACCGCGAAATGCCCTATATTGACATTACACTATCAGTCATGCAGGCGTTTGGCGTACAGGTCGTCAGCGAAGGCTATCAGTATTTTCGGATTGAAGGAGGGCAGCGGTATCAGCCGCGTATCTATAACGTTGAACCGGATGCTTCCAACGCCTCCTATTTCTTTGCGGCTGCTGCGATCACCGGAGGACGCGTCACTGTCCAGCATTTACACTTAGATTCCATGCAAGGCGATATTCAGTTTGTACGTATCTTGGAGCAGATGGGGTGCCAGGTCACTGTTTCTGACAGTGGGATTACCGTTACAGGTCCGCGCCAATTGAAAGGTATCGATGTGGATATGAGAACGATTTCGGATACTGCCCTAACCCTCGCCGCAATTGCACCGTTCGCCGATAGCAAAGTAACCATCCGAAACATTGAACACACACGTTGGCAAGAGACCGACCGAATCCATGCAATGGTGACAGAACTACGAAAGTTAGGTGTCCCTGTCGTTGAACACCGAGATGGACTCGAAATTTCACCCGCCACTATTACCCCCGCCGCAATTGATACCTATGAGGACCACCGGATGGCAATGGCGTTTGCGCTCATCGGTTTAAAGACACGTGGACTTCGGATTAACGATCCAGACTGTGTCAGTAAAACCTTCCCAAATTATTTTCAGGTGCTGCAGCAGTTGTATGTATGACCAAAGTGTTGAGAGGGACGTAGGTTGGGTAGACCGGTAGGTGCGGAATGTAATACATTGTCCCTCAAGTCCACACGCGACTTGAGCTATGGATTTCGTCTATTCCCAGACGAAATCCCCTAACCAGGGTTCCCACCCGTTACTGGGAAGGGACACCGGGCATAACCAAAAACAGTGGGACCTTTTAAGAGGAATCATCAATCAGAATTGGTATTATACCATTTCTGAATAAATGTTTCTCATTAGCGAAAAAACCGTTCGTAGTGGCGCAATTCATTGCGCCTCTTACATACGGAAACTTCCTATGAGTTTCAAAATCTCTGAAATGCGAACTTATCTTTCAGATTTGGTATTAGAAGGAACCCGTATGAAAATTTGTGCGATAACTATTCTGAGCGGAATATTCTGCCTATGCTACTCTCAAGTAGCACCGTGTGCCGAGATTAAGGTTGTTGACAATAACGTCTTTGTTGAAACCGATACCTACCAAGTTCAGTTCACCGACGGCGTTATCACCCAACTCTATAACAAACTCACAGAAGAAGCCTATACCCTTCCTCTGGGTGTTAGTGGCGTTACAGGTTTTCGGGGGCGCAGTGGATTATTGAGGAAAAACATCGGATCTATCTGGACGGATCAAGCGACGCTAACGGAAGCAAGGAAAATCGCACCGCTTCAAGCAGAGGTCGTGTTTCGTCAGGGACAGAACGAGTTCCGTCTATTCATAGGCGTTGATGCTGGGTCAGGAGATCTGCTGATTGAACAGGAAGGAATTTCCGATACGGAAGGTGTTTATGGAATTCAGTGGGGATGTGTAAATCTCAATTCCAGGAATCTGGATCTCATTCTTCCTGCGGACGGTGGACAAATCATTAACGCGATGGCTCCGTTCACTTTTAGAGATTTCCAGTATCCCGGTAGTTGGGAAGTCCAACTCGCCATTCTTCAAGGGGAACAGGGTGGGTTTTTCGTTCGGGGCGCAGATGCAACCTTTCAGTTTAAAGCACTTCACTATGAAAAGAGTATAGAAAGTTTCGCACTCGGTTTTGAGACGCAAAATCAAGCACCTTTCGACGCGCTTACCTCCGCGAAATCTGTTGTATGGCGACTCAATACATATAGCGGCGATTGGCGTGTGCCTGCGAAACAGTATCGGGAGTGGATGGAACAGACCTTTGACCCTTGGCGATTGGATGAAATGCCAGCATGGGTTGGAGAGATCGGTCTGGTCGTTACCTATATCAATCCTGATTTGGATGTTGGCATATTGGATGGATTAGCGGAACAGGTTGACCCCACAAAAACCTTGTTGTATTTGAATCAATGGCGAACAGACGATTACGATGTTAATTACCCAAACTATACGGCGAAACCTGAGTTTGGTCGTTTTGTTGAAGTTGCTCGCCAATACGGATTTCGAGTGATGCTTCACGCAAATCTCGTTGGTGTCTCGCCCTATCATCCGCTCTACACCGAATTACAGAAATTCCAATTTCAGGACCCGTGGAATGGAAATCTTTATGGATGGCGATGGGAACAGACAAACGCCCCTTACCGTCATGCCTTTATTAATCTTGCAAATTCTACGTTTAGAAAAATTCTTGTCCAACAACTAAAAAACGTATGGGAAAAGTATAGAGTGGATGCATTTCACTTGGATGTCAGTCATTGGGTGTCTAATGATGCGAACGGCTTGATTGAAGGCATAAATGCTGGTCAAGGAAACGTGTTAGCACATGAGGAATTAGCAGCTGCAATGCCGGGTGTTGTTTTTAGTGGTGAGCACCTTCATGAAGTCACCTTCTTCCGTGAAAGTTTCGCGCAACGTTGGAAACTCCCGCCGGACTGGGACCCCACGCCACGAGGGACCCCACACCCAATTAGTGCCTTCCTGTTTTCTCCTTATACATTACTATACGGCTATTTAGGGATGCCTAATCCTGATAGAGGTCCACAACTTTACCAAGAGTATCTGGACGCGTATGAGATTTGGGGTGTTTTGCCCACACTTCGGCTCTGGTCAGTAGAGGACTTAGGGACTGAACAGGTGAGGACACAGGAACTACTCTCGATTGCCCGAACATGGCAGCAACACGGATTGAAAGCTGATTTTGAATCCGACTGGACACCTAACACTCTATTTCAATATGTCGGAGAAGACGGCGAAATTGCAGCACTGAAAAAAACAGAAACGGGTGCCACGTTTGTTCTACCTGAAGAAAGTCTCGGGTATGAACGCGTTTTGGGTGTGACGCAGGTGAAGACCCAACGGAATATACCCCATTGGCGCGCCTACAACGAAACGGCAATCCTCGGATTGCATCCTGAGAAATTTTATTTCTTAGACGACACACCGCGCGACTTCTCTCAAGTTCATATTAATTCCTTACCAGAGGGTGTTTCGGTGACAGAATCACGTGTGACAGAAAATGCCGCTCTATTTCGGCTGGAAAGGATGGGTGTCTCTCATCGGATTGATTTATTATCAGAACTCCAGCTTGTAAGGACAGGCATTGTCGTGAATGGACGAGAATTGCCTCGACAGAAAGGAGCAACCTTCCGGCGAACTGAGGCATCTGTTTCCGATGTGCGTAAACCAGCGATTGAGGCACATCCACCTTGGCAAGGTCTGATTGGTAATGCATTCGGAGAATGGACGCTCTCGCTGCCTGATAGTCCTAATATCCTTTTGGAATTCGATATTGGGTTGCAAGATGGCTCTGAAGGCTCTGATGGCGTAACCTTCATTGTTTCAGTTCAAGGCAATGAGATTTTTCGTCAACATCATAACGCGCAAAGGTGGAAACATATCAGTCTGGATTTGACTCCTTATCGTGGCCAACACATTAAACTGCGTTTTACTGTCACACCAGGTACCAAAGGGAATACAGGTTGGGATTGGGCAAGGTGGGGGCAACCTGAAATCATTTCTGAACCGTCAACTGAACTTGCGAAAGTGGGGTTTTTCTTGCCTGATGAACCGATAAAAACTTTCCTTGATACAGTGGAAGATGAAGGGAACGGACAATATTCAATTGAAACGGCATTTCCTGCACAGATTCTCTTTTTCTTTCAGCCTGGACAACAAGTAAATTCACTTGACGATCTGATAGATACCGAATTTGTTGCTGGGCTCCAGTTTGGCGATATATTCCGCCCCGGAAGTGTCTGGAGTTCAGGTGAACCTACTATTGCAACTATCGATGGAATTCCAAAGGAAACTATTTTTGCCCATCCGCCTTCTGATGGACAAACCGTTCTTCAGTTTTTGCTATCCTTGCCCCAAGCACGTGAGGTGATATTCTCTTTTTCAATGGGATTACAAAAGGGATGCAGTGATGGTGTGTTTTTCAAGGTGCTTGTAAATGGTGAAACGCAATTTGAACGTTTCGCAGATACCTTTAAATGGGAAGATGCAAATATATCTCTTTCGAGGTACGAGGGCGAAACGGTGTTGTTGGAATTGATAACCGATCCTGGTGAAGATGTAAATTGCGACTGGGCACATTGGGCGGATCTGTTTATTACTGCAGAAGGAGTGGAAGCCAGTGGTGATGTCAATCAGGACGGAATCATCAACATTCTGGATATTATTCTTGTGGCACAGAATCTTGGACAGAAACCGCCCTCCAATCCGAGAGCCGATGCTAACAAAGATGGACAGGTGAATATCCTTGATCTCGTGTTTATTGCCGAACGGCTCGGTGAAAAGGTTGCTGCCGCACCTTCTCTAATGGACATGGTCAAAGGAACGCCGTCCTCGACCGCGGATGTTATTGTCGTTCGACGTGCCCTGAATGAATTAGAAGCCGTTCCAGAGAAATCGCTTAGTGTTGAGGTCACCATTCAGTTTTTACGTGCTTGGTTGGCAAACGCCAATCAGGATGTCAGAGAGACGCGACTCCTCCCGAATTACCCCAACCCCTTCAATCCAGAGACATGGATACCCTATCAATTGGCAGAGGCGGCAGATGTGAGCATGGAAATCTACGAGGTCAGTGGTCGTTTAGTCCGAACGATCCCTATTGGGTTCAAGCCTGTGGGGTACTACCTCACACGCGAACGAGCCGCCTATTGGGATGGACGGAACGAGACAGGCGAACCTGTTTCAAGCGGGGTCTACTTTTTACAGTTCTCGGCAGGAGATTTCACTACGACCCAACGAGTGGTAATAGTAAAATGAGGGTGGGCATTATTCCAAGAGTCGAGAGCTGTCGGTCAGAGGGGCTTTTGGTGTCGAATACGTCCGAAGGGGTTTTGCTTGGGTGTTTCTTCAAGGTTTCCTTGTCCATCTTTCAAAACGTGCCTATTATCTTTAGGTATCATCATAATTCTGATATCCACCGTAAATGGAGTTGTTTGGTTTCCTCAAGAAATTGACGATTCGTAAGGTTTATGATATACTTAAAAGTAAAGTATGCCAAAATTGTTCTTATTCATCAGGAGTGGGGGAGGAAAATGTATGCAAACGCTAAATGTAGCGAATGGACTGGACAACGCAAATACTGCACCAAAAAAGACTGAGGCGCATCAGCGACCTGCTTCGTCTAAACAAGGCAGCAACAAAAAAATCATCGATCCCTATGTTCACTGTGGGTTTGCACACAGCCATCATACTGAGTACATACCGAAATCGGCACACTCACAGTTCGTTGAAGCGGAAGTATGCAACGCTCGTGGTATCGCCTATAGTGAAAATGACGAACACGACCGCGCGACAACAATCTTTGATAAAGCGATCGAACTGCAACCAGATTATATCGATGCCCATTACAATCGCGGGCTGGCTTATATGAGAAAAGGCGAGATGGACAAGGCTCTCGCTGATTATAGTGGGGCAATCCAGTTTAAACGTAATTATGCTGAAGCGTATAACAATCGCGGCATCGCTTATCAAAAAAAAGGTGAAATCATCTATGCTGTCCAAGATTATAGCACAGCAATCGGCTTGAATCCAGAACTCGCTGAACCCTACGCCAATCGCGGTAGTCTCTATCTCAGCAGATTAGATATTCACCGGGCGGTTTATGACTGTACGAAGGCACTCAGACTAAATCCGGACATGGGCGTGGCTTACGGGACTTGCGGTGTGGCTTGGTTACATTACGGACACTGGAAAAAGGCGAAAGCCGATTTCACTGTTGCTACTATTCTGCGTGTCGATGTCAGCGCACTGTTTCATCACTTCTATGAGAGTCCCCACGCCTTTGCGCAGAAAACGCAGATTCAGATACCAGCGGATGTCGCAAACATGCTGGCTCCGCAAGCGGAACTCCCTGAATTTGAGGAAGACGCACGACTGAAGCTAGCCTTGAAGGCTTATGACAACGAAGAGCTCAGCACAGGACTGTCTGCTCGATTTGCAGGTATGTCCCGCGAAGAGTTTATCTATGCTATGGGTAAATATGGGCTCTCTCCTATTAGGCTCACCGCCGAAGAACTCCGAAAGGACATTGAGAGTGCCAGAAAAGCCAGTCATCAGTAATACGAGTCCACTCGTAGGTCTTTGGGCACTCAATCTTTTCCCATTGTTGCGGGAACTCTACACCGAGGTATTAATTCCAGAAGAAGTTCGAGGTCAAGGCACCCAAACCTAAAGGGTTGGGCTTGTGCTTCGTAGCAGTTCGCGTTTTCGAGAAAACGTCTTACATCTGCTCCACAGAGGGACCCAAGGCGGCCCTCAAAATGTTTATCGCAGCGTTGATGTCTCTATCGTGGTGAGAACCACAGTCGGGGCATGTCCACTGCCTATCTTTTAGCGTTAGATTTTCGTTGGGATGTCCGCACTCCGAACAAGGCTTTGTTGTCGGTGTCCACCGTCCGATTTGTAGGAACGCACGCTTATGTTTCAAACACTTGAACTTCAGAATCTCAACAAACTGCCCAAAGGCGAGGTCAGAGACTTTGCGTCCCCACAAGCGTTTCATACCGTCAAGGTTGAGTGTCTCGGTGACGAGGGTATCAAACCGTCTACACAGGTCGGTCGCCCGTTTGTAGTGCCAGTCTTTGCGTTGGTTGGCAATCTTGCGATAGAGACGGGCGAGTTCACGGACAGCACGCCACCAGTTGTTAGAACCTTTGACCTTACGAGAAAGGCTTTTATTGAGTTTACGGAGTTGGTTCAAGGACTGTTTCAGAGGTTGTGGATGTTGAATCTTCTCACCGTTACTGAGGGTCAGATAGGTTTCCATACCGAAGTCTATTCCTACGCTCTCACCTGTAGCAGAATAGGGTTCGGTCGTGGAGTCGTCTGTGATGACATAAAGCCAATAAGTACCAACCGAGTCGCGAAGGATTTGGATATAGCGGACAGTTCCGTTGCATTCACGGTGCTGGTGAAAAGAAAACCAACGCTTGTGGAACTTAAAGGAGTGCGAGGCATCATCCCACGCTTTGAAAGACAGTCTGACACGCCCTTCCTCAAGAAGGTACGCCGATTGGAACTTCGCAGAGCGATATTTACTTCGATTTTTAAACTTCGGCAGTCCGCCGAGACCGTCAAAAAATCTATCATACGTGGTATGAATACGGACAATCACCTCGTCAAGCGTGTCGCGAGGTATCCAAGCCCAGTGTTGCTTGGTACGCTTAAGCAACTTCGTCAAGTGTGGTTGCAGGCGAAAACGACCCGCGTATTTACCATAGATGCGGTAATACCGCTTTTCCAAAGCAAGGAAGTGATTATGCACGTCACCCAAGTCGTCAAGCATATTCCCCAAGCGTTTGTTTTGTGGGTGTTCGCGCAGCTGATACTTGTATACGCGGCGCGTGCGTTTTTGCTTCCGCTTTCGCTTTTTCGTCATTGGCTTTCACGTATCACGATTTTATCCCCTTATCAGTGGGAGGCAGACACGTTACCAAGCGGTAACGCTGATAATGTCTGCCAACGTGATACATCTATTAAACCACAATTCGCTGAGAGTGTCAAGTGTTTTTTCAAAAAAAACGCTGTGGCCTAACACACGAGGGCGGTTTTTCCTCCCAAGTCTAAAGACTTGGGTTTCCAAACCGAAACGTAGATGAGTTTTTCGCGATCGAACGCGAGGCTCGCGGGGCAGCCCTCAAAAACGCGCCGTGGATTAGAACCGACGGTACGCCGAACGAATCGGAGTGCCCTTTACATGCTTGGCTGGTAAACGCCGATCGTGATGTCAGAGAGACGCGACTCCTCCCGAATTACCCCAACCCCTTGATGCGTCTGACTTTCTTCTCGTTGATCTGCGTGCGCGTCGAAGATTTGCTCATCAGAGGTCCCCCTTTTTTTCATCCGCTGGTTCTGGGTGAAGGATCTGGGTCATGCGATCGGTCTGCTCGTATTCTTCATACAACGCGAGATACTCGCGAATGAGTCGATCCGAGAAGTGGGTGATCAGGCGTATCTGTCCTTTCGGAAACCCTTGATGATGGAGCGTCGCAACTTGTGTGAAGTCTCTCAAATAGCGGTAGACGGCCCGTTCGGAGTGGTTCGTCTTTTGCTCGATCTCGGTGAAGGTATACATCTTGAAATACAAGTTGAGAATCTGCGTCTTATGAGACAGACCTGGACCCATGTCGTGTTTCGCACCGCGCCTCATTACGAAATACCCGTCGCGTTTCAAGTGGTGAATGTCGCGCTTCATCGTCGAAGGCGAGCTGGTTAATAACACGGCTAAATCTTCGTAGCTCAGCAAGGCATCTTGGTCATACGCTTCTTTGGTGGGTTTCCGTAGGATGCGATGGCGTCTGAGACCTGCGAGACCGTAGTTCGCTAAGACTTCCAAGTCGGTTTCGATGTCATTGAGCGTCAACCGACAGGAAACTTTTCTCGCTAAGGCGATGTGTGTGCCTGCGGGTTCTTCAGCACCGACGGCCTCGTAGCAGATTTCTCCTGAAGTGAGTTTGACATCCGCGTGTTCTGCGAAGTAGCTGGAAATCTGTTTATAGTAGGCTTCCGCCATGAGAGGCATAAGATTAAAGTCTGCTGCGATCTTCTGAATAATCGCCGCTCTGGCATTCTTAGAATCGAGTCGTTTGATACCGTAGGCGGTATCCTTCTTACGATTCATATCGACCTCCATGAAAAGAGTGTCGGTGATGTAAATACATCTACCTGTTAGGTTAGCTCAAACTATGAGTATAACTCATGGGGTCATTTGATACAAACTATAAATAGGGTTTGACATCAGCGAGATTCTATGTTAAACTTTTAAAAGGGGACCTGATGAAACTGCTTGATACCGTCGCGCTTTTGGAAGACCTACCGACACTCAACTTATACCGTGGACAGGTTGGCACTATTGTAGAAGAATATGAAAAGGGCGTATTTGAAGTTGAGTTTGTTGATACCAAAGGGCGAACGTATGCCTTAGAAACACTGGAAGCATCGCGACTGATGCTTCTACAGTATCAATGCCTTAGCGAAAGAAAAACTGCCTAACCTCTGACAAACGATTCTAAACTTGTGATATTTGCTTGGGTGTTTCTTCAATGTCTGTATAGAAACGCCGGATCACAATTATGAAATTAACCACCATCGAGGCCCAAAAACGCCACTCCTTTAACTGTATTGAATACTTTGAGAGCCAACTTTATTATCAATGCGTCACGTGTTCAGCGATTGTAGAGCCTAAGATGGGGTACTGTTCAGAATGTGTCAAAGAGCTAGATCCAAATAACAAACAACAACTATATTGCTGTGAGTGCAAAAAGCCGATCATTCACAAAAGCGATTATTTCATAAATGACAAGCACGTTGTTTTACATTACCCTGTTAATTACTTAGCGTGTCAATGTCGAGAAAACCTATGGATACCATTCAAAGAAATTTCAAATCCTTCCAAATTTGATCCTACTACCGGGGCAGTGCTACTCACATTAGAGAATATAAAGATCTGGACTATCTGCTGTGCCGAACCTTCTCAATACAGCAATAACGAAAATGTTTCCTTCATTAATTGCCAAAAACAGGAGCATGACCTATTCCTAAAACCCTACATAAGATTCAACATCGGCAAAACAAAATTGTCCACATCAGAACGGGATGCGTTCACTGATAGATACTATAGGATATGCAGGGATGTCATATCGTTAGGTATCAAACTTGGCATTTTAAGAGAATTAATCCGTGATGAAACATTTGGTAGGCGGATGTGGGTTCCGTTAGAAAATCGGATACAAGAGATATTAGACTTTTCTGGAATATACTTTGCAAATGAATTGCTATCCAGTCTGTTGGAAAATTGTTTTGCCAGATTGCGAAGGCTTTTTAACCCAGACCCCAAAGATACCGAGAACACTATTGAGCGATACAGGAATGATTTTCTCAAAGCCTCTTATCCCAAAACACATAAATCAGAACGTAAGAAATATGGAATAACAAAACTTAGGGGTGGACTTATAGCACTAACGAACAAACAAATATTACACAACGATATTGATTTTAGGAGCGAGATTTTCCTGAAAGATTGCCGAGTTCTATTCGATTTCTACGACGATACGGTTTTGAAAGCTATAGGTACCCTCAACAGAATGCACCAGTTCAAATTGTTTTTTAATCACGAGGATTCGTTAAGGATCTTAAGTTTACATAACACTGGTGGAGACATATTACACAATTACCTACGGCTGCCAGATAACGCTCTAACCTTACATAAACGCGAACAAGAACTCACTCTTCTAGACCTTGACAACTACATTGACAATGGAGACTTATCTCCTGACGAGCGTAAAAACTGTGAAAGAAAGAGGGATATTTATGAACGTAACCTTAGTTCCTTAGCAACTTCACAAACGACCCCTCATTGACTCTATTCTGATCAGCCACAGAACAAGCTGCGTTGGATTTTCAGCGTTTGCGGTGTGAGATGTGAAATGCCGGACATGTCTTGTCCGTTAGGAGATGCCAATTGATGGAGCTTCGACCTAATTCTGCCCACAGGATCACGGAGGTTTTATCTCGCCGATTATTGAACTCATACTGATTTGCTCACTAATGCTTTGCCCACTTTCAAATTGAGGAGTGTTCGTAGTAGCGCAATTCATTGGGCCTTATGACGTGCGACGAATCGCACAACTACGAACACGTTTATGCCCACTTTCAAGATGGATGGAACAATAAACGTTTGAGGTTATTAATGGTATTCGGGCAATTAAGAATTAAGGATTTTCTTCAACGAACTTTGGGACAGGTGAGAGGAACACTCGTTTCTGATGCTAAGAAGCGTTGGTATGCCGCTGATTATCAATGGGATACTGATGTTTCCCAAAAGTTAATTATTTCCCGTGCCGACGGGACTGGGGATGTTGTCCGGATTTCTCCTGTTATAGACCTTGATGAAAGTCTTGTTGCATTTTTTGGACTTTATAGTGGTGACGGAGCGAAGGGTACAGAAAATCAAAACACACCGGGCAAGGTCAAAGTGCAGATTTCATTTTCGCAACGTGAGCTAAATCTTGTGAAATTTGCAGTTGAACAGTTTCGCTACCTTTTTTCTAATACTATCCGTTTTGTTTTTTCGCTTGGAGAAGATAGTGCTTACTTTATGGATGGTAGCGGCTTTCAATCCTTAAGAACGCATTATGGTGGGAATGTTCCGGAACAGAAGACCTTAAGTGAAATCCATCCAGAACTCAACGCTGCAGATCAACGCTACTTATTGGAACAGAGACCTACCTCCGGTACGAATGAAGAACATCTATCGTTTTACTATACTCATAAGTCGACAATGGAATCGATCTTGACTGAAGTGAAAGAGCATGATATACTAAATGCGGGAATAGATTTACAGGAGGGCGATCGAGTAACAGCGTCTTTGCGGAGGCCCTTCAAAAAGGGTGCTCGCCAGCCTGGCGGGTCCTCTCGTGCAGATGAGATACATGTTGGTGGTCTCAACGGATTTGGTGAATTTTTCCTCAAATTACTCCATGAACTCGAAGATTCAATCTTACATAATAAAGAAATTTCAACACAGGGACTTGTTAGGTGGAACGCTCGTCCTTCAGAGATTGGAAACTGGCTTAATCTTCGCGAATTTTTTGAAAAGAATTCTTACGGAACATTAGCCAAGGAGCGGCCGCAAATCATCCAAAATGGCGTTTTTCTCAAAGGACGATGGCCACGATCAAAGGAAATTAAACTTTACCCAACCCTTCGAATTGATCCTCTCTGGTGCTACACGTCTGGATTATATTTAGCTGAAGGAACAACGCCTAAATCCACTTTGTTTCAGATGTTTGCATCAAGACCTAAGGGACTTAGGCTTGGGTTTACATCCTCAGAAAATGCGAGTCTTGCGTTAATGCTCCGGGCACTTGGAAGTCTCTTTCCAGATGAACAATATATTGATGCATGGAAAGTAAAGGTCGGTTCACAATATTTCCCAGAATTGGTTGTCATCGGATTAAAAAATGGTGTGCCGATGTTGCGCGGAGGGAACAGTGGCGATGGAAAGCTCCGAACGATGGAAATCTCAGTGGAAATAAGAGACTGGGCTTTGGAATTAATCGACTCTCTTCAACCATATGTGTCCCGGTTTTCACATGTTGAGCCGACAGGGGCAGGAGTTCCACGTGTTGATTTCTGGGCATCATCCTCACTTTGTCGATGGTATTTTCCCTTGATTATGTATGCGACTTTTGGAAATGCTATACCTGATCCTAACCAATTTGCTTCAGCTGAAGTTAGCTCATCTACTGCGTGAACTTTATTCATGACTAATCATATTCTCCTTCCACATGTTAAATTAAAAGAAATACAACTTGTTCAAGCACATCAAGAGTGGTTGTTTAGGTGGCTATCTGGAATAGAAAATGAAATTGAAAATGGGGATGTGTCCGCGTCGTTATGTCTCCAAGGAATTTTGAGCGAACTAGCGATTTATGGTACTCCGAAAACAGACTGGCTTGGTGTGATGGAGGAATATCTTACAGATCATGATGGTGCACCACTTGCGTATTCAAAGAGGTACGGGGAGAGGTTGTATCGTTTTAACTTTTGGCTTCAAAGTCCAGTCCATGCTGTACATTGCCGATGGTTTATCGAACAGATCTGTCAACCCCTATCACAGCGGATGCCGAAATATGCAGATCTTATCACTTTCTTGATTCAACCAAGCGGATGGATTTACAATCCGGAAGTAAGTAAAACGCGACAGAGGAATCGCATGAAATCAGAATATATGATGTCTATGGCGATGGGGTGTGAAATTCTGGCATCAGTTAATCGTTTATCGGATTATGCAGAGCAATTTCAGGCAACCCTTTCTTCGGTGCCGCTCACAGGTTTCTTGAGTGCTGAATACTTTCGTCTCAAGGCTCTTTCTATTCTGCAAACACCTGAGTTTGCTCCGGCAGACTTAGATGATTTGCTTTCCGAATGTAAAATTGAGCTGGGGTTCAGTGAGTTTGCTATTTCATCGAAAGTTGATGATTACATGGGCACAGCCAAAAGAACAGCACGGGACAAACCGGTATCCTCGCCTCTGGTAGGACTCTACGCTAAGGCAATTGCGGAGTTTTGTCCGGATCAAATGAAAGAGAGTGTAATACTCTGGTTGAAAGCGTACGGCGTGCATCTTACGAGAGAACCCTTCGATGTTCAGGCGTTCATAATTCGTGATGAGGATATTTCATTCGGGACAGATCTATCACCATTGGAAATTATATCGGCTTCATTCCTAATAGCAAATGTGAATTGAAACTATGCAAAAACCAACCATTGATGCAGTGATTGAGAGTCACACACCGCCCTTACCTCTCTTTAAAGTTCAAGGCAAGCCACAAGTAACACTTGAATTAAAGCCTTACATTCAGCCGTTTGAACGTATTTTAGCCAAGGCTGAACTTGCCGGATTACTAGGAATTCAAACCTCTTTGGGAACAGAGGCGAAGCCATACGTGACGCTCTGTTCCGATACTGTACCTGCGAAGATGCTTCGGCAGCGATTAGCGTATTGGCAACAAATTGGGGAAGATGTCCTTGAGCCAACCCTTCAAATTCGTTACGAAGCAACTTCGGATGGAAAAAGCGGATTATTTGATTCTAACATTGTTGATTTGCCCAAAAGTCGTCGACTTCGATATGGTCCACATGGTATTCACGAATATAGGGGAAAGTTTTTCCCACAACTTGTCAAATCTCTGATTAATTTCGCTGGGCTTACTGAAGGTGCCATGGTTCTTGACCCAATGTGCGGAAGTGGAACGGCAATTTGTGAAGCACGAGTAATGGGCATGAAGGCAATTGGAGTAGATATTAATCCAATTGCTGCCGAGATGTCCCGGTTTAAAGCCAACTCTTTGTGTATGAACCCTGAGTATCTTAATTCAGAACTTGAGCAACTTGTTGGTACGCTTGAACAAGCAGATGTCTCTGGCTTTATGGGGCTCTGGGGCGAGCATGACCTTGAGTACCTTTTGCGGTGGTTCGATCCAAAAGCACTCAGTGAAATTGCTATGATTCTCACAGTTATTTCTCAAATTGAAACGCCAGATGTTAAAGCAATGGCAGAAATTGTCTTAAGCAACATCCTTCGTTCTGTTTCGTGGCAGAAAAACTCCAGTCTGCGTACCCAAAAGGAAGTTCAAACATATACTGAAGGGAGTGCATTGCAGGCGTTTATTAAAGAAGTTAAGTGCCAGAAAGAAAAAATGTGTCTCTACCTTTCCTTAATACAAAATGCCCAACAACTTCCGCAGCACGAGGTCGTTGTAGGTGATACGCGAAGGCTTGAATCTTTGCTGCCAAGTTATGTTGGTACCTGTGATATGCTCATTACCTCGCCTCCTTATGCAACAGCACTACCTTATATTGATACTGATCGATTGAGCCTCATAGTTCTTGGACTTTTGTCGCGAAAGGAACATCGCAGTTGTGAATCTCAGCTCATTGGTAATAGAGAAGTTTCTGAGAGAGAACGCCAAGAGCTCTGGGAAACCTATCAGATGAGACGGGGGGAACTACCGAGTGCCATTCCCGAACTTATTGACACTCTTGCTAAGGCGAATCATAAGGCAGATGTCGGTTTCCGAAGGCGAAATCTGCCATCACTATTAGCAAAGTATTTCCTTGATATGACTGATGCTTTTCACTCTGCGCATCAAATGATGCAGCCGGGGGCATACGCATTTTACGTTGTTGGAAACAACAGTACTACTATCAATGGGAACCAACGCATTGAAATTCCAACAAATGAATTTCTCTGGCAAATTGGTAAACGAGTTGGGTGGACTGGTGTACAACGGGTTGAAATGGAACTCCTACCTTCACGGGATGTTTTCCGCAAGAATAGAGGGTCTCAGGAAACAATTTTGGTTTTTAAAGCGCAGAAACATCTGAGGAGCCAAGCAAGAAAGGCTATCTACAGTCAGAAGGAATCTGCCCTGCAACACAGCAATAGTACTGATTGGAATTTCCACTCGGCGAAGACACAACCGCATCTGCACGCTTTACATCCCTATCCTGCCCGATTCATCCCACAGATTCCTAGAAAGGCTATTAAAGAATGGTCGGAGAGAGGGGACGTTATTTTAGATCCATTTTGTGGGTGTGGTACTACTCTTTTAGAGAGCGTTTTGCTTGAGCGACCTGCTATTGGGATAGATAACAATGACGTTGCACATCTAATCAGCCAGGCGAAAACTACTCCGTACACTCATGATGATTTACGTGAACTCCAGCAATTCATTGCCCATATACCGCTTGATATGTTGTCGTTGTCAATGGAGTTTCAGTCTGATGTTTGGATACCCGATTTTAAAAACTTGAGTACTTGGTTTGATGAAATGGCAATTCTGGAGTTGGGTAGATTAAAAACATTGGTTGAGAAATTAGCAGCACGCCCAAGAGTGTTAGCCCTTGCGGTGTTTTCATCAATCATTGTTGCTGTTTCTTATCAAGATAGCGATACCCGATACGCACGAATCAACCGTCAATATCGGTCAGGCGATGTAGAGAAGCGGTTCACAACCAAATTAACGGATGCAATTTGTCGTGCTGGTGCAATCATTGATCGCCCCAAAGCGAAATCGACACTCTATCTTGGCGATTCCCGAAGTTTGAGCGAAATAGCCTCTGAAAGTGTTAAGCTTATCGTTACATCACCGCCTTATCTGAACGCCTACGACTATCACAAATACCATCGTCAGCGACTTCACTGGATTGAGGGTGATATCAAATTGGCACGGAATAGTGAAATCGGTAAACATGATACCTTTACCAGACCTAATGCAACCCCAGATCCTTATTTTGAGGATATGAAAAAATGTTTTGTTGAATGGTATCGCGTTTTGCGTTCTAATGGTCGTGCTTTTATTCTCATCGGAGATGCAATTGTAAAAGGGACACCTATTCCAGTTGCTGATCGTTTTATTGAAATATTGACAGAAATTGGTTTTCAGTGCGAAAAACAGTGGATTCGACAAATTCCTGAGGCGAAAAAATCCTTTAATCGACGGAACTCACGTATTAATGAGGAACATGTACTCTTGTTCCAAAAAAAATAATCTATGCAAGTCTGCTCTGACTTTTGGAGGTGCCGAGCACTAATCAAACCGAAGTCTTTCCCGAAATTCACCCAGAATCGCCATCCCCCCACCGTAAAACAGCATCGCCAACGGAATCAGCACCCAGATAGAGAAAGACGCCTTCAACATCACTAAACCAACGCCCATCAGAGCAGACAGAAGAGAGGCTTTCAAAAACGTGCGGAATACAAGACGGGTTTCCCTGAATTTGATAATGTTGCTTGAGATGTAGCCAATCCCGAATATCAACAGAAATGCCTCGCTGATAACCATTGCTATCGCGGCACCAGTGTGGCTGAAACGGGGGATTAAGTATAGATTCAAACAGATGTTCAGGAGTGCAGTTGTTCCCATCAGTACTGAAAAAGCACGACGTTTATCTGTCGCACGTAGGACTGCCAACACGGCTGTCGTCAAGAAAATGAGTCCACCCGCCCAACTGAGCCATTGGAGTGCTGTTGATATTTTGACAACTTCATTCAGTGTATAGGTCGGGAATAACACCGCCGTAATTTCGGGAGATAATATTGAAAGTCCAACAGCCAAAGGAAATCCGCTCAGCACCATCCACCGCATACTGAGCGAGTATGCCCCCGGAAATCTTCCTTTTTCTCGTTCCCAGGCACGGGACAGGACAGGGAACATCGCACCCATCATAAACGCACCCGGTAGAATCGTGAAAGCGTTAACAATCGTATACGCCAGACCGTACCATGTGTTGGCATCCACCCCTTCTGTGCTTAATTTTGACAGCATAATTGCATCAACGCGAAAATAGAGCAGGTTGAAAAGGTTCCCGATCGCGAATGGTAGTGCCTGCCGCATCAGCACGTTCACAATCTCTCGACTCGGTTGGAAACGGAGTTGTGTGAAGCGGAATCGGGTGAGTCCAACACTCAGAACCAGATTAATACAACTCGCTGCAAGCATGACTTGACAGACAGGCACGAGTCCGTACCCGCGTAGAATCGCGCCGCCGCCGATGATGAGAAACGCACCACGTTCGGCTATCACAGTGAATGCCTCATATTTCATCTCCTCATGGGCGCGGAAGACGCAGCGATACAATTGCGCTAAGGAATTGACAATCTCTGCCAATCCTAAGAAAACTATCATCTTTACAATTATCGGTGGATAGAGGAATATACCGCTGATAATCATGATGCCATAAGCAATAATTGAGAGGATACCGCGAACGATGAGGGCGTTGCCGAGGTAGTGGCGGGTCTGTTCCAGATGCAACGTCATCTCTCGGATCAGTGGATTCTGTAATCCCAATTCCGTGAGAATCGCAATAAGGTTCGTGAGAGCGATGGCAACAAAATAGCCGCCGAGTTCACTCTCGGTAAAATAACGTGGCATGAGCCAGATCGTTATCACGAGTGAACCAAGGCGACCGATAAGGTGTGCACTAAAAAGGGAGGACGTGTTTTTAAAGATGCGGTTCATCTAATGCTGCGCTCCACCGTTCCACTTTTCGTAAGTGCTAAAACCGTAGTCTGCAACAACGGCGCAGACGGATTTGAGGGACGGACTTGATAGGTAAAACGCACGTCGTTTCTCCGCAAGGTAAATTAGAAATTTAATATAATCCAACTCTAACGTAGTTCGGTACTAAGGTCCAGTAACTATCGGTATCACCTTCCTGTAGACGTTGTGCCCCAAGGTGTGCAATCGTTGCCCCCCGTGGAACGTTAAAAATCGGATCGGCGAAGTGTGCGCACCCACCGAGCCTTTCTCGGACAGCATCTCCGTATGTTAGGAGACCATCCCCAACGAAATTGATGATACCATTTGATGGGGCATCCGTATTGAGTCGATCGAGGAACGCATCGATGGGTAAGCAGAGGTCTTCGCTGAGACGTTGCCATTCGGTGCCACCATGGAACACGGTGCCATAGATTTCACTCCGTCGGGCATCGAGAAGTGGACAAATGATCCCGTTTGTCGAGCGGAGATTATAGGCGATCGCCTCCAAGGTCGAGACACCAATAATCGGTGTGTCAAGGGCATAACAGACGGATTTGATCGTCGCGACACCGATACGGATACCGGTGAACGATCCAGGTCCGATACCCACGGCACATCCGTCCAGTACCTCTGCTGTAATATTACCCCATTTCAAAACGCTATCAATTGCAGGCATAAGTCTGGAAGAGTGTGCTTGGACAATATTGAGCGTATGCTCTGCGACTAAATTATCGCCATCAATTAAGGCGATGCTCCCGATAGGAGTTGAAGTGTCAATACCTAAAATTTTCATTTTTTCCGAAGGTCTACTCCGTTTTCATCCGTGCCCATGTCGTCGCGAGTTTACCGTGCGCTTCCACATCAAGCGTGTCAGGCAACAATTTTTTGATCTCTGCCTCACCGAGAACAGAGGCGTAGATGCGTGAATCCACGATATGCGCGTCAAGATCGCCGGGACCTCCGCCTAAACCACCGTGACGTTTCCCCCAAATTGCCTCTGCATCCTCGTTATCAAAGGTCACGAACTGACCGAATGTATAGTCGCCAATTTGGTCTCCGTTCCGGTATATCTGCACACGCGCCGTGCCACCGTCATCTGTGTACGAGATCGCCATCATAATTAGCTCTCCCGTTTTCTTTTCCTCGAACCCAGGTTTCGGGTCTTGGGTGCGGTGAAACCAACCGCTACCTGCCATCCAACGGTGATGCTGGCGTTCACCAAAGACGATCGCGTCGAATGTCGGATCCGAGAGACGGTCAATGGTTAATATTGAACCTGCCTGTACATCAAGGTTATCCATGATAGCCCACGAAACCAACGTCTTTTCTCCGATATCCGGTCCATCATATCCACTCGCGATTGCCCATTTACCAAGGTCAACGTTCAATTGGCCATCCTCGATTGTAGCACCCATGAGCTGAATGTCCGCAAAGTTACCCGTCAGATCTTCCAGTTCAACACCTTTTTCAAAGGTCCAGTGTCCAACAAGGGTTTCTGCCTTCTCGCTCTGTCCCAGTGCTGACAATGATAAATTGAGCAGAAACAGGACAGCACACACCCAGGTGCAATAGCGTTCCAGGTACTTCATGATTATCTCCTCCGTTGTTAATTTGGACTGAGATTTTTCCAGAAACCGCTGAAATTCAAATGTAGTGTTTGCCATTAACAATATGCGGACCGTCACGGACTTGAAAGCGGAAATCCGCTCTACCGTGTGCATCCGCTAACAGGACGTTTAAACCAGTATATCACATCCGTGAAAAAATGTCATGTTTATTGTGTTGGTAGTGTTGGTAATTAGGGCGATTCAGTTCTTCTATGGCAGGAGAAAACACCCCAATACCCGCATCTTGCTGACGGCTGATGGCTGACTGCTGTTTTGCTGATAGCTGATAGCTGACGGCTATTCTTAATTCAGGCGTGAGAGTAGTTTTTGGAGGTGTTGTATATTTCGCTCGACTGCCGTGGCATCGGGTGGGGTGTCTGTGAGCCGGAGATATGTCTCAAAGGCGGAGATACCTTCGCTGTACGTGTGATTTTTGTAGTGTAAGTAACCGAGTAGGCGATAATCCGCAGCGGCGTTCGGTAGCAGCCACGTAATGCGTTCAGCCGCTATAAGTGCTTTGTCGTAGTTTTCAAGGAGCGTGTAGGCACGCATCAGATTCCGCAAAATGCGCGCAAGGATCTCTTTATCTGTGGCTTCAGCCAACATACTCGATTTCAGCGGTACCGATTCATCATGGGTTTCTTGGAGTTTTTCCCGGAGTGAATCTTCACACATAAAAGATCCGTTTTCAAATACATCAAGCAGGATGTCTATATGTTCACGTTGGTATCTTACAAGGAAATGCCCTGGAAAATTTACGCCGACGAGCGGCAATCCAGCGCGTCTACCGATTTCAATGTAGACAACGCCTAACGTAATTGGAATCCCTGTCTTTTTATCCAGTACAAAGTTGAGGAAGTTATTGCCCAGTGCGTAGTAGTTGTCGGTATTTCCCGTGAACCCTTTCTCTTCAAAGAGGTAGCGGTTCAGTTCAGCAATGTGTTGCTCAGGTAAGGTCGTTTCTTGAATCCGTCCCCGGACTACATCCGCCATCTCATCAAGTTGATGGAGATAATTCTCAATATTGAGTTCGCGGTACTCACTTTGCGCAATGAGCAGAGCACCCGTTGCGAGTTGTGCTTCCTTGTTATCAAGGTTGGCGAAGGAGAAGAATGGGTCTGTTTGCGATTTTTGGGTCATTTTTCCGCAAAAAGTAAATTTTTTTTGCATTCCCTGAGAAGATGTGATATAATTAAAACAACCTTTACGTGGGGGATTAGCTCAGCTGGGAGAGCGCTTGCATGGCATGCAAGAGGTCACCAGTTCAAGTCTGGTATCCTCCACCTTTTTTTTGCATCCGCTGTTTTTCGGCTATTTAGACGTTTCGTCTGTGCCTTTGTTGGCTGGTGCCTTTTTTGTTCTGCGTGGGATACCGTTATCCAATACACCCATAAGCGTTAAATGGAGTTGTGCTTGCGTCGGCAATGCCTGAATCAACGCTTCCTCGATGTCTTCAATCTGTCCCCGCATTTCCTTCCGGTTCGCTCGGAATTCATCTAAAGTTCTCTGAATCTCTATATCTTCCACAAGCGAATCTTTGGCAAGTCGATTTAAGGTTTTCAAATCGTTGATTGCCTGAATGTCCTTTTGACGTTTCAGGTCCCACAACTCTTCGAGTTGGAGTTTCTGTTCCTCTGTTACACCGAGATCTACCAAGGTGATGCCTTTCTTATTTTCTTCACTGCTCTTTTGTGCCCATGCGAAGACACCACAAAGCACGACACACATCAGAATCGCCAAGATATGCTTCCCATGAATATGTGAGCCTTGGTTTCGTATCTGTTTAGCGTTTTGCATAAGTTTTTACCTCTAATTTCGATATGGAACTCCGAATAAACGCTCTCATACCATAATAACACGAAGAATGAAGGATGTCAAGGAGAAACGGCATAGGTGCCGCGTCATTCAGTTCTTCTGTAGGCGGAAATTCCGATTCCCGACGCTTACGAACCATTTCCCGCTGGCGAAGTTTCTAACCTCGCCCCTGATCGCTGACTGCTGATCACTCATCTGAGAAAATTTTGCTTGACAAAAAATAACGTATCTATTACAATTGTTTTAAGATTGTGCCTCAATCTGTGTGTACATTACGCAGAGGAGGTATTGGAGTGTAGGGGAGGATTGAATGCTATATAAAGGGTTACAACTCGATCGGTTTCAGGAGGAAGCGATTGCGGCGATTAATCGGGATACCTCAGTGATTGTCACTGCCCCAACGGGTGCTGGTAAAACGGTCATCGCTGAATACGCCGTTGAAAAGTGTCTCAAGGAAAACCATCGCGTTATCTACACCGCACCGATCAAAGCCCTGAGTAATCAAAAATATCGGGACTTTTACGAGGAATATGGGGAAAAAATCGGTATTGTTACAGGCGATGTGGTACTAAATCCGTACGCGCAAGTGCTGTTGATGACGACCGAGATTTTTCGGAATACTATCTTTGACGATATTGAACGGTTACAGGATGTCTCTTACGTCATCTTTGACGAAATCCATTATATTAACGATATCGAGCGCGGGACCGTCTGGGAAGAAAGCCTCATTTTCGCCCCGCAGCATATTAAATTTATCTGCCTGAGTGCGACTATCCCCAATATTAATCCATTCACAGAATGGATGCAAAGTGTGCGGGATATCGATATTGAGATAGTCGAAGAATTAAAACGTCCCGTGCCTTTGGAGCATTACCTCTATTTTAAAGATTACGGTGTCGGTACTGTCAAGCATGTCTCCGATCTTCGGAAGAGAGCGCAGCACGATACGCATAAACAAAGATCCGACCCATTTGAAGATGAAACGCCGCCAGCACTTCCCACTGATCTTGTAGAGACCCGTCTTATTCCGCATCTCCGTCGAGAGAAGCAGCTCCCCTGTCTCTATTTCTGTTTTAGCCGTAAGGGTTGTGAAGAAAACGCATTTTCATTGGTGTTCGGATCCCAACTACACTTGCTGAATAAAAAACAGACGGCACAAATTTTAAAGCAATTTGATGAACTCTGCCGCCAATTTGACATCGTTGAAGAGAGGAAGATTACTGAATTCCGTAGGTTAGTCAGTTGTGGTATCGCCTATCATCACGCCGGTATGTTACCAACGCTTAAAGAAGTCGTTGAGAGGTTATTTACCTCCGGGTTGATTCAGCTCCTGTTTACAACCGAAACGTTCGCTGTCGGTATTAATATGCCAGCCTGTTCGGTGGTTTTTGACAGCCTCGAAAAATTTGATGGACTCGGATTCCGATACCTCAAGGCACGGGAATACCATCAGATGTCAGGGCGCGCAGGCAGGCGCGGTATTGACACTATCGGTTATGTCTATGCTCAAATTGTACCCGCATACGCCGATCTAAATGAAATTCGAGGGGTTGTTTCTGATAAGATCGAACCGATAGAGAGTCAATTTAATCTGTCCTACTCCAGTATTCTCAACCTTTATCAGAAATATGGCGAAGACATTTACGATGTTTACACGATGAGTTTGAGTAACCATCAGAACCGGGTGCGGGTCTCTAAACTCAATAAGCAGATTGAAGGTAAGACGCAGAAACTTCACACCCTCCCTAAACCGGAGTGTATTCACGATGGTATTGATGGGAGTGTGCAAATTGAAAAGCATTATCGCCAAGAGCGAAATCATGAGAAAAAACTTCAGCGTTTGTATGTAGAGGTATCGCAAATCAAATCGCAGACGCGAGGGAAAAAGCGGAAAAAGGAACGCGCGAAAAGGTTGGGACGCGTTCACAAGAAAATTAAACATTTGCAAGCGAATCGTGAGCAGAGTCTTTGTGACGACTGTCAGCACTTATCCACGTGTACTGGAAGATATAAGACCATTCGCAAGGAAGAGGAGTGGCTTCGGAAACTCAAGAAAAGAACTACGTCTGTTGAGAACGATCCGCAGCAGCAGATAGCCGCACGCTTGAAGGTACTTGAAGAACTCGGATACATTGAAGCACAGTCACTATTACCGCGTGGGAAAACCGCTGCTCATATTTACGGATATGAGGTGCAATTAACCCAACTACTCTTTAGCGGGTTTTTCGAGAAACTCTCGGAGGACGCAATTAACTGTCTCATGGTAGCCATTGTCACCGAACCCCGTAAAGATGGATACTTTAAGCCCCTCAAAGACGAACAGTTGTTGGAGAAATTTTACGAAGTCAGTTCCGAAATTTCGCTCATACAGCATTTAGAAGCTAAGCATAAGGTAACTGAAATCACACCGCTGTTAGAACTCCGGCTCTGCACCGCGATGCTCGCTTGGAGTCAAGGGTGTGATTTTGACAAACTTGAGAATTATGCCCGTTTAGATGCTGGGGACTTCGTCAGAGCCTTTCGACTCGTCATCGATCAGCTCCGCCAAATCCGCCGGGCTATGAGTGGGCATACTGCCCTCGTTGAAAAACTCAATCGATGTATTGGTAAGATTAACAGAGATGTTGTGGACGCGGAACGACAATTGCGGATTGGGCAGGAAAACCTTGATAGAGCAACAGAGGAAGATCCCGTTGCGGGTTCTGAACAACCTCAATCTGTCGCACTTGGAAGTGCCGATGACACTGAAACAGAGAGTGAAACATCGGACGCTTCTTAGCATTTTCGTTTTCATATCGGTACGACTTTGAAAGTAATTGTAATGTAAAACGGATTGTATTACAATGATTACCGTAATGTGTATGGATGCTGGCTATTGGAACGCACTGCCGCGCAGGGCGCGATGATGCCCGCACCTTGATAAAGATTAAAGGAGAATAATATGGCAAATCAAGACTTTGACTTGGCGGGTGCACTCAAGGTACGCCCAGCTGAAGCAGACGACGCAGCACATTTACACACATTTTGTTTCCCTGAAAAAACCAAAACAGAGGTTACACAGGAATTGAAAGCCGACTTGGAATCGGAGGGTCAGACCCATCGACTCGTTGCAGAGTCAAGTGGGTATCCGATCGGGCAAATCACTGTGAGTAAGGATACTGATGATCCTGAAGTGGCTCAGGTCGCGAATCTCGCTGTATCAGGACCCTTTCGGCAATTAGGCGTAGCCGACCATCTCATAAAAGCCGCTGAGCAGGCTGCAGCAGATCATGGTGCTAAAACGCTTGAAATTGAACTTCCAGCCTCAGAAGCGAATGTTATTCAGAGATATAAGGATTGGGGGTTCGTTGAAAAACCACTTGTTATCCTACAGAAAGCACTTGATGCAGAAGAACAAGAAGAACAAGAAGAGACGAATGGCGATGAAATTGAAGCAACTGAAGCCGGCGGTGAACAGCAGGAGCTTCTTAACGCCTAATAGTGTCAATCCTGTTTTGTAGGGCGAGGTAACCTCGTCCTACGCCTTATTATGTGAAATTTTTCGCGGTCGAAATTCAGAAGACCGACAGACCTATTGAATCGCTCTGAAATTAAAGGTGCCACTGACCGATAGTGGCGCAGGAGAATGGACTATGAAAAAAATCTGGCTTGCCTTGACACTTATACTCTTTATAGTCGGGTGTGGCACTCAGAACGAGAACCTCGCAAAGGGTAAAGAGCTGATTAAATCGGATAAACGACGCAAAGAGGAACGCGCTGTCCGAGAATTTAAACTCGCACTCGGGCAGCAAGTCGATAGTGCTGAAGCTCATTATCTGCTCGGATTTTACAACTCGCAGGAATTTTATGAACCCAACACCACTGAGTGGCAGGAAGCATCGATCACTGAGCGAGGCAAACATATGTTCCTCGCCTGTCAAGCAGAGCAACGGAAATACCTCGAAAGACTCGTTTTTGAAACGCTCCGTGATGACGACTTAGATGTCCAAAATGCCGCACTTGATGCCCTGAAACGCGTTTATAAGCAAAGCGACCGGAAACGGCTCCTCAGCCAACTCCAAAAGGCAATTAAATCGAGTGACAATCGCGATAGACATAATGCACATTGGATACTTGGACATCTCGGTAAAGAGGATCCAGGAACGATTGTCCCTATTTTGGTTAAACTTCTGGAGCATCGAAGAACGGAAACGCGCTTGAATGCAGTCAAAGCACTTGGAGAAGCGGGCAGTGAACAGGCTATTCCCGCACTCGCTGCTCTGATTGAATCTGGTTCCGCAAAATGGAAGCGGGATCGGGAGGAACCTGAGGTCCGTCAACTCGCTGTAGAATCGCTTGGAAAGATCGGCGGTGCCGCTGTGCCGGAGTTGGTTAAAATTGTGGAGAATAAGGGGTCATCGCTTCGCGTTGATGCCATTCGAGTATTGGCAGTACTCGGTGACGAAAAAGTTGTAGTACCTCTCTTAGAAGCTTTAAAAGAACAGAGCAGCCGGGATGTCGTTATCCCTGCGAACTGAACTGTGAGCCGTTCTTGCCACGTCTAACCGTAAGGAATAACTAAAAAATGCAAAGAAAAATCAAATGGTTTAACAAATCTCACTGCTCAGCGTTTATCGTGTCACTCCTTTTGGTTATGATACTTGGACTCGGATGTGATAACCAGTATTACGATGAACGCCTGAAGATGCAGGTGCAACAGTTAGACAGCGACCTGAAGGACCGTTGGTCAACCAGCGGGGTTGTCGTTATGAATACCACACCAAACGGACCCGCAGATAGAGCACAACTTGAAACCGGTGAGCTCATCTCTTATGTCATCGCAGAATATCCTGTCCGAAGTGCTGGAGACTTTAACAGCGCAATGAAACAGGCACTCGATGAGGATAATAACTTCGTTCTCTATTTGAAAGATAAACCGCCACTCCGTATCGCGCTCCGAAGGCGAGGAGATAAGATGGGACTGAGCGTTGAAGGAAATGGCACCGTACGTGTCGAACAGATTCAGCCAGGAACCCCCGCCGCAAATGCTGATATTCAGATAGGCGACATTGTTGAGAAAATTGTGGATGAGCGCAAAATTTATAGCATCAATGACTACAAGGAGACGCTCGGAAAACTCTCTAAAAGGCAGGTTACCTTCCGAACCTCTGAATTAATAGGTGTGAAGATTGCCGCTGTGAATGCCCTTGGCGATTTAGGCGATGTCCGGGCAATTGAACCGCTCGTAGACCTCTTCAAAAATAGTTCAGAATTCTCGCTCCGGAAAGAGTCAATTAGTAGTCTTCAGCGCCTTGTGGAATTGAGTGTCCTCAACGATCTCTTCCAGCAGTTTCAGAGTGCCGATGTGAATCAGCTTCCAGCCGATGGCATTCAGCCACAGCAGTTGGAGTCCGCCGCAATCCTCGGATTGCTCACTGTGGACAGGACCGAGAATACCGCTACGCTTAAAGCACCCTTCGGAACGCAATTTAGACACAGATCCGAGGCACTCTATCAGAAAATTAATGAAGGACAACTCGCTGAACTTGCGCAAGAATATATCCAGATCGAAGTGGAACCGGAGCAGGAGATTCGACGCCCATGCCTCGCTATACTCGGAATTCTCAAACCCGTTTCTGCGATTGATGCACTCATCGCTGTCCTCGAAAACCCAACAGAGATCCCCGGTATTCGCTTCCAAGCAGGATTAGCACTCAGCCAGATTGGTGAACCCGCTGTTGATGCACTCATCGTTGCATTTGAAAAGGGAGATACCAGCACGAAGGACATTGTTGCTTCTGCCCTCGGCGGCATCGGTGGGGCTAAGGCACGTGATCGGTTGATTAATGCCTTGGAAGGGAGCACGGAATCGGCGATTCAACTCACACTCGTTGACGCGATCGCAAAGATCGGCGATACACCTTCGATCCAGGCATTGGAACGTCAGCTTCAACAGTACCAGCAGGATGATGACAGCGGAGTACGCATCTTTCTTGATGAGGTGTTCAGGAGTTTGGAAAAGAAATCAATGTAATTCAGTGGGACGCTCGCCCAACAGGTCGTGGGCTGCTAATGAAAATTGGACTCATTTCAGACTTGCACACGGACGTTACGCCTTGGAACAAGGCGCTTGTCCCACATCTCATTGATGCCGTTAGCGCAGAAAATCTTGATGTTTTAGTGATCGCAGGAGATCTCGCACGACATTTAGTTCACCTTTCTGAGACGCTCAATGCCTTTCAACTTGCGGATCTGACGTGCAAGAAAATATTCGTCCCCGGTAACCACGACATTTGGGCTATTGAGACCTCTAATGTTACAAGTGAACAGAAATGCGGGATTATTTCGGAACTCTGTCATGCCTGTGGATTTCATCCGTTGATGGACGAACCTTTTATCACAGGGAAAGTTGGTTTCTGTGGGACTATCGGTTGGTACGATTATAGTTTTGCCCCGGATGGATACGATTTTTCCGAGGATCAATATGCCCATAAGGAATTGATGGGAGCCGTTTGGAACGATAAACGATACGCTAAATGGCAGGACACGGATCCGGTTATTGCCCGACGTTTTGAAGCAGTGCTTGAGAGGCAGATTGCCTCTATTCGGGAGGAGGTATCACGGATTGTTGTGGTCACACACCATGTTCCGTTTCAGGAGTGTATCCAATACCGTGGTGAATTGCCATGGGATTTTTTTCGGGCATTCATGGGCAGCGAACATCTCGGCGCACAATGCTTACAGGAGCCTCTTGTCACGCATGCGCTCTTCGGACATACGCATCATGCACTTGATATGCAAATCGACAGTGTGCGGGCTATATGTGCACCTGTCGGTTACCTGCACGAAAAACCTACGATGGCGTTGAAGGCGTATGCCGCGCAATGTTTGGCTTGTTTCGAGGTGTAATTGAATTTGTGAGGATAGAAAGGAAACCACTGCTTTATTGCGAAGCAGCGCGATAATTCGCACGACTCCAAACCTACTTTAAAATTCAAAATGGATGGAATACTATTATGGAGATAACTTTAACCAACAGTAATGATGCCGGCGCACTTGAATTTCCGTGGGGCGCGATTAAGTGGCTCTGTAACGATCAGATTGACCCAGAAGCTGAGATGACATTCGGCGTTGTCTATATTAACGCCGGTGAAGGCAATCCGACCCACTATCACCCGAACTGTGAGGAACTTATCTATGTGCTCTCGGGTGAATGCGATCACAGATTGGGAGATGAGGTGATTCCGCTCAGACCGGGGATGATGCTACGTATTCCGCGTAATGTCAAACATAACGCTGTCAACACCGGTTGGCAACCCGTAACGATGATTATTTGTTATTCGGACGCTGATCGGCAAACCGTCTTTGAAGATTAAGGAATAATTAAAAAATGCCCAGAGAATCTCGCTGCAGTGTTAAAATCTGCGGTATCACCTCTATCCATGACGCTCGACTTGCCGCCGATGCAGGCGCAGATTACGTCGGGGTGTTGGTTGATGTTGCCGTATCCGAACGGACACGCTCCACCGCTCAGGCGGTCGAAATCGCAAGTGAGAGTCCTATTCCTACGGTAATTCTGCTATATAATCGTTCAACCTCTGACATCGAAGAAATAGTCTCACAGGTTCAACCGTTTGCCGTTCAACTCCTTGGACAGGAGGCTCCACAACAGGTCGAAGAACTTAAGCATATTGTAGCGTGTCAGCTCTGGAAGTCCGTTTATCTGCCTGCAGGTAAACCTGAGAATGTTGATATACCTGCTGCGCGTGCGGAGATGCAAGCCTATCGGGAAGCAGGTGCCGATTTCCTTCTGTTTGATAGTGTTGATGTGAGTCTTGAGAAACCGAGATACGGTGGTACAGGAAAAATCTGTGATTGGAATGTCGCTGCTGGACTCATTGCGGAGAGTCCGCTACCGGTTTTCTTCGCAGGTGGAATACGTCCAGAGAACGTCAAAGCCGCTATTGAGACAATCCGTCCTCACGGCATTGATCTGTGTTCCGGGGTTGAAGCGTCAAAAGGGATCAAAGATCCGCGTAAATTAGAACAGTTAATGGAACAAGTTAAACACACTAATTGAAAAATAGTTGTCGATCGTCGGTTAAAGCGAGGTTGATTTAAAGCTTACCTCTTAACTGATAACTAATTGCCGATAACCGACAACCATTAAAAAGGAGATTTTCATGAATAACCGTCTCATCTACGCTGAGCAGGCTGTCAACAATGTCTTTCGGTTAATTGCCATTGTGGTCCTAATTTCTATAATATCTATTGTCAACTTCTCTACTGCCTTCGCCGATGCTCATGAAATGGAAGGTGAAAAAGCAGAAGAAAAGCCAATGGCGGAAAAACCGAAGATAACAGGCTGGTTCCAGATTGATGTTGATAGTTTAGGCACCTATTTTTTAGTTGGGGCGAGCCATCCGCTCAGCGGTGGCATTTCATTTGATTCTAATATCTATGTGAACGATCATTTGGGCGAGTTTGATATGGGGATTACATTTCCCGTTATCGCGAATGACAGCATGGCACTGCTACTGACGCCGATGCTCGGTGTCGGGTTCAATTATGCCAGCCCAGATGGTCCCTATGCCTTATACCCCCAAATTTTTGCGATCCTACCCGCTGGTAAAATCTTCGGTTTCCATTGGACGATCAACACCTTTTCTTCCATATTTGATGATGAAAGTCTAAACGAACTCTACAATCGAACTTATTTTACCTATGCTCTGAATGATACTGTCGCTATCGGTCCGCAGTTTGAATCCGTACTCGGTCTCGGTGATGGTGGTGGACTGTGGGCTCTCAATTTTGGTGGACGTGTGAACATCGGTTATGGCGAGAATAATACACTCGGCATATATGTCGGATATGAGACAAAAAAAGAGGAAGACCAAACCGGACTTACTGGTAGGATGAATTTTACGCGTAGATGGTAGCACACGATGGATAAGTGGAACGACACGTCTGCATTATTTTAACCCAAAAAGGAGTTATTTTATGAACAGTCGTCTTTCAATCTTAGTTGCGATAATATTACTTGTCTGTGGTATACCCTTAATTACCGACGCGCAACTGTTTGACGGAAAACGAGAAGGTTTACTTATCGGGGGTGGGGTTGGATTTGCTGCAGCCGCAACTGGCAATGACGATTCAGGCGGCAGCTTTTCAAGAACCGGCTTTGTTACATCTGGACGCATTGGTTATGGGCTCTCTGATGAACTGACTATCTATTTCTCATCAAGTGTTCCAAACATTGTACCGAGCTTAGGGGTTATGTACTTCGCTGATCCAAACTCAGAATATTACCTGCAAGGTTTGTTCGGGTATGCGAGTGGAAGTTCGTATAGTCTCTTTTCAATAGCAGGAGGACTCGGTTACGAGCTGCGTGATCGTATCACGCTTGAAGGCATGTTCGGATATCATAGGCACACTGACACCTATTATTCCCCTTATCAGGCCTCGCTTCTTTGGGGGCCTTATGATTCCAGCGAGCCAACACATACTAATATTATTACGATGGCCGTTACTTTTAACTTCTATTTTTATTAGATGCTCGCTGAAGTGCCAACTCTTATTAAGACACCCTTATTAAGACAAAGTAAGGTCCATAGAAACGCAATGCCCTACATAATTGGGGTGTAGCCTAAGGTTCTATTCTAACAGATACACATGAATTGTCCTGTCTTTTGCACGTGAAAAGGCAGGCAATGTTTTTACCATGTGTCCGCGTTGGCGAATCCAATTGCGGACATCTTCATTTGCATCGAAGACATTAAAACTCGCCACATCCACAAGAAACCATAACCGCTCCCTTTCCGAAGTTTCCCACTCCCTTTCAAACGCTTCTGAGTCGTCTAAGAGTCCCCCGATGTAAATTGGTGTCAATTCTGGAAGATAATACCTACCCATCTCAGGTTCTGAGAGCACCACTTTGTCGGTGGGTTCTTGCTTTGATTGTACAACTTCAAATGCCTCTCGCCATTTCGGTCTCCCACCATTCTCAATTTTAAAATAGAGATAATCTTGCGACAGGAGTGTCACCAGTAGCACACACGGTACAAGTATACCGAGGATGTTTCCTGATTTTGTCTCCATTGCTTCCCAGACCCGTTCACACGCAATTCTTCCTGTAGGAGCGAGCTGTGTTCGCGATTCCTGTATTTTTTCACAAATCCCTTCACACGCAACGCCTGCAAGAATGAAGTAGGCGGGTGTTGTCCAAAATAGGTAATACCCTGCGACGTTTTGGAGTTGCGATGCGATCAAAAAAAGAGTCAACGGGATACCCGCATAACAGAGTAAAAAAAGCGTGGCTCTATTGAATCGCGTCGCGATAGGCGCGAAAAAGGCAGTGACAGCAACAGGAATACTCACGCCTTGGACGAGCGTTAGCACGATATAGAGTGGACTCCGCTGCCATACGTTACGTCCCCACCCAGAGAAGAGATAATCGCGAACTTGTGGCAGCGCGAGCGCAAGCACCGGCATCGCGAACGGGATGAAAAAGATAAGTAGATTCAACCACCGCTTTCTGTCAGATTTCTCTAATAGGCAGATCACAGCATAAGCAGCTAAAGCCGGAACGATCACAACGGCGAGGGTATGCGACAGAATTAAACAGAGACAGGAAACGAGCGCGCCTATCATCAAAAGCGTCGAATCGCGTTCAAGGGATGTGTAGAAAAACCATGCCGTCAGGACGCCAAAGAAAAAAGTAAAGACCGGATAACGCGCATTTTGTGCCCAAAACAGGTGCCAACTTGAGCAGGCAACGAATGCGCTACTGAGGAGTCCAACCCGCCAATTGAAGAGGGTGCGTCCTAACCCAAAGACCGCTGGAATTGAGACGATCCCAACTATACACGGAATGAATCGACTCCCCCATTCGCTACTGCCAGCCAATAAAATTGATAGTTTCACGGCGAGATACGGAATCGGGTTTGGGATCACTTGCCAACTGTCGAATGAGAGGTTTTGGGCATCCCGGACAGTGAACGCCTCGTCGATCCAGAAACTCCATTGCCCCAAGTTCCAAAATCGGAGTATTGTCCCGAATAGTAGGACAACACTCAAAAGAACCGTTTGCATCTTTTTTGGGCAATGTTTTGTTGAAAATTTCAGCATTTTTTTACAGTTTGTCTCGCCGCGAGCGTTATCGGTTATCGGTTATCAGTAGAAAAATTGTCCGTTATCCGTTATCCATTATCCGTTAAAGGCTTGTAATGTTTACATTGCTGGCAACTGAAAGTGAGTGAAACCAACGCTCTGACAACTGACGATCCTTAATTGGCACGCGTTTTGCTTTAAACGGAAACAGGTGCACTGTAGGGGCGCGGTTACCTCGCCCTATCGTGAAAGTCTGCCCCTTTTATCAAAGAAGACAGGCGGAATCACTATATCACAAATTTATGCTGGGGTCAAGCGGTCTCTTGATCCATGAAAGCCACAGGCTGGCATTATCGCACCGTGAGTGTACATTGCTCAAATTTAGTAAATCATGTAGGCGTGTTTTGGACGCGCATATCAGTAGGGGAATAACCCCAAATCCGATTTTTTGACCGTCAACGCGGCTGCCACAGGTGTAAAGGTACGAGTTGATGATCAAAACGGAAAAAATCAGAGTAAAACTCCAAGAGGTAAAATAATGAAAACGTATATGTTTTGGTTGGTTCGCTTGTTAGTAGTGGTTTGTATGTTCGCAGTTAGTAGTGTTCCTATGGTCTATGCAGACGCACATGAAGCGGGTGAAGAGATGGCAGAAGAGGAGGCATCGAGTGTTTCTGGATGGTTCCGTACCGATACAGATAGTTTAGGAACACAGATCTGGGTGGGTGCCAGCCATTCCCCAAGTTTTCTCGGCGGTCTCTCTCTGGACACCGATATTTACGTCGTTGACACATTCGGTGAATTGGATGTCGGACTCGGCATTTCGGTCATTGACAGCGATTCCTTGTCCCTCAGTTTTCTCCCCATGGTAGGTATTGGATTTGACTACGGTGCTCCCAACGGGCCCTCTTCTCTGATTGCACCACAATTATTCACCTATCTCACCGCCGGATCTATCTATTTCGAGTCCTGGATACAAGGTTTCTTCAATTCTATGTTCGATGAAGAAGCAGGGGATTCGTTCTACCTCCGTAATTTTGTGCTCCTGTCGCTCAATGATACACTCTCTGTCGGTCCGCAAGTGGAAGTAACACTTGATTTAACCGAAGGCGGACTCAGTAGTTTAGCCCCGGGTCTCCGTGCCAATGTCGGTTATGGTGAAAATAATACGCTCGGTGTCTTTGTCGGATTTGAAACCCAAAAAGGTGATGATGAAACAGGGATTACCGGTAGAATGACTTTCGTCCGTACGTGGTAAAGATGGAAACTATCAGTTGTTAGTTATCATAGGACTTACGCACTTCCCTGGTAGGGTCTTTCACCCAACCGCACCGAATGCGTCCAAATAGATGGAATTTACTGATTTTGCGTAAGTCCTGTTATCAGTTATGAGAAACAAGAGGGGTTTAATCTATCAACCTCTCTTCACTGACGGCTGACAACTGATAACTGACTGCTGCTCTACAAGGAGATAAGTTCAAATGAAAAGTAAGATTATCATAATAGTTTGCGCACTCACTTGCCTACTGAGCCTGAATGTTTTCGCCTTAAACGGATCTATCGAGGGTGAGAAAGTTTCTGACGCAAAGTATATGGCGGATACATTGTGGGTGCTTGTCGCAGCATTTCTGGTTTTCTTTATGCAGGCAGGGTTCGCTATGGTTGAGTCTGGCTTCACACGCGCCAAGAACGCTGTCAACATTCTGATGAAAAACTTGCTCGATTTCTCGATGGGGTCGATCGCTTATTGGGCAATCGGTTTTGCCATTATGTTTGGAACCGGGAGTGCCTTCATGGGATGGAGTGGATGGTTCGTTCCATCTGATTCCACAGCTTTCGCGTCTTTAGAATGGAGTTCTGTCCCGACACACGCCGCATGGCTCTTCCAATTGGTATTCGCTGCTACTGCCGCGACAATCGTTTCTGGTGCCATGGCAGAACGTACACAATTCAAAAGTTATCTGATTTACAGTGTTTTCATCACCGGTATCATCTATCCAATTGTTGGACACTGGATTTGGGGGGGTGGATGGTTATCAGACTTTGGTATGTCAGATTTCGCAGGTTCAACCGTGGTCCACTCAACGGGTGGCTGGCTTGCACTGACGGGTGCCATCGTCTTAGGTCCCCGCCTTGGAAAATACGATAACGATGGAAATCCACGACCGATTGCTGGACACAATCTGCCGCTCGCCGCACTCGGAGTCTTTATCTTGTGGCTCGGTTGGTTCGGGTTTAACCCCGGTAGTCAAATGGGTGCAGATGCCGCAGATATTTCCAGTATTGCTGTAACGACGAACCTCGCTGCCGCCGCAGGTGCGATTACCGCTATGATTACCGCATGGATTTTCCTCAATAAACCCGATGCTGGTATGTCACTCAACGGGGCACTCGCAGGCTTAGTCGCTATCACCGCAGGTTGTGCATCTGTCAGTCCAGTGTCCGCTGCAATCATCGGGGCACTCGGTGGTATTGTAGTCGTCCTGAGTGTTCTGTTCTTTGAAAAGCTTCGCATTGATGATCCTGTCGGTGCCATCTCTGTCCATGGGACGTGTGGTGCCTTAGGCACAATTCTCCTCGGATTTTTCGACAGTTCAAATGGCGTTTTCTTCGGTGGAGGGTTCGCACTGCTCTGGGCACAGATCGTCGGAGTCGTCGCCGTTCTCGTCTGGTGTCTCGTTACTGGCTTTATTCTCTTCTATGGAATCAAGGCTGTTACAGGCTTGCGAGTCAGTGAAGACGAAGAGCAGGCAGGACTTGACTACGGAGAACACGGCGCAAATGCTTATCCTGACTTTAATGTTTCCTCGATACGTTAAATATAGTTCGATATAGTCTTCGATCCAGACAGGGTCGAGACTGAAAACCGAATAGGAACGTCCACACGAAGTTTCACTTGTATCCCTGAGTTTTACTTCACGTTCTGTGGACGTTCCATTTTTCTATTTACCACTTACTTTTCTTTTATAGTAAAGTTCGGGAATACTTGGACACTTTAGAAAACACAAAACCCCACATCGCTGGCGAGGGGTTTTTGATAGGGGTTTTTGATAGGGCGTTTCCTCAAACTTCCCTTTCCCCAATTTCCTCAATTTTCCCCTAACCTCGCCACATTAGAGAGTGTAAACTTAATTATGGGCTTTACTCTAATTTGAAATATCTCTCGAAATTAAGGCTTGATACTATTACGATATTCTGCTATAATGCTGAATCAATTTCTTCTCGGAATTAGACTCTCTCTTTCTCGAAACCGTTAGTAGGACAAAAGTACCTGTCCTTACAAAAATTGAAGATGTAGACGAAGTTGTCTACTTCATAGAAACAACAAAACAAGCGACTCTTGCTTGTGAATATTATGGAGGATACAGATGCAACAACGATGTGCATCGCAATCTGCAAAGGAGCGATCTGGTTATACACGGATTAGAACGCTAATTGTTATTTTATTACTGTGCGGCTTGCCGGGCTTAGTTATGGCACAAGAGGCGACAGCTCCTGATTCAGGCGACACCGCTTGGATGCTGACCTCAACTGCACTTGTGCTCTTTATGACGATCCCTGGACTTGCGCTCTTCTATGGCGGGCTCGTCCGCGTCCAAAATGTACTCTCTGTCCTGATGCAGTGTTTCGCATTGACAGGATTGATTACGATTGTGTGGGTTATCTGTGGCTACAGTCTTGCCTTTAATACCGCCGGTATGGAGGCAGGGAAGATCACACTCACCTCTTTTGTCGGTGGACTTGGGACCATGTTTTTACGTGGTATTGGCGTAGATACCCTCTCTGGAACTATCCCCGAGACCGTTTTTATTACCTTCCAGTTGACATTCGCGATTATCACACCAGCACTCATCGCTGGCGCATTCGCGGAGCGTATGAAGTTCTCGGCGATGCTAATTTTTTCTGTTCTATGGTCGATCATCGTATACGCACCTCTCTGCCACATGGCATGGTCAGGGGACGGTTCGTTATTTGGCGATATTATCGGCGCACTCGATTTCGCCGGTGGAACCGTTGTGCATATTAATGCAGGTATCGCTGCGTTAATTGCCGCTATCTTAGTCGGAAAACGACTCGGTTATCAAACAACAGCAATGCCGCCACACAGTTTGACACTCACCGTCGTTGGGGCTTCAATGCTCTGGGTGGGCTGGTTCGGATTCAATGCCGGTAGTGCTGTGGCTGCTGATGGTGCCGCTGGCATGGCAATGCTCGTTACCCAGATTTCAACGGCTACCGCCGCTATTGCGTGGATGTTTGTTGAATGGGCGAAACACGGCAAACCGAGTGCTTTGGGTATTGTAACAGGAGCTGTCGCAGGATTGGTCGCGATTACCCCTGCTTCAGGCTCTGTCGGACCGATCGGCGCGCTTGCTATTGGTATCGTCTCCGGTATCGTTTGTTTCTGGGGCGCAACCACCCTGAAGTTACAACTCGGTTATGACGATTCCCTGGATGCATTTGGCGTTCACGGTATCGGTGGAATTGTTGGTGCCTTAATGACTGGCGTTTTTGTCGCTGAAGGCTTAGGCGGTGTTGGGTTAAGTGAAGGGATGACGATAGGAACGCAGGTTTGGGCGCAGCTACTCAGCATCATTGTTACGGTCGTTTGGAGTGGTGTGCTTTCGTTTATCATCCTCAAAATTGTGGATGCCACGGTTGGCTTACGCGTTGAAGAGGATGAGGAACGACAAGGGCTTGACCTATCGCAACACAACGAACGTGGATACAACCTCTCATAGAGGCATCTGCTTTTGGGAAGGTTGGAAGATTGGGTGCCTATCCTTCCTTTCTTCCATCCTTTCTCACAGAATAGATAACCGGAAGATTGGAAGATTGGAGAATAGCACATACGGCGTTTCTTCCATCCTTCCTTTCCTTCCATCCTTTCATCCCAATATTGCCTTGTGCATAAGTCCTATATGTCGCAAAGTCTATCCAATTACCTGTGTGATAATCTCTTCATCAGACAACTGGTGCGTCGCGACAAGTAAGTCCTGACTTGCCCCGATATTTCCGTAAACCTCAGCAATCCATCCCGTGTCAAACGCACCACCGGTATTGTGGATCGTCAGGGGTCGAGGCGCGGCGAGTGTTCCGGCTGTCCGAAAATCGCCGACTCGACGGATGCTCGGTATCGGTAGGGTTTCCAAGAAAGCCGTATCACTATTGGATGTGTATTCTGCCACATCCACAACAACGTGTTTGACCTCCGTAAATCCTGTCGCCAGCAAGCTCCACAATCCCGCTTCACCTATCCCAATCAGGTTCACCTCTGAAACATCGCCTCGGTTTGTAAAACAGTGCAGGGCAGTTACAATATCTTGCACGCGTAACGCCGCCGTTGTTCGGTTATAAGTGGTGAAGTAGTTCGTATCTTCCGATCTCTCATAATCACTATGCTCACCCGTACCGAAAACGTCTATGATCAGAACTTTCTGGTCAGCGCTGAGTAAGTCGGTGATAAGCGAAGACGGTTCCCCAGTCTCCGAATCGATTAACTGATCCTTACCTTCTGGATGAACAATGAGCGTTACCGGATCGTGTCCTACTTGGGGTTCTGGACTAAATAGGAGAGCAGGGATAGTGTCTCCCATACCCTTTCTACCAATGACAAGGTGTCTCGCCGATAGGTCTGTATGGTAAGTTGCCGGAAACGCGCCTTCTGGTTCAACAAGCGTTACGTCCGTGCTTTTCGGGATGTGTAACCCAAGTGCGTGTTGTAACCCACTCCCCATTTCTTCGCGAAATTTTTGGAGTTCTGCTTCATGCGTTGGCTTCACTTTTTCAAACGCTTGCTGAGAACGGCTCACCCAAGTCGGAAGAAACTCGTCCTGTTTCATAGCATGCGCTGGCATCGCGCGTTCCGAGAAAGTTAACAAGGCATCATCCGGCTCAACTTCAAATGCCACCTCTTTAAACGCTGAAGCATCTTCCGCGCCCAAAAACCATTTTGCGAACCAGGCATACACCGCCTCACGACTTTCTTGGTTGTAATTATGCTCTGCGTCTACTTGTACCTGGTGTACTTTATCTTCTGCATCAAAGTGTGCATAGATGCTGCGGATGGCTGGATATTCAACCGTCGGTGTATTCACAGTCCAATCGCCTGTCGCAGACACGAGTAGCAGCGGACGCGGTGCCATCAGCGCACCGATCTCAATGTTGCTTACATCTAAACGGAGGTTCGGGGCATTTTCACAGATGCATCCGCCTTGCATCGTCGCTGAGATCATATTGACAGGTGCTGAGACCTTAATGCGTTCGTCAACCGCTGTCAATATGAAGGTTTGTGTGCCACCGCCTGACGCGCCTGTACACCCAATGCGTTCATTGTCTACATCCGATAAACTCTCTAAAAAGTCGATGGAGCTGATGCTGTTCTGGAGTTGAAGTCCCATCGCGCTGAGTCCCCAGAGTCCTTCATGCGCACCGCCATACCCGTGTTCTATCTGTTTGCCGCTGTCGTTGTGACCGAGCATATCGTATGCGAAAATGACGTAACCCTGTTTCGCAAAGTTGATACAGCGTCCGGGAATTGAACCGCGCTCGATACTCTCAAGCCTACCACGACTCCAATGTCCGTGTGGACTTACAATTCCGGGAAACGGACCGGTTTTCCCTAATGGACGGTACAGATTACCCGTTGTGAAAAAACCGGGAAACGGTTCAAAATAAATCTTCTCTACACTGTAGTCTTCACGTTCGATTCTTCCGAAAATTTCGGCGTTTAGCGGTGCCGGTTCGTGCGTCGGAACTAAGCCGTTCGCAACGCGAATCTGCTGACGTAATGCTGCCGCTTTTTTAGTCCATTCCGCTTTGGTATAGCCCGGAAAGGTGTAGGGTGTATTGAGGGTGCGTGGCGCACCGCCGCGGGCATCATTGGCACGCTGTGAAGCCTCAGTAAAAACGTGCCCGAGTTCGTGGTGTTGTTCAGCCATTATATCAATTCCTCCGTTGTCAATCTACTACCAATGCTCATGTTTTCGGGGGTGTCTGTCAAGAATCTTCTGATGTGCCTTCCTCAGCCAGCAACTTTGTCTCTATATTATTCAGACTTTCCGCTATATTTGCAAGTACGTTGATCTCTTCTGCTATGAAATAGGAAACAATTAATAACACTACCCCAGAGAGAAAAGAGATTACAGACAAAATCACACTTGAGATAAAAGTGATGTTTCCTCTTAGGTCGATCGGAAAGGTGTCCAGGAGTTCCCGTCTCCGTAGGGCAGTATCTAAGAATTTCGGAATTCCCGATCCGAAGATTGATGCCACCAACGTATGAACGCCTCCCGCGATGAGTCCCAGGAAACTTAATTCACCAAGCAGTTGGACCATGATAACTGTAATAGATACCAAAATGAACTTTGGGTCATTATCCAGTGTTTTGATTTTGTTGGATCTGTTCCAAAACAGCATAGCGAGGACTGTCGCAAGGGTGATGACGATGCAAACTTCCAAGATTGATCCAATGATGGCAAGAATCGATGGAGTCATTTCTAAATCTTCGCTCCCACCTATCGTATCAACGCAGATTATAATACCCCACACGCTAATACCTACTGAGACAACTACCCCAAGAATCTTGACGAGAATTGCAGCCCAGATTCGAAATTGCCTGCCCGATTCCAATGAATCAATCCATGTAATAATACCTTGCAAGTAGCGCATAGACTGCTTCCTCCTACCAATCTAAGTGAGCCACGCAGCAGCAAGCATTTCACCGTAGATCTTGCTCAAAATTTGAGCTGTCCTTATGTGGAATTAAAACTGATCTTATTTGTTATCTCTATCGAATACCATATCGGGTTTTATGCTCTCTGACGTTGCTAACACAGCATCCACATCTTCCTTTTCTCCACGAAAACCCTCGGATCCCAGCGGTTTAATTGAAAGTTTGCCCCCAAGGGCAGACAGAATAGTTACGAACATGTCAAGTCGCGGAGGGTCCACAGATGAAAGCACTTTCGAGAAAACTTCCCTATTCACGCCGGTTTTTTTGCTAAGCTCAGTAATACCCCCTTGAGATTCCACAAACGTTCGGAGGGCGATCAGAAACACTGCAGTATCCCCATCAACTTGGTATTCTTCCATTGCGAATTGAATATAGTCAAATGCCGCATCCCAGTCGGCTGCAAGTTGCTCTATTACGATCTCTCGCCATTTTCGGTGTTTTCTCATCGCTGTTTCTCCTTATGTTCTAACCAATAGGTTTTTGCGCGTTGGATGTCCCGTGCCTGCGTTGACTTATCCCCGCCACAGAGCAAAAGGACGATTGTTCTACCCACCTCACCAAAGTAAATACGATAGCCTGGCCCAAAATGAAGACGCAGCTCAAAGACACCGCTACCAACAGATTCGCAATCGCCAAAGTTCCCTGTTTCCAGTCGGTCAAGTCGTCCTCGAATTCTGGTTTGTGTTTTTATATCTTGAATGGATGCAAACCATTCAGTGAACGGTACTTGACCATTTAAGGTCTCGTAAACTTCTATGTCTCGAGGTTGTGTATTGCGCATTATTGATTGCTTGTCTGTCTGTAGATGTTATACTTGAACTGTAAGATACACCGAGGTTACTATAGCAGATTTGACATCCCTTGTCAAATTAGAACCATTGGACCATTGGCTTTCAGACTAAAATGTCTTGATTTTCCGAACACATTCTGGTACAATACAATCAAAAAGGATACATAACATGAAAATTCTGGTTGTTGGGCAAGGCGGGCGCGAACACGCACTCGTCTGGAAACTCGTACAGAGCCCACTCGTCGAAAAAATCTATTGCACACCCGGTAATCCCGGTATCTCGCAACTCGCAGAATCTATGCCGATGCCAGATCGGTTTACCGACTTGGCGGATTGGGCGAAATCCCAAGACATTGCCTTAACCGTCGTCGGACCCGAAGTGCCTTTGGCTGAAGGAATCGTTGATGTATTCTGTGAACGCGGTCTGAAGGCATTTGGACCCGATAAACGCGCAGCACGCTTGGAAGCGAGCAAGGATTTCGCTAAACGACTGATGCTCGAAAACGATATACCGACAGCGGAACACCAGACGTTTATGGATGCCGAAGAAGCGATGGCGTATGTCGAAGATCAAAATACACCTGTTTTCGTTAAGGCAAACGGACTCGCGGCAGGAAAGGGAGTTATCCCGGGACGTACCTTCAAAGAGGCGGTGCAAGCTGTCACAACTATTTTAATAGACAAGGCATTTGGCGACGCAGGTGATAGCGTCGTGATTGAAGAGGAACTTATCGGTGAGGAAGCCTCCTTTACCGTACTTACTGATGGTAGCTACTGCCTCCCTTTTGTCAGTTCCCAGGACCACAAAATGTCCCTAGATGGTGATACTGGCAAGAATACTGGAGGCATGGGGGCATACTCTCCCGCACCAGTGATTACACCAGAATTGCACGGCGATGTAATGCAACGCATTGTTTATCCGACTGTCAAGGGTATGGCGGATATCGGAAGACCCTTTAAAGGTGTCCTATACGTCGGATTGATGATTACGGATGACGGTCCGAAAGTGATAGAATTCAACTGTCGTTTTGGAGACCCTGAAGCACAAGTTCTTTTTCCTCGTCTCAAAAGTGATTTAGTCCCGTTGCTAATCGCATGTATTGATGGAACGCTTGAACAGCACGCTGACGTACAATGGCATGACGAGGCAGCCGCATGTGTCGTTATGGCGTCCGGTGGGTATCCAGACCCGTACCAGACGGGGATAGTTATCACAGGGCTTGAAGATGCCGATGCGATTGAAGGTGTTACTGTCTTTCATGCAGGCACGAAACAGGAGGGTGAAACCGTCGTCACGGATGGCGGCAGAGTGTTAGGTGTCACTGCTGTGACTGGCAGGTTGCACGACGCGATTCAACTGGCATATCAGGGCGTTTCCGCTATTCATTTTGATAATGCACACGCCCGAAACGACATCGGACATCGGGCATTGAAACGAAAATGAGGCATGCCTATAACTTGTAGGGGGTTTTTGCTTGGGTGTTTCCCTGGTCTTGTGCCTACCCCACACCTAAAGGACACTCGTAGGGGTAGGTCTTGTGCCTACCCCGCACCCTTGTGCTATATCCATAAAAAGATGTCAACCTATATGAATATGTGACGTTGTAATGGTGCAGAAAGATGGGAACTGAATTAACATATAAAATCGCCAAGTGTTGCACGCCACAAGAGGGTAACGCAATTACCGGCTATTTCAAGGAAGACAGCACAATAACTGTCCATCACGCCGAATGTAAAGCACTACGAAATTTTCGACCGGAGCGGCTATTGGCAATAACATGGGATGAGATACGAGCAACCGAGGTTCCGATGGATTCAGTGTCCCTTCCACCTGAGTTTGCTGAACTTGATGAGACCGATTACTTTATACTGAAACACCACCAAGAATTGGGGATGGACTACTCCATTGTTGTCGCTGAAGCCTTGCGCATTCCGCTTGAGGAGATGCACCAGCGACACCGTAAATTGAGGAATCTCGGTGGCTTGAAACGGGTTGAAGGACGTATCATCCACTATCGAAAGAATATCGTCAAGGGGAAATGGATCAAACACCGAAACCACACCTATTATGAACTGACACCTGAAGGTAAAACGTGGATCCAATCTTTTGAAAATCAGCAAACTGCATCAGGAACGTAGACACACAGAAATCCCAAAACATACCAATATAATGAGAAACGAAACGCTGAGGACTTCATCATGTTAAATCATCTGCTGAACTGGGGCATTGATGCACGACGACGTAAAAACCGAACGCGCTCTGTCATCTTATTATCGCTTATCCTACACATGATTTTCGCGATTACCTACCTGTTTCTTCCAATGAATCAACTCACCCAGGAACAGGCGGACGCACTCGCAGTTGACTTGATTAACGATGCAGATGCCCCCAGAAAACGGAAACCGAAACCGAAACCACCGCTGACCAAAAAGATGTTTAATCCGAATGAGGAACTCGCCAGAGACGCGATGGAGAAAAAGATTGAAGCCGCTCGGAATGAGATAGATGAGGTCATGAAACTCAGTCCACGCGTTGTTCTCGAAGATGTAGAGATCAACAAGGCACCTGTGAGTGAGATTATTCCCGATGTTATGACGGATGCACAACTACGGGATGCGGAAGCGTCAAATCTCAGCAGACTTATCTCACAACCCGGACAGACGGATGGGCGCGGTATTGTTACCGGTAGGGTCCGAGCACGCGGCGACGGTATGGGTAGATTCCGTGGGGATGGACAAGCTGGCTCCGATGGCGGTCTCCTCGGTGGCGGCGGAAAGGATGGTGCCGCGGACAGGCTCGGCATTATCGATTTCCTTGATGAATTCGGGGGACCCAAAGACGTCGTCTATTGTCTTGATATAACCGCAAGTATGCAGGCTGCAGGAATGAAGAAATTGCCATTGGCAATAGATGCCCTTAAAGATTCCGTGATGATGTTAGGGAACAGGGACAAGTTGAACATTGTCGCGTTTTCCAACACAGCGAAACCTATGAGCGAGGAAATGCTCCCGGCGAACCCCGCAAACATAAAACGCACCTTGAAGTATCTTGACAGGTTTACACCGAGAAGTATACAGGGCAATGTGGACACGAACATTCTCTCCGCCATTAAAGCCGCCTTAACCTTTGAACCCACTGTTGTTGTTTTGATAACCGACGGTTTACCCCAGGTAGATGAGGGGTCTGGTGTCTATATTGAGACAAACACACAGAAAATTCTTGATATTGTGCGTGAACATAACCGTAACAACGCTGTTATCTACGTGGTAGCACTTGAGATTGATTTGAAACGCTCACGTGGTGCCGAACTCCTTGTCTCTCTTGCTGAGGAATATGGTGGGAAAATAAAGGCTATTGACGGCGGAGAACTGTTTGAATTCGCAGAACAGGATGGACTGACCGATTAATGCGTAGCACACGCCCACGAGAACTGCAATTCTATAAGGCTCCAAATGGCAGAGAACCTTTTACTCAATGGTTCAAAACCATTCGGGATACAAGGGCGCAAAGTAGTATCCGGTCAAGATTTATCTATCTTGAGCAGGGGAATTTCGGGGATTACCGTTCTGTTGGTGATGGCGTTTTTGAACTGCGTATCCATGTCGGAGCAGGGTATCGTGTTTATTTTGCCGAGGTAGATAACACTATCGTGCTTTTGCTCTGCGGTGGCGACAAGTCATCGCAGGCACAAGATATTCAACGGGCAAAAACCTATTGGCAAGAATACAAAGAGGTACACACATGAGAAAATTAAGAAAATGGCGTGACGTTCTCATCGAAGAGCTTACTGACGACCACGAGGCTACCGTTGGATTCCTTCAAGCAGTATTAGCGGATTACCAAATATACGGAGACCCTGCTGCGTTGGGAAGCGCACTCCGAGCAGTTATAGACGCTAAAGGCGGGATATCGGAACTTGCCAAAAGAACTGAAACGGATCCACAAACACTCTTGGAAGTGCTTTCATCTGAGGCTGCGCCGCGCGTTGATAGGCTCGTAACTATTCTTACCGCGCTTGGATGTCGCCTTTCAATTGAATCCTTGGAGAGCGAAGACTTGCGTCCAGCGCGTGTAGGGGTGGATGCTCCGGTTGCACCGCCAGAGGGAATCAAACCCGATACGACTCTCGCCACAGATAACAAGTAGGATTGGACCCAATAAACCTGCTTAATTGGTATAACACGAATTGGAGTAAAACATGAATCAAAAATCTGCTACAGGGATCGTTGGACAATTTCGATTGGACGGTAAAGTAAGCCTCGTCACTGGGGCGAGTCGCGGCATTGGACTCGCAATGGCAGAAGGACTTGCAGGCGCAGGTTCAGATCTCGTCATTGTGGGTAGAGAGATAGAGACGTTAACCCCCGTCGCTGAACGGATCGCCGATGAAACCGGTAGAAATGTCCTCCCTCTTCAGACGGATGTCAGTAATCTCGCAGAAATTGACACGCTCGTCGCACAGACCGTGGAAACTTTGGGGCGACTCGATGTCCTTGTCAACAACGCCGGGGTCAATATACGTAACCCTGCCTTGGAATTTACCGAGGCGGATTGGGACTTCGTTACGGATGTTAATCTGAAGGGTGCGTTTTTTCTCGCAAAAGCCTGTGGCAACGTCATGCAGCGACAAAAATCGGGGAAGGTCATCAACACATTGTCGCTTACTTCAGCGATTGGGTTGCCGACCAGTGTTGCCTATACAGCGGCGAAAGGCGGGCTCCTCCAATTGACAAAACTTCTCGCCGTAGAGTGGGCAGAACACAACATTCAGGTCAACGGCATCGCACCCGGTTTCATCCGAACCGAGATGACTGCCCCCGCACGAGAGGATAATCGAAACCGATGGATTCTCAATCGCACCCCGGCAGACAGATGGGGCGAGCCTGAAGACTTGGCGGGTTTGACAATTTTCTTTGCATCTAATGCCTCTGACTTTGTTACAGGACAAATGGTCTTCGTTGATGGTGGATTCATGGCAGGTAGTGACTGGAGGCGACAGTCCTAACATGGAAAAAGATCCGAACACGAGACAAGGTGAAGATCCTGGAGCATTCGCGGAAGTCCAACGTATCCTGCACGAATTCCAACTTGAAGGCGTTTCGCTTTTTGATCACGCGCCAGTTTTACGGATACAGGTTTCGGAAGCACAATTTACGCGTGCCCTCCAATTGCGAGAAACCTTAGTCGATCGTATAAAACCCTTTGGCTACCGATTCATCGCACTCGATTTAGACGAATTGTAGAGTCTAAGAGGGAAAACAAAAGTGGACCTACGGATCCTGGGTGACTGAGCTATTCAGTTCTACCCTCCTGTAAATTCTCTAATCCTGTAAATCATAAGGTAGTCGTAGAGGGTCGCCCCTCTACAACCCCTTCCAAACCATGCGTGCGACTTTCACCACACATGGAGACCTTCCAGTCGAGTGTGGCGATAAACGCTTTAGGTGATGATAACCACTTTTACTTTATTTCTTGTCCATAAGTCTAAGACTTCTATAGACACATGCTTTCGCAAGATTTCACGTCTATAGATAAAATGTTTTTAGAAATGTTTCAAAGCACTCAACCTGATTATGCTTCTCTCTTACGAGAGTTCCTAATCTCTTCAACCTTATAGACTCTATGAGTCTACTTAGGTTCTCTTTGACTTCCCAATAATAGACTTCGTTGACGGATTTAGGAGTGTTCTGTACCCCGATTCATTGAGCATCTCAACGCTGTATTCATATCATACGCAATAGATTGCCAAATCAGAGGACAACCTTATGAATACCATAGTTTTTCAAGGCGTTTCTATGTCTTGTCTAACGAGGCTTGCAAGCATTCAACTTTCGCTTCTCCGTGTCCGTCATTTATCGGACGTGCCAGTTTTGGCGCTCTTGTGAGGTCGCCTTTGCCTCAGGCATTCGCCATTTCCCCTTGCTTTCCACACGGCTGTTTCCAGCAGTGCGGTTAGGGTAAGATATGCGGAGTGCGTCCTCCGAGTCGGAATCTAACCGACATTCTATTATTATTTGTCAAAGCGCACCTGATTCAGACAATAGGCAAATATTTTACACATCCTGTCCAACAAAAATTTGATTTTCACCCCTCAATGTGTTATAATTTTAAAGCAAAACTTGCGAACCAACGCTCAATAAAACTTGATGTTCGTGCTCAGAAACCCAACGAAATCATGGGAGGGCTGAGTGATAAAAAGGCTGCGAAAAACATAAGGAAACACATGCAGAAAACTGCACAAGAACCCTCACCAACAAAGCATCTTGTCGCAACATACCTCAGCGATGTCAAAAGTAAGGTTGATGCCTGTATTTTTGATTTTCTCCCGACTACACACAAGCACCCGGATGTCCATCAGTTGTACCAGATGATGTTAGACTACCCGCGCCGCGCCGCGAAGGGCTTACGTCCCGCACTCTGCATGCTCATGTGCGAGGCGTTCGGTGGAGACACACAGCGTGCCGTTAACACTGCCGCCTCACTTGAACTCCTCCAGAATTGGCTCCTGATTCACGACGATATTGAAGATGGTTCCGAACTCCGCAGAGGCGAACCCTGTCTCCATCAAAAACACGGGATCCCAATGGCGATCAACGTTGGGGACGCACTCCACTGCAAAATGTGGGAGATGCTTCACCGAAACACTGAGATTCTCGGACATCAACTCGCCTTCCGTATTTTATCTGAATTCATACAACTCAGCAACCAAGTCGTTGAGGGACAGCACATTGAATTGAGTTGGGTGAACGATAACCGCTGGAATCTTGATGAAGATGACTACTTAACGATGTGCATACAGAAAACCGCATGGTATACCTGTATCACACCGTGTCGGGTTGGAGCCATCATCGGGGGCGCAAGTGAAACAGAAATAGATGGACTCGTAGAACTCGGTAAAGAACTCGGGGTCGCCTTTCAAATTCAGGACGATGTTCTTAACCTGATCGGTGATGTCGGTAGGTACGGAAAAGAGATTGCGGGGGACATTAGTGAAGGGAAACGGACCCTCGTTCTTATTCATCTTATCAATGCTTGCAGCTCGGCTGAAGCCCAGAATGTCATTGACATCATGGCGCGTCCTCGGAATGAGAAAACAGAGGCAGAGGTCGAGAGCGTACTCCGCTTAATGCAAAAATATAAATCGATTACCTACGCCCAGCAACGGTCTCAGGCACTCTTACAGGAAGCCGCTGGACGGTTTAAGAATAATTTTGCGCACCTCCCTGATGGACAGGCAAAGCAGTTGTTTTTTTCTTTAATCCGCTTTTTCGTTGAACGTGAATATTAAATAGCCTTCAGCAGTCAGCAATCAGCCGTCGGTAACAGGAGGAAACCTGTGTTAAACGAAAACCTCTTAGAACTGACCCTTGAAGGCTGATAGCCGACAGCCACTGAAAAGGAGCAATTAATGAACGATATTTCCTCTGGTAAATTGCGAGGTATCATGAAACTCGCTGATGCGAATGGTCGCTTTAAAATGATGGCGATTGACCAGCGAGGTTCCATGGTACAAGCACTCGCAGATGCACTCGACAAGGACAACGCTGATGTCCAGTACGAAGATGTCGCAGCACTGAAAACTTTGATTACTCGAATCCTTTCCCCAAATGCAACAGCCGTTCTAACCGACCCAATTTACGGGCACCCCTACTCTATTGCCGATATTCCACGGGATGTCGCGTTGCTCTTAGCCTATGAAGAATCGGGCTATGTCAGCGAAGGAGTTGGTGAGAACGAGCGTCTCTCCAATCCGATCCAAAACTGGAGCATCGCCAAGGCACAGCGCGCCGGGGCAGATGCTATTAAACTCCTCGCTTATTACCACCCTGATGCATCCGCAGAAACACTTGAACACCAGCAAGCCTTTGTGCGTCATGTCGGGAACGAATGTGAAAAGCAGGATTTGCCGTTTTTGTTGGAATTAGTGAGCTACGCGCTTGAAGGCACGACGAAGAGCGTCGCCTTCGCCAAACAGAAACCCGACCTTGTGATTCGGAGTGTCGAGGAATTTATAGATCCAAGCTACAAAGTTGACATTCTGAAGTTAGAATTTCCTGCCGATCTGAAATACACAGCAGATTATCAAAATGCCAGTTTCTACGCCGGGGATTCGGCGTATGAACTCGCTGAAGTGAAGGAAATCTGCCAGAAATTAGACGAAACCTCGACACTGCCGTGGGTCATTTTGAGTGCCGGTGTGGATATTGAGGAATTCATTGAGAACGTTGACCTCGCAACCAGTGCCGGCGCAAGTGGGTTTCTCTGTGGAAGAGCCATCTGGAAAGATGCCGTCCAATACTATCCTGACACTCGGGCAGTTGAGCAGTTCTTGGAAAATGAGGCGACAACGAACTTCAAGAACGCAAACGCCGCAGCGGAGAACGCATTACCGTGGTTTGAGCATCGCCAGTTTGGTGGCGCAGAAAACGTTCATATTGCCAAGCAATCCGCAACGTGGTATCAAGATTATTAGTTTTTTAGGACTTACGCACTTCCTTGGTAGGTGCGGTTTCTAACCAGGGTTCCCACCCGTTACTGGGAAGGGACACCGAATCCTGTGAAAATAGGCGAAATTTGGTCATTTTGCGTAAGTCCTATGCAATAAATTAAAAATTGGTGTTTTGGACGTGACGCGCCTTTGACGGGTTACCGTTTCGACGGCAGCGCGCTCTTAATTTTCTTCGAAATCTTTTTGGCGATATGGAGGGTTGTTTCCTCGGAAACCTGTCCTCCTATTTCAGCGACCAGCACGACGATAGTCTCTTGGACGAACAAAAAATTTGCTCCAGCCTGCCACACCACATCACTCAGTCCATGTTTGTTATTTGATGGAGGTTGATAGATAGAATCACGTCCTCCTGATTTCGGCACGGTCTGCGCTGAGAGCCGGAATCTACCTGCATCGGCAGCTGTCCGTGCTTCATCGTGGGACTCGAAGAACCAATAATTGATGACGACTTGCTGGGCTGCTGTGTGGTTTAACCACCATCTATCGCGCCAACCGAATTGGGCAGTCGGTCGTTTGGGGGCTGTTGGAGAATAGATTTCTTGGGCAGAAGTATGACGTGCGGCTACGTCCTCCAAGTCATCAGCTGTAAGTTGAATGGATTCAAGCGTGAGTTCCATGTTGGTATGATACCATCACTCATAGCAAAATTTCAAATTAAAAATAGGGCACACTGCTACTAATGTAGTAAATTATGAAGGTTTTTCTGACACAAATCAACTCATAAAGAAACGGTCAGCAGTCAGAAAAATAACCAGCAGCAATCAGCAGGAGAATTTCACTTCACCAGAAACCTCTTTACTGATGGCTGAAAGCCATAAATATATGAGAATATTAGCGCGGTATATACTTAAAGAATTTTTGCCACCTTTCATCATAGCACTTGTCTGTTTTACCTTTATCCTCATCTTCGATGACCTTTTCCGGTTAACGAAGCTTTTTGTGCAGAAAGGGGTAAGTCCGGTTTACCTTGTCGAATTGCTCATCTATGTGATGCCCGCAACGGTTGTGTTATCCCTTCCGATGGCGGCTTTGGTCGCAATTTTACTTTCTCTCGGAAGACTCTCTACAGACAATGAGATTATCGCGATGAAAGCGCACGGTGTCGCTTTCCATCATCTTATGCTACCCCTTTTAGGCATGGCAGTGGTGCTGAGCCTTGTTGATCTCGGATTGATGGACTACGCACTGCCAAGGGCGAATCTTGCTTACGCCACACTCAAACGCGACATTCAAAGACACAATCCAACGTTCGTTTTGGAAGAATCTACTGTCATGAAAGAGTTGGAGAGAGAAGGTAAGTTATGGATGTACGAATCCACGGATGCCGAAAGTGGGCGCATGCAGGATGTCAAAATCTGGGACGGTATCTGGAATGGGCGGCCTCGATTCAGCCACGCGCGAGAAGGCACCCTCGGTTTTGAAGGCGGTAGAGCCGTTCTCACGCTTTACGATGGACTTACTTACGAACCAACAGCCGATGATTCAGAGGCATATCGTGTAACGAAGTTCCAGCAGCAACAACTCGCATTACAGTTGACTGAGGATCTGGAGCGCGGCGAGTTTCAAAACCAGACACCACGCTCAATGAGTATTGCCCAACTCAAAACTTTCATCAATAGTTTGGCAGCCACCGTACAAACCAGCAAAAACCCTGATTATACGCTTCGTAGACTCCGTTTCGCAGAGGTTGAGTATCACAAAAAGTTCTCTATCCCATTCGCGTGTTTGGCATTCGGGTTAATGGGTGTACCGCTTGGGTTGATGGTGAAACAGAGCGGTAGGATGATTGGGTTTGGGGTCGGCTTAGCTGTGATTTTGGTTTACTACTTACTGCTGCAAATCGGGCAAAGCGCAGGTTTGAACGGTATGTTATCTCCTGCCCTTGCCATGTGGCTTCCCAATATTGCTGTTGGCGTTTTCGGCGTTTTTCTTAGTATTCGCATGATAGGTGAAGGAACGCTGCGAACTTGGCGCGCCCGCGACAAGTTGCCGGTTGTCGTCAACAGGAAAGTCGAATCGTAACCGCTAAATTCATAGATGCCATGGCTCATCCGCAAGGTATAATTAAAAATTGAATATTTTAGATCGATACCTGCTACGTGAATACCTCAAAGCCTTTTTTGTCGGGCTTTTGTTCTTTATCGCCCTGATTATTATCGTGCGTTTGCTGGATAAGGACATTAAAAAATTCGATGATGATGTCGCTTATATAACCGCTGTTAAAATTGTTCTCTTCCAAGCACCACGTCGGATCATGGAGGTAGTGCCCGTTGCCGCATTTGTGGCTATCTTTTTTGTACTCGGTCGGATGGTGCAAAGCAACGAGTTCACTGCTATGAAGGCGGGCGGACTAAGTGTCTACCGGCTCCTCGTTCCTGTTCTAATTGTAACACTTGTTATTTGTGGAATCTTCGCGCTTTTTTATAACCGGGTCGCAGCACCTGCATTTCATGAAGCACATCTCTTACAAAATAAGGTGAGACCTCGGCGCGGCAGAAACGTCGTCTTCAGAGGCAAAGACGACCGTATCTTTTACTCACAGCGGATCGCTTTGGACGCTCGCAAAATCCAACAACTCACCATCTATGAATATGATCCAAACGGGAAACTCGCACAGGTGACGTTCGCGAAGTCAGCAGAGTGGACACCTACCGAGTGGCATTTAACTGATGGATATATTCGCCACTTTCAAGGTGGACTGGAAGTTGGCTATGAAGCTTTCGATACACACGCGATTGAGCGGCACGAAGATCCTGCCCGTTTTATAGGGAGTGAAAAGGATCCCAGGGCGATGACGATCGAAGAACTCCGCCAACAGATCGCCTATAAACAGGAAGCAGGACAGATTTCGCGCAAGGAACGGGTAAAGTTGTATCACAAGACAGCGTATCCCTTCGCGGCTGTCGTTGTTGTTATGCTTGGCGCACCTATCGCTATCCGTTTTGGTAGGGCAGGTTTCTTTGCCGGGTTGGTGATTGCCTTCTTCCTCTCTTTTCTCTATTGGGCACTCTCCTTCGCAACACTTGAGGGATTGAGTGAAAGTGGCAAACTTCACCCGTTTCTCGCGTGTTGGGGAGCGAACATCCTCTACGCTGCTGTGGGGGGTATCATGATCTGGCGTACACCAAAATAAAAGTTCAAACCGACTTCACCGAACCGCAAGGAAAATTAGAAAAATTGGCAACTTCTTCTTCAAAATCCGCAGTTTCACACCTATCCCTTTCATCCTCGCATTACTCTATTTTGCTGAACCTGTGTGGTACACTGTAGTCATTGGTGTGTTGTGCATTGCTGCGGGTGAGTTTATCAGAATATGGGCAGTCGGATATGCAGGGGCATCCACGCGGGCAAGGACGCTCGGTGCCGCGCGGGATCTCGTCACAACAGGTCCCTATGGATATGTCCGTAACCCGCTCTATCTCGGTAATTTCCTACTCAGCCTTGGTGTGTGCCTTGTCGCAAATGTTTATTGGCTTATAGCCGTACTTGTTATCGGTTATTTCTTCCAATACCTACCGATTATTGCCGTAGAAGAGTCGTATCTGATCGAATCCTGCGGTCCCGTCTATCAGGCATACCGAGACCGGGTACCCCGCTTTATCCCCCGATTCTACCCCTATCCCGAACCCTCTCCCCACGATTTTTCCTGGACGCGCGCCGTCAAAAGCGAAAAGCGGACGTTAACAGCGATCGTCTGTGTCATTGGATTGATTTTCGCAAAGCAACTTGTTGACTATAAATTACTGTAAAGGTGCCGCTGTTCCCTCATCAAGGTAGGTGCGGTTTCCAACCGCACCGATTCTGAGCCCTAAACCGTGTGTGTTTCCAATCCGTTCTTGAGTCCCGTAGGGTTTATTTGCTTGGGTGTTTCTTTAGCATAAACTTCCCATCCCTCGTTTTTTCCAAATCAACTCCAGTCTATGATATAATAGCTTGGAAGGAGGCGTCGAAATGCTTGACAAGCCAGGAAAAAATAATCAGGAGTTTTGGGAAATAGCACGAGCGTGTTCGATTTTCGTGCTTGTCATATTGCGTCCTGATATTGAGAGTATACTGACCCTGAGTGCCCTGAGTATCATGTTGATTGGTTTGGGTATCAGTCCCTTGTCCATTAAAAGAGACTCTGTTTCTATTGCTACTGCCAGTTGTATGATGATTGCCTTCGGGGGTGGTATTGGTGGGTTGACAATTGCCACACTTTTAGAAAGACTGTTTGCTGAAACTCCGGCACAGATAGCGGATAGTTGGGTAGCGAGTGTTACTTTATAGTAAAGCCCGTAATTAATTATACATTTTTATAATTTCATCAATGGATTTCTCAGCGTTGTATTGACGGATGCGTTTGATAATAGCGAAATCCTTCTCAATGGGGTTCAACTCCGGTGAGTAGGGTGGCAGAAATAACAAACTCGCTCCTGTCGCTGCGATCAAATCCGCAGTTTGCCAACCTTTGTGGAAGGAGGCATTATCCAAAATCACAACGTGCTTGTTGTTGAGCAAAGGACACAACATCTCCGAGAGCCATGTGTTGAACGCAATCGCATCACAACTGCCCTCGAAAAGCACAGGCACCCTGAAACCTGCCTCAAACCGTGCCGCAATCAACGTCGTGCTTGTATATCGGTTGCTTGGCACTTTCGCAGCGACACCCATCCCTTTGGGGGCATAAGCATACTCGCGAAAAGTCGTTTCGCTGAAACCCGTCTCATCGAGATAAACCGGCACTTTGCCACCGCCCTGGGTTTCTTGCTCAAGTGCTGAGAGATAAGCATCTCGTTTCATAGGACATTGTTCTTTATAGGTGCGGGTCTTTTTTTTCGCGTGATATTGAGTTTGCCAAGCGCATAGTAGATACCGTGTCTGGAGACACCGAAATGGGCGGCACGCTCCTTTTGAGTGGCATCGGGAAAATCGCAGACATGTTGCCGCAGGGCATCATAATCAAGGGTTCGGGGACCTCGGGGACCCGGCTTTTCACACCTCAACGGGTCTTGAGCATTCAGCCACGTATAAATACACGTCCGAGAGACCGAAAACCTTCGCGAAGCTTCTGCTTTACTGCCACCCTTACTAATAAAGTCAAGCACGCATTTGCGTAAATCTGATGAATAACTCATAAGACGAAAGTATCGCATAAATCTCAGAACCTGTCAACTTATTTAAGGGCTTTACTATAATATGTTCAAGTCTGGGAATTTTGGCGTGGATATTTATAGTTCTAAAAATATCGCCTATATCTCGTCCATCGCGTGTTGCTGTTGGTCTTTTTGCGCTCGCAGGTGCCTACTCTCTAATTTATGGCATTCTGACAATGGAATCGGTTCTTTCCGATGTGTCTCGGATAACGTCAGAGTGGGGAAAAGGGATAGCATATCTTTTAAACGGTGGCGCAATAGTGGGGTGGGCATACCTTGTTCCGCAAAGAACATCTATTGCCCACCGTAAAATATTGGTGATATGTTTACTGACGATAATTGGAGCGGTCACTATTATTGAAGGAATAGCCCATATCTCCGATGCAATTTGGTAGTAATAAATAGTTATATCTGCCCATTAGTTCTATCGGGTAGGCGACGCAGGCATAATCAAATCGGTAAGAGAGGGCAATGTTTGACAGGACTTCAAAGGTATCCAAAGTAACGTGGAAGACAATACTGGTGAATCCGGTAATTTTAGGGTCTATGGTGCTTCCATCGGATGGCAATAGCGCATTCCTGTTATTTGCTACTGCTGTTATATTAGTTGGATCAGGCCTGATGCCATTCGGTATTCCGCGCATACCTGTTTCCGTATCTATTGCTTGTGGTATTATATTTGTCTTAGGGTGTAGCGTGGGCGGCTTGGGGTTGGTTAAAGTATTAGAGCGTCAGTTTCCCAATTTCCCAGTCGTGATCCAGTGGGAGTGGGAACAGTCGTTGCCTTCAGCTTTTGAGAGTCTGGCAATTTTAGTATGGATTTACGTTGTTCTAAATATATCTCCTGTAACCCGCGCCTTGTTTATTGGTGCAGTTTTCGTGGCTGCTGCAGCTGGGCACACACTTACTTCTGATGTCCTCGCGATAAGAGAGGTACTTGTTTTTGATGTAATTCGAGAAACCACAGGCTGGGAACAGGGCGCGGAAGCTCTTTTGAACGGTTGCGCGTTAGTCGCTTGGGCACATCTTGTCATCAGCGAGTTTGCTTCCACGTCAATTGAAAGGGTCACGGGTCGGTGTACCCTATTTGTTGGGGGTATTTCGATTTTAGAAGGAATTTTTCGGATTCTGCAGGACATCTTTTCGTGATGTCGAAGTGGATAAAAAGGTATTTATAATTTTCCTTAACATTATTTTCACAATAGTATATTATAAGAAGCGATGATGTTGTTCGACTTTCAGACGTGTGTTTACAAATTGCTGCCTGAATGCCCAGGCACGCCACTTTTCACAAGCAGAAGGAGACGCATCTCATGAAAAAAATATTTTGCTTTCCCATGATACCCTCCGTCCTCCTGATACTCTTGGTTCTGCCCGTTAACATCGCCTCCGCACGAGCATTTAACAACGATTTCGAGACAGGCGACCTTACAGATTGGGAGACAGACGGAGAGGCATTTGATTTCCAACCTACTTGGGGAGATAATCCAACAGCGCGAGGCCGCGGCCAGCCCTCCGAACATCAAGGGGATTGGTGGTTAGGGTTATACGAAAAGTATCAAGGTCCAGATAAAGGGAAAAAACTCGGACAGAATCCAGGCGCAACGCAAGGCGACGGACCTCAAGGCACCCTCACCTCGATCGAGTTCACGATTATCGGAGAAACGATGAATTTCCTCATCGGGGGTGGCAATCATCCATGGAAAGATGACCCCGCGCCGTGTAGTGTTGACCTTGAGATTAACGGAAAGGTCGTGATCACATCAACCGGGAACAACACTGAAACGATGGCACGAGTAGAGTGGGATGTCTCCGACTTCGAAGGGAAGACCGCCCAAATCGTTGTTGTTGATAACAATAGTGGTGGATGGGGACATCCGAACTTTGATGACATACATCAAGCCGATTCCAGAGGAAAGAATATCCCGTGGGAGCAGGTCCTGTCTGTTGATGCCCGCGGGAAGTTAGCTGTTACGTGGGCACAGATGAAGAAGTACTATTAGGTTGAAAGTTGGACAACATCATCGTTCTTTCATTCTCTTAGAACTTACGCATGTTGCTCTTTTGTAGCATGATGCACGTCGCATCTGGGCGAGTACGCCGCAAACCTGTTAGGTTGTGTCAAGAACCCGTCTGCGTTTTTTAGACGCTCTCTCTTTCAGGACGCGGTCAATACTCAAAATTGCGTAAGTCCTGTTTCTAATAGACGGAGTGCGCTCTGCCCCCTATCAACTATAGCCGCGCCAACCCCGCACGCTCTCGAAAACGATTGAACGTTTTCAGAATCCCCTGTTCCATCGGGTAGTCAGGCGTAAATCCCATCTCCTCAGCGATCGGTGTTGCGTCGTAGTCCCACGAGATTCCAAATACCCCTGGTTCCAATGTAATCTGGGCATCTGGTACCAACGTCTTGAGATATGCAACACCGTCTTTGACCGGTCGGATACCACCCTTCACATTGAAAACGCGTGTCTGTGTTGTTGGGCAGGTGCAAGCGACCACGATCGAACGAGAGACATCCTCTACATACTGCCAATCCACTGCATCATCACCAAACGGACAGACGTGCGGTTTACCTAACGCCACCGCTTCGATCATTTGCGTCGTGAATGAACTCATGCCGCGTGTCCTGCCGACCCCATAGACTGCAGTAAACCGAAGCCCGATCGAATCCACACCGTAGGCATCGAAGTAGTGCATCGCGTATCTTTCATTGAGGGATTTGCATGCCCCATAGATGAACTTTGGATAGTGCGGCGCATCGTTGAGAATCTGTTCGTGGTTGTAATCCTCTGGCGCGCCGAAGACCGCAACACTACTTGCCCACACAACGCGTTTGAGGTTGAAAATACGCGCCGCTTCTAATATATTGATCGTGCCTTCGCAAACCACCTTTAATGCCTCTGGTGGATTCGCGTTGCACGCTGGCACTTGCCACGAGGCGAGATGGATGATCCGGTCAATCTCATATTCTTGGATAGTGCGTAGGATATGTGGTAGGTCGGTGATGTCGCCCTGCACGAAGGTGAACCCTTCAAGGTGTTCATCCGTGAGTACCATTTTGGGAATCGTCAAGTCGTAAGCAAAATCGTAAACGACTACCTTTTCACCGGCGGTCAATAGGTCGCGGATGACGTAAGTACCGATGCACCCCAAGCCACCGGTGAGCAGATATGCCATAATGTTTTTTCTCCTTCATTTCAACGGGCGCGGTCGAGAAACCACGCCGTTCTACCAAAACAGGTGCTAACTCGCTTGGAGAGGTGTCTCCACATTCACGAGGATATCTTCGCCCTCTACTTTGACAGGATAGGTAGGTAATTTCTCCTCACCTGGCCACACACACTCACCTGTCGTCACATCGAATTCCCACATGTGGAGTGGGCAGGTAACACAGTTGTTGTCTAAAAAGCCGTAACTCAAAACCCCACCGAGGTGTGGGCAGATGTTGTTCATGGCGTAATACTCGCCTTTCACATTGTAGATGCCGATGAAAACACCATCGACTTTCACACCAATACATTTACCCGGTTCAATCTGGTCGGTTGTCGCGGCTTTTACAAATTGTGACATAATTTCTCCGTCTTTTCGTGCCTTTTACGAAGCACGAGATGTGAAGTAGTCATCAGAGGTATAGTTTTCAGTTCGGAATTTCTGCGAAAATCCTTTCAGCATGCTTCGCAGTGAGAATTAAGAGGTTTTCGTTTAACAAAACCCTCTTTTAACAGACGACTAATTACTGATAACGGGTGACTCTGATTGCTGGCTGCTATTCTTCTGAAAGATTTCGGTCCTCGGCTCTGGTTCCAAAATAGATGAGAACCGTCTGACCACGAAACCTACTTACGAAACCACGCTAAAATTTGTTTTATCTATCCTTAGCGGATTAGGCATCATCCATTGGATATAGGCTGCATCCGCCGTCTACGAGTAGCACTGTTCCAGTCATATAATCTGCAGCCGTGCTGCACAAAAATAGAAAGGCATCTGCCACCGAATCAAGCGGTTGCATAACGCCAAGAGGGATCGCTTTTTGTGCCCGTGCACGATAGGTTGGATCCGTATCCCACTGTTGTTTTGCAAGCCCGACGCTGACGATCCCAGGCGCGACAGCGTTGGCGCGAATCCCTTTGTCGGCGAGTTCCCGGGCAAAGGAACGCATGAGTTGCTTCATTGCCGCCTTGCTCGCGTTATACGGTCCAATCTCGGGCCACGGTACATCAGCGACCCAAGATGTCGTAAAAATGAGTTGTCCTTTAATGTTATCTTCAAGCATTGAACGGGAGGCAGCACTGCCCAACAAGAACGCTGTCCGCACATTGACCGCCATCGTCTCATCCCACTCTTCTGCATTGTATTCCAACAACGGTTTCGGAATCACCATACCGATATGACAGAGCGCGACGTTGATAGGTCCGAACCGTTCACGAGCAGTATCTACCAGCATATCGGTTTCATCGGTATCTGTCAGGTCTGCCTTAACATAGTTCATTTTCGATATGTCAATGCCGTTCTGACTGAGTCGGTCCTCTGCCTGTTGATCGGACAGGAGGTCGTTCACTGTTACGTTTGCGCCGTGCGCCATTAGTTTTTTGACGATTCCGAGTCCGATCGCGCCGCACCCGCCGGAAATAACGATATGTCGTCCAGCGAGTGCATCGTTACGGAAAGCCATTGCCAGATTCTCCTATTATTTTGCCTTTACTTTGCCTTCACCGCGCGGGTCCGTGCCACCGTCGTGGTGTGTCCCATCGTCCGAGACGCGAACACCGTGTCCTGGACCGCCGACGCCAGCACTTGCGGTAACTTCGTGTCCGAGGTCTCGTAACGCTACGAGCACATCTTCACCGGCGCGAGATTCAACTTGGATCGGTTCGGCACCATCGGAATGGAATCGTGGCGCAGCCAGTGCCTGCTGCATTGAGACTTCTAAGTCTATAAGACCGACGCTGATGTTAAGTTGATTGTTCGGGATAGTTCTGCCGCCGGGGATACCGTAAGTGGCGAAAGGTTTGCCGTCCCGCGTGGCGAGACACGGAGCCATATTGTGAAGTGGACGTTTACCTGGTCCCACTGAATTCGCAATCCCTGGTCGCGGATCGAAACGTCCGACACCGTGTCCGAAGAGAAGCCCTGTTCCCGGCACTGTCACCATTGAACCGAAGCCACCCCCGTGTGTTTGTGTAAGGGATACCATATTCCCGTGTGCATCCGCTGTCGAGATGTGACTCGTACAGTTCATCGGTTCATGATAGACAACCTCTCCCGGTTGCGGCGATTTAAGTCCCGCCTTCAGTTTTTCGCTAAGTGTAGCCGTGAAACTATCGGAGAGTTCCGTTTCGATATCTATATCAACGAAATTTGGGTCACCGAATCGGCGGAGTCTTTCGGGCCAGCAGATTTTCATGGCTTCAGCGAATAGATGAAACCTTTCAGAGACGGACATCGCTGCTACATCAAATTCCTCCGCCAACCGGAGCATCTGTAAAGTGGTGAGTCCACCTGCTCCGAGAGGTGCCGTATAGACCGAGTAGCCTCGATACTGAATTTCGTAAGGTTGTGTGATGAAGGGTCGGTAGTTTTTGAGGTCATCCACGGTGAGGCATCCGCCTAATTCCTGAATGTGGTTTGCGATTGTTTCGGCGATTGCACCTTCATAGAAGGCGGCATGTCCGCCTTCAGCGACTGCCTCCAAAGTTCGGGCGAGTTCGGGATTGGTGAGGGTTTCCCCTTTTGTCGGGGGTCTACCGTTTTTGAGGAAGACACGTGCCGTTTCGGGAAAGTCCTGTTTCCATCGCTCCGCATTTCCTGCGATCCCACCGCGGTTTGCAGTGTTCGGAGCATAGCCGTAACGCGCAGAATTGATGGCGGGTCGGAGAACTTCCGCGAGTGGCAGGCTCCCGTACTCCTCTAAAGCCAGACACAAGCCAGCGACGACCCCCGGTACCCCAATAGATAACGGTCCGTGAACGTTTACGCGTCCCGGCACTCGGTAGCCGGCGACTGTGTCAGGAGCCTCTTCAATCGTAAACATGTTTTCGGAGGTCGCAGCCGGTGCCGCAGTATTATAGTCTATCGCGATAACGTCTTCCATTTGCTTGCGATAGATGAGAACACAGCCACCGTACCCCGCGATACCGTTATGAGAGGGTTCCACAACCCCTTCCGCAAAGGCAGCGGCAACAGCAGCATCAACGGCGTTTCCACCCGCAAGGAGCATTTCAAACCCCGCTTGGGCAGTGCGAGGGTGTGGTCCGGCGACCGTCCCATAGTCCCTTTTGTGTAAATTCACAAGTTTTTCCTTTCGCTGAAGGCTAATACGCGAAATTCTAAAAGTTTTTTACAGAATTGTCAAGTGTTTCAAGCATTGTAGATGCCTATTTGATATATTATAACCCAAGTTGTTACTAAAATAAAGGAAACTATCTTCGTTGCGTTTTTAGATGCATTTTTCATAAATTGTCGGAGCTGAACCGTTTAACCCCGATCTATGATATGTGAAAGCCCCAGCGGGGCGAAATATGTGTAGAAACTGAACGGTTTATCAGTAGTCCAACGACAAGCAGGAAGGTTCGTAGTAGTGCGATTCATCGCACGTCGTGTTATCCAAGATTACCCAATTTATTTGTTAAACCTCATGCGGGGCGAAATATGTGTAGAAACGGTTTTCTCGCTAAGAATAAAGCCCCATCGGGGCGGCATTTGTAGAGACTGAACGGCGTAAGCCCTATTCAGAATATCTGTTCAATTTTTCAAGGAATCGTGATACAATCTGGATGCCGGCATTCTCAAGCACCAATCATCGAAAAAGGAGACCTGATGAATAATCAAGTGACTGCCCCCGAAGTATTCTTTGGATTCCAACTCGGTTCTGACCGTAAGATCGCCCCTTGGGACAAGATCGTTGCGTACTTGCAACTGTTAGAGCAGGAGAGCGACTGCCTGCGAGTCATTGATATGGGTCCCTCCACAGAGGGGAACCCGTTTCTGTTAGCCGTCATCTCATCGCCGCAAAATCTGGCGAATTTAACGCGTCTGCAAGCGGTCAACGCCCAAATAAGTGATGCCCGGGGACTCTCGGAGGACACCGTGAAGTCCTTGATCAGCGAGGGAAAGGTTGTGATCTGTCAGTCAATGGGCATTCACGCCACGGAGATCGGGAGCACACAGATGGCATCGGAACTCACCTACGATTTGATAACCAGAACGGATGCGGAAACCCAACGTATTCTCGATAACGTGATTTTCCTGATGTTTCCTTGCCTGAACCCAGACGGGTTGATGATGACAACAGAGTGGTACAACAAATATCTCAATACCGAATACGAGGGCTGTGCCCTGCCTTGGCTATATCATAAATATGCCGGACACGACAACAACCGTGATGCCTTTATGTTGAATTTGGTCGAATCGCAATACGTCGCACGAATTCTCTTTCAGGAGTGGCACCCACAAGTGTTCCAAGACCACCACGAGATGGGGAGTTACGGGGCACGCCTGTACATCGCTCCTTATTGCGAACCGATTCATCCGCACGCCGATCCGCTTGTCTGGCGGGAAATGAGTTGGTACGGGGCGCACATGGCATACAGACTCGAGGAAGCAGGTAAGACAGGCGTCCTGAATGCGGCACAATTTCCGGCATGGAGTCACCTCGGATTCCACTGGATTGGGAATTATCACAACATCGCCAGCATCTTGACAGAATCTGCACACACCCAGATGGCGACACCCTTGTATATCCACAAGGGACAATTAAAATCCCAAGGCGGACGACTCAGAGGGTTTCCGCATTATAAACCCCAGACCAATTTTCCGCATCCATGGCTCGGCGGGTGGTGGCGATTACGCGACATCGTCGAGCAACAGAAGATCGCAGCGTGGGGCTTGCTCGATTTAGCCGCTCGGCACAAGGATACCATCCTCTCGAACGCATATCTGAAAGCAAAACGTCAGACAGCGCGTGGTGCTACGGGGACACCAAACGCATATCTCATCCGCCCGATACAGCATGATACGTTAACCGTCGTAGATCTGATTAATAAACTATTCGCCCAAGGCATTGACATCCAGAAAGCAACGCAACCCTTCACCGCCAATGATGTAACCTATCCAGCGGGTACATACGCCATTTTCCTCAATCAACCGAAAATGGCGATCATCAAAACCCTGCTCGGACAGACCTTTTTCCCTGATGACGCTTGGACACGCACGCCGGACGGTGTGCCAAATCGACCGTATGATACCGCGACAGACACAATAGCGGAGTTTATGGGCGTGAATGTCGAACCTGTCAATACTTTGGTATGCGATAATGCTATTTTCGCGCCACTCACAGCACCCGAGCAGCCCACAGGGCGGTTGGTTGGCGAATCGGAATTTGGCTATATCTTCGATGGACGACTCAACGAAAGTTTCAGGCTCGTCAACCAGTTGCTGGCGCGGAACATCCAAGTCATACGGGTTGATGAGGTCATCGAAGTTGGCAATACGCAATTTCCACCGGGGGCGTTTGTAGTACCCACTGAATCGAAAGAGACACTTGACGGATTTACGCTCGATTCCGGGGTCACGTTCTACGCCTTAGAACAGGAACTCTCGGTCCCCCGGCATGATGTCCAACAATTGCGCATCGGGATGTACCAGCGATACCATGGCGGCAATATGGATGAAGGTTGGACGCGATTGGTCCTTGAACAGTTCGGATTTCCCTACCAGACGTTGACAGACGACGACATCACAAGTGGCGATCTGAACCAGAAACTTGACGTTTTCATACTCCCCGATGACACCACCAACAGGATCGTCGGCAACACGGAAAAAGGCAAAGCTGACGAAGATGAATCGAAGGAGTTTGACGTTCCACCAGCGTACCGGAGCGGCATCGGTAAGGAAGGTGTCAAAGCAATTAAGCAGTTCGTCGAAGAAGGAGGAACGCTACTGGCACTGAACGAAGCCTGTGAGTTTGCGATTGAGAAATTGGATTTGCAGGTCAGGAATACCCTTAAAGGGAAGTCGTCGAAGTCGTTCTTCTGTCCCGGTTCGACATTGAAAACGTCTGTTGACACGAGTCACCCGCTTGGGTACGGTATGCCTGATGAAACGCTCATACTGTTCTGGGATGGTCCCGCATTCGAGATTCAACACTCACGCTTCAGCGAAAGATACGAGCTTGTTGTTCAATATCCAGAAAAGGCTATCTTGCAAAGCGGTTGGCTTATCGGCGAAGACCAACTCGCAGAACAGGCGGCTATGATCTCGGCACAATATGGTGCCGGGCGTGTCATCCTTTTCGGATTCCGACCGCAGTTCCGGGCACAAACCCGTGGGACGTTTAAGCTGTTTTTTAATACGCTCCTGGGTTAGGTTCTGATAACTGATTCACCATAGATGCCTCTGGAGTTTTATTTGACTTGCTGTTTGTAACTGGGTATAATACTAAAGTAGCGTATGCGAAGAAAGTCTGCACACGTTAGCGTTCTGAGTTAGATTCTGCAGGTTTAACGAAACCGTAGCCCGTAATGAAATGGAGGACAGACTTAAGAAAATCGGGTTAAAATCTAAAGTTATATTCTTCCTCCACAAGGTAAATTAAAAATATGTCTCTCCGTAGACGATCTCGCATCGTTGCGATGCAAATACTATATCAGATTCAACTTACCCCCGCGCCAGCACCAATCGTTCTGGAACGATTTTGGCAAAGTCAAGACACATCGGCAGAACTCCGACCCTTCGCTTTGGAACTCGTTGAAGGCACGACTGCACATCTCGAAACGATTGATACACTCCTTCAAGACACATCCATGAATTGGAAACTCCACCGGATGCCTGTCGTCGATCTCTCTATTCTGCGATGCGCAACTTACGAAATTCTCTATATCGACGATATCGATCCAGCGACCTCGATTAACGAGGCTATTGAGATTGCTAAATCCTATAGTACGCCGGACTCCCCTAAATTTATCAATGGTATCTTGGACAATATCCGAAAAAAGCATCCCCATGTTTCCGAATCTTAGCATACCTGACTGCAGGGTAGACGCTATATAAACCCAAATTGCTATCTAATAGGTCATAGACGTTTCAACACGGATTTTTCAAGGAAAAACATCTCTTTACACCCCGTATGAGGTTTAAAAAATAAATTGGGTAATTCTATGTTCCGCCAAACCCGGTAGGTGCGGTTTCCTAACCGCACCGGGCATCGGTAAAAATTACCCGATTAAATTCTTAATCTTCATTAGGGGTGCTATGTAAATGGAAACTGGCAACTTGGGTTATATAAAGAGAATAGGAAAGGTCTGTAGAACTTACGCACTTCCCCGGTAGGTGCGATTTCCTAACCGCACCCATTGCGTTATCATCAATCGAATTCTGTAGTTTTACGTAAGTCTTGGTTTGGTAATTCTATAAAGTAACAAATGCTTAAATTAAAAAACTTAACGCTTTGTCTGCTATTCCTGCTTCCAATACACCTAAACGCCGCGCAGGAATTCAAACTTGTGAATACCTTCGGTGAGAAAGGGTCAGGTGAAGCACAATTCGCAAAAACCGTGTTCATGGCGTTCGGTCCTGACGGTGCCATTTATGTAGCGGATACAGATAACTTCCGGATCCAGAAATTCAATGAAATGGGGGTTTTTGTATTCGACATCCAGATGGAAGCAGAGAGCGAGTTCCGGTTCATTAACCCTACCGCTATCGCTATCGGCACGGATAGTAGTATCTATGTAATGGACTGGATGTTCGTGGAGATCTCAGACACAGACCTACAAGAGACGCAGGGTCCCAAAATCTTCAACTACGGTCCGTGTATCCACAAATTCGATGCGAGTGGTGTATTTGTCGAAAGTTACCCGATCCAAGATTTGAGCCAACGGATAAAGCGTCTCGAATCCGCCGCTCCCGGCTTGGATGCAGATGGTAATTATGCCCTGATTATTCCACAAGGCGACACGAAACGACAATTTTTATTAGCCGTCGACGTTCACAATAATCTCTATGTTTGTGACAGAGATGTGCCGAATAGGCTTATCGTCAAACTTGATGCGAACGGCAAAACGGTTGCCCGCTATTTCCTTGACCAACCCGGCACCGGATACATCGCACATCCCGCGGATATGGCGGTGGATGGAGTTGGAAACCTCTATGTCGTTGATGAAAAGGGGCATCGGGTCCTAAAATATGATACCCATGGAAAATTCGAGAGTGCTTTTGGCAAGTATGGCGATGCCGCTGGCGAATTTATCGCACCCTCTCGGATAGCCGTATTGGCAGACGGCACGCTTCTTATCGCCGATACAGCGAAATACTTAAAGGACTTCGCCTCCACGCTTCCGAAACGGCTCGACGATCCGACGCGACGCTACGACGGTGATACAAGGCGATTTCGCTATCGACTGCGGCGTATCCAACGATTTACCACCGATGGTGCTTATACACAGAAGTTGCTGATCCCCTTTCAACGAGAAGTTGAGACCGATGTCGCACTCCAGCTCAAAGGAATTGATGGGCATGGGAACCTTTACTATCTTGATCCAGCAGCATTGCGATTTAGGAAATACGCACCGACCACGTCATTGATCTCTTCACTGTTCCAGACGGAACTCAAACTCCGTTATACACGCGACCTACACGACGTTGAAATCGACAATCAAGATGATTTGGATGCAGATCTCTATACCAAATCCGATTTTGATGAACAGATTATTCAAGATACCGCGTACGTAAATTTGATCTTCTCTTACGATCTTAGTGAGGCATACCGTATCGCGGTATCGAATCGACTCACTTACGTCCGAATGACCGATACGAGTTATTACCGGGCAAGGGATTTTGAGGACTTCCGCGGACGGTTCAATCAAGATGACCGGGCGACTGAAAACTCTTGGGACGATCGTATCCAGCTTGATTTTACATGGATTCGCGATCACAGCCTCTACAATTATCGCGAAGCGCGCGCTTTTGCCTACTTTAGCGTCGTCCGCGTCGATTTCATCAACGATGCCCTCGACAGTTTTAATTTCCGGTTTTTCGATTTCAATGCCAATCTTTCCGACTGGGGTGCCGGGATACATTACGACTTAAGTCGAACCTTCCGCTTGAATTTTGAGATTACACACTTCTTCGGCGAGAATCGGTATACCTATATTGACGAAACGAATGTTCTCTACGCTACCGGTTTCCAGGAAGGAGACCTGACGCGCGCTGTGCTGTTCATCAATGGGATTTTTTAAAACGGTTGCAATATATCCCAAAATTGGATATTATCAGATTTGAAATCCTTGGTATTTTAGAAGCAGATCGGATTGTCCATATCCTGAAGTCTATTGTCGCTAAGTATGTAAACGTTCATACCTAATAGGAGGGATGACCATGGCATCTTTTGGAACAGGTGATTATCAGTATGAAGTCGTAGAAGGGTGGGGGATGATTCCGCAACTCGGACTCGTTTCTGGCATCGCGTGTGATTCTAATGACAGAGTCTATGTCTTCAATCGGAGTCCGCAGCCCGCTATGCTCGTTTTTGAGGCGGATGGCACATTCGTAACTGAATGGGGTAAAGACATCTTTCAAAAACCACACGGTATCTGGATGAGTCCCGACGATGTAATCTATACTACAGACACCGTAGATCACACCGTACGGAAATTTTCACTTGATGGACAATTGTTAGAGACCTTCGGCACTGTCAACCAACCGGGTGCCCCCGGCGGACCTTTTAATGAACCGACGCGTGCTGTTCTCTCAGCATCTGGGGAGATGTACGTCTCTGACGGCTATGGACAGTCGCGAGTACACCGAATGACTGCCGATGGTGAGGTTATCGTTTCATGGGGAGCACCCGGTACAGGACCTGGAGAATTTAATCTCCCCCACGATGTTACTGTCGATCATAATGACCGCGTCTATATTCTTGATCGTGGCAACCTTCGCTGTCAGATTTTTAACAATAACGGCGAATACTTGACTGAGTGGACTGATCTCCGCTCCCCGAATGATCTTTTCATTGATAGTGATAACATCATTCACATCGCTGAAGGTGGGCAGCGCATCAGCATCATGACACTTGAGGGTGAAGTCATCGGACGGTGGGGCGAGAAGGGAGACGCTCCCGGACAGTTCAGTGATTCCCCACACGGCATCTGGATCGATTCAAACGGGAATATCTATGTCAGTGAAGTCGTCGCTGACAGACGTTTCCAAAAATTCGCGAGGATTTAATCGGTTTTGAAGAAACATTATTTCTTTCTCAATGGCACAGTTTGTAAGCGTGTATTGCAAGCCAGTATCATTTTTATCGGTGTTATGGCGTGCGCGTTGGCTTTTGCTGACGAGGGGCATGAACATTCAGGTGATCGGATAAAGGAACTGATAAATCGACCGCTTACCCTACAACTCGCAATTGCTGCACTCGTCATCTCATTCGTGCTTGGCGGCTTGCATGCCTTGACACCGGGACACGGAAAAGCCATAGTCGCCGCTTACCTCGTTGGCTCTAAAGGCAGGATAATTGACGCAGTGTTCCTTGGACTGGTCGTTACCTTTACACACACCTTCAGCGTCATCGCCCTTGGAGTTGTCATGCTGGTCGCTCAAGAGTTTGCACCCGAGGATATTGTTCCGTGGTTGAGTCTGTTCTCCGGCGTTTTGATTGTTGGCATCGGCGCATGGTTGCTCACCAAAAATATGAAACAATATTATAGCAGCGGCGCGCACAACCACGCACATGCGCATCAGCACCCGCACCCCCATGATCATTCGCATGGACACGATCATGCCCATGATGACGACCACGATCACGACCATCCGCATGCAGACGACCACGATCAGGGACACGACCCTTCGCACGACGATGATCATGATCACTCCCATGACCCTGGACATACACATAGTCATGGCGGGCATACCCATAGCCATGCCCCTCCCGAACGGACAGGTTTTTGGGGGTTGCTATCGCTCGGTATCTCCGGTGGTGTCGTGCCGTGTGTTGATGCACTCATCGGGCTCCTGTTCGCGATTAGTCTTAACAAACTTGTGTGGGGGCTAATTATCCTATGTGCTTTCTCATTGGGACTTGCCGCTGTGTTGGTTGCTATCGGTATCTTGATGGTGATGGCTAAACCGTTGATTGCGCGTTTTACGGGCGAAGGCATCTGGCTACAGCGTTTGCCGATTATGAGTGCTGCTGTCGTCATTTTGCTCGGTGCAGTCTTAGTGTTCAAGGCGATTAACACTGTCGGTATTCACATTTAAGATGGGTTTTTTGCAATGTGTCGGTAACCTTTCTCCTATAGGTGTCAATTGTAGAGGGAATGCTGGTAAGTCTTTAGCCCCAGCGGGGCGGCATCTGTGTAGAACTGAGAATCCTAAACAGCCAAGCCCCAGCGGGGCGGCATCTGTGTAGAACTGAGAACCCTAAACAACCAAGCCCCAGCGGGGCGGCATCTGTGTAGAACTGAGAACTCTAAAATACCGCGAAAATCCTAAGCTGTAAAATGTAAAGGGAATGCTGGTAAGTCTTTAGCCCCAGCGGGGCGGCATCTGTGTAGAACCTGAGAACTAAACAACCAAGCCCCAGCGGGGCGACATTGTAAAGACTAAAATACCGCGAAACCCCTAAGCTGTAAAATGTAAAGGGAATGCTGGTAAGTCTTTAGCCCCAGCGGGGCGGCATCTGTGTAGAACTAATAAAGAGAGGAGATGCAATCTATGCTCAGCACTGTTGGAATTTTAAGTCCCGGTGATATGGGACACACCGTCGGGAATGTGCTTCGTCAAAACGGTTTGCGTGTTATCACCTGTCTGGAGGGTAGAAGTCAACGCACTCGGCAGCTTGCTGAGAAAGCAGGTATTGTGGATGTACCAACATATCCACAATTCGTTACTGAAGTCGATCTGATCCTCTCAATCATGGTGCCTGCACAAGCGATGTCCGCTGCATCTATAGTCGCAGAAACACTGCAGCAGGTAGACACGACGCTAACATACACCGACTGCAACGCCATCGCACCACAGACGGTTCGTAAATTGGGAGACATCATTACCACAGCAGGTGGAACCTTCGTCGATGCCTCCATCATCGGACCACCCCCTCGGACCCCAGGAGCGACGCGGTTCTACGCATCGGGACCCGACCTTAACCTATTTTCAGAACTCAACAATTATGGATTAGATATACGAGCTCTCGGCGAGGAGATAGGACTCGCCTCGGCAATTAAGATGTGCTACGCCTCCTTGACAAAAGGGTTGACCGCCCTCTGCACTGAATTGCTCACTGCCGCATCCGTTTTAGGGGTTTCAGACGCACTCACTGCGGAGTTTCAATTGAGTCAATCGGCACTCTTTGAAAGGATGGAAAAAGGACTGCCGGGTATGCCACCAAAAGCGAGACGCTGGATCGGCGAAATGGAAGAGATTTCAGCAACCTTTGCGCATGTCGGGTTGACACCGAATATCTTGACAGGCGCGGCAGACATGTATCGTTTCGTCGGGGACACGCACCTCGCCGATCTCCCTCCTGAGGCACGCGACGAGTTTCCAAATTTAGCAGAGTTGATTGAAATCTTGGCGAAGAACCTTAAATTGGAGTAACGGCATCCGCAAGGTAAAATTAAAGGATTTAAGCGTAGAGCATAGCCGTAAGCCTGCAACATCGGCGCAGGCGGATATAGGAGATGCACTTGATAGTTCTAACAACCGTTATTTCTCCGCAAGGTAAAATTAAAGATACCATTGCGCTTGTGCTCTGAAAAACTGGGCATAAAGTCCATCGTTTGCCAGTAGCGTCTCATGGTCCCCATCCTCAACGATTATTCCGTTATCGATGACAAGAATCCGCTCACACGTGCGGACAGAGGAGAGACGGTGTGAAATTAGCACCGATGTCCGTCCTTTGCTCCGTTCAATGAATCGTTCATAGACCGCCTGTTCAGCCAACGGATCCAATGCCGCGGTCGGTTCGTCGAGGACAACCAACCATGGGGTTTCCCGCATGAAACTCCGGGCCGTTGCGAGACGCTGCCATTCGCCACCGGAAAGGTCACGTCCGCCAAAGGTCGGACCCAATATCGTCTCGTAACCCGCAGCGAGTCCGTCAACAACCGAAGCCGCACCACCAGCAATTGACGACGCTTCCATACGTTCCGGATGTTCTAAATCCCCAAAGATAATGTTTTCGCGGGCAGTGAGGTGGTAGCTGGTGAAATCCTGAAAAACTGCACTGCAATGCGTCAACCACTCTTGACGGTTCTCCTCATTTAATGGGACATTTTCTACATGAATTGTGCCTGTCTGCGGGCGGTAGAGTCCCAACAATACACGTCCCAGTGTCGTTTTTCCGGCACCGTTGGGTCCTACGAGTGCGACGCTCTCCCCTTTTTTCAAAGTTACGTTTATGTGATTTAACACGGGGACTTGCGTATTTGGATAGCGGAATGATACATTTTCTATCCGAAGATATTGAGGTTCTTCAGTCGTCTGAAATGAGTGCCTGTGAGATGCTGCGGAATATTCGTCCGCTGTCTTTTCTTGGATTGTGTCTGAGTCACGATCTAAAAAGGGATACAAGTCTCCTGACAAACGGCGCATCTCGTTTCCTATCCACTGAAAATGACTAACGACTTCGTTCCAGATGCCATCCAATTGAACGAGAGCGGCGGCAGCTGCAATATAGGTCCCTACAGTCAAGCCACCACGAAAAACCTCCAGCAATAAGAGAATGAGCGAGCATGCATATAACAAACCGCGTGCGATATCGAGTGCAAGGTGTGCAAAGAATTTACGCCGTTCGATTACGTGTTGCTCCTCTATTAACGCTTCCCATAACTTTTGCCAACGTGTTATCCATAAATCCTGTGCTTGATATAACCGAATTTCCTTGCCAGCCCCACGATCCATCAAAATCCCTTCTAATGCATCGCGTTCTCGCCGTTGTGGGGTCTGTTCTACATCGAGATTGTAAACACTGGCAGCAAAACGTGAGCCACTCCACCAAGACGCTAAACCTGTGACCATGGGGAGCAATGCCAACAACGGATGATAACGCCAGAGCACGATACCGAGCGCAATGGCACTAATTAATTGTTGGAGGCTGTCGAAGATCCACCAAACAATCTCATCAAGTTCTATACCCGACATTGCACGTGCTCGCGCCAGCGCATTTTGGAATTCTGAGGTCTGGAATTCAGTCAACTCGATTGTATTGGATTTCCGAACAATATTTTCATTTATCCATGTCTCAATGTTTGCGCTGACGTGAAGGCGCAGCGGTTCCCGCAACAGATCGACGAAGATGGTAATAATTTGTAAACCGATCAAACCTATCAACCACGGAACGACCTGTTGCCACCAGTTCGCCTCTCCTATCGCGGCGGTGATTGCATTGATTAAGCGTTCCGTCACAAAAAACTGACCGGCAGGCACAACACCGAGCAACAGTGTGAGAAGTAGGACGCCCAAAAGTGCCAATGAACCGTTCTGCCAAGTGATCGCAAAGGTTCGGATATAGGCAACGATGCTGTCTTTGACTACGGATCCCCATGTCTTCAATGTTTCTTTTACATTTCCCATAGTGTTCTATCCATTCTGAATTTTAAGGTAGGTTCGTAGTCGTGCGATTTATCGCACGTCTCAGAGGTCAACAACCGGCAAAGAATGATTTTCCTACTACGAACTGGATTTACCTTATAATAGGGCTTAGGCATTGATTCAATAAATCGCATCACTACAAACAGATGGGCCTTTGAAGGACATCCGTTTCTTAAAAGAAGTCTGGTTTGTAGTAGCGCAATTCATTGCGCATTGCGTAAGTCCTGTTATAATTTGAAGGTGGACAAAGCAAGAGCAGAACCCTCTTTTCTTTTTTATTGGTACCAATGTGCCTGCGCTTTAAAGAATTGGGCATAGAGACCATCTCTGGCAAGTAACGTCTCATGCGTGCCATCTTCAACAATACGACCCGCATCCAGGACCAGAATACGATCGGCGAGACGGGCGGATCCGATACGGTGTGAAATCAGGAACGTCATCCGTCCAGCTGCAAGCCTGACAAAACGTTGGTAGAGTTCGACTTCGGCTTGCGGGTCCAGGGCAGCGGTCGGCTCATCGAGGACGAGGACTTGTGGGTTTCGTGCCAAAGCCCGCGCAAGCGCGACTTTTTGCCATTCTCCGCCGGATAACTCGGCACCCTCTCCCGGTTCGCCGAGTGAAGGGTCCAGGTATGTATCTAAACCGTGTGGAAGAGTTTGGAAACGATCCTCAATGCCAACAGCGTTGATAACGCCCCAGAGCGTATCGTCGTCAATGTGGAGACCCGGCGGTCCCGGCACGAGTTCTTCCCTCACCGGTCTACGGAACCGCGTAAAATCTTGGAAAACGGCGGCACAGTTAAGGGCAACCTGTTCTGGCGCGATGGATGCCGCATCTACGCCATCATAGCGGATTGTTCCGCTCTCGGGTTTATAGAGACCGAGCAATAATTTGATGAGCGTTGACTTCCCCGCCCCGTTGACACCCACAATGCTCACGACTTCCCCGGGACGCACGTGGAAGTTTATGTCCTGTAGGACATCGTCTGTTGCCTCTGGGTATCGGAAACGTAGATTACGAACCTCTACGCCTTGTTGTAAGGGCTTCGGAAACGTCTCAGTTCCCGCCTGTGTGCGGGTCTTTTCTGCGCCCGCTAAGAAGAAATGCAGGTCCCGAAGCAGCGGTAGATCTATGAGTATGCTTTGTATGTTTCCCAGCAATCCCTCCATATTTCCTTGAAAGGTCGCCGCTGCCCCGGTAAGCACAACGTAATCCCCAAGCGTGAGATTACCGTCTACAATACGTGCAGCGAGTATGCCGATTGCTATCGCGTATGCAACAATTTCGGCAATCGTTGTGCCGATAGAAGCCCGTATTTCCGCCCAAATCATTGAGACGGATTCTTTCCGCCATTGACGATGGTTCGTTCGCCAGCGTCCAAAAAAGCGATCGAAGAGCCCATAGAGTCGAACTTCCTGTCCAGAGGATGAACCGAGCAAAAGACCGAGCATATAATCCATCATACGACGAACGGGGGTTGTATGGTAATCGTAGAGGTATTGTTTTTCGGCTGTCTTAACTTTGAACCAAGCGGAAGGGATTGCCGGCAACACCACCACAAGCACGAGCAGCGGATCCGCGATCCAGAGCAGAACACCGTATCCCACGAGTGTTACGCAGAGTTGTCCAATCTCCGTGAGAAATCGCAGGAAATTGGTGAGTCGATGGTCCAGAGCCTGTCGCGCCCGTTGTATCAGATCATACGTCTGTGGCTGATCGAAGAGAGCGAAGTCGATATGTGTCGCGGCTTCAATCAAGGCGCGTTGTTGATAAACTTTAATACGGTTCTGCATTTTCCATCGCAAGTAACCGTCATAAGTGCCACTTATATTTCTAAGAAGTGCCAAAGAGACCAACGCGATTACCCAAGGCGCGGCGGTCTCTAAACTCGGTTCCGTTTCCTTAGCAAGAATCGCTGTGATGAGGTTCACCAATCCCCGACTTGCCCAGAGGATACCAATCGGGATAAACCCGTGGAAGAGGGTCAAAAGTGCCTGCGCGATGGCTCCGAATGGACTTACTCGCCACGCCACAAAGAAAAAACGGCGCAACGTCTTCAGGGCGGAAGGACGAGATTTTGATTCTGTGTTGGGGGAATGTGTATTGTTGCTATCCATTTTTTCGCTCCAAAAAAATAACCTACGGGGTTTAATCCGAAGGTTTTAAAAAAAATCACTTAAAATTAGCGGATTTTAAAATTTATCGGTGGGTAGGGGGTGCGGGTTTCTGAACAGCACATTGTTTGGGGAAACCTACCATGCTGTTTGCTGCATGTAAAAACTGACACCGAGGAAGTTTTCAGGGGACACGATGCCAGTTCTATGGTAACTACTATTGTTCCGATTCTTGCACTGAGAACAAGTTTTTCGAGAAAAGCGTTAAACAGTAGTTTTATTCTAAGTAATTTTCAAACCAAGCGATGATACGTTCCCTTAAATCTATCAGTTGCTCAGTGCTCCACGTATCAGTCTGGTGAGCTCCACCACGATACCAGACGAGAGTTCCTGTCTTTTTAAGTCGACGTAACCCAGAGAAAAGTTCTCCAGATTGAGCGAAATCCCAGCCTTCTCCACAATAGATGAGTAAAGGTGTCTCGACCTTATCTAAGTGAAATATCGGTGAGTTGTCAATATATTGTTGGCGTTGTTCCCATAGAGAGCCGCTCATATGCCCCTGTCCACCTTCTGCCCAACCGATGTGATTAGACTGACCCTGTTTATTAAGCCAACCGTAATAGCTTGTTAGATTATAGAGACCTCCACCAACAATAGCTGCTTTGAAGCGTCTGGTATGCGCAATCACGCCTACAGTGCCGTAGCCACCGTAGCTATAGCCTATAATTCCTAAACGACTCGCATCTGCAATGCCCATTTCAATGACCTGGTCTACTGCCGGTAACACGAATCCGAGGATTTCTTTGAGGGGCTCATTAGATTCGAGGGGTATATCAACGCCGAGCACTGCGTAACCGCGAGTTGCTAACAACTGATAGTTAATTACACTGGTGAGTCCAAACCCAAATTTATAAACCGAATTCGATAAGTGATCACCCGGATAGATCCATGTAACTAAAGGATAACGTCTACCTTCCTCGTAGTCCGAAGGTAGCATCAAAGCACCTCGCAAGTGCTGTCCCTCCGGGGTTTGTACATCTATAAGGCGAGTTTCACCGAAACGGATGTCGGACAATTGCGGATTCAAATCGATAACTTGGCGTTGTTTTCCTGAGGCTACATCTAATATCCAGACTTCCTCTGGGTAAGTCCCAGACTGTACTCTATAAACAATCTGTGTATCATGTCCTATAGCCTTCAACTCAAATCCCTCTGGATAGGATAAGGAAATTGGTGCCTCAAGTAGGGGGATAGTCTGTGCTGCATCGATCCCGATCTGATAGAATCCAGTGTTTTTCGTCTCAGGATCATGGGTCTGGACACAAATAAATTGTGTATCCCTTGATTGCCAAATGACACCTGTGTTCCTTTCGGCAACAATACCGACAATATTGCGATTTAATCCTTCTGTTAACTTCCGTCCCCCATTGCCGTCTATTGGAAGTTCCCAAACATGTCCATCGAACCCACAAAAAATGGAAGTCCCCGAAGGATTCCACAGTGGATGCGTGAAAAATTGAGGTCTCTCTGTGAGATTCGCAGTAAGATTTGTCGGTTCATCCACTTGCGTTGAAGTTAGGAATAATCCGTCTGGGTGAGTGTAGGCAAGATACTTTCCATCGGGTGACCAACTTATGCCTCGTGTTTCCAGCGTGATGTTTGTTGCCAAGTGTCGTATTGCTGTTCCATCGAGAGGCACTAAAAGCAATTCAAATAGCATGGCTTGGGAAGTTAATTTCTCTGGTCCTATGAAATTTAACACCGCGACTTCAGTATCATCTACGGAGAGAAGCAGGCCCATCGCGTACAATCCCTCTGCAAGAATTGAAGCTTCTCCTGACTCGAAATCGAAGGTAGCTAAATCTCCATGAATGTGAGCAGGTCGCTCTGCTCTTCTATCTGTATCTGTTTGCTCGTTAGTTATGGTTTCCCAGACCTTAATACCTTGTTCATCAGTATCAGGTGATTTGATAATGAAAAAATCTTCCTCTTCCGGACGTAACTTGGTGATGAGATGCTTTCCGTCTGATGTCCACAGTGGCACTTCAAAACCGTATATGGCACTCACAGGTTTATCGCTAATACGCCGCTGTTTATTTTCTCTACTATCCCAAACCCAGAGATGGGGTGCCCCCATTCGGTCGGAGTAAAACGCGACGTAGCGTCCATCTGGTGACCACTGTGGAGCCCAGTCAATTCCTGTATCAGAGCCGAGTTTGTAGGACTTTCCAGTTCTGATATGAGTAACCCAAACTTCACTATTGCGATATTCCTTTAGGGCACCGGTTGGTAGAAAATGAGATAATCCTGTAGTTTCTTCTGGTAGCATCGATTGTCGTTCAGGATTGATAACTGTATAGGCAAGGGATTCCCCATCTGGTGAAAGCTGCAACGATGTGCGAAAGGAAAACGATCTCATTCGGATAAGATCTGAAGCGTTCGGTATTCTATGAGACATTTTTTCTCCTATGGCTATGCTGTGAGAGCAGACAATTCCGATCAGAGATAGGAAAAGTGCCAGAATCGTTCTGCACATGTACGCTCCTTTTGTGCCTATTTTAGGTTAAAATTATACAGAATGCAATCAAGCAGCTAACTAATATGCCTCTTCAAGCGAGATGTGCGATATCCCCCGATCTTCAGTAGCACTATAGAGTTTATTGTTAGCGATAGCAAGAGCATTGATTTCATCTGGCACTTCTGAAGCAACCTGTTTCCATTGACAGCGAGCGTCCAAATGATAGATTCCCGTATCACCGATGCCATAAATTTTGATGCCGTCCATAGCAAATTTATCTATGATGGTATGCGCCCCAGCACTATCTGCTATCACGCGCCAGTAGTCGCCGGTTTCTGAACTCAAGACCCCTTCGTCTGTTGCGACATAAACTGTTGAACCTACAAAGGTTATCTCCTTGAAAAGCGCAAAGTGAAGCGGGAGGCTTGGTGTAACGTCTCTCCAACTGCTCCCTCCGTCAAGCGACTGAAACAGTTTACCATCGCGTTTCCCGACGTAGACGGTTTCTCCCGAAACCGCTAATTTGATCTCCATCCTGAAGTCGTCATTAAACGATGGTCCCGTGTCCTTTAATCCCGTGTTTGTCCACTCTGGATCACCAGGTCTCCACTTAAAAAGAGTGCGTTCGTGTTCAACATAGAACACACCGTTACAGACTTCGACCCTTCTGACATTCACCTGGGGTCCATGAACAGGAGGTGAAACGATTGATAGAGGGTCTCTTTTAGAACTGTGAGATAAGTAGGGATCTTTTGCTTTCTCGCTACTTGTCCGTAACTTACCGAGTGATGCTTCATCATCAAAAGTAGGTATGCTTTGAACTGGGCTATTGAGTGTATCGCTATCTGTAGATAAGCGGACAATTAACAATCTGTTATCTTTAGATGAAAGAAAATAGAGATTGTTGTTAGCAACCACCAATTTTGAATCAAAAAAGGTGTGGACATGAGCCTTATTCGGTTGTGATGATTCATGTATAATCATAGTCCTCTTCACAGGAGCCATCTCAGCAATTGAGAGTTTTTTCCAAGACACACCTTCGTTAATTGATTGATACACCGCAAAGCCAGTATACGCGTATAATTTGTTGTTAAACACAACCAAATCCTTTACCCTTGTTCCCACCATCCCATCTATAAGTAGAGTCCACGATTTCCCACCATCAGTTGTGCGAAAAATACCGAAGGGGCCAGCTTTGTAAAACGTCCTCTCGTTCACCGCCACGGCTGGAAGCCTATCAATCATGAAGATATCCGTATCGCCTGAAAGTTCTGTCCAAGTTTGTCCGTTATCTGTTGAACAATATTGGTGCTTAGCACTTGACGCGAAGAGCGTTTCACCCACAGCCAGAACCAACATGCCAGAGGGTATCTGCCAATTATTATTACTGGGTGTTATTTCAGTCCACGACGCTCCCAGGTCAGCCGAATGGAAAATCTTGAGGGCATACGACTTGACTTTTGGTACCATTTGCTCTACCTCTATTGGCGTGAATCCCAATAGTTCGGGACCTGTCCCAATGTAGAGATTATTCTCAAACACCGCCAAGGAATAGATGGCTCTTGATGTTTCCACCGGCAACTTTTTCCAAATACCTGAATCAAGACGGTAGAGACCGCGCCCTGTCCCAGTGAATATCGTTTCGCCAACAGCGGCGATTGCGGAAATTGTTTGGTCTGTCAATCCATCGTTAAGTGGATGCCAATGTGTTCCACCATCTATTGATTGAAAAACCCCTTCATCTCTAAGTGCCAGATACATCGTGATATCTATTTGTGAATCAGCATCTTGCGGAGCGTCTGTGATGATGAGACCGACAGCGTCTCCCTTAGGTCTGGGACCAATCGTATTCCACGTTTCACCACTATCACCTGAAGCAAATATTTCATCAGCGGATACTATATAAAGGGCACCACCATGTTCTGCCATCGGCATAAAGGATTTGCCAATTGGAATATTCGTGTTGATGTGTGTCCACTCGGTCGCATCTGCTCCTAATCTGTGTATTCCTGTTGGTGTAACAGCATAGACGGTCCCTTCAGGTGTAGCGAAAATGTCGCGTACGTGACCACCCGGTGGTGCATTTCCCTGAACCCACTGCGAGGAGGTAGTAGACCGTGAGTCCTCTAACACATTGGATTTTGAAACCGTTTCAGAAACCTGAATACCAGCACTGCTGCTTCTACCCGGCATAGTAGCCCGCCCAAACTGGTTTCGTATAGATGGCTTTGATACAGTATCAAGGACGATAGGGGCATCGACAATTTCAATTGTGGGTTCAGATTCCGCCTCGAAACTATACGGTTGCTGAAATCTGGCAAGATATTGATGACTCACACCGAGCATCAAGATAACAAAAACCACAGCCGTACCGAAAGCCATCCATGGCACCAATGGCTTTCCAACCGGAGCCGGTGTCGGTTGCATGTTAGCCACTTGTTCCATGATACGCTCCGTCACGTGGGCGGGGAATGGAATGCTTCCGAGTGTTTCGCGAACCAAGAGTTCCTCTTGTTGTTCTTGTAAACGTTTCCGTCCCCGGCGAAGCCGACTCTTAATCGTGTTCACCGACACACCTAACAGTTTCCCAATTTCTTTCGCTGTCATCTCTCCGAGAAAGTGGAGTGTTACCACGGTGCGCTCACTCTCCGGTAGTTTCGCCAAAAGTTTTTTGACGAGTTCACGACGACGCTCCGTGTTCTCTGTCAGTCGTTGTTCTGATACGTAATGTGTGTAAGAGGATTCTTCGATTTCTTCCACAGGTGTGTCCTCCAACGCTTGCATCGCAGATGTATTATTGTTCTTTTGAAGCCATTTCAGGCAGAGTCGACTGGCGATGACATACATCCATCCGGAAAATTGATTCGGATTTTTAAGTTGTGCGAGGTTCTTGTAGACTTGGAGGAAAGTATCTTGGACAATCTCTTCCGCGATGTGAAAATCGCCAACTTTTCGCCACGCAAGCGCGTGAATACCCTTTTGGTGCTTTCGGACTAAGGTATTGAATGCCGCGTCATCGCCGGACAATATCCTACGAATCAGTTGAACGTCGTTTTTCTTATCCATCAGAATACTCCGTGATTGATTAATGAGTAGATCGAATTACGATTATATTCTGCCGGGTTTAGACAGACATAGCCTAATATGAATAAGTATATCATATTTCTGTATAAATTTGCTGAAACGAAAAGATATCATCAGAAAAGGGATTTCCAGAATATATTCTGGTGCTTTGATACTCGTCTGTGAACGACTTATCCGAAATGTGCCTCATATCAAAGCCGTATTTCAGTAAACTAATTTATGAGCCACTCTCAGTTAACTTAATTCGTCTTGATTTGTCCCCACATTGTGTTTAACAATTGTCCTGAAGGTGAAACATTTAATGCTGGGTCAAACCAATCTGGGCTTGAATTACTTCCCTCATGTGTCAGTTGTGTTGGGTTACCACCGTTCAGGTCTGTTTTGAAGAGTTCTATTCCATTTCTACCGAGACCTGTGTAAATGAGTTCATCACCATGTGGAGACCAAGTAGGATCAGAAGCAAAATCTGCTTTATCTTTACTTATCTGATGAAGTCCTGTTCCATCGCTATTCGCTATGTAGAGTACTGATTCCTCAAACGAAAGAAATCCCTGTCCATCAAACCCTGCCTTTTTGATTTCCGTGAAGGCGATTTTGTCTGCCTGTGGGGACCAACTCGGATGAATTATCCACGGCATCTCCTTTAAGAGGAGCATCTTTTGGATATGCGCCTGCAAGTCGAAAATACCTAACGGTGTGTGTTCCAGACCACCTACCACAAACGCTATCTCTTGACTTTCAGGCGACCAGTTCGGCACAAATCCCTCCGTCAATTTCTCAATGGAATCCCCATTTAGTGTGGCAATATAAAGCGTAAGATGGGTGAGGGGGATGAGTTGTAATCCGAAGTGTAGTTTTGCTTTTTGTGGATCTCCCTTTGCGTAGACGATCTGTTTGCCGTCAGGCGACCAGGTCGGATTCCTTCTATATGCGCTATTTTTGAACACCTTCTGGACATTTCTCCCATCTGCGTCCATAAGGTATAAGTCAAAAACTCCACCATCTCGATCGGAGCTGAACATGATTTGCTTTCCGTTCGGTGCCCAAGCTGGATCGAAATCGGCTGCAGGGTGCTGGCTCAAATTAACTTGATCGCTTCCATCAGGATTCATGATATAGATTTCCGGGTTGCCATCCCGCTTTGACACAAACACAATCTTCGCCTTCTCTGGGGCTTTTGCTGACACGATGGTGCTAAGACTGAACATAAATAAAGCACCGATAGCGAAACTGAAGATTGGGAGCCGGATGTAGGGAATCACAGAACGAGATAGGATAGAGGTGCGTTTCGTGATCATGTGAGTTCCTCCATGTTGCATTCGTTTTATTTTTTCAGGGTTTTGTCTCAATTTTGGAAGTAGGGAAATGGTAGGAAACCCTCATAATCGATCCATCATACACTACTTCTTAAAGCATCAGCACATTTATTTAAAAATAAAGTCAAAAAGTCTAATTAAGATATTTCTCTAAAACTGCCTCAAGTTTGCCCAAGTGGTCGCAAGCTTTGCCCTCGGTGTTATAGATAATCCACCCCGATTTGGAATGTCGGCACCGGTGATGGTAATATTATCAAAGAGCACCGAATAATTTGTAACCCCGAAACCGACTCTACCATTAGGGTAGTCAGGAAAATCGCCTATAGCTTTCAAAACTATCGGTCCGAGAACTTGCTTTTCATTGATCCAGAAAGTCAAGAGATTTCCATGAACGCTCAACTTCAGATGATGCCATCTCGACGGTTTCAACGATCGATGAGGTTCCTGTGCAAAGGTTAGAAAAGCATGCCCATGCAAATTGCCGCCATAACAACGCGCCATTGATTCAGGTTCGGGGAAGGGCAGGTCGCCAATCACACATACGACTCCCCATGTCTGATTAATTCGCGCCGCAATCGCAATGTTCCCATCCCCGTGTTTTCTAAGTGGTTTAACATCAAATTCGATGCTGTAATCTTGCCACATCTCATCCCCAGTCGTAAGTAAACGAGTCAAGCCCCCATCATCAAGGTCCAGTATATACTGAAGTTCACCATCAACAATATTCCAAGGACCGGGAGAATCTAAGCCAAATCTGATCAGTTCCTGCCACTTTTCGAGATCTTCGTTGTCATCGAAGGTCTCCACAAATGTTCCTGCCCCTACAGAACAAGTTAGGATAAATAAGCCCAATCCAATGCTTAAGGCTTTCATGATGTTGCTCCTTTTCCTCCAATTTCCGTTTGATTATCGAATTCACGTTCCTCGATCTATTTTATAATTAAAGATACTATTTTGAAACCGAAAGGGTGCATAACGTTAAAAAAATAATAATAAGTTGATCGGCTCCACATTTATACTACCAGAAATCTAAGGCGTTTTTAAACAAGGCTTACGCTAATTTCACACTTCTGTTGTGTGCTTAGATAGCATCCAGAGAAGCGTGGGTGCGTAAGCCTCGCAAATTGACAGAACCGAATATTTTAGTTTGACCCCAGCGGAGGCGTAGGTTCCTGCGGAGGAGCCGGTTTTTGGGGTGGGACTAAAGTCTCTTGAGGAGGCGTAGGTTCCTGCGGAGGAATCGGTTTTTTGGGTGCCGCTAAAGTCCCTTGTATGCCCTCAATCTGCTTCTTGATGTGTAAGAGTTGTTGTGAATTCAACTCTTTTTTCGCGCGTTCGAGTCGAGCCATGCTACGTTCGAGTCGAGCCATGGCGCGTTCAATTTGCTTTTTGCTGTGTTGAATCTGAGTTTTAGCACGTTCAACTGCTTCTTTACTGCGTTCGATAGCAAGTTTGGCGTGCTCTTCATTCTCTTCAATCTGCACTTTGGCACGTTCGAGTTGCTCTGTGCCGCGTTCGAGTTGAGTTTTAGCACGTTCAATTGCTTCTTTACCGCGTTCGATAGTAAGTTTAGCGTGCTCTTTACTCTGCTCAATCTGCACTTTGGCACGTTCAACTGCCTTCTTGCCGTGTTCAATCTGTTCCGCAGATGCTTGAATCTTGGTGTGATCGTTTACCAACTTATCAATATAAGCGGCTTTATAAGTTTCCCAATTATCCGTTGGTGGAATACCGAGAAAACCCGACTGTTGCAGATTTGGATTGTCTTCCAAGAGTGCCAAAGTGTAACGCTTCGACAACAAGGACGCGTACTTGAAGGAATCATCTATAGTGATGCCTTTATCCAAAAGCAGCTGAAGCCATTCCGCCCGCGGACACCTCGCATCTATCTCACTGAGTGTGAGATCGCTACTATAAGTCGTGGTTTTTGGACCTGTGACCTTACCAGCACTCGTGGTTTTTGCAGTGAACTTACCGGATACACTCACGCTGGTTTTTGCCAGGCTTTGATTGTAATCCGCATCTAACGTTTTCATCAATTCCTGTACATTTTGGGGACCGGTATACGTTTTATACACGAACGGTGCTTTTGAGTCGAGTTCAATGTATTCACGTAACGACGTATGTGACGATCCAATTTCATGACCGTGTGCAGATAGATAGGTAAAGACACCCCAAAAAATGGCGAGTCCTAAAGTTGCGAAGAGTGTAAGCCTTACCAGAGTTTCTTTCCTGTAAAAAATGCTTTTCATTTTTTTCTCCTTCAGAGGCGTTATGTTGCCTCGTGTTTAAAGTCTAACCTTTAACAATATGCGTCTGTATCCTAATGACGCGTTTAAACCTTGTTAGCAATTCGGTTGTTATTAACATGCCAAATCGGACTTGGCGTCAAATATCGGAACGGAAAAATTTCAGAAATGCTACTGTTGTCAACACCACCGCAAAGAAACAGAGAAGTAGCACGTCCACCACCGATTCACGGAAGGTCTCATCTAAGGTTGCGATCTCCACGCGCGGGGGTTGCGTGATTGTGACAGTATCTTCTGGTCTAATTATTCTTGCGGTGGCATGATCTATAATTTTACTGAACACATCTGTATGGAGCATATCGTAATAGCGATCACCTGCTTGAGAGTAGTTGCTTCTTGTTCCCTTTCCCGTCTGTGTTAAACTTGTAGCGAGATAGATGAGGGAAGATGTCGGTGATATTCGGGAGAGGGTCTCACCCATCTGTTCTTGTCGTTCTGTTTCACGTTGGTAGTTCCGGTCAAGTTCGTTAGATTGATCCTGAAATTTTGATCGCTGTTCTTCTTCCAGAGGTTTCATGCGTTCCTCAATTTTTTCCGCAATCTCCCCATCTATATGGCGAGCACCGTTCTTATCTGGGGGCACCTCCATGATAAATTTCATTTTTTGCTTTTCAAGTTCAGCGTTGAAATCGTCCCGCATGGCTTTTTTTGCCATATAGATGCTCTGTGAGGTCCGTGTTGGAGCAATGATCTTCGCTGCGAGGAAACCAACGCGTGGCGTGATCAACACAGCGAACACCCAGACCGTGAAGGCGAAGATGAGTGCCGTCTTAGAGTTATCTAAGTAGGTAGAAATCACCGTTCCGATCGCAAAAAACACTGCAATGTAGAGTAGTGAAGCAAAAGTTAGCATGAGCACTCGTGGAAAAATATCGGGTTCCCCAAGGGGAAATCCTTGCCAGACGAGCACAAGTAAACCGAATAGAAGCGAGATCAAGAATGGAACTACGAACACAAGGTATCCGCCAATCAACTTGCTCCAGAGGAAAACGTCGCGCGGAAGGGAATTTGATAAGGTAATCCGAAGGGTACCTGCCTCTTTTTCTCCGGCAACAGCATCGAACGTAAACAGGAGCGCCAGCAGACTGAAAACCGTTCCGACGATAAATAGAAAGTCAAGGTGTCCTAAGAGATAAGAAAGGGATGCCGAGACGAGTGCTGGTGGTCCTTGTGTAATCCCATTGCGGGTTATTCCAAGGTAGCTTGGCAGTGCGTCGGCTAATCCGTTTGCGAAAACGCTCAGTGGTGTCGGTTTGAGGATGAGCTTGGAAACCTCCAAATCCGGTTCCAATGGCATCTTCAGATTTACTGTCGTTTCTTCAATGTTCGCCAATTTAACGGCTTCCTGATAGTCGACAAGACTTTGGCGATAGTTCCGATGGTTGATGGAGAGCGTGAGCGGGACGAGCAAAAGGCACATCAGAAGAAGCGCGATGAACCGAACACTCAGGATATGATGCATCATCTCTTTTTTCATCAGTGTCATTAACATGGTGATTTCTCCTTTATAGTGAAGCCGAAAAATATGTGAACACTCTGGGAACACAACACACCTCACCTTCGCTGGCGAGGTTTCTAACCTCGCCCTCCGTTGGTGTATAGGTAATTATGGGCTTCACTATAATGCTATATTACGGTAGGGATGCCCTTTCGTGCGCCACTCAGGGGATTCGGTTCTTTTGAAACCAATTCCCGTGAAGTGGTGTATGGTCCGCTTTTATAATTAATGATACCGCCTTGCGCAAAAAAGGGTGCATAAAGCGAAAAATCTGCATTTTTATCAAAAAAATAGGAGAATTGCTTGAAATTATAGTGAAATCTACAATATTTGGGCATTACGGGCGAGGTGTTTTGCTTCGGGGTTTCCCCGGATACCTCGCCAGCGATGGTAGACGGTATGATGTAAAGGTTTTGGGCGATGGGGTTAGGAAGTCCATCAGCGATGGAAAAGGGAGGGTATAGTCAGGCTGTCGTAGATGCTATTGTTCCGGTTCTTGTTCTTCAGGTTCTGGACGTGCGAGTACCCATTCTTGGAAGGTTAACATATCCGCAAAAAACGATCGCATGAGCGCGAATTCACCCGGAGCGGCAATTGCGCACCGCAGAAGTCCCGCTTGTTGTCCGTGCGTCTCTAAACGGTCACGCCATGCCTCTTTGAACACGTTGTTATCCTCTGTCATGAATATAGAGGACATACCGATTTGGACGATTTTGGTATGCAACTCGGATACCTCAGCATCACTCTCCATTAACGGTGCAATCAAGTGGGTCTGTTGGAGTTCATTAAGTTCTCTTATGTTGTCGCGCGGATCTTCAATCGTAATTCCCCATTCTCTGACGATGAAATAGTAGTCCGTCCATACGTCTAATTCTGTATCTCCTTTATCCGGTCCGAGTGTGGCTTTGATTCTGGAGAGAGCAGTACTTTTCATGTTTTCTGTTGGCATGGCATCAACGTATGCCAAAAAATTTTCGTAACTCTCCCCTTCCTGCACTTTTATATATGCCAGATAAGGTTCGCTTGACAAGACCGCTTCTAAATCGTTTGGGGTTTGCGAGGCTTGTGTTTCATCTGTGATTTCAAGGAGTTGAGACAGGAGGTTTGCCTGTTCTTCGGTCAAGAGTTCGCGGGCAGACATTCTTAATGCGCGGCTGTGTTGCCTGTGTTGTTCAGTTACCTGCTCCATCTCCTCCATCATTTTACCGATCCACGGGACGACAAAGACGATCCCGACAACAAGAAGTGCAACGCCGATACCGATAAGAATTAGAAAGACAGGTTTTTTCATTTGAAGCCCCTTTTCTACTCAAAATTGTAGCTGCATGATAGCATCTTTTGGCGTGAATTTCAACCTTTTAAGGGAATCACTCAGTGCCATTCAATTGTCACGAACCATTTTTGTGGGAGGGGTTTGTAACCCCGATTCGGATAACTTTAAAATTCATATATGATGCCAGCAGAGAAGGTAAAGGGGAACTGCGGAATCTCCAGGTATTCATTGATTTCCAGATCAAGTTCCTCTGTTTCACTCTCAAACTCTAATGTTTCGAGTCCTTCCACAAGGGTATCAGCGACCCTTAACCTTATCTTATTTTTCCTATTGTAAGCGTTTAGGATTTCAGTAAATGCCGTCACTGGGAGTCCCCAAAGTGTGCTTTTGCGACTCAGACGCAGGTCCAAGCGGTGATACGCTGGGAACTCAGTTGGGAAAATCGCGCCTGCGACATCGGAGATGAGGGGATGCATGCCCACAGTCACAGGGTCCTGAACCATGATGAGGGCGTTTAAGGGAACTGCAGTGGTCCCACTGGAGTATTGCCACTTCGCTCCAATTTCTGTTTTCGTCGTTGGGCTATAGTTGGCAACAATACTGACCACATGGGTGTTATCAAAGAGGAACGGTTTGTAAACATCGTCTGATGTCTCACGGCGTTCAGCATGGGTATAAGCATAAGACATCCATCCGAAAAACTTTTCGCTCACGCGGTGCCGCAGAAATATCTCCGCACCGCTTACATATCCTGTCCCTTGATTGAGATACGTGCTGGCAACCGCTGTATCCGAGTCCTCAAAAAGTGCGTCAACGTTGATGGCTCTCGTGACTAATTTCTGCATATCTTTGTAATACACCGCGAATTTGAGTTCCGTTTGGGCGGATAACTCATGTTCTAATTCCATGATGTAATGCTCGGTTAGACTCGGTTTTAGGTCTCGATTTCCATCCGCCTTTAGCACCTGATATGCCAAGGGACTCCGTTCGTATCTGCCATAAGCGAGCCGAAGCGTAGAGGTCGTTGGCAATGTGAAACTCAGACTGCCGCGAGGTTGAATAGACAGTTCCTCTGTCAGATTGAGATAGTCAAACCGCACACCAAAGGCAATAGATAAAGCAGAGAGCGGATCATAACGGGCTTGAAGGTACCCCTCAGCACGCCGAAATGGGTAATTAAATTCGTCAAACTTCCGGGTCCATGACGGTTCCTCATCCACATCAAAATCTATGTTTTCCAGAGAGGATGTATGTGTCCGACTTTTAGATGGACTGAAAGCGAGAAGGAATCCCGGTTCTAACTGAAACTTGGGTGTTAACTTGTAGGACACATCTTCGCGAAGGGTATACGTAGGGGTATTGATCTTTAAGTTGTAGATGAATCCGTCATTTTCGGTTGTAGCGTCTTGGTTTGAGGCACTACCGAAACTGATATTGAGAAAGTTGTGGGAGCGTGTAAGGGAGAGATAAGATGTAAGTTTGTCAGTGAAATCAGAGCGGAGGTGGATGCCTTCCGCCTCAAACCCGTTTTTGAAGTAGGCGGAAAAATTAACTGCCTCTTCGATCTCTTCTGATCCAACACCGGAGAAGTCAAAGTGATCTGTCGCGCCTAAGCCGTTGAGCGTCAGATGATGTTTGGGCGTAAGCGGATACGCAAATTTAAGTTGATAGTTTGACCATTGCGGGAACGTCCCATCAAAAAAGAGACCTAAGATGAGATTGAGAGTCGTAAATCGTCCTGCGAGGGAGGCGTACCCCTTATCCCCAATTTTGGCTTCAACGTAACCGGAAGGCGATAAAATATTCAGGTCGATTGCACCTGCCCACCTTTTTTCCAACCATTCGCGCGAACGGATGTCAATCACCGATTGCGAATCTAACCCGAATTCAGCACCGTAGCCACCGGCGTAGATATGAATATCTTCAATACTGTCCGAGTTAATCGTTGAAATGAGACCCCCAAAGTGGAACGGATAGCCGAGCGGGGTTCTATCGAGATAAAGAAGCGTCTCCCCCGGTGCACTCCCCCGGATATAGAGGATGCCGAAAATATCGTTGGGGATACCGATGCTCGGCAACGTCGTGAGTCCCTTGAGCGCATCACGCCCAGTCCCGGGAATCCGTGTCAACTCGCCACCTCGAATCTCTTTGCGGCTAATTGTCGGCGGTAGTAGACGTTGTCCTTCTACAAGAATGCGGTCAAGTCGTGTTGCTCCCTCCCGACTATCGGGGGTTTCGACAAACACGCCTTCTGTATTGATGAAAAACCGCCTGTGGAGCGTCTCCCCTGCGCGAATCTCAATCGGAATTTTAGTGGGTGTGTTGTGAGTTGGATAGGATATGGACAGCGTATATGTTCCTACGGGAATTTCAATGAACCGAAATGTGCCGTCTTTATCTGTTTTTTGATATTGGTTGGTTTCAACGATGCGCACCTCCGCTTCAATTAATGGGACATCGGTATCATACTGATAGACGGTACCTTCTATATCCCCTGTGCGGGGAAAAACTCGCTGCCAGAGGCTTCTTTTCGTTTTTGGGGTCTTGTCTTCTTTTCCACTGTCTGTTTCAGCGGAAACAGAGAACGGCATCATGAGCAGAACACACAGAGCAGAATATAAGCAAAATCTCATAAAGGGGTTTGGACCTCCGCTTGGAACCTGAATTGTAGATTTTAACGCTAAATTAAATGTTCCAGTTGACACGGAGATCGCTTTTATCAGCAGAACGCAGAACAGCCAAGCCCATAAGGAATCCTGCAATTCCCATAATGGCTCGGCTGTAATGGTAAAACGGAATATGTTTTTCCTTATCTCTCTCCTATGGATTTTGTGGATTTTGTTGAAAAAAAATGCCTTCAGTCCATCTCAGAAACACATTCGTATTCGTGAAATTATTGAGGATTTCTGCGGTTAGCGCAGGATTGTGCACGGCGAGCCATAAAAGCCCGTCATCTTTGCCGTGTTGCGCAAACTGTTCCTGTATCAAAAGCGCGTCCTTCTTTTCGGTTTCAGTTACGAAATGTTCAAGGGCAGTGAAGAATTCTTTTCCTTGACCTTGATTGGGTAGATGCATTTCCATCCAAGCCTTCGTTGGAGCGTCCTCAAGAACTGATAGTTTTTTTTCGAGCACAGCCAGTATCGCCTTGAGGACGTTTTCTTGGTTCCCATCATGTATCATCTGATACAGTATTACGTTTGCACAGCGATACTTCAAAGTCATCTGATGAGCGATGACTCTGTCTTCTTCGTTGGGTTTATTGATGAATTCCTTTAAAAAAGGATTGTATCTTTCCGGGTCAGGTTCTGCTACATTCAGGTAGTCTGCCAACGTTTTAAATGGATTTTTTGTTCTATATTCTTGGGTAAGAAAGTCCAAATAGGTTTTAGAAGTTGTCACCTCACCGAGCTTTGTGAACTCTTGATCAAAAATGGGTCGTGGAAACAGCGTTTTTAGTTTTCTGAACGTGTCTTCCGGTGTGGGTTTGGAGGGTATAGGTTCGGCAATAAGGGTTCCGACAGAGGCTGTGTCCATTTTTTCCATTGTGTCATCGTCAGGGTCTTCTGAGCACCCTAACAATTGAAAAGCAATCGCGAGAAGTATCAAAACTGTGAAACGTAGAGAATACTGCATTGTTTGTCCTTTTCGTGTTATCAGTGATGGAGTTTGATACCGTATGGACAGGAGAGGATACCTGTCCATACAATAGCGTTCCGAAATTATTGTTGCGCGCCTTCTAAGCCTTCTATTGGCACTACACCGCCTCCTATGTCCCCGACTGTCATGGTAATCTGTTTTTCTTTAGATCCAGTTACAATAAAGCCTTCAATAATGAGTTCAGTTTCCACTACGTTCTCCTCCTCAGAATCATCTGGAACTGGGAGTCCTTCTGGTAGTGGGAAACCTTCTATGAATGGAAAACCCTCTGGAATTTCATCTGCCTCGCCAGCTTCGGGTATGTTCAACGGGAAACCTTCCGGTAGCGGTAATCCACCAAAGCCCGCTGGTTCAAGCGTTATTGTGATTAACCCCGCGTCCATCTGATCTTCTATCTTCTGCTCGATGAGTTCGTCGAGATTCCTTGGCAACGGTTTTTCTTCATCTTCTTCCTGATCGAGGATATCATCGAGAATGTCCCCGAAAAGCCGCTCAAATTCTGTGTCGTCCGCCGATGCCTCGGCGGAAACCGTGAGAGTCGCTTCACCGGTTGGGAAATTATCAGGGACATCAAGTGTAATTTCTCTTTGAATCGTCCGCTCTGCCCCCGCAGTACTCCAGTGTGGAAGTAGCACAATCGAAACCGTGAGACTTTCTCCGGGCATCACTTCGGCAGGCACACTAATTTCGTCGATCTCCGCTTTGGCAATTTGAGGTTTATCCACGACAGAGACTGACACCTCTTTCAAAGTCGCTTTACCCGCGCTATTTGTAAGTGTGTCCGTAAACGAATGAATAATTGAACCCGTTCCTAAGAACACATCGAAAAACGGATTTGAAGAGGCTGATCGGAACGTTTCGGTATACACAGTTTCGGTTTCTTGAAAGTGAAGCGTCACAGTCCCTTCTACCGTTGCCGCATTCCTCTCCATCCGAATTGCATCCATCGTCACTGCCGCGACAAACGAAATCGCCCATTCTTGTCCATAAGCCACAACGTGGTGTTTTTCTATTGGGGTGTTATTAACAGGACGATAAGAAAACTTCACCGGAATCATTGCGGGTCCCTGACCGAGTTCACCTACAATCGCAGGATGTAGGTCTTTGCTTATCGTCCCGATCGGATTTCCATACGCCGAAACAGATTTCGTTGAGAGCACTAAACGTGACAGGATTCCGTGCGTTACGGCTCGGTATATCGGTAATGCCGACTTTCCATCTGCGAAGAAAGGATGACCGAACGCCACAAATGTATCGTCATACACCTGTGTCACTGTCCCGAAGCCAATGAGGTTTGTAACATCCCCTGTGACGACGGCGGCGCCAATCATATCTCCCGCAGAAAGCCTTGTTGTGACACCCACAGGTGGTGCCGCAGGGACACCCCCAATATCGCCAAACAATTCAACGAAATTGAATCTTGAATCCGAGAGATATGAAGACAGTTCTTGTATTCTGTGGGACTGAATCCCAGTAATCATCATAGGTGTTTTAACGGGTCCATACAAGGAATTAAGTGCCAAAGCAGGTGCTCCAGGTGCCCCCTCTTCCTCCAAAAACTCGCCAAACGTTGGGTGGTCGATAGCCGCTTCCATATAATCAATCGGTGTGACCAAGAACCGATACGGCGGCTTACTATACGAATACGCGAAGGCGAGAGCCCCCATAACGCGCCCCGGGGGACCAACAGGACTACCCGACATGCCTGCCGCAACACCCCCTAAAGCTTCTGCAGATTCATCAATCAATTCGCACTCATAGACAGGAGTGCCAAAGGGACCGTCTCGCACGGATCGAAATCGAGCCTGAAGGATGACTTTGCTGGTGCCTTCCAGCACGGTAATGATTTCTAACGGAGTCTTACTCGCCAGTTTCCGAACTTCATCCTCGTACATATTTTCCAGTACGACATTACCGACAAAGCGTGGAGCATTAAATTCTCCTATTGAGTCGCTGACTGTGGGATTCTCAAGTTGTGTTTGCTCTGCATCAGGAGAGCAACCGAGTTGACAGAGCATAGCAATAGCAATACCGGCAAAAACAAGAAGGTGTTTCAATTTGATTCCTCCAAAAATAGAAATGTTAAGTAACATCAGTGGTTTTCTTCTTCAAGCGAGACCTGAAACATCCCGCGCTTTTCTGTAACAGCATAGAGTTTATTGCCATTAATAACGAGAGAAATGACGCTATCTGGCACTTCTGGCGAAATCTTTTTCCATTCACCACGACGATTCAATTGATAGGCACCTTCATTGCCAGCACCGTAAACTGAAGCACCAGCCACAGCGATTCGGTCTATAACGGTATGCGTCCCAGTTGTATCGGTTATCGATCGCCAATGGTCGCCCGTTTCTGAGGTTAAGACCCCTGCGTCTGTAGCGACGTATATCGTTGTACCTGCAAAAACTATCTCTTTATAGTAAAGCCCGTAATTAATTATACATTTTTATAATTTCATCAATGGATTTCTCAGCGTTGTATTGACGGATGCGTTTGATAATAGCGAAATCCTTCTCAATGGGGTTCAACTCCGGTGAGTAGGGTGGCAGAAATAACAAACTCGCTCCTGTCGCTGCGATCAAATCCGCAGTTTGCCAACCTTTGTGGAAGGAGGCATTATCCAAAATCACAACGTGCTTGTTGTTGAGCAAAGGACACAACATCTCCGAGAGCCATGTGTTGAACGCAATCGCATCACAACTGCCCTCGAAAAGCACAGGCACCCTGAAACCTGCCTCAAACCGTGCCGCAATCAACGTCGTGCTTGTATATCGGTTGCTTGGCACTTTCGCAGCGACACCCATCCCTTTGGGGGCATAAGCATACTCGCGAAAAGTCGTTTCGCTGAAACCCGTCTCATCGAGATAAACCGGCACTTTGCCACCGCCCTGGGTTTCTTGCTCAAGTGCTGAGAGATAAGCATCTCGTTTCATAGGACATTGTTCTTTATAGGTGCGGGTCTTTTTTTTCGCGTGATATTGAGTTTGCCAAGCGCATAGTAGATACCGTGTCTGGAGACACCGAAATGGGCGGCACGCTCCTTTTGAGTGGCATCGGGAAAATCGCAGACATGTTGCCGCAGGGCATCATAATCAAGGGTTCGGGGACCTCGGGGACCCGGCTTTTCACACCTCAACGGGTCTTGAGCATTCAGCCACGTATAAATACACGTCCGAGAGACCGAAAACCTTCGCGAAGCTTCTGCTTTACTGCCACCCTTACTAATAAAGTCAAGCACGCATTTGCGTAAATCTGATGAATAACTCATAAGACGAAAGTATCGCATAAATCTCAGAACCTGTCAACTTATTTAAGGGCTTTACTATAAAGTGCTTGAAGCGCAGCGGTAGGTTTGACGTTAGGTCTTTCCATGTGTTACCACTATCAAGCGACTGAAAGAGATGTCCGTCCCGTTTTCCAACGTAGACGGTCCCTCCTGAAACAGTAAGTGCTATACGTATCTGGTTATTTTTCGCAGCATCGGTATAATTGTCAGGAAGTTTGGTTTTATCCATCAATCCGGTATTGAACCACTCTGGCTCCCCGCGTTTCCACCGGAAAAGCCGTCTTTTATATTCTGTATAGAACGTCTCGCCACTGACTGCGAATGCTCCGAAGAATTTTTCCATCTGCCGAGTTACATTCGCCAGACCTACTATGTCTGTTATGGAGAGATCGCCACCGAAAGTGGTCGGTACTTGGATAGGCACTAACACGTTTCCGCGCATCGAAACGCGAAAGAGGCGAGGTTCATTTTCTGAGCTTAATGCCGATGAGATGACGTAAAGTACATCATCAGAGATCGCTGATCTGGGGGAAAGCAACATATCCATAGGACTGGTCATGTCTAACGATTTAATTTCGAGTTCTGCGGAATTCATGGAAAGGGTTTCCCAAGATTCACCGCTATCAGTGGACTTGGCGATACCTGAGCCGGTATTTGCGTAGAGTGTGTTTTTGAAAGTTACCAAGTCAAACACTCGGGTGCCCACTATCCCTTTCGTAAACGGGTGCCACGACTCACCCCCATCCGTTGATCGGATCAGTCCATCGCGTATCCCAACTTTAAAAAATGTGTTTTTGTCCACTGTTAATGTAGGGAACATACTGAGTGTCATCGAGTTCATCATCGAATTCATGTCTGACTTGTCAAACCCGAAGTCTGTCCATGTTTTGCCGCCATCAGTCGAACGGAATGTAGTAACTCCTAATGCTAACAACGTCTCACCAGCCACCAAGACCTTAACACCCGGTGATATTTTCATTGTGAACGCAGTGCTTTTCGGTGTGAGTTCAGTCCATGTATCACCCAAGTCGGTCGAGTGGAAGATCTCCCACGAACTTGGGGTGTCGCTGCTCATAATTTGACCGATGTACGCCCCAACGCCTTCAGGAGTGTTTAATTGAGAAAGATCGGGACCTGTCCCGACATAGAGGCTGTTTTCAGAGACTGCCAAGGAGTGAATCGCTTTTGTGGTATCCACCGGCAATTTTTCCCATGTCCTTGAAAGTGAACGGTAGAGTCCGTGGTTCATGCCTACAAACACACTGTTTTCTATAGCAATAAGTGTGAGAATGTGGGTGTTTTCGTTGACTATCCCATCGTTCATCGGAATCCACTGTTTACCTGCGTTTTCAGATCGGAAAATCTGGTTCTCAAGGGCAAGATATAGACCTTCATCCGTTACCACCAGTCCAATGACACGTCCTTTTGGACGGTCGCCAAGTTTTACCCATGTTTTCCCTCTATCTTTTGAAGCAAACACACCATTCGGAAAGACGAGATAGAGGGTGTCGTCTCGTTCCGCCATCCGTATGCCGTGGCCGTCTACAGCAGCCTCTGGCGGAAGTGGACTGACGAGTGTCCATGTCGGAGCATCCGGTGCTAATCTGTAGATACCGATTTGTGAAGCCGCATAGACATCCCCTGAAGAACTTGCCAATAAACCGGATACCGAACTTCCTTCTTCCGGACCACTCGCCTGTATCCACTGCTGTTTTGTTGGTGGACGTGTTTCCTTTTCTACCTGCGCGGCGGCAAGCAGAACAGGTTCCGAGACTTGAGGACCGGCACCGCTGCTCTTACCGGTGGTGTCGAAACGTCCGGATTGGTTCCGCAAATCCGGTTTTGCTTGTGTATCCAAGACAATAGGGACATCAATGATTTCAACGGTGGTTTCCGATTGTGCGTTCAGGTTATAGGGCTTCTGAAAACGGGAAAGGTATTGAGATCCCGTACCCATTATGAGAAAGACAAAAATGGCTGTTGCGGCAGAGATTGCCCAAGGTATTAAGGGTTTGCTGTTCGTAGGCGATACGGGTTTTATGTTAGCGACCTGCTTCATAATGTTCTCGGTGAAAGTGGTAGGTAAATGAACGCTGCCAAGCGTTTCTTGAATCATGGTTTCTTGCTCCTTTAAACGGTTCCGTGCGCGTTGAAGGCGGCTCTTGATTGTGTTCGCTGAGACACCTAAAAACTTACTTATTTCCTTCACAGTCATTTCTCCGAGATAATGGAGTGTCACAACTGTGCGTTCGCTCTCCGGTAGTTTTTCTAAGAGACTTCTGATATATCCTTGACGGTGTGCGATGGAGGCTTCCTGACGCTGTTCGTCTTCGTAGTGGCGATAAGATGATTCCTCAATCTCCGCTCCACTCGTGGCTTCCAGGGATTCCATCGGAGGTTTCTGTTTCCGGTGCCAAGCGATGCAGAGCCGATCAGCGATGACGTAGAGCCAGCCAGCGAACTGCTTCGGATTCTTTAACGTCCCGAGTTTCTGGTATGCTTTGAGGAAGGTATCCTGTGTGATTTCTTCGGCAATATGGAAATCACCAACCTTCCGCCACGTGAGCGCGTGGACGCTCTTCTGATATTTTTTTACCAGCGTGGTGAAGGCACCCTCGTCGCCTGCTAAGAATCGGTTAACCAGTTGTGCATCTTCGTTTTTCATTGAGTCTCTCCTGAGTGACTTAAGAGTGCACATTTTTAATGCGCGACTATCGGATTGCTGTTACTATTAAGGACGCGATTTAAAAGGCAAAAGGTTGCATAGCAGAAAAAATGTGAAAAAAGAAACACAACAGTGCTGAAAGAGTGTGTAAAGTTTTTGGCATTAGCCTTTGTCTTCTCTTGTGTGAGAGATTCTAACCGGATTTTTGACCTGTTTCCTCTTCAACCCCGTAGGGGTGGCATCTCTGTAGAACTAAAATGTTTGCTTGACATAACTTAGAAAAATCAGTATATTAAAGCGATATGAAACTCTTATCTATAAACGTCTCAAAGCCAAAGCCTATTCAATACGGCGGTAAGACGATCCAGACAGGGATTTTCAAGGAACCCGTGTCAGGCACTGTCATGCTCAGAGAGAAGAACATTGACGGGGATGGACAAGGCGATCTGCGGGTACACGGCGGCACCTATAAAGCCATCTACGGCTATCCGTTTGAGCATTACACCCACTGGCAGCATGAGTTGCAACGAGACGACTTGAGCTACGGGCAGTTCGGCGAAAATCTCACGGTTGAAGGCCTACTGGAAGAAGCAGTTCATATTGGCGATGTCTTTCAGATAGGTTCAACGGTAAAATTGCAGATTACGCAACCCCGTGTGCCGTGTTTCAAGCTCGCATACAAGATGAGGCTGCCAGAGTTCGCCAAACAGTTTTTAGAGAGTCGGCGCGTCGGTTTCTATTTCCGAGTACTTGAAGAAGGCGAAATCACTACTGGCGATACAATTCAGCGTATTGAAGTTGCATCTGAACTTATGAGTGTCACTGAGATAGTTAACCTCCGCTATTTTGATAGGGATAACCACGAGAAGATCGGACGAGCGAGGAAACTACCTGCGCTCGCGCCGAGTTGGAAGCGGGATTTTACAAAGATTTTGAAGAAATGAATATTTTTAAAGCAACAACCAAACGTGAAGCGAGCGAAGCGGCGGCACATCTCGCAAGTCAAAAACTTCGTGAGGCATTGGAGGCAAATGGACATGCCAGTTTCATCGTTGCAACAGGCGCGTCTCAATTTGACTTCCTCGCCGCACTTACTGCTGATGAAACGATCAATTGGGACAACACGACAATGTTCCATCTCGACGAGTACATCGGTATCCCTGAGACACATCCCGCCAGTTTTCGCAAGTATCTGCGAGAACGCCTCGTGGATATTGTTCACCCCGGAACGGTACATTTTCTGGACGGGGAAGCAGGCGAACCGCAAGCCGAGTGTGATCGGCTTAACCGCATTATCTCACAGCATCAGGTTGATGTGGCGTTCGTCGGTATCGGTGAGAATGGGCATCTCGCCTTCAACGATCCACCAGCAGATTTTGAAACAGAGGATCCATATATTTTGGTCGAGTTAGATGAAGCGTGCCGCCTCCAGCAGGTTGGCGAGGGGTGGTTTGCTGGAATAGATGATGTGCCGACCCAAGCGATTTCAATGTCCATTTCCCAAATCATGAAGGCGAAAGCAATTGTATGCACTGTGCCGGATGAACGGAAAGCGGAAGCCGTGCGGAATTGCTTACACGGCGAGATAACGCCACTGCACCCTGCTTCGATTTTGCAGACGCACCCAGATTGTGCAGTATTTCTGGACGCAGGGTCGGCATCTTTATTGTAGGGAGTGGTAAAGACTTGTCGCTGGCAGCTAACGCGCGGCTTTAATCTGTCCCCAAGTGACAGCGAGTTTGTCTTGTGGCGCGACATCAAAGGGAATCTGTCCGAGCGCATAGAGGATTGAACGGTGGATCAATTCCCATCCGTCGTCTGTTACCTGTTCCCATCCGGTCGAGTGGGGCCAGATGTTAACATGGCGTGCCTTCGTTGTCCCTTTCAGTAGTTTTGCCCCCTCTTCGTAGACAGAGATAGCCACAAGATCATCGTTGTCGGCGCGCACCGCTAATATGTCAACATCGCCTTCAAATCCGCTGCACGTCATGAGTGCTATCGCGGGTTTGCTAACGGTGATGTCGCCCTTAAAACCTTCCATGATTGGATGCTCGGGATCAATGACAGTGAGGTCGTCGCCTGGATCGGAGTTGAATGTGCCGTCTGCCGCAAATCCCATATCATCGTATGTCCACGTCTCGGCATTGACAACGGGGACGGCTGAATCTTTGTAAGCGTCCAATATATTGCCACTGGAAGTTGATTCTGAGATAAAGACAACATCTATATCGGCAAGGTTAACAGGGTGCTTTGCCAAATGCTCATGCGGTTCAACGACATAGCCCCATTCTTCGAGGTGTTCTATAAGAAGGATGTCCTTCGGATCGGGTTCACCCGAGCCAACGAGGACAAGTTTTTCACCCTCAGCGATAACGGGACCTACAGCAAAGAGTAGCACGAAAATTGGTAAGAAAAAGTGACGATACATGAGAAGAATTTTCCTCCTTTTGCGTTGGATGTTGGGGTAGGGAGGCACCTACGGACAACCGCCTTTAAGAGCATGAACGTATGGCAGGGGCTCCCAAGGAATTTGATCGGATTTCATATCAGGCTTGGATAAACTCTACAGGAAGACGGGAAAAATGTCAAGTGCTTTTGATTTGGCGGGGCGTCACGATTGGGGGATTGCTCCTATAGTCTGTTCAAACCGAGTTGATCGAAATGGAGGGTGTGGATGAAAGATGTAGTTAAAGTTGGAATCATTGGTGTTGGTGGAACAATCGGCAGTACAACCGCTGTTCTCGCCGCTGAGCCAAATGTAGAACTCGTCGCGTTAGCGGATCCAGACCCCACACGTAGAAAAAGGGTCTTGGATGGGATTAAAGGGGTCCGCGTTTTCGATGATTATCGACAGATGTTCGATGCCTGCGATTTAGACGCAGTTTGCATCGGACTTCCCACGTGGATGCACGCCCCAGTCTCGCAGGAAGCAGTGCAACTTGGATTACATGTGCTCTGCGAAAAGCCACCTTCAAACAATGCCACGGAGTTAATGCCGGTTACCCAGCTCGCTGAGACCAAAGGTCTTGTTTATATGTTTGTCCGCCAGTCGCGGTTCACGTCTCAGTTGATGGAGGGGCGCAGACTTGTGCAGGCTGGAGAACTCGGGGACGTATATTATGCTGAGACTCGATGGATACGCACACGGTGGTGTTCCGCACGCGGATGGCGGCACGATAAAGCAAAAGGTGGCGGGGTACTCCTTGATCTCGGTATTCACGCCATTGACAACGTCTGGTTTATGATGGGCAATCCGCGTCCGACAGAGGTTATGGCTGGACTCTACTGTACATTTTCTGATCTCGCACCTCCTGAACAGACCTATACTGCGGATGATGCTGCGTGTGGGTTTGTACGGTTTGAGAACGGGTGCACCCTGCATTTTGCTGTAGCATTTTCGCTGAATACGACAAATCGACAAGTGCCAGCAGACGGAAGCGATCTGGTCAAAAGCGAGACGCAGGAGTTTCAACTTTACGGGACGAAGGCAGGACTCGAAAGCGGGAAGCTGCTCGTTGGAACACCCGATGGTGTTAAGGTCAAACCCATAAAAGCTCCGCCACAAAAGGCAGATGACATAACGCTTCAGGCGCGGGAGTTCATTCGGGCAATTCGAGACGGAGATGAACCGCTTAATCCCGGTTCGCAGGCAGTGATGCTCATGCAAATGCTCGATGGCGCAATGAAATCTAGCGAAACCGGCAGTGCTGTTCCTATTCAGTCTTTCTAATTTACTTTGAAAACCGTCACCCCGCTGGCGAGGTTTCCCAACCTCGCCACTTTAGAGTGGATGCGAAGCAAACGGACGCAGCAGCCCAGGAGGACATAATTAAAAAAATGTCTACTCAACGCAATTCGGAAGCACTTCGACAGAACGGACTCACACCTCAGCAGAAGCAGCAATTTCTCGATGATGGATTTCTATTCGTCCGAAATGTGCTGCCAAATGAAGCACTTCAACCGTTGATTGATGAGTTAGCACAGTTGGTTGATGACGGAACGCAGGCGGCAATCAAACACGGTATCCTTGACCCGTCGGATACGTATGACGATGAGTCGTTTGACACGAGATTGGCACGGGTATCAAGTGCTTGTTCCGACCCGAACTGGATTTGGAGCAACTATTTTAGGGACCAGAAAATCCGAACCGCTGGGATGTTCACGCTCAGGACGGCACCCTCACTCCTCGATGTTGTTGGCTCCCTCATTGGTGAGGAGATCTTTGCGCATCCGCAGTTTAATTACCGTGCTAAATTGCCCGACCAAGCGATTACTGTTATCCCATGGCATCAAGATTTGGCGTATCTCATTCCGGAAGAGGCAGGTGATACATTGGTTGTGAATGTTTGGCTTCCGCTCGTTCGGGCAACGGAAGAGAGTGGATGTATGCAAGTTATCCGAGGTTCACACCGCCACAATCTGATTGCGCACAACTACCAAGATCAGACCCCTGGGCATACGGGGGGTAGAGGTATCAGCGATGAGGAATTGCCACCCGGCGATGTCGTTACTGCCGAACTTGAGGCAGGGGATGTTTTGCTGACGAGTGAACGGGTGGTCCACCGCGGGCTTCCAAACCGTTCCGACACAGTTCGTTGGAGTGTTGATACACGCTATAGCCAAATCGGGTTGCCAACCGGGCGCGAAAATGTTCCCGGATTTATCGCTCGGAGTCGGTTGAATCCTGAGAGTATTACCAAGTCCCATCACGACTGGAATCGGCAATTCACGTCGGACTGATGATACGCTAATGTGTTATCCACGATTTTCCTACAAAAATACGCTTTACATTCACCAGAGGCATTCAGTTCTTCCGTAGGAGGGAATTCCGATTCCCGATTCCTTCTTCTGTAGGAGCGACCTCCTGGTCGCGACATTCTATCTAAAACGAGCAGAAAGCCGAAAACTGAACGATTCTGCCACGTTCACAGAAGACTCTTGATATTCCCGAATTTTTGTGCTAAACTAAATGGGTATGAAATTAGTTAAAGGAACATCACTTACACCTACCTTAGAGGAGGTAGTTTATCATGATGTATCGGATATTACTATCCTGTTTGATTCTCGCTGGATTGGTACTGATGCCCTTCAGTGCTACCGCGTTAGATCCAAAGGATGAGGAGCTGCTGCTGTATTTGTCATTCAATGAAGGCAAGGGGAATGCGATAGAAGATTTTTCTCCACATGGGAACGACGCAGAACTGGTCGGAGATGCTGATTGGGTTGATGGTAAATTCGAGAAAGCCTTGGGGTTCGATCAAGCCGGTGAGGTCAAGGCTCCTTATATTGAACTCAACGAAAAGAGCTTTACGGTAACGATGTGGGTCAAGCCAGCATTGAGCGGAGGAGACCAACAGTGTGTTTTCACACAGACACAGGTTAATGCCTTAAATACGAGTCTTCACTACCGTATCTACAACAGCGGCACTGTTCGTATGGGGTTTTATGGCAATGACCTTGATGCCCCTAATGCAGTCAAAGCTGACAAGTGGGCACATATCACTTTCTGGTTGGATGTGAAGGGCAAATCCCGAAAGATATACATTGACGGCAAGGACACAGTTGAAGACGCAGGTAAGGCTGGAATTGAGTACCTGGGAACGGCTGGAGATACGATGATCGGCTCATGGGGGGCAACAGGTCAAAAGTTCAACGGTGTGATTGACGAGGTCACGGTCTGGGATCGAGCTTTGTCGGAAGACGATATTAAACAGAGTATGGAAGATCTAAGTGCTTTCGCTGTGGATCCCGCGGGTAAACTCGCAACCACGTGGGCAAGTGTCAAGGCATCGCATTAGATTGCGCTCTTAATTCAAATCACGGTTTTCACCACCGCATTTGCCGTGTAGTATTAAAGTGAAGTGGCGCAGCAATTGTACCACTTCACTTTATTTTTTCCCAATTCAGTTAGAAGCCTTTTATCAAACTCACGTCATCCTGTGTTCTATACTGAAGCGTCCCCGAACTTTTTCTGGAATAGAGAGACCGTATCGTGTTCGGGATGGTTCGGCAGTTCGGCGGGTGCCTCCCATTCTTCGGCAACATCTGTTAATTTCACGGGTTTGCCATCGTTTTCCAGAGCCGATTTCCAACCTGCGAGGAAGACGTTCGTCTTGTGTAAAATCTCATCAAACGTCTGTGGCATTTCGTTGTGGAGTGCCATGTTCTGGAACGCCCAAATCGTCGGCAACCAGATCTCTGTTTTGTCGAACGGATAACCCGTGCCGGTGTGGATTCTGAAATTCTCGCCACCGTAGGCTTCCTGTGTGTGGATTTGCACCGTTCCCCACGAACCGCTCACTTGATGGAGTGTCCCGTAGAATTGGCGACCCTCGCTATCGACATGTTCAAAGGTGAGAACACCCGGCGGGCTGTGCCAACTATCCGCTTGATATGCGACGGACACGACTGGATTTCCCGCCTCTGCAACCGCCTTGCAAACCATGTAAAGCCCATGGATGCCGTGGGTCGGATAGTCGTCGAACGAATTGGTCGCCGTGTAGCAGACGATCTGTTTATCGCTTGCCCACGCTTTGGCGCGTGAGATGGCATCGTTGTGCTCGTGACTCGATGGAGCAAGGATCGTCGCGCCGTTCTTTCGTGCCAGTTCAACCATTTGCTGTGCTTTCGAGAGAGAGTTCGCAAACGGACGGTTAATTAAGTTCGACAAACCCGCTTCGAGATACGGTTCATGCAGGATGTGGTTCCATGGGTGATTGTAGTAACCCCCAGAGATCACGCCGTCTACCTTCCCCAACATATCGTCAAAATTCTTGACGACTTCGCAACCATAAGGCTCCGCAACCGCTTTCGCCTTTTCGTATTCGATATCCCAACAGTGGGTGATCCGCATCCCCGTAAACGGTGTATCTTTCTCGCCAGGACGCGGATTGATATGCGGTGCCCACAACGGCATGTGTGAATATGAATCTACGTTCAGAAATCCGACACGGAAAGGTTCAGAGTTAGGTGCTTGCATGGCTGTCTCCTTTTAATGGCTGTCGGCAGTCGGTTATCGGCAATCAGTAATAAGACGGGAAGCATAAACAAAAACCCCCTTTGCTGACTGCTGACCGCTGATCGCTGATCGCTACTTACATTGAAACCCATGTTGATCCGTTTTCGCAAGACTCAACTGCTTTGTAGATGAACTGCATACCCCGTAATCCATCATAGACCGTCGGAAAATCGTATGCCTCGGTATCCATAGGATCGCCGTCAATGTATTGACGAATGGCTTCGACAACGCCAACATAAATCGTCGCAAACGCTTCCAAGTACCCTTCGGGATGACCGGTAGGGATACGCGCACCCGCCGCCGCGGCTTCGGATAGGTATCCCTGACCACGCGTCAGCGTCTGTCTCGGTTCACCGTAACGATAGAGTTCAAGATAGTTCGGATTCTCTTGCGCCCATTTCACCGCGCCCTGCTCGGCATAGACGCGAAGTGTGAGTCCATTTTCCTCTCCAGTAGCGATCTGACTAATGCTTAAAACGCCTTTACCGCCACCATTGAAACGGAGCAAGGCATTGACATCCTCATCCAGGACTCTATCGGGTAGGAAAGTACTCTTGTCAGCACAAAGTTCAATGATCGGGTCGCCAGTGACGTACTCAAGCAGGTTCACGCAGTGTGTACCGACATCACCCATTGTGCCACCGATACCGGATTGCGTTGGATCAACACGCCACGCCGCTTGTTTCTGACCGAGTTTCTCGTGCGGGACCATCAGGAAGTCTTGGAGGTATTCGACGATGACTTTACGGATTGGTCCCATTGAGCCTTCAGCGAACAACGCTCGCGCATGCCGCACAAGCGGATGCCCCGTGTAATTATGGGTCAATGCGAAGACAAGACCCGAATCTTCAACGAGTTTTACAAGTGCCTCGGCTTCATCGAGACTGTAAGTCATCGGTTTATCGCAGACGACGTGGAAACCCGCGTCCAGAAACGTCTTTGCGATCTCAAAGTGGGAGATATTTGGTGTGACGATGCTTACAAAGTCGATACGCTCGTCTTCGGGGAGCGCGGCTTCGGTTGCCGCCATCTCTGCATAACTGTTGTAGCAACGGTTTGAATCGAGATACAACTCAGCACCGGTGATTCGTGTGTTTTCTGGGTCGCGTGAGAAACACCCGGCGACCACGTCAATTTGCTGATCGAGTGTGGCAGCGATTCGGTGGACCCCACCAATAAACGCGCCCTGCCCGCCACCTACCATGCCCATTCGTAATTTTCGATTCCAAGATTCCATAGTGTCTTACTCCAATTTATGGTGAAACTTACAATTATGTTTACACCGACTCCTTAACGAGGGAACGTTTGTAGTAGTGCGATTCATCGCACGTCGTATGAATGAAGTGTAAAAGTATTTTTTTAATTCATCATAGTTATCGGTTGCCAATCGTCGGTATTTAGCTAAAGCACATTCTGATAAGTGTCAGACCTCTCTTTAACCGAAAACCGGGAACCGACGGCTCTTTTAACTCAATCCGAGAATATTCCGATTCCGTTCCGTGTCGGTCTCTCCGCCTGCGAAGTCATCAAAGGCGACATCGGTCGTTTCAATGATGTGTTTGGCGATAAACGGCGCGCCCTCTGCCGCCCCTTGTTCTGGACTTTTCACGCAGCACTCCCATTCCAGGACTGCCCAACTGTCGTAACCCGCTTCCGTGAGGAGTGTGAACACTTGTGTGAAATCCACTTGCCCATCACCGAGTGAACGGAACCTTCCCGCACGTCCAGCCCATGACTGATAACCGCCGTAGACCCCAACCCGACCTGTCGGACGGAATTCAGCATCTTTAACGTGAAACCCCTTGATGCGTTCACTGTAAAGTCGGATGAAGTCGATATAGTCGAGTTGTTGAAGGAGGAAGTGGCTGGGGTCATAGTTGAGACAAGCGGCGGAATGGTTATCTGTGTAATCTAAGAACATCTCGTAGGTCGCGCCGTCATAGATGTCCGAACCCGGATGGAGTTCGTAGGCGAAGACCTGACCGTTATCGCGTGCGAGATCCAGAAGTGGCAACCAGCGTGCGGCGAGTTCTTTGAATGCCTCTTCAATAATTCCGTCGGGACGTTGCGGCCACGGATAGACGGTGTGCCACGCGAAACCGCCTGAAAGCACAGGAATGACATCCAGTCCCATATTCACCGAAGCGTGGATACATTTCGTTAATTCATCTGCCGCCCATGCTGTCCTTTCGGCACCTCGCAAACCGGGAGGATGGAACGCCTCAAACATAACTTCATACGCCGGATGCACAGCCAAGACCTGTCCGGCGAGGTAACCAGCGACCTCTGTCGCTTGCAGCCCCATCTCATTGAGCGTCCCTTTAAATTCATCGCAATAGGTTTTAGATTCCGCGGCTTTTCCGATGTCAATGACGCTGTCGTCCCAACCCGGGATTTGGACACCTTTGTATCCCAAGCCTGCAACCCATTTCCCGATATTTTCCAGCGTATCGTATGGTGCCTCATCCCGCATGAATTGGGCGAGGAAGATAGCTGGACCTTTGATTTTCGGCATTGTTCCTGTGCTCCTGTATATGTTGTAAACTCCAACAATATGAGAGGTATGAGTGTTATTAGATATGCCACTCAGTTGCTCGGAAGCATGTTATCGCGATGATTGTGATCGCGTGACCTCCGAGAAAAATAATTACCAAATTATCACAAACTTTGGGTATAATATATAAAAGTCGCTGTGTAATGTCAAGGATTTTGAGCGACAAAATGATTTGGCTTGCAATCTGAAAAATCAGCATTGATTTACCTTATCTCAACATTTCCTTTTAAATCACTAATCGAAAATAAAGGGTTGACTTCTGCCATAGAATGTGGTATTACATTATTGTAATATGACAAAGAATTTTCAATTCTCAGTGCTAAGTACTCTTTTCCAACCGATCCAGTTAAAAAATCAATCTTTGGGATGGCAGGGCGTTAATTTGCTTAAAAATTGTAAAGCAAACTATCTTTAGTCCCTTCAATGAGAGGAAGATTAAATGTCCCCAAGAAAAAAGAATAGAAAAGCAGAAGAAACATTTTTGAATCAAAATTGCGACCTATCATTAATAAATAAAGAAGTGTTTGATAGTTTGATATTTCACCTTATTCAAGCACTTGAACCAGAGGATTATCACAATACCAAAAATCGGTTTGATAATGAGACAATAGAACTTCTGCCTCAATGGGAGCGGTATGAAGAAGTTGAACCGGGACGACTCATTTTTTGCGTGGAGACAAGTCTTTTCATATGGATTCAAGGACTGTTGTTAAAATATGCGGTTAATATAGGGTTGATCGAAACTTTCTTGTTTGAACGACAATATATTACATCGCAAAGGATTAGCGAGGAATTTGACCGTTTGTCTGGTGTTTTCCCCGAAGACTCATTTGATGGGAGTGTGTATTCTTGGTGGTGGAAAAAGGATAATTGTGTTCCATCCGATATTTGGAATTTAGTTAAAACGCCACTTCTATTTTCTGAGGTTGAGAATCTTGATGGAAATACAGTTTCTAATCTTTATATGACCTGTTTCCCACCGGAGTTAAGGAAATCATTGGGAGAATTTTACACAGATCGTAGAATTGTGGAATATATTCTAGATTGGGTTGGATATAGTTCCCAACAAAACACAAATGTGGAAAATCCTCTATTTCTTCAAAGGCTCATTGATCCCGCGTGTGGGGCAGGGGCCTTTCTCATATCTGCCTTAGAGCATTATTTTCAGGACTGGCTGGTTCACAATAAATGGGTCAGTGATGGAATTTCAGACTTAGTGGAGCATAATAGAATTGTCGGTGTAGATGTCAATCCCTTTGCTTGTACACTGTCTCGATTAGGATACCTCATTTTCTTACTTCCATATTTAGCACAGGCGAGATTGGAGCAAGGACGGTTACCATTAATCAGAGGTCTTCCAATCGTTCAAGCTGATTCGCTCATTAATGTGCGCGGAGAGCTTAGAGATGAATCCTATGATTGTGTTGTTGGTAATCCACCCTATGTCAGAATCCAGAGGTTAAACACAAACGGGGCGAAGCAATCTTATCTAAAATCCTTTGACTCGGCGGTGGGAAGGTTTGATCTTTATTCTCTTTTTATTGAACGCGGTCTTCAACTGCTAAAGCCGAATGGAAAATTAGGCTATATTACTTCTAATAAATTCATGACGACGAATGCAGGGAAGGGCATTAGGGAAGTAATTGCTAAAAGGGCTACTATAAATCATCTTTTCGATCTTTCCGACACGAAAGTTTTTGGAGCCGCGGTCCTTCCATGTATTATTGTTCTTGAAAATGCTAAGGGCGGGAACGAAACATTTCCGTTTGGGTTACTTCGCGAAATTAACTATGATAAGGACTATCAAGGGGTCAAAGATGTTTTTACGCATTTCCACTCTCACACCTCCAAAGATTTCTGTCAGGAACAGATAAACCTTCCATCAAAACTATCGCGTAAAGCAAGTTTTGAGATGAGAGTACTACAATCCATTCAACCAACAGAAAATGGTGATTGTTGGCATTTTTTATCTCCATCAGAAAAGGAGGTGATTGCTGGAATAGAAGCGAATCAACCCATTCCATTAGGGGAAATCGCCGAGATAACATCGGGCTTGAAAACAACGGCTGATAGCGTATTTATTCATCCAATGACGGATGCCTTTATAGAAAAAAACAAACTTGAAAAAAACTTGATTTATCCTTTCATTCAGGCGAGGAACATTGAGAGGTGGAAAGTACAGTGGACTGGCACTAAGGAGAAATCGGATACCTATGTTCTCTATCCCCACTTAGTGAAGAAAGACAGGGTTGTCGCAGTTAATCTTAATGATTATCCTTGCGTTGGTGCTTACTTAAAATCTAATTATGAGAAGCTTTCCAAAAGACAATATCTTATAGAGGCTGGTAGGAAATGGTATGAGATATGGGTTCATCAGAAACCTGAGATTTTCCAAAGACCATTTAAAATTGTAACACCTGATCTTAAAACTCGCAATACATTTGCTTTAGATACGCAAGGTTACATGTCTGGTGCTTCTTGTTTTGCGATTCTTCCTAAAAATCAGACAAGACAAGAAAGTTATTATTTACTTGGACTTTTAAATTCTGAATTGTTGGATTTTTATCATAAGGTTAAAGCGAGTACCTTTATCTATGCAGGACGATATCGTTACTGGAAAAGTTATCTTCAAAATTATCCAATCATTCATTGCTATCTGGGTGAGTCAAAATTGGAAGAGATTTGGCAGGAAGTAAAACCACTAATTTCTGATGTATGTGATTTAAGAATCCAAAATGGTATTTTGGCTTGTGGTGTTATCCCCGTACCAGTTCCTAGTGAGACTTGTATAATGTCGGTTTTTCGCTTTGCGTTGCAGAATGAAATCGTCTCTCAGGTTGAAAAGATTTTATCTTCAGATGGAGAGGAATTACTTAAATTAGAAGCCCGTCTCAATGATTTAGTCTATCATCTCTATCAGTTTAATAGTTCTCTCCGGTTTGCTGTTCAAAAAAGTTTAAGGCATAATTGACAATGGCACAGGGATTTGAATCTTAAAGTTAGTTCCTTCGGAGATTGAAAAGAACTCATTAAACTTTTCTCCAGAAGTAATAACAATAGAATCGACGATAAAGTTACCATATACATCCTGTTCCATGAGGGCAACAACATACCTAATTTCTCGGGGAGTAATTTCCCATTTATTCCAAGATGCTTCTATTGGTGATGAATTAGTTGGAAGATGTTTACCGAGGTCTATTGTGCCTCGTAACTGGAATTTAACTTCAATCAACTGATGAAGTAGGTCCGGATAATCACCCGTGTCAGTTTGTTGATAAGACTGATATCCGAGAGCTTTAATAATTTCTTGCTCAAGGGCTTGACCCATACCTCTTTCTTGCCCGGTTCCCAGATTGGCAAATTCTCTTCCTACCAAAGTTCTAAGGGATTGTGCGATTTCATCGTGCGTTAAAAAGGAGGCAGGAGTTGGCGGTTGCTTAATCAAAGCGGATTCCTGATTTTGGGACTCTTGGACGATGAATCTTGATTTATTCTCTAAGGGTTGTTGCATATATGTGCTGATTTTGTTACGCAGTGTCTCAACTGGACTAACAATGATTTGCGAGGATATTTCGTCCCGATAACTACGCTTGGCATTAGCTTGCCATTTAATTGTCTGAGTTCCAGTGGTATCCCATTCGGCAAGTTTGTTTCCATCCACAACGGTGGTTTTCAGGATAACCCCTTCGAGGTTGTGAAACACGAGAAGATAACGGCAATCTTTGTAGCGATACGGAGACTCGCTTTCTATGTTCCATTCGCTTGGTATAATGCTATCTGAGTACGGCACATAATTCCAAACTTGTAGATTGCGACTGGATTGAACAAAAATATCGAGTAACTGATGTATAAACTTGGGCTTAGACTGTTTTGCTTGTTTTGTTCTGAGCCCTGAAGGTCTTTGATATCCTAAAAATTCAATAATTTCTAACTTAACCCACTGTGATTTTTGCACATTTGAGAGCTTGGGCGGAATTGCTTGGTTTAAAATCGGAGTGGTGAGTTCAAGTATTTCGTCTGCTGTGAATAGACTGTCTTGGTTTGGAGGACAGAAAATTAAAAAGTTTTGTGGCGACAAATGGGCTTCTGCCTCTTGGATTAACGAAATTTTGGCTTCCAAGTTCATTTTATGCTCCTACTACATTTATTTTTCCTCTCTGTCAAATAAGATTTCTATTTTTCTGACGAGAGTATTTCCGCCTTTTAGGCGTTAGGCGATATTGGGTTTTCTCTGCGTTGGGAATCATTTCATTATAGATATGGTGTTTCTATTCAGGTTACCACCTGAACATTGCTACGGACTGTTCGCTTCGCCAGCTGCAACTTTGTGAAAGTTCACTAACGCATGAGTATTATATACAACCCGAAAAAAGATTTTCATAGCCAGCATTATTCCGGCAACTTGCCCTATAATATATAAGACAGTGTGCAGGATGTCAATGGTTTTAGACGACATTTAGTTTCGTGGAAGGAAAAAGAGTGGAACAACCTATCTATGGATTGACGGTTCGCGGGGTAACGAAACATTTTCGTCGAACCAAGCGAACCAACGATAAACAGCGTTTTCATCAGAAAATCCAGCGTATGTTCAGGCGCGAGAAGGAAGTCATCCGCGCAGTTGACGACATCTCCTTAGAGGTGAACATCGGAGAAATCTACGGTATTCTCGGTGCGAACGGTTCCGGGAAATCCACGCTGATTCGTCTCATTTCGACACTGCTACTACCCGATGTTGGGAGTATTCAGGTCTTCGGGGACGATGTGGTGACAAATAGTCTGAAGGTCCGACAGGTGATGAATCGCGTCTCTGTTGAGGCATCCTTCTTTAAACGTCTCTCTTCGCAAGAGAACCTGATTTACGCTGCCCGCCTCTATGGGATCCCTGCTCCCGAAGCCGAGCGAAGATCGAAACAGATTTTGGAAAGACTCGGTTTTGATTCAGATCGGATGAACGAGGAGATGGAGCATCTCTCGCGCGGCATGCAACAGAAAGTCGCCATCGCGCGTGCCTTACTCACCACCCCTATGCTACTCCTACTCGATGAACCGACGACAGGACTCGATCCAAAGTCTAAACGCGATGTGCAAGCCTTTATTGAAGAGATCCGTCAAGAACGGAACGCTGTCATACTCCTAACGACGCATGATATGGCAGAAGCAGAGAGGTTGTGCGACAAGATCGCTATTATTGATAAAGGACGGTTTATCGAAGAAGGAACGGTCGAGGAACTCATCGCGAATGCACCATCACAGAACGGCGTGCCAGCGACGTTAGAGGACGTGTTTATCGCGCTAACAGGTAAAGGGATTGAGGAGGAAGAGTAAAGCCATGCTGAATTTTGTTCGGGAAACGATTGTCTCTTACGCCTTCATTGAACGCAACTTCAATCTGCTGAAGCGGTATATGAGTTGGGAAATCCTCTTTTTCAGTTATTCCATCGTCAACGCGCTAACAATCGGTTTGATTATGGTAGGGCGTGGCAGCAGTGAAGATGTGCTTTACCTCGTCATTGGGGCACTTGTCTGGGGGTTTCTCTCCATTATGATGCGTGAGGTGAGCGATGCGATTACATGGGAGCGATGGGAAGGGACGATTGAATATACCTTTATGGCACCGATTTACCGCATCACACACCTTGTCGGTTCCTGTCTATTTGCAATTCTGTATGGGTTGCTGCGGACAGCCTTAGTTTTGGCGATAATTCCGTTCTTTTTTGGGGAACACATCGACTTAAGCAATGCGAATTGGCTAACATTAGTGGTCACTGTTCTTATCTCCAGTCTCTCTTTCATCGGGATCGGTCTCATGGCGGCGATCTTTCCATTACTCTCGCCGGAAAAAGGACAAGCCGCAACGGGGATCATTGAGTCGATGCTACTCTTAGTCTCTGGGATTTACTATGAAATTGAAGTGTTACCGACGTGGCTTCAACCGATTTCCAAAATTTCGCCTGCCACGTATACACTCAGGTCGATTCGTGCAGCGATGCTTGACAACGCGTCCGTTGAGAGTCAAGTGGGCAACCTGTCTTTACTCCTCATCATTGGTATCCTACTCATTCCACTTGGGTTTTGGGTTTTCCATTTGGGTGAAAAATATGCCAAACGCGTCGGTAGGCTGAAAAGGAGTGGTTAATGCTGAATCAGCATTTACTATGACAACAAGGGTGGAATTATCAGATGAAACAGAGATTGGAGATGGAATTAGAGGCTATCACAGAGTTATCGCCACTTGAACTCGCATTCCCAAAACAGTGTTTGTTTATGTGGATTTCTTGAGAAAAATAGGTTCTGATAGACATCTATTGTTTGTCAAGAGAAGGCTTTGACTTTATTGTGGAAGTATTGTATATTATATAGAACTTGCTGGACAGGGGTAAGTTGCAGTTCGGTATTTCCTACTAAAACCTATAAGAACCTGTTAGAATCTAAAGTTGTGTCATTTTTTCTTGACAATACTTTGAGAAAGTGCTATAATAAGTGTATCACGTGGCGAGGACTTTTCACCTACCCGCAAGGGTAGTCTCCTCGCCGACCGACAGTGAAAAGCGGTAAAAGCGTGATACGTGAGAATCCATGCCTTTACGAACACAGCAAATAGAACTGAATCCCAATAACAAGCAATCTACGTGTATGTCTCAACATTGTGGCTATGCGCGCGTAGCGTTCAACTTTGGTTTGTCGTCGTTCAAAGTCGGTTTAGACCAAGACGACTGGCGAAGTCATGTTGACATCAAGCGTGAGTTTAACGCCGTCAAATACGATAAGTTTCACTGGTGTTCTGACCTCTCACAGAATGCGTCTAAGAATGCTATTCATAATCTTGGAGACGCTGTCACCCGTTGGAAAAAAGGACAAAACAAGTTCCCGGTCTATAAGAACCGATCTGGTAAATGCTCTTACCAAGCAGACAATGGCGAAGGAACTGTTGAAGTCTATAAAAAGCGTATCAACCTTCCAAAGATAGGGTGGATACGCATGCGTGAAGCATTGCGGTATACTGGTGAAATCACAAAAGTGGTTGTGTCGAAACATAACGACAAATGGTTTGTGTCTATCACCGTCAGACGCCTCGATAGCAACAACTATCAGCACCAACCGCTCCTGTTTGACGATAAGCCACCGATAGGCATTGACGTAGGTATCAATACGCTTGCGACGTGTTCAGACGGGACAACATTTGAGAATCCACGCCCGCTGAAGCGATATGAACGCAAGTTAGCACGCGCCAATCGTAGACTTTCGCGCAGGCAGAAAGGCAGTCAGAACTGGCATAAGGCAAAGCGTATACTCACTTCTGTGCATGCGCGTATCGGTAATATCCGTGAGGACGCTCACCACCAAGCAACAATACGGATTGTCCGTAAAGCAAGTGCTATCGGTATTGAGACGCTGGAGGTTACCAACATGCTCAAGAATCGGAAACTTGCCAAAGCATTATCCGATTCAGCGTTGGGTGGCTTTCTCACGAAACTCAAATACAAAGCAGCGAGACGGGGCATACCGATAACCGAAGCCCCCCAATTCTTTGCCTCAAGTAAAACCTGTAGCAACTGCGGACACAAGAAGGCAGATTTGGCACTCTCTGAGAGAACCTATCATTGCTCCGAATGTGGCTTTGACTGCGATAGAGACCTTAACGCAGCAATCAACCTGTGTCCTGTCTCATAAGCACCGTCGCGGTGAGTTGCACCGAGACGCGAAACGCCTGTGGAGTTTCGGTAAGACCTCGTTGAGAGGCACGAAACGAAGAAGCAGGAAGTCGACACAAACTCAAAGATCTATAGGTTTTGATAGGTTCTTTAGGTTTTGATAGGTTCTACACAACGGTTCCACCTCGGCACATACCAAGTGCCGAGTCCTGTCCGTACCTGTGGAACGGTAGCGTGCAAGTTGCAGGTAATCCCATGTTTATAGCAAATGAAGAGTGCTCCATCTTTGGGAGGGACTATATATGACCCGTATCATAAGCGAACAGGTTACTGCTGATGGTATGCCAGACCAACACGTTGGAGAGGCGCAAATTCAGTCTGTCGAAATAGTGGATCCTGTCTATGAGGAGCCCTATGCTGCTAATATAACAAAAAAGTCTAATGGATGGCGAGGTTGGATACCAGATATTCCAGAAGTGAAGTGCGAGGCGAAGACAAGATCGCAATTGTTAGAGACCCTTGCGACCGAGCTTCGTGAAGCTTTAGCGTCTCGTGAAGAGGCTTGGGATAAGCAGCTTGAGGCAGATATAGAATCTGGAAAGCTTGAGCCTCTACGCGAAGAAGCCCTCGAAGATATAAAGGCTGGACGGGTGATTGATTTATAAGACGACGCATAAGTTCTGGGATTACTATCGGCGACTTCCACAAGCAATTCAAAATCGTGCGGATAAGCAATTTGAACTTCTCAAGCGAAATCCGGAGCATCCTTCTCTGTAGTTAAAGAAGACGCAGCGGGGCACTTATTGGTCTGCGAGAGTTACCGACGATTATCGCGCATTGGCAATTGAGAACGATGGCATTATGACGTGGGTCTGGATCGGAAAACATGGTGAGTATGATAGGCGGATATAATATGAAACTGAAAGGGGTAGGTCGAAAAGTACCAATATAGAGTGCCCGTTGGTGAATCCAACAATGGCTTCCTCATTTCAGTGTTCTTGCTTCGATCGCCAGTCAGCATGGAACCATCTCAAATCAGCTTAAAGGAGAGTCCCACTTTTTTATAGAAACAGGAAACAGGTATGTCTGAAGCAACACAAAGTTATTTAGGACTTGAAAGCAGCACCACACCCACCAACCCCGGCTTCCAAAGCACGCTCGACTATATCCGTGAAACTGCACAATCTGAACGTCGAAAAGGCGATCTTTTCGAGCGGTTGATGCTCACATATTTCTCTCAAGACCCCGACTACAAACAACAATTCTCTGAAGTCTATCTCTATAAAGACTGGGCGGCACTCCAAACAGGCTACGACGCAAACGATATCGGCATCGACCTCGTCGCAAAGGAACGAGATGGCGGCTACTGCGCCATCCAGTGCAAATGCTACGCTGAAAACACACGCATCTCAAAACCGCATCTCGATTCATTCATCTCCGCTTCTGCAAGCGAACTTTTCACCTCACGACTCATCGTCGATACCGGCGGCGAATGGGGACCCAACGCCCTCAGAACCATCGATCCCATCAGGGATAAACTCCGTATCATCCGCTACAGCGATCTCGAAAGCAGCCCGTTTGATTGGCCCGACCTAAGCCTACAAGACCCCGAACAACTCTCCTATCAACAGAGACGCTTCCACCTCAAAGACCATCAAAAAGCCGCATTCGATGACGTTACCAACGGCTTCAAAGCATCAGACCGCGGCAAGATGATTATGGCGTGCGGCACCGGTAAAACCTTCACCGCACTCAGAATCGCCGAGGAAATCGCTGGTATCGCCGGCAGAGTACTCTATCTCGTGCCGTCTATCAGCCTGCTCTCACAGGCGATGCGGGAATGGTCGGAGCAACGCGGCATAGACCACTCTTATATCGGTATCTGTTCGGATACCCGCGCAGGACAAACGAGCGAAGATTCCTCCATACTCGAACTCAAGATCCCTGTCACCACAGATCCGTCATCTATCTCCCACACGTTACAGAACCCCGATACCGACAAGATGACCGTCGTCTTCTGCACCTACTAATCGTTACCGCTCGTCGAAAAGGCACAGGATGAAGGCGCACCCGCGTTCGACATTATTTTCTGCGACGAAGCACACAGAACCACCGGCGTTGAAGCTCCCGGCGACAGAACATCCCCATTCGTCCTTGTCCATGATGCCGATCGCATCCGTGCCAATAAACGCCTCTACATGACCGCCACCCCACGTCTCTACACCGAAGGCGCGAAATCAAAAGCCGCTCGCCACGACACGGAAGTCTTCTCTATGGACGAACCCAAGATCTACGGACCCGAATTCCACCGGCTTCCCTTCTCCAAAGCCGTCGAGATCGACGAACTCTCCGACTACAAAGTCGTCGTGCTCGCTGTATCCGAGCGAGAAGTGAACGCCGCACTCCGCGGCGAGGGTGATATTAACATCAACGACGCAACGAAGATTGTCGGTTGCTGGCGGGCACTCCAGAATCCTGAAGCCAAAGAAAACGGAAACCACGAACCCGTCAAACCCTTAAAACGCGTCATCGCATTCACAAACAAAATTGCCGAGTCAAAAGCGATGGTCAAACATTGGGACGAGATTGTCGAAACCGCTACCGAACGGCTCCCCGAAAACCAACAACCCACCGACTTTATATGCGAAACGCAACACGTTGATGGCACATACCACGCCCTCAACCGAAAAGCACGGCTCGACTGGCTAAAAGGCGATACGGACGGCACCTGCCGCATCCTTTCCAATGCACGCTGCCTCTCTGAAGGCATTGATGTCCCCGCTCTCGACGCAGTGCTCTTCATGAATTCACGCAAATCTTACGTTGACATCATTCAGGCGGTCGGACGCGTCATGCGAAAAGCACCCGGTAAACAGTACGGCTATATCGTCCTACCCGTCGCCATTCCAGACGGCGTAGATCCCGCCAACGCACTCGACGATAACGAACGCTTCTCAACCGTTTGGGGTGTCCTCCGCGCACTCCGTTCACACGACGACAGGCTCAACGCCGAAATCAACAGAATCGACCTCAACAAAACCCTCCCCGATCGGATTATCTTCGGCGGTGATGGTGAAGAAACACCCACCGGTCAACAGATGTTTCTGCCGATTGATATTCCGCCCGAAGCGATACTCCCCAAGATTGTCGAGAAATGCGGCGACAGAAAATACTGGGAAAGCTGGGCAAAGGATGTCGCTGATATTTTCGGTCGGCTCGTCGGACGCGTCGAGAACCTGTTAGAGAACCCCGATAACGATGCACTTCGCGAATGGTTCGACGCATTCCACACAGAGTTACGAAGCTCCATAAATGACGCAATCACGCGCACCAACGCCATTGATATGATGGCGCAACACATCCTTACCAAACCCGTTTTCGACGCACTCTTCGAGGATTACGACTTCTCCGCTCGCAATCCGATGGCATTGGCATTGGACAACCTACAGAAAGATTTCACCGAGTTCGGACTCGAAAACGAAACCAAAGATCTCGAAGGCTTCTACGAAAGCGTTCGGATGCGCGCGCAGGGTATTGACAACAGCGAAGGACGGCAAAAGGTATTAGCAGAACTCTACGAAAACTTTTTTGTCACCGCCTTGAGAAAAGAGGCAGACCGCCTCGGCATCGTCTACACACCCGTTGAAGTTGTGGACTTCATCCTACACAGTGCCAATGAAATATTACAGGATGAGTTTGGACGAAGCCTCAACGATGAAGGTGTCCACGTCCTCGATCCATTCACCGGTACCGGTACCTTTCTCGCCCGCCTCCTACACTCCGATCTTATCCAATCTGACGACCTCGAACGCAAATACCGCGAGGAACTCCACGCCAATGAGCTCGTCCTCCTCGCCTACTACATCGCCGCCGTCAACATCGAGGAGGTCTTCCGCGGCAGACGTGGAGAGGATAGCGGCTACGAATCCTTCAACGGCATCGTCCTCACCGACACCTTCAATCTCAACAAAGCAGAAGACCTTACGCTTTTCCCCAGAGAATGGTTGCCAGAGAACAACGCGCGCGCAGAGCGTCAACAGAAACTCCCAATCCAAGTTATTGTTGGTAACCCCCCATGGTCGACAGGACAGCGAAGTGCATCGGACGACAATCCTAACGTGGAGTATCTTGAACTTGAAGGTCGTGTTAGGGATACCTATGCCTTTCGTGTGAAAGCGACGTTAAAAAACAGCCTTTACGACACATACAAGATGGCAATCCGATGGGCATCTGATAGAATTCAGGAACAAGGTATTATTGCCTTTGTCACAAACGGTTCGTGGATTGACGGGAACGTTGATTCGGGGATCCGTGCCTGTCTATCAGAGGAGTTCAGTTCAGTTCATGTTCTAAACATGCGAGGAAATCAACGGACGCAAGGTGAAGTGTCGCGTCGAGAGGGCGGCAAAATCTTCGGTTCTGGGTCTCGTGCTCCTGTTGCTATTACAATTCTCATCAAGAATCCGAATGCAACACATGATGATTGTAAAATCCACTACCGAGATATTGGTGGTTACCTCACACGCGAGCAGAAACTGGAAGCATTGCAAGAAGCGGTGTCCATAAAAGGATTTAATGATTGGCAGACAATCACGCCTAATAGACATTATGATTGGATTGAGCAGCGCAGCGACGCGTTTACTGATTTCTACCCACTCGGCACAAAAGAAGCAAAGGCAGGCGCAGCAAACAATGCTATTTTCAAACTTTTCAGTAACGGCTATAAGACCGGTAGAGATGCATACATCTATAACTTCTCACGTGATGCTTGTGCCGAATATGCCGAATTGATGACGCGAGACTACCTCGCAGCTGTTTCGGAGCTTGAGGTAAAACCTGAACTCACAGTTGATGAAGTGTCACGTCGCCATTCCACAAATATTAAATGGGACGATACACTCAAGAAAAAGCTAAAGCAGAAGAAAAAAACGGAATTTAAGGATAGTTACATCCGAAAAGTTGTATATCGTCCATTTATTGGCACAAATTGTTACGCTGATCACACCTTTGCCCAGAGAAGAGGCAAATTGCATGAAATTTTTTCAGATGGTTCAAGCGGAAATCGTGCAATCTGTGCAACCGGTATCGGCTCGAAAATACTTTTTTCCGCTTTTATGACTGACACACTGCCAGATCTTGAGCTAATTTCAAAAGGGCAATGTTTCCCGCGATGGCAATACCCACGCCCTGTAGACACATCAGACACTACAGGCGAGTTTCAAGGGTTTGAAGAGGCACCGGAACGTATTGACAACATTTCAGACACAGCACTCCGCGCCTTCCAAGAGCATTACAGCGATGACACCATCACCAAGGACGACATTTTCGACTACGTCTACGGGGTCCTACACGCACCCAGTTACCGAGACCAATTCGCAAACGATCTATCCAAGATGATACCCCGCATCCCTTATGCCCCCGACTTCCGCGCCTTCGCGGAAGCAGGAAAAGCACTCGCCGACCTCCACCTCAACTACGAGACCTGCCAGAAATACCCGAACCTTAGGGTTGAACCCCTCACACCTTCCTTACTTTGGGAAGAAAAACCTGAGCATTTCCTGCTTGGCAAACGGGCAATGCGGTTCGCTGATAAGCAAGAGCGAACAACCCTCATCATCAACGAACACGTCTGTATCTCTGGAATCCCAGAGAAAGCGCATCGATACGTCGTCAACGGTAGAACCCCGCTCGAATGGTTCATCGACCGCTACAAAATCAAGCAGGACCGAAACAGCGGCATCATCAACGACCCCAACGGCTGGTTCGAGAATCCTCGTGATCTCATCACAGCGATAGAGCGGATTGTTTATGTTAGCGTCGAGTCCACCAAAATCATTGAGAACCTACCATCCGAACTAACTTAACTCTCCCCTGTAGGAGCGATCTCCTGCTCGCGACCGCTCTCTCTAACATATGGCATATTCCGCGTAACCGCTCCCTGCGAGGCAAGTGTGCGCGACGAAGATACCGTGAAAAGCCAACCACCCTCAGTTAGTTAATCCTCCAGAATATTAAGCACTTCCTCAATGGCAGTTATGAGATTCGTATCACCTGCCTGTTTCGCAAGTCTCAATGCAGTTCGGGCATCCTGCTTCGCCCCCGATATGCGATTCAGTTGAACCTTCGCAATCCCTCGATTGTTGTATGCTATGGCATAACCAGGTTTGAGGCGGATGGCAGTATCATAATCTGCGATGGCGGCAGAGTGTTGACCGAGGTGGTACTTCACAGCTCCTCGATTGTTGTATGCTATGGCATAATCAGGCTTTAGGCGGATGGCGGTATCAAAATCTACAATGGCGGCAAAGTATTGACCGAGCATACCCTTCGCAAATCTCGATTGTTGTATGGGTCGGCATAATCGGGTTTGAGACGGATGGTGGTATCATAATCTGCGATGGAGGCAGAGTGTTGACCGAGGTGGTACTTCGCAGCTCCTCGATTGTTGTATGCTATGGCGTCATCAGGCTTTAGGCGGATGGTGGTATCATAATCTACAATGGCGGCAGAGTGTTGACCGAGATGGTACTTCGCAGCTCCTCGATTGTTGTATGCTATGGTGTCATCAGGCGTTAGGCGGATGGCACTATCAAAATCTGCGATAGCACCCTTATAATCACCCAAACCATACTTTGTATTACCCCACGTGAAGTAGGTTTCGGCAGATATAGAACGATTGCCTTCTGCCAAAGGTTTCGCCGGTGTAGATTCGGTAAGGAGTTCCGTAAGGTACCTGGAAGGGATGGCGAAATTGAGATTTTGCCCACTTACAAGTGTCATATAAGAGATGCCGATAACCTCACCTTTGCTGTTTAGCACGGGACCGCCACTGCTGCCCGGAGAAATGGGTGCCGTCATCTGGAGACATTCTTTTGTGTCTGGATCTCGGCGACTGCTAATGACCCCATCTGAGAACGTGCCTTCCAATCCTTGTGGATTCCCTGCGACGTAAACCGTCTCCCTATTTTTACATTACTACTATTGCCGAGGGGGAGAGGCTTGATGCCAGGCATCGTGACTTTTAGGAGCGCGAGATCATTCGTTTGGTCCGTTGCCGTAACACCTTCGATCGTGTAAGTGCTGAATTGACCCACCAGTTTTGCGCTGCCGCGTGCTGCACCTTCGATGACATGGTAGTTGGTCGCAATCAGGTTATTCAGGACGAAGAACCCACTGCCAAATCCAAGCGGCACACCGTTGCTATCCTGCATCTCTAAGTAAACCGTAGCTGCTAACGCTTTTTCGGCAATCTTGGGGACGGTCTCGGCGGACACACTGCTGATGGTGCAGAATAGCAGTGCCATCACAGGAAGGATCCGAAGCAGCTGCCACACTGATGTGTTCTGTTGTTTCATTGAAAGTTCCTTTGGACTTTGATGCGAATGGTTTATACGAACAGATGTCAATCGATACACACAACAATAGAAGTGTATGATTTTTTCTCAAAACAATCAAGCAAAACTATTTCAAATATCTTAACCCAAGTTGCCAGTTATCCTGAAAATCCCCGAATCCCGAAAATCCTGATTCAGACAAAAGCATCCCATAAAATTCGTGTAATCTACGATTTAGACCAACTCCACCACATCCTGCAATCTTGCAATCTTTCGCACATGGCCTTACCCAACAATCATAGCAGTAACTTCGACTTGATAAATCTTATTTTCATCTTGTATAATAGTACCAAAATCTACAATGAGTGTTTTGCTATAGGCACAAGGTTAGCCTCTTGGACTACGTGCAGGACGAGAGTTAACATGCAAAATCGATATACTCTGAATAAAGAGCAGTCATTTGTCCTAAGACCAGAGGACTTGACAAAAATAATTGACACTTTACAAAATAGCAAGTTGAATCTTGATTATATTACCGCGTATTGTAATGACGATGTTAATCGTCATTTTGACTCGTTATGTGAATTTCTGCGGTATGCAAACGCTAAAGGTAAGGAAATTAATTCTTTACATATACATTTTGGGTCAACCGAACGCGATCGATCTGTTTTAATACTTTTTCTTTCCCAACGGTTATTTTCTGTAATTAACGTTACCATAAGTGCACCTAATCATATCTATTACACTTTGAGGGACGAAATGGATGATATATTTTCAGGCATACGGCCCTTGTATCATTTTTTTGCACACGCGACATATGCGGTATTAGTGAATTTTTTCTTATTTCTTATATATTTTGGACTCATTGTATTATGGTTTGATGGCTTCATTAAATCTGACTTCGTTAAAACCTTATTTAATGTAGAAAATAGTGAATTCATTAGACTCATCGGATATATTATTTCTTTGGGTTTGACAGGACTTGTGTCCTATTGTTCGTTTAGGGTATACCACTACCTTTTCCCTAAAGGAGTGTTCGCTATAGGTCAAGGAGCGTCGCGATATAAATCTCAACAAGAAATTTTAAAATGGGTAGTGTATGCTTTCATTCCACTATTGTTAACAGCCTTTATTAAGTTGGTGTTTTTTTAGGGTGAATCAAATAATGTTTGAAAATAGGAGTCTATCTAGTGCTAAGTCAATGTTGTTTTGACGGATAATGTAAAAGATGGTATACTGAGACCCAACCCAATGAATCTTCTCACTTGGAGTCTATGATGCCAGCGAAACAATACTCTGTTATGCTTGAGGAGGACCAGCGAGAGTCTCTCATCCGTCTGATCTCTACCGGAAACCAAGCCTCCGCCCGAAAACTCACGCGTGCGAGAATCCTGCTGAAAGCCGATGAAGGCGAGTTTGGACCCGCATACGCCGATAAACAGATTCAAGAAGCGGTTGAAGTCTCTGCGTCTACCATTGAGCGAACCCGCAAAACCTTTGTGCGTGAAGGACTCGAAGCCGCCTTGACCCCGAAAAAGCCATCTCAGGGGTCAAGACCGAAAAAGTTTGATGGCGAAAAAGAGGCACATCTCATCGCCTTGGCGTGTTCGGATCCGCCAGAAGGATATGCCTGCTGGACGCTGCGGCTGTTAGCTGAGAAAATGGTGGAGCTTGAGCATTTTTCAAGTATTTCTCATGAAAGCATCCGACAGGTGCTAAAAAAAACGAACTGCGTCCCTGGCGCAAGCAGCAGTGGTGTATCCCAGCAGAAACTTCCGAGGCGTTCGTGACGGCGATGGAAGGCATCTTAGACCTCTATGGGCGTCCTGAAGACCCGAGGTATCCTGTGGTGTGCGTTGATGAGACGAGTAAACAACACCTTCAGGAAATGCGTCCACCGCTGCCGCTAAGGCCGGGTAAACCTTACCGATACGATCCTGAATATAAACGCAATGGCGTCAGCAATCTGTTTATGATTTTCGCACCCTTTTTCGGGTTTCGACATGTCGAAGTCACTGACCAACGCACGAGTATTGATTTCGCACATATCTGCCGAGATATCGTCGATGTGCATTTTCCAGAGGCTGAAAAGATTCTGCGGGTTTGCGATAATCTCAATACACACAAACTCGGTTCTTTGGATAAGGCATTTGAAGCCGACGAAGCCGAGCGGATCGCTGAAAAGTTAGAGTTTCACTATACCCCGAAGCATGGCAGTTGGTTGAACATCGCCGAAATAGAGTTTTCCGTCCTCAGCAGGCAATGCCTTTCAAGGCGTATCCCCGACCAACAGACCCTCAAGCGCGAGGTCCAGGCATGGAAAGACCGAAGAAATCAGCAACGTGCCACGGTCAAGTGGCGGTTTACGACCGACGATGCACGGATCAAACTCAACAAACTATATCCTTCAACAGAAGGTTGACACACTACTAGACGTGCTATGCGATCCTGCATGAGATCGAGAAACGCGGGGATTCACAAATCACTTGGGGCTTGGCGGATGACGGGTATTCCGATACAGTTCGGATCTGGCGAACTACAACTGGAGGGGAACCTAAATTGGGGTAAGTTAGTACACAGGTGAAATGCTTTTTAGGGCATTTTCGCAAGGATTTTTGGGTAAATTGTTAACTTTATGTTAAGAATTTGCTATTTTTTGGCGGAAAGGGTGAGATGCGTGGTATAAAAGGTCGTATAACCTTAGTGTTTATTGTACTGCCACCGGAAATTCGGGCCACTCTCTAAACCAAGACTGTGATACAGTACAATCTACTTGAAAGGAGCATCCGATGGCGAAACGAAAACGAAGAACCTTCACCCCCAAGTTTAAAGCGAAAGTTGTGCTTGAGGCACTCCGTGGCGAAAGCTCCCAAGCGGAACTGTGTCAACGACACAACATCAGCGAAGAGCAACTCTCAGAGTGGAAGCAGCAGTTCCGTGAAAATGCGGTGTCTGTGTTTGCGTCGAAGGATAAGCCGTCCAAGGAGGAGACGGCGCGGATCGCTGAACTGGAGCAACTCGTTGGCAGGTTGAAGGTGGCAATGGACATCCATGAAAAAGCCTTGGCTTTGTTGAACGAAAAGGCGGATCCGGACGCGCAAGGCGGAAGCGGTTCACCTGAATGACGCTGAGGCTGTCACCGATGCCGGAGCCTGCATCGGGCATTTTATCCTACGGAGAAACGCCCTCACTCAGCGTTAGGGTATTTGATGCCGGTTGAATGTGAGGACCGGAACTTGTCTTAACTTTACGGAATTGTGGTCTAAATAACGTTGGCACTTCAGCCGGAATGAGATTCTGGTGTGGCTGCACATCTCGTATGGCGGTTCGATGGAGCCGAAACATATCCGCCAGAAACTACGCATGCCGCTACACGTTGTGGAGCAGGTACTCACTGCGTTGAAGGAGATTCTCAGGGACGGGCGCGTGCTTTGAGAGGATTCGCTGATCGGATCGTCCACACTGAGCGGATAGCCCCGTCCACGCGCTTGGAAAGCGTATATCCGAAAACGTCTGAAGAATCAAACGGAGTGCACACCTGAAGTGTGAAGATGTGCACACCTGCACGATTTTACATCCGCAAGGGTGCAGGGGTGAGGGTCTGCATAACGCCATAATCGCCCATCCTCAAACATGTTTTGGCAATTCTCTTCACGACTCGTTCCTACCCTATCGCGTCCCATATTTTCGGCTTTCCGTCATTCAGGTTCTCTTTAGCGGGATTGGAGTGTTTCGCGTGCCCGTTGGATTTCAGGCGTGAACACCGCTTTGAGTTTCAGGAGATACGCAATATGCCATGCTTTGATAGCTGCTAACTCATTTTCATCAGCGTTTATGTCGCCATCCCGTATCAAACGAATCGCGGCGCGCCGTGTTTCCCCCCGTTCCCATTTCAGGGGGATGTCGAATTGTCCATTGATTTCGGATTCCCGCTCTTTGAGGACATCAAAGAAGTTTTTGTTTTCCGCGGAGGTTCCGAAATCAATGTACAGCGATGCATATACCTTATGATTTCTCGCAAACTTCGCTGTATAGGAAATGCCGCGTATCCCTGACGAAAAGTAATGATTGTTTGTTCCTTGTCTGACACGTCTACCCGTAAAACCGTGCTGTTCCCTGAGTTCATCAATAAGCCCTTGAAAATAGAAGTGATACCGCTCGGTTCTTGAAGAACTACCGCTCGGACGTGGTTCTGACCGCGGCGGTGGAACCTCATTCGCATCAGCCTGCGGGTGTGCCTGCGCTTTTCGAGGTGCACTCGTTTTTTGGGGATCTGTTTCAGTTCCCTTTCTGAAGTCGTCCAGAAAGGCACGCACCTGTTCATGGGTCGGTCTATTACCACATAAGCGGTGGGTCTCAGATTGTACTACCTCTATTAAAAACTCTGAATCTTCGGATGTGCCTGACAGCAAGTTCTCCCACGCTTCCGGCAAATGCTTGTGCACTTCCCGTTGTTGCGAGACTTCCTGATAATCTTCAGCGATCCCCTGTCTGGCTGTCCCGGCTTGTACCGCCGCATACGCGAGATACTTGAGAAAACACGCCGCACCCTCCGCACTGTCGTCTGTGATGAGATCTAACGCCCGCACCAGGCATTCTTGGTAGCTTCCTGATCCCACTGGGTGAAAAAACCGCCATTTCTGTCCATCGGTCAGGATAAGAATAGGGACTCCTGCGTCGTGGAACGCATATTCAAAGAGTTGTCTTTCCGCGCCCTCAATCTTTCCAACGCGTTTCACTTCAATGAAGACAATCGGTTTTTCTGGGGGATGGCACAATGCGTAGTCCACTCTACCCGTATTGACCGAGTATTCAGGAAAGACTCTCTGTGTATCAAACAGTGGCCACCCCAAGGCATTGAGGAGCCTATCCACAATCCCCTGACGCACTGCGGTTTCGTTGCGAAAGCGTTTGTGTTCTAAACGGTTGCGTATGTCATCGATGTGTTCCTTAAGTTCCATTGAGAATGAAGCTCCATTGAGAATGTGCGATGTGAAAACGTGCGGTTAGGAAAGTCCTTTCCCATACCGACGGTAATATCGCATGGACACCGCAAGGAAGTGATTCCGAACAACGCCAATGATATTCAACTCGTCGTGCAAGTGGCACAACGTCTTATCTTTGAAAAGTTTATGTTTTGTGTTTCGCATGGACTGTCAGGTATCAGGTGTTTATCCGCTATCAAGTGGGAGGCAGACAACTTGCCGAGAAGCAAGCCTTGATATGTCTGCCAACCTGATACTTTAATCATACCACAATTTTGGACCAAACGTCAAGGAAAAAATGAACGTTTTGGTCCTTTCCAAGAGGGCGGTGTCTACATCCCAAACCTAAAGGATTGGGTTTTGACACCGAAGTTAGATAAATTCAGTTGTCCTACCCTCAATTTTATGGTATTCTTAATATCGTTGAAAATGTGCTGTGCTAACTGCGAATTCCACATTGATCTAGGAAGGAAGAATCATGACGCAGCTTCTTGAGAAAGTGCTTACCGAGGTTCATAAACTACCACCGGAAAAACAGGATGCCATCGCTGCTGTGATTCTTGAAGAATTAGAAGATGCGCAGCTCTGGGACAAGGCTTTTTCCGAATCACAAGATAAGCTTGCCCAACTTGCACAGAAAGTTCGTACGGATATTAAGGCAGGACGCATCAAAAAGATGGGCATTGACGAGTTGTGAACTCATATCTAACAGAGGATTTTCTTGCGTGTTTTCGACGATTACCCGAGGATGTAAAAGAAAAAGCACGTAGGAACTATCGATTTTGGCGACAAAATCCTAACCACCCAAGTTTGCAATTCAAAAAGGTACATACCAGAGAGCCGATTTACTCAGTTCGAGTTGGAATGGGTTGGCGTGTTTTGGGATTGCGAGAAGATGGAACAATCTATTGGTTCTGGATTGGCACTCATGCCGAATATGAGAGATTGCGGCGTCAATTTTGATCGTGATGCTCACAATGCCTATATGGGAGCGAGAACAGAGATTCGGATGCAGGTGTGTCCACCCCGACATTGGCCCCGCTCGGATAAGACCAACACGATAAACCAACATCCACAGTAGCTACCGCTATAATAACAGAAAGGATGTTTCGGGTTTTCAAAAAAACGTGGATAAAGGGAGCCGGGTATGAACAACGAATTTATCTCAATTATGACAGAGCGAATTGTACAAGGCTTTGATCCGTTACAGATTATCCTCTTCGGCTCACAGGCGCGTGGGGACGCAGATCCGCAAAGTGACATAGATCTGCTCGTCGTTTTTGCTGAACTTCGGGATAAACGAAAAACCGCTCTTGATATTATGCGTGCCCTGTCCGACTTACCTGCGGCAAAGGATATTCTTGTCTCAACGCCTGAAGAACTCGAACGTCACCGGACTCGGATTGGATCGGTCCTGCGTTATGCGCAACGCGAGGGGAAAGTCCTCTATGCAAGCAATTGATCAACTCGCAGACACCTCCCGCTGGCTGCGTTATGCCGAAGAGGACTTGAGAACTGCTGAAACCCTTCTCAGGCAACCCGATGTACCGCCTCGCCAAGCCTGTTGGTGCGCTCAACAATCCGCTGAAAAGACACTGAAGGCAGTACTCATCTTCTTAGAGATTGATTTCCCCAGAACGCATGACTTAGATGCGTTGCGAAACTTGGCACCTGAGAGTTGGCAACTCAAAGCCACGCATCCAGACTTAGCATCCCTAACAAGATGGGCAGTCGATGCCCGATACCCGGGTGAAATGCCCGAAGCTACGAACATAGACGCATCCGAGGCTGTTGAGCAGGCACGTGCTGTTTGGACATCTGTATCTACTGCGCTCTCAGAACACGGTTATCACGTAGGGCAAGATTTCTGATCACATTCGTTGCAAGCGAGTCTGCCCGGTAAGTTCGCTTTTCACCGCTTACCCTCTTTAAACCGTGCGATTGCTCCCTTTTCGGCAAACTGCGCCTTCGCATAATGCGCCGGCACCTGCGACGACTTCCAGCGTCCGGCGACTTGTATATCAACAACAGTCGCACCGGCTTGTGCGAGCGAGACGGCAGATCCGACACGCAGCGAATGCCCGAAGATAAAGCCTTACTTCCTGATCAACGGATTCCAGGGCTTGGATTATCTGATCATCGGTAAGGAGGTTGAATATGAAAACAGTTTCCCTCCTAATGAACTGATTGAGCTGTATTGGCATCTGCACATCACACAACTATCCATAACCTGATTATCGCCTTGAAAATGTTGATAATATGCTGATATTGACAGTTTTTCGCTGTTCAGCATGGAAGTTATATATCTGCGCGTAAGAAGACAAGGAACGCTAGAGAAAGAAACACGCTAAGCAGTAAAATGAGCAGTATCATATCCATCATTGCGGAATTGAGTGTGTCTTGAAAAGTTAATTTATCCTCAAATATGGGTATAGCCTCTGGTGAGATAGGCTTTTTCGACATGCCATCCGAAATGCCAATGATATGCAGACTCTCCGGATCGCCGCGATCCATTTCAACGATTAAGTCTCGGAACTGTCGGACGTGAAAATTGACGTGTTCCAAGAATTGCAAATGGCGATTAAAACCTCTGCCTGCCATGGATTCAAGTGCGTATTGGACAATCGCTGCAGGAGAACACCGGGTTATTTGTCTTGCCCTTAGCACTTGTGCACTTTGTGCGGCGAGATGCTGACGATTAAGGCGTTCCTGAATTTCCACATCTTTGTTGACGAAGTCCTGCCAAATCTCTAATTCTGAAATGTCTATCCTTTCAGCGTTATCAGGCGAAGTGTCTGCTGATTTTAACTGTCGTTTTTTTAGCATTTCTTGTTGATTTTGAATACTGCTCTTAAGTTGGTCAATGGCTGCATCTTTTGCTGTCTTAAACTGATAGTGGCTTTGAACAGGGGGCATCCATTTTGATGAGAGAGTGCCGAGTGTTGAAGGTATAAACACTACAAGGGTCACCCAGATTAACAGGAGCATAACAAGGCTTAACCGACTTTCTCGTGTCATCGCGGAGACGATAAGTCCGACTGCAGTAAAGATGCCGGTGTAGCAAGAAGCAATTAGGACAATGAGTCCCAAACGTCCCCAGTCTGCGGCGCCAAGCTGCGTCGAACTCTCGGTAGAAATGATGATAAGATTGAATAACACAGCGAAATAGAAGGTGATGAGAACTGTGACGAGTGACCCAAGGAATTTACCTAATAGCAGAGCGGTGCGCGAAATTGGATTCGCAAAACACAACCGCAGGGTCCCTCGTTCTCGTTCTCCTGAGATTGCGTCAAAGGTAAAGAGAAGAGGAATGAAAGAAAGCAGATGGGTAATGATAAAAACCCAATCTATTGCCGCAGCGTTTGGACGGAGTGTGCTGATGGCGTCTATATTCAGACGTGGATAACCTAATGACCAAATGCTCGTGGTTCCATATAGGTTCCAGGCGTATCCACTCACACTTTCGCTGGGTAGAAGTGCGTCTCCTCCATCAGCAATGAAGGCGAGGGATGTGGGACGTTTGTAAAGTTTACCGGGTCCATTTCGCAGCAGCGTGTATAACTGGGTTCGAGACTTCAATTCGTTCTGGGATGCGATAACTTTCTCGGAATACTTCCGGACCTGTTCTGGGTGTGTCTGAAGATGCACAACGGCGTTGGTTACCATGAGTGCCACGAGGATGATCGTCGTTAAGGCAAAACGTAGACTCGTGAGGTGATCATAAAGTTCGCGTGTGACAATATGCCTAATCATATCTATTTCTCTATATTTCAACTTTGATAAATATCATAAATGTTGCCATGAATAGGACGATGTTAGTACCTAACAATAAAAACATATCAGTTAGGGCGCGCTGCGCACTGAGACTGACATCTGCACGCTGAAAATGAAAATGAGGTAAGATTGACCAGTCTATTGTGCCCTGATTCGTTACAAACCACTGCAGACTCGCGAAGGCATTTCTCTCATGAAAAGCGTTAATCAAGGCAGTCCGGTATGTTTGAGCGGCACGAATATAATCGATCATACTGTCTAAATCGGTCCCCGCCCAAGCGGATGTAGCGAACATATAGAGGCCGGTAGGACTAAGTTTCATGAGCCGTTCATCCCAACGCGCTTGCCGGAAGGAGGTCTGTGCCACCAAGTGCTGACCGACAATGCCTATTTTTTCCGCGGTCTGGATTTGTAGTGTTGCGGCGAAATCATAATAACGGCGTAAATCGAGCACCAAAGGGTCTACTGTATTTTTCAATTCGACATGTACCCGAGGAAAGTTTCCAAGATGGAATCCCCCTGATTGATAGAATTTGTCTAGTGTGAGTGTCTCTGTGAATAGTGGTGGCTCTCCCTTAAGTGGGGTACTGGCTAAGAAACTATCTCGTTGTCGATTTGCTTCTTCCCGAATTTGCGCTATCTGCCGATTAGCCGATATTTTTTCTGCGCGCATCTCGCCCACTGGGTTCAGAGCGAACCGGCTCCAGTTCGGATAGACAAGCACCAAAACCACCCATACGAACATGCAGAGCATCAGGGATGTAGCGGTGAGACGTGTTATTGTAGAAATCAGCAAACCGATAAGGTAAAAAACCGATAGGTAGATGATTGTCGTCAAAACAATACCGCCAATTCGCAGATAGTCACTTGTGCTGAATTGCAGTAAGGGTGCAAAGGAACACTGAATCAGTGCGAGCAGTAGGCTCATCAACGCTGGGAGTAGCAAGCAGATCATCGCTGCGAAATATTTGGCAAGTAGGATGTTCCCACGTCCGACGGGTTGCGAGAGCACCAAACGCAGAGTGCCGGTTTCGCTATCCCCCGCAATTGCATCATAAGCGAACAGCAGCGCGAGTAGGCTCAACACAACCTGAAAGATAAAAACGAGATCTATCTGTGAAAAAAGGCGCAGATATGGATTCTTTAAACCCAGGGGTGCCCTAGGGCTTGAGAGGGTATATACTTTGGCAAACAACCAATGGTATTCTTCATCGGGTTTAACTTCAGCCAAGGGGTTTGAAAGCGATGGTATGCTGTCAAACAATATACCAATCTCACTTCCAAAATGAGTCTCTAATCCCGCACTAAAGAGACTCAAAGGGTTAGGTGAGCGTTGAACCTTTAACTTTAAGTATGAGTAGGTGGGCGTTCGATTAATATTCTCGCGATTTTCGGTTTCTCTCTGACTATAATCGGAGAGTCGCTCTTCATGAGCACCAATTAAGACATACGTATTGGCAACGACAAGTACAAGTGTAATGACGACCGCAGCAAAAAAACGAGCACTCATTAGATGAATCAAGAGTTCTTGGCGTATCAGCGTCCAGAACATACTTTCTCCTAAAAAAGCGTCAAATCCCGTTTCATGGAGACTTCAGAGGCACTGTCAAGATTAACAGAAACTGTGTATTGATTCAATATCAGAAAGATCGCTTTGTGCTCCACGCAGTGTTTCAGAAGATCGGGGACTACAGTTGTTATCGCTTTCGTTGGGGATTCTTATCTGCGGTGTGTTCTTATTATCGCGACTTTCCATCTTTGAACCTTGCGATCGCCCCACGTTCGGCTAACTCTGCCCGTCTACTTGTCCGCGCCCTCTGTCTTTGCCCTCTCGTCGGATACCAGCTAATGTTGCCTGCGTGATCGGGAAGTTGACGGTTTCCTATGATTGGTGTTTGAGTTGCCACTTCACCGCGGTGACGACCTGTCCAATCGTAGCCGCGGATTTGCCGGTTTCGTGTAGTTGAGTGATATAATTCGCTAAGAAGGCATCGGAGAGCGTTCGACCCGCTAACCACGCTGTTAGGCTCTGAAGTGCGCGTTGGTATGCCTTGAGCGTGTTCTCAGCGATTGATGCTTTGATGAGGGACTCGGTTTCTTCGGGGAGTTGTAAGATGGCTGTGTTGGATTCTGGTGTATTGACGATCGCGTTCATGAGGGCACCTCTGAAAATGGATAATGTTATTGAACTTATGGTATCAGCGTTTCGTAGTATTCCACATCTCGGCGCGCGTCATAAACACCCTCCGATCCTCTAACCATTCTGCATAACCAATGTTGCTGTTATCGGTCAGGTAGTTGAGTCTCTCATCAAGCCACGCAACAAGTTCAGCATCTTCTATGGCGAGAGCAAAACCACCGTACTCAACCCGATCATCAAGGGCGGTAACAACAAACGTACCACTGGTCGTATAAGCAGCATCGCGATTGCCTATCTCGCCTCTGGCGATCGCATCAATACTGCCTTTTGCGAGTGCCTGAAGCAATTCTGATTCACCAAGCGTATCTCCGAGATAGATAACCTCTGGTATCTGCTCCGAAGGCGGATAGAGATAACGCCTATCAGCTAAGTTCGCAGATGCACCTGCCGCAGTAATCCTATAAGCGGATGTGCCATCGGTGATAACCGTGCCATGTCGTGTTTCAATGCGCGTTCCTTTCAACAGCACGCCATCGGCATCAACAATGCCTGTGAGTTCAAGCAAACGCGCTTCCCCTGTTGTGCCAGAAAGCACACCGACTCGGACACTATGCGTCAGGGAAGTGTAGTCAGAGAGTTCTTCAGTATCTTCGGAACGCACCAGAAGCGATTGCCGGAATTTGATATGTCCCGATGTAAAGGTAACTCGCGGGGTGCCTGATGCGTCCTTAGTCCGAGAATCTAAAATCGTGATACCACCGCCGATAATATCGTATTCCGGGGCAGCAGCCTTCAGCCAGATCTCATGCCATTCACTGATGGCACTTCGAGCAAAAGACAAACCTGGGGCATCCATGATTTCAAGTGCCGTCAGTAAGTCTGCTTCATATCCTTGATGGGTGTTAAATTTATCGGAAGTCGGGTTTGGATCCGCACTGGAACTTACAGGGGCGAAATAGGCATAAAAACCGAGATTCAGAACACGCTGAGTAGGTGTAGAGGTTTGATACGTCGTTATTTTCTCAGGGACGATAACCTGCTGAATCCGCTGGCACCCTGAAAATATAAGGCTTATCAGTGGGAATAAGATTAGAAACGCATAAAGTGCGGTGTATTTCATTGCTAAAACTTCTCAAAATTCTAAGTAGAAAACGGGCTGTGTTCACAGATTTCCTATAGGAAATATTCCGCTTGGCTGCTAACAGAATCCTCATTTACACTCTTTTGTGCAGTTCACTGAAAAAAGAGGCAGACGAACCGCTGTTTATTGAGAATGACATCCGCGGTGTCTAATCGGTTGGAAATAAAATGAACCTAAAATATTGTCCATCGGGGTCTTTGCCTTCGGCTTTAAGAGCCTTGATGCGTTGCTCATCTATTTTCACCGATCGTCTCTGAAGCCGGATATCCTCGTCGGAAAAACCGTTGTCAACTATCATTTCAAGGACGAGTTTGTTGCCTGCCAGTGTCTGTGGAAGTGTCGCTTTACCCGCAGTGTCTAACTCAAATAACAGGGTCAGATATTCGTCGGATTTCGGATGCCCTTCATACTGGATCCATACAGCTTTCTTCAGCTCCTCTAATGCTAAGGCTGGATTTGTCTCTTTGAGTTGAAGATATTTCTCAATGTGTTCCCAAAATGCTGCATGAGTTTCAGAATATGGACCTCGAAGTCTTATGTCAATCAACAAAATGGAATCTTCCGGCACCGCAGACTCCGAGCAACCTATACTTATCAGTAGATAGAATATAATAGCGATATGTACACAGCGATGTAAAAGTCGCATAACATTCCCTCAAGAGAATCGATAAGTTACAATCTTAACTGTTTATCATATTCCTTTTCATTTGGCAGAATCTCATATATTTCAGTGAATTCCTCTTTGATTAACTTATGAAAACCTCGTTGATTTTTATCCGTTCATGATTTCTACCTTTTTGAGATTTGTACCCCTCTTTAACTTCAAATTAAGTGCCAATTCCAAAATTACCTATTGTCCTAACACATAAAATATAATCGAAAAAACGGGCAAGCAGAATCATATCCTGCCTTCCGAGTTGTTTTCAAAAACCAAAAAAATCCGTATCCAACCCTCTAATATAGAGTTTTATAACTATAAATACTCTACCCGAATAGGGCTAAATATACGGCGAATCAAGCGGACTATAGACATTCCCACTGATTGAAATATAAAGATTCGCATCAACCAATTCACTTGTTTATAAAATAATACTTATCAAATAAGTATAGCATTAATTTTGAGGCATGTCAAGTTCAATAAATAGCAAAATAGGGTCATTTATAGAATAAGTAGGTGGTGTTTACATTGTTCAAGTTATTGAGTTTTTGATTAGGTTAGTGAACGGAAAAAATAAATAAATATTTCAATGATTCACCAGCCCAAGGTTTCCTAACCTCGATGTGCAGAGTGTCTAAGTAATTTTAAAATCTACCATAAAAAAACGATGAAACCCAAGACCTACCCATAAGAATTAAAGATGCTGCTTGGCGAAGCATCCTGCTGTTTCTCAAAGCGTCTGATACGTTTAGGTCGGTAACCCCGAAACTTGTAGACGCTTTCTCTCAGCTCTGGTTCGTCTATTTTACAGTTACACTTGCCACCTCTAAAAAATGCAAACACTACCTATTTATTTCTATAATTCACCATAGTTTGTTTTTGAATGGAACAAAATCTCCAAATCGTTACTTTCAACTATGATTGTAGGTCGATTCATTTTCCGACTACATCCATATTTCCTCGCCACAACCCTTGCATCTCCTCACATGTTTCCAAAAGCACTTCTAACGTTCCTTCCGCTTCTATTTTTCCATCCTTGAGGACGACAATATTATCGGCGTGTTGTAAGGCAATAGGGCGATGTGATACTACAAGGTACGTGCTTGTGAGTAAACTATTTGCAGTTGTCTCGCGTTGTTCAAATACTCGGCTCCATAACTTTTGCTCTGTTTCCACATCAAGGGCACTCGAAAGATCATCAAACACCAATAGTTCAGGCTCACGCACCAACATCCGCGCCGCTGCTGTTCGTTGTCGTTGTCCACCGGAGAGTCTAACACCTCTGGGACCAATCACCGTATCCAGTCCACTTTCAAATGTTTTCAGATCGTCCTCCATCACTGCTGCCCAGATCGCTGCAGGAAGATCAACGTTATCTTCTGGTAGTCCCATCAGGATATTCTCTCGAAGGGCATCGCTGAAGAGCCGTGGGACTTGAGGCGTGTATGCACAGCGTGGGGGTATGAGGAACGATGCTGCATCCATGATGGGTTTACCATTCCAGTAAACGTTTCCGTTGTCTCGAGGTAGATGCCCTAATAGGACCTCCAATAGCGTCGTTTTACCCGAACCGACGCGTCCGGTGATGACAGTAACGGTACCGGCTTCTATGCTGAGGTTGATATTTTCAATCCCACGTCCCGTATCTGGATAGCGATATGTCAACCCTTCGACTTCAAGTCGGTTTAGATGATGACTTGTGTTTTTGACGATGAAGGGAACGCTCGGAAAGTTACCGCGAAGGTATACCGGTCCAAGCCTGAGTAGTTTCGCGCGTGAATCATCGGCGATCAGTTCAGAGAGTCGTTTCAGAGAAACATCAGCCTGCTTGAATGCTGCTAATAAACGTCCGAGCCAATTGGCAAACCCCAATACCGAAACCTGCCCGAGCGCGATGTAATTAACAAACAGTGCGAAATCACCTACGGTAAAAACACCGCTTCTCATCATCCCACCAGCCAATATCAAAATCACGCCCATCGCTAAATTGATTGTTGTCGAATTCATCGAAGCCAACAATTGGTTGAAAAGATTCTCTTTGACAACAGCCTTCCGTCTTTTCTCGCTGAGTCCATCAAAATGATGAACGACATTCGCCTCGGCGGTTGCCACCTTAATCGCCTGTGCTGCCCCGAAAAGTTCGCCGAGAAAGCCAGAGACACGACCTGTGGCTTCTCGGTTTACACGTCGATAAGTTTGAATGCGCTGACCCAACCCGTTTGTCAGGGCTACAATTGCCATCATCGGTAGAAAGGCAAAAAGTGTAATGAAAGCATTGACGCGCAACAGCACAACCAACGCGATAAGAGCAGATAGCGCGTGTCCGCTCAATTCAATAATTATTGTGATCGGAGCGACTGCCCCTTGTGTATCATCATCAAAGCGGTTGATTATCTCGCCGGGGTTTTGGACAGAATGAACATCTGCGTCTTGCAGGAGGGATTTGAACAAGTTCCTGCGAATCAGTGTATGAAGTTTTCCTTCAAAGTAGGCATAGGTTGCAGCATAGCTCTGCTCAAACATTTGGATAGTCAACCGCGTGCCTAAGAAAAGGATCACCAAGGTCCAGAGATCAAAACCGACCGGTGTTTCACCTGTCAAGGCGTTAAAGAACTCCCGTATGATTAATCCAATGAGAAGTGGGAGACCATAATAAGCTAAAGAAAAAATGAAACTGAGCCCATACAACAGGGGGCTAAAACGTATCAGCCGCCAGAAATAGTGTCCTTTCTTTTCTGTATTGAGAGATAGTGTCTTCATGTCAGAAACTCCTCTAACCCCGTTCGCAAGAGACCGAAAAGGATGGAATTGGGATTCGCTGCCAAATTTTCATATTCCCCATATTCTCTGATTCGCCCTTCTTCGAGAATCATAATTTCGTCTGCCCGCTGCACTGTCGAAAGGCGATGTGCGATTATAATCGCAGTCCTATTTCTCAGGAGTGTGTCTATTGCTCGCTCAAGGTGTCTTTCAGTGGCAGGATCTAGACGGGAGGAGGCTTCGTCTAAGATTATCAATCCGGGATCCTTGAGGAAAACTCGCGTAAATGCCAACAGCTGCGCTTCGCCAGCAGAAAGTCCACCGCCACCCGGAGGCAGCTCCGTATCAAGTCCGTCAGGCAGCGTATCGTACCAATCACGCAATCCCAGGGCCCGGAGTCCCGCAAGGACTCGATCGTCCTCAATTGTTCGATCGAACAAGGTTAAGTTATCTCGAACAGATGCCTGAAAGAGTTGGACTTCTTGTGTGACGATGCCGATGTGCCGTCGCAGGTCAGACAGTTGTAGGTTCCTTATGTCTGTGTCGCCTAAGTAAATCGTGCCATCACTGGTGTCGTAGAGCCGAAATAGAAGACGAGAAAGCGTGGTCTTTCCGCTTCCGGTGCGTCCGAGCAGACCGAGCACTTTACCCGGGCTGAGGTGAAATGACAGGTTCTTGAGAACGGGTTGCTCCGGCTGGTAGGAAAAGGAAATATCTTGGCACTCAACTGGCAATGCGCCCGGAGGCAGAGCCGCTCCTAGACCATCTTGGATTTTCGGTTTGGTTAGCATAAGTTCCCGAACACGTCTGATGCTAACCTTAACCATTTGGAAGTCTTCTATCTGACGCTGAATCCTGTTCAGGGGGGCATGCAACATCTGGAGATAATGGAGAACGAGATAGACTGTCCCGATAGTAATAGCGTCAGCTTGGAATAGGTATGCGCTAAGTCCCATCACAGTCGCGAAACCGACGGCGAATACAATGTTCGATATAGTCCACCCCACATCGGTGATAACGTCGGCTTTAAACTTTGATAGGACTGCTCGTCTCGTGACCTCATGAAAACGCCGCATCACATAAGCGATTGCGCCATTCGCCCGAATGTCTCGGAGTCCAGAAAGACGTTCCTCAAGAAAACTTGACAGATCGGCACTCGTCTGTCTCTCAACGTCCCAGTAAGGCTCAGCGATGAGCTGTGAGCGAATATGAACCATCAAATAGACCGTCACAAGGACTCCGAGGATCGCACTCAGTCGCCAGTCTTCGTAAAAGAGAACTATCAATGTGCCAACTGACAACAGAATACCGCCCAATATCTCCATCACAAATTGCGAGAAGAAGTTGGCGAGCCTATCCACATCGCCGTCAACGCGTTCAATCAATTCACCCGGCGTGTGGGTGCTATGGAAGGAAATATCCAATCCCAAGATATGGAGGGTCAAATCTGCCCGTAGGCGGTTGGTTGCCCGCCAACTCACATCACTGCTGACGTATACTGAAAAGGCAGATACAGCCTGATAAATTAATCCCACACCAATGAACAGCAGACCCGCTTGAATCAATTTCTGTAGTGCCTCGGTCGATCTTGCAGTATCAATAAAATGACGCACAATTAGCGGGTTGATGAGTTGTAAACCGATACTGCTAAACAAGAACAGTGTCATCAGCAAAACTCTTGGCCACTGCGGTTTGAGGTAGTCAATAAGCAAACCCCAATATTGACTGTGTGGTGTTTTCATATACTATATCTTTCTAACGAAGCAGCAACCTGTCCTAAAGGATAAATTTCTTTCAACTCAATTCGACCGAAATTACGAAGACGGCGCGATAATGTTTGCGCGAACGAAGGTTGGGTTTATTTAACGGAATTACATTTAATTATTCCATTCCAATGTGCTATTTTTAAGCAACTAATGATACACTTTTTTGGATGCACTTTGGAACTTTTTTAAACGATTTAAGAATGGATCGTCATCGCGCCGGGGTAAAAAGCAGATTGGCGGACATTTTGATCCTGAAGTTAGTCGGCAACTCAAGATCGCTGCTGCCAAAGAGGACAAAACTATTGAGCAAATATTAGGTGATGCGATTAACGAGTATTAGGTATCAAGGAGAGGAATACTATATGCCTTTATCCGTGAATCACGGGTAACAAACGTCAAATCTTCGATGTCTGCTTGGGCAATTAACAATCTATCAAATGGATCCTCATGATGAAATGGAAGGTCTTTAACTCTCCAGACATGTTCATAAACAACCGACAGCCATTGAAAACCTGATGCTGCTACCGATTCCTTGAGATTTTCAGGAGCTTCTAATTTACCGAGGCTCTTTTTAATGGCAATCTCCCATGCGGAGACGACACTGAGAGTAACATTCGTGATAGACCCAAGTCTAAAGACTTGGGCTTCTGCAAAGTTGTTTTTCTTTACAAAAGCATTCGTGACTTCAATCAACATTGCTTTGTTTTGAGAATGTCAAAAACGAAAGTCTGACGATGCCTAAGCACAAGGGACACTATCCTGACCCCGCACCGAAGTGCCTTATGAACAGTTTGACGTGCTACGAGAGGCTATTAACCTCTTTACATTCTCGTGGGATACAACATGACTTGGATTTCCCGAACACGTGTCAAGCATATTTTAGATATTTATGAGGTGTATGAGGCTTTTACGTAGTTGTCTCAATATCAAGCAATATACCACTGCAACAACTCACAACTCATGCCGAATACACTCATATTGAACCACATTTCAGACTGAATGTCAACTCTATTTTAGGCGTTTGGTTCTTTCCAAGAGGGCGGTGTCTACATCCCAAACCTGAAGGATTGGGTTTTGACACCGAAGTTAGATAAAGTTGAGCTTTTTTCAAGTGTGATGTTTCGGCTAATTGTAATCAAGGTATTGACTTTTCCTGATCAATATGCTACAATTTCCTTAGACACTCGCGCATACCTAAATTTCTCCACAAAATTCTGCCCCGCAATTCAAACAGATTTCGACCGCAGGTATTTACAGGGTTGAATTGCGATTTTCTGCAACAAATATAACAACAAGTGTGTAGTCCGTAATGAAATTAGGTTCTCCTTAAATGGCATAATTTTGCTTCGCAGCGAGAATGCTTTACATGTGGAGGCGGATATATGGAGAGGAACTTTCAGGTTCCAATCCAGCTAACCAAACCGTAAGGTATAATTAAAAAATGTCAGGATATTATAGATTTCCAACAATTTGTCAGGATACCATTGTTTTTGTATGTGAAGATGATTTATGGACGGTTCCCGTTGAAGGTGGGTTTGCGAGACGACTTACGTCGAATCTCGGTACAGCGAGTTCTCCGCGCTTATCACACGATGGTGAACGACTTGCCTTTACAGGACGTGAAGAAGGACCGGCAGAGGTGTATGTTATGCCCGCACTCGGCGGCGAGGCGAAGCGGCTCACCTATCAAGGGAGCAATGCTGCTATCGTCAACTGGGATGCCGATAGCAAGACAATTCTCTATGCCAGTAATGCCGGTTTGGCATTTGATCCGTGGATATGGAAAATTTGCGCCGATGGCGGCGAACCGCAACGTCTCTCCTACGGTCCCGCGAATCATATTGATTTCAGCGGTACCGGCGGTGTTGTCGTCGGTAGACTGACCCGTGAACCGGCGCGCTGGAAACGCTATCGCGGCGGCACTGCCGGGCAACTCTGGGTTGACCCGGAAGGGGATGGGCAATTTCAGCCGCTCGCACCCGTAGATAGTAATTTCACGACACCGATGTGGATCGGTGAACGTATCTATTTTATTTCTGATCATGAAGGGGTCGGCAATATCTATTCCTGCCTTCCGACGGGTGAAGATATTCAACGCCACACGCATCAGGATACCTACTACTGCCGTTCCGCGCAGACGGATGGCACACGTATTGTCTATCACGCCGGAGCTGACCTGTTTGTTTATGAAATCGAGAACGATACTGAAGCCCGCGTTGACATCGAATTCCGAAGCCCGCGTACCCAACGACAACGGAAGTTCGTCAGTCCATCGCGCTATCTACAGGATTATGCCGCGACACCGGACGGGCACGCATTGGCAGTGACCGTCCGAGGGAAACCCTTTACAATGGCGAATTGGGAGGGCGCGGTTCTCCAGCACGGCGAGCGCAACGGAACACGCTATCGCTTTACGGAGTGGCTCAACGACGGTAAACGGTTTGTTACGTTGTCCGATGCTGAGGGTGAAGAAGCTCTTGAAATCCATACACGCGATGGCAGTGCTGACGTTATTCGGCTTGATACCCTTGACATCGGGCATGTTCGGCAACTCGCAGTTGCTCCGCAAACCGAGGGCGACGAGAAGGATCGGTTACTCCTTATCAATAATCGTCTTGAACTTTTGCACATCGATTTAGAGACGCAAGAGATGCGGGTGCTTGACAAGGGGCACTATCAGAATATTCGAGATGTCGCGTGGTCGCCTGATGGTAAATGGTGTGCGTATAGTTTTGCATCTACGGAAACCACGCGTTCAATCAAACTCTGCAAGATTGAAACGGGTGAAACGTGGTTCGTTACGGATCCAGAATTCAGCGATTTCGGTCCGGCATGGGATCCGGAGGGGAAGTATCTCTATTTTCTCTCCTATCGCGAGTTCAATCCGGTCTACGATGCACTCCACTTTGATCTTGGGTTTCCTACGGCGATGCGTCCGTTGCTCGTGACCTTGCAAAAAAGCTTGGGCAATCCTTTCATTCCTGAACCTCGTCCGCTTGAGGAGGAGAAGGAGGATAAGGAGGATGATGATGAAGAAGAAGGGAAGGAACAGGACGGTGAGGATAAGGCATCTGACGAGAAATCTGAGCAAGAAACGGAGAAACTGATTACGATAGATGTGGAAGGTATTACGCAGCGCGTCGTCGCGTTTCCTTACCCGCACGGACGTTATGGACAGATCGCCGGTATTGAAGGTAAAGCGATTTTTACGGCGTTTCCAGTGCAAGATACACCTCCAGACGATGAGGATAGCAGACCGAGAGGTGTCCTGCACGCTTACGACTTCAAGGAGCAGAAAAGGGAGTCGCTTGTCTCTGGAATTAATGATTTTCAACTCTCGCGTGATGCGAAAACACTCGTCTATTCCACGGGAAATCGGTTGCGGGTTATCAAGGCAGGCAAAAAGGCTGATAGTGATTCCAAGTCCGAGCGTAGAGGGGGTCCGAGTCGACAGACGGGTTGGATTGATCTGAGTCGTGTTAAAGCCTCCATCGTTCCGACAGCCGAGTGGCGTCAGATGTATCGCGAGGCATGGCGGCTTCAGCGGGAATACTTCTGGACAGAGGATATGTCCGGTGTGGATTGGGAGCATGTGTATCAACGCTATCTACCGCTCCTTGAACGGATCGCAACGCGCGGTGAATTTTCGGACTTGATGTGGGAGATGCAGGGAGAACTCGGCACCTCACATGCCTATGAGATGGGTGGAGATTATCGGAGTTCGCCGAATTACGCACAAGGGTTTCTCGGTGCGGATTTTGTCTACGATGCGGAAAACAGTGGGTATCGTATCACGCACATCCCGCATGGCGATGGCTGGGAGGTAACAAAGAATTCACCGCTCAATGCCCCCGGAATTAATATCAGCGAAGGCGATATTCTTCTGGCTATCGGTGGACAACGGGTCAGTGAAACCGTTTCGCCGGGTGAACTGCTCGTGGATTTGGCGGATCAGGAGGTACAAGCCACGTTCCAAAATGCGGAGGATGGCGAAAAACGCGTCGTTACGCTCAAGGTTTTGCGTAGTGAAAGCGAACTTCGGTATCGCGAATGGGTATCCGATAATCGGCGATACGTCCATGAAAAAACGGATGGTAAAGTCGGGTATGTCCATATTCCTGATATGGGACGGCGCGGATACGCAGAATTTCACCGCGGTTTTCTCGCTGAAGTGAGTTATCCGGCTTTGCTGGTCGATGTCCGGTACAATGGGGGTGGGCACGTCTCGCAACTACTTTTAGAGAAATTGTCTCGCCGACGCATTGGATATGACGTTCCGCGGTGGGGAACACCACATCCGTATCCAGACGCTTCCGTTTTGGGTCCGATGGTGGCTGTCACGAACGAGAATGCGGGGTCCGATGGCGATATTTTCTCACACTGTTTCAAGTTGATGGAGTTGGGTTTGCTCATCGGCAAGCGGACATGGGGGGGTGTTATCGGTATCTCGCCGCATCAGGCGTTCGTGGATAGAGGTGGCACAACGCAACCGGAGTATTCGTTCTGGTTTGTTGACGTTGGCTGGAGTGTTGAGAACTACGGAACCGACCCAGATATAGAGGTAGATTATCGTCCGCAAGACTATGCCACAGAAGGCGATCCGCAGCTTGACCGAGGAATTGAAGAACTCCTCCGTCAGATGGAGGAGAATCCGCCCGAAGTCCCCGATTTCGGTGAGCGTCCACGTTTGACCTTGCCTTCACTCCCGAAAGTGTGATATGATAGCGGTTAACAGATAGACTTGCTTACACTATGAAGATAGATTTCATATCTATTGGTTGAGTAGACGGATGAAAGGGAGTATACTTATGATACCTGCTGTAACGAAGTTAATCATAAAGGTTGAGCAGCTTGAATGGGACTTGGCAGAGGTGAAAGAGGAATTGGTCAAACTTCAAGCATCTGAGATGAAGTCACTCACGCCCGAGCAGCGAAAAGCCGTTCGATCAGCTCGCATACGCGCGCAAAGGGAGAGATTACGTCCGTCGATTAAAAAGGCACTCGAGAAAACCGATTCCAATGCTGAAACCCTTACGGCAGAGGAACTCCAGCAGCTTCTATTGGAAGAAGGCGTCAAGCCGGAGGATAACATAGGTAGTCGTGCTATCATTGAAGAACGGGAGAGACGGAGCGAGTGAATTTTTTCTGGTTAGATGCAAGTGCTTGTGTCAAACGGTACATTGTAGAAGAAGGAACACCTCTCATCAATCGTCTTTTTGCTCGTGTTTCCTTAGATGAAATGTTTTGCTTGCTTGAAGGTGTTGGTGAAATTGTCTCTGTCATCGTTCGTGGTAAGAATAGAGGGGAAATTACTACAAGAGGCTTTAGTAGGGCAAAACGGTTATTAGGTGATGAGATTATGCTTCGCGAGGAAGTTGAACTTGTATTGCCAACCGAGAACCAGATAACTGCCTCATGGGAATTCATTGAAAAGCACTTCCTCAACAGCACCGATGCTATCTTGCTTCAATGTGCGCTTGATGTGACTGGTGAACTGCGGACAAGTGGGGATGATCTGGTTCTCGTGAGTTCTGATAAACGCCTTCTGAGGGCATCGCGAGACGAAGGATTGGTCACATTCGATCCAGAAACCGATAGTCAAACTACTCTGGATTTCCTTATCAATTCGTCATAGGAAACTGATATGCGTATACTCTGTGCGAACGTAGGGAGCACCTCGTTCAAATACCAAATTATTGATATGGACACCACGACCTCGCTTGTCAAGGGAGGGGTGGAACGTATCGGTAATTCACCATCCGCCTTCACACACGCTGTGCCGGGGAAGCCGTCCCGCGAAGGCGAAATCGATGCACCCACACATACTGCGGCGATTGCGCACGCCATGGATTTAATCACCGATGCCGAGGTCGGATGCCTTGAAGACTTGGGGCAATTGGACGGGGTCGGATTCAAAACCATTCTTGCCAGAGGATACTGGCGTTCCGCACGAATCACCGAAGATGTGATAACCGCCCTGGAGACCTCTACACCGCTCGCGCCGATGCATAATCCCGCCTATATCGCCTCTATCCGCGCCTTCCAGGAACTGCTCCCTGCGACACCGCTCGTCGCAGTCTTTGAGACCTGGTTCCATCAGACCATCCCAGATTACGCCGCCGAATTCGGTGTGCCTCGCTTCTGGGTGGAACAACACGACATCCGTCGTTATGGTTACCATGGAGCTTCGCACCGATACATCTCCGAACGCGTGCCGCAGCTGCTCGGACGGAAAACAGGGGAAGGGTTACGTATTATCTCTTGCCATCTCGGTGGCAGTTCATCGCTCTGCGCCGTCAAAGATGGGGAATCTATGGATACATCGATGGGAACGTCTACACAATACGGGATGATTCAGTCGACCCGTTGTGGTGAGTTAGACGCGTTTGCGGTGCTCTATATGATCGACACAGAGGGGTTCTCTACGGATGAGATTCGTCGTCAATTGGTTGAAGATTCCGGCTTGAAAGGGATTTCCGGTACGAGCGGTGATATGCGTGATATAGAGGCGGCGATTGAGGCAGGCAACGATGATGCTCGCTTGGCACTCGATACTTACGTTTACGGTGTGAAAAAATATATCGGTGCGTATATCGCTGCACTTGGCGGAGTGGATGTGATCGCTTTTGCTGGGGGTATCGGCGAGAAAAGCCCAATCACGCGAGCGAAGATCTGTGAGGGACTTCAATGGTGCGGTATTCACTTGGATGCCGTGAAGAATGAGCAACTGACTGGCGAGGTAGACCTTTCCGCCGATGGCAGCCGTGCCAAAATCCTTGTTGTCGCTACGGATGAGGAGTTGATCGTTTCACGTGAGGCTGCACGAGTTCTCAAAGAGCGCGATTAAAAATCGTTCACATCAAATATTCACGTTCCCTGAAAATTCGGACGGCAAGCCACAGTAGCACTGCTGTCAGTAAGAAGATTACGAGGAGGGCTACCCACGCTGGTGGTGGTGATGTCCCTAAGAATCCATTGAGATCACTACGTGGCAGTTTATAATCTGGAAATAGCGTGAAAAGATAGTGTGATATAGATATCCTCTTGATCCCCGTCGCCATGATAGAACTCGCCGTAATACTTTCCCACCCCATCACAAATAGCAGTCCCCACAGTACAGGATTCTTGAATTTGACTGCCAGAACCGTGGCGAGTGCACCGTAGACTAACAATGCCAATGCCATTGAAGCAGTATAGCGAAAACTCATACCCAACTGAAAAAACACGCCGTTCTGTAGTTTCGGATGTGTTATCATAATACCCGTCAGAATCAGATGAGATATTCCGATAAGCGTAACAGTCCCGACGAGGTACGCCGCGAATTTACTCAGGAGAATCGTCGATTTGTGGAGCGGTCGCATCTGGAGATACGTCAAGCCTTTTCCGTCGATTTCATCTGAGATGATTGCGGTACCGTAGAAAATTGCCGATAAGTTCACCAAGAGTCCATAAAGTGCCAACGTTATCTGTGGGATGAACCGATTGACACTTCCGCCCCCTCGTGCTATAAACCGAAATGCGATTGCTATGGCAAGTGATAACAGACATCCGAGCAGAATGAGGACGGTTCGTTTACTCCAAAACATCTGGCGGAATGTCACTTTAAAGAGTGAGAAATAGGCGGGAAAAGAATTTGTGTTGAGAGCCATCTCTAACCTTTCAGTGGATGTTAATCTTATACCAGTTCTGATTGAAATTGTAGCATAAACTGTTAGTCTGTGCCTCCTTGTAGCATAAACTGTTAGTTTGTGCCTCCTTGTAGCATAAACTGTTAGTTTGTGCCTCCTTGTAGCATAAACTGTTAGTCTGTGCCCTAAGGTGCGGTTAATGCGATATAACCTTTTAGAAATGGTATTAGATAATATTAACATTAATTTGGGAGTTTCGCAAGTTTTGTTTCGGATAGGCAGAACCATTCAGTTCTCCTGTATCCGGAGGGAAGCACCCAAGCAAAAACACCCCGATTCCCGACGCTTGCTGACTGTTGACGGCTGACGGCTGACGGCTATTCCTGTAGGAGGGAACTCTGATTCCCGGCACCTCCGCGAACGAAAACCAGGATCGGAACCGAAAACTATAGTAAAGTCGAAAAATATGTAGACAGTTGCGCAGCGAAACACCCACCCCGCCGCTGGCGAGGTTTCCAACCTCGCCTCTTTAGAGGGTCTAATTAATTCTAAACTTTACTATAAATAGCCCTGATGTTATTTGTAGTTCGGATTGCAAAATTATGGAAAAATATGGTATCATAGCGTATCAGTTATTGATTAGGTCTGAATCGCGGATTACACGGATGTTTAGGTGTTTCTTCATGAACTTCATAATGTCAAAACCTGTAGCCCGTAAGCGTAGCGGAAAGGTTTTTGCTTGGGCGTTTCTTCAGGTTTAAGGAACGCACGTGATAGATAGGACGCACGTCGTTTAACCGCAAGGAAGAATTAAAAAATGAATCAGCACGATTTCAGCATCACCGAGACAGAACTTAATTTTTTCAAAACGTTCGGTTATCTCAGTTTCCCGCAACTGATGGCGGATCGGATTACCGCAATCCAGGACGCTTTTGAAGAGGTCTGGGAGGAGAGAGGCGGGGGACATAACGGTAAACCGCATGAAGGCACTGCCCGTTCCTGCATTGTGCCATTCATCGATCAGAGTGAAGAGTTGGCATCACTATTGGATGATCCAAGGATTTTAGGGATCGCGAAGGCGTTGCTCGGTGATGATTTCAACTACATGGGCAGCGACGGCAATTTTTACGTCGGCGATACGGGGTGGCACTCGGATGGTGGGCATAAACTGGAAGATCCGATGCACATCAAAATTGCGTTCTATCTCGACCCACTGACTCGCGATACCGGTGCCCTGCGTGTGATTCCGGGAAGCCATCTCTTCGGCGATAACTATGCCGATGCACTCTCTAAGCAGGCTGGAAAGAGCCAGGACTTTTGGGAAATACACGGGAAAGATGTTCCAGCGACGGTCTTTGAGACAACCCCCGGCGATCTGGTCTTGTTTAACCATAACACCAAGCATGCAGCATACGGTGGTGGCACGCGGCGACGTATGTTTACGATGAATCTCTGTCAACGCTATCCTGACGATAAACTCGATAAGTTGCAAGCCTATATCGCTGGATCTGCACGTTTCTGGATTGATCGGAAGTATGGCGAAAAGATGATAGGTACAGCGACACCTGAACGGTGGGTACATCTTGAGCAGGTGCGGGCAAACGATGGGCATCTCGCTGAACTCACGCGCCAAGCACAAGAGCGGATGGATGAGCCATCACGCGGGTGATGCCTGTTCCCAAGTGTTTCGGACATAGGCAATTGACTGTTCAAACCCTTTCTGTCCTGAACGACTGGCTTCCTCAATACTAAGCCAACCGTCGTAGCCTGTTTGTCTCATGCAAGAAAAGATTTGCGGAATCGGTGAGGCACCGGTGCCGACGCGGACGGGTTCAAACACCCTAACTGCCCGTAGGTCGAAGATATGCAGCACGACAATCCGTTGGATAACTTTGTCCAAAAGTGCGAGTACATCTTCACCCAGTACGAGCGGATTTGCGGTATCGAAACAGACACCGAGAGGTGTATCGGCAAGCGCATCTAAGATTTCTAAGAAAATTTCTGTGGGTTGTGAGAAATCCCAGTAATCCCAAGGCGCGCCTTTGGTATGATTCTCGTATGCGAGCGTGATACCGTGCTTCTCTGCTTCGTCAAGGGCGCGACGAAACCCATCAGTCACCCAACGCACACCTGCTTCACGTTCGATGCCGGGATGGTTTTGTCCTGCTGTCACCCGAATGAATTTTACCCCCAGTGCTTTTGCGAGTCCGATGTCCGCCTTTAGATCGGTTAACTCCTGCGAGCGTTGTGCCGCATCAGGGTGTGTGAAATCGCAATAACAGGCGAGCATACACGGTTCTATATTGGACTTTTCGAGGGCAGCGCGTGTGTTTTTTATCGTTTCTGCATCGCGTTTTGGGAAGAATTTGATACTGAAATCGACTGCATCCAGTCCTAATTCTGCACCGAGCTGAATCCAATCGGCGACGGTGCTTTTTCTTGTGAAGATGTCATCGTAAAGAGAGACGGGGAGGCAACTAAGTTTCATTGTGTGTTCCCTTTAGTAGTCTAAGATATTTTATAAACATAGCAGGTTTCCAAAGAAAGTGCGGTTATTTGAAGATACCACTTTCTTAGACATAGTCCAGAAAACGTAGCTCGTAATGAAATGGAGAGCGGATTCGAGAAAGGGACTTTAAAGTCCAAACTCACGCTATTTACCCGCAAGGAAAAATTAAAACATGAACCGATACATTGGACGTTCTAAGGCGATGCCGATTAGGGTCCAGATAGCACCAAGCAGAAACTCGCCAATGACTAAACCGATAAAGAACGGCATCGCACGACGATAGGTGCGGAGTCCTCCCGTCTGGAAAAGAATCGCTTTTATTCCCCACGACAAGAAGATAGAGAACCAATACCAACTCGTATTCCAAAAACTCAGTGACAAGGCATAGCCTGCAGGGTGAAAGGGCCACCAGATGAAGCGGCGGCGTAGTATCATCAAGAGCGTTGTCAAGGCAATCGCGCCGCCAGAAGCGGAAACCGCACCGACATCTATGGATTGTGGGTTAATGAGCCACTGCTTCAGTTGCTCATAGGTCCAGCGGCATTGTGCCTGTTCACCATAGACTGCCCCCCCGTAATGATAGCCTTGTGCATAGTATGCCCACGCTGATGAAATCGTTCCGACAATCGTCACCAAGATGATGGCAACGATAAAGCGATTATGCGACAGTCCACGGACCTGTGCTACCTTGAAACCCTCCAACATAATCGGCATCGGATGGGAGCGATAGGACCGGTTGAAACCGTGGAACATACTAAACGTGGTTAATCCCTCTGCGCCAATCCGACGGGTACCGAGAAAGGAGACGAGTACCTTGTCCGGTCGCCAGGGCACATCATGCGCTGGGGGGCCGACTTCAGCACGAATACGGGTAATAGCGATGGCTAACGCAAAGAAGAGTGTAAAGTAGCCAAGAATACTAAAGATCGGTGTGCCTGTGCTTTTGAAGAACACAAGGATGAAGATACCGCCGAGTATTAACCCGATAATCGCGTATCGGATGTGTGCTGAAGGTGTATCCATTGTGTCTGGCTCTCCGTTACCGCCGCGAAAAGCGTTTTTCACCTGTCGCACGATAAACTTTCGAGTGAGCCATATCGCGGAGACCCCTAAGCAGAACCATGCCCCGAACGATTGCGCGTCGAGGAATGGGAATCCCGGTAAATGGCCGATGCCTACCATCGTACCCCATACACGTGTCATTTTGTGGAAGAGGTAGAAAAACCAGATAGAGAACGAGAGTTCCAACGGAATAAAGAAACTCATCCCGATAGCAAATGGATAGACGGCGAAGGGGAGATTGCCAATGGCACTCAGTGGTTTTGTCTGGAAATATTGTCCTAAGTTGTGGAGGCTTCCACCCAGTCCAGGCACAACAGGGAATAGAAAATGAAGCCCATTGAGGAGGTTTATCCCGCCCGCAAGCACAGCCCCTAACAGAAACAGCCGATTGGTCAGGAGGACGCGTCCCCCATTTTCTGTCAAGTGAAGCGGAATCTGAATGACGGGGTAGCTGAGTTTTTCGTGGTTCACCCATTGGTGTCGAATGAGGATTGTGATGCAGAGCATCATGCACGTTAGCACGATGATAAGTGCCGACCACCAGAGCACGAGGGGCATCCAGAGTTCTAAATGTTGGACAGTGTGAAGTGAGTCGTCCCCTTGATAAAAAGTTGCAAGCGCGTTCCGTTCTTTGATGGTCAGCCAATCCGGCATGTGCCGATGGAACAGTTCTCCCCATTCATTCTCAGGACTCGCGAACCAGATGGGATAAGTGAGCAGAGGCCACAATATCTGGAGTGTGTCGTGTCCAGCGATGGAAGAAGCGATGGATACGAGTAGGTAGACCACCATCAATTCCGCATCGGTGAGACTCGCATTTTTCCCGATGGCTCGAAGCAAAGGGTTTAACGCCATCAAGACTAACACAACAAAAATGACATTGAAGTAAACAGTGGAGACAGTCGGGAAACTCTGACCTGTGCCATAACCACTGGGACCCCAGTTAATCATGAGCCAGTAGGAGTTCGGGATGGTGATGAGGAGCGCGAGTAGGACCGCGCGGAAGCTGACTTTTGGCGAAGCGTGAGAGTCTAAAGTCGCTCTATGAAAGTTGTTTGACATTTTTGGTTTCCCATCTTCATTATATAGAGAATATGGGAAATTGTCAACGGAGCATTAAAAACAGATGGGACTATTTAGTTTTCCCTTTTCTCTCCTTTTTCAGGACACATTCAGAAAAATAAACACAGCGAAACCCGACACTCCACCGCGGCCCCTATAAAAATGAGGCAGGTTTCCAACGATACGCTTATGTCAAACTCACGTTACATATTAACGTATGTGACAGTCATTGTCTATGGGGTTCGCGAATTAAAAATTCCGTCTGGATTTCGAGTGTTTTAATGGTATAATATTAGTACGTAATATATGATGCAGTTTTACGCGAATCGCAAGGCATTGTTTAGAAATTAAGGAGAATAAAATGTTTTACAATTTGTTACGTCTGCGTGTTAGAGACCAGGCGGTTTTGCCACATCTATTTCAAGTCTGTTTCGCAGTTGTGGCACTAATGATAGTCGCGACGGTTTCAACTCAAGCAGACCTCAGCGACCCGACGTTGTCCGTCTACTATAGTTTTGACGAAGATGGCGATACCCTCAAAGACGGTTCCATTCACGGCAACGACGGAAAAATCGAAGGGAAATCGAGAAGAGACGATGGAGTCATTGACAAAGCCATTGTTTTGGAGGATCAATCGTGGGTAGATCTGAACGGTCCAGAGTTTAAAAATGTCCCTCGTGAGGGTCTCACTATTGCGGTTTGGGTCAATCATACCGGCTCACCGGAGCCGCAGAGCATTTTTGACTCAATTGGGACGGATCACGGAAGTGGTCTCTACCACGTCGAAATCCGCCCAGCTGGATTCAGATTCTTTCATCGAGATGGCGCCGAACAACAAGTCTTCAACATCAATCCTGGTCCTATTATCAAGGACGGAAAATGGGTACATTTCACCGGCACCTACGATAGCAAGAGCGGTGACGCGAAAACATACATTGATGGGAAGGTGACGCATGAGGCGAAAGGGAACGGCGAACTCTCCGACAATTGGGGAGTCCAAGCCGAAATCGGACACCATAAGAACAGTCGGTGGTTCGATGGGTTGATGGACGAATTCTATATATTCGCTCGCGCGTTATCCGAAGATGAAATTAAAGAAGTCATGGACGGCGAATTTCTATCGGTAGAACCCACAGATAAACTCACCACGACTTGGGGTAGCCTTAAAGCACGACGGTAAGATTTTTAGGCATTGTGGGGGCTTTAGAAGTCGATCAATTGAATCCCCCTACTACAAGCGGCTTGTGCACAGGATTTTCTTGTGCTCAAGCCGTTTGTTTATAGTAAAATCCGAAAATATGTTTACAGTTCGTCAGTGAACAAGCACCCACCGCCGCTGGCGAGGTTTCTAACCTCGCCCTTGCGTTAGTGTATAAGTAATTACGGGTTTTACTATATCTGGATCTATCGGTGCGGTGCATATTCCCAATCGAAGCGTTGTCGCCCATAACGCGTGCCGTCAATTTCGGTCTGGTGGCAGACGAAGCACCTATGGGCTTCGGTGACACCGTGCAGCTCATGCACTAACTGTATTTCTTCTGTGTTATGCACGTGGCATTTGATACAGGTATAACTCCCGTAGTCGGAATCGGCGTAGATGGCGATTTGATCTGTGACTTTCCGGATGTGATAGATGCGTTTATTTTTCGGGTCGGTGACTGTCCAAGCGTTTCCGGGCTCCTTGACCGAGATAGCAGCAGTTGTGGGGACCCTGCTTTCATTTTGTAAGAACCAAAAGTGCAAGTCCTCAGGAATGGTGTCTGATGTGTCCAGTTCTTCAGGAAAAGTTGTACTGACATGGAACAGGAGGCGTTCGGGGGTGTGGCATCTTGCGCAAGGCACATCGTGAGCTTCTGTGAGTGGTAAGAATTCGTCATGTTCCAGTTTCTTTTGTCCGTGGAACACGATGCTGACGAGTAAGATCGGTGCCAGGATGAGATGACATCGGAGCAGAATTCGGCGCGCCCCGCGAGATGTCAGACTCACAGCGATACCCGTGCCTAAGTTCGACAAGGCGAGCAAGAAGGTAAGCCATGAGTGCCACACCAGGGGTTGGAAGGCAGAATGCAATAGCACCAAGCACAAACCTAACGAAGCGAGCCGTTGATGGTATCTGAGCCATGTCTGCCGATTGCCCCATCGAATCCAGCGGCTTCGTAGCAGATAAAGACTGGCAATGACAATAGCAATCGCACCGATAATGCTAAGAGTGTGTCTTGCTTCACCGAAACTACCCGCCTGCCAGATGCATAAACCTGAGATCACAGCGGCACCGACAATGCCGTGTCCGATTTGAATGAAAACCCTCATGCCTTCAATTTAGCATGGATACGAGGTGGGATCAATAAAAAAGATTTAGGGGTGAAACACAATTGTGGCTTTATAGGGAAGTGAATGTTGACTTAGGCGATAGGGGCACCTGTGGCTAATTTTCCTGTTTTTCTGGATCTACCCAACGGAGAAAATCAGTCGTCCCGAAAGGTTCTGTGAAAGTGTTAAAGATAATCCAAAATATTATTGGTTCTTGGATTGAGAGCCAGATGAATCCGTTGTTAGGCCCGTGCTGGTTGAAGAGTTCTTGTATCTTTTGGTTAGCAGTGTCATTAGCAGCTTTCGCAAATGCAACATAGGCATCAAAAAAGTCATGGGCTTTTTGATCTTTTAACCCGCGGAACCATCCTTTGACCGTATCAGATTTATATGTCTTGTCTCTTGCCTCTTGTATGTGTGAAGGTAAGAGGGATGTCCGAGCAAAAATATGGTCCGGGAACAGGCTGAGTTTACCCCTAATATCAAGTATTTGTTGAAAAATGATGACCTTGTGAAGGGTAATTATATCCGTATCATCAATAACTATATGTTTCAGGTGTTGCTTCAAAATGGAATGGAGGTGATCCTTGGATTTCGGAGGCGTTGTGTCAAGAAGTTCACCAAAGTTTTCAAAAGGTTTCGAGGGCTTGAAAACGCGAGAGAGAAACGCCAAATACGTATCTGAATTTGCGAGAACTTGGAGTGTTTTAAAGTCCTTATCTAAAATCGGAGGCGGAAACGCGGAATGGAGTGTAGCAAACGTTCTTTCCTCCAAGTTTGTGATCGACTCAGCACTTAAAGTAGAAACAGACTCTATTTCCTCAGAAGGCGTTAGCATATCGTCTGACGGCTCTGTACATCCGGAGAGTAGCAAAATGCTGAGGCATAGAAAACTTGTAAATTGTTGGCGCGTGTAAATTTCAGAAGTCATAAGAGTGTTCCTCAATATGTCCTCACCATAAGAAAATCTCTTGTTTATGGTAAAACCTACAAATAACTCTCACTGCGAGGCAATCTCAATAGAAGCGAAAACCCCCACCCCCGCTGGCGAGGTTTGTAACCTCGCCTCTTTAGAGGGTCTAATTAATTCTAAACTTTACTATAAATACTGGCTGAAAACCTTTCTTAATGATGTATCACCACAAGCAATTATTTAATATTATACCATATTCTGCGGAAAGGGTGAAAAGTCTTGCCTAATAGCGGTGTTCCTGTCTATCAATCGTGGAGCTTGGATCGTTTGTCCTCTGCTATGGCACAAATTTCGGATGAATTTCGACAAATACTTTATTCTTATAGATGAACATGACTTACACATCTGTCTCTCCCACACGTTTTGGGAAGAAGTAGAGATTTTGTGTAAGTTATATTAAAGACTCGTTTTTTCGGCGAAATTCGTGCATAATATGACAAAAAGTGAAAATAGTTTTCGGTTATCGGTAGGTTACTGGACGAATTTAGAAACCTCGTCAGCGAAAAAGGGAAGAGATTGCCGAGACAGATGTAAACTTTTTTTAGGGGTCTCTCGTATAATATGTTATAATAGTCGAGACTGACGGATAAATCTAAAGGAGAAAGAGACATGAAGTTGCAAATAACTTTCGTACTACCCTCGCTTTTAGCAATGGTGGCGTTTGCCGGGTGTTATACGCAACTCGGTTATTACGCGTCTTCGGATTACCAGCGGGAATACCGGACGGTTTTGGAGGAAGATAAAACGGAGGAGCACGCTGAAGTAGAGTCGGAAGAATTGGAATCAGAGCATACCGATACTGTAGAGTCGGAAGGCTATTACGGGCGACGGAAGTATACCCGTCGTGAGACATACGTGTATCCACACAGGCACTACGACACCTATTCGGGAGTTTACGCACCATATCCGTATGGTTATTATCTGCCTGTTATGCCATATTATTCACACCCTTGGTTTTACAGGTACGGGTCCTATTACGGTTACTCGCCGTATTACCGCCATTATAGAGGGTATTATCCATATACGAATGTCTATCGACGACATTACGGTCAAAGCCGGTATGTCCCCCTCTCACGGCGGACTTACAATAGACGCGACTGGCGACCTGAGAATCGACGTTCTCGGAGTTCACGGAGTGTAACTTCACCAAAATCAAGATCGGAACGACCACAGCGACGAACGAGAAATCGGAACGAAAGGTGAGGGTATGAGTAAAAAATCATCTGAATCGCGGGTGACACAAATTTCGCGAATTTTAATGTGTTTTTATCTCAATAACGAAACTGTAGCCCGTAAGCGTAGCGGAGGGCGGATATACGAAGAGGAACGTTATGCATCTAACATACCTCGCCGAACCGCAAGGTAAAATTAAAAATTAAAAAATGGAGGAATTGGGACGATGAAACGAACGATGTATATTATCTTTATTTTTTTATTTGCGGCAGTGTTCTGGACGACTGTCAGCGTGGCGCAAGTAGAAGAAATGGCGATCGGAAATACGTTTGGTGTTGGTGCGCGGACGATGGGAATGGGCGGCGCATCCCTTGCACTCGCTGATGATTTCACAGCACTCTATTGGAATCCAGCTGGGATGGCGCAGATCCAAAAATTTGAATTGTTTAGTAGTTTTTCGCATAACACGGCGAATACGGAGGCATACTTCACCGGTGATCAGATGACTGGAACGACTCGTTCACAGATGCGTCCGAATTCCATCGGGTTTGTGTATCCATTCCATGCGAAACGCGGAGGATGGGCGATCGCTTTCGGCTACAATCGTCCACAGAACTTTGACTATCAGACCGCAATTCAAGGAATTGATCCGAGTTCTGACACTGAATTCAGTGGATTGGCTGTTGATGAGACTGACGTGAACAGTGGCGGCATTGGGATTTGGAGCTTCGGCACGAGTGTGTACGTTTCAAAACGCGTTCTCGTTGGCGGGTCGTTAGACTTCTGGCAGGGCAATAGCCTGAATGAGTTGGATACGACAGCGACGGATCTCTTGAAGATCGATAGCGAGTTGTCACGCTTCAGATACGATGACGAAATTGACCGGGAGTACTCGGGGTTAGGGGCTCGGATAGGGCTTCTGGCGCACCTGACCGATGCTATTAGTGTCGGTCTAACCTTGGTCGCGCCTGTTGAATTGGGCGTTGATGAACTCTGGTATCAATCGACTCGGGCAGTTTATGATGACGGCGAAGAGATGTCGGATGTTGCAGATGGAGCGCAGGCGTTTGATATTGAGAGACCCTTTGAAATTGGAACCGGAATTGCTGTGAAATTATTTAACGAGCAATTGATTTTCGCTGGGGATGTCCAACTCACAGATTGGACGCAGACCCGCTACGATCCAGCCCCAGCGGATGACATTTCGCAGGATAATTTTGAAGAGTTCTATGCCACAACGCTTCAGGCACGCCTTGGTGTCGAATATAGGGTACCTACTATTGATACACATGTCCGTTTGGGGTATTTTCGGGATACAATTCCGTTTACCGATGCTGAGGTTGAGAATGCCCGCGATTTCTTAACAGTAGGTGTCGGAAAGATATTTGAAGATTCACTGAAGTTTGATGTAGGGTATATGTTGGGAACTTGGCAGCGGAGCAGGAATGACCTGACTACGGAACGGCTTACACATCGCGTGTTTGTATCTGCTGCGTATCGATTTTAGGAAGTCATCAGCGGTCGGCACTCGGGGCGTTCGCTGCGCTTACTGTCAGTGGGTGGATGGTTTTCCTTTCTTGGTAACTACTGGCGGTATCTTTGTATCGAACTATGGTTTAAGCAGAAACGGGCGGAGGTAAAACTCCGCCCGTGCATTTTACTGACTGCTGATGGTTTCCGATAGCCGACAGCCATTAAACCAGTTGAATGTAGCCCATCTGTGCTCCGTCGCCTTTTCGGAGTTCACCTCGTATGATGCGTGTATATCCACCACTTCGGTCTTCGTACCGAGGTCCGATGTCATCAAACAGTTTCCGTAGGATGGCCTGCTTGTCGACACCACTCACTTCTTCTCCTCTTCTGGGCGTGTAATGTAGATTGGCCCCATAGAGCAGTTTTGCGGCTTGTCGGCGTGCAGGTAAGTCCCCGCGTTTAGCGAGCGTAATCAACTTTTCAGCAACACGCCGAAGTTCTTTACACTTTGGGAGTGTTGTCCGAATTTGTTCGTGTTCAAATAGCGCGGTGGCTTGGTTGCGGAAAAGAGCTTTCCGATGGCTTGCTGTTCGTCCCAATTTCCGTCCGCGTTTTCTGTGACGCATCGTCTTCCTCCATTCGGTGAGTGAGGTATCTCCGCAACCTGAAGGTTACGAAGATACCTTTTCTCACCGACTTGTTACGCGTTGTCGCAAAGAATTAATTACACAAGCGGTTGCAAAGGTGCTTGTGCCATATCTTCTTCGCTGATTTCCGCGTCGTCTAATTCGTCCAATTTCATTCCGAGGGAAAGCCCCATGTTGGCGAGTTGATCTTTGATCTCATTTAGCGATGTTCGCCCAAAATTCTTGTATTCCAACATATCCTTTTCCTCTTTTGTGACGAGTTGTCGTATAGTTTTGATATTTGCCGTTTCGAGACAGTTACTGGCTCGGACCGAGAGCTCGAGTTCAGAGACAGGTTTGGCGAGGTATCGATTGCGCCGGAGTTTTGCCTCATCAATCTCAGGTTCCGGTTCAACGTAACTTTCGTCGAATTCTGTGAAGATCTCGAGTTGTTGCAGTAGAATGTTAGCAGCCCGTGTGACAGCTTCCTTCGCTGTAATGGTGGCATCCGTCCAGACTTCGAGATTGAGCTTATCGAAATTCGTCATATCACCGACGCGGGTTTCTTCTACCCAGTAGTTCACTTTTTCAACCGGTGAGAACTTCGCATCAACCGGAATCAATCCGATGTCGGGTCCTACGAGTCTTTCCTCTTCAACAAGAGAGGACCCTCTATAGTTCTTGAGTGTTTCCACTATAAGCTGTTCTACGGTGGGCCTGTGTTCTTCGGCGAGAGAGTATCCTCTGCCTGTTTGGGCATAAATCTCTATGTCCAATCCTTCGCATTCATTGAGTGTCGCGATATGCCGGTCAGGATTTATAATCTCAACGTGTGCATTAGAACGAATATCTGCTGCTGTAACTTCACCAGATCCTTCCGCTTTTAATGTGAGTCGTGTTAGGTCGTCGGTTGTTATATTTAGACGAATCTCTTTGAGGTTGAGAATAATCTGGACGACATCTTCCACGACACCGGGAATCGTAGCGTATTCATGTTTTACTTGTTCAATTTGAATGGCTATAATCGCCGCGCCTTTAATTGAGGAAAGGAGGACTCGGCGTAGCGAATTGCCGAGGGTTGTTCCGAATCCGCGCTCAAAAGGTTCAGCGGTATACTTTGCATAATTAGGGCGTAAGGTATCTGTATCAGTTCTTAGCCGATCGGGCATTTCCAGCTCGGACCTTATCATCGATTTCCTCCTATAAGAATTAAATTAAGTGTTAAAATACGTACAAACTGAGGCGTGGTGTCCATTGTAACGCGCACGGACTCTTAATTTTCTATCTGTATTGTATTTTTTGACATCCCCAAAATAGCCATCAGTCGTCAGGAACAAGAAACTTTTGGAGCTTTCAAGTCCGGCTTTTAACTGAAAACTATAACGCCCAGGTATACAGGATATATCTATCGGGAGTAAAGTTCAATGATGAGTTGCGTTTCAAGGTCGATGGCGATTTGCTCTACCACGGGTGCTCCTTGAACACGCCCTTCTGCTTTGTCCGTATCAATTTCCAGCCATTCAGGTGCACCGCGATGCTGCGTGTATTCTAATGCCTCTTGAATCGTCGCAAGGTTTCGGCTCCGTTCGCGAGGTGTGATAATATCGCCAACTTTCACGATATAAGATGGAATATTAACCCGCTTGCCGTTGACAGTGAAGTGGTTGTGCTTCACGAGTTGACGCGCCTGATTTCGGGAGGTTGCGAAGCCGAGTCGGTAAACGACATTGTCTAACCTGCGTTCAAGGAAACTAATTAAATTCTCGCCAGCGATACCTGTTTGACGAGCGGCTTTGAAATAATAGTTCCGAAATTGTTTCTCAAAAACACCATAAGTGCGTTTGACTTTCTGTTTCGCACGCAACTGCCGACGGAAATTGTCCCCGCGACTTCTGCGAGGTGGTGTCTGACCGTGTTCGCCGGGTGGGTAGCTGCGGCGTTCAAAAGAACATTTAGGTCCGTTGCATCGACGCCCTTTCAGAAAGAGTTTTTCACCTTCCCGTCGGCATAATTTACAGACTGAATCTAAATATCTACTCATTCCCTCTCCTTGTGTGTGAGTTTAACCCTCAACTTGTGCTTTTAAGGCTTGTATCGGAGTCGAGTTGCCGGGCAACTTAAACCCGTCGTCTCTTCGGGGGACGACATCCATTATGTGGGATAGGAGTTACGTCCTTCATTAAGGTAATGTCGAGTCCGGCTGCAGCGAGTGCTCGTATAGAAGACTCTCTCCCGGATCCGGGGCCTTTGACTCTAACTTCCACGCGTTTCATGCCGTGATCCATTGCTCTGCGCGCACATGATTCCGCTGTCTGTTGTGCGGCAAAAGGTGTTGACTTCCGTGAACCTGTGAAAGTCATCCCAGCGTTCGCCCAAGCAACAGTGTTGCCGTTTAAGTCTGTGATTGTAATGATTGTGTTGTTGAAGGTCGCTTGTATATGTGCGATACCCTCGGGAACGTTCTTGCGTTCTCGTCTTCTTCCACGCAAAACGATTCTCCTTTCTTATCAGTAGTTTTACCATCAAGTCGTCCCTTAACACTTCTATCAATGGGCGAGCTGATGGTAAAGGTTATCAATGGAGTGACTATCAGCCATCCGACTCAGAGTTATCGGTTGTCGGTTATCAGGTAAAGAAGTCTCTTGTGGTCGTAAAGTTTCCTGTAAGGTCCACAAGGTCTTAACTGACAACTGACAACTGAAAGGTTTTTCGGGAGAAAAACCGAACTGATAACCATTAACACTAACCACCTTTACGTGCTGCCTCTTTGGCTTTTCTACCAACAGAGATGGTTCGTGCCTTTCCTTTACGGGTACGGGCGTTAGTATTCGTGCGCTGTCCGCGGACAGGTAACTGTCGACGATGTCGTAAACCGCGATAACTGTTGATGTCCATCAGTCGTTTGATATTCTGATCGATGTCACGGCGCAAATCACCTTCGATTTTGTACTCTTGAACTTTGTCTCGGAGTTGACCAATCTCGTTTTCGGCGAGGCTGTCAACCTTTTTCCCGGGATCGAGATCCAGATCGGTGACAATTTGCACTGCGGTGTAACGACCAATGCCATAAATTGCCGTCAAAGCAATATCCACCCGTTTGTTGCGGGGTAAATCAACCCCTGCGATCCTTGCCATGGGTTCCCTCCTTTTTTCAATCTGCCTTTAAGAATTAGCCTTGGCGTTGTTTGTGCTTCGGGTTTGAAGAACAAATGACGCGGATTATCCCTTTTCGTTTAACAATTTTACACTGGTTACACATCTTTTTGACGGAAGGTCTGACTTTCATGGTGTCCTCTTTCAGGTGAAAGCGTTTAACGCCGTCTGCCTCTGAGTTTTCGATCTTTTAAGAATCCTTCGTAATGGCGTACCGTTAAATAGGATTCGATTTGTGACACTGTATCTAACACGACCCCCACAACGATCAAAATAGAAGCACCTTCCACCATGTTTCCAACTTGAAGTTGGCTTGTGATGATAATCGGAATCACAGCGATAGCCGCAAGAAAGACCGCGCCTGGGAGGGTGATGCGTGTAAGCGTAGTGTTGATGTAATCTGCGGTTTGTTTACCTGCTCGTATACCCGGAATAAAACCGCCGTATTTCTGTAAGTCCTCTGCCATTTGTATCGGATTGATTTGCACAGCTGTGTAGAAATAGGTGAAACCAATAATTAACAATGCGTAAACGGTAAGGTACAACGGGGTCCCCGGAGCGATGAGTGTTTCCACACCCGCTACCCAACCCCAGTCCCGTGGTAGAAAACCGAGGACAGTCGGCGGAAATTGGATCAGCGTCACAGCAAAGATGATTGGAATCATGCCGGCTGCGTTAACACGGAGTGGCAGATGTGTTGATTGTCCGCCGATCACTCTTCGACCTCGAATCTGCCTGCCGTATTGCACCGGAATCTTCCGAACGGAAAGTGTGATGAACACAGTTCCCATAACGGCTACAACAACAAGGGCAACTAAAAGTGCCAATTGTAAAATGCCGAACTCCGGTCTGGTCACGAGATTGTTGAAAATGGTTGTGACACCACCGGGCAATCCAGCAATAATGCCGACTGTAATAATTAATGAAATACCCTGTCCAATACCGCGCTCTGTGATCTGTTCCCCCAACCACATAACAAAGGAGGTTCCAGCAGTGAGTGTTATAACGACAAGGAAATGCCACCAGAGGTTGGGATCTCTCACGATTTCGCCTGCTTGCCCAGTTATATTTTCTGGATTCCGCAAGACGATGCTAATCGTTATACCCTGAATGATACTCAGGACGACCGTTCCGTATCGGGTGTATTGCGTAATTTTCTTCCGACCGTCAGGTTCTTTGGAGAGTTTCTCCAATGAAGGCACAATGACGGCGAGGAGCTGCATAATGATTGAGGCACTGATATACGGTTGTATGCCGAGTGCGAAAATAGTCATCTGACTAAACGCGCCACCAGAAAACAAGTCGATGAATCCAATGACATTCCCACCACGCTCCATGAGCTGTTGAAAAAAAGCTTCGAGGGCTTGGTCGTCAATACCCGGAAGTGTGATGTGGGCACCAAGGCGGTAAACAATCAAGAGCAACGCTGTAAAAATGATGCGCTTCCGCAATTCGGGTATTTTAAAAGCGTTTTGAACTGCCTTAATCACTTATTTTTTTTCCTCCTGTACGGGCTGGGTTACCCAGCCCCTACGATGCTTAAGCAGGGTCGTTAGTGTTCGCATGCATCCCGAGGACCTCGGTTGTGCCGCCTTTGGATTCAATTTTCTGGATTGCAGATTTTGAGAAGCGATGTGCTTGGACTTTCAACTGTTTTTCGAGTTCACCGTCACCGAGTATCTTTATCAGACCGTTTTTCCGTTTGATTATTCCCGCTTCGCGAAGGACTTCAGGACTGATAACCGCGGCATCTTCAAAAATGTTGAGGGTTTCTACGTTGATGATATCGTACTCGAGTCGTTTGTGTCCAGTGCGTCGCGGGCCACGCTTCGGAAGCCGTCGGACGAGCGGCATCTGTCCACCTTCAAACCATGCAGGGATTGAAGCACCAGATCGGGATTTTTGACCCTTATGTCCGCGTCCACAAGTACCGCCCCAGCCTGAAGCGTTGCCTCTCCCTACACGCTTTCTTGAGCGGTTCGCGCCCGGGGCAGGTTTAAGTTCGTTCAGTTTCATCAGGATTTACTCCATTTTTTATCCAATAGTTTTCAGTTTTCAGTTATCGGTTATGAGTTAAAGAAAGAGGTATCTGATTTAACCAGCACCCTCTTAACTTTAACCATCAACTCGTCTACAGATACTTATGCTAAAGCACGAGTTGATGGTTAAAACTGACAACTGATGACTGACGACTCATTTAGCGTTTCTTGAGCAGTTCTTCAACAGATAAGCCTCGTAACCGAGCGACTTCATTAACATCTTTGAGGCTTTTCAATCCGAGCATGGTAGCTTCAGCGATATTTTTCACATTCCGAGAGGAAAGGCATTTTGTTAGGGCATCTCGAACGCCTGCAAATTCAAGGATAGCACGCGTAGCATGTCCTGCGATAATACCTGTTCCCGGGCTTGCTGGTTTTAGCAAGACTTTGGCGGATTTAAATTCGCTGATGATCTCATGTGGGAGCGTACCATTGGTGATTGGAACCCGAATCAGATTTTTTCGAGCATCCGCGAAACTTTTGCGGAGCGCACCAGCGACTTCGCTCGCGCTACCAAAGCCGATACCAACAATACCATCACGATTTCCAACAACGGTGAGTGAGTTAAAACTCGGCGTTCGCCGCCCCTTACCAACTCGCATCACACGGTTGATTGTAATCATGCGTTCCTCAAATTCATAGTCATCAGGGTTGATTTTATCTTTCAGCATACTTTAAGCTATGGTCTCCTGGGCCTCGCTCCACTCCGTTTCGCTGAGTTTCCGGTGAAATTCCTGTTTACCTGCAACAAGGAATACAGGACCCACTGAAAACCTGACCGAAATGTAATGGAGGGCAGAGCAGAAACAAAAGATTAGAACTTTAATCCTTCCGTCTTGGCAGCTTCAGCAAGGGCTTTTATGCGTCCATGGTAGAGATGTCCGCCCCGGTCAAAGACAACTATCTCAACCTGTTGCTGCTTAGCTTTTTGCGCAATCAGCGCCCCAACGCTCTCCGCTGCCTTAACATTGCCACCGTTTGAGAGAGCCTCTCTCAATTCGGGGGATAAAGTAGAGGCTTCGGCTACCGTCACGCCAAGTTCATCATTAATGAGCTGCGCATAGATATGTTTTGAGCTTCGAAAAACAGAGAGCCTCGGTCTGTCCCCGGTGCCGCTAATTTTTTGGCGGACTCGCTTGCGGCGCCGTAAATGGCTCATTCGTTTCTTTTTTGTAATTACCAAGGGGTCTCCTTATCACTATACACGCGCTTTCTATCTGCCAGCGCGCAAATCTAACAACGTTAACCAGCAGCAGCTTTCCCTTCTTTATCTCGGACCCGCTCGCCATCGTAACGAATACCTTTACAAGGTTTATAAATCTCCGGTTTCTTAATTTGACGAATAGAAGCCGCCACTTGTCCGACCAATTGTTTGTCGATACCACTGATAACGATCGGTGTATGGGTCTGACCATCTATTGTTTCAGTGGGTTCAACGTTCAGTGTTATTCCGTCCGGTGGAGAGTAGGTGACGGAATGCGAATAGCCAACGTCGAGAACCAGATCGTTCTCACGATTGACCTCAGCACGATAACCCATACCCACGACTCGTAGTTTTTTCTCAAAACCTTCTGAAACACCAGTAACCATATTGGCAATAAGGCTACGCGCCAATCCGTGCAGTGCTTTGTACTGTTTGAGTTCACTCGTTCTTTGGACGGTCAGAACGTTTTCCTCAAGCGTCGCATTAATGCCTTCCGGAAGTTTCCAATTGAGACTCCCTTTTGGGCCGTCTACCTGCACGTCGCTGTTGTTTAAAGCAACTTCCACCTTATCGGGTACTGGAATCGGTGTTAGTCCGATACGTGACATTCTGTTTCTCCCGTTAGGAAAATAAAATGAAAATGTAAACATTTTCATTTATGTCTCCTGACCGTTGCGTGTCATCATCAAAATGTTACCAGACGTAACAAAGAACTTCACCGCCGATTTTCTCCTCACGGCATTGGGGAATCGTTTTGAGTCCATTGGACGTTGACAAAATAGCGACTCCGAGTCCTCCGAAAACCCGTGGTAACTTATCGGATTTGGCGTAAACCCTCCTGCCGGGTTTGCTGATACGTCTCAGGTTTGTGATGACCTTCTCTTTTTTCGTGTTTCCGTATTTCAAGTAGATTCTTAAAATCCCCTGTTTCTCATCTTCGATTAAACGATAATTTCTGACGAAACCTTCCTCTACAAGGATGCGCGCAATCTCAGATTTAACTTTAGAAGAGGGGATTTCGACGCGTTCATGTCCTGCCATGTTGGCATTGCGGATACGTGTTAGCATATCAGCAATCGGATCGGTCATCGACATGAAAGATTCTCCTTATTTTGTTCTCGTTTTGAATAACTGTTGTGCCTATCATGTTTGTGTAGAGAGGTACAACTCATCAAGTCCTCTACCAACTTGCCTTTCGGACACCAGGGATTTTACCGGCGCGGGCAAAGAGACGGAAACAGATACGACACAACTCAAACTTGCGAAGATACCCACGCGATCTGCCGCAAGTCTTACAACGACTGTATTCTCGGGTTCGGAACCGCGGGGTTCTTTTCTGTTTGGCAATCCATGATTTACTTGCCAACCTGGATACTCCTTTTTTTGTTTACCCGTAATACCTACGGGTGTTGCCTCCGGGTGTTAAACAGGAGGTGCTGGTAAAGGATACCTGTAAAATCTTTTCCTGAAGTTTAGCGAAAGATCTTATCTATTTTCGGAAAGGCATCCCTAAGAGTGTTAGTAACTCGCGACCTTCTTCGTCAGTTGGGGCGGTGGTAACGATGGTTACATTCAGTCCACGAATATCGTTAACCTTGTCGTAATCAATTTCGGGGAAGATTAACTGTTCCGTAAGACCCAGGGAATAATTGCCGCGCCCGTCAAAAGCGTCGGGGGATATACCGCGGAAGTCCCGAATTTGCGGGAGCACGATGTTGATTAAACGATTCAGAAATTCATACATCCTTTGCTTCCGTAGGGTAACCTTACATCCGATCGCCATACCGGGAGTGCGTCCCAACTTTGATGGACCTCTGATCTTAAACGCAGAGATGGATTTTTTCGCACGGGTAATCACCGCACGTTGACCCGCAATAAGTGTCAGTTCTTCTACGGCATCTTCCAATGCACTTGGATTCTGAACTGCTATACCAACACCGATATTCAGTGTAACTTTGTCCACTTTCGGAATCTGCATCACATTTTTATAATCAAAATGCTGTTGCAATGCGGGCATGACTTCCGTTTGGTAAAATTCTTTGAATGGGCTCATAAGCCTTGTATCCTATAGAGATTGCATTTTCCGTAGAATGCCTGTCGGAAACCACCGGCTATTAGCCATCAGTAAAGAGGGTGAAATTACACTCTCATTCTGACCGCTGACTGCTGATGGAGAACCGACGGCTATTTTCAATGTAATTCTTCAGCAGGGGCTGGAATACTCTGTTTCTGTTAGCCATCAATCTTTTTCAGGTTTGAAACGTGGATAGTGCCCTCACGTTCAACGACACCGCCTTGTCCTGCTTGGTTTGGTCGGAGGTGGCGGACAATTATATGAACACCTTCAACGATTGCTCGCTGTTTCTTTGGGAACACCTCTAAAACGACCCCTTGTTTACCGCGATCTTGCCCACTGAGGACTACGACTGTGTCGTTCTTTTTGATGTGTAGTTTTTGCTGTGTCACAATTGTCCTCCTAAATGACCTCGGGCGCAAGCGAGACAATTCGGGTAAACGCCTTTTCTCTCAATTCACGGGCAACGGGTCCAAAGATTCGAGTGCCTCGCGGTTGATTCTGTGGATCAATGAGAACCGCGGCGTTTTGGTCGAATTTGATATAGGAACCATCTGCACGTCGATATTCTTTAGTCGTGCGGACGATAACTGCCCGAACGACTTCACCCGCTTTTACCTGCGTATTGGGGACCGCTTCCTTGATGCTTGCTACAATCACGTCGCCTACGCGTGCGTAGCGTCGACGGGTTCCCCCAAGCACACTAATGCACATTAACTTCCTTGCGCCGGTATTATCAGCACAGGTTAATCGAGTATATGATTGAACCATTATTTCTTTCTCCTTAACATCAGAGTGGAGATGAAACCGTTGTGTAGGGCTTATACAAATCTCACAAATCTGGTAAAAATTAGAATATACACAAATTTACCATCTGTGTTGATTGTTGCCTGAACTTCCTGCTTCATCGTTTCGTGCCTTCGACTGAGGTCTTACCCAAACTCCACAGGCGTTTTACGTCTCCTCGCAACTCGTGGCGACGGTAAAGGGTTTGGTTTTTCTGATGACAATGCGATATTGGCTTGGGTTGGACTTTTATAAAAGCCCTATTGGTAATTCCAAGTCAATCAAGAGTTCAGGGTTTATCCGTATCCGCTTCTCCATGCAAGCGGTTGGTAACACTTTTTAATCGTTTGCGGTCTGTGCTGTGCTTACTATCGATTGGACCCGCCACCGTTTATGACGACTCAGCGGTCGGGTTTCGACAACCTGCACCACGTCACCGACGTTACAATTGTTCTGTTCATCGTGAGCCAGAATCTTGTTCGTTTTCCGGACTACCTTTTTATAAAGGGGATGTTGAAAGCGTCGAACAAGCGACACTGTGACAGTTTTATCCATACTGTTACTGGTAACAAGACCTGTCCGAAATTTGCGATGTCTTCGTCTTTCCTCGCTCAACTTTATCCTCCAAACCAGTCAAAACTTATTAAAGTGCGTTTTTTCAGCACACAGTACAAATTTTCAGAGACGGGACCCGGCTGTAGCGTCTAACCTTTGCCTATCGGTGCGCTTACTCTGCCCGGAGTCGTAGGACGGTTTTCACGCGTGCGATGTCCTTCCGAATCTTACCAATATTTGTTGTGTCCTCTTGCTGTCCTAAAATACTACGGAATTTCTGGTTAAACAGATTCTCTTTCAGAGATTTCAGTTCACCTTCCAATTCTTCGGTCGTTTTTCCTCGTAGTTCATCCGCTTTCATTTTTCCGAACCTCCATACGTGTTGTCAAAATAGAGATGCCGCGTCAACAGGAAACCCGTAATTTTTACAACATCGGAGTCGCAGACGAAATTACTCATTCCGTGCAACAAACTTAGTTTTGATTGGCAATTTGTGGGCGGCTCGTTCCATCGCCCCTTTTGCATCTTCAAGCGAAACGCCGCTTAATTCATAGAGAACTCTGCCGGGTTTAACAACAGCGACCCAATGTTCAGGAGGTCCCTTCTTGCCCTTACCCATGCGCGTTTCAGCAGGTTGTTTACTCAGTGGCTTGTGTGGAAAAATTTTAATCCAAAGTTTTCCACCACGGCGTACATACCGCGTGATAGCGACACGAGCCGATTCAATCTGGTTGCTGGTAATCCAACCAGCTTCCATGGCTTGCAAACCGTATTCACCGAAGTTAATCCTTGAACCTCGGAGTGGCTTTCCACGGCGTTTTCCACGATGCACATAACGGCGCATCACCCGTTTCGGCATTAACACCTTAAATGCCTCCTTAAAAATCTGCCCTCTGTTCCCTTGGGCGGTTATGAGTTACTTCTCGAAGGCCCATCGCTGCGACGCTGACGGCGCCGACCTCGTCCTCTCCCCTGATCACCGGATTGGCGGGAACCCGATTGGCGGGAACCCGATTGGCGGGAGCCGGAACGTCTGTCACCACGACGGCGTTCAGGACGTTGGGAACCTGCGTCTTCACGGCGTCCGGATTGACGACGAACAGGCGATTCACCCTTCAAATTATCCGGGACACCTATAATTTCGCCTTTGAAAATCCATGTCTTGACCCCGATTTTACCGTAGGTTGTATTGGCTTCCGTAAATCCGTAGTCAACGTTTGCTCTCAGGGTGTGAAGAGGAACTCGGCCCTCAATACTGGATTCAGCGCGGGCGATTTCCTTGCCGTCCAGTCTACCACTTACCATGATTTTGACACCCAATGCCCCAGCTTGTATGGAGCCGGAGATTTTCCGACGCATCGCTTGTTTGAAGCCTGCACGACGCTCTATTTGGGTCGCAACATCTTCTGACACGAGTTGGGCATCCAGTTCTGGTTCCCTTATCTCCGAAACATTAATCCGCACAGGGCAACCGACCTCTTTTTCGAGCAGCGCTTGGAGTTTTTCAGCTTCCGCACCACGACGACCAATCACAATACCTGGACGTGCTGTATGGATGTTAATGCTGCAACGATCTGCTACGCGTTCCACCTCAACACGCGAAATACCGGCACGCGCGAGTTGCTCTTTGACAAACTTCTGAATTTTGAAATCTTCATGGAGCCATTTGGCATAATCCCGCTCGCTGTACCACTTTGAATCCCACGTCTCAATGATTCCTAAGCGCAACCCACGGGGGTGAGTTTTTTGTCCCACGTAAACCTCCTATCGAACTCTTCCCCGTTCGCAACGGGGAGTACAAGCAGTGCTGTTGGTGTTTTGTAAGCGCGCGGTGTTACTCACCATTATCACTACTCTCCTCATCAACGACGACGGTGATATGACTACTCCGTTTTAGGATTCTATTTGCCATACCTCGTGCCCGGGGACGTATCCATTTTCGCGTAACCCCTTCATCAACCCGAATCTCTTTTACATATAAGCTCGTGATATCAATGTTCGGATCTTGATATTGCGCGTTCGCAGCTGCAGACTGAATTAACTTATAAATTATAGGGGACGCGGCTTTATGCGTAAAGCGCAGCTGACTTAACGCATCCTCAACGTACTGATTACGGACGAGATCGGCTACTAAACGTGCTTTCCGCGGCGCAACCGACGCGTTCCTAATCTTAGATCTGGCTTCCATCAGTGTCTCCTAATAAAAGCAATTTTCTGGTTTCATTGTGATTCGCAACAACGCATCTAAAGGCATCATTTCCTATCCTAAAAAGATGGTGTTTCGGAGAGCCTCGGTATACGATGAAAGCTATCACAAAGTTATCTTCTTGCCGCACCTGCACCGCTTGAGTGGGAACGGAAGGTGCGAGTTGGTGAGAATTCTCCGAGTTTATGTCCTACCATGTTCTCGGTTATATATACTGGAAAGAATTTTTTCCCGTTATATATTGCCAAAGTGTGTCCTACTAACTCAGGAGTAATCATTGAACGGCGGGACCAAGTCCGCACCACCCGTTTGCTACCAGAACGTTCCATTGCGGCTATCTTCTTAGCAAGTTTCGAGTCTATGTAAGGTCCCTTTTTGACAGAACGCGCCATTGTGCTTCTCCTTTTTCTAATCTGCCTTATTTCCGTTTGCCAACAATGTAACGGTTTGATTTCTTCTTCGGATTTCGGGTCTTATACCCTTTGGTTGGAACACCCCAAGGTGTAACTGGATGCCTACCCCCCGAACTCTTTCCTTCGCCACCACCATGCGGATGATCAATCGGATTCATAGCTACGCCTCTAACTTTCGGGCGTTTTCCGAGCCATCTCGAACGTCCCGCTTTACCGATAACAATCTGGCTAACGTTACCGACCTGCCCGAGCGTTGCCATCGCTTGGACCAGAATGAGACGAATCTCGCCGGAGGGGAGTCGGATACGCGCATACTTTCCTTCTCTGTCAACCAATTGCGCCGCAGCACCAGCACTCCTTACGAGTTGACCGCCTTTACCCGGACGCATCTCTATATTGTGGATTGACGATCCGAGCGGGATTTTCTCAAGCGGTAAGGCGTTACCAGCACGGATTTCCGCATCTTCGCCTGAGCTTAACATATCGCCAACCTGAACACCGACCGGGGCAAGAATATAGCGTTTTTCACCGTCAACATAGTGTAATAGGGCGATATGTGCAGACCGATTCGGATCATATTCAATCGCAGCAACTTTGGCAGGGACACCAAACTTGTCTCGTTTGAAATCAATAACCCGATATCTGCGCTTATGTCCCCCACCGCGACGTCTCACAGTCAAGCGACCACTGGCGTTCCGACCGGCTTTCTGTTTCGATCCTTTGACAAGAGATTTTTCCGGTTTGCTCCGCGTAATCTCTTCAAAGGTATACCCAGTCATGAACCGACGACTTGGGGTTATGGGTGAATAAGTTTTAGGCACTCTGATTTCCTCTTTTTAAGAATTATCAACGGTCAGGAGCATTTCTATGAGAACCCTTTCAGCCTTCAGGTACAAAAAATACGTCCACAGGCGGGAACCTCTTTGCTGACTGCTGATTGCTGACTGCTGACTGCTATTCCTATATGGTTTCAAACGCTTGGATCGTCGCGCCTTCTCTCAGGGTAATGATCGCTTTCTTCCAATGCGGTTTTCTGCCCCGTTGATAACGCAACATTTTACCTTTCGGCTTACCGCGAACATGCATCGTGCGAATTTTAAGAATATCCCCTTGAAGGTCAAACAACTCTTCCGCGGCTTGACGAATCTGCGGCTTCGTTGCCTTGCGATCAACAACGAAGGCGTACTTGTTAGATTCACGGAGTATTGTGGTCTTCTCCGTTATCAGCGGCTGTAATATAATTTGATATGCATCTTTCATCAGTTTTATCCTTCTGTATCTGAACTGATGGTTTAACCATCAACTCGTGCTTTAACATTTATAACGGAGTCGAGTTGATGGTTAAAAATTTGGATTCCAACTTCTCAGCGGCGTGCTCAGTGATTATCAGCGTGTCATGCCACATAACCTGATAAACGTTGAGCCTATCCCATGTGCAACTGTTAACTTGTGGAATATTCCGCACGGAGAGGTGAATATTCGAACTGTGTTCATTGAGAACAAACAGGACTTTCCCTTCCGCATTCATCGCCTTTAACATGTTAACTATATCTTTGGTGCGAGGTTTTTCAAGCGTGAAATCTTCAACAAGAATGCACTGCTGGTTCTGAAACCTGTCCGCAAGCGCACTGTGAAGTCCAAGTTGACGAACCTGTTTCGGGGTAGCCTGACGGTAACTCCGCGGTTTCGGACCAAACGCTACACCACCGTGTACTCGATTTGGAGACTTGGCGTGTCCCACACGAGCTCTACCCGTTCCTTTTTGGCGGTAGAGTTTTCTCCCGCTGCCTTTCACGTCACTCCGGGTTTTTGTTGATGCGGTGCCTTGCCTCTGATTCGCGAGGTACGCAACGACACATTGGTGAATGACAGGACCATTCACTTCAGCGTCGGTGAACGCATCTGCTAATTCCTTTTCTCGGAGGACAGCCCCAGATATGTTGTGTACGTCTAAAGTTGACATATGTTCCTCTTTTAGTAGCTTTCAGCGCGAAATTCCGTTCCACAGAGTTTCTTTCAGTCGTCAGTTAAAGAGGTTTTCGTTTAACAACGCCTCTCATAACTGATAACTATTTCTTCGGTGCTTTAGATGCCTTTCTAATCAGCAGCAAACCGTTCGGTGGTCCCGGAACAGCCCCTTTAACCACCAATAAATTGCGGTCAGGATCGGCTTGGATCACGGGTAGGTTTTCGATGGTGTGCCGTTTAGCACCGTAACGTCCCGCCATCCGTTTTCCTTTAAAAACTCGGGAGGGAGTCGCGCTTGCGCCAATGGAGCCAGGACGACGCAAATCTTGCTCTCCGCCGTGGGTTTTCTTACCACCGGCAAACTTCCAACGTTTCACTACACCGGCAAAACCACGTCCTTTTGAAGTACCTGTTACATCAACGAGCTCGCCCTCTGAAAAGACGCTTGCGTTGACAATACTACCTACAGATACATCCTCGAGGCTCTGTACTCGAAATTCCCGAAGTACAAATGTTGGGTCAACCCCAGCTTTGGCGAAATGTCCTCGTTTAGGATTATTGGTGCGACTTTCTTTCTGTTCTCCGAAACCCAGTTGAACTGCCTGATACCCATCTTTTTCTTGCGTTTTGAGTTGGACAATTGGACAGGGACCTGCTTGGATGACGGTAACAGGGACGGCTTTACCTGAATCCTCAAAGACTTGTGTCATGCCGACTTTGCGGCCGATAATTCCATTAACCATTTTCTTTCGCTCTCCTCCTTTAGGGTTCGCAAACCCGCCAGCGATCCACTGTCTCTAGCGCATGCGCTGCGATTTCCAAACCTACGGAGTGGAGAACACTTATTTCTCCAACTACAATAACGTGATTTTGACATCCACACCTGCTGGCAGGTCCAAACGCATCAAGGCATCAACAGTTTTCGGGGTCGTCTCTAAGATATCCAGCAGACGTTTATGAATCCGCATCTCAAATTGTTCACGCGACTTCTTGTCTGTAAACGTAGAACGTTGAACGGTATAGATATGCTTTTTCGTCGGCAATGGAATCGGACCCGAAACAGCTGCCCCTGTGCGTTTCGCAGTATCTGCTATCTGCTTTGACGACAGGTCTAACAACCGATAGTCAAATGCCTTGAGCCGGATGCGAATTTTTTGATTGTCCATCTTTTCATTTCGCCTTCATCAAACAGAGGGTTAATTGTTTACACCTTGATGCTGATGTATAAAATTCTCTGTATTGATTACTTTAGAAAAAAGCGGAGCCTAAGCCCCGCCTTATCGTTTTATTCAATGATTTTGGAGACAACACCGGCACCGATCGTCTGTCCACCTTCTCGGATTGCGAATCGGAGTTGTTCTTCCATAGCAATCGGTTTGGTGAGTTCTACGGTGATCTGTGCATTATCGCCAGGCATAATCATTTCGATGCCTTCAGGAAGATCCATCTTTCCGGTTACATCAGTTGTCCGGAAGTAGAACTGCGGCCTGTATCCGCTAAAGAATGGATTCCAGCGTCCGCCTTCATCTTTTGTAAGAATATAGGCTTCGGCTTCAAATTTGGTATGTGGCGTAACGGTACCGGGGACAGCCAAAACTTGTCCACGTTCAACTTCGTTACGGTCAACACCACGCAGCAACGCACCCAGATTGTCACCAGCTTGACCTTCGTTAAGGTTCTTACGGAACATCTCAACGCCTGTGATAACAGTGTCTTGAGTCTCACGTAATCCGACGATTTCAACGGTGTTGCCGATTTCAATGGTGCCGCGTTCGACTCTGCCAGTAACAACGGTACCGCGTCCACTGATGGTGAAGATATCTTCAATCGGCATCAGGAACGGTCTGTCGGTATCGCGAATCGGTTCTGGAATGTAGTCATCAACAGCTGCCATGAGTTCAAGAATAGGTTGGCACGCTTCGCTTTCAGGGTCGCCAGCAGATTCCATCGCTTCAAGCGCGGAACCTATGATGATCGGAATGTCATCGCCGGGGAAGTCGTAATCACTTAGCAATTCACGGACTTCTAATTCGACGAGTTCGAGCAATTCTTCATCATCGACCATGTCTGCTTTGTTCAGAAAAACGACGAGAGAAGGCACGTTCACCTGCCGTGCGAGTAGCACGTGTTCACGCGTCTGAGGCATAGGACCGTCAGCAGCGGATACGACGAGAATCGCACCGTCCATCTGTGCCGCACCGGTAATCATGTTCTTGATATAGTCGGCGTGTCCGGGGCAATCGACGTGTGCGTAATGCCGGTTCTCGGTCTCATACTCAACGTGGGCTGTGTTAATCGTAATGCCACGTTCTTTTTCTTCAGGTGCCTTGTCGATTTCGTCATACTCCATGACGTAATCTGCGTCAGCGAGTTTCGAGAGCACCATAGTAATCGCAGCTGTCAGTGTTGTCTTACCGTGGTCAACGTGGCCAATTGTTCCAACGTTGACGTGTGGCTTAGTCCTTTCAAACGTTTCTTTAGCCATTTTTGTCCGAGCTCCACTAAAAGTTTATTGTTGCGGGTATTTAAACGCAGTATAGGAAGGGTTTGGAACCCCGATCCCTTATAAATGTGAAACTACGTCTTCCCGTTTTTGTTAGGTATTCAAACGCTTTGACGTATGAATAAACCGTTTAATCAATTCTGTGCCCGCTTATGGGAAGTGAGAACACTCCCACAGTTCAGACACCTTAACAACTACTTAACGATTCGCTGATGAAATTAGGTCTTCCATCACGCTTGTTGGGACTTCGTTATAGTGTGCAAACTCCATAGAGTAGGTGGCTCTACCCTGTGTGAGTGACCTAAGGGTTTTGACGTACCCAAACATTTCTGAAAGGGGGACATCAACATGAATAACTTGAATACGAGATTTCGCTTGCATTTCCGTCTCACGTATCTGTGCTCGCCGTGAATTCAGATCGCCTATTACTTTGCCGAGGTATTCGTCGGGAACAATAACCTCAACGTCCATAATCGGTTCAAGGAGGGTCGGGGTGGCACGCTTCATCGCATCTTTAAACGCCATCGAACCCGCCACAGAGAACGCCATTTCTGATGAATCTACGGCGTGGTGCGAACCGTCTACGAGTCTTACTAAGACATCAACAACGGGATAGCCAGCCAAAACCCCCGTATTCATCGCGTTCTCAATGCCTTTCTGTACTGCTGGGATGTATTCTTGCGGAATAACCCCACCCTTGGTTTTGTCAATGAACTCAAAGCCTGTCCCTTTCTCAGCGGGTTCGACCTCAATCACAACGTGACCAAATTGACCTCTACCACCTGATTGACGTACGAAACGTCCGACAGATTTGACTTCTTTGGTGATTGTTTCCCGATAGGCGACTTGTGGGTTACCAACATTCGCAGAGACGTTAAACTCGCGCACGAGCCTATCAACGATGATTTCAAGATGAAGTTCACCCATACCGGACAATAATGTTTGTCCTGTCTCGCTGTCTTGATGTACCTTAAAAGTCGGATCTTCTTCAGCGAGTTTCGAGAGGGCGAGGTTCAGTTTATCAATATCAGATTGAGTGCGAGGCTCAATGGCGATAGCCATCACCGGCAACGGGAATACCATCGTTTCTAATGTGATATGTTGCTTCGGATCGCAGAGTGTATCGCCTGTTGAAAGGTCTTTTAATCCGATCGCAGCAGCGATGTCGCCTGCGTAAACGGCTTGGTGTTCTTCCCGTTTGTTGGCATGCATCTGCATTAACCGCCCAATCCGTCCGTGCTTTCCAGTTTTACTGTTGTAGACGGTATCCCCTTTCTTGAGGACACCGGAATACACACGTAGGTAGGTAAGTTTGCCAACGTGCGGATCTGTCGTAATCTTGAATACCAGCGCACAAAAAGGCTCATTAGTATTTGGAGGACGCGTTTCCTCTTCTTCCGTCTTCGGGTTAAACCCTACCACAGGTGGTACGTCGGTCGGTGACGGTAGATAGGAAACAATCGCGTCTAAGAGAGGTTGGACGCCTTTATTTTTTAGAGCAGTTCCGCACAGAACAGGAACAACATTGCCAGTAATAGCAGCATTTCGTATCCCTGCTTTAATCTCTTCAGGTGAAACTTCAATACCCTCAAGGTATTTAAACATGAGTTCTTCGTCGTAATCAGCGATAGCTTCCAACATCCGATCGCGATGTTCGTTTGCCATTTCCTCCATTTCCTTGGGGATGTCTGTCTCTTGGATGACTGTGCCATCGCTACCAGCGTCTGTTCCTATGTTCCAGATCTGGCCCTTCATGGAAATGAGGTCTACGATACCTGTGAATTGCTCTGCTGAACCGATTGGAAGTTGCACCGGGACCGCTGTAGCACCGAGGCGTTCTTCCATCATTTCAACAGTGCGGAAGAAATCGGCACCGGTTCGATCCATTTTGTTGACAAACGCGATTCGAGGTATGTCGTATTTATCTGCTTGTCTCCAAACAGTTTCAGATTGCGGTTCAACCCCGCCAACTGCACAAAAAACTGCAACCGCACCGTCAAGGACGCGAAGTGAGCGTTCAACTTCAACGGTAAAGTCAATATGCCCCGGAGTATCAATGATATTGATTTGGTGTTTTTTCCACTGACAGGTTGTTGCAGCGGCAGTAATCGTAATACCGCGTTCCTGTTCTTGTACCATCCAATCCATGGTCGTGGTGCCGTCGTCTACGTCCCCGATCCGGTAGACTTTACCGGTATAATATAGGATACGTTCGCTGACAGTGGTCTTCCCAGCATCAATGTGTGCCATGATGCCGATATTTCGCATGTGGGGCAGTTCTAAGCGTTCAGGGGTGCTATTTTTTTTATCCGCCACGGGTGGACGACTCCTTTTGTGTGTTAACGCTTCTTGTGTGTTAACGCTTCGGCTATAAGCTTTTTACCATCGATAATGTGCGAAAGCTCGGTTGGCTTCTGCCATTCGATGCTGATCCATTTTCCTACGGATTGCGCCGCCTTCGTTTCGGGACGCTTCAAGTATTTCGCCTGCGAGACGCTCAGCCATGCGTCTTTCACCGCGATCGCGCGCGGACTGAATAATCCAACTAAAAGCCAATCGCTGTTTCCGCTCTGATTTTACATCAACCGGGACTTGATACGTCTGGCTGCCTACGCGTCGGGGTCTAATTTCCAACACCGGCTTGACGTTGTTAATTGCTTGGCGAAATATGGCGAAACCATCTTCATTCGCCCGGGATTCAATAATCTGAAAACTCTCATATAGGATTGATTGCGCCGTACTTTTTTTCCCATCCAACATGAGGCTATTGATGAATTTTGACACCAGCTTGCTGTTATATTTCGCGTCAGGGTTCACATCCCGCTTGCTGATGTTTCCACGTCTCGGCATCTACTCTTCCTCCGTTGTTTAATCCGGTTTCCGGGCACCGTACTTTGAACGACCTTGGCGACGGTTATCAACACCTGCTGTATCTAATTTGCCGCGGACGATGTGGTAACGTACATTAGAAAGGTCTTTCACTCTTCCGCCTCGGACTAAAACCACCGAGTGTTCTTGCAAATTGTGATCGATCCCCGGAATGTAACAGGTGGCTTCGTAACCAGAGGTGAACCTCACCCGAGCTACTTTGCGTAGTGCCGAATTCGGTTTGTTCGGCGTTACTGTTTTCACCTGTAAACAAATACCGCGCCGCTGGGGACACTGCTCCAGTACCGGAGATTTCGTCTTTTTCCGGGACCTTTTACGCGGTTTTTTGATTAACTGGTTAATTGTCGGCATTTCGGACCTCCGCAATGATGTGGCTAAGAGTCTCTCAGAAAAATAAAAAGCCCCGCGCGGGGCATCACAATTTCAACACATTAACGTTGAATTTAGGTACGACGTTAGAATGTTTTTCGGATAATTGCCCCCCGCTTCTAAAAAAGATTGATTTAGGGTTTCCAAAACTAATATTATACACAATAAAGTAGGCGATGTCAAATTTTTTTTAAAAAAAACGCAAAAAAATTGAAATTCTACGAATTTTCTACTTTTTTAGCAATTTTCCGCCTAAAATCACTGTTTGAACGCTCAAATTTTCATCCACAATAACGAGATTTGCTGTTTTACCGGGGGCAATTGAACCCACCGAATCGGCAACGCCTAAATTTTCTGCCGGTGTTAAAGTAGCCATTGTTAGGGTCTCTTCCAAAGAATATCCCCAGTTGATGACGTTACGGATGCCATCCATAAGTGTAATTGTTGCACCCGCAAGGCGTTCGGTAGGCTTGCCTACATCCAACCACATCGCCCCATCGCGGACATATTTCTCGGTACTATTGGCTTCAAAAGCTGTATCGTGTTCAGAGATCGCATCTTCATTGAGGCGATACGCATCAAGTTCGGGTACATAAGTTGCCGCAGTTTGCCAGTCTTCCGTAGGGACACCTGCAAGTTCTGTACAGTCTGTAATTAACCCAACAGTGTGAATCCCTTTTTGTTGGATGAGGCTGTTTCCCCAGAAAGGGTGGACATGATGTTCATCGACGATGAGTTCTGCATGGATGTCCGGGTGGGAGAGGACTGCTTCAACTGCACCGAGTGTACGATGGTGCATCCCGCTCATACCGTTGTAAGTATGGGTGGCGCGTGTCACGCCTGCGTCAATTGCATCCATTGCTTGTTGATATGTCGCATTGGTATGTCCCATCGCGATAACGATATTATTATAGGCATCTGTTCTAAAGGTCGAAAGATGCTTGATAAACTGCAAATTTTCATCGTTTTCTGGCGCGACGGAAATCACCTTTAACGTGCCATCGGAAGCCGCCCACATCGCATGGAATTCTTCAAAATTCGGCGGTGTAATGTATTTCGCGTTCTGCGCACCGTTTTTAGCCAGACTCCCGAATTTTCCTTCCACGTATGACCCTAAAATCCGAGAACCATCTACGACCGGTTCATCAACGACGTGTGCAATAGCGGTTAAGGCACTGTTGATTTGTGCCATGCTCCCTGAGGAGATTCCTAATACCAATGAGGTGACGCCGCTACGCGCATGTGCTCGCGCAATTGTCGCGACCTCTTCAACGTCTCCTGTCATGGTGCCATAGCCACCACCACCGTGCACCAATCCGTCAATCAACCCGGGAATGACAAGGCATCCAGAGGCATCGATAGTCTCTCCTGATGGTTGTAGTGCTTCTGATGTTAGCGTTGAAATTTTGTCGTTTTGAATGACGATACTCCCGTGTCCATAGTGCGTTGGGGTATAGATGTCGCCATTCACAATTGTAAGTGTTTCCATGTCTCCAAAATGCCCCGAATTTTTCCCTATATCTGTTCCGCTACCCACAAGATACTCTGTGCAAGGAATCGTAAAAAGGGTTCTACTTCAAAATCTTTCTGGTGCCCTAATGAAGTATAACAGATACGTCCGCCATTATGCAAACGCGTCCAGGCTACAGGCTCTGAATGTTCATCCGTATGTCCCATCAGCAGTAGAGAGGCATCGTCGCGAAGTGATGGGTTTTTGTAAAGGCTACCATAACACTCAAACGTTGGAATGCCGTTCAGGATAGGGTGTTCTGTAGCAATCAATTCCACACGAGTGTTGGGACCCTCCCCGTAATGACCTTGATAGTCACCTCCGAGCACAGTTTTATCGAATTCCAACCAGTTTTGATAAGCGTGGCTGGCTGTCCTGACACCAACCAGAGGTTTGCCTTGTTCGCAATACGCTTGAAATTGCCTCAGTGATGCACCCTCTGTATTGAGACGGCGTGTGAAAACCAACACCGCATCTGCATCGTCCAGTGCGGCTAATGAAGGATCGTGATCCTCTGAATTGTAGACAAGTAAATTCGCGTGGATCGGATAGTGTTTTTCAACGAACGTTTTGAAGATTGTCAAAGATTCCTCGGAATCGTACTCAAAGGAACCGGAAAGCATACACAAATTAAGCACGGGTCTGCTCCTATTTTCTTTCTAAAAACACAAAACTATAAGGATAAGGGTTTTGCTCGTCGGGTTCACCATCAATCCGTTTGACTTCTTGCCACGCTTCGGGATCGAACGCAGGGAAATAGACATCGCCTTTGAATGTTGCGTGGATCCGCGTGAGGTAGAGTCGGTTGGCATGAGGTAAGAAGGCTTCGTAGATAGGGGCACCGCCACAGATCATGAGTTCTTTTGTTCCTTCACACAGTTGAAGAATCTCTTCTACCGAATGTGCGACGAGGCACCCTTTCGGTGCTTCATAAGTCCTGTTTCGTGTGAGAATGATATTTCGCCGCTTGCCCAGCGGACGTTTAAGCGTTTCAAAGGTTTTACGTCCCATAACGACGGGTTTGCCAATGGTCATATCACGGAAGTGCCGTCGATCGACTGGCATTTGCCATGGGATGTCCGGCCCATTACCAATCAGCCGATTTTTATCCATCGCCGCAATCATTGAAACTATCATTTTTAAGATACTGCTCCTTCTTCTTGTTCACCTGCCTCTATTCCGCTCAAGACCTGTTCCGCAAAATGGATCACTGTCTCTTTTAACATACGAGGTACGAGTTTGATGTGCCCTTCGCGTTCCCATTCAATCTCGAACTCTTCTACAGTTACAAGCTCGTCAATTCCGCTCTGGATGGCCTCTCGCTCGATTTCAAACTGTTCGACGAATTCCATGAGATCCAGAGGTTCCTCAGTTTGAAAGGCGAGGACTTCTATCCACAGCCACATTCCTAACCGCCGTGCGAATGGGGAGAGATTTTCGGTTGTGTGTACTAAACGGGTAATCGATGCGAGGCAGTAGGCGGCGTGATGCGGGTAATTGATTATAATCTCTTCAAATTCCTCGAAAATGAGTTGGATGAGAAATGTCGCCTCCTCTGCCAGCGTAAGTTCGTCTGAAACTGAGGAATTGCCGTTCTGTTGAGAGGGGTCGAAATTGTCTTGATTTTGCTTTTTCTGTTTCATGGTCTCCTTAGTCAGTAGAATTGGAAGAGACGCGGAAATATGCAATGAAGATCTCCGGTGTCTTCCCAACCCCTAAGCACGTTATATATTCATGGGGTGCTATCTTTGTGATAGACATTTTTTTGATCCAATTGTCGGGTAGCCTAATCCCTTTTTCACTTATTCCACCGCCGATGTATCCACGTTCTGCGTGCGCAATATTGAACCATGTTGTTCTCGGTTTACCGGGGCTGTGCCAATATGCCGTGATTCTGTCACCTGAACGGAAGATTTCTGCCTGTGTAAAATTGCCTGGGGCATTATCACCAAGATTGCGAAGATACCTGTTTGGCCGAGAGGACATAAAGACGCAAATAGAGGGGACTATCTGTGGTGATTCTCGCCATTTCCCGTCAATCCACTTCCACATGATATGCGTCTTAAAGGGCATCTGTGAAGTAGATTCCATCATAGGGTGGACTGCGATATGAAAGATTGCGAGCTCATCCAGCCTGCTCATTCCTTTGAGTTCAAGCGTTTCGCTGTTTTCTGTGATTGCGAAAGATGCCGAATCCTGCCACGCGCCGATTGGCATACGGAGTTCCTTCTTTTCGAGAATACGGAATCCATTCTTTTCGGCTATGTCCCCCATATCAATTTCCAATTTCAAGACGTTGTCCTTGAGTTCAAAATTAGCAATTTCTGAATTCGCTGGCAGAGTCCAATAAATTGTTATCATGTCTGCTAAGCGCGAAATTGCATATTCATTTTCGTTAGATTTTCCACAACTTGTGAGGAGCAGTGCTATACAAATCATCAGCACCATCTGCATTTTCATCGGTCCCTCCTCTGTAGTGTTGTACCTTAAGGATTCTAAACGATCATCGGGGCGCGAATCGCATCGTGGTGTTGGTAGTCTACTAACTGGATGTGTTGCATCTTAAACGCATCAATTGACTTGATCTTCGGATTCAGTTCAAGTCTTGGGAGCGGATAAGGGCTTCGTTTCAATTGGGTTTTGACGGCTTCAAAGTGGTCATGATAGATGTGTGCATCGCCTAAAGTCAGAACAAATTCACTCGGTGTTAACCCTGTTACCTGAGCGACCATGTGCAGGAGGAGTGAGTAAGAGGCAATATTGAATGGAACACCCAAGAACATATCGCAGCTCCGTAGATACGTTTGCATAGACAATGTACCATCGGCTACAAAAAATTGGTATAACACATGACACGGCTCCAATGCCATCTGATCTAATTCTGCGGCATTCCATGCCGAAACAACATGTCTACGGCTATATGGGTTGTCTTGGATCTGTTTGATGACATCGCCTAATTGGTCTATCGTGCCGTTTTCTGTTTCCCACCGTCGCCATTGGACACCATATATCCGTCCGAGAGAACCATTACGCCCCCACGCCTCAGCGTTTGCGTTCCAAATCTGCGTGCCGAGTTTTTGAAACTGATCGACATGATCATAGCCGCGCAAGAAACCCAGAAGTTCAGCCTTCATTGACCGAAAAGCGAGTTTTTTAGTGGTCACGGCAGGAAACCCATCTTCCATATTGAACCTCATTTGCATGCCGAAGAATGCGCGAGTCCCACCGTTTCTACCTTGACGGTCAGTGCCGGTATCGAATACGTGTTGAAGTCCTTCTATATACTGTTCCATGATTACCTCTATGTGGCGACCTACTGCAGATCGAACCTCTCAAAATCGTTGCTATATCCTGTTCCATATCTACCCATCTGTGCTACCGAATCCGCCTCGGGAAGCAGCAGACATCTGTTCGACCTCATTCCATTCTGGTGTGTCTACACGCACGAAAATGGCTTGTGCGATGCGACTACCTCTTTCGACGTTAACAACGCTGTCTGTGAAGTTGTAAACTTGGATTTTCAGTTCGTCCGCTTCACCACAATAATCGTTGTCAATAATGCCTACGCCTTGTGGCATCATCAAGCCGAATTTGCGCGGTGTACTACTTCGCAAACATAGCATTAACATATAACCGGGGGGTGTTTCAACGATAATGTTCGCTGGGATGAGGACGATGGATTGAGGGGCAATCTCTGCGGATTCTCGGCAAATCAGATCGAAACCAACGGAACCGGCGGTTTCATATTTCGGCAACGGAAGCGTCTTATCAATGCGTTTGATATTAATTTTCATAGGTATTACGGGACTGCGATTCCTACTGTTTTGCATGCGACACGATAAACGGAGGTGCTTGCCGTGATAAATAGAGTTTTCCAGTCGTTGCCACCCCATGCAAGGTTCGCTGATCGTTCAGGGACGAGGATAATTCCGAGGTGTGTTCCATCTGGTGCGAAGACCCAAATACCATCGGGACCTGTTAAATAAACGTTTCTGTCCGTATCAGCTTTCATCCCATCCGGTTTTCCGGTATCCCCTTCCTCTTCACCAAAGATGCGATCGTTTGCGATAGTGCCGTCGGGTTGCACATCAAAGGCACGCACATGCATCCGTTCGGTGTCGTTAATGTAGAGAATAGACTCATCTGGTGAAAAGCAGATACCGTTGGGTCTGTCAAAGTCGTCAACGAGAAGGGTCAGTGTGTCACCGTTTGGGGAGAGGCGGTAGACACCTTGAAAGTCGAGTTCCTTCTCTGATTCAACGCCGTAAGCCGCGCTTAACCCATAAGGTGGATCGGTGAAATAGATGCTTCCATCGGATTTCACAACGACATCGTTCGGGCTGTTCAAGCGTTTTCCCTGATAGTGCGATGCGATTGTGATAACTTGCCCGTCGGCAGTTGTTCTCGAAACGCGTCGGTTTGCGTGTTCACAGGCGATGAGGTGCCCGCCTTTATCGTAGGTTAAACCGTTTGACTTACCGGAGGGTTCACGAAAAACAGTCATTCCAGCGTTCGCATCCCATTTACGCATCTTGTTCGCAGGAATATCACTAAAAAGCAGAAACTGCTCTGTCGCGTGCCAAAGCGGTCCCTCGGTGAATTGGCATCCTGTCGCGATTTGCTCGACAGCTGCCTCCAGATCGACCAGATCCGTTAATCGTGGGTCGCGGACATCAAGTGCCATGTTTTTCCTTTCAGGGCTATTCAGTTTTCCAAAATTTTAGATGTTCGGTCCCCGTGGATCCCTGTAGGAGGGAACTCCGATTCCCGACTTTTCCGATAAATTAGACAAAAACCTTAAAACTAAATGGTCCTGTGTTTCCTTTCAAATATTCTTGACAACTCTCTTCATTAATGTTAGCATAGTCTTTAAAATGGTGAGTATTAGGTTTCGCGCAACTGGAATGCGACGTGCGCGTCCATTAGAAAAGAAAGAACGTGCCTGGAGCGACTCGAACGCTCGACCTTCAGCTCCGGAGGCTGACGCTCTATCCATCTGAGCTACAGGCACATGAATCCATGCACAGGGAGGTTAAGTAAACGAAACCCTCCCGATTTAGATATATCTTTAAGTTTAACAAAATCAGTGTTTTTTGTCAAGTTTTTCCAGTGAAAAAATTTAAGGAGGAGGATCAAGGTGAAACGTAAATTTCAAAAGTTCTCAATCCTTGCGGTTCTGGTTGTCTTTTTATTTAGTTTTGCACCAGATATCGTAGAGAGCCGTCGCGGGGGTGGTTTTAGGGGCGGGCGGAGTTTCAGCCGCAGCCGGAGTTATAGCCGTAGCACAAGTCGGCGAAGTACCACACCGAGGCGTACCTATAGTAGCCCGCGGACTTCGACGCGGACGACGCGCAGTACGGGCAGCACTTATAGCAGAAATAGCGCATCAAGAAGCAGCACACGTGCTAGCACTACAGCACGCCAGAGACAGACTGCGACGAGCCGCGCAAAAGCAACGACCGCAACAAATCGAAGCACGACTGCGACCCGAAACGCAACACGCAGCCAGCAACGACAGGTGAAGGCGCAAAACCGGAAACAGGTTCGACAGCTCAAAGCAGAAAACCGGACTTTAAAACGCCAAAACAGGACGGCGAACCGTGAAACTGCCCGCGCTCGCCGAGAGGGACGCCAAACGATTAACGTCAATAACTCCGGCGGTTACTATCCTATGATGGGATATTCAATGTACCCCTTGGCGGCATCCATGGCGTTTAACAACCTCATGTTCGGTATCTATTTCCATGACCATTACAACCATGCGATTCGCCATAGTTACCTGTGGCATTATCACCATCGAGATTATGACCGCTCGCATTGGGATGCCAAAAAGCAGGCGGAGTACGAGCACTATAAAGAGTACTACGAGAGTCAAGGTATTGAGTCGAACCCGAATTACGTCGATCCGGGGACTAATCCGGATGAAAACTATGTGGCAAGTTACGTTGAGGAAAATCCGGATAAATTTTATGGCGAAGGTGCCGAAGTTTTCACTGTTGATGAACTTCCTGATGAAGAAGCGTTGAAAACGGAACTTCTTGCCGCGGCAGAGGAAACGCCCACGGTAACAACATCCACATCACGCGCACCGCCAGCCACGCGAACCCTTGTTGTTGTCGAGAATAAAACCTCGGGGGCGACGTGGTTCTTCCTTATCTTCGGCAGTATCCTCGTTGTGGGTGTGATTCTGTTAGTGATGTATAACAAGGGTTATTTTTAGGTGAAAAATGGCATTATTTGGCAGAAAAGATGGCAAATCCCTGTTCGGTAGACGGAAGGACACTGAACCGAAGAAGCCGGAGCGGCATGAGTTGGTCGACATCCCGCTGGATAGCATGATCGAACTCTCCGACATCCTCACTTATGAGGAGACGGGAGATACTTCGCATGCCTTCAAACTGGTCATACGCAAAAAGTATGAAGCGGACAGTCTCCGCCGTTATATGTATCACGTCCGTGACGCAGACGAAGAAGTCGTTATCGGGGTCGAGCATATCGCTGGAACGAAGGACGACTACGAGATTTCCCGATGGATTGTTGACGACGAATGTGAACTCGGCGATCCGTTGCCCGATGCGATGACCCTCTATTTTCCAAACCCAGACAGTGAGGGTGAGGACATCGCTATCGAATATAACCGACAGGACGTTGTCGCCGCCACACTCACCCTGACGAACCCTGAAGGGGAAGAGAAGTTCGATGTTGAGCTTCACGAATACGCCAGTGATAACGACGAGTACATGTCGATTGAACGCTGCGGCGACTGGTTAACGTTCTACGTCGGCGGACTCATCACGCGATCAGATATAGAAATCTATCCGGCGATGGACGCACCCTTTAAACGTAAATAAATTTTATCGATCTTCCGTCAAGACCCCATGCTTTAGCTTGGGGATGTAGACGGCGTATGGGTTTGTTGTATCAAAAACATTTGACATTGACCTAAAATTGTGGTATAATTAAAGTATCAAGTTGGCAGACATGTATAGCGCTACCGCTTGGTAGCGTGTCTGCCTACCCACTATACAGGGGTTAAAGACTTGAGACTTGATAGACCATGAAAACCTATAACTACCCGCTTGGGAAACAATCGAATACGATCCGCATTGGCAACTTGCTTGACGATATGTGGCAGGTGCATGATTACTTCCATAGGTGGCAAGACCAAAGATACAAAGAGGGTTTGCCGTATGCGAACTATAATGCGATGTCTGCTCACGTGAAGGATTTGAAACGCACTACGCACCCGCATTGGAAGTCCTTGCCAAGCCAAGCGATCCAAGAAGAACTCAAACGTATTGACGAAGCCTACGTCCGCTTTTTCAAGAAGTTAGGCGGTAAACCGAGACGTAAGCCGAGACGTAAGTTCAAGTCTATTACCTTTACACAAGCGGGTTATGCGTTAAACGATAATCGTATTACGATAAGTTTTCGTAAATGGAATTCAAAGACATGTAAATGGCAGTTTGATAAAGTGCCTTTCACATTTCATAAACACCGTGAGTTCCACGGAACTATCGCACGTATCACACTCAAACGTGATACCTGTGGGACTTATTGGATTTGCATAGTTACAGACCATACAGATACCAAAGAGCTGTCAGCAACAGGTCAGAGAGTTGGGGCAGACTTCGGTATGAAAGACGCTTACTTGACCCTTAGCACAGGTGAGAAGATACAGCACCCACACCCCTTGCAACACTCCTTGAAGGAACTTCGTAAACTCAACAAAGCCCTGAGTCGTAAAGTCAAAGGTTCTAACGGTTGGTATCGTGCTGTTCGTCAACTGGCACGTTTCTATCGCAAAGTATCTAATCAACGCAAAGACTTTCATTGGCAACTGGCGAGTAAACTCTGTAAACGCTTTGATACTGTTGTTCTTGAAACCTTGAACCTTGACGGCATGAAACGCCTTTGGGGACGTAAAGTCTCCGATCTTGCGTTCTACCAGTTTGTTGAGATATTGAAGTATAAGTGTCAAAAACATAAGCGTCAATTTCTTCAAGTCGGTCAATGGACGGCGACAACGAAACCTTGTAGCAATTGCGGTTTTCACAATGAAAACCTTACGCTCTCTGATAGGCAGTGGACATGCCCCGATTGTGGCTCTCACCACGACAGGGACATAAACGCTGCGATAAACATATTGCGGGCAGGGATAGCCATGAAAGTTTCCGCATGATATGCCTGAGACTCGCTTCAGAGTTTCAGGGAATTGCCCGCGGGTGGAGCGAAAATAAGACGGTCATCTCTTAGAGAAAACCGCAGTCGCGACGAAGCCGAAGCCCCTGCCTTTAGGTAGTGGGTGCTATCACCCCTGATTTACCGGTAAGGCGAGGCTCTCCGACCTCGCCTTCTCTTAGAGGGAGCACTTAACTATCCAATTTCGGGTACGCGTTGGCAATCTGCATACATGGTTACAGGAGGTAAGTACAAATGGACATACGAGATATGACAGATACTGAAATTTACGAGTTGGGACTTGATATCCTTTTGGATAAACTGGGGCATGCTGGAACAATTCGGTTCCTTGAGCAGTGTGAACCGGCCACGGGTAATTATACTGAAGAGCGTCATCAGTGGTTAGACGGTCTGGATATGGAAACAATTATGCAAGGGATTCAAGAGCTCCGTGAAAAAAAACAAAAAGGCTCCGAAAATAAATCTCCGAAAGACCTAAGTGAAATGACTGATATTGACGTTTATCGATTTGGACTCAACGTAATTTCGGGAAAACTGGGGCCATCTGGACAGTTAAGGTTCCTACGTCAGTGTAAATCAGAAACAGAAAATTATGCTTTAACTCGACATAAATTCGCACTACTTTCGAAAAATCAGCAAGAAGACAAAATCGATCCCTTGCAAGAAATAGAGTAGGCGGATGCATGCAAATTCAGTTCCAAGAACGGAGAATCTACTTGGACACATGTTCGGTAGGCAGGTCCTTAGATAATCAGGAACAAGATCGCATACGCCGTGAAACCGAAGCAGTTGAGACAATCGTTGACTATTTTTTCACCGGCGAATTATATTGGGTTGCCAGTGAAGCATTAGCAATTGAAATTGCGAATAACCCTAATTTAAAAAAACGTGAGATAATCAGAGATAGTCTAAATTTCGCCCATGAGACTGTTTTGGTAGATTCAGCAGAAAAATTCAGAGTCACTGAACTCGAACTTTTGGGATTTAAGCGATTTGATGCTTTGCATATTGCGTGTGCAGAAAGCGGTGATGCGGATATCCTTCTGACAACTGATGACCGAATGTTGAGGCTCGCGAAACGCTATCAGTCGCACCTTCGCGTCCGCATAGAGAATCCACATACATGGTTACAAGAGATGACATAATCTATCGAAACAGTACGAAAAAACAATACTGCTCCCCTTTCCACTAAGCCCTACCCTGACAAAAAGAATCGTGAATTACCCCCTTTTAGCACTCCCTATTTGGCTTATAATCAGTTTTTTCAAATTATGCAGGTTTTGCTACCCGAAAATTCGTCTTTAAGGGTAGAGGGTATAAACTGCATTCCATTTCTTAATTATATCAAGTTCACATTTATGGTAAAGTCGAAAAATATGTGGACAGTTGCTTAGCGAAATAACCCGCCCCGCCGCTGGCGAGGATTGTATCCTCGCCTCTTTAGAGTGTCTAATTAATTCTAAACTTTACTATAATTCAATCTTTTCGCAATATGAACACGACCAGTCTATTCATTAGGAGAGGAACTCTTGGAAAGAGAAGACGATGTTCAACTGATTCATAGGATTTTATCGGGCGACGACAAGGCATTTGATATCTTGGTTGGAAAGTACCAAAAAAGCGTTCACGCCCTTGTGTGGCGGAAGGTTGAGGACTTTCACTATGCTGAGGAGATTACGCAAGATACCTTCCTGCAAGCATACAGAAAACTCTCGACCCTGAAAAATCCGCATCAATTTGCTGGGTGGTTGTATGTCATTGCAAATCGCCTTTGCATTGATTGGCTACGAAAGCAAAAGCCTGCGATGCAATCATTAGAGGAAACATCTGTGAAAGAAATAGACAGTATAACCTATGAGCGTTATCTGGAGGAAGACCGTGAGTTGGAAGCGGCAGAGCATCGTCATGATCTCGTGAAAAAACTTCTTGAAAAGCTCCCAGAGAGTGAACGCACGGTCATGACCCTCTATTATCTCGGCGAAATGACAACAAAGGAGATTAGCAAGTTCTTAGGTGTTTCCGTAAAGACGATTAGCAGTCGTCTGCGTCGGGCACGAGAGCGTTTAAAGCAGAAAGAAGATCTCTTTGTCCAAGAGTATCTCGGCGGTGTCCAGTTATCAGTGAATATAAGACAGAACATCGCCCGGCAAGTCGCTGACATGCAACCGACACCGTCTCCGAAAATGGAACCCTTCTTGCCGTGGGCGGCTTTTGGGACTGCTGTGGTTTTAGCAACGTTGTTAATGCTCAGTGTCAGTAACCAATACCTCGCACATTTTCAGAAACCTTACAGCTTCGAGGCTGAATCCGAACCTACTATTGAAATTATTGACGCGCCTATTGTTCTTGATATTGACGCAAAACCCGCACTGCGAAATCAGATTGGACAAACTACCACTATCAGTAGAAACAATGGGAACGGTTTACACGCTTCTGAGAGAGACGCAACTCTCAATGCCTCGGAGGATTCACTCAGGCTTTCTGCAACACAATGGATGCCGGACGCCGCGCTTCGACAGGCTGTCCGAGAGAAACTTGACATCCCGGCAGATGCCGCTTTGACCCGGGCATATCTTCAGCAACACTTAACATCCCTCGATGTGCGATACAAAGGGATCGTCGATCTTACAGGTTTAGAGCATGCGACTGATTTGCAAGCACTTGTTCTGATAGGGAACAAGATTCACGATATATCTCCTTTGTCCGGTCTAATAGGACTTGCTTTTCTTGATTTGGGAGGGAACCAGATTTCAGACCTACGCCCGCTCGCAGCACTCACGCGTTTAGAGACGTTACATATGTGGAAGAATCAAATCGAAGATATTTCACCGCTTGCAGGCTTAGTCAATCTCAAAAAATTGTTGGTAGAAAATAATGATATTCGGGATTTTTCACCCATTGATGGACTGCCTCACTTAGAGGAGTTAGACAAGCGTGGCAATTTTCGGGTCAGTGATGATATATCGCGGGTCGCGGTAGCACCTCGTATCAAAGATAGGGATTACCCTTCAGTCTTTTCAGCGTGGTATTCCGATGTTCTCAACGTACCAAACCTATCTGATGACGAGAAACTCGTATATCACGATCTGTTTTGGGGTGGACCGGGGTTTCACCTGAAATGGCATCCTACAACGGGAGGGCTTCGACTCTTTGGTAGAATAGACGATGCGCACTGGAAAAGAGAGTATCTGCTTTCACAAAATCCTAACTTTACAAGACTTGTGAGTCTCGACTACATTGATGCCGATCCAAGCGACTACCCTGAAGATTGGTCGTATTGGGTGAGAGATGAGAACGGCAATCGAGTTCAAGCTTACGCTGGCGGTTCAACCTTCCTGATAGATTTCACACATCCTGCCGTCCAAGACATCCTCATTCAGAAAGCGCTCGCCGTAGCGAAATGCGGTCTCTACGACGGTATCTTCTTGGGACGCTGGCAGGAAGGCACGGCTACGCTTGAGGATGACAAAGGTGGCTATTATCGAGGAGTTGAAGCCGAGTGGTTGGCGAGAATATCTATGATGCGTCGTATTCGTGAGGCAGTTGGTGACAATTTCCTGATTATTGTCAATACGGGACGGCATAAGGCTCGACTTTCTGCACCCTACGTTAATGGAGCGTTCATAGAAACTATTCTGGACGAATGCGATACGGCTTACACGCATGATCATCTCCGAGAAATTGAAAGCACCTTGTTATGGTCGGAGCAGAACTTTCGTGGACCGCAAATAAATGCGCTTGAAGGTCGGGGGATTCCGCTTGAGCCGCCGGATTCTCCCCGTAACCAACAAATGATGCGTGTTATTACAACTTTGGGCTTGACACATTCTGATGGCTACGTTTGCTACGTCGTCGGAATAGCGGGCATAATCCATAAGCATGAATACGAGATCTCACCTGGACATAAGATAGACCATATAAAAGGTGAACCACATCAGCACAACCACCAACACTATTGGTATCCATTCTATGATGCCCAACTCGGTCGTCCTGTGGGCAAGAAGGCGCGGTTGTATCGAAACCGAGAAGGCGTGTTTATCCGGGAATTCACCAACGGCTGGGCGGTCTACAATCGCAGTGGAAAGGAACAGAAGATCCAACTTCCAGAGCAAACCACGGGTGTCGCGAATAGCCTCACCGGCACACAGCACATCCTTCCAGATTTAGATGGAGAGATTTATCTGAAATAAGAATCGAGTTCATCTCTGACTGTTAGAAGGTAATGCCGTTGTAGATATTTGTAAATGTCCTGAATCTCATTATCTCGCTAATGCTCTTGGAGAAGGCTAAAGTCATGGGAATCTACTATGACTGGAATTAATCCTGATATTTAGGACTTACGCAGTTGACCCGTTTTCGTGCGGTCTTTGGTTCGTAGTAGCGCAATTCTGCGGCGTACTCGCCCAAATGCGACGTGCATTATTGCGCTTTCTTCGGGAATATCCCCTCAATTTTGGCATGAAAGCCCATTTTGCGTAAGTCCTTATATTAATAAAGTCATGAGGGCAGATGTTGGCAATCGCCAGGGCATATACAGTTACTTTTCCAGTCGTTAAACGGTATCCTACAGACATGGTCGACTCAGACACATACCTATATAGAAACGGAGAATTTCATAAATGAAACATAAATTTTTCTTTATTTTATTACTGCTGCTTTTCACACATCTTGGATATTCTGAAGAAATATGCGAGACCGGTAGGGACAATATTGTAGAACGCGTCGTAAATAGGTCATACCCTTCTGTGTTTGTACCTTGGGCGCATTCGCTCCTAAACCATCCAAGGCCCGATGATATACATGAATGGTCATATCTTAAAAATATGTTAGCACACCGCGATCTGTTTTGGGGAGGGGGATTCCGCAGTACCCACTTTCAATTTTCTGCAGAAGAAGGCATCAGGTTAGCGAGTCCCGCTGGAACTGCTGAATTTGATAAGAGCCTAAGAAATCAGATACACGCTCTAAATCCAAACCATCTGCACCTTATTTCGATTTACTATTATGGTGCTCACCCAGAAGCTTATCCAGAGGATTGGCCGTATTGGCTCAGGGATAAATCGGGAGATAGAATTCAAGACGAAGGTTGGAGCGCACTTTTAATAGACTACACACACCCCGAAGTACAAGACCACTTTGTCCAACAAGCAATTGCGGCTGCCAAATGCGGTATCTTTGATGGTATTTTCATGGATTGGTGGGATGAATCACAAGAATGGGATCAAGAATTGGCAGATCTCTATCATGGTAGTAAGGTGGATGCTCTCGTTTCACTCGTTAGGCGTATCCGTGAAGCGGTTGGAGATGATTTTCTCATTATCGTTAATACTAACACCCGTAAAGTACCTCGCTCCGCTCCCTATGTTAATGGGGCATTCATGGAAGCGATAGGAACTGTAAAAGGGTACCCTCGCGAACGTTTGGTGGAAATTGAAAACGCCTTGTTGTGGTATGAAGAGAATTTCAGATACCCTCAAGTAAACTGTCTTGAGGGTTGGGGACTTCCAAGTGAGCCTCTGGACTTCCCGAAGAATCAGCAATGGGCACGAGTTTTTACGACCCTAAGCCTCACACATTCTGATGGCTATGTTTCATTTGCCACAGGAATTCCTGGATTCAACCACCAACATATTTATGAGATTTGGGAAGGACATTCACAGGAACACGCAGTTGGTAAGTCTGGCGATCATACCCACCAACAATACTGGTATCCTTTCTATGATGCCGATCTCGGTCAACCTATCGGCGGTAATGAAACGAAAGGTCAGTTCTATATCAATCGCGCTGGCGAGACGATTGACGGCTTATTTATCCGCGAGTATACCAACGGCTGGGCAGTGTATAATCGCAGTGGTAAGGAACAGCGAATAGAGTTCCCCGAAGAGGTATCAGGCGTTGCGAGCGGTGTGAAGGAGAAACGCTTGCACGTGCTACCTGACTTAGACGGCGAAATTTATCTAAAATCGGAATCGAGGTTAGAAACGTCTCCTACAGCGGATGTCAATAGTGATGGTATCGTCAATATCCTCGATTTGGTTGCCGTCGCAAATGCCTTTGGTAAGGATACCCCAGATGTTAATGGTGATGGTGTAGTGAATGTACTCGATTTGGTTGCCGTCGCAAATGCCTTTGAGTAAACTCATATCGTGTGAATCTAATACCATTTCTGAATAACCGCTTCTCATTAACAAAAAACCGGTTCGTAGTGGCGCAATTCATTGCGCCTCTTACATCATATCGTGTGAATCTAATGCCATTTCTGAATAACCGCTTCTCATTAACAAAAAACCGGTTCGTAGTGGCGCAATTCTGCGGTGTACTCACCCAAATGCGACGTGCATTATTGCGCCTCTTACATGCGGAACCCATAGCGAGTTTCAGACTCTCTGAAATGCGAATTCATTTTTTAGATTTGGTATAAACTTATGGCTTACTATAGTTCTCCGAGAAGGTTTCAATTCGTGGCAATTGAAACTCTCCTTAAAGATTGTCAATCAAACCCTTAGTGAAAGGAAAAAATTATGAAGAACTGGAAAATTTTTATGACATTTGTTTCCCTATTGACCCTCATTTTGGGCAATTTTCACAATGCTAATGCACAACAGGGCCTCGCGCAACAGGCGTATGCCATTTTTGAGCAAAGTTGCCTTAATTGCCATGGAGAGCACGGCGCATTTACTGAAGAAATCATCATTGATCACACCGCACTCATCGAAACAGGCGCGGTCGTTCCAAGGAAACCGATTGCATCCGAACTCTATAAGCGTTTACTTGTAAATGATCCGGCAAAACGGATGCCACTCGGTCAACCCCAACTGCCACCAGCGGCGATTCTGACGATTGGCAACTGGATTCAAGCGGGCGCGCCGAATTGGGAGGACACCGTCGAAGCAGATGGATCCTTCATTACACCCAAGGAAATGCTTGAAGCGATTGAGAAGCACGTCAACTCGCTCGCGCCGTTTGACCGTTCCTTCGCCCGCTATTTTACGATGACACATCTCTATAACGCTGGCGAGACCGCTGAAGCACTCCACGCCTATCGACGCGCACTCTCGAAACTCGTGAATAGCCTCTCCTGGGGACGCACTATTAAAGTTCCACAACCCATTGATCCGAAAGAAACGATTTTCTATATCGATCTTCGAGATTACGAATGGGAAATCGGAACCAACAGATGGACCCTGATTGAGACGGAATATCCGTATAAGATTGAATTCGAGGCACCGACACAGACGAGTCTCCGTGAAAAATTGGCGCATTTGCGTGAAGAGATGAACTGTGAAGTCCCGTTTGTCCATGTCGATTGGTTTATCGCAACCGCCTCCTTGCCACCGCTGTATCACGATATTTTAGACCTTCCAGAAACCGATCAGGAGTTAGAGACTCGACTGGAAGTCAATGTCGTTGAAAATCTTCGAAACGCAGCAGGGAAGCGCGTCTGGCGGGCGGGTTTCAACGATTCGGGTGTCTCCAATCACAATCGCGTTGTGGAACGTCATGAATCTCGATACGGGGCGTATTGGAAAAGCTACGACTTTGCGGGAAGTAAAGGGACACAGAACGTCCTTACACATCCGTTGTCTTTCACGCACGACGGTGGCGAAATTATTTTCAACCTTCCCAACGGCTTGCAGGCATATCTGTTGGTGGACGCTGGCGGCAGACGACTTGATGAGGCACCCATAAAGATTGTTCGCAACCTCGCAGCGAGTGATCCGACTGTCCGCAATGGACTCTCCTGTATCGGGTGCCACACCGAGGGGATGAAAGATTTTGAAGATCAGGTACGAGGTGTTGTTCAGAAGAACCCGAACCCACCGTATAACAAAGACCGGGCGTTACAACTCTATACAGACGACGCAACGATGGCGGGACTCGTGGCAGAGGATACAGTTCGCTACAGGCAGGCACTTGAAGCGACCGGCGACGTGTTTGGCGGTATTGAACCCGTTCAGCGGTTCCACGAGGCGTTTCAGAGACCTGTTGATGCGGCGCATGCCGCTGCCGCCGTTGGGTTGGAGACCGAGGCGTTTCTCAAAAGGATGCGTGCCTCCGCGAATTTGAAAAATTTAGGGGTGTTAGTCTTAGAAAATGGCACGATGAAAAGAGATACATGGACATCGAGGTTTAGTGAAATCATGTTTGCGTTGGATTTTCCTGATGTCGCTATTTCCGTTGACCAGCAGACGGAACGCATCCCCGGGGCATCTGTCTACATCCCCGACCCGAATTTGCGTGCGTTCATTGAGGAAAATCTCGGAAAAACACCAAACACCCCAATTACAGTGGAAGAGATGACGAGGTTACATCGGATTTCTGCTGAAGAAAAGGGCATCCGCGATTTGACAGGACTTGAGTTCGCAACAAATTTGGAATGGTTAAAAATTGAGGAAAACCAAATATCTGACTTATCTCCACTGGCGGGATTAATGAAACTGGATCTTTTAGATATCAGTGGCAATGAAATAACGGACTTATCGCCCCTGACAGGATTAAAAAATCTTAGACATGTAAAGGTGAGCCATAACAACATATCAGATCTCTCACCTCTGGCGGGATTGCCGAACTTGAAGGAGTTTGATTCTTGGGGAAATCCCGTGTCCAACCTGTCGCCACTCGTAGAACTCGAGGTCATAGATATTTGTGGGGGGGAGCCTGATATATCCACCTTGGAAGGCGCGAAAAATTTGAAAGAACTCTATCTTCTGGGAGGCGGGATATCGGATGTCTCACCCGTGGCGAAATTAACCGGGTTAACACGCTTACGTGTTGCCGGCAATCCCCTATCGGATATATCACCCTTAGCTGAGTTGACCGGTTTAAAGTGGCTGGAGCTTTCAGAAAACGACATATCGGATATATCGCCCCTGGCAAAGTTAAAGAACTTGACATGGCTGCACGTTGGTGGAAATGAGATATCCGACTTTTCGCCTTTAGATGGATTCAGCAAGGATGTAACGATCGTTAATCACACCAATCCAGGTTTTCCGCAAGGCGGTCCCAAAATAGAAGGTCCCTGGTTGTGGGTACTGGTGCCGGAGGCAGATATTAAAAGTGCTGTTGTGGCGAAGCTGGAGGACCCTAACGATGATCATCTCGCAAATTTAGATGTTCTCGCAGAAGCGAGTGGTGGCAAGGTAACAGAACTGAAGGTTTCAACCCATGGCGCGATTGAAGGGAACCCTGTTGGAAATAACGTCTGGTATTCCGGCACAATATCATCTACGGGGCGGAATAACATTGAGACGGTGTTAACAGAGGAGGTGTTAGCAGGTCCTTTTGTGCCCGGCGTTATTTATGGATGTGTCGTTCTGTATTCACCGCGACAACAAGAGGCAACACTGTTTGCTGGGAATGACGGAGGCGGTAAAGCCTGGCTCAACGGTGATTTGGTCCATGAGAAACTTAAAGGCGCACGCGGTGAAGATTACCAACATTTCGTTCCTGTTACGCTCAAAGAGGGCGTGAATGTCTTGTTAGTTGCAACACGAACGGGGGGTAACGGTTTTTGGGGGTTTAACCCTGAAGCAGAGTATACCGTGTTAAACCCGCGTGTCGGATACGCTTTTTCCCAACCTATCATCGATGCCGGCGATACCTTCACGCTTGAAATTCGGGCAGAGGATATCTACAATTTAGCGGGGTGGCAATTTGATATGGCTTATGACCCCACTGTGCTTGAAGCCGTTGAAGTCAACGAAGGCGATTTCCTGAAAACAGGTGGCGAAACGACCTTCTTTCAGAGAGGAACGGTTGATAATCGGTCGGGTAAGATTAAAGGTCTGAGTTCAGCGCGACTCGGCGAAGACGGCATCAGTGGCACTGGCACGCTGTTGTCGGTAACATTTACGGCAAAAGCACCTGGACAAACGCAATTGAGACTCGATAACTTTCAACTCGCTTCTATCACCGGTAAGCCCATCGATGCAGGACCGCATGAGGTCGTCATTACTGTAAAGGGAGAACAGACTACCGGAGATGTGAATCGGGATGGTCAGGTAAGCATTCTGGATATGGTGCTTGTGGCTCGCTACCTTGGAAAAACTGTCCCCGCCAACTCCGATATTGACCTAAATGGCGACGGAATTGTTAACATCTTGGACCTCATTCTTGTTTCCCAGAATATGGGTGAATCCAACGGCTTAGCTGCCCCTTCAATGCTATCTGTGGACGATATACACGGATTGGATCCTGCAGTGATTCAGGGGTGGATAGAACAGGCGCAACTTGAAGATGACGGTTCTATCGCCTTCCAACAGGGCATAGCGAACCTTCAACGCCTCTTAGCATCACTGATTCCAGAAGAGACAGCATTGCTTCCGAACTATCCGAACCCGTTCAACCCAGAGACATGGATACCGTATCACTTATCGAACCCCAGTAAGGTAACAATCACTATCTATGACACACGCGGCACCGTCATCCGGCATTTGGATCTCGGACATCAACGTGAAGGCTACTACACGAGTCAAAGTCGTGCGGCGTATTGGGATGGCAGAAACGCTGTTGGTGAACGCGTTGCGAGCGGTATCTATTTCTATCAACTCCAGGCGGATCACCTGTCGCTCCTGCGCAAGATGCTCATCTTAAAGTAACCTAACGTGAGTTTGATAATAAAAAGTGAGTTCGCTTTAATCATTTTTCATCTGTAAAAGAGGTGGATTATTGTAGCATAAACTGTTAGTTTGGGTTTCCGTTTTTTGCCAAAACTGATAGAGGACGCTTCGGGTGAAAACTTTTTTCAGACTCACATTAACCTAAGTTGCTACTTTGAAATAGGATGCGTTATTTTCAGAGCGTTTTTAGGTACTTTTTCATAAATCATCGGAGGCAACCTTGCAAGCCCCGGAGGGGCGACATGTGTGTAGAAACGCGAACAGCCCCATATCTAAGCCCCGGAGGGGCGACATGTGTGTCGTTGATGTCCAATACAAATTGTCCTTAACTATCTGTAGCTTTCTTAGGTAGCAACTTGGGTTAAAGTAACCGAAAATCCGCATATTTTACCATAATAACATGAGGATCTTATCGAATCTATATTATCCTGTCACTCTCTACCAGAAAATTTCACTGCGTAACACTTCGGACTGCCCTTATAGATTGCGAATCAAAGCTTTAGGACGAGGAGGAAAATTTATGAAAAACTGGAAAATTCTTATCGCGTTCGTTTCGCTGTTGACCATTATTCTGGGCAACCTTCATAGTGCTAATGCACAACAAAATCTCGCCCAACAAGCGTATGCGATCTTTGAGCAAAATTGCCTCAATTGCCATGGAGAACACGGAGCGTTTACTGAGGAAATTATTATTGAACACACCGCACTCATCGAAACCGGGGCAGTCGTTCCGGGGAAACCGATAGAATCCGAACTCTATAAACGACTCCTCACAAACGATCCAGCGAAACGGATGCCGTTGGGTCAACCACAACTACCTCCTGCCGCGATTCTGACGATCGGTAATTGGATTCAAGAAGGCGCACCGAGTTGGGAAAGCACCTCTGAAGTAGATGGTGACTTCATTACGCCTAAGGAAATGCTCGACACCATTGAGAAGCATGTCAACTCGCTGTCACCCTTTGACCGCGCCTTCACACGCTATTTCACAATGACGCATCTCTATAACGCTGGTGAGAGTGCGGAGGCACGCCACGCCTATCAACGGGCACTCTCTAAACTCGTGAACAGTCTCTCTTGGGGACGCGAGGTTATCAAACCACAGTCTATTGATCCCGAAGAGACGATTTTCTATATTGATCTCCGCGATTATGAATGGGAAATAGGAACCAACCGGTGGACACAGATTGAACAGGTCTATCCGTATGGCATTGCGTTTGATGCACCGACACAGACAAGTTTACGTGAAAAACTGACGAATTTGCGGGAGAAGTTAGCGTGCGAGGTGCCGTTCGTTCATGTGGATTGGTTTCTGGCGACTGCCTCTTTACCATCACTCTACCATGACATCTTGGATCTTCCACAAACAGATCGAGAGTTAGAATCACGACTTGAGGTGAATGTTGTCGAAAATATTCGCAACGCCGCGGGTAGACGCGTCTGGCGTGCGGGTTTCAACGATTCGGGTGTCTCCAGCAACAATCGCGTTGTGGAGCGTCACACGTCTCGATATGGTGCGTATTGGAAAAGTTATGACTTTGCGGGGAGTGTCGGGACACAGAACATCTTCACACACCCGTTGGCTTTCACGCATGATGGGGGTGAGATTATCTTCAATCTTCCCAACGGTTTGCAGGCGTATCTGTTAGTAGATGCCGGCGGCAGACGACTTGATGAGGCACCAATAAGTATCGTTTCCAATCCGGCTGCGAGTGATCCGACTGTCCGTAACGGACTTTCCTGCATCGGTTGCCACACTGAGGGAATGAAAGATTTTGAAGACCAGGTACGTGGTGTTGTTCAGAAGAACCCGAATCCGCCATTTAACAAAGCACGAGCGTTGCAACTCTATACGGAGCAATCTGTGATGGCTGCGCATGTAGAGAAAGATACGGCGCGTTACCGCCAAGCACTTGAAGCGTCGGGTGATGTATTTGGGGGCATTGAACCCGTTCAGCGATTCCACGAGGCATTTCAAAGACCCCTTGATGTGTCGTATGCGGCTGCCTCGGTAGGGTTAGAGACAGGCGATTTTCTCCAAAAGGTTCGCGAGAATACGAGTCTGAAAAATTTAGGCTTAGGGGTCCTGACGGATGCGAGTGGTAGCGTGAAAAGGGATACATGGACATCGAATTTCAGCGAAATCATTGCGACGCTGGGTTCCCCTGAAAGCAGTGGAGCTAAGCCAGTTGTGACGCGAGCTGAACGTATTCCTGGGACTACCGTCGATATTCCAGATCCAAATCTCCGCACTGCGGTTGCAGAAGCACTCGGTAAAGCCCCCAGAGACACAATTACAGTGGAAGAGATGGCAACATTAGAACGCCTTGATGCCAACGGGAAGGACATTAAGGATTTGAGGGGACTTGAGTTCGCAACAAATCTGGAGGCTTTAGAAATTCGTGGCAACCTGGTATCCGACCTCTCTCCAGTTGCAGGGTTAACCCAACTCGGTCGACTGGGGATACAAGGAAATAAGATTTCGGATATTTCACCACTGGCAGAACTCAAAAGTTTAGGATCACTCGGAATATATAATAATGAAATATCTGACATCTCACCACTCTCAGGATTAACAAACTTACGATGGTTATCTATGTATAAGAACCCAATCTCAGACCTCTCACCTCTTGTGAATTTAAAAAGCCTCACTGGGATAAGGTTGCGTGTTGAACCGCCCGGTACTCTATCACCCATCGCGGAATTAATTAGCTTGGAAACTTTTTTCTATTGGGGGTCAGGCGAACCTGTTCCGGACTTATCACCTCTAACAAAGTTACCGAAACTCGCGAAGATATATCTTGGACGCGGTAGTAAAGTGGACCTATCTCCTCTATCAGGATTGACAGCGACAAAAGAACTCTGGTTACACGAATGCGGGATCTCTAATCTTTCATTTTTAGAGAAACTCACCACCTTGGAACGGGCACACCTTGGACGTAACGACATCTCAGACATATCGGCACTATCAGCATTACCCAATCTGAAGTGGTTAGATCTGAGTAATAACCAGATATCCGATTTTTCACCTTTGGATGGGGTCCGTGAGCGTATAAAACTCATTTGGTACGGCAATCCCGGATTCTCAGGAGGAGGCCCGAAAATAGAGGGACCCTGGTTGTGGGCTGTCTTGTCGGACGTGGACGTTAGTAACCACCGCTGGTCTTTACTGCAGAGGGATTTACTATCGGAGGGAACTGGTGGGCAAGTAACAGAGGCAGAAATTGCTGCACGTGGGGCAGTAGAAGGACAATCTGTCGGTAGTAGCGTCTGGACCTCTCACAAACTCCCCTCTACAGGGCGGATGGAGGATATGTTGAAACCTCCTGTTCCAGGCGGTGCCATTTATGGATCTGTGCTCCTATTTTCACCACGGGAACAGGCAACAACCCTATATGTCGGCAGTCCCTCTGAGCTCCAAGTCTGGCTCAATGGAACTTTGATTCACCAGCATACGCGTCACTCGGGCAGGGGAGACACTGAGTATACGGATGATTACCGTGTGACACTTCAGCAGGGAAAAAATGTCTTGTTAGTTGCACTTCTCAGCGATGGTCAGGGCTCTTTTGGGTTTGAACCAGAGACAGAATATACAGTGTCAAACTCCGGTGTTAGATACACATTTTCCAATCCCGCAATCCATGTCGGCGATACGTTTACCCTTGATATTAGCGCAGAAAACGTGCCCAATTTAGCGGGATGGCAGTTTGATATCGCATTCGACGCCGCAATGCTCAAGGCAATTGAGGTAAACGAAGGTGGATTTCTGAAAGCAGAAGGGGCAACGACCTTCTTTCAAAGAGGAACAATTGATAACACCGCTGGGAGAATCAGAGGTCTCAGTTCAGCGAGTCTCAGCGGAGACGGTGTCACCGGTACGGGTGCGCTACTGTCGGTGACCTTCTCAGCAAAGGCAGAGGGACAGACGCAAGTGGTATTGGATAACTTTCAGTTCGGTTCCAGCACAGGCGAGGCTATCCCTGCGGAACCCCGTAAGGTTGTCATTGTTGTGGAGGAGCGGTTCACTACCGGAGATATAAACCGGGATGGACAGGTGAGTATCCTGGACATCATACTCATCGCAAAACACTTAGGAGAAACGGTACCCGCCAACTCGGCAGTAGACGTAAACGGTGATGGTGTTGTCAGCATCTTAGATTTGATTCTTGTAGCACAACAGATGGGTAAGTCAGCTGCCGCCGCACCCTCTGCGATTGCCGCAATGAAGAACGGGAAACTAAATCCAGCGATGATACAAGCGTGGATCGAACAGGCACAAATTGAAGATGACGGTTCTATTGCCTTCCGAGAGGGTATCGCTTTCCTTCAAAACCTTTTAGCCTTGCTAATTCCAGAAGAGACAGTACTACTCCCAAACTATCCGAACCCGTTCAATCCAGAGACATGGATACCGTATCAACTCTCGGAACCCGCAGATGTCACCTTGCGTATCTATTCTGTGGGGGGTAGTTTAATCCGAACGTTAGTGCTGGGACAAATGCCCGCTGGAATTTATCAAAGTCGTAGCCGTGCGGCGTATTGGGGTGGCAGAAACGCTGTCGGTGAACGCGTTGCCAGTGGTGTCTATTTCTACACACTCACGGCAGGCGATTTCACGGCAACGCGGAAGATGCTGATACGGAAGTAAGACGGCATTGATGAGATTATAAAAAAGGAGGGTGGAAGTTAGAGGGTTTCCACCCTTTCTATCTTTAACGGCTCGTTTGAGAATTGTGAATACTATTTCTTATTCTTTATAGTAAAATCCGAAAATAAGTTTACATTTTGGGAAACCCGCGCCCTGCTTCCTGCCCGCTGTAGGAGGGAACTCCGATTCCCGACTCTTCTCCTATGGGTGTATAAGTAATTATAGGTTCTACTATAATAGGACTTACGCAGTTGACCCGTTTTCGTGTGATCTTTGGTTCGTAGTCGCGCAATTTTGCGGCGTACTCGCCCCGGGGAATGCCATAAGGCATTCATACCCGGGGAAGTGCATAAGCACTTCATACCGTTGATTCTGATTCATGCGACGTGCATTATTGCGCCTGCTTGGGGAATATTCGCTCAATTTTGGCATGAAAGCCAATTTTGCGTAAGTCCTGTTTAAAAAAATAGCAACGTGCGTTAAATTAGTGCAGACTTTTGATAAAAAATTGTGTCTTTAATAACAGGGGAAGGTAAGGTCCCACATTAAATGGTTCAATCTGTGAATTCTATATGCTACAATGGCATGCAAATGCGGCACATAAACGACACCTGCCTACAGATATTGGCAACGCAATCCTTCCAAATGAAAACAACACGACGGAACCTTCAAGGCTGCGAAACCTATTCATGAATCATGGAGAATCCTGATGGAAAGAGAAGACGATGTTCAATTGATACAGAGAATTTTATCAGGGGATGATGTCGCGTTTAGCATCTTGGTCGAAAAATACCAAAAAAGCGTTCATGCGCTTGTATGGCGAAAGATCGGTGATTTTCATTATGCTGAAGAGATTACGCAAGACACCTTCCTTCAAGTATATAAAAAACTCCCGACGCTCAAAGATCTCCATCAATTTGCCGGATGGCTCTATGTCATCGCGAATCGGCGGTGCTTGAATTGGCTGCGAAAGCAAAAATCTGCGATGCAATCGCTGGAGGATACACGCGTGGATGAAGTCGAAAAACTCTCCTATACTCACTATTTGTCGGCGCACCGAGAGGCAGCAGCCGAGGAACACCGGCGTGAAACCGTGAAAAAACTTCTGGAAAAACTGCCAGAGAGTGAACGCACCGTCATGACGCTTTTCTATCTCGGCGAAATGACAATGAAGGAGATTAGTAAGTTCTTGGGTGTTTCCGTAAAGACGATCAGTAGTCGGCTCAGTCGGGCACGCAAACGTTTACGGGAGAAAGAAGAAACCTTGGTTCAAGAAGTTCTCGGCGGTGTGCAGATATCGGCGAATTTAACCCAGAACATCATGCAGCAAGTCGCTGACTTGAAACTGACCCCACCTTCGGCTACGAAACCGTTGCTCCCATGGGCGGCTTTTGGCGCGGCTGCTGTTTTGATTCTATTTTTGATCGGATTCAGCAACCAACACCTCACTCGCTTTCAGAAACCCTATAGTTTCGAGGCGGAATCTGAACCGACCATTGAGATCGTGGATGTGTCTATTGTCTTAGAGACTAACGCGAAACCAGCACTGCGAAATCAAATTGGGCGTGCTGTCGTTACCGCTGGGAATGCCAACAGTAACGGCTTACAGGTTTCTGCAAGGAACTCAACATCGGACGCGCCGGTGCATCCAAAAGATACTCACGCGTGGATGCCCGACCCCGAATTGCGTGCTGCAATTCGGGAGGAACTCGGACTACCCGCAACGGTATCCTTGACCAAGGATAATATACAAGAACTGGAGCGTCTCAGCACCGGAGGGAGAGGTATTGCCGATATAAAGGGTTTAGAATTCGCTCAAAATTTAGTGGATTTACGTTTAGGAGATGAGGGTAATTATGTTTCAGACTTAAGTCCGCTCGTTACGCTTACCTCCCTGACTTATCTCAATGTCGGCGGTAATCAAGTCGCAGATCTGAAACCTCTCGCTCCCCTAACGAATCTAACTGGATTAAGTCTCTGGAATAATCAAGTAACCGATGTATCTCCTCTGAGGTCGTTGACTTCCCTTACCTACCTGAATTTAGCTGACAATCGTGTAAGCGATCTAAGATCGCTTGCCAATCTGAAAAGTTTAGAAGTATTAGACCTTTTTGACAACGAAATTGAAAACGTTGTTCCACTCGCAGGTTTGGAAAGCCTAAAGGAACTCATTCTTACAGACAATCGCATTAGAGACTTGAGTCCCTTGGTGGGGTTGACGGAACTGCAGATACTGTTGCTCAAAGGCAATCCGATAAAAGATTTTACACCGCTGTTGGCATTGAATTTCACAGAGTTGAAATACGACGCTATATTGGATCCGACAGGGGAAACACAACCTTCCGAAGCGTGGATGCCAGATCCAGCGTTGTGCTCATCGGTTCGGGGTGAACTCGGACTGCTACCAGACATCCCCTTGACGAAAGAAAACATGCTAAGGTTAGGCCATCTTGATGTTCATGACAGAGGCATCTTGGACATTACAGGATTAGAATTCGCAACGAATCTGAAGGTGCTGCATCTGAGTCAGAATCCGATAACTGACTTACGTCCACTGTCGAATTTGACGCAACTCGTGGGGTTACATTTCTGGCATGTTCCTCCCCATCCGGCAAATCTGGATCTGAGTCCATTGACGGGTCTCACCAATTTGGAGATGCTGTCCTTGGAGGGAAACTGGATTTCGGATATCCGTCCGCTGATGGGCTTGAAGAAACTTCGCCGCTTGCATCTCTCAAATAATCAAATCGAGGATGTGAGTCCGCTTGCGGGGTTGACGGAATTGTGGCAATTGTGGCTTGAGAGAAATCCGATAAGAGATTTGACACCCCTCTCTGGATTGAATCTTACAGACCTCAACATTTCTAATAATCCGATAAAGGTTTCGGATATAAGTCCGTTGGCGGCGTTGAAAGAACTTCAAACCTTGGATCTTTTAAATAGTGGCGTTTCCGACATCCGACCGCTATCAGGACTGACGGAACTACGGACATTGTTGCTCAAAGGCAATCCGATAGAAGATTTGATGCCACTCTCTGGATTGAATCTTACAAACCTGAAATACGATGTTATCGGTCAGACAACAGGACAAACGGATTTTGCTGAGGCATGGATGCCCGACCCAGCATTACGTACCGCTGTTCGGGGTGAAATCGGATTGCTGCCTGATGTTCCCCTGACAAAAGAGAGGATGCGATCGGTCGGCTATATTGATATTGCGGGTAAGGGGATTTCTGACCTCACGGGTTTGGAGTTTGCGACAGATCTTAGAGAACTCGACCTTAGGGACAATCCGATAACAGACCTCCGTCCGCTTGCTAATTTGACGATGCTTGAACGTTTATACCTCTCAGATATCTTGCCAAGCATGCCAACCCTTGACCTGCGTCCGTTAGCGAATCTCATCAATTTAGAGGAACTCACTCTCGAGAATAGCAAGGTTTCGGATATAAGCCCATTGGCGAGGTTGAAAAAACTTCAAATCTTGGATCTGTCACATAACGACATTTCCGACCTGCGTCCGTTAGCGGGTTTGCGGGAACTGAAGGTGTTACGGATCAGGGGGAATCCGATAGATGATTTGACACCTCTGTCTGAATTGAACCTTACACACTTGGAATAGGAAGGAATTGACTATGAAGCTGAACATAAAATACATCTTTCCAATTGTCTTAGCACTTGTCATTTTAGTACCCAAAAGTGCTGGCGCACAACAGAATCTCGCCCAACAGGCATCCGCTATTTTTCAACAAAATTGCCTCAATTGCCATGGCGAACATGGCGCATTTACAGAGGAAATTATTATTGAACATACAGCACTCATCGAAACCGGGGCAGTCGTTCCGGGGAAACCGATAGAATCCCAACTCTATAAACGACTCCTCACAAATGATCCAGCAAAACGGATGCCACTGGGTCAACCCCAACTGCCACCGGCAGCAATCCTGACCATCGGCAACTGGATTCAAGCAGGCGCACCGGATTGGCAGATGCCAGAACGAGATACCGACTTTATTTCACCCACCGAAATGCTTGAAACGATTGAGAAGCACGTCAACTCACTATCACCCTTCGACCGTGCCTTCACACGCTATTTCACTCTGACGCATCTCTACAATGCCGGTGAGAGTGCGGAGGCACTCCATGCCTATCAACGGGCACTCTCGAAACTCGTGAACAGTCTTTCTTGGGGACGCGAGGTCATCAAACCACAGCCTATTGATCCCGAAGAGACGATTTTCTACATTGATCTCCGAGACTACGAATGGGAGGTTGGAATCAATCGGTGGACACTGATTGAACAGGAGTATCCCTATAGTGTTGAGTTCGATGCACCGACACAGACGCATCTGCGTAAAAAACTAACGGATCTTCGCGAAGATATGAATTGCGAGGTGCCGTTCGTTCATGTGGATTGGTTTCTTGCGACTGCCTCCTTACCGCCACTCTATCACGATATCCTTGACCTTCCCCAGACAGATCATGAACTGGAGACCCGACTGGAAGTGAATGTGGTCGAAAATATTCGAAACGCAGCAGGTAGACGCGTCTGGCGTGCAGGTTTCAATAATTCGGGTGTATCGAGTAACAACCGTGTTGTCGAACGGCACACCTCACGGTATGGTGCGTATTGGAAAAGTTACGACTTTGCTGGGAGTGTGGGGACGCAGAATGTCTTTACGCATCCGCTGTCTTTCAGACCGGATGGAGGTGAGATTATCTTCAACCTTCCCAACGGTTTACAGGCTTACTATCTGGTAGATGCTGGTGGCAACCGGCTTGATGCGGCACCGATAAAGATTGTCCGAAACCCAGCTGCAAGCGATCCAACTGTGCGCAATGGACTTTCCTGCATCGGATGTCATACAGAGGGTATGAAGGTGTTTGAAGATGAGGTGCGGGGCGTTGTTGAACAGAATGCGAATCCACCCTTTAACAAAGATCGGGCGTTACGACTCTATGCTGAGAAGGCGGAGATGGACGGGCTCTTAGAAGAGGATACCGCTCGTTACCGGCAGGCACTCGAAAACACAGGTGATGTCTTCGGTGGCATTGAGCCTGTTCAACGGTTCCACGAGGCATTCCAGAGACCGCTTGATGCGGCATACGCTGCTGCTGCAGTAGGCTTAGAAACGGGGGATCTCCTCGAAAAGGTTCGCGAGCATGCGAATCTAAAAAACTTGGGTTTAGGGGTGCTAACGAGTGCAAGTGGGAGTGTAAAAAGGGATACATGGACATCGAATTTCAATGAAATCGTTGTGACGCTGAATTCTCCTGACAGCACTATCGTTAAGCCAGTTGTTCCGAGGACGGAACGCATCCCTGGAGAGTCAGTTCACATCCCTGACGCAAACCTTCGCGCCGCAATCGCAGAAACACTCGGCAAAACACCCGGCGTTGCGATTACGGCGGAGGACCTGGCAACGTTAATGTATCTTAATGCGGAAGAAATGGATATTCAGAGTTTAGAGGGACTTCAGTTTGCAACAAATCTGGAAGAACTCGGACTTCACGACAATCCGATATCCGATTTATCCCCTCTCTCCGGATTAACGACCCTAAAAGAGATAAGACTTACCGGCAAATCATTCTCAGATTTGTTACCTCTGGCGGGGTTAATTAACTTAGAAGGCGTAGGGTTTTGGAAGACTTCTGTAGCAGATCTCTCACCATTGGCAGGATTAACGAAACTCAGATGGTTAGACTTTGGGAACAGTCCAGTCTCTGATTTATCCCCACTGGCGGGACTCACAGGTTTGAAAAGATTGGAAATTTACGCCGCCAAAGATCTTGACCTCTTGCCATTAAAAGGATTAACGAATTTAGTAAAGTTAAAAGTTGATAGCAGTGGCGTATCGGATGTCTCACCCCTATCAGGATTGATTAATTTAGAAAACCTCAACTTAGAGGCCGGTCGTATATTAGACATCTTGCCTTTGGCATCCTTGAAAAACCTTAAAGAGCTAAATCTGCCGAGGAACAGGATATCGGACGTATCACCTCTCGCAGCTTTACACAACTTAGAAAAGTTGCAACTTCGGTATAACCACATATCGGACATCTCGCCTTTGGATGGGTTACGCGAGAAGACAACCATCTATTGGTTCGGCAATCCAGGTTTTCCGCAGGGAGGCCCCAAAATAGAGGGACCTTGGTTGTGGGTATTAGTGCCGGGAGCCGGTTTTTCAGATGGCGTGGATTTGCTTTCACGAGTCAGTGACGGTGCTGTAACGGAACTCGGAATCGCAACAAGCGGGGCAACAGAGGGGAGGTCTGTTGGGGAAAACGTATGGATGTCCCACAAAATCGCTCCTGTAGATGGCGATAACATCAATGCAATGCTAAACGCCCTCGGTATGAGGAAAGGGAATAATAGAGAAAACGTCGTTTATGGTTCCGTGATCTTGGGTTCACCGCGTGAACAGAAGACAAGGATGTTTGCTGGGAGCGATAATAACCACAAAGTTTGGCTCAATGGAGAGTTCGTTCACGAGAACCTTAGTGGCGTGTGGGCTCAGGATTATCAAGATTTTTTCCCTGTCACGTTGAAACAAGGTCCCAATGTTTTGTTAGTTGCGATTTATACCCGCGCGAATTGGGAGTTCAGCGGCTATTTTGGATTTGAACCGAGCACAGAATATACGGTAGTATCCCCCGGGACTGGCTTCGCGTTTTCGACAGATACCACAAGCGTTCGCGTCGGGGATACTTTTGCCGTCCACGTCAACGCTGAAAAGGTGGCAGATTTAGCGGGATGGCAGTTTGATCTTACGTTTGACCCGACTGTACTTGAAGCCGTCGAAGTGGACGAGGGCAATTTTCTGAAGAAGGATGGTGGAACGACTTTCTTTCAGCGGGGAACAATTGATAACGCCGCAGGTAAAATTGCGGATATCAGTTCTGCCTTGATTTCTAAAGACGGTATCACAGGCACTGGAACGCTGTTATCGGTGGTATTCTCTGCAAAGGCAGCGGGGAGCAGTCAAATGGCACTGAAGAGCTTCCAACTCGGTTCTAATACAGGTGAAGTGATTCCTGCTGGCATGCGTGATCTTATCATCACAGTAGCATCTCAACCGCTTTGGGATGTGAATGTGGATGGACAGGTCAGTATTTTGGATCTGATTCTTGTTGCACAGCACATGGGAGCCGCCGCATCTGCCACCTCTAAAGTTGACGTAAACCGCGACGGAGTCGTCAGCATCTTAGACTTAATCCTTGTAGCACAGCACATGGGTGAATCAACGAGTGCAGCGTCGCCTTCGATTTTTGCTATGGATAGCAGAGACGGATTGGATCCTGCGATGATACAGGCGTGGATAGAGCGTGCACACGTTGAAGATGATGGTTCTCTCGCCTTCCAACAGGGCATAGCGAACCTGCAACGCCTCTTGGCATCACTGATTCCAGAAAAAACAATGTTGCTGCCTAACTATCCCAATCCATTCAATCCAGAGACATGGATACCCTATCAGGTGTCGAAGTCTGCAGAGGTCACCTTGCGTATCTATTCTATAAATGGGATATTGGTTCGGACCTTGGCGTTGGGACAAACGCCTGTTGGTGTCTATCAGAGCCGGAGTCGCGCGGCGTATTGGGATGGCAGAAATGACGTGGGTGAGTCCGTGGCGAGTGGTATCTATTTCTACACACTCACAGCGGATGATTTCACAGCAACGCGTAAAATGCTGATTCGGAAGTAAAAATTCAGAGAGGTTTGAACCGGACCAAAACATGAGGACGAATTCTATATTCAGCTGCATACTATGAAGGAGAGGACGCATGTACGATAAGAAGAGTGTCATTGCCCTTATTTGTTTGTTAATGTTTGTTTTCAGTTATCAAAGTGTCGGTGCCCAAGAGAATCTCGCGCAACAGGCGTATGCGATCTTTGAGCAAAGTTGCCTCAACTGCCATGGCGAACATGGGGCATTCACCGAGGAAATCATCATTGACCACACGGAAACCCTCATCGAAACTGGAGCGGTCGTTCCGGGAAAACCTATTGAATCCGAACTCTATAAGCGGTTGCTTGTAAACGATCCTGCAAAACGGATGCCACTCGGTCAACCCCAACTGCCACCAGCGGCGATTCTGACGATTGGCAACTGGATTCAAGCGGGCGCGCCGAATTGGGAGGACACCGTCGAAGCAGATGGATCCTTCATTACACCCAAAGAGATGCTTGAGAGTATTGAGAAGCACGTCGACTCGCTCGCGCCGTTTGATCGTTCCTTTGCCCGCTATTTTACGATGACACATCTTTATAACGCCGGTGAGAGTATGGAAGCACTCCACGCCTATCAACGGGCACTCTCGAAACTCGTGAATAGCCTCTCTTGGGGACGCACTATTAAAGTCCCACAACCCATTGATCCGAAAGAAACGATTTTCTATATCGATCTCCGAGATTACGAATGGGAAATCGGAACCAATAGATGGACCCTGATTGAGACGGAATATCCGTATAAGATTGAATTCGAGGCACCGACACAGACGAGTCTACGTGAAAAATTGGCGCATTTGCGTGAAGAAATGAACTGCGAAGTCCCGTTTGTCCATGTGGATTGGTTTATCGCAACCGCCTCCTTGCCACCACTGTATCATGACATCTTAGACCTGCCAGAAACCGATCAGGAGTTAGAGACTCGACTGGAAGTGAATGTCGTTGAAAATCTTCGGAATGCAGCAGGCAGACGCGTTTGGCGTGCGGGTTTCAACAACTCTGGGGTGTCGAATCACAATCGGGTTGTGGAACGTCATGAATCTCGATACGGTGCGTATTGGAAAAGTTACGACTTTGCGGGAAGCAAAGGGACGCAGAACGTCCTTACACATCCGTTGTCTTTCACCCACGACGGTGGTGAAATCATCTTCAACCTTCCCAACGGTTTGCAGGCGTACTATTTGGCTGATGCCGGCGGCAGACGACTTGATGAGGCACCAATAAGTATCGTTTCCAATCCGGCTGCGAGTGATCCGACTGTCCGTAACGGACTCTCCTGTATCGGTTGCCATACCGAGGGGATGAAAGATTTTGAAGATCAGGTGCGTGGCGTTGCTGAGAAAAACCCGAACCCGCCATTTGACAAGGACCGGGTGTTGCAGCTCTACACCGAGCAAACGACGATGGATGCCCTTGTGGCTGAGGATACTATCCGTTACAGGGAGGCACTTGAAGCGACCGGCGACGTGTTTGGCGGTATTGAACCCGTTCTGCGGTTCCACGAGGCGTTTCAGAGACCTGTTGATGCGGCGCATGCCGCTGCCGCCGTTGGGTTGGAGACCGAGGCGTTTCTCAAAAGGATGCGTGCCTCCGCGAATTTGAAAAATTTAGGGGTGTTAGTCTTAGAAAATGGCATGATGAAAAGAGATACATGGACATCGAGGTTTAGTGAAATCGTGTTTGCCTTGGATTTCCCTGATGTCGCTATTTCCGTTGACCAGCAGACGGAACGCATCCCTGGGGCATCTGTCTACATCCCCGACCCGAATTTGCGTGCAGTCATTGAAGAAAATCTCGGAAAAACACCAAACACCCCAATTACAGTGGAAGAGATGGCGACTTTGGAGCGGATTTTTCCTGAAGACAAAGGTATCAGCGATTTGACGGGACTTGAGTTTGCAACAAATTTGGAACGGTTAGAAATTCGGGGGAACCAAATATCTGACTTATCCCCCATAAACGGATTAACAAAACTGCAGCACTTAGATATCAGTAGCAATGAAATAAGTGACTTATCCCCGCTGGCGGGATTAAAAAATCTCGTACATGTCAAGGTGAGTCATAACGACATATCAGATCTCTCACCTCTGGCGAGATTGCCCAACCTGAACAGGTTTGATTCTTGGGGCAACCCTTTGTCCGACCTATCGCCACTCGTAGGGCTCGAAGTTATAGATATTTGTGGTGGAGAGCCTGATATATCAACCTTGGAGGGGACAAGAAATTTGAAAGAACTGTATTTAAACTTTTCCGGGATATCGGATGTTTCACCCCTGGCGAAATTAACAGGGTTAACACGCTTACGTCTCACAGGCAACCGCATATCGGATATATCGCCCTTAGCGAAACTAACCAACCTGGAATGGTTAGAACTTTCAGCAAACGAAATATCGGACGTATCTCCCCTTGCCCAATTAAAGCAGTTGACATGGTTGCACGTTGGGGACAATATGATATCTGACTTTTCGCCTTTAGATGGATTACGCGAGGATGTAAAAATCATCTGGCACCAAAATCCGGGTTTCCCTCAGGGGGGTCCTAAAATAGAGGGTCCCTGGTTATGGGTGCTACTGCCGGGGATAAATTTTAATCCTAAAGGTCGCATAGATTACCTTGCAGAAGCGAGTGGTGGCGCGGTGACAGAATTAAAGGTTTCAACCCATGGCGCGATCGAAGGGAATCCTGTTGGAAATAACGTCTGGTATTCTGACAAGATAACACCTATAGGGCATACCATCGAGGATGTGATAAAAACGCGTCCGATTCCGAACGGCACTATTTATGGATGTATCGTCCTGTATGCACCCCAGCAACAGGAGGTAACGCTGTTTGTTGGGAATGACGGCGGTGGTAAAGTGTGGCTCAACGGTACTTTGGTTCATGAGAAAGAGGGTACAGCCGGGTCGGATTACCAACATTTCTTTCCTGTTACGCTCAAAGAGGGAGCAAATGTCTTGTTAGTTGTAACAGGAACGTATGGTAACGGTTTTTGGGGGTTTAACCCTGAGGCAGAGTATACCGTATTAAACCCGCGCGTCGGATACGCTTTTTCCCAACCTATCATCGATGCCGGCGATACCTTCACGCTTGAAATTAAGGCAGAAGATATCCACAATTTAGCAGGATGGCAATTTGATATGGCTTATGACAGCACTGTGCTTGAAGCCGTCGAAGTCAACGAAGGCGATTTCCTGAAAACAGGTGGCGAAACGACCTTCTTTCAGAGAGGAACGATTGAGAATCGGGCGGGTAAAATTAAAGGTCTGAGTGCAGCGCGGCTCGGCGAAGACGGGGTCAGTGGCACTGGCATTCTGTTGTCAGTAACATTTACAGCAAAATCAGCTGGACAAACGCAATTGAAACTCGATAACTTTCAACTCGCGGCTATCACTGGTAAGCCCATTGATGCAGGCCCCCAGGAGGTCGTCATTACTGTAGGCGGGGTACAGGCTGCCGGGGATGTGAATCGGGATGGTCAGGTAAGCATTCTGGATATGGTGCTTGTGGCTCGCCACTTTGGAAAAACTGTCCCTGCCAACTCGGATGTTGACCTAAATGGCGACGGAATTGTTAACATCTTAGACCTCATCCTTGTGTTACAACACATGGGTGGAACAACTGTCTCAGCTGCGCCTTCGATTCTTACCGCAGATGGTGTAAGCGAATTGGATCCGGCAGTGATACAAGCGTGGATAGGACAGGCGCACGTTGAAGATGACGGCTCCATCGCTTTCCAACAGGGCATAGCGAACCTTCAACGCCTCTTGGCATTACTGATTCCAGAAGAAACACTGTTGCTGGCGAACTATCCCAATCCATTCAATCCAGAGACGTGGATACCCTATCACTTGGCGAACCCCAGTAATGTGCGGATTACCATCTACAATACACATGGCAGCATCGTTCGGCGTTTGGATCTCGGGTATCAACGTGAAGGCTACTACACGAGTCAGAGTCGTGCCGCGTATTGGGACGGCAGAAATGCTGTCGGGGAACGCGTCGCCAGTGGTGTCTATTTCTACCAATTGCAGGCGGATCATCTGTCGCTCCTGCGCAAAATGCTCATCGTGAAATAGGATGAAGCGTTTGAAATCGAAAAGATGAGTGAGATTGCTCCACCTGACTATTTTGGTCCAGGAAGGGGTGATCCGTTTCTTTCACACCACTTTGCTTGCGCGATTTTGAGTAGGGGTATCAAAGTTTGAAAACTACAAGCAGACCGACACACAATTTTATACAAGGAGCGTCTACAATGTTTAGATTACGCGAAAAGTTGAAATATATGGCTTTGGGTTCTTTAATAGCCCTAACCGGATTTGTATTAGGGAACATGAACAAGGATACCGAAGCACAATCTGGATCTGAGGTGATTGATGAACTGATTGTCCGGAAGTTAACTGTGCTTGAAGACATAACCGTGGTCGCGGACAATGGGGAGCAGCGAGTTATCATATTTTCGGATGAAAATGGTGGAAGGGTATCGTGTTACGGTCTCGGAGGGGTAGGGGCTGCTGCTGGTGCGGGGCTTCAGATTGGTAAATTGGGTGGAATTGTAGGCGTTACCGGTAAAAAGGGACGTGCTGGGGCGAGTCTCACGATTGGTACGGAGGGCGGAGGCGTAACCATTTTTCCAGTGGCTGGGAAAGGCGGGGCTGCCTTAAGTATAGTCGAAGGGGACGGTGTTGTCTTCACAAGAGATAGATTTGGAAATATAACTGGACTCGATTGAACATGCGGAGACGCAATACCCATTTTGCAAGCGTTAAATTATTTTTTAAAAGGAGATCTTCAATGAAAGATAAAGTTGTGTTTTTTATACTCGGCGCGCTACTCGCAACAATCGCCTATTTTGCCGGAGATATGAACAAAGCCGGTGCCAGAGGTCATTTTCAAGAATTTGAAGATGTTTTAGTTAAGGGGGACCTGATAGTGTCAGGAGGGAGGCTTGTGATACATAACGATCCACCCTTTTCAGAAGATATAGATAATTATATTGAATTCCAGGTAGACAAAGAGGCATCTGCGATTCTCATGATCACGGGCAAAGGACAGAACCCCGGTGACATGACCGCCTCAAGTGTATCCATCAAGACAACAATGATGGCTAACCTAAAACCTGTTGCAGCCATACAATTGACCGGGGACTATGGAGAAGAGGGTGTGATTTTGTGGTCCTTTGACAACGAAGTCGAATAAGACTTTAGGTGAGGATTTTTTATATGAAACGGTTTTCTCTTGTAATTGTGATATTTTTCTTGTGTGTTCTTAGTATCTCGGCAGAAAATATAGACTGGATGCCGGATACAGCACTGCAAACCGCAGTTCGGGAGGAACTCGGGCTGCCCACAGCAGCACCTTTGACGAAAGCCCACATGCGAGAGTTTGATTCCCTTTATGCTAACAACAAGGGCATTTCTAATATAAAAGGTTTAGAGCTTGCAACGAATCTCAGAGAACTCGACCTGAGTCAGAACCCGATTACAGACTTGCGCCCACTTGCCAACCTAACGAGCCTTGAAAGTCTATCTCTCTGGAGTGTTTCTCCAAATACGCCAACACTTGACATCCGTCCGTTAGCGACTCTAATCAACTTAGAGATGCTCTCTCTATGGAAGACCAGGATTTCGGCAGATATAAGTCCGCTGGCGGGATTGAGGAAACTGCGGCACTTGGACCTTTCACATAGCGACATTAAAGACCTCCGTCCACTGGCGGGACTAATCGAATTATGGATATTGGGAATTGAAGGAAATTCGATAACAGATTTGGGTCCACTCACTGGATTGCCCCTGAGAGAACTCAACACTTCTAACAATTTGATAATAGACCTCCGTCCGCTTTCGGGGTTGAAGCACCTTCGGACATTAGATATCTCAAATAACCTCATTGAAGACCTCCGCCCACTGGCGAAGTTGACAGAACTCAGGACCTTGTGGATACAAGGAAATCCGATAACAGATTTCACGCCACTCACTGGATTAGACCTTACAGACCTGAAATATGATGTTATAGAGGATCCAATAGAACAAACAGACCCTGCTAAGGCATGGATGCCAGACGCAGCGTTGCGTGCCGCCGTTCGGGGTGAAATCGGACTGCTACCGGGTGTCTCCTTGACAAAAGAGAGGATACAAGAGGTCCGCTACCTCAATATTGCGGGTAAAGGTATTTCTGACATCGCGGGTTTGGAGTTTGCCACGAACCTTAGAGAACTTGACTTGAGTCGGAATCCGATTACAGACTTAGCCCCGCTTGCTAACTTGAAGACCCTTGAAAATTTAGGGCTCTCGCATGTCTCTCCGGATACACCAAATCTTGACCTGAGTCCGTTGGCAACTCTGATCAACTTAGAGATGTTATTTCTCCGGAAGAACAGGATTTCGGATATAAGTTTGCTAACGTGGCTGAAGCGACTTCGTAGTTTGGATCTTTCACATAACCAGATTTCAGACTTTAGTCCCCTAGCGGAACTGATGGACTTGCGGACGTTGCGGATCAACAGGAATTGGACAAATGATATTAGTCCATTGGTAGGATTGACCCTCACAGATTTTCAGTACGATGAGATTTGTGAAATTGCCCCCCTTCCGCCACCTATCATCGAACGCATTGAGAAGAAAAGCTTTCCATCCATTTTTCAGGCGTGGGATCCTCTCATTGGGTCCACAGAAGAACGCGATACGTTCGGTTATCTTTACAACGAACCCCTTTACACGGAACGAATCGTCAAGCATGACCTATATTTCAGTCCATCTTTCCGGGTAGGATGGCCAGCACGCTGGTATGGACTTTCAACTCAGTTGACTGGAAACTTGGAGCAATCACAGACTATTCGTCAACAACGACTCGCTCTGAATCCGAATCTGGTGTCTTTAAAGGAAATCCGGGTTCATAACCATCTTGATTTTGAGGCGTTCCCACCGGATTCCGACTTTTGGGTTCGGGAATCCGATGGAAGCGTGCAGCGGAATACTGTAGACTGGCCTGAATATAACTTCAATATCTTGAAACCTGAAGTGCAGGAACTGCTCGTCAATCGGATTGTAGGTCTCGCTGAATGTGGATTGTATGATGGCGTTTTTATTGATGGGTTCTTTAACCAAGGAACAGGGTACGACTATAACGGGATGGCATCCGCACCGGAGCTCATTGAAGCACACGCCAAGATCTTAGAAGGTGTGAGAGAACGCGTGCGTGAAGATTTTCTGATCCTTGTCAATGCTAACCGCACGAAGTTGCCAAGACATAAAGCGTATGTAAATGGCACGTTTATGGAACTCAACAAGGATTATCCGAGGGGTTATACCTATAAAGGGCTTCAGGAGATAGAAGATACACTGTCTTGGTCGGAAGCAAATCTACGGTCACCTCAGATTAACTGTCTTGAAGGTGAAGCGATCGGCACCGAACCACCAGACAGCCCAACGAACAAACGCTGGATGCGAGTCTTCACGACGATGAGCCTGACGCATTCGGACGGGTATGTCCTTTTTAAAACAGGGAAAACAGGGGCACTGCACCACGAGCACATCTGGTATGACTTCTGGGATGCGCCGCTTGGTCGCCCGATCGGAGAGAAAGCACAATCGTATGAGGATCGCGATGGTATATTCATCCGCGAGTATACCAACGGTTGGGCGGTCTATAACCGCAGCGGCAAGGAACAGAACATCCAGTTGCCGGAGGAGGTCAGCGGCTGGGCAAGCGGTGTGAAAAACAAACGTTGGCACACAATCCCGGATTTAGATGGTGAGATTTATCTGAAATCCGAATCGGGGTTAGAAACCTCTCCGCCAGCAGATGTGAACGCCGATGGTGTTGTGAATATCTTGGATTTGGTTGTTGTCGCAAACGCCTTCGGGGAACCGGATCCGGATGTCAACGGCGACGGCACCGTCAACGTCTTGGACTTGGTTGTCGTTGCAAATGCTTTTAACAACTAAAACATCAAGAACTTGTGATTGAGAATGGACAAGTCCTATGGAAAAGCTTCTGAACACTGTACGGCATGATGATCGTAGAGTCCGCCGGAGGTAGGGAAAATGAAACGCTGCTTTTTAATACTTTTGCTAACGCTTATGGTTCCACTGCTTACCTTCGCGCAAGAGCCTTTAGGGATAGAGAACGTAAATGCGCTGCGTCTTAAAGCTGCGGAATCTGATGCGAAAAAGGATGCAGATAAGGATATGGGAAAGCCAGCACCTTTTATCACGGGGATGGGATCAGTTTTCGCTAGCGGAACGTGTCTGGCGCTGACGCTTCGCGCAGTGCCTTCTGTCGGATCAGATGTTGGGGGCACTGCACTTACTATTGCGGGGTGTTTACCTATTATACTCGCCCTTGAACGCTATGACACCGCTCCGCACCCGCCGATTGAAAGATTGATTGGGAAACATCCTGAATATGTCAGGGCTTACGTTGATGCATACAGGGAAAAAATGCGATTCAGACAGCTGATAGCAGTCTCTGCTGGTGCTGCTGCGGGATGCGGTCTCATAACAGTTTGGGCGTATGCTTTTGGAGATGTATTACTAATTGCATTACACTGATTATAGAATTTAATAAAGAAAAGATTACAACTGATGACAAAAATCAAGGGACACATCAACAAAGGCTGCTTTTTAATACTTTTACTAACGCTTGTTGTTCCACTTCTGGCCTTCGCGCAAGAGCCTTTAGAGGTAGAAGACATAAATGCCCTGCGCCTTAAGGCGGAATCTGATGCGAAAAAGGATGCGGGTAAGGTTATGACAGTGCTTACGCCTTTTGGCATGGGAATGGGATCAGTTTTTGCTGGCGGGATGTCTGGGGTGATGACGGGGTGCATCACTGATGAAATCTACCCTAACGCGCCGGAAGCAGTGGGCTGCGCGCTTGTTGCTGTGGGGGGCTCGCCTTTTTTTCTCGCGCTTCTTAAGCACTACAATACCCCGCCACACCCACCGATTGAAAGATTGATCGGGAAGCACCCTGAATATGTCAAGGCTTACGTTGATGCATACAGCAAGAAAATGCGATCCAGACAGCTGATAGCAGCATCTGCGGGTGCTGCTGCGGGGTGCGGCATCATGGTGGGTTGGCTGTATGTTTTTTGAGAATATACTATAATGGAATCCGTTAAGTCTTTTTTTCTCCTTGTTTGTGGTGCGATGGTTCTGTTTCTCTTCATTTCTCTGATTGCCACTGTTTTTTCAGCGATAATTATATCTATCTACGAATTTTCTCGAAACTTTTCTCGGCACCGAAATGTCCCGACTGTGCAAAAGCAATAGAAAAAAAGGCTACTGGGTGTCCACACTGTGAGAGTGCCTTGGCGGAGGAAAAACCGCAAGAAGAAATGGATCCCGAACTTTACGCTCGCGTCAAAACTTTCATGGCGGAGCAGTAGCTGACATCAGAGGAAAAGCTCAATCCAGACACGTTATTAATCGACTTAGGGATAGCTGGTGACGATGGTTATGAACTGCTTGAGGCGTTTTGTGAAGAATTCGAGATTCAAAATACAAGTGAGATTAATCCCTATGAATATTTCGGTGGAGAGGGGTGCAATCTGTTTCAAGGGTATGTGGATCTCTATTACTTATTATTTCACAGAGAAAAGCTAAGAGAGGCTGATTGTTGCACACCGCTTTACTTGCGGGATTTAGTCAAATCGGCTGAAGTGAAAAGGTGGATACCACCGGAGGCAACATCATGAAAAATAGAATCGATATTGCTATTATTGCACTCATTGGCATTCTCATCAGCTGTTTTTTTCTCGCTGGATGCACACCTCTTCCTGGATTTATTACCATTGATCCACGGTCGGCGTTGATGGAACCGACAGTCTGTATGTATAAGGATCTATATTTTCAAGAACGATCGCACATTGGGCGTATTACAGTTGAGAAAATGGATCGTTTCTCTAAAGAGAAGGTCCCATGGGAGTTAGACGCGATACAGAACAATGGGCAAACGGTTTGGGAACTCGAATTAAAATACCGTGATGCTGATAATTTCTTTATCGGACTTTTTCAGTGGCTGTTGGCACCCCCTGTATTGTGTCTGACGTACGGGGAAGTGCCATCCGGCTATGAAGAGAAAGTAAAAGCGTTACCTCTCGAGCCCGAACAACTTTATATTCTCTCGGTGGATGCCGCGTATTATTCCAGGCGAACAGCACCGCTGAGATTTATTATTCGTTTGAATGAGGCAGGTGACCCTGACCGGTTGGAATGTCGCTTCGGGATTCACACTATGTGGGACAGCATTTTCCATCAGGCGCGGTCTCATCTGAGCCTCGATTAAAGTGCTTTCTCGGAAGTAATAGGTAAACCTAATAGGACTTACGCACTTCCCCGGTAGGTGCGGTTTCCTAACCGCACCGATTGCGCAATCACCAATCAAATTCTGTAGTTTTGCGTAAGTCCTGTAGAATCTGCAAGTTCAATGATATGGGACGTGGGTGGGTTCACGGATGCGGTTGTCGCGGAGATCACTATGAATGTTTTGATAAAAATGTTATGCAGAAGCGTTGTTGGCGTTTTCACGGTGGGTCTGCTCGGGTGTGGGTGCCTTTTTCCGTATAAGTCCAATACACTGACGAATCAGTACATCGATCTGTACGCTGAAGCGGAATCCCTGAAATGGGAGGGTGAATATAGGGCGGCGGTTGAGAAGTATGAGCAAGCATTTAAAATTCGTCCGCGCTCCAGAAAGGTTATTCATGTCAGCTACGTTGCGCGGTTCAAATACTGTATCGCTTTTTGCTATGCCAAAGTGGCAGAAACGGAAGCGGATGTTTCCTTTTATATCAAAGCCGAAGATGCGGTCAAAGAGAGTTACCAAACGGCGATACTCCAGTCAGATCAGGCAGAGATCCTCTACCTTTGGGGCTATATCCTGTTCAAGCAAACACGCTATGAGGAGGCACGTGCCAAATACGAGGAGTTACTTGAGATATCCCTACAGCGTGGATTCCATGGTTCCCTCTTTCATGGTTCCCTCTTTAAGGAGGCCTTGTCCAACCTTGAAAAAACGTATGTGGAACTGGGAGATGAAGCCGCCGTACCACGGGCATTTAAGCAACTTGAGGAACGACTTGAGACATCCCTGAAGAATCGGGTCAGTGCTCGCTTTCTTGAGGATGCCTTGTTTAACTTTGGGGAAATGTATTTGGATAAGGGGGACGTACCCGCGGCCCGACGGACGTTTGGACAGTTGGAGGAACTACTTGAGATAACTTTGCAAAGTGAGGAGTATGCCCGCAACCTTGAGTATACCTTGTATGTACTTGGGGAGGGGTATCTGAAACTGGGAGATGAAACCGCCGCACGACGGATATATAGGCAGCTTCTGGAAAAATTCCCGGACTCGTACCTTCACTCGCGGTTCAAGGAGGCGATAGAAAAGCGTTTTCTTAGAAAGCAGTAAATATAGTCCCAGGAACCTGCGCGGATAACAGAGCGGAGATATAGATGGAATCTGTTAAGGCTTTTATTCTTTCTCTTTTTATTCTCGTGGTTCTGTTTGACGGTATTACGAATATTGTTAATTTTCTTTATCTGGTGATAGGAATTTTCTCACGCCCGAAATGCCCTAACTGTGCAAAAGCGATAGGAAAAAAGACGATCAGGTGTCCACACTGTGGGAATGCTCCCGAAGAGAGACAGCCTCAAGAAGAAATAAATCCCGAACTTTACACTCGCGTCAAAGCTTTGATAGCAGAACAGATGTCGGTGTCAGAAGAAGAACTCACGCCAGACACACACTTGGCGGACGATTTAGGGATAGCCGGTGACGATGGCTATGAACTGCTTGAGGCGTTTTGTGAAGCGTTTGAGATCGAAAATATGAGTGAGATTGACCCTTATGAATATTTCGGTCCAGAGGCGTGGGACCCATTTTACGTATATGTTTTACTCTACTACTTGGTGTTTAACAGGGAAAAACTAAATGAGCCTCCTTACTCTCTGATGCCGCTTTATTTACGCGATTTAGTAAAATCGGCTGAAGCGAAAAAATGGATACCATCCCAAAACGAACCGAAGTCAACATAATGGTAATTTCACAAGGAGGAAGCATAATGGAACCAAGATTTACACGCGGCGAGTATTGGATACTTGAAACCGCCACAGAGATAAAAGAGGAAACCTGATGTCCCGTATACCCACCTTTTTCGTGGCAACCTTACTCCTTTTCAGCACGATGTCTGTCAGTCTCGCGCAGCAGGATTCCGGGCAAGCACAAGCAGAAGCCGATGCGAGTGCGGATATGTCAGATATGTCAAAAGCCAAGTGGTTTCTGTTAGGCGGAGTGGGGAGTACTGCGGGGTGCCTCCTCGGTTGTGTCGGCGGATATATGTTAGGGGGACCCAGTTATGAATCCAGTAACAGCCAAGCGAATTTCATGCTCGCAGGTTCTGTCCTTTTCGGTGTTTGCGCCGTGCCAATTGCTGTTTTCAGGTACCCACACAAGGTAATACCACCCCCGGAGCGACTTCTCGGCAAATCCCCTGAATATATTCAGGCTTATACCCACGCCTATAAATCCAGAACAGCATCACTCCGCAAAATCTTCGTAACCGCAGGCTCTATCGCCAGCAACTTAGGCGTTATGACGCTGATAGTCCGGTTCGGATTTGGTGAATAGAGCCGTCAGTTGAACGGCACGCAAGCCGACACAATCTGACAACAATATATCCCAAGTGACAAATCTAAGGTGTCCGCCTTGGATATCCGGAGGGAGACGAATGAAAGATAGAATTGGTATTGACATTATTGCAGTCGTTAGCCTTCTCCTCAGTTGCGGCTTGGTTTGTGTTGGATGCACGCCGCCAATCACTGGGGATGTTCTTATTGAGGTCGATTCGGGATCAGCACTGATGCAGCCGACGTTCTGTATGTATCAAGGTCCATATCAAGGTCCATATTCTCAAAAACGATTTGACATCAAGAGTATTACCGTTTGGAAAGTGCCCCCTTCCCCTGACCAGAAAAAGCGATGGAAGTTTCACTTGCTCTGGGATGATCGTCAAACCGTTTGGCACTTGGAATATAAAGTCTCTGATAATTTCATTAAGAGACTCTTAGGGGGGCAGCCGTCGACCGTCTCTCGTCTGACTTACGGGAAAACACCAGCCGGCTATCAAGAAGTAGTGAAAGCCGGATCCCTCGAACTCGAAGAGTTTTATGGTGTCGAAATTCGGGAGGTTGAAGGACAATTATCACAACCTCTGTATTTTATCATCCGTTTGGATGGGAGTGGCACCCCCGAACGACTGGAATATCACCAGAGGACCGATCTCTTCCATCTGTACGATGCCCTGAAGCCTCGAGATGCCCTGAAGTTTTATTAAAAAGGATATCCCAATGTCTGTTCTAATAGAAGTCTTCGGCAAAAGCCTTGTATGCATTCTTACGGTCGGTACGTTAGGGTGTGGGTGTCTTTTTCCGTCTACTTTTGCGAGGCCAACGACCCTATACGCGGACATGTATGAAGCCGAAGACCTGCGATATGCCGGTAAATATAGGGCGGCACTTGCCAAGTATGAGCAAGCCCTTAAAAAGGTCCCTTGCTTCCCCGGTAATACGGTGGTTATTCATGTCAGTTTCTCGACTTTTTTGAAATACTATATCGCTCTTTGCTATACCAAGTTAGCAGAGGCGGAGGGTGATATTTCTCTCTATGTCAAAGCCGAAGCAGCAGTCCAGCAAAGCTACCAAATCGCTATACTCCCCTCCGATCAGGCAGACGCTCTCTATCTTTGGGGCTACATCCTTTACAAGCAGGAACGCTATGAGGAGGCACGCGTAAAATTCGAGGCACTCCTTGAGACACTCCAGCAGAAAAAGTTCGGTGCTGACATCACTCGCTATCAGAAAAAGTTCGGTACTCGCTATCAGAAAAAGTTCGGTGCTGACCTCACTGTAGATACCTTGTTCGGACTTGGGAAATCACTTATGGCACTCGGGGATAAAGCCGCCGCACGATGGGTTTTCGCACAGTTGCTTGAACGCATGAAGGCGGACAATTATCCCTACGATGACTACACTGTGCAGGGCTTGTATAGTCTTGGGAAAATGTATCTGGATCTCGGGGACAAAGCCGCCGCACGACGCGTCTTTACACAAGTCCTGGAACGCATTGAGATAGAGCTGCAGGATGACTTCGTTCCTTTCGACTCTGGAATTCTCTATGAGCAAACCTTGTATGGTCTTGGGAAGATATATTTGGCACTCGGAGACAAAGCCGCCTCACGACGCGTCTTCGTGCAGCTCCTGAAGCACTTCCCCGACTCGTCATACAAGCCAGAGGTCAAACGTTTGCTTGAAAAGCAGTAAATGAAAAAGTGAAATCGGGTGGTAAATTCTTGGACGGTTTGGACGGAACTTCTTGAATGGCCCGAAGAATAATCAACGCCGCATATTCACCAGATAAATCCCAGCTGCCACGAGGACGGCACCTACCAATAAGCTAAGCGTCAACTCGTCCCCTAAAAACACGTAGCTAAATACAACTCCCGACAGTGGGGTCGCGAAAAAGAGCACAACGAGTTTACTCGCACTGTATCTTTCCAGCACTGAAGTCCACGCCAGAAAACAGAAACCCGCGATAACACCCCCTTGATAAAGCAGGGCGGCACTACTTCTGAGTGTCAGTTGCATCGGCAGTCCACGCTCAAAAAGTAGACTCATGACGACGTAGCACGGAAGACTCAAGGTGAGTAGCCACGCCAAGAGTCGATAGGGGTGGATAGATTGGATGAGCAGTTTCGTCACGACGACGCGGAGTCCTAAAAAACATCCGCTTACAAGCACAATGATGTCGCCGAGGACGCTCGTTTCACCTTCTCCGAGGTTCGGGGCAACCGTTACGAAAACACCACTGAAGGCGACTATAATCCCCAAGGTCTTTGGAACAGAGAGGCGTTCGCCGGGAATCCAGAAATGTGCAAAGAGCGCAGTGAAAAACGGATAGACGTTAATGAAGATGGTGGAGCGGGAGGCTGTCGTGTAAAGGGTGCCGGTGTTCAAACAGATGATTTGGAGGATGAAGATCGTTGTGAGCAACAACAATCGAGGGAGTTCACCCTTACGCAACCGAAGGGAGACACCGCGATAGACTGCCCAACCTCCAATGACGACAAGCCCAATCACGAAACGGAGGAACGCCAGTGCCATTGGCGGGAAGTCTGCCAAGCCGATTTTTATGGACGGCGAATTCCCACCCCAAAGAAACGCGAGGAGCAGACTGAGAGCAATAATTTTCCCGTGCGGCTCCTCGCTAATAACGGTTGGTGTTGACGGTGTCCCAAGGGTCTCTTTTCTATTCAAACGAAACTGTTATCCTCGGTGGAGGTCATTGTTCTCTGAAAAATTTGGGATTAATCGTAGGCACCGGGGCGATGATTGCCCATGACTCGCTGTTGACGTTCCGTTGCCTGTTCCAAGATTTCCTCATCGAACTGAAACCGGTTCAGATAGGGTGGGAATTTCTGAGTGATCATCCGATTCGCGTAGTGCACCTGTAATAGGTAGCGAGTTTGGTCGCTACGATTTGCTGTGCCGCGGTGCCAGACTTCGCTTCGGAAAAGCACAACATCGCCAGAATTACAGAGGATACTCTTTTCTGTCGCGCCTTTCCATTCCGTCGCACCGTCGGGTCTCCGTCCCGAAAGATGGCTACCGGGGATGAACTTCGTTGGACCGAGGTCTTCGTAAAGATCGTCCAAGTAATAGTGTGCAGTTGAGATGAAAATTGGTACCTTGACGCGTGGATCTTCGAGAAGGTCTGCAGGTAAGGGGATCGGCAGCCAATCTGCGTGTAACCCTTGATCAGGACGACCGGGTCCCGTTACCCATGCTGTCATACCGATGACGTGACAATCTTCGCCGTGCACTGCCTCTGCCAATTCGATAACTGGAGACAAATCAAGGTATTGTAAGAAGACAGGGTCGCGGTTGAAGGCGTTATTAATATGTTTGTTAAGGAAACCGTTCCCGTTCTCTGGTGTGCCGTGCCGATCAAAACTCTCAGGGATTGCCGTTAGCCGATCCATCGCAGCACGCAGTTCCGCAAGTTGTTCGCCTTCGATAACCTTCGGTAGATAGGCGTATCCGTCTTCCTCCATCGCCTTGACTTGGCCCTTGAGGTCAGGATAGGCTACAAGAGGTAAGGCTTGGCTCATTGTTTTTTCTCCTTATTGTAAAAAACTCGAAATGGAATCTTCCACTTGTGCATTTTACAACTTTTTAGGCTTGCTGTCAACTTTTTTTCCGAACAATTCGTTAACAAAGTGCATCCAATAGAGTATATAAAGTAACAAACAGTCATCACAAAAAGGAGAAAATCGAAAATGAAAACTGCAACTGTGACAGCCAAGCACCATGAAACCTCTAAAGACACGGCGATCCGCGTCCTCGGAACTGTACTCGAATCCCTACCGGGGAACCTATTTCAGGTGAAATTAGAAGAGAACGACTACAAAGTTATGGCATACCTCGCTGGTAAATTGATGCAGCACAAAATTTGGGTGCTTCCTGGCGATCAGGTTACCGTGGAACTTTCTCCTTATGACCTGACGCGTGGACGTATCGTCTGGCGGAATCCTGGCACTTAGGTGCTATCGCATGAGGAATTCTTTAATGCCACCTATGGATCAGATTATGGAAGGCATTGTCATAAAATCAATAAGTGGTGCTTATGAGGTGCAAGTGGGCAAACGCAGCTACACGTGTACCTTGCGGCACCACCTCATCGAAGATGAAAAACGGCGACTCGCTGAGACAAAAGAGATGCCGTACGTTGATCTCGTCGCCGTTGGTGACCGGGTACGCATTTCTACTGCTGTGTCCACAGAAGACAGTGGACACATTGAGGAATGTCTGCCCCGTGATACCCAGTTTGGACGTATCCGCATGGACGGTTGGCGACAGGTTATTGTTGCGAACTTAGATATGCTACTCATTATCTTTGCCGCACGGCACCCGAAACTCAAGCTACGAATGCTTGATAGATTTCTCGTCACCGCCGAGGCATCTGATGTTGAACCTATTATCTGTATTAACAAACTTGATTTGGCGAAATTCGAGAATGTACAACGTGAACTCAGTTTATATGAAGAATTAGGGTATAAAGTGGTTTATACAAGTATCGTGACAGGTGTGGGTGTTGAAGAATTGCGGGAGGTGATGCGGAATAACATTTCTGCAATTGTAGGTTCATCGGGGGTTGGAAAATCGTCGCTGCTCAATGCAGTGCAACCGGGACTCCAATTATGTACGGGTGAAGTAGATACACGCATTCATAAAGGAAGGCATACAACCACAGAAGTTATGCTCTTACCACTCGAATTCGGTGGATTCGTCGCGGACACACCCGGTATCCGAACCCTCGGCTTGCTTGAAATTGATGAAGAACAGGGATTAGATATTCATTTTCCGGAGATGCGAACTTATATTCCGGAGTGCAAATTCGCCGCATGTACGCACCAACACGAACCAGCGTGTGCTGTCAAGCAAGCGGTTGAAACTGGCGATATTAATCCGCTCCGATATGAAAGTTATCTCCGGATCTCTGGATTCAAGGAAGGGAGATATGAACGAAACTCAGATAAGAAAAGAACTGATAAGAGAAGAACCGACCGAAACACGCGACGACGTAAACGCTGACCAACAAAAATGGGAAGATGCCATTCAGAACTTGATGCGTATTATTGAAAGGAGTGAACAGAAACTCGGATATTTCCAGAACCGCGTGAAGCAAGCACAATTCATGGATCGTCCGAATCAACGGATGATTCGAGCCGCCGGGGCACAAGTCGGGGCGCACTCGGCGCAATTGGAAGGCTTGAGAAATCAGTTGCGTCAACTGGAACGGCTTCACGGGGGCGGCATTCACCTCCGACATGTCACTGAAAATGAACTCCGTCGAATTTGGGGATGGATAAACCGACCAGGCGTCAGGAATCTCCTCTACGCGACACAGGTGTCGTTTGAAACTTTTCTTAAGGATTGGCACCATTGGATTGAAAATGAACAGAGGCACGCACTCGCTATTGAGATCCGGACGACACGGTTTCTTATCGGATTTGCTCTCCTCCACTCTCATGTGGACACTGTTACCCTCGAATTCGTCATCATTCGACCCGATTATCGCGCTCGCGGATACGGCACTGACGCGCTCCTTGAAGTAGTACGTTACGCCTTTGAACAGTTGAAGGCTGAGCACATCACACTACAAGTATCACCCGACAATGGACCCGCACTCATCTGTTTTGAGAATGCGGGATTCCAATACCTCAGTTACACCGACACCACAGAACAGGCTTACACGATGGGTATTGAGCGTAGCGAATGGAGCGGTGAAAAGGTGGTAGATGAAGAGGACGTTGCTCCACACTTGAGTGCTCCACTCAGCGTGTTTTTCGATCCCGTAGAATGATTTTTCTCGCAAAAACTGATTGTGTATAGGAGTGTTGCACAGCGCATCACGCCCTTTAGAAGAGGACAGAGAATTGACATTTCTCTGTCCTCTATTTTTTTCTGATTGATGTTTTCGCCCCTATTTTTTAATTTTTTTCATAGGAACATGCAAAAGTGCATCCGAAAATGTGTCTAAGTGAATCATTGTCGTTTTTTTAAATGATAATGGTATCCTATTGCCGCTGTATTGCGGAAAAAGGAGGTATTTGTTATGTTAGCAAACCAGAGGAGGTGTGACACTTAGTGTTACACCCATGTGGTGTGACCTAAGTGTCGCACTCTTTGGAAAGGGACAGGGGGTTTAAACCCCTCTGTCCCCTATTTTAAACATGCTATGTTCGGGTAGCGCGCGATATTTGCTACGCGTCGCCGACTGAACCGAATTTTTATGGCATATTTTTCCGTTTCTTGATATACTTTTCTTAGTATGTTGTTACGTGCGGTTTGCAAAAGGCGGTCTTTACGAAATGTCATTGACCCGCTTGCACCGTTTCCAATCACAAACAATAGGAGGATAAGGAGGTAGCCATTATGTTGTCAATAAACCACGCCGTATTTCACCTGAAAGTATTCAATTATGGCGGTGGTGCCTCTGACCTTTATCGATAATTGATTAAGGCATAGGCGCGATCGCCCGCATTTGAGGGAGTTGCTTTATCTATGCCCAAGTTCAATCCCGACTTTTGGGAAATTCCGGTCCCACCGGAGTATTTCGATCAGTTTACTACCGAGGACTATTTCTGGTATCGAGCACCTGATGACGAATATACAGAGATGCGTCGTGCCAAGCGACTCGCAGTTCTCAAACAGATTCGTTGGATTATCGCGAACGAACTAACCAAGCGCCAAGCCGAGTGTATTCAACTCTACTTCTATAAAGGTAAAACACAAGAGGAGATTGGGGATATTCTCGGTATTTCCCGCCGCGTTGTCAGTCAACACCTTTTTGGTGTTACGCGGAACGGGAAGCAGATAGGGGGTGCGGTTAACAAAATCCGAAAGGTGTGCCGAAAACAGGGAATACAGTTTCCGTAGGTAGAACCTAATCTATATATTAACCTCATCAGTGCACTTCAATGCGGGAGGAACCTTAAAGGGAACCTCTCGCTTGAAAGCACTTTGTCAGAGGGCGGTTTCCATCGGCAATAAGAGTGTTTTTGCAGGGGTGTTTCCTCCGCCTACAAAGAGTAATCCTTAACTGACTTCCTTGAACCGATACCCAACCCCGTGTACCGTCTCAATATGCTTGCCGAATTCCCCGAGTTTACGGCGAAGACGGCTGACATGCGTATCTACTGTCCTATCAATTCCGTAATACTCTTCTCCCCAGATGACGTCCATGAGAATATCGCGGGTAAAGACGCGTCCTGGTGAACGCGCGAATAACGTAATAAGTTTGAATTCAGTTGCTGTGAGATCGATTGTGCCGTTTTCTGTCAAAACTTGATGTTTGTCCAGATCAATTGTGAGTCCATGCGTTTCAATCTGCTGGGTGTTTTCTGTTTGTTTACCGGCTTGGAGACGACGTAGCACAGCCGATACCCGGAGTACAACTTCTCTCGGACTAAAGGGTTTTGTGATGTAATCGTCTGCACCGAGTTCCAACCCCGCTACCCGGTCCCGTTCTTCGACCTTCGCTGTTACCATCACAATCGGAATGTTTTTAGTCCTTGGATCGTTCTTGAGTAGACGACAGACGATAAGTCCATCTACCTCTGGGAGCATCAAGTCTAACAGAATGAGGTCTGGCGGTCTTTCGACAGCGCGATGGAGAGCATCAGCACCGTTCCGGACGTAATCTGTTTCAAAACCTGCTTTTTGTAGATTGTATCGCAGTAAATCTACGATGTCACGTTCATCTTCAACAATCAAAATCTTTGCGTCCATTTAAGTTATCCTTACGGTTATACGGTTAATTGTGATTACATCTCTATTTTAACAAATTCTGTGCTATCGTGTCAATTTTTAGGGCTGTTTTTTTATATTATAGGACTTCCGCATGCGGCTGTTTTGTGGCATGATGCACGTCGCATCATCGGACAGCAGTAAAAAATATAATGAAAATGCGCGGGAAATGTGTTATGATTTTTATACCGAAGCTCGAAAATATGTCAACACTCTGGGAACACAAAACACCTCTCCTTCGCTGGCGAGGTTTCTAACCTCGACCTCCGTTGGTGCATAGGTAATTATGGCTTTACTATATAAAACATAGGACTTACGCGTTGATGCGATAAATCGCATCACTACAAACGTAAGAGCCTTTGAAGGACGTATGTTTCTCAAAAGGAGCTTGGTTCGTAGTAGCGCAATTCATTGCGCTTTGCGTAAGTCCTAAAACAGAAGGGGGTTATGACTTATCACAACACTAATAAATATATTTCAGTTGTCATGGCGGACTTGGAGACCACATTTTTGCTTTATCTGTGTTTTTGTTGCGTTCTCGCTTTCTTCTCATAACGTCTTCGGTATGCCTGGATTTACCGCAGAGAGTGCCGCTACACAAAAGCAGTATGAAACCCGTTTTAAGGAACTGGTTTCAGCAGAAAGATGTCAACATAAATTGCGGTATCTCACTGAGGAGCCTCACCTCGCGGGGACAGAGAATAGCCGCAAGATCGCGGAATACCTGCGGAGTGAATATGAAAGTTACGGTTTACACGTTCAGATATACGAGTATCATGTGTATCTTCCCCACCCGCTTGAGGTGCATGTAGAATTGCTCTCACCTACCCAGCATCTCGCTGTCGGCAAAGAAGCGAGTTGGGAGTGGGACAAAGATTCTTATGAAACAGAAATTGTGCCGGGCTACAACGCCTATTCGCCCGATGCGGATGTAACAGCCGAACTTATCTACGTCAATAAAGGATTACCTGAGGACTACCAATTTCTCGCCGAACAAGGCATCTCGGTGGAGGGAAAAATTTGTATCGCACGATATGGGGGCAGTTATCGCGGCGTGAAAGCTAAAGTCGCTGGTGATAACGGGGCAGTCGGTTTGATTCTATACTCGGATCCTGCAGACGATGGATACATGCGCGGGGATGTTTATCCCCGGGGTCCATGGCGTTCAGCTGACGCAATACAACGCGGAACCGTGAAGTATATCTTTCAGCACGCCAGCGATCCGCTCACACCCGGTTGGGCGGCGACGAAAGATGCCGAGAGACTCTCATTTGATGAAGCCACGGACCTTCCCGATATTCCTGTGATGCCCCTCGCTTATAGGGATGCTGAACCGTTTCTGAAGGCACTCGCAGGACCGAATGTGCCGTCCGAGTGGCAGGGCGGATTACCTTTCGCCTATCACATTGGACCGGGACCTGCGAAGGTGCGGATCAAGGTGCGTTGTGAGCATAGCATCCGCCCCATCTATAATGTAATTGCGACTTTAGAGGGCACGGAATATCCAGATCAGTGGGTAGTCTTGGGGAACCACCACGATGCGTGGGTTTATGGGGCGGCAGACCCCGGCAGCGGCACAACCTCGCTCTTAGAGGTCGCACAATGCTTGGGTGAGCTTGCCAAAGCCGGGACACGTCCGAAGCGAACGATTGTTTTTGCCTCATGGGACGCTGAAGAATTCGGTATCCTCGGTTCAACAGAATGGGTTGAGGATTTGAAGACGACGCTCCAGCAGAAAACGATCGCATACCTGAATGTCGATATCGCGGCAACGGGTGGACGGTTCTATGTAAGCGCAACGCCATCACTGCGCGAGCTAATGCGCGAAGTAACCCAAAATGTTATTGATCCGGGGACACTCAAACCGGTTTACAAGAGTTGGAAAACGGCGCAAGGCAAGGAAATTCCGCAGATCGGGAACCTCGGAAGCGGTTCAGATCATTCGCCATTTGTAGGGCATGCAGGGATTCCTGCTGTCAGCATGGGGTTCGGAGGTCCTTATGGGGTCTACCACGCCATGCAGGATAACTTTTACTGGATGGCACACTTCGGGGATCCGACGTTTCAGTATCAGGCGGCGATGGCACAAGTCTGGGGCACGCTCGCGCTCCAGCTCGCCAATGCCGATATTTTACCCTTCGACTACGAGACGTATGCGACTGACCTGATGACCCCTTTGAAACTGTTGCAAAATTCTGGCTCAAAAAACAAGATTGCCAAGGATATTGAGAAATTAGACGGTCTACTCACAGAATGGCAACAGGCGGCAGGGACGCTTAATCGGGAGTTGGCACGTTATCTCGCTTCTGACGATCTATCTCAGATTTCAGAGATAAATCAGCGATTATACCGATTAGAGCGGCGTTTGACGAGTGAGACGGGGTTGCCGTTACGTCCTTGGTTTAAGCATCTCATTTATGCACCGGGTCTCAACACCGGCTACGCAGCGGTCGTTTTTCCGGGGGTACGTGATGCCTTAGAGAGTGATGATGATGCCGCAGTACATGCGGAAATTTATCGGTTGGTTGAGGCATTCACACGAATGATTCAGGGGATTGATGAGATCCGAGATATGTTGTAAGCTGTCGTGGTATAGTTCTTATGCGGGATCAGGTGTAACGGCTACTGCCGATTCTGCTTTCAACACAACCGTGTCCCCTATCTGAAACGGGCAACGGTAGTCAGTCTGGACGAAATACTGCTGTCCGTCCATCTCGACCTGATATGTGAAATCGTGCCCTTTAAACGCCTGTCCCACAACGCGCCCACTCTTGGTGCCACGCTGAGCGTCAGATGCCGTCATTATCAAACATTCAGGTCGGATTGAGAGAAGTGTGTTTCCACTCTCAGCCCCTTCTACTTTCACACGTCCAAACGGCGTTTCTGCGATCCCATCTTCGATGTGAGCACGAATGAAATTCGTCTGTCCCAAAAAATCAGCGACATAAGCCGTTTTCGGATGGCGGTATACCGTCTCGGGGGTACCGATCTGTTCAAGCGTGCCTTCTTTCATCACGCCCAACCGCTCAGCGAAACTCAATGCTTCTTCCTGCGCATGCGTGACGAGCACTGCACTAATCCCTTCGGCTTTCAAGAGCGAGCGGACTTCCTCACGGGTAGACTGCCGTAACCCCGGATCGAGGCTTGAAAAAGGTTCATCTAAGAGGAGCAGTTTCGGACGCGCAATGATAGCACGCGCCAATGCGACACGCTGCTGTTCGCCACCGGAGAGATGGTGCGGCAAACGCGAATGTAGGTTCGTCATGCCAACCAACGCCAGTACCTCAAATGCCCTTTCCTGCCGCTTCTTTTTCGACACCTTTCGGAGACCGAAAGCGACGTTTTCGAGCACATTTTTATGTGGAAAGAGGGCATAGTCCTGAAACACGAAACCGATGCCACGCGATTCAGGTGGCACATGGGTGTTGTTGTCGGCAAGTGTGCGCTCTGTCATAGAGATTCTGCCGGTGTCTGCCTTCTCAAATCCAGCGATGAGGCGTAAGGTCGTGGTTTTTCCGCAACCGCTCGGTCCCAATAGGGCGAAAATCTCGCCTGTGTGGACACTGAAACTTATGTTTTTAACGATTGGCGGTTGATTAGCTACGAACCCTTTTGTGAGTGCGTCTACGGTGAGTAAGTGTGTCGGCATTCGGTTTCCGCTTCATTTCGGATGTCGATTGATTTAGTTTCTGTCAGTGTATGGAATTGTATGGTCAATGTACCCAAGCCTAAAGACTTGGGCTTGTTAAGAGATCATTGAACAACAACAATTGTTCAGCATTCCCAAAGCCCGCGTCTCGTGCTTCGTTCTTGTTTCTCGTTTCATAGAGGTTGGTAACCCAACGCTCTCCACGAAGGGCGCAAGCCGCCCTTAAGAGTATGTTTAAAGCAGCGTTGTGGTCTCGGTCTAATGAAATGCCACAAAACTGGCAGTTAAAGATCCGTATCGCAAGAGAGAGTTTCTTTTGCGATTTCTTACCACACGCGGAGCACGTTTGCGAGGTATGCTTCGGGTCAACTTGGTGGAAATGGAAACCGTCTCTTTCGGCTATGTTTCCACACCACTCAAAGAAGGTTGCCCAAGATGCGTCGGAAATGCTCTTACTGAGGTGTTTGTTCTTTACCATATTGGATACGCGTAAGTCCTCTGCCACTAAGACATTATTTTTCTCATGGTGGTAAAGTTTGTAGACGAGTTTGCCAATAAAGTCTTTACGTTTGTTTGTCGTCCGTTCATGGTGCAAAGCAAGTGTGTGTTGTTGTTTCTTTCTCCGATTGCTACCTTTTTGCTTTCGAGAGAAGTCTTTGGCGTGTTTTCGGAGCAACCCTTCTGCTTGACGATACCACCGTGGGTTGTCCTCTGTTTCACCTTCAGAGGTCGTCAGGTAGTGGGTCGTGCCAACGTCAACCGCAACAGCAGCTGTCGGTTCTACTTTCGGCGTATCGGGTATCTCACAAACAATATGGGCATACCAACCAGAGGCTTTCTTGACGATCGTGACTTCTTTTGGATCGCCTTGTAGGGGTCGGTGCATGCGTATCTTGAGTTCACCTAACTTCGGCACTTTCAAGCGATTGTGTCTAAAGTCAGTTTCTATGATTGGATTTTGGCGGACACGTTCCCCTGTTTTGAGGGTGTGTTTTCGCAAGCACCACGTCAGAGAACGCACACGCATTTTGTAGCGAGGGTATCCCTTTTTTGCTGCACCTTCTTTACACCGCCTACGGAACGCATCAAAGGCTTTATCAACGCGTTTGAGGATGGAGACTTGAAAATCTTGAGGCACTTCACGAAAATCGTCATATTTCTCACGGGCAACCTTCAAAAGGTGTTCTTGGTCATATCGCGAAACAAAACGACCTTCTGTCTCATGTGCAAACTTGCGATTGTTACGCGCAGAGTTCTGAAGTTCACACAAGTGGTCAAACCACACTAAGAGGGTGCTTTCTTCTTCCTGCGTTGGATAAATAGGATATTTAAAAGTTAATCTCATGGTATATCAAGTATCAAGCATTTATCCCCTAATAGGTGGGAGGAAACCAGCACGCCACCAAGCGGTGACGCCTATTATGCTGATTTCCAACTTGATACATATATTAAACCACAATTGGCTAAGAATGTCAAGTGTTTTTTTCAAGAAAAAACGCTATGGTCTAATTCAAGAGGGCGGGCATTCCTCCCAAGTCTGAAGACTTGGGCTTCCAGCCCGTAAAGTCCCGTGAAATGTCCGTTTTGTCAAATTATAGTAAAATCCGAAAATAAGTTTACGTTTTGGAAAACCCGCGCCCTGCTTCATAATCCTCGTAGGTTGGGTTGAACGGTGTCCATCAAGAACCCACAACGGACAGAAAAATGTGTTCTATCTAAACACGACATATTGAAGATATATCCAGTGAAACCCAACTCTTTTAGGACTTACGCAGGTTGCCCTTTTGTAGCATAACCTGTTGCGGAATCTGTATAATCCGTGTCATCCGTGATTCAGGCACTAACTTCGCAACTTCTCAACTTTCGGACAATTACCAACCTATTATTGTATCAATCTCGCGATCTTCCTACCTGTCAACTTTGGCGTGACAAAGCACTACTGACCGCTGACTGCCGACGGTCTCCGACAGCCAATACTAAAGTGTATGTCCCGCACCGGACGACGGCATATATAAATGCAAAGCAAAACTGATGAGGCTCAGAATGCTCCGCGGAATATAGTCCCCCAAAACCAACCCGAGAAAGAACGGGATCGCTTTACGATACGTTTGCCAACCCGAAAATCGGAGAATCAAAAACTTGATGAGCCAGCTCACCATGACGGGGAACCAGAAATAGATAAGTCCGCCCCATGACGCGCCTGAAAGCACATATCCTGATGGATGTAGTGTCCACCATAAGAGGCGTGTCCGTAGGAAGTTAAGGAGAAACACAAAAGCGAACCCGCCACCCATAAAGAACATCGCGCTCACATCCGGTTCTTTCGGATGCTGTAACCAACTCTGAAGCGGGTTGAAACTCTCCCAGCCGAAGCGTCCCACAACACCTTGGCATTGTGCCAAAACACCGTACTGATAAGCGACTTGCAGATACGTCCAGAACGTCGCCAACGCACCCACCGCGATGGCGAGTGCCATTCCTAAGATTAAGGTTTTGCCGGGCATGCCTGAACGTTCCCCAATCCGCAGGGATTCAATCTGGTTCGGCATTGGGTGTGAACGATTGCAACGATTAAAGGCGTAAAGAAACGTCATGACAGTGAGGTTTGGCGCACCCAATTGTCGTGTACCGAACATACTCACCATCATCTGCCGTGGATTGATGCCGATGACCTCGTGGTAAGGTGGACCGAGTTCCGCACGGACGCGTCCTATCGCTATGGCAAACGCTATAAATAGTGCGTAAAATACACTGATTGCCCATAATGACATACCCGCCGCATAGCAGAATGCAAAGACGAGTCCTATACTCACCACAGTCAGGACTGCTGTTGTCCGATAGGAGAACGGTTCTCTGCTGTCGTCCCCTTGTTCGCGTCCGATCACGTGTCGGAAGAATCGAGCGAAGTGCCGACGGCTCATCCAGAGCGTCAGCACGGCGATACCCACCCAGGCACCCGAAGCGCGGTCGTTGAAATGCAAGATGTTGATGTTCGTGACCCCGACTGCACTCGCGATCACGCGTTCCGCACGCGTGAGCCAGAAGAAGAACCACGTCGAGAACGCAAGGTCGAGCGGCATGAAATAGGTTAACCCGACGATTGCGAGGTTAAAGGACATCGAGGCGTAGCCGATCGCATTCCAAGGGCGTTCGGTAAAATGTCGGTCGAGCCGATAGTTAGGCGGTAGCGCAGGGATAACGGGAAAAATGTCGTGCAACCCAGCTATCACACGAAGGAGCGCGGCGATTCCGAATCCGATCCAGAGGGCACGGGAACGGAAAAAAGAGCGATTGGTCGTCATTTGCAACGGCAATTGCGTTAACGGAAAGCTCAGTTTTTCGCGTTCCATCCACTGTTTGCGCAGAAACAACCCTAAACAGAGCAGTGAACCGTAGAGCAGAAAGATAAAGCCTGACCACAGGAGCGCAGGTCGAATCCAGATCCGGAGATGTTCTACCCAATAGATGCTCGATTCGCCTTCGTAGTAACCCGCTAACCCCTCGAACTCGTGGACGGTGAGCCATGACGGGATATGGTGTAGAAAGAGTTGGGACCATTCGTTTTCAGGACTCGCGAACCAGAACGGATGTGCAAGCGTTCCCATGAGAATCGCCATCATCGCGTGTCCTGAGATCGTGGACACCATTGTCACCATAATGTAGATGAGTAACAGTTCAGCAGCGGTGAAGGCGATGCGTGGTGAAAATTTGTGGAGAAGGACGTTGAGCGCGAGTAGGACGAAGAGCGTGAAAACGGCGTTAGAAAACGGTGAAACGAGGGTGTAAACTGCATACCAGAGTTCACTCGCGATCCCAACCCAATACGCGTTAACAACAACCAGAATCAGTCCGACAATGAGTGCTTTTTTTCTGATGACATCAGGTGGGTTCGCGGTTCTGGAATTCATGTTTTGGCAATGGCTATCGGCTTTCAGTTAAGAGGTTCTCGTTTAACAATCCGCTCTTTCTGACTGCCGAAAGGGTTTTCTCCGAAAACCCGCCCCGACTGCTGACTGCTATTCTTGCTGCTGACGACTGATGGCTGACCGCTATTCTTCTGACTGCTGACTGCTGAACGCTACTCTTCCGTGATAACCTCATCTTCCAGCGGGACGTTCGCTTGCGTCGTCGAAGGCGGTTCGGTTTCTTCTGGCACGGGGTTGAGATACTTCTCAACTTCATCGGCGTTAATGATGCGAATTGCCTCCCGCAATTGTCGGTCATACGCTAAATTCACTACCTGATCAATACCGACATATAAATTAAAGAGTCTCTCCGCGCGCTGTTTCAGCCACCGTAAACTGATAGTGATGTTTTCTTCTGCGAGTGTTTGCTGTAATTGTGGAAGTTCAGTCTCGAGGAGAGAGAAATCTTTTGGCATCTCGCCGGGAGTCTGATGCGCGTCATCAATCCATTTTGAGACGAAATTTTCGATGGAATCCGTGGAATCGACCGTCCTGAGCATTATGTTTTCTATCTCATTGGGTTCTTCGAGATCAATAGAGACCTGTGGCGTGATGCCTACCTCGTTAATTGAGGTGCCGTTTGGCGTATAATAGGTGGAGATGGTGAGCGACATTGAACCACCATCAGGGAGTTCGTAGCGTTTTTGGACGACCCCTTTGCCATAAGTTTTCTTCCCAACGAGGATGCCACGGCGCGTATCTTTAATCGCACCCGCTACGATTTCGGAGGCACTCGCACTGTATTCATTGACAAGAACGACGAGTAAAATCTCTGGTGGACACAAAATATTAGATGTCGCTCGGTATTCTTCATTAAATTGGCTATTTGTTTCGCTTCTTGTTGACACGATAAGCCCTTTATCAACAAAAGCGTCAGCGATGTGGTAGGCAGCATTCAGGAGTCCGCCTTGATTGTTCCGCAAATCCAAGATGAGGGCTTTCATACCAGCGGCTTTGTGGGCGGCAAGGGCGTTTTTAAACTCTACTTCTGTGCCGTCCTTGTTGCCAATGAAACCTGATATCTGAATGTAACCGATGTTCCCCTCAAGCATCGTTGATTTCACACTCCTGATAGGAACAATGGCACGGGTGAGCGTTACATCAAATGGTTCGAGAAATTTGCGTTGCACTGTGATTGTCACATCAGTGTCGGCTTTGCCCCTGAGCAAATCGATCACATCGTCCCGCGTCATCCCTGTTTTTTCGCTGAGATGAATTAATTTACCGTTGACTTTGGTGATATAATCTCCTGCTTGGAGATTGGCAAGTGCCGCGGGGGTGTTTGGAATCGGTTTAGAAATCTTAATGAATCCTCGATGATCATTGTAGATATGAATACCAAGTCCGCCGAATTCGGCATTGTAGAGATTTTCGACAGCACGCTGGTGATCGCGCCGTTTGATGTAATAGGTATATGAGTCATCAAGCGAAGCGAGTGCGCCTTTGATCGAGCCGCGGAACAGGTCATTCGTATCGTCAATCGGTTTATAGTAGTTTTTCTCGGCAATGCGGATAGCAGTTGTAAGCGCATCGGTTAACATCACGCGAGTGACGCGTTCGTCTCCGCTTATGGCATCTTTTTCACTCGGATTGATGAGCAGAAACGGGATACCGATAGCAATCACTAAGACGATGAAGGATAGGGTATATCTTTTCATGAAATTTCCCTCTGCAGTTCAAAATATGACGCGACGTTTTTACTGTTTTTTGAGAATCCTCACTATTTTAACACGGATTCAGTGTTGATGCAACACAATTTTTACGGAGGCGGTTGCGTTTTCCAGCGATTGTGGAGCCACAGCCACTGTTCTGGATATTTGTGGATGTATGCTTCTAATTGTTTCAGCATCTGTGTTGTGTATGTTTCAACATCTCGTTCAAAATCGTCTGAGGAGTTCGGGTGAGTTGGCGGTGAGATATAGACGTGGTGTCGGTCATCGGGTTGGCGGATGCTGAGTGAGAAGATGAGGGGCGCGCCGGTCTTAAGGGCTAATGTAACCGGACCGCGAACGGCTGAAGCCGATTTCCCCAGAAAATTGACGAATACACCTTCTGGACCGGCATTCTGATCTGCGAAAAAACCGACTGCCTCGTTCTTTTTCAGGGCACGCAGCGTCTCTCGGATCGCTCGCTTCCGAGGAATCAGTTTTAAACTCATCTGCTCGCGACGTTGCCAAATGTAGGTGTTAAGTCGCGTGTTTTTCAGCGGGAAAGCGATCGCTTTCGCCCGATCGGGAATCAGCGCACCGTATACCAAGGATAGAAGTTCCCAATTCCCGAAGTGTGGTAGGAATACAATCGCGCCTTTACCATCTGTCAAAGCGGTGTTGAGATTTTCTACGCCTTCTACAGTGACTTCGTCCCAGATGTTCTCGGTGCTAAGTTTGGGGAACCGTAGGAACTCGATACAGGTTTTGCCAACATTGATGAAGCTTGCCTTGCAAATTGCTATCCGTTGTGAATTCGTGAGATGGCTACCGAACGCAATCTGTAGGTTGTTTAAGGCAATTTGTCGGCGTTTTTTGACGAGATAATAGCACAGCATCCCGAGACCGCTTCCGAGTTGCATTGCCCATCCTTTCGGGAGACGACGACACCACCATCCGAACATGGACACTATCCCATGGACGCAGCTATCTTTCCATCTCACGCGCTCGCTCTGCATTCCCGTTTCTCCTGTGTAGTTGACTTCTATAGTAGATAGAGTATATCACACTTGTTTGCTCAAGGCAACGCATTGGGTCCGACATTCAGAGGCATTCAGTTCTTCTGTAGGAGGGAACTCCGATTCCCGACAATATTAGTTATCGGAAACCCTCAGAAACCTTCAGTGGTCAGCAAAGAAGGATTCTGTAACAATTGACTTTTCTTGGAATATTCCGAGAGCGGGTGAATTGTTACGAACACCCTCTTACCGACCGCCGACTGCTAACTGCCGATTGCCATTCTTGTAGGAGGGAACTCCGATTCCCGACTTCTTGCTAAATCGTCCTGCTATACCTAATATAACGCCAGTTTGAAAATTAATCTGTAGGTGTTTTTGCTTGGGTGTTTCCCCGTAGGTAGAGCGGTAAATACACCGAAAGAATCGCAGAATGTGGAGAGATATACCGTTTTTCAAGACACTTTCTGTGTCAATAACGGCAGCGAAACCCAACTTCACACTTTTATCAAACTCACGTTAATATAGGAACCTTGATACCAGACACAGTCTGTGATACAATAACCGTATTCCAATAATCATTCAAAGGTGGGAGAATATGCAAGAAAACAACGATTCAGCGCAGGTGAATAGCGATGAGACTCAGACTACACCTATACAAGCGATTACACGAGCGATGGATTTCACGGATATTCTGGACGGGATGTTCAGTTTCTATCGGAGCCACTTCCGGTTGTTTTTGGCGATCGTAGCCGTTTATTTCGTTTTGGAGTTTGGAATAGAGTTAATTTTTGCCTATTTTACGACCCTTGCCGCAGCAGGTACGGTTATCTTGATATCTGCGTTCACGCTAATAGCGACTTCTGTAATTTCGATTTTGGTGACTGCAGGGCTAATGTACGCGAGTGCGCATGTCTATTTAGGGAGAGAGATTACCCCGGGTGCCGCTTTGCAACAAGCACTGCAACGGTTTTGGACGTATCTCGGCAGTGTTATGCTCTGGGGTTTGGTTGTGCTTGGCTTGATCGTTACAGTTATCGGTATTCCCTTTGCAATCTATTTTTCAGTTCGGTGGGGGCTCTATACACTTCCGGTGTTGTTTGAGGGGACAACAGCGAGGAATGCTTTTCGCCGCAGTACGGAATTGGTTAAAGGCACTTGGTGGCGGGTTTTTGGAATCATGTTGGCGATTTCCCTAATCTCCTTCATGATATATTTTATACTGGAGGCATCTTCAGGATTTCTCCTCTCTTGGATGGGGCTGACTGAAGCCGAGGAACCTACGGGTCTTTTAGACACGCTCCGTCAACTATTTGTTCCAACTCTGAGCGAAATCGGATGGTTCTCTTATACAATTCGGCGTTTGGTGAGCCTGGGCATTGCCGCCTTCACAATGCCGATCAGTGCTATCGGCTCCACACTGCTCTATTTTGACCTACGCATTCGGAAAGAGGCTTATGATATCGAGATGCAGTTAACGGATTAGGAACACATTGCTGCACCTTTCGCACACAACATCTGTGGGCGATTTTAACGACACTGCTATATTGGGTAGGACTTACGCAGTTGACCCGTTTTCCTGCGGTCTTTGGTTCGTAGTAGCGCAATTCTGCGGCGTACTCGCCCAAATGCGACGTGCATCATTGCGCTTTCTTCGGGAATATCCCCTCAATTTTGGCATGAAAGCCAATTTGGCGTAAGTCCTGTTGGGAACGAGTGAATGTAAAACCGATTCACCGCAGAGAGGCGGTATAACTGTGAGAAAAAGTGTTTGTGTTGGTATGATCGTCTCTTTGATTGCGGTTTCTCAACTTTTCGCGATGACGATTGAAGAGCAGACATTTCGCGAAGAATTAGAGGCTCGCGCAGAGATGGATGTCTCTTACAAAGAATACCGAAAGGCTTTGGCAAAGATCCTTGAACCAAGGGACGGATGGGACGGGGATCTCAGGTATGTGTTGTTCCCACTTGGAGCCGTCGCACTGGTGATTGTGGTCGTCTTTTTTATCCGACAAATCAGGATGAACCTGATTGTTGAAGCGCACGACGATGCTGCGCCAAATACCACGCAGGCGCGCGTAAAGACAGAGCGCGCTGCCCTTGCCCACGCCGAAACAGCGGAAGCAGCGAACGACTTTCGCGGTGCCCTTCGTTATCTGTATCTCTCCGCAATTTTGCACCTTCAGGAGCGCGGCGTACTCCCTTACGATAAGAGTCTCACCAATCGCGAATATCTTTATCAAGCACAAGCGGACATCGACCTGCAGGCGACGCTCGGACCCGCGGTTACCGTTTTCGACGAGGTGTGGTACGGACACAAGCCGTGCGATGCAGAAATCGTCGCGCATTACCGGAACCTCTTACAGAAAGTCTATGCTCGGCACTAAATTTGCTCCCATCTTAATTGTGCTTATCTGCTTTCAGATTTCGTGTGACGCATTGGTGGACGGCACCGTCCTTCATCGGACGTTGCGCAAACTGAAGTTCCGCGTCACGGAAATATCCGAGATATATCCTGCACGTCTGGAGCGATATGATGCATTGTTTCTCCAAGACCTCCACAAGGCTCCGACTGAGACGGAAGTTAAGGAGATACAGGATTTCGTCAACACTGGTGGCACTTTAATTCTGGCTGGAGACGATCCAGGATTGGACGGTCTTTTCAATGTGTATGGCTTGAAATTACACGAGTTTCCAGAAAAACAGGAATTTTCACGCCGAATAGCGGATGAATCGTTCTTTCCGCTACACCCGATCGACGTGATTCGCGCCCGGACGCGTTTTGTGCTTGAACCTATGGTCAGCGAGGTCGTTGCACTCTATGGGACAGAGGATGGGGCAACGGTGGTGACGCTACGCCATGGTAAAGGACGCGTCTTCTTCATCGCATCTGCCTATCTATTCAGTAGAGATGGGCTAAAGTATGATGAGCGGAATGCTACGTTCCTCTATAACCTTATGTCAACACTCCCACGCAACGCACGGATCGGACTTGCTGAAAAAAAATACTACACAGTTGAGACAAGACCGCCGGATCCGTTTACGGCACTTGTGTTCGGGACACGCGGTGGTTTAGGAGCTGTTTATATCTGCCTGATCCTTTTCGTTTTTCTGATGTTGAGAGGTCGTCGGTTTGGGAAACCGTTAGATGTGCAGGAGCGAAGTAGACGTTTGAGTTCCGAATATGTCCACGCAATGACTGCCCTATATCAGAAGGGCGACACACGCTTGGAGATTTTAAAACATATTCGCGACACGTTCAGGGCGGATCTCGGGAACCGTTGGCGGGTCAGTCCAAATTTGGACACACCGACTTTTTTACAGGAATTGGCGCAACGCGGTGCTGTCAATGAGAACGAGGAACTTGCCAATCTGGTGGCGGACTTGGAACCGTCCAGTGGTATATCAGAGGCACAGTTGCTTGACATCGCAAAACGAGTTGAAACGTTCCGCGAGACTGCAAACATCCGCTGAATGAGTTTTGAACATGCTAATCTCTAAAAGTTTATATCGCATTAATGGTATAAGAAGATTTTTCAAGTGTTCTTCACCCCGTAGGGGTGCTATATCTATAGAAAACGGTATATCCAAGCGACCGCACCCCGTATGAAATTTAAGTTTTTAATCGGGTAATTTCTGAACGGGTTCTAAATAGCACGAGGACAATAGGGTTCCGTTCGTAGTAGTGCGATTCATCGCACGTCGCGTAGCCACAATTACCCAATTTATTTGTTAAACCTCATTAGGGGCTATGTCTATAAATAGGTGGCAACTTGCGTTACCTAAATTAACGTGAGTTTAATAATAAAATGTGAGTTCGCTTTAATCACTTTTCATCTGTAAAAGAGGTGGATTATTGTAGCATAAACTGTTAGTTTGGGTTTCCGTTTTTTGCCAAAACTGATAGAGGACGCTTCGGGTGAAAACTTTTTTCAAACCCACATTAAATTACACTCGGTAGATGGTGAGATATTTAATCTCGTTGTCGTGAAAAGGAAAAATTAAAATATGACGAATCCCGTTCAAAAAGTTTTTGAAGAAATGAAGCAAGAAGCACAAAAAGTTATTGTTGGACAAGCCAAGCTTTTTGAACTTATTGTCGTCAGCCTGTTTTCAGGTGGACACGTCTTGTTAGAAGGGGTACCCGGTACAGCGAAAACACTCGTTGCGAAAACTTTAGCAATGATAGTCTCTGGACAATTCAGCCGTGTGCAATTTACCCCTGACCTGATGCCGTCAGACATTGTCGGTACCAGCGTCTACGATTTGACGACAAACCAATTTAACCTCAAGCGCGGTCCCGTTTTCACAAACATCCTCCTCGCTGATGAAATCAACCGTGCACCCGCGAAGACGCAATCAGCACTCTTAGAGTGTATGGAGGAACATCAGGTAAGCATTGACGGAGTCCGCCATGAACTCCCACCGCCATTTATGGTTTTGGCAACCCAGAACCCTATCGAATACGAAGGCACCTACCCACTTCCCGAAGCGCAGCTTGACCGGTTTCTGTTCAAATTACGCGTGGATTACCCTCTTCCAGAAGTGGAAACAGAGATTCTGATGAATTATCATCACGGTTTTAATGCGACACGCTTGGAAACAATAGGTGTCGAAAGTGTCGTTGACAGCGCATCCCTTCAAGAGTGCCAGAATGCAATCCAAGCGGTCACAGTGGAGGATTCGATCTTCAGATATATTGTCAGTTTAGCGGAGGCATCGCGTGCGTCCAATGAGTTAGTATTAGGCGGAAGTCCGCGCGCTTCAATCGCACTGTTGTTAGCGAGTAAAACCTATGCCGCACTTCAAGGACGGGATTATATTCTGCCTGACGATGTAAAATTCTTGACACCGGCTGTCTACCGACATCGGATTCTCCTAAAACCGGATGCCGAGATTGAAGGGCTAACTCCAGACGATGTAATTGATAGGTTGCTCGCCGAGGCAGAAATTCCGCGTTAAGTTATACCATTATCCGCAAGGTAAAATTAAAAAATGCATTTGAGCAACCGTCTCCTCATCTTCTTACTTCCGGTAGCCGTTCCGATTGCGCTTAGCAGCGTTTCACCGAACCTGTTATTTGTCGGTGGTGCCTATGGGGTGGTACTTTTTATCGTCAGCACCGTGGATTACCTCACCAATCCGCTCTTTAAAAACGTTGAGGTTCACCGCGAGATGAATTCCAAGTTTTCGTTAGGAGCGGAGAACGTCGTGACCCTGAAAGTCATCAATCGCTCACGCTACCCGCTTAAGATGCGTCTCAAAGACGATTTCCCTGACGAGTTTCTGTTCGAGGAAGTTCTCCATGACTGTTATGTTTCCCCGATGCACCACACAGATATATCATATCGTCTGATGCCGTTACGACGCGGAATTTATCAGTTCGTAGATATACATTTGCGGTGTCAGGGAATCTTGGGACTTATCGTCCGACAACGGCGTGTGCCAGCAGCGACGGAAATAAAAGTCTATCCGAACCTACAAGCCGTTCGACAGTATGAACTTTTAGTCAAACGCGGGATGCTCCATCAGATTGGGCTTAAAAATTCACGACGGTTTGGGGAAGGCACAGAAATGGAGCGACTCCGTGAGTATTTTCCTGACGACGATTTCCGCCGTATTGATTGGAATGCCACCGCAAGGCAACGGAAACCGATTGTTCGGGAATTTGAGACCGAGCGGAGTCAAGATGTCGTCATTATGTTGGACACTGGGAGACTCATGGCATCGCCGATCCTTTTAGAAGCAACGACACTGCCGTCGGCGGAGATTATATCACAAAAAGCCATGCTTAAATTGGACTATGCCATCAATACAACCTTGATGACTACGTATGTCTCGACACTCAAGGGAGATAAGGTCGGGTTGATCGCTTTTGCGGATACCGTTCATCAATACCTCGCGCCGAAGCCCGGCAAAAAACAGTTTCTCACGATGCTCGAAACGATCTATGCGCTCCCCGCTCATTCGGTTGAACCGGATTTTGAAGCCGCATTCAAATATCTCGCTGCAAAGCAGCGCAAACGTGCACTCATCATCCTGTTTACGGACATCTTGGATAGCGATTCTGCTGAAGGGATTGCCGCCTATGTATCGCAACTCTCTAAGCATCACCTCGTTGCTTGTGTGACCTTGACAGACTCTGGTATCGTTGAACTCGCGGAGCAGGCAGCTACAGATTCCAAGTCGGTTTACGAGAAGGCGATCGCCGAGCGGTTGTTGCAGGAGAAGCACGCGACATTAGAGATCCTGCGTCGTCGCGGGGTCATCACAATTGATGTGCCCGCGCATCAGTTGACAATGGCGGTGGTCAATAAGTACTTGGAACTGAAAGCCAAGTCTCAAATTTGAGCTTTTATAGTGAAGCCGAAAAATAAATGGACATTCACCCCTGTTTGCTAAAAATTAACGCGCTTTCACTGCAAAAAGGTAAGTGAACAATAGGATTCCTGTCAAGGCACCGAATCCGATTTTGACGGAAGGAAGTAGACTGGAAGGCGACACAAAACCTTCAATAATCCCCGCAACGACAAGCAAGGCAACGCTTCCACCGAGCAACTGAATAGCGGTTCTCGCTGCGTCTGTCAAAGTCCGTTTTCGCGTAAACAGCGAGGGAGCAATGAGTGCATATCCTAACTTCAGCCCCGCACCACCGGCAATGAAAATCGTTGTGAGTTCAATATAGCCGTGCGGCGATACAAACGACCAGAGCGCGAGCGCAACCCCGTTGGCATGACACATGCCCGCGATGACACCGATGACAATACCGTTGAAAACTAAAATGTAGGCACTGCCAACCATAAATATGATGCCGCCAGCAAAGGCAAAAAACGCAACCCGAATGTTGTTCGTCATTACAAAGGAAGCAAATAAATTTCGGTTTTCCGCTGATGTGTTGTTCCACGTGCCGTCCTCTAACTCTCTGATGTGAGAGGCAAAGCGTTCAGGAACGATTTGTTCCGCAAGTTCGGGGGTGTTCAAAGCGATCCAATATGCTGCCGCGAATGAGAGCGTGAACATCAGGAACGCTGCGCCGATAAAGTTAAGGTTCTCTCGAAATACTTTTGGGAAACCAGAGACAAGGAACTGACGAAGCGTGCCACGCTTGAAAGGGGAGGTCTGGTAGACCGCTGCATGTGCGCGTGAAGCGAGCGCGTTGAGATATGCGACACACGGATCCTGTGGGAAATCGCGTCGGGCTACCGCTAAATCGGACGTAACGCGCCGGTATAGGTACCCCAACCGATTGAGTTGCCCCGCACTGGCACCGCGTGAACGGTTTAGGAGTGCCTCAAGTTCATTCCAGGCCTTCTGTTTTTTGCCGATGAATTCTGTTGGGTTCATAATTTTTAATGATTGTCCTTTTATAGTAAAGTCGAAAAATAAATGGACATTTCAGGAGACTCTGAACTCCCAAACGCTCTCCACCACCGCTGGCGAGGTTTGCAACCTCGCCTCTTTCAAGTGTCCAATTAATTCTAAAATCTACTATAACCGATAACTGATAACCAATTAAACACCAATTCATATCGAAAATCAACCTATTTACAGAGAAAGGTCCGTGACTTTACAAATGAATGAACAAGTATCCGTGGAAACACCTGAGCAAATTGATATAAACTTTCAGCAGGCAGGCATCGGCTCCCGTTTCTATGCGGCACTCATTGATACTGCGTTGCTGACGCTGATTTCACTCGTCGGATATTACGTCAACAGGCGATTTATCTCTGAACTTGGAGACATTGTCGGCAATTGGCTCGGAGCGTTGGGTGGGATCCTTGTCTTCGCGGTGTTCTGGGGTTACTATATGGTCTTTGAGGCGACCACAAATGGTCAAACCTTTGGAAAACTCGCACTCGGTTTGCGTGTTATCAAGGAGGGAGGCTATCCAATCGGTTTCGCGGATGCTGCGATCCGGAATCTGGTGCGGGTTGTCGATTTTCTCCCCTTCTTTTATGGCGTGGGTTTGCTGTGTATGATGTTAAACAGAAATTGGCAGCGATTAGGGGACCTCGCAGCGGGGACACTTGTTATAAAAACAGCGCGCACGAACTTAAAACTCACCAGCGAAGGCTCACAAGCAGATAACCAATCTATCAGCATTCCACCACGAGAACTTATCTATACCGCTTGGATACAACTCGCGTTAGTGACAGAGACGGAGTTCGGGGTGATACGTGAATATCTGGCGCGTCGGGCAACGCTTTCGGGATACCGTCGATCAGAACTCGCACGCACCATCGCCAGTCCGATTGTTGAAAAAATGGGAGGACATGGTTCTATTAGCTACAGTCGATTTTTGGAGGAGGTCTATATGCTGAAGACCGCAGAGACGGCTGACAATAATCGGGAAAATACAGATGTCGGGACGGATGGATTCGTTGAAGGGAATAGAAAATGACTGATATGGCGGAGAACACAAACACCGCTAATGCACCGCAGCAGTCGAGACGTATTTCAACGATATTCAGGTGCTACCGGAAAAACTTTGGTCTCTTTTGGCGGATCATGATGCCCGTTATTATCTTCAGTTGAACATACTCGTAAATGCAGTGATGGCACCGGTGTGGGCAATCCTGACGACACAACTCTATAGGGAGCGGACAGCGATTAGGGATTAGAAAGCATCGCGAGTTTCACCGTAGGTTGGGTTGAGCGGATAAATACATAAACCAGTCGGTCCGTTTCGCTGGCGAGGTTTCTAACCTCGCCTCTCCGTATATCAGGTTTCACTTAGGAGCATTTATGGTGAATGCTAAAAATATATGAACAGTTTTCGTAGGGGTGTTTACTTGGGTGTTTCCCGCAGGGGACCCAACCCCAAACATACCCCTATCGCGGTAGGCGAGGTTTCTAACCTCGCCGATGCAGCGTGTCAAAGTAATTCTAAAATCTACCATAGTTCTCCATTGTTAGAAGGGTTGTGGATACCCCGGCCCGGTAGGGTTTTTGATAGGGTGTTTCTTCACGGTTTCCTAACCAGGGTTCCCACCCGTTACTGGGAAGGGACACCGGATTCACCCAGAGTCCCATAATTGCTTAAAACTAAATGACCATGGGTTTCACTATAAAATTTGCCCAAATATAGAAGCCGTGCTAAAATGAATGTGTTACCTAAAGGGAACTGCCTTAGGCAGAAACTATCTGAATGTTCACAGTAAGTTACACTGTAACAGGAGGTAAACTTTATGAAGGTTTTAGCCCTATTTCTTTTATCACTGGGGTGCATTGTCGCGTTCAGCGCGTTGAGCGAAGCTGTTCGGGAAGACGATTTGGCACTCTATCTTTCCTTTGACGAAGCGAAAGGTGACACAGCCAAAGATAAGTCTAAACATGGAAATGATGGGACTATTCACAAAGGAAAACGCGTCAAGGGTAAAATTGGTCAGTCAGTCGAACTGAGCGGCGAATCCGGCGGTTGGATTGAAGTACCAGATTCCGATTCTTTGGATATCACCGATGAAATTACTTTGATGTGTTGGGTATATCCGACCGAGTTCACAGCCGAGTGGTTCCGTATTATTGTCAAAACGTGGGCAGGCGATACCGCGCCGTGGATGGTCTATGGGTTCTATGAATTTGGCGGTAATAATGGGAAGACAGGTTTTATTATTTCTGTTGATAAGGGGACAGAAAAGCGAATTGGTGATGGTGCGACTTCAAACTTACCCCCGAAGGAATGGACGCATCTCGCAGCCACCTATGATGGGAGCAAGATGGTACTTTACTATAATGGTGAAGTAGAAGTGGACGGGGATGCCAAAGGGAAGATTGATACAAACGATGTTCCTGTCTCAATTGGACGCAATAGCGAAGGGGATCGCGAGCATTACATTGGGCGCGTCGATGAGGTCGCTATCTGGAGCGTTGCCCTGACGCAAGACGAAATCCAGCAGGCAATGGATCGGGTGTATGCTGTCGAGCCAGAAGGCAAATTACCCACGAGATGGGGTGCCATAAAAGGAGGCTATCTGAGAGTACCTAAGTCGTTTACCCCGAGAGGACCAGGTTGGCAGTAAGCACTGTCTATAGAATTAAACGTACCAGAGTGGGCATCGCGAGTGTGATGCCCATTTTTTATCGGTAGGTGCGGTTTTGCGGCGTACCCATAGGTGTCAATTTAAGGGAAATAGCGTATTTCTTGCGATGAGAAAAGCTTTCTCAAGCAGAAGCACTCCCTCGGATCGTCTGTAAAATGCCAGGTGAAGGCGTGGTCTTTAGCCCCGTAGGGGCGGCATCTCTGTAGAAACGCATGGAACACAAGAACATAGCCCCGTAGGGGCGGCATTTGTAAAGACGCAGCACCCAAATACCGTCAACAATCGCTAAATTGACGGCTATGGTGCGGTTTTGCGGCGTACTCGCCCAAATGTGATCTGCATTCCCAATCGCACCGGATATCGGTAAAAACTCCCCGATTAAATTCTTAATCTTCATGAGTGGCGGTATCTCTGTAGACTTTTTGGGTTAATATAGTAAAGCCCGAAAATACGTAGACATCTCAAGAGGCACCAACCCTACCCCACCGCTGGCGAGGTTTGTAACCTCGCCCATCTGTGATGTCCAATTACTATAGAAAGCGGGTATCGGAAACTTTTATACGACATAAGGTTCAGGATTGCGCTCAACCTCTGCCAAAAGTGTGTCCACATACGTCTTAATATGAAACAACCGACAGAGCGAATTGCCCACCTGTCCCTGTTTCAACTGACCGAATCTCTCCCAAAACTCACCGAGTTCTGGACGCTTCAGACGGATATATTCCGCCCGTGGATCGTCGGTGAGACGCTTGTTCCAGTGGATAACCTCAACGAGATGGATATAAGTCGAGGTCTCGTAATCGACACCGATCATAAGAAGTTTAGCGTTCATCGTGTAGGCACGGAACATCGGTGAGTGTGTGCCGTAAGTCTTGCCCCACGGGGAATGATCCCACGGTGATTGATAGCCTTCGCGTCGGAGATGATCCGACACAAACGCCTTAGCATTTCTCCCGCGGGCAGCGATGGCGTGCGAATAGTGATTAGAGCGATAGGTGCCGGGCATCTGCCGAAAAAACTCCGTCAGCCAGCCCACCGTAGACGGCGTTTTACCAACGTTCCACGCGGCGACGCGTTCTTCACGACTCGGTAAAAGGCTGAAAGTCGGCATCAGCATCAGTCCTTCCTCCCCAACTGCCGTTTCTAACGCTGAGATAACCGTACCAGCGCCACTCTCGACTGGACCTAAACTTTTGAAGGATGAATGGATAAAAAGTGTATCTCCTTGCGCAATACCAAGATTGGTAAAGTCTTGAATGAGTTTTTCGCGTCTGTAAGGTGTTTTCATTTTTGGGTCTTAAAGAAAGTTATCATATCGGTGAAACCGTAAAGGCTGATGTTATGGTAGGTGATAGTGAGATCTCGTGCCGCTTCTTCAAAGGTTTTTTCCCAATCCGAGATGAGTGGGGTCGCTAACTGTGCCGATTCTATGTTGGCGAAATAACCGAGTGTAACGTGGGGGGTGTATTCAGAACGCTTGATTTTTGTGGGAAAATTTCTGTAAAGTTCTTCGCGATGGTTTACTATCTCTGTGAGGAGTCGTTCCGATTCCTGATCTGCAGGTTTCAAAAGGATACCCATCCCGGAACTCCATTTATGGAGTGTATCATACTGGAAAGTGATATTCCAATCCAAATTTTGGGTCAACGCAGAGGCACTCGCCCAACCGGTAAACTCACTATTTTCATGAAATATATTGGGCAGATTTCTGACAAAGTCTCCCCACTTTTGCGATTCTGAAGGGCGCACGTTCGCTATATTTCCGACATTCAAACCGTCCCAAACGGTGACATGGTAAGTGCTCGACGGTAGTGGACAAAACAGGTATGTATTTGTCAGCAGGTTAGGGGCGATACTGTTGAGAGCGTCAACAAAGGCTTGGTACAGTCTCAAAGTCGGATGGCTTGAACCGCTATCCAATTTCATGAGTTCACTGTTCTGTTGGAGCGGCGAGAAACCGCTGTCAGGATTATCGAACAGGAGCGAGAACCCGTTGTAAGGTGCCCAAAGCGGTGTAAAACCAAGGATTTTATCGTGGGTAATGGTTATCATGTTTTTCTTTTTATGTGATGTAGTGAGAATGGAGTTTATAGAGTAAACCTGATCGTTCAACGGAACTGACAACGGCTTGCACAAGGCAGTGGATCAATCCGGAGATTTGAAAACTGTTTTCTATCTCGGGGTGTGTAAAGTTTTTGTTATTTCTTCAACCCCGTAGGGGTGGAATCTCTGTAGAAATGCAGTTCCCTACCAAAGCTAAGCCCCGTAGGGGCGGCATTTATATTAAATTTTAACAAAATATTTACACTATCTGGTTTCGGTTTGCGAATTATTTTCGAGCCATGCGTTGAATTCATCCACAGTTTCAACTTTATCTTCAAGGACAGCCCGATAAATTGCCATACTATTGTAGACGTTCCCGCGATAATCCGGGTGTTGACAGATAACGTGTTTGATACGGAGAATCGCGTTGCGATCTGCCTGCCGCAATTGTCGGTGCAGTGTATCGAATTCTGCTATATGTGTTTGATAGTCTGTATCGTTATATCCCCAGAGATCTATCTTCCATTCCCGTTCTGCATAGCGGAGTTGTGTACCCCAATAAAGCCCGTGATCGTATCCGGGAAAGCCACGTATGAAGTGGTTTGAATATGACATCTTTGTTATCTGGAACTTCGTTGCGATTCTTTTAGCGATCTCAAAAAACAGTTCTACGTTGTGTTCATTGGGTAGATTCATACTGATGTCAATATCGGGCCATGTCATTGTATCCAGGGTGTAACTTCCGATAACCCTGGTAGTACCAAAAGACCTGAGCATCAAAAGCAAACCCTCTTTTTCGAGCAATTCGCTTGCTTCCTGATGAAGCAGTTTTGAGTGTCTGACAATTTCTTCGTCAGTCATCACAATCCTCCTTTTATATTCAAATCTCGTAACAGCACATAAAACTAAGAGATTTCAGGTACTAACACTATATTTACGAGCGAGCTAAACGGCATAATATGATTGCAGCAACTCGACGATTCTACCTGCGTCCGCCCTTCGCATCCGCTTCGCGACTTGTAGCGGTGTCTGCCCTTTCCGATTTCTAACATTCGGATCTGCACCTTTGACAAGCAACGCTTCCAAAGCGGTTCGCTGTTTTTCACCACTCTTTATCGTTGATCGGATCGCCTCAAACAGTGGGGTTTCACCATTCTTATCGGTAGCGTCAACGGTCGCGCCATTTTCGATGAGTAGGTTGATAACTTTCAGAAAACCCGCCTTCGCTGCACAATGTAACCCCGTTTTCCCTTTATAATTCTGAATATCAATATCAGCACCGAGTTTTAAGAGTCGCTGGATTTCTTCTGGATGTTCGCCGTTATCGCCGCGGCATGCGTAAACAAGCGGGGGCCATCCCATGTGGTTCTGTGCGTTTATATCCTTAGGTGAGACACCGTGCGCTTTGAGTAGCACGCTCATTTCGGAATTATCGTCCAAAACACGCGGTGCTTTGCTTGGGTCTGCCCCATTTTCGAGTAGCAATTTGGTAATCTCTACTCGATCCTCCGAGATGGCATAATCCAGCAAGTGTCCACTATGTGGCGTGATCGTCGCCCCTCGCTCAATAAGTAGTTCGACGATCGCGAGATTTCCACCCATGACAGCGTAGCAGAGCGGGGTTGCCCATTCTGTTTCTCGGTGTTCAAAGGTATGCGGTTTCCCCGCAGGTAGCATCACTGCCTGAAGGTACCCCTTGTTGACGAGATCTGCGTCATTGTCGAGATGCAAGTGGACAGTATCGTAATCTCCGAGGTAGGCAGCAGTATGAATGTCGATTGTCGCACCGTGCTGGAGTAGATAATCTGCGACACGGGTGCGTCCCTTAAGCCGTGCGGCACAGTAGGGAGTTATCTCAAGGCGATGCTCGATATGGTAGCAACCCGGCAAGTTTATATCGGCACCGCGTTCAAGGAGGAATTGAACCATTTCCAGTTTGCCTCGATATGCCGCTTCCCACAGCATCGTCCGACCGTGCGAACCGACGGTGTGAATCCAAGCCGGATTGTCATCGACCAATTGTCGGACGGTTTCGAGGTCACCGCGTCCTACCGCGGCGACAACGATTTTCAGGAAATCGCTCTGGTTTCCAGTGAGTTGAACGTTTGGCATTTGCGGTGTCCTTGTTTTACGTGATGTCTTCAGCGGTAAGGTTGAATGAAGATTAAAGAATCAGATAATCGACGGCAATAAATGGTTTCCCTACTACGAACAGTTCGCTTGTAGTAGTACTATTTATAGCATGTAGACTTACGCACGCTGCTCTTTTGTAGCGCAAACTGTTAGTTTGCGTCTCTGCGCGTATTAGTTTTTTAGGGGTTCGTAATCTAACAGATCGGATTACGCTCAAAACTGCGTAAGTCCTGGCATGTTAAAAAGTACATGATTAAATTCTTTAGGACTTACACATGTTGCTTGTTTGTAGCATAACCTGTTAGGTTGTGGCGCGAGAAGATATGTGTTTTTTTACGATTTTTCCTCTCACAGAGCGTCTTATCGTCAAAATTGCGTAAGTCCTGTTCTTATTGTAAAATCTCACCTACCAATTAGGGGATAAAATTCCTTAATTTTCTTCAGCTATAACGTAGGGCCGTCTGCCGATAGATGGCGGCAACAGCATCCGTTCCTGTTGTTCGGTGAGTTCGCCGTATTCGCTGAGATCGTGATATTCCCCTGACCATGCGGAGTGTCCGGGACTGTATTTATAGAGCAGGGAGCGACGTTGATGTTTTGCCCGCCAAGGCATCGTCCCATGAACAAGAGCTTCAGTGAAGAACAACACATCTCCCGCTTCCACAGGAGGTTGCACAACATAGTGTGCAGGACGCTCGAAATGCCGCACATCTGACGGCAATTCCTGCAAGAAGTTGCTCTTGTGGCTTCCCGGAATACAGGCGAATCCACCCGCACCCTCTGGCGCATCCGCCAGATTGTAACTCATCACAGACAATCCGTTGCGCATAACACCATCGCGATATTTGTACCAGTGATCCGCCTCAGGACCGCCAGGACCCCCACCATCTTCACCACCGTGCAATCTACCCCCTTCTTGCCCTTCATCCATAAAGATAGCATAATCGTGGTCTAAACGGACGTGCGGACCTAATAACTCGAGGAGATACGGGAGAATCTTCGGATGGTCAATCAGGCTCTTAAAGGGTTCACCCCACAGACTCGACACTCTATCGCCGTGTTCTCTCAAACTATCGCTGGATTCTCTATCGATAAACGCATTCATCTCAGCGACTTCATCTTCAGTCAAGACGTTCTTTATCACGAGATAGCCTTGAAGGTCTACCTGAAATTTTTCTTCACCAGTCATTATGTAGCAACTCCCTTCCGTTGTGGTGTAGCCTTGCTTTTCTACGAATGTGAGTTCAGTTTAAACATCTCACGGACAAATAGCACATATAGGACTTACGCACGCTGCTCTTTTGTAGCACAAACTGTGAGTTTGTGTTTCCCAGAGACCATCTGTATTTTTTTAGCATTCTCATATCACCGATCGTGATACGGTCAAAATGAGGGGTGCGTATTGTAGCACAAACTGTGAGTTTGTGTTTCCCAGAGACCGTCTGCATTTTTTTTAGCATTCTCATATTACAGATCGTGATATGGTCAAAATGAGGGTGCGTATTGTAGCACAAACTGTGAGTTTGTGTTTCCCAGAGACCGTCTGCATTTTTTTTAGCATTCTCATATTACAGATCGTGATATGGTCAAAATGAGGGTGCGTATTGTAGCACAAACTGTGAGTTTGTGTTTCCCAGAGACCGTCTGCATTTTTTTAGCATTCTCATATCATAGATCGTGATACGGTCAAAATTGCGTAAGTCCTGACATAGTAACAGTTTGTACTACGGTGAAGATCCCTGTCGGTAATAACTCCACCGCCATTTTTCCCACTCGTCCACTAAACTTGCCTTTACGGGGTTATTGAGAACATAGGTTATAATTCGTTGCCATTCACTTGCGTTCCGAACGGCATGATCGTAACTTTCATGGTGCCAGAATGCTCCGCTGCGTCCTAACAGACGATTCGCTTTCCACGCTGTGTATCCCTTAAGTGATTGCATGATAGAGGAGAGCGTATTGTAGCACAAACTGTGAGTTTGTGTCGTATTATCTCGCGAGTCAACAGTATTTATTTCAGAAGATTCTATTGGCAGTGGGGCAAACACGATATGAACATGGTTCGCCATGATGCAGTAGGCATCTAAACGATACACGCTCCCATCTCGGTAATGTAGACTCTCCGCTACCTGCTCAGCAACCCGTTCATCTTTGAGCCATAAAGGTCCATTTTGGGCATTATCAAGGGTGTTTTCAAACTTTTGGAACCATTGCCGTCTCCATTCACGGTGTTCTCGTTTTTGCCCAAATGCTACCCGTTTAGATGCCACGAAACGAGAGTCATTTTGCAACTTGAGAAGGTGTGATTTTTCCGACTTCCACTGTTCCAATATACGCTGTGGTAGCGAACCCGCCAAGTGGAATGTGACGAAGAAAGTTGCACCTGATGGCTGTATATGTGGCAGGTTGCGGCGATAGAACGGTTTGTAGTCAAAGTGACTCATTTGCAACTATCCACTCCATAAAGTACTCATGCTGTAGCACAAACTGTTAGTTTGTGCAGTATTATCCCGCAAACTGACAGTTTATGGTACAGGGATTTCTTATCAACCCCGCGTTACTACGAGTCGGTGCGGTTACAAATCGCACCCACCAATTGAGAAACAAACTTTTCAATCCGGATCAACAACGCGGGGACGTCTACCGATCGACGGTGGCTTCAACATCCGTTCCTGTTGCTCCGTTAACCCCTCATATTTGCTGAGGTCGTAGTAGTTGCCCGACCATGCCGAGTGTCCCGGACTGTATTTATAGAGCAACGAACGGCGTTGATGTTTTGCTGTCCACGGCATCGTCCCATGAACGAGTGCTTCCGTGAAGAAGAGCACGTCCCCTGTTTCCAGAGCCGGTTGGACGACGTAGTGCGTTGGACGTTCAAATCGACGGACTTCCGATGGGATTTCCCGTAAGAAGTTGCTCTTATGACTTCCCGGAATACAAGCGAAACCACCCGCACCTTCCGGTGCATCCGCCAGATTATAGGTCATCACGCATAACCCGTTCCGCATAACTCCGTCTCGGTATTTGTACCAGTGATCGCCTTCGGGACCACCGGGTCTACCGCCATCTTCACCGCCATGTAATCCACCGCGTCCTTGTCCCGCTTCCAAGAAGATCGCGTAGTCGTGGTCGAGACGGACGTGCGGACCCAATAAGTCTATGAGATAAGGCAGGATATTCGGATGATCGATGAGCCGTTTGAACGGTTCACCCCAAAGACTCGGCGGTCCTTGGCGTTCTGTATTGTCGATAATGTCATTCATCTCAGCGACTTCATCTTCAGTCAAGACGTTCTTTATGACGAGGTAGCCTTCAAGGTCTACCTGAAATTTTTCTTCACCAGTCATGTCTAGCAACTCCTTCGTCAGCAGTCGGTTGGCAGTTTGTAGGTTGGGTTGAACGCAGTGAAACCCAACTCTTTTTGGGCAAAGATTGGTAGAGGCGATTTCATGAAGTTCAATAAAATATTTGGGTAATTCTATAAAAGACAGTTTTTAATCGAGCAGGCTCGATAATCTTGTAAATCCTTGAATCCCGTAAATCCTGATTCAGACAATGGATACCGACATTCCCCGATTCAATACTTAATCTTCATCTAACCGCACCGGATTTCTTCAATCTTCTTCTATCACGCGAGGACGGCGTCCGATGGATGGTGGTAAAAGCATCCGTTTCTGTTGCTCCGTCAACCCGTCATATTTACTGATATCGTAATAGTTCTCCGCCCATGAGGAGTGTCCGGGACTATATTTATAGAGCACAGACCGGCGTTGGTGTTCCGCTGTCCACGGCATTGTTCCGTGGATAAGTGCTTCCGTGAAAAAGATTACATCTCCCGCTTCAGCAGGCGGTTGGACGACGTAGTGTGCCGGACGCTCGAATCGGCGGACTTCTGTAGGGATTTCCGGTCCAAAGTTAGTTTTATGGCTTCCGGGAATACAGGCGAACCCACCTGCACCTGCTGGCGCATCTGCCAGATTATAGGTCATCACGGACAGTCCATTCCGCATAACCCCGTCTCGGTATTTGTACCAGTGATCGCCGACGTTTCCACCAGCGCGTCCACCGTCCTCGCCACCGTGCAATCCGCCACGACCTTGCCCTTTCTCCATGAAGAGGGCATAGTCGTGGTCAAGTCGGACATACGGTCCCAGCAGTTCGATGAGATAGGGTAAGATTTTCGGGTGATCGATGAGCCGTTTAAACGGTTCACCCCAGAGACTCGGCGGTCCTTCGAGATCTCCGTTGTCGATAATAGCGTTCATCTCAGCGACTTCATCGTCGGTCAGAACGTTCTTTATAACGAGATAGCCTTCGAGGTCTACCTGAAATTTTTCTTCGCCTGTCATGTGTAGAAGTTCCTTTTCTTAAGTGGTCAATTCGTAGGTTGGGTTGAACGGGTATCTACTAAAACAATCGCATAGAGAAAGGAGACTTTCAAGTTCATCGGAAGGTTGAAATCATCGAGATACGAGAGAAACCCAACGCATTATTATAGTAAAGTTCGCAATTACTTGGACACTCCTATTGTAGCGCAAACTTTCCAGTTTGCGCCCCACCCCTGCACAAACTAAAAGTTTATGCTACAAATGTTCACATATTTTTCGACCATATTATAAACTTCCGATATTTGGATGTTGGGTTTCGCTATATCTATCTATGGGAATAGTTCATTGAAAATCGGAATTCTTCACATAAAAAGAGATTGATCCTACCATTTTTCGCTTAACCCAACCTACGTCTACTGATAACGATGCAGTTGGGAAATTAACCTTCAGCGGTCAGTCTTCAGTAGGCGATTTTGATTGACGACTGTTTATTATAGCATTACCGAAATATTTCGTAAAATTCATTTTTTCCGATCTTTCGGTGCCGTCACTTCAAAATCGAGGCCACCAAGCACATCACCATTCACTTCCAACTCGAAACGGTGCCAACCGAGACACGCCTTTCCGTCCGCGTGTTGCTTGAGCGACGGCAACGGAAACAGAGATTTTTCGTAAGCGACGCGTTGTCTCGGCTTCAATTTCCGTTGACTGAGACGGTAGCGTTTGCGCGTGATGTGTCCTGTCGGACGCTTGTAAGCGACTGCGTAGTACGTAAGGATCGTTTGCTCAACATCGGAGTCGCTCTGTAGACTGAACGAAAAATCGAAAACTTCATTGATTGGAAGGACCTGACGTTCAGGTTTCAGTTCGGTGAGCGCAACATTCGCTTTACCTAACTTCGGCACCATTCCCAGTCCCAGGAGTTTAAACGCACGTTCATCCTCAACCTTTACCTGATACTTGAGTGCCTGCCGGAGAATTTTCTTCATCTCTGACCGTCTGTCCTGACCCCAGCGTTCCAGTGTGGTATATCCTACTTCTGGATAGTCCTTGACGATGTCGCGCATATCCGTCGCGACCTGTTCCCGAACACGCGCGTCTGGATCGTCTTTGAGGGTCTCCAGAAGTGATAGGATCGGTTGCGGGTCTTGAATAAACGGACGAAGCCATTTTTGCCACGTACCACGTGTACAGAGCGATGCCGCCACAAACAGACGGAGGTTGTCGTTTTCGTCCTTGACCCATTCACCGAAACGTTCAAAGCACCGATTCGGATCTTCGATGATAAACGCACGGACATCACCACCACGGGTACACCGATGTTTTGAGAGTTCGTAGAAAGCATCCAACGAGGCATCGAAATCCGCCAGTCCGTAGAGACTGATAAAATGCGCAATCGGTCGCAGACTCGTCTCGACTTTCGGAGTCGGATGTAGCATCGGTTCGGGTGGAGTCTCTATCTCAACAAACGCCATCAAGATAGCGAGTGCATCAGAATAGTCCTCTGGTAGATGCTGACGCAGGACGCGCCCGATAGCAGTCGTCACGTTATAGATCGTCTGCCCCTCCATCTCCGTCCGGACATCCGAAACGAAGGCGGACACATCGAATTCGGGATAGATTCCCTGAATCTTTTTACCGATGACCAAACCGTCTTGTGTCAGATCGAAAAGTGTACGTTGATCTCTCATGTTCAATAGATTTTTCTTCTTCGCAGACCGGTGTTTTCTGTGAGTGTGGAAATGATAACATATCCGACGAACGGGTGTCAATTGTTATACCATTTCTGAATAAATACTTCTCATTAACGAAAAGCCGGTTCGTAGTAGCGCAATTCATTGCGCTCTTACGGGAATTGACGGAATGAAAGCCCACTGCTTTAGCTTTGGGATGAAATTCCGCAGTTGTGGAAAGGACCAAACGTCTAAAAAAAGAGTTGACTTTCGGTCCGAAATGTGGTATAATTGAAATATCGTGTTGGACCGACACGCAAAGCATTGTCGCTTGACAATGTGTCGGTCCCACCTACTTTGCGGAGGTTAAAGACACGATGCACGATATACCATGAAAACCGAAAAATACGAGTTCTACCACCAATCTAACTTGATACAGATCGGCAATTTGATTGACGATTTGCATGGTGTGCATGTTCACCTTTTGATGTTGCAGAGACGCTATTATCGTATCTATGGGAAATATGCGTCCTTTGCCCGCATCTGCAATCATATCACGAAGTTAAAACAGCGGACGAAACCGCATTGGAATCAACTGCCGAGTCAGGTCATCCAACAGGTTGCGAAACGCATTCACCTGGGATACGAAAATTTCTTTGATAATATCAAGGACCGAAAAGCCGGTAAAACAAAACGTAAAGTCGGTAGACCGAAAATCAAGCCGACTCATAAATACAACTCCTTGACGTTCACACAAGCAGGTTTCACATTAGAAGGCAATCGGTTAGGCATCAACTGTCTCGGTAAATCCTTCACGTTTTGGAAACACCGCGAGTGGACGGGACGTATCAAAACCGTCACAATCAAGCGTGACCGCGTAGGCGACTACTCCCTCTACATCACGTGTGAGGACTGTGAACCTTCCGAGAAACTCTCTTTGACCGGTAATGTGGCAGGGGCGGACTTCGGAATGAAAACATTTCTCACACTTTCAGACGGGACGAAAATAGATTCGCCAGAATTCTATAAACAAGGTCTCAACGCAATCCGTTCGGCAAACAAGGCACTCTCCCGTAAGCAATATCTTTCTAATGGATGGTTTCGTGCGAAGCGTCACCTCTGTCGTATTCATAAGAAAATAGCAAATCAGAGACGCGATTGGTTCTTCAAGTTGGCACTTCGGCTTGTGCGTAAATACGATAAGATTGCGATAGAAACTCTCAATCTTGAGGGGATGAAACGCCTCTGGGGACGCAAAATCTCTGACCTTGCCTTCGGGGAATTCGTCTTGATCCTCGAGTGGACATGTGCCAAATACGGCAAAACATTGTTGAAAGCAGGTCGTTGGACGCCGACGACAAAGCCGTGTTCGGCTTGTGGACATCCCAACGAAAATCTAACGCTTTCAGAGAGGCAGTGGATATGCCCTGACTGTGGTTCACACCACGACAGGGACCTCAACGCTGCTATCAACATTTTGCAGGCTGGGGTACCCGCGTAACAATGCGCGATAAAGCCGTTGGATCGCACCTTCATGAGTGCGGCAGAGACGGAATAATAGCCTGCGGGTGGAGCGACAGTCAGACGGTGGACTCTCTGAGAAAACCGCAGTCGCTACGAAACCGAGGTCTCCCACGCCTTTAGGCGTTGGGTGGTATCACTATAGTCTTAACCCAAGTTGCCACTTTCAAATAAGGACGATTATTTTCATCGCGTTTTAGATTTCTTCAGCGATTAGGAAATAAAAAATCACGAGTTGCTTATTCCAAAGCCCAGCGGAAGTTTTGCTTGGGGTATTGCTTGGGTGTTTCTGTGGATTTCTTCAACATGTCTGTAGCAACGCGATTATCCTATTTCCAAAGCCCCAGCGGGGCGGCATGTCTGTAGCAACGCGATCATCTCTATTTCTAAAGCCCCAGCGGGGCGACATCTTTTTAATTGTCTGAATCGCGGGTGGCACGGATTATGCGGATTGAGGTGTTTTGCCAACCTTGCGTTTATCTTATACCATTTCTAAATAAATGCCTCTCATTAGCGAAAAACTCGTTCGTAGTAGCGCAATTCATTGCGCTCTTACATGCGGATACCTTATAGAGTTCCAAAATCTCTATAATGCGACTTTATTTTTCAGATTTGGTATTAGATGAAGATTCAGAATTTAATTCAGTAATTCTATGTTTTCCCAAGTCCGGTAGGGTCTTTCACCCTAACCGCACCGGGCATTATAGAAGATTACCGAAATATTTATTGAAACCTCATGGAGATAAACATGGCAGGAGATTGTATCACACTTGTGTTTTTTGTTTGATGCACTTGCCGATTTAGCGAAAGCCTAACGCCGGTAGTTCGTTTACAATGTCCACTGTCTCCAAACTGACTGTTATCACCTTCCCAACCAACTTGACGATGTATTTTGATTGACCATCAATCCAAACATCGGCCACTCTTTGCCGACTTTAAGCCATATCACCTGATTTTCCCTTTCTGTCTCTGGTGTTGGAAAGATAGATGGAAATTTGGAGTCTTTCGCGTATGTATCCTTAATCAACGTATCTATCGTCTCATACGGACGATTTTTGTTGTTGTCGTTCTCGTTGACTTGTCCAGCATTGTAAGGCGGATTGCCGATGACAACGAACATCGGGGTCTCTTTTTGCTTCTCGACCCGCGCTGTATTGGCAGGCGTAAACATCTGTATCTGTCGTTCTTCTGCCATTTCAAATGTATCTACCAGACAGATACCTTCATAAGGAGCGTATCGGTGTGTTGCCGTGTAAAACTGTTGTTCTATGTTGAGACTGGCGATGTAGTAGGGCAGGAGCATCACCTCGTTACACTGGAGTTCCGGCGGATTCGCAGTGTATTTTCGCTCCAATGAAATGGGATCCAGTGCCTGCATGATACGCACGATGAAGTTCCCCGTGCCGACGAACGGATCGATGGTATTCACACCGCTCTCTGAAAGTGAGCGGTTAAATTCGGTCTGTAGAATATGCTCAACGCTTTTCACCATAAAGTCGACGATCGGCTGCGGTGTGTAGACGATGCCGTGCGTGTCTGCCACCTTAACAGAAAAGCCTTGAAAGAACTGCTCGTAGACGGCGTTGAGGAACCCCTGTTTCTGTGAGAAGTCCGTGATAGTCGCCGCGGTTTTCTCAATCGCAACATAGAACGGATCCAAACTCTGAAGAAATTGGTCGCGATTCAAGGCATGTTCCGTCAGCACATCAATCACTTTCTCAATGTCCCTTGCAATGATGTTACGGCGTGTGAAATCGCGGTTCTTGAAAACAGTCGCAAAAATCCGCTCTGTCAAGAGATGTTGAATGAGCATCTCCTCTACAGCCGCGATCGAAAGGTTTGGATTAATAGAGGCTTGGCACTGCCGATGAAAGTTGGTGAACGCCTCTCGGAAGTGCGGATTGTTTTGACGTTCTGTTTCGATGAGTGCTGCCAACTTTTCGCCGAGTTCCGGCACCGTCTCTCTGAATTCGGAGACTGCCGCATGCCAAGCCGAGATGTTCGCCTCCTGATACGCAAAGAAAGTCTGAAGGATATGGACAAGGTTTCTCGGCTCGGTGATATCCACATCCAGCTGCAGTTGTCCATCCTGATAGAGGAGGGCGTGGGTCGGCGACTGCACAACAATATTTTTTGACGGATAGCCCGCAGCAAACTTCTTGCCCGCTTCGGCGTAGAGGTTGTCCTGAGTATCTTTCGCTTCCCAGTAGCCGTGTGGCAGTCCGAACGCATCGACCACTTCACCGTCCGGTCGGATGCGTTTGGAACCCTGCTCCGTTTTATCAGTGGCGGCAGCACGTGTCTTTTCACAGAGCAGAATGAAGTCAGATTGGTGGCAATAATGTTGGAGGAGATTTTGGAATGCCGCACGGACAGTGCCTTCATTTTCTTCACCGAGTTGCGCGTATTTCTCCAGTTCAGCGTAATAGGTTTTGACAGGTTTATGCGTAGGTTTGATGTTCAGGTCGGGCATCTATGTTCTCCGTGTATTGTTATACCATTTCTGAATAACCGTTTCTCATTCGCAAAAACCGGTTCGTAGTGGCGCAATTCATTGCGCCAGGGATATTCGGGAACCTTATAGCGTTTCAAAATCTCTGAAATGCGAATTTATTTTCAGATTTGGTATTAGCATCAGAACGATACCTCATTATACATGGAGTCATACGAAATTGCGAGGGGAATTTTGCTGTTGTTTGAAGCAGGATTTTCGGAAGTTTTAGACACCAGAAAAGATACCGCTGTTCGTGGTGTTAGGACAGTGGCATCTTTTCTTTTATGAGATTGGTTGCTGAGTTCAACTTAACACCTGCTGCAAACGTTCTTCAGGGTTGTCAGTTTCAACGCCTTCAGCTGGTAATAGGCGTATCATTTCATCTGCCATAACTTTCCCAGCTGCTTCTCCTGTTCTTCCTTCGTATTCACCATCCTTGCGCCAATCTATTTCTGATGCAGCTTTTACTAAACGTCTGACGTTGTCCCAATTCATACCTATTTCCTCGTTGTAGCTCCGCGAGAAAATTTGTGCCCCGGTATACGACCAAGCTATCAGACCTGTGAGCTCGAGGAGTTTGTACTCAAAAGCGTTTCTGCGACTCCCCTTTATTTCAGGATCATCGAGTTTTTCAATATCTGCCCACTCTTCATGAAGATAGTCAGCGATTATCGTCCAGAGCTCGGACATGTACTCGGCTTTCTGATCAACATCTAAATCTTGAACTCCTCCGAGTCCAAATAGGCGCGTAACTTGCTTTGCCACACTATGGAGAGCAAATAGATGTGTACGTTGCATTGATGTCTTTGTAATCCTTCCTTTAAAGGGACTGTCATCTCGTTCATTAAGTTCCCATCCGACTTGTGCTTCTGGTTTCCCTTCAAGGTAAGCTGTTAGAGGTTTGGGCACTCCTTTTTGGTTGTCGTTGACATTAATGAATTCTTTTGCTTCTTGTTCAGGAGTGAGATTTGGAAGCAGAATGAAGGAAACTTCGCGTACATCACTGTCAGATTCATACAACTCTACAAAGCCCCCAAGGCGATGTTGTCCATCAAGGATAGCGGCTTTTCCTTGAATGGTAAGTTTTCCTGTATTTTGTCCTTCCCCATTCGGTTTGAATTGCCAGTTGCCACGTCCAGAGAGCAGAACGGGTGGAACTATACTATCGGGGTATTCTGTGAGAAACTTCGCGAACTGTCTCATACGAGTTAGTGAGCCAGGTCTCTGGTAACCCTCTTCCACGATTTCATTAAGACAAGTTTTACGACTGGATTCAATAACGGGGACAAACGTCACGTTCTTAACCTTATCAGATTTAATTGTTCCAAATAAGTACTTCTGATTGCCTTGAGCCTTCTGAATGACTCCTGCAATTTCGCCTATTGTATTAGTATCATTATTCATTGATTAGTTCTCCTCAAATTGAAGGTTAGGGATACGAGATAATACGAGTATAAAGAAAGACGTATCGTTTCGATATTCATATAACCAATCGTTGTGTTTATGCAATTTTGAAACTGTATCAGGATTGCGGAAATCCCAGCAAGTTACGAGGGTAACGTGATGATAAGGATGCCCATGATCATCAAAGTTCTCAAAGTGATATTCCAGTTCAATTGGTACGAACATGGATTGTGCCTCAACTTCTCTTATTTGATATGAAGCTATTGCATCTATGCCAGCGCGGGGTGTGTATTCCCATAAGAGGAATTCGTGGAAGGGGAGGGCGTTAAGTGATTCTAATTTCGCTAGCAAAAGGAGCACTTCATTTTCATTTGAAGGAACAAGCATTAGGGGTTCACCTTTAAACAAGACTCTATTGCCTGCCCGTGCCCGCTCTTGCCTGATTTTTAGGTTGTGTGCTGATTTGATTTGTTGTTCGGATTCAATTTTTTCTTTATACTCTTGAAACAAGGTTGATTCTGTAATTGAAATACGCGCATTTTCGACAGAGTCAACCAATTCATTAATCAATTTGCGTGTATGTCCACCACGGATCGTCGTCTGTTTTAATGCTTCTGAACCGATTTCTACAATCCAGTGTGGATCTTTATTTTTCGTAATTAGCCAGTTTTCCTTTTCGGGATCAACTGGACCGAACAAGGTGTATAACTCATTCTTTTTAAGCACTGGAGAGGTATAAAAAGTTGCATGACCGATATGGTTTTTGTTTGTATCGTACAGATCCTTTCGTATAGTGAAGTTCGCTGTGGATCCCAATTTATTTTTGTATCGGTTTTGAGGTTGGATTATATATTCTGTCGCGAACATTATCCAACGAATGCAATACCTTGACCCCTCGAAATTTGGAGATCCCAGCCAAGTGTTTTCTAAAAGACAAGAAAAAACAGTGGAGTTTTTTTGTAGTTCTGGGGGTATGGTGTTGGATCGCCAAAACCCTTTCAGAGTCAAGAGGGAATCTGCTTTTTTACCCGGGTGATCATGGAGTATAATCTGGTTTGAATGGGGCGGATTTTTAAAGAGTTTAGAAGTGTCTACTGTATGATACTTTCCTGTTTGGCACAAAGAAACAGCATCAGCAAAGAAGATTTCTTCCAATGAGCCGTCAAGTAACGCGCGAGCATCATTGTTAGAAATAGTGCGATCACAGTCAATCTTTACTATTGTTCGACCAGTATTGTCGAACGTGAATCTAAAAGTCCAGCAACATGGGCGGACGCGGTTAACTATCTCAATTATTCGTAGTGGGTTTGGGCTGGTCTTAAGATATTTAAAAATTTCGGGCCAGGTACGCCGCAGGTTTAACTCGATCATTCTAACGTTTCAACCTCGTAAGGTGCCATCTGTGTCGTATCCGTTTTGCGGACGCGAAATTGGATGCCCTTAAAGAGTCCATCATTATTTTTCCGCAAGTTTTCAAGGGATTCCCCTAAGGAACGTGCTGATATGTAGAAGATATACTCAAGGTCATTGCTGATTTTTTTTACGTGAAGAATAGGGGCATACCCCTTAAACGTCAAAACAACATCCGGTTCAGAGATAATTTCCAATTCTATCCATCCGGTACCGACTTTCAAAGGCGGTGGTAATTCTTTCGGCATAGTTTTCTCCTATAGATCATACAGTGCTTCGGCAAGCTGATTTTGAATCGCTTGTTCTTCTGTAACAGGACTCGATTGTAGTAACTTTTCAAAGGCATCAGAGAGGTTCCATATTGGGCTCTCGGAGCCTTCGTTTAGCATTTTCACGATGTGTGGAACGCCTGCAGCTGCCAGCCCGTTGGCGATGTCCATCATTCTGCTCGGCTCAAGGACGACCTCTAAGTCGTCCTCAACAGCTATAGCAATCAACATGATCGCTTGCGTTTGCCAGTTATCAGTGTTAAAAACCTCACCATATCTAATGATACTAACAGTGTCCTTTTTCTTTAAATCCATCGGTTTAAAATTCTTTCGCGCTGCCACCGAAAGGCCCGCAAACCAGAGATCCACCTTCCGTGGAAACGGACTCCTGTTGGGTCTGCTTTTCTGTCCTGCTTGACAGTATTCATCGTAGTCTGACTGTTGCGTCTTGAGACAACATACCATCATATTGCTGAAGGGGTTATCGGACTGTTGTGCCATATCAATCTCCTTAAGATTCCGACTGGATTTCCATCTCAACATCCGTTCGTCGCTTGCAGAGTTCACATTCCCCGAGATCCTTGCATTCACATCGGAGTGCCTGAGGTTCTTTTATGTGTGGGTCGTTGACTAATATGTTGGGGTAGTGTACGGAGTTGGTGATGGTAATGATACGTCCTGCCTGCTCTGCTATAATATCCTCACAGTCTTTAATTTCTGATCGCGTTAGAAAAAGGATAAGTTGTGAGCTTTTTTGAATGGCAGTTTTGAGAACGGAACGTTTGACGAACCCGTCCATCATTCCGAGCGGTGTATCAATTACATTTGCAGCTGCTACTTCACTGACTTTGGTCAGAGCGAGAATAAATGCTATCGTCAATGCTCGCCGAGAGGCACCATTTAAATCTCTGTCAGGACTCAAAGCGCGTTCATTCGGGCCATGGACGAGAATATCAAACTTGTCACTGATTTCTGCTTTCTGGATGATTGTGCCTTGTTCGGTGTCCGCGCCAATCATTTCCAGAAAAAGCGTGTTCATCAATTGACTCACCTTTTGCAATTCCTCATTTGTGGTTCGATTGTAGGAATTTTTAAGAATTTGCTCTATGTCGCGCGTGGCATCTAATCTATCTGATATCCGTTTCTCTCTCCTATCTTTACGTCTATGGTTATTACGACTTGCCGTTAGGGACCGCTGCCTTTCTTGTAGAAGCTCAAGTTCTCTTTCGTGCTCTATACGAGCATCATTCAAAGAGTCGCGTTTATTGATGTAATCCTGCTTGGTAGCACGAAGTTCTTGAATGTTGGTGTCTCCTATACCTTCAAGTCGGACTTCAAGTGCTGCTAAAGCCTTCTCTAATTCCTTGCGTCGCGTTTCAAGTTCATCGCGACAGATTGCGTTTCTCTTATATTCAGCGATCCAATGTTGCTCGTGGGTAATCTCTATCGGTTTCAGTTCCAATGAACCGAAATAGAGGCCAGTCAGACGTGTTTGAAGTTCATCTGTTTCCCGACTCTCGCTAATTAGCCGTTCGATGTGCGTTCTCCGACGCTGTCCGTCTTCCGAGTGTTGATCCAGGGATTCTCCACAAATGCAGGTAGCACCTGTTAGCCGTTCTTCAAGTACCGGAATCGTTGTTTTCGGCAGTTTACCCTGGTCGCTGAGTTCATCCAATTTCTCAAAACTTTTTTCCAAAACCGAGGCGAGCAGATCTCGGAATAACGGCGGTTTTTGGAAGAGTTGTGAATGCTCGGAAATCAGTTTTTTTTCTTCATTTTTGGTTCTCTTTAATTCTGCTTCTGCTTTTTGCAGTTCACGATTAAGTTCTTCTTGGTCTCCCTTAAGCAATGCTGCTTCAATGTCTTTAGTAATATCCTCTATCCTTTGATTTAGCGTATCAAACTGTTGTATCGCATCGTCTCTTTCGTTTTCAAGCAGTTCAATCCTTCTATCTATCTCCTCCAATTCTGTCTCGATTTGCGCAAGTTCTGTATCGGTTCCGATATTCCTCAGGTCTTTCCTAAGTCCAGCGATCGTCTTTTTTAAGTGATCGAGTGCAGATTCGATCACATCAAGTCCTAACAACGATTGAATAGCATCCTCAACCTGTTTACTATTATTTTCTGATTCGATGAAACTTAGTGCTCGGTCTCCGTCGGTGAAAAACACCTCTCGCAAATGAGGAGGTAACAGGAGTCGGGATATCTGTGCTTCTGGTGAGCGAATCGGGTCAGCTCCGGTTTCCGTCAGTTCAAATAATTCTACTTTCGGATTTTGCCGATGTCCCTCGGTTGTCTCCTCTACTGAGCGGATGAGACGATATCGATTCTTTCCTGATATCATTTCCTCGAAATCAACTTGCACAGATATCGGAATTGCCCGTCCATCAGGAACGTCCATATCAATTGGAAATAGCCGGTGCCTTCTCCCTTTGTTCGGTAATGCGTCGTCGCCATAGAGAGCCCATTGAAGCGCGTTTAAAATAGTCGTTTTTCCGCTTTCATTTGAGGCGCGAATGACGGTTAGTTTTTTATCCTTACTTGTCGAAAAATCTAACCTTAAGTCTCGTAGCAGACGAAAGTTCTGAAATTTTGCACTGATGAGTCTCATTAGGTAGCCTCTCCTGTTGGAATGTCTATGTCCTTGTTCTGCGCGAGAAAATCACCCGCTTTATGGCAAGCGGTATTTACTTGTTGTTGAATCTGGGTTCTTTGGGCTTGATGTTCTCTTTCGGCGTTAAGGATTTCAATGATTGCGTCAAGAACTTTTTTCCTGTAACCGTCGCATCGCTCTTCAATAGATTCAGATTCATTAAGAATGAGTTGGACCATTTTTTCCCTGTTATATGACATAGTATCCTCCACTATACGTAAAGGGTTTTCACCAGTTGGTCGATGTGGCTTAAGGGACCATCAGGTCTACCAAAGTTCTTCGCAAGGTAAGCGAACGCTTGAATCCGTTTGAGTTCGGATTCAATGAGTGTGCGAGCAGTATCGTCAATGTTATCCAAATCCGGCGGTAAAGCCATGAAATCGTGGATTTCACTGTGCGTTTTCCCCGTTCTGCTACAAGTGCGAAGCAATCTCCCACGCCGTTGCACCCATTGACGTTCCACTGTAGTACTTGCAAGAATGAAAGCCTTTTCAATCTCAGGGATATTCACGCCTTCATCAAGCACACGTTTTGCGGTTAAGACACGCAGCGTTCCTTCTTGAAAAGACTGGATAATTTGGGCGGTTTTTTTGCGGTCAGGTGTCTCTTCATGTGTGAGTTGGTGAAAGAGAACACTGTGTCTGTTCAGTAAGGCGTTAACATCTTTCAGCTGCTGCGGTGCCTTGTCAGAGGCGTAAATCAATGTATGCCGGAGTTTCGTGAAATCTTCGCGTTGTGTAAGAACATTTTCTAACACAGCGATCTTGTTTTCGGCATTTTCCAAGAGGGCACGCCTGTCTCGGAGCAATTTCATAAGGTACTCATTGTCCGCATCCTCGTTCTCCTGCATCCACGCATTTTTCCCGATCTTTTCTGTCAGCTCATACCATCTCTCCATTTCGTCGTCTGTGAGTTCTACAGGATGCACGTAGTATTCGTATCCAACGAGACATCTGCCGATGGCTTCCTCAAGCGTGAATTGGAAAACGATAGGACCGAAGAATTCAAGTAGCTGCTCGGTTCCGTCTTCGTCATACTGACGGATTGGAGTTGCTGATAGACCCAATCGATAATCGAAAAATTCAGGTGGATCGGTGATGAATCCCTCACTTCCGAGGTTGTGGACTTCATCAGCAATGAGCAGGGATTTACAATCGAATTTTTCAAGCTCGGCTTTAAATTCTCTATTACAAAGAGTCCGATGGGAGACGACCACTATCTCAACTTTGCTACTTCCAATCCGGAATCTGCGCTTGAGTCGATGAAGTTCAGCTGCACGTCCTTTTGCTCCATTCACCTCAGTCAGATTAACTGGCTTCAGTCCAAACGGTGAAATTTCATCACACCACTGCTGGATAAGCGGAATATAAGGTGCTGCAACAACAATGAGGAGCGGTTTCTCCCTCTCATAGAGTCTATGTGCACAAATCATAGCGGCGATGGTTTTGCCTGAACCTGTTGCCATTTCTAATATCCCTTGATGACCGCCTTCACACCATGCTTTCACAGCTCTCCCTTGATGTTCAAAGTCACCCTCCTCAAATTCCAGATATGATGGTATTGTAAATGAAGGCTGTGATGATCTACCAAAGTCGTAAGTCACCGAGGATTCTTCGATAGCGTTGGTTGCTTGCTTATAGAGTGTGTGGAAGTCGCCCTCGGTTGGTGGGATATCTGAATTATAGGTTTTCAACAGATTTTCCTTAATGGCTTGTGGTATCGGAATCACAGTGCACGTCTCATCGTAATTCGTCCAAAATTGCTTGAACTGATCGCACAATTTTTCTGTAATATAGTATTGGTTACCATCTTCCCACGATTTGGAGATAGACATTTGCTCAATATTTCTCTGAATACCGGCGTAGGTCATATTGCTGGAACCGTGTGCCGCGATAACATCGTCACCCTCGTGAAAGAGCCAGACCTTGGGGTGGAAAAGTGCATCTTTCATCAAGGCGACCTTGATTTCCACGCGTCCGTGCCGCAGCATCCACGAAAGGCATTTCAGTGTATGCTGCGCAATAGCGTTTTCGGTAACAACAAAATTTTCTAAAGCTGCGTTGACGATGTCCTCTACGGAGGTTACGCCTTCTGCTATCGCCGCTTTGTCTTCAGGGCGGAGTAGCGGACTGATAATCAGACGCAAACTTTCGTCTGCACAGTTTATGAACGTTGCTAACCCTGGCGCAAGTGACACCAGAATTTCACTCGAAAAGAAACCCATCATGCAATCAACATGCGTAGCAGACTGGAAGCACGGAATTAGGACATCTTCTGTCGCGGGATCCTTTGGCAGTATGTAAAGTGGTCGAATATCGGGTATTGCCCGAAGTGTCATCCCATTATCTGTTCCCTTTCAAACACTAATGCGTCGTGGATACATACACAAATTGAAGGTTTATGCTACAGTGCTGGAAGCACTGGCTAACAGCCTATGCTATAAATACTATTTATGACAAATCAAACACGGTTCCTCATCATCTTCATCGTCAAGAACCTCAGTGAGAATTTCAGCTGGGGTGAGGATTTGCATCAGGGTTTGATTCGGTTTGGTCATTTTCTGCTCCGCTATTGCTTTTTTCTTATCTTCTATCGCCTTTTCTGTATTTGCCTTGATTTCCGCGATCCGTTCGGGTTGAGACAGTTCCTCTAAGCTTTCACCTTGACACCACGTGAACCGTTCCCCCGTCTCCGAATTAAATTTCTCGTATCCCTTGGCGAGTTCAAAGAGATCGGGATGCTCCTCTAAGAGTCCTACCCACTCGGATTTGCGCTGGAAGAAGCAGAAGTAGCACCCGGAACGCGTCCGCCAGTTGTAATAGTCGGGTAGACCGAGTCCGCTTTCCTCCAGGATTCGGTAGACATCTTCTTTGGTGATGCCGTCCTCTTTGAACGGGTACTTAGGCTCGATGTTACGGAGAGCGGCGGTTTTCAGCGGTTTGTAGCCGACGCGGTCTTCATCCGCACGGATGGCGACGTAGTTATACGCTTTGTCTTCGCCGACGTATTCCTCGAAGGGTCTGATTTTCAGGTTAACAGTGCACCATCGGACTTGAGACGATGGGAGCAACCCTCCGTAGAGCGTCAGCCAATGATCGAAATCACGGTTCTCGCTGGGATCCAGCTCCATGTTGAGACGCGCAATCGGTTTGCCGAGGAATACCTCTAACCTGTCCAAAAACGCATAGGTTTCTGGCAATTCCTTACCTGTATCGGAGAAGAAGTATTCCATCTCTGGCACTCTGTCGCGCATGTAAACGGCGAGCGCAGAACTGTCTTTACCACCGGAAAGACCGAGCAGATGACGTGTTTTTTGTTCCATGTTTTTCTCCCGCTATTCGTCAAGGTGTTGTATCCATTTTTGTGAAATGCGTGCCAAAATTGCGATATGGAGTTCCGGGTTGTTGTCTACGTTGAATTTATTGAAGGCTTTTTTGATCTCGTGTTCTATGGCAGCGGTTTGTTCGTCAACGATGTGCTTCCCTTTTTCATAGGACACCGCTTCAAAATGCCGAAACTTTCTCGCGATTTGAGAAAGATTAATCTCAAATTGGGCTTTATCTGCCTCTATCCACGCTGAGGGTGGTTTTTTGACGAGATAGGTCGCGATTGCCTCCAGCCAACTGCTGAAATCGTGTCCAGCACTGCAGACCTGGATTAAAAATCCTTTGAGATCCATTTCAATTGTTACTGCTAACAAAGGTTCGGCTCTTTTGACCAGTTCCGCTCGGAGTGTTTCTGCCGTCGGTTTTAAACCGAACGCCTCTGCAAGCAGTTGTTCAACGGAATTCAGTAGGATGTCATACGCCTGTTCTAACGCGGACAGGGCATCTCGCAGTGCCCTGAAGAATTCCGAAATCGCCTTTGCGTCTGTTGCTGCCTTTTCGCCAAAGGCGGGATATCCAAATGCTTCCGGCAATTGTTTAAAGAGGAGTTCGTCAGGTTCACGCGCATTCAGCACAACTTTGCGGAGATTTTTCGCAGTATCACTCAATTCTTGTGTTGTTAAAGTGTACTTCGGGAGTTGTGCGATCGCGCGTATGAGCGGTGTGACGACTGTTAACAGATCTGGTTTTTGAGTTTCTGTTGGTTGATTGAACACTTCTGAAAATTGTGAAAACAACTCAGAACGGATGCCTGTCACCCGAAACCGTTTCAGTTCAAATTGTTGCGGGGCTTTAAGGAATCTTTCAAAGACCGGCATTGACCAGTTTGCAATAAAGGAGCCGTTTTCATAGAGCGCGATTTCTGTTTTGTAATGGTGCATTGCGGCGCACAAGAGAATAGGGAGCGGACCGTTCCGCACACCGAGGGGGGGTGCCATGAGATTTTCATAGAGGTGGACAACCGGTTGCCGTTCATCCTCGCACCGTTCAAGAAAAGCTTCGATGGCGTTCCATGTAGGTCTGATTCGGATGGGATCGTCCGGTTTGGGCGGAGTAAAGTTCCACACATCAGAAGTTCTGCAGTGGATACCTGTTTCCAATAAGAGGGATCGGTAGATACTCATTTCTGCGGGGTAGCTCGTAATGCCGAGATTTTCCTGATCCTCGTTTTCAAGCATTGCCTGAATCAATTTTTTCCGGGCAGTTGTTATGGTCCCAGAGATTTTCCGGCGATTGATGAGTTCGTTCCGGATAATAGGGGTCTGGTGGTAAATAGCATCGCAAATTCTCGACAGGCATTCGTTTCTTTCACGTTGAGAGTTGATAGATACTTGTACGCCGGCGTGAAACCATTTGCAAGGCGTTTCAGCGTCGCCTGCAAAAATTTTCGTGAGTTGATCGTCTACACCGCGTTCCGCTGCTATCGTGCGGGTTTCGAGTTCACGCCTGGCGGTGGCATCGCCTTCGAGTTCAGGTGTGTTTTCCGAAATCCATTGTAGACAGGCGAGTTCCGTGACGGCATCGCGCAGGAAACGGATAGAATACGGGATTGCGATCAGGACGTTTTTAAGTTCGGCAACGTCTAAACTCGCTGCTTTTTCGACGAATTGGTTTGCTTCGTGTTCACTTGCTGGTAGGGCATAGAGTACGAGTCCATCTGCATCGTTGAAGGATTCCTTTAACACTGTGTCGAAATTCTCAATATCCGTGTACCGAACAGTAAAGTAGCGGAGCGTGCCTTTCTCAAATAGGTGTCGGCGGGCGATGAGCGGACGCGGCGGACTGAGTGTTGAAAGGTGAGTCATGAGCCTTTCGTTCGGATCCAAAGAATTTTCTGCTGCATACAGTCGCTCTTGGATATCAACGTCGCTCCCTTCCCAAAGGGCGTAAGCATCGTTGTAGCGACGATAGAGCGCAATTGACCGGCTTTCCAGTGTCTTGAGTACTGTTTCAAAGTCTTCAGTAGAGTCGTCTAAAGCATACTTGAGTATGTGTTTTGAGGCTTTCAGATTGGAACTCGCCTCTCCGATAATATTGAGAAGCCCTATCGTTTTAATGAGTCGAACGAGTGTCGGTGATGGGTCAACCAATCTGTTGATCGCCATCTCAATTCCTATCCACTTAGTTCCGTCGCGTGAAGCGGATAACCGATTCCCTATAGCCGTGTAGAGGTAATCATAGAGATCGGCGAGTGTGAACATCGGCAGCGTATTTCCGGTGTAAGATTGGTTGGCAAGAAAATCTTGGAGTCCATAAGGTTCGTTTGAATTCAGAAAGGCGAAGAGGGAGCGTTCATTCTGCGCGAACCGTCGGAAAATGGGGCCTAAAACAAGGGCGACAGTCGGGTGGAGCGGTAAGCAGTTTCTGATGAGTTCCTGGAATTCTGCATCGTCAGACAAGTGGTTAGGTTTGAGGCTGAGTTCAATGTATGTAGAAGGGACTTCCGTCTTATGTTGGATAGCCGATCCAATCAACCGGAGTACTTGTTCGGCGGGTTCCATGAAGGCGATATCTTCAAACCGTCCTTGGATCTTTGACCATTCTTCCTGTTGTGATTTTGCGGTTTTGTTTGCGTATTGTTCAAAAGCCTGATGCAGAATCGTGATTAAAAAGAGGGGTGTTTGATCACTGCGTGCAGCGAATTCGGCGAGGGTTTGTAAGACAAATATGTCGCCGTGAACGGGGTGTTCCGCCGCGTATTCAAGGAATTTGCCGAGTTCATCGATCACGAGTAACAAGCCGTGCCCACCTTTTTCCCTGATCGCAAGTGTTGCGAATTCAAAAAGGTTCGTGATTTCAGTTGCCTCCGGGAGCTGACTGTTTGCTTCCATTTCCAAGAGTTCTTGAATTTTCTTTCGGAGTGAGTGCCGTGAGGTGAAACCGAAGGTTTCAAGTCCACCTTCTAAGCCTTGTAGGAGCGCGCGCGTCATCGGCGCGCGTTCGCCAGAGATGAGCACCGGGCAGAAACCGAATGAAGCCTTTTCTCTGTTCCCGTTGATGCTCCGGAAACGTTCGTGTAATGTAGGGGCACTGTGTCGGAGTAATTCTAGGGCGTGTTGCGTTGTAGCGGTGCCAGCATCTCCGAGAAGTTTTGCGGCGAAGAGAGCGAACGCTGATTTTCCTGATCCATAGGGACCCGTGAGGGTCCACGCTTTTGAGGTCGCACTGTTTTCCCGCGCTGAAATCAGACGCGTGAGGGTCTCCCGCGCTTTGACAGTCACAACGTACCCATCTAAGGCGTTCTCCGTATAAAAATCGCGCACCAGATGGACAGAACGCTGAAAACGTTTTGTGATATGAAAAAGATCAGACAATCGGACGTTAGTCATAATACCTCTCTAAAAGTGCCATTGAATCTAAAAGTTCATAACGTCCCCGAACCTCTTTCACACCGGCGGTTTCGTCATATTCCAACACGCTGTCCGTGAGTGCTCCAAGTTTTTCAAGATAGGTCGTCATTGTGTCCTCGTCTAACTTAAAAACCTGCCCAGGACTTGCTGGGTCATACATTAAATGTGAGAAAGACAGGGATCCTTGTAACGCGTAGGTACTACCCCAAAACGTCGCTAATGTCCATGTGACGACTTCAAGAGGAAGAGTCTCCTTACTACCTCGTTGAAATTCATATCTACTGCTATCTCGTAATTCAACAATTAGGTTGAGTTCAGCAAGTGGACAGTCAAAGGTTTCCTCAACCACGGTATCGCTATGGCGCGACTGGCAGTAGGTTCGGAGAAAGCAATTAACATCTCGCCGAAGTGTATTCTCAGAGATGGGGCGTATGGAGGTGGTCTTTTGCTGTGCCCACTTGTAGACATCTCTGGCAAATATACTCGGTGTGAATTGGTTACCCCTTAAAACGTTGAATGCCCAATACCATGAGGTTGCCTGCCTAATATTGGTTGCGATCTGATAGTGCATCAGCCAGAGCGTCGCTGGATCCTCAAGATAAGGATCAAATCCATCTGTGTCGTTATTCCCAAAAATAGTTTCGCCGAAGTCAGTCGGAACGAACTGTCCCTGCTGGTGAGGGTCCGTCTCAATCAGTCCCGCGACTTTGCACCAATGTCGGATAGAACTCACCATGTTTTTTCCGACTCCTAAAGTAACGGAAGCATCCTCGGATGAAAAAATGGTCGGGTTTTCTATCACGGCATCAACGCCTTTCTTCAGCCATGTATACCGAAACGGAAACGTTTGGTGTCCCGAAAAAGATGGATTGATTGCCTGTGGTGCGATTCTGGAAGCGTTACTCAAATGTCTTCTCCCCAAAATATAGAGACCCGTGGTGCAAACCACAGTCGGGGTAAAAGAATGAGAGGAGCAACAGAAAGTAAGACAACAAAAACAACCCGCGTTGGATACCATCGGACGGGATGGCGCGGGCGCGAGGACGGAATATTGGCAGAATCCGTGAATATTATCTGTAAATACTTATTGTTTGTAAAGTGGGGGGGGGGAGACTTGTTAAATCAGATTTCCAGACGGCTTCTGGAGGTACTGATGATGCCTTCAGGCAAGGCGCGCTATCAAGCAGACGCGGCGTTCTATCTATGGTGTTCAAAGCTAGGCTGTTCATTCGCTTTATTGATTAAGTACAGAATGATGGAAATATGTTGATTGTTGTTCCGGATGTCAAGTTCACCTGTTAAATTTTAGCACGAATTTGTGTTTAATGTCAAATTTTTTCTCAGTAAAGTCCTTTAGTGAGTCGAATGGGATATGTAAATATCTTGCCAAAGCGAAGTCTGAATCTCGGATTACACAGATGACGCGGATTTTTGCCATATTTTGTTGTCAGAATCAGGGCTTACAGGATTTTCGGGATTGTGGAATTACATAGCGGACGAAGGGATCTCGCCTCTACGAAGGGGTTGACTTTGGAGTTTCCGAGTCTTGAGGATCAAAAACTTTCACGGGCTGGCCCTTTAAATATATTTCTGAAGTGCCAGTCTATAAAATTGATACGAGGGTAATAGACTCGGTTTACTGGGAGTTTCATTTTCTCTCGATGGAACTTCTTCAGCCAATCTTCTGTCCCTTTCCCTTTCGTTCGCTTGGACACTAAGACGCGTAGTTCTTCGGATAGTGTAAAAGCACCTTTTTTGAACAGTTCGTGGTGCAGGGAACAGAGAGCCAAGCCATTTTCTTCTGTATCAGGTCCTCCCTCTTTAGGCAATTTGATATGTGTAACCTTTATAGCGATTGATCGGTTCTCAAGCCGAACACGAAAACCGCAGACAGCACATTTTTCCTGATAAACGTTTAGGATATCTGATTGGAAGTTTGGATTAAAAGGTTGTGGTTCAATTAAGAAAGATGGAATTTCAACAGCTTGTAAAATTTCTTCATGCATTGAAGATGGAAAATGGTCTAACATATATTGACTTATTTCTAAAGCGAAATTAGAATGCGCTTGGAACTCATGCACTATTTCCTGAAGGAAACCGCCAGAAACGTCATGGTGTCTTATATTTTTTAGAGATGGATTCCCGCTGGTATCTACGTGAATTCTATCTGCATCCGTTACTTCCCAAACGTTATCGTTTTGCAACCTCCAAAACGGTTGGGCAGGTTGGTTCGTTTGACGTTCTGGCCCAAATTCTCTCAACAGGTTGGTAAGGTTATCTTCTATGTCATTGGCATATGAAATAAGCCTGTTTTCGCCTCGTAGCAATCTACCAATAGCGTAGAGCACCAGTAACGGCTTGTGAGGGGCTCTTTCACCACTATTTTTCCATACTCGTAAACTCTTAAATCTGCGAATAATCTCTTCTTTTGTCATTTTCACGTTTCCTGTATTTTCAGGAGATGATTCAGATGATGCTATTGTGTTGATGGTTATTTATCGCACTAATATGCTGGTTTGTGTCCAGCACCGCACGCATCAGGGAGCCAACTTACTCCTTTTACATGTTTTCTCAGCGCGCTTCGGCGATTACCTATTCAGTATCTGCTTGTGCTTCTTCTTCGTTCACCGCTGGCACTTTTCCAATTCCGCCCTGTGCCGCTACAACATCGGACAGTGCTGTCCAGAGTGCTTCTGTATTGCCATCTTCTTTATAATTTGCTAAGGCTGCTTCTAAATAGTACATCGCGAATTCCATGTCTGCGAGGTCTTTCAGAAGGTCATCTCTAAAACGGGTGGTTTGCTGAAGTAAAGTTTCCGTTTTCATGTCCGTTTGGTGTGATATAGTTTCGGACCTCTCTGGCGGTGATTTTCATATCTATAAGTATAATATATTCGTGATGCGTTGTCAAATTATGGGCATTGGGGAAGCCATGTAATACCATTTCTAAGAGTTTATATTGCATTAGCCTCACCGTTCACCCAGGCACGGTAGGTGCGGTTTCCTAACCGCACCGAGTATAACCAAAAACGGTAGGCTCTTTTAAGAGAAATCATCAATTAGAAATGGTATAATAATGTTGAGGGTTTTCGGTTGGCTATTAGAGACTACAAAGATATGAAAATTTCACAGTAAGCGTTTGAAAAGGTTGTTTTGTTGAAATAATAATAACATATTGATAAATAGCGGCTGTCGGCATAAAACCCAATAACTGTAGGGGTTTATAGACCTTTTTCGGTATCTTTCCATTTGGGGATTAGAGGTTCCATTGCGATTAGGGTATTGAGTCTACGGATAGACTGGATTTAGTCTGGGAATAGACTATGGTAAACCAGAAAAATAAACATACATTTTCCCCCGACCTGGTAGGCGAGGATTGTATCCTCGCCTCTTTAGAGGGGCTAATTAATTCTAAGGTTTACCATAAATCCATTCCTTGTATTATATTCCGAACCTACTGGGTCTGGAGGGTCCCCAATGGAACGCTTGATGCCAAAAACTTTACACATTCAGAAAAGGCTTGATTTTTTCCACACTATCAAGTATCATAATTAATTAAGTTGACAATAATTAAGTAGGTATCCATTGTGAAACCCCACATATCCTGTGCCTACTGTCCGAGTTTCGTGAGGAAACCGATATGACAGAAGCAGCACAAACCTATCTTACCCTTGGACTGAAAGCGATTTTCCCAAACAGAAACGCCATTTAAACGGAGGCTTACTTGACGAATCCGCAACGCAAATCCGAACTGCTAAAGGAAACCTATAAAAACCGAAAAGACGAAATATTTCGCTGTAATTCGCAGCATTTCGCAAGAAAGGAAAACCATGAACACAAAATACCAAAACAAAAAACCTCAGTTACCAGAGTTGCCACGCTCTGTTGAAGAGAAGCCCATTGTTTATGACGAGGGACACCTTGAAGAAATCCGAGAGACCGCCGCCTTGCCACCGATCCATTTCTCACCCGACGAGATCGAGTTTGCCATCAGTATGTTTGCCAGAGGGTTCGCCCGTGGCGATGTGGTTACCTGCCTCATAGAGACTTTTCCAGAACGCCAAGAGCAAGCCGATATGGAGCCTCATTTTCGCAAACGCTTATCAGATAGACTGCGAACCTGTGACCCCACCAGTGCCGTCTTTGCGCAATCTCGATACAAGACACTTTACGATCTACACCAAGAACACGTCCGTAAGACACTCGGAAATACGTATCACCGGATAGACAGCCGGTTGAAAGAAACACTCCTCAAACGGGTTGAGGCGCAGACGGAGCGGTTAGAAAAGATTGATACCCGCATAGACCACCTACACCAACTCAATAGCCGTTACCAGACGGAACACGCAGATACCAGAATGCCAGAGGAACAGGATGACGCTTTCCAAAGGCTCCAAGCCACAGATCAGTCGCTCCTCAAGTGGTATAACGTGCGGATGAAGGAAGAACAGCAATTGATGAAATTATTTATCTCTCTCAAAACACTGGAGGCAAAACTATCAGGCATCGCAAGCCTACATGCCACATATACGCCCCAAGAATGGTAAAGAGCCACCCCAATTGCCATTTGTAGCACAAACTTTCCAGTTTGTGTCTGTCGATGCGAAAACTAAAAGTTTACGCTACGGGACCTTCGCGGTCCATCAATGCTTTTCACTGAAAAATGGAGTTCGTACATCCGAAATCTTGTCTGTAGCAACTGCAGTTATTTTAGAAGGTTTGCCCCCTACCATGCACATTGATACACTCGATTATCCTTTAATCCATGTCCGCGCTGGCGAATTCACGATGGGGACAATTCCCACCGGAATGCGAAAGACGGATCCAGAGGAACCGCAACGCAGTGTTCTGCTCGATGCTTACGCCATCGGCACGTATCAGGTCACGAATGCACAATACGCGCGGTTTGTTGACGAAACAGGGAACCCACAACCGCTGTTCTGGACGGAAGAACATCTCAACGCTCCCGATTTTCCTGTCGTCGGGGTGAGTTGGCAGGATGCGACGAATTTTTTGGAATGGCTCAATGGACTTGAAAACATGGCGTATCGCTTGCCGTCGGAAGCGGAATGGGAGAAAGCGGCACGCGGCACGGATGCTCGGGAGTATCCGTGGGGCGATATATGGGACGCGAGTCGAGCGAACACGTCGGAATCGGGGAACAAACGGCTGGTACCGGTTGGGAGTTATCCTGAAGGTGTGAGTCCTTACGGGTGCTACGATATGGCGGGGAACGCCTACGATTGGTGTAGCGACTGGTTTCACATGGAGACGTATAAATACTCGCCTACAGAGAATCCGTTGGGGGCGAGTGAAGGTCGCCGTAAAGTGATTCGCGGCGGTTCGTGGATTGCGCGTGGAGAGTTCGCCTCGCGGTGTGCCAGCCGTGCGGCGTATGAACCCATCCAAGCGATTCATAGCGTCAGTTTCCGGATTGCCATGGACCTTTAAATTGGGCAACCCTATAAGGAAGATTTTCAGCCAAGAAGTGTCTATAATCCTGAGAATCCTTGAATCCTGAAAATCCTGATTCAGACAATAAATATACCAGATTACATCCGCGAAATCCGTATAATCCGCTACAATCCGCGATTCAGACGACGAATAACGACTATCAACCATCAGTGTCAGTGGTCAACCAAGAAGCGTCTATAATCCTGAAAATCCTTGAATCCCGTAAATCCTGATTCAGACAATAAGTACTCCGCAAAGTCTGTATAATCCGCTACAATCCGCGATTCAGATAAATATGCACAAAAAACCCTTACCCAAACACTACCAAGATTTTCGGGATGCGTTGCTGGCGTGGTTCAAGGTTTACCAACGCGATATGCCGTGGCGACGCACGGAGGATCCCTATCGGATTTGGGTCTCTGAAGTGATGCTCCAACAGACGCAGGTCAAGAAGGTTGTCGGATACTATGAGCGGTTCATTGAACGGTTTCCAGATGTGCAGCACTTAGCCGCCGCACCACTACAGGATGTCCTGAAGGTATGGGAAGGTTTAGGGTATTACGCCAGGGCGCGGAATCTCCACAAAGCGGCGCAGGTCATTGTGAATGAACTGGACGGGAAAATACCCGTGGATTATGCGACCTTTCGGAAGTTGCCGGGTGTCGGGGATTATAGTGCGGCGGCGGTGCAAAGTATCGCTTTTAATACGCCGTATGCCGCAGTAGATGGAAACATCAAACGCGTATTAGCACGCCTGTTTCTGATGGAGGCACCGATTAACGACGCGAAGTCAGCGAAGGTATTTCAGCAGAAAGCGGATGATCTTTTGGATCCGAGTGCCCCCGGATTTTTCAATCAGGCCATGATGGAGTTAGGGGCGACTGTGTGTCGTCCGCAATCGCCGACCTGCCTCGTCTGTCCGGTGAATGCGTTTTGTGAGGCGTTCCACACGGCACGACAAGATGAATTTCCGTATCGGCGCGAGACGAAACCTGTCCCGGAACACCATCTCGCTGTCGGGGTTATCTATAAGGATAACGAGGTTTTACTCACACAGCGGCAATTGGACGGTCTGCTCGGTGGACTCTGGGAGTTTCCGGGTGGACAACTTACCGAAGGTGAAACCGCGGAAGCGGCGTGTGTCCGACACATCGCTGATGCCGTCAACCTCCTTGTCACCAACGTGCGGTTCCTCACGCGTGTTAGGCACGCCTATACCCATTTCAAGGTGGTTGTGGATGTGTTTCAGTGCGATTATCGAGCGGGTGAGGTGGTTCTGAAGGGTCCACGGGATGCAAAGTGGGTCGAGGTAGCGACACTAAAGGAGTATCCCCTCCCGCGTGTGACGCATAAGTTCTTGGAGAAGTTGATTGCGAAATAGCCATCAGCAATCGGTTTTCAGCCATCAGAAAAAGGTACGTCTTTATCAGCATCCTCTTGCTGATCGCTGATCGCCGACTGCTAATTACTAATTGCTAATTACGAATTTGCGCCAAAACGTGCTTCGTATTTCTCCCATACCTCATCGGGTAGGGGTGTACTGGCGGCTCGGACGTTCGCTTCGAGTTGCTCGACGTTGAGGCTCCCGATGTTGTTGCCCTGAATCCGCTCTTCTTTCAGACAGAACTGGAGGGCAAGTTGAAGCAAACTTATGCCTTCTTCAACGCACCATTCCCAAATTGGGTATGCTGCTGCAACATCACCTTCTTTTTTCCAACGTCCTCTTTCAATCTCAGCGTCGATATCGACACCTGTAAGGATACCGCGCAGGATCGACCAACCGTTCATGACCCCGATGTCTGCTTCAGCAGCGGCAGGGAGAATGTCGTCAGCGGCGTTCTGCCGGACGAGGTTGTAATCGTTGAAGCAGAGGATAAGGTCTACATCGCCTGTTGCCATCGCCTTGAGATGGAAATCATGCGGACGCATCCCGTATCCGAGATGACGGACAAGTCCACGCGCTTTACATTGGAGCAAGCCGTCAAGCGTGCCGCCCTTCTCTAGCGTCGGATCGATCTCGCTTGGGTCGTGGATAAGCATGCCGTCGAAATAGTCCGTGCCGAGAAGTTCGAGTTGATCTTCGAGGTCGGCGATTGCGCGTTCGGCGGAATAGTTGGGTCTACCATCTCCGTAGCCACCCCAATCGGCGGCAGAATGGCAGCAAAGCCTCCCGGTGATGATAACATCCTCACGCGGGATCTCCTTCAACGCCAGACCGAGTTTCCGCATTGAATCCCCATAACAGCGTGCACAATCGAAATGGTTCACACCGATGGACACGGAGTGTTTCACAAGCGCGACAGCCTCTTCGTCTGAGACGAAACCGAAGTTGTTTCCAAACCCTTGCGTGCCGAATGGAATAACAGGGATGCTGAGTTCCGTTCTTCCGAGTCGTCGCCTCGGGATTGTGGGAAGATCTTGATTGGTTTCCATAGAATTCCTTTCTGTCAATTGGGTGTCAGCGGTCAGCCGTTAGTAGGAGGATATCGTTAAACGAATACCTCTTAACTGATCGCCGATCGCCGATGGTTTCCGACAGCCATGCCGCTAATACTGGTCCGAACCCTCAAGTGGGAGTGAGACTGCCCAGATGTTCCGGTACCGAACGTCATTGCCATGGTCTTGCAGTTTGAGTGGACCCGGTGTAGAGGCTTCTGAATCGATACTCCCGCCGGTTGTGCCAGCGAGTTGCGCGTTGTTGATGATGACCAAGCCGTTCTGAATGACAGTTATCCGAGGACCTTCAGTCATTTCGCCTGCGTCGTTGAAACGCGGTGCCCGGAAGGTGATGTCGTAGGTCTGCCACTCAAGCGGTGGTTTGCAAGCGTTGACGAGCGGTGCAAATTGGTTGTAAATCGCGCCGCAGTCGCCCATCCCAGGGACTTCGATGCCGTAAGAATCCAGGACTTGGACTTCATATCTGCCTTGAAGGAAGACACCGCTGTTGCCTTTTGCCTGTCCGGTTGCTTCGGGCATATCGGGGCATCTGAATTCGACATGAACGAAATGATCCGTGAAGGTTTCTTTGCTGATTACATCGCCACTACGCGGGACGACGAGCATTGCGTCGCCTTCGACTTGCCAACCCGGTTCGCTGCCATCTAAGCTGGTCCAGTTGCTGAGGTCTGTGCCGTCAAAGAGGATGACAGCGGATTCTGGAGGAGTTTGTGTCATGAGGTTTCCTTTCGCATGCTGTGCATGGGTAAATTGATGTAGTGAAAAAACATTTTTTATTTTAACGAAATTCGCTTTTTTGTCAAGGGATTATGGGTTTCACGGCAAGGCTATTTAGTTTTTATGCAGATTTTGAACCCCCCGGTCCGGTAGGTGCGGTTTCCTAACCAGGGTTCCCACCCGTTACTGGGAAGGGACACCGGATCCGCTCAAAGTCCATAATTTCTTAAAACTGAATGGCTCTGGGTTTCGGCAGAGCCATTCAATTGTCACGAACCATTTTTGTGGGAGGGGTTTGTAACCCCGATTCTTGCGAAAACTATGGTAAACCAGAAAAATAAGCAGACATTCTCCCCTCCCTGGGTAGGCGAGGTTTCTAACCTCGCCGGTGCAGAGTGTGCAATTAATTCTAAAGTTTACCATAAATGACTCTGGGTTTCACGGTTGAGATGGAAGGGTTTGAAGGACAGGAATAACGTAACTGTGAATCGTCCGACCGTCTACTATATCCGTTTCCGTTCGGGGATCCGGATTTTCGCGGTAATCAAACACCACATAGTAGCCTTCTGTTGCGTTTTCTGACTTAAGGTATGCTGCGAGTTGTTGTTTGCCTGCCTGATAATTTCGTTCGCTGCGTCGGACCTTTGTTTCGACAATGTAAGTCTGTCCGCCGTGCGAAATGACGAGATCGGCTCTGCCTCGTCCGGTTGGGACTTCAAGGTACATAGCAGCACCAACGATTTTCACAAACTCGTTGAGATAAGCGAAGAGGAGATATTGCCCTACGAATTCTTGGGGTGTATCCGGAACTTGGAGTATTCTGAATCCTGCGCGGGCGATGAAGTTCTTAAAATTTTCGAGAAGCCTTGGCATTTGAAGCTGCCCGGTCGAGGCGATATATTCTGAAAAGTCGATAGGACCGTCTTCAGGGAAGTATTCGTCCTCAAGTCCGTTTATCAAAGGCTTAAGTGCTTGAATGATGCAATGGAGATAGATAGGGTTAAGTATCTCACATGTTTGGTCTTGTCCCCTTGTAATAACGCCGTAAGTTGCCAGTTCACTAATGGTTTCGTTGTGAAGCGTGAAATCATATCTGCTCCCATAAAAAGCAATACGCATGAGCATTCTTTCAAAGCGTGGGTCTCTACGTACATTTGTAATTAGGTGTTCAATGTTAGTGTTTCTCTCCTCGATGAGTCGTGTGTGTGCCTGTGAAAAGTGCGATGCATGAATTGTCTCGGTTTTGGGGATGCTGAGTTCCTCAGTAAGGATCTGAGCGAACCTATTTACGAGGAAAGGTTGTCCTGCTGTCTGTTTATGGATCGTTTCAATGACTTTGGGGGCGAATTGCTGTCCGACCTCGTCGGTGTACTGGGTAAGGAGTTCACTGACCTGTTCTAAAGTGAAGTTTGGGAGTGTGAACTCATCCTGGATGTTGAACGGCGAGATGGAGCGATCGTAGTTGAGTTGTGTGATGTTTTTAACCCCGACAATGCCGACGCTATACGGAGAACGGGCTTCGCGTCCAGTGAGATATATCCGGCGGAGCGAACGCAGAAATCCGTTGATGGCGTCCTGTGGGATACCGTCGAATTCGTCGATGATAAGGATGACCCGTTGGTTTGCCGCTAAGGCGGTGAACTCTTCAAAAAATTCACGCATCGAAATGTGGTTGGTTATCTGGGCATTCGTCAGAAAGGTGTCCAGTGCTTGAAAAACTTGCTCACCGCGTTCTCGTAAAACCTTCCGAATCTCTTTGCAAATTTCTTTACACAACGAATCGTAAAAATCTGAGGGTGTTATGTCTTCGTATTCCTCGAAGTTGAGTTGTATTGGAAAATGGTCCGTTCCTTCGACTGCGAGTGCTTTGAGTGCATCTTGGAAAAATGTGGTTTTACCGGTCTGTCGTGGTGCGAATAGGACGATATAGCGTCCCTGCTTAACGCGGTCGATGAAATCGGAAAGTTCCTCACGCCGAGCGACGACGTAATTATCTTTGGAATTAACGGGACCTTGGGTTCCAAATCGCCTCATGTTTTTCTCCTGTTGTCTTAGGTGCAAGCATTATATCAAGTTTTCGCGTGAAAGTCAATTAGCAATCGGTGGTCAATAAGATAGCCGTCAGCGGTCGGTAATCAGCTATCTGTGGTCGTAATAAAAAAGGAGTATCTAATCCTGTTCATCCTTTAATCTTGTGAATCATAAGGTAGTCGTAGAGGGTCGCCCCTCTACAACCCCTTCCAAACCATGCGTGCGACTTTCACCACACATGGAGACCTTCCAGTCGAGTGTGGCGATAAACGCTTTAGGTGATGATAACCACTTTTACTTTATTTCTTGTCCATAAGTCTAAGACTTCTATAGACACATGCTTTCGCAAGATTTCACGTCTATAGATAAAATGTTTTTAGAAATGTTTCAAAGCACTCAACCTGATTATGCTTCTCTCTTACGAGAGTTCCTAATCTCTTCAACCTTATAGACTCTATGAGTCTACTTAGGTTCTCTTTGACTTCCCAATAATAGACTTCGTTGACGGATTTAGGAGTGTTCTGTACCCCGATTCATTGAGCATCTCAACGCTGTATTCATATCATACGCAATAGATTGCCAAATCAGAGGACAACCTTATGAATACCATAGTTTTTCAAGGCGTTTCTATGTCTTGTCTAACGAGGCTTGCAAGCATTCAACTTTCGCTTCTCCGTGTCCGTCATTTATCGGACGTGCCAGTTTTGGCGCTCTTGTGAGGTCGCCTTTGCCTCAGGCATTCGCCATTTCCCCTTGCTTTCCACACGGCTGTTTCCAGCAGTGCGGTTAGGGTAAGATATGCGGAGTGCGTCCTCCGAGTCGGAATCTAACCGACATTCTATTATTATTTGTCAAAGCGCACCTGATTCAGACAATTAAATTCTTAAGCTTCATCTCTGCCGGAGAGCCGGAAACGGACAAAAAACTTTTCAAAAAAAGGAAGGTTGTGATATAATGAAATTGTATTTGGGCGTGTTCGGTAGACGCGCTGCAGTCATAGAGAAAAGGAAATTGAAAAGCGAAGCGTTATGCTAAAACCGAAACCCAGCATTGACACGATTCAACCCTATCAGGGTGGTAAACCGATTGAAGAAGTCCGACGCGAACTCGGCATTACCGATATTATTAAACTGGCATCTAACGAGAATCCGTTAGGTCCCTCTCCGTTGGCGATGCAGGCGATCTCAGAGAGTGCCACACAGGTGCACCTCTACCCTGACGGGAACGCCTATTATCTTAAAGAAGATCTCGCAGCATCTCTCGGAATCTCTGCTGAACATCTGATTTTAGGGAACGGCTCGAACGATGTACTACAACTCGTTGCCGAAACTTATGTTGCACCCGGTGATGAGGTCATCTATGCCGCTGGAGCATTCGTTGTCTATAGTGTCGTGACAAAGTTGTGCAGTGCCACAGCAGTCGTCGTGCCGATGGTGGAGCATACACATGACCTGTCCGCTATGGCAGCAGCAATTACCGATAAGACGAAGGTCATCTTCGTGGCGAATCCGAACAACCCTACTGGCACGATGGTCACAGCAGACGAGACAGCGGCGTTTATGGAACAGGTGCCCGACGATGTGCTCGTCGTTTTTGACGAGGCCTATTACGAATACGTTGACCGTTCAGACTATCCACAGACCCTCCCTTATGTGCTGGAGGGACGAAACTTCATCATCACACGAACATTTTCTAAAATTTACGGATTGGCTGGGCTTCGCATCGGATATGGCATCGCGCCACCACCGTTGGTTGAGACGCTAAATCGGGTCCGCCAACCCTTCAATTGCAGCTTAGTCGGACAAGCGGCGGCGCGAGCGGCACTCAAGGATACTGCCCATGTTACAAGGAGCCGAGAACAGAACGCCATCGGTAAAGCCTTTCTCTATGCCGCGTTTGACGATATGGGACTCCGTTATGTGGAAACCGAAGGCAATTTCATCATGTTGCATCTCGAACAATCGGGGGCAGACATCGCCGAGGCACTTCTGAAAGAGGGAGTCATTGTGCGTCCGATTACAGGCTACGGCTATCCGAATGCGGTGCGTGTAACGATCGGCACACAACAGGAAAACGAAAAATTCATCAAGGCTTTAAAGACTGTCAGGGGTCGGTGATCGGAAACCACCAGTTAAGAGATTCTGATGTAGCAATTCGCTGCCCGTGTTCTACTCTAAGAGTATAAAGCAGAGACGAATTTGCAGGGTGTGGACAAAATTTGGGTGGACTGTTACAAAAGTATCTCTTAACCGACAACTGACAACCGATAACTGACAACTATTATAAATATGAAAGAATTGCTACAAATCAACAACAAGCGTCCGACGCGGAAAATTATGGTAGGGAACGTCCCGATCGGCGGTGGGAACCCCATCTCCATCCAGACGATGACGACAACGCTGACGCGCGATGTCGATGCCACATTGGCACAAGTAGAGCGGTGTGTGGAGGCGGGGGCACAGATTGTCCGCGTCGCTGTTCCCGAAGAACCGGACGCCAAGGCACTCGGTACACTTGTAAAACGTGCCTCTGTGCCTATCGTTTCGGATATCCATTTCAACTACGGATACGCACTCGCAGCAGTAGACGCAGGGGTCGCAAAGGTTCGCATTAATCCGGGTAACATCGGTAACGAGAAACGGATCGCTGAAGTCCTGTCTGCGGCGAAAGCGGCGAATATCCCTATCCGGATTGGGGTCAACGAAGGATCGCTGGAACGGGATCTTTTAGAGAAATATCCATCACCCACAGCGGAAGCGTTGGTAGAGAGCGCAATGCGGCACGTCAAGATTTGTGAGGAACACGATTTCAGAGACATCGCCATCTCCGTGAAGTCGAGTGATCCACTTCGGATGATAGAAGCGAACCGTCAGTTTGCCGCGAAAGTTCCCTACCCTTTACATCTCGGTGTGACGGAAGCCGGTACACCTCGACGTTCACATGTCAAATCGACACTCGGCATTGGAACGCTTTTGATGGAAGGGATTGGTGACACCATCCGTATCTCAATTACCGGTGACCCTGTGGAGGAGGTTTTGACTGCTAAAGAACTCCTCCGGGCATTAGGAATGGCGGATGACATGTTAGACGTTGTTTCCTGTCCGTTCTGTGGGCGCGGCGATCCCACAGCGGATTATGAGAACATTGTGGCTGTCGCTGAAGAACTTTTAGAGAAACACGGCATCAAAATCCCTGTCGCTGTGATGGGGTGTGAAGTGAACGGACCCGGTGAGACGCGCAATGCTGAAGTCGGTATCCATTTGGGAGGCAAGGAACTTGCCGTTCTAAAGGTTCGTGGTGAACGGGTACGCACCTTCCGAGGGAAAGACGAGGTCAACCCAGAATTTTTGGCAAATGCGTTGTTAGAAGCGGCACAACAGTTAGAAGCGAGTGCTGAAAAATAGTCATTTTGTAATGACTTAGACATTGACGGTGGGCGGGGTTGGAACGATGCACAAAAACGCAATAATTAAAAAAATTCCTGTGCAGATTGGGTTGCTCGCACTATTTTTCTGCGTTTACCATCTATTCCTGTATTACAGCATGCGCGAGAGGTCTATCAATCTGGGTGCGGTGCGGTTTGAAAAGCACATTTTGCCCCTTTATGCCCAACCGAGTTTCGACGTGAGTTGGTGGATATTGCCTGCCCTCGCGGTGTGTATCGGTTTTCTATATCTTTGTCAGAGGTACCTGCTTTCGGGGACATCCACTCGTCGCTTACTTTGGATAGCGGTTGCTTGCTTCATTGCCATTAACATGAGTGTTGCCCAAATTGATGGCTACCGAGAGATTGAACGAGATGGCAAAACGGAACGGGTCTTGACCCTTTTAGAGCCGTATACGCGGACTTCGTTGGAGTATTACGGCGATGTACCGCGGGTTGACGAACTCGGGATCCGCAGGTTTCTCAGGGATTATAGTAAACCGGAAGTATTTAACACTCTCTCAGGACATGCCCGCACCCATCCGCCGGGCGGTGTGCTTTTCTTATGGCATGTTAGCGGACTCTTCGGTTACAATCTCATATCGGCATCGTTGGTTACAATTCTCTTTACTGCCATCACAGTTATACCGATCTACCACCTTGGCGAACATCTCTACGGTGAAAAAGTCGGTCGGTACGCGCTGCTCCTTTTTCTCATCACTCCCAACTTTGTGATGTTCACCGGTACGTCAATGGACGGTCCCTTCAGTGTCTTCCCAATCCTGAGTGTTTACCTGTTTTATAGAGCACGAGATCGGGAAACCATACCCGACCAAAGGTGGCATGAATTCCGTCCTTATAGCTTACTAACGGGGCTTGCGCTCGCGCTTGGGATGTTCATGACCTATGCCACGGTCGTTGTCGGGGTCTTTTTGTGTGTTGTCGCCTTGCTGGAGAGGAAGTGGTTCAGGCAGTATCTGAAGGTCTTGCTATTCGCGGCTTCAGGATTTATCGGATTCTACCTATTGCTTTTCGTCCTGACCGGATTCCGTCCAATCGAGGCACTCTGGGCGGCTATCAAGAAAGATGAGATGGGTATGGGGACAGGTTATGAAAGCGTTGAGCGTTATTTTCACCTGAGTTTCGCGAACCTGTTTGCATTCCTCATCGGCGTGGGACTACCGATAACGACCCTCTGGCTGCGGGAACTCGTTGCATCAGTGAAAGAATGGCGACAGGATACTCAGGCATCAGTGCCGGAGCGAAATGGCAGTCGTATTCCTTGGATATTCCGCCATGATGACGCGTTGGACACATTCATCATCGGTTTCCTAATCACGCTCCTCTTCTTCACATTCTCGACACTATTTACGATGGAGGTCGAGCGGATATGGATTTTCATGGTACCGTTTTTCGTCATTCCGGTCGCTAAACACCTCACAGCGCGTCCGATGTCGGATTTCTATTGGGTCGCCGGTATACTCGTTGGGCAACTTATCGTGTCGGAAGTCCTGCTCTACACGTATTGGTAGGAAGTGGCAGTCAGTAGGTTCAAAACCGTTAGCCCGTAAGCGTAGCGGAGGGCGGATTTGAGGGACGCACGTCAAAGTTGAGACGTCCGTTGTTCCCCCGCAAGGTAAAATTAAAAATCCGCAAGGTAAAATTAAAAAATTAAAATTCTTTATGTTATTGATTCCATGACAAAGGACGGTGCCGAATCGCAACTGCTCAAGACATTAGATCGATTGCCACCGGAGCAGTATGAAGCGTCCGTCGTGTTAAGCCGTTCCGAAGGAGAACGCGTCAGAGAACTCGCCGCACTGCCGTGTGTGCGAGAGGTCGCAACACTCACAAGTGACAGCAGACGCATGAAGTTACTCGAAAAAGCGTTTGCACTCGGTGGGATCATCAACGCTTTTGAACCCGACATTGTACATAGTTGGTTATGGTATTCCAATTTCCTCTGCGGACTCTCCCGTAAATTCGGGTTGTGGCGACAGATTCCGTTCATCGCTTCACAACGCGGCGACTACCACGCGAGGTACGGCAAGTTTCGGCTCTATCTTACCGAAAAACTCATCTACAATACCACCGATGTCCTTCTGACGAATTCAGTGCAGATCCAACGGCATCTCCACCAGCGATATCCAGACAAAAACATTGTGAGCATCCCGAATCTATTGGAATTACCCGCCGAGGAATGGTCTCAGCAACGCCGAGATCACACCAAAGAGAAGTTAATAATAAGCGTCGGACGGTTCGCGCCAGAAAAGGGGCATCGGTATCTGATTGAGGCGTTAAATTTGTTGGACCGAGGAGAGGTCGCATGGCGATGCACGTTTCTCGGTGAGGGAGAGTTAGAAGCGGAACTCCGTGCGCTTGTGGCAGAATACGGACTCTCGGAACGGGTGACGTTTCCCGGGTTTTGTGAGGATGTTTTTTCTCTGCTTTTGACGGCAGATGCCTTTGTACTTCCGTCGCTACACGAGAGCTCACCAAACGCATTGATTGAAGCGATGGGGATCGGAATGCCGTGTGTTGCCTCGGATGTGGGGGGCATCGTGGACCTGATAAAAGATGAAAAGAACGGTATCCGGGTGCCGCCACAGGATCCGACGGCGTTAGCAGCTGCCCTGCATCGGGTGTTGACGGAACTTGACTTCGCGAGTGAATTGGGTAAAAATGCCCGTGCGACGATTCAACAGGAATTTGATAGTGCCGTGTCTATCCGAAAATTGGAAGAAGTTTACGTAAAGGTTATCAGTTAAAGAGAACGCTGGCTCAACATATCTGAGGGGGGTTTATAAATAATTGCGACTCCAGCGATAGCCACCAACGCCTTAGTTTATACGAGCATCGTAGAATAAAACTTCTTTTGTAGCACAATCTGTTAGATTGTGTTCTTTACGGGGAGTGATGTGTTAGATCGCACATGGCAGTCCGCAAACTATGGTGAATTATGAAAATAACTCTCACTGCGAGGCAATTTCAATAGAAGCGAAAACCCCCATCCCCGCTGGCGAGGTTTCTAACCTCGCCAATCTTCTGGTGTATAGATAATTGTATATTTTACCATAACCGCTGATGATTCTTAACGCTGAAGACTGAAAACCATAAAATAGATGCGTAATTTTCTTAAAAATGTAATCGCAATTTTTATTTATGTGTCGGGGATACCGATTCTCATTCGGGAGTGGGTCTGTCGGCATCGGGTGGCGATCCTCCTGTATCACGACCCGAAACCAGCGATTTTCCTGAAACATATAGCCTACCTCTCACGCCACTACACGATTATCTCACTCGATACCCTCGTCGCCGCTGTTCACCGACAGGATTTCTCAGAGATCCCCCCGAGAAGTGTTGTGATTACGATCGACGACGGACACGCTGGCAATATCGCACTCCTGCCGATTTTCAAGCAGTACCGCATTTATCCAACGCTCTACGTCTGCACGCAGATTATTGACACACATCGGCATTTCTGGTTCAAGGTAGACGGACAGTCTAAAGCAGAAAAAGAGAGCCTGAAAAGACTCCCAAATGCAGAGCGGTTGGTACACCTTAAAGAGATGGCTGATTTTGAGCCTGAAAAGATGTATCCAGACAGGCAGGCACTCAATATCTCAGAAATGAAAGAGATGGCAGAGAGTGCCGATTTTCAACCGCATACCCGATTCCACCCGATCCTACCGCGCTCTACAGAAAAAGAGTGTAAGCAAGAGATCCTTGAAAGCAAAACGGATTTAGAAACGCTTTTGGGGATTGAGTGTTCGCATTTCAGTTATCCAAATGGCGATTATACCCAACGCGAGATTGAGATAGTAAAAGCCGGTGGATTCCGTTCAGCACGCACGACGGATATCGGATGGAACACGTTGGAAACGTCGCCGTATCAACTGAAGGCGATTCCGATCACCGATGACGCTGGACTGATTCTCTTCCGTTCAGAACTCACAACGATTCCGCAACGGCTCAGCAGATGGGTGAATTCTTTATTATATGGCAGTCAGCAATCAGCAGTCAGCAATCAGTAAGAGAGTCTCCTTAAACGAAAACCTTTTACCTGACTGCTGAAAGGGTTTTCGTAGAAAACCCGACCCGACGGCTGACCGCCAAGGACCTGACGGCTAATTGCTATTAGGACTTACGCAGTTGACCCGTTTTCGTGCGGTCTTTGGTTCGTAGTAGCGCAATTCTGCGGCGTACTCGCCCAAATGCGACGTGCATTATTGCGCTTTCTTCGGGAATATCCCCTCAATTTTGGCATGAAAGCCAATTTTGCGTAAGTCCTGTGCTATTATACGGAGATGTCGCGTGACAGAGTGGCACCGTGCCTACATCCAGAACGCTTATCGAGAATTAGAAAACGGCACAACGCGAACTCAACTCGATACTTTGAACATCAACGCTACGGGCAAAAGGGTGTTAGATGTCGGGTGTGGACCGGGGAACCTTCTTGTTGCCCTCTCCACCGACGCTCCAGAACTCCTTGCCGGTGTCGATGTGGATGCGGTTTTCTTGGCGACCGGGCGTTCTCAAATTGGGAAGTTCATGGAGCCGTCTTCTACAGAGCCTGCCTTGCTACATGCGGCACTTCCAAACCTACCTTTTGCAGATGAATCTTTTGATCTCGTCACCTGTTTCCTCGTCATGCCGCATGTCCCTGACGATAGGATTGCCTTAACTGAGCTTGCACGGGTTTTGAAACCCGGAGGCACACTCGCCATCTCTGGACACGGATTCGGGTTCCCGCTTCGGTATCTCAAACGTTTCAAACTGAAACCGTTACAAATGTATCTCGCCAGTCTGATTTATGGATGCACTGGCAAAAAGTGGATTCGGAACACACTGCAAAACGATACGAAAGTCTGCGACACCTTAGAGAGTATCGGCGTGATGCCAGAGATGCGACACTACAACAGAAAGGTGCTTGGACGCGTCGCAACTTACTGGATCAAAGCGATTAAGAGTGAAGTTAACCCCAAAGCGACGCAATAGTAGGAGAAAACCGAGAATTTGCCTCGGTTGAGTACGACCAACAGAAACCGCAAGGCAATATAACCGACGATAAACGAGGCGAGCATCCCAGTTCCCACGATGTGAAACGGGATCTCGGTGTCTCCGATGTCCCGGATTTTGAGCGCAACCGCACCGAGTATCGCAGGAATTGAGAGGAGGAAGGAGTATTCCGCGGCAGTTTTTGCGGGAATCCCTAAAAATAGTGCCAACGAGATTGTCGTTCCAGAACGAGATATACCCGGCGTGATTGCGCATCCTTGTGCGATTCCGATGAGCGGTGCGTGCCACGTTTTCAATTCTCTGGCGGAAGTGTCGGGACTATCTGCATTCTTTCTGCGGAGTCGCGGTAATTGGAGGATAACACCGGTGAGGATTAGCATGATGCTCACGAGACGTACCTCATCAAAAAAAGACTCCAATTGGGTCTTGAAGACCACTGCGATGATTCCCGTTGGAATGGAACCGAGAAGTATCAGCCATATAAACTTGAGATCTGCCGATGTGTTCAGCGTTGCCTTCGGGGGGCTCCGCCAAAATTGGGGATCTCCGACCGCAGAAAGCCCACCGATGACTAACCTCCCTATTGCGGCACGATATACGACGAGCACAGCGGCTAATGTTCCAACGTGAAGCATCACATCGAAAAAGACGAGGGGTTCCTTTAATCCGAGAAATTGTTGCGCCAGGACAAGGTGTCCTGAACTACTGACGGGTAGGAATTCGGTTAAACCTTGTAAAATCCCAAGAAGAATCGCTTCAAGAAATGTCATGCCGTTATTGTAGCACTGAAGACCTTGACTTTCAAGGTGAAATTGAAAACAGATTTCCACCATTCACCAACGGCTTGATATAATTCTGGGACTGTTGTATAATGGATTGACGGTGTTCCAGATTTATGTTAAAATGTTAAAAATGCTTAAGGAGGCACAAGGATGCGTAGAAATTTATTCCTGTTGGGGCTGGCAGCAATCTGTGTATTTGCAGTGAGTCTCTCGGACGCTTTCGAGGAAGAGGACATCCTCGTCTATTACTCTTTTGACAAGCTGAGCGGTAATAAGGTCACCGATGATTCTGGTAACGGAAACGATGCAGAGTTGGTCGGAAAGGGCTCGCTTGTTGATGGGGCATTCAATAAAGCCATCCAGCTCAACGGTGGTGTCGTTGTAATGGAACAGAACGACTTTATCGTTCCAATCGGTGAGAAGACAGAGATTACAATGGAAGCGTGGTTTTACCTGAATCAACACGCCTCGTATGATGGGATCATCTCGATTGAAGCCGCTGCCGGTGGATGTTGTGAATTTCGGACGATGGTGAATCCCGGTTTCAACCCGTTTTGGGATGCTGGGCATCACGCCGACAAAAGTCTCGGCAACTTCAAATTTGAATTAAAAGAGTGGTACCACTACGTTTTGGTTGCCGATGGGAAAGATGGCAAAATCTATGTCAACGGTAAATTTATCGGTGAACAGCCAGAGAATTTTAAGTGGCCCAAGTTCAAAGAGGCAGCGATCTACATCGGGGCAGGTGAAAATCCGGACCTCCATAAAGTCGAAGATGCAATCATCGATGAGGTCGTCATATACGCGGCGGCGTTGACTGAAGAAGAGGTGAGGGAAAATATGGAACTGAGCATACCAGTGGTGCTCGCCGTTGAAGCCCGCGATAAATTGGCGGTGACATGGGGAGAACTGAAAACCGATTTCTAAAATAATTTGTAGGGTGAGGCACTTCCACCTCAGCCCTACACCCATTCGGAGACGCTATGAAATTAGGATTCTTATCAAAAATTTTTGAAGGTGCGCTGAGTATTGAAAAAACATATAACCAATGCGATCAGGCACTCGGCGAACTAAAAGCCTACAACGAAAAATGTAAAGAGGCGGATTTTCAGATCTCGACTGAGGACAAAGAGGCATTAGACGAGGTTGTCAACACGGCTATTACAAATGCTACCCGTATCATTGATAAAGAAGGCGATCGGAATTGGCCCGGTGTGTTTCGGGAAATGCGCACGAATTTGGCACACCTCTATTTGGAACTTGACGAACACGATAAAGTTCGAGAGGAATGTGAACGCCTCCAAGGCTATGGCGAAGCCGGTAGACTGGACGCCGATGAGGTGCTGCAGAGCCTCAAGGAGAAAGAGGATTCTTAATGTTCTTTGCAGTATTGTAGTCCCAAGCAACGCACCGGGACGGATATACGCCGAGGCACGTTTTTGCACAAGCTACCTCATCGAACCGCAAGGAAAGTTAAAGAGGCATGCAATTCCTGAACCCTGCCGCGTTTTATCTGCTGGGTGTTATTCCAATAGTGGTGGCACTTCACTTTCTGAAATTACGTCGCCACACCCGCCTCGTTCCCAGCATTATGTTTTGGCTCTCCACTGACGAAGACCGGAGAGCAAATGTCCCTTTCCAACGAATCCGCAGCCTACTCCTCCCACTGCTACAGGTGCTGTTTTTGTTACTCCTTGTGTGCAGCATCGCGCGCCCCGCGCTGCGTAAACCCGGATTTATGCCCGGCAAAGCAATTCTCATCGTTGATAATTCCGCAAGTATGTCGTCAAAAGAGATCGGACAAACACGCCTCACACTCGCGAAACAGGAAGCACAGCAATACATTGAAAGGGTTTCCGCGAGCGGTGGGATGATGCTCATGGTAACGAACTCCCCTGAAACCTACATCCAACAAGTTTTTACAACGGATACCTCGAAACTCCATCGCGCAATAGAGAACATCACTCAGACCCATGCCCCGCGTAATTTACGTCCTGTCTTCGATGCCGCAACACGCTATGCGGATTCGCCGCAAGACAAGATTGTCTTTATCAGTGGAACGTTTGAAAATCTACCCGATATATCGCTGCCGGTGCAGGAAATTGGCGTGGGTGGGAGTGCAGAGAATATCGGTATCGTTCGGTTCAGCGTTGAGATGTTAGAGGAGCGTTATGAGGTCCTCATCGGCATTCGAAATTTCACGGATACACCGAGGGAACTGGATGTTCAATTGGCGGTGGAGGGTGTGCCTCTTGATGATAGAACGGTGTCTATTCCTCCGAGTGAAACCAAATCGGTGCTGTTTTCAGGGAATCCGAGCGGTTTAGAGGGAAAAGTGCTCAGCGCACACCTTGATATAGATGACGACTTTCAGCTTGATAACAGTGCCTGGGCACTCCTATCTGCCATTCCTTCACTGCGAATCCTGCTTGTGAGTGACAATCGGAAATCGTTACTACCCGATCTTTTGGAATCTTATGGAGATCACGTGAAACTGGATGTGGTGGACCCAGCCGATTATCACGGCACTGGCGATGCGGATGTCGCAATTTTCGATGGTGGCACGCTCGCCGGACGTGAGGCTTTCGGAGCCCCTACGTTATATGGAAGGTCTGAGGCGACCTCTGGATCTCATCTGGTCTTCATCGCACCCGGTAACAACCTACCCTTCATTCAAGAAGATGCTCCGATTATCGAAACGGAGACGGCATCTGTGCGCGTTATCAAAGAGGATGGGAATCACCCGCTCATGGAGAGTGTATCGCTGCAGGGGTTACAGGTAAACGAGTCTACGCACCGAGTGTTGCCTCTCTGGGGACACTCGCTTGTTGAGACGGAGAAGGGGTCATTGATATGGATCGGTAGCAGAGCGGACATCAGACTCCTTGTTTTCGAGTTTGATGCGTTTAACCCTGAAATCTCTACCTTTGCGCTGACTGTCCCCGATGGACCACAATTTATGTATCAGTGTTTAGCATGGTTTGAAGCCGGAACTGCCCCGTTGCAGCCGCTCCAGTCTCAAGAAGGCGGAACCCGGCATGCCTTCCGAACTGGGGAACAGGTGAGAGTTACACTGACACGCCAGGGACGCACGCTTCACGTGCAGAAACCTGATGAAACGACGGTTGGATTGGAGAACTCGATATACACCCAAACGGATCAGGTTGGTGTCTATACCCTTTTTGCGGAGGGTGTGCCGCTTGAACGGTTCACGGTCAATTTGCTGAACGCCACCGAATCAGCACTATCGCATTCCGCAACAGCGTCAGTTCCCGAAGTTCCGCTGGAGGTAGAAGGCGGATTGCAACCGATGGCGCAAGAGATATGGCGTTGGTTTGCGCTTTCGGCGTTCCTGCTCCTCCTGTTAGAGTGGTGGTTCTACCATCGGAGTAGCGTGTGAGTAGTGCTTTATCCAATTTCAAATGAAAGGTGCGTTGCCAGTAATTCGGGATCCAAAAAGATTACTGTCTCTCCGAGGGGCGGTGCGGCTGCAGCTACCGGGTCATCAAGGGCTTCAAGATTTACTAATCCGGTCAATGGAGACACATCGCTAATTTTATTACCCCTCAGCATCAAAGTCGCTAAATTCGTAAATCCGGCGAGTCGGCTGACATCACGAATGTGGTTCCCATTGAGGTCTAAAAGTTCTAACTTAGGCAATAGTGGAAGCACACTGAGATCGCTAATGTTGTTAGTCCAGAGATATAGCGTTGTTAAGTTCGGCAATTCTGCTGGATTTTCCAATCCCCAGCCCTTTACCCTCTGCTGAGATTTGAGTTCAATGACAGCGACAAACGCTCTCTTTTTGTTTTTGAGAGATATTCTATCTAATCTAAATTCGGGAAGGGTTCAGGAACAGGGATAGGGCCAGGAAGAATCGGCAGTTCCGGTATGAATGGCGGTTTCTTCACTGTTGTTGGGTCCATAACAACACCCATAAATAATATGGTGCCTGTCTGGTTATCTCGAATTGCGAAGAAAAAGGGTCGATCCACAATGAAGGGAATCGGCGGTACAGATTCCGCGGCTTGGATGGTTGGTACGTCATCGAAAAAAATAAAACTCCCTGTGGAGGCTTCAGTGCCCTCTTCGTTGACTTCAACGACTGCCTTATGCGTCAGATAACTAATAAACACCGGCACCGATGAAGCCGTCATGCGACTGAAATCCGCGCGATCTTCGTCAAACGCGATACCCATGGCGAGCTGCTCTAACGCGGCCCTCAGTTCTACTGAATATTCCAATTTGAATGTGGGCATGACGAGCGACACTTCCCTTGAGGAGAATCGCGACATCCAACCCTCCCAATCTTCAACATTCAAACGGTCTAAGAAGGTGTTGAGATCGGTACCACGATTCGGCAGGAAAATATACATACCCATTTGATCGTTCTCGTAAGGAAGACTGACAACCTGAAACTGATCGTCTGCATAATATGGGTACCAGTCCGTTCGGCGCATCATCGGGATCTGTTTTTTGCTACCGTTCGTGAGAGTGAAGGGCTCGTCCCGTATCAGCGATGCGTCGAATTCTTCCTGCCAACTCCCCTTGAAATAAATCCCGCTAATCAGGCACGCTATCGTTTGCGGGGCGATTGCGTCAACAACACTTGGGATCGCTCCGTTGGTGCTGGCATCTATGCTCTCGTTAATCGTTGAAACATTCGTCGGATCTGTGAAATCGAGGGTTGCGACTTCTGTATCCAAGAATTGATTATTGCGATCCAGAAAACCGGGGTCGAGCTCAATACCTTCGGCAGCCCAAAGCGCGTTGGCAATCTCCAGTGTCACCTTGGAATCAGGTGCCTGAAGTGCTCTTTGCAAATATACATAGTTGGCATTGATCGACTCGGGGTCTAATGCTTGCAGTTGTAAGGCATCTACGATCGCCTGCTGAGTTTCACCTGCTGCGCCATTGCGTGCCATCGCTAACGCAACGGAAAGGCTGAAGGGCGAGAGGAGTGTATTTTTATCCTGCTGGGGCTGGTGGAGTTCGTTGAGCAACTTAAAACCGAACATCGTATTGGCTCTAATGAGGTTCGGATCTACAGTGTTGAGTTCGTCTGGGTTGTTATCAATTATGCCAAGGTCAAACCTATCACACCCGGCGGACATGAGTAAAATCATGCTCATCAGTCCGAGGGAAAGCGTGGTAACTATCTGTTTTCTATTCATCAATTTTCTCCAATTTTCCTTTCTTTGGAGTGCCAAGGGGCACTTTTTGAAAAACTTGCCTTCAACAGCATAAAACGTGTTGAGGAGCAACTTGAGTTATTATAACCTGTCTTTTCTTCAGCATAAGAGAATGGCGAGGCACAGGAACCACGCCCTATCGCGGATAATTATTCTTGTCGTTTTAAATCTGCCCACCTCGTGGTAAGTTTGCCGCTCGCAGACACATATCCCCTTATGCGAACTGTGGCTGACTGTTTCCGAACCCCCGCATGCGAGACATCTTCTATCCGGTAATAATAAGCGACATTCGGTTTAGCAGCGGTATCTTTCCATGTATAGGTGTGCTTTTCACTTGTTGTGCCCGCTCCCTGAATAAGTTGAGGGTTGACGACCTTGAACTTGCCGTTCCTTTTCTCGCTGCGCAGGATATTGAATCCTGCGTTATTTAATTCCGATTCGGTGCTCCATTTGATAACACTACCGGCTTCAGCATGCAGTGCCGATACACTTGATAATGTAACCGACAGTGGACCTCCAGCCCGCTGCCCGGGGTTGCTAATATCAGTAGGATGCCCGTAGTAGGTCCTAGGACTGAGGAGTGTCGTGTCGGCAAGAATCCAGCTTGTTGACTTTGTGCCATCTAAAGGAACGCCATTTTTGTATTTACGGATAAGAGAGATGCGATTACCATTTTCTGTTTTGCTACCGGGCAAAGACCAGGAGGCGGAATCTTCCGTTTTAGTATTGCCGTCAAGATTGCCAACTTTATCAACAACCTGTCCGTCAGCAGTAAGTATCGTCACTGCAAATCCTTCTGTGCTTAATATGTTAGGAGCGACATCTGTGTTAAGTTTTCAAGAGATGAGAGGTCACCGCCAATTTGAGTCCTGTTAAAAACCAACTCTTCCAAATATGTTGCATACTCCAAGCCAGCGAGACTCCTCACCTCGTAGTTTTCTGTCATCAGTAAGTGCCTTAATCCTTGCATTCTCTCTTTCGTGATACCACCCAACGCCTAAAGGCGTGGGCTTCGGTTTCGTAGCGACTGCGTTCTTACCAGAGGTTTAAACGTCTGACTGTCGCTCCACCCGCAGGCTATTATTCCGTCTCCGCCGCATTCATGAAGGTGCGATCGGACGGCTTTATCGCGCATTGTTACGCGGGTACCCCAGCCTGCAAAATGTTGATAGCAGCGTTGATGTCTCTATCGTGGTGAAACCCACAGTCAGGACACGTCCACTGTCTATCTGAAAGTGTTAAATCTTCGTTATGATGTCCACAAACCGAACACGGTTTTGTTGTGGCAGTCCAACGACCTGCTTGTGCGAACGTTTTACCATATTTCGCACACGTCCATTGCAGGATGAGAGCAAACTCACCGAAGGCTATATCAGAGATTTTGCGTCCCCAGAGGCGTTTCATCCCCTCAAGGTTCAGGGTCTCTATCGCAAGTGTATCATATTTACGTACAAGCCGAAGTGCCAATTTGAAGAACCAATCGCGTCTCCTATTGGCGATTTCCTTATGAACACGGGCGAGATGCCACTTTGCACGATACCAGGCATTTGAACCCTTTTGCTTGCGGGAGAGTGCCTTGTTTGCTGAACGGATTGCGTTGAGACCTTGTTTATAGAACTCTGGCGAATCTATTTTCGTCCCGTCTGAAAGTGTGAGAAATGTTTTCATTCCGAAGTCCGCCCCTGCCACATTACCGGTCAAAGGGAGTTTCTCGGAAGGTTCGCAATCCTCACAGGTGATGTAGAGGGAGTAGTCGCCTACGGGGTCACGCTTGATTGTGACGGTTTTGATACGTCCCGTCCACTCGCGGTGTTTCCAAAACGTGAAGGACTTACCGAGACAGTTGATTGTTAGACGATTGCCTTCTATTTTGAAACCTGCTTGTGTGAACGTCAAGGAGTTATATTTATGATTTGGCTTGATTTTCGGTCTACCAACTTTACGTTTCGTTTTACCTGCTTTGCGGTCCTTAAGGTTGTCAAAGAACTTTTCGTATCCCAAGTGAATACGCTTTGCGACTTGTTGGAGGACCTGACTCGGCAATTGATTCCAATGCGGTTTCGTCCGCTGTTTTAACTTCGTGATATGATTGCAGATGCGGGCAAAGGATGCATATTTACCATAGATACGATAATAGCGTCTCTGCAACATCAAAAGGTGAACATGCACACCATGCAAATCGTCAATCAAATTGCCGATCTGTATCAAGTTAGATTGATGGTAGAACTCGTATGTTTCTGTTTTCATGGACTTTCATGTATCATGCTTTTAACCCCTGCTAAGTAGGTGTCAGACACATTGTCAAGCGACAATGCTTAGCATGTCTGCCAACATGATATCTGAATCATATCGCATTTCGGACAAAATGTCAACTCTTTTTTTGGGCGTTTGGTCTAATTCAATAGGGCGAGACTGTATCCCAAATCTAAAGAATTGGGCTTTAGTCTCGGAAGATTAGGTAATAGGCTGAATATTAGTTAAGCGCAAAGCTGCCCGGACAGCACTGGCTAAATGCCGATCAGATATCACGCCTCCAGCTCTTACTTGATGGGGAATTTCAATGTCTACTTCAACAAGTTTAGTGAGGTTGGCGAGCAGCGAGGCATCCCGAACCGGATTTCCGGCGATCACTAACTTTTTAAGATTTACCAATCCTACGGGCGGATTCACACCACGAATTTGGTTGTTCGAGATATACAAGGTTTCTAACTGCGTTAAACCCGCGATCGGTGAAAGGTCCCTGATTTGATTCGCACCCAGATGTAACTCGCGTAACTGCTTCAAGCCAGCGATCGGTGAAAGGTCACTAATGTGTTGATTCCAATAAAGTCTTAAAATTTCTAACTGCGCTGCATGCTCCAATCCTGTAAGGTCGCTTATAGGTGGTTCACCTTGCTGATCTCCTGCAGCATGAAGGGTCGTTAATCTTGACATCGCCTGTTTTGTAATGAGTGCTGTTGGTGCTAAACCCAACGCCTTTCGCAATGCTGTCGATAAAGCCGCATCTGGGACCCTTACGATCACCACTTCCTGTGCAAATGCAACGTTAAACCAACAGCTACACGTAAAGAAAATAATAAAAAATGTGTAGAATTTTTTCATCCTTTAAATTCCTTCCGATTTTATTTCGGAATAACGAATGCAAAACGGTCAATCTCCTCAGGATCGGATGCTTTAAACAGTCTGTCAGGGCGTTCCGCATCTCCGGCATCAACGGTCCCATTTGAAATCAGCCATAGACCGATACCGGTTTCAGGGTGCGGGTATCTATCATCCCGCACGACACTGAAAATCTTCGGCAAGCCATCACGCGTAAGAACAAACGGTTCACTCGCGACGAAAAATTCCGACAGCTGCTCCCTGGTTGTCCAATCTAACTGGTCCAGAAATTGCAGACGCAACTGCACAGCAGTCTCAACCGGGCACGTTTCAAATCCCATCTGTTTTGCGCGATCATAAATAGTCTCAAGGGTGGCAAGCTCACCCTCAGCAAACCCCATCTCCCGCATAGAAACAACAACGATATCAAGCGTTCTTTCCTCAGTCGCCACCGGAAAATCCGGATTCTCAAGGGCTTGCGCCGACCATACGCTGGTTCTGCATTTTTCTTCGATCAGGGCGGCTAAAAGATCAGCACCCCTCTTATGGGTTCCGAGTGTTAGGGTAAAATTAGCAGCGAAACCCTTTTCATCATTATTGCGCGTAAAGTAAATACTGTAAAGTTTCTGAAAATGCGGAAGGTATGGGGTGCTGGCACTGAGAATCAATAGGGTTGCTACAACCAAAACAGTTCCAGCGACCCACGGCAAGAACGGTTCTATTTTCGGAGAAGGTGTCGGTTTCAGGTCGACAACCTCCCGCATGATGTTCTGCTTTATACTCGCCGGTATCTGCACGCCACCGAGAACTTCTTGGATCAAGAGTTCTTCCTCTTCTCGTAACCGTTTCCGGGCACGATACAACCGAACCTTTACCGTCTCCACTGACACCCCCAGGGATCTGCTAATCTCTTTCATCGTCATTTCGCCGAGATAATGGAGCGTTATCGTTGTCCGTTCGCTCTCCGGCAATTTTGCCAAAAGTTTTTTGACGATCTCAAAACGATCTTCGGTTGCTTCCGTCTCGCGCTGTTCGGATACGTAATGTGCATAATCAGATTTCGCCACTTCTTCCACAGGTGTGTCCTCCAACGATTGCAATTGCTTCGCAGGTTTTTGTTTCTGTAGCCAATTCAGACACAGCCGATTCGCGATGACGAACAGCCACCCAAGAAACCGGCTCGGATTTCTCAGTGTTGAAAGCTTTTGATAGGCGCGGAGGAAGGTATCTTGTGTAATTTCTTCTGCATAGTGAAAATCACCGATCTTCCGCCACACGAGGGCATGAACACTCTTTTGGTATTTTTCAACTAAAATGTTGAATGCGGCGGCGTCGCCTGACAAAACGGCGTGAACCAACTGAGCATCATCTTCTCTTTCCACGGAGTTCTCCCTCATAAACAGATTCAACTGTGTTGACCTCCACTGAGGCACGGAGTCTTGGGCTTTATGCAAGGCAACACAGTTCACACAATTGTGTTATAACAATATTAAAGACACAATTTTTTCGCAAAAGGTTACATCAGGTAAAAAAAATTGCAAGAAAAGTAGTTTTGGACTTGGAATTTTATAACTTTTTTATCTAAAATAACCGATAGGAGTTATTTTGTCTCAAATAAAAACGGAAAAACACAGATTGCACGCAATGCTTTGAGTAAAATGAATCTGACAACGTATGACAACGATAATAGCCCGCAATGTGAGGCACCTGCGGGCGCGAAGAAATAGCACCGGTGAATTCCGGTATTGCTTTGTGAAGGAATAGACTTTTTTCTTAACGGGTACAAAGTGAAGGCGCGGTAAGTTGCCTTGTTAATGCTGTCTGAACAACAAGAGACAAAGACGAAGGCAGACGAAGTATTACATTTCCGTTCCTTGTATTACATTGCAAAAACGCCAAAATTCGTTAGCAGCAACTTGGGTTATTATAACCCAAGTTGCCACTTTTAAATAAGCATGATTATTTTCATCACGTTTTGGGTTTTTTCGGATTTTCTTCAGCAGTTGGGTATAGAAAATCGCGAGTCGTTTGCTCCAAGCCCCAGCGGGGCGACATGTGTGTAGAAACGCGACCGACCCCAAGTCTAAGCCCCAGCGGGGCGACATGTGTATCGTTGAAACATCTCTCATTGTCGAATATAAATTGTATTCGAATATCTATAACTTTTTTACATAGCAACTTGGGGTATAATAGGAAATGAAAAAGGACGGATACAGAGATCCGCCCTTAGATTTAGTCATGTTCAACTTAAATGCCTATCGTTTTCCCTGAATTTGCCTCAATTATTTATTGCACTCTCAATTTCCTGAAGCAGTTGGGCTTTTGGTATCACGCCTGCGAGAATTCTTCCGACGCGTTTTCCATCTTGGAATATCACATAGGTAGGCGTTGCTCTAATCGGATATTTTTTCAGCGTTTCTCGAGCATTCTTAATATTCAGTTTCGCAACAGCAAACGTGTTCTGGTTCTCTAAAGCAATTTCGGCGACAACTGGCGCCATTCGTTTACAGAACGGTCAGCCGTCCTTTACATACTCAAGCACGATAGGGATTTCTGATCCAAGCACAAGGCTATTAAACGTCGCATCGGTGACTTCAAATAGAGTATCAAAGGTTTTACTGGAGGTGGCGAACCGAATGTTGATGTCGGTTGAATTGCCAGCAACGTCCTCCACTTTCCCCGTAATAATGTATGTTATTTCGTTGTCGAGTTCTTTACCTCTGACGAGTTCAAGTGTCCCTTTCTTGCCTTCAACTTTACCGAGCCAACCCGCGTCAACACCCGCTACAGTTTGCAGAGCAATGTTGCCGGTTACCTCTTCGCTGAATTCAATTTCGATCCTTCCAGGGAGGTTAAGTGCTTCGGGGTCAACGTCCTTGTCACCGTCATTGACGCTTCCGCTGGTAATTTCGGGTGCCTCGGTATCTGGCGCGAGGACGGTGTAATTGAACGTCTGGCTCCCATCCGCCCAAGTGACGGTCAAGGCGAGTGCGCCTGGGTCGAAGGGACCCGTAATTCGTACCCGTTTGCCAATAATTCGAGCCGTTCCTTCGGTTACTGTAACATCCTCTGGCGGGTTGTCAAAAGTGAATGTGATAGTGTCGTCAACAGCAATTTTCGATCGGACTGCTGGATTCGTACTCACGAAGGCAGCAGGGGGTCTGATGGTATAATTGAGCGTCTGGCTTCCATCCGTCCAAGTGACGGTCAAGGCGAGTGCGCCTGGGTCGAAGGGGCCTGTGATTGTTACAGTCTTGTCAGCGATCGTAGCCGTTCCTGTACTCACAGTAACGACCTCTGGTGGGTTATCAAAGGTGAGTGTGATGGTATCGTCTATGGTGAGTTGCGATTGGACTGCTGGATTCGCACTAACGAAGGCGGCAGGAGGTCTGATGGTATAGTTCAGCGTCTGGCTTCCATCCGTCCAAGTGACAGTCAAGGCGAGTGCGCCTGGGTCGAAGGGACCTGTGATTGTTACAGTCTTATCAGCGATCGTAGCAGCACCTGTGCTCACAGTAACGGCCTCTGGTGGGTTGTCAAAAGTGAGTGTGATGGTATCGTCAACAGCAATTTTCGATTGTGCCGCTGGGTTCGCGCTAACAAACGCCACAGGTGGTTTGATGGTATAATTGAGTGTTTGGCTCCCATCTGCCCATGTGACGTTCAGTGCGAGTGCGCCTGAGTCGAAGGGACCCATGATTGTTACAGTCTTGTCAATGGTTCTCGCAGTGCCTGTGCTCACAGTAACGTCGTCTGGCATATTATCAAAAGTGAGTGTGATGGTATCGTTGATGGCAATCTGAGAGTCGATTGCTGGGTTCGCGCTAACGAACATTACAGGGGGGCGGACTGTTTTGCCTAAGTGACTTGCGACGAGTGTTAAATCGAGAATATTGATAATGCCATCCCCGTTGACATCTATGTTAAAGGTCTGATCTGCGGTGGGTGTCGTGCCAAAGCGCGAGGCGACGAGTGTCAGATCGAGGATGTTTACCACCCCGTCGGCATTGACATCGGATGCTCTCAAAGCGTCGATATCCGCATCTTGCGTATAGCCTACGGTTAAGTGAGTGAGAATCAAACAGGTCATTAGAAATAAAAAGGTGATTTTCTTCATCTGTTTTTCTCCGTAGATAGTTTATGCGTGTGTGCTGTGCAATTCTTGGACAGTAATTCTATGTTTTCCCAACCCCGGTAGGTGCGGTTTCCCAACCGCACCGAGTTCAATAGAAAATTGCCGAAATTTAAAAATTAAGCTTCATACAGTTTGTGATACAAAGATGCCGTGAATAATGAACCATCCTCATATAACTTTATTCAGTTTCATCAATCTCTAAGGTTCCAAAGATTCGTTGTACCAATTCAGCCTTGGGCATTGCCCCGACGAAGCCTTGAACAATCTCTCCGTCTCTGAATACGATATAGGTGGGCGTTCCGCGAATGTTATATTCACCTGTTTTCTCGGGTTGCGTCCTGACATCCAACTTGACGAAACTGAAGACATCTCGATATTCTAATGCGACTTCTGCGACCACCGGTCGCATCAGTATGCAGAAGGGTCAGGTATCGTCTTTAAATTCTACCACAATAGGCAGTTCAGAACCCAAGACAATAGCGTCAAAAGTTGCATCCGTGACTTCAAACGGGATGCCGGACCTGCTACCGAAATGGCTCGCAATGAGCGTTAAATCGAGGATATTGACGATGCCATCGCCATTGGCATCCGGGTTAAGGGCTTGATCTGCGGCGGGTGTCGTGCCAAAATGCACGGCGACGAGCGTCAAATCAAGGATATTGATTACTCCGTCAGCATTGACATCGGATGCCTGTAGTTGTTCAAGGTTCGTCTCTTGTGTGTAGCCTACGGTTAAAGGACTCAAGATTGAACAGATCGTTAGCAGTAAAACCGTAATTTTTTTCATCTGTTTTTTCCGTAGGTGGTTTATGTATGTGCCTTGTGCCATTCTTGAACTGCTTCGGGAATCGCTTGCAGATTCTCAATTGTCGTTTGAAGTGGGATCGCGCACTCCGGCCCGATGAGGGGCACGCCTGCTTCAAGGTTTTTTACAACCTCTGCTTTGACGGCTTCCGGTTCTTTAGAAAACAGGGTCTCAGGATTATTGATATTACCGACGAGGGCAATGCGCTCCTGAACAATGTCCATGGATTCCTGCGGTTCGTTTTTGGAGTCGTAATGGAAAGCGGACATGCCGGTTTGTGCAATGTACTCCATTCTATCAACAGTACGCCCACAGATGTGCAGGATTAAGGGGATAGGGATGCGTTCAACGAATTCGATGTGAAGGTCCCGAAGGTAGCGTTGATAGTATTCACCACTGACGAGATCGCCTGTAGCGTGGTCAGGGAGCGTCAGCGCGTCGGCACCCGCCTCGATTTGTGCGACCCCGAATTGCACAGTGGCTTCCTTCATCCGATCGAGGGAAAGTTTCGTTTTACCCGGATCGTCAAGCGAGAGCAATAGGAAAGGTTCAACCCCGAAGCAGTGGTAGCCGAGAGACCAGGGTCCCATTGTTTTTCCAATGATAGCGACATCATCGCCGTATTCTTTCTTTAGGATTTTAATCGCTTCCAAGACGCACTGGATGTCTGGATGGGTCAGGAAGTCGTCCGGGACAACGATATCGTCAACGTCTTCCCAGATCGGTTCTCGCATCCTAACGGTGGGCCAGTTGTCCTTCTGTTCCCACTGAATTTTGCAACCGAGTGCGCTCGATTCTTGGATGATCGTGAAAACGGGCATGATGGTATCGAAACCGAGTTCGGTGTATCCGGTAGCCGCGAGTCGCGCCATGAGTTCCGGTTCCCGATTCGCTTGTGGGAACGGGGCATCAACGAAATCCATCAGTTCGACCGTAGCAACAGAAGTCGGGTTGCAGACAGGTGTACGATCGGTCGGTTCATTGCGGAGCGCGGCGAGCACCCGTTCACGTCCCGTCATTGGTGTTTGCATCTTCAGTTTCCTCTATGTTTGCTGACTTGGGGCAGAAAGGACGCCACGTGAGACACCCATCTCATCTTCTCGCAGGACGACTCTGACGTTCGGAGCACGGGTCAGCAGGAGTCCAATAAGCGCGTCATGGGAGTGCCCACAGGCAAAACCAACGGTATCATTGGTATCGGTTTCGACGCTCTCCATCTCGCCCAATTTCATCAAACCGCCAGCAATCGCTGATATCCGTCGTGCCGCGCCTCTACCTTCACCATTAGCACTCACCCGATAGATCCCGTTCCCTGTTGAATCGACGGTGATGCTGAGTTGAGATTTCTTATCCAGTATGTTTAAAGGACGTGGTTCGGTATGCGTGTTTGATGCGAGTTTGCATGCTTCTAAGAAGACACGACGACATGCGGCTTCGTGGGTGTTTTGGCAAGGAAAGTAGAGCAGACCCTCAAGGGTTTTTAACATACCACCGAGTATTTGCATTGTTTGTCCGATTTCCTCAATTCTCTCGGTAGCATCTGCTATCTGGCTATAGGTGTGAACAAGGAAAGCAGGGAAATTCTTTTCAGTTGTTGCATCGGCGATTTGCTGGTGATAGAGGCCAATGGTAATATCGTGGAAGTGTGGATCGATCGGTATGAGTTCAATCCGTCTACCGATGTCGATAATACGGCGCATGGGGATTCCCTTATAGCAAGCAATTAGCGGCGGGCGAGTCTACCGCCGTAGTGGTTTTCGTAGATATACTTGTAGGCGCGTTCTGAGAGCCGCCGCAAGATATAGGTGCGCTGATTTCTCCAAGTCGCAAAGGACTGCCAGCGGTTTTTTCGGTTTGTCTTGGTCCTGTCTTCCATCAACCCGATAAAAACATAAGGTCTCAGTTTGCCTCGCGGGTCTCGGAGAACTAATATACCGCCATCTCCTACTAACCCGTAAACAGTACCTGTTTTGTTGTAAACCATTACTGATGATGGGATATAGGTTCTCTTAAAGATATAGTCTCCATTTTTCAGCTTGAAGTACCACTTCATCTTTTCAGAATGCGGGAGCCTGCCTTGCCACAAACGTAGAAAGAACGTGCCAAGGTCGCGCGCAGAAGTCATATTCCTGTAAGTCCGTCCTCCGCGGGGGATATATTCAACAATCCGGGTCTCCTTAAAATACGGATAATTAACTTTCAGTATCCGAGTGACACGTGTTGGTCCCCCAAGTAATCGAATAAAATAGTTGGTTGATGGATTTGAACTCCGCTGGATCATTGCTCTCAAATGCCCTCTATTTATATTCGTATGCGTCTGTCTTCCGTGTCTAACTTCATGAAAATAGGCGAGCATAACGAAGTTCTTAATCAGTGAGGCTGCCATCATCTGTCGATCTTCGTTGATCGACACCACTTTTTTGTTTTTTGAAATATCATAGACGACGAAACTCGTCCGATCGGTTGTTGACAGGACCCGGCGATTCCGCCGGTTTTTGATATAGAGCTCGAAACTTGCTTCCAAAGGCGAATCAATCGTTCCTCGAAACTTACTTGGAATGCTCCAATATTCTCCCGCTGGCGCGCTATCTATCGGAAATAATAACGCCATGGTACAACAGATGAGGATGGGAGATAACGTTCGTATATATCTAAGCATGCTGTCGTCTATTTCCTTTCTGATTCTGATTTCTCTAACAGATGAAGTGAGTGTTATTTATGAGCGCAAACATACGTCTGGGTTGCGGATCATTCGGTATCGGAATTAAGTGTTGACAACTGATAGCACGCCGCCTCGCGATCACTCCGAACAAGCAGATAATCACCAGCCAGTGCCGGTGTGTTCCAAGCTTTACCTTTTACTGCTGCGAAACTTGCATGTTCTGTATGGGTTTCCGGGTTCGGATCTACGAGCACAACTTCGCCGGATTCGGTCAGGACGAGGAGGACATCGGAAACCAAGAGCGTCTGTCCATGTCCATATCTACCTCGTTTCCATTGACGTGTGCCGTCGGCTGGGTTCACACAGGCAAAGATCCCATCGTCCAGACCATATAGATAATCGTTGTAGTAAATGACGTTCGTGAATTTCGCTTTTAGATATATAGTCTCCCATAGAGTAGAAACGTTGAATTCACCCGTCGGGTTACGAGAAATTTGGAAGAGCTTTGCGCCGACACCGTACCCGCTTGAGACGAGAAGTTTGTCATTCGGTAGTGGTACCGGTTGCGATACACATTCCACTGAGGAGGGCCACGGTTGCATCCATAACATTTCACCGCTCAACGGTTCATGCGCAGTGACGAGCCCTTGGTTGAAAATCACGATTTGCTCTACACCCGCCAGGGTTGTGAGAAATGGTGAGCTGTAACCGCTCTTATTCCTGTATCCTACCCACGCAACTTCACCAGTCTCTCTGTGATACGCGACCGCGCCACCAGCACTGACGACAACGAGTTCATCGTAAACGAGTGGCGAAATACTTACACCCCAAGGCGGGACGTCTGCCTTGTGCTCTTTAAAGATATTGGTGGTCCAGAGTTGTTCTCCGGTTTCAAAGTCGAGACAATTGAGGATCCCTGTTGAACCGACGGTATAAACTCTGTTGCCTGAAATCGTGGGGGTGGCTCGCGGCCCGAGCCCAGCAAGCGGCGTGTTGTATCGTGCGCGATCTTGGTGACTCCACTTTACATCGCCGGTATGTAACTCATAACAGACCACCTTTTCCCAAGCGTCTTCTTGTTCTTGCGTAATGGCTGAGTTACCAGCAATTGCGAATCCTGACCAGCCCGCACCGACAGGGCGTCGCCATATTAACTGCGGTGGCGAAGATTCCCAATCAAGGTTTAACTTCGTAGTGGATATAACACCATTTCGATTCTGTCCGAGGAATTGTGGATAGTCCGTTATGGACATTTCGGGGACTGACAGGTTCGCAGAATTGGGGTGGTGGGTAGTTTGGCCCTCTTGCCAACGTCCTTCAAATATCGGAACGAGGTCGCCGCTGAAGCCTTTGAATTCGAATAGGTTCGTGCTGAGAAGAAGACTCGACACGATCACCACAAAGGTAAGTAGCCGACTCCACCATCTCATCTCTGAAAAGAATAATAGCCATAATATACCCAAAATGATTGTGCCGATGACAATCATGGTGGTTAAGAGGATTTTGTCTTGGCGATGACCCGCGTCCGAAATCCATGTCACCAGCGCACCTAAAATGGCTAAGGTGATGACAACCCAAAGAGGCCACCAACGAATCGATTTTGGGGTGTGTTCCACTATGACAGTTCCTTTTTCATGAAGCGTAAAATTATGCCAAATTTCAACGTTTTACGCGCTTTCACTAACTATAATAGTGTTTTTCATTGATATTTGTCAAGAGGAAATTTGTGGACACTCCGATAAACATGTTCTTTCCACAAAAAATCATCTGAAACTTTGCATAAAAAAGGCACGTTATGATAAAATATTAGAGTACAGAGAAACGAGAAACAGGAATTATGCGAAAGGGGAGAATTGGATGCGTTTTGAGAACAAGGTCGCATTTGTAACAGGTGGCGGTGGACCTTTAGGCATTGGGAGAGCGGCGTGTTTGGCGTTCGCACGTGAAGGCGCGTCTGTCGTCGTTGCGGGGGGTAGAAGTGCCGATGCGGTTGCCGCTGAAGTCCGCACCGCCGGTGGAAAGGCTATCGCCGTCCCATTAGATGTCACTGTGCCTGAGGAAGTTCAGGAAGCTGTAGAGATAGCAGTCGGGACATTTAAACGGATTGATGTTCTCTTCAATAATGCCGGGATTCTTGGGCGACAGCCGCTATTTGAAGTGACACCGGAACTCTTTGATACGGTAATGGCTGTGAATGTGAAAGGATGCCTCCTATGTGCGCAAGCGGTCGCTGAAGTGATGATAACTCAAGGTATACACGGACGTATCATTAACAACTCCTCTATTTTTGCCGAGGAATCGCACGTCGGGGTCCTGAGTTATTGTGTGAGTAAAGCCGCCCTGAATAGGCTTACGCGGAGTCTCGCATTGGAGCTTCGTCCCCACGGTATAACCGTGAATGCCGTCGCACCAGGAGGCGGTGCTCCCACAGGTATGAATGCTTCTCGTAATCTTCCCGAAGATGATACGCTACCCGATTTACCGCCTGCTTCACCAGACGCACCTCCGCTTGAACGAGGGGCGACGGTGTGGGACTATATCGGCGCAGTGTTGTTTCTTGCTTCTGATGACGCCGCTTATATTAGTGGCGATATTATAACTGTTGATGGTGGCGCCGTTTCGCGCCGATGAATTGCGATAGGAGATGATTTCGTTGTCGTTTATTGATCCGTTAAAAGCTTACAGTTTCTTCCTCTTTGAATGGTTAAAAGCGCATGGGACGGTGTTAGTCTCCGTTTCCGTGGCGAGTTTTGTCGTGAGTATCCTCTTTTGCACGCTGGTTATTGCTTACTTACCTTCTGACTATTTTACGCCGAATAAGCGATCAAGTCGCATCAGACAACCCGTTTTGCGGATCAGCCTCAAGTTCCTAAAGAATCTATTCGCGGTGCTCCTTGTTATTGTAGGTATTATCCAGATACCCTTACCCGGACAAGGTCTTTTGACCATATTGATAGGGATTATCATCAGCGATATTCCGGGAAAGCGCGGGTTAGAACGTCGGATTATACGTTCGCCTGCCATCTTAGCCACTGCAAACGGGATTCGTTCGCGTTTTAAACGTCCGATACTTATGTTGGATGAATCAGTGGAATAGAAGCGGTTCACGGAATGGAAGTATCTGGCTTAGGGAGGGTCCTCACGATATAGACGAAGGCAATCGGACTACCGGGGTGCCAATTGCTTATGAATTTCCAATAACCGTTGGAGCTCTTCAATCGGCTTCTCGGCATCGTCTACTCGTAGGTCGATGTAACGGTCATTGAACCCACCGTAACCACTACCCTCTTGAACGACGAGCAGAGCGGCTGACTGTTGTCCACGAACATCACCCCCTGCTTCTTGCCCCGCGAAGAGTGCCGCCATTAGCTTATCTGCCAGTTCGCCGTCTGTTTCCTCGAACGCTTTGCTCATCGCCTTGACGACTTCTTCACCCGCGAGGATATTGCCTTGAGCCGTGTAGTGTTTACCTGAGACAGCACCTGCCCACTCGTTACATTCATCACCTGTATAGTTAGCAACATTACCCTTGGCATCCACGATACCGACCTGGCGCATTGCCCTTCCCGAATCCTCCGCGATGAGACGTTCCAAAGTCTGTTCTGCGGAGAGTCCACTTTTGAGCAGTTTTAAGCCGTTCGGTCCGAAGGTCGTATTTGCCCAAGATTGGGTTGCAATCGCACCAACACCCGTCTCAGCCCACGGTACAACCGAGCCAACAGCGAAAAATTTGGATTGCACAGCGATCCCAAGCGCACCGGTTTCCGCGTCATACCCTACAATTGAAAATGTCGCGACGGGAGGTAGGACAGGTTTTTCACTGGATAGGTCGGGATCGGAAAGGTGGAACAGTAGACTAAGCGGAATCAAAAACATCTTGTGTATCTCCGATTACAACAAAGTGGGTTAATCTTCTTCAAATCGAATTTTCATAGCGGCGGCGTGTCCTTCGAGTCCTTCAACCTCAGCGAGTTTAACGACGGATGGTGTGACTTCCTCTAAAGCCGCTTTGGTGTATGAGATGAGACTCGATTTCTTTAGGAAATCGTCAACGCAGAGTGGCGAAGCATAGCGTGCGGCTGTGCCTGTTGGCAAAACAGCGTTTGGTCCCGCAATGTAATCCCCAACCACTTCTGGGGAATAGGGACCTATAAAGATAGCACTGGCATTATGCACGTGTCCGAGCCAATCAAATGGGTTTTCAATGTGAAGTTCAAGGTGTTCCGGTGCGATTTCGTTGGTGAGGGTGAACGCCTCGGATAGATTGGAGGTGATAAACGCCGCACCGAAGTTCGCAAATGCCTCTGTAAGTTCGTCGCGGCGAGGTAAGGATTCTCCCTGAACCTCGATCGCTGATTTAACCTGTTCGGCGAAACCGAGAGATGGTGTAATAAGGATCGCAGCACATTCGGGTCCGTGCTCCGCTTGCGAGATGAGATCCGCGGCGACGTAATCTGGGTCAGCTGTATTGTCGGCAATGACAAGGATTTCGCTGGGTCCCGCTAATTTATCTATATCAACGTGTCCATAGACCTCTTTCTTGGCGAGTTGAACATAGAGGTTCCCCGGTCCGACGATTTTATCGACAGGTGAGATGGTCTTAGTGCCATACGCCATCGCAGCCACAGCTTGCGCGCCACCACATTTGTAGATTTCTCGGATACCACATTCCGCAGCGGCGACCAGCATATAGGGGTTGATGTCCCGGTTTCGCATCGGAGGGATACAGACGGCGATTTCTTCGACACCCGCAACCGTAGCTGGAATGACGTTCATCAACAATGAGGAGACGAGGAGTTGGCTGATGGCTGGAACATGAACACCGACGCGCCTGAGTGGACGAATCAGATGCCCGAGCAGTACACCATTGGGTTCTGTTGACATCCATGAAGTCCGCAACTGTTTCTCGTGGAATTTTTCGATGTTTATTCGTGCGTGTGTGATTGCGTCTATAAATTCAGATGGGACTTCTAAATACGCTTCCCCAAATTCTTCTCGGGATACCTTTAGTTCTTTTACTGATATGCGGGGGGCATCGAGTTTGCGCGTATATCGGACAACCGCTTTATCCCCTTCCGATTGCACATCGCTCAAAGTACGCCGAACCGTCTTTAAGATACCTTCATCTGTGAGTTTACCTCGCGCCATCAACTTTGAGAGAAAATCGTCAGCCCCCTTGGTACCCGTCTCGACAATTTGTAACATTCTTCAATAATCCTTCCGCTTGGTTCGCGACGTTTATAAACAGATTTTGGAAACCAACAAGCAAGGTCAAGAGCAACTAAACTTCTTCTCCGCCGTCACGAACTCGTTTTATATTTGCGCCGACGTTGTTAAGTTTTTCCTCGATAGATTCATATCCACGATCGATGTGATAAACCCGTGATACAACGGTTTCACCGATTGCCGCCATTCCAACTGCCACAAGGACAGCACCCGCACGCAGATCGGAAGCCATCACCGGTGCTCCGCTGAGTCTGCGGACACCGTTAATCACTGCCTTGCTACCATCAAGCATGATGTCGGCTCCCATCCGGTTCAATTCCGCGGCATGAATGTAGCGATCTGTGTGTACGTTTTCCATGATAATACTGGTCCCGGATGCCAGGCAGAGCAATCCCATAATTTGTGCCTGCATATCTGTCGGAAAGCCGGGGAAAGGTTCTGTGGTGACGTCAATGCCCCTAATCTCGCGTGGTGTTGTAACGCGAACGCCATTGTCATCCCAATCTAATTCGACACCCGCTTCAGTGAGTTTTTCTGAGATAGCCGGAATTTGTTGCGGTGTGATCCCTTTGACATAAACATCGCCTCTCGTGATAGCACCTGCGACAATGAAGGTGCCAGCTTCAATATCGTCGGATATAACGGTGTGTTCGGTCCCACGCAGTTGCTTGACACCGTGAATCGTCAGAACAGAAGTACCGATGCCTTCTATATCTGCTCCCATCGCATTGAGAAAACGAGCGAGATCGGAGATATGCGGTTCACATGCCGCCCCACGGATAACCGTGGTGCCTTTAGCCAGAGTAGCCGCCATCATAATATTCGCAGTCGCACCGACGCTGGGTCCGTGTTGTCCCATGAGATACATTTCTGTGCCAACCAGATGTTCCGCTTGCGCATAGATGTATCCGCTTTCCACTGTGACTTCTGCACCTAAATGCTCCAAGCCTCGAATATGCAAGTCGATCGGTCGCGGACCAATGGCACATCCACCCGGGAATGAGACCTTTGCCTTCCCTAATTTCGCCAACAGCGGACCGAGAACGTAAATAGATGCGCGCATTTTTCGCACGAGTTCGTAAGGTGCTTCGTACTGTAAGTGGTTTATGGGTTCAATATAGAGCGAGGATTTTTTTATTTTTGTTGTAGCACCGAGTCCTTCTAACACAGCATTCAGGGTTTTTACGTCTGTTAGATTGGGTACGTTGTGGAGCACGCTGACCCCGTCGCCGAGAATCGCAGCAGCGACAGCAATAGGTAAGACTGCATTTTTGCAACCGCTGACTGGGATCGTTCCTTGAAGTCGGGTGCCACCTTTGACTATTAACTTTTCCATTTCCGTCTCCTTAACGAGTTTTCTTTACCGAATGTAATGGGTTGTGTTAACCCTATCTGCATAAACGATGCCAATCGGTTATCTGTTACAAGTTATAGACACTATATGGCTTTATATGGCTTTTTATGTTCAAGGGATGTCAGGGTTTCATTAACCTTATCGCGTCATCAGTACCGGTAGATTAATTGTTAGACATATAGTCAGTACGTGGCTTTATATGGTTTTTTGGCTTTCAGAGATGTGTTAAAAAGGACACATGTTATCTGTTTTTCATAGAATTCGCTTGTATTGATAGGCGATTTTTGATAACATGTAATTCTCGTAAGATTTACGTCAATTTGATTTAAGGGTTGTCAGCCGTCAGCATTGTCCCGCAAGTTTCCCACACGCGGCTTGCGTCGCAATCAGTAAATGGTTGTGGCAGTTGCAAATTATCTTACTGCCGCAAATTGCTCTTTACTGATAACCGACAATCGATGGTTCCCGACAGCCAATAAAAAGGTAAAACAGATGGCAGACAAGACATATCGTATTGGAATTATTGGGTGCGGTGGTATGGGGCGTTCCCATGCGCGTAATTGGACAAGTACCGGGCGTGCCGAAGTTGTCACGGCTTCAGACATTAGTGCCGAGTCCGCGGCGAAATTTGCTGAAGAACTCTCTCTTCCAACGCACTATGCCGATTTCGGTGAAATGTGCGAGAAAGAAGACTTGGACATCGTCAGTATTACGACGTGGCAGAGTGTCCGCGCCGAACCGACGATCGCCGCCGCAGAGAGCGGTGTACTCGGCGTTATTACCGAGAAACCGATGGCGGCTTCTGTTGGCGATGCACAGGATATGATGGATGCCTGTGAGAAGCACAATGTGAAGTTGGTCGTTGGACACCAACGGCGTTTCAGCCCCCAAAATTGTGAGGCGCGCCGCCTTATACAAGAAGGCGCAATCGGTCAACCACAGGCGATGCTCCGTCGCGATGGACACGGATTGTTGAACCGTGGTACCCATGAAATTGACGAAATGCGCTACATCCTCGGTGATCCAGATCCCTTGTGGCTCATTGGTCAAGTCGCACGCAAGACCGATCGCTGGGAACGCCGTGTAAGAACTGAAGACTTGTGTATGGCAGAAATCTGCTTCGAAGGCGGTATCCGTGGTCTCTACGAAAGCGATTTACCGGAACCTGTCCTCCGAGGCGATGCCGTCTACGGAGACGATGGGCAACTCCGTCGTGGTGAAAACGGGGCGATTGAAGTGCTCAATAGTAAAGCCGCAGGGTGGCAAGTGATTGAACCTCGCCAAAGTGAACCGAATCAATTTGATGAAATGTTAGCCTGGATTGAAGGAAGTGTCGATGAACACCGCAATGCTGGCAGACATGGACTTTGCACGATAGAAATCCTGATGGCGATTTATGAATCATTGCGTCTCCAGGACGTTGTTACGTTCCCATTAAAAACGCGTCCCAACCCGCTTGACCTGCTGGTTGAAGGTGGAAAGTTACCCGTATTTGTTGAGGGGCGTTACGATATCCGAGCACCGTTCCCAGAACAGGAAAAGTAATATAGGGGCAGGCAGCAGTCAGTAAGATGGCAAAGAGGCAGTCGGCAGTCAGCAATCAGTAAAGAGAAAACCTTTAGGACTTACGCACTTCCCCGGTAGGTGCGGTTTCCCAACCGCACCGAATGCGTCTGAATAGATGAAATTTACTGGTTTTGCGTAAGTCCTGTGACTGCCATTTTTAGCAATCTACCTCTTTGCCTTCACTCCCGTAAACATCCATCCGTTCCTGTGTTGTAATCTCCTCAGCACTCGCCGGTTTGTAATGGAGTTGTAGCGCACGCCGTCGTTGTTCCGATTGATTCACAGGGCTTCCGTGATGGGTCAACCCGTGCCAGAAGAGACAGCCACCCGGCTTGAGAGGAACCATTGTATCTCGACCTACGGGTACATCTGTATCACATATCTGCCAATCCCGACGTTTGAAATGGATCATCGGTCCTTCGTTGTTTGAGCCAGGGATAACGTGCAAACATCCGTTTTCAGGCGTGGCTTCGTCTAAGGCGACCCATACACCAACAACCGTTGTTCCCTCCGGTAGGTTAAAGTAGGCGCAATCCTGATGCCACGGCTTTTCCGATCCGTGACGCGGGGGTTTGACGAGTGCCATGTCTTGGAACAGTTCAGGCGTATCCCCCATAATTTGTTCAAGCACATCGAAGAGTCCTGAATGGGCTGCTATCGCATTCAGGCGCGGTTCATATTCTACGAAATTGAAGACTTTCCTGATGGCGTCCCGACGTTCTTGGCCTTCCAATTCATCCTTCTGCTTGACGAGTTTCGGTTCAAATTGGATCGCTCGGAAATCGGGGCACTTCCCGTCCATGAGATGAAGCATGCCTGCCAACGCGTCCTCGACTTCGGTAGGGCTAAAGGCGTCGTTGATGACGAGATAGCCGTGCCGATGAAAGTATTCGATGTCTGCCTCGGTTACGGCTGAAAACCCACCAGAAATCCCTTCGGCAGCGGTATCGAAACGATAAAGGTCGGGTGGATAGAGGATTTGGGCGATGTCTGTCTGTTCGCTTGTTGTTCGGGTGTTCATACATAAACTCCTTTTATGGCTGTCAGTTGTCGGTTCTCAGCTTTCAGAACCCATCAAAAGTTGCGAAGTTGGAAAGTCCTAACTTTAGCACACTTGCGAACTTCCTGACTGCTGATTGCTATTCTGTTGAAAGCCATCGCGTCTTAAATCTCGCCGTTACTTTCGCGAGTCATGAGGGTCAGAAAATCGTTAACCCGATCGATTGCGGCTTGGGCGCGGTCGCGTGCCGATGCGTCATTATCTTCCTCAGCCAACCACTGCCGCCGTTGTGGAAGCCACTCGTTTTGCAGGTAGTCAATTTGATTCAGAAAATGCGGGTCTTCAGTTACACTGACAAAGTACTCAATCACACCCAGCAATCCGTATTTACGATTTATCTCCATATCGTCTAATTCATCTACCATTTGCAAAAAAAGATGCTGATTTCTGTCTTGTCGCGCTTGCGCAACTTCACGGGAAGATTCGGTCAATAGTTTGTCAACGAATTCCTGCTTGGAATTAATCCAGCGCGGCAGGTTCCTGACGTAATCCTCAAGATCAAAGTTTCCGCGTTGTAGCGCGAAATAGGAATGGATATGGATGTTGCGGAAGAAAGCAGTGTAACCGACATTCGGATCCATGGTATCAGCATCGTAGAGGACCTGGTTTTCAACCCTGTTGTAGAGGAGTTTAAAGTCCTCTGCTGTGAGATTCATCGGTTTTAGGTGGGCGAGGACAACGGCTGTCGCAGCTTGGACGAAGTCAGGTTCAAAGTCGTACATCCCCAGGATGTTCTCGGTAATGACTGCCCCCGATTCGTGATGTACCTTGCCGTGCAGGTCGTGCTTATTGTAAAGTTCGGTAACGACGTTCTGACCGGCAGGGGTGAGCGTTTCGTTTAACCAGAACCCATTATGATCCAGGATGCGTTGTCCGTTGTCATCCGTCAAGATAACGCCGTCGTATCGTTTGGTGATGTCGTGCAGGGTGCCAGCGACTTCAAGCAACTTCACATCCCCACCTTCACGCTTACCGAGTTCCATGCTCAGCGCACGCACACGCATGGTGTGGTTCCATGTATAGTGTCGCCACTGGAAACCTACGCGGTTGTGTTCCCAGAGTGCGAAGGTGTCGTTAACTAAGGTTTCCAATTCATTCAAGACTTGGCTGTAGTTCATTTTTTAATTTTTCCTTGCGGTTAAAGTTCGTGCGTTTCGACTTTGACGGGCGTTGCTTATATCCGCCCTCCACTACGTTACAGGCTACGGATTTTGAGTCTATTTCAAGAGGAAACCTTTGTAGGACCATGGCTATTTAGTTTTCCATTTTTACGAAGATCTTGAACCCCCGACCCGGTAGGTGCGGTTTCCTAACCAGGGTTCCCACCCGTTACTGGGAAGGGACACCGAATCCGCTCAAAGCCCATAATTTCTTAAAACTAAATGACCCTATTGTAGGATGAAACCTTCTTTACTGACCACTGATTGCTGACTGCTAATTGCCATTCGCCAAATCCGCGTCAGGCGTTATATTTCACTTCAGTGAGGGATAATCCATGTGCTGGAACTGACATTCCTGCCGCGGCTCGGTCTCTGGCTTCTAAAATGCGGCGAAGTTGCGTGTCGGCATCTCGGAATTTCGTGTTTTTGGCGCAACTTGCCGGTTTCCAAAACTTGCGGTTAAGAGTCAAAATGGTACCGGTGATTGCACGAACCATACCACGCAGGAACGAATCCGCTTCGATTTCAAAATAGATGTACGGTTCTTTTTTCCACCAGTGTGCCTCATAAATCTCGCAGACAGGGTTTATCCGATCGCTCCCTACCTTTTGGAAGGAAGAGAAATCGCGTTTGCCAACAAGGATTCGACAAAGCTCATTTGTTAGTGGAACATCAATTTCTGTTTGGATGCAGTAACTTGTCTGTCGCATAAGTGCGCTCGGATAGTCCCGATTCAAAATTGTATATCGGTATCGCCTGCTTGTTGCACTAAATCGGGCGTGAAACTCGGTGGACACCTCTATTGCAGAACAGACGACGATATCCCGAGGCAGAATCGCGTTAAGTCCTTTCTGAAATGCGACGATAGGTATCTGTGAATCCGTGTGGAAGTTGGCGACCTGACCCTCTGCGTGGACACCCGTATCGGTTCTCCCTGCCCCAATGATTTGTATCGGGGTTTTGGTGATCTTTGCCAAGTTTTCCTCGATGGTACCTTGGATTGTTGGCAAGTCTGGTTGCGTCTGCCAACCGTGATAATTCGTGCCATCGTATTCAAGCACGAGTTTAATGTTTCGCATTATGCCACCCTATTGTAGGGTATGGATGTCTAATGAATAAAGGGTATCACATTCTTATATTCAGTGTCAAATCAATTGTGAAGAGCAGTTTAGAAAGCTAAATCAAAGCGATTGACAAATACGAAGTGGGAATATATAATGGCTTGAAATACAAAGCGAATCGGTCTGAAAAGTGTGAGAATTTCTTGTATGCAACGGCTTACAGTTATCGGTTGTGTTGATAGGTGTCAGATTCCGCAATGAAAAATGAAACCCAAATCTATGACATCCAAGAGGATCAGCGCGGGACGCGTCTCGACCGCTTTCTTATCAATGCAACGCGAGAGGTATCCCGAACCTATCTCCAACGGTTGATTCGCGAGGGGAGTGTCACCGTCAATGGCAAGGTTGCTAAACAACCGAGTTATGCGCTGCGAAATGGCGATCGAGTGTGCTTGACGCTCCCACCGCCGCGCCCTTTGGACACTGCTCAACCTGAGCGAATTTCGCTCGACATCCTTCACGAGGATAGCCATTTAATCGTTCTGAATAAACCCGCAGGGATGCTCGTTCATCCTGCGAGTGGGGTGAATGTTGGTACGCTTGTGAATGCCTTACTGGCGCATTGCACAGATCTTTCGGGTATCGGAGGTGTGGAGCGACCAGGGATTGTCCACAGATTGGATAAAGGGACATCAGGGGTACTTGTCGTTGCGAAGACGGATGTGGTGCATCGGGAACTCTCCGTCCAATTTGAACGGCATAGCATCACGCGCCAATACGTCGCTGTGGTGTGTGGCGCGCCTACAGAAACCACAGGAACGATTGATGCCCGAATTGCGCGGAGCCGACGAGATCGACGACGGATGACAACGGTTGAGACTGGCGGGCGACACGCCGTCACGCACTATGAGGTTTTAGAGAGGTATCCGCAATTCGCACGTGTTCAACTTACATTGGAAACCGGGCGCCTCCATCAGATTCGCGTACATCTGCAACATATTGGGCATCCAGTGGCTGGTGATGCGGTTTATGGGGGCGAGCAACGGGCTTTGAACGATGCTGACACACCGGAGTTGAAACAGGTGCTCTCGCAACTGAAACGGCAGGCGTTGCATGCACGCTTGCTCGGATTTGAGCATCCCGCAACGGCGGAACAGTTGACTTTTTCAGCGAAGATGCCGAAAGACATGCAACGGATTGTAGATGCCTTACAGCAGTCGGAAACTGTCAGCGCGTAAGTTGGTTTGAACTCATCTGAACCCAATACTAAAAGTGCGCGTCTTTGCTCCATAGGAGTCGTTTCCGAGTGTGCGATAAATCGTACGACTCAAGCAAGTTCCGTTTGTAGTAGGGCAATTTATTGCCCGTCAATTATCGAATTATAGTAAAATCTGAAAATATGTTTACAGTTCGTCAGAGAACAAAAGCTCCACCGCCACTGGCGAGGGTGTTTTTGATAGGGGTTTTTGATAGGGCGTTTCCTCAATTTCCTCTAGTATCCTCGCCCTTGCGTTGGTGTATAAGTAATTACGGATTTTACTATAAAAAAAGGAAATTTGTCTATGGAATATGTCAATTTTGGAAAAGCAGGGGTTAAGGTGAGTCCACTCGCGTTGGGTTTAGGGCTTAGAGGGCAAAGCGACGCGAATGATGCCCAAAGGCTCGTTGAACACGCCATTGATTCCGGTATCAACTTCATCGATTGTGCCAACATCTATGGACTTATGGACGATCGCGCCAATATCGGTCGTTCTGAGGAGGTACTCGGCAAAGCGATGCAGGGAAAACGTGACGACGTGGTGATTACGTCGAAAGTTTTCAGTCAGATCGGTCCAGGTCCGAACGATCAGGGGTTGTCGAGATACCATATCATGCGGGAAGTAGAACGTTCCTTGAAACGGCTCAACACCGATCATATTGATATCTACCTCATTCATGCCCCTGATGAAACGACACCACAAGAGGAGACTGTCCGCGCCATGGATGATCTCGTGCGTTCAGGCAAGGTTCGCTATATCGGATGTTGTAACCATCAGGCGTGGCAGGCGTGCAAGGCACTCTGGATCGCCGATCGGATTAACGCAACGCCTTATATGTGTCTTCAGAACATGTATAACCTGCTGAATCGGGATATGGAAACCGAGTTGTTCGGTTTGGTACGTGAGGAAGGGTTAGGCGTTATGTGTTATAGCCCATTGGCGGTGGGTTTGTTGAGCGGTGTTTACTCACCGGATGAACCACCGCCAGCTGGCACGTTGTGGGGGACACGCTTACGTAGTGAGTTTGAGCAACGGATGAGTGGTGAGACCGGACGGGTGATTGTAACCCTCAAGCGGCTCGCCGCGGAGTTAGGCAAAACGCCTGCACAGCTCGCTGTGGCGTGGGTGTTATCGCATCCAGAGGTCTCCGTGGCAATCAGTGGTAGTGACACAATTGAGCAACTCGACGATACGCTTGGCGGTGTCGGTTGGGAACTCGATCCGGCGGTTCGTGAGGAGTTGGACGAGGTTTCTCAGTCGTTTGTGCGTCTCATCGCACCACCGGCTTAATAGCGGTAGCAATCAGCAGTCAGCGATCAGCATTCGCTCTTTGTAGGTTGGGTTGAATGGAAGTTCGCTATAACCACCTGTAGAAGTCTGAAATACAGTGAAACCCAACATTTTCATGCCTCCAAAAGGGGTTGGATTGTTGGGTTTCGCTATGTTTTATCTACACGGTGGATTATGAGAAACAGAATTCTCCACGTAGTGAATGGACATGATTCATTACCGCTCAACCCAACCTACGTCTATATTGTTAAAAAACAAAAAGAGACGGATCCGAAGATCCGCCTCTTTATTTTCTGCCGTTAGGATACGGTTTGGTATTGTTCCCACGCTTCGCTTGCGGCGGCTTGACGTTCCAGTTCGCTCCGCCATCCAACGATTTCACCCGCCTTGATGCGTTGGATGTCAAAACCCGCATAGCGGTCTTCAAGTCTGTCGCCGAGTTTGTGGTTTGCCGCCCAGCGATCCCAGGCTGTTTTCATCCATTCGTGCGGGAGTGCCTCGCGGACGGCGGGATCGAGTTGCCATGCGAATCGGGCATCGGCGACTTTCGGCTCCTCATCGGACGGACCGCCCCACTTCGACCAACCGATGGAAAGCGTATTGCGTTCACGCTCAGGCACGGTCTGTCCGGTATGGATGGTCACGCCGTTACGGATGAGTGCCTCGCCTGCCTTGAGCCGAATCGCGACCTGTCCAGGGAGCGGATCTGTACCGTTCCAACTCGGTGTGTACGGAACTCCCTGATCCTTCATGGATTGTGGGAGTAGCACGTCGTGTTCAAGCGGGGTACGCCAGCGACTGTGACTGCCCTGAACAAGTTCATGACATTCGTCGTCCGCGAGTGCCAAAAACATACCTACACCGTTCCGTTCGGTAATTCGCTTCTCATTCTCTTCCTGAATTTCTTTCCAGCGGATCCGCTCCACCTCCTCGGAGTAGGCTTCGGGACCTTCTTGGCGACTTTCTTGTGAGAAGTAACTCTCTCCAGTGCCCCACCAGGTTGTGTCTCTGTGCCATCCGAGTCTATTCTCTTTTTTCCGGGGATTGCACCACAGGAGTATATTCGTCATGACGAGGTCTTCAGGCTCCGCGCCACACCACGACTTGACGAACCCCGTGAAATCTGGCGATCCGTAAAATTCAGTGAAAGCCGGTTCTTTAAATGCTGGATGGATGATGCCTCGGATTGCCCACGGTTCGTTCTCACCTGCCCGGTGAACGTATCCCTTTGAGCAGTCGATAACGTCGTAGCCATTCTCTGGCGCGCAGGCTTGTGTAACCCGTCTGCCAGCCTCTCGGAGGATCGGAATCCACGGATTGTCGACAAAGTCATTGATGATAACAAAACCGTGTTCCCTTAAATGTGCCAATCTTTCAGGTGTAGCACCTGGAACCGAAAGTTCAGGTTTGAAATCCGCAAACGCAGGCGCGCGGTAAACTTCTTTCGCAGGGGATTGATTGTTACTCATTAGTTGCCTCCTTTAAACCTTATGAAAAAGTGGTCGAAACTTGGCATTGTATTATGACATTCTCTCACAAATTTGTCAAAAATTACGATGTTCCCTGTTGAAGGTTTCTAATCTGAATAGGACTTACGCAGTTGACCTGTTTTCGTGCGATCTTTGGTTCATAGTAGCGCAATTTTGCGGCGTACTCGCCCAAATGCGACGTGCATTATTGCGGTTTCTTCGGGCATATCCGCTCAATTTTGGCATGAAAGCCAATTTTGCGTAAGTCCTGCTGAACTCTTTCTGCGGCTGATTGTTCTTGTCCTTGTAGGAGCGAACTGTACCCGCGATTCTTACTGATTGCTGACTGCTGACCGCTGATTGCCTTTAATGCATCTCAATTGAGAGAACATAACTCAGAATTGTCACCAGAATCCATGTGCCGACCAGTACAATCCCGAACGGACGTTTCAACTGATCACCCGATACGAAGATACCGCACCGGAAGACGATGAGAATAAACAGCATCGCTGGGAACAGGAACTGAAAAAACTGACCATCTGCCTGCAAACCGCCTTGCGTTGCCGAAGCGGAGACACCCGCGACAAAGAGCACATTGAGAATATCCGCACCGATGATGTTACCGACTGCCAACTCTCCGTGTCCGCGTCTGACTGCCGTTATTGCCGTTACCAGTTCAGGGAGTGACGTGCCGAACGCAACGAGTGTTGCTGATATGATGTGTTTCGGGACGCCGATCCTTTCCGCCATGATACTCACAGTCGGAATCAGAACCTGCGCAGAGACGACGATGATGGCAATTGACCCGATGAGTTTAAGAAGCGTTCCAAACCCACTTGCCTCCTCTGCCTCCGTTTCTTCTCCATTCTCAGGATTCGCGCCCGCGGCACTTGCCCATCGGATGGATTGATAGATGTATAACGCCAATAGGACGACGAAGACGACACCTACAAGTTGTGGTAAAGCACCACCTTGCGTGAAGACTTTCGCTGGGGAGGTCCACGGAAAACAGCCAAGCACGAGCAGGATACCCGCACCTACCTGTACGTTTGACAATCGTGAAGCCAACTGACGATTGAGCGGTAGTGGCGCCATGAGGGATGCCAAGCCGAGAATGAGTCCCGTGTCGCAAATAATTGAACCGACTGCGTTACCGAGGGCAAGCCCCGGTTTTCCTTGTATTGCTGATAGGACGGAGACTGCCGCCTCTGGAGTTGTGGTGCCGATGCTCACGATCGTCGCACCGATGACCGCTTTTCCCAGACCCCATCGGGTTGAAAGGATGACGGCTTCATCAACGAGCCAATCTGCACCTTTGCCGAGTGTGTAGAGTGTTACCGCTATTATTGCAAAAAGAGCCAAGTTGGGTAACCCATTAGCAAGTTCTGTGATCCATTGTTCCATTAACTTTACCTTTCAAGGAGATATAGGATGTTGATTTCCACAAATAGATTAGCATATACCTTTGATGTCGTCAATGGGTTTTCGGACATGTGTAAATATTTTGGCAGCGTCCCCATATCGGAGTCGTCTCGAACAAAGCACTTTTTTCGACTCGCATCCAAGGAATTCCTAAATCCGTAGAGACATATCACGCCTCTGGCATCAGCCACCTAATAAATACTTTTCATTAACGAAAAGCCGGTTCGTAGTAGCGCAATTCATTGCGCTCTTACATGCGGAAACTTTTAATGCGACTTCATTTTTTAGATGTGGTATGAGATAAACTCTACTTATTTATCGGTCTTGCCGTATCCGAAATCCTGCCCAGATCTTCTTCTGCAATAGGTATATTAAATACGGCGCGATGTACTTGCATGACTGTTTTTCTAAGTATCGGTAGCGGCTGTTGATTCTCATCGGTCGTACTAAATGATACTTCTCTGGTAACGGTTTTCGGGAACCAGATATCTGGTTCAAACTTCTCGATTTGGTATGTATAGCGGGTAAGAGTATATTCTGTTTCGAGCAGTATAGGTCTCGATTGTGCGTCGGGGGTTTCCGCCGGTGCGACGCCTAATATACTTCTGTCGTGCAGTAGCACGCGAGTAGGGAGATAGTCTTTTTGTGGATCCAACCAGACTTCAAGAACGCTGGTGGCGGCTCTGGTTCTGTGTCCGGTAAAAAGGTAGTGAAGGGAATTGTCCACGTTAACCTGTTGAACATCAATGGGTTTGAAAAAACGAAACAGGTCTGTAAGTCTAAGATTCCAAAGGGGCCAGCTCCACCACTGTGGGTTGAAATGTGGTTTAAGAAGGCGAGCGGACACCCGCTGTGGTAGATACTTTTTCCACTCAGTTCCAGTGTTTTCCCAAATATGCAGTAGGCTACGCAGGAGCCGATATTGATGATGGGTTTCTTGCCAGTTTTCGAGCGAGTGCCCATGGAAATCCATCTTATGACGCGTCTTGACATCGTAAAACCGACGTTTTTCGTCGAATTGGTAAATGATGTGCCAGTATCCTGTCTCTTCGTATTGATGGCCATTTTCCATGTACATCACCGCATCTGTGGGTAATGGTTCGTCCGTCGCGTGGCTCAGCGTGATAGAGAACTCAATTACACCGCTTTCGAGTTTCGCTTTATAGATTTCTGTTCCCGTCATTATATGGGCGAGTAGTTGTCTTGCTTCCGCGGGGAGCACGTATAATGGCTTTAGCGTCTGTCCCGTCCAAAGTTCCAGAAATCGGTCGCGAGGGATAACAGTTGCCATCCCGTGTGTAGCGTGTCGGGGTGTTCCGAAGATACGTACCCATTTCTCAGTAGCCTCTTCAACGACAATGAAAAGTCCTAATGTAGTAGAGGTGATGCTTGGATTTTCGGCATCGAATGCTTTTTTCAAGGGAACGATAGCCGGCGTTTCAAGTAATTGTAGATGCGTATAGTTGAGATTCTGTTCCAGTAATTCAAGTCCGATCTCCCTGGCGGTGTCCATAAGTATTACGGAATTGGGGGTTCGATGTCCTTTGGATTTCTGCTTGAGGACATCTTTGACGCGCGCCCGCGAGACCTTAATGCCTGCAAGATTGGCAAGGTGGTGAAGGCTGGTGACAGCCGTGGTGTGATTGCTACCAAAAATCTGGTTCCCGTACACTGTGAGGGCAGAGAATATAAGCGAAGCGATAAGGAGAGAGCAAGCGAATCGTTTCATGGATATTTGTCGTGGAAGCGTGTGGAAGTAACCCCGAAATCTTTTTCAGTTGTAGGTTTCCGCAATTAGTGAGATCATAGCATGTTCTCAGAAAAAAGTGAAGAGAGTATTTTCACGTAGACCGGTTCATTTTTAATAGTAAAACGCATACGTCGGTCTATCAAGGAGAATGCTTAAAATATTCCAGAAACTCCCCATAACAAAATCTCCCAGTGCCAATCCGAGAAAGAGTGGTACTGCTTTCCGATAGAGACCGAGACCACCATATTTTAAAATACTCCATTTCGCGAGCGCGCTGATGATAAACGCCGCCCAGAAAAGGTGCAGATGGAACGATACGCCGTAACCGAGCGGATGGATGGGCCACCAGAACAGGTGACTCCGCACTGCTGAAAGCAAGGTTGTGAGAGTGAAACCGAATATTATCGCAGCGATGTGCCCCCTGTTTGCATCCTGTGGAGAAGTGAGCCAACCTTCAAGGAAGCGATACGCGCGTCCACCGAAACTGTTAATTTGTCCACCGACTTTGCCGGTATCAACCCCAAGTTCAAAGAATGTATCTACCAGCATGAAGATGCACAGCGGCATAGCGATAACTGTCAGGAGAATCATCAGACGAGACAGACCCTTTACGTCGAGGTTGCCGCGTTCGGCAAGCTTAAACGCTTCAAGTTGATGCGGCATTGGGTGGCTCCGATTGTCTCGATTGAACCAGAAAAACAGAGCAAACCATGTCAGATTTCGTGCGCCAATGCGTCGCGTGCCGAGTATACTGACAAGGCTATGGTGCGGACCGATAAAAGTTGTTGAGTGAATCGGAAACCCTATTTGTGCTCGAATACGTGTCAGCGGAATCGCGATCGTTACGAAATGTGCGGCGAAAAATAGCACCGCGATCCACATTGCCATTCCGCCTCGCATTGCGAAGCCGATGATGAATATTCCACCGAAAACAATCCCTAAGAGTGCCGTTCGATAGCGCATCGGTTCCCTTTCATCCAATGTGTGGTTGCGTCCAAAGGCTGTACGAAATACCCGCCAAATCTGCCGACGTGTGCTCCAGAGCGCAACGACACAAATACCGATATACGCACCGATGTTCTGTTCATACGGATAGGGAAAGCCAGGGACGTTTTCCAATCCGGTGAGGATAGCGATGAAATATTGCACTTTATAAAGAAAGAAAAAGAGCAGACACGATATAAGCAAATCAAGCGGCATCAGGAAACCAAGCCCAACTGCAAACGGATAGACAATAATTGCGTCACCGCCACGGAGAAAGGCTGTCCACGGCTTTTCAGTGAATAAGGCATTCAGGGGGATGTGCTTATTTGGGAAAGCCGGAATTGAGGGAAAAAAGATGTGAAGCCCGTTGACAAGACTGATGATCGAAGCGATACCGAACCCCCACCACATCGCTCGACTCCCAAGGAATTGGTTCGTATTATAAGCGAGTTGATACGGAAGCTCAACAATCGGGTACACAAGACGTTCCTGCTCCGTCCACTGTTTTCGGATGATGACATTGATACACTGCATCACGAAAATAAGCACAAAAGTGAAAGCGCACCACCAGAACGTCGGTGTCACCCATTTCTTCACAGAGTGAGTTTCAAAAAACGGGGCATCGCCGAGATAGAAGGCACGGAGCACACGCGGATCATTGATTGTTAACCACTCCGGCAGATAACGCCAAAACAACTCGCGCCATTCGTTTTCGGGAGTCCCAAAATAGAAGGCATGAACGATAATTGAGACGAGTGGCAGGAACATGTCGTAAGACATGAACAGCAGTGTTATGGACATCAGGACATAGAGGCTAATCAGTTCGCCACTCGTCAGTGCGTGTTTTGCGGCGTATTTCTTTACAGCCATGTTGAGCACTGCAATGATTAGGAGTGTGAACACTACGCTGTAGAACGGTGCCATCAATGTTGGGAAAGTGTATCGGAGGGCTTCACACGCAATATGCCATTTGTAGATGAACGGCAGGAGTAGCAGGGATATGAGGATGGTACGCAGGCTGATTTTTTCCGGTATAGGCATACGGGTTGGCGGACTTAAAGGAGACATAGTGAGCGTTTAGCGATCCCCTCCCCCGGTATGTGCGGTTTTGCGGCGTACTCGCCCAAATGCGATCTGCATTCCCAACCGCACCGGTGTGATGTGTCGTGGCAGAAAAGTGAACCGTCTTCTGACATTTTACGTTTATTCAGATAAAAATTCAAGAGAATCCGTTCTAACATGTTGATGTCAGAGAGGCTATTTAATTATGGAAATTGCACAGGTTGAAGCATTCGCGCTCCGATACCAAACCGAGAAATTATCAGAAGAACAAACCGACAATTATTACGTGCCGAGCGAGGGATGGCGTTGCATCTACGCACGGCACCATGAGACGATGGTCGTGCGGATCACTACGTCAGATGGCATCGTCGGGTATGGCGAAGGACAAAGCCCCGTCTCACCGCGTACATCGAAGACGATTGTTGAGGATCTGTGTCGTCCGATACTGATGGGGGAAGACCCGTTTGATGTGGAATACCTTTGGCAACGGATGTTTACAGCGATGCGCGAGCGTGGACACTATACCGGCTTTTTCATCGATGCACTCGCCGGGTGTGACATCGCGCTCTGGGATATTATCGGGCAAGCGACAGGGAAACCCGTTCACAAAGTCCTCGGTGGACGCTATCGGGATCGGATTCCTTTATACGCTGGCGTTGGCGGTAGCACCCCGGAAGCGGCGGCGGCACAAGCGGCGAAGCATGTTTCGCAGGGGTATGGCGGATTAAAAATTCACTCGACGCACGGTCGCGCCGAAATTTTGGAGATCGTCGCAGCGGTGCGCGAACAGGTCGGTCCACAGATTAAGTTGATGGTGGATGTCCACACCCAATATAGTATCCCAGAGGCGACGCTTCTCGGACGCGGGCTTGAGGAATTGGACGTAATGTGGTTAGAATCGCCGACGGCACCGGAGGACATCCCCGGACAAGCGGCATTGGCGCAGGCACTGGATATGTCGGTCGCTATTGGCGAATGGACCCGCACCCGTTATGAGTTACGCGAAGTATTTGAGCGTCGCGCCTGCGACATCACCATGCCCGATATTGCTCGCACTGGACTCACGGAAGGGAAACGTATCGCAAGCCTCGCCGATACCTATAACATTCCGGTAACACCGCACATCGGCGGCGGTGGCATCCTCTCAATTGCCGCGACGGTGCAATTCTCAGCGACGATCCCCAACTTCCTGATTATGGAACATTCCCCGGAGGCGTATGAATCGAAAGGGCAAATCACCACGCGAAAACCGATGATTGAAAATGGAACTTTCGTCATTGATGATATGCCCGGACTCGGTGTTGTTATTGATACAGAAGCGTTGGAAGCCTTTGTGATAGAGGCTTAAAACGGTTAGTAGGGTAATTCTATGCGTTTTGGAAATCCTGCCAATTGATTCCCAATTGGCGGACGGCCGCGTGAATCGTTCCCAATTTCAGGTCGCGTCTACCCCAATCTGGAACAACAGTGCCTTGTTGCGTGTGGGGATTAAACCATTTTCGATGTGATCCACCGCCTCTTCTCTTGCGCTCTTGACAACCAAGGGTTGTTAATTTTCGAGCAACTTCTCGGTATGTCACGGTGCCGATACTACCGTTTCTAACCACACAGGACTCTTTGCATCGGGAATATGGGTGTTCTCTGGCAATGAACGCCCCAGGTCCTGATAGAGTTCAATGACCGCGGCAAGAGCGTCCTTAACGTTTTCTAATGCCTCGTTTAACGAGTCACCCTCAGTGACGAACTCAGGCAACAGAGGGGAGGTCACTGTATATCCACCTTCAGGTTGTGGCATTAGAAGGAGTGGTATTTTGTATTCCATTATAGGCACTCCATTTTAATACCCTTTTTCTTTATCCACAACATTCGAGAGCGGTTCCCCGTTCACGTATTTGCGCATGTTGTCGATGAAGAGTTCCATTGCGCGTTTGGCGATATTTTGCGACGCGCCAGCGGTATGGGACGTTAGAATCACGTTCGGGAGCGTCCATAATGGGTTGTCTTCTGGACACGGCTCCGTATAGGTTACGTCCAACCCCGCGCCCGCCAATTTCCCGCTTTTCAGCGCGGCGATGAGCGCGTCTTCGTCAACCACTTTACCACGACTGACGTTGACGAAGAAGCATCCCTCTGGTAAGGCATCGAATTCCGCATGGGACAGGAGTTTATGGGTTTGTGGCGTGATTGGACAGCAGACCGTCAAAACGTCGCAGCGGGATAGGAACTCCGGCAGCCAGTCGAGCTGTCCCAATTCATCGACGGTATCTGGCTTCTCCATCGGTTCGGGATCGACAGCAATTACGTTGAACTCGAAGGCTTTGGCACGTTGCGCGACCGCTCTGCCGATACCCCCAAGTCCGAGAATTCCCATCGTCATTCCCGATACCTCAACACACTGTGTCCACTTCCACTCTTTATCACGCATCAAATCAAGTTGTGTATTGATCCCCCGTGTGAGTGAGAGTAGCAGCGCGAAGGCGTGTTCAGCGAGCTGGGGTCCATACAACCGCTTACTGTTTATCAGTGTGATGGGGCTTTCTTTGAAGGCGGGGTACATTGACCGTTCCACGCCTACGAACGGTTGCATCACCCACTGTAGCGATGTCGCATGAGGGAGGGCATCCTCTGATACGACGCCGTAGAGAATTTCAGCGTCTGAAATATGGTCTTTGAGTTGCTCACCTTCCGGTAGAAAACTGATTTCCATTTCCGAGGGGGCGTTCCCCAGCATGTCCGCAACTTCTTGGCTAATTCCACTGGCAATCAAGACTTTGATGTTCGCCATTGATAGACTCCTTCGTTATAGAATATTCTGTGATGGTGGTTCACATAAACCGAAGTTTATCATAGATTGGGATGTTTGTCAACAGGAAGATTTACAACAAATCCCAACCTCGTTCTCCCCTACCATGGTAGGGGCGGTTTTGCGGCGTACTCCCCCGGTGAATGCCACACGGAGAACCTTCATACCCGGGGAAGTGCATAAGCACTTCATACCGTTGATTCTGATTCATGCGATCTGCATTCGCAACCGCACCGAGTTTTATACCATTTCTAAAAGTTTATATCGCATTAACCGCAGCATTCGTCCAGACCCCGGTAGGGTTTTTGATAGGGTGTTTCTTCACGGTTTCCCAACCGCACCGGTATTTTTAAATCGCGGATTTCGGATGTTTATCAGCGATTAGCAGTCAACAGCAGTCGGGAATCGGAGTGTTTTTGATAGGGTGTTTCCCTCCTCCGATAGAGGATTTGTTTTTCCTTGACAGATTCCTCCAGAACGGGTATTCTCAAGAAAACCTTTCCTTTAATCCGTGAAAGCGAGCAACACATTATGCTACAGGTCCGATACGCACGCTATACCCCCCACGATGCCTACCTCCGTTTGACGAATGAACAGTATATCCTTGATGTGGATAGACGCAGCGGTGTTATCAAAGGGTTATACTTGACAGAGGACGCACAAGGCACAAACTTCGTCGGGAATGAACAGAACATGCGTCTCAACATCTGGTGGAAACAACGGCACGTGCCTGAAAAGTCGCAACGGATTCCGATGCACTGCTGGACTGGCGACGTTGTCTTAAAAGCGCGTCTCGCAGGTGAAACGATGTGGCGCGCGATGCACACCTTCCTCAGTGATGATGTCCGTACAGTGACGTACGATGACGATTCCGTAACCACCCGCTATGATGGCAATTCTGTCAACCCAGGTGGGTTCCAGCATCTCAATATTGAGCAACGGTATGCGTTTGACGGAAACCCGCAGAACGGCGATGCCATTCTATGGACGACTACGCTTCACAACACTTCGCAGGCACAGGTCGAAATCGGGGAACTCGGACTCCCGATCACACTCAATACGAACTACAGCATCGGTGATGAGAAACAGGGGTTCAACCATCGGTCGATTGAGTCTACGAAGTATGTCTTTGAGCAACGCGTGATTGAAAGTTCGTTTGTTTCTGGACATTCGTCCTATATTCTCGTAACCCGTGCGAGTGGCAAAGGCGACCAACTGTTGATTGCCCCGCAAGGCGATACCGCTCTGGAGGCGATTTCTGGATATGGGCTTTTCCCCAATACTGAGATGATGACGGGGGCTGGCTCCCTGTTTTACCTGTTTTCTGAAGCCACAGCAGAGGAAACTTGGTACAATGGACACCGTTCGCTCACTTTGATGCCCGATGAAAAACGGACTTTCAGTTTCACACTGTGTCGCGTCAAGGACTACGCCGAGATTAGTGAGAAATTGTATCAGAACGGGAATATCGCTGTAAAGATCGTGCCGGGGATGGTGCTACCTGTCGGCACGACAGCGCATCTTCTGCTTCGGTGCAAGAAAGCGATTACGGCGATTGAGACTGCCGAAGGTATTGAGGTCGAACCTGTAGCAACAATGGGGGACCGCTACACCTATACCGTCCGTCTGACTTCCATGGGAGAACAGAAGGTTACGATCCGTTACGGTGATGGTGAATGGACACACCTTGTGTTCAACGGGATTGCGGAGATAGAAACTTTGATGAAGGCGCGCGCCAAATTCATCGTGGAGAATCAGCGTGTCGAAGATCCAGACGACCTCTGTCATTACAGTTTTCGCATCTGGAATAACGAGGATGAAAGGCTCATCGTCGAGGAGGAAGCACCTTGCGGTTCGATTGATATGGGCGGCAGCGATGACCGATGTTTTGCACCACCCGTGTTCCTCGCCGGAAAAAACGTCTATTACCCCGACGAAAAGGAGATCCACGCACTCGACGAATTCATTGAGAAATTTCTCTACGGGAAGTTACAGAGCAAAGACAACTATCAAGTCCTGAACTCGCTTATCGGACTCCGACCGGATTCCTGGCGGCGATGGGATTACGTCTGGCGTATCTATAACTATCCACACGTCTACAATATTTACTATCAGATGTATCGGATTACCACTTTGCACGGGATAAAAACGAGTCGAGAGCCGTTGTGGTATCTCAACCTCGCTTATAATACCGCACTCGCCTCTTACCTTGATTCTACCTACGAGAGCATCTATGAGACGAAGAATTACATCGACTACCACCGCGGCAACATGTCTAAAACGCATGCACCGATGGGCTCACCGATTCTGGCACATCTTCTGAAGTCGCTGAAGACGGAAGGCATGACGACAGAATACCGGACGCTGCGAGAGGCTATTGAAGGGTGTCTCCCGTTTTTCCTTGAGGAGGAGTACCCATTCGCCTCGGAGTACTGTTTCGATCACGCTTCAAAAGCTGCGCTGTACTACTTAGCGCAGGTCGCCGACGATGAATCGCTAAAGCAGCGCACTGTGCAGACTATCCTCGCAAGCCGCGACGCAACCCCGATGTGGTTCTCCTACTGCACGAACATGCGATACATTGGATGCTATCCAACACCGTTGCTGGCGCGTCCGCTTTTCGATAGATATGAGCAGACAGGCGATCTACACTTCCTGCAGAAGGCTTACGGCGCAACCCTGGCGGTCTGGAGTTGTGTCGATCCATCTGGGAAGGGGCACAACGGTAGGGAATGGCGGTTCAATCCGCCGGAGAAGGGATCGCCGGAGTACAACTATTATCGGAACGGCTGTTTCTCTGGTGAGGTCGGCATGGGACTTTACGGCAACTTGAGCATGTTGAAATCCTATCTCGTCCAAGATCCAGATTTCGGGCTTATCGGTTATGGCTGTGCTGTTTCCGAGACGGTGGACGACTATACCCTCGTCCCGCAAGATGGATTAGGAGTCAGGGTAGCCTTTGTACCGCTCGGTGTAACGTTGGAGACGGTGAAGGCTCGCATTGAGAAAGCAACACTCACAAAGGACTTGCGACGATTGGAAGTCATTCTGTCGAAGCCGTCCACGCATGCGGAATGTGCGCAGGTCTCGGTGCATGGGATGCCATCGGGTTCATATCGGTGTAGCACAGGGAGCATTGAAATCTGTGAGCAGATTGAATGGGAGATCCCTTATGCAGAGGGAGAGGATTCGGTTAAGGTGACGTTAGAGCGTTAGGTTTGCGGTTCGGGTTCGGTAGTTACGGCTACCTGATTGAAACCCTATTGTGCCAACCCCTTTCCCCTTATCAGGGGATAAGACGTATTTCAAATCCATTGCTGACTGCTATTCTTCTGTAGGAGCGATCTCCCGATTGCGATTCTTACTGATGGCTGACGGTTTCCGACTGCTGACCGCTATTCTTCAACCTCGCCCTTTCCTTTGAAGTGGTAGGTGCGGTTTCATGAAGATTAAGAATTTAATTCGGTAATATTTATTTCCCCAGGTCCGGTAGGTGCGGTTTCCTAACCAGGGTTCCCACCCGTTACTGGGAAGGGACGCCGGATATGTTACGGAATTACTGAAATATTTATTGAAACTTCATCCAACCGCACCGGTATCCCACTAAATCTCGTGCACCATACAAAAAAAGGAGACCGGTGATAGCACCCACAACCTAAAGGTTGGGGCTTCGGTTTCATAGCGACTGCGGTTTTCTCAAAGAGTCCACCGTCTTATTTTCGCTCCACCTGCGGGCATTTCCCTGATACTCTGAAATAGATGAGTCTCAGGCACATCGTTAGGTAACGGCTATCCCTGCCCGCAATATGTTTATCGCAGCGTTGATGTCTCTATCGTGGTGTGAACCACAGTCCGGACACGTCCACTGTCTATCTGAAAGAGAAAGATTTTCATTATGAAAACCGCAATCACTACACGGTTTTGTCGTTGCTGTCCATTGACCGACTTGACGTAACTCACGCTTATGTTTACGACACTTATACTTCAATATCTCAACAAACTCGTAGAAAGCAAGATCGGAGACTTTGCGTCCCCACAAGCGTTTCATGCCGTCAAGGTTCAGCGTTTCAATCGCGATGGTATCGAACCGCTTACAGAGTTCAGTGGCAAGTTGCCAATGAAAATCTGTGCGTTGGTTCGTGATTTTACGATACAGACGGGCGATTGATCGAACACATCGCCACCAGCCATTAGAACCTTTGACTTTACGCGAAAGGCTCTTGTTGAGTGTGCGAAGTTTCTTCAAGGACTGTTTCAAAGGTTGTGGGTGTTGCTTTTTTTCACCCGTGCTCAGCGTCAAATACGCGTCTTTCATGCCGAAGTCTGCCCCAACGCTTTCACCTGTTGTTGGCAGACGTTTCATATCTGTGTAGGTCGTGGTTATACAGAGCCAATAATCACCACAAGCGTCACGTTTGATTGTGATACGACTGATGGAACCGTGCCATTGGCGATGTTTATGAAACGTATAAGGCACTTTATCAAATTGCCATTTACGCGTCTTGGGATTCCATTTACGAAAAGTCAATGTGATACGATTGTTTTTCAGAGACCAACCTGCTTCTCCGGGAAAGGTGATAGACTTGAACTTATGTCGTTTTTTGATTTTGGGTCTACCACCGAGTTTCTTGAAAAAACGATCATACGCACCATCAATACGCCGCAACTCTTGTTGAATTGCTTGGCTCGGCAACGCTTTCCAATGTGGATGTGTGGTCTTTTTCAGTGCCTTATAGTGGCTATCCATCGCGTAATAGTTGGCATACGGCAGCCCGTCTTTATAGCGTTGGCGTTGCCACTTATGGAAGTATTCATGCACCTGCCACATATCGTCAAGTAGGTTGCCGATACGAATACAACTCGATTGGTGACCAAACTGATATTTATAGGTCTTCATGGACTTTCACGTATCACGCCTTTAACCCCTGACAAGTGGGTAGGCAGACACGTAACCTTGCGATTACGCTTGTCATGTCTGCCAACGTGATACTATTAATTATACTACATTTTTGACGAAATGTCAAATATTTTTTCGACCATAAACCCAACGCCCGCCTACATCCCGCTAGCTAAAGCATGGGGTCTTGGCGGGAAGAGTGATAAAACCGGTCTCCTTTTTACCTACTACTGAACTTTAGATGCTATGCCGATAGTGCTAAGACTGCGGCATCCTCGCTGTCGAAACACTCGAAGAGACTCACGAGTCGATTCAGAGCGACCAAGTTTTTGATGTGTTTGCCGACATTGATAATCCCGATACGCCCTTTCTTGCGGGTTGCGGCGACACGTGCCTCCATGAGGGCACTCAGCCCTGAGCTATCGATCCGATTGACGTGCTCGAAATTGATGAGCACACGCGGCTCATCGTAAGCCTCTATCTGCGGTGAAATTGCTTTCCGTAATTCTGATGCTGAGGATCCCACTATCTTCCCACTCGGTTCCAAAATCGTGATGCCATCTTGCTGACGAATTTGCGTTGCCATGATTTTTCTCCTTCTTCATTCCTTGGAACACTGTAGATCTCAATTCACTTCTCCAACTTCTTATACTTTTTTAACGTTCAATTGCTGTATTCGTTACTTTAGTCAGATTTTGTGGCAAAAAGTTCGCTTTTTTAAGACAGGGTCGGAAATCGGAGATGTTTCCTACAGAAAAGATACTCCCTTTTCGCTGGCGAGGGGTTTTTGCTTGGGGTTTTTGATAGGGTATTTCCCCAATTTCCTCAATTTCCCCCGAACCTCGCCTTTTCCAATTCGTAGGATGGGTAGAGCACAGCGAAACCCAACAAAATTGGTGTTCAACCATTTTGGGATTACAGCACTGGTAAATTTTTGACAATCTCTACAGTCTTCAGGCTGACGGTGATAACGCACCCAATCAGGTCTACGATATACCGAGGTTCCGATTCACGGTTCGGGTCGTTCACAATCCCGCTCCGTTTGTCCGTCTTGACACGGTATTGATCCACGACCCACTCCAACGCAGAACGGTTGCCGAGCCGATACGCGTAAGCCTCCGCAGGGATACCGTCCAATGTCAGGAAATCGTTGTATGTCAACTGCGTCTTGTCTTTGGACAACCTCATCTTCTCAACCCGCCAATCGACTGTCATCCCCTCCGTTTCGATATATTTCAGTCCGTCGTATTTCGGAACAGATTCGTAATTGACGTGAAGATCCGCTAACGCCGCGCCTGCTTTAGCGAACCCCCAGAAATCTTCGGCGAACGGGATATGCGGGAGATCGCGCTTGAGGTTCATCTGATATTTCTTGCGGTAGGCGGGATGGTGCAGGAGACCGTAGTTATAGTGGAAGATGTCCCACTTGGTGATGGTGTCGTCGCCGTAGTGGGTTCGGAATTCCGTCAACGCCCAATCGGTGATGTTCTCTTGTCGGTTCGTGCCGTCCTCGTTGTAGGTGTAGAAGGGGAAGGATTGTTGTGGATCGCCATAGAGGTTGACATCTGGAATATATTGGCTCATCATAACAGCAAACTCTTTTCGACCATAGCCACCAACACAGATCACGCGGTTCTCATTTTCAGTCTCTGGTATCGGAAAAACAGAGGGGAACACAAAGACACTATGATTCATAATTCGGTCAAAGAATAGATGTGTCTTAGTAAAAGGACGGTAGAGAGCATATCGGAGTTTCGCATCTGAAAACTCAGCTATTTTGCCACTCTTAAACTGCCGTTTTAAAGCGGAACTCCAGCTGATTTTAGTATTGTCATACTCTACGAAATTATCTATATTCACAATTGACTTCTCTGGTGTGACCAGCCACTTTAATACCTGTGCATTGTAGAATCCTATCGTTTTCTGAACATTTTCAGCAAGAATACCTTGGTTAAAATTGTAGACCCATGCATCACGATTTGTACCGACTCCAAGACTGTAGGTTTTATAGATAATACCCACCGTTGCACCTTTTGTTGCTTTTGCTTTCTTCGTTCCCATCGGAATAAAGGTATCAAACTCGGCATGAAGTCCTTCTGTTAACCATGTATGGCGACTGTCAGGTGTTATCTGTTGCCAGTCAACATTTTGGTAGTGTCCCTTTGAATCGAGGTAGTTATATTTCTCCTCTTTCCGCCAGAATTCATCAACACGTGCATAGAAGATTTCAGCGGGTTTTGAATCTGTTCTAACTTTACTTTTCTTGACGAAAAAATTGACGCTTACTCCGACCTGAATGCCGAAGACATTGTGTGTTGTCCCTGACAACTTCGGATTCTGACGGACATTCCCACCGAGATCCAAAATATAGATTGCGTCGAAATCCTGTGTTAGGTGTTTTCGCATCCCATCAAACGCTGTTCTGTCCAGAAAACCGCTGTTTGTCACAAATGCGACAACGCCTTCCGCTCCAATTCGCTTTGATGCCCAAAGTATCGCCTTTACATACGGATCTGAGAGTGATCTTTTGTTTGTCGCCTTTGAGGCACGCGAATATGTTTCTCGCAACAAAGCATCCATCGTCACATACGTCCGATTTTTATTGTTGTCGTTTTCGTTAATCTGTCCCATGTTGTAAGGGGGATTACCGATGACGACGAACATATCCGATGTCTTCTGTCGCTCCACACGCTCTGTGTTTTCCTTTGTGAAGAGTTCCCCTTGCTCCTGCTCCATCAATTCAAACGTGTCGGCAAGTGCGATCCCTTCAAACGGCAGATACGCTCCCGTGCGTTGGTAGTACTCCTGCTCGATGTTCAGACTTGCGATGTAGTAGGGTAAGAGCATCACCTCGTTGCAGTGGAGTTCGTGACGGTATTTTTCCTCTAACGCCGTGCCTTGGATGTCCTGCATGAGACGGACGATGAAGTTGCCTGTCCCGACGAACGGATCGATGATATGCACGCCGGTATCTGACAGCGACCGACCGAACTCGGTTTCCAAGATGTGTGCCACACTGTTCACCATGAAATCGACGATCGGTTGCGGTGTGTAGACGATGCCGTGTGTATCTGCGACATCCTCAGAGAACCCTTGAAAGAATTTCTCGTAAAATGTGTTGAGGAAGTGCTGTTTTTGGGAGAAGTCTTTGCAGAGCGTCGCCGCTTGTTCAATGGCGACGTAGAATCGGTTCAGCGGTCCAAGAAACTCGTCACGGCTCATAGCCTGCCGCATGAGCACATCGCTGACGTTTTCAATCTCCCGGGCGATGATGTTTCGACGGGTAAAGTCTGACCTGTCAAAGACGGTGCGGAAGATGCGTTCGGTGAGAATGTGTTGGATGAGCATCTCCTCGACAGCGTCCTGTGAGAGTTCCGGGTTGATGGAGGTACGACAGGTCTCGTAGAAATCGGTGAACGCCTTTTTGAAGTCTGGATCGGTTTCGTGGCGTTGCTCGATCCGTTCTTTCAACTCGCTTGCGAGGTCTGGCACATGTTCCCTGAAATCCGTGACAGCGGTTTGCCAATTCTCCAGTTCGGGTGGCGCGTAAGCGAACAGGAACTGGAGCACCCGAATCAGGTTGGCAGGTTCCGTGATGTCGATGTCCATCACTTCATGCCCGTTCTGGTAGAGGATGGCGCGTTGTGGGGTCTGGAAGAGGATATTGTCGAGTGGATAGCCCGCCTCGCGCTTGTCGATCACCGCTCTGGCGAGGTCGTCGTCCATATCCTTCGCTTCCCAATAGGCGAAAGGGAGTCCGATTTCGTTGTTGAGAACACTGCCATCGATGACGATACGGTTGCCTTTCGGGGCGCGCATCGGGTATTGCGGGACGAGCGTACCTTTCACCTGTTTTGCGCAAGCGTCGAGGAGGAAAGCGAAGGGGTTGCTGACTGCGCCTTCGTGTGTGATGTCGTGTTTATCGTATTGCTGCAGTGTGGCGTAGTAGTCTCGGACTGCTTTGTGATTGGGTTTGAGGTTGAGTTGCGGCATGGGGATATCGGAGCAGATTTATGGAATAGGTTCAGGAGCGAATGTTTAGGTGAACAAGGCAATAAGTGCTATAATTGCGGCTCCAACAGCAGTACACACGGTCAGAATAGTTAAGTGCCACTGCCTTCTCGCTTACCTTCCAATTTTCCCTTTATCCATCCCACATCGCGTTCCAAAGTTCCTATGCCGGTATCTAAGGAATCAAGGCGTTTTTCCAAACGGGCATTGTTTTCTCTCGCTTGTGTCTCGATCCCTGATAAGGCTTCAAGAACCCTTTCCCTGAAATCTTGATCAGCCATTTTGATATCTCCTTTGTTTATGTCCTGTCTTTTACCAAAGTATACCACAAATGTGAGTGGAAGTCAACGAAAAGGAAATGAGGCTTTTTTCCGCTACCTATAAGAAGATACTATAATCCTGTTCATTCCAAAATCCTGTAAATCCTGATTCTGACAATCCCCATCAATCGCGATGTCTTTTAGTTGGCAACAGCAATACAAACCTGTTATACTTTTCTCGGAGGTACAGACAGCAAACCACACAATGCGCGATACTATACTCGAACCCCGCACAAAAATCTTGATGATGCTCATCAGCGGATGTCTCGTCATTCTACTCGACAGCCCGACGGCACTGCTCGTCTGTTTCCTTGGGAGCCTCGCGTTGGTCGCACTGTCCGTCCCGACGTTACGACAGATCGGGTTGCTCTGTGCTTTCCTCTTCTTTACAACGTGGGGTCTGATTTACAGTCAAGCGATCTTCTATAACGAATTTCCACGCACCGTGCTGTTCACGCTTGTGCCTGCCGACCTACCACTCATTGGAAAGATGACCGGCGGCATCCGTATCTATCGGGAAGGACTGTTCCACGGAATCGTCCAATCCCTCCGTTTCAACACCACACTCGTCATGGGATTTTTCATCATCTGGACGACGCAACCGCGTGATCTACTCCTCGCGTTGGCACAATTGCGTGTGCCTGCGACCCTCGCTTTTATGGTGACGACGGCGTTACATTTTATCCCTGTGATTGCGAATGAGGCGGCGACGGTGTTTCGTTCACAAAGATTGAGGGGGTTCCGGTATCTCCGTCTGAATCTTTTGGCAACCTGCCGAGGAGTTCTCAACAGTTTCCGTCCTATCTTGGCGGGTAACATCCGGCACGCGACACACCTCGGTGAATCCGTTGAAAGCCGCGGGTTCTCGCCAGAGATGGCGGCACAACGCACTTCGCTACGTGCTTTGAAGATGCGGGCTTGGGATTTCAGCCTACTTGCGGTGTTATTTGTCTGTTTGATCGGTGTCGTTGGCTTGAAGTTACTCTATTTCTGCTATGCGAACGGCATCTATTACGCCTCGTGGTTGCGGCATGTGTATACCTTCACCCGCGAGGTTTTGTGAATAGTTGTCAGTTATCAGTAGTCGACAATCAGTTAAGAGGCGTTTTTTAACAATCTACCCTAACTTGATATGCTCCACAAAGGGATAAATTCTTACAGAAGTCCCTCTTTAACTGAAAACTGATAACTGAAAACCGAAAACTATTTTAACGTCCGACTTCCCACGCCAGATGTTGCAATTCCGGTCCAATCAACTTTTCCCATGCCAATTGCACAGCCGCAGTCGAACCCGGTGTAGAGATCACCACTTTCCCGCGATAGACACCAGCAGTCGCTCGTGAGAGCATCGCTGCTGCACCGACCTGATCGTAGCTGAACATCCGAAAAAGTTCGCCGAATCCAGGTAAAATCTTTTCCAGTTTACGATCGAGAATGTCAAACGTAGTGTCGCGCGGGGCGATGCCCGTGCCACCGTTAAAGAGAATAACCTGTGCATCGCTTTCCGCCATTTTATCTAATACTGCCGCGACTTGGTCGGGTTCATCTTTTATGATTTGATAAGCAGTGACGCTGTTCCCTTCTGCGGCGAGTTGTTCGCGCAGAAATACAGCGTTTTTATCTGTTTCAGGGGTGCGTGTGTCGCTCACGGTGACAATAGCGACAGCGACGGGGCCCTCTTCGGTTGCCATTTCTCGATGTTGTTGTGTACTTGTAGAAGTTGTTGACATTATAGAGTCATCTCCTTTTGATGGTTAACTTTTCAGTCAGTTTTGGTCCCGTGATAATGGGACATCCGGTAAGGAAAACCGTAGCGTTGCGTTAGGTCTCCTATCAATATAACTGTGAGGTGCAGCATCGTTTGCCGCAGTGGGATTAATGAGTTCAATGTGATAGTCTGTGATCTTGGGACTGCCGAGGTTAATCCATTCCTCTATTCCTGCAATAAAGTGGTCGACAATCTGCGGATTGCCGTAAGCCTCCACGCGATTCTCAGGCTTCGGTTCGAGGATAGACCGAGGAACACATAAGCCAGGTAAGTCCCTATCCAGCAGGACAGAGTTCATTCCCCTGTGTCCTTGATATTCCCAAAGCGTTTCCATCGGTTCTCCGTTAAGGCGAAGATAGAACGCACAATCGGATCCCACGTATGCAGGAAGTCGCGTGAGTGTCGGTGCCTCTTGCAACAACGCTTCTACCACTGGATCGGAAGATGGCTTCAGAGCGTCCTCGGTAGAAGATTTGAAATCTCCTTGTAGGTCCATGAAACCCGCCCAGCGCGTGATTGTCCCTCTCAATTTGTTGCCCTGTTTGTGCAACCGAAGAATCGGATCACCGGCACCTTTTGTCTTCAACGGCATCGCCAAAATCCCGCCCTCCGCCAACGATTCAATCCACGCCGGTGGAATATCAGGGGAACCGACTGTAACGATGATCCGATCGAAGGTTTCGCCATCCCAGCCGAGTCCGCCATCACCCGCTCTTAAGTTGACACGATTGAATCCAGCAGCACTCAGGTGTTTTCGGGCTTTCTCTACCAGATCTGCTTGCAGGTCAATGGAGTAGACGAGACTTTCGTCCCCCACGCTAAACGCGATCAGTCCGGCGTTCCATCCACTCCCCGTTCCAATCTCTAAGACCTTGCACCCGTGGGTCAGTTTGAGATCGTCCAACATACCAAAGATAAGTGAGGGTTGGGATGCGGCACTGTGTGGGTCCTTTCGGATCATCATGCCTCTATTGGAGTAAATTGCTGAGAGTTGCTCTTCTGTCGGTATGGGTGATTCGACGTGAACAATCCCGTCTGGTCCCTCGTCATCGTAGTATTGCTCAATGAAGAGATGGCGAGGCATATTGAAAAGTGCCTGCTGCATCCAATCGGCGTTGCGGTGAAGAGCGTCTATCTTCGCCAATTGTTCGTGCATGCGTTCTATATGGGAGTGAATCGTTGCGTCCATGTTAATTCCAAGCCATAAGCCCCAGAGCGGCGAAAGGTGTGTAGAAACGCCATATCTGCCAAGCCATAAGCCCCAGAGGGGCGAAAGGTGTATCCGTAGAAAAACAGAATCTACTATATTTGGGGCGTTCTATAAAAGACAATCTTCAGTCAAGAAGTTCTCTGATCCTGCGAATCCTTTAATCCTGTGAATCATAAGGTAGTCGTAGAGGGTCGCCCCTCTACAACCCCTTCCAAACCATGCGTGCGACTTTCACCACACATGGAGACCTTCCAGTCGAGTGTGGCGATAAACGCTTTAGGTGATGATAACCACTTTTACTTTATTTCTTGTCCATAAGTCTAAGACTTCTATAGACACATGCTTTCGCAAGATTTCACGTCTATAGATAAAATGTTTTTAGAAATGTTTCAAAGCACTCAACCTGATTATGCTTCTCTCTTACGAGAGTTCCTAATCTCTTCAACCTTATAGACTCTATGAGTCTACTTAGGTTCTCTTTGACTTCCCAATAATAGACTTCGTTGACGGATTTAGGAGTGTTCTGTACCCCGATTCATTGAGCATCTCAACGCTGTATTCATATCATACGCAATAGATTGCCAAATCAGAGGACAACCTTATGAATACCATAGTTTTTCAAGGCGTTTCTATGTCTTGTCTAACGAGGCTTGCAAGCATTCAACTTTCGCTTCTCCGTGTCCGTCATTTATCGGACGTGCCAGTTTTGGCGCTCTTGTGAGGTCGCCTTTGCCTCAGGCATTCGCCATTTCCCCTTGCTTTCCACACGGCTGTTTCCAGCAGTGCGGTTAGGGTAAGATATGCGGAGTGCGTCCTCCGAGTCGGAATCTAACCGACATTCTATTATTATTTGTCAAAGCGCACCTGATTCAGACAATTAGTTTACACCGCCAATCCAAACCCCGGCTGCTGACCGCTGACTGCCAATGGCGAATCCTCTGATAACCGACGACTGACAACCAATTATTGGTTTGGATAGGTTCTATTGAGATGTTTCGGCATTGTAAAGAAGCGTCCACCCGTCTGTTCTGCAAGGGCTTTCTGAAAATCTGTGGGACCCGGATGTCCAATAACATAAGCACGGATACCTAACGACTGACACAGACGCAGTGCGCGTTCAGGCGGATATTTGCCTGTTGTCGGTTCATCGGTCAGAATAAGCAGGAATCGGCTCGCATACGGACTGAATTTAACTTTTGGAACCCCCTCCACAATCGCGTCGATGAGGTGCTCGTCTCCGCCGAATGGGGCTTCCATGTAGGTTGCCAGCGTGGATTCGTTGAGTGGCATCTGCGTCACGACAGCACCGTTGATGACTTTAATGGCATCCTTTGCCTCCGCGAAACGGATAAGTCCGATCCGATAATTAATTGGCAGAATGTCTAACCTGCCGATGAGCGTACTCAATCCGAGCATAATCACTTGGGATTTGCCCCCCATACTCCGACTGTAATCGAGCATCACCACAATATCCACGACGGGTTCAAAGCCTCTCACTGCGCTGTCAGGGGATGCGCTGAGTGCCGCTCCGTCATAGATGTTCAGTCGGTTTTTTTCGCTTCGGACGGTATACATGCGACGACGGGTTGGGTCGTTTATGAGCCATCTGTTGCCGCGCTTTTGCGGCATTGCGGTGAGACTGTTAGACATATTCCAACTTTCGGGATAGATCCCAGCAAAAACATTCAATTTATCGCCCTGTTTGCGGACGGTATAGACGCGACCGTTTGTATAATCGGTGATTATCCACAAATCTCCCTTCTGTTTTTCCCAGACCATCGAACTCCCAAACAGATTATCGACACCTGCTATAGAGACCCCATTTTTCTTGAATTCGCGTTGCAACTTTTTCATTGGGACATCGCCATCTTCGAGCAGCACCTCGAATTGAGACTCCATACTGAATAGCAATCGCCCCCCACCTCGGCGAATGTCTTTGACAATGTCCCGAAACACTTTGAGAAAAGCTTCATTGGCGACACGCTCGCTCGGAAGTGTGCTTGCTTTACCGAAACCTCCCGGAATAGGCTGCCAGAGTCCACCTGTCATTTCCGCTAACTCCTGTTGAAACGGTTCCGGCACTCCGAGGACGTTGACACGGATGCCCTGAAGTTGATACTCTTTGATAACCTTTTCCCGCATTGTGGTGTAGGCGCCATCCTTTTTATAAGCGGTCGTTGCGGGTTCGTCGGTTACGAGGATAATGTATTGGTCCGCATCCGCGTGGAAGTCAATACGGTGGGGTGTATCCATGAGTGCGTCGAGTGCGTATTCCTCTCCGCCGAGTGTGACTTTTTGCATCCGTCTGCGCAGCATGCCGACATCGGGTAACAGTGTACGGATCTCCAGTTTTTGACCTTCGTGCCTGACACTGAATTCCGACATGCCGAGATGGTACTCCAAATTGACAAGATCGAATTCATCGACCATAGCAAACAGGTTTGCGGCGATTTCTTGGATGTTATCGCGCATGCTCCCGCTCGTGTCAATAACGAAGACGACGTTCACCTTGTCTAACTCGCGTGTGCCGATGATGTGGTCGGCGATACGTTTAAGTGCTTTAGCGTAGGGGTTGCTACTCCCTTTACCGGTTCCTTCGCCCTCACCCTCTCCATCACCATCCCCGATAGTCCCAATTTCGGAGGCACCCGTAGATTCGAGTCTGTGGAATCCACCGCCACCATCACCTTTGACGCGTTGTCGCAGACTGTCTACACCCGCACCTGCAGTCGTCTGGAAAGGACTCGCGACATCTTCTGATATCGAGGCTTCCCTGCTATTGATCCGTTTTGCGTCCGTGGTCACATCGGGGAGTGTCGTTTCCGTGTCAGACACGGATCGCGTTGCACTGTGTAGGAGTGCCTCTTCCGATTGACGCATGGCTTCGTCGATTAAATTAGCGGAAGCCATAAGGTCGAGGTGCCGTTGGTTTGTTTCGGTAGACGGATCTGTGTGCTGCGGCGTTCGGAGTTTTTTGGGGGGTGGCGGTTTAAGGGTGCGCCGTTGTTCCCGAAAGGCTTTCGGATCAATGAGTTCCACTGCCAGCGCGTCTTCACCCCGGTTCTGCCTCGGCGTATAGAAGGAGAACATAAAAGTGATAGCGAGACAAAGATGGATGATACCCGCAAAGAGCAGCGCACGCACGGAACGGTGGCGCCTGTAGGAACGGTTCATGATGTTTTCTCCATTTGAATATAAATCTATTTATCCCTCAATCCGATCAGTTCTATTGGCTATGAGTCTGTCAACGTTATTTTGACTTTTTTTAGGACTTACGCATTTTCCCGGTAGGTGGGGTTTCCTAACCGCACCGATTGCGCCACCATCGATCGAATTCTGTAGTTTTGCGTAAGTCCTATTTTTGTAGGTGTTTTTGATTGGGTATTTCCTGCAGGTAGAACGGAGTGAAACCCGACAAAATCGGGCGAGCACCCCTGTCAGTTTAGATGTGACAGACTACTATTCTGTTGAATCTTCAGTTTTCCCCACGTGGTTGTTAGCAACTCGGGTTGCGGTGAAACGGGCAGCGCATACGCCGGATCAAACCAATCGTTCGCACGACTCCAGCTTTCAATATGTGTGAGTTGTTCTGGCTGATCATTGTCCAAAGGGATTTTGAAGATTTGGCCGTGATTATTTTTATCCAATTGATCATAGATGAGTGCATCGCCCGACGGTGACCAGACCGGTGAGTCAGCTCTTGGTCCTGCCTCATTTACAATTTGCTTGAGTCCCGTCCCATCACGGTTGATAATGTAAATGGTCTGTTTATCAAAGAACCCCACGAAGGGAAAATGGTTAAGCCAGGAAAAAGCAATTTTATCACCTGTTGGTGACCACGCGGGCCACCGCATCCACGGTATTGCATCCTCAGGAAGAAGTTGTCTTTGTTTTTCTGTCCGGAGATTGAGCAGCCAGATTCGATTATGTCCGAGCCGACCGGTCATAAAAGCTATCTCGGTCCCATCGGGAGACCAGTCAGGCCGGGTCCCTCTCACGATTTGCTTCTCATTTTTACCGTCAATTGTAGCAGTATAGATAAACCATCCGTCAAGTTCACGGCGTTGGTAAGCAATTTGCTTTCCATCCGGCGACCATGTTGGATGTTGTCTCTCCGCGACTTTCGCAAATACCCGCTTGAGATTTGCACCGTCCGTATCCATCAGATACAAGTCTCGCACCCGAATACGATCTGAAGAAAAAAGGATCTGCCGTCCAGTGGGCGACCACATTGGTTCGATATCGTCTGCGCGATGGTTGGTAATGTTCACATGTTGGCTGCCATCTGGATTCATGATATAGATTTCCCGATTCCACTTTCCATTTGTTGATTTTACTTGTGTCCAGAATAAAATTTTAGCGGTTGTGGGTGCCTTTGCGAAAGTAGAGAAAACCTTTGAACCTATTAGATCAGCACTGAGAAAGAAAAATAGACAGAGCAGTGTACATCTCATAAGAAATTCCATTAAAAATGGATGGCACTTTGATGGTTATCTTGCTTCATTTTTGAGTTTTCATCGCTCCCCACGTCGTGGTTAGCAGTTGCGGCTCTGGTGAGACGGGCAGCGCATACGCCGGATCGAACCAGTCCCCGCCAAAATTCCGCCCAACGATATGTTGTGTCAACTGCGTCCGAACACCGCTGTTTACATCAAGTTTGAAAATCTGGAATGTCCCATTAATTTCCTGTGTATAGAGGATTTGTTCACCATCTGGCGATAATGTAGGATACTGGGCATAGGGACCGGCTTCATCGACAAGTTGCTGAAGGTCGGTGCCGTCACGATTCACAGTGTAGATTGTCTCCTTATTTCTCCACACGGGCGGAAAACGATCAATTAACGGATTGTGATCCGGCGGTAACGGATGCTTATTCCAAGAAAAAATGAGTTTATCCGCAGTCGGCAACCAAGATGGACCGTTTTGCCAATCCATCGCTTCTTTGGGTAGAAGACGTTTTTGCTTTCGTGTACGGGTGTCGATAAGTGTAACTCGCCGGGTATGACCAATTGGGGTATAAGTAACATAAGCAATTTTCGTCCCATCGGGTGACCACGCCGGATAGAAGCCACGCACAAGGAGTTCCTCTTCCTGTTCACCTAAAGTCGCAATGTGGATAAAGAACCCGGCACCGATTCCATCCGCGTACGTGTAAGCAATCTGTTTACCATCGGGGGACCACGTCGGATCTCCTCTATAAGAGTCTTTCTTAAAGACGCGTCGGACCTTGCCGCTATCTGGGTCCATTAGATACAGGTCTCGAATGCCATCGCGATCGGAAACGAAAAGAATCTGATCACCTGTTGGTGACCAGACGGCATTCAGATCGTTTGAACGGTGTTTTGTGAGATTCATCTTTTCGCTGCCATCCGGGTTCATAATGTATACCTCCTGGTTGCCATCCCGTGAGGAGGTGAACAAGATTTTCGGTGTCGTCGGTGCCTGTGCGAAAAGCGCGGAAACGCTGGCATTCAGCAGAAAAAGAATAGATATGGTAAGAACTAACACTCGTGTCGTTTTCATATTCTACTCCGTGTAAACAACCGCGTCCGTCTCAAACGCTACTGCTTTTTAACTTCTCCCCACGTCGTTGTTAGCAACTGGGGTTGCGGTGAAACGGGCAGCGCATACGCCGGATCAAACCAGTCGCCTCCCCAATTCCCAAATCTGGGCATTCCGCCTATGTGCGTCAACTGTGTCCGAATCCCGCTATTTACATCAACTTTGAAGATTTGGCTCCGCTCATTAATTTTCTTTGTATAAAGGACTTCCTCTCCGTTGGGTGATACCGCCGGATACAGTGCCGCCTGACCGTCTTCAGGCACCAGTTGTTTGAGACCTGTGCCGTCGCGATTGACGATGAAGATGGTGTCTTTATCCGCCCATGCGTTGTGTAGATCCTTATCCAAGATGACAGGTATCGGATCCTTGTTCCCAACAAAGGCGATTTTATCGCCAGTAGCCGACCAAGACGGCTGGGTTTGCCAAGGGAGTGCTTTCTTGGGTAGGAGTCGTTCGTGCTTTTGTGTTCGGACGTTGAATAATATAATCCAAGTTAATCCTGGGCTTGCTTCACCACAGGCAATTTCTGTTCCATCCGGCGACCATGCTGGAGAGGATAGGGTCTCGATGTATTCCGCGTCTTGTTCACCTAATGGCACAATGTACATCCCGGTTGTGCCACCTCCGCTCCGATCCCATTGATAATAGGCGATATGTTTGCCATTAGGTGCCCATGTCGGTGATGTTCTCCAAGCTTCTATTTTTCTCTTAAAGACGCGTCGGACGTTCGATCCATCAGGGTCCATCAGATAGAGGTCTCGAGTGCCCCTTGGACGAAAGTCCCCGCGATTGGAAACGAAAAGGATCTGTTCGCCGGTCGGGGACCAGACGGGGTGTTGGTCAATTGCGGGATGCTGTGTAAGGTTCACCTGTTCAGAGCCGTCAAGATTCATGATGTAGATCTCACTATTACCGTCGCGTAAAGAGGTGAACAAGATTTTTGGAGTCGGCGGTGCCTGCGCGAAAAGTGGGCAGACGCTGGCATTCAGCACTAACAGTATAGATATGGCAAGGACTAATAATCGCGTCGTTTTCATACAAGGCACTTCCTTCATAGAGGGTAGGCACAAGACCTACCTCTATAGTCTGGACGACTATTGTTTTTTGACATCTCCCCACGTCGTGGTGAGTAATTGCGGTTGTGGCGAAACCGGTAACGTATACGCTGGATCGAACCAATCCGCGCCCATATTCCGATCAATATGTGTCAACTGCGTCCGAACCCCACTGTTCACATCAAGTTTAAAGATTTGATAATCATCAATACTTCTCTGTGTATAGAGAACTTCGTTTCCGTTTGGCGATAACGCAGAAGCCCATGCAGCGGGACCGTCTTCCTCAATAAGTTGTTTAAGTCCTGTGCCGTCTCGGTTGACGATGAAGATGGTGTCTTTATCTGCCCATGCGTTGTGTAGGTCCCTATCCAAGATGGCGGGTATCCGATGCTTGTTCCCAGTAAAAGCGATTTTATCGCCAGCAGCCGACCAAGACGGACCCGCTTGAAACTGTAATGTTTTCTTGGGTAGGATCCGTTCATGCTTTTGTGTGCGGACGTTGAATAATATGAGCCAAGACCCCGTTGCTTCAATCCCGCGACAGGCGATTTCTGTTCCATCTGGCGACCATGCTGGCGAACCGTAATTCCCAATGAGTTCCTCTTCTTGTTCGCCTAATGTCGCAATGTAGGTGCCGTTTGTGCCGCCTACGTTGAAATCCGAGTGTCTGTAAGCGATCTGTTTACCATCAGGAGACCAAGCCGGTGATAGTCTGCGTGCTTCTATTTTTCTCTTGAAGACGCGTCGAACGTTGGATCCATCGGGATTCATCAGGTACAGGTCGCGATCCTCAAAGAATCGGTTACCGTCGCGATCAGAGACGAAAAGGATCTGTTCACCGGTCGGAGACCAGACGGCACTCATATCGCTTGCGCGATGTTGTGTTATGTTCACCTTTTCGCTGCCATCTGGGTTCATACTATAGATTTCGTAATTGCCATCGCGTGCGGAGGTAAACAAAATTTTCGGCGTTGTCGGTGCTTCTGCGAAGAGCGAAGAGACGCTTACAGTCAACGCTAACAAGATAAATATGGTAAAAACTAACAACTGTATCTTTTTCAAAATAACGCTCCTTATTTCTTCACATCTCCCCATGTCGTTGTTAGCAAATTTGGTTGTGGCGATACTGGCAACGCATACGATGGATCGAACCAATTGCCGCCGAAATTCCACTCAGTATGCGTCAATTGCGTCCGCACGCCACTATTTAGATCGATTTTGAAAATTTGGAATCGTCCCATAATTTCCTGTGTATAGAGGAGTTCATCTCCGTTTGGTGATAACGTGGGAATTTGTGCGTAATTGCCGGCTTCATCGACAAGTTGTTGGAGTCCGGTGCCGTCTCGGTTGATACTGTAGATGGTCTGTTTATTTTTCCATGCGAGAGGCGCGCGATCAATCCGTGGGTTGAAGTCCGGTGGAAACGGGTGCTTGTTCCAAGAGAAAACGAGTTTGTTACCGGTGGTGGACCAAGATGGATGATTTTGCCAAGCCATTGCTTTCTTCGGTAGAAGAAATTTATGTTTTCGTATGTGGATATCAATAAGTGAAACTCGACGGACTTCCCCCCATCCAGGGACAGGTAAAGCAGTATAAGCGATTTCCCTACCATCGGGCGACCACTCTGGACCAAATCCGTTAACGAGGAGTTCCTCTCCTTGATGTTCACCTAAGGTTGCAATATAGATATAACTTTCGCCCGCGTCCCAATTCGTGTATGAGTAGGCAATCTGTTCGCCATCTGGCGACCATGTGGGTGATGTTCTCCAAGGTTCTACTTTTTTCCTGAAGACGCGTCGGACATTGGATCCATCTGGATTCATCATATACAGGTCTCGGACACCCCTACTACGATCGGAGACGAAGAGAATCTTTTCGCCTGTCGGTGACCAGACGGCTTGTAGATCATTTGCGCGATGTTGTGTTAAGTTTACTTGTTCGCTGCCATCTGGATTCATGATATAAACTTCGTAATTGTCCAATCCCGGCGCGGAGGTGAACAAGATTTTCGGTGTCGTCGGTGCCTGTGCGAAAAGCGCGGAAACGCTGGCATTCAGCAGAAAAAGAATAGATATGGTAAGAACTAACACTCGTGTCGTTTTCATATTCTACTCCGTGTAAACAACCGCGTCCGTCTCAAACGCTACTGCTTTTTAACTTCTCCCCACGTCGTTGTTAGCAACTGGGGTTGTGGTGAGACGGGCAACGCATACGCTGGGTCGAACCAATCCCCACCAGAATTCGCTTGAAAAAAGTGACCGATATGTGTCAATTGGGTATGTACGCCACTATTGACATCAACTTTGAAGATGTGTAAAAGCCCCTTAATTTCTTGAGTATAAAGGACTTCTTCGCCGTTTGGCGATATTGCAGGGCCTGATGCCTCCGGACCGGCTTCCGCAACGAGTTGTTTGAAACCACTCCCATCGCTGTTCATAATGAAAACGGTATGCTTATCCTCCCATGCCTTGTGCAGTGCCCTGGCTTCCTTCAGATCCAAACCATTGAGGTCAGGTAATGGGTGCTGGTTCCCAATAAAAGCGATTTTGTTTCCCACAGTCGACCAAGACATCTGCCATTGCCGATCTACTATTTTCCTTGATAAGGGGCGTTTTTGTGTTCCTGTGCGAACGTTGACAATTTTAATTTGGGCAGATATAGAGCAGGCAATTTCCGTCCCATCGGGCGACCACACTGGATTATGGGCGTTCATGATGAGTTCCTCCTCGTTTTCTTCTCCAAGTGTAGCAATGTAGGTAGGGTACTCGTCAATATCCCAGCGTAAGTGCATGTAAGCGATCTGTGTACCATCGGGTGACCATGCCGGTCGTCCTCTATAAACTTCCTTCTTAAAAACGCGTCGGATATTGAATCCATCAGAATCCATCAAAAACAAATCTCGCACCCCATCGCGATCGGAGATAAAAAGGATTTGCTCACCTGTGGGGGACCAGACCGCACGCAGATCGTTTGCGGGGTGGTGTGTGAGTCTCACCTGTTCGGAACCATCCGGGTTCATGGTATAAATTTCACGATTGCCATCGCGTGTGGAGGTAAAAAGGATTTTAGGGGTTGTCGGTGCCTCTGCGAAAAGCGGACAAACGCTTCCGTTCAGCACTAACAGGATGGATATAGTAAAAACTAACAATCGTGTCGTTTTCATGAAATGTAACTCAAGAAATCAAAATGCGTTTTCATAGTATATGTAACGTGAGTTCGGATTAAATATTTCGTGTGCTATCTGTTGTCGCACAAATACTTAGTTCGTGTGATATGGTTGCAAGTTAGCAGTTTACATTGCAGGAAACTTGCCTGCTACGGAGAACCCACAGCGTGGCGTGTGCCTACTACTTTTAATCACGTTATGTAAAAAGTGGGATAATCGGTGTTTTCCGAAATTCAGGTTATTATATCATGTAAAACGGAGTTGATCAAATTAAAGTTGACAAAATTGATGCATTCTGCTAAACTTTTTAAAAAATCGGTTATTTTGCACTTTTTTCTTGCAATCTATATGTGAAAAGTGCTATAATTTATTGTGTGTATTCTTTCAACTTCTCGGGGTGACGTATACTACCTCGCAGAAGGTCAAAGGAAGAATCGCACCGCTGACGGATGACTGGTGGAACGTCAGCATTAAAAAAGCGTGATTTGCACGCAGTACTGCTATCACCAAAAGTAAAATCGATGAGGTGATGAGGTTTTGGGAAGCGCGCTTCTTGCTCAAGAACTCTGAACCTTGTGTATATTGAAGAAGGAGATTTCATAGCTATGAAGAAATTCACAATCTTTATCACACTTGTTTGCGTTGTCATGATTTCGCCGATGGCATTCGCGCAAAATTGGCAGCCAGCAGGTGATAACTGGATTGGAAAATGGTGGGGACTCGACCTCGTCACTGAAACGGGCGGTTTTGGCACATCCGCGACGATTGACTACCTCGCTGAAGGTACCAGCGGTTTGATTTCAAACGCATCTGTCTCTACACGCGACGGTGCCGGGAAAACAGCGAACGCCATCGTGAACCTCCCAGATAATGGCGGTTCGCTCGCTTGGTCGATTGTTGATATCAATACCGAAGATCAGCTGAACATGTCCACAAGCCACGGACTCGCTGATGGACGAGACATCACATGGCACGGCCTCATCGTCGTTATTTCACCCGATGAACGGACGACGGTAATGCACCCAGCACATGATGATTACGCCCAAATCTGGATCAACGGTGAACAGGTCTATGACAACAGTGCTTGGACAGGTGGGGTCCGTGAAGTCACAACGCCAACAGAGATTCAGTTCAAGAAAGGCGAGAACTTCTTACACTACAAATGTGGTGAATCGGGTGGCGCGGATTACGTCAACCTCCGCTTTGAGCCGACCGATACAGATCTTCTCATCGCACCCACGAAGGATAACCTCTTCTTGGATGTCCTCACACCCGTTGAACCCCAAGGCAAACTCGCGGTTCGATGGGCAGATCTCAAACGGAAGTAATTTCTATTGATGGTTAGGTAACGAAAAACCCGTGTCCGAGTCAGGATGCGGGTTTTTTCTTGCCTACTCTTCTGATTCCACAATCGTCAAGGCCTGGTTGATAGAGACGTCTCCCAATTCCTGCGTGGTCCCGCTTTGCCAGACGATGCTCACTTTCTCAACACGCTGATTTTCTCCCAAACCGAACAGCAGGCGCGTATCGCTGCCAGAGGCGTAGCTTGAACCACTCTTCACTTCCCCTATTTGCGTCATATCTCCTGCTGTGACCGTGACCTTCGTGCCGATCCCGTCGCGGTTGCTTTGCGTTCCGACGAGTTTAATGCTTAGCCAGTTTTTCAAATTTCCACCATCGTTCCGAAGCAGCACCGCACGCTGATTAGAATTCATGATGACAATGTCAGGATCGCCGTCGTTGTCGTAATCGGCAGTAGCAGCGGCTCTCCCAACAAGTTGCTCCGAGAAGTAAGTTCCGGCGGTTGCTGAGACATCGATATAAGTGCCGTCGCCGTTGTTTTGAAAGATCTGGTCGCGTTGTGCGTAGGTTTCATTGTCCCCCAATATCTCAATAACATCTTGTGGGTGTCCGTTTGCACAGAACATATCGAGATGCCCGTCGTTATCATAATCCAGAAAGAGCGGACTAAAGCCAACAAACGGGAGTGTCGGTTGCTCCAATCCACTGTCCGCGGTTGCATCGGTAAAGAAAAATCCTTCCTCGTTTTTATAGAGGGTCGCCTTCTCCGAATTCGCAACGATCAGGTCAAACCATCCATCGCCGTTGTAGTCCGCACAATCTATCCCCATAGACCCTTCAGCGACACCTCTGTCGTCATAACCGACACCGATGAAGATGCTTTCATCCGTGAAGGTGCCGTCGCCGTTGTTATGGTATAGGAAGTTTCTATTGGTATCGTTAGCAACGTAAACATCGGGCAACCCATCTTGATCGTAGTCCCAAGCGACGGCTGCCATGCCCCGTCCCTCGACCGGATTTGTAACGCCTGCGGTTTCGGCAATATTCGTAAAGGTACCGTCGCCGTTGTTTCGGTAGAGTACATCGGGGGTTCCTTTGTAGCTACGTGGGTGTCCGTAACCGACAATGCCTTTGTAGGTGGATACCGGCATTGACAACTCATATACCAGATAGTTGACGACGAAGATATCCAAGTCTCCATCGACATCGAAATCGAGGTAGACGGCGGCGATACTCCAGAGCGTGTTATCAATACCAGCGGCTTCAGTGATGTCGGTAAAGGTGCCGTCGCCGTTGTTTCGGTAGAGTTTATCCGGTCCGAAGTTGGCGACATAGAGGTCGAGATCACCGTCGTTATCGATATCCGCCGCAGATGCCGCCATCCCGTATCCAGTATCTCCTGTCCTTGAGATTTCGGTGACATCCGTGAAACGTCCATCGCCTTCGTTTCGATAGAGGACGTTACCGGAGGTGTGTTGGTTCTCTTGAGGAACGCTCCCACTGTTAACGAAATAGAGATCGGGATCGCCATCAGTGTCGTAATCGAAGAAGACCGCACCCGATCCCATTGTCTCAATGATATGCTTGTGGTCGGTTGCACCGTTGTTGTGTTTGAAATGGATTCCTGCTTCTTCGGTGACATCCACGAAAATAGGGGATTGCGAGGCAGCGGTGCCTACGGTGAGCAGGAGGAGTAGAAGTGCCTGTAATAACGATTTTAGATGGCGATAGGGTTGTGAGAGTGACATTATAGTAAATTTGGGCATTACCTTACTAAAGTTTGGACAATTCGAGTTGCGTGTGAGGTGAGTTCTCAAGGATTTTCCTGTTTTTCTCAGAGATTGCTACAGGCACCTAACTCTAAGAAAAAGACATGCAAGTGCCAAAAAACGCAGCCCCAGCGGGGCGAAATGTGTGTAGAAGCACCCTATCCCCCAAGGTCTAAGCCCCAGCGGGGCGAAATGTGTATCACTCTAAAAATTGTCCAAAGCTTAGTATTGTCTTAGGGCAATCAGCAATTCCCAATCAGCAGCCTGCAACAACGGCGCAGGCGGATTTGAGGAACGCCCATCAAAGTCCAAACGCCCGTTGTTCCGCCGCAAGGTAAAATTAAAAAACGGTCTTTGCCAATCGGAAACCGACAAAAGAGGTTTTTAGAGTAGGATAGAGATAGAACCGAAATGTAGTGCTACATCGGGCGATGGTATCGATCCAGGAGCCTCCGCGGATGACACGCCAACTGCCGACCGCCGGTCCCTTCGGATTCTGCTTCGGACGTTTCATGGCGGCTTGTGAACTGTGCCAATAGTAGACATCGCTGTACCAATCGGCTGTCCATTCCCAGACGTTGCCCGCCATATCCATTACACCGTAGTAACTTTTGCCTTTCGGGAAACTGCCGACAGGCGCGAGGCGGTTCTCATAACCATCGTCTTTTGCCGCTGTGTTCGCGTAGGGTTCGAGCGCATTGCCCCAGGGCCATGTTCTATTGGTATATCCACGCGCCGCCTTCTCCCATTCTGCTTCTGTCGGGAGTCGCATGCCTTTCCACGCTGCGTAAGCGTTGGCATCGTGCCATGACACACCAACGACCGGATAATTCGGAAACTGTTTTGCGCGTGCGGGCCAATCGCCGATCTGTGGGAGGTGCGTGAAATTTTCTGGCGTGTGTTGAGGTGTTTGTCCTGGAGAAATTGTCTCTAATTGCTGTTTCCAAAATTCATGGTACTCGGCATTCGTGACTTCATATTTACTGATGTAATAGGCACCAAGATAGACTTTGTGCATCGGTTTTTCATCAGCGGCGCGGGTATCGCTTCCCATTGTAAAAGTACCCGCAGAGATGAGTATAAGATCCTCTGTGTCCTGCGCGGATGCCCCAAAACTAATCCCAATGCTGAGGAGTAGAAGCAACAGACCTCGTGCCGCAATGCCGATCCGTAGGGGCGAGGTCACCTTGTACCTACTTCTTTTTCGATGAAAGGTATTCATAGATGCGATGGTGCTCCTGCGCGAGTTTTTGGTTGCCGATGCCCTCATAGAGTCTTGAGAGGTTGAGGTGGTAGTAAGGCTCCTCACTGTCGAGTTCGACCGCTTTTCGGAACGCACGCAGTGCCTTTTGCGATTCGCCTTGCATCGCATAAATACTCCCCAGAGTGTTATGGAGGATCGCTTGGTTCGGCATCAGTTGAATGGCTTTTCTGGCGGCTTCTGCGGCATGTTTAGGATAGTTGAGATTCATGAAGGCTCGACTCAATCCATGGTAAAAGGTGGCGTTGTTCGGTGCGAGGTCAATGCATTTCTGAAAGACTGAAATCGCTTTGGCAAAGTTTCTTTGGTTCATGAGGAGTGTGGCTAACTCTGTCCATGCCTCAAGGTTATTCGGTTCCGCTCGCGTGAGACGGGTGAGGCGTTCGTATTCAGCGAATTCCCTTTGAAGTTGCTGATAGATTTGCATTTCCGCTCTGCTTTTCTCCCTGTCCCCTAATCGAAAATACGCAGTACCGAGCCCGTAATGTGGCTCAGCATAACCTGTTGGACCCTGTGCTATTGCCAGTTTGAAATTTTCTATCGCTTCCGGGTATGCTTTTAGATTGAGATGCGCCGTGCCGAGTTCATAATAGAGACCTGCGCCATGTGGTGTCAGCGTGAGTGCCTTTGTCAGGATCGGAACGGCTTCTGCGTACCGGCGCAGTTTTACGAGTGATTTACCCAGCATCTCATACCCGCGTGCGTGTTGCTGTGAAAGTTCTATGACGCGTTGGAGTATTGACACCGCATCTTCCCACTGATCGAGTCTGAAATGGGCAACACCCAGTGAATAAAGTGCTTCGATGTTGTCAGGCATCAGTGCTAAGGAGCGTTGGTAGTTTTCGACGGATTTGTTCCAGAATTCCGCTTGGGCGTTTGCCATACCGAGATAGTGCAGTGCTTCGTAATGATCGGGTTCGATCGCGAGCGCGGCTTCAAACTCGGAGATGGCTCTGAGATTATCGCCTTGAAACATGAAAATAAAGGCTTGCTCTATGTGTTGAACGTATCTGCTGTGGTCGCTGGATGTCTCGCCAGCAATTCCAGATAGTGGTGAACAGAGCCAGAGGATAATGACAATCGTCAATTTTTTAATTATACCTTGTCGGAGTTCGTTGAGGTCGGCGTTTTTGCTTGGGCGTTTCTTCAGTGATTTCATGTTCTATTCCGTATATCCGCCTGTGCCTGCTTCGTAGTGAGAATGCAGACTACAATTTGGGTTTGGGGGTTCCTTCTTATCCAGAAACCCGCTCGTAATGAAGCGGAGAGGTCCCCATGAGCGATCAATTAAAAACTTCTCTTGAATTAAATTTTAACCGTAGTGCCGAAAAAAGTCAAGTTTTCGATAGGGAAAAAGGAGCGTCGGTGCTATACTGTGCAGGAATTGTCTATGGAAAGTTTTCATCTATATTTAGAAAATGGGGGAGTAGAGACAAAGATGCAACAAGTTACAATCTATCGAGAACCGGGTCGCTACGCAGGCTGGCCAGCGAATTATGGTATTTGGGCATGGGGCAACGAGATCGTTGTCGGTTTTACGGTTGGGTATCATAAATCGGATGCAGGTTTCCATCGCCGTGACCGCGATAAACCCTTTGTCGGGATGCAGGCAAGAAGTTTAGATGGCGGTGAAACATGGAACGTTTCTGAAACTCCGTGTCGGTTGCCCGCAAGGGGGACACTCTCTGCAGACGAACATGTAGAAGAGCAGCATAGGTCAACAGCGGAGGTTTCGTTTGACACACCACCGCGCATCGATTTTACGCACCCAGATTTTGCGATGATGTGCAGCCGAGCCGGACTGAGAGCGGGATCATACTCATGGTTTTACACCTCTTTAGACAGGTGCCAGAGTTGGAAGGGTCCATATCGGCTTCCGATGTTTGATTATACCGGTATCGCCGCTCGGACGGATTATCTCGTCTCGAGTTCAGACGAATGTTTGTTGTTCCTCACGGCATCGAAAGCGGACGGTGAGGAGGGGTTGATATTCTGCGCGAAAACCACCGATGGAAGTGAATCCTTTTCATTGCTGTCTCAGATCGGACCGGAGCCTGAGGGGTTCGCGATTATGCCAGCAAGCGTTCGGTTGTCTGATTCAAAGATTCTGGTAGCAGTTCGGTGCCGAGGAGATGGTAATACGAATGCTGACTGGGAAGAACGGCAAAATTGGATTGATCTCTACGCTTCAGATGATAACGGACAGACGTGGAATTACATGAATCGACCTGTAGAGAATACCGGGCGCGGTGGAAACCCACCAACGCTAACCCATCTTCACGACGGACGATTCTGCCTCATTTACGGATACCGAGATGCCCCGCATCGGATATGTGCCAAATTGAGCAGCGATGCTGGTAAAACTTGGGGTGAAGAGATCGTTTTGCGCGATAATGGCGGAGATCCTGATATCGGATATCCACGCACCGTTCAACGTCCTGATGGAACTATAGTTACCGCCTACTATTTTGATGAGGAACCCGACGGTGAAAGATTCATCGAAGCGACATTGTGGAAACCGTGATTGTTGGGTTTCAAGTCGTCAAAGTGTAATTACTTTGTCTCTGAACGTAGATCAAGGCAGACTAATCGGTCTTTGCCTCGGATATATAACAGTCCATTTGACAATGCGGGTGCCGACCAGGCAGGATATTCTATAAATTGTCTCCCGTTTTCGTCTCTTGGAACCGCTTCAGAAAGGATCTCCATCTTCTCAGGGGTGCATTTGAGCAGCATCAGACGTCCGTATTCACCGAGGAAAATAAAGTAGTCGTTTACCCAGAGTAACGAGGCGCGTTCGTCAACGCGGTGTCCCCACACAACTTTACCGGTCTTGAGTTCTACACACCGGAGTTCCGCACCGCTGGAGTGCCTGCTACTACAGGCGTAGAGATACCCCTCGTGATGGACAGCGGTGTTCCAGTGCAGCCGCAGGGATTGGTCTCGGCGGTGCTGTGGATCCTTCCAAACGACCTTGTAGCCACCGGGATGCACTTGGAGGACGGAACTCCCCACCTCGTATGATTCACTGATAAATACGAGATCGTCTGCAACAACCGGGTTCGAGGCATTGACAGATTCAATCTTCGGGCAGCGCCACGGATAGTGGAAGTCTATTTCACCCGTCGTCGGTTCAAAGCCGACAAGTCCTCCGCGAGCAAACATAAATCCCCAACGTCGACCATCAATTGTTGTCGTGATAGGGCTGGCATAGCTCGCTAATTGGTCACTTATTTCATAGACAACGTTCCCAGTCTGTTTGTTGAACGCGACGATACCGGTGCCGTTTGAGGGTGGGTTACCGTTTGATGCCCAGATATTTTTCGGGGTTCCCGGTGGGGAACCACCGATTTGCGCGATGAGTAGATCCCCTTCAACAATCGGTGTTGAAGCCGTCCCGAAAAAGTTTTGAACGACATTGTAACGGGCTGCCGTATCCACCTTCCATAGCAAATTTCCATCTGTAACATTCAGGCAGTGCAACTTTCCCTGAACACCGAAGATATAGACACGTTCTCCATCAACGACAGGACAAGACCGCGGACCGTTGTTATATCCGTACATATCTTCATAGTCTGTCGGATATTCAAACCGCCAAAGCTCAATACCAGTGTCGCTTTCCATACACGTGAGGCGTGCCACGTCACCATGACGCGCGAAGATAAACAAGCGTCCATCTGCGATGGTAGGTGCCCCGTAACTGGTGCCGATCCTCGTGTGCCAAACGACTGGGGGACCCGTGTTTCTCCATGGCGCGATCTCTATCTTTTCTTGCGATTTGCCGTTTCGCGCGGGACCAAGAAAATCGTTCCAATCCGCCGACACGGTTAGCGGGAAGATTAGTAATAATAAAAAGATTCGCGCCGATGTCGTCACGCCGCGACCTCCTCATTCGCACGTTTCACCAAGGCATTCATATAGGCGATTGTATACGCCGTGCCAACGCGACCGTCACCCCCCATACTCGGAATATGGTCGGGGATTAGCACGCCGTTGAAGTTGACTTCACGAAGTGCTTTTGCGACGTGATACATATCCTGATAACCGTTGTCAACAAAGGTCTCAACGAAATGCGGGAGCGGCTGATCAACGTTACGGAAATGGACTTTGAAGATTTTGTTCCGTTCGCCGAAGTAGCGGATAGATTCAATGACATCTTTGCCCATTAATTCACCGCCTTCCAACCAACAACCCACACAGAAACACATACCGACATTCGGACTATCGGCGATTTCAAGGGCGCGTTTATAACCCTCAAAACTGCTAAAGATACATCTCGGAATTCCTGCGAGATGCACCGCCGGTGGATCGTCGGGGTGGATACCGATCATCACGCCTGCTTCCTCAGCGACAGGTGCGGCTTGTTGAATGAAGTAGGTGTAGTTATCCCAAAGTTCATCTTCGCTGAATTCGCGCCCGTGAGAAAGCGGCATCGGATACAGTTTGCCGCCCCAATGCCCTTCCTGTGCTGCGTCAAGGTTGAATCCTCTCGCACTCGCGCCACCACGGGTCGTCTCACGTTCGGTGCTCCAGATACCGTTGCCCATGTGCGCATACGTTGTATACGGAATCCCTGCCCTACCGAGATCGCGAATGTACCGTTTATACTGCTCGATCTTCGCGTCGCGGTTCTCTAAGTTCAGCACAATCCCGTCCTGATTGTGGACATCGCTGTTACCGAACCCGTAGATTTTGAGTCCTGCGTTCTCGAAAATCTCGCGGCGACTCATGAAATAGTCGTAATTCGCATTTTCGCCGTTTGTCCAGAGGACGACATATTCGACATCCATCTGTTTGGCAAGCTGCAAATCTGCTTCACTCGGTTCTGGGGACATCTGTGCCGTAACTTTCATACCGGGTTCAATCTTGCTTAAAGGGGTTTGCGTTGCCATTTTTGCCTCCATGTTGGTGATGAGGTTGAATGAAAATTAGCAATTTAATCAGTAATTTCCTAACGATGCTTGATGCGGTTAGGGGATTTCGTCTGGGAATAGACGAAATCCATAGCGCAAGTCGCGTGTGGACTTGCGGGACAATGTATTACATTCCGCACCTACCGGGCTACCATTAACCAAATACCTCTTTAACCGACCGCTGAGAGTGAGCGTAGCGAACGCCCCGAGAGCCGATGGCTACTCTTCGTCTCCTGCCTCAGCTTTGAGTCGATACAACTCCGCTGTCAGTTCGGTGACGATGTCGGCGTATGCCGGATCGTCGTAGACACTGCACATTTCATTCGGATCCTTCTCAAGATCGAAGAGTTCCCATTCCGGTTCTTTCGGTTCATCAACCGAACCCGTTGTGCCGAGTGCCTCGCCGTAGTAATAGATGAGTTTATAGCGATGCGTTCGGATCCCGTAGTGCGCGGGAACATAGTGGTGTGTGAGATGCATCCAGTAACGGTAGTACATTGACGTTCGCCAATCGTCCGGTGTTTCGCCATTGAGAAGCGACCGCATACTCGTTCCCTGCATGTCCTCTGGGATCGGAAGCCCCGCATAATCAAGCCAAGTCTCTGCGAAATCTATATTCAGTGCCATTGCGTCGGATGAGCTGCCGGGTTGGATCTCGCGCGGGTAACGGACAAGGAAAGGCATCCGCAAGGATTCCTCGTACATGAACCGCTTGTCATACCAACCATGGTCGCCTAAGAAAAAGCCTTGATCGGAGGTATAGATAATGAGTGTATCGTCTGCGATACCTTCCGCATCGAGATAGTCGAGCATCCGTCCAACGTTATCGTCGATTGAGGCGACGCATCGCAAATATTCCTTAATGTATCGTTGATACTGCCAGTTTGCTAACTCTTCCTCCGATAATCCGTCAGGCGGCGGACCGAGTGTATCAATCTTGAGGTCTCTTTCACTCATGTGACCGAAAACCCGCATTTTCGCGTCTTTTGCCGCATTTGAACGGTTGGCGTAATCGTCGAAAAAGTTGTCCGGCATCGGAACATCTTCGTCCTCGAACATGTGTGCGTGTTTCTCATCGGAATCCCACGGACGATGTGGTGCCTTGTGGTGGCACATCATAAAGAAAGGTCTCTCCTTGTCCCGGTTCTGCAACCATTCCAATGAGAAATCGGTGATGATATCGGTCGCATAACCCTTATGGGTTTTCTCGCCATCGGGGTCAAGCATCACTGGATCGTGATAGAGTCCTTGTCCCGGCAAGACGTTCCAGTAGTCGAAACCGGTTGGGTCTGCGTTCCCGCCGTGACCGAGGTGCCATTTGCCGACCATTGCCGTCTGGTAGCCGTCCGCTTGGAGCATCTTCGCGACATTCGGTATCCTACCGTCAAGCGGATCCGAGAGTGTCTTGACACCATTAAGATGACTGTGTTTGCCGGTCAGAATGTTCGCACGACTCGGTGTGCATATAGAGTTGACGCAGAAACAGTTCTGGAGAATCATACCGCCATCAGCGATGCGATCGAGGTTCGGTGTTTGGTTAATCCGACTCCCATAACTGCTGATAGCATGTGAAGCGTGGTCGTCGGACATGATGAATAGGATATTCGGTCTGCTCAACTTTTCCTCCTTTATGGTTTCTTTTTTTCGTGAAAAACCTTAATTATAAGCGTCTAACGGCGGCACTGGAGGTGCCTCTGGGAGGGCGTATCCGTGTGTTTTCGCTCCTTGTTGCCTATCATACCATTTCATCCGCTCCTCATACCACTGTATCCACATCTGCTGCTTTTTGGCAGCCCCTTTTATACGCCCGATTGTCTCTTGGTAGCTGGAAAGAAATGCATGTATAATAGCCATAATAGCAAAGTCAGGAAAGGAATTCACGAGATAATGGAATGTTTCGGTAATTTCGTTGCTGGGTTGTATGATAATAACAAACAGTACAAAAGCAGAAAACCAACATGAAAAATGAACAGTAAAGAACATCAGCAATCGGATCAAGTATAACAAGATGCTTCGTATGTTTACGAAATAAGCGTTGGTTCGCTTATGTTTCGATGAAAGCGGTGATTCTTCAAGCGTCCTTCCTTCTGTGATTGCCTTCTCTTGCTGGTGATACCATGGTATCCAAATCTGACGTTCTTTGGCAATCCCTTTTAGGTGCCCCCGCGCCGCCCGCCAACTGATAATGAACGCGCACGGGACAGCAATCTTATATCCCTCGTATGCGAAATCCCCAACGATTTCTCCGATGATGAGCGAAATGGCTCTCTGAATGGATGCTGCCGCAACTACATTCGGCCATGTACCGTATATGAACGGATCGTCTGAGAGCGTAGCGAGGGCAGAGAATGAAATCCAACTTACGAACAAAGAGACTATAAAGGTTATCGGCTTGGACACTATGAGCACCAAGATTTTTGGGGGTTTCATGATCTATTTTCCTTACATGTGAAACCTTTTTTCATAAGGAGGTTCGTTGCCGTAAGGGTCAGAAGGTATCAAATAAAGGTGGTGATACGTCAAAGCGTGTTTCCTGCGTTTTTGCTTCCTGTTGTCGATGGTACCATTCCGTCCACGCCTGTCGCACTTTGACATTCCCTTTTACAGTACCTCTTGTCTCTTGGTAGCTGGAAAGCAGGGCAAGTACGAGAGAAGGAATGGCAAAATAACGTAATTCGCGCGCTGTATCAACAATACCTGGCTCGTCTGTCACAACGAATAGGAGCCGTGGCACAATGAATAGCAGCGTAAAGAATAGCAGCGTAAAAGCAGAAAACCAGTAGGCAAAATGGACGATAATAGGCACCGGATTACGAACCATAGATTGTAGTGTTTTTAGTGCTTTTCTGAGATAGGAGTTGATCTGCCTGTCCTCCGATGAAGGTGGCGATTCCTCGAAAGTGTTTCCCTGTGCTATCGTTTCCTGTTGCCGATGATACCATCCCATCCACACCTGTTGTTCTCTGGCGATCCCTTTTAGATTACCTCTTGCCTCTCGGTAACAGATAAGAAAAGGTGGCATGACAACATAAGTCCAAAATCCATTTCTCCATATATCGTCAGTGATTTCGTTGATAATAATTGAAGCGGCTGTGACATAATTCCCGAAGGACGAAGGCGGTGATACGATTTGGGCAATATAGGACCATTTCCCTTCTATAAATGGATCGTCGAACACAACGCCTAAAGCAGCAAACAAAAACCACCACGTTAAGTGAACGATGAACGGTATCGGATTCAGAACCATGAAGAGCAGCGTTTTTGGAATTTTCATGACATCCTCAACTGGGACGTGCGATGAATCGCACGACTACAAACCTTTGGAAAATGTGACGTTAAGGTTGCGATACATCTTGTGCTTTAAGTTCACCCCAACGCACTGGCAATTTGTCGGTTGCACTGACACCAACAACTTTAAATACCTCAACATCCAGAGAAAGTTGTCCGCCTTCTCTTTCGCTACCAAGGATATAAATTTTCTGGTTGACTGTCGCTACCCCAAACGGGGTATTTCCAATTGGCATTGGCTTCCGGATCCTCCACATCTCGGCCTTTGGATGGTAGGATTCCACCGTCTTCACATGTTGATCGAAAGCCGCACTTTCGAGCCCGCCGATCAGATAGATTTCATCCCCAACGACAACTGTCGAAAACCCGTATCTAAGGCTTGGCAGGTCGGTTTTCTTCCGCCACCTATTTCCGGGTTCATAGACATCAATGGTCGCAAGATACGGGCCATTTTGGGCGATTGATGGCCATCCTCGCCCGCCAATAACATAAATACTATCTTCAACGACTGCTGTCTCAAAACCATCGCGCCGCGTTAGTAAGCTTGGACGGTTGTGCCAGACATCGGTATCGGGATTATAGACTTCCACATGATCGAGGCGCCACTGATTCTCAAAGAAATTCGCACCGCCCATGACATAGATTTTTCTATCAACCACACCTATACCAAATGAAAGGCGAGGCTCGGACATATCTTGTTTGCTCTCCCATGTGTCCGTTTGCGGATCGTAGACTTCAACGACTTTCAGAATCTTATTGCTTTCCATGCGTCTGTCTGTTGCAGCGAGTCCACCGACGACATAGATTTTTCCGTCCACTACTGCTGCTCCTGCATTGGATCGAGGCGTTGGCATATCGGCAACTTTTTTCCAACTATTGTTTTCTGGGTTGTAGACTTCTACCGTTGGAAGCCCAAAAGGACCACTGCTCTCGTTTTCAAAGAGGGTGCCGCCGATGACATAAATTTTACCTTCAACGACTGCAGTCGAGAATGCCGATCTCCCTGTTGGAAGTTGAGAGACGACCTCCCATTTTTTCGCAGCAGTGTTTTCTATGGTTACATGGAATAGAATAACAGCAGCCAAACCGACAATAATCCATCGTAGGTGTTGAAACGTTTTGAACATCGTTATTTCCTCCTTGTCAATACAAATAGAGTATGAGTCGTGTGTGGGAAGAGAAGGAGATGCTACTTTATTTTGCCTTCATCTCTTCCCATGCCCGGTTATAGTGGCGTGTGAAATCGCCAGGGTCTTTCAGCCACTCAAGGGATTCCAATACTGCTGCCGGTGGGTAGATGAATTTGTGTTCCCGCAGGTGTTCCGGTAAGTATTCTTTCGCTGTCGGCACACAGGTGCCGTATTTCGTGAAAGCCGTAATTTTGGCGTTGACTTCGGGGCGAAGCAAGTAGTTGATAAACTGCTCAGCAAGTGCCTTATGCGGTGCGGATTTCGGAATACAGACGGCGTCGATGAACTGACTCGACCCTTCTTTCGGGATCACGTACCGAATTGTCGGACGGGTCTCGGTTGCTCGGAACGCATCACCACTCCAGCAGTGCGCCATGACGACATCCCCTGCGATGAGGAGTTCTTCCGCCTCACTTTTATACTGTTTAACAAGCGGTTTCTGCGTGATTAGTTTTTCTTTCGCCGCTTTAATCTCGTTTGGATCGGTTGTATTCAGGCTGTATCCGAGCAGTTTAAGTGCAGCACCGATGGTCTCCCGTTGGTCGTCTAACATGCTGAATTGGTTCTTGTATTGCGTATCCCAAAGCACCGTCCAACTGTCGGGTGCTGGCGAGACGACGGACGAATCGTAGGCGATGCCGGCAGTGCCGAATGTGTAGGGAATGGAATATCGGTTTTCGGCATCGAAGTATTTACCAAGAAACAGAGGACTGATATTTTGGAAGTTGGGGATATTGTCGCGATTTAACTCGACTAATAGGTTCTGTTTGATTAGGATTGACACCATATAGTCGGACGGCATGATGATGTCGTATCCTGTCGCACCTGCTAACAACTTCGCAAGGAGATCCTCGTTGCTGGCGTATGTGTCAATGAGGACATTTACCCCATATTCCTTCTCAAACCCTTCGCGAATGTCGTCGCTGACATAGCCTGCCCATGTAAAGACATTTAATTGTTTCTTTTGCCCATCGCTATCACCGACAAAAAGCGCGAGGAGTATCAACGGTAAAAGGATATATTTGTTGCGCATAATTCTCTCCCTCGGTGTTTATACAGTTTAACATCAAAAACCAAGCTTGGAACGAAGTGGAAAGCGACGCCTGAAAAGGCGCGTCAACCTCTGAAGGAATGTTGTTCTCCCGCAAGGTATAATTAAAGAGCTGTTCAATACCAAGATGTTGACAAGGTCTGTTATCTATGCTAATTTGTGTGCATAGAGGTGCTTATTCTTCGGATTCTTCAGTGGGTCGTCCTTCGGTTTTCCAACCGCGGAAGCCACCCGTTAGCACTGAGACGTTTTCGTAGCCCATGTTTTTTAGGGTCTGTGCGGAGAGGGTCGCACGGGTACCACCACCGCAATACGTAACGATATGTGTGTCTGCGTCTGGAGCGATTTCATCAATATCGAGTTCAAGGTAACCGCGTGGTAGAGATACCGCCTCTGGTAGATGTTCTTCGTCGTAGTCTGGTTCGTCTCGGACATCTATCAGGACAACCGATTGTTCCGTCTCTGTGAGTTCGGCGGGTGAAATGTGTCCAACGTTCGCTTTCGCTTCGGCAACGAGTTGTTCAAGGGTTTTCAGTGGCATTGTTTTTCTCCATTTATAGCTGTCATCTGTCGGGTCGGGTTTTCTAATGAAGTTTACTCAAATATTTGGGTAATTCTATAAAAGACAGTTTTTAATCAAGAAGGTGCCAGAATCTTGTAAATCCTTGAATCCTGTAAATCCTGATTCAGAGGATGGATACCGACATTACCCGATTAAATTCTTAATTTTTATACGAAAACCCTTTCGCATTGCCCCGCAAGCCTCTATAGGTTTGCGTAGAATTAAGAGGTGTTTTGCTTCGGTGTTTCCCTCGTCTAACAGAACCTTCTTGTAACTGATAACCACTAATCATACACACTATAACATAATGTCCACAGATGCGTCAATGATTTTTTAAACTTACCTTGCGGAGTCATAGGCGTGTTTTCGTAAGTGAAGTGCCTTCCTCCGGAGTCGCCTGCACCGATGTTGCAGGTTTGCGGTTTTGCTTTATGGGAAAACCTACAAAATTTAGAAAGGAGAAGAAATGGAATTACTTAAAAAGTCTGTTCAATCTGTACTTGAGAAAGAACGGATTGGGAGTCCAGTGTTCTTACGGTGTACCCTCCACGTGACGGGTGATGCGTCGAATCTACTATCACCGGTAGCAGAGATGACAGCACTCGCGAATGGATGGATACCTTCATCGCCCACCAGCGTCTACGCACAAGGAGATGCAGACGGAACACAAGTTACCGTAATGCTCCACTATGTTGGAGGGCAGATGGCACTGTTGAGTGTCAATCGGGTCGATGTAGAAACAGCGATCGACATCATGTTGGTCGGTAATAAAGGCGTTATTTATCATGAAACGCCGGTGGGTAGGCACTACCTGAACGCTACATCACCGCAATTGGGCGCCACGGGTGAATTGACAGAGGCGATCGCGCAATCACTTGAAAGCGGTCAACCTATTACGTTGGAGGGTTAAACATGCAACGGGATGGAAAATATGGAGTTCTCCTACTCGGTGGAAATCGCACGCATCAAGAGAATTACGCCTTGAGTTTTGCGCAGGATGCACGCTGTCGGTTAGTGGCGTTCGCTGATGAACCCGATGCACCACCAGAACGGATTACGTTAGCGCGTTCACTCGCTGAATCTATGGATTTGCCGTTTATCCCCGATCTCGACGTTGCACTTGCACGTGAGGATGTGCAAATCGTGAGTCTCTGTACAGATGTAGAGCGTCGCGGGCGTATAGGCGCGAAATGTGCGGAAGCGGGGAAGCACGTCTATCTTGATAAGCCGATGGCTTTCACCCCGGAAGGTGCAGAAAAGATCGTTGCAGCCGTTGCGAAGAATGGCGTGCGGAGCCAAATGTTTAGTAATATTCACAGTGCTTGGGCGCGCACCGTCCAGCAAGCGTTGACAAGTGGAAGTATCGGTGAACTTCGGGCGGTTCATTGTGATGTCCTGTTCTCCAAAGGACATCCCGGGAGCGCGCCCGTCGGACAAAAGAGGGTCGAAAAATCCGCACGCGAACGCTACAGTTTCGTTGAAGCCAAGCCTGAAATGTTTGATGTCGGAGTCTACGCCGTGTCTATGGTGAATTGGTTGACGCAGAAACGGGTGCAGCGTGTTTTCGGTGGAACGGCGAACTATTTCTTTAAGGAACACCTCGGCTGCGGTGTTGAAGACTTCGGTGCTTTAGTCCTAACATTAGAAGATGGGATCACAGCGACGATTGTCGGTGGACGTTACGGTTGGCAGAGCCATGCCCAAGGGGGTGTTCGGAAGGTGCATCTCGTCGGCACCGAAGGCAGTCTGACCTTTGATGCATCGGCGAACCGCTTGGAAGTTTATGCAGCTGAACCGGCGTTTGAACCGCCTTCACCTCATCCGCTCGATCCGATGGGGATGTGGAGCAGCACGCAAGCAGGGATTGGGATGCAACCCAAACAGCAATGGATAGACGTTGGGAGTAATGACGATAGTGCTCGTGAATTCGGAGCATTTGTCGATTGTATTGAGAACGGTATAGAGAGTGAAATGAACGCCGAATTTGCGGCACATTCCGTGGAAATTATCTGTGCCGGCTATCGTTCCGCTGCAACCGGAGAGGTTATCAACCTTAGCTAACGTAAGAAATGGTGGGAGGTAAGTTAAGTGATTTTTCTAAGACATCTAAGACAAAGGAGCAATTGTTACATCCCCATTTGTTACCACGTCCAGTGTCACACGGCTTCCGTGAAGTAATGACATACCTACTAACGATTCAGCATCTGCGCGTAGAACGTACACCAAACGTTCTACGCCATGCCATATCACTTTCGCACGATATAAATTGAGGGGAACGTTGGTTCCATCAGCGAGAATCACATCTCGCTGACCAATCAGTGGCAGATTGAGACGGTCAATTAAATCGCTGGGTAACATCAAATAGCCAGTGAAACCTGTATCAATAACCGCCTCAATTTTTACCCGGTGTGCTAAGCCAACAACTTCCAATTCAATCACAGCTTCTCGATCTGCCCTAATTTTTCCTATAATCATTGTGCTGGATCCGAAATTCTAAAGCCAAGGCGATAAGCGGCTCCAAAGCCGATTCGCAGACCGTAAGTCATAGCCTCTGGATTCTTAGCAAGAAGGCGTTCGGTAGCGACCATATCCTCATCGGCGATTTCATAGTTTCCCGTTTCAATGTCGACCACGAAAAACTGACCTTTGTACTGAGATTCAAGTTCTTCACGGTACTGCTGATAGATTTTCTCGCCGCGAGTGACAACGGCATCGGAGGAGTCGTCAGAATATGGCATGATAATGCTCCTTCTAAATATTATGTGGAATTCTTTGTGGGGCACTATGCATTGTAACACAAAATTGGGTTGCGTGGCAACGCGTAATTTTTCTTACTATCTCGTAACACCCATCGTTTCGAGATGGACGATCTCTTTCATCCACGATTCTCGAATCTCAGGAGAATAATCCCCGGGAAGTAGGGATTTTCGGGTGCAGTTGACGAGGGCTTGCAAGGTTTGGTAACGTCGAATCGGACCGATGTTCGGTAGGATTCGGTCTTCAGCGACAGCGATGATTTCATCGAGCGTCAGTTTATCTTTTTTCATGAGACTGGTGGCTTCCAAGTCGGAACGTAGCGACGCGAAACTCGCCGCAGAATAGTCTTCGGTCAATTTTACAAGCCGTTCGACTGCGTCTTCAGGGAGGGGACCGGGAAGGACTTTGGCTATAGTCCATCGAAGGAATGCCTCGCGATCTTCGTCCTGCGGGTCGAGTACTGGGATCACCATATCCCCAACTCTACCCTCTCGTCGCAGATCGGGTGAAAGGTGGTAGATCCGAGCCGTCATGAGAAGCCATGTGATATTGCCACGGAGTTGCGGGTCCGACATCATCGCCTGTATCTTTCCTGTCAAACGCCGTTCTGTGCTATGGGCATCGCTACCAACACTTCCGAATTGGGTGTCCGCTTCATCAACGAAGATGAGCACCTTCACAAGAGCCATCAGCAATCGCCGAAGTCGTTCAAAAATAACGTCTGTCTGCCCGAACCACATACTCCGAATGTTCTTGAGGACGAGCACCGGAATATCGAGTTCACCGGCGAGTCCCTCGAAAATGAACGTTTTTCCACTACCAATAGGACCGCAGACGCTCATACCGGGAATCGCATCGGGACCCGTTGAGGTGATGCGCGGAATCAATTGCGTCTTCAGAAAATCCACTAATTTCTGGTTGCCAACGATGTCCTTGAGGCTGTGTGCAGGCTTTTTGAACTCTACAACGTCTTCCCCTAACTGCCCTTGAATGAATTCGGATACTTTATTGATAACATCCTCGGGGCGCAACTTCTCACCGGAGTAACACGCAGAAAGGAGCATCTGGCGCAGTGCTTGGATAGATAACCCCGCGGTGAGCATCGCCAGTTGGGCTTGTGTGCCCCAAAGGTTGAGCGGTTTTTCCACCAGTTTCGGTGTGTTGTTAAACCACGAGATAAAATGTTGACGCGCCTCCATCCCTGGTGCCGGTATTTCAACAGTAATGACTTGTGGCAGCCTGGTAATCCGAGAGTTGACGAGGCTCGCTGATTCCGCGATGAAGATAACGGTATCGTTACCTTCCATGAAACTGGAGTCCGAAATCCAGTCTTGAACGATGCTGACCCGATGCCTATCTTGTAGCGACAAACTCCGGATTTCGCCTTCCGGTAGCAACATGTCCGTTGCTTCAATCAGGATTATCAATTTTTCCGATAGCAGTTTTTCACCTTGCGCGTTCGTGGTGCGGGAGAGCAGGCAAAACTGCCGTAGGAGTTCGAGTGCCAACGTCGGACTGCCGATCGCATCGTTCATGTACTGCGTAAAAGAGGTCTCTGTGGGTTCATCGACTTCGGGGGAGGTAGTGCGTCCAACGGTTTGCTGTATGAGAGGCGGAACGCTGACGCTGGCGTTTGTATCAAGATTCGCCTCCGTTGAGCCTCGCCATACATTGAACGCTCGCTTAACTTTTTCGCGTTCAGCCGCTTTTGCAAATCGGATGGGTCCATTGAGTTCGTAGACGATTAGGGTGAAACCTGGAATGTCCCAGCCGTGAATCAAGAAAGGAACGAGTGGAATATAACCCGTGTCATCTCCGTCGCGGACGAAGAAGAGATCGTGGATATTTCCAGATAGGACGAGGCTACGAGAGGTTCCCGAATTGATGAGCATTCCGGCTTCTTTCCGAAATGTATAGGTTGGACTTTTAACGGCTATGGCTCGTCGCCCCCTTCTGCTTGAGATGACACATCTGAGAGTAAGATGCCCCTTTTGTGTGGCGCGTTATACCGGCAGCTCAGAATCGGAATCTGTCGTCTTTTTGGGAGTCTCCTTCTCTGTCTTTGCGTCGGTCTCCTGTGCGCCAAAAATTAAGGCATCAAATTCGTTATTGGTGGCAGAAGAACGCGCTGCAGTGAGGAATTCTTCCTCTTCGCTTTTTGAATCGGTGCCAGCCAATTCCTGCGCGACTGTAGAGCGTGCTTTCGCCTTCTCACGTATTTCGCGCATCCGAGTCAATTCGGCAGAAGTGCCATCCATGCTGATACCCGAAAGCATATCGGCAATTTCCTCTTGCTCTCGTGCCGTAATCAGGTCCGCTACTGCTTCAGACTGTTCGGACTTAATCTTATCTAAATCGCGGTGAAGACTGGTAATCTGGAGTTTATGGGACTCAATATCAGTTTGCGCACCTTCAATCTCGTTCTCGAGTTCCGTAATCCGACCACTTTTCTCCGTCAAGTTGGAATTGAAGTCTTGATAAGCAGTGACGCATCGCGTGTATTCACCGTGCACCTTGATTTCTTCCTGTGATAATCCGTCACCCTGTAATTCCGCAGCAGTCTGCTGTGCCTTGGCGATCGCCCCTGATTTAAGTTCTTCGAGTCGCTCGACTTCGTCGGTAAGGCTTTTAACCGCAGATCTTTTCTGTTCAACGAGTGCCATAAGTTGCCCGATCGCTTGCTTATAGCGTTGAATATTCCCCTTTTTATCATTGATGATCTCCTCATAAGCACCTCTGACGGCTTCGGGGTTTTCCATCATTTTATCCGCGGATTCGTGTGCCTTTCCTGACAGTGTATACCAGATACCTTTAAAAAATCGTGTGAATCCATTTGCCATGTTATTTCTCCTGTTGAGCGTGCGCATTCGCAGCGCGGGCTTCCTGTATTGGATTTGCGAGTTATGCAGGTGTCCTCTGACGGCTTTACATCGGCACCAAACACCCATATTACGGTATTTTAACACATTTTCTCTAAAACTGCAAGAAAATTTTTGTAGATTGTAAGATGTTTAGAGTGATTTTAGAATGAATAGAACGTATATGCTTTTAACTACGTCTCGGTTTGACTCGGAGGTTCCGTGTGCCCGTTTTTTGAAGAGAGTCGGGGGCATTAGCAACTTAACCTGAATAGTAGGGGTCGATAAGGAGATGGGTCTTTTCCTGAAAGTCAGACCTGAATGAGCGACATGGCGGTGGAATTCTGCTTGACATAGACGGAATACCTCAGTAAAATAGACACTAAACCCGACTATCAATTTTTAAGAGATGCCTATACAACTTACGGTTCACAAGACTTTTTCATATTGGTTGTGGTTCGTTGCATTCGGTGTATTGGCACTGGTGCTTGCCAATGTTCCGTTGTTTAATATCCTTGCCTTTGAGTTTTGCGCCGTAATAGCACTCAGTATCTCTTTCGCGGGGGCACACGTAACGCTGACAGTGTTGCGGCAGATGAGACGGCATCCCAATGCGATTAACGGAACACCGGGACAGGTTGTCATGCGGTGTTTCTCTGAGGCACTGATATTTAACGTAGGTTTATTAGGGTTACCGCTCGGTATTATTCTGCTGAATGCGTTTCGCGTTGAAAACTGTAACTTCGGCGAGGGGTTCCTCTTTTTTATTATTTTGTCTGTAATTAGTTGTCTGTACGCAACGGCATCAGGCGTGTTTTTTGGGTTCTGGATTGAAAAACGGTGGTTGGCGTATCTTGCCTATCTCGGTCATCTTTTGGTCTCTTGTATTCCGGTAGTTATCAATCTAATATTTCATCCGCCGGTGTTCGCCTATCACGCGACGTTCGGATATTTCCCAGGACCGATTTACGATTTCGTCATTCCGATAACAAATACACTGCTGATCGCACGGGCAGAAACGCTATTATGGGCATCGCTGTTTTTGGGACTGACTGTCAGTTTATGTGAAGTGAGCAGAGGAACCGGGTTGATGCCGCGGTTGAGGTGGCGTAAACTTTTCAGTCCGCTAACAAGACGTGTATGGTTATATCTGTTAGTCATCGGCTTACTCGGTTTCCAGTTCTATGTTGGCGCATGGGGAATACGACCGACGCGCGACGATATTGCCCGTGAACTCGGAGGTTTGCGGGAAACGGCACACTTTGAAATTTTCTATGCCCGCGAACTGGAAGCGGAAATTGAGCGGATCGTTGAAGATTGCGAATTTCAGTACGCCCAATTGTCTGACTATCTTGATCCCGGAGACACAATGCAATCTCAAAAGGTGCAAGCGTATATTTATGCGTCCCCTGATCAGAAAAAGCGATTGATTGGTGCTCGCGGTACATCTGTCGAAGACCCATTCGGACACGGATTCCACATTCATGCACAGGGCTTTCCACATCCCGTTCTGAAGCATGAATTGGCGCACGTCTTTACTGTGCCGTGGTCCCCATTGAAGGTGAGTCTAAAAATAGGACTTCACGAAGGGATTGCAGTCGCCGCCGATTGGGAGGAAGGTAGGCTTACAGGACATCAGTGGGCAAAAGCGATGCGTGAGATGGAGGTCGCGCCCCCCTTGTCAGGAGTCATGGGATTTGGGTTTTGGGGACACGCCGGTTCGCGGAGTTATCTGTTGGCAGGCTCCTTCGTTCGGTTTCTTGTTGATACCTACGGCATAGAAAAATTTAAGGGCGTTTTTCCGACCGGTAATTTTGTGAAGCACTACGCGAAAGACTTGTCCGCCTTGGAAGCAGAGTGGATTGAATTTTTGGAAACGATCCCATTGCGAGATGATGATGTCGCCTACGCCACATACCGTTTAAAGCGAAAGAGTGTTTTTCAGCAGGTCTGTGCTCATGAAATGGCGGCACTCCGAGATACCGCTTGGCAGGCATATTACCGTAAAGACTTTACCACTGCTATGGAAACCTTTGAGATAATGCTGTCAGATGAACCTGACAACGTGGGCACGTCGTGGGGTTTGATGTACACTGCCTATCGGATGCAGGATTATGATAAAGCATTATCGTTAGCAACCCGTATCGCGAGTCAGGAAGACACGCGGTTCAGCCCAGAAGCGATGCTGTTAAAAGGCGACCTTTATTGGCTGAAGGGTGACTATGAACAAGCGATAGATACATACGCAGCAGTCGAAACGGAGCATGAAACAATTGAGCGAAGGCGAATCAAGCGGATTGCCGCGTTGTCTTATCCCGATGTAGTTCCAGCAGGCTCGGAAACCCAGTTGAACAGGACGGTGCGAGAAGATAAATCTCTACGCGAGTTACTCCGTGTAGTGTTAGCCGAGCCAAAAGAGTCTGGGGAGAAGATGGCATATCTATCGATGTGTATGCAAACGGAACCTGATATGTGGTTGGCATATCTCTTGGCGGGGGAATTACTACACAGAGAGCGCGCGTGGCAAAGTAGTAATCAGTATCTGCGCCGGGCGGTAGCCCTTTTGGAGGAAGCACAGGCATCGGATAAGGATTTCTCCGAGATACCGTTGTTAATACAATTGACACCCCAACAACTCCAAGGTCTTGTGTTAGAGACATGGAGGACGATGGGTATCAATGGATATCATCAGAGAGATTATGTGAGCGCAACAGCGGCGTTCTCCGTGATAGCAGAAGACACAACACTGCCCCTCGGAACCACACTAAGGGCGAAAGAGTGGAAACAGAGATGTCAGTGGGCACAAAACCGCACGCCGTGAACGCTCTGAGTGGTCCTATCTGTGTTTATATGAGAAACCTTGTTGACTTCCGGATTAACTTCATAATATAATATAAATTGGGTAATCCAATTTCCAACTCCATCTACCGTCGGATGGGCTACCGTGCTGTTGTCGAATGGATTCAGTATCGATTTGAGTGAGTCTGTTGGTATGCAGTTCTATTTTATATAACTTATCACAAGGACGCACTATGAAACTTTTTGTGCCGGGAAGGATCTGCTTATTCGGTGAGCACAGCGATTGGGCAGGAGGGCACCGGCGAAGTAACGCAGAGCTCGAAAGGGGCTATACGTTAATAACCAGCACAAACCAAGGTGTATACGCCGAGGTGAAACCGCATCCGAACCGGCTGATTTTAAAAACAACCCTCAGCGATGGCACACGCCACGGTCCCTATAGTCTGCCTATGAAGCGAAGCGAACTGCTCGCTGAAGCTGAAAAAGGTGGATTTTTTAGTTATGCCGCTGGGGTCGCCTATGAGATTTTAACGAACTACCGCGTGCAGGGACTGGAAATCGACAACTATCTCACGGATTTACCCGTCAAAAAAGGCTTATCTTCGAGTGCCGCTATCAGTGTTCTGGTCGCGCGCGCCTTCAACCGCACCTATGATCTTAAATTAACAACGCGCGGTGAAATGGAGTATGCTTACCGAGGTGAGACGACGACGCCTTCACGGTGTGGACGCATGGACCAAGGGTGTGCATACCAACGCCCTATCCTCATGACGTTTAACGGTGACCATATTGATGTAAAAGACTTCAGTGTGCCTCACGACATGTACCTCGTAATCGTTGATCTCGGTGCCAGTAAAGATACACGGCTTATATTGAGCCAATTAAATCGCTGTTACCCCTTTGCAGATAACGAATTAGAGAAAAACGTACAACACTATCTCGGTCCCTTGAGTGCAGGGATTACGCAACAGGCGTATCAAGCACTTCGAGATGGCGATGCGGAGGCAGTCGGTGAACTTATGACGCGAGCGCAAACAGAGTTCGATGATCATTTGATACCCGCATGTCCATCACAATTGACAGCACCTGTTCTCCACGAAGTCCTGAATTATGAACCGATTCAACCGTATATCTGGGGCGGTAAAGGGGTCGGTTCACAAGGCGACGGTTCCGCACAATTCATTGTAAAAGATAAGGAGAGCCAACAACGCGTCATCGAGATTGTCGAACAGGATTTGCAGATGTCATGTCTGAAACTCGTTATTGAGGCAGGGCGAAATGTCCGCAAAGCCGTTATTCCTGCCGCTGGCTTCGGAACGCGACTCTTTCCGGCATCAAAGGCGATGAAGAAGGAACTCTTTCCTGTGGTTGACAAGTCTGGGCGCGCCAAACCAGCGATCATGGCAATCGTTGAGGAAGCGATTAATGCTGGCATTGAGGAGGTCTGTCTTATTGTTCAGTCCGGAGATACTGAGCTTTTTGAATCATTTTTCAAGACACCCCCGCGGATTGAACACTATAATAAACTCAGCAAGGAGAATCAGGCATATTGCGACGCTCTGCTGGAATTAGGGAGTCGAGTGACATTCGTCACACAAGACGTTCAAGAAGGTTTCGGGCATGCCGTCTATTGTGCAAGAGAATGGGTTGGAAACGAACCTTTTCTGCTCATGCTCGGTGACCATCTCTACGGGTCGGATGAAGACAGATGTTGTGCCCGACAGGTCGTGGAGGCTTATGAGCAGGTAGGCCATAGTGTCGTCGGACTGAAAGTAACACCCATTGAGCAGTTGTCGAACTTCGGTTGTGTCACTGGTACATGGAGAGAGGTGAACTCCTTACTTTCGCTAACGGAGATTTATGAAAAGCCGGATCCTGAGTATGCAATGGAACATTTGCACGTAGATGGGATGGATATGGACCAGTTCTTGACGGTGTTTGGTATCTATGTGCTTCAACCTCAAATTTTCGAGTTTTTGGAACAGAATATCGCCCATAATCTGCGGGAGCGCGGCGAATTCCAACTTACGTCCTGTTTAGATGAATTACGGAAAGCGGATGGATTTTCAGGATATATCGTTAAAGGGCGACGGTTTGATATCGGACTCCCTGAGGAGTATCGGCAAACCGTTATTGATTTCATGAAGGCATAGGTTAATGGTTAAGAAAAAGTTGTATTAAACCACGGAAACACCCAATCAAAAACACCCTCTTTAACTGGAAACTGATAACCGATAACTGACAACTATGAGGGGATTTTGATGACAACGATTGTCAGATCGTCGTATTGTTCCGCTTCGCCGACAAAATGATGGACATCCTCAACGATGCTTTGAATGACTTCCGTTGCTGTGAAATCATCAGAAAGTTTTGAAACTGAGTGATTCAAACGTTCCGTCCCATACATCTCTTCTTCTGTATTGAGTGCCTCAATAAGACCGTCCGTATGGAAAATTAGGATATCACCCTCATGTAAATCGAAGGTTACGGATTCATACTCTACCTTCCGCATACTGCCAAGTGGGAGGTCGCTGCTTTCAATTTCAATGATCTCTTCTCCCCGCTTAAGGACAGGATAGGGTTGTCCACCATTCGCGTAGTCAATCCGTTTCTTATCTTCATCAAGGATAGCAAGGTTAAGAGCGATGAAACTCGGTCCGTACATGCGTGGTGCTAAACCGGCATTAAGGTCGGTGAGAATGATGTCCGCTTCGGACTTGAAACGCGAGACTTCATATAACATCCCATTTGTTAGCACGGCGTTCATCGCGCCTCTTAACCCTTTGCCAGCCGCATCTGCAACGGCAATAGCGGTCTGTCCGTTCGCGACGGTGACGTAATCGTAGAAGTCGCCACCCACCTGTGTCGCGGGGACCGACATTCCTGCGACATCAAACCCTTTCGTATCAGGGGCTTCAGTAGGCAGAAGTCCCATCTGAATATTCTGCGCTTCGCTCAACTCGGCACGGATACGCTGTATCTCCGCCTCTTCCCTTTGACGCACTTCATTACGTAATTGTAGGGTATGGCGACGGTTTACAATCAGGCGACCAATTAAGGTTAGCACGACGGTCATAAAGATGAGGGTCGGGAGATATGTTCGCCAACGCGTCCAAAGCGGCGGCGATATACTAAAATCCACAACTGCTGGTGTATGCGTATAGGGCCAACCTTCTCGGAATGCCGTGACGAGAAAACTATAATTGCCTGCCTTAAGCGCTGTATATCGGATACGCAGAATCCCATTTTGATTTTGGAGTTCTTGGACAACGCTGCTGCCGCGCATGGCTTGTTGGGTTGTCGCTCGAGGGACTGCCGAAGGGGTCCACGCATCGGACGAAACCCCAGAACCTGTTGCCAGAACGGAGAACTCCTCTGCCGAAAGGTTCGTCCACGTGGGAGTGTCCAGCCCGATTAATTTAAATCGATAGGAAAGTCCTTCTCGGAGCGGACTGATACCTTGGATATTTAGGGTCTTGGTTCCGCGGGAGGGTAGCGTTAAACTCGATGAAAGGTTGGTGTAAGTTTGATCAGCTTCAAGGGAGATCAGTCGACATTCTGGCAAGCCGCCACGTGTCAGTGTATATTGTGTGACACCGCCTTCGGTTGTAAACCAAATATCTTTATTAGATGATTCATGTATTTTCGAGATATTGTTATGCGTGAGACCGTCTTTCGTGGTCAGGTTATAAAAGGTTTCACCGTCATATCGGACAGTGCCGCCACCCCATGTCGCGAACCATATATTGCCGCGGCTATCCTCCATCACATCTTTCACGTTGTCAACGAGAAAACCATCCTCTTTTGTTGTATAGATTCTGGCTGTTTTTCCATCATAGCGGACTGCCCCACGAGATGTTGCTAACCAGAGGACACCGTCTTGGGTAGTTAGAGAGTCCTGTAGTTCAGCAAGTTCAATGTCGTCAAGAGAAATAAGGGATGTGCCGTGATATGTCTTGAGAGCATTGGGGAAAAGAAAAGTTATTCGGTTATTTTGCTGTCTTGGATCCTTCCAAACAGCAATCGGGGCAGAGCTCGACGCTTTATCAAGCGGAAGCGGTTTACCGAGTTCCGTATCACTCCAAAGTACCAATTTTCCTGTTACCGCGTTGAAAAACCATTTACTGCCTGAGGCTGTTTTTAACAGGGTTGTTGCTTTCAACGGAAGGGTTTCAGGTTTACCAAGGCGAGTTGTTCTGGTGTTAATTTCTTTCGGATAGCGCAGCACCGTGCCGTTATCGAAGTGCACCCATAATCTGTTGTTGGAGTCGTTATACAAGTCGGTGATAGCGGCTGTGTCGAACGCTATTGGATCTATTGGAGCAGGGGTAATGTTCGGACGGATTTCTTGAAAGAGGATCCTTTGGACGCCAGTCTCGGTAAGTCGTAATAACCCTGTTGCGTCGGCTTTGAAGACGTGACCACCGAAAGCTATCCAAGTATGTTCTCCTTCGTGAACCAGAACCTTGGTATCGCTATCTGAGCGTTCCCCACCAGGACCAATTATTGTCTGGATGGGGATAGAAACTTGTCCGAATTTTCCATTTGCGTACCGAAAGAACGTATATCGTAGCCGCGTGGCAGTACCACTCGATTCTGGTTCGTCAATAAACCAGATGTGCTTACCAACTTCAAATATTTTTTCGATTTCAGTCCGAAGTAACCGGGCGCGCTCCCTGCTTCTGGAGTCAGTTTGGGGGGCGGACGATGGATCATTTTGAACTGAGCTGACTCGGAAAATATGGGTCGTAAGTTCTTCCGATGCTGCATCATGGCGGGCGACACCTCCGGGCACGCTAAACCAAAGGTAACCTCGGCTATCCTCAAATATCATCCGCACCCTATTCGTGCCAAGCCCAGCGTGTGTGCTAATGGCAGGTGTTGGATCGAACGCTGTTACGCCATTGTCGTGTCCAAACCACAATTTACCGTCTATGGCTTCAAAAATCGTATGAATCCCCTCAACTCCGAGTCCGCTGTTGATCCTATCGGGCAGTGGCGTGAGGTCGGTGTCGTACTGATGCGCGCCGCTTTCGTCGGTGAACCATAGATTTCCCCAGGCATCCTCGAGTTCAAGAAACCCGAATAGATTTCCGTGTTGAGTGCCAGCCCACCATCTTGTCGTGCGTCCGTCGCTGAACCAGATTCGATCTTTCGTATCGTTCTGAATTGATGCCAGCCTCTTAACTGATGCCGGTCTACTTCCTATCGCTCCACTACGTCCCCAAGTTAACGGCAGGATTTGCTCAAATGTTTTTCCATCAAAACGCAGGAGGAGATTATAGCCACCGAACCAAAGATTCCCAAAAGTATCTTCACCTATTGTTTCAATTGTACCCACAGCGTTAAGGTTCGATATGTCGTAGCGTGTGAATCCTGCGTTTGGATGAATCCGCTGTGTTCCATCGTCCGTCTTATCACTTGTGGCATCACCCTCCCCGATTTTTAAGGGGTCCTGTACCCAACGATTTTCTCGGAAACTGAGTATGACACCGTCCTGTTGTTCTTCTCCGTCGCTTCCACCGATCCAGATAGTTCCATCTTCGCTTTCAAAGATAACGTTTATTTTCAAGTCCGTTGAGCGAAGCAGATCTTCACCTATGATTTCGTTTGGGTGTGCTTGTGGCAGGCGTTGGACGCCTGGAGTGATGTACTTCGTGAGTTGCTGATTTTCACCAACCCATATATCGCCATGATCGTCAACGAGCAGTGAATTGCCTGTACCGATAAAATTAATCGAAGAGCCATCAAACCAACTTATCCGCCCTGAACTTTCTGAGCGAAACTGTGTGAGGAACCAGATGTGTCCCCATTTATCTTCAACGATTTGTTGTGTCTCTCCAAGTAGCGCGCCTGATCCGGCATTGGATGACGGCGCATTCTCAGGGTCCAAAGATCCGATGTAGGACTCAAACCTGCTCCCATCAAATCGACTCACGCCACCCCGATCGGAACCGAACCACAGGTCGCCGCGACTGTCCTGAAAGATGACAGGAACAACGGGACCGACCAGTCCATCAGCGACGGTATAGGTATGGATTTCTTCAGACTCCGTCTCAACGCAAACAAGGAGCATGAAGAAGATTATGCTAAAAATTAAAATGGCGTTTTTCATATTTTAATTTATCTTGCGAAGTAATGAAGTGAATGTGGAACTTTGACGCGTATTCCTCAAATCCGCCCTCCACTACGTTATGGCCTTACGGTTTGGTTTTATCTATAATTTTGCGTCCGAAGGCAACAGCCTGCAACAACAGCACAGGGTTTTGCTTGGGCGTTTCCCTTAGATATACGAAAAGGCAGGTGAAATCATTAACCTACCGGACCGAACCGCAAGGTAAAATTAAAAATCGCGAATACGCGAAATCGCTTCCGCAATCACTGCATCTGGATACGTCAACGAGATTCTGAAATAACCTTCGCTCCACTGACCATATCCGAGACCCGGTGTTACCACAACGCCTGCTTCCTCAAGCAGTGCCGTCGCAAAAGCCCGACTTGAACCTTCGAAACGCTCAGGTACCGGTGCCCAAACGTACATTGTCGCTTTCGGTTTCTCTATTGCCCATCCGCTATCTGTGAGGGCATCCACTACCATGTCGCGGCGTTTTTGATAAACCGCGTTTATGGCAGGTGTAATCTCATCTGCTACTGAGAGAGCCTTTGCCCCGGCAAATTGAAGTGAGCGAAGCGAACCGTTATCGATATTATCTTTCACGGCTTTGACCGCACTGACAACTGTTGGGTTGCCAACGACAAACCCCAATCGCCACCCTGTCATATTGAACGCTTTGCTTAATGAGAAAAACTCAACGGCTACTTCAGCGGCACCTTCGACCTGCAATATGCTTGGTGAACGATAACCGTCGTAGGTGTTTTCGCTATAGGCGTTGTCGTGTGCGATGAGGATATTATTTTCTCTGCCAAATGCCACAGCACGTTCGAAAAAGTCGAGGTCAGCAGTCGCTGTTGTCGGATTGTTTGGATAGTTGATCCAGAGGACTTTGGCAAGTCGTTTCACTTCATCTGGGATAGCGTCAAAGTCGATATAGAAATCGTTTTCTCGCAGAAGCGGAGCGTAGTAGGTCGTTGCACTGGCGAACACGTGTCCGATGTTGTAGGTAGGGTAGCCTGGACTTGCCGCTATGCCCATATCGCCCGGATTGAGTATACCGAGAGCCATTTTGACAATCGCGTCTTTACTACCAAGTGTTGTCACGACCTGATCATCAGATAATGTGACCCCGTAACGATGCTGGTAAAAGTCGAGAACTGCCTGTGGAAAATCGTCAACAGGGTTGTCGCATCCGTAACGATGCCGGTCCGGGTCATCGGGATTTTGAAGGGTGCTACATAAAGTCTCGACGATAGGGTCTGGGGTCGGAATGTCCGGGTCCCCGATGCCGAGGCTAATCACGTCGACGCCTCGTGCTTGTGCCGCCTGCATTTTTTGGCGCAAATCTACAAAAAGATAGGGTGGAAGTTTCTCTAACCGTTCTGCGATTGTGATCATATTTTTAATTTACCTTTTTAATCATTGTCAGTTTTCGGTTCAATTTTTTTTCAAAAATCCTTTGGGTTTTCAGTTAAGGGGTATTCGTTTAAGAAAACCGCTTGTCCGATAACTGATAACCCTATTTCAGATGAAGGATTGACTGCTGGGTGTCGCTAAGGTTTTCCATAACGTTTGGACTGAAGTGCAACCCTTGACCACCCCAATCTGGCATATAGCCGATGCTGTAACAATAATAGAGCGTCCGACGTGGTTTGCCTGAAACATTGATGACAGATCCGTGTGTGAGTGCCTCCGTGAAAATGATGGCATCCCCTGCTTGTGCTGGAATTGGAGTCAACACCGGGTTTTCATCGGGATGGCCTCCCCAAGGTTTCGGGAAATTGCTCTTATGGGCACCCGGTATAACAGCGAAACATCCGTCCTCCACATCACAATCCAGCATCGGAAAGACCGCTTTCGTTAAAGTTGATACCATCTCTCCATTTTTACAATGATACTGGCATTTCGGGATAATCGGGGTTCCGTGCATGTGCAACCCCGTATAGCCACCACCCCACCGGTAAATTGTGTAGGTGTGATTGAGCCGATACGGACCACCCGTTACGCCTTGAATTACGTCGAGGACCTCCGGAATATCGATCAGTGCGTTAAAAGTACTGTTCGCCTCCAAAATATTGGAGATGTAGAGTTCTTTTTCCGTTCGCTGCGTGCCGAGGCACAGCGGTGGCGGATAGTCATCCGGTGGCATATTCTCGTACTCATCTAATATTGCATTACACGTGTCAACTACTGTTTGCGGGATAACACCCTTCAATACGATGAAACCCTGCAGATCAAATAGATATTTTTGTTCGTCTGTCATGTTACTTTTCCTCTTTTGGGGCGTTAGTGTCAGCTATCGGTTATCAGCCGGAACGGCAAGAAGGAAGGAGGGAAAAATAGGAACCCAATCTTCCAGCCTTCCAATCTTCTAACTGAATACTGAAAACTGATGACCGATAACTATTCACGGGGTGGCTTCATATCTGAGAATCGTTCCGTTTTGGCCAACCACCCATCCGCTATCTCTGCTGCTTATGTAGATAGCCTTCAAATCCGTTTTGGTGTCTGTGTGCTGAGGTCTCCAATTTTGCCCGCCATCCTTTGTGTGGAGTACGAGCCCCTCTTTCCCAACAATCCAGCCTTCTGTTTCTGAAATAAAAAATACGCCGTCAAGGAAATTGCCGGTATAACTCTCTTGACGTTGCCATGTTTTCCCGCCATTCTCGGTATGTAAAATCAACCCATCCATGCCTAAACTACGTAAATCTAATCCCACGACCCATCCCATCTCTGGCGTGACGAAGGTGACAGCGTCCAAGAAAAAAGCTGGATAACGTCCACTGAGAGACGATAACTTCCAATTGGCACCGCCATCAACTGTAGAAAGCATTGTTCCGTTCAAACCGACTGCCCAACCCCGCTGTTTGGAGGTGAAATGGACATCAAAGAGGTTCCAAGTCGTTCCACTCTTTTGCTGTTGCCATGTTTTCCCGCCATCATTTGTGTGGATGATTTCACCACCACTTCCGACACACCATCCATTTTTTTCGTCTGTAAAGAAAACACTGAGTAAGTCCTGCTGTGTCCCTGAAACTTGACGTTGCCATACGCTTCCGCCGTTTGTGGTCTGTAGGACGACACCCGCCTCCGCAACCGCCCATCCTGTTTCTGCGGACACGAAATGGGTGGCACCAAAACACTCAGTCGTGCGACTATCTTGCGCACTCCATACAACCCCTCCATCCTTGGTTCGTAGAATCGTACCCCGGTCACCGACAACGTATCCTTCATCCGGTGAGATGGCACAGACACCCACGAGAAGATGACTCGGACTTGATTGTGACTCCCATGTTACACCACCGTTGCGGGTATGCAGAATTGTGCCGTTTTCACCGACCGCCCAACCGATGTGTTTTGAGATGAAGTCAACACCCAGAAGGACGGCATCCGCGCTGTTGTGGAAGCGAGGACCGCCGCGTTGATGTTTCCATTTTTCTTTGCCGCCAGACGAAGTGTGGAGAATCACGCCTAAGTCGCCGACAATCCAACCGTTTTGAGCATCTACAAAGTCGATGTCGTAAAGTGTAAAGGTATGCAACGGTTCATTGCCGAGATAGTCCGGTTGACCGTAACTACTTTTATGGCGTTCGTTGGTGCCGCGTGTGACAAATGCCCATGTGTTCCCACCATCGGTTGTTACGAAAACGCTCCGCCGGTCACCGACAACCCAGCCTGTCTGTTTGTCGATGAAATGGAGGTTGAATAAGGCGGCTTCTGTCGCGAACTGTACTTCCCAAGTTTCTCCGCCATCGGTTGTCCGATAGATGTAGCCAGCGTCTCCCGAATTTACTGATGTCGGTGTATTGTAGGTAACAATCCATCCTTGGTTTTCGTCTACAAAGTGGATCCCCTTCAATGACTTTTCGTCGAACACCTCTCCATCGATCTGTGTGAACGTCTGTCCACTGTCGGTCGTTTTCAGTACTGTGCCCCAGTCGCCAACAATCCAGCCTGTTCTTTCACCTATAAAAAGGTCATGCAGATTATTTTCCGTGCCGGTTTCAATGTGCGCCCATGTCTGCCCGCCGTCCGTTGTATGGATCAGAATGCCGCCTTCACCTACACACCAGCCTTCTGATGCAGAACGAAAATACACACGTCGCAGCGGTTTGTTGAAAACACCGCTGTGTTGCCTCCGCCATGTCTGCCCACCGTCGTTTGTGTGGATAATGAGACTCTCCGCACCCTCGTCAAAATCGGCTCCAGGCGTTATGTCTACAGCGTTTCCGACTGCCCAGCCCTGCTTTTCAGAGATAAAATGGACATCGTATAGGTGTGAATTCCAATCGCCTTCCATGACAGTTTTCCACTCGTACCGGACCTGACTCTTGGACGCTGTTTGTTCACAGCCAGCGATGAATAGAATGCTGATAAGCAGTAGAATAAAATAGTTGTGAGTTATCAGTCGTCGGTTTTGACCATCAACTCGCCTCTGTTCATAAGTGTTAAAGCACGAGTTAAGGGTCACAGTTAATTTCTGTAGCAGTTGCGTATACTGAAAACTGAAAACTGAAAACTGAAAACCATTAAAAAAGGACTTCGCTGACATCGTGTAACCCTTTAGGAGCATCGATGACCCATTTCGCTGCGCGGATCGCCCCTTTTGCGAAAGCCTCCGGACTGTGTGCTCGGTGGACGACGCTTAATTGCTCTCCTTCTGTTGCGAACAGCACCGTATGATCACCCGCAATGTCTCCACCTCGAACTGCATGAATACCGATCTGCTTCTTTGGTCTCGCACCAACGATGCCGTGGCGACCGTAAACACCTACCTCATCTAAATCTTGTTCAAGTGCTGTGGTAAGAGTCTCCGCTACGCGTAATGCCGTGCCACTCGGTGAATCAGCTTTGTGATTGTGATGTGCCTCTATCACTTCAATATTATAATCATTTCCGAGGGTTTTGGCAATTAATTCCAATGCTTGGATCATTACATTGACACCGAGACTCATGTTTGGTGCCATAACACACCGAATCTGTGATGCGAGAGTTTTGATGGTCGCTAATTCGTCAGGGGTAAAACCGGTTGTTCCAAGCACCATAGCCTTGTCTGCATCAACAACTTGTTGAAGATGGTCCAGAGTCGCTGTCGGCTTTGAAAAATCGATGACAACATCTGAACGATGAAGCACATCGTCGAGTTCACCTGTAATGGCGACTCCAATCTCACCAGTACCAGCAACAATACCCGCATCATTCCCAATCTGTGGGTGCGACGGATATTGGACAGCCCCAACGAGTTGCATATTGGCGTGTTGGGCAATACCTCGCGTGATGCAACGTCCCATACGACCACAAACACCGGTGATAACTACACGAATCATCTTCTTAATGTTCCTTGCCGTTGAATGATGTGGGTTTGAACTTTGACGTTTTTGATAATACTAAGAGATGTCCTTGGGGCTAAAGCTCGAATCTATTACTTCTGAAACAGGACTTTGCTGACATCGTGTAACCCTTTAGGCGCGTCAATGACCCATCTCGCCGCGCGAATCGCACCTTTTGCGAAAGCTTCTGGACTGTGTGCTCGGTGGACGACACTTAATTGTTCACCTTCAGTGGCGAACATCACCGTATGATCGCCAGCAATATCACCACCTCGCACTGCATGAATACCGATCTGCTTCTTCGGTCTCGCACCAACGATGCCGTGTCTGCCGTAGACACCCACCTCATCTAAATCACGCTCTAATGCTGTCGCAACCGTCTCCGCTAAACGGAGTGCCGTACCGCTCGGTGAATCAGCTTTGTGATTGTGATGTGCCTCTATCACCTCAATATCGTAATCATCTCCGAGGGCTTTGGCGATTAATTCCAGTGCTTGGATCATCACATTGACACCGAGACTCATGTTCGGTGCCATGACACAGCGAATCTGTGATGCGAGTTCATGAATAGCCGCAAGTTCATCGGGGTCATATCCAGTTGTTGCGATTATCATCGCTTTGTCGGCGTTGACGACCTGTTGAAGGTGTTGCAGGGTTGCCTCAGGTTTCGAGAATTCGATGACGACATCTGCGTTTTCAAGCACATCTGCAAGGTCACCTGTGACGGCGACCCCTATTTCTCCGATACCGGCAACAACCCCGGCATCACTCCCGATCTGTGGGTGTTCCGGGAATTCAATCGCTCCAACGATTTCCATATCGGCTTGTTCAGTAACGCCTCGAATAATGAGCCGTCCCATACGGCCACATGCCCCATTAATAATTACACCAATCATATTTTTAATTTCCTCGCGGTTAAGTGACAGAATAGCAGTTAGTAAATCTATGTTCCCCCAGGCCCGGTAGGTGCGGAATGTAATACATTGTCCCGCAAGTCCACACGCGACTTGCGCTATGGATTTAGTCTATTCCCAGACTAAATCCCCTAACCGCACCGGATATCGGTAAAAACTACCCGATTAAATTCTTAATCTTCATTAGGAGTGCTATGTAAATGAAAAGTAGCAACTTGGGTTTATTAATACTTTGGACAATTTCCCGTAACAATCAGCGGTCAGTGGCTCATTGTAGGTATTACAAACGCTTGCAACCGCTACAAACGAATGACCGACTGCCGAGAGTGAGCATAGCGAAGCGACCTGACTGCCGACGGCTATTTCAACGTAAACAGATACGCCAGAAGATCATGCATCTGCTTTACTGAAAGAATATCTGCGAAGTTTTCAGGCATGATGCCTGCTTGTGGCACGCTGCTGCTCCGTATATCCTTTGTGAAGTAGGTTGTCCACAACTTTCCAGAATCGTCGAGTATCTGGAGTGTTTCAGGATCTAATCTGCCTCTGTGATCATACTGTTGACGCTTCCGACCGGTGATTTCCTTTCCATCCTTAGTGAAAATGGTTATCATTTCATATTCAGGTGCGATATAGGAACGCGGATTGAGGATGGACTCAACAATGAATTGAGGCGAGCGGGTGCGAGCGACATGAGTCATATCGGGACCTATTTCGCTGCCCGTGCCAGTAGCACCTCTCCCGTGAACGGTGTGGCACTTACCACAAGCGTACCCTTCCGAGAAGAAGATGGCTTCTCCCGCTTTGACATCGCCTTTCATGTAGGGGGTCCAGTCCTGAGTAGGTTTTACTTCTTCCAAAGAGACCCCTGCCGCTTTCGCTTGTTCCGAGCGGAGGTAGCCGACAATCATATTAATTGCTTCATCAGAAAGTTTGCCGCCAAACTTTTGCATCTCGGTCCCTGGAAGTCCGTTGAATACGGTTTGGAAGATACCGTCATCAGTCCAACCGTAGAGCCACTGAGGTTTAAAGAGATCAGGGGCTTTGCCGCCACGTGTTTGTGCGGCGTGACAATTCCAACACATCAAACGGAAGTAGAACGCACCGTCAATAACGTCTTCTTCATAATTAATAATTTCTCTCGGTGCTGCGGGAGCAATGTCCACCTCTAAGTCTTGGGCATTTACGAGCGGGAAGAAGAAGAGACTTACACCCAGAGAGAGGAGGAAAACGCGCCACTGCGGAGGCATGCCATCACGAGGATTGTGATCGCGTGACCTCCGAGTGATTCGGACGGTAGAAGTTGTAACATCGGTAGAATGCATCATTTCTTTTCATCCTCCTGAAACGGAGCGAAGTAAGGCAAATGATACTTTTCAGAGAGTTCTTTGAGTTTTTCTTCACTCCATTTCTGTTCGATAATTGTGTTAACGGCATCTTGAAGTTCGCGTGTTTCTCGGGTTGGTGTATCTTTGCTAAAAGCGATAGCGATATTCCAACGGAGACGAACTTCAGGAACGAATCCTTCGACAATCTCTAATTCCGGGTAAGCAGTGTCTGTCTGTTCTGGCTGCTGAATTCGGGAACCCTTTTCAATCAGCCATCCAATATTTGACCAGACACACGCGTAAGCGATTTGCCCCTTCTTGAGAGCGTCCAAGACAGCAATTTGTGAGCGATAAACGCGACGATTATATCCCATCTGTCGAAGGACATCGCTTGCGATAGAACCCGCTTCTGTTCCAATCGTTTCTAACTTAATGTCCTCCAGCGTTTTAGGGGACGCTTGGTTACTTTTCTGTTTTACCAATACGTAGCCGGTACCGTAAAATGGGGTAGAGAAATCAACGTTTTTTCCCAATTGAATTGATTCACTCATGGCGCGCTCCTCAATCGGAACTCCGATCACACAGTCGCAATGTCCGCGTATCATGTCAGCAAGCAGACTATCACGGAGGGTGTTAAGCCAGTGAAGTTCCAACTTAACACCGAGTTCCTTTGCCAATAGATGTGCTATCTCAACATATAATCCAGGAAGTTCCGGATCTGCATTGGAGTAAGGCAGATTTCGGATATCCATACAGACCGTTAACACACCCTTTGCCCGAATTTCGTCCAAGGTGCTATCAGCGTTTGCAGTGTGTAGCAGCGAAATGGAGAATATGGAAAGGGCTATCCACAAAGTGGTAAAGTATTTCACGTGGCAACCTCCTTTTTTACCTGTCAGTAGTTCGTGTCGTGATTGCTGACAATTACAATGCCACTACATTCTCTGGCTGAAAGCCGATAGCCGATGGCTGATGGCTACTCATCAAAGAGCGCGAACACAAAGAGAGTTCCGCCTTGACGAGCATTAACTTCAGCATATTTCACAGCACCTGACGCTATCGCAACGTATTGGATGCCGTCGAGTTGATAGGTAATTGCGGGTGCGAGAACCCCGGATCCGGTCTGGAAATCCCAAAGCACTTCGCCATTTTCTGCTGACAGTGCCATGAATCTGCCCTCTAAATCGCCTGCAAAAACGAGACCTCCCGCAGTTGTGAGGCATCCACCCCATTGGGGGAAGTTCGTTTTGTGTCGCCATTTAATCTCACCCGTAGAAACATCGATCGCACTAATATGTCCCCACATCATCATGTCGCCGTCTTCGTCTTTCTCCGCTGTCATACCGCTTCCCACGTAGGGCAATCCTTTTATGTAGAAAACGCGCCCTTGGTGATAGGAGCCACAGAGTTCCAGCGAAGGGACATAGAGGTAATTTGTGAGAGGATTATAGGCTGAAGGGGGCCAGTTCTTGCCGCCTTCAACACCCGGACAGACGCGAATCGTGCCTTCTTCTGAGGTAGACACACCGGGTAGGACGGTCGGACGACCGTTTTCATCGAGTCCCCCGGTCCAGTTCTGTTCGCAGTAAGTGCTTGCGTATAGGAATTTCCCATTAGTCCTATCAAGCACATAAAAATAACCGTTCCGATTCGCTTGCATCAGTGCTTTGACCGGGGCACCATCAATTTCCATGTCGATCAATACCGGTTCACTCACACCGTCCCAATCCCAGAGATCGTGGGGTGTGGCTTGGAAGTACCAATTGAGTTTTCCTGTGTCGGCATCCAAGGCAACAATACAATCGGTATAGAGGTTGTCGCCTCTGCGGACGGCACCATTCCAGTCTGGTGCGGGATTACCCGTTCCCCAGTAGACGAGATTCAATTCAGGATCATACGAACCGGTAACCCAAGCGGATCCGCCACCTGTCATCCATGAATCGCCTTCCCAGGTATCGCCACCGGGTTCGTCTTTTGAAGGGACAGTGTAAAACCGCCATGCCTGTTCGCCGGTTTCTGCGTAATACGCATCAATGTAGCCTCGGATCCCGTATTCCGCACCTGATATGCCGACAATCACTTTATCTTTGACGACTAACGGTGCGACGGTGAGGGATTCAGCATTAGTAAGATCGCCGACAACTCTGTCCCATAGCACTGTGCCGGTCTTCGCATCGAGGGCAAGGAGATGTGCGTCAAGCGTTACCCAAAAGATTTTATCCCCCAAGATAGCTGCTCCACGGTTCACCATACCGCAGCAGATCGCCAAATCGTCGGGGAGTTCGTAATCATAACGCCATATCTCCTTGCCAGTTCTTGCGTCCACGGCGTAGATGGTGCTATAAGGGGTCGTGATGAACATCACGCCATTGACGACAAGTGGGGTACATTCAAACTTATCGAAGGGTGTTCCAATTTGAAATGCCCATTTCGGGACGAGTTTTTTGACGTTTTCAGTGTTAACTTGTGTGAGTTGACTATATCTCCAGCTTCTGTAGTCCCGTCCATACATCAGCCAGCTCTCAGCGTCGTCTTGTGATGTGAGTAACATCTCGTTCGTGACGGGTTGGATATCCGGGGTCGTGCCAGCTGTGATTGTACTTGGCAGCGCAGCAAGTACTAAACTTACTACAAAAATAACAAAACTTACGCGTTTTACGTGTAAACAATAGTGTGCCGCTTCAGAAAAGGTATGCCTGTTCATGTTCCGCCTCCTGAGTCTGATGGTCTTCTAACTATGGATCTCTGGACATCGCTCCACTCGTCTCGCGATGGGGTCTGCTTAATTCCGTGCTGTTCAAAATTCTCGAAAGTTTTACTTTTTCTCTTCTCGCTTAGAAATCGGGTCGTAAAGGAAACGTGAGGCGTTCCGCATTGTTGGGAAATCGGTGCCTCAAACCGTGATTTACCAGTTTACCAAAAATCGGATTTAATGTAAAGACTGAAAATTTATCGGAGATATGTGGAGGGCGCGCGATTGGGTGGTAGGACAGGCAATAAATGCTATTATTGTGTTAATTTTATGCTAACCTTGCTTGTTCACCAGCATGATAGGAGCTCCGCACTAATGGACCCGATTCTACATGGCGAAATCCCATTTCGATGCCTGCTTCTTTGATCTCTTCAAATTCTTCGGGAGTATAGTAGCGTTGAATCGGCAAGTGGCGTGAGGAAGGGGAGAGGTATTGACCAACGGTGAGGATATCGCAGTCGGTATTGCGGAGGTCTTCCATTGTTTCTAAGAGTTCTGTCACAGTTTCACCTAAGCCGACCATGAGTCCAGATTTTGTGAGCATCTCTGCATCCAGTTGTTTGCTGGTGTGGAGAAGGTTCAGCGTTTGTTGGTAATTTGCGTAAGGACGAACGCGGCGGTAAAGGCGCGGCACTGTTTCCGTGTTATGATTGAGCACTTCAGGACGTGCTCGCACGATCACAGCGAGTGCCTCCCAATTCCCTTCAAGGTCGGGGATGAGAACTTCCACTGTGCATCCGGGACGATGTTTTCGTGCTTCGGCGATGCATTCCGCAAAGACACCCGCACCACCGTCTGCAAGGTCGTCTCGATTGACTGAGGTGATAACGACGTGTTCGAGTTTTAAGTGACCGACGGCTTCACCGAGCCTACGCGGTTCATCGACATCGACGATACCTCCAGGCGTGCCTTTTTTGACAGCACAAAACATGCAGCGACGCGTACAGACATCACCGAGTATCATAAACGTAGCGGTGCGGCTGTTCCAGCACTCACCGATATTCGGACATCGCGCCTCTTCGCAGACTGTGTGAAGTTTCAGATTCCGCATGAGTCTTTTCAGTTCAGCGTAGTTATCACCACTCGGCATCCGTGCTTTAATCCATGTCGGATGTCGTCTTTCGGGTGTTCTGTGCTCAACTAATGGCAGCGTCTTTAGCATTTTTTATCCGAATTGCTGTACAGATGGCGGGAGAGGGGTAGGGTAGCCGTGGGAAGTTGCCCTCATCACAGCCCCCTCCGAACCGTGCGTGCGACTTTCACCGCACACGGCTCTCCGAATCATTGATAATGACATTAGGTTTTATTCTTCCTAACTTTTCCTGACATCAACTATTTATTATGCACCTTAGCATGAATCTCTCTGTGGCATTCGGCGTGTATTAGCCGTAGGTTGCTGTGACTATGGTTTCCGCCTTCAGATTTAGGTTTCACATGATGAATATGTGTTTCCCGTATCTGTATGTCTTCCTGGAAGATGTTCCCTTTGCAATGCGGGCATTTGCCTTTTTGTTTCGCAAAGAGTTTTCTTCTTTTGATGCTTTCGATCTGATCGTAAGCATTGAGGTATTCACGCTTTCTCCAGTATTCGATTGTTTCAGGATTTCCATCATAAACCCTGAAGTCATTGTTGACCTTTACGAACTTTTTGGTAGGGATTTTGTTCAGCGTTGGTAGCTGAAGTTTTGTTTCCCTATCCACGAAATGGCTTTTCCGTTCCGAGGTGTTCTGAAAATACTTTCTAATGACCCATTTCTTTGACTTGTTAGGGTGTCGTCGCAGTGCCCATTTGTAGAGTTTAAACCAGAGCTCTCTATCTATTCTCCCAAATGTTCTGGCTGTGATGACATGTCTGTAATACAGTGCCCACCCAATAAGTGGAGGGGTCAACATCTTTATCAGATTCCCTTGAGTCGCAGTTTTGTGTGTCACGATGATTTCTTTGCAGTCTCTCAGAAGGGCTTTCACCCTTTCTTTTTCAGGACGTATGCTAAGAGTGTATTTGACTTCTCCCTTTTCCTTCAAGGATTTATATTTTTTGAAGTTGAACCCCAAAAAGTTGAATCCCTTGTGGATATGGGCAATCTTCGTCTTTTCTTCGGATAGTGTTAGGCCTATCTTTGTTTGTAGGTGTTCAGCGATTTCCTTCTTGATTTGTCTTGCCTCTACTTCCGATCTGCACACGATCACAAAGTCATCTGCGTATCGGACTATCGGGTTCGATTGTTTTGGACCGAGATCCTCGCAAAAGTTATCAAGAGTCGTCAGTGCCACATTTGCGAGTAGTGGTGATATTACTCCACCCTGTGGCGTTCCCGTTTCGCTGCCATAGATCTCACCCTTGTGGAATATCTTGGTCTTTAGTATGCAGTGTATGGTTTTAGTTGCCCATTTCGGAACATGCCAACCTTCGAGTGTCTCAATGATATGCTCATGTTTAATGTTATCAAAACATCCTTTGATGTCCCCTTGAAGCACATATCTGGGTCTGTCGTCGTTGGCTAACTTCCGAAAGAGATGTTCCGTGGCATCATGGCAACCTCTCTTGGGTCTAAAACCATAACTATTACTGTTTGACCAGTATTCTACAATCGGGTCTAATCCCATCCGTAAAATCTCTTGAACAATTCGGTCATGTATCGTCGGAATCCCAAATGGCTTTTTCTGACCATTCGGTTTAGGTATATAGACGCTTCTGATGGAAGCCGGTTTCTTGCCAATATCTATACTATCCATGATTCTATGGCGCAGTTGATTTTGGTGTTCTCGGCTTTTATCTTTCGGGATTTTTATACCGTCTATTCCTGCGGTGGACTTTTCTGAGTTTCGTTGCGTTATCCGCCACGTTGCCAGAATTCTGACCGCATTTGACCGTTTCGTTATCAGGTCAAAAGTTTCTCGGATACTGTTCTTGTCATTATCCGCAACCGCTTTATCCAGTCGTTTTTGCATCGTGAGGACATGTTTTTCGCAGTTTCTTATATTTTTCGCGGAAAACGTGTCCACTCCTATAGATTGGCGTTCCATTGGAACGATTTCACTCCTTATAGGTTTGATGTTGTCTGACTTTCAAAATAATGATTCTGGTTGGGCTTATCCAACCTCCTCAACCTTATGGACTACAAGAGTCCACTTAGGTTCTTTCCGGTTCCCTTGTATTGGACTTCGTTAGCAAATTTAGAATCTATCTCTACCCCGATAGGTTGTGCAACACAACCCGTGTGTCAATTGGTCTAATTGAATCTTTGTGATTCTTGATATGAGAACTCCCACGCCCCGTATCTTTGACACTCGTAGTTTTTCAAGGCATCTATGTTGGTCTGACGAGGTTTTTGCAATAGTTCAGCTTTCGCTTATTCATACTTGCTATTGTTGGACGTGTCAATTTCGGGATGCCTTCCCTCAGACATGCGCCATTTCCTTTTGCTTTCCACACCACCGTTTCCGGTTGTGCAGTTAAAGTAAAACATTCAGTGTTAAACTCACTGAGTCGGAATCGAACCGACATTCCAATACAATTCACCGAAACGCACTGGGAGTCGAACCCACCTATCCACTTGCATGGACAAGCCGGTTTTGAAGACCGGTAGGGCCACCGGACCCTATCCTCCCCCATCGTAGACACTGCAAACTATACCTGCAAGTGCCGTGGATGCAATCTTCGGACATTCCCGTTTCGGATTGTGATGCTTTGACTATCACAGTACTCTAAGAACGGGACCGCATACTTCCGAGAAGTTTGTGCTATTCCACGGAATTCTGCTACAGTTATTATATCATTTTTACGAAGATAAGTCATTAATAATTCTCGTATCTCTTCAAAAACGGTTTTGTGAATAAAGAAATTGTCCGCTATTTTGACAAACTGCCCTAAATTCAGAAGCGCGAAAAACGTGGATTCCAGCAACTGTGATGTATAGTCTGGCAAGTGCGTGCTGAGTTCGTTGAAAGTCGGTGTGTTCATGCCTGCTTCCAAGAATAATTGCTCAAGTCTTTCTTTTGCGGTTTCTTCCTCTTGGGAGAACTGGATTTCATGGGATGCCAATCGCAGAAGGTTCCCCTCTTTGGCGAGTTGACCCTCGGCAATGAGTCGATTTTCGAGTTTCTCAAAACCGATGTCGTCCAATCTGAGTTCTCGGCGGAGTTGCGAGGCATTTTGACCGGCGAGGAGGGGTTCTGCCGAATGAAACGCTGTCAGCTTCTCGGTTATTTCCGCTTTGATGTTTGCCGTCCGCGCTGCATCAGAAACGAGCGGGGATCTACCGGATTTGCCCCAGCGTACTATTTTTTCATCGGTTTCCAAACTGTCCAAGATGGCATTCACATTGGTCTGGGAATGCGGTAGATAGTAGTTGAGGAAGGATTCTGGCACGCAAAGGGTTTCGCTGTTTTCTAATACAGTGTTCACGATCTGTGCGTCATCGGCTTCTTCCCATTGTGCTAAAGTGGCGATGGTTTCTGGAGTGAATCGCTTATGCTTGGGGGCAAATGGATTGATAACTTCACCTCCACCGACTGTATATTGCGCTGAAAAATCGCGTAGAATAATCCTGTCGCCTCTGAACGTTAGAATGGGTTCTTCTAAGCGGAGTTGAACCTGCACGGTATCTCCCGGTAGAATCGCTTCATCAACGAGTAAAATTAATCTGCAAAATATTTCGCGGGTACCCAGATACGCCCGGAGATGCATCCAATGTTCAAGTATCCTTGGAAATGAAGACAGAACTTGCATCGACACGTCAATATTGTCTGTCACTTGTGAGAAATCGGTTGGACAGAGTACATCGCCGCGGTGGAGCTCCTGTGCGGAGATACCGGAAAGGTTCAATGCTGTCCTTTGTCCGGCTTGTGCGACGGATGCGGTTTCATTGTGTACCTGGATCCCTCGGACCCGCACATCATGACCCTGCGGAAGAATCACCATCCGTTGTTCTCGGTGAATCGATCCACCGATGAGAGTGCCTGTCACGACAACGCCAAACCCTTGAAGGGTGAAAACCCTGTCAACGTATAATCGCGAGATACCATCATTTTCCTCGGTTTCCGTCGCGAGTGCTACCTGCTTGACGATAGTCTCTTTTAAGGTCTCAATACCCGCACCGGTTATTGCGGAAACACTCACAGTTGGGATGCCTTCAAGACTTGTACCGATGAGCATCTCCTGCGTCATTTCAGCCGCTTCCGCCAATTCGTCAGCGGTTGCCAAGTCCGATTTTGTCATGACGAGGATACCGTTTGAGATTCCGAGTAGATCCAAGATTGCAAGATGTTCGAGGGTCTGTTCCTGGACGCCTTCTTTCGCATCGACGACAAAGAGGACAATATCCATACCGTAAGCACCGGAGAGCATGCTTCGGATGAATTTTTCGTGACCTGGAACGTCAACGATACCTGCCCGCGAGTTATCCGGGAGATCGAAGTAGGCAAACCCTAACTCAATTGACAGACCTCGTTCTCGCTCTTCCTTGAGCCGATCTGTCTCCATGCCGGTAAGTGCCCCGACGAGAGCGGTTTTCCCGTGGTCAACGTGCCCTGCTGTTCCAATGATGAGGTGTCGTCTGTCTGGATGCATCAGCTTATAGTTATCGGTTATCGGTTAAAGAAGTGCTTCTGTAACAATTCGACGCTTCCTATTTACCCTCAAATTCAATTGAAAAAAACGTAGGTCGGGTAGAGCGATGAAGGCCCCAGAATCCTTCAGTTTACCCAGAAACGTCTCTTTTTTCATGGCACATTCAAAAAAATAAACATAGCGAAACCCGACAATTCATCGGGGTCCCCTGTGAAAATGAGGCAGGTTTCCAACGATACGCTTATGTCAAACTCACATTAGGTTTAAACAAATCTCACACATATAGAAATGATACCGACAACCATTAAGGGTAGGCGTGGATGAGCTTGCCAATCCGATTGAAGCGGACGTTACCGACCATCTTCCACACTTCCCATAACTTCGCTGGACGCGCATTAAATGACCAGTACACCATAAACGCTTGTCCTTTGATGTCGTTTACATCCACGGGTCCCCACGAACGGCTATCACTGCTCTGATCGCGATTATCACCCATTGCGAACACCATGCCTTTTGGCACAGTGAACGGTTTACCTTCAGGGAACTTACGCCGGAATTGACTTGTCGTTAAGCCAAAATCAGAAAAAACGTCGCTCTCTGGCAGGTATTCCGGCTGACGGAACGGTGGAAAATCGCCTCTTCTGAAATGGCTAAAGGTCATGTGCTTCGTGTAATAACCATCATCGACCGCTTCACCGTTTACATAAAGTGTGGTACCGCTCGTTTCGATTGTATCCCCTTCAATAGCTACGATACGTTTGATGAAATTGCGTTCCCGATCGTGGGGTGGAATAAAAACGAAAACATCTCCCCGGGTAGGCGCATGGAAATCGAAAACCTTGATGTCTGTGCCGGGGATTTTAATGCCGTAGATAAATTTGCACACCAAAATCCGATCTCCGATGAGTAACGTGTCTTCCATTGAACCGGAGGGGATTTTAAATGCCTCAACAACAAAAGGACGTATGAATCCGAAAACGAGAATGAGTGCTACAACAATGACTTGAGTATATTCCCATACAATAGTCTTCCGAAATTTTTGCCATTTGGACAGTTGAATATCGTTGTTATTCATGGTATTGTGGTGCCATCATCGGTAAAAGGCGTTTTCCTTTCCTTATTCTATCTCGGTGTTTAATGCGTGTCGGTGATGATAAGGGGCATAAGGTTTAACTGTTTTGGAGTATCAGGTCTCCAGAGCCAATAAGTGTGCTCCAGTCTATTGAGGGAACGAATCTGGTTCTGAAAGGATGCGTTTACCGATTCGGTTGAATCGAATATTGCCTACCGTCTTCCATACTTCCCATAATTTCACCGGACGATTGGCGGACGAAAACATAACTATGAAGGCTTGTCCTCTAATATTATCTACAGCCACAGGTCCCCACGAACGGCTGTCGCTACTCTGATCACGATTATCGCCCATTGCGAACACCATACCTTTCGGCACAGTGAACGGTTTACCTTCAGGGAACTTACGCTTGAATTGACTTGTGGTTAGAGCAAAATCAGAAAAACCATCGCTCTCTGGGAGATACTCTGGTTGACGGAACGGCGGAAAATCGTCTCTTCTGAAACGGCTGAAGTTCATGTGTTTCGTGTAGTGTCCATCCTTGACGACTTCGCCATTTACATAGAGTGCGTCATCGCGCGTTTCAACGGTGTCACCTTCAACGGCTACGATGCGCTTGACAAAGTTTCGATCGTCGTGTGGTGGAATAAAAACGAAAACATCTCCGCGCGCCGGTTCGTGTAAGTCAAAGATTTTTATATCTGTGCCGGGGATTTTGATCCCGTAGATAAACTTGTTTACCAGAATTTGGTCTCCAACGAGGAGTGTATCCTCCATGGATCCCGATGAGATTCTATACGCTTCAACGATGAAAGGACGGATGAGACCGAAAACAAGGATTAATGAAACAATGATGATTTTAGCATGCTCTCGAAACCCGCTTTTTTGTAATTTTCGCTGTTTGGATGATGTCGTTTCAGGTAGCTGCCTGTGGTTCTGTGTGTTGTTATTCATTGTGAAAGCCATCGGATAGAGTGGCATCCTCCTTTCTCCAATGTGAGTCGATTTTTGACCCGTGAACGATTATTTGCTCATATTATGTTACTCATCAGTCGCGAGCATTGCCGTGAATGCTTCTTGCGGAACATCAACGTTACCGATCTGCTTGAGCCGCTTTTTACCTTCTTTCTGTCTCTCCAACAACTTCCGTTTTCGCGATACATCGCCACCGTAGCATTTCGCAGTAACGTTTTTTCGGAGGGCTCGCACTGTTTCACGGGCAACAATCTTGTTACCGATCGCGGCTTGAACGGGGACTTCAAACATTTGACGCGGAATTAACTCTTTCAGCTTGGTTACCAATGTCTTGCCCCGTGTTTCTGCATTGTCTCGTGGCAAAATTGTCGAAAGCGCGTCTACGGGGTTACCGTTCAGCAATACATCTAATTTGACGAGTTTCTCAGTTCTATATTCCCCGATGTCATATTCTAATGAACCGTAACCCCGTGTCAATGATTTAAGTTTTGGGTAGAAGTCCATGAGCATTTCGCTGAGCGGGAGTTCATAAAGCAGTTGCACACGACTCGCGTCCAATTGGTTCATTCGCTTATATATACCCCGACGCTTCTGACAAAGTTCCATCGCATTTCCAATATAGTCACGCGGAACGATAATATCAATATTGACATACGGTTCTTCAATGCGTTCGATGTCATTGGGTTCAGGGAGATGCGCCGGATTATCGACCGGCACGTAACCACCCGTTTTCAGGTAGACCCGATACATCACACTCGGGGCAGTTCGTACAAGCGCGAGTCCGAATTCCCGTTCGAGACGTTCATGGATAATCTCCATGTGGAGTAAGCCGAGAAATCCGCATCGAAATCCGAAGCCGAGGGCAACGGAGGTCTCAGGTTCAAAATTGAAGGAAGAATCGTTGAGGCGTAGTTTATCGAGCGCCTCGCGCAGGGCATGGAACTGATTGGTGTCTGCTGGATAGAGACCGCTGAATACGAGCGGTTTCATCTCTCGATAACCCGGGAGTGCGGTCGCTGTCGGTTTCGTATGGTGTGTAATTGTATCCCCAATTTTCGCTTTGTCAATTTCTCGGATGCCAGCAATGAGGTACCCAACAGCACCCGTGCGGAGTTCAGATGCGGGTTGCATTTCTGGTGTAAAAATGCCGACCTCCTCAACCTCATAAGAGCGTTTCGTTTCCATGAGTTGAATCTTTTCTCCGGGTTTCACGCTCCCCTCGAAGATTCGTGTGTACATGATCACACCGCGATAGTTATTATAGACAGAGTCAAGCACGAGAGCCTTTAAGGAGGCTTCAGGTTCGCCAACAGGGGCGGGGATCCGGTTGATAATTGATTCCAGTATGGCGGGGATACCGATACCCATTTTCGCGCTAACGAGAAGCGCATCATCGGCAGGGATACCGATGACTTCTTCTATCTGCCGTCTGGCTTCGTCGGGTTGTGCGGTGGGTAAATCAATTTTATTGACGACGGGGATGATCTCAAGGCCATTGTCAATCGCGAGATACGCGTTTGCTAAGGTCTGTGCTTCGACCCCTTGCGCGGCATCAACAATGAGAATAGCACCTTCGCACGCAGCGAGACTACGGGAGACCTCGTATGTGAAATCGACGTGTCCGGGTGTATCGATGAGGTTGAGTTCGTAGCGGTTTCCGTCTGCGGCGGGGTAATGGAGTTTGACGGCGGTTGCTTTAATGGTAATACCGCGTTCACGCTCTAAATCCATCAAATCCAGCACCTGTTCGCGCATATCCCGTTCAGCGAGCGTGTTCGTATGCTCGAGGAGTCTATCGCTCAGCGTGCTTTTTCCGTGGTCGATGTGCCCTAAAATGCAGAAATTCCGTATGTTTTCAAGATTCGTTGGCATAGTATAGATAGTATATCACAACCTCTGTCAGCGTGTCCATAGAATTTCGCTGTCCTATCGGGATTGAGAACCCTCCATAGGTGTCAATTTAAGAAAAAATAAGCGTCTCGGTATCGAAAATCGGTAGGTACTGTTTTCAACCGTGCCCGATTTGGGCAAAAATTTTGTATACCTCAATATGCTCTTCAGCCCCGTAGGGGCGGCATCTCTGTAGAAGCATGCGTTCGGGGGTAAATCAAGCCCCGTAGGGGCGGCATTTGTAAAGACACAGCAACCAAATACCTCAAAAAACCCCTAAATTGACGGCTATGGTTCGGTTTTGCGGCGTACTCGCCCAAATGCGATCTGCATTCCTAACCAGGGTTTCCACCCGTTACTGGGAGGGGACACCGAATCCGCTCAAAGCCCATAATTTCTTTAGGACTTACGCACTTCCGCGGTAGGTGCGGTTTCCTAACCGCACCGATTGCGTCATGATAAACCTAATTCTTTGATTTTGCGTAAGTCCTGTTCTTAAAACTAAATGACCCTATACGTAAGTCCTACTATGTAGCGACCTTTTTTGGGGTACTGGATTCCTATAGCGGTTTGACTTTGATGTTCCTGCACCAGATTTTTCCGCCGTGATCTTGGATGCCGATATGTCCACTCCGCGGGAAATCTTTGAGGGCAATGCCGAATTTGTTCCGACTCCCGTCCGGGTTTTGGTGTGGCGTGTCCCACTCGTCCAAATCTGCACGGACAATTTCTTCACCGTTGAGTGTCACAGCAATGATACTTCCATCGCAGGTGATGCTCATTTGATTCCATTCCCCAGCGGGTTTACAAGTGTTCCATGTCGGGCCCAAGGCATCGTAGAGTGCCCCGCAGTCGTGGCTATCGGTAGGTTCCTTGCCGTGTGTATCTAAGATCTGGATTTCAAGTCCACTCTGAACCGCGTCCTCCAGGTCTGCCCATCGGATAAAAATTCCGCTGTTGACTTTCGACTCGGTTTTGAAGTCGAGTGCCAATACGAAGTTATCGTAGTGCTGTTCGGTATAGAGGTATTTTCCGCCCTGAACCGTGCAGAGAATACTGCCATCATCAATGACCCACCCTTCGGTACTTCCGGTGGCGCCCCAACCGTTGAGTGTCTCCCCGTCGAACAGGGATACCCATCCTTCAGTTTTCTCTTTTTCTGTTAGCATAATTTCTCCTTTTATAGTAGATATTACTATAGTTTGGACAACTTTAAGATGTCCATAATGTTTTGATTGGCTGCCATCTTCCGTAGCATAACATAAGTTTGATAATAAAAATTGAAAGAGACCCGTAGGTGTTTTTGCTTGGGTGTTTCCGCCAGGTAGAGCGATGAGGTCCCCAGAATCCTTCAGGTTACCCACACACGTCTCTGTTTTCATGACATATTCAGAAAAATAAACACAGCGAAACCCGACAATCCACCGCTATCCTGCGAGAAGGAGACAGGTTTCCAACGATACGCTATTTCGGGCTTGTCTTTTATATTCCCTGTATTTTTCCACTGCGTTTGAAAAATTATTTCCTTATCAGCATCTTCCGCGTTGCTGTGAAATCGCCTGCTGAGAGTGTATAAAAATAGACACCACTTGCCACTTTCTCGCCCTGTGCGTTTCTGCCATCCCAATACGCCGCGCGGCTTTTGCGATGATACATGCCCGCAGGCTGATGCCCCAATACCAACGTCCGCACCAAGCCACCCTCCACAGAATAGATACGCACTGTCACCGCCGCAGGCTCCGACAACTGATACGGCATCCAGGTTTCCGGGTTGAATGGGTTCGGATAATTCGCCAACAGAGCCGTCTCTTCCGGTGGTAATGCTGCCAAGAGGTGTTCGAGCCAATCAATCCCCCGTAGCAACCGAGCATCCGTGCGTGGCACGCGATATGCTGCTGCCAGCCACTGCTCTACTCTGGCGCGGGACGGCAGCTCCGCCGAAGCGGCGTGATAGGCGGAAGGCGCAGCCGCAGCATCCCCTAACGCACCCGCTACCAATACCAGATCCTGAATATTAACGACCCCATCATCATTGACATCCGCAGCATGCTCACCCGCTTCTTCCAAACGCGAGGAGACCAGCACCAAATCCTGGACATTCACCACACCATCACCATTGACATCCGCACTCGGCCCGGTGTCCTGAGAAGATTTTGTGAGTGAGTCAAACTCTACCTCAATCCCTCTTGCCTGCATGGCAGGAATATGTGTGTTGATGGAAGCATCGCTTAGTGGGTTCTGTCGAAGGTACAATTCCGTGCTGTTTCCTCGTCTCCCTGTCAGATTTAACCTTGCCAGTGGGGACACATCCGAAATATTATTATCAGTAAGTTCCAAATACGTGAGTTGTTTGAGGTCAGCGAGTGGGGACACATCCGAAATATTATTATCAGTAAGTTCCAAATACGTGAGTTGTTTGAGGTCAGCGAGTGCGGATATATCCGAAACGTTACTCTGCCGAAGTTTCAACCCAGTTAGGTATTTGAGTTCAGCCAGTGCGGATATGTCCGTGATATTATTATACGAAATCTCCAACCAAGTCAATCGTTTGAGTTCAGCCAGTGCGGATATGTCCGTGATATTATTATACGAAAGACTCAACCTACCCTCGAGCTGTTTGAGTTCAGCAAGCGGAGATATATCCGTGATGTCATTAGACCCAAGATCCAACCCAGGCAGTTGTTTGAGTTCAGCAAGCGGAGATAGGTCCGTGATGTTATTAAACACCAGATCCAACCAAGTCAATCGTTTGAGTTCGGCGAGTGCGGATATATCCGAAATGCTATTAAACGCAAGATCCAACCAAGTCAATCGTTTGAGTTCAGCAAGCGAAGATATGTCCGTGATGCTATTCCCCCGAAGATCCAAATTAGTCAGTTGTGTGAGTTCAGCAAGCGCGGATATATCCGTGATGCTATTCCCATCAAGCCACAACTCAGTGAGTTGTTTGAAACCCGATAAGAATGACACATCGGAGATGTTCGCTGAGGTGAGGCGCAGTCGTGTCAATTGGGCGAGTCCTGCAATCGGTGAAAAATCTGATATCGCACTGCCGCTAAGTTCCAGTTCCCTGAGATTGCGCGCGTGTTCAAGACCGGTGAGATTTTTTATCCCGTGATCATAGTCATAAAGGCCTGTTAGATTCAGCAGTGTGTGCGTTGTAATGGAGTCACCAATCTTTCGCCGTATTGCCGCTGCCAAATTGAGGTCCGGTATCGAGACAACTTCGGGAGGTGGCATCAGGGAGGTAACATCGACTGGAAAATTTGTCCATGAGTCTGGGAAGTTTCCATGCACATCCATAACATGCAGGCTTACAGTCTTGTTTCCTGGTCCTAAAGCGGTGGTGACAAAATTAACAGTGTCGTTTGGCTTCCCGTTTAAGTGTTTATAGGCAATCAATTCCGGCGAACCTGTTGCATATCCACTTAGCGTCTCCTTAAGCAGCTGCACCTGGTGAATTCCATCGGGATCGGTTACCTTGAAGCGAAGGCGGATAGCGTTGGGTGGGGATGCGAGACTTGGTGGGAGCATCTCAATTATAGTTTTTGCGTTGACGGTGGCTCGGTGGGTGTTGAAGTAGCGGTGGACATCCAACCACTCCGCAGCACATTGCGATAATTCTCTGGGGGCAACGCCGTAAGACATCATGTAAGCATTACTACGGAAATCGTGACGCAATCCAAAAGCGTGTCCAAGTTCATGGGCAATCGTGCCAAAACCAAGACAGAAGATGTTTGCCTGTCCGCGATGGCTTACTCCGCTCCCATTACCGCACCCTGTACCTGGAAAATAACGACCACCGAATACAACGACACGGATATGTTTTGAACCCCGAAATTTCTCTCCAATTTCTAAGAATGGGTTGTTATCGTAAGTAGCATAATCCGCATCCTTGAATTTCCCGACAATATGATACACAACGGCATTCCCATGTGCATCGGTTTCAAACTGGAAGGTTTTCCTACCGAACCCGTGTGCTTCCATCTGATCGGCATAAAATTGTTGGACATCCTTTATCAACTGATCCATCTTTACGTTTATGTTTGGAGGCGGTTGACGGTCGCGTGGACGGAAATAGATGAGTCGGACCTTATACGCCGACTGCGTCAAGTCATTATCGAAACGGACATCCATGCCCGCTGCCTGTAGCCGTGGGATATGTGTGCTGACGGCGGTGTCGCTCAGGGGGTTGCCTTGCAGATAGAGCATCTGTAGACTTGTTGATGCTCTTAACTGTGCCAAGTCTACCAGGGGCGACACATTTGATATCCAATTGTCCCTGAGTGCCAAGGTTGTCAGTTGGGTCAAGCCTACCAACGGCGACACATCCGAGATCCTGTTGTTGTTAAGTGATAGGATTGCGAGATTCGAGGCGTGTTGCAGCCCGGTGAGGTCGTGAATGCCGGCATCGTTCGCGATCAGTGCCCTCAACTTCAGCATATCCGCAGCAGTCAGCGTTGCATCAGGCGGTTTCCGAAGGGTTTCCGTTATCCTTGCGCGGAGGGTGGCATCAGGGACAGGCACGGGTGTGCTGCGCGGGATAACCGTCGCTGTAAACTGGACGGGTTTCAAAATATGTGCAGCGGTCACACGGACAATCGTCGTGCCGAGGGTTGGTCCCATTCGTAACTGTGTTGCCGCCTTACCCGTGGCATCCGTTGTTACAGTTGTCGCACTCAGTCTGCCGCCACCACCTGTGCCACCACCTATGATAGCAAACTTCACCGGCACGCCTGCAAATGCCTGATTCTGTTCATCCCGGACTTCCACAACGAATGGGAACGGCACCGCCGAATTGATTCTGCCTTGTTGCGCGATCCCTGATACTTTCACGAGCGTCGTCGGGACGCGAGTGTCAAACGCTACCTCAATCCCTCTCGCTTGCATAGCGGGAATATGGGTGTTGATGGAAACGTAACTCAGCGGATTCTGCTCAATATACAGTCCAGTACTGTCCCACTCCGTTCCTGTCAGATTTAGCCCCACGATAGGGGACACATCCGAGATGTTATTAGACGCAAGTCTCAACCAAGTGAGTTTTTTGAGTCTTGCGAGGGGAGACACATCCGAGATAGTATTAAGCGGAATATCTAACCAAGTCAGTTGTTTGAGCGCAGCAAGGGGAGATATGTCCGTGATGTTATTACTGAAAAGTCCCAACTTGGTAAGTTGTTTGAGTTCGGCAAGTGCGGATATATCTGAAATGCTATTACTCCCAAGATCCAACGAAGTCAGTTGTTTGAGTTCTGCGAGGGGAGATATATCTGAAATACTATTATGAAACCCAAGATCCAATCCCTTGAGTTGTTTGAGTTCAGCAAGCGCGGATATATCTGAGATGTTATTACCCTCAAGTCCCAACCCGTTGAGTTGTTTGAGTTCAGCGAGGGGAGATATATCTGAGATGTTATTATGCCCAAGCCCCAACCACGTCAGTTTTTTGAGCACAGCGAGAGGGGATATGTCCGAAATATTATTGTTTCCAAGATCCAACCACGTCAGTTGTTTGAGCGCAGCGAGAGGAGATATGTCCGAAATGTTATTGCTCCTAAGAATCAACGAAGTTAGTTGTGTGAGTCCAGCAAGCGCGGATAGATCCAGCGCGGATAGATCCGATATTTCATTTCTGTTAAGGAACAATACCTTGAGGTTGCGTGCGTGTTGGAGCCCGGTGAGATTTTTTATCCCGCGACCAGAGGCTTCAAGCCGCGTGAGATTCAGCAGTGTGCGTGTCGTGATAGAATTGCCGATCTCTTGTCGGATTGCCGCTGCTAAATTGGGGTCTGGTATTGAGACAACTTTGGGTTGATCCCCTTGGGCATAGACAAAACGGGGAAGCAAAAGACTGAACAGCACCGAAAAGACTGTAATAGATACGCGTTTGACTTGCACGTAAGAATCTCCACTAACGCAAACTCTCTAAAAAGAGTCTTCCGACATCGACATTATATTCAAAATCTGTTGCCGACCAAGGGCTGTTATAACCGATGATTGGCACATAACTTTCGTGCCGCGACCCGTGTGAACGCACTGTCGTCGGTTCTATTGCCGTTTCCAACTCACCGAAAACAGTCGTTTCGTCTGCTAATACAAAGAGGTCTCCAATCCGTTCAGGATGGAGTCTGAAGGTGCGTGCCGCGTCTTCCGCAGAATATGCCTCTTCGATACCGGGCGTATTCAGAAGAGTTTGGATGGCTTGCGCTATATCGGCACCGTCCTCGAGGAACACATAAGCGGCACCCCCTAAATTGCCGTGATGCGCGACATACCGATCCTTGATAATCGGAATAGAACTCGCAGGGATACCGTGTTCTCTGAGGACTCGTCCCGGATCAATCGCAGTCGTTTTCGCCAACATCCCGTGATCGGCTGTAATATAGATTTCACGTTCCGGGTCATCAGCAATGATATTCCCGATAATCCGATCCAATTCCTCAAGATGCTGTTGGGACAAATCGTCATCAGGTGCGTATTTGTGTTGAACCCAATCCGTTGTTGAGCAGTAGACGAGGTCTGGGTCGTCTGTACGCAGCACCTCATGCACGGCACGGAGCAACCACCAATTGATTTCCGCTGAATATATCGGTTCAACCGGTCCTACGGTGCGAATGTATTCAGAAGGCGGCGATTCAGCGGCGACCGCTATATCGGTGCCTGCTTCGAGCATCCGTAATAATTTTTGTTTTGTCACGAAGAGTGCTGCTTTGTCCGCGAATTTGCAGGCTTTCGCAGTTTCAAAGAGCGTAGGCTCAAGAAGGAAACGATTGTCCTCGATAAATTCGCCTTTGCCGGTTGCCCTGTCTACGTGGTAATTCGTCGTGATACCGTGCTTTTCAGGGAATGTACCAGTCGCGATGCTGACGTTGTTTACATTTGTGACCGAGGGGATGACAGCATTGGCATGGACGTAGAATCCAGATTTTGCCAACTCGCGAATGGTAGGAAGGTCGCTTGCAGTGAGGTAATCGTGGCTACCCGCATCGATACAGAGGATAAGAATTTTTCGTCTTTTCACGCTTTGAGTATTGCTCCACTATCTCGGATTCTGTCAGGTTCACTTGCATGTCTGCCGAAAATTATAACAGGTATCTGTGGGCATTGCAAGTTTTTTTGACGCCACTGGGATTTTAGATTGTTATTTCACGAAAAATCTGATATAATTTGTTCTAAATCGGTATCACACGGGGATCTGAATCATGCACATGGACAACGGGTCTTCCGAATTGGCGAAGCTGATATTTAAGAATTCGGCGGACGAGGAGAAACTCAAACAGCTGCTGATTTCTAACTATTCAGAAGCCGATCTCACTTCCTATCTTCACAGCAAAGAGCCATTGCTTGAACGCGCTGCGGGATTCGCCCTTCGGCTGGTTGGCAGTTCAGATGCGATCCCTGCGTTGGTAGACGCTCTGAAAAATAGTGACCGTGGGACCCGCTTCAATGCGGAATACGCCCTATGGGAAATCTGGTCGCATTCTGGTGATGATGCTGTTGACGCAATGCTTGAGAACGGTAAAGACTTACTCAAAAATGAGGCGTACCAGCAAGCCGTTGAATGCTTCACTACCGTAATTAAGACGGATCCCAATTTTGCTGAAGGGTATAATCAACGCGCAATCGCTTATTTCATGGTTGAGGAATGGAGTAAGGCGATTCGTGATTGCAAACGGACAATTTCCCTTAACCCGAATCACTTCGGGGCGTTTGCTGGGATGGGACACGTTTATGTCAGACTCGGTAGGATTGACGAGGCACTTGAGGCATATAAGCAAGCGTTAGTTATTAACCCGAACCTAATCTCTATCGCTGAAGCGGTTTTACGGCTTCGTAGCCGAACGCAACGTGAATGAGTCGGTATATGGATACGACTTTGGGCGATCGAAACCACTTTCTGAAAACACTTATAACTTGGTTTGCTATCGCGAGTTTCTTGCTCTATCTTATCTATCGGATGTTGATGCAAGCAAAACTCGGTTTACCGATAGAATGTTTTTTCATGGCACAGGTGTTCGTCGTACTTTTGGTAGCACCTTATCTTGCCGCCCGTACTGTTCATTACGACTTCCTAAATACAAGTTTTGATGCGCAGTCTGCACTCAGTCCGCTCTCTTCTGGACAACGGCTGTTAAGACTGCTTCTAATAAGTCAGATACCGATATTCTGCTGGGTATTTTTATCGACTGGAGCGGCGCTGTTCGTTACCCGCGTCCCCTTCACAAAGGCGTTCCAGATGTTCGTTATACTCGGGATTTATAGTTTGTCAGCCGCGGCGGTCGGGGTATGGGGGGCACAGGTTTTCCGGGATGCACTCTTCAGCGCAGAGTTTGCCACCGTGTTATGGTGCGTTTTGATTGGTGGCGCGTTTCTGCTCAATCCATTAAAACGGTATGTGGACGATCTTCAGCCTTTCATCCCACCGGTCTTACACCTGAACCCAGTTATTGTTGTGTGTTGTATCTTTGAGGGGTTGGACATCTTTAGAAATCCGCTTCTCTATGAACTCACGCCGGTGCCTTCATATATTTTCGTCTATCCAAAACCGTGGTATCTTGTCGGAATATGGCAGATGGTGATTGGTGGGTGCTGTTTTTTGGGAGCATGGCAGATAAGCAGAACCCGTAGGTACGCTACCTGAGGTTACAGAAAGGATGGCATGGACAAAGTGGAAAAACCGATTGTGAGTGTTTCAGGCGTGCGGGGCGAGGTTGGCGTTTCGCTTGATGTCCGAATTATTACGCAATTTGCAATAGCGTTCGGCACCTTTGTCGGTGGCAGAACGGTGGTTATTGGCAGAGATTCCCGGACTTCCAGCCCGACAGTCCGACATGCAGTACTTGCTGGACTTTTCGCCACAGGGTGTCACGTCATTGATGTGGGGCTTTGTCCAACACCGACGATACTCCTCATAGCAAAAGCACTGGGGGCACAAGGGAGTATTACCGTTACAGCCAGCCATAATCCTGTGGCATGGAACGGCATCGAATTTGCCTCTGCTTCGGGACGTCTTCTGACGCAGGTGGAGCGAGACGAATTGATGCGGATTTACGAGACAGAGGATTTCGCACTCGCGCCTTGGAATGAACAAGGAACGCTTGAGACCTATGGAGAGGCAGTTGGCTATCACCTCGATCAGATTCTGGGTTCCTCTTGGTTGGCACCGGATTTAATCCGAGATGCTCAGTTAAAGGTCGTAATTGATTGTGGCAACGGTGCCGGAAGCGTGATAAGTCCATCCCTCTTACGGAAACTTGGGTGTCGGGTGGTTGAACTTAATTGTGTCACTGATGGACATTTTCGCCGTCCCGCGGAACCTACACCTGAGGCGTTGGATGTGCTTTGTAAGACGGTTCTCACCTCTAATGCTGATATAGGATTTGCCCACGACGGGGATGCCGACCGACTTGTCGTTGTTACAGAGCGTGGTGTTCCATTAAGTGGTGAATGGACGCTCGCCTTTATCGCTGATTTCATACTCGGTAAGACGAAAGGCGATGTCGTTGCCACGGTATCAACGAGTCGGATGTTGGATGATATTGCCGCGAATCACGGGGTCGCGCTCCACCGAACGAAAGTCGGGGTCGGTTGGGTCGTTGAAAAGATGCACAAAGTTGAAGCCGCTCTTGGCGGTGAAGGCACCGGTGGCGTTATCTATCCTGATATTCACTACACGACAGATGGCATCGCTTCTATTGCGGCAATTGCGCAATATCTCGCTGAATCTGGTGGTACGGTAACGCGGCTCGTCGAGAACATGCCTGAGTATTATATGTGCCGGAAGAAATTGGAAATCTCGTCACAAGAACTTGCGAAACGGCTTGTGGATCTCGCTTTGGAGACTTATAAAGAAGCGTCTGACGCTGGATCAGAACCACAACTCGAACGCACAGACGGTGTTAAACGGGTTTGGAAGGACCGGTGGGTGAACATCCGTCCATCCGGCACGGAGCCTGTAATTCGGGTTTTTAGCGAGGCACCGACCTTCACAGCGGCGGAGCAGTTGTGTGACGAAACGATTGAAACCCTAAAGATGTTAATGAAACATAATCCGCATTAACTGCGTTATTTATTATGGGCTTCATAAAGCATTGTGGGGCGAATGTTTATTTTCGCGGAAACCCTGACGTGCTACCAGTTAATTGTTAAGATATCCGCGATTCAGTTTGGAGAAATTATGGCTTTGAAACTTGCCTGCATCGGAGGCGGAAGTGGTTTATCGGCTTTGCTTAGCGGTATTAAACACTATGCCGATCTGGAGAAAGGCAAAAATCATCTTATTGATTTAGATAGCCTGGCGGCAATTGTTACCGTTTCTGATGATGGTGGAAGTTCAGGGCGGCTCGTTGAAGAATTTGATATGCTCCCACCGGGTGATATTCGCAGACTCCTGTTCACGTTATCCGATGCTGATGAACTCGCAGGACTCTTTGAGTATCGTTTTTCGAGTAATGGTGAACTCGGTGGACATACGGTCGGAAACCTCTTATTAACGGCACTGACGGAACAGTTTGACGGAAACTTCCCAAAAGCAATTCAGGCGGCATCAAGATTACTCTCGGTTCGTGGACAGATTATTCCTGTTACCTTGGATTATACCGTTTTGTGTGCAGAACTCGCCGACGGAGAGATTGTGCGAGGCGAATCCACGATACCCGTGCGGGAAAATCGTGAACCGATCAATCGCGTCTTTTTTGAACCCCGCGAGAATGGGAAAACACATCATGCTCCCGATAAAATCTATGAATGTCAGGCACATGAAGGGGCTGTAGAAGCACTGTTTAACGCTGACGTAATTATCATCGGTCCAGGAAGCCTTTACACCAGTATTATGCCAAATCTGGTTATCAAAGGCGTTGTCGAAACAATTCAGCGTTCAGACGCAATTAAAATTTACGTCTGTAACGTTATGACACAACCCGGTGAAACCGATGGTTATGCGGTTACGGATCATGTAAACGCTATTTTGGACCACGCTAAGATTCCGCTGAACTACGTCGTGGTTAATAACCAACCCGCTCCAACCGAAATCATGCAAGAGTATGTTCGTAAGGAATTGGTCTCTCAGTTGACTCGGATTCGCTCACTTGCCGAGGAAGGGCTTTCGATGCTCTATGAAGATACGCAGCACCTCATGGACGTCTTGAACTTGGCGAAAGATATTTCGTCCTTGTCTGTTGAGACAATGCAAGTCGCAGACGCGTCAAAGGTGCAAGTTTCTTATAATCGTGAGCAGGAGAATCTTGAAGCGCAGGGGATACAGGTGGTGGAAGCGGACCTCATTCGAGATATGGTCGTCACTGAATTTGGCACATGGTTGGGCGGCGTTCAGATGAACGTTATTCGCCACGATCCCGAAAAGTTAGTCCGCTCGCTTGTGAAAATCTTTCGGAACCATCCAAAACTCCAAGAGTCGGTTTGATTCAAGAGGGTTCCGGTTGCTATCGTGAAACAGATTCGTGCCGTGATGGGTTAGATTGCTTAGAAGGGGCAGTGCCTTTAGTCGCAATCTGATAGGCAAATGTATCACATATCTGGGACAAATTATCAATGAAAAGTTCCCAGCGTAATTCATCTTGACGTGCGTTCGCTATCGCGATGCACAAAGCTGTTTCGTATAAGGATGGATGATTCTTCTTGCGTACATCAGTGGATTTCATAACTTTACCCCTTTCTAAAAGAGTTAGTTGAGATTATCTAAAAAAATGAATAATACTCCAACACAACGTTAAACGGGCGTTCTACCAAAAAGGTTACACTTTATTATTGAAACTAAGGCGTAATTTCATTTTTCTTCCCATGAGCGATGCATCTTTAGAACCTTTTGTGGGTTCTTTTTTGTTTAACTTCATTTATAGTAAAGCCCGAAAATATCTGCACACCCGCGGTAGGTGCGGTTTCTAACCGCACCGAGTTTGGTGTAAAAGTAATTACAGGACCCACTATAATCTACTGCAAGAATGGTGCCACATTCACAGGTCCGCTCGTTATACGCACTATGTGGAAGAAAGCCTTTGAATAGGGCATGCATCTGCCTGTTTTTTACGCGGGCTTAGCATATTTTTACCACACCGTTCCAAACGTGAGTCCAATGAAGAAACGTAGATTTGACATCAGAAAGGAACACCTTCTATCTATTATAGGACTTACGCAGTTGACCCGTTTTCGTGTGATCTTTGGTTCGTAGTAGCGCAATTCATTGCGCATTCTTGGGGAATATCGCCTCAATTTTGGCATAGAATCCAATTTTGCGTAAGTCCTGTATTAGATACAATCTATGGGTAAAAAGGTTGCATAATTTTTTTCGGGTGATCCTGCGGTAAGGGAGGAAAGTCTCTAATTTCGCCAATAAACTGGTGTTTCTAACGCGAGAACATCTGGAAATCTTGACTTTATCGTGTTTTGAGGGTATAATTATTCTAAGAAGATGTTCCAGCCTCTACAGACATACCGCTTCTTCTTAAGAGCGGCAGTCTCTGTAATACGCCCAAACAGGATATATTATATGGTTATATGGTATCAGATATGAAGCATTCAGATCCCCATTTAAAAGAAGACGCTAACAATTCCGCCGACACAAACTTTATTCGTCAAGCGATTGAAGAAGATCTCAAAACTAACAGGTATGATGGTAGGGTACATACCCGATTCCCGCCAGAACCGAGTGGCTATCTGCATATCGGACATGCCAAAGCTATCTGTATCAGTTTCGGCATTGCTGAAGATTTCGGCGGACTTTACAACTTACGGTTTGACGACAGCAATCCTCTCACCGAAGAGACTGAGTACGTAGAAGGTATCAAACGAGATGTCCATTGGCTCGGCTTCGATTGGAAGGAACGGGAATATCACGCTTCGGACTATTTTGAGACGCTCTACGAATATGCCGTCAAACTGATTGAGAAAGGGAAAGCCTACGTCTGTGATTTAACGCCAGACGAGACGCGCACCTATCGTGGCACCTTGGTCGAACCGGGAAAAAACAGTCCATACCGGGACCGCGAAATTGAGGAAAATCTGACATTGTTCCGTGGCATGCGTGATGGCGAATTCCCCGACGGTTCTCGGACGCTCCGCGCAAAAATTGATATGTCGAGCCCGAATTTAAATATGCGCGATCCTGTCATGTACCGTATCCTCCGGGCACATCACTACCGCCACGGTGATAACTGGTGCATCTACCCCACCTACGATTTCACACACGGACAATCCGACTCAATAGAAGGCGTAACACACTCACTCTGTGATGTCCAGTTTGAAGACCATCGACCGCTCTACGACTGGTTTTTAGAGGCGTTGGAGATTTACCAACCTCGGCAGATTGAATTCGCACGACTGAATCTCACGTATACCGTGTTGGGAAAGCGGAAACTCAAACTCCTCGTTGAGGAGGGGCACGTCAGTGGATGGGACGATCCGAGGTTGCCTACGCTCTCCGGGATGCGTCGCCGCGGGTATACGCCTGAAGCTATTCGAGATTTTTGTAATCGCATCGGCGTTTCAAAGGCGGATAATCTCATTGAGATGGGACAACTTGAATACTCTATCAGAGATGATTTAAACCGCCGCGCACCCCGCGTCATGGCAGTCCTCAATCCGGTTAAGGTTATTATTGACAATTACCCAGACGGACAGGTCGAGATGCTTGACGCTGAAAATAATCCAGAAGACGAGAACGCAGGGACACGGCAGGTCCCATTTTCGCGGGAAATCTATATCGAACGAGAAGATTTTATGGAGGATCCACCCCGGAAATTCTTCAGACTGGCTCCCGGACGAGAGGTGCGACTTAAGCATGCCTATTATATCCAGTGTGAACGGGTCGTTAAAGACAAAAATGGCGAAATCGTTGAGATTCACTGCACCTATGATCCAGAGACGCGTGGCGGTTGGTCAGAAAACGGACGCAGGGTGAGAGGCACACTGCATTGGGTTTCTACTGAGCATGCTGTTGATGCAGAAGTCCGTCTTTACGATTCGCTCTTTACGGAACGTGAGCCGGAGAGCGCAGCGGATGGCGCAGACTGGATGCAATTCCTCAATCCAAACTCTTTAGAGATTCTAAGCAACTGCAAAGTTGAGCCGAGCCTTGTTGAGGCGACCCCTGAAAATCGGTATCAATTCCTCCGAATGGGCTATTTTTGCCTTGATCCAGATACAACGTCAGAAAAATTAGTGTTCAATCGCACAGTACCGCTAAGGGATAGCTGGGCGAAGATACAAAGGGGACAGAAATGAGCGAAACACCGAATGGTATATCTGCCTCCGTTGTGAAAGACCCAGTTCGAGTGAGGATGGCACCTTCACCCACCGGGTACTTACACATCGGCGGCGCACGGACGGCTCTATTCAACTATCTGTTCGCCAAACATCACAACGGCAAATTCATCCTCCGAATTGACGATACGGATACAGCGCGTTCCACTGATGAATCCATGCACGAGATCTATACCGCACTGGAGTGGTTAGGACTTGAATGGGACGAAGGTGGAGATAAAGGCGGTCCGTGTGGGACTTATGTACAATCCGAACGGAAAGCCATCTACGACGGTTATATTGCGCAGTTGCTTGAAAGCGGCAACGCATACCACTGTTATTGCACACCAGAAGAATTAGAGGAAATTCGCACACAGGCACGTGCCAACAAACAGACCCGTTCCTACGATGGGAGATGTCGGGATTTAACTTCAGAAGCCGTCCAGCGTTTTGTCGCAGAGGGTAGGAAACCGACCGTGCGAATAAAGATGCCTGACACGCCGATCCGTGTTGACGACCTCATCCTCGGTTCTCGCAACATTGATCCCGCTACCTTAGAGGATGAGGTGATCGTGCGTTCAAACGGGATGCCTAACTACAATCTTACCTCAATTATCGACGATGCAGAGATGCAGATAACGCACGTAATTCGGGGAACAGAGCATCTCAACAATACGCCGAAGCAGATTGCGATCGCGAATGCCCTCGGTTTAAACGTTCCACAGTTTGCGCATATTCCGCTGGTGTTGGATAGTGGTGGAAGGAAGATGAGCAAACGGCACCACGGCGACCTTGTCGCTGTTAACCGCTACCGTGAACACGGGTATCTCCCTGAAGCGATGCTGAATTTTGTTGTCCGGCTCGGTTGGTCCTACGATGACAAGCAGGAGATTTTCTCTGTTGAGGAACTCATCGAGAAATTCGATCTCGCACGAGTTGGGAAGAGTGGCAGCGTCTTTGATATTAAGAAACTGGAGTGGCTCAACTCCCACTATATTAATCAACTCGATGTTTCAGCACGGACGGAGGCAGTCATCCCATTCTGGCAGGAAGAAGGTTTACTGGATAATTCAACGGAAGATCGGGAGTGGTTGGAAGGCATTGTAGAAGCGGTGGGTGAACGTCTGACAACACTTCAGGACATTGTCTCACAGACCTCCTATTTCTTCACCGATGCATTCGAGTATGAACCGAAAGCAGTCAAGAAATGGTGGGGAAACTCAGAAGAAAAGAGAGAGAAAACCCGCGAAATTCTGACGAATATCTCACAGATTTTAGAAGAAATTCCTACGTTTGATATAGAAACAATTGAAGCGGCAATTTGGCAATACACAGATGAGAACAACATCAAACGCGTCGCGGCAATGCAGGCATTGCGTATCGCACTGACAGGGGCATCGTTCGGTCCGAGTCTCTTTGATATTGTTGTGTTGCTCGGTAAGGACGAAGTTTTAAAACGGATCCCTAAGGCGATGGCGCATCTATAAGTCACTGCGGCGACGTAAACCTCTATAAGGGGGTCGCTCATGGCAGCAAAACTCGCTATATATGGTGGCAAACAGACTGTTCCTGATGGATTAGTTCAACCGTGGCCAGAGGTTACGCAATCCGACAAAGACGCGATTGCCGAGGTGATCGCCTCTGAAAAAATCACGGAGCAGCAACGGATCCAATCCGAAGGTCTCGCAAACGAATGGGCGGAATACATGGGGGTCGAGTATTGTATCCCGGTCAACAGTGGGACGGCGGCGTTGCATCTGTGTGTCGCTGGTGTCGGCATCGAGCCGGGCGATGAAGTCCTTGTTCCCGCCTTTACTTTCTGGGCAACAGCAGCCGCTGTTCTCCAGCACAACGCTATTCCCGTCTTTGTTGATATTGATCCCATAACTTACTGTATTGACCCAAACGAAATTGAAGCGAAAATCACGGAGCGGACGCGTGCGATGATGCCGGTTCATATCCACGGCATGCCCGCCGATATGGACCCGATTTTGGCGATTGCGAAGAAGCATGACTTGAAAGTCATTGAGGATGTCGCTCAGGCGCACGGAGCATATTATAACGGCAAGCTTTGTGGTTCCTTTGGCGATGCCGCGGGTTACAGCACGCAAGCCTCGAAAACGCTGAGTAGTGGGTGTCAAGGCGGTTTGTTCACAACGAATGACGAACAAATCTACGAGCGGGCGGCATTGTTACAGTATTTCGGGGAAATCGTCGTGCCGGGTACGGAACGCGAGGAGCAGGAGTACAATGCTTACGGGCTTGGATGGATGTATCGTGGGGATATGTTCAGTCAAGCCTTCATCCGTAGCCAACTCAAACGGCTTGACCTGAACAACGCCATGCGGATTAGGAATTGTCATTATCTTACGGAGTATTTGGATGAGATTGACGGCATCGAGACCCCTGTTACGCCAGAAGCGTGTGAACCGGTGTATTACAACTATGTCATCGGTTTCGATCCAGAAGCGTTGGGATTAGATATTCCTGCACGAATCCTGCGTGAGAAAGTGCAAGCCGCACTCCGCGCTGAAGGCGTACCAACGGGACAGTGGCAACGCCTACCTGTGCCATCTCAAGAGATATTCCAGAACCGGATCGGTTACGGAACAGGGTGCCCGTGGCGATGTAATCAGTCGACGGTTGAATATAAGACAGAGGACTATCCTCGAGCCGTTGAATTCATTGATTCGCACTGCTACATCTTTGATGTGAATCCACCCAACGATTTTGAGTTGATGTCCTTTTACGTCGAAGCGATCCACAAGGTAATGGATCAGTTGGATGCCGTGCTTGACGCACCATAGGGGTCAATTTAGCGGTTCCCAAGCCGGTAGATTCGGAATATAATACATTGTCCCGCAAGTCCACACGCGACTTGCGCTACGGATTGAGTCTATTCGTAGACTCAATCCCCTAACCGAACCGGGCGTAACCCAAAGACAGCGCGCCCGTAGGTTGGGTAGAACGATGTTAACAAGTGAACATGGATATTCCAAACGCACCTGAAAATTTGATAGACACCTCTATACTCTCAAGAAAATAGTGAAACCCAACTTCATACCCGCAGTCGCGATCCTCTTGCTGGCGCGGTTTGATGAAGATTAAGTATTTTAACCGCAATACAATTTTTTCCGCAGTCTTGGTAGGTGCGGTTTTGCGGCGTACTTGCCCAAATGCGATCTGCATTCCTAACCGCACCATAGGGGTCAATTTTAAAAAAATAGGCGTATTTTTACTGCCAGACGGGCGTGCTAAAGCCAAATCCCCGCTTGTATCGGATAAAGCATGTCCGACAAAGGACAGTCTTTAGTCCCGTAGGGTTTATTTGCTTGGGTATTTCTTCAGCATCTGTGTAGAAGCGTCGATAAAACAAGGAACAAGCCCCGTAGGGGCGGCATCTCTGTAGAACTTGGAGACAAAGCATATATGCCAACACTAAACTGGATAGGAAAGGAAGCCGTCATCAATCACCATGATGAGGTACCAATACACACTCTGACACACGACCAAGACCGATCTTTCAGCACCGAAAATGAACCGCTCGGCACCGGCAATCTCCTCATTGAAGGCGATAATCTCATTGCCCTCAAAGCACTTCTACCGTATTACGCTGGCAAAGTCAAATGCATCATCATCGATCCGCCTTATAATACAGGCAACAAGGATTGGATGTATAACGACAATGTCAACAGCCCAACCATCCAGAAATGGCTCGGAAAAACTGTCGGCAAACTCTCTGAAGATCTCTCCCGACATGATAAATGGCTCTGCATGATGTATCCACGTCTCTGTCTTCTCCATCAACTCCTTCGAGAGGACGGTGTAATCTTTATCTCAATTGATGATAATGAACAACATCACTTGCGAATGCTGATGGACGAAATTTTTGGAGAGAACAATTTCATAGGGACATTCCTCTGGAAAAAAAAGGGCACATCGACTAATACTGAAGGTGCTACCGTAAGCCCTATTGCTGATTACCAAGTATGTTACCGAAAATCCTCTTTAGGATCAATTACTCCAAGAGTTACCTTGAGAGAAACCAGGAAATATCCACATCAGGATGAACAAGGGAATTACAGAATGGAGATAATTGAAAAGAAAAATACTGGAAGCTCTGAAAGAACAACCATGCGCTTCCAGATTTTGGGACAGTACCCTCGTGAAGGAAAAAGATGGCAAATTGGTGAGAACACAGCACGAAAATTAGAGGCAAATAATCGCTTTATTATCCACAATGGACTTGTTAAGAAAAAAATTTACGATTTTGAGGACAAGGATACTACTTCTGCTCATCCGACTTATTTACCTGAAAGTTGTGGTAGTAGTGAGAGTGCAGAAAAAGACCTTACTAATATATTAGGCGATAATGGATTTGAAACTTCTAAGCCTATTGAATTGGTTTCATATCTACTTAAATTGTCAAGTAATTCAAACGACATCATTTTAGACTCCTTCGCTGGCAGTGGTACAACGGGGCACGCGGTATTAGAACTGAATCAAGAAGATGGTGGTAACCGCCAATTTATCTTAGTTGAACTGGAATCTAAGATAGCTCGCGAGGTTACATCCGTCCGTCTTGAACGTGCCAGTGAAGGCTACACCTATGAACAGAAGGGGGAGCTACAACATGTATTCGGCACTGGTGGTACTTTCTCTTATTATCATGTTGGCGAAACCTTTTTGGAAAAAGAGGAAATTCCCTTTAATGAGATGGCACAGTTACTCTTTTTTAAGGAAACGGGAACCCCAATGGCAGTGGATATCGCCTTATCTCTTGTGGAAGGAGATAGACCGTCGTATAGTGCTTGTAATGCTGATGAAAGACATCAACACGCCTTTTTAGGCAGCGCGGATGGTGTCGGTGTCTACCTACTCAACAGTGACGACATCCTGACTGAGGAACTCATAGATCGCCTACCACGACATGATGGTAGCAAGATTATCCATTGCGGTGGCACCCAACTCACCGAAGCCACCTTGAAGCAGCTCGGCATCACCTTCCGCCAAATGCCATACAATCTCGTATAAAAGCGTATAGTAATAGGCACACGCCTCGTGTCGTCGAGTAATCCGGGATGATTTGTTTTGACAAATTCATTTAGACATCGTATACTATTCTATAATCTGTTCCTCTGATTAAGGTGGTAATACCTTCGTAGCATAAACTGTTAGTTTGTGCTACACGCAAGTAACACTGAGGGACAAACGTTTCCGATTAGGAGAAGTCTGATGCTTCATGCACTGGAGTTAGAGAATTTCAAAGCGTTCGGGGAGCGTACCCGTATTCCGTTTGCGCCAATAACCCTCATTTTCGGAGAAAATAGTGCGGGAAAGAGTACAATCCTGCAGGTCCTCTATTTGCTCAAGCAGACCCTGTGGAGCCGAGATACTGGAGCACCACTACTGCCTCGTGTGGATAACGGATTCGTCGATCTCGGCAGTTTCCAGGAAATGCTTTTCGACCATGACCTAAAACGGACACTTTCGATTTGTGTTGAAACTACAATGAATAGAAGTTATACGACATCTCAATTACCGTATAAGGAAAACACAATAACTATTGATTTTCGTTTCAAGTGTCCTTCTATTGAGGAAAAAATCTTTTTAGATGAAATTGGAATTTATGATAGGAAATCCTCCAGATGCATTGCCAAGTTTCAGCCATTGAGGACGGCCGAAAGTCCTGAGGAATTTTGGACGAGAATGGGTTTTTCACCTCCTATACCACATGATTTACCGGTGCCCTCGAAATCGTCTGCAATGGAGTGTGTTTGGCTAACAACAGAGCCAGAGTACTGGGTATCAGAATTTGAGTGGTGTCAAGGGAATAAGGAGGAAATATGTAACCAATTTGAGTACCAAAAGTCGCGTTTAGAGGAACAATTACTTCAGCGCGAAACAGATAAGGAAAGAGACAGCGGTAAGCAAGAAATCTCTGACGAAGTAATTCAGGAACTTAACGCGTGGAATCAGAGAGAAATTGATTTCTTAAATATTGCCCTTGAATTTCTCTCATCACACTTTGATTTGAAAACCTACATTTCCAAGAGATGTACGGAAGGGATGAACACGGTTCTGGGATTGGAAGGCCCTCTTCCGGTTCGGAGCATATCTAGCGAAAGGTATTCTTTCATAGAAAGATCTCGCTCACTACTGTACGCGAGATCTGATGATATAAAAGTCTTTCATATTGCCGAACTTGTTATAGAAGCAGGTAAGGCATTAGAACAAACTTTAGAAACTCTTTTCCCAATGGGGCCCTTTAGGAGTCTTCCAGCGAGATATTATATTCCCACAGGGGCGAATCCCTGGCATGTCGGATACTGGGGGCACTTGCTTCCGGATCTACTCTTCCGTCGTCCTGAATTGGTTAAGCAAACGAACGAATGGTTTAAACGGCTTGGCATTGACTACATGCTTGAGGTGAAGTCGATTGGAAACGATCCCGGAGATCCTTTTGCAGTGAGACTCGTAGATACGCGTCGAAAAAAACGGGTAAATGTCGCACTGCCAGATGTCGGTTTCGGTGTTAGTCAGCTCCTTCCGTTCATTGTCCAAAGTTTAGTGTCAGAGAGGCAAATTATCTCTATTGAGCAGCCTGAAGTTCATGTACATCCGAAATTGCAGGCAGATCTCGGTAATCTCTTAGCGGAAGCGATTAGAGAGCCGCACCAAAATCAATTTATTATTGAAACCCATAGTGAACATTTGATCTTGCGTCTGCAACGCTTAGTGTATGAAAAGAAAATCAAACCAGATGATGTCTCAGTTATCTACGTTAGCCGTGGACCCGAAGGTGCCGAGGTGCAGCGTTTGCGTCTTGATGAAGAAGGTGATTTTATTGATGAATGGCCTAACGGTTTTTTCCCAGAACGCCTTCGTGAACTTAGATAACAAAAGGAGTTGAATAGAATGGGTATCAGTACAGTCCTTGATCCTTCTATATTCAATGAGGCTTGTTTTAATAAGGCTTATCGGATTCATGCAGGAAATTTATTAGACAGTATTGAAAAAGATGGTTTACTAATTGTTGATTCAGAAAATGAATTACGAAATGCTATCTTTGAACAAGTTGAGTCTCTTTCCACTAAGTACCGGCAACAATTGCAAATTCGGTTTGAAGAACTGTTTAAAAATAAAAGGGAGCGAGTCGTTGAGTGCTGTATTTTGTCAAATTATACATCATCGGAAAATCTTTTGGACTTGGTATATCACTTGAGAACAGTTAGCCAAGCTGATACCTTAATTGTTGGAAGCGAAAGCCTGAAGACACTAGAATCTGATCAAAGGTACAATGAGGATATTATTCTATTGTTAGGCCCTCGCGGTAACAATTTTGAAAAATTTTATCAGAGATATTATGAAAGATTGGAATCAATAGACATACTTTTCCAATCAGAAATAGAGGATACTATCATTCATTCCGCGCAATTCAACAACTGGCTCGCGTCTATTGCTAACGAGGATATATTTGTATCACGTGAAAAACTTATTACGCTTCTTGCAGCGGATGCTCCACACAAGAAACTTGAAGAAGAGTTCCGTGAGTTCTTCGAGGGCTACTGTGGACTTGCTTTTGAACTGGAGGAGTATGAGGAATCTGTCCTTCAAATTATAAAGGCAAACGAGGCATTTGTGCATCTAAAACACCGTATTTCGGCAGTTGAGGCACAGCGAAAAATTTCACCCTTGGGACGTGAAGCGCGGCGAATGGGGCTCTCTATACAAGGCGATCCTTTGCCAGAGATAAAGGTAACAGAATTATCATCTAATGAATTCCGAGTTTTGATGCACACCCTTGGAAATTGGCGGCTTTTTGTATCGCGAAACCGTCTCGTTAAGTTGATGGAAACGAAAGACTCTATTGAAATAGCGGATCGTCTGCGTGCTGAGTTCTACGAGTTTTTCGTCTGCTATTTGGAACTGGAACTGTTTCTTGAAAATTACGATTACGACCCAGACGAAGGATTGGAGTTACGTCCAGAATTCATTGAATCCTTAGAGCGTGAGGAGGAGTACATCAAGTCTGGTGGGAAAATGTTTACACTTGAGGAGGTCGCCAAAGAGTTAGGGGTCAAGTTGAAATGTGTGAGCTAATACTGACTTTGAACGCTGAACAGGATCTACAGCGTTTAGACTCTAAACTCCGAAGGCAAATCCTCGAAAAACTTGACTGGATCTGTGAAAATTGTCACAAACCCATTCATAAGTACTTGAGACACAACTACAAAGGACAGTGTAAGTTGCGTTTTAAAGGTCACAGGGTTATCTATACTTACGATAGAAGCACAGCAACAGTTGAAGTCTCCCGAATTGAAAATCGCTCATCTGTTTATAAAAAAAGGTGACGCTAAAAATAAAAAACATGCATCTACCCCTCAAAGAATACCAAGAGCGCACCCTTGAAACCCTGACAGAATACTACCAAAACTGCCTGCGTCTACAGAACGCCAACACCGCATTCTATGATTTAACCGAGCGACCCTACGCCTCTGTTGACGGCTTACCCGGTATGCCTTATGTCTGCCTCCGTCTACCTACAGGCGGTGGTAAAACCTTCGTTGCGTGCCATGCTGTCGGCATCACCGCATCTGAACTCTTGAAGACAGAGAGTCCAATTGTCCTTTGGCTTGTCCCTTCAAACGCTATCCGCGATCAGACGCTCAACGCCCTTAAAAATCCGAATCATCCTTACAGGGATGCTTTTAGGTCTGCAAGGCACAACGTTGAGATTCTTACAATCGGCGAGGCACTCTACCTATCCCCGCATATTCTCAACACGAAAACGACAATTATCGTTTCTACGATGCAGGCATTCCGCGTTGAGGACACCGATGGACGCAAGGTTTATGAACCTTCAGGCGCGCTGATGGGACATTTCACACACCTTCCTGATGAGACCCTCTCAGGGGTTAAACGCGACGAAAGCGGGAAACCTGTCTATTCGCTCGCGAACCTTTTATGTGTCAAACGTCCGCTTGTCATTGTTGACGAGGCACATAATGCCCGAACCGGACTCTCTTTTGAAACGCTTGCTCGGTTCAACCCTTCTGCAATCATTGAATTCACTGCGACACCTGATATGGAACAAAACCCTTCCAATGTTCTTTATACTGTATCTGCTGCTGAACTCCAAGCCGAAGATATGATTAAAATGCCGATTCAGTTGGAAACCAAGCCTGAGTGGAAACGACTGCTCACTGCTGCTATTGCACAGCGTAAGGCACTTGAGGTAGATGCAGAGAAGGAGCGTGAAGAGACAGGCGAATACATCCGTCCGGTCATGCTAATTCAGGCACAGCCAAGACGCAGAGACCGAGAGACTTTGACTGTTGAGGTCGTTGAGAAATGTTTGCTTGAGGAACATGGAATTCCTGAAGATCAGATCGCACGTGCCACTGGCGAGGACAGAGGACTTGACGATGTTGAAATCAACGATCCAGAGTGTCAAATTCGCTATGTTATCACCGTGCAGGCGTTGCGAGAGGGTTGGGATTGTCCGTTTGCCTATGTCCTTTGCTCTGTTGCTGAAATGAGTTCCTCTACTGCTGTTGAACAGATATTAGGTAGAGTTATGAGGCTCCCCAAAGCGCAGCGGAAGAAACAGGAATCGCTGAATAGTGCTTATGCTTTCGTTGCTTCTCAAAACTTCTATAAGACCGCATCTGCCTTAGCCGATGGACTTGTCCAGAACGGATTTGAGAAGCAAGAGGCTGCTGAACTTATCCGGCCTACCGCTGAACAACAAGATGAGTTGCCATTTGTTGAGAACACCACCCAGCCTGATACTGAACCTGCCCCTGCTGCACGCGGTGAAGTCTTTAAAATTCCGAAGTTGATGGTCAAACGGAACCAGACGTATCTTGACTTTGAGGCATCGCGGTTTTTAGAAACCGTGTGGCAATTATCTGAATGTGATGCTGAACTCTCTGAGGAAGAATTCCCATCGGAATTTAACACAGGGGTGCGTGGCGAAATAGGTCTTTCTCGTGAAGGAAGGTTGGAGACGCGCTTCTTAGGTGAACTCCATCAGCAGATGTCTTTCCTCGCACCCGATGACAATTGGGATGCTGAGCAACTCGCAAACTGGCTTGACAGAACCATTAAACATCTTGATATTCTACAGCGTGAATCTCTACCATTTCTACAACAATTAGTCAAGTACCTCATTGAAGAACGCAATATTCCCATAGAGATCCTCATACGCAATAAATATGCTCTGAAAGATGCTGCGGAGGCGAAAATAGATAGCCATCGCCAAAACATACACCAAGCTGCCTATGAAGGTTTTCTCCTGCCAGAATGTGTAACTCCCGTTGTGGTTTCACCGAACCACTGCTTCTCCTTCAAACCACATAATTACGGCTATAACACGCGTTATACAGGTGCTTATCAATTCGAAAAGCATTACTACGCAGATGTCGGAGATCTAAAGTCGAAAGGTGAAGAATTCCTGTGTGCACAGTTCATTGACACACTGCCTCAAGTTAAGTATTGGGTACGGAATCTTGAACGCAAACCACTATGTTCCTTCTGGCTCCAAACTTCAACCGACAAGTTTTATCCTGATTTTGTCTGCCTTTTAAAGGATGGACGCTATCTGGTCGTCGAGTCCAAAGGCGATTACCTCTGGACTGCCGCAGATGCAGAGGAGAAACGCGAAATCGGTGAATTATGGGAGAAGCGAAGTGGAGGGAAGTGCCTGTTCATTATGCCAGAGGGACCCGATTTGAATGCCATCCGAAAGAAACTCTCCTGAAATCCCGATTAACCAATAAAAAAAGGGCGGGACACATCAGTGTCCCGCCCTTTACCAATTCCTATTCATCTGAATCGTCAGGATAGTCGATCGACCATTTGCCGCGTCCATCGCCAGAGGGTTCTTCCTTCCAGAGATCCAGGAATTGCTCAGGAGCGTTATGCTCCGTGAGGTGCGCCATAAACATCTCATGCAACACCTTAACAAGTTCCATGTTGTCCGCCGCGATGTTGTTCTCCGCTATCGGGTCTGCGGGTAGATCGAACAGTTCCGGTCTACCGTATTCACCGACAGGTGCGTATCCCCAGCGGTCAGTTACGAGAAACGGCACTGTTGCTCGACGTGGCACAGTTCCGTCCGGTGCACCGATATTGCAACCCGTTACGGCGTATTCTCTGTGCTGTGTCTCGCCGTTACGGAGAGCCTGTGCGAAGGAACGTCCCTCGAACGGTTTCGGTGGATCCAAGTTAACACCAGCCAATTCACAGAGTGTCGGCATGATATCCATCGGTTGTGCAATGAGGTCGAGACGTTGTCCGCTCGGTACATCTCCACCAGCGATCAGGAACATCTCATGATTGATTTCCGGGTATGTCGGCCAATAGCGTGAATCTTCCGGATCGATATTAGATTTACCCGTTCTACTGTGTTCACCGATAGACATACCGTGGTCTGACAGCACAACGACGAGGGTATCATCCCATAGCTCCAAGTCTTCCACTTTCTGCAGAACCCGTCCGATGTGTCGATCGATGAGTTCGGCCTCACCGGCGTAGTGTGCCCAAAGGTTGTGCAGTTCAGCATCCGTAAAGAGGGACGACAGACCGTAGTTCGGATGTAGCATCGGCGGACCGGTGTAATCCGGATCGTAGCGTTTGACGAGGTATTCGGGGGGATCCCACGGTTCGTGCGGATCGAAGAAATCAACCCAGAGGAAGAACGGACCCGAGCGGTGGTTCTCTTCCAACCATCGGATTGTGGTCTCAGAGGTCCTGCCCGAGAACGTCTCTGACTCATATTGGTAGTAGCGATTCGTCCAGCGGTGCGTGTTCGGCAGCGTGTGTCCGCGGAATGATGGGTGCGGTCGCGTCTTCTCATTCGGCATAACGATTTTTATCTCGTCGTTATGGTGGAGAAGCGGTTTATCCCCTTCCTGTCCACGATGCTGAAAAGCGGCATCGAAACAGTGCTGGAACCGCACGTTGAACAGGTGTGGCGTGTCACAGATAAGTTGCGTTGCGTATCCCTGATCGCTCAGGAGTTGTGAGATGATGCTCCGTCCACTCAGATCGATCGGTTGCCACGGGTAGTGGGGCCACCCGACCGTTGCCGTCAGAATATCTGTGCGGTGTGGCACCGTTGGAAAACTGCTCATGTAGAATTTGTCAATCGCAGTTGCGCGTTCTGCCTCGAATTTATCGAGCATTGGCGTGCGAATCGGACGGCGCGCCCGTTCGCCGAGATTGTCATACCGAAAGGTATCGGTAATCAGTAAAACAATATTCTTCATATTATGATAATTCACCTCGTTACGATTGCACATTAGGCAATCATCGGTTTCTAATTAGGTCGTTACCTATTGGTGGTAAAGTTGCGTAAAACTCTCGAACATAAAATTGCACCTTAAACCTCTTGGCGCGTTATTCTTAACAAAAGTAATGTCACGAACAGCAAAGGCACAATAACTGCCGTAGAAACAGCGATCGGAACCAAGGCACCGATGAGACACGGAAAAAAGAGGATTGAGCCGACCATCGACCCTTTCAACGCCAGATAGCCATTTTTCTCGTTCGGTTGGAGGTAAAGTGAGATACGGGTACCAACGGTGGCGATGATGCCTAAGATCACCCAAACGATATAAGATTTGTGGATATCTGGTTCCAACCAATACGGCAAAAAGGCGATGGCAAAAGCGAGAATCGTGGCAATTGCTGAGAGTAGAAGTGCCGGGCGGATGCCGATCTGGAGTGGCGTCGTTACGATGCCGAGCTCTTTGTCGCGCGGCAGGTCCTTGAAGGTGGTCGTAATATGCGTGCCTAAATCGTAGAGTGTTGTGGCGGCAAAGGCATACCATACCAACCGTGGCACCGTCCCACTTACTGCTAATGCTCCGAAGACGCTCAGTAGCCCAATTCCCAGAGGCAGTGTGAGGCTTCCTAAAATACCTTTCGCTTTGAAAATTGCGTTGTAGAGATGTGAGATTGCAACTAAACCTATCACCAGCAGACCCGCTTTAATATTCAGCCAGAAACCACCAATCACACATAACCCGTAGATGACACTCGCGGGGACAATTGCCTGACGCGGTGTGAGTCGCTGTGATGGAAGTGGTCGCTCTGGGTTCGTATGTATATCTGTTTCATGGTGAAAGTAGTCATTCTTTATCATTCCAGCAAAATAGCCGCAGAGTGCAACGAACAGTGCCGCCACGACGCGCCACGTAAAGTGTCCCTCACTGGCGATGAGCGCACCGGGCAGCGTTGCGACAATCGGAATCGCAAAAAGCGGATAGCGGATGAGTTCGAGATAGGCTTTGAAGCGGCTCATGTATCGACTTCCGATTAGAAATTTTCGCGTGGCACACCGGCTTCTGTTACCGGAGAATTTCTGGGTTCGTATGCTTCTTCTACACCGTAAAACTGATCGCTTTGTGTTCCAATACCGAGTTCGGTTATATTCGGTCCAACCTGTTTATTCCCTTGGATGAAGTTGTCCCGAAGTCTACCGCCGTCGTAAACCGCCCAACCGACGTTCAACGTTATATTGTTGGAGACGATCTCTGGTGAGGCAGTGGAATAGCAAACAATAGCGTTTTCGTAATTGGCGCGGAGAATGTTATACTGAATACGCGGGCGAGCGTCGTCTTCACATATAATTCCGTAATTGTTAGCCGTGAACTCGTTGTATTCTACATCCGATGACGCACTGCCTCGGAATTGTGTGCCTGTACCGTTCCTATTAAATTCGTTACTGGTAATCGTCGGGCTGGTATTCTCAGAGAGTACCCCTGTTTTGTTTTCACTGAGGAGACATCTCTCGATTTGGACGGCATCTGTCCGGCATGTGATACCGATCGTTGCATGTTGGATGCGGCAATACGTGAGTCTGCTATTCGGACTCTCGGCTTCAATTTGAATGCCTGCCCAATCTCCCGCTTTTGGTGGATCGGCGGTTAAAGTCACCTGTGTTTCGGTACCCATGTTTTCTTTCATACCCATCGTACCAAAGTCTGATGCCGTTGACGTGAAGGGGGTCTCTGTCTCAGGTGCGGGTTCCTGTTCGCGCTGCCTTCCCAAAGAACCGAAAACAATCATCCTGTCTGGCGAGCCTTCTGCATAGAGTTCACCATGCACGATGAGCTGACTCGGTGTGTCCATAGGTTCAAAACCGACGATGGTTCCCGATCGAATGGTCAACGTGATGCCTGCCGGGACGACAAGCGTGTCGGTAATATAGACGCGTCCGTCCCAGACCTCGTTCTCTGTCAGTTCACCGGATTTTTCCATAATTTCTGAGGTGCCACCGACATCGAGATTGAATGTTTCGCCTTGGCACCCGCAATAGAAAGCCGCTAAAACGTAGATGAAGGGAATGAAGAGGTAGCAGAACGGAGATTTCTGATGTTTCTGTGTGTGGGTTGCTGTTTTCATGACTATAGTTTTAGCATACGTATGGGTTTATGTCAAGCATGAAAAAAAGTTTGACTTTAGGCACAAAATTTGCTATAATTGTATAATCAGGTATTGTTTTGTCGTTGCACGGATTTACACATCAGAACTTATGTGCCAGGACTTATGTAGCTGTGATAGAACATTTTGGTCGTTTTGGTTAACTGCTTTGATAATAACACATTTAGCATCGAGCACGGGGCGCAAGCACATCTCACTCTAAAAAAAGGACGCATAAACAATGTTTGAAAGTTTGGGCGATAGGTTACAAAGCACTTTCAAAAAACTCAAAGGGCAGGGGAAGTTAACAGAGAACAATATCTCTGATACACTGCGCGAGGTGCGTCGTGCTTTTCTTGAAGCAGATGTTAACTATAAAGTCACACGTGAGTTTATAGAACGGATTAAAGTGCGCGCCCTCGGTCAAGAAGTGCTCGGTAGTCTTACACCCGAGTTACAAATCGCCCGAATTATTGGTGAGGAACTCACCCAATTGATGGGTGAAAAAGCGGAGAAAATTCGCATAGCCTCGGGCGGTCCAACAGTGGTGATGCTCGCAGGGTTGCAAGGTGCGGGTAAAACGACTGTCGCCGCAAAGTTAGCACTAAGGTTTCGTAAGGAGGGACGTAAACCCTTACTCGTTGCCGCTGATGTATATCGACCTGCCGCCATTAAGCAGTTGCAGGTTCTCGGCGAACAGACTGAAACGCCAGTTTTCTCAATGGGGACAGAGGTCTCTCCTGTTGACATCGCTGAGTCATCTGTCAAGGAAGCTTTAGCACACGGGCATAACTGCGTTATTATTGACACTGCTGGACGTTTGCACATTGATGATACGCTCATGGGTGAACTGCGGCAGATCAAGGAACGGGTTGAACCCACAGAAATCCTGTTGATCGTTGATGCGATGACGGGGCAGGATGCCGTGAATGTCGCCGAGAATTTCAATAATGATTTGGAGATTGATGGCGTTATCCTCACGAAAATGGATGGCGATGCTCGCGGCGGTGCCGCCCTCTCTATTCGACATGTCACACAGAAACCGATTAAGTTCATCGGAGTCGGTGAAAAGATTGAAGCCGCGGCGTTAGAGGAATTCCATCCCGAACGGATGTCCTCGCGTATCCTCGGACAAGGCGATTTCCAAACTTTGCTTGAAAGAGCGGAAGATGTTTTCAGCGAAGATCAGGCGAAGGAACTTGAACGTAAACTCACAGAGAACAAAGGTTTAGATTTTGACGATTTTCTGACGCAATTGGAGCAGCTTAAGAATATGGGACCCTTGGATCAATTGATGGATCTGATGCCCTTTAAGAATCAGTTGCCCGTTCAAAACCTTACACCAGATGAAAGCCATTTGCGAACGGCGAAAGCGATTATCCATTCAATGACACTTGAGGAACGCAAGAATCCTCGGCTGTTGGATAGAAGTCGAAAACTTCGCATTTCCAAGGGCAGTGGAACAACTGTAAATCAAATAAATATGCTGGTTTCGCAGTTGCAGATGATGAATCGTATGTTAAACCAGCAGACTGCGATGGCGATGCCACAGATGGGGCGGAAAATGGGGGCTCTGCCGGGTTTGAAACGGCAGACATCGAGAAAGCCCCGAAAACGGAAACGCCGCAAATCACGATAGCGCAGTTAAATAGCAGTCAGCAATCAGCAAGAGGGTCTTCTTAAACGAATACCTCTTTACTGACGGCTGAAAGGGTTTTCGGAGAAAACCCGACCTGATGGCTGATAGCCAATCCACGGAGGTATTTTTTGGCAGTTAGAATTAGATTACAACGACACGGTAGAAAAAAACGTCCTTTTTATCGACTTGTCGCGGCTGATGCACGTGCACAAAGGGATGGTGTGTTTTTAGAACGCCTCGGTCATTACAATCCTATGACGGACCCAGCAGATGTTTTCATTGATGAAGAGAAAGCTTTGAAGTGGTTAAGGCGAGGCGCACAACCTTCCGATACCGCAAAGCGACTGCTCAACCAGAACGGGATTTTGATGAAATTCGAGTACGAAAAATTAGGGAGACCAATGCCGGGGACTGAAGCCGTCGAAGAAGGCGCAGAGACGGAGGATGTCGAATCTACCGAGACACAGGACGCCGGATCCGAAACGGACACCGCGCCTGAAGAAGCAACACCCGAGGCAGAAACGCCAGAGTCCGCCGAAGAAAAGGAGTAACACCTACTTCGACAGGCACTGGAGACACGGGCAGCAAGCACATCTACTGAAATCCGAAAGTCAACTATGTTTAAAGATTTGATTGAATACATTGTAAAATCTCTCGTCGATTATCCCGACCGAGTTGTCGTTCGTGAAGTAACTGGCGAAACGGTCGTTATCGTTGAGTTGACTGTTACAGAGGAAGATCTGGGAAAGATCATCGGTAGATATGGGCGGACGCTTAAGGCGATCAGAAGCGTTCTTTATACCGCAGGGTTGCAAGCCAACAAAAAGGTTATTCTTGAGCTAATTGAACACCCAAGATCAGACGCGCCGATTGAAGAATAGCAGCCAGCAGTCAGAAAAGACGTTAAGAACTATCATACCTCTCTTTAGCTGATGGCTGATAACTGATAGCCGACAGCGAGTAAAAATGAGAGTTGATGTTCTTGCCCTGTTTCCAGAGATAATCGCGCCAGCCTTGCAGACGGGCATCCTCAAGCGGGTCCAAGACGCGGATAAACTCATTGTCAATCTCCATAACCTACGGGATTGGGCAACCGATAGACATAAGTCGGTTGATGATTATCCTTATGGCGGTGGCGCGGGAATGATTCTTAAGCCGGAACCTATTTTCGCAGCAATCGAGGCGTTGAACCCAGAAACTAACGCACACGTTGTCTATTTGACACCACAAGGGAATCCCTTAACGCAAGCCGTTGTGGAGTCCCTCTCCTTGGAAACACACCTCATTCTTTTGTGTGGACGCTACAAAGGCGTTGATGAACGGGTGCGCGACCGATTGGTGACAACCGAGGTTTCTATTGGGGACTATGTATTGAGCGGTGGAGAAATCGCTGCGCTCGTTTTGATTGATGCAATTGGTCGTGTCATTCCGGGAGCCCTCGGCGATTACGAATCAGCACATGTCGATTCGTTCAGTCATGAGTTACTGGACCATCCGCACTATACGCGACCTGCTGAATTCGAGGGTAGCACTGTCCCCGAAGTGCTTTTGAGTGGTCATCACGAGAATATTGAGAAATGGCGGTATGCGGAGGCACTCAAACGGACCGCAGCGTGCCGTCCAGATCTACTTCAGAAACTGGAGCTGAGCGAGGAAGATATCCAAATTCTCAAAGCGGCAGGATTGATGGAGTAAGCCAAAGAAGTGGTTATTGGATCTTTATGTGACCTGTAAATCTGCATAAAAATATATTCGGCACTTATATTTCATAAGGAGGAATAGGAGATGAATTTAATTGAATCTGTTGAAAATCAATATGTGAAAAGCGATATTCCTGACTTTGGTCCTGGGGATGTAGTCAAAGTGAACATTCGTATCCGTGAAGGTCAGAAGGAACGCATTCAAGCGTATGAGGGAACCGTTATCCGTCGTGCTCATGGTGGATTAAAAGAGACATTTACGGTTCGGCGTGTCGCATTCGGTGCTGGAAGTGAGAGAACCTTCCCGCTCCATTCACCCAATGTTGAGAGTATTCAGGTGATTCGATACGGTGCGGTTCGCCGTGCGAAGTTATATTACTTACGCGAGCGAACGGGAAGATCTGCCCGGGTCAAAGAACGTAGAAGATAACCTGATGGAGATGAACGTATTTGAGCTCGCATGCCGACAAAACGGCTACAAACAGATTGCTGGCATTGACGAGGCTGGTCGTGGTGCATTGGCAGGTCCCGTCATTGCCGCGTCGGTCATTTTACCGACGCAGTGCCGCATTGAGGGGTTGCGAGATTCAAAGCAGGTGTCTCCGAAGCAACGTGCGCACCTGTTTGATGAAATCCATAATGTCGCCGTGTCAGTAGGGATCGGTTCCGTTGATCATCTCGGTATTGACCGTCTGAATATTCTTCAGGCGACGCTTTTAGCGATGCGGGAAGCGGTTGAAAAACTAACACCGTCCCCTGATTATTTACTCGTTGATGGCTTGCATTTACCTGAGATAGGTATTGTGGGTGAAGCTATTCCGAAGGGTGATAGCAAAAGTTATTCTATTGCGGCAGCCTCAATTATCGCCAAAATCACACGGGACCGGCTCATGGTTGAATTGGATCCAATCTACCCCAATTACGGATTCTCGCGACATAAAGGGTATCCCACCTCTCAACATCGGCAAGCGATTGCCCGATTTGGCGCATCGGATATTCATCGTCGTACTTTTAAACTCCTTCCCGATGCTTGAACCGTTCACCGAACGCCAATATAGAACTCTCGATTTTCAGTCAAAGATATAAGACCTTCCTCATCTATCACACCAAGTGTTCCTTTTAATTGCAAAAAAATTAGATTTCTACGATTTTTTTAAGATTATGCACCCTTTTCGCCTTAAAAAAGTATCATTATAATTCAATAGTAGGGAACGTATTAAATTTAACGATTTCAGTTTATCTACTGTCGTGTATTATATAGGACTTACGCAGTTGACCCGTTTTTGTGAAGTCTTTGGTTCGTAGTAGCGCAATTCATTGCGCCTTCTTGGGGAATGTCCGGTTAATTTTGGCATGAAAACTAATTTTGCGTAAGTCCTGTTATATTTGCAATTGATGAGTCCTAACACATGACTGTTTTTATTGCCGTATGCGAGGAGGAATGCATCATGAAACGCCATCCGTTTTCTCTACGAAAAGTCCATCGGGCATTATTTGTCAGTTCGTCATATTCAACGTTGTCTGTGAGTGTTGTGCTACTTGTCTACGTGGTTTTGGCGATAAGTTGCGGTCCAGCACCGAAAGGACAGTATCACGTTCCTGAGACTGCGATTGCCGCCGCTGCGAAAACAACGCCAGAGCGGTCAACGCAGACTGCTGAGAACTTACCCGAATCCGCTGCGATCAATTTAAGGCAGATGCCTTACGTCAGAAATATTTTTAAACAGCCGCTGCGTATTGATAGGGGCGGACTTGATGATTTTTATGCAACAACCCGCGGGAAGGTGCAGCATATCGCTATTATCTCGAATACTTCGCTTGATGTCCTGAAGGCGTTTATCGCGAAAGGATGGGCACCTATTGTCGTGGTTCAATTGCAAGGACGGAGTCCGGAAATTTTACCGATGTCTGCTTATGATGATCGGTCAAGTGAAGTAATCCTCCAAAATCCAGTTAATCTTGGTGAGCGTCGCGTGAGTTACACGGATTTTGAGATGTATGGCACAGCGAGTTCTCGGAACAAATGTGTCTTAATCACACCACAGTTCCTCACGGAAGCAAACGTTTGGGGAGTATTGGGAAGTTATTTACCTGTAGGAGCATTCCAGCAGGTTCGTGTGAGAAGTCGCTGATTCCAAATCTTGTTATTCGGCATGATTTATTTTTTACCTTAATCATGGAGAATTCTGATGGTGGAAAAAGATGTTCAGTTGATTCGTAGAATTTTATCAGGCGATGATGAGGCATTCCACTCCACTTTGACCATTTCAAAGAGATAGTCTTTGCGGATTCAACGGTTTACATCGCAACAGACAAAGGAGTTCTCGGTTCGCAAACTGGTACGCACTGGCATGTGATAACCGATAAAATGGGAGGACAGGTCGTCATAGACAAATTCACTGTGAACAATACCGAGGTGTTTGGTATTGGCGATACAGGCGTCTATCGCTTGGGTGATCGTGGTAAATGGTCCCAGATTTCTCCTACTGTTTCAGATAAAACTGCATCTTTCATCACGAGTAATGACAGTTCTACACAAGTGGCTTGGGAGTTTGATCCACCAGATACGGATAGGGTTGTTTCTCTTGTTGCCAATGGGGACAGGTTGTATGTGGCTACCTACCAGCTCGGAATCTTTCAAGTCTCGCTTGAAAAGGAATAGATAGCATTGCGATAGTCAGAGGGAGGCGGAACGATGAAGTCAGTATTATTCAAACGAATCAGGCAGCGATCTTTCATCGCTCTTGTGGGTTTTCTCATAATATTGGCAAGCGACTTACCCGTCGATGCCGCGAAAATTGCCTTTCAATCGAGTCGGGATTTTGGTGAGTTTGCGTTTAAATATAATATCTATGTGATGGATGCTAATGGGAAGAATCTCGTCAAGCTCACACAGGGGCCGGCATCAGACGTGAATCCCGCGTGGTCTCTGGACGGAACGCAAATTGCCTTTGCATCCAACCGCAATGGTAGATTCGGCATCTATGTGATGGACGCCGATGGTAGCAATCCCATGAATCTCACACAAAATCCAAATGGAGACGACCGGGCTCCTGACTGGTCTCCAGATGGAAGTCAAATCGTCTTTTGGTCAAGGCACGATAAGAACGATGAAATCTATGTGATGAACGCGAATGGCGCAAATCTTATCAACCTGACCCAACATTTGAAGTCCGATCGGTCCCCGAGTTGGTCTCCTGACGGGACGCGGATCGCATTTTCTTCGGACCGTGATGGCGATTATGAAATCTATGTGATGAATGCCGATGGCACGAATCCTATTCAACTGACTGAAGATCCGTGGGCATCAGAATTTGGGCCTGTATGGTCTCCGGACGGGAGTCAAATCGCTTTTTCTTCAGACAGGGATGGTGATGATGAAATCTATGTAATGAATGCCGATGGCACGAATCCTATTCAACTGACCCATAATTTATGGGAGATAGACTTTGGTCCTGCTTGGTCTTCAGGTGGGAGGAAAATTACCTTTAGCTCATACAATCACGTCCGGCACGCCGATGTTTATGTAATGAATGCTGACGGCTCTAACCTCATTAACCTCACGCAAAATCAAAATGCTGACGATTTCGCGGGTTCTTGGCATCCAACGCCATTGGCAGTTTCCTCGGAGGAAAAGTTAGTAACTGTGTGGGGTCGAATCAAACAGAATAAGATAAGATAAAATTCCAGTATTAAAAAGATGGCTTCTGGACATGCCTAATGGAGGAAAAAATGAGAACCCTATTGAAACGATTAACGCTACCAAACGATCGGCGAAAAAATCTACTGTTCTTTTTCCTGTTAGCGGCGTTGGTGGTAATAACTATGACGCAGTCTGCTGAGGCTCAAATCGCTTTTACATCGGGGGATTGGATACCCGGACCCAATATTTATATCGTGGATGCTGAGGATAAGAAGGTGCTACAACTCACCGACCACGAGCGATGGGACTCGTCCCCGACTTGGTCTCCTGATGGGAAACAGATCGCCTTTGAGTCCGAGCGGGTTGGACATCCAGAAATCTATGTAATGAGAGCAAACGGACGTAACCCGATTAACTTAACCCAGCACCCCGCACCTGATCGTAGTCCCGCGTGGTCCCCGGACGGTCAGCAGGTCGCGTTTATATCAGTGCGAGATGGTAGTTTCGATATTTATGTGATGAATGCCGATGGCACGAATCCAACACAGCTCACTGACCATCCGCGTCCAGATATTGATCCGACATGGTCTCCCGATGGAAAACGGATTGCCTTTGAATCTCCTCGTATTTTTGGCTCAGACATCTTTGTGGTAAATGCTGACGGTACGAATCTCAAAAGGGTCACTGACGCTCGACAGTGGGATGCAGAACCGGCGTGGTCTCGAGATGGGAAACGCATTGCTTTTGCATCTTGGCGCGACCAGAATTGGGATATCTATATCATAGATGTAGATGGTGGGAATGAGACGAATCTGACGAACAGCAAATCCAATGACAAACATCCCGCGTGGTCTCCCGATGGAAAACAGATCGCCTATTCATCACAGCGTGGTGGCCTTTATGGCATCTACGTGATGAACGCAGATGGGAGCGACAGTGTCGCTCTTGTTGAGGACTTAAAAGTGGCGATAGAACCCGCTTGGGCACCGAAGTCGTTGGCTGTTGCTCCGCAGGAAAAGTTAGTGGTGCTATGGGGTCGAATCAAACAGAATGAAGTCCGATGAAATTTCCAAAAAAGATAAGTTGTTTCTGGACTTGACTAATGGAGAAGAAAATGAGAATCCGGTTGAGAATATTGACTTTGCAGAACCATCTGAAAAAAGTGGTCATTGTTTTTATGCTTTTGGATGCTTTGGTGTTGGTAAGTATGACGCCGTATGCTGAGGCGCAAATTGCTTTTACGTCGGGTGATCATTGGACCCCAGATATTTATATGATAACTATTGACGGTAAGGATATCAAACAGCTCACTGACAATAAATTAGACGACGGGCATCCAGCCTGGGCACCGGATGGGCAGCGGATTGCTTTCGTATCAGAGGGAGAGCGAGTTGGGCTTAACAACTATGACATCTATGTGATGCGTGTAAACAAGAGAAGGCCGATTAACCTAACAAAACTTCCGACGAGAGACGGTAGCCCTGCTTGGTCTCCGAATGGGCAGCAGATTGCGTTTTCATCGCTACGGGATGGAAATCCAGAAGTTTATGTGATGAACGCCGATGGTACAAACCCGACACGACTCACCGACCATCCACGTGCAGATATTTACCCGGCGTGGTCGCCCGATGGCACACAGATCGCATTTGAATCTACCCGTATTTTTGGGTCGGACATTTTTATCATGAACGCCGACGGTACAAATGTAACACGGGTCACTGACCATCCACAGTGGGACACACGCCCGGCATGGTCTCCCGATGGCACACAGATCGCTTTCGCGCGTTGGCGCAACCGCATTTTTGACATCTACATCATAGGTGTGGATAGTGAAGGAGAGAAGAACCTGACGAATAGCGAATTTCAGGATAACTATCCAACGTGGTCGCCGGATGGGACACAGATTGCCTATGCATCGGAACGTAAAAATCGTTTTGGTATCTACGTGATGAACGCTGATGGTCGCAGGAGGAGTATTGCTCTTATTGATGACTTAGAATTCGCTATAGAACCTGATTGGTCACCATCGCCGTTGGCTGTTTCTCCCAAAGGAAAAGTGTCAACCCTATGGGGAACTCTCAAAAGGAAAAAGTAGGAATTTTTTCAATCTCCGCAAGGTAAAATTAAAAAATGGATCGTTCACGCTTGAACATCGCAAAAATAGGTGAATCATTGGCGGCGAAGCATCTTAAGGCGCGCGGGTGTAAAATCCTTGCACAGAATTATAGAGCAAGACGCGGCGAGATAGATATCATCGTCCGGGATGGTGAATTCACCGTTTTTGTGGAGGTAAAAACACGACGGAGCCTCAAATTTGGGTTGCCCCAAGCGGCTGTAACTTGGCAGAAACAGCGACAAATCTCCAAGGTCGCTTTAGCATACCTACAAACCCAAAACCTCTTGGACGCGCCCTGTCGTTTTGACGTTATTGCGATTCACTTATCCCCGCAGCTGGAATTGTTAAACCTCCAGCAAATTGAGAGCGCGTTTGATTTCCAAGCCTAAACCGAATTTTATAGTGAAGCCGAAAAATAAATGGACATTCACCCCTCCCACGGTAGGTGCGGTTTCCTAACCGCACTGGTGTGGAGTGCCCAATTAATTCTAAACTTTACTATAAACTACTGCTTTATCCAGTTTCACATTATAGGTGATCCTGTTTGTAGTAGGGCAATTCATTGCCCGTTCTTGACCCCAAATGTGCGATAAATCACACGACTACGAACCGACCCTAAAATTTAAACTGGATAGGGCACTACCTTCTGTGAATCTCAATACCTACAGGTCAGGAAACCTTAAAATCCGTTTCGCATTCCCGCCCATAATGTCTGTCAGTTCCGCTTCAGATAGGTCTGGTAGTAATTCGTCTATCACTGTGGTAAGTTTACCATACCCCGGTTCTTCCAATATCCATGGAAAATCGGTTGCCCACATCAATCGTTTTGCCCCAAAAGCGGTCAAAAGACCCCGGTGCCATCCTGCCAAATCTTTATACGGAAATTCTTCCTTGCTGAAGGCGTACTGACCGGAAAGATGCACATTAACATTTTCATAGCGCGCGAGTCGGTAGGTGGTGTGCATAGTGAGGTTGTAGCCTGTCACCTGTATCTGAGGTCTCCCGAATTCATCCCAACTGAATTTACCTTTTCCTGGGCACACAGCAAGATGATTCAGCACAACCCGAACCTGTGGAAATTCTTGAACCAGGTATGGCAGGAGATGTGCGTTGATCGCGTTCGGATAGAGCCACAAGACATAATCACGCTCGGCGGCACACTTCCATATCGGATACGCTGCAAACTCGCGGACATCCATTTTCGCAAAAATATCACGCGGTCCCCCGAAATCAGAGAATCGGAACCCGATAATTCCAGTGTTATCTGTGAGTTCCGCCATGTGATCAGTGGGGTTCGGATGTCCCTCTGGAACCAGTCCGATTCCTAAAAACCGATTCGGATGCTCTTTGAGGCAGCGCAGTAAATAACGATGGTTCGCTATGCTCGCGCCAGCCATCTGGACCAGGACTGCTTGATCGATTTGGTGTTTTTCCATTTCGTCTAACAGTTTTTCGACAGGTTCTTCCCGTTCGGCGGGCCAAACGTCTGATATCTCCCTCGGAAACTCGGTGGAGGCTTTTGTGAATACGTGCAGATGCGCATCAATTCGTGGCATAAGGTAACCCTCCTTTTAGCCGTCCAAACTAAACAATTTGCGACGTTCCGGGGTCTGACAGTATTTTGAGATGGAGGCATACTGTTCGGGGCCAATGCGTCCCGGTGTTCGCTTTTCGTAGATTAGGATAATTGATTTACGCGGTCCGTCGGAGTGATTGTCCATTGAAACGTGCCATCCACACGAATTGAACATAATCGCTGTGCCGGCTTTACCGGGGAAGGTTTTGTGTCCCGGCATACTCTCTTGCCGCATCGGGCGCGTGTAGGGACCAGCGTCCGGTTTATGACTCCCAGGCACAAAGCCGAATTCCCCGCCTCCCCGTTCGACATCGTTGACGTAGATTTGCACCTTAATATGGAGCGGATTGCTCTGTGACACGTCGGGGTGCCATCCCGTATAACTCACGGGCCACGGAGCTACCGTCCGAACCTGTGGACCCAATAGGATCAGGTCATGGTCGGTGAACTCCATCAACGCCCCGTAGTAGCTGGGATAGTCGATAATATCGATGAAAATCGGATCTTTTTCAAGCGGACTTGGGATGTCATAGAAGGTTGCGACGGATTCCCCCGCTTCGACGCTATCCAACCAGTCCGCCTTGCATGCGTCTGCCCAGTAATCGAACGCAGTTTGAAGTCGCTTAAGGTCTTCCCCTTGAATCGCGTTTTCAAATACGAGATACCCTTCTTCTTCCCACTGTGCTTTTTGTTCAGGTGTCGGTAGAATCATTTTTTAATTTTCCCTTTTTTAATCAAGAAGGCTCCAGAATCTTGTAAATCCTTGAATCCTGTAAATCCTGATTCAGATTAAGTTAAAAAACCTTACCTCTACCAGCAATACCCCAAGTTGTTTCAACGGCATCGCCTCGAATACCTACCAATGTGTCGTGCAGATTGCTCGTCATTCCTTGGTGTAGCGGGATAACAGAGAGTTGTTCTCCGACCTTAAATCGGTGGGAACACTCACTGACATCAACATGCCCATGCTCGACAGACATACCGTAAATCTTCGCATCGGGATGCTCGATGATGTGTCCATAAGGCGTTGGCGGATAACTCGTAAAAGTCTTCATCCCACCATCAATGATAATCCTTTCTGGTGTCGGTGTGCTGACAACGGTTACGATGACACGCAGGACACACCTATCAGGCGCGAGCATTTCCGAATTGCCGATCCGGGTCAAACCCTCATAAACATAAGAGCCACTCCGGGTTTCCGTACAACCGAGTTCTTTCGATGCTGCTTCCGATCCTGTGCCGCCACCACTGATGATATTCACAGGAATACCGTCCTGTGTTAGGAGGTCGAGTGTTTCTGTGAGAAATGGCTTCGCTCGGAGGTTGCTCGGATACGTCATGATACCTTGGAAGTCGATGCCTTGCATTTTCATAATCTGTTGTGCGAGGCAGTGTGCTTTTTGAGGTGACTGTACACCACAACGTCCACTTCCGGTATCCAGTTCCACGATAACAGGCACAACACAACTGTCAGCAATTGCTTGTTGAGAGATACCCGTTGCGGTTTCCTCTGAATCGAGCGCGACGGTAATTCGCGCGCGTTTTGTGAGTGCTGTCAATCGCTTTAGTTTCGGGGTTCCGACGATGTTATAGGGGATAAGGATATTGTCGATCCCAGCATCCACCATCACCTCGGCTTCGCCTAATTTCTGGCAGGTAATGCCTTCGGAACCGGCAGCGATCTGCAATTGAGCGATTTCTGGCACTTTGTGCGTTTTGGTATGAACGCGTAGGGGAATACCGAGTTTGTCGCAGTGTGTTGCCATTCCGTCGATATTCCGTTCAAGCACGTCCAGATCTGCAGCAAGTGCGGGTGTGTCTAACGCAGCGATGTTCATAATGTTCCTCGTGGCGCGAGTGGCAAGCAGCGCCTTATGTCAATACAGGTTTCCGCGCTTAGTTTACCCGTTATACATTTTTCTGTCAAGTGGTCGAGTTGCGATCGCAGAGCCATTCAATTCTCCTGTAGGAGGGAATTCCGATTCCCGACTCCCCCTCTTTTAGCGATTTTCCCTTGTAAATTTCCCATAACCAGATATAATGTCGGTGTTTACGGGCGCGGATATTGTTGAAGGTTGTGCACAATTCACGCAAAGGAGAACGTAGTCATTGAAACGATTGATTGTCGGGATAACCGGTGCGAGCGCAGGGATATATGGGGTCCGTCTGCTCCAAGTGCTAACGAAGCAGGAGGATATAGAGATTCATCTAACGATTTCTTCATCGGGCGCGCGCGCCTTGTCAGAAGAACTTCAGATTGAAGTTGACCTTAACAATTTCAAGTTGGAGTCCCTCATTGGTGTTTCCTCCTCCCAAGTTATATACCATCATGAGTCGGACATCGCGGCACCGATTGCCAGCGGCTCTTTCCGTACGGAGGGGATGGTCGTTGTGCCTTGTAGTATGGGTAGCATCGCGTCTATCGCCGGAGGGATGTCGCGTAACCTGATTCAGCGCGCAGCGGATGTCTGTATCAAAGAGAATCGCAAACTTGTAGTCGTGCCCCGCGAAACCCCGTTAAGTCCTATCCATTTGGAAAATATGCTGAAGTTGTCACGCGTCGGAGCCTGCGTGTTACCAGCGATGCCAGGGTTCTATCACTTCCCAAAAAACGTGGACGATCTACTCAACTTCGTTGTCACAAAAATCTTGGATCAGTTTGGGATAGATACGAAACTGATTCAGCGATGGAAAGAATGAACGTTCGTCCTTTAAAAAGTTTAACGCGCTGTTCCTTAGCCCCGTCGAAGTTTAAAAATATTGGGGTAATTCTATAAAGGACAGTTCCACTTAAAAGGGTTCTCTAATCCTGAAAATCCTTTAATCCTGTGAATCCTGATTCAGACAATCCGACTGTAATGTCTATACCATAACCCCCATAGCAGTGCTGGAATCAGGTTGAGAGCTGCCATCCCCCACAAGATCGTCTGTATCTGAAACCGATCTAACAGCATACCGATGATCAGTGAACTGGCACCACCCATGAGCGTAAAAAGGGCGAACTCAGTACCGAAGATACGTCCTCGAATTTCGTTTGGGGCACTTTGTAGCAGCAATTGCGTTGAAAATACCCATACAATTCCGCCCCCGATGCTTCGGACAAGCCCACCGAAAAGCACAGTTCCAAAATCAAATAGAGGTGCCATGATACCGATTCCAATCACCGCAATTAAGTAGCCGAGCGTGATGCTGATTCGGAGCGGTTTGTCCCGATCGCCGGTCCAACGCCGCGCCAGAATCGGACCAATACCACTTCCAATACCGTTCATACAATATATTATCCCTAAACTCAATGCACCCCCGACCCCAATAACGAAATAACTATTGGAGATTTCAACCAACACGACCTGAAGGCCGGTAGACATTAAAAGGGATATCGATGCCTTATGCAGTGCGATGATAAGGAGGTCGGGGTGCTGAAACATATAGCGGAGTGCTGTGAACTTTGCGCGCCCCACGGCTTCTCCGCCAGTGGATGACGAGCCTGGCAGTCTAATCTTAAGCAAGAGTCCAGCCGATATAGCAAAGGTGAATCCGTCGATAACGAAAGCCGTCTGGCTGCCAAAGAGTCCTGTTGTTAAACCGCCGATGGCGGCACCGACGGCAAGCATCACCGACCATGTGGCTGCCCCGAGTGTATTGGCAGTCCCGAGTTCTTGTGGAGAGGTGACATCTGGTAGGATAGCACTCCGTGCGGGACTGAAGAAACCGCTGACACCGAACAGAAGGGTCGTCAGGACATAAAGCAACCAGATATCATTGGCATCTCGGACGAAGAGAAATCCGAGAACGACGACGGCACGCACAAGGTCCGTGATGATTAGGAGATGCTTCCGGTTGTACCTGTCAGCGAATATCCCCGCAATTGGGGCAACGGCAAATGGTGCCAACATTCGGATCGTAAACAGGATGCCTAACGCGAGCCCAGAGTCAGTGAGTTCAGCAATGAGTATGGCAGACGCGATGAGGTTAAACCAATCCCCGAGTAGACTGACGATCTGTCCACCCCATAGCCAGCGAAAGTTAGCATTCTGTCGAAGCAGTTCAAGATAGCCAATCGGTTTTCCGATGTGCCGTTGTTTGTCCGCGGTCTTTGTTGGGGAGCATTCCTGTTTAGACAATTAGAGATTCCACCGCTCGTTAATCGGTTTCTGATAAACCTCTATATTGCCTGCTACCACTTGTTCATAGTCAACAGCCTGTCCGCAGGCATTTGACTCGTAAATCGCTTCACAGATCGATTTCGCCCGTAGTCCTACCTCTGCATCAAGTTCAGGTGGACGATTGTTCTCTATCGCATCCACAAAATCGTAGCATTCAAGGACGACACCATCGGTGAAATTGTGTGGAAAGAGCCGTGCTTCTTCTTCATCCGAAAGGCTTGACCTATATTCGGCGATAAGGCTTTCCATACTATAGCGAGTCCCATCTTTAAGAATCACTTCCGCACCATCGAATGGACCGTGGAAGATGTCACCGTCATCGAGCAGACAGCCTTCGCTGCCATAGTAGACAACATGATGGTAGTCGTGTCCGACCGCCGCCCACGTACACGTCCAGAGTCCGATGACCCCATTTTTGAAGTTAATGGTTGCGACCCAGGTATCCTCCTGTTCGTTCTTGACGAGTTCTCCGGCTTTGGTAACTTGTAAGTCCTCAAATTGACAAACGCGCCCGTACACGGTACTCGGATCACCAAAAAGAAAGCGGAGTGTATCACAATAGTGCGCGCCAGAATCCATCACCATGCCACCGCCACCGAGTGTTAGGTCGAGTCGCCAGTGCCAATCACTTTCCGGATTTGGTGCCCGATAGGAGGCATCTTGCGCGGAAAACATACGTAAATCTCCGAGCATCTGTTTCTCATTCATTAACCATTCCGCTGTGCGTCGGCTCGGCATTCGACGGATATTCTCAGCTGTTGCCGCGATTTTGTTGTTCGCTTTCGCTGCCGCAATAATCGCGTGGCTTGCCTTGACGGTGACACCCATCGGTTTCTCCACCATAACGTTGACCCCACTGTTGAGGCACTTTATCGCGTTGATATGGTGATGGGCATGCGACGTGCAAATATCTGCGCCGTCTAAATCCGCTGTTGCAAGCATCGTATCGGTGTCATCAAATACCGCTGGCTTTTTACCTGTTACTTCTTTAACTCGGTTCGCGAACCCGTCTGCTCGGTCTTTGACTTCATCGCACATCGCAACGAGTTCTACTTTATTCGGATCCGTTTGGTGTATTGTGAGATACGCGTTGAGATGCCCGTTTGCCATCCCTCCGCATCCGATAATCGCAATCTGGACCGCCATAATTTTCCCCTTTTTTGACTTAAATATCTGATGCATTACAATATCATGGATTCGTTTTTTTGGCAAATTGAAAGCCATTCATTTCCATGCCTATTCAGCTATATTCATGGGATATAAAGTTTTTGGCATTCAACGCTCTAAGGCAGCCCTTATTCTTGTAAAAGGGGATTATCCTCCATCTTTGACCTGTTTCCTCTTCATCCGCGTAGGGAGAACATCTCTGTAGAATCCAAGTTTCGTTTGACAAACGCCCTCTTAGTAGATATGATTAATAATTACTATCTATGTGTTTTAGCCGCTTGGGTGGAAGGTCTTTCTGTTATTGCCTGATCGCAATATTTTCATTCCTATGGACAGAGGTGTTAATTTGAAAATTCCGTTATCAAATCCGTTTAAAAGATACGCTCAAAAGGTTGGGCTTCCCCCCGGAACTCTTGTTTATACTGGCGAGGAGCGACAGATCCTGTAAGGATTGGGATGGCATACCGGACCTATGCGAATCTGTGAAGTGCGTATATTCTTAACTGTGGTGTTTTTCTTAATGGTTTACACGGTGCCGGGCTATTGCCAGTTTGCCGATTTACCACAGGATGCAAAAACAGTAGACATTGGCGTAAATGGCGACAGGAATTCGCAGACGCTCAGTTTAACCGCTATTGTGCCGCTCCGTAGGATTAATGGGTGGGCGGGGATCTTTGGTTCGCGTGCTTCTGGCGAGGAGGAAGTACTTTCTGAAATTGTCAAAGCGCGTATACAGGGCGGTTTTCGCATCGGAACATTCGGTATTGAGGCGTTTACGGATTTGGAACGCAATATTATTAAAGGCAGTGCCTTGACATCTCAAATTGGCAGTTATATCCGGCCAGCAATTTATGAAAGCGGAACGCTTCGCGTATCTGGTGGTATTGGTGTTTTCCTTGAGAATATACAACCGCACGAAGACCTTACGTTAAGGCAGTTTGATCCTACGACGTTCCGGTGGTTGATATTCTCGTCTATCGGATGGCGGAGACTCAATACTGTATTGAAATTCGCGCCAGAGGTCGGATTTAAGAACTTCAAATTTTCAGCTGAGCCTGCTATGACCCTCAGTTTATCCACTCGATTAAGGTTGCGCTTAAGTGGCTCTATGACTTATAATAGTGAACCGTTAACAAAGAAATGGCACTACAAATATTTGTCAGTAGTGCGCGTTACATTATAGGAATGTAGTACCTTGCTTGAGCGTTAATCTTTAGGTATTGTCGAAAATGTAGTCGGGATTAAAATTAATACGTCCCATCCTTGCTCGAAATGCCAACGCTCTATGGTCCTCCGTATTGTTTAAATTCTTTTAAACGAAAGGAAAATTGGTGATGTTTTCAGACCCAGCACAGCAATCTGAATCTCAACTCGGCGATGCTGCTACAAGTTCCCAACAGGGGCATGGTTTTGGGACTGCTCCCGTATTCCTCGCTTCGGTCAGTACGATCCTCGGGGCAATTCTTTTCTTGCGGTTCGGTTATGCCGTTTCACACGCCGGACTCTGGGGCAGCCTCATGGTTATCGCGCTTGGGCATCTTGTAACTGTTCCAACAGTTCTGGCGGTGTCTGAGATTGCGACGAACCGTCGCGTGGCGGGTGGTGGAGCATACTATATTGTGAGTCGCTCGTTCGGTGAAAGTATTGGAGGTTCTATCGGAATCGCGCTCTATATCTCCCAAGCGATCTCAGTTGCATTTTATATCGTGGCGTTCGCACAATCTTTTCAACCGGTTTATGACTGGGTCGCAACCACGTATGGGTTGATTCCCGACCCGCGTTGGATAAGTGTGCCTGCCACTGTACTCCTGCTTATACTTATGCTAACGAAGGGTGCTGATATCGGGGTTCGGGTGCTGTGGGTGGTATGTATAATCCTTGCTGCGTCAATCATTTCATTCCTTTTGGGACAAGGACCTGAATCAATTCGTCCCGAGGGATTGAATCTGACAGCACGTATTGAAACTCCTGATAGTTTTGGTAAGGTTTTCGCTACATGCTTTCCCGCTTTCACCGGTATGATCGCAGGACTGGGGTTATCTGGGGACCTGAGAAACCCTCAAAGAAGTATACCGCTCGGTACCATCACCGCAACATTCGCTGGCATGATCATATATGTACTTGTTGCTATCAAGTTAGGGCAGAGTGCCACGCCTGAAGCACTCGATGCGGATCAGTTTATCATGGCAAAGGTCTCTATGTGGGGACCCGCAATCTACTTCGGATTGGGGGCAGCTGCTCTTTCCTCCGCACTCGGGTCAATTATGGTGGCACCCAGAACACTGCAAATGCTTGCCCGAGACAAGGTACTACCTATTCCGAGGCTGAACTGGCTTATGGAAAAGGGCATAGGCAAGTCGCAGGAACCGGTATATGCTACAGCCGTATCAGGCATAATTGCTATTGTTTTCGTGGCGATCGGCGAATTGGACTTTATCGCGCAGATCTTAACGATGTTCTTCATGGTAACCTATGGTGCTTTGTGTGCCGTGTCATTCCTTGAGCATTTCGCAAGCAATCCGTCCTATCGTCCTACCTTCCATTCTCGGTGGTACCTGTCACTATTAGGCACTGTCATGTGTGGTTTGATGATGTTCCAAATAAGCGTGCTATATGCGTTTATCTCAATTGGACTCATGGCGGGAACTTACCTCGGTCTCCGTAGGAGCCATAAAGGACAACGCGACTTGACAGCAATCTTCCAAGGAACAATGTTTCAGTTAACACGGTGGCTGCAAATTACTTTACAGAAAAGTCGGGTCATTTCGTCTGAAGGCGGATGGCGTCCCTCGATTGTCGCCGTGACACGGTTCGGTGAACGACGACTCGGACATTTCGATTTACTCCGCTGGATTTGCCACAGACATGGATTCGGACACTTCATCCGGTTGTTCCACGGTGATTACTCGTTTTCCAGCGAACTCCAAGCACGGGTCCATGTTGATGAGTTAATTAAAAAGACGGAGGTCAGTAGAGCCGGTATTTTCGTTGATTCTATAATTTGCCCGACGTTTAAACTCGCACTCGCACAAATATTGCAAATGCCCGGAATTTCCGGTTTGCCAAATAACTGTGTTCTCCTTGAATTCGATCGAGACTATCCTGACGAAATTGAAGAAGTTCAGGAGGGAATACGCCTTGCCGCGAATTCGTTGTTCAATGTCTTGGTCCTGCGAACGACGGGGTACCGTTTTGGATATCGCTCCTCGATTGATGTATGGGTGACCGAGGACAACTTAAAAAACGCTCCAATGATGCTGTTGCTCGCCTATATCATCGTAGGACATTCGGATTGGAGGCGTGCTGAAATTCGGCTCTTCGCTTGCTCCGAGGCTACCGATGCTGAGCGTGAAGCGAACAGACTTTCGACGCTAATGAAGGAAGGGCGACTCCCGATTTCAATGCATAACGTGACTTCCGTGTCTTACAGCAGTCAGCAAGCTTTAGAAGAGGAGATAGAGCACCGATCCGCTCAAACTGATTTGGTTATCGCAGGCTTAACAGGCGAAGAACTCGATTCTGAAAAATTAGCACAAACACTACGGTCCTACGCCGCAACCAATGACGTGTTGTTTGTTCACGCAATTGAACAGATTTCAATCGATTGATAATGGAAAAACCTTGATTTTACCGTGTAGCACTCAGCTCAGAGGACAAAATGTTTCTTGAATTTATACAACGCATAGGCGATCTCATAACGACTGTTATCAATTCACCGTTTCGAGGTATCCTTTTAAGTATCACGACTATTGCCATTTTGCTCATTCTCAAGGCGATTCTGGGACGTTTCGTCAGGGCGTACGTGTACAAGAACGCTCAACTGGAAGATAACGCGAAAAATTTCATGGCAGTGTGGGGTTATATCTGGACCGCTATTATTGTTATTTTGGGCATTATTGGGTTGAGCGGTTCTTTCAAAACGCTGGGTATCTCTGCGGGGTTTCTCAGTATGATCCTCGGCTGGTCCTTGCAAGCACCCGTGACAGGTATTGCAGCGTGGTTGATGCTGATTCTGAAACGACCCTTCAAAATTGGGGATCGCGTCATTATTGCTGGTGTCACAGGCGATGTAATGGACATCACTTTGACGCATGTTATCCTAAACCAGGTCGGTGGCACAGTCTCCAGCGAAGAACGTTCCGGGCGCGGTATCCTCATTCCAAATGCGATCCTGTTCGGGCAAACTATCACGAACTATACCTTGGAGGAAGAGTATATTCTGGTAGAAGTCCCTGTTCGGATTACTTTTGGATCGAATTGGCAGGCGGCAGAACGCATCTTACTCGGGGCAGCGCGGCAGGTTACTGCGGATGTCATCAAAGAGATTGGTGAAGAGCCGTTTGTCCGCGCGGAACTCTTTGATGCAGGCGTAATGATGCACCTGCGGTATAAGGCGCGCCCGACAAACAGGGCACAAAGTCTGAGCGATATCGTTAAGATCATTTTTCACGAATTTGCTAAGAACGACACCGTTGAATTCTGCTATGCACATACGGAAGTTATCTACTCATGGAAAGACCAAACCGCATTGCCAGCGGGGCCTCGTAAGGACTAATTATGTTTTTGGAAGTCTGGAACGCTATCTTGAGTTTCAGGTATATCTCTGTGGCCTGGATGGGCTTGGTTGTGATCGGTGTTGTTATCGTTTATTTTCAGCTAACAGCACAATTCCGTAAGCTCACACAAGGAAAGGAATATAAAGTTGAAAACGTGAACCGGTTCTTTTTTATTTGGCGTTATGTGTTTATGTTTACGATAACAGGGATTATCGTTTTCTCATTCGCAGATACCTTGTCGTTACTCGGGGTGTCGTTAGGTCTTATCGTTACATTTATAGGGTGGGGCATCCGAGGCCCCGTTTTGAATTTAGCAGCATGGATTCTGATTATCCTCAAGAGACCCTATCGTGTCGGTGATCGAATCAGTTTAAATGGGATCGTCGGAGATGTGGAGCATATCTCAATTACGCATACGCTCCTGGAGCAGGTGGGGGGATCGATCGAGGGTGAAGATAAATCTGGACGAAGTGTTATGATTCCAAATCAATACCTCTTTACATGGCTCGTGATTAACTATACACGTGACGAAAAGTACCTTCTTGATGAAGTGTTGATTGAGTTAACGTATAACTCAGACATCACCCGCGCCGAGCGCATTATGTGCGAACAAGCCGCGCAGGTCACCTCAGGGGCAGTCGAAGAGAGTGGAGAATCCCCTTATGTACGCTTTGAATTCATTCCGTCAGGCATCGTCGCGAAGTTACGGTACCGAGTGCGTGCAGTAGACCGACAGCGCGTATCAACCCAAATTATAGAACGAATTTTCACACGGTTTGGAAGTGAAAGCAGGATTCATTTTGCTTACATGAAAATGGAATCTTTGCTAATATCGAAGGGTGAACAATTACCGCCACCACAATATTTGCAAACTGAGCAGTTTCGTGAAAAACCGACAGCAGGTAGGATAACATAAGATGTCTGAATGGATCCAACACCTCAGAAATATCCTTGATACCACTCTTATCACTTTAAGTGGAGAACCTGTAAACATTCTCCAAATTGTCGTGTTTAGTGGAACTATCGCGGTTTCTTTGGTAGTTGCTGGATTTGCCCGTCGGTGGTTCAGCCGCTTTTTCAATCGGCTGAAAATGTCTGAAAACGTCCAAAATCGTTTGCTCGCGCTTTTGTTCCTCATTGTTGTGATTTTGGGAGTCAATTTCGCATTCGATCTCGCTCGAATTAATATCGATCTGTTGAATAAATTCTTCCGGTATCCGATCACAGACTTACTACATCCGCCCCAGGAAGATGGGACCCCTGAAAACAAATTGACGTTGACAGGGCTTTTTTATGCATTCGTTATTATTTTTGGGATGTTTATCCTATCTAAATATGCACAATGGGTGCTGCGGAGGCAAGTGCTACAAGCTTTTCAAATTGCAGAGCATACCCAATTTATTTTACTCCGGTTCTTTCACTTTGCCCTTATCATTATCGGGGTGCTTATCAGCCTCAGCACCATCGGGATGAGTTTCACAAGTTTAGCCTTAATTTTCGGCGGGCTAAGCATCGGTATCGGTTTCGGCTTACAGAATATCGCATCAAACCTCGTATCGGGTTTTATTCTGATTTTTGAACGTCCTATTAAGATCGGGGATCTTGTGGAGATTATGGATATTAACATCTTCGGTAGAGTCGGTAGCATCAATCTGCGTTCAACGGTCATCGTCGCGCTCGATGAGAAAGAGATTATCGTCCCGAATTCTCAATTGATTACAGAATCGGTTCATAATCTCACACACTATAACAACCGGTATCGGCTTCAGGTCGCGATAGGCGTATCATACAATTCGGACGTGGTGCTCGTCAAAAAGGCACTGCTTGAGGTTGCGCATGCGCATCCGGAGGTCATTAAAGAACCGAATCCTGCTATGGAGAGTGTGACGGCACCCTTTGTCCGCTTTGTTAAATTCGGGGAATCGTCCTTAGACTTTGAATTGTTGGCGTGGCTTCCCGACTGCTTTCAACGCTTCGATGTGGCGAGCGATCTCCATTTTATGATTTGGGAGAAATTTAAGGCGTACAACATTAAAATTCCCTTCCCACAACGCGACGTGCATCTCTATCCCCAGCAGGACGAGTAGAATCCCTAACATTTCTGACTCGCGCCAAACCAAAATTTTTTGCGAAAACCGAAAAAAATTGGGAACGAGACAAAAATTTTTGTGTTCTTACACCCATTGACAAAAGAGAAGGCTTGTTGAATTTGGAATTCAATATGGCAGTAGAACCCCTGGTGTTACAAAGTCTACACGGTATGTAGGATACCAGAACACCGCATGATAGATCGAAGGATTTAGGCGGTTGGCACAACTTTTGCTACGGTATACCCTAAAAAAATGGGAATCAATTTTCGTTTGGTGTTTTCTCACAAATCACGAAACGGACAACTATCGAGAATAAACTTAATAGTAAAACTAACAATCGAAAAGCCAATCAAAAGGAGTTTATGATGAGAGAACGTATCTTGAATCGAAAAATTGAAGTATCAATTGTCGTTGTGATGTTATTCGTATGTCTATACCAAAGTCCAAGTTACGGACAGTTACAAAACAACGTCCCTGACTTCACTCCTGTCAGCGACCGGACCCCGCAGGTACGAGATACGATTGTTGCCTTAGTACCGGGCGTAAATTCTGCCAACGATGTGACCGCGGCGCATCTCGCTTTAATTATCAACCTTAATCTGAGTAACCAGAACATTACAACACTGAAAACCGGCGATTTTGATGGCATGTCTTCGCTGACTTCACTCGCCTTGTATAAAAATAAGCTCAAGCGTCTTCCCGAGGGTCTGTTTTCCGATCTATCTTCGCTGGAGAAGCTTGACTTAGGTAGCAACGCGTTAAGCAGTCTTCCCGAGGGTCTGTTTTCCGATCTATCTTCGTTGCGGTGGCTGAGTCTCTCTTTTATAGTAAAGCCCTTAAATAAGTTGACAGGTTCTGAGATTTATGCGATACTTTCGTCTTATGAGTTATTCATCAGATTTACGCAAATGCGTGCTTGACTTTATTAGTAAGGGTGGCAGTAAAGCAGAAGCTTCGCGAAGGTTTTCGGTCTCTCGGACGTGTATTTATACGTGGCTGAATGCTCAAGACCCGTTGAGGTGTGAAAAGCCGGGTCCCCGAGGTCCCCGAACCCTTGATTATGATGCCCTGCGGCAACATGTCTGCGATTTTCCCGATGCCACTCAAAAGGAGCGTGCCGCCCATTTCGGTGTCTCCAGACACGGTATCTACTATGCGCTTGGCAAACTCAATATCACGCGAAAAAAAAGACCCGCACCTATAAAGAACAATGTCCTATGAAACGAGATGCTTATCTCTCAGCACTTGAGCAAGAAACCCAGGGCGGTGGCAAAGTGCCGGTTTATCTCGATGAGACGGGTTTCAGCGAAACGACTTTTCGCGAGTATGCTTATGCCCCCAAAGGGATGGGTGTCGCTGCGAAAGTGCCAAGCAACCGATATACAAGCACGACGTTGATTGCGGCACGGTTTGAGGCAGGTTTCAGGGTGCCTGTGCTTTTCGAGGGCAGTTGTGATGCGATTGCGTTCAACACATGGCTCTCGGAGATGTTGTGTCCTTTGCTCAACAACAAGCACGTTGTGATTTTGGATAATGCCTCCTTCCACAAAGGTTGGCAAACTGCGGATTTGATCGCAGCGACAGGAGCGAGTTTGTTATTTCTGCCACCCTACTCACCGGAGTTGAACCCCATTGAGAAGGATTTCGCTATTATCAAACGCATCCGTCAATACAACGCTGAGAAATCCATTGATGAAATTATAAAAATGTATAATTAATTACGGGCTTTACTATAACGAGCTAGAAAGTGTGCCGGGGTCTATTTTTTCTGGCTTATTTGCGTTGCGGACGCTCAACTTATCTTACAATCGCTTGGAAAGTTTACCTGCTGATGTATTTTCCGATCTGTCTGTATTGGGCTCACTCGCGCTGTCTTCCAACCGATTAGGCAATCTGCCGTCGAGCATTTTTTCTGGGGTGTCTTCGCTGAGTTGGTTGAGTCTGTCTTTCAACGAGTTAAGCCAGCTGCCGATGGGTCTCTTTTCCGGGCTGACCTCGGTGCGTTCGCTGTATCTTGGGGACAACACCGTTGAGCTGTCGGTTACTGTGTTATTAGAGCGGATTGGGGAGAATGAGTTCAGAGCCAGGGTCCCTGCTGGCGCGCCTTTCACTATCGTTCTACCGATCAGTATCACGAACGGGAGCATTGAGGGTCGTGTAAATACTACGATCACAATCCCTGCTGGCGGTATAGAAAGTGAACCGCTCACCGTGACTCGCGCCGCCGGTGTAGTAGAACCCATGACCCTGAATATTGACACTTTGCCGGAGGTACCGAGAGGTCATTACGGTTATGATCTCGTGGAGTCGAGTCACCCGGGCGATAATGATGTCTCGATCGTCTTTGCGCTTGGGGTCCCTTTCCAGGGATACGATCCGAATGTGAACCACGCCCCGGTTTTCGTAGAAGGAAACGGCACGATACGCTCGGTCGAAGAGAATACGGTCGCGGGTGTGAACATTGGAAGTCCCGTGGTTGCCACAGATGAAGATGACGACCCGCTCACTTACGGGCTTGAGGGACCTGATGCTGCTGCGTTTGGCATCGTCGGTAGCACGGGGCAATTGCAGACGCGTGCGCCTCTGGACTATGAAAGTAGAGATGCCTATGCCGTGACGGTCATCGTCACCGATGGCAGAGGCGGTGCCGATACGATCGGTGTTACCATCAGTGTCACAGACGCCAACGAACCGCCTATTTTCACAGAAGGTGCGCGGACAACGCGCTCGGTAGGCGAGCACGCACGTGTCGGAACGAACGTCGGGGCACCCGTGTTTGCTACAGATGAAGATAGCGATCCTCTCATTTATACGCTCAGTGGTGTAGATACGGGATCGTTTAGCATTGTCGGGACAACGGGGCAGCTCCAAACCCGCACGGCGTTAGACTATGAAACGCAGAACGCTTACTCGGTAACGGTCCTTGTTTCCGATGGCAAGGGCGGCACGGATACGATCGGCGTTGCCATCAGTGTCAGTGACGCGGAAGAGGATGTGCCTGACCCGGAGCCGGTCGTTGAGGAGATCCTTGTGCCACCCCCGACTTACGAACCGGATGCCAATCATGCCCCGGTTTTCACAGAGGGGAGTCGGACGACCCGTTCCATCGCTGAAAACACGCTCGCGGGTGTCAACATTGGAGCCCCTGTGGTTGCCACAGATGAAGATGGCGACCCGTTGACCTACAGACTTCAGGGGACGGATGCCCCGGCGTTTGGCATTGTAGCCACTACCGGACAGTTGCGGACGCGCGCCCGGCTGGACTATGAGACCCGATATACCTACGCCGTGACGGTCATGGTCTCCGACGGCAGAGGCGGTGCGGACACGATCGGTGTTACGATCAGTGTAACAGACGTGAACGAGCCCCCGATTTTCACAGAAGGTGAGCAGACGACGCGGTCGATCGCTGAAAACACAACTGTGGGTGCGAACATCGGGGCGTCCGTGGTTGCGACGGACGAAGATAACGATCCGCTGACTTACACGATCGGTGGGACGGATGCCGCCGCGTTTGGCATCCTCGGCACCACAGGGCAGCTCCAGACGCGGACACCCTTGGACTATGAAACCAAAGACACCTATGCCGTCGTCGTTACCGTCTCTGATGACGAGGGGGAAACCGATACCATCCGTGTCACTATCAATGTCACAGACGAGGCAGAGGATGTGCCTGACCCGGAGCCGGTGGTTGAGGAAACCATCGTGCCGCCCGTAGAAACGACACCGAACCGTGATCCGGCTTTCGCGAATGATCGGGCGACGCGTTCGATCGCGGAGAACACGGATGCGGGGACAAACATTGGCGCGCCCGTGTCTGCGACGGATGCCGATGGCGACACCTTAACCTACACACTCGGTGGGATAGATGCGTCATCGTTTACTATTGCGGGCACAACGGGGCAGTTGAAGACGCGTGCGCCCTTGGATTATGAGACGAAAAACGCTTACATAGTGATCGTCACCGTCTCCGATGGCAGTCGCACGGACACCATCACTGTTATTATCACTGTCATTGACGTAGACGAGACCACTTTCGGGGGAGGACGCGAAACGCGTTCGATAGCCGAGAACACGCCTGCGGGCGTGAATATTGGTCTCCCCGTGTCTGCGACGAATGTGGATAGCGAGGATGTCTTGATTTATAGTCTTGAGGGACCCGATGCGGCAGCGTTTACGATAATCGGCACCACTGGACAACTCCAGACGCGCGCACCCCTTGACTATGAGACAAAGAATACCTATACGTTGACGGTTATCGTCACGGATGGGACCCTCACTGCGTCTATCACTGTCAATATTACCGTCATTGATGTAGACGAGTCTGCGCCACCCGTGCCTACACAGGGTGAAGTCACTATTTCTGAAATCATGTATTCAGCGGAGGCGCAGCATACGGCACCCCAGTGGATAGAATTGCATAATTCCGGCACATATCCAATCAGTCTCAGAGGGTGGACAATCGCTATTCAAAACATAGTTCTCCCAGAGGTGCCTCATCAGGGGTTCCATCCACAACCGCCAAATATACCTTTTTTCGCGGAGATCCCGAATCTAACGTTCACCTTTCAAGATCTGACATTTGACAATGCACCAACGTTATTCCCAAATGAGACTGTTCTGGTAGTGACAGACAGTGAGCCACACACTACTGGTCTTACTGACGAGCAGATTTACAACCTTGATTTCGAGGCAGGGATCCTCCGGGGGTTTAACCAGAAAATACTGAGTGTAGACGCGTTCTCTATAAAACTGATTGATCTGGCAGGAAATCTGGTAGATGAGGTTGGGAACTTTGATGGAGATACACAGCTCTGGCAGTTCGGCCTCGGACACAGAGGGAAGACCCGAGACGGACACCGCAGTTCGATCATTCGCCGCTATGTGAATGGCCTCGCACTCGATGGGACGAAGCAAGAGAGTTGGATTCCCGCCGTGAATGCGAATTTAACGCCAGATCAACGCACCTATTATGGCGATAGGACTGATATCAGCTCGCCCGGTATCGGAATCGTCGTCAACACTATTATTCCTATAGACTTGACAAAATATGATGTCAATCAGGATGGGACGGTGGACAATGCCGATTTAGAAATCATTGCGGCGCGTTTAGGACAATCTGGTCCCAATAGCGCAGATGTTAACGACGACGGTGTGGTGAATAACCAGGACCTCGTTGAGGCGGCGGGGGTGATTGCACAACTGGGCGCGGCAGCACCGGCACTGTTGAACACGGCACTTCATAAGTTCACCGCCGCTGACATCCAGGCATGGTTGACCGAAGCGCAGGGGTTAGACCTCACGGATCCGAAGATACAGAACGGAATACGCTTCTTAGAGCAACTCCTCGCTGTGTTGACGCCGAAAGCGACTGCCCTCCTGCCGAACTATCCGAATCCGTTCAACCCGGAAACGTGGATCCCCTATCGTTTGGCGAAAGACGCTGTCGTCACGGTGACCATCTACGACCCAGCCGGAAGGGTCGTCCGCAGATTGGATGTCGGACACCGGGGGGCTGCCTTCTACGAGAGCAGAGGCGAAGCGATCTATTGGGATGGCAGAAACGAGGTCGGCGACCGCGTCGCGAGTGGCGTTTATTTCTACACCCTCACCGCAGGGGAGTACGCCGCGACGCGAAAGATGGTGATTCTCAAATAGTATCAAATGACTATAGGACTTGTGCACGCTGCTCTTTTGTAGCATAACCTGTTAGGTTGTGCCTATGGGTCCGATAGGTGCGGTTTCCTAACCGTACCTATCTTACTTAGGACTTACGCACTGCCCCGGTAGATGCGGTTTCTAACCGCACCGAATCCTGTGAAAATAGGTAAAATTTGGTCATTTTGCGTAAGTCCTATTACTAAAACTGGATGTCTGCTATGAAATTCGCAAAAATTATCTGGATAGCCTCTTTTTCAATGTGCCTGCTGCTTGGGCTGCTGCCCCGTGCAATGAGTCGAGACAGGGTTCCCAGTGCTGAAACCGCGTCAACAATGCGTCCGGTCCAAGGGCGCGCAGGGACCCCGGTGATGATTTTATACGGGACTCCGGAAAACGCCGATACGCGGGTCCCACCACCGCCCCTCCAGAAACGCTCACAACGCAGCGAGGCTTTCTGGACAGAGCAGCCCCAATTTACGGTGACCTACAACGGATTTACAGACGAAGCGAGAGCGGCATTTCAATATGCGGTCGATATTTGGGATTCGCTCATCCGATCACCTGTGCCGATTCGGATTGACGCAACTTTTAGGGACCTTGGGGGGACTGATGCGGCTGGAAACATTATTTTGGGAGAAGCCCGCCCAGCCGACTGGAAATCCATCGGTTCACTGAATGTACTGTTCGTTGATGCCCTGGCGGATCAGCAAGCCGGTAGAGACCTGGCACAAGGGAAACCCGACATCATAACGAAATTCAATAGCCACGCAGACGCGAATTGGTACTTCGGTACAGATGGCAATCCGTCTTTTGATCAAATGGACTTCGTTTCTGTAGTTCTGCATGAGATTGCGCACGGACTCGGCTTTTTTAGTTTTGCGCGGAAAGAAAATTTCGCGACGTTTGTCGGGGGGAGATTCTCTCCATCCGGGAGACGGGGTGAACTGAGGGTCGGCACGCCCAAATTGCCCTATATCTACGATTTTCATGTCGTCAATGAATCGGGGACGGCTATTACCAGTTTTCGGGATCCCTCAACGGAACTTCTGGCGCAGTTGACAAGTAATAATCTCTTCTGGAATGGAAATCAAGGGGTTGCGGCGAACGAGGGCTCTCGTCCACAACTTTACGCGCCGAGTTCTTGGGAATTCGGCTCTAGCTACGGACATTTGGATGAAACGACATTTCCCGCCGGGGATGTGAACTCTTTAATGACGCCGGTTTTTGCGAGAAAAGAAGCCGTCCACACCCCCGGTCCTATTACGCTCGGTATGTTTTCAGATATGGGATGGTCCATCAACAACGCCCCCGTGTTCGCCGAGGGCACCCAGACAACCCGCACAGTGCCAGAGAATACAGATACAGGGGTCAGCATCGGTAAACCCCTGGTGGCGACGGACCCAAACGGGGAGCCGCTCCTCTATTCCCTGAGTGGCAGAGATGCGGCAGCGTTTGAGATTGATAGCACCTCTGGACAGTTGAAAACCAAGGCACCCCTCCATCACGGGACCCAAGCCGCCTACACGGTGACGGTCATCGTCTCCGATGGCAGACTGACAGGGGCAATCACCGTCACTATCACTGTGATTAAGATACAGGTCGAAGTCCCCACAAACAGCGCACCAACCTTCAGAGAGGAGCAACACACCACCCGGACGGTGGCGGAGAATACGCCAAGCGGACGGAACATCGGGCTTCCAGTGACAGCGGCAGATGCGGACAACGATGCCCTCACCTACACCCTCGGAGGACCTGATGCGGCGGCGTTTAACATCAACCGGCACACTGGGCAACTCAGAACACAGGCACCGCTTGACTACGAAATCCGGCGCGCCTATACGGTGACAATCATCGTCTCTGATGGAAATCTCACCGACGCTATTACTGTCACTATCAACGTTACCGATCTTCCCGATCAAAAAAGTCCGGCACTCACGCTAACGTCCGCCCCGTTATCGGAGGCAACCCTGAACGGCAGTATCGTGACCCTGCGATTAGGCAACCGAGTTTATGAAGACTGGCTCAACGACCCCGTAAGGATCTCCGGTCTTGCGGGCGTAACCGTGAGGGCCTTCAATGTGGAACGCGCCAACGATACAACAGTGCGCGTTCAACTGACATTCGATGGCACCGACTTCGACACCGATGCTTCACTCACTTTCACACTCAAGGCGGATGCAATCGCCAATTACAATGGGGCCCCGCTCACCGCAACGACGCGTGTCGCTGCAGTTAATGAATCGATAGCCGCAGCATCAACAGTGCCGATAACGGAGTCAACGCTGAACGGAAGTGTCGTCACGCTTACCTTAAAGGGCAGAATATATGAGTCTCGCTACACGATTGGAAATAATGTGACGGTATCGGGGATTACCGGGGTCACTGTCAACAGATTCCGTGTGAAACGCATCGGTGATAGGCAAGTAAGTGTTGAATTGAGATTCGATGGCACCGACTTTGACACCGATAGGACGCTCACTTTCAAGGTCGGGGCAGACGCTATAGCCGGATACACGGGCACCGATCTCATCGCGCGAGTGTCTGTCAGGGCAGTCGTGGAGCAGAGACCAACCGTCACTGCATGGACACCGCGGACGTTGACGGAGGCGACCCTGAATGAGAGCATCGTCACGCTCACACTCTCCAGTGGTGTCTACATACAATCCAGTGCCGACATCGGTCGCGCTTTGCAAGTCTCTGGCATTGCCGGCGTTACGCTTGATCCGCGCACTATCACACGCATCAACGATACCAAAATAACGGCTAAACTGACGTTCGACGGGACAGACTTTGACACGAATGCCCTCCTCACCTTTACAATCGCTGCAGGGGCTATCGTCAACTATAACGGGCCCGCACGCATCGCAAGAATACCCGTCACCGCCGTGTCCGAAGAAAACCCCACGATAACGCCCCTCATCCCGTTGCCCTTCACAGAAGCTACTCTGAATGAAAGCGCAATTCTGTTGACACTCAGCAAGGGCACTTACGTTCCGTCTAATGTTGACATCGAAAATGCAGTGATACTATCGGGGGTTGCCGGCTTAACGCTTAAAGCCTCTGGTGTGAACCGCATCAGTGACACGCAAATTGCGATTGAACTTACCTTTGATGGCAATATTGACACCGGGGCGATACTGACCTTTACCGTGGGAGCGGATGCTATCGCCGGATACGAGGGTCCCGCCCTGATTGTGCACGTCTCTGTTTCCGGGGGGCAGGAATCGGTGGTGGCATCAACCAAGGCACCCTTGACAGAAACGACCTTAAATGGAAGCGCTGTCACGCTTACACTCAGCGGGGCCACTTACCAACGATCTATCTTTGACCTCAGAGATGCCGTGTCAGTCTCCGGCATTGACGGTGTCACCTTTCATTGGTTCGATGTGAACCGGATCAGCGATACGGAGTTAAGTATTGAACTGACATTCAATGGCAACTTGGATACCGATGCCACCCTTATCTTCACCGTAGACGCAAATGCCATCGCCGGCTATGAGGGGGCCGCCTTGACAGCAGCAGTACCTGTTACTGCTAATACGGAGTCCCTCATTGCGACCCCGGCTGTCCCCTTGACAGAGGCAACTCTGGATGCGAGTGTGGTGACCCTTACCCTCACGGATGCGAAATACGTCCGGTCTCTCAAGGACCTCAGCAGTGGCGTGTCGATATCGGGGATTACGGGGGTGACGGTTGAAAGGTTTGGCATCAATCGTCACAGCGACACGGAGATGACGGTTGAACTGGAATTCAATGGCAACATTGACACCGATAGCACGTTGATCTTCACCGTAGGAGCGGGGGCTCTGTGGAATTACAACGGGCCTACACTGGCGGCGCAAGTGTCTGTCACCGGGGACACAGAGTCCCTCGTTGCGACAACAGCCGCACCCTTGACGGAGGCAACCCTGGATGTAGGGGTGGTGACCCTCACCCTCACAGATGCGAAATACGTCCGGTCTCTCAGGGACCTCAGCAGTGGCGTGTCGATATCGGGGATTACGGGGGTGACGGTTGAAAGGTTTGGCATCAATCGTCACAGCGACACGGAGATGACGGTTGAACTGGAATTCAATGGCAACATTGACACCGATAGCACGTTGACCTTCACCGTGGGGGCGGGGGCTTTGTGGAACTACGACGGCCCTGCACTGACGGCAGTAGTGCCTGTCACCGCAACCTATGAGTCCCTCGTTGCGACAACAGCCGCACCCTTGACGGAGGCAACCCTGGATGGGAGTGTGGTGACCCTCACGCTCACGGGTGCGAAATACATCCGGTCTCTCAACGGTATCCGAGGGGGTGTATCGGTCTCCGGGATTCCAGGGGTTCGGATTGAAGCGTTTGGCATTGATCGGCACGGAGACACGGAGATTCGGGTTAAGCTTGAATTTAATGGCGACTTTGATGTCAATAGCACCCTGACCTTCACTGTTGGTGCAGATGCACTCTGGAACTACAAGGGACCCGCTCTGACAGTAGAAGTGCCTGTCACTGCCATCAGGGAGAACTTCCTGTTAGCAAACTTCCCGAACCCATTCAACCCAGAAACGTGGATCCCGTATCAACTCGCGAAGCCTGCGGATGTCACACTGACGATATACGACATCCGAGGTCGGGTTGTGTGTGCCTTGGACTTAGGGCATCAGTCCGCTGGCATCTATCAGAGTCGTTCGCGTGCGGCGTATTGGGACGGCAGAAACGCGTTGGGTGAACCTGTGGCGAGCGGTCTGTATTTCTATACGCTCACCGCCGGCGATTTCACTGCGACACGCAAGATGTTGATACGGAAATAGTCTCCAAATGACTATAGGATAACTGTCTTATCAAGGGACAACGGTATCTCTCTGATAATCCGACGCGGAATTTCTATGCCGGGCTGATGTTAGGAATGCCGAATGACATCGCCTTTAACGAGGTAATAGACCTCTTCACCGATATTTGCCGCGAGGTCGCCTATCCGTTCCAAATGTCGGAAAAGGAGTAGGAGGCTAATACCGGGCTGAATAAGTCTCGGATGTTCGCTCAAAATCGTTAGAAGTTCGTGGAGCATTCTTTCATAGATTTCGTCAACCTCATTGTCACGTTCTCGGATTTCTAAGGCACGTTCGGCATTCCGATTGACAAATGCATCGATAGCGTCCTTCACCATTGCTTGAATCACTTGCGCAACATACGGTAGATCCACGAACGGTTTGACCGGCGGTAGTTCCGATAACTCAATACTCCGTTTGGCGATGGCAACGCTTTTATCCGCTATCCTTTCGATGCTGTGGTTAACCTTCATTGCTGTTGTTAGAAATCGGAGTTCTACTGCTACCGGCTGGTGGAGCGCGATCAATTGGATACACGATGATTCGATCTCGTTTTCAAACAGGTCAATCCTATCGTCTGTAGCAACAACGAGCGCGGCTAACTCGCTATCTCGCGTTAAGATAGATTCGATAGCTTGCCGTAGCATCTGTTCCGCAAGTCCTGCCATCTCCAAGATTTTGTGCTGAAGTCCCTTAATTTCGTGTTCTAACATATCTTTTCTTTTCGCTGTCAGCGGTCAGCAAGGAAATCGTCAGAAAGAGGGCTTTGGGTTCACTATACACCTCTTTACTGAAAGCCGAGTGCTGATTGCCGTTTCCATCTCAACCTAATCTTCCTGTCACATATTGCTCTGTTCTGGTATCTTGTGGATTTGTGAAAATTTTCTCTGTCGTTCCGAATTCGATCAATTCCCCGCAGTAGAGAAACCCCGCTACATCTGAGACGCGCGCCGCTTGCCTTCTTTTATTCGTCACAAAAATAAGCGTATAATCATTTCTTAAATCCCGCATGAGGGTCTCGATTTTAACAGTTTCAATCGGGTCAAGTTCTCCGCACGGCTCATCAAGTATGAGGATTTCTGGTTCAACCGCTAAAGCACGTGCGATGCAGAGAAGTTGTTGTTGTCCTGTAGAGAGTTGTTCTGGGTTTTCATGCAAGATAGATTCAATTTCGTTCCAGAGTCCCGATCTTTGGAGGGTTCTCTCGACGATGGTATCCAACTGTGAAGATTGACTTATACCTGAAATCCGAGCCCCGTATGCCACATTCTCATAGATAGAGTAACGAAATAATTCCGGCTTTCGGAACACCATTCCAATCTTCTTCCGAATAGCCGTGACATCTGTCTTTTTACCATACATGTCACTACCTTTAAAAAGTATTTCGCCGCTGAACTTGAAATTCGGCGTAAAGTCATTTAAACGATTGAAGCACCGTACGAGTGTGCTTTTACCGCAATTGGCAGGACCAATAAGCGCAGTTACCTGTCTCGGTTGTACCTCAAATGAGAGGGAATTCAGAATCTGGTCATCGCCATACCATACACTTAGGTTATGGATGCTCAGGATGGGCTCTTTTTCTTCAATCTGCATCGCTGGTATCGTGAGGATTTAGGGGTCGCGCCTCCGTTTATCTCGTCATAGTGAATCGTGTCGTGCCGTGACGGTGGGAGAGGTTTCTAACCTCGATTCCTTCAGGAAACTGGAAATAGTACTCAATAGCAGTGCGCCTCCTAAAAATAACATGAACCTATCCGGTATTCCTCTCGGACCTGTTGTATGGTCGGATATATGAATACCGATAAGTAAGGCAGCTGCGGCGAATGCTCGAGACATTGCTCGGCATGCTCCCGAAAGTATCCTGGGAAAGGCAAGTGGCACAACCTGTTTTGCTAATACTTGCCATTGATTGGCACCTAACACATAGGCAGATTCACGGATTGGTTTCGCAACCGATCGAAGTGCTTCTTGGGTCGTTTTGAGTGCTACTGGCATTACCATCAGAATGAAGATTAAAGTCTCTGCGTAAAATACGAAACTATTCCGCTGCAGGGGTATCGCTTCTGATCCAGATTCGCTCGCGTTCTGGATAGGAGTGGCGGTCCCAATCTCTTTGAAAACGTCGGTGTAGTTAAAAAGAAGAACGATTGCTAAAAGTCCGTACAAGAGTGAAGGAATTTCAATCAAAAAATCGACTTGGCTTTCGATGAAACGTCGAACCCAGCTTGTTGCTGGAAGCCATTCCTCCAAGTAAAAAGCACAGGCTACCCCGAACAGAACCGCCATCAGGCTGATAGGTAGAATCAGATTGAGATCGCTGAGTAAACTGGGCAATGTACCGGATATAAGAGATACTGACGACGTTTGAATGTGAGCCGCGGCTGTTTTTTTTAGGTCATTCCAGAGAAAAATAAACACCGCTCCGACTATAACGACAGCGATCCCCTGCAAAACAATTTTTTTTCTCAGTTCTGGGCGAGTCATCAAGGAATTCATAATTGGCTATCGGTTGTCATAAATCGTCGGCAGGGCAACCACAAATTTCCTACTGACGGCTGATTGCTGATGGCCGACGGCTATTCTTATCCGTACCGCATTTGCACGTAATCAGCGGTCTTAGGATGTTCCGGTGTTTCAAAGAGGGCTTGCGTTTCTCTGTGTTCAATCAGTTCTCCGAGGAACATATAGATACACTCCTTACTGACTCGTCGCGCTTGTGCCATGTTGTGAGTCACAATGAGGAATGTATAGGTTCCCGCAAGGGCTTCCATTAATTCTTCAACGGCAAGTGTGCCTTCCGCATCTAACGCCGAACACGGTTCATCCATCAGGATGATTTTGGGTTTCAGGGGCAGCAAACGCGCAATACAGAGTTTTTGCTGCTGTTCAAGTTGGAGTGATGTTGCTTTTGCCTTCAATTTGTCCTTCAGATCCTCCCAAAGGAAAACAGATCTAAGTGCTTCTTCAACAATCTGATCTGATTCTGTCCGTGTTATACTCCGCATTGACGAGTGAATACGCAAACCAAACAATATATTTTCGTAAACTGAAATCGGCAATGGATTCGGCCTTTGGAACACCATGCCGACGGCTTTTCGGAGCTCCGGTAAAGAGACATCTGCATCGTAGATGTTTTTTCCCAATATCTCAATTTTCCCTTTTGTCGTAACGTTGCCGTAGCGTTCATTGACGCGGTTGAAGCAGCGCAATAGCGTTGTTTTTCCACACCCAGAAGGACCAATCAGCGAGGTGATTTGACCGTCCGTTATTTTCACGTTCACATCAATGAGGGCTTGGAAATCGCCATACCAGAGACTGAGATTTTCAGTTTCAATGCTATAATTCATGTTTTTATGAGTTGTCGGCTGTCAGTGCAGATTGCTACACAACCCTTTCAGTAGTCAGAAAGAAGGTATCGTTAAACGAGAACCTCTTACCGATAGCCGATAGCCATTCTTACTGATTGCTGACTGCCGACTGCTGATAACCAATTTACCCAAAGGTCCCGTTCACATAGTCATACGTGGCTTGCTCTGATGGATTTTCAGAGAAAATTATATCTGTTGTATCAATCTCAATGAGATCCCCGTTGAGAAAAAAGGCGGTGCGGTTCGCCAGCCGTTTTGCTTGTTGTACCAAATTCGTAACGAGCAAAATAGTCATTTCTGTTTGTAAGGTTTTCAGCACCTCTTCAATGCGCATCGTTGTAATCGGATCGACGGCAATTGAAAATTCGTCGAGACATAGAATGTCCGGTTGATGTGAAAGGGCGCGTGCGATCGTCAGACGTTGTTGTTGTCCACCTGATAATTTCGTGCCAAGCGTGTTCAACCGATCCTTTACCTCTTCCCACAGTGCAGCTTGGTGTAAACACCGTTCAACAATTTCGTCTAATTCCGATTTTGCGCGAACCCCTGATGTCCGAGGCGCGAAAGCGACATTATCATATATGGAAAGTGGCAGACCCACCGGCAAAGGCTGAACCATGCCGATGCGCCGACGTAAGCCGTATACATCGCCAATTGTGCTAATGTCTTCGCCATCCAGTCTCACGGAACCTTCCATGGTTGCGTCCGGTGTAAATTCCAGTGTTCTATTGATAACTTTCAAGAGTGTCGTTTTACCAGATTGCGCAGGACCGATGATACCGAGAATCTCGTTCCGATATACATCGAAAGAGACACCTTTCAGGGCAGATTTATCACCATAACGCACTTTTAGGTCGGCAACCTCAATTACGGCGGGGTTTTGCAATCCATTCTGGTTATTTGATTTCATACCTACTTGTTGATGCTTTCTGTGGATCCATTTTCCACGTCTTCTTCATTTTCTTCTTTTTTGCGTTCCACCCGCGCTTCCGTCAAAACGGAGGCTAACAATCCAGATGGAATTGCTATCAACCCTACCCCGATAAGGGTAACGAGAGCCGTGAAAAGTTTCCCACCCGGTGTTATCGGATAGACATCGCCGTAACCAACTGTTGTGAGCGTCACAATAGCCCACCACATGGAATCGAGAATGGAACCAAATTCTTCGGGTTGCTCGACTCTCTCAAAATAGTGGATACCACACGCCGCGAGATAGACTAACATCAATGACAGGATGACCAGTGCCAAGAGTTCCCGTCGGATCTCATTTAATGCCTCGGTGAGCCGATCTACTGCTAAGATAAATCGGGTCGCTTTGAAAATCCTGAAAATTCGTAGGAACCGAAGTATTCTCAGGATACGGAACCCGGGCAAAAGGAACAGAGAGGGTAAAATAGCGAGCAAGTCTATGATGCCATAAAAACTGAAAATGAAATCCCGTTTTCTGGGTTCAATATAAACTCGCAGGATATATTCGATCGAAAATAGAACAAAAAACACCCAATCCAGAACAACGTAGTGAAGCGCGTGTGAATCTGTCCTACTGTCAGATTCAAGCACAAAGACGACAGCGGACGCAAGAATCAGGAACTGGATTATTCCGCTGACGATGTTTCCTTCAATGACCGCTCGTAATTTTTCTTTGTTCATTCTTAGTGGTTATCAATTCTCTGGTCTCTTCTTGGCATATTCCAAGAGCAAGTAAATTTTTCCTAAGCACCCTCTTACCGACAGCCCTTTTACCATCTCTTCCGAGTTCGGAGATACACCCTTAACACAATCGCTGCCGCATTGACGAGTAAGACACTGCCTACAAGGACAACCGCAGTCCCGTACGGAACGCCTTCCCTAACGTCTGGAACCTGTGTTGAAATCGTAAAGAGGTGTAGTGAGAGTGCCATGCACTGTTCTGTTATATTATATGCAAAAAGGTTTCCTTCTGCAATATTTTTATAAAAAACCGCACCTGTGAACATGATGGGTGCCGTTTCACCTGCCGCTCGCGATACCTGTAAGATAACACCCGTCAAAATGCCGCTGATGGAGTTAGGGATAACAATACGCCGAATCGTTTGCCAGCGCGTCGCACCAAGGTTCCAACACGCCTCCCGGAAGGACATAGGAACAGCTTTGAGCGCTTCCGTCGTGCTGGCGATGATGACCGGGAGCGTCATGATTGCTAACGTGAGCGAAGCCGCTAAGATGGATTCACCTAAACCCGCGAAGAGCACAAATGCCCCGACACCGAACAGGGCGTGGACGATGCTCGGCACACCCGCAAGATTCACAACCGCTAAATTCATGATACGCGTGAACCAACTCTCACGGGCGTACTCGTTGAGATACACTGCCGCGAAGACACCTATCGGGGCAGACACTAATAAAGAAACAACCACCAAATAGATTGTACCCAAAAAGGGTGCCCAGAGTCCCCCCGCACGCATGTTGTCCTTTGGATTCGTAAATAGGAACTCCAAAGAAAGAACCGGTAGTGCCTTGTAAAAAAGATAACCGACAATGAGAAGCAGCGGAAGAATCATCAGGCTTGTCATCACAAGGAAGAAGATCCGCATCACATTTTCTGTCCATCGCTTCTGTTTGCTGATTTCTGTTTCTGTGAAAATTGTTTGCGGTGATGCCGGCATATCGGTGTTCATATTTCGGTGGTGTCCTTGAGAAAGATTTCTGTTGTTGTTATGATTCTTGTCGGATACCTTTGATCACTAAGTCGGCGATGAGGTTCACCACAAATGTAATGGTGAAAAGCAGAATACCAATGATAAAGAGTACTTGATAGTGTTCATCTCCCCGGGCAACTTCACCCAATTCGGCGGCGATCGTTGCTGTGAGCGTGCGAATCCAAGAGAGGGGACCTGATGGAATGTTAACGGAGTGTCCGGTTGCCATGAGGACAGCCATTGTTTCACCGATAGAACGGGCAGCACCGAGGAGAACCGCTGCCAGTAACCCGTTTTTGGCAGCTGGTAAAAGCACGCGATAAACCACTTGCCACCGAGTCGCACCGAGCGCCTCCGCCGCTTCACGATAGGAATCCGGGACGGCTTTTAGCGCATCTTCCGCAATCGAGACGATAATCGGTACACTCATCAGTGCCAGCATGATACTACCGTTCAACATCGTTAAACCGATCGGGGCGTTGAAAACCCTGATAATCATTTGATTCATCAGGGTCAATCCGATGAACCCCCACACAACGGAAGGGATGGCGGCGAGTAGTTCAATGATGATCTTAAATGTTTCTCTCAGTTTCGGACTACAGAACTCCGATACAAAGATTGCCGCCCCAAGCCCAAACGGAACAGCAAGACACATGGCTAAGGTGGTGACGCTGAAAGTACCGACGATCAGAGCAAATGCCCCATACCTTTTGTTGTTCAATGAAGTTGGCTGCCACTCTACACTGGTCAGAAATTGTCCCAAATCTAAACCGTTGAAAAGGAAGCCTGCTCCCTCTCGAAATACAAAGAAAAAAATACCGAATACAAAGATAATAGAACTAATACCACACAGGCGGATAAACAGTTCAATCGCGGTTTCAGAAAAGGGGAGGTTCGTCGCGCTTTTTTTCCGGAGGATGTTCATATTTATTCTGATTTGCTTTCTAATGGCACGAAACCGAGTTTCTCAACGATCTGTTGCCCCTCTGCTGATAAAATCCAATCGAGATACATTTTCACTTCTCCTGTAGGTTCACCAAGGGAATACATGTACAACGGGCGCGCAATCGGATAGGTTTTGGCAAGGACATTTTCAAGGTTCGGGGGGTAGTAAGGAGAATCGGAATCGGTGGCGACCTCTAACATTTTCACATGTGAAGTAGCGTATCCCATTCCGCTGTAGCCGATGGCACATGGGGTCCTGCCGACGACTTCCACCACATCTTTGGATCCATGTAGATCCAAAGAACCGATGCGGAAATCACGGCTTGTACCGAGAAGTGCTTCTCGAAAATAAAAATAAGTGCCGGAATTAGACTGACGACTGATACGGATGATCTTGTCGCTTGGACAGTCGCTGTGTGATATACCGAGGTCGCTCCACTTGGTTAGCGTGCCGTTCTCGCCATAAATTTCTGCAAGTTGGGGAATCGTAATCCTATCGAGCGGAGTGTCCTGATGCACATAGACTGCGAGGGCATCGTAACCGACGATGAATTCCTGAGGGGCTTTACCGGTGTTTTGAGTCGCAAGTTCCAATTCTTTCGGTTTGATCTGGCGACTGCAGTTCGCAATATCTACAGTGCCATTGATGAGAGCAGCGACACCCGTCCCAGAACCACCACCTGACACCTCCACCGATGCCGTGCTGCTGATATCCGTGTACTGTTCTGCCCATGCCTGTGCCAGATTCACCATTGTATCTGAACCCTTATTTTTGATGGTGAATTGTATTGTATCTGTCTTTGCAACGCTCGCGTCGTCTTTGGGTGAACAACCGTTCATGACGAAGCCGCATACCAAGACAACAAGAAAGCATGTGATCGTGTAGTCGATTTGACTGTTTATTCGCATCAATTTACCTTTCTCAGGAAATTCTAACCTAAATTATAACATGCAATTGTTACAAAAATGAGACAAAATTCGAAATTTTTATCAATTGACTGTCCAGAGGGTCAAAAGGGGATGTCGCTTCTTTGGGCAAGTGGATACTTGTTTTATTATTTATAACGTCAGTTTGAAAATAAATCCGTAGGTGTTTGCTTGGGGTTTTTGATAGGGCGTTTCCCTTTCCCCAATTTCCTCAAACTTCCCTTGCCTCAATTTCTCCGGCTCGCGATACCTTCGCGAAGATGATTAAAAAACCGACAACTGAATGGATCTGGTTATTATTGCGAAATCGATTGATTTTAGAACCCCTCTGTGATAAAATGAAAAAAATAAATTTGTGAAGAAATATGCCGACTCGATAGTCGCAACGCAACAACCTTTGCACAGTTGCAGCACAAACGATAGCAATGCGAAATGTTAGTTCCCGTGCCAAGCAATACGCAATTATAAAATAGGAGAATGTTGTGCAGTCCAAATTCCAACAACTCAAAACTCGCCTGCTTGAAGCAAATGATATATCTTCCGCTGCTGGACTCCTCTACTGGGATCAATCGACGTACATGCCGCCCGGTGGTGCCGCTGCTCGGGCACGTCAAAGTGCTACACTTAGACGATTAGCACACGAGAAGGTTACTGATCCGGAAATAGGAAGGTTGCTTGACACCCTTGAGCCTTATGAAAAAAGTCTCGCTTACGATTCCGATGAAGCGAGTCTTCTCCGTGTTACGCGTAGAGACTACCAACGGGCTACAAAGATCCCTGCTCAATTCATGGCTGAGGTGACGAACCACACATCCGAATCTTATCAAGTCTGGACTGAAGCGCGTCCAGCGAACGACTTTGAGCGGGTCCGTCCGTATCTCGAACAAACACTGGAATACAGCCGACAGGCGGCTGACTTCTTTCCAGGTTATGATCACATCGCGGATCCGCTTATTGAATCCAGTGATTACGGAATGAAGGCTACCGATGTGAGTCGCGTCTTTGCAGAATTACGTCAAGAACTTGTGCCTATTGCTTCCGCGATCACATCGCAGACACTTGCTGATGATTCGTGTTTGCACCAACATTTTCCAGAAGAGAAACAGCTCGCATTTGGTTTAGAGGTCGCTCAAAAGTTCGGTTACGACTTGAATCGAGGTCGCCAAGATAAAACACACCACCCATTTATGACAAAGTTCTCGCTCGGAGACGTGAGGATTACGACCCGCACAAAAGAGAATTTCCTTGGCGACGCGCTTTTCAGCACCTTACACGAGACTGGGCATGCCCTGTATGAACAGGGGATTCGCATGGATCTGGAAGGCACACCGCTTGCCGGTGGCACTTCATCGGGGGTCCATGAGAGTCAATCGAGGCTTTGGGAAAATATTGTCGGGCGCAGCCGCGGGTTTTGGCAGCACTATTATCCGCAACTTCAAAGCGTTTTTCCTGAGCAACTCGGTTCTGTCCCTTTAGATACGTTTCATCGTGCGATTAATAAAGTGGAACGCTCCCTCATTCGCACAAATGCAGACGAAGTTACCTACAACCTACACGTCATGTTGCGTTTTGATTTCGAGCTGGCACTCTTAGAAGGCAACTTGGAGATTCGTGATTTGCCAAATGCGTGGCGCGAGCGGTTTGAAGCCGATTTCGGCATCGTACCTCCCGATGATAAAGACGGTGTTTTGCAAGATGTTCATTGGTATTTTGGGTTGATTGGTGGATCATTTCAGGGCTATACGTTGGGCAATATTTTGGGCGCACAATTCTTCTCAGCCGCACGCGAAGCGTACGCTCGTATTCCGTCTGAAATTGAAAATGGCGAGTTCGCTACACTCCATAATTGGTTGAAAGAGAATCTTTACCAACACGGGTCGAAATATACGGCACCGGAAATTATCCAAGGGGCAACTGGAAGTCCGCTGTCTATTCAACCTTATATAGCCTACCTCCGGACGAAATATGGTGACTTGTATGACTTGTAGGACTTACACAGGATTCCTTCGTTTGCTTGCCGGATTGGGGGGGGTTGACTGGAGGAGTGGAAGGTTTGAAGAGGAAGGAGTGCCGTCGCCTTCTATCCTTCCTATCTTCCATTCTTCCATCCCGTTTCTCATTTTACTTCTCTGTTGCTTTTTGCAAGCGTGTGGTGGACTCAAACTGGTTGATATTTCCAAGAGTTCGGCGGCATTGCAACTCACAACGGCACAGCAGCAGACAATCCACCCGAAACTGAAACTTATTCGTGATATTATTGATGACTATGATTTTGAGAAGAAACAGTTGGAGGTGGATTATCAAATATTTCGATCTGGCATAACGCAACGGCAATATGGTCGATACGAAAGTGGATTCAGGGATACCCGTTCTCGGCGAGAGTTAAACGCATTCAGAGACGGGGCACGGAAGTTTCTGAAACAACGCGCCATCTATCTCGACGAGATTAAAGAGATCGTTGGGGAAATCGCCTCAGAACTTACCCCTGAGCAACGTCTTAAATTGGCGGACATGAAAATGCCCAAGTTGGATGTGCCGATGATGCTCCAGCGCGACCCATACAACGACCTTCGTTATCTTCCGAATCATCCGCTCGGTGGAATGAACGTATTTTAAGCATTTGCGATGGATTACTATGTTAGTTTGCTCGGTGCCGATTCAAACGTTGGCACGTCCAAAATGTATCCTTGGCAAAGTATTGATCGGGTAAATGCCGCACAGTTGTTGCCGGGGGATACTGTCCTGTTTCAAGCCAATCAAACCTTCCTTGGAAATCTCTGTTTTGCGAATAAAGGTACGGGGCGAGTGGACAAACCGATCACTGTCGGCTCCTATGGATCCGGTAGAGCCACTATTGACGCGGGGAACGGTGCCGGTTTCGTCGTGAAGAATATGGGGCGGGTCCACATACAGGAACTCAATTTTGTCGGTGCGGGTGCGTCTGAGAATACCGATTCTGGCATTGTGTTCATTAATACACTAACCGGTGGAATTAAGTTGGGAGATATTCGGATTCATCACGTGGATGTCAGCGGCTTCAAACATTCAGGGATCTGTTTCATGGCAGAACCACCAGATCGGAGTTGGAGCGGTTTTTGTGATGTCAAAATTACCTATGCCGTGAGTCATGATAACGGTGATACAGGTATCAGTTGTATCGGGGTTTGGAATCCGGAACGGGATGGATATGCGCATGCCGACTTTTATGTCAGTAACTGCAGTGTTTATAGGAACGCTGGCATCCCCGGCAAAGGGGGGCACTCAGGAAACGGAATTGTCCTTGCACAGGTGGATGGCGCGTTAATTGAACGGTGTCGTGCTTACGAAAATGGCAGCTTAAACGATTACGACGGCGGTGGTCCCGTTGGAATCTGGGTATGGGACGCGAACCGTGTTGTCATTCAGTTCAACGAATCTCATCACAACCGTACTGGCAGCAGTAAAGATGGCGGTGGGTTCGATCTGGATGGCGGTATGCGGAATTCGACTGTTCAGCACAACTATTCCCATGATAACGATGGACCCGGGTATCTGCTGGCACAGTTCAGCGGTGCCCGTGCATTTTATGGGAACACCCTTCGCCATAATGTGAGTGTCAACGACGGTAGGAAGAATCGTTACGGAGGCATTCACCTCTGGTCTACAGGTGCGAGCGGTGGTATCACGGACACAACTTTTTACGCCAACACAATCTTCACGACGCAATCCGCTGACGGAAACCCTGCCGCAGTTGACTGTGCCAGCGAAGGAATTCGTAACATCCGCTTTTATAACAACTGCTTTCAAACCGATGGGAAGGCAGCGTTAGTCCGTGGGAAAACCAATCCCAATGCTCTCTTTGAAGGCAACACTTTTTCTGTAGTAGGACTTACGTACTGCCCCGGTAGGTGCGGTTTCATGAAGATTAAATAAATATTTCGGTAATATTTATTTTCCCCAGGTCCGGTAGGGTCTTTCACCTAACCGCACCGGGCATTATTGGGGAATTACCGAATTAAATTCTGAAACTTCATCTAACCGCACCGAATCCTGTGAAAATAGGCGAAATTTGGTCATTTTGCGTAAGTCCTATTTCATTCACTGAAGACGCGCGAAAAAGTGATCCAGAAACGCCTCCGCCGCTACCTTAATGCAGACCTGTGCATTTGGGTTAGGATGTAGGCGGTCATGCCGTAGATAGGCAACTGTCATACCGCTGGTCAAGGTGCCTTCGGTTTCAACTTGCACATGAGCGGGAACGCTTTCAAAATAGTCTGGGTGTGTAAGCGTGCCAATCGGGAGCGCGTCGTGGATGTGAAATCCCCAGAATCCAATGTGCTGACGGTAAAATTCCATGCAGGGTTGTGTCGCATCCTTAAGGAATTGGGAAATTCTGTCGGGATGTTTATCGGTTTCAGCGTGCAATCGGTCGCCAGTTAAGATAATCTGGTGTGTGGCATCGAGGGGTACGATGTGAATAGGCACATCGAAGTGGAAAACTTCGTGCGCCGCATGCGGATCGACAAAGATGTTAAATTCAGCGGTCGTTGTGACATTACCGTATTCCTCAAACGCACCGCCCATCAAAACAATCTTCTGCAGCCCTTGCATCTTCGCGGGATCTTTGCGAATTGCCTTGGCGATGTTTGTCAACGGACCGAGGGCGACGAGCGTGAGTTCATCTGGGTAGCGCGTTACCATCTCAAGGATGAGATCGACCCCTGAAGTGGATGAAATACTTGTGTTTGCGGGCGGATATAACGGACTACCGTCGGCATTTCGCAGGTGGCTAACATTTCCTAAACCGTCATCACCGTGGACGTGGGCGGCTGTCACGAGAGGCTTGACCAGCGGTTGCGCCTCCCCTTGCGCAATAAGTGGGAATTCCTCCAAATTGAGAACCCCAAGAATTCTTAACAGGTTCTCTGTCCCTTGCGTGACGGGGACGTTCCCGCAGACGGTTGTTATGGTTTCTATGTGTAATTCGGGTGAAAGCATTGCAAAGAGAATTGCAAGGGCATCATCTACACCCGGATCCGTGTCTATAAGGATGCGTTGCATGTTTATCTTCCTATCTCAGTGTATTTCCAAAAGATGAGTTTTACCATTTTCTTTAGGGATTTTACTATCACAGAGCGATTTTGTCCATTGTATTTTCCAGCGAATCGTTCCAGTCAGAATAGAAATAACCGACTTGTCGGTGTCTGTTTCATATTATTTCTCCTTTGCTGTCCTTCACTGATGGCACAAGTGAATATCTTCACAGGTGAAACGATGCGGCAGATGCAGCTGGAATCCGGTTTGTATAACAGTATTGCACTGGATTTAACCTATCGCTCTGGTAATACCGATCTCCTTACGTCTCGGACTCGGTTTCGCTCGGATTATCTCACGAAAGCATATCACGGCTTCGTTTTCGGAAGTCTTCAGCAGGGCAGAAAGAGCGGCGAATTTTTTATCAACAAAGGCATGGCACATGCGCGAATTATTCGAAGTGTGACACAGCACATCCTTTTTGAATCCTTTCTGCAGAAGCAATTCAACGACTCTATTCTGTTAAATGACCGGAATTTAATAGGCGGTGGCGTTCGGTTCGCTTCGCATCCGCGTAATTCCAGATTTAATCTCTATCTCGGCATCGGTGCAATGTGGGAACACGAACGCATTAATGACCAGGAAAATGGTGCAATCACAACCCGTATCATTCGATCGACGAATTATATCAATTGGACTGGACAACTCGATGAACGCGTCACGACGAGTGCCACAGGCTACTATCAGGTCTATCTCCGACGTTTTCAAGATTACCGCATCCTTTTTGAAGGGAGTATCACATTCCGACTGACGACAAAATTATCCTTTCCACTTCGAGTCAGTTTCCGATACGATAGCGAACCACCGACCGGTATCCGAAAACATGATGTGGAAATATTTAACGGATTACGGTATACTTTTTAAGGGTTATCGGTCTTCGGTTCTCGGTTTTCAGTGAAGAGGAATTCTGTAACAACCTTTCCTGCTTTCGGGACTCCAAGACATGGTGAATTTGTTACCAAGAAACCTCTGAACCGACAACCGAAAACTGACAACTGATAACTATTAAAAAAGGAGTCGTTTTATGAAACGGGTGAAGACCTACACGTGGCAAATGGGAATAAAAGTCTGTATCGGCGTGTGTCTTGTCGCACTGTCGAATATTGCCTTGGCAGATGGGCATCTCCAGATCAATGAAAAAGATAAAAAGATTGTTTTGAAGGGTAAAATTTCTGAAGCTCTTGGTGAATACGATTCGCATTTAAAGGGAGCCGTTGAATACCTCATCTGTGGACACAACGGTAAAGAGTATGAGAGCATTGTTGTCGTCGAAGCAACGGCAAAAGAGATTCATGACGCACTCAGTAAGCTTGATATTCAAGTCGGGATGCCGCCCGGTTATGATGAGGTGAAGGATGAACCGACACCACCGACAGGAACAACAGTCGTTATCTTTGTTGAATGGAAGGATGGCGATAAGGGGAAAAAGGTGCGTGCCGAAGAACTCATACGCAACGTGAAAACGCAAAAGCCGATGCAACATGTCGCTTGGATCTATTCCGGTTCACGCGTCGTGCCAGATTTGGATAGCGACGATGAGGATGCGATGATGCCGCAGGCGTTTATGAGTAATGACATTGTTGCCTTAAAACGATTTGATGCAAGCGCGCTCTTCCAAAATCCGCTTCCTGAATCAGAAGAGGAGAATATCTATAAAAAGAACGATGCAGTACTGCCAAAACTTGGGACACCTGTCACACTCACGATTGAGGTCAATCGGAAAATGCAACTGTATGTGCTAATCACCGGCAGGGTGCAAGGCGTAGGATTCCGTAATTTCACACAACGCAACGCACGACAACTCGGCGTTAAGGGCTACGCCAAAAATCTGCCGAACGGAAAGGTTGAAGTCGTCGCAGAGGGTGATAAGACGCAGTTGGATGCGTTGGTCGTCTTTTTAAGGGAGGGACCCCGCTATGCGAAGGTTGATTCGCTTGAGATTGACGAACGTCCTTTCACAGGGGAATATGAGACTTTCGGCATTCGGTATTAAACCATGACGCATACGACGCCTCCCTTCATTTCGGGGATTCTTCTTGCCGCAGGACTCTCTACTCGGATGGGCGAACCGAAGCAACTACTCCCTTTTGGTGAGAGCACTATCGTTGAGACCGTAGTGGACAGTATGCTTGATGCCAAGTTTGATGAGGTTATCGTCGTGGTCGGACATTGCGCAACGCAGATTCAAGAAATACTCGCGGAGCGTCCCGTCAAGATCGTTTTTAACCCTGACTATCATGAGGGGATGCTGACCTCCGCACAGGCGGGTATCCGAGCACTGAAGGAAAGTAATGCATTTTCGCTTATGTTGGTCGACCAACCTTTCATCACCGCTGCGTTAATAGATCAGGTTATTGATGCCTATGTCCGAACGGACAAAAACATTGCACTACCGAGTTATAATTATAAACGGGGGCATCCAGTTATCTTCCATCGGGAGTATGCCGACGATATTCTTGCCTTAGGAGTGGAGAGCGGTGGTGTGCGGACACTCTTCAAAAGATATGCCGACGATATTCATTATGTTACAGTCGATACAGACCGAGTGCTTCGGGATATAGATTATCGCGAAGATTATGAACGCGCCCTGCAGGAAAAGTGAAACGGGACCACATAGACACGTGAGGGGAAGAAAAAATGAAAGAATCTCGCAAAGACACACCAGAAATCCCTGAATCCATTCCTACTACGATGACATTAGCGGAATTTCTTGAGCACGATGTTCCGGGATATGAATACGTTGAAGGCAAATTAGTCCAGAAGTCACCACCAGAAATGTACGTGCCGATACCTACCACGATGACATTAGCGGAATTTCTTGAGAATGATGTCCCAGGATATGAATACGCCACAGGAGAATTAATACCGATGTCCCCAGCGACGAGAAGACATGGTAAGATCAGTGTCAGCATCATTCGATATTTGGGTCCGTATGTCTACGAGAATGAGTTGGGGGAAGTCTATACAGCAGAGACGATATTCCAAGTTGGGGAACGTGTGATGAAACCAGACGTTGCGTTCGTTTCAGCCGCCCGCTTGGATGTTGACGAAGACAAAGCGTTTCCAATACCGCCCGACTTGGCGATTGAAGTGGTCTCTCCGACGGATATTCACTACCGTATCGTCCGCAAGGCGTTTGATTATCTATCTGCAGGTACCCGCCTCGTCTGGGTGCTTGATCCTGTCGCCAAAACGGTGACGGTCTATCGTTCTAAAAGCGACATTGCGCTACTTACATCCGAAGCCACGTTGACAGGTGAGGATGTCGTGCCGGGGTTTACCTGTCCCGTGGAAAACCTGTTTGAATAACCTGAGTCACATTTATCTAAAGGATAATTAAAAATCCGTAGAATCCAGTGCGTAGCTCGTAATGAAATGGAGAGCGGATGGGCGGAAAGGGGTTTCAGATCTCAAACCTATCTGACCGCACCGCAAGGAATAATTAAAAAGTGTTTAAATCCATCGAAAACGTTCAAGTTACATGTGAAAAACATGCCTATATCGCCGATAGAGGTTTAGCAACGACCCTCTATCTCGCCCATCATCTCAAAAAACCTATCTTTCTCGAAGGCGAACCCGGTGTCGGTAAGACTGAAGTCGCTAAGGTACTTGCAGATTCAACAGGCGCGAAACTTATCCGGTTACAGTGTTACGAAGGCTTGGATGCAAACAGCGCATTGTACGAATGGAACTACACACGACAAATTTTGCAACTTCGCATTGATGAAGCACGCGGACGAGAGAAAGAAAACATCGGTACAGATCTGTTTAGTGAAGCGTTTCTGTTGAAACGCCCTTTGCTCGAGGCTATCCAGAGCGATGGGGATGTGCCACCCGTCCTACTCATTGACGAAGTAGACCGGAGCGACAGTGAATTTGAAGCGTTTCTACTTGAGATCTTGTCCGACTTCCAAATTACCATCCCCGAAATCGGGACAATTCAAGCGAAACACATTCCCTATGTTGTGCTAACCTCAAACCGGACACGGGAGGTCCACGAAGCACTCAAACGCCGGTGTCTCTATCAGTGGATCGATTATCCGACTGTGGAGAAGGAGTTGGCAATCATACAGGCGAAGTTACCACAAATTGATGAACACCTCGCACAGCAGTTGTGTGGGATGATGCAACTCTGGCGGCAAGGGGATTACTATAAGAAGCCCGGTGTAGCGGAGACCTTGGATTGGGCATTGGCTCTCATGGCACTTGGTAAAGGGCAACTCGATGCCGATGTCGTTGCTGAAACGCTCGGATGTGTCTTCAAATATCAGGACGATATTCAACGCGCACAAACCTTAGACTTATCTGAATTAGGATCTTCGGATGAACCAAAGTAAAAAAACGCAATACGTTAAAATAAAGATTTTCAGAGGCGTCGGTTATCTCCTTTTAGTAGGGGCAGCGTTTTGTACGATGATACCGATGCTGTGGCTATTGACCTCCTCTTTTAAAACCGCCAACGAAATTTTTGCTGTCCCTATTCAGTGGTTTCCGAGTTTTCCCCCGCGCGTCGCCGCGTCGCCTTACATTGTCGAAGATGCTTATCCTAAGATTGAAAAACCGATGGCAGTAGATGAAGCAGAATGGGAAACCCTGCAGCCCCAACTCACACAAATAATTTGGTCTCAGGCACAGGCACATATCGCAGCGAATGCGAAACATGCTAATTATGTTTCATCCGAAGAATTGAAAACCGAAATAATTGAGGGGTTATGGCAACAATTGGTCGCAGGCTTGCCAGACGAAGTCTGGAACGGCACAACGGATGCGGCTGCTACAGCGGTCCGAGACGCTATTATTCCTGAAGCAGTTGATACAATCTGGGGGGCGGTGTATCGCGAAGTTGCGGTTGGAACGCTCCAAATAGAAGACCTCGACTTCAATCGCACACCCATTGAGAGCGTGAACTGGGAGGCAGAGACAGGCACGCGTATACGCACGTCAGATGATCTCCAGACGGCTGCGAGTCTATCCTACAATTTCCAAGGCAGCGATACTGTTCGTATGACAGCAACGGTTGCCTCGCCTATTCCAATCGAACGGATACGACGCCTCACGCTTCCTGTGCGTGGGGATGCCTCATATCACCGACTTTCTTTAAGTGTGTCTGTGCCGCAGTCTGCGACGGATACTGACGGAACCAACAATGGCGTTACATATCAACCGGCACGTTCTTTCGTTATAGGGAGCGCGCTGTGGACAGATTCGGTCTGGCGACTGCACGGTATCCCCGGTGAGTTAGAGTCTTCACACATCTCCATGGAGAAAGTCGAAGCGAACCTCGCATCTCAGACTACAATAGAAACAGGAAATGGGAGTCAATTGTTCCTGCAACTTACGATTCATCAACCGGCTTACCTCTCGATTGTATGGGATAAATTCACATCAAACTATCGAAATCTGTGGAAGACGGTGCCCTATAATCGGTATTTTGTCAACAGTATTTTCATTGCCACCGCGTCAACACTGCTCACGCTGTTTTTCTGTTCACTCGGTGGATATGCCTTTGCCAAATATCAATTCCGCGGGCAGAAGATCCTGTTCGGTATCCTCCTCGCTTCCATGATGGTGCCTTTTCAGGTGTTGCTCGTTCCATTGTTTGGGTTGATGTACGATATCGGTTGGCTCAATAGTTACAAAGCGATTATTATCCCGTTTTCGGTCGGTGCGTTTGGCGTATTTCTGATGCGTCAATTCATTGTTACGATTCCTTCTGAGCTGCTGGATGCGGCGCGTATTGATGGCTGTTCCGAGTTCGGCATCTATTATCGGGTTGTGTTACCCATCATCAAGCCTGCGCTTGGGGCGTTGACGATCTATTCGTTTTTGGGTTCATGGAACGGTTACCTCTGGCCCCTCATTATTTTACGGGATGAGGTGAAATACACGCTACCGATCGGATTAGCGAATCTCGTGGGGACCTATCGTCAAGATTACGGTATGTTGATGGCGGGAACACTGCTATCGCTTATGCCGATCGTTATTCTGTTTTTAGCGATGCAACGTGAATTTGTGCAGGGTATTACTTTAGGAGGCGTCAAGGAATAATTAAAATTCTTAGGACTTACACACGTTGCTCTTTTGTAGCATAACCTGTTAGGTTGTGCCAGGAAACCTTAAACACAAAGACGTAGCCTGCAACAACGGCGCAGGCGGATATAGGAGATGCACTTGATAGTTCTAACAACCGTTGTTTCTCCGCAAGGTAAAATTAAAAAGCCTGCAACATCGGCGCAGGCGGATATAGGGGATGCACTTGATAGTTCTAACAACCGTTATTTCTCCGCAAGGTAAAATTAAAACATGTCAGATTACACAACGGTCACGAAAACATCAGCCATCCGAGAAGGGCGTGGAAAAGCGTTTACCGTCAACGGAAGGCGAGTCGCTATTTTCAATGAAGGCGGCGAATTCTGTGCTGTCGATAACACCTGTCCACATGCGATGGGGTCCCTCGGTAGAGGTAGAATCCGGAACGGTGTTGCTGTGTGTCCAGTCCACGGTTACGCTTATGATACAAAAACGGGTGAATGCCAAACCGACCCGCGCCTCCGCATCAGAACCTATCCCGTAGTCGTCGAGGACGAAGAGATTAAAGTTGAGGTAAAATAGAGAAACGAGTAGAGGTGCGTTTTGCTCTTCTAATTATCTCAGTTAAGGTCCGAAGTAGGACTTTAGACAAACTTGTTGCCGCGGAAATAGAGCGTAAAACAGATTGATGTGTTTTCTATTTGCTGGAGATGATACTAAAAATCCGTGCTAACCCCTACCATAAAAGAAGTTTTATGAATCGGTTCAAACTCGGAAATCCCTGCCCCTGTTTCAACGCGGCGGAACGTGTATTCACGGGTAACAATCGTTACAACCGGCGGAAAAACTTCATAACGCACCTCCACACTGAACGCCGATTTTTCATCTAAGTCGAACAGGTCTCCGAAGAAGTTCGTCTCCCCACCCTCGCCAATATCACGTTTGGTGTAGAATGCACGCACCGAAAAACGTGGAACTAATCCTGACTCTGTCACCGCCATGTAAAGTTTAGGTTCGGTGTTCGTATAATCCTCGAATGTCCCCATGAAATGAATCTGTGGCAGTGGATGCCAAATAAATTGAGAGAAGAAACCGCGTCGCGGTTCAGTGATTGTCTCCAATCCCAAAAATTCGGGCATGTCGGGCTCCGGGGATAACGATTTCGCCGATTCGTATGTGTAATCGAACACGGATGGGATATAACCCTCTCCAAACGTGCGATACTCTATTTTGAAAAGCGTTTGGGTGAAAGAAAATCCAACACCAACAGCGTTGCCCCAGGCGAGATTTGTTGTTACGCGATTTTCTTCTGTCAGTGTAATTTCTGCTGGTGTGTCGTCTTCAGGTAATGTATTCAGAAAAGCGATGTCGTCATAGAGATCGAGTCGAAACGTGCTTGTCTCAAAAATCGGAAATCCCACATCAAGTCCGACTGCGGTCAGTGGGGCTTCCCCCGCTTCTTGTAAATTCGGGTTGATGTCAGTGAGATAGGTTGCCCCGAGTTCAAACCGCGTCAGTAGGTTGTTGTTTTCTTCTCGTTGAAACGGTCGATAAAATCCGCGCCCTCCGAAAATTGTGGGGTTACCAAGGTCATTCATCATCGTTTCAATGCCGAAACGGTTTTCCGAGTTTCTGAGGTTCAGGCGTAACCCGCGCCGATCGTAATTGGAATAACCGGACATAATTGAACCGTGCCCGATGGTTAAGTAGTCCAACTCCCCAAATCGAAAATGGAAGGGATCGTAAGGCTGTCCATAACGAATGTAGCGGATGAGCCTTAACCAGGTGCTCGGGCTGTCCCACGCTTCGCCATCCTCGGCGAGAATTTGAGGTTCTGCTCCTTCTGCGTATGGATTATAGAGCAGAATCAAATCTAATCCTATACCAATTTTTCCGAGCGGTATGTCCGGCTGTAGTTGCAGTCGGACGTAGGCATTGCCGTTAATGAAGGTTAGACCTCCGCCGTACAACCCGCTTGTGAGAAAGTCAGGTTGTTCCATTTGGGTTAAGGCTTGGTCTTCTTGGGCAGGCGTATGAGTCGGGAGGATGAGGAGAAAAAGAAAAATTCCGATTATTGAGGTGAGGACACCGCTTCCACAATATGCGAGAACATTGTTTCTGTTCATGGAGTGAGAATCCTTCCATCTTTCATCTGGATAACACGATCGGCGTTCTCCTTTAATCCTTCGTGGTGCGTGACAATAGCGATAGTGGTTTGGTGTTCTTGACGTAGTTCTTGGATAAGGTTCATCAAGTTGTCACTCTGGCGACTGTCGAGGTTAGCGGTCGGTTCATCGGCAAAGATGATTTTCGGACGGTTGGCAAGGGCACGCGCAAAGGAAACGCGTTGCTTTTCGCCGCCTGAAAGTTGTGCAGGACGATGATGAAGTCGATCCCTCAAACCGACTTGTGTGAGGAGTTCTGTGGCGCGGCTTTCCGCTTCGGGAGTCTTCGTTCGAGCGAGATCCATCGCCACCATGACATTTTCAAGCGCGTTAAGGTAAGGCAGTAGGTGGAACAGTTGAAAGACGAAGCCGATCTTTTCACGTCGAATGACGCTCAAGTCTTGCACTTCAGGGTTAATTGGCTCGCCGTCAATTTGGAGTTCCCCGGCATCCGGCGTTAAAATACAGCCGAGGAGACTGATGAGCGTTGTCTTGCCACAACCGCTGTCTCCCATCAGCATCACCAATTCACTCTCTTCGATTCGGATATCAACCGAATCAACAGCGACAACGGTGGCATCGCCACTGCCAAAACGTTTCGTTAAGCCGGTTCCTTCTAATATTGCCGCCATTTAAATCTCTCCTCGGAACGCTATCATCGGGTCTACCGCAATCACTTTACGTGCCGCCAGATACCCGCTACCACAACACACGATAAAACTGATGCACGCAACGATGATGGATTCGACAAAGTGAATCGCAACGAAAATTGGTGCCGCCGCCGCGAACAGGTATGACAGGCTAAGCCCAAGTAACACGCCGACAACGGAGATGAGGACAACCTGTTTCAGGAGAAGTCCCATCACATAACTGTTTGAACCTCCAATAGCCTTTAGCACCCCGATTTCTTGGGTCTTTTCGAGCATCGTCACGTATGTAATCATCCCGACGAGAATACCCGCCGCTAACCATAGCATCACCCGTAGGAATTGCACAGCCTTCATCGGTTCGTCAACGTAGTAGGCAATAATGTCCGTGAGCGTCTGTTGTAAGGTGCGTACTTCAATGGTTTCTAAGGCATCTAAATCGGCGGCGATCTGTGCGGGTTGTTCGCTTTTGTCTGTTTTGGCGATCATCATGTTGACATGGGGTGTGTTGCCGAGTAGAAGTTTCTGAGCAATGCGCACATCCATAAACAGCAGCGGTGTATCCAAGACGAACATTAGGCTTTTTGCCTTTCCCACAACGCGGACTTTTTCGTTGCTGAGGGTGATCTGTTCTCCGATTTCCAATCCCATTTTCTCATCTACAACCACCTCGTACGGAATTGGATCTTCGGGTCTATAGTCTTCAAAGTTACTCCGAGTGAACATTCTGCCTTCGACTACACTCTTGGGTCCGCCGAGTTGTCCCAGTTTATAGCCGACGACGATCGCTTTAGTGGATTTGCCTCGGACGGTCGGACGCGCTTGCGCAAAAACCAACGGAGATGCAGAGTCTCGCACTAAGCCTGGTCCTGAGTTCAAAAATGCCATATATTCCTCAACGACCATGGAAAACCCAATAAACGCGCCACCGGAGCCTTCAGCCGAGATCCAGACGTCCGCACCCGTGGATTCGACGTATTGTCGGGCTTGGATGCGCATGCCGTTCATGATACCACCTAATAGCAGTATCAATGAGATGAGGACGGTAATACCGAGTGTCGTGAGGACAACTCTCGCCTGGCGATACCGCATGTCTTTGAGGAATAGTGTTTTCATAATTTTTAAACTATTGGGTTTCTGCTTGGTTTTGTCCTGCTTCGCACACCGTCTGTCTTACGGATCGCTGACGGCTGACGGCTGATGGCTAATTTGTAGGAGGGAACTCCGATTCCCGACGCTTCTCTAAGGGTGTATAAGTAATTACGGGCTTTACTATAAAGGTTGAAACTACTGTTTTACAGGGACGCAAGTCTCTCTGGCATTGTTTGTCGTTTACGCCGATGCAACTGAACGTGTTCCTGATACGTACCTGAATCCGTCTCAGTCCCGGTTTCACGTTCGAGGAAAAGCGGGAATTCAGACGCGGGGGGTTTAGCGTTGTGATACGCATGACCATAACTCCGCATGATGATGCGTTGTTCACGGTTAAGCGTCTCCAACCAGTCGGGTGAAGAGTGGAACCGATCCGCCGGAGTAATCCAAGAGGGACAATAAGCAACGAAGATATTGTAACGCACCACATCGCTCTCGTTCGGTTCCACACGGTGCCAAATGCTGGAATGCATCACCGTCATTGTGCCTTTGCGCGGGCAGACGACCTTTTCTCCTGGGATACTTTTGTGGGTATCGTAGCCGTCCATATATTGCTGACGATGGCTTCCGGGTAGCACGACAAGATTGCCCATCTTCTCTTGCGGCAAATCGGTTAGCCAATATCCAATCTTGATTTGCAACGGCAATTGGGGTGAAAACACACCATAAGGTAGTGCTCGCGCACCGTCCGGATGCCATATATTGTACTGTTTCCCACCGGGTGGACGCAGGAAAAATTGGCTTTGATGGAGTTTCAAAAGTTCCCCGAACAGGTCATACGCATAACCGACATGACGCGCATTATCAATGAGGTTCGTAAAAACGGGATCGCGTTCAACGATGTTCTCCATGCCGAGATAGCCACCTGGCGTGTATTTTGGACTGGTTGCCGAGACACGGTCTATCGCATCAATATAGGTCTGGATATCCGCATCAGAGATCGCATCTTCAATAAAAATGATACCGTCTTCGTTAAAGGTTTTCCATTGTTCTGCTGTGAACCCGGGGGGTGCAACACGATATTTTTCTTCGGTTTCCATTAGACAACTCCTTTCATTTGGTTCTGTAGCAAATCCTGTGCCAGTTAGGACAATCTCACACTGGTTGGATTCTTCGTGCTGTGTTCAGAAGTAACTGCACGAAATAGGGCAGATTTTATCTCGGATAGCACGAAATGGGACAGAAGCAATCAACCTTTGTGATTTCTGGCTAAATGTTTAGGGTGAGTGCATATTCAAATTAAGAATATCATATTTTTCCAGAAGCGTCAACGGTAATAACAAAATGCCCCAAACCCAAAAGTATAACCATTGGATTTAGGGCAACAGAATTTCAGTTCATGATGATAGACGGGCTTAGAGCAGAGTTGGGTCTCACTTCAGTTCAACCCATCAATATTCACTACACCGCAACCCCTATTTCGTAAACATCGTTCTGGACGAACCATACCGAAACTGCCTGAACGAGGATCTGATTTGCTCGTTCAACAATCGGGTTTAAAGATGGAATATTGGCAAACATCTTTTGCGCTCGATGTTTCAGATTGGCAACCGATGGCAACTCAAGAATTTTCATCTCTTTGAGAAAAGTTTCAACCTCTGATTGGCTGATGCGAGCACGGGTACGGAGTTCTTCCAACTTCGGCGTATGCGCCCACGTTTTTATAACCGTTTGACCGATGTGTTCAATCGAAAAGCTTGCAGCGAGTTGTTGGGCGGCATTTTCGATGGTTGATAGAGAGGGTCTGCGTTTACCTTCAACGACATGTGCTGGCGGTAAACGGAGATCCCAAACGATTCTAAAAAAGGACAAAGTTCTCAGAATATAGTACGTGACATCAATTTGCCACCAATGGAAGCCTTGCGGGGTAGCACTCGGGAAATGGTGGTGATTGTTATGCCATCCTTCTCCCAATGTGATAATAGCCAGAAACAGGTTGTTGCGAGAATTGTCGCCTGTGGCATACTGCTGTTTCCCGAATACATGGGAGAGAGAATTAATCGTAAATGTCCCGTGAAAAAGGATCACTGTGCTCACGAAGAACCCTACGACAAGTCCCGACCAACCCGCAATTGCCCAAACGAGAACACCTAATAAGAAAGGTGGCAGTCTGTCCCATTTATCGAGCCAAACGAGTTCTGGATATTTCTGAAAATCCTTGATTATACCGTAATCTGAGGTCTGCCCGCGTTTCGAGAAAATCCAAAGCACATGAGAAAACCAAAACCCATGTTGTACCGGGGAATGTATATCTTGTTCTGTATCGGAGTGTTTATGATGTTCGCGGTGTTTCGCCGCCCACCAAAGCGCACCCCGTTGTGCTGAGCTCTGCCCCAGAAATGCCAGAAAGAATTGGAATCCGCGGCTTGTTTTGTAGGAACGGTGCGAAAAATAACGATGGTACCCAGCCGTGATACCGAACATACGGATAACATACAACGCACCACATATAATCCAGTCGATAGGTTGAACGTCCACCCAGAAAATCGCAAAGCAGGCAAGGTGGACCATTATGAAAGGCAAAACGCGTGGGTGAATAATGTCCTCCTCATGGGAAGGACTTATAGGACATGATTCTGTTGACAAGTATGATTCTCCTTGCTATGCATAGCGGTTAAGTTGTGTCTATTCAAAATGTTTCGTGCACACAGGAATTTATTCAGTCGAAATGGTTGTTAATGTGCTACTATAACAGAATTAAGGATACCACATTTTACCACCAGAGTCAAACATTTCTTATTTACTTGTTGTATAAACCGTCCTCGGATTTAACTATAGAGCGAGGCACGAAAACCTCGCCCTATAATCGGAATCGCTCGGTTTTATTGCTTTTCACGGAGACGTGCTTCTAACGCCGCCAATTCATCGGATAATGCTTCAGGCAGTGTTTCCTCAAAGCGTGCGTAATGTTCCCGAATGGATTCAATTTCATTGAGCCATTCTTCCACATTGACGTTCAGAAGTTCTGTCATCTGTTCGTCTGTTACGTCTAATCCGCTGGTATCGATAGCACCGGCTGCGGGTAGATAGCCGATGGGGGTTTCAACTGCCTCTCCCTGGCCAGAGACACGTTCCACGATCCACTTAAGTACACGACTGTTTTCGCCAAAGCCGGGCCAGAGCCATCCGCCGTCGGCATCTTTGCGGAACCAATTGACGTAGAAAATCTTCGGCAATTTGCTGGCATCGGTGTTTTTACCCATCTCCAACCAGTGCGCGAAGTAATCACCCATATTATATCCGCAGAACGGGAGCATCGCCATCGGATCGCGTCGGAGTTCGCCGACTGTACCGGCGGCAGCTGCTGTGCGTTCGGAAGAAGCGATAGAGCCGATGAAAGTGCCGTGCTGCCAGTCGAAAGCTTCAAACGCGAGAGGGACAGTAGAAGCGCGGCGTCCACCAAAGAGGATCGCTGAGATTGGAACACCGTTCGGGTTTTCCCAATTCGGATCGATTATCGGGCACTGCGCTGCAGGGGTTGTATACCGTGCGTTCGGGTGTGCCGCCGTCTTTTCATCACCGGGGTGCCACTCTTCACCGAGCCAACTTGTGACCGTTTCGGGTGGCTCATCACTCATCTCCTCCCACCAGACATCGGTATCCTCTGTGAGGGCAGCGTTTGTGAAGATCGAGTTTGAGGTGAGCGTGTGCATCGCATTCGGGTTGGTGTCCATTGATGTGCCAGGGGCAACGCCGAAAAAGCCGGCTTCTGGATTAATCGCGTAGAGTCTTCCGTCTTCACCGAATTTCATCCATGCGATGTCATCCCCGATCGTTTCCGCTTTCCAACCCGGTATGGTTGGCGTGAGCATTGCAAGGTTCGTCTTACCACAGGCACTTGGGAACGCCGCAGCGATATAAGTTTTCTCGCCTTCCGGACTCGTTAATCCCAAAATGAGCATGTGTTCTGCCATCCATCCATCGTTTTTCGCCATGATAGAGGCGATACGGAGGGCATAACATTTTTTACCGAGCAGCGCGTTTCCACCGTAGCCGCTACCGTAGGACCAGATAGAACGTTCCTCGGGGAAATGTACGATATATTTGTTATCCGGATCGCAGGGCCACACAACGTCATCCTGCCCAGATTCAAGAGGCATACCGACGGAGTGTAGACACGGCACAAAGTCGCCATCTTCGCCTAAGACATCTAATACAGCACTGCCCATGCGGGTCATGATCCGCATGTTGACGACGACGTAAGGGGAATCGCTAATTTCAACACCGATATGTGAAATAGGTGAACCGAGCGGTCCCATGCTGAACGGCACAACATACATCGTCCTGCCTTTCATGCAACCCTTGAAAAGTCCTTTGAGGGTTTCTTTCATCTCATTCGGATCGTGCCAGTTGTTTGTGGGGCCTGCTTCAAGTGGGGTTTTTGCACAGATAAACGTTCGGTCTTCAACGCGTGCGACATCGGCAGGGCTGGAACGCGCGAGGTAACTTCCTGGACGTTTTTCCGGATCCAAGCGAACAAATGTCCCTTTTTGAACTAATTCTTCGCAGAGTCGATCGTTTTCTTCTTGAGAGCCATCACACCAGTAGATAGAATCGGGTTGGCAAAGCGCGGCGGCTTCTTCAACCCAACTCTGTAATTTCTTATTTTTGGTCATCTAAACCTCCTAATTGTTAAATTACGTCTATGACTGTTCCTATATATTTTATAACATATTTTCGCGCTTGGCAAATTAATTAAAAGGTAGACGCTAAAATGCCGCACCGAGGTTAACATGGATTTTTCCGCGCAATAGGGAGTCTCCTGCCGCAAGTCCATAATTGATGCGTAGGATACCGCCTCTTGATTCAAGACGCGCCCCAAATCCGTAGCCGACTCGGAGTGTATCAAAAACCGATGGCGTTTCAATCAAGGTTACAGCACCTAAATCAGTGAAGAGGAAAATTTGGGAGTCGGGGCCGACGAGAAATCGGTATTCGAGGTTGGCATATACGCGGCGCGGTCCAGAAAACCAATCTTCATCGTACCCGCGCAATGTAGTCGCGCCACCGAGATAGAAAAGTTCGGTTGGTGGAATATTAACTCCCCACGCCGCGGCAGCATGGAGTTCAACGGCAACAGTCTGTTTCCGCCATGTTGGGAAATATTGTTGTACGGAGAGCCATGCTTTTCGGAGCCGAAAATCGCTCCGGGACACTTCAAAGGCAATGCTATCACGCTGTCCGCGTGTCGGATTCAAAAAATAGTCGCGGGTGTCCCGTGTCAAACGGAGTGTGACACTGTATTTCGTGCCGATATACGGTGTAGGCTCGGTGGATGAAATGGCGCGTGGATCAAAGGGAATTTGCGTTTGGAAATCAACCGTAGGGGGTGTCCCTGAAGATGGACCCACATTTGGTACGTTAATCCGTTTATATCCCAAGGTCATGATCCCTTCAAAGACGCGCCCAAAATTCGTTGTTGTACTTACGTTGCCCGACTGTTCCTCAGAAACGGTTTCTGATGCATTATCAGGAAAACCTGAGAGTTGTCCTCTATCGGGATTGTGTTGTTTGAGTTGTCCGTATTCTATGCCGATGGTTAGCGGTTTGCCAAATATCCACGGTTCTGCATAGCCGAGGCGTAAGATCTTCAGCAGACCGGATTTCCAGTAAAGGTTAACCTGTCTGCCTGTTCCTAACAGATTGGTTTCGCGGGCTTCAAGCACACCAGTGAGTTGTGGGGCTGCGTCAGCGTCTGAATCTGGTGGGGCATATCCGATAACACCACTCAGTTGTCCTGTTCGCGCTTCGGTTACTCGCGCATGGAAATTGATACGATCTTCTGTTTCACCTGCTTCCAACACATTCGGATGCACTTGATAGAAATACCCCAAATTTCGCAAACGACGATAGCTTGTGTCTATGTCACGTTGCTTAAAGTTATCGTTCGGTTTCACGTGAATTTCCCGAAGGACTACCGCCGTTTTTGTTTTCTTGAGTCCGCTTACTTTAATCTCACCAATCCGAATCTGTGTACCTTCCCGAATATTCAACTCAAAATTGATGGTGCCTGTTTCTGGCGACAACTGAATATTCTTAGGTTCAATCTCGATTTTCGGATATCCGTGTTCACTGTACAGAGTTTGGATGCGTTCAATTCCCTGTTCCAAGGCCACTTGTGTAAACAGTTTTCCCTCTTTTATACCGAGTTGATCTCGAATTTCGGGTTCCGAAAAGCGTTGGTTTCCCGAAACTGTTAACTTCCCGGTACGGAGCGTTTTGCCTTCAACAATTTCTACCGTAATAGACACGGATGTTTCGCTGTTGATTGGTTCCTCTTCAGAAATCGCTGTGATGTTCGGAGATGTTTCTGCGAAAATGAAGCCTGCGTCTCGATACGCCGCTACGATACGTTCAAATCCTTCTATAATTTCCTCACGCAAATACGGTTTTTCTTGCTTCCATCCGAATAACGTTATCAGTTTTTTTTCATCTAAATGTTTATTTCCTGTGAAACGGAGATGCCGAATACGGTAGTATGGGTGTGTTTTCTCCTCTGGTTCGTTTTCTGATGTTATCGCGTTTGCCGAAGAGGTACTCTGGTTCGGATCATCTAATTCGTCTAACACTGTTTGTGCATGACTCGCCAAACATAAGAAGAGTCCGCTGAAAATGAGTATGAACTGTGGAAGTTGGGATCTATACATCTATACTCTCCATTAGATTAGCACCACTACATCAGAAATAATTTTAACATGCATGCTACGGGCAAACCAACGTTTCTGTAAGAGTTGTCTCTTGATTTGACCTTCTGAGAATACAATCTCCAGTTAAACACGTGATGAGTTAGCCGCAAAAAAACTTGATAAAAATTTGAAATTGTGGTATCATAATTGGTACGAGTCGTTAAATTTATAAATTATTCAAAAAGTTTTTGCAATATGGACATGAGAGTTACGCCCACAAGGAGATAGATATATCATGCGAAATGCTTTATTTGTTTATCCAAAATTCCCGCCATCCTATTGGGGCTTTAAATACGCTTTGGAATTTCTTGGTAAAAAATCGTCGATGCCCCCTCTTGGATTGTTAACTATCGCCGGAATGTTCCCGAAGAATTATAACTTAAAAGTCGTTGATATAAATATCGAACCGCTGACGGATGCTCATCTTGAGTGGGCGGATGTAGTGCTGACATCGACAATGATTGTTCAAAAAGACTCTCTTTATGAAGTTGCCGAACGTTGTAATCGGGCAGGAGTCCCTATCATCGCCGGTGGACCGCACCCAACCTCTTACTATGATAATATCAAAGAGGAAACCGATGCAGAGATTGACCATTTCCTCTTCGGTGAAGTTGAGGAGATCTTTGAAGAGTTCTTGACCGATTTTGAAAGTGGCTCTGCACAGGAAATCTATCGTGAGAAACGGAAACCGGATATCACGATAACACCTCTGCCTCGCTACGACCTTATTGACATCAATTCTTACGGGTCAATGGCACTCCAGTTTTCGCGTGGATGTCCTTTCAATTGCGAATTTTGCGACATTACGAAGTTGTTCGGGCGCGTGCCGCGCACCAAAAGCAATGAGCAGATGCTTACTGAGTTTGAGATGCTCTATAAACTCGGTTGGGATGGTGCGATGTTTGTTGTTGATGACAATTTTATCGGTAACAAGCGCGATGCAATGCGTTTACTGCCCGCTGTGCAAAAATGGCAAGAGGAACGCCAATTCCCCTTCTCACTCTTCACTGAAGCCAGCGTAAACCTCGTTGAGATCCCTGAAATGCTTGACGCAATGAGTGAAGCAGGATTCAACATGGTATTCCTCGGTATTGAAACGCCTAATGATGAAGCACTCCTCAGTACCTCCAAAGGACAGAACACCAGCAAAGAGGAGGAAGCCGGGAGTTACCTCTTGCGTGCGATTAGGAAAATACAAAGCAGGGGGATGGAGGTCACAGGCGGGTTTATTATCGGGCTTGATGGTGATACCGAATTTGATTCTCACATCAATTTTATTCAGGAAGCCGGTATACCGATGGCGATGGCAGGACTCCTGACTGCCTTGAAGGAGACCGATTTGTGGCACCGACTGAAGCAGGAAGATCGGTTGCTTGGGGAGTCCAGCGGAAATCAGACCGACATGACCCTTAATTTTGTACCGGAAATGCCGCGCGACCAACTTCTTGTGGAATATCGACGGGTTGTTTCAACGCTCTATGATCCGACCTTGAAGAACTATTTTGCGCGGTGTTTGACGTTGCTTGAACACATGCCTTACACCCCTCGCAATGTGAGATCGATTACCAAAGAGGAAGCCTTGGCATTTGCCCGATCCATTCAGCGACAGCTTTTCTCCAAGCAAGGGGTGGAGTACGCCCGGTATTTGCTCAAGACACTCAAAGACTATCCGAAGATGTTCCCCGAAGCCGTGCGATTGGCGGTTATGGGTTATCACTTGGAGAAGACGACGCGTTATACTGTTGCTGTTGAAGATTTCAGAAGTTTCTTAAATCATGAGATGGACACATTCAAAGAGAAAATTCCACAGTTTGTGGACGCGCAAGGCGATCCGATGCGTGAATTCCAGAACTATTCACGACAGCTTTTCCCCCGAATTAAGAGGCAGTATAATGCGATTCACGAGGACTTTCAATATGCTGCACACAATGCACTTGTCGGTTTTCAGCAATCAATGTTCAAGGAGTACTTAGAGGCGGAATTCGCTGCTTTCAAAGCCGCAGTCGGTACTTTCGCAAAAGCACAGACTGAACGGATCGGTGAATTACAGGCGTATGTTCACAGTGTCTTTGCCCGTGTGCGTGCTCAGCAGGCACAACTCCATAGTAATTTCAAGTATCATACCGACGATTTCAAGCACAATGCCCAAGAAACCTTTGACGCTTTCCATGACTCCGTCAAGCGGCATTTAGAACAGCTCTTCGGTTCTGTCCCTGTACAGATTGAAGGACTCGGTTAGTCAGACCATGGTGTCTATTGAGATAGAGAATCTCGGTTTTACCTACCCGAGTCGTGAGATCCCGACGTTGCGCGGTATTACAACGCGTGTGCCTTCCGGTGCATTTGTGTTGCTGACAGGACCAACAGGATGTGGTAAATCTACTTTATTGCGGACCCTGAACGGTTTGATTCCGCATGCTTCGGCAGGAACGCTCACTGGGACGGTCCGTCTTGGCGGTAAAGACATCGCTGCCCAGCCATTGGCTACTACATGTCAACAGGTTGCTCTCCTCTTCCAAAATCCCGACGATCAACTCTTTTGCACGCGAGTTGAAGACGAAATCGCCTTTGGACTCGAAAATCTCGGTTTCCCTCCCCAAAAAATTGAAGAACGGATCGCTGTCGCCTTAAAACAGGTAGGACTCGCTGACTTTGCATCACGGGAGATCTCATCGCTTTCTGGCGGTCAAAAACAGCGCGTTGCTCTCGCGGCTGTCTGCGCGATGCAACCACAAGTCCTGCTATTAGATGAACCAACGAGTCATCTTGATCCACGGGGGACATGCGATATCCTCGGTATCGTCACGCAGTTGAATAGAGAGTTAGGGATAACAGTCGTCTTGGCAACCCATCGAACCAAGGAAGTCGCTCCGATGTGTGACTACGTATGGCTAATGCACGAAGGACAACTCCATCTGGATCTGCCCGACGCAGAGGCGTTTCAGGATATCACTCCATATCAGCGTCTGGGTGTACAGGTTCCGAAAACCATGGAATCCTCAGTAGACATACCGCTATCGACCCCTTCAGATGTATCCCAAAAAGATGCTTATGAAACGACACCTCAGACTTCTCTTCTCAGCATCCGAGGACTCCAATTCAGTTATCCGAACACGGATAAGGATACGGTGCGATCAATTTCCTGCGAAGTGCCGCGTGGGGAAGTGCTTGCTATCATGGGCGCGAACGGTTCTGGGAAGACGACCTTGATTCATCTCATTGCGGGTTTGCTACGTCCGACGACAGGGGAGGTTATCATTGCTGGCAAATCGTCCAGTCGTATGAAACTTCATCAGTTAGCAGGTAAAGTTGGTATCGTTTTTCAAGATCCAGATCTATTGCTACAGGCGGAGACGGTTCGCGCTGAGGTGGCTTTCGGTCCCATAAACCTGAAATTCCCGGCACAGACGCTCGAAGATAGGGTCGATAGGACACTTGAGCGATTTGACTTACGAGATCTTGATTTGGAGGCACCCTATTCGCTGTCTCGGGGACAGCGTCAACGCACTGCTGTTGCTGCCACCTTTTCACTACACCCTGATCTTTTCCTTCTCGATGAACCCACCACGGGTCAAGATGCCCAACATCTCCATCAGTTGATGGATGAACTCTGCGACGAAATCCGGAGTGAAAATAAGACCCTCATTTTCGCAACACATGACACAGAACTCACCCTAAAATATGCCGACCGTGTCCTCCTATTGCTGGATGGCGAATTGATTTTCGATGGAGCACCCCATACTGCTTTTGCAAATCCTGAACTTTTGCAGCGGGCATCGCTCCTCGCTCAGTTCCCAATCCCAGTGAGCGCACCCTAATTGCTTTGAACATACTTAAGCCGTCCCATTTAATTTTCGGCTTTTGGGTCCAGCCGTACCGATCAGAAACACAAAACATCCACCTCGCAATCTTTGGGTGTATATAGTAAAGTGAAAAAATGAGTTGGCTGATGTAGCATAAACTGTTAGTTTGTGCATCTTTAGCACGCAGTCCACAGTCTACGCGACAATCGAGGTGTTCACGTAATTATGGACTTTACTCTAATTTTCTAAACTCTGGATAATTTTCAGTAAGTCAGGACACATAGTAAACCGAAGAGTATGCGGGAGTTTTCTACGAGTTCCATCGGTGTGTAAGGCTCAAGAAAAAGACACAGACCTTTGGAACTCGACTTACACGTGACGCGAATCGTCTACACTTAGTATAATTTTCATCAGTTCAATGCCGAGGTAATGTAAACATAATCGATCACAAAGGCGTTGTAAAAGTATCTTCATCATGCTTAAACGGTGGAGGATTGATATTTTTGAGAATCGACTAAAAAGATTGACTGTTTACTGTGGATAGAGTATAATTACAGCACAATTTAGTTGGAGGATGTGTGCTGGGTTCCGTTGGACTCCTTGGTGCTGCACTCTATGAGCCGGCTCCGCCTGCATCGCGGCTGATAGGAAAATCTCCAGAGTATGTCTTGGTTTATGCAGATGCCTATAAGGAAAGAGCCCGAGACCTCCACTTAAGATCAGCATTTATAGGATGTCTCGGTGGTTCTGTCGTATCTGGCTGTGTATTAGCTTCTTATCTGAATGAGTAAAGATGAAATCAGTGTAAGTAAGTGCCAGAGGTTGCTACCACATCGTCCCTAAAAAATTGATGCTTAAAAACCTGCTATATCCCATCGTATTTTTATGCACATTTCTCATTGGAAACTGGCTTTATGCGGTGCCGTTAAAGACCCTCTCTTTGGACTTTACGCGTGAATTGACCGAGAACGACAAAACGGAGCACATCGCCGGCGCACTTCACTACGACGCAAGAGCGACGCGGGTTGTCGTTGAGGTCACCGAACCGCTCAAGCAGATAATGGTTGTGAAGGACAAGGTGCTGGAGATTTATTATCCAGCGGAGAAACAGGCGTTCCGTTTTATTTCCGAAGGACGGATTCCGCTTCCGTTTGTTGAATCCATTATTCAGTCTACACAAGCGGAGCATGGGTTGACAGCGATCGGATATTCTTTGGAAAATCACGATATCGTAGACGAGATTCTCTATAGTTATTGGAGTCCGCCTAAGAAAGCGAAAGACAAACTCGGTACTATTATCTTAGGGATGCAGGACGATAGGCTGATCTCTGCCGAGGTTAAGAATCCGAAGGGGCATATCGTCGCCAGATCGCGTTACCAGAACCACAAGAAAGCCGGCATGAACTATATTCCGATGATGGTTACCTCCAGTACGTACGTTGATAAATCCGAAGTACTCCAATACGAACAGGTTATCTATAGCAACCCGCAGGTAAACGCGAATCCACAAAATCCGATACTCAATTTCACGATTCCTGAATCTGTAGAGGTTAAAGAGATCAAATGGTAAACCGTCTCGTTCTTTTCTCTGCGTCCTGTTTAGTCGCTGTGTTCTTCGTTTCGCCTGCGTTTTCGGATGAAGCCGCTGACCTCGCGTTCATCCGCAAGGTCAATCCGATGACGAGACCGAAACCGAAAGGAAGTATCCGCTTTAATCCGAAGGACACCTCGGAATTGAAAATCGTTGCGACAGGGTTAATTCGGCTCTACCAGAAATTCATCTCCAGTCAAGACGGCCCGACATGCAACTTCCGACCGACGTGTTCTGGCTTCGGTATGGCGTGTATACAGGAATACGGTGTAGCGCGGGGGATACTGCTTACCGCTGATAGGCTCCTCCGATGTAACGGGTCGCAGTCGCAGCATTACCATAAAGACAGTGTGACAGGAAAATACATCGACCCTGTTTCAGACTATGCAACACTGAAGTAGTTCCGCATTTATACCATCTGGTAGGTCTTTCACCTAACCGCGCTGCACCTAAGTGATAGATGTTGTTGAAAGTCGAGTTCACTACGTTCAACCTGAGGGAAACACCCAAGCGAAACACTTACGAACTCTATGAACACCACGCAAATCTCCAAATTCCTGCTCATAGTCTTCCTCGTTACTATACTTCTACCCTTCGCCGCCGCCGAAGAACTTATTGACTACTACACTCCAGAAAACGTCCGTAAATTCGCCGATTTTCTATATGAACAAGGCGATTACCTCCGCGCCGCGGGTGAATACCAACGTTATCTCTTTTATCAGCCACGAGAAAGCGAACAGATCCGCTATAGGATTGCCTTGTGTTATCGCTTTGCCGGTCAAACTGAACAAGCAATTCAGGAGTTTGAGACACTTTTATGGACATATCCTGAAGGTCGGTATGTAAGCAGTGCCTACTATCAAATCGGTGCGACCTACTTTCTGACGGATCAGTTTGCGCAATCCGCACAGTTTCTACGTGATGCACTGCCACACGTAACGGATGCGCGACAACACGCCGAAGCCGAGCAGTTGATTGGGCTTTCTTATCTGATGCAGAAACAGTGGTCTGAAGCAGGTGAGATCTTCAAAACGTTGCAGGCATCAGATGTAATTCAGGTCAGAGAAAAGGCAGTGGTGTATCACAGTTACGCAGAGAAAGCGGGAGACCTAACTACCCGCAGTCCATTTTTAGCAGGGGTTCTTTCCACGGTCATGCCAGGGGCTGGACGACTCTATACTGGTCGCTTCGGTGATGCTCTTACCTCTCTGTTCATTGTCGGTTTAACAGGTTGGCAGGCTTATGATGGTTTCCAGAGAGATGGACTTTCATCGGTGAAGGGATGGACGTTAGGTACGCTCTGCGGCACCTTCTATGTCGGCAACATCTACGGCTCGGTACTTTCCGCTCGTGTTTACAATCGCCATGTAGCAGACGAGTTCTTGGCAACGCTATCTGTAGAATTACCGTAGTCAATGTACCCAAGCCTAAAGACTTGGGCTTGTAGACGCGTCAAACAACAATAGTTGTGTTGCACGCTGCAAGCCTATGTCTCGTGCTTTGTTCTTGTTTCTCGTTTCAGTGAGGGTGGTAACCCACCGCTCTCCACGAAGGGCGCAAGCCGCCCTAAAAAGTATGTTTAATGCGGCGTTATGGTCTCGGTCTAAAGACGTGCCACAAGACTGACAATTAAAGGTTCGTATCGCAAGAGAGAGTTTCTTTTGCGATTTCTGACCACAAGCCGAGCAGGTTTGCGAGGTATTCTTGGGATCAACTTGGTGGAAGTGGAAACCGTCTCTTTCGGCTATGTTCCCACACCACTCAAAGAAGATACCCCAAGACGCGTCGCTGATACTCTTGCTAAGGTGTTTGTTCTTTACCATGTTAGATACGCGTAAGTCCTCTGCCACTAAGACATTGTTTTGTCGGTGGTGGTAGAGTTTATAGACGAGTTTTCCGATAAAGTCTTTACGTTTGTTTGTTGTTCGCTCGTGGTGTAAAGCGAGTTTGTGGTGTTGTTTCTGCCAACGCTGGCTACCTTTTTTCTTTCGAGAAAGGTCTTTAGAATGTTTTCGGAGTAAGCCTTCTGCTTGACGATACCAGCGGGGGTTGTCCTCTTTTTCACCTTCGGAAGTCGTCAGGTAGTGTGTCGTGCCAACATCAACCGCAACAGCAGCTGTCGGTTCTACTTTCGGCGTATCGGGTATCTCACAGGTAATATGGGCATACCAACCGCTTGCTTTTTTGACGAGAGTAACTTCTTTCGGGTCGCCTTGAAGGGGTCGGTGCATGCGTATCTTGACATCACCTAACTTCGGCACTTTTAAGCGATTGTGTCTAAAATCGGTTTCTATGATTGGATTCTCACGGACGCGTCTCGTCTGTTTGTCAGTGTCTTTGGTCTTTTTACGAACGACTTTGGTATATTTTCGGAGGCTCCACGTCAGAGAACGCACACGCTTTTTATAGCGAGGGTAACCTTTTTTCGCTGCACCCTCTTTACAACGTTTGCGGAAAGCCGTAAACGCTTTATCGTTTCTGCGGAGCGCATGGTTCTGAAAATCTTGGGGAACTTCGCGGAAGTCATCATATTTCTCACGCGCTGCGGTGAGAAGGGTCTGCTGGTCAGAGAGCGACACAAAAGCACCTTCCGTCTCAGACGCAACGAGTCTATCGTGGCGAGCAGAGTTCTGAAGCTCACACAAGTGGTCAAGCCATCTTTCTAATGTTGTTTCTTGTTCCTGGGTCGGATACACAGGATATATAAATGTTAATCTCATGGACTATCAGGTATCAGGTATTTATCCCCTGTTTAGTGGGAGGCAGACACATCACCAAGCGGTAATGCTAAACACTGTCGGTTTCCAACCTGATACTCTCATTATACCACACTTTCGGACCCAGGGTCAAGGAAAAAATGAACGCTTTGGTCCTTTCCAAGCGGGCGGTTTTTCCTCCCAAACCTAAAGGATTGGGATTCCAAAACCGACAATTCCCTTGATTGCGTATTTTGCTCATCGCCTCGCGACGAATTCTGGTTGCCCGCGCCATCCCCAGTTCTCTTCACCACGACGCATTCGCCGATCCGCATCAACGATATTCCGTAGAGCCGCCAAAGCGTGTCCAAGTGCCATCTCAGCCACCATTTTAGCGAAAGCCGGGGCACAACTCAGCACACGTATACTCCGTCTGAAGCAGGTTTGGTAGTCAACCTGTCCTTTTCTCGGGTGGGCACCGCCTACCTCCATAATAGCCTTCAGATGCGGTGCTTCATTTTCGTCAACGTCGCCGACTCCGTAACTGGGGATACCGATGAGAATTGATGCCTCTTTTTTGGATTCGGTCCACGCCTCTTCCGGCATCTGTTCGTCCTTACCCCAAATAACTTCAACGGTATTCCCGAGGCGTTCCAAATCTTCTTGCGTGAAGATTGTGTTGAGTTGCCGCACCGGACGCGTATGCAAAATCGCTTTTAACATTATCAATCCTTTCATTTACTCTGTATCGGTTTTCAGAAAAATCTCCCCATCAAAATCTGGAATCTCATGATGCCGCTGACGTTTGCCGCCGTTGATGCCGATAGCGAGAGTTTCAAAAGTAACGGTTTGTTCAGAACCGCTACGGTTGTATACCGCCCAACCCTTTTCAAACGCGCGGACAAAGAGACCTTCTACGCCTTGATACTGGACTGCTGTCTCGTGGATGGGTTGTCCAAGATCGGAATCCCAAAAATCATACCAATTGTGCAGATGATCGGGGACTGGTATGGCATTATCATCGCTAAACAGAACGTAACCGTCTGAATGTGTTAGGCTCAACGTAGTAATCATACGCATCCACTGTAGGTTTTCTTCGCTGTTTCTCTCCGTGACCCGTGTTTTGAGGCCTCCCATGTAGTCTGTGACCACACGCCAACCCTCTAAACAATTGATTCTCGGTTCTCGGAGGTGCCGTTCCGCCCACAGTAGCGTTTCTTCCATCTGCAGAATCTGATCAAGGTTATATCCTTTTCTATATTCTGACTTATAGCACTCCATGAAGATACCATTCACATAAGGCGCGGATTTTGGAATCTGACGCATATTCGCGTTGACGAGGATTAGGAAATCATCCCCGACATGTTCCCGAATCTTGCGTAAGATCGATAATCTCGCTTCCAATTCAGCCGCTGGTGTGAGAATAGTGTCTGACCAGTCATCAACACCGATTGAACTGGTCGCGCCGTCTTCGTTCCACCAATCCAGCATGATGCCATCAAAGAGTCCAGAATCGTTTAAGGCAATTGCTTGGTTGACCATCAGATTTTGCACTTCCGGATTCGTGAAGTCTATAAGGTAACTCAGGATAGTATCGTTTTCGTCAATTTTCCCATCCGCATTTGTATCTTCACCCCAACCGATAACGGGTTCGCCGTTCTTGTCCTTGAGCCAGTAAGGTGAGTCTGGTGGGTAGAAGCCGACCTCCCACCAGTTTTCCACCTGTGTTTCGTTTTCTCGCGAGAGGTATTTCCCGTCTCGGCATCGGATCTCGACAAGCAGTAGGAGATGAGGGTTTAAGGATAAAAGATGCTGTTTTCTTTGACGCGCGGCATCGAGTTGATTCGGATTTAAGCTTGTTGCCAACCCTGAATAAGGGTGTTCTTCTGAGATATTCCAAGCAATTCTGAGCAGTGCGTACGGATGGGCAAAAGCAAGATCGTGTTGAGCAAGGCGGTGGAGTTCATCTTCATCGGATTGGTTTTCAATACCGTTCCATGCCTGAAAGATCGAAGGATAATTCTTTGGCATGTCTTTTGCATGTGCCACTATTGCATTGAAGATGAGAAGCAGCATTAGGCATTTAGCCTTAAATGTTTTCACTGCTATTATGGAAGATTTGACTTCAGTTTTGCCCATGTTGTTGCTAACTTATTTTGAGGTTTCACTGCCAATACACCTTCGATGCCTTTGTTCATCTTGCGCAAAACTGGATAGACTTCCGACAGATATTAACAGGAAGACTAACGTTAGCCGGTGTAAGGTGTTTATAGTGTTTTGCATAATAAAATCTTTCCTCCTTAAGTGGATTTGGCATTTTAGCATGGATCGGTCTAATCTACAATTCATAAATGGGAATACTGTCTTAACAGAATTGTTCTTGCGTTATTTCTTTTCAGCGTTATACTGAAGTCATGAAAGATATAAAGCAGCGCGTTTCATCCAATTTCTCTGTGAAGACGCTCAAAATGGGGACTTGACATGCAGTACACATCACAACAAAATGATTGGTTGGTTCAGCCCTTTCAGCAGCCCGCTTCAATAGAAGAAACGGACAACCGACTTATTCTCGGTAATGGCCTCATCGAGCGTACATTCGTCACTTCACCTAATTTCGCAACCGTTGATTATACCAATCAAATTACGGGTAGCAGTCTTCTCCGTGGCATCAAACCGGAGGCGGTGCTTACGATGAACGGACACCTATATGAGGTAGGTGGATTGAAAGGACAACCCGACTACGCCTATCTTGATTCGGAGTGGATTCCGGATTTGACGAGTGACGGGGACGCATTTCAATTCCGCGAATATCGAGTCGGTGAGACTGAAACTCCATATCCGTGGGTACGCAGGCGTTCTACGGCATCATCAGTGTATCCGCCAGAGGGTGTTACACTGACCGTTGAATTCGTGTCTCCGCCATCCGTTGATGCCCTTCGGGTTTGTGTGCATTATGAACTCTACCAAGGCATTCCGGTACTGGCCAAGTGGATCACGCTTCACAATGAAAGTCAAAAATCGATTCAACTGGATGCCTTAAGCTGTGAAATCCTTGCGGTCAACGAGCAGGAGAAGCATCGACTACATGTCGAGAGCGATTATGCCTTTAGTGGAGTCGAAACAACACAATGGGGACCAGATGCGGATTACAAGACGCAAGTCGATTATCACTATCAGATGCCACTGTTGATGACGAGTTGTTATCCACTCGGTCCGGGAATACTCCTGCAACCGGGAGAGACTTTTAAGAGTTTTCGCACCTTTGAGATTCTGCAGGATAGTGATGATCGTGAGCGAAAGGGACTCGCACGCCGCAAGATGTATCGCACAGTCGCACCACAAGTCACGGAGAATCCAATTCTAATGCACGTTCGGAGTGCCGAGCCGGATGCCGTCCGTTTAGCGATCGATCAGTGCGCTGAAGTCGGGTTTGAAATGGTGATTATGACCTTTGGGAGTGGATTTAACATTGAGAGCGAAGACCCGGAATACATCGCCACAATGACGGATTTGACCGATTACGCACATAGCAAGGGGATTCAACTCGGAGGGTATACATTGATGTGTGCTTCGCGAAGTGCCGGTGAGGACTTCAACTGTGTTGATCCGGACACCGGAAAACCCGGAAGTAAGTTTGGACAGAGTGCTTGTCTCGCGAGCAGATGGGCAGACGGTTACTCCCAGCGGGTGCTGAATTTCATGGATGCAACCGGGATGGACATCATAGAAACGGATGGTCCTTATCATGGTGATGTCTGTGCGGCAACGACGCATGCCCACCATAGTAGCTTAGCGGATTCGCAGTTGCGTCAGTGGGAAGCGTGCGTTCATTTTTACCATGAATGCCGAGCACGCGGTATCTATATCAATTCGCCAGATCAGTATTACCTCAACGGCGCAAATAAATGCGGTATGGGCTATCGAGAAACGAATTTCAGCTTACCTCGCGAGCGGCAAATTCTGATTGCCCGGCAGAATATCTACGATGGAACTTATGAAAAGACACCGAGTATGGGTTGGATGTTCGTCCCGTTGGTAGAGTACCACGGCGGTGGAGCAGCCGCAACGTTTGAACCGCTTTGTGAACACCTCGATGACTACGAATCACACCTATCACAGAACTTCGGCAGTGGTGTAATCGCGTGCTATCGCGGTCCCCGACTTTTTGATACTGAAGAAACGAAAGCAGTCGTTAAGAAGTGGGTTGACTTCTACAAAAAGTATCGTCCAATATTAGATTCTGACCTGATTCACGTGCGCCGCCCAGATGGCCGTTCGATTGATTGTGTGCTCCACGCCAACGCGCAAATCAGTCCTTGTGGATTGGCAATGCTCTATAACCCTACGCGGACAGTGCAACAGACCAATTTGAAATTACCGCTCTATTATACTGGATTGTCTGAAATTGCCAAGATCCGTGAAGAGGAAGGAGAACCCAAACAGTACAAAATCGACCGGAATTACAACGTGGAGATTCCAATTGAAATGGAAGCAAAGAGCGTGAGTTATCTCGTTATTGAACCTGAAATGTGAGTTCACCCTAATTTTCGATACCAGGAGTCCGTGGCGAAAAACAGCGTAATTGATGATAATTAAACCGTCCGTACGCAAATGGAGGTAAAAGATGCGAATTATCCAATCAGCAAAAGCGATATTGGTATACGTGATGCTGGTCTGCATCAGTTTCATGATTCCAAATCTAAGTTCTGCCAAACTCGATGCAGACGCACTTTTGGGAATATGGTTCTTTGATGAAGGTAAAGGCGGTGAGGCAAAAGATGCTTCCGAGAATGGCAATAACGGAGAGATTGTTGATGCTCAATGGGTCGATGGCAAGTTTGAAGGGGCTTTAAAGTTTGAGGGGGGTGCCCATGTTGCTGTCGGCGATTTCTCTGACTATGAGGATGAAGTGTCGATCGTCGCTTTGATTAAAACACCAGCCGCCCCCGCATGGTCCGACATCATCGTAGGTCCCTGCGGCGATGTTATCTTGACATTAAGGGACCACAAATTAAATTTCGCTGGACAGTGTGCACAACCGATTCCGCATAATACGTGGTCTAAAAGTCTGGTGAACGATGATAAGTGGCATCAGATTGCAGGTACCTATGATGGAAAAGAAGTGAAAGTCTATGTCGATGGTGAAGAAGAAGCATCTAATGCCGCCGCAGGACCATTTAAGGCGGGCCCGAAGTATATTGGCTCCAGAGATGACAAGCAGGAGGCGTTCACCGGCCTCATTGACGAGATCGCATTTTTCAATGTCGCACTCTCAGAGGCTGATGTGAAAGCGATTGCTGATAGTGGATTATCTGTCGCACTCGGTTTTGCTGCGGTTTCTCCTCAAGCGAAATTGGCGACGGCTTGGGCGAAATTGAAGAGCGAAACGGGAACCCGCTAAAGGTGTGAGTTTTGTTGTAAACCAACGCTTTGACCACTTCTGTTCCACCAACAGTTGAAATGATTTTTAGACGCGAATTATGCGCGTGTTGGTCCCACCGATCAATCTAAGTTAGCCTGATTCAGAGCCTACAGAAGAAAATCTGTGTCGCGAAAAATCCTCTGTCTTTTCTGAACAAATTCGCTACTTATCTGCCTAACTTAACAGAAAGGTGTATATTCTAAAAAATCTAAACTGTTCGCGAGGAAAACTGATGAAACGGAAACATATTCTCATAGCCCTTTTCGCATGTGCGCTAATATTTTCACTGGTAATTGTCCTAAACACTTGGACGCAAGAAGGACTTTCAAAAGAGGAGAAACGGTTCGACCTTGATCAGGATGGTGGACTCAGCGACACTGAAACCACTCTCATGATTCGGGTGATGCGACTTGAAACCCAGCGAGGTACGCAATTCAGCGAGAGCGAGATCCGTCAAATGCAAAGTGGAGAGCGAGATAGATCTCGCGGAAGAGGCGGGTTTGGTAGAAGGCGAGGTTCCAGAGGACCTTCAGGACCCCGCTTGAATCCGGAGCAGATCGCATTTAAGGATGGGGCAGCGACAATCCCTGACCGCGAGACCTTCGAGAAACTGTCGTATCAGGGAATAGAGGTGCGTATTGACACTCAGCTTACCGGAATCGAATTTGTAAAGTTTCAGATTGAGAACACACATACACAAAACCCACAACTTTATTTCATGAATACGGAGACCCATCGCTCCCATGGCAGTTTCATGAATGCGGCTGGATTAGAACGCGGTCAAGGACAGATGCGCGGTGTGCTGAGTTATCGCCCACTTTTCGTGGCACCGAATGGTGATCCCGGTGTTTATACCTTTGAGTTTAATCCAAACGATGCGTTCCCGTTTGAAGAGATCAAACTTGCACACGATTTGCTTGTAGCGAAGATGCCGATCCTTAAAAATCGGCTCGGTTATTGTCCGTTGTGGGGAGCGATTGATATTTATAATCGCGAAAAGGCATATTATGACGCAGCGGAATTCCCCGTCTACTTTGAGGACGACCTTTACGCCAATATCGGCTACCTTCCGCTGAACCCAGCATCATCATTTGGTCGACTACGGATACTGGAGTTGGACGAGCACCCTACATCACGTGACATCGTCATCTGCAAAACGTTGCCGAACGAGATGCCGAGAGTTGCCGGTATTATCACAGGTACTCGGCAAACGCCGCTTTCACACGTTAACCTTCGTGCGATTCAGGACAAAGTCCCCAACGCTTTCATTACTCAGGCGTGGGAAAACGACGCGATTGCACCGCTTATTGGTAAATACATCTATTATAGTGTAAACGCCGACGGTTTTGAAATTAGGGAAGCGACACTTAAAGAGGTGGAGACCCATTTTGCTGATTTACGTCCCTCGAAAACCCAGAAACCCGAACGCGATCTCTCTGCTACGAAGGTTCTGCCACTTGATAACATACGGTTTGCTGACTCGCCACGTTTTGGTGTGAAGACGGCTAATCTGGCAACACTTCGGACATTCGGATTTCCGGAGGGTGTCGTGCCGAACGGGTTTGGGATACCGTTCTATTTCTATGATGAATTTATGAAGCACAACGGCTTCTATGGGAGAATTGAGAGTTTGATCAGAGATCCGGCGTTTCAGAATGAGCAGGACACAAAGGAAGCAGAACTGAAAAAGTTTCGGGCGAAAATCAGGAATGGTGAAATGCCGACATGGATGATGGACGCGCTTTCGGAAATACAGAACTCATTTCCAGAAGAGACATCTCTCCGGTGTCGTTCCAGTACGAACAATGAGGATCTCCCCGGTTTCAGCGGTGCGGGTTTATACGACTCCTACACACATCATCTGGACGAAGGACACCTATCGAAGTCGATTAAACAGGTGTTTGCAAGTCTCTGGAACTATCGGGCATTTGAAGCACGCGAATTCTATCGTATTAACCACTTCGCTACGGCTATGGGGGTACTTGTCCATCCCAATTTTGCAAACGAATTGGCAAACGGTGTGGCGGTAAGCGATGATGTTGTGTATCAGACGACAGGAAATTATTACCTCAACACCCAAGTCGGCGAGGATCTCGTAACGAATCCTGAACAGCAATCCATTCCTGAAGAAGTTCTCATGGATTGGTGGGATAGTAATAACTACCGAGTTGTGACGAATTCTAATCGCACATCTGACAATAAACGGATTCTAACGGGAGAATATTTACGAGAACTGAGTCGCTATCTCGGCATGATACACAACAAATTTAGTCAACTCTACGGTCCCGCTGGACAAACGGCAGATTTCGCTATGGAGATTGAGTTCAAGATTACAAATGAGGGCAAGCTCTCGATTAAGCAGGCGAGACCGTGGGGACAGTGATTTTACTTTCCTCAACCACTATAGGGTGTGGTTGGAAAACCACACCCTATAGTGGTTGTAGATTACTAATGACAACCTTGCGATAAAACGAGAATTTGCTCCACATAAGGCACTAATCCGCTCGTTTTATTTTTCCCCAGAAGGTCATAAATTTATCCAAAACTGCTACGCTTAGACTCGGCGCGAATTCCTCAACGGTTGGAAGAATCGCAGGGCCCAAGCCTTCAGCGACCCCGCCAACAGCATAAATTTTATCGTTCAGGTTTCCGGCACCCAAGAAAACTCTCGCGGTTGGCATCTCTGGGCTTTCCATCCATGTGTCGGTGATGCGGTCGTAGACTTCGACAGTTGTTAGACCCGGACCTTGAATAGCAGATGTGCCTCCGATGGCGTAAATTTTTGAATCAACGACGCTGACAGCCAAAGCGGTTCGAGAAGTTGACATGTCTGCTTTCTGAGTCCACGTATCTAAATTGGGATCGTATTCTTCAACTGTTCTCAGAACAGGACCTTGCACAGCAGGTGTCCCGCCTATGAGATATATTTTCCCCGCAATGCTTGTGGATGCCATCCCTGAACGCGGTGTTGGCATGTCTGCCTTTTTCGTCCATGTATCAGTTGTTGGGTCATATTCTTCAACCGTCCCCAACACGGGACCGACGTTTTGGGCGACTCCACCAATAGTGTAAATTTTGCCGGATACAACAGCCGCCGCAAAAAACGACCGCGGTGTTGGCATGTCTGCCTTTTTCGTCCATGTGTCAGTTGTTGGGTCATATTCTTCAACCGTTCCGAGTGCCGGTGATTGCCCGTTCCATCCGCCAATCGCGTAAATTTTACCGTCGACTACGCAGGTTACAATACCGGCGCGTGCTGCTGGTAGACTCGCTTTCTGATCCCATTTATCCACACCCGGGTCATAAGCATTAACAAAGTCAACGGGTTCAGCAAGCATTCCACCGATAGTATAAAGTTGACCACCAACGGTAGTTACAGAAAAAAAGAGCCTCGGAATCGGCATGTCCGATTTTTGTGCCCAGTTTTCGGCACTGGCACTGTACATCAAGATGAAGGTGAATAGAATGGTGAATAGCCCACAACAATTATAAAATGAAGATGTGTTTGGTTTCATTGTAAATTTTTTTCTCATTAAAACCTCAAAAGTTACGAGTTCCTGAACGGAACTCCTTTGTTAAAGTTAGGTTGGTGTGATGTCGGCGAAGTGCATTTTGTATGTGTATGGTTGATACCGGAATTGTTGGAAATGGGCACTTCTAAGAGGACTCGTTTACTGGTTCCACCAATACGTCATTTTCCCTAAAACTGTCCAACCGAGGAGTTTGACCCCACCATCACGGGTGTCGTAACTCTGATCGAAGACAAGGTAGAAATCGCTGCCGGGACGGTAGATATAGTTCACCAAAAAGTTAGCAGAGAGAATGTCCCTATCGGTACTCCATTGTGAGAATAACTTCGCAAAGAGTATTGTCGAGAAGGAATAGCCAACACGTCCGCCGAAAGCGTTGGCATCGAATTCTTCACCCAGCAGCGTAATGCGGTTAAATTCGATAAACGGTTCTATACTCAGCCGAGCCGTCGGTCTGGCGATTGCATCTATTAAGAAACCGCGCCGCGTTCCACTATAAAACTCACCGAATTCCACTTGCAACTGTACAGCAATCATACGACTGCTACTGGTCCCACCCGATACCTGAAATGATGTAAAATTGTAATCACCTTCTGGAATTTCTTGTCCTTGAAGGTTAAACCCTACATCTAAATTTTCAATTGTATTCTTGACTTGGAATCCGATGTCATCCCCTGTTTCAAAATCAAATTCCGTATCGAAGGTTATTTCTTGGGTTTCCAATTCGTTCTCTTGCGTCAGAACGAGATCGATCTCCGGTCCAATTTGTATCTCGCGAATGCCAAACGCGTCGGGCCACGGGGTATAACTGCCTGCCCCACGAAAACGCCGGACATCTGTGCGTTGAATGTACCCGACTTCTGGATTAAAATCCTCGCCGATGTCTGTGTATGAAGCATCGAGTCGAAACAGATTCGTGCGCCAATCGCCGCCAATAAAGAATGCATTGCTCTTTTGAGAAAAATCTACTTCAAAGTCTTCAAGGGTACGTGAGAACAACCCTTGGATATTGATTTCTCGCGTCGGACGATAGGAAAAATCAAGACCTGCTGTGCTGTTAGATGCATCAGCATCTTGCTTATTAATAAGGATTCCGCCTACAGTTGACCCCTTTAAAATGTCTCGATTCACCCGCGCGACTGAATAATTGGTGCGCGGCTCACTGAATATGTTCTCAGGAGAGACACCGGGCACGTCCTTTTCATATTTATCCGTGAATACGTTCAGAACCCCTATGCCGTAGGGTCCAATTTTTCCGGTCATTTTGCCACCGCCGAGAATCGGAATCGCACGTCCTCCCGCAAGCCCGATACGACGGCTATAAAAAAGCAGTAAAGGGGGTGGTCTTCGGAAACTCGGACGTGGGATCCCGACATCGAAGATGCTGGCACCTTCTAAGAAAAACGGACGCTGTTCAGGGAAAAAGAGACTAAAACGCGTCAGGTTCACCTGTTCCTGGTCGGCTTCCACTTGGGCAAAATCAGTGTTAACAGTCAAGTCGGCAGTCAGGTTCGGGGTTACGCCATATTTGAGATCCACACCGGCTTCAAATACACCTTCAGTTTCCTCTGTTGATGATCCATAACTCGCACCGGGTAATACATACGGCAGCAATTCCAGATGCCTTGACGGTGTAATACCTTCTAAGCCTTCGAGTGTGCCGAAATAAGCAGTGCGGTACTTCGCTAATCCGCCGTACGTCTTGGGTGCCTCGTTCCATGCGTCAATTTCCTGCTTTCGCGCGATTTCGCGACCGAAATTTACGCCCCAGTTCATCACGTCGCTTTGCTCGAAGCGGAGTTGGCTGAACGGAATTGCGATTTCTACTGTCCAATTGTCTTCGTTGATCCTGCAGCGGCACTCCCAAACAATATCCCAGCTTGTGTTGAGACTCCCACCGCTGTTGGAGACCGCAGTATCTTCCATTCCACCTACCGGAGTGAAGCGAAAGAAAACGGCATTCCGTCGGTCGTTGTAGGTGTCTAATAGCAAAAAACCGTAATCGTTGGAACGCAGACCTGGAGAGTCCCGACGCATATCATTAGCGACAATCTTGTCCATCTCTGAATCGTAAAAAACAAACCCGAAGTACAGTTTTTTGTCATCATAAAGAATGCGGACTTCGGACTGTTCTGTTGCCGGTTCGCCTTGATCGGGTTGGATTTGGTAGAGTTGACGAATCGGTTCTACGCTTTGCCAGACGGGTTCGTCCAGCACGCCATCGACGTTGATTTCCTCAGAAGTCCGATGTGCTGACATACGTGGTAACTCCCGTTCTGTCTGTGCATCCTGGGCATTGACACCGTGTGGAACGAATAGAACGCACATCCACAGCAGGAGAGAAAGTTTGATGTTTCGCATATATCGGCGCAACTGAAAGTCAATAGTGAAATGTCTCATTACAAGTTGGTGCCTCCTTGTTTAGCTGCTATATAAAAGGCGGGGTTATAGAGTGAAATCCGGAAATATGTGAACACCTTAAGAAGATAATCTACTATGCCCTTTCAGGTAACAGGTGGGAACCCTCTCGACTTATCAGGGCATGGAACAGAAGTTGCCCCAGTCTCGTGCGTTTCAATGATTATGTATCTTACTATATGTAAGCCGTATTGTCAATACCGTCCTTGGACATCAGAGACGATAGGTGCTGACTTCCATCCCATCGCGTCTTCCCGGTCGTCTCCGACTCTCAAACCAGTGTGTTTTGGAGTCGTAGTGTGAACGGACATGCTCTAAATAATCAGCCATTTGGTCTTCTCTACTGACGTTATCAGCGACGAGCGTTGCTGGGGTGGTTAACCGAGACTGAATCGCTTGGAAGCAGGCGAAATAGCCATCTTTATTGTTATCAAGGAATAGAAAATCTACAGGTTCTTGGATGGTTTTGAGAACTTCTGCGGCATCTCCGATACGTGAATCAACAAGGTCAGAAACACCTGCTCTTTCAAAATTTGCGCGCGCCCGTTGCGCATTGGCATCCTCTATTTCTACTGTTATCAAACGTCCTGTGCCTAAGGATTTTAACACACGTAGAATCCATAACCCGGAATAACCGATGGCAGTTCCGCATTCTACAATCAGAGACGGTTTTGCCTTTTCGACGCAACTTGCGAGTAATTTCGCCTTGTCAGGTCCCAACATTGGGACCCGTTCTTCCCGACACTGTTCTTCGACTTCCGCTAAAACTTCGTCAAACATTATGGAGTCTCCTTATTTTTTATGTCTTGTAGATTAGCCATGTCATAATCGAACAACTGAAGCATCGTTTTGTGATCATCGGCGGAAGCGTAGTGTTCCAAGAGCGTTTTGGGACCGTGATTCAAGGCAAAAATGCCGTAGTCTTTTCCGTTCGGTGCACGGGTAATCGAATGGATGTGGTCCAAACCACCGCGGGGTCTATCGTCATCTCGACCGCGACGGTCTCCCCGATCGCGTCCACCTCTGCCACCGCGTCCACCACCACCGACGCCACCTTCGTTGTTGAATTCTATCCAAACGGCAGGATTGAAAACGCGGTAGTAAATTGGATCGTCTGTAGTCGTACCGCCAATCCAGACGAAATAGGTGTCATCGAGCCCCGCATCAATATCCGCCATCCAGATGTCGGCAAACTCGGTTTCCAGATTGTAGACGTATGTCTTAATCAGGTTACGAAGGTTTTCTTTCTCGGTATCGTTCATCTCCGATGCTTTCAGACCGACACCAACGAAATCGGAATAATCGTAATTCAAGAAGGAGTCTGTTGATCTACCGGGTCCGACTTGGAGTCTACGACGACCCGTTTGAATCGCTTTCTCTCTTTGGTTGGCATCAAGGCTGTTCATTAAGGCAAAAGCGTTGCCTCTTTCGTCCGCAAGCACTTCAATGCCGTTGATGGTCGCAGGTTCGGATCCGATGAAGGCGGGGACAATAGAGACTTCATCGCCATGCACTAAAAAGTTGAGTGCCAAGTGATGTCCGTCCAACTGGAAGCCCCACGATCCGTCTGTTTCTGGCTTTCCAAATAAGGCAATATGGTAATCATTCGGATCCCAGAAACCCGGTCTGATTTTACTGAGATGCGTCTCAACATCTTTTGTGATGAGAGAGACTTTAGTATACCCATCGTCACTCAAAAATGCGTCCAGGACTTTATAGAAGAGGGTCAGTTGTTCAGCGGACAGGCTCCCAAAATGGATACCGCCGCGATTGCCGCCCATACTTGGCGGGGTATTCGTCCATGAGTAGGATTCTTTGTGTCCAAGTGGGAAGGAGGCTGCAGCAAGGAGTTCACTGCTTAGTGCTGCGCGGAAACTTTTCATGTGGGTCGCTAAAGCTACGATTGACGGTTTAGTGGAAATTTCAGCGATCCCTTCTGTTTTTTCTGCTTCAACATTTGCGGCATCTAAAATGTTGAGTGTAAATGCCACTGCGCAAGATGTGAGGATTATAATGAATGTAATTAAGATTTTACGTAACATGAATACCCTTTCAAATTATTCTTATATTGCTTTGTTTTTTTGTCGTATAATAGCGATATTAGATTGAAGGGACGCTCCGAATCGGATCAGTCGCGCCCCTCAATTTGATACAGAGGGGAATTCGTGGGTTGGGAATCCCGTGTATTCCGCTTTTTGTTTCTCAATTATTCAAGTGAGAGTTCTACGTCGATCTGCTCACCGTTTCGCAGTAATTTTATCGGTAAAGTTTTCGCTTGAGGTTTATCCTGTAGCACATAACCGATAATACCGCTTTCCGTCAATCGATTTGTCCGGTCACCGTAGGCAACAATAATATCGCCGCGTCGGATACCTGCCCTTTGGGCGTTAGTCTGTCCGCTTGACCGTCGTCCACCACGGCTGACAGTCTCAACGTTCAGTGCCATTTCCGTATCCTCAATACCGCTACGTTGGCGTTCAGCATCGGATAGGTCTTTAAGCACCATCCCACCGAGTGCCACAAGGCGTAATTCGCTTGTTGTTGTGCGCCATGAGATATCGCTTCCCTTCCGCCAACCCGGGTTGAGCGTGAGCGTAAGGTTAATTTCTTTCCCATGCCGATCAACTGTTGCTGGCAATGTTGTGTTTTCCGGTGTGCGATGTAACACCCACTGCACGTCAGCAATTGAGATAATCGGTTGACCGTCAAGTGTCAGGATTTCGTCTGCGCGTCGGAAACCGTCTTTCTCAGCGGAGGAACCGGATACTATTTTACTGATCTTCGCTCGATGTTTCGGTGAAAAGTGCAGTCCTAAGACATCCGGCATTGGGAACGGATACAGGATTTCGTCCGGAATTGGCTTCCGATCGTACCAATGGATCTCCCGCTGCGCTTCACCAATCTGGTGACAGTGGATGCATTGCTGGTTAATCCGACTATCAAAATCCAAGGTTGCCGAATAACGTAACAACGCAGGGAATCCCTCTGGTGTTTTCTTTATCGGCTCCGGTCCGGTTTTTGCCGCCAAAACTGATTCATTTTCAGGGTATTTCTTGTGTAAGTCAAGGGCGGCTTCGAGTGCCTGTTTGAAGCCTTCAATTGAAATATCTTTTGCCGCATTTTCGTATTCAGCGCGTGTGCCGAAACGTCCATAGATGGTTTTATCGGCATTCATGAAGAACACCGAGAAGGTGAGATCGTAATCAAATTGGAACAGCGGTAGGTCCATACCATTACCTTGGACAATACGGACACGCACGAATTGTTCCATTAAATCTTTAATCTGTTTATCGTGACGAACAACCTGCTCGTCGAAGCCTTGGCAGGACTCTCACGGCACTCAGCGGAAGACGATGAGCAGCGGTTGTCCTGTCTTTTCTGCTTCAGCATACCCTTTGTCAATGTCATTATAGATCCAGTAACCAGTTGACTTCACTGCCACTTGGTCCTCTGAGACTTCCTCGTCACCGTGTCCGAAGCAGAGCGATGCGCCCAATAGCAGTATTCCGAGGATTATACCCAGAACCCGAAATTTCATCAGAAATATTCTCCTTTCGATTTTTGCTGTTTTATAGTAAAGTCGAAAAATATGTAGACAATCGCCCAGCGAAACACTCCTCCCCGCTGCTGGCGAGGGTGTTTTTGCTTGGGTGTTTCCTTTAAGTATCCTCGCCTCTTTAGAGAGTCTAATTAATTCTAAACTTTACTATGAATATAATTTTCAGGACCAGAGAAGACCCTTATACCTGAAACTGTTGTTCCCAGAGATTAAAGTGGGAACTTCTCATTAATCAGCATAAGCGGCTTCTGATTTGTGAACACTCGATAGGTGCGACTGATAAACTTTTCACTCTCAAGGTGTGCGATAGCGGATGGTAAATCGGTTAGTACCTCGATACCGCACCAAAGCAACTCACGCCGAGTCTCTAAACCGCTGCGCCGCAGAAGTCCACCGAGTCCCTGTTGGTCGGATTCTAACCCTTCCAAAATCGACTGAGGCAAACATTGCGGCACAATGAGTGAGTCTGCATAAGTATGTATTATCGGTAATGACTCTTCCTGTGGATAGGTTTGGAGGACCACTTGCCGTGAGATGACCTCTTCTCCGGCAGACAGTTGGAGCCATATATTTTCAGCAGATAGTGTCTGTTTTGCTTGTTGTAGTAAGACTACCTCCACCGGCGCGAGTGTATACGCTTCGACAAATCGCGTAACTGTCCCGTCTGTGACGAGTAACCCTCGTTGGAATGGCGTGAGGCGTGCAAGGTTAATTTCTTTTAACGTTGTTGGTTTATCATCTTGTGCGACAAAGAGTGCTTTCATGCGAGTGCTGACGAAAGTCCCTAATTGCGAGATAGTGTCTGTTTTCATAATGGAAGTTCTCTTTCTGGAAAAAGCACGTTCATGCAAGGGTGATATGTGATGTTTGAGTTTGTTATTCAATTTAGACCCGTAAAACTGCGAAAAAGTTCGTGAATATCCGTTTGACATACCGATCGTCATGTCGTATACTATGGACAAAACCACGTTTCAGCAAGATGAACGTTATGACTCCTAATGATGTTTACGTCCGAAAAGTGAAAGTTTTAAACAAATCTATATTTCTCTTCTTAATCAGTGCCTCTTTCCTCTTCGGCGGTTCCACAGCAATTGCAGAAGAACGTCCCTTATCTCTCGGCAAACATCTCTTCGCGCAAGGCAACTACGATGCCGCTATCACCGAATATAAGCGTTTCCTCTTCTTCCATCCAGATGATATGCGTGTTAGTGAGGTATATTACAACATCGGACTCGCCTATAGAGCACAAGGTCTGTGGGCAGAAGCAGTCACTTCCTTGCGTACAGCTACATATCTCGCTACAGGTGACGAAACAAAATCGGAATATCAACTGGAACTCGCCGTGACACTGATCGCCGCGCAGGACTACGATCTCGCTCGGTTGGAATTGATTAAGGTGACGATGCGAGCACCTTCTGCACAACTATACCGACGCGCCCTTTTCTTACAAGCCGTTGCATATATCTATCAATTTCGGTGGGAGGAGGCACGCGAATCGCTACAAAACTATACCCCTGATGAAAGACTGGATATGCTCTTTGATGTTGCTACTGATATGCCGCAGAAATCTGCCGGGCTTGCGAAGGTGTTATCGTCAATTTTTCCCGGTGCCGGACAGGTCTATGTAGGCAATTGGAAGGACGGAATAAACGCGCTTCTGCTCAACGGTGCACTCGGTTTTCTCACTGTAGATGCGGTATTAGATGGATATTATGTAGATGCGGCGTTGTGGAGTGGACTCATTTTCTGGCGTTACTACCGAGGGAACACCTTTCGCGCCGGACAAGCGGCTGAGCGATTCAACTTACAGGAATCTCGCAGAGCTGCTGATACAATCTTGCAGCGGCTCCAAGAAATTGTTGGTACACCTTTGAAGCCTTGACAGGACGACAGGTCTATAGTGGTTTTCCCTTGTTCTGTAGGTTTCCTAAGATTATGGTTTCTCTCAGTCAAGAGACCTGCCCTTGTAATACCATTTCTAAAAGTTTATATCGCATTAACCGCACCGTCCCCCCGGATCCGGTAGGGTTTTTGCTTGGGTGTTTCTTCACGGTTTCCTAACCGCACCGGACATAATCCAAAACATGAGACGCTTTTAAGAGAAATCATCAATAACATGAGACGCTTTTAAGAGAAATCATCAATTAGAATTGGTATAAAATAATCGAAGCATTTAGCACGTAATGTAATGGAGTGCGGATATACGGAAAAGGGCGTGAATGTTTCAACCTACCGAACCGAACCGCAAGGAAAATTAAAAACGTTTTTGAAGGATGTACACAACCGTAACGAGGACTATAGCGATAATGAACGTCCAGATGTTATAGACGTATGCCAAGAACGCCGCAAGCGCAAGGAGTACCCATTCATACCAATACGTCTTACGGACGAAAAAGCCCATCGTTACGATGGAGAAAATGACTGTGCCAACGACAGCCGATACCACAGAGAGTGTGTAAGAAAAGAAAGTGCCTCCTGTGAACAGGATATGGGTATACGCAAACAGCAGCGGCATGATATAGAGAAGTTTGGAAAACTTGAAGCATGCCCATCCTGTTTTCCAGGGATCGGCACGGGCGATAGCTGCGGCTGCGTAAGCTCCCAAGGCGACCGGCGGTGTGATATTGGAATCTTGACTCAACCAGAAGATAATGAGATGTGCCGCAATAATCGGTATGCCCATCTCAGGCGTTGTCAGGATCGGCACAGCGAGTTCAGAGGTAATCAGATAGGCGGCAGTCACAGGGATCCCCATCCCCAGAACTAAAGATGCCGCCGCGAGAAGCAGAATTGCGATAACCTTGCTATTCCCCGCAACCGACAGCACTAAATCCGGGAATATCCGTCCTAAACCTGTTAAATCGATAACGGCAACGATGATGCCGATAGTACCAACAGCACCGCCAATAGCGAGTGAGTTCTTAGCACCCGTCACCATCGCTTCCCAGATACGGTTCGGTGTGAGTCGTGTCTCAGGTCGGAAATAACTCACTGCAATTGTGACAAGAATCGCGAAAAATGCCGCCTTGTAGGCGGTATATCCAGCGATTAAGATACCGACAAGCGTCAGCAACGGCAGTGAGTAATACCAACCACTTTTAAGAAGGGGTAAAAGTTTCGGAATTTCTGCTTCTGGTATCCGTTCGAGCCCCTGCTTTTTCGCTTCACAATGCACCATTACCCAAACGGAGAGAAAATAAAGAACTGCTGGCACGATGGATAGGAGTGCAATTTGGCTATAGGGGAGCCCTGTCCGTTCTGCCATGAGAAACGCACCCGCCCCCATCACGGGTGGTAGGAATTGCCCGCCTACGGAAGCGGAAGCCTCGACTGCCCCAGCAATATGCGGACGAAAGCCTGTTCGTTTCATCAACGGTATGGTGAATGTCCCGGTCGCGACTGTATTCGCAATCGCACTTCCCGCGACCGATCCGAAAAAACCCGATGTCATAACCGAAACTTTTGCTGCCCCACCGATTGAACGTCCCGCTATTGACATCGGCAAATTAATAAAGAATTGCCCGACCCCGGATTTCTCCAGAAACGCCCCAAAGAAGATGAAGAGAATCACATACGTCGCCATCACGTTCGCCATGATACCGAAGACACCGGCTTGACTAAAAAAGCAGTATTCGATGATGCGTCGGAGTGGGAGACCTCGGTGCGCGATAATATCCGGCAAAGAGCGACCGAAAAGAGCATATAGGATACCGATCACAGCGATGATCGGAAGTGCCCACCCGACCGTCCGACGGCTCACTTCAAAACTAATCACGATTGCGATCGCACCTACAAAAATATCAAGTTGATTGTAATTGCCTGCTCGGTTGACGAGATTTGGGTACTCTACAATCCAGTAACCGATGGTAAAGATGCTGAGGACAATCATACCCAGGTCTATGAGGGATGGACGGGATGCTGGGGAGTTCTTCCGACATCGGTAAAAGATGCCGATCAATACAAAGGTCAGCAGGAGATAGAAACCGAGATGGAATTGCTCATTAGCACTTCCAAACCCTGCGCTGTAGATGTAAAAGAGGACGAGGGCAGCCGCACCGAGTTCAAAAATCCATTTGTATATTTTTTCTAATTCAGTCCGTTGTGTGGTTTCAAAATTAGAAACTTCTTTCGTTTCAGTCTGTGTCATTTTTCCTCCGCTCTGGATATTCCTATAACAATTCTACATCAAGTTCACACAGAAGGCAAACAGTTTTCAATAAGGGTAGTCTCTTTATGCCCTTGGTTATCGTTATTTTCTTTTCTTCCATAAATTGTGTGCTTAGCGTTCTTCACATCTTTTTGAAGAAGACTGACCAGATTATAAACTAATGTAGAAAACAGTCAGTATCGTTTGAATATGCAATTGAAACTTTAGTTGTGGAGGGAACATGTTTATGAAACGCATCAGTAAATTTTTATTCGGTATTCTCATTTTGGGAGTAATTCTTTCATGCGCGCAAACACCCCGGCGTATCGAATTGCACCCAGTGTACACTATGCCGCGCGGCACTCCAGAAGGTCCCGGTCTACCCATTGGTGTGGCTGAAGGTTTAGATACAGAAAAAGTAAAAGCATCTACGGTCGCTGTGGTTTACGGAGAGGGGGATTCAACGATGATCGGTAGCGGCTTTTTCGTGACGAATGACAAGATTGTTACTAACATTCATGGTCTTGCAGATGCTGATCTTGCGTCATTACACGTGAGGACCGATAACGCGAACTATACAATTCGAGGTGTTACAGCATTTGATACCCAAAATGATCTCGCCATTCTACAAATATCTGGCACTGGCGTACCGCTTGTCCTCGGCAATAGTGATGCAGTTAGCAGTGGTGAGACTGTTTTCGGTGTAGGTTATGTAGGCTATCCTGCTGATAGGTTTAATATCATGGAGAACACCGTTCTTTCGGAGCGGCTTAACGGTGTGTGGCTTCGCGTAACACCCAACAGTCCAGGGGGTAACAGCGGCGGTCCTGTGCTGAATACCAAAGGCGAAGTCGTCGGTATTACTGTTGCTGGTAGCGGTGGTATCGGTTATGCCATTGGGTCAAACGTACTCAAAGGGCTCCTCAACCGGTCGGGAACAGCTGAACCTTTGGCGAAATGGCAGGAGAGAGATTCAATACGCGCCTATCTCTATCTCTATCAGGCATCCGGTAAATTCTACACTGATGACTATGCTGGTGCGATAGAGGCAATTGATAAATTTTTTACGGTACATCCTACATTCACAGGAATAAATATGAGATATGAAAATCGTGGATATGCCAAAGCCCATCTTGGTCGCTCTAAATTTGACAAAAATTCGCCAGAGGTAGCACAGCAATATTATCGTTCAGCGATTCAAGATCTTGATAAAGCCATCAGCATTACCGCCAAGAATACTCCCGCGTATTTCAAGCGCGGATATACCAGAACCCTCCTTGGTCACTCTGAATTTATCAAGGGACACACAGAGGCAGCACAACAGTACTATCGTTCAGCGATTGAAGACTTTGATAAAGCCAACAGTATCTACCCGAAGTTTCCCTCATACGCCGAGCGTGGGACGGTGAAGGTCGCCTTGGGCATCTCTGAAACTACCCAAGGGCATATCACGGAAGCACAGCGGTACTATTACGCGGCAATTGAAGACTTTGATCAGGCTACCAGTTACGACCGACATGATACATACGCCTACATCATTCGTGGGTATACAAAAATTCGCTTGGCGGATTTTGAATCTGATAAAGGGAATATCGAGGAAGCCAGAAGCCTATACAAAACAGCGATAATTGATTGTGGTGCGGCTATCGAGTTAGACGCGAAAAATCCTTACAGGTATCACACGCGCGGTGTCGCCAAGGCAAAACTTGATGATTACAATGGGGCGATTGAGGATTTCGATAAAACTATCAATCTCAAGCCTGATTTTGCCAGAGCTTACTACAATCGCGCCATTGTAAAAGTATTGCTTGGACAAAAAAAGGAAGCGAAGGCGGATTTCAAAAAGGCAAAAGAGCTTGACGCAGATATAGGAAAATAAACTCCTATTTGCCCGCAAAAGTGAATTATGATAGAATGGCAGTACGTCAACTGACTCAGGGAGGAGATATGAAATGGCAATAGGATTGGGCGTTATTGGGATGAACCCCACGAATATGGGGTCAACTGCGACACTGTTAAAGGATGTACCGGACCTGAAATATGAACTCCGCGGTATCTGCGCAAAGCGGGCGGATGTGCTGGAGAACTACGCCAACCAAATCGGCGTGGATTTTCGGACGACAGATTATCGCGAACTCGTACAGCGCGAAGATATTTCTGTTATCGCTATCTATTCCCCCGACCACTTGCATGCCGAACATTGCGTCGCTGCAATAGAAGCTGGGAAACATGTCATCTGTACTAAACCGATGGTGACGAAATTAGACGATGCACAACAGTTGGTGGATCTGGTGCGCGAACACAAGGTCAAATTCCTTGTGGGGCAGTCGATGCGGTTTGACCACCAGTTTTTGACGATGAAAGGATTCCTCGACGATGGTGATTTAGGTGACATTATGTTGGCGGATGCCTATTATGTCCACGACATGCGCGAGGTCTACGATTTCACGCCGTGGCGACTCCATGAACCACAAGATTTGATGTTCGGCGGTATTGTGCATCCTGTTGACCTATTGCGCTGTCTCCTCGGTGATGTAGATGAAGTGCACGCCTACGGGACGAAAGGCTTACTCACGCCGGAATACCCCATAAAGAACAATTTTTTTCTCAACCTGAAGTTTAAGAGCGGACAGATTGCGAGAGCGATGGGACTTTACGATGTCGTCCATCCCCCGATGCCGATGCAGCAGATCTCCATTTTCGGAAGTAAAGGGACGGTAATTGGGGACTTTACCGACAACAAAGAGGGACACGTCAAGTTAATGCTCGATAAAATGGCCACCAGAGAACCCTTTGAAGTGACCTGTCCTCCTGAAATAGACACGAGTGTTTACGGACACGGGCAAACGGTCATCCGATATATGCGCCATTTTCAGCAGTGCCTTGAGGAAGATTTAGAACCATCACCGAATGTGATTGACGGTGCAAAATCCATTGCTGTCGGTGTAGCGGCATGGGAATCTATTGAGACAGGACAACCCGTGAAAGTATTCAACGACTTTTAGCAACACCTGTCCTTCTAGTATTGCTTCAACTTTGACTTTATGCGAAACCGTAGGTCGGGTAGAGCGTCAGCGAAACCCGACATCTTCAGCCATTCTCCATGGAATCCTAAAACCCACTCTCAAACTCAACCTTGAACGATTACTAGTCCACTTCACCGATCCGCAAGGAATAATTAAAATTTGACATTTTGTTTTGCATAATATATAATTTAGGTATGCCTAAATTAATTTCTCAACACTTTTAACAATCGAGGCACATAGTGCCTAAAATTGTATGCGTGTAACACCCATACATTTACTTACCGCAGTGGGAAAATAAGCGCATTGTCTATTCCCTTTGCGGATTGGAAAGAACAATGCTTACACATGCAGCTGAGGATTACCTCAAGTCGATCTACAAATTGCAAGAGAAGGTCGGTAAAGTTTCGACCGGCATTTTGGCGGAATATCTCAAGGTGAAGCCCGCGTCAGCCACCGGGATGATTAAAAAGCTAAAGACGATGAAACTGGTGAGACATGAACGCTATCAGGGGGTCACCCTGACGGATGCTGGGAAGGCAATCGCACTTGAGGTTATCCGGCACCACCGTTTATTGGAACTTTATCTTTTCAAGGCACTCGGTGTTCCGTGGGACGGTGTTCACGAGGAAGCCGAGAAATTGGAGCATGTCATTTCGGAAGACGTGGAGGCGCGGATGGACGAGTTTCTCGGCTATCCAACTGCCGACCCACACGGCGCACCAATACCCGATAAAAACGGTGTTGTAACGAAAACTGCGTCCGTTCCAATGACTGACTTGTGTAGTGGACAATCCTGCACTGTTGCCGAAGTGAGTGACACCGATTCGGCGATGCTTCGGCATTTAGGAAGTTTCAATCTCTACCCGGGCACAGCATTTCGTGTGATTGAGGTCGCTCCCTTTGAAGGTCCCTATACTATTGACGTTGCAGGACAGCAAGTGATTATTGGACGTGAGGTAGCAAAACATATTTTTGTCGAGGATGTGGAGGAATAGTTATCGGCTATCGGTTGTCGGCTATCGGTTAAGAGCCGTTTGTAACAATCTGCTCCAACTTGGAGTATTCGGAAATGGTGAATTGTTACATGAAATTTCTGAACCGACTGCTGATAACTGACAACCGACAACGCTAAAAAAAATGGAACAACAAAAACAGGTTCGACCGGATAGTAAAACGATCAAGATATGGAAACACCATTTACAAGATGAAGTGGACGCGAGTTTCCTTTATGGCGTTTTCGCTGGTCTTGAATCCGATCCCAAGCGAAAGGATATATTAAATGGACTCGCCGCGGTGGAAAATCGGCATGTAATACGTTGGCAGGAGATGCTCACCGCATACGATGTAAAGGTTAAGGAACAGCAACTGCCAACCTTGAAAGCAAAATTGATGGCGTGGTATGCTCGCCAGTTTGGAAATGAATTTCCACTCTCGAAGATGCTCGGTGAGGAGGCGAGTGAAGTCAAAGACTATCTAACGCTTCATAGGGACAGCACATTGGCAGACGCAAAGGAGACGGCACTCATTTTAGCCAAAGAATCTGCAATGCATACAGAGAGTTTGCAAGAACTCACCGGAACGGTTGGGGAACCGTGGCATAAGACTGAATCTGGAGGAATGGTAGGGAACATTGTATACGGGTTTAACGATGGTTTAACGGCGAACTTCGGTTTAGTCGCTGGTGTCATCGCTGCTACATCGGATATTTCTACAATTCTCGTGACGGGTATCGTCGGGACGGTTGCAGACGCACTCTCTATGGGAGCTTCCGGGTACCTTGCCGCAAAAAGTGAACAGGAAGTATATGAGCACGAAATCCAGGTTGAGAAGGATGAGATTCTCCTCATGCCTGACCTTGAGCAGGAGGAACTCACGCTTATTTATGCCGCACGAGGTATGCCCAATGAGCAAGCACAGAAACTTGCAGAGGAAGTGATGAGTGACCCAGAAAGGGCACTTGCAGAAAAGATTCAGACTGAACTTAAAATTGGTGAGTTGCATACGACTCCGATCAAAGAGGGCTGGATTACAGGAAGCGCGACTGCTATCGGTGCCTTCATTCCGGTGGCACCGTTCCTTTTTACAAGCGGAGCAGTTGCCATCTGGATATCGTTTACGCTCGCGATGTTGTCTCACTTTGCTGTTGGTGGCGCCCGAAGTATCTTCACCGGGCGCGGTTTGTTTCGTAGTGGTATTGACATGTTCGTTGTGGGACTTGGAGTCGCAGGCGTTGGCTACCTTGTCGGTAAGCTTTTAGAACGCTTCTTTTTTGGAAATTAAATTATGCAGAAACTTTACATTTCATTATGTTTCATGGTTTCCATTCTTGTGTTCATTGGGTGTGATCCAAAAGGGAAACCACCTGATGCTTCCGTTGGAGGCAAACTGCGCGTCGTCACGACGATCGGTATGATTACCGATATTGTTAAAAATGTTGGTGGCGAACGCGTTGAAGTCACAGGCTTGATGGGACCCGGTGTAGACCCACACCTCTATAAGGCGAGTGCAGGCGATGTCCAGAGGTTAACTTCGGCGCAGCTCATTTTCTATAACGGGCTGCACCTTGAGTCAAAAATGGGCGACATCCTTGCCAAGATGTCGGGCAACACGAAGACTGTTGCCGTAACGGATACCATAGACCGAAACCTGCTGCTGACACCACCGGAATTTGAAGGGCAATACGATCCGCATTTGTGGTTTGACGTGACACTTTGGATGAAAGCGGTCGGAAAGGTTCGCGATGCACTGAGTGAATATGATTCGAATAACACGCTAATGTACTGGACCAATGCTGAACGCTATCTCGCAAAACTCTCGGAACTGCACGAATATGTGAAGGCACAGGCGGAACGCGTGCCGTCTGAACAGCGGATACTCGTGACGGCACACGATGCTTTTAACTACTTCGGGAAGGCTTATGGGTTTGAGGTACGCGGGCTGCAGGGTATTAGCACCGCAACAGAGGCGGGGATCGCTGATGTTCAGGAATTGGCGACCTTTATAGCCGAGAAACGTATTCCCGCTATTTTTCTCGAGTCTTCTGTTTCGTCGAGGAGTCTGACAGCAGTCCAAGCGGCTGTAAACTCAAAAGGGTTTGATGTAAAAATTGGCGGCGAGCTTTTCTCTGATGCTATGGGAAACAAAGGAACGCCTGAAGGTACTTATATAGGGATGGTTCGCCATAATATTGATACGATTGTGAATGCACTCATTGGAGGGACCTCCGCCAACTCTATGGTGGAGGATTAAGTTGGTAGAACAAAATCCGTAGCCCGTAATGAAATTAAGTCTCCTTAAAGGGCATAATTTTGCTTCGCAGCGAGAAGGCTTTACATTTGGAGGGGTTTTACTTGGGTGTTTCCCCTATATATACGGAAAGGATCTTCAATATCCAAACCTAACGTATCGAACCACAAGGTAAAATTAAAAACATGCAAGCCTCCGAAACGAAAGCCATTGAAGTAACAGATCTCACAGTTGCCTATCAAGATCAACCCGTCTTGTGGGATGTTGACCTTGATGTGCCGCCAGGAGTGCTTTTGTCGATCGTTGGTCCCAATGGTGCGGGTAAAACGACGTTGATTAAGGCGATTCTGGGATTGGTACGCCCCGCGGCTGGCAACGTCTTGATTTACGGCAAATCTTATGAAGCACAACGCCGGATTGTCGGTTATGTCCCCCAACGCGGGAGCGTTGACTGGGATTTTCCAACAAACGTGTTAGATGTCGTTATGATGGGACGTTACGGCGCACTCGGATGGGTACGACGGCCCGGGAAACAGGAGCGGGAACTCGCCATGAACGCCTTGGAGAAGGTGGGGATGGAGGCGTATACCAACCGGCAAATTAGTCAACTCTCCGGCGGACAGCAACAACGTGTTTTCCTCGCACGTGCCCTTGTACAAGACGCTACTGTATACTTGATGGATGAACCTTTTCAAGGCGTGGATGCTACCACAGAACGCGCAATTGTTACGTTACTTCAGGAGTTCCGAGAAAAAGGAAAAACAGTTGTCGTGGTCCATCACGATTTACAAACGGTAACGGACTATTTCGATTGGGTAATGCTCTTGAATATTCGTCGGATTGCGAGCGGACCCGTTGATGAAACCTTTACACCTGAAAATTTGCGTACAACGTATGGCGGTCGCGTCGCATTTATGACGAAATAGCCATCAGCAATCAGCAGTCAGATCGGGTTGCTACGTAACCCTTTCAGCCGTCAGCGTAGTCTTTCTATGAAAAACCTTTCAGCAGTCAATAAAAAAAGAAACGTCCCTGAAACGCTAACATCTTTACTGATGACTGATTGCTGACTGTGATTGCCAGAAAAATATGGAAAATTTGAGTGTTCTTACCCATCTTGATTATACGCTCATGATTGTCGCCATCGGTGCTGCCTTGCTGGGTGCTGTAAGTGGGACACTCGGTACCTATGCTGTTTTGCGACGACAGAGCCTTCTCGGCGATGCCATCTCACATGCCGCGTTGCCCGGTATTGCAATCGCATTTCTGCTGACCGGAAGCAAAACACCGCTAATTCTGGTCCTCGGTGCGGCAATCGCAGGCTGGCTCGGCACGCTACTCATTTTGAGTATTGTAAGACTGACGCGCATCAAATACGATAGTGCACTTGGAATCGTACTCTCTACCTTTTTCGGGTTCGGTTTAGTGCTGCATACACTGATTCAGCGCACAGGCAATGCGAATCAAGCAGGCTTAGATACGTTTCTCTTCGGACAAGCCGCTACAATTCTGGAAAGTGATGTCTTAACCATAGGTATACTTGGGGGCATTGCCATCGTCATCATGCTTGTTTTTTGGAAAGAGTTGAAGATGTTGGTTTTCGATGAAGGTTTCGCTGCATCGCTTGGGTTCCCGATCCGCGCACTTGATATTTTGTTGACGAGTCTCCTTGTGATAGCAATCGTTCTCGGATTGCAGGCTGTCGGTGCCGTCCTGATGAGTGCGATGCTGGTCGCGCCAGCGGTCGCGGCACGACAGTGGACAAATAAACTTAGCGTCATGATGTTTCTCGCTGCATGTTTTGGGGCACTCGCAGGCGTGAGTGGAACTATTATCAGTAGTAGTGCTTCACGCATCCCGACCGGGCCAACGATTGTGCTGTGTGCAACGGTTGTGGTGGGATTCTCGATCGCTTTTGCTCCAAACCGTGGGTTGTTATGGGACTGGTTTCGGCACCAACGGAACAAGCATAACCTGAAGATGACAGCGAGTAACTTGTTGAAACAGCCGCAGCGTGGGAGCGAATAGGAAAAAGTGATGCAAGGTCATCTGGATATCCAACTCATTGCTATTGTCACGGCGGTGGCGTGTGCTTTGCCCGGCGTGTTCTTAGTACTGCGACGGATGACGTTAATGAGCGACGCGATTAGCCACGCGATTCTCCCCGGCATCGTGCTCGCCTTTTTTTTTACAGAAAGTTTGTCCTCGCCACTCCTAATTCTTGCTGCCGCCGGAACCGGTGTGCTCACCGTTGTTTTCGTTGAATTACTACAGCGGACGAAACTGGTGAAAGAGGATGCCGCGATTGGATTGACGTTCCCTGCCCTTTTCAGCATCGGGGTGATCCTTATTTCTCGGTTTGCGGGCAACGTTCACTTGGATATGGATGCTGTCCTCCTTGGTGAACTCGCTTACGCACCGCTGAATCGGTTAAATGTTTTCGGATACGATTTAGGTCCCGTATCTGTATATGTGATGGGGACAATTCTGCTGCTGAACCTCGCCTTCATTCTGCTATTTTACAAAGAATTGAAGTTGGCAACTTTTGACGCAAGTTTAGCTGCTACGTTAGGATTCGCACCTACCCTTATCCACTATGGATTGATGACACTTGTTTCCGTTACAACAGTTGGAGCATTTGACGCTGTTGGGTCGATATTAGTTGTCGCGCTCATCGCGGGACCACCTGCTACGGCGTATCTCATCACAAACAGGCTTTCACTGATGCTTACCTTGAGTGCGGTTATTGGAAGCGTGAACGCCGTAAGTGGCTATTGGCTCGCGTATCTCTTTGATGTTTCTATTGCCGGAGCGATTGCGACGATGACGCTCCTCGTGTTCGGTCTGGTTTTTCTCGCTGTTCCGAACCGTGGACTTATTGCTATCGCACGTAGGCGAACACGCCAAAAATGGGAGTTTGCCCAAACGATGTTAGTGATTCATCTCTTTAATCACGAGGGACTTCCGGAAGCTGAGGCAGAGTCAGAGATAGCACACCTCCATGAGCATCTCCGCTGGGATCCCGCATTTGCAACGCAGGTCGTAAAATACGCATTGAACAATCGATGTGTTTCGCAAGAGGAGACCCTGTTAATCCTAACGGAACGCGGACGCACAGTAGCACAGCAGGCACTTGTGCAATAACCATACTACGTGAATTGGACTTTTTTTATAGTAAAACCGAAAAATAAAGAGACACTTGCATCCCCGGGTAGGTTCGGAATGTAATACATTGTCCCGCAAGTCCACACGCGACTTGCGCTATGGATTTAGTCTATTCATAGACTAAATCCCCTAACCGAACCGGCACAGGATGTTCTATTAATTCTAAGCTTTACTATAAATTGCATAGGTTTGTAGTCGCGTGATTCACCGCACGTTGCCTTTTACAATAAGGATTTCCCGCATGAAAAATACAATACAAAAGTTTCTCACCTGTTTGTTGCTCCTCAATCTTGTGTGGATCGCAAGTGCCGATGAAGCCGCACTAAAAAATTCGGATGGCTCATGGAAGTGGACCAATCGTCTTATCCATGAAACCAGCCCTTATCTATTGCTCCACGCGCATAACCCCGTAGAGTGGTACCCGTGGGGCGATGAAGCGTTAGCGCGTGCAAAGAAGGAAAACAAGTTAATTTTTCTCTCTGTCGGATACTCGACATGTTACTGGTGCCACGTCATGGAGCGGGAGGTCTTCTCCAACCCAGAAATTGCCGCGCTAATGAACAGAGACTTTATTAATATCAAGATCGATAGAGAAGAACGTCCGGATCTCGATGAAATCTATATGACAGCAACGCAGTTGTTGACGCAGCGCGGTGGATGGCCCAACTCCGTTTTTCTCACGCCTGATTTAAAGCCGTTTTATGCTGGTACCTATTTCCCACCTACGGATGTGCCCGGCAGACCGGGGTTTCCAACAATCCTTGATGCAGTGCATGAAGCATGGGTAACGCGAGAGACGGAGGTGATTGAATCGGCAAACCAGATTTCAGACACGATTGAGCTGGCAACAAGCAGAGGGTTCACGGCACTCACTGCCACACCACCGGATAGATCTCTTACGACTGCCGCAGTGGACTATCTCCGTACGACGTATAGTCACGCCTACGGCGGATTTGGTGGGGCACCGAAATTCCCCAGTCCCGCCAATCTTGAATTTTTGATAAGTGAATACGGACGCGTCGCCGATGAATCGTTGTTGAAGATGGTGACGTATACGCTTGATATGATGGCTTACGGTGGGATGTATGATCAGATAGGTGGCGGTTTCCACCGGTATTCTGTTGACGCAAAGTGGCTCGTTCCGCATTTTGAGAAGATGCTTTACGACAATGCGCAATTGGCGAAAGTTTATCTCCAGGCACATCAACTCACACAAGAACCTCGCTATCGGCGTATTGCTGAAGAGATTTTCAGTTTCGTCTTCCGAGAGATGACAGCACCTGAAGGCGGATTTTACGCTGCTTTAGACGCTGAGACGGACGCCGAAGAGGGAAAGTATTACGTCTGGACTGCCGATGAGATTCAGAAGATTCTCGGTAAGAAGCAGGCATCGCGTTTCGCTGACGTCTACGGCGTTGACAAGGGACCTAATTTTGAGGGCAAAAATGTTCTCTATGTTCCCAATGGAGCGGCGGCGGATGCGCTCAAGGAAGTAGAATCTGCACGGGAGAAACTCTTAACGGCACGCTTTGATCGCGAATACCCGTTGCTGGACACAAAAATCATTGTCAATTGGAACGGGCTGATGATAGATGCCCTCGCTTACGGCTATCAGGTGCTTGGAAAAGAGCGGTACCTTATCGCGGCATCGAAAGCTGCCCAGTTTATTCTTGACACTCTGAAGAAACCGGATGGTGAATTGTGCCATACCTATACTGCAGGTGTCGTGAAACAGGATGTGTATCTTGATGACTATGCCTTTTTTGTCCGAGGACTGCTGGGATTATATCAGGCTACGGGTGATGAAGAGTGGTTGAATTCAGCGAAAGGACTGACTGATGCAATGATTCAGCTTTTTTGGGATGATAAAAACGGAGGTTTCTATTACACGAAGGCGGATGCCAAGCATCTTATTGTGCGCACCAAGAAACCTTATGACTCAGCAATTCCGTCAGGCAATGCTGTCGCTGTCGCAAATCTGTTGGCATTTGGAACAGATTATCGCGGTTACGCTGAAGAAACGCTGCAGAGTTTCGCGCAATCCATGTCGCAAAGCCCCTCGTCCTTCATGTATATGCATGTTGCCCTTAACCGTTATCTGACCGCAGGAGAAGATAGGGGTGCGGCAACGCCATCAATTGTAAGCGCGATCGCTAAAGTTAAAGGCCAAGACAACGACATATACAACATCGAACTTCATCTCAAAATTGCCGCAGACTGGCACATTAACGCCAACCCCGCAGGTCAAGACAATTTGATCCCGACAACGATTACAGTGGACGCTGATATCCCGTTTGAAATTATCAGTGTGGCGTATCCGAAAGGGAGATCGACACGCTTTGAATTTAGTAGCGAGTCCTTGAATGTTTACGAAGAAAACCTCACGATTCCGTTGCGGTTAAAACAGAAACCGAATATGAAGTACGACGAAAGCGTCCCAATTACGCTGCAACTCACCTACCAACCCTGTAACGAGACTGAATGTTTGTTGCCACAGACATTGGATATCCCGTTGGAAGTGCCGTAGTTTTTGCCTATGAACGGTGAAACTCATTCCGCAATGAGTGTGATTACAGCGTACACGCCTCACGATTTTCTTGATAATCAGATTCTCGTTTGATATAATAGTTATGGTGATCGGTTTGAGAACCCTACCCAATTTTATGAATATACATTTCCAACTTTAGGAGAAACCTTACATGAGAACCTGTATCTCAATTTGCACCACGCTAATTTTCCTATTAATGGCGTGTCACGCTACGTTTGCTAATGTTGTTGAAGATCCTGTGCTCTATCTCGATGCCGCTGACAACCCCGCGCATCCGAAGGCGTGGGAGAACCTCGGCACCGAAGGCGGTGAATTGCTTGCCACAGAAAAACCAATGGATCTGGAAGAGGGTGAAATTAAGATTCCTGCCCTCGGTATCAATGAACCGAATTTGAAGTATTATACAACCACAGAGTCCCTTTCAACCTTTGGCGGTCCACCCGCAAAAAACACACCACTATTTTTCGAGGACTGGACATTGGAATTCCTCTGTAGGCGTAACGGCGATTTTTTTCTTGAGGAGCATCACTTCGCCGGTTTCCAGAACAGTCCAAGAGAAGGCAAGCAGGGAGTTCGGCTTTGGATAGTCGGCGGTCAGAATTTGGACATGTCCATCCATGCGGGCGGTTCGAAGCAAGGTGTTCAAACGCTTAACCTCGTACTTGAGGAAGGCGTTTGGACCTGGATAGCGGTTGTCGGCACGAATGATGATTCAATTGTAGCGTATCAAGATGGTAAACAGGTCAGCAAACAAGCCGGTTTTGAATTCGACAAGAGTTTACCAATAGACGACATCTCAATCGGTGCCAATTCCTTCGATGAACGCCGTCGAACCTTTAATGGTTCCTTTGCGATTGTCCGCGCTTATGACAAAGCACTATCCGAAGCGGAGATTAACCAAAACATCTCTGGCACATTTGCTGTTGATCCGGCGGACAAACTTCCAACGGTTTGGGCAAAGGTAAAACGCGACTATCAATAGAATGGCACGTTCACTTCCTATCTGTAGGAGCGACCTTCCGGTCGTGATACATCTTCGCTGGCGAGGTTTCCAACCTCGCCACGCCACTTCTACAAATTCCCGGCGTGCGCCCGAATCTTCTGAAACGCGTCTAAAATCTGTTGCATGTCGTCTGTGTTCCCTAAAAACATGGAATGTGTGAAACTACAGACCTCTTCGCGATAGACCCGTTCTGCCTGTGGGCAATTGAGCGTGCTATAATCAATGGCTTGGTCACCGAGATATTTGCGAGGTAATCCGAGCTGATCAAACAATTCAGGGTTACCGAAAGGACCTTCGTTGTAAATGGGTTCACCATGCGCACCGACACCACACGAAACGCCTTCTGCGCGGAGTGCTTCTAAGAACCTATCGCGTGAAACACCACCGAACTCCTCAGATACAAACCGGAAATCCCAATAGTAGAAACACCATCGTGTGACGCGCGCATCGCGCGGGATCGGATGGAGTCCATCTATCGCTTCCATGCCTTTGGAGAGGTATGCGATATTCCGTTCGCGCGTTTCTACCTGCTCTTCAAACCGTTCCAATTGGTTCAGTAAAAGCGTCGCTTGGAAGTTGGTCATCCGCATATTCAATTGCGCGAAGCGACCCGCATTTTCCGCAAGTGTTTCATCGTTCGTCAGTACCATTCCGCCTTCACCACAGGTGAGTGTCTTTCCCATCTGGAAACTGAATGCACCGAGGTGTCCGATTGAGCCGAGTCCTTTCCCGCGCCATTGTGAACCGTGAGCATGGGCGCAATCCTCAATCACTTTCAGATTGCGTCTTTCAGCGATCTCCATGATGGCATCCATGTCTGCAGGGTAGCCGCCGTTATGCACTGGGATAATCGCCCGCGTTCGGGGCGTAATTGCTTTTTCAATCGCATCGGGTGCGATGTTGTAAGTGAGTGGGTCAATGTCAACGATGACTGGCACCGCATTGACGCATACAACGGATGTTCCTGTTGCCACGAAGGTCAAAGCAGGAACGATGACCTCATCCCCCGCAGTGATACCAGCCGCCTTTAGGGCACACTGTAATGCTACAGTCCCGTTGGCGAGTGGTATCCCGTATTTCGCATCCTGAAACGCCGCAAACTTTTCACCGACTTCATCGACTTTCTCGCGTCGGTTCCACGCACCACTCCGCAAGGTCTCTAAAAGTGCGTTTTCTTCGGTTTCGTCATAAATAGGCCAACTTTTCCCTAAACTCCCTTTGACAATGGGTTCACCACCATTAAGTGCTAACTTCGCCATGTTTACGTCTCCCTTGCTATGTGCTGTAGGAGGGTGTTTTGCTTGGGTGTTTCCGCTAAGTAACCCCGATTTTCCTGATACGGATGGTTTGATTTTAGCAGTGCTCCCTTTTTTAGTCAACCTCTGTCAATGTACCCAAGCCTAAAGACTTGGGCTTGTAGACGCGTCAAACAACAATAGTTGTGTTGCACGCTGCAAGCCTATGTCTCGTGCTTTGTTCTTGTTTCTCGTTTCAGTGAGGGTGGTAACCCACCGCTCTCCACGAAGGGCGCAAGCCGCCCTAAAAAGTATGTTTAATGCGGCGTTATGGTCTCGGTCTAAAGACGTGCCACAAGACTGACAATTAAAGGTTCGTATCGCAAGAGAGAGTTTCTTTTGCGATTTCTGACCACAAGCCGAGCAGGTTTGCGAGGTATTCTTGGGATCAACTTGGTGGAAGTGGAAACCGTCTCTTTCGGCTATGTTCCCACACCACTCAAAGAAGATACCCCAAGACGCGTCGCTGATACTCTTGCTAAGGTGTTTGTTCTTTACCATGTTAGATACGCGTAAGTCCTCTGCCACTAAGACATTGTTTTGTCGGTGGTGGTAGAGTTTATAGACGAGTTTTCCGATAAAGTCTTTACGTTTGTTTGTTGTTCGCTCGTGGTGTAAAGCGAGTTTGTGGTGTTGTTTCTGCCAGCGCTGGCTACCTTTTTTCTTTCGAGAAAGGTCTTTAGAATGTTTTCGGAGTAAGCCTTCTGCTTGACGATACCAGCGGGGGTTGTCCTCTTTTTCACCTTCGGAAGTCGTCAGGTAGTGTGTCGTGCCAACATCAACCGCAACAGCAGCTGTCGGTTCTACTTTCGGCGTATCGGGTATCTCACAGGTAATATGGGCATACCAACCGCTTGCTTTTTTGACGAGAGTAACTTCTTTCGGGTCGCCTTGAAGGGGTCGGTGCATGCGTATCTTGACATCACCTAACTTCGGCACTTTTAAGCGATTGTGTCTAAAATCGGTTTCTATGATTGGATTCTCACGGACGCGTCTCGTCTGTTTGTCAGTGTCTTTGGTCTTTTTACGAACGACTTTGGTATATTTTCGGAGGCTCCACGTCAGAGAACGCACACGCTTTTTATAGCGAGGGTAACCTTTTTTCGCTGCACCCTCTTTACAACGTTTGCGGAAAGCCGTAAACGCTTTATCGTTTCTGCGGAGCGCATGGTTCTGAAAATCTTGGGGAACTTCGCGGAAGTCATCATATTTCTCACGCGCTGCGGTGAGAAGGATCTGCTGGTCAGAGAGCGACACAAAAGCACCTTCCGTCTCAGACGCAACGAGTCTATCGTGGCGAGCAGAGTTCTGAAGCTCACACAAGTGGTCAAGCCATCTTTCTAATGTTGTTTCTTGTTCCTGGGTCGGATACACAGGATATATAAATGTTAATCTCATGGTATATCAGGTATCAGGTATTTATCCCCTGTTGAGTGGGAGGCAGACACATTACCAAGCGATAATGCTAAACACTGTCGGTTTCCAACCTGATGCTTTCATCATACCACAATTTCGGACCAAGTGTCAAGGAAAAAATGAACGCTTTGGTCCTTTCCAAGCGGGCGGTTTTTCCTCCCAAACCTAAAGGATTGGGATTCCAAAACCGACAATTCCCTTGATCGTGTTCGTACCATAGTATTTGTAGCATTCTTCTTGCAGATTTCAGCAGAATTCGCTATAGTAATCTTTGGAAGTTTGAAACGATGTATAAACTATGGAATCAGTAAATCGAACACTCACAACAATAGACGGAATCACAGTAGGGCATGCCACCGATTCGACTGCTCGAACAGGATGCACGGTTGTCCTCTGCCCAACAGGGGCAATGGCAGGCGTTGATGTGCGCGGTGCCGCACCCGGCACACGGGAGACGGAAGCACTCCGTCCGGGACGTTTAGTCCAAAAAGCACACGCTGTCCTCCTGACAGGTGGAAGTGCCTTCGGGTTAGACGCTGCAGGTGGGGTCGTCCAATACCTTGAGGAACAGAACGTCGGTTTTCCTGCAGGTCCTGTGCGTGTGCCGATTGTTCCCGCGGCTGTTATCTTTGATCTCGGAGTTGGCGACGCAAAAGTCCGCCCTGATAAAGAGATGGGGTATCAGGCGTGCCTCAACGCTACAGATGAACCCGTAGTAATGGGTGCTATCGGCGCGGGTACAGGTGCTACTGTCGGTAAAGCTCCCGGCGTTACGTCTTCTCTGGGGGGGCTCGGCTCGGCATGTATACGTCTCAATTCTGGCTTGGTTGTTGCGGCAATTGTGGTTGTGAATGCGCTTGGAAATGTTGTGCATCCGAGGACGGGTGAGATTCTCGTCGGTGGGAAGGAAAACGGTGATTTCGTAGACATCACGGAACGACTCTTAGACGCAGATTTAGTTCACGGAACCAATACGACTATCGGTGTGGTGGCTACAAATGCGACACTTCCCCCCGCAGAGATTCATCGAGTCGCAGAGATGGCACACGACGGAATGGCGCGCGCCATTCGTCCGGCACATACGATGTTCGATGGAGATACGCTCTTTGCTCTCGCCACAGGATCGCATACTGGAAGCGGAGTAAACACAGTTGGTATTCTCGCGGCAGAAGTTGTCGCGGAGGCAATTGTTAACGCGGTAACCTGACCATCTACACCTGATTGGTTATTTTAAAGCGGGCAAATTCAGTTGAATATTCTTGCGCTTTAACGCCAAGTTTCCTTATGCCATCTGTGAAGGAGGCTCTTGGACTATAGGAATGACATAACTGCGGATTGTAAAACCGTTTAGAATCTCTGTCTCTACTCGTGGATCCGGATTCTTCCGGTGGTCGAATACAACGTAGTAGCCTTCCACAGCCTTCTCCGATTTCAGATACGCTGCGAGTTGCTTTTTGCCTGCCTGATAACGGGTATCTCCGCCCCAGATTTTTGTTTCAACGATGTATTTTTCGTTTTTGTAGAGAATCAGAAGATCCATTCTACCTCGTCCTGTCTGTACCTCAAGGTACATTGTCCCACCCACAATCTGAACAAACTGGTTCAGGTAGGCGAAGAGGAGATGCTGACCGATGTATTCTTGTGGTGTATCTGGTACTTGTAAAATTTTGAAGCCTGCGCGCACGATAAAGTCGCGGAAGTTCTCAATGAGGGCTGCCATCCGAATCTGCCCATCTGATGTGAGATAATCTTGAAATCCTGCGTGAGCGTCTTCTGGTAGATATTCTTGTTCTAAGCCATTCACTACCGGCTTGAATGCTCGCATGATACGGTACTGGTAAATTGGATTGGCTATCTCACACATACCGTCAGCACCTTCGGCAATAACACCATAAGCGACGAGTTCGCTGATAATATCCCTGTCCAAGTTGAAATCTACGCCTTCATCATAAGAAGCGATTTTCATCAGGAGTGCCTCAAACCGCCGGTCTCGACGGATATTCGTCACGAGATGTTCAATGTTCGTGTTCCGCCCACGAAGGAGCTGTGCGTGTGCTTTTGAAAAGTGTTTCATTGTGATCGGTTCGCTTTTCGGGATGTTCAATTCCTCCGTAAGGATCTGCGCGAATCGATTGACAAGCACAGGCTGTCCGGCAGTCTGTTTGTGAATGGCTTCGATGGTTTCGGATGTGAAGGGTTGTCCGACTTCGGCTGTGTATTGTGCCAGAAGTTCACCGACCTGTTCAAGGGTGAAGTTGGGCAGCGCAAACTCGTCCTGGATATTGAAAGGCGAGATAGAGCGATCATAGTTGAGCTGTGTGATGTTCTTAACACCAACAATGCCGAGGCTATAGGGGCAACGTGAGTCTGCATCTGAGAGGTAGATACGACGAAGCGAGTGGAGAAAATCGCTCACAGCAGCTTGCGGAATACCATCAAATTCGTCGATGATAATAACAAAACGTTGCTCTTTTAGCAAACTTACAAGCCGACTAAAGAATCTGCGCATTGAAAGATGGTTGGTTATCTGTGTTCTTTCCAGAAATTGGCTAAGCACTTCAGGAAGGACACTACCGCGCTTTTGGAGGACTGTCTCAATTTCCTCGCAAATATTTTCGTAGAGTTCCTCATAAAAATTAGCAATAGGGATATTTTGGTATTCCTCGAAATTGAGTTGAATTGGAAAGTAGGTTAAGTCTTCGTCTGAAAGCGCATTCAGTGCCCATCGGAAAAATGTGGTTTTGCCTGTCTGTCGGGGTGCAAAGATAACGATATAACGTCCGTGCTTAACACGATTGACGAAATCGGCAAGTTCAGTTGTGCGTTGAACGACGTAGTTCCGATCAGGAGATACAGGCCCTCGGGTCTCAAAAGTTTTCATTTTTTTTCCCTTACTTGGACAGTTCTTAACACTTTATGCTATCATATCACCAGATGAAAATCAATTTTTTGTTTCCCTAACGCGTTTAAAAAGAAACCCAACGAAACCGTTGAAAGGCTGCAGGAAAAATAGATGAAAATGAAAGGATTTTCATTTTTTCTCCGCTCTACCTAAATCGGTTGCCCTTGCATTGCTTCTGGGATGTCAATACTGAACTCGTTCAGAACTGTCGGGGCAATGTCGTATATGCTTTTGGGAGGCACGTTTCCTATTTGTCGCGACCGGGAGGACACTCCTACAGGGGAGTTTGACGCGGATTTGAGAATAAACATTCCCATCTCTGCGTGGTTGCAATCGTCGGGACCGGTATCGTTCTCGTAGGTGTAGATGCTGTTGTATCCGACGCTTCCGACTGAACGCCAAAAAAGGTTACCGAAGTAGACGATGAGATCAGGAGCGATGTTCCGACATTCCCGGTAAACCTCTTCGGGCTTAAAAACACGTGTGCCGATGTTAGCTTCCTCCTCATCTACGATCGCTTCGAGTTGTGCCTTTAATTCATCGCGGATGCGCTCATAATCTTGTGGGTTGACAATCCCGTTAGGTTCTCTGCCTTCAACGTTTATAAAAATTCGAGCGTAATACCCGCCTTCTCCCCACGCCTTTGTTTGCTGCCAATCTACCATCTCCGGTGTCCATCGCGTAATTTCACTCGGTTCGGTTTTGAGCGTCAGATAACCGTGCTTTCGGAGCCATTCATTGACACAGATACCCCCGTCCATCCGCTTTGCCCCGTGATCGGAGACGACCATAACCGTGGTGTCCTCGTCTACACACGCTAATGTTTCTCCAAGTTCAGTATCGAGGGAGCGATAGTAATTCCGCATCGTTTCTGAGAACGGCGAGTTCGGCTCATACGCACGGTGTGTTTTGTCCCAAAATCGCCAGAAAGCGTGATGGAGCCGGTCGGACCCCATTTCAACCATTGTAAAGAGGTCCCAGTCTTTTGTTTCAAGCAGATAGCGTGCGAGTTTGAAACGTTCGGTCGTCATTTTGAGGAGTTGTTGCTCCAATTCGGCGCGCCGGTCAGTCCGAAAATTGGGTATGTCGATCATGTAATCGCTTGCGGCTTGCGTAATTTCCCGTGTAAGTCGCCGCGGGAAGGTCCACTGTGAATTGAGATTGGGTGTGAGGAAACTGGTAACCATCCAGCCTGGAAACGGTTTCGCCGGATAGGTGAGTGGCACGCCTAAAACGATCGATTTCTTTTTCGCCTGCCCCAGCAGATCCCAGAGAGTCGGCACTTTGATGGCGTGTGAATTGGCGATGGTGAGTGCGTCGTAGGAATAATCCTTGCGGTTGCGGAAACCGTAGATACCGAGTTCACCTGGATCTCGGCTGGTCATCATACACATCCACGCTGGCACGGTGATCGGTGGGATCGTGCTTTCCAATTCGCCGTAGATGCCTTCTTCCATCAGACGACGTGTATTGGGCATGTCGGCTTTAAAAGCGTCAAAGACAAGCTCAGGTGCCGCACAATCCCAACCGATAATAAGGACCCGTTTCTTCATATTTTTAACTATAAAATCTGGTCGCCGTTCATTTTAAATCACGGCTTGCGATCGGTATTAACAGGCGATTCGTCATTGCTAAGGAACCGCTCAATCGTGTTTCTCGTTGCTGGACGCGTACGGAAATCCGCAACCCACGGTTCACGGAAGTACGCTTGCTTTTCACGCGGTAAAGCGGACAGAACTTCAGGCGGAATCGGTAGACGGTGCCAATGTGTCGCGAGATGCGCGTAGGCGTTTAGCACTGCCACACGCGGGGTCTCCCGTTGCCACACGGGACCGGCGTGGCACAGGTTCTCCGTGAAGAAGATGGCACTGCCAGCGGGGCATTCATAAGTCATCAGAAATGGGCTCCGCTTCCCTTCCTCTAACGACATGTGGTCAGGATGCATCGGGAAATTGGATTTGTGACTACCAACTATAAAATGCGTCCCACCATCCCTTTTAGTAACGTCTGTTAGCTCAAAGACGACACGCACCATTCCAGCGTGAATCTGCCCGTTGTTGACGCGATACCCGAAGATCGGATCTGCCTGTCGGGGTCCACCACCGTGGAGTTCACCGTGCCTCTGCCCTTTTTCGCGCCAGGCAGAGTAGCAGTGCTCTAACCGGATCTCAGGTCCGATAATTTCATGTAGGACATCCAGAACTTTGGGGTGATCAATCAGGACGCTCGCGGGACCGCCCGGTACTGCACGGTGTTCCGGCGGTAAGGATTCTTTGTTGTGATGTATCCGGTCGATCTGATTAACGATCGCATCTACTTCGTCGCGTTCAAGGATCGCAGGACGAACGAGGAATCCAGTTAAGTCAAATCGAAATTTTTCTTCATCAGTCATAGGTTGCTATCTCCTATGTTATCTTTGTGGTATAGTAGTTCCTGAAAATAAGTTTACATTTTGGAAAACAACACTCCGTATTTCACGAATACTGTAGGAGGGAACTCCGGTTCCCGACGTATCTGGCGATGGTGTAAAAGTAATTACAGACTTTACTATATAATACCATTTCTAAATAAATGTCTCTCATTAGCGAAAAACTCGTTCGTAGTAGCGCAATTCATTGCGCTCTTACATGCGGATACCTTATAGAGTTCCAAAATCTCTATAATGCGACTTTATTTTTCAGATTCTAAATAAATGTCTCTCATTAGCGAAAAACTCGTTCGTAGTAGCGCAATTCATTGCGCTCTTACATGCGGATACCTTATAGAGTTCCAAAATCTCTATAATGCGACTTTATTTTTCAGATTTGGTATAAGTTTGAATCTAAAACGCAGCAGGGCAACAACGGCGCACTGCGGATATACGAAGAGGAATGTTACAGTTGAAACCCCTCAGATCGAACGCTTGCGTTAGTTTAAAATTATGCCCAACGAGGATTTCTTCCACCGAACCGCTGTTCGCTGATATTCCACAACTCTGATAACCCGAGTTGTCGAATGTGTTCCAAACCGGGCAAACATGGATCGTTTATTCGGGTTAGCCACCGTTGGAGATCCGCTTCGAGTTCGGCACGGAGGTCTTGTGAATCTTCATCGTCGATGAGATTGTTCATCTGATACGGATCGTTGTCGTTGTCGTATAGCATCCACCCTGTTCCGTCGTGGTGGCGTGCGTATGTATGGCGATGCGTGCGAACACCGCGCCACTCACGTATACCGAAGTTGAAACCTTCGCTCCCGTGCAGTGGGACTTCAAGCAGCACAGATTGTGGTTCGTCAATTGTGTTACCGAGCATCGCTTCTGCAAGGTCAATACCCTCCACACCCGCTGGAATTGGCAAATCGCATAGAGACAGCATTGACGGCATGAAATCGACGAGGCTTAACAAGGTATCGCGGGTAACACCTGCTGGAATTCTATGGGGCCAACGAATCATGAAAGGGATGCGGCTGGATTCGTCCCACGGACGTTCTTTTCTCACGTGTCCATGGCTACCGAGCATATCTCCGTGGTCAGATGTATAGACGAGAATAGTGTCGTCAGCGATACCGATTTCGTCGAGCGCAGTCATCAAGCGTCCAAGATTTTCATCCAGAGCCGTGATATGTGCGTAATAACCGGATATATCTTTCCGTGTTTCGGGGGTGTCCACCGCGTTCGGACGTAATTGGATATCCTCTGGCGGATACATCACTTTGTAGCGTTCTGGGACGTGTTCATAGGGGTTGTGTGGCGGTCCCCAACTCATATAGAGGCAGAACGGTTCGTCGGCATGATCGCGGCAGTATTCAATGGCTTTATCGGTCTGAAATTCCGGTTCATAGCCGTCAATCTGCATCTGATTCCCATCGGAGTCGTGGTACGGGGCATTGAAATAGTCGTGGTGGCAATTCCAACCGACCCAATGGTCGAAGCCAAACCGCATCTCAGGTGTAATAAACTTGTCTCTGGGCATACCACCGAGGTGCCATTTACCGATGTAACCCGTGGCGTATCCATCTTCTTTGAATACTTCCGCGATGCCGGTTTCGGTCAGAGGAAGCGGTAAGTCATTGGAGACGGCTTTGTGATTCAAGGGATATTTGCCTGTCATCAAACATCCGCGCGCTGGTACGCATATCGGGACGTTCGTGAAGGTATTGGGAAAGAACGTTCCTTCCTGTGCGAGTTGATCCATCGCTGGAGTCTGCACTTGCGGGTTGCCCGCACATCCGACATCACATTGACGATGCTGATCGCCGAAAACGAAGATTAAATTGGGTTTACGAGTAGTTTCCATTTTTTATAGGGGTCAGTCTTCGGTTATCAGTTATCGGTTAAAGAAGTACTTTGTAACAATCTTCGCAAACTTGAAGTATTCTAAAGAGGGATGAATTGTTACCTAAAACCCCTTGTGACCGACAACTAAGAACGAATAACTGTTAACCGCTCCTCTGCATCCATGTATAAATTTGGCGAAGTGCGCCTTCACTCTTTGTCCACAACGCCTTTTTCAAGGGCGAAACGACCTTTGTGTAACTGGCGAAGTCTGTCCGGACGGCGCGATACTGTTCCTTATGCGCAATTAACCCTGTATTTTCTGGTGGAGATGCCCCGAAATCCACCCATTCGTATTGTTCATGACACGCGTGTGTGATGATATGGTGGAAAATAGCGTTGTTAGGACGGTATTTCAGGAACGCTGGTACAGATGCTTCACACCACAACGTTACGGTCTTGTTGAAGCGTAGGTAGAGCAGTCCTGCGATCATGGTACCGCGATGTGTGGCGATAGCAAGTTTGGCGATTTTCCGATGCAGGAGTGTCCGCATGAGTACCTGCGGTTTCGGGGTACCACCTAACCGTTTCACTGTCATAAGATACATATCGTAGAAGGTGGATAAAGCCTCTTCACTATCGGCATCCATGACTATCACACCCGATTTCTCTGCCTTCCTAACCGCACCTCGCACCCGTTTGTTATAGGCGTGCCAGAGGGATTCAACATCTCCATTTGTCTTCAAAAGATGTGTGAAATGGTCAGTCCGTGAGTAGCCCATTTCAGCGAAAAAATCGCTATCCGTAGCGGTACGATTCGGCGGCAGTGTCCAACGGATTTCACACCATCCCTTTGCCGTTGCTTCCGTTTCGATGGACCTTATCAGGGGCTCAGGATTTATTCGCCCCGATCCGATAAGATGTATACCACCAAACAGATTCCACGGCATCGAGTGCCAAAGACGGATACCCGGTATCGGTTGAAAAACGAAACCAGGCAGCCCACCTATCACAGAATCATCTTGATTGATGAGTAAATAAGTTGGGATAAGCTGACTGAACGCATTCGCTAAGGCATCTCGCCACGCAAGGCTTTGGAAGACAGTCGTATCTGGACATTCCCGAAGAATGACATCCCACTTATCCTGATTTTGAGGGGTTAAGGGGTCTAAGGTGTACACACGCACATCTTGTAGGAGCGAGTTCCAGCTCGCGATTCCTATAGAGTTATGGCGCCAGTGCCGCGAACAGTGCTTTAATATAGCCGACGGAGTAAGCTAACCCAACATTGCCTTCTAATTTCGGGATATGATCGGCGTTGATGCATCCATCAAATCCGACTTTTTGGAGCTCACGGACGATTTTGAAAGCGTTCATATCACCATCATCAAGCAGAACTTCCTCGAACGCTCCTGCTGTCGCAAGGCTCCCACGGACGTTCCGTAGATGAACCATAAAGATGCGTCCTTTACGTCCGTAGTTGTTGATTTCGTCAAGGACAATCGCACTGCCTCCGGCTTCCGCCCGAGTGCCACAACAGTAAAGATAGCCAACGTTTTTGCTCGGGAAGGTATCGGTGACACGGTGGAAACCGAGACTACCAAGCGGTGTGTCAGGATTCGGCACGTCCGATGGATGGATAGCGAGTTTAATATCGTATTCATCGGCGATAGGGACGAGTACTCCGTAGATTTCAGTGAAACGTTTCCACCATTCATTGAGGGTTTTCATCGTTGGTGTAGGTGGTGGATTTTCGGTCGCGGCGCGACTTTCACCACGGGAGGTATAGCCACCTCTATGTACGGATGAATAGCGTGTCATTAGATAGTCAAACGTATCACCCCAAAACCTTTGGCGCGCAATAGGGACACCGGCTTCAGCGAAGACTCGGAGGGCATTACACGTATTCTCTAATTCCTGTTCGCCATCAGGTTGACCCTGCATGAACTTTTCTGTGATATTCGGAAGTGTCACACGATTGATGTCGAGTCCCCAAGAACGGATCCGTTTTTTTATTTTCAATACCTCGTCCAAATCTGGATAACCCTGCTCATCGACACCGGGGAAGGCATTACCACCTCCAAAGTCGATACAATCTGCACCAAGCTGTGTAACCTGTTTCAGGTAGCTATCAGAAAGTCCGCCATCCCAGACTGAAATTTTCATTCTTTTAATTTTCCTTGCGGTTAAATAACGGTCGTTTAGACGCTCATGTGCGTTTCTTAAATCCGCCTGCGCCGTTGTCGCAGGCTACGGCATTTGTTATTAAAGGGGTAACGGTACGGGGTGCCCACTCTCAACGGATTGGTACGCAGCTAATGCGATCTCGGCGGCGGCGCGACCATCTAATCCCGTAATAGGTGGGGATGTGTCGTTACGGATTGCGTCTACGAAAACGCGAATCTCTTCTTGAACCGGCGGCGGTACCTCGATATCTGCTACTTTAATCTGCCGTCCTTCACCCTCAAAAGGTTTGATCTGAATGGCGGCATCGCCGCCCCAGATCTGTGGAAAATAGATCGAACCGCCTTCACAATCGACGCGTCCACCATAACCACCAACAGCAGAGACATGACTGGAATGGAGTAAACCGATGGCTCCGTTTGTAAATTGCAAGGAGGCGAGCATTACATCTGGATAGTCGCTCTTATCTGGTCCGTATTGTCCGCCAGCGGCATAAACAGAGGCTACATCACCACAGGTCCAGCGCATAAAGTCGATTTCATGGGCGTTAATTTCCATGAGACTCCCGCCAGACTTCGCACGCTCCAGTCGCCACGGTGTGTGACTATACCCGCTGCGCCACGGGCCACCGATGCGATGCACCATCATACAAGCAGGGGCTCCGAGTTCACCGCTCTGAACGATTTCGCGAACAACGGAATGCGTCCCGTGATAGCGACATACCAAACCGATGGTAAGTTTGACACCGTTATCCGCCGCGGCGGTAATCATCGCGTCGCAAGCCTCCAGCGTCGGAGCCATCGGTTTTTCGGAAAAAACATGCTTTCCTGCATTCGCAGCATCGACCGCCATTTGTGAGTGCATAAACGGTGGCGACGCAATCAGGACTGCACGAATCCGATCATCGGCGAGTAATTCGTGGTAATCTAACTTATAGGACACACCAAGGTCTGTAGCCAGTTTTTCAGCCAGTGCTTCTTGCACATCACTGACGGAAATGACCTCTGTTCCCTCAACAGCATGTGCACTCGTGGCAAGGCTTCTACCCATGCCACCACATCCGATAACACCAACTCCAATCGTTTCCATTTTTAATTTATGGCCTCCTGGGCTGCGCTCCACTTCATTACGCGCAGACTTCCAATTGTCCTAAAAAACAGAGCACGTAGTCCGTAACGTAGTGGAGGACGGGTTTGAGAAAGGAACTTCAATTGTCAATCTCACGTTGTTTAACCGCAAGGAAAATTAAAAAATTATCTCCGTCTTGATTTGATATGTCCCCATGTAACGCTCAACTTGTTCGCAGAAGGACTGACATCGAGCCCTGTTGCTCTCATATTGTTCTCGACTTCCGCCGGACTCAGAACGCGATCATAGATGCGGAATTCATCAATATATCCTTGGATTGTATCGCAATCGCATCCATCTGATCGATCTCCAATGCCGAGGAGGAGTCCGCCTTTCGGAATCTTGCCGCCCTTCATGGCATACTTCTTTTCCTGTTTTCCATTCACATAATAGTGAACTGTCGCGCCATCATAGGTGCCGACAAGGTGCAACCACTCCTCAATTGGGATGTCCTCCAGTACATTGTCTTGTGCCGCCACGGTTGATTTGCCACCGGCTCGGATGAAGAAACCGTGCTGGTTGTCGTCATCGTCATAATAGAGGCTCACCACGGCACTGTTCGTTGGCATATCGTCAAGTGAGATAATCCTATTCCAACTGTCATCTAAGGCGTTGATATGGACCCAACATTCCAGGGTGATCTCCTCCCAATCACGATCGATTTTCGGGGGTTTTGAATCTTCAACAAGGAAGCGGTCAACACTACCATCAAAAAGGACGCACTCACCTACTTTGCAATCGGCAGCAGGTGCGAGTTCGGGGTCCCCATGAACAGCGGCAGCGAGTCCCGACAGAATGTCTACCGCCTCGGATTTAATCTTTACCGTGTCTTTGTCGAAGGACCAATAGGCGACTAAACCATCTTCGACTGCTCCGACAATTGCATCGGCAGTTTGTGCATTCCACGCAAGGAACGCGAGGAGGAGAAAGACTGTATAGAGTCGTGAGTGCTTCACAAATTGTCTGTTTTGTCGATAAAAACTGTTTTTCAGACGCATGATTGATTCCTCCTTGTATGGGGTGTTGGTTATCGGTTACAAGAGGGCATTGTTAAACGAAAGCCTTTTAACCGACAACTGAAAGGATTTTATATTCTCAAAACAAAAGCAATGTCGTTTGAGGTCCACGAATGCTTCTGCTTAACTTTTGCAGAGGTTTCCCCGGAATTCATTCGGGGGTCTATCACAGGTAGTATAAAATCCGAACTGGTGATTGACTACTATTCTAATACATATCACGCATGGCCCGTTCGCGCCGCGCAGCGATTTGACGTTCACGTTCCTCATCAGACATTTGACCATGTGCTTCGCTACTTATAGGACGGTATTCGGCGACCTCGCTCTTCCGCTTGAACACCCGGAAGAAGTCGAAACGAGTTAAAGTGGGTGGGATATTTCCCGGACACAGTGCGTGTAGTCCAACATGCACCGAATTTCCCATGCCGACATTCGTTTGTCCGCAACTTTTCCATTGGATGCCATCGTGGCTGGCGAAAGAGGAGAATTGGTTCCCTCTGCGTTCCAAACGTAAGAAAAGTTCTCGGACATCTCGAAGCCCGCTGCTGCGTCCGCGTAAATTGAGTGAGCGTCCGACATGGCGTTCAAATCGGACATCGCCTCTGAAGGCATGCGGTCCCGAGGTCTTCTCAAGTCTGAGGAATCGGTTCGGATTTTTCCATATTAATAAGCCACCGTGTTCTTTGAGTTGTGGTGAAATTCGCATGCGAGTTTCAATAGCGAAGTCTCCAGCGACTTCCATGAGCAGGCGTGGCGCACTCATATCGCCGCTTCTGCCATCTGGACCGTGCCAAAGGTCTTGACCGGGTTCAGTTCGCATTTCTAAGTAGCCTTGGCGTTCTGCCCAGGAGCCACCGCCCTTCGGATCATCCCACCGCCATTCCGGACGCATGCGGTTTCCGATGAACTCATCTTCAAATACCATCTCTGTGAATTCACCCGACGATGCCCATCCTTCGATTTTCACAGCCGAGATAGAGTCTCCGAAGTTTTGGGGGAGTAAATGGAGGTTGGGCAATTCTTTTTTATACTCCGATGGTTCCATACGGATCGGTAGAGGGGCTCCCTCAAAGTCAGGGTGTTCGTAGAAAACAACCTCCGCGCCGTGACGCGGGAAATCTGGCCCTTTGAAGATACGGATTGACGAAATTCGGTCTTCAAACCAAGTTCCGCCTTGGGCGTCCCGTAAATTGGCGATATCGCGCAGGATAGTGATTTTTCTGCCCCGAAATTCGACATGCTCGTAGCAGTCCACAATCAGCGGAATCGTGCCCCATTCCGGTCCAACCACTTCCAGTGTGGAACCGAAGTTGATTGATGAGATTCTGTCGGCGAAGTTGTAGGCAGTATCGTGTAAGTTCGGGTAAAATCCAGGTCCGAGTGCCAACTTTTTACCGCGGAAGTTGCGATGCTGGTAAAGGATGACTTTGTAGTTCGGATTCGATGAGAAGTTCGGACCCTTATAGACGCGAACGGAAGAGATATTGTCTTGAAACCCGATGTCGCGCGTAAAGGAAACAGGCTCTACAACATATCCCATTCTGCCTCGGAAGTTTGTATGTTGGAACACCTCAACAACGAGGCGCGGTATGACAACAGGCATTCTTTTCTCCTTTTTCATTCGTCATCAGGTATCGGCTTTCAGTGTTCATTTTGATGAAATTACTTTCTTATGCAGGGACATTTAGTTTTCTTGTAGGAGGAATTATCGACTCCCAGCTCTTGCTGACGACTGATTGCTGATCGCTGACAGCTATTCAAGAGTTGCCTCGTAAATTTGCGCATACCCACTCCGGTCGGATGTGAATACAACGTGTTTGCCGTCCGGACTGAAAGACGGATGTGGATGTGTGTGTTGCGGCGCGTAAACCTGAATTGGACCTCCCGCATACGGGAACGGTCCATTCCAATGCTCGCCAATAGATGAGGCACCAGGATGGCATAACGTTTGTGGTTCACCAATACCGTCACGTGGATCAAAAATTTGGATGCCGATATCCGGGAAATTGGTATCTGCTACCATAAGGGTTCCCACAAGGTTGCTAATGGCATGCCATGCGTTGAACGTTGCCACTTGTCGCTCTATTCCAGTATCGACGTTGACACACCTCACACCGCGGGGCCAATCGACAAAAGCGAGTTCGCGCCTCCCTGGGACCCATGTTTCATGTGTGATCCATTCATTCTTTTCGACGTTCTGAGCATAGAGGCGACGATTTCCACTTCCGTCGCGATGGATGACCCATACCCGATCCGTCAAGGGACCCGCATAGTAGAGCAGGTTGGAATCATCCGGACAGAATTGAAGGTGTCCGATGCTGTCTCTCCGCAAGATAATCTCGTGCTCGGCAGTCTCTGTATCTATAATAGCGAGTGCGGATTCTTTGCCGATGTTAAATCTGACAGCCCACCATCGATTGTCGGGACTTAAGGCAGTTGTGCCCATAGCGGCGGCGACCATGCCTTCTTCCCGCATTGCTGTTGTGGCGAAATTCACGAGTTCGTGTTCCTCAAGCGTCTCCAAATCTATTTTCCATCCGCTTGTGCCGGCTGTGAAGTAGACTGCTTTTCCGTCGCGCGAGGGATGCACCGACCACTCTGAGAGGTCGGGTCTATCTGTTAATTGGCGAAGTTCACCCGTGCTTCTTTCTTCAGCGAATATTTGTGGTGTTCCGGTTCGATGTGAGACAAATATCAGCCGCTGCATTGCGTCGTCATACGCAGGTATAATGAAGAATGGATGGTGGTGCAACGCGGACGCTGTTGTCACCTGCCGGATCTGTGTACCGGTGTGTTGATCGGTAAATGTTCGAGATTCAGGTGCGTGAACTGTCCCTTTCGCCATGAGTCTGTTCCCAATCGGTATTGTTTTTTCGAGATTGCAGAGATTTATGGTGAATTATGAAAATAAGTTTAATCCTGTAGGGGCACCCCTTGTGGGTGCCCTTAATCTCACCAGTCTCAATGTAAAAGTAATTCTAAAACCTACCATAATTATCGGTTAAAGAGACATCTGATTAGCAAATATGTCTCTTAACCGATAGCTGACGACTGACGACTAATGACTTATTCCTCGAATGCCGCATCAAAGGCAACAGCAGACGGTTCAAAATCATAGCCTTTGACAGCCGCACACGATTCGCGTGCGCCGTGTTCTCTGTCCATACCGCTGTCTTCCCATTCAATGGATAGGGGACCGTCGTATTCCATGTGATTCAAGGCTCGGATAATCTCTTCAAAGTTAATGCTACCACGACCGATGGATCGGAAATCCCAGTATCTTTGGGCATCGCCAAAGTTCAGGTGTCCACCAAACACACCCGCTAACCTTGGTGTGTCAGACCACCAGACATCCTTCATGTGGACGTGATAGATCCGATCGCTCAATCGTTCAAGGAATGCTACATAATCAACGCCTTGATAGCCGAGATGGCTTGGATCGTAGTTAAATCCGAACGCTTCTCTACCGTTGACCGCTTCTATCGCACGTTCCGCAGTGACGATGTCAAAGGCGATTTCGGTCGGGTGAACTTCGAGCCCAAATTTAACGCCGACTTCGTCGAAGACATCGAAAATCGGGTTCCAGCGATTGGCGAAGTCTTCAAAACCAGCATCAATTTGTCCTGGGTCATTCGGAGGGAAAGAATACAGAAGATGCCATATCGAGCTGCCAGTGAAACCGTTGACGACGCTTACGCCAAGTTTTGCGGCTGCGCGCGCTGTGTTTTTCATCTCTTCAGCAGCACGTTCCTGAACGCCTGCGGGATCGCCATCACCCCAGATAGCCTCTGACACAATCCCTTGATGCCGACTGTCGATATTATCGCAGACTGCCTGTCCAACAAGATGGTTGCTGATTGACCAGACTTTGAGTCCGTATTTCGCGAGTAGATCGTGTCTGCCTTGGCAGTAGCTATCATCTGCGAGTGCCTTGTCAACCTCAAAATGGTCGCCCCAACAAGCGAGTTCTAAGCCATCATAGCCCCATCCACTCGCTTTCTCTGCTAATTCCTCTAATGTTAAGTCTGCCCATTGGCCTGTAAAGAGTGTTACAGGTCTTGCCATAGTATCTCTCCTTTTATTCGTTATCGGTCTTCGGTGAATGCTTCTGGTAGTTGCATACATTGTCTCTAATACAAGTAGTCTCTTAACCGACAACCGAAAGCAATGCGTATTGACAACTCTTATGCTGGTGGTGAATACCTCGCATCGATCCACGCGCGCTGTTTCCCACTGTCTACAGCTGCATTAATGAAATGCACGCCACGCGCACCATCTTGAACGGTTGGAAAATCTGTGTCAAACTCAGTTGGAGCATCGCCTGCGATTTTCGCTGCGATTGTCCGTGCGGCGTTTACATAAATATTTGCGAATGCTTCAATAAAAGCTTCCGGGTGTCCGAAAGGTATCCGTGAGTTGTGCTGGACGACCTCCGACAGATAATCGTTGCCGCGTTTATAAACCTGTTCGGGACCATCTGGAAAACGGACATAGAGGTAGTTCGGATTTTCTTGTTGCCATTCCAGCGATGCGTCGGTGCCGTAGACACGGATACGCAGATTGTTCTCTTCACCTACCGAAATTTGTGACGCATAAAGCACACCACGGACTCCGTTTTCATAATGCACGAGCAGATTTCCATCGTCTTCCAACAAGCGTCCCTCTACAAAAGTGGTCATATCGGCACAAATTTCTTCGATGTCGAGTCCTGTGATATAGTGTGCCAAGTTTTCAGCGTGGGAACCGATGTCTCCGATACATGAGGATGCACCCGCTTGGTTCGGATCCGTGCGCCAGACGGCTTGTTTCGCGCCTTCGTCTTCTAAGAATGTTGCGAGCCAACCTTGAGGATATTCAACGACGATCTTACGGAGCGTTCCGAGTTTCCCTTCTTTTATGAGTTCACGTGCCTGCTTCACCATCGGATAGCCTGTGTAGTTGTGTGTGAGCGCAAAAACGGCATCGTGTTCTTTGACGAGGCTGCATAACGCTTCAGCATCGGCAACCGTTGTAGTCATCGGCTTATCACAGACGACGTGAAACCCGGCTTCAATAAAGGTTTTGGCGACATCAAAATGGACATGGTTCGGTGTCACAATTGAGACGAAGTCAATGCGTTCGCCTTCTGGCAGTTGACTCTCTTTCTCTGCCATCTCCTTGTAAGACCCGTAGACCCGATTTGGGTCGAGGAAGAGTTCAGCACCTTGCTGACGGGATTTTTCGGGTGATGATGAGAACGCGCCAGCAACGAGATCGATTTCTCCATCGAGTGCAGCGGCTTTACGATGGACAGCACCGATGAAGGCATCCGGTCCTCCCCCTACCATGCCGTAACGTATTTTCCTGTTCAGTGGCATCTTGCGTATTTTCTCCTTTACTTTTGTGAAATGGGCTTGCAAATTCTGCCCTATAAGGGTATTTTGATTCCAAAATACATTATCTCATATTTGAAGACTTTTTTCAAGATTTTTTGTTCAGAAGGATTCAGTCGTTAGCAGTCAATCAGGTCGCAATCACGGAGCAGAAGCATTCAGTTCTGCTGTAGGAGGGAACTCCGATTCCCGACATACTCTCCAGTAAAGGATAAGAAAATGTGGCGAGTTTCAGAGTATTCAGAGTAAAATCTGAAAAAGGATGGGTTTGAAAAAGGTCGCGAATGTAGACAATGACTGGATTTCGAGCTCTCAAGCTGGCACTCTCGTCTTTGTGCACGACCTCTACCCTATTTTGTAAGGATGGCTCATATTTCTCAATGTAGAGACCCCGCGTCTCACATGGGTGTTGCTGCATCCATTTTTGGAGGTATTATTATTTGCTGAATACGCTCCCAATCAACCTGCAGCGGTATCTCAAAAATATAGTTCATACCATCGATGACCACGCGATGTGTCCCCGCAGAGAATAATCCAAGATGTATCTCAGTGTTGTGTATCCATGCCCCATAAACCTCAGTAGGTTGATATAAAGATATAACGCCGCAAGGGGAGTCAGCATTTGGCACCCGCCGCTTTATATCAATGTTGATAACGGCTTCAGTATCTTCTCTGTCTGTCCAGAGGACTGTCCTGGGGATAATGAGTTCACAACCGGTTTCATGGACTTCTTCTATACCAATACTAGCTTTAACAAAGTAGGAAGTATCTTCAAGTTCGTCATTATCGCGAAATACTGGTCGAGAAATAATAAATCCATTTATGATGGGTTCAATATCTACATAAGCCGCGTATTCTTCAATACGAAATCGTCCCAGTTCACGGCTGCTGTCGTCCAGAATTTTATATTCACCCATTTTAAGATTCTTCAGAGTAACCTCGCCATACACGCCTGTTACTGCGTCTCCACAAAGAGAAGGGAAAAAAGGTATTTCCATCTTTGCTGTTAGATTGATGTCATTACCCTCCCGAGTCGCGGATACTTCCACATTTCTGCTTACACAGGTGTTACTATGAGCCCCTACTGCGCCGATCACCACTTCGGCGGGCCTATCATCAGAAACAGACACTATACCTGCTGCTTCTATCCACATATCCACATCTTTACTTCCATCAAGGGAATCACATCCTGTGAACAAATGAACAAACAACGTTAAGATGATAATATCACTAATCCGAGACAACATGTCAAACTCCTTTCTGATTTCGTCAAAGTTTACGGATTGGAAACCCCCGAATTCATTCGGGGGAGGAAAAGCCGCCCTCGTGCATGAGATCATAGCGTTTTTTGAAAAATACTTGACCTTCTAATTATACTAAAGTTTGGACAATATTTCAGAATTCAAGCTGCAGGAACGGTTTTTTGTTTTACTGCTATGCCTGCGGAGGGGTTAGCATTGCGGCGATGTCTTCTGGTAGTTTAATCTCATATTTCTGCTCAAGGTTGGCAACGTTTTCGTATTCTTTGCGAAACTGTTCAATGATGATATTTTCCTGCTTGTCTCTGGCAGTTGTCAAATCTTCTTTGGCTTTTTCCCATTCTTTCAAGCGTAAGAACACCATACCGCGGTTGTAGTATGGCTCTGCGTCATAAAGTGCGTCTGCCAAATCTGCCTCTACTTTTATCGCCTTGTTATAGTCGTTGATGGCAAGTTCATATTTTCCTTTTTGGGCGTAGGCATTGCCTCGGTTATTATAGAGATAGAGATGCAGATTTGGGTTCAGTTCTATTGCCTTGGTATAGTCTTTTATGGCAAGGTCATACTCCCCTTTATTCTGGTAAGTAACGCCGCGACCATAATAGCCTATAGCGTCATTAGGACTGATTTCTATCATTTTGGTATAGTCTTTTATGGCAAGGTCATACTCCCGCTTATCGAGATAAGCAGTTCCACGACTCTGATATGCCTCAAAATACTCTGGTTGCAGTTGTATCGCTTGGGTATAGTTTTTGATGGCAAGGTCATCGTTACCTTCAGCATAGTAATAGGTGCCGAGTTCATAATGGGTATCAGAAACGGCAGCATACGCTCTGAGATAATTGGGATTGAGTTCTATCACTTTGTTAAAGTTTTCAATAGCTCTATTAAGGTCCTCAGCGATAGAGATATCATCGTGTCTATGACAGTAAGCAACACCGCGATTGTAATAGGCATAAGTATAGTTTGGATTCAGTGCTATTGCGGTGTTATAGTCTTCAATCGCTCGATCTATCTCACCTTTGAGTTTATAAACTATCCCACGATTGTTATAGGCTTCTGGTAAATCAGGATCCAATCTTATCGCTGTGTTACAGTCTTCAATGGAACGGTCATACTCTCCTTTAAGGCGATATGCGCCACCGCGGTTACTGTAGGCTTCGGCATAGTTTTCCTTGCGTCTTATCGCTGTGCTAAAATCTTCAATTGCACGGTCAATTTCGCCTTTATGACTATACGCGATGCCGCGGTAGTTATAGGCTTGTGCATAGGTGGGTTTGAGTGTGATTGCTCTGTTATAGTGCTGGATGGCTATATCGTAAGATGCCTGATCTGTTTGGGTCGGCATTATTGATTCTCCATTATGTCATCGGTTTCATCTGGGGCAGTCTCTAAAATATCTTTGCTCGGCTGCGTTCCAACCTGATAAATTTCTATACATGTTCTCTGATATTCACGCTGGTTCCTAATAAACCCATGGAGGTCATTGTAAACGGTTTGTGTTGAGATACCATTGTGTTTTTGCAGGTGATCTAATATTGGTTCTTTAAGCGATTTAGGAATGTCAATCACATCGTACTGACCCGGCTCAAGAAAGCCTTTGGGTGGTCGAACAAATATACTTTTCTGTGCTATGACCCGGTTTTTTGGATTCTGTGGTTCCCTAATTTTGTGACTTTCATTTGTATTTTCAGTTCTTCGGAACAAAATAATCCTGCCGGGTTTGTCGAGAAAACCGTCACATGCGAAGAAAAGGGCTATGTGGCTATCAGTTGTAAAGTCTATAAGGTTGGTGTGACCATCGTAATGCTGGAGTTCAGTCAAGATTTCAAAATCGTCTTCTTCGTGGGTATAGTTTTTAGCCAATTCGAGCATTCGCGCTTGGATGGCTTCTATATCAAATTCCTCTGGTCCAATTTCTTTCCGACATTCACGCCATAAACTTGAGGAAACTTCTTCATAGTGTTGCGGTTCGCCGCGATAGATGAAATCACCATCGGCGGTTGCTTCTGCTATCCTACCGATTATCTCTAAAATCCCGTTCAGTTCGGTTTCTTGTGTGTTCAAACGCTGTTCTCCACGATATGAATTCTCTTTCATGTTAAATCATAGCATGTATGTGGCCGTTTGTCAATTTCAATTTATGAAGTAGTCGGAATCGCGGATTATGCGGATTACACGGATTTCGCGGATTGACCCTCTGTAACATCAGGTGAGCCACTAAGACGACAGTTTTTTGTTTTTCTACTATGACCGCAGGGAAATTAGCAGTGCGGCAATATCCTTTGGTAGTTTAACGTTATGTTTCTGCTCAAAGTCCGCAACGTTTTCGTATTCCTTCTTGCGAAATATAGCGAAATATAGCGAAATGCTGCAAAGGAGGAAGAAGTCCACCTCAATGCGTATGAAGATATAACCGAGGCGAGAGAACGCATCGGACATTTTATCACATAGGTGTATCACCAGAAACGCCACATTCGGCATTAGGGTATTTAACGCCTGCCAAATTTGAGCAACAAAACTTGTCTTAACTTTGCTAATTTTTGGTCTGAATTAACGTTGACACTTCAATCAAGGCAGTCGTCTGAATCGCGGATTCTCGCGGATTACACGGATGACGCGGATTATTGCCTTTTGTGTCATCAAGTTGTATTCTTATGTTTGCTAATATAGGGTGTTGACGCGCTTGTAGGCTATGCCAAGTGATGCTTTTAAAATCTGCGTTACAGGATATTATGAGTATAGCAGCGGACGATCTGGTTTTCAAAGGAAAGGTTGAGATAAGGGGTGCGTGTTCAGGAGAGCAGTGGGTTTGTGTGTTCCGGAAGTGTTGTCTGAATCGCGGATTACACGAATGACGCAGATTGAGAACATCTGGATGTGCTATCTACCAGCCTGTTGAGCGGCCTTTTCTATCCAATTTCCAAGATTCTGATAGCCATTATCATTGACCCAGTCGTAGTACGAGCAACAAGGATATACTAAATTAGTAGAGGTGGTAGGTATAAAGTTAATTGGTGGTTGTCTGAAAGGGCTTGCTCCTTTAGTAGATGTCCAACCGTGTGTACTGCCCCCCTAAATTCGGGCCACTCCCTAAACCAAGATTGTGGTATAATCTCCACGACTTGAAAGGAGGCCCCGATGGCGAAACGAAAACGAAGAAACTTCACCCCTGAGTTTAAAGGCCAAGTTGTTCTTGAGGCACTGAGCGGTGAAAGTTCGCAAGCAGAAGTGTGTCGTCGACACAACCTGAGTGAAGATCAACTCTCTAAGTGGAAGCAGCAAGTCGTTGAAAACGTAGGCTCTGTGTTTGTGTCGACAGAGAAACAGTCCAGCGAGGCAGCGGAGCGGATCGCCCACCTTGAACAGCTCGTCGGGCGGTTGACTGTGGCATTAGATATTGAAAAAAAAGCAGCGACGTGGTTAGACCAAAACTGACGGAACAGCGAAAGATGGTTGAAGCATTGCGGAGCGATTATTCGGTGCGACAGATATGTGAGGTGCTGGGTTTCACCCGGAGCACTCTCTATTACCACCCGAAGCAGGACGCATCTGAAGCGGTTCTCCGGGATGAAATAGAGACGTTGGCACTCCGGTATCCGACCTACGGATATAGGCGTATCACAAAACTGCTGGTGCGTATGGGATACACCGTGGGGTATAAACGTGTGGCCCGGTTGATGAAAGAAGAAAATCTCTCGGTCTCGGTGAAACGCGTCTGTCAAACCACAAGATCCCTTGAAGCTGAACACAACTGGGTCAATAGAGTTCAGCGTCTTGAGGTCTGTCGAGCGGATCAAGTCTGGGTCGCCGATATGACCTACGTCCGCCTCAAGCACCGCTTCATTTATGTCGCTCTCCTCATGGATGTCTTCACCCGAATGATAAGAGGGTGGCAGATCGGTTCACATTTGAATACATCTCTGACGTTGAAACCGCTACAAGAGGCACTGTTGGAAAGCCGGTCTCCGGAGATACATCATTCCGATCAAGGCGTGCAATATCTTTCAAACGCTTATCTCTCGACGCTCAAAGCACACGGTATTGAGATTTCGGTAGCTCGCAGAGGGTGTCCTTGGGAGAACGGGTATGCGGAAAGACTTATCCGAACCCTCAAGGAGGAAGAAGTTCACCTCAACGACTATCAAGACATCCATGAAGCGAGAAATCGTATTGGACAGTTTATCGAACAAGTGTATCACCAAAAACGCCCCCATTCGGCGTTAGACTATTTGACACCTATGGAATTCGAGCAACAAAACTTGGATTAACTTTGCGAAATTGTGGTCTGAATAAACGGTGGCACTTCAGTGCCTATCTTTCACATTGTGGATATACACTCCAAGCAAACCGTTTCCCTTTTGAGTGCTTTGATCAATTTCGTATTTTACCCATTTGCTATTAGCAGTTTGACTGCCAATCAAGACACAGGTCACAGATGTTCCATCTATCTGCTTACCTATCCAACGCTTGATAGCGAGGTCAGTATTTCTTTTAAGCGTTTCAATTTGGGCACTATCAACAAACCCTGCTGCTGTGTAACTGCCTTTAGCAACCCAACTGTGGCGCACTTGATTAACCCGCCAAACGTCATCCCAATCGAAGCTGAAAAATACGTGTCTCATAGTTTTCTGGTGTGAATTAAAAGAAATAACCGATTGCACCCACGAAAAGAACCTCTATCAAATAAAAAATAACAAGCGTAATAGAAAAAATAGCCGATATCCAGCTGCATTTCGGTTTGCCTCTATGCTTACTGAGATCCATCTTAAAATCAGTGTCACTCTGCTGGCGAATCTCGTCGTAAACCTGTCGAAACAGTCGCTCCTGCCAGAGAAAATATCCGTCCAGAATCCAAAATCCCGCGATAGGAAGGAAAAGTGACAAGACAAAATATTGGTTTTGCAGGTTTTCTTTAGCGATCAACACCATCGCTGCAATGAGGATGGTCATGCTCCAACTTTTTAAGAGAAAACTGTTACGTCCTAAACGGTTAATAACAGCCTGCGTCATCTCCAAGTGATTTACAACTTTTTCTGTGCCGTTCATGGATTTATCCTCCTGTACCATATTTTCAAGTTGGTTGAGCAATTATGGGAACATTTTCCTTCCACTAAAACAAAAATTCGCTGAAAATGCCTGTATTTGCTTAAAGATCGGAGCGTAACGAAAGAAGTTCTTTCCCTACTCTCTTACACTTGCCGAATTATACAACTTAGAGATAAGATAGTCAACATCTATTTTGAAATCCTATAAACATCTCGTTCTCCAGAGTCTCCTCAACAGATAAACGCACTTTATACCTCTCTGTTGCTAAAAACACATTCTCTTAACCGCAAATTAAACACAGCGTTGCGATCTCAGAGGAGTAAGTCTTTAGTGCTGTCAGAGCAAATGGTTATAGTTAGAGGCCTTACGCAGACAGGCAATAAATCACTTAATTACCAACAGATACACCTTGGAGATACCTATGTTTCTCAAAATTGATCTGGTTCGTAGTAGCACGATTCACTGCACATTGCGTAAGCTTTGAGTTACATGTTACTCTTCAACATTTTTAGCTCCAAAGAACTTATCTATAACGACTTGTGTTAGTTAACTTATTGTTTGAATTATTTTCACAAATACTGAATTTGTTCAATAAACATATCGTCCTTACAGGACTCAAGAAAAGGGGTCTGCCGTTTTTCTAAAATTTATCGTCCCTACGGGACTAAAGCGCGTATCAGCCCATGAAGAACACGGACAAACATTTCTGCTTTTGTGAAATAATGTTTTACAAAAAGTTATTTAGCACAAGCCGTTATCTATATTCTTGTAGTATTTCACTCCATTTCATGTAACGCACCCTGGAAGGAGTGGGAGGACGGTATACTTTTCCTAAAAGTTCATGACTACTATAGTACCTTTTTTTAATCATTCCCAAAATTTCCACTATGCTCTCAGCCCATGGTTTTACATGGTCTATGTCATAAAGGGGTGTCCCTAGTTTTACGAATTGAGGAACTTTTTCCGACTGGATTAAATGTGCAATAAGCGGACTGGAGATTGAATCTCGGAAGCGAATATACATACTTTGATCCTGGAAGGGTTCAACGAACCGTTGTCGTCCTCTAGCACCTCCAGTTTCATACGGAACCCAGGGGGAAGCGAAAGTTTCTGGGCCAATTATACTTAATAGAGCAGACGCGATATCTAACCCTTGCTCAATGCATGATGCAATCTCAAAATCGTCGTTTGCTTGTACTAGACACTCACTTTCTTTATCAAACCAAATATCAAGACCTTTCGTTCCTTTGACTATGTTTGCGCATTTTTCAGCATGATTCTTGTCAGGCCATACGTTTCTATAAGAGATGAATACAATTTGGTCTTCATCAGAGATCTTAGATCGTCCCAATTCAAAGAAATTCCTTCCAGACATTTCAAATTATCCTCCATTTGTTGTTTAGGAAAGTGTTCCAAAAGTTTTTTGAGAGGCTATGTACCTAATCATCAAGGAAAATATCGCTTGGAAACTGATACCCCATTATGATGAGATGATTCTTAGCAAAACCAGACTATTGCAAACATAGCAATAGTAAGGAGTACCTCCAGCAAATAAAAAGGCCAAATAGCGATTGACCGAACAGCCTTTCTCCATCTGCAATTCTGTTTATTTTTGTGTTTCTTGAGATTCATCTCAAAATCAGTATCAATTTGTTTTCTGACATCATTATAGACTTCTCGGAACAGTCGTTCCTGCCAAAGGAAGTATCCATCCAATCCCCAAAAACCGAGGATGGGAATAAGAAACACAAAAACGAAAAAAGGATTTGGTAAATTCGTCCTGGCGATTAAGACTGTTGCCGCTACGACGATTGTCATGCTCCAGCCTTTTAACTGAAAACTGTTCCTTCCCATACGGTCTATAACGGACTGGGTCATTTCCAAATGCTTCACGATTCTTTCCGCATTATTCATCAATTTATTGTCCTTCGCCAAGGGCAAGTATATCCGATTATAGCTTAGTCTTTCACTATTTTTGTGATGTCATAATCATCCTTGTTATCTCTTATTTCTTCTGCTGTATCAAGGTATTTGTCCGTATCACCGATAAAATCGCACCATTTGACTGAATAGATATAGGAAGAATGACCTGTATAAACAGTTTGGGGAAAATGTTCTGGACAATCACTATATGTTGGTTCCTTAATATTGAACATATTATCTCGTAGTATCTGAAATAGTGTATTGGTATGCAAGGTGCGGCAATTGCAAGCAGAGCATGTGTTTTCTTGAAGATAATAACTATATAATGAATCCTCGTCCGGTAAAACGACTGCTAATATGCCATTTGTATGGCTGGTCCGATCATTCCGTGTGATTTCCTTCAGAGAATATGAAATTTCCCAAGGGATCCATTGATCGGATTCATTTTCAGATTCAGATTCGTTTTTCATATTTGGTGAAATTAGGACAAGCGTTAAACTACTATCGTATATTTTATCTTTCAGATGTGTTTCAATCGTTTCATCCTTAAAATCACTTAAATCTTCATCACCTTCCCCTTTGTAGATTTCATCATCTTCAAATAATTCGATTAACTCATCAACGTAAGCACGGGCAGTTGTTTCACCGTTCAGGTTTTCAACACTGTCATCAGAGTGTTTATAGGAAACAAAAATTTTTCTAGCCATTTAGTAATTCCTCCATATTAATTTATCGGTTCTCCAGATGAAAACGGTATCATTCACTTGATCTGTGAGTGCATAAATGAGTTTCTGCACTTACTCCACAATCTTTCAAATCAGAGGTTCTCCAAAGCAGTGACAACTTTATGAAACCCCTTGCAAAATTTCTTAGTTTCTTGAGGCGAACGCGATCTTTATCTGAAGAATATAAAGACCCAGAGATAGAACGTTGCCTTTTCTGCTGCCATTCTTGCGATAGAAAAGGAAAATTCAACGGTGTAAGAAGATATATTGATTACTATTTGATAGCAATTTTCGTGCCAATGAAAACTGTGCGAAAATAGGGTTTTAAAGGATTTTTTTAACGTTTTCCTCTGCCAATTTGACTTGCTCTGCCAAAATGGCAAGGTAGGTATAAATAGAGAAGTTAATAGGGAGTATTTGTCGGAGTTGGTTAGGGGAGGAACATGGCCAAAAATCCGCGTCATCTGCGTAATCCGCGAAAATCCGCGATTCAGACACTCTCCTCCACAATCGCAATCTCTTCGTCGGTTAGGTCGTATAAGGCGTATACCAGTTTGTCAATCTCAATTTCAAGGTCAGAAACGTCCGAGTCGGGGTTGATATGTTTAGCCTCAAGAATCTGATCAACTAAGGTGATAAAAGATTGTTGTTGCGAGGTAGGAATCTTGGCGACAGGAAGTTTCTCTAAAGCATGTTTGTTATACTGATATCCTTTTGCACCGAGCACAGTACCACTACAGTACCGTTTATAAGCAAAAGTCATCAATTTGGAACTTAGCAATCCCACCAAAATTTTCAAATCGCTCCCTGTGATCATAAAACAGGTTTTATCTAAAAAAAACTCCCCGCTGTCATAGAAAAAATTTGCGGAATGTGTTGTTTCTGGATAAACAATCTTTTCTTTGTCAAATTCTGAATAGTAAGCACAAGCCCTGAGATTCCACCAATTTTCGCCTTGATCGTCTCTATCCAAGAGTCCTTTACCTTTCGTTTTTATAATTCCCGAGTCCATCCGTTTTGCTAAGGTCTCAAGGTGATTATAGACAGCGGGATATTTATTGGGAATATCCAGATCGTAATCCGTTGCGAGTATGTAAAATTTTCCTTGTTGAACATGATAACGTTTGATGTCTTTTCCGCGTAGAAGTGGTTTTATAATTTCTGCTGACTTCGGATCTTGATCTATAAGTTCTTCACGTTTTACTTCATCTATGATAAACGCTTCGTTACAACCTGTTATGATTCCACGATAGATATTTATATGCCAATCTTTGAGCGATATCCCGACATCCTCTATTTTGCGTTTTAAGTTAAGTTCAGCAGACGAAAGTATCGCCCAGGGTTCACCTTTAGTGGGCATCTCCATAGTCGCCCCATTATCACTCAAATATTGCGAGATGTTACCGGTCTGTATGTCAAAGTCTACTCCGAGGGACACACCTTTAAAAGCAGCAAGTGCATCAGATGCAATTTTTTGAAAAAGCAAGATGTTGGTATCAACGGTGGCATCAAACACACCAGGTCCCATATCCAGCAGTTGAATCGGTTGGGTAAGCGTTACAAAGTAATCCCTCAATTTTTTACCGTAGCCGGCGCGCATCCATTTATTAGAGGTAATAAAGCAGGTATGCCCCGCGTTTTTCGACAGTTGATTCGCTTTTTCATAGAACAAACAGTAAATATCACCTGTGCGCGCGAAGGTATCAAAACCTTTATCTTGATAAAGATTTCCAAGTCTACCGCCTTCCTTTTGCAGTTGTATATATGGCGGGTTGCCAATCACCACATCAAATCCGTTCGGAACCCCGAACATCCATTCAGGATTGAACCAATCGGCAGTAGCGTTCTGGTCATACAGATCCCACTTCACAATCTTTTCAGCATCATCTGCTGGGGTGCCCATGCTTTGTAATTCCGCTGCCAATTCCGCTCGTAACTTCTCGTCTCTTCGCTGGCATTTACGTTTGTGTTGACGGGTGGTCGCATGGAAATGCCGCTCACGATTGTCGCTCAGTTCGCGTTCTAAATCCCGTGCTTTATTGCTTGTCAATGTTTGTTGTTGTTCGAGACCTATCAGTGTGTTTGCTGCAATGAACCGCGTCTCCAAATTCGGCAGCGGTTTGATACCGAAATTCTCTGCGTCTTGCTCCGGTTCCTGCTCAATGGCGAGAGATATGAAAAAGCGGAGTTTGGCGATTTGGCATGCCACGGGTTGGATGTCTATACCGAAGATACTGTTTTGAATCAGATATAACTTTCGTCCGAAGTCCGAATCTCGGTAACGTTTGAAAGTTTCATCAATTTCGATGAGTTCTTCACGCCGCGTTGGGTCATCCTGTGTATCAAACGCTATTTCGGCTCGCTGGAGTGCGCGTTCCTTTTGCAACTTTTCCCATCGACTGTTATCCGGGTCAAGCCGTCGCAGTGCAAGTGTCAACTTGTGGAGCATCCCCATCGGGAATGCACCGGAACCGACTGCGGGATCCAATATCTTGAGTTCGGAGATTGTTTTCACAATGGCATCGGTTTCGCTATCGTCAAACCATTCGCTCGCATCGTCAAATATCTGGGCATAATCGAGGAGGTAGCGTAGACGTTCCTCCCACAGTTTTGTGTCGCCATCGGTTGGGTCGCATTTTTGGGAGAGCGTCGCGACTAATGCCTCATCTACCATGTAATCGACAATAGCACGTGGCGTGTAGTAGGAGCCGGTCTGTTTTCGAACCGTTGCACCGGTTTCTGGGTTGTAAGCGGCGAGTAGGTTTTCAAACACTCTACCGAGCAATTCAGGGTCTAATGCCACTTCTTGCTCTATCGGCGTGTTCTCCTCGACGGTGAATTTGTAATGCTCAAGTAGCGGGATCAGTCCATGATGTGCGTCAAAAAAGAGGCGGTTGGGAATGCTTAGCTTTTTATACTGATTATCAGAGAAACAGTCTATTCGGTAACTCTCTTCACCCGTCGCTTCCCAGCTATCCAGACAATCGAACAATCCGCCGTTGATGAACGGCGTTTTACCGAATATCTCCACTAATTTATCGGGGTCGCGCATCTGATCTTTATAGCGATACCGTGAGAAATCACGATTTGTAGCGTAGCCAACGGTGCTAAACTTTCGCTTCTCTATTTCGGTGTTGAGTGTAGCGAAAAAGAGGTTTTGTAGCACGGCGCGATAGTAGGCATCGCCCTTATCAAAGTCGTCCTCTTTGAGCAGGTCTTGGATTTGTGCTTTGTTGAACAACGCATCTGCTACCAGTCCTTTTTCCTTGATGAACCAGATAAAGAGCAGGCGCGTGATGAGACGTATCACATGTTCTTCGGGTTTTAAGATGCGGTTTTCGTCTGTGGGGAACGTTGCGATCTCTATTGCCCATTCATACCACGCGAACAGTTTTCGATAGAACTGTTTGTTGAGCTCTTCGGTGTCGAGTTTTGCGAGCCATGCTGCGAGCAAACCGTCAAAGTTTTTCGGTTTGTTATTGGCAACCATCCAGGCCACGCGATCTTCAAATGAGAGTTCGGACAGGATGTCGATATGTGCGCGGTGTGGATCGTTCAGACGGATGTCCTTAATCAGCGTAACCTGTCCTAATACGTCCCGATCCTCATCAGTTTTGTGTGGACGGCGATCGGTGAAGCCTATCGTCAAACGGTTTGCGACGCGAAAGAATACGACAGTCGGGGCCACCAACCGTTTGTTGATTTCTCGTGTAAACTCGGCGTATTTGGTTCGGGAGTAGGTATTATCTTTCAGTTCAACTGCACAGAAAAGGAAACTGTCTGTGTTTCCCTTATCGAAGGATGCTGCTTCAAAAAGTGTCTGCTGTAGATCATCGGCGATTTCATCACTTGTAAACTGGAACACGAGTTTCACGGATTCGGCAGTGTCACGAAATTCTTGTTCAGCCTTGGTATTCAGGTTCAGTGCTTCAAATTCCTGAATGAAGTCATCCACACTTCCTGAGAGTTCAAGTGTGCGTTCGCTGCGGTAGCCTATCGTTGCCAAGAGGTTTTTTGATTTTTCTAAAAGATCACCCGTGGATAGTGCTGCCAGAGCAGATTTTATTGCTTCCTTGTTCATTATGCTGTGTTCCTATAAAAAATGGGGTTGCAGTATGTGCCAACCCCAGTTATTTTCGACTGTCTGTGGATATATCCTAACGACTTGTGCAGTTTTACTGTTAGATTGTGTCCCATAAGGCGCAAACTAACAGTTGCGCTACAAATACGGAACTATCGAGAAACCCTCTCACCTCTTCTTGTTCCTTGAGTTGTTCTACCATGAAGGCATGCCATGTTCCGTAGATTTTCATTTGCACCTGGATGTCAACTATGTAAATAAGTGACTAATATGATGACGGAGTCGGTGTAAAAGTTTTTTGATATGACCTGGAGGATTGTCGGGGATGTCAGCTGTATTCTCTATCTCATTTGATGTTTCTGTACGTAACGCTTCCCACCGCTGTTTCGCGAGTGCTGAGACTTCCTCCGATATCCCTTTTTCTTTGAGATAATCGTCAAAGTTACTACCGCGATGCTTATTCATGTGATTCACTGCTTCCTTATTACACACTCAAAGAGATTATACCACAAATGAGGTATAAGGTCAAAAGAAATCGAAAATAAACGCAGGACGATTTATGGTAGATTTTAGAATTACTTTGACACGCTGCATCGGCGAGGTTAGAAACCTCGCCTACCGCGATAGGGGGTATATTTGGGGTTGGGTCCGCTGCGGGAAACACCCAGGTAAACACCCCTACGAAAACTGTTCATATATTTTTAGGATTTACCATAGTTTTAAGCAATTATGGGATTCTGGGTGGATCCGGTGCGGTTAGGAAACCGCACCTACCGGGTCGGGGGATCCAAATGCCCCAAAAAACGGAAAACTGAATAGCCCTGCAAATAAACGTGAGTTCGACTTAAGGAGATGTGATAATCATCCACGTTACCAGTTCAAAATCGCTGGAATCCCTGGGGACTTCGGATGCGACTGGCAGTTTGAAACCGCGTGTTCCACTTCTACCGAGATTTTTGGTTTGCGTTTTTTGATGCGATCGTGTGATGTGTGAAATCACAGCGTTCAGTAGTTTGTTGTAGCCTTCCATATTCTGACCGTGTTCGGTCTCTTGGTCGAATTGGAGACACAACTCTCGCAATTCATCGCTCTTTCCGACAGCAACGGTTTCAAACAGATCCAACACTTGCTTGGCGTTTGCACACCCGTAACGGATGTCGCCGTTTTTGCGGATGTAGACGGTGTAATATGGATAGATAGGACTCGGCGTTTTTTTCTCAATATCCGTTGTGGCGTTGCGTTGCTGGAGAAAGAAGATGACACCGGTTTCCGTCGGACTGTTTTCGTTGGTCGTGACGGCATAAGCCCCCTTCGGCGTGGCTTCTAATTCCGCTCTATTTCTTTCGAGATACTTTAGCAACTGGGCAAAGAAGTAATCAAACGTAAAATCGCTCATGACGACTCCATCGGAGAGATCGTCGAGGTCTAAAACGTCTTCACGGAGTTGTTTCAATTGCTCGTCGCGGAAGTTGAGTTCCATCTGTGCCTGTTCGTAGGTGAATTCGTTCAACGGATCGTCATCACCACTGGCGGCTGTGTCGGCAAGTGCCATGCGGGATTCCACCCGGCTTTGCAGACGGAGGTAAACCTCCATATCTTCAGTGGGCCAGTAGTTAATCATCTTCACCATCGAGTTACGGCTGCCGATTCGGTCGATACGTCCGAAACGTTGGATGATACGCACGGGATTCCAGTGGATGTCGTAGTTCAGCACGGTATCGCAGTCCTGAAGGTTTTGCCCTTCTGAAATACAATCTGTGGCGATGAGTAAGTCTATTTCGTCAGCGACGCTGTTTTTCTTTGTCCGTGCTTTTGGCGCGAAATTGTTTAAGGTGGCGTTGAATTTGTTTTGTGTGTCGCCTCCTGAAACTATAGCCATCTTCAGCTTTAATTCTTCTGCAAGGTCGGATAGGTTTTCATAGAGGTAGTCGGCTGTATCTTTAAAGGTTGTGAAAACCAGCACCTTGCGATTGATTTTTCCATCTTTATCGGTAGTTGGGTTTTGTGCCTTATTTCTAATATGCGCTTTGATTGCCGTGAGTTTGCCGTCCCTTTCTGGTGTGATGGCTTTGACGTTATCCCATGCGGCGGTCAGAGTCTCTTTGTCTTTGATGAGGTCTTTTTTCCAACGCGTGCGATCCAATTCGCGAAGGTGATACGGGTTGCGCGCTCGGTTCACCAAAAACTCCTCATCGTCTTCGTCATCATCGGGGAGAAGGTCTGCCTCTGCGTCCTGTATGCGCGGGTTTTGTTCGTATTTGTCAATCTTCTCCAGCATCTCATCAATTTTGCCGACGGTGCGTTCGAGCGTTTTCGAGAGAGAATGCGCCGAACTCTCCAGTCGCTTCAGAAAGTTGGTCTGCATCATACCGATAAGGAATCGCTCGCGGTCTGCTTGATTGAAACGGAATTTCTGCTTTTCATTTGCCAACCGTTGTTTCGCGGCTTCGCTGATGACGTAACTGGACGGCTGATAGATGGAGAGTGCGAATTCGGCTATCTGGTCTGCCAAGGCTTTGTAGGAGAGTTCACCTGTCAAGTCGGTTGGTGGATGGCAATTTTCCGGTTTCTGGGGTGTTGGGAACTCGCCGATTCTGACCATTTCTTCGGCATAGAAGGTTTTAATATGCCGTCGGGAACGGGCAATAGAGACTCCACCGAGCAGTTGGAAGAACTCGGCACCGAGTGTTTCCAGCAACTTCGCTTTGTCTTTTTTTCCGTTCTCACCGCCTTCCTCTTCCCATTTCTTGAATTCCTTTTGCGCCTGTCGTAGCAGTGAACCGATATTACCGATGCCTAAACTTTCTCTAAAGACATCCTCGCGCTTTTCTGTCATGAGATAAATCTGATTGCGGAGGTCAATAAGCGATGTGTTCACGGGTGTCGCCGACAACATCAGGACCTTTGTTTTCGTGCCTTCTTTGATAACTTCTTCCAAGAGCCGTGTATAACGACTGTGACGGACGAAGGTGCCGTCAGCATCACGCGTGGGTTTCGTGTCGTTGCGGAAGTTGTGTGATTCGTCAATCACGATCATATCGAAGTTACGCCAATTGAAGTTTTCCAAATCGCCACTATAGCGAGAGAGGTCGGTATGCCATCGCACGGTGAAGCCGAATTTGTCATCGGGAAATGGGTTCGAGTCTTGCGAGTTATATGCAGGATAGAGTGCCCAGTTGTCGTGCAGTTTTTTGGGGCATAATACCAACACACGTTCATTTCGCAGTTCAAAGAACTTGATGACGGCGAGTGACGTATAGGTTTTTCCTAACCCGACGCTATCCGCTAAGATACAGCCGTTGTGCCGTAACAAACGGGCAATCACACTTTTCACGCCTTCTTTCTGGAATTCATACAACGTTTCCCAGATTTGGGTGTCATACAGATGCGTATCTTCAAGGGTTTGGTCGTTAGTTTTTCGGGTTTCGATCTCGTCCCGGAAGATTTCGTAGAGGGTTTTGTAATAGATGAGTTCTGGGGCGTGATCTTTGCCTATCTGTCCTAACGTGGCGAGGACTTTCTCTTTGACATCTTCAACGAGTTTATCATCGTTCCAAATTTCGTCAAACCACGCTTTGAGATCTTGACGGTCGCGGTTGCTATCCACTTCCAGATTGAGTTCAATATTGTTACTATCCTGAGTTAACCCTAAGCCGCGCAGGGTAAAGTTTGAACTACCCATAATCGCCTTTTCAACTCCGTTATTGGCGATATGATACATTTTCCCATGTATCAGATTTGATTCGCGGGTTGTGCGGATTTCTACCTTTTCTTTTATCCATTCGGCACACGCTTTAGCAATCGGTTTCTGTCGGAGTTGCTGGTTGAGTTGTAGACCTGTATCCGTTATGTCAAACGCTTTTGTATCTGTATTGTTCGGATCCATACGTTTGACAAAATCAGGGTCACCAAAAAGAAAACGGAGTTCCTCTATTTCGTTGAGGGAGTGCTGCATCTTTTCATAAGCATAGATGGTGAAGTAGGCGGATACGATGGAGAGTGCGGAACCGTTCTTAATTTCCTGCTCTAAAAAATCGTGAACTGTTTCACGGAGAAGGTTATCTCGGATGCCGGATTTTAGGGATGCGTTTTTGTTTAACATGGATGTTTCACCCTTAATCAGGAAATGTGACGCGTTCATAGATTTCCCGTAAGGATAGTTCACAGTGGATGGAGGTGAGCGGCAGACTTTCCGCAAGTTCTTGAAAATCGGTGAAGATCCAGTCCTTTGGCGTAACAGATGCGCTCCTCTGTTTTTCTTGGCGGTGGTAGTGTTCAACGAGAACCTTATCTTGGGCGACGAGGACGTATTCCTGCAACGACGCGAGTTGTCGGTAATGTGTGAATTTTTCACCGCGATCATACGCCTCGGTTGAGGGTGAGAGAACTTCTACGAGGATAATCGGATTGAGAAGTGTGTCAAAGACATCATCTTCAAAACGGGGTTCTTCACAAACGACAACGACATCAGGATAGAAATAGGATGCTGTAGGCGGGGTACTTACGCGCATATCGCTCATATAGGTTTCACATCCACTGCTTCTCAACTGGGCGCGGAGCTCACCAAAGATATTGCCTGTAATCAGATTATGGGCGCGGCTCGCACCGGACATCGCAATTAACTCGCCGTTTATGTACTCGTGTCTGATGATTTCTGCGTCTGGGAGTGCTTTGCGTTCAAAAGCGATGTATTCCTCAGGCGTAAGACGTGTTTGTGCTGCAGAAGCTGCCATGGTTGCCTCCAATGATGTGTTGATAACTTGCATTATAGCGTAACGCTGAGAGGATGTCAAGGAGGCGAGATCAGTATTGATAACCAACTATCTCTAAGATTTTGCTACAGATATCTTCTCAATTTATGGTATACTGTTTACGGGAATTGACGGAATGAAAGCCCAATGCTTTAGCTTTGGGATGAAATTCCGCAGTTGTGGAAAGGACCAAACGTCTAAAAAAAGAGTTGACTTTCGGTCCAAAATATAGTATAATTAGCGTATCAAGTTGGCAGACATTATCAGCGTTACCGCTTGGTAACGTGTCTGCCCACCCACTGATAAGGGGTTAAAGACTTGGTACTTGATAAATCCATGAATGCCTATAAATACCTGATAGGGAAACAATCAAACACAATACGCATTGGCAACCTACTTGACGATATGTGGCAGGTGCATGAGTATTTCCATAAGTGGCAACGCCACCGCTATAAAGACGGGTTACCTTATGCCAACCATATCGCTATGTCTGCCCACGTCAAGGATTTAAAACGAACCACGCACCCGCATTGGAATGCCCTGCCCAGCCAAGCGATTCAAGCGGAATTGCAGCGTATTGATGATGCCTATGTGCGCTTTTTTAAGAAACTCGGTGGTAGACCGAAAATTAAAAAGAAGCACAAGTTTAAATCCTTTGTTTTAAAACAAACGGGGTGGTCAATAGAAGGCAACCGTATCACTTTAACATTTCGCAAGTGGAATCCAAGAACGCGTAAATGGCAGTTTGATAAAGTGCCTTATACCTTTCATAAACATCGCGAGTTCTACGGGACAATTAGCCGAATCACAATCAAGCGTGATAACTGCGGAAGATATTGGATATACATACTCACCGATTTTGTGGAATCAAAACCTTTGCCGACTACAGGTCAAAGCGTAGGGGCGGATTTTGGCATGAAAGACGCTTATTTGACACTGAGCACGGGTGAAAAAAAACAGCACCCACAACCTTTGAAACACTCCTTGAAGAAACTTCGTAGTCTCAACAAAAGCCTTTCTCGTAAAGTTAAAGGCTCTAACGGTTGGTGGCGGTGTGTGAGCCAAATCGCCCGTCTGTATCGTAAAATCACCAACCAACGCAAAGACTTTCATTGGCAGCTCGCAAGCGAACTCTGTAAGAAGTTTGATACGATTGCGATTGAAACCTTGAACCTTGACGGCATGAAACGCTTGTGGGGACGGAAAGTCTCTGACCTTGCGTTCTATCAGTTTGTTGAGATATTGAAGTATAAGTGTCGAAAACATAAGCGTGAGTTAGGTCAAGTCGGTCAGTGGACGGCGACAACGAAACCGTGCAGCGATTGCGGTTTTCATAACGAAACCCTAACTTTGAATGACAGGCAGTGGACATGTCCCGATTGTGGTTCTCACCACGATAGAGACATCAACGCTGCGATAAATATATTGCGGGCGGGGATAGCCACGACTTAAGCGTGATATGCCCTTAACTCATTAGAGTTTTGGGGAAACGCCTGCCGGTGGAGCGACAGTTAGACGGTGGACTTTTTGAGAAAGCCGCAGTCGCTACGAAGCCGAAGCCCACGCCTTTAGGCGTTGGGTGCTATCACAGAAATCGAAAGTATTTTGCTGTTTGCAGTGCTATTTGAAGGAGATTTGCATGAGTACAGAAAGAAAATGGGATGATTCAATCGTCCGCTATCCAGACCCCGCGATTGAGGTGCTGGACCCGCGTTTCGGGAAATATAAGATTGGCAATTCTGTCGTCGAACGGTTATGGACAGGATCGCGCTGGGCAGAAGGACCTGTCTGGTTCGGCGATGGTGGGTATCTACTCTGGAGCGATATTCCGAACAATCGGATCCTGAAGTGGGAGGAATCCACCGGCGAAGTGAGCGTCTACCGAAAACCGTCCAACTATAGCAACGGGCATACCCGCGATCGGCAGGGAAGGCTTATTAGTTGTGAACACGGAGCACGACGCGTCACACGGACAGAGTATGATGGCACAATTACCGTGCTGATGGACAACTTTAACGGGAAACCGCTCAACGCACCCAACGATGTTGCCGTTCATCCCGATGGGCATGTCTGGTTTACAGACCCCGGATACGGTATTATGCTCAACTACGAAGGACACATAGCCGAATTTGAATTGCCCACCTGCGTTTATCGTCTCAATCCGGATACGGGAGAAGCGACCGTCGTGATAGATGAACTCGAAAAACCGAACGGTATCTGCTTTGCTCCCGATTATGAGAAACTTTATGTCGTGGATACTGGCGTTACGCATAAAGAGGGAACCCCACGGCATCTCTTCGTCTATGACGTAATAGATGGTGAGCGGTTAGGCGAGCAAGAGGTGTTCTGCGATATGGCTCCCGGTATTGCCGACGGTATTCGGTGTGATGTCGATGGAAACCTATGGGCAAGCGCAGGCTGGGTTGGCGACGGATACGATGGCGTGCATGTCTTCGCACCAGACGGAACACGTATCGGGCAAATCCACCTCCCAGAAATTTGTGCAAACCTCTGCTTCGGTGGTGTGAAAAGGAACAGACTGTTTATGATGGGTAGCCAGTCTCTCTACGCAGTTTATGTAGAAGCACAAGGAGTGCCGATATCTTAATACACCAGCCGAACGGTAAAGCGCATGAATACCTTAGAACATATTAACTGTCCGATTTGTGAACGGGATGAAGCGGAAGAACTTTTCAGTAAGGACACCTTATCGGTGGTCCTCTGCAAACGATGTCAGTTGCGCTATGTAAATCCGAGAATCAATCGTGAAACCCTTGAAGAGGGGTATATTGACACCTACTATCCATCCGATAAAGTAGAACGCATCCATACGGACAGCATGGAATGGTTGCAGATGGCGGAGCGTCTATCTGAGTTGGAAGCACAGCGTCAGGAGAAGGGACGCCTCCTGGATGTTGGATGTGGTATCGGGACCTTCCTTCACCTCGCGCGCGAACACGGTTGGGAATCGCACGGCGTTGATCCATCCAAGAGTGGTATCACTTTCGCACAAGAAATACATAAATTAGATGTGCAGTGTGGGGAGGTCTTTGATGCGAATTTCCCGACTGCGCATTTCGACGCAATTACACTCTACCATGTATTGGAACATATCCCGGAATTAAATCCATTCCTCAGCGAGTTACGCCGGGTTCTGAAGCCTCAGACAGGGACCCTTGTCATCGAAGTACCGAACGGTGAGAGTTTGCAGAGCCGTCTCCAGAAAGCGGAGTGGCCCTATGTCCATCCGCACGACCATCTCTATTATTTCTCTGCGCGTTCCTTACCGAAATTACTTTGGAAGCACGGTTTTCAGGACATTACGTTGGGGAAACCAAAGCGCGTTAACCCGACAGTTGGGGTCGGGTTCGCACTTCGTCAAGCCGCGACGGCTACCTTAGTTCGGTTTCATTTAGGCACAGTGATCCGAGTGTATGCGCGTTAGGAGGTGCGGTTCACGATCTCGGTGCTTGATAAGTGAATGTTTGAATCACCTCGTTCATGAGCAACCGCTGAGCAATCGTTTCAAGGACTTCTGCATTCAAGGTGCCAGTGAACCAGTATTTATGTCCCGTGCGAACGGCTGTTACACCCGCAATGCCTAAGTCCGTGATACCTTTGACGGTGCTATCACCGACTGTATCCGTAACACCGGGCTTGAATTGCACTTCAAGCGTCCACTTGTTCTCGGTTGTATCTTCGGTGCTAAAGGTATAAACTTGTGTAATGGGATCAGCGAGGAGTTCAGTGCCGATTCGATCGATAGTTTCTGCGTTGAGAGATCCTTCGATCCAATAGACCGTGGCTGTGCGCACAGAATCAATACCATTAATACCGAGATCGGTTATATCCTCAAGAATGCCTTGTCCAACAGTATCGGGGACTTCAGGTTTATAATAAACTTCAACTTTCCAGTTTTTCATAGTGCTAATTTGGTAGTTCCGTTCCTGTGAAAGCGGAAAAACAACCTTTCATAGTGTGCTTAAAGCGGTGAACCCGCATGACTTTTTATTGGAAAACGAAAAATGACAAAAAAACAGATAAATGTCTTGGTTTTCGGTGCGCATCCCGATGATTGTGATATAAAAACGGGCGGTGTCGCCGCCTTGTATACCCAACAGGGACATCGCGTCAAATTTATCTCTGTGACAAACGGCGATGCCGGACATCACGAAATGGGAAGTGCGCCTTTGGCACAGCGGCGAAATGAAGAAGCGCAAGCCGCCGCTGAAGTCATCGGTATTGAATATGAATTGTTGGACAATCACGACGGCGAACTTATGCCGACCTTAGAAAACCGATATAAGATTATTCGTGCCATTCGTGAATTCCGTCCAGATTTAATTATGACCCACCGACCCAACGATTATCATCCCGACCACCGGTATACGTCAACCTTAGTGCAGGACGCAGCATACATGGTTACTGTGCCGAACATCTGTGCCCTGACACCGCATTTGGAGAAAAATCCCGTTATCGCTTATTTGAGCGATGGTTTCGTGAAACCCTATCCGTTCACGCCGGATGTCGTCGTTGGAATTGATGCCGTTGTTGAACAGAAAATAGATATGCTCCACTGCCACGTGTCGCAGTTTTATGAATGGCTTCCTTACAATGGCGGCTCGTTAGCCTCTGTCCCTGATGTGGCATCGGAACGGCGTGCTTGGCTCGCTGAACGTATGTTAAATCGTTTCCAAGATGTTGCTGAAAGGCATCGAGATGTGCTAATCGCACGCTATGGCGAAGAAGTGGGAGCACAAATCAAGTGTGCGGAGGCATTTGAGGGATGCGAGTACGGTTCCGCACTCACCCCAGACAATATCCCAACCCTCTTTCCATTTTTCGAGTAAGGAGTCTCGTTTTAACGATATGCCAACGGATCAAGCCAGTCCCAAAACGCTTTTTGTGATTGTCAGCGTTATTGGTCTTATTTTTGCAATTGTTATGGTTGTTCTTTTTTTTAATGCCGCACCGGCACGCTCTAATATTGAGGGACATCGTGGTTCAGAGGAAGCCGTTGAGTGTCTGAAGTGCCATTTAAAAGGTGATGAAAAATCACCGACAATGCCCCATCTCAATGTGGGCAGTTGTAATCTCTGCCACGGATTATCGAAGGAAGAACCGCAAGATAGTAAATGACACAGTACTACGGCGTAGCAATGGAGCGATGAGTGGCTTTGATTCCTACCCAAGTAACATTGTCTTCTGCTTCGCGCACAACCTCAAGACATTGAAATTGATTTGCTTCTAAAACCGATTGAACCTGCGCAAGCTCCGTCTCCAAAACCCCAGAGAAGATGACGATCCCTTCAGGATAGAGCCGCTGGGCGCAGAACGGAATGATGGGGAGAATCGCCTTTGTTAGGATATTCCCTATGATGAGATGGTATCTATTCTCGATTCCTTTGAGTCCATCGCCTTGAGATAAACACACCTGCGATGCCACACCGTTTGCCTGAAAATTTGCGGCGGCAACAGGGATTGCTGTTGAATCAATCTCTATCGCGTCAACCTGTTTCGCCCCTAACTTAACAGCCGCAATTGTTAAGATACCTGAACCCGTCCCGATGTCGGCAATGCTGTAGTGAGGTTCGACGGTGCGTTCCAATAATTCGAGGGAGAGCCGTGTGGTCGGATGGTAACCTGTCCCAAATGCCAAACCCGGATCAAGTTGAATCAAGATTTCCGTTTTGTCGTCGGGGACATCACTCCATGTTGGTGCAATGAGGATCCCTCTGCCAACACGTCGCGGTGGAAAGGCGGATTTCCATGCCTCTGCCCACTTCTCGGATTTGATATGTTTTAAGTCAATCGTTGCAGGGTGTGGTTGGATACCCCATGCTGGAAGTTCCGCAAGGAAGTCGCGGAGTTTCTGCATGCGTGCGCCGACGCTGTCGTCTAAAGGGTAGTGGGCGATGAGGTTTACTGTGGAAGCTTCGTTATCCTTGAGTTCAACGCCAGTCGCATTTAATTCAAGAAGAAGGTTCGCGATAGCTTCTGATGCCTCTTGTGAGGTAGTGACCGTGATTCTTGCCCAGTCCATATTTCCTACATTTATGGGTTCGTACTTTCTCAGGAAATTAGTAGATAGTTTCTATTCGGGTTCCTCATCTTCGTGTCTACCGAGGAGTTTATCCCAGAATCCACCGTGCTCGTTCTGATAGGACTCTCCTCTTAGTTTCGCAAATTCTTCTAATGTTTTTCGCTCCTCCGCATTGAGGTGCGCTGGGGTTTCAATTTCTATCCTCACGACCAAATCTCCTGAATAAGAGCGTCTGTAATGCGGTACCCCTTTGTTAGGAATACGCAGTTGGGCACCGTACTGTGTACCCGGTGGAATATGCAATTCTTCCTTTCCATCAATACTATCAACTTCAATTTTTCCACCGAGGGCGGCTTGGACGAATGAGATTTTGGCTGATGTAATTAGATCGTTTCGATCACGTTGGAAACGTCGGTGCGCTTCGACGTTGATAACGACAAACAGATCGCCCGGAGGCGCGCCGTTTGCACCCGCTTCGCCTTCACCTCGGAGTTGGTACTTGAAACCTGTATCAACGCCTTTGTCAATATTTATTGGAATGTCACGCGTGTTTCGAACAACACCTCTTCCACCACAGGGTCGGCAGGGATCTTGAATAATTTTACCCGCCCCGCGACATCTCGGACACGTGCGGGACATTGTAAAAAAACCTTGTGATTGACTGATTTGTCCCCTGCCGTAACATTGAGGACACGTTACAGGACTCGTTCCTTTTTCGGCACCACTGCCTTCACACGTCGGACACGATTCAATCCGTGGCACTTCGATTGTGACCTCTTTGCCGTGAATAACGTCTTCCAGTGTTATGTCAAGGTTATATTGTAAACTGCGTCCACGTTTAGGGGTACGCTGCGTACCGCCGCTGAATCCTCCGAAGAGATCACCAAAAACATCACCGAAAATGTCGTCAAGGTCCACACCAAAGCCTCCGAAGTCGCTACCCATGCCCTCCAGTCCTGCATGCCCGAATCTATCATAACGCTCCCGCTTCTCAGGGTCTCGCAGCACTTCATAAGCCTCTGTGGCTTCTTTAAATTTATCTTCAGCGACTTCATCGCCCGGATTTTTATCCGGATGGAATTGGATGGCGAGTTTGCGGTAAGCCTTCTTTATTGCGTCTTCATCGGCACCACGATTGACGTTTAGAATCTCATAATAATCGCGTTTTTGCGTCATATATTGCCCTTCCTGTGTCTATTCAGTAGTGTCAGTAGCATCCATATCATCTGGCACATCGTCTGATGCTTCTTCTTCGGCAGGTCCCTGTGAGACGACAACTTGAGAGGCGCGCAGGACACGGGTACGCAACATATAACCACGCCGAAATTCCTCAATAATTTTTCCCTCTGGAACATCATCCGACGCTGTCACAAGGAGCGCCTCGTGCTGATTCGGATCAAATGTTTCACCGACTGCTTCAATCGGTGTCAGTCCGTGTATTTTGAGGGCATCTAAGAGTTGTTTATGGACAAGCAACACGCCTTCGTTGAAGGTTGTAAAGGTTGGTGATGTATCGCTCGTTTCACCCTGTTCTGCTACGCTTTTGATCGCAGCTTCCAGACTGTCCAAGACCGGAATCATCCCTTCTAAAATTCCTTCATTTGCGAATTTAAGTTGCCGTTGATAATCAGCTTGCAAGCGTTTTTTGGTATTCTCCGCTTCGGCGGCTGTGCGTAGAAGACGGTCGCGTTCCGCCTTGTATTCCTCATGAACATGTTGCACAGCTGTCTCTACCTCTTTTTCGATTTCTGTGTGCAATAAGTCTTCGCGTTCTGCTTCGTATTGCTCGCGCACCCTTTGTACGATCGACTCTACTTCTTCTTTGACGTCCGAGGTGAGATTGGCAGCCGTTTCTTCGACAGGCGCGATGCGTTCCTCTATCTCCTTTTTCACTTCCGATTTGACTGTATCAAGTGCCGTCTCCGCGATTTCTCGCATCCGTTCGACGAGTGTTTTTTCTTTAACGTCGTCGGAATCGTTATCGGCAGACGCTTCTGTTTCTGTTTCTTCTGTTTCTATGTGTATTTCTTTAACTTCAGCCATAGTGCAGTCCTTTTATCTTTCTGTAGGTGTGCTTGGAAAGCACGCTTGTTTTAGCCATGAACGGCGTTAGCGAATGCTTTCATGAGTTCAAAGGATCCGTTTTCTTCAAGAATGTTGCCTGTGACGATGAAATCAGCACCTGCTTCTACCTTTTTAGCGGCAATTTCTGGTGTGCGAATACCACCACCCACGATGAGTGGGATACTGATTTGATTTTTCACTGTTGTGATCATCTCTTCTGGTACAGAGTGCACAGCACCGCTACCTGCCTCCAGATATACCATTTGCATACCGAGATACTGTGCCGCCAATGCATGGGGTCCCGCAATGTCGGGCTTATCGCGTGGGATGGGCGTTGTACCGCTCATAAATTCAACGGCGGTTTTGTTACCCCCTTCAATCAGCATGTAGCCAGTTGGAATGGGTTTAAGGGCGTAACGTTGTATCCACGGCGCCGCTTTGACTTGTTCGCCAATGAGATAGTTCGGATTGCGTCCACTTATCAGACTGATATACAGGATCGCATCAGCGTGCGGGGTGAGGTGCATCGAATCGCCCGGAAATAACACCAGCGGAAGTTCTGTTTCTTGCTTAAGTGCTTTCGCGATGTGGTGCAAATCGTTCGTTAAAAAACTGCCACCGAGCAAAATTGCGTCCGCACCCGCCTGCTCTATTTCGCTTGCAAGTTTAACGCATTTTTCAATTTCACACTGCTCCGGATCGATTAGAACGAAATAACCAGCATGGTGCTTTTTCAATACCTCGTGAAAGTAGTTAAGAACCCAATTTGATCTCAAATGCGATTTTCCTTCTTTGCCTGTACTAAATATCAGTTTAAATGCGATGTCCTTTCTGATGTTGAGGACTTATGGATCGCCAGTGATTTAAAGAATTTTATCATATTTATGGCTATTTGTCAAATTCTGTATTGTCGTGTTAATTCATAAAGCAGAACACCTGCAGCAACGCCGACGTTGAGTGATGATTGTCCTGATGCCATAGGGATGCGAACTAATTCCGGGCAGCATTCACGTGCGTCAGTGGAGAGACCTGTATTCTCGTTGCCTACGACGATAGTTGTAGGCAGCGTAAATTCCATTTCATGCAGTTGGTTTTTGGCATTTGCTGTAGCACCCAACACTTGCCAACCTGCGACACGGAGTGCCTCAATTGCATCACGGGTGTCTGGTGTATAGAATAAAGGTAGACGACCAACTGCTCCGCGGGAGGCACGGAGGCAGTTTTTATGAAAAGGACTCGCACCGCCACCACTCAATAGAACAGCGGATACACCCGCCGCGTCTGCCGTCCGTAATGTCATTCCAAGGTTATCAGGATTACCAATGTTCTCTGCGATGAGCAATATACATCTCGGACTAAAGTGGAAATTGAGGTTACCGGACGCCGAAAGGAAGTTGGGATAGCTGAGATAAACCGAAGCAATTATAGAGGGTACCGGTCGCGTCGTCGTAATTGAACCCATCACGCCATCGTTTACCTGATACGACGATAGGTTTTCTGATACTGCACGCGTAAGCAAAGCTTTCCCTTCGGAGGTCGCCGCAAATCCGCTCGTATACAGAAGTGTTTCGATCGGCAGTCCATCTGCTACTGCTCGTTCTACTATCAGATGTCCTTCGATGATAAATTGAGAATGTTCAAGTTTCCCCTTCAGAGAGGTTAATTTGCGAATATGCGATACTATTGTATCTTTCCGTTTCGAGACAGTTCGTTGTTCCGCACTTCTGCTGCTACCCCGTTTGATGCACCGATAGAAAGAGCCAGCATCCGTCTGAATTACGTCCCCTTCTAAAACATCATGGATTCTATTTTCTACCCACTTTTCGTTGCGATGGAACAGACCTGTGTATCGTCTCGGAAAAGCGATTAGGAGTTCTCTCAAACTCCGTTCGGTTGTCGTTATGAGATGTACTCGGTAGTCACTGTCATAAGTGTCTTCCGGTTCTAACAGCATAACCCCATCAAGTTGTTGCCAACCTGTAACAAATACTTGATAGGCGGGCGACCATGTACCCGTTTTGCAGAAAGTATAATACGCCTGCTTAAAGCGAAAAATGACATCTGCATCGGAGTTTTTTTTCTCCAAAAATGCGATAATTTCATCATAATTTATCATTGGTAATTGAAGGTAAAATTAAAAACCGAGATAGATTGCGCCGAGTCCGACGAATATATCCCATTTCATCCAACGCTGAATGGAGGCGCAACTCTCTTTGGAGGCATCTTGAAACAAACGAATTGCCAAACCGATGAGCACCACGTCAACACCAATGAGGACGACAATCAAGTAGTGCCATGAATACCAGCCAAATACATAAGGGATGGGGCTAAACAGAATAACAGATGCCATGAAACCGATGGCTGTTCGGACTGCAATCTTCGAGTTGAGCGTCGCAAGGGTTGTCGCGTTATTTTTCAGGTCTCCTTCTGTGTCTTCAAGGTCCTTGACGATTTCCCGCGCCGTTGTGAACAAAAAGGCGAAGATTGCTGGAATGAGTGTACCTCGCACCGAATCTATCGCTACACCACCAGCAATGAAGGTTAAACCCGTTAATCCACTGACGACTAAATTGCCGACGAAAGGGGTGCGTTTCAACCAGAAAGCATAACTTGCGAGCGCAACGAACACAAGGAGGGCAATGCCTGTAGCATTTCTGTTAATAAGAGTCCCCAACCAGATGCCGATTATAGTCAGGACTATCGCAAAAATGAGGGCATTGATACGCCGAATTCGTCCAGAAGGTATCGGTCGCCTCGGGCGATTGATACGGTCAATGTCGTAATCACAGTAATCGTTTATGGCGTTTCCGGCAGAAAGCAGGACAAGGGCAGAGATAGAAACCAACAGGAGTCGGATATCGGCGAGATTTTCCACGTTCCCTTGGCTGGCGAACATCCCACCCAGACAGGCAGAGATGAAGGCGATAATTCCGTTAAGTGGACGCGCCAACTCAAGATACGCGATCAAGGTCTTCATTTTTCAACAAAAGCGTATGAAAAAAATTACGATTCATCCTCCAGTTCTTGAATTTTCGATTCCAGTTCCGTAACCCGTTTTTGGAGTTTCGTAAATTCGGGAAGCAATTCCGGCAATTTTCGAGTCGCCGCGTGAATACGTAGTTCCTGTTTGTGCGGACGGGCGGGGAAGCCAGACAGATGACTGCCAGCAGGCATATCCTTTGTAACCGCGGATTTGGCATAAACAACACTGTCTTCACCGAGGGTCAGATGTCCTGCCGCGCCTCCATGTCCCGCAATATTGACTCGGTCACCGAGCGTCGTGCTGCCGGCGATACCGACTTGTGCGGCGAGGCAACAATCTTCTCCGATAACAACGTTGTGCGCGATTTGGACGAGATTATCCAATTTAGTGCCGCGTTTGATAAGCGTCTCAGCAAGCGTTGCTCTATCAATGGTCGTATTCGCTCCAATTTCAACATCGTCTTCAATAACCACGGTCCCGATTTGTGGGATTTTGTAGTGTTGGTTGCTAACAGGTGCGAATCCGAAGCCATCGCTACCAATAACCGCACCGCAGTGGATGATCACTCGGTTGCCGATGGTTACTTCTTCTCGAATACTGACGTGTGGATAGATAAGACCTTCGGAACCGATCTTGGTGCCTTCACCAATGTAAACGAACGGCTGAATAACGGTATCATCTCCAATTTCAACGTCGTCAGCGATATAGGCAAATGCTTGGATTGAGACGCGCTCACCGAGTTTGACGTTCTTTCCTAAAATTGCGGTCTCATGAACCCCGGGAAGTGCGCGATGGCTTTTATCCCACGCGAACATTTCTATAACTTTGACGAAAGCCCAATAGGGGTTCTCCACACTTATAGTAGGCTTACCGTTACCGTTGACACCGCGGCCAATAATAATCGCACCGGCTTGGGTCGTTGCTATGGCGGCGAGGTACTTCGGGTTAGCAACAAAAGTGATTTGGCTTGGGAGTGCCTCTTTGATTCCAGAAACGCCTGTAATTTCAATATCACCGTCCCCAGAAAGATCGCCATTCAACCGTTCACAAATTTCCTTGAGCTTCATACGCATTTCGCCTTAATCCTTTCTCCGATGATGTGAAGGGTTATTCCGGGAAACATCCCGTCCACAACCGGAGTTTAGGCAGTGTAGCGTTATTCGGAGTCCTCGTTCATCAAACCGATTAACTGTTGGGTCAAATCGTAGTCCTTTTTCACATAAAGTGTGATGAGCCGCTTTTCGAGAATGATGTCGAAATCTTCGGACTCACCCACTTTGACAATTAGTTCTTGAAGGCTGTTGTAAATCGGTTCCATCAACTCTTGCTCTTTTTCAAGCAGTGCTTGCTGACCGATTTCGACCTCACGTTGGTATTCCTGCTGTTTGAGACGGATTTCGTTGTCCAAATCCGCGGTCTGTGCTCTTTCAACGAAAAGTTCAGTTTTCGCCTTTTTTTCTTGTAGCGTTCTGATCTCGTCTGCTAACTGCTGCAACTTCGTTTTCAGGCGTTCGCTTGCCGCCTGGAGCAGCTCGGTGGCATCCGTCGCTTTTTGGGAGCCTTCCAAAACCACTTGTGTGTTCACGACACCGATTTTGAAAGATTCTTGCCCGATACTTCCCGAACTGAAACAGAAAACTGTGAGACCGATAATTAATAGAGTTAGGCGTGCCTTGCAAGCACCCAACTGAAATGGTTTCATAATGTAAATCCTTTTTTAATTTTTCCTTCTAATCCTTGAATCAAAAACGCAGCCTGCAACAACGGCGCAGGCGGATTTGAGAGAAAATAGTCAATAAATCAATCGCAGCATTTAACGCCTCGCGACCAATTAAAAACCGGGGCCAACCGTGAAATGGAATTTGCCAGCGGGTTCGCCGCTAACGCGATCCAGACCATACCCCCAACCTAACCGAACTAACATACCGAGCATCGTAAACCGAGCCTCAAGACCAAGGCCTTTTTTCATGTTAATTTCGCTGAAGACGTTCGTAGTGCTTTCATCCCACACCTGACCTATGTCAAAAAACAGAGCTGCTGTAAGTTGCTGAGAAATTGGGACACGATACTCAATGTTTGCAAAAAATACCTTATCACCACCGTACGGATTGATAAAACCTGTTTCATCTGGATCAGGATAGATTTCCCAATCTTCGTAGCCACGAATGCTATCTACACCGCCAAGGAAGAACCTTTCATAGAACAGGAAATAGGCATCCGAGCTTTTGCTTCGCATGATACCTGCGCGACCATGCACAGCAATAACATGGTTCCACCACCCGCTGTAGAACCAACTCGTGTCCGCGTAATATTTTTGGAATTTGTTGTCCGCTCCAAGAATACCACCGGAGTATTCATAAGAGAGTGTATTAAATGAACCCGCTGTTGGGTCAAACAGGGAGGTTCGATAATCACGGGTATCTCTTCCAACGGAAAACAGAATACTCCGTGTCGAGCGGTTGTATAACTCTCGGTCTGGGTTGTGTGATTCCACATGTTCATTCCGAAAACGCACCGACAGGTCGATGTCGTGTGCGATGGGTCTTCCGAGTGTTAAAGATGCCCCGCGTCTTGCCCAAACGTACCGATCGTAGAGGTAGTTACTTCCGACACGACGATTAAGGAGAGCACCGACCGTTCCGTAATAGCGGCGGAAGCGGCGATTGTCATAGAGCCGGGCGTTAAGTCGCGTGGGTGTTCCTAAAATCCAAGGGGTTCCAAAACTGAGTTCCGCGGTGTGGTGATCTCTTGTGCCTAATTCGCCTTTTAAGTGCACTCGATACGCCCGTCCGCGGAAATTGTTTTGTCCAACCTCTGCGACACCGAAGATACCACCCTCGCTGCCATAACCGCCCCCAAGACTTAACATGCCTGTTCGTGGCGTTTCCGCAATATTAACTCTTAACTCCTTGCGGTTCTCTTCGGAGGTATCACTTGGCACGAAATCAACAGCACGGATAAAGGAACCCATCTGGAACAGACGTTGCCGCGCTTTACGCAGAGATTTTACATCTAATAACTCGTCGGACTTGATGTCCAAAAAATCCAACTCACGTTTAACGACGTGTTCTTGCGTTTTTTCTAACCCGGTAATGATTACCTTGTCGATGATTATGACATCTCCTTCGTTGATTTTCAAGGTAATGTCAACGACACCATCCGCTTCATTGAAAACGGGAGCCGGTAGTACCTCTGAGAGTAGGTAACCTTTATCGAGATAAGCTTGTTGTAACTTTGCGATGGATTCGTCAAAAGTGGCGCGGTTAAAAACCTCACCTTCTGCAGGGTCGAGCATCCCGCGTATCTTTTTCTCAGAGAAAAGGTTTTTAGCACCGGCTTCCACTTCAAGTGTGTAGGTTCCGAGAATAAATTCGGGACCTTCGTCAACAGTTATATCAAGCATTAAACCGGTCTTATCTTCCGTGAACCGTTTTTCGTAGCCGACGACTTTCACCTGGGCAAAGCCCCGGTCCTGATAATAGTTTCGGAGATTCAGAGATAAGTCTTCTTCCTCAAACAACATCTGATCGAACGGTTTACCGGTCCGGGTTTTGAGTTTTTTCTGTAGCGTATTCGCGGAAATGTGTGTGTTTCCAATAAAGTTGATTTCCTCAATTCGCACCCTCGGTCCTTCGGTTATCTCAAACGTGACTTGGACGGTGTTAGCGTCTTCATCCTTATCTCCGAGATGGGTTTGGATACCAACAAGGTAATATCCCTTTTCATGATAAAGTTGCTGTAGGGCTCGCTCACTTTCCCAGCGTCGCCGGTCGCTATAAATTTCTGTAGGACGAAGTAGAATCTCATCCTTGAGTTTGCCAGTACTCAAATCTTCGTTTCCAATAATGTTAATTCCGGAGATTTTAGGACTTTCGACGACCTTGTAAATGACTTCTAATCCACCGCCTTCAAAGGGTTCTACATCTACTGTGAGTTCAGAGAAAAAACCTGTGTCTTTGAAGAGGCTTTTCATATCTTGCGTGAGAAGTTCTTCAGAGACTTCTTGCTCGGTTCGTGTTTGGATAAGCGTGCGCAGCATATCTTCGGAGGTAGTTTTCACGCCTTGAAAGGAAATTTTCTTGACGAGGAGCATTGAATCGCCAGCTGGTTTGCTGGTGTCAACTGTGGTATCTTTATCAGGTTCAGTTTCTACCTGTTGCTCAGTGATAGAAGCCGCTTGGGGACCGAATACTGGCGTTTCAGTTTCTTCTGCAAAAGCAGCAATCGCTGCAAGTCCTATAAATAGACTTATGAGAATAAAAATGTCTTTTGGCGCATTCATAATCAAATCTCCTCCTGTGTGCTGTAGACTGTTCCACGCGCGTGTAGGGGTCTGTCCAGTCCAAACTGTCATGCTTCAGTTGCGTAAATTGGGGTGCCGCAACTATGTGCCAACTGCCGGAACGCCGCGATGAGTTTTTCTGTCACCTTTCCAGGCTGCCCATCTCCGATGGCGCGTTGGTCTATTTTCACGACCGGTATAACCTCGGCGGCAGTGCCGGTGAGAAAACATTCATCTGCAATGTAGAGATCATGCCGTGTAAAAACGCGCTCTTCAACTCGCATTTCAGCATCACGCGCAAGATCGATAACGCTGTTCCGGGTTACACCTTCCAGAATCCCTATGTGAACCGGTGGCGTGACAAGAACTTCATTCTTTATCCAGAAAATATTATCGCCGCTACATTCAACAACGTGACCTTCTGCGTTGAGCATCAATACTTCTTCTGACCCGGACTGTTTCCCTTCAATTTTAGCTAAAATATTATTTAGATAATTCAGCGACTTAATACGTGGGTTAATGGCTTCTGAATAGTTTCTTCGGACAGAAGCGGTTACGATTTCCAAACCCTCTTCGTAGAATTTTTGTGGATAGAGGGCAATTTTATCTGCAATAATAATGATGCTCGGCTTTGGACATTTATCCGGATCGAGTCCGAGATCTCCGACGCCGCGAGTTACAACCAATCGAATATAGGCTTCACTGAGATGGTTTCGACGGAGCGTTTCCAGAACCGTTTCCTTCATCGTTTCAATAGGGATAGGGATCTGCAACATGATTGATTTCGCAGAATCGTAAAGGCGTTCAAGGTGTTCATCGAGTTTAAAGACTCTGCCATTATAGGAACGGATGCCTTCAAAAACACCGTCACCATAGAGCAAGCCGTGATCGAACACCGAAACCTTTGCTTCTGCTTTTGGTAAAAATTCTCCGTCGATATAAATCAACATATACATTTCCTTTTCTAATTATGGGCTTCTGCTCATTGTTCCACTACGTTCCGCTATGGTTTCTGGTTAATTCCAACGCGACTGAGGAACTGTAAGATTTCTCTTAAGTGCTTCTCCCCGGTATCCCTCTGTCTCATTCTCATACTTTAAGCGTCAACAACCTTTCCATCAACGAGTTGAATAATCCGATCTACTTGTTGAGCGAGTTCTTGATTGTGAGTTACGATAACAAAGGTCTGCCCAGATGTGGCGTTCAAATCCCAAAGCAGTTCCAAGACCGCCTCACTGCTCCGTCGATCAAGGTTACCAGTAGGTTCGTCAGCGAGTACAATCTTCGGTTGATTAATCAGTGAGCGGGCAATTGCAACGCGTTGCCGTTCACCGCCAGACAATTGGTTCGGATAGTGTGAAAGCCTTTCGGATAACCCAACATAATCGAGTAATGATTCCGCCTCTTTATAAACTGTTTTATTATCTGATGATGTAATTAATGCACCCATTGCAACGTTTTCGAGTGCTGTAAATTCCGGTAATAAATGATGAAATTGAAACACAAAACCGATTTCTTTGTTCCGAAACCGAGCCAGCTCTGTATCGGAGAGTGTGAATACGTCTTGTTCGTCGTATAAAACACTGCCTGCTGTGGGTCTGTCAAGTGTCCCAATAATATGAAGCAATGTGCTTTTCCCTACACCCGATGCCCCCACGACTGCGAGTAATTCTGACGTGTATATTTCAAGGTCGATGCCTTGAAGAACCGGAAGTTCTGACTCGCCATCGTAGTAGGATTTATGTAAATCTACGATGCGGATAAGTTTGTCTTTATTCATGTTGTAGGGCTTCAACTGGCTTCAGGTTTGCCGCTTGCCATGCCGGATATAGCGTCGCAAGCCAACAGATTAAAAATGAAAGTATATTGATGAAAACAACAAAGAACCAATTCACCTGTATCGGTAGTTGATTCATCTGGTAGACTTGGCTCAACCCGAGATCTGCAAGCGAAATTGGTGTAACAGCACAGTAGAGCGCGAACCCTATCGCTATGAGCCATAAAATACCGATTGTGAACACCCATCCTTTACGGCGTGGTGTTATTCGTCGCAGGGCAATTAACACTTGTAGGAAAATTGGCACAACGAGCACAACGGCGTACCAGTAAGACGGGCGCACTGAATTATAACTCAGAAGCCAGCAGAGAACAAGTCCCAACACCGTACCTAACAACGTTCCAAGCATCCCGATGATACTTCCTTGAATCATGAAAATTCTCATGATATTGCCGCGTGTCGTGCCGAGCGTTCGGAGTGCCCCGACATCTTTTGTCTTTTCCATCACCGTCATGATCAGTGTGCTCGCGATGTTAAAGGATGCGACCAAAATGATCAGTGCTTCAATAATGACAGTCGCTATCTTTTCCAATCGAAGTGCTGAGAAGAGCGGTGCCTGCATCTCCATCCACGTTCTCGCATCCGGCATTCCTTCCAAAACAGAGAACTGAACCTTATCCTCAATCTGCCTCGCAGTCCGAGGGGCTAATTCCGCATCGGTTAATCGGACGAAAATCGTATTGACCTGATTCGGTTTATTATACATTTTTTGGGCGGCATCTATATGGATGAACCCAAAGTTGTTATCATAAACCGCCAATTCAGACTCATAGAACCCAATCACAACGAAGTTCGCCAAGTCCGGTATGAGCATTGACTCGTTTACCGGGTGTTTCGCAAGATTCACGATAAGTCGCAGCACGTCACCTTTGATGACACCGAGACGAGCCGCCAACCGTCCGCCGAGGACAATCCCGCCTGTGATCGTTTCATCTCTGATGAGTCGCGCGTCTTCAATATACTCGGAATCTTGGAGTTCAATGGAGCCATCCACGAATTTTGAGAAACCAGTGACTTTGTCTTCCTGAACAGGATCGATGCCTTTGATGTAAATTACGTCTTGAATGGTATCGCTGCGTTCACGAAAGACAGCACTCTGTGCCCAAATAACTGGTGATGTCGCTACGACTTCATCAATTGTTTCAATTTGTGAAATATGTCTTTGGTAATTGCTAAAGAAACTGCTATCGTGCAACCGGAAAACAACATGCGCCTCGTTTGCGAGAAACCTTTCCTTCAGTCCCTGTTCAACGCCATCTAATACGGCACTTACAAGAATCACTGTGGCAACACCGAGGGCTACACCCCCGATGGAAATAATGCTGATAATTGAAATAAAGGATTGTTTACGTCGTGAGCGTAGGTAGCGGGAGGCTACGAACCATTCAAATCTCATAAATATCCTAACACGAGATAGGAGCTAATGAATTATAATCCACTTTTAGCATCCCGTATCCCATTAAATCCTCAAAGTTATCCCATTTTTTTACATGTTCTCGGAAGCACCCTTCATACCGCATCCCTATTTTTTCCAGCACCCGTCCAGAAGCGACGTTTCGTTTGAAATGCTTCGCATGAACTCGGTTCAACTTCAAGACTTTGAAACTATACGCAATAACAGCCTTTGCGGCTTCTGTGGCGTACCCACAGTTCCAATAGGATTTCCCAATCCAGTAACCGATCTCCCCATTCTCGTTCTCTTGGTCGAGTCTAAGTGCTATCCCGCCGATTAATTTTTTGTCTGTTCTCAGCGTTATTGCGAAGTTTAGTACTTCGTCTTTTTCAAACCGCTCGTAACACGAACGAATCCATTTTTCAGCCATACCATCTTCGTAGGGGTGCGGCATATTCGGTAACGTTGCCGCTATATCGCGATCACCAGCAAGGCGTTGCACATCCGCTGAATCTTCAAGTGTAAGCGAGCGAAGTAGCAATCTTTCGGTAAGGAGGGGCGGCGCGGACCTCATTTTTTTACAAACTCACATTTTAGTAGACGGTATCCGATTGTATCTTCAAAAAAATATCTTTCTGGGTCTTTAGGAATATATTCGACGTAGCGCATCCCGACTTTTTGCAGTACCCGTCCAGATGCCGGATTTCGAAAGAGTGCTGTTTTAACACCACCTGCACATTGGGTGTTTGGATTCAGATTGGGCTGCTTCTTTTCGGAAGTGCTGTCACCATCTCCGATCCGACCTGACCCGATGTCCTACCAAAAGATTTTGTTTGGTAATCTCCCTCTCAGGTTGTATATTTCCCCATCCACATCACAGTATCCAAGTTTGATAGAGACTTGGGGAGCATCCTTGAGTCTACATCCACCACAGATGCAGACCTTTTTACTAACATTGTTTCGGCTGCCACGCCGAGATACCGCGATATTGTGTGTAGAAAACCGTTTAACTTGTGGAGTGAACGCTGGCTACGCTTCACACAAGCCCAAGTCTTTAGACTTGGGTAGTTGACCAGTGGTCGATGCCATATCGGGATCGTTAATAAGACGTTGCACTTCGGCTGCGTCTTCCGGTGTAAACGAACGGAGTATTAATCTTTCTGTATGAAGTATCGGCGAAGTTTTCATCTTACCTTTCCGGACGCATCTGTGGAAACAGGATGACATCGCGGATGGAGTATTGGTTCGTCAGCAGCATCGTCAATCGGTCGATACCGATACCGAGTCCACCTGTCGGCGGCATGCCGTACTCCAATGCGCGTAAATAGTCTTCGTCCACCATAAAGGCTTCATCGTCCCCCGCCTCTAAACTGTCCGCCTGCTCAAGAAAACGCTGACGTTGATCAATCGGATCGTTGAGTTCGCTAAAAGCGTTTCCAACCTCCATCCCGCAGATAAAGAACTCAAAGCGTTCAACAAACTCTGGGCTATCGGGCTTCTTTTTTGCAAACGGTGAGACCTCGATCGGATGATCCGTTATAAATGTGGGCTGAATCAGTTTCGGTTCCACAAATGTGTCGAAGAGTTCGGCGATAATCTTCCCTTTCGTCTCGTCCCCTACCAATTCGATACCTGCGTTGACTGCCTTCTTGTATAGATCATCTGCTGAGAGTGGAACGGGATCTATACCGCTGTATTCCCGAACGGAGTCCACCATGCTCAATCTGCGCCAAGGGGGTGTAAGATCGAGTTCATGGTCCTGATAATCAATTTTCGTTGTCCCGTGAATGATTTTTGCAGTGTCAGCGATGAGGGTTTCAGTGAGTTCCATTATCTGGATATAGTCAGCGTAGGCTTGGTAGAGTTCAAGCATTGTGAATTCGGGGTTATGATCCCTGTCCATTCCCTCGTTTCGAAAATCGCGCGAGAACTCATAAACGCGATCGAACCCTCCTACGATGAGACGCTTGAGGTAGAGTTCATTCGCGATACGCAGATAGAGTGATTGCTCCAATGTGTTGTGATACGTTGTGAAGGGACGAGCGTTTGCTCCACCGTAAATTGGTTGAAGGACTGGCGTTTCCACTTCAATAAAGTTTTGCGCATTGAGCATGTCGCGAATCGCTTGAACAATTCGTGTCCTTTTAAGAAAAACGTCCTTCACCTCAGGGTTCATGATAAGGTCTGCGTAGCGCTGTCTGTAGCGTGTCTGTTTATCTTGTAAACCGTGCCATTTTTCGGGGAGCGGTCGAACCGATTTCGAGAGAAGGTGTATGGAGTCAACAAGGACAGTGAGTTCACCTGTGCGTGTCCGGAAGACCGTTCCTTCGGCACCGACAATATCGCCTGTATCAAAGCGTCGGTAGATTTTATACGGCTCTGCACCGACACTGTCGCGTCGGACGTAGATTTGAATTCTGCCTTCACTGTCTTGCAGGTGCGCAAAACTACTTTTTCCATGGTCACGCTTCGTCATGATCCGACCGGCGATTCGGATTGTTTGGGTTTCGTCTGGCGTTTCTTTGATGTCAGCAAAGTCTTTATGGATGGCGGAGGTCGTGTGTGTAGGTTCATATTTATGTGGGTACGGTTCTACGCCAAATTTGCGAATTTCGTCTAACTTCTCGCGACGTTGCTGAATTATGTCCTTTGTTTCTTCCACAGCTCTTCCCCTTTTTAATTCTATTTCGTATCGTAAACCGTTGCTATACTTCCAATAATATTTTTATAATTATACCTCAGTTTTGCCCATAAAGCAACCAAAAAATCAGTGTTATTTTCGCTGCGCTTTCATCTTGAGGTAGCTTTCGATGAACGGGTCTAAAGCACCGTCCAACACGGCGTTAACATTGCCTGTTTCGACATTCGTGCGTAAATCTTTGACGCGTTGGTACGGGTGCAGGACGTACGACCGGATTTGACTGCCAAAGTCAATATCTAAGCGTTCGCTTCGCTGTTTTGAGAGTTCTGCCTCCCGTTCCGCACGATATTTCTCATGAAGACGGGAACGGAGTAATTTCATAGCGATTTCTCGGTTCTTATGCTGCGAACGTTCATTCTGGCATTGCACGATAATTCCAGTGGGTTTGTGTGTAATCCGAACTGCTGAATCTGTGACATTGACGTGCTGACCACCGGCACCGCTGGCGCGATAGAAATCTATCCGTAAATCTTCTGATTGGATATCCACTTCCACGGTGTCGTCGATTTCAGGGGTTACGTCGATAGCAGCGAAGGAGGTGTGCCGCCGTTTGTTGAAGTCGTATGGGGACAACCGAACGAGCCTATGCACGCCCGCTTCAGCTTGAAGATAACCGTAAGCCGAAGCACCTGTAACAAGGATCGTCGTTCCTTTGATGCCGGCTTCATCTCCTGAGGTGAGGTCTACGATTTCGGTCTGATAGCCGCGTTGGTCGCACCAACGAACGTACATACGCATTAACATCCCTGCCCAGTCTTGGGCATCAATCCCACCAGCACCAGAATGGATGTTGAGAATTGCGTTGTTCGCGTCAAACTCACCCGTTAGCATTAAACGGAGTTCCATCTGTTCAAGACGCGGAGCGACAGTGTCCAATCCGTCGACAATCTCGCTTTGTAAACTCTCATCGTTCTCTTCGGTCGCGAGTTCGAGTAGGATTTGGAGGTCTTCAATTTTTAGGGCGAGTTCTTCGTACGCCCCAATTTCATCTCGGAGGAGAGCGATGCGTTGGTTAACCTTTTGGACGCGTTGTGTATTGCTCCAAAAATCAGGGGCAATTGTTGCATCTTCGAGTTCTGTTAATTCTTTTCGTTTTTCAGCCAGGTCAAAGATAACCTCCGAGTTCTTGGAGGCGGGTTTGCATCTCTTCAGCCTGGTTTTTTAAATCTACAAGCATATTTTGTTCCTCGTAAGTCGCTAAGCGTAATCACTAAGAATGTCTACGACGCGCCCACATTATGATTTGACTACCAAACCACCCGATGCAAATAAGGGCACAAAGTATCGGGAACCAATCGCCGTAGCGGGTATACAGGGTCTGTTCATGTTCTATGGACGAAAGAAGTGGGACGGATGCGATGAGAGTTTCCTGAGCCGTGTCCGGCGTAATCAAGGGAGTCGTGATCCTACCGAACTTGTCTACGACGCACGTGAATCCACCATTTGCGCATCGGAACACAGCTATCCGGTTCTCAATCGCGCGGAAAGGTGCCATGGATAGATGCAGTTGGGGGAAAGCAGTCCCTTTGAACCAAGCATCATTCGTGAAGATTCCCATCACGCGGGCACCCATTTTTACGGGCATGCGAAATTCATCTGGAAACGCCGATTCAAAGCAAATCGAAGCACCAACCTCTATCTTCCGGGTGTTTGTTTTATTTTTAACGTCAAACACGGGTAAAAGGTTTACTGTTTTTCCATGAGCGAAGGGTTCAAACTGAATAAAATTGGGTATAAAATCCGGCAGGAGATGTGCCAAAGGCACGTATTCACCAAACGGAACAAGATGCCTCTTCGCATAGTCTCCATGTATCTTTCCATCTGGAGTTATCGAAAGGACGCGATTGTATATTGCCGCATCTCTTTTTTTAGGACTTTGAGAATATTGACCTATCGCTTTGTCGGTTTCTCCCCTGTTAGCCGTACCGAGGAGTATTGGAATCCCGGTATCACGAAGCATCAGCGAGAATCTTCGGTAATATGTGGGCCACTCACCTGTCAATGTCCTGCTGCGTGTCGCAGTTTCGGGCCACACAATTAACTCGGGACCTTCTCTGCTCGCTTTATGGGTCAATCCAATATAGCGTTGCAAAATTTCTGGAAACTGACGGATATCCCATTTCCGAAGTTGTGGGATGTTGCCCGGAACGAGCGCAATTTTTAAGGTCTCAGCGTTTGCTTGATTCGTTGTGTTTGTGCGCCTGTCTAACGGATTAGCGTTTTGGAGTTGGAGGATCCCATAACCGAAACAAAAAAGTGTCAGGATCAGGGACAGGATTACGGCGCGAATTTCCTGTCGCCATTGATGGCGGTTACAAAGCAAAGTCGCGATACTGGCGTTGAAAAGCACGATGACGAAACTGATACCGTGTACACCGACAAGCGAGGCTATCTGTATTCCTTGTAGGTTGTTCCATTGCGAATAACCGATACTTCCCCATGGAAACCCTGTTATCATCCAACTCCTTACCCACTCCAATGCTGTCCAGATACAGGCAGCGGATAGAGAAAACAGAATGTTGGAACGTCTCGGCATAAACCGCATCAGTACTGCAAAAACAGCGAAATAGAGTGCCGTGTATCCCACTAATAGTAGGTATCCGACCGTTGTAGCGAAGATATTCGCATACGGGTAGAGAAGAAGGATCGCCGGGAGTAGACCTGCGAAGAACAGGAAACCCGTTAGGTAACCGAGCCAACAAGCGGATTTCCAGCCCGTCGCTCGCCTCAAGGCGATAAAAAGTGGCACCATCGCAACCCAAGCAAACGGAAAGAGATTCAAATTTGGGAAGCTCAGGAACAACAGCACTGCTGAGAGTGCCGCGAATATCCAATGTTGGTAGCGTTTCAATTTTTTAATTTTCCTTGCGGAGAAACGACGTGGATTTGGATCATTGATGTGCTTTCCTTAAATCCGCTCTCCACTTCGTTACGAGCTACGGTTTTTGATTTCATTTTTAGATCTCGTAACCAAAAACGGTGGCTGGCAACAACGGCGCGGGCCGATAAAAGAAAAACCTGCAATGAACAAATGACTTCATTTAACGCCTTGCGAACAATTAAAAAAGATCCGTTTTCAGCAGGTGTGAGACTTTGATGAACACAATTCGCTCGGTATCCCCTTCGATATCGCGGTTATCGTTGTAGACCACAAACAGATTACTTTCGGGGCGATATTCATAAGCGAAGAGTGCGAAGACGCGGCGTTCTTTTTCTAATGTGAATTCTGCACTGGCTCTCGCATACATACGCTGCGCAAACTGATAGTTCACGACGAGCCGACGCGTCCATTCGGAGAGTTCCCACACTGTTGTATCGGGTTGTTTTTCATGGAGTCGCTGCAAAATGAACTCAAAACTGAGTTTAGCCGTTGGACGGATTGTGATTTCGGGGCGGAGAAAGAAAATGTTTTTGTCATTACGTAGACCGAAGTTACCAGTGTTTCGGATTTGCACATATTTCGGTGGGAACCACCCGACGAAGAAACGAGCGGTTCTGTCCTCATATAATTGATTGTCGTCATCATCAATGTGATTATACCATTCAGGTCCGATGAGAAAGAAAAAATCTTTAACGCCGAAGAGCCCGCTAAAACCTGCCCTGTGATTTGTGAGTTCCCCTGCGTGGTTCGTGAGGCGTTCATATTCGACTTCACCGCGCAACCGTTCGACAGTCCCTTTGTACTGTTTATTATAGCGACTTCTAATGACCATTCCGCGTCTATCCACGCGTGGAACGAATCCGGTTTCAGGGTTAAAATGCTCCCCAAAATCTGCGTAGATCGCATCAACTGAGAATACATTTGTCCGACGGGCGAGTTGAACAAAAACCAGATCATCCTCGGTACTCTCTGCCATATCCAGACCGCCTGCCTTCCATTCTCTGGCATATTCCAGATTAAGACTCGTATCGGCGGGGAGTTGAATGCGGGCATCGAGTCCTCCTGCGCGGTCATACGTGCCACCGCGTTGTTTGTTCACACCTAAAAATCCGACAGATGATGTTTTGCCAACTTCCCGTTGCAACCGAAAAACCGTGTAGTTATAGTTCGCAAGGGGCAACTCACCCGCTTCTATTTCTTTATCGGGGTTTTCAGGTCCAGCGACGGCTTGCATGAACGCGAGATTGTACTTACTGAATTTTCCGATGACCTTTCCACCACCGAGCAGGGCTTCGACCTGTCGGCTGTAGAACAAGTCAAGTGGCATCTGGAAAAGTTCATTTCCTTCGAGAAAGAACGGACGTTTTTCGGGAAAACGGAGCGGAATATCCGTGAGATTCACGAGGTCAGGATCCGCCTCAATTTGCGCAAAGTCTGGATTTAGTGTCAAGTCGATGGTGAAGTCAGCAATCGGATACCGAAGATCTAACCCGGCATCGGGTTTCAGAGCAGTTGATGTGTCACCATCTGCCGGTTGCAGAACTTGTGGTCTTAGTGTGGCATACGGTTTGAATTTCACGGGTCGCTTGGTGACCAATCCTGAAATGGGGAGGTCTGTCAGATGTCCAAATCTTGAGACAGCGTACTGGCGTTCCCCCAAATCTGCCCACATCTGTTCTTCAGCGGGTGATTCGTCGTTTCGCCAAAAATTGATACCCCACGTCGCGGTTTCCATCCCCTTTGAAAATCGGAGCTCGGCAAACGGGATAGCGAATTCTGCCGTCCAACTGTCTATCCCAATTGCGGCTTGACCTTGCCAGTCGCAGTCCCATGAGATAGCAGTGCCGATCATGGACTGACCCGTGCGTCTGTTCGCACCTTCATTAATCAAGCGTCGGTCGGTTTGCGTGCCGAGTGGGTTTAAGGCGAAGGCATAGCAGTTTCTGCCATCAAGGAAGGTATCGATTAAGACTTCAACATGATCATCGGAAAAAAAGAAAGAGTCGCGCCGCGTCAGATTCGCCGCGAGATTGTTCATGTCGGTCTTAAAACATTCAAATGCGATATAGAGATTATTGGCGTCATAGGTGAGATAGATAGTCGTTGGCTGGGTTGCTGGTTCACCCCGCTGCGGTTCAAATTGAATCAATTCACCGGTTTTGGTGCTATTTTGCCAACATGCATCGTCCAATTTTCCGTCAATTTTTGGAGGTGTTTCGGTGCGTACTGCTTTAATGGCGCGCTTCGTAGAAATTTCCGAGGATTCATCGCCTGTATCTGCAACTAATGTTGTAAGTCCCCATAAACAGAAGGTGAGATAGACTGCTAACGTTAGATATGGGCTTGGGAACCATGCCCTAATTATTCGCATTGGTTTATGTCTTCAGAGCCTCCTTTTGGTGTCAATCTATTTTACGATTTTAGCGTGTATCTATTTTTCTGTCAATATCAAAAAAGGGTCGCAATATTTTCCTTGCTATGAATGTAAACTAAATTAAAGCGATTTGCGTTATTGCTCACGTTGTTATATAATATTAAGTAGCATTGATTTTGAATCAACAAATGGAGGGATTAAGTGTACTTGTTTATACGCAGAATTTTCATACTGCTTTTATGTCTTGCCATCTTTTTTCCAGGGGTGGCTCTTGCAGGACCTGGACGCACAGGCGCGCAAATCTTAAACCTTGGCGGTGGCGCACGGGCAAGAGCACTCGGCGACGCTTTTTCTGCGATGTCAGGTGATGTAACCACGTCGCTCTGGAACCCAAGTGGATTGGCAGATATGCCCGAAAGTAAATTCCGTACTGGTAGGAAAGCAGCACAAGCCTCAATGTTTTATACAGATTACAGCGCACCTTTCGGAGAAGCAGGGGAAGGGTTATACTATACCTTCATCTCTGGCGCGATGCCTCTCGGCGAGGTCGGAACTATCGGTGCAACGCTCCAGATGCAGGGACAGGGCACGATCGCCGTGACAACGGATTCTCCAGATATCCTTCGTGAAGAAAGTCTCGGTACTAACTTCGCATTGACGTTCTCATACGCGGACCGTATTACGGAGTCTTTATCTGCGGGTATCAACGGTAAGATGATTCGGATGGTCCTGGGACGCGAAAGCGGGAGTTCTTATGCCGTTGATTTGGGAATGCAATATCTCCTTCCGTTCGAGCCTATCCCTACAACGCTCGGTGTTGCGATTCAGAATGTTGGACCCGGTATCTCTTTCATTGATGAAAACCAAGCAGATCCCTTACCTCGGTTCTTACGAATCGGTACTTCTGTGAGCCTTTACCGTGCGAAGTATCACCAGGTTCGTCTCGTGAGTGGTGTCACAGCCTATATCGATAAATTGGCGGAGGATGAAAACGAATTAGCCATTGATTTGGACCGACTCAACGCCGAAAGAGAGGAGAAACTGACGCGTGAGCAACTCCTTTCCGATCGCGGGGTCGGTCTCCGAGCATTTGAATGGCGGCACCTTCAAAAGAATCTCGGCTTGGAGTACTGGCTCGGTGGTATGCTTGCATTCCGTGTTGGCTACAAGTCGGAACCCGGCATTAACTTACCGGACTTGACAGACTACATTACTGGTGGTGTAGGTGCCCGATGGTATCTATTCAATATTGACTTTACAATTGGACCGAGCTTCGGTCCAAGCCGCTCGCGACTCTATGAAACCACTTTGATGTTCATCTTTTAGAAGGAAAACAACGAAAAGTGAAATCTAAGACCCAAATTTTAATAATCGTGCTGATGTTATGTTTAGCGTCCGGTCTCTGTATAGCATCCGAAGGTCCTCGCGCGCCACTACTCACAACTTTTTATTTAGATTCTGCCCTCGGAAGCCGAACGCTTGAGAATCAATCCACTGTTGTTATAGAGGCGACCCAAGAGTTTCAGGCTCAGAAATCTCCAAACGAGGCGTTCCTTTATTCGCTTATTATCCCGGGGATGGGGCAACTCTACGCGGGTGCGAAACGCGGTTATCTCTATGCTGCCGCAGACGCAATTTTACTCGGAACCTATTTCTTTTTACGAAATAATGCCTCGAACACTCGGGAAGACTATCGCGATGTCGTCAGACAACACGTAACTTTTATCGGTCCAGGCTCCTTTGAGGACTGGGATCCTATAGAGGATTTTGAACACGCTACACAATATGAAACATGGAATCACGTCTACGATTCAGACGAGACGCGGGCCCGCACTGGCAAATGGTATTGGTCGGATCTCGATCCAAATTTAAAAAACGAACCCGATTTGGGTATCGATTTCGACTCGCGATACCGCTTGGAGGCGTTTGACTTACGGCAGAACGCGAACGACACCTTTCAACTCGCCCGCACAATATTAGGCGTGGCGATCTTAAACCATGTTGTCAGTGCTGTTGAGGCACGGATTTCGACGAAGCGTTTCAATACCCGATTACAAAGGACACTGACACAAACACACGTCGATGCACTTGAGATAGATTTACAAACTGACATGACGGTTGGGGCACTCACAGGTGCACTGGTCTTGCGGAAAAGGTTTTAATTGTAGCATAAACTGTTAGTTTGTGCCTCGTTGGAGCGGTTTCTAATCCCGATTGACTCATAGATGGGACAGGAAAGGTCCGCGTAATCCGTGTCAATCCGCGATTCAGACAACAATAAACAAAATATTTACGATAAAAAAGGAAAATTCTATGCCATTAGAACTATCAAATCTTCTAGAAACTCTGAATTCGGTTACTGCGATTCCTGTTGTCCCTTTCGACAGGGATAAGATTGATTACACCGGACACGCCAAAAACATTGACTATTTGATGCGAAACAACTATCTTGACGAAGGACGGCAGCGGGTCGTCGCCATCGCTGGGACAAGTCTGATCCATCACATCAGCGAAGCCGAGCAACTGCGTCTCATCGACCAAACCGGACGACAAATGGGAGATACCGGTGTCCTTATGTCTGGTATCGTCCCTAGTCCAATCGGTCAAGCCGGTCAGCTCATTGAAGCACAGTCTGAACTTCATAGACCGCCAGATGTGTATTTGCTTATGCCGCTGACAGGAGTCTCAAGCCCAGAGGGTATCTACCAACAGTACATGGAATTCGGTGAAAAATATGGTACCAATTGTGGTGCGAGATTTCTCTACTATTTCCGTCAGAAACGCGACATGGCAGCAGTCATTCGTCTCCTAAACGATTCACCTCATTTCGTCGGTGTAAAGATAGGCACAGGTGAAGAGGATGTGGCACCACTCGTTGAAGGGATCGGGGACAGCGGAATTGTGATGTGGGGTATCGGGGATAGATGTACCCGTCCTGCCCAACTCGGCACGAAAGGGCATACCTCTGGTATCGCAGTCGCCTTTGCGCGTGCCTCCGACGAAATTAATAACGCACAACGTCGAGGGGATTACGAGACCTCTGCACGTATTGAAGCCGACATCGCACCCCTTGAGGAAATTCGTTTCATGAACGAGCGGGTTTATAACTATTCGGCTGTCGTTGAAGCAATGATCTTAAGTGGTTTTGACGATATTGCCGCTGGAAACGGTGGCCCATTTAACCCGCGTGTTCCGTCCGAAATTCAGGAACAACTCCGCGGGATAGCACAGGACTTAAAACGGTATCATTGAGGTTTGTAGATACAGGTCTCGCGCTGATAGAAACCGCGTGCAGTGCGTCTGTGAACCGTCTAAACATAAACCCAGGAAAAAATGGAGGTCAATGATGGTATGTAAAAATCTTGACCCTCTCCTGTAACAATGCTATAATAGAATTACAGGACTTACGCAGCTTCCTTTGTTGGCGAGGTTGCTTAGAAGGAACACCCTTCGACAGCAAAACACCTCGCCCCTGGTGGACAGTAGAACCTTATCAGAAAAGTGCCTAAGTCCTAAGAACCCCTAAAAATTCCTGGAGGCAAAGCATGGCAACTCGGGCAGTTCAAACATATCTCACGCCAGTGGAATACATCGCTTTAGAACGCAAAGCGATACCTGATGCTGAAACAATCAGAAGCGAATACATCAATGGAGAAATTATCAACATGCCCGGTGCCAGTTTCGCACACAATCTTGTCACAGGTAATATCTTTGGTGAACTCCACACTCGCTTGAAGGGCACAGAGTGTGCTGTTTTCGCGAATGACATGCGTATCAGTATTCCGACAGCAAAATCCTATTTTTATCCCGATGTTGGCGTTGTCTGTGGGGAACCCCGTTTTGAAGATGATGTCTTTGACACGCTCCTGAACCCGATTGTTATCGTAGAGGTCCTTTCACCATCAACCGAAGCGTTTGACAGGGGTGAAAAATTCGCCCACTATCGCCACGTCACATCGTTGCAGGAGTACGTCCTCGTTGCCCAAGACCAGATTCGTGTTGAACACTACTACCGTCAAGAAAGGCAGTGGATTTTTACCGATTTTGAAAAACGTGATGAGATTCTGTCGCTTCCTTCCATTCAGTCCGAATTACCCTTGCAGGAAATTTACGAACGCGTTACATTTTCTGATTAGGAACGCTACAACGCAAAGTCCATGAAGTGAGATCTCCACTATGTCTTACGATAGTTTAGCACTTCGTCTCGTTGTTCAAGAATTGCGTGAAACCCTTTTAGGCGGTACGATTCGACACATCGAGCAGGCGAATGCCCACACCTTTTCATTTAAAATCGGTCGCGGTCCCCAGACGGATTGGTTCGCTTTGTCGGCACATTCATTGCATGCCCGCGCACACCTCATCCAGAAACCGCCACCCGGACAAAAACAATCCTATCTGGCGGATTTTCTCACAACACATCTCAGACGTGGCACTATTACTGCAATTGAACAACTCGGTTGGGATCGGATACTCAAGATAACCGTTCAACCGGTTTCTGATGAACCGATACAGCCGTCCCCTAAAGCCGTTATCGCCGAATTTATGGGTAAACATAGCAACATTATCCTGATCGATGCAACCGACGACAGGATTTTGGAGAGTCTCAAACGTATTGATGAAACAATGAGCCGACATCGAGAGATTTTGCCCGGTGAAACCTATACGCTGCCACCGCAACAGGAGAAGTTAAATCCACTAACACTCGATGAGACAGCGTTCGCTGAACTTGTTGACGGGCAAAAAGAGATCGGTTGGCGGCAACTCTTTAACAAAATTGATGGTTTTAGTCCAACGCTCGCAAAAGAGGTTGTTGCTCGGGCAGCGGAAATGGGACTCTGGGAGGCGTATCAACAGGTTATCAGTTGTTTCGATGCGACGCACGCCGCACCGCAACTCCTCATGGATGGAGATGAACCGATTGCCGCCTCAGCTATGATGCTCCATCAATTTCCGCATGCTTCCTCTCAAACGTTTGACACAATGAGCCACGCGCTCAACGCATACTATGAGGCAATCACCCTGAAAGAGGCTATCGCCTCAGAACGTCAAACCCTCACGCAGGCGTTGACAAAACAAGAGAATCTGCTTCTGCGAAAAGCGCAAGGGTTGTACGCCGATCTGGGACGGGCTGAGAAAGCGGAGGAGTATCGCATTCAGGGAGAGTTACTGCTCGCGAACCTACACGCGATTACCCGGGGGCAGAAACAGATAGCGTTGCAAAATTATTACAGTCCTGACCTTGAAATGCTATCAATTCCACTGAATCCGGAGCAGAGTCCCTCCGATAACGCACAAGCATATTTCAAGAAATACACAAAAGCGAAACGGGGACGTTCACGCATCCAGCAACTCATCTCGGATGTAGAGGCGGATCAGGAGACACTTCGAGTGTCCGCTTCCAAATTAGATGCCGCTGATACTTTAAACGCACTACAGCGTCTACGTAGAGAATTTATCGCGAATGGCTATCTCAAGGCACCACAGCGCGGTAAGCAGAAGCAGGAGGTAGGCGCAGGCCCTTTCCGAAGATATACCTCTGTCAACGGTTTCCAGATGTACGTTGGGCGTAACAGTCAGTCGAATGACCTGCTCTTACGTCAGATTGCCAAGCCTCGTGATATGTGGCTTCATGCCAAGCAGATTCACGGTTCACATGTCATCATCCGCAACCCAGAGAATCGCCAAGACATTCCGATGCCGACGTTGTTGCAAGCCGCACAACTCGCCGCATATTACAGCAAAGCACATCATGCCAGTAATGTACCTGTCGATTATACATGGGCACGGTATGTCGTGAAGCGCAAGGGCAACGTCGCCGGGTATGTGCATTACACGCGTGAAAAGACGTTATTTGTTGAGCCTGCTGTCCCCAAGTCGAAGGATAAATAAGGTAAAATTTCGCATGTTGATTTAAAGAACACTCCCACCGAAATGTATGGACATCAATTCGTAACCTGTTATACTATTCCCCAAAATTAACATAGGAGAAACTCTTATGAAACTTGTTAAGTGGTTCATACTGATTGCACTCCTTTGTGTTGTCAGTCTTTTTGTGGCAGGAACGGCTGCCGCACTCGAAGAATGGATACATGTTGATATAGAACCCTATGCAAACACGAAACTCGTTAAACACGAGTGGTGGACGAAAAATCCTGGAGATAGCACGCTTTCCCGATTACCTATCGGGGAGGTGGACGAGTTTGAGGGACCGGATGGGAAGGTAGAGTTTAAAATTATAGACGGTGCCATTGTTATCTTCGGCACCAATGCCGCGATATGGCCCAAAGCGGTTGAAGACATCGTCGTTGGAGGTAAGACAAAGTTCATCTATTTTTTCCACTCAACCGGGTGGGAACAGAACGGCGTTCCAAGCTACAAGTTCGTGATGAATTATCAGGACGGTAAGAAGGAAGAGCTTGAGATGATTTCAGGTTTTAATTCCGATGATTGGTGCCACGACGATGCTGAGCTCCAAGATGATAACTCGGTCTGGGGCTGGGTGAAGAAGGAAGGCGGTCCTTGTGGACACGCGGGATTAATTACCACAAAATGGGAAAACCCGCGACCCGACATAAGGATTGAGACGATAGATGCCATATCTTTGGAGTTAGGGTCAGTGCCTGTCATTCCAGCGATTACCTTGGGTGAAGCGTCACTCGCAGTCGATCCAGCGGAGAAATTGGCGATCATTTGGGGAAGTTTGAAAAATCCACGTGGACGTTAGAATCACTTTACTCGTAGGCGAGGTGTCAGAAACCTCGCCTATTTTTATATCTCTGCATCCTACTATAATAAAATTGACTTTATACATCGTGTATGCTATAATTATATCAGCGATCTGTGATCGCAACATTTTTAATATCTAACATTGCAACACTAAAATTGATATAGGAGGAATTCAATGCCAGCAAAACAAATTATCTTTGATGAAGAAGCGAGGGTGGCACTCAAGCGCGGCGCAGATACACTCGCCGATGCTGTAAAGGTTACCCTTGGTCCCCGTGGTAGGAATGTTGTCATTCAAAAATCTTTCGGGGCACCGCTGGTAACATGCGATGGTGTCACCGTCGCAAAAGAAATTGAACTCCCGGACCCCTATGAAAATATGGGTGCCCAGTTACTCGAATCTATTGCAACCAAAACAAACGATGTCGCAGGCGACGGAACGACGACTGCTACCTTGCTGGGTCAAGAAATTCTTCATGAAGGACTCAAGAATGTCACCGCCGGTGCCGACCCGATGCAGTTGAAAATCGGTATAGACAAAGCCGTCGTCGCTGCCGTTGATGCAATCACCACACAGAGTCGTGCTGTTGATACACACGAGGAAATTTTACAGGTCGCCTCAATCGCCGCCAATGATCCCGCAAACGACAGTAATATCGGTTCCACCGTCGCTGAAGCTCTTGAAAGAGTCGGAAACGACGGGGCTATCACGATTGAGGAAGGTAAAACCTCAGAGACCACCGTTGATATTGTGGAAGGTATGCAGTTTGATCGCGGTTTCCTCTCACCGAATTTTGTAACTGACATGCAGGCACAGGTGGTCGAATTTGAGAACCCTTTTGTTCTCATCAATACCGAGAAAATCTCCACGGTAACCGATCTTGTGCCGATTATGGAAAAGACGATGCAACTCGGCAGACCTTTGTTCATTATTGCTGAGGATATTGAAGGGGAAGCGCTCTCTACATTGGTGGTGAATAAACTTCGCGGCAATCTTCAAGTTGCCGCCGTTAAAGCCCCCGGTTTCGGTGATCGACGTAAAGAGATGTTGGAAGACATCGCAATCCTGACGGGTGGCCAAGTTATCTCTGAAGAGACGGGCATTCGTTTGGAAAATATTGTTGTTGGGATGCTCGGAACCGCTCGACGTGTCATTGTTGACAAGGATAATACCACAATCGTGGGCGGTAGTGGTGCCAAAGAGAGCGTTGAAGGGAGAGTCGCGCAAATTCGGACCCAAATAGAAGAAACGACTTCTGAGTATGACCGAGAGAAATTGGAAGAACGCCTCGCGAAACTCGCAGGTGGCGTTGCTGTTGTCAATGTTGGTGCCGCGACGGAAATTGAGATGAAAGAGAAGAAGGCTCGGTTTGAAGATGCCCTCGCCGCAACGCGTGCCGCAGTGGAAGAAGGTATCGTTCCTGGTGGTGGCACGGCACTCTTACGGGCTTCAGCGTCCTTGAGTGGTTTGGAACTGGTCGGAGACCAAGAGACAGGCCTCAATATTATCCGCCGCAGTTTACTCTCACCCGTACGGGCGATTGCAGAAAACGCAGGGATGGAGGGATCAGTCGTTGTTGCTAATGTCCAGGAAGGTGAAGGGAATTACGGTTTCAACGCCGCAACAACTGAATATGGCGACATGCTCGAAGAGGGCATTGTTGATCCAACTAAAGTTGTCCGATCCGCACTGCAGAACGCTTCCAGTATCGCGGGTTTGCTGTTGACGACAGAAACGCTCATTACAGAGATTGAAGAGCCACCGGATGCTGCCGCAGCCGCCGCACCCGATCCACACGCTGGACACTTCCATTAGGTTCATTCATCGTTAGGCGCGCTTCCAAAGCGCGCCTACCTACACAAATACACGACTTTATTCTATCCGTCCTACTGTCTAATACCGTGCTTCCATCCCGCTATCCCAGTCACAATCGAGACAAAACATTACCTTTGGTGCCAAGTACTGGATGTTTTTGCTATTACACTCCGGACACATTTTGATCGGCTTTTCGGTTTCATCCCGTTCACTGTGTTGAAGAATATTCAAATAATACACCTTTAGCACACCCTCATAACGGTGCCCCATCGGGCAACGGATTAGATCGGAACTATCATTCTCGAAACGTTCCATTGTTTCTCGAAGGAACGTCAATCGACGGTGGCAGACCGGACAAGAATTCGGGGTCAATTCCTTCAGGACGACCAAGTCCGTATTTTCTTGTTGGATAGAGACCGGCAAGGCAAGATGATGCGCGAGTTGCAAATGCGATACACCTTGACACCCAAGTTTTTCGGCGAGTTCCGCAACAAGTTTCGCATAACTTTGTGGGCTTAGTAACACTTCTGTCGGAATCATCGTTCCGCCCTTCAAACTGGAGAGAAGCTGATAAATACGTTCTAAAATGGACTGCCACCCCCTATCCTGCATAACAGCAGAGAACTATACTGTCCTACCTTCGGTTGGTTCAGAAACCACTGTCCGTTCGTTACCCCGCGCAAGTGGTGATGAGGATACACCTCTTTGAGAACGGTAAGCATCGGTTGGCTGGTTCCGAATCAGAATCAGATCGTCCCCGTCACGTTCAATAATATCGTTTTGCATTAAGGTTATTTCAAACTTTCGCATATTGGTCATGAAGTTGATAGTGACGCGCGCTGATGCCTCCAATTTAATCTGCCAGCCAGTTGGCGTTCTCGTCCGAGTGAACCGAGCACTAATATCAAGCGACTGCATCTGCACAGCGTTGACGATTACACCGCTTTCCGCCTGTGTTTGCTCTTGGGCTTCGACGGCGCTCTCGTTATTGTTTTGTTCAGCCATGTTGTACTTCACCTCTACAAAGTTTGAATTGAGCATATTCTAACATAGAGAATCCTCTGTTGTCAAAAGTATTTTTTTACGACTTACGCACTTCCCCGGTAGGTGCGGTTTCCTAAAACTGTCCACACTTTAGTAGAAATAGCATGTTGATAGGGTAGTCAGCGGGAGTCAGGAGACCGGAATCGGAGTTCCATCCGACAGAAGCGGAAAATCCGGTTGACAGTGATCCCCTAATTGGACTATAATATGTTGTGAAAGGAATTAGCCAGATATGCGATTCACCTATTTTTTGCCAGGGTGGATGGTTGTGCTCGGTATCGGCGTTGTTATCGGTATAACCGTATTTATTTATTTCAGGATAGCGCGTCCATTGCACCCGAGGTATAGATTGTTGCTCATTCTGCTGCGGATTGCCGCAGCATCGATCTTACTCGGTTGCCTTTTAGCCCCCGTTGTCATCGAAAAGAAAGACATCACACCACCGACGCATCTCTCCATTTTAGTGGATACCTCGCAAAGTATGCACCTCGTTGATGCGCCCATGAGTGAGATACCTATATCGAGACTGAATCAGGTGAATCGAATGCTTTTCAATGCGCCAAGGCGATTCCTGCAAACCTTACGAGATAGGTTTGAGGTCCATCTCTATCCTTTCAATACACGACTGCAACAAAGTGTCCTGTTAATGCAAGAGGATGATTCTCCAACGCCACACTTAGAGCCGGAAGGCGCACTTACTGATATTGCGGGTGCTATACGGGAAGCAGCAGCGGCGTGGAAGGGACAACAAACAGCTGGTATTGTCCTTATTACAGATGGCGCACATAATTCTGGGCAGTTCCCTCTGGAGATGATCACCGCTCTGGAGGTGCCGATCTACCCGATAGGTGTCGGTTCTGTGGAGCCACCAAAAGATATTCAGATTCAGCGTGTCGATTACACGCCAATCGCTTACACAAACCATGAGAGTGTCATTCGTGTGAGCGTTGCACAAACGGGCTACACCGGTAAAACGACCCAGTTGTCTTTACGGGAAGTAGAGAGTAAACGCCTCGTAGATACTGTAACGCTAACCTTCAACGCCGATCAGACAGTAAACGCTGCGGGTGCCAGCACAAGACAGGTAATTGAATTAAAGTTGACACCGCAATCGGAAGGTAACTTTCAATACAGTGTTACGCTTCCAACCCTCGATGGCGAACTCACGGCGGAGAACAATCAAAAGACATTTTCCATGAAGGTTGTCAAGGCGAAGTTGAACGTTTTCTATCTCGAGGGCAGACCGAGATGGGACTATGCCTTTTTGAAACGAACATTGGAACGAGACCCGGATATTGAGGCTACCTGTGCAATCTTATCACGTAATGGCGGAAAGCGTCTGTCTGTAGAGAGTGTGCTTGATCGTTTAGATGGATATTATCCGCAAGCGACTCCGGCATCTGAAACCCCACGGTTTCCTGAAACACTTGCCGATCTCTCTAAATATGATATATTGATTTTAGGTGATTTGGGAGCTGAGCATCTCACCAAAACGCAACAACGCGCAATTGTTGATTTCGTTGAGAGGCAAGGAAAACCCGTTATCTTTCTACCTTCAAGGAACACGCTCGGCGTGAATGGACTCGGAAATACAGACTTAGCGGAACTTTTGCCAATTGACATCCCAGAGAATGGATGTCGTGTAGACGATACAGAATTCGCAGTGCAGCTCACTCAATCTGGGATGTTTCACCCAATGTTGCAGATTGATGCCCCTCAGGTCACACAAACAGGTCAAACCGCAGGACGCGACGGAAATAATTTGAGTTTGTGGCGGAACATGCCAGCGTTGTCGAGATCCTTCAGTGGATTCCGGCTCAGGGGTGGCGCAACCGCGTTGATGGAAAATGGAAAAGGCATACCTACTCTGATTCTCCAAAGAGCAGGTTTAGGTAAAAGTCTGATGATTGCGGCAGAAGGCTTTTGGAATTGGAGTTTTGGGGTCAAAACCTTTAAGGATACACGTTATCACGCAATCTATCCTCGTTTTTGGGCACAGGTACTGCGGTGGATGGCAACAAATACCGATGATAAGAACGTATATCTTACTACAGATGCCTCGACTTATGCGATAGGCGATACGGTGAAGACTACAGCGTATCTCTATTCTGAAACCTATCAACCGCAAGCGGGCGCAACAGTTCAGATCGAAGTGGTACCTCCTGATGGGGTACCCTTCCAAGTTAATAGCCGTCAGCCGTCAGCGGTTAGCGGTCAGGAGAACGGCAATCAGCCATCAACCGTCAGCAATCAGCAGGAAACATCTAGGCAAGAACCCTCTACTTTATCAGGGAACCTCTTTACTGAAAGCCGAGAGCCGAAAGCCATTAACTCTGATATGAATAACCTCTATACTGCCCAATTCGTGCTACTGCAGAAGGGGAAGTACCAGGTTCGCGCAACTGGCAGGAGCGGTAATCTGAAATTAGGTGAGGATCAAATCGATATTTATGCCCATCCGCAGCTTGCCGAATTGGAGAATCCGCAGCTCAATGAGGACTTACTGAAGCAACTCGCAGGGCAAACCGATGGTGCTTATTTTACGATGGCTGAGGCGGAATTGGTCCCTGAAAATATTGCCAATGTCCAAAACTCGGTGTTCGTTGATGCAGAACGCGAACTCTGGGCACATCCTTTAATTCTCATCACAGTCGTCGGATTGTTGGGAACTGAGTGGTTTTTGCGTAAACGGGTTGGACTGACTTAAATGGCTATCGGCTGTCAGCTGGCAGCAAAGAGGGTTTCTTGCTGATGGCTGATCGCCGACGGCTGAAAGCCATTAAAATATCATGTTATCAATCAAACGAAACTCTTTTTGGAGCTGTTGTTTTCTCTTCTGCGCCGTGATGGGTGTACAGCTGAAATGGGGTGTACAGGCTTCCGATGTCCCGGTAACTATCGCCCAAATTCATTATGGTGGCGGCGGTGATTGGTATGGTGACGCGACAACTATCAAGAACTGGCTCCGATTTCTCCGAAATCGAACGGATATTGAGACCGCTGAGGATAGGGTAGTTGTTAAGTTGACCGACCATACCCTTTACCAATATCCAATACTCTATCTGGTAGGACACGGAAATATCCGATTGACTGAAAGTGAGGTCGAGGCATTACGGGATTACCTCAAGAACGGTGGTTTTCTGTTCGCGAACGATGATTATGGGCTTGACAAAAGTTTTCGTCGTGAAATGCGGAGAGTCTTTCCTGAGCAGGAATTACAGCCTATACCGAACACGCATCTGATTTATCGCTGTTTCTACGAACTGCAAGGACTCCCCAAGATTCATGAGCATGACGCTGAACCCGCACAAGGATTCGGACTTTTTCATGATGGGCGTATGGTCGTTTACTATGTCTACAGTGCTGACATCGGGGATGGGCTTGAGGATGCCGATGTACATCCAGACGATACACCCCAAGTCCGCGAACTCGCGGCGAAAATGGCAGTAAATATTGCTGTATATGCGCTGACTCACTAAAGGACGAAATGAAATGGATAGACAAAATGTGAACGAGGCTTACGGAAACCTCATTGATCGACTGCGTGTGATTCGGCGACAGTGGCGATGGCTCACTTTCTCTGAAGGATTCCTGAAGTGCATCGGTATTCTTGCACTTGTAATAACAGCGACAGTTATCATTTTAGCGGTGAGTTTCCAGTTATGGCAGTCCCCTTTCTCGCGCTGGATACGCATCGCGATTGTCCTGTTATCAATAGGTGGTGCCATCTATGCGGTCATTCGATCCTTCGTTTTGCCATTCCGCAATAAGGTGACGGACGCGGCTGTCGCATCGCGTCTTGAATCGACACAGGCAGGGGAAGACTTCGCCGCTGAAAATCGGGTTCTCAGTGCTGTTCAGCTTTGGCACACTTTGAAGGACAATAGATTTGGATATGCCCCAGAATTCGTTGAACATCTGATTATACAAGCCAGCCATGATATGGAGCAGGTGCAACATAAGCGGATATTTCAACCCGAATTTCGGAAGATTCGGCGAAATGCAGGTGTCGCCGTCGCGGGCATCGTCCTACTCCTCGTTACACACTTTTTTTTACCCACCGCGTTTACAGGCTTCGCACAAGCTTTTCAGACCTTACCAAAAACGCTCCAAGACGATCAGGAATATCTAAGGCAGTCCATTCAGATTACAAAAATCCAGCCCGGTAATATCCAAATCGAACGAGGGACCGATGTTAACGTAACTGCTGAAGTAGGTGGACACCTTGGCGCGCCCGTTTTACTTTACTACCGAGTTGGGGATGAAAATGAGGTTATATCAACTGCAGAATGGCAGTCGCTACCGATGCACAGTAAATCCATGGATACCGGACACGGCTTACGGGTTTCCGAGATTTCGATGTCCTACGGGGCAACGCTTGAAAATGTGACACGTCCGCTTCAATACTATGTTGCCGTCAAAGAGGTGCCATCGGAGCAATATCAAATAACAATCAGCAATGAACCGATTGTCACACAGTTCCAATACCGACTTAATTATCCTCCCTACACCCAATTACAGTCCCAGACTCTCCCAGTAAACGTCGGGGACATACAAGTGCTTTTTGGGACAGAGGTTGTGTTCACCGCGGAGAGCAATAAACCGCTTCAGAAGGCGCACATCGCTTTTGATGCGTCAGGTGATGTCCCTTTAGAGATTACGGAACGGCAGGTACAAGGGGCTATTCCACAAGATGGAGAAATGGAAGAAGGGAAGAAGGGAAGGGCGGATGCCTCCAGCCTTCCAGCCTTCCAGCCTTCTAACCCTCTGACCGCCACATCGCAAATAATACAAGGCTCTTTCGTCGCCCAACAGAGTGAAAATTATCGCATCTACATTACCGATGCTGACGGATTCACGAACCGAGACCCTGTTAACTGGACAATTACCGTTATCGAGGACGCCGCTCCCGATGTCAATATTGTCGCACCCGCACGGGACACTGTTTTAGACGATGCTATGTTGATCGCGCTAAAGGTGGAGGCGACAGATGACTACGGTATACAGGAACTCCAATTGGTATACCGGGTTGAGAGTGAAGGTGCCGAAGAGGTAAACCTGCCTTTAAAACGTTGGGAGGTCGAGGACGCGCTCTCGCACAGATCGGTTTTTGTGGCATACACGTGGGATGTCGATCGGATTGGGATGTTCCCCGGTGAAACGCTCGCGTATTACGTTCAAGCCTTGGATATCGACGATGTCTCAGGACCGAATATCGGTAAATCTCATACCTACACACTCCGTTTTCCATCCCTCTCCGAATTATACGACGCACTCGCTACGGAGCAGGAAACCGAACAACGAGGGCTTGAGGAACTCGTTGACGAGCAGGCAGACGCGACCGGTCTGGTTGATACGCTCCTCGATAAAATTAGGAAGAGCCAAGAACTCACGCTCAATGACGAAAACCTGATGCAACAGGTTCTTGAGAATCAGAAACAGATTGAGGAAACGGCGAAGCAACTCCTCGAAGACATGAAAGAGACAGCAGAAGATATGGAGCAGAATCAACTCTTTGATGCTGAGACTATCGAGAAGTATCAAGAACTACAAGATCTGATGGAGAAAGCACTTTCTGAGGAACATAAGGAACTTTTACAAAAGTTGTCAGAGGCACTCGCGAAACAGGAAATGGACGAGCAGGAACGGTCGATGGCGGAAGCGAATCTCAGTCAGGAGCAGTTTTTACAACAATTGGAACGTGCTAAATCGCTCTATGAACAGATTCTCCTCGAACAAGAACTCGAAGCTGCCGTGAAACAAGCGAAAGCTCTCGCTGAACAGCAGAAGCAATTGATGGATACATTGGAGTCATCGGAGCAATCTACACCTACAAACGACCTCGCACAAAAAGAGGACCGAGTGGCGGATGAATTCGATCAACTCAGCGGAAAGTTGGAGGAACTCGGCACAAAAATGGCGGAACTGGCGCAGAATCAGGAGAACGCTCCGCCGCAAATAGAACGACTCGCTGATGAAATCATACGACTCAACCAGTTCGCGCACGAGCATAAACTTCCTGAGATGCTTACAGCAACCAGTAAGAATCTCCGAGAGGGGCAAAATAGTCAGGCACTCGAATCCGGGCGAGACGCAGAACAGACACTCACGGAACTCGCACAGGGCTTGGATAACGCTTTGGCGTTCATGGAGGGGGCAAATGCCAATGAAACCTTAACCGCACTACAGGAAGCCGTTGAAAGCGGGCTCCACCTCTCACATCTTCATGAGAAGGTCCTCACACAAACGAACGACATCCTTACTACTGGGCAGTCTAATGCTTACATTTCAAGTGAGATTGTCCGATTGCAACAACTCGCTGCTGATGAACTCAGTACGGCAGAGAGTATCACACAACTTTCCAGTAAACTTTGGGAGTTAGGGAACCGACAGATAGAGGTACCACCTGAAGCGATATTCCATCTTAATGCCTCAAACAATGCGCTCTCCCGTGCCGCCCGTGCTTTAGAGGATCGGCAGCCAAGCCTCGCTATGCCCATTCAAAGGGCAGCTCTCGCGGATCTTAATCAGGCGATCTTTGAACTCCTTGAGGCGATGGGACAAATGAACCAACAGATGGGTTCCAGCGGATTTGAAAACATGATGGATCAGTTGCAGCAGCTCGCCGAGGGGCAGGAGCAGTTGAACGAGATGGCGCAGAACCTGAATCAACAGATGCGAGAACAAGGACGGACCCCAGGGCTTGAGCAGATGATGCGTCAACTCGCCGCACAACAGCAGATGATCCGAGAAGCAACCGAACGGATTGCTGAGCGGGCAGAGCAGATGGCACAGATACTTGGTAGTCTTGAAGATGTCGCTGAAGAAATGGTTGAGGTTGAGAAGTCGCTCCGTCAAGGTGAACTCGATGAGGATGTCCTTGATAGACAGGCACAAATATTGACGCGGATGCTTGACAGTTTAAAATCGTTACAGAAACGGGACGTCGGTAAACAGCGTAAAGCGGAGGTCGCAGAAAAGCCTGAAACCCCCGCACAGGAAGTGCCGCCGTTGAATCCTGAACTCCTTGAAATTGTTCGGAAGTTAGAGACCACACCTTATGCGAAGGAATTTGAAGATATTCCATTCCAGTATCGGAAACAGCTTCTGCAATATTTCAAGGCACTTTCACAGAAAACACAGTGAGCGGGATACACAAGATTGAGTTTTGTTAGAATGTAATTGAAACGGAACAGTAGGGGAATTCATGAACCGCAGGAACTTCTTAATTAACGGAAGCACTGCATTGGCGGGACTATTTCTCGTTAACGCTCCCGCTCGACCGCATCCAGCTGACCATGAAATCTATACTGATAGACGTACAAACGAAAGGGGAAAAGCAATGAAAACAGGAGTTAGTATTGTTGATGATGCGTTCTACATCAATGGAGAGATTACCTATCCAGGACGCTCCTATCAAGGGAATAAAATTGAAGGATTGCTTATTAACACCCGTATGGTGCAAGGCATCTTTGATGATCGGAACCCCGAAACGATACATCTCTGGGAATACCCAGATACAGGCGAATGGGATCCAGAACGCAATACGCGTGAATTTCTATCCGCAATGCCGACGTGGCGCGCACACGGTGTCTTGGCATTCACCATTAACCTCCAAGGTGGGAGTCCTGAAGGGTACTCCAAAGCGCAACCGTGGCACAACTCAGGCATAGAAACCGATGGTAGTCTGAATTCCGATTACCTATCACGGCTTGAACGCATCATCGACTTTGCTGACGAACTCGGTATGGTAGTAATCCTCGGTTATTTCTACTTTGGGCAGGACCGTCGGTTGACCGACGAAAACGCTGTCAAAAACGCCGTCGATAACGCAACAGGCTGGCTTTTTGACAAGGGATACACAAATGTTATCGTTGAAGTTAACAACGAGTGCAACGTGAGATACTCTCATGAAATTCTGCAACCGCAGCGGGTGCATGAATTGATCGAACGGGTGAAGGCGACGACACATAATGGCAATAGATGCCTCGTCGGGACAAGCTATGGTGGGGGTAGAGTGCCATTTGAAAATGTTGTCCGTGCCTCTGATTTTCTGCTCATCCACGGAAACGGTGTGAAAGACCCAAACCGCATCATTGAAATGGTGCAACAGACCCGTGAAGTGCCCGGATACCGTCCAATGCCGATCCTTTTCAATGAAGACGACCATTTTGATTTCGATAAACCACTCAATAATTTCGTTGCCGCTGTAAGTCAATACGCCTCATGGGGCTACTTCGACCCCGGTGAAAATGACTATTGTAACGGGTACCAGTCGGTGCCGGTGCAATGGCAAATCAATACACCGCGTAAACGTGCCTTTTTTCAGAAGGCTCGCGACATCACGGGCTGATATGCTTCATAGCATCAGGGATAAAAGTCTAAATGCACGTTGTTTCTTCGCAAGGAAAATTAGCGGTTGGCAGTGGGTGCTTAGCAGTTAGTAAAGAGTTTTCGTTTCGCAACAAAGGTTTCTTCTTGAGATAGTTTCAAAACACGTAGCCCGTAATGAAATGGAGGGCGGATTTCGGGAACACCTGTCAATGTCTAAATGCACGTTGTTTCTCCGCAAGGAAAATTAAAAAAGGAAAATTAAAAAATGCCACAAGTTGACCCTATCTATTTTGCCATTGTTGTTGCTGTTGCTATTATGCTTGGGACAAGCGTCCGAATTCTCAAAGAATACGAGCGCGCCGTTATTTTCCGTCTCGGACGATTAATGGGTACCCGCGGTCCTGGACTCGTGTTTATGATACCGTTTTGGATTGAGCGGATGCAACGCATCAGTCTCCGGGTTATCGTCAACGATGTCACCCCACAAGATGTGATTACGAAAGACAACGTCTCTGTGAGCGTTAACGCCGTCCTTACATTCAGAGTGACCGAAGCGGATAGAGCCGTAATCGAAGTTGAAGATTTCGGATTTGCGATTGCACAGGTCGCACAAACGACACTCCGTAGTGTACTGGGGCGTGCCGAACTGGACGATCTGCTCTCAGAACGCGAGAAGCTAAATCAGGACTTGGAGGAGATCATCAAGAAACATTGTGAACCGTGGGGTGTTGAGGTACTGGCGATGGAGATTAAGCACGTGGATCTTCCCGTTGAGATGCAGCGTGCGATGGCGAAACAGGCGGAAGCGGAACGGGAACGGCGTGCCAAAGTTACACACGCTGAAGGTGAATTTGAATCTGCCGAGGTCTTAACCAATGCCGCTGAAATCCTCAGCAAAACCCCGACCGCTGTGCAACTCCGATTCCTTCAAGCGTTGGTTGAAGTCAGTGCAGAGAAGAATTCAACCGTCGTCTTCCCAATCCCAATTGATTTGCTCAGTCCGTTCCTTGAAAAAATAAAAGGTTCAGAAGGATAGACTTTTACCGGTAGGTTTCGTGAAGATGAAGCATCTATAGTAAATATGTGAACACAATGAATTTGGGGGTTCCCCTGCTGGTGAGGTTTCCTAACCTCGCCAACTCTAATGTGTATAGGTAATTATGGACTTTGATGAAATTGGCAAAAAAATAGGGCAGATCCTGAGTCCTGCCCTAAAATCAATATAGATGTTCTGAATCTACCAATCCTCATCAAAGAACGGTGTACTTGGGTAGCTGTAGACGTTGCCTTCGTAGTTGCGGAGTTGAACTTCGTCGTCATCGAAGGCTACAATTGGATCAGGGATCAGCGCAATTTTTCCGCCGCCACCGGGGGCATCCACAACATAATGCGGCACACCCAGCCCAGAGATGTGTCCACGCAACGCGGCAACAATGTCTAAACCCGTCTGGACGGCTGTCCGGAAATGGTCGGTGCCAACGATAAGATCCGCTTGATAGATATAGTACGGCTTGACCCGGATGCGCAAGAGTCCTTTCATCAGTTCCACCATCACATCGGGATCATCATTTACGCCTTTCAGGAGCACGGCTTGGTTACCGAGCGGGATACCCGCATCGGCTAACATGCCACATGCCTTCTCTGTTTCCGGTGTAATCTCGCGTGGATGGTTGAAATGCGTGTTGATATAGAAAGGATGGTGTCGCTTCAAAATCGCGCACAACTCCGGCGTGATGCGTTGCGGCAACGTTACAGGGACGCGCGAACCGATCCGAATGATTTCCAGATGTTTAATCGCTCGTAAGCCCCCGACGATCATATCAATTTTTTTATCCGTCAACATGAGCGGGTCGCCACCGGAGATGATTACGTCCCGGATCTCTGGATGCGCTTGGATGTAGGCAAGTCCCGTCTCAATATTATCTTCAGAAATGGAGTGTGGATCCCCGACTTTCCGTTTCCGGGTACAGAAACGGCAATAGATTGGACACATGTAATTGACATAAAAGAGTGCCCGGTCAGGGTATCGATGCGTTACATTTGGCACTTCACTATCGTCTTCTTCGTGCAATGGGTCCTCTACGCCGGTACTCATCAGTTCCCTTGGATCGGGAACGACCTGTTTCCAAATCGGATCACCGGGTTCTTCTATGAGGCTCAGATAATAAGGGTTGATACGGATCGGGAATTCTTTGTGAATCCGCCGCATCTCCTCTAAGTCAACATCAAATGCGGCGGCAAGTTTCTCTGGGGTATTAACAGTATCTCTGACGAGACGTTTCCATTCTTCCATATATTATTCCATCCTTTCCAAATTTCCGCGCGAATATGTGTTGCACCATCGGTGCTATGCCCTGTGTAAAAATTCGCTACCAACGTCCTACATTACGGACCAGGGGGCGTGGAATTGATTAGAGACGCTACGGTGCTACCTCGTAATTTTCGATCGTCACTTTCGTCATCACATCACGTTCACGGAGCGCGTCTACCACATCTAACCCTTCAATAACTTTGCCAAACGTGGTGTAACTGCCGTTTAGATGTGCGTAAGTTGTTGGGTCGGTGCCAACACAGATATAAAACTGACTTCCTGCTGAGTCGGGATTTTGCGTCCGAGCCATCGCAACGACACCCTTCTCGTGTGCCGGCATCTTATCACGGAGTTCTGGGTTTTGGAACTCACCCGGGATTGTCCACCCAGGTCCACCTCTACCTGTTCCCTCCGGATCGCCCCCTTGGATAACGAAGTCAGGGACAAATCGGTGGAAGATCACATTATCATAATATCCAGATTCGATCAGTCTCGCGAAATTCTCTACTGTGGTTGGAGCTGCATCCGGGTAAAGTTCAATAATGATGTTTCCTTTTTCAGTTTCAATCGTTACATAGGGCAATTGATTGTTGTTGCATGAAATAATTGCCGCGCAAAACGCGCCTAATAAGCTAAATCGCATAATTTTAGTGTGAAAATTCGGGTATCTTCACGAATTCCTTCTTAAATTTTATCAAAATTTCCGACGAGTGTCCGTTTAAAAAAGAGATAAGGCGTAAACTCCGCGCTCGTTGGAGATGAAAAGTTGGTATACATTATACACTGATTTGCGCGTGAAGTCAAGCAGAATTTTGAAGGTGTTCGGTTTCTGTAGACTTCGTGTTTTTTTTTGCCGAAAAACGGAACAGTTTGCAACAGGTTCGCATAGGAATCTATTTCTCGTAGGGAAAATAGAGAACTTCTAACTGCTGGAGATTACCTTGACACCGCCCGTTGGACATGGTACTCTATTTAAAGTAACCCAACTTGCTATTTACAAAATTTTAGGTCGGCAAACACCTTTTTTATCAAAGGGGTTGATGATCCGTAGTGTTTTGTAGCGTAAACTTTGTAAGAGGTCTTTGCTTGGGTGTTTTTCCAGCTCTTGTGCTTACCCTTATGTGCACCTAATATGCACAATCTAAAAGATTATGCTACAAAGGTGGCAACTTGTGTTAATGGAGGAGGTGGTTGCAGTGCAAAGCATCTCAACAGAAAATCATAAAGCACGTGAACTATTTGCGGCACTGAAGCTGCTGTCGCCGGGAACTTATCTGAGGGAAGGTATTGATTATATCATCCAAAGTAAAACCGGTGGTCTTATCATCTTGGGGGATACGCCAGAGATTCTGGATTCGACTGAAGGCGGCTTCCAGATTAATTGCCCATATACACCGACACGCTTATATGAGCTGGCGAAGATGGATGGCGCGATTATTCTGTCTGAAAATATTAAACACATAGTCCGTGCGAATGTAACGTTGAGAACAAGCCCGACGATTTCCTCTAATGAAACAGGACTTCGCCACCGCTCGGCGGATAAATTTGCGAGACAAACTCAGCATATTGTCCTCGCAGTATCACGAAGTCGAAATACACTCACCCTGTATCTCAAAGATCAGCACTATATTTTCCGAGAAGAGCCTACATTGCTTTCCGGCGCGAATCAAACGATGCTCGTGCTGACGCAGTACCTCAAAGCACTCCAAAATGCCGTTATCCTTCTGAATTGGGCTGAATTAAGTGGGAATGTTACTTTAGCGAATGTCATCTCTGCTATCCAATTATGTGAGCGGGTTCGACGCGCTGAGCAGGAATTGGACCTTTACAGGATTGAGTTAGGCACGCAAGCGCAATCCCTACAGTATGTTATCCCTGAACTTACACCTGAAATTGAGAGTGGACTTCTGACTATAAAAGATTACTATCACAAGCGTCTACGGGACGCATCTGCAGCGTTTAAAGCAGTTTCGGATCTTGATGTACACAGTCTTGCTAACCAGAGTAACATTAGTGAAGCTTTAGGGTATTCGCGTGATGTGCGTAATACTTTTGAGGTGCTTGAACCACGCGGATATCGAATGCTTAGCCAAGTCCCTCGTATTCCCTTAAGTATTGTTGAAAATATCGTCCACAAATTCAAAACATTGGACCGGGTGAACACAGCCACTGTTAATGAACTCGAGGCGGTTGATGGGGTTGGGAAGACACGGGCAGTGGCAATCAAGAACACGCTCGCGCACATGAAGTCAACATCTGTCCAACCTGAAGTTCTAACTTTGTCTGTATTTGACTAATAAAAATAGGACTGACGCACTGCCCCGGTAGGTGCGGTTTCTAACCGGGGTCCCCGCTCGTTACTGAGAAGGGGGGTTCCCACCCGTTACTGGGAAGGGACACCGGGCATAACCAAGAACAGTGGGACCTTTTAAGAGGAATCATCAATCAGAATTGGTATAAGTAAAAGAAAAATGGCAATTGAACCAGCCACGTACATAAAAATAAGTAAAGGAGTTAGAAAATGAAACGGTCCATCGCTTTGTCATGGAAGGGTAACGTCGCACCCAGTGGGGTTTTATTCATTGGGATGCTTCTCGTTTCGTTCGGTTTAGTAGGATGTGGCGGAAAACTCGGAAAAATAGAAACATCGGCAGTTGACACAGCGATCACGGACGCTGAGTCAGCGATTACAGCAGCAGAGGCTGCTGATGCCCCCACACTCGCATCTGATTTGTTTGAATCCGCGAAAGTCAACCTTGAGTCCGCAAAAACAGCGGTCGATAATAAAAAAGGGAGTGATGCGCTCCGGTTCGCATATCAAGCTATAGCTGATGCTACACGTGCTCGTACGAATTCTATCAACATCACTAAAAACTCGGAATTGAATGCATCTGTCCTCCAGAAGGCTGCTGAGGCAGAATCGCTCCGCGAGACTGTTAACAGTAAAAAGGAAGAACTCGCAGGGCTTCGATCCGAGATTCAAGACATTCAGAAGGATGGAGAGCAACTGAGAAAGACCGTTCGCAACCTCCAGAAACAGAATCGTGAATTAGGGGATACACGGGCAGCCTACGGAGATCAGGTCGCGCAGCTCTCTGAAACTTTAGGAGAAATTCAGGGACGTGCTCGAAAAGCGGAAACCGAGATCCGTAACTACGGGAGAGAAGTCGCAGAACTCCGCCGGAAACTTGAAGTTGCTGACAGAATGGTGAAAGAGGAAGGGTATCAGAAGCGGGCGGTTATTGCTGAGATAGATTCTCTTAAGAGACAACTCCGCGAACAGGCACAAATCTATACCGAGAAACTCGCAGAGGCGAACCAACAAAATGCAGGCGCAAAGCACGCAGAATATCTCAAGCAGAAAGCACAAGACGCGCGGGCGTATGTTGCCAGTCAACCGCCACTCCATCCTGCAAAGACAGGACGAATTTCTCTCTCCGCAGAGCAGATTACTGCTGGTAAGATGGCACTCAGTAATTGGGAGCGCGCATGGTATGCGAACAACCTCAATGGACATCTGGCACACTATGAACCTAATATTATTGCCGATAGAGTCGTGATTCGCGAAAGTAAGGAGCATCGCAGTAAAGTCGATCTTCAGCAACTTGAAGCAGACCTCCACCAAATGAGTACCCACGCATGGAACAAAGCCAAAGCCGATACCGAGGTCGAAGGAGAGAGCGTGATTGGTATCCATCGACTCACACGGTTGGCGACACCAGCGGCGGACGAAAACGCTACGGCACTCTACAATATTTGGATTCGCGAAATCTGGATGCATCAAGTTGGAAACGACTGGAGAATCCATCACGAGAGTTGGCAAATCTATGAGAACGTACCAAATTTTTAATTTATAAATTATGGACTCTTGGGCTACACGACTACAGACAGGCTCTGCCTCAGGACAGAAAATACGCAGCAGAGAGAATGTCTGTAGGTTCTGCATTACGGCAAAAAATACAATGCCAGCCTTGCTCCAGCGGAGCAAAGTGTCTGTAGAAGCGGAGGTTAAATTGTGAACGACACACAGAACCGGCAAAACAGCCAAAAAAAATTCACTATACCCCGGAACCTGCTGTGGGGGGGTGCGATTGCTGCAATCGTCATCGCTTTTGTATTATTCCTTGTGGTCTTCATGAGTTCCAGTGAGACCCCTACAGCCTTTCTGGTGAAATGGAAAAGTGCACTCGAATCAGGCGATCTGAAAAGGTATGAAGCACTCTGGGTGAAAAGTGCACGCCAACGTCCTGATACGGGCTATCAGACTGCTGCGAAACTCCTTAGGGATAACGTAGATTTTGAGGTCGACCTTCGAGGTTCCAGTCAACCGTATCGAGTGCCTCGCTACACGAATCGCTTCCGAATTGAAGGGATTCCTCTCACGGCTTATTACCCGGGTGAAGCGCAGCAGCAGTTACGAAATCTTGTGATTGAAAAGAAAGGTCTTATCCAGCAGCGGTGGAAAATTGTTCAGGAGGAGATAGTCGGTAGTGAATTCGCTCCTACAGTGTCAACCCCTCCGATGCCACAAACCGGGGTTACACAACAGCCCAATAGTCCTGTGGTTCCACTTGTGAAAGCTTGGAGGGCTGCCTTAGAAATCCAAGATTTAAAGACGTATACCGACCTATGGGATAAATCTGCAAGGAAAAGACGCGCCTCAAGTTTCGCGCGTGTTCGGGACCTGATGTCGCAAACTCATATCGTAGATCTCGCTGGAGCCACTTATACTGCTGTTCCTCGACACAAAAATCGGCATGTAGTTGACAACATTCAGGTAACTTTGCAAAGTGGTGGCGATACCATTGAGACACACACCCGCACACTTACGATTGAGAAAAAGGGGTTTTTCAGACGGCGATGGAAACTCATAAACGATCAAATCAATGTAGTGTCTGATGCGATCGCTCTTGCACCAGATGTTCCTGGTGTCGACACTGTCTCTGGCGAAGAGTCCGGGGGTGCTTTTGATGGAAATGCACCATTGGATACGCACCTCAAAGTGAGACAAGTGCTGGGGAAATGGCAAGCGGCGTGGGAAGAAAAAAACCTGAATACCTATATGTCTATCTATTCGGATGAAGCGCAAATTACGCGGGTGAGTGTCCGAGATGGACGTGAAAGTTCGGTTTATCTTACAAAGGGACAACTCCGCACCAAGATGAAAAGACTTAACACCATGTATGCTGATATTCAGGTCTCTATCTCTAATTTACAGGTTAATGGAGATCGAGCCGTCGCAGATGTGAAGTTTCTACAAAAGTTTACTGGCACGCCGGCGAGCGGTAGCCGACCCGCTTACTCCGATTACGGTACCAAAAAACTCAATCTCATGGTAGATCCGACCGATGGACACTGGCGCATTTACGCGGAAACGTGGAGTCGATACGAGGATGTACCGGATTTTCCAAAAATGTAGTTGAGTGGTTGTCGGTTGTCGGTTACAGGAGTGCTTTGTTAAACGAGAACTTCTTAACCAAAATCCGATGACCGACCACCATTCCACTGACTGCCAACAGCCATATATCCCCAACATGCACACTGAATACAGAACCAAACGTAAAATCGAGTTTGTTGATACTGACATGGCAGGCATCGTCCATTTTACACGCTTTTTTGTCTTTATGGAGACCGCGGAACACGAATTCCTCCGTAGTTTGGGTACAAGTGTTGCAACCGAATGGAATGGGGATAAGATCGGATGGCCCCGACTCGCCGCTTCGTGTGAATACTTAAACCCGCTCCGATTTGAAGATGAAGTAGATATTCGCCTCCGAGTTACTAAAAAGGGGACGAAGTCCCTCACCTACGAATTTCATTTTACGCATCAAGGAAAAGACATCGCACGTGGAGAGGTCACGACGGTTTGTTGTATAACGAACCCAGGTGAAAAACTACGCGCAATCCCTATCCCAGATTTCATTGCGGGTCAGATACACTGTCCATCATAGATTGCAGTTTATGCCTTTTTCCATTGCTGAAATGCATTTATAGTGAAACGGAAAAATAAATGGACATTCACCCCTCCCACGGTAGGTGCGGTTTCCCAACCGCACCGGTGTGGAGTGCCCAATTAATTCTATACTTTACTATAAACTTATCTGCTGGAGTATCTCATAGATCATGAACCAAATCGAAACAACTACTTTCTCGCTGAAAGTATCCAATGTATCTAAAGATTTTGGGGCAGTCGAGGTCCTACGGGATATTTCGTTTAGTTTCGCGGGTGGAACGTCTGTCGTCATTACGGGGCCTTCTGGCTCCGGTAAAAGCACACTTTTACACATCATCGGCACGTTAGAAAAGCCTTCTGTCGGACAGGTTGAAATTAACAACACCGATCCATTTACACTCTCTGAGCCTGAACTTGCGCGATATCGAAACGCTGTCATCGGGTTCGTATTTCAAGACCACCATCTACTTCCACAATATTCCGTCCTTGAGAATGTCCTCGTCCCTACACTCGCGTTCAATCAGAAACCTGACGCGACCCAACAGGCACATGAGCTTCTTGAGCAGGTTGGGCTCGCGCATCGGGCATGGCATCGACCTGCTGAGCTTTCGGGGGGTGAACGACAACGCGTCGCGATCGCTCGTGCACTTATCAATCAACCCAGCATTCTTCTCTGCGATGAACCGACCGGAAATTTGGATACTGCTACTTCCGAAACTATCGCTAATTTGCTCTTTGAGTTGCACCGCGTGGAACAGAATATGCTCATTGTCGTCACACACAACCTCGCACTCGTTTCTCGTTTTCAGCAACACCTGCAGCTTTCAGATGGCACTTTCATCCTCAACGGGGATACCTAACACTCGAAACACCATAAGAGGGGTTATCGGAGGAAGGGTTATCAGTTCAAAGGGGTTTCTAACAGTTCAATCTGCCTTGGAATATTCCAAGTTAGGGGAGATTGTTACCGAAAAACCTCTTAACCGACTGCTGACTGCCGACCACCGATAGCCAATATTCAACAGGCTATGCGCAAATTTTCTTGGGGTTCCTTCAAATATTTTTGGCAAATACATCTCATCGTCGCGCTTTGCACAGCGGTGGCGACGGGTGTACTTGCCGGTGCCTTGATTGTAGGGGATTCTGTGCGAGGAAGCCTACGAAGCTTAACAGAAGAACGACTCGGCACAATCCAACACGCGCTCCTCGCTGACCGTTTCTTTCCGCCGGACATACTCGACCGACAAAGCACCGTCTCAGCAATCGTGCTGAACGGGACAATCGTTGCACCACAAACGCAGACACGAGCATCGAGGGTAAACATCCTCGGTGTCCCTGAAAACTTCTTCGCATTTTGGGAAGAAAGTGCCGCGCCAAGGCTGGAGAAAACAGACGGACAACCTTTCGGTGCTATCGTTATCAACGAGGCACTGCAGAACGAACTGAACGTCCAAGTAGGTGAAACGCTCCTCGTAAATATACCGCAAGCCGCTGACATCCATCCAGAGTTCCTTCTCGGTGCGCGCGACGTATCTGAGGCTATCCGAAGCCTACGTTTGATTGTGAGTGAGGTAGTTCCCACTGAAAATGCGGGGAGATTTAGTCTTCGCGCCCATCAAAGCCTTCCGTTGAATGCTTTCATCGCACTTCCAGTTTTACAAAAAGTGCTTAGGCAGGGGGATAGGGTAAACGCTCTATTTACGGCGGGAACAGTCCCAATTTCGTCTGACGACCTCGCGTTGCGTATAGACGCACTCGATTTAGACATTCAAGAACACGATACGCACTTTGATCTCCAAAGTCAGCAATATCTTCTCAAGCCGATACTCTCCGAGACCGCGTTAGCGGTCGCCACTGCAAACCGGATTCCAACGCTCCCGACACTCACCTATCTCGCGAATACGATTTCCGCCAACGGAAAAACCGTTCCGTATTCGACAATCGTCGCACTTCCAACTGATGAAGGAGAATTTTTTCAACGCCTTAACAAAAACACTACTGAAAACGAAAAGCAAGCCCAAAATGAAATGGAGAGCGACCCGAACGCGGAAGATTCTCAACCTTCAAATGCTGTTGTTTCTCCGCAAGGAAAATTTAAAATAATTCTCAATACATGGACGGCGACGGATCTTGGCGTAGAAGTTGGAGATGAGATCAGTGTCACATACTATCGCATTGGATCGGGGGAAGAATACATCACGGAAACGGCGTTGTTCCAACTGAAAGCGGTTCTACCGATTGAGGGTATCGCCGCCGATAGAAATCTCATTCCTACTTTTCCCGGTATCCATGACACAGCGGATATGTCGGAATGGGAATCCCCATTTCCGATTGATTATTCACTGGTTCGCAGTAAAGACGAAGCGTATTGGGATGAATACGGAGCGACGCCAAAAGCGTTTATTCCGCTCGAAACCGGTAAACAACTTTGGAAAAACCGATTCGGCGACCTCACCGCGATTCGGTTCGGTATCGCGCCAGGTGCAGACCTTCAAGCAACGCGCACGCTTTTTGAAACCGAATTCCTCAAAGAGATTCAACCCGAACAGGTTGGATTCCGATTCTTGGCTCTTCAATCTGACGGACTTCAAGCTTCCGCAGGTGCAACAGATTTCGGAATGCTCTTTAGCAGTCTGAGTGCCTTTATCATAATTGCTGTCGCCTTGTTGGTAGGAATGCTCTTCCGCATCGGTGTAGAGCAAAGATCGCGTGAAATTGGTGTCTTACAAGCGGTTGGTTATACGCTCACGAAGATCCGTCGCCGGTTCCTCTATGAAGGTGGCATCATCGCTGGCATAGGCAGTTTATCGGGGTGTCTGCTCGCGATCGGGTATGCGCAATTGATGATATTCGGTTTACAAACATGGTGGTTACCCGCTATCGGCACACCGTTTATGGAACTTCACGTCGGTGTATGGAGTTTGCTGATTGGCACACTTATTTCACTTGCTGTGGTGATGCTCTCCATTCGACTAACGGTTCACAGAGTAGGAAACACTTCTACCGTTTCGCTCCTTGCTGGTAAAACCGATTTTGTTGATTCGACTGTAGCAGGCGAATCTAAAACGAAGAGATTGAGAGTCCTTCGCTGGTTTGCAGTCGCAATTGGAGTCGGAGTAGGTTTGTGGACAGAGCAACCTGTGGTGAATTTATTGTTCGTGGCACTGTTAGTTATCGGCATCGGATCAGAGGTGTTCGATAAATGGTTAAAATCTCAGAATGTCCCGAAACAGTTGAACAGAATGCGGTTTGCCATCAGAAACGCCGCGCGGCAACCCGGACGGAGCAAGACCTGTGTTACCACAATCAGTATAGCGTGCTGTATCATTGTCGCGGTGGGAGCGAATCGACACGACGCGCCACCCGAAACAGAATACGCCTTTGTCGCTGAATCCTCGCTCCCTTTACACCATAACTTAAATACACCGGACGGTAGGTTTGAACTCGGTTTTTCGGATAAAGCTTCTGAACTTCTCAGTGCCTCTGAGGTAATCCCATTTCGTGTATTGCCGGGTGAAGATGTCAGTTGTCTGAATCTCTACCAACCCCAAAAACCACAAATTTTGGGTGCTTCTGACACGATGTTAGACAAAGCCCCGTGGGTCAACCTACATCTAAGGTCCACTGAAAACGGGAAAGTGCCTGCTATCGGCGATGAAAAGTCGCTTCGCTGGATTTTACATCACAACCCGGACGACGATTTTATCGTGCAAGATGAATTTGGAAAGCCACTCCGTCTCGAACTTGAGACGATTGTGAACAGTCTTTTCCAAAGCCAGTTGATTATCTCCGAATCTAATTTCACGACATACTTTCCAAGTCAAAGCGGATACCAATTTTTTCTCATCAAAACGCCGCCTGCTTTGCGGGAGGAGACGGCGCAGGTCTTAGAGAAAACATTAGAGGATTACGGTTTTGACCTCACGTCAGCACCGGCGCGTTTGGCGAGTTATCGGTCGGTTGAAAATACTTATATCTCCACTTTCCAAAGTCTCGGTGGTTTGGGAGTGTTGCTTGGTACTTTCGGGTTGGCACTGGTGTTATTTAGAAATATTATTGAACGTCGCGGTGAATTAGCAACGCTACGTGCTTTCGGTTTCAGACGGCGATTACTCTCGCGGATGCTTTTCCTTGAAAGTTGCTTCCTCCTTGTTATTGGAATGCTTATCGGGATTGTCGCCGGACTCGCCGCGATTTTCGCTTCACAGGGACATCTCCCCGCTTTTCCGTGGTTTTCCCTCACAATTACCTTGCTTTGCATCTTCGGTTTTGGTATAATTGCAAATGCCGTTGCCGTTGCTATGGCACTTCGAAGCCCACTTTTGACAACACTTAAGTCTGATTTTTAATTTTTAATTTTACCTTGCGGAGGAATAACGGTGTTTGGGCTTTCAAGGTTTCTGTGTTGGAGTCGCCCTCCATTTCATTACGGGCTACATGCTTTGGTTTATATTTTATAGTAAAGTCGAAAAATATGTAGACAGTTGCTTAACGAAACAACCCTCCCTACCGCTGGCGAGGATTGTATCCTCGCCTCTTTAGAGTGTCTAATTAATTCTAAACTTTACTATAAAAAAGGAAACGCAAGATGCATCCTATTCAGTCCAAAACGATGCTTCACATTGTATTTGCAATCCTACTTGCCAGTTTCCTCCTGACGCAAAGCGGTTGTTCCAGTGATTCCGATCCGAATACATCAAGCGCGTTGAATCACATGGAACGCGGATGGGATGCCTACGAATCAGGGAACTATGCACAGGCATTGCTCAGTTTTGAGCGAGCGATCAACTTCGATGAAAATCTGGCGGATGCGCATAACGGCGTGGGGTGGAGTCATCTCAGTTTATCACTGAATCCGCCACTGGCACAAGAAGCCTTCCAAAACGCCGTGCAACTCGATCCGTCGAATGCGGATGCATGGGTCGGACTTGCGAACCTACTTTTTTTGCGTCACAAAGATACAAACGATTTCCGGTCTGCCATCCGAGCGATTGATAATGCGCTACAGGGCGATGCCCAATATCTCTTTCGGCACGACTATCGTTCCAAAGCCGATCTCTATATGCTTAAAGCGGCATGCTATTACTATCTCGGTGAAAATTCGCCTGCGAAACAGGAAGTTGACAAATCACTCCAAATTGAAGCCACAAATAGGACTGCTATTGTGCTACAAGACCTACTAAAAGAATAAAGGATTATCAGTACGCCTGCTGTGCAGGCTTTCGGTTAACGGTGATCGGTTACAAGAGGGTTATGTTAAACGAAAATCTCTTAACCGATACCAATATAAGGAGAAACAAACTATGTCTCAAAACGTTATTACGTCTACAGACTTAACGAATTATACACCCCTCCACCGTGGAAAAGTCCGAGATCTATATGACCTCGGAGACGAACTTCTAATCATTTCCACAGATCGTATTTCCGCCTTTGATGTTGTTCTGCCGAACGGCATTCCAGATAAAGGTAACGTCTTAACCGGTTTGTCCAAATTTTGGTTCGATTACACCGAATCCGTTGCTGACAACCATCTCATTTCAACGCAAGTTGAAGAGTATCCCGAGGCTTTACAACCTGATGCAGAACTCCTACAAGGGCGTTCTATGCTTGTCCGTAAAGCCGATCGGGTTGATGTTGAGTGTGTCGTGCGTGGGTACCTCGCAGGTTCCGGTTGGTCCTCCTATCAGAAGACGGGTGAGATCTGTGGACAGAAACTGCCGAACGGACTGCAGGAATCTGACCGGCTTCCAGAACTGCTGTTCACGCCAACAACCAAAGCCGAACAGGGTGAACATGACGAACCGATCTCGATTGAGGAAATGCGTAACGAGGTCGGCAGCGAACTTACAGATCAGTTGATTGAGATCAGTTTCGCACTTTTCAGAGCCGCCAGTGAACACGCCGAAAGTGCTGGAATTATCCTCTGTGATACCAAGTTTGAATTCGGACAGCGCGATGGAAAACTCATCGTTATTGATGAGGTCTTCACGCCGGATTCCTCTCGGTTCTGGCCCGCAAATCTCTATGAACCCGGTAAACCACAGCAAAGTTTTGACAAACAGTTCGTGAGAGATTACCTTTCCGAAATCGGTTGGAACAAACAACCGCCCGCACCTGAACTGCCGGAGAATGTTATCTCCAAAACAAGTGAGAAATACCGCGAGGCATATCGCCTCATCGTTGGCGAAGAACTGTAGCAGACAGGAGAGGTAGCAGATGCCAGGACCCCTTGATGGAATAAAGGTGTTGGATTTGACACGGGTGCTCGCAGGTCCGTACGCGACCATGCTCCTCGGTGATCTCGGAGCAGAGGTAATCAAGATTGAACAGCCCGGTACAGGAGACGAATCTCGAAATTTCGGTCCCTTTAAAAACGGGTTCAGCCTCTATTTCATGAGCGTGAATCGCGGAAAGCAGAGCGTGACGCTTAACCTTAAAACCGAGCGTGGACAGGCAATATTCAAGCAGTTATTGGAACAGACGGATATCCTTGTTGAGAATTTCCGTCCCGGAACAATGCAAAAATTAGGGTTGGATTACGACACACTGAAAGTCGAACAGCCATCGCTTATCTACGCCGCATGCTCGGGTTTCGGACAAACCGGTCCTTACGCCCAGCAAGGCGCGTACGACATGATTATCCAAGGTATGGGCGGTATCATCAGTATCACGGGTGAACCGGATGGACCCCCTGTGCGCGTCGGTACCTCTATTAGCGACATCACCGCCGCACTCTTCACGACAATCGGTGTTCTTTCCGCACTGCACCATCGGAATCTGACAGGGAATGGGCAATTTGTGGATGTCGCGATGTTGGATAGTCTTGTTGCTGTCTTGGAAAACGCCGTTGTTCGCTATTTTGCTACGGGTGAAGCTCCGAAACCGCTCGGTGCGAGACACCCAGCGATTACACCGTTTGAAGCGTTTGCCTCCGCGGATGGACACGTCATTATCGCACTCGGAAACGATACGCTCTGGGCAAAGTTCTGTGAACATGTCAGTCGACGCGAACTCATCTCAGATGAACGATTCCGAACGAATGCTGACCGAACAGAGAACCACGGTGAATTATTTCCGATCCTCTCGGAGATTATGTCCCAACGTCCGACTGATGACTGGATAAATGCACTCGGTGCCATTGGTGTGCCGTGTGGTCCTATCAATGCGATGGATAAAGTCGTCAGCCATCCACAGGTGCAAGCACGGGAGATGATTACACGTATCGCTCATGACATCACAGGTGAAGTGGCAGTGCCGGGCGTTCCGATTAAACTTTCGGAAACACCTGGGGACGTGGATGCCCCCGCACCGAGTCTCGGAGAACATACGACCGAAATCCTAACGGGTTTATTGAAAATGCTTCCAGATGAAGTGGAGCAGTTGAGGCGAGACGGTGTTATTTAAGGATAACGCCAGTTGCCCCTTTGTAGCATAACCTGTTAGGTTGTGCATCTTTAATAGGGCTTAGGTAATTTTCTGATAAGAACCCAACGGTTTCCCGCACCCCGCTGGCGAGGTTTGAAACCTCGCCAACAAGAGCAGTGCTTAAGTCCTGTTTAATTAGGACTTACGCACTTCCCCGGTAGGTGCGGTTTCCTAACCGCACCGATTGCGCCATGATAGACCGAATTCTCTGGTTTTGCGTAAGTCCTGTTAATATCAAAACCCGTAGCTCGTAATGAAATGGAGAGCGGATATAAGGAACGCACGTCAAAGTCGAAACGCCCGTTGTTCCTCCGCAAGGAATAATTAAAAATGTTACATGGAACAATCCCTTTAACGTTGGACGGCGATCTTGCCGCACAGATGGTCGAGGTGCTCGATGGTTATGTTTCCCGCGCGGTAGCTGATTCTGTCGAAGGTCGGGTAGGATTGTGGAATCGCGATTATAGTTCACACGATGCGTATACCGAATCTGTCGAACCAAACCGCGCTCGGCTTCGCAAGCGAATCGGTTGCCTCGATCCACGACTCCCAATTGAGGAACTCACCTATATCGCCACGACAAAAACCGCCGCGCAGCTCACGGAAGATGAGAATTACACTGTATCCCGCGTTCGGTGGCAGGTGTTTGATGAGGTGGAAGGTGAAGGGCTTTTGTTGGAACCAAACCACAACGTCCCAATTGCTGCACAGATTGTTGCCTTGCCCGATGCCGATTGGACACCGGAGATGATAGCAGGGATAACAGATGACTTGCCAGCGAATGCCCAGTTTGCGAGACGTTTGGCGAAGGCAGGATGTCGTGTCGTTGTTCCGCTTCTGATTAACCGCGACGATACCTATTCAGGAAACCCTACCATCGGCGCGATGACGAATCAACCGCATCGTGAATTCATCTATCGAATGGCATTTGAACTCGGAAGACATATCATCGGATATGAGGTCCAGAAGGTGTTGGCGTTGGTGGATTGGATGTCTCTTTCCGATGCCCCGATTGGTGTCATTGGATACGGCGAAGGTGGATTGATTGGACTCTACAGTGCGGCAGTCGATACCCGGATTCAGGCGACAGCTGTTAGTGGGTATTTCCAATCTCGGCAAGAGGTCTGGCGAGAACCGATCTATCGAAATGTGTGGGGACTGCTCCACGAATTCGGTGATGCTGAAATTGCGAGTCTTATTGCCCCGCGTCCGTTGATTATCGAAACAAGCCGAGGACCTGAGGTCGCCGGTCCGCCATCCGTTCGCGACGGACGGGGTGGTGCTGCACCGGGACAGTTGGTATCGCCACCGATCCACGCCGTAGAGCCGGAGTTTGAACGCGCCCGTGGTTTTTATCAGCAACTTGACAGTGCCGATGCCTTGCGTCTCGTTTCTCCTGTAGAAGGATTACCGGGGTCCGAAGAAACGTTAACCGCGCTGCTTACCGGACTCGGTGTTGAAAACACACATATTGACAGCCATTATCTCCTCTCCTCAACCACAGTTGACGGTTTTGATTACGACGCACGTCAACAGCGACAGTTTATGCAGTTGGTGAATCTGTCGCAACGCTTTTTGAGGGACGCCGCGACGCAACGGCAGCAGTTCTTCTGGGAGAAAACCGATACCTCTTCGTTGACACGGTGGGAGGAGACCTGTACGGATGCCAAAATCTATTTCTGGGACGAAGTTATCGGTAGATGTCCACCACCCGATGCACCCGCTAATCCAAGGACGCGGCTCATCTATGATGAACCTCTCTGGAAAGGTTATGAAGTCGTTCTCGATGTTTGGGACGGTGTTTTCGCCTATGGTATTTTGCTCCTTCCGAACGATCTCCAGCCGGGTGAACAGCGTCCCGTTGTCGTCTGTCAGCACGGTTTAGAGGGAAGACCACAGGATACAGCCGATCCGAGAATAGAATCGGTTTATCACGCTTACGCTGCAAGTTTGGCGGACAGAGGATTTATCACTTACGCTCCACAGAATCCTTATATCGGTGTCGATGCCTTCCGCGTCATTCAACGCAAAGCGAATCCGATAAAATGGTCGCTCTTTTCGCTGATCATTCGCCAACATGAGCGCACACTTGACTGGCTCGCCGAACAGCCCTTCGTCGATGCGGATCGGATCGGATTTTACGGGTTATCTTACGGTGGCAAAACTGCAATGCGAGTCCCTGCCGTGCTTGAACGTTATGCCTGTTCAATCTGTTCCGCGGATTTCAACGAATGGATCGTCAAGAATGCGACCTATCATTCTCGGTACAGTTATATGTTCACGGGCGAGTATGAGATGCCAGAATTCGATTTGGGGAACACCTTTAACTATGGCGAGATGGCGGGATTAATCGCGCCGCGCCCATTTATGGTGGAGCGTGGACACGATGATGGTGTCGCACCCGATGAATGGGTGGCGCACGAATTCGCTGTCGTGCGTCGGCTTTACGTTCAGTTGGGAATCGCTGATAGAACGGAAATCGAATTTTTTGATGGCGGACACCAGATTAATTCCCATAAGACGTTCGAGTTCCTACATCGCCACTTAAATTGGCCCGAACCGCCTTCAAATGGACTTTAGCCCCGTAGGGGCGGCATCTGTGTAGAAACGTGCGGTAAACACAACGATCAAGCCCCGTAGGGGCGGCATCTGTGTAGAATATAGAGGAAGAAAAACATGCTTTACGCCATTACTGTGAGTGCCGGGCTTGAAACCATCGCACGCGAAGAGTTATCCGAACGCTTTGCCGACACAGGACATCTGAAAATTCTTGGACGGAAGCCGCAGCGGCTCCTCTTCCAATATACGGGTAATCCGCGTGATCTGCTATCGTTGCGAACAGCCGAGCATCTCTTTCTCATTCTAAAGCAGATGCCGAAGATGACACGCTCACGCAGCTCGCTATCGGTATTAAGCGGTTCGCTTGCGCGCTTCAATTTCAACGAGGCATTTAAGTGTTGTCAGCAGGTGGGGATCAGAACTTGGAAACGGATGCCGTTTCGGGTGACAAGTCGCCTCTCAGGAAAACGCAATTTCCGAAGGGTTGATCTCCAGCGCGTGGTTGAACGCGCCTTGTTAGACCGAGGGTGGTATTCAGGGACGTCAAAATCGGCTTTAGATATTTGGGCAGAGGTACACGGAGACGACGGTTATATCAGCATCAAGCTTTCCGCAAACGATATGGCACAACGTCCATATAAACAGGCACATATCCCCGCATCTCTCAAGCCGACACTGGCATACAGTATGGTGCGTCTCTCACGACCGCATCCAGAGGATGTCTTTCTGGACGCGATGTGTGGTGCCGGGACTATCCTCTTGGAACGTGCCTTTATCAAGCGGTATCGCTATTTGATTGGCGGGGATGTCTCCACAGACGCTTTAGATGCGACTGTGGTAAATTTCGGGAGGAAACACCAGCCGCGCCAATTCTTTCATTGGGACGCACGGAGTTTGCCGTTAGGATCGAACACTGTTGATAAAATCGTCTGTAATCTCCCATTCGGGGAGACGATCGGAAACGTACCTCAGCTGACGAACCTATATCGCCAGTGTCTTACGGAATACGAGCGTGTCCTGAGACCGAGGGGAAGAATGGTGCTACTTACTTCTCAAGACACGCTGCTTGATGATGAACTGAAGCGGCGGCGTTCTCTCAGGGTTACCCAAAAAATAACAGTGGATGTGCGCGGGATGCGTGCTCGGATGTCCGTCGTTCGTCCCAAAACGAGGTAGATTTGGTTGGAAGATTGGAAGTTGGGAAGATAGGGGATACGGCGTTTCTTCCAGTCTTCCTTCTCTTCCACCCTTCCTGAAAGTCTAACATTGATTTTCTAATATTGCTTAAATCTCCGGAACGCTGACCGCAACCTCTTTCCCCGCCGCATGCGATCGGAAGATACCATCCATAATCACATTCGTTAGGAGAACACCCTCTGGTGGTATGGGAGAAGGAGCGTCCGCTTTGACGGCTTCTCGGAATGCTATCATCTGCGCTGCCCAGTTATCTTCCTCTGGGAATCCTGAAAACCGGATCGTTGTCATCCCTTCCGGTGGGTCGGGTTCCGCTGTTAATCCCTCCGATTCTACAAACTTCTTGAGATCACCGGCATACGCATCGGCATAAACAACCGGTCCACCCAAAGAAAACCCCGCTTTCGTTCCAAGATGGAAGTTGCCACCAAGTGAATCCTGATGCACTGCCCAAGAAATTTTGAATACCATTACACCGCCATTTTCAAACCGCACCCACGCCGCACCGAACTCTTCAACATCCATGATACCCCGAAATCTCGGATCTTGCATTGAGATGTAATCCTCCGTGATAGCGGAGACCCGCACCGGTTTCGGATACCCCATCGCATACAGCGAAGCATGCATATTGTAGACCCCGATATCCACGGTTGCACCAGCACCCGCTGTCTTTTTGTAGATGAACGTGTGTCCCGGGTTCCCGCGTCTCCTGCATCCCGCAGATTCAGAATAGTAGATGTCGCCGAACAGTCCCGCATCGAACGCCTTTCTTAGGAATTGGAGTCTCGGACTAAACGTCGGATTGAGACCGATTTGCAAGATTTTGCCTGACGCCTTTGCCGCCCTCACCATCGCGGTCGCATCCGGGAGCGTCGCCGCCATCGGTTTTTCACAAAGGACGTGTTTACCAGCGTTCAATGCCGCAACCGTTGGTCGCCGATGTCCTTGATTGTAAGTGCAAACACTTACAGCATCAAGTCCGTCCATTTCAAGCATCTTGTTGTAACTTGAAAATGCATGTTTTCTCGGAACACCCCACTGATCGGCAGCTTCGTTCGCCTTGCTTTTGATGATGTCGCACACCGCGACGATTTCAAAACCGCCCACTTTCTCATAAGTGCTCTGGTGCGCACGTGAAATGCCACCTGTGCCAATAATACCGACTCGGACAGTCATATTGTTCTCTCCTTATAACAAATTCACCAAATCAAACTTAAATCTCCGGTACTCTCACGGCAACCTCTTTTCCCGATTCATGTGAACGGAAGATACCGTCCATAATTACATTCGTGAGCAAAACACCCTCTGGCGGTATCGGAGAAGGCGCATCCGCTAAGACGGCTTCTCGGAACGCCGTCATCTGGGCATCCCAGACATCGACCTCTGGAAATCCTGATAAACGGATCGTTGTCATCCCTTCCGGTGGGTTTGCTTCTGCTGTCAATCCTTCCGATTTCACCAGCTTCTTGAGATCATCGGTATACGCATTGGCATAGACAACCGGTCCATCCAACGAGATACCCATCTCTTTACCGAGACAGAAACTCGGACCCAGCGAATCCTGATGGATCGCCCAAGAGATTTTGAATACCATCACACCACCATCTTCAAACCGCACCCATGCCACACCGAACTCTTCGACATCCATGATACCCCGGAATTGTGGGTCTTGTTGCGAGATGTAATCCTCCGTGATAGCGGAGACCCGCACCGGTTTCGGGTACCCCATCGCATACAGCGAATTGTGCATGTTATAGACCCCGATGTCCACAATCGCGCCGGCGCCCGCGGTCTTTTTATAGATGAACGTGCGCGCCGGATTCCCGCGTCGTCTGCCCCCTGAGGACTCGGAATAGTAAATATCGCCGAGCAATCCTTCATCGATGACCTTCTTCGCGAATTGGAGTCTCGGATTGAATGTGCTATGGAGACCGATCTGCAAGATTTTGCCTGACGCTTTCGCTGCCCGGGTCATTGCGGTCGCATCGGGAAGCGTTGCCGCCATCGGTTTTTCACAGAAAACGTGTTTACCGGCGTTCAGCGCCGCGACCGTCGGACGCCGATGTCCTTGGTTGTAAGTACAAACACTCACCGTATCGATTTCGTCCATTTCAAGCATCTTATTATAACTTGAAAAAACGTTCTTTTTCGGAACACCCCACTGTTCAGCAGCTTCATTTGCCTTACTTTTGATGATGTCGCACACCGCAACGATCTCGAAACCACCCACGCTCGCGTAAGCCCGCTGGTGCGCCCGTGAAATACCGCCCGTGCCAACAATACCGACTCGGATAGTCATATGCTGTTCTCCTCATAGGTCGTTCAGTTCTTCTGTAGGAGGGATCTCCGAATCCCGACTCTTTCCCTACATCCCCTGTAGGAGGGATCTCCGAATCCCGACTCCTTCCCAAAACAATCATAAAAACTGAGAACGAAATAGCCTTATTTTCCTCATAAGCAGAATTGAATTGCTAAATGAGTTTAGACGAAATCGGTTTGCAATGCAAGGGAAAAAATACCCATCGCTCGCGCTTATACCTCTAATGTGGTAGGTGTGGTTTCATGAAGTTTCAATAACTAATTCGGTAATTCCATGACGAGAGTTTCAGGCACCAAGGATGTCCACTCCTGCAAATCCTTTAATCCTGTAAATCCTGCTTCAGACAATTAACACCTACATTACCTTTGACAAAATCGTCGAGTACGCCCGAAAAGATAAACACCTCTGGTTCTGAAAATACTGATACGATAAGTTAATTCCATTTTTACATTCGTTTTTTTACAGAGAGAGGGCATCTTTCATCTTGGCAACCCACGGCACACCTACGCCGGTAAAAACATCCGTGAAGCCTCCGTGAAAGTGTAAGTTCGAGAATAAACTTGAAGAGTCTCCGTAGGTTGGGTAGAGCGATGAATGACCAAAAAACCTTCAGTTTACCCTGAAACGCCTGATTTTGAATGACACATCCATCAAAATAGGCATAGCGAAACCCAACAATCCAACTTATATCGAACTCACATTTTCATAGCAACTTTCATAGCAACCTTGATGAAAACAGTCTAAAACCCAACCGTGGTAAGGGTTTATCCCTTTCACGACACCTATTGATTTCTCGGCTTTGCTATGAAAACTGTGAAAATATCGTCAGATTTGCGAATCCGTAGGCATTTCAGGAACTCTTGGATTCCTCCTTTTTCGCTGGCAAATTTACAAACCGCGCCAACCGACACTGTATAATTGACACCTATGGAGCAGTTTCAAACCGCACCGGTCAATACAAAAGATGCTTGAAATCCAAGACACCCATGTCCTGTAGGAGCGAGCTGTGCTCGCGACTTCCTTCCAATATCCCAGACCTATAAAACCTAACTGTTTTTTGAACTCCATCAAACCGTGTCTACAAAATTTAATAAGTCTCATGGACTTGACACTTATTTGCATGTTATGGTATACTTTTCGTATCAGCGACAGAAGTCGAGCGTTATATTTTCCATATATCCATCTTCATTAGAAGGAACAAAGTTTATGGCGGAGACCCCTTACAGTATCTTCAATTCGCGTAATCTTGACGATATCCACCGTGAAATTCAAGAAGTTTATCTTGAAAATGCCCGGCCGTGGGTCATCGGATACAGCGGCGGAAAAGACTCAACGTCTGCCCTCCAACTCATCTGGTATGCTCTCGCTGAGTTACCGCCGGAAGAACGGAAGTATCCTGTCTATGTCATCTCGTCCGATACCCTCGTTGAGACACCAGTGATTGTCAGTTACATTACTGATACATTGGACCGACTCGAAGAGGTAGCCCGAAAAGAAAAAATGCCGTTTCAGACGGATATAGTTCGTCCTAAAATCGAAGATACATTTTGGGTTAATCTTCTTGGCAAGGGATATCCTGCACCTTACAGCAAATTTAGGTGGTGCACGGATCGCATGAAAATTAAGCCTGCCAATCAGTTCATCTTGGACAAAGCCTCTGAGCATGGCGAAGTTATTTTGGTATTAGGATCGCGTAAAGGTGAAAGTTCAACCCGGGATCAGGTCTTGAATCTGCACCGGATAGATAACTCACTACTATCGCGCCATACCACTTTACCGAATGCCTTTGTCTATACACCTGTTGTTGATTTTACAACAGACGATGTGTGGATGTACTTGTTGTCTGCAGCTTCCCCATGGGGAGGTGATAATAAGCAACTGTTGACCCTCTACCGTAACACGAACGCACAAGGTGAATGTCCACTGGTCGTTGATGAATCCACGCCTTCTTGTGGGAACAGCCGCTTTGGGTGCTGGACCTGTACCGTCGTAACAAAAGACAAAGCGATGGAGGGGCTTATTGATAATGGCGAGGATTGGATGCTACCCCTGCTTGAATTCCGAGATTTTCTTGCTGAGACTCAAGACCCTGAAAGGAAACCTGAGATACGTGAGCATCGACGACGGAACGGACAGGTTACGATCATCAACAATAAACTCACTCATGGTCCCTATAGATTGGGTTTTTGTAAAGACCTTTTAAGAAAACTGCTCATAACCCAACAGCAGGTTCGCGAGAAGGGTCCTGACTCGGATATCAAGCTCATTACGGATGAAGAACTGGAGGAGATTCGCAGGATTTGGCGAACTGAACGCCAGGATTGGCAAGATGCAGTTCCACAAATTTACGCAGAAATTATTGGGGACCACGATTGGATTGTTGATGATACAGTCGCCTTTACAGAAAAAGATAAAGATATCTTGACAGCAGTCTGCAATGAAAAAGGAATTCCTGTTACCCTCGTCGCAAAATTGCTGGATACAGAGCGACAAATGGATGGAATGAGTCGTCGTGCTGGGATACAATCCCGAATTGACGATATCTTTCACGAGGATTGGCGTTCAGAAGAAGAAGTACACGCCAGCGTAGATAATAGCGGTTTCCAAGAATGATTCTCCACAAACTTACCCTCAACAATGTCGGTTTGTAATGAATAAGCTGCTAAACGATAAATTTTCCGGTAATATGGCGAGTTATTAGCGAAATAAATCCAGGAATGGTTACATGGCAATTGTAGATGAATACATAAATGAAATTCTTTCTCTGAACGAAGATGCTCTTGATGATCGGGAGAGCGAGGAATTGGAATTTAAGGAACAATTCAGCTTATCCGGTTTATCAGATTATTACAAGAGTTTTGCAGGGTTCGCGAACAATCGAGGAGGACACTTAATATATGGGATTCAAAACTCCCCACGAGTTCCTGTGGGTTTGAGGGATAGGAACCTTGACCAGTTCAGAAGCATTGATCCTCAAAGGATAGCCCGGGATTTGCTCGAAGTTTTTTCAGCAAACATACAATGGGAACAGACGGAAGTGGCTGCTGATGGCAACATCTATGGAGTTTTCAAAATTCACGAGGTTCATAGGAAGCCGATAATAGCGAGAAAGAATCACGGCAGAAATCAGTCTATAAAGGCTGGTGAGATCTATTACAGATATGCCGGCAGAACACAGAAAATCGAGTATGCTGAACTGGAAGCAATTATACAAGAGCGAATACAAGAAAATATCGATCAGTGGATGGAATTGATGTCTAAAATTGCTAAGATCGGTCCGCAAAATGTAACTCTACTCAATAATCAAACACGTTCACTTGAGTCTGGTGATGATACATTTCTAACTATTGATGAAGAATTATTTGGGAAAATAGAAGTTATCAAACAGGAGCATTTCTCGAAAGGGGACGGAGTTGAGACTCTTGAAATTGTTGGGGATGTTCGTCCGATTCTGGGAGTAATCCAAGAAGTGAAGGAGAACCTTCTTGCGGAATATCCGCTTTCTGCTACAGAGGTAGCCAAAGCTGTAAAAGAGCAACTACCAAATATTTCACAAAACAAGGTCTGGGAGATAATAAAAAATAATAATATGAAAAATAATAGAGAATACTCGGTGTACAATTTTCGCAATAAGAAACAGGAAGAATTATATGAAGAAAGTGGAAAATTACCAACCGCAACTCCGAGCATCTACAATTACAACGCGGTAGATTTCATTGTAAATGCGCTGGCAAGTCAAAATTCCGCTCCTCAAGCAAACGATCAGGATTCGTAATTTTCTCCGTCCCCGTTACTCCTTTCAAGCGGCACGCGAATATCTAAAGATCCAGTATACAAAACAATATTGAGCACTACATTGAACTATTGTCTAAACACTTCCTCACGGTGCCACGCCAGTGCCTCGTGAGCAGGATATAAGTGTTCATCGTCAGGCAACCGTATCAACCGACCATGCAAATTAGATAGTAACCACTCCGTAGGTCCACGCTCCAATATGAATTCTGAAACAATCACCTTATAGTTTTTGTCCAAGGAAATCAAGCCTTTTTCAAAGGTCCAATGGTGTGATTTACAAAGCGAAACTCCATTCCGGACATCGTCATTATACGACTCACTAAATGGGATGATGTGAGCAGCCTCCGTTATACTTTCTCCATCCAGTGTGAGAATACACAACTGACAGACAGCACACGTGTAGTGATACATTCCCATGATCGCTTGACGAAAACCAGCCGTACGAATCGGCTCTGCTGCTTGACCGGATTCTATGGGGTTTTGCGTTGAAAAAGTGTGTTCCACGCGTTGAAGCAGTTCTTCCCGGTACACGCTAATCTGCTCTGTTTCTGAAAGAATTCCTTCAATTGCTTGCTTGTGCTCTGAGAGGTAAGTGTGGATAAGCGTTTGACGGAGGACCTCTCTATCATGTGGAATGGTAAGCGAAGTAAAGAGTTCGTCATCTAAACTGGCATGCGCAACAATTTCCCGAAGCCGGGAAACCGTTTTGATTTGTGTTACGACTCTTAGTGCCGTTTCATATCCCGGATTAGCATGGAGATGCCAGAAATCCTCACTTTTACTTAAGTGAAAAAATGGCAACGCGATGTTAGGTCTCCGATTCGTTACTTTGGACCAATATTTCAAGAAAGTCTCCGCTAGCTCTGCGGAAAGGACAATTTTGTTTTCAGGAATCTGTCCTTGCTCGATGAGTTCAATGACTGCTAATAGGAGGAGGGGCTTGTTCGGTGCTGCACCGTGTGCTCTGTCTGTCCGCAAGCATTCCATTTTTTGCGTGTATTTCTGCAGGATATTAGTAGGCATTTTTTAGTATTATCTTGGAGAAATGGAACTGATCCTTTCCATTATTCCAATGAAATGGTATCTCCATAGAACCTATAGGATTTGAAGTCTTTTGGTTAGGCGGAATAGTGTATAAATTGGAGACAAGTGGATTGGAAACCCTGTTATGAATGGAAATATAGGTTACAACACCTTTTTAGGCAATTCAGATTGTTCTGTTTCGATGCCTATTGCTTTGGCATAATCCTCGTGCAATTTCTCTACGTCTCCTCCAAAATGATTTAGCATATAGAGTAACGAATTTTTAACGAGTGCTTTACCTTTTATTATCATCTTTTTTTGTCTAGGGTGCCAGATGACCCCATTATAAGGCGTTTGAGTCAGATCTGTAGGTAATTTTGAAATCATCCTGAAACACTTGGATAATGGATATTTCTCTACGAGCCCTGCGATGATTTCTGTTAAGATTTTCAGCCCTATAGGACGAAAAAGGACACTACCTCCTTCTGGATGCCTATATTTCTTGACAACTATTGAATTATCAGATGTATCAGCAAATTCCTTCAGTGGTGGAAAACCCTCTTTAAGTTGTTCAAAGTAATCACAAGCATTAGCATAATGCTGATTAAGCACCTCATCTGATTGACGTATTCTCGTTAGTTCATCTTTTTTCGCCTTAAGTGTTTTTTTCTTTGATGTGACGTATATCTTGGTAAACAATATCTCTAACAAATCGTAGAGGTTTCCAATCGTAGTGAGACAGGTCTGATTGCTCTTTGGAATATTGTCAGTCGTATTGTTTAAGATTCGATCCTCCATAAACATCGGATTTTCCGCAACTAATTTTCGGGCAGTAATAGCCATTGCATCGTCTTCATCGAGTGCGATCATCTCTCCCTTTAATACTCGAACAGCATTTTTGTTTAGCATCGTAAAAAGTCTTCGGCTTCTTTCCATCCCTTCTAAATCTGTCCTATGGGCAATGAAAATTATTGACAATTCATCTTCACCCAATTGAGGATTTTCTGCCACCGCCTCCTGGATTCCTATAAGTCGGTGTTGTCCATCCAGTGTAAATAATTCTTCTTCGCCATTCAAGGTAAGAATTCCGATTCCAGCGACTACGTCTTCAGGAATGTCCTCAGAGTCGTATTGGTTATTACTCTCAATACGGGTAATATCATACCAAGTGGGGTCGCCTTCGTAGACTGCTACAATTAGGGAATTAAAAAAACGTTGTTCATGTTTAAGGAGATAGTCTTTTATTTCCTTACCACGTTTTCTTTTTATTTCTTGTTGTACCATTTTGCTCAAAGTTTTGCTTTGATAAATCTCTTCAGCAATCTTGACCCTTTCAGCAATATCCTTGAGTTTCATGAGTGTGGGGTAATACACCCAATCCCCAATTATACCTCTTAAAGAAGGAAGATATAGTTTTTTCATCGTCTTGCTATTTTTTCCATTTTACCTATTTCCGCTGAATATCCATCTAGGGAAAAAGGAGGCATGAAAGTATCTAATAGTTTTTGTTCAAGTTGCCTTAAATCCGTTTGAGTTGGATCTACTTCAGTGTAATAAAAATACAAGTGGTTTTCCCATGTATTTAACATAAAATTGATTAGAGGTCTTTTAGGTTTAGTTTTTTCAGAAAGGTAATCTCCGAATCTCTTTCGCAAGTTACGCTCACTTTCATATCCTGCCTGTCCTATGTATGCTAAATAGCCATGTGTTGGAAATTGGGCGATTCTTGGTTCAATAAAAAAGGCGTAAATCCCCTTCTTGGTAGGGATTTGATTTGCATTACCTCTTTCAAATTTGACGCATTTCCAATTCAATGGAATTGGTGGATCGGTGTAAGCATCCCATTGTTCTTTTAAAAGCAGAAAGTCTTGCTTGTAGATTCTGGCAATTTCGGGATGGGTGGTCAAATCATACATATACCATAACATTTCCTGATGCTGTTTAAAACGGAAGTTTAACATATTTCACAAAAGAAGTCAAATTTTTGCCTGACTCATTCAAGACATAGACTCACAAGATCTAATCCAAATCATTTTGAGGTGAACCATGACGAAAACAACCTCCAGCGAGATTGATATAGGAGTCCACCAAAGTTATTGAACACACCAAAGATGCCAAAAATCCGCGAAATCTGTAAAATCCGTGTCAATCCGCGATTCAGACAATTAACATGCCAATTTTTTGTTTGACAAATTTCTAAAAAAAATGTAAAATGCGTGCAAATTGTAGACATTGCTCACAATGTCTATGTTTTACACTACTATAGGAGGATCTCTAAATGAGATTTTTTATGATTGTTGCTGGCGTGCTATGCGCGGCGACCCTCGCGCTTTGGGCACCCACAGCCGATGCCGCGAATAAAGTAGATATATTTATCTACACGGACACAGTGCAGTGGATTGGTCAGGCAAAGGCACAAGAGGAAGCCGAAATACTGGCAAAGCACCTGGACGGCCAAGACGGAATCGCCGAACTCATTCTTCACGGTCCAGCGAAGCAAGTTGAAGCTTGGACGAAAAAACACACCGTAGATAAGGGACATCATCTCATTGTCATGTTCGGTGATGTACCGCCCGAAATTTACGATGTGGGTAAAGACGCAAAGAAAGAAACTGTTGCTGAAGAATATCTTGATGCGGGGAACAGTTTCTCAAACAGTGCCGATTATTTCTTCTGGGGACAAGGTGGCAGAAATGAAGAAGGCGGTATCAAGAATATGATGGATATCCCAGACATGGTTCAATGGGATGATGATACGCCTATGGAGGTCACAAAGGAAGGTAAAGAACTGACCCCAACGCTTGAAGATTATGCGACAGACCGCCCGTTCCACGTTGATAAGCTTAAAAATGATTGGGAATTGGAAATCGCATTCGCTTCGGATACTGGAAACCAGAAAGCCGACCGCTGCGATCCTTGTATCGTCCGAAATACGAAAACGGATGCACGGCTTATACAAGTCTACCAAACCAACAACGGCGGCGAGCCTATGGGAGATGTCATAGCCGAAATCATCCTCAACTACTACCTTGAAGCAGTTGGCGCACTTGACGTTGACCCTCAAGATAAACTTCCCGCTTTATGGGGAGACTTAAAAAGAAGGAGATAACAGTTAATGCGAAATATTTTTTTTGCACTCACGCTTATTGCGTTGATGGCATTGCCTTTGGCACACGTGTTTGCTGCCCGTGAAGTCGTTATCTATACCGGAATCACGCAATGGATTACTAAGGCAGCGGCTGATGAACAGGCAGAGATTTGTGTCGGTATGCTCGAGGATGCGGGTATTGCTGTCACGTGGTATGACAGCGATGGCGACGTAGGTGATTTAGCCGATTGGATGGAAAGTGTCACCGGCGACGATGGCTTGGATATCTGTGTCCTCTACGGTGATTTTCCACCTGAAATCTATCCAGAAGGTAATACACAGACAGACGGTTCTATCGCTGAAACCTTCATCGAAACCACCGATGGGGACGCTTTCATTAACCACGCCGACTATATGTTCTGGGGTTTGGCTGGTAGAAATGAAGAGGGTGGTCTGAAAAACATGATGGATATCGATGACATTGTGATGTGGGACGATGATACTGCTATGACAGTCGCAGCCGAAGCCAGTTACATTGCTCCAAGTTTAACCGACTTTGCATCCGACCGTCCCTTCCACACCGATCAACTCGCTGGCGATTGGGAAGTCGAAGTGTCCCTCGCACAAAACGATGACGGCACCCGTGCCGATCCGATTATTGTTCGAGATGGTAACCTCGGTAGGTTAATTCCAGTGATACAGACCAATGGTGGCGATGAACCCAAAGGTGCGGTCGCCGCTGAAATTATCACCTATCTGATGGGCTTAGTAGCGGTTGAACCTGCTGGTAAACTCTCCACAACGTGGGGTGACCTGAAAGCAGTTCGATAGAATGAAAGAAAAGACGGAAGGGTGGAAGGATAACAGTATGCTTCAATCTTCCAACCTTCCCGTCTTCCAATCTTTGTTAGAGATGAGATTTAACGACACCACAATTCCCTGCTGGCGAGGTTTCCTAACCTCGTCTCTTCTTCTCTTGATGCTCACGTTATTAGCGCTTGCCTGCCGAGAGAGAGCAAGTGCTCCCCTTGTGGGTCCCCTTCCCATTCAAACGATCACAACCCCTAAAGATGAAGCCGTAATGGTCTATGTGCCCGCTGGCGAATTCCTCATGGGAACCAGTGATGCCGATATCGAATACTACAAAGAAATTTTTCCGCTTCGTAGAATCACCCGGTTTGACAACGAACGTCCCCAACGCACTGTCTTTGTCGATGCCTTCTACATTGACAAGTATGAAGTAACGAACAAACAATACAAACAATTCCTTGCCGAAACCGGTTACGAACCCAAGCACTATCTCGACCGTCTGCCCTATAATGCCCCAAACCTCCCTGCGGTTGTCTTGGAATGGGAGGATGCAGTCGCCTATACCGTGTGGGCAGGTAAGAGACTGCCAACAGAGGCGGAGTGGGAGAAAGCCGCTCGCGGAACAGATGGACGTATCTGGCCCTGGGGAAACGAATGGGACGGAACAAAACTCAGCGGAAATGATGGCACCGGACTTAAAGATGGATATAAGGAGACTGCACCCATTGGACAGTTTCCACAAGGTGCCAGCCCTTACGGGGCACACGATATGGCGGGCAACCTCTGGGAATGGGTGTCCGATTGGTATGATCCAAACTATTATCAGACCTCACCGCCTAATATCAACCCAAAGGGACCCGACACCGGCGATGGACATGTTCTAAAGGGCGGCGGTTGGGCAGAGAATTTGGATTTCACCCGATGCGCCAGTCGACTCGGTGGCGAACCTGGCTCCCTCTTGCGCGGGTTTCGATGCGTTATAGACGCGCCCTCTGAAGAATGATATTTTACGATTTGATTGATTATTCACAAATTTGACATGTACTCTTGTACTGTGCTATACTTTGATAGTGGATGGCAAGGTATAATTATTAAAAAACAGATTATCACACACGCAAATCCAGACCTTGACGCTATCGTCAGCGCGTGGATCGCTCAAGATTTTCTCTTCAAAGACCACGAATCAGAGGTCCTGTTTGTCAGCCGAAAAGTGCCAGAGAAACTCATGTTGCATGCCGATTGTGTGGTGGATGTCGGAAACACATACATCCCTGAAAAATACCGATTCGATCACAAGCCTCCCGCATTTCAGAACAGAAACAGCACCTGTGCAACCCAACTCATCTGGGAATATCTACGCGACATCGGTGCCGATGTCGCACACCTTGAACCTTTGATCCAGATTACGTATCAAGGCGATACACACCGGAATTCAGACGCACTCATACAGAGCCGACTCGATGGTCCGCACGCGGAATTAGTCAAACTAAAATCAGAATATAAAGAGGTAACAGAGGTCTATCGGCAGATGGTTCTCTATCTGAGGAGTTATACAAAAAACCTATGAAACAGTTTACGTATCTATTCATTGCCCTCTTCGCGCTCGTCGCGATGCAGACGCAACTCTCAAGTGCCGATGAATGGCACCAGTGGCGTGGTGAAGACCGCAAAGGTATTTGGAACGAGACGGGTGTTCTTGAAGAATTTGAAGGAGAGCAGATTCCACTTCGTTGGCGGGTCCCTATCGGAAGTGGGTATAGCGGACCGAGTGTCGCTGATGGGCGTGTATACGTCACAGATAGACTCACAAAACCAAAACAGATTGAACGCGTTCACTGCTTCGATTGGGAAACAGGCGAAACTCTCTGGTCTTACACCTACGAGTGCGCGTATAAAATCGACTATACAGCGGGACCCCGTGCGACTGTGACTGTACATGACGGACTCGCTTACGCGTTAGGCGCGATGGGACATCTACACTGTTTTGATGCCGCTACGGGTGACATCGTATGGAAACGAGATCTCAATGCCGAATATAACATTAATATGCCTATCTGGGGCATCGCGAGCGCACCTATTGTCGAAGCAGAGAACCTAATCGTTCAAATCGGTGGCAAACCGGATGCCTGTATCGTTGCCTTTGATCGAAAAACCGGTGATGAGCGGTGGAAAGCATTAGACGATAACGCCTCTTATTCGGCACCGATTGTTATTACGCAAGCGGGTGAACGCGTCCTTGTCTGCTGGACGGGTGCGAACATAGCAGGGCTCAATCCACAGACCGGCGAAGCATATTGGCTCTATCCGTTCCCACCCGAAAGCTTTGAGATCGCTATTGCTACGCCTATTTTCGACCAGAATGAATTGTTTGTTACTGAGTTCCGGCAAGGTTCTCTTCTCTTGAAGTTGCCACCGGATAAATTAGCAGTAGAACTCGGCTGGCATCGCAAGGGAAAAAACGAACAGAACACCGATGCCCTGCAGACGACAATGGCAACACCTGTCCGAATAGGCGATTATATTTACGGCGTGGATAGCTACGGTGAACTCCGGTGTTTAGATGCACAGAATGGGGATCGGATGTGGGAAGACCTCTCCGCCGTGCGGAAGGCGCGCTGGAGCAATATCCATCTCGTCAAACATCCCGCATCATCGGATAACAAGGTCTGGATGTTCAATGAACACGGTGAACTTCTCATCACAGAACTCTCCCCTGAAGGTCTGAATATTATCAGTCGCGCCAAGTTGATCGAACCGACACGCGACCAACTAAACCGAAGAGGCGGTGTTACATGGGCGCATCCCGCATTTGCCTATAAGCACGTCTTCATTCGGAACGACGAAGAACTCGTTTGTGCTAATTTAGAAAAATAGTTTTTAAGGTAAAAATAAAAAACAAGCCCGTAAGCGTAGCGGAGGGCGAATCGAGAGAAAGGCACGTCAAATATGAAACATACGGAATTGTTCCGCAAGGTAAAATTAAAAGCCGGCGAACAACTTCACGGTTTTGAAGTAAAAGCCGTCACACCGATCGACGAATTGCGAGCAGTAACGATTGAATTAGCACACCGGCAGAGCGGTGCCCGCTTACTACATCTCTACACAGACGACACGGAGAACCTCTTCTCCATCAATTTCCCGACCCCACCCTCAGACGATACAGGTGTCCCGCACATTCTTGAGCACGCCGTTTTAGCAGGCTCACAGAAGTATCCGGTTAAAGAGCCGTTTTTTGAAATGATTAAGATGAGCATGGCAACCTTTATCAACGCCATGACGAGTTCAGATCATACCTATTATCCAGTAGCAAGCAATGTAAAGAAGGATCTTTTCAACTTGGCGGAAGTCTATTTTGATGCGGTCTTCCATCCGCTACTCACGGAAGAGACTTTCAAACGCGAAGGACACCATCTCGCACCTACTGATCCCGAAGATCCGACTGGCGATTTGAAGGTAACCGGTATCGTCTATAATGAGATGAAAGGTGTTTTCTCGGATCCAGAATCGCTGTTATATCGCACAATGACAAGCCGACTCCTTCCAGATACACTCTATGCATGCGAATCTGGCGGCGACCCTGATGCTATTCCAGAATTGACATACGAGCAACTCAAAAAATTCCACGAAACCTATTATCATCCGAGTAACAGTTACTTCTTTCTTTATGGCGATATTCCGACAAGCGACTATCTTTCCTTTCTTGAGGATAAATTGGATAAGATCCCGAGAAACGAGGCGAGTGCCGCCTTGCGACCCCTCAGTCCAGAAGTCACGCATCAGTCGAAATGGAAATCACCACAAGTCGTGATCGATACCTATCCCGTTGGCGCAGATGAACCGCTCACAGAGAAAACGTACCTCATGCTCAGTTGGTTCATCGGGGATGCGACAGATCCAGAAGAGGTTGTTTTGGGACGTATTTTAAGTCTCATCCTGTTGGGCAATGAAGCCGCACCGCTCCGAAAAGCGATTATCGAGTCCAAACTCGGCGCGGATCTCGTCTATTCGGGTGCTGGTTCTATCGGGGCAGCCGCCACTTTTTATCTTCTCCTCAAAGGGAGCGAAACCGATCGCGTTGATGCGTTTACCCAACTCGTCACGGATACACTCACACAAGTCGCGGATTCAGAGATTGATAGTGAGAAGGTGGAAGCCGCATTCCAGCAAGCAACCTATCACTACCAAGAGGTCGCCTCGATGTTCCCGCTCCGTATGCTCCAACGCGTCATTGAGGGGTGGATATATGAGAAAGATTCAAACACTTTCCTGAAAATGGGGAAAACGCTCGCGGATGTCCGTCAGCAGTGGCAGGGAAATCCATCGATTTTCAACGAACTCATCCGTGAACGACTCATTGAAAATCCACACCGCTTGACAAGTGTCCTATCTCCAGATAGAGACAAGCAGGCGAAAGCCGACGCTGACCTCGTCGAACGGATGAAGGAAACACGAGCGCAATTCACTGATGAACAGATGAAACGAATTGCCGCTGATGTCGCTGAACTCGAACGTCTCAACGAGCAACCCAATTCACCCGAAGCTTTGGCGAAACTGCCGCAACTTCAGGTCAGCGATCTGCCCGAAAAACCGAGACATATCCCCACAACAATCGAGGACGTTGGTGGACGCGCCCTGCTCCGCAATGATGTTTTTGCCAATGGTGTTAACTATCTCGTGTTGAACTTCGATTTGCAAGGGTTACCGGAGCATCTTTGGACCCATCTGCCCAGATACACCGAGGCTATTAGTAAACTCGGTGCCGCCGATATGGACTACGCAGAAATAGCGCATCGAACATCGGCAGTCACCGGCGGGATTGGATGCTCACCAGGATTCAGCACACATGCGCTCGACGCAAATCGTTCCTTGCAGAATATGCGGTTCCACCTTAAAGCCCTTGATGGTAAAATGGACGCGGCACTTGATGTGCTCCATGACCTTATCTTTGATGTAAACCCGCGCGACACCGAACGCCTGCGCGATGTCTTAGGGCAAGCCGTTGCCGAATACCGGACCGAGATGATTCAGGACGGGTTGAATACAGCGATACATCACGCTTCGCGAGGCCTGTCGCCAGAAGCGCATCTTTCGGAGATTGTTTTTGGGCTTCCGCAACTCCACAACAGTGAAACGTTGCTCAGCAATTTTGACGAACTTAACGCCGATCTGATATGTCATATAGAAGCGATTCGCGACTTCTTATTGACCCGTGGGCGGGTGACCGCGAGTTTCACTGGTTCCGACACCACTTTTGAGCAGACACGCACCAAACTCGGTGAATGGCTCAGCACAATGCGAGACGAACCGATCCCTTCAGAACCGATTGCGTTTCAACCGTTTGATACGCCGCCGAGGGAAGGATTAGCCGGTCCCATTCAGATTGCATACTGCGCACACGTGATGCCAGCACCGCATTATTCGCACCCCGATTCAACGTTGCTCAGCATCGGCGCACATATCTTGCGACTGGATTACATCATGAGCGAGATCCGCTTTAAAGGCAACGCTTACGGAGCATATTTCACCTATAGTCCGTTTGATGCGCATCTGTATCAAGCCTCATATCGCGATCCGCATGTCGCGCGAACGCTCAACGTCTTTAAACAGGCAGCCGACTACGTTAAGCAGGTGGAATGGACACAGACAGACATTGATCGGGCGATCATCGCAACCGCGAAAAATGCTGAAAAACCGATTCGTCCGAGTCAAGCCGCAAGTGACGCGCTGAGTCAATACCTTGTTGGACAGACACGTGAGATGCGGGAAGAACGCTACGCACAACTCCGACGTGCTACCCCTGCTGAGGTAAAACGGGCACTTCTCCAACTCTTGGAGGAAAATCAAGATAGAGCCGCGGTGTGCGTCGTTTCAAGTCGTGAAAAACTGGAAGCAGCAAATCACGAATTGGCACAACCTCTTGTTATTGAGGACATTGTCGCCTAAATCTATTTAGGTATGTATATCTTTCACCGGTAGGTGCGGTTGAAACCGCACCACGCACATATATTTTCCTCGGTAGGTGTGGTTTCATGAAGTTTCAGTATTTAAATCGGTAATCCCGATTTTCCCAGGCCCGGTAGGTGCGGTTTCCTAACCACACCGGGCTTCGTCAAAAATTACCGAATTATTTTTTGAAACTTCATCTAACCGCATCGCTCTTAAAAGAAAAAAAAAGGAATCAAAAATGAAGAAAATCGCAATTTTAACCCTGTGTATCTTTGCTTTCGCAGTGATTGCAGCGATGGCATCGCAGCCTATTGGTTTTGAGAAAAACTGGCATCACTGGCGCGGACCCCATGCAACCGGTGTCGCAGCCGATGCGAATCCGCCCACGACATGGAGTGAAACTGAAAACATCCGTTGGAAAATTGCTGTTCCCGGTACGGGACACGCATCGCCAATTATTTGGGAAGACAAAATATTCATCCAGACTGCAATTAAGGGGGACGCATCTAAAGCGGAAGCCGAGGAATCAGACGATGACAATCCATTCGGCGGTTTCTTTAACCAGAGGCGTGGAAGAGGTGCAGTTGAAAACGCTTACCAGTTCGATCTTATCGCTATCAATCGAAATGATGGCAGTATTCTCTGGCAGAAGACCCTACGAAAGTTAAATCCCCATGAAGGCACACATCAAGATGCTACTTTCGCTTCAAATTCGCCAGTGACCGATGGTGAGTTCATCTATGCCTATTTTGGCTCACGCGGACTCTATTGCGTTGATATGATGGGCAATGTGAAGTGGGAAAAAGATGTCGGCACGATGTATAAGCGCAATACCTTTGGCGAAGGAAGTTCACCTGTCCTTCACGGTAACACACTTGTTATTGTTCAGGACCACGAAGGCGATTCCTTTATCACTGCACTTGATAAGCGGACAGGGGATGTCCTATGGAAGACCGACCGTAACGAAAGGACAACTTGGTTTTCACCAATTATTGTTGAACAGGATGGGAAATCTCAAGTAATTACTACAGGCACAAATCGTGTTCGTAGTTACGATCTGGAAACTGGTAAACTATTGTGGGAAGGCGATGGGTTGACTGCAAATAGTATTCCTTCACCTGTCGCGGCTGACGGGTTCGTTTATCTGATGAGTGGTTTCCGAGGCAGCGACTTGAAGGCTGTTTACCTTGCAAAGGCGATGGGTGATATTAGTAGTTCAGGAGCAGTTGTATGGGAACACGGTCGCGATACACCTTATGTTCCATCGCCGCTTCTCTATGGCGATATACTCTATTTCTTGAAAAGCAACGACGGTATCCTTTCTGCCTTCAATGTTAAAACCGGTGAGGCACACTACGGTCCCGTGCGGTTACAAGGCGTTTCTGGGGTCTATGCTTCCATTGTTGGTGCGGCGGATCGCGTCTACATCGCTGGACGTGGTGGGACGGTTAACGTTGTCCAGCACGGTCCTGAGTTTACAATCTTAGCGGAAAACACGCTGGACGATAGTTTCAACGCATCGCCAGCAATTGTCGGTTCGGAGTTATACCTTCGCGGCGGTCAGTACCTCTACTGTATCGCAGAATAGAAACGATTTTCCAATTGAGAGACTATAAGTTAGAGGCGGAGGTAAAACTCCGCCTCTTCCTGTAGGAGCGACCTCCCGCTCGCGACTCTTCCTGGACTTATCGGAATACTGACTGCTGATAGCTGACGGCTGACTGCTATTCTAATACGTTGCTCTTCCGCCACTAACATCGTAGCACTGCCCTGTCACGAAACTCGCCTCATCCGAAGCCAAGAAATTCACCACAGCCGCAACTTCTTCCGGTTTCCCGACACGTCCCAACGGAATCTTGCCCACCATATAGTCAATCGTCGATTGTGCCATGCCTTCCAAAATCGGTGTTTGGATAACAGCCGGAGATACTGCATTAACACGGATGTTATAGTCCGTTACCTCTTTCGCAAGTGCTTTTGTCAAACAGATAACCCCCGCTTTAGACACCGAATACGGGATAAGCGTCGGGTTGCCTTCCTTACCAGCGATTGAGGCAATGTTCACAATCCTGCCGTAATCCTGCGCGATCATCGGACGAATGACTGCTTTGCAGCAGAGAAATACGCCTGTGAGATTTACACCCATCACGGCATTCCAATCCGATTCCTCTAAGTCGGTGAGTGGGAGTGTCCGTCCCGCAATACCGGCATTGTTGACGAGTATGTCCACACGACCAAAGGTGGAAATAACCTTTTCAACTGCGGCATTGACATCATTGGACTGTGTAACATCAGCTTGAACAGGCATGGCACTGCCACCAGCCCCTTCAATTTCCTGTGCGACTGTTTCTGCCGCATCCATGTTCAAATCCAAAACAGCAACGTTTGCCCCAGCATTCGCGAGTCTGATGGCGATTGCTTTGCCGATACCTTGACCCGCGCCTGTCACAATTCCAATTTTATCCGTTAGATTCATTAAAATTTCTCCCTTCCAGAAAATCGTCTAATTCTATTCCAAAAGCGTCTGCTATCCTATTGACGTAACAAAAAAAGCCGACGACCTCCACAATAGCGAAGAGTGCCTCATCGGTGAGTCCATAATCGCGAAGGCGTTCCAAGTCTGTCGGTGTAACGGTAGGTGCTGCATTCGTTACTTTGACGGCAAATTCAAGGATCGCTTTCGTGGTTTCATCAATATCAGCCGTCTGAAAATCCGTCACAATCTGTGAAATTTGTTCGTCTGTGAATTGTTCCCGCAACTCATCGGCGTGTGCTATTATTCAGTAGTGGCATTCGTTCAATTTTGAGACGACAGTGGCAATCATTTCCCGTTGCATCCGACTTAAGGGGGAGTCTGGGTCGTGCATCACGATTTTGTAGAGTTCAACAAAGGCGCGCATACTTTTCGGTCGTACACTGAAAAGTTTAACAATATTGTAAAGTTGCCCCGCTCGCGCAATTGCCGCGTCGTATTCCTCTTTCACGACACCGGTCGCATCGGCTTCATCTACAGTTTGAATCCATGCCATCTTTTATTCTCCAATTACGACACCGTATTCACCGACAACCGCGCCTTTGTGTCCGGTTTGGTAATGTAGGTGTCTTTCGCCGACAATCGGTTGTGTACTTTGCACTTCGACGGTGCCGCGCACTTTCCCCATTGCCTCCTCATCCATATCCACACAGCAGAGCGGCTTAATTTGGCGATGCACTTGTCGGCGAATATGTCCCTCCCGATTGCGGACGATGACATTGACGAAGGCATCTGCTTCCCCGACGTTAAGGAATCGGAACCAATCCCATGCGCCACCCGCAATCTCAGGAAAAAAGAGCCGAATCCCAACCTGTCCGCCCTCCACCGATGCACCCGGTAGATCGATAATGGCGGTCCCGCTTTGCATGTGTCGTTCCGCGACAACCGGCTGATTGCTGCGCACTTCTACCGAGGATTTTACTGTGATGTCATCCATGGGTGGAGTCCAACACTGAAAAGGTCTCAGTCCATCAAATTTTTTTGTCCATGTCGATTCTGCGTTGTCATCTTTCCGCGCGATCATCGTTACTTCCGCCTCTTCTCTTCCGACGTTGACGATGACGACCCAATCTTCCCATGCGGGTCCGACCTCTGGAAAAAAGAGGGTCCGGGGTGCATCCGCAATCACCTGTCCGAATTGGCCCACACTCGTCTTGCCACCTTGATAGTGGAGATGTCGTTCTCCAACGATCGGTTGTGAACTTTGCATCTCAACCGTGCCGGTAACGTTTCCCATCACACCTTCGTTGAGATCCCAACAGCAGAGCGGTTTGATGACGTGGTGGCGTTGCCGGAGCACATCGCCGTTCCTGTTTCGGACGGTGATGTTGACGTGCGCATCTGCCTCACCCACGTTTAGAACCCGAAACCAGTCGTGAGCACCGGAGACCAATTCGGGAAAGAAGAGCCGCTGTCCGACTGTCCCGTATTCGGGGGCTGCACCGATAAAATCAAGCACATTCGTGTCCTTGTGCATGTGTCGTTCCGCCACAATCGGTTGGTCGGCAGTGAACTGCATTGAGGAGTTCGTTTTAATCTCGTCAACGGGGGGGATCCAGGACTCGAAGGAACTAATTGTTTTATCCGCAGACCAAGTGGGTTGTCCGTTGCCGGCATGCCTCGCGATTCCGGTCACACGGGTATCTTCGGTTCCCACGTTTGTGACCTGTACCCAGTCTTGCCATTCGGGTCCCACTTCTGGAAAATAAAGGGTTGTTGCGCCTGGCATTGGTTCCTCCTGTATAAAGCCGAATTGGTAATGACATAAAGCCGCAAAGCACACTGGAAAATTATGAGTGCTATGGTGAAAATCTCTGTTACTATTTTAACTTGCATTTATTATAATTTTCCACTACAATTTCGGTCAATGCCATTTGGCTGGTGCCTATATCGGGAAATTTGTCTGCTTTGAAAAGGACACGATTTGGACATGGCGAAATGGTTTTCAGGATTCCAATACATATCACATCTTGAGGAGAAGTTTCAATGGCAGCAAAAAAACTCTCAGACGCTGAAATTCAGGAAAACTTGGGACAACTCAACGGTTGGACTGTGGAAGACGGTAAGTTGCACAAGGAATTCCAGTTTGATACTTTCGTTACGGCGTTCGGTTTCATGGCACAACTCGCCTTAATCGCCGAGTCGATGAACCATCATCCCGAATGGTTCAACGTTTATAACCGCGTGACAATTGACTTGATGACCCACGATGCGGATGGCATCAGCGATCTTGATTTTCAATGGGCAAAGCACGCCGACGCAATTAGCGGTTAAGCAGGTTCACCGTAAGTGAAAATGACATAATCTGCACTGGAGAGACGCATGGACACTACGAATGTCTTGATTGGCAGTCGGCAAGCATCGGAAATTGAGGCGATGCTATCGGATGTGCCCCCAGGGATCGAGGTGCGTTTTTTGCCACACGGCGAATCTATGCGCGACCACATCGCCGATGTTGATATATTGTTTGGAGGCATTGGTGAAGATGTGATGCCAGAAGCAACGGCGTTGCGTTGGGTACACCAACCACACGCAGGGGTTGAAGGGTTTATGTATCCCGCTTTCAAGGCGAGCGATGTTATACTCACCAACTGTCGCGGCTTGTACGGCACACAGATTGCGGAACACGCCTTTGCCCTCCTTTTATCCATCACCCGTCGGATACCCGAGCAGTTGGAATTTATGAAGACAAAGCATTGGGAGCGCGTTCCGTGTGTTGAACTGGCGGGTATGACAATGGGCATCCTCGGATTAGGTGGAATTGGACGAGCGATTGCGGCACGCGCACAAACGTTTGAATTGAATGTCATTGCCGCTGATGTAGAGCCGATCGACAAACCCGATACCGTCTCAGAGTTTTACCGTTTGGATGGGTTGATGGCGTTCTTGGCGAAGTCCAATATCCTTATGGTATGTTGTCCGAGTACCCCTGAAACACATAAACTCCTGTCGGATGCACAATTTAATCAGATGCCCGATGCGAGTTACCTCGTGAATGTCAGTCGTGGCAGGGTTATTGACGAAACGGCGTTGGTAACCGCACTTCAAAGTGGGCAATTAGCGGGCGCAGGGTTGGATGTAACGTACACTGAACCGTGTCCACCCGAAAGTCCGCTGTGGGAACAGCAGAATGTAATTCTCACTTCGCACAGCGCAGGTTCCTCGCAGCACATTCGGAGACGTGCCATGCAACTTTTTATAGATAACCTACACCGTTACGTAAAGGGTGAACCCTTAGTCAACGTCGTTGACAAGCAGAAGGGATACTAAATCACAACATAGAAATGGAGAGAAAATGAGTCAGAAAACGTATCGCGCCGCAGCAATCGGACATACAGGTGCCGGCAACTTCGGACATGGACTCCACACCCCATATAAAAATATAGAGAACGTCGAATTTATCGCTGTTTCCGATCCGAACGAAGAGGGTAGGGAAAAAGCAGCCGCAGAGGCAGGTGCCTTACGGAGTTACGCCGATTATCGAGATATGCTTGAGAAAGAGGATCTTGATATTGTGAGCGTCTGTCCCCGTTGGACATCGGAGCACGTTGCTATGACAACTGCATGCCTTGAGGCGGGATGCAGCGTCTATAGCGAGAAGCCAATGACGAGTACGCTCGCCGATGGTGATATAATCGTTGAGACAGCAGAAGCACGCGGGCTAAAGGTCGCTGTGGCGCATCAGGCGGTCTATCTCCCCGCGACACATGCAATCAAAAAGATGCTCGATGATGGGAAGATCGGCATGATCCAAGCCATCCATGCCAGCGGTAAACAGGACCATCGCGGTGGCGGTGAGGATATGATTGTCCTCGGCACCCACATTTTTAATATGATGCGTTTCTTCGTGGGCGATGTTGCCTGGATGCAGTCTCATGTCACAACGGACGGCAAAGAGATCGCATACGGGGACGACCATGAACCCACAGAACCTGTTGGACCCGTCGCGGGTGATTCCATCAACAGTTACTTCTCTTTCAAAAACGGTGTCTCTGGATTTTTTGAATCTCGGAGAGATCAGGCGGGTTCCGGTAGATACGGCATGGAAATCGTCGGCAGCGAAGGCATTTTCTCGCTCCGCGGTGATGTTGCGAACCGACTCATGGTCTACCCATATCCAGTGCTACTCCCTTCAAATCCAGATCAGGAGTGGGAGGCAATCGACTTAGACCAAACACCTTTCTCCAGCGGCAATGAACTCGCGATTCGCGACCTGATTGATGCGATTGAGAACGACCGGAAACCGATTTCCGCCGCTGAAGACGCTCTTGCAGCCTTGGAAATGATTCTCGGTGCCTACGAGTCTCAACTCTCAGGAGGACGCGTCCCCTTCCCAATCGCAAACCGAGAACATCCTTTGAGCAGATAACTCCACAACCCTTCATTGGCGAGGTTCCTATGCCTCGCCAATACTTTCCTATACCGGTATTATCTTCCGAACACCATTTTCATATTGCACCTGATACTCGGAATCTGGCACGTCCATTGCGCGGACAGCAAGCTCGCCGAACGTAATCAATGGCTCTGAAAGTAGAAGCAGTTCATCAAGCGATTCAGCCGGGGTCTTATCCGTTGTATCCAGCACAATTTTACGCCCACTCTGGCTAAACAGAGATTTGTCAATCTCCTCCTGAAAAAGACGGTTGAGCGTTGGAATATCGGCTTCCTTGATAATCTGATATTCGTGTGGGTCTGTTGCCATCCGTTCCTTAATCGCATCATCGCTGGCAGTGACGTGAATCATCACCACATCCGGCAATCGTGCTTCAATCACCTGTGTTTCATAGCCGCGCTGCGCGTTGATATGATATTTCGAGTAATATGTGCTTTCTGGGTCGTCTCCATAGAAGGACGAGTAGACAAGCTCCTCAATGTGCCATCCCGCGATGAGGGTGTTCGGATAGTTTTTTATCACTTCAACGTGATACTGAAGCTGCATCCGCTGCATCCGTTCCTTCACATCCTCTGGAAAATGTATATACGCCGCTCTCGATTCCGGGCTGAGCGTTGAATCCGGAATGGTAAAGTGATCGTCAACGTGAACCCTCAATTTCCGATGTTGGTAATAGTTGGTCATCAGGTCTACCAATGTCGATTTGCCCGCATATTCGATACCCACAAAAATGCATCTCATAGAAAATACCTCGCTATTGGAATTGGCGTGAATGAATAACGTCCGACTGTTATCTGTCCTTATATCTATCATGAAACAGGAAAAATGTCAAACGTCCATTTCCGTTTGGGTGTGTAAAGTTTATGTTATTTCTTCAACTCCGTAGGGGTGACATCTCTGTAGAAATATCGTTCCTTACCAAAGCTAAACCCCGTAGGGGTGACATTTGTATTAAACTTCAAGGAAATATTTACACACCCTTTCCCTTTCTAATCTCCTTGACAATAGGGCATTTACGGGGTATAATAACTGTAAATTGAGGAACTTTAATGTAAGGAGATCCACATGGAAAAAATTCAGACCGTCGAAATCTACGATGCAGAATACGAGACAACCTATACCGCCCACATCCAAAAAAACGGCGACGGATGGATAGGCTGGATACAGGAACACCCCAAGGTCAAATGTGAGGACAAGACGCAAGAGGCATTGCTGAAAACCCTTGAAAGCACGCTCTATGAAACTTTAGAAGCCGACTGGGAAGCCTGGGATAGACAGTTGGAAGAGGATGCTAAAACAGGTAAACTCGACAAACTTGAGGGGAACGTCCTTGAGGATTTGCGGGCAGGTAGGTGCAAAGATTTATAAAACGAATCGACTTTAAAATTATTTCACAAATAAAATACCATGATAACAATTGGCAATCTTAACATTCCAAATTTCCCACTGTTGCTCGCACCGATGGAAGATGTGAGCGATCCACCGTTTCGCGCCGTCTGCAAAGAGAACGGTGCCGACCTTATGTACACGGAATTCATCTCCTCCGAGGCACTCATCCGGGATGCCGCACCGAGTGTTGCAAAATTAGATATTTTTCAGGCGGAGAGACCCATCGGTATCCAAATCTTTGGGCATAACATCGATTCCATGCGCGCCTCTGTCGAAATCACTGAAAAGGTCCGACCCGACATTATTGACATCAACTATGGGTGTCCCGTTAAGAAGGTTACGTGTAAAGGTGCCGGTGCCGGTATCCTGCAAGACATCCCCAAGATGGTGAAAATGACTGCCGAGATGGTGAAAGCCACGGATCTACCTGTAACCGTCAAAACACGGCTCGGATGGGATGATAAAACGAAGTACGTCGTTGAAGTTGCAGAGCGGTTGCAGGATGTCGGTATCCGCGCGATTGCTATTCACGGCAGGACCCGGCGACAGATGTATAAGGGGGATGCCGACTGGACACTCATCGGCAGAATCAAAGACAATCCGCGCATGACGATCCCTGTCTTCGGCAACGGTGATGTCGATAGTCCACAAAAGGCAGCACGGATGCGGCGACAATACGGTGTTGACGGTATCATGATTGGGCGCGCCGCGATCGGTTACCCATGGATTTTCAACGAGATAAGACACTATTTCACTACCGGTGAATTGCTCCCACCACCTTCAATAGATGAACGCATTTCAGTTTTTAGAAAGCACCTTGATTTCTCCATTAAGTGGAAAGGATTAAAACTCGGTCTCCTTGAAATGCGACGACACTATAGCAACTATTTTAAAGGCATCCCGCATGTTAAGCCCTTTCGCTATCGTCTTGTCACATGCGATAGTTACGACGGTGTTTTAGAGATTGTGGCGGAACTCCGCGCACATGCCCTGATGCTAACTGCCGCGTAGCACGGAGTCGGGATTCGGAGATCCCTCCTACAAGAGAACTAAATTCCCCTAAGAAGTTTCCAAAAAACGCTTGACTCGAAAGCCGAATAATATTATCATATAACCAAACAATATCTCCGCAGTAAAGGACCTGAAATGGACAAAATACCCTTTATGAAACTCAGCGGTGCAGGCAATGACTTCGTCATTATCAATAATTTGGCGGGAATTGTTGATAGCACCGATACAGATTTTGTGAAAAAACTCTGCCAACGTCGTATGTCGGTCGGGGCTGACGGTGTTCTCCTCGTCGAAAAGGCGGACGGTGTTGACTTTCGCATGCGCTACTTCAATGCCGATGGCGGTGAGGTGGAAACCTGCGGGAACGGCGCGCGATGTATCTCCAAATTCGCCTATCTGAACGGCATAGCGTCTGAACAGATGCGATTTCTGACGAACGCTGGAATATATGAATCCGAAATAGTCGGTCAGAGCGTTAAAGTACGTATGAGTGATCCTACGGATATCCGGCTCAATGTTCCACTCCAATTGGAGGATGGGATGCACACGGTCGGATTCGCGAATAGCGGTGTGCCTCACGTTGTTTTCTTCGTAGAGGATTTGGAAGAAACGGATGTCTTTGACTTAGGACAACAGACGCGTTATCATAACGATTTCAAACCCGCTGGTACGAACGCCAATTTTATCCGCATCCAGTCACCAGGTTTGATTGATATCCGGACGTATGAGCGCGGCGTTGAAGACGAAACGCTTGCGTGTGGCACCGGGTCCATCGCTTCTGCTATTGTTGCAGCGACATTAGGAAAGGTCGTATCCCCTGTTGCTGTCAAAACGGCGAGTGGGGTCGAATTGAAGATTCATTTCGATGTGGAGAACGGTGAGGCACGAAACGTCTATCTTGAAGGCGATGCTCGTGTTATCTACGTCGGTGAACTCACAACAGACGCATGGAATTATTAAAAGTAGCAGGCCACGCGGCGCAGCTTGCAAGCGCGTATTGCAAGTCCGTTGTGCCGTAGCCAAAAAGGAGGGTTTACATGTTTCAAGGCTCTTATGTTGCACTCGTCACACCCTTTAAGGACGATGAATCGCTTGACGAAGCGAAACTCAAGGAACTGATTCAATTTCAGCTTGACGGCGGCACACACGGCATCGTTCCGTGTGGTACAACAGGTGAATCCCCCGCGCTGGCTGAGGCTGAACATGATAGGGTAATAGAACTCACTGTTGAAACTGTAAATGGACAGGTGCCTATTATCGCAGGTACGGGGTCCAACTCAACAACGCGCACCTTGCGGGCGACGCAACACGCCAAAGATGCCGGTGCGGATGCTGCTCTGATTGTTACCCCCTATTATAACAAGCCTACGCAAGAAGGTTTGTATGCCCACTACATGAAGATCGCTGACACCGTGGACATCCCGATTGTCGTCTATAACGTTCCGGGACGTTGCGGGACCGACATCCTTTCACCCACGATTGCCCGGCTTGCCGAACATCCAAATATCGTCGCACTCAAGGAAGCGACGGGTGAACTCAAACGCGCCAGCGAGGTTGTTGACTTATGTCCCGATGATTTCGTTGTGCTTTCTGGGGATGATGTAAACACGCTCCCGATCATGGCTGTCGGAGGGAAGGGCGTGATTTCGGTCGTGGCGAACATCGCACCGGCAGATGTCGCCGAGATGTGCAACGCTTTCCACGCCGGAAATCTTGAACTTGCACGCAAACTCCACTATAAAACGTTGCCGTTGGCGGTCGATCTCTTTATTGAGACAAACCCGATTCCTGCAAAAACCGCGCTCCAACTCATGGGGAAACTCAATGGGAAGTTGCGGTTGCCGCTCGTACCGATGGTCCCTGCGAATCTTGAGTCCTTACGCAACACACTTTCGGAAACCGGATTGATTTAACTGAACTGAATTCTCAATAATCCAAAAAGGTAGATGTGGTTCTAACCACACCTACCTTTTTTTAGTTCAAAAGGACTTGAGATATTTGATAACCCCTGATGGGCAGATCCATATCACCCTGAAAATACCGCTGACTACTATTCTGCTAAAATCCGTCCGGCAACAACCGATGCACGGTATCAATCACCAACTGCTCAACCCCTGGGGCAAATGGAGTCGGCGGACCGAAATAGAGCATCGCACCACCACCTTCATAGCCACCCTCGGCTAATACCCGCTCCGACGGAATATAGCACGGAAACGCGTTTGAATACGCACCGACCCACAGTCGTCCCGCATCTAACTCCTTTTTCAAACGAAGCGAATAATCGACGACCACCTCGCTTGCGAGGAAAACAATAGCAAGTTCCTTGCCGAATTTCCACGCCTGTACCGGATAGGAGAGTTCCGTCTGCAACGGCAGTCCTTTCTGCAAGCGTTCAAGGTGCTTCTGCGCGTGATAGGCATCGGAACCACCTCCCGCCACACGTGCCTCCCACTCTTCACGGGTCGGTAGTGTATCGAAGGGCAGGTTAACCCGCTCAAACACACCAGTAGGAACACTGGTGAGGGGCTTAGCCTCTTCTTTTAGGAGGCGTTGGACCTCCTCAGAGAGTGCTTCTCCATGTGCTTTCGCATACGCAAGACGGGTACTGAAGACCTCTTCTTGTCCATCCGGCATCGGCATCATCCGTGATTCAGGGTTCGCATCAGCACCACATCCGATAGAGATTAAAGCCGTTACGCCGGGGAGAGCATCTTGGATCGCTTCTTGTGCAAATCCCGCCCAGTCTCCACAGATATGATTATCCGTACCTGCCAATGTCGTGCAATGGCAGGCGTAGCTTGCCCACACGGCGCGGAGTGTGCCGTCCTCGCTTGTGATTTGCATACACGGTAAGGAATGGTCTACGGGCCCGCCTTCAGTGCGTCGATTTTTTGCGAAACCGAGTTCTCCGCGGCTCCAACTCAAACGTGATGGCTCTCGGTTAGCGAGTGCCTCCAGCGCAACGGCTTCCATCCAGTCCTTAAATTGAGCAGTATACCGATCTATCGTTTCCTGTTCTGCGGGGGGTATATCCGAACTAAACAGGAAAGGTGCGGCGTTTGTGAGACACGGCGCGCTGTGTGTATGCGAAAAACACGCCACGAAATGGGCACGCGAGATACCAGTTTTCTCCTTAATTCGGTCAGACACTTCCTCGGTCAACTCGTCGGGTAAGCCGCAGTTTTCGACCGTTACCAAGACAACGGGTTCATCAGCATCGCTGCCGATAGCGAGTGCCTTCGCCCATATTCGCTGGATGATACCGTCGGACTCTGTGCGACGGCTACCGTAACCGCTCAATCGAATCGGATAATCTGGCGTAATATCTACTTCGGCAACGCCGACCTGAATAATACTATTCTTCTTTGTCATGATGTTCTCCATTATCGGTGTCCATTTCTTCGGTTAGGAAAAGCATCCGAAGTATATCTTCGGGATGTTTTTGGAAGTCGGCTGAATGGACTCGCCATAACTGAACTCCCTCTGGGATGTCGTTATATCTGGTGTCGTTGCTTGGTAGGGTGTCAATACGGGTTACTTCCAGTTCTAAATGCGCAAGAATCGGGATATCAGCGAGAGTGGTGGCGAATTCATAGTCATTTACAAGAATGTCAAATTTAACTTGAATTTCGCCCATATCAGCACTAATTGACAACAGGAGCATCTGATCAGCGAAGTGCCAACAGGTTTCCCAAGTATCGCCCGTAAACGTCTGTTCTTCGAACGGATCCTCCATTTCAAGTGGCATCGGGCGTAGTCCTCGTTCAGCCATATCGAAAGCAGTCGCAGTTACTTCTATGATACGTGATAAATGAGCATCGGGCGGTTGACGGCGTTTTCGACGGCGTTTCTTCTTCATTTATCCCTCCATATTCCATGCTTTTGCAGGTGCTGTTTACAACCGCATTGTTCAGACAACAAAGTGAGAATGTCTTACCTCACAAACGCAGCGTAAGTGCCAAGAGGTGACGCGCTTCTCCTATAGTTAGGCGTGTCAACGGATGAACCAAGGTATACTCTGTAGATAGTGTGCCGAGTGCAAAGGCGATACCAGTAGTGAAATGCGTGTGAGGGGTCGTATGCCGGATCCCGATTCGGCACGCAATGGCATAACCGCTTTTCCATGTTTTCTGAAATTCGCTGCCAACCGCGAAATTTATTCCTTTTTGCCCAGAATCCCGCCAAAGATCCGCTGCCACTGTAACCCATTCCGTGGGTTCATAAGCTGCACCGATACCAACTCGGAACGGGATAGGCTCCACCAAGTCTGCGCGCAGGAGATTTTCAAAAAGGACACCTATCAGCAGTGGTGGGTTCGTCTGATTTGAGGAAAACCGTATCGGATGTTGAAACCCGAAATCCAATTCTAATCGGTTAACCGTTCTTTCAAGCGTCGGCTGTCGTTCATGGTCGATATCCCGGACCCTGTCCCCGAATTGCAATTCTTCAACGATTGCCTCAATCAGTTCTTCAGATACCTCTACATCTACTTCGGGTCCGTGGCGTGCTTCCAAATTTAATGTCGAAATTGCTGTTCCTCGGTTTACAACTTGCCTCAAGAATCTAAGACGCGTACCCACCGCCGCTTTACCGAATTCACGGCTGAGTCCTATTACCCAACTCCTCTCTTGAAGTAAGTCATAATGTGTAAACAGATCTGTTGTGGCAGAAAATTGACGAGCGTTTCGGTGATATTTAGCACGTGTGCTTTCAAGTGTGAAGTTCGCAAAATTTGTAAATCTTGCGGTGTACCCAGCACTCACGCCAAACTTACCAAACGCTTGTGAATAGTAGAGTGCTGGCGAAATGTCGATGTTGGCTTCAGCGACAAATTGTGTCGTTCCCTGCTTCGGTAGTTCTGTCCAGTAAATATTTTCAGCAGTTGCCCCAAACGCGAGGTTGTGGTGTTTTACATGCACCAGCGATGCCGGATTCCCAAAGATACCTGTGTCCTCTGCCGACGTTGCGATACGAGTGCCGCCCATTCCAGAAATACGGAGCATCTCATTTGCTATACTCAGTGATGGTATCACCGCGGTTAAGATGAAAAGTGCTAAGATAGTACTGAAGTGGTACCTGCGTGTTCTATTGTGAATCCACACGCATCACCTCAGCGAAAATATCCTCTAATGTATGTTTCACCCCACGAAGTTGGCGAAGCTGGACACCTGTGTCGTGAGCGAGTTTGAAGAAGAATGTTGTTTCTGTCTCTTCCGGACTTGCAGACGTAACCCTCAGACGTTTATCGGGATGCAGTTCGACCTGAAAGTTGTGACGTTCTAATGCCGTGATATAAGTTTCATTGTCACCGACGATCTTGAGATCGAAAGATTGTCCTCTGTTCTCTTTGAGGTCTTGTATCCGTCCCTGAATAGCAACGCTACCATGTGATAGGGCGACAATTTCTTGACATGCGAACTCTACATCGGGGAGTAGATGTGAGGACAAAATGACATTGATATTTTTGTCGATTGCTATGTCTTTGACGAGTTCGAGCATCTCTTCTCTACCGCTTGTATCCATCCCGTTTGTTGGTTCGTCAAGGAGTAGCAGTTTTGGATCATGTACCAGTGCTTGTGCTAACTTTACGCGCTGTTTCATACCGGTAGAGTATTCGTCCACGGATCGATACCGTTCTTCATCTAAACCGACGTAATAGAGCACCTCGTGTGCACGTTGCAACGCATCTCGTCTCGGCATGCCACAGAGTTCTCCGGCATAAGAGACGAGTTGGACGGCGTTCATACCCAGTATTAGACATTCATCCTCCGGCATGTACCCAACCTGTTTCCGAATTTCCAATGGATTCGCCTGCACATCTAAACCAAACACAGTCGCTGTGCCTTGATTCGGTTTAACGAAGCCAAGGAGGGTCTTAATCAGTGTGCTTTTCCCCGCACCATTCGGTCCCAATAACCCGACAGCACCACCTTGTACTTGCAGAGATAGGTTGTCTAAAGCAGTTGTAGTGCCAAATGAAAGTGAGATATTCTTTACTTCAATCAACATATTTACAGATTGCCCTTAAATAAAAAGGAAGAAATAATTCAGTAATTTCTGATAAACAACTCTTTCCCTTTTGCCGCGTTCTCTTTCCGGTAATTGTTCATCCCGTATTGTAACGTCCATTCCTGAATATCAGCAAAATCAAAGAGTTCCCTGATGACGGGCGAGTCGTCGTATGTAATCAGCCATTTGTGTTGACACTTTCGCATATTTTCAGCGAATTGCACATGGTCAAAGGCAGTGTGCAATATGCCCCGCACCCCGTATAATTTTGATTCAGTTGCCTTCCAATAGGGCGGATCGAGAAAAATAAATACGTCGGGGTCTCCGTCTTGGAAAAGTGAATTGGTATAGTCTTCATTCGTAATTTTGACACCGGAAAGATATGGACAAATGTTTTTCACACGTTCAATGGATGAATCCGTGAAACGTTTCTCGTAAGCGGATTGCGAATATCCCCCGGAATCCACTGTGCCAGAAAAGGTAATGCGGTTGAGCACGAAGAAACGCACAGCGCGTTGAAACTCGCAAAGGAGTTCTCGGTTTTGGCTCAGTTCATCTTTCGTTTTTGTTAATTCTTCAAATAAGTTTCGCCCGTTTGTGGAAGTTGTGCGTTTTTCTTTGAGTGCGTCAACTAAGCTGGACCCATGATCTCTTACCTGTTTCCAGAAGCAGTAGAGGTCATAATTAAGGTCGTTAATCCAATAGGACTTGATACGGCTTTGAAAGAGACTTCGGATTGCAAAAAAGACCGAACCTCCGCCAACGAAAGGTTCTCGAAATTCCGATATATTCGCCGGAATCAACGGCAGAATCTGTTTTAGAGCTCGTGATTTACCACCTGGATATCGTAGTGGGCTTTTCGCTAATTTACGCATGACGACCTGTTATCCATATTTGCAATTTCTTGTTTTCACTCGCTTCTTGATTGAGTGAGATGAGTCTTTTTTGATATGTTTGGGTCAAACGATTTTCTGCGCAGAAATTGAACACATCCTCTGTAACGCACGGTAGGAGTAAGCTACCGATAAGATTCCCTGTTAATTTCAATCGGGTGGTAAACTGGATATTTGTTCTTTCATCAATTGCCACTTCTTCCATATTCGCAAAAAGAATCAATTTGAACAGACCGTCTTTGATGTCATCTTCAGACGGAAGTTTCCCTTTGCTACTGTTTTTAGATTCTTGTATGACTAACTGATCATTCTCCCAGTAAACTTCATCAGCCGTTAAGTAATACTGCCCGCCGAGATAGTTTGAAATCCCGAAAACGCCTTTAGCATTTTCTTCAAGAGATTCTAAGACGTGTGTTGTTACGGATTCTCTATGGGCAGCTTCGTAAGAGCCTGGGAGACTTGCTTCTTTAAAGGTGCTTAGACTAAAATGACCGTTTAATTTAAACTTTTCAAGAGTCTGTAGGTGGTTTTTGGGACTGTGGATAGCGACGTTTCTCTTCTGGGATATTTTCTTGTATCCATCAACTGCGTTCAGATAAATTAACTCAAAGTCTTTCTCAAAGTGTGTCGTGTTCCAATGTAGCGCGGTCATCTGATACCGACTCACATCAAGCAATTTTTCGCGGACACTCCGAACATTCATGATCTGATTAGTAATTCGGTCGGTTGTACCTGGTTTCTTCTCTGCATCTTCATACCACGCCAAGATAATATAGATATTCAAGAGATTCATCCATGAGAATGTGATAAAGTTAATCCGGTCATTATTCTGCGTACCCGCTCCCTCATCTTTGATAATCGGAATGATTGTAACCTTTTTTGTATTGAAGTGAAACGTGTTATAAATCCGTGCGAAAGGGTAAGAGCGCGTCCGTTTCGGCGAAACCCATTTTGAAAAAGCCAGATTATTTCCTGATGTTCCCAGATTAATGAGTCCATACGCCTGCGTTTGGTTCACGTCAAATTGCGGTATATCATACGCTTCAAATCTCCCTGGGTTAAGATACGGTGTATATGTTGCATCTCTTATGAAGCCTTTCAAAAAGAGTGTCCCCATCAAATGCCTCCACGTTAGAGCAGGTTACGAATGATTGCCTCAGACCATACTATTCATTTTAAGTAGTGTTCGTTGTTAGAAACAGCGGGACGAAAGGTTCTTTTTACACGCAGACCTATCTGCGTTAAGATTTCATAGGGTATTGTTCCAGAGCACTGGGCAATTTCATCAACCGTGATTTCCGCGTTCCCCTGCTTACCGATCAGCACGACTTCATCACCGATGGATACCTTGTCTTCTGATTCCAACTGCACCACGCTCACATCCATGCAAACCCTTCCGATAATGGGACGACGCATCCCACCAATCAACACCTCACCGATACCAGAGAGTGTGCGTGGATACCCATCACCGTAGCCTATCTGCACCATTGCTACGCGGGTTTGATAGGGGGCTTTGTATGTCAACCCGTAACTTACACCGTCCCCTTCTGCAATTGTGGCTGTCCAACCAATACGCGCCTTCCATGTAAGTGCCGGTGTTAGTGGAATAGGTTTTTCGATTGCGGGATAGATACCGTACAGGCTCAACCCCGGACGGACTGCATCAAAGTGAGATTCTGGAACCGCGAGTGTCGCCGCACTGTTCGCTACATGCACCATTTTCCCGCTATTGTTCGCAACTACAGGCGAAAATCGCTTTAACTGAACGGAAACAAAACTTTTATCAACCTCATCCGCAGTAGCAAGATGTGTGAAAAGTCCCTCAACTTCAAGACGCGGAAGAGTCTCTAATCTACTCAGAAACTGCTGTGCTTCTGTATAGCACACGCCACTTCGATTCATTCCGGTATTGATATTGACATGAACCTTTATAGGTGCGCTCTCCGAGACGATCTCATTCAATGCGTTTGCGAATTTCCAATCCGCTATTGATGGTGTAAGATTAAATTCAACAATTTGTTCGACCTGTACAGGCAAACAACTAAAGAGGATAAGGATCGGTTTACGTATGCCCGCTTTGCGCAGTTCAATTCCTTCTTCAACCGTTGCGACCGCAAGCATATCAGCGACTGGACATAGCGTTTCTGCTACAGGCACTGCTCCATGACCATAAGCATCTGCTTTCACAACGGCGATCAACTGCTTGCCCGTGTGTTTCTTTATCGTTTCAGCATTTTGTCGGATTGCTAACAGATCGATCTCTGTGTGTGTTCGGAAATCAGACATGTTGTTTTTAACCTTGTTGGGTCCACACGAAAATTATACCACAATTTACACAAATTTACGAGTTGTTTCATTCTGAAGATCTGATAAATTTTTTACGCTGAATGACCCTATATCCTCACCATAACCATGCTATCAAGCGTCCTGTTTTTGGGAGGAGGAAGTGCCCCCTTGGAACCACAAGAATAACAGGATAAATACAATTGAGTTTGCCAACAACATCGTAGAGATAGCATTAATCTTCGGAGTAATCCCGAATTTCAGCAGCGAATAGATGTGCACCGACAGCGTCGTATAACCAACGCCAGCGGTAAAGAACGTGATAACGAAGTCATCGATAGAGAGCGTAAAGGCAAGCAAAGCACCGCCGATAATTCCCGGTGCAATCAGGGGGAGTGTTATCCGCCAAAAAGTCTGCCATTCGTTCGCACCGAGGTCACGGGCGGCTTCTTCTAAAGTGTGATCGTAGCCTTGTAGGCGTGCCCGCACGACGATCGTAACATAAGCGATGTTGAAAACGGTGTGTGCGATAATTACAGTAATTAATCCCAGCGGGATGCGGACTTGCACGTAAAAGGTCAACAAGGCAATCGCTAACACGATGTCTGGAATAATAATCGGGAGATAGAGCACTCGAACAAGGGCGGTTCGGAAACGGAAGCGATGTCGTTCTATCGCGAGTGCCGCTGCTGTGCCGATAACGGTGGCGATGATAGTCGCAACGCCCGCCACCATCAAACTATTTCGACACGCACGCCACAGTGCCGCGTCCTCAAACAGTTTCGCGTACCAACCGAACGTGAAGCCTTCCCAAACGGAGATATGTTCCCCGCTGTTGAATGAGAACACGACAACCGCGAAGATCGGCATATATAAAAAGAGGTAAACCAACCCAATGTTGGCTTCAAGAATTTTTAATTTTACCTTGCGGGAGAACAGCATGAATTTGGACCCTTGGCGTGCCTTCCTTAAATCCGCCTGCGTGTTTTTGCAAACGCTAAAATCCAATGCGAAGAAAGTATTTCTGCGTATTGTTGCAGGCCACTTAATTTTTAACTAAGAGGGACTGTCAGGTTGTCTCTCATTCTGTTGTAGCGCGCGGAAATAGAGCACAGTACCGACCAGCACGATACCCATCAGCATAAACGAGAGTGCCGAACCGAAGGGCCAATCTCGCGCCGTTTTGAATTGCCGCTCAATGACGTTCCCGATATAACTCACTTTTCCGCCGCCGAGAAGATCCGGTGTTAGAAACGCACCTACCGTTGGAATGAAGACCAGCATTGATCCCGCGAGGATACCGGGCAGACTGAGTGGCACGGTTATGTGCCAGAACGCGCGCCTCGGAGACGCACCTAAGTCTTGTGCGGCTTCTAACAGCGACACATCTAATTGCTCCAAAGCGGCATACAGGGGGAGTATCATAAAGGGTAGGTAGCCATAAACGAGCCCTATTTGGACAGCGAGTGGCGTGTTCAAGAGTTCTAACGGACTCCAATTAGGAACGACTGCTCCCAAGAGACTGTTCAGGAGCCCTTCCGTCCGCAATATCAGTATCCACGCGTATGTCCGAATGAGGAAGTTCGTCCAAAATGGGACGACGACAAGTAGCAATAAGACATTTCTATGTTTCGGTTTGTAGCGCGCCAAATAGTAAGCGAAGGGATAACCGAGCAGTAGACAGATAGCAGTGCAGACCAACGCAGTCGATACCGAACGCCAGAGGATACCAAGATAGAGTCCATCGAAAAGGCGTTGGTAGTTTTCCGGTGTGAAATTCCATACCACCCCACCATAAGTGCCACGCTCTATGAAACTGTAAATGAACACGGATACGAGTGGAAGCAGAAAGAAGCAGATGAGCCAGAATACAACAGGAAAAAGGAGAATTAAGAGATGGTAGTTACGACGCATATTTGCTCATGAATTCTCGGATAGTGTTCTGCATGCCCCATGGGTCGGTAAGTTCAGGAAATGCCCATTCTCCAAACTCGCCATAGTTATTCACATCTGGCAGTTACATATTTTTCATAGTGTTTACTTTTTGCAGTTTATAGTAAAACCCGAAAATATGTTTACAGATCATCAGTGAACAAGGACCCCACCACCGCTGGCGAGGATTGTATCCTCGCCCTTACGTTGATGTATAGGTAATTATGGATTTTACTATATCTTCCCGTTCCCTACCTGAAGTTTCAAGAATCAGGTTCACTACATCGTCCATAAAATCACTTCCGTGTTTTCGGATGCGGGTGATGGAATTGGGAACATATTGCCGGCTCACTCCGTTATGATCAGGATACAGAAGGGTGAAATGGGGAGGTCTTTCAATCCTGATTGAATCTAAAACACTAACGGATTAATTCACGAAAGCTTGCACAAAACTTTTAGTCACCCGATCAATGGTATCCCTTACATCAAATAAAGCATCTTCTGCATGATATAACTCGTCTTTCTCAAGCTTTTCGTACGGTAAAGCAATAGCGTATTCAACCGCTGCAACTTCATAGCAAATCTCTCGGAATTGACGAGAACTTGTGGTGTTTCCCCCAGTTTCAAACGCATTAGCGATTTGGGGATGATCTAAGTTTATAAAAATTGTTTTTGTCTCCCCATCATACCTTGACCGATTTTGCTCAGCAGTGAAGTGCTCAAATTCAATGGAAAAAACTGCTTTTCTCAGTTTTTTGCCTCTTGCAGCTCTCCTCTTTCTTTCACCTTGTTCGTTTTTATGTCGGGCAGTCGATATCCTATTTTTGTGTGCTGCACCTGTTTGTTCCTCTGATGTTTGTTCATTGCCAATGTCTGACCAGAGTTTACCTTCGCTATCAAGAATCTCCTTAACACTTCTGTCTCCAGAACGCTTTGAAACTCTTTGGGTCAATTCAAGTTCCACCTCTTGTTGTGCAAAGTCTTGGTTAAGAATTTCTGAAATCTTCTCGGCTTCTTTCAGTAACTTTGCTCGTATTTCTGATTGACGTTCTTCACGAACTTGTCTCACAAAATCCGATCTTATTTTTTCAAGTTCCTTTGAAAGCCAACCTAGCAAAATCACAACGATAGGGTTTTGCCGATTTAATGTATTATTTCTTGTATTATCAAAAGCAGGAATTGGCCACTCACCATCCTCTAAAATCGGCACATCTATCCGTCCAAAAATATGATTTGCACTTTCTTTCCTCTCAATTCCTGCCAGAGTTGTTTCATGCCATATGCCGTGTGATAAAATGTCGATTCCTCGAGTATCATCGTCTAAGGGCACAGGGGACACCTTTACATTCAAAGATACATTGCCAATATGTTTAGCGACTTCTGTTGCTGGGAGACGCTTAAATTGCTTTATAAAAGGGGGTTCTTCAAATTTACACACATGTCCGTTCACAGTGACACGGGCACGGGTACGGTAACGACTTAAATGCCGTTCAAGATATGAAATGACTTTGTCAATGTTTGAACGTTTTATGTTTAATTCCCGGATGATTACAATTGTCCCATCGTCTTCATGGGTTGGCTGATTCACTTCGATATCTTGAACGGAAAACGGTTCACCATTCTGTGCACGTTCAATGTCTTTTCTGTGTAATTCAACAATATTCCTTGAACCTGCCTGAATTGTGTCGATGCGGAGGGAATTTGCCAAGCCAAAGGCAGCACATTTGCCTGTACCAAATCGTCCACGGACTTTCCTTCCTTGTTTTCTGAGAACATTCTCTCCATGCATTTGGAAGAACTTGCTTAGTTCTTTTCTGGACATCCCACGACTATTGTCAGATATTCTAACTTCATGGCTTGTTATCTCAATTGCAATGATTACCGTAATATCATTTTTAGCGGCATCCAAAGAGTTTGCGACATACTCCCAAACCACCTTAGGCATGGTATTAAAGTATGCTGCATTCTGCAGGAAATCCCTAGCTACATGCGAAGTTACCTCGATGGATCGTTGTGTTGGCATTACCGTATCTCCTTTGGAAATTTTGTTTGAAGCAAATCCCATAAACTCGATAGGGTGTTGTCATCAGTTACTGTGTTCGCTATGATCGCGTACCGTCTCTGTCTAGCTCTGGTTTGAAAATACTCGTTCACTCGTGCAAACTCGTAGAAATCTTGCAACCCTATTGCTTTAGATTTACCACTAATGAATAGTTTATAAGCCCTCGTGTTGCATAAACGCTTATGTTCTATTTCCTGATTTGCGGAGATAGAAACTGGTTTGACTTTAACTGAGAGTTTCTCATAGATAACCTCAAGGTCTATGGTTTTTATCCACTTCAAGCCTGCGGGGCTTAGCATCCATCCTTTTGTGTTGTTTCCCACGATTAATCCTCCGTTTTGAGTTTTTTTGGCACTCCGGAGTGCAATGCTAACAGCATCTAGGTCAATTCGTTCAGGGTATTTACGCCAATTAAAACGCCCCGGTGCAATATCATTTACTTTAATAGCAGCTTCCTCACGATCGACATACGCTGTGTCCCCGTTTAAGAGTGCTACGGCTATTGTGACCAGTTGCGGTTTTGAAAATTTATTGTTTGGCATCTGTTCTTACCTTTTCTATTGTAACTGTTCTGTTCCATGTATTGAATATAAACTTCAGACGATTCCCTGGCTGACAATTCAGCAGTTCAAGAGGCTTTTTCAAATGTCGAAATTCATTTTCTGTTACATTCAATTTACCCGCTCTTTCACCCAGGACATAGCAATTCCAATCTTCACCATTTAGATTTGGAAAATGTTCGCAAGAAACGGTGCCTAGTCCTATGATGATCGCGCTAATAGTAAAACTCACTATCACATTTCCATCTGTATCGTACTCAACCTCTGGATTGAGTGATTGTCGATTTCCAGCGGCTGTAGCACGCTTTATGTCCGAATAACTTATTGATCTTCCTCGGACTTTATATAGGGCCGTTTCTATTTTTTCAAACAGTGGAGAATGTTTCAAAGTTGCAGGTAGTGCAGGAAAAGACAAGTTGCTTTTTATAAAAGCATGAGTTAATTCAGAATGATGCACCACTGGTCCTATTTGATCCAAACAATTCATTATGACAGTTTCACCTGCTCTTAGATTCTCATCGGAGGGACCGTCCCAATAATACAATCCATTCATACATCTATAACCATAGATTTTGACTATTTCGTCCATCACATCAGGCGGCGGGACAGGAAAGTTTGTTCTTGACAACACATGTCGAAGCCCGGAGCATACATTATCAATAGACATTGGTCCACAATGTTGAAACATCTTACGGAGAGCACGATGAAATACACCACGCGCTGATATTTCGTTCGGATTTCTCATTACTGCGGGGATAAACCAACCTTTAGATAGTTCGTTGTATTTCAACCCTTGCAATATGTTTTTTATTTCTTCTAATTCTGTTTCTATTTCTTCAGATAACCACTTAGCATATACCCCACCAGAATGCTTCGTGTGTCGATTGATGAGCCTTTTAGTTGTATTGGGTAAAGTCTTACACACGTGTAGAATCTTAGCCGGGACATTTGGTTTACCAGAAGCAACCAGTTGTACAGCATATTGCAGATTTTCATATATTTGTAGACAAGGCACCTTGCAATCAGCCAGTATATTGCATATTGCAATCATGACTTCGACTGCATCTTTATCGGCAAAATTCCGTGATTTCCAATTACCAACGAGTCCTGATGACCAAATGCGCTGGCTCCATTGTTCATATGTAATGTCAAGACCAATATCTCTAGCAATGAGAAGAGTTGACTGCATTTTAAGCAAAGTAGGACTGTCTTTGAGGTCTTTGATGGATTTAGGTTTAACTATTGCGCGTACCGCATCGCTCAATTTGTTCTTAAGTTCATAATCTATTTGTCTGACTCTCTCGCGTGAAACACCAATCTCTTGTCCAATTTGTAACAGGGTTCTCCGATTAAAGCCATACCTAGATAACAGAATAGTCAAATAGTGCTGTCCGGGAATTTGGTCGAGGAGGAATTCTATTTCCTCACAGACGTTGAGTGAGGAACCCAAGATTGACGCTAATACTTCATACGCCGTATTGGTCTCAATCGCTCCAATTTTTAGCCAATCTTTCACAGAGCGATCTGCAATTTTTGCGTGTTCATGCAGCAGTTCTGTTGACAGTTGTTTGACGACTAATTGTGATTGCCATTTGATAACATGTTCTGGAATTGTTTCTATATTCATTTTCCTTGGAGTTGCAGGTGTGTTTGCATCAACTTTCGTTAGGTCTTGAATTTTTATCTCAGCTAGCCTATCTTTTATTTCTAATATATCTTCTCTCCCAAGGCCGCGAATAGTTTGAATTTTGCCTGATTCAACAAGCTTGGCAATCTCACTAACTGTCCGAATACCTGAACTCGTTAGGACATTGAAGGAACGACTTGTCAAGTTGAGTCGTCCAATAGAGTCCTCTCTTGGGATTATATCTAGGTTTACCTCGACTTCTGATGTATCGCTGATTTCCGCACGAGCTAGTCTATCTTTTATTTCTAATATACCTTTTCTCTCAATGCCGAAAACAGTTCGGATTTTACCTGATTCAACAAGTCGGGCAACCTCACCAACTGTCCGAATACCTGAACGTCTTAATGCTTCCAAAGAATAGTTAGATAAGTTTAGTTGTTCAATCTCTATAACTCCATCCGCGTTTGCTTTAACTTCCGGTGTATCGTGAATTTCTACACGAGCAAGGGTATCTTTTATTTCTAATATACCTTTTCTCCCAAGGCCGCGAATAGTTTGAATTTTACCTGATTCGACAAGTCGGGCAACCTCACCAACTGTCCGAATACCTGAACGTCTTAATGCGTTGAAGGAACGATTGGTTAAATTAAGTCGTCCAATGGAGTCTTCTTGTGAGAGATGGAGATAATTCAGGAGAAGTTGGCTCATAAGGAAAATCTTTACTCTATGTAGCGTGAATTCAATTCAGTGATTTTTCCTCAGTCTATCATAGACTAACTAAAAATTACAACTATGGTAGATTATAGAATTACTTAGACATTTGAATAACGCCTTGTGCTAATTGTTTTTCAGTGATTTGAGAGCAGATGGGTTTTGTTTTTCTGTGAATGTATCCACCCTTATGTTATCCTATAAGTTCACCTAAACAAAAGGAAACATAAGGATGGACTTACAGTATACTTTACAAGAATATGTTTTGCAACTCAAAAATACCCCGCGCACGCTCTTAGGTGTTGCGGGTGTGGTTCAGAAAATCATGAAAACGCTTTATGATGTCCACTTTCCAAATGCTGAAGATCGCAGACCCGGTCGGAATCCGGAGTGCCCCGACAGCGACATTCTCGCAATCGGATGGCTCCTTGAATATGTCGGAGCTGACAGCGAGCATTCGGGGTATCGGCGTCTAAAAGTCGAACTGCAAACGCTTTTCCCGTGCTTACCCGAAAGGTCTCGTTTCAATAGACGCAGGCGCAATCTTTCGACGGTGAGTGAAGTGCTTCGCCGGGAACCTTGGCTGACTTCTTCCCCCAGACGGAGGTGTTTCTCGTCGATTCTTTTCCAATACCGATTTGCGACTTCAAACGCGCCAAGGCTTCAAGGTCTGATCTGAAATGGGAAACCGACGCTTCAGGAACGCTTGCGACTTATGGACACTGTGCGACGAAAAGTCTCGCAACGTTCTTGGGATTTCGCGGGCACCTGATCACCACAGGGACGGGAGGATTTCCGGTTGATTTTGCGATTGCCGCAGCGGATATAGATGACCGAGACGTGCTCCCTTTGCTGTCTGAAAGGGGACGGTATCCGATCCTTCTTGGGGACAAAGGGTATATTTCGGGGTCCCTCCAAGAAGAGTTATTGGAAACCGAAAACACCTGTTTACTCCCGACGCTGCGAAGCAATCAGAAGTATCAATATCCCGAGACTTTCAGAAAACTCCAAGTCCGGGTGTGCAGACGCATTGAGACGACGATCGGTCAACTCACTGAACAGTTCCACGTTTCTCGGGTGCGTGCGCGAACACATTGGGGCGTTGCGACTCGAATGAGCAATAAGTTCGGGGCCTGTCTGCTCGGGGCTTTCTTGAATCAATGTTTAGGACGCCCTTTGATGAAACTCAGAGACCTCGTTCTCGCATAATCAAAAATCTATGAAATTCTAATTAGCACAAGTCGTTTGAATAATATCCTCAGGGGACTTTTCAGGCTAATATTCTCGTTTTCGTTTGATATTAGCAAAATCGTGTTCAATTACCCGTCGCCATTTTATAGTAAAGCCCTTAAATAAGTTGACAGGTTCTGAGATTTATGCGATACTTTCGTCTTATGAGTTATTCATCAGATTTACGCAAATGCGTGCTTGACTTTATTAGTAAGGGTGGCAGTAAAGCAGAAGCTTCGCGAAGGTTTTCGGTCTCTCGGACGTGTATTTATACGTGGCTGAATGCTCAAGACCCGTTGAGGTGTGAAAAGCCGGGTCCCCGAGGTCCCCGAACCCTTGATTATGATGCCCTGCGGCAACATGTCTGCGATTTTCCCGATGCCACTCAAAAGGAGCGTGCCGCCCATTTCGGTGTCTCCAGACACGGTATCTACTATGCGCTTGGCAAACTCAATATCACGCGAAAAAAAAGACCCGCACCTATAAAGAACAATGTCCTATGAAACGAGATGCTTATCTCTCAGCACTTGAGCAAGAAACCCAGGGCGGTGGCAAAGTGCCGGTTTATCTCGATGAGACGGGTTTCAGCGAAACGACTTTTCGCGAGTATGCTTATGCCCCCAAAGGGATGGGTGTCGCTGCGAAAGTGCCAAGCAACCGATATACAAGCACGACGTTGATTGCGGCACGGTTTGAGGCAGGTTTCAGGGTGCCTGTGCTTTTCGAGGGCAGTTGTGATGCGATTGCGTTCAACACATGGCTCTCGGAGATGTTGTGTCCTTTGCTCAACAACAAGCACGTTGTGATTTTGGATAATGCCTCCTTCCACAAAGGTTGGCAAACTGCGGATTTGATCGCAGCGACAGGAGCGAGTTTGTTATTTCTGCCACCCTACTCACCGGAGTTGAACCCCATTGAGAAGGATTTCGCTATTATCAAACGCATCCGTCAATACAACGCTGAGAAATCCATTGATGAAATTATAAAAATGTATAATTAATTACGGGCTTTACTATAAAAGCAATGCGGAAGAGATCTGGATTTGCCTCCTCATTTGCCTTCACAAGTTGCCTGTAAAATGAATCATTTCGCTGTTTGTTGGTGGATGTCTGTCTCCACCGCTTCGCGTTGATAGAAAAAGATGCGCGGTTCGTTTTTTGGATTATTCCAGTGCTCAAGAAGCCGTCTAGTAGTAAGTCAAGTTTCTATTGACAGTTATTATGAAAAGTGGTATGCTGCGTGTCACTGTCATAAATCCTTTCAGTTGGAGTCTATGATGCCAGCGAAACGTTACCCTGTTCTTCTTGACTCAGAGCAACGAGCGTCTCTGATAACTCTGACGACTTCAGGGACGGCCTCTGCGAGAAAACTCACGCACGCCCGTATCTTGTTGAAAGCAGACGCGGGCGAGTTTGGACCCGCTTTCCTCGATAAAGCGATAAAAGCAGCTCTTGATGTCTCCCTGTCTACTATTCAGCGCGTGCGTAAAACCTTTGTGCTTGAAGGTCTCGAAGCCGCCCTGCTCCCGAGAAGACCCTCTCAGGGGGCAAGACCTCGAAAGTTTGATGGCGAAAAAGAGGCACATCTCATCGCCTTGGCGTGTTCGGATCCGCCAGAAGGATATGCCTGCTGGACGCTGCGGCTGTTAGCTGAGAAAATGGTGGAGCTTGAGCATTTTTCAAGTATTTCTCATGAAAGCATCCGACAGGTGCTAAAAAAAACGAACTGCGTCCCTGGCGCAAGCAGCAGTGGTGTATCCCAGCAGAAACTTCCGAGGCGTTCGTGACGGCGATGGAAGGCATCTTAGACCTCTATGGGCGTCCTGAAGACCCGAGGTATCCTGTGGTGTGCGTTGATGAGACGAGTAAACAACACCTTCAGGAAATGCGTCCACCGCTGCCGCTAAGGCCGGGTAAACCTTACCGATACGATCCTGAATATAAACGCAATGGCATCAGCAATCTGTTTATGATTTTCGCACCCTTTTTCGGGTTTCGACATGTCGAAGTTACTGACCAACGCACGAGTATTGATTTCGCACATATCTGCCGAGATATCGTCGATGTGCATTTTCCAGAGGCTGAAAAGATTCTGCGGGTTTGCGATAATCTCAATACACACAAACTCGGTTCTTTGGATAAGACATTTGAAGCCGACGAAGCCGAGCGGATCGCTGAAAAGTTAGAGTTTCACTATACCCCGAAGCATGGCAGTTGGTTGAACATCGCCGAAATAGAGTTTTCCGTCCTCAGCAGGCAATGCCTTTCAAGGCGTATCCCCGACCAACAGACCCTCAAGCGCGAGGTCCAGGCATGGAAAGACCGAAGAAATCAGCAACGTGCCACGGTCAAGTGGCGGTTTACGACCGACGATGCACGGATCAAACTCAACAAACTATATCCTTCAACAGAAGGTTGACACACTACTAGTTGTTGGCGTTACACCCGGATAGCCGCTGTTCCGCCATGCTGATACTTGTACGCGCACCTCATTAATGAATATATTTGCCTCCCGGAGATCCCGATCAGGAAGTTGAAATTGCATCTGCGCCTGCCCTGACTGTTTTCTCGGTTTCGGGAACGGCATAAAGTATTCGCTTCTACGTCTACCTTCAGCGATCTCTTAGGTGATACCGCGCGCATTGAATTTGAAGTGCCGCTGCGGTTTCTCAAACGGACTGTTGATCGCTGGGTTTTCTATAGTAACTTTTGGCATTATCAGCCCCTATTCATCCTCGATCTTCATCATGTTTTGCACGTTCTTAATCGCTTTATAGATGAGTTTTTTGTCCTGATCAAGTTCGTTTGCGATTTTACGGAACACTGTTGCTGTATCGGTGTTACTATCGAGCCCCTGCCTTACCATGAGCTCCCAGATTTTCTTTCGGGTATCCTCTGTATTTTTAGCAGTGCTAAGCATCTGCTTGATCTGCCCGATTGAGATCTCGATTTGATGGATTGGGTAGTCTTCGTTTAATATTGCAATAATCTGGTCAAGTTCGGGATTTTCCCAGTTTTCAACGGCTTTCAGTATAGTAGCCCGAATCACAGAGGCACTCAACTGTGTCTGTGTCTGTGTCCAATGTACTTGCTCAATTCGGTGAGGTTTGCACTTATACATACGGATTTGGTGAGTGTCTTTTATTTTCACGTACCAGATGCTGCCTTCCTCACCTCTAAACATGGGCTCATGACTCTCATCCAAGCCGATGAACTCCAGTTGCCTATCAAGGTCTTGCTGCTCTTGTTCATAGTGCCACACATAGTCTTTTTCAATAGTGCCGAGTTGTTCTGCTTTTGGGATATCGCCCGCCTCAAGCTCGGTATTCAACACAATTTGCCCCTGCCTCCCGCGCAGCCCGAACAACAACACAACATCCAATGGGACATTCTCGTATTGGATCATGTGCGGGTTATCCGATCCATAGAGCTCGAAACTGAAACCTGTGATATCTGGATTCATTTTGAACAATTCGGTGATCTGTGGGTATTTTTGAAGCATATACTTCCACATCGTTATGTAGCGACCCCGCAAGAATGGGAACAAGCGCACCTTAAACGTGATGTATTCCGCCCCGTTATTTCTGTAGCGGTACATAAAGATGTTGGTCCCGTCGTATTTGCGGAAGCGGTAAATCCGCTCCGCGCTTGGAAACCGGTAATTATGCCCTAATCCGAAGGGATAAGCAATCTTCGGTGTGCCAAAGATCTGAGGCTGCTCGACGGATTCACCATTGATCTTTTTTAGTTTCAGCGACCCGTAGCACGCCCGATTGAAACTGACCAGCCCCTCAACGTGGTTTTGGGGGTTAAACGGGTCTGTCGCGCTAAATTCAGAGTAATCCGAATCTAAAGTTTGCTGACCCCTTTTTATTTTTTGCTGATTCATCGCTGTTCTCCAGGGATCCTAACAGAGAAAATCAATCTCAATACCTTCTTGTTCAAATGCATCTCGGAACGGTTCCCATTTTCTATCTAACGCCTGTAAGATAATTGCTTTTTGGTTGTAGTCCTGCTCATAGGCGATGGCAACAGCGATAAATTTTCTATCCGCCACGTCAAAATCGCTTAATGCTTCGGTGGTTGGAAACTCGTCAAAATCCGTTTCACTGCCATCCAACGGGTTGATACGCACCATTGTGCAAATCGCCGGTCTCCGCATCAGGTTCTGCAGCAATGTTTTTACAAAAAGATCGCCGATTCCCTTCCGGGTCTTTAAGTCAACGTATCTCTTGTACTCGTTGAGAATTCGCCATCCCTCATCAACAACAGATGTTTCTTGTTGGTCGAGAATCTGTTTAATTCGTTTCTGACACCGTTCTACACAGTCGGGTGAGGCATGCTCCGCCTCATCATTTGCAGTTATGATAACATTTGTATCCACGATAACAGCGTCCATTAACCCCCCGCTCTCTTTTGACGTTCTCTCTGTGCTTCTGTCATAGCAAATAGGTCTCCCATCTCGTCACCAAAAAAGTTTTCTGGCCAGTTCGCGATATTGCCGAATTCGTCTATTTCTAATCGTTCAATGTTAGAAACGCCTTTATCATTCCGACAAAAATAGAGGGCAGTCTGGTCTACGGAAATCTTTTCTTCAGCGACGCGTCGCTGTAACCGATTTAGCAGGTGTTCACTGTGACTTTCTATCAAAATCTGGAGATTGCGTTCGGTGATAATCTCTATTAGAAGATCCGCGAGGTCAGATTGTGTCTTTGGATGCAGATGGACGCCGGGTTGCTCCAAAATTAGCGTTGACCCTTCTGGGACATAGCAGCAATGAACCAATAGAGGAAATAAATCACCGACTCCGTGGCCCATGTCGGCTAATGTGACTTCTGCACTATTAGCAGTCTTTTGGATGCGAATTTCGTAATTGTTGTCGTCTAAAGCACCTTTCAGGACAAGCGAAAAGGAGTGGGCGAGCTCCATGTTTTGAAGCCATTTAGATACCCGCTCCTCAATTAATACACCATCTTCTTTGCTGGATGTTTTCAATTGCCGCACGCGTGCAGAGAGCAGCGCGTCAATCGCCTTATCCCCTCCAAAATTGATCTCCTTCGGGTGTACACCTCTCCAATGATAGTGACGTTGTGGCTGGACCCGGACTGGACCAAAGTAGTAGACATGCGCAAAAAGTTCTTCAAACGCAATTGGGATTTTTTTTAGAAGATCAGTGGACTGGGGACCATTGTACTGATCGTGTATTTCCCACCAAGATTTTGAGGGTATCACTCCGTAGCAATTTTTTAGGAATTGGTTGGCTATGTGTTCTCCATTGATGAAGATATTTTCATCGTCCCCCGCCATTATCGGAGTGAGGTGACCTTTATCTTTTGAGACAACAGAGGAGGCAACATAAGAAAATTGCTTGAGGAGAGTTACGCCTTCATCTTCTACGATAGTCGTGTTAAAAGTTAATCTCGGGATAGAAGTTAGGCGCGAGGTTTCCCACTCGATTTCCAAACCAAGGGCTGTATTCAGTTTATGGCCATGAATTACTTCATAGAAGTTACCCAGGTTCACAAGCGAATTTTCACTGCCAAAGAAAATAAACTCATTTGCATCTGAACGCTCCGCCGTCTGTTTAAGCAATAACAACATCTGCAACAGGCTACTCTTTCCAGAACTGTTTGTCCCGAAAAATCCAGTCAAAGGAGCGAGTTTTACTTTACCGCTGTCTTGCCAAGATTTAAAGTTTTTCACCCGTATATGTGTAATCATTTTTCTGCCTCCGTGTTAACCCTATTATACACAGTCTCCCAAGGAAATTCAAGGCAAATCCAAACCGCAAAGAGAGCGTGTAAAGTTTTTGAGACGCGATGAAGAGAAGGGAAACCCCTTGTAGCATAACCTGTTAGGTTGTGTCGCGTGGGAGCAATTCCTAAGTCCACAAGGAGGCACGGATTTAGGGGAGATACTCTTTAAAATCCGCGAGAATCCGCATCGTCCGCGGGAATCCGCGATTCAGACTATGAACACCGTGCCCTTACACACCCATTTTTGTTTGATTGCAAACATAAAATAAGATAAACTACTTTTTGTATCTTCCCTTGATGTACTACATTACCAAAAAATACAACTTAAAGGAGACGCACATTGGAAAAGATTCGTGAACTGATCTCTCTGTTAGAATCTGGAATTGAGGACTATGATGCTCAGTTGAAGGTCCTACAGACAGAACGGCTAAAATATATTCGACTCTCTATGACAAACGGGTTTGGCGCAGAGGAAGGCGATTCTAAGGAATCGTGGTTGCTGCACCTCAAGCAACTGGAAGACTCTCTCAGACTCCGCCGGAACAGTATACAACAGGCAATTCAAGAAGCCGCAGAAGATATTCAGAAAGAAGAAATATGAAAGAAGACAAACGAAAATGTAGCCTGAAACGTAGTGGAAGGCAGATCTACGGAGAGGCTATTTATTCATTCAACTTACCTGACCGAACCGCAAGGGAAAATTAAAAATGATATTGAGATTCACTGCTCCTGATACGAGAAAACAAGTGATGTGTGTACTGCTACTAACGTGGCTCTTCGCGGCTTGGGCAGTAAACGCTCAAAAGATGACTAACACCGAAATCATTGAAGAGGCGATACGGCATCAGAATTTAGGGTTGGCATACCTCGAAGAATCGCAGCCCTCGAAAGCTGTCGAGGCGTTTACAGCACTTATTGAACTGCTCCCCAATGAAGCGATCGGTTACGGAAACCTCGCTGTCACGCATCTACGCCTACAGCAGGCGGATGCCGCTGAAGAATGGGTTAAACGCGGGATCGCTGTCGCACCGATGGACAGCCAGTTACACTTTATCCTGTCTGAGGTCTATCAATTAAAAGGACAGAGCGAATTAGCCGTCGAGGCGATGATGGAAGCCGTGCGGTTGGCACCCGATGAGTTGGAGTTTCGTTATAAACTCGTCCGCCATTATATTGGGCAACGCAACGATCCAGAAGCACAATTGGAAGCAGTGCGACATTTGCGGGAACTCCACACCCGTTCCCCGGTGAATGTTGTCGTGCTGTTGAAATTGACGCAGGGGGTTTTGGCACAGGAGAAACTTGAAGATGCCGAAAATCTTTGTCAGGAATTGATGCTCCTTTTAGGCGATACCGAACCAGAGAAACTGAAATATCTAACACAAGCGATAACCGCGATACAACAAAGCGACTTAAAGATTGCTATACGCAACATGCGAATTTTTGAGAACGTGCAACGAGCAAGTCCACGGTATCAACAGGGCATCGGTGAACTTGTTACCGATATTCTTGGACATCCGATAGAAACCTTTAGCCCAAGATTCAAGGCTCGGATTACAGCCAAAGGGAGCACACCGATTACAGTCGATTTTGTGGATGTTACCCAACAACTTGGACTTGTCAACGTGAGCATACCGGCAGGAATATCTACCGCTATATTTTTAATTGATTACGATAATGATGGGAATCTGGATCTGTATATTGCATCGACGGGTCAGCTCCTTCGGAACACGGGTGAGAAGTTCGTGCCTGTCCAAGAGTTTGCAAGTGATCTCAGTCAACACGTTGTTGCGTTCGCGGATCTCAATAAAGATGGGATACAAAACTTCCTATTGCCACCTCACGACGCGATAACATACCTGCAAATGGAGGAAGATGGCAGTTGGGAGACATCTCCACTCATTGAAAACGAACAGACATCAGACGAAACCGGTATCCTTTTCCCTGTTGATTTTGACCACGACGGCGATTTGGACCTCTTTTCTGGTCGAGCCAATGCCACAATATATCGGAATAACGGCGACGATAAAGGAAATGTAACCTTCACCGATGTTAGCGAGCAAACCTTTGTAACAACAGATGCGGATAAAGTGCCGTCTGTCCAGCGCATACCTGCTGCGGTAGTGTCCGCCGATTTTGATGATGACGGAGATATAGACATCTTTACAACACATAAAGGATTGGGATGCACGCTTTACGATAATCTCCGTCAAGGAAAACTCCGGGCAGTTTCCAATGGGACTGGGATTCCTCAGGATGTGCGTTATATTGCGACTGTTGCTGGTGATTATGACAACGATGGCGATATTGACCTCTTCTTGGCTACGGCAGATTACATCTACCTCTATCGTAATAGAGGAGATGGGAGTTTTGTGGAGGCACCGAGTTCAGAGACGAGTGTCCTTGACTCACCGCCTGCTCTATTGAAAAATTTGGATTACGAGAACGATGGTTTTGTTGACCTCTGGGTTGGTGGGGATAAAGGGATGTTCCTGTTTCGGAACGATGGGACCGGCACTTTCATGGAACCGTACCCCTTAATAGAATCCGTCACACCGATGGGTGATCCGATTTTATATAGTGCGACTGCTGGTGCAGTCGGTGATTATGATAACGATGGCGATCTCGATCTCTTTTTCATCAATACTGACGGACAACTACGCGCGTTGCAAAACGATGGTGGAAATCAAAACAACTGGATACAGGTGCGGTTGGAAGGGATCACTGCGGGAAACAACAAAGTTAATAGAGACGGCATCGGCTCGAAACTGGAAGTGAAGGTCGGAGATCTGTATCAACTCCAATATGTAACAGAACGGGTATCCCATTTCGGATTGGGGGCTTATGAGGCAGCAGATGTCGTTCGTGTCGTCTGGACGAATGGTGTACCACAGAACGTTGTGAAACCACAGGCGAAGCAGCGAATTTTGGAAAAACAGGTACTAAAAGGCTCGTGTCCGTTTTTGTATGTTTACGATGGTGAACAGTATCAATTCATTACGGATCTGCTCTGGCGCGCACCGTTGGGACTCGTTACGTCAATGGGGTTCGTCGCGCCCGATGAAACAAAGGATTTTGTGAAAATTTCGGGAACGCAAATACAACCGAAGTCCGGCAAGTATTCCATTCAGATCACGGAGGAGTTGTGGGAAACCGCCTATTTTGATGAGGTTAAGCTGATAGCGGTTGATCACCCTGAAGGCACTGATATCTTCGTGAATGAACAGTATACGCCGCCACCCTTTGCAGCGTTCAAAATCTATGGTGTCGCAGAAAAACGGTTCCCAGAATCTGCTGTTGATCATAACGGTAAAGATGTGTCCGATGCTTTAAAGGCGTTTGATTACCGCTACGCCGTTGAACACGCACCCGGTGCCTACCAAGGCGTCGTTGAACCGCATGCCATAATCCTCGACTTCGGTGATGTCCCAAACAATACACCACTAACGCTCTTCCTCGGTGGGTGGATCTTCCCGACGGATACCAGCATCAATGTTGCCCTGTTCCAGAATCCGGCAATTAATCCCCGTTTTCCTTCGGTCGCTGTGAAAGATAAGACAGGAGAATGGAAAACCGTAATTGATATGATTGGACTCCCCGCGGGGAAAAATAAAACGATCACTGTTGACCTGACGGGTAAATTCCTATCGGACGACCGGCATGTTCGGATTGAAACCGACATGCAGATTTATTGGGATAGGGTGTTTTTTACTGTCGGCACGCAGGCAGTCCCAATGGAAGTAACAACCTTGAACCCGGATAGCGCAGATTTACACTACCGAGGCTTTTCTGAGATGTATCGTCCGAACCCACATGCCCCGCACCTGTTTGATTACCAAAAGGTTACAGAAGCTGCGCAGTGGCGAGACTTGGCGGGGTATTATACCCGCTACGGCGATGTCGCTCCGTTATTGCAGGAGGTCGACGACATGTACGTTATCCTCAATGCGGGGGACGAGATCACCGTGGAATTTGAAGTCTCACGCCTGCCAATATTAAAAGCGGGATGGGTGCGCGATTTTATTCTCTATAGCGACGGATGGGACAAAGACGGCGACATCAATACGCTCACATCGCAAACGGTTGAACCCTTACCCTTTCACGGGATGTCCAGCTACCCGTACCCAGAGACTGAACACTATCCCAACGATGAAGTGCATCGGCAGTATCGGCGTGAATATAACACGCGGCGCGTCGAACACCTATTGCCGCCTTTAGATACTCGGACAGAAGAATAGAATAGCGGACTCCACATCCGACTCGATAAGATTCTAATCTCGCTCCTTAATGCGTCGCAAAGGGATATACAAGCAGAACGTGGTAAGAACTAAAATCCCCGCCAGCACCGCATAAGGATAAGCCTCTTTTGTGTAGAGCCAACCACCGAGGAGCGGTCCCAAGATGCGTCCCAAGCTTAAGAAGGCATCCATAATACCGATAGCCGCACCTTGACCAATTCGCGTCTGTTTAGAAATCCACGAGGCATTCGTTGGACGGATGAGTTGATTGCCAACACCTGCAATAGTGAGATATAGGGTGAGTGTTACAAAAGAGTAGGCGTTGAGCAAAAGTGCCATGCCTATCGCGCTGAGGAGTAACCCGATAAGGATGATACGCCGTTCTCCCAAGCTGTTTATTAATCTTCCGAGCAAGCCACCCTGTAGTGGCACTGCAATCACACCCATAAACATGAACATCCATCCCATTTCTTTCTCGCCATAGTTCCAACGATCCTCAATGAACAGAGGGAACGTCATCTCCAATCCTGCGAAGCTGAAAGTTGAGAAAAAGGCCACAAGGAAAAGAGGCGTGAGAGGTGATTTCAAGGTCGTCTGACGAAATACCTCGCGTGGAGAGACCCATTCGTGGTGGTCTCCACCAGTTTCATCAGCGATGTCTTTCTGTAGGGATTCTGGCAGTAGCATAAGCGCGAAGAGGAAGTTGAGTATGGACAAGCCTCCTGCGACAAAGAACGGCGTATTGTGACTACCCATGACACCACCGATCGCCGGTCCGAGGATGAAACCGAGTCCCATCGCGGCACCCATTAACCCCATCCCTTTACCACGCTCTTCTGATGTGGTTATATCCGCGACGTAAGCCATGACACTCGGTAACACGGCTGCTGAAGCGATACCCGCTGCGCTACGTGCGATGAGAAGCCAAACGTAGTCTTTCGCCAATCCGAAACCGACTAAGGCAGCGGCATTCCCAAGCAATCCAAGTAAAATTGCAGGTTTTCTGCCGTACTTGTCCGATAGCCTACCCCAGAGAGGTGCGAATAACAGTTGCATCCCAGAGTAGATAGACATCAATATAGCAATTTCAGTGGTGGTTGCCCCGGTATCTTTAGCGTAATAAGCGAGATTCGGAATGATGATGCCAAACCCGAGCATCACGAAGAATAGGGTTAAGAACAGGAGAAGAAGTCTTGATTTTTGCATCTAAGATGAGCGCGAGAATCCGCGATAATGAGTCCATACCTTTTCCGCTCCAGTGGATTACATGCGATCGGTAAGATCCCGGAGCAATTCTATAAATATAATATCGTTTATTATAACAGGTTTCAGGAAAGCGTATCAACAAAAAAGGGGAGGGATTCAGTTATTATGGTCAAACTTACGAATAACTCTCACTGCGAGGCAATCTCAATAGATACGAAAACCTACAACCCCGCTGGCGAGGTTTCTAACCTCGCCTCTTTAAAGTGTCTCATTAATTCTAAAATCTACTATAGTTGTGAGATTTATGCTCGAACCTTTGGCTGATGAGGTTTGCAACCTCACCCTATTAAATGAAAGATTTTGCAGCGGGGAAGTGCAATTGAAGGCGCATCGACCCGAAAATTTACTATGGAAATTTTGCTCCATTTTTGGTATTATAGAATTGGATTCATAGTTCTTAATATACGCAACAATTGCACTTATTAAATAGTGGAGGAAACATGGCAACTGAATTTGTTCACTTACACAATCATAGCGAATATAGTATGTTGGATGGCGCGTGCCGTATTCAGGATATGGTCGATTGGGCAGTCGAAAATGGCGCGCCGGCTGTCGCACTCACTGACCACGGCAACATGTTCGGTGCATGGGAATTATACAGTAAAGCCACAAAGGCGGGGGTTAACCCAATTGTCGGGTGCGAAGTATATGTTGCTCCCGGCAGTCGATTAACGCGCGGAAAAGAACAGGGTTCCCCGTATCACCTCACGCTGCTGGCAGAGGATGCAACCGGTTACCAGAATCTCCTAAAATTAATATCGCTTGGGTACACAGAGGGCTTTTACAGCAGACCCCGCATCGACATGGAAATCCTACGTGAATACCACGCCGGAATTATTGCATTGACAGGGTGTATCCAAGGACAGGTACCGCAACTCCTTTGCTCAAACCGGCGGGAAGAAGGTATCCAAAACTTCAAAATGCTGATGGAGATCATGGGGAAAGATAACCTCTACGTTGAGGTGCAAAACCACTACATCGATAAAGAGCTTGAAGCGTACCCAGTGATGGTTCAATTGGCGAAAGAATACAATCTGCCGCTCGTCGCTACAAACGATTGCCACTACCTCCGCAAATCCGACCATGAAATGCACGATGTGCTTCTTTGCATACAGACGAAAAAAACTGTTAAAGAGCAAAATCGGCTGCGGTTCGATAATCATTTCTACTTTAAAAGTGTTGATGAAATGCGGGAAGCACTTAAGGAGTATCCACCCGAAGCCATCGCAAACACACTTGAAATCGCCAATCGGTGCAATCTCGAACTCGATTATGGCAAAAACGTGATGCCGGAATACGAGGTCCCCGAAGACCACACAAACGATAGTTACCTCAAAGAACTCTGCTACCAAGGCTTGCAAGAAAAATATGGCGGCGAACTCTCTGAACCAATTCGGCAGAGACTCGATTACGAGCTGGATATTATTAGCAAAACCGACTACTCCGGTTATTTCCTCATCGTGTGGGATTACGTTCAATACGCCCACAAACAGGGGTACCCGCTTTCCGCTCGCGGTTCTGCCGCAAGCAGCCTTGTGCTTTATGCCCTCGATGTGATTGCTTTTAATCCGATGGATTACGATTGTCTCTTTGAACGGTTCTTAAACCTTGAGCGTATCAGCCCCCCGGATATCGATATTGATTTCGCTGATCGTGCCCGTGAGCATGTGATCGATTACCTGAGAAATAAATATGGTGAGGATTCTGTCGGTAAAGTCGCCACATTTGCGACCTTGGGCGCAAAAGCCGCTATAAAGGATGTGGGACGCGCGCTCGAAGTGCCTCTCGAAGATGTCGAAAAGTTAACAGAACTTATTCCATCCACCCCTGGAATAACGCTTGATGAAGTCTTGGAACAGGTGCCGGACTTTCAGAAACTCGCTGACAGTCCTGAAAATAAAGAGTTGATGGATCTCAGCAAATCAGTCGAAGGGATGAAACGGCACGTCTCTTGCCATGCCTCCGCGATTGTCGTCTCAAACGGTCCGTTGACGAACTTCGCACCCTTATTCAAGGATAGACATGACCAAGTCGCGACGCAGTTTGAAGGTAAGACCGTTGAGGATGTCGGTATCGTTAAATTCGATTCTCTCGGCTTACGGAGTCTTACCGAGACATACGACTGTCTTCAGATGATTAAGGCAAACCACGGCAAGGATATCAAGTTAGAGGCTATTCCCTTTGATGATCAAAAAACTTATTCCCTCATCAGCAAAGGTTTAATTGCTGGCTTGTTCCAATTGGAAACCTCCTCTGGCATGTATCGGGTTGTTACACAGATGAAGCCGGATAACTTTGAGCAGTTCTCTACGATCCCCGCACTTTACCGACCGGGTCCCCTGGAAAGCGGGACTATGCAGGATTTCATTGATCGAAAAAACAAGTTGAAGCCAGTGCAATACATCCATCCGTCTCTTGAAGACGCACTCCAAAACACTTACGGGGTGTGTGTCTATCAGGAACAGGTCATGCAAATTGCACGCGACATGGCGGGCTTTACGCTCGGCGAAGCAGATATACTCCGATCCGCAATGGGAAAGAAAAGCCCTGAATTACTCAAAGCCCAACGGGAAAAATTTGTTACAGGTGCAGTCGGAAATGGGATCGCGCAAAAAGAAGCAGAGAACGTATTTTCACAGTTGGAACCTTTCGCTGGCTACGCCTTCAATAAGTCGCACACCGTTGCTTATTCGATGTTAGCCTACCGCATGGCATATCTGAAAACGCACTATCCACACGAATTCATGGCGGCAATGATGACTGGAGAGGCAGGCGATTCATCGAAAATTACCCGATACCGTACCGAATGTAAGAAACTTGCCGAATTTCTGGAAATAGAAATCAATCTTTTACCGCCGGACGTCAATAGCAGTCGGAGAGAATTCACAGTCGATGCTAATGATATTTGTTTCGGACTTGTCGCAGTCAAAGGTGTGGGGGATAACGCGATAGATGCAATCGTCGAAGCACGAGAACAGAGCGGTTCATTCACATCGTTAGAGGATTTCTGCGAACGCGTGGATATGAAACAGGTGAATAAGCGTGCCGTCGAAAGCTTAATTCTCAGCGGCGCGTTCGATTCACTTCAAGGACACCGCGCACAACATGCCGTCAACTTAGATAATATTATGAGGGTGGCACAAAACGCGCAAGCAGAACGGGACCGTGGACAGATGAGTCTCTTTGGCAACGGAGAAGAAATGCCAACAGCGACGGTAACACTTACCGATGCTCCAAAATATGAGCCATTGGAACGGCTTAAGCATGAAAAGGAACAACTCGGATTCTATGTTTCCGGACACCCGCTTGAAGAATATAGTGACATCATTGAAAATTACACGAGCGCAAGTACCCAAACCCTCATTGAGCATCGTATTGATTCCGAGGTCGATGTGGCAGGGATGATAACGGATGTTAAGAATATCACTACCAAGAAGGGGGCTCCTATGGCGGTGATTGGATTGGAGGATTTGGAAGGCGCGATAGAGGTCGTTATTTTTCCAGAGGCATACAAAACAGCCGGAGACCTCGTTGAAGGTAGGGTAATTTGGATTCGAGGGAAAATCAATGTCAATCAGAATAGTAGGAATCGGAGGTCTGAAAACGGCGACACTGAGAGGGAAGAACGCCAGATACAGGCAGATCGGGTGATAGATATTGAGTTTGTCAGCGAACAACAGACCTCCGCGCTTGAGGTTACGATTCCAGAGTCTGATGTCGAGAACGTCGAGAAATTGGAAAAACTTCAAGAAATTGCCCGTGCGAACAAAGGGGATTTGGATCTGATACTACGTCTCACGAGTCCTCGTTATGGTGAAGTTATCGCACGGTGTGCGCAAAAGTATAGTTTGGCAAATGAACCACAGATTATTGAGCAGGTCGAGAGGCTATTTGGAGAAAATTGTGTCAAACCGAGCAACCGCACGATACGCGGAAATAAAAGTCGCACTTCACAGATGGATTTTGTGTAATTTTCGTCAGAGACGCAAATTCACGTTATTCTCCGGCAAGGAAAACTTAAAAACCCGCAAGGAAAACTTAAAATATGCAATACCGCACACTCGGTAAAACAGGACTCAGTGTATCAGAGATTGGATATGGTGGGGGTAGGGTCCGCCCAGAGCACGATGAAACGTCGCTCGTTAATATGCTCCATTACGCGATGGATTCTGGGCTTAACTATCTCGATACCGCACCCGACTATGGTGGCGGCTACAGCGAAACAATTATCGGTAAGGCGATCGCTGGGCGGCGGGAATCGTGTATCGTCGCGACCAAGACGGAAGCCTATGATCCAGATGGCATCGCTGCTGATGTAGAGGGAAGCCTCCAACGGCTCGGCACCGATTATATTGATGTCCTGCAATTTCATGGGGGATGGTTCTACGCGGACGACACAGAAATAATTCTAAACGGTGGTGGGTTGGCAGCGTATCTCAAACTCAAGGAGGAAGGAAAAGTCCGATTTATCGGATTTTCGGCAGACGGTCCCTCTGGTGGTACAGAGCAACTGATTGCCACTGGTGAGTTTGACATGATGCAGATCCACTACAACCTGATGTATCAGAGCACCTGTGATGCGTTCGGCAGACGCGGCGTCATCCCCGATGCAGTTGCACAGGAGATGGGGATTGTGCTGATGCGCTCTACTACCAGCAATGCGTTCCAGAATCTCATGAAGCACTGCTTCCCGAATGAGATGGCGAATGTGGATGTAGACAGTTTTTTACTCAACTATTCTATCTCGAACCCGATGGTGAACGTTGCCCTGATGAGCCTGCAAAGCGTTGACGATGTAGATTGGACAAACGCTGTCTCCGACAATGTTGATGCAAGATTAGATCTGCGAGCGATTTATGGGAGGTAGGCAACACTTTCCACTGGTAGGTGCGGTTGGGAAACCGCACCTACCAGAGTTGGAGAAGTCGATTAGGAGGATAAGAAATTCCGAATGACGTAATCCAAAATCCCACCGTGTTTGTAGTATTCCACTTCTACAGGAGAGTCAATTCTGATTAACAACTCCGTTGTCTGTGTCTCACCGTTTGCGCGGACAATATTCATCGTCGCCATCTGTCCGGGTTGGAGATCTTCGGCAAAGCCTGTAATGCTGATAATCTCACTTCCGTCAAGGTTAAGCGTTTGGACGTTCTCACCCGACTTGAACTGCAAGGGCAAGACCCCCATCCCGATGAGGTTACTACGGTGAATACGCTCAAAACTCTCTACAACAACAGCCTTGACTCCCAAGAGTTTGGGTCCTTTTGCCGCCCAATCGCGAGAACTCCCCATACCATAGTCCTGTCCAGCGAAAATGACGGTTGGAACTTCATTGGCACTATACTGGAGTGCCGCTTCGTAGATAGTCGTTTGTGTGCCATCGGGATACTGAAGCGTATATCCGCCCTCAACATCGGGAGTCATCAAGTTGCGGACACGTCGATTCGCAAACGTGCCGCGGCTCATCACACGGTCGTTCCCGCGTCTGGATCCGTAGGTATTGAAATCTCGTGTTTCAACCCCATGTTCTTGGAGATATTCCCCTGCTGGACTCGCTGCTGCGATCGCACCCGCTGGGGATATATGGTCGGTAGTAACAGAATCCCCAAAGATACCGAGAATACGGGCATCCACAATATCTGAAATTGGAGCAGGTTCGCGTGCAAATCCTTCAAAGAACGGGGGATGCTGGACATAAGTGCTTCTCTCGTTCCACGGATAAAGGACTCCCGTCGCACCTGCGAGTTCTTCCCATTCCGGTGCCTGATTACCGATGGACTCATACATTTCTCGGAACGTCCGTCGATCAACTGCGGCAGCGATCATCTCAGCGATCTCTTGTCGAGTGGGCCAGATGTCCTTCAGGTAGACAGCCTCGCCACCATCGCTGTGTCCAAGCGGTTCAGTAACGAAATCAATGTCAATCCGCCCGGCGACACCATAAGCGACGACGAGTGGCGGGGACATGAGGAAATTGGCTTTTATCTCTGGATGCACGCGTGCCTCAAAGTTTCTGTTACCACTGAGAACGCTTGCGGTGACGAGGTTCCCTGCGTCGATTGCATCTTGAACCACATCGTTGAGCGGTCCACTGTTACCGATACAGGTCGTGCAGCCATAACCTACGACGTTGTAGCCAAGCTCTTCTAAATACGGCAGTAGACCGGTATTCTGTAAATACTCCGTGACGACGCGCGAACCAGGAGCTAAGCTGGTCTTAACGTAGTCGGGAACACGCAACCCTTTTTCAACAGCCTTTTTCGCGAGCAATCCCGCGCCAATCATCACGGAAGGATTACTTGTGTTTGTGCAGCTGGTAATTGCCGAGATAACAACCGATCCGTGAGTGATGTTGTTGCTGTCTTCTACGTCTTCTGTTACACCAAACCCATCTTCCGCGACAGGGCGTGTAAGGAGTTCAGTAAAGGTGTTTTTGACATCCGACAAGGCGATCCGATCTTGGGGTCGTTTCGGACCGGCGATACTCGGTTCAATATCCGCGAGATCGATTTCAAGGACATCGGAGTATTCAACATCTCCGAGGCGTGGAATACCGAAAATGCCTTGCGCTTTGAGATAAGCTTCTACCATGTCAACGTGCGTTTCGTCGCGTCCGGTGAGACGGAGATAGCGCATTGTCTCTGCATCCGGTGGGAAGAACCCGACAGTCGCACCGTATTCTGGGCACATATTAGAGAGCGTTGCCCGATCCGGTAGAGAGAGTGCTTCTACACCTGCCCCAAAGAATTCCACAAACTTGTCAACGACTGCCGCGGCTCTGAGGCGTTGCGTCACAGTCAGAACCAAGTCTGTTGCGGTTACACCCTCGCGGAGTTCGCCTTTCAAGTGAACGCCAAGGACTTCGGGGGTCAAAATATAAACGGGTTGCCCTAACATCGCCGCTTCCGCTTCTATACCCCCTACACCCCATCCGACGATACCTAAGCCGTTGATCATTGTGGTATGCGAGTCGGTGCCGACAACGGTATCCGGGTAGGCGAGTGAATCCTCTGTCATAACCACTTTAGCAAGGTATTCCAGATTCACTTGATGGACAATGCCAATGGACGGTGGGATGATATTGAATTTTTCAAACGCCTGTTGCCCCCATTTGAGGAACTCATAACGTTCCTTGTTACGCTCAAATTCCCGTTCGGTGTTAAATTGAAACGCGTTCTCTGAGCCGTAGGCATCGACTTGAATGGAGTGATCAATGACTAAATCAACAGGGACGAGAGGTTCTATCATGCCAGCATCGCCGCCAAGCTCTGCCACAGCGGAACGCATCGCAGCAATATCAACAACGAGGGGAACACCTGTAAAGTCTTGTGCGACCACGCGTGCCGGTTTGAACGGAATCTCCAAAGCTTTTGGGGATTGCGCGTCCCAGTTTGCCAAATTTACAATATCCTCTTCTGTAATTTGGTGTCCATCGTAATTCCTCAGTAATGATTCGAGTAAAATGCGGAGACTGACGGGCAAGGCGGTTGTTGACGCGATACCGGCTTCTTCTAAGGCGGGGAGTGAATAATAGGTGCACGCAAACCCATCGCTTTCAAGGGCTCGGTGTGTATTAAATAAATTGTGAGCAGGTTGGGACATCTACTAACTCCTTTGTGTTGTACGTTGTTTCTTGTTATTTTACCATATTTCGATGCTACATTTCAATTGTTTTGGAGACGGCTGGGCATAGGTGGTGGATACGCCAATCCATCTTTTATCTTTTTTCTTGGAGTCTCATAATTTCATCGAGTTGCTGGCGGGCATGAACGACAATAACGTTTTCAGGATAGTCGGTAATGAGCGTGGTATAGGTAGCCACGGCGTTGGTGAAATCGGCTTTTTGTCGATAAATTTCAGCAATGTTTACGAGTGCCTTCGGGACGGCGAGACTCTCCCGGGCAACTACCTGTTCGTATGCGTCGATCGCCTCAGTGTCTTTCGCTTCTTCGCGATAGATGTCCCCGATGAGGAGCCATACCGCATCAACGATAGTCGCTTGCGGATAGGTTTCAAGGCTCCGTTTGCACTGTTGTAGTGCCGCCGTAGTCTCTCCGTTTAGATAGAGCTGCACAGCAGTAGCATAATCCGTGAGCGGAATTTTGAGGTAGTCGGAATGATTCTGGATGAGGACAATCCGTTCAAGAGCATTATTTGTGAGCCTATCGTATTTTGAGATGCGGATAACTTCGTTGTATTCTTTGGCTGCTTGGTCGAAATCGGCGGAAAAGAAGTAGGAATCGCCAATCAGTTTGCGGGCAACGGCACGGAAACGGTGCGGACGGTTGGCAATCGGTTCGAGGATTTCTCGCGCAAGCGTATAGCGTTTCAGGAGCACATGACATTCTGCGAGACCCAGTTGCGCTTCTACCAATTGAGTAGTGACCAAACGTTGTGTAAGCAACGATTGGAATGTTTTCTGAGCGATTTTCGGCGCGTGGATACCGTGTAGCTGCAACTGTCCGAGTAACAATCTATTTTTCACAGAAGCCTCGCGGTTGGAAACCAGTTCTTCTAAAAGTGCGATTGCATCGTTCCATTGCTCCATTTTTTGATAGAGCGCAGCAAGTTGAGAACGGGTGTTTCTTATGCGTGTGTTGTCTGTAGAACCCGCTATCAACGCCTTATAGAAATCTATGGCTTGTGGCTTTTCGTTACGCTCTAATATTCGTGCGTATGTTTCTAACGTTATATCGGTATGCGTCGGATAGTTTCGGTAAAGTTGTGTAAACGTTTCGAGTGCTTGCGACACTTCTCCAGCATGGAAATAGAGTTCTCCCAAGGTCATGACGGTACTGCCGTTATGTGGATTTTGTGCCCGCCGTTTTTCAAGTTGGACAACGAGTTTATCGTGGATTGGTTTGTGGTGATCACCTTCATAAATTTCCAGCATGGCATTCCAGATGGTTTCGCGTTGGTTCCTCGCAAGCCCAACCTGTTGCAAAGCCTCAATATAGACCTCGGCGGCTTGTTCAATTTGTCCTTGGATCTTGTACGCCGCTGCCAACTGGGCGTAGAGGTAACTGTCTTTTGGACTTAAGCGTATAGCTTGCCAGTATGCGTCGATCGCTTCCGGATACATCTTATGCGAGAGATAGATTGCACCAAGTTGTTTCTGTTGGTCGACTTGATTTGCCTCGTCTGCGGTCCCTTTTTTCCATTCGGCTACGGCTTGTGTCGTTTTACCAATTTCGGCGTAGAGAGTCCCCAATTTCCTACGGAGTGCTGTATTGTTAGGGTCTCGTTCAATTGCTTTACGATAGAGTGCGAGTGCCTTCGGATAAGCGTCTTGGTGTTGGTAGATTTCCGCTAATTGCTCCAACAGCGTAATGTCGTCAGGGTAGCGTCGCATTCGTTCTTGAATCAGTTTTTCAGCCTCTGTGTAGCGTTGGTTGGTTATGTAAAGCTCAGTTAGGCTGTTGAACGCGCTCACGCGATAGGGTGAACTCGGAAAGTTATCAAGGAAATACTTGTAGCTATCCATTGCTTCGTCGGATTTACCTTCTGATTGCTGGTATTTTCCAAGGAGATAGGCGGCTGTCGCCGCGGAAGTTGTGTTCGGGTGTTGATTGAGAATCTGTTTGCACTGCCTGATAGCCTCTTTGAATTGATAGCGTTGCCAGTAAAGGTTTCCCAACCGATGAACAGCCTGTGTCGCATAAGAACCGTTAGGATCTTCGTCAACAATTTCTTTAAAGACTCGCTGTGCGGCAGGATCCTCACCGACCTTGGTGTAACTTTGCCCTAACATCAACCGAATCGAGTCCTTTTGACTCTGTCGAAGTGGGATATAAGTCCCGTCCTGCTTCGGTATACCCTTTTCAATCAGGTCTTCGTACGCTTTAATCGCTTGCGCATACCGTCGCTCGTGGTAATGGTCATGCGCGGTTTCTACTGGGTCTGATACAGGATTCACGCTCGGAGTGATCGGGGTAACTTCGACTTGAGCGAAAGTCTGTAAACTCTCTCCAAGTGCCATAAGAGAGAATAGGCATAGAATCGCAAGAAAGGTGATTCGTTGTTGCATTGTGGTTTCCATTTTTTATTGGAGGTCATATCTCGATCCGCAAGATCTTGTGCCTTGCCCATTCTTATCGAGATAGACACGTGTTAACTATCTCCTCAAGTGTTCGCGTTTCCATCTCTAATTTGAGTCTCTCAACTTTTTCACCACCGAGTTCCACCTCTAATGTCTTGATAGCGTTATTCACTGCATTTACATAGAACGGAGTTGTCGCGTCTGTTTCCGAGTAGAGTGACGCGACCTTAAGAAAGAGGCATAAACTCTGTTCAAATTCGCCTTCCGCGTGCGCTAATTGTCCAAATTGATAGAGCGAATCTGCGATCTCATGGGGGGTTCCGTTCTCTTTGCGGTACTCCAGGCTTGCTGTATAGTAGTCCCTCGCTTCCTCGTGTTTACCGTGGCGAAGTGCTACCTTCCCAAGGCTGTCCAGTAGATAAGGAAACCCCACGTTGGAAGTAGAGAGGTCACGGGTGAGACGTAGACTTTCTGTATAGTAGCGTTGCGCTTCGTCTCGTAGACCTTGCTGGTTCGCGGTTTTCCCGAGATTATTGAGAGCGTAGGCGATACTCAGTTTATTTCCAAGTTCGCGAGCGAGGCGAAGGCTTTCGGTATAATGCAGTTTCGCTGCTTCAAAATGGCGACAATTATACGCCGTGAGTCCCAGATTGTTTAGTACAGTAACGGTATGCCATTTGTTGCCTAATACCTTCGCTATTTCTAAAGCTTCGGTAAAGTGTGTATCCGCCTCTTTAAGTTTTTTTTCATACCTTGCGATGATGCCAAGACAATTTAACGCCTTGACGATACCGAGCTGCTGCCCTATCGTTCTGAAAATTTGTAAGGCACTTTCGCATAATTGCCGAGCAGTTTCACATTCCTGTTGTTCATTATAGAGTGTTGCGAGAGCCACTCGAAGTCCTGCTATTGTCAGCTGGACCGACGCTTCGTTCGTTTCAGACGTGTCCTCTGATCCTTGATGTTCGCCGAATCGTTGGTGCAATTCGGCCTCTGCTTGTTCCAGCCATCCCAATCCTTCAGTCCATAACCCGTGAATATAGAAAAATTTCGAGAGTGCAACAGCAAGTTGCCCGAACAGGAGCCATTCATTATTCTCCTGCACAAACCCAAAAACAGCACGAAAGTTATCGAGTTCAATCGACATTTCTGAGAGTGCATCACTCTGTTCAGGACCCTCTAACTTTCTATCCTGTTCTTGTGCTAACGTGAGGTAATAGTGTGCATGTGCCTTTCTGAATCCAATGGGTGGTTGCTTCTCCCGGAGATACAGTTGTACCGGAACAGAGAGTCGGTAGCGGGTTTGCGCCAGATATTCTTCAGTGATGAGTAACGATTTATCGTGTAAATTAAAGATGAGGTCAATTGTTTCTGTATAGGGAGAATCCTTTTCTTCATGAACACAAGCTGAACTACAGATAGTTTCTGCGGCTTCCAAGAAAAATCCACCTGAAAAAAGCGAGAGTTGACAAAGCAGGCGTTGTTCCCCTATCTCTAAAAGATCGTAGGACCAGTCAATCACCGCATTAAGGGTCTGATGTCTCGCTGGCACGTCTCGATTGTTTGTCGAAAGAAGTGTAGATGACTTACTTGATGGTGAGTTGTCAAATAGGACCTTTAAGCGATCAAGAATGTTTTGTGGGGTCATACCCCGGACGCGCGCTGCGGTAAGCTCAATCGCGAGGGAGAGTCCGTCAACCATACGGCAAATCGCGCCAATCGCTTTGGCATTGTCGGTCGTTAATTGAAAGTCGGGTGCGACTGCTTCTGCTCGCGCCAAAAAGAGTTGGACGCTTTCATAATCGTGGAGGGCTTCATAGTCGGCATCTTCAGATGGAATAGATAAGGGAGGAACAATAAATCGCTGTTCGCCTGCGATCTTTAAGGGTTCCCGCGATGTAGTTAGACAACGTAACGTTGGGCATCTGAGCAACAGTGTATTAACATCTTCGGACGCTTCCATTAAGTGCTCAAAATTGTCCAGCACCAATAAAAGTGTTTTTCCTAAAAGATATGAAACGACCTGTTCCATGACATCTTGTGCCGATTCCAATGGAAGATCGAGAGCCTTTGCGATTTCCGTAATGACATGGGCAGGCTGTCTCAAATCAGCTAACGCAATGAACCATACACCATCAGGATAAGTGTCCAGGAGTTCTGTCGCAACCTGTAGACTGAGACGCGTTTTGCCGATACCTCCAGGTCCAGTCAGTGTTACCAGTCGTGCCTGTCCATCGGTGAAATACTCCACAATACGGCGGACTTCGATTTCTCTACCGATAAAACTGTTCATAGGTGCTGGTAGGTTATTCGGCAAATTGTTGAGGGTTTTTAGAGGTGGGAACTCGGTTTGTAGTTCAGGAATAGGGTCGGAGTCTGCGGGGGTCCGATCCTGCAGTGTGTCTCCCCGTGCCGCCTTGCTGAAGACTTCTTGCCACCGTTCTTCACCAGTGATTTTTAAAATAGAAGCCCGCGGTGCAAGCAATTGGAAAATCGCTTCAGGATGTTGAATGTTTTTCAACCGATGTTCGCCGAGTGGGACAAAACTCCCCGGTGGAAATTGCGTTTTAACGAGTTCATGTGTTACAGCGGAGAGCAGGATCTGCCCACCGTGTCCGGCATCCGTAATTCGTTTGGCAAGATTGGCAGGCATGCCGTGATATTTGTCATCCAATAGGATCATATCACCCGTGTGAATACCGATCCGGACGCGTAACGTCTCGATGTTTTCATGCCACTGATATGCCTTGAGTGCTAACTGTATCTCAAGCGCACACATAACGGCGGCACTTGCCATAGGAAAAACAAAGAAAAAGGCATCACCTTCATTGCTTATCTCTGTGCCACCCCATGCCGAATTTACAGTCCGCAAAATCGTGTTGTGGGCATTGATAACCTCTGCCATAATCTCATTGCCATGCGCCTCCCAAAGTAGTGTTGAACCCTCGATATCAGTAAACATCAAGGTAAGCGTGCCGGCTGACGAATGTGGCTGTGGATTGTGTGTTGACACAGAATTATCCTTCTTCAATTCCATTGTTACAGATTTCCCAAAGGCTCCGAGTATTAGAGCATCGCGAGACTTGTGAGCAGTGCCATGCCGTAAATCATACAGGTTTCGTCAATGTCGAACTGTGGATGATGACACATATTCACAATACCTTTTTCTTCGTTCCCCGCACCTACCATCACGAAACACGCCGGAATTTCCTGTGAATAGTACCCGAAATCCTCGCCCCCAAGTATCGGCGACATTGGGAATACGAGATTGTCCTTTCCAACTAATCCGCCTGCTGTGGATACGGCTGTGTCAACGCAAGGTTCGTGATTGTAGGTTACCGGATACCCTTCTCGGTAGTCGAATGTATACGTCGCGTTGTGTGCATTGGCTAATCCCGCGAGAAGACTCTCTAATTGTTCTCGGACGCGTGTCTGTACCGCTTTTTGCAGTGTGCGTACCGTCCCACCTATTAGAACTTTAGGGGGAATCACGTTAAGTGCAGCACCCATAAGTCCGTTTTGCAAGTTGGCATCTCCTCCGTGGAGTTGTGTGACGCTGACCACCGCCGAGTCCAGTGGATTCACGTTTCTCGCAATGATAGACTGGAGTGCTGTTACGAACTGGGCACTTATCATAATTGGATCGACAGTGAGGTGCGGAAACGCCGCATGTCCACCTCTGCCGGTGAGTGTGATGTGAAAAGTATCGGACTGTGCGAGCATTGGACCGGCACACGTAGCGTATTCCCCGACAGCAAAGAGTGGAAAAACGTGTATCCCGTAGATTTCATCTACGTCTTCCAGGGCACCGTCTGCAATCATCGCGGGCGCACCACCGGGTAATGCCTCTTCGCTCGGTTGAAAGATAAATCTGATATGTGATTTAAGACTACCTTGAAACTCTGAAAGGATTCGGGCTGTGCCGATAAGCATCGCCGTATGTGCATCGTGTCCACAGAGGTGTGCTTTCCCATCAATCTTAGATTTGAAGGGAACATCGGTAAGCTCTTGAATTGGGAGTGCGTCCATATCCGCGCGTAAGGCGATACGTCTTGTAGCTCCCGGTACCTCTAAATCTCCGACGACCCCTGTCCTACCGATACCCGTCTTGACGGGGATTTCGAGGGCTTGCAGGGCATCTGCAGCGATACCTGCTGTCCGATGGACATCAAACCCCAATTCAGGGTACTGATGAATGTCTCGTCGGATGGCAACAATGTTATTGAAATGGCGGTGACACTGTTCAAAAATTTGCTCTTTCATATTTTTAATTTACCTTGCGGGGGAACACGTGCGTTAAGACGCTTACGTGCGTTTCAAATACTCGCCTGCGCCGTTGTTGCAGGCTACCCGTTTAGGTTGGATAAGGGAGCTATGAAGCGACCCTAATAAACCGTACAAATCCGTATGTAAGTTAGAACGTGAGTGTCCGACGCAGGATACTTTGATGTCCTTGTTCGTTTTCAAGTCGATAAATAATAGTATAAACTCCGGGCATTCTCAGAAAAACCGCTCTATCTAAGACAGGTCTCAATTCCACTTCTGTTGAACCATCATCTGGGATAATTTTTTTCTCGGTGAATGGACCGTAACACCTTTCACCTAAAGGGTTAAGGACTTTCCATGTTAAGGCGAGTTGCTTAGGACGCGGTGGATTGTTGATGTAAACGGTAATTTTATCGTCCATCTGCCCGTTTTCAAGATTGAGCGTTCCTAATTTGGAGAATAACTTCACTGTCAAGGTTAGCGGCGGCACATATTCCAGATAGCCTCTACCCGGAATAGCGCGCCATGTACCACCTGTTGCGAGTGCGATCTGCCGGATCGGTAAATAATCTATTCCGATGACATCAACACGAACTTGTGCGTTTTGTAGGGTTTCAATGACCTGATCGAGGCTGTAAGCAGATTTTCCATTGTAGTCGGCATCGTGAAAAGCACCGTCACTTGCGAGAATAATGAACCGTTGTGCTCCTTTTCGGAATTTGGTCTCTGTTACCGCTGTCATGAGTCCGTCTAAACCGGCTTCTGCGATGTCACCACCGCCGTCAACACCTATTTTAAAAAGCCAGTTCTTGAAGGTCCCGAGATCATCAGTGCGTCCATATTTTTTTGTTTCATCTCTGAAAGTCACCAATCCGAAAGTGGCATCATGTCCTTCCCGCTCGAATGCCTCAAATAGGAAATCGACATAAGCACGAATGCCACGGATGTTATCTGTCATACTTGCCGTTTCATCAAGAACAAAAACAACATCAACTTTTTTCGTTGTGCTTGCTTCTGCCAGCGTCCGAGCGATGTCTTTCATCATATAGACGAAAACGCCACCTACGTTGCCTCCGCCGGATGTGCCTCCGCCGCCCCAAGAATTGCCCATACCAGTTGCCCGAAGCGCGTCCCCGCGTTCACTGCCGTAGTGAATCTTCGGCGCGTCAACAGTTGGCGAGGTGCCAGTTAATAAGGTTTTGTTGGCATCTAAAGAAACTGGGGTGGCTTCCCCTTGCGGTGCAACGTAGTCTGTTTCGGGTGTGGAGGGTAAAGACACCGTTGGCTGATCGAGTGATTTCACTGCTAATCGGCTTTTAAGTGCGTAGTCAGTTGGGTTCCCCACGACAGGACTCAATTGTGATAATCCATCTCCGATCTGTCGCGCTTGAGTTGCGTTTTCTTCCCTGCGTGTTTCGGGCTTTGATACCTCTGATTCGTCTTGAGTTCCCAAGTGCCACGCTGTACTCAAACCTGCTTTCGGTTTCGGTGGTTTGGGTTTCTCTTTTTTCACGACGACGGGTGCGGTAGGTTCAACAACGGGGAGTTGTTTAATCGGAAGTGGGGGTCGTTCAACGTGGGTTATCGAAACTGCTATCTCGTCATAGAACGGTAGCACAGGCACTTGTTGTGGAGCCACCCACCACATTACGAATAACAGTATGACGTGGATGATGAATGAGTATATGAAATATGGAGAGGTCGTCTTTCGTTTCAACATCTATGCCCACCAATTACTTGTAGAAGAACTACAAATGAAATTCAACCACATCCCCATCGTAAACGACATCATTGCGACTGACAGATTGTCCATCGTGCCAGTGGGGTCCCCATATCCGTGCGAACCTAAATTCGGCAAAATCTTTGTGTAACTCCATAGCGGCGTCAAGCACGGTTGAACCTATAGGGAGAACGATCGGATCATCGCGTTCTGTGGCTTTGCCGGGTGCCTTAGGATAAATGCGCAAAATATCTAATTCCGTATAGATTGCCTGAGATAAAGTCTCTTTACCTGCACCGGTCTCGGCAGAAATCGGATAGATCTGAAATGTTTCGTCGTAGAATTCTTTAAGAATTTCCAATCGCTCTTCTGCACCTGCGGCATCGAGTTGATTGGCGACAACAAGATGTCCATTTTCCGGCGTGTCGCAGTCTGCCTCTTTAAGAAACGCTACCACCATATCGAGATCGTCCAATAAATTATCGCTCGCAAGACTCACAATCGGTAGGACAAGGTCGGCGTTGCGGGTGAGCGTCATGACCGTTGATGAAATGAAGTCCAGCAGAATAGAAGGCGTATCAATGAGTTGGAATTGGATGTTTTCATAGCGTAGCATTCCGACAGTTGGCAGAGTCGTCGTATAAGGGGTTGGCGAGACCTCTATTTTGGCGTTCGTAAAACTTGATAGAATTTGTGATTTGCCGCCATTCGGGGGTCCTATGAGGACGATCTGCCCGGCTCCCTGCTTTGGAATGTGTTCACTGTAACTTCTTTTACTGGCTCCCTTGCCCCCTTTTTCTGTGGGACCTCTCTTGTGTCTGGCGATGCGACGACGGATATCAGAGACTACCTTTTCTGAGCCTTTGTGTTTCGGAATGATCCGTAACATTTCCTCTAACAGACTCAGCCGCTCTTCATCCGTTTTAGCGGCTTCATGCTGGTGCTTGAGTTTATAGTAGGTCGGGGGTAAATTTGCTGGCATTTTTGTCTACTTCCATTGTCATGTATACAGGTTCAATAGAGGTCAATTCTGGAGGAACAAACGCTCTATTTACAATCACGGTAGAATCTGTTATACTGTGAAGCAATTCTTAAATAGGATATACAATTTTCGTTCTTATGTCAAGGCAATTAAGACGAAGCCTACACGCTACTCTAAAGACACACATAATTTTCCTCCTTGTTGTATTTATTACCTTTCCTGTCATGGCTGAAGACGGTAATCAGCCCTTAAGTCGTGGTGATGAACTGCTCACGTTAGTGCAATCCGATGCTCTTGAAGCACAGGTCATAGCGTTGCAGGAAAACTTTGCACCTGGGCGTAACTTGCGTGCCCATCGCACACGCAGCGCACATCATCGCGAGGCGACGGATGACATTGTGCATTACATTACGCGTCAGTTTAACCGTTCTCCCCGTTTGAAAGTCAGTGAGCAGGTATTTGGGGGCATCAGAAACGTAACTGCTGTCCTACCAGCGCGGTCAACTTCATCCAGCAACCGTATCTTTATCATCTGTGCGCATTATGACACGCAAGCTGTGCGTGAACCGAATTGGAATCCATTAACGTCCACCGCACCGGGAGCAAATGATAATGGGACAGGTGTTGCTGCGATGCTGGAAATTGCTTACCTTCTAAGCCGATATGAATACGAACACGAGATAAGATTTATCGCGTTCGGCGGTGAGGAACTCGGTTTCCTTGGGAGTCGGCATTATGTTCGAGAAGTTTCTGCTATAGGTGGGAGTGGTGAGGTGGACCCTGTACCTGCTCCTAAAAAGATCGTTGGTGTTTTTAATCTCGACATGTTGGGTTTCAATTGGAAAACCGACCTTGTTGAAATTGTTACCAACAACGATTCTGCTTGGCTGAGCCGTGCACTCATAATTGCGAACACATGGTATAACATCGGTTTAAAAATTCGCCGAACCCAAGATGAATTTGTTGATATTTCCTCTCATAAATCGTTCTGGGATGGCGGTTATGATGCCGTCACTTTGACTGAAAGTTCTACGCCGTGGCGAGATTCTCAAAACTACGATGCCAATCCCTTCTATCATACATCTAACGATACCACGGATAAAGTTAATTTCGGTCTGGTGAGGAAAACGACGCAACTTGTGCTCGTTACGGTAGATAGTCTTCTAACGTCTATGTTCCATCCGACGCGACAGATTCCACATGTAACAATGGAGGTTCCCGAGACCACCAAAAAGGATAAATTGGAAATTAAGGGGACGTTTCGTTCAGATTTTCCAGTTGATGTTATTGTCTATCCGAGTCAAGCACTGGCGGTCTTGGATCGAGAGACACAAACCTATACCGCAACAGTGCCATTACATCCCGGGGAGAACACACTCCGCGTGACGGTGCGATATCCGCTCGGTGCCCTCTCCGTCGCGAAGTCCGTTATTTTGACGCAGGCATTTGCTTGGGAAGATGTGATCGTGTTCCCGAACCCAGCACGTTCAGATGGCTTGACCGAATTTCGAGTCGCCGCAAACGTGGATATAACAGACATGCAGGTATTTATCTATGATGCGGGTGGTAACCTGATAAAGCGGATTGAAGGGGTCGCTGACAGGTTGGATCGACGTATCTGGCGGACGTGGTGGAATCAGCAAACCTCCTACGGGTTGGCGGTGTCTCCTGGTGTTTATGTCTGTCGTATCTCGGTTGTTTCAAAAGGAGAGACGTATGCATATCTGGAGAAATTGGCTATTTTTCGGTAGTGAAGAACGCTTTGACAAATACTGCATTGCTGTGTTAAAATAGACGAAACAAACGTGGAAATGATAGACGAAACAAACGTGGAAATGAAGGAGGACGGACGATGGCTGAACAGACACGGCATGAATTGAACACCCAGCACAGTGAGACAGAGTTCATTGAATGTGCTGACGTATCAGAGATCCCTGACGAAGGTGTTATAGCTGTCAATGTCGCAGGACAACCCATTGCGTTGGCAAAAAGCGATGGCAAAATTTTCGCAGTGGACAATCGTTGTCCGCACATGGGCTATCCACTTAACCGTGGGAGCGTCCATGATGGCATCTTGATATGCCATTGGCATCACGCTATGTTTGATCTGGCAAGCGGCTGCACCTTTCACCCGTTTGCGGATGACGTTCAACCCTATCCCATTGAAATTCGGGAGGGTAAGGTCTATGTCGATGTCAGTGCCAATGGCGCAAGTGCTATTGAGCGGTGGAAGGTTCGACTCCGTGAAGGGCTTGAGCAGAGCATTAATCTTATCCTCGCAAAGTCGGTTATCGCACTCCGGGCACTCGACACCGCACCCGACGCTATCGTTGAAGTTGGGGCACTTTACGGGGCACGCCGCAGACGGGCAGGATGGGGACCCGCCATGACCATTCTTACCTGTATGGCAAACGTTGCCGGAAAACTATCGGACCCCGACAAGGTGCTCGCACTCTATCAAGGCTTACTCCATGTTTCCGATGAGACTTCATCCTCAGCACCGCGAATTGCTTTGGCAAAACTCGAAACCGATACCCATTCGTTAGCGCAGTTGAAAACATGGTTCCGCTATTTCATTGAAGTTCGCAACGCAGATGGCGCGGAACGCACGATTATGACTGCAATTGCCAATGGGGCGACCGAGGCACAGGTCTGTGATATGATGGTAGCCGCCGCAACAGATCACTTTTATCGGGACGGTGGACATACGCTTGATTTTATCAATAAAGCTTTTGAGATCCTTGAGCGAGTCGGTTGGGAGAAGGCCGACGAGATAATACCTACGCTCGTTGGGATGCTGGCAAGTTCGTCACGCGCAGAGGAACAGAATCAGTGGCGAAGTCCGATTGACTTTGTGCCGGTGCTGAGGGAGACGTTTGATGAACTCGAGGCACTCGTATCAGCAGGCAAAGGCAAGACTTGGACAGATAGTGATGCGTTAACTGAAGTCCTACTTGCTGACGCACCACTTGAAATGATCGCTGCAATCAAAAGGGCTATCCAAGACGGGGCACCGCTCACTGAATTGACCCAATCTCTCGCTTATGCAGCGGCACTCCGCATCGCGCAATTCCACACGAAGAACGAATTTGGAGATTGGATTGCGGTGCTGCACACCTATACCTACTGCAATGCGCTTCATCAGTGTGCGAAACGCTCGCCTTCAGTGGAGATGCTCCGCGGGATTTTTCACGGTGCGGTGGCTATCTACTTTGATCGGTGGTTCAATATGCCCGCAGCACGTCTGCCGCAACACCGTCGGGAAACCGATACACTTCCTACAGATGCGGATACGCTCTTGGCAGAGTTTGTCGCGCTTCTTGACACACAAGCGCAAGTGGATAAAGCAGGGATGTACATCTATAGGTATCTGTCGCTTGGGCATCCTCCTGAAGCATTGTTGGAGAGGCTTGGTCATATCCTCCTACGTGAAGATGCGGAGTTCCACTCTTTCCAGATGCTGGAGGCAGCCTTTCAACAAGCAGAGGAATTGGACAAACCACGCGCGCAGATGACGCTCGTAGCGGCATCACGCTATCTCGCAGCGCACGCACCGACGGCACGGGCGCGCCGACAGACGGCGAACCTCGCACTCCGTTTACACCGAGGGGACGACCTGTCCGCGGACAACCCGGATGAAGCGGTGGATTAAATTGTGTTGGAAGATTGGAAGGATGGAAGGTTGGAAGATAATAGATACGGGGTTCTTCCAGTCTTCCTCTGCTTTCACCCTTCCTCAAAACCTGAAATTTGTTTCTTAATATTGCTTAAGGAGGGATTTGATGAGAAAAAGTATAGAATTCTGTATTCTTTTGTTATCTACAGTCTTGGTCTCTTCTTGTGCCCAACCAATTGATCAACAGCGCGACCTTGAACTGTTGACTTCGATTGAAAATGCACTTGTGAATGTCGTAACTCGAAGTCAGCCCGCTATTGTTAGGATTTTCGTCAGAGGTATCGAAGGTTCTCAACCTCAAGATCGCGTGGGGTCAGGCTTTATTTTTCGTAAAGAGGGTTACATTCTTACGAACCATCATGTTGTTTACGATCCAAGGTTTATCACAGTAAAGTTATTAGATGGTAGTAGGTTTGAGGCAGAACTCATCGGAACGGATCAAAACACTGATGTCGCGGTTCTTAAGATTGAGCGAGACGAAGCGTTTCCTGTTATTCCGTTGGCTGATTCCTCAAGGGTTCGAGTAGGACAATTTGCTATTGCTATCGGCAGTCCATTTGGACTTGATTATACCGTGACAACAGGTGTTGTAAGTGGTAAGAGTCGCTCGATTTTCCGAGGTGGTTTTAGTTTTATTCGATACCAAGACTTTATTCAAACAGATGCTTGGATTAATACCGGTAGTAGCGGCGGACCGTTGCTGAATATCCGCGGTGAAGTTATCGGGATCAACGCATTAATACGCCGTGATAAAAGTGAAAATACACCGGCTCCGGCGATGGCAGGCGCGGGGTTCGCTATTCCGATTAATCTCGGAAAGACTGTTGGAGATCAACTTATCGCGAATGGACGTGTTATCCGTGGTTATCTTGGTGTCTTTATGCGGGAGGTAAAAGAGGGCATTCGGGTCAGGCCCGGCGGCACGAATACACCGGCATATCTCGGAGGTTTACGGCGCAATGATATTATTTATGAATACAATGGGAAAAAAGTGAAAAAATCTGTCGATCTCCAATTGCTCGTCGCAGAATCACAAGTAGGTGAGCGGTCTGTCATCAGGGTTCTAAGACAGGGACATGAGCGAACATTCAATGTGACGATTGGAGAATTGCCACCCCATTTGGCGGGGCAGATTGTCGAAATTAAGTCTGTAGCTTGGGAAATGCTTGGTTTGTCGGTGAGGAAATTACAAGCCGGAGATTTTGAGAGGTATACGTACCTGACGAATAAAGATCAGGGTGTTATTGTTGAAAGGGTTAAGGAACAGGCACCTGGATACGAGGCAAAGATACCCAATGGGGCACTTATCGTCGCGATTAATGACCATAAAATCATGGACGTGCGGACTTTCGAGGCACTTCTTCAGGCGAATCAAGATGCCGAGGAATTAATCCTTAATGTTAAAAGCAGTCATGGTACAGAGAGGATAACTGTTAACCTCAGAAAATAGAGATAGACAGGGAATAGTAGATCGAATTATGGCAGAAACATCACAAACCGTCACCCTCAGAGAAATTTTTAGTCCTGGTGGTCTCATTGCTCAACAACTCGAGGAATATGAGTTTCGCCAAGAACAATTACAGATGGCACATGAGGTGGCTCGTGCCTTTACGGCATCTGAGCATTTGATTGTTGAAGCCGGAACAGGCGTTGGTAAAAGCTTCGCATATCTGATTCCAGCAATTTCCCTCGCGCTAAAGTCGGAACAGAAAGTCGTCATTTCGACGAATACTATCAGCCTACAGGAACAGCTCGTCACGAAAGATATTCCTTTTCTTCAGCGTGTGCTTCCACGCGAATTCAATGCGGTTTTGACGAAAGGACGGCGTAATTATCTCTCGCGAAGAAGACTCAAAAATTTGATGGATTATGAACGAGGATTGTTTGATACGCGTGAAGAAGTGGAGGAAGTCGCAGAGATCGCAGAATGGGTGGATCGGACAGTCGATGGTAGTAGGGCTGACCTGCCTTGGCAACCTCAACCGCAGGTTTGGGATAAGGTCGTTTCTGATAGAGATAATTGTCTCGGTCGTAATTGTGAAACCTATGATATTTGTTTCTATTTCAAAGCCCGAAGAGAAATGTACAACGCCGACTTGCTTATTGTGAATCATCATTTACTCTTTAGCGATCTCGCAATCCGTAAGGTGAGTGAGTCGGCTATAAGCGTGTTACCTGATTACGATTATCTCATCATTGATGAAGCGCACCACTTAGAAGCAACTGCCACAAACCACGCCAGCATCGACTTCAGCAATACTCGCGTCAAATGGCTACTTGATTCTCTGTACAATGAACGAAACAGAGAAGGCTTAGCGAAACGGTTCGATTCATCACAACTGGAAACTCAGGTCGAGACAGCACGCGGAGAGGCAAATATCCTCTTTAGAACGATTATCGAGACTATGCAGGACGAGATTGATAGCGGAGGGAACGGTAACCCTTTGACACCACGCATCCATACGAGCAATTTCGTCAAAAATGTACTGGATGCTCCGCTTGCCGATATTGAAAAAACCTTGAAACGCCTCCGCGACGACGCTATCACGGACGATGACGAACAAGAAATTACAGCGCATCAACACTATTGCCAACGCCTCCGTGGTGAATTGGATATGATCATTCGGCAGAGCGATCCAGATTACGTTTATTGGGCTGAAATATCGACGCGAGGACGAACCCCGCGCATCCTTCTCAACGCCACCCCAGCGAATGTGAATCAGATGCTGCAAGATCATCTGTTTACAGTAAAGAATAGCGTTGTAATGACGAGTGCTACGCTTTCTACAAATCGCAACTTCACTTACTTCAAAAATCGGGTGGGTATCAGTGGGTGTCGTGAGCTGCTTGTCCATTCGCCGTTTGACTTTAAGCGGCAAGTCCAGATCCATATCCCGCCGGATATGCCGCATCCGAACAGTAATGGATTCGTGCCAGCGGCGATTGAAAAGATTAAACACTACCTCAAACTGACCCATGGTAAAGCGTTTGTCCTTTTCACAAGTTACAAAATGATGGACGAAGTTTACGACGCTGTCGCACCTGATTTGGAGGAAATAGGGATTGATACTTTCAAACAAGGAGGCGAACTTTCGCGAACAGCAATGCTTCAGGCGTTTCGTGAGGATACAGACTCAGTGCTATTTGGGACCTCCAGTTTTTGGGAAGGCGTTGACGTGCGCGGCGCATCACTCAGTAATGTTATTATTACAAGACTCCCCTTTGAAGTGCCGACACATCCAGTGATGGAAGCGCGTGTGAAACAGATTAAAGAAGAGGGCGGAAACGAGTTTTTTGAATTTAGTTTGCCGGAAGCGATATTGCGCTTAAAACAAGGATTCGGACGGCTTATCCGGACGCAGACCGATAAGGGAATTGTCGTAATTCTCGACCCGAGGATTAGGACAGCGAACTACGGAAAACAATTTTTAGAATCACTACCTGACTGTGAGATTGTAGAGGCGTCATGATACCCAATTGCCAAAGCATAAGGGCTTGGCGGGAAATGGATAAAAAAAGATGCCCGTGGTATATAACCCACGAGCATCTTGATACGTATGAATAGCACAGCGTGCCATTTCTTTCGCGCGAACGCTACTGTGATTAATAACGTTTCGGTGAAGGCTGTGCAACGCGAATCCCTCTATCATGCGTGAAGGGGAATTCAAATGTTATCGTTCGATAACGTTGTGCTGCCCCTGGTGGTGGAGCCTTTTCAATCGGTAGCACAACCTTGAGTTCAGTCGCATTCAGTTTCGTCTGTATGAATGGCAGGAAACCTTCGGCACTCTCACCCGGACGTATCCCTGTACGACGTGTGCCTACCTGCTTTTCAACGATAGGCATCCGTTTCTCAATGAGAATCCGTCTCGCAGTTTCGAGTCCATTTGTGACATACAGCCCCGTGGCGCGCGCCATGTATGTGAAACGCTCCTTTAAATCATCAAAATCCATACCGTTATAGATATTCTCATCTTGGTCAACGATTAGGCATTTCTTCACATTGAAAATGATGTTTTCACTCCGGTTGTTAGTAATTTTCACATAAAACACATCGGTTTTATCGCCTTGGTGGAGTGCTTCAGTCTCATAAAAGGGTGAAAAAGCGTTGCCACGATTGTACTTCCTGTCAAGGTCCGGTCGTCGCCAATACGCGATGGAAACAGTGACTTCATCCTCAGTCTTCGTTAGAATCGGCTGTCTTGACTGAACGTCAAAAAGTTTTGGATGATCAGACATCATGATAACATCAACAACTTTTCGATCCTCACCACTCCCAGTTTCAATCTGAGTTCGCGTATCCGTCCATTCGTTGAGGAAGTCGCTCCACTGGTCTTCGGCATGTGCATATTCGTTGAACGCGAATATATAGGTGATCGCTTCCATGTTGGCATCGCGCGCTTTCCCAATTCGGAATCCGACAGTACTCATACCGTATTTGTCCAGCACCGGTTTCGCGAGTGTCTCAGAAGGGATAGCCGGAATAACTACCTCTTCAGTCGGATTTTCACTCTGTAACTCCAATACTTCCGCTATATTATGCACGGGTTGAATTGGGGACAAGTTGCCGAGTGCTGTTCCACAACCCGCAACACTAACGGTCAGTACGAATAGCAGCCCAAGATTGAGTGCTGTGAATTTATTCAACCATTTCATTGATAATATTGCCTCCTTGGTTACCATTCTCTGAATGGCAATTCGTTTTTCGGTTTCCACTCCAGAGATACTCAAACGATCCATAAGCGAGCGTCTACGGATGGCTTTGAGAAAGCCAGAGTAAAATAAAATGGTGCGTCTAAAACTGATTTTATGATCTTAAGGTAGCATAACTACAATTTTTAGTCAAGAAATAAGTAAGAAGAATTTGTTGTACTTATTTTACAATGCTTAACTTCCCAATTTCTTGAACAAGTACGTCCGCTCGCATTGCAGAAATACGGTAAATATAAATACCCGGGGCAACGGACGCACCGTTGCGTGTTACAGCGTGCCATTCAAATTTACCTTGCGTCCCTACCGTTTCTCGCGTTTCACTATAGACAAGATCCCCCGTGGTCAAAAAAATCTCAAGGCGAATGTTATCGGCGATCTGCGAAGCAGACAACTGATAGGCGAATGTCACTGCTGAATCACCTCTAAAGAACGGATTTGGATATACTTTTATTTCCTCAAGTGCGAAATCTTCTGCCTGAAGTTGCTCTACACGCAAACGATAAGAGTCAACACTGCTAAAGCCTCCATCTGATTCCACGATAATATAGAATATATCCGTCCTATCGGGTTGATAGATGATCTTCAATCCGCCGATGTCAGTCGCATTTTCGCCAGTAGCGACTATTGCACCGGTTGCTGTGTGGAGGGACAGTCGGTAGTTTTTGCTGGGCGGGATGTCAGCCAATGCCACCAGAATCGTGATGCCACGGGGTGCTTCCAATGCGTAAACATCGCGTATATCAGACAAGTTGAAAAGGAAGGATTCATACGTTTGTGCGTATGTGATACGGAACGCAGTCGCAAATGTATCATTTGGTTCGTAAGTGTCACCGAACGACACGAGAATAGGAATCGTCTGACCTTCTGGTCCGATATTCGTGATAGAAATACCAGTTACAGTGCCATCGTTAGCGTTACTATTTGGCACGGTCCCGGGTGTGAAAGCGGTCTGTTCATCATCTGCGGAGTAAGCGGCACCATCGGTTATCGTTCGCACATCTATAAGATTGGCATCGTCTTGTTGATAAATTCCGAGGTGTTCCGGATCTGCTGGGTCTTCAAGCCAAATTTGCTGAGATGCATCATAAGTCCCAAGCGGGTAAGGATCCGTCTCATCAATATGCCAAATTAGTATGCCTGATTCAGGTAGATAGGTATCAAAAGTCGCCCCTGACGTTTTGTTCCGATTTTCTATGAGGAAGAATTCTGTTGCTTCTCCACGAACGGGTGTTGCTGACGCATGAATATCAATTTTGAAAAGCTTATTATCTGTGGGCCCGAGTTCAAAACTCGGAACATCAATCTGTTGGTTTTGTGTTATCTGAACGGGTTGAATCCAGCCAAGGCGCCCATTTTGAGGGCGCGCATCAAAATCCCATTTGAGGTATCCAATAATATGGCTCGGCTGTAAACCGTTTCCGACACCTAATTCTGCCGGACCTTGGTAGGGACCAAATTGGCTCATCAATCCCCATTTGTGATCGCGGGCATCTGTGAAATCGAATCCATAAACATCTGGGGCACCAAAGTCGTGGAAGAACTCGTGGAAATAGATGCCTAAGTGTGGGTGTTCAAAGTCAGGTTCCTCAGCTACAATAACGGCAGTATTGATGCGTACCCCATCATGAACGGCATTAACGGCAGGTATAAGAAGCGATTGAATGTCATCAAGTATACCTGTGGAGGCTTGGTCATTCCCTGAATGGATAAGGAAGATGTGATCAACAATTCCATCCAGGTCTCGGTCATATTTTGTATAATCCACGTTTGCATCTGCAGCTTCGCATGCTTCGCGAACCAGTTCCCGATAGCGTTCAAGAATTCTAACGCCTTCACCATAGTAGGTCATCGGTTTTTTGGCACGAAGCCATGCGTTCCCTTTCGGGAAAACCCCGCCCATCGGACCGGGCTGAACATCCATCTGTCCATAAGAATTTTCACGATAATAGGTTCTGAGGGAAACGCCGTCCGTTGCGAAAAGGTATTGATCGAACGCTGCCCCTTCGCTACGTCCAGGCATATCAGCAAAATCTATTTTCAAAGCAAGAACATACTCTATGCCATCTGATTGTAAGACCCCTTGCTCTCTGGCGAGGCAACACTCTTCAAGTGCTTCGAGAAAATTTACCCGACTTTGAGGTGTTTTAGGCACGAAAGTGCCACTTGCTGAATCTTCGTTAAAATAGAGATAAGGGTTCGGCGGTGCCGCGATGCTTAGCGAAGGAAAGAGCGCAAGGATGATGATACCAATAGTCAAACTCTGCCAGGTTATCCGCATGGACGCAGAGGAGCAACATAGAACGAAAACAGGCTTAATCAAACTCCCCTCCGCACTTCCGGCACAGGATATAGAACTGAATATCATCGGATTGGGCATGGTGTATCATAAGGTCAACTGCCTGTTGTGGCAGATCCGCGGTACATTTGGGGCATTTATAGAGTGAGCCTTCTGTTTCTGGGAATTGGGTGATGTCTCCCCATACATCCTGAAGCCAATATTTGAATTCCCAAGGTATTTCAGTCTTGACAGCGGTTGCGATCTGGACAGCGTGGCGGATGAGTTTTTGGCATTCATGGATGGAAGCAGGTTCGTAGGGGTGCGGGGCATGCTTGACTGGGAGTGCTTTTCCTTGTGTTTCGGTTTGTGCATTGAAATCGCGGGCACGGGTAAGCAAAACCTGGTCTAAGCGCGAACCGGCTTCCCTGCCTTTAGACCAGAGACGATAGTAACCTGTCCGTTTAATCTGAAAAAAAGCTGGATTGATACCTTGTTTGGTGTTTACAACACTGTCGGGTCCGGTATTCCATAACCAGCGGTGCCACTTGGAGGTATCATCAGGGTCGGGACAAATTCGGATAGCACCTGGACCCCCGTCCTTATCCCACGGTTTTGCGAGTGCATCATCCATACCGATCCAATACGAATCTTTACTCCATTCAAAGAAGGCACGAGCCCAGAGGTACCACTTCCCTGTTTTAGGGATATAAATTTCGTGTATCGCACGTGCACCTTTCAAACTGTCGATAGCTCGTCCGCCTGAGGCTTCTTCATGCTCAACCATTCTTACACCCTTATCAAGATGGATCGCGGTATCTGCTTCGATAACGAGTGTGTCCTTTGGCAAGCGAATGAGTTCTTTAGGTTCGTCATCGTCCGGCTCTGTGGGTTCCATAAGATCATAGTTCTTCGCAATCCTTTGTGATACCTTCTCAAACTGTTTTTCAGAAAGTTTCGCGTCAAAAAAGCAATCTCGGATACCTTTCTTCCAGAGGTCGAGGAGTAGGAACATTGCCTTCAGGTTGCCATCGGGACGTTTGCGGGTACCAACCACGATTAACATACCGGTGTCCTTAGAACGACTGACCAAGCACCGATGCAATGGAAAATCAGGTGCTTTATGAGCTCTGCTTGAGACAATGAGAGGTGAGTAGTATCGGCATTTTTCATCACATCCCGGAATTTTGGCACGTTTGGCTCTACAACAGTCTGGGCAAATTAACATACCGTTGAGTGCCGGACAGATCCGCTTACCATTATCTGAGCGACACGTTCGACATCGTTGGCGTTTAGGCCTTCTTTTTGAGGTTGGGTATCGCTGATGTCGCATATTTCTTCCAAAACGGGTAATATAGGTAGAGATATTACCAAAAATTCTACAAGGAATTATATGAAAATACGCCTTGGTTAAATATAAAGGCTTACCCGTAACGAGGGAGATTAACTCGGACGATTGACGAGATCAGATAGGTATTCAGCAATTTTGTCTGTAATCTGTTGTGCGTCTACGTCCGCAAAGTTAAACAGTTCCTTAAGCATAGGGGAGATAGCACCCGTATCAAGCAAGGCATTTGCGAGTCTTCCCATATTGCTTCGGTTGAGCCCACCTTGTCCATCGTTATTACCCATATCCAGAATCTTAATGCTATCGATTTTCTCAACCGGTTTCATGAGTTCCTCAAGAATATCAGGAGCTTCATCAATGAGTTCTAAAATTGCTTCTTGGACGAGAACGCGTTGTTCAGCAACATTCCGAGCTTCATATTCTGCCATTTCGCCTTGGGCTTTCGCACGTGCCTCGGCAAGTACAGCATCGGCAAGACGTTCAATCGGCTGTGCCTGTGCTTCAGCACCTATGATTGCCACCTCACGCTGCCATTCAGCTTCTTTCACTTGCTCTGTTGCCGTCACATCCACTTCTGCACCCATGCGCTCAGCTTCCGCGACTAATTGTTCTTTCTCTGCAAGTGCCGTTACCTGCTGTTTATTCGCAACATCGATCTTTCGATCTTCGTCGGTTAAAGTAACCTGTAATTCCTGGTTAATACGGGTCTGCTCGACAGTCAAGATTTTAGCAATCTCAGCGAGTGAAACCTGCCGCACTTGATCGATTTGTGCGGTTTCGATGACGAGGTTCTTTTCAATTTCACGCTGTTGGACCTGTTGTTCTTGACTGAAGCGTTCCGTCTGGACTGCTAAATCGCGCGCAATATCCCGCAAGGATACGCCCTCTTCTTGGGCGATACGTGCTCTTTCTACAGCAAGTCGTTTTTCTATGTCTCGCGTTTCTACCTGCTGTTCCTGACCAATTCGGGTTATTTCTACAGTTAAGACTTTGGCAATCTCGGCGAGTTCGACTTGACGCATCTGATCGATTTGTGCGGTTTCGACGACGAGGTTTTTCTCGATTTCACGCTGTTGGACCTGTTGTTCCATACCGAGTTGTGCCGTCTGAACCGTCAAATCACGCTCAACACCCCGTAAGGCTACGCCTTCTTGTTGGGCGATACGCGCCCTCTCTACGACAAGCTGCTTTTCAATATCTCGCGTTTCTACCTGCTGTTCTTGGGCAATCCGTGTGATTTCGACTGCTAAAGTTTTAGCAACTTCAGCGAGTTCGACTTGACGCATCTGATCGATTTGTGCGGTTTCGACGACGAGGTTTTTCTCGATTTCACGCTGTTGGACCTGTTGTTCCATACCCAGACGTGTCGTTTGCACTGCCAATTCACGCTCAATATCCCGTAACATAACGCCCTCTTCTTGGGCAATGCGGGCTTTCTCTACCGTCAATACTTTCTCTATTTCACGAACAGTAATTGCCTGTTCTTGGGCAATTCTCTGCATTTGAACGACGAGATGTTGTTCAATTTCGGCGAGCTGTACAACTTTGGATTGCTCAATCTGTTGTGTTTCGACAATGAGGTTTTTCTCGATTTCACGTTCAGCAACAATCTGTTCCTGTTGGACGCGAGCGACTTCGATGTCACGGTTCATCTCAATTTCGCGTTCTTGGATGACCTGTTCCTGTGTAATACGTGCGCGCTCAACCTCCTGCTTCATCTCGTATTCACGTTCTTGTACGCCCTGTTCCATCTCGAACTGGAATTTGAGGGTCTCCGCTTCCCGTTCAGCAGCATAGATAGAAATATTTTTCTGTTGGTCGGATTCTGCCCATGCTTGTTGTTGTTCAGCTTCAAGTTTCTGTATGCGGGCATCGACCTCAATTTGAACAATCGCGACCTCTTTTTCCTGTACAATCCGTTCTTTTTCTCGTTCCTGCTCAGCCGTAATTTCAGTAATTTCACGGATACCGACTGCATCGAATCGGTTTTCCGCATCGAGTGTTTCAACGGGGGTCTGATCCACCCGAATAATTGATACCGTTTCAAGGGTTAATCCGTTTTGTATTTCGAGATCTTCACCGCATGTGGATTGCACCTTTTCAGCAAACTCTTGGCGTTTTTGGAGGAGGTCCTGAATGTCACTTTCGGCTGCAACACTTCGTAACGCGCCCTCGAGTTTGGGTTCAATTAACTCTCGGACCGTTTCTGGAGTCATAGACTTATCGCCGAGTGCTTGCGCCGCGCGTAGAATATCATTTTCTTCCGGTTTGACTTTAAGGTAGAAAACAACTTCAACATCACCGCGGTTAAAGTCATACGTAATCAAAGCCTCCGGGCCCTCTCGTATAACCTCAATACGCATGGTATTCAGAGATATTTCTTTGATTTCATGGATAATGGTGTTAACCCAGAGACCACCAGTGATACGAATTTTCTCTCTGGCACCCCCAGTTCGCACGAGTGCGATGTCGGCTTTCGGTATACGATAGCGAATAACTGTCGCGGCAAAAGTAGCCAGACTCGCAAATAATACGAAGAGAATAACTGTTAACCACCGTATGACTTGGTTCTGTCCAAAACGGTCAAGGTTTTGATAGGCAAACCAGCCAACAGCGACTGCTACAGCTATTAAGAAAATGATAGCAGCAATGAAACGCATTCAATTCTCCTATAGAATGATTTTCTAACTATTAGAATCTGGGCATCGTTCCAAATGTAAAGCAAAGACAAATTGGGCAATTTTAGCGGAAGATTGTCTCGCTGCTGAGGTGCGTCCGATATCGCCCTTTGAGCGGTTGACGTGGGGAAGTCTGCCACGCCAGATTTGCTAAGTAACAGAGGGCATTCTCGACGAGAGGTTTCGCTACAGTCGTCCGAAATGCGTCACGGGTATCAACCGCAAAAGCGACATAATATCCGTCTCCCCAGGGTAACTGCACACTAATCGGATCTCCGTTATCCTCTCTAACAGCCAATCTTCGGTAACTTCCGTCGTTTGTCACCCAATGATCGTCGGTTACGAGTGTATCTACATTCACCTTATGCGGCCAGGTAAACATGCCTGTTTTTTCACCGTCATCAGTGATTTTGACGTTGCCATCGCTGGAATTAATCACACGAATTGGGTGGCGATTCACCGGTAGCCAGTCGCCACGCCACGCAGGTTCAGTCGTATGGACCCCATCGGGAGGTGTGATATTGTTATCCATTGCGGAAGCCCAAACAATGCCACCCTTACGAACAAACTCCTGAATCGCTTGATCTACATCTTCAACGAAATATTCACCGTCGTGTCCGGTTGCGTTCCAAGTAAACCAAATGATGTCGTACTCCGTAAGCGTAATGCTTGAGAGTTTGATAGCATTGTTCGGATCACCACGATTGTCAGGATTGTCATTGACGTGGACGGTCGTAAATTGGAATTCTAACCCTTCGACTGAAGTGAGAGACTCTAATATTGCCGGTTCGCCGGTTGCATTATCACCAACAACAATCAACACACGGAATACGCCCAACGGCACAATTTTTATCGAAGAAATAATATCTGAAAATGATTGCGAATGTGGGAGTGCTCTGAGGTTCCGAAGTGCCAACTGAAATTCTTGTGAACTTAGGCTTAGGTTCAACCGTCGTCCTTCAAAGTTAACGTGCTCGTAGAAAATAATATGACATCCGCTGAACGGAAAACTCGGACCGCGCTGGATACGAATTGATGAAATGGTATCGTTCATGCCGATGTCGAACATTGAACTGACATCGCGCATGATAACACTCCGTTGACCGGTATAATCTACATCACGGAACACCTCGATGATGACCGGGACTGCTCCATACTCCGGTGGTGTAGGATGCGCTGATGGACTGAAACTGATAGATGTAATTGCGTCCCCAAAGTTGTAGGGGATGTCATGGATGTTTGGATAGAACCCTGGAGCAAGGACCAACCGGCGTCCCTTATAGTTATCATGCTCATGAAAGACGGCTTTGTAGTTGGGGGACGCGTTAAAGCCTGGTCCCTTGTAGATTTTAATTGAAGAGATGATGTCTTGTGCACCGATCTCTCCAGTGTTCGGGATCGATTCAACAAGCGTAACCTTGCGTCCATGAAAATTTACGTGTTCAAAGACTTCAACAACGAGCCTCGGCATGTTGGTCATAACCCGCTCCTTATGTTCAGGCGTAACTTACAAATGAAATTGCAAGTGAAATTAAGATACCATTAGCAGAAGCGGTTTGTCAAGTGAAAACTTTTATTTTCCTTGAATCTCTGCGAAAAATATGGTACAGTATAAATAAGAGCCTGGAAAACTCTTTGAGAATGTAAGATGGAGGAGATGTGATGTCTTACAAAAGAGTACTTCTGATTTTTTTGATCACAATTGTCAGTATAGCGTTGGTCTATTTTCTGGTCCGAATGGAACAATCGGCGACCCAAGAAACGGTAGCATTACGTCCAGCCGCGCTTCCGTATAATTGGATTGGCAATATAACACAAAGACAAATAGCGGAGCCTTCTGGTATCACCTACCACCCGACTCGACGGAGCCTGTTCCTTGCGGATGATTCAGGTAGCGTCCATGAAGTAAGTTTGGAGGGTAGGCTCATTCAGTCGAAAGGACTGAACGAACGGGACATTGAAGGGATTACAGTGGATCCGAGTACGGGCTTACTTTATGCGGCTGTAGAAGACGATGAAGTGATCTTGGAGCTTGAACCAGAAAACTTGGCAATTCAAAGAGAATTCAAAATCGGCAGAAACTTTAAAGGTGAACAACTTCTCAGGAAGGGGGGCATGGGTATTGAAGCGATCGCTTTTGTTCCAGATGCCTCACACCCGGAAGGTGGTACTTTTTGGATCGGTAATCAATCCTTCAGTCTCAAAGCAAAAGATGAACCCTCGGTCGTATGCGAAGTTGTTGTACCCCTGCGTTCCACAACAGCGAAACAGGCAGATGGCGCGATCATCCATGCTTACAAAATGAACTTCATTGATATTTCAGGCTTGGCTTATGATGCACAAGGCGATTTTCTGGTAGTAATCAGTGATACAACAAACCTCTTGGTGGAACTCAAACGGGAAGGCACTGTTCTAAGGCAATACCTCTTACCCGGTGACGAACAGGAAGGGGTTGTGTTAGACGGACTCGGTTACATGTACGTTGCGCAAGAAAATGGAGCAATTATCAAATTGGCAGATCGGCGACTTCGTTGAATTTACATACTCCAGTTCCTTGTCGTTTCTACTCGCTTTTCGAGTCATCGTCGTTTTATGTCTCATCATCTTTGAGACGCAACACGGTGATCCCTGGGACCAAATCTAATACCAGATTGATGGATGCATACTGTTCTGCTGTATGACCACAATCGTCCCGCCACAGAACTTGTACGTTTCCTTCATCATAGAGAATTCCAGAGGCGAGTTTCTTACCATCAGCATTTTCTAAGTGGAAATTTCTGCGGCGTTTTGTATCCATGATGTTCGTAGGTATACCAAAATAGTGAGGTGTGGAAACCACACTTTGACAAAAACAATCCGAAGATACTATCCAAGCGAGACAAATTCTGCTTCTACACGATGCGGAATTATACCCGCTGCGTTACCCCGCTGGAGCAATTCTCGCACGCCTGCTCTGCCTTTTTCCCCGTAATCGAGCGTGTAGTCATTGACGTACATTCCCACAAATTTATCCGCCAGCGAGGTCTCCATGTCGCGTGCGTAAGTCATTGCATACTCCAAACCGTGTTCTCGATGTTCGAGCGAGTACTGGATGCTCTGTTTGAGCAATGCTGTTATCTCGCGGATTTTTTCGGTACCAAGGTTTCGGCGAATTACATTCGCACCGAGCGGTAATGGCAGCCCTGTTTCCTCATACCACCACTCACCTAAATCAATGACTTTGTGAAGACCCTCGCGTGCGTAGGTTAATTGCCCTTCATGGATAATGAGTCCGGCATCTACTTCATCCTGTTGGACAGCGTCTAATATTTGGTCAAAGGGGCGAGAGACTGCCTCAAAATTTGGTTGGAAAAGGCTAAGGGTCAGATAGGCGGTCGTCATTTTGCCCGGAATAGCGATACGCTTCCCCGCGAGCGTGTCTATCGGGGACTTGGAAACGACAAGGGGACCGTACTGATCGCCGATGCTCGCGCCACAAGGCATGAACACGTAATCCTTCGCAACGTAAGCGTAGGCGTGAACAGAGATTGCGGTAACTTCAAGTTCAGCCGCCAACGCGCGTTGATTCAGGGTCTCAATATCTTCAATCACATGAACAATCTCATAAGGACCAGTCGGTATTAAACCTTTCGCGAGAGCATAGAACATGAAAGCATCGTCGGAATCTGGGCTGTGCCCAATCCGAACTTTTTCTGTCTGTGACATAGTCTTCCTTTTTTATATCGGATTGTAGTTTTCTTCAAATAGTGATATAATCAAATTGGCTATCAGCAATCAGGTGGTTTTGCTTGGGGGTTCCCAGGTTGCTACGCAACCCTTTCAGCAGTTAGCCACAATAGATTTCTGGTAACAATTCACCTCCCTTTGGAATATTCCAAAGTGGGAAAGATTGTTACAAAACGCCTCTTAACTGATAACTAACCACTGACTGCTGACCGCTAAAAATAAATGAGTTTGAAAGCAATACCTAAATATCTTTATCTTACAGCAACGCCACATGGACTCACAGAATTAGTGAGTGCGGAATGTGTTGCCCTGACAGGATCTCCACCCAATGCGGAGGGTATCGCGATTTCAGACAGGTGCGTTGATGTAGGTCGAGGTGCCTATCTGAAAAGTTGCAGCGAAATCCTTTTTGAAACAACCAGTCTCACTGAACTTCGCGCGAAGATCAAGTCCATAGGTTTACAGGCGGACGAATTTCGAGTTTCTGTCGTAAAAAAGCCCCGCAACCTAAAAATAAATTCTATGACGCTCGCGCGGGACGTTGGAAATGTCATCGATGGTAGCGCAAATCTGTGTCAGCCGCGGACTACTTTTCTAACGGTTGTGACGGCTGATAAAATGTGGTTCGGTCAACTCCTTTCGGAGTCCGATGGCGTTTGGCTTGCGCATAATCAACGTCCTCATGTAACGTCGAGTTCGCTACCGGCTCGGCTGGCGCGTGTGCTTGTCAATTTAGTGGCATCCGCAGGAGATCGACTACTTGATCCGTGCTGTGGAACCGGCACTATTGTGATGGCTGCCGCACATAGCGGTATCCACGCAACCGGTTATGACATCAATCCACGCATGGTAGGTGCCACGACAAAGAATCTTCGGCATTTCGGACTCTCAGCAGACGTAGCACTGACTGATGCGAGACACATTGATGGACAGTATGACGCTATTGCGACAGATCTGCCCTACGGCATTAATCTCGTTAGAGATAGCGCGCAAGAAATAGAGATTTTATCAAATTTACGGACATCTGCACCGAAAGCTGCGTTCATCGATCTCCGAGATATCAGTAAAACACTGACCGACCTTGGCTACCAGATTGAGGCTGTTCTGCCAGTACCGAAGTTGAGCATTGTACGGCGTATTTTTATTACCTCTGTAGCAGAATAAGAGTGTCCTTGTAGTATGGACCCCCTTGTGCAAATGAGACGCGCTTGGACTCAATAGTCCTCAATGTTATCGTAAAAATTCGTTTCTGGTAAGTACTCATCTTCATTGACTTCTTCTTCTTCATGCGCCTCGTATTCTTTCCGGTTCAGGAGCGTGTCTACTTCATTTGGGTTCTCAAGCCGGAATTTACAAATCCAGCCATCACCTTCTGGAAAACGATTGAGGAGTTCAATATCATCATCGAGGGCCGCATTGGTTTCGTAAACTTCACCTGTTACCGGGGCATAAATATAGAAATTCCTCCCGTCTGATGTTTCAACGCGTCCAATAATTTCGCCCTGCTCGTATTCACCGAGAATTGGTAACTCTATAAAAATGATACTACCGTAAACTTCTTGAATCCGTTCGGTGATCCCAACATTACACTCCGTTGAATTGAGAAATTCAATCCATTCGTGTGTTGGTGTGTACTTTATCTCAACGTTCTTCATCATGAACCTCCTATTAAACATGATGAGCCCTATGGCTTTACGATCCCAAGACCTTGAAGTTGTGCTTGGAAGGGTTCGAGCGCGTTTTGCCGAATCTGAATCTGACTCCCAAAAATCGAGATTTCTTTACAATGTGGGACGCGTGGGCAATTCCCACTATCGTTCTATACTGGTCAGACATACGTCACGATTGTAGTCCTAATTGCTAAAAGGTTTGCCCGACTGAAAAAGCATACACCGCTTTCCCCTGCACAATGTGGATACGTTCTTCGTCTACCACGACAGGTCTAAATTGCGGTGTATATGCCACATTGAGAATGATATTTCCGAATCTGAAGCCAACCCCGAAGCAGATGCCTTCTGCTGTCCAGAGTCGTTCTTCGGTTTCAAATGAGCCATCTTGTAAGAGAAATACCGGTGTGTAACGCTTTTGTGTATCTCTCAGGTATCCAATTCGAATCCCAATTTGGTGACGATACCACGTTTCAAGCCCTATATTTGCTCGTACACCATCTCGGAAAGGTGGATGTGCGTCTAAGCCGAATCTCAAAGCCACGTCCGATATTTCACGCTGGTATGCGATACCGGCTACAATCGTGCGCTCCATCATATTCGGGATAGAGGTATCAGAAAAGGAGAGTCCATTACTCAAATTTCGGGCGACAGCACCAATCTGAATTGCCTCTCCAACTTGCTGAATGACGCCTACATTATAGGCATATCCGTGTCCGAGATCTTCGTTGCCGTCAATACCGACTGCCTTGGATCGAAGCCATTTTGTGTCTACACCGACAACTGTGCCACCGAATAGATTGACCCCGTAACTGAGACCGAACGCAAGGTTATTTTCGGGAAAACTGTTAAGTGCCTTTCCAAGATAATTGACTCGGCGAAACGCACCGGCTTGTTCAAATGCAAGTGCTAATCCAAACGTGCCGAATTTGCCTACTGGGAATGCCCAATTTAAAGTTTCAACACCGGACGAGTGCTGCTCATACCGACTATAATCTTCATAATTGGCATTTGAGTTCGGTTTGGAAAGTAGAGCGACAGTGCGTGGAAAACGGGTCGCGTGAATAACGAATCGGTTTCCCTCTATTGCGCTCATACCGGCTGGATTGCTCCCTAAGGCATTCGCACCACGGGTTGCACCAGCGAAACTCCCACCCATCCCATAATGTTCGGCACCGAGTAACTGTTTGAGGAATCCATCTGCTGATGCTCTCATGTTTGCTATTGAAGTAGTGCTACTCATAACAAAGAAGAGAATTACCAGACGGGGCAGGAGAGTCAGAACACAATTTTGGACGTATTTCACTTCTTACCTCTTTGTCATTATCAGTTTCAGTAACGTTCCATGAAAGATTATTGGCAATCGATAACTGCTAACTGAAAACTATATGGAACAGAGTGTAACTTGTGCGACAGCATAGTCATTTGTATGGGACATAGAGACAAAGGATGCACTGATATTGCGTTCCTTGGCATAGCGTTGAACCTCACCGTGTAGGATGAGTTCCGGTTTCCCGATAGTATTCGCCCGAACTTCTACATCTTGCCAGCGCATACCTGTAGTCAAGCCTGTGCCGAGAGCCTTGAGTGTGGCTTCCTTAGCAGCAAAACGAGCGGCGAGTCGCCAGTAGCGAGATGGAGTATCTCCACAATAAGCAAGTTCTTGCTGTGTATAGACGCGTTCTTCAAACCGTGATCCCCATCGACGGGATGCGTCTCGGATCCGTTCAACTTCAACAATATCAATGCCAATTCCCTGAATCTTTTGCTGGTGCATTGGTTTATCTATAGAGTGCATCCGTCATTCGGGCAGCACGAACGTTTGCTTTGACATCATGGACCCGCACAATGTCTGCGCCGTGTGCGATAGCCCAACACACTGTAGCGGTCGTTCCTTCAACGCGCTCTGTTACCGAGAGATCTAATATGTTACCGATAAATGATTTCCGTGAAGTCCCAACGAGCAGAGGTTTGTGTAACCCTCGGAATTCCGTAAGGCGTTTTAGGATTCCAAGGTTGTGTTGTATCGTCTTGCCAAATCCGATCCCTGGGTCGATAATGATGCGATCGGCGGGAATACCTTGCGATTCAGCAGTCTCGATACTCTTCTGAAGCAACTCACAAATATCGCTAACGACATCGTCATACTGAGGTGCCTGTTGCATCGTGCGCGGTGTGCCTTTCATGTGCATCAGAATCAGCCCCGCTTCCATTTCTGATACAACCGTCGCCATTGCCGTGTCCCCGCGCAACGCTGTGATATCATTGATAAGATGTGCCCCGGCTTCAAGTGCGTGCCGAGCCACTTCAGCTTTATATGTGTCAACGGAAAGAAGAACATCAACGGTGTCAACAATGGCACGAATAACGGGTAGGATTCGCGCCAATTCTTCACTGATGGACACTGCGGATGCCCCGGGGCGGGATGATTCTCCTCCAATATCAATGAGGGTCGCACCTTCCGCTACCATCAGCTCGGCTTGTGCGACCGCTCGTTCAACATCAAGATAACACCCGCCGTCGGAAAAAGAGTCGGGGGTGACGTTCAAGATGCCCATTACATGTGTCTGTTGACCTAAAGTGAGCGATTTGCCACGACAGTTCATACGACTGGTTTTGCTGGTAGTTGTGGCCGGGGTCCGAGAATCTCATCAATATCTTCGGTAACAAGCGTCTCCCGTTCTAAGAGTGCGTCCGCAAGTAACTTTAATCCTTCAAGATTCGTTTCCAAGATTTCGCGCGCCTTATTATAGCACTCTGTTACAATATCATGGACCGCCTTGTCGATTTCAATGGCAGTTTTTTCACTGTAATCCTGATGGACACTTAATTCTTTACCGAGGAAGACCTGTTCGTCGCGTCTACCGTAGGTGAGCGGTCCCATGTGGCTCATACCCCATTGTGTAACCATGCGGCGTGCGAGGCTTGTCGCTTGCTCAAAATCGTTTTGGGCACCAGTCGTTTGTTCGCCGAATATAATTTCCTCAGCAACTCTGCCTCCAAGGGCAAAAATGATATGTGCAAGTAGACGGTTTTTGCTCATATTATGCCGTTCTTCGAGAGGGAGTTTTGCTGTCACGCCGAGAGCTCTGCCGCGTGGAACAATGGTACATTTGTAGTTTGGATCGCTTTCTGGTACGAAGTGTAGCATGAGGGCATGTCCGGCTTCGTGATAAGCCGTAACACGTCTCTCTTCGTCGCTAATAACGAGGCTACGCCGTTCGGGTCCCATAAGCACGCGGTCTTTGGCTTCGTCAAAGCACATCATGTCAATTTCTTCTTTGTCACACCTTGCGGCAAGTAGTGCTGCTTCGTTTGCCATATTCTCAAGGTCTGCGCCGGAGAATCCCGGTGTTGCCTTCGCTAAGATTTCCAAATTGACGTTTTCAGCGAGTTTATAAGGTTCTTTCGTATGGACATTAAGTATCGCCTCCCTCCCACGCACGTCGGGCAAATCAACAACAATCTGTCGATCGAATCGCCCCGGACGAAGGAGAGCAGGATCTAAAACGTCAGGTCGGTTCGTTGCTGCAATAAGTATTACGCCTTCAGATGCTTCAAACCCTTGCATCTCAACGAGAAGTTGATTTAAGGTTTGTTCACGCTCATCATGTCCACCACCGATCCCTGCACCACGGTGTCTACCGACAGCATCTAACTCATCGATAAAAATAATACAAGGTGAGTTCTTTTTCCCAGTTTCAAACAGGTCTCTGACGCGGGATGCCCCGACCCCGACGAACATTTCGACGAAATCGGAACCGCTGATACTATAGAACGGGACATCTGCCTCACCCGCAACAGCCTGGGCAAGCATTGTTTTACCCGTCCCTGGAGGTCCCATAAGGAGGACTCCTTTAGGGATTTTACCACCGAGTCGTTCAAACTTTTTCGGTGCCTTTAGAAATTCAATAACTTCTTCAAGGGCTTCCTTCGCTTCATCGACACCCGCAACATCTTCAAATGTCACTTTAGTTTGGTTTTCGGAATGGAGTCTGGCTCGGCTTTTGCCAAAAGATAGGGCTCGGTTCCCGCTTCCTTGCATCTGACGCGACAGGAAAATCATCAAGCCTAAGAAAATAAGTAGTGGTACAACCGTTGTCCCGAAAATAAGCAAACCTTGTGGGAATTTAGATGGCGGTTTGACATTATAGTTAATACCAAACTCGTCAAGTTTCGCTTGGATGTCATAATCATCGATCGCATCGCGGCTCGCTCTAAATTCGCCTTGCCACTTTGGTGGGAGATGGGTTTCTTGCTCCTCAGGATCCACGCTCTGCAGAATTTCGGCGCGGATTTCATTGAGTATGTTATAATTAAACTGTCCTTCTACCCATTCTTCGTCTAAAACCAGATATCCTTCGAATAGGGATGAACCGCGCGTTATGTATTGATGAAAATCAGAGGTCGCGAGTTGATAAACTGGATCTCTGCGGTTGAATAATTGATAAATGCCAAGGACAACGAGTCCCGCAACAACTACCCACCAAATCACCATGCTTCTGGTACTTTTATTCACAACCAATTGCCTCTCTGTTAATTTCTGAGCGCTGACAAAAAATTGATCTCAAAACTGCTTAGTTTAAAAGTATAACAGATTTTTTTCCAAATTTCAACTGAATTTAAAAAAAACGCCTATTTCCGCATCTCGAATCTGTTAGTGCCAATTTTAATTGGATAAATAATCGCGCTTAAAGTATACTATAATATTAGTGAAGAAATAAGAAATAGGTGCAACAAAATGTTTAAATTTGCGTTGGTCGGTTGATATGTGTCAGCGTGGTAAAAGGAACAAAGTTCATTAATATAGTAAAGCCCGAAAATATCTGCACACCCCTGGTAGGGTCTTTCACCTAACCGCACCGAGTTTGGTGTAAAAGTAATTACGGGATCCACTATATTTGTGTGGATTAAAATCCGCACACAAATATCAAGATAGCGTGCCTCTAAAATTCAAACGAACATAAAATCCAACCCTACAGGTTCTCTGGAAAGGAGGAGTTTATGAATTTCAACAAACAAATACTTGCGATAGTTATCCTCCTGCTGGTTATGGTGTCTCATGCATTAGGACATGTCACAGGCAGGAATCTTCAAAATTTTCAATATAACGCAGAACTCGCACCTGTTGCACCTATCGTGGATGGATATCTTGACGATCCCGTATGGGATAGAGCGACGCTCGGGAAGATGGAACAAGATTTACTAAGTGGGAAACGTTGGAGCGAATCGCCTGATTTTACAGGAACTTTCGGGGCGGTTTGGCGAAACGGTTTTCTTTATGTCGCTATTAAATTAGTCGACGATCAACTCGAAAATCGCCAAGCGAAACTGCTCCGCGAGGATCATCTTATTGTTTACGTAGATCCACATCATTCAGGTAGAATGGAGGACCTCTACCGTTTTGACATTCCGATTCAAAAAGAGATGGGCACGCTAAAATCGCCATTGACGCGGGTCGCATGGGGAAACGATGGACAGACCTGTGAGTTGAGTTTCCGCCTTGACAATCTCGCGAGGAAGGGGAATAGCATCGGGTTCTTTATCATCTATAACGATGTCGATAGTGGACACCTGCAACATAAAATCGCTTGGGCACCAGAGGGTTATACTGAGGAAAACATTGACCTTCCTGATCTCGCTTTTACCGCGAAGATTGAACCAACCCGGCAACAAAAATTAATCCAGTGGGGACACATCAAAAGTCTATATTAGTTCGCAACCGTAGGGCGGGGCGCCAAACCTCGCTTTACGGTTAAATAAAATACCACTAAATAACACTGGAGAATTCGTGTATTATATCGGTAAAACTTTGGAACTGATGGGCATAGCCTGCTTAGGAGCGGGACTCTACTTAGGGTGTGTCAATCCGTATGGCTACAGTGAATCCAAAGCAATGGGCGTTGAGATGGGTTTCCTAACGCTCGGCGTTTTGGTTTTTTTCGTTGGAAGACTCATTGAGAAACGTCAATAATATAATCACTTTACCAGATTTTGTTTATATGACCTTTAGAAACCATCTTCTGGTCAATTTCACGGAATAGATATGATAGTTTCCCGTCTACATCCCGCACGCGAAAGCACGGGTGTCTCATTTGAGGATATACCATATCAACACCGCGCTAGCACTAAGGAAACCTATTCCCAAACCAATGGCGGTCCATCGCCACTTTCGTAGCTTTTTAAGCCGCTGATGTGCTATATTGTTCGACACTCTGACCTTCTCTTGTAAATTCAGCATTGACGAGGACTGGCGCATATCAGGATGCCAACGTGCTACTCGACTTTCAAAAGTCGCCCGTGAGATCTCCACGAACCAGTTATTGCGGCGGTTCTCAGCAAAAAGCCACCCATCTGGATCCGTGCCTGTCGCAAGAACACCGAAGTGCGTGTCGGTCGCAGAGAGAAGACCTTTCAGATATTCATGAGCCTCTAACACAACGCTCCTCGTATCGGGCACTTCACAGACGATAATAACAATGAAATGGTTGTCATCACAAATTACATAATCTGCAATACCTTCGACCCCGGAAACGCCGAATCGAAGCGGTATATCTCTGACGATGTTTTTGTTTGACAACGGCAGTATCTCTAAGTAAGTAGTAACGGCTTGCCGTATACGGCCAAGTAGCATCATAAATTCTTTTGGGCATCGTAGGTGCTATGATAATAAATACTTTATTCGTCTGGTTCTTTCCATTGGGCGTGTCTCTGAAGCGTGCGAGTATCAATGCCCAATGATTCAGCTGCCTCACGCAGGGAAGCGTATTGCTGTATACGTTCCTGGGCAACTGCACGTAGAATTTGATTCTGATTCATATTTTCTATATTCAGAAATTCCCCGTTTTCTATGTTTTTCTCCGTTTTGGAAACCGATAGATTACCCCAAAAACCTGCTGTCTGCCTTGGAAGTTTATGCCTAATTGTGTACTGTGTCTCCGGAAGGAGGGTCTCCCATATTGCATTCTGTATTTCCCAGGGAAGTGTGTGCCATATAGAAATAAGGGTCTGAACGAATTCAGGATAAATCTCAGGGAAATCCTTAGGTTCGAGCTTGTTAGTCGTTGCGAGAGCGACCGCCGTCTGAACTGTGCTCCTCAACTGACGAATGTTCCCGGGCCACGCCGCCTGCTCAAGAAGGGCAAGTGCCTTTGGAGTAACCCCTTTAACACTTTTCCCGTATTCGGCTGAGAACTCGTTGATAAATGCGTCTACTAAAGGTGCGATATCCTCGGGACGCTCCCTTAGCGGGAGTAAGCGAAACGTCATACCTTTCAGGCGGTAATACAGATCCTCCCGAAATTCCTTTTCTTCAAGGACTTTCAGAATATTCTTATTCGTTGAAGAGATAATGTGAACATCTACGCTCAAAGATTCATTTCCTCCCAGACGCGTGAGTGTTGCTGTGTCCAAGACACGAAGGAGCATCTTCTGCGCGTCCAACGACATTTCGAGTACCTCCTCTAAAAAAGGGTGCCTCCGTTTGCAACTTCAAATGCCCCCTGCCGCTGATGGATTGCGCTTGTAAACGCTCCTGCCTCATGCCCAAAGAGTTCACTCTGCAGGCGTTCTGAGGAGAACCTACCACAGTTGACGGTGATAAAAGTTTGGGCACGCCGGGGTCCACTTTCGTGGATGTATTGTGCGACTCCCTTCTTCCCAACACCGTTTTCGCCGGTAATGAAGGAGGAAATTTTTGCTCCTTTAACCTGCTGAATTGCGTTGTAAATCGCCTGCATAGGAGGCGATGGTAATTGAATGAATGTGGGTTGTTGCGTCAACATTATGATATCTGCTCGCTGTCATAAGCGGGCGATTTCCCTACACACCCGGCAAAGCAAGGTTCGCTCGAAAGAGCCCCCGCCAGACCGCTTGTAAATAGGCGAATATGCCCTCTCTGAAGTGAGTGGAATAAACTGTTTTTTGACATAACTCTGCAATATTTGTAAAAGATTAGGTTCACTCTTTACCGAAGTGCTTAACTGCATCAGTATTTTGGAGAGTTTGGATAAATCCGTCAGCATCCTGATTCCAAACCGCAGGCGCATTTGACTTAACGCCACAATGAACTTCTAACACTTTCCCCGATACGAAAAACAACTTGACCGTATGGTGTGCCACCCGTTCGGTCATCTCGATGTAATCGGTCTCGATTAACACATCTCCCATACGCAATTTCATAGAATCAACCTCATCCGTTGAAAACCCTAATGTCCGTTTAGAAAACAATGCTCAGTTGGATCTTGACCTTCCGCCTCCACTTCCCCGAACTCCGTTCAACAAATTGTATAAACCCTAATAGGTTGCGATTTCGCAAATCTGATATGAAATGTTATGAAAAAAGTGTTGGCAAAATCTCCGAAATTCAGGTTCTCATGACTGATTGAGAAACAACTGATGCACTGAATAGTTATAATAGGGCAACTTCAAATATTAATCAAATAAAAAATATATAAGCCTATAAATAACTTAAAATTATTACGAAATTTTTCAGAGAAAAACAAATTATGTCCATAAATATCGCTAATTTTGCCTAAAAAGTGCATAATACTTTAGAATCTTATCCAATTTCTTGCGGGAGAAATTCCCTTTCCAAATACCGCGATGATCTTTAACACATTTACCGAAATTCACAGACTGCCAGCAAAAGTTCCCACTCTCCATTACTGCTTCCAAATCTGATATGAAATATGTATCTGATAGGTCTTGAGAAAAATAGAGTAAATCGCATAAAGTTTGGTAAGGATATTATAATATTGTTATTTTAATTTAAAAAACATGTCTCAATATAACTTTAATATAAATCCTGATTATGATTGACTTTATATCAATTTGAAAGTTTGACAAAGAATGAGATATTTGATAATATATACTATTAACTTATGTGAAAAGATGATGTTTGTGAACATTCGATAATAGTTGTTTTTTAGTATGAGTGTGCTACAGACACGTCAATTCGTTTGAAGCAAGCACCCTACGAAAACTGTCCATATATTTTTAGGATTTATCATCGTAAGTTCAAAGATTTCCACATGGATTTTAGCGTTCCCATCCTTAGTAGAGTTGGTATCTGGAATTTATCCGATTCAGGAATAGAAAAATCGCCTTACTGTAGTTAGGGAAGTATGTTGATGACAACCGATGTCTTGCAAGATATCATTTTCCGCTGCCACCAACGGCACGAAAAGCCTCTTGAGCAACGGAAGACGACCGTAACGCCTCTATTTTACAAAGGACTTCCTTACCACTTCACTGTCTATTGTGCGCACAGATACCCTGTGATGTTGCAAGACTTGGAAGCGGCAGGCATTTCCTTTATGCCGATAGGGCAGGCTCCTGGAACCGACCGCCCCCCGCGCTCTTTTGGGGGTGAACGGTTTTTGAAACGCCAACAGGCAACAGACTGGGATATCACCCAATGGCATAGGTCATGGGGGATGCAAGTGTATACAGGTATTCCCTCAGGGCGCGATGATGCGCCATGGCATGACATTGACTTTAAATATGAAGCCATCTGTGCCGCCCCTGATGCCGTTCTTGATTGCGTTCAAGCACTTGTTAACACTGCTGCGAACCCGTTGTTGACATTGTCAAAATCTGGTGGATTGCGCTTTTCTTGCAGGATACCGGGGTACCTGCACCCGAACACCAAGCAGGCACGGGTATATGTCTATAAAGGGAGCCCATCAGAAGAGAATCCGTACCACCACGATGCGTATCTTGAAATTTTGGGCGAGAAAGGATACAATTGCTGGGATGGACGTTATGAAATCCTGTTTGGAAATTTGTTAGATCCGCCTGTGATTCCTAAAGAGGTACTCTTTGCCCCTATTGATGCCCTTCGCGCGAAGCTTCACGAACCAGTTTTCCAAATTTTACAGCACACGGAGAGCATCCCCGAGGTGCCCTACTCTCTGGGATCGGGTAAACTTGACCTTGCCAAAGAAGCATTCTTCAAGCGCGGATTTTCTTATACCAGACAAGCGGATGGATTTCACTATTGGCACCGACACGGTGATGAGAGTGGCAACACAGAGGTAACCTTGTGGGAGAATGAAGATGGCGTGTGGGTGCAGGCATCTACATCTGATACGGAGTTACCTATGGAGGCAACGCTCATCACAGATGTCTGGAAGGATACGGGGATCCTTCCGCCGATTCCCAAGACGGGGCTCCCTATAAACGATAACGTGCTTGCTGTTCGGGAAGGGAACCTCAGTCCACTATCACTAAAACGTCCGTCTTCGGTGTTACATAAGTCGAAACCTACGGAAAAGATTGATGAACCGCCAGAAGCAATTAGGGTTCAGGTGCAACGTGCTTTTGATAGGAACGTGCGCGTCCTCGGATGTGTTCCCGAGATAGACGTAGAGAAAACCCGTGAAGTGGAACCCTTTCTGCGTAAGGCAATCTGTTTAAGAGTGCCGAGTGCTGAACTTGGGGAAGCAGCTGAGCAATTTCTTCAAAATCAAAATGTGGGATCGGTTACAGGGTGGCGGGATCGGATGTATCTCTGGGATCAGGTGAAAGATATCCCCTCTGATGTGCGCATGGCAACCCCCTTTCAGCGTGGAAATGTCTGCGAGGATCCCGAGCGATGCGAAGCAATTGCGCAAAAGGGTGGGGATCCGAGCGAAATTATCTGTCCACAATGCCCCGTCTATACAGCATGTCGCGAGCGTGGCTATCTATCACAACTCTCTACATTTCAAACGACTAACGTACAAATATTAGGGAATTTTCGACTGTTTTTGGATCCACAGTATGCCGAAAGCGTGGAAAAACTTCTCGAAAGGCGTGATGGAACACAACCTCTCTGTATCATCAATGTCAAGAGAGAGAATGGATTGTTCCTGAGATGCAAACTCCCGAGAACCACATTGCAGAAGTGGGTTGTCAACTGGCAAGGCAGTGCCTTAAGCAACTTTGCGATAGCTCTACTGAATGCCGTAGAAATCAGAGACAGATCCCACGGTAGCTTTACCAAACGCCTCCGAACAGTGGTCCAGACCTTTGAATGGCTGGAAGAAGAAATTGTCCAACAGATGTGCCACATCAATATACAGGGCAGAGTGGTCGCACGCGGAGTTATTGATGCGGAGACCGGTGCGGAATTAGCACGCTTTACAATCGAGTTTGCGCGAGGCATCTCTGCTTATATTCCTTTGGACGCTGCAGCGGCGGATAGATTGGCTGCGGAAGGGCTGCCCTTTTTTCAACTCGACGCTTTTGTGCCGAACGAAGACATGAAAATCCTGATGTCAATAGCGGACGCTGTCGGGTTGGGTATCTTGGACGCGCGGACGGTTGAAAACATTCAGGAGTTCCCCGTGGTTTGTGCCGATCCAAGCTGGACGTTTTGGCATCAATTCAGGCGGTTCTTTACACATTACACGCGGGACGCTGATGCCCCGATGCGATGGGAGGACGAAGCACTACAGTTCTGGGTGCCGCCGGTACTCCATCCGAGCGTCAAACACCTTTTGGTCAATGGACCGATCCTCTACGGTGAACATTTACATCGGGCGTTCTTGGATGCAGAAACCAAGAGCCTTCACAGGCAACCGATGGCGTGGGTTCCCGGAAACTCAGTTTTTCAGATTCGGACCAATATTTATCCACGGGAGACAATTTTAGACTTCAGCAGCACTTGGGACGTTATCGGGATGTCTGAAACGGGACAGCACATTTTTTCCAGAATTCAAGCTGAAATAGAAAGGGATCCGAATATTAAGCATGGGATTATAACCGTTTTTTATGCACTTGAGCAGCTGAAAAGCGTAGCGAAAAACGAGAATGTCTGTTTCTTGACGGGGTTTCGAAGGCTGGAAGGATTGGAAACCGCTTTTCAGGAGGCACAGGTCATCTGGATTGTTGGTATGCCGGAAATCGGACCAGGCACCATATTGGAGTTCACTCAGGTCTACTTTGGAAACGACGAGGAGCCTCTCTCTTATGAAATGGAACCTGAGTCCTACCGTTACAAAGACGCGCGCGTCCAGAACGTTCATGAAAAAGTGGTCATCCGTATATTCACAGAGATTATGGAGCTGGTTCAGCTGAACCGTTCAGCAAACAAGAAAGTTATGTTGATTACGGGGTTCCGAATTCCTGAGATCACTGACAGACCTGAAACGCTCCTTTTTGACTGGAAAGATTTCGATGTCGCCGGTGGGTTAGACAAACTCGCTGAGGTGATAGCGATACGTCAACAATTTGAGACCGAACGCGACAATCTGACATCTGAATCCAGTAGAAAAGAGGTAGAACGGGTTCTGGGATGTTCCCCAAGGCAGGCGAACCGAGTGTTGCAAAGGCTGGGGAAAATCCCACGTGTCCCTTTCCGCGAGCAAATTCTCGCACTTCTCGCCGATGGTGAGAAAAAAACACCCGAACTCACGGAGGCGATTCAGGGACACCCAAAAGCAATAAATACAGAACTCACACGCCTTGTAGAAGCAGGTGAGATTATAAAGGTCAAGCGGGGTGTCTATAAACTTCCAGAATCTTAGAACGGGAGGATTAGTATTGTCAGCGTAGACATTCTCGGTCATCCAGATAAAAATTTAGAAAGACTATTAAAATGTTACAATCTGAATTTGTCTCCATCACAAGCGGATAATCGCAATACCCTGCTCGCCTGCAACTGAATACAGAAGCCACGTTTTTCCATCCTCACAATAGATCGCTGGATCGCGGAGCTCATGCACACGTTCCCGATCTAACCCGCCTGTTGACGGTCTAATCGGCAAATCTACACCCTCAAAATCGTATTTTGGAGCGATAACCTCTATTGGCTCAGATGGAGCCCAATCGTTCCAGTCATTTGTCAACTGCACAGTGCTTTTACGGATGCGTTCTGGACTATCTCCGTAAAGTGAGTAGTAAACAGTCAATGTATCCCCTTCAAGAAGATTCGCTGTGTGACGCGGGAATCCTGTGTTGTCCTCATCCGATTTACGTGGAAAAAGCGGTGTATCTCGCGGAATGAACGTCGCTGTCCATTCTGGGGTTTGCGCACGACTTAGCCAACCGTGATACGTTGTATAAGGGTGTCCGTTCCACCAAAAGACCCGAAAGTAGGCACCGTTTCGTTTATCCAGTGTATCTGAAGCGGTATAATTCAGGCCGTCAGTGGAGGTCGCCCAACAACTTGCCTGTCCTCCACCGTAAGTTCCATGAAAATACATAAAGAAGCGGCGATTTTCCTCATCTATATGGACATCCGGGGAAGCGATATGATCGCGTCCCTGAAATACGGTATTATCTCGATGCAATACGCCGGGTTGATAGATCGTGTAAGGTCCCTCAATAGCATCTGCATAAGCCAAGCGGATATAGGTACCGCGATGATGTGCGAAGTAGAGATAATATTTTCCCAAAGGACCACCTCTGGAACGGTCTACCCATTCTGGCACGCGAACGAGTGAAGGTCCGTTGATATTGGAAAACCCGTGTTCCCTGTCAATTTCGGGCATTTCTGGATGAATCAGCAGCGTTCTTTGCATATTTCTCCTCTCTCTATTTCCTTAATCGTGTGGATGGAAGCGATATATCTCTTGACACTCTTCAGACATGCTGTTCCATATCTCTTCCGGAACCCGCGAAGAAAAGATTTTCGGGGCATCCGGATAATGATGGAACCTCCGGAAATAGACGAGGGCAAGCATGTGCCGGATAGTTTGCGAGTGGTTCGGCATTGCTCGGTGCCAGCATCGCATGTCGCGGACGACAACAGAACCGGCAGGCATCTCTAACTGAAAAGAGGGGTACTGTGCCCCGCGTTCTTCCTCACAAACGTTATACGGGGAATTGCGTACCGCCGCGTCATCAACAATGAGATGCGAACTTGGCCACACCTGAGTGGCACCGTTTTCCACTGTAAAGTCGACGAGTGGAATGTTAACGACGATTGTACAAACCGGCAGGGCGAACGGCAGTTCAGGAAAAAGTTGCCCTGAATCCCGGTGAATCCATTGTATATCGCTCCCGGGACGCGTGCTGTTGCATCCGTAAGGCAGGTATGCAAAGATTTTTTCGCCCATTGCTGCTTTCATAATCGGTATCGCGAACGGGTTATCAATGATACGTGAATCCATGAACGGCATTTTCAACATCGGGTGTTCACCCTCGTGACCGTTTTCTTCATTGCTGAGCACGGTTTCCGTAGCGACGTCAAGTTCTGCTATCCAATCCCGTGGTAGAACGCTTTCAATGACTACCAATCCAGCCTCGCGTAAGAGACGCACGCCTGCATCGATGCTTTCTTGCGTGGGTTTGTTTTCAGCGCGTTCCTGATCAGTGATTTCCAGTTTCGGAATATTTATTGTTCGTCCTTTGTTTTCCATGTGCTAAGCCTGCCTTTTCAATCAGTATGAATTTTGAAAAGTATAACATAAAACCTAAAGGAGATCAAAAAATTTTATTGCTGTAGCAAAGCTAAAGCTGATCGAAAATGAGAAAAAATTGTTGTTTTCTCCTGTGAATTCGTATAAAATAAAACAAACTTTCAAGTTACCACTTCCAAGGATTAGTTTTAGAATCACATTTAATTTGTAAGCAGAGGAGCGTGTAATGACACCTGAAGTCGCTTTACAAAAACGGGAGCAAATGATTGAAGAGGGGTTCTGCATTGTCGATGATGTTCTGACAGGCGAGTTTCTACAGGAACTCCAAGACGAGTCGGAACGGCTGATAGCCGGACATGTAGAACCCGAAGATGTTGTTTATCAAGGACAGCACGTCAACGTCCGCGGTGAAGATAACGCCCATATTCAAAAACTGTTGGAATGGCAACCCGCGCGCGACGCTTTGAAACAGATCGGGTTCGGAGATTTTGTATCATCTGGTGGCATCATTATTCTGACGAAGGAATCCGGGGGACCCCCACTCTATTGGCATCAAGATTGGATGCGCTGGAACGATCCGCTGAGTTGCACACCCTGGCCACAGACGATTTTCCTTAATTATTACCTCAGCGATACATCCCGAGAAAATGGCTGCTTAAAGGTTATTCCAGGCACACACCGCAAGCGAATTGACTTACACGACATATTGGTGCCAGCACATGAGCAGGGAGCGCGGTTTATTGATGAAGATCATCCGATTATGTTCAGTGATCACCCGGATCAAGTAGATGTCTGCGCGAAAGCGGGTTCATTGGTAATGGCAGATGCGCGCATTTTACACTCCGCCCACCAAAACTTTACCGATGTTCGACGGACGCTAATTCTCGCATGGCATAGCCGTCCGAATACCGTACCAGACTATTGGGATAGCGAAATCCCAGAAATCATAGCAAATCGCGACGAAGACGCAAACTATCCGATGTCTCGTATCCCTGGTGATTTGTTACAGCCATAGCACGGCGAGGGATCTTTAAAACATGGAGCGGAAATGATTCCGATCGACCTTTCCAATAAAGTAGCAGTGATTACAGGCGGTTCAGGCGCGTTAGGGCGTGTTATGGTAAGGACCTTAGCGGAAGCAGGTGCAGATATTGCAATCTGCTACTACAGGGACCAAGAAACAGCCCAATTTCTGCGAGACGAAATCACCGTCAGAGGCGTGCGGGCAGCCGTAGTGCAGGCGGATGTCACAAATCAGGATTCGATAAATGCTATGCGTGATGCCGTCTCAGAGCGACTCGGTGCGGCAGACATCATCGTCAATAACGCCGTCATTCAGTATAGCTGGACTTCGGTTTTAGAGCAGTCCGCTGAAGACTATGAGAGTCAGTTCCAGTCATGTGTTCTGCACAATGTATACATGGCACAAGCCTTTGTCCCGCAGATGATTGAATCGGGATGGGGACGCGTTGTTAGCATTAATACGGAATGTTCAATGCAAAACTTTGAACGGCAGAGTGCTTACACATCGGGAAAGCGCGGTATGGACGGTGTCCTGCGAGTGCTTGCTAAAGAGGTCGGGGCACACGGCGTTACCGTGAACCAAGTTGCACCAGGCTGGACTGTCAGCGAAAAAAGTGAAGCGAGCGCGTCCGATGAACATTATTGGAGCAAAGTTCCGATGCAACGCCGGGGGACTGCCCAAGAGATCGCCAATACCGTGCTTTTTCTTGCATCAGATCTCGCGAGTTACATCACAGGTGCGTACATCCCTGTATGTGGTGGGAATGTGATGCCGACAATTTGACAAATTCATTCCGAACATACTCAGGATTTACGCATTGATGCGATAAATCGCATCACTACAAACAGATGTATCTTTGAAGGGTGTGTTTCTCAAAGAGAGCTTGGTTCGTAGTCGCGCAATTCATTGCGCTTTGCGTAAGTCCTAATACTATAGGATGAGTTGGGTCTACTGAGGTGAATATGGATCGATATAAAATTGTGTATGGCGATATGAATGACGGCATGCAGCTCGCAGTAGATACCGCAGGGGAAGCGACTACCACATGGGCATATCTAAAAGCCCAAAGGAAACTTTAAAATTGGAGCTTGCCCTACCTATATATCGCAACTTATTCATCAGTCTTGGAGACCGCTGATTAATTGCCTGTTTTACTATAAAATCGATCGAGGAAAATATGGAACGACATAAACTCCAGTACGAAGTACTGAACGACCACAATCCAGATTCGGAATCCGGGGGACACTGGGAAATTGAAGTGCATGCTGACCCCGAAGAATTGCAGACGTTTGCCGAGACGGGTTACCTCGTGCGAGAGGGACTCTTTCAAGGCGAGGTACTCGAAAAATTAAGAGATGCCCTTGATCGCTTAGAGGAACGTGAATCGGAAAAACGAGACAGTGCGATGGCTGGTAAACGGGGGTGGGGCTTCATTCCGCGGCACTTGATGGATAAAGATGAAGTATTCTTAGAACTCCTGAAATTTCAACCGACTTTATCAATTGCTCGTGCGATGATGGGACCGCTTGTGCGGTTGCGGGGTCTGAGTGCGCGCATCAGTTACCCAGGTGAAGACCGAGAACAGCAAACACCGTGGCATCAACACATGCGTGTGATCTCGAATCCGATTCCACCGTGGTTCTCACGTCCACACTGCATCGATTGCCTCATCTATCTTGATGATTTGAACGAGGATACCGGTGCGGTCGCTATTGTCCCAGGATCACATAACTGGTTAGACAAGGCGACGCCGAATGTCTATGGACCTGTGGAAAACGAGATTGAACTACGTGTGAAAGCCGGGGGCGGCGTACTGATCCACGGCAATCTCTGGCATCGTGGTTTACCAACACGCAATGCCAAGAGGCGAATGTTAATTTTAAGTTATACGCCGACCTGGCTCCGTAAGTCACCACACGGTGGAGCACAACCCGAAGATGGGTTAACCCACACTTTTCTTGAAGATGCAGATATGGAAGAACAGATGCTGTTAGGTGTCGGTGGATATTCCTAAATCGCAGGAGAAATTATCGTTAGATTTTCGGTCCCTGTGGCTCTGCTGTAGGAGGGGAGAAACACCCTATCAAAAACACTCCGATTCCCGACTTTTCCGATAAATTGGACAAAAACCTTAAAACTAAAGGGCCCTGGAGACATAATTTGCTTGCGTTTACTTAAGAATCTATGTATGATGAAATTGCGATTGCGAATTTTACCTCAATGGTAACTTATGTAGAGAAGACTAAAAAACACGCGAACGATGCGTGTTTATTGTTGTAGAAAAAGGAGACTCTCAATGAATGCTGCTCTCATGTTCAGATTGATGGTGTTGGGTTTGATGCTGGCAGGGGCAGTGGTTGCAAGCCACGCGCAGAGTGTCAGCGAGGAAGAACTCATCATCTACTACAGTTTTAACAAAGATACCCTCAAGAAGGATGATATCTTGGATGTGTCTGGCAACGGCAATGATGGCTTCCTTCACGGTAAAGATTTTAAAATTGTGAAAGGCAAAGTCGGAGAGTGTATGGAGTTCCCGGGGAACGCGACGCAATACATTGCGGTACGAGAACATATGTATGAGGATCCGATTAAAGAGATTACCCTTGCCGCTTGGACGAAAACCGGAGTAAGAGGCATGATTGCCTCATGGGATCGGAGCGAATTTTTCCGTTTTGCTGTTGGTGATGACGTGGGTGGAAATGCCGCAACTACTTTCGTCGCTTTCGACAACTGTTGTCCAGTCCATGACTGGTTTGGTAAAACTGATGTCGCGGATGACAAGTGGCACCATCTTGCAGCAACGTTTGATGGAAAAGAGAAACGCATCTACGTTGATGGAGAGTTGGATGAAAAAATTGGGGCACCGACGAAAGTCATAGGGGCAGGTGCCGCACGATTCGGGTTCCTTGGAATCGGTTCAGAAGCAGCAGCGTTTGATGCTGCCGTGGGACCTACATGGCCCTTCAACGGACTGATGGATGAGTTCTTCCTGTTCCATCGCGCCCTTTCTGAAAAAGAGATTGAGCACCTTGCCAGCGGTCCCGGGAACCCCTTTGCTGTAGATCCGAACGGAAAATTGAGTACCACTTGGGGCGATATTAAAGACGCTCGGTAGAAAGGTACAGGGCGGCATTACAGTGCCGCCCATTTTTTTGCTTTCCCAATAATCGTTTAGGCATCAGATACGGCGACTGCTTCTTGAATACCGGGCCATTCGTTCCAGATATCGGTGTAGGCATCATACCCGTTTTTCTCACAATCAACGTGCCGCAGCCGGAAAATGACGGCATAGCGGATATCCGACGCGGCGTTTGGTGCTGCAGTGTGAACGATCTGGTGATGGGTCAAGACGACATCGCCCGCTTTACCGAGTATCTGTGTTGGTCCCTCTGGCAGTTCCGGTTTTGGCATTCCGTCTGCCAATATTTCGTGACCTTCCTTTTTGAAATAGTCGGCAAAGAAACTGTGCGATTTGGGCCAAACAGTGAAGTTCCCGCTATACGGTTCGGGGACATCCGCCAGATAAATCACGGCGAGTGCGGTAAATCCACGCCGATAAACCCCTTTTGCCATGCCATTCTTACCGCTCCCTAACCCATCAAGGTGTCCGTGAGGTTCATTGGGATCCACGCGCAACGGACCCGGAAAACGCAATGCGATCTGCCCTGAGTTCGGAATTTGAACGTTTCCTTCACCCATCAATGACTCCGAAAGTTTTAGGATAGGCGTTTTATTGAAAAGGTCTACGATCTCAGGGGCTTCACGAATTTCGCTGCAGTAGGATTGCGCTCGGTAACGCTCTAAGTCTCCTTCGTTCATACCAACCGCACCGATGGAGTGATTAATTGCCTGTCGCGCCGCGTCTACCATCAGTTGTGGAACAACACCGGGGACAGAGATATAGCCGTTCTCATAAAACTCTAACTTCTGTTTACGACTGAGCATATATGCTTTCTCCATTTTACGAGCATTAAAGTGTTTTACCCATCGAAAGTTTATGATGGATTATTATAACATGTCCAACCTTGATCTCCAAAAGATTTTTATCAGGGGCAACGAGTCTGGGGAGCAAAGTATTAATGCGTGAGCGCATAGACAACCGCATTGATGCCCATCTGCAATGCGATATTTGAATACTCGCGTGGGTAGAAACTCTCAGCGGCATGCTCCCAGGCGTCTCCAAGATCGGTATTAAAGTTGATCATCATCATAAGCCGTCCATTGTCGTCATAAACGCCGCGGCAGTACGCTGGATAACCATCGTATCTTTCGTACGTGCGTCCACTAAAGAGTGAGCGGAGTCCCGGAATTTGAACGAGTTCTTCGATTTTGAAGAAGCATTGGAAAATCGGATGGGATATTGGGATATCCACCGGCTCTCGTTCTGGGAAAATCTTTTTCAATTCCGTGTAAAACCGTTCCCATTCGCGTTCCCCGTGGAAATCGTCAACAAAGATAAAACCGCCGCGTAAAAGATATTCTCGTAAGTTCTTCGCCTCTTTTCGGCTTAACCTAAGACTACCGACCTCCAACATGTAGGAAAACGGATATTCAAAAAGTTCCGTCGCACCAACTTCAATAATCTTTTCATGGGGATCTGCATCAATGTTCGTCTGTTTACGGAGTTGCCAGATAAAATTCCGATCAGAAGCAGGATGATCCACCCGCCAACTACTACGTCTGGTGAGTTGACCACCATATTTTAGACGGACGAATGTGAATCGGTCCGAATCACCTTCCGAATTCGGCAGGATAACAGATACGGACATCACGATGAAAGTAGCCAACAACTGGATGGTTCGCATATTTTTCCGGTTTGAAGGTAGGTTTCAGCATTTGGGTAAGAAATCCATCCTTGCGTCTCAGAAGATAAGTGTAACACATAAAATGAATTAAGTCTACCCTTAAACCAGATTCGGATAGGGCCATTTATGGTAGATTTTAGAATTAATTAGACGCTCTAAAGAAGCGAGATTAGCAGTGGGAGGGTGCTTTCTGATTTCGTTTTCGTCGGAGTGTTTACTTATTTTCACTAGGACTTACGCAGTTGACCCGTTTTCGTGCGGTCTTTGGTTCGTAGTAGCGCAATTCTGCGGCGTACTCGCCCAAATGCGACGTGCATTATTGCGCTTTCTTCGGGAATATCCCCTCAATTTTGGCATGAAAGCCAATTTTGCGTAAGTCCTGTTCACAATTCATCACAGCTTAAAAACTTTTGGACCAAACTGTCGTAACCTGAATACCTGTGCCAGCTTCAAAGGCTTTTGCAATGTTAACTCTGAAAACAGAATCGCCTCTTCCTGAATGTATCCCCGGAACGTTAACGACAACAACAGATTTATCTTCTCCAAACTGTAGACCGATACCGATACTTCCTTTAGGATCGAAGGTATATGCCGGACCAGATACATTCCAGACCTGTCCCTCATCAAAGAAGACAATGCCAAAGGCGTTTCTGAAAATACCCCAACTGAACAGATTGGATAAACGGTAGTGGTATTCGACGTTGAGCAGAAATCCACGATCTCCGGCAAAAGCGTATGGAGAAGACGTGTGTCCGCTCTTATAGGTTATTGGACCACCAGATTCACTTTCCGGTCTGTACCAAGGATACCCCCTGAGTCCCTCTACGCCACCAATGACAAATTGACGTTGAATTGGCAAAGTAGAGTCGGAAAACCCAAACAGAAACCGAGTCCGAACTCGGTTATTCTTTAGACGGAAAGCATACCGAAAATGTAATTGTAAACGTGTAAAATCAAAATCGGACCCTACAGCCCCATTGCTGTGTTCAATGAGAAACGTGTTGTGCCAACCCATGGAATGCGTTATATTATTCAAATCGTATTGGAAGGTGAGACTCCGCAGGGTGCCGGGGATTATTGGAGGGTTCTCTCTCACACGGAGTTTCGATCCCCAATTGGCGACAAACCAATCTGTGCTTCTCTGGAGACTCGTATGTGATTCCGCAACCATTGCCAATCTGAAGGAATGATTCGGCATAACCGGTGACCACTGCAATGCGATCTCAGCCCCTTGTCGTAGATAGTAATTTTGGAGGTCGGGTGTCCCAATGATGCGTTGAAAAATAGGGAGTGGGTTGTTGTAATTCGGAAAAAGTTCTGGGGCAACAGCATCTGTCAAACGGTGAATTTGCGCTGTGAGTCCGAGATTCCAAATGTAAGGTTTCCCCCAATTCGCTATGCCACCCATCCGGTAATGGACATGCGGATTACCGAATGCATAACTCACCTTTCCAAAAAGCTTTGAAGTCTGATCGCTCGATGAATCTCTGATGTTCCACGTCCAAAGGGGTCCGACATCCTTTCGTTTGCCGAGTTCAAAACCGGTGCCGATTTCCCACCCCGTCACTCGGTTAAATCCGAGACGTAGCGGTGGATTGAGACCGAGATATGCATTCGTAGAAAGCGGTTTCTCATCAACAGTAATCGTCGCGACGTATTTTGAATTCTCCTCAGCTACCTGTAAGTTTAACTCGTCAAAGTAGGGCATCGCTTTATAGAGTGTTTTGAGTGCTTGTTCAAGGTCTTCAGAACCATTTTCAAGTGCCTGTTGAATCTGTGCTTCCGATATCTTCTCATTCCCTTGAATGCGTATTTCGTGGATTGGGACATCCCCTGCCAGAAATCGTGTGCCTACGGCTGAAAGTTGAGCATCTAATTCCTGCAAAACCAACTTGCCGGCTGTTGATTTGTGGACCTTGTTAGCCTGAGAACCAGAGATTTTCAAAGATTTTAGGAACGACAGGGTTCGCGTAATCGGTAGATCCGTCACAGTAATTATCGCGGTGTGTTTGGCATTCACTTCTTCGACGCGTAAAGATGCCTTTTTAGAACTATTGAGGAGCACGCTTGTAAGAATAGGCATGACTTCAGCGATGTCGCCAGATCCACTTTCGAGGGCCTGCACAATGTTGACACTCTCAATCCCGTTGGCACCTTGGATTTGAATATCCTGAATTCGCTTACCATCAAAAGCCCAATTCCATGACTTTGCCGGTTCTTGGCTTTCATTTAAGGAGGGCACTGCTTCAGCAGGATCGGTGAGTTCGGGGTGTTTTCTGCGGATTTCCCCTATCGCAGGTTCTGGCATTGGCTCGGCAACTTTAGGCATTAAGAGTGGTGGAGGGGGCGCGATTTCCAAGTCACGAGGTTTTACCGACATTAATTCAGGAATCTCAATGCCGAGTTGATGGAGATTTAGTAGCAGCACACCGAGCTGTTTTTTCGGGATTTCACCAACGATATTTATCAGATACACATCATCGCCACTTTTAACAATAACAAAGACTCCTTGGATCGTCTCATTGACTTGAAGGGTATAGAGATGCAAATTATCGTTTTCGACATCGTCCTGAATGGGATGTCCCAATGCGTTCCAGCCGCGATCTTTTAGGGATTCTCCGTAATATTGAACAACTTCCTTAAAATTGACAGACCGACTTCGATAACTGCGGAGACGTAAGTTGTCTATGTTGTTGAACAGCAACGCGATTTTGGAGGTCGGATCTTCCATCACGAGGGCAATGACACGTTTATCTAAATCAAACTGGAATTCAGATGATGGCAGATTTGGAAAATCAAAAGCGACGGTGCCCTTATTGGACTGTGATTGTACAGCAGGATTAATGAGAAGTAGAAGTGCTATCAATACTTTTGTAACAGCATATTTCATTTAATATTTCCCTTACTAATCATCTTTGATGTTCTTTAAGCGTTGTTGTAGTTTTCTCAGTGCATCTGGAATGCCAGGCTTGCTGGGACGATAGATAACCTCGGGTGGCACAATCCTTCCGAGCAGATATGACTCTGATCGCAAGTTCCATGCGGGGGTTGTTATCGAACGGGAACGCCTCGTCTCAGAAAAAGGTTCTTTGGAATGGGTATAGTACCACTGTAACGCGATAGAGTATCGAGGTCCTTGGAAATAGTGAATCTCAACGGGATGTACACCGGTTGAGAGCATTATACTGCCCCGTTTCCCTTTCCCCTCGTGAACACCATCATTATCCACAACCAGATTTCCGTCAATGTATAGTTTTGCACCATCATCTGAGTAAAGTCCGAAGTGGTACAATCCCGGTGTGTCAATCGCTAACTCCCCTCGGAAGCGAATTGCAAAATCCTCAACAACATATTGCATCTCTGGTGTTGGGAATCCCTCGGTATAGTCTCGTTTAGAGACATCTAAGTTCGGTGTAGCAAAGGTATAGACAGGGGTCAAAAGGTCAAAATCCGGCATCCGATGGATCGTACCACCAGGGACGTAGACTTCCCCGATTAATCCATGTCCAGCCATCACATTTGTGTCGAAGATACCGAGTCCTGTATCTATACCCTCAAGTGTCTGGAGTCCGACATCCGATGCGCCTGTCCCGCGTGCAAAGTGTTTTCCGTTCCCATATCCACCGGTCCCACGTCCATCGCGCCCAAGTCCACCAACCCCGGCTCCTCGCTGTCCCTCAACGACAACGGGACCTGAGAGTGTTCCATCTTCACCGAAACTGGTACTGGAGACAGGACTCGGCGTATCTACTTGGGGAAGATCGGCGTGCGTAACGACATCGGGAGTTACATCGGCATGAACGGGTGCCTTCGGAACGCTCACCTCTGGCGTATATGTCGGGGCAGCAGGAGAAGCGGACGAGGTTTTCGTCTCACTTACCTGTGGGACTACAGGCATGCGTGGCGGTAAAATCCGCTGTCTCACTCGCTTTTCGGATTCTATCTCCAATATCTCAGCCGATATGCTCCCTTTCTCAACAGTGAAATGATTCACAAGAAACGGCGAGATTGCCAACATCAATCCTATGTGGAGCACAAGCGATATCAATAAGGCACGGTTTGTATATCTTCGCATTTTAGTTGATTTGCTCAAGCCGTTGCTGTAGTTTCTTCAACGCATTTGGCACGCGCGACTTACCCGGGCGATAGATAACTTCAGGTGGAACAATCTGTCTATAAGAATTTGGGGGTTGATAGAACCATTGAAGCGCGATTTCATAACGGGGTCCTTGGAAATACTGAATTTCAAACGGATGTGTCCCAGCTGTTAACTCCATACTTCCGTGTTTACCCATATCCATGACAGGTCCCTTAAAATGCCACGATACCTGGGTGTTTTTCGACAGATCCTTGCGTCCTTTGTTCCGCGTTATTCCGTGAAGTCCATCATTATCAATAACGAGGGTGTCGGCAATGTACAACTTTGAACCATCATCCGATAAAAGCCAGAAAGCGTACCTACCGGGAGTATCTACAGCCAACACACCGCGGAACCGAACCGCGAAATTCTCAACGACAATCTGCTTCCCCGGTATAGGAAATCCCTGCGTGTACTCTCTTACGGGTACATCTAAATTTGTTGTAATAAAGGTGTAAACTGGTGTCAAAGCCCCAAAATCGGGCATCCGCTCAATAGCGATACCGGGAACATAAGCCTGCCCAATTAATCCGTGTCCTGCCATCACGTCTGTGTTAAAGATACCGAGTCCCTCATCTACGGCATCAAGCGTCGCGAATCCTACATCTGATACACTTGTCCCGTCGGCAACCAAGTGTTTTCCATTCCCATATCCACTGTTTCCGATGCCACCAACCCCGATGCCTTGCTGTCCCTCAATCACAACGGGACCTGCAAGCGCGCCATCTTCGCCAAAACTGGCGTTGGACATAGGACTTGGAGCATCTGATTGGGGAAGATCAGCGTGGGTAACGATGTCAGGCATTACATCAGCATGAACGGGTGCCTTCGGGACGCTCACCTCTGGTGCGTATACCGGTGAAGCAGGGGATGCGGGTGATGATTCGGTCTTGTTCACTTGCGGCACTACAGGCGAACGCGCCGGTAGAACCCGTCGTTTCACAGGGTTCTCGGATTCTGGATCCAATATATCGGCTGATATGCTCTCTTTCTCAACAGTGAAATGATTCACAAGAAACGGTGAGATCGCTAACATCACCACGACATGCAGCACAAAGGATAGCAATAAGGCTCGGTTTGTATGTCTTCGCATTTCGGTATTCCTCATGCGTTTGAGACAAGGGCATCTACAAAACGTGACGGCCGCCGTCACTTCCTCTTTCGTAAGTTCTGCCTCTGCGTGCTGCGCCTGCTCCGGGAATTTGCATCAATTCGTTGATTTGATAAAAACAGTGAAAAATCGGATGTGAGATTCGGATGTCCTCCGGTTCACGATCCGGGAAAATTTTCTTCAGCTGTTTATTAAACCGTTTCCAGGTCTGTTTTCCGTGAAAATCGTCGACGAGGATAAAACCACCACGTAGCAGGTATTCCCGTAAATTTCTCGCCTCAGCGTCGGTAAATTTCAAACGCTTGACATCCACCATGTAGCTAAACGGGTAATGAAAGAGTTCCTCGGAATCAATATCAACTATCTTTTCTTTTGAATTCACCGCGATATTCGTCTGCTCGCCGAGCTGCAGGATGAAGTTCCGGTCTGAAGCGGGCCAATCTGTATCCCATTTGCCGCGGTGCCCCCAGGAACCCCTATATTTCAAACGAACGAAGGTGAATACATCCGTCTCCGCATTCTCAACGACAGCCGCTGAGGCGAAATGACCGTCAAAAATAGACGATACTATCAATATTGATACAATACAGAATCCAAAGGATAGTGAAAAAATACGATTGGTGTGTCGGCGCATTTTATTCTCTCTTGTTACGCTGATTAGAAACTATGAAACCAGAGGACATTGAATTGCACACCTTGTTCCGATTCAAAAGCTTTCGCAACGTTAAACCGTAGAAAGGAATCACTTTCACCGAACTGGAAACCGATACCGGCATCGCTCTTCGGCACAAGTGTCTGCGTTTCGTCAGTTAAATTCCACGTTTGACCTGCATCAAGGAAAAGCACCAAAAAGAGGTTAAAATCAAAATCAGATTGCGTGTTTCTCCAAAAAAAGAGTTCCGATAGGGGGTAAAAATATTCGACGTTGAAGAGGTAGCCACGGTCACCAGCAAAAGCGTAGAGCGGGTAGCCGTTCAATACACCTGGACCCCCGATGGTAAATTGGCGTTGAATCGGCAGAGATGCGGTTGAAAAACTACCGATTGCCCGAGTCCGTATCCGATGTTTGCCGAGTGGATGTGCATAGCGGAGATGGAGTTGGTAGCGTGTAAAATCGAAATCCGAACCGAAGACTGTCCTGCTATGTTCAAGAAGGAAAGTGTTATGCCAACCGAGGTAGTTCCGGCGGGTGTTAAAATCATATTCAAACATAACGCTCTGCATGCGACCGGACGTTATCGCTGGATTTTCTCGTGCCTTTGACCTTGAACGCCAATTGAAAAGATGCCAATCCGTGCTTTTTTCCAGACTTTCGTGATATTCAGCAAGAAGTGTCAACTTAAGCAAATGCCTTGCAGGAATAGACGCCACACGTGGCAGTTTTTCCCATCGGAACGCTACTTCAACGCCAGTCTTCAAATAATAGTTGTGCAAGTTTTCCGCACCAAAAAGGTTATAGAACAAAGCACCTGGATCATTTAAAGAATTGCTAACACGATAAGGAATCACGTTGTCAGGTGTGATGTCGGTAGCACGGTGAACTTTGGCATTTATGCCAAACCCATAATGCCATCTGTCAGCATCTCCCTCCAGATTGTTAAATTGTGTATATGTTGCAAACGGCATCGTATCAATACCAATTGCGACATCTGTTATTTTGTTACCAAATCCGTAACCTGCATATCCAAAAATATGTGAGGTCGGCATTCCATTTGAAAAGCGTGCCCTTGCTAAATCCCTCTGTACAGTCGTACCCAATTTCCAACCTGTAACCCGGTTAAATCTCATCATCGGGTTCATTGCAAAGGAACCAGGAGATCGTGATGAAGCGCGTTCCTTCACGGTAATCACCGCGATATGTTTCCCGTCTTTTTCTCTAATACTCGACTCTACCACCTCTAATTTCGCTCCCATTTTTTTTCGGAGTGTTCCTACTGCTTTCTCGATGTCCTCGTCACCAGTTTCAAGCGTTTCGAGAATCTCAGATCTATCAATTGTATGATTGCCCTGAATCTGAACTTCATGGATCTGCGAACCATCGGCAGTACGGAACCGCGTCGGTGAAGAAGCAGGTTGTTTGTTAAAGCGACCAAACGGAAGAGGAAGGCGAAAGGTCACAGTAGTCCGTAAAGAAGCAGGTGGTTTGTCAGCGTCTAACGCGGGTGGCGATTCCAGTTCTCGGATCTCAATACCGAGTTTACTGAGATTCGTTAAGAGTTGACCTGCCTGTTCTGCTGGAACACTCCCAACGATGTTTAGCAGATAGACCTTCTCAGCACTTTTTATAACCGCAAAGATGCCCGTGAAGGTATCATTCACGCTTGTGCCTTCCAGAGCGGCTCCGTTCAGGACATAGAGTCCGACCCTATCATCTTCCTGTATGCCGTTCCAGTCTTTCGCTTTCAAGTTTTCGCCGTAATATTGAGCGAGTTTCTCATAAATGCCTGCTTCATCATCGTAGATGTGGATGTAAAGATCGTCCACTGTATTGAAAGGTGCTGTCGGAGCGGCGAGTGTAATCAGTTCACGGGTGAAGTGGAATTGAAACTTGGCATTTGGTATATCGGGGCAGTCGAAAGGGATTGTGCCGTCTGGCGTTTCAGCAAACGTTTGAGCGGATACAATCAGCAGTAGTAAGACTATGAGATATAACATGTATTTCATATTTATGGTGCCACCTAAAAATATGTAGACATATTGTTGAAGGGTGTTTTTTAGTCCCGTAGGGTTTATTTACTTGGGTATTTCTTCAAGATCTATGTAGAATCAGTGATATCCCCACAATCCTAAGCCCCAGCGGGGGTTTTTGCTTGGGTGTTTCTTCAACATGTCTGTAGAAACGCGACCAACCCCACGATCCTAAGCCCCAGCGGGGCGACATGTGTATCATCAAGACATCTGTAATTGTCCAATATGAACTTGCACTTGGATATCTATAACTTTTTTAGGTAGCAACTTGCGTTATTATAATAACTTAAGGTCGTATCGTCAACTTCCGTCTGATAGAGTTAACGATGCGTTTATAAGGCGCGTTTACAGGAATAGAAAAGACGCGCTTCCTAAGCACGTCTACGATAGATAGGGTGGCATTAAAAACTAACACAAGTTGCTATCTTCTGATCATGAGTATACCGACCATCACTGCATCCAAGGAGTATTACAAATAGTCCGAGTAAGAGTGAAAGGATTACGTATCGCATCTGTATCTCCATGGTATTGTGGAACATTCATGCTAATTGGATCCGAATGTGTAACGCTTCGTAGAAGTTGCCTCACGCGCTTCTATTACACATACAGCGGAAAGGAACCAGGTTCTGGTATGCCCAATTGTGAGGAGTGTTAGAAACAATAAAAAATAGGGTTACTCTTCATCACCCTCGACTTCTATAGAAATTTTGAATTCTTGAGGGTTTACCCCCTGGTCCTCAAGGTCCTTAATCTGGTGTTCAAGTTGTTCAGCATTTTCTTCCAAAGTCTTGATATAGTTCCGACTTTCATCGTTATCGCGCGCGATTTGGAGTTCTATCTGATTCGCTCGCAGAAGCTCCGGCACAGTTGCTTCCTTTTTCCGGAAAATCTTATGTGTGAGAATTACCCACTCTTCCAAGAGAGAATGATCGCCCTTAGCGTGGATATACAAAGAGGTTCTGAGTGCTTCTAATGCTTCCGGATCGTCCTTATCTTTGAGTTCAAGATACTTGAGCATATATTCTTTTGACCTTGCTTTCCGCTGCTCAAGTGGGAGGGATAACAGGTAATCAAGAGATTTCAACTTATTTGCAAGGGCGGCCTTGTCTTCTTCGCTCAACCTCTCAACGATGCTGACCGATGTTTCTTCATCCACGCCATCAGGGTCGTGATCGCAGCCAGTATTTCCAGTTGTGAAGATGATAAAAAACGCGAGCAGCATAAGAAATCGGATCATTTTAGTTCCTCCTTAGCAAGTACAGGTTGTGTTATTCATTAAAACTGACGATTCGTGCGTGATAGTTCATATCTCGCATCACTTATCCACATTATTCATCAAGTTCAAAACGTAGGACACCACGATTCGCGGTGCCGACATACAGTATGTTACCATCAACAGTGAAAGAGATAACAGAGCCTGGAATTTCGGGTGTCGCCTGTTTCCATATATTGGAATCCTCTTTCAAGAGATACACGTGTTGATTGGTCTGTCCATACACCGTTGTGCCTGCCGCTGCCAATCGAGAGACAACGAGGGAACTGCCTTCAGCATTGGTTGTCCTGTGCCAGTGCGTGCCGTCGTTTGAATACGCAACACCTGTGTCGGTTGCCACATAAACGGTTGGTCCCGCGAAGGAGATTGCCTTGAATTTCTCAAAAGAGAACGGGATACCTGCAGTAACATCGTGCCACGTGTCTCCTTCATCAAACGATTGAAAGAGGTGTCCCTCCCGTTTTCCGATGTAAACCGTGCTACCTGAGACGGCGATTTTGAAACCCATAGAAGTAATTGAATCATGAGCAGTCGCAACATCAGCGGAATAACTGTCAGGAGAGGACAATAGAGATGCGAAAGCGTCTTCGCCCTCATCTACTAAACCCGTGTTGTGCCACGCATTCATACCCGGTTTCCATCTATAAAGCGTCTTTCCGTATTCCACATAGTATGTATCGCTACTCACGGCAAAGTTTCCAATAAACGACATCATACCAGATGCAGCCTGTTCTTGCATAACCTTATTCATAGCTTCATTTAACTGGTTAAAATCAATATCCTCAGGGTTTGGTTGCTCTCCTTTCTCAAGGCTTTGCTTGGCCTTGTCCGTAAACGCTTGCATCATAATTTCGTCCATTTCTATGCCTATTTCCTGTGAATTGATACTTTCAAAAGCGGGCATACCCTCTATAAACGCCATGCTATTGTCCTCGGTGGATAGACGCGCTATCGGCGAAGGCGAAGTCATATGATTCCCTCTCTTTACATACAAAGTATTGTCAAATGCTTCAATAAGGACACCGCCATCGATACCACTGGGCAGTGGTGTCCACGATTCACCCCCGTCCGTTGAGGAGACAAACCTATTTGTTGAATTTGCGTAGAGTTTATCGTTAACAGTGATGAGCGTCTGAACCGGAATGCCAACGATCCCACTATTAAATGGATACCACGTTTTTCCACCATCAATTGTGGTCTGAACCCCGTCAGGTGTGCCTCTGTAGAAAGTGTTCGCGTCCATCATCAGCACAGGCGGAGGGACGTTGTAACCCGACCCACTCTTTACATCTAAGGCAGCCCAGGTTTCCCCGGTATTCAGAGAATAGAAAATTGATCCAAGCGAATCTACCACTGTAACCCTCCCTTGCGCCGCGAAGAGTTTGATACTGGGCATATAGATTTCTGTTGATTCTGCCCCAGGGAATGGAAAACTCATCCCAAATTGTCCACCTTGCTGCTCCTTTTCCTCATGTTCTTGTCTTTTCCGTGGATCTATGGAATACCACGTATCGCCTTGATCGGTTGAACGGTAAAGTGACCACTGCTCATTCCCTGTCAGTGATGATTTAAGTTGCATCCCGATCTGATTCTGATTTGTAAGCTCGTCCCCCGCGACAACATAGAGACGATGTTCATCGACGGCTAAGGCATGGATGGCTGATTCATTTTCAGACATATCTGATGGACGAATGGACAATTTTTCCCATGTATCAACATGCAGGCGATAGAGTCCGTTATCAGTCCCAGCAAACAAGAGGTTTTCAACGGCGGCGATTGCACGAATTTTTCGACCCGCGAGGTTCTCGTCATTCAGAGGTATCCACGATGTGCCAGCGTCTATGGAACGAAACACACCTTCAACGAGAGCGAGGTTCATTGTCAGTTCGGCTTCTGCTCCAGGAAGTCCATCCGTTATGACAATCCCAATAGGTTGCCCTTTTGGGTGCGCACCGAGCGAAGTCCATGTCTCACCATCATCTGTAGAAGTCAATACCTCCCCATTGGTAGCGACGTAGAGCCTATCGTCCCTCTCTACCATCTGTTGTGTGCCGCCCATCATCCAATCTTTCAGGCTGAGTGATGTTGGATCTCCGGCAATGACGAGTTTCCATGAATGTCCATCGTCTGATACCTTGTAAAGGTTCGTGGATGTTCCGGCGAAAATGTCTCCACGCGTTGTCGTGAAGAGGGTATTGACAAGCCCCCCTGCGGGTCCCTTTGTTTGTATCCACTGCGATTTCGGTGTTGAAACCTCAGGGTCATCGACAAGTGCCGCGGCGAAGAGCCTCGCATCCGGTTGCTGACCGGCACCGGGATTCTTACCCGGGACAGCCGACGTTCCTATCTGATTCCGCACTGCGGGTTTCGCAGGTGAATCTAAGACCAAAACCGCCTCAATGAGTTCAACCGTCCGTTCTGATGTCGCATTCAAATCGTAAGGTTTCTGGAAACGGGAGAGATACTGTGTGCCAGCCCCCATCAATAGGAAAATCAATACAGCCGAAGCAGCAGAAAGCACCCAAGGCACTACAGGTTTATTCGCAGCAGGGGTTGTAGGCGTGATACGTGAGATTTCTTGCATAATGTCCTGTGTTAGGTTCGCAGGCAGTTGGAAACTGCCGAGGTTTTGTTGAATCATGTCTTCTTCCTTCTTTAGACGATTCCGAGCGCGGCTGAGCCGACTCTTAACAGTATTTGGAGATACACCGAGAAACTCGGAAATGGCTTTAATTGTCATCTCCCCGAGGTAGTAAAGCGTCATTACTGTTCGCTCACTCTCTGGTAGTTTTTGCAGCAGTTTCTTGACGATTCCTCGGCGGGTTTCATCGGTTTCGGTCGCCTGTTTTTCTGCTATGTATCGAGAGTATGACACTTGATTCACCTCACTAACATCGGTAACCTCTAAGGATTGTTCCGGTGGCGGATTCTTTCGGAACCAGTCAGAACACAAGTTTGCCGCGATGACATAAAGCCAGCCTGGGAACTGGGTATGGTTTTTCAAGGTCCCAAGTTTCTGGTATGCCTTGAGAAACGCGTCCTGCGTAACTTCCTGTGCGATGTGAAAATCGCCGATCTTCCGCCACACCAGCGCGTGAACCCTTTTCTGGTATTTCGTGACTAAGGGACTGAATGCGTCCTGATCGCCTTGCAATACCCGCCGAATGAGTTCAGCATCGTTGTATTCCATTACAAGCCTCCTCCAGAATCGTACTCTGTTTTAACTTAAGTGACGGATTTTAGGTTCTAAGAAGTTGCATTATTTTTCATAAAATGGAATCAAGATTAGGAAATTGATGCTATTGACAGTGTTTAAAGGAGAAACGAACGACGTAATTGCGAGTTCGTGTGGCTGGAGGTGAGCAGAATCAATGTGAAATTGAGTCTTATTCGCTTCGCAATGCCTCGATTGGAGAGATATGTGATGCCCTCATTGCAGGGTAAAGCCCAAACAGAATACCGATACAAGCGGAGATACTAACGGAGACTGTCATCCAGTGCAGGGAGATTACGACTGGCCAGTGTGGAATTACCTTAACGACTTTGACAGCAATATACGAACAAAGATAACCTGTGCCGATACCGAGGAAAATCCCTAACAAACCACCGACACCGCACATCACAACCGCTTCAATCAAAAACTGCAAGAAAATGTCTCTTCGTTTTGCGCCGATGGCGCGGCGTATTCCGATTTCCCGTGTGCGTTGGTTCACTGAAACCAACATCATATTCATAATCCCGACGCTTCCCACAAATAGCGAAAAGCCTGCGATACTGCTGAGCATGATTGTGAGAATCCGACTGATATTATCGAGTTCATTCACAGCGGTGGTATGAAAACTAATATCAAAAAAATTGTCTTGATTCCGATGCCGTTTTCTTAAAACGGATTTGACTTCCTCAGCGGCTTTTTCGATGGTATCGGCATCCATCGCTCTGACGCTGAGATAATTGACATGATATTTTCCTTTAAACCTATCTTGTGCAGTTGTCAAGGGAATGAACACAATATCGTCCCAACTGAATCCGTATTGCAGGCTCGTTCCACGTTCAGCCATAACGCCTAAGATGCGGAAACGGTCGGGTCTTCCCCCTTGCAGTGAAAGTTTGATTTCTTTGCCAATCGGATTCTGTTTTCCAAACAGTTCTGTTGCGACCTCTAAGCCGAGAATACAGACTTTCCTACGGTTATTGAACTCATCTTCGGAGAAGAATCGTCCCTGCTGAACCCACCACTTCTTCCCAGTCGGGAAATAAGAATTGACCGCATCATATTCCGTCCATTTCGTTGCACCACCCTCAGCCTGGGCGAGCACTTCACCAGAAATTATCGGGATTACAGATTCAACAGTTGGACATTCGGCTTCGATCGCCAAAACGTCTTCATATTTCAGGTGTTCACCGCTGCGATTTGGTATTACGCGATCTCCGATCCAAATCCACGGATTCCGTGCAATAGTAAAATGGCTGCCATACTTTTCAAACTCTTGGATAACAATGCTTTTCGCACCGTCACCGACGGCGAGCATTGCGAGCACAGCGGCAACGCCAATGATAATACCGAGCATTGTCAGTGCCGAACGCATTTTTTCTTCCAGAATGGCAGTGAGTCCTGTTGAAATGCCTTCGTAAAATTTCATGGGGCTACCCTCCGTTACAATGCGTGTTGAAGTTAAGATATGCGATAACTATAGGCAGGTTGTTCTCGTATAAATGAGTCTTCAAACGTACCATTGTGCTTGTGCTTTGAAGAACTGGGCATAAAGCCCATCTTTTGCGAGTAGCGTCTCATGGTCTCCATCTTCAACGATTCTGCCCTTATCAAGGACGAGGATCCGATCACAGGTTCGGACAGAAGAGAGACGGTGTGAAATTAGCACGGATGTGCGCCCGGCACTCCGTTCAATAAATCGTTCGTAGACTGCCTGTTCAGCGAGAGGGTCGAGTGCAGCGGTGGGTTCATCGAGAACGACTAACCACGGTGTCTCTCGCATGAAACTCCGAGCCGTTGCGAGTCGTTGCCATTCACCACCGGAGAGATCGCGTCCGCCGAAGGTGGGACCGAGGACCGTCTCGTAACCCTCTGTGAGTCCGTCAACAACCGAAGCCGCACCCCCAGCCATAGATGCGGTTTCCATGCGTTCAGGATGTTGTAGGTCACCGAAGATGATGTTCTCGCGTGCGGTCAGGTGGTATTGGGTAAAGTCCTGAAACACGGCACTGCACTGTGTTAGCCATGCCCGACTGTTCTCTTCGGTCAACGGTATCTCTCCGACACGGATGATACCTGCGTGTGGACGGTAGAGTCCCAATAGGACGCGCGCAAGTGTGGTTTTCCCCGCACCATTGGGTCCAACGATTGCGACACGTTCGCCTTTCTTGAATGTGAGTGTTATATCAGTTAACGCTGGTTCTTGCGAGTTCGGATAAAAATATGAGATGTCTTCTACTGCAATATCTTGAACTGTCCTGTTTCCGTCGAATTCATTTAATTCTGTATCGGCTGTGTCAGGAAATTGTGTATCGGGCTGTCTGTTAAGAAACCGATAGAGATCCCCAAACAGTGGACGCATCTGTTCAACGATCATCTGAAATTGAAAGGCGACAGCGTCCCAGATGCCGTCTAATTGGACCAAGGCGGCAGCAGCGGCAATATATGTGCCAACAGTCAAATCGCCCTGAAAGACCTCTAACAACAGAAGGATGAGCGAACCGGCGTATAACAATCCGCGTGTGGTATCGAGCGCGAGACAGACTGAGAATTTCCGTCGTCGTATCCCCATTTGTCCGTCTATGAGCGATTGTCCTAACCGGTGCCAGCGTTCTATCCATGCATTTTGGGTTTGGTATAACCGGACTTCTTTGCCTGTTCCGCGATCCGTCAAGGTTCCTTCTAACGCATCGCGTTCACGCCGTTGGGCGGTCTGCTCTACGTCAAAATCGTAAAGATCCGCCGAAAAACGCGTGTCACTCCACCAAGATGCTATCCCCGTCAATGCGGGTAGTAGTGCCAACAATGGATGATACCGCCAGAGTACAATGCCGAGCGTAACAACACTGATGAGTTGTTGAAGACTATCAACGAAATACCAGAGGATATTCTGGAGCGCGAGTCCCGAGACAGCGCGTGCCCGTTCAAGTGAATCTTGAAATTCTGCGGTCTGTATTTCGATGAGTTCTGTTGTATCGACTTTCCGGGCAATACCGTCGTTAATCCAGATTTCAATGTTTTCACCCAAGTGAGTATACAGCGGTTCGCGCAGTAGATCGGCACCCGTGCTAAGAATACGTAGCCCCAGCAATCCGATGAGCCACGGTAAAACCGTCTGCCACCAGTTTGCATCACCGACCGCATCGGTGATTGCATTGACTAAGCGTTCTGTCACGAAAAATTGACAAGCAGGCACAATACCCGGCAATAAGGTGAGCAGAAACATACCCAAGACAGCGAACCAACCGCTCTGCCAAATAACGACTAAAGTTCGAGCATAGGCGACGAAACTTTCTTTGGTCGTCGAACCCCACATTTTTATTTTTTCTTTTCTGTTTCGCATTTTTTAATTATTCCTTGCGGTCCGATCAAGTCGGATTGGCATTTGCCATCTATCTCCGTAGAGCCGTTCTCCATTTCATTCCGAACTCGGTTTTTGGAACCATCCTGATTAATTATTCCTTGCGGTTCGGCGGAGACAGACGGTTTCCATTTTTGTGAGCAGTTTCTACTGATACCAGCGTGCCTGTGCTCTGAAGAATTGGGCGTAACGTCCGTTGTTCGCGAGGAGTGCGTCATGTGTGCCATCTTCAACGATACGACCGGCATCTAATACCAAAATACGGTCTGCGAGACGGGCAGATCCAATTCGGTGTGAGATCAGGAACGTCATCCGCCCTGATGCGAGTTCAACAAACTGTTGGTAAAGTTCGACCTCGGCTTGTGGGTCTAAAGCGGCGGTCGGTTCGTCAAGGACAAGGACTTGCGGATTTCGGACCAAAGCCCGTGCGAGTGCAACCTTTTGCCATTCACCACCGGACAACTCGGCACCCTCTCCTTCCTCACCGAGTGACGGATCCAAAAATGTGTCTAAGCCGTGAGGAAGGGTTTGGAAACGCTCTTGGAGCCCGACCGCATTGATAACGTCCCAAAGCGTTTCGTCATCAATTTGGTAGTTCGATGGACCTGGCACCAATTCCTCGCGCACCGGTCGACGAAACCGCGCAAAATCCTGAAAAACGGAGGCACAGTTAAGTGCGATCTGTTCGGGTTCAATTGACTTCACGTTCACACTGTCATAGCGGATTGTTCCATCATCGGGTTGATAGAGACCGAGCAGCAATTTGATGAGTGTTGATTTCCCCGCTCCGTTGACCCCGACGATGCTGACGATCTCTCCCGGACGCACCTGAAAGTTTATGTCTTGTAGCACGTCCTCGGTTGCCGCCGGGTACCGGAATCGGAGATTTCGGACTTCTAATCCGCCTTGTAAGGGTTGTGGGAAGGGTTGTGTTCCTGCTTGGCTCTGATCCTTTTTCGCGCGTTCTAAGAAAAAGTGTAAATCTTGAAGCAAGGGTAGATCTTCAAAGATGTCTTGTATGGCACTCAGCAGACTCTCAAGATTCGCTTGGAACGTTCCCGCGGCACCGATGAGAACGACATAATCTCCAAGCGTTAGTTCGCCATTTACGATCCGCTCCGCAAGTATGAAAATAGCGACTGAATAGGCAAGCACTTCAGCGAGCGTTGTGCCGATGGAGCCTTTTGCTTGAAGCCAGACCTTCGCAAGCGATTCTTCCCGCCACTTTTGATGGTTCGTTCGCCAGCGTCCGAAAATCGGACTAAAAAGACCATAGAGTCGGACTTCCTGCCCAGATGATGAACCGAGCAATAAACTGAGCATATACGCCATCATACGACGGACAGGTGTGGCATCATAATCATGGATGTATCCGCTTTGGGCAGTCTTAATTTTCAGCCAAGCCGACGGAATCGCGGGTAAAACGACTACGAGCACAAGCAGCGGATCTGCAATCCAGAGGAGAACCCCGTATCCGACGAGTGTTATACAGAGTTGCCCGATCTCGGTTAGAAATCGCAGGAGATTGGTGAGTCGATGATCCAGCGCCTGTCGTGCCCGTTGTATCAAATCGTAGGTTTGTGGTTGATCGAAAACGTCAAAGTCGATGTGCGTCGCGGCTTCAATCAAAGCGCGCTGCTGGTGCAGCCTAATGAAGTTCTGTATCTTCCATCGCAAGTAACTGTCATAAGTCCCTGTTACATTTCTGAGAATCGCCAGGAGGACCAAGGCAATCACCCAAGGTGCGGCAGTCTGTAGATTGGCTTCTGCTTCGTCGACAAGAATCGCGGCGATGAGATTCACGAGTCCTCGGCTCGCCCACAGGGTTCCGATAGGGATGCCCCCGTATATGAGCGTGATGAGTGCCTGTGCGATTGCACCGAATGGACTGACGTGCCACGCGACGAGACAAAAACGACGTAGCGTTTTGATTGCCGATGGACGCGATTCGGGTTCTGTGTTGGGAGCGTGAGAAGGGTCGGAAAGCATTTATATTTGCTCCTTCATTCTGATCGGCAAACATGCGTGTTTTTGGGTTCTGTGCTTGAAAATATCGCTAACAATTACAGAGCCACCTATTTTGAAAAACTTCGCAACATTCTATCACGCAAGCGCGTGAATCCCTTTCTGATATTTTTTCACCAAAGGACTGAATGCGTCCTCGTCCCCTTGTAATACTCGTTGAATGAGTTGAGCATCGCTCTGTTGCATTGCACGCCGCCTCCCGAATTATTACGTCTATTGATTGAAGTGACGTAACTTGGGTATAGAAAGGTTGCATTATTCTTAAAAAAAGTGAAAAACGGTAACACAAACTAAAGTTTATGCTACATGCATATTGAAAAGTATTCAATTAAAAATGATATGAGAATTATTCGATCTGCTTTGCCAGATTCTCCTGCACCAGTCCCGCGACAGTTTCCTCAAGTGCACGCCCGCGGAGTTCAACCTTGCGAACAATTCCTTCTCCGTCAATAAAGGTTGCATTATTTTCGGCAGAGCAAAAAATCGACCTCAAATTCTTACCTGTAGATAGGTTTAAGTTTCCGTTACTTCCACAAACTGAAGACCGAAGACTGATAACCACTCACATCAGATATCGGAACGGAAGAATTTTAGGAACGCCACTGCCGTAAACGCTAAAGCAAAAAAACCGAGTAAGCACACATCTACTGCAGAGCGACGCAAGGTATCCGATAAGGAAGGTTCCGTCACGGTTGGTGGTGGTGGGATTTCTTCTGATTCGGAAAGATTATTCCGCTGTCGATCCATTATTTGTATGACCTGTGCCATCATGTCGTCTGAAATTCCACTGAAATATGAATCATCAAGTTGTTTGTAGTATCTCTCACCCGTTTGAAAGTAGAGGTCCCTTTTTAGTTTACCGGTTTGCGTTAAGTTTATCGCAGAATAGATGAGAGAGGACGTTGGCACGAGCCGAGAGAGCATTTCTCCAATGTGCTCTTGGCGATCCTTTTCGCGTTGGTATCCGTTGTCAATTTTGTTTGCCTGATTCTGGAACTTCAGTCGGGATTCCTCGTTAATCGGTTTCCGAATCTTGTCCAATCTTTTTTGCACCTCTGGTATTATCGCCAAATTCGTCCCAAAGGTTTCAAGTATTTTTTTATTTAACTTCTCTTGTTTCTCTTTCGCCAGGTTATTGCGAAGTGCGGTTTTTTCCATATAAACAGTCTGCTGCGTTCGGGTGGGTGCAACGAGTTTTGCGATGACAAACGCACCTCGCGGCGCGATTAGCACTGCAAACACCCAAAATGTAAAAGCGACAATCAGCGCGGTCTTGGCGTTGTCGAGATACGTTGAAATGACGACCCCTATCGCAAAAAAGACAGCAATATAGAGGAGCGAGACAAGCGTTAGACCGAGCACTGGCATCGCGATCTTGAGCTCACCGAGTGGAAACCCTTGCCAGACGATCAGGAGTAACCCCAAGAGGAAAGAGACTAAAAACGGAAGAACGAACACAACGTATCCACCGATCAATTTGCTCCACAAAAACACATCTCGAGGAACGGGGTTTGACAAGTTTATACGAAGGGTGCCTGCTTCTCTCTCCCCCGCAACCGCATCAAATGTGAACAGAAGTGCCAGCAGACTGAAAACCGTCCCCACAATAAACAGGAAGTCCAGATTTCCTAATACATACGCGAGCGGTGCTTGCGCAAGTGCTGTTGAACCCGGCCGAATGCCATTACGCGTCATTCCAAGATGGGTAGGCAGTACCTCCTCTAAACCGTTTGCGAAAACGCTCAGCGGCGTGGGCTTCAGGAAAAACTTGGAAACTTCTACATCCGGATCTTGCGCATTCGGTGGATTTACCTTTGCTTCTGATCGTGAGCGATTCGCCGATTCTTGATAATCTGTCAAACTCTGACGATGCTTGCGATAACTGATAGAAAGGGTGAGTGGGATGAGCAGCGCACACATCAGCAAGAGCGCGATGAACCGGACGCTGAGAATGTGATGCATAATTTCTTTCTGAATCAATGTTATTAACACGGTAATTTCTCCTGTGTTTTTTAGTTCTTAACCGTTTCGTTAGTCGTCTAATTTAAAACGTAACACACCACTACCATAGGTCCCAACATAAAGCGCGTTCCCCTCAACATCAAGAGCACTAACAGGACTCGGAATCTCGGGTGTCATCTGTTCCCATCTGTCAGAATTTTCTTTTAATTGATAGACGCGTTGTTCAGCTACGCCATACAGAGTTGTTCCGCTCACCACAAATTGGTCTATGTCTATAACGATTGGCACACCTTCAGGGTCGGATGTAACGTGCCAGTGCGTGCCATCGCTTGAATATGCAACCCCTCTATCGGTTGCCACGTAGATAGCGGAGCCAGCGAATTCTATTGCCTTGAAATGAGTAAAAGAAAACGGAAGTTCGCCCGTAACATCGTTCCACGTATCTCCTTCGTCAAACGACTGGAAGAGGTGTCCGTCTAATTTAGCGACGTAGACAGTTCTCCTTGAAACAGCGATTTTGAAACCGATGGAACTGGGATTGTTAAAACTGCCAGCCGTATCAATGAGTTCACCTTCATCTATGAGCCCGGTATCAACCCATTCCGGCGTGCCGGGTTTCCACCTGAAGAGTCTCTGTTCATATTCCATATAGTACGTATTACGACTGACAGCGAAACCTCCGAGAAGTCCACGCATCAGCTGCCGGATCTCTTCCACGGCCTTATTGTCATCTCCAGCAACACCCACATCTAAAGAGGCGTTTTTCCTTAAAAACGACATCCCCGGAATAGGGCTTAACCGATTGTCCTCGGTAGATAAGCGCAAGAGTTGAACGCGATGTTCGGTGTCTCCTGTACCTCTGACATAGAGCACATCGTTGAATTTCGCCAGATTCGTGATGTTTCCGAGGCTGCTTGGGACAGGTGTCCACACCTCATTCCCGTTGGGCGAGGCGAGAAGTTCGCCCCCCACATTGGCATACAGCACATTCCGCACAGAAACTAAATTCATTTGGGCAAATACCGGCACAAACTAACAGCTTATACTATAGGGTGGCTTCCTTGCCAGAATCGCGTGTCAAAAACTTTACATATCCTATCTAAAGCCTGCTCCTATTGTAGGTAGGGGAGCAGCAGAGCCTGGAGTCTTTTACGGGCGTGGTACAAGTATGTTTTAACGGTGCTTTCCGACTTGCTTAAGCGTGCGGCGATCTCTTTTATCGGAAGGTCCTGCAAGTAACGCAAACGAAAAGCGCGACATTCCCCAGATGGCAGTCGATGCACAGCACTGCGGATAATGTGTCCAAGCTCCTCCTTCTCAAGGATTTGACAAGGTGATGGCTGTGTTTGGAGCATCGGGAGGCAATCGTCTGCGTCTTGTGGTAATGTCTCACACGCAAAAACGATTGCTTTATCTCGTTTGCGGAGGAAATCAATACTACAATTGACAGCAATTTGGTAAAGCCAACTATAAAATACAGATTGTCCCTTGAAGTTCGGCAGTGCCTGCCACGCCTTCAAGAACACTTCTTGGCAAAGGTCTTCCGCTGTCTCGCGATCCCGAACCTTCCGGTAAATCAGATTGTAGATTTTTTGTTGATATTTGTGCATGAGTGGAGTAAACGCCTCTGTATCGCCATTCTGAACGCGCGCCACAAGTTCCGCCTCATTGAAATCGTTGAGTTCAGGGTGTATTGTTAAATCACTTCGCATAGTTTTCTCCTTGTTTATAGTGAATGCTAAAAATATATAGACACTTTCATCCCCCGGTAGGCGAGGTTTCCTAACCTCGCCGATGCAGAGTGTCCAAGTAATTCTAAAATCCACCATAGTTGTTGCCAGCAGTAAGGTTATCGTTTAACAAAAGTCTCTTTACTGATTGCTGATTGCTGACGGCTAACGACTGATTGCTATTCAATCCATTGCATTGTTTCTCGGAGTTGTTCCTTTGCCTTGGCGTGATCTCGGCGTGTTTGATAAAAAACGCGTTGTGCTTCCGTAAATTGTGCTTGTGTTTGAAACGCATCGTTGTAAGTCAAATTTTGATACCCCGGTATTTCAACCGTGACTTCATCAAGCACGCGTTCGATGGTTCGTAACCTTTGCTCAAAAATCCTGACGCGTGTCTCTTCGATCTCCATCCGTTCTTTCGCATTCGCCACTGCACGGTAGTTGCGTCGCACCTCTACACGGATCGACTTCGTTTTTTCGACGTACACCAACTGAAGCCGCTCAAGTTCCGCAAGTTCTCGGGAGCGGAGGTTCTTCGTCCTGTTTCCATCGTATAACGGAATGTTGAAGTTGAACCGCAGTTCCCAGCCATCTTGTGTTCGTGGATTTGTTTGAAAAATGCTTGACCTATCTCGTTCCCGGTCGAGTATCACCGGATCATAGAATGCCTTTGCGTCCCACGTCTGCCCCCTGGCACCTGCACTGGGTTGATGTTGTTCCAGCAGCACGTGAAGATCTTTGTAGCGTGCTTCGGCAGAGAGTTCAGGAAATCGGTTCCAGATTGTCTCTGCGGCGAGGCGTTCTTGACGGAGAATGTCGCCAGTTAGGTCGCGCAAGTCAAGATTGTTTGAAAGAGCGAGTTCAACGGCAGTTTCGAGTGTTAGATCATCGTCAGGCAGGGGTTGTGAGAGGGTAACTTCTGCCAGCGGATCAAGTCCGATGAGACTGATGAGTTCCGCAGTGTCAACGTCAAGCCGTCGTTGAAGTTCGTTAATGGCAAGTTGCTGCTCCGACAACTCAAGTTCTGTATTGAGGCGACTGAGGAAAGGTATCCGTTTTTCTGCGTGCTTAATTTGGGTGCCTTTGAGTTTTTTATTGAGTTCGGTTTCAATGGCACGCCGTTCCTGAATCTCTTCCTGTGTGAGGATGATATTGTTCCAGAGATTCCGAACAGTGTGAACGCTGTGCTTTCTTGCGCGTTGGTATTGAATCTCGGCTTTCCGCACCTGTTCCTGGGCATCATCAAGTCCTGCTGGAATTTCGCCGAATTGTGCGAGCAGCATACTTGCCTGTGCGCGAGTGATATAGTCTCTGTCATCGATATCGCCATCTTTTTGGCGTTGATATTCACCGGTGAGTCCGACCTGTGGCAGATAAACAGCCTTAGAGACACGGAGGTTTGCCTTGGTGCGTTCCACGACTTTTTCCGCTTGTTTCACCGCCTCGTTGTTCTGTAATGCGAGTTCGATGGCGCGTGCTGGCTGAAGTATGACCCGCCGCTGCGCTAAGGCAGAAATTCCTACAACATTCAACAGTAGACAGATTATGAAAACTATCAATCCTTTGTTCATTACAATCTCCATTTTAATAGTTATCGGTTATCGGTTGTCGGTTTTAACCATCAACTCGTGCTTTAACATTTCTAACGGAGTCGAGTTGATGGTTAAGGTTACAAGAGGGATTTTTAAACGAGGGGAAACGCCCAAGCAAAAACACCTCTTAACCGAGAACTGAAAGGTTTTTCGGAGAAAAACCGAACCGAGAACCGAAAACCATCTCTAACGTCGACTGATGCGGATTGTAACGATAACAATCCCAATCATCAGGAGGATCAACGCACCGAACAGCAACGTCGTCACCGACATTTGTGTCTGAGACTCGACTTGCACCGTTATCGACCGGTCGCGTGCCTCAAACTTACGGTTATCAACGGTGACTTCGGCGTTCAACTTGGCTTGATATTCTCCCACGCCGATGTCCGCAGGTGGGCTCAACGTCAGTTGGATATCTCTCTCCTCGTTGCGTTCCAATGTGCTGACAACTTCAGGCGTAACCGTGTATTTCCAATCCGTGTTGACATCGACAAGCATGCGGATGTCAACGAGGTCTCGGGTGCCGATGTTCTTTAGCGTCGCTGTCATGTTGACCTCTTCACCGATTTTGATCGTCTGGAACGCGTTCGGCACGAATACCTCAATTTCCGGTACACCCTTTGGAATCAACTCAAACCGCTCGACACCGCCTTGTATACTCGCAATCCTGTCAGCAGGTAGATCCAATCGATTGTTGACACCGCTGAGTTCATTTGCCTCTGCTTCATCAAGCACAGCGACGTAGAACTCAAGCGTGCTATCGAGATACGAGGCATCTAATTCTTCCGGTAGATAAACAATCAACGACAGATTCCGCTTTGACTGTTCCTGCGTAAATTTCACCTGTGACTGCCGAGATTGCGTCTCTGGGTCTTGGAATTCAAAGGAGAGACGGTTCAGAAGGTTAATGACACGCAACTGAAATGTATTCTCAGTTTCTGCCAACCGATCGAGCGTCAAGTCATAAGTGACGCTGCTCCCCAAGTTCCCTTCCTGCGAAAAGCGGAGTGAACTGACGTTGACGACATCCAGTGCGGATTCTTTTTGCAGGTAAATCAACCGGGCATCGGGTTCGGCAAGTTCAGGATAATTCATGGATACTTTCAAACTCTCGACATCTTTCTGGAGTTGGAACGTCAGATCCACTGTTTCGTTGTATCCGAGCACAAGGATTTTCTCTTCATAGGGTTTGACGATATTTGTGTCATCGGTAACGTCGAGTAAAGAAACATAGATCGAGCGAATCTCATTCGCCGCGGCGATTTCTTCGGGAGTTGCATCGCTCGGCATTGCCTCGGTTGTGGAGGTGTTTTTCAGTTGGATTGTCACCATCATTTGCCCGCCCGTATTGCTGGCAACGCGAAATTTCTTCGCACTCAGGATGGAGATGTGGCGTGTATCCTCTTCAAGGTGGATGTTATACGGATGGTCGGTGTCGAGGTATTTAAGGTTAACCGTGAGACTATCAACATTCCGGCGCAGTTCAAAATCGAGGGTCTTTTCTTGTCCATCTTTCAACGTCGGAATACGGTATTCATACGGAAAACCGATGATCGATTCGGTGTCGTCTTTGATAGAAACGTAGATGTTATTGATTTCTTGTGCGGTACTGGTATCTATTTCTTCCGCTTCGCCTTTCACGGCACCATAGGTGACGACGACTTCCAAGCGTCGCCGATCCCCTTCTTTATAGCGACGTGCGGATACAACAGAGATGTAGGGATCCTCCTGTTTGAGGTGGATGTTTTTCTCGTCAATGCGATCTGAGTATTTCAACTCAACGACGACATCGCGCACATTCTCTTTTATTAGCTCAAACTCCAAAGTAACAGATTCACCCTCTCTGAGCGTTTCAATCCGCTGTTCATAAGGTTCGGTGATAGTTGCTCCGCTTGCGCCATAACTTTCTTGCTCTTTAATCGAGACGAAGATGTCATCAATCTGTGCACTAATGATAATCTCTCGTTCCAGCACTTTCGAGCTTTCAACGAGCGTGACGGGAGACGAACTGTTCAGCAAGGTGATTGAGAACAACTCCCGACCATCGGCGGATTCGTAGAGTCTTGTCTCTTCAACGGTGATATGCCACTCATCTTTTAGGGAGTCAAGTTCCACCTGTTGGAGCGTCAATTTTGCCTGTTCATATTCATCGACGGCACGTTCGTAAGCCTCCTCGGCTTTATTGACTTCGGAGACGGTGACGATGTTGTTGTCCTCCATCATCATCGCCTTGAGGTTTTCGAGGTCAACCTGCTTTTTATTCATCAGTTTTTTTGCCAATTCCATCTTCAGACGCTCGACTTCAATCAGGATTTGACGGCTCTGTTCCTCTTTCGTTTTCGGATTGTTCCCATTCGTAAGTGAAACATCGACGGATTCCGCTGTTAGTAAAACGGGCAACGATATCCCTATTACGCTAATGAAAACAATTGTAAGTATATTGATTCGCATTTTTAATTAATCCCTTCGTCATAATTGGGTATCCGATTCGCCAAATCTTGGTTTGACGAATCGGTTGGTCTGCGTCAAATGAACATTATGCGGTTGCGTCATCCGCAGGTTCGTATCCAGCAACGTAATGCAGGTACAACGCCTCGAGATCCTCTTTTAGAATTTCTTCGCGCGTTAACTCCCGTTCAAGATTACCTTCCACGAGAATCCCAATCCTGTCGGCGATCTCCTTCGCACGGAAAATGTCGTGCGTAGACATGAAGATGGATTTCCCTTCCGCCTTCAACTCACGGAGTAGATGCAGGAAATCGGCACCCCCCTTCGGATCCAAGCCGGAGGTCGGTTCGTCAAGCAGAACAGCTTGTGCGTTCTTCATGATCGCAATCGCAATGCCCAAGCGTTGACGCATCCCTTTGGAGAAGGTCTTGACGCGCCGTGTAAAGGCTTCTTCCGGCAGGCCGACGCGTCCGAGTGTCGCATCGAGATCCTCGTTTGATACCTTCTTGCGTCCACCGAGTTTGGCAAAGAAGGAGAGGTTTTGGCGTGCTGTGAAGTTGCGATAGAGTTCCACATTCTCAGAAACGTAAGCGAGATGCTTCTTCGCTTCGAGTGGGAACTTCGGTATCTCAATGTCACCTATCAAAGCGGTGCCACTTGTCGGTTCGATGAAGTTCAGCAACATAGAGATGGTCGTGCTTTTCCCGGCACCGTTCGCACCGAGGACGACATAGATTTCACCGTCGTCCACTTTCAGGTTCAATTTATTCAAAGCTAAGACACTTTCGTTGTAGACTTTCGTGAGGTCACGGGTTTCTAACATGGGTTTCTCCTTAGGTGATTTTTATTTCGACGTAATTGTTTATATCCGTTATCGGTTTTCAGTTAAGATAGGTTTGGTTGGAATGACCTGGTTGGAAGACTGGAAGATTGGAAGTGCGTTGCTTCCTCCTATCCATCCGTTCTTCCATCCTTCCAGGTCTTTCCCTTTCGCATTAAATATCGGAACGGAAGAACTTCAAGAACGCCACTGCGGTAAACGCTACAGCAAAAAAACCGAGTAAGAACACATCCACTGCAGACCGACGCACTGTGTCCGATAAAGTAGATTCTGTCAGCGTTGGAGGTGGTAGGATCTCTTCTGTTTCGGATTCAGAAGAATCATTCATTCGATTCATCACTTGTAGCATCTGTGCCATCGCGTCGTCTGAAATTGTGCTGAAATAGGTATCATCAAGCTGATCATAGTACCGATCGCCCGTTTGAAAGTAGGTATCCCTTTTTAACGTGCCGGTTTGTGTGAGGTTCATTGCAAAATAGGTGAGTGAAGACGTTGGTGCGATCCGGGAGAGCATCTCACCAACCTGCTCTTGTCGATCCTTTTCGCGTTGATAGTCCCTGTCAATTTTACCCGATTGATTCTGGAACTCGAGTCGAAACTGTTCATCAATCGGGCCTCTGAGTTTATCCAACCTTTTTTGCGTCTCTGGATCGTTTAGGTTAATATGAACACCACCGCCGCTCTCAAAAGCTAAAGCCATTTTTTTGTTAATCTTGTCTTGCTTATCCTTCATGAGGTTATTGTGAAGTGCGCTTTTTTCCATATAAACAGTCTGCTGTGTCCGGGTGGGTACGGCGAGTTTCGCGACGACAAACGCGCCCCTCGGCGCGATCAGCACCGCAAATACCCAAAACGTAAATGCGACGATCAGCGCGGTCTTGGCGTTGTCGAGATACGTTGAAATGACCACACCTATCGCAAAAAACACCGCAATATAGAGCAGCGAGACAAGCGTCAGACCCAGCACCGGCAGTGCAACCTTAAGCTCACCGAGCGGAAATCCCTGCCAGACGATTAGGAGCAACCCCAAGAGGAAGGATACCAAAAAGGGAATGACGAACACGATGTATCCACCGATCAGCTTGCTCCACAGAAACACATCTCGGGGAAGCGGATTTGACAGATTTATCCGGAGCGTGCCTGCCTCTCTTTCTCCGGCAACAGCATCAAATGTGAACAGAAGTGCCAGCAGGCTGAAAACCGTCCCGATAATAAACAGGAAATCAAGGTTCCCGAGTGCATACGCCGCGGATGCCTGAGAAATCCCTGCTGAACCTTGTCGAACGCCATTACGGGTCATCCCAAGGTAGGTCGGCAATGCTTCCTCTAAACCGTTTGCGAAGACGCTCAAAGGTGTAGGTTTGAGGAAGAACTTGGAAACCTCCACGTTTGGGTCCTGTGCGTTCGGTGGATTCTCCTTCGCTTCTGTGCGTGTGCGTTTCACGGACTCCTGATAATCCGTCAAGTTCTGGCTATACCTGCGATAATTGATAGAAAGGGTGAGTGGAATGAGCAGGGCACACATCAGCAAAAGCGCGATAAATCGGACGCTGAGAATGTGATGCATGATCTCTTTTTGAATCAATGTCGTTAACATGGTAATTTCTCCTCTGTTTTTAATTATTAACCGTTTGATTTTTTGTGAAAGGCGGGGTTAGAAACCTCGCCAGCGGAGCCAGAACAATGGAATGGAGCGTCAAGGAGACAATAACACCGATAGCTGCTGGAGTATGTCCTGTCCCTCTTCGGTTTTTAGAAATTCTTCTCCGAGTTGTGCTTCAAGTTGCGACTGTAGTTGTACCTTAATTTGATCCCCCACCTGCGGTATTGCTTCTTTGAGGATACTCATCCCCATTGGTGTTTGGAGAATGTCTTTTCCAAGTTGTGCTTCAAGCTGAGAAACAATCTCTTTCTCCAAGGCATTCAGCAGTTGTGGCACGAATTTTTTCAGGACTAATTCTTCAGTTGCCTGCTTGAGTTTCTCTCTACCTTCTTGGGTCTTGAGAAACGCGTTTCCGTGTTGTTTACGTAAGTCACGCACAATGTCGGCGAGCGCGGAGAACCCCATTTTGTTGCTATTATAGATGTCCCTTTGCGGACCGTTACGATAGAGTTTTCCGCCGAGACTTAGGTTGAGACGGTGGTGTTCACAGCGAACGATAGGTATCATATCACCTTCCTGTGTCCACAGCATTTGTTGACCGTCTTTCTCAGAGGGTCGAATCTCGTAGAGATAACTGCATGGAAGTGTTGGATCCGCAGCATCTTCGGTGAGAACCCCAGGGACTCCTGCCGTCGGGTCTGCTGGGCAGAAGAGAACTTTTTCGTCCAGATACTGCGGAGAAAGATCGGACAGCCACTGCGGATCCGCATCAGCGTTAGCGGCCCTATAGTCATCACGGGCGCGCTTTATCTGTCGCAAATTGTCTCTGCAGGTCTCAATCCCTGTGGAAGCCTCAGCACTTCGTTGCTCTGAGAGTGAGGCAAGTTCGTGCGGATAGGCATCTGCTAAAAGAAATCGGTTGAGACGCACCACTGCTTCCCCACTTTTCGGGTTTTCTGCGATGAGTGCCTGTGTTTGTTCACTGAGTTCAATATTGGCGAACCGTTGTGTATCGTAGAGAGAACCGCCTTGAAGCAGTTGATTCAGGTCTGAAAGCAGTACCTTCTGCTGCTGAGCGGAGGGTGTGCTTGTGCCGTTGTATCCGAGTAACACCCACTGCATATCCTCGGACAATTGCGATGCGATAAATTCGGACACCGGTGCACGCGTGTCTTGGAGTTTCACGACCAAACTGCCGGAGTCTTTCACCGCATCTATGTCAAAGAGAAATTGATCTGTGCCTGCGTGAAGCGACAGTTGCAAGCCTATAATCGTCCCTAAAATCGTGATCAGAAGTGTTAGGGAATTGCGAATTTTGCGTCGTAAAATTCTGCTTTTCATTTTTCTAATCTCCTTAGAGTGTTAGTATATTTCAGGTTTTTTATTCGGATTCATCAAGCGTGAAACGTAGCACACCGCTGCCAGCAGTGCCGACATAAAGCGTGTTACCATCAACGGCAAGAGCGTTAACAAGGATTGGAATTTCCGGTGTAACCTGTTGCCACGTGTTAGCATTTGCTTTCAATTGGTACACCCGTTGCTGGTGTGTTCCATAGACGGTTGTGCCGTCTACCGCGAATCTTTCTATGATAAGCGGCATACCTTCCGCATCGGTTGTCGCCTGCCAAGAGATACCATCGTTTGAAAATGCGACCCCTCTATCGGTTGCGATATAAAGCGTTGATCCGGCAAAAGCGATTGCATTGAAGGATGTAACAGAGAACGGAAGTGATGTAGTGACATCGTTCCACGTGTTTCCTTCATCGAAGGATTGGAAAAGGTGTCCATTGCTTTTACCAGCATAGATGGTTTTCCCTAAAACGGCGAGTTTCAAACGGAAGTCAGTAAGATCGTTAGCATCGTCAAATACCTGAGTGAATTCACCATCATTGACCAAGCCAGTATCAAACCACTGCGTTGTCCCGGGTTTCCATCTGAAGAGTTTCTGCTCAGATTCCATATAGTAAGCAGTATCGCTGACAGCGAAACTTCCGAAAAATCCTCCGAGAATTTTAACGATGCTTTTCTCAACGATCTGACTGTATGCATCACTGACGCTATCTACATCCACGTCTTCGAGGTTAAGCACGTCTTCAAGACTAAGTTTCTCATCCACTTCAATGTTTTCCTGATCTTCGTTTTGACCCGTTGCCAAAAGATCCCTTTCCATTTCTTCACGAACTGCTGCTAAAAGGTCCTCTTTCATTTTTTCACTCATCGACTCGTTAGCGTCTTTCCCGTCCAAAATCGGCATTCCGGGGACAGGGATTAACCGATTGTCTTCATCAGAGAGTTGGAGAAGTTGAGCCGGCATTTCTTTCGCCCCTCTGGCATAAAACGTATCGTTGAATTCCAGAATCGCCGTAAGATTCAGGGCGTCCCCTAAAACTGGGGTCCAGGATTCGCCACGATCAGATGAGACGGTAAGTGTCTGTCCCATGTTGGCGTAGAGTTTGTTGGGTGTAGCGACTAAATTCACGATTCCCGTCTTTACCAACCCCGTGTTAAATGGGTGCCATGTTTTACCCGCATCGGTTGTGCGATGAATCCCAAACACTCCACTTTTGTAGAGGATATTCGTAGTGGGACTATAGCCTATATCTGAAGTAAGGTTATTCGTCGTAGCGGAGATATAGTCTATATCTGAGATATTTGAACCCAAGGTAACCCAAATTTCACCTGCATCATTTGAGTAATAACTGTTTCCACCATTGAGTATCAAAAGATTTTCTTGTGCTGCGACGATTTTGGTTTCCGAAATAGGTTTTATTCCTGAATTGCTAATTACCGCTCCGATTGTGAAGCTGAAACCATCTCCTTGCGAAGGTTCTTTTCCTCCAGTAAAGTCTAATGCTTGCCACGAATCTCCTAAATCCGTTGAGCGATAGAGGGACAGCGTCGTTCCAATCTTCATTTCCATTGAGGCGGTTGCTGAAATCTCCTGTGCTTTAACCCCAGTGCCTACGGCAACATAGAGTTGGTGTTCGTCACTTTCCAAGGCTCGGACATTCTCAGATTCTCCTACCGGCAGGTGTTCCCAACCTTTAGAACCGCGGCGATAGAGTCCAGCATCCGTTCCGACAAACAGTGTGTTTTCAATAACGGTGATCGCACGAATGTTTCTATCGCTTATGCCATCATTCAGAGAGATCCAGGATTTCCCAGCATCTGTGGACTGGAATACGCCATCAGCGAGTGCCAAGTCCATTATAATAATATTGGCTTGCGCCTCATCTGTTATGATAAGGTCAATCAACTGTCCTTCAGGACGTGTTCCCAAGGAGTTCCATGTCTCGCCTGCATCTGTGGAAGCAAGCACTTCGGTATCGGAGACGATATAGAGGGTATCCCCGTGTTCTGTCATTTGCCATGCCCCTTGAATAGGAACGGTAGGTGTAATGGGTCGCCATGCGTTTCCATCATCTGTCAACGTGTAGAGGTCTGTGCCTGCGCCAGCGTAGAGATTACCGTCCGCTGCGATGAACAGACTCTGGACGCTACCACCTATGGGTCCCTTTGTCTGGGTCCACTGCGGTTTGGGGGTTGCGACTTGTGTGTTATCAACAGGGAGTGTAGCAAAAAGGGTGTCGTCGGATTGCTGACCTGATCCCGGACCTTTCCCGGGGGTAACTGAACTGCCGGGTTGAGACCGAACTGCGGGTTTAGCACGTGAGTCCAAGACGAAGACCGCATCAATAATATCGACCGTCGGTTCTGAGGTAGCGTCGAGACTGTAGGGTTTCTGAAAGCGAGAGAGGTATTGCGTGCCAACACCCATCAATAGGAAAATTAAAACAGCGGAGGCGGCAGAAACTGCCAAGGGGACTACCGGTTTACTCGCTGCAGGTGGAACGGGCGCGATACGCGAAACTTCCTGCATGATGTTTTCGGTTAAGTTGTCAGGGAGTTGGAAGCTACCGAGATTCTCTTGAAGCACGTCTTCCTCTTGCCGCAAACGGTTGCGTGCACGACTGAGGCGGCTCTTGATGGTATTCTGGGACACACCGAGAAACTCGGAAATGGATTTGATTGTCATCTCGCCAAGGTAATGCATCATCATCACCGTCCGTTCGCTTTCCGGTAATTTCTTGAGTAGTTCCTTGACGATTTCACGACGCGTCTCATCGGCGTCAGATTCCTGTTTTTCTGCTACATATCGAGAATATGACACTTTGTCCACCTCATTCGTATTGTCGGCATCTAAGGATTCCATCGGCAAACGACTCTTTTTGAGCCAGTCGCGACACAAGTTCGCCGCGATAACATACAGCCAGCCTGGGAACTGGGTATGATTTTTCAATGTTCCGAGTTTCTTATACGCGGTGAGGAACGCGTCTTGCGTAATTTCTTGTGCGATGTGAAAATCACCGATCTTCCGCCACGCAAGTGTGTGAACCCCTTTCTGATATTTCTTGACCAAAGGACTGAATGCGTCCTGATCCCCTTGTAATATACGTCGGATGAGTTCAACATCGGTGTGTGCCATTCTAAGTCTCCTCTGGAACTATTAACCTTTCATAGAAGGGACGGAACCTTGAGCGTTCGATAGTTACGTTATTTTACCAAAAAGACAAATTTTAAACCTGTTTCCTGAATCTCATGCCCCGGTGACGCGTAAGCAGTGGAATAGGATTTTAATTCGTTTATACAGCGAATATAGGTCTGAGTCGTCGGGATAGGATACGGTGGTGTCTGAACATCACCGAAGGCGAGGTAAGCGATACCGAAGAGTAGTAAGCAAACAAGGAATAGGTTAATCATCATAAAGCGCATCGTTTTCTCCTTTTAAGCGGAAGTTTCATTCGGTTCGCAAGAAACAACTCGGTTGAAATTGAACATCCAATGATTAGGGTGACGACACTTGGGTACCGAAAGGTTGCATTATTTTAGAAAATTGGGAAATGAACTTATTTTCTGAATATTTCCCAAAACCCATCACATCCAATGATTAGGGTGACGACTCTTGAGTACCAAAAGGTTGCATTATTTTGTAATTTTCTTTTATACTTCTTGAAATATATGTTATACTTTTGTATACATACTTTTGGCGTAATTTGCAATTTCCGTGAGATTAAAAAGTAGATCAATGGAGATCGCGAGCACAGCTCGCTCCTACAGCAAGGGGTTGCTGAGGGACCACGATATGCTCAACTCGGAGGCACAGCATGGAACACCATATAACAGATGAACAGTGGGAACATTTTGAGGAAAACGGCTACGTACGTATTGGACAAGTCGCGACGGATGCCGAACTCGCGAAACTGCAGGAGCGGATGGACGACATCATGCTCGGTAAAGCACCCCTGGATTATGACCAAATCATGATGCAACTGGATCGGGCACCCGGAAAAGACTCGCCAGGACCGCAGTCTAAAGGGCACAAGGGTGCCACGCTACTGTATCGGAAAATTCAGAACCTTGAACTCGATCCGATTTTTTTGGAGTATCTCCAGAAACCGGTTTTCCAAGAAGTCTGCGCGAAAATCTACGGAGATGATACCCCTATCGCCTGTTTTCGGGCAATGTTCATGAATAAACCCGCACACGAAGGCACGCAGTTGACATGGCATCAAGACAGGTGGAGAGATCTCGATCGCGACCCACAGATTACGATCTATACCGCCTTAGATCCGGCAATGATTGAGAACGGTTGTGTACATATCATTCCGAAGTCGCATAGTAGACTCATCAATCCTGAAAACGGATCCGGTTTTCTGACACAAGAACACATTGACGACCTCGTTGCGAAGGCGACACCACTCCCGATGGAGTTGAAGGCTGGAGAAGTGGTCTTACTCCACAATTGGATGCTGCACAGTTCCGGGACAAATGACACAGATATTCCGCGGCGCGCCTTCAGTGTCTGCTACATGCATGGTGAGACGAAGTCGCATCACGGACATGCCTTTACCCGGGTGTTCGGCGACGGTGCGATCAGTATTGATGATTTATCGAAGTTTAAGTATGAAAGCCCCATAGTTTAAAAAAGGAGAAACAGAATGGCGAAGATTCGACTTGCCATGATTGGATGTGGTGGAAACTCATCAGGCCACGCCAGACGAATGAATGAAAATCCTGACGTACAAATTGTCGGTACCTGCGATGTGAATACCGACATCGCGAACGGCTATATTGATCGGAATCTGTCCGATCTGAGTCCACGCCCCGGGGCCTATGACGACATCGGCACGCTGCTGAAAGAGACATCACCGGATGCCGTAGTCATCTCTACACCGCACACGCTTCACTTTGAGCAGGGGATGCAAGCACTTGAAGCCGGATGTCACGTCTTGATGGAAAAGCCGATGGTTACGTCTTCTAAAGATGCGTATACCATCGCAGAGAAGGCGGAAGAGACCGGATTAACGCTTACGATCGGCTACAATACACCATGTACCCCCAATTTCTATTATACCCGAGAAATTATCCGTAGCGGGGAATTTGGCAAGTTGGAATTGGTCATTGGCTATATCACACAAGGCTGGAAAGGTGGCACAACCGGAACGTGGCGGCAGAACCCGAAACTTTCTGGTGGCGGACAGGCTTACGATAGTGGCGCACACCTTCTGAATAGTCTCTGCTGGGCAGTCGAGGCGAAAGTCGCTGAAGTCTACGCCTATACAGACAACCAAGATCGAGACGTTGACATCAATTCCTCGATTAACGTCAAGTTTGAAAACGGTGTTCTCGCAGCGATGGCGGTGAGTGGCAATTGCCCGAGCCCCGGTGGCACACACATGGCGTTGGTTTTTGAGAACGGTAGGATCGAGGTTGATGGCTGGAGTGGCGGTTGGATTCGCGTCTGGAAAGGTAATGAAGCGTTGGACCCACCTCCGATTACAGATGACATGTCCGCGGGTTCGCCTGATGATAACTTCATTGACACTCTCTTGGGTAGAGCGGAAGCCCGTACCAATCCAATGAATGGGATTATCCAATCCGAATTGATGGATCTCATCTACGAATCCGCCGAAACAGGAGTTCCAGCGCGTCCTGAACGCTAAATCTACTTCCCCCGATCCGGTAGGTGCGGTTTTGCGGCGTACTCGCCCCGGTGAATGCCACACGGCATTCATACCCGGGGAAGTGCATGAGCACTTCATACCGTTGATTCTGATTCATGCGATCTGCATTCCTAACCGCACCGATCATCTCTAAAAATTATCGATGTCTACATTTCCCCTTTTATCATTGAACTGGGGGTTAGATCACACGCCTACTGTTGCGCCTTCAGGACGCGGTGCCACCGGTCGGATAGGCAACTTCTCGTAGGAACGATATGCAAGTTCCGCTAAATGTGGGGTCTCCATTCGGATATGCCCCTCCGCTCGCGAGTGCATAAGCGCATCGAGAACACCCGTCACGAGTAACGTCCGTTCCACAGGATACTGCGGTTCTCCTGTTACAAACATCTCTTCGATATTAAGACTCAGATAACTGAAATGTGCATGCGGCGGTCCGTTCTGTAGGTAAAACTCCGTCGCATAGTAGGTATCACCCGCCTTCGCCGCGTAAGCGAAATCAGAGACGTATCCAGTCAGCATCAGCACTGTAGAACGGAACCCGTCACTATGCTCTAACAGGAACGCCGTTGGATTTGGGCAACCTTCTATAAAGGTCGTATCAGGACGATTATCGATCTGAGCACATGCCCGCTCTGCTAAATCGAGAGACCACGCGCCAGCCTCTCCCGCTTCCCAGACTGCATCCCCTTCCAGACACTGGAGCGCCACTATTCCAGACTCACCCCCCTGGCGACGTTCAATCATACATTGTAACGTCTCAAGTGAATGAAAACCGTAGGACTCTACACCAGCGTAACCGATACCGATAGCCGACGCCAGTTCTGTATCAAGAGAATGTTCCAGAAAGGGTTTCCGCCAAGAGAGCGGTAGCGAAGAGCCTGCCATAAACGGTACATCAAGCGCGTTCGCACGATTATACATCCAAAGTGCGTCGTCCCAATTGTAGGAGAGATGTTTATCACAGAACACAGGCACGGATCTACCACTCGATGCAAAAACCCCACAAATCTGCTCGAACATATAGCGACGCGGGTACATGTGTTGCCCGATTTCGTTATACGGATAGTCGCCGTGTTCACCGATAAGGATCACGCCATCAACAGCGAGTTCATTCCCACCGAGCGTCAATGCTTGCCGAATACTTGGGTAGATAGGAACGTTATTCTCGGCTGCTAAACCGACCCCGATGTCCCGATCGTCTATCTGATCCAGATACATGGATACCAATTCCACACGAGGCATCCGATGCCCGGTATCTGTCGGGAACCCCTTCATATATTTCGTAGCAATCACATCAGCATGCGAGTGCTGATAATACGTCGTAATGATTGCGGCAATTTTTTTCGGTGTCGTCATTGTTCTAATAACCTCAGTTTCAATCTTTAATGAGACGAAACACTAAGCCCGTAAGCGTAGCGGAGGGCGAACCTACGGAAAGGCGCGCCGAATACAAAACCTACTTGACCGAACCGCAAAGAAAAATTAAATATCTATCTAATGATTTCGGTGCCGATTCCGCCTTCTGTGAAGACTTCAAGGAGTAGCGAGTGCGGAATACGTCCATCAATAATATGTGTTTTGTAAACGCCTCCTATAAGAGCCGTCGTGCATGCCTCCACCTTGGGGAGCATACCACCTGCGATGAAACCTTCCTTGATGAATTGGTCTATTTCCCTCATACGAAGGGTAGGCATCAGCGACGAGGTATCCGATAGGTCACGGAGGATACCGCGTGTATCGGTCAGAACGATCAACTTCTCTGCTTGAAACGCGGATGCGATTTCACCCGCCATTGTGTCGGCATTGATGTTATAGGTTTGTCCGTCAATACCAACACCAATCGGTGCGATGACAGGGATATAATCTGCTTTGTCGAGTGCCATAATCGACTCGGTGTTCACGCCAATTATTTTCCCTACAAACCCCAAGTCAACATCTGTTTGTTGCCCGGTTTCGTCGGTGATCTGAGTCTTCTGTTTCTCCGCGAGTATCAGGTTTGCGTCCTTTCCGGACAATCCAATCGCTTTTCCGCCGTGTTGGTTGATCCGAGAGACAATCTCTTTGTTAATTGACCCAAGCACCATCTCGGCGATTTCAACCGTCTCTGCATCGGTGACTCGCAACCCTTGTATAAATTCCGGCACTTTCCCAACCTTATCCATCCATGCAGTGATCCTCGGTCCGCCGCCGTGAACGATTATGGGTCGGATGCCGACATATTTCATTAGTACAATGTCCTGCATAACGGAGCGGATGAGTTTCTCATCCTCCATTGCGGCACCACCATATTTGATAACAATCCGTCGGTCGTAAAAGCGGCGGATATACGGTAAGGCTTCAATAAGAACTTCAGCAGTTCTGTTCATGTCTTTTGCTCTTGTCCTCTGTCTTTTAATTCAGAATAGTGTATAATATAGGACTTACGCATACGGCTCTTTTGTAGCATGATGCACGTCGCATCTGGGCGAGTACGCCGCAAAACTGTTAGTTTGTGCCAAGAATGTTGACGTTTTTTTCGAGAATTCCCATCTAACAGAGCCTGCTAAAGTCAAAATTGCGTAAGTCCTGTAATATTATGATACGTAAACCGTCTGGGTTTGTCAAATTAAATCCTGAAAATCCTGATTCAGACAATGAACAAGGAGTACTCCCACAATGCAAATATCCGCACAGACTTCACAATTTCACGGTGTCGGTATCCCATTTGAGGTTTGCGAGATGCCTATGGCTGCCACCTCAGACGACGTTCTCGTCCGCGTTTCACTTTCAACTATCTGTGGCTCCGACCTTCATACGGTATCGGGGCGCCGCGGCGCAGAGATTCCATGTATACTCGGACATGAAATCGTTGGAACTGTTGTGGCACCAACACATATTCGTTCAGCGATAGGAGAAGTGCTAAGCGAAGGCGATCGGATTACGTGGAGTCTCACGACTTCTTGTGGAACATGTGACTATTGTGCAAATCGGAACCTCCCACAGAAATGCGAGACGATGTTCAAATATGGTCACGCACGCAGTGAAGATGCTGGTGCTTTTTCAGGCGGATTCGCCACGCATATCCTATTGCGTCCAGGGACAGCGATCTACCACATCCCCGACGGTATGACAGACCAAGAAGCCGTCCCTATCAACTGCGCGCTTTCAACTGTAGTCAACGGCTTGATAAACATCGGCACACAGTCCGGCGAGACAGCTGTTGTCCACGGTGCCGGTATGTTAGGCATCTATGCGACATGCTATCTTCGTGAGCAAGGATATGAGGGAGTCGTCGTTGTGGATACCAACGAAAGTCGTTTGGAGATTGCCAGACGCTTCGGTGCAACCCATACGTTCAATCCAGATAAGACATCCGTTATGGAAATTGAATCAGCACTAAAGGAACTGACGAACGGACGCGGGGCGGATCTCGGTGTAGAAGTCAGTGGTGCGACGATTGGAATCCCTCATCTGATTACGTGGTTAGCAATTGGCGGAAGATGTGTGACACTCGGTTATGTCTACCCAAACGCCCATATCACTGTCGATGCGCACCAACTCGTTACAAAATGTGTGACGCTGCGAGGCATTCATAACTATCATCATACCACGCTCGGCGCATCCATACGTTTTGTGGAGGAAAACCGGAGCCGATACCCATTTGCGGAACTTATCGGAGAAACATATCAATTAGCGGAAATTAACACCGCATTTGAACATGCATTTCGCCAAGAGATACTTCGCGTTGCTATTACGCCAGAATAGCGATCGGAAACCGTCAGCGGTCAGCAATCAGCCGTCAGAAGAATAGCGGTTAGAAAGTTGGGAAGTGTGCTGAAGTTCGGAATGCCTCCGAGTGAACGCTGCGTAAGTCCTGCTACTGTAACTGTCCGCTAATCCAGCATCTTGTTCCATCAGTACGAACGGTAATTGCTCCTACCACATCGGTTCGTAACATCGGACACCCACGTGCGCGATACCGCTCGACCACATCCGCATGTGGAAATTGGTAGCGATTTCCTTGACCGAGTGAAAAGATCGCATAACGCGGTTGAACGGCATCCAAAAACGGAGCACTGCTTGATGTACGACTCCCGTGGTGTGGCACTTTTAGAATTTCCGAACGGAGATCTCGTCCTGAGGCAATGAGTCGAAACTCTGCGTTTTTACCGATGTCACCGGTGAATAGGATGTCTACCTCACCATAAGTAATCTTCATCACGAGTGAATCGTCGTTCCTGTCCCTATCCAGTAGGTTCGTGGAATTGGCATCGATGGGATGCAAGAGATTGAGTGTCGCAGTTGATGTGAGTTCAATCTCTCCGGCGTACGGAAACGAATACGGAATATTTCGGGCTTTCACAATGGCATGTAAGCGTCGATGGGTTTGAGAGTCGAGCGGCATATCCGATATACCGATCACCTGTTCTACTTTAAAGTTCTGTAAAATGTATGCAAGTCCGCCACCGTGGTCGAGGTCAGGGTGTGTCAGGAGTACCATGTCAAGCTCCCGAATGCCGTGAGAATCAAGGTAAGGTTCGATAATCCGTTCACCTACATCATATTCGACTCGCTTCCGTTTCTGTTTGTTGTAATAACTCCGTTGGATGCCGCCGTCAATGAGTATCGTTCGGTTATCTGGAAATCTGACGATTGCCGCATCTCCCTGTCCAACATCGAGTGTAATTACTTCCAAAAGTCTTCCTTTCTCCTGAATTGCCGCATCCCAGACCCAGACCATTACGACGGACAGTCCGATGAGACTCGCGACTTTCCATTGACGATAGACTGCCCGCCAATGTGTAATGCCTAAACAGAAAGCCAGGTAGAGAACGAACAGACCAAACGTTGGTGGTGTTAACTTGACTATCCCCCATACCTGTCCGAACATGCCGATCAAGGTCAGAAATAACGAGATAATCGTGTCATTGAGGAGTCCGAACAACTTCGCGAACGGGAGCCAGATAAAACCGACACATACGGATGCCATACCCACCGCCACGATCAGCGATACGAGTCCGACCGCGAACGGACCGACGATGATGCCGAGCGGATATGCCCGGAAGAAGTGGTAGGCTATGAGGGGTCCCGTCCCGATTTGTGCCGCGAACGTCACGAGATAGGAAAGAACGACCCATTTGACTGCAGCGTTCCGAAGTTTTTTCAGGACTGAACCTTCGCTTTCTGAAGATGCACCCGCCGCGTCCTCCCACAGACGACGCAACGGTCTCTCCATTCTCGGAACGAAATAGACAATTGAAGCGACGGCGACGAATGACAACTGGAATCCGACATCCCAGATTTGTAGGGGGTTCAAAAGGAGCAGGACTAATGCCGCAAACGCTAACAGATTGAAGAGATCCGCATCCCGATCAATGAGGGTCGCAAAGAGAAATAGGATTGCCATCAGCGAGGCACGAAACACGGACGGACGGAAACCGATAAGGCATGCGTAAATCAATACTGCTATAATTGTCAAGAGACAAAGAATCTTCTGTGGAAACCTGAAGAGTGAGAAACCGAAATAGCAGAACATCGCGACGAGTCCGACATGCAGACCTGAAACAGCAAGCACATGGAAGGTTCCGCTGTTTCGGAAGAGTTCCAACGTTTCTGTTGGCACATCGCTTCGTTTACCGAGTAAGATGCCTTTGAGGAGTTGGGCGTGCAACGAGGGTTCAAGGAGAGACGTTTCGACTTCGGTTTTTGTATAGATAACATCAATCAGACGTTCGGTACGGATACGGAGTGCTTCTATCCACCGTAAGGGTGGAAATCCGCCCTGTTCACCGATTCGCACAATCTCTTTCGTATCAATTATGCCGACGATGCCTTGCCGAGAAAGGTGTGCCTGGTAATCGAAACCGCCCGGATTACGCTTGGCTTGTGGTTGAAGCAGGACACCGGTCAGCATTATCTGTTTACCGTAGCGGAGGGGTAGCGGCTCCTGAAATCTGATGAGAAATTTCGCTGAGACTCGCTCTGCTGAATCTGACAATAACCGGAGTTCACCGACGGCATAACAGGTGTCCCACGCTTCCCCGCGTTCGGGTTGATATACGGTCGTGCCTGAGAAGCGAATCGGCTCGTTGTAGAAGTGGGCTGGAATTGGCGAATGGGAGACGGTTTCTAAGCGTAGCATTCCGCCAGCGAAGATAGCCAAATGGAGCATCGCATAACAGAGGAACCGCTGACGAGTTCTTGTTACGATGCTACCGATAAAGCAAAGGAGTACAAATATCCAGAGCCACAGAAACGGGAGGGATGCCCATTTGCCTGCGATGATACCGAGTAGATACGGGATGAGAAAAAAGAGGGCAGGGCGCGGTTTGATTTTCATTTCAATTTTATGCGAGGTTTTTCTTAATGTCCAGCCATTATACCTGTATCTTCAAAAATATTCTGATTTTTTTGTCAGAATCAGGATTAAAGGATTAAAGGATTCACAAGATTATGAGTCGGGATTCGGATATCCCTCTACAGGTTTCGTTTGATGTGTTCTTGGCTTCGTGATACAATTCGTTATAATATTACTCCATAGGGAATGTAAATGCCAAAAAACAGTATCCTCTCACAGATGCCGATTGATCTCGGCGGCAACCTAAAACTCCGATTTGCTACACCCGCCGATACGGATGCACTTGCTGAATTCAACACCCGTCTTCATGGCGAAGTGAGCGTCGGTCCAGGTATCCGAGACTTAATGTCCGGAGATCATCCAACCTGCAAGGCAAGCGATTTCACCGTTGTTGAAGATACGGAGACGGGAAAGATTGTGTCATCGCTCTGTCTCATCTCGCAGACATGGACGTATAGTGGTATCCCCTTCAAGTTCGGGCAACCCGAATTCGTCGCCACTGAACCTGAATACCGCAGGAGGGGCTTAGTCCGTAAGCAGTTCGAGGTGATTCACGCGGTGAGTGATTCACGCGGTGAATTGATGCAAGGTATCACAGGTATCCCCTGGTATTACCGGCTGTTCGGGTATGAGATGGCACTGGATATGGAAGCAGAGCGCGTTATCGACGGGATACATATCCCTTCATTGAAAAAAGGGGAGACGGAAACGTGTCGCCTTCGATCGCGAACAGATGCGGATAACGCTTTCATCCAAGACCTTCATGAGAGTCGTATCGAGCAAAAGGTTTTCGCTTGCTCTCGAACACCGGCAATGTGGGCGTATGAATTCAACGGACGCTCGGCAGGGAGTGAGGCACGGCATGAGTGGTTACTCATTGAAGACATGGAAGGAACGCGACTCGGTTATGTCCAACATTTCCAGTGGTGTTATGAGAATCTTATTGTCATCCAAATGGAGATTAAACCAGGGGTCGGCTGTCTACACCACATCTCGTCCCTGCTTCGGGCATTATGGGAAAAGGCACAGGCAACACCCATCGTTGCTGAGAATGACAATCCGAAAGCAACAGGTGTGCAGTTCATGTTGGGACGTGAACACCCGATCTATCAGGCATTACCCAAAGCGGTTGTCCGTAAGGATCCTCCTTATGCGTGGTATATCCGGGTACCAGATTTAATAGCGTTTCTTCGGCACATCCAACCCGCACTCGAAAGGCATCTCATCGGCACCGTCGCCGAGGGTTACACGGGTGAACTCAAACTCAACTTCTACCGAAGTGGTGTACATTTCAAATTTCAACAAGGGCATATTACGGACATCGCGGATTGGACACCGGGAGACGTTGAGGAAGGAGATGCGGCATTCCCTGACTTGACCTTTTTGCAGTTGCTGTGTGGACGGTGTCGAACAGAAGCATTGACATCCAATTTTGTTGATTGCTGGACGAACGGGAGTGCGCCCGCGGTGCTACTCGATTGCCTGTTTCCGACGTTCGCTGGTGAGATCTGGCATCTTTGAATTGGCTATCAGCCGTCAGCAGTCAGCGATCGGTGAAGAGGTTTCTGGCAAGAATCACCCGCTTTGGAACAACCCAAGCGATAAAGTATTACCAAATGTCTCTTTATTCTCACTGCGAAGCATGCTGAAAGGATTTTCGTAGAAAACCCGACCCGACGGCTGACTGCCATAAAGCCGACAGCCAATAGCCAATACAACAATGGTTACCCAATCGCATGTCATTCTCAACATAGCCCTCCTCTCCAAGCGAGAAAAGCCCTTCCTGCACTTTTATGCCTTCATCGGGGCGGTCCTTCCTGACCTACCGATGTTCGTCTTCTTCGCAGTCGAAACTTTTATCCGTAAGACCCCACAGCGTGAAATTTGGGATTCCCGATACTTCATGGAAGCGTGGCAAACGTTCTTTGACCTCTTCAACGCCATCCCGTTGATTCTGATCGTTTTGGGGATTGGATATTACCTACTGAACTCCGAGAGGATCGTCGTTTTAGCGTGGAGCATGCTCCTCCATTGCGGTTTCGACTTTCTGACGCATCACGACGATGGGCATCATCACTTTTTCCCGCTCTCCGATTTTGTCTTTGAAAGCCCAATCTCTTATTGGGACAGGGATCACTATGCCGGTATCGTCGCACCGATCGAGCGATTGGTGATGCTTGTCGCTTCTATCTACCTGTTCCGACGACTGAAAACCCGAATAGCACGTTGGGCACTGATTGTCATCAATGTCCTGTTTTTAGGTTCTTATCTCCTCTTTTTTTTACGTTAGGCGTAGCCTGTATGAAGATTAAGAATCTGATTCTGTAATGTACGATGGTAATTGTCTGAATCAGGATTTACAGGATTCAAGGATTTTCAGGATTACAAACGGTTCGCGAGAATCATGAAACACCGCAAACCGCTCTCTATGCATCTGAAATGAGATGGATGTTGTACGGCAGCTGGCAGAAAGTGATACCCATGTCCGTCAACTCCTTCTGACTGACGAATTTCTGCGGGGCATAGACATACGCCTTTTGACCCCTTTCTTTGCACGCTTTAGCAATCCGCTCGGCACGCACCCCATCTAACGCAGACGCAGTGCTCTCCAGAAAATCCAACGACGGTTCATAGATGAGATAGAAACGGATATCGTTCGTTTCGCCGAAGTAGTAATCTTCCTGTTTTCTATCAGCGGTTAACGCGCGACCCATTGCGGTATAAGCGATATAGTCAGCTAAGGTTTCGTAGGTAGGAAGATTCTCGCCGGTAAGCATACCTTCCTCGTTAATCGGTGCGCCGAGGGTGCAATAGGTAAAGGAGCCACCGAGACCCTCTTGGAGAGTCTCATCTGTGGCATTTTCAACGCCATTGATGACGCGTCGGACGCGTTCGGCAGTGATCGTGTCTGCATAGTCCTCACATTCAACGAGGATAAACTTCCGGTTCCCGCCATCCTCTTTGTTGAGTGCGAGGACAGCATGGGCAGTGGTGCCGCTACCAGCGAAAGCGTCCAGAACGATAGTGTCATTTTTTTTCGATATCCCTTCGGCAATCTCTATTAAGTTAGCAATCAATCTCGTCGGTTTAGGATTGTTGAACGCAAGGGCTGCCCTTTGGAAAACGGTCTGTAGTTGTTTTGTTCCTTCGTCCGTGGTTCCCGCAGTATCTGCCAGCATTAAATCAATTGGGACAATACCTTTTTCTTTAGACTCACTAAGAAAATTTTTGAGACGCGGATAGCGCAAATTTCCATTTATTCCCCACCAAAGTCTGTTTTCCCTAACATGCTCCTCATAAGTATTTCGGCTGTACTTCCAAGCATGCGTAGGGTGATTTATGGCCTCTCCTGTATATGGATTTATTACCGCATAAACCAGATTTGGACGTTGTTCTTTCAGCGCGGGATTGACATATGAACTAGACACCCAACTCCCGCGGGGGTCATCATCAGGATTAGAATATGTTTCATTAAGTTTTTCATCCCGCTTAACCCGAATGTGAGAGACAATATCGGATTTTCTATATACAATGATATGTTCACGTTGGTTTGAAAATAATTTAGCATTATTACTTCTGCCATAGCGGTGTTGCCAAATAATGTCCGCAAGAAAGTTTTCCACCCCCCAAATTTCGTCCATCAGCAAGCGCAGGTGGTGTTGTTCATTGTCATCAATGGATACAAAAATGATTCCATCATCAGATAGCAATTCCTGTAACAAATGGAGCCGAGGCCACATCATACATAACCACTTATCGTGGCGTTCTAAATCCTCAACGTCAACTGGACTGTGTTTCGCAAGCCACGCTTGCATCAGCGGACTGTTGACGTTGTCGTTGTAGACCCAGTTTTCGTTGCCAGTGTTATAGGGCGGATCGATGTAGATACACTTGACTTTACCAGCATATCTCGGGAGAAGTGCCTTCAGCGCGTAGAGGTTATCGCCGTGAAGGATCAGGTTATCCTCCAACAGAGATTTACGAGGAGATGAATCCATGTTCAGCGATTTCTTCTTGTCTATCTTGAGTGTCCGGACAGGGACGGTAAGGTGGTATCCGTAAATGAACTGTTTACCTTTGAAATCGAGTGTGGGCATAAGGATTCCTAAAAAAAGATTATAACATATCATATTATAGCATAAAACACCATTATTATGCCTAATAATACAATAAAACGCATATAATAGCATAAAAACACATAAATATCACTTACACCTATTTTTTATGGGAGTCGTGTTGTGGAAGGAATCACACGTTTATCTCGAGCAAATGCTTCCAAATCACGAAACAGCTGATTAATAGCGTCAATTGCGACCTCGGCAAGCATGGGTGGGGGATCTGCCTTCATTCCACAATGTGCAAGATCGTTCCGGAGTTGGGCACATGCCTTCCAAAGGTCCCAAGCATCTTCATCTGGATCAGGGGCTTCGGAAACGTAGTCATTAAATGCGTCTTCAATAGGTTTCCGATGGTTATGCCACTCCAACCAACCTTTCATAGTTCTGCGTCTCCATTGAATGTATTGCCAAGACACCAACCATTCTCGAATCAAAGTAATCGCTTGGAAATAGTGTTGATTATCAATATACCACTTAATTTGCTCAAATTGCTTCCTGATACTCTGTTCAGGGGTATTGCGCGGTGCATTAACGGCCATCCCTTGATAATTTTCTTTTAACTGTTCTATTAACATTCGGAAAGGGGCCTGGCTCCCTTGATCTTGTTCAGTGATAAGATCGTCAATACGCAAGCCGTTAAATTCAAATGCTGCTTCCTGCACCTCGATAGTCCGATTTGTCAGCAAAGATTCGGACAATTTCGTAAGGGCATTGCTAATATCGTTATGAATGTTCAACTCCGCGATGGGCCGTGCATCTCCGGTGCGTTGGAAAACGTTGACAGCATTCATCCAATCCAGCAAAGTTACAAAGGGGGTTAAGTCGAAAATCGGTGTGTTTTTTTCTTTACTTTCAGGGCGGGCATCATACGGGGCATAGAGTATATGCTTAAGCATGACCTGCTTGACTTGACGTAAGTAAGCAATAACTGGAAAAGCAAGCATTGGAAGGGAGCGAAAGCCATGGGTGATGTCCAGGATAATTTCATCACCCTTGCTAACGGATTGTTGATAGGTATCAAAAATTTGCCACAGATCGCTTTCTGAGTTCCCGTTATCCAGGAGAGATAGAAGTTCTACCTCCTCAAGCTTTTCCTCTGGTAGTTTACACTTAAGCCTGCGCAAATGGTCCCCTTCTTTTACTTCTGGGGTCACAAATACGACAACTTTCTCAGGCTTATAGAGGCGATAGAGAGCTTCAGGAAATAGGGCTGTTACGTAATTCTGTGTGTTGTCATCATGTTTAACATAGGTTGTTTCTGAATACTGGCCATCCCGTGGCCCGGTCCCAAGGAAAGAGAGGATTTTCAGCATTGAAAGCCTCCTTTAGTTAAGGGTCGCCAATCGCATTGATAAAACTCAAAATCATCTATTGAGGGTTCAAGTGTCATCTTTGTAGAAGGATCTGTGACTCGGTGGTGTAGTTTTACAATCAGCATCACGTCGCCGGTATCCAGTATTGCTTGTTCACGGGATACCGCAATTTTTACGCCTGTCATTTTCTCAATCAGACGCGCGGTTTCAGGGTAGCCGATATAACTCCGAAAATTGTCTGATGCGGCAGCTCCCCGCAAAAGCGTTCTGAATTCTGTGTGTGAAATTTGCTGGAGTGTATAGTGGTCTTCTGTAGGCATGACAGCGGCGTTGAGTAAAAGAATCATCCTTCTGTTCCAATCGGTGAAATTTTGACCCATCCAAAGGGGAAGACGGGGTTTTGACCTCGATAAAAGATACGACGCGTTTTCGGGAATTCACGTTTATCATACGTCCGCGGGTGTGAACGGCTTTGACCTAATCGGAAACGTTTTCGGAGATTCGTCAGCAACTCTTGTGCCGCCTCTGGATCATTTTCATCGTAAGTGAACAAAGGCGTAATGGTCTTGGAATCATAACCGGCTCCCCATCCAATTTGTAGCAGGAAAGATCCTCCGCCGGTTAGGCTTTCATTTAAACGAAGTAACTGATCGTAGATGTTGGCAATTTCTGGGAAGTTATAGGTATTAAAGAACGCCTGTTCCCTCTGTATGAGATCCCCCGTTACCCAATGGCAAACTGCAGCAATATTTTGGATAGCGTCCGCTTGCGAATCACCAAAATTGAGTCGACTTTTTGCCTGGCCCTTCAGGAGCCACTCATCAATCTTGAGGGAAAACGTCAGAACCTGTTTCGGTTGAATCTGTTCAACAAAGATTTTGTATTCTTGTCCATCCTCTATTTTTTGAACGAGTTGATTGTTTGAATCGGGCGTAACCGTCCATGCGTTGCCGATTTCAAGTCCCGAGAGTTCAATGGATGCGGTGTCACTAATGTGTAGAGCGCGTAGAAGATCGCGATTGGGATCGCTTCCGAGGAATGTCCGTTCAATTGGTTTCATAGGCGTTTCTCGACGCGGATTCCCGCGAGGTTTCTGAGTGGGTAATTCCTCTAACTTCTTTAGCGTTTGTTCATAGTGCGTATCATTTCTGTTGATAAGATCCCATAACAGTGCCGTGCGGATAGCCCCTTTTAGTGTACTTCCCGGAATATAGGGACGGTGATCGATGTGTTTGATGGCTTCTCGGACCTCCACTTCTTCGAGGGATTGTGAACAAGGTAGACTGTAAGTCGCAAATGCCTCAGGCTTTTGGAGGTGCGTTGTCCATCGGAATTCGCGCCGCCCCATGGCGGCAGTTAAAGCGTTCAGATTGGCACCTGGGTGCGTAAATACCTTGTTTAAATCAATACGGTGCCATTTTTTATTTGCATAGCACCCGTCAATGTGTAGCAGATTTTCGCCAGATCCGACATGGACTGGCGTTAAGGTTTCCATCTGATATTTCACGGTTGATCTCCTTTTATGCCCACTGGCCAGGCGTACCCGTAGCGATAGACAGAATGCGGACGAACTTCATCGCCTGGTGGCATCAAGGGGACCAAACGTCCAGGGTACCCTTCAATAGTTGCCAAAACGGAGCCTTCACCGAACATCATTACCTCTGCCCGCTGAAAAGGTGTTCCGGTGCTATTTCCCCACCCGCCACAATTGGTCAGGATATATAAGGCATCACCTGAAATAAGCGTTTTCAGTTCATCTTTACCTTTAGGACAAAGCGGTGCGAGCGTTACAAATTGGGAACTTCCGGTCGCGGTGTCTATTTCAATCAACTTTTTCGTGAATTCAAACAGCCCGTACCCCGCGTTTCGTTCGCCACCGATGCCGGTATCGCCAAGCACAGTGAGGAGTGTGTCGATCTTCGTTTCTGTATCTGCTGCGTCGTCATCTCCAAATTCTGCGGCGAACCAGAGTCCGCAGTTCTCATTGAATTGGAGCGTCTCAACGTGCCAGATCAGAGAGTCAGAACTTCCGCGATCTAAGGTAACTCGGGGCCTTCCATCGGTTTTCCAGACGGTGAGGTCGCCATTTTTTTCACCGTCTGTATCTACCTCCTCAGACTCGGCGTTTGAGGGTTTCAATAGGGTTTCCAACTCATTTTTCTCACTGGCATCTACCCACATCTTGCCATTGTTAATCAGGAGGTCTTCGTTTAATGGGGGAGTTTCACCATTGAGAATCGTCTGAAAGACGCTGTGAGAGACGAACTGGATTTTTTTTATTTTTTTATACTCGTTCCCGTCGTCTATCTTGAGGTTTACCAAGGGTTTTGGAAAGAAGCGCACACTCCCCGCGTAAGGGAACGCAGAGGTCAACCGCAATGGCAAATCTACCTTACCTTTCGTGTAGGAATCGAGGAATGCCTCAAGTGCATTGTTACCGTAAAAGGTAGCCCAGGTTTGACAAAGGGCAGAGAAGATCGTATCAGCGGGGATATAGATTTCGGTTTTTTCTAAACCGAGTTGTCCTGTCTGTGCGGGACCTGTGTAACGGCCGAGATGCAGGACAGTTTTAAATGCCAATTCATAACCGGTATAGGCAACCATAGTTATACCTATTCTTCTCCAAGATGCGTCAAGATTTCCTGCTTATAGTCTGTATCTCGTATGGTCTTGATGTCAGTGTTCGTCTTGATAGTCCTTGGCTGTGTTCCTGTTTTCTCATAATAGGTACGGGGTTTGAAAACCATCTCTAACTTTTTAAAGGCTATTTTGCCGTAACCGCGGGTTCCTGAACCTCCGAGGTAGTCATCCTGCAAAAGTTCCATACCAGCGAGGACTATATCAAACAAGTCAAGTTCCTGCTCGATTTGAGATGGACTGACTGCATTTTGTGTATAGATCCCATAGACGAGTTCAAAAGGACCAAAGGTAGCGCCGGCGGGAACACGCTCACTCTGACGTGGATTTGCCTCAGAAGTGATTCGATCAATAGCGACTTCCCATTTAGCTTCGGTGAATTCACCCTCGGTTTCTGCTTCTGTTAACCTCTTCCGCGCTTCCTCCGTTAAAGAAACATCTCGGACAATCAAGCGGGTCGGCATCGTTTTTCCTCTCAACTGCCCTGTTGGTGCCACCCCGAAGACTTGACACACATTACACTGATGGTAATCAGCCGGTTTTTGGCATCCGTGGACCTGCACGCCTCCCATACCCCTCAGACGCAGGTTAAAATGTCGATCCAGTAGTCCGCGCATTTTTCCACGCAATGAAGATCCTGGGATATACGGTTCCCGGTTGAACGGATTGCGAATCACAGGATTATCAATGCCTCCGATGTCTAAGTTACCCGAATCGCCTCCGATATGTAAACCCGTAATGGCTGTGATTGTCCCTTTCAAAAAGATTTTGCCTTGTAGTTGAATACTCGCCATCTATACCTCCTAATCTTGTCCGCCTGCTGCTTTGTGGTAGGCGAGCGTTGCCTCAAAGAAATCCACAAAGTTTTTGAACTTGTCGTGATCATCAACTTGATCGATCGCTTGGGTTAGGGCATCCTTCAATTTTCCAGTGTTTGCCTCTCTGCCTCTGGGAGCCCGCGCGGCCACATAAGCCAATTTCGGTTTCAGTAGGACCAAGGCGTTCCGTTCAAACTTGTTATCCACTTGGATATTCATTTGGATTTTCTTAACTGCACTATAGACCTTGCGAATTTGTGATGTCGTAATGCCTTTGTCGCGATCGCTGATTGCCCTACCCAAGTTTTCTGCTGTGTCGACAAGGATATCTCCGCCTTTTTCAATAACGTCTGTGATCTCATTCAGAACGTCCGGGTTGCACTTCACTTCAACTTCTCCTGCAGTCGTTCTGTTGTTAGATTGAGTGACGACTGTATACGAAGTGACTTGCTGCCCTTCCGAAAGTTCGTCAAACTGAGCATTCTTAATTACACTCGCCCGGAAATGGATGTCTTCACCCCCGTCATCTGGCGATATGAAGCCAAAATCCTTTTTTAAAGTTTTAATTTTCCCTGTAGACATCTGTTTCTCCTTTGGTTTTACTGTCGAATTGTTGCACGTTCAAGAAACGTGAAATTTGAAAGTCACCTTATTTTCGGGTCTGCAAAGCGGCCCATCGAGTAACGACATGGATAAATTCTTTAAGTTCAAATGACGACTTCGTTCCATTGAGCGCGCGCTCTAAGGTATTCAGAAACTTGAGTTGATTTGGCTTTTTGTACCGCTCCCGCATCCGATAAAAATAGTAGAGGGAACGCCACGCCCACCGTCTGCCTTTTAACTCTTCAGCCGAGTAAATCTGGCTTAAACGGGTAAGAATATCGCGAGGCAATGGATTGTCTTTGGTGGTTACTGCATCCACAAATTTCTGATGCCATTCGGAAACCTTGATGAAATCCTCCCACGACATTGGTGTTTGCAAGAAACTAATGGCATTTTTTTCCTGAGAGCCGTCGTTCCGTTTCAACTGCTTCGCCGAGTATTCCGCCTCGCCACTGCGATCGGCAAATTGATAGAGCGGAAATTTCTGGTGCTCAATGAAGATACCCCCGGAGAGTGTAACATGGTCTCCTGTAGTGAAACAGCGAAATTCATCTCTAATTTTTTTCGCAATCTCTGGCAACGCACTCCATCCGCCGACGAGGAAGAGGTCATCCCCGCCTGCATAAATGAGTTCGAGGATCCGTTTTTCTTGGTGCCTCTGGTTGTAATCGTTGCACAATTTCGGTACGTAGCCCTCAAAAAAGAGACGGAGCGATTCACTCAGCGTTGCCATACGCTCGAGCGTTGCATTGTTGCCCAGCCCGGATCTGAAAATAGCACCGAGGTTATCAATGTCCATTCGTAGCGCGCCAAACCAATGAACGCCGTCTGAGGCATTCGCAAGGTTATTATAATCCAGGACAGTCCCATCCTTTCGATGTGCGATTACCTGCGGCAATAGCCTGAAATCGTAACCTGTAGGGATTGGATTCCATGGCCCGATTTGGTTGCTACGAAGAAAATCCGTATTGCCAAGTCGATAGACAATCGCGCGATCTATTCCAGAAGTACGCGGTGGATTTCCATCAGGGGCAAGCAAGTTGATTTCCCAACCAAACGCCTTCATAGTCGCCTGCCAATCTTGCTGATTTTCCACTATGTTTTCCTGAACTTCAAACACAATTAGATGTTCGGCATTTCGCAGTTTGGTACCGAGATCCCCAAATTTCCATGCATCATCTTGCGTATCGCCATTTTCTTCAGGCTGTGAGGGTTCAAAGAGTCGGTTAAACATTGCATCAGGTTCCATCTCAGACCATTTTTTTCCTTTTCTATTATTAACCGCTATCGAAACCTCTCCCCACTTGCTCGAAAATTCCTCAGGCTTGAAGTTTCTCGTAGTTACCGGTGTTCCCGCCAAGATGAAGGACAAGTCGCTATGGTGAAGTGTCCAGAGTTTTTCAGAAATTTTTCTCTGCAAGTCCTTCAACTTTTCACTTGCATCTGTATAGGGCGCGAGGATGTAGAAGTGCCCCCCACTGGCAAGTAGCAGATTGACAATCGGCAAACCTAATTGCCTTAGCACCCAATGGGCGATAGCTTCTGTCAAAAGTTGGAGATAGAAGGAACGCCCTCGCAACTGCCGAGCCGCACCATCAGACAAAATCTGATAGAGAAAATTTTGGATGCCGGAGATGTCGCCTTTCAGGAGCATACAGAGATTTCGCTCCGGACACTCGCCTTTAAGGTGGGCATCCATATCGTCTTCAGAAAGTCCTTCACGTGCAATACATGCTGCAATTGCAGCGGTCGTCCGCAGCGAGTCGTAGAGGGACACATCGGGATCCCGCGGTGATGCTTGTATCCGTGCTGTATATTTGTGTAGCAGTGCAAAAATTGTTTGATAAGCCTCGGGAGTATAAGTCGTGTGAGTTCGACTCAATTGCCGGAAGTCGCGAGCGAAGTCTTTCCAGAGTTCCGTTACGTCTGCGGTGGAAGTATCGGTGAGCTTGGTTGGGATGATGAAGGTTCGGTCCTTGGGATTGAGAACAGCGGGTGGATATCCAAATCTATCTCGGTTTTCCCGATTTGCTATTTCAAGGCACGCCATGATCGGAACGAGCGAGGTGTGGTGCTCAGGTGCCTCTGTGCTCTCTTTGCTCTTTGCACCAGCGAGTCGTTTTGCCAATGCGATCTGTCTTTTTATCACAGCGTCTAAAGCATTGGGAGCCGTTTCAAAGAAATTGGTCAATTCGGTATCCGTGATGAATTCTGGAGTGTCCTCTTGAGCCGTTGTGCCATCTTGTGTCGCGAGGGACTTTATTTCAGTGAGCAGAGCGATGAGTTGTAAACGGTCAGTGTCGCGCAATTGATTCTACCTTTATTTTTCGATTAAATGTAAGTTGAGATACTTTCGCAAAACGCTGTGTTTCTGTTTTTAAAAGTTTAACGGACTTTAGGCAATTGTGTCAACATTTTTATTAGGGGTATTCAGTTTTCCATTTTTTGATCGGTTTTTGACCTCCGGGCCCGGTAGGGATAGAAACCCAAGCACCTCTATCTCTATAACCGCAGCGGGACGACATTTGTAGAGCAAACCTTGTAGGAATTCTCAAGCATTTCTATTGGGCTCAACCTATCGCACGAGTCTTAAAATTGTCCAAAGTTTCGATTCCATACTGGTTCGATTAAAAGGAAACAAGCAATGCAAAACGATGTGACGATTAAAATCTGTTTCGATTCCATACTGGTTCGATTAAAAGTCGGGTCCGCTGGTTCTTGAACTCAACGCACAAGTGAGTTTCGATTCCATACTGGTTCGATTAAAAGTTTTACATCATCAATCCGTATAGCGCTCTATAGGTAATGTTTCGATTCCATACTGGTTCGATTAAAAGGTCGTATCTCCGAATCCGTCCTGACCGATTCGGGAGGGTTTCGATTCCATACTGGTTCGATTAAAAGAAAACACAACTATTATCCAACATCCTTCCCAGTAAAAGTTTCGATTCCATACTGGTTCGATTAAAAGAGATATTATAATGCAGACGATGCACATCCAGAAGGTAAGTTTCGATTCCATACTGGTTCGATTAAAAGATACTTATTGAAGGAAAACCAGTTATCACTCACATGTTTCGATTCCATACTGGTTCGATTAAAAGAACGATCGACGCACGCGTGCAAGGCGGAAAAGAGTTGTTTCGATTCCATACTGGTTCGATTAAAAGCGGCTGGCGAACCTCGTTGCGAAGGAGATTACCCAGTTTCGATTCCATACTGGTTCGATTAAAAGTCGTTAAGACGACGGACAACTCGTGCGCAACGTTATCGTTTCGATTCCATACTGGTTCGATTAAAAGCAGTATCATCAGTTACCCAGTCGGGTAAATGTTCGGTTTCGATTCCATACTGGTTCGATTAAAAGCGAGTGTTGGGTCTACCAAGTTCTCAACGAGAAATCCAACGTTTCGATTCCATACTGGTTCGATTAAAAGGCGGGTCAGATGGATCTGCACTGGTTTCAAATCCGTTTCGATTCCATACTGGTTCGATTAAAAGTCCTGAGTATCCGAGATCGGAATATGATAGTTTTATCAGTTTCGATTCCATACTGGTTCGATTAAAAGCGTTTGGCGTTTGATGAGGGTGTTGCGCACATTCATCAGTTTCGATTCCATACTGGTTCGATTAAAAGATAGAATGTTAGAGAGGAATACCAGAATCAGAATTCAGTTTCGATTCCATACTGGTTCGATTAAAAGCATCGCGGCGTGACATTGAAGAAAAGATGAACAAGTTTCGATTCCATACTGGTTCGATTAAAAGAAGTCCTTCCACGAGACTGGGGTCAATCGTGGGTTTGTTTCGATTCCATACTGGTTCGATTAAAAGTGTGGGTGGACGACAGAATACACATTATTTCTCGAGTTTCGATTCCATACTGGTTCGATTAAAAGATCTCCGCTTAGTTTTTTTCTCCGCCGCTTCTGGGCGTTTCGATTCCATACTGGTTCGATTAAAAGTCGGGTTCTCCGATACGGTTTCGGTTTCGTCACAACTGTTTCGATTCCATACTGGTTCGATTAAAAGGATCCGGGATCACCAATAGCTCAGTCGCCAACTCCGGTTTCGATTCCATACTGGTTCGATTAAAAGGGCACACCGATGCCGAACAGGGGTCTCGAACTCGTTTCGATTCCATACTGGTTCGATTAAAAGCACACAGCGGATTAGTGCTGGTAGGCTCACCACAAGTTTCGATTCCATACTGGTTCGATTAAAAGTTTATCTGTTCCATTGTTGACATATCCGCCCATGCATTGTTTCGATTCCATACTGGTTCGATTAAAAGCATTGCCGACAGGCTGTAGCTGTCCGTCATCTTGCGTTTCGATTCCATACTGGTTCGATTAAAAGAAGATGTCCGCCATTGCAAAGTTCACATTACTTTCCGTTTCGATTCCATACTGGTTCGATTAAAAGGCAATCAATAATTTCGTCATCTTGCATCTTTTCATTGTTTCGATTCCATACTGGTTCGATTAAAAGCATCCTCCACCAAAAAAGCAATAGATGCGATCGTGAGTTTCGATTCCATACTGGTTCGATTAAAAGGTTGATACACCGATGGGTATGTTTTCAAGACTGAGTTTCGATTCCATACTGGTTCGATTAAAAGTCGGAAACACACATAATGCGGTGGTGGCACTCCGATGTTTCGATTCCATACTGGTTCGATTAAAAGAGCAACAGATATAACTTGCAACGATTAATTCAAAAGTTTCGATTCCATACTGGTTCGATTAAAAGCGTTCTTTCTTTACCTGTTCCCATAGGAACTTGTACGTTTCGATTCCATACTGGTTCGATTAAAAGGTTGTGGGTTTTGGCGATCAGTCTGTTTCTGTTTGGTTTCGATTCCATACTGGTTCGATTAAAAGACCGTGCAAGGCATTATAGAACTCGCTGAAGTCGCAGGTTTCGATTCCATACTGGTTCGATTAAAAGTTAAAGTCAAGTTGAACTTGACTCCTGCGGAATGGAAAGTTTCGATTCCATACTGGTTCGATTAAAAGAAGTCCTTGTCAACGAGGGCTTTGACATCACAGTGATTGAACCGTGTTTCGATTCCATACTGGTTCGATTAAAAGGAAAACCGTAAAAACGCTGAACGCCATCGGCGAGAAAGTTTCGATTCCATACTGGTTCGATTAAAAGGTCACCGTCACCGGTCGATACACGAGCCGATCAATGCGCGTTTCGATTCCATACTGGTTCGATTAAAAGTCTTTTGGCAACGCTTAGGAGTCTGCCGATACCATTGTTTCGATTCCATACTGGTTCGATTAAAAGCAAGCCATGAAAACCTTTGATGACAAGGCTTTTAGGTTTCGATTCCATACTGGTTCGATTAAAAGATGGTATTGTGTTTAATGCTACTCATGCCAAGAATCTGTTTCGATTCCATACTGGTTCGATTAAAAGTAGTGCAGCGCGTTCTCTAACTTATACGCTGAATCCGTTTCGATTCCATACTGGTTCGATTAAAAGTTACTGTTATAAAGGTGATATATCGCAAACATAGTTTCGATTCCATACTGGTTCGATTAAAAGAATATGTAAAAGTCGAGTGTGCCTATCAAGGGTCAAGTTTCGATTCCATACTGGTTCGATTAAAAGCACACCAGTTTTCGCCGTCAACAGTGATGATAGGTTTGTTTCGATTCCATACTGGTTCGATTAAAAGCCTACGAGTTCATCAAGACTTGCGTCCCTAATAATATGTTTCGATTCCATACTGGTTCGATTAAAAGTGCATATCCTCGCCTTGATATTCCGATTATCTCACTAGTTTCGATTCCATACTGGTTCGATTAAAAGTCTCTACGGATGCTGGCACACTTTCAAACTTTCAAGGTTTCGATTCCATACTGGTTCGATTAAAAGATAGGCGCAGAGTTTGAAGCGTTGCCGTCGCGCGCAGGTTTCGATTCCATACTGGTTCGATTAAAAGCGCCGTGGCAACCGGGAAGTGTTAGCCCTGTCTGAAAATGTTTCGATTCCATACTGGTTCGATTAAAAGCTACAAGGGTGCTTACTGCGATAACTAATCCTTTTGTGTTTCGATTCCATACTGGTTCGATTAAAAGTGTGGTATCTCTCGTGTCCGTATTGGCATGATGATCCTGGTTTCGATTCCATACTGGTTCGATTAAAAGCAGATGAACCTCGAAACAAATCAAAAGCTTATCGACGTTTCGATTCCATACTGGTTCGATTAAAAGGTTTTCAAGACCTGCGCCTTTTGAGGTGACGTGTTTCGATTCCATACTGGTTCGATTAAAAGGTATCTCGCGACGCTCCCTGATATGGAGTATACCGGTTTCGATTCCATACTGGTTCGATTAAAAGTATTGATACCTTGCCAATCCCTCAACAGATTGGAAACGTTTCGATTCCATACTGGTTCGATTAAAAGATGGCATGTCAAAAACATCTTGCCAATCCCTCAATAGATGTTTCGATTCCATACTGGTTCGATTAAAAGTTTGATTAGACAGGTTTCCAATCACACTTTACAATGTTTCGATTCCATACTGGTTCGATTAAAAGGGCGTGGAATCCCGATCAAAACTGACCGGAATGCAAGTTTCGATTCCATACTGGTTCGATTAAAAGCTCCCCACCTGCTCGGAATGCCTTGAGGAAATCCAAGTTTCGATTCCATACTGGTTCGATTAAAAGGCGGAACGAACCCTGTTCCTTTGTTACTGACCCATACCTCGAGTTTCGATTCCATACTGGTTCGATTAAAAGGGTGCTCGGTTGACTACGCTGCAGAAAACAAATATCTGTTTCGATTCCATACTGGTTCGATTAAAAGTTAATAACACGGAATCAAGCAGTCGGGCGGTTTATAAGTTTCGATTCCATACTGGTTCGATTAAAAGAGCAGCGCCCAAGTCATCGAAGAACGAGTTATCCGGGTTTCGATTCCATACTGGTTCGATTAAAAGCCAACGCCTTGAGAAACCGCTCCCTGCCCTCAGGTGTGGTTTCGATTCCATACTGGTTCGATTAAAAGCTGAATCGTGCTGCTCAGCGACCGGTGCGGTGGATGTTTCGATTCCATACTGGTTCGATTAAAAGACAGTGGAAGCGACAACTTATACGCCCACTTGGTTGCCTGGTTTCGATTCCATACTGGTTCGATTAAAAGGAAAAACGTCAATATCGGGGACGCTATCGCCACGTAGTTTCGATTCCATACTGGTTCGATTAAAAGTTGGACGCTCTCCAGCAATGACTGAAAGTCGTCTGCGTTTCGATTCCATACTGGTTCGATTAAAAGCCATCTGCTGTGAGGGACCTCGGTGCGGAAGGTGCAAGTTTCGATTCCATACTGGTTCGATTAAAAGGGACGCACGTTGTATCGTGCCAGTTATGAAGATGGTTTCGATTCCATACTGGTTCGATTAAAAGATAATCAGATTTTTCGGATATGTAGCAACTTTTGCACGTTTCGATTCCATACTGGTTCGATTAAAAGCCCTTGTACTTGAACCCGAACGTTCTCGACGATTACGTTTCGATTCCATACTGGTTCGATTAAAAGGAGATTCCTCGTCAACGCCCTGTGCCAACTTGAGTCGTTTCGATTCCATACTGGTTCGATTAAAAGGCCAATGATAACGCAGATTATGATGAGATATTACGTGTTTCGATTCCATACTGGTTCGATTAAAAGGCTTGGCAAGTTTCAAGGCGGGGTAGGGGCATATTACACGTTTCGATTCCATACTGGTTCGATTAAAAGCTCTCAAAGCAAGCGCAGGCACGCGCGTCTGCATGGTTTCGATTCCATACTGGTTCGATTAAAAGTCGCATCGCCGAAAACGCAATCATACACAGAATAAGGTTTCGATTCCATACTGGTTCGATTAAAAGACCACCCGATATAAATGCGAATCTGCAAGACAAAGGTTTCGATTCCATACTGGTTCGATTAAAAGAGTTAGAAATCTTGGGGCTTGAGGATGATATGGACGACGTTTCGATTCCATACTGGTTCGATTAAAAGGAACCGCACCAATAGACGACTCGACGCATATACGTAGTTTCGATTCCATACTGGTTCGATTAAAAGTCCTGGCGAGTTCAGGTGCGGATGCGACGATCCAATTATGTTTCGATTCCATACTGGTTCGATTAAAAGACCTTGACTTTCTGCAAGAGAAACTGAAAGGTTTTGGTTTCGATTCCATACTGGTTCGATTAAAAGCGGTAAATACGGCTTACAGGGGTACCTCGAAGGGGAAGTTTCGATTCCATACTGGTTCGATTAAAAGGTGTCCGTTCCTGGACTTCCTGTTCTTCAATCAGTTGGTTTCGATTCCATACTGGTTCGATTAAAAGGTCGCCAGTTGATAAATCGCGCGCTGCTTTTATAATGTTTCGATTCCATACTGGTTCGATTAAAAGTCGTCCGTGCCTCCACATTCGTTGCATGCGACAAGGAATGTTTCGATTCCATACTGGTTCGATTAAAAGGTGTGAACCCTGGTAGTGCTATGAAAATCGCAAGCATCGTTTCGATTCCATACTGGTTCGATTAAAAGTTTCATTGACGGACAAAAGTGGTAGCCCCTGTCAAAGTTTCGATTCCATACTGGTTCGATTAAAAGAAGGGCTTTTGCTCTTATCTGCCGATATTGATACCCGTTTCGATTCCATACTGGTTCGATTAAAAGACCCACATCCCGAATTCAGTCAGCAGCGTTTGTGCTTTCGTTTCGATTCCATACTGGTTCGATTAAAAGTCGGCTTGCGGATACACGCTACATTCTATTCAGTTTCGATTCCATACTGGTTCGATTAAAAGTATGCTATCTGCTTGGGCGAGAGTATACTGTTAAGCCACGTTTCGATTCCATACTGGTTCGATTAAAAGGATACGAACTACACTGCGCAAACTGCGTTGATACTAGTTTCGATTCCATACTGGTTCGATTAAAAGTTTACCTATGAAATTGGGTTCTTATTTAGATAAAAAGTTTCGATTCCATACTGGTTCGATTAAAAGTGTGGGCAGGCGTTCACATCACTGGAAGGTGCATACCACAGTTTCGATTCCATACTGGTTCGATTAAAAGTCAAAAGCGGTAAAATCAAAAAGCGTGAGTATCTTGAGTTTCGATTCCATACTGGTTCGATTAAAAGAAATCCTCACAACCCCGAACTGCTTTTTACTCAAAAGTTTCGATTCCATACTGGTTCGATTAAAAGTTTGAAGAACTCTAAGATGAATGCGAAGTTGGGGTTCGGTTTCGATTCCATACTGGTTCGATTAAAAGACACGTGAACGCCTCGCAATCCTCACCGAATTTCGAGTTTCGATTCCATACTGGTTCGATTAAAAGATATCAAGTGGGGGCTTAGCGTCGGCATTCTAACGAGTTTCGATTCCATACTGGTTCGATTAAAAGATGCATATATGAAACCACTTAACGCAATAAAAGCAGGCAAGGTTTCGATTCCATACTGGTTCGATTAAAAGTGTACTCGCGGAGATGTTCGATCTGAACATTTTCAGCAGTTTCGATTCCATACTGGTTCGATTAAAAGTGTACTCAAGATTGCGTTGGTAGGTGAACCCTTTGCAAGTTTCGATTCCATACTGGTTCGATTAAAAGAACGACGGATAACGCTAAATATGCGCGGCATTGTGAGAGTTTCGATTCCATACTGGTTCGATTAAAAGACGAAACAGGGAATTTTAGCATTATCGAACAAGGCGAAGTTTCGATTCCATACTGGTTCGATTAAAAGCGCGTCTATGGTGTCATGCGGGCTTTCGACTTCGGGGTTTCGATTCCATACTGGTTCGATTAAAAGGATATAATTTGTGTGCGGTATGTGAATCGAAATTATGGTTTCGATTCCATACTGGTTCGATTAAAAGAGACTCTGAAGACGCTGATGAATGGTATAAACACCGTTTCGATTCCATACTGGTTCGATTAAAAGCATACTCTCCGCAATCTCAACGAGTGTTGAAGAAAAGTTTCGATTCCATACTGGTTCGATTAAAAGATCGAATAATAACCGAATAAAAGGGGACACACAAGTTTCGATTCCATACTGGTTCGATTAAAAGGACCATCAATCCGCCGAAAGCGAAGCAAATGTTAGGTTTCGATTCCATACTGGTTCGATTAAAAGCCGGGTGAGTGACTGTGAAGCGATTACAAATACAACGTTTCGATTCCATACTGGTTCGATTAAAAGTTAACACTTGTCAATGTTGAACTGGCATACGGTAATAAGTTTCGATTCCATACTGGTTCGATTAAAAGTTTGAGAACTACTTGCCTTACGCTGTGTATCATGAGACGTTTCGATTCCATACTGGTTCGATTAAAAGTGGCGGAGTCACCCGAACCGTCTGCTGCGTTAGAACCGGGTTTCGATTCCATACTGGTTCGATTAAAAGTTGCCACAAAACGGACGAAACGAAAGGCGAAACCAAGTTTCGATTCCATACTGGTTCGATTAAAAGATAGAAAAAATCGTGATTGGTGGAATTGATATTCATCTGTTTCGATTCCATACTGGTTCGATTAAAAGTCGCGCTATCCGAGCAGGCATCCGATACAGCGAAGCATGTTTCGATTCCATACTGGTTCGATTAAAAGGCATTCCCAAGCGATCTTGTGCTCGTCTCGATTCTGTGTTTCGATTCCATACTGGTTCGATTAAAAGTGGAGAGTCATGCGGCTTCGTCACGCGTTTGTTGGAGTTTCGATTCCATACTGGTTCGATTAAAAGTGTCCCTGATACTACTGATACTACTGTCGTTGACGTGTTTCGATTCCATACTGGTTCGATTAAAAGCCCCTGAAAGCGTTGCTATGCCCCTTTTTGGTGATCGTGTTTCGATTCCATACTGGTTCGATTAAAAGTACGTCGTGGGGTGGTGAGTTCGGGCTTGATGCTTTGTTTCGATTCCATACTGGTTCGATTAAAAGCAAAATCAGGTAAGGGGCTATTTGGTAAAATCTGATGTTTCGATTCCATACTGGTTCGATTAAAAGTCAAAGCTTTGTGGTCAACACCACTAGTGCTATAAGCGTTTCGATTCCATACTGGTTCGATTAAAAGACGCGCTTCGCACTCATGTAAATCGTCAATATCCAAGTTTCGATTCCATACTGGTTCGATTAAAAGCTCTACCTCGAACCAACCCGCACGCCTGCGATCGTGCGAGTTTCGATTCCATACTGGTTCGATTAAAAGGAGGCTACTGATACAGGTGTTGTTGACATTGATTCGTTTCGATTCCATACTGGTTCGATTAAAAGGCTTTACGAAAGCCATAGATATATTATACAGGATCCTTATGATCCGCGTCAAGTCGATTTCTATATCTCTCGTTTCCGAAACTAAGTTGCTGTCGACCTGCAATCGCGTAAATTCTCTGGGAGGTCGACGGATCCTTACAAAGCGTAAGTTTATCCTCAATTTATCCCAGAAACGGGACATGTAAAACACGTCCAAATTCCTCAATTGACCGAGATCGACAGCAGGTCTTATACCAATATTCCCAGAGATGGCTCGCTTAGAGTAGATTCGTCGCTGGGTTCTTATCTATACCCATGACCTCTTTATCCATCCAGCGAGCATCACGCAATTGATAGATGATGATGGAATCCTTTTCAGGATCGGTGAGTGCTGCTAATCCTGATTTGACGCGAGCGAACTGTGCCTTGGTCAACTGTCCTTCAAATACCGAATTTTGGATCCAGTTGAGGTGTTGACGAAGGTATTTACAAACCTTTGCAACACGTTCGACTTGAATGTCGTAAACGAGGATGATGTACATTGTAGATGCCTCTTTCTAAAAAGGAGTACCGAACAAGAACGCACAGACTCACAGTCTATGCTACAAGAAGACAATTGTTGCTACCACCAAGGACGTAATGCCTGATAGGTCTCCATCTCGACGAGATGTTTGATGAGTTTATAGCACTCTAATCGGATTAACCGTTGGTAGGAGACATGGCGTTTCAACTTTCGATGTGAAACGGTCTGCTTGAGTTGCTCATCAAACGCGGCAATGAACAGTTTACGTCCGCTTTCATTGAGATAACACCCATCAACACTCGTCTCAAAGTGTTTTGACTCATTGAGTTGCCGTCGGTTGAACAAACGGAAGATAATCCGATCGATGATGAGCGGTTTGAAAATTTCGGCGAGATCCAGACTCAGCGAGAAACGACGTTCTCCGGGTTCGTGCAAGAAACTGATCGTCGGGTTGAGCTGCGTTCGATAGATTTCTGTGAGACAGGCGGTATACATCATCGAGTTTCCAAATGAAATGACAGCATTGATTGGATTGTCTGGCGGACGGCGGACGCGTTTTTCAAAAGGTATCTTTAGTTCTAAAATGATATTGAAGGCAGTATAATAAGTGTCTCGGATGATGCCCTCATAGCCCATCAACTCGTTTGTGTTCTTCGCGGTTTGACTTTCAGCAAAGATTGCTTCAATGGATTCAATTTGCGCCGTGCAATCCTTGCCTCGATTGGTATGATAGCGCAAGATTCGTAACATATTGAAGACAGCAGAGGCAACAAACTCATGCGCGAGTACCATCCGTGTAGCACGTTTTTCGTAGTGTTGGACCTGTTTAACGAGCAAAGAACCGGAGTTGAGATACTCTCGCGGGTAATAACTGCCGGAGTAGTAACCGTAATAATTGAACACATGAAATGCGATATGTTTCTGCGAAAGGAAGTTGAGCAGTCTGGTATTAAGATCAAGTTCACCATATAGATAGAGTGCGTCGATGTCCTCGATGGGAATTGGGACGCGTGGTGCGTCTTCTCGTTCTAAATAGAGGGTATTGTCTTTCCGGCGAAGTTTGCCGGGTTGTGTGATGTAGTAGTTACGAGACATAATTGGTATTCCTTTTTTGACAAAAGATAGCTATCAGTTGTAGGTCGGGTAGAGCGTCAGGGAAACCCGACAAAATTCCTGAGAACGCCGAAGTTGGAAACCTCGGCGAGATAAAAAAGGTGATGTTCCTTTAACTCCAGCAGAGTTCTTGATAACTACAGGATTTACAGATTTTCATATAATCGGCGTGTGGGGGTGTCGGTAACGCTGCGATCTCGTTCACCTTTTCAATGGCGGTTTCTATTTCTCGTTCCCTTTCCGGTGTGAGTTCAACCTCGGTAGTGCGCCGCTGACGCGGGTAGTTGATAATACCTTTCCGATTAGATATCCCCTTCTGTTTGAGGAGGTAGAGGTAATAACAGAGCTGCATGACGTGTGCGGTTTCCATTGCAGGCCCCGATTTGATGTCGTGGAGAATTCCGTGTTTGTCGACGAAATCTATTTTGACGAGGTTGTCGATGTCCCATTCTCTGCGTTTTTCGCGAGGGTAACTCTCGTCGTGGAGCAGTTGTCCGAGATCGACATATTCGGAGGTGTGTTCCATTTCGAGGTGGTTCTGATAGAACCAGAGTTTGCGAGGGCAAACGTAAAGGTAGTTGATGGCAGTGCCAGTGATATTGGAAGAGTTTGGGTTTTGCATTGTGGGTATCTCCGTTTTGGATGCGCGGGAACTGTAAACGATCTGTATAGGAGCGGATTGTGTATGGGACGAAAGGTACACAGAGTTCAATTCCATACTGGTTCGATTAAAAAACTATTCGCAGATGCCGCAAACACCAGCGTCAACAAAGTTTCTATTCCATACTGGTTCGATTAAAATATATCTGTCCAAAATTCCTTAAAAATTGTTTTATAGGTTTCTATTCCATACTGGTTCGATTCGGAAGTATGCTCTATTTAGGGTGATTTTGGTGGCACCAAAGTTTGCAGGCAAACATAAAAGTGGTGGATGGCAGTTTCAATAATATTGGGTGGTTTGAGTTTTGGATTGGTTATAGAATATTCGGGATTCCGTCTTCATCAAGTTCAAGTCCAACCTTAAAAGTATAACGCGATTGAATGGCTTTAAAACCTATCTTGATTTCTCGTGTTTTTCCTTGTCGGTTTGTCAATTTTTGAGTTCCTTTTCTGAATAAAATCTTATCTTGAGCGAGAGCAGTACGAAAAACTCTTTCTGAAACACTGAGGGAATGTATTTTATAATTCCCATAATCCTGTTCAACGGTTTCGACGAACTTATAAGGAACAACATCATAAGTTTGGTAATTCTTCTTACGAATAACGACCCGTCCCTCTTCTTCGGTATTATCTCCCCAGTTATCTTGTGGTTTTTTACCAAAGACCAAATCAGCATCAATAGCATTTGAAAGTTCAGAATGCATGAGCGCAGTACTTTCTGGATATACAACGTTCACCCAATCACAAGCATTTTGAAAGGTATAATGCTGCCCAAAAACCTCCCATGAACGTTGCAAAATATCCAAATCGTAGGGCAAACAAGTTTTCTCGTTCTTGTAAGGTGGGGCAATGTGCATGCGATGAATATAGTCATCTTGCCGTGGGGATTCTCCGTTCCGGTGGAGTCTACCACCTCGCTGGACAATTGAATCAATCGGGGCAATCTCTGAGTACATGACATCCGCGCTAATATCTAAACTGAGTTCACTGACTTGAGTAGATACAAGTATGCAGGGGTCAGTGTTGTGAAAGTCTCGGTGTTCCAATACTTTTATTTCTGCTGGACTTCGTTCTTCCAATGGTTTGAAAAGGATGCGAATAATATTTTCCTTCTCATTTCGGTGTTTGCTAATGAAACCTGAATGGTAACAGATTAGGTTTTCGGCAAAACCAGAATCTGCCAAAGTCTGATAAATTTTTTTCGCACGCGCCACTTGGTTGACAAATATGATTTGTCTCCGATCAATGTTTTGATTAACGTGTGTCAGTAACTCATCTGAAACGGAATGATCATCTTCATCAATCAACGTATCAGTGAGTCTCTCAATTTCAAATGGCTTTTTAGGTTCTGAAGTGCCTGGGATGACTGCTGGGGCGCGTTTGAATCTATAGGGTTGATTTGGCACCAGTTCATCCAGTGCTTTATGAACAACATGCGGGAAAGTAGCTGTCATAACAAGATGCGGAATCTGCAATTCGGTTAATCTACGCATCGTTTCAGCGATTGCCCCCATAGTATGTCTTTCATAATAGTGAACTTCATCGAAAACCACCAATGAAGAAGCGACATTAGAGAAGGCTCTATCCGCGAATTTATAGCCGTGGTAGAGACTCATTATCAAGTGATCTACTGTGGAAATCGTTATCGGTTTTGCATAGATACTATTCTCAAAGACTTGTGCCATAATCAAGTTATGAATTTCGTCTTCGTCAATTGCTTGTTCTTCCTGTGGGTTTTTAGTTTCATGCAGTCTTTGTCGAAGGAATTCAGATGCGTCGCCGTGTGTGATTCCAATGAGTTCTTCTGCAATCGTGTACTTTTCGGTTAGGTCCTTGCTGAGATTGTTTGCGGTAAATTTGGTAGGTAATGTGAAAATAATTCGGTCAATACGGTTTTGCTTTAGCAATTTTTTGGCAAAAAGGAGTGCAGCGGCAGTTTTCCCTTCACCACATCCAGCGTTCAATATTACGCGTTCCGATGTGTGTCTAATGATCTCGCTTTGCATATCATTCGGTTTTTGAACAAAAGATTCCGTTTTCAGAGGTGTGTTGTCGTAGAGCGGGAACCGGTTTTGAACATGAGAAAGTTCTTGCGGGTGTAGATTCACGCCTCTTGGGATTTCAGTGTTGCCGTCGGCAGGCGCGTTTCCGCTTGCGTAGCCATCAGCGGCTGTCAGCACGTTAAGCATAAGGGCATAGAGTGCCTTGAATTTTATATCGCTTTTATCCTTAATCTCCCTTTTCAAATGATCAACGACTTGACAAGCCCATCGGAGTTGCATAGATTCTTTTTCCCAAGGTTTGAAGTCGAAACTTGGCTCAAGTTGACAGAAATACTCAAAATGCGTGTTGATATAGCCAACAGGCAGTGTAACAGATTTCCACTGAAAATTTTCTTCTCGGAAGATGTTTTTATGAAGTTGTCCGTGGTGGGCAAGCACAGCTAAGAGTGCAGCATAACACGGACCCATGTCAAAGCCGCGAGGCGCACGACCTACTATAAGCCCTATACCGAAGGACGGAAGTGCATGTGTAATTCTCCGTCCCTGTCCTCGGATATAAGCCTGCCATTCGTCTGAGGCTTTCCCAATGTCATGACACCAGACAGCAAAGCGGAGTGCCTGCCTTACTTCTGTCCAATCCCAATTATATCGCAGACAGAATTGGCGTAGAAAATGTTGACGCTGATCGATAATCGCGTCACAAACCACCAAGCAATCCTCCGTATGTCCGCGCAAAGTTTGATTCGGTTTAGCGAGTATTTTCATTAAAAATAATGTTCCTTCCTTCAATTGAATAGGCGATGCGGGATTTGGTAAGTGAGATGGCTTGACCGTGTGGCGGTATAGAATAGATTTGCCGTTGCATGTGCCATTGCCCCCTTGTCGCTTCCGTATAGTGGTTAGGCATGTTTACCAATTGGCATCCTTCTACGAAACCTGGGATAATAGAATGCACAGATGTAACTTCGTTCAGTTCTGTTTCAACGATCCTCGGATTGATAACATCAACGGGATCGTCTGATTCGCCGAGATAGAGCGGCCAATGCGGTGTCCTGAGAGCTTCCAATGCCTCAATGAGCAATATGTCATCGGCTTTCAGATAGACAGTGTAATGAGTTTTTAGCAATTTTTGGCGAATCAGTATCGTTCTTTCAAATACGGGCCCTGCTTCCCGCGCAGATTTGAAAATCTTACTGAAGGTTTCAAGGAGTTTGCCGTTTGTCTCTATGACAATCGAAAGCTGCCATTCCTCGCGATCCTCACACCAATCTTGCGGCTTTCCTCTCGCTGCATTCAACATACCGTAAAGTGTCGTTGGCGGCGGAAATGGATAAGTAACATGAACATTAACGGCTTGTGGTTGCCGAAAGGATGCCCAAAAAGGAGAAATGAGACCGAAAGTCAGTATTTTTTCCATAACATCCTCCATTATAGAGGTGGACTTTTGTGTGAAGTTAAGAATTTAATCGGTAATCTTTACCTATGCCCGGTGCGGTTGGAAACCGCACCTACCGGGCCCAGGGAACATAGAATTATCCAAATACTTTATGAAACTTCATTGAGAAGTCCGTCTGTGTTAGTTTATTGCACGAGTGCTTCTCGGACGTGTGCAGTGAGTGCTTTTAGGGAACGGAGTGGATTTGGGGCCTCGATTCCAAATTCACTTAAGAGCGTCTTGAACGCCTCGTCGTTTTTCAAAACACCCGGTGTGTATCCACAAAAAAGTTGAGCGTCATCATCTTGCAAATCTTTCAAAACAACTTCAAGCGTCTCCGTGTTCACGTTACCTACGTCGTCGAGTTCTAAGGCTCGCAGGGTCCTATGTGAGTAACGGGTATGCGTAGATGCGATGAAGATATCGGGGGCGAGCGAAGCAGCATTACGCGCTTGTTTCGCGAAGTCTGCGATACCGCCGATAGCGTCTAATACAGCTGCTGCCCGTTCTGCCTTTTCTGCAGGTTGGAGGTTTATTGTGGTTTCCCAGCCAACGAACTGGGCATTTTTACCCTTCCCCTCATATTTCGGGGTAATGACCTTGCCGACATTTGCGATATCCAGGGATAACCCGACGCGATAGATATTCGCCATTATCTGCACATAAGCAATTCGCTGATCAGCAGTCTGTGTATCCTCTTTCTCTTTATCACTCATGCGAATGAGTAGATCTGTGACGACATCAGAGGCAATTTGCCCGAGCGCAGGTGTCGCTTTAATAGGCGACCAACGCCGGTCGAATCCTTGTCCCGATTTCGGATTGAGAAAGCCGAACAAGTCACAAAGCCAGCACTCCTGGACCTCCGTGCAAGGGGCTTCAGGGACGCAACGAAACACGCCTGGGTGATTTCGTTGGATGGCTTCACGTAGCGCGTGTCGTACCGATTGCCCAGAGGCGTAAGGCTTGCGTCCGTTATCATAGGTCTTTAGTTCAGTAACGTTACCGCCGCCGCCTTCGCCGGCATTGAGGTTGCTCAAGTCGGTTTTGCTAAGCCAAACGATGGCAACGCCTTTCAAATCCATTGCGTTATTAGTCATTTTGACCGCCTCCATTATCAGATTTAGATTCAAAAACTTTGGCATTGTAAGCAGAGAGACAAACATAAGTGGAAAGGGTCTCTGCGACCTCCTTGTAATTTCCATCTGTCAGTTCGTCCAAAATATGATTAATTCGTTCTTGCTTGATTGGCACTGCCTTTTTAGCATTTTCGCCAGTGCTGAATTTATACAAGCGGAACATTACTACATTGAGAGCTTCTCGGAAAGCGTTTACACTGGAAATGTTAAACAGTTTGCTAACGAGTGTTACATCTCTGTAAAAGATAGTTCCAATTGTGGTGCCGAAGATACGTAAATCTTCACGTAACTTTTTATTTAACACTTGGTTTACCTCCAAAAAATGGTTGATAAAAACTCGAAGTAGTCTCACGGGATGGGGGGCCCCTCGTTGTGGAGAGATAAAAACAGTATCCGTATGTTTCCACAGGTTGAATAGTGCAAGTTTTATAAGAGCAGGTGTGCTTGTCGCGATCGCTTGGTTCAACTGTCCAAGCGCGTTATCACCATCAGGTGATTTCATTTTAGGTCTCATCCGGGCGAGAATGTTCGGAACCAATTGGATTTCGTTCTGCTCATAGGGGATCGGTTTAATGAAGTCATATAACCGCGCATCGACATCAACCGTATGGAAGTTCTGAAAGATGACGTTTTGGCCTTTGGTAAACGGAATAATAATCCAACGGGTGAGTTTATCAGGCTCCGCCAGGGTAGGTGAAAAATCCCATTCATCCTCAAGAATGTCATCCGCAACCGGTTGAAGACCTCTAAATTCATAGAAGATATTATGGAACAGTGAGAGTGCTAACGCATAGCGGTTAGACACCTGAATCCTGCCGCGCAAGTTTGTATAAGGATAGAGTTCCGTTCCGCTCAAGTCGTCTCTGAGATTTTCTTGTAATCGACTATAGACTCTACTGAGAATTTTAAGGTCAGGAATATCGGGAAGAACCAAGCGAACTCTCTGACTACCCGGTTCGTAGACAAACGGTATATTTTCATCAAACGTCGCGCACATATTAATCAGATAGTAGATTCCACCCACATTCGGGTTCGCGCTGCTATTGAACACGCCGCGCACTTTCGTGTTGTGATGCTTACTTGCAAATGGATTTACCACTTGCAGTAGTTTTTTAGGTTGGGTCGTGGGGTACCCAGACACCTCGCAAACCTTTTTTCCGCCGGCTCCTGTCCAATCTTGGATAAAATCTCGAATATTATCCACCTGTCCTTTTTTAAAAGTTTCAGCATTGTTACGTATACCGATAAAGTTAAATCGCACCTGTGTAAGAGCCATCACATCTTTGATAGGACTGTTTTTCCACTTCTCTTTTATCTGCGCGCGCTCTTCTTCGGTAATCCATGCCTGCGATTTATCGTAATCCACGAAGTCGTCGCTATCATACGCTAAAGCACCTAAACCAGTGCGTCCGAGGATTTTTGCGCCACGACTGAACCAATAGAGTTTGTTCCATCTGCCTTGTAAACACTGATTTAGCCACTCAGTAATCCGAGCTATATCTGTTGCCTCAATTGTGATGTGGGCATGATATGGTGTCAGTTCTAATGTGTTAGGAAAATAGGCATTGGCTAACTCCTTACAGAAACTCACGATACCGAAATCTGTCCACGGATTTCCAGTTAATTCCAAAACTAATGATGAATTGCCGTTTAAATCCAATTCCATCTGTTGATTTTTCATAGCATTTACCTCCTTTCAAAAGGTACTATCAATATATTATACAGAGATTTATTAAATTAAATCAAGGTAAAATTTATTTAGACTTCCACCATGCCGAAGCCGCATTCGTAACTGCTCTGGATTAAGGGGTTGGATTGTCTTTGTTAGTGACTAAGTATTCCTTCTTCCACAGCACTCCTACCAACAGGAATTACAAAATCTGTTATAGCGATATCATCATCCAACCCGTCAACGAGATCACCATCTAACCGTAAAGCAAATTGGGCCCCTCGCTTTCGCCACTCCGTCCCATGTGGGTCCCAGTCGTAATAGATTTCTACAACTCGGATTGGTCCCTTTCTGTCTAATAAACTTGCCTTATACAGGAAAGCTTTCATTTTTTCATCTATCCATAGGTAAGGTATCAGATCTATTACTCCGAATCTCTCCAGATAGATATGTACATCGTTGATTCTCTCTACATAAGACGTAATAATACCAAAATAATTGTAGTCATAATCTCTATGTCGGTCAAAGGTCACGTCCATAATTTTTCTCCTTTTAGCTAATTTTATCTTTCTTGATTAGTCAACATTACATCGGTATTAATTATAATTGAGAAAAATAGATTTGTCAAATTTTTTAATAATATCAGCGAAACAAGGCGAATTCCAAACTGGTTCGATTAAAAAAGAACAAGACGTTGCATTACACAACAATACATGTTTCTATTCCAAACTGGCTCGATTAGAAGTGATCTCGTTTCTTTAAGACGCTCTCTTTCAAAAAAGGTTGAATGCTACTTTTTGCATTCTACATCTACTGTGTTTTTTAGCGGCGACCTGCTGGCAGTTATGCCTCTAAGCGGTCTCGGAAGGCGAGAAAACCTTCGGCAATCGAAGCGGTCAGGTTTAACTGCTTGAGCCGCTCCAGATCCTCAATCGCTTCAAGGATCGGTTTTACCGTTGTGATGTCCGCATCAGGGAAGCGTTCAGCGAGAATCGTCAATGTGCTTTCAACGCTCATCTGACGCGCGCCTTGCTCTATGCCTTGTTCTATGCCTTGCTGCAGGAAATGTTGGATAACCGATGATTCTTGCATGATCGCCTCCATTATGATTTCACGGACAGTTGAATACTCAAATATTAAGCCACCTAAAATCGCTAAATCCGTCAGATAATCTGCTTTTGATACCGAATCCTGCTCTACAGCATCAGCAACCTCAACGCACCGCCGAAGCCACTCCTCACCTTTTATGCCAGGCGGCGGCTTCATCAGCGGTGTAAAAGGGATCAAACCCTTCACGCCCGCTTCCAAGAACGGCGAACCTTCTAATTCACAGAGCCGGATCACCTTGTATCGGATACGGATCTCATAACCCGTTATCTCTTGAACGTATTCGCCAGGATCGGTCTTGCCTGCCCGGGGGTGCAGATAAATCACGTGTGAATAGATCGGCAGCTGAAACGCCTCAATGCCTCTGCCGGCATAACCTGCGATACGATACGGCATCGGCACCTCTCTGCTATCGTGCGTCTGCATCTCCAAATGCACGATGCCTTCTTTCCCGCCGATATTGACGTGTATGAAACTATCCACTTGGTTTGATTTGACAGTGGGTTGCTGGGTTTCAAGGACCCGGACGACTTCTACATCTGAGATGCCGAGACTAAAGATGACCCAGTCTTTAGGATTTTGTTGAATGATGGTTTTTGAAACGGTATCATATTGTTGTCTGTTAGGTGCCGGTCGCTTTGGGCTTTGTGCCATATCAGATATACTGACGATATATATTCTGCCAGTCCTTTTTTCAAGCTGAGTTATTAAAGTCTAACACGCGTTGGCAGTGGATGTCAAACAATTTTTTTCGGAACAGAGTGGTCTTCCCAGAGAAATATTCACAGCTTACCTTCGGAAACCCAGTTCTACGAGTTCATAGACTGATATTCATATTAGACTTCTACCATCCCGAAGCCGGCACTGTTTTTGTCGCCGAAGCCGCATTCATAACCGGTCTGGATCAACGCCACACTCCCAGAGACACGGAATGGACACAACACGCCACGGATCTTGATCCCCTTATAGTCTACCAGACGAGTAACGCGTCCCTGTCGCCTGTCAATGTAGTCATCATCAAAGGAGAAAGTCAAGGTATCATCATGAGGGGCGCGACCGTGGATGGCTTCGTGTTTGCGGCTTAGGTTCTGACGGATGAGTTCAGAAAGGGCAGGATCATCCGGGAGGCAGTAGTGCATGACCTGTTTACCATCACGCTCGCGCGTCGTAGACATCGTAATTGCGGAGAGACACCTGAAATACATCTCTGATTGAAAACGGGGGATACGCGGCACCGTCACATCCCTGACTCTCAACTGATGCTGACCAATGGATAATCTGCCCTCGGTGAGCAAGGTATCCGCAAAGTGGGATAAGAACCGCTCGACTGGCGAGGAGACGTACCACGTCAACGTTGATCCGAAATGGATCGTCGCACCCGTGATGCGTCTGCGTTCCGCCATGAGTTGCGAGAAGGTGAAGAGTTTGAAGCGTTTTTCTGCCGCGGCGTAGCCTTCCTTGTGTAGGAAGGAGGCGTATTCGGGATCGGATTCAGCAAGAAACCGGTAGATGACACCAGCGAGTTGGTAGTTGTAGTTGATGGGGAGGGTAATTCCGTCGCGAACATCAGCGAGGATTTTGATGCGCATTGAATTATCTCCATGTCGGGATTAGGGCGAGGTTAGAAACCTCGACAGCAATGGTTTTGAGAAAGTCTTGGGCAATCCATGTAGAGACTATCATCCCAAGAATCCTGCAAATCCTAAAATCCTGTAAATCCTGATTCAGACGAATGACTGCCATATTAGATCCCCATCCGAAGAGCGACGGCGGCGAGTAGGATGAGCAGCGATACGACTCCCATCAGGCTCGATATGACTGACATCTGGGAACGGAGGGGTTTCACCTCCGGCGGGAGTTCCTCAAGTGCGGGGTCCAATGTTTCAATCGCTGCCGCCAGACGGGGTGCGAAAATCATACTGTGCAATGCCGTGAGGATCACCAGCACGAAGAACAACACAATTTTGATGAGGAGCGTCCGCATAAACGCGTTGGAAATCGCAGTGGCGGAGGTGATATCCACTGCAAAGAAGATATTGACGATACCCGTGAAAAATAGGATGCCAATACAGCCCCATACGATAGGTTCAAAACGTTTCCCGATTTGCGTCAAGATCTGGATACGCTCGACTGGTGGCAGACTCTGTCTGAAATAAGGAACGATCACCATCGCTAAAATCAAGTTGCCGCCGACCCATACAACAGCCGCGATAACGTGTAGCCAAAGAACGAAGAGTGAGAATATTTCCATGTTTTAAATTTTCCTTGCGGTTAAGCTGAGTGCGTTCGGATTGTCAAGTGCGTTGTTCATATCTTGAAGAAACACCCAATCAAAAACCCTGCGCCGTTGTTGCAGGCTACTGTTTTGGGTTTAATGAACACCTCATGTGTCGAGTGTGTTCTGAAGGTTCTCAATTTCGTTAATAACCGTCTCGGCGCGGGTGATGAATGTGTTTCGTTCGTCCGCGGACAGCGGCACAGGTGCGAATCGGTGGTAATCACACTTCGTGAGAAGGTCGGTAAGTTCATCAAGAATAGGTTCGGAGATTCCGGCGTGCGCGCAGACTTCGCGCGCTGTGTCAATATTCCGTTGCGACACGTCGAATGTATCCTCGAGATATTGATAGAGTGTATGTGCCAGGGCGTTCGCGAATGCCGTCGCATTTTCTGTGGTGTTGCTATTTACGAGTGCCTCGAGTGCCTCGCGTGCTTGTGAAGCGGGTGTTACCGGTTCTGTCTCGGTATCCTGTGTTTTGCGATTTCTGAGTCCGCCCCCTTTGAGCGTATCCGTTCCGATCTCGGTATTTGGTATCCTTTTCGTAGGCATAACAAATCCAGTACGATACCAGAGATACCCACCTACACCCAACACCACTATCAGAAGTGCGAAGAGGATTAACCAGAGTAACCACGGTGACCCATCGGCTTCATCTTCAGCGGGGTCGTTTGGGTGTGGACGCACGGAGAGCGGAATAGGTGCTGTCTGTGTTGTTGCGTAAATTGCACGACTCGGATCGAAGTAGGCATACGCAATTGATGGAATGCGGAGCGCGCCGGTTCGCGCGGGAGTTAGCGTGTAGGTATAAACCCGACTCGTTGGCGTAGAGTCTTTCGAGAGGATGGGGTTGCTCACCATGACCCCGGCTATTGTTGGCAGTGCCGGGGCTACAGCCGTCTGGATGTTACCACGTCCAGAGATACGCACAGTAAGTGTTAGCGCGCTTCCGACCACTACTGAACCGCGCACCAACTGCGCCGAGATTTGGTAATCACCGATGGCACCGTTGAAGTGGGGCGGTCTGCCTATTTCTGGTATCGGTTGGACTGTCAAGGTCAACGGTTTGGTTTTTAAGGTTTTGGGTCCTTTTGGAAGCGGGAGTAGGAGTTCAGCAGGTGCCAGAACGACCTGCCCAGTTTTCTTCGGATATAACGTGCGGGTATGCTCTTCAACCCAAAACGTCTTCCCACGAATTTGCTGTGTGTATGGTGGGCGTTTTCGGAGTTCCTCGGCGAAGAAATCACTGAATGCCGGGAGTCGTTGGGTCGGGGACGCTCGCGTCGGAAGCACAGCTGTATAGAGATAGCGGAAAGTGTAAGTCAGAGGGGCATTGAGATACGGTTCGGATGTATCGACCTTTGCTTCAATTTGGTGAATAGCATTCGTTGAAACATCTTTGTATGTGTCGGCACCGCTCACTCGAATCGAACCCGGATTTGCGAAATAGGGTGTCCCTTGGTAGGCAAAACGGATATCGGATAGCGTAAAGTCCCCGATCGCTTGCGGAATCAATTCATAAGCCCACGCCATCGAAACCGAGATTTTGTTCGCTTCTAACCGTGGTGTCGTTTCGGAATGCAGCGGTACTGCGAGAAACGCCGGTAGGAAATTGAACTGCGGTGCTTCAATATGCGTGATGAAGGTGTCCCCCGAAATTGTGAGGTCTAACCTCGCTTTTTCTCCGAATTGGATGTGACGAGGACTCACCACAGCGGCGACATTGATCTCCTGGCTTTGTGTTGCTGTCGTGAGAAAGATGAAAACAACGCTGACGAAAAAGAGTGGAAGATTCTTGGTTGGAAGGTTGGCAGGTTGGAAGAGTGAGTCCCCCATCCTTCCTTTCTTCCGGACTTCCATCCGCTTCTTCCATCCGCTTCTTCCATCCTTCTGAAGTTTACCAATCCTTTTCACGCCGATATCCACTTTTGCGCTGTTGTTGTAGTAATTTTTGACGTAGCCTGTTTTCATTCTCATTAAAACGTTCTAAGAGCCGAAGTGTTTCCGCTTTGCCGATGTCGTTCGGCTCAGTTTTCGGTGCAGTGGTTCTATTTGCCTGCTGTTGTGCAAGGTCTTCCTGCTGTTTTAAGAGTTGAAGTGCGAGTGCAAGATTATGGTGAGCATCAGTATCTTGAGGATCCAAGCGGAGTGTTTGCTGGTAAGCGTCAATGGCACTCGCGAGGTCGCCGACTTTAAATTGTGCGTTTCCTAAGTTATACAAGATACTTGATCGGTTGAGGGTGTTTTCAATGTGTTTGGCAGCCTGTTCAGAGTGCCTTAATAGCGATGCCTGAAATGTCCGTGCCGCCTCTCGAAAGTTACCCTGTCTATAGAGGGCAGTTCCCAAATTATAGTGGGCAACGGGATTATCAGGTTTGCCAAGTGTCGCCTGTTGAAAAGCGGCTTGTGCTTCGTCATAGTTACCACGCACATAAGCGTCGTTCCCGGCTGTCATGGCGCGATTCCAACCGCCTATCCACCCGACAAGAACAATAACGAAAACAGTCGTAAACGAGCAACAGATCATTTTGTTCAACATAGTCTTATTATAGCAGATGGCTTTGTGGTTTGCAAACAAATGTGGTGGGATAGCCATCGGCAGTCAGCCATCAGCCATCAGCAAAGAGGGGCAAAAAATATGGCGAATTGTAGGGCATAATAGTCCTACAATTCGCCATGAGCGAGGACGTGCCTATAAACACGCCTACGAAAAAAGCAATAGGTCTTATTGTCGTTTGATGTCTGCCCACGTTGTTGTCAACTTCCCAACGGGTTCAACAGAGACCGCACTTGAGATCTCATCGAAGAAACTCGACTGATCGGTTGAATCTTTGGGGTAGACGGTAACAGCCGCGTTCGTTGCATCGTCAAGGTGCAGGTTGAAATATGCGGAACCGCCGGATTCACCACACCGATACAGGAGGACGTTCGCACCTTTTTGCAAATCAATTTCGACCTCGTGAAGAATCGTTTGTGCGGCACCCGTCCACCTGGAATTGTTGTACCACTTTTCGCCGTTAATCCAGATTTGGGCGTAATCATCGTGTGCGGGTGACATGACGGCTTGCATATCACTCGGCGAATCAATGACGAGAAGACCGTAGATATCAACATTATTAGGGTAGGAGTCAGCAGCCGGATCACCATCAGGTCTACCCATATTGTTTCCATCAGTGGGATCGATTTCAAAGACAGTCCACGCGCGGGTACCGCCGTGGTCGTCGCCCCATTCCACATCTAAGTCTTGCGTCATAAGCAAGCCGTCAAGTGTTGAGAGCGAAAATTGGTTTAATGCGCCACCGGTGCCTTCTTCTATAAGATCGATCGGTGCTGAGGTGGCAAAACCGCCGTTGTTTTGATAGTTACCCTCGGGTCCATACCACTTCGTAATCCACGCCGCATCACTGCGGTCTTCTCTCAGATCGTCACCGTTGGGCTCTGGATCTTCTAAATGTTGGTCCTCAGGCAAGGGACCACCTGTAATCAGACCAGCCGCGAATACATAGTGTGAACCACTAACAATAAGTGTGAATACAATCGCGAGTGCGAGTGTAAAAGTATAAAATCTTTTCATTCTGTACTTACATCCTTTTCTGTAAAATTAAAAACTAAAGTGATTAGGCGGCGTTATGGAGCCTCCTAAAACTCTTTAACTAACTATAAACGCTGAAATCGCGTTCAAGATTACAATTTTAAAATATTATAATACATGGATAAAAATTTGTCAAGTCGGTTGTCAAAGCCATTCAGATACTGACCGCTGATTGCTGATTGCTGACCGCTATTAACTAAGGTTTCAATACACGCGCATTACCAGATTTATCGACTATGTAAGCAATACCGTCCCCTTCAGCTATACCTAAGAGGATCCTTGCGTTGCCATCAGGTGCGAAAAGGGAGAGGACCCCGCCTCCCTCATTCACCATGAGAGAAGCACCCGATTTCTCCTTAGACCCCTGAGTTGTCAAAACGCCGTTACCCTCCGCAACCAAAAGAGAAGCGGCACCCACTCCTTTTGGACCATAAGTTACCACACGTCCACCATTTCTGTCCCAAGAGATATGAACTCGAGGATCCATGCCATCACCCATTACCCTAATATCCTTACGCACGATGAGCTCTCCGACGGTCAGTTTATCAATCGTTTCATATCCAAACTGTGCGTCTGTAGTGTTGTTCATGTTCCCCAACATAAAACCAGCGAGGGTCAGCAATCCCCCCAAAAACATATATTTCAACTTTTCACGCAGTCTCAATTTCATTGGAGGCTCCTTGTCAAAAAAAATGTGGGATTGGAGGCAGTATAGCATACTGGATAGGCTGTGTCAATTGTTGGGGCTACGAAGAACCCACGGTGTGTGCCTACTACTTTGCACGACTTGTAGGTAATCCTCAGACGGTCAGCAGTCAGGAACCCTTTATCAGAGGGAATTACGAGTCGGGATTCGGAGATCCCTCCTACAGGGATTTTCAGTGGTTGGTTATGAGAAATATAGAAAAAGAAAAAGCCCTTGTCTTAGGGGAGGAGACAAGGGCTTCGGTTAACTAACGATTCTGCTTAATATCTGCCCAGGTGGATGTCGCCTTTCCAGTCGGATCGACTGGCAGTACACCACTAACTTCATTGAAGAAGCTTTTCTGGTCTTTCGACTTTTCTGGGTAGATTTTGCATAGCCTGTGCGTGTCTGAGTCAAAGTGCAAATTGAGGTATGCCGCACCGCCGGACTCACCACACCGGTAAAGCACAACATTCGCACCCTTCTGCAACTGGACTTCGATGTTGTAGTGAACGATCTGCGCGCCCCCTGTCCAGGTCCGATCGTTGTACCACTTATCGCCATTGATCCAAATCTGTGCCCAATCATCGTGTGCCGGGGACATCACTGCCTTCATGTCCTTGGGCGCGTCAATCACACACATCACATAAGTGTCAATGTTATCGGCGGGACCGTCTCGATTCATATTATCTTGATTTGCGACTTCGAGTTCAAAGACATCCCACTCTCGGGTCCCGCCGTGCTTCTTAGCCCACTCCATTTTAACGGTCTGCGTCAGTTTCAAGCCTGCGACCGTCGAAAGTTTGGGTTCCGTCAGTTTACCATTGGTGCCTTCGTCGATAAGGTCTCTCGTTCCGGAAACTTGGAAGGTACCATTGTTTTCATAGTTGCCCTCGGGGCCGTACCACAGACTGATCCAATCTTTAACAGCAGCGTGGTTCTCGGCCAACCCCGCGCCGTTTTCGACATCGGCCTCCTGGCGCCAGTCCTTCTCCGGTATCGGACCGCCTTTGATATTGACTTTGTGCTTCTGTGCAAATGCAAGGTGAGAACCGCTCACAGTCAGTGCGAACATAATTGCTATTGCAAGCGTAAATTGGTGCACTCTTTTCATTTTTGTCTCCTCCATATTGGATAAATAATTAAGAGCACCGGGTTCAACTATAGTGTAACCCAGATTCGTTTGTCGGTTATGTAATGTTGAAGCAGGACAACATTACAATTCGGAAGTATAACATTTGTAATAAAAATTGTCAAAAAAATATTTTGAATATTGTCGGAATCAGGATTGGCAGGATTATGATGGATTTGGCGATTCTTCCTATAGGTGCAGTTGGGTAACCGCACCTACCCTACAGTGGCAAACTGAAAAAGTATAGCGGATTGTAACACGACTTTGTGCTACAATCCGCCATGATGGGTTAGAAAACACGCCTATAGAAACTGTGAAGTGTTCTACTTGCGTTTAATGTCCGCCCACGTTGTTGCCAATTTTCCGACCGGATCAACAGCGAGTGCACTACGGGCTTCCTCAAAGAAACTATCCTGGTCTTTCGCTTTGTCGGGATAGATGTCGACAGTGTCATGCGTTTTATCGTCGAAGTGCAAGTTCATATACGCATCACCGCCGGATTCGCCACACCGGTAAAGGACGACATTCCCGCCTTTTACCAATTCAACCTCAATATTGTAGTCAACTTGCTGAGCGGCACCTGTCCACCTGGAATTATTATACCACTTTTCGCCGTTGATCCAAATTTGGGCGTGGTCGTCGTGTGCGGGAGACATCACGGCCTTCATGTCCGCGGGGGCTTTAATAACGATAATACCATAGGTATCAATGTTATCTCCGGGACCATCCCTGTTCATGTGATGTGAGTCCGCGGGATCAATTTCAAAGATTTCCCATCCGCGCGGTCCCCCATTCGCCTTACCCCAGCCGACATCAACGGTGAGTGTCATGAGCAATCCATCAATCGTCGAAAGAGATTCCTGCGTCAGTTTACCCTTGGTGCCTTCGTCGATAAGGTCTTTCGGAGCAGAAGCGGCGAACCCACCGTTGACTTCGTAGTTCCCATCGGGTCCGTAATACTTCGTGATCCAGTTTTTGTTATCTGAATGGTCTTCGTTCAGTTCCCCGGCTGGATCCGTTAACCAATCCTTTTCTTTTAGAGGACCATCCTTAATATTGACTTTCTGCGCGAATGCAAGGTGCGAGAGGCTCACAACCAGTGCGAACATAATCGCTATTGCGAGCGTGAGTTGATAAAACTTTTTCATCGGAATTTGCCTCCTAATAGTATAGACAATTTACATAACAGCACAGATCCTTCGGAACCTGTCTGTTTCACTAAAAAGTTAAGCGTTGTCAAACATTGTAAATTTTTAACAAAAATTTGTCAAGAGTATAAATCAGAATTTAGGGATAGGCATCCAAAGCCGACTGCCACTTGGTGAGTTGTGCGACGCGCTGCTGTGCATCCGTCGGTATTTCAAGGGGTCTACCACGAGTATCAATAACCAATCCGACGACACCCCCCATTACCTCCGATTCAACAACTTGTCCATTCCCAGCACCGACATCAAACCGCCGAGAAGGATGGAGTTTCAATGTCGCCTTTTCGCCCAACGGGAGTGGATAGAGTCGGAGCTCGCCGTAAGGGACATCCTCGGTGATAGGTGAATTATGCGAGGTACTTAACGCAATTGAAAGGCACGTTTCACCTACCTTTGCGACACCGACCGGAGCGATAGTCGTGCCTAAATGGATAAGGCAATCCCGTTCAAAGACATGCGTCGCGGCTTCCGGGTTGACTTGCGCCAAAACCCCGAGCTGTGGCATCATGAAGATACTATCAACCGCGAGATGCGTTATACCTTCAGGTTGAAAGGCATCTATCATCATGAGCATGGCTTGCTGACGGCGCGGCGCGTGCGATAAAACACCACCACTTCCGACGAGCATATCCAAGGAGAGCATGTTTACAAGGGTTTGACCGCTCTCCGTTTGATCGAAGGCTTCAGAGATCGTCCGTTGTTGCTGGACACCGCGCAATTCCACGGCGAGTTGTTTGTGCTGTTCAAAAGCCAGTCGGAGTGCCTCACGCGCAATCGCTTGTTCGAGAATCAGTTCTTGCAAGGTTTGTGGAATTGTTGTCGGACGAATCATCTTATTTTTGATGCGGTTGCGGAGGTCGCCGACCTCAATGTCAAACGGAACCCAACGGAGGACGTTTTCTAAGCCGGCTTCAGCAAGGACATTGGAGACACTGTAACTCATACCGAGATTGGCGCTCACAGTGCGGTTAAAGATGGGTTCCGCTTCTCTGTTTTTAAAGACGGAAAATACATCAGTTGTCGCGCCACCGATATCAACACCGACAACTTCGATGTCTTGTTGCACGGAGACTGTCTGAATTATCTCACCGACTGCACCCGGGGTCGGCATAATAGGGGCATCTGTCCAGTCGATGAGTTTCCTGTAACCCGGAGCATGTGCCATGACGTGTTCAAGGAATTGATCTTGAATCTTGTGACGTGTCGGCATAAGGTTTTCACGCTCTAAAACCGGACGCAGGTTATCTACTATCTCCAACGCCATTAAGCCTTGCAGGCATTCTTCTATCGATTCGCGTGCGTCTGTGTTCCCCGCATAGATGAGCGGAAGTTCGTAAGCGATACCCAACCGAGGTTTCGGGCGCGCAGCCGCGATAATTTCAGCCAATTCAACGACATGTGAGGTCGTCCCGCCGTCAATACCACCCGATAGGAGCAGCATATCGGGACGTAGATGCCGAATACGTTCAATTTTTTCGTGGGGGAGGCGTTTATCGTTGGAAGCAATGACATCCATAACGATTGCACCCGCGCCGAGGGCAGCACGCTCCGCGCTTTCACCGGTCAGATTGCGGACAACACCCGCTACCATCATCTGAAGTCCACCACCGGCACTGCTCGTTGATATGTAGATGTCAACGCCATCATCTCCGCGTTGCGGTTTGAGGATCACGCCGTCATTGAGAAGTTTGCGTCCTGCGAGTTCCTCAACTTCGGTGATGGCATTGATGACACCTGCCGTTACATCTTCGACAGGTGCTTCAACCGTCGTAGGTGCCTCACCCCGCACGATGAGTTGGTATTCCTCACCTCTTTTTTCGATTAGAATCGCTTTCGTTGTTGTGCTACCACAATCCGTGGCAAGAATAGAGCGGATGTCCTCCGCTGGCTTGTTCATATATGTGAGTTCCTATCTTTAGATTTTACGAACCCAGATTAGAGCGATTTGGTATATCACGACTGAAAGTCGCTCCTACAAAGGTTTGCGTCTAAGTCCGGTGCGGTTAGAAACCGCACCTATCGGTATAAAGGACGACTTAATAGCCTAATTGCCGCAGATACTCGCGGTTCACCGTCATGCGTTCGAGATCCGAACGTTCTTCAAGCTGTCCAGGGCACGCGGTAACCCAACGGTCATAGTTGAGTTCCTCCAATGTCGACATGATACCCGGAAAATCCATGACAGTGCCAGCACCGACATCGACCCAGTCTACATCGTACGAACTGCCATCTCCACCCGTGTAGCCTGCATAATCCTGAAGGTGAACATAGACGAGAACATCGCTATAACGTCGAATGGATTCAATCGGATCGTATCCCCAGAGTGCAGAATGTGAGACATCGATACACAATTTACACCTTCGGAGAAGACTCATATATTTCGCCCAGTCGTCGATTGAGTCCACTGTCGTGTTGGTATGGATATGATAACAAACCTCCAAATCGTATTGTGCGGCGTATTCTGCCCAATCTTCTGAGACATCCGCGAGTGCGGCGAGATCGGAATGATTCACTGGACGGTCTTGCGGTTTTCCGGCACCCATGAACATGAAACAATCGGCTTCAACTTCCGCGGCGAAGTCAATACGCCGTTTGTTGAGTTCCATCTGCTCTGTATCTTTGTCGATCGGCAGTCCGCGTGCTGTTACGGCGGCGACAGGTAAATCCGTATTGTTGCATACTTGTCGAATGTGTTGCGGTGTGCCTACCCAGTCCAAGGATTGCCGCATCTCCCAACCGTCCCATCCTGCGTCCTTGAGTTGTGTCAACAATTCCTCGAAATCTGGTGTCTGCCAACGTAATGTACTATATCCAAATTTGAAACCCATGCTGTTTCCTCCTTGTTTGCTATCGGCTGTCAGAAAAATGGTTATCGGTTATCTATTGTCGGCTTTCAGCGGGTGCACTGACAGTTCTTAGAAACCCTCTTTACTGACGGCTGACCGCTGACTGCTGATAGCCATTTAAAAATATTATACCACAATTTGAAAAAAAATCTATTGCTATATAACAGATGGTTTTGTTAAACTATATCCTTGAAACTTAGGGATTTTCTATAATTACCCATTTTAAGGAGACAACATGGATAAAGTGAAACTCGGTTTTATCGGAACCGGCGGTATGGCGAGCGCACACATGCGTAACCTCAAAGAAGACTTTGAGGACGTTGAATTTAGTGCAATGTGCGACATCTCGGAAGACCGCGCAAAACAGCGTGCCGAAGAATTCGGTGGCAACGCTTACACCGACTACCGTGTCATGTACGAGAAAGAAGATTTGGACGCGGTTTATATTTGTACACCGCCTTTTGCGCACGGTGAACAGGAACGCATCGCTTGTGAACAAGGCATCGCGATGTTTATCGAGAAGCCGATCCATTCCGAGTTAGAACCGGCGATCATTATTAATGAATACGTTGAACAGAGCGGCGTCGTCACGAGTGTTGGGTATCACTGGCGCTACGGTGGTAATGCACAGAACGCGAAAGCGATGCTTGAAGAGCAACCCCAAATTCTCGGCGCACTCGGATATTGGATGGGTGGAATGCCCGGTACCCCGTGGTGGCGCGTGCGCGCCGAATCCGGTGGACAACACGTCGAACAAACAACACATATCTTTGATCTTGCTCGCTTTCTTGTTGGTAGTGACGGTAAAACCGTTCATGGTGTCGCCGCGAGCGGTAGTATGACGCATATTGAGAACTATGACATAGATGACATCAGTATGGTGAACATCGAATTTAAGAACGGTGCTGTTGCGAATATCGTCTCGGCGTGTGCGATGGAAGGTTTCGGTCGCGTGCATCTTGAAGTCTTCACGCGTGGGCTTGTTGTCAATGTCGGGGGTTCAAACGAAGTGAACCGCGGTGGTGAGACAGAACCGCTCTCAAACGAAGGCGGACAGGACAGGGATCGTGTCTTTATTGATGCCGTAAAGTCTGGGGACACCTCAAAAATTCTATCACCTTACAGCGACGCATTAGAGACGCTCCGCATTATGCTCGCAGCGAGTACTTCCTTCCGCACAGGTAAGGCAGTAGACTTATAGGGAATTAAGTTAGGACTTACGCATGTTGCTTTTTTGTAGCATAACCTGTTAGGTTGTGGCGCGAGAACATTTGTGTTTTTTTTACGATTCTTCCTCTCACAGAGCGTCTTATCGTCAAAATCGCGTAAGTCCTGTCTCTAAAAAAACGAAGCCCGTAACGAAGTAGAGGGGTTTTTGCTTTGGGTGTTCTTTAACTCCAGAGAAAGGCGCGCGAAGCATGGAACCGCGCTTGTTATCCCGCAAGGAAAATTATAAAAAGAAAGAGAGAATTATGCCAATTAATCAATCCATCTGTTTCGGCGGTTTCAGCCGTGGCAGAGATCCAATAGAAGTCATCAAGAAAGCCGCTGAAATCGGTTATAAATCCGTTGAAATGCTACCCGCAGAATACTGGTCGGTCGTTCAGGACCACGGGATGCGCGTCGCGATTATCGTCGGGCACGCCTCCCTTCCGTCCGGATTAAACGATCCAAGCAACCACGACCGGATTGAAGATGAAATCCTCAAGAACATTGACATCGCGGCGGCAAACGACATCCCTGGACTCATCTGTTTCTCTGGAAACCGAGAAGGCAGATCAGAAGAAGAGGGACGCGATAACACAATAGCAGGTTTGTCGCGTGTTACCAAAGCCGCCGAGGAGAAGGGGATCAATCTCTGCGTCGAGTTGCTCAACAGTAAAGTTAACCATCCAGATTATCAATGTGATAAGACGGAGTGGGGTGTTGAGGTATGCAAAGGCGTCGGTTCACCCCGAGCGCAACTGCTTTACGACATCTACCACATGCAGATCATGGAAGGTGACCTGATCCGTAACATCACGGATTACAGTGACTATATCGGGCATTACCATACCGCAGGTAACCCCGGACGGCATGACCTCGATGACGAGCAAGAGATTTACTATCCTGCCGTGATGCGTGCCATCGTCAACACCGGATACGACCTCTATGTCGGACATGAATTCGGTCCCAAAGGCGACGCGTTCGATGCGATGCAACACGCTTACGATGTCTGTAACGTCTAACTACTTCCCATGTAAATTGTAGGGGTAGGTCTTGTGCCTACCCCATTTTTTTCTTAACAAAACGTGAATTCAATGCTATAATGGCAGAGAAGAGGCGTTTGGTGGTTTACTGCCCACTGAAGCATCTGCATGTTTCTCAATTTACCATGAACGATTCGGCTACATTCATTCACTCAAGAAATTCTGAACGAAATCGGATGTGAAACTACAGCAATTGAAAATGGAACAACCACCTCAAACCGATATCGGTTAAAGGAGGAATTCAAAATGCGGAACGGAATTAAGAGGTTACTTTTCACCTTCATCGTTTTTGTTGCGTTGAGTTCTATCGCTGTTGCGAATCTTACAGATGGGTTACTCGGATATTGGAACCTCGATGAAGCAGACGGAAAAACTGCCGCGGATTCGAGCGGGAATGGGAATGATGCATCGCTTAAAGGGAACGGGGTCAAATGGATACCCAATGGTGGAAGACTTGGCGGTGCCTTGGAATTTGATGGTGGTGGCGATGCTGCGGAAGACGATAACGGCGCAGACTATATCAATGGATTGACCGCTTTGACCGTTGCCGTTTGGGTTAAGTCCGCTGAAACCAAATCTGATCGAGGATTTATTGATGGACGCGATCCGGGTGGCGATGACACCGTCCTCTCACTGCGATATGATGCCGCGGGTTTTGAAGCAGGCGGTAGTGACCTTATCAAAGCGGGTATTACCACAACTGGTGGTATTCAACGGCTTGAAAGCTCAAACGATGTGCAGACGGATTCTTGGCAGCACTTCGCATTGACATGGAGCAGTGGCAACGAACTGGCACTCTACATTGACGGTGAACTCGATACACCCACCTTTAACAGTCCAGAGACTAAGGGAAAGTTGACGGATGCCACCAAATTGGTCATTGGTAAAGGCGAAAAGGACCAAGGGCGTTCATGGAATGGGCTCATTGACGATGTACGTATTTACGACAGAGTCTTAGATGATGCGGAGATTGCAGACCTTGCAGCGGGTGAGCTTGCGGTTGAAGCGAGTGGAAAGTTAGCAACCGTTTGGGGACATCTCAAGCAAAAGTGATAGACTTGTCGTCTACAGAACCTTAACATGCCTCTTTTTAACACTCTACTCCCTAACGGAATAAGGAGAACACTTCACATTTACCATGACCCCTGAACAGCAAGCCAGACGCAATATAGACAAAATGCTTGAGACAGCGGGTTGGTGTGTCCAAAATTACGCCGGGCATAATACAACTGCTGCGTTTGGTGTTGCTGTTCGCGAATATCCGTTGAAGTCAGATCAGAGGGCAGATTACCTCCTGTTTATTAATGGAGCCGCAGTTGGGGTTATAGAAGCCAAACCAGAAGGGACAACTCTCAGCGGAGCTCTCCAGCAGGCAGAACGGTATCGAGCGAGTTTACCAGATAACTTACGTTCCGTCGCTGAATTTCCCTTTTCGTATGCATCAACAGGGGTTGAGACCTATTTTCGTGACATCCGCGATCCAAATTCCCATTCTCGCTCCATTTTTACATTCCATACACCTGAGACCCTCTCTCACCAAGCCACCGAGTCGAGAACCCTACGGGAGCGAGTCAAAGATGATTTGCCTCTATTAGAAAAAGGCAGCTTAAGAGAGTGTCAATTTGAAGCGATAGTCAATCTTGAAGCATCTTTGAAAGATGCAGACCCGCGTGCCTTAATCCAGATGGCGACCGGTAGCGGGAAAACTTATGCCGCCGTGAGTGCTGTTTACAGACTCATCAAATTTGCTAAGGTCAAACGGATTCTTTTTCTCGTAGACAGACGGAACCTCGGCACGCAGGCTCTCCAAGAATTTCAGGCTTACACGCCTCCCGATGATAATTCAAAATTCACAGAACTCTACAACGTTCAACACCTCGCCAGCAACACAATTGATCCGGTAAGTCAGGTCTGTATCACGACACTGCAACGTCTCTATTCTATGCTGAAAGGTGAAACCGACTATGAAACGGAAGCAGAAGAGTTTTCACCCTTTGAAAATGAGGAAGGACAAACACCAGAAGTTACCTATAATCCATCAATTCCGATTGATACCTTCGACGTTATTATCGTTGATGAATGCCATCGCTCCATCTACAGCAGATGGCGACAGGTGTTAGAATACTTTGACGCTTTCATTGTCGGACTCACTGCAACGCCGTATAGACAAACGCTCGGCTTTTTTGACCACAATCTCGTTTCTGAATATCGTCATGAACAAGCCGTAGCGGACAATGTAAACGTTGGTTATTACGTCTATCGGATTCAAACCAAGATTACACAAAGCGGGAGCACACTTGATGCGGGTAGTTATGTCGCAAGACGGGATAGGCAAAGTCGGAGGCTTAACTGGGATGAGTTAGACGCTGATGTTGAATATGCAGAAACACAATTGGATCGGGAGGTCGTTGCTATAGACCAGATTCGCACAGTTATTGAGACGTTTAAGGAGAAACTTTTCACGGAACTCTTTCCGAGTCGGAGAATTGTTCCTAAAACGCTTATCTTTGCCAAAGATGATTCCCACGCCGAGGATATTGTCCATATTGTCCGAGACGTATTCGCGAAAGGCGACGAATTCTGTCAAAAGATTACCTATCAGAGCGATAAACCGGAAGAACTTATCGCACAATTTCGCAATGGCCCAATTTTCCGAATTGCTGTGAGCGTTGACATGATTTCCACTGGCACCAACATTAAACCGCTTGAATGCCTGATTTTTATGCGTGCCGTTCGATCCAGTGGCTATTTTGAGCAGATGAAGGGACGCGGTGTGCGCACTATCAATCCTAACGATCTGCAATCCGTCACCGATGATGCGACTGCCAAAACACACTTTGTTATTGTTGATGCTGTCGGGGTCTGCGACACAGTGAGAACCGATTCACAACCGCTCCCAGGCGATCTGCCCTCTGGTGAACTCCGTGAACCCACTGAAGCGGATAGAGACCAGTTGATTGACGAGATTAGCGAAGATCAAGTTATGGATTCCGGATTTGACAATCTAAATTCCACACAGGTTACTGCGGTCATCCACACCTTTAAACAGTTTATTGACCAAAACGTGGATGAATTGCCAGCGTTACAAATCCTGTGCAACCGTCCAGAGGCAGAAGGTTCGCTCGATGAAGACGGCTTAATTGTGTTGGAAACATCATTACGACAGTATTCAAACGGACTCTCTTGCGAGGCTTTATGGTTTGCGTATCAGCAAAGATTCCCAAACCGTGTTCAAGGCAACTTTGAACGGCGCACAGACCTTATATCCCTCATTCGGTTTGCTATTGGCGAAAGTATTTTCCTTGAGCCTTTCCGTGTAACTGTCACTCGCAACTTTGAAGAATGGTTAGAGGGTAAAAACTTTACTTCAGAACAACTCTATTGGCTTAAATTGATACGAGAACATATTACGACTTCACTTGACATTCGGATGGATGACTTTGAGTACACGCCTTTTGCTGAACTCGGAAACGGAGCAAAAGTCTATCAACTCTTCGGTGATGATTTAGCCAACGTCCTAAAGGACCTCACAGAGAAATTGGTTTCCTAATTCCGCGTTGCGGCTAAGACTTTTTATTTTCAAAAACGGCTTGAATACAAATAGAATTTGTAGTAAACTTGTAATAATATGAGACGTTTAACATAAAAGAGACACAAAAAAGATTTTGGCGGATGTTAACTCCATTTGCCAAAATACGCTTAAGCTAAATGGTAAGGTATTATAATGAATCCAATGGGTTTGCCTCTGAATTGGCAACTGGTAAAATTTGAGGAGGTTGCTACATTTACAAAGAAACCGAGAGACTTACGCTATTCTGACTATAATGAAATTCCGTTCGTGCCGATGAACTTGATTCCAATTGCCACATTATTTTCAAAGGAATTTATACGCAAACCATCAGATACACTCAGTAGCGGAACTTACTTTGAACCCGGGGACATTCTTCTGGCAAAAATTACACCCTCTTTTGAAAACGGTAAACAGTGTATTATTAAAGAGTTGCCAACACCGTTTGGTATCGCAACGACTGAGGTAATTCCAATTCGTGAGGTTGAAGGTGTCAGTGATAAATTCTATCTTTTCTATTATTTGTTGCTTCCCGATGTGCGCGCTTTGCTTACAGAGAGAATGCAAGGCACAACGGGTAGATTGCGCTTAGGTCCTAAAACACTTGCTGAGTTGGAAATTCCGCTTCCACCGTTAGCAGAACAAAAGCGTATCGTAGGCAAGTTAGAAACGCTGTTTGCACAATTAGACGCAGGGGTTAATGCCCTAAAAGCAGAACTGGCACGCGCCGAAAGTTTACAACAGTCCCTTCTAAAGCATGCATTCTCTGGGAAACTCGCGCAGCAAGATCCGAACGATGAATCCACAAGCGTCCTATTGGAGAAAATCCGGGAAGAAAAGAAACAGCAGCCGAAACAGCGTAAAAAGACACTGAAATCAAAAGCACAAGACAGGGATAATTATCCACTCCTCACATTACCGGGAGCGTTGAAACAAAATGATGATTCTATAGACGCTGCGTCGTTGGTGAAAATGCGAGGTGGTAAAGGTGAATAAAAAAGATCAAGATGAGTTTAAAAAAACATACCGATCCACTCCTCGCTTTAATCGGAACATTGGAATGCGATGTCAAAGAAATAAGGAAACACTTAAAAAATTCCGTCTGTCCAAAGATCCGCGTCGTTAAAGGACCATACGCAGACCATCCAGATCCGCTCATCGCATTGTTGGGAACATTGGAATCTGATGTGACAGACATCGGTGAACTGCATGATGACTATATCGCGGACGCACTGTTGGCAGAATTATGGGAAAATAACAATGAATAACACGAGGTGATCCGTATGGCAAAAACAGAAGTTGAAATCCGATTCACATTACCCCTTGATGGGATCTTGCTGGAGCATAAAGCCGGCGCGGAGCGTAAAGCAAGAGAAGCTTTTGTTCTCGAACTCCTACGTCAAGGTGATATTAGTGCAGGTAGAGCGGCACGACTGCTAAACATTTCGCGATGGGATCTCTCGGAGCTGATGTATGCAGCCGGGATCTCCCCTTTTGACGACAGTCTTACAGCAGAAACGCTAGATGCTGAAGTTAAAAGTGCATTGAAAGATTTTGATGAATCTAAGTCATGAAGGTCGTTACAAATAGCACACCGCTGATTGCCCTCTCGAATATCAATCGGTTAGAATTGCTTCGGGACGTATACCGTTCAATCTACATTCCAGAAGAGGTTTACACTGAGGTAGTCATCAATGGGGTTGGAAAACCCGGGGCGGTAGCAGTGGAAACGGCAGATTGGATCACCTGCCAACCGGTAACAGATAAAGATCAAGTTTTGATACTTCATAATCGAACCCTGATTGATTTAGGCGAGTGCGGTGCTATTGTGCTTGCTCAAGAAATTAGAGCAAAAAGAATAATTATTGATGACCGCGTCGCAAGGCAAGTAGCAATCGCAAAAGGCTTGCCTGTTATTGGAACAGTCGGTGTTCTGCGTGTTGCTAAAACTCAGCGTATCATTCCAGCAGTTAAACCAATACTTGACGACCTGCGTTCTCATGGAACACGAATCAGCGATAGACTTTATTACCAAACGCTTGCAATAGAAAGAGAGTAATAACAAAGATGCCAAACGAATCCGCAACAATTATTCAAAAACTCTGGAATTTCTGCAATGTGCTCCGGGATGATGGTGTCAGTTATGGAGATTATGTCGAGCAACTGACGTACCTGCTGTTCCTCAAACTCGCAGACGAACAGACAAAGCCACCTCTTAAGAAAAAATCAATAATCCCTGCTGGTTTGGATTGGGAGAGCCTTCTCGAGGAAAGTGGTCGCGAATTAGAAAATCAATATACGCAAATCCTGCGAGAACTAAGCAATAAAGCGGGGTTACTCGGTGTGATTTTCCGTAAATCGCAAAACCGCATTCAAAATCCGGCACTGCTTCAACGGCTTATCCATCTCATCAATGACGAAACCTGGGACGGTATGGCTGCCGACATCAAAGGCACTATCTACGAAGGACTTTTACAGAAAAATGCTGAGGACACCAAAAGTGGAGCAGGACAGTATTTTACACCACGACCTCTTATTAAGGCTATGGTTGCTGTAATGCGTCCTGAACCGATGAAAACTATCTGTGATCCGGCGTGTGGGACGGGTGGTTTCTTTCTCGCGGTGTATGACTATATCTCTGAAAATTACAGTAACGCGATGGATCGGGAACAGAAGGCGTTTCTCCAATCTAAGACCTTCGCTGGCACAGACATCGTTGATAATGTTGTCCGTCTGTGTGTGATGAATCTATACCTACGCGGTATCGGTGGGACAGAGAGCCCAATTACGGCTGATGATAGCCTCAGAAGTCCTACGAAGGATCGCTACGACATGGTGCTTACGAATCCACCCTTCGGGAACAGGAGCAGTATTACAATAGCGACCGACGGCAGTAAACAGAACAACACCGCCTCCACGTATGAGCGCGAGAATTTCTGGACAACGACCTCAAACAAACAGTTCAACTTCCTCCAACACATCAAGACGATTCTGAAAACAGATGGACGCGCCGCTGTTGTCCTTCCAGATAATGTTCTCTTTGAACGCGGCGCAGGGGAAACAATTCGTCAGCAGCTCCTCAAGCAATTTGATGTCCATACCCTTCTACGACTGCCTACTGGCATCTTTTACGCCCAAGGGGTTAAGGCGAATGTGCTTTTTTTCGATAAGAGACCGGCGCGTGAAGAACCGTGGACCCGGAAATTGTGGATCTATGATTTACGAACAAATAAACGCTTTACACTCAAGACGAATCCACTGCAAGATACCGATCTGCAAGATTTTATAACCGCCTACAACCCAGACAATCGCGAGGCACGGGTTGAAACTGAACGGTTCCGCGCCTTCAGTTACGATGAACTGATCGAACGGGAGCATGTCAATCTTGACATTTTCTCGCTGAAAGAGGATTCGCTTGAGGACGCGGCTGATCTTCCGACGCCAGATGTATTAGTCGCGGAAATCACCGAGAATTTAGAGGCTGCATTAGCGCAGTTTCAATCTATCCAAGCCGAATTAGACGATAACGAGTAAATGAAAACACATTTTCTTAAAAACCTTCTCGGTTGCGAATTGGAAGATACGCTTGCGGCGATCTCATCAGATGCTGCTGCCTTTGAAACTTTCCTTTCTACACTTCCCACAGATAGCCTTGAAAACGAGCTCACACCGCAATGGGTAGTGCTTGCGGCGGGTAAAGGCACCCGTATTGACCCCACCGGACGCTTGAGCAAAACGCTGGACATCATCTTCGGTGAACAGAACACCCTCCAACACTCGCGACGCTACCTACCCGGCACTCGTCCCAATATTGTTGTCATTAACCCACAGATGGCATCAATGCTTGAGAAAAGTGGATCTCCCTCGCAACTGCTGGGTCCCACTGCTATTCCATGTATCCAAGACGAGATGAACGGCACTGGTGGTGCACTGCAGGCGGCGTTGCCAGCACTCCAAGCGTCCGACGCGGAATGGATCGGGGTAGCGTTCGGTGATGAACCATTTTTGGATCGCGAGATTTTCGCACAGACGCTGCTCTCCCACTTCATTTCTGGAGCGGATATTACCCTCTGTGGCAAGATACCTGAAACGGTCGTAGATAAAGGTGGGCTTTTCTTTGATGCAGACGGCAGACTCACGGGGACTAAAGAGTGGTATGACATGACGGAAGCGGAAAAAACAGAGATGTGGGACCGGTGGCATAGCGGTGAGGCGTACACCAATACGGGGATCACCCTGATTCGGAAAAACGCATTGATAGAGCGGATACATCGGTTGCAACCGCATACAAACCGAAACGGCGAACTCCACCACGTTGACCTGATTCGACACTGTTATGAAGACGGATTGAAAACGAACGCTTTTATCTACCGTGGCGAAGTCCTGTCAGGTGTTAACCGATGGTCCAACGTTCTATCGGGTGAAGCAGCACTGTTTGCAGCGACTCGGGAATCTCTCGCACAAAAAGGCATTCGCGTTGACCCTGCCGCACAGATAACGTTGGACAGTGAGGAGATTGAAATCGGCACGGCGTGCTACCTCCTCGGCAGGGTGCATCTCGGAGAAAAGGTGCAGGTCGGAGACTATTGCAGGCTTGAAAACGTCACATTGTTGGGTGCGACAACGATAGGAGATGCAGTCGGACTGCAGGATGTCACCGCAAATGACACAACCTTTGAATCGAGTCCGTTACCTGAAAGGTTAGCGGCACCTGTCCGAGGACTTGCTACAGGGAGTACGATTGAAAATAGCACTTTCGATACGGTGAATGTGGGAAACAACGTTCAACTTACATCCATTGTGGCGCGCGGCACGGTGATTCCCTCTGACATGGTTTTAGCACATCGGACACTCGGCGTTCCGCAAGCGCAATCCCCACCAGCGGTACCGAAGTTGCTATTCGAGCAGATCGTAACAGCCGAATACCTCCCTGGGGTTTTCACCTTTGGAGAGAAAAAAGCGTTGCCAGATTGGGAGAACCTTCGACGACATGTCCAGTCCCATAGTGCAACAGAATTGATTCCACGTGCGACGCGTAACCCGCAATTGCAACAAGCCGCGTGCAACGCAGTAGAAACACTTTTGGATCTCCGGCGCGCGAATGGCGATTACCTCATCGAATCCCTCACACCTGAAGAATTATGGGGGAGTATTTTTGAGATGGTAACGCTTCACACCGGCAATCCCAACCCCTACCACGACGATAAACTGAAAGCACGGCAAACCGCACTCGCACTCCTCCCTGAGTTTTGGAAAGACAATTGGTTGACCCGTTTGAAATTGGTCGTCGCGGGCAATATTATCGATTACAGCAGTGAACGAGTTGTGAAAAAACTGAACACCAATCCTGACTATTTCTCTGAATCGCTCCGGGCAGCGGTTGACACGGATTTTTCTATTGACTGTTATAGTGTGTTCTGTGAAAAGGTGATTGATGGTGAGTCTCAGCAGATTCTTTGGCTTGCCGACAACGATGGAGAAGTGATTTTCGATGTCGCCTTCATTCAAGACCTCATTGAATGCGGACACCGTATCACGATAGTCGGGAAGGTGGACAATGCGAGTAATGACGCGACGTTAGCAGATTTACGGGAGATAATAAACCTACCACAATTTCGGGAACTTCAGACAGCGGTGCAGGACGGTGTTGTGAGACTCATGTCGTCGGGAGCACAGACGATCGGAACGAATCTCTATCAGGGAACTCCTGAATTCTTCAATGCGCTGTTGGAAGCAGACTTGGTAATTTCAAAAGGACAAGGGAACTTTTTTACAACACCCGGTTGGGCAAAAGACACATTCTACTTACTACTTTCCAAAGGTGTAACAGCGGAGCAGAGTACAGGCGTTATCGCGAATCCGGATTTATTGATTGATGGGCTTATTCTATCTTACGTCCCAGGTGGGACAAAACGGGTTGCACCGCTTCGAGAACTTTGCAATTTTTAATTATACCTTAATTAAAAGACTTTTGAAATTGTGAACTCCCGTTTACCTGAAGCAGGCAGTGGAATTTCTTCTACAAGTTTTACCGTGACAATGACATCAGCACCGAGTGCATCTTGAATCATCCGAACCATGTATCGGCGCGCGGCTTCTGTCCAATGCGTGTTAATAACCACCTTTAAGACACAGTGTTTAACGGTTTCTTGGATCAGTTGGAACTGCTCCAGACCTATAACGTTATAGAATTGTTGTGTGAAGTAACCCGCGTGTATCAATGTCCCAGTTCGTGTTCGGAAGGTAGCCGTGCTACGTCCGAGCAGTTCTGCCAAAATCGGTAGCTGATTTCCACATGGACACGCCTCATCGGAGAGACGACCGATGTCTCCAATTCGATACCGAATGAACGGCATTGCATAGTTATTGAGTTGTGTGATGAGGATGTCCCCTGGCTCGGTGTATGGGTCGGGACTGTCTATTTCAAGGTAAAGGTCGCGGCAGTTGATATGCATGCGTCCCTCTTTACATTCCATAGCGATCAATCCGACCTCGCGGCCGCCGTATCGGTTGTAAACTTTTGTGCGAAAAACAGTTTCTGCCAAATCACGGTAGTGTGAATGCAGCATTTCCGCCGAAGAGATGATCCCCTTCAAGTCCCACCTTGGCTTCAGGTCTTTCTCAAAAATGAACCTCGCGAACTGATAAAGCGATGAAGGATAAGCCAGAATTGTTTGTGGGTGGGATCTATCCATCTGATGAAACGCAGTTCGCATCTTTAGGTCTGTGAGATGAAAGCCGTTGAGCCAATAGTGATTCCGCCAAAAATTATTCAGTTGAGGTCGCCAATCTCGAGAGGCTACTACATCTGAGGGGGCACCCCAGATAATCAATTGGCGTTCACCAAAATTCCAGCCTGCCCATTGGTCGAAATAATAGACGCTCAAGTTGCGTTGATTCCAATAGTTTCTGTCTTGATAGAAGGTCAGCGGTGTGCCGGTTGAGCCCCCCGTAGCGTTTTTGATCCGGTGCTTCCGCGGAACCGCTTCAGAGCAGAGATGCTCCAATTGCTCCCGAATGTTACTTTTCTCAAGTGTCGGAATTTGTGAAATATCTGGAGATTCTACTTTGAACAATTCACGGTAGTAGGGTGTTGTTTGGTATGCGTGCCGAAGGAGTTTTTCCAATTGTTCGTTCTGAAATGCTAAGATGTCTGCGCGCGGCGCGTTGAGTAACGCCGCTGTTTTTGAAAGTTGCGAACGGTAGCTTAGCCCCTTGCGGTACGTATTGTAGGCGTTCCATGCCGCCTTTGACATCAACTTTTTGGTAGTAGAACGGATTGGCATGATTTCAAGCCCTTAAGTTCGGAACTGCGTTTGCAGCCTTACCACACACGGCATGTGCTGACTACCTGTAACGCCTCAGTGGATCAATATGTGGTGAATATCCTGACGGAAATTGATCGCTCACGGAACGACCATCTTGAAAAAGTTGTCCAGCATCTGGATTTTCAGACGCTGAGGGCGGTGGGAAATCGCGCCACTTATTGCCATCAAGCGGAAGTTCATAGCCATCCTCGCGGAACCATTCAATCAAACGCTGTCGATAGGTGTTGAGAATTCTACCGTATGCGGGATTACCAGCAAGGCTTCGCTCATCAAGCCTTCCCTGTAGCCGCCTGAAAAGCCACTCCTTTCGATCAGCGGCAGAATAGATGTATTTGTATTCCTCCGTCAAGAGCATATAGAGTCCCGTGTTTTCCTCTCCTAATTGACCTACGATAGCCTCTCGCTGTGCATTCCCAGTGGCAATATCCGCAAGGTCAGTGCCGCTCCTATCTGCCTGTAGCGGTAGGTCTGCTGCGCCGAGACAGGTGGGAAGGACATCAACCAGACTCGTCGGTGTGTCGCACTCGACGTTTGCCTCGAAACGCTCGGGGTAGCGGACAAGTAGCGGAATCCGAGCTGCCGCATCCAAGAATGAACGTTTCCCGTAGCAGTTGTAGTCGCCGAGCAATTCACCATGATCGGACGTGTATAAGATGAGCGTGTTGTCCAATTCCTCTTCCGATTCAAGGTAGTCAAGGATTCGTCCGACTTGATAGTCGATGAAAGAGATCGCGGCGTAGTAAGCCGCTCGCATTGTCCGAAGAAGATTCATATCCCGTCCTTGGTCGCGGTACTTATACCGGTTTTGATGCCGGTTCCAGTAGGTATGCAAATGCTCATAATCCGCAGGCAGGAACGGCAGCGGCATTTCAACTGAACGATAGAGCCGACTCCATGGAACAGGGGATTCAAAAGGGGGATGCGGTTTGATAAAACTGCTCCAACAGAGAAAAGGACGATCTTTATCGCGCCCGGAGAGGAACGCCAGCGTTTTATCGCCTACCCACTGCGTATGGTGTAAACGGGCAGGCAATTGAGAAGGTTGTGGGATGTAGTAGTACTCACTCCGCTCGCCGTGCGGGGCGACAATATGGTCATAACCGTTTCCTTCTAAGAACTCTGTGTAATCATCGGGACCAGGACCTTCCTCAGAGTAGTCTCGCGTTTCAAATCCCCACATCTTGCGTCCCTGCGGTGAAAAGTGCATTTTACCGATGCCGTGCGTCTGATAACCGGATTCGTTGAGCATCTCCATCACTGAGACCCGCTCTTGCGGCATTGGCGAATTGCCCGTACACCCGGTTTCGTGTGCCCATTGACCGAGCAAGAAACTACAACGAGACGCTACACATACAGGCGATGGACAGTACGCCGATGTAAAACTTGTTCCTTCTCGAACAAGACGATTCAGGCCTGGGGTCTGAATGATCGGATTTCCGAGAGCATCTATCGTATCAAAACGCTGCTGGTCTGTCATCAGAGAGATAATATTCGGTTGTTTCGCCATAGCAGTCGCGCTCCTTTCTCCAAAAATGATTGGGTTTATACGTGAATGTATACGGATAGCATACTATTTTTTAAAACAAAGCGCAATCAATATTTTAACTGAACGCTCTCAATAACATTCAGCACCCGTAATCACTTTTGACCCACAAAATTTTCATAGCAACTTTCACAGCAACTTTCATAGCAACCTTTTAAAAAACACGTCTAAACCCAATCGTGGTAAGGGATTATCCATTTTCGAGAAACATGTTGATTTCTCGGTTTGCTGTGAAAACTGTGAAATTATAGTAAGATATGGGAATCGATTAGGATTGGATTTGCGCTACTGAGATTTCCAAACCTCGACAACTCAGAGAGTCTAATTAATTCTAAAATCTACCATAAATAGCCCTAATAACTCTGGATTTCCTATTGACATTCAGCCTTGGATATAGTATCATTGAGGAAATACGGAATTTATCGGATAGGCTATAGAAACGTATAAACAGATGCAGAAATGGTATGAAAACAAAAAACTTCTGAACACGTTCATCGTTTTGATGTGCGTCAGTTTTATCGCTTACTTTTTCTTTCACTGGAAATGGGGGTTACCCCTATTCTTGTGCGGTGGTACCGCAATCATGGTGAGAGGGGTCGTAAAAATTACGATGCGAATGCAAAGTAGAAAAAGACGCAAGGAACATTAGAAAGACGCAATCCAAACGCACGTTGTTTCTCCGCGAGGAAAGTTAAAAATATGAAAAGACGAACGTTCATAAAACTCAGCGCGATGAGTGCCGCAGGAATGGTCCTACCCGTTCAATTGGAAGGACACGCCGCAGCGGTATCACAATTGAAGCCAAGCACACTGATAACCCCGAATGCCGATTTCTACATCCTACAGATCGGCGATCCTGCTGAACTTGACGCAGCAGCGTGGCGATTGGTAATCACCGGTCTCACCGAGAAACGGATACCACCGCTGCGACTTGAAGACATTACGGCGATGGAGTCTGTCACGGCGATGCGAACCCTAAAGTGCATCGGCGACCCGATCGGTACGGAACAGATGAGCAATGCCGTGTGGAAAGGCATTCGATTGCGCGATCTACTTGAGAGTGTCGGACCAACACCAGAAGTCGAAGTGGTTGTTTTCCGGTGTGCGGATGGCTACCATACAGCCATTCCTTTGGAAGACGCGATGCGTGAAGAGACACTTCTCGCCTATGAGATGAACGATGAACCGCTACCGACTGAGCACGGCTTCCCAATCCGATTGCTTAACCCGGGGCATTACGGCACGAAAAATCCGAAATGGATAATGAACATCCAGTTGGCGAGAGAGCATGAAAGTTACTGGGAGAAACGGGGGTGGGATCCGATTGCGAATGTGAAGCTCGCCACAATGATTGGAACACCCACTGAAGGCGAAGAAATTCCGGGCGGTAAGGTCTACACAGTCAGCGGGGCAGCGTTCGATGCAGGCAACCACGGTGGCATCAAGAAGGTGGAAGTTAGTACCGACTACGGACAGACATGGGAAGAGGCAGAAATTTGGGCGAAAGATACCCCACTGGCGTGGGTGCTCTGGAAATGGAATTGGCAGGTTCCTGAGAAGTCGGAACCTGTTGAGATCTACGCAAGAGCCACCGGCAACAATGGTGTTACGCAAGACGAAATCGGAATCGAAGTAGAACCGGTTGGCGCGACAGGTTATCACATGATCGATGCTGCGATTGTGATGCCATAACATTTGTAGGAGGGGTTTTCAACCCCGATGCCTTGATGCGCTTGAAACCTATCCAACTGCTCACCGTTTATCTGCCAGTCCTACTGATTGACCTCGCTTTTAGTAGTATTCTAACCAATACCTCTTTTTATACCAGTCATTTAGGACTCTCCACAACGTTCCTGGGTGTGTTGATGGGAATAAGCACAGGGTGTTTCGCAGTCCTTGCGATCCCACTCGGTAGACTCTCGGATCGGATAGAGCGTCGGTATATCCTTTACGCCGCGTGCCTCATACTTGGAGCAGTCAGCATAGGACTTGCCTTTTGTCGAAACAGCGGACATCTGATGAGGGTCTTTCCCGGGCTCGGGGTCAGTATGGCACTCTTCTTTCCGGCTTACGAGGCATGGCTCGCTGAGCAAGAAGGCGAAGGCGAATTAATTCACCGGATTATGCTCTTCAACCTATTCTGGAGTATCGGCATGACCTTGGGACCCGCGTTCTCCAGTTATCTATACGGCGGTGCGAACCCGTTCAGACCATTCTATCTCGCCAGTATTTTCGCCGGACTCACCTTGGTGACAATTTGGACTTCTCGTATTGCCAAATCCGATTCACCAGATCTATCTGTCCACACCGATGAATCCGACGCTGAATCACCTGAGATACTCTACCCACCCCTACCCGTTCGGATGACTTATCTCCATCTGGCTCGGTGTGCGAACTTTGTCTCGTGGTTCTCGCTCGGTGTGCTCCGCCAACTCGCGCCAAAACTCACGTTGGAGATGGGAATACGCCCAGCAATATATGGTAATCTGATGCTCGGACTTGGGGGTGTTCAAACGCTGGCGTTCGTTGTCCTCGGGACCGGCTACTCGACGCGATGGCATTATCGTTTTAGTCCGCTACTTATTGTTCAACTACTGGCAATTCTGAGTTTCCTCGGCATAGGGTTGTTACAGCATACAATTCTCTGGGCTTTTGCTTTTGCGGTTGTCGGTGTATCTGTGGCGTTTACTTACTTTAGTAGCCTCTACTACGGGCTGGACAGGCATGCGGATAAAGGAAATAAGAGTGGATGGCACGAAGCCATATTAGGGGTTGGGATCCTATTAGGTCCGTTCCTTGGGGGTATCTCGGCGGACTCATCATTAGGCGTTCAAAGCCCTTATCTACTCTGTGCGGTGGCAATTGCTATCGCGATTGTCATAGAAATATTTATACTGCTTAAGGATTCTCGACATCAATCAAATTCGCATTGATGTAGTCTTCATCAGGATTAACACCGAGACCTGGACCGTCCGGGACCGTGACGATGTGATCATGGATTTCGACACCGTTCACTGCCATGGTTTCCAGAAAAGCGGGGGCATTGAGTTCCGCAGGGAGAACAAGATCCAAAGTTGAAAAGAGATGGACGCTTGCGATGAACCCGATTCCCGCCTCTGTCAATCCACTGCCAAGAAGTTCAAGTGAATTCGCTTCGGCAATAGACACACTCTTAAGACATTCGTTTAACCCGCCAGATTTACACACTTTTAAAACGACGGCATCGGCACATTCCAAGCGCGCGATCTTTGCTAAATCGAAGTAGGTAAAGCACCCTTCATCAATGGCGATCGGAATTGAAGCATCCTCTCGGACTCGCTTCATACCGAACCAATCCTGACTTGCGACGGGTTGTTCCAAGCAGTAAATTTCGCGGACATCTGCAACCCGTTTCAGCAATTCAAGCGCATTCGATGGTGTGTAAGATTGATTCGCATCAATCCAGAGTTTTGCATCAGGTGCGGCCTCATGCACGGCTCGCAGGCGTTCTTCATCTGCTGCAGGCGTTCCAGCAACCTTCACTTTGAAACAGGAACACGGAAAGAGGGCTTTTGCTTTCAATCCCATGATCTCCGGCGTATCAATACTCAGTGCATAGCAGAGCGGTAGTGTATCGTGGCGTTTTCCACCGAAGAGGGTATGCAGTGGAATACCAAGGATACGTCCACGGAGGTCATGTAAAGCAATATCAACGGCGGCTTTTGCGAAGGGATGCCCATTGCTAACGGCGGGTTTCAACGCCTGATAAATTTTCTCATGGATTTGGTTGAGATGTAATGGATTACGTCCCAGCAGTAATGGAGCAATGTGATACCGAACGGTGGTCGTGATGGATTCGGTGGTCTCGTAGCTCCATGAAGGGAGCGCGCGTTGTTCACCCCAACCGACATAGCCATCGTCTGTTGTGATCTTGACGAAAACATGGTCGCCTGCGGTGCCAGGGTCCCCGACGAAACCGGTACCGATATTAAAGATGTCTTTCATCCCGACAGCAGTCGGATAAACGTCTACGTGGGCTATTTTGGACATGCGTGAATAGGTTACTCCATTCTTGGAAAGTGTTTCTGTATTTTAGCACGTATCCAAGCAATTTATCAAGCATAGAATTTCCGTTGACATGTTCTCTGCTATCCGCTATAGTTATGGGAATACCGATTGCTCTATGCCGTTGTAAGGACACTACATGCTATTCATTATTTTTGTAATTCTCACACCTATCACCATTTGGTTGACTCTGCACTTTATGTCTCGGCGGAAAGCCAGCACAGAAGAGGTTGAACCCGGATCACTGATCGAAGTCTGTGCGATCTGCCAAAACGAATTTACAATGACCGAATTGCTTGAAAAAGAGGTCGGCGGATACGGTAGGGTCTACTGTTTCTGTGGACAATGCATTGAAAATCTCTATAACGAATACCGGAACAAAACAGACACTCTAACAGGAGAATGAAGTATGTACGATTTAGTTACGTTTGGCGAAGCGATGATCCGACTCACCGCCCCGGAATATATGCGTCTTGAACAGGCGACATCGCTCTCAATTACAGCGGGTGGTGCAGAGATGAACGTTGCCGTGAACGCCGCACAACTCGGATTGCGGACCGCTTGGGTATCACGACTCGTAGACAATTGGTCGGGTCGCTATATTTGCAACAAGGGACGCGAACTCGGCGTGGATATGTCAAACATCGTTTGGGTCGATTTCGATGGTGTCGGCTTGGAGCGCAACGGATTCTATCACCTTGAGTTAGGCGCGGGTCCGCGAGCAAGCAGTGTCACCTATGATCGCGGTTATTCCGCGATTTCTAACGTGCAGCTTGGAGAGATTGATTGGGCATCTATTTTTAGTGGTGTGCGCTGGTTTCATCTCAGCGGAATTACGCCTGCGTTGTCGGAATCCGCGGCGGCTGTCTCGGCAGAGGCACTCAAAGCAGCACGCGCTGCAGGGGTCAAAACGAGTTACGATCTGAACTTCCGTTCTAAACTCTGGAGCGCAGAGGAAGCACAAGCCGCGAATCAACCGATGATGGAGCATGTCTCTGTTCTCATCGGGAATGAGGAAGATTTCGAGAAATCGCTCGGTTTCGCCGCGGAAGGCGCAACCGAATCCTATAGTAAACTTGAACCCGATAACTACAAAGCAGTCGCACAACGCGTCAAGGACGCTTTCCCCAACATTGAAATGATCGGTACGACGTTACGTGATGCCAAAACGGGGTGGCTGAACGATTGGCGGACACTTCTGTATGATGGCGAAGCGTTCTACCTGTCCCGTATCTATGAGAATCTGGAACTGGTAGACCGAGTGGGTGGCGGTGATAGTTTCTCATCGGGACTCATTTATAGTCTACTGAACGGAAAATCACCACAGGAAGCCGTCGATTTTGCGGGTGGATATTCCGCCTTGGCACATACCTTCCCTGGCGACTTTAACTGGGCAACAGCAGAAGAGGCAGAAAAAGCGATGGAAGCGGGGAGCGTGCGTATCAGTCGCTAAACAGACAAACTATGGAAACCAAAATTTTTCTCTCTCCTATTTTTGAAAATACCGAATTCGATACTGCAGAACGCCGAGCGGCATTGGCTGACTTAGCGCAATTCGGTGAATTGAGCATCCATCCGCGGGAACTGACTGCGGAACACGCTGATGGCGTTATTGGTGTGATCGCAAGCTCGGTCCCTTTTCATGAAAGTTTCTATCAAGCCGCAGAATCACTCCGAATCATTGCACGTTGGGGGGTCGGATATGAAACGGTTAATGTTGATTTGGCGACCGAATACGGTGTTATTGTCACGATTGCTCCTGAACACATGGTGACCGTCGCTGAGTATGCGATTGCGCAGTGGTTGGCAACCCTGAAACGGGTCTATACACTAAATAGGGATTCCCACAGCGGGAATTTCGGGCTTATCAAGACGCATGAGGCGATGGGTTCTACACTCGGTTTGTACGGCTTTGGTCGGATTGGGCAAGAGGTTGCCCGCCGCGCGCGTCCGCTTCTGGGTGAACACGGAAGGCTTTTGGTGTATGATGTTCGTCCGGATATCGCTGAACTCGCCGCGGAATTTGATGCAGAAGCTGTTGATACACCGCTAACACTCTTCCAAGAGAGCGATACGGTGTCCCTACACCTATCGGGTGCGGATACTGTTGTCGGCTATGAGGAATTCTGTGCGATGAAACCGCATGCGTCTCTCATCAACCCGTCGCGCGGGAATCTCGTTGACGATGAAGCCGCCAATCGAGCTGTCAGCGAAAATCGACTCTGGTATTATGTCGTGGACGATCCGGTTAACGGACCACGGGCGATTCACAAAGACCATCCACGCATTATCTGTACGAATCACAACGCGGGTATGACTGTTGAATCTGGCATTCGGCTGGACCTTTACACAATTCAGCAGGTTACGGATGCGATTCAAGGACGCGCGCCAGCGCATGTTCTTAACCCGGAAGTATTGGAACATCCGAGAGTTAAGGCATTTTGTGAGAATCCTGTATAACACTGTTAAGAAGGATTGTCGGTTGGAAGTCGATACATCGGAAAATTGCCATCTCGCGACTATAGATAAGGTTGATTTGCAATCAGGGGATAAATTATGTCAGTCAATATGCAGATGCTTACATCTGTGATCGCCGCGTCGTCGGAGCCAGAGATGCATGCGTCGCCCACGAATCCGATCTTGCTCGCGCATCGCGGTTTGGCACGGCACGCGCCCGAGAACACTTTGCCCAGTTTTGCCGCCGCCATCGAGTTGGGTTTGTCGATCGAGTTGGATGTCTATCAGACACGTGACGAACACTTGGTTGTCATTCACGATGGGACTGTAGAGCGCACGACCAACGGCACCGGCGAAGTCATCAAAATGGCGTTGGACGACATCCGCAAACTGGATGCCGGAAGTTGGTTTGATCCGCGTTTCACTGGCGAGAAGGTGCCGACATTGGAAGAAGTGTTCAAACTCATTCGCGAGCGTCAACGAACACCATTGACTATCGCATTGAATATGAAAGTCATTTCGCCGGGAATTGAGAAGAACATCGTGAGGCTCGTCGAAAAATATGAGTTATTCGATCAACTCTTCGCCTTCGGTCAATCCAGCGATTCAAGTCGTCGCTTCAAACAAGCCAATCCGAAATTGCGCACCACGGTGTATCTAAATGATAGTGAAGCCGATCATTTCACCACAACCCTGCGTGATCCGCTGGCAGATTGCCTGTGGGTGCGATTCATTCCAAACGTGAAATTGATGGATCAGGCGCGTAAACTCGGTAAGCAAGTCTGGCTCGCCTTGCACATCGGTGAAAATCGACCGGACACCTGGGACAAAGCCCGCACCAACAAAGTAGACGGTATTTGTACCGATTGGCCGCTGGAGTGCAGCATACATTGGCATCTCGGCGAAAGTTAAAAGCAATGAACGTTAGGCACGCCAAACAAAACTCGCAAGCGAGTCGTGTAATCCTTACGACTTGTTCTCTTGCGGAACGCAGTATGGAAAGAGAGGGTTCAAATGAGGAACCCGTTTTTCTCAAGAAGGAAAAGGAATTCACGGTTCGACGCTTCAGCAGCGTTCACCCACTCGTCTGTCCATCGCATGCCTGCCATAACGTTCTTTTTGTAGTCAAGTTCGAGAACAGTGAGAAGTTTTCCGTTGCTTTGCATGACTTCGTTGAGTTGTTGCGCAGTCGCGCGGCCACCGGAGCTGTAGGACAGCAGAATCCAGCGGGCTTGCGTTTCTCGGATTAACTTTGAAATCGCTTGGACAGCGATGAATTGTCCGTCATCGTTACGCCGGAATTCCTCAAATACAGACACGGCGAGGGGATCTGATGTATCCTTTCGCCGTTTTGCTTTGCCGAAAAGGGTGGGTTTATCGAAGAGCACAACGCTTTTCCAGAGGTGGTAATATGCGGCATATCTGACACGGGACGGTGGCATTTTCTCGTTGTTTGAACCGTAAGGCGGATCGAAGTAAGCGAGATCAACAGAGACACGCGGCACGAGTTCAAAGATGTCGGTTTGATGCACCTGGTGCTCTCCTTCTGATCTGAAAACTTCCGGTACTTCAAGCACTAACGCTTTATAGGCACGGGGTGCCCACTCCTTGAGGTACGCGGAAAAATGGCCAAGGGTGCTATCAACACGGTCAAGTGCGAGTATCAGGCTTGTGAGTGCCACTGCCTTTTCGATTGGATCGAGTTTAAGGGTTTCGATTTCCTGTCGAATCGCATCTAATTTACGGGTGTTGTGGAGTTGCCACGGTTTTTTGAGCCCATCCTCCTGAATTGCGCAGCCACCGTTAGCGTGTCCGCCGTAGTGTTCCGTGAACCAGCCATCAATCGGTGTAACAGCATTGAGATGGTCGATGAGCGGTTGATATGCTTCTTTCGGTTTTGTGTTGAGGAGGTAGCAGGTGCCAAAGACTTTCGACCAAGGGGCGACATCGTTGGAAATAACAGTGTAGCCGAGTTTGGCAAGTGCCTGTGAGACGCGAGTCGTGCCTGAGAACCCATCCAGTATTGTCTTGGCATTGACTTTTTTGACGAGTTCCAAGACCTGCGGGATCAGTTTCAGCTTGGAACCGATGTATTTGATGCTTTCTGTTGGCGGGGTGTGCATGGATGGGAGCGTTTGTTGCATAGATTTATGCTGATGGTGTGTTTCGTCTGAATCGCGGATTGACGCGGATTTTACAGATTTCACGGATTTTGGGGTTTTCTATATAACCCAAGTTGTCGCTCACAAATTTTGAAGGTTTTTTTGCACGCTCACCACCCCAGCCGGGTGCTATGTCTATAATGAATGGCAACTTGCGTTAGTATAGCGTTGGGGTTCAACCCAACCTACACGCTATATGTTGTTCAAGTTCAACGTTGGTTTCTAATGCGATGATGAGTTTGTCGTCTTCTAATCTAAAAATAGGCATTGTTTCTCCTTAAAATCTATTCAAAAAGTTGCGCGACCGGACATGCAAAGCCTTCAACGACATCCTCACCCGTCAATGTGTCTTCACGCGTAAGCACCGTGAAATCCGTTTCAGAGCGGTAAACCATGACCGTCTTCGCGACGGGTTCAATCACCCAGACCAGACGTGTCCCTGCCCTCAGATAAGCCAACGCCTTTTTGGTAACATCGTAGTGTTTATCTGTCGGCGAGACGACTTCAACCGCTAAATCCGGCGGCACCGGTGAACCCTTTTCTCTATTTTCCGGGAGCCGTTCCGTCAACACAAACGCGACATCCGGTTTCACTATCCTGTCTCTTAAGCGAAACGTCGTTCCTGCCGTATACAAACGCCCTAACTGATGTTCAAAGACATGCGGACTCAAACAGAGGATAACATTGCTGCTGATTTCACCGTGCTCCATCGATGTAGGTGACATCGGCACTAATTCGCCTTTCACATATTCGTAACCCTCTACATCGTTTTCAAGAAATTCCTCTAACGTCATTGGCGTTCTGTGTGCCGGTATCTCTTGAATAGATTCAGGCTCGATTTGCGGACGAGTCATCAATGTTTATCTCCAATTTAGTATGAGACATTGCCCTTATAGGTGTCTGCCCAATTGCTTACGTATGCCGAATAGCATCAATGGGAGTCATCTTCGCGGCTTGGCTGGCGGGATAATAACCGAAAAAGACACCTATCGCTGTACCTGCCGCAACGGAGATAAGCACGGCTTCAGGTGTAACGACTGAGGGCCAGGAAAGTTCATTAAAAAATTGACTCACCGCCCATGCGAAGCCTTTCCCCACCACAGTACCAAAAGCGATACCGAGCAGACTCCCTATTACACACAACAGCACAGATTCGGTGAGAAACTGCAGACGGATGTCAAAACTCTTCGCGCCGACGGCTTTCCGCAACCCGATTTCTGGGATCCGCTCCGTTACCGAAACGAGCATAATATTCAGAATACCGATACCCGCTACAATCAACGCAACAGACGCAATCACGACGAGAACCATCTCTATAATGAAAATAATCCTTCTACCGCCCTCAATTCCTTTTTTTGCGCTCCACGTTCGAAAAAAGGTGTCGTCATTCCCGTGGTTACGCATGATAACGGTTTTTACCTCTTTCAGTGCCTGCTCAACTAACTCGATGCTCTTAGCACGCGCCATGATAGCCCCAACCCGATTACGCCCCCCAAAACGGGTCTGTGCGGTTGTAATGGGAATGAAGATCATATTATCGTCACTTCTGCCTTCCTCCAACCCATCACCACGACTCTCCATAATGCCAATAACGGTAAAGCGTTTGTTATCAATACCGACCTCCTGACCAATGGGGTCCTGCCCTTTAAATTGCTCCTTCCAGACCTTTGCTCCGATGACACAGACCTTATTCCAGAAATCCATGTCGGTATCGGCAATAAACCGACCGTATTCAGTCTCCCATCGTCGGACGGCTTGATATTCATTTGTTGTCGCACGCATGTAGGTTCGCCGGTGTTTTCCGTCAACTTCAAAGTCTATCGGATGACTTCTTTCAACGGTGGCTACCTCAACAGAAGGACAGTCTGCCAGAATGTCGTGCAGATCTCGCATCTCCAGATAATGTGGACTCGTATTGCGTTGCCAACGGTCGTTCTTTTCGATATACCCGGGTCGGTAAACGCCGAACATACTCGGGCCACCGATACTTTCAATTTGCACCATCATGAGTTTTTCGGCACCCGCGCCGAAAGACATCATTGCTATCACACCCGCAATACCGATCGTTATCCCCAAGAGCGTGAGAATCGTGCGGAGTTTGCTACCGCGAAGCACTGAAAACGCTGAGATGAGATTCTCTAATATTTGCATGTTTATTTTCTCTATGTATGACGGATGGCATCAATGGGAGTCATTTTAGCAGCTTGACTGGCAGGATAATAGCCAAAGAAGATACCTATCGCTGCACCTGCAGCAACAGAGATGAGCACGGCTTCGGGGGTAATAACAGAGGGCCAAGCAAGTTCATCTAAGAACTTACCCACAATCCATGCGAAGCCTTTTCCCACGATAGCACCGAACGCGATACCGAGCAGACTCCCTATTACACATAACAGTACAGATTCGGTGAGAAACTGCAAACGGATGTCAAAACTCTTCGCACCGACGGCTTTCCGCAACCCGATTTCTGGGATCCGCTCCGTTACCGAAACGAGCATAATATTCAGAATACCGATACCCGCTACAATCAACGCCACAGACGCAATCACGACGAGAACCGACTCTATGATAAAGATCATTCTTTTCGCATTTTCAATCCCTTTTTTTGCCGACCATGTTCGGAAGAAGGTATCATCGCCCCCGTGATTGCGCATAATGATGGTTTTTACTTCCTTGAGTGCCTGATCTACGAGAAGCGGACTCTTGGCTCGCACCATGATATGTCCGACGTGATCGTGTCCCCAAAACCGTTTCTGTGCGGTTGTAATCGGGATGAAGAGCATATTGTCATCGCTTCTGCCTCGTTCCAGTCCATCTCCTCGGCTCTCCATGATCCCAATAACAGTGAAACGTTTGTTGTTGCCGTGATTGTTGATGATAACTTCCTTACCGATGGGATCCTGTCCCTTAAACTGCTCTTTCCAGATTTTTGAGCCAATGACGCAGACCTTTGTCCAGGTGTCCATATCAGTATCAGCGAGAAATCTGCCATACTCTGTGCGCCACTCGCGAACGGCTTGGTATTCATTTGTTGTCGCGCGGAGATACGTTTGTTGAAATCTCCCATCAACACCGAGGCTGATGTAGTAACTCCCCTCGACGGTGGCGACCTCAACTGAGGGACATTCTGCCAAAACGTCTCGAAGGTCGTCCATCTCTAAATGGTGTGGGCTGTTATTGCGTTGCCAACGTCCATTCTTGTGGACTTTCCCGGGTCGGTAAACACCGAACATACTCGGTCCACCGATCTGGTTAACCTCCGCCATGAGTAGTTTCTCGGCACCCGCGCCGAAAGACATCATCGCTATCACGCCCGCAATACCGATCGTTATCCCCAAGAGTGTGAGAACCGTGCGGAGTTTGCTACCGCGAAGCACTGAAAACGCTGAAATAAGATTTTCGAGGATGTTCATTTTTCTTCTTCTTGACTTGGTGTTTGTTCAAGACTTAGGTATAGATAGGCAAAACTTTTGATTGCATCAATTCTCAAGATATGCTAAATTTCTTATAGAAGAACTGGCAGAGAATGCGCGAACTGATACTGTTTCTCGGTGTTAAGTATATCACAAAACGTTTAGAGGTTGCAATTTTAATTATACCTTGCGGAGAAATCACAGGCGTTAGAACTATCGGATGCGTCCCTTAACTCCGCCCTCTAAATGTAAAGCATTCTCGCTGCGAAGCAAAATTATGCCATTTAAGGAGAACCTAATTTCATTACGAGCTACCGGGTTGATGCTTCGGTTAACCCGAGACAGCCGCCTGCAACATCGGCGCAGGCGGATATCAGAGAAAACCTTTGATAAAAAAATGACTTCATTTCACGCTTCGCGAATCATTAAAAAACCTTTTGGCGCGGGAAGCACACTGTTGTGGCGTGGGACGCAAAACGCAACAGGACATAAAGCAGAATTAACGCATTTGTTGCGTCGCGGGGAACGCGCCTGGGTTTCACTCCCAACTGAGTTGCTGGAAACGCGGTATCAATTGAACGCCATGGAACAGTCCTTTGGCGACGCTGAAGCAACGGCAGGGATTCAGGCGAAACTTCGGCAATCGCATCCACGAAATGGAGCGGGATATAACGAACATCATTTAATTGCGTATCCACAGGCAGATGCACCCTGCTATAATATCAGTGAGTATGTCCAACGATGCATAGCAGGCGATATCGAGGTCGCAGAACGGCTTCGCGGGCGGACGGTGATTCATCTTTACCAAACGGAAACGGCAGCGGAAGATATTTTGGACAGCTCTGGTGTCTCAAGATTCGTGAAACGCGTGCTGGTAGACTATTTAAAGACCTATAGCAAAAAGCATCTTATCGGTTTTACTTGTGAACTACCGAAGTTTTTGTCTTTAGCAAGCGTTCTCGGAGCTGGCATAACCTCAGTGCCGTGGAGTCCTACACTTTTAGATACCACCGAGGAGACACTGACGACACATCTGCCTTTAGTTTTCTACGAAACTTACAACTCGGCAGCAATCAGGAACACATTTTGGAGCGAATTGACACTGCGATTCGCAACCTGTTTCCTGAAAGGTATACGCGATTTTTGCCATCAAGAAAGGCTACAGTTTGCTTTAAGTCTCCCCGCGAGCGCAAGGGCACTTGAGTTTGAATTAGGGGCGATGCTGGCACAAGTGGACTGTCCTATTCTAAACGCCACCAAAATAGATACACCGAAGCGATTCGTTATTGCGAAATGGGTCTGTAGCAATACACAGTATGCCGGTATTTCACGAAAGGCTGCCAAGAAAACGGACAGACAGACAGTGCTTGAAGATGCGAGTCTCGGTTTCAATGTGTGGATAAATGAAGGGCAGACGACAGTCTCGGAATCCGCTACGATAACGCAAGAGTTATCACGCGGTTATCCTAAGAGATCGCTCCTGATGGTCGCACCGACACAAAGTCTCTGGACGAAACCTGATGAGAAACAGTGGAATGGGTTGACGAAAGCATGGGGATGGTTGTGTCAGAGCGTATGGGACTTAGGCTATGACTTCAGGATTGTTTCGGAGCAGGAACTACGCTCAGCAGAGATAGGGCAGCAGGACAATGCTGGTGGCACAGGAAAACGAGGCAATAGGAGGGCTGGACTCAGCTTACCGAACGCCCGATCAGACATCCAAGAGATTTATAACGTTATTTTGCTTCCGAGTTGCATCTCGCTTCAAGAAGAAACCGTCAAACGTCTGTGCGCATTCACGAAAGTGAAGGGGAGATTGATAGCAGACGAACCGATTCCGTATTTGCTCAATGGGAGGATTGGACTTGAACCGTATCCATTGGAACAACTTATCTACGGACGACGCACAACGATTCTACGAGGCCCACAAAACGAGAAGATAGCGAGACTCGAAAAATGTCTCCAAAAATGGGTGAATCGTCGCGTATCGGTATATGTAAAACCCGACAACGAGGAGACAAATGTCGTTCAAGTACACCACCGGATAGCAGACGGATTTGAGATATTTTATCTCTTTAACAGAGGGGCTGAACCGATTGATGCTTTGATTGAAATGCCCCGCGAGGCATCCCGCGTTACGGAATGGGATTTGTTGAGTAGGACGGAAGAGACTGTTGATTTTTGGCACGCAAATGGAAGGACATACCTCAATAGTACATTTACAGTTGAACAGGGACGGCTTTTTGAGATTTCGTCTTTTTAATTATACCTTGCGGATAAATAACGAGATTTGTACTTTGAGCTTCTTCGTGTTCGAGTCGCCCTCCATTACATTACGGGCTTGTTTGCCGTCCAAATTCCTATAGGAGAGGCTGGGGAACCCAGTCTTTACACCCCAAACACCTGCCTGTAAGCATAGCGGAAGGCAGACAGAAACCTAATAGTTGAAAATATGAAAGGAGTTATTATGACGGGTGGAGATCTTTTTGTTGAATGTTTGAAAGAACAAGGTGTGAGTGACATTTTCGGTTTACCGGGCAACCATTTAGACACTGTCTATGAGTCATTATACAACAATCAAGACAGCATCCAACACTATGTCACACGGCACGAAGGCGGTGCGGCATTTATGGCGGATGGCTATGCTCGCGCCACAGGCGATGTCGGTGTCTGTATGACCGTCCCGGGTCCGGGTTCAAACAACGCCTCTATCGGTATCGGTGAGGCAAACACAGCGTCTTCTCCGGTGCTTTGGGTTACTGGACAGAACCCATCCCACTTGGCGTCACGGGATCCGAAGAAGAGTTTTCACGGACTGGATCAGCGAGCCGCCTTCAGCACAATGACGAAACATCTGGAAATTGTGCATCGGGTAGACCAGATTCCGGGTGCCATCAATCGGAGTTTCAGTGCCTTACGCTCTGGTAGACCTGGACCCGTGCTGATTGAGTTGGCAAAAGATGCGTTGGATGCTGAAGCCGATTTTCCAATCCCGCCACGGCACAATGGTATTCAGACGACTGCAAGTCCACAAGACGTAGATGCAGCACTGGCATTGTTGAGCACTTCAGAACGTCCACTTATTATTGCAGGCGGCGGTATCAACCATACGCGCGCAACTGCGGAAATACTGGAGTTCGCTGAACTACTGGACGCCCCAATCGTAATGACAGGTTTTGGGAAAGGCTCAGTACCGGAAGACTCGCCGCATTCGATCGGTGTCTTCCGAGATGGTATTTCTCAAGCGGCGATGGAAGCATCCGACCTTATCGTTGCCGTCGGGACCCGGTTTAACTACCGTGATACCGGCAACTGGAGCCTCCAGATTCCGCAACCATTGTTACATATCGAAGCAGACGTAGAGGAAATTCACAAAGAATATCCTGCGACTGTTGGCATCGGTGCGAGTCCAAAATTGGTCTTGCGCCAGCTGAACGCCGCGCTGCGTGACGAGAAACCGAAAGGCGGCTGGGGCGAAGGGCTACGCGAACTACGCCGACGATTTATGGCGGTTGAACGCCCGCGAATCCTCCAAGAGATGCGTGATGTGATGCCTCGTGATGCAATCTTGTCAGTTGACGTTAACATTACCGGCTATGGCGCACTGGCACATTTCCCGTGTTATCATCCGGGAAGTTACATCTTCTCCGGTGTATCTGTTGCGATGGGGATCGGATTGACGGGTGCTATCGGTGCACAGGTCGCCTATCCAGATCGGAAAGTCGTCGCGCTGAGTGGGGACGGTGGATTTTTAATGACCTGCCCAGATCTCGCAACAGCAGTGCTGTATAATCTACCGGTTGTGACACTTGTGATGAACGACAACCAATATACTTCGATTGAACGCGGGCAACTCCGCCGCTTCGGCAAACGAATCGGTGTTGAACTCACCAACCCGGACTTCGTGCAGTTTGCAGAATCGTTCGGTGCGATTGGGTTACGCGTTGAAGATCCAGTTGACTTCAAGCCGACGTTTGAAAAGGCACTCGCTTTGGATAAACCGGTTCTCCTCGAAGTCGTCAAATAGTCTTGTCGGTCCATTATTATTTCGACACCGCGGTAGGTGTGGTTTGATATCACACCTACCGAGCAGTGTCTACTTATTTTTCTGATTCGCTATAGATAAGGGAGACGTGACCGAAATACCACTACGCGTAAACAACATCAGACCAAAAAATAAAAAATATATAAACAATGAAGGAGTTCGCTATGGCAAAAAAGATAGGTGTTCTAACAGGTGGAGGCGATACAAGTGCTCTTAACGCCACCCTTAAAGGCATCGCGTTGAAAGCCGAGGAACTCGGTTTTGAACTCATCGGACTCATGGAAGGGTGGCGTGGCGTTTTGAAGGGTGGACGCTACTTTACGCTAACACCTGACTTGATTGATGAAAACCGGGGTGGGACGCTGTTAAAAAGCTCACGCACGAACCTGATTAAAGATGGCAAATTAGATGAAGCCGTCAGCAATCTGAAAAAACTGGACATCAGTGGTCTTATCCCGATCGGTGGCGATGATACTCTAACGGTCGGGACCGCACTGTCGGATCAATTTACGACCACATTCGTTACCAAAACAATTGATAACGACGTGGGTATCAATCCACCTGAAGGGGATGCCGTCGATTACTCGAAGATGGTGAACTATTTCTGTCCGGGCTTCCCTTCATCCGCGAACAGCGTCATCAATTACGTCCAAGATCTGCGGACAACCACTTATTCCCACGATCGTGTGATTGTTGTTGAAGCGATGGGGAGAGATGCAGGGTGGTTGACCTTATCCGCCGCTTATGGACTCGCGGATCTTATCGTTGTTCCAGAAGTACCGTATCAACCAGAGAAACTGGCGGAAGCGATTCGTGAAAAACACGCAGCACAAGGGAACGTCATCGTTGTCGTGTCGGAAGGTATTCGGAACGATAATGGGGAATTGATGATTACTTCACAGGCGGAACTCGATGCTTTTGGGCATACCAAACCCGGAGGGTGTTCAGAAATTATCGTTGAGACGATGAAAAAACTGCTTCCCGAAATTTCAAGTTCCGCTTTCCGTGCTTTGATACTCGGATATCTCCAGCGGTGCGGTAGCCCGATACCACTGGACAGAGACATCGCGATGAAGGCGGGTGCGATGGCGGTGCAAGCACTCTCAGACGGGATGTTCAACGGTGTTGCGACGATTACACGGACAGAGGTTGGCATTGAACCGACCTTGTTACCGTTAGACCAAGTGCTGAAACGGGATGCCTCCGGACATGTTATGCGGAGGAGTCTCGATCTACGGTTCTACGACGCGGAACGGTATCAGATATCTCCAGCGGGGGTAGGATATTTCCGTCCGATGTTCGGCGACTTACCACACCCAGAATTGTCATTAGGTGATCGATTGTCATTGGGCGCTCGATTGATTAAGATTGGGGAGATTGGATAATAACTGGGAAACATAAATAAAACGTAGGCGCGGTTTAAAACCGCGCCTTTAATTTTGGGGGTAAGGCTTGTCGTTAAGGATTGACAACTTTGTAGCGTTGTATCTGACCATTACGAATCCTGTAGAGCGTCAGATCTTTGAGAGGATGACGGTTCTCATCAAAACGGGAGATGGTGGACGCGCCTTGGTAATCGGTCGTGTTTGCCAAGGCATCCCGAACCGCATCGGGTTCCAGCGTTCCAGCACTCCTGATGGCGAGTGCCAGTAAAGACATCGCATCATACCCCCACGCAGAAGGACCGTCCGGTGGTTCCATATACATCGCAGTGTAAGCCTCAACAAAGGGTGCGGCAGCGGGGGAGTCGATACTGAAATCCCTTGTAAAGTAAGATCCTTCTAATTTGTATTCACTGTTAATTCCTTTGTTGGATGTATAGTATTAGAATAAATCTAACCTATATTATATTTTGTTGCCTTTGGGACTGCAATGGATTTCAAGGACTTGACGTGAAGGGAAACTGTTCAGCGACCACAAATCGGTCATCCGTTTCAGATGAGCGATAGATGAGACTGATCGCTCCCATTTCACAGTGTATTGGCTGCCATTCGCTCTGGAGCCGCTGCTGTTCGGTCTGAAGGGAGCGGTGTTGGAATTGCCCTACGGAGAGATGGGGATGGAAACCGCCAGCAAATCGCGCTGTGTCGTCATAGTCAGGAAGGTAGTGCATGAGTTTGCTATGTAATCGCACAATTTCGTCTGCAGGTTCTGGAACTAAGAACATTGTACACGACTTTCGGTGTCGGAAAGCATCAAAGCGAACAAGCTCAGCGGAGAAAGGTACTATCTGTTGTGCGGCTTGTGTGAGCGCGGGGATAATTGATCCGAAATCGTGACGTTCCGCGAACGGATAGAGCAGCGTTATGTGTGGCATCCATCGCACGAAGTTACGGTCATGAACTCGCCGAATGGCTTGGATGGGTAGTTGCACAGATTCAGGTGGGATGAGGACAACGGCTGTGGTGTGAGTCTTGTTATGCATATTTTACTTTTGTTCACCTGAGTATCACTCCATTACATACGCTGTGGTTTTTGGATACTCTGAGCCTCTTCCTTAAAATCAAGACGCAAGCCTGCAACAACGGCGCAGGGTTTTTGCTGGGGTGTTTCTTCAACTCTATGGAACGGAACATGAATATCCTAACTCGCCTGACCGAACCGCAAGGGACAATTAAAAATTAGTGACTAACGGACATGCCCCAGCGTCCGCCATCTACATGTATGGTTTGCCCTGTGATATAAGAGGCATCATCGCTAAGGAGGAATGCGATTGATGATGCGATCTCTTCTGGCGCGGCAAGGCGTTTCATTATGCATGAGGAGATTGATAATTCCTCTAACTCCTTTTTTCGAGCAGCCGGATCCGCGGCTCCACCAAAGTGCATCTCCGTCACGATCCAGCCCGGGGCGACGGCGTTAACGCGAATACCGTATTCGATAAATTCATACGCCATTGTTTTCGTGACAGAGACCAGTGCCGCTTTAATGGCATCGTAGATCCACTGTCCGGGTCTGCCAAGAAATCCGCCCTCTGATGAGAGGTTGACGATAGCACCACCCTCGTTCTTCAACAACGGTAGTAACAACTGCGTAGTCAATACCCATCCTCGAAGACCGGTTGCGGTTTCGAGGTCCCAATTCGGTAACCACTCCCCATTTTCAATTTTACCCGTCCTCAAGATAGCAGCATTATTGACGAGGATGTGAAGTGTAGAAAACTTTTCGGTGACAGCGTGCACAGCGGCGCGGACACTTTCGTCATCGGCAAGATCAATGCCTATGTAGAGTGCCTTCCCGCCCGTTTCTTGGATTTCTGCGACTGCCTGCTGCGCCACTTCGGCATTGTTATCGGCGATGATGACGAGTGCCCCTTCGGATGCGAGGCGATTCGCCGTTGCTCTACCGATACCGGAGGCACCACCTGTGATTAGAGCAACCTTATCTGTAAAACGGATTGTTCCTAACGAATTGGTTTGCATCTGTTGCTAAGCCTTTTGATATATGGATTCGCGTTGAAGTTCATAGACCGACAGACATTCCCCAACGTCCGCCATCTACATGTATCGTTTGCCCTGTGATGTAGGAGGCATCATCGCTAAGGAGAAAAGCGATTGATGATGCGATCTCTTCCGGTCCACAGCGGCGTTTCATTATGCAAGAATTGATCGCGGTCTCCTCCAATTCCTTCTTGCGTGCGGTAGGATCCGGTGCTCTACCGAAGTGCATCTCTGTGACAACCCAGCCAGGTGCAACGGCGTTAACGCGAATACCGTATTCCACGAATTCGTATGCCATTGTTTTTGTAAGTGAGACTAACGCCGATTTAATCGCATCGTAGACCCATCCGCCGGGTCTACCGAGAAATCCGCCCTCTGATGAGAGGTTAACGATGGCAGCACCTTCCTGTTTCAAAAGCGGTAACAGGTGTTGCGTGATGACGACCCAGCCTCGGAGCCCGATTGCGGTTTCGGGATGCCAATTTGGAAGCCATCCCCCGTCTTCAATTTTTCCACCTCTCGCGATAGCAGCATTATTGACGAGGATGTGAAGTGCGGAAAATTTCTCGGCGACAGCCCCTGCAGTGGCGATGACACTTTCATCATCAGCGAGATCGGTTTCTATAAAAAATGCCTTTCCGCCTGCTTCTTGGATTTCAGAAACAGCCCTATTTGCCATTTCAGCGTTTTTATCGGCGATGATGACATGCGCGCCTTCAGCGGAGAGACGGTTCGCCGTTGCTCTACCGATGCCGGAGGCACCGCCGGTTATCAACGCGACTTTATCTGTGAAACGGATTGTTCCCCATTGGTTTGTTTGCATGATGTTGTGAGTCCTTTTGTTGAGCCGTCAGCAATCGGTTTCCATCGGCAGTCAGCGATCAGGGGTGGTCCCGGTGCGGTTAGGCGAAAGACCCTACTGGGTTTGGGTTACACACCCGCAGCGAACCCTCCATCAACGAGCAGAGAAGCGCCGGTAACCCATTCTGCGTCGTCGGAAGCGAAGAAGACCGCGGCGCGTCCGATGTCTCTCGGCAAACCGAAACGTGGCATCGCGGTTTTCTCTAATGCTTCTTCAATCTGTTCGGGAGTGAGGTAGTCCTGAATTGCCGTCTCAATATAGCCGGGACAGATGGCGTTGACGGTTATGCCGAATTGCCCGATTTCCAAGGCGGTATCTCGAACCATATTGACAACAGCGGCTTTCGCGGGCGCATACGCGGGTCCCGCACCGCCGCCATACGCATGGACGGAGGCGATCTGGATAATCCTTCCAAATTTCGATTGTTTCAGGTGGGGGAGTGCGAGTTTTGTAGCGACAAAGACGCCTCGGAGGTTGACCCCAACAACGTTGTCCCAATCGGCGATTGAGAGGTCCTCCGCACCACCGGGGATATGAATACCGGCGTTATTGACGAGAATATCGAGTCCTCCAAAGTGTTCGACGGTTCGCTGAATTACGCGTGCAACCTGCGATTCGTCAGCGATATCGGCTTGGAGGAATAGTCCCTCTGCTCCGAGTTTTTCGATTTCTACGACGGTCGGGGTTGTGGTATCGGTTTCGTGGTATTTGCCACGGAGAGGTGTCTCCTGTTTATCAACGACAGTAACCCGCGCCCCCTCACGCGCACATTCGAGTGCGATGCCGCGCCCGATGCCTGAACTCCCACCGGTTACAATGCAGATGCGATCCTTGAGTACCATTTGGGTCTTTCTCTTTGAAAGTAAAGGGACATCATTAGGTCACAAAAACCCGCTGGTGCCTTATTGTTCCATCCGAAGGCTTAATATGAATTTCAACGTTACGATTTAGTTTCTTCAGGATCATTAGCAATCGCTCCAGGGCGAAATCTGTATCCATCTTCTTCAGGCGAGACACATCACTCCGATTGAGTCCAAAGCGTGCCTCCGCTTTGGCAGGAGTCAGTTTTAGTTCCTCAAGAAGACGGTGGATTGCAAAGGCGAGGTCTACTCTTAACTGATGGTACTCCGCTTCTTCCTCCGAGAAACCGATGTCTAAAAATACGTTACCAGAACTTTCCTCAACTTTTATTTTTTCACGCATTTTCTGCCTCCATTTCCCATCTTTCATCGCCTAATCCAAAATCCTACTCTTCCGATATTATACCCCATCTTCCAAAATCTTTACAACGTTTTCGGCAATGCGTTCCTCTAATTGGTGTGCCTCGGCATTTAAGATTTCTAATTCTTCGTTGAGCTCACCTAATCGCTCTACGAAGTCGAAATCATCAGGGACTTGTTCGGCGACTCCATCCTCGTGCCTCAATTTCGGCAATAGTAGCGACCTTGCAAAGCCCTGAAACGTCAACGTATTCTGCATCAGGGAATTTTGTGGCGATAAAATCTGCGCTGTGCCGACTGCTGACTGCCGAAAGCCATTAGAAGTAGGATCTGCCGAGTGAGTTTCCGGTACCGAATGCATTGTAAGGCGCGCCTGCAGGTAAGGTACGGAGTCCCCAAGTTTCAGTCGTTGCGTCATAACCGACACCCATTGAAACCGCAGGCTCCTGAATCAGGTTCACCTGGAACGTGAAGTCCTGACGGACGCTGTTGTAGGCTGAGGGGACATCATCGCGCTTAATGCCGACACGGTTCCACGAGATCCGGAGGTTCCAATCGTGAAGATTACGCGTCATACTGATGCGTTGTGAATAGAATTGTCCATCAATCGGATAATAGATAAGACTCACGTTGAATTCGAGGTCTTGGCTAAAGCGGTAGCGTCCAGTGGCAGTAATCGCTCGAGAAGTCCGTCTTGAGGTATGCCGCTTGCTGAATGAGTTTCCGAGACTGATATTCCAAGACGGTCGGGTGTAACGGATGTTGCTACGGAACCCAACCATTTTAAATTGCTTTCCATCGTCAGGATGTGGGTTAGGGTCGTGTGTAAAGCGGACGGTCACGTTTAGGTTTCGGCTCGGAAGTGGGACGAATGTGAAATCGCTCTCAATGGGTTCATACTTCCGCCTATACAAAGGATCGAAATCCGTGAAATCAGCAGTGAGCCGAGTATCAAAATAGAAGATACGGTGTGCCGACTGGCTCCGTCGAGTCTTAATTTCAAAGTTTGTATTGAAGTTATAGGTGAGTCTCTTCCGTTCATAGAAATAGGTGCTGGGACCGAAAGGATAGAGATTATCATCTTCATCAACAGCAGGCTGATAATTAAATCGGAGTGAGGATTGGATTTCGTGTCTCAACTTTCGGAGCCCAGGGATATAACCGACGTTGAAAACTCGGAAGAGTGTGTTTGTAGCGGATCCATTAAAACTGAAGACACTTTTTATGATGTTCCTATTCTTCTCCTGGTCTTGGTCATGCCATACCATGTTTGTATTGAGATCCAAACTCATCTGGAGTTCCCGTAAGGGTGTAATCAGGAGTGTTGATTGCTTACGGACATCGAATCCGAGATCCAGCGTCTGTAGATATACATCTCTTTCTTCGCCTGCTTTGCCCTTATACACCTCTCTAAAGAAGTTACCGAGTTCAACATCCAAGTCGAAACTTGTGCTTTCAAGGGTTGGAATAGTAAATAATGAGAGAAAAGGTTTCTCGGTTTTGAACTTTTCAGCAACGCTTTCCATACGATTGTTCAGACTCCCAAAGAGTGGTAGGGCACTCACACGCATCCGTGAGAAATTCACAGTGAATTGCGGGAGTTTCTGTAGTGAGGTTGTGCCTTCATCCGTGAAATCGTGAACGTGTCGAACTTCGATCCTACCCGTAATATCTCCAATGGTTTCCCGCGAAAACGTGAGGTTGTCGTTCTCGTCGCGATCCCCGTCAGCCACCGTAGACAAACCGGTTCCATAGGTGAGTATTCCGAAAGATCTAAGGGTGGATTCTCCGGGGAGTTTCAACTCTTCCTTAAAACTACGGGCTTGCAGCTCAGTCCTACCTGTAAAATTGATAGGGCGTCTACCTTCTTCGCGGTTATCCCACGGGGTATAAAAGGATTGCGTATGCCCCCATCGCATAATCCACCGTCTACCGATGCGTGTAGCGTTCTGCCGCTCGTAAGAGTACCGGTCTGCACCGTAGAAGTAAATATCGCCTCGATAGGTTCTCTTTCTATCAACTTTGATGAGTCGAAACGACTTTTTGGTTTGAATAGGACGCCTGCTAAATTCACCGGCGTATAACCTCTGTGCATCTGAAGCGACAGCACTCGGATCTTCCCACCGACCGCGAAAACCGTGTTTCCGGTAGACCTTCAATTCGTCCTCGTCTTCTGCATCTTCTTCAGTAGTGGAGTCTTCGGACACCGATTCACCATCAGACTGATCGGAAACCGTTTCGTCTTCTATCTCAGTCTCTGACTCTTCCGGATCTACACTCTGATTTTCATCAATATCTCCCTCAGCCTGCTCTGCGGTCTGGTTTTCAGGGGTATCTTCCTCGATCTGATCTGTGCTCTGATCTTCATCAGTATTGGTAGAGTCTTCAGCCTCCAGCCTTCGGCTTTCAGAAGACTGGCTATCGGAAACCATCGGTTGTTGGAAACCTTCAGTAAGAGAAGAAGCGTCATCGACGGTATCTTTGCCGACCGCTGATTGCTGATCGCTGACCGCTGCTTCAGTTGCTTCAGTCGTATCTTGCGAGTCCCCGTCTTCCTCAATATCTTCCGGTGCAGGATTCATCACCCCTTCGTAAAATTCATCCCACTCTGCCTCAAACTGTTCAGCGAGTGCCTCGAAAGTCGGCGTCTCCGATTTTTCAATCAATTGGAAAAGGTAAAGACCTTCAGGCATGGTGATAGGTCGGCGTTCAATAACATCTCCTGGATTCTCTAATCGTCTAACTGCGGAACGCCACGAGGATTCCATCTCATTTAAGAGTAATCCGTTACCCTCATTAGGTTCGGATAAGGTCGGTTCGGCGATGTCTGCAAATTGATCAGGGACGTGTATAAGTTGCTCAAAGGACTCACCTTCGTGGGCGCGTTCGAGCATATCATCCGCCAATTCGCGTAGGACGTATTCAGTATCTTCGCTCGCGCTAATAGCAATATCAATGCGCCGGAGTTTAATTTCACGTTCGCCATAGATATCAACAACACGATCGGCTTTAAGGATGTGGAAGGCAGATTCGGTTTGGACGATAGGGCTAATTTCGCCCTCTTGTAGTGCGAAGGCGGCTTCCTCTAAAGCAGGATCGAGTTTGGGTTCGCCGTCCTCGTCAACTTCACCGGGGACGAGGAATCCCAAATCCCCACCATCGTAACGGGTGTCAAAGTGGTCAGAATTGCTCTGTGCGATTTGTGCGAAGTCAGCACCCTCTTCTTGCAGTTGTCCGAGGACATCTGCTGCTTTATCTTTTGCCCGATTGACATCATCCTCTGTGATTTTATACTCAATGAAAATTTGCCGCAACCAATAACGATCGTATTCGCCGTCAAGTCGGTCTTGTAATTCCTCTGCCTTCTCTTTCAACTTCGTGCGTTGGTTGGGTGTTACATCGGGTGGAATAGGGATATAGATTTCTTGAAACTGTGTATCACTAAATCGGTATTTACCTTCAAACCCGAACCCTTGCCCGCGTTTTGAACTTCTGTCGTAAAGCAGTGCTCCATCATAACGGCGTTTACGTGCCACAGGTAAGATAATACTAATGTTGGGACCTTGGTAGCTATCCGTCCCAATTTTGACGATAATCTTTGCGATCTTACCCTTCCGTAAATCTCGACGCATTACGGGGAAATAGAAAAGTGGAAATCCACCAATACGCAAGACGATATTTTTGGCGATCATCTCCTGATTCATTCGGACAATGACTCTCGAAACACTGAAGTAGTAGTGAGGATATTTCAGCGAGCAGGTCGTCAAGGTCGCCCCGCGGATATACGAGCGGTCTTCTTGTATCTTAAAGATTTCACTGCCACCGAAAAACCACGGGTCGCTGAACGTAAACCCGTTCCGGGCAATCCCTTTTTTGCTTTCGAGGTTGAAGATGAGTTCATCGGAGTAAGTCTCTTCGTCGCCGATTTTCAGATGGACGTTCCCGGTTGCCCGCATTAGATTATCGTCGAAATCTGCCCAAATATGGTCTGCCCGGAGAATGACATCCTCAAATTTGATAAGCGCATTTCCGTGAATTTGGACGAAATTATCAACCATCGCCATATCGTCGCCATCGCCGATTACCATACCTTCTTCAGGGACATCTGTCTCCGGGTTCAATCGCTCTGAGCCGGATCCTTCCTGTTCTTCTGTCTGGTCCGCAGATTCTTCAGCAGCAGGTGGGTCAGAAGGTTCTACTTCTTGCGCGATACCGAACCGGACTGGGTGCCCAAAGAGACAGGCAATGACAAATAGCACCAGTGCTATGCACTCAATTCTGGACATTCGGATAAGGGAGGGGTGATGTTGGTTTTCTAATTTACCTTGCGGATAAGTCATAGCCTCTGGGGATTTAAGGTTTCCGTGTTTGAACCGCCTGCGTCGTTGTTGCAGGCTTAGGGTTTGAGGTTATACCGTAGATGTCTTTTTTGAGTTGCCACTTCACCAGAAACCTGCTCGTATTTGTCTTTGCTTTACATTTGGAGAGCAGTCCAGGGGGTCATAAATTAAAAATCTTTCAGTTCAATTCTAATATAAGCGTTTTCGAGAAGCTTATTGGTATATGCATCCCATTCCTCTTGGAACCGCTGTTGGCGGAGTATTGAAGTGATCTGTTGTTTCTCTATTTCACTGAGGCTTGGACTATTTCGCTCATCAACTTTAAAGATGTGAAGACCGGATTCAGTTTCGTGAGGTTGGCTGTAAGTACCGGCTTCGAGTGCTTCAATTATTGTCCGAGTCTTTGGATTGAGTTCCGTTAAGGAACGCACCCCGAGGTCACCACCGTTATCTCGCGTTTCTGCATCGTCGGAATGTGCTGCTGCGAGTGCGTTAAAATCTTCGCCGTTTTCCAATTTTTTGAAAACTTCAACAATACCTTCGCGTGCTTCCTGCATAGCCTCTGCACTCGGTGTGAGGGGAATAATGAGATACCGGAATGCAATCATCTTATCGGTTTTTACTTCGACAGTGAAAATATAAATCCCCTCGTTTCCTTCAACAGGCTCGCTGAGTTTGCCGGCTTCCAAGTTTGTGAGTACGTCTTGGAATATCTTTGGAAACCTTTCGAGTTCCTCAGTAGTAGCTTCTATGAGAATGCCTGCCTGTGAACTTGGGTTTTGCTCAGAAGTATATCGTTGTGCAAGCTCCTCAAACTTTGTCCTATCTGCTGTAATTTCTCTCAGAGCTTCATTAACAATTTCAAATGCGGCATCCCGGTCGGCTTGATTCGGTTTAAAGGCGACAAAAATGTGCCGCAAACGGACTTTATCTGTTTTAGTGGGAAGTTGGTCCCGATTTTCCTCAAAAAATTTTTGGATCTCACGCTCTCGCACCTGCAATCGCGGGACAATTCTTCCCATAACAAGTTTCTCTGCTTTGAGGTTTCGCTCTGACTGCTCTCGAAACGCTACGAGGGTCATACCTTCTCTGTTTAATTGTTTCTTAAATTCTTCGTCTGTTTCAATTTTATATTTGTTTTTAAAGTCTTGAATGTACTGCTCAACTTCTACGTCACTGACGGTAACCTTCAGCGTCAGCGCGGCTTCTAAAAGGAGCATTTGCCTGATTAGCCGGTCAAGTAATTCGGATCTTTGCCGTTCAGCCTCCTGGAGTGCCTCCCGTTCATTGAAACGATAGACCTGTTGGAGTTCCATGGCGCGCTGATTCACCAAAACATCAAGCTCTCGCTTGGTCACGACATCATCATTAACGTAAGCGATGATCCTGTCAAAGGTGCGAGCGGCACTGCTCCTCACACTACCGCTGATGAATAGTAGAATGAGTATAAGATAGATAGTTATTCTATATGCCATGTGGACATCTCCTTTATTCGCCATCAGCGATCAGCTGTCAGCTATCAGTAACGTTGACGACAACGAAAACCGACTGCTGACCGCCGACTGCTGATTGCTTTTAAACCTATTCTTCAGGTTCTGCCTCCACAGGCGGTACTTCGGACTGCTCTTCGTCCGACACCTCTTCGGCTTCTTCAGGTTCTGCTTCTGGAATGCGATCTATGTACGTTTTGACCTCAGCACGTGTCCGAAGTTCAGTAACCCAATTGTCCATGAGTTCCTGTCGTTTCTCGCGTTCCGCCTTTCGGATGACACTCTTACGAACATCTTCCTCCTCAAACGGTTTTTGGTATTCATCGCGAGCTTCGTCTTTTCGGAACATCATGTAGTACTTCTGACCTTGAACGTCGACTTCAATGACACCATCGTGCATCTGACCGATTTCCGCAGCAAACGCCGCATCTAAAAAGGGTTCAGTTCCCGAAGGGAAGGCATCCCGGCTAATATAGTTCGTGTCCCCCGGCGTGGAAGGATTCGCACCGGGACCGACGAGTTCGCCGCGATCGGAGAGTTCCTGAGCGATTTCAAGGATGTCTTTGCCTGCTTTGATTTGTGCGTAAACTTCATCAGACCGCTCTTTATTGAGGAGCGTAATACAGGAAAGTCTGACCTGCGCAGGACGAACGTACTCCGCTTTATTCTCTTCGTAGTATTGAACATAATCGTCTTCACTCAAAGAGAGTTTGTCGTCAACCTCTTGCGCAGTAATTCTCTTCACCATCAACTCATGAAGATAATCCTGAACCTTCTTGAGAATTTCTGGATCTTCGTTGAGTTTTTCGTCTCGCGCAAGACTGAGAATAAGTCGACTCTCTGCCATGAGCGTCATATAGGTTTCCAACCCTTCCTTGTCCTGATACTGACGCTGCTTGTATTCGGGAAGTTCGCTGATTTCCTGCATCATCTCTTCAAGGGTGATGCGATGTTGACCGTCCCATTCAAATTCAGCGATAACTGTTCCATCAGCACCGATCGCCTTGTCGCCGCAGCTATAGAAGATAGGATGCGTGACAAGGACCCCGATTAGAAGTAAAGGGATAACCGGCAATCCGGACTGATTCTTGATTCTGCCCATGAAGCGGGCAACTACTGTGAGCATTTATCTAACTCCTTTTCTCAACCCAGTACCTTGACTGGGGACGTTGCTTCCACAAAATGGGAATAAATTATTGATCTGACTCTGATTCTTCGGTTTCCGCTTCTTCCATTTTCGGCGGCTCCGGAATATTTTCAGGATAGGTTTTCAACTTGCCTTTCTCAGTGATCTCGGTGACCCATTCACTGATGCGTGCGCGTTTCTTTTCACGTTCAATCGTTCTTTGGACATCATCCTTGACCTCATCGAATTCCTGCTGGCGGTCCGGCTGATGCTCTTCTTTACGGAAGATGAGATAGAAGGTTTCGTCATTGACATCAACCTCAAAAAGGGTATCGGTCATTTCGCCGACCTCCTGCGCAAAGACAGCGTCAGTGAACTCCGCCCAACGTGCGGATACGGACTTGGTAAACAGGTAGGTGTTCCCTGGATCGTCCTCATTGGTGCCAGGTCCGTTGGCGAGTTTACCTGCTTCTGAAAGCTCCTTCGCCATCTCAGCAATGTCTTTGCCTGCGTTGATAGCATCCAAAGTCTCGTTGGCAAAGTCTTCGTCATCAAGGGTAATACAGGTTGCGCGAGCTTTCGCTTCTTCAATGTATTCACTCAAATTCGCTTGATAATGTGCCATGAGATCTTCATCGGTAATGGCGATTTTAGCATCCACTTCAGCCTCGGTCAATTTTTCAACCATAAGCTGATGGGTATAGTCCTCAAGCTTCTTGACGTGTTCGGCAAGCGAATCAAATCCATCATCAGCAGCACGGAGGATTTGGAGCCGTTCATCTATGAGTTCCTCAAGATACTCGGCTTTGTCTTCACGAGTCTCATAGTTCTGTTGACGATAAATAGGCAATTCTGCGATGGCAGCGTTCAGATCAGCCAATGAGATTTGATACGGCTCACCATTCCATTTGTACTCTGCCAAAATTATCTTGCTCTCGTCCATCACGGACATGGGTTGTTCATGATCATCGGACTGAACAAATCTCCATGTTAGTAGACAGGTCACAGTGACCATGACAAAAATAGCAATCGTTTTTTTCATATTCTTAATGTTCCTTGCGGTTAAATAGTAATAACTAAACCTTCACAGGTTTTGCTTACCGGTTGCGCTGACGCGCTTTGGATAATGCGCGTAGCACGTCTTTTTGAGTTGACCTTTCATTTTACGATTACGCAACAAATAACTTCAGCGTTTGTTGCAATTCGGTCAACATACTCGCACCAGTCACTCCCGACATACGAATTCTAAGTTGCGCCGGAGGCTGTAACTGGAGGTCTTTATTTTCGTGAACTATTTCAACAAATTTCTTCACATTAATTCGTGGTTTTCTTTCATCGAAAGTAACTTTTACCTGTTCCGTCCCACCAACAATGGCTGTCACACCAAGATGTTGACTGAGTTGTTTGATGTTGGCAATCTCCAACAGCATCTCAGTCGGTTCGGGTATCGCACCATACCGGTCCTTCAATTCTTCTCGCAACTCATTCAGTGCTTCTCGATCCTTAAGCCCAGCAATTTTCTTATAGATAGAAACCTTTTGACGGCTATCTGGAACGTAGTCATCGGGGAGATATGCTTCAATGGGTAGACTGATACGCGTTTCCACGGTTTCCTCGACCTTTTCTCCCTTTAGTGCCATCACCGCTTCTTCAAGAAGTCTACAATACAGTTCATAACCGACAGTGACGATGTGTCCATGCTGTTCAGCACCGAGGATGTTTCCAGCACCCCGGATCTCCAAATCTCGGAGGGCTATTTTGAAACCTGAACCGAGGTCTGTGAATTCTTCGATAACCCGAAGTCTTTTCTCTGCGCCTTCTGTAATTGCCTTGTCCTGTGGATAAAAAAGGTATCCGTAAGCCTGTACAGTAGCACGTCCGACGCGCCCTCTTAACTGATAGAGTTGCGCCAAACCGAGCGCATCCGCTCGATTAATGAGGATGGTGTTAACGTTGGGGATATCCAGTCCTGATTCAATAATCATTGTGCAGACGAGGATATCATGTTTATGCCGGACAAACTCCAGCATAATGGTCTCTAATTCTCGTTCAGGCATCTGCCCATGTGCGACAGCAACGCGGGCATCCGGGACCAGTTGTTGAATTGCTAAAGCGATACTCTGGATGTCCTGAACACGGTTATGGACAAAAAACACTTGTCCGCCGCGCCCTAATTCTGTGGTGATAGCTTCGCGAATCACATCACTGTCATAAGGCATGACGTACGTCTGAATCGGCAATCTATCCGCAGGTGGCGTGTTAATTGCGCTAAAGTCTCGGATGCCAACAAGCGACATGTGGAGTGTACGTGGAATAGGCGTCGCGGTCAATGTAAGGACATCAATGGTTTCTTTGAATTGTTTTATTTTTTCTTTATGCTTAACGCCAAAGCGATGTTCTTCGTCAATTATTAAAAGTCCGAGATTATCGAACACAACCGTTTTGGAAAGTAGGCTATGTGTTCCAATCACAACATCAACTGTGCCTTTCGCCAAACCCTCTTTAATTTCTTTTATCTCTTTCGGTGTGCGGAACCGGTTTAACATTTCAATGTTAACCGGGAAAGGCTGAAAACGTTTTTCAAAAGTGTCGTAGTGTTGGAGCGCGAGGATGGTCGTAGGAACAAGGATCGCTACCTGTTTCTCGGACATGACGGCTTTGAAAGCGGCACGTAATGCTATCTCAGTTTTCCCGTATCCGACATCTCCACAGACGAGCCTATCCATCGGACGTTCGTCTTCCATATCTGATTTTACATCTTCAATCGCTTGGAGCTGATCGTTGGTCTCTTGATACGGAAAAAGTGCTTCAAATTCGGTTTGCCAAGGCACCTCAGCAGGAAAACTGAAGCCTTTGCGCGCTTGGCGAAGGGCGTACAACTTGAGCAGTTCTCCCGCCATTTGTTCAATTGACTTTTTAACGCGTCCCTTTCTTCGATTCCAAGCAGTCCCGCCAAGCCGATCCACACGTGGTTTATAAGAGTTGTCTTTGCTACCAATATATTTCTGAACGAGGTCAACTTGATAGGTCGGCACATAAAGGATGTCATCTGCGTTGTATCGAAGTATCAGAAAATCTTGTGACTTTCCATCAATCGCCAATCGGCGTATCCCATCATAGATAGCGATACCGTGTGAGACGTGTACGACATAATCCCCAACTTTTAAATCAATGAGGCTGAGAATTGGTGTTCCATCTGTAGAAGGACGAGGGCGGATGGGACGGCGATGCTGACGACTGCCAAAGAGTTCATCTTCAGAAATAGCGACGAGATTTAGGGATTCATTGAGAAACCCTTCACTAATTGCACCGACACTCGTTTGAATATCTGGCGGGTACAATTCGCGTTCTGCTAAGATTTCAGACACGCGCTTCGACTGTTGAGGCGTTTCACAGAAAACATGAATCCGGGTTCCTTCCTCGATCCAAGTTTTCATCTGATTGATGATTGTTTGATAGTTACCAGATGGCAGTGCCAACGGTTTCATCTCAAAATGCAGGGGCGGTATCTTATTATCTATGACTTCACGGGGTGGAGCCAAAGAAGATGAGACGACGGAATATTTCTCTAATTCAGCACTGAGTGTTTCAAAGCAGACAAGTAGCTTATCCGGGGGGACCATAAGGTTAGATGTCTCTAACTTCTTCTGGTACAACTCCTGGATCTGTTCGTGTATTTGCGATACTTCGCGCTTCTGCCACTGCGGCTCTATCAAGCAGACAATTGTGTCATCCGGCAGATAGTCGGTGAGCAGTTCTGTTTCTGGAACAAGCATCGGCAAAAAGCCCTCTACTCCATCATTGAGCGGACATTCCTGAAGCCGGTATTGAGAAGATGCCGCCTCTGTTAAAGATTGTGTTATCTCCCGAACCGTGTTTATCAGTTCTGGGGTCGCGTGTTCTTGGATAAGGGCATCAGCTTGGGTTTGCCAATGATCGGCAGATACATCAGCAGAAAGCACTTCCCGTAAGGGTGTAAGTGTGACCGATTCGCTGGGTTCAGTTGAACGTTGTGAAATCGGATCGAAAGCACGGATCGTATCAATTTCATCTCCAAAAAACTCAACGCGTATTGGGGTGTCGGTAGTTAGCGGATAGACATCTAAGATGTCGCCTCTACGTGCAAATTCGCCTTTGACCTCTACAAGTTCAACGTTTTGGTAGCCGCCGCCGATAAGCATCTCCGCGACATCGTCTGGATCTATTTCATCTCCGAGATTAAGGACACGGCATGCCTCGGCAAATCGGTGGCGCGGGGGGAGTCTATAAAGCATCGCTTGACTCGATGTTACAATGATGCTTCGTTCTTTATAGAGTAAGTTTTCCAGACATCGCATCCGATCTGCGACGGTTTCCTTGGAAGGCGCGATTCCATCAAAAATTTTTCGGTTCCAGCCGGGAAACAGATTCATTTTGGACTGCACATCGAGCATAGTTGTTGGCGTATCCAAAGCAGGGTACGACGTGTATGTACATATTTCTTCTAAAACTTGCTCGGCTTCACGTTGTGAGGGAAGAATAATCAGGAAGGATTTATTTGGAAAATCATCAATGAGAGTTGCCAAAAGATACGCCGTTGATGCGTTTGCCAACCCTCTGAGCCACGGGAGTTTCTGGTTACCACCTTTGAGGCATGCCACCAGTGCTTGATAATTTTCTGTTTTACGTAAAAACTCTATCACTACTTTTTCCTTACGCGACTTGCGCTACGGTTTTAGTCTATCCCCAGACTAAATCCCGTGTTGATTCGCAAAAACGCCTCCATTTCATGTCGAACTAAATTTTAGGTGGAATAGAAACCATCAAGTAGGAGCAATTGTGCTCGCGACCCATTCTGACGACTCTCACTGTGAATCAGTCTGCCGGCTGACAGCTACTCTGCGTCTGTAAACTCGATATCGGTTAAGGTGACCTTTACTGTTAATTGCCCTATTTTGCTCTCCGCTTTGACTGGTAACCGACGTTCATCATCTGTGAGCCAGAAACGGTCGCCTGCTGAGGTTTGCAGAACGAGCGTTTTGACAATGCCCAATGCCTTACTTTTCACTATCTCTCTACGCTCAACAGTGAGTGTAACCTTCTGGACTTTTCCTTTCGTTATCATCGGGAAAAAGTATGTTTTACCGATCTCGAATTCTTTAGAACGTAGAAAATAGAGTGTTGACAGTTCATCCTGTGTGCCAATGGGTATTTCTAAGACCTTTGCCTCGCGTTTTTCAGGCGATTTCGGCTTTGGGCGTGAGATTTTTTCATATTCTGCCGTTTCCTCCCGAAAATCAACTGTGACTGTGGCATGATATTTTTGATCCTGTAGACGATTCTGAAAGCGGACCGGTGAGAGGGTGATCGGATTAAAATAGGTTTCCTCTTGTCTCTGGAAACTATAGACTCTGAAAAGCGCACGAGTTTTCATTTCAGACTGGATGTGATAAACCGTCTCTCCACTTAGTGACTCCTCCTTGGAGATCCAGTCTGTACGCTTGGCGGCAGGTATTTTTTTCCAACTAATATTATAGGTTAATTTTTCTCCAACCCTTAGCGGATTTGGAGCGATGTCCGGACTTTCAACAAGTGAACGAGAGGCACCATTTACGGCAAGGGTTCCTATGAGCAAAAAGATGAAAATTAGATGCTTTACATACTTTTTAATTTTGCCTTGCGGTTCGGTGAGGCGAGTTTTTGATTTCATGTTCCGTTCCGTATATCTAAGGGAAATGCCCAAGCAAACCCCTCCATTACATAAACATCCAAGCAATACACTAAGTTTATGATAGAATAGAAACCATCAGGTAGGTGCGAACTGTACTCGCGGCTTTTTCTGACTACCGACAGCTATTCCGCAAATGTTAGAATCTATGTGTAAAGATTAGAGAACTAATGCCATTCCCCCTTTGTTGCACCTGTACGGAAAATCTTCGATTATTATACGCCTCGGCAGTTTTCGGAGCATCAAAAATATTCCAAATGTGGATTCCGATGCCGGTTGCGAGAAGAACACCACTGAGAAATGCGTGGTTCTTCATCCGAGTGCGTCCCTGATCGTACGTCAAGAATTCACCCGTCCGTATGTCTTGAAATCCTGTCTCGAAAACACCTTGATCGTTGTAATGCAGGGCGCGCGCAATATTATAGCCGGCAAGAGCAAACGTCCCTAACTCGGCAGTAAGGAAAAGCGTCGCTTTCGTGTAATTACCGGCGTAAGCTTGTCCCAATCCAGGCATAAAAGTCGACAACCTCGCCGCTTTCTGGACATCAAGTGCTGGATAGTAGCGTTCTGCGTGTGACCGAAATAGCGGATAATCCGATTCAGTCTCAGGTGTATTCAAATAACTACGCAGCAGCGGTTGAGGGTCGTTACTTTTAACGTTAGATTTCTCATCAGTGGACGCTGTTTCAGCGATTACTGAAACAGATCCGGTGATGAAAAGAAGCAACAACACAACAAGTATATATAAACGTGGTACCCACACCGCTTCAACTTTTTTTAGCATGAAATGCACTCCTTATTGAAGTACCTTAAGAGATGGTGCCAATTGGACGTTTTCTGGCTCGGTTTGGTATGCCCAATCGAAAACGACATCGTCGTCAGAAAGTTCGCGCACCTGAATCTTGGCGAAGTTTCCATCAGGTGTATTTATAGCATAGATATGCCCTTCAATGAGCTCAACAAATAGCGTTGTATACCCAAATTCCGGCACAATATCAACGCCATCAAAGTATTCATGATAACCCAAATCTTGCATAAACGTATCATTGTCAGAATAGAGGTAACGGACGTTGACTTCAGTATCTAAACCGAAATATACATCGGTTGTGGGTGTGTCCCATGGAATACTTCCCTTCTGGGGTTGTGAGAAATCGAATCCACTTCTTTCAGGCGATAGCGTGTAATCATCAAGGACGATATTCCGTCCTTCTGGCCGCGGTGTATCCCAAGCATCTTCGGGACTCAACTTGCTCTCGTTTCCGTCAATGTCATAAGCAGAAACCGCATAGTAGTAAGTCTCCCCGTTTCGCACCGTCGTATCTGTATAACGTGTAGCACCGTCCGATACCTCTACTAATGCATCATAATCTGTTCCGTTGCGTCCACGCCACACCGTGTAGCCTGCCAAGTCATATTCGCCATTAGGATACCATTCAATGACGACCTGTTCATCGCCTGTAATGGTTCTGACACCGCGAGGCACAGCGGGCGGCTCATCATCCGTATCGCTGGTATCAACGTAACATCCACCGATATTACTAAGCAACATAACAAAGAGTAGTGTTGTGAGAATTCCGTTAATCTTGAATAACATGTCTATTTCCTCCAGAGTTTCAATTATATTGGACTCTATAACGGATATTCTCCTAAATACGTTGACAAACTCATTATAAAATAATATCACAAAAGACTTGGAAATGCAAGTCAAAAATTGACATTCCGTCCCAATTGTGATACGATATGAGGAGTGATTCGCAAAGCCCTTAATTCCTTAACCCACCTCACCGAACCGCAAGGTAAAATTAAAAAATGAAAACGCTCTTGATTCTACGGCATGCCAAATCCAGTTGGAATTATCCAGAACGCTCTGATTACGACCGACCTCTCAATGCACGAGGTAAACGGGATGCACCACGCATCGGGGAACATCTACGAGAACAAGGGTTAATTCCCGACAGGATCCTCACTTCATCAGCAAGACGTGCAAGAAAAACAGCGAGCCGAGTCGCAAAAACGTGCAGTTATACGGGGAAAGTCAAAAAATTAGACAGGTTTTATGATACCGTCCCCGGTATCTACTATGAAACATTACAGGCATTACCAGACAAATATGAATGCGTTATGGTCGTAGGACACAACCCAACGATGGAACAACTCGTAGGCGGCTTGACTGGACAGATTAGGCGGATGCCAACCGCGGCACTCGCACATATTGAACTCCCCATCCAGCAATGGGAAACACTGAACCTGGATACAGCAGGAACTTTAGTCAACTTATGGACACCCAAAACGCTTTTCACCGATTGAGCCAATTGCTATCAGCGGTAATGCTTCTCCTACTTGCAGGTTTCTGCACGTTCTGTAGACCTTCCTTGGCTGAAACCCCGGTTTCGACAGCGAAAGATGGGCAATTCCTCCCATGGGTCGTGGATGATGGTGAAGGTGGTGTCATTGTTATGTGGGAGGATTACCGTACAGGTAAGGATTGGGACGTCTACGCGCAACGCGTTGATAGCCGTGGAACAGCACGTTGGGAAGAAAATGGTGTCGCAATCTGCAAGGCAGGTAGGAATCAGCGGCGTTTACGAATGATTCGGCACGAACAACACGCGATCGTTGTTTGGAACGACAGACGCCCCAGAAGCAATTGGGATATCTACGCACAAGCGGTGAACCTTGAGGGTGACACGCTTTGGCAAACGGATGGTATACCTGTCTGCGTAAACGGGGCAGATCAATCGACACAAGCCATTATGAGCGACGGTGAAGGCGGAGCCATCTGCGTTTGGGAAGATGAACGCCGAAGTTCCGAATTCCAAGATCTCTACATCCAACGGATCAATCCCAAAGGCGAACCGATGTGGCAACCTAATGGAATACCCGTTTTTCCATCAGAATCCCTCCAGAGCGATCCGATTCTGCTTGCAGACGGGACGGGTGGTTTCTATATTGTTTGGTGGGATGTCATCGGGTATGACGCTTGGCACATTATGGCATACCGACTCAGTTTAGATGCCAAACCGTTGTGGGATGCCCCGCGCCTCATTTCGCCAGCAGAAGGGACGCAAGGCGAACCGAGGGTGATTGCTGACGGTGAGGGTGGATTTATCGTCTTGTGGCAGATTTACGAAAATTTTATCAACGACCAACTCTACGCGCAGCGAGTTGCACCTGACGGTAATAAATTGTGGCAGGAGACGGGTGTTCCCATTTGTACCGCACCGGGTATTCAGAAGCATGCTTCGGTTGAGAACGACGGTGAAGGCGGTTTCATCGTCGTCTGGCGAGATGAACGTGATGTCTATTCTGACTTATATATGCAGCGCATCCGTACCGATGGAACGCTTGTCTGGAAAAAGGATGGTATCCCGCTTTGCACAGCCGGTGGGCATCAGGACAGACCTTTCATTGTGAAAACAGCGGAAAACCGTTTCTCTGTGGTGTGGTTAGATTTTCGAGAGGACTTTGGTGAAGAGAGTAGCGATGCTATTTATCACCAGCAAATTGATTTAGAAGGCAAACACTTGTCGGAGAGAAACGGGGTCGCTATTTCTACAAGTGAAGGGAAACATTATCCGCCGTTTGTGGTAACTGTTGGAGAGGGAAAATGGGTTGTTGTCTGGAGCAACACCCAGCAGGACAATGGTGATATTTTCCTTGAACGGTTTTAGACGGTTTCTCTACTCATCTCAATGAGATTCGCGCCTTCAAGCCCTGAACGGACATCTGCATCATAACTCGTCACAACGACCTGATGCTCTTCAGCGAGTTGACGGATAAAATCCACCATCAACGCCTTTCGTTCTTCATCTAAGTGGAGCGTTGGATCATCGAAGACAAAGAAGCCGGGGTTGCCTAATACCTTGGCAAGGGCAACTTTGAAACAGAGATAGAGGAACATCTTTTCACTGCCACTGAGCAACATCAAACTCCGATCGACACCATCTATCGTGAGCGAAGGGAGTAAGTGTTGGCGTTGCAGGTCAACGCGGGTTTGCCCCCCGCTCCTGCGAGAAATAGAAAAAAGTTCCATTTTTTCGAGCCAGTGATGCAACTCCTCTTCAGCGGGCTTGAGTATCTGACGTTGGAGGGTTTCGATGGTTTTGTCAACCCCAGCGCAAGCGAGTTCTAAACTCAGAAGCGTCCTTTCAACCTTAGCGGCATCTCTGTTGGCTCGCTGGAGCGCGCCAAGCCTATCTAAACGGACAGCCTCTTGTTGCCTAAGTTGGTCCAGACGTTTCCGCTCCTGATCAATTTGGGATTTCAACTTGGGTTTGTCTACATCTGTAGGTGTTTCAGCAGGCAACCGTTCGCCTTTTAGGATACCTCTCTCCGTTAATCGAGAAGTCAGCTCACTGAGTTCGCTCTGAATTTCTTCAATTTCGCCGGAATGCTGTTCAAATCGTTTTAAAAGTCCTCGAAAAGTCTGTAACCGTTGTTCAAGCTCACGCCGACTCTTTAAATTCTCAGTTTCTGTCTCCAATGATTGCTTGTGGGTATCCAGTTCGGTACGACGCTCCGATTTTTCAGCTTCCTTTTCGTCAATAATCTGTTGAACGACCTCACGCTCAACCTCCTGATAACAGGTTGGACAGTGCCGTTCATCGCTCTCAATCAGGACTTGGAGGGTGTTGCAGACATTTGTCAATGCCGCCATCTGCGACTCAAGGCTACCAATCTGTTGTATAAGTTCCTCCCGTTTTGTCTCTAATCCGGCGGATTCCTGAATACTAGTTTCGACTTTAGTTATCATCTCGCGCAGATGCGTGACATCGTTGAAACCGCTCAATGCCTCGTGCTGCTCGCGTGTGAGCGTGTCCAGTCGCTTTTGCAAGCGGCTCTGGTGCTGTAGCCATTCTGCGATTAACGCTGTATCCCCCGTTTCTGCACCGTAAGCGGCTTCTAAGCCCTTCAACTTCTCTTCAATGCGTTCGATTTCGGCTTGATCCACGTTCTGTGCATTGAATCGCAAACTGTTCTGATGCGCCCGAATTCTCCCCTGTTCACGTTTCGCGATGCGACGTGTGTCAATGAACCGCTCCCGTACTTCAATGAGCCTGTCAATACCGAGGAGTGTATGGAGAATATCGCGTCGAGTTGTGGATTGGCGGGCAAGGAATTCAAAAATCTCGCCTTCGCGGAGAAAAGTGGTGAGGGCAAGCTGCTCGTGCATAATGCCGAATTGCTCTTGCAACATCGCTTCTGTCACCTTGACACGTTTTTCGTCGAAAAGTACCTGCCACGCGCCGTTTTTTTCTGAACGGAGTTGGATACGTTTCCCTGTCGCTCGGTAGAGTTGATAGCGCTCACCATCTACGATGAATTGGAGACCCGCTGTGCCACTATAGGCTTTGGCATTTTTTATGGCGGAGGTATCCACGCGTGGGACAATCGGTTTTCCGGTTAATGCAAAAAAGATCGCATTGACAAGCGTGCTTTTCCCACTGAAGTTGGGACCGAAAATGAGATTGATGCCGTTGTGAAGATCAAAATCGCGCTGTTCAAAACAGCCGAAAGCCTTAAGGCGGATCCGCTCTAACTGCATATCAGTCGTCTCTCTAATGTAAAGCTAAGACAAATTTAGCCCGTATGGGCTAAATTTGGTGGATGAGGTCGTAAAGCATTTGGGCTCGCACTTTCTCACGTCCATTCGTTAAAGTCAGTTCAAATGCACGCACAATCGCTTCAAGTTCAGTGGACCGCAAGTCTCTATACTTCTCGTCTCGCTGAATCAATGCCTCAATTTCTTTCCTGTAAATATGTTGCGTTTCGTTTTCAAGGGAGATGTCCATTTTTAATTATACCTTGCGGTTAAATGACGTGCGTCTGAACTTTGACGTGCGTTTCTTAAATCCGCACTCCATTCCATTACGTGCTAACGTTTTCGGTATCTTGAAACTCAGTTATCTTCAGATTTTCGCTTTGATCTGCATCAAGCGTTCGACGGCTTCGGTGAGGATGTCGTCCGCCATGCTGAACATGAACCGAAATTTCGTCCTACCGAGGTGTGGACGACTGTAGAAGCTCGAACCCGGCACACCGCCCACGCCTATTTCCTTCACCAACCAGTGGGCAAAGGTTGCATCATCGGGAAACCCAAAATCGGTGATATCGGTCATGATGTAATACGCACCCTCTGGTTCATGACACAGAAACCCCGCTTTCGTGAGGTTATCAACGATATATTTACGATTCTTGTCATATTTCGCGACCAAGGTGGCATGGTAACTCGGCGGCAAATTGAGGGCAACGACACCAGCACGCTGAAGCGGATGTGGTGCCCCGACTGTCAGGAAGTCATGCATTTTGCGGATAGCATCGGTCAAAATCTCCGGTGCGATGACGTATCCTAATCGCCATCCTGTCATGGAATATGCCTTGCTCAATCCTGAGACGGTAATCGTCCGATCCCGCATCTGCGGTAGTGAACCGATACTGAGATGGGACTTATCATCATAAATCATGTGCTCGTATATTTCATCGGTGATCGCGAGGCAGTCGTATTCACAGCAAAGGTCAGCGATCTCTTGAAGCTCAGCTTCGGTGAAAACCTTACCGAGTGGGTTATTCGGCGTATTTATGACGATCGCTTTTGTGTTGGCGGAGAATGCATCCCGGAGTTCGGTTGCGTCATAGGTAAAACGGATAGGGTTTCCGTCAAATGCAGGGGTCTCTTGCAATGCTACATAGACGGGTTTTGCACCAGAGATGATGGTATCCGGTCCGTAGTTTTCATAAAAAGGTTCAAAGATAATAATCTCGTCGTCCGGATTGATGATTGCGAGAAGCGAGGAGAGCATGCCTTCGGTTGAACCGCAGGTGACGGTCACGTTTCTGTCGGGATCCGTAGGGATGCAGTTGAATGTCGTCATTTTATGGGCGATTGCTTCACGAAACACCGGTGCCCCCCACGTGATGCTGTACTGATTATAGCCTTCTTGGATCGCTTCGATTGCGGCGGCTTTGACTTCAGGAGGCGGTTGATATGCTGGGGTGCCTTGGGAGAGGTTGATTGCATCATAGCGCAGACAGAGTTGCGTCATACCGCGGATGACGGATTCGGTGAAACGGGTGGATTTGTCAGAGAGTTTAGACTGAACGGAAATTTTGGATACCTCTCCATAAACGTTAATGTACTATCAACACCTATGCCTCGGTTCTATAACTCAAAATAACACCATCGTCCAAAGGAATGTCAACAGAGTGTAGTAGCGGTGTGTTAAAGACGAATTCGACATAGTCAGGCATTTCATCGCGCATTGTTACGGTGTCATCAGCGACGATTAGACCCCCAGGACGGATGTTCGGTAACGCCAATTCAAGATAGCGTCGATACTCGTTTTTCTCCGCGTCAAGGAATACAAGATCAAAGGTAGCATCGCATTTCGGTATTTCATCAAGTGCGTTTCCGATGCGGACATCGACGATACTGTCTAACCCGACTTCCTGAAGGTGTGCTTGTGCTTCTTCTGCCCGTTTCTGATCAAACTCAAGGGTAACCAGCCTACCCCCTGTCTCCTTGAGTGCGGCAGCAAGCCAGATTGTAGAGTAGCCGTTGCTCGTCCCGACTTCAAGCACGTTTCGCGCCTGAATGGAGCGAATGAGGATAGAGAGAAATTGTCCATTTTCCGGCGCGATATTGGTATACTGTTTTGCCGTTTTCTCAAGGCGTTTTAGGACGGATTCGTAATTCTCCATGGTGTCCGGTGTCTCGTGGCTTTCTTATATGAAGATGAGAAATTTATTTCGACAATTTCCTAACAATGTCCAGTGCGGTTACAAACTGCACCTACCGGGTATGGAAAAATAAAGAGAGGCGACAAAAATTGCCGCCTCGTTTCTGTTAGCGAAGTTTCTTAATTTTGCCCCAAGATGTGGCGAGTTTATCTTTTGGATTCACAGCCAAAAATTCATCCGCCCCCATCTCCATACTCTGTTCCATCTCGTCATCAGAGAGGGCACGATTCCAGAGCCGAACTTCGTCAACAATACCGGGCCACGCTTCACCAGACCAAGTCCCGATCTGAACTTGGCTCGTAGCACCTGCGGGTGCGACAGGGTTGTTAGAGTCCTGCTCGTGCGTAACTTTGCCGTCTACGTAAATCTTGACTTTGCCTTTGTTGTCGCTCGTATGGGTATAAGACAGGTAATACCATTTACCAGTGTCAAGACCGGTCTTGTTATCGTTGATGTCTAAGAAGCCGCCGCCAGCACCATTCGTCCAGACTTTGATGCCGTTACCGGGGTTCATCCCATAGCCGAATCCGATGTGTCTTCCACCGCCACCCATGCGAGTGCCAAAAACGATAGCGTGTGCGCTCGGCAGCCGGTCAAGATTAATCCATGCGGCTTGTGTGATTTCGTCTTCAATGTGGAAAACCGCGTCGTCCTCAACAGCGACGAAATCGCTGGACGCGCTAAATTCAAGAGCCTTTCCGAATTTACCATCAACCCACTTGGGGCCGCCGTTCAGTTCACCCGTAAAGCCGTTTTCGGAAAAGTCATCCACCTTATTGCCAGCACCTTCATCAAGCGGCATGTAGAGAACAAGTCCTTCCAGCAAATCGGCAGCGGCATAAGTGCTGCAAACCAGAGCGAGCATTAAGACAATAAACAGTTGTTTCATGTGTTACCTCCATAATAGATAGTTATATGTAACAATGATACCACAAAATATGGCACCTGTCAAGGAGGCCTCGTTATTGAAATAACTGCCAACTTCTGCCGGGTAGGTCGGCGCGAAACACTTCTACATTCCCCCTGTCCGCCATCGTGACGTAACAGGTGCATCCGTCCGGACCGCCAAAAGCGATATTGGAGCAAAGTTTCCCCGTTAACTGGACTTCTAACAGCACTTCACCTGCCGGTGAGAGTTTCGCGACGGTGCCTTTGCCGTGCCGAGTGACATAGATATTTCCTTCAATATCACACCGCATGCCGTCCATGTTGAAATCCGGGAACTGAATCAGAAGGCGTTTGTTGCTAATTTCGCCTTCAGGGGACAGGTCATAAGCCCAGACGTTCCGTTGTGCGGATTCGTTGACATAAAGCACCTTCTCATCGGGACTCACTTCTATACCGTTTGTTGTGCCCATATCCGCTTCCAGTAGCGTTACCTCCGCATCTGTATTTACTCTCCAGATTTGCCCGGTTGACGCGTTCCAATTCGGATCGCTTGCATAGAGAATATCGTTCGCACCAATGGCGATATCGTTGGGTTGATTCATTGTCGGTTCATGGGCATGGACAGTGATGTTCCGTGTATCCATATCCACCTTCAAGACATTGTGGTTTGTGTAGTCAGCGATGAACATAAAACCTTCGCTGTTGAAACGGATACCGTTGCCGATGCTACCGGTCGGAAGTTCAACAAAAACGCTCGAAGCACCGTCGGGGGTTACCTTGCCGATGGTGTGCTGCCGTTCATAGTTAACAGCGTATAGATTTCCCGCTGCATCACAGGCGGGTCCCTCGATTCCTGATGTAAATCCGTTAACGGGTGTAAATTCCTGACTGATGAAAAGTTCTTCGTTCATTTTTATATCCCTCGAATTCAGTTTGCAGTACAGAGCACAAACACACCGGTATAGGCATGTGCAAAGTTCCGTCCACCGATGGGTGCGAACTCCGAATTCCCGAAAAACCCGATAACGGGGAGTCCCGGAAACTTTTCTTGGATAACACCGATGTCATGATTTGCCGCGCCGTATAGCCCCTTACCACGACCTAAGCAGTTGAAATAGAGCCCAAATGCGGGCGGATGTTGACGTGTTTTCTCGGCTAATTGTGTGATAATTGCCTGTATTTCGTCTGCGGCGGCGTTTGGATTTCGCAGATGGAACTGCACCAATTGTCCCTCCGCCACCTCCTCAGATACAGCCAGTGCCGCATGCTCCTCATTAATACCGACAAGATTACGGATCAGAAAATCACCGCGGATCGGATTTTTGTTTTCAGGATCCATTGCGATGCCGACAAAGACTGTACCGCCTGACTGACGAATATCTTCTTGGGTTAGCAACTGCAAGCTCCCTTTAAAGTTTTCCAATGCGGGTTCACCATCCAATTCAAAAATAACGCGCCCCTCTGCTCTTGTGACTTCACGAGGGTTACCGATGGGTTGACATCCTTGTGCGACACCAATCTCCGTGTTGAAATCCCCAGTTAGGAGGATACCCGTCAGCCCTCCTTCTGTTGCCTCTTCACCTTTCCAGTGATACATCTGTGCCCCCGTCGCGTCGCCAGAAACAGCAGCACCCACGACAGGCAGAGCGGTCCCATCGCCACCAATATGTTCCACGAGTTCTGCTGGATTCATTGCCCGAACATCTGGGAAAATTACGAGAAGGGAATCGTCATTGAGTTCTTGCTGAATGTCTTTTTGTATCTGCTCACCCACTTCAGCTGCCGTGCCTTGCGCGCTAAAGGATACTGCCGAAAGTTGCTCGCTACGGATAACCATTACTGCGAGAGCCGGTTCTTCTTCAAACTCCCCAGCTGAAGTCAGAACGCTCATCCCGCTACATCCGATGAGTTCATCACAACTGGAATTGGATTGAACCGCTTGGTACAGGTCCTCATACTCCGTTTGATAATTGATGGTCGCAAATACGATGGCGAGGTCGGCTTTGGCGATACCTGCGTTTCCCATTGCCACCAGTGTTGCGCGTTCCGCGGCTTCCACAGTTGAGAGACTTTGCGAATGTCCCACACCTACATGTATCATCTTGCTCACCTACCTTTTTGCGATAATAATACAGTATCCACGAGAAAAGGTCAACAATTAGCTTAAAAAGGCAACAGGTTTTTCGTTGACAATCCGTGCAGGACGTGTTATTATATTTTTAATTCGACGGAGGACATTTTGAAAAAATTGGGGGCGTTCTGGCGAACCGTAAGAGACTTTTGGAGAACAGGAAAAGCGGGGGTTGCCCTGTTTCTGGTTTCTCTCTTTGTTATCATCTATGGTTATATTGCCTTAGACTATGAACTAACTAAGGGTTGGCAGGGACACGAATCTGTTCAAAATGTGCTGAAAGATATTTCGGACTTTATTCCGGTTGGTGCAGCATTCGTTGGAATGATAGTGGGAGGTATAGATTTACTCATGTTATTGTCAGATTGGTATTTAGCGAGACAAGAAAAGCGAATCCAAGCCGCCAAAGCCGAGGCTAAAGCTGAGGGCAAAGCCGAGGGCAAAGCCGAGGTTTATCAAGAGATCGCGGCATGGCATGCTCGTCGAACGGTAGCGGAGGCGCGAGGCGAGACATTCACTGAACCGCCTCCCGGTATGCCACAAAATGGCACTGAATAGGGTGTCTAACGTCAGAGAGTCATTAACTTCTACAAGTGAAGGCTCTCTTTTGTTTTTGAAGTGTCGCGATTCGGTATTCTTCTCTTGAGGAACCGAATGATTCCGCGATAACACATTGCGTCAAGAGAAGCGTAAAATGGAGGAACAGGGATTTGTCAGCCGAACTTCTTAAGGGTAGTCATCTTGCGAAACGCGTCCGGAGCCGGATCCGGCGAAAACTAAAAAAACTCACATTCACACCAGGGCTCGCTGTTGTTCAAGTCGGTGATGATCCTGCCTCAACGCTCTATATCAAACACAAACAACGTGATTGTGAAAAGGTGCATTTCCACTCCGAAGTCCATCGCTTACCCGTAGACATTAACCAAGACCTCCTAATTGCGCACGTTGAAGCCTTAAATGCGCGAAAGGATATCCATGGGATATTGGTGCAAATGCCACTACCAGAGGGCATAGATAAAGAGGCAGTCATTGATAAGATTACGCCACATAAAGACGCAGACGGGCTGAATCCCGTCAATTTAGGGAATCTCCTCATCAACCGCGAGGGTGTGACACCTTGTACACCAACAGGAATTATTCGCCTGATTGAACTGACAGGTGAACCGATTGAAGGCAAACATGCCGTCTGTATTGGTAGGAGCCCACTGGTCGGGAAATCCGTTGGATTGATGCTGCTGAACCGGAATGCTACCGTTACCTATTGTCATTCCCGAACGGTAGACTTGGCAGCAGAGGTTCAGAAAGCAGACATTCTCGTTGCTGCAGTCGGTAGACCGGGCTTTGTAACTGCAGACATGGTGAAACCTGGGGCTATCGTCATTGATGTCGGGATTAACCATGTCAATGGGCGTGCTGTCGGGGATGTTAAATTTGAGGAAGTTAAAGAGGTGGCTGGATTTATAACCCCGGTCCCAGGCGGTGTTGGTCCTATGACCCGCGCAATGTTATTAGAAAATACTTTGAAATTAGCGATTGGAGGCTAATATAATGGCGTTTCCAGGATTTGAATTGAAAGATAAAGTCATGTTAATCACGGGTTCCGGTAAAGGTATCGGTAGGGGTATTGCGCTCGCCGCTGCACAGATGGGAGCGAAAATCATCTTAAACAGCCGTACCCCGTCTGATCTTGAGGAGGTCGCGAGCGAAATCCGTGAAAACGGAGGTGAAGCGGAATCGGTCGTGTTTGACGTTAGCGATATGTCACAGGTTGCGACAGGCGCGCAAGCGGCACTTGATGTCTGGGGGAGAGTCGATGTCCTCGTCAATAACGCAGGTACCAATCGTCCAAAACCGGCACTTGAGTTAACCGAAGACGATTGGGACGCGATCTACGACCTCAATCTCAAAGGACTGTTCTTCTTAACACAAACGCTCGTGAAACCGATGATAGAGCGGGAAAATGGGAAGATCATCAATATCTCTTCGACAATGGGTTTGGTAGGCGGTCCGTTACGAACTGCCTATTCAGGGAGTAAAGGTGGTGTTGTGCTGCTAACGAAAGGACTCGCTGTTGAATGGGCGCCCCATAACGTCACAGTGAACGCTGTGGCACCGGCGTTTACGCGGACACCGCTCGCGGATGTTCTTTTGCAACGCAAGGAATTTTATGAGGACGTTGTCCGCCGTATCCCGATGGGACGTGTCGGTGAAGTGGACGAGGTTGTCGGCGCGGTGCTGTTCTTAGCATCAGATGCGGCGAACTGGGTGACTGGACAAACGATCGCCGTTGATGGTGGATGGGTTGCTTGGTAGTTTTCACTGTTCTCAGAACTACAGGCGCGGTTTTTTTACCGCGCCTATTTTTTCTCTACTGTCTCCGAAGACGTTTCAGTGTACTCGGTGGACTTGAAGGGATAAGGATCGCTCCAGAATTTGAGACCGAGGCTCATATTACCCTTAAAGTCAAGTATAAGTAGGCAACCTTGACTCCTATCACTTAGAGGATTTCCAGGGTATTTTTAGGTTTTAGCACGTAGGTCCCTTACAACCAATGCGGAAATGCTACGTGCTGGTGCTCATCAACTTTGACACACAACCGATTTTTGCTCCACATAGCACCGCACAATGTCAATAATGAGTGCAATATCATTCCGTGCGGATTCCAACGCAGTATAACACGGTTCACCTTCTGTGATACACGCATGGAAATGACGTAACTCCCGTACAAACGCGCTCTCCCATTCGACGGCTGGCGTTTTGCTATAAGTGGTGCCGTCGGGATCTATCCCGTGTATCGTTACCTCTGACAGGATACCCCGTGAAAAACCTGTCGGATAGGATACAATGACGCGTTTGGTATCGCCGTAAATTTCCAGGGTCTCTTTAAAGTCCCAGAGATCTGGCAGGTCAACCCATGTCGCGACACAGCGTGCGCCGTTCGGATAGCCAAACACAATCGTCACACCGCGTCCATCAGACCAGACTTCCGCGCTAACCACCTCACTCGGCGAACCGAGCATTACCCGCAGACTGTAGATATCATGAATCATGCTACCGGCAAGCAAGTAGAATACACGTGCCGCCTTGCTTAGGATGTCGCCTTCGAGTCCTGTTTGTGACAGAATCTCGCCGATGGCTTCTGATTGTGCTTTTTCACGCGCCGCGCCCGCAGGCTTAAATGCGTCCGGTGGAACATCGTCGAACCGTTCGACATCGAATTGGCTCAGGTGTAAGCTATTATTTGGGTGGAGATGGTTAATCTGCACAAATCGGTAACTCTCCATTCCATCCACTTCGAGTTTGGCGAGTTGGAAAGCTGGATCATGTACCTTCATATATCCAGCTTGTGCGACGGTATCTGCCTCACGCTGTGCAGCGAGCATTGCATCCATCTCTTGGAGTGAAAAGCAGACGGGTTTTTCTATAAACACATGCTTTCCCGCCTTAAATGCAGCGAGTGCGACTTCCGTCTTTGGATCGCCGTGGCAAAGCAGAACAGCATCCACATCTGTGCTGAGTAACTCATTGTAATCTGTCACGAATTTCGGAACATGAAACCGCTTTGAGACGGCTTGTGCAGCACTACGCGAAAGATCACAAACGATAGACACTTCAAATTCTCGATGAAGTGCGGTAAGATTCGGGAGATGATGTACCTGTGCGATTGCACCACATCCGATGACACCTATCCGTATACGACTCATCAGTATCTTCAGGCTTGGAAACTCCAGTCTTTAGGAAACCGGAGAGGAAAGCCTGTCTCCTTTTCGTTTTAGAATAAGAATGCTGGTTGTTTTTTCACCACAATCCAGTGGGTGATTCTTTTCAGTGGGCTGCTTTTTCTTGGAAGTGCTGTCACCATCTCCAATCTAACCTGACCCGGTGCTGTTAAGAAAACAGGTAATGACCCTTTTGGGCCCTCCGTTTTCGCGGGTATATGTTGCCCCATCGAGATCACGATACCCAGCGGTGTGGGACTTGGGGAGTATCCTTAAGTAAGCACCCACCACAGATACTTACCGTTTTGACACACATAGTTTAGGCTGCCATACCCAAGTATCGCGATATATGACTCTATTCAGTGTATTTATAATCGTTCAACCTATAGGGTGGCTACCGTACTGAACAATCTCCAGACTTTAGTCTGGAGTCACTGAAATCTCTTAGCCTCCAGTAGATAACGCTTTCTATATACGCTTATCGTATCACATACACGGAATAGATGCAATGTATAGTTTTTTAGCGGTCAGCGGTCAGCAGTCGGCTGTCAGTGAGTTTCCAAGATAGCAATTGGCAGATTTTCATCACAGTGTCACGGCACACGGAGTGTACCTACTACTTTAAGATGAGCATTTTGCGGAGTGTCGAGACATGGTCCGCTAAGGCACAGATGCAGGGGATGCGCCTATTTCATTTGCGACTAAAACGAGATCTTGCACGTTGACGACTCCATCCTCGTTTACATCGGTAGGATTTGATGTCCCCGTCTGCCCAAAGTGGGAAGCAACCAATACCATATCTAAGATGTTCACGACTCCATCCTCATTTACATCAAGATGTCCGAACGGATCTATCTCGTTTTTCTGCATAGTCCTGAGTCAGTAAGAGTTGGGACTCGGAGATCCCTCCTACAGGAAGATTCACGTGGAGCGAGGTTGACAATAAACACGAAAAACCCCATAATAGACACAACCAAATCACCGTTAAGATGGAGGTAATGAATATGGACATGTCAATTATCCCTTGGCAAATGGTTCTATTGTGCGGTTTGTCTGTATGTGTTGGATGGGGAATACGTGGCAACTTCGGACACGAATATGGTGCGGCACTCGCTGGTGCGCTCGGAGCGATAGCAATTGCTCTGCTCTCCGGACGAGAGGATTGGTGGCGGCATGTCCACTACTTCGCGATGTTTGGGGCAATCGGTTGGTCCTTCGGTGGCAGCATGTCATATATGATGGTCGTTGGATATAGCCACTCTTCACAGCCATTGACTGTGTTTTACGGGTTTGCGAATCTGTTCGTTATCGGTTTCCTATGGGCAGCCCTCGGTGGTGCCGGAACCGCACTGCCTGCGTTTCTGACGCATAGCCAATTGTCTCTGCTCTTTACACCGATCGCTGCGGTCTTCATCGGGTGGTCGCTTCAGGCGGTGATTATCGATCGGGTGCTCGCACCGAAACGGATGCAACGACACGAGAGTCCGCTCTATTGGTACGACACGGATTGGGTGTCTGCATTGGTAGCGATCGTCGCGGCACTGATTGTCGCCCTTTTCCGTGGCGGTTTGGACATGGGCACGAACCTCGTCCTGTATCTGGGGATTTGTTGGTTCGTCGGGTTTTTGTTGCTGGTAAACGTGTGTCGCCTCCGTATGACACCACCGCGCGGGGACAACTGGGCAGGGTGTGTCGGCATGGTGATCGGGATCTTGGGATACTGTTCGCGTTATGAACTCAGCGGCGTGGCTTTCGCTACGCTGATGACGGGTTTCGGCGGTGGCATTGCGTTCTCATTTGGGCAACTGCTGAAACTCATCTTTATATGGATCGGTAACCGAACGAATTGCCACACGAACTGGCACAGTGTCATGGAGCAGACGCAAGGTTTTCTTTTTGGACTCGGTATTGCAATCCCGTTCGGCCTCCTTCTCAACCGAGCACCGTTGTTAGAAACAGGCTCGAATCTTCCTCAGTGGATGGAGATATTCGCTGTGTTCACTGTGCTCATCGCGTTAACGTATGTCAATTATCGGAAGGCGGCAGGGACATGGGTTGATTTGGTTGAAGGCTTACCAGAACGGTTCTTTGGGCTTCCGGTCGTCGGTTGGTTTCGGCATTCAAGGGGATGGATAGGCTGGTTTGAACTTTTCTATATCGGTCTCGGTATCGCCTGTGTATGGCTTCTGTCAACACACTTCCGCGAACCGCTTGCCTTTGTCCCAGCGAGTTGGTTGGGAAAAGGGCAGTTGCTCTATTTCGTATTCCTATGGTGGATCGTTATCTTCAACTTTGAACGCGCTTTGGTCGGTTTCAGTCCACATCGTTTGGTGACAGAAGGTGTGATTACACTCAACGCCATTATCTGTACCGTGTTGATGGGACTCGGTCCGCTGGCGGTGCCGAAACAGACCGGTAGCCTCTTTTCGTTCACTGAATGGGTTGGGCAGACCCTGATATGGGGTATCATCGCGCTGGTGGGATCGACCGTCCTTTTTTGGGGCGTGAAGCACTTGCTTTTCGGAAAGGAACACGCGCCGGGTGCGTCCCTCCATATCCGTTTTGGAGCGGATTCCAACGCACCGAAGGAGAAACCGAAGTCGGGAGAACAGCATCCGTAATACGAGTCGTCAGCGGTCAGAGTCCGAGGTAGGGAAACCTCACCAGTGGTGTATCTGTAAGCGTTTGGAAGAGACTGGGTGCGGTTAGAAACCGCACCTACCGGGTTCTTGGGATAGGGTACGGTTGGGAAACCGCACCTACTGTGATTGGGAATTTAACTGTGTGTGTGCCGTTGGCGATATACCTGTCCGCCTTTGACAACGACGACCGGCTCCAATATCTGTTTGCCAACTCTCATCTGATCGTTGGCATCTACGAGTTGGAATTCACCCTCGCGCAGTTCAAAAATCACCGCATCGCCCCACGCATCAACCGCTAACGTGCCAACTTGTCCCGGCATCAGAATGGTTTCTGCGGGAATGCTCGTGACCTTCGCCAAAGCATCGTCAAGCGACATGCCGAGATACAGGAATTTGTTGACAACATTCACGAGATCGTACACGGGACCGTGGACGTTATAGATGTGCAGGTCGGACGAGATTGTCGTTGGTTCAACGCCTTGTGCCATCGCTTTCTGAACAATATCCCAACTAAAAGATCCAGCACCATGTCCAACGTCAAAGATAACGCCGCGCGCCATCGCGTCATGGACTGAATCTCGAACCCTACCGTTTTCGTCCAAGATACCGCACGCCATATCGTGGAAGCAGTGTGTTAAAATGTCACGCTCACCCATCAGTGCCAATATATCGTCTATGGACTCACACCACGCGTCCTGTGGGTGGACCATTATGGGAAGTCCTGCGGCATCAGCGGCTTCACGCGCCCTGTGCAACGGGAGCATGCCCGCTCTCGCACCGACAATCGTCTCCCGCGTCAAACGCACCTTGACTCCGAGAATGATGTCGCGATGCTCCTCTATCATCCGACACGCTTTTCCGACATCTGCATAGTCAGGGTTTTCCAACTCTCCGATCTCTTGCGTGAGCATACCTTGTGAAGATATGTTCAACTGAGCGAGGATGCGTGTGTCACTCACGTCAATGACGTATTTACGGAAACCGGGAAATGTATCTGCTCCCGCTGAACCCGCATCAATGACTGTCGTTGCGCCGCGTGCTAAGCATATAGGATCGGGTTCAATCCCGAAATGGCTTACGCCGTAGAAGACATGCACGTGTAAGTCGATTAAGCCGGGTGTAACGAAACACCCTTCAGCATCCAATACTTCCCGTGCTTCAGAGGTCGGTATATCGTCGCTGATTGCTGAGACGCGGGCATTCGCGAATGCCACGTCTTTGCGTGCATGGATGCCCTGCGCCGGATCAACGACGGTTCCGTTTTTAATGATGAGTTCATAGTTCATAAGATTAGAATGTGCTTTCACGATTTGTAATCGGACACCATCGTGCCATCAGTAGATAGTCAAATAGTGCCGATTCCGCTTCTGGGGTGTCGATTCGTTTCAATGCCAAGACAGCGTTGTCTCGGACATACCGGTTTTCGTCGTTAAAGGCGTTTGCGAGCACTGGAACTGCATCACTTGCGGCAGGTCCGATCTGTGCCAGTGCCAATGCGGCTTCAAACCGCGCTTGATCGTCCTCATCACTTGCGACCATATCTGTCAGGACAGGCACAGCGGGAGCGGCAATGGGTCCCAATCCACCGAAGGCTTCGGTGAGATAGCGACGGACCTCCACACATTCGCCTTTTGTGCGTTCCATCAACGCCGGAATAGCAGATACCGCTGGATTCCCTATTTGTGCTAAAGCGTAAGCGGCTTCAACACGCACGACGTCTTCGGTATGTTGTAACGCTTCACTCAAAGCAGGAACAGCAGGTTCACCGACCGCCGCGAGTGCATAAGCCGCCATCCGTCGCATAATTGGGTCTTCCACACCGAGTGTTTCAATCAGTTTCGGAACAGCCGATGCCCCAATCGATCCAAGGGCATACGCGGCGTTCAGTCGGACAGGCTCATAAACATCACACAGTGCTTGGATGAGGAGCGGAATCGCCTCTGCTGCAGATTCACCTAACCTCCCTAAGTCGTCAGCGGCACGGGATCGGACAGCGGTGTTGTCATCACCCAATGCGGTGATGTGTTTTGCCAAGCTTCCGTTGGAAACCGACTGTTCTGAATGTCCGTTGGACTCGCCTGCCATCCAGTTCCAGACATGTCGCCATGTTCCTTGATGCGTAGGGGTTGCTGGATCAACGTCTTTTAGTTTCCAGTGCGGATCCGTTACGTTCCACTCTGGTTCCTGAGGTACGTTCATCCGAACGAACTGGAATTTCATCATGTAGCGCGTTTTATCCGTCAGGTTTGCCATGGCGCGATGCCACAAGTCAAAATGGATAATCGTTAGGGTACCTGCTTCCCCACTGAGTGCCAATTCACTATCGTTATCCTTAGTAATACGCGTATCGTAGTACTGCGTCCGGGGTAAGACAGCCGAGGGCCCGATTTCGAGGGGTGAGTCCTGCGGATAGTAGAACGCCATCGCCCAGCGCGGACAGTGGTGCCGGACTTTATGATAGCCCCAGTAGCTATCCTTGTGGAATCCCTGTCCATCGCTATGGGGACGATTCTGATGGGGATGCCGATGGGAATGCATGGCGTAATTCTCGCCCAGAATACTCGTAAATGCGCCACGGACAGCGGGTTCCTCAAAAACGGCTTGCAATTCGGGGACGCGTGGCAAGATATTGTTTCCCAAATTCCCCTCTTTCGCCGTGAGTTCCTGTGTTTTGCGATAGATGGTTTCGTGGAAACTGCGCGGCAGATCTGCTTTTACGGTGAGATGTCCATTGACAATAAATTCCCGCATCTGCGCGTCGGTGAGTTTATGGCTTTCCTTTAGTTGTGAATTCGGTTGCATGATCAAGTCTCCCTTTTAAGGGTTGTTCGTTGTCGGTTGTCAGTTATCGGTGTACCCTATTTTTAGCGATGCTGTTTTTCCTGTCAGAATCAGGATTTACAGGATTCAAGGATTTTCAGGATGATAGAGGACAGCCAGCGGTCGAGATTCGGAAATCCCTCCTACAAAAAATTAGATAATTTTATTCCATTTTACTTGAGACGAATTTATTTGTCATCAGTTTTATTTTCGGTATCCGTCGTCAGCTATCAGTTACAAGTTGTTTTTGACGGTGTCAGAATCCTCTCTAACCGACGAATGACAACCTTACCTTTAAGAGTCAGAATTCGGAGATCCCTCATACCGGAGAGCTGAACGTCTCCATTCAAGATGCTGAATATGTCGGATAGTTGGCAGAATGGAAATGAAAGATAGGAAGAAAGGGCAAGTTGCAGTGTCAAAAAATATGGTAAAATCTATACAAATTAGGTCAAATCTCACACAGATTTTTTGACAGGGTCCCCTGAATTGTGGTATAATTAAAGTATCAGGTTGGCAGACATACAGAGCGTTACCGCCCCCGTCCCAGTAACGGGTGGGGACCCCGGTAACCTGTCTGCCTCCCACTCTGTAAGGGATAAACACCTGATACCTGATAAACCATGATTTTACGTTCACAGAAGATAGAACTCACTCCAAATAATAAGCAATCCACGCAAATGTCTCAACACGCTGGCTATGCCCGTGTTGCCTTCAACTTTGCTTTGTCGTCTTTTAAAGTCGGTTTAGACCAAGACGAATGGCGAAGCCATGTTGACATAAAGCGTGAGTTTAACGCCGTCAAATACGATAAGTTTGACTGGTGTCAAGACCTTTCACAGAATGCGTCTAAGAATGCTATCCACAATCTTGGAGACGCTGTAACACGTTGGAAAAAAGGACAAAACAAGTTCCGCGTCTATAAGAACCGATCTGGTAAATGCTCTTACCAAGCAGACAATGGCGAAGGAACTGTTGACATCCAAAAAAAGCGTATCAACCTTCCAAAGATAGGTTGGATACGTATGCGTGAAGAACTCAGGTATACGGGTAAAATCACAAAAGTGGTTGTTTCCAAACATAACGACAAGTGGTACGCCTCTATCACCGTCAGACACCTCGATAGCAACAACTATAAGTACCAGCTACCCCTGTTTGACGATAAAGCTCCTATTGGCATTGACGTAGGTATCAATACGCTTGCGACCTGTTCTAATGGGGATACTTACGACAATCCACGACCTCTCAAGCGATATGAGCGAAAGTTAGCACGTGCGAATCGCTCATTATCGCGTAAGGTGCTTCGGTCAAAGAACTGGCATAAAGCAAAGAAACGACTTGGCAGTGTGCATAATCGCATATCTAATATCCGTGAAGACGCCCACCACCAAGCAACGACAAAGATCGTCCGTCAAGCGAATGCTATTGGTGTGGAAACCTTGAATATCAGCGGGTTGCTAAAGAACCGAAAACTTGCCAAGTGACGGCACAACCGCTCTACTGTTTCGAGGAGAGGCGGAAATTATCCAGCCACCACTTTTTCAGAGATGCCCAGGTGCCAACGATATCCTTTTTCACGAGAGAGGGGGCAGCAGGCGCAGGCATTGGAACCCTCCACTCACTTCTTAAGAACCATTGATCCCAATCGAAACTCTCAAGTAGCCCCTGCCGTAACACTCGCGGATCTTCCATACCTTTGAGCCCCTGAAAGTTTCAATTCTCTTCAAACGGGAAAGCGCATTCAAAACAGTAATCAGCTATCAGCCGTTAGCAACCAGAAACTCTCTTACTGATAGCCGACGGCTGACTGCCGACTGCCATTCCTCATTCCCTTCAAACGGGAAGGCACGTGTGAACAGCCCTTATTTTTCACCCAGTCGGACCGAGGCTCCATACACCGAAAACCAAACGTGAACTGCGCGGGGCTTTTTTCTACAAAAATTCGAGGCAAAATCCCATAAACCCTTATGAACATTGACCCAAACTCGATTTTTCAACAAAAAAGCTCGGAAGCAAGACCGTATCTATGTTCTTGGACGGTTTGTATGGCGTTCGCCCTTGCTCGGAGCATCGCGTTTGTTTTTATAAGTATGCGCGAAATTTGTTAAAATACCCAGAAAAAATTGTACTTCATTTGCACCCGTTATTCATACATTTGAAGGGGTTTCCTGCACAACGGCGATGACATAGCAATGAATCGTCACACCCTCGACGATCGAGGTTTCAATACGAGGTTCCGGTCCCTGCCTATGATCGAACACGATGTAGAATCCCTCGGTCACACCCTCTAACTTAAGATACCTCGCGAGCTGCCACTTCCCTGACTGATAATAGTGCGTGCCTCGCCAAATCTTTGTCTCAACGATGTATTTTCGCTGATTATGCGTCACAATGATATCCATCCGCCCGCGCCCGGTTTGAACTTCAATGTGCATCATACCACCGATCCGTCTGACAAACGCGTCAAGATATGCCATCAAAAGATACTGTCCGACCGATTCCTGCGGTGTATCCGGCATTTGTAGTATTCTGAAACCCGCACGGACAATGAAGTCTCGGAAGTTATTTAGCAGCGACACCATATTAATGCGTCCTGTAGACATTAGGTAGTCATCAAAGCCATTGTCTGTGTCGTCTGGTAGGTATCTATCTTCTAAGCCGTTCACCGTCGGCTTGAAGGTGCGGAGGATACGATACAGATAGATCGGGTTGAGAATTTCACACATACCATCGATCCCCTCTTGAATGACTCCGTAAGTTGCTAATTCACTGATGATGTCGTCGTCCAAATTAAAGTCTACACCTTCATCGCGCGTCATGATGTGCCTCAGGACGCTTTCAAAACGGGGATCCCTACGGATATTGGTCGTGAGATGATCAATATTCGTGTTCCGCTCGCGTAGGAGTCGTGTGTGTGCGGTTGTAAAGTGTGCTACCGTAATCGGTTCGTTCTTTGGAATGTCCAACGTCTCCGTGAGGATCTGCGCTAACCGATTCACCAGCACGGGTTGCCCTGCCGTCTGCTTATGAATGGATTCTATGACCTCTGGCATGAAGACTTGCCCAACTTCTTCCGTGTATTGTCTGAGGAGTTCACGTACCTGTTCAAGGGTAAAGTTGGGTAAGCGGAATTCGTCTTGGATATTGAAAGGTGAAACCGATCGGTCATAGTCGAGCTGAGTAATACTCTTGACACCTACGATGCCAACACTGTGCGGACACCGAGGTTCGTCGGAGAGATAGATAAGGCGGAGCGCATACAAGAAATCGCTTAAGGCACTTTGAGGTATACCATCAAACTCGTCTATCATCAGAACAATCCGCTGATTTTGCAGGATCCTCTGAAGCTCTCTGAAAAAGTCAATCATCGAAATATGGGTCGTGAGCGGGGTGGCATCTAAAAACTGAGACAGAGCAGGCATATGCCGCTGTTTCTGAAAAACGCTTTCGATTTGGGACCGGATCCCTTTTGATAGGTACGTGTAAAACTCAGGGGCTGATAAATTGCGACACACCTGAAAATCAAGGCGGATTGGGAAGTAGGCAGCCTCAGATGTGGGAGAAGCAGCGTTCTGTCGGACGGTTTCGTGGCGTGCAGGTTCAACTTGTGATCCCGTTCTTGGTCCTTCGCTGAGTACGTCAATGACGCACCGGAAGAACGTTGTTTTGCCCGTTTGTCGCGGTGCGAAAAGCACAATATACTTACCCGCTCTGACACGGTTGATGAAGTCAACAATCTCGTTTGTGCGGGGGACAAAATAGTGTTGTGCGGGGTCGACGCGCCCTTCAGTACCAAATCTTCTCATTTGCTTCAGAATTCCTTATTTTTCCACCGAACTCATGTTATTGTTAAGTATATCCACATTTGCACAAATGTCAATCGTTAAATAATAGCAGTTTCTGCACACCTTTCGCTCCCCTGGGGCTTAAGGGACTGATAGGCGTGAGGCTTTTATCCTGCCAATCTTCAAATCCCGAAAATCCCGATTCAGACAGACAATCAACAAAAACTTTACACCTCCCAATACTGTTATTTTCCTTGACACGAATTTATTTGTCGGCTATTTTATTGCTTAGTTTTCAGTCATCAGTTTCCAGGAGTCAGTAACAGAACGGATAAATAAACGAGATCGCAAAACTGGACGACGGAGGCAATACATAGATGGGAATTTTATCGAAGGATCAACGTAAACAGTGGAAGACAGACGGATACCTCGTTTTGAGAGGGGTGCTCTCTCCTGAAGAAGTTCAAGCATTGTTAACGACAGTAGATGAAATGGATGCGGAGTTTCGGAAAGGCGAGAATGTCACTGCCGATTCTCTTTTCGACAAGCGAAATGTGATGGAAGACAACGACATTTTCGTTGATCTGATGGATCACCCCGTGACATTTCCGATTGTGCGTGAATTGGTAGGCGATTACATCCAACTGAGTATGTCTGAGGTTATCGTTCGACCCCCGAACCCGAAGGATCAGGGGTATTTGCATACGGACGGTGGGCAGGCGATGCGAACAATTCGGGTCAGCAGATCGAGTTCACCGCTACAGGTCAAAATCCATTATTTTTTGACGGATCTTGAGAGTCCAGATAGTGGAAACTTTACTGTTGTTCCGGGGAGCCATAATCGAACTTTTCCGGAAACCGGGGTCAAGAATGGTCCGTATATCCCTGAGGCGGTGCAGTTGTGTGTAAAAGCAGGTGATGCCGCCGTTTTTCCGCATGCGTTATGGCACGGTGTTGTCGCAAACCGCTCGGAACAAGCCCGAAAGACGTTAATTTATTGCTACAGTCACCACTGTTTCCGCCCGTTTGATTACGAGAAGGCGACACCTGAACTTATGGAGCGATGCACGCCGCGCCAACGTCGGCTAATCGGGGACATCGGGGATTGGAAACCGGGATCTTACTTCTATTCGCCAGGCGATCAGGAAAAATTAATCAGTGGATTGGAAGAGGAAGCAGAGTAAGCACAAGACCTATCTTAAGCAATATCAAGAAATCAATATCAGGTTTTGGGGAACGGTGGAAGCAGAGGAAGACTGGAAGAAACCGCGTATTCCCCATCCTCCAACTTTCCAACCCACTTAGGGATGCAAAACTTGAGTGTTAATACTTAAACTTGCTTAAATGTCAATTTATAGTAAAACCCGTAATTACTTATACACTCAAAGAGGGGCGAGGATACAATCCTCGCCAGCGGGGGTAGGGTGTTTGTTCCCTGACGAACTGTAAACATATTTTTCGATTTTACTATAACGGTGAACTTCCTCAAATTGACATCTATGGGTTCGCTAATCAATTTCAATCACAACATATTGTTGTTCGACGGTGACTGGAAAGGTATCGGCGACATAAGGACCTTTTTCGTGTTCAGAACTCGATGCTGCGATGTTCTCACCGCTTTCGACTTGGACCTCGTATCTTCTGACGCGTCGTTGTGCGGGACTCCACCACGATTGTCCTGTTTTGATGTCGAATTCCCAACTGTGCCATGGGCATCGGAGAATTTCACCTTGGCGGGTGTAGTTATAGGTGCCCGGCGCGGGGGACTCTAAAAATCCAGTAACCAGCCCGTTGCACAGGGGACCACCTTGGTGTGGGCAACTATTACGGATAGCGAAGTACTCACCATCAATATTAAAGACACCGATGGAGCGTCCGCCGATTTCGACGATTTTGCGTTCACCGGGAGGGATTTCATCTGGGGTTGCTACTACGTATTTAGGCATTTAGGTATTAGGTAGCGGTCAGCAATCAGCCTTCAGCGGTCAGCAAGAGCATAAATTGCTCTCGCAATTGATTATCAGTTTTCGGTTATCAATATGAGTCGGGATTCGGAAATCCCTCCTACCGTTAGCAGTCAGTTATTATGGTAAAACTTAAAATTAAAAACACATTTTAACAACATTGGAATGTTTCGGTTTCCGTAGGGACGAAGGAACCTCGCCCGCTGAAGATTGTCTTATTAATTCTTGGACTTACTATAGTTATCAGTTGTCAGCCATCAGTTAAGAGCCTCTTGGGACGGAAAAATGCTATTCCCTACCAGACGCGCTACTGATGGAAACCGACTGCTGATTGCTGACTACAGTTTATCAAATGCGTAAAGTTCGCGAGCGTTCTCCGCTAAGATCTTGCGGCGCAGTTCCGGTTTCAGGAAACTGGGCAAAGCGCGGTCGGGAGAATCAAAATCCCAATGCGGGTAATCTGTGGCGAACATAAGCTTGTCGTCCATGTCCATCTGCTCAAGCATCTGCTCGAAATACTCGCGTTTCGGAGGCTCTTCCATCGGTTGCGTACTGAGCCAGAAGTGATCCCGGATGTATTCCGAGGGTTTCCGTTTAAGGTCTGGCACCTCCACGCGTAACCTCTCCCATGTGGCATCAAGTCGCCAGATAAGCGGCGGAAGCCATGCGAATCCACCTTCAATGAGGACAATTTTGAGCGTCGGGAAACGTTCAAACACACCTTCCATGACGAAACTAATGACTTGGGTATGGAAGGCTTGCGGCATACCACCGTGGTCTTCTATGTAATATGAGGGCCATCCGGCACCTGTAATGGGACCCTGATTGCCTCCGAAGTGGATAGCGATCGGTAAGTCATACTCACAGGCGGCTTCGTACATTTTCCAGTATCTTCGATTTCCAAGCGGATCCCTCGTCCGTGCGAGGAGCAGGAGTTGAACAAACGCTGGATTGGGACCGCAGCGGTGGACCTCCTTAGCTGCAAGATCTCCATCCTCATAAGGAGGGACAATAGAGGCGCGTAAGCGTGGGTCAACTTCCACCCAATCGGCGACCTGCCAATCGTTGACTGCGCGTGCAAGTGCATCACCAAATTCAAGATTCAACTGTTCACCAACAGGCATAAGCGGGGTAAGCACGCCATGCTCAATATCGAATGCGTCCAACAATTGCTCCTGCATGAACCCCAAGTCTGCACCCGGAGAGAGTCCTGAGGGGGGCCAGGCATCCCGCCGTGCGGCATTCAGGAGTGCACGTGGATAATAGCCACCGATGCGGCCACGGAGCCCGAACGTCTTGTAGTGCTCCTGCCACCGCTCGGACAGATAAGGGGATAGACCACCTGGTGGAACGGAGTTGTGAATGTCGCAATCAATAACTGGGAATTTAGAACGTTTCGTCGCTGTGTTTTTCATTGCGTTTTCCTCCAAAAGACTTGAACAGTGAAAACGGACTAAAGTTGATAAAAGGCACGTGCGTTCTCGTGTAGAATTTTTCGAGCGAGTGTGCCCGGTAATTCTGTTGGGAAAGCATCGTTAGGAGTGTTAAATTGCCAATGCGGATAATCCGTAGAAAACATTAGCATTTCATCGGATTCCAATTGCCCGATAATCTGCAGAAGTTGCTTCGGTGTCGGTGGTGCATCAATGGGTTGTAAAGTAAATCGAATGTGCTTACGCATGTATTCAGAAGGTGGACGTTTCACCCAAGGTGTATTGCTTCGGAGACCTCGCCACTCTTTATCAACCCGCCACATAACAGCCGGAAGCCACGTAAAACCACTTTCAATTAGCACAACACGCAGTTCAGGGAACTGGTCGAAAACGCCTTCCGCAACGAGGCTAATCACCTGTGCTTGGAAGACCTGTGTCATCCCGCTATATTCTTCTATAAATGTAGAGGGCCAGCCAGTCGCAGAGGGCTGAGTGCCCGGAGCACCGCCGTAATTGATGCCGATCGCGAGATTCTTTCGGACTGCGGCTTCGTAAATTGGATGGTAAGTGCGGTTACCATAAGGGATACGTGAACGGACAGGAAGTACCGCTTGGACGAATCCTGGATGATCCCCCACTCTGTCAATCTCCTTCGCCGCGATATCTGGCAGTTGGCTTGGAATCACAAGGGAAGCACGGAGTCGAGGTTCGGGATCGAGCCAATGTTCTATCTGCCAATCGTTGACCGCTTGTGCGATAGCCTCAGCGAGGTCGGGGTTATGGACGCTTTGCACGCGATAGACACAATTGAGAATACCGTATTCGAGATTCCAAGCATCAAGCAGGTGATCGCGGACATGTTCGAGATCCGTATCCCACGGAGATGGCGCATCGGGATGCGTTGTCAGTGGTGCCTCGCGCGGATAATCATTCGCGTCGGGACCTCTAAAGCCGGAAGTGCTACAATAGTCGCGCCAGAAATCAGACATGTAAGGAAAAAGTGTCTGTAAGGTTGGGACTTCGTTATGGATGTCGCAGTCGATAGCCTTGACCCCTGCTTGGACGAAATTCGGGGTATCCTTACTTTCCATCTATGTCTCCTCAATTCGTGACAGATAATGGGGCGTACTGGATTTGAACCAGTGACTTCTACCGTGTGAAGGTAGCGCTCGTACCCCTGAGCTAACGCCCCGCGTAGGGATATGGGCCCACTAGGACTCGAACCTAGGACCAGTCGGTTATGAGCCGACGGCTCTGACCACTGAGCTATGGGCCCTTTAGAGCAATTTTAGTAGTAAAAATTATATCATATTACGCATTAAAAATCAAATATTTTAATAGTCGCCAGTTATCAGTTATCGGTTGTCAGTTAAGAGACAGCTTGCGGGAGTTCAGTTAACCGTTTCCCCACAATACCCTCTTTAGACGCATTCGGTGCGGTTGGGAAACCGCACCTACCGGGGAAGTGCGTAAGTCCTACTGATAATTGAAAGGATTACGCAGTAATCCGTACTGATAACCGATAACTATTTACCCTTAATGAACAAAATCTCGAAGTTTTCGGCTGCGCCTCGGATGTCGCAATTTCCGAAGAGCCTTTGCCTCAATTTGCCGGATTCGCTCGCGTGTTACCTCGAAGATATTGCCTACTTCTTCAAGTGTCCTTGGATAACCGTCCTCAATTCCAAAGCGGAGCGAAATCACTTTTCTTTCGCGTTCATTTAACTCGGAAAGGACTTCTTGAATCTGCTCTTTGAGTATATTTAATTCGGCTTCTTGTACAGGGGAGGGAGAGTCAACGTCCATAATGAATGCACCCAGAGGGTTCTCATCTTCTTCACCGATCGGGGTGTCCAAAGAGGCTGTTTCTGGTGCGACTGACAACGCTTCGTTGACCTTACTCGTGGAAATCCTGAGATCCATGGCGATCTGTTCAGCCGTTGGTTCAGTGCCTAACTCTTGTAAGAGTGAACGTTGCACACGCTTAATTTTGTTAATTCGCTCATGCATGTGGACAGGAATACGAATAGTGCGTCCTTGGTCAGCAATGGCACGTGTGATACCTTGGCGAATCCACCATGTGGCATAGGTGCTAAATTTATATCCGCGCTGGTAATCAAATTTGTCCACTGCCCGCATCAACCCGATATTTCCTTCCTGGATTAAGTCGAGAAATTCCAGTCCCGACGCGCGGTGCCTATGTTTCTTGGCAATGCTGACAACAAGTCGGAGGTTCGCTTCAACAATCGCCATCTTTGCATCTTGCGCTTCGGATTCACCTCGATCAATCTGCCCTGTGAGGGTCTTGAGCCGTTCCCGAGGAACACCAATTTCAGTCATGTGTTGACGGATATTGCGTTGTAAACGAACAATGTTTACATAAGCAACTTCTGCAGCGTCGGTTTCAAACGGACGCTCAGTGCCGTTACTTCCATTGAGCCATTCATCGGGGATATTATATGTCTGCTGAAGGTACAGGATTTCACCTTCCCAGGTGCTAATCTGATATTCGGCTTGTTTGACGAGGTCAGAGATTTTACTAATTTCTTCTCGGTCAATCTTAAGTTCTTCGAGCGTCTTAATGAGATTGGTCCGGGTTTTCGATTTCCGAGCGGTTTTCCCTCCGTTTTCAGTAGAAGGCGGTGAGGTGACAGTAAGACGTTCCATCTCCAACTTTTCGAGTACTCCCAATGCTTTCTTGACTTGCTCGCGTAACTTTCGCTCCTTATTCTGTGTCGAGTTACTGGAAACAGGCATATCTATAATATCAGAAGCACGCTTTTTAGCCGTGACGATCTTATAGAGAAGCTTCCGGACTTCTGTAATAGCGAGTGCTGTTCCAAAGGTCGCTTCATGAGCCGTACGATGTCCCGCCTCAATCTGCTTAGCGAGTTCAACCTCTTGCTGCTTATCAAGCAGTTGAAATTTCCCCATCTCGCGCATGTATACCTTCACAGAATCGTCCGTGTAACTTGTGCCAGCTGCGGCTATTTCTGCCATTTCATCTTCGTATCCGAGTTCATCGTTGCTTTCGGTATCCAGATAATCAAGAGTAGGATGATCCTTGAAATCCATCATCAACTCCCTCCTTCATTTTGGGTTTCATCACGTGTGTCTACTTTATCGCGATTGTGCAAGGCACGTCTTTGGTCCGAAAGTTTCCACGACTCCTCAAGGGTTTCCATTTCATCTGCTCCCTCAGCGAGTGCGTGCGAACGAACCCGCTGTTCAAGATCTTGCAAGAGAAAATGCTGTAGTTTTTTAAGGCATCCCTCCACTCGTACTTGCAGATTCGGGGGCATTCTCCGCAGAATTGCACTTGAAATGAATGCACTGAGTTTTTCGTCAGGGCATTCATTAATTAGGATTTGAATATCTATATTCTCGTCGTCCGTACAAGCTTCCCACAGCAACTGTGCAACGCTAACAAAGTGAGGTTCCGTGAAATCTTGATAGTGAAACTGCGATTTAACATAGGAGATTAACGTCGGACTATGGATTAATGCTTCAATTAATTGACGCTCAATTTGTGCGCGAGGAGTCAATTTTTGGTTGCCTGTCTTGGCTCGCCTCTGCTGGTTGGGAACATGGGTCTCTTTGAACCCCGCATCCCGCAATTCTTGCCAAAGCACGGATTCCTCCACATGGAGTTCCCTTGCAGTGTATTTGATATATTCGTTCTGTTCTACCCGATTCTTGAGGTTCAAGAGCGTCTCAACAACCTCTTTAACGACCCGTGTTTTCACATCAATCCGATGAATGTCCTGCTGTTGGATAGCAGCTTGAATCTGAAATTCGATGAGGTTTATCGCTTTGCCTGTCAGTTCCATGAACGCATCAGCCCCGTGTTGCCGCGTGAATGAATCTGGATCCTCTCCTGTTGGCAACAGGGCAATACGCACGCGTAACCCTTCCGCGAGCAGTCGGTGCAGCCCGCGTTGTGCGGCTTGGAAACCGGAGGCATCACCGTCGTAGACAATGATAACTTCAGGAGCAAACCGCTTCAATAAGTTCGCATGATTTTCACTCAACGAGGTTCCGGAGGATGCCACGACATTCTCAATTCCAGACTGAAAAAGCATCAAAACATCCATATAACCCTCTACAAGCAGTACGTGTTGCTTTTTGTAGATTGATTGACGTGCTTTGTCGAGGTTGTAAAGGATATTACTCTTATCATATAGAACTGTCGCCGGAGAATTCAGATACTTTGGCTGATGTTCTTCTGAGAGCGAGCGTCCACCAAAACCGACGGGTACACCGCGTTCATTGTGGATCGGAAAAAGGACCCTGTTCCAAAACCGATCCTGAGGTCCCCGATCTTCATCCTTGATGAGTCCAGCATCAATGAGTTGCTGGATAGTAAAGCCTTTATCTGTCGCGACTTTAATAAGCTCGCGTCGCCCAGACTTTGCGTAGCCTAACTGAAATGAACGGAGTGTCTTCAGTTGGACACCCCGGTGCTTGAGATACTGCATCGCCGACGCGCCTGCTCTATCAATTAGGAGTTGGTTGTGGTAATGTTCCACTGCAAACCGGTTGAGATCTTCTAAGGATGTAACCCGTTTTCGGTTAGCACTCCCGCGAGCGTCCTGATTCGGGAGGTCGATATTCAACCTACCCGCTAACCACTCCAAGGTCTCAATGAAGTCCTTACCTTCATGCTTTTGCACAAAAGAGATGACATTGCCGCCCGTTTGGCATCCAAAACAGTAGAACATCTGCTTTTGCGGTGAAACTGTGAAGGAGGGTGTCTTCTCATCGTGAAACGGGCAGAGCCCCTTGTAATCTCGACCAGCAGGACGCAGGACAACACCACACTCGGAGATGACTTCGACAATATCGCTTCGGCTCCGAACCTCATCAATTGTTTCGCGTGGCACAGTAGTTTTTGTTTGTGGACGGTTCACGGTGAATCTGCCTCTAATGTATTAAGGTAAACCTATTCTTTGAAACCCAGTGCGGTTGGAAACCGCACCTACCAGTACGGTAAACATCAAGTGCGGTTGGAAACCGCACCTACCAGTATGGTAAACATCAACGGTTAGGAACCACATCTAATGGCAACTTGCGTAATATACTACTCCTTGAATGTAACGACGGTTACGCCCTCACCGCCTTGGCTGAGTGGGGCAAATTGATATTTGGTTACATGCGGATGCTCACGCAACTCGTCATGAACGGCTTTTCGCAATGCGCCGGTCCCTTTTCCGTGAAGAATACGAACCGTCGGGATACCCGCAAGATACGCATCGTCAAGATACTTATCGGTCAAATCCAATGCCTCTTTTACAAGCAGCCCTCGGATATTAATCTCACTACTGATTGTATTGGATTTGCTATACTGGATATCGAGTACAGAGGTTGAAAGGTGTGATGTTTCTTGTTTCGGGTGCACGGAATCAATTTCGTGGTAGGCGGCTTGCATTTGCATGTTCCCGACCAGAATCTGAAGTGGCGTTTTACCGCGCGATTTAATGGCGGTGACTTCTCCGAATCGACCGAGTTTCTTGACTCTGACCTTATCACCGACGTTAACTTTGAGTTTCGGTTGGTTAGGCTGTTTTTTCGGAGGTTCTTTCTTCAGTGATTTCTTGGCAGCTTCTATTTCTGAGAAAGCGTTTCGGATACTATCTTTAGAGGCTTGTTGTTTACGAATATCAGCGACAAGTTTCTCTATATTTTTGCGGGCATTGGCAACGATGTCGCGAGCCTCACTCTCAGCCTCCTGCTTCAAGGTATTCCGTTGGGTTTCAAGGGTTTCAAGGAGTTGTGTATGTTTTCGGGACGCGACCTCAGCCTCTTGAATCTTATCGTGTAGGAGTGCACGTTCTGTTTCCAACGCATCTTGTGTTTGCTGCAAACGCACAAGGAGGTCTTCAACAGCCACGTTATTATTGCCTAAATGCGTTTGTGCTTCGTCAAGAATTTCAGGGGGAATTCCGAGTTGTGAGGCAATTTTTATGGCATTGCTACTTCCGGGTATACCTATCTGTAGGCGGTAGGTCGGACGCAGGGTTGTCGAGTCAAACTCCATTGAAGCGTTTTCCATACTTTGTTGTGTATGGGCATACGCTTTGAGTGCACCATAGTGCGTCGTGACGATAGTGTTAACCTGTCTTTCCCCGAGCCAATCAAGAAGTGCCATGCCGAGGGCAGTTCCTTCACTGGGGTCTGTGCCAGCACCGATTTCGTCCAGCAACACAAGCGAATATTCGGTGCTCTCAATTTTCTTAAGCATCTCTGCAATCTTCGTGATATGTGAGGAGAAAGTACTCAGACTCTGTTCTATGCCTTGGTCATCACCAATGTCAGCAAAGACAGAATCGAAGATAGCAACCTGACTCCCCTGTTCTGCTGGAATATGCAAACCGGATTGTGCCATGAGTGCCAAAAGCCCGACCGTTTTGAGAACAATGGTTTTTCCACCGGTATTCGGACCGGTGATAATCAGTGTATTGAACTTTTTGCCGATATGAACATTTGTCGGTACAACGCGCGCTGGTAGATTGGTATCGCTATCAGAATCGGCTTCGGACTTCCGCTCGTTCTGAAGATGGAATTCCAATAAAGGATGCCGCGCTTCAATCAATTTGATAGCACCACGGGTATTCAGTTTCGGTTCAACAGCGTTTAATGCGAGGCTAAAACGTGCCTTTGCGTTCAAAAAATCGAACTCTGCCAACAGATCCAGAGACAGTTCTAATGTGTGTAGGTTGTCGCGCACACGATCAGTGAGCTCGAGAAGAATGCGTCGAATTTCACGTTGTTCGGCTTCAGCGGCTTCATGGAGATCATTGTTCATCTGAACGATCTCCAAAGGCTCTACAAAAAAGGTTGCTCCGCTTGTGGATTGACCCTGAACTACGCCTCGAAAAGATGAGCGTGCTTCCTGCTTTATTGGAATGACATACCGATTGTTTCGAGAGGTGATGATCTGGTCCTGAATTGCTTTCTGGTGTTCTGGTGAGCGTAGTGTCGCTTCCAGTTTTTGGTGTATATTTTCGCGAAGACGCGACAATTTGCGACGGATGGTGCGTAACTCGGGGCTTGCGCGGTCCAGCAAGACCCCCTCAGCATCGATGCAATAACTAATCGCCTCAACTAACTCTGGAAACACCGGTAGGGCATCGACAATAGCAAAGAGGTTGGGAAACTCTTCTCGGTCGCGTTCCTCAAAGGCATGATGGATATCTTCAGGAATCTGTGCGACTTTTCGGACATCAAGAAGTTCCTCAGCACCTAAAAGCGCGCCTACTTTCGCAGCATGGGTTAGCGATTTACGTATATCCTTTAAACCGTTCAGCGGGATTCCACCGTAGACCTGATGAAAGAATTTTGTTTCACTGCACAATGCAAGCAGATAGCGAACTGTATCGACATCAGAAGATGGCGTGAGGGTGTCAACACGCGCCATCCCGAGTTGAGAAGCGGTGTACTTTTTCAAAAGTACGCGGATTTTATCGTATTCTAACGCTTTTTCAACGCTGGATAGCACAGGTCTGTCCTTTTTCAGGTGTACTTGGAGTTACAGCACACGGCATGTACCTACTACTTTTAATTCTTACGCTTCAGTTCGCTCCAAGTCGTGACTAACTTTTGCTGAGGTTCAACCGGTAATACATCCCCATCGCGCAACCAAGCAATAACAAAGACGCTCCCATCAACCTCGACCATCACTTCAGTTTCATCAGTAGCAAAGTCGTACAGATAAACAGATCCCCACCGGGAATAGGCTATATAGTCTCCTTCAGGCGACCAGTCAGCCCAATAACCAGTGGCTTTGTCCACATCGAACAACGCTTCAATTGTTTTAGTTTCGATGTCGATTGTGTAGAACGTATCGAACTCTCTGTTCCATCTGAGGAAAAGGATGCGGTTTCCATCGGGAGCCCATACAGGATAAAAATCTTTATGGAGTTCGGTCAAAAGTTCTATCTCTTTGGTTTCGACATCTAAAAGATAAAGGTGTTCCAACCAGCCGGGTCTCGAGAGCGAAAAGGCGATTCGCTTGCTATTCGGCGACCAAGACATCCCCCAAAATGAATAGGGCCATCCCAAATGTGGGACCTGCGTCATGACTTCCATCTCACCAGTTTCCGTGTCCAGCACCCAAATTTGGTTGTCTTGAGGAAGTTGGTTTATTGTCCAACCGTTGAAAGCGAGTTTTTTGCCATTCGGAGAAACGGAAAGAAATCGATATGTGCCAGCAGTTGGTGTAATTAGTTTTTTATTTTTTGGATTTTCGGGATTAATGGAATAAACATTAGAATGCCCAGCAGCGCGTTGGATGAAATACAGGATATCTCCGTTCGGACCCCACGATGGATACATCCCTTTATGGTTCAAAGGAGTCGCTCTCAAATCCTTAGTGCCTTTGACTACAGTCGTATAGAGATTCCAATCGAAGCGTCCCAGATTTTCATCGAATCCATTGACTGCATAAGCGAGGTGTCCTGTCGGGGCAGCTTCACCTAATGATGCGAACAGGAGATAGGTTAAAAAAAACACCGCCAAAAGAGCGAATCCAACGGTTTTGGAAGCGAAAAAAGGCAAGCGGCTATGTTTATAGAATATCATTGCTGCTCCTTAAATAAGATTAAGGTAAAAATTATTGGTAAAACTACAAATTACTGGGCAGATTCAAGACGTTTGTAGTGGAGCAGTGCGTTCTCATAGAGGCGGCGACTTAACCCCAATTTTTCAAGTTCAACAACCAAATTGTAACTGTATAGTGCTGAGCTTTCTCTGCCTTCGTCGCGGTCGCGACGGGCATTTTGAACGTTATTTATGATTGTCATCGCCTCTTTTTCAAAACTTCCGATCTGCTTTCGGAGTTCCGTGGACAAACCACCCTGAATGTCTTTGTTGACTTTATAGGTACGAATTGCGTCGGCATACGCGACATAAGCATCATAGTACCGCTTTTCGTTTTCCAGTTTCTCTGCATCTGAGAGATCCAATGTTTCACCGATGGCAGCAATAACCACTTTAGCATCTTCAATGACTTCGCGGCTTTTTTGGACAATACCTGATTCAAGTGTCGTCTGGAACTCATCCACGATTTCTTTATAGGCAGCACGCGCGGACTCGGCATCACCTGACTTTTCATAAACGATTGCCTGGTTAAATTTGGCTTCGGCAAGTACGAACCTACGAATCTCCAGCGAGAGTTCTGGTGTCGGCGGGAATGCTTTCGCCTGATAGGCACCGATGGCTTTTTCGTAGTTGCCTTCCTGTTCGTAGGTGTTGCCTATTGCCTTCTGTGCGTACAGGCTGTACATCTGATTTTCGGGTTGATGGTTTGCAATGACCTGTTGGAATTGTGAGCGGGCTTCCGCGTAGTTGCCTTGATAATAGAGTGAACTTGCATATTGATACCGTGCCTTGTCAGCAAAGGCGGTATTCGGGTGCTTCTCAAAGACCTGTTGGAGCTGCGTCTGTGCGGTTGTGAGAGATTCTTCACTTCCCGCCAATTTATCTGCATCGAAAAGGCTCTCTTCGGCGGTTCGATAGGCTTCGGTAGCTTCGCGCAACGCGATAGTTGCTTCAGCGCGGCGATTCTCCTGATTCTGATGATATGCCGCATAGCCTGCGACAGCAATGACGACTATTCCTACGACAATGATGATGCTCCGCAAATTCTCTTTAAGGAACTGGTAGGTTTTCAGAAGCCCTTCAATAAATTTATCTTCTTGGATTTCTTCTTTCGTCAATCGTTGGTCTCGTGCCATGGATTTCCTCAATTTTAGGCGGTTTCCAGTTAAATATTCAAGTGGGCAAATATACAAGCGGGTGACGGGAATTGAACCCGCGACCCTCAGCTTGGGAAGCTGACGCTCTACCGCTGAGCTACACCCGCATTAATGGTATTATACCATATCCTTTTGGTGTTGTCAATGTTGTGAAAATTAAAAGTTAGCGTCATTCGGTTTTAGAAATTTATCAGATGTTCAGATTATTCAGATTAACAGGTAATCAATGGTTTCCCTACTACGAACCAAAAATTAAAGTGAAAAGCGGGCATCAACAGGGGAAAATCAAGGTTTGCAAGTTTCGCCAGATGCCCGCTTTTTCATAGGTCGAGGCACATGGGCGCGCGTACGCTCACGGTTACTCTGAAATACCTATTGCAATTTGTCCAACTCGTCGAGAAGTTGCTCAGCTGACAGCGTATTGTCCGGAGGAGCTGCTTCGACGTGTTTGAAGGCTATATTTCCAGACGTATCGATGATGAAGACACCACGTGTGGTAATACCAACATCTTCGATTGCCATACCGAACTGCTTAGAAACAGCAAGGTTCATATCTGCGAGGAGCGGGAAATCGACACCACCCAGCACTTCACTCCACGCTTTATGGGCAAACGTTGAATCTCGGTTGATTGCGATAACTTCAGCACCTTTCGCTTGAATCGCTGACAAACTGCCGTTGAAATCTGGCACCTGTTCAGCACAGACCGGGGAAAAAGCAAGTGGGTAAAAAAGAACTACTAAATTTTTACCTGCGTAGTCGCTCAATGAAACTTCAACATCTTCTTGGTTAACTGCACCTGTAAGCGTAAAATCCGGTGCAGCACTTCCTACATCTGCCATGAAATTCCTCCTATGTGCGTCTGAAAAACGCGTTGAAATAATGAGAGTTTTCCTTAAAAATGTTACACCAGTGTAACATTAGAGGTACACTGGTTATTAGCACAAAACCTAATAAATGTAAGGGGTTGTAGACGTTTTTTGTGTGGCTTTCGACGGTAAAAAAATAAAATGGCGAAAAGTGTAACATTTCGCTAACGGTTAAATCTTATGTTATACTCACGTTAGGGACGTTCATTTGGTTACTGAAACACGTAAGTTTATTTTTTCTTTAAGGCTGCCCATGACACAGCGATTTTTCCTCTGGGTTGAATTGCCGTAAGAGAGGCAGTCGTGGCACCCTTCACAGAGACATCATCAAAACTGGCTTGTGTATCCCACGTCCAGACCCCGACTTTTCCAACGGGATACGCGTCATCAAAAAAGACACCCTGTTCTATATCGTTGATAGCAACTGCGATGCGACTGCCTTCAACGACGACGCGGAGTGTGAACCACTCGTTGCGTGTAATGGTAAGACCAATAGGTTCAATGTCGTGTTCGATTTCATCGCGTGCTTCAAACCCGTCTTTAAAGGCGGTGCTGCGCTTGTGCCGCCATAGTTCAGACTTGTTCTCTTTCGGGCAGATGAGGTACACATAGTACTCAAACTCATTTTGTGCTCGGAAGACGATACCACCCCAGTGTCCGTCATCAACACGGACCTTTGCTTCGAGCGTGTGGTCTGTCCACTCTGCGCCGTCAATCAACGCCTTCTGTGCTTTACCCCAGCGCATCGTTTGTTTATAGACCCCTTCTTCGACTTCCCAATTGCCGTTTGCGGGTGCCCAATTGGAGGCATCGTCGTCAAATGTCCAAACATGCTCTTCAGCAGTCGCAAGTGGAACGATATAAATACTGATGCACATTAGAAGAAGTGCAAGTCGACTTTTCATAACGTTCATCACGGTCAGAAACTACCGTTAACCTAATCTGAAATAGGGCGAATCCACTTGGGGTTCGCCCTACAATTAATAAGAACCTATTTCCGTTTAAGCTTTGCCCACTGTGTAGCGAGCTTCCCTTGGGGGACAACATCGAGCGTCCCGATTTCCATTTCTTTAACTTCATCCGCAGTCAACGCGACGGCGTAAATTCGGGATTCTTCAATGTGTGCGTTGAGGTCTCCGGGACCACCGAGTCCGTTTGTATGCCGTTTTCCCCAAATCGCTTCGGCATCCCCTGTGGGCCAGGTTTTGATCTCGCCCTTTTCATAACTCCCAAGGCTCTCACCGTTGCGGTATCCCGTAATCTTGTAAGTTCCACCCTTATCTTCGTAAGTGAAGGCTAAGTAGACCATTTCGCCTTCTTTCTTCTCGTTGTGCGCTTTCGGGAAGTCTTCAGTGCGATGGAACCAACTGCTTCCAGACATCCATTGACTCGGTTGGCGTTCGGCGTAGACAATCGCGTTAAATTGGTCCTCTGTGGCTTTATCTAACGTGAGTGCCGAGCCTGCCGTTGCGGCGAGACTATCCAGAGCTACCCATGTCATCAGGGTTTTCTCTTCGATGTCGGGTCCGCTGTATTCGAGTGCGTGCGCCCATTTCCCAGTTTCAACAATCAATTGGCCGTCTTTGAGTTCGGCACCATGGAGAGCTATATCGTCCCAGTTCCCGATCTCGTCTTTTTCGCTATCAAATAGCCACCATCCAAGCAGATTATCCGATTGAGCACCTTGTGCGAAGACTGCAGGTGTAGATAAACCTAACACCAACAGGACAGCGCAGATGTAATAGACTTTTACTCTCATTGTGAATTGCTCCTCTTTGGGTTCGGGTTGAGGTTCAGCGCGGATAGATTTCCTCAAGGACAGGAAACAGATTATGCTTCCACCCGCATCGGTAAATTACATATTATTATAACATAACTTTTTCACAAAAGCAAATGTATTTTGGTTGTAAAAATAGCCATCGGAAACCATCAGCAATTGGCGGTCAGAAGAATAGCCATCAGCCGTCAGCAAGAGAAACCGAGAGTCAATCACTGATAGTCAATTTGGTTTGTAGTAGGGAAACCATTTATTACCCGTTGTTGGGAAATATTCGCCACTTGCAAATTATACCGGCATGTGTTACCATATAATAATCCATGTTGCCATCCACGGGGTGAAACCTCTCAGAGGCTCCGCTTACATCAATTTATGAAGGCTCATACATGAACGATTCTCAACTATATGTCAACGCAAAGAATGAGTTCGATCAAACTGCTCTACACTTAGCAGTGGGATTCAATGCGTCGGAAATTGGATCCGTGTTGCTGTCATACGGTGCCGATGTCAACGCATGGGCGGATGCTAACGCACTGAATGATAATTGGGGGTGTCCCCTACACGTAGCAGCGCGGCAGAATGCGAGTGAAACTATAAAGTTATTACTGTCACACGGTGCGAGTGTCCATGTAACAGATAATATAGGTGACACCCCGTTACATATAGCAGCGAAGAAGAACGCATTAGAAACAGTATCAATATTGCTGGAAAACGGTGCCGATGTCAATGCCAGGAATGATGAGAACGAAAGGCCTCTGCACTGGGCGGCGCGATGGGATTTATGTGAAGTCGCACGGTTATTGATAGAAAATGGTGCCGATGTCAATGCGCTGAATGAGGCAGGTGAAATCCCCTTGCACAAGGCTGTATGGCAGGATGCAAGTGAAACCGCAGTACTTTTATTGCCATACGGTGCCGATGTCAACAAAAAAATAGGTGGGATTCTACCCCGTTGTCCTATGCGGTGATGAACAATGTCAGTAAAACTGCCAAAATATTGCACGCACATGGTGGCAAAAAGGAATAGTGTATCTGTACCACATAATAGAGATAAAAAGAAACAGGCATACAGGAATATAAAATGAAACGATGGATACCGTTACGACTCATGATTAGCATTGCGATTATCGGTGCGGTTTTCTGCCAGAAACTTTCTGCCCAAGAAAACGCTGCTACCCGAAGGATGACAGCCACCCTATCAGGAAGTGTTATCTGGGAGGGGCACGACCTATCCCACACAAGCGTGTCGGTCTACCGAGACGAGGCACTCAAAGAGTTATATACCAGCGGAATACCACAACTCGGCGATGGACGATTCACAATCCGCGTTGAACCGGGGCGTTACTATATCGTTGCCTACGTCGATGTTGATAAATCGGGAAACTTCGATGCAGGCGACGGCTTGGGTATCCTCGGTATCACCGATTGGAACGACCAAGGGCAAAAGTACCGGTTAATTGAGACAGATGATGAACAGAAGGTTCAGGGTTTAGAGATTCCGATAACTGCGCGGGCGACATACATCAACGGCAACCTCAAGATCATTCCAATTTCTCAATATGAACCGAGCCAACTTCAACAATTCCAAACGGCTTTACGGACTGTGACATCTGGGTGTCAAGGCACACTCAAGTTGGGTCAAGGTCCTGTGAATCCTCAAACTCCGCTTGGAAACCGAAAAGCGTTGATTCTCGCGTATACAGACCTATCTTGGAAATATCGCGCCGGTATCGCCCCAGTGGCAGAGACAGGCGCGTGGACGTTAAACCTATTGCCGGGGAAATACTACCTGATGGCAATTGTTGACAACAACAACACGAATAAATTGGATACAGGCGACGACTTTGGGTTCTACGGTGTGGAAGACATGCGGAAGCGCGGCGAGTTTCCCGAACCTGTGCTAATTTCGCCCAATAAGTTCACTGAAGATATTGAGATAGCGATTACAGCAACTTATCAGACACGTAAAAGGACAGCGACCGAAAATACAAGTATATTGACGGGACACGTATCGCTTCCTGAAGATGCAACGGCACGTGTTGAAGTATACGCCGAATCTGCTCTCGTCACACCGATTGCGAGCGGAGAAACCGCGGCTGGTGGCATATTCCGCATCGCACTTCCGGCGGGGGAATACTACGTCATCGTTAATTTCGATGCAGATAAAGACGGTCGATACAGTGATGGCGACGGCTTAGGTGGTTATGGAACAGTGGACATCACGACACAACCACCAGCACCGATAGTGCTTATGGAGGGCGACAACCGCGATATCGAACTTGTGGTAAGTGCGCGTTACGACGCGAACGGACATCTTCACGCTGCCCCTCCCGGTATCGAAACACACATCGAACAGGGCAGGATCGCAGGACGAATAACATGGGATGGACATTCCGTTCAACAGGGAATTTTGACCCTCTCTTATAGCCCTGATTTCAGCGCGCCGATTGCTATACCAATTTCTCTGGCGGGAGACGGTAGTTATCAGGTTACCGTCCTACCAGGTACCTACCACGTCATGGCGGTGATGGACGTAAACAATGATGGAACAACAGGAATCACCGATGGGGTCGGGATATATGGCACGCGCCGCCCGACGCGAGGTGAACCTGCAGCGGTTAGTGTGTTTTCAGGACAGACGACACCGCACATTGATATCGACATCCTCGCCAGTTACATTGATGAAGAGGGGAACATGGCGGAAATTGAGGACGGTGGACGTTGGACAATCAAAAAACAGTATGGTGAACCTGAAGATATTTTTAGACTCACCCGGAATGGACGCATGAATGAGGAGTGGAAATATTGGACAAAGGGCATCGGTTTTCTCTGGAGAGCCAACGGGGCAGGCTGGGAACTCGGTAACGAAGATCGTTTTACCCCGAAAGCAGGTATCACTGCAAAAGAGACACCCACCACAAATCAATTGCCAGCACATATCTACTTTGCCTATGACGATATAATATGGGGACTGTCCCCGGATGGAACGAATGCACCATTGGGTGCAGGACATAACCCAACCGTCGCGAACGACGGCACGCTTATCTTTCAGGATAGAGAAGGAAACGTCATCGTTCGGAGTCGTGAAAAACTCAACGCTGCTCTGCTACTTGACAGTCGACAAATGGCAAGCGATACGGCAATATCACCCGATGCGGAATATGTTGCCTATACACGTCCTGAATATGGAAACCGGAGTCGCGTTATCATCTGGCATATCCCGACTGAATCCGAGTTTATTGTACCATCAACTGCCCTACAGAGTTTTACACCTGCCTGGAACAACGACGGTACGGTGCTTGCTTACGTCACAGCCGGAACCATCGAAAATCCTGACGACACCGGAGAAAACCGAAATATTTACGCTTTTGACCAAGTGACAACAAGTGTCGAGCCGGTTGTGGTGTCTCCTGCTGATGATACGGAACCCACATGGTCACCCGCGAATCCGAACCAGTTGGCGTTCACGCGAACCGAAGGCACCTATCAACAGATTTGGCTCACCACCTACTCAGATGCGGGGGAACCGACGGAGCGACAGTTAACGCAAAAAGGGGGTTCACATCCGGTATGGATACCGCCAGAGGGACGCTGGATCCTCTATGAGAATAATGGGCAACTCTGGCAGATTGATACGCAGAATCCGGAAACGACTGAAGCACCGCTGATGTCCAACGGGCAGGTCGTGTTTGGGCACGAACCCGCAGTTTTGGGGTTTTAAATAATCGTTAACTCAATGGTTAGAAAACCGGAAGCTCAAAAATGAAGATTTGCCGATCAGTATCTCCAAACTTAGCCGCACTCTTCGCGAAAATCTTTCCGAAACGTAATGGAGGGAACATCAGAAATTCGATAGTTAGAAAGTCAGTTTTTATATTAATATTAGTCGTTATTACAGCAAATATTGCTGGAGCGGAATGGCTTCTGGTACCGATGGAGATCGGAGCACAAACCAACCACCTGAAGGCTTACGGTTTGACCTATTGGGCATTAGAGGTCCCGCGTGAGTACCGATGCTACTGGTGGCTCAATTATCGCGGTGGCGCGTTCGTCCTACCGGATTCGCAAGACGTTCGGCTGCGTGCGGTATTGATGGGTGTGCGCTTTGAACCGATGAACCACACCGATTACCTCAGTATAAAGGAATCCGTCCTCGATGGTAGCAACATGGACGAGATTCTATTGGAAAAAGCACCGAAAATCGCTGTGTATGCCCCATCAGAGGCATCACCGTACCGAGACCCTTGGGACGATGCCGTCAAAATCGCCTTGGATTACGCACAGATCCCCTACGACGAAATCTGGGACAAAGCGGTACAAAGCGGCGTATTAGAGATAGAGAATTACGATTGGCTACATCTCCACCATGAAGACTTTACAGGTCAACACGGAAAGTTCCATGCCGCATTTTCCACACAGGTCTGGTATCAACAGCGGATGTTGATGTTTGAAAAAGCCGCCACAGAAGCGGGATTCCGGCGGGTCTCGCAGCATAAAGGGCAGACGGCACAGATGATCGCTGACTATATCGTCAATGGTGGGTTTATCTTCGCCATGTGTTCCGCTCCAGAAACCCTTGATATTGCTCTGGCGACACGCGGTGGCGCAATCGATATCGTTGCCCCTGAATTGGATGGAACACCAATCGATTCGGATGCTGAGACGCGACTCGACTTTCAGCGCACTTTGGCATTTGAAAATTTTAGCCTTTACACGAACCCATACCGATACGAATTCTCAGACATAGACAACCCAAATCCTGATCGGGACGCACAAAGCGGGGTTGAGGATTTCAAACTCTTTGAATTCGCCGCAAAGCACGACCCGATCCCGACGATGCTCACGCAGAATCACGTAAGCGTTGTGCCCGGGTATCTCGGACAAACAACATCGTTTAATATAGACAAGATCCGTGGTTCTGTCACCATCTTAGGACAGGTAGAAGGTACTAACTATGCAAAATACGTCCATGGCAAATTAGGGAAAGGCACCTTTACGTTCCTCGGTGGACACGATCCAGAGGATTACCGTCATCTCGTGGGTGAGGGAAAAATACCGACGAATCTTGATTTGCACAAACATTCACCCGGTTACAGGCTCATTCTGAACAATATCCTATTTCCGGCTGCCCGTAAGAAACCACAGAAAACGTAGGAGATAGCCATCAGCAGTCAGCGGTCAGAGGTAAAATTAAAAAATGAAAGTAGCGCTCGCAACGTGCAACCTAAATCAATGGAGCCTCGATTTTGAAGGGAACACGGCGCGTATCATTGAATCCATAGAGATTGCGAAAGAGCGCGGTGCTCGGTATCGGTTGGGACCGGAATTGGAGATTACGGGGTATTCCTGCGAAGACCATTTTCTGGAATTGGACACGCTACTGCACAGTTGGGAATCGCTGACATGTATTCTCAGAGGCGGATATACGGACGGCATTCTGTGTGACATTGGAATGCCCGTTATGCATAAAAACGTTCGGTATAACTGTCGGGTCTTTGTCTTAGATGGCAAGCTGCTGTTAATCCGTCCAAAGATGGTCATGGCGAGCGACGGTAACTATCGGGAACACCGTTGGTTCACAGCATGGGAACGGGGTTGGCGTACCGAACCGTATACACTTCCTCGCGAAATTTCCGAACTGACCGGACATCGGACGGTGCCTATCGGCATCGCCGCGATTGCCACTGCGGACACACTCTTGGCATCGGAGACCTGCGAGGAACTCTTTGTGCCAATGAGTCCACACATACACTTCGGCAATGCCGGTGTTGAAATCATAGCGAACGGCTCCGGTTCTCACCACGAGTTACGGAAATTAGACACACGTATCGCACTTATAAGAAACGCAAGTGCTAAAAACGGCGGCGTTTATCTCTATGCAAATCAACAGGGATGTGATGGCGGTAGACTCTATTTCGACGGTTGTGCGCTGATCGCTCAGAATGGTGAGATTTTAGCGCAAGGTTCCCAATTTTCACTTAAAGATGTAGAGGTCGTCACCGCGACGGTGAACCTTCACGACGTGCGTGCGTATCGGGGTGCGAAGGCGAGTCGGGCTGTACAGGCGAGCAAATTGGAGCCATTACCGCAGATAGATATTGACTTTGACTTTGAACCAGCACACGGAAATAGTACCCTGAACGTGAGCAGAAAAATCGAGCCGCATACGCACGAACCGGAGGAAGAGATCGCTTTGGGTCCGGCTTGCTGGCTCTGGGATTATCTACGCAGATCGGGTGCGGCGGGGTATTTCATCCCATTATCTGGTGGTGCTGACAGTGGTGCCGTTGCGACGCTCGTCGGTTCAATGTGTCAATTGGTAGCAAAGGCGATACGCGACAAAGATGCTTCGGTTATTCGCGATGTAGAGAGGTGGCTGGACGACGGTGAAACGCCAGACGTTTTCACGGATCCGCGTGTGCTCGCCAATCGCCTACTCTATACGTGCTACATCGGCACAGAGAATAGTTCTCGCGACACCCGAAAACGCGCGAAACACCTCGCGGAGCAGATCGGCGCAGACCATCTCAACATCAATATGGATGGACTTGTCAATGCGTTGCAGGCACTCTTTACCCGTATCACGCAGAAGACCCCTCGATTTAAGGTTGAGGGTGGCAGTTATAGAGAAAATCAAGCACTTCAGAACATACAGGCACGGTTGCGGATGGTGCTGAGTTATCTGTTCGCTCAGATGATGCCGTGGGTGCGGAACCGGGAAGGCACTCTCCTCGTATTAGGCACAGGAAACGTTGATGAAGCATTGCGCGGCTATCTCACAAAATATGATTGCAGTAGCGGGGACATCAACCCGATCGGTGGGATTAGTAAACACGACTTACGTCGGTTCCTGAATTGGGCTAAACACAACCTCGGTTATACGGCACTCTCGGAAATTGTTGATGCGCCGCCGACAGCGGAACTGGAACCGATAACCGATACCTATACGCAAACCGATGAAGACGATATGGGGATGACTTATGCCGAGTTGAGTCGCTTCGGGCAACTCCGAAAAATGGAGCAGTGTGGTCCTGTCAGCATGTTTGAAAAATTGGTACAGGAGTGGGACCATCTACCACCGCATGAAGTTGCCGAGAGGGTCAAACGATTCTTCAGATACTACGCCATCAATCGACACAAAATGACGACGCTAACGCCTTCCTATCACGCTGAATCCTATTCGCCGGACGACAATCGTTTCGATCTACGGCAGTTCCTCTATAACGTACAATGGACGTGGCAGTTCCGACGTATTGATGCCTATGTTAAGAAATTGGAGACGGAATAATAGTGAACTTTCCCGCCCCTTCAAACATAGGAAGGATCGTTGATGCTGACACGCCCGCTTCTCCACGATTGAATATCTTATATATCCTCCTTGCGTCTATAGTGGGGTATACAATTAGCGGGACAGGATTGACAAGCGAGGTTAGGAAACCTCACCAGCGGTGGGGTATTTTATACATCCTCCTTGCATCTACATTCATTTTGAGAACGGCGTTTGGTGCCCCTGACGTTGCCTTGAATTTCGATGGTTGGGTTACTGAGGCACTCGCGAAGTTGGAAACCGATGGCATCGCGGGCGGATTCCATCGACACACGGCACCGCTTTCAAGAGCGGATGTGGCAGTAGCGATACGGCAGGCTGAATCTCGCATTCACAGGGGCGTTGTCGTTCCATCCGCGATAGATAGGAAACTCTTAGAAAAATTGAAACGGGAATTCGCGAAAGAACTTATGATTAACGATGGGCGGAGGATGCGATTCCTACCACAACTCCGGATGACAGAAGAAAAAGCGGCTCCAGTGTTTGAATGGGGATTGCACTATACACTTGGGCAACTCGAACAGCGAAACGCTCCGCGTCTCGCTTTGTATTCTGAATTTGAGGGACATAACTTCAAAAGCCCACCGCTGGACGGAAAGACAGCCGGACAACGTCTTGAACGCTGGCGCGGGGACTATACTGGCGACTTCAAGAGGGGTTACTTACAAGTCAATAGCACACATCTCGATCTGCTTGTCGGTAGAGATTGGCTCTTCTGGGGAGCGAGTCCATACAAAACGGTCGGCATCTCTGATAACTCACCACCGTTTGACCAAGTCAGACTCACCAGCAGACTCGGAAAACGACTCAAAGCGACGGCTTTTACAGCGCAACTCGATTCAACTTGGTACGATGACGGTGAAAAACGCTATCTCGCGAAACGTTATATCAGCGGACACCGACTCGATTACCAATTCAACGATCGAGTGGAAATCGGGGTCGCGGAATGGGTGCTTTACGGTGGCGATGCCCAAGCACTTGAATGGAAATATGCAAACCCAATTACTTTCTATTACGCACTACAATACAACGCTAAAGCCGACGACAATGTTATGTTCGCCTTTGATGCAGCGATCCGACCGATTGATGGTGTGCGCTTGTATGGTGAATGGGTCATTGATGATATCCAATACGTTCCGGGTGCGAATGATCCACATGCAGTGGCATGGCTCTTGGGAGCGACATGGTATCCCCAATACCTGGGCCGTCATTTTGGAATTCATAGTGAATACGCACGCGTCAACCGATGGGCTTACACACATTTGGTGCCTGATAATCAGTTCACACATTTCGGGTACGCAATCGGACATCCAATCAGCACCGATTCGGATACAGTTCGATTTTCAGCCACCTATCAATTGACTGTCTCTACTGAAGCAGAGATTCGCGGCGTGCTCACTCGACAGGGTGAAGGCAGAATCGCAAATCGGTTTTATGGGGAAGATTTCAGAGTGATCCCGTTTCCAACAGGTGTTATTGCCCGTACAACAGAAATCGGCGGGCGGTTTTCCTATCGTCCATTGAATGGATGGAATGCCTCGCTTCTATATGTATGGCACTACACACAAAATGCTGAGCATCGTAAAGGCGCAACAAGTCAAGCACACCAACTCGCGGTTCAAATGGGTTATCTGTTTTAATAGTTGTCAGTTACCGGTTATCAGTTAAAGAGGGATATTGTCGAACCAAGTCCTCTCTTAGCTGACAACTAACAACCATTTTGGGTAAATAGAAATGCGGCGCAAACGAACACTCATTCTTATTCTGACGACACTTGCTGTAATCCTCGTCCTAAGTTTGGTCATCAACGTCCGCTTGGATCTGCGATTGATTGTGCTGACCCCGAAGATTCTCAAGTATCGAGGGTTAATCCAGCAACACGCGGCAAAAGAAGCGTTGGACGCTCAATTGATTTGCGCGTTGATTCTGCAGGAATCTGGATTTGACGAAAGGGCAGAAAGCTCGGTGGGTGCACTGGGATTGACACAATTGATGCCAAACACGGCAAAGGAACTCGGCGTGCAAGATCCTTTTGATGCAAATCAGAGCATTGCAGGGGCAACGCGTCACCTACGGACGTTGTATAACGCTTTCCCAGAAAGCCCAAACGAACATCGTCATCGATTAGTAGTAGCGAGTTACAACGGCGGTCTCGGACGGGTTCGCGATGCACAAACGCTCGTTCGAGACCATCACGCTCGCGACCCACTTCTCTGGGAACCGGTGAGCATTGCCCTCAGCCAACTAACGAAGCAACATGCCTCCATGCATCGCGAGGTGTGGAAAAACGGCAAGCCGCCTCACGGTTATTTTGAAGGGGCTAACGAAACGTTGGCGCACGTAGAACGCGTGATGCACTATTACGCACGCATCCGTTTCTATGAGAGGTTGCTGTTTTTCCTCTGAAGATTCAAATCCGATGGAAGATTTCATCTAACTGCTCGGAACGGTAAGCAAAGATTTTTTCTATATCCGGACGCACGAATAACCTACCAATAAGCTCATTTCCCCAGACCGCGTATTCGACCGTATCGCCTACAACCACACCCTCCACTGTCTCATCAAAAGTATGCGTATGCCGCCAAAGACGATAAGGGCCGCGGCGTTGTACATCCACGAAGGCATAGGGCGGATTCCACTCCGTAATCTCACTCTGCCAACGGATTGGGATACCACGCAGTTTCAGCCGATAATCAATGAGCGTTCCGACGACCATTTCAATTGGTGCGGGGGTTATAACTTCAAAATGAAGCCACGGCGGCGTAATTACAGCGAGGTTATGTGCATTGGAGAAAAATTCAAAAACTTCTGTCAGGGGTTGTTCAAATGTCTGTTGTGTTTTGAAAAGGAACGTTTTCATTTTTTTTGCTCCTGTTTTTGGATGTTAATAAATTGAACGATTTTTACGGATAAAGTTTACAATTTATTAAAATATTCAGAAGCGTAACGATAACATATAGTGGATTCTGTAATTACTTTTACACCAAAATCGGTGCGGTTAGGTGAAAGACCCTACCGGGGAAGTACAGATATTTTCGGGCTTTACTATAGTTTCGATTTATAGTAAAGTTTAGAATTAATAAGACACCCTGTGCCGGTTCGGTTAGGGGATTTAGTCTACGAATAGACTAAATCCGTTCCTTGTATTACATTCCGAACCTACCGGGGGATGCAAGTGTCTCTTTATTTTTCGGTTTTACTATAAACAGCGGAAGTCTATTGTAGCACAAACTGTCAGTTTGTGCCATCCTGCGCCGCAACCTATGCTGAAAACCGATAGCCAATTATGAAAATAGGCGAGGTTTCCGACCTCGCCAGCAGGAAATGAGAGCATAAATTCTATTATTTTAATATATTATCAGATTCTGGTGTTAGGGTTCGTCAGAATCCTGTTCTAATTGTGCAAGGCGTTTGTCGAGTTCTTGCTGCTTTCGCTCTAAGTGTAATATGTATAAAATAAAAACTAACCAAATAACAAAGTAGGCAGAGGCGAGATATTTGAGGCGTGTGCTCTGCGCCTTTTCCAGTTTTGTTACGGATAGTTGCACTGCCTGTGATAAGATATCTTCATCCACAGGAGATTCAGATTCTGAAGTTGCTTCCCCAATAGCCTTCGCAACCTCATCGTCTGTCAAGGTGATCGGGACTTGGGTTGCAAAGATGAATACCCCCAAAATCACCAAAAAACTCGCAAAAACTGCTATTTTCATTGAGATGCCTCTCCTATATATTTCTGTCGGACGATTTCGTAACGCGCTTCTGCCTTCTTCATCCGATACCGCACAATGAGCAGTAGAACAAACAACATAATGAGTGCGAGCAGTGCCACCATCCATGTATGCCGCATTGTCGTTTCAAGGTTCCATTTGGTTCCACGGTCTGGATGCAAGCCTCCCTGCCAAATGTCCACAGAATAGTAGACAATCGGCACATCAAGATAAGCAATAATACCGAGGACAGCGCAGTAAAGTCTACGTTTATCACCCTCCAGCGCGGAACGGAGAATAAAGTAACCGACATACATGAGCCAAAGAACAAGTGTACTCGTGAGACGCGGTTCCCAATTCCACCATGTATTCCACGCGTATCGTGCCCAGATTGGACCCGACAGCAACGCGATTGTGCAAAAGACGAGGCCCAGTTCCGCCGCAGCGACTGCCAGAAGATCATCGTTGGGTTTACGTTGAATGAGGTATTTGATGCTAAATACGCAGTTGATACCGAAGGCTACAAAAACGGTGAGTGCGGCAGAAACGTGATAGTAGAAGATTTTTTGGACTTCGAGCATTGTGCCTTCAATCCGCGCGTATCCGAAGACGAGATAAAGTGAGATAAAGACGAGGATTGCAGTGATAATACCTACAATTTTAGTGCTTAGATTTCCCACAATTCGCTCCCGGTAAGAATTTCGGGTCCATCCGAGAGGATCGCCACCGTATGCTCAAAAAGCGCGGATAAGGTGCCATCCAGCGTTGCAACGCTCCAACCGTCTGACAATATTTGGACATCTGGTAATCCAACGTTCACCATCGTCTCAATCGCGAGGACCATTCCCGGTCTCAAACGTAAACCGCGTCCAGCGACTCCCATGCACGGAACCTCTGGGGCTTCATGGAGATTTCGCCCGATTCCGTGCCCAGAAAAATTCTGGAGAACGGAGAATCCTGCGGATTCTGCTCCGTCTTGTAACTTAGAAGAGATGTCGCCGATACGGTTCCCTGGTTTCGCTTCGGCTATCGCGTCGTAGAGGGAATTCCGAGTTACGTCAAGCAACCGTGCGGCTGGCGGTGAGATGTCTCCAACGGGGAAGGTATAAGCGTTATCACCGTGATAGCCGTCAATACTGACAGCTGTGTCAATCCCGATGATGTCGCCCTCTTGCAGCACTTCAGTTTCACCTGGAATCCCGTGGATAACGATGTTATTCATCGAGACACATATCGTGGCAGGATAAGGTTCATGCTCTGGGAGCTGATAGCCTAAGAAGGAAGATGTGGCATTGACTTCGGCAATTGTATCACGCGAGATGCGTTCCAAGTCGGCAGTCGATACCCCCGGCGCGATTGCCTCTCCGATGCGCTTTAGTACCGTCGCGGCTGCTTTGCCACTCCGCTTCATCTTCTCAATTTCGACCTTGTTTTTGATTCTAACTTTGTCCATTACACTATCTGTCCAATTAAGGTATGTGCTGTTGTGCTGTGAACGCGAACGTTGACAATGTCGCCGATTTGACTGCCCGTTTTGGGGAATACAGTCGTCTTGAAACCGTCCGTTTTTCCGTGGTATCTATCTGCATCACGACGAGATTCGCCTTCTACGAGCACTGTGACGGTATCACCGATTGCTGACTTGTTGATGTTCGCGGAAATGTTTTCTTGAAGCTCAATAATCTGTTCAAGGCGTTCTCCCTTTACTACCTCAGGCACATCATCGGGTAATGCTCTGTGTGCAAGTGTCCCTTCACGTTCGGAATACTTGAACATGAACGCTGAATCGTATCGGATATCCGCCATCATCTGATACGTTTCCATGAACTCATCGTCGGTTTCACCGCAGAAGCCAACAATAATATCGGTTGTAAGGGAAATATCAGGGACGCGCTCGCGGAGTTTTGAGACGAGTGTTCGGTACTCCTCCGCTGTATAGGTACGACGCATCCGTTCAAGGACTTCGGTTGAACCGGACTGGAGTGGGAGGTGGAGATGTTTACAGACAACTGGTGAATTTGCCATTGCATCAATCATGCTGTCCGTCGCGTCCGCGGGATGCGGAGAGGTAAACCGCACGCGTTCCAATCCATTCACTTCGCCGATAGCGTAGAGGAGATCTCCAAAATCGGCACTGTCATCGTGATAGGAGTTAACGGTCTGCCCAAGAAGTACGACCTCTTTGAAGCCCTGATCAACAAGTTTCTCGACATCTTCAACAAGGAGTTTTAGCGGGAGACTCCGTTCTCGACCACGGACGAAAGGGACGATACAGAAGGTACACATCTTATCGCACCCTCGCTGAATAGTGAGCCACGCCCGAATCCCCTCTTTTCGGATAGGTGCGATGTCGGCGTAATCTTCGTTTTTGTCCAATCGTAACCCGACAAACGGATCACTATCGGTCAGGGATACATGCGACTTGACATCACCTGCCAAAGAATCCAAAGCCACTGGCAGATTTCGATACGCATCCGGTCCCATGACGAGATCGACATAAGGTGCGGCATCTAAGAGTCGGTCGCGGAGGTGTTGCGCCATACAACCACAGACCCCAATAATGAGCTCTGGGTGGCGGCGTTTCCGATGATTCAGATGCTTTAACCGATTAATCACTTTCGTCTCCGCGTTTTCCCGTATCGCACAGGTGTTGACGAGGACGACATCGGCATCTTCGAGGTGTGGGACGGTCTGGTGTCCACTCTGCGTCAAAATACCTGCCATTAGTTCGCTGTCGCTGACGTTCATCTGGCACCCGTAGGTTTCGATGTAAACACGACGGACGTGATGCGGAGTTACGTGAGAAGCCCCTCTGTCTTGCGACACCTGTGGTGGCGGATGCGGTGCGTCTGCGCCTTCATCTTTATTATAGAGTGGGAAAAGCGATTGGTCTTTCATTTTTTTATTATGGCTCTTGGACTGTCCTCCAAATGTAAGCAACTGAAGAGTTGTCAGTCATCGGTAACAAGAGTTGTTCGTTAAACGAGAGAAATTGAGAAAATTGAAGAAAAACATCAAGCAAAACGTTCTCTTAACTGACAACTGTTAACCGAAAGGATTTTCGGAGAAAACCGGAACCGAAACCCATCTTATCCGATGTAGTCCTGATGGTATTTCCAGACATCCACTGTAAAGAGATCGCCCATATACGCGATGACACGATATTTTAACGTGCGTGTCAATCCGACGTTCACTTTGAAAGGAACAGCCTGCGCAAAGAGGTATCCGAACGATACGTCCTCCACGAGAAACGTTGTTTCACCGTTTGTTGGATGCGGAAAGATACCGACTCCAACGACACTCTGTTCAGCAGCCGTGACGCCGGAGAGCGTTCCCCACACCGATCGATTCCCATTCACTGCCATTTCGCCGATCCCTCCGTTGGCATTCGCAGCTTTTCGGTACTCCATCTCAACTGTTCGGCATCCAAGTCCAATGTTACCCGCAAATTCAAGCGAAGTTGTAGGGGCATACAACGAAATCTCGATGTCCAGCACTTGAACTTCGGTTTGAGGTGGATGGGCGTCCGTGGTGCAAGTTTCTATGAGCAACGGTTCCGACGCGTTCCACGTCGTGACGATTGTGAAATCTTCCGAAGTCTCCCCGTTCGACGATTCTCTTTCACGGATCAGTGTGTTCGGGTCGAGTTGCTCGCCGTTGACCGTTCCAAGTGTGAAACAGATGCCTGGCGGATACTCTCCTTGGGTGTATTCGCCTTCGGTTACCACCTGTCCGTTCGGTGCATAGAACGGATGAAAATAGGGTAAACTTTCAGAATCGCCATAACAGTAAGTAAGTACCGGTGCGCCGTCTTTTGTTATAGATAATTTGTTTTTGTTAATTTGGTGTATCATAGATTTTTCATCAGAATTATACCACGCATTTTCAGATAATGCAAATGCTATTTAGCAATCAGCGGTTAGATATCGGGAATCGGGGGGGATAGGGCATTTCCCTTTGCTCAATTCCCTCCCCCACCTACAAGCGTGGCGTTGGTTTGTTATTTGGCTTTAAATGGGGTATAATTTAGGTAATATGTAGTGCACATTGTCTGAATCAGGATTCACAGTATTGATTCATAAGTATTAAAGGACTTGCAGGATTAGAGTATCACTTGATTGAAACTGTCCTCTATAGAATTCCAAAATATTTTATTAAACTTGGGACAGAGCAGTATGTGGTGTTCCTACACAAAGCACTTTCTGCGGAAACCTATGGGAACCTATTCATCCCAAACCTGTGGTAGGAGTGATATATCGTCTCAAATTCCTCTAAACCTTTATATCGAACTCACGTTTTATATTGAAAATTGACCCAAAAGGAGATCTTTTTATATGCACCCTATTATCGGAATCACATTTACCGAAAATATTGAGGATGACCCCTCTAATAACTATATTTGTGCTATTAAAGAGTTCGGCGGCATACCCCGCACACTGTACCCCGGCATATCCGAAGACGCTTATACTGATATTGACGGACTGTTGCTAACAGGTGGTCCTGATATTGACCCAAGTTATTTCGGTGAAGAAGTACATGAGACTACAGACATTGAGCACGACCGCGACGAGTTGGAATTATTTCTGTTCAAGCGGAGCATGGAAGAAAATCTTCCTGTTTTTGGCATTTGTCGTGGGATTCAGGTAATGAACGTCGCTATGGGTGGCAATCTCTATCAAGATATACCGTCACAATTTACAGACCATTTGACTCATAAGATACTGAAAAATAAGGTCGATTCTTGGCATGAGATTAAGATTCAACCCAGCAGTTTGCTGAACCAAATTATAAATGAGAGCACTGCCAAAGTTAATTCAAGACATCACCAAGCCTTGAAAGTAATAAGCGACGGGTTTGCGGTAACTGCACAATCGAAAGATGGAATCATTGAAGCTGTAGAGGATATATCAAAGCGGTTTGTGCTCGGTGTTCAATACCATCCAGAGCGAATGATTGAAACCGATGATTTTCAGGAACATCGGCGTAAGTTGTTTGAAGCGTTTATTCAGGCAGCGTCCGAATAGTAATCAGCCGTCAGGAAGGCAAGGTTGGGAAACATCGATAGCGAAGAAAACAGGACCGAATCTTAGAGGTAAATCGTGTGTTCTCTAAAACCTCTTCAGTCCCAGACGGGGTTTTTTGCGCGGGTATTTCTTCCGCATTTCTACAGCGGATTAAAAATTGGCAACTAAAGAGACGCGGTGCGTTAATCCGAGAACACCGAACGGCACGAGGGCATAGTCAATTTGGAAACGGAGGAGTGTCAACCCAAAACCACCCGTGAGTCCTGAAATCGCGCCTAAATCGTTACCGCCAATTTTGTATTTATAGCCGGTACGGAGTTGTAAAACATTGCCTATCGTGTAGCCTGCTCCGATCCCGATTGCGATATCGTTGTCAGAGGGACGAATGATGTCCGTCGTCAGGATGAACGCGTCATCCCAGAGTCTGTAAGCCGCGCCAAGTCTAAAGGTAAAGGGTAACCCGAAAGCCTCCTCTATGTACTTCACTCGTGGACCGACGTGCTGTGCGTTGAATCCCAGTGAGAGTGGTATCTCAGGAAAACTGTACAACCCACCGAGATCGAAGGCGACACCCGTCCCGGTCTCGTCAGCGATCTGCTCGCGCAGGAATTTCGCGTTCACACCGAAAGCGAGAGAATTGCCGAAGCCTCGGGCATACGAGAGAATTAGTGCCAGATCATACGGACGGAAAATCGTCGTTTCATTCCCCTCCCGATCGCGTCCCTGCAATTCCCCGAAAGACAAGAAACTCGCGCTCGCTCCGAGGGTGCCAGCCCCCTTAAACGGAAGCGCGAACCCGACGAATTCGTGGTTAATCCCAGCAAACCATTCGTTATGCATGAGTGCGAGTTGTGGCTGTTGGAGTCTTGCGAGACCCGCGGGATTCCAGTACGATGCGTAAAGGTCATCGGTCGCCGCGACTTGAGATTCACCCATGCTCATCGCCTCTGCACCTACGCCGATTTTGAGGAAGGTCATGGCACGGGTACCAGCGTTTTCATGTATGTCTGTGCTATCCGCGGCTACTGGCAGGCACGTGAGGATGAGAGCTATGATGAAAGTGCTTGTAAAAGTGTGATAGTTCGCCGTCCACAAACGGTTCTGGCTTTTAAATTGTCTCATTATATTTTCCTGTTGATGAAGTCCATTTTTAGTATATCACATCGCTACGCCGAAGTCAAGCGTAGAGTCAGGTTTCACGTGCCTCCCAACTTAATCTTTCATAACCCAAGTTGCAACTTTTGTGGTATACAGCAGGAAAATTATTCAATTAGAGGAACTGCAACGTTGTTTCGTAGGATTAACTGCCTGTCCTTTAGGAGAGATAAAAACGCATTTTTTCTAACTGCATACCACTTGTGGGAAATTTGTTCCAATGAACATCGTGATACCGACGCAAAAAACGTCAAATTGTCTCATATCGTCTCCCAAAAAGTAGTTGTGAGATAGTATAGCACAATCACGGAAAAGGGAGTCAACAATCAGCAGGGTCATTTAGTGAAAATTAGGGTCATTTAGTTTTAAAAATCATTTTTCAGTAAAGTCAGTGCTTGTTTAGGATTTGCGGAGAAATATCGCATTGTTTTAGCGATAGCCTGATAGCCTGCTAAGCGTAATATAGAAAGCGCGGTGTTTCGCAAAGCTGCCATGACTGCGGGGATCGCCCCACAGCGGACTTGGGAAACATCTTCTCCTAAGATGACATCCCGGAGCCAGTGGGACTTATTTTCTATTGCTCAATGTCCGCGCTTGAGTCGTAGCAAATCCGCTGCGGTGGCAGGGTTGGGTTGAAGGCTCGTGATGCCATAGTGCGTCTGGCAGGAGACTTCTCCGGTTTTCGGGTTCTTTGGTGTGTATGTAGACTCGAAGACCTGGCGGACGCCTGGCCAGTTTATGTATTCATTGATAGCGGTGCTTGCCGTCAAGCGTCGTGTTTCGATGCGTCGATGGGCGTGATCAACAGTTTTGAAGGTGTCGAGGGTTTCTCCCCAATCTTGGTGTTCTGCTTTTAGGGTGTTATACGCCATCTGAAAGGTTGTTTCGGCAGGTCGCCGAAACAACCTTTCAATGTCCTCGTAGACTTGTTTATGGTTGGCTTTGATGGGTAAAACGTAATCGCCTCCGGCTGCTAAAACCGCCTGAGAAAAACTGCGTTGGGTTAGCAAAGCATCGGCTGTCACGACTTTCTGAGAAACATCAAAGGCTTTGAGGATTTCACGCGAGACAGGCACTTCATGGGTCTTCTCGGACATCGGTCTTTGAGTGAGTGTAATCCCGAGTTCATGAGAGACGACTGACATCAAATGCGTAATCTTGGCACCTTGTTTCTTGCTGCCCCGTAAAGTCTTGCCATCTATGGCGACAGCCGTTAGACGGCTTTGACTTCCCCAACCGTAGTCCTCAAGGGCGACTGCCACCCATTGCGTCAAGACGTCTTCTAAGGCATCAATGTCGAATCTGCGAAAAAGATTGTAGAGTGTTGCGGCACACGGCGTCTTTTTGTGTCGAAACCCCAAAGCTTTTCTCAACATTTTATACGTCCGTCCGTATTCAGCAATGGCAGCATAGCTGCGATAGCCAGACATCATGGCGATAATAGCAAGTGCGAGGATGGCTTTCAGTGGGTGGCGTTTGCCTTTCTCCTTGCGTGGGTCTGGCAGTGATGCTAACATATCAAGCAAGTGGCGAGAGGGTTTTCTCGTCATGGTCTTCACCTCAAAGATTGTGATGGATTTTTAGGGTGAAGTATAGCATGTATGGCGTGAAAACTCACGCCATACATGCATACATAAAAACATAAATTCTCTAAATCGAAACTTAAAACTAAATGACCCTACAGGCAAATAAAATGTTATTGACAGCGAGGCTCGGACATGCTATAATTTAAGGATACCTTGTAAGTAAAGTAGTGCAAACAGCCGTTTTAACACATAAGAGTGGAGGATTTCAGACGCATGAACAAGGTGCTGGTCAGCGACCTGCTGTCGCAGCAAGGTTTAGATGTTTTAGCAGAGAGTGGTGATGTTGAGGTGGATGTTAATCTCAACCTCTCTCATGAAGAACTGCTGGACAGGATTGCTGACTACAATGCCCTACTTATCAGAAGCGCGACGAAGGTAACTGCGGATGTTATTGACAAGGCGAAGCAACTCAAGGTCATCGGGCGCGCCGGGGTCGGCGTGGATAATATTGATGTGCAAGCCGCAACGCGAAATGGCATCTTAGTTGTCAACACGCCAACAGGAAATACGATCGCGGCGGCGGAACATACGATCGCGATGCTGTTGGCACTGGCGCGCAACATTGTGCCTGCCGGGATCTCACTCCGCAACAGAACATGGCAACGCAACGACTTCATCGGGGTTGAGTTATATGGGAAGGTTTTTGGCACCATTGGACTCGGACGGATCGGACGGGAGGTCGCTCGACGCGCACAGGCTTTCGGGATGCAAATCATCGCTTACGATCCCTATATTTCATCGAGTGCAGCGGAGAAGATTGGCATTAGACTTGTTGATCGGGAAACGCTCTTTCAGGAATCCGATTATATCTCCGTCCACACGCATCTCAATGCCGAAACGTATCACAGTGTAGGTGAGTCGGAGTTTACGTTAATGAAGCGCAGCTGCCGCTTGATTAACTGCGCCCGCGGCGGTATTATTGATGAAGATGCCCTCTATCACGCCTTGAAAACCGGACAACTCGCTGGGGCTGCCCTTGACGTTTTTGAAAGCGAACCGGCAACCGAAACCCCACTGCTGGACTTAGAAAATGTACTGGCATTACCACATCTCGGGGCGTCTACATCGGAAGCACAGGAGCATGTCGCTGTTGAGGTCGCACAGCAGGTCACGAACGCGCTCCGCGGACAACCCGTCGCGAATGCCGTAAATCAACCTAAAATTGATCCGAGGACCCTCGATATTTTGGGTCCCTATCTGGAGCTTGCTGAAAAGATAGGCAGTTTTCACGCGCAAATTGTTGAAGGACAAATCTCCGCGATTAAAATTCATTACAACGGCACGCTCTTTCAGCAAGAAGACGTTACACCGATAACTGTGGCTCTACAGAAAGGGCTTTTGACACCTGTACTAACAAACGTGAATTATGTGAACGCGCCTTTTCTGATTAAGCAACGCGGCATAGCTGTTACAGAGACAAAAAGCGAATCAGAAGCAGATTTTGCCAACTCCATCGCGATTACAATCACAACCGATAAAGGCGAAGCGGTCATAGAAGGTACCGCTTTCGGCAAAAATGACCTCCGCATCGTCCGAATAGACCAACTTCATATCAACGTGAGACCGACCGGTTATATCCTTCTCATCTACAATAGCGACCAGCCGGGTATGATAGGATTAATGGGAACGATTCTGGGGGAACACGGTATCAACATCGCCGATATGACTGTCGGACGTTCACGCTTATGGGAACTCGCCGTGACGCTCATCAATGTGGATAGTCCGGTGCCTCGGCAGGTCTTGAAAACCATCGCTGAACAAAAGAAAATCGACTTCGTTAAGCAAGTTTTCCTGGCATAGCAACAGAATTATTCTAATCGAACCGCAAGGAACAATTAAAACGCGATTCCCCAGGCGTGTAGCCCGTAACGAAGTGGAGGGCGGTTCTACGGAGAGACACTTTATCTATCAAACCCACTTGACCGAACCGCAAGGAACAATTAAAAAATCGCAAGGAATAACTAAAAATTGGACGCCAAACAGAAATGTCTATTTATTAACGACGAAATTCCGAAGGCGAAACTATTTGAAGCGGAAAAACGGGATGTCCATCCAGACTGCAACACCTCTTGGCGTATCTCGCCAGAGCCGTTCTGGATTCCTGAATCGGATTTGAGATGGTTTGAGGAACTCGGAACGCATCTTTTAAACTTCTATCGCGCCTGTAATTTACTCTATTCCCAAAGCGTGCGAGGTATTCAGCCCGGTTGGGTGGCTGAGTATTTGGAACTCGGCAAACCCGAACCCGTTATCCAATATGGACGGATGAACCGCTTTAAGAGCCAACTCCCCGGCGTGCTACGTCCCGACATTCTCCCTACTGCCAACGGCATGGCGATTACCGAACTCGACGCAATTCCCGGATTTATTGGGGGGACAGGGTGCTTAGCACGGCTCTATGCACAACTCGGCTATCGCATCATCGGGGGCAGCGATGGGATGGTCAACGGATATGCCGAAATGATCCGTGCCCTGGCAAAAAAAGACAATCCTACACTCGCAATCGTCGTTTCAGACGAATCGGAAGATTATTGGGCGGAGATGGTATGGCTCGCCGACGCACTCTGTGAAGTCGGAGTGGAAACCCACACTGTTAAACCGCACGAGGTCGTTTTCACTGAAGATGGGCTACTCGTTGAAACGCCAGCAGGAAACCAAATGACAGCCGATGTGCTATATCGGTTCTATGAACTGTTTGATCTGCCCAACATTCCCAAAGCGGAATTAATGTTTTATGGTGCAAAGAAACGCACTGTTGTGATGACACCACCGCCAAAATCCTACTTAGAAGAAAAATTGTGTCTCGCCCTTTTCCATCATCCGACACTCCAACCGTTTTGGAAACGACATCTCGGTAAAAAGACCTACCCGTTCCTGCAACAAGCAATTCCAGAGACTTGGATCATCGATGCCCGTCCCTTACCACCACATGCTGTGATTCCCAATTTGGAGGTGGAGGGAAATGCCGTAACAGATTGGCGGCAACTCGGTTCCGTAACGCAACGTCAACGGGAATTGGTTATCAAACCGTCTGGATTTTCCGAACTCGCATGGGGAAGTCGCGGTGTAGCGATCGGACACGATCTCCCGACGGAGGAATGGGAAGCCGTCATCGAAAACAGTCTTGAGAATTTCGAGAAAAACCCGCACGTCCTACAGAAGTTTCACACTGCCGAACGGGTCCGAATGCAGTATTACGATTTCGACGCTGGTGATGTCCAAGAGATGGCGTGCCGCCCACTTCTCCGCCCATACTATTTCGTCGTCGGTGACACCGTTAAACTCGGGGGCATGCAAGCCGCAGTCTGTCCAGCCGACAAGAAAATTCTACACGGTATGGTGGATTCTATCATCGTGCCGTGTGCGCAAAGGTAATAAGAATAGCAATCAGCGGTCAGCAGTCAGCAGTCAGCAAAGAAAGGTGGTTTTAATCATGCAATTAAGTGAGAAGCAGATCGCGCACTTCCGAAATGATGGGTACCTTGCCATTGAAGGATTTTTCGATCCCATTGAAGCAAATGCACTCCGACTGGAATTAAGGCGAATTTACGACACTGAACTCAAAAACGGAACGGGTATCAATTGCGCGGTGCAAACAGACGGAACTAAGCGCGACAATGCCGGTGAACGGCAGAACCTTCAGGTAATTCCGCTCAACAACCGTAGTGATTTGCACAAAGCGTTGCCCTTTCATCCGAAAGTCATCTCTGCTGTTCAACAACTTATCGGAGATGAATTCATGTTAGAGCTGGATCAGGCGTTCTGGAAACCGCCTAAAGTTGGTATCGGCACGAGTTGGCACCAAGATAACGCCTATTTCAAAATTGCGGACCCGTTACGAGGCACTGCGATGTGGATCGCCATCCACGATGCAAACGTTGAGAACGGGTGCATGCACGTCATACCCGGCAGCCATCGGGAGAGTTATGAACACTATCGCGATCCGCTGAGCGACCACCATATTCGGTGCGACCCGCCCGAAGAACGTGCTGTCCCGATTGAACTGAAAGCCGGGGGTGTTCTGTTCTTCTGCTACGGTGTGGCACACTGCACCAAGTCGAACCTCACCGATAAGGAGCGCGCCGGCGTAGCACTTCATTTCCTCCACAACGACTTCGGCGGTAGGGAACTTTGGGAAAATAGCAACACGACCAAACCGATGCTTCTCGGTCCCCTTGCAACCGGCGGAGAAGCCGAGTTCGGCGAGAAATTTGAAGGCAGATGGGAAGAACTCATGAACGCCGTGCTCACCTCCAAAGCGTAGGAGCGACCTCCTGATCGCTATACGAAATATCCGCTGAATCTTCCATGGATTCTTGATACAATCGTAAAGTCGTATAACGGGCGATGAAGGGTTTCTCTACAACAAATGGTCGTTTGTAGCCAGAAACTATCCAATTAAATTCTCAATATTCATCAAATATATCGGTTTACTGCTTATTATGTGTGTTTTCATGTAAACGTAGTCAATGTGAACTCGGTTTAAGCTATGTAAGGAAAACTCACAGTCGGATACTTATATCCGATTTTTTAGTAGGACTTACGCAATTTTTCTGATAGGTGCCTACGTTCCGCATGCTGCTGGCGAGGTTTTGAACCTCGCCCCAGCGTTCACGGCATTCTGGACTTTACTATAATATCACTTATAAGTTTCCGACAAAACGGAACTACCTCAGAGGGTAACCAAGATGAAATTATCATTGCTTTCTCCCTTCTTCGCCGTTCTGATATTCATGACAGCAGGATACGCTACAGCAGACCTCACTGACGACCTCGTCGTTCACCTTACGTTCGATAGCGTAAAAAACAAGCGGATTTTCGATGAATCTGGGAACGGTCTGGATGCCCGGATTATCAAAAAAACTCAATTTGTTGAGGGCAAATACGGAAAGGCAATCCGTATCATTGGTGAAACTGAAGATTGTGTGAATATTCCGTCCGCAGATGCTTTGGAAATCAGTGAAGAGATCACGATGATGGCATGGGTGTACCACGAAAACTGGATGGAAAGTACTTCTCAATGGTTTGATAAAGGATGTTATAGCAGAGCTTCCAATAAATCTTATGGAATGGCGGTTTTCAATAGAGGGAACGCTCATAGTTCAGGAATCGGGATTATCTTAGGCGGCGAACACCAAGTGCGCTTCATCATTCGGAGGGACATGCGGAATAAAACGTGGCATCATATCGTAGCAACCAGCGACAGCGAAAGTGTAAAACTCTATCTCGACGGGAAAATCGTCAACCCACCTGGACACCTCCCACCCAGATTTCAGTTTCACTTTGATGGCATAAATGACGAGGATTTGCGGATTGGCTGTGCGAAAGGTAGACCTGAGTATGCCTTTGAAGGTGGTTCCATTGATGAAGTTGCGATATGGAGTCGTGCCCTCAGTGAAGATGAAATCAGAAAAGCTATGCGGGGTCCTCTACTCGCAGTTTCGCCGAAAGATAAGGTCGCTACAATGTGGGGAAATATTAAACGGAGAGTGTTTTAGTCGTCTGAATCGTTGATGACACGGATTTTGAAGATTTTGCAGACTATAGGGAACGACTGGTTACCATAAATGGAAAACTGACTGTCTCTGATCGAAAACACATTGCATCTTTCACGGGTCTCGTGATATACTCTAATTAATTCCGAACAAGCGAATTCACATTTTTGATGTCCGAAGACTCCACAGGAGGAGAAGTAGAATGAAAAAGCTATTTGGTTACGGCGTGTTATTCAGCGCGTTGATGTTTATAGCGGTAGGATATGCCACGGCAGACCTTGCTGAGGGACTCGTCGTTTATTTCACATTTGACAATGTCAACGGTAAAACCATTGTCGACGATTCCGGCAATGGACTGGACGCCGATATCATCGCCAATACTGATATTGTGAAAGGCAAATACGGGGATGCGATACGCATTACAAACGTAGGTGCCGATTGTGTCAATGTACCTGCCTCCGATGACCTGAAAATTACCGGTGAAATTACGATGGCGGCTTGGATCAATCAGGATTCTTGGGGAACCGATGCACAGTGGTTCGACAAAAACTGCCATAACGGCGGTGAGCATTCTTCCTACGGCATTGGTGCCTTCAACGGAGGCGCGAATTTTAACATGTTCTTGGGAACCGGCAACGGTAGACCGACCCTGAGTCAGCCGCATGGGTTAGATGAGAAGACATGGTATCACGTCGTTGGAACTTATGATGGGACAACCATGAAAGTCTACGTTGATGGCGAAGTCGCCGCGGAGAAAGACGAAAAGTTTGATTTCAAAGGCACCAACGATCAGGATTTGCGGATTGGATGCTCTAAAGACCGTCCGAATTATACCTTTGAAAACGGGTCTATTGACGAAGCGGCGGTCTGGCGACGTGCACTCAGTGAGGACGAAATCAACGAAATCATGAACGAAGGTTTCCTCGCAGTTTTGCCTCACGATAAAGCCACAACGACATGGGGTGGCATTAAGTCAAGAACGAGTACATACTAAACGCTGCCTCGCACAAAGTTTCGATGGCACAGATATCCCCCTTAATCAAGGGACCGATACCTGTGCCTTCTTGTATAAAATAAGGGAACCGAGAAAATGACAAAAATTGGAATCGTCGGTATCGGATTTATGGGAATGATTCATTACTACGCTATTCAGCGCATTACCGGTGCGGAAGTCGTTGCTATCTGCACACGAGATCCAAAAAAACTCGCTGGTGATTGGACGGGCATTCAAGGGAATTTCGGACCCCGAGGGGGCATGGAAGATCTCTCAAACGTCCGAAAATATAGCGAGATTGACGAACTCCTCGCCGATGAAGAGGTCGAACTGGTCGATATTTGCCTGCCAACGCATCTGCACAAACCCGTGAGTATGGCATCCCTCGAAGCCAGAAAACATACCCTCGTCGAAAAACCGATTTCTATCTCTATTGACGATGCCAATGAACTCGTTGAACTCGCAGACAAGATAGGCGTAGAACGGAAGTCTGCCAATGAAAGCCCGTGTTTCCTGATGGTCGCACATGTGCTACCTTTTTTTGCTGAATACGCCTATGCAAAACGGGTCGTGGAAGAAGGGAAATACGGGAAACTCCTCGGTGCCCATTTCAAGCGAATTATCTCTAAACCGAGTTGGTCACGAGATGTCGCCGATATCGAAAAGAGCGGCGGTCCCGGTATTGATCTGCACATCCACGACACCCATTTCATTCAACTGCTCTGTGGTGTCCCCGATGCGGTCTTCTCGCAAGGCAAAATCGCCAGTGGCAATTATGTCGATTATCTAACAACACAATACATCTACAACGACAAGAATATCTCCGTCAGTTGTGCATCGGGAGCGATTTCGCAACGCGGACGCGCTTTCTCGCATGGGTTTGAAATCTACCTTGAAAATGCCACACTACTTTATGACTTCTCAACATTAGCAGGTGAAGCCTCTACCGCAATGCCATTGACACTTCTGAACGATGAAGGTGAAGTTGAACAGGTCGATTTAGGAGAGGTAGACCCGATTGATGCCTTTACCGGTGAACTTCAGTACGCTGTTGACGCGATCGACTGGGAAGACGAACCGGCAGCACTGTCGGGTGTTGGTGCGAGAGACGCACTGCTGCTCTGCTATAAGGAAGCAGAATCGGTCAAAACCGGTGAGGTTGTCCCAATTTCTTAGCCACATAACGCTTGCCTATCTCCCTAAAAAAATGACTTCTTTCTATTCCGTCAGCAACATCGGTGAACTCTATGTTCCCGCTGAATGCCGCGATGCGGTTTTTGCGCGTGCCCGCGCGAAGTTGTTCGCGCATCAAGAATTAGGACACCTCAATCGGATCTTCACACACATCCGACACGAAGGTGTTGCTATTGTGGAGGGGCAGTGGGAACAGATTACGGTACTGATGGATTACATCCAACGCCACAAACAGGATTTGATCCAACAACCACAGCGTGCCACCAAACCGAGAGATCGGAGAGATCGGAGAAATTCACGCGGCAAATCAGTAAATAATGCATTGAAACACGCTTTAGCACGACTGATGTGTTGGGCAGACGCCGATGGAATGTTACAGGCTGAAAATGCTCCTGTTCTCCCTTATCTGTTGGAACTCGCTGGCGAACCAGCAGAAGCCAACCAAGGAAAACCCTTCCTTCTATCGCTCACAAAGATCCAAAACATTCAACACGCTTTGACGGATACTTACCCGATCCGTGCCCTCAATGCTTCCCTCGTCGCTTCCGAAAACGTCCTGGCACCGCGATCGCAAGAGACAATCGAATGTTTTCAGGAGGCTCTCCAGCATGTCCGTCGATCTGGACCTTCTACCGTTGCTGACATCGGGTGTGGAAGCGGATGCTTGACTTTGTTGGCACGGCAGGAATTAGGTGAACGGGCTGAACTATACGCCTCCGATCTGCTCCCTGAGGCAGTCGCGACAACGAAACTAAACCTACAACGTCTTTTCCCAGATTCAGACACCGTCCAGGTCATGCCCGCTGGCGACTTGTTTGATCCATTTCCGTCACACCAATTTGACGTGATTATTTTCAACGCGCCGTGGGTCGTTGCTCGCGTGCGTAATCGTGCGGAACTCGCTATCCACGACGAAAAGCAGGAAACAGTGAAACGTTTTTTTGCAGAAGTCTCAAATTTCCTGAAACCTGATGGGACTATTCTGTTAGGATATGCGGATGCTTCAGGACCTAAGGCGATTGCGAATTTGGAAATGATCATCGCTGAAACTGGATTCAAAGAAGAGGCGGTTTTTAAAAGGCGGGTTGCAACACATCGTTCAAAACGGAAATGGGAACAGATTCGGGTGTCCGTGTTAGGTAGAACGTAATCGTTTTATGATTGATTTTGACCGTCGCGAAATTTTCATAGCAATATTTTCTTTCTTGCGGCGTGCGGGTTTTTTCTGCAATAAGGTTTTTCAGCGGTGAAAACATCATCGTAGGTTGGGTAGAACGGATGCCACCAAAAACGTAAATATCAGAGAAAAACAAAGTCTTCTCCGGAGCCATCCTATTGATCAAATACCGAGTGAAACCCAACACTTTCGTTGTGAAGTATCCGCACCGCTGCTGGTATGAAGTTGGGTTTCGCTGCGTTCTTGAGAGGATATGCCGACAGGTCGGATTTCAGGGGTATTTGGACCCCTCACCTCTCTGTTTTCTGTTCCGCTCTACCCAACCTACGGGACCCCGAAAACCCTAAATTGACACCTATGGTGCGGTTTCCGAACCGCACCGGTGTAGAGTGTATAGGTAATTCTAAAATCTACCATAATTGCCTGCTTTATATTCTGATTGACAAGCAACCGAGAAAATGGTATGGTAAAGAAAATATCTACGTAAAGGTTTTCAGAAATGGATTCATGGCCAAACCAAGAAGCACTCAATAGGGCACTGAATATATACCGTACTTACATGCGTTCGTTTATTATCTTTCATTTAAAAAAGATTCCCGGTATGAACGTTGAAGACATAGTAATCGATTCTGTAAGCGATTGGCGGGCTGATGAGATCGATCGTAGTCTGAGTGAGGAAGGGAAGGATATTAAAGACATAATTGACATTGACGACTTTCCACTTCTTGTTGTGGGAAAAAAAGGGATAAATTGGAAAGAGGTATTTAGAGATCCGCTTAACGATGACAAAGAGTTTCAAAATCAACTTTGGCTTATAAAAACCTGTAGAGACCAAAGTTGGGCACACCCACCTGAAGGTGATGCTGAATCCGAGGGTACTCGAGCACATTTGTTTCTTATTGCTGACGTACTTGGAAAAATAAAGAGAACAGATAAACAACATGAAGTGGAAATTATCCGAGACGATCTCTTTTTTGATAATACCGCGGAACGTCTCGCGGAAGCAGAAAAACGCTTACAGGAGATAGAAGCAGAAAATGCTGAATATAAGAAGTCCCTTACGGAAGTAGAGACAGACTTAGGAACTGCGAAATCAGAAAAGATTGAATATAAACAAGAAAACGAGAGGTTATCAGAGGAGAGAGAGCAGAAGGACAAACGCCTTAAGAAATTATCAAAGCAACTGAAGAACGCGAGAGCAGAAAAGGACAAATATAAAAAGAACCTAGTAGTGTGTCAACCTTCTGTTGAAGGATATAGTTTGTTGAGTTTGATCCGTGCATCGTCGGTCGTAAACCGCCACTTGACCGTGGCACGTTGCTGATTTCTTCGGTCTTTCCATGCCTGGACCTCGCGCTTGAGGGTCTGTTGGTCGGGGATACGCCTTGAAAGGCATTGCCTGCTGAGGACGGAAAACTCTATTTCGGCGATGTTCAACCAACTGCCATGCTTCGGGGTATAGTGAAACTCTAACTTTTCAGCGATCCGATCGGCTTCGTCGGCTTCAAATGCCTTATCCAAAGAACCGAGTTTGTGTGTATTGAGATTATCGCAAACCCGCAGAATCTTTTCAGCCTCTGGAAAATGCACATCGACGATATCTCGGCAGATATGTGCGAAATCAATACTCGTGCGTTGGTCAGTAACTTCGACATGTCGAAACCCGAAAAAGGGTGCGAAAATCATAAACAGATTGCTGACGCCATTGCGTTTATATTCAGGATCGTATCGGTAAGGTTTACCCGGCCTTAGCGGCAGCGGTGGACGCATTTCCTGAAGGTGTTGTTTACTCGTCTCATCAACGCACACCACAGGATACCTCGGGTCTTCAGGACGCCCATAGAGGTCTAAGATGCCTTCCATCGCCGTCACGAACGCCTCGGAAGTTTCTGCTGGGATACACCACTGCTGCTTGCGCCAGGGACGCAGTTCGTTTTTTTTAGCACCTGTCGGATGCTTTCATGAGAAATACTTGAAAAATGCTCAAGCTCCACCATTTTCTCAGCTAACAGCCGCAGCGTCCAGCAGGCATATCCTTCTGGCGGATCCGAACACGCCAAGGCGATGAGATGTGCCTCTTTTTCGCCATCAAACTTTCGAGGTCTTGCCCCCTGAGAGGGTCTTCTCGGGAGCAGGGCGGCTTCGAGACCTTCAAGCACAAAGGTTTTACGCACGCGCTGAATAGTAGACAGGGAGACATCAAGACCTGCTTTTATCGCTTTATCGAGGAAAGCGGGTCCAAACTCGCCCGCGTCTGCTTTCAACAAGATACGGGCGTGCGTGAGTTTTCTCGCAGAGGCCGTCCCTGAAGTCGTCAGAGTTATCAGAGACGCCCGTTGCTCTGAGTCAAGAAGAACAGGGTAACGTTTCGCTGGCATCATAGACTCCAACTGAAAGGATTTATGACAGTGACACGCAGCATACCACTTTTCATAATAACTGTCAATAGAAACTTGACTCACTACTAGCGAAACGACTGAGAAAATCGCCAATTGGGATCCTTACGACCAGAACGCAGTTGCCGATTTCTTTGATGCCGAGTGGATGTTCGGTATCACGGAGGGATTTGATGTGGTAATTGGAAACCCGCCTTATGTTCGTCAAGAGAAGATTAAGGCACTCAAACCCGCTTTCAAAAAACACTACACCTGTTACACAGGTGCAGCAGACCTCTACGTCTATTTCTATGAGCGTGGACTGCAACTGCTGAATGAAACGGGTATCCATACGTTTATTTGTTCCAACAGTTGGCTGGATGTCAACTATGGTGCCCCTTTACAGAAGTATGTCTTAGACAACACCGCGGGTGCCGTTATCTGCCATAGTGAAGCGGAACGTGAGTTTGAGAATGCCGACATCAACACCATCGTCAGCATCCTCCGAAACGGGACACCCGATCCCGATTCTCATGCCTGTTTTCTCACCTTCAAGACCTTCATCGGCGATCCAAATAGAAAAAACCGTCGCGAACGAACGCGCACCTACACAGAGTTAGCACAAGCAGGCACCCGAGAGAACAGATACGCCGGTGACAAGTGGGGTGGGAAATACCTACGCGCCCCTGACATCTATTGGACAATTTTAGAGAAAGGGAAAGATAAACTGGTGCGTTTGAACGATATTGCAGAGGTGAATTATGGGATCAAGACAGGGGTGAATGAGTTTTTCTACTTGGATGATGATCAGATTGAAAAGTGGGGAATTGAGAGAAAATTTTTGAAGCCTTTCCTCAAGAGTTCACGTGAGTGTGAAAGTATACGCATTGATTCAAGTCGGTTGAAGTCTAAGTTGTTTATGTGCGGAACTGACAAAGTAGCCTTAACAGGCACGGCTGCCCTGGAATATATTAAATGGGGCGAGTCACAAGGGTTTGATCGAAGACCCAGTTGCCGTGGCAGGACTCGGTGGTATGATTTGGGTCGACAAAAACCTTTTGATTGGCTTGTTTTGATATTCCGTGATAAGCGGAATTGGACTCCGATTAACGAAACCCCTTCTTTATTGGCTAGCAATGTTGTTTTCACTGCGACTCTTCATAATCGTGACACAATTCAATCTGCAAATGCCGTTGCAAATTCCACTTTGGCAATTTTCGTCTCGGAAATATATGGCAGAGTCAACTTAGGAGAGGGATTACTAACAACCTATGGCCCCGACATTCTGAGTTTTGATTTCATTTCACCTGATTGGATTGATGCCCAAAGTGGTAAAGATTTAAGCCAAGTCTTTGAACCAATGAAACAGCGACCCGTTCTGTCAATTTTTGATGAAATTCACCAACCCGATCGGCGCGCCCTTGACGCAATCATCTTCGATGCACTTGATCTTACCCAAGGCGAACGAGATGGCGTGTATGAAGCGGTTGTAAATCTGGTAGAATCTCGGCTGCGGAAGGCGAGAAGTTTGAAAGGAAAAGGATAGGTTAATTTGGTGTGAAATTCCTAAAAATCTTGTTGACATTCGTTGGTTTGATTCAGGAGGTAGTTACTATTTACGGTATTATTAGTGAATAATTCTCTGCTGCAAATGTTGCCTTTTGTCTGAAAATTTCCTTGACAATTTGCCAGAAGGTTGATATAATTAATCTTGAGAAGGAAAAGGGTAATGACCGAAGAACGCAGGGCACAACTCTACAAAGCATGGGATGAACTGTCTAGACGCCAACTATCAAATTCTGAAAATTTTGGCAGAGCTATTCTGTCGTTATCAACAGCAGGTTTAGCATTATCGGTGGCGTTCATGAAAGAGGTAGTGGAAATAGATAAAGCAACCGATTTAGATTTGCTATACTGGTCTTGGGGGGCGTTTGCCGCTGCGATTTCGACTATATTATTCTCGTATCACACTAGCCAGCGGGGAATAAAAAAGCAGTTCGCACAAATTCGGAACGAACTTAAGGATAAGAAGGATACTAAGCTTGGACGGCAAGTAGATAGATTGTTTCGGATAACGAACGGACTGGTCTATTTTTCTCATCTGTGCTTTATAGTTGCCATTTTTTTTACAGTTATATTCATTCAAACAGAGGCAGGAGGTATGATTATGCCAAGCAAAAAAACTCAAGATACGCCTTTACAAGATCAGGTTCCGAAAACAAAGATAATCCATCAAGATAGCATTGAAGAGAAGGGGGCTCCAAAGGTAGAAATACTACCGGAACCTCTGCCCAATACCAACATAGGATCCGAGGCATCGGCCTCTAATCCTAACACCAATACGGGTTCTGATGGGGCACCGTCTAATACTGGTTCTTCCTCTTCAAGCCAGGAATCTACTCAATCCGCTGATAAATAGAGATTTGTATTTACAAAATTAGGGAGTAACTGACTACAGTTACTCCCTAATTTTTTTCAGTGATTGGATTGGCACCTATTCATCGAAATGTCATCATTCCCCTTGAATAACCCGTATTTTGGGAGAACCAACCCAATCAATTTCTGAATCTGGGATTACACAGATTTCGCGAATTACGATCCAGCGGAGCGGTATATCTATAGTACGCGTAGCATTTCCAATCTTCCGATCCAGTGGCGCGGTATGTAATGATTGAAATTAAGTAGATATCAGATATTCAAAATCGGTTGACATCCGCTTACCGAATGTGTTACCATTTTTTAATAAAACCAACCAGCATTCCAAAAGGAAATGCGAAAAATGCAGTACGTTTTTATATCCTATATGCATGAAAACACAGATATCGTTGACAGACTTTGCCAAGAATTAACCTCACGCGGTATCAACGTCTGGCTTGACCGGAACGATATTAAACCGGGATCCCGCTGGAAAGACGCAATTCGGGGTGCTATTCGCGAAGGTGCTTTTTTCATTGCATGTTTTTCAAAGGAGTATAATAAACGCAGTCAGACTGATAAGACATACATGAATGAAGAGTTGACAATCGCTATTGAGGAACTACGTCAACGACCTACTGATAGAGTATGGTTTATTCCTGTCAAATTGAACAACTGTAAGATACCTGATCGTAACATTGGTGGAGGTGAAACCTTACACGATCTTCAGCATGTTAAACTCTATCAAGATTGGGGTGTTGGCATTCAACGCATAATTGAAGTTATTCAATCTGAATCGCCTGAACCTACGGGAGAAATGGGTACTGACTCAAAGTCGTCTGGAAACTTCGCAGATCAAGAAAGCGCAAGCACAAAGATTTCTCAATCTAATAGGGACCAGAGCAGAGAATTGACTGATTGGGTGTTTCAACAAGCTGACGAACTGATGGTGCGCGGGGAGATAGACGAGGCACTAAAAGGTTATTCACATTGTATTAATCTTGACCCTCATCGTCCTATTGCCTATAGAAATCGAGGCAATGCTCATTACATTAAAAGTGACTATGATAGGGCCACTGCAGATTACAGTAAGGTGATAGAACTGAAACCACACGATGCCGATACCTATTACAAACGCGGTGTCGCTTATAGCAATATAAACGAGTTGGATCTTGCTATTCAAGACTACACTAAAGCAATAGAACACAAGCACAATTATGTCGATGCCTACAACAGCCGCGGTCTTGCCCACAGCGAGAAAGATAATTTTGATTTAGCAATAGCGGACTATACGAAGGCAATAGAGCTGAATCAGCATTATACAACTGCGTACAACAATCGCGGTCTCGCTTACGTTAGTAAAAATAGGTTGGACCTCGCTATTCAAGACTATAACACGGCAATAGAGCTGAACCCGAAACTTGTCGAGGTCTATGCTAACCGTGGCAACGTTTACAATAGTAGAGGCGAGTTTGACCAAGCTATTCAAGACTATAACACGGTAGTAAAACTGAACCCGAAGTTCGCTGAAGCATATTGTCAGCGCGCGCTTATTCTTACTAATAAAGGTGAGAATGAAAAAGCCCTCAAAGACTACAACACGGCAATAAAACTCGAACCAGAACTTATCGCGGCCTATATCAATCGTGGTAATGTTTACAATAGTAGAGATGAATTTGATCTTGCCCTCAAAGACTATAACACGGCAATAAAACTGAACCCAGAATTCGCCGAGGTATACCTCAACCGTGGCAATGTTTACAATAGTAGAGGCGAGTTTGACCGCGCCATCGAAGACTGGACCAAGGCCATACAACTTAAACCCGATTATGCTAATGCCTATTACAATCGTGGTTTCGCTTATAATCATATAGGCGAGTTGGACCTTGCTATTCAAGACTATACTAAAGCAATAGAATACAAAAACGATTATTTTCAGTCCTACAACAATCGTGGTTTCGCTTACGTTAGTAAGAATGAGTTGGACCTCGCTATTCAAGACTATACTAAAGCAATAGAACTAAACCCAAAATTTTTCGGAACCTATTACAATCGCGGTATTGCCTACGAACGCAAAGGTGAGATTGATAAGAGTATCGCTGATTATATCAAGACAGTAGAACTTGATCCCAATTATGCTAATGCCTACCGCAACCTCGGCAATGCTTATGCTTACAAAGGCGAATTTACTGTAGCCATTACATACTATAACAAAGCAAGTGCCCTACTTCCAGAATCTGCTGAAGTCTATTATAATCGAGGTTTTGCTTATGTTGACAAAGGCGAATTTGAGAAAGCCATTCAAGATTTTAGTAGAGTGATAGAACTCAAACCTGATTATTTTGATGCCTACAACGGTCTCGGATTTACTTACTTCAAGAAGAATGAGTTTAATAACGCTATAGAAAACCTTGATAAAGCAATAGAACTCAAACCTAATGATGCTGAAATCTATTACAACCGCGGTAATGTTCACGTGGTAATCGGCAAACTGGAGCAAGCCCTTGAGGACTATAATACGGCAATCTCACTGAATCCTGAGTTTGCTGGAGCATATTGCCAACGTGGAGTTATTCTTGCCGATAAAGGTGATTTTGATAGTGCTATAAAAGATTATGACACGGCAGTAAAACTCAAGCCCGATTATACCAGTGCTTATAATAATCGCGGTAATGTTCACATGGCAATCGGCAAATTGGATCACGCTCTTGAGGACTACGACACGGCAATAAAACTCGAACCAGAACTTGTTGAACCCTATGTCAACCGTGGCAATATTTACAATCTTAGAGGTGAATTCAACAAGGCCCTGGTAGACTATAACATGGCAATCTCACTGAATCCTGAGTTTGCTGGGGCATATTGCCAGCGTGGGGCTATCCTTAACGATAAAGGCGAGAATGAAAAAGCCCTCAAAGACTATAACACAGCAATAAAACTCAAGCCCGATTATACCAGTGCTTATAATAATCGCGGTAATGCTTACGTAGCAATTGGTAAACTGGACCGAGCTCTTAAGGACTATAGCACGGCAATAAAACTGAATCCGAAGTTTGCTGAAGCATATTGCCAACGTGCGGATATTCTTACCAACAAAGGCGAGTTTGACCTTGCTCTTGACGACTATAACACAGCGATAGAACTCGAACCTGAGATTGCTTATGCCTACAATCAGCGAGGGCTACATTATACTCTAAAAGGTGAGTACGACCAAGCCATTCAAGACTTTAGCAGAGTGATAGAATTGAATGAAGACCTTGATAGGGCAAGTGACTTGGATATTGTGTATGTTGTCTTTGCTTATAGCATGCGCGGGCAGGCTTATCACAGCAAAGGCAGATTTCACCGAGCAGTTGATGACTTTAGCAAAGTCATAAGCTTCACACCTGACAACCCATTTGCCTATTTGGGACGTGGTCAGGCTTACCGCAACCTATTGGTTTTTGAGAAAGCCATCCAAGACTTTAGCACGGCGATACATCTCAAACCTGATGCGGCTGCCGGTGCCTATACCGAGCGCGGTGTAACTTATCACAACAAAGGTGACGTAGACAAGGCGATTGAAGACTATAACGCTGCGATAGCAGTGGATCCAGAATTTGCAGAGGCGTATACGTATCGCGGGCAGGCTTACCACGATAGAGGCGAGGTCGATAAGGCGATTGAAGATTACAACGAAGCAATACAGCGCAAACCAGAACTTGCTGAGCCTTATACCTACCGCGGCCTCATCTACAACGAGCAAGGCAAGGTAAACGAAGCGATTGCAGATCATAGCAAAGCCATCGTGTGCGACTCAGATTTTGCCGAAGCATACCTCAATCGTGGGCAGGCTTACTATGCCAAAAACGAATTGGACACAGCAATTGCGGATTATGACAAAGCGATACAGCTCAATCCAAAACTTGTGGAGGCATACACGCATCGGGGCAACGCCTATCGCGCCGCGGCCGAGTTAGACAGCGCAATTGCGGATTATACGGAATCCCTAAAGCTCAAGCCAAAAGTTGCCGAATCTTATTACACAAGGGGTGAAGCGTGGTTGCTCGCGAAAGAGTGGGAAGAAGCGAAGACCGACTTGACAGCTGCCATCCTACAAGATGTAGATGTCGCCGCTGCGTTTCAGAACACCCATGAGAGCATTGCTGCTTTTGAACAGAAAATCGGGGAGCGTTTACCCAAAGAAATTGTGGCACTGCTAACACCACTAACAGGACCCTTTGAGATTGATCAGGAAGCGCGGATCGCGTTGGGAATGAAATACTACGGAAACGATGAACTCAGCAGTGGACTTGCCTCTAAACTCGCAGGAGTCCCACGCGAGGAATTCTGGTATCTGATGGGGGATTATGGACTCTCCCTCTTTACTCTTGATGAAGAAGAGGCTTGTCAATAGCGGATTTAAGAATGCCAATACAGCCAGTTATTAGCAATAACAGTCCGCTTGTTGGACTCTTCGGGCTTAATCTTCTTTCTCTGTTGCATGATCTTTATACAGAAGTGTGGATTCCACGAAAGGTTGAAAAGGAATTTCTCAAAAAAGATCCGATAGTTCGTCGGGAAGCCCTCAAAAATGCACCTTGGATTAAAACGGTCGATTTAACGGATCCGCAAGCCGCTGTGGTCTATGTGGAACTCGATGACGGTGAAGCCGAGACCTTGGCTCTTGCGAATGAACACGACGCGCGTCTCGTTCTTCTTGATGAAAAGGTGGGAAGACAAACGGCGGAAGATGCTGGATTAACGGTTAAGGGGACAGTCGGTATTTTGATTGAGGCAAAGGCAGAAGGCTTGATTGATTTCATCGAGCCGCTTTTAATTCGGTTGCGGGATAACGGAATGCACCTGAGCGAATCACTCATTAATAACGCCCTGCAAAGCGCAGGTGAGACAGATTAATTGACCTTACTATTGAAGCCTATACAAATAAGGTAACTAACGCGGCTCCTAAAAATCCGCGCAATCCGTATAATCGGTGAAAATCCGCGATTCAGACGATGACACATGTCACCCCGCTGGGGTTCAAGAGAAGGGTGTGAACGATTTTCTACACAGATGTGGCCCCGCTGGGGCTTTGTTGGCTGAATTCACCTATCCTATCCAAAAAATCCTGATTCTGACGGCTCTTCCTCACTTTACCAAAATCCGCGCAATCCGTATAATCCGTGAACATCCGCGATTCAGACAACTACTCTCGTGCAAATACCAGAACATCGTAACGCTGTCCGCCGGATGTGAATTGGTCTTTGAACCGACCTTCACAGGTAAATCCAGCGGTTTCCAATACCGCCGCCTTCTTCTCAGCACCGCTGTCAACATAACACTGAACCTTTGATGCAGGAAACGCAACCGCTGAAAGCAACGCAGGAACAGCGTCCGCAAAATTCGGATGAAAGAAGAGATCCAACACCGCAGTTACGGGTCGCCAACGTGTATCGCGACCGAGAGTTGCCCATCCCACGATCGCACCCCCCGACGACCTGAGTAACTTCGCATCAGCGTATGTATCTTCGGTTTCCAGATCGTGTTTGAAACTGAGAAAACCGCCTTCAAGGTTCGTGGGACCGTAAACATTCCACGCAAGGCTCCGCAGCGCGTCCCATCCGACAATACCTGACAACGCCGTGACTTTCGGCCAATCGTGCCACTCCACGGGCTTCGGGTGTGCATGTGCAGGCGCGAAGTAACGTTCCTCGAAGTCTTCATTCACCTGATACTTCATAAAACCGGATTCTGGATAGACACTCTCAAATCCGAAACTGTGATAGATGTAATACGGATGGCTATTGTAACCCGTTCCGAGATAAAGTGCGCTGCCTGTTCGTTGTCGAAAATCCTCCATCTGATACGCCATCACACCTTTCGCTGCCCCCTTCCTACGCTGTTGTGGGAGCGTGAAAACGTGCCCTAAAATACCGATCCCTTCGTACTCGACCGTCATGATGTTGGTAATCACATTTCCGTCAAGTTTACCGACATAGAAACGCGTTTCTAACGCATCAAGTACTTCTGTAACGCACCGTTCAATATGCCATTTATAGTTGCCCGGCTTATGTCCAAGGAATTGCTGCATCTCTTCGGCATGCAGCGCATCCGGCGCGGTAATCACACCCACTTCCATCCGTTCTTCTGTTTTCAGTAATACCTCTCCGAGTTTATCGTACATAACCACCTCTACTGGATCGATTTCGGGAAAATTAAATTGGCAAACACCATGAAAAATATGGTATACTTAAAGTGGCTTGATGTCAAGTCCGAATGCTTGTATCGCAGAATGTGAATATGGGCGTGCTGTGTAGGCGCGTGCCGAGGTTAAAATGGAGGGACTATGGAAACAGAACAAACACTGGTTCTCATCAAACCGGATGGTGTTCAACGTGGGCTTATTGGTGAAGTCATTGCTCGCTATGAACGCAAGGGACTCAAAATCGCTGGAATGAAATTGTTGCAGTTGCCGAGCGACACAGCAGAAAAACTCTACGCTGTCCATCAAGGAAAATCCTTTTACGATGTACTTATCGAATTCATAACTTCAGCCCCTATTGTTGCCTTAGCCATTGAGGGGCGCGGCGCAATAGAATTAGTTCGCATTATTAATGGCGAAACCGATCCGAAGAAATCACAACCCGGAAGTATCCGTGGCGACTTCTCAATCAATATCACACATAACGTCGTGCACGCTTCCGACTCTGCAATGAGTGCTCAACGTGAATTGGGGATCGTATTTGCCCCCGATGAACGCTACAAATATCACCGAATCGACGAAGCGATCCTGCACCCTTCGGTTGTGTAACGGATACGTATCAAACTGCGTTTTTTCACCACGCACAGTTCTAAAACCTTAGCCGAGAACTCTCGTGCAAAAAATACGAAAAACAGATGGAGGTCAAAACAAGTGAAAACTCTTAATGTATGCACGCTCATTCTTATGCTTACCGTTGGATTTGCCTTCAGTGCCTATGCAGGTAAAGATGACTGTGAAAACATAGATGGCGACGGCGCGAAGCCTATTAAAGAGGTCGCTAAAGAAGATGCTGGGAAACAGAACGATTATGATGAGGTTGTCGAAGAAGATGACCGCAAGGGTGTTACCTATCTCGCTTTCATTGGCGGCAGCACACCAAAACCGAATAAGTGTGGACTCAATCCCAAAAACTCGGAAGCTGAATGGACGGGTTGGGGCGGTCCCCTTGATGTAGACAACGCGACTATCGGTGAAGGTGGCGGTACCCGTAACCATATCGTGATTGGTGGTATCTACTTTGAACGCGGAATCGGTGCACATGCGATCGCAACCATGGTCTACGATCTCGGTGGGGATGATTACCTCAAATTTGAAGGCTACGTCGGTATGTCAGACGAGAAAGACCCAGCAGAATGTAACCACGGCGGTAGTAGCGATTTCATTTTTAGTGTTGACGGAAAAGAGGTTTTCAAATCCGATACGCTTCAAGGCACCGATGGCGGAAAACAGGTTGAGGCTGTCAAAGTGGAATTTGACATTCCTGCCAACGCGAAAGAACTTGAAATCATCATGGGGGATGGCGGCGACGGAATCGGCTGCGACCACTCTGCGATTGGCGATGCCAAACTTCTCAATGCTCAAGCACTCGCCGTTGAACCCGCTAACAAACTCCCGACAATCTGGGGACATTTGAAAGATAGTTATTAGACGCTGAGAATGCTTCACTTTTTATGTCAAAACTTGCAAATAACTCTCACTGCAAGGCAATCTCAATAGAAGCAAAAACACCGCTGGCGAGGTTTCTAACCTCGCCTCTTTGGAGCGTCTGATTAATTCTAAATCTACCATAGTAGAAGGAAATGCGCAAAAAACGTTCCTAAACCTGATTTAGAAAAGCCACAGTGTGTACAAACAAGAAGGCTTTGCTGAATCAGGTTTTTTCTTTCAAATTTTTACGATATACGCTATTATAGTTAGATGTGTAAAAGTGAAATTCAATCCCGTAGGCGCGCATTTCAAGCGTGCTCACGGTCAACATAAAAAGGAAGGAAACAACTATGAAAAAAGTATTACTTATTCTCGGCATGGTGTGTTTCAGTCTCATTGCTGTTCATATCAGCACCGCCGAGATTGATTTCGATACGGCAGTCGGTATTTGGCTCTTCGATGAAGGTAAAGGTGGTGTCGCTAAAGACACGTCAGGTGAAGGAAACGATGGCGAAGTCGTCAAAGCCCCATGGGTGGATGGTAAATTCGGCAAGGCACTCGAATTTGATGGAAAATCTGGATGTGTTAAGATCGGAGCGAAACTTCTTGAGGCTCTCGAAGAATTCACCATTCTTTCATGGATACAAAGCACGGACGATCCACCCGCTCGGACGGGACTCGTCGGACAGAACAACGCACCTGAATTCGGCTTTATTACGACGAATGAACTGAGCCTCTGGACCCCCGCCGCGGGGCTGACGAATAATCCTTGGAAACACAAACATGGTGACGGTGAATGGCATCACGTCGGGTGTGTCGCTACGCAGGATTACGTCCATACTTATATCGATGGTGAATACGCTGAGCAGAAGGGGAAGTGGGCGGATCACGGTGCTGCCCCGTTTGATGTCAACATTGGCGGGTGCGGGGTCTGGGATCCAGGTGGAAACTTTTTCCCGGGTCTAATGGACGAAGTCATGATTTTCCATTCAGCCTTGGAACAAGAAGATATTCAGGAGCTAATGGACAAAGGCTATGTCAATTATTTGGCTGTTGACCCCGAAGGTAAACTTGGTACAACCTGGGGGCATATTAAGTCAACGCATCATCTCAGGCAGTAATTATACCTTTTTCTAACATATAGACGCGCTCGGATTCCCTTCAAGCGCGTCTATAAATCCTTCACCCTACAAACCGAATGGCTCTTACACTCTCTCCATCAGTAACCTCCAAAATTATCGTTACGCCGTCGACCGGTGCCTAATTACGAGTGAGGAAATATCCGCATATTTTCAAGTCTTATTACAAATCGCATCCCGTCATTTATGGTAGACTTTAAATAGCCCCACAAATCTTTTTTCTTGCGACTTTATGCTGTATAGGTTATCATAATCACAACTTAGAAGCGAATTTTAACATTGTAGGTGTGCGTTCCAAGCACGTCTGCGGTAAACATAAAAAGGAAACAACTATGAAAAAAGTATTATTTACGTTCGGTGTAGTGTGTTTCAGTCTCATTGCTGTTCATATCAGCACTGCCGAGATCGATCTGGAGACGGCTGTCGGTATCTGGTTATTCGACGAAGGTAAAGGTGGTTTCGCTGGAGACATATCAGGTCAAGGAAATGATGGCGAACTTGTCAAATCTCCCGCATGGGTAGATGGTAAATTCGGCAAAGCACTCGAATTTGATGGAAAAGCCAGTTGTGTCTCAACCGGTGAGAAACTCCTTGATAGTCTTGAAGAGTTTACGATTCTCACTTGGGTACAAACCACGAGTGCTCCCGCAAACCGGACGGGACTCGTCGGACAGAACGACTCTCCAGAGTTCGGTTTTATTGATGCCAATACTATCAACCTCTGGACACCCACCGCTGGTGGAACAGCCAATCCTTGGAAGCACAAACATGGTGATGGTAAATGGCACCACGTCGGGTGTGTCGCTACGACGGAATACGTCCATACCTATATCGATGGTGAATACGTCGAGAAGAAAGGTGGTTGGGCAGATCACGGCACATCTGCATTTAACGTCAATATCGGTGGCTGTGGTGTCTGGGATCCAGCTGGAAATTTCTTCCCAGGGGCGATGGACGAAGTCGCTATTTTCCACTCGGCACTCGAACAGGAAGACATTCAGGTGCTAATGGAAGGATTTGATAAATATTTAGCAGTCGATCCTGAAGGTAAACTCGGTACAACCTGGGGGCATATTAAAGCAACACATCATTTCAGACAATAGTCTCCCCTTTTTATAACGCTCGTAGACGTCATGAGTTATCGTAAATTCCATAGTGCGTCTACGAGTAATCTTTCCGATCACATAATTCTACATTTTACTATAAAATTAGTTAGGACTTACGCACTTCCCCGGTAGGTGCGGAATGTAATACGAGGAATGGATTTGGTCTATTCCCAGACCAAATCCCCCAACCGCACCGAATGCGTCCGAATAGATGAAATTTAGTGATTTGCGTAAGTCCTGATTAGTTTAAGAAAGCAGCCTGCAACAACGGCGCAAGCGGATTTACCCCAACCCTTTTCAAAGCTCCAACCCGCGTATCTCTCCGCAAGGTGAAATTAAAAATCTACTTTGATTTATGCAGTTCCCTGAGTTTGTCTAACGCAACCTTATTCCCCGGTTCTAATTCTAAAACCCGTTCAAAGATACCAATCGCCTCTGAAATATTTCCAAGTTCCTGATAAGCCACACCTAAAGCACCATAAGCGCGAACGTGCGTCGCCTCAATTGCGATAACCTTCTTAAAGAGTGAGACGGCATTGAGATAGTCCTCCTTCATCAGAGAAATTAAACCGAGTCTATAAATGGCTTGGACATCCGTTGCGTCATGGATGATAACCTGTTTGTAGTGCGGCTCGGCTGCTGTATAACGTCGTTTTTTCCAATAGACACCGGCAAGATCGAGATGCACGGACAGTTGAGATGGCACGAGTTCAAGTGCCGCCTGATAGTGCCGAATCGCCTCTCCAAGTTGCCCTCTGTTTTCATACACTGTCGCGAGATTCGCGTGTACATTTGAGAAAAAAGTGTCGTAATTTGAAGGGCTCAACTGTTTGGGAGATTCGCTATCTGTTTTATTTTTTTTAAACTGAAGTGCCATTCGGCAAGCGCGGATCGCTGCAGCCGTCTGTCCAGTTTCATAATAGATCTGTCCTATATAGTTATGTGCCTGCGCTTTCAAGTAGGCTATCTCCTCCGCACTTCTTTCCTTCTGAACCTCAATATCCTTGTCGAGCAGCAACAGGAGGCGTTCTAATACTGCTATGGCTTCGGGGTGCCGGGTCCCCGTATAGAGGAGTGAAACGCCATAGTCGAACCAGACCTTTATATCTTTCTGTCCATCTGAAATAAGCGGCTCAAATTCAGCAATAGCACGGGCGTAGTCTCCCGTTGACATATAACGCCTACCGCGTTCTGCATACAGCGGAGCGGTAACACCCGCTTCCAAGACTTCCCACCAGACAGGATCCGGTAATTCACCGTATTCGCTCGGATGGCGCGATGCCTGTGCGTGCTGTCTCGCTGTTTGTGGGTCTCCCAAGGCAATAGCGACTTGCGCCATCAGTGCGTGCGCTTCACTTTGTCTTGGGTTCAAGCGGAGTGCCTTCTCTAAATGCGTCCGAGCGAGGTTCACCTGCTGTTTCATAAACGCGATTTCACCGAGCCAGAGTTCAGAAAACGGATTATCAGGTTGGAGTTGCTTCGCTCGCTCCAGATGGTGTTGGGCTTCATCAAGCCGTCCTAAAATGCGGAGTGCGGAAGCGAGATAAAGATGCGCAGGTACGTATGTTGGGTGCAAAGCGAGGGCGCGGGTGAGATGTTCAACAGCCGCCTCAGGCTGGTGCTGCTTGTTCAGTCTTCCGAGTAAGTAGTGCCACCGGAATTCCTTTGGAGCAATTTGACTTGCCCGGCGATAACACGGTATCGCTGGAATCTCCCAGCCGTGGCTGAGGTAGACATGCCCCAATTGTCCCCAAACATCGGCAGTGTCAGGCGAACGCCGGACCTTGCCTTGTGCAGTGTCAATCGCCCCTAAAAGCGGTTTTTCTTCGACCAAGTCAAGATCCGCAGGTTGGGGAATAGTTGTCAGCACGGATTTTTTTTCAAAAAATCCTTTCAGTTGTCGGTTGTCAGTAACAAGAGGTTTCTCGTCTATGTATACCCTCTTTAACTGACTGCTGACTGCCGATTGCTGATTGCTAATTTCACTATCCGCAAAAACAGGCACACTGATCAGAATTAAATAAATAAAGAGCATCTGATGAAGGATGGAAGGATGGAAGGATTGAAGGATGGGGGTCCCCAATCTTCCTACCTTCCAATCTTCCTGATTTCCAATCTCCAATTTCTTCAAAATGATACCCCTTTCCCTTGATAAACTCTTACGCGCTGATTGATGCTCACTCCGGGAAACCTCTCACGACTTCCATCTTGCCAGCGGACCTCAATCGCCTGAATTGTATCGATTGTCCCCAATCCGAAATGCACACTCGGTTCACTGCTGCTGAGATAACTGGTCCCCGATAGTACGTACCCCGTCAATGCGCCTGAATCAGTCCGGAGTGTCACTTGCGCGCCAAGCGCATCGCGTCCATGGGTAATCGCTTGCACAGAAAGATAGTGATGTTGTGGGGGTGGTGCATCGTTTCGGAAGAAACGGAGCCGATTGTCGAGTCCGCTCACGACCATATCAATATCACCATCTCTATCAACATCACCGAAAGCCATTCCGCGACTCGCTTCAATCCGTCCCGTGAAATCGGGCGCGCGCGAACTCACATCGGTGAAATTTGGTCGGAAGGTTGCAAGATTGGAAGATTGGGCACCCATCCTTCCCTTCTTCCTCTCTTCCATTCCAGTTTCTTCCTGATCCGGGACTGCTGGTTGCCGACTGCTATCTTCCTGACTGCCGACTGCTGACTGCCGACTGCTATTTTGAAAAAGAAGATTCGGTTCTGCGTAGAAATTCCAGAAATCACCGGTGCTCGCACCCTCAAGCACAGCACCGCGCTTTACCCGACCGTTGACGAGTGCAATGTCCAGATCGGCATCATTATCGAAATCCACGAAACCGCACCCAAATCCTGTAAAGGGGAGATCACGCCCCGCAAAACCTGCCATTTCCGTCATATCAACGAATACAGAGAAGCTGGAAGCCGTATAAAATGTATTTGTTTCACCAGACAAGTGCGTTACAAACAGATCCGGACGCGTATCACCGTTGACATCACCGACAGCGATCCCCATACTCCCTTCAGGTTGTCCATACGCGTTAAACGCCAGACCGTGCAATATAGCCTCCTCAGCAAAGGTGCCATCTTTCTGGTTCACCCAGAGTTGATTGGCTTCGCCATCGTTCGCGACAAAAAAATCCGCCCACCCGTCACCTGTCAGATCGAGACACACAACACCGAGTCCTCTGCCGGGCATTGCGACGATCCTCGCCTGTTGCGATACATCCGTAAATGTGCCATCCCCGTTGTTTCGGAACAACCGATCCGCGGCGGGTTCAAAAACCTGTGGATTGCAGTAATCTGGGGCACCGTGTTTTCCGCGACACACGGCTTCTGGATCGAACTGAACGTAGTTCGCGACATAGAGATCGAGGTATCCGTCCCTGTCGTAATCGCCAAAGGTCGCAGATGTGCCCCACGCTTCGTTCGAGAGTCCTGCCTTTTGTAAAGCAAACGTCCCATCACCGTTGTTACGGTAGAACACATCAGCACCGTAGTTCGTCACATAGACATCCGCATCACCGTCGTTGTCCACATCGCCGATTGCGACACCTTGTCCATAGCCTTCATGTCCAATGCCAGCGGCTTCCGTAACGTCGACAAACGTCCCATCAGTTTGTTGCCGAAACAGCCGATTCGGTGCGGAGGTCGCCGTTTTTCCGGGGGGCGGAAATCGGACATGCAGAACATCGATCGCGTCATCGTTATCGTAATCAAACAGGGCAACCCCACTCCCGATTACTTCCGGTAAGGCGTGCGTCCCTGCTTGCCAAGATGTCTCTGTCTGTGTGAAACCGAGCGCAGCGGTCACTTCCGTAAAAAAGGGTTTGTCTGTCTCCGCTTGTGCTGTCCATAAACAGAGTGTAATGAGGATGAGTGTTATAGCAAAGAGTTTAGTAAGCATATTATTTAAGGGCTATCAGCGGAGTGGCTTTCAGCAGGCGTTTCATTCCGAAAACGTCAGCACGCGGTTTTCTTTCCTGACTGCTAACTACTGATTGCTATTCTCACGCCAGAATTACAAATTCCAACTGTCGGTGCGCTTCACGTAATGCCGCTTCCACCGTCTCTGGTGTTTCAGCGCGGGCGAAGATGAAACCGAGATACCGTGCTCCCTCCGGTAGTGGGACGACCTCGCCACCGATAGGAATTGTGATGTTAACCTCTACAATTCCGTCTACGCAATACGCCGCTGTTTTACCACGCACCTCGCCCAAGATACCCGCCTTTGGGACAGGAATCATCATCACACCCGCTGCCCGATTTTCACGCTGCAATTCTTCCACCTGTTGTCCAATGGCATGTCGGATAACGAGTTCCTCAAGTGCCATCCCAGTTCCGAACCGCAGTGTCCGAGCACAGAGGCCACCAATCGTCCGAGCCGCAATCTCAATAAGGTGCGCGCCTTTGTCGTTATAGCGCAGTTCGGCGTGGATAGGTCCGTGTCTTAACCCCAAAGCATCGGCGGCTTCCGCAGTCGCACGGTGCAACCCATCTTGGACCTCCATCGGCAAACGAGAAGGCGTAACATAGAGGGTCTCCTCGAAATAGGGACCTTCCAGCGGATCGGGTTTATCGAAAAGCGCGAGCGTCTTCAGCGCACCATCTAACAGGATACCCTCCAGTGCCACTTCTATCCCCGGAATATAGTCCTCAACGAGTAGAGATTGTATGGGTGGATCGGCGGATTCTTGTAAGGTCCGAAGAAGTTTCGTCGTCCGCTGGAAGGCTTCAATGAATTCAGCGGGTGTGTCTGCCCTGATAACACCGCGGCTTGCAGAAAGGGAGAGTGGTTTGATAATACACGGAAAGTTGACGTGTGTATCTGTTCCAAGTCTCGATGCTATCTCAACGGGATCGTCTTCGATGGAAAAGCATTCATAGGCAGGCACCGAGACACCGTTTGTGGCCAATGTGTGCCGTAAGAGATACTTATTCCGTGTCGCTTTTGCGGAATCAACAGGGTTGTGGGGGAGTCCCAACGCTTCTGATGCCGCTGTCGCTAACAGTGTCGTATCATCATCAACACCGACGATTGCCGAAATTGGATAGGTTTCAGCGAATTCAACAATTGTCTGTGTCGCCGCAGTTGGCTCGCTGAAATCAAGCACGAGCGTGTGCCGAGGCGACAGGTCTGCTGTCGTCGCTGCTTCCTCTGATGCGACAACCACCTCTACATTCAGTTTCAGAGCAGCTTCGAGGAAATCCGTCGCTCGGTAAGTGCGCGTTGGAAGGAGCAAGAGGACACGCGGTTTTTCTGAAAGTTGATGCTGCATGCAAAAACCTCCTGCTTCAGGGAAAGCCAGTAAAGGGTTCTGAAGCGCCTAAAATCTGTAAAGTTGTGGACGGGTCAACATCTTTTTCAACTTTGGCACACTTCCTAACTTTAGTATACTTGCCCACTTTCCAAACGTAACCGACAACTATTAACTAATTAACACGGGAACCTCGTAACAACTTCTGATACTCCGCATGGGCCTTCTGGGGATCGTCCTCACCATCAAGGACACGCCGCAGGCACTGGACAAAGCCTATCGGTTCATCTTCACCGAAGATCGTGCGTCCAAATAAGATAGCACGTCCACCGTTGCTGACGACATTATGCCCCAGCGCAAACGTGCTACGCGCATTCTGACGCGCCCCTCCCAATGCACCGATCACCAGCGTTGTGTCGAATTGGCACAACTCGTTCCAAACATCGGCGGTCGTATATGCCGTCTTGATAAAACGCGGGCGTTGGTGTTTTCGGAGATAACTCATCGTCCGGACGATAGAATCGGCGACATACATGCCTCGCTTCTCCTCATCCATCCCCGGCATTTTTATATTCGGTAAAAATACCTCTAAGAGGTGATCGAATCCCTCGATTTCACCGACGACGTGTGCGAACTGCACATACGCTTGTAACATGCGTTCATCAGCGATCGGATCGTTGTTAAGTGTAATGGAATACAGCCCAAGGTTGACTCGACATTCAAGTGCCGGACCGATCAGTGCCTCACAATAGCGTTGCATGTCCTCTGGAAACACCGTCTGAAACGGCATCGACGGACTCGAAGTATAGACACCAAACCGCGGATTCCAGATAGCCGTCTCTGAGTTCATCCGGACGATGGGTGTAATGGGTGTGTTTTCAAACAGGTTTTCTTCAAGGGCAAGGGTCTCTGCATCGGCGGGTGTCATTAGAAGCCCGTCTAATTTGCCATCTGCAACAAGATCACGCTGGAGTTGCAAAAACTCTGCATGCGTTCGGTAGTGCGGTTTCGGGTGTTGTACCTGTCCGAGCCCCTTAATCCCGGCTGATGCCAGCGGGTCCGCCGCAAAAACCAGAATCGGGCTACGGGCAAGTAAATCAGTATCAGCAAGTTTGTCAAATATCCGGTTACCCATGTATAATTATTCCTTTAAATTAACTATCAGCAAATTGGCTGTCAGCTTTCTGCCATTGGCTGTCGGTTAAGAGATACGCGTTTAGCAAATGCCTCTTGTGACTGACTGCCGACTGCTGATGGCTGACGGCTATTAGAGGATACTCGTTGGATCGATGTCTATCACAAACTCAATAGCATTCGATTTAATAGCGACGGGTGGCTCGTCAGTTAAGTGCTTAAGGAGTTGACTGATTCTCTCAACGGAATTGCTTCGAAGTAAAAAATGCCACCGAAATTTTCCTTCGATTTTCGAGAGCGGTGCTGGCGCGGGACCGAGGATGTCTACGTCGGCTTCTCTCTCATTTAACTGAGCGGCAGGTGCCGACTCTGTCTGCCAAACCTGAAGTTGATCCCTGACAACGTGCGCCGCCTCTTCAACCTGTTTTTCGTCCGCGCCACGGAGAAGGAGCGTCCCGACATGCGAGAAAGGTGGATACCGTAACACCCCGCGTGCTTCAACCTCTTGCGCATAGAAACCGAGATAATCGTGATTCTGTGCGGCGGAAATACAGTAATGATCAGGCATATAGGTCTGAATAACGACTTGCCCCTCAAGTTCGGCGCGCCCTGAACGTCCAGCGACCTGTGTCAACAGACTAAACGTCTGTTCGCTCGCTCGAAAGTCCGGTAGATTCAAACTGGTATCCGCGGCGATGACCCCGACAAGTGTGACATTCGGGAAGTCTAACCCCTTTGATACCATCTGTGTGCCTATCAGAATATCAATCTCCTGTTGCTCAAATGCGCGCAAAATCTGCTGATGTGCGTTCTTTCGTGTCGTTGAATCGGCATCAAACCGTTTTACACGTGCCTGTGGAAACGCTTTCCGTACCTCTTGTTCAACCGCTTCTGTCCCCAATCCAAAATAACGAATAGCTGGGCTGCTACACTGTGGACAGGTCGGATGTGTCGGACGTTTATCACCACAATGATGACAAACGAGGCGTTTCGTTTCAAAGTGAAAAGTCAATGAGATAGAGCAATTTTCGCAGCGTTCAACATAACCACACGTTCGGCAAAACACGTATGTGGAATGTCCTCGTCTGTTGAGAAACAGTATGATTTGCTCTTGCCTTTCCAACCGTTCTTGAATCGAATTTCGGAGGATATCGGAGAAGATGGTGCGGTTGCCTTTTTTCAATTCCGTCCGCATATCCACAATGTGGACATCGGGCATTTTTCTATCAAGCACACGATCTGGCAAACTGAGAAGCCGATAACTCCCGTTTTTCGCACGATGAAAACTTTCGAGAGAGGGGGTCGCGCTCCCAAGTAGGACAGGGCAGCTTGCGAGTTCACCCCGTTTCTGTGCTACCTCCCGTGCGTGGTAACGCGGGACGTTATCCGACTTATAGGACTCTGAATGCTCTTCGTCTATAATTAGCATACCGAGTTCTTTCACTGGGGCAAAGACAGCAGAACGCGGTCCAATCACGATATCCGCTTCACCTTTCTGGATACGATGCCACTGATCATAACGTTCCCCATCACTCAACCGACTGTGTAGCAATGCCACCCGTTCCCCGAACCTTCCAACAAACCGGGAGGCTGCCTGAGGTGTGAGCGATATTTCTGGTACTAACGCAATGACAGATTTCCCGCTTCCAAGAACTTCTGTCATCGCTTGCATGTAGACTTCGGTTTTTCCGCTTCCCGTTACACCGTGGAGCAGAAACGTGGGTGAACTTTCAGCCGACGAGCCGGAGGACGCATCCATAGCATGCGGTGCGAGTATATTTTGGATCTCCGCGAACGCCATTGATTGTGCAGAATTCAAGTCAAGCGGCTGTGTTGACGCGATCGGTTCAGAACTCAAAGGGTTACGAACGGCTTGTGCGCGTGTAATATGAACAAAGCCTCGCCTTTCAAGTGTGCGGAGCAGAGAGGTGCTGGCATTCACTTGTTTGGTTAGACCGGCTGTCGCCAAAGGCGCGCCTGCATCAAGCAGGAGTTGCAAAATCTCGGCATGCTTCGCAGCGGCAACGTTCCGACGTCTTCCCGGTCGCGCACCAGACGAATCTTTGGAACCGTCCGCCTCGCATCTGAGTTGATCGATCTCTGCCTTAATATCAGTTGGTGGTAAAGCTAAAGTCGCTACAGAGGTTAACTGCGTGTTGGCTTTCGGTTTGTGGGTGACATTAAGGCTAACGATCCCTTTTTCTTGTAGCGCGGTAATCTTTGGACGGAGATTTTGGTAACTTATACCCACACGGCGGGCGAGTTGATTCAGAGATAGCTCACCCTCTGCTTCCAAAAGTGCGACGAGTTCCTTTTGCACTTTTCCCGGTGGGGCGGGTGCTCCCGGTAAGAGTTGCACCTTCTGTTCTTTCTGCGTTCGCACAGCAGACGGCACAGCGCAAAAGAGCGCGAGTCCCCACGAGCAGACATAATATTTCGCCATCCACTGGGTAAGTGTCAGCAAATCAGTAGAGAAGGTCGGGGTTTCTTCAAGGCAGTCGGAAATATCTTTGATAATATCCGGATCAAGATCGGTTTCATCGAGGCGTTCAACGACAACCCCTTCTTGACGCGTCCCTCGGAACGGTGCTAACACCCGGGTTCCGAGTTGTAAAGTGGCATCCATCTGCGGCGGCACACCGTAGGTGAACACTCGATCGACCGATAGCGGAAAAGCGATGTTTGCGTAACGCATTTCTTTACCCATAGAACAACAGTCAGTCATGTGTTGTGGATATTAAAATCCTTCTCATACACCACACGTGTTACTCACTGCTGATAGTCTTTCTTTAGCCTTCCGCTAAAAACGCAAGCACCTTTTTAACATCTTCCCACACATCACGTTTGCCATTCGGATTTCTGAGCAGGTATGCGGGGTGATACGTTGGCATGACCATTGGTGGTTTTTTATGTGGAAGGACGCGGAGTCCTGCTACTTTACACGGATAGAACTCCCCACGCAGTTTTGTAATCCCGATTTTCGTCTCAAGCATCATCTGTGCCGCAAAACTTCCGAGGGCTACAATCACCTTCGGCTGAATGAGCTCTATCTGACGCACTAAATAAGGACTACACGTTTCGACCTCATTGGATTCAGGATTCCGGTTGCCCGGAGGACGACATTTCAGGACATTGGCGATGTAGACATCCTCGCGCTTGAGGTTCATCCCTGACTCAATGATTTGCGTCAGCAATTGACCGGCTCTACCAACAAAAGGCTCCCCTTGTCGATCCTCATCAGCTCCCGGTGCCTCACCGATGAACATAAGGTCAGCTTCCGTATTTCCAACACCAAAAACGACACTATTCCGTGTTTCGTGCAACGGACATTTGGTGCAACTTGCGGCATCCGTAGCCAACGCAGGCAGATCGAAGTTTGCATACGGCGATTCCCGTTCAGGTTCGCCTAACTCTGATTCCATGAAACCGAGTTTAAGTTGTTCTTCCACGTATTCCCTCACACTTGCAACAAGTTCTATATAATCTTTTTTGAGACTGTCTCTATCCATAATGGCTTTCAGGACGGGTTTTCTACAAAAGCCCTTTCAGTTGCCAGCAATCAGCGGAAATAGTTATCAGTCTTCAGTTATCGGTTAAGAGGTTTTCGTTTGACAGAATCCACTTGTAACTGACTGCTGACTGCTGACGGCTGATTGCTATTTTGCTAACCGCTAATTCCGCAAATCATGAATCAGGGATATACCATCGAACCAAGTGATGTACAGGAAGAGCGCAATCAGGAGAACAATACAAATCTGTTGAACAATCTCTTGTGCTTTTCGGGGCATGGGTCTGCCACGGATCTTCTCAACAGCAAAAAACAGCAGTTGCCCCCCGTCAGCAATCGGAATTGGTAACAGATTAACGATGCAAAGATTGATACTAATGAACCCAATGAAAAAGAGAACACTGCTGAACCCAACCCTGTCAAACATGCGGCTCGTGGCGTTCGCAATACCAATTGGACCGGCGAGATGCTTCGGTGATACTTCACCACCTACTAACTGGTGTAAGGTTCTACCCACAGTTGTAAACGTCAACCATGTCGCTTCAACGCCTTTCCCGAATCCAGTAAAAAAGTTATAATCCGGCAAAGGTGCGGTCTTCGCAGCAAATTCCATTCCACTTAAGGAAGTCTGCCACGCCAATCCGAAGAGTGCTCCCTCAGTATCGGTTTCCACTGAACTTTGAGAGTCCAGGGGGAGTGTCACTTTTTGCAGGCTACCGTCTCGCATCAATCCGACTTCGATCGGTTGATTTGACATCGTCTTGAGTTCCGAATAGAGCGTTGCATTGTCTACTGATGTTCCATTAAGCGTCACAAGTACGTCTGTATCTTGGATCCCAGCGTTTTGCGCAACGCTACCCTCTTGGATGCGCGCTTTCACACGCCAGCGTACCGGCAATTCGAGTGTGAGAGTCTCATCATCACGGCGAATACCGAGCGTCAGTGCTTCTTGATTTTCGTTTATACTTCGATAAAGTGCCTGATATTTCTCATAAAGCCAGTTTTCGGAAGTGTGCCAGACCTCATACCCGAAATAGGGAACGTTGTGGAGCCTCTTGCCGTTGATGCTCTCAATTTGGTCGCCGACTTGAATCCCAGCTTGTGCCGCGAGGCTTCCTTCTTCGATATAACTGACAATTGTCTCGGATCTAGGGCTCACTCGAATGATACCTATATCTCCTCTGACACTCGGCTCAGCATCCGGTCTAACAGAGAGGAATTTGCGTTCACCATTCCGTTCCACAACGAGGTCAAGCGGTTTATTTGCGCTGGTAAAAATTCGTGTTTGAAACATCGCCCAATGGCTAATCGGGGTACCATTGACGGAAATAATCGTATCACCAGGCATTAGCCCACCCACCGCACCGGGGCCATCATCAGCGACCCAGCCGATCTGAATTTCCTCTTTTTCACCCAGCGGTAAGCCTGTTAATCCACCAACCAACCGAGCGGAATCCGTGTTAAGTCCAGTCGCAAAGACAAGCCAATATACCAACACACCAAACAATAGATTAACCGCGGGACCCGCGGCGACAACAAAGGCGCGACTGCCGATCGGCGCACTCGCAAATTCGCCGTGTGCACCAGTTTGTTCGCTTGGATTCTCTCCCTCCATCTGAACATAGCCACCAAATGGCAATAATGAGATTCTGTAATCTGTTTCATCTCGCTGGAATCCAATGAGTTTCGGACCAAAGCCGAGGGAGAAAGTGTTTACTTTGATACCGCACCGTTTCGCTGCATAAAAGTGACCGAGTTCATGAATGAAGATAATGAACCCGAGCGGAATAATTGCGAGAAATGCCGTTTTTATGTACGGAATTACGGAGCTAATCAGGTCAACGATAAATTCCATGATGTTTATTACCTCATTATGAGTTATCAGTTATCAGGGACTTGTTTGTGACATGATTCTTACTCGCCACATGCTTTAACTGACAACTGACGACTGAAAGGATTTTTTTAATCCGTCGTGATACCTATTTTTTTATTTTTTTATTATTGAACGTGCTGTCGATTTTGCCCAACGGTCAACCTCAAGGATATCCGGAAGTGTCGGGTCAGCGATTGCCTCATGCGCATCCATCACACGTGCGAGGATCGCAGGAATATCCATAAATCCGATGCATGTATCGAGAAAAGCCTCCACGACCACTTCATCTGCACTGCTGAGCACTACAGGGAGTGTACCACCAACTTCTGCCGCTGTATACGCCAGTGAGAGGCATGGAAATTTTTCAAAGTCAACCGGTTCAAAGTGTAGTGTACGCGCCTCCGTCAAATCCAAACGTGGTACTGGTGTTGAGAGTCTCTGCGGATAGGTTAAAGCGTATTGGATCATAATACGCATATCTGTGGGTCCCAGTTGTGCAAGTGTGGAACCATCTGTCCATTCAACCATAGAATGAACAATGCTCTCTGGATGGACGACAATATCAATTTTCGAGAGCTCTATGTCAAACAACCATTTCGCCTCAATGACCTCCAGCCCTTTGTTCATCATTGTCGCAGAGTCTATTGTGATTTTCTGTCCCATCTTCCAATTCGGGTGTTGAAGTGCTTGCTGTGGTGTGACGGAATAGAGTGCCTCTTTCGGTGTCTCTCGGAATGGTCCGCCTGACGCCGTAATCAGGAGTCGGTGGATATCTGACTGCTGGTCGCGCGTACCTTCCAAACATTGGAAAATGGCGCTCATTTCACCATCTATCGGTATCAAGTTAACACCGTTTGTTTGGACAGCCGTATTAACAAGAGAGCCAGCCATCACCATGACCTCTTTATTAACAAAAGCGATGTCCTTGCCGGCGTTAATCGCTGCCAAAGTCGGTAGCAACCCCGCACTTCCGCCCATTCCATCCAGGACTTGAGACGCTTGTGGCATCGTCGCTACGGTTTGAAGTCCCTCGGTGCCAGCGAGCACTTGCGTGCAGTTGAGGTCTCGAATCCGTTCTCGGAGTTGTGCCGCCGCTGTGGGTTCATTTAAAGCTACCAATGCTGGACGATACCGTCGAATCTGTTGTTCAAGGGTATCAACATCCCGGTTCGCTGCAAGACCGACGACCTTAAATTCATCAGTATGCGTTTCAACGACGCTGAGGGTGTTCTTCCCAATAGAACCCGTGCTACCAAGTATGGCAATGTGCTTCATGTTTTATGGTGTCGGTTGTCGGTTCGCCTGCTATGCGGGCTTTCAGTTTGCCTCGCAGTGAGAGTTCTAAGAGGGTTCATCGCTTCTGACGACTTTCCAACTTCCCAAGACTTTCACGTCCTCTGTGCTGACTGCTGACAGCCAATCTAAAAGTGTCCTGTCAATGCCAGATAGTAATAGAGCACGGGTGTGGTAAAAATGAGGCTGTCGCACCTATCAATAAATCCACCGTGCCCAGGGATAATGTGTCCGGAGTCCTTAACACCAGCAGTTCGCTTCATCAGGGAAGCACTGAGATCTCCAAGTTGTCCCAAAACGCTGAGTAGCAGTCCAATAAAAACAGCGTTCCCCCAAGAGAGCGTTCCTTTCAAAAGGATTGTACTCAACAAGAAACTCGTCAAAGTGCCGACGACTAACCCACCAATAGTCCCTTCGATTGTTTTTCGTGGACTGACTGGTGTACCGAGTTTGTGTTTGCCGAATGCTCTGCCAACCAGATACGCGCCAGTATCGCTACACCAAACGATTCCAGCCAAGAGGAAAATAAGTTGTCTGCCGATCGGTTCCGCATTTCGGAGCAAAATGAGATGGTAGCCTAATGCCCAACCGATCGTTAAAATACCCGTTAATTTCAGCGTAACAGCGAGCAATTCACCGGCGACCTTCGCCCTAAAAATACTTTCTGCGAAAACATAAATGAATACGAAGGTAAAGTAACTGAATATGAGCGTTGAGGCAGAGATCGTCTGTGTAAGTGTCGGCAAAAAATACGCGCATAAACAGAACACACCTGTCAAGAGTGCCGGTATCACTGGATTCAATTTTTCCGTGAAGTGTTGCGCTAAACGACAGTACTCAACTTGCATCATCACCACAGCGACAGACACAAGCAGCAGGTAGAGCCAATCTCCTCTATAAATAATTAAGAGGACTAACGGCACCAGCACAACCACACTCAGGGCTCTCCGCCAAAACATATTTTTTTAGTGGTTTTCAGTTTTAATAGTTTTCAGGCACAAGAGACTTCTGTTAAACGAACACCTCTTAACTGACAACTGATAACTGACAACCGATAACTCTTCCTTCCGATAACTCTTCCTCAAGTTTCTAATAACTCGGATTCTTTTGCCTCCGTCAACTCGGTAATCTGGTCGATGTACCTATCTGTAAGTTGCTGAACCGGATCTGCACTCGCTTTTCCACGCTTCTTATCGCCCCCACGCCCTCTGCTTTTACTGCCACCACCAGCATCGCCACCTTCGTTCTTTTTAACGGCTTCGTTGGCATCGCGGCGGATATTCCGAATCGCAACTTTACCCTCTTCAGCAAGTTTACGCACGACCTTCGTTAGTTCGGTCCTGCGCTCCAATGTGAGTTCGGGAACTTGGATTCGGATAACGTTTCCGTCATTGTTCGTTGAGAGCCCCAAATCTGAGTGGGCGATCGCTTTCTCAATTTCTGTAATTAACGTTTTGTCCCAAGGTTGAATGACAAGCAGTCTCGGTTCAGGGGTGGTAATCGTGCCAACCTGACTCAGTGGACTTTTGCTACCGTAATACGTAACATTTACCTGATCTAAGAGTGCTGGTGTTGCACGTCCCGTTTGTACATGCGACAATTTCGTTGCTGTTGCTTCGACTGTCTTCTGCATCCGGGACTCAGTCTGTTGAAGAATTTGTTGTTGCATCTGATCTTCCCTTAATAGTTGTCAGTCGTCAGCAGCCAGCAGTCAGTCACAAGAGGGATATGATATTCCTAACGCCTCTTTTAACTGACGACTATTCCCTCTGACAACTGATAACTGAAAACTGAAAACTATTCACCATAAACGGTCCTGTATTTTTACTGACCCAGTACGTAGAGCACAAAACGTTTGACGACAATGTTCTCACCCAATTGGGCGATTGCGTCCTTTACGAGGGTATCGATGGTTTTGTCTGAATCTCGGATATAAGGTTGCTGTAGGAGGCAGGTCTCCGTATAGTATTTAGAGATGCGCCCTTCAACGATCCGTTCAGCGATGTGGGCAGGTTTACCCTCCTGCTCAGCTTGTGTTTTCAGAATGGCTTTTTCTGCTTCGAGATCCTCGGCAGGCACATCCTCCGCCTTAACATATTTCGGTTTTGCGGCTGCGACCTGCATCGCGATCTCTTTCGCCAACTCTTGGAATTGCTCCGTTCGTGCGACGAAATCGGTTTCGCAATTCAGCTCGACTAACGTGCCGACACGGCTACCCGGATGGATGTAGGAAACAATCAATCCTTCTTTTGCCACTCGACCGCCTTTGACTTCGGAAGCTCTCAATCCTTGCTCCCGTAATTTCTGAATCGCTTCGTCAATATTTCCATTCGTCTCTGTTAGCGCCTTTTTGCAGTCCATAATTCCTGCCCCCGTCCGTGAACGGAGGTCGCTAACAAGCTTTGCCGTAATTGCCATTTATCCTCCTCTTGTTTTATGTTTGGCGGTCAGCGATCAGCAATTAGCAAGAGAGTTAACTTAAACGAGGGGAAACACCCTATCAAAAACACCTCTTTACTGATGGCTGAAAGGGTTTCGGAGAAACCTGGGGAAACACCCTATCAAAAACACCTGACTGCTGACTGCTATTCCGCTGATCGCTGACCGCCGATGGCTGATTGCCAATTTATTAAGACTGTCGACGAGGGGGTCGCCCTTTCCGTCGTTGACGTGGCGCACGTGTCTGACGCTGCTCACTATCGCCAATCGCCTCTGGCTCTGCGGATAGTTGCGCTTCATTCAGAATCGCAGCACTTTCTTCCTCGTGCCTTTCCTCTTCAAGTATAGCCTCTACTTGTGGTACCCCTGCTTCGGGTTGTGCTGTCTCCGTTGCGACCTCTGCACCTTCCAATGCATCTCCTCTACCATTAATTACCGCATCAGCTAAAACAGAACAGATGAGACGGATCGAGCGGATAGCGTCATCGTTACCCGGGACCGGCAAATCAATCGGATCAGGATCGCAGTTGGTATCAACGATAGCGATGATCGGAATGCCGAGTTTGTTCGCTTCTGCGATAGCCGTATGCTCTTTCCGTGTATCGGTAACAATAACAACTTCAGGGAGCGTTTTCATCTCTCTGACACCATTCAGGTTGTTGTCGAGTTTGCCTTTCTCACGTCGCAGACGCATGACTTCTTTTTTCGGCATCTGATCAAAAATCCCATTGGTTTCATCGGCATCCAGTTTATCCAATCGGTTGACACTCCGACGGATGGTTTGGAAATTCGTCAGCATACCACCAAGCCACCGGTGATTTACGTGGTACATACTTGAGCGAACCGCCTCGCCTCGCACGGCTTCTTGGGATTGTCGTTTCGTGCCAACAAATAACACGCCACCACCCTTCGCCGCGATATCGGCAACGAAATCAACAGCGGTTTCGAGCATTCGTAGCGTCTTTTGCAAATCAATAATATAAATCCCGTTTCGTTCGGCGAAGATGTACTCTGCCATCTTCGGGTTCCAACGACGGGTCTGATGTCCGAAGTGAACTCCACATTCAAGGAGCTCTTTCATTGTAACTGCCAAAAAAACCTCCTAAGTTTGCGAGGGTAACTTACCCCCACTGGGTTTTCGCGTCCACCTCTTTCATATCTGCATCAGACTCTCAATACGAGAGAACCCGCTGTGCAAATCGAGAGGTGTGTCGTATCCAGTATTGATTGTGTAACTCCTGATGAACATTTTTCATCATATTTGATATAAGTATTTTACCACAAAAACGATTGAATTTCAAGTTTTATAACACACCTTTTAACTGAATGTCAAGAAAATTGTGGATTCGGGATGCGTTCTGTGGTATAAAACAGCAGGGGGACACAGGTGGAACATCTCATTGAACAGATCGCCGCTCACTTCAAAATAGCGATAGATGCGCTAAAACTCGAACCGATCCAGCATGGCAGTCAGCGAAAACACAACGTCTGCCGATTAAAGCTCGGCTCTGTGAACTACCTACTCAAACAGCACGACATCACCACACCGGTTGTTAAAGCAGGCTACACCCCTTGTGAGATTGAATCCGCCATCCTATCAATATTACACCGCAATGGATGTCGTGTCCCGAAAATTATTTGGAAATCTGAAGGCTCTCATGCACTCTTGTTGGAATGGTGCGGAGAATCGACGCTCGATGCCATAGCACAAAGCAGACCGTCTTCCACTCTCAAACCGATTTTGCAGACCGCATTGATGGAACTCTGTCGGGTGGAAACCGTTTTCGCAGAAAACACGGAACTTCTTACACCATACGCCTTCCGATTTGATCTCGACGTTACCCTGCAACATTTACTTCAACAAGGCAGAAAAACTTTGGGTTATCTTTGTGATGCCATCACCTCATCGCAAACGGCGCATCTTGACGCGGCATGGGCGACACTTTCCAACCGACTTCAAACGGCGCGACCCACTTTCGATAGCCTCGATTACCAGAGTCGCAACATCGTGATTTCTGGGGAAACACCTTTTCTAATTGACTTTTCGAGTATTGGCTGGGACTGGCAGGAACGGCGGTTAGTCCAATTTTTCAATAGTATCGGAGCAAACCAAGAGGGTGCCAACTTCGTCTCGTTATTAAATCGAGAGCTGATCGACGTTTATGCGGCGTGGGTTACCTCGCATCGTGAAACCTGTTCGCCTGCGGAAATCGCGGCACGTGTTGACAGTCATCATCTCCTCTTTTACCTCTCAGTTATACATCAAATTCTATGTACTGTCGCGCAGCCGGATACCTCCGAAAGCAGAACACGCCTCAAGGCGTGGGGCGACCTCAAGGCGAGATACCAAAGTGCGCTCATGCAAGTTATTCATACTGGGCTGAGCGACGACGTTCACACAACTCAAATTCGAGAGATGATTGCCAATCGAAATTCATAAGCGGTCAGCAGGTAGGATGGTGCGGTGGTTTAACATCACTCTTTAACTGCATCTCTAAGGATTGTCTTCTCAAGTTCAATAAGAAATGCTTGTATCTCTGGGGTAGATGCTTTTGTGGTATGAAACTCCGTCTGATACGATTTCAGCACTGTGTAAAGGGATGTAAGGTTTACTTTCCGTTGCTGGGATGCCTCGCGCACGTTCGCAAAGACCGCAATTATCTGATCTTCTGAGATACCATCGGGACGATTTTTTGACTTTAGATGCTTTTCTACACCGTTCAGGGCGCGTTCTGCCATCCAATAGCGTCCACCTTCAGGACCGCCAACTCGACGGTAAACCACACCACCTACGATTAAACCGACTGCCACAACTGCCAATAAAAAAATCAGAACCCGTCTATAACAACCGCTTAGTTTTTTGTTCGTATTCACCATGTTTGTATGTTTTTAATTGGTATTTTCTTAAACTTTTCCTTCACGTATGGTCAATGCCGCTTTCAATTTTTTATTGCCGATAAACTTAGTATCGTGTGTGTCAAAGAATTCAAATTCACCGTCCAGTACTTCAAAGACTGCGACATCCGCAACGGTTCCAACTTTCAGATGACCGAGTTGCTCCTCACGTTGAATTGCCTTCGCAGCACTGAAAGTCGCCTTCTCAATCACGTCCTCAAGCGAGAGTCCCAAGTGCATCAGCTTCGACAGGACGGTCGGTAAATCGTAGACGGGTCCATTGATGTTGCCCGTGTGGAGATCGGTACTGATAACATCAGAGATGAAGCCTTGTGCCATAGCGCGTTGTGCGATCTCATAACGGAAACTGCCAGCACCGTGCCCGACATCAAAGATAATACCGTCCTCGCGTGCTTTCCACGCTTCAGGAATCACTCTCCCTTTCTCGTCAACAATATTATCACCGTTGCCTTGGAAGCAGTGGGTAATCACATCGCCCGGACGGAGTAACCGCAAAATATCAGGAAGCGGCACACCGGCACCGATATGACACATGACAGGTGTCTTTGCGTGTTCAGCCGCTTCGATAGCAAGTTTCAGCGGTTCAACGCCGTTATCACCCACCTGCATTTTACCCTGACGCACCTTGACACCTACAGTCATATCACGATGTGCCTGTAACGTCTCCGCGACGCGTCCTGGATTGGCATAAGCCATATCGTGCATTTCACCGACAGGTCCATAGACAAGCCCAATCCCAGAGATGTGGATATAGGTGAGAATGTTCGTTCGCGCGGGTTCAGCGATGAATTCACGGAAGCCGGGGAACGTCACCCAACTTGGACTGCCAGCATCCACAACGGTGGTGGTTCCGGCTGTTGGACAAATCCCATCGGCTCTGATGCCCCACGTCGTTACACCGTAATAGACATGCGTGTGAATGTCAACGAGTCCCGGTGTCACGAATTTATCTTTAACATTGATGGTCTGTGTCGCCGCACCTTCCGGAATATCCTGTTCAATAGCAGCGATGACCCCGTCAGCAATTGCGACATCGCACACTGCATTCAAGTTCTGCGCGGCATCAATGACTGTGCCACCTTTTAGTAGAATATCATAATTCATTTCCGTTCCTCATTGGCGATCAGCGGAATAGCCATCAGCAATCAGCAGTCAGTAAGCATCGGGATTCAGAGATCCCTCGTACAGAGGAATAGTAATAAATAGGAAATTAGACACCTCGTTTATCGCCCCATATATCCACGTGCACACGGGGCGAATAGCGATACCCATTTTCTTTGCAGAGATCCACCAACCATTCCTGTTTCTGTTGTAGCACAGTGGGTGTTGTTCCTTGCGGCATCAGAAGGATTGTTTCGGCAGGAATATCGATCTCTGACTGTAACGCTTGGATCTCCGCTAAATCTTCAGGTGTATCCACGACAAATTTCACTTGGCACGGATATGTATCTAAAAACTTGCGGATAACGTCGGGACGGATGCGTCCACGCTCGTGGCGTTTGAAAAATCGGTTGTCTGTTGGAGGATTGGAGTTACGCAACTTAGGACTCATGGAAATGAGGTGCGCCGCGACTGCCGCGAAGAGCGTGGCGTTCGTTTCAATCGTGATGTGGTGTCCCCACTTATCCAATTCCTCACAGAGTGCCATTAACCCCTTTGGTTGAATAAACGGCTCTCCACCGGTAATAACGACATGCTTACAACCGTATTGTGAGATCGCGGCAACACTGTCAGCGACAGAAATGTCCCTGTTTTCAGGCATCCAAGATGTGTAAGGTGTATCACACCAAACACATCTCAGATTGCAATAACTCGTTCGGAAAAAAACAGAGGGGACACCGATAAGTTGCCCTTCTCCCTGAATCGTATGGAAGAGTTCGCTAAATTTCATGCTTTCGTCCCTCGCTGAGCGTTCCGTCAAGGTGATGCGTTAGATAACGACATCTCGTTAGGTCTATCCTCGATTTTGAGGAGATTAGACGCAAGTCCTATTTACGAACGGTGCGAGGTAGCGACTTCCACGAACGCTTAAGCCTCAATGAGTTCAATTTGAACGTTGTCGGGTCCCTTGAAAAACGCCATCATGAGTCCATTGGGTTTCAAATCTTCGAGTTCCGCGCCCTTCGCTTGAAGTTTCGCGACCTCTGCATCTAAATCCTCTACGGTAAAAGCGAGTTGGTAAACACCCCAACGTGGATTGCCACTGGTGTCTTCTACATCCATATCCCCTAATTTAGGTGAGAGGAAGATTCGCTCCCCGCCAATTTCCATTCGGATAATCTTCAATCCGCGGACATCAACAACTTCTGAGACTTTTCCGTCAAACATCTCTTCGTAATACTGAACTGCACCTTCTAAATCTTCACAACGAAGATGAACGTGGTGAAATGTAACTGCCATTGTTAGAATTTCCTTCCTTTCTTTGAAAAAGCGCCATTCAAAGGCGCAAAACTAAAGATATGCCATTATCACACAATCCATTGATTGTGTCAAATTATTTTTTTGGATGCACCATCAGCGATAACAGTACGGAGATTGGGGCTCACAGATGTTTAATCCAACCTACGACAACAAGGTGGCATCTCAATTGTGGAACCCAATGGAAGGATAGTGGGTTCCGCTGTCAAATGGGGGCCGGTTTTTACCGGTCCTTTTTTTGCCCATTGTCTGAATCAGGATTTATGGGATTTTAGGGTTCTCAGTACAAATTAGCAGGCAGTGATCAGTAAGATAAAGTTGAAGAATTATCTATGAAACGGGTTATTAATAAAAAAAATGAAAAAAAATCTAACTTTTTTCGAGGAAGTGCGTCTAAAGTAACGAACACTTCAATTGAAAATTCAAATTGTGTAAAAATAATAGACACGTTCACTGTTTTCGTAAACGAAAAAGGAGAAAAATAATGGCAACTCAAATTCGTCGACAAGGCGAGGTAGCGATCTTGGAACCCAGTGGAAAATTAGTGGGACCCTCCGTATTGGAATTGCGAGAGGCAATCGCGCCACAAATAGAGACTTCTGACGAACCACGTATTCTCATCAACTTTGAGAACGTCAATATGATCGACAGTTCAGGACTCGGCGCTCTCATGGAAGCACGTGCCCGTGCGACCCGAAAGCAAGGGCGCATTGGTGTCATCCATGTTGGCAAACACATCAAAAACCTTGTCGTTCTGAGTCGGCTCGTAAGTATGTTTGAACATTACGACGACGAGGATGCGGCTGTTTCAGGACTATCCGCATAGAACGCGAAGTTCAATGCACGTCAAAAGGGACTGGTTTTACCGGTCCCTTTTTTTGTTGTCGGCGGTCAGCGGTAGTTATCAGAGTCAAGATTTGCAGCGATATCTTCCCGCAGAGTGCTTGACATATCCGGCAATTCTGCTATTATATTCTGAACCATTTACTTGAAAAGGCTCACAATATGTCGCTGGAAAAATGGACAACTATCCAAACTGAACATATCCAACGCCTCGCGCACACCCTTGCGGAGCGGGAACTCCTTGCAATCGGGCAACTGGAACCGATAGCGGATTTTGAGGAACTCCTCACGTTTGACGAAGCACAACCGACACCTATCGAATTCACACCCCAATATCCCGCATGGCGATTGGAATCGGTCGCCGCACGCATCATTGAGGGGGTCGCGATCGCGGCATACGAACCGCTCACCGAGTGGGGGTACCGCGAACTTGCCCGTATCCTCTTAGAGCACGCGGCGTATCTCTACGCCTATTCAGATGGTGAACCTCGTCCGCGACTCGAAGCAGGAAGCGCGCTGGCGTTGGCAGGCGGTGTCTGTGCGTCTGTCCCGGAATCAGAACTCTGGGGGCTTGCTGGTTTCGGAAGGATCTCAGCGGTGCTGGCAGAGGTCGCACCTGCACCGACAGATTCCCATCTTACTTTGCCAATCGATGTCGCTTTCTCGCTCGCGAATGAGCGAAACCTCCCGATTTTGGCATCCGCGGTGACCACTTATAATACCGTTCTCAAGCGCAACTTCACGACTCAGAAGCAATACAATTTGCCCTTCAGCGATAACGACTTTTTTGACGCGCTTAATCTGGATTTTCCGGGAATGGAAACCGTGAAACCTGCCTTCCTCGCGGCAGATATGCCCGCCGCAAAATCCGCGTATACCGACTTTCGCAGGGAATTTCTGAATTCACAAGTTGAGCATAAATCAATCCCGCTAACAGACAGATCCGATACCTATACGACTGCCAAAACCTACCTCGAATGTCTGCTCCGGCTATCCATCCATCCAACTCCTACGATCGCAGCGACCACAGAGATAGGGATTGCCGCGCACCTTCTTCCTGAATTCCATGGCAGTGAACAACTTCGCACGCTCGCGCGCCGTCGCTATAAGTGGATAGTAGACGCGTTCTTTCATTCAGATGGATTTCACAAGGATCGGACACTACGCGCTCACATTGAAGCAATTGCTGATTTCGTCAGATTCCTATCCGTTTACGGAGAACCCACGGAACGTGACGACTACTTTGAAGAAATGCAGACATCACTGAAAAAACAGGTGGAAACATGCCTCCTTTTGCGACAACCCGATTGTTCGCTTCCACCATTGGGTCCGCTCCCTGCCCCCAATTTCGATGCCGTTGAACTCTGCACGATTGTCGATAACGACTTTCGGCGTGAGGATTTTCCGTCCCCTGATACCACCTCGTACGCGCTTCCTGAGACAGGCTGTTATGTCATGCGGGATAGTTGGCAACCCGATGCCCAATACCTATTTTTCGATGCGCATCCATCGGGAGAACCAGGCAACGCGGATACCTCAACTTTCGTGTTATACGCACACGGACGACAATTGACAACAGGTTCCGTCGGCGTGTCTGATATGCCGCTATCAGCATCCGATAGGATTGATACACAATGGACAACGACACCCGTATTCGACTTTATTGAAAAATGGCATCAAACGACAACTGTTCACCACAAACGCGCCATCTTTTACCTCAAAGGCGAATACTTCATCTTGCATGATCTCGTTCTCGGTGCTGGCGCACACACATTGGAACACGTTTTACATCTCGGTCAAGGCGCAGCCTCACATATCGTCGCTGATACTGGGTCTGCATGGACCCAAGATCCACGCCGTAGCAATCTGTTCATCGGTGCGGTGGGGACAGCCGACCTCTCGGTCACGTTGGATTCAGACAGCGTTATCTATCGGAGGTATCAGGAATCGCCAATCGTCATGAACACATTGTTATTTCCTATGAAATCTGAAGTTAACTTACATCCGACACTTACCGATATTGAGGTACGCACGGATCCTGATGTCTTAGGGACAGGTTTCACCCTCCAATCGCACGACACAACGGACACGTTCCTCATCTCTGACGACGGCTTGGCAGAGATGTCCACAGCAGATATTCGGTTTATTGGTGAATATCTCTTCTTACGGAGGGGTGCCTCTCGTTCAGCCGTTCAATTTGTGATGCTGAACGGTCGGTTTCTGGAGGTGGGTGGGAACGTCCTTGCCGATTTGAATGAAGCCTGCGAGAGTTATGTGGGGATGTAGGGGCTTATTGTCAGAATCAGGATTGGCAGGATTATAGGATTTACGGGATTATAGCGTGTCTATGCCTGATAATTGTTAGCGTGCGAGGAGGTGCGATTCAGTTAAGTATGCCTGTGGTATTTTGCGTTCTCTCGGCAGGTAGATTGCAACATCAATATCAATGCCGTGCAGATATTTGCACATCAGCGGTCCCACATCTTTCCAATCTAAGCCGCCCAAACCGCATCCAAGAGCAGGCATTGCGAGGGATTTAATAGCCTGTGCTTGAAAGTTGCGTTGCACCCAGTTCAGTCCACCTTCAATGTCTTCTAAACGCGAGTCCTCCCTCCATTTCCGCTTTGTTGCAAAAAGCAGGAACCACTTAACCGCATTTGGGGTGCTAAGTTCTGAACCATGGTCTGCCAATTCCTCATCCAATGAGCCTTCTCGTTTATAGAGATATGGTTTTGTTGCGGTAATACGTTTTGATCGACAGGCATCCTGATATGCGAAGTAGACCTCGGGGAATTTCTGCTTCGTATGTAACGCTAATCCTTTGCCCATTACCCCGCTTAGGTTGACTGGGATTGTCAATGTTTGAAGTCTGGAGAAAAACAGGTCACCATCAACAAGGGAGAGATTATCTCCGATCTGCTTTCGGCTGCGAGGTAGGATAGACACGTTGGTTATTCCTCTTAATCTCTAACCAAAAATTAACCTTGGCTCTTAATTCGATTGATTAATCCTCAATGACCTCTAACCCTTGCATCCGCTCCAGTGCAAAGACGCGGGTATCCTGTCGTAACTCGCAAAACCCCTCAACACACAAGGTCTCACCGGACTCCCGACTGTTTGGAATATTCAGAAACCGTTCCGGCACCACCACGCGTGGCATCCACCTTTTCGCATTCGGCTTCTTATAGTCAAACCGAATCCGCTGATCGTTATCAATCGCGGATTGGATTTCTGCGAATTGTTCCGAGAATTCTGACTGTGACGGATTGAGCGTAAAGGTGCCAAAAATATTGGGTTCTCGGTACATACTCGTATAACATGCTCTGCAGATGAGTCTGAGAGTATCTAACTCGTTCGTCCCACCTTCAAATACCGGGATATCGTGGACTAAATAGACATCCTGCTCCTCACCACAACGTGAACAGATCGAACCGTTTTTCCGAATAACTCGTCGTTTCCGTTCCTCCCAATCTGGGGGCCAACTCGGCAGATGGTCATAGAGTGCGGTTAAAACGGATTTTACCTTCTCGAGTTTGGTACGTAAATCCTCACTCTCGGCCTCCGCAGCGGGTACATCTTGTTCTACACCCTCATTTGGCACAAACAGCGACAAAATGAATTGAGACTTCTGCCTCTGCAGTGCAGTTTCAATCTCATGTTTTTGCATTTGCAATAGGATGATACACGAATAATGCAGGGAGTCCCCGTTGGCAAGTGCTATATCGTATTCATAATCGGTCTCTATCTTACAAACGGTGCAATAAGGCATTTCATACTCCTGGAAGATCAAGCATCCCGGAGGCGTGCATCTGAAGGTCTTTCTTGCAGAACAGGAATCACATAACTCCGAACGGTTACATCGTCAATTGTCTCCGCCTCCACACGCGGCTCTGGATCTTGGCGATGATCAAAGACGACATAGTACCCTTCTGTTGCTCCTTCCACCTTGAGGTATGCCGCTAATTGCTTCTTTCCTGCTTGATAGCGACTATTGCCTCGCCAAATCTTTGTCTCAACAATGTATTTTTGCTGATTGTGAGTAATCAGGATGTCCATTCTACCACGTCCGGTTTGCACCTCTATGTGCATAACACCACCGATACGCCTAACAAACTCATCAAGATAAGCAAGCAAGAGGTGCCGTCCTACCGATTCTTGCGGCGTATCTGGGACCTGCAAAATCCTGAACCCGGCACGTGCTATGAAATCTCGGAAGTTATCAAGTAACGCCTCCATTTCAATCTGCCCCGTAGGTGTGAGATAATCCCGAAGTGCGTTGCTGGTATCTGCCGGGAAGTATTCTTGCTCTAACCCGTTTACGAGTGGCTTGAATGCCCTCATAATACGATAGAGATAAATCGGATTGAGAATCTCACAGACTCCGTCATTACCTCTTGCGATGACCCCATAAGTGGCGAGTTCACTGATAATGTCATTATCTGGATTGAAGTCCACGCCTTCGTCACGTTCCATAATACGCATCAGCATACTTTCAAAACGTGGGTTTTTGCGGATGTTGGTTATCAAATGTGTGATGTTGACATTGTTTTCCGCAAGGAGTTGGGCATGTGCCGTTGTAAAGTATGGTAGCGTAATCGGTTCAGTTTTGGGAATATCCAACTCCTCCGTGAGAATTTGGGCGAATCGGTTGACGAGAACAGGTTGTCCGGCAGTCTGCTTATGAATAGATGTAACAACCTCTGGGGCAAACGCCTGACCGACTTCTGCCGTATATTGCCCAAGGAGTTCTTGCACCTGCGCAAGCGTGAAGTTCGGCAAATTGAACTCGTCTTGGATATTGAACGGGGAGATGGATCTGTCGTAATTTAGCTGCGTGATACTCTTGACACCCACAATACCGATACTATGCGGACATCGAGAAACAGGGTTTGAAACATAGATACGGCGGAGTGAATGCAGAAAACCCCTTACCGCCTCCTTGGGGATACCATCAAACTCGTCTATGATGAGGACGACGCGTTGGTCATCCAGAAAACTGGAAAAGCGTCTAAAGAATCTTCCCATCGAGAGATGATCGGTTATCTCAGCGTTCTGCAAAAAATCCGTTAACGCCTTGGGAAATACCTCTCCGCGTCGCGCAAAAACATTTTCTATCTCCTCGCAAATATCTGCGTAGAGACCGCTATAAAAGACTGATGGCGTGCAGTCTTCATATTCCTCAAAGTTCAACGGAATTGGGAAGTAAGCCGATGCCTCGTCAGCAAATACATCTAAGGCACGCTGGAAAAAGGTCGTTTTGCCGGTCTGCCGCGGCGCGAAGATAACAATGTAACGCCCCTCTTTGACGCGCATGATGAAATCTGAGAGTTCGGCAGCGCGGCTGACAACATAGTTTTTCTTCGGATGAACGGGACCTTGCGTTCCAAAGCGTCTCATTTCTCTCTCCAAGCCACAGCATCAAGATTTAGCACATCGTTTAAATAAGGATACCACCTGGACCTTTCACTGTCAAGCGGTTTAAGAACATATTACCGTAAGACTACAAACAATAATTGCCAAGCAACAAATGTTTTTAATTCTGATAGAAAATTAGCCGTTGGCGGTCAGCCATCAACCATCAGCGTAAATAGCCATCAGCAGTCAGTAATCAACGGTTAGTCGATTGCGGACTTTTGTGCCTTTTTCAATGCTTTTTTCACGTCTTGGGGTGTAACATCAATGACTTCTTGTCCCGTGTTGATAGCATTGCATGCGATAATGGTTTTGAGGATTTGATGTGCCAAGGTCACATGTTTCGTGACATTTTTTGAATTGCTATGTTGAAAGATGAGTTGTCTTTCATATCCGTAAAGGGTTTCTAATTCTCGGACGACGTTTTCCGGCACGTTGAGGTCAGGGATACGGTAATTCTTGCAGAACTCGTCGCGGGTGTCGTTAAAGAGTGCCTTGTATTTATCGGGGAACTGCCCGTGGTCGATATCAAGACGGCGGAAGCGATTGAATAGGTTTTTGCGAAGTTGCGCGTGGTGCTTTGGAAGTTCCTCTCTTCGACGTATTTCACAATACCGAGTGTATGCGCTTTCGCATTCAGCCTGATAGATCTCAGGTATGTCTTGATTGAGTCTTTCATCGGCTTCGTCCCCGTATTTTTCTTTGTACGCCTCTTGATGATCCTCAATGAAAGCCTCTCTGAATAGACGTTCGTCGTCTTTCGCCACATCACTAAGCGGATCCCCCATCCATTCATCAAAGGTCTTCAGATCGGGTATATCGGGTGGCGGCAGGTCGGCTTCAAATTCTTCCATGAATGCGTCAACGATATTGGTTAGGGTCATAAAGCGTGCGAAGCATTTGACGACGAATTCTTTGTGTTTTTCTTCAAGTTTCATGAGAATTCTCCTTAAAAATGTTACACTTGTGTAACATTTGGTGTAATTCGGTTGTGGTTAGAAAACTTAGTGGTCGTAAGGGTTGAGAGGCATTTTTCTGTGCTCCTCTGTTGTGCAAAAAAATTAAATTGGCGGAAAGTGTAACATTTTATTCAGTTAGCCATCGGAAACTGTCAGCAATCAGCCATCGGTTGGCAAAATCGTTCGTAGGGTTGGGTTGTATGATGTTCAATCCGACTTATATACTTGATTTAAAATTACTATGTTTATACAATATCATATATAATATAAGGATGCAAATTTATTTTTTATTGAAATTTCATCAAACCGCACTTACTGTATGAGTCGCGTTTCTCTATCGTAAAAGTCTTGCATTTGAGATGCAGAAGGCATATAATGAAAAACACGATTTTTCCGAACCCGCATCATCAATTTCAGGACTTACGCAAAATTAGTTTTCATGCCAAAATTAACGGGACATTTCCCAAGAAGACGCAATGAATTGCGCTACTACGAACCAAAGACTTCACAAAAACCGGTCAACTGCGTAAGTCCTAAATTTAACAAGGCTGACTGCGAAATAAAACATGAATTTCCAAACACGTTGCAACCGTTATCTACAGAACATCCACCAAACACAAACCACCGCTGAGGCGACCCCAGAACTCTCTTTATTCCCACACCTCCAAGCGTTTCTTGAAGATATTGCCGTTGCGCATTTCGATAGAGATACCGTCCGATTCACACAGGAGCCGAGAAAATTGGATCAGATCGGTAGACCCGACTTCATCGCGATGGAGGGATTGCTGCCTATCGGTTATATTGAGGCGGAAGCTTATGGCAGAAACCTCGAAGCACTCACAGGACACGCCAAAGAACAGAACGAACGGTTTATTAACAACCTCGATAACTTCATCCTCACGAATTTCGTCGAATTTCAGTTGTATACGGGCGGACAACTCCGCGCAGCCGCAAACATTACGGACGCGCCTGAGAATTTAGAGACGCTACTGGAACGGTTTCTGAACGCTGGAAATGTCCAAATTGCGTCACCGGAGGTATTGGCGAGATACCTTGCGAGGCGGACGCGAGAACTCCAGACACAGATCGCAACAACGCTCACCGATGAAGACAGCGATATCCATAGGATGTTCTCGGCGTTTAAGGAGACGCTCATCTCTACGCTGACTCCAGACGACTTTGCGGATATGTATGCACAGACGCTCGCCTACGGGTTGTTTGCGGCACGCTGTACACTCCCGAACGCGACGAATTTCTCACGGCATACCGCTGTCGAGGCACTTCCAAGATCAAACCCATTCCTCGTCCAACTCTTTTATCACGTCGCCTCCCCGACACTGGAGACAAACGTTACTTACATTCTCGACGACATCGCCTCGCTCCTCCAGAACGTCCCGACAGAGATGCTCCGCACGGCGTTTGCTGCCAAAAATCACCTCGAAGATCCGGTTATCCATTTCTACGAGACCTTCCTCGCTGAATACGATCCACAGCGACGCGTCGATCGCGGTGTCTATTACACGCCGCCACAGGTTATCTCTTATATCGTCAGATCTGTGGATAGCCTGCTCAGAACGGAATTGAACAGACCCGACGGTCTCGCCGACGACAAAACACTCATCCTCGACCCAGCGACGGGGACTGGTGGCTTCCTGTTGACGGTATTGGATAACATCCGAGAATCGGTCACCGAAAAATACGGGACAGGAGAGTGGAATCAGTATATCAACGCGGCGTTAGTGAAACGGATTTTCGGGTTTGAGTTGCTCGTCGCGCCGTATACAATCGCACATCTGAAGTTGAGTCTGTTTTTGCAGGCGCAAGGCTGGCATGCCGATGAACGCCTCCGTATCTATCTCACGAATACGTTGGAACAACCCGCAGAAATGCAGCCATCTTTGCCGTTTGCGGAGTTTATCTCCGATGAAGCGAACGCCGCATTGTCGGTGAAACGGGACGAACCGCTCCTCGTCATCCTCGGCAATCCGCCATACCCACAGGATTCTGCCAACCCAAGTCGCGAGGGACGAAGATTAACTTTCATTGGTGAACTCATTGAAGATTACAAGGAAATAAATGGGCAACCACTTGGTGACATAAATTCTAAAGTACTTCAATCAGATTATGTGAAATTCATTCGGTGGGCGCAGTGGCGGATTGATAAAAACGGTGAGGGTATTATCGGCTATATTGTCAACAACAGTTTCCTTGATGGACCGACATTTCGCGGTATGCGACAAAGTTTGTTAGAGGGTTTCAATACCATCTATCTACTCAACCTACACGGCAGTAGTAGAATAACAGAAGTTGTTCCTGAAGCAGTAAGAGATGAAAACGTCTTTGATATTTCACAAGGGGTTTGTCTCTTGTTGTGTGTTAAAGAAAGTGATAATCAACCGCCAGCAAAGACTTATTACGCTGATTTATGGGGATCGCGCGCGGAGAAATACGATACGCTTTCCGAAACCGATGTCCAATCCACGGAATGGTGCGAGTTACAACCGATGTCACCGTACCACCTTCTTGTGCCGCAAGCAACTGAACTTATATCTGAGTATGAACTTGGATGGAAGACCACAGACGTTTTCCAGACAGACTCAGTGGGGATCGTCACCGGACGGGATAAATTTACCCTTCATTGGACAGCGGAAAAACTACGCGAGACTGTAGATGATTTTGTTTCCCTCTCTGAAGATGACGCGCGCAAGAAATATCAATTGCCGAAGGACAGCCAAGATTGGAAGGTTCACCGCGCCCAAGCCGATCTCCGTAATCATCCCGACGCTGACCAACACGTCACGTCCATTCATTACCGTCCATTTGACATACGCTGGACCTACTACACTGGACAGTCATCTGGTTTCCACGGACGTCCTCGTCCTGAGATTATGCGTCACATGCGGAGAGAAAATCTTGCCCTTTGTGTTCATCGTGGTATCAAAAGTCCTATATGGCAACACGTTTTGGTGACTGATCAAATCAGTGAAAAAAGTTATATTTCAAATAGAGGTGAACCCACAGCACATGTATTTCCGCTCTACTTGTATCCAGACCCAGAGGAATTGAGGGTCTCAACAGAACGATCGCTCAATTTCAAACCCACTTTTCTCACTGAACTCTCGGAGGCGTTGGGACTCCCACAGATTGCACCGCTTCATCTGCCCGAAGGTGTTTCGCCGGAGGAGATTCTCGCCTATATCTATGCGATCCTGTATAGTCCAACCTACCGCGAACGGTATTATGAGTTCCTGAAATACGACTTTCCGCGTATCCCGATGCCACAAGACCTTGAACAGTTCCGCACACTCGCAGCGTTGGGACAACGTTTAATTGATTGTCATCTCCTGAGAGATATATCGCCAGCCGAGGTCGCTCCTACAGAAACACGGGTTTCAGTGGGGCATCGATTTGAGGGTGAAGGCGACGGTATCGTTGCACAGGTGCGGTACTCGGACGGACGGGTTTGGATCAATCCGAGTCAGTATTTCACGGATGTGCCGCTTGCGGTCTGGGAATATGAGATTGGTGCGTATCAGGTGTGTGAGAAATGGTTGAAGGATCGGAAGAATGAGACGTTGCGTCGTGAAGATTTGCAGCGGTATCGTGCGGTTTTGGTGGCTGTCGCGGAGACACTGCGGGTTATGGCGGAGATTGATTCGGTTTTGTGGTAGGGTGTCTGAATCGCGGATTATCACGGATTACGCAGATTTCGAGGATTTTGAGTTTCTGTGCCTTTTACGCCTACAGCCCAGCAGGACGATAGTGTGTAGAATACAGGATTATAAAAAATGAAATCATAGTGGGAAGACTGCGCGCGTTGAATTGACACTTACGGTTAGAATTTCACTCCTTTTGTTGTTGTCTCGGTGGGTGGGAAGACTGCGCGCGTTGAATTGACACTTACGGAGTTATGTTCAAATAAACCTGCTGTGTAAAATCACACAGTACAAGTAATTCTGATCGCGGAGCATTTGGATAACGAATAAACCTGATTTTTCTCTCCATCTTCTGCTTCCATTCTGATAAGTCGGATTGCCAGAAAAGTTCGGTTCCTGTAAGTATCAGCACGGGATTAAATGGATTACCACTCATCCAATTTTTTCGTGAATCATTTACCATAGGAAAAAGAATTTTCTTCTCATTGTCACTTAAATCTCCTTTTAGAGTGGCAAAAACAAGAACAGCATCCGGAAATTCTTTACCTAAATCTTTCATTCTATCAACATCTCTCTTCTGAAAATCATTAAACGTTTTGCATTCTGCAAAAATTAATTCATAATTAGGATTCACCAATCCGGGAACTTGAAAAAATAGGGCGAGGTCCGCCTCTAATTTCATCTGCTTTTTTTGAGCCGTAAAACTCATAAGTGGTGTCGTTGCACCACCAAGCAAGAGAAGATGAGAGAAAAAACGAAGCGTTAAAAGTACGGTATAAGCACCGTCAGCCTGATTCGCAGAACTGAAGGGACCGAGCGTCCGATATGCCCATTTAACCTCTTTAGAAGAAGGTGGGAATGAAAAGTGGGTTAGGCATTCGGAACATTGCAATTCATAATCAGCACCTTTCACAGAATGCCATGAATGTTTTGTACATACGGGGCATTGGAGTTCTATCCCCAATTGAAAAACCTTCGCATCAATCAGTTGCTGATGGATTCTATCTGCCTCTCCCTTTATCTTATATCCGATTCGGTTTACAATTCTTTGAATTTCATCCTTCACAAATTTTTCTGACAAGGATTTCTCATCACCGTCTAGTTGTAGTTGAATCTCCTCAAGGTATCTCACAAACGCTTCAACTTCATCTTCAGCAGTTTGATACCCCTCTCGTTTTAACAAATTTTGTAAGTCTGATATTCGCTGAAACAGTTTGCTGAGGATTCCGTTACTGCTCATTTTGCCTAAAAGTTGAATAATACCCTCTTGCGCCAAAATCCGAATGCCATTAATTCCGCCAAGTTGCAATATCATTTGTTTGGCAGTGCGCCCTGCTGATGAAAGTTCAACTGCCCATCCTTTTGATTCAAACCATTTCGTAAATACTGCTTCCGCTTGGGGCAGAGGTAGAGAAACCGTGCTTTTTGAGCGATCTGACGAATTTCAGGCTTTAGATAGAGCATAGCCATACGCGTAAAAAAAAGGTTTTGAGGATCAAAAAACTTGGCGTAATTTGAAGTGGAACATTTTATTTTCTGTGCATCTAAAGTTTTTGCCCAATTCTTCCAAAAAACCTGATCATAATTTTCAGGCAATTTCCCAAAAACACTGGATAAAAATGGGCACAAATAGTTACCAAAATGCGGTATACATATATCCAACGGATATTTCCGCTGGAATTTAAGTTCTTCCTCAAAAAAGTAATTCAAAATTTCAAAGATATTAATTCCGTAACTTGTGATTCCATATTGCCCAGTAGTCTCAAGAATTTGTGAAGAATCATCAATTTTCTGTCTATATCCAGCATCAAGAGGATAATCAACCCACTCGCCCATCGGGACGACATAGTCTGGGTCAAAATTATCCAAATATCCTGAGACAATACTTTTGGGACTTGGACTCTTAAAAGGACCATCTTTCCATTTGGAGGGAATTCGTTTATAAGTAGGAATTATCGGATTATATGTGCCGCCCCACAGAAACGTATTAATTTCTATGGCTTTCAGGAGAGATTCCTTGTCTTTGGGATTTACAAGGAATGCTAATTTGATGGGTCTTAGTTTGACTTTTACTGTTCCACGTGTCATAAAAATACTCGCTAAAGTTTGCAGAAGATCTACGGTGTAAAAGACATTAGATTATAACATCAATTATAACCTACATACACGCGGCAATTCAACAAATTCCTACCAATCCTAAAGCATTTCGTCCATTAGAAGTTTCGGTGAACCTTGATCGTTTATACAGATGTCACCCCTACGGGGTTGAAAATAAAGGATGCAAAATTTTTCTACATAGATGTCGCCCCGCTGGGGCTAAGACGATACGCAGACAAAAAACTCCACGAATCCGAGAAATCCGTGAGAATCCGCGATTCAGACAGTTGAGAAAATATTTATTTTTCTGAAGGACGTTCCTGAACTACAGGAATGACGTAACTCCGAATCTTTACACCTGCTATCATCTCTGTCTCTACGCGCGGGGCTGCGGGTTGGCGGTGATCGAAAACGACGTAGTAACCTTCGTTTGCCTTTTCTAATTTCAGATACGCGGCGAGTTGGGTCTTGCCTGCTTGGTAGTGCGGCTCGTTTCCCCAAATCTTTGTTTCGACGATGTACTTCTGTCCTTTGTGAAGGATGAGGAGGTCCATCCGGCCGCGTCCGGTTGGGACTTCCATGTACATCGCGCCATCCACGCTCTCAATGAATTGATCGAGATAGGCAAAAAGTAGGTGCTGCCCAATGAATTCTTGTGGAGTATCGGGGACTTGGAGTATCTTAAACCCGGCGCGGGCAATAAATGCACCGAAATTATCAAGGAGCCGCTCCATCTGGATATGGCCGGTGGGCGTAAGGTATTGAAAACTCACTGTGCCTTCTGGGAAGTAGTCGCGCTCCAGCCCGTTTACTATCGGTTTGAAAGCTTGTAGAATACGGTAGAAATAGATCGGATTGACAATCTCACACCTTCTGTCAGTCCCTCTCGTTATGACTCCGTAGGTTGCGAGTTCATCAATGATAGGATTGTCGGCGTTGAATCTTACACTATTCTCATAAGAGACGATTTGCATCAGGAGGGTTTCAAAGCGAGGGTCTCTGCGAATATTGGATAAGAGATGGTCGATATTGGTGTTTCGCTCGTCGAGAAGCCATCTGTGTGCAGTCGTAAAGTGATCCATCGTAATCGTTTCTGTCTTAGGGATGTCCAGTTCCTCGGTAACAATCTGTGCAAGCCGATTGACGAGGAAGGGTTGGCCTCCCGTTTGGTTGCAGAGGGTTTTGATGACTTCTGGTGCGAAGGCTTTGCCACCCTCAGCCGTATATTGTCCAAGCAGTTCGCCGACCTGTTCCAGACTAAAGTTCGGTAAGTGAAACTCGTCTTGGATATTGAAGGGAGAGATGGACCTATCGTAGTTGAGTTGCCTGATGCTCTTGACCCCGACAATACTCACACTATGCGGACATCTATCGGTAGAGCCAGGGAGGTAGATACGGCGGAGCGCATGCAGAAAACCTCTTACAGCTTCTTGCGGGATGCCATCAAATTCGTCGATGATGAGGATAACCTGTTGCTCACCGTATTCAGCATTTAGGAGATTCCCAAACCGCCTAAAGAATCTTCCCATTGAAAGGTGATCCGTTATTTCTGCCTCTTCTAAGAATCGTGTGAGTGCCTCAGTCGGCAAATTTCCACGCTGCTGAAAGGTATTCTCAATTTCTTCGCGAATATCTTCATAGATACCGTTATAAAAAACCGAGGGCGTACAATCTTCATAGACCTCAAAATTCAGTTGGATTGGGAAGTAAGTTGTTTCCGCCGCTGAGAGTGTGTCCAGCGCACGTTGGAAGAAGGTTGTCTTGCCTGTCTGTCGTGGGGCGAAGATAACAATGTAGCGACCCTTTTTGACCCGGTCAATGAAATCCTTTACCTTCTCGGACCGGCTCACAATGTAGTTTTTATCAGGGTGCACGGGACCTTGCGTTCCAAAGGTCTTCATTTCCTTTTCTCCAAAAGCGGTATATTCCTTGAGATCACCCGTGAACGGGCATGTTGCCCAACTTTAGATAGCCGGGCGAATGGAAGCGTTGAAGTTTATGTGGATCATATCTAATTCCTCATTTTATCATATTGCCATAGGGAAGTCAAGTGTCGGAATTATGCGATCGGTGTGTAGCAGGCGTGTGAGAAGTGGCTGAAGGATTGGCGCGGAAAAGTGTTAAGTCGCGCTGAGGTGCGACAGTATCGTGCGATTTTGGTGGCTGTGGCGGAGAAAGGACCTGTTACGTTTCACGAACCCACGTACCCCTTGACCTCAGAAAATCCTCCGTGAAGCCTCCGTGAATCGTGCCTATCGGAGGGATAAAAATCGGAAACAGAAAATGAGGTAGAAACCTCGCCGGCAGGAAAAGTCGGGGTTTGAGATGACAGACAGACGTTTTTCTATACAGACACCGCTCCTATTGGGATTCGGAAAACAGGTGCAATTATAAACCTCAAGGTCTGAAAAACGCATCCGTTTTACCTCCTTGGTTGTTTTCTGTTGTATCTACTGCCCAGACGTTCATGCCCAACTTCCCATAACATCAAGGGTTTAATCGAAATTCAATAAGTCTTGCGGATCATTGTTATCGATGAGTCGTGGCTTTGAATACAGAATTAACAGCGCCAAAAAGCGTTGGTAAATTAGCCAATGCAAAGTCTGTTCTGTTTTGGGTGAAGCTTCCACCGATAAGCCGCCCGAATTGCCACAGCGTTCCATCAGTGACAATACCGTACACCGGAAAAGCAGTGCTTCCATTCATTTCTTTCGCGTTTATTCTTTGAGCAGCTATCAACTCCGCCAGACATTGCCCCCATCCCTGTTCAAAATCGTTTTTCTTTGCCTCAACAAGAAGTATCAGCGGGCTTCCGACAACGGTTTTGCCTAATTCGGATCGGGTAGAAATAAAATAATCCGGCGTTCCGTTCAAGATTTCATCATAAACGATGGCTTGCTTTATCCAGAGGGCGTATCGATCGGCATAAACTTTGTAGGTCTCCTTCAAAACAGGAAAGATAATTGTTTCACACCGTGCAGCTTCAGAGGCGAAAACATGGATGTGGTCCCGTGTAAATTCAAAGTCTCGCAAGAATTCCGCTGATGGACTTGACGGTTCACTTTCAACAAAGTCGTCTTCTGAGTATGTGATATTGAACCTTTTTTGCACTTCAGAGATTGTCTTGAAATCGCTAAATGCCACGGTTGTGTCTCCAAATTAAAATGTGACGCGCCTATAAATGTCGCGGAGCGGAAGTGCGCAATCAATAGAAATAAGCGGTAACACATCTGTCAGTTTACGGAATTCCGTTGAAATCCACTCCGTTCCTTGACGAAGATAGTGTTCCACGCGCACTTTATCTTGTGAAATCAGGATGTATTCTTGCAAGGCGGGAATCTGCCGATAACGTGCGAATTTTTCACCTCGATCATCGGCTTCGGTTGATGGGGAGAGTACCTCCACAACAATACGCGGATTGAGGAGCGTGTCGAAAACGTCGTCTTCAAAGCGGAGTTCCTTACAGGCAACGACCACATCTGGATAAAAGTAGGAAGTTGTCGTGCCAGCCTTGACACGCATGTCACCGATGAAGGCTTCGCACTCACTATCGATTAATTGATTGGAAATCCCATTAAACACATCCCCCGTGATGCGATTGTGCGAGCGACTGGCACCAGACATTGCGACTATTTCTCCTTTGATGAACTCATTTTTGAAGGGTGCTTTGCGCTCAATAGTGATGTACTCTTTGGGGGTTAGGCGAGTTCGTGCAGCAGCAGATACCATAGTTTCCTCCACGAATCTGATCGCATTGCTAATATATCAACTCACATTCACTGTGAATTATTATAATAGGAAATCCATTGCAAAACCAACGAAATTCCATAATTGTCTCAATCTAATGGGAACAACGGGCGGCGGATATCGTGGTATTCAAAATGTAACGGGTTCACGGCGGTCAGTCCAGGCGTGTCTACTTCGATAATCTGTCCCGCAATGGGTTCATAAGCCGCGCGATAGGCGACCGCGGCTTTAACGACGATCATCCGCATTTCCGTTGGATCGATACCGAGACTGTAGAGTTGCTGGAGACTAAACGGGGTCTGCCGCCGACTCGTCAGGACAACCAGAGAATCTCCAACTGCCACAACGGTTGTTAAGCCCTGATTGTGGTATCTCTGACCGCCGTGCCGAGGTTGCGTTTCTATGTACTGACCGTCATGGATGAGTCGGACAGTGCCGCGAATCGGGACGGGATCGCCGTGCAGATTGTCCGCTTTCCCGCCGACTTCGAGCGAAACCGTCCCACCGACTCCCGCCTGAATGCAACTCTGGACAGCCTCTGGATCAAAAACGACAACGACAAATCCTGACGCTTTCTGCCGTACCAATTCCGCTAAGATGAAGGTGCTATCTCCGGGTGAACCACCCCCGATGTTATCCCCCATCTCAACGAGAATCACGGGAGGGCTTTCAGATTGCATGGCTTGCTCGACTGCCTGCGCCGCATCGGGAAGATCGAGCGTGAGTTGTCCTCGGACATTCCACAGCATATCGGATAACCGATCGGCTTCCGTCTGAGCGAGGTGTGGGTCGTCATCGGTGACAACGACGAAGGCTGGTCCCGCCTCATGGACATCGGCGTACGGATACCCCACGGCGACGCTCCCGACGAGGATCTTCGGATCTTCTTCCAACTGCTTCGCGGCTGTGAGAATAGGTGCCATCGGCGGCACGTTGGTGACATGATACAGGATATTGAGGAGCATCGGGGGTTTGGCGAGTGCTTGCGTCGGTGTAACCTCTCCTCGGAGTATCCGCATCATCAATTCCGCCGCCTGTAGCCCGCGTTGGCGTTGATCGATGTGCGGCGTTGTTTTGTAAATCACGAGTGCCGTCGATTCAGCGACCATCTGTTCGGAGACGTTCGCGTGCTGGTCAAGCGTGACAACAATAGGTAGGTCATAACCGAAGGCATCTCGGAGCCGTCGTAACACCTCGCCATCGCCATCCGGATAACTCTCGACGACCATCGCGCCGTGTAGTGCGAGGAGGAGTCCCTCATGTTTCGGTGCGGCTTTGAGGTGCTGGATTAATATCTCAGTGAGCCGGTCGAATACATCGTCCGTCACGCGTCCTGCTGGTGTTGCAGAAGCCATGAATGTCGGATAAATCGTATAATCGTACTCTGTCGCGCCTTGAATAAATCCACTTATTTCGTGATGTGCTTCTCCCCAGACCTTTATCATATTACTGGCATGGGTTTGAGAGAACGCAGCCGCATCGGTGGGCGCATCGCTAAATGTATTAGATTCGTGCATGATTCCGGCGATAGCAAGTGTGGTCATAGTATATCCCTCAGTCAGTTGTCAGGAAAATGGCAATTAGCGGTAGGGGCAGGTCTTGTGCCTGCCCGTATGGGAATCTCCTACCGTTGTCAGGAAAATGGCAATTAGCGGTAGGGGCAGGTCTTGTGCCTGCCCGTATGGGAATCTTCTACCCTAAACTAAAAATACCTTGACGGATACAGTGAAAATAGTGTATCATTTAACAAACTTTAAGTCTCGTATTTTCTAACAACACGATAAGACAATTACAGGCACACTTGGAAAGCATGACGCAGAACGGCACTCGGAAAAATCAGATCGAAGAAGCAATAGAGGTCGCCGCCGAAGCCCACCAAGGGCAATATCGGAAAGGCACTGACACGCCCTATATCACACACCCTTACGCCGTTGGTCTTATTTTAATGGAAGCGGGATGCACAGAAGCCGTGATTATTGCGGGTATCCTGCACGATACCGTCGAAGACACCGATCTGACCTTAGAATTCATTCGAGAACATTTTGGTGACGCTATCGCAGACATCGTCGAAGGGTGTTCAGAAAACAAAGCGTTGCGGTGGCGAGCACGCAAGACCGAACGAATTGAGGCGTTGCGAACTGCCAGCCCCGAAATCTGCATCGTAACATGCGCCGACAAACTTCATAACCTACGCACTATTATTTCAGAGTACGATATCATTGGTGATGCCGTATGGGATCGGTTCCACGGCGGTGTCGAGGATCAGGCATGGTATTACCGCAGTATCCTCGGTGCGGTTGCCGATCGGGACGCGGCTTTACAAAAAAGCGTCCTACGTGATAAACTATCTAAACATGACAATGGTGCGAACACCCAATCTGATGGAAATGAGACCGCACCTCAACAAGGGTCCCCCGATAGCAATGATGTTCGGAAGACTCCCACAGCAATAGAGACTGTAAATCCTCAACTCTTTCGCCAGTTTCAGCAGGCTGTAGCATACTTATTTGAAGGAGAGATTTAATGAAGATTGCGTACGCTTTTAGACGATGTGCATCCTATCCCTACAACGGTGGCGGGTTACCCACCGATGCAACAGATCGACGGCGGTTTTTGGATCACTCCAAAGCGATTGGATTCGATGGAATTGAACTCCCAGCGATGAACATCCCTGAAGCCGAAGCCAAGACGCTCCGTTTGGAACTCGAAGATGCCGGTATTCCATGCGTTGCGATTCGCGGAGGTGGCGGTGCCGCGCATCCGCGTGTCGCTGCTTCCAACAAGCAAAATATGATAAACGCTGTCAATTTCGCCGCAAATATCGGCGCGGGCGTTGTGAATTCCACCGTTACCACGCCACCGCGCGACCCGAACGGTAAAGGCACGTATCGCGGTGAAACCGTCTCGCAGGGGTCAAGCCGTCTCGCAAGTGCAGTGGATTATGAACACACTGCAAAAGCAGTGAGCGAAGTTGCCGGTATCGCCGCAGATCAGGGAGTAGATATCTCCATAGAAATCCATCAAAACTCGATTGCGGATAACAGTTGGTCGGCATTACATTTGTTAGAATTAATTGACGCACCGAATGTCGGTTTGAATCCCGACTTAGGTAACATCTATTGGACTTACGATACTCCAGAGGAATCATGCGAAGATGCGATCGTCGCGCTTGCGGAACACGTCAACTATTGGCATTGCAAGAGCCTCTATCGTGTGCATATCCCGGATCTGGAAACGGCTATCTACGTCCAAGCCCCGTTGCCTGACGGTGAAATCGACTATCGTTTCGCGATCGCGGCGTTGTTGGATGTCAACTATGAAGGGTATCTGGCAATCGAAGGCATACGCGACGGGGATCAGTTCCACCAAGATGGTCGGAGCGTGGCTTACGTGAAATCTGTTTTGTCGGACCTGCAGTAACAATTTAGCACAAGAAACGGAATGGAATAGAAGAAAGGAAGGATGGAAGGATGGAAGAAGGGAAGATTAGGTACCCACCTTTCACCTTTCTCCCTTCCAACCAAGTCGCTATGACACAAAAGAAAATCCGACTCACCGCGACCGTCAAATGTGCCGGGTGAGCATCAAAACTCGCTCCGGGTGAGCTGGCACACATTTTAGGGAAAATCCCGAAATCCACGGATCCGAATCTGCTTGTCGGCACTGAAACCTCCGATGATGCTGGGATCTACCGCATTTCTGACGAGATCGCGCTCGTTAACACGGTGGACTATTTCACGCCTATCGTCGACGATCCGTATACCTTCGGTGCCATCGCCGCGACGAACTCATTGAGTGATGTCTACAGCATGGGCGGTATTCCGAAAACGGCATTGAACATCACCTGCTGGCCCAAGGCTGACTTGGATCTGTCCATCCTCGGCGACATTGTCCAAGGTGGCACTGAAAAGGCTATTGAGGCGGATGCGGCATTGGTCGGTGGGCATACCGTGGATGCCCCAGAGTTGATGTATGGACTCTCCGTAACGGGTATCGTGCATCCGGAGAAATTCGTCAAGAATTTCGGTGCGCGTCCCGGTGAAGTGCTTATTCTTACCAAAAACCTCGGCATCGGTATCCTCACCACAGGATTGAAATTCGATAAAATCAGCGATGCTGTCTTACCACAACTCGTCGAATCCATGACTCGCCTGAATGCCTCCGCATCATCCGTCATGCTGAAGTACAGAGCCAGCGCATGTACAGATGTTACGGGGTACGGCTTGTTGGGACATGCGTCGGAGATGGCAGCGGGTAACGATGTTCGCCTCAAGATTGATAGCAGTGCCGTGCCTTACTTCGCCGACGCGCCCGCACTCGTGGCACAGGACACCTACACGCAAGCCTATCTTGCGAATATGGCGTTCCTCGCCGATAAGGTTACTTTCCACACCGATAGCGAGGCAATGCGGCATATCTTGATGGAGGCGGAAACATCTGGCGGTCTGTTGTTCTCACTTCCTGCTGAGAACGCCGACGCGGCGATAGCGGACCTCCATGCCGCCGATTGCCCAGAAGCGGCTGTGATCGGAGAAGTGATAGGGACGGATACCGCACATATTGAAGTATTTTAATGGCTGTCAGTTGTCAGAAGTGGCTATCGGCTTTCGGCAAGAAAAGAGGCGTTCTTTAGTGGCTATCGGCTTTCGGCTGCCGACCGCTATCTTACCGACTGCCGACTGCCGATTGCTGACTGCTATCTTACCGACTGCCGACTGCTGATTGCTGATTGCTGATTGCTATCTTACCGACTGCTGACTGCTGAAGGCTACAAAAAATATGACAAAAACAGAACTCGCGAAACAGATACGCGCTGTTTCATATCTCACAGGAGAATTCGTACTCCGCTCTGGAAATATCAGCAACTTTTATTGGGACAAATATCGGTTCGAGAGCCATCCTGTGCTACTCAGGGCAATTGCTGCGGAGATGGCGACATTATTACCATCCGAATGCGATGGATTGGCAGGTTTAGAATTAGGGGGGATACCGCTCGCAACTGCCCTCTCGTTGCAAACGGAATTGCCCTGTTTCTACGTACGGAAGGAAGCGAAAACATACGGCACGTGCAACCTCATAGAAGGTGGCGTTAAAGAAGGCAGTCAACTCGTTGTCATAGAGGATGTGATTACGACTGCCGGACAGGTCTGCACATCCATTGAGCAGATCCGAGCGGAAGGATACACGGTGGATCACGTTGTCGCCGCCATTGACCGACAGGCAGGGGGTGCCGCAAAGATTAACGCACTCGGGTGTTCGTTCGCATCCGTTTTTACACTCGCCGAGTTAGAAGGATTTTAATTATACCTTGCGGAGTAACGATGTGCGTTTGAACTTTGAAGTGCGTTCCTCAAATCCGTCCTCCATTACATTACGGACTATGTGCTCTTTAAACGAACTCGTAGCCTGCAACAACGGTGCGGGGTTTTTGCTTCGGCGTTTCCCCCTATATATACGGAAAGACACTTTATGTATCAAACCGACCTGACCGAACCGCAAGGAACGTTAAAAATATGAAGATACTGTTTATCGGAGATATAGTTGGTAATCCGGGCAGAGTCGCAACAACGCAATTTCTGGAAGAACATCAGGACAAATACGACTTTATCGTTGTAAACGGAGAGAACGCCGCCGGTGGCAAAGGGCTAACGTTTGAAATCGTTGACCAACTATTGGCATCCGGAGTCTCCGCGATTACAACAGGAAACCACGTTTGGGATAATAGAGAAATTTTCCGTTTCATAGATACAACACCGCAACTGATACGACCTGCGAATTATCCGACTGAGGTCGCTGGACGCGGCGTAACCATTGTTGCATCCGCTGACGGACAAACGCAACTCGGTGTCATCAATCTCGCCGGACAGATTTTCATGAGTCCTTACACGAATCCGTTTCATGCCCTCAATTCGATTTTACCTAAAGTGCAAACGGTGACACCGTATATTCTTCTCGATTTTCATGCAGAAGCGACCTCTGAAAAGATCGCGATGGGCTGGCATGCAGACGGCAGGATAGGGGCAGTGATTGGCACGCACACGCACGTTCAAACGGCGGACGCGCGCGTCCTTCCACAAGGCACCGCCTACATTACAGACGTTGGTATGACCGGACCCTACGACTCTGTTATCGGCACAAGAACGGATCACGTGCTTGAACGGTTTTTGACGATGATGCCCACCCGCTTCACGGTTGCCAAAGGGAACGTCAAACTTTGCGGTGCCGAAATAGAACTTGACGAAGAAACCGGACTGGCAGTGAGTATCACGCCCATCCAGCATCAGTATTAGAACGGCAATCAGCAATCAGCGGTCGGCAGTCAGTTTCAAATACGTCGGGATTCGGATATCCCTCCTACAGGAGATCAGTCTTGTAGGTTGGGTTGAACGGGAACTTACTAAAAAACCGTACAACGCCAATGACTTTCAAGTTCATTGAAAAATCTAAAGTACTAAAACACCAGTATAGGGCATTTTTATTATCGAACTCACGTTAACAGTAAACATGTGCTGGAGGACTTTCCTTACACAGATATGCAATTAGATATGCAATTAGAAATCCCAATGGCAACACGAACTGTCCACAGTGTCAGTGAAATAACGGATCTGCTGAAAAGTCTGATAGAACAACAGCCACACCTACAGAATCTGTGGGTACAAGGACAGGTATCGAATTACAGTCGATCCGGTGCTGGTCATATCTATTTCACGCTCAAGGATGACAGAACCCCAATCCAAGTTGTCATTTTTCACAGGAGTGCCGCTGGACTCAGGTTTGTCCCGAAGGATGGTGAGGAAGTGCTTGTGCAAGGGCGACTGAACCTCTATCCTGCCAGGGGACAATATCAGATTAACGCGAATAAGATAGAACCGCTCGGAATTGGAGCGCTGCAAAGAGCCTTTGAAGAATTGAAACAGCGACTCACAGATGAAGGCTTATTCGAGAGACATCACAAAAAACCGTTACCGGAATTCCCGAAAAAAATCGGTGTTGTGACTTCCGCAACAGGTGCGGCGTTTCAGGACATCTGTCAGCAACTCCGCAAGCGGTATCCATTAGCTGAAGTGTTGCTGCACCCGACGCTTGTCCAAGGCGACGGAGCAGCAGAAGGGATCGCTCAAGCTCTACAAGCGATGAATCAACGGGACGATATTGATGTGTTAGTTGTCGGTCGCGGTGGGGGTTCAATCGAAGATCTCTGGGCGTTCAACGAGGAACTCGTCGCGCGTGCAATCTTCGCTTCCATTATCCCTGTTGTCTCTGCTGTCGGACATGAAACAGATTTTACCATCGCTGATATGGTGGCGGATTATCGTGCTCCAACCCCATCAGCGGCAATCGAACATATCGTTCCAGATCAGGATGAACTGTTCGCACAATTAGACGGCTATGACGCGTGGCTGCGTAGAATCATAAATGACCGATTTGAGGGACACAAAACACGCCTTCAAGACTTTGAGACACGGCTCTCACCGACGCGGCGAAAGGACGCACTTTATCAACTTTCCCAGAGGATAGATGACTTAGAAACTGGGTGCCGGAACGCCGTAGAACGCCGACGCAACGATACCGAACGCGATCTTCACACACTCGCGCAACGCCTGAACGCGCTGAGTCCATTAGCCACACTGCAGCGAGGGTATAGCATCAGTCGGAAAACAGATGGAGGGGTACTCACCTCGGCTGAACAGGTGTCAATAGGCGATAGGATTGAGATCCAACTCGCAGATGGACATCTGGCATGTCGCGTTGAGGAACGCTCCTCAGAGGAATAGTCGTATCTGATTAAGGCACATCGGAATTAACAAAAAACCTGCCTGAAACGAAATGGAAAGCAGCCAAGGAGGTAATAGGTAAGAATATGACATTTGAAGAAAAACTCAAAAAATTGACACAAATTGTTGAACAACTCGAGGAAGGTAACGAACTACCGCTTGAGGATTCTCTCAAGCTTTTTGAAGAAGGCATCGGTTTAATTTCATCGTGCAGAAAGATGCTCGAAAACGCCGAACAGCGGGTAGAAAACGTTCTCGAAACAGATTTTTAGTAGTTATCGGAGCGTTCGTTACGCTCACTTTCAGTTATCAGTTATCAGTTAAAGAGTCTATCACAAACATCAGTCCAAACCGCGTAGTCCGTAAGCGTAGCGGAGGGTTTTGACAGGGGTTTTTGATAGGGCGTTTCCCTTTCTTCAGATATACGGAGCGTCACTTTATTTATGAAACCACCCTAACCGAACCGCAAGGTAAATTAAATATCAGTATTCAGTTAAAGAGTCTTTATAAATATCAGTCCAAACCGCGTAGCCCGTAAGCGTAGCGGAGGGCGGACATACGAAGCGTCACTTTATTTATGAAACCACCCTAACCGAACCGCAAGGTAAATTAAAATATGTTCTTAGAAAAAATTAATAGTCCAGCAGACTTGAAAAAGCTTGAGGTTGACGAACTGAAAGCACTCGCTGATGAGATGCGCGCGTATCTATTAGCAGTACTCTCTGAGCATCCAGGACATTTTGCGCCGAACTTCGGGACCGTCGAACTCGCAATAGCATTGCATAAAGTGTATGATACACCGCGCGACAAGATCATCTGGGACATCGGTCATCAGGCGTATCCGCATAAACTGCTTACCGGAAGACGGGAATCGTTCCCAACGCTCCGACAAAGTGGTGGTATCAGTGGGTTCCTCAGCAGAGCTGAGAGTGAATATGATGTCTTTGGGGCGGGACACTCCAGCACTTCTATCGCCGCGGCATTAGGGGTCGCAACTGCCAGAGACCTCATCAATGAGCATTACAAGGTCGTTGCTATCATCGGAGATGGCGGGCTAACAGGTGGAATGGCATTTGAAGCGTTGAACGCCGCCGGTGACTTCAGAAACGATATGACCGTCATTCTCAACGACAACAACATGTCCATTTCAGCGACTGTCGGCGCGTTCTCAAAACATTTCCACAAACTCACAAGTTCACCGCAGTACAACTTCCTCCGTTCTGGCGCGAAGGGATTAATGAACATGATTTCAGAAGATGCCAAGCAGATAGCAAGGAAGATCGAGGCTTCTTTGAAACCGGGCACGCTGTTTGAGGAATTCGGATTTCGCTACTTCGGTCCACTTGATGGAAACGACTTAGAGGCATTGATACCTGTTCTGACGGGTATTCGCAGTCTCACCGGTCCTATTTTAGTGCATATCGTAACCGAAAAGGGGCGCGGTTATACACCCGCCGTCGAAGATCCAGTCGGATTCTATAGTGTGAGTGGTCCCTTCAATCTGAAAACAGGAAAGACAACCAAACCGAAACCTGAAACACCCACCTATACGGAAGTATTCAGCCGCACGTTGATTGAATTGGCGAAACGCGATGCACGGATCGTCGGTGTGACGGCAGCGATGCCGGGTGGTACAGGACTCGATAAATTTGCCAGCGCATTTCCGAGTCGATGTTTCGACATCGGCTTAGCAGAACAGTGCGCCGTTACATTCGCCGGGGGGCTCGCTACCCAAGGCATGCGTCCTGTTGCGGCTATCTATTCCACCTTCCTCCAGCGAAGTTACGATCAGGTGTTACACGACGTGTGTATCCAAAATCTTCCCGTTATTTTCGCTTTAGACAGAGCAGGGCTTGTCGGCGCGGATGGTCCAACGCATCACGGCGTTTTCGATTTTGCATTTCTACGCTCTATTCCAAACATGGTCGTCATGGCACCCAAAGATGAAAACGAAATGCAATCTATGGTGAAAACAGCGGTGGCGTATCAAGAGGGTCCCATTGCCTTCCGTTACCCACGCGGCACCGGCATTGGTGTGAAAATGGCAGCGGAACCGCAGGTGATACCGATAGGAAAAAGTGAAATCGTTAGAGAGGGTGAGGATATACTCGTGATTGCTATCGGCAACCGCGTCTATCCTGCACTGGAAGCGGCACAGACGTTAGCCGACTCTGGAATCTCAACAGCGGTTATTAACGCACGGTTTGTTAAGCCGCTGGACACTGAAACGATTCTACCGCTTGCGGAACGGATCGGTAAGGTGATTACAATTGAGGATGGTGTGATAATGGGCGGTTTCGGTAGTGCTGTTTTGGAAGCACTTGCCGCAGCTGGTATGAAAGACGTGCAGATCACAAATCTTGGTATTCCAGATGAATTCGTTGAACACGGCGATATCACACAACTCTACGCTCTATGCCAGTGTGATGCCGATGCCGTTGTCCGAACCGCACAGGTGATTTAAAATAGCAGTCAGCCGTCAGTTATCAGCATGAGGGCATTGTGATGGACAAAACGTCAGGAATCACAACACAACCTACTGACAGCCGGAAGCCGAAAGCCAAAAAACGGATAGATACCTTTCTGGTAGAACACGACTTGGTAGAGAGTCGGGAACAGGCGAAACGGCTCATACTTGCGGGGGCAGTGACCGTCAACGGGAACTCCAAAATAAAGCCGGGGCAGCGCATTCCGTCAGATGCCAAGGTGGTCGTGCAACAGCCGCAAAAATATGTCAGCCGAGGCGGGTTTAAGTTAGAAAAGGCGTTACGCACCTTTGATATAAACGTCCGGAATCGGGTCGCACTTGATATTGGCGCATCAACAGGTGGGTTCACAGACTGCCTTCTCCAGCACGGCGCGAAATTCGTCTATGCCATTGATGTCGGTTACGGGCAACTGGCGTGGAAACTCCGCACGCATCCACAGGTGCAACCTATTGAGAAAACGAACATCCGACACCTAACGCCAGCACATCTAAAAACAGAGGCGTTAAACGACGCAGAAGATGCTGCTTCTATCGCCGTCATCGATGTTTCCTTCATCTCTTTGAGAACGGTTCTGCCGAGCGTCATCAAACTTCTTACACAGCAAAATAGCGGTCAGTCATCGGTTTTCGTCAGCAACCAGCAAGAGACGGTAGGTTCACCAGAAAACCTCTTAACCGACAGCCGATGGCTGATAGCCAATCGCTATTACGACCTCATCGCACTGCTGAAACCACAATTTGAAGCCGGTAAAGCCCATGTGAAAAAAGGTGGAATCGTCTCCGACAAACAGGTACATATCCAGACGATAGATAACCTCAGTGCTTTCGTCACGGAAAAACTCGGAGCCACAGTGAGAGGTCTGACCTATTCGCCAATCCACAGGGACATCGGGAATATTGAGTACTTGCTCTGGCTTACAGTCGATGGTGAGCGCGTGAATTCCTATCAGCTCCAGCAAACGACTGCTGAGGTTGTAGAAACTGCGCATGAATCTTTTGGAAATGACTCTCAGCAACCAGCAGTCAGCGGGTGGTAAAAGACGTTTTGTTAGACCCAAAGCAGTAGCCTGCAACATCGGCGCAGGCGGATTTGAGAAAGGGACTTTAAAGATGAAAGCTGCGTTATTCTTCCGCAAGGTAAAATTAAAAATTTTTGTTGGGATATTTCTCATTGTTGGGCTATGCGGGGCTTTTTTCTTTGTTCGCTCACAGACTTTTCTGGATTGGGTGGAGGGACGGCTTGAGACTGAGCTCAAAAATCGGATAGCGGGTGACTACACGGCAAACATCGGCAAAATAGAGGGTAATATCTTAGGAAGCGTCAGCATTAAAAGCGTTGAGATTTCCACGAAAAACAAACCGGTAATTTCCACAGGAAAAGTCGTACTCAAATACAATCTGTTAGGATTGCTAACTCGGAAATTTGAGGCGACAAAACTGCAGGTGGATAAAGCGGAAATTCACGCGCTCCGAAACTCCGATGGCGACCTTAACCTCGGACACATTTTTAAGGAGCAGACGATACAAGGCTCCTCACAATTCGGTTTCGCTGTCGAATATATTGAATGTAAAGATGGCACATTCGATTACGTTGACCCACAACGCAACTTTGAAGTCCGAATTGATGGAATCTATATTGAAGTGAAAGGACCTCTCGACACATGGAAGCATAATGGAACATTTAAAATTAATAGTGGTAGCTTCAAAGTCAACGGTGCCGAAACAGCGATCAACAAGTTTGATGCCGATTTTCAGATCTTAGCCAGCGGTAGCACATTAGAGAAACTCCGACTGGAATTTGGCGACTCCGATTTGGAGGTTACGGGTGGATTTACCCGCAGAGAAACTACTACTTCTTGGAACAGCACGCTTGACTTGCACCTGAATCTCGCAGATGTAGAGCCTTTTTTCGATGAAGACATCGAACTTGACGGTGATGTTGACGCGACGTTGACAGTGAACGGTACAGATTCTACCTTAGCTGGAACACTCTCCGCAAAAATACCGATGTTCTCCGCTATCCCTGTAGGGGTAGGTCTTGTGCCTGCCCACAGTCCAAAAATTGCGTTGACAGCAGGACATGTTGACGCGGAATTCAACTCTGAACCTACCCCAATATTCACATTAAACGAACTCAGTTTCCAAGTCGCCGATGGCACCGTGGTCAGTGATGGAAGCATTGCGTCAGAAAGCGCGCTGGAAGGCGATCTACTCACGCAACTTCAACAATTCCCAACCCATCCGATTTCTTACCGTGGAAAATGGGACGCTACAAAAATACAACTCATACCGCTGCTGTCAATGTTTACCCAATTGCCAGAAAACCTTGTAGATAGCACAGGACTGCTCTCAAGCAGTGGAAAGTTCAACGGACGTAGCGGTGAGATTACTTCGCTCCTACAAAGTCTCGAACTCGATAGCAAGATTGCGTTGACAGAGACAACGCTTGACGAAGTTAGATTCAACGATTCAACTTTCAATTGCACAATAGCAGCGGGTGAACTAAAAATAGACGGGAACTTGGATGAAACCGAGATTAACGCCAAAGGTCCCTTTCCGTTGAAGCAACAAGATGACCTGGAGATTCGCGCGTCGGGTATCAATATCAGTGACTTGATGAAAATTGCCAATAGTGAGGACATCGGAGGCACCGGAAATTTATCTGCAAAGTTGTCGGATGGAATACTGAACGGGTTTATGGAGATCCCGAATGCGACCTTCAACGACATCCCACTCGGTGTGTTGGCGGGTAATTTTCGCTATCAAGCGGGTCGGGTGTTCATCGAAAACGGTCTGATGACGAAAAACACTCTTAGCGATCAGCAATCAGCAATCAGCAGTCAGCAAGAAGGACTTGGAACAGACACAGAGGTTTTGCAGTCCGGCACGCCTGATAACCAAAAGCCGAAGGTCTCCGAAAGCCAAATAACCGAGTATGAAAGTCGGACGACAATTACGGGGACTGTGGAGGTTAAAGGTGAATTTCCAGCAAACTTCAGCGTCGTTGCTGATCCCGTTTACGTCCAACATTATTCAAAATTACTGTTAGGTTCCGAATATCCTGTAGAAGGCGAAATCAGAGGCGAACTCAAGTTAGATGGAACGCTCGTCAATCTTGATGGTAGTGCCGACTTCCATGTTACCGAAAGCGTGGCATGGGGTATCCATTTGGACCCAGTGACGCTTCCTCTGGAAATTGAGGATTACAACCTTACGATACCGGACTTCAAAATAACGACTCGTGGGCAGCAGGTTACACTCAATGCTGCGGTAGCCTCCAACGGTGACTATGACATCCTCCTCGAAAACGACACCCCCGTCCATTTAGAAGAAATTGCGAAGGCGGCAGACCTCAGCGATTTTCCGTTTGAAGGGTTATTCGATGTTCGGGTTGTTGGAACGTTCAAAAAACCTGAAAGTGCAGATTTTAGAGTTGAACTCGATTTTTCGGACGTAACCTTCTTGCACAATGAACGCGGCAGGAAATATCCACTCGGTGATGTTTATCTGCTCGGCAAACTCGTAGAACGAAAAAATACCACCGGCGAGCCTGACATCTTCGACTTTCAGGGGCATGGATTTGACGGAACAAGTCAGATTCAGGGCTACGTCAGCATGGCTATGGGGAATCCCTACCAATTCACAGCGGAGAGCGAGACCTTTGATATTACACCTATCCTGCCTATACTGCATCCCTTACTTGAGTCGGTTACAGGGACTGCTGGCGGGGTCGCGTCAATAAGTGGAACGGTGGCAGATCTTGCTCCACCAGTAGACAGAGAAACTGTAATAGATTCTGAAAACGGAGAAATTGGATCAGAAATCCAATCGTTAAAAAATCCGTACGATGTAGACATCCTCGTCAGGTCCTCCCAACTCCACTATGAGATTGATGCAACGCAGGGCATCACTTTTAAAAACGCCGAACCGATTCGCTTGCATCTCAAAGATGACAAATGGACAATCGATAGCCTCTCCTTAAGGACATCCGACGATAAATTCCCATTTCTTGAACTGACAGGAACTTTGGATGCCAAAACTGAGGAGATGAATATACACGCCGTATCTGACGGGTTCGCGCTGGCAGCGTTTGAAGATCTATTGGGGCTCCCGCTTGGTATACTGCAAGCCGGTGCCCTTCGTTATGACTTGAAAGCCACAGGAACACCCATGCAACCCAATGTTCAGTTAGAATGGGCAATCCCAACGCTAACATTAGAAACAGAAGTGGGTGATATTGATATCGTCGATGCCGGTGGGGCAATAACATATCAGGAGGGGACACTGCGTTTTGAGGATTGTGCTTTCAAACTCCTCGGTAACAACGTGAACGCGGAAGGGTACATTGACGTTCAACCCGAAGAGGTCAACAACTCGGAATTACACCTCCGCGTTGATACAATCGCTTTGGATCTCGCTACCTTGTCTCCGATGGAGGCTATCGATAAACTCGGATCCGGTAACAAAATAACCGGGACTTTAGAGGCATCCATAGAAATCGGTGGCACGCTCGCTGAACCTCTTGTTTTACTATACGCTGAAACAGCCGAACAACGTCCAATCCGCTTTGCCTCTTATATCCCCTCTATCACGCTGGAGAGATTTCGCGTAGATATTCACTTCGATTCAGAATTTATACGTGTTCAAAGGGCGGAGGCGAACGGACTGATGGGAGATGGCCCTTATCGTGTTCAAGGAGAAGCCGCGTTCTCACGCCGAAATAGCAGTCAGTTACAAGACGGGTACGACGAGGAACCTAACACCTCTTTACTGAAAACTGACAACTATTTTAAAATTGATGTGTTGGCATCGCAAGTAGAAATTGGGGACTACGGTTTCGCTTCAGGACGTGTTAAGCTTAGCGGTACAGGCTTAGATCCACAACAGATTACCGTCATTGGTGAAATAAACGAATTGGAACTTGATGGCTACGATTTCCGTCTCACGAACAGCGCACCACTCCGATTCAGCCTAAACGCCCCTCGAGCCGGTGAGGGGGATCCCCCGCGATCTTCCAATCTTCCAATCAAAACCGTAGCCCGTAATGGAATGGAGGGCGGATACTCAGAGAGGCATGTCAAACCCCAAATTAGCCCTGTTTCTCCGCAAGGTAAAATTAAAAATTCGCAAGGTGAAATTAAAATACAGATTCCCTTACAACTCACATCACCCACGATGACAGCCGCGACGGAGGTCAACGTTGCCGGCACTTTCACCGCCCCTGAAATCACAGCAGACTGGCACGGCACGCTCAATGACAAAGAGTGGACAGGCAAAATCGAGTACAAAGATGAACGCATAAATATCATCGGGATAGAACTCAAAAACCGGGACGGGACGTTAACGCTTGCAGGTGTGATTCCGTTTGATCTGACATTTGAAGATATAGATATATCTGAGCGATTTCTTGCCGCACCCATCGATGTCCGTCTTCGAGGTAGCGAACTGCCCCTCAACTTTTTCCCGGGGATTGAGACGGTCTTTGCTGAAGCGGATGGCACTGTTGATATAGATTTGGGAATACAAGGCACAAGTCAATCGCCAGACGTGATCGGCAATGTGTTTGTTGAGGCGTCGCATCTGCGTCTCAAGGACTTTCATGAACCACTCCGAAATACGCAGATACAGTTCAGCGTACGTGAAGAACTGATTAATATCGCAGAATTCCGATTTGACATAGCGGAGGGTTCCTGTAGACTTGAACACGGACTGATAGCATTAGACGGCTTAACGCCAGAATACTTGAAATTACAAGGGTTGAGATTAGAGCGATTTCCGCTCGGTTCAACTGTACGTCAATCTTTACCGCCGGATTTGTTAGAAGAGACCGAGGGGCATATAACAACGACATTGGAGACATTAACAGTGCCGTTTGACAGTTTCTTAGCAACTGGAGACAGTATGCCATTTCCGCAAGTCCGAAAGATCCCCTCGCTCACCGACCTCGTGGCTGTATCAAGTGCGGATTTATCCATTGATAGTGTCCGCTTCGCTTTCAAGGCAATGGATCGGGATTATGACTTTCAAAGTTCCCAAGCAACGCCGATAGTGCTCAGTGATGGAACGCTGGCTTTAACGAAAACCTTCATGCTTGAGAATCAAGACGAATTTTCAGTCAAGCAGACCTTTACCGATGAGGATACGAAGCCTGAAGATTTCCTCGGTGATGAGCAAACACTTTCAGTCAAAACAACGCTCAGTATTGATGCTGAAAGCGAATGGTCGGTCAACGGGGAATTTGACGGCGCACTTCGGATCAAAAATTTTGATGTTTCAGCGATAACGGAAACATGGCCCGCACCGTATCGGGTTACCGGCGCGCTGTCGGGTAGTCTACAGATGAGCGGCACGAGTGCGGATCCAAAGATAACCCTGCGACGGCACGAAAGCGAACCCGCCGAGCTTTATCTACACGACATTCCCATTGACTTGCGATGGAGAATCCGGTATCAGAATGGGAAATGGGAAATAACGGAAAAAAGGTACGTTGAAGTTCGATTTGGGGAAAATCAACTGACGTTCTCATGGATGATGCCTTACGAACTTGAAATTATTCCGTTTCTTACGGCACTCCAGCAGACCCCGGAAAAGGTGTGGACGGAACTCCAACAGACCCCGATGCATGGCACTATGGATATTAAAGTAGAGGATCTCGACATGCTACCGTCTGTTGTGCCGGGACTCAGTGCCGCAACAGGCACGAGTGAGATTCATGTCAAGCTGACAGGGACGATGGAGACTCCAGAAGCCAATGGTCGGGTGCTTTTCCAAAATATTGGGTTTGAATTCCCAGAGGCTGGTATTCGCGTTGAAGAGGTGGAGGGCAAAATTGAGTTATCAGAAACAGGGGCGACTGTTCAGCAACTTGATGGTATCTTGAACGATGGACAATTTGGGGTTACAGGTGGCATCACAGCCCCACCGGATAAACGAATATGGGAGAAACCGCCGACCTTGAACCTGTCCACCGGTCTCACATCAACGGCTTTTGAACAACAAGGACAGTATCGGATCGAGCTCGCTTCCACCTCATTTCGCCTGCACGGGGAACTTCTTCGTCCCTATCTAACAGGAAGCCTACATATCAGCGGAGGCTACTATCAACAAAATTGGGAAAGCGTGCGGGATTGGCTTACAGGCGTTTCGGTCAAGGAAACGGAACTTGTACTGGATTACCCGATTCTACGTGATTTACATCTTGATGGCGTAGATATTAACATCCCGAATAATTTTCGTGTACTTTCATCTATCACAGGACCCACAGATATTGAAATCTCCTGCTTAGGCAAACTTTATGGACCGATTAATGAGCCGGTTTTCAGTGGGAACGTCTCGGTCCTCAGCGGGAAAATCGGAGCCTTTGCGCAGATTTTCGAATTTACTCCAGGTTCTACAATTAGCAATCAGAGTACCGTCGATTTTGATCCGGAACTCAATATCTTTCTCCGCACCCCTAACAGCATTCGAGGCGTATTATCGAGAGATGGCAGCACAGTGGACCTTCAGGTGTATGCATCCCTTACTGGCACGCTAAGCAACCCAAACTTCATCCTGAACGCGCCCCCTGAAACGACAACGGAAATCCTCACACAGGGAGAGATTATAAATTTTCTCTTGCAAAATGCCGCGTTCTCAGGCGCACTCGGTGGGTTCACGTTCAGTTTCCATCGTCCACTTGATGAAGACGCACGATATATCAGCGCGGAGTACCCACTTGGAAAGAATGTATCCATTAAAATTGAAACCAATGAAAAAAGGGAACACGGGATTGACATTGAATTCAAGGGACGGTTCTAAACGAAGAAAGTTTGCAAGTGTATCTAAAGTTGCGAAGTGCCTAAGGATGCTGGTAACTTTACAGACCTTAGCACGCTTTATAGACTTTAGCACACTGTACGCAGTTTGTCTTATCCTGTGGTTTTCCTGCTGTTTTTTCCTGCAATCTATAGAAGCACAAGAATCAGATGCATCCAATCAGAAGCGGATTGCAAAGATAGAGTACTATATTGGCACAACCCCTGCGGAGGAAACCCCGGAACACCCCAATATACTCAGAAACCAGACGGTTGTATATGCTGGCGATCTACTACTGTCTCGGTACGCCATTCAACAGAGCATTAAAACACTCTACGCGACACAGCAGTACTCCCAAATTCAGATATACTCGCAGGACACCCCTGATGGCATTGTTTTAACCTACCAACTGACCCCTTTCGCGCGCATCCAACGGATTGTGCTCTCCGGTATCCCTGAAAACGAAGTCAAAAACGCCATCGAAAATGCGATGAGGTCACAACCAGGCGGGAAGTATGTGCCTACAATCGTCAAAACCGATGCGCTCCGCATTAAGAAAGTCTGTCAAGAATACGGATATTTCGACGCTAAAGTCTCGACATCCGATGTACTCCACGAAGATGGAACGTTAACTTACCAAATAACCGTTGGGGATGCGTCAGCCATCAAAACATTGCAAATTCACGGAAGTGCTGCTATCTCAGAGAATCGCCTTAAAGCGGCTTGTAACTTTAGCCGGCTCTCCCCGATTTACAACAAATCTGCTGTGGATACCGATGTGGCAGCTATGTTAGAACTCTATCGTGAAAACAACTACCCCACTGCGACGATTGTCCCGACCTTTGTCCCTGAAACCGGTGCGTTACAATTTCATATCAATGAAGGCAAGCAGGTACGCTTTAATTTTGTTGTGAATGTCGGAGAACTCCCACTATCCCTCCAAGATGCATTCAGAGAAGATATAGTTTCTCTAATAAACACCGCATCCTCTGCTATATGGGAGCGCAGGATAAAATCCTATTTCAAATCCGAGGGCTATCACGACACGACAGTATCTGAGGAGATACTGGATGCATCCAGTATTCGACTGACGATTAACCCAGGGACGCGTTATGTCGTTAAGGGTGTCACTTTCTTCGGGAACAGGGCGTTTCCGGCTACAAAACTGCTACGAGAGATGACAATGAAACCCATCGGTGGATTCCTGCGAAACTTGCAAGCCGACATCACAAGGCGGCTATTTCAACGAGAACAGAGACGCTTTTTTTATGAATCAGAACTCGATACAGATATACATCGGCTCAAAATTCTATACGCAAAAGCAGGTTATCCGAAGGCAGGTATCCAGACGAAACTCGATAAACAGAATCCAAAAAACCGGAACATTGGTGAAGTTGTAATACATATCACAATAATTGAAGAATATAAAGAGATGATTCACCGGTGCGACATCAGCGGGAACAACGCGTTAGAGACCGATACGCTTTTGGCGCGTTTACAGAGCGAACTTCCATTCCCACAGCCGAATGCCTCGCTTGCCCGGAATGCCTACAGCGACGCAATTTTGAGAGCCTATTACGAGATCGGGTATATTGACGCAGTGGTCAGCAGCACGTACATACCAGAAACGGAAGATCCTGTTTTTCGAGTAACGGGTAATTTCTCGGAACCCCTTGAGAGAGGTAGGCTTCCTCTGGAAATCCGATCGGAATTCAAGAGACATAACCTGGCACTCACAGGCGTTTACATAGCCAACTATATCGGCAACCGTTGGAGCCTCCAAGACATTGAAGGTAATCCACGGTATACCCTTGTACAAAAAATACCTAATGTGCCGCTGGCGAGGTTTGAAACCTCGCCAGCAAAATCTGGTCAATCTGGGTTTCCGTATCTTGAGGTTTATGAACACGGAATCCTGCATCTCACTGTAGATACCGAAGGCGAACAGGTAGTGTTCGGTAAATTCTATTTTGTGGGGGACACAGGCGTTGTGAAACAACATGTGCTTGAACGGGAAGTATCACACCTTGAAGGGACGCTTTGGACCTCGGAGAAGTTAAGCAGTGCCTTGCAAAATCTCTATAGTTTAGGGCTTTTCCGTAGTGTCCAAAATGAACGTTTCTCACAGGCTATCTATAGCACGCAGTTACCCCAATCATCCGAGGCTACAGATTCTCCTAACCCCCGCCTGCAGAAAGTCAACAATGTTTTAATAACGGTCGAAAAACAGAAACCAAGGACCTACAGTGTGAGCAGTGGTTACAGTTTCGCAGAGGGTCTCCGCGGAACGCTGGTATTAACGGACAGCAATCTTCTCTTTAGTCGCAACATCCGAGGACGCGTGCGCAGCAGATTAGGATGGCGAGACGAGTTAGGTTATCTCTTTGATGCAACGCTCACCGAACCGTGGTTGATTGGACGGACGCGGGGAAGTCTACAGGTATTAGCCAAGAAGTTAGAGGTAGACGATAACGTCCGCGCACTTCAGGGGAGTTTCATCCTCAGCAGGGACCTGTCCGAATTGCACCATCTCGATCTACGATATAGCTACCGGGACTTGAATCAGCCTGTCCCACCAATGCCAGAAACACCTGTCGTAGGGGCGGGGTTACCCCGCCCCTACGAAGCGCAAAACCCTTTCAACACAACCGTGAGCAGTGTTCGTTTTTCTTGGACGTATGATAGCCGCGTGCGTTATTTGAACCCTACGGGCGGTATGTTGAACGCGCTGACGCTTGAATATGCGGGTGGCTTCTTGCAGGGTGAAACCCGTTTTATTAAGACAACGGCGGATACCCGATATTACCAAAAACTCACCGGTGGGCTTGTCTTAGCAACAGCCGTCCGATTCGGGATCACGACGGGGATACACTCGAACCGTCGCGCAGAATTGATTTCCTTTGAGCGGTTTTGGGCAGGCGGCGGGACAACAGTTCGAGGGTATGCAGAGCGCTCTCTCGGTCCTGAAGATAGCACTGGGATCCATCGCGGCGACGTACAATTCATCTTTAACACGGAACTACGTTTCCCAATCTATTGGATGGTCCGCGGGGCATTCTTTTTTGATACCGGCAACGTCTGGGATTCATTGGAGGATATCGATCCAACTACACCGCTACCGGCCTCTGTCGGGGCAGGGCTTTACTTGGACCTTGGAGCTCTTACGGCTGGAATTGATTATGCTATTCCACTCGTGTCCGCACCGGGTGCCTTAGATCCATACAGAGCCTTTCACATTCGCCTCGGTAGTACATTTTAAGGGGACACCCGTCAGCCATCAGCAAGAGACTGGATAGAGAGGGACCCCAACCTTCCAATCTTTCAAGACAGAACTCGATGCACTGAAGATAGCAATTGACGACCCCAACCTTCCAGTCTTCCAATCTTCCATTCCAACGCCTTCTACCCTTCCATCCAAATGCTGACGACTATTCTGCCGACTCGCCGTAGGGTTTCCCCAACGCGAGTGGGGCTTCGGCGCGCCCGACAAATCCTGCCAACACCGCTAAACAGAGCACATAAGGCAGCATTAAGAACACCTGATACGGAACATCCCAACCCAATGCTTGGAAGCGCGCATCGAGTGCTGAACCGAGCCCAAAAAGTAGAGCCGCACCACACGCTTTCACAGGATGCCATTTCCCAAAGATGACGATCGCCAAAGCAATAAAACCGCGTCCGACCGTCATGCCGGGTGTAAAATAGGGCACATCGGCGAGGGAGAGATACCCGCCAGCCATTCCTGCCATCGCGCCTGCGAAAAGTAGACAAATCGTTCGCAAACGGAAAACGTTAGCACCCGCAGCGGCAATCGCCCTTGGATGTTCGCCACAGGCGCGAACACGAAGTCCTTGTTGCGTATGGTAGAGGAAGAAATAAACGCACGGCACCAGTAGGAATGTGATGAAAACGAGAATATTATGTGAAAACAGTGCTTGTCCCAAAAAAGGGATTTCGGAGAGCAGTGGAATATCAATCTGTTGGAACGCTGGTACGCCCTGGGCGATCCCCGTTATGCCGAAGAGTCGTTGATAGACGACCTCTGTTAAACCTAACGCCAAGAGCGTCATTGCTGTCCCAATGATGACTTGGTCACCTCGTAGTCTTATCGCACACAGGGCAAACAACGCCGCGGCGATAAGTCCACTGAGTCCTGCCATTAAAAGTCCGAACCACGGAGCGATCATGACGAATTCTGCCGTGTAGAAGGAACCTACCATCCCGAAAAACGCACCGATGAGCATCATTCCCTCGATACCGATGTTAAGCACACCCGCACGCTGGGAGATGACCTCGCCTAATGCCGCAAGTAGGAGTGGGGTTGCCCCCCGAATTGTCGCTGAAAGAATATCTTCAAACATATTTTTAGATATAAGGTTTTTGCTCGTTTTTCTCAAGGTGTCCCAGGATTGCAAACAAGCATGTTTTTTATTTTGATAAGTATAATCTCTGTTTTCAACTTGTGCATTAAAAAACATTATAGTAAAGTCCATAATTACATGGAATGGAAAAACCTCTTAACTGACTGCTGACTGCCGATTACTGATTGCTATTCCTGTGAAGCCGCGCGCTTACGGAAAAGTTGGATAGAACTATAGCCGATGACGAACAGTAGAATCGTCGCTTGCATGACCAATGTCACCTTATCGGAGATGCCCACCTCCCGTTGCATGCTGTAGGAACCGGTTGTTAGCGCACCAAATAACAGGGCAGCAGCAACCGTCACTAATGGATTCAGTTTTGCTAACAGAGCAACAGCAATCGCAGTGTAGCCGTATCCGGGTGAAAAATTGATGAACAACCGACGGGTGAGTGCTGTCAGTTCAATTGCGCCGCCAAGTCCTGCGAGCGCACCGCTGATGAAAAAGACACGGAGGGTGTTGTGCGCAATCGATATCCCCGCCGCCTCCGCTGCCGCTGCTCCCTCGCCGACTGCGCGAAGTTGATATCCAAACGCCGTCCGAAAGAGGACAAACGTGAGAATAACCGCCAATACGACAGCGATAACAATGCCGAGATGCACCCGATGCGGCGGGAGAATACGAGGCAGGAACACCCATTCGGCGATTCGGTCGCTCTGCGGACCGCGTTGCGCTGTTTCCTGCAAGGGACCACCGTCTATCATCATACTCACCAAGTGGAGCGCGACGTAGTTCAGCATAATCGTACTGATAACTTCGTTGACCCCGCGCGCCACCTTGAGAACCGCTGGAATGAGCCCCCATACGCCACCTGCGAATGCCGCAAGTCCAAGACACAACGGTACCGCAATCCACGGACTTTGCGGAAAAATTGGAGCGAGTTTCGTCCCAAACCATGTCGCCGTTAATGCCCCTATCAAAAATTGTCCCTCAGCACCGATGTTCCAAATCCCACACCGAAAGGCCATCGCAACCGAAAGCCCTGTCATTAGAAACGGCGTGCTCTTTACCAATGTCTCCCCGAATTTTCGACTATTACCAAAGGCTCCACTCACCGCGGCTTGGTAAGCCTCCAGTGGATTATAGTGACAGAGCAACATGATGAGTGCGTTTGTAACAAACGCACTCACGAGAATCAAAATAGGTGTTGCGAGCCATTGAATATTGATTTTCTTTAATATCATAAAAATAGTCTTCAGTATTTGGGTGGAAGGGTGGAAGGATGGGGGCTCTCTTCCATCCTTCCCTTCTTCCATTTCCCTTCCCCTTTCTCCTATTCCAGTCTCTTTCTGATGCCTGACGTCTATTCCTCGGTGTGGGGCTCCCCTGTCATTAACAATCCGAGTGCCTCAATATCGTTGCGTTGCGCTGTCGCTTCGATCAACTTGCCCCTCGACATAATATAGAGTCGATCACTTAACAGTAAGACCTCATCTAACTCTGTTGAGATTAACAGGACGGATTTCTTTTTGTCGCGTTGTGCCAATAAATTCTCATGAACATAGCGAGCGGCATTGACATCTAAACCGCGCGTCGGATTCACAGCAATAAGGAGGTCGGGGTGAAGCGAGATTTCTCGGGCGAGGACGATTTTCTGTTGATTGCCACCGGAGAGTGAAGAAGCAGGAATATCAGCCAAAGGTGGACGGATGTCGTAATCCGAGATGAGTTGCTCTGCTGTCTCCCGCTTCCGTTTCTGGTTAAGTACATTCCACTGTGCTAAATTTTCTAAATGTGTCACGTTCAACAAGAGATTGTCCGTAACGGAAAACGCCGCAATGACCCCTGTTGTTTGCCGATCTTCAGGGATATAACCGACACCGCGCCGACGCACTGCTTTGACCCCCTGAGGATTGGCACCTAAGATGCCTATTCTCCCAGAGGCATTGTGTCGTAAACCCATGATCGCCTCGGCGAGTTCACGTTGCCCATTTCCATCTACCCCTGCGATGCCAACGATTTCACCGCGACAGGTCTCCATAGAGACATCTGACACTGCAACCTCGTCTCGACTGCCGAGAACTGTTAGATTTGAGAGTTGTAGTACATTGTCTGAAGGATCGTTTTCAAGCGGCGGACTGCTTGAGCGTTCAACGTCGTTAACATCTTCTCCAATCATCTCCCTCGCAAGCTCCCGTGCGGTCAACTCCCCCGTTTTACCGAGATAAACTTTCTTGCCACGTCTTAAGACGGTAATTCTATCGCTGATGCTCAAGACCTCCTTCATTTTGTGGCTAATGAAGATGATCGCTCGACCATCGGCTTGAAGTTTGCGCAAAATCGCAAAGAAACCTTCTACCTCTTGTGGGCTTAGAACGGCGGTGGGTTCATCAAGAATCAGGATCCGGGCATCAACAGCAAGTGCCTTCAGAATCTCTACGCGTTGTTTTAAACCTACTGATAAACTCCCCACCAGCGCAGTCGGATCGACGATGAGACCGAACCGCTCTGAGAGTTCTTCAGTAATATGGATAGCATCCTCTTTCTTAAACCGGAATTTTCCCAACCATTGCTTGTAATCACCGTTTGACGGCACGTTTCTGGCGGGATTCGAGCGCAATTGTCCAAGAGCCAAGGCAATATTCTCAGCAACGGTGAGATTTTCAATCAGCATAAAGTGCTGATGCACCATGCCGATACCGTTAGCAATCGCGTCTCGTGGTGACTTTGCGCGCAACCTACGCCGCCACTCTTCGCGATCGGTAACATAGATCCGTCCACCCGATGGTTGGTAAAGACCGTAGATGAGGTTCATCAGTGTGGACTTCCCGGCGCCATTTTCTCCTAAAATCGCGTGGATTTCGCCGGTTCGTAACTCAAAATCGACACCATCAACAGCGGCAAAGTCGCCGAAAGTTTTCGTTATATTCCGAAGTTCAAGAATGTTTTCTGCCATAGTTGTCTGAATCAGGATTTACGGGATTATAGGATTTTCAGGATGAAAAGGCAGCCTCCTCCATAAATGGGTTACCGCTATTGTATCCACTGTGAGGCTCTTGGCGATGTCAATTCTCCATCGTAAGCGATAACCCGAAATGAAACTTTCCAACGCTCACCCGCCGGTGTTGATATCGACCCCGTCCACGTCGGATTATAGAGAGCCATCCCATAATCTCGTATAAACCATGGACCCCGAATGCCTTCGTTAAGGATGCTCATACAGACGCCAAACGCTCCATGTCCAGCCAAGTCGTTCTGGTAAGCAACGAAATCTGATTCACCTTCATGAACGACCTCGACACCACCCTTGCGCTCGTTGTCACCCAGCACGATACCACCCATGACAGGTAAAAGTCTCGGTTCAACACGGATACCGATGCTTCCGAACTTCGTCTGTGGATAGGTTACAGCACCGTAGGACGCAATTTTTTCGCTCGTCATATCGCAGACGGTGGCATCCGCGAGCGCGTAAAGATTGACAGTACGGATTTCGTCAATCAACGGTTCTTCGTTTTCATCTCGCCAGACAACATTTTGAACGAACTGAACACCATCCGCGTGCGGTGTAATCTCCATCTCTTTTTGTGTATCCATCCGTCCCAACTTCTCAAAAACCTTATCTGTGAAGGAACGACGGGGTGGCGATGCCCAGAAACCGGCCTCCCTTTCACCGACCTGTACAGGTCCTTGTCCAACAAAGATACCGTTATGGAACGGATGATCGAAGGCGAACTCCTGAACAACGGTATGTCCGGCTGGTGTATAGAACGGAAAGACGAAGGGACGATAAAAATTCGCGCCGACACCACCTAAACAGCGACCGGTATCGTTTTGAACAACTAAATGGGTCTTGGCATTTATTTTTATTTCAAACACGTATTTCTTACGCTCCTATTTATGTTAATCCTAAAAAGTATATGTAATTTGTGCAAGTATGTCAACAGAAATTCTGTAGAAATACGGATACATGGTGATTCAGATATCTCTCCTACAAAGTAGCAATTAGCAGTTGCAAGTTGAGAAGTTAGAAGTTGTCTGAATCAGGATTTTGAGGTTTTCAGGATTAGGGAACGGGTGATAGATCATCCTACTACAAACAGAAGCGCGATAAACGCCTAATCAAGGGACGCGAGTAAACTGCTCCTACAGAAGAAATAAATGCTTCAAATGCAATATTATTGTCGCTTTACATTTTTCGCGTAAACATGCTATACTTTATCAAACATTTCTGTAAAGAAGGAGAAATTTTGAAGTGATACAGACATCTTATAAATTACGTAATAACGTTTCAATCTATGCATTATACTTGGGCATTTTCATCATCGGACTCATGCTGATCGGGAGCATGAACCTTGAGGCAAAAGAACACGAAAAGTTTAAGGTTGCCATGCTACTTCCCGGTTCAATCAGCGATGCGGGTTGGAACGCTTTAGCGTATGAAGGGCTGAAAGCGATTGAGAAACAACTCGGTGCGGAAATCAGCCACGCTGAGACTCGAACACCGACAGATCAAGAAGAACAATTCCGCTCTTATGCCCTCGACGGTTACAACATGGTCTTCGGACACGGATACGAGTTTCAAGACCCTGCGAAAGCGGTTGCACCGGATTTTCCAGAAACGATTTTCATTACGTCTTCCGGTGGCACGATTACCGACAACATCTCACCCGTCAACTTTCGTGTTGAACAGGCTGCCTATCTGTTAGGGATGATCGCAGGAAAGATGACCCAAACAAATAAACTCGGTGTTATGGGTGGGCAGAACATTCCATCTGTCAACAGCACGTTTATGGCGTTTGAAGGTGGCGCGAAAAGTGTGAATCCTGATATAGAAGTATCTTGGGTATACGTCGGGAACTGGGAGGATATCGGTAAAGGGAAGGAACTTGCCCTCGCACAGATTAATGAAGGCGTTGACTTCATTTTTCCGAATGCAGATGCCGCGGGACTCGGTGCCTATGAGGCGGCTGAGATTTTTAATAAATCTGAAACTGCCGAAAAAGAGGGTAGAATGGTATACACCTTCGGCGCGAACCGTGACAAGAGTGATATATCTCCAACTGTGATTGCAAATGCAGTGATTACGCCGAACGCCTTTGTGAAGATTGCCAAGATCATTAAGGAAGGCAAGTTTAATCCCCAGATTTATACATTCAACATGCTAACGGATGAGGCAATCACCCTCACCTATAGCCCAGCATTGAAGGATAAGGTGCCGGAAGCAGTGCAAAAAGCCGTTGAAGATGCGAAAGCCAAAATCCTCGCAGGCGAGTTGAAGGTACCACAAATCGACTTCGCTGAAAAGGTAGACGAATAGCCGCTATAAAATATGTAAATCTGTGTTTGGAGTATGTATCATGACGCACACAATGGAAATAGATGGTGTGGAAGTCGCCTTTTCTGACGGTGAAACGATTCTTGAAATAGCGCAACGCCATCAAAAAGAAATTCCAACGCTCTGCTACGACCCAAGGCTTGAGCCTTTCGGTGGGTGTCGCCTGTGTATCGTTGAATTGGAAGGTGCGCGAAATCCGGTGGCATCTTGCACGACGAAAGCCACACCGGGGATGGTCGTCCGCACAGCGACCGATACGATAGAGGCGTACCGGAAGACGCTGCTCGAAATGGTCGTTAGTGAGAATCGTGAAGTCGATGTGTCTCCACTGCGTGGCTATGCATCTGGTGAACTCACAGACCTCCGGGACAGATACGGAATAGACGACACACGTATAACAGGAGCAACATCTGGGACGAGCAAAACCGATGAAAATCCGTTCATCCTTAGGGATTATGAACTCTGTATCTCCTGTTATCGGTGTGTCCGCGTCTGTGCTGAACAAGAAGGTGATCATGCCATCAACGTTATGAATCGCGGTTTCCATACACAGATTACGACTGAATTTGACGGACTTCTCAGGGACTCCGCCTGCACCTTCTGTGGACAGTGTATCCAGACCTGTCCGACAGGGGCACTCGGCGACAAAAAAGCACTCCGCGCGGTTGATGAGATAGCCGACGTTGTGCCTGACAAAACTCGCACAATCTGTCCTTACTGTGGGGTCGGATGTTCTGTCGATGTGCTAACGAAAAACGAAAAAATCGTCGGTATCCATCCCGCAATGGATGGACCTGCCAATCAAGGCGCGCTCTGTGTTAAAGGTCAGTTTGCTTACGACTTCGTCCAGCATCCCGACCGACTGAAAACCCCACTCGTCCGCCGAGAAGATGGAGAACTCCACGAAGCCACATGGGAACATGCTCTGGACAAAGCCGCTGAGGGATACCGGAAAGTCTATGCTGAACACGGTAGGCATAGCATCTACGGCGTCGCCTCTGGGCGCGCCCCGAGTGAAGCGGCATATCTCATGCAGAAATTTATCCGTGCTGGGTTCGGAACGAATTACATCGACAACTGTAGCCGTGCCTGACACGCCCCGACCGTTGCCGGTCTGGCAGCGACAATCGGACGTGGTGCGATGTCGAATCCGCTCGTTGATATGCAGAAACCGGATGTAATTTTCTGTATCGGCACGAATATGACGGAATGCCATCCTGTTGCGGCGACAGGATTAAAAAAGGCGGTCGCCCGCGGTGCTAAACTCATCGTCGCTGATCCGAGACGTATCGGATTAGCGGAGATGTCGGATCTCTTCTTGCCGCTCCGTGTCGGTTCGGACACCGCATTGCTTCTCGGAATGGCACACGTGATCGCTCGTGAAGGTTTGATTGATGAAGAATTCATCAAAGGGCGCACGACAGGGTTTGATGACTTTTTCGAGCATATCAGTCAATGGACCCCAGAATGGGCAGAAGAGATCACTGAGGTGCCAGCGAAGGATATTGAAAAAGCGGCAATGTGGTATGGTACTGCAAACAGAGGTGCTATCTACTACACGTTAGGGATCACGGAGCATATCTGTGGCGTTGAGAACGTGCAGAGTCTCTGCAATCTTGCCCTGATGACCGGTCATATCGGGCGAGAGGGCACAGGTATCAATCCGATGCGTGGGCAGAACAACATTCAAGGTGCCGGAGACAGCGGCGCGTTGCCGAACAATTACCCCGGCTTCCAAGCCGTCACGGATCCAGAATACCAGGCGAAGTTTAAAGCCGCATACGGTAAAGAGGTTGACTTGGAGAAAGGTATCACCAAAGTCACTGCCTTAGAACTCTGCGGTGACAGTATCCATGCGATGCTGATTGATGGCGAAAACACATTGCTATCGGATCCGGATCGGGAGCATTGTGAACACGCGCTGCGTTCGTTGGAACATCTCGTTGTTATTGACATTTTCCTTACCGAAACGGCGGAACTCGCTGATGTCGTGCTGCCAGCAACCGCATGGGGTGAAACGGACGGGGTCTGCACGAACACGGAGCGTCGCGTCCAACGGCTGCGCGCTGCTGTCCCACCACCGGGTGTAGCGAAACCGGATTGGTGGATTATTTCTCAAATCGCGCAACGCCTCGGTTTAAATGGCTTCGATTATGACACCCCAGAACCGATCTTCAACGAACTCTGTGAACTTTCACCGATTTATGCCGGATTGGATTGGGAACGCATCGACAAAGGTGCAACGGACATTGTAAACAATCAGTGGCCCGTGCCACACAAAGAACATCCAGGGACACCGAGATTACACGAAGAAACGTTCACCAACGGACGCGGTATCTTTTCCAACGTGAATTACCGAGATCCCGCTGAGACGATTAGCGATGATTTCCCCGTATGGCTCACAACAGGGAGACGCTTGCAATCGTATCACACGCGCACACAGACCGGTAGAGCGGAGGGAATTGATTACCTGTTATCAGAAGAATCGCTGGAAGTGAATCCTACTGACATCGAGAGGTGGGACCTGACGGACGGAGAATGGTGTAAAATGAGCAGTGCGCGTGGAAGTATCACTATCAAAGTAAAAGCGACGAACCGTTCGCCGCGCGGCACAGTCTTCGCGAGTTTCAGCTTCGCAGATGTCCCTGTCAACCTATTGACCGGTTCTGGCTACGACCCAGTTACCCATACCGCTGAATTGAAGGTATGTCCGGTCCGGTTAGAGCCACTTTAATATTTTTGGTACACAAGAAGCATAGGAGACTCTCTATGAAAACGCAAAAGTACATTTATTGGCAAGATGAAACAGTTTTTATCGGATATTTGGAGGCGTACCCCGATTATTGGACGCAAGGAGATACCTTTGAAGCCTTAGAGGAAAACCTTCTGGATCTTTACAAGGAACTCACGAGTGGGGCTATTCCGTGTGTTCGAAAGGTTGCCGAGTTGCAGATTGCATGAAAAAACGAGACTTGATTCGTGAGCTAAAAAAGATAGGGTGTGTCCTTATTCGTCATGGTGCGAAGCATGATTGGTATCAGAATCCGAACACCCGCGTTTCCCAGCCGGTGCCGCGCCACAGGGAAATTAAAGATGTGTTAGCAAAACACATTCTTAAAATGCTTAGGGATTAAAGGAGATTTTGTATGACTTGGAAATCACAATGGTCAGAACAGCACCCAGACGCTGATGCCTTAAAACAACAATTGCAATCCGAAGGGTTTGATGCCTACGAATGGACAGGCCGTCCCGGTGGTGCCTATCTCGATTATATTCACACGCAAGATGAAGTCGTCTGTGTGTTGGCTGGCACGGCTGATGTGAAGGTTGCCGATGAACAAGGCACAGTCGAACCCGGCGATCGGATGGATGTCCCCGCGAACACGTATCATTCCATCACTGTCACAGGCGAGGCACCATTAGTGGTCTTGACGGGAATGCGAAGAAATTAAGACTTTTTAATAGGGCTTACGCACCGTCCTTTACTTATCCGCATCACAAGTAACTCTTCCGACCCAACTCAGGACCGTAGTCCGTAATGAAATGGAGGACGGATAGGAGGAAGACATGCTGTGCATGAAACCTGCTTCATTACTCCGCAAGGTATAATAAAAAAGGAATAATTAAAAAATGAATATTACTGTAAAAACCGGTGGGTTTGCCCAAGAGCAGATCGATGTCATTGCCATTGGAATATTGGAAAACCCGGATTTCTATAGCGCACCTCTCCAAAACATAGAACAAGCTCTCGGTGGACGCATCCGTGAAGTGATGAACCTCGGCGATTTCACAGGCAAACACAAGACGACCAGCTGGCTCTATACAAACGGTGCCATCGCGGCACCGCGTGTGCTTTTGGTGGGTTTGGGTGAATATCACGATCTCACTACCGAGAAAGTGCGCGAGGCTGCAGGTAACGCCGCGCGTGCGATCCGCGATATGGGTTTAAGTACCGCCGCAATTCCGATTCCGATTGAAGCCACTCCCGAAATGATCCAAGCCGCCACGGAGGCAAGCCTTCTTTCACTCTATCAGTTCAACGAACATAGAACAGACACCGACGATGACGATAAGAAAAAGAAACTTGAATCTATGACGTTTTTAGTCGAAAATGAGCAAATTAAGGCAACGATAGAAGACGCTGTGCAGCGCGGAGAAACGATAGCCAACGGCACACTCCTCGCTCGCGACCTCAGTAACCAGCCCGCAAACTATCTCACACCGGTACAACTCGCTGAAAAGGCGCAAACGGTGGCGGAAGCGGCGGGACTCGATTGCGAAATTTTTGGCAAAGCGACCCTTGAGGAGAAAGGTTTCCGCACACTCCTTGCTGTTGCACAGGGAAGTGTTGAAGAACCGCGATTTATTATTCTGGAATATACACCAGACGGCGAAGGGAAACCAGACACCGTCGTGCTTGCCGGAAAAGGGATTACCTTCGACACGGGTGGTATCTCCCTCAAAGGTGGAAGCGGTATGCATGAGATGAAGCACGATATGTCGGGGGCTGCAGCTGTGATGGGGGCGATGCAGGTGATTGGGCATCTGAAGCCAAACGTACGCGTCATCGGTGTAATCGCGGCGACCGAGAATATGCCGAGTGGAACCGCTGTTAAACCGGGCGATGTCGTCACCGCTTATGGCGGTAAAACGATTGAGATTCTCAACACCGATGCTGAGGGGCGGTTGGTGTTGGCAGATGCCCTCGGATGGGTGGCTCAGTATAATCCCAAGGGTGTTGTTGACTTGGCGACACTCACCGGTGCCGTGATTACCTGTTTAGGACATATCGCGGCAGGTGCGATGGGCACGGATCCCGAACTCATGGCGAAAGTGAAATCGGCAGCGATAAAGACACATGAACGGGTTTGGGAGTTACCACTTTGGGACGATTACGATGAAGGGGTTAAAAGCAAGATCGCGGACGTGCAGAATATCGGGGACGGCACTGCTGGCACGATTGCTGGGGGCGCGTTCTTGAAAAAATTCGCGGAAGGCTATCCGTGGGTTCACCTCGATATCGCTGGCACTGCTTGGGGCATGAAGGGTTCCTCATATATCCCTGAAGGCGCGTCCGGCTACGGCGTGCGACTGCTGGTGCAATTGGTTGAGGATTGGTAGTTTGATGGCTGTCGGCTTTCGGGGCGTTCGCTACGCTCACTTTCGGCTGTCGGTGAATTGTTACGAATCCCCTATTTGCCGAAAGCCAATAGCCGACAGCCGATAGCCACTATCCTTCCGAACGGATCTGAATGAGCTTGTTAACGGCATGGATGTAGGCGCGTGCGCTCGCTTCTATGATGTCTGTGCTCGCACCGTGCCCCGTAATGATGTTTCCATTGTCCTGTACCTTCAGCGACACTTCACCGATAGCGTCTTCGCCTTCGGTTACGGAACGGATCTGGTAGTCGATGAGGTTTAGCTGAATATCGACAATTTGGCTAATCGCTTTAAACGCCGCATCCACGGGACCATCCCCTGTTGAGGCTTTCTCAACCATGCCATCTTCCGTCCGAACCCCGACCGTCGTTGTGGGTGAGATTCTCGTTCCACTGACGACTTGGATGTAATCAAGTTCAAAGACAGCAGGAATGGAGCGAATTTCATCACTCATGATTGCCTCAAGGTCGGCATCCTGTACCGCTTTCTTCTTATCAGCAACCCGCAGGAATCTTTCATACACTTTATCCAACTGCTCCGCGTCCACTTCGTAGCCGAGTTCACTGAGGCGGTGTCTGAGCGCATTGCGTCCGGAGCGCGGGCTGAGAATCAGTTGACTCTCTTTCCATCCGATCTCTTTCGGATCAATGATTTCAAAGGTCACACGCGATTTGATGATACCGTCCTGATGGATACCTGAACTGTGTGCGAATGCGTTCGCACCGACAATCGCTTTGTTCGGTTGAACGGCAATGCCCATCGTCCGACTCACACGTCGACTGATTGGAACGATTTCTTTCGCGTTAATGTCGGTATAATACGCTTTGAAATAGTCACGTCGGGTTCGGATCGCCATGACGACCTCTTCCAGCGAAGTATTACCCGCACGTTCTCCGAGTCCGTTGATTGTGCATTCCACCTGTCGCGCGCCCTGCTCGACTGCTATCAGGCTGTTCGCAACCGCTAAACCGAGGTCGTTATGACAGTGGACACTAATAATGGCATCATTAACATTCGGGACATTCTCCATGATACCTTTAATCAAGTCACCAAATTCCGTCGGTACAGTCCAGCCGACGGTTTCCGGGATATTGACGACGGTTGCCCCCGCAGCGATCGTTGCTTCAACGACTTCATAAAGGAACGCTAATTCCGTCCGTCCCGCGTCCATTGGTGAAAATTCGACATTCGCATCCGGGTGTCCTTCGCACAAACTCTTTGCATAGGCGACCGCATCGGTTGCCATCCGAAGTGTATCTTCAGGAGTTGTCCGTGTAATGCGTCCCATGTGGATCGGTGATGTTCCGACAAAAGTATGGATACGGGCGCGTGGCGCGTCCTCAATAGCTTTCCATGCCGCAGTAATGTCCTTCTCTACAACGCGAGAGAGTGCACAAATTTCGGGTCCCTCAACCTCGTTGGCTATCCGATTGACGGCTTCAAAATCTCCCGGCGACGAAATTGGGAATCCGGCTTCAATGATATCAACATTTAATTTGGCAAGGTGCTTGGCAATCTCCAGTTTTTCCTCAATACCGAGTGCTGCGCCGGGGGTCTGTTCAGCATCGCGGAGCGTTGTATCGAAAATATAGACTTTCTGCGGGTTGTTTTGAAAATCGTCCAAGGCTCTATTCCTCCAAATATTTTTATTTTCTATTTCCTGAGTGGCTATTAGTTGTCGGCTATCGGCAGTCAGTAACTCGCTTGTGCCGGTTGGAAATATTCGTAACTCCGACAGATTTCCTACTGACCGCTGACCACTGACAGCCGACCACCATTTACATCTCGCGGCCGACAGCGATAGCAATCTGTTTCAGTTCCCGCATCAGGGTCTCGAATTGATCTGGGAACAACGACTGCGCGCCATCTCCCGTCATTGAATGGTCTGGATCGTGATGCACTTCAAGCAACAATCCATCAGCCCCTGCGGCTACAGATGCCTTCGTCATATCACACACGAGACTCCGGATACCCGTGCCGTGACTCGGATCAACAATAATAGGCAGATGGCTTAATTCGTGAATAACAGGCACAGCATTCAAATCAAGTGTGTTGCGGGTGTGCGTTTCATAAGTCCGAATACCGCGCTCACAGAGAATGACATCAGGATTTCCTTCAGCGAGGATATACTCAGCCGCGAGGAGCCATTCTTCAATCGTCGCAGACATTCCGCGCTTGAGGATTACAGGTTTCTTTGCCCGTCCCACTTCACGTAACAAATAGAAATTCGTCATGTTCCGCGTGCCGAGTTGGAACATATCTGTATATTCACCAACGAGTTCAACTTCGTGCGGGGTCATGACTTCGGTGACGATACCGAGCCCAGTTTCGGCTTTCGCCGCCTCCAGCATTTTGAGAGCTTCTTCACCGTAACCTTGGAAACTGTAAGGTCCTGTTCTCGGTTTAAAGGCACCGCCCCTGATGAAACTCGCACCGGCTTTTCGGACCTGTTGCGCAATAGTTACGATCTGTTCCGTGCTTTCTACTGCACACGGACCCGCAATGACGGGCACTTGACGTCCACCAATCTTTGTGTCGTTGACTGCAATAACCGTCGGTTCATCCCGAAACTCACGGCTTGCCAGTTTGAATGGTGCCGTAATCGGCATCGTTCGATCAACACCGGACATTGACTCTATCGGAATATCACCAAGCAATGTTTTATCTCCTATGACACCGATGACAGTGTGTCTCTCGCCGACTGAGACTTGTGCTTTCAATCCTACATCTTCGATCCGTTTTACAACAGCATCGACATCTGCTTGTGTCGCATTGGTTTTGGTAACAATTACCATTCTTTTCAACTACCTCCGCCTTTTTTATTCAAGTTTTCGGTTGGCAAGCTGCACCGTCTTTTCAATAGCAAGTTTTCGGTTGGCAAGCTGCACCGTCTTTTCAATAGCAAGTTTTCGGTTGGCAAGCTGCACCGAAAAAATACGCTCTGTCACAATCAAATTCGGTTAAAAAAAATACCCAACATCAAAAATTTCTTTTCAACGCCGGGTGGTGATAGTCAAATCAGTTAATCTTTGTAATACGGGCATTACCTACGAACCTTCACCACCTGTCGTTGCTGTACAAGTACAGGTACAGATACAGATATAATCCAAAAAAGCCTGCAAACAAGCCTTTGCTTGTAAACAGTGTAAAAAGAGACCAGGCATCGGAGAAAGTGTCCCGTAAAGAGACTGGACCAACCCGAACATGAGCTATCTGTACTGTGGTAGTATCACGTCGAAGCGTTCGCATTATCAAGTTCCTAAAAATTCGAGCCGTAAAAGGTCGTGCCCCTAATGTTCTGAAATCAAATTCCGCTATCAAATATCAAAGCGGATCTGTCTATTACTAACGTAAGACGTTATTTCTCAAAAAGCGTTTAAAACTTTCGCAAGGAATAGCGTCTTGAAAAGAGGATACCGTAATTTTCTGTAAAACAATTAATCCTATTATATAATAGCACATTTTTTTATGCAAGTCAAATTTCTTTTTTCGTAACCGTAGATGTGAAGCCGTTTTTCAGCCAATAAAATGGCGTTGACTCCAAAATTAAGGTGTGATAAGATATGAAAAGAGAACACTACGGAGAAAACTATGCCGAAACCAGAACATTTCACACCGATTACCATAGGGATTATGGGTGGCTCCGCTTCTGGAAAGACGACGTTCGCGAGCGCCTTGGCAGAACAACTCACGGAACTCTTACCTGTCGTGCTAAATCAGGACTCCTATTTTCGCGACTGGTCAGAATACTCGGAAGCGGAGCGGGAACGTGTCATCACCGCGAACCACCCCGATGCCGTTCTATGGGATGCCCTCGTTGCAGACATCAAGAAACTCCGCGAGGGTGACGCAATTACCAAACCTACCCCCGGCACGCGTGCCGCGCAACGCGATGAGAAAAAAGCGAGTGTGCAACCGAGCAAAGTCGTTATTGTGGAAGGACACCTCATCTTCTGGAGTGAAGATTTACGAGACTTGATGGACATCAAACTGTTTCTTGATGTAGACGCACATGAACGGGTCCTACGGCGGATGCTTCGTGATGTTGCGCAACGCGGAGGTGATCTGGAGTGGGCTATCAACTGGTATCGGCGCGATGTCCTTCCTAATTTTCCTGTCTATACCGAACCCTGCAAGCAGTATGCTGATCTGATTATCCCGTTCCAAGATGAAAATCCTGTTGCGTTACATACACTTGTCGCAGGAATTCAGAAACGGATTCAAGAGAACATCTCCTCGTCTTAATACAATCTAAATCTACCGCTTCTTTTATCGACTTAGGACTTACGCAGTTGACCCGTTTTCGTGTGGTCTTTGGTTCGTAGTAGCGCAATTCTGCGGCGTACTCGCCCAAATGCGACGTGCATTATTGCGCCTTCTTCGGGAATATCCCTCAATTTTGGCATGAAAGCCAATTTTGCGTAAGTCCTAATGATAACATATTTGTAGGAAAGAAAACAAAAAAGAGGGACTGCGACTATAAAGCCATTTTGACATCATGCAATGCCACAGTGGCAAGGTGTGTGCCAATTTGGCGAACCCGTTTTTCTATCCTATTCTATTAACCCTACCACATTTTCGGCAGGAATCAGTCCCACTCGTGACTCCTGCCATGCTTTAGTATCTTCCTCTGTAGGAGCGAGCTTCGCTCGCGATCTCTGAATACCCATTCACTACAAGTCTCAACGCTGGCCACACGTTTACGAGGGACTTTCTCAGGATACCTAATTTTAGATAAAAAGCAGTTTTGGCACGGAATTTGCTAAATATACAAACAGAGAGGTAAACATCTTCAGATTACCTCAGAAGAGATTGGCACAAAACTTGCATCTAACATCTACAGAAACAAAATTCAAAAGGAGAAAAAAATGACTTACTTAACGACCCGCAGACCGATGAGAAACCTGTTCAGCCTCCACAACGAAATGGGACGCATTTTTGGAGACCTCTTCGCTTCTCACGAAGGCGAAACCGATATGGAGGAAACCGCTTGGATGCCCACAGTAGACATCTCTGAAACGGAAAACGGTTATGAAATTCGAGCCGAACTTCCGGGTGTCTCCGAAAACGATGTCAATGTCTCCGTAACCGACAACGTCCTCACCGTCAAAGGTGAGAAACGGCAGGGAGAGGAAACGGAAGGCAAGGATTACCACCGTGTGGAAAGACGGTATGGCAGCTTCCAACGGAGTTTCACGCTACCGAGGCACATCGAAACCGATGCCATCAAGGCAGGATTCAAGGACGGTGTCTTGACACTCGAAATTCCGAAGGCGGAAGTCGCAAAACCGACTGAAGTTCCGATCAAAGTAAACTCTTAAGCCAATAACTTGGGTAGTCTCGCTGACCTAACAAGTCCACGAGGCTACCCTCAGAAAGAATACAAACAACACACGAACCACAGATTACACTCAAGGAGAATGAAAATGACTTATTTGACCTTACGCAGACCGACAGGAAATCTATTCGGATTCTACACCCCGTTTTTCGCGCCTCAACGCACAAAGAGCGATGCGGACGGATACAACTGGGTGCCCTCGGTTGATATTTCGGAAACAGACAATGGTTTTGAAGTTCGTGCTGAACTACCCGGAGTCGCCAAGGACGATCTCCATATTTCTGTCAAAGATGACCTCTTGACGCTCAGCGGAGAAAAACGGCAGGAGAAAGTGGACGATACCCAAAATTATCGCAGAGTTGAGAGGCGATACGGCAGTTTCCAGCGTAGGTTCACACTCCCATCGGAAGTAGAAGCAGACGATATCGATGCCGAATTTAGCGACGGGGTGTTGACACTCTCTATTCCGAAACCGGAAGCCGTAAAACCGACCGAGATTCCTATCACGACTGTATCCTGATACGTTTGCCATAGCAGGAAATAAAAAAGGCTGGCGCATTCACGCGCCAGCCTTCTCTTTTGTCTGTGATGAGATCGTTACGCCTCTCCTTTGTCTTTTAAAACACCCACATAAAGGAGCGCAGCGAGGATCGCACCTACCAGCGGCCCTACAAAATAGAGCCAGATGTCTGCGTAGTTACCGCTGACAACAGCGGGTCCCAACGTCCGTGCCGGGTTGAGCGATGCCCGCGTCAATGGACCCCCCATCAGGATCGCAAGAACCAATGTCAACCCGATAGCGAGACCTGCGAAGTTTCCCGCTTTTCCACTCACAGCAGTATTGAAAATCGTATTGACCAAGAAGAAGGTCAGGACAATCTCAACAACGAGACCCTGACCTACACCCACACCTTCCCCCAAAATTGTCACACCCAGATCGCCAGGATTCGGTAGCACGAAGTTAAGCACAACCGCTCCCAAAATCCCGCCAAGAAATTGGGCGATCCAGTAACCGATAGCTGCCACGAACTCGATCTCACCCGCTATCAGCAAGCCGAGCGTCACAGCCGGATTGATATGTGTGCCGGAGATATGCCCATACGCATAAGCAAACGTCACAATGACTAAGCCGTGGGCAAGTGCAACACCTACTAAATTCGCTTGACCGATGGCCAATGCGCCAGCACCGATAAAAATGAGCGCGAAGGTGCCGACAAATTCGGCGACTAAGTTTTTCGTATTCATGAAACTCCCCTTGGGTTTGAAATAGAACGGTGAAAAAAATGTGAGTCCATCAAGGTCATAACTCTCACACTCTTGTGAAAAAGTATAGCAAAACCCCAGTTATGCGTTAACATTGAGGGGCTTTAGGCCAGAGGCATTCAATTCTCTCATAATGTGGCTCATAAATCTCTTGAATGAAAAACAGTGTTGTCTGTCGAAAATCTTGTCCGTGGCAACTTTTCTGAGTTATAATAGGTCGATTGTGAATATTATTCAATAAAAATAATGATAAAGTCTCTATACAACTGTAGATAATACGATATTTTTAGAGAAAAAGCAAATTATTTCAGAGGCATTCACAAAAGCATTCAATTCTCCCATAATTTCGATTTTCTGACGAAAGCCTCTTCACTGTAGAAGCGGGTTCCGCTCGCGATCCCTTTGCGAGAATGCTCAAAAAACCGATAATTGAATGGTTCTGGGCTTTAGTCAGCAGTTTTTAGTTCTCAGTTTTCAGTTAAAAATTGTGGACATTCAACCGATGCTATGCTATGCTAAAAGCCACAGAATTTTATTGATCTTACACAATAGAGGAGAAACGATGGCTAACGAAGACTACACTTCGCGTGTACCGCATTATACGTTCCCAGACACACTGGAAGAGCAGGAAGCAGCGTTGGAGACAAATCCACTGATGCAACGGCTCAACGCTTATCGGAAAACGTATGAAGGCGATCCACACCGTCCAATCTATCACTATATCAACCCTGAAGCGATGCTCAATGATCCAAACGGTCTCTGTTTCTGGCAGGGACGCTGGCATCTTTTTTATCAGGCATATCCACCTGAGGATACACGGCAGCACTGGGGGCACGCAATCAGCGATGATCTCATCCACTGGCGCGACCTTCCCTACGCGATATATCCGAACCCAGAAAGATGCTGCTTCTCCGGTTCAACGCTTGTCGAGGAAGACCGTGTGATTGCGATGTATCACGGGACGGTTGTCGGCAACATGGTAGCAGTATCAAGCGATCCATTGCTTCTCAATTGGGAGAAAGTCGCCGGCAAAGCGGTTATCCCATCGCAACACGCCGACGGCACAACACCGGTCTATCGCGTTTTCGATCCATGCATCTGGAAAAAAGACGGTATGTATTACTCGCTTTCGGGGGGCACACTCCCACACGGACCGGGCGGTAAACGAGTCCGTGCGAATTTTCTGCTCCGTTCAGCAGATCTGGCAAACTGGGTTTACCTGCATCCCTTCATCGAAGATGATATGTACACCTTAGTCGGCGATGACGGCGCGTGCCCTTACTTTTGGCCCATCGGGGACAGACACATGCTCCTCTTTTTCAGCCACATGAGCGGTGGTCAGTATCTACTCGGTGATTATGATACCGAACGCGATAAGTTCGTTGTGACAGCGGGTGCGAAGAACAACTTCGGAGCGGCATCCCCTGCTGGTGTTCACGCTCCCTCTGCTGTCCCTGATGGTAACGGTGGTCTTATTGTTATCTACAACATGAACCCAGCGAAGCCCACCAAAGGCTGGAATCAGATTATGACGCTGCCGCGTCGTCTCACTCTCCTCTCCAGGGATGAAGTCGGAATTGAACCCGCTGGCGACATTGAATCGTTGCGGTATGCGCATCAGCGCGTCAATGCGATGACACTTCCCGCAAACGAGGAAGTCGTTCTGGAAGGCATAAATGGCAACGCGATGGAACTTGATCTTGAAATTGATGTAAAATCAGCACCGATGGTTGAATTGAATGTCCTCCGGTCACCGCAGAAAGAGGAGTTCACCCGCATCGCTTTCTTCAGAGAACGCGGTATGCGTAACCCGGATGTGCCGGATCGCGTGCGCGATAGTCTACTCACGATTGACTCCTCGTATTCATCAATCGCGTCCGATGTCCTCTCACGCGCACCGGAAACAGGAGCCATCTCCATCGCACAAGACGAGACGCTCAAATTACGAGTATTCGTTGACAAGAGCGTTGTGGAGGTCTTCGCGAATGGGAAGCAGTGTGTGGCGATGCGCGTTTATCCCGACAAGGAAGAGAGTGTCGGTGTATCACTGCGTTCACAAGGACAATCCTGTGAACTCAAATCCTTAGATGCTTGGCAGATGCAGGACATCTATGCTTAATACCAATAGGCACCGCACTTGTGCACGCTATAGTAGGATTTTAAAACGGATATAGGTTTTAGGCAGATAAGTCAATGAAAAATCAGTTTGATTTTTCATTGACGATGTCCGTCAAATTTGCTATTATCAGGCAATTGATCGGAAAAATGCATCTGATATGTTGTTTCTGACGCTGAATGCTTTGAAACCAATAGGGAGATATTCCTATGATTAGACGAATTCTCTTTTACCTATGCTTCTGCTGTGTATTCGCATCTCTATCTTATGCCCTTGATACCCCTAAAATCTTTACAAAAGATAATGTGCTCGCCGCGGGGTGTTATAATGACGGATTTAGCAGTAGTGATATGACCCTGATTATACAACTCACTGTCGGGAAGGATGTTATTTTTGACGAGGGCTTTGAGGTGAAATATCATGTTCCTGACAAAGACGTTGAGGGTTGGACTGAACTCGAGTTTGACGATACGAAGTGGAAAAAGGGCATCATCAGCATCGGGTACGGTGATGGTGATGACAATACGGAAATCAAATCGGGGGAGGTCGGTTCACTTTACACGCGCTATCACTTCGATGTGCCTGAGGCGGTCACAACGAAAAAAGTTATGTTTCGGATTGACTATGACGATTCCTACATTCTCTGGCTGAATGGGGTTGAAATCGGACGTTCCGCCAATATCGCAACACTCTCTCCTGTAGGCGAAATTCCTGTATGGGATGTGTCGAAAATTGTGGATTCAATGCCCGATGTTGAAGCAACGAAAGTCCCGAAAGGAAAACCGAACAAAGACCGTTGGAAGAAACCTGTCACACCCAGAGAACGGGATGTGCACGAGACAATTCATGAATTTGAGATTGATGTTAAATTTGGGGGGGTCGGCGTTGTCGGTTGAAGCTGCAAGCAAATTAACAACGCTATGGGCAAGACTGAAAGGTTATTCCGATTGACAAGAATCATCCGTTTTTTTGGTGATATTTACCTATTTGATGTTGGGGACTTGACGCTGAATTCTGGGTATCAGCTTCAAGTCTCCTGCATCCCCTGATTTCCGAATTACCCATTATCCGTTCTCACCCGCTACGGATCAATTTGAACTCAAACCATCGGCGCACCACCGAATTTTTCAGCAACTTATTGAAAGCAATTTTGCTGGCAAAACTTGGAGTTTGAGAAGTAACTCGCGCCACGCAAAATCAAAAACTTACAAGCGAGACTTTGAATAAGGAAATCTGATATGGCGGATACATGGGAAAAACTCCGAGGTAAAACCTATCCCGATACAGAGGCGGAACAGTTCGCTGCCCTTGAAACGGATGCGACGGTGCGCGACTACAAGAAAAGACGAGAGGCGTGGGCATCAGATCCCTACCGTCCCATTTATCACATGTCCTCTCTCTACGGGATGGGGGATGCAAACGGACTTTGCGAATGGCAAGGCAGGTATCATCTGTTCTATCAATTCGGTCCACCAGATGTCAATCGGGTGCACTGGGGACACTGTTATAGCGAGGATTTGGTGCACTGGCACGATCTCCCACCAGCATTATATCCAGATACCGAACTACACTGTTTCAGTGGTCAGTGCCTCGTGGAAGATGAACGGGTTATTGCTATCTATCACGGCAAAATGTCAGGGAATAGTATCGCCACTGCCAACGATCCGCTCTTACTCAATTGGAAGAAGCATCCGAATAACCCAGTCATTCCGGATGTCGAGACGAATCAATACGAACAGCCTTATAACGTCTTTGATCCCTGCATCTGGAAAGAAGAGGACGGGTACTATTCGATCTCAGGGACATCAACGAACGGTTGGATTCGTGAACGACGTAGATCCGCCTCCCACCTCTTTTATTCAAAGGATTTGACGCATTGGGAATATCTCCATCCTTTACTGATTGATGATGTCTTCTGTGACTTGGGTGAAGATGGTGCAGTGCCAAATTTCTTGCCCATTGGAAACGGTAAACACATCTTGCTCCTTTTCAGTCATAAGCGTTCGGCGCGCTACTACATCGGCGAATACGACTCTGGAACACATAAGTTTACACCTGAATACCACGGTAGAATCAACCACGGCACCTTCGGTGGTGGGATGGTCGCCTGCCCCTCTGCGACAATAGATTCTCGCGGTCGCCTCATCGCCATTTTAAATTGTTCTGATGGAAGGCAGAGTGAAGAAGCCGCGTCGGGATTGTGTATGACGCTCCCATGGCATCTCACGCTGAAAGAGGACAACGCCCTGGCGATGGAGCCGGTAGAAGAGGTGAAAAGTCTACGTGGCACGCACACTCGAATCACTGACATCGCGTTATCAGCGAATGAAGTACGCGTCATTGACAATGCAGCAGGAAAAGCGATTGAAATAGACATGACCCTTGACATCGGAACAGCACGAGAGTTCGGTTTGTATGTGTTCCGTTCGCCAAACGGCGATGAACGGACAAAAATATCTATCTACAACCACAGGCACGGCAAGACCAACGATAGTTTGCAGATCGACACATCCTATTCCTCACTGCGGACAGATCTTGTCGGTAAACCCCCTGAGAGTGCGCCGTTCCGTCTGAGCAGCGACGGCAAGGTCCGTCTCCGCATCTTCCTCGACCGGAGTCTTATCGAAGTCTTCACTGACAATGGAGAATGTCTGCCAGAATGGGCGTTCCCACGGAGAGGTATCGACAAATTATTCCCGCTGTTTTCGCGGCAGTGCGCCGTTGCCCGCGTCTATCCACAGCAAGAAGAGAGCAACGGTATCTCGCTTTTCGCGATCGGTGGGGAAGCGAAGGTCGTTTCGATGGATGTGTGGCAGATGCGCGCCATCTGGCAGGAGTTGAAGTATCGGGAAGGAGAGTAAGATACAAATTATGGCAACAGACTATAAAAAAATAAAACCAATCATAAATCTGCGTAGTATCCGCCAATCAAGCGACAAAACCCATTTCATCTATGAACTCATTCAAAATGCTTATGACAGCAAAAGTCGGCATCTGGAACTGCATTTGCATGAAAATGAGTTGCTCGTCTGGAACGATGGAGATCAATTTAGTCAAGAAGATGTACACCGTATTTGTTCTATAGGTTTTAGTGCTAAAGATTTGACGCAAGTCGGACATTACGGCATCGGTTTCAAAGCTGTTTACAACTACACAGATCGTCCTGAAGTCTACTCTGGAGATGAGCGTTTTTGCATTCCAGATCCCACGAGCACGCGTAAAACTTTAGAAGATCTAGCTTCCTCATCTTTGATAGAAGGCATTGATGAAGTGCCTCCGAGAATTGCAGAACATATAAATAAAGGTAGAACGGTCTTTCGCTTACCTTTCAGGGATGGTCTCTCTCAGAAAGATATTACGCTCTTGAAAAATCAACTACGCGATTTGGACAAGCGGGTTCTACTATTTCTCCAAGACTTCAAACATGAACTTAAAAGTATTCAATGGTGTGATGAGCGTGATGGCCAGATTGGGTCTTATTCCTGTTGTCACTCTCCTCATGACAAGATTCAGAATGCATCTGAGGTTGAGTTAACGATATCGCTGAACGGTAAAAATCAATTGTCGGAAACATTCCTCGTTTTTCGTAAGGAAGTTCAACCTCGACAAGATGTGGTTGATAAACTTTTACAACAAGCAGAAGATGATGAAGAACAACAGCGAATTCAAAAGTCCGCGGAGAAAAAACAACCTGTTGAAGTCGCGTTTAAACTGCATGAGGATAGAATCATTGAAACAGATAATTCCGTTTTGTTTGCCTATCTCCCTACCGAAAAAGAGACACATCTGCGGTTTCTGATTCAGGCGCGTTATCAGACGACACCTCCTCGTGACAATATCGTAAAATCAAGTGATTCTCCATGGAACGAATGGTTAGTGCAGGAAACAGCGGACTTTCTCCCTGAAATCTTGGAACAATTGAAAGTAGGGGGACTACTTGAACCCGCTTTCTTTAACGTATTACCTCTGAAAGGCGAAGTGGAAAATGAGTTTAAACCTATCGCTGAGGCATTACAAAAAGCGATGCAGGAAAGAGCGTTTGTGCCCACGCAAAGCGGAGGATATGCAAAAGCTGAAAGCGTGTTTCATGTTAACAGTAAAGGTGTTGCTATCCCGCGCGGCGTAGAGTATAGATACGCAAAAGCTCAGAACGTGTACTACCCCCATGTCGAAATCCTGCGACAATTGATTGAAAATAATTGGTTGCATTCTAAGAGTAATTGGTTACATCCTGAGATCCGAAATACGGAAGAGTTTCGTCAGTGTTTCAAAGTTATGCAGGAGGCAAATGTAAAACCAGTGGGGATCAGTAGAGTTTTGGGCTGGTTAGAAGAGCGGAGTTCTAATTGGTTCAGGGGGCGATCTAACAAATGGCTGCGTTTCTTGTATACCTATTTGAAAGAACAAGGATCCCAATTGGATCGAATAAAGAAACTGCCACTGATTCGACTTGAGAATGGGCTGCATGTGTGTGCCAGCAATGAATTAGTATTCTTTCCGCCGGATACAGATGAAGAACGTGAAAAAATAGAACCCTTCCTCAGCAATTTGCCTATTCTTCAGGCAACCTTATTGGAAGGAGAGGAACGTAATGAGATAGAAGTCTTTTTAAGAAAAAGTTTGGAAGTTAAGACATTGCGGCCTGTGAATCTGATTCTTAAAGGCATTTGTCCTCAATATCGTAGATTTCCCCAACCTTTTGTGGAGGAAAATCGCCTGCATGTGCGTTACCTTTTCGAGGTTTGGAACGATCTTTCACAATTTGAACGTAACAGATTGAAGGGGCAAATTAGCGAAATTCCAATTTTGCGGGCCTACAAAGGTATTCAATGTAAAACCTATGATTTTGTGAAACCTGGTGATGCCTACTTACCAAAAGCCTATACGGGCGATGATAATTTGGAAACCTATTTTTCGGTGTACAATGGGGACATTTGGTTTGTAGATCATATATACTTAGAAGATAATTCTGATCAGAAAGATTGGCTTCAGTTTTTGAAAGCGATTGGTTTTATGGATACGCCGCGCAGCATCAAAAAGACCATCCGTGCCAAGTCTGGATACGATCAAGAATTTAGTAAGGAACTTAATAAACGTGATATTAAGTGGGAATATACTACCCAGTGGCATAACCATTGGTCAAAAACGAGTATTGAAGATTTCTATCTTGAGGGTTTATCGGAGGTATTGACTGAAATTAGCGAGCATAAAAGAATAAATCTCTCAAAAGTTCTCTGGCATCTTTTGGTGAAGATCCTTTTATCAGAACCAAAGAGGCGAGACGCTTTCTTTAAAGGCACTTACCATTGGTCCTATTATGGTCCTAAATCGGAAGACTTTGATGCTATGTTCTATGGTCAACTCAAGGAATTTGCATGGCTTCTTGACGAACAAGGTAACGTGCAACTTCCTTTTAAGTGTTTCGCTCCAACTTCTGAAAACCGTAGGGTTTTAGGGGATAGCGTAGCTTACTTGCATCCTGATTTCAATATTGGCACTGAACCTGCAAAACAGCTAGCTGAAAAGTTAGAGATATGTCTGAAACCAGATGCAGAAAGTGTCCTCAACTACCTTCAAAAACTCAGGAACAGCACGGAAGTAAATGTGGTAAAAGTTGAACCACTCTACCGTTTCCTTCAGAGAGAGATGAAGAATGAACAGTTACGAGGTGAATTTAAGAAAGAATCACTCATTTTCACTTCTAATCCAGAGAGGCATTGGTGGCGAGTGGACGAGGTCTTTTGGGAGGATGAAGGCGATGTCTTTAAAAATGATCGTGGTTACCTCAAAACACATTACCCAAAGACGCTGAAATCCTTTTTCACTGATTTGGGAGTTTCGCCCCAAGCCTCTCAAAGGGACTATGCCTTTGGCATTCAAGAGATTGCAACTACAGAGCAAGCTGAAGACGAGACGGTTCGTGAACGTATCCAGAGACTTTACAAATGCTTACAGGCTTGGCGAAAAAAAGAATGGGAGATGCTATATGATAGTAGATGTTGGCTCGGCAAAAAGGGAGAGGAGTGGGGATTTTTCACCCGACAAGAATTGGTTCTGAAAGATCATCCCCATATTGGTGAGATTTTTGAAGGCGAGGTGCCTTTTTGGACATTTGACGATGATTTGTCAAGTCTTGCTCGAAGTCTGAAGGTAGAAGGGTGCTCTCAGGCACAGGTCGAATCCCATCCAGAGGGAGATCGAGAAGAAAATACAGATTGGTCAGAGAAAGTGCGAAGCCTACATCCCTATATTTATGCCTTTCTCAATTCACCGCGCCTATCCGAGGAATCTGACATGTTTACAGAACCTGACCTGTTCATAGATAAAGAACCTGAAGAAGAAAAACTTGCTGAGGTTTTGGACCAACTATCGGTTTGCCATGTTAAAAAACTAAAGGTAACATACAAATTGAAGGAAATTTCTGTTATTGATCCAAATCCGCGTCCGAGTTCTTTGGATGTAACTGATCAGCGGGTGATACTCTGGTTAGGACAAGAGGCGAACGAAAGCGAATACGCCGAACTTATTGGTGATGCCCTGCAGGATCACTTTGGGATCAAGGAACTTGGTAGATTTGTTGAGGATTTGCTGACACCAGAAAAAGAACCAGATAGAGTCCTCTCTAATTGGAAAAGAAAAGGTCTCGAGACCAAATTCCTTGATGAGGATCCTAAAGGTAATAAGGAAAAACAGATACAATCTCTTGATGAGAAGCTCCCTGATGAGCCTAACAGTGAAGATGCTGATCCTGCAGTTGATGAATCTGACATGAAAATTTCAACGGACAATCAGGTACCAAAAACAGACGGTGAGGATAATGAATCATCAACGGATAAAGTCGATGAATCTGAAACTCGTTCTTCCAGCGGTGAAGGCAACGATTTGAAAACCGGTGAGCCTGAGATCGAAACACCCGTTGATAGCCAAGCGATAGAAATAGACAAATCAAATGATAGTTCAACTGCGGATGAATCCGAAAGTCCTACAGATTCAGTATCGGATATCCGGAGCATAAGTTCGCCCGATACCCAATCTTCGACTAAGATCCGCAGTGGGACCATCCAGAACGTAAGTGGAGAATCTGAATCCGAAACGCCAACGGTTCCTGAGAATCCAGAAAATGGAAATGAAAATGACGATTCAACAGAGGATGAATCTGAAACCGTTACGTATCAACCACGTCCGGGTGGAAGTAGAACACACCCGCGTGGAAGCAAAGCAATCAACACGCCTAACGGAAATCAAGGCACTGGTCATAGTAGTGGTAGGAAAAAAAATGATACACACATGGACGAGACAGACACATCTCCGCACGCCAGAAAGGAAATCGAAAACATTGGTATGGAGCATGCTCGCCGTCATGAAAAGAAGCAAGGTCGCACTCCTGAAGATGTTTCCTCAGAGAACCGTGGTTACGACATTTATTCAACATCGTCAGATGGTAAAAATCGATGCATTGAAGTAAAAGCCCGTGCTGATCGTGCTCCTGTTGTTCTCACGTCTAATGAGTGGTCTGTGGCGGAGCGACTTGAAGATGACTACTTCCTCTATGTCGTCCTCAATGCCGCGACGCAACCGGAACTCTATATTATTCGGAATCCGACATCTGTAGTAAGTCCACTGCAAGATGTCAGGTATCAAGTTCCGCTTTCGGAGATAACGGAACATGGAATACTTGTCTAGCATTCTATTGGAGGAATGGTAACTAACCGATGAAATTCGCGTCGATAGATAAGACACCTGCTTTGTTTGGGTTAAACCCATCTAATACAAATAAAGACTTTGGACAAGCATCGGCATGGGGAAAGAACAGTTTTAATAACTGCTTTCCAGTAGCATTATTATGTTACATGCAAAGTCAAAACATCCGTCCTATCTACTTGACCTTAGGCGAAAGTTGGAATATAGTTTCTAAAAAAATTGATGTGAATTCCGTATTCGGACATTCGTATGACTCTGAAAATATTTACTTTGCTTTTGAGTATACTTATGGGCAAAATCAGCAATTTGTCAAAGGGACTTTACCTCGTATTGATTTAGTGGTAATGGATAATGCTGATTCTGAAAATCCTTGGCTACGAGCACTGGAAATTAAATTGACTGCTTTGCCTGATAATTCAACTTGTAACCTCTCTGAGGAACAGTACGGTTGTGAACTTGTGGTGCGTCCGAACACGATTATTCATTTAACACTTGAGATTGTTCGTCAGTACGCCGAACATCAGACCGAACTTTCAGACAGTCTGCGCCCTATTTTTCAAAATAACTTTGACTGGGAATCAGAAGATAGCCTGTTGGAGAAAATACCCGATATTATCCAAACTATCAGGACGCTGTTACTTGCCAAAATAGACGATCAGATTCCATTCGTTATACAACCGATTTGGAGAACTATTGGGAAATCCTCTCGGCTTCACGAGAACTGCTTGGATGTTTTCGTTTGGAGTACATTCGCTTTTGCGAAGCTGCTTTTAGATACAGTTGAACAAGGACGGGCAAGAGAATTCTCACGAGCAAAACGAGCAGTTTTGTGGATGGTGAAGATGCTTTCTGACTTTACTACGGATGGAAAAATTGACCCACAGACCGTTAGTGTCGGATTTACGAGACAAACGGACAAAGCCTTTGCCTTGAGTGGCAGAAAAACTCATCCTTATATGTCCTGTGCAGAACTCTCGCGTCCAAGAATTAAAACAAACGAAATTAAAAACATTATCTTGGGACAGGGAGAAAAGTTGCTGAGTCCAGAAAGGCGATTTGATGCGATTTTGGTTAATTCTCCCGAACTTTTTACGTAAAAGGTAGGAAACACAAATGTCTATGAAGTTTATTGATCTTTTCGCAGGGTGTGGTGGCATGACACTCGGATTCCAAAATGCTGGGTTTGAAGCAGTCGCTGCTTTTGATAACTGGGAGCCAGCAGTTCAGGTCTATCGTGCTAATTTTTCACATAACATACACAAACTCGATCTCAGTAATTGGCAAGAAAGTCTAACGACCTTAGACGCATATCAGTTTGACATGATTATTGGAGGTCCACCCTGTCAGGATTTTTCGCATGCGGGTAAACGGAATGAGGATTTAGGAAGAGCAGATCTGACCGTAAGTTTCGCACGAATTGTCGCACATACACAACCCCAATGGTTTGTGATGGAAAATGTGGACAGAACTGTGAAAAGTCAGCGGTATCGACAAGCAGGCGAGATTCTGAGAGAGGCAGGATATTCACTGACGCAACGAATTTTGGATGCCAACCAATGTGGCGTTCCTCAGAAGCGGAAGCGACTTTTTCTTATCGGTGAATTAGGACTATCCATCTCCGAGGATAGTAGATATCTGGCGAGTTATCTGGATAACAATCTGACGACTGAGCCAATGAGTGTGCGAGATTATTTCGGAGATAGCCTCGGTATCACCGATTATTATCGACACCCGCGTAACTACAGTCGCCGTGCTGTCTTTAGTGTTGACGAGCCAAGCCCAACAGTGAGAGGGGTTAACCGTCCAATTCCCAAAACCTACAAAATGCATCCAAAGGATACTGCCCCGATTTCAGAAAGCGTCCGTCCACTCACAACATTAGAAAGAAGTTATCTCCAAACCTTTCCGAAGGGGTTCCATTTCGCTGGATCGAAAACCGATTTGGAGCAGATGATTGGAAATGCCGTGCCGGTAAAGCAGGCAGAGTACATCGCACGTTGCATTAGCACTTACATCTCGGAAAAGGAAAATGGCTTAGAACCGATCGATCAGGAATCAGTTCAGTTGCTCCTGTTCCGGGAATCAGAGTAAAATAGTGTTTGAATGTGTTTGCAACTTTAATGCAATCCTCTATGAAAAACGAAAACTAACTTATGGTTTATTTAACTGCTATTTTGGCAATCTATGTCCTGTTTTTCTCTATCCAATTGGCTGCCACAGCACCAAGCATCAATATATTAAAACCTACCCCTCCACCGGTTACTATTCGCAAAACTTTTAACTTGGACCCATTTTACGAGCAGTGGATCGATGTGGAAGGATTGCCCGTTGTCGCATCGGCGAAGGTGAGTCCTTACGCCGTAAAGGAAGCAGCGTGGCTCATTCGGCAGATGATCGGGCATCGTCAGGATATACTAAAAGCACTCGCAGAAAACAACGTGCGTTTCGCGGTGATGGCATATAACGAACTCACGACCCAGATTCCTGAACATAGTGATCTGCAACCCGACTTCTACTGGGATCGGCGCGCACGCGGTTTGGGTTCCACCGCCGCAAGACCCGCTGTCAGTTGTGGTGAGGAAAATCTGCTCAACTACGCAGGCGACCCTTATTCCACTGAGAACATTTTAGTCCACGAATTCGCGCATGCGATCCACCAAATGGGATTGAATACGGTCGATCCGAGTTTTGATGATCGCCTCAAGGTATTGTTTGAAGCGGCGGTTGCAAAAGGTCTCTGGAAAGATACATACGCTATTACAAACAGGGCAGAATACTGGGCTGAAGGCACACAATCTTGGTTCGATACCAATCGGGCAAATGACGATCAACACAACCACGTTGATACCCGCGATAAGTTGAAAGAATACGATCCATCGCTCGCTACACTGCTCACTGAGGTTTTCGGCGATACAGACTGGCGATACACACCGGCGGTAACCCGCACGTATCTCTCACATCTCAAAGGATTCAATCCTGAAGGGTCTCCGAAGTTTAAATGGTCGCCTGAGTTAATAGAATTGACGGAGTTCCACCAGCAGTTGAAGAATCCAGACAGTGATGGTGATGGCAAGTGGGTAAATTTGAAGGAACAAGATCTAAATCTGCTTCCGAGTCTAAAATCTGAAGATGATGACATAAAAACAGCGATTATTTTTGTGAACGGCACGAAATCCGAGATTACCTATCATTGGGTGGACTATAAGGGTAATGAGGAATCATACGGCAAGATTGCACCGGATACCTTTGTCAATCATCACACGTATGCGGGACATGTCTGGCTCATCAAAGACGGGACTGGTCGCAACCTAACAGTATTTCGTGCCGTAGAAAAAACGGGACGGGCACTTGTTAGTAGGGAATCTCCGAATGTGCGATAGAGAGTTGCGACGCTTTGCAACAATTGAGTACGATCTTAGGAGAAACATAAGTGAATGAAGTTGTCCAAAAGGTTACAGCGTTTATAGTACGCGAACGAAATGGTGTCAAAGAATTACTTGTCTTTAAGCATCCAACAGCGGGTGTTCAAATCCCCGCAGGTACTGTTGAAAAGGGAGAAGATATTGAAACCGCTGTCAAGAGGGAAACTTATGAGGAAACAGGCTTACAGTTCGTAGAGATTGAAAACTATCTCGGTTGTTTTGAAAATGAGTTGGAAAATAACCAAAGAATCATAGCGGAAACAACCCAAGTTTATATCGAACCCAACTTAACCGCAATTCCCTACAAGCGAAAACTACCCAAAGGGCTTACCGTCGATTACCTTTCCACACAGGAGAATTTCACACACATTTCGTACATTGAGTATGAATATGACAAATTTCACAAGCCCATACGTATCGACGCTAACATCACAGGATGGATCCCGAATGAAAACTTAAGTGCACAGAAAAAGAGACATTTTTTTCTTATGTCCACACAAGAGGAAACAACAGATACATGGGAACTGAAGAGTGATCAAGGGCACATTTTCAAGCCGTATTGGATACCGCTTTCACCGAAACCTCGGATTATATCGCCACAAGACAAGTGGCTGGATTTCGTCTATGAGAAAATCTGAATTGTGGTAAGATAGTCATTGCTGGGATTACGTGTTCGGTTATAAAGACCGGATTTACTATGTTGAAGTTCATCCAGCGGACAATACGCGCAAAGTAAGAGAAGTCACAGCGAAATTGCGGTGGTTAAAACAGTGGCGTAAACTTGCTGCAAAAAACCTTGAAGGTTTGGGGAGTCAGAGTACTTACCACTGGATTTCCACTGGAAAACTCTATCGAGCATAAAAAGGGGTAAATATCTTCAAATATTGGCGCAAAATGGTATCCGTGGACCAGACTCCCTTTCGAACGCTGATACCGTTTCATGATGTTGAACTACTTGGGTTTGTAGCACGTGGTACAACTCTGTTGGAGGAAAACAGATGACAACTTATCGAGCAGGCGTAATCGGTTTAGGACGTATGGGTAGCACTTTCGACGATGAAATCACACAAGGCGGTTCGATCTTTCTACCGTATTGCCACGGTCCAACGTACCACGCTGCACCGAATGTAGAACTGGCAGCGGGTGCCGATCTACACGCGGAACAAGCCGCAATTTTCGGCGAACGGTGGGGATTGGGTTCTGACCATATCTACAGCGATTATCGTGAAATGCTGGAGAAGGAAAATCTGGACATCGTCAGTGTCTGCACGACAGCACGGATACGGTCGACCATTGTGCAAGATGTAGCACGCTCCAGTGTCAAGGCGATCTGGGCAGAAAAACCGATCGCGCTCAATCTCGCTGAGGCAGATGAAATGGTGGAGACCTGTCGAGCAGAAGGTGTCGCGCTGGCGATCAATTGTGCTCGACGCTGGAATCCGTTCTTTAGCGAAGCCCGAAAACTTATTGACGAAGGCGAAATCGGTGATGTCCTTCAAGTAACAGTCTATGCCCAGTGCGGACTTTCGCATAACGGTAGCCATGCCATCGATATTTTGCGCTATATGGCAGGCGGAAACGTAGAATGGGTTTTCGGTGAGATGCAGTCCGACGAAGCCGCCGCGGGTGAAAGTGACCTGCAGGGAAACGGTTACCTCGTCTTTGACAATGGTGTGCGTGCGTATCTGCGGAGTACATCGTGTGGCGCGGCACCGTGGGAGGTCGATGTCATCGGTACAACGGGACGTATCCGTTCCGTCAACAACGCTGAAACCTTCGAATTGATTCGTGTGATTCCGGGGGGACGGCGCGGACGCGGCGTGCCTGCGCAGTGTCCATTTCCCATCCCCGTACGGATGCAGGGAATGGGGCTGACAATCGTTGAAGATCTCATTAACGGCATTGAGAACGGGACTTCTCCGAAGTGTTCGGGAGAAGATGGGCGCGCTGCGTTAGAGGTAGCAATGGCACTTCGGGAGTCACATCGCCGTGGTGGTGTAAAAGTGGAGTTACCGATCGAAGACCGGAGTCTCCAGATTCTCTCTTCAGAGATTCAGAATGACGACACTCCTGCTCGAGTTCGACGGTTGCAGGCGCGTTGATAAAAGATGTCTATCTGTATGTCCAGTCATTCTGTGTGCGTTTCTTAAAATCGGACCCGTAGCCTGCAACAACGGTGCAGGTGGATATACGGAAAGGCACATAATGTATCTAAATCCGCCGACCGAACCGCAAGGTAAAATTAAAAACATGAAACCAGCAGATTATGCGTTTTTTAAAGAAAATGGCTACGTCTCACTCGGTAAGATTCTGAGTGATGCCGAAGTTGAGCATTTTGTTCATAGTTTTGATCGGGATCGCACTGAAGTTGAAGATCACTGGTATCGTATCGGACATTACCAAACCGTGAATTGCGATGCACTTCTGACTTCACCTGAATTCGACAATGTGGTTCGGCATCCGATCGTCATGGATTGCCTACACACACTGATGGGTAGTCCCCCTTGCTTTTCAGAAATCTGCATCCGACACATGGCACCCTACGATGGTGAACTGAATCGCGGCTGGCACCGAGATGGTCCCAGGCACTGGCTTGAACACCCGTTGCGCATTGGGTTCATACAGTTGATGCTGTACCTGACCGATGTTGATGAAACGACGCACTGTTTCTCGTTATCACCGGAATCAGTGGAAGCTGAGATTCTCGAAACAGACGAACAGTTGGAGCGTGGTGGAATTGTCGACTTGTACGGTCCTGCTGGAACAGCCATACTCTTCAATATCGGTGTTTTACACACCGCTACGACCCGTCCCACTCAGGAAGAACGCAAGACGGTGCAGGTCTATTACGGGCATCCGAACCGCCGGTACTTGAGCGAGGATTCGATTATACCTACCGAACTTTGGAGAGACCATCCAGATCCTGAGGCGCGTGCCTTTTATAGCGTCTTCAACAATAAAACGCGCGACTATCTCGAACACACGGCTTCAACGGGTGAACTACCGTTTGAGGACACTTTGGCACTCCTTCGCGAACTGGACGTAAAGCACCGCAAGCGACCACAGTGAATTGGCGAATGTGAAATGACAGACTGCTTTAGTTTCGGTTTGGTACTGTTATGCCTAAAAATCTCAGTCACTTACGACTTCCGCCTGCACCGGATTTACATAGCACTGATAATGCCGTTCGACCTCTGCCTCTGGTGTAATACCTGCGTGGACGTAGACCCCAAATCGCAGACGGAAACGATCATCTTCCAGTTCATCAGGTGGATGGTGAAGGATGCTCATCTGTTCCTGCACAGCAATTTCCCCGAAAAGGCCCGGATGTTCAGCGTTTTCGGGGTGATCAAACAGCGCGATACCAGCCACCCCATCTCCTACTGTGCCTCCGAGATCACACCACCGCGCGCGTTGATGATGCACGTCTGTTCTGCCAATCTGTCCTTCAGAATTTTCAACATGTCCTTTCTCCGGGATACCCATTGACGGATTCAACCGCGCCACAAAGAGGAATTGTCGATCACCAATGTCCAACGGCGGAGTGGTTTCGTGAGTGATTTCCAAAAACCGCCGCGTATTGCTCCCATACCATACCCGAGCAGTCCGCGTTTCGGTCATGATAACTTCACCATCTCCGTTGACATGGATTAGGTCTTCGACAAATTCAGCGTAGACGTTTCCTTCAGTGATTCGGACAAACCGTTGGTGCAACATCTTCCCGCAGGGTCCATAAGGGGGTTCATCCCAATCAGACCAGATGTTCGCTGACCCACCTTCACCGTGACCTCCGTAGGCGAGGTAGAGCCCTGTGTGATGCGGATGGTCGCCGCCACCAGCCCCCCGAACCACAGTCCCATGATTTCCGTTCAGAGGCCAAAAGTAAGGCTTCCAAACACCGAGAAAGTTGTATCGTGCAAATAACGCGTCATCGGCAGATATGAGCAAATGCGCGGGTTTCTGTTCGATTTGATAGCGGACTGTTGGTGGTGACTCATGGATCTGTCGAATCGCATAATATGCCGAGGTCCCCGCCCGGAGTTTGCTTGTCTGCCATGCAAGTTCACGTAGCGTCGGCTCGAATTGACAGGGGACCTCCTCTTCGGAGACCTGGCCGTCTGCATCAGCCGTGGACATCGCAAGCCCTGAAATCCCTTCCTGCCAATCGGGAAAGTAACGTTTCGGCTTGAAACGCATGCGGACAAGATCGTTGTCTCGCGTGATCGAACCCGCCTCAATTTTGATGATTACATTTCGATTTTTTGTCAATGATTCACTCCTGTTCGCCTCACAGTGAAATGGTTCAACCTACCAGCGCAAATCGCACATCTCTTGCACGACAGACACATCTGATTGACGCAATTCGTTTGGAAGTTGTTCTACATTTCTACCAACTCCGAATAAAGTCCTCTACCTCGAAATTCACTGGCATATCCGTCAGTTGATAGCGCATTACACGAGATGCTCTGTCTGGAACAGATCGGGCAATTTCTGCCTCGATTTTCGCGTATAGCGTCGAAAACCGTTTCCAGATACTTTCGGCATCTTCGGTGGAAAAACGATCCGCGAAATCCTCATAGAGATGGAAATTGAGGCGGTGCGCAGAGATTGCACCGATGCGTTCTTCAATCGAAAGTTTACTGACTTCTGGGTCTTTGAGCTTACGGACTTTATCCGCTAATTTTGAGAGGAATACAACCGCGACCATGCGTTCTTCTTCACCCGGGTGCAACTTTGCCAATCCATTTCGACAAGCATCAGCATCTTTGTTGCGGATGGCATGGAAGGTTGATTCAATCAGATCGCTCTGCTGCTGCTGAAGTTGGAAGAAATGTTCAAATTGGGAGCGAGCCTCAACCGGAAGGTGCTGCGTAAATCCCATATTCCAATAAAAGTGGTCAACGATCGGATACGAATCTCCACCGAAAGCGCGATATCCGAGGTGAACCGTCCGTCGCAATTTTGTGCTATAATTGCTGCCCCAGTGCAACCCCATGTGGCTATAGACGACCCCATCTCCTGCTGACAGTTCGATTGGAATCCCACCCGGCATCGGTTCCTGTGGGCGTGATAATAGGTGTTGATATTCTTCTGGAGTATTTGGACGGCAGTAGCTTTTCGGCACGAGCCAGAATACGCTGTCGTCGTAAAGCGGGATGTTCCACTGAACATAGCCTGGTCCGTTTTTAACGTAATCCATCTGCATCCCCTTCAGCGGTGCCTGTCCCGTTGGGTCAATATCACGATGCCAACTCGCCGGACCGTGATCTTGCACAGGATTACACATGAGTGCCATCAGTGTGATCGCCGCGTCGGGTGCCCTCATAAGTTGCTGACTCACACCGAGGGTGTTCTCATGCAGACAAAATTCCACGGTATCCGCGGTCTCTGCGTCAACGACTTCATCGAAAAACACTCTCGGTTGTGCACTCGTTGTCCAAACGCCTCCAGGTTTCTCTTCCGGTTTCCGTTCCCGTGCCCAGACCACCTTTTGCCTCTCAACGAGGGTTTCAAAACTCGTTCTCAACGCTTCCAGCTGATCAGATGGAACAACCTGTCGCAGCACGACGTAGCCGTTATCAATGAGTTGCTGTGGATCTACCTTCATTGTCAGTCCCCGTTTCTAACAGATAGTGTTTAGTGGGATCCCCGAAACTTCATGACCTTGGGCAGTTTCTGTGTTACCCCAAACTTCTGCAAAAAATGAACCACTTACGTTGTCTGAATTTGACAATCATTAACGATAAGACTGCGCGGCTTTAATCCGTCCCCAGGTAAGACTCAACTTCCCGATGGGCTGGACCGCTAATCCCTGTGACTCAAAGTTCTGCTTGATTTCTTCTACGGTCAGTGCTTTCTCATAGATACGTACTTCGTCCACCGCACCTATCAAGTACCCATCGGTATTGCCATCTTGAGCAATGTTCCAGTTCGTTTCACCGCCGCCTAAATTGCCGGACATTGCCTCATCCTCTTTGACGAGGACGCTATCGACATACACCTGTGCCTTATCGGCTTCGCGTGTCGCCACTACATGATGCCATTTGCCGTCGGCGTAATCCTCATCGGTTGTCCACGCTTTTCTGATGTTGTTTGCCTCTTCGGTATAGTATCGGAGTTGTCCGGTATTTTGATTAAAACCAAGCCGAAAGAAATGATCAAAGAAATTCGTTTTGTTTGTCAGAATATATTGCCAGCCGACGCGACTGTTAGGGGTTTTCAAAAACCATGCTTCATACGTCGCTGGTTTCTCCCCGATATTGAAAAGGATCGGCAACTCCACACAATCCGGTTTTCCACCAAAATTAAGTGCTTCTCCGAGATGCCCTTCGATGGACTCCGGCTCACCGACGATTGTTCCGTCCTTGCCGCCAACGAGATCTTTAACGGTATCGCCAGCGGTGTCGTTTTTGTCAAGTGTGTAATAACTCACTAAGCCGTCTGTAACAACTTGAGCTTCCACCCCAACAATTAAGATGAAAGTACAGAGGAGGGCAAAACCGGTTTGAAATGCCCACCAATTTAGACGTTTCGGTTTCATGACAGCCTCCATTTTTCCAGTTGAGTGATACGATGTGGAAAATTAACGGATACCCTCTGAATCGCGTTTATCACATTTCGATTGTCGCCATAATGGCAAATATGAGGAAGATTGTCAATAAAAAAATCAAACTGATTTTTGATTGACTTGTGTGTCCAAAACTGGTATCCTCATAACAACGCATTAATATCATTAAATACAAGGATAGAAATGTCCCAAGAGCAAGTACTTCTGATTAATGGTGTTCGGCTTTGGACAGCCGTTCAAGGTGCAGGGATACCGATGGTGCTTTGTCACGGCGGTCCCGGTAGTTACGACTATCTCGGACCCGTCGCCGATATGGTTCCTGACTTATGTCAGATTGTCCGATACGATCAACGTGGAAGTGGTCGCTCACAATTGGTAGGTCCCTACGACGTATCCACATTTGTTGATGATTTAGAGGGATTGAGAAGGCATTTCAATTTTGAGCGTTGGATTGTTGCGGGGCATTCATGGGGCGCAGGACTTGCTTTAGCCTATGCCGTTAGATTTCCAACTCAGACGATAGCGGTACTTCACATTGCAGGCACAGGTATTGATGACCGATGGCACGATGAATATCGCGAAAATCGGTTGAATGCACTCAGGGAAGTAGAACGTGAAGAATATCAACATCTGCGTGCACAAAGGGAACACGTTGAGGGTTCTGAACAGGAACGAATATTAGGCAGACTTCGCACTTTAAGTCGCATGACAGATGTATTTGATCCGAATCAAATTGACAACCTTCCAAGTTTTGATGAATACCCTGTGAGCAATGAAGCGAACGAGAAGGTCGGCGCAGACTGGAAGAATTACACCAAAGATTCAAGATTCCGGCAATCGGTTTACAATCTGTCCATGCCTGTTCTCTTCCTTCATGGTGTTTGTGATCCTCGTCCGAGTCACTTTATAGAGACACTTGCCTCCAAGCTCCCTCGTAGTACGTTTGCATCGATCCCCGAATCGGGACATTATCCTTGGGTAGAGAAACCCGATGAAGTGAAAGCATCACTCAGGCAGTTTGTAGTAGATTACGTAATTAAGGAGACAGTAGGAGCAAGTAGACTTTAGGAGAAAATAAAACGATATAAGTGGATACACCACTCTATTAATAGCACGGGAGGTCAACAGATGAAACCGAGATTGAGCATCCTTATTCTATACGCAGGTATACTTGTATCTTTACCCTTTGTCGGTTGCGGAGTCGTTATACCAGAGGGTGAATATGAGGCACCGCAGTTGCCAAAATCCGAACTTGCCACTATCAAAATTGACACAGAGGGAGGCTGGTTGCAACGGTATCACCTAATTGTGTTCCGAATTGATGGTAAGTTAGCCGTGAGTAAAAATATTGAGGCGCGTGAAAAGATCTCTATTGATGACGAGATTCTGGTCGCGCCAGGGAAGCACGATATGTCATTGCTCGTTGTATACGAATCTTTTCATGAGGATACACCGAGTGACCGCCAAGTTGTGTCGAGGTTTTCTGCTGATGTAGAAGCTGGCAGAACCTATTTTCTGACAGGGGAGTTGAGTAGTGAATTCAGCCTGAAGAGTAAACTGGTCGATACAAATAGAGATAAAGTCGTTAGCAAACCAAAGCGTTTCATTCCATTTGAATTTAGTGGTTCATTATAAGTAATTCTAAAATTGACCACAGTTTGAAATAGGAGACAGTATGCTAATTCGCGGTGAGGACAGTGCGATTAATCTGCCGTCTACACTGACAGAAGAGGAAAAATGGTACTACGATCTGTTTGGTTACCTGATACTTCGGCAGGTGGTATCGCCAGCTGAGGTTGAACGGATGCTTGAGATGGCGAATAGATGGTTCACTGATCCTGAATCGGCACCCGAACCGGTGAATGCCACCCAAGACGAACATAGCGGTGTACTGAACAACGTTCAGTACGGCGACCGGATTTTCGAGCGGCTATCGCTGAATGAGAAGGTCCTACGGATTGTGATGGGTTTGATGTGGAACCGTCCACGGCTTTTTAATTCCGCGCTCGTCTTGCAGAAACAACGTCCTATTCCTGAAGGTGAAAAGGAGAGGCTTCATCGCGATACCAGCGGTTTTGACTTTCCCGATGGGTTCCATAATCCACACAACGATTACCAAGCCGGGAACGGGCAGATCTACAGCAATTACGTCAACACCGCTATAACACTCGTTGATGTGCCGGAAGATAACGGTTTCATGTGTATCCCCGGCACCCATAAATCGCGCATCAAGTTTCCTACGACGCTCGATATTGATAATGAGTGGGCACCTGCAATCACTTTTGAGCTGAAAGCAGGAGACTGTCTCGTCTTCTCGCCGCGCCTGATGCACGGCGCGAAATTCTGGAAAGTTGATTACCCACGCCGAGTCGTCTTCAATCGGTATCAATTCAGTTTCTATTTCAATGAAAACTATAACCTCCCAATAGAAACACATCGACATTGTATCTCTGACGATGAATACGAATTGGAATCGATCCAACGAAACGAAAAAGGGTTTGTCAAACGGATTCTCAAAAAATTGGAGGCTGGAGAGGAACTATGCTGACCCAGGAAGAAAAATGGTACCTCGATCTGCTCGGTTATTTTGTGGTGCGAAACGCCGTGCCGAAGTCGGATGTCGAGCTGATGAAGGCACAGATGTTCGAGTGGTACGAATGGGAGGCGGACGATTTCAAGTTCCCAATGCGGATCAACGCACCAGAGGGAAAGCCGTGGTGGGTCTACAACATGCATTACGGACACGAAGCGTTCCAACAGCTCATTTTGAACCCAGAAATCCTGCGAGTCGTAACTGCTCTGACCTGGAATCATCCACGCGTTTTTGATGTCGTAGCGAATATCTGTTACCCCAACGCTGACGGCTTGGAATTGCACGGTGGACATAAAGGCTGGTTCCGAAGTCCACACCACCAATATCAAGTTGCCAACGATGAGATCTTCGCGAGTTTCTTCAACCTCTCCGTTTCGCTCGTGGATGTGCCACCAGGCAATGGATTCGCCTGTATTCCCGGAAGCCACAAATCCAGCTTCCAATATCCAGAACACATCACGATGGATGATCCACCACCGACAGTTCACAATATCCCAGTGAACGCTGGCGATTTCATCGTATTTCTGCCAAATACGCGACACGCTGGACGACGCTGGAGCCATGAAGATTACCCGCGTATCACAGTATTCTTGCGCTGGGTCTATGCGAAACAATTTCATCACGCCGATTCGTCTTGGTGGCTTCCGTTTGATGCACATAAGGACGAAATTCCAGAGGCACTGCATGAACTTGAAAGCCGAGATCATGGACAGCGAGAGGCGTTGAATGAACTCATAAATCCGTTTAAAGTGGATATTCCGGAATGAAAAATGTCAAAGCGCAAAACCTGTCATTTTTCCGCAAGGTAGAATTAAAAAAGCGTTGACGTGGAGTTGCGGAACTGGTAAGATGCACAAAGAATTCACCTCTTGCGTTACAGTATTGGAGAAATAGATGGCAGCCCCGACAAATCGAGAAGTGATTGCCCAGTGGCGCGATGAACCCGCTCCATTGCTCGCATTGCTACACGCCTTCCATGACCGAGATGGGTTTATATCGGAGGCGGTTCTTCGCGACATCACAGTCGGACTTCGGATCCCGCTCGCTGAACTCTTCGGTACGCTAACGTTCTACCACCATTTTTCCCGTGAAACCCCAGGACAGGACGCACCGCGTGTCTGTACCGGACCCGTGTGCCGATTACAAGGTGGCTTGGAAATCCTTGAGGCACTCAAAGACCAAGGTGCGACGCCGATGCCGTGTGCTGGCAGGTGTGACGATTGCGTGCCAGTGCTGAAAGGGCATCAGGTGCTCGTCGGAAAACAGGTAGATACGCTCTCTGTGCAACCCACGCCTTTACCCCCACCCCATCCGGGCGATGGCGAAGAATGCATCTTCGCTGAAATTCGAGAACCCGAACGCAATACACTGGCGGGCTACCGACGTACCGGCGGCTATGAAGCACTAACCCGTGCGTTGGCAACACTCACACAAACAGATGTGATTGAGACGCTTAAAGAGAGCCAACTCGCAGGTAGAGGCGGTGCAGGATTCCCAACAGGCATCAAATGGGAATCGGTCTTGAATGCACCAGGCGAGCCGAAAACGATCGTCTGCAACGCCGATGAAGGCGAACCGGGGTGTTTCAAGGATCGGGTTATTCTCGACTATGCGCCACACGCCGTAATTGAAGGGATGACGCTCGCCGCTTACGCGACAGGTGCGACGCGCGGCTTTATCTATCTACGATATGAGTACCCAGAAACCCTAAAAATACTTGAACGTGCACTCGCGGAAGCAGAGGCAGCAGGACTGCTTGGTGATACTATCCTCGGTGAAGATTTCAACTTCAGCATCTACATTCGACGGGGCGCGGGTGCTTATGTCTGTGGGGAAGAGGGATCACTATTGAACAGTCTGGAAGGGAAACATCCGTTCCCGAGGAATCGACCGCCCTATCCTGTAACACACGGATTTGAGAACTTGCCCACCGTTGTAAATAACGTGGAAACACTCGCCGCTGCTGTCCAGATTTTACGACACGGTGCCGCATGGTACAGAAACCTCAGTTGTGACGAAAACTTAGCAGGCACAAAAATTATTAGCCTTTCCGGCGATATCCAGAAACCGGGGAACTACGAGGTGCCTTTTGGACTTCCGTTAAAGAAGTTTCTCTACGAATGGGCAGGGGGTGCGCCAGAGGGACGCGAAATTCAAGCGATTACGACAGCAGGGTTATCTGGTGGGTTTATCGCTGGTGCCAACTTTGATATTACTATCGATGAACCGAGTTTCCAAAAGGTAGGTGCGATGCTTGGAGCAGCAGGAATAATGGTGTTTGATGACACGCGAGATATGCTTGATGTCGCACGCAACGCAATGGAATTTTTTGCCGAAGAATCTTGCGGAAAATGTTTCCCTTGTCGTATCGGCACACATCGACTAACAGAACTGTTGTCTGAGCCTTTGCACCCAAATTCGGAGGCACTTATTTCAGAAATTGGAGCAGTTATGAGGGCAACGAGCGCATGTGGACTCGGCACTGCCGCACCAAACATTACGGATAGTCTGATACAGTATTTTTAATTAATGTACGTCATTACTCCGCAAGGAAAAATTAAAAGATGTGGAGTCGCGGATTTATTTTTCTTTGCGCCATCGTGTTCGTTGTCGGTTTGGTAACAGGACCGGTACAGATGCTGTTTCCGGTCTACGCGGAGACGGTTTTAGAAGAGACGGCACTGTTCGCGGCATTGTTGCGCGCACTGCCTATTGGGTTAGGTGGCATCTCAGCACTGATAGGCGGGACGCTGAGTGATCGGTTCGGACGGAAACCGGCTATCCTTATCGGGATCACAGGTGCGGTCGTCGTAGGGACACTTTTCACGACAGAAACGCCGTTATTCATCTGGGGTATCCTCTGTTACGAAGGTATCGCATCGGGGTTCAAGACTGCGGGTGGACAAACCTACCTCATCAGCGTTGTGCCGTCGAACCGATTGGGATGGGCGACAGGTTGGTACTTTATTAATATGACTGTCGGGAGCGCAGTCGGGAGTGCCATCGCAGGCGAAGTCATTGATCGTATCGACTATAGCACCTTCGGGATCGGAGCTGTAGTTTTGGCAGGTGTGCTGTTTGTAGGTGCGTGTTTCTTTCTACCTCGACTGGGACAACGGTCTCCTTCTAATCAACGGAAGCGCGATGGTATTTGGAAATCCACCCTCAACGTCGCGGCATACTTGGATCTAATTCGGCGGCGGAATATACAGATGCTGATCGGTTTACGGGTTTTCCCGACCTATTATTGGGGCTCTGTGAACCTGCTCATGCCGATTTTGATCTCTCGTATCGCGGGTGTTAAAGCGACTGGCTACTACGGTGCGATGAGTCTGTTATTCGCTTTTGGATGTCAACTGGCTGTTGGGAGAATCTGTGACGCGATTGGACATCGGGTGCCTGCTCTCGTGGCGAATGCAACCGTAACGCTCCTCGCTTTTGGTATGGCGTTCTTTCATGACTCCTTAATCGCTCTGGAAGTTTTTGGAATACTCGGTGCAGGCGCGGCGTGGGGACTGTCGACAACTATCCCTCGGTTTATCAACGAATTTACTGAACCTCATGAGAAAGGACACGGTGTCGGTCTTACACATTTAGCATGGAGCACCGGATTTCTTCTCGGCTATGTCGCAAGCGGTTTTTTGATTAACTTCTCTGTTCATGTGCCATTTATTGTCGCAGGAATTTTCCTGATTTTTTCAACAGGTATCACCTACAAACTTCAATATACAAATATTAAGAGCACAAACTAACAGTTCGTGCTACTTTCAAACTAAGGAAGGAATGCCTAATGATTATTGCAGAACTCGATTTAGAAAATGCGGAACATCGTGAACTCACCAGTTCCGAATGGCGTTATGGCGATGGGCTTGTTCCCGGCGAACCCAATGGGGGTTTAGTGAATCTGATGAAAGAAAGCCCCGCCCGGCACGCTGATTATGACGATTCAGGTTGGGAGATTTGTGAAGACATCCAAGCAGTCATCTCCGAAGGACTCTGTTTCGGTTGGTATCGAATCACCGTGACGCTTCCAGAGGAAGTCGATGGCACTTCAATCGCTGGGTCGCAGGTGTGGTTCCACACGTGTATTGATGACTATGGTGAAGTTTGGGTCGATGGCGAAATTGACCTGGCATTCGGAGAATCAGGACGTGGTGCCGCCTCCGGTTTCAATGCTCCGCAACGCGTTGTGGTTACGGAAAGCGCGGAACCGGGTGCGAAACATGTCATCGCATGCTTGGCGATCAACGGCCCCCTCGCCAGACCGGGGGGTGGTATTTTCCTCCGTTTCGCAAAATTAGAGTTTGAGCGAAAATAGCAGTCAGCGTATTGGTTATCGGTTTTCAGCCGTCGGCTTTCAGTTAAGAGGTGTTTTTGCTTGGGCGTTTCCCTTGCTTAGCAAAGGCTTCCTCTTGCTGATTGCTGACTGCTTCTTTGCTGACTGCCGACACCGTAATAAAGGAAAAGAATTGCGTAGAAAAGCAGTCGTCTTATTCAGTGGCGGCTTAGATTCAACAACAGTGCTCGCTATCGCTCAAGATGAGGGGTACGACACATATTGCATGAGTTTTCGGTACGGTCAGCGACACACAGTGGAACTACAGTGTGCCAAAAACATTGCAAAGGCATTAGGCGTCAGACAACACATTGTCGTTGACATTGATCTGCGGACCTTCGGGTCGTCAGCATTGACGGCAGATATCGAAGTTCCAAAGGACAGACCTGAAACGGAAATGGGGAATAGTATCCCGATAACCTATGTCCCCGCCCGAAACACAATTTTTCTCTCCTACGCACTCGCTTATGCTGAAGTCCTCGTTACCGACACCATTTTTATCGGAGCCAATGCCATTGATTACAGTGGCTATCCAGACTGCCGTCCGGAATATATAGATGCCTATCAAACGCTGGCGAACCTTGCAACACAAGCCGGTGTTGAAGGCAAGACGAAATTGAAAATTCGCGCGCCACTTATTGATAAAACGAAGGCAGAAATTATTCAAATTGGCGCGGCACTCGGTGTCGATTACGGTCTCACCTTAAGTTGCTACGATCCAGATACCGAAGGCAGAGCATGTGGTGGATGCGATAGTTGCTTGCTCCGAAAAAAAGGCTTTCAAGAGGCAGGTATCCCTGATCCAACCCGATATATTTAGCGGTTTTTAATTTCTGGATCCTTTGGTTGCGCTCCAAATGTAAAGCAAAGACAAAAGCAAAACTCCTCGGACACAACTCAGGACCGTAGTCCGTAATCAAATGGAGGACGGATACGGGGAAGGCGTGCTCAGCGTGAAACCCACTTCATTCCTCCGCAAGGTATAATTAAAATATGATAAAAGCAGTGTTCTTTGATTTTTATCAGACGTTAGGCGTTTGGGGAGAATCACTTAGACCCAGACTCCAAAGAATCACGGATCGGTACGGGTCTAAAATTGATTGGGAACGCTATGCAACGGCGCGTGAAAACCTCTATGCGGACGCGTCAGGTTCCGATCCTGCCGGACACACTCTTCTTGGAACAATGCAGGAAATCATTGAAAGTTACTGCGAATTTGTAAAAGAACTCGGCGTTCAAGAACATGTAGAACAGGTGACGTGGGAACTGTTACAATCTGAACACTCGCTCTTTGCCGCAAGTGCCGCGACGCTCTACGACGACACTGTCCCGACTCTTCAGTATTTGCGAGATGCCGGTTTTAAATTAGCAATCGTCTCGAATTGGGATACACCGTTGGACCCACTCACCGAGCGACTCGGTATTGCCCACTATTTCGACATAATTGTTGCCTCACACGATGCACGCGTCCTGTCAGCAAAACCGGATCCGCATATCTTCAACTACACGCTCACAGCAGTGGGAGTTTCAGCGGAAGAAGCCGTTCACGTTGGAGATACTTATGAGGCGGATATCGTTGGGGCAAAAAATGTGGGAATCCGTCCGATACTCATTGATCGAGACAACACACAAACCGGCAGATGGCATGAGAGGATCCAGAGTCTGTCCGAACTACCAATATTGCTTTCCGATAGTATTCGTGAAGCATAAAACGAAAATTATGGTAAAAACCGTTTTCCTTGATTTTTACAAAACATTGTATTTTCATAGACGGACGCTTGAAGAAAACCTGCGTGGGATCGCAGCGCGGTATCGTGTTGAGATCAATTGGGAACGTTTTGAAACAGCACAGGAGAGTCTCTCTGCCGATACCGCGGTGTTTGACCCTACTACCTATTCTCTAATGGAATCACTGATGACTACGGTGAAGCGAGAATGTGAGTTTATAAGGGAACTCGGCGTTCACGAATACGTGGAACAGATAGCATGGGAGTTGTTGCAATCTGGTCACTTCCTCTTTGCTTCGGACAGTGGCGCACTCTACAGTGATGTCGTCCCTACACTTCAGCATTTGCGGGATTCGGGTTTCAAATTAGCGATCGTTTCCAATTGGGAGTCACCATTGGATCCACTCACCGAGCGATTGGGGATCGCTGCGTATTTTGATGCAATTGTTGCCTCGCATGATGTGCGCGTCAGATCCGAGAAACCGGATTCCCATATCTTCAACTACGCACTCGCAGCAGTCGGTACTTCGGCAGAGGAAGTCGTCCATGTCGGAGATACGTATGAGGCGGATGTTGTCGGAGCACGAGGTGTAGGGATCCGTCCGATACTACTCGACCGAGACGGCACGCAAGCTGGCAGATGGAACGAAACGATTCAGAGTCTGTCCGAATTGCCAGCGTTACTCACTTAGTTGTTTGACTCGTGTTTATCAATTGGAGAGATAAGGCTTCATATCCCATAACAGGATGGTGCCGTCCAAACTGGCACTCGCCAAGTGTGTGCCATCTGGAGAGAAGGCAAGCGACTGAATATCGGGACGACACCTTTCAATCCGAGTGGGTAGGCGATATAGCCGTCGGTGTGTTTTTCTACAATAATTTTGAGGGGTTGCATTCTGTTTTCGCTCCTTTTATTTTTAATTTATCTAATCACTAAACCGCGAGTGGAGTGCCCATAAGCCTTGTCCGGGTTCACTGATGTAGAAAAAACCACCATCGTTAAAACCATCGACAAGCGTGGCAGGATTATATTCAGCAAGTACTTCATCCACGGGTGCCCATTGGTAGCCGACCGATTCGATTTCGGCTTGGGTAAGGTGTTCCGTCGCGTATGTGACCCTGAAACGTCCTTCGGTACTACCGTGAATCAGATGGGCAGCAGCGGAAAGGTTGTCTTGCAACTCTGGATTTTCTGAAACTGCGTTGAGTGTCGCGGGTGTGCCGCGATAGCCGTACTTTCGGATGATTCGGTCGATTTCAGCGTCCTCACCGAACTCACGGAGTCCGGGTGCGATGATAATCAATTCACCATCGTCCGCCATCGCCATCCGCGTGCGATAGATCGCCTTGTTACCGAGCCATGTGCTTTTGAACTCCCTCGGATCCAAATAGACGACCACCTTCTCTAAAGGTTCTTCTAAAAATGTCATATTGACAACTCTGCTCAATTCGGCAGCCGTTTCAAAGGTATGCGCATCATCGCCGACGTAAAGACCACGCATCACCCTTTCTCCAGAGGCATCAGCATCCATAACACTCATAACATACACAATACCGAGCTGCTTCAGGTAGTGGGCATGTGCGTAATTCAGGACTCTCCTGACAGAGGTATCCGTTCGTCCCATGAGCCGTTCCATGCCGTCTACGGCACCCAGAAAATGGGATTTGTTAATCATCTCAACACCCCCGGCACCGACGAGGATGTTCTTAAATCCGTTGGCGATACCGATAACCTCGTGTGGAATCACCTGTCCGACGGAGATGATGAGTTCGTAGTTTCCTTCTACAAGACGGCGGTTCACGGCAACAGGGATACTGTAATCGAGTTTACCGCCCGACACCTCTTGCACGACCTCGGAGGGCACTTCACCGAAGTCGTGTAACCCCGTCCGCCAGTGATGGACATGGTAGGTCGCTTTGGGCAGATCACCATACATTTCGGCAATCTGTGGTTCAGTCATCGGGGCATGTGTGCCAATAGCGGGGAGGATATCGAAGGTGGTACCGTTTGCTGTGTCCCACAATTCATAGAGAAGTTGGGTAAGTTTGCCAGCGTTTGAATGGAGGCGTGTTATATCCGGCGGGATTACCAATATCTTCTTCGGAATACCGCCTAATTTGAGGAGTGCCTCGTGTAGGAGTGCGCGTTTTTCGTCAGATGTGATAACGGTGTCTTGTCCACCATGTGCAATATAGGTCGACATTTTTTAATTTTCCTCTACTTTTTTCGAGTTAATAAGAGGCTTTGATGGTGCCCCAGGTTGTGCTTAACTTATCCTGAGGTTCGACGGGTAAAACGAGGTCTTCGACAGCATCGCCGACAAAAATGTTATCGAGGTAGACGAGACCATAATGCCCGAACTTACCCGTTTTGAAGTTTCCGTCTTCTCCCTCTGTTGCTGGATCTACTTTGTCAAACGGGGTTTTGTCGTCCCGCGCTTTCAACTTGAAGGTGAATTCATCACCAGAGAGGACCAGTTGTGCACGATACCAGACTTCGGGGTCGTTTTCAACCAGCCCGGCTTTGACCTGTGCCCAACCGCCTTGCCGTTTGTAGAAATGGTAATCTCTACCGCCTTGTCGCCTGTCACTCAGATAGAATTTCTCACCATCCTGAAAGCGAAAGACAACACCCATATAGAAATCATCGGGAAACATCATATCCCATTCAGCAACATAATCGTCCCAACTTGCGTCACCAAAGACGTAGATGGATCCACCGACATCATGCCGTGAAGCATTAGACCCCTTGTCGGACGTTGCCAGGACTTTATTACTCGCCTTCTTCGGATCGGCAACGACTTCAGCGGTTGTGGCTCCGTCGTGCCCGACCTCCCATTTGCTGGGTTCCTCACCGATGCTGTCTTTCTCAAAGTCGTCGTGAAATAGTAACACTGCCGATGCGTGCATCGCTATACTGAGACACAACAAAGGCACAACAATTTTAAGCCCAAGTTTTGTTTTTCCAGAAACTTGGTTACATCGAAAAGGAGATGGATATTCAAAACGCATTTTCTCCTCCTTATTGGAACAAGACGAGATGTTTTGCTTGGGTATTGCCGCGGATTACCCCAAAAGACCTCGCCAACGCAAGTCAAAGCAGAGCTTGAATTTACGCTTTACCCCTGGTTACAAAGGTGATTTCAAAGTCGATCGCGTTGCCTTTGGCATCGGAGATCTTACAATCGATGACGTAGACGGTTTCGTTGACGAGTTCTCTACCTTTGACGAGTTCAAGCGTCCCTTTGTTGCCTTCGATTTTGCCAAGCCAACCGACATTATCCCCGCCTTCAGTTTGGAGAAAGATGTTCCCAAAGATATCTTCACTGAACAGGATCACAATTTTCCCGTCGCTGTTGATAGTTTCGGGCAGACAGGGTCATATATGACTTCGTCACCATCACCGCCACAGCTGGCGAACATTGAAACAGCGAGCAAACCTGTTAGTAACAATACCAAGTAACGCCTACAAAAAGACTTATGTGATTGAGAAATTATCATGATAGCCTATCAACGGTAACGGCAAACCGTAGTTTCCGAACACCAATATTTCCTTAAACTTCGTCTAACCCCGCCCGTAGAGAGATTGGAAAGTATGCCTCTGACGGAATTACTATCCTACGACGGGATTTTTCAGAACACCAATGCCCTCAATTTCAATCTCAACGACATCACCCGCTTTCAATGCAGTCGTTGTACCCGGAGTCCCCGTAAAGATCGCATCTCCCGGTTCAAGGGTAATCGCTTGCGAAATGAAACTGACAACCGTTGTCACCGGGAAAATAAGGTCGGCGGTGGTCTGTTTCTGAACGACTTCGCCGTTGATACGGGTCTCTAATTGTGCATCGGTATAGTCAAGATCGGTAACGATGACGGGACCTATGGGACCGAAGGTATCCGAGGCTTTGGCACGCCACCACTGCAAGTCATTGCTTTGCCATGTACGTGCGCTGACATCGTTGCCGCATGTCACACCCAAAATATTGGCGGCTGCTTCTTCTGGTGTTGCCTTACTTGTCCGTTCTTTGATTATGACGACGAGTTCGCCTTCTGCGTGGACTTCGTCATCACCATCGGGTAATTCGATATTGCCTTCTGGATCGTTGATACAGGAAGGGGTTTTAATAAAGATTTCGGGGTTTTGCGGTTCAGGAGCACCACCTAAATGGCTCCGATAATTCAAGCCGACAGCCAACACCTTTGTCGGTGTGGTCGGGGCAAGTAATTTGACATCCGCCAATGTAACGGTCTCCCCAGTCTCGCTATATTCACCGAATGGGCATCCCGATAGAATGTTCAGATTGTCTCCAGAGACAATGCCGTAACCGATTGTTCCATTTAATTCGTATCGTGCTAATTTCATAGTAATCTCCTATTTTATAAGTTGTCAGTCGTCAGCAATCGGCAGTCAGTGGATGCTTGTAGCGGTGGCACTATCTATTACGCCCTACAGATCTTTTGGCTGACAGCCAATAGCCGATAACCGAGGGCTATTATATCGCGTATACGGTGGTCTGTCAATTTATTTCTTTGGATGCAAATCGGGCTTATAAAGCCCTCCCACAAAAACGCCTCGCGAGAATTGAATGGCTCTGGGTGTGCCACTGCAATAATTTGACATTTCGCCCGAAATGTGCTACAATTCCTAATATAATTAGGACTTACGCACTTGACCCGTTTTCGTGCGGTCTTTGGTTCGTAGTAGCGCAATTTATTGCGCCTTCTTGGGGAATATCCACTCAATTTTGGCATGAAAGCCAATTTTGCGTAAGTCCTGATAATTCTATAACCTTAAACGGAACTTGTAGCCTGCAACAACGGCACAGGGTTTTGCTTGGGTGTTTCTTCAGATTTAAGAAAGACACGTAAAAGATAGGACGTACGTTGTTCCTTCGCAAGGTAAATTAAAAAAAATCATTCTCTCGCAAGGTAAATTAAAAAAATGATAAAGATTGGAATTGTTGGTGCATCGGGATATAGCGGTAGTGAGTTATTGCGTTTCCTCGTTAACCATCCCGGCGAACTTCAGGTAGCACTCTGCACGTCCGAGACCTACGCAGGACAGTGTATTGACAGCGTCCTCCCGAATCTTCGAGGGTTTCTATCCTCCAAATTTGAAGCCTTAGATCTCGATTCCCTCAAAGATAGAGTAGATGTCGTTGTGCTCGCCGTGCCCCACAAAGTGGCGATGTCCTTCGTGCCACAGATTTTGGCACAAGGTTTGCGCGTCGTGGATTTTAGCGCGGATTATCGTCTTGAGGATGCCGAAACTTACGAAACCTGGTATCATGTGGAACATACGAGTACATCACTCATGTCCAAGTCTGTGTACGGGCTACCCGAACGCTATCGCGATTGCATTCGTTCCGCCCAACTCGTCGCGAACCCAGGCTGCTATCCAACAAGTGCCATACTTGCCGCACTGCCGTTCGTGAAACACGAAGTCGTGGAATTAGATTCCATCATCGTCGACTCGAAGTCAGGCATCTCAGGGGCTGGTCCGAAACCGAGTGAAAACACGCACTACGCGAATCGGGAGTCCAATTTTATCGCTTACAATATCGGTGTCCATCGGCATACACCAGAAATTGAACAGGAGTTGAGTGCTGTCGCATCTGAACCGGTTCGCGTGACGTTCACACCACACCTTGTCCCGATGACACGCGGTATCCTTAGCACTGTCTACATGCGTCTCACAGAAGATATTTCTACAGCGGAAGCCATTGGTATGTACGCAAAGTTCTATGAGAATGAGCCGTTCGTTCGAGTGCTTCCAACCGGCACATATCCACAAACAAAAGCAGTTCTCGGCAGCAACTATTGCGATGTTGGTCTTGAAGTGGATACACGGACACGGCGGATCGTCGCGATGGCAGCGATCGACAATCTCGGTAAAGGGGCAGCGGGAGCCGTTGTGCAGAATCTCAACCTGATGTTCGGCTTCAAAGAAACTGACGGACTGAAGGTGCCAGGGATGATGCCGTAGAATGGCTATTAGCTGTCAGCTGTGGCAGTCGGTAGGTTCTTGTGGGAGTTACAACATTTGCTGATGCCACAAACATCGTTTTACCGAAAACCGAAAATTATGATTGTTGCTGGAGAACCCTCTGGTGACTTACACGCTTCCCAGGTCGCACATCAACTCACAGCACTTTGTCCCGATATAACACTTTTCGGCATGGGCGGCGACTTGATGGAAAAGGCATCCGTGACACTCGATTTTCATATCCGAGATTCCGCTGTCATGGGGTTTGCCGATGTTATCACTGTCCTACCGATGTTCCTGCGGAAACAAGCGCATTTGAAACACCGTATCCGTGAGGAATGTCCCGATGTTCTTCTCCTTGTCGATTTTGCGGAGTTTAATATGCCGTTAGCCAAGTTCGCTCGCAAGCACGGTGTTCCAGTCGTCTATTACATTCCGCCGAAAGCGTGGGCATGGCGGGCAAAGCGGGCGCAAAAGTTAGCAAAGTGGGCAAACGTCGTCGCGGCAATCTTTCCGTTTGAAGCAGAATTCTACCGAAACGCGGGGGCGAACGCCGAATTTGTCGGACATCCGCTCGTCGATTTCGCACAGACACCCCTCAGTACACAAGCCGCACGCGAACATCTCGAGCTAAGCGAAACAGCAGACGATGAGAATACGCCTGTCATCGGGTTGATACCGGGGAGTCGCCGTTCCGAAATCCAATACATTTTGCCAGTCATGCTAAGAGCCGCGGCGAACATCGCTCAGGTCTACCCAAATGCTCAGTGGATTCTGCCGTTAGCCCCCGGAATTTCACACGAACTCATTGCCAAATGCCAACACGAACAAAACCAGTCAGGGATACAGATTCCACGCATCAGAATCGTGGAAGACGCAACTTATTCGGCAATGCGAGCATCAACGCTATTGTTGGTTACCTCTGGTACAGCGACACTCGAAGCAACATGCATCGGCACACCGATGATTATCGTTTTTCGTACCGCATCCCTTAACTGGCACATCGTCAGATCGTTGACCCCATTGCAGCGGAGCGGACTTCCCAATCTTATCGCAGAACGAGACATTGTGCCGGAACTCCTACAAACCGAACTGACATCGACTACTTTGACGGATCTGTCCCTTGATTTCCTGCAGAATCCACAGAAACGAGAGACACAGCGGGATGCACTCCAAACCGTGCATGCGCAACTCGGCACTGCTGGTGCGGCTGAGCGCACAGGGGAATTGGTTTTTTCAATGATTCGCCAAGCGTGAAAGAAAGTTGTGGTCAGAACTTTCTAACTTTAGAACACTTCCCAACTCTACAGACTTAAGGCAATTACTGAATTAATAATTCTAATGAAATTGAAACACACCCGCGATCTTGCCTCGCTACAGCAGAAATTTCTCGCCACTCCTCTACGCTTTTTATTCACGCCATTGAGTTGGTTCTATGCGGCAAGCGTCCAACTACGGAATATTTTATACACACACGGGGTTTTAAAAGCGCGCAGGTTACCGTGTCGAGTCATCAGTATCGGTAACATTATTGTTGGCGGGACAGGTAAAACACCTGCTGTTATTGCCATTGCGAAACATCTTCAAAGAGAAGGAAGGCGTGTCGCCATTCTGCTGCGCGGGTATAAACGTCGTGTTCGTGAAAAAGTGACAATTGTCTCGGACGGCGAAAAAGTGCACGCCTCTCCTATAGAAAGTGGTGATGAAGCCTACATGATGGCGAAACACCTCAGGAACATTCCTATTCTTGTAGGTAAATGTCGCTATCTGGCAGCTCAGGTTGCACTCGAACGTTTCAAAGTAGATGTCCTGCTCTTGGACGATGGATTTCAGCACCGGCAACTTGCGCGTGATGTCGATATTCTCACTATTCCCGCAACGCATCCCTTCGGCAGTCCGGAGAAATTGCTACCCGCAGGAACCCTACGTGAACCACTCACCGCGCTTCGACGCGCAGACCTTATCTTACTGACGCATGCAGACACACCTAACACATCCGCACATATCAAAAAATTGGTGAAACCGTTGGCACCGAACACACCGATCTCAGAAAGCGTTCACCAGCCAACACATCTCTATCCGTTAGCCGTCAGTAATCAGCGGAATAGCAGTCAGCAGTCGGCAGTCAGCAAAGACGCAAGCGTTACAGAACACCTCTTGGTTGCCGACGGTTTCCGACACCCGATGGCTGGTAGCCAGTCTTCTGATATAAAAGAACTCAAGGGAAAACGGGTTCTCGCAGTTTGTGGAATTGGAGACCCGGACGCGTTTGTTGCAACCCTCATACGATGCGCCGTTGCGAGTGTGGAACTATTGGCATTTCCCGATCACTACGTTTATACAGAAACTGATAAACATCTGATATCTACGGCTTTTCAAGAAGCAGCGGCAGACCTAATTGTCACAACACAGAAAGACGAGCAAAAATTAGCGCACTTTGTAGATAATTGGAATCTTCCGATAGTCGTTTTGACGGTTGCACTGATTATTACGGAAGGAGATGAGAAGTTTAATGATGTATTGCTGGGTGCCAGTTAGTTTGCAGCACAAGTTAGCACAAACTTCCGCCATAAATGTTTATGTTGAACTCACGTTGTCTTAGATGCAGAGTCGGGATGTGGAGATCCGCTACAGGGGAACTAAATCGTTTTACGTTGCCGGTCAAGCCACTTGACAGAAAAATGGAGTAGGTTTTCCATGATTTTATCGTTGACTTGGACATCCGCTTCTGTCTCATTCTTCAAACTGGTGACGATGTATAGTCCTTTTTGGAATGGAAGGAGGAGCAGCGCGGAGGCATCTTCAAACCCATTTCTCGGAATGCCTACAGCAACCGAGTTAATTTTCGCGAGAGATGTCCATTTCCCAAGAGGATCCAGCCACATATCATCGAGTCGAATAAAGGGCTGGTCCTGCGTTGCTGGATCGGCATGATTCCCATTAAGTGGATTCGGATGTTGGAAAATACGTGAGCGTTTCCCCTGTGATGTAGGTAAGAGATCATAAGTCTCTTCACATTCAATTCCGGTGAGCGGCTCCGGAATCCACCCTGTGCCACGACGCTGTTTCGCACTCGCTTTGACATCTTGCCCGGAAATGATGGCGATACCACCTTGGCTGACGAAATTTTTAATGCGATGCTCAGCATCTATGTTTAAGCGATAGCCAGATTTGTAAATTTCACCGTTACCAATCCACAAAATATCAGTCTTTGCGAGCCGATCATTACGCAAATCCCGAACTTCATCGTAAATTATATGGTGATCCTGAACGTATTCAAACCGTTCAAGAACCGGAAACTCGACAGTGGATGTGTTTCCAGTAAGTGCCATGAGTTTAAGCGGCATCGCGATCTGGACTTCCGAGCGTTTTATATCAGGCGTCTTGGAAAGCCCGTTTCTCGATTTCCAAATTGCAGTGTTTATGCTCCTCACAATTCGATTCCGCATCCGTTTTCGGCTACGTATACGACGTTCCGCAGTGTTTAGGCTTCGGGCTTGTGGATAAATAAGTGGAGTTAACGCCGCATGCCGAACTGGGTTACCGTGTACCTGCTCAACGAGGGAAGCGTGCGCTGTAATACGGGCGCGATTTATCGGTAGAAGCCGCTTGTAGATAGGAAATCCATGACGGAGTTTATTATCAAAACGACGAAACGCGTTTTCAACGTCCCATCTTCGACTATAATTCGCATCAATCGCCCTTAAATCAATACGTTCTTCATTGATATTTGTCACATATCCGCGAACAACGTTGATCCCGTGGATAGCATTGCCGTCTTTGTCCGTAATAGCGATATCCTCCGTATCACGCAGGTCCAAGATACTGTCTGTCAAGCCGGTAAGACTGAAAAGCTCAGGTTGGTATTTCTCCGCACTTTCAACGATTGTGCAGTAGCGGCGCGGGAAAACAATATCCGCATCCCGGAAGGAGCGAAACTTGAACCAAATTTTTTTGTAATTGTTTATGGCGAGCGTGTCTCGAACAGCAACACGCTCGAAAGGTTCCACGTTATGTTTAATGACAGGCTCTACCTCAAGCCTTTGAACACTGAAGGCACCGATATGGTATTTGTACTCATAATCCTTCTCCCACTTCGGTGAGTCTTCTGTCAACCGAATGCGTCCAAGTTGGATTGTATACGGTGTATTGTTCTCAAAAATGATGGCATTGCTTTCTGCGCGGCACCGTAAGCCTCGATCATCACGATGGTTGAGGTTCGCAAGATCTTTCTTGAATTCATGTTCATATTCCCATTCGTCTGCGTAGCCGTTGTTATCCTTATCTTTTACATCCATGAGTGCCATGTGTCTCTCATTGTAATCTTTGAGGATAGCCGTGTACTCAGCGGTATGCTCACCAAAACGGACTCGGACTTTGACGCGCGTCCCAATCAGGCGTTCGATTAAACGTTCATAACTTTCCTGCTCCAAGTAACTGGCGGATTCATCTTCCAATTTGTCGAACTTTTTTTCCAGGTCGCCGCCTCCCTCTTCATAAACCTGACGGTACCTCTCTAAGCGCTTATTCGCGCCTCTTGTGAAACTGCTCCATGCCATGCTAATGGCTTCTTTCAACGCCTCTTTGAGGGCGATGAACATATTTCGGATTTTCCGTCCAATTTTGTAGATGAGAGGTGGATGGTAAACGCGCTCAAGCTCCCACGCGCGTTCTCTGAGTTCACGCGCATTCATCGAATCATGATAACGGATGTAGGAAACAATCCCCTCGTCACGTTCCTCGTTGGTGAAGATATAACTCGGCGCATGCCCCCGTTGCCGGGATTCCTCAGAGATAATTTCCATCCCTGTAAATTCCAATCGCATGGTGCCTCGGTAACGCCTGCCGTCCTTCATCTGAAAAACGACGTATTTATTCAGGAGCTGCTTAAGAAGTTTGTCCTTTTTAAAGAGCCTGATTATATAGCCGACGCTACTGATTATAAAGACAAGAAGGATAACTCCGACGTAGACCTGTGAGTTTGACCACCAGCTCCGCGCCTGTTTTTGGACCTCCTCAACGACATTGGATTCTTGCCCGAATGCTGAGGACAGGAGTATGAAAAAGATCAAAACAAGAATTAAGTATGCTATTCTCTCTATAGACATGGCTCTTTGTTGGAAAGCTTTAAAGGAATTCCTTTTCAGTACTTTTCTATACATGATACAGGGCCTCCTTTTCTTTCGGTTAATTGGTTATCGGTTATCGGTTCGGTTTTTCTCCGAAAAACCTTTCAGTTTTCGGTTAAGAGGTGTTTTTGCTTGGGCGCTTCCCCTCGTTTAGCGAATCGCTCTTGTAACCGACCATTCTCACTGCGAAGCAAACCGAAAGTGGAGCGTAGCGGAACGAACCGATAACCAGTCCTGACAACCATTAAAAAATATGAACTCCGTTTTCGGCGGCAATTCGCCGGACATTCGCGTTCGCGAGTGGGATTTTCTCCGTAGGAAGATGTTCTATCAATCCATAGCCATTCGGATAGAGTGCGTCAAAACGTTTTAATGCGACACCAAGTGCCAATTCACCCTCACCGGGTACCTCTTCATTGAGATGGAGTACCAAACCGTTCTGTACGCTGATGTCTTTGATATGCGCCATCGGCGCGATCGGTCCCATGACATCGAAAATGTGGTTAAGCCGCGCCTCGCTCTCATAAACCTGTCGAAGCGTTTGAAAGTGATTGACGAAATCCATGACAATGCGAAGTCGCTCGGAACCGACACGCTCCACCACCTCCCGACACGTTTCCGGTGAATCCATAATTGAGACAGCGTGTGTTTCCATAACAAGCGTCAGTTCGTGCCGTTCTGCATGCTCCGCAATCGGTTTCAAGGTGTCAATCAAACGTTCCATTGATTCTGGCAGATAGTTATCTCGATGGGATGTCCAAGCACCATCGGGATTGAGGCTACCTGCCCGAAAAAGATAATGGTGTGCCTTGAGAGAGGTAGCGGTTGCCATGCCGCGTTGGACGCTGGCAATACCTGCTTCTCGGACAGTCGCATCTGGATGAAAAAGGCATTCCTCGTAAGTGATGCCGAATTGTACAAGGTCAAGTTCCGCGGCTTCTAACATTTGCACACAACGAAGAGAAGCGTCTGGCGGTACAGATGGAATCTCCGCACTACGGAAATGGAAACTTAAACCGGTAAATTCCAATGCCTTGATTTTATCTATCTCATCCGATGTGAGGGTGCGAAAGTCCCCACTGATTCCAACAACACCAAGTCTCATGTTTTTAATTTTCCTTGCGGAGGAACAACGGACGTTAGGACTTTTGCGTGCGTTCCTCTAATCCGCCTGCGCCGTTGTTGCAGGCTACCGTTTTGGTTCATCGTTGCAAACGCAGCTACTTTGTGGTTTCCTGCAGCGTCTCTAACAGCTGTTTCGCCTGTTGGAGGTCTTTCGTATCAAAACCTTCTGAAAACCATTGATATATCGGTCTCAGCAAATTGTAGGCATCCCGACAACGGTCTTGCGTGCACCACAATTCGCTCAAACTCAGAGCGGCTCGAAGTTCCCACGATTTTGCCCCTTGGCGGCGCGCTATCGCCAATGCCTCCTGAAAATAGGATTCAGCCTTCGCAACAGTGTTGTCGGAGGGGTGTTTTTGCTTGGCGGTTTCCCCAAATTCCTGCCCACCAACTGCCCCCGTCTCTTTACCGAGGACGAGACAGAGTTCACCCTTCCGCCGAGTGAGTTCCGCGTCATAGGCGCGCTCGCCTGTTCGTGTGACGACACTTAAGGCAGAATCGAGTGTTTGTAAGGCTAATGTATATTGTCCTGCGCGTTGATACGCTTGTGCAAGCAACGTGAGAAAGAGTGGTAGTTGCAATTCAGCCCTTGTTTTTTCCCATGCCGCAATACCCTTACGTATCATCGTTATGCCCTCTTCTGAGCGATTTAGCTCCGTGAGTGCCCAACCCTTCATTACCGTTGCGGCGGCTTCCCAAAGGGAGAATCCGTGTTCTTGACAGATCTGTAGCATCTGGGTTGCTGTGGTCTCCACTTTCTCCGCTTCATCTTGATGCTGATAAAGCATCGTTTTAAAATGGAGCAACACAGCATCACTAAAAGGGTGATTTCTATCCTTACCAATCCTGTCGGCTTCGGCGACCCGCTCTTCCGCTTGTAAAGGATAGCCGAGACACCATAAGAGCGGCGCAGAATAGGCGAGCAGTGTCATCCCGGGATCCGCTACGAAGTGCAGAAACGTCGGGACAGTATGGTGCTGCGGTTGATAGAGTTCAATCCCTGCCTCGAGATGTGATAGCGCGTTTTTGAATTCACTTAAATAGTAGAGCGTTGCGCCGAGTGCTCGATGCGCTTCTACCTCAAACGCAGGATCTCCGGCTTGCTTGGCGATTACAAAACACTGTTTACCGAGTTCATGTGCGGAGAGGAATCGTCCGCGCACGAGATGAGAGAGCCATAATCCAAACAGTATAGGAAAGCGGAGATCTTTTATGCGATCAAGCGCAGCAGCATCACCTTCCAAAGTCGGTTCCTGACGCTCAAGGGTATCCAAGAGTTCCCTCGCTCGCGTATAGGCAACCTCTACTTCCGGTGCGGCATACCCTTTTGTCGCAATGAGCGCGCTACCAAGAATTGTCTGCAGTTCCAACTCTCGCTGAGCGGTAGCCTCCAACTCGCGTGCATCGGCGTTCATCGAAAGTTTCTCAAGTGCCGCAAGTCCTTGCGTGATATGGCGGATACCCTCCACGTTGGCGGAACGCTCAAGTGCGCGTTGCCCGGCACGGTGCCAATAGTCAATCGCTTTTTCCGGGAGCCCCGCTTCGGTGTAATGATGTGCCACCAGTTCCGATTGGAAACCGCCATCGCCTTGCAACACCTCTGCAATCTGTTGATGGTACTGCTGCCGCTTACTCCTGAGTAGAGATTGATACGCTGTCTCACGCAGGAGCGGATGTCGGAACGTATAGCGTAGAGGTGAGGCTACCTCGCCTGCATGGACGGATGGGGAAACCCCGCCCCTACTTCGATTGAGGATGTAGACGTTTACGAGTTCGTTCAATTCGCCTTCCAACAACTCGAAATCAGTAAAAAGGCGATTTCCCAGATCAAGCCCAGAAGCGACCTCGTATAATAACTCAGCTGTCCATTCCCTTCCAAGCGTTGCACCGAGTTGGACAATCTCCTTCGTTGCACCGAGTTCGTCTAATTTCGCTGTCAGTAAATCCTGCAGCGTTACGGGTACCTCCATTGTTTGAGAACGCGGATCTGTTTCATCCGACACGTCAGAAGCCAACGTCAATGGATCGCCTTCAAGCATCATTTGGGTGAGTTCCTCAACAAATAGAGGGACACCCTCGGTCATTTCCACAATCCGTGTCAACGCCTCCCGTGATGGTGTTGTGTCCCCTGCGACGTGCCGAATCATCTCCTCCACTTGCGGTGGCGTGAGTGCCGTCAACGTTAGTGCGTTTGCCCATTCTGGACGTAGCAGTTGTTCCAGTGCTTCTCTATCAAGAACAGAACTCTCAAAATCGCTATCGGAAATTTCGTCATGTGGGAGCTGTCTGCCTTCTGCAAATTGCGCACTGTGTCGAAAATGTTGCGTGTCGGAGCGACAGGACAAAATTACGAAAATCCGTGCATTTTCGATCCGTGTAATCAGGAGCGTCAGAAATTCTATGCTGGACGGGTCAATCCAGTGAAGATCTTCAACAACAAAAAGTATCGGCGTTTGTTCAGCCATTTTCAGTAGGACTTGAACGAGGACTTCCAAAGTCTGTTGTCTACGCTGTCTGCGTCCCCAGCCCGATGGATATGTGTCCTGTTCAACGGGTCTACCATACGGACGAGGACCTACACCCGTTACCGTTTGTTGTTGTATCTCAAAAGGTATCTCCAATAATTCGGCGAGAAGTGGCAGCGTCTCTGGCGTATGCTCTTGTGCCTCACGATCAGAATTTGAAACTGATCCTGTATCACCTCCCACTGTCGGGATGCTGTAATCGCGCAACAAATTCTCAAGTTTGTCGAGGCGCGTCTGTGCGGTATCAGTGTTGGTAAACTGTACAACATGCTCCTGGAACAGCGAAAGAATAGGATAGAGCGGACTACTCTGGTAATAGGGTGAGCATCTGCATTCCATGGTCACCGCTTCTGGAGTGTGCTCGGCGTACTCTTGAATGAGTTGCAAACATCTTGATTTTCCAATGCCGGCTTCTCCCTCAATAAGCAGTGCCTGTCCTTTAGATGCCAAGGCCTGTGCCCAACTCTGCTTGAGGGATTCAACCTCGCGCTCGCGCCCGATTAAAGGAGTCAACCCGCTTTCACTGGCAATATCCAGTCGGCTCTGTGCGGGAATTTCACCTAACACTTGATACACATTCACGGGTTGCGAAATGCCACGAAGCGGCGAAGCACCAAGTGCCGCTGTCGTAAAAAAACCTTCAATTAATTGATGTGTCGTATCACCAATGACAATGCCGTTCGGTGTTGCCAACTTCTGCATCCTCGCTGCAACATTTGGCGTTTTACCGACAATGTCGATGGCTTCGGGAGATTCTTCCGCTGCTATATGCCAGACAACAACAAGCCCTGTGTCAATACTAAGTCGGACGTTGATTTCCGTGCCAAAGGTAGTCCGCAAATACGGATTCAGCGTCTCAATAGCGGCAACGATACCTAACGCGGCTCGGACAGCGCGATGTGCTGTGTCTTCGTGTGCAATTGGGTAACCAAAATAAACGAGAATGCCATCACCGAAGTAACGCGCGACATGTCCACTTTGGGCTAAAACCACCTCCATGATACAGGTCCGGTATATCTCTAAAAGATTTCGGAGTTCTTCGGGATCCAATTTTTCGGTGAATGCAGTGGAGTCAACAATATCACAGAAAAGGACGGTTAACTGGCGGCGCTCTGCCCCATGGGGTAATGCTTGCTCCATGGCAGCGGTATCTACTGCCGGAATTTGACGTGGACGTGCGGAACTATCAAGGGATGTTCCACATTCACCGCAAAATTTGAACGGCGGGTTCAAAAACCCACACTTTGAGCAGCGTTTGTGACGCATAATTTTTTAGTGGCAGTCGACTTTCAACCGTCGACGAAGAGGTTGTCTTACTGATCACTGATCGCTGACGACTGATAACTCTTTACTTTCTGAACTGATTCAGATATTCTTCCAACTCGGCATCTCTCGGATCTAATTTATATGCCTCTTGATAATAATCAAGTGCCTTATCGGTTCTGCCTACCTTCATATAAAATGAACCGAGGTTGCGGTAGGCAACACTATGCGTAGGTTTCAGATCCAAAGCACGAATGTAGTGGTCACGAGCGCGCAATAGATAGACTTTTGTTTGTCCGATCAGGACGTTAATCGTTATTTCATTTTCCCAACGCTGTCTATATACCTCGCCACCGAGGTGTGTCGCCTCTTCTTCAATAGCATCAGCGACCGCTTTATCTCGTGTTTTGAGCATGATGGCACCGGAGCTTGTTTTGCTAACAGCCCCTTTGAGTTCTGCTATTGCCTGCTCAACGGAGCTTTCTCTCAATTCCTGCTCCCACGAGGGCCAACTCGGTCCAGCGTACTTGAGACCTTGCTCGTAGTAGACTGTCCCAAGATCATTATAGATTTCAGCGTTTTCGGGGCGCATCCTTAACGCCTCACCGTAAAGTTCAATAGCTTGCTGGTATTTCTTGGCGTTGAATGCGTCAGTCGCATGCGTTCGGATCTGCTTGAATTCCTCGCTTTCCAAATTAACGGCGATACCCAATTCTGACTTGTCTCTGCCGAAAAAGTAGATACCCCCAATGAGCAGAATCGCAAGACAGACAGCGATGAGTGTTGGTAGTTGCAATTTCATTTTTTTTATAGTTATCAGTTATCAGTTGGCAGCTGTCGGTTAAAAGAGGCTTTTTGTTAAACAAAGTGCCTCTTTAACCGATGACCGATAACCGATGACTGACAATCATTTCCTCTGATAACTATTTTGTAAACATCCACCCCAACCTGGAGTGCTTCCAAGAACCGGTGAATTGTTACATCAAAACCTCTTAACTGAAAACTGTTAACTTTAACCATCAGCTTAAAGAAACACCCTATCAAAAACACCCCGATTCCCGACGCTTCTCCTACGGGTGTATAAGTAATTACGGGCTCTACTATAAAACACGAGTTGATGGTTAAGATTATAAAAACACTTATCTCCGCCGATTGTTTCTATTAAAAAAAGAGACGGGAATAACTTGATAGACGCCGTCTCGTTCAAAATAGACTTGCGCTCTATTTTGGGTGCGAATACGGTCGTCAACGATTTTGAAAATTTCAAGCGAAGGAATTAAGGTATCGTCAATTTGGTAGATAAAATCTCCACGCTCCAGTGCGCTCGCCAATCCACTGTCTTTTTCAACGTGCGTAACAATAACACCGCGCTGCTTATATTTCCGTGCCATTGCCTTATCAGGTTGGGCAAGCGTTATACCCCATCCAGATGGCGCATAATTCCATTGTAGGGTTTTCAGTGTGAACTCAGTCTGCCGCCTTTTCCCACGGCGGATGAACTCACACTGGATGGGTTGATTCAGCGGGAGCAGACGCGTGCGTGCGTTGAAGTCCTGTTCATCTTTTATCCGTTGCCCTGAAATGGTTACAATGACATCTCCCCGTTTAATGCCTGCATCAGCAAGAGGACTACGTTTACCCACTTCCGATACCAAAACCCCGGTGTTGCGTGACATCGACAACTTTTCTGCCAACTCTTCAGTTACAGGCTGTACCTCCAAAGCAAAGTAGGGTGGAATAACACTACCATATTCGGTAATCTGTTTCAAGACCCTTCGTGCTTTATTGACAGGAATCGCGAAACCGACCCCCTGTGAGCCGCCACTGGTTGAACTAATGACAGTGTTTATACCGATAAGCTCACCGTGAATATTCACCAACGCACCCCCACTGTTGCCGGGATTAATGGAAGCGTCTGTTTGAATCAGGTCTTCATGATACAGGTCTTCGACAGTGAGCATACGCCGTGTCGCGCTCACGATACCCACTGTGACTGTGGGTTGCGCATCACCTAACGATAAGCCAAAAGGATTTCCAATCGCGACGACCCATTCACCTATCAGAAGGGAATCGGAATCCCCCCATTTAATTTCTGGTAGGGACAGCCCATCTGTATCTACCTCCAAGAGAACGAGATCTGAGAAAAGATCGTATCCGACAATCTGTGCCTCAAATTCCCGTTCATCAGGGATAGTGACGGTAATTTTATCCGCATCCCTGATGACATGATGGTTCGTCAGGATATGTCCGTTTTTATCAACGATAACTCCAGAGCCAACCTCTCGTAAGGCACGTCTGCGAGGATAGGTGATTTCGCCCCAGAACCATTCATCAAAGGAAGTTCGTGTTTCAACGCTCCGGACAGCACTAATATTAACGACTGCCGGACTCGCTTTCGCGACTGCTGTAACAATTGCGGTGCGCCGTGATGCTGTGACTGCGTCGCTGGCGAGGTTTCCTAACCTCGCTTCTCTATTGGACCCTACGCTGTAAGCAAGCGGACAAAGCGCGCCTACAAATATTGAAATGAAGATTAAGAGTTTAATTGGATAGTGTGTAATGCCCATTGTCTAAACCGGGTCCCCGACCATTACTGGGAAGGGAGATTCACAGGATTATAGACGCACCTTGATCGACACCTGTCGTTTACAGAATCAGCGATTTGCTGAAAGTTTCGGATAACCATTCTTCTGATATCTGACGGCTGGAAGCCGACTGCTGATTGCTATGCTTTAACTCAGTGGGTGAGTTTGAGAGAGATGCGATATCCCTCTAACCCAGGGTCAGTATCAACAATTTCTTGAACCGCTTCCGACGTTCTGCGTTTGGCAGGAAAATCATCGGCATTCGCGCAGCGGAGGGCGACTCTCGCGCCGACTGCACTCGCAGCCCGTAGATTCGCCAATTCCACCTTCTCCAGCGTATCGTAAGCCGTATGACCGAAACCTCTGCCAGCGGGTGCGGACTCCGGATCACCCATGTGACTCGAAGGTACACCCTTGAGGAAAAACGGAAAATGATCAGAGTAGGAATGTACTTTTTGTCCAACTGGCATTTCCGCGTGCATCTGCTGTTGTGCTGTGTTAAAGAAGGGTTCCAATGCGTCCCAATGATGGAGGACAATCCCCTTACGACTTGAGCCGCCTGCGGCATCCATATTCAGCATAAACCGAATGTTATCCAACTCCGACGCGTGTGCATCGATATAACGAAACGCACCCGTAAGCCCGATTTCTTCCGTACCGAAAGCGATGAAACGGACAGTACACTTGAGCGAATCCGCGGCATAAGCAGATAGGACACGAGACGCTTCTATGACGGATACCATTCCTGAAGCCGGGTCGTGCGCGCCTTGTGAAATATCGTGTCCGTCGTAATGGCAACCCACAACCACCATCTCATTGGCGTTTTCATTACCCGGTAAATCTGCCACAACGTTCCACGAGGTCCTCGGTTCGTTGATATCCGTTGTCCGGAGTTTTAGTGTTACCTTCCCGTTTTCTCGTGCTATTAACCGCGCCAAGAATTCGCCATCCTCTTTGCAAACGGATATACCAGGCATAGGCGCAGGTCTGTCATTTTGAAGGCTTCCCGTTTCAGGACCGACACCGGGGTGTTCACTGACAAATATGAATCCACTCGCACCCGCAAGCACAGCGCGTTCAAATTTCTCCTTGCGGTGTACCCATCTTCCGAGATCAGGTGGTGAAGCACTCTTCGCCATAACCAGTTTATCGGTAGCAGTATCACCGAGTGCGGTGTATTCGTCAGGGCTGCCACATCCAGCGGAGACAAGCTCAGTGGTAATGTCAGCGGCAGGACAGTAGGGGAGCGAGATGCAGTGCAAAGTCCGACGAATCGGTTCAATAACCTCAAGCGTCGCTGCGCCACGTGTCCAACCCGCGTAGGGATACGTCTCAAGTTTGATATTCTGGAGTCCGTAACGTCTAAAGCACGCCGCGATGAAGTTTGCGGCTTCATATTCTTCGGGGGTCCCCGCGAACCGAGCACCATATTCATCGCATAAGACTGTCAGGTTTTCCATGACTTCTTGCGAAGTGTAGATATCACCGACCATCTGCTGGTCGAGCTGCAAATAAGGGTTCTTCTTGCTCATAATTTTTTAATTTTACCTTGCGGAGGAATAACGTCCGTTTCAACTATCAACGGCGTTTCTTAAACCCGCTTGCGCCGGTGTTGCAGGCTGCGTGTCTGGTAGAAAGTTGGAATCCGACTGGGTTTGAAGAGGTGGTAGCGATTCCATCCTTGCGTTAGCAATCTTTTTTAAGTGCCATAGGTTAAGGATCTGAATCCGCCGAAACCGTTTCTTAATTATCTGATGCTGTTTAAACTGATTTAGGAGCACTTCCATTTTCTCAACAGAGCTGCCGATCAATTGTGCCAACCGTCTTGTCGAAAGTTTATGTGGGACCCGCTTTGAAACCTGTCCTATTGTCGTGCCTCCGCGTCCCTGTGCGTCGGCACAGTTCTGTAACAAAAGTGCGAGTCGCGATGCCGGACTTCGGAACGCAATGTTCAGAAAAGGGTTCGTCATTCCACGACGCGATTTCTGAACTGCGGTTACGATATTAAAATTCTCTGATTCCGCCGAACACCAGGGTAGATACCTCTTTACAAGACTTCCTAAAGTTCTCTGTAGCGGCAACGCTAAATGCGGCTTCCGTTTCAAAAAATACTGGAAGTTCTGGACAGTGACAATTCCAACAACGGAGACCTCTGTAAGCGTCTCAGCCGTGACGTTCGGGTGTGCGTCTTTATCTTCCCATCTTACCGCCCCAAAGAATTCGCCGGGTTCCAACACATCTAACGTAACACTTTCACCTTCAGGGGGTGTCTGATAAATCTTGATGCGACCTTCCTTCAATAGATAAACACCTTCAGCAGAGAGTGTATCTCCGTGTTTTAACTCGATGAAAGTCGTTATCCGTGCGAGTGCGTCGGCATCTGCTTCGGCAAGATCTCGAAAGATGTCTACCTGTCTAACGCACCAGAACCTTTCTGGGATTTTTTGTTGTGTGACCATATTTTGCTTTTTATTTTCGGGGCTCGTCTGAGGCTCTTGATTTCTGTTGTTCTTTGTCCTTAATTATATCAGCACGTTACCGATAAAGCAAGAAAAATAAGATGCCTTGAAACCGCGCCGCTTCCAAACGCACGCTCATGCCTTTTGTGCCACCATACTGGCGAGGATACCAAGAATTTTGTCGCACCGCTCAATTGTGTAGGCTGCCATGTCAAGTTGAAGTTCTTTTCCGTCCAACTTAAGGAATACCCAATCTATACCTGACGTAAGGGCACCATAGATGCAAGAAGTGTCGTTTTCCGCTTCGGCATTAAAGCGTTGGGCGGCGATCATCTCTGCGACACACTGCCCGAGTCCTATTGTCAAATTATCCCTTTTCGCTTCAACCAGAACGATGACGGGTGCCTCCAAATGGAATTGGGCAGGCGACAAACTTACCAAAAAATCGCAAACGCCGGTCAAGCCGTTTTCGGCATCAACATTAAAGTCGATCCCGGAGAAAAAACTGATGCCGCCGTCGAAGTGCTCCCAGAGTTCAACGAGAACCGCGGAGACGATCAGTTCCGATTTTGCCTTCTCAGTGCCCATCGCAAACGCTAATGGCACATTTCGTGCCAGGGTCGTCGCAAGATGTGTGCTCGGTTCGACCGGTTCGACCTCGGCGAAAATGCCAGCGGCATTCACTTCTTCTAACTGAAACGCTTTTTTTACTGTTTCTAAAGTCCAATCACTATATGCCATGAGAGAAAGCCTCCATCCGGTCGGAATATGATAGAATTACACCACAAAATTACCCAAAATGCAAATCTTTTTTCTTACAATTCCGAAAGCTATTCAGTTTTCGGTTTTTTTATGAAGTTCTTGCATAGGAATCGGAATATGTCCTGCCCGTGAAAGCGAATGAGAAACAGGTAGGACTTACGCATACTGCTCTTTTGTAGCATAGACGGTTAGTCTGTGTCAACAAACCGCAGGGCTATTCAGTTTTCCGTTTTTTTCGGCATTTGGATCTCTCGACCCGGTGCGGTTTCCTAACCGTCCCATAGGTGCCAATTTTAGAAAATAGACGTGTTTTTGGGGATGGAAAAAGCATTGGCAGACAGAAATCTGTATCGTAGGGTCTACAAAATGTAAGGTGGACGTGTGGTCTTTAGCCCCAGCGGGGCGGCATTTGTGTAGAAACGTGTATCAAACAAGGACCAAGCCCCAGCGGGGCGACATTTGTAGAGGCGCGGCGACCAAAGACTATGAAAAATCTCTAAAGGGTTTGAAAATACAACGCCTATTTTATTCAGTCCTTGCGTTGCCCTCTTTGCGGACTAAATTTTTTCTGCCAGATAATGTTAGTTACAAACAAATCCTTGAATCCTGTAAATCCTGATTCAGACAATAAACACCATACATTACCACATTAAATCCTGAATATTCATGAAACCATACCACTGTGTATGGCCGTCATAAACCCTATGCCAAAAAACGGTGGTAGATGAGAGTCGTGAGTATCTTGTAACCGGCTTTCAGGGTGCCGGTGAAGGTGCCAGTAATTTTAGAGACCCCGATCCGCTTGCGATAACGAACCGGAATTTCACACACAGGGATTCCCTGTTTCGCGGCTTTGAGTTGCATCTCGACCGTCCATCCGAAGGTTTTGTCCTGCATATTCAAAGCAAGGAGTTGTGGATATCGGATCGCTCGGAAGGGACCTAAATCCGTATAGCCTACACCGTAGAAACGCTTTATCAAGAAACAGGCGAGCCTATTACCGAACCGCGCCTGTGGTAACAATGCCTCCCGCGCATCGTCCGCACTTCTCGCGCCGATGACAAAATCGGTTTTGCCTTCGAGTATCGGGTGCAGGAGTTGCGGCATGTCTGTGGGATAATCGCTATAGTCGCCATCAAGAAAAACGACGATGTCCGGTTTGATCGCCGTAAGCGCGGCTATTCCGGCGAGACATGCGTATCCATATCCGCGTCGCGGTTCAGTGATAACCCTTGCCCCGTTTCGGCTTGCGATTGCGGCGGTGTTATCCGTGCAACCATTGTCAACGACGATGATTTCCTGGACTGTGGCTTCGGTTTTTTCATCAAGAATCCGCACGGTCTTTGGAATATCGGCGATGACTTTGGCAATGGCGTTTTCCTCATTGAGGACTGGAATGATAACCGAAATTTTTTCTGATACCATCTACAATCTTGCAGCCGGTTCCTGCACTGTGTCGAGTAGACGTTGGATGACGGTATCGGAGTCAACGCCCTCGGCTTCGGCATGGAAATTGGTTAAAACGCGATGGCGTAAAACCGCAGGTGCGACAGATTTCACATCTTCACAAGAAGCGTTGTAACGACCTCGTAGAATCGCGCGAGCTTTCGCTCCTAAAATGAGGTACTGCCCGGCACGGGGTCCCGCACCCCATCGCACCCATTGCTGAATGAAATCAGGCGCGTTCTCCTCTTTTGGACGGGTTGCACGCGCGATTTTCACAGCGTATTGTACAACGTTGTCGGCGGCAGGTACCCGCCTAACGATTTTATGGAGTGCCACGATTGCGTCCCCAGAGAGTGCTGTTTCGAGTTCAGGCTCCTCTGCCCCGGTCGTTGCCGAAATAATGTCCATCTCCTCTGTCTCTGTCGGGTAATCTATGACAATTTTGAACATAAACCGATCTAACTGCGCCTCTGGTAGTGGATATGTTCCCTCCTGCTCGATCGGGTTTTGCGTCGCGAGCACAAAGAAGGGTTGTTCCAACTGGAATTCAGTGCCACCAGCGGTAACATGATGTTCCTGCATCGCTTCTAAAAGTGCGGCTTGGGTTTTCGGAGGTGTCCGATTAATCTCATCGGCGAGGAGGATGTTCGCGAAAATAGGTCCCTGAATAAACCGGATTGTGCGGTGTCCGGTCGTCCGGTCTTCCTCAAGCACATCGGTTCCCGTGATGTCGGCTGGCATGAGATCCGGGGTGAATTGGATCCGCTTGAACTTGAGATTCAGAATATCCGCCAAAGTTCTAATCATGAGCGTTTTGGCGAGTCCTGGGACACCCTCTAATAAACAGTGTCCTCCGGCAAAGAGTGCCATCAACATCTGATTGATAACGTCCTCTTGCCCAACGATTACCTTTTTGAGTTGTTCCAAAATCAACTCTTGACTTTTCATTAACTCTTCTATTGCTTGAACTTCTTCTGTTGCTGGCATTTTTTAAATTATTGCCTCCTGGACTGTTTTTTAATTATGGTCCCTTGGACTGCTCTCCACTTCGTTATGAGCAGGTTCTTGACCAATTCCAACTGGATTTAGGAATCTGTCGGGTCTCAAAATAATCCTGCAAATCCTTGAAGATCAAAGAAACCTGATTCAGACAACTTCCAACTTCTCAATTTCTGACCACCGACAACTGATCGCTGATTTCTGACTGCTGATAACTAATCTTGCGTCAATATAAATCGTTTCGGTCCTCTATTTGAGGCAATTCTGACAACATCTTTGAGAGGGTAGATGTTGTCCGGTGGGACCCTCGGCGTTAAGAAACGGATAATCTGATGCATCTCGGCTTTACGCTTGGAGTGCGCGTAGCGAATCTGAATTTCCGCTACCTCGGTCTCCAGGGTTTGATCCTCAGGAACGGTATTAACCCGAAAAGGCGTTTCCGTGCTGACACTGATTTTGTCTTCAAGCGTTAATGCCTTACCAATGACAGCGGGATACATCCGGCGTTCTTCACTCAACAACTCCGCATACGGATGCTTGACAATCGGCAATTCAAGGACAAATTGACTGCCGATAGCGTACAGATACTCCTTACAAGTCCACGTGACTTCGACCTTCAATTCGCCGTCCAACTTTGAGAGTCCAGAGATTTTGACATCCGTCACCTTGGCACGCTCATCCAATTCCAACGCTTTGTGGAAGAACTCCGCTTTCTCCTCAGAAGTCTGCAGGTGTGCAAGTTGACTCCGAAGTTTCATGTTGAAAATACCTGTCACCTTCAACTCTTGGTGGACGGTGACGCTCATATCCTTTTTCACCGCTACGCGAGTGTGAACCCGTTTCAGATTCGATGATGCCTCTATAGAAGGACTCTTGCGAAAGAGGTAAAGCCTATTTTCCATTGAGGGACTATTGGCTGTCAACTGTCGGCTGTCGGTTTCCGAAGACTGGCTGCTGATAGCCGATTGCTGACGGCTATTTGTTAGAAACCGCGGGTTGATGATAAGTGTCCATCTGTCTTGGTCGCTGGCAGGGAAATCGCCAAAAGCGCACGTCTCTGCCGTCGGATCGAGCCAAATGAATTCATCGTCTTTACCCGCGTCAACAGCAAGGATCATGTGATTGAAATAGGCAAGTGAAGGGACCGCCTCGACTTCTGAACCGCCATCAGGGAGGTGAGCGTTGACACCGCGCGTGTCGCCAGCGGAAATGAGAACAGGATAGGAATTAATCCCCGCAGATGAAAGCATCGTGGAAAGGAGCGTCGTTTTGTCCTTACAATCTCCTTTCCCTACCTTCAGAACGAAGTCCGCCGGATACGGCTTAATCGCCCAAATACCGAGTTCATAGCCGAGATACTGGATATTCGTCGCGACATATTCATAAAGCCTTTTCACTTTCTCCTTTCGGGACCAGGCACCGCGGAGGATTTGCTCCGTCTTTTTCGTAATTTCTGGTGTAATGGTATCCTGTTCCCGAATGAGCGTTGCATACCATGTCACCAATTTATCCCAAGAATCAATCGAGGAGATGCTAATGCTATACGCGAGATCCTGAGGAGCGGGCATCAGGTATTCTTCTTTTAACGGCGGTACATCGCTCACTTCAAAGGTATAGGTGCGAATGTAGTTATTCTCCGTAATTGTGGGCTCAACATTAAGAAAAGAAGCATTTGATTGTAAACCTGCTGGAACCGCCGGCGCGCCTGAAACCTGATAATTGAGATGCTTTTTCTTCGGAATATGTACGGTGAACCGATAGTGCCGCACGGGTTGCGGACCTTGGAAATAGACTTTACGCCAAAACTCGCCACGCATGACGTGCCCAAGATTGTTCGTGGAATAGGCATAATCTATGATGCAGCCATCGGAGACTTCTGGAAGTGCGAAGTACATCAAGCGCGCATCAACGTATAAACCTGCGTCCACAGCACTCGGCGGCGGAACATCCGTTATCACATCGTTCAAATCCAGTTCAACGATTCTACCATCTGGAGTCAATGTACGGGCGTGATGGATAGTGACATCATCTTTTCCACGCATATAAGGGATGCTAATCTCGCCGAGATTCGCGCCATCTTCATTGAAGATTTTGGCGACGCGCCGTGTGGAGTAGATGTACCGACTCTTTTCATCGATGTCAACATCAACGCTTTCCCAAAGAACAACAGCACCATCTTCTGGATAGTCCTCTTGAGAGGGTGCCGTGTCAATGGCTTCTTGAATGACTGCCTCGTCTGCATCGCTGATATAGTCGTAAGGCAGTGCCGATGCACGATTCTCACGGTTATGAGAGGCAGTCGAAGCCTCTGGATTTCTATGTTCATGCCCTTCGGAAGGTTCAATCGGCGACACGTCGGCATCGCTAAATACCTCTGACTCAGGTTCAGGTGGCGGTGGTGTGCTTGGTAAGACGGAACGACGTTTTCCTAAAAAGGTCTTTTCGGCGAGTGCGCCATCGTCTGTGCGTTCTACAGATGGCACTTCAGGATCAATCGTTAGGTTTCGAGTGGCATTCCCATCACCGTTATCATCAAGGTGCGGATGTTCAGATTGGATAGTCCCGTTGTTCTCATACCATTCCTCTGTTCGCGTTTGCAGCGATAGAAACGCTTCTAACAGTGAGACGTCCCCATCGCTGTTTATATCGTTATCTGCGGTAGAGAAGGCACCAATAAAGACATCCCCGAATCCTGCCTGTAGCGAATAACCTTCATTTGGCGAGCTTGAGGTGAGAATTATGCGTCCCGGTGTGCTCAGTTGTGGGACAAGCCTCCCACTATAAGGGAAACCGAAGATTAAAATCTGATTCTCAGCAGGAACATTGTTAATGAGCGTTACATATTCTGCTTCAGTAATATCGCGTCCCCGCAGATTAAACTTTGCGCTACCTCTACCTGTACGGGAGGCATGCCCAAGCATGAACAGCAGAAACCGATCTGAGGGTTGCACAGTCTTAGCGAGGTGATCGAATGCGGCTAAAACCTGCTCGCGATTTGATTCCGCATCAACCAATCCTAACGCTCCTTGTGTACCGCGATCTATATTGCCCATGTCCTCAAAGAGAAAAGTAATCTGGTCGGATGTGTAACCGTATTCATCGGTGAGCAACTGATGGAACCGGGAGGTGGCACCCCAGAACGCGTCGTAAAAGGATTTTTCACCCGCAACACCGCCGATAATTAGGACGTAATCTGTAGCAAAAGCAGTCGTAGAAATTAGACATATCGCAAGGATTATGATGAGCATCTGACGCATTTTTTTCTTCATCGTTATACCCCTTGTCTGACGCAGTTAGGGATTGGAACCCGAAACAACGTCCCTTTTGAAATCACCACTCTTGCCGCCTGTCTTTTTGACAAGCCTGACATCACCAATAACCATCTCCCTATCGACTGCCTTACACATGTCATAAACGGTCAAAGCCGCAACTGACACAGCCGTGAGTGCCTCCATTTCTACGCCTGTACGACCCACCGTCTGGACTTCCGCTTCAATTTCAACCTGTGGCATATCATCTGCGATAACGAGTTCAACGCGAATCGAAGTCAATGCGAGTGGATGACACAACGGGATCAATTCACCGGTGCGTTTTGCCGCCATAATACCCGCAAGCCGTGCAACCTCTAAAACATCACCCTTCTTCATGCCTTGCTCAGCAATGAGATGGAGTGTTTCAGGACGGGCAGTAATATACCCACGAGCGATGGCAATACGGCGCGTCTCGTCTTTGCCACCGACATCCACCATGCGTGTGTTGCCTTTTTCGTCAAAGTGCGTTAGAGAATCGTTCATCCTTCCTTTCCTTCCATCCTTGATTTTTATACCCGGTGTTCTGCCACAATCTGCTCGTATTTTTCGCGAAACTGCTGGAGGTAATTTCCCTCACCATGATAGGCAGCAACATCTGCAGGATTCGGCGCAATTGACGCACCGCGCTTCAAGACAGAAGCACTAAACGCCTCAACGTCAAAGGATTTGGCTTCCATACCGGAATCCGCATCGAAAAGTGCCTTGACCCCTGCGACAGCGGCACCGAGTGCGGCACCACCTTTCTCTACCGGGAGCGTCGGTCTGTTCCAGATTCCCGCGACGCGACGCATGATTTCTGGACTATCTGTCGCACCCCCCGTTACAAACAACGGATCCTGCGTCTGCTTTGTGAAAACGGCGGAGTAAATGTAAACCGCGGCGAGGCTCGTTTCAATAATACCGGTATAATCTTCTGCTAAAGTGGATTGGGCAGTAGCACGGATTAACGCAAACGCACCAGAGACTGGAAAGGATTCAGTTTTCGGTTGCCAGAACGTCATAAACTGTCCGGGGGCAACCGTCTGTAACGCCGCTTCTCCGGGCGCGTATTCCTCTTTCGCCAAGCCGTAATGACTCCTCACGGAATCCCACACCATTGCACCGTTTGTCCGACATCCGAACATAAACGGACGATTGATGCCATCATACATTGCGTTGGCAAATCCCTCTGGATCGAGTGTGTCGCCGTCGGTTGACACCATATTGACGAAACTGGTGCCGAGGCTGAGTAAATCTCCGGCAACAGGCACCTTCGACTGCGGATTGTCACCAGAACCCGCTATCACGGCGCAGCGACCATCGAAGCCATACTTCTCTATGTAATACGCCGCGAGACTACCGACAATAGAATCTGGACGTGTAAGTGTGGGCAATTTCGACTGAAGTGCCTCCACACCACCCGGTAAGCCGTCCGAGGTCGCACCCAACAGTGCGGTGTCCCACACCTTACTCCGGTAGTTCATGAGCGACATCCCACATCCGTTACCGTAATCAATAGGTACCTCGGCGTTACCCGTCAACACTGCAGGAATAAAACTGCTAATTAACTGGACTTTTGCTGTCGCTGCATAGCATTCAGGAAACTGTTCGCCAACACGACGCACGACGGCACCCGTGAAGCGGAGCGGCGCGTCCGAACCGGAAAGATCAATCATCTCCGATGTTCCACCGACCCCGTCTCGGACAGCCTCAGTTTGCGCAGTCGTATTCGCGGTCATCCAGATTGGAGCAGTGGGATACGCAAAGGCATCTTTTAGCAGGATTTGCAGGTCACGAGTATCTTCGTCGAAGTTCTGGAAACTCGCAAGTTGTGCCAGAAGTGCGTCTGCATCTCGGTTCAGGTAGACATGCCCGTGTTGTTGCCCCGATGTGTTGATGAGGAGGATGTTCTCAAGTGGCACGCCTGCCTCGCGCATGTCAGCAAACAAAGCATCAAGTGAGGCGAGATACATCAGCGGCGGCTGTTCGGCTTCACCTTCCTCCCTCGGCGGTAAAATATAGTCTTCTCCGATACCGAATTGGTTGAGTCGTGCATCGGTGCGATAATCAAGCGAATGCTCAAAGCATTTTTCCGCTGTGTCTATATCTATGACGACAGCAGATAAACTTTGCGTGCTTGAATCTAAACCGAGCGCGAGTCTTTCTCTTGGCACAAGTTTCTCCTATACATTCCTCAGTAGACTTCGTAACAGTGACGGTTATTTTTTTATCTTTACGTTTTTTGCTGATTGCCGACGACTATTCCCAGAGATTGTATTTAATTTCCTGGATAGGCGCGGTTCTCTAACTCTGCAACGAACTTTTCAGCGGCGATCGCGGCGGCGGCACCGGCACCGGCAGCAGTAATCGCTTGACGAAAGACATGGTCATGGACATCACCGGCAGCATAGACACCGTTTATATTCGTGCGTTGCATCTCGTCCACAACGATATACCCTTGCTCATCCATACTTATGACATCTGTGAAGAGCTCTGTGTTCGGAATATGTCCAATAAAGATAAATACACCATCAATCGGGAAGGGTTGGGTCTCACCGGTTTTAACGTTTTTCAGGGTGGCACCGGTCACTTTTTCTGTATCGCCGTTAATTTCCTCAACAACGGTGTCCCAGATAAACTTAATTTTATCGTTTTTGAAGGCGCGCTCCTGCATAATCTGGCTTGCACGCAGCTGATCGCGGCGGTGCACGATATACACCTCGGAGGCATACTTGGTTAGAAAGATGCCTTCCTCTAATGCCGCATCACCACCACCAACGACAACGAGCCGCTGATCTTGGAAGAAGAACCCATCACACGTGGCACAATAGGAGACACCCCGTCCACCGTATGCCTCTTCACCCGGAATATTAAGCGTGCGCGGCGATGCCCCTGTAGCAATGATCACAGATTTCGCACGGTATTCTTTCTCGTAGGTCGTGACAGCAAACGGGTGTTGCGAAAAGTCAACATCCGTTACTGTGTCGAATTTTACCTCGGTTCCAAACCGCTCTGCCTGCTCTTGCATGCCCTGTATAAAAACCCCAGCCTCGTTCCCGAAAAAGCCTGGATAGTTTTCCAAGTCAAGCGTCAAAGAAAGTTGGCCGCCGAGTGCCTCTCCTGTAATCAAGATAGGTTCAAGCATCGCACGAGACGTGTAAACGCCCGCGGCAAACCCAGCAGTGCCACCACCAATAATCACGATATTTCGATCTTCTATGTTGTTTGTATGAGTATCCATAATTTTAATTTTGCGCTAAGCGTTAAACGACAATGTTAGTTTCATAAGGATTTTCGATGAGTTCCGCAAGCCACCATTCTTGGCTTGCTCAGAACATGCTTAAAATATCACTCCAAAGTTTTATTTCTCATATTCCCTTAGTAAGAGCAATTGGCGTGTTAAGGGAGGTACATCAATTATCCATCACTTCTGGAAGCTCACGGGCGGCATCCCAATCCCATAAAAGGATCGTGCCATCACGTCCAGCACTCACAAGCGTTTTGCCATCTGGCGAAAATAGCAGTGTGTCCACCAGTGCTGTATGCCCGTCGAGGGTTGTTAGTTTGTCACCCGTTCCTAAATCCCAGAGTTCTATTCTGCTGCCAAATGATGTCACCAGTGCTGTCCGATCCGGTGAAAACATTAATCGTCTCGCCCCGCGCGGTATCTCCTTGAGACCGATCTGTCTATGCCGTCCGAGCAAACGTGTGCCTTTGTAACTACCGATAGCAAGTAACCCCTTATCCGCAACGTATGCGAGTGCGGTAATAGTATCTCGAAACGAGATACTGTTACCGTCGATCATCGATGCTGGATCGTCTCCTTCAAGGAAGGGTGCCAACGGGACTCCTGTCTCTGCATCCCACATCTGAACCTGTCCATTCATTGCCCCACTGATCAATTTCTTTCCGTCTGGCGTGAATACCACGGCACTGACTTCCGTGGCGAGGTGATGAAGCCCGTGGAACGGTAATCCGAGCGGTAATTCTCTATTACCGTTTTCATGGGCAGGAACGTTTTCGGTGAGCAGGATATTCAGAAAAACGTCCTTGTCTGTAATAGTTGTGTTCCACACGCGTATGCTCCCGGAACCCCCTAAGGCAATCCTTTTCCCATCTGGAGAAAACGCTAATTTCGTATCCCTCGGCGCATGTCTTTGTCGATTTGTGAAAGCCGCGAGTTGATCTCCTGTTTTGACGTCTGTTAGGACCACTTGGTTCTCGCCCATGTGCGTCATTGTAGAAAACGATTCACCCCTACCCGGGTCAAAATATATCCTACCCGTTGCGGAGACACTTGCGAGTTTTGTGCCGTCCGGCGAAAAGGATGCTCCTGATAACATGTCTCCACGTTCTGGGATCTCGATATCCGTTCTTTCCAAGGTTGTCAGATTCCAAAGTGTAATTATTCCATTAAACGCGACACTTGCGAGCCTCGATCCGTCGTCAAAAAACGCCACGGCTTTCACCGACTCCGTGTGTCCTGTAATATGCAGCGATAAGGCTTCCTGCGTCTCTATGCTCCAGAACCGAACCGTGCCGTCTACACTACCACTCGCCAATATCCGACTGTCCGGTGAAAACCTTAAAGCAACGATACCACTGAGATGTCCCTGAAACGTCGCGAGCAAGGCACCGCTCGTCGTGTCCCATACATGGACTGCCGTATCCGTATCACCACTGGCGAGCATGCGACCATCAGGAGAGAACGCCAACGCATTTATCCAACCTATATGCTGTTGCAGCACAATCGGTGCCTCGGTCCCCGCGGTATCCCATAAACGCACTGTTGTGTCTTTACTGCCACTGGCGAGCCGCCTGCCGTCCGCGGAAAACGCCAAGGCTAACACATGCCGGCTCCTATCCACTGGCAATGGAAGGTGTTCATCTCCGAATTTTAAGTCTGGGTCATGCACGAATGGCACAGGGACCGGCATTGGTGCGTTTCCATCTGTAAGGGTCTTCCCTTTCTCGCCCGTGGTGGCATCCCACAACGTGATCGTCCCGTCCCTCCTACCAACGGCAATTTTATCATCTGTAAGCGCATAACTTTCAGGACCCTGCCGATTGCGTATCTGTTCCAAGGATCGGCCTTCTATAGCCGTAACACCTCGCTTTCCAGTTTCAACATACAATCTGTTGATCGAGATGCCTCGTCTGCTTAAACCAATAAGCGTGTTGCTATCTGAAGAAAAATGTATATCCCTCCCAGCGTAAAGACCGTCCAAGCGTGAGACCTCTTGGCGTGTCGCCGTGTCCCACACCTTGAGCGTATGTTCACGAGACCTGCCGCCTCCATTGGCAAGATAGCGTCCGTCCGGCGAAAATGCCACCGATTGACACATCTCTGGGAACATAGCGATCTCTTTTCCTGTCGCCATATCGTAGAGCCAGACCCCGATGTTACTACCCACCACGAATTGTGTGCCGTCGGGTGAAAACGCGAGCGCATTAATCCCACCTTTCCCCAAACGCGCTTTCGCCGCTTTTGGGAGTCCCCATTGTGATACATTCTCTGCACCTACGTCGGCTTCCACATCAGCATCACTAACGCCACCTAATATGAGCAACACAATTAAAATGCCAGCAGTACCGACGATCATCCGCATAATATTCCTCTAATCTACCCGTCTCTTTTTGAGGAGGTTCTCTTCGTGGGAGGGGTTTTCAACCTCGACGCATTCCGTGCTTGCAAGCGGGCTGTTAATCCAAAGAAATCTCCTAAGATAACTATCAGCAAGAGGAAACCTTCGTTAAACGATATCCTCTTAACTGACTGCTGAAAGGATTTTTGAAAAAATCCGACCTGACTGCTGACGACTTTATTTAAAATGGATGCGGAATACCAACGCGTTCAGCAACTGTTTTCAACTGTTCCTGATGTGCTTCGCCAATCGGGATGCCGATTTCAGACCATTCCTGCTCGCGTTCCCATTCTAAACCGCCGGGCAGATCCGATCGGTCATACCCCGGTGCCGATTGCATTTGTCGTGCATCGTGGATATGTTGGTCGATCTCCGCCTTATACGCGTCAATCGGTCGGAACCGAGAAATGTCAATCGCTGTAATGAAAGCACCTTGATTGGCACCCTCCCAGACTGTTGGAGGATCCGGTGGTTGATCGAATAGCCAGATACCTGCCATAAACCCACCGAGCGCGTGGCTCACATGGCTCAAGCCCAACATCTTGAAGAACGCCGCCGGACTCTGTTCAAACGCCTGTTCCAGTGGCAATTTGGCATCAATACCGGTTGCCATGTCGACGACGATAGGAGGTTGGTCACCCGCCGGAATCGCAAAACTCATCGGTGATGCTCCGGTTGCAGTGGCAATCGCAGCGTCCGGACTGTGTCGAAAACGGTGGCAAGAGACCGCAAACCCGGCGCAATCCGCTTCAAGTGCGAGCCGTGTATACTTACCGGCACTCCCAAAGTGGAAGTGGTTCCGACTCGTTGCGGCACCGAGTCCCATCTCTTTGGCTTTTTTGACCGCTGCCTGTGCGGCATGATACGAGGCAAAATGCCCCATACCACCATCGCCATCGTAGACCGCTGTCGTCGGGGATTCATCGATGCAACGGACGTTCGGACGGGGATTTACTTTACCGTCAAGCATCATCCCAACATATCCCGGTGTTTGCCACGTGCCATGACTGAATACCCCACGCAGATCCGTGAGAACCAGTAGACGCGCGATATGCACAGCGTCCGCCTCCGAAGTGCCTGCCTTCTGGAAAGCGTTACTGACAAAACTCCGCAGTGCCTCTGGCATCACGCGGATAAATTCTTGCGGTACTACATTCATATTTTTAATTTTCCTTGCGGATTTTTAATTTTACCTTGCGGAGAAATGACGTAGCTTTGGAACTTTGACGTACCTTCCTTAAATCCGCTCTCCACTTCGTTACGAGCTACGGCTTTTGGGTTATCTCTAACTCCTGTAACCAAAGAGGGTAGCCTGCAACAACGGTGCAGGCAGATATGAGAAAAACCATCAACAAACCAATCACTGCATCTGACGCCTCGCGAAGAATTAAAAAGTGAACCTCGGAATTCCATCAACAATCCGATAGGACTGTTCGCACATTTTGCAGTGGAGACTGTGTTCTTCCCACGTAATGTCCCCTTTACACTGCGGACACACAAGAATTTCTTGCAATGTTTTCGTCTGCCGACGTTGGTTTCCTTTTGTCATAAGCGATTTTACACGGGAAACGATGCTTCGCGGCACTGCGCTTTTAAGAAAGAGGAACCACGCATTATATCTCGGAATATTACTATCTGATGCGACAAGCCTGTCAAGCGTATCGTGGCATTCCAAATCCAGTGCTGACTCATGTTCGAGAAGTATTTTATACTCTATTTCATCTTCCCATTCGTACTGGACCAGGAAGAGGTTATGGTGTGTAATATGAAACTGCTTCCAATGCTTATCTGTTACCGCCAATCTGTGAAAAAGTTGCCCAAATTGGGATTTTTTTTCATTCTTCCGTAGCAGCAAACAGCTATCAACCAAGTTGACGACCCAGTGGTGATAGTGCCATCCATAGATTCGCTCACCTATTTCAGATGGCGTTTCAATGTAGCCTCGGCATGCGACACGCATGAGTTCGGAGATGAATCGCCTCGGATTTTCAACGTGTTCCAACACATGCGAGCAGATGACATAATCAAACGCCCGATCTGCGAACGGCAGGAACTCCCCATCCGCTTCGACCATCGGACGGTCGGTAACGATTGCACCGCCGCGTTGTTCGTCATCCCCTATAAATTTATCACATAAGACATCAGCGCGTGCTTTCGGATTATGACCGCTCCCTATTTCTAAAACAAAATCGTCTGGACGAATGTTCATTTTTCGACGACCATGGTGATATAAGGACTCAGGTACGGAAACGCGCTCGCGATAATTCTGCCCTTTATGCCGAACCCAACAGCTTTCTTGACAATTCTGAACCCGTGCGACCGGAAAAATTGAGCCAGATCAATAGGACTTGCATAATAAGCACTGTCCGCGTCACCACCGATTGCATCCGCCTGTAAGTCGGGTTCACGGTAAATGAAGTTCGGTGATTTTGACGAGAACCGCTTCTTTACACAAAGCCCACAGTTACGCATAAACTGTTGCAACGCTTGCTGCTTCGTTTCACCCCAGACGGGTCTGCCGGGTTTGCCAGACATCAGGTTCAGCCAATCAAAGAACGGGATTAAAGGTGAGCAGAGATTTGGTCCAGAGAGCACAATTCTTCCGCCCTTGCACACAACCCGCATCATCTCGGTTAACGCCGTTTCTACATCCGGCAGATGTTCAATTAATTCGTTTGAACAGATGACATCGAAGGACTCGCTTTCAAAGGGGAGTTCCATCACGTCGCAAACCTGATAGCAGAGACTCGGATTTTCCCATGCTTGCGCGTCTTCAAGAAAGAGTGGAGAAATGTCGGTTCCGACAACATCAAAATCCGCCTGATTGAGCAGCCGTGCTGAGATACCGTTCCCGCATCCGAGGTCAAGTACCTTGGCACGAGGCTGTGCGTAGCGGATCACCAATTCTACGTAGTGCCGGAGATAAACTTCATCGTGTGCCGCGAGAAGTCCTTTGTAGGTTTCGGATGTCTCGTAGAACTCACGCATCCGCTCTCGAATTGACAACGATGTTTCAGGTGCTGACGTTCCAAGCATAGTCATCCAGTCAAAATGGCAGACAGAGGCTCTCCGTGTGCCGTTGAAAGAGGTCGAGGTTACAAACCTCGCCAGCGGAGGAAAAATGGTGTTTGTTAAACCTCAAAGGCTAACTGGTTACGAGCGGAGCGTATTCCATGGTGCCTGATCGTAAACATCAATAAGCTGATACCCCTCCGCACCTTTGCTGGGGCTGAGGGTGACAAACAACTTCGCTGACGCAGAGGAAACGTTAAAAGAGGCGTGCACCATGTCCGCGGGAATGAATACAGAATCACCAGCGTTGAGCGTCTGCTTCTTATCTTCAAGCCACTGCTCTACACTACCCTCTATAACGTAAATTACCTCTTCTTGGTCGGGATGTTTATGGAAATCGTGTCCATATCCGGGCGAGAGGCTGACTTCCATGGCAACGATGTCTTTCCCGCCTGTACTTGCTGGACGACTGAGCCAACCGATTGTTCCCCAGTCGAGTTCGTCTCGTTCTACGTCTGCTGACGCAATAAATTTTCCGTTCATAACGCTATACATTCTCCTTTTGTTGTTATAAAGAGAGTGCGCGCTGAGAGATTCAAAAGCGCGCACTCGGACGGATTTTATCGCTGTGATTTCTTTAAAAATCCCCAGGTTGTAGCGAGTTTCTGGCGTGGATCAACAGCGAAAAGTTCGAAATAGCCGCTCTCCATCTGGTCAATAACCTCGTCCTCATCAAGGGCGCGGTTCCAAATACGGACCTCGTCGATGAGTCCAAGGAATTCGCGATTGCCTTCGTGGGTTTTCCCAACAAGCACATCCGCTGTATCGCCTTTACCGGGTGGATTATTTTTGCCACCAAATTCGCCAGCGGATTCACCGTTCACCCAATACTTGTGAGTCGAGCCGCCGTCTACCTGCGCCACGACGTGTACCCATTCGTCTAACGGGACCTTTTTGTTACAAACACTTCCGCCACCGACACTAAGGTGCAAACATTCACTCGGAAATTCGGTGTAAAAACTGTAGGAACGTGGGTTGTTACTTTTCGCAACGATGCCTTGCCACCTTTGACCATTCGGACCTTGATGGCGCTCGGTATTAATCCAAGCCATGACGGTGACGCTCTCATCAACGGTGAGAATCTCATGGTGTGGGACGACAACCCAGTCGGTTTTACCGTTCAGTTCTAAAGCTTTACCGAATTTGCCTTCAGCCAGCTTTGCATCGCCGACGAGTTCACCATGGTTCTCATAGAGTGAATGGTCAATGGCGTTTTTACCATCGAGTTCATCGAATGAGAAATAAAGGATCATCGAATCCTCTGGTTCGTTCTGCGCGTAGGCAAAAGATGCCGTAAACGCGACAAGTGTTAGCATTATAAATAGGGTTTTCATTTTTCCTCCATAGGAAACCTGCCTTAAGCAGGCGTATTTTTTAAAATTGACTAACGCATCGGAACGATCTGGCTCCCTTCAACTGCCAGAAACTTTTGGTTGACGAGGAGGTGTGTCCCGCGGTCAATGTGTCCGTTGAGCCAACGAATTTCAAGGAGATCGATCTGTTCCGCTTTACCAACGCCGAAATGGGCACGCGAGTCATGAAAAGAGAGATAACTTCCACCACTTTGCACCTCCCAATATTGGACGTGTGCGCCTGTGACAACCTTAATCTTTGCCCCAATCCCAGAGCGATTGCTGTTTTGTCCGACGACCTGGACCTGTATCCAATTGTTCCGATTCCCGATTGCGTTTTGGAGCAGGTCTGGGCGTTGATTGCAATTGGTGACAAGGATATCAAGGTCGCCATCGTTGTCGTAATCGCCGATAGCCGCACCGCGACTCACCTTTTCCAATGCCAAACCGTCTATCTCCGACACGACAGGGGCGAACCTGCCATCGCCTAAATTCCTGAACAACAGATTCCTTTGCGGATAGACTACATGTTCCTCAAGTAGGGTGATGTTATCCATCAAGTGCCCGTTCGCGACAAAGATATCTTGGTGTCCATCGTTGTCGTAATCAAAAAACTTGATGCCCCATCCGAGATAACCGTGTGTTACTTCTGCGATACCTGATGTAATCGTATTGTCGGTAAAAAAGGTGCCGTCATGATTATGATAAACGGTATTGGTTTCGGTCTGGTAGTTACTGACGGTGAGATCGAGCCACCCATCGTTGTCATAGTCCCCGAAATCGGTACCCATGCCAGCTTCCTCTTTACCCATATCATTATAGCACACACCTGAAATTAATGCAACTTCCGAAAAATTGGGCAAAAAATTGCCGTTTCCGCCGTTCTGAAACAGAAAATTCGGATCTTGATCGTTCGCGACGTAGAGATCGGTATCTCCATCGGCATCGTAATCGCCAAACGTTACGCCTAACCCGTGCTGTGGAATCAGGTCGGAGGGACGGAATGAAGCCGATATATCAGTGAAGGTGCCGTCTCCGTTATTCTTGTAAAAGGTATCGTGAACCGCTGGATACGCGTGGGGACCACAATAGACGTGAACACCGCGCTCCTCACACCGAATGTCATCCGTCGGGGCGTACGCGGCATAGTTTGCTACATAGAGATCCAAGTGTCCATCGTTATCTACATCAGCAAACGCACAACTGGTGCCCCAGTTCGGGTTGTTAACTTGGGCGTGTGCTGTCACGTCTGTGAAGGTCCCGTTGCCATTATTGCGATAGAGCTGATCTTCACCGAAGTTGGTGATGTAGAGATCTATATCACCATCGTTATTGTAATCGCCAACAGCGGCACCGACACCGTAGGCAATGCTACCGACACCTGCCTCTTTGGTAACATCGGTGAAGGTGGTATCACCGTTGTTTCGGTAGAGGACGTTATGCGGTGTTTGCTCCTGTCCATCTCCCGTCTGAATCGCGCCGTTGATGAGGTAGATATCGAGATCGCCGTCGCCATCATAATCGAAAAAACCACCACCGGATCCGAGGAATTCATTGAAAAGCCTTAATCCGCTTCTGCCATCGGTATGTACAAATGTTATCCCCGCAGACTCCGTAACATCGACGAAAATTGGTTCTGTGACCGCTATTGTGCAATACTGGAGACTTATAAGTGCGAATACGAAAAAGCGATAGAGGGGCGGGATCCGATTGAAGGTAGTTTTCGGCATAAGGAGAAATTTATTGGGGCGTTTGTGAACGCTTTTTCAAATGCTCTAAGTTTTGTAATGCCTTCCAAGCGTCGTTATCGTCGGGTGCGATTTCTGTGAGACGTCGGTAGACATCTATCGCCTTCTGAAAATGCCCCTGTTTCGTGTAAACTTCGGCTAATCCGTGGTATGCCAAGGTAAGTCCAGGCATCTTCTCTATAGCCGATTGTAAGTGTGATTCTGCCTTGTCAAACGCCTTTAATGTCGTATAGAGCCAACCCAATCGGATGTGCGCTTCCACGGTGTTTGGATTTAGTTCAAGGACTTTCCGGAAAAACGGAATGGCGCGCTGTGACATGTTGAGATCCATGTAGAGTCGTCCCAGTTTATCATATCCAGTCACGAACTCTGGATTCAGTCGAATCAAACTCTGATACGTGGTAATTGCTGCGGAGATGTGTTTGTGCGCCAGATGGACCTCTGCCAATTCGAGCCGAAGCGTCGTGTTCATTGGGTCTTCTGCCAAAGCACCTTCAATCGCGTAGGTCCGATCGTAATAAGTTTTCATGTGCTGGAACAACTTAAGTTGCTCCGTTGCCGCTGCTGTATCACCGAGGAGTCGGTAAGCCTTTGCCAGATTGTAATAGGCACTCTGAACATAAGGCTTTCTCTCGATTGCCTTCTGATAGTACGCTACCGCTTGCTGTGGTTTTTGCTGCATCACGGCGATCAAACCAAGCCATTCGTAAACTTCGGCAAAATCGGGATCGTGTGCGAGGGTGTTTTTGAAGGAAGCGAGTGCAGCATCAAATTTCGCTTGATGTGTGTAGATATAACCGAGTCGGTAATGTGTATCCGCATCCATCGGACACCTCTGAACAGCTTCTTTGGCGTGCTGCTCTGCGATGTCCAATTTGCTCTGCTTGCAATAAATCTCCGATAGCGCAAGGTGTGTTAACCCGTGAATGCGTTCCGCTGTCAGGGCTTTTTCTGAATCTGTAATTGTGGAGTTTTGGAAACTTCTAAACTGTGCCAAGAGGGTATTAAACGTCTGAATTGCTAACGTCAACTCATCTTGCAATTTATAGACATTTGCCAGTTGGAAAAGCGCGTTCACATCTGTCGGATCGCGTGATAAGATCGATTTAAAGGTATCCACTGCTTGTGGATAGAGCCGAAGTTTGACGTATTCAACGCCCTGCTGAAACGTTGCTGTCGTTTCGGTTCTGCTAACAGATGGAATGAGGTATAAGAGGATAGCAGTGAGGATTAAAACCCGATTTTTTAATTTTACCTTGCGGCGTAATAACGTAGGTTTCATGCTGCGAGTGCCTTCCACCTATTCGCCTGCGCCGTTGTTGCAGGCTTACGGTTCGGATTAAGAAAAACAATAGCGTAATTAAAAAACCTAGGACTTACGCAGTTGACCCGTTTTCGTGTGGTCTTTGGTTCGTAGTAGCGCAATTCTGCGGCGTACTCGCCCAAATGCGACGTGCATTATTGCGCCTTCTTCGGGAATATCCCTCAATTTTGGCATGAAAGCCAATTTTGCGTAAGTCCTGAAAACCTTTAAATTACGATTGTTTGTCCACGACATCTTGAATCCAAGACAGTGCCGCCATACTCGAAGACCAGCCGATAGAGGTCACGGCGAGCAGTGCCACCTGTTGTAACTCCTCTGGCGTAATGCCTTCTCGGAGTGCGCGTCGCGTATGCGAGTGTACCGCGCCCTCAGACTTCGCGCCAATAGCCAACGCGAGTTTTACAAGCCTCACGGTTTTTGGTTCAAGGGGGCCTGCGGTACCACACGCTTCACCCAATGCCTGATACGCTTTCCAAACATCGGGGTATTCGTCAATCACGTTCTGAAGAAAATCGGGTAATTTATCTTGCATCAAAAAATCTCCTATCTCTCTACCGGCTCAGTCTCCGAATTTCGGTGTCTACAAATTCAGAGGACGCTCCTATCGTCTGGTTACCCGGTCTTTTCGTTTTGTGGTGTTTCTTTTTCCTGCTGTGCCGATGCGTCTGCCTGTTCTGTCTGTTCCTCATTAAGTCCCGCTTTAAAGTTGGTGACGCTCTTACCCAACCCGCGCGCCAACTCGGGGAGACGTTTCCCGCCAAATATGAGTAACACAACAGCCAACACAATCAATAATTCCCACGGACCAAGGCCTAACATATTAATGCCTCCATGTTTTTCGTAGTTCGTGCCCTGTGAGGATACACGATGGATATTAGCGTATATATTAACACACAATAAAAAATATGTCCAATAGTTATCAATTGTTAATTTCACTAAAAGTTAATTATATAATCACATTTGTTTTTTGGGAAGGGACACCGGATCCACCCAAAATCCCATAATTGCTTAAAACTAAATGATCCTACAGGCAAATTAGGGTCATTTAGTTTTAAAAATCATTTTTCAGTAAAGTCAGTGCTTGTTTAGGATTTGCGGAGAAATATCGCATTGTTTTAGCGATAGCCTGATATCCTGCTAAGCGTAATATAGAAAGCGCGGTGTTTCGCAAAGCTGCCATGACTGCGGGGATCGCCCCACAGCGGACTTGGGAAACATCTTCTCCTAAGATGACATCCCGGAGCCAGTGGGACTTATTTTCTATTGCTCAATGTCCGCGCTTGAGTCGTAGCAAATCCGCTGCGGTGGCAGGGTTGGGTTGAAGGCTCGTGATGCCATAGTGCGTCTGGCAGGAGACTTCTCCGGTTTTCGGGTTCTTTGGTGTGTATGTAGACTCGAAGACCTGGCGGACGCCTGGCCAGTTTATGTATTCATTGATAGCGGTGCTTGCCGTCAAGCGTCGTGTTTCGATGCGTCGATGGGCGTGATCAACAGTTTTGAAGGTGTCGAGGGTTTCTCCCCAATCTTGGTGTTCTGCTTTTAGGGTGTTATACGCCATCTGAAAGGTTGTTTCGGCAGGTCGCCGAAACAACCTTTCAATGTCCTCGTAGACTTGTTTATGGTTGGCTTTGATGGGTAAAACGTAATCGCCTCCGGCTGCTAAAACCGCCTGAGAAAAACTGCGTTGGGTTAGCAAAGCATCGGCTGTCACGACTTTCTGAGAAACATCAAAGGCTTTGAGGATTTCACGCGAGACAGGCACTTCATGGGTCTTCTCGGACATCGGTCTTTGAGTGAGTGTAATCCCGAGTTCATGAGAGACGACTGACATCAAATGCGTAATCTTGGCACCTTGTTTCTTGCTGCCCCGTAAAGTCTTGCCATCTATGGCGACAGCCGTTAGACGGCTTTGACTTCCCCAACCGTAGTCCTCAAGGGCGACTGCCACCCATTGCGTCAAGACGTCTTCTAAGGCATCAATGTCGAATCTGCGAAAAAGATTGTAGAGTGTTGCGGCACACGGCGTCTTTTTGTGTCGAAACCCCAAAGCTTTTCTCAACATTTTATACGTCCGTCCGTATTCAGCAATGGCAGCATAGCTGCGATAGCCAGACATCATGGCGATAATAGCAAGTGCGAGGATGGCTTTCAGTGGGTGGCGTTTGCCTTTCTCCTTGCGTGGGTCTGGCAGTGATGCTAACATATCAAGCAAGTGGCGAGAGGGTTTTCTCGTCATGGTCTTCACCTCAAAGATTGTGATGGATTTTTAAGGTGAAGTATAGCATGTATGGCGTGAAAACTCACGCCATACATGCATACATAAAAACATAAATTCTCTAAATCGAAACTTAAAACTAAATGACCCTAAGTGAAAATAGATTCCGCTTGACATTATGCATCCCTTATGATAAGATAGCGGAAAATTGATGCCTCAGCGTTTTGTTTAGGCAACCCCTCACATTTAAAAGGAGATTTATAAAATGGCAAAGAATTGGGCAATACTATGCGTTTTGGCGGTACTGGGGATGGTATTAATCCCACTGCAGAGTTTCGCTGCAGTTGACAGTGAGACTGCTGTCGGTGTCTGGCTCTTCGACGATGGCGATGTTAGCGATTCCAGCAGCTACGGAAACGATGGCGAACTTATAAACGGCGCAGAAGTTACCGATGGCGGCAAGTGGGGAAAAGCACTCAGCCTTGATGGGGACGATGATTACGTCAATGTCGCAAATTCAGATAGTTTAGATAGCACAGCCGAAGCCTACACGGGTGTCGCATGGGTGAAAATCCAAAGAAAAGGCGATCCGCACGGTGGATGCTGTGCAGACGACCATATGGTCATTGCCTTTACGACACAATGGAATAATATTCTGAACGTCTTTGGTCCCGGCAGAGGCGGAAATCAAGGGAAAATCGAAGTTGGCAGCCGTGAGTTGAATCCGCGCTGGCTCTTCGGACCCAGCGTTGTTAACGACGATCAATGGCATCACCTCGCTTTCACCTACGACGGTGCGAAGAAAATCCTCTACGTTGATGGTGAAGTTGACATCGAGCAGGATACAACGGGGGTCTTCGGCGTTGCAGGTGTTGATGTTCATTTAGGTGGAACACCTACGGAAAGACAGGCATTGGGATTGATGGATGAGATTGCAGTCTTCAATGTGCCACTCGAACAAGCCGATATCCAAAATCTGATGAACGATGGACTCGGTTCTGTGCTCGGTTTAACGCCTGTCACCCCGCAAGGACGACTCACGACAACGTGGGCAGACATTAAGTCGCAATAATTACGTCAGATATAGTGGTAGTGGACGGGGTTGAAACTCCGTCCCTATACACTCCTATTCCCTTGAATCTATGACCCCATTCAAATGCATTTTCGCGCTCCTGATACTATTCCAGACATCACTTACCATTGCAGCACCGAGATACCATCCCGAAGCGGCACGGTTATATGACGCAGGATTACGCGCGCTCGCTCACGGAGAGCAGGAAAAAGCGAGAACCGCTTTAGAGAAAGCGATTACTCTGGATGCATCCTTGGCGGATGCACACTGCGTTTTGGGATTGATTTATAAAGGTGCCGAGGAGACCCATGCAGCGGCTGAAGCGTTTCAACAGGCGACAATCGCAGATGAAAACTATATTGAGGCGTATTATGAGCTGGGTGATGTGCTACTCGTTCATTTAGGGGACACCGCGCAAGCGACACGAGTCCTACAGAAAGCAGTAGCGATGGACGCCGATCATGCACGCACGCGGACTCTATTGGGCCTCGCCTATTTTCGTGATAATCTCACCGATGCGGCTATTCGTGAGCTTCAACACGCACTTAAACTCGATCCGACTTCGCTAACGGCACGCTACACACTTGGTAATGCCTTTCTTCAGCAGGAAGCGTGGCAGTCCGCTATTGATACTTTCAAAGAACTCATTGAAATTGATCCTTTCCACGCGAAGGCACATTTCTCATTAGGCACGGCGTATCGCCGTATTGGAGAAACAAAAGTCGCACAGCGGAATTTACAACGTTTTGAGGTGCTATCTATTGAGGCAGAGCAGTTAACACATCTCAAGCGATTTGTGCAGTTAAACCCTACGAATGCTGAGGCGTGGTACCGACTTGGCAGAATCCAACTAAAGCGTCAGCTCTGGACTGAGGCAACACAATCTTTGGAACGTTACATTGCACTCACACCACAAGAGACGCGCGGCTATGAGGCACTCGGATACGCCCACTTTCAACAGCAGAATTATAAACAGACAGTGGCGATGTACCAGAAAGCAATTCAGCAGAAACCGAACGTCGCAACCTACCGCAACAGCCTTGCCGGGGCGTATTTGATGTTAAAACAGTACTCCGAAGCAATAGAGCAATACCAAACAGCCATTCATTTAAAGCCCTCCGAACCGCGCTTCTATCTGAATCTCTCCAAAGCTTACGAACTCGCTGGGGCACACACAGAAGCCGAGAAGACCTATCAGGAATATGAACGTCTCACGTCAAAATCCACGGAATAGCGGTCAGCAGTCAGCAGTCAGCAGTCAGCGGTCAGTAGGGCGTATGGCAGTTGCTATCATTTTCACCTGCCATAAAATTCTCTTGCTGCCAGAAACCTTCGGTTTCCGACAACCGATAGCCAATACGCCGAAAGCCATCTTATTTTATGCCTTCTTGGTGTTTTCGCCCTGCGCGTGGAGCGAACCGGAAATGTGTCTCATCCCGGCAGGCTATTTCACTATGGGTAGCGATGACGATCTGCCGAATGAAGCACCGGCACACAAAATCTATCTGGATGCCTATTATATCGGTAAAACGGAGGTAACCAACGCTGAATATCATCAGTTTTGGCTTGAAGACGGGGGCATTGGTAGTGAACACATCCCGATCAGTTATGAGGGTGAATTTGGAACTTGGCCCCGCATCGCAGAAACGAAACCGAATCATCCGGTCATAGGTGTATCATGGCATTCCGCTGTTGCCTACGCGACATGGCGAGGTATGCGGCTACCTACCGAAGCGGAGTGGGAAAAAGCTGCACGCGGAACAAACGCAAGACGATGGCCCTGGGGAGATACCTTCACGCAACGCATCAAGGGAACGACCGTCCACGCGAACATCTGGAGGCAATCGGGTGCGTATCTGCTGCCCGTTGGCTCATACCCTACAGGGATTAGCCCTTACGGCGCGCACGACATGGCAGGCAACGTCTGGGAATGGGTGGCTGACTGGTATTCCGAAACGTACTACCGCCGTAGTCCTGAGCGCAACCCAAAAGGACCGGCGGTCGGGAGTCGCCGCGTTGTGAGAGGCGGATCATGGTTGAACCAGGAAAAGTTAGCGAGATGCTCCACGCGGATTGGGCAGTATCCAGCGATCGGGACCAGTTTCATCGGATTCCGCCTCGCGAAAGATTATGAAAAGTAAAAGCATAGGCATCCTCATAGTTCTCCTTATATGTGTCCCACTCTCACTGTCATCTGCCGCGATCCAGTTTGTTGATGTGACGACGGAAGCAGGTATCAATTTTAGGCATATCAATGGTGCTGAAGGGGCATATCACTTGCCTGAAACCCTCGGTGCTGGTGGTGCCTTCTTCGATGCCGATAACGACGGTAATTTGGACCTCTACCTCGTTAACAGCGGCTATTGGAAGGGTTCGGCATCAACAGATGAAACACCCAGCGTGCTCTATCGGAACAACGGTGATAGCACCTTTACTGACATTACAACGATCGCAGGCGTGGGAAACCGCGGCAACTACGGACAGGGAGCCACTTGTGCGGATTACGACAACGATGGCGATGTAGATCTTTATGTGACCAATTTTGGTGTCAATGTTCTCTACCGCAACAACGGCGATGGGACCTTTACAGATGTCAGTCAAAAAGCCGGTGTTGGCGACCCAGCTTGGAGTAGCAGCGCGTGTTTTCTCGACTATAACCGAGACGGACACCTTGATCTGTTCGTTGTCAACTATCTTGTGTATTCAGTGGATGTTCCCTATCGTCCATGCGGAGAAGACGGGGTTCAAACCTATTGTCATCCTTCCCTGTTTGAAGGCGCGCCGGATACCCTCTACCGCAATAACGGCGACGGAACCTTTACAGATGTCAGTCAAAAAGCCGGTGTTGGAGGTATTGGTGGTTTGTTTCATGGAAAAGGGTTAGGGGTCGTCTCAGCCGACTTCAACAACGATGGTGCTCCAGACCTTTATGTCGCAAACGACGATACCCGAAACGATTTTTTTTATAACAACGGTGATGGAACGTTCAGTGAAATTTCGCTGCTCGCTGGATGCGCTTACAGTTTCAATGGTGTTGCACAAGCGGGGATGGGAGTTGCAACCGACGATTATAACGGCGACGGATGGTACGATATTTTCGTCACGAACCTCTCTTATGAAACCAATGCGCTCTATCGTAACAATGGTGACGGAACGTTCACTGATGTTATTTATGAGGCACATCTTGGTAAAGAGAGTTACCTGTTCGTTGGATTTGGCACAGGCTTTCTTGATGCTGATAACGACGGTTGGCAAGATATATTCATTGCTAATGGACACATCATTGACAATATTGAAGACACACACGATATCCTGACGTATCGTCAACGGGATCAGATTTTCCGTAATCAAGGAGATGGCACATTTCAAGAGGTATCAACGAGCGCAGGGAACTATTTTCAAAGCACTGCGGTAAGCCGTGGAGCACTGTTTGGTGACTACGATAACGATGGCGATGTCGATATGCTTGTCACGCAATCTAACGGTCCTGTGGCCTTATTACGAAACGAGACCGGAACACAACACAACTGGGTTCGGATTAAAACCGTCGGTATTGTCAGCAGTCAGGATGGAATTGGGACACGCGTTATTTTGACTGCGGGCGGACACACACAAGTTCAGGAGATCAGTCGAGGCGCGAGTTACCTGTCCAGCCATGATGGGCGACTCCATTTCGGATTAGGCGCGCACGCTACTGTTGATAGGCTTGAGGTGCATTGGCAGAGCGGTGTTGTGCAAGTCTTTGAGAATCTTCCCACGAATCGGGAACACGTCATCTCCGAGTTTTCAGACACACCCGAGGATAAACTCTTCAAAGCCGCATGGACAGGTAATATTACGAATCTCCACAACACGAGCACGGCTGTAAACAGAAAAGATGCGCTCGGTAGGACTCCGTTGCATATCGCCGCAGAAAAAGGGTACGGAGATGTAGTGACATTTCTCGCTGAAAACGGCGCAGATGTGAACCTTACAGATGTCAACGGCAATACGCCGCTAATCTTTATTATCCACAAGACGGGAAATCTGGAGATTACCAAACGACTGATTGCGAAAGGTGCTGTTGTCAATGCCCAAAATCGAACTGGTGAAACGGCGTTGATGTATGCCGCATGGCGCGGGCATTCGGCAATTGTCCAACTTCTACTTGCGCACCACGCCGATGTTACCCTGAAAAATAGACAAGGGGACACCGCACTGACGTTAGCAGAATCGAAAGGACATCTCGATATTGTGCGGATACTCCAAGCAGTTATGGAATAGGTATATTTATGAGTGACTGAGAAAGATATAGAAGTTAACAGTTATCAGTTTCAAGAGCAGGGATTGAACCATATCCATCTTAACTGGAGACTGACAACTATGAAAACTACAGGAGAACTACATGCCTTCGGCTTTAACCCGTGGGGTCACCTTCAAATCGGTCATATTATCACTCATCCTTATCCCGATCAACTGCTATTGGATTATGTACACGGAGATGGTCTGGTGGGGGCTGTTTCCGACAACAATGTCCCTATTTTTCAACGCCGTCTTCTTCGTATTTGCGATCACTCTCCTCAATCTACTTGTACGGCGTATAAAGCGAGAGTGGGCATTGACACACGGGGAACTGCTCGTCATTTATGTAATGCTTTGTATGGCGAGTGCGATTGCGTCCCATGACCACGCCCAAGTGCTCATCCCGATGATCGGGCACGTCTTCTGGTTCGATACACCTGAGAACGAATGGCGGGAGCTTCTCCACCGATATATACCAACATGGGGAACAGTCCAAGATAAACAGATTCTTGAAGGGTTTTACGAAGGACAGACAACGTTTTATCGCATAGAGGTACTGCAAGCATGGCTCGGTCCGGCTTTGTGGTGGACGAGTTTCATTGTGGTCCTCGTGTTTGTGATGTTGTGCATCAACGTTGTGCTACGGAAGCAGTGGACTGAACGTGAGAAACTCGCCTACCCAATCATCCAACTGCCATTAGAAATGACACGGGATAGCGGTGCGAACTTCTTCCGCGGCAGACCTTTCTGGACGGCGTTTATTCTCGTCTCATTGCTGAACCTTATTAACGGGCTCAGTTACCTCTTTCCGACGATCCCGATTATTGGCGTTCGGTTTCGGAATATCAGCCAATTTTTCACTGAAAAGCCGTGGAACGCCATCGGTTGGACCCCCTTTTCTATCTATCCATTCGTTATTGGACTCGGATTTTTTATGCCTTTGGACCTATCGTTCTCCTGTTGGTTCTTCTACCTGTTTCGCAAGATGCAACGAGTTGTTGGAGCTATCATTGGGATTCGGGGGTTACCCGGTTTTCCTTATGACCGCCAGCAGTCCCTTGGTGCGTACCTTGGGCTTGCGATTTTCGCGATATGGGCAAGCCGAAAATACCTTACAGAAGTCTTTAGACAAATCTTCACAGGACGCTCCAGCCTTGATGAATCTGTCGAACCGATGCGGTACCGAACCGCCATTGTGGGTATTGTGTTAGGATGTATCTATCTCATCGCCTTTTCAGTAAAGATAGGCATTAGTATTTCACTCGGTATCGCTTTCTTTGCGATGTATTTCGCGCTATCAACAGGTATTACCCGAATGCGGGTGGAATCGGGTGCTCCCGCCCACGATCTCCATTATATGGGACCGGATTACGCCTTACCGACGATTCTTGGCTCACGAGGCATGGGGGGTTCCAATCTTACGGCACTCTCCTTTCTGTTTTTCTTCAACCGTGCGCACCGTAGTCATCCGATGCCTCATCAGTTAGAGGGGTTCCAACTCGCCTCGCGGGCAGGATTCAACCCGAAACCGCTGGTATGGGTAATACTGTTAGCAGTCTTTGTCGGTTCGATCGGGTCTTTCTGGGCATATTTGCACGATGTGTATCGTTTTGGATCGGCAGGGAGTTTTGCACATCATCCTTTCAATCGACTCCAACAACAACTTAATTTTCCAATGGGACCGAATATCCCGGAAGTAACATCCATGGGTGTTGGTATGGGGTTCACGTTCCTTTTGATGTTTTTACGGATGCGTTTCTTTTGGTGGCCCTTCCATGCCGTTGGTTATGCAGTCTCAGGAGCCGCAGATTGGTGTATGAACTGGCTCTGGATTTCACTTGTGATTAGCACGATCGCAAAATGGTTGATTATCAAGCAGGGCGGATTGCAGTTGCATCGAAAGGCAGCACCATTCTTCCTCGGTCTAATTCTTGGCGAGTTCGTCGCTGGAAGTTTATGGAGTTTCTATGGAATGGCGACAGAGACTCGCATATTTCCTTTTAAAGATTGGTAATTTATAGTAAAGTTTAGAATTAATAAGACACCCTGTGCCGGTTCGGTTAGGGGATTTAGTCTACGAATAGACTAAATCCATTCCTTGTATTACATTCCGAACCTACCGGGGGATGCAAGTGTCTCTTTATTTTTCGGTTTTACTATAACGTAAGTTCGATTAAGTGAACCCAACCTTCCAAATGATGTTGGTAGGTGCCAGTTATCGGATTTCATCAACTTAGCGATTCCAACACCGATTTTTCTCGCTCGCCGTACATTTTCTGTTCTATGTATTTTGGTTTCATTTACGAACATGCCCATATATTGATAATGGGTTTCATTATCAAAACTAATAGTTTTCCAAAGTAATGATAAAATCGATCTAAACCCAGTAAACACTGAGTTTTTTGGCTTAATACTGCGAAATTCTGCTGTACATTTTGGATTATAAAGGGTCCGTTATTTCAGGATGATTTCGACAGAATCTCTCCGTAATTATCCGTGTCTATTACCCAGAAAATGTAGATGCAGGGTCAATTGGAGATTATCAATCGACCTAACCTATACATTCGGATCGAATGCATACTGTTACTAATAGTAATATTTGTGAGGCATTGGAACGAGTATTTACAAAGGATTTGACTGTTAAAATTAAACACTTGTCTTAACGCAATTGCACAATCTACTGCAATCCTCCCGGAAAAGCGTTGGGTTCACTGAGTGTCTTTGCGATAGCGATGTATGAGACGAACTTTGGTTTTCTGTGATTGCGAATGCTCGGATGCGCAGCGTTCAACCCAACCTATGGGAAACCAATTGACGGCTACCGAAGCGACTTGATGAATTTTCCAGTTTCGTATAAACTGATACTACTGATTTCGATACCATAGGAGAGTGAAAAATGTTAGCCGTTAAGGAACTTGGCCATGTTGGACTCTACTGCACCGATGTCCAAAAGTCACAAGACTTCTATACCCAGATTCTCGGGCTCACCGTCACCGACGCGCATCCAGAAGGGCATATTATTTTCCTAAGTGCGCAACCAGAATCGGAACACCACGAACTTGCGTTGTGTCCAGGTAGGGATGCTCCACCCGGAGCAAAGGTTGTCCAACAGGTTTCGTTTATTGTTGAGGATCTCGCCGATTTAAAACAGTTCTATACACTTCTGAAGTCGGAAGGGGTAAGGATTCGGAGTGTAGTGAATCACGGAATTGCTCTGGCGATCTATTTCTATGATCCCGATGAGAATGTCGTTGAGGTATACGCTAAGACCCCGTACAATGTCCCACAACCGTTCTCTGAGGACGTAGACCTTGACTTAGATGATGACGAACTGATGCGGATCGCAGAGACTGGATTGTCTGCCGAAGATACCCACTAAGATAGAGTGAATAATGAGGGATGTGGGGAAACTGGAAAGAGGCGCGCTTGTGGAGCGCGCCTATATTTTCGACCTAAGAGAGCTCTTGTAAACTACCAGTGCTATCGCCTAATTGTGCGAGGTTCACATCCATGCGATTGAGCATTGATAGCCAGAGATTGTTAAGTGGTGTCTCTTTCGGATAGCGGATGTGACGACCACTTTTGATCGTGCCACAACCGTTGCCAGCGAGCAGAATTGGGAGATCGTGGTGGCTGTGTCGGTTACCATCAGCATTCCCGCTACCGTACAGAACCATCGAATGATCTAAAAGCGAACCATCCCCTTCAACAGTCGCGTCCATTTTTTCTAAGAAATACGCCAGTTGTTGAGAGTGGAAGATATCAATGCGTTTGATTTTTTCTATCTTCTCTTCATCACCACTGTGATGTGACAAGTAGTGGTGTCCCTCTGGAACGTCGACAAACGGATAGGGTTTGTTGCTCCCTTCATTTGCGAGGACAAAGGTCGTAACGCGGGTTACATCCGCCTGAAATGCGAGTACCATCAGGTCCATCATGAGATGCAGATGCTCCTGATAATCTGCTGGAATTTCCTCCGGCACGGTATAGTCTGGACTTTCGATCGGTGGAAACTTTTCAGCCGATGCGATTCTCATTTCAATGTCCCGGATAGAGGAGAAGTACTCATCGAGTTTCCGGACATCATTCCCGCTGACCTGACCGAGTAACTCTTTTGAGTCCTGTCTGACAAAATCGAGGATACTTTTTCGCTGTTGATCGCGTTCCTCTCGTTGTGTATCAGGCAGAGAAGAGAACAGCCGTTCAAAAGCGAGTTTCGGATTTACCTCTTTAGGAAGCGGTTGCGTGCCGGAACGCCATGACAGCGTTGATGAATAGACGCAACTATAACCGGAATCGCAATTTCCCGCTCTTCTTCCAGGATCGATTCCGAGTTCAAGCGAAGGCATTCGGGTCCGATTACCGATATGCGATGCCGCTACTTGGTCAACAGAAACGCCAGCCTGAATGTCAGCACCATCCGTTTTACGGGGCTGTGCGCCGGTAAGGAAAGCTGCCATGGCACGGGCGTGATCACCACCACCGTCCCCGTTCGCACGGGCTTTATCGGCTGTTAGACCGCTTAGCACTAACATCTTGTCTTTCACATTTTCCAAGGGTTTCAGGATATCCGTGAGTTCATAGTTAGTTCCGATCTGCTTCGGGGTCCACTCCTCCATAATCTTTCCGTTAGGCACGTAAAGGAATGCCATCCGATTCGGAACTGTCTGGTGTGCTACTCCACTTGTGGGAGCGTTTGCCCACGAGGTAAGAGGTCCCATTACCTCCAGCCACGGTAGAGCAATACTAACACCTAAACCGCGTAAAAATGTTCGACGTGAAAGTTGTTTTGAAGTGTTCATAACTATTCCTTCGTCAACTCCCGATAGTTAAGGCAGTAGAAATTTGCAAAAAACCTTATGTCACTATGTGATTCGCCGTTCCAGAACTCCTATAACACAATTATACCTTATTTTATATGACTTGTCAAATGTTTATCGGAGACATTTGGGTTTCTTGTAGGAGAGAACTCCGATTCCCGATGTCTGCGCGGAGCGTTTATGGCGCACATTTAAAAATAAGGCACCCCTTGTGCATTGACATAAACTGAATAGAGTGATTGACTACCTGCCATGAAAAGCCTGTTTCGTTTCACACCGCCGAAGCAGATATTTGCACAAATTTCGGGCAGATGGATCTTCCCGATAAGTGTTCCATCTGGTGCGAAGATATGCACACCATCGTAACCGTCACCGACCCAACCAGTGCCTGCCCACAAGTTTCCATCGGTATCACACCGCAGACCATCAGCGGCACCGGGTGCCATATCAGCGAATACCTGTTTGTTAGCCAGTCGTTCACCGTCTACGACATCATAGGTAACGATGTTTTTTGGGGGACCGGTATCAGCAACGTAAAGTTTATTGTAATTGGGTGAAAAACAGATGCCGTTCGGTCTTTCGATTTCATCCGTTACAACGACTGCTTCGCCGGTGTCTGGATTCAAGCGATAAACGGACGTCGGTAATTCAAATTCTGCTTTGTGCCCTTCATAATGGGATAGGATACCGTATCCCGGATCGGTGAACCAGATATGTCCGTCAGGATGGACAACAGCATCGTTCGGTGCGTTGAAGCGTTTGCCCTCGAAGTTGTCTATGAGAACGGTAATTGTTCCGTCATATTCGGTTCGTGTGACACGTCGTGTGCCGTGTTCACAACTGATGAGTCTACCTTGCCGATCGCGCGTGTGTCCATTGGTGTAGTTAGAGGGTTTGCGATAGACGCTCACTATACCGGTGGCTTCTTGCCATTTCAGAATCTGATTGTTTGGAATGTCACTCCAGAGGAGGAAACCGCCATCACCGAACCAGACGGGTCCCTCTGCCCAGCGCGATCCCGTCCACAGCCGTTCTACGACGGCGTTTCCAATCTTATACTGCGCGAAACGCGAATCAATGACTTCAACCGCTGGATCGGGATAACGCGTAATTGCTTTTCCCGCTATGGATGTGTCTGCCCAAGCCACAACGGACCCCACCGTTTCCAACCAAGGTAAAGCGGCACTGACTCCCAAACCGCGTAAAAATGTTCGACGTGAAAAATGTTTTGATGTGTTCATAAGCCTCTCCCAGATTTACATAACATTAGACGTGCCCCACCGTTCGACATACATAAGCATAATTTCATGAATAAACTCATATTTCTCAGGGCAACAGGAACGGAGTCTATGGGGTGATACAAGATAATTTGCGATACTTTCCGCCATATCCTCATTTGGATCTTTTTCAGAAGCGTAATCTGATACAAACGCTGCCCGTTCTTTGGTTGTTGACCAACCGGACTCACTTGTTCCTTCTCGATACCACCCCCCAAGTTTTGCCCAATCCAATTTAAGTTCTCTATGAAAAACATAAGTCCATAAAAAATGTGCCTTTTCGTGGGCAATTATACGACGTGTATTAATAAAATTACGAAAATTACTGCGAGTGAAAATAGATTCAGCAAACTCTATGTAACCACGACTGGTCAGGGCATGACTCACGCCTCTGTTTTCATCATCCTCGTTATCGATTCTGCGAACTATATACTTCAATCGAGGTATTTTATGTAATGCCTGAGGGAATGCTTCAAATACTGATATAATAAGCATCAGATCCCTATTTTCAAAATCCGAATAGCGTTTTGTTGTTTTATTTTTTGTTTCATCAGGTAATGAAGCATAAGAGGGTACATATATCCCATACCTTTCTTGCAATATTAACTCTATTACGGCTCTGTTTGTTCCACTCTCTGTTATGTATTGAACGACAGCATAATATAGATGCCTGCCCGGAGACAGAACCTCTTGAGATTCCTCAGCTGGAAAGACATCTCTACTAATCGTAACGAACTTTAACTTATCCTTAGATTCAATCTTAATATCATTTTCTAAGCCATCGTCAGTTATACTCCATCTGGAAAATTGTAAATTCAGATTTGGGAATATAGATTCAAAGGCCTTTAAAAGCATAGCGGCATCTTTTTTCGTCCATGTAGCATCCAAGTAAACGGAATATTTCTCTTCCAACTGTGACATAGGATTGTTACTTGGCATTTCATAATAATGAGATATAGAACAACTTGGCTGGAGAACTATGAGTAACAAAGGAAGAGCCGCAAAACTGAAAGGTAAATTGTAAATAGCAGTCAGAGGTCGAGGCACTTCCGCTGTCGGGCGCATGCCATCACAATGGGAAGTTCCGGCAGACACCTGCGGGGTCTGTTCCCTGGGAAACCTCGCCAGTGCGGAGAATGGAAACTGAAAGCCGATAGCCGATAGCCAATTGCCAATCATAAATTTCCCTTTGTACTACGTCGCAATCGGAACGGATCACTCTTGACGATCTCTGTGATCATCACAGAACTTCTATAACCGCCGGCTTCAAGTTGTGCAACGATCCTGTCGAGGGTCGATCGGTCATAATATTCCAATCCTCTGCCTAAAGCATAGGTTAACATCTTCTCTGTCAAACAGCGTAGGAATTGCTGTTTTCTGTCTTTTATGACCTGTTTCAGATCTGCTACGCCACGCAATATCGTTCCATCTGGCAATTCCGCCGTTGTATCAATACTCAATTCTCCATCTTTCCACCGAAAAGCCCCAATAGCGTTATAGTTTTCAAGCGCGAATCCGATAGGGTCCATTTTCGCATGGCAGTTAGCACATGCGGGATCTGCTCGGTGTTGCTCAAGCCGTTCACGTAGCGTACTCCCATGAACCGCCTCACCCTCTTCTTCTAATTCAGGGACATCTGGTGGTGGCGGTGGTGGCGGTGTACCGAGTATCTGTTCCAGAACCCAGCGTCCTCTTTTGACGGGAGAGGTGCGCGTCGGATTAGAGGTAACCGTCAAGACGCTGGCGTGACTTAGGACTCCACCGCGTGAGTTGCCTTGTATCTTGACGCGGCGAAACGATCTGCCTTTAATCGCTTCACCACCCGGTACGGGGTTCTTTTGTCCTCTCCAGTTTCCCTGTGTATCCATAATGCCGTAGTGATTTGCCAAGGTAGAATTGAGGAAGGTGTAATCGGCATCAATCAAATCCAAGACGCTCCGATCTTCGCGAAAGACGGATTCGACAAAAAGTTCTGTCTCCTTTAGCATAGCGAGGCGCAAGCTACCTGTGAAATAAGGAAATTGTTCGAGATCAGGCGCAGCCGTTGTCAATCGTTGAATTTGAAGCCATTGGGTTCCGAAATTACGTCCTAATTCAGATGCCTTTGGATCTGCCAACATGCGTTTAACTTGGGACTCAAGGTTGACCGTTAGCAGTTTTTTCTCAGCGAGTTCAAGGAGTTCGTCATCCGGCATGCTGCTCCACAAGAAGTAGGAGAGCCGAGAGGAGAGTTGAAACTCATCAATCGGATACGGTTCTGAATGCTGCGGACGATCGTCTAACTCCAACCGAAATAGGAATTTCGGTGAGCAAAGAATGACTTTAATCGCTTCTTGGATGCCCGCTTCCCACGAGACCCCGTCGGCTTGGACGGATGCTACAAACTGTGTGAGTTGTTCCACTTCGTTTTTGGTTGGTGGACGACGGTAGCCGCGCCGAAGCAAACGCGTTAGCACTTCACGGGTCTGTTCTGCCTGCGGGATCCCGAGTGTGCATGCCAGAATTTCAAAATGCGAATCGGGTCTGGTTTCTAACGGTCCCTCTGACCAGAGCGTGCGAATCTGGAGTTTAGCGTGCGGTTCACCCTCTATTGGTTTAAGCATCGCAATACCGACTCTTTCAATGTTAGGAATACCAGTAATAAGGAATTCAATTGTCTGTCTCTTCTCATCATCGCGGGCGGTGATCTCAAAAGCCTTCAAAACCTTGATACTATTGTTTGCCGTAGGATCTATGCCAACTAAACGCGCGAGTTTTTCCGGTGGAGTTACCTCTTCTAACTTGTCACCCTGAATGAATAAGACAACTTCCACAGGAGTTTCGCTGTCGGTTTCAGCGTAAAGTGTTGCGCGGTAGACGATTTCTGTATCGGGAGCTACCCTGAAATTGCTCGCGCTCGTTGTAAAAGGACCAGATTTCCATGCTTCTGTGGCAGTTGGATCGAGCAGGCGGTAACGTTCATTAGGGACATCATCATGGCGCGGCTCCAAACTATTACCGCTCTGGTAACGTTTGGATGGCGGTGGTGGATCCAACAAGATAACACGTGTGGCAATTGCCTCCGCGGCTTCAAGGTAGCGTTCCATTAGAAGTGGTGACATCGTGAGCACGTCACCGATGTTATCAAACCCGTGTCCGACATCATCAGCAGGAAAATTTTCGGTCGGATTAAAATCAGCACCCAATAGGTCGCGGACAGTATTTTTATACTCGACTCGATTGAGTCTTCGGACGGTAACACGTCCCGGGTCGGGTTTAGCTGTGCGGTCAGCGTCTTCAAAAACTGCATCAATGTGTTCAACAAATGATTCTGATACCTCTAATGGCGGTTGCTCGCTCTCTGACGGTGGCATTTGTCCTGTCGCAACCATATCCAGTATACGTTCCCAGATGTCTCGATTCTCAATTAACGAGCGATTATCCGTGAATGAATCCAAAGAAAGTTCAGCGGCAGGTTGGTCACCAGCGTGACAACCAAAACAGTACTCCTCCAAAAATAAAGCACCATTCTGCGAAAAGTTGGAAGTGTCCTTTTCACCCGGGTTGGCAGCAAGTGCAATGAGCAGTAGCACGAAGATCAGGCAAAAACATTGTGAGACGCGATTAAGAGAAATCATGAGTATGCTTCCCGAACTGTGTAACTGGGGTTTGCTTATTTATGACAACGCTTGCGTTTGGTTATGCGTTTACTCTAAATAAGAATTATATCTCAGTACAAGACCTAAAGGCAAATAAAAACCGACTAAATTCTGGGTTGCTCAGTTTTCTGAACGAAATTTGCGCTTTATCGTCAATTCTGCTAAAATGGCGACATTAGAAACAGCAGAGATCCGAAGTTACTGTGCACGTGTCTTTCTAACCCAACGCACCCAAATGTGTTGAAAACACTATAGGAGCTCCATAGTCATGAATCGACACGAACAAGAAGCAATTGTGAACGCAGGAGCGTTGCAAACCATTTGTAGCCAACTTTATCAAAAAGTGGGCGTTGCCCAATCAGATGCAGATACCGTCGCAGAAATGCAAGTCCTGATGGATCTACGCGGCGTTCATTCGCATGCAACACGCGCCGTACCACGTTATGTCCGAGGCATCATCAATGGCGATATAAATCCTACACCTGCCCTTCAAACACTTGAAGATAACACCGCTTCTGTCTTGTTAGATGGTGACCATGGATTGGGACATCTCGTGGGTGTCCGGGCAATGAATCTCGCAGTTGAAAAAGCGAAATCCGCTTCGATCGGCGTGGCTATTGTTCGGAATAGTAATCACTTCGGAGCTGCCTCCAGCCATGCGATACGAGCTACAGAACACGATATGATCGGTTTTGCAACCACAAATGGACTCGGCGTGAATGTTGCTGTTTTCGGCGCGAGAACCACTTCGATCGGGAACAATGCGCTTTCTTTTGCCATTCCTGCTGGTGAAGAGCCACCGATTGTGTTAGATATGGCGTGTGGTGCAGCCGCCGCTGGACGGATTGGAACGGCAAGGCTATACCAAGAAAAAATCCCATTGGGATGGGGACTCGACGCAGATGGCAATGAAACCGATGACCCAGCGAAGGTTGCCGCTATCTTACCTGCCGCAGGTCCCAAAGGTTCAGCCCTTGCGATCGTAATGGATGTTTTATGCGGACCGTTAAGCGGTGGACTGATGGGTATCAACAAGCATTATCAACCTGGAGACGCACCACGAGAGAAACGCGTATCCGCACATTTCTTCTTCGCGATCAACATTGCCAGTTTTACCTCTATCTCGGAATTTAAGGCTGAAATTGATCGGCAGATTCGGATGACACGTCAAGCCACCCCACGCAGTGGATTTACACGCGTCACCCTACCCGGTGAAATTGAGTGGGAATTGACGCAAGAACGTCTCGCAAGCGGAATTCCACTCCATCGGGAACCGGTGCGGGAACTTGAGAAGCTTGCCGATGAGCTGGGTGTTGAAATTCCATGGGACCGGATATAACAGAAAAGATTTGACATTCATCACAAAATCAGATATAATTATGCTTTCTTATTTGCTACTGAGCGTAATTCAAGACAAAACATAACCTTTCTATGATTTATGAAAAATGGAAACCTTCCATAGGTTTCTCAGCACGCTACTGTGGAGGTAATTATGCACCTCATTACACTAAACCCATGGTCAGAAAAAGACATTCTTGAAACAGTCGAAAATGGCTTGAACATCAAAAACCACCCTGAAAAATACAGACACGCTGTCGGTGGGAAGAGTCTTTGTCTGCTTTTCCAAAAAACCTCTACGCGAACGCGCTGTGCCGGTGAAATTGGTATAACACAACTCGGTGGACATGCCCATTACCTCGATTGGCGCACCACAAACTTCGCGTTGGCCGAGCTTGGCGACGAAATGCGTGTCCTCTCGGGGTATGTTGATATTATCTTAGCACGCTTCTTGAAACACTCGGAACTCGTTGAGGCGGCGGCTGCTGCGACCGTTCCGGTAATCAACGGCTGTTGCGATAAATACCACCCAACGCAAGCCATCGGTGATCTGATGACAATACAAGAGCATCTCGGCAGACTGGAAGGAGTTAAATTGTGCTTTATCGGTGTGCATAACAACGTCTGCAATTCGCTGATTGCTGCCAGTATGAAGGTAGGTGTCGAAGTCACGGTCATCGCACCAGAGGTGAATCCTGCTGCTGTTGACAAGGAACTCTGGGCAGAAGCCTCTCACAAAGGTCTCTACAAAACGTTTGATACCAATACCAAGGCGGTGGAGCATTCACTGGAAAAAGTGATTGCCGAAAGCGATATTATCTACACGGATACATGGGTAGACATGGAATTCTTCACGGATCCATCCTTTGCAAAAGAGCGGAAACGTCGGTTAGAAAAGATGATGCCGTACCAATTGAATGCGGAACTGTTGAAGGCGTCTGACTGCCGGGTTATGCATTGCCTTCCTGCACACCATGGATATGAAATTTCGGGTGAACTCGTTAACGATGAACGCTCAATTATCTTTGAGCAATCGGACAACCGTCTCTATAGTATGAAAGCAATCCTTCTCAAGCTGCTTGCGCATGCAGAGTAGTAGGCATATCCGTAATACAACCCGAAACGAACGTAGGGAGCGATAGGGACGAACGTCCGGAGAACCCTGCGAATATATGGAAAGGTACCTCCTGTGAATCCTTTTCCAGAGCGCGTAAACCCATCTACGGAAAGAAACATGAAAATCCCGACCCACCTCACCGAACCGCAAGGAAAATTAGAAACACTTGAATGTGGTAAATGTAGTGAAACCTATGACCACCTGTTACCGCAGAACGTCTGTACCGCTTGTGGGAAACCCCTACTTGCCCGCTACGCGCTTGAACAGATAGCAGAAACATGGACACGTGACACGCTCCAATCGAGACCTGCTTCACTCTGGCGTTATTGGGAACTCCTGCCCATATCTAACCCTACAGACGTGGTGACACTTGGGGAAACAATGACACCTCTCGTCCATGCTAAGCGGTTGGGAGCAACGTTTGGACTTACAGAGGTATGGGTGAAAGACGAATCCCGATTGCCAACCGGAAGTTTCAAGGCACGCGGTTTGGCAATGGCAGTTTCCAAGGCAAAGGCACTCGGATTAACGCAGTTAGCGATCCCGTCTGCTGGCAACGCTGCGACTGCTCTCGCACTTTACGCCGCTGCCGCAGGTATATCAGCACATATCTTTATGCCACAAGATACACCTTCCTTCAATAAGGAAACGTGTCAACTCGCCGGTGCCAACGTCACACTGATTGACGGTCTAATTACGGATGCCGGCAGGATTGTCGCAGAACGGAAGAAACAGGAAGGATGGTTTGACGTGTCAACGCTTAAAGAACCGTACCGTGTGGAAGGCAAAAAAACGATGGGGTTTGAGCTTGCAGAGCAGTGTGGATGGGAACTCCCGGATGTTATCATCTATCCTACTGGTGGCGGCACGGGTATTGTGGGGATGTGGAAAGCCTTTGCAGAATTAGAAGCGATCGGTTGGATCGGTAAGAAAAGACCGCGGTTCATCTCTGTACAGTCAGCAGGATGCGCCCCGATTGTTAAAGCTTGGGAAGAAGGTGCAACTGAAGCAATACCATGGAGTGATGCTCACACCGTTGCCAGCGGTTTGCGGGTACCACAAGCAATCGGCGATTTCCTCATTTTAGAAGCGATTCGTAAAAGCAATGGTGCCGCGATTGCCGTAACAGACGATGACATCCGTGAAGCAATACAACTGCTCCCCACAACCGAAGGGCTTTTGACATGCCCCGAAGGCGCCGCAACTGTAGCGGCACTCAAACAACTCGTCGCAAATGGAATGATCAAAGACCCAGAGCGCGTTGTGCTTTTTAATACAGGCGGTTACCAGTCATGAAAAGAAAGTCAGGATTGGTGATAGTTCCTACTTTCTTTCAAGGTAGTCGTAGGTCGGTTGTCTCGCTGTTCCCGCTTCAGATGCCTTCGTCTTGAGATGATAGCCTACCTCGTACTCGCGAACGGATACGATTGGATAGGGACCATCAAATCCTGTGATGATACCCTTTACCTCAACGGGCTTATTGTTGTTTGCCGCATCTATCCGCAGCTGATCAAACTCGGGATTCGCACTGAAGACAAACTTCTGTTCTTCATGCCCCGCCGTCATTGCGTGATGGATATGGGAAGTGTCAGGTCGCCAACGTCGCCACGCTGGAACGTTTCGGAGGTAACTCCGGGCGAAGCCGGGATGTGCAAACAGATCGCCGCGAATAGTAGCCTCGGTATTAATAACGCGGGAGTGTCCAAGTCCATGGCGACCTCGGAAACGCGAATCGTTAAGCTGACGCATGATGTCATAAACATCAAACGTGTGTGTTTCGCTATATTTAGAGGGACCTTGTCTCGGTTTGACTTTCACAAGTGTAGTGAAAAGCCGTTTTCTACCGTGCTTGTCAACAGGGGTGTGGAATGTAATGTCCTTTGGATCCACCCAAGGTTCCAGTAGCCGTCGAATTTGCCTCGCATCGGCGTTACTGACGACATCGGAAATCTCCAGATTTAAGACAGCCACTTCAGCCATGCTTACCATACTGATTCCAACAAACAGAAGGACAACCACTACGGTTAGGCAATAGAAATGTGCGCGTTTCATTTCGAGTTCCTCGCTTAATTGGTAAGTTTTCTTCCTTATTCTTATAAGACACCATTCAACGCAAAAAGTTTCAAAAAAAGTCACAAAGGTCCAAGCCGATGACTTCTGTAGCGTTGAATCTGCTTAAGGTTTTGGAGTGTAAAAGCACTCAATTCGATTGTTTCCACGTATCTGCAATGGAAGATTGCTTTACTTAGAAACTTAAACAGTCAACGCCACAAAAAAGTTTACATGGAAGGCGTATAATTTACGATTTTTCGGTTTTACGCTGGAAACTCGCTAACCAACTTAATTCGACAATATAGTACAGCACGGGCAAGACAATAAGCGTCAGGAGCGTCGCAGTTATCATCCCACCGCTGATGACGATGGCAAGTGGCTTCTGAAGTTCTGCTCCGGAACCGTGTGCAAGCGCAAGGGGTAGCATCCCTAATCCTGTCGTTAAAGCCGTCATTAACACCGGACTAATGCGTTCCTCGGCACCCTTCATTACAGCATCATAGAGCGACATACCTTCTGAACGCAGGGCATTGATGTGTGTCACCAAAATAATTCCGTTTCGCACAGCAATACCGAATAACAAAATGAAACCCACCATCGACGGAATGCTCAACACACCACCGGTGAGGAAGATACTGACAACACCTCCGATTAACGCCAACGGCAGATTGAGCATCACCAATAATGAAAGCCGAAATGAACCCATCGCCAAAAACAACAGAACACAGATACCAATGAGGACAAAACCTGTCTGAATCATAATTTTTCTTTGTGCCGCCTGTTGACTTTCAAACTGTCCGCCGTAGGACAGGAAATACGCTTCAGGCAATTCGACCCGTTCGTCGATTTCCCGCTGAACTTCTGCAATAAAGTTGCCGAGATCCCGCCCCCCTTTGCCACCTCGGACGTTACACTGGATGACAATACGCCGAGAAACGTTCTCGCGATTGATGGTATTCGGTCCATAACCAAAACCAACATCGGCGACCTGTTTTAGTGGGACGAACGCGCCTGATGGCGTTCGGATTTTTAGGCTTTCGACGGCTTCGGCTGTGTTGACGAGCGTCGGATCGACTCGAATCAAGAGCGTATATTGGCGTTGGCCTTGGATAACCTGACTCACCGACTCCCCTTTGAGTGCAGTTTCTGTAAAATGCGTCACATCTTCGACCCGCAAGCCGTAGCGTGCTGCTTCAAGTCGTTTTACCTTAATCTGAAGCTGCTCCACCTGCACCTGCTGTTCCACCTGTAAGTCCGCTACACCGTCGATTTCCGACATGACCGCCCGAATTTCCTCCGCCTTTGCCCGGAGCATGTCGAGATCCGTCCCGAACAATTTCAGTGCTACCTGCGCATTAACCCCTGACAAAAGGTGGTCGAGGCGATGCTGAATCGGTTGACCGACAGATACCAATACACCGGGAAAGTTCTCAGGAGACAGCAACTCACGGACTTCTGAAAGGAGTTCTGCTCGCGTTTTCTCTCGTTCATCGGGGGGGATAAAGTTCACAAGGATCTCATGTGTGTTTACGTCGTGGGCATGCTCATCTGCCTCTGCGCGCCCGGTGCGGCTACTCACACTCGTTACTTCTGGAATCGTCAGGAGTCGTGTTTCCATCTCTCTACCGATACGCGTTGATTCTCCTAACGAGGTGCCTGGCGGTGAGAAGACACTGATAATAAACGTAGCTTCATCCATCACAGGCAAGAATTCGCGCCCCAGCCGAGGTATCGCTGCCACAGTCAAAACCACCAGCAGCAGTGCCACCACTACAATCGCCCAACGCAATCGCATAACGGCAACCAGTATGGGACGATACGCGCGTTTAATCCACACAACCACAGGGCTTTCTTTTGAAGGACGAGGTTCCGATTCAGATCTATCAGATGGACGTGACCTTTGAAAACGGGTCAACAGCAAGTCGCTTAACACTGGAACAACTGTGAGTGCAACGAGTAGCGACGCTGCCATTGAAATAACAACAGCCCAGCCAAGTGGACGGAACATCCTGCCCTCCATACCACTCAGGCTGAACAACGGTACAAAAACGAGGATGATAATCAAGGTCGCAAAAACAATTGAGGATCGGATTTCCTCACTCGCTCGTGCTACAACCTCTGAGGGTGTTTCTTCAGGTTCCTCGCCCGTCCAACGCAGACGAAAATACTCTTGTAACCGTCGGAAAATGTTCTCGACGTAAACAATCGCGTCGTCAACGACCATTCCAACCGCAATCGCCAAACCCGCGAGCGTCATAATGTTAAGCGTGTCGCCCTGAGAAAGAAGCGCGATAACGGCTATAATCAAAGACAGTGGGATCGCAGTCAGGGTAATCAGGGCGGTCCGAATGTTGAAGAGAAAAATAGCCAGAACAATAACGACCAGAATCGCGCCATCGCGTAGAGCTTCTTTAACGGTATCAACAGCACGCCGAATTAGGTCAGCTTGGGCATATTCAACCTTAATATTTACACCCTTAGGCATGGATTTCTCCAAGGATTCCAAGGTGGAAACCACTTTGTCGCTCAGCTCCATCGTGTTAATACCCGGTTGCTTGACGACCTTGCCCAAGACGGTTTCTTTTCCATTGTGGCTTCCCGCGCCACGTCGAATTTCTGGAAGCGATCCGATTTTCACCGAGGCAACATCCTTAACGAGAATCGGGCTGCCATGTTTTTGCACATTAACAACGACGTTTTCAATGTCAGGAACCGAAGAAATTCGTCCTAATCCCCGAATCATCAACTCGCGAGCGTCTTTAATGAGAAAACCGCCTGCTGAGTTTTCGTTGCTCTTCTCAAGCGAAGAAGCAACGTCCTCAAGTGAAAGGTTATAGCTTATCAACCGCTCAGGATCGACGAAAACTTGGAATTGTTTTACGTAGCCACCGATGTTAATCACATTGGCAATGCCGCCCTGTGATTGCAACTGGTAGCGAATCACCCAATCTGCAAGGTCGCGCATTTCCATTTCATCAAATTCTCCCGTTTCATCAACGAGCGCGTATTCGATAATTTCGCCCAAGAGGGAGGAAGTCGGCAAGATAATTGGGGCATCAACGTCCTCCTGCAAATTCGGTGCGATCAGTTGGAGTCGCTCAGAGACCATCTGTCGCGCGAGAAATACATCCGTCCCCCAATCGAATTCAACGAACACAAGCGATAAACCAATTGCAGAGGAAGACCGGACCCGTGTCACATAAGGAGTCCCGTTCATCGCGCTCTCGATAGGTAACGTAACCAAGGTTTCCATCTCTTCAGGCGACCATCCGTGTGCCTCAGTGAGTATGGTAATACGAGGCGGATTGATGTCAGGATAAACATCAATCGGTGCCGATTGAAACATCCTAAATCCAACGATGATTACTGCTACCATACAAGCAAGTGTCAGGAGTCTATTCTTGAGAGAAATCTCGGTGATTTTCGACCACATATTTTAATTTTTCCTTGCGGGTAAACCGCGTACGTTAGAACTTTCAAATGCGTTCCTTAAATCCGCCTGTGCCGTTGTTGCAGGCTATCGTTTTGGATTAATAAAGGCAGTAAAAAACCGTACAGATCCTTATTTCAGTCGTGAATTCCCCGAAAGTCTGATCGTAATGAAATGGAAAGGAGCGCAAGAACCAATCGTTAAAAAACGCTAATGGGGATGTCCATGGGCATCCGTCGATTCGGAAACATCCGCTGTTGCCCTCAACAATTGATACTGTCCCTGCACTACGACATACTCCTCTGGAAACAATCCTTCCCTGATTTCGATGTACTGGTCGTCTTTCGCGCCGACGACAACTTCCTGCTTAGTGTAAGTCTCTCCGAATTCGACAAATACAAACCGGCTTCCTCCGTCTTCAAGCACGGCATTCAGCGGAACACTCAAGACCTCGGTTCCTTTTTCCAAAACAATTGTCTGTTCGGCAAACATCCCCGGTTTGAGTTTACGCGTTGGATTGTCGATTTCCGCCCAAAAATGGACAGTTCGTTCTTCTGGGTTCATAACACCTGAGATATGCGAAATTCTTCCGGTGAAAATTGTTTCTGGATAAGCAGTGGCACGCACGCGAACCTCGCTACCTATTTGCCATTTGTCCTGAAGGCGGACAAGTGCATCCTCATGAACCTCGCCCTCAACCCAGACAAGATCGGTGTCGAGTATTGAGAAAAGCGTGTTGCTTTTTTCAACGGTTGTACCGAGTGTCACATGTTGCTTAATGATTTGCCCAGAAGCAGGGGCTTTGACATAAAATATTGGAGATGGCTGCCCTGTTTGAACAACCTTGTCTATGTCGGCGAGCGTCAACCCAAATACTTGAAGTCTTTGCCGAACCTTATTGAAGGTAATGACAGCGTTACGAAGTGATTCTTCCAGTTGAAGGACTCCCTCAAGTGCCTCTGAACTTTCCACAAAGGCAAGGTAATTTTCAATCAATTCATCGGTGGACAAATCGCTGAAAGTGACAATAGTTTTGGTCTTAGTCAGGTTTTCGAGAAGTGTTTCAGTGAGTCCTGCAGCCAAGGCACGTTGTTTGTTCGCCGCGACCTTGATAGCTGCGATTTGGTATGCCGTCTTTGCATCAACCAATTCTGTCGCTTCCCCACTGAGTATTGCGTATTTTCCCAATAAGGCTTCTGCATCCAATTCGTCTGCATTCAGTAGGGACAGGATCGCGGTTTCTCCGCTGTCTTGGAGAATCTTTTCCAGTGTCTGTTCACTGACATCGAGGATTTGAAACTGCCGTTTCGCAGCTGCCAGTTCACTTCGACCCTTTTTGTATTCTGCCTGTTGTGCGATGAGTTCCTTCTGTGCAGAAATGCGTTGTTCTGCAAGAACTTCAGTTCTCTTGAGTGTCGTCTCTATCAACTGGAGTTCAAGATCGGCTTTAACCAATCTAAACCGCATCCGTTCCAACGCCGAGATAGCTTTTGTTATAGCAAATGCCTTGCGTTTTTCAACTGCTGTCTGTAACTCTTGCAATTCGGAAAACGATTGTGAGTAGTCGATTTGACGGGTCTGTAATTCTCGCTGAATTTGCTTGGCGAATACCTCTGTCAGTCTCGCCAATTTGGATTCCAATGACTTCTTTTGTGCTACTGCTTCAATCATCTCAATCTGTGCCATTTGCAAGTCAAGACTCTCCAGTTCAAGTAGTAGATCGCCTTTTTCGATAAATTCACCGACACTGGAATGGATGCGTTTCACGATACCACCGATCCTTGGCGTGACAATTGCTTGTCGTCCGGGATGGGCTACTATGTTGCCGTGAACGTGCACAATCGTCTCAATCGCTCGGACATCGGCTTCAGCGGTCCTCAAACCGATATTGGCTTTTGCCTTATCAGTAAGTGTTACTGTGTTTTCTTGGCTGTGCGTATGATCTGCTTGCTCACTGTGAACATGTGTATCCTCAGCCAAAGCTAATATGGAGGTGAGGTTCAGCGAAACCAAAGTTCCTATCGTCATAACAAAAATTGCAAAAAACAGCGAAAAATGGGAGTAACGTAACATTATGATTTCTCCTTGTGTTGTCCGAATTGTAGGTATGCGCTGCGTAACACATTGTCCTATTCCACTGTGCTTTCACGGCAGTAGTTGTTCAATGGGTGTGTCTATAGCGGCTTCAAGTTGCGCCAGTGCCTTGTAATACGCCGCGAGTGCTTCAAGGTAAGCAGATCGCATTTCGATAAATTCGTTCTGCATCAAAATAACCTCCAGAAGTTTTGCTTCGCCCAATTCGTAGGCAGTTCGCGTCAATTTGAGGTTCTCATTGAGCAATCTCACAGAATCGCCTTCATAAAACTTGAGCGTTTTTTGTGCGGTCTTGAGAGAGAGGAACGCTGTCATTACCTCTTGGCTAATTTGTCGTTCTTGACTGCTTATTTCGATAGCATCTACCTGCTGCTGCGCTTTTGCCGCATCAATCTCGGCACGATTCCGATCGAAGAATGGCAACGGGACCGTCAATTTCACGCCGATTTGATTCTCTCCGCTGCTGCGTTGGGCAAGCGCACCGACACTTAAATCGGGAATGTTCGCCGCTTTTGCGAGTCGGAGTTCGTTTTCGGTCAACTTGGCGTTTAATTGAACCGACTTTAGGTCGTTGCGACTTTCAAGTGCATGTGTCTCCAAGATATCAAGTGTCAATTTTGAAAACACATCTGGCGACATTTTTGGCGTAGTTTGTGGACTTCCTAAACCTGCTGTTGAAAAGTCAGGCAAACCACCGACAGCAATACGCGTCGTTTCAAGTGGGCTGCCCATTAAGTTGTTCAATTCAAGTTGTACCAGTTGCAATTCACCTTCCAACATCGTTGCTTCGCGCAATGCCGACTGCAGTTGAATGTTTGCTAAATTCACTTGTGTCACCGAAATATCGCCAGCTTCAAACTGAAACTGAGCAATGTCGGACATCTGTTCGTTATGTTGGATAACTTCTTTAACTAACTCAAGCTTTTCTTGGGCGAGTGCCAACTCATAAAAAGCTATTTTTACCGATTTCGTTAGCAAACGGGAGGCTTCGGCAAGTTCAGCGTTTACCTTTTCGAGATGGATCTTCGCAATCCGTCTTTGATGTCCTCGCTGTCCACCGAGTTGGAACAATTGGGTGAGTTCGAGGCCTTGATCGCCGTCTATCCCTCCAGCGAATTCGGTTTCCAATTCGGGGTTACCAAGCAACGCGATGCCCTCAATTCGAGCATGAGCAACTTTAAGTTTCTCTCGGATCACGTTGAGATCTGGGTTTTCGCGCATTGCTGTCTGGAGTGCAACCTCAAGCGAAACCTGCCCTTCCTTATATGAAAAGGCTTCATCTGAAAAGGCAGTCGGCATTTGCCATACGCTTAAGGCTAACAGACAAATTATGCCCATCATGAAGATGGAGTTGAATGTGAGTTTCGTACGCATTTTAATTTTCCCTCGCGGATAAGTATCGTGGTTTAAGACTTAGCATTCTTCACTTTCGAGTTGAATAATTTGAGGAAACGCCCAAGTAAAAACCCTTCCGCTTCGTTTCAGACTTGGTCGTTGCGTCTATTTTTCGCACTGTGCTTCAAAGGAAAACCTACGAGACATAACTATATCCGCTTACAATAGTCGGCACAGGGCTAAAATATTTACAAATCAATGAGAATTAACGCCTAATTCTCAGCGCACCGAGCGCGATGAAAGTCGCTGTAAATAGAAAGGGGTGTGGTTTAAATGAGGAGTGTGGTGGTCCGAAGAGATACGAGCGTAGGGTCTGCTACTGATGGAATATCCAGAAAGGGGGTATATGTTAGAAGCATGGAACCATTTGTTCGGGATGCTATGAGTGTGGCTGCGAAATCAGGTGGGTGTATTAATGCATCTTGGATTGGAGCAAGATACGGTTCGATGTCTAAAGAGACAAAGATAGCGAGATCAAGGCACGATCCGCAGTGATTCTCTCCGACGGTAACCGCAGTAAATACTACCTTTGTGTGTCCTTCGTCAAGGTCATGTGTATCAGCACATTGTCCATTGACTGCAACTTCAAATTCAACATGCCCATCGGTGCCAATGCACAAAACATAATTGGACAGCTGCATTGGGACTATGGAAAGATAAATGAGTAGCCAAATCAAAGGGATGGCAATCCTCTTTTTATTCGCTAAAATAAATTCCATTTTTTCTTCCAAAAAGTGGTATAAATCTTTAAACGCATCGGATTGACTGTTCGTTCAAATACTTTCTATTTAGTATACGCGGTTTTCTCAAAAAATTCAAGCAAAAAGAGAAAAACAAAATCTCTCGACCCTACTAATGTTTTAAGCACGGCAGTCTCGTCTATCAGTACACGAAATTCCTTGAAAAATTAACGGGAACTATGTTAATATTTTAAAATGAAGGTGCCGCTTACAGCGCACACTTACGGGCATTCGGTCGTAAAGCCCACTGCTTTAGCTGTGGGATATAAGACCGCAAACGTCTCAACTTTTCCAAAAAAAATTGAGACTCACCTAAATTTGTGGTATAATTAACATAACACTCTGGGCAACGCTTTCACCCTGCACATATCTTGTGCAGGAGTTGCCCACCGCAGTGAAAGGCGGTAAAAAGTGTTGAGTGTGATACCACTCTAAAAACATATATTTGGGCAGCTCACGCGTAATTGAGCGAAAACTTGAATCGGAGCAGAGGTCAAAGTCTGCACGTTGTATTGCTGCCCTCCCTTTCAACTTTCTCTTCTTTTGGAGAGAGGCAGGCGGGGATAGCCATGAAAGTTTCTGCATGATGTGCCTAAAGGGATTTTTGACCCTTTAGGTAATCGCCTGCTGGTGGAGCGATAGTTAGACAGTGGACTCTTTGAGAAAACTGCAATCGCGACGAAGCCGAAGCCCACGCCTTTAGGCGTTGGGTGCTATCACAACCATAGATTGCGCGCTTACAAAGCGCACACAGTAAAATGAGGAGATACAAATGATGAAGAAGATGTTTTGGGCAATAGTGCTGTCGGTTCTATGTGTTACCATCAGCTACGGACAATATAATGGAGAATGCTGGGTAGTAAGCAAGGGAGATACAGTTTATAAATTATATGCTGATGGAAACGCTGATCCACAGGTTATTCCGAATTTACCACAGGCAACTGCCGCCGAGGTGAATCCAGCTGATGGTGTTGTCTGGATCGCAGTTTCAGCCGCAAATACTGTTTATCGTTATAATCCGAACAGTGGCGATTTTAAAGAGATTCCCGATATTAACCGTCCGAACCAGATCGCCATTAACCCCGCCGATGGTTCCGCGTGGATCGCAGGTCTTGATGCTGTTAAAAAAGTATCCGGGGACGGTGCCCAAGTTGTCGCGACAATAGCCGCCCATGAACCCGCAGTGGCAGTAAATCCCAAAGATGGTTCGGCATGGATAACAAACGCACGAGGACCTATCGCACGCTATGATGCCGCAGGCAACAAAGTAGCGGACGCGCCACCGATGGGTGAACCCAAAGGTGTAACCGTTGACTACGAAGGAAATGCTTGGATCGCTGACAGTCAACATAGTGTTCTCATGCGGGTTTCAGCGAGCGGACAGAAACTGGTGGAGATTACCGATATTCCGAATCCTACGTCACCCCGCATCAATATCACCGATGGAAGTGTCTGGGTCGTTTCACAGCAATCCATGTTAATGAACTTGGGACCAGACGGGGGTAAGAGAGCTGAATTTCTTGCGGGCATGGCAATCGTGGCAATCAGTGTTTCACCTACAGATGGCGGTATTTGGATAGCGGATATACTCGGTGAGACATTCCAAGGCGAAATTAGTAAATGGACGTCAGGCGGACAACCACTGTTCAAAAATCCTATTCCGCAACCTTCTTCGGTCTCCGTCGGGCACTGGGCAGGAAACTAACTTAGAATCGGTAGGAGTTGCCACGTTCGTCTCGTTGAAAGATAAACCAAAATCTGGTTGTGGTACTCGTCGGAATAATAATAACTTCTTTGACAGATGTGAGGTGCATCATGATTAGGTATCCTCGTTTGATACATCGCGTAGATTTTGAAAATCTACTGCTTAGATTGGCAATCGGCGTGTTTATCATTGCTTCCGTTACCACAAGTGGATTTGCGCAACTGCCTGACTTCCAAGTTGGTGCTGATAGTATCTCCTTTTCCAATCCAACACCGGTTGAAGGAGAAGAGATTAGCATCTCAGTTGAGGTGAAGAATGTTGGTGACACGACACAAACGATGAACCAAGATCTGGTTGTTGACCTTTACGAGGCAGATCCGGCGACACAACCGCTCCAGATACTCTGTAAAGATGTGATCTTGGAGTTGAAACCGGGTGAGAGCAAACAGGTGAAAACACAGTGGCAACCTCCTCCGGGTAAGACCGAAATCTATGCCGTTGTTAACCCAACTGGTGCAAAACACATCGAAGAAGCAGACATAGGCAACAATCTTACCCATACGACACTCGTCGCTGAGGCGAGAACGTTTCCACCCGTTACCCCTGAAGATATACAGAACGCAATAGCAAAAGGTGTTGCTTGGATAGAGGCACAACAAGGCAGGCATAGCCGTACCTGCTTACAGTGTGGAACTGAAAATCAACTCATCTTAATCTGCATTACCTGTGGAGCAAGCCTAAAAGGGCTTGCTGAAAACTTTATTCCCGGCAAAGCTTGGAACTTCGGTGAAGATCAGACACAGGAAACAGCGTTAGCGTTGCAAACGTTGTTCGCAACAGGGCGTACACCGTCGCATCCACCAGTGCGAAAAGGCTTAGAATTTCTGTCGGCGCGGAACTGGAACGAATTCGCTGTTTATCAATTTGCCGTGATTATTCCAGCCTTAGTCGCGACGCAAGATACTACCTACAGAGAACGTGCCCAGTTTGCTGTGAATCAATTAGTAAAAAAACAGCTTCCTATCAAGGGCAGTGAGTTCACAGACGAACGCGACGATGGCGGTTGGGGATACGGTTTTACTGCTGATGGCGCACATATGAACATGGTTATCTACGCACTCTATGCCGCAAAGCAGTGGGGACTTGATATTCCCCCTGATACATGGGCACGTGCTGAGCGGTGGATACGTCGGAACCAAACCGAGACCGGTGGATGGCTCTACAATTTAGTTGATGAAGGTTCGCCGTGGGCAATAGGTGTCTACGGAAGCATGACTGCCACTGGATTGTGGGCACTTCGTGCGTGTGGCGTTCCCGCCGACGATCCGCAGATTCAGAAAGGCAGCGAATGGGTCAAAAAGCACTGGACTTTAACCCGGAATCCTGGTTCTAATTCGTGGCTTTACTACTATCTACTTTCGCTTCAACGGTTCTGTGATATTCCGCCAACTTTAGACGCACTCGCTGGCTACGATTGGTACGATGAAATCTCGCGAATGATGGTAATACAACAAGAATCTGATGGGAGATGGCGCGGATCTGAGAGCGATTTCTTGTCAACCTGTTTCGCTGTGATGTCCTTGAGTCATGCCTTGGTAGGTCCAACAGAGCCGAATATTGGGATTGTTCCACAGAGCCTCCGGTTTTCACCACCTACGCCGCGCGTCGGCGAAGTCGTGCGACTAAGTGCGACACTTCGGAATACCGGAACTCCCCTCGATAAGATTCTCAACGTCAGGTTTTATGTCGATGATGAGAAGGTCACTACCACCGAAGTCCTTTGGACTCCAGAACTCACAGAAACTGTCATTTCTGCCGATTGGGCACCTACAATGGAAGGTAAGATCGAGTTTGTGGCACGTATAGACATCTCGGATGCAGATGAAAATGATAATAGTGCCTCGGAAACACTCACTGTCTTTCCACAATCCACTGCGGCAACAGATGTCCAGTTGGCAAAACCACAGCAAATTAGCGAAAACATTTTTCAGCTCGGCAACGTTGTTTTTGATACCATCAAACGCGAAGTAACAGTGCCGGGTGAAATTAACATTGTCGGTGGAGATGCTAATATCGAATTCTTTGCCTGTGGCAAACTCGGTAAAACACATGAAAGCATTTTGATCGTTGACGCAGAACCGATTTACATACTGACAGCACTCGGGGTTTTAGATTTTACGCCCGGTATGAATCTTTCAGTTGAAGGTGATCCACGCACACCAACAGGCGCTCCGGTTGACCTCTGGGTGGAATGGAACCAAGGTGATGAAGTGGTCTCGCGCCGCGCAAGAGAGTTAGTGTGGAACGCCTTTACAGAACAGCCGATGCGAGAAACACCATGGGTCTTCACAGGTGGACGACTTAAAAACAATCAATTCACTGCCCAGCTTTTCCACAACATTGTCGCAGTCTATCGCGACCCAGATTCACTTTTCAACCACCCCTTACCTACTGGCACTGATGATCGGACGTATCGTGTGAATACCGATGTCATCCCACCTAAAGGCACAAAGATAAAACTCATCATTCGACCTGCCACCGCTTAAAGGGAAAACGATGCCAATTTTTGAATATCACTGTGATGACTGTACAGCCGAATTTGAGGTACTTCAACGCGCCAGCGATACCAATGCTCATCCAAGATGTCCGAAGTGTGGCACATTGAATCCAACGAGACGCTTCTCCGCGTTCGCTACCGCAGGCACTCAAAAGGAAACCACCAGCGACAATGCAGCCTGAGTGATCCCAGCTGGCGGTAGTTTGCCCCAATCATAGATAATACCCGTCAAACCTGAAGGCATGGGAGACCCGTGCTTTATAGACACCAGGTCTCTATTGAAGTTCGAAGGTCGGCATTGTATTCTCCTTAGCATTGTACCCCAATACGACTCCGCAGCGGTAGAGACCTTTGCGTCGCGGAGAGTCGCCTTTTCTGTCCGCAATGCGTTTCTAAGTATACCCCGTATACCAACCACGAACCTTTGTTTATGTAAAAATCAATCTATTTACAAAATATTAAGGAGAATGGCGTTGCCCCAAAGCAGTAGGCTCAATGCCAAAAAATTCTAATGAAACAGAAACCTACAAAGCCCGCACCAAATATCCTTCGCGAAATCCAAGCAAACAAAGTCCTACCGGTATATCTACTCTGTGGAGAGGAAAGTTTCCTTATTGAAGGCACCCTCAAACAGATACTCGATCATCTACTCCTACCCGAAACACGCGATTTTAACCTCGCCTTTCTGGAAGGTACTGATATCACAACTCGGGAAATTCTCAGTCAAGTCGACCTCTATCCAGTCATGTCAAAATGGCGAGTGGTCGTTGTCCGAGATGCAACTTTTTTTAAAACCCAACAACGGACAACACCGATAACGCTTCTCCGAAATTCATTCAAAATTGAAGTTACAGATCCACAAAAATCTATCTCTACAATGGCAAAACTATTAGAAGTAAATCCTCAACAAATCGCCGAACAGCATTTTGACTTCGCAAATGCGGTTGAATCACTTATTGATGAGTTGGGGACAAGATTAACCGACGAAGAGCGCAGCTTCTTAGAACGTTTACCGAAAATCGCTCAACAACTGGATACGCATGTTACGGAAACCGGTACCGCTGACGATATCGACTTACTCCTTGAGTGGCTCGAAGCGGATCTGCCGAAAAGTAGCGTCCTAATATTTACAGTACGCGGACCCGTGAATGAACGCAACAGGGTCGTTAAAGCCATTGCAACCGTGGGACGCTATAGATCCTTTGACCCCGTAGAAGCGGGGCAATCGCTAAACCGAGACCCGTTATATAAAAAGGTATCGGAAAAATTCAGTGAATTCAATAAACAGATTACACCCCGTGCTTTCACACAACTCAGGACTCGTACCGGCGGCGATATGCACACAATTGCCGAAGCAATCAATAAGATTGTCGATTTCGTGGGCGACAAACGTCAAATCGACGAACAAGATATCCAGAATATCGTGACGCAGAACACATATGATAGTATTTTCGACCTCACTGATGCAATTGGAAGGCGTTCAATTGGACAAGCATTGAAAAGTCTCTACGAGGTGTTAGCAAGCGGTCAAGAACCTATCTTGGTTAATGCAACGATCACGCGCCAATTCCGATTTGCTCTCCAAGCCAAGCTAATGGCTGAAAGAAAGGGGCTGCGACCGCTCCGTAGCCGTATGCCATTCTCTGACTTTACGAAGAATATTTTTCAACCGCTTGTTGAGGAAATGGGTGGAGTTTTACCGAAATCAGTTACTCATAACATTCTGAAGCAGAATCCTTACGTCGCCTACAAAATTTTTCAGACGCTCCACGCTTTCACGGCTGAGGAATTAGTTGTTGCGATTGAAAAAACACTCATAGTGGATATCCAATTAAAAACAAGCGATCTAAACGGGAGAGGGGCTCTGGAGCAATTGGTGTGCGAACTATGTACCACCCCGAGATAGCGCAGATGGCTTCTTTCTGTGTAATACTTGGGAGCGATTAAGAAACCGACAAGATGTGATTCCGTTTTAAATATTATGTACGCATAGAAACAAGGAGTTTTTTATTATGAAAGGTACAAGACCTTTAGATAACGCTGAAATCCGCAAAGTGTCGGCAGCTTTTGGTGGGACGTTTGCTATTCGGAATAGGAGTTTATTCATGCTGGGTGTCTCCGTCGGTGGGCGGATTAGCGAACTGATCGCTCTGAAAGTGAATGACGTGTGGCAGAACAACAAGTCGGTTGCTGATTTGCTGTTTGACCGAAAGATTGTAAAGGGGGGTGAGGTATCAAGAGCTGTTCCTGTAAATGTAGACGGTAGACAAGCAATTGAGGATCTTGTCGCTTGGCATCTTGATTTATATGGAAATATTGAAGCCACGCGTCCGTTATTTCCATCCCGAAAAGGACAAGGTTTGAAAGCGATGACGAGAATAGCAGCGCACGATGCGCTAAAGAATGCGTTTGAGGCGGCGGGATTAAATGGGAAACTCGGTACGCATTCACTGAGGAAATCTTACGCGCAACGCCTCTATGAACAGACGAACGATATTTACGCCGTACAAGAAATGTTGGGACATCAAAGCGTGGTGACAACCCAGCGGTATCTGGGGGTAAACTACGCCAGCGTCCGGGATGCTTCGGAGGCAATGTCGATTAGTGCCGAATCTAACAGAAGTGTGCAAACGTTAAGTTCGATAAACGAAGCCTCGGATGACGTGCTTCTAATCGAATTGCTCCGGAGAGGCTATGATGTCGCTCGCTTACTTCAAAAGGACAATACAGAACACCCTTTCCAACTTCAAAATGAAGAGACGACTTCAAAATTCGTTTAATTTAATTGGTGAACCGTTTTTCTTACTATCTTTTTGGTGCGCTACCGACTCAATACTATAAGACAACAATTTATTACAAAGTCGGAGGAATCGAAAATGGGAGAAATTGTTCTGGTTATTGCTATTATCTTTGGAAGTATTGCTGTAACAACACTCGGATGTGTCTGGATGGGGATTTCTTACGCGGCAAAGAAAAAAGGCTTGAGAAACGGAGCATCGCAACGCGAGATAGAAGTACTACAGCAGAACGTAAGCGAAGTTCAAGAAGAAATAGATGCCCTCAAAAAGCAAGTAAAACGACTCATCGAAATCGCCAAAGGTGTGAGTGAGTAAAGGAGGAGAATAGACATGTCAGCGGTACTACTGATTTTTCTCGTGCTGGTATTCTTCTTTATTTTTAAGTTTACAACCGCACTTACCGCTATTGTGGCAATAGTTATAGGCACAACAACAATCACTACGCTCGCGTGTGTCTGGCTGGGTACATCGTATTACCTGAGAACGTCTGGATATGATCCAAACAGTGCCGAACAGACTTACTATCGGGTGGATTCAAATTTAAAGCAGATTGTTGGGGATTTACAGGAAATGCGCTTTGAGTTAGAGGAAGTGGAACCGTATCTACGAGATGTAGAATTTCTAAGGTACGCCCGCCAGAATCGTAAAGCGAAGAGTTAGCGTCGTAAAGTAGAAAAAGGTGAGATATAGGCAGGACATATCTTTGTCCTGCCTATTGCATGTACAAGAATATATGTATGAAGTAACCCAAATTGTCATTATCTGACCCGCTACAACGCCCCTATATTTTTTCGGCAAGGTTATCATAGAGGAGCATCTTTTTCAGGGAGCTTGTAGAACATCCTCGAAAGGATTTTTTCAGATGTAATTTGCAATTTAGGAGTACATCAACGAAAAACTGTATCTTCGGAAAAATAGTTGAATTGTATTCATTTATCATCTCTTCTGTAGGAGGGGGGAAACGCCCCAGCAAAAACACTCCGATTCCTGAACCTGACCGATAACCGCTCAAATCTTATGGTGGATCCTATAATTAATTGGACCCTCCGCACCGGTGCGGTTAGGGGATTTAGTCTGCGGATAGACTAAATCCATTCCTCGTATTACATTCCGCACCTACCGGGGCTGGAAGTGTGTATTTATTTTTAGAATTCACTATAAAAAGTCAACCATCGGTGAAATAGTACCCCTTTTCCTTCAGGTTCAACGACTCGTAACAAAACCTTTCCATCGTCAAGAAAATCCATCACCATGAAACCGGTATGTTGATGTGCGAACAAGGTATTGTCCCCAGACATCACTTCCGTCACTTTTTGGCTCGCCGCTGCACCACTCACGAGAAGATAATCCGTAACTTCGCCTTTCAAGACCTGTAGAGAATGTTCGTGTCCAGAAGCATAAATTAAAAGTGGTGAACCCTGGGGTGGCAATTTTCGTGTGGCAAATGCTCGGTTTAACTGTGCTACCATATTTTTGTTCCGTGCTCCGTTCAAGTCTTGGTTGGATCTATAGAGATGCCATCGTGCGTATGGATACGCAGAACCCACTATCGGTATCGGAATCCAAAGCCATCTTTTCATAAATCTGATGGGAAAAAGATGCGCCTTCCAGTCGTAGAAACCGCCGTGTGAACCGTAACTTTCCAGTGGATGGTGCCCGACAACGATGACTGGTAATTCTGTATCTAACAACCCTACGAGTTCCTCTATCACCTTTTCAGATGCTTTTTTCGGTTTTTTGTGTTGATGGAGCCACCACTGTGTGTCCAGCACGATAAGCCGTAAGACCGGATCGGTTTTCGGGAGTTCAAGAGCGACAGGACCGGGTGAGCCACCAGATGGTAGGAAATTCGATTCACCAGCAAGGGCATCGTTGATAAATTTTTCCTGTGCGAGAACTGCACTCAGCCCTTCTGCTTTCCCATTTACCCAATCGTGATTTCCGGGTATAAAGAGTCCGTGTGCCCCTGTAGTTTTGATAACCGAGAGTTGGGGTGTAAGCCGAGTTGACGCTTCATGTTTTTTGCGTTCCGTCATCCCCTCAGGATACATATTGTCCCCTAAAAAGACAATACTCGTGCGTGCCGCATCCTTCGCCGCCCATTCGCTGAGCGTTTTCAGGACGGGTTCATCAGGTTTTGGATCACCACCATCCCCCAGTAATAAAAGCCGATATCGGAGAGTCCCTTCTATTTCGCTCTCATATTTTTCACTGTCGGGTATATCAGGGTGGTAATACGGTTTTGTGTGACTACACCCCGCAATTGTCAACTGTACTGCTTGAACAATGCAACAGAGAATAATATAGCGAGTGAGATTAGGACGTTGATGAAATTGTTTCATGTTCCCTTAACGCTCCTATTGCTATGTAATCATTTACGTGAATAATCGCTTTAGCCGTCTATCCATCGTTGGACGTGCTCAACAAATTCTTCTCGCGGAACGATTTGCTGCTCTCTGCTTGCGAGATTCCGAATTGCCACTGTGCCTGCTTCTAATTCGTCAGAGCCAAGGATGACAGCATACGGGATCCCTTTTGTATCCGCATATTTTATCTGTGTGCTGAGTCGCGTCGAACGACAATAGACCTCTGTCTTGATGCCATCTTGGCGCAGAAGCGTCGCCAATTTCAGGGATTCCTGGGCGAGTTCAGTATCGAAAACAGTGACTAACACCTGTGTCACCGTTTTGCCTATGGTCGTAGGGAACATATCAAATTCTTCCATCACGTCAATAATCCGTTCAATGCCGAAACTGGTCCCAGTTGCCGGATAACCCTGTTTACTGAAACTTCCGATGAGTTCATCGTATCTGCCACCGCCAGTGATACTCCCAATTTTCGGTTCCTCAACAACCGTTTCATAGATCGGACCGGTGTAGTATTCCAAGCCACGTACCATTGAAACGTTCACCCTATAGAACTCGTCCGGTACCCCAAGCGTTGTGAGATAACCATTGAGTTCCTCTAATTCCGCGATACCTTCCCTCGCTACTTCGGAGTCGCCGAGTTGCTCCCTGAGCGCGTTCAGAACCGTTGCCGAGTCACCTTCAATCTGAAGCAGCGCGAGCAACTTCTCAATAACAGATTCCGGAATCTGATTTTCCACTAATTCGTCCCTGACCCCTGCAAGTCCAATTTTATCTAATTTATCAATAGAACGGTAAAGTCCGCCAAGTTGCTCATCAGGCACACCAGCGAATTGCCCGATCCCAGTGATTAATTTTCGGTCGTTGATATTAATCTCGAATTGCTCAAAGCCGAGTCGAGTTAGCACTTGGTAGATAAGAGTAACATTTTCAGCATCAGCGAGCATACTCTCGGTTCCGACCGTATCCGCATCGCACTGGAAAAATTGGCGGTAGCGTCCTTTTTGCGGACGCTCCGCTCGCCAGACGGGATCAATCTGGTATCGCTTAAAAGGTTTCGGGAGTTGCGGATGCATAGCAACAACCCGGCAAAGCGGTACGGAAAGATCGTAACGGAGGGAAATGTCCTCTTTTCCGCCAACGTGTCCTGCCTGATAGATAAGTTTTTCAGCATCGGGTCCGTATTTACCCGTGAGCACTTCAGACAATTCAAGCGCAGGGGTTTGCAAGGGTTCAAACCCAAATTCCTCGAACACGTCCCGAATCACGTCTATAACATACTGTCTGCGAATCATCTGCTCAGGTAAAATGTCGCGCATCCCGCGCGGGACGCGCGGTTTAATAAAAGGGGTTGACATAAGTTTCGCTCCTAAATGTGCCCACGGAGTGCTTGACTCCGCCGTCTTCGCAAACCTTTCTGGAGAGTCTGCTTAAGTTCTTCGATCTTCTCCTGTTTCCATGAATCCTTGAGTGCCTTTGGATTCGCGATAAGGGTAGATTCAGATTCGCGTAACAGTTCAATCACCTTAAGTTCATTCGCCTTGAGGGTCCGCCGTGATGTAGTCGAATTGTCGATGATGGCATCCGCTTCTTCTGGTGGTTTTCCTTCAGTGGCCCCAAAAGACAGCATAAGCGTGATAGGCGACTGGTAAGTACCGCGGGTATTAAGTCGCTTCCAAGGTGTTAGAATCGTAGGTGCGACTCTGTTTTCCGTTTTTTCGAGAATATATTTCTCAGCGATGTTCAAATATTCGGTAGATATAAGGATGTCTTTATCCGAGAAATTCACCAAATCATCGAACGTATTGAGGTCATCTCGTTCTTCGCGAACTGCAAGGATAATATCAATATGTCCGTATTCCAAAGGCAAGATTTCTTCAACATCCGCGTCAGTTTCTTCGACCCAATCTTGACCGGTAATTCCTACATCGTAGAAATCATCCATGCCAACGTAGACGGGTATTTCTTGCGGACGCGAGATTTTGATTTGAAATTCGCTATCGTTGTGGAAAGTTGCACGATAGGACCTATCAGTTGCGTTATAACCGTTGAGCTCGTAGCCGGCGCGCTGAAACATCTCAAGTGTATCTGCTTGTAGACTCCCCTTCGGTAAAAGAAGCTTCAGCGTCCTTTGTGATTCCATTTGCATTTTTTTAATTGTTGTCCTTTCTCTAATCTAACCGACGATTGGATTAGCGATTTTTGATGGGATTTAGATGTCTACGGACGATTGTATGCCTTTCCGGTTTTAGCAGACGCGAAACATCTAAAGAAGATCCTTGGTGGTAACTACCTCTGTGTTGCCAGTTTTAATTTGAATTCTGTGCATTGGTTCATCGAGAACCAAGCGGAGTAGATAATCGTAGTTCGCTTGGCTGGCGTAGTCCTGTTGTGCCTGCAGATCACGTTCCATCAAGTCTACCTCAACGTTCTTACCTGCTCTCCGTAGTGTTTCAGCAAGTCGTTGTGCCTCCGCCATGCGTTCTGACGTTTGCACTGCAATGAAGTAATCTTTTTTCCCATTGACAATTGCCTTGTTCGTGTCAGTAAAGGCTTCTACGAGTGCGTCAAATTGAAACGCAAACCCAGCACCAGGCATCGACGGCCCGCCGAAAGAGGCGATCAAGTTGTCATACCTTCCACCACCACAAAGCGGTAAACGTTTCTCGGATAATTCGATCTGAAAAACCGTGCCAGTATAGAAATCGAATCCGCGTGTGATCCCCAAATTGATTTCAAAATCTGTTATACCGTAGTTTTCCAAACAGTCGCAAAGGGCGAGAAGTTCTTGACGTGCGGCTTGTGCGGCGTTGCCAAGACGCGTCTCCCATACTGTCATCACAGTGTTCTTATCGCCACAAATCTTTGAAACATCTATGCAACATTGGGCAATCTCTTCAGAAACATTGAAATAACGGTACCATCTCGCCTTATAGGTTTCCTCAGCGATCGTAGGTAACTTCTCCGCAAGAACAGGAGCAGTGCTTTCGGTTAATTCCTGAATCGCGGTGGCATTAATCTTGTAAGCACCTTGGTAGTCGGATCCCTGCAAACGGCGCAACATATTAAGCGCATCTCGCAATGTTTCCAGATCCCAAAGTTTGCTTTCGTTACGGAGGCTTACAAGATGGTCAATGTCCCAAATCATTTCTGCTTGGTCTTTCGGATCAAGTGCACCCTGTTTGAAAATCTCGCGGAAGACTCTTGTGTTGCCAATTCTTAACTTTGTCTGTGAGATGTCGAGTTTCTCAAGAATCCGGATCGGAATCGTAATAATTTCAGCATCTGCGTGGGCAGAAGCCGGTCCAATGAGTTCAACGCCTGCCTGTCGAAATTCCCGCTTTACTTCCACACCATCGGTAATCGGCTCTTGTCGGACACATTGCCCGATGTAGTAGAGTTTATATGGATAGGGAAGGTGTTTTAGGTCCCCATTCGCAATGAGTCTGCAGACGGGTGCGGTCAACTCAGGTCTTAAGGCATAATCTATTCTATCCGAACCGACGAACGTGAACATTTTGTGACGGATCTCTTCGCCGGATTGTGCGGATAATAGTGCAAAGGATTCAAACAACGGGGTCTGAACCTGTGCGTATCCGTAGGTTTCAAAGGTTTCACGAACGATATTTTCAACAAAATTTCGCTGAACCATCTGATCAGGTAAAAAGTCGTTCGTTCCAGTAGGTTTATCAAACTTTTCCATATTTTAATTTTTCCTTGAGTTAAAAAATGTCAAAAAAAAACCCAGTAAACAATTTGCTCTTTTTCTCACGCGCGCCGACAATGCGGCACGGAGGAGAGCGGCTCGTTTACCAGGGTCCAAACAAGTTAGACTTGCTTCGTATCAAAAATATTTATTTATATTCCCCTCATCCGCTCTACTCAGAAGTGGACCGAATGATGGTGATGAATGTTAAATATATTAACGTTGCACATTTTCAACTTCGCTCACAATGTTGAGTTGCCCATCTGTTACAGAAAAGGGTTAAACTCATTGTTAAAAAGTCGGTGATTTTAATTCGATTTAATGATATTATACCCTATCGGAGGGCGAAAGTCAAATTTTTTTGGAGACTGCCGAACAACGCAATGAAGATTAAACCTATTTATATCATCTCTATACTCGGTTTACTGCTATCAGTACTCCTATGCGGTATCTACTTCCAGTTCTCCTACTTTGAACCCGACACTGTTTCGTATCTATTCCAAGCAAAACTGTTCGCGGAGGGTAAGCTCTCGGTGCCTGCCCCACCGGAACACGGGTTCTCCTCTTCACCGCATATCAACGTTCTAAACGGTAAATGGTATTCAAAATATCCATTTGGCAACGCTTTGATGCTAATGTTCGGCGTATTTATCAACGCGCCGTGGCTGATTCCTGCCCTTGCAACGGGGGGTGCGTTGCTGCTTCTCTACCTTTTTGTGAAAGAGATATATGGGAACGTCCATCCCGGAATTGCACTCATCGCCGCGGTGCTCGCTCTCATTTCGCCAGCAACGCTTGGGATGGGTTCAACGTGGTTCAGTGAACCAGTAAGTCGTTTCTACCTTTCGCTTTATCTCCTTACACTCCTTAGAACTCTGAATTGCAAAGACGATGCCTCTCTCCTCGCACGGATCGGCTACCCGCTTCTCTCAGGGTTTGCGCTCGGATATGCGTTCAATACACGCCCACTCTCGGCGGTCGTTTTTGGCGTTGTCGGCGCGGGGTTAACAATTTACCATCTGTTCACCCAATGGCAACAACGACACGAAATGGTGCAAGCGTTGCCTTCCACAATGAAACGGTTAGGATTCTTCTTTATTCCATTCGTTGTGATGCTTGGCGTATGTATGGCGTGGAACACACACTTCACGGAAAGTCCATACATGTTCACGCATACGGTCGCGCAGCCTTACGACAAAATCGGTTTCGGTCTTCGCACGGAGGGCTATGAACCCGATCTTGAAGGGGCATTTATGTTCACACCGGCATGGGCGATCGAAAGAACCTGGCGACACATCCTCCCAAGTATCAGTTTTAACGCGCTCGGTTGGGGGAGTTATCACCACAATTTATTGAAGGAGATAGGATTATCAGTGACGTGGTTCATCGCCTTTGTGCCGTTAATCCTACCGTGGTGTCTGGTATTTATACCCTTCTTCCACCGCTCGCGCAACAGATACGATGTGTTCTGTCTGTCCCTACTCGTGTGCAACTTGCTGCTTTACGCCGTCTTCTACTTTGAGGGATCGACGTGGGGATTCACGCCTGTAAATGCCCGTTATTACACCGAGTCAACATTTCTTGGGTTCATCCCGTTGGCGGCACGCGGGATGTTCATCCTCTATGAACGGTTCAAACCCTTTCAAAGGCGCGGACTCGCGATTGGTGTCGGGATATGTTTTCTGTTGCTCAGTGTCAACATCGTGTGGAGTTATGTCCGTATTGGGAAAGTGTACCAGAATTGGAGTCCTGTCTATCAGAAACTACCGCCGATGGTAACGGAGCAAGGCATCCACAACGCCGTTATTTTCGTATCTCAACACCGAGGCGCGCCGATTGGCGATTATCCGTTTAAGAATCTCCAAGAAGCAGACATTGTCTATTTTAAAATCGGTCCTGCCCCACGGTGGAAACTAACAAACAGCGATTGGCAGAACGTCTACGCCCAATACTTCACGGGTCGGAACGCCTATCTGTATGTACCGCGTGAGAACAGCCTTACACCATTGCTCACGAAAAATAAATAAGCTTACAAGAAGGTAATTTATGAAAAAATCTTCTAAGAATATCGTGCTTTTTTTGTTATTGGTGAGTGTGATATATCAAGGGTTTACAGTAATGGCATACGGGCAAGTCTTGGTCCATGTAACATTTGAACCAACTACTCCCTTGACAGTCGGTGAACAGATGAACGTAAACATTCAAATAGTGAATGGTCAAGGTGTTGCAGGCTACGAACTAATCGTTAGCTTCGATCCAACAGCCCTCCGCTATATTGAAGGAGCAAACGCAGATTATCTTCCTGCGGGGCCTCTTGCTGCATCTCCCATAGTCTCTAACAAGACTGTTTATATGGCAGCAACGTCCATATTTGGGGCTGCTTCTGTCTACGAAGGCACGCTTGCTACATTAACGTTTGAGGTAGTTGAGTCCACGGATTCTATCATTAAATTAATGGATGTAATACTCTCCGATAGTGGAGGGTTGCCCTTAGCAGTTACAACGAGAAGTGGACAAATTATGGCAATCCAGTTGCCTTCAATCGGTGACATCGACGGAAATGGAAAGGTAAACATCTTGGATCTAACATTGGTGGCAAGTAACCTCAGCGTAGTTACTCCAGTAAACCCGAATGTAGATGTCAACGAAGATGGAATTGTTAATATTTTGGATCTCGTGTTGGTTTCGCAACACCTTGATGTTATTGGCGGCAATAAAGTAAAATCTGGAAGTGGGATTATCCCTGTTAATCCTGAAAAAATCACTGTTACTTCAACAGGATCCCCAATTGACTTCGCAGCAGAAAAAGCAGCAATCCAAGCGGTCTATAGTGCCTTCTATAAAGCCTTTAACAACGAAGATATCAAAGGTATTCAGGATACCTTTGATACCAATTCCCTCGTATTTGGAACAGTCTTTCTTGGAAAACCACCGGTGCCTCTAACAAGGGGTTTGGGCAGTATCGAAGGTCTGTGGGTCGGGATCGGGACAAAGGGTGCTAAATGGGGACAGAACGATAAACTGACAGATTTCTGGATTCGCGATAAAGGGAGCAAATTGGAAGCCGCTGCAATAGGTTACAACTGCTACAAAGGTGCGTTCCCAGGGGAAACGCACCTCTATTTAGTGAAAGATGAAAAGAATGGGTGGAAAATTCACGAACTTGATAGCATCACCGAAAACAATCTTGTAATCTTTGGTTTTCACAAAGGCCATCCGCGAATTAAAAAGTTCACCAGGGTTGCCAGAGAAGCGGAAAAAGCACCGTAAATTCGTTTATGGGGATAAACTCTCCATTATCTCACTTTCTATATGCTACATTACTTGTTTCAGAATTACAATATCTCCCGGATTCCACGATTGCGCAATGATATAAAGTTTACCATCAATCTTACGGATCACTGCACCATGCAGATGCTGGAAGGTCTCCACACCCAATTCTTCTTTTAACATAACGGTTGAGACGAGATTGTTGCCCTCCAAAATGTAGAGCGGCGCGCCTTTCTCCTTATTAGGTCCAAAGAGGCACGCGACGACAGCGTATTCTGCCTCATAGTCAATGCTACACGGGAATGACCCTTTAATAAGGGGAAGTGTTTCCAAGTAGGTGCCATCTGGGGAATAACGCTCAACTTCTGCATTTGCCCGATCAGAAGCATCCAATCGATTTGTGCCGTAAGGCACTGTAATGTGATGTCCTGTGCCGAATTGACCCGGTTCATCCCCCTTACCGCCAAATGCCAATGGATACCAACTCGCCTCAAGTGGGTCAAGACTCGTGAGTTTCACCCCTAAAATATAATCTAAATCAGAGTAACCGGTCGTAACGTAAAGCATTCCATTGATATGCGTTATGCCGGTGGGTACGAACTTCCCACCTTCACTGAAATAGGTGTTAACTGCCTGATGCTCGAAATCGGTCATTGCGTCTGGGGCTTCCAGCGTATGAACGAGTTTGCCATCCATCGTCGTCGTGAAAATCTTGCCGACATCGTTCGCGGGGAAAGAGAGATAAGGTGTCCCGGCAGATGTCATCCAGACGGTTGTGTAGTGTGCATTGGCTTTTTTCAGTGCAGGAGGAGTATCGATGAGTCGCGTGGTTTTCAGGTCTGCACTGATTTGGATGATACCAACTTCTGGCAGTGCGAAATAGGTTTCACCCTTCCCTTCCCGTCGGTCTACGTCAAATCCACCGTGCGCCTTGTCAATTGCGGCAACGACTTCTGGGGGAAAATGGTCGCGCGTATAGAGGACTTTGAACTTAAGCGCGCCCTGTCCACTCGTAAGTTTCATGTCAGAGGCTTCATGATGTGCAACAAACTGAAAATCTCCTGTCTCTGTTGGAGGGTATTCTGCTACATGCGCACAAATGGATCCGATTGTTATAAAGGTAACAGCGAAAATTAAAAAGGCAATCCGTCTCATCCGAAATCTCCTCTCTATGCTTGTATCATCGATCGAAACTTTTTGGTAAACTCGCAACTGCGCGCAATACTCGCTACATCTTCCATCTTGTACTGGACAACGAGCGGACCCGAGAAACCGACCTCCTTCAAACCCTGCGCAAACGTCTCAAAATCGAAAACGCCACCACCCGGTTCACCGCGGTTACTCCCCGATACATGCACATCACCGAGGCACGCCTTCATCGCATGCGCTGCCGTGTGTGGCTCAGCCCCATCGTTAAAAAGATGATACGTATCACACGTCAGATAGACTTGCAAGCCCGTATTCTCAACGAATTCTACACCTTCGCGATAGTTATCAAGCGGACACCCTTTCTCAAACTCAAGCGCAATCTTCATTCCATTTTCATTGCAGGCGGGTATCATCTGAGACAGACTATCGGCAAGCGCATCCAAAGATTCTTGTCGTGACACACCTTCAGATGGGTTCACCCACACACCGATAACTTCAGCATCGAATCGACGAGCGACTTCGAGGACAATCTCAAAGTGATGCAGTGCCTCTTCTTTTCGAGCGGGGGTTGTCAGGATGTGATTGCCGAAGCCGATCGTTGGGGCAACGAGATTATGTTTTTCAGCAAGATGCACTGCGTCATCTATCTCCGCAGTCGAGAGTTCACCGAGAAAACCGGAATTCACGGGGATGTTGATGCCTTCATAGCCTGCTTCAGCGACGAAATCAAAAATCTCGGCACGCGTGAATCTACCCAATGTGCCAGAATACGGGTCGTAACAGATAGTTAACATTTTTCCTCTTTTGCATCCCTTTCTTTTTCTAAGGGATATGGATCTTCCTTCGTCAGTTCGCCGTTCGGGAGTTCATAGTAGAGATGCCCATTGAAATCATACACATTCGGAATCCCTTTCTTGCGGTTCTCTTCTTGTGCTCTTTTGACAGCACGATTGCCGATTCGCAGCATCTCACGTGACCATTTATGGGTTTCAAGGCTTAGTTCATCTTGACACATTACCTGCCTCCATTGCGAATGTCTCGCATAAACAATTCAAAGAAAGTCTCATTTGTTACTATAACACTGTTTCCGTGATACTCACAACGCCTAAAGGCGTGTGCTTCTTTGCTTCCTTATAGGAGGCTTACTTGATTTGAGTCCCCGAAAGGGTGACCACTTATCGAGTCTACACAGGTCTGGATGATACCGAATACCTGTGGGGGATACCACCGCCCCAACTACAGGGTTGAATAACCAACCCTGATACTTCGTCAGAATGTTGCTCGCACCTACGACGTCTCGGTGTCCGTGCCATTTACATTTACGGCAGTGATATACCCGTTTATTCGGCTTTTTCCTATGCCCACACTGCGGACAGGTTTGGGACGTATAGGCTTCGTCTTGAGAGCCAACTTCGATACCGACTGCTTTCGCTTTGTAGGCAATCATTTCCGTTATTTGCCCGAATGCCCATTGGTGCAACTTCTGATTGATTTTTGATCCATAGTCTATAGATTGTCGTATGTGCTTTATATCACCTATCACAATCGTCTCTACTTTCTTAGATTTACACGCAGAGACAAACCGAGACGTGATTTTATGTCGAACGTCACGGATAAGATTATTAAGGGTGTGGAGAGTTCGATTCTTGGCACGCTTGAGTTTCTTCCAACGCCTACTTCCACGCTGACACCGTGAAAGCAACTGATTTATTCTGGCTTTGAACTTCTCTCGATATTGAACGAGACTCCGTAAGTATCTGCCGTTATAGATTTCGGAGGTGAGTCCGTCAAAAGAAACGATGGGATGTATTTCCCCTAAATCTACAGCAACGACACTGCCTCTATCTGCTTTAGGTTTCCTTTGCGGATGTGTCTCATAAGTCGCGTGGAACTCATAGATATGCGTGTTTCTGTTATAGACGAGTGAAACCGCTGCTGGCACTTTACCCTGAAACTTCTTATCTATTTTGATATAAAGTGCGTCTCTGCCACGCCCCATAGAGAGTCGAAGTTTACCGCGCTTGTAAGTGATACCTGACGCACGCCATGTAAATGTATGATACCACTTCCGCTTGAAAGGAGGTCTGGCATTCGGATTGCTCTTGAGGTTGCCAAAGAAGGAATGCCTCGCACCGCAATAGTCGTCTATAATTGCCTGAACGCTATGGGCATGGCATGGATAGTCTTTGAACTTTAGATACTTCTTGAGTCCGCTATCCGAAAGCCAAAACCCTTTTTTATTGTGTGTCTCTTGGGTCAGCGATACCGTCTTGGAATAGATACACCCCCCAAGACGATTTATCCCTTGTAGACAATCATTTGGCTTTTCTGTCGCTACAATGTAACTACGATAGTCTTTATCTGTTTTTCGCATGGTATATCACGTATCACGCTCTTATCCCCTTACCAGTGGGAGGAAACCAGCACGCCACCAAGCGGTGACGCTGGTAATGCTGGTTTCCAACGTGATACTCTCATTATACCACTTTTTTACAAAAAATGTCAACGCTTTTTTCGCTCCTGCACGAGTCAACGGGGTTGGACCCAAAGCTAAAGCATTGGGATTGTTAGTGAATTCCCTTCAGAAATCTCTGAATCCTGAAGATATTCACGAGCGAATGTCGTTTTGCCGGAACCGTTTGGACCCGCTATAATGATCACATTTTTTGACAAGGAGATGCCTCTTTAAACACAGGTCCCGATTCACCTTTTGTTCAGGCAGCACTGCTTATACTTTCGACCGCTACCGCACGGACACGGCGAGTTCCGTCCGACTTTCTGTGAACCTGTTGATGTATCGGCGCGTGTTTGTTCCTGCTGACGTTGGCGTAGTATCGGTATGATACTATTCGCAGGTCGTCCCGCCTGAAGTGCGGAAGCCATCATCTTCATCGGTTCGTCGATGTGATTGAAAAACTGCTTATAGCCAGCACAAAGGTAGTTCAAGCCATCTTCACCCGTGGGTGTTTTGATAAATCGGTTCTTTGGACAGCCGCCATTACAGACGAACTTCACTTCGCAACTCCGACAGTATTCAGGCAGTGTATCCCGTTTATCGGTCCCGAATTTACGTTGGAACGTTGAATCCACCATCTCAGCAATAGTGTTTTCCGCAATGTTTCCGACGTGATAGTCAGGCGTAACGAAATGGTCGCAGGAGTAGAGGTCACCATTATGCTCGATCGCGAGGGCATCCCCGCAGGTTTCATTAAAAACACAGAGACTCGGATTGTAACCCAACCACGCTTCTAACGCCACATCGAAAATTTGGACGAAAATTTTTCCAATGTCGTTCACGACCCACTCATCAAAAATAGCGCAGAGGAATTTACCGTACTGTCGCGCTGTAACGGAACGCGGGGACACATTTTTTCCATCAAATTGCTCAACCGCGGGAATAAATTGCATAAACTCTGCGCCAAGTTCTTTAAAGTAGTTGTAGACCTCCAGCGGATACTCAGCGTTGTGTTTGTTGACAACGCAAAGTATATTGTAATCGACCTTATGCTTCTGCAAGACACGCAACCCACGAATTACCTGTTCAGAGGACGGTCTGCCGCGTTTGTCGTAGCGATATTTATCGTGAGTTTCCGGCGGTCCATCGATGCTCACCCCGATTAGGAATTTGTTCCGCTTGAAAAACTCTCCCCATTCATCGTCAAGGAGTGTGGCGTTCGTTTGAAACGAATTCTGGATCTGCATACCCGGACGTCTATATTTCTGTTGGTATCTAATTGCTTGTCTGAAGAAGTCCACACCCATCAAAGTAGGCTCACCGCCTTGCCATGCGAACGTAACTTCGTTGACGTCCTGAGCGTCTATGTATTGCTTAACATAATTTTCCAAAATCGCGTCGTTCATCCGGAAGGAGCGCGTTTCGGGATAGAGTTTCTCTTTATCGAGATAGAAGCAGTACTCGCAATCCAAATTGCATATCGGCCCGATCGGCTTTGTCATTACATGAAATGCGCGCGGTGCGTTATGTTGAACCATCTGATTCCCTCTTTTCACTTTTTTAATTTACCTTGCCGAGGAACGATGTGCTTTTAAACTATCACATACGTTCCTTAAACCCGCCTGTGCCTGCTTCGCAGTGAGAAGGCAGGCTACCGTTTTAAGTTTTAGCTTCCCGCTCCGTGCCTCGACAGCGATCAATTCGCGTAATCCACTCTTCTAATTTACCTTTTAACCTCGTAACATAGCCTCCAGAGATGTCTTAAACTATAGCATATTTTACGTGAACCTACAAGTAAATTTGTCATGTTCAACTTCAGGCGTGTTCCTATCTTTTTTCTTGCAGAAAAAGCATCTGCTAAAAGATAGAAATGTGATATAATACCTTATACAAAAGAGATACAGAAAAACCTGTTAACCTAACATTATCAAATTAAGGCTTTATGCCCGACAATGTTTTGGGCATTTCACATTTCATGGAGACATTTAAATGAAATCGCTATGTATAGGTTTGGCATTGCTTTTATGTTTTTGCACCGTCTCATGGGCATTGGAAGAAGACGATCCAGCAATCGTTGGCGTTTGGCTCTTTGAAGGCGATGTTAAAGATGCAACAGACAACGGTAACGATGGAAAGATAGCCGGAAATTTTAAGTTTGAAGACGGTAAATTTGGTAAAGCAGTTGTTGCCGGTGGTGCTGGTAGCATAGATGTAGGGGATTCAAAAAGCCTCCAGAGCATCAGCGAAGAATTGACCGTAGCTGCGTGGTTCCGCGTAGATGCCGATTCAGATACCGGTGTGAGAAAAAATGGTGCGTATTTGTTAGAAGACCAGTCTGCTGGCGAACCGATACCTGATGGTTTCTCATTCAGAGTCTGGACAGCCAACGGTATTACGCCCGGATTTTACGGCAAAACAGAATTAGAACAAGGGACGTGGTATCATGTCGCTGGAACATACGACGGAAAAAATGTCGAGATGTATGTTGATGGCGAACCCGAAAGCAAACACGGCGCATTGGCATCCGACAAGACAGATTGGAAACCGGAATGGGGTGGAAAAGTCGCCGTAGGTGAGACCTTACAACTCAAATTCGGTCCAGAGTCGTTTACCGGTGGTATTGACGAGATTGTCCTTCTCAGCCGTGCGCTTGAGGCGGATGAGATCCAGCAGTTGCTGAATGGATGGGACGAAGCCTTTGCCGTTGAACCGGAAGGAAAACTGGCAACGACGTGGGCAAGGGTGAAAGCAACTCGATAAGCGAAAGACTGCGGTGTTATCGGGTACCCCTTGTTAGGGCCCTACTTATGGGTGCTCCTACAGCCCAGATTTATAACTATGTCGGATAAATCAACTGGAATTGGAGAAGTTTTTACCCCGCTGGAATGGGCAAAGTGGCTTATCAACAAATGGGGTATCTTTGACGCGTGGATTGATGGCGCGCGCATCTGCGACCCCACAGCAGGGAAAGGCGCATTCGTCCACGCACTTCTGGACATCGCACATCGTCGAGGGGTCTCTGTCCCCCCCGAACGCTTGTCACGCTTAACGCTCATCGAGATGAACGCTGCACATCTGGTGTGGTTTAGAAAGAACGTTAAGCAAGAATTCGGGATTGATTTCCCGACAACTCAACTCTTCTGCCAAGATGTGATTATGAAGTCGCACGCTGAGCAGTATGACATTCTTATCGGGAACCCACCGTGGTCGAATTTCGCGGATCTGCCCTCGGATTACAAAACGTGTGTAAGACCTTTTTTTCTTGCAGAAGGACTGGTGCCAGACAGGCAGCAGTTACTTTTAGGTTCCTCTCGTATTGACATTGCGGCACTCATTTTAAAGATCGTTCTTGGTAAATTACTAAAAAAGGATGGGGTTGGGTATTTTTACCTCCCGCTTTCCCTCTTTTTCGGCGATGGCGCGCATAACGGTTTTAGAAATTATCGCGCAAATCAGCGCGATTTTGCCGTAGATACGGTCTATGAATTTACATCGACTAAAGTATATGGAGGGGTTAATACGTCATACTGTTGTGCTAAATTTCGGTGCGATACGCGGCAGACTTTCCCGGTTTCCTATTTCAGGGAATCCGACGGAGAATGGACTGAGCATAAGGCGGTACCCTTCAAAGATTCTACAGATCCGTGGCGGATCGTGCGAAACCTCAACGAACTGAATACAGGCACGACTGTTGACATTAACCTGTCACCGACACAAACACCGAGACAGGGTGTGAATACATGCGGTGCCAACAGCGTTTTTATCTTTGAGGACAAACCGTCGCATCTCCCTGAAGCATTTTTGTATCCTCTCGTCACAAAGGAGGTATGGCGACAGGACGCAGTATCCCCTCATAAATGGATACTTCTGCCGTATCATCCGGAAACCGGAAAACCGCTCACGCAGCATCAGATTGAACAGCACGCCCATTTAAAAGAATACCTCCGCAGTGCCAAAGAAACGCTACGATCCCGAAAGGGCATGCTGCTCCGAACAGCGATTGATAGAGGGTACTGGTGGGGGTTGTTCGGTGTTGGTCCCTATTCGTTTGCTCCATTCAAAGTGATGTGGGAGGCGTATGGAAAGAATCAGTTTAACCCAGTTGTACTGAGTTCTATAGATGGGCAAGTTTGGCAAGGCAACCAATCGATGCATGCATTCATCCCCTGCTGGTCTGAAGATGCGGCGTACAGAATTAAAAATGCGCTTGAGAATCCCAAAATTCCGATGCTATTGCGGCAGCTCAATGGTGCTGGAAAATGCAATTGGGCACAACCGGGAAAAATAAAAAAAATTCTTTCATTTAAAGAATCACATGACGCCCAAAAGGATTAGGCATATACATGACACAAAAAACAGGATTCGCCTACCATCCAGACTATCTTAATCATGACACCGGTCCGAACCACCCGGAACGACCAGATCGGCTACGCGCGAGTTTAGCTGCACTTCAGGAAAGCGAAGTCTGGGAAGCGTTACACCCCATCGAACCGACACCCGCAAGTGCCATGCAACTCTGCTACGCACACGAACCAACCTATCTTGAACACATCCAGCACTACTGTGAACGAGAGTTGCTGCTCACTTACGACACTCCCGTTGTGAAGGCTTCGTTTGATATAGCAAAACTTTCCACGGGTGGGGTGCTGCGTATCGCGGATGCAGTCGTAACAGGAGCAGTGAAAAACGGCTTCGCTATGGTACGTCCACCCGGACACCATGCCACGCAAAACCAGAGCATGGGGTTTTGCCTATTCAACAATATTGCGATTGCTGCTCGTTATCTTCAACGGGAACACGGCATCGGAAAGGTCGCGATTGTAGATTGGGATGTCCACCACGGAAACGGCACACAAGACATTTTTTATGAAGATGAGACGGTCTTCTTTTTTTCTATCCACCAGTCGCCACTCTACCCCGGCACAGGTTCAAGTTATGAACAGGGTAGCGGAAAAGCACGCGGCACAACGCTAAACATGCCAATGCCAGCGGGAAGCGGTGATGACGAATACGCCGAGGCCTTTACGGATGTTCTCATCCCTACTTTAAAAGAGTTCGCGCCTGAAGTCATCTTAATTTCAGCAGGATTCGATGCACACTACCTTGACCCGCTCGCTGGGACTGAACTCACGGCAGACGGATTTTCCGCACTGACGAACCTAATTCTTGAATTTGCCGAGGAAACTGCATCAGGACGTGTTGTTTCAGCATTGGAGGGCGGTTATAGCTTAGAAGGGGTATCTGAATCGGTTGTAGCGCATGTGGAACGTTTGGTGAAGTGGTAAAAAAAGCATGGACACCATAAACGCATATCCACTGCTTCCACAATCCTGAAAATCCTGATTCAGATGGTTAGCGGTTTCTTTCCAACGTGAATCGAGACGATGCCGAATGTTTTTCGATAGAATTGGACATCTGTCAATCCACACTGCTCCATAACGGCTTTCAGTGCATCGCAATTCGGGAACTTCATGACGGACCGCGGAAGATACCCATAAGCGTCGTCCTCGTTTCGGGAAATAAGGTTGCCAACAAACGGTAGAATCTTGGTAAAGTAGAAATAATAGAGACTCCGAAATAGTGGATTCACGGGCTGCGTAAACTCCAAAATAACGACTCTACCTCCCGGTGCCGCTACGCGCGTCATTTCGCATATCCCCATCTCCAAATCTGAAACATTTCGGATACCAAAACCGACAGAGACAACATCAAAAATATTGTCTGAAAAGGGAAGAGTGAGTGTGTCTGCTGCCAGGAAGTCGGTGCCTGTCTTTCGGTTCTTCCGTTCCACCTTCTCATCACCGATGACCAGCATCTCAAAACAGAAGTCTGAGGCAATCACAAAACCTTCTGTCCCAATTTTATCAGCATACGCGAGGGCAAGTTCACCAGTACCGGTGCAGACATCCAGCACCTTGCTTCCTACGTCAACACCGCTCGCCTTGACTGTTTCGCGCCGCCAAGCACTGTCGCGTTTGAGACTTAATAGTGCATTGAGGAGATCGTAGTGGCGAGCGATCGCTGAGAACAGATTCTTGATCCGATGGGCATGCATAGTTACATTCGCAATTCTGCACCTAACTCCCGATTCAGGCATTTGACGACCTCATCGTGGAGGGCATTGACCGCTTTATCTGTCAACGTTTCGGTCGCAGAATGATAGGTGATGGTATAGGCAAGGCTCTTCTTACCTTCTGGAACCTGTTCACCTTCATAGACATCAAACAGACGCACCGAGTCTACTGAGCCTCCACCCGTCGTATAGATAAGCTTTGTCGGCATATCTGACAGTATCGTCTTATCTACGACGATCGCGAGGTCGCGCGTCACCTTCGGATAGATAGAGATTGGTTCAAAACGTTTGGCAAATGTAGCGACATCCGCTAAGCCTTCAAGGTCGAAGTCAAAGAGATATGCCTTATACGGTAAATCGTAATTTTCGATCACTTCTGGGTGTACCTCTCCGAAGACACCAATCCGTCTATCACCCAACAACACTTCCGCGTTTCTACCCGGATGGAAGGTAGGAATATCCGTCTTATGCAACGTCGAATCAACAATGCCGCAGACCTCAAGCATACCCTCGACAAGTCCTTTAATGTCAAAAAAATCTGGAGATCGGTGCGGATTGCTACAGACCCCTTCCCCAATCTGTCCAGCCAGAACCCCCGCAACGCGTTCGGGTTCTTTTTCTTCGCCATCATGGACGAATACACTCCCGATTTCAAAGAGGGCAATGGTGTCTATCTGATGATTACGATTATGCTGCGCGTTTGCGAGTAGGCCCGGCGTGAGTGTTGTGCGTAGCACGGACATCTCTGGACTCAATGGGTTACGGAGTTGCAAGGTGTTACGGAGCGGATCGTCTGGATTCAACCGGATCCTATCAAAACAAGTGGGGTCGCAGAAACTATAATTCACCGCTTCTATCATTCCAGACGAGAGGAGAAAATGTTTAATTCGCTTGTGGACTTCTGTTTTTGGATTCGGTGCTGGTACAGGAATATCGCCTTTGGGCAATGTTGTCGGAATATTATCGTAGCCGTAGACCCGTGCGATTTCCTCGATAAGGTCGATTTCTCGGGTAACATCAGACCTGAATGTCGGTACAGCGACTTGATAGACCTCTCCGGTAGCATCCACATCGAAACCGAGACGGTTCAAAATCTGCGCCATCTCCGCTGCTTCGATCGTTGTTCCTAATACGAAATTGACGCGTTCAGGACGGAGTTGAACTTGAGTCAAGGGCTGCTGTCCCGGATAGACATCAACGGTGCCTGCACAAATTGTGCCACCTGTCAATTCGGCAATGAGTTGTGCTGCGCGGTCGAGAGCAACGAGGACAACCCCCGGATCAGCACCACGTTCAAATCTGTAGGAGGCTTCCGTGCTGATTCCCAACGCCTTTGCGGTAGCACGAATACTCGATGGATTGAAATAGGCACTCTCCAGTAGGACATCGCAGGTCGTTTCCGTAATTTCCGAATCGTAGCCGCCCATAATCCCAGCGAGGGCGACAGGTTTTTCAGCGTCGGCAATGACGAGCATATCAGGTGTGAGTTCGCGTTCCACTTCGTCGAGAGTTGTTATTTGTTCATCATCCGTCGCGCGACGAACAACAATACGGTTCTCTGTCAGCTTGTGATAATCAAAGGCATGGAGCGGTTGACCATATTCCATTAAAACGAAGTTAGTGACATCGACAATGTTGTTGATAACACCTATATTAACAGACTCAAGTCGCTGTTGCAACCATGCGGGGGATTCTGCCACCTTAACGCCTTGAATGACGCGTGCGGCGTAACGCGGGCAAAGATCTGGCGCATCAATTGAAACGGACGTTAAGTCTCGGACGTTGATGCCACTTTCTTTTAGGTCAACAGTGGGTAGTTTTAAAGGATTTCCGGTTTCCGCTCGGATTTCGCGAGCAACACCGATCAGGCTGAGACAATCCGGACGGTTGGGTGTAATCTCCAGTTCAAACACGATGTCATCTAATCCGAGAGCCTCTGAAAGGGGTGCCCCAAGGGGTGTATCCGTTGAGAGTTCCATCAAACCGGCGGCATCGTCAGAGAGCCCTAACTCCTTTTCAGAGCAGAGCATCCCTTGCGAAGTTTCGCCGCGCAATTTCGCGCGTTTGATTGTAAACCCCGCAGGTAGTGTTGCACCGATTGTAGCGACAGGTGCGAACATCCCCTCTCTGACGTTCGGAGCACCGCAGACAATCTGAAGTTCCTCAGCCGCACCGGTATCTACCTGACAAAGAACGAGTTTATCTGCGTTTGGATGTGGTCGGATTGAGGTAACACTGCCGACAATTACACCTTCGAGTTCCGCGCCGAGTTGCTTGACAGATTCAACCTCAATACCTAACATCGTCAATCGATCAGCGAGTTCACTTGGAGAAAGTTCAAAATCAATGTAGGTTTTAATCCAATTTAGGGTCACGTTCATCAAAGTATTTCGGTCTGGAAACCTCCGATTTTAATAGCGGAGGAAAACCGTCCTCTTTTTTCTTCACACAAAGTATAAAGTAGTTACTTACTTCATATTTCCGTTCCATAAAAGAACTGGCGGCATTGTAGCCGCCAGCGATTCGTAGAAATTTTGGATAGCGTTTGCGACTATTGTTGTCCTTTGAGTTCACCCCACGTAACAGCGAGTCGGTCGCGCGGGTCAACCGGCGTTGCCGGACTTGAGGCTTCTCGGAAGTAGTCAAAAGTGACAGTCATTTTACCCGGACCTTCGCCGTCGCAAATGCCGACGTAGATGCCAACCTCAAGCGGTTCTGCGAGTTCGTTGGTTGCTTGACTCACCGAGACCCAGTCGCCTTCTGCATTCGGCTTGAACCATGACTCGTAATCGTCGCCATCGCGTTTGATGCGCAGTTCAATCGGGATAACACCTTGATCTGGCTTATAGCCAGCGAGTTCACCGATATATCCCAAACCCTCATCATCGTTTTCACGGCGCTGGTATTGAAGGACCGCGTTGTTGTCGTCCGCGCCACGCCCCCACAACTTCAAGGTCACCCACTGGCCATCTCTGCCCTGGTGGTCCTGTGTTGTTGCAGAATACACGACAATGCCAGCGACAGTACAAGCATCGGCGTAATCAACAACCATTGATGTCTCGATGTCGAATTGGTCCTGATCCGTGACCTGATAGAAACGTGTGGTGGTATCGGCACCCCATAAGTCCTGGTTGAAGCCTGCCTCGGCGACGAGCAGTCCATCCTTGAGTTCCCAAGGACTCTTATCGCCATCCTTGACCTGCCAGAAGGATTGAAGGTTTTGACCGGTTCCATTGAATTCATCGCTCAGCAAGGTTTGCGAGAAAACGCTGGGGATGAGACATACAGAAAAAAACAAAATTGTAGTTATACAAATAATCTGTTTCATTAACATATCCTTTCTAATTTTTTTCGTACGGGACGATATTTGTTGGTGCCAATGGCATTCTTCTACCCGTCAGATGACTTTTGGTTCGTCCGTACAGATGATTCATCTAAAATATATTAACATACTGATTGGAAAAAAACCAACTTTTTTCATGTAGCCTTGTAATTAACTTCTAACTCCATATTTTGTTTTCATAAAAGAACTGGCGGCATTGTAGCCGCCAGCAATTTGTAGAAGTTGTGAATAGCGTTTACTGCTATTGCTGTCCTTTGAGTTCACCCCACGTAACAGCGAGTCGGTCGCGCGGGTCAACCGGCGTTGCCGGACTTGACGCTTCTCGGAAGTAGTCAAAAGTGACAGTCATCCTACCAGCAGCACTTTCGCCTTCGCAGATGCCGACGTAGATACCGACTTCAAGGGGTTCATCGAGTTCGTTAGTCGCTGTACCGACCGAGACCCAGTCGCCTTCTGCATTCGGTTTGAACCACGACTCGTATTCGTCGCCGTCGCGCTTGACTCGTAATTCAACCGGAATCACACCTTGATCTGGCATGTAATCGGGTTGTGTGCCAACATATCCCAAAGCGGCATCGTCATTTTCACGACGTTGATATTGGAGCACTGCATTGTTATCTTGTGCAGCACCGCGCCCCCACAACTTCAATGTGACCCACTGACCATCACGGTCCTGGTGATCCTTCGTTGTCGCAGAATACACGACAATGCCAGCAACAGTGCAAGCATCGGCGTAGTCAACAACCATTGATGTCTCTATGTCAAACTGATCCATGTCTGTGACTTGATAGAAACGTGTGGTGGTATCATCACCCCACAAATTCTGGTCGAAACCAGCCTCGGCGACGAGAAGTCCATCCTTGAGTTCCCAAGGACTCTTATCGCCGTCCTTGACCTGCCAGAAGGACTGAAGGCTTTGACCGGTCCCAACGAATTCATCGCTCAGCAATGTTTGTGCGAAAACACCCGGTATGAGACATACAGAGAAAAATAAAATTGTAGTTATACAAGTAATCTGTTTCATTACATATCCTTTCTATTTTTTCGTACAGGACGACATATTTCGGTATCCAATGAGATTCTTTTACCCTCGGATGCCGCTTGGTTTGCCTGTACTATGATTCGTCTAAAATATATTAACATACTGATTGGAAAAAAATCAACTTTTTTCGTGGAACTTCGTAATTAACGCTGTAGTGTAAAAAAAGCGGATCTCCTTGCAATTCGTGCTAAGACTATGTTAAAATTGCAGAATTAATGCAAAAAGTACTCTGAATTACAAGTTATGTCCTTTGGGAGGTTGTTTATGAAGGTAGGTATTCGGGACGGGATGTTGCCCGTTCCTTTTGAAGAATCGTTTCAGAAGGCGAAAGAAATCGGGTTTGATGGTGTCGAGATTTGCATGGGAGTCGACTACCGTGAACATCTACTCTGGCAGGATGGTGGGATTGATAAGGTGAACAATTTGTCAGAAGCCGCTGGTATTGAGGTGTCTTCGCTGTCGCCGGGTGGCTTCACTGCGTATTCGTTTATGCATCCGACCGACAGCACTCGGACCGAAGGAATTGCAAAATTGCAATATCTGGCAGAGACGTGTCCACAACTTGGCGCGAACGTGATTCTGGTGCCGTTTTTCGGGAATGGTAAGATCGAGGATGCGCACATCAGCGCATCACGGTTTATTGATGGGTTGAAAGCAGCCGCTGAAACCGCTGAGAAACATGGTGTGTTCCTTGCTATTGAATCAACTTTAAGTGCGGAGCAACATCAACAGATCATTGATAACGTGGGTTCATCAGCCGTTGGAGTTTATTACGATATGGGGAACGCCACAGGATTCGGCTACGATTCACCGTCTGAAATTCGGAGTTTAGGCGGGGCAATCACGCAGATGCACATCAAGGATACCGACGGCAATCACGCGGGTGAAGGCGATGTTGACTTCCCTGCAGTCTTTGATGCTGTCCATGCCGTTGGATACGACAGTTGGTTTGTACTGGAAACCCCCGGTAAAGATGATCCGGTTGCGTCAGCCGCAAAAAACCTCGATTTTGTGAGAAATAGTTTTTGAGGCAGGGACAGGGTGACATCCGTTATTAGAAATTTATGCACTTCAATATTGGAACCCGTCTCATGATGGAGGAGTTGGTATGAACAGCCCAAAAACGATAGCTCCACGCTCCGAAAGTAAGAAGTTACTGTCCCTACCCGCGCGCGAAGCGGAGCAACTCTTTCAAAGTTACGAGAAGCAACAACAACTGGAAATTCTGAATGCAACTCGTAACCCGAAATCTCGAGAGAAACTCTATTATCTCGTGCCGGATTGCACCGAACTCATCCAAGAAAGCCCTACCGAAGATGTACTCCAAGTCTTGGATACGATGCTCGGTACAGGACTTGCTTCTGTCCTATTGCCATGTCTTTCAAATGAGCAATTTGAGGAACTGCTGGACATTGCCGTCTGGCGGGATGGCAAACTCGATGAAGAGTCATTGGACCTCTGGCTATTTGAGCTTTCTGAATGTGAACGGGACGATCTTGGACGGTTGCTTAGGGAACTTGACATCCGTTTGCTGGCGGCACTTCTCCACGATCGCGTCACACTTCAAGATCTCCACAGCGGGATGCTTCTTGAAGCTGGGTATCTTGATCCAAGTTCACCAGCGATTGATTACGCAGACGAACGCGCTCGGGCAATTTGTAATGCTATGTGGGAAGCAGATGATGAGGTATTTAGAACGTTCATCAGAGAACTCTTCGCAATTGATACAGAAGGCGATGTTAAAGCTGAACTCGCCGCTGCTTTCGATGCTGTACAGGCTGATAGAGCTGAGCGCGTCACAGCGCGTGATAAAGAAGCTGGCATTGACATTACTGAGGCGGACCTCATAGAGAAAGTTGACTTAGAGTCGCTTACATTTGATGATGATGAGGACAACAATGACGAAAACAAATAGGTTTTCTCTTGTGGCTGGGGCACAACTTGACGGGCGGCTCTTCCTCGCACAAGCCTTAGCACATGGAGACACCTTCGGTGGCATCCCTCATGAGCGGGCGGATACACTCTATCAGAATATAGCCGCTATTGCCCACAAACTCATTACAATGAAGACGACAGACCTCTCCGATCAATCCGCGCTACGGACGCAGATTCAAACTGCGTTCACGCTCACCAGTCTTGGATTGGAGTATGGTAGTCAGGGCGATTTTGACAAAGCGGTTCGACTCCTCTGTAAAAACCGAGTCGTCAAATTTTTCCAAGTCGGGAACACACTGGCAGAAAAATTGTTAGACAGAACGCGCCATCTTTTAGAACACGGTGTGATTCTGCCTCCTGATAGGGATGAAGAACGTGCTTTCGGTACCACCTATACTGACCTCGAAACAGAAGACATCCAGATTTATACGCAAGCGGAACTTGAATTCTTAAAGGCGTTGCTGACTTACAGAACCACTATTCGCTCCCTTCAAATAACTATCAGAGATGTGGACGTTCCAAGAGCACTTATCCATTTGGCAGAACTCAATATGCTCGACCAGCAATTGGCATGCATCGAGAATCGCTGCCACTACGTAAAAGCCTTACCACTGGATAATCTGTTCGCATTGGATCCACCACTCAGTATTTTCCCCAACCCTATTGAACACCTCACACTCGGATTGATAGTCAATCTGGTACTCTATCGGCAAGTCGATTTTCAGTTAGATGCCGACACACGGCAGGATTTCCACAAGTTGGCTTATGTAGATGGTGAGATTCGGCAGACACTTCGGCAACAGTTACTTGATTGGATAGAGGAGTATCTTGAACAGGCACACCAACCTGAACCTGTGAAGGCGTATGCTATCTCGTATTGGGATGATTGTCTCCGAATGGAAGGCAAGAAAGTTGCTGTTGAGTAGTCTCAGCGATCTGCCACTCCTTTCTTTGCGTCCGCAATTGCCTTTCGAGCTTGTGGGGTACCGACATCGTTCAAGGCGCGTTCTGCCATACGGCGGAGATCAGAGTTAGGCGAATTCAGTGCCACAATGAGCGAATCAACTGCAGGGGTACCGATTGTAGCCAAGGCGCGCACAACAAGACGACGGACGTTCCATTCCGGGTCTGTAAGTGTGTTGATGAGCGCGGGCAAAATTGTGTCAAGCGGTGCGCCGATTTCACCTAACGCGTAAGCGGCATTCAACCGAATCTCCGCTGCATCTGCTGTTAGCGCATCGATAAGGTACGGCACTGCAGGTACACCTATATTTTGTAGGGCAACTGAGCCAACAACGCGAATGTTTTCATCAGGATCTGTGAGCACAGATATAAGGGCAGGCACAATGCGAGTAGCGGGGGTTTTAATCTCGCTGAGTGTCCACGCCGACATCTCACGAATCTGCGGATTTTCATTGGATAGCCCATGGATGAGCGCATCTACCGCCTCAGGTCCTATTTTGACTAAGGCATCGGCGGCTTCGGTGCGACGTAGCGCGGCTCTGTCCCCAAGTTGGTTGACAAGTTTTTTTATCTGTTGTTCCTGGGACTGACACGCTATCAGACACAGGAAAATGGGAAGTATAAAGAAACGTTTCATGGGGTATGAGTATAGCATAGTTTTCGGCTTTTTGCAAGTTGCCGTTCTTGAAAACTATAGACAAAATTTGAAACCTCACCAGCGAATTCAAGTTACGTTATTACAAGTTCCGCTATAAAAGGAGAGGCACGGGGTTCACTCCATCGCGAAAACCGTCACTAAAAAAATGAAATTAGAGACAGCGACGTTTGGAGCAGGTTGTTTTTGGTGTGTTGAGGCAGTCTTTTTGCAATTGGAAGGTGTTCACAAGGTCGTCTCAGGGTACACCGGTGGCACTACCGTCAATCCAACCTATGAAGCGGTGTGTATGGGAATGACGGGACACGCCGAAGTGGCTCAGATTCAGTTCGATCCGGACGTTATTTCTTACGAAGAGTTATTGGAAGTTTTTTGGTGCACACATGACGCAACAACCTTAAATCGGCAGGGCGCTGATGTCGGTACGCAATACCGTTCAGCAATTTTCTATCACACGGAAGCACAACAACAGATCGCCGAAAAATCTAAAAGCGATATGGACGCATCCGATATGTGGGACGCTCCGATTGTGACAGAGATCACCGCTATTGATGTCTTTTATCCTGCTGAAGATTACCATCAAAACTATTTTCAACTGAATCCAAACCAGCCTTACTGCCATTTTGTGATTCACCCAAAGATGAAAAAATTCACAAAGGATTTCAAGGACAAAATTAAAAATGGTTAATAGACATATTTTAAAAGCGTACACTGCAATCTATGCGAGGGCACCAAAGTTGAAGCCTACAAGCAACCCGCGACAACCGCTTCTGCTCAGCGTGCTCGCTATTATCTTCTGTTTCAGTGCTGGGAGTGTGGTTTCGCAAGAGGCAGCAGCGCCGGTCGCTGTGCCAGTTGCGACAGCGAGACGTGGGACAATTGTTTCCACAAAACGGTACACCGGGCATTTACAACCGCACGCTGAGGTGAAGGTATTTGCCAATGTTCCGGGAAAGGTTGTTGCCCTGAACGCGACCGTTGGGCAAAGTGTGGCGAAAGATGATGTGCTTGCAGAGACGAACTCAAGAGAAACTACACTTGCCGTGATACGCGCAGAATCGGCATTCAGCAGCGCGCAATCCAGGTTCACGTTGACGGAAGCAAACGCTCAGGCACGTGTCGAATCTCAGTTGGCAGTTGCACAGGAGACGTTAATGACAGCACAGTCGAACCTTGTCGAGACACAATCGCTCGCTGAAATGCGTGTCCGTAGTCAACTGGTGCAGGCAGAAGTGGCATACCAAGCCGCTAAGGAAACAATTGAAAAATCGAAAACAAATGCAGAGCAAGGTTTAGAACGCGCGAGGGTAGAGCGCGATGACGCTAAAGCGGACTATGATCGAAACAAGATACTTCACGAGAAACAACTCATCAGTGATAGCAATTTTGAGTCGGTAGAAAAGCGTTGGAGGTTAGCAGAAACCCGTTTAGAGGAAGCCCAAGTTACAGCAAGACAGTTCGAGGAAAACTCAACACATCCTTCCGTGGAGAAGGCGAAGGCAGAATTAGCTGTTGCTCGGAAACTGGTGGAAATCCGGAGCTGGGAACGCGAGATCGCTTTAGCAGAATCAAAGGTTACCCAAGCACAAGCCGACCTTAACGCGGCACAGAAACTGGTGGAAGCTAAATCTTGGGAACAAGAAATTGAGATTGCCAGATCGGCAGTGAGTCAAGCCGAAGAACAACTCAAAATCGCCCAGAAACAGGTGAGTGATGCGACTCTTATATCCCCGATTGATGGCGTTATTGCTACGCGCCACTTGAGTGTCGGAGATTATGCAGGATCCGCAGCGTCACCTACAGGGAAGCCAGTATTTACGGTCATCGGTGTTAAGGTTCTTAAAGCCATTTGGAGCATGCCTGTCGCGGACGCACGTCGCATCCACAGGGGCGAACTTGTCCTGATTTCTACGGATTCTGGTATCCGAAATATTGTCGGCACGATTGATTTTATGAGTCCGGAGGTCAACCGTGAAAACAACACGGTGCTGGTTCATGCCAACGTACCGAATTCTGTGGGAACGCTTTCTCACAATGGTGGTCTAAGACCGGGTGGCACAATCACAGTTTCTATAAAAACAGGTGAACGAAAAAATGTTCAACTCCTTCCATTACACTCAGTCTTGCACATTCAAAATGGGAGCGGGACTATCTTTACCGTTGAAGGGAACACGGCACGTCGGGAACAGGTCAGCGTTGGTACTGTTTATGGTGGTGAGATAGAGGTTACCGCGAGACTTTTGAACGGAACATTGGTGGTCGTAGGCGAACAACACCGATTACAGGAAGGAACGCCGGTGTCCATCGTTCGCGATTAGGCGTATAATGATCCTAAGTCGGCACCTAACAGAAAATCGTATCCTTTGTAGGGGTAGGTCCTGTGCTTACCCTTCCTTTCTGGGTTATTCAACATGCTTCCATGTGTTTCGCAGTACGATGTTCCGGATACCGGTAGGCGTCAGTCCAAACTCCGTTGAATTACTCTAACTCTTTCTCGGTCAACTCGATGCCCGTGAGGACCTCAAGCTTTCCGTTGTATTCCCAACCGCCCTTTTGGGCTTTGAGGGACTTGATCCGTTGGATGACCGCCTTGCGGTATCCCTCGGAGTGACGAATGACTTCATGGAATTGGGCGTTCTGCAATCCGAGTTTCTCCCGGATCTTTTTCCACGCCAGCGGCTTGGAGCCTGTGGCGTTGATCCTGAGTTCGACCACCTTCGCGGCGATGCAGTCGCGGTCTTCCACCGTCGTTTCCCCAACATACCTCTCCGCGATCGAGCGCTTCTTTTTCCTATACTTGGTCTTGTCAGTTACTTTCGCATTGGCGCATCGGGGTTTGGTGGCGTGATCTGTCTCTGCAATTTCGTCACTTGCTGCGCTGTCCTTTTCAACTACCTCTGTAGATTGTTCAGACTGGGTCTGGGAATCCTTAAGATAGTCTCCTTCTGTTTCAGAAATTCTGAAGGGTATCTTATGAATGCTGTTTTCGCGTAGTATTTGTTCACTCTCTATATTTAGTCTTTCCAGTATTTCTCCCCAAATTTGTTCAATAGAACACTCAAGTTGAAAAACTCGAAACTCTGCTGTTTCCTTTTTCAATTCCACTCCTCTACGATAAGTGTCTGATTCCTCTAACTCCCTTGGTATAGGCGATAAGAAGAGTGTTAGAATACCTTTTCCATCTCGCTCAAGGAAGCCTAACTCCTCAAAGATAACAAGACCTGTTTCGATCTCCAGTCCTACCATATCCAGAGCATTATAGACCTCTTCAAGGTTAACACAACCACCGTTTGCTTTTGCGAGTTTTTTCAATTCTCTGTAGGATTCTCTCAACGCTTCCTTGTCTGGATACTTTTGGGTTAACCATTGGTTCAATCCCGCAATGTCTTCTTTGTTGTTATAGATGAGATGCAGATAATTATTGTTTTCTGGTGTGAAAGCGGGTTGGCACCGCTTGAAGAATGTATCCAAATCGGGAACAAGGTGACAGAAAACAAAGTGTTCAACGCAGTGCGACGGTGCCAATGTGGAAAGCGTAGTATTGGAAACAATAGCAATTAATTCCCCCTTTTCAAGCTTTTCCAAAATCTCCGCTTCTTCTGCTTCAGAGGTTCGTTCATCATGCCTTTCAATAACCGCTGCTTTCTCCGGTCCAACAAGTGCCAATAACTCATCAATTTTCTCTTCACTTTGGACATAAATTATGACGGGTTGCTTTTGCTTTAAAAGATTTAAAAGATAATTCTTTTTTTCTGTGTTTCGTCGATCAAGTATTCGGGCAGCAGCGTTAATTTCAAAGGGAGGAAATACTGCTTGAACTTCTTGATTTCCTAATGTTGCTGTCATAAACAGTTTTCGCATAGCCACAAGGTGTTCCTTATGGGTAGTTTTCTCTACTTCTACTGCTGCAAGTTCACCTTTTGTATCTTTTAATTCGTTCGACTTAGTTTCAAGACGTTCTTTATAGTCAGCTTCTGCTGCCTCGGATTTTACTAAACGTTGTTTCGTACCCGCTAGTAGTAAGTCAAGTTTCTATTGACAGTTATTATGAAAAGTGGTATGCTGCGTGTCACTGTCATAAATCCTTTCAGTTGGAGTCTATGATGCCAGCGAAACGTTACCCTGTTCTTCTTGACTCAGAGCAACGAGCGTCTCTGATAACTCTGACGACTTCAGGGACGGCCTCTGCGAGAAAACTCACGCACGCCCGTATCTTGTTGAAAGCAGACGCGGGCGAGTTTGGACCCGCTTTCCTCGATAAAGCGATAAAAGCAGCTCTTGATGTCTCCCTGTCTACTATTCAGCGCGTGCGTAAAACCTTTGTGCTTGAAGGTCTCGAAGCCGCCCTGCTCCCGAGAAGACCCTCTCAGGGGGCAAGACCTCGAAAGTTTGATGGCGAAAAAGAGGCACATCTCATCGCCTTGGCGTGTTCGGATCCGCCAGAAGGATATGCCTGCTGGACGCTGCGGCTGTTAGCTGAGAAAATGGTGGAGCTTGAGCATTTTTCAAGTATTTCTCATGAAAGCATCCGACAGGTGCTAAAAAAAACGAACTGCGTCCCTGGCGCAAGCAGCAGTGGTGTATCCCAGCAGAAACTTCCGAGGCGTTCGTGACGGCGATGGAAGGCATCTTAGACCTCTATGGGCGTCCTGAAGACCCGAGGTATCCTGTGGTGTGCGTTGATGAGACGAGTAAACAACACCTTCAGGAAATGCGTCCACCGCTGCCGCTAAGGCCGGGTAAACCTTACCGATACGATCCTGAATATAAACGCAATGGCGTCAGCAATCTGTTTATGATTTTCGCACCCTTTTTCGGGTTTCGACATGTCGAAGTTACTGACCAACGCACGAGTATTGATTTCGCACATATCTGCCGAGATATCGTCGATGTGCATTTTCCAGAGGCTGAAAAGATTCTGCGGGTTTGCGATAATCTCAATACACACAAACTCGGTTCTTTGGATAAGGCATTTGAAGCCGACGAAGCCGAGCGGATCGCTGAAAAGTTAGAGTTTCACTATACCCCGAAGCATGGCAGTTGGTTGAACATCGCCGAAATAGAGTTTTCCGTCCTCAGCAGGCAATGCCTTTCAAGGCGTATCCCCGACCAACAGACCCTCAAGCGCGAGGTCCAGGCATGGAAAGACCGAAGAAATCAGCAACGTGCCACGGTCAAGTGGCGGTTTACGACCGACGATGCACGGATCAAACTCAACAAACTATATCCTTCAACAGAAGGTTGACACACTACTAGGAAAACCGTCGCTCTTGAGCAATTGGCTGATGTCGGCACGGATCTGTTTATCAAGTTCGCGGTATTTCTCTTTGGTTCTTGGGGTGCGGGCGGTGAAGTGTTTCCTTCGGACCCCGCCCAATTCCGTTTCCTTACGGTCAATTTCTGGATTGCGCATTAACAGTTGTGCCGGTTTCTCCACACCGATGAGTGTGTTTCCGGCGACAAACTTGGTTTCCAAATTCGGCAGAGGACGCACGCCTCTATTCTCTTGGGTATCGTCAATTCGCTGGTCTACAACAAGGGAAATAAAGAAACGGAGTTTGGCGATCTGGACGGCAACAGGTTGGATATCCACACCGTAGATACAGTTCTCTATGAGGTAGAGTTTTCTGCCGTAGTCGAGCTCATTCCGTTCAAATGCTTCGTTGATGTTGTCAATTTCCTGTTCGAGATCGCGGAGGGTGTTGCGTCGAACCGTACTGTCGTCAATTTCTTCTGCCATGTTGATAAGGGTTTCGACTCTATCAATCTGCCGTTGTCTCCACTGGTCATTGCGCGGGTCAAGTTTCCCGAGGATGAAAACGAGTTTATGTAGGATGCCCATCGGGAAGGCACCCGATCCGCAAGCAGGGTCAAGGATTTTGAGGGTGTCAATGGCGTTGATGAGTTGCTCGGTTTCGGTATCGGTGAATTGATGGGGTTCGTCGTTGTAGGCGAGAAGGTGACGGAGTTTGGTCTCTGACGGGCAATGAATGGTTTCCCTACTACCAACTGTGTTTTTGAGGTAAGCGATGAGCGATTCGTCAACCATGTAGTTGACGATTTCGCGCGGGGTGTAGAAGGAGCCGGTTTGCTTTCGTGCGGTGGCACCTGTTTCGGGGTTGTATGCCGCGAGCAGATTTTCAAAAACCTTTCCAAGTAGCTCGGGGTCAAGGGCAACTTCCTCTTCAATAGGCGTGTTCTCAGTAATTGTGAATTTGTAGCGGCGGAGGATGTCAATGAGTCCGCGGACCTTATACCGCTTGCCTTTTGTATCGTAGACGCTGTTAAGGTCAACATCCTTCTCTTCGGAAAAGAACAGGAAGTTAGGAACAGATAACTGGTTATCTTCACGATCGGAAAAGCCGTCAATCCGTAGAATCTTCTTGGGATCGTCCTTGTCTTCCTTATCCAGACACTCGAACAGTCCACCGTTTAAGAAAGGGATCTTCTCAAACTGTTTGAGAGTCTCGTTCGGATAAGCAAAATACTCTTCATAGCGATAGAGTGACGTAATATTGTAGTGCTGTCGTCCCTTACCGCGAAATTTACGGTTATTGGGTTTTTCAGGGGTGTTCATCTCCTGATTGAGGGTCGCGAAGAAAAGGTTTTGGAGAATCGCCTTGTAGTAGGTGCTTTCCTGCGGATCAGTGCTGATAAGGATTTCTTCTATCTTTCTCGGATTGAAGAAAATGTCAGGGACTAATTTTTTCTCCTTGATGAACCAGACAAAAATGAGTCGCGTAATCAAGCGAATCACACTGGTAGCATTGCGGATTTCTACATTTTCGCCTGCGTCCTCTGGAAATGTTATATTATCCACTGCCCAGAAATACCAGTTGGAGAGTTCGCGATAGAACCGTTTGTTAAGCTCTTGGATGTCCAGCGTTTTTGCCCATGCACGATGCAGTTCAACAAAACTGCTGAAGCCGTGGACCCTAAACAACTCATTGCGCGAGAGGTCAAACAGAATTTGAATGTGAGCGGCATGCGGATCGTGGGAGTTGATATCTTTAATCAGCGTTACCTTTTGAAGAACATCTTTCGCTTCATCTCGCTTGTGTAGGCGGCGGTCGATGACAGCGAGACTCAAGGTTTGACCGTGCTGAAAGATGATCATGGCAGGCATCGGCATCGGCTTGTTGATTTCACGCGTAATGGTTGACAGCTGCGTGCGCGTGTAATGGCTTTCCTTGAGTTTCACGGCGAAGAAAACATAGGACTCCATGATGGTGTCATCAAACTGACGGTTTTTGAAAGCGATTCGTGTTTCGCCTGTCCCAGAGATTTCTTCTTCCGTCAATTGAAACAGGAAATCAATGGATTCCCATTCGTCTACCAGTGCCCGTTCCCGGTTCAGCTTTCCAAACTGGTCGAAGTATGAGATAAATTCTTCAGCGAGACTGGATTCAAAATCTATCGTGAGTTCGCTCTCGTAGCCGAGCGTATTCAGTAGGTCTCTGGCGTTCATTATCAGCGCGCCGCGTTGAAAACCTTTCAGTGCCTGTTTAATCTTTTTTCTTTCATGTCGTTCGTTCATTGAATCACCAACCATGTAATGAGTTCAAAATCCGTCACACTGCGGACCTGTTTTTGAGGCTTCACCAAAGTCCCACCACGTCCCGATAGGAGGTTACTGACGGCTCGTTTCCGATAGGTGCGACTGAGTGAATCAACTGCCTTCTGCAGCAGGTCGTTATACAGGGTCATATCTGTGCCATTATCGGTCCGCTGGTCAAACAAGTTACAGAGTTCCTCGTATGGCTGTTTGACATCCGCACACAGCAGACGGTACATCTCAAGGATCTGTTTGGGTTGGGCAAAAGTAAACCGCACCTCCCCATCCTCGCGGATGTAGACAAGGAAATAGGGCTGCAATGAGTTTATCTTCTCGTTTTCTGTCGAGTCACCTTTCTGTCGGAGACAGAAGATAACCCCTTTGGTCATCATCTGGTATTTAGGATCGGGTGGAACAACGGCATAGAGTCCGAAAGGTGCGCCTTCAAGCGTTTCCCGGTTGCTCTCAATGTAATTCATCAAGTCGATACGGAAGTCGTCAAGCGTGAACTCGTTGAGGGCAACACTCTCGTTGAAATCCTCAAGGTCTAAGACCTCGTCTTTGAGGCGCAAGAGTTGCTGGTCACGATATTTGAGGTCATCCTCAAGGAGTTCCTGAATTCCTTCGGGTTCTAACAGATTATCTCCTTGTGTTGCGGCGATGTCCACGAGTGCCATTCGCGCTTCAACCCGATTTTTCAGCTTGATGTAGCGGTTGAGGTCAGGTGTGGGCCAGAAGTTGACGAGCTGGACACTGTCATTGCTGTTACCGATGCGGTCAATCCGTCCAAACCGTTGAATGATGCGCACTGGATTCCAGTGAATGTCGTAGTTAATGAGATAATCACAATCTTGCAGGTTTTGTCCTTCTGAGATACAATCCGTACCGATGAGTAGGTCTATCTCCTCGTCCTGTGGCATGGCTTTCATCAGGTGCCGTTTTTTGGATTTCGGTGAAAAATTCGTTAAGATATTGCTGAATTCAGTCCTGCCGAAGGTTGTCTTATTACCGCTTGTGCCTCCCGACACCATTCCGATATGGACCCCGAGTTCTTCAGTTACCCATTTTTCCAATGCATCGTAGAGATATTTGGCTGTATCTGCGAAGGCAGTAAATATCAGAACCTTACGATTCAGTCTCCCCTTTTTATCCTTTGTCGGTTGTTTAACTTTTTCAGCGATGAGTTCCTTGAGTTTGGTGAGTTTGGCATCGCGATCGGTGGTAACATCCTTTGCATAGAGGTGGGGCAATTCAAGTTGCTCACGGTCATGTTGCAAATCTTTCAACCACCTTTCAGTATCAAGGTGTGCCATTTTAAAGACTAACTTTTTGCCTATCTGCATCGCCTCTTGCAATTCTTCATCTTCAAGTGCCTCGATATCAACTTCTTCCAAATCGATATCAGGATTTTCCTCGCGAAACGCCTGAAACCGTTTAATCCGCTTTTCCAACTTCTCAATTTTTTCAATCGTCCGTTCCATCGTAATTCCGAAGGCGTGAACGGAACTCTCTAAGCGTTTGAGAAAATTGACCTTCATCATGCCGATCAGATAGTGTTCGCGGTCGCTTTGCGTAAATTGTCCAATCTGTCGTCCTACATCATAATTGGAAATATACTCAGGTAAGACATACTTCGAGGGATTAAACAAGGAGAGTTGGTATTCGGAGATCTCTTCGTTGAGTTCGTCGTAAGACATGAACTGACCTTGCAAATCAATATCGGTGTAGACAGGTATAGGCTTCCTCCGTTCCGGGAATCCACCGAGCTCTTTCAGCGAATCTGGGTAGTATTTCTCAATGTGTTTTCGGGAACGGGCAATAGTCAGTTCATCAAGAAGTTTAAAAAAGGTGGAGCTGAGCCGTTCGAGGAGGTCACGCGTCTGGCGGCTATCCTGCTGCTTTGCCCAATCGGTAAAAATCCGTTGTGCATCTGCAAGGGTCCTTTGCAGGCTATCAATGCCAAGCGATTTTAGGAAAGCGTCGTCTTGACCTTCGGTGAGGAAATAGATCTGGTTGCGGAGATCCTTCAGATTGTTGTTTACGGGTGTGGCGGAAAGCAATAGGACTTTAGTTGTGATCCCACTCTGGATAATATCCTCCATTAGCCGTTGGTAACGGCTCTTGCGGATCAAATTGCCGTCCTCATCTTTCTTGCCGGGCGTATTGTTTCGGAAATTATGCGATTCATCAATGACCACCAAATCGTAGTTACCCCAGTTGATGGCTTCGAGGTCAATATCGCCTGACTTCCCGCGATCACGACTCAGATCGGTATGGGAGAGGACCGTATATGCGAATCGGTCTTTGAGGAACTGATTCAATTCACTGTTATTATCCCCGCGGTGCTCTGTCCAGTTATCACGTAATTTCTTGGGGCATAGCACGAGCACTCTGCTGTTTAGAAGCTCAAAATATTTGATTATTGCCAGTGCCTCGAAGGTTTTACCCAAGCCGACGCTATCCGCAATGATACACCCGTTGTGTTGCTGAATCTTGTTTATAGCGCCTTTTACTGCATCCTTCTGAAATTCAAAGAGGGTATTCCAGATAACTGTATCAACGAGTTGCACATCCTCAGCGAGCAGTCCACTTTTTTCCTGTTCGCCTAAGAACCGTTCAAAGACATGATACAACGTTTTATAGTAAATGAACTCTGGCGTGTTGTTCTGATAGAGTTGCTCAAGGTATAACAGCACTTCGTCTTTGACATCCTCAACGAGTTCTTTGTCATCCCAGATTTCATCAAACCACGACTTCACATCGCGGAGATCTCGCTTATCGGCCACTTCCAGATTGAGTTCAATGTTATTATCTGTCGCACTCATGCCAAGGCCGCGCACAGTGAAATTGGAACTTCCGACGATAGCATCTTCTATACCATTTTTCGCGATATGATACATTTTCGCATGCATCAGATTAGATTTCTGAATCGATCGGATTTCCACTTTCTCGCGAATCCACGCGGCACACGCTTTGGCAACCCAATTTTGTTTCAACTGGTCGTCGAATTTCAAGCCTTCGGCTTCGCCCTCGATTTTGAAGGCTTTTTTGTCGGCATTTTCGGAGCTGAGGCTTTTTATGAAACGGGGTTCCCCATACAGAAACCGCAGTTCTTTGATTTTTGTGAGCGATTCTTTGAGTGATTGAAAGGCGTGGATCGTGAAGTAGGCGGAAACAATTGAGAGGGAGGAACCTTCCTCTATTTTGGACTTCAGGAAGTCGCCGACACTTCCTCTTTTATGATTGTCTCGGATGCTGGATTTAAGATTTGACATAGTTAATCTGTGCAAGAACGAGAAATACGATTCGCGTAAGACATAGCACTCCGCTGGAGTGCGGTCGTTTGAATATATTGTTTTCTATAGACATACCGCTCCGCTGGAGCGTAATCCGCGAAATCTGTATAATCTGTGTAAATCCGCGATTCAGACCATTTATTGCGTGATTGCTGCCACGATGCAGGTTATCTGAGGTTAATCATACCACATCCAATGAGCAATATCAACCGAATTCGAGAATCATAGGTTACAGGGTGGATATGGACGATGAGATTTTGGAACTTACGCCGTTGACGTATACGCAGAAACTGGCATCTTTGTTCCCAGATAAGCCTTTTGAAAGGATAATTGAGGTTCTCTCCGCAGTTGATGCAAAATAACGTTTACTTCCGCACGGCGATTTTTCCGACTTTCTGTTTACGGACATCCCCTTTGCGAGCGGTAAATTTGTAGAGATAGACCCCGTTCGCAAGCGGTTCGCCATCAGCGTCGTAACCGTCATAGTGGAATTCGTTGAAAGAGACGGATGCATCCAGTGTGTCAATGGCGAGGATACGGCGCCCTGTAATCGTGTAGATTTTCAGGCTGACCTCGTCTGCACTTTCCGTGAGGTAATAAGCGAAATGCGTACCGCTACCCGGTACAAATGGATTCGGGAAGTTGGCAATATTTTTGATTTCAAATTCCCCAGCGACAGTCGCGGTGCGCTCCGTGTCTGAGGTATTGCCGTTTGCGTCCTGTGCCTGTAGCCGGATACGGTATTCGCCGGGTTCTAAGATAGGGGTATAGGTAATCAGGAGCAAGTTATTGTTCGTAGGCGATGCGGCAATCACATATTCATCTTGCGGCACGTGCTCACCGTTTTTGGTGAGGATGATATTCTCCGGACGTGAATCGACCCCGTTTGCGTCCTCAATTTGTGCCGAGATGGTTGGTGTATCAGAGACATAGTCGCCATCAACGAAACCTTGGTGATCAAAGGTCAGTTCAAGCGCGGGCGGGCTCGTGTCCGCGTGTGAGAGCAGTGCAAATGTTCCCGGCAGTTTAACCTCCGCAGAGATAGTGTCTCCACTCGTTGTTTCCTCGCCGACTCGAATCCAATTCCCGTTGTCACTGTCGCGCTGATAGATATGGGCATCTTTTCGGGAATCGGAGTTCCCTCCTACCTTTTGGAAAGAAGCGGTTACTGTGAGTGTAGATTGGGTATGCAACCCCGACTCCTCCACGTCGAATTGATAGGCGAGGGTTTCCGATGTTGAGAGTGCCGCTGTAATATCGGGTTGGTTTGTAATGGTAAGAGCTTCTTCGCTATAAGTTAGGACGGTGCTTGTTTGCACGCTGCCGGACGGCACGGCGATCTGAAAGATACCGTCTGGACTCTGAATCGGTTGATCAAGCGTTTCGGGTGTAAGAATAATACGGTTGCCTGAGAACCGTTTCGATGCCCAATTATTCCTTTCACGTTTTTCAATGATACTTCCGTTTGGGAGTTCAGCAGATGGCGGATCTACGTAGGCTGTGACAAGATATTCACCGGGTGGCGGTTGCCACGGAACGCTTACGACAACTTGACTCCCCGGTAGAACTTCGGGAAGTATCTGGAGATCTCCGATTGGCGTAGCACCTTGGAGCGCGGTGAGTATCGACGCAACGTTGACGTTTGTATTGGAGATATCGGTGTCCCCGCTCAACGTCTTTACATAGAACTGGACGGGTACGTTTTGAACTGCTTGGTTCTCTATGTTTCGGATTTGGGCTGAGAGTGTAAAGGGAGGTGTTGTATCCCATGTAAGGGTTTGACTTAACAGGAGGAGGTCAATGTCAATTTCTTCATATCCCACATCGTAGGTGATAAGCTCGGTTTGAAATGTTCGCCCACTTTTAACTTTGATCTCGGTGTAATAATCGATAATTTCCTCGGTGGAATATCCGGGGATAGGTCGTTCACTCCTATAGGTAGTGCCCCGATGCGGCACAACAGGGATTGTAAAGAATTCGTGACCATCCAAACTCCAATAGAGCGTTATTTGGTCAATAGCATCTTCGTCAACGACTTCCGCATAAAGGTGCGTGGGCTGATTTAAGTCAACGGGAAAAGGTGTAAGGCGGACGTTCTTGACATACCGATCTAAGACCTTGTAGGTTGCATGCCCCAAAGCCTCTTCATCTGCGTTCGATGCGTAAATTTGGACAGCCCCGACATCGAAGTCAGGATCCGCGGGGACTCGTATTTCTGTGCTGAACTGTCCTTTGCTGATAGGAACGATGTCTGATTTCAGTTTTATGTCTTTTGAGAGTGCGGTCTCAGTTGTCGGGACAACGGTTACTTCGGCATCTCCACTAAAGTTCCGATCGAGTAATTCCGCAGAGATCGAGAGAAAGGTATCGGCTTGAGCAACGTTGCGCCCTTGGTTGGCACGAATGTCTGCGGTGACTTGTATTGTGTTACTCGGTATCTTCAAGTTCGTCGCGGGGTCTCCGAAAAGCGTGAAAACCTCGGCGAGATCAAGGAATCTGGGAGCATTGATGAGGAACTGGGTTTTTGCCTGTCCGAGGATGGCACCGAAATTGCGAATCTGCTTGTTGAAGATAACGTCAAATATTTCGGCATTCAGTAAATAGTCGCCATCCAACAGTCCAATACTGGTTGCGGCGATGACGGCGATGGCACCACCGTTTTCCGAGCGCAGGAGTTCTTCAACGAGACTGTTTTTATTCCCCTCAAACGCCCCTGTGTAGCAGGTCATACTGATAACGAAGGGGAGTTGTGAAATATTGGTTAAGTTCTGTTCGGGGTCTTGAAAGTCGAGCATCCGACTGGAAGACCATCTACCACCGCCACCGTGTCCGATATAGTTGACGATGCTGGCTCCGTCATTAAAGCCGTCGATAACTCGTCTACCGATAGGGGTAAGGGGACTGTCTGCAGTCAAAATCGGATTGTCCGTATGGGGCGCGTAGATACGTTGGGTTTCGTATTTGGCATTCAGTTGATTGTGGGTGATAAGCTGACTGGTTTGCCAGTGAAATCTGAGATCTGAACCTGCGAGCATGAGGAATCGTTTGTGCCAAGAACCGACTGACGAGGAAGTCTCATAGTTGATGGTGCGTTCGATGAATATGCGGAGATCTACGCGATTATTCGCGGGCATTCTACCAATAAGCATGTCTGGAAAACTATCTTCGCCTCGAAATGTAACAAATTGATGGTCGGACCCGCTGGATCCGTAGCCTGGGATTTGCACCTGCATCGTCGGGACGAAATTAGGTTTATTTTTGATATCGATATTTGTATCGCCTATGAGAAAGACATAGGTCGGCGCAGGGGGCTGCCAATTGTGATAGGCGTAATTGAGGAATTCACGGATAGCCTTGGGATTGAGAATGCCATCATTAAATTCATCGTAGATGTCTTGGACATCAACAACTATAGTGCGTAAGCCTTGTTGTGCGCGAAAGTCGGCAAGGGGTTGAACGTCCTGAATAAAGTGATTATGTGTAATGATAATGTAGTCTGCGGCATTGTGGGTACCACGCAGATCGGATGGGGCATCTACCGAGATTTTCGGTTTACGGAATTGGCTCCGAGTGAGAGCGATGTATTGGATTGTAGGATCGCTCACATCCTTAGGGCGGATTTGGGTTGAACGGAGAAAAATCTTATAGGTGCCGGGCAGTTTAACATCAACAATGGGAGATAAACCCACGTAACGAGTGCCATCGATGCCGTAAATTTCGATGTTTGGTGTAGAAAAGTTCTTTAGTTCGACTTCAAAGTTTGGATTCACGGCACCCGTTTCGTCAGGAAAAGGGGTGATCGCAAACGGGAGCACATCCGTTTCTGCTTCAAAATCACGCCAATAGTCGATTTGAAGCCAATTGAACATGATAATATCGATAGGGGCTTCAGGGTTACCGGGATTTGTAATTCGAATCGCGTTTTGTCCTTCATTAAGAAACGACTGCGGTATATCTTGGTTATGAACTTGGTATTCGGTTTCGCCATTCCAGCGGGCTTCCCCAAATTCGATTTTATCGTTTAGCCAAATCGTACATAGGTGGGGCGTGTTGGATCTCCCGTGCAGGCTGATTCGGACTGTTGTAGGTAGCGCCGTCTCAGAGACACCGGGGAGATTGAAGGTGAATGTTTTCAATGCGGGAGCAGCGAGTTGGGACCAGAACCAGCTGTCATCTGGAAGCGGTGGCAGCTCGGTCAGCGTAAACTGACGCTGTAATAACCCTTGACTAAATTCTGTATATGTCTGGCTTGCTGTTAGGTTCACATTACGGAAACGTCTGAACTGTAGGTCCTTCTCAATATGCGCGCGTGTGAGGAAACGCCGATACGTTTGCATGTTATTTGCTTTTGGGAGCGAGGTCTTCGTTCCCATTCGGATTCCTGGTCCTGCGTTCCAAGAAAGCCAATAGATATTTTCATCGGAATAGGGATCAATATAACTATTTTCTCCGTGCTGACGTTCCCCATAGAAGATGATTTCGTCTGTTGGGTCGAATCTCTTGTCGTCTTCGCCACGGACATAAATCGGGATATGCTTTCCTGTGTTTGTTAGCGTCAATGTCGCTGGCGTTATCGTCTCTAAATTGGCACCGGCGGCTGCGAGATCCTGTGCCGTGATGCTGTACATGCCGGATTCGGTGATACTGATTTTATAACGCGGACCTGTGAAAGGAAGGCTTGGTGCCGCAGGTGATCGTGCTTTTGCAGATGAAATGGGGGAAGAACGCCATTTCATGGCACTCTGTGGGTTAACAAGCATATCCGCGAAGATTGCATCAAATGCCGAAGATTCGGTACGTGAACCGATTGGTATAGTAGATGACAGGATAGGCTGCGCAGGTATCGGTCGGGATGAGGTGACCTCGTCCCTAAAGCGCACCTCTACCACAAGTCGGTGGTAGAGCCTCACTTCCCGGCGGACAGGATTATACTGGACAGGATTCAGTTGAATCGGGAGGACACGGTTTTCTCGGATCCAACCGGCTTTTCTGGTGACTGCGAGATGCTCTGGAAAGAAGCGATCTTTTTGTTGGCTCGAAGTGCGCGTAGTTGTTTCTATCTTATGCGTGCTAAAATCTTTATCAATCACCCGCACTTGGAAATCTACGTCGGATGGGACACTCATGAGCGTAGATTGCATCGGAAGGCGCAGCATACCGAATTCGGTGGTGAAATTACATCCGGGGAAAGATATAGATTGGCTCTCGGCTTTTGGCTCTCGGCTTTCGGCAAAGAGGTCTGCGTTTAACAAAGTGTCCTTGCTGACTGCCAACTGCTGACGGTTTCCGACTGCCATTCCGCTGTTCTCGAAAAGGAAATCGGATTTAGGGATGACGAGTTGGATCGTTACACCTTGCGAGGTGCTACTGATCAATTCAATCTCTCTGTGGGTTTTTGCGCTGTTACGTGTTGAGGCACGAGTGGTTTGGTTTCTTAAGGTAATCGGTGCGGCTTCTGCGACGCTGTCAGGATGAATCGGACTCACGAGAGGCAGGGGACCCATTTGTAAATAAAAGAAAAGCGTTATAAATAGTATGAGTAGCCGTACGGGCGCGATTGCGCGTGTCTTTGAGGGACGAGTTCGCATTAAAGAATTAACTCCGAGGTGTTAAGTTTGCCAAACCGATAAATCGTAATTTGTAAAGTATCCGTGGTTGGGTAGACCCAATTTGTAGTATTTGTTGTCCGGTGTTTCGTTTTTCTTTAAATAATGTGGAGAATGGAAGATTGGAAGGGTGGAAGAGTGGGTACCGATCCTTCCACCCTTCCTGCCTTCCTCTTGAGGCTGATTGCTGATTGCTGATTGCTGACAGCTTCCTTACTTATTCTCAGCGAGGTGATAGACTTCTATCTCTCGGATTTGAGCGATTGCGGGTTGCATAACGCGGTAGTGTGGATAGTATTGACCCACGAGGGTCGTCCGACGGTCAACGACTTTGTCCCCGGGTTCTGCCACCATTTTATTCACAATAACATCATCGACGGTTCGGGTAACAGCGACGCGAATCATCTTCGTCTGGAAGTTCAATCTATCAAAGACGTATTCGGGTTGTGCGCGTTCGTCGCCGATATTGCGGCGTTGAATGACTGTATGAAAAGTTTCCCATTCGCCGGTTTCAGCGTTCAGGTACGCCATCTCGAACCGGAAAAGGTTGCCGTTGTGAATAACAATTTTACGGACGGGATGTACGTCAGAGAATCTGATGATGAAATTCCGTTCATTGCGCGCTGGGAGTGTTGCCAACGTCTCCAGACTTCCATCGTTCATCCCGGGATGGGTCGCTTCGGTGCCGTAGGCGGCACTCGCTATGTTTACGCTGTACTGTGTGGACAACACCTGCGCAACTCTACACGCATTGAGGTGTAAGCAGATTACGATGAGGCAACAGATAGTTAGCATCGTGCGTCTCATTGTGGTTCCTCCTGAAGTGTTATATCGACCCGATCAACAATCCCCATGACGAGTTCTCGGATAGGTGCGTCTTCAATGCCAAATACTTCTTGGGCAACACCGGGACCCGCACCAACTATCACTGTATCTCCTTCGCCGGCACCGACATAGTCGATAGCAATCGTTGGGGTGCGAACGAGTTCGGATTTGACGCTCAACGGTTGGATGAGCAGCAGTGTACGATTTTCGTATGCAGGATGTTTAACGATAGAAACGGCTTTTCCGATTACTTTGGCGATGTACATTTTTTATGACTCCGTTTCAGAGGTGCTTGGTGGGTCAAGCAACGAAATAGAATCGACGATGCCAACAATGGCAACATCGACCGGCATCCGCTTACCGGGGATGACACTGACTGCATCACCACCTGTAACGTAATAGACAGTTTCGCCGACCCCTGCGTCGTGTAGCGTATCCACAGCGACGAGCGGTTCAGAAATGGGGTTGCGTTTTTCGTCTAAGGGTTGCACAACAAGAAGGCGTGTGCCTTCTAAACTCGGGTCTTTTCGAGTTGCGACGACGGTTCCAATCACTTTTCCTAAATCCATTTTTTAATTTTACCTTGCGGTTAAACAACATGGGTTTGAACTCTAATGTGTTTCTCAGAGAAGCCGCCTGCGCCGTTGTTGCAGGCTACTTTTTCCAAACAGGACTTACGCAAAACCAGAGAATTCGGTCTATCATGGCGCAATCGGTGCGGTTAGGGGATTTAGTCTGGGGATAGACTAAATCCATTCCTTGTATTACATTCCGCACCTACCGGGGAAGTGCGTAAGTCCTACCAAATAAAGAAAACATACCTATATTTTCTCAAAAACGAGACTGTACTCAGCAAGTTTTGTATGGAGCGTATTCCGGTTAATGCCGAGGATGTCTGACGCTTTGCTCCGATTTCCTTTGGTATGCTCAAGCACGATTTTAAAGAGCGGTTTCTCAAAGAGTGCTCGGATTTCAGCGTAAAGTTCGTCTGGCGATGTTTCGGATTCCATGTAGTGTTGAACGTGCGTTTGAAGCAAATTATAAATTTGTGTATCAAGATTCCCTGACTCACTGGTGGGTGTCGATTTTTCGAGTATGGGATCGAAATGCTCAGGCAACAACATTTGTCCTGAACACATCACGAGTGCTCGCTTGATCGCATTTTCTAATTCGCGCACGTTCCCGTGCCACTCATGTGCTGTGAGAAGTTTAGCGACTTTCGCGGAGATGCCGATATTGGGCAGTTGATATTCTTCGACAAACCGGCGGGTGAACAGGTTTATGAGTTCTGGTATGTCCTCTTTTCGTTCTCGGAGCGGCGGCAGGGAAATCGGGATAACATTGAGACGATAGTAGAGATCCTCCCTGAAGGCTTTCTGCTTGATTGCGGTTTCCAGTCGTTGGTTGGTTGCGGCGATGATTCTGACATCAACAGCGTGTGTCTCGGTTCCGCCCATCGGCTCGACCTCTCGTTCTTGGAGGACGCGCAACAATTTGGTCTGAACTTCAATCGGCAATTCACCGATTTCATCGAGGAAAATAGTTCCGCTGTCTGCCTGTTGGAATTTACCCTTTCTTGCGGTGTGTGCATCGGTATACGCGCCTTTGACGTGTCCAAACAGCGCGCTCTCAATAAGACTCGAAGGCATGGCACCGCAATCGACGACCACGAATGGATTGTCGGCTCGGTCACTATTTTGATGGATGAGTTGGGCGACAAGTTCTTTACCGGTTCCGCTTTCACCTAAAACGAGGACGGTTTCGTCACTGACAGCGGCGCGCCCGATCTTGTGATAGACCTCTTGCATCGCCGGACTCTGACCGACCATTCTCCCTTGTCCTTCAACGTCAATGGAGGGTGTGGAGGTCTTGACGTTCTTCGTTTGGTTGCTGGCATCTGCGGCACGTGTCACGAGGTCGAGCAATTGCCGCTGATCGATCGGTTTCGTGAGGTATCCGTAGGCGCGTTGCTTTGCGGCGTCAATGGCAGTTTGTGTGGTTCCGTGTGCAGTGATTATAATAATAGATGCAGTGCTATTGTGACCCTGAATGTCCTCGATGAGTTCAATTCCGTTGGCATCCCCTAACCAAATATCAAGCAGAATAACATCAACATTTGTTTCCTTGATACAGGCAAGCGTCTCCGCTCCATTTCGGGCTTTGAGCGTCTCATAGCCTGCTCTCTGGAGCGTCGCGGCGAGTATTTGTCGGAGGCTGTCGTCGTCGTCAGCAATCAACACAAGATTTGACATTTTTTAATTTTCCCTTGCGGTTCGATAAGGCGTTTTGATACTTTCACATGCTCTCCGTTGAGCCGTCCCGGCGCGTTGCTTGGGACTATATTTTTAATTTTCCTTGCGGTTCGCTATGATTCCTCTCTGTTGCATTATGCGTATGTAAATACATCTATAAATCGTTAATGCACGGGGAGGGACATAACAAACGCTGTACCGACTTCGAGGTTCGCATCGACTTCGATGCTACCTCGGTGTTCGGCGAGAATTTTTTGGCTGATGTAAAGTCCCAATCCTGTCCCTTTCTGTTTAGTGGTGTAGAACGGATCGAACAACATCGGTATATCTTCAGGTGAAATTCCGGGTCCGTCATCTTGAACTCGGACATGCACGATTTCCGTTTCTGGGACGTATTCTGTCTGAATTGTCAAAGTTCCGTCTGTGTCCATCGCTTCTATGGCGTTGTAAAAAAGATTGAGAAGCACCTGTGTGATTCCGTCCTCATTTACATTGACCTCTGGGCAGTCGCCATATTGCGTGATGACTGTGGTGGCGCGAAGTTCCAACTCTGGTCGGCAGATAGCGAGGCTACTATCAAGCAGTTGATGGATGTCGCAGCGTTTTGCGACTTCCATCGTAGGCTTACTGAAGGCGAGTAATTGTTCAATGAATCGGTTCAGCCTGTCCACCTCTTTTATAATGATACCTGTGTATTCATTAATCTCATTTTGAGAGAGCTGGACGTTTTTGGAATAGGTTTCGATTTTTGAACCGAACTCTACATCGTTGTGTTGGAGCAGTTGTGTGCCGAGTCGGATGCTCCCTAAAGGGTTTCGGACCTCGTGTGCTATCGTTCTGACCAACCGACCGAGGGTCGCCATCCTTTCAGATTCAACGAGTGCGTCAATTGTCTGTTGGATTTTGACGCGCTGTGCGATAATGGAGGCGATAATTGTCAAGAGTCGCCGGTCATCCTCAGCGGAGAATTCATCAGAGGCTTTATCGATCGTCAGTGTCCCGATAACGTTTTCCTCTACGATAATCGGAATGCACCAGAAGGCTATCCCATCTTTGGATTCAACGCGTTCCGGCTCAAAGAGTTTAATGGAACTCAGTGGGCTTCGGGTTTGTGGAACGCCTATCGCTTTCCCCGATGCGAGCACCTGTTTTTGGATATCTTCTATCTGATCGTCGGTACCCCGTTTCATCTCTGCCGGTGTAAGCCCTAAAACAACTTCTGTGGAAGTAGCGACCTTCCCGTTTTCATAGAGATGCAAAGCCCCGCGGTAGATACCGAGTCGTTTGGATAGAATTTCAATGATGCGCTCAAAGAGACCCTCCAGATCGAGGTTGGTGTTCGCTGACTGGCTCACCTCAAAGAGCGTGGAGATGTCTCTTACCTGTTTCTCTAAATTTGCGTTAACGCTGTTTATCTCTTCTATCTGTTCGACCCTACTACGCCTCTGGGTTTGTAAGTGTCGAATAATGCGGATAACGCCATAGGCGACAAACGGATAGAGCAGTGCTATGATAATGCTTTCAGTATGGTTCGGATAACGGAAGACGTAAATCCAATTGGCTATGGTCGTGATACCGAACAGAACGTTCTGTCCGCGAGGTTTCATGTAGAGAACTGAAAGGACGATCACCCCGTAGTAGCAATGGCTTATCGCTGGATAATATTCCGATACCTGAAACAGGTGTGTACTGACGTTAATGAGAAGCACGAAGAGTGCGAGAAAGAACGTTAGCATTTTTTCGAACAGTCAGCAGTCAGCAATCAGCCATCAGAAAGAGGGAGTAGATTCAGCAGAACACCTCTTTGCGAAGAGTCAATTTGCCGATGGCTATTCTTTTAGAAAGTTATTGAGCATCTTTAACCCGACGCGCCCACTTTTTTCAAGGTGGAACTGTGTTGCGATGAGATTGTCATGAGCAATCGCGCTGCAAAATTCAAGTCCATACTTCGTCCTTCCGATCACAATGTCATCCGACGTTGGCTCCGGATAATAGGAATTGACGAAATAGAAGTGTGCGGGATTCGGAACATTGTCAAAGATTGCGTGCGGTTTCGTCTGATACACTTCGTTCCAACCGATTTGTGGGACCTTGAGTGTCTCAGTTTGTGTTTCTGTATCTGTCGCTGGATATTTTTTTACACATCCGGGTAGAAGATTTAAGCATTCGGCATTCTCTTCTTCGCTGTGTTCAAAGAGAATCTGGATACCGATACAGATACCGAGCATCGGTTTGCCAGTTTGGAAGAAGTCTTTGAGGACCTCGTTCAGTCCGCGTTTCTGTAATGTTTGCATTGTGGCTTTTGCGGCACCGACGCCGGGAAAAATCACGCGTTCAGCATCGAGTATCGTTTCAGCGGCGGATGTAATCTCGTTTTTATAGCCGAGGTATGTCAAGGCACGCGCCACACTCGTCAGGTTCCCCGCTTCGTAATCTATAATTGCAATCATGTTTTTTATAGTTTTCAGTTTTCAGTTTTCAGTTTTCAGTTAAGAGATCGTTGTAGCAGTTGCAAACGATTGTCAATGCCACACGAGCGTTCTTATTGCATAGCCAACCGATAACAGATGATTCATGTCGTCACTTTTTCGACGGTTTTATAAAGGTTGGCTGTCTCGATTCCAGCGATAGCGGCTTCAGAACCTTTGTTCCCTGCCTTGATACCGGCGCGTTCAAGTGCTTGTTCTATTGTATCTGTGGTGATGACACCGTAGATAACGGGAATGTTGGTGTTGAATGAGACGTTGGCGATTCCTTTCGCGCTTTCGGCGGCGACATAATCAAAATGGGGGGTCGCTCCTCGGATGACTGCCCCGAGGCAGAGGACAGCGTTATAACGTTTGCTCTCTGCGAGGCGTTTAGCGATTCCGGGGATTTCGAAGGCACCGGGGGTCCAGAAAACATCGACATCGTCCACATCGACGCCGTGTCGCTTTAGAGCATCGAGCGCGCCAGCGAGGAGTTTTTCGGTAACGAAACTATTGAATCGACTGACGATGATACCGAACGTGAGACCTTCGCCGAGGAGATGTCCTTCATAGACGTTTGGCATGTTTTTATGGGAGGTCAGCCACAAGGGCTGCCCCTACACTCTCCATTCTTTATTATTCCTCATGTAGGAGGAGATGACCGAGTTTGGCATGTTTTTATGGGAGGTCAACCACAAGGGCTGCCCCTACATTCTCCATTCTTTATTCCTCATGTAAGAGGAGGTGACCGAGTTTGGAACGTTTTGTTTCTAAATATCGGCGGTTAAATGCATTCGGCTTGGTCTGCAACGGGATGCGCTCAACGATTTCAAGTCCGTGTCCTGACAATCCTGTAACTTTCTGCGGATTGTTTGTCATCAATCGCATTTTCCGAACGCCTAAATCGGCTAATATCTGTGCCCCGATGCCGTAATCTCGCAAATCTGCGGGGAACCCAAGATGTTCATTCGCTTCGACGGTGTCTAATCCATCGTTGTCCTGTAACTGATATGCCCTGAGTTTCTCTTTGAGTCCCATCCCTCTGCCTTCTTGTCGCATATAGAGGAGTACGCCTCTGCCTTCCTGCTCAATGGTTTTCAGTGCGATTTCGAGTTGTTCACCGCAATCGCATCTGAGGGAGCCGAAGACATCGCCGGTGAGACATTGCGAATGGACTCGGACTAAGAGTGGTGCCGAATCGGTAAGGTCGCCTTTCGTGAGTGCGATATGTGTTTTATCTCCCTCAACGGTTTCACCACCAGTATCGGTGCTTTCGTAGGCATAGAGTTTGAACTCACCGTGTGCGGTTGGAACGTCAGCGGTTGCGACGCGTCGGATTAGCGTTTCTGTCTCACGCCGGTATGCGATGAGGTCAGCGATGGTGATGATTTTGAGCTGGTGTTGCGCGGCGAATTCCATGAGTTCAGGGACGCGTGCCATACTGCCGTCTTCGTTGAGTATCTCACAGAGGACCCCCGCTGGGTATAGCCCTGCCATTCGTGCTAAATCGACAGTGGCTTCGGTATGCCCTGCGCGCCGGAGGACGCCTCCCGGTTTCGCTTCTAAGGGGAAAATGTGTCCGGGGCGGACGAAGTCTGCGGGTTCAGCGTTGGACTCAACGAATTTCCGGATGGTATAGGCGCGTTCTTGTGCGGAGATACCGGTCGTCACCTCTTTCGCATCGATGGTGACAGTGAAGGCGGTCTGCATTTGCGCCGTGTTGGATGCTACCATAGGGTGGAGTTCAAGTTCGGCAAGGCGTTCTGAACAGGTCGGTAGGCATATCAACCCTCTGCCGAATTTCGCCATGAAATTGATCCGCTCTGCTGTCACTTTTTCTGCCGCCATGATGAGATCGCCTTCGTTTTCGCGATCGGGGTCATCAATGACGATGATCATTTCACCGTCTCGGATTGCAGAGAGTGCTTCAGGAATGGTATTAAATGTGTCTGACATTTTTTTTTAATTATACGCCAAGCGTTAAATGACGCCTTCTGTGATTTAATGGTTATCGGTCTTCGGTTATCGGTAACAAGAGGAAACTTTTGTTAAACAAAACCTCTTAACAATGACTAAAAACTGAAAGGATTGTGCAGCAACCCGTGCTGAAAACCATTTAATCGATATAACCGTGTTTCGCTAAAAAGCTTAAATTAAGGGTTTCAGAAGAGGATTGTTTACGCAACTCCGTCTCCTCTTCGGTATTTTTCAACAGCGTTTCGAGATAACGCGCGACGATGTCGACTTCGAGGTTAACCGTATCACCTGTCCGTTTCGTTCCGAAGGTCGTAACGTCTTTTGTGTGCGGAATCAGCGTGACTTCAAAGGCATCCGCGTGTACATTTGATACAGTTAAACTGACACCGTCAACTGTGATGGATCCTTTGTATGCGACATAAGGTCTGGCGGTGCGACTCATTGTTATCTGCATCACAGAGGCATCCCCCTCATCTTTCCACGAGCGGATTGTCGCGACCTCATCGACGTGTCCGAGGACGAGGTGACCGCCTAATCTATCACTGAGCCGGAGTGAACGCTCTAAATTGACGTGCTCTCCTACCTTCCGTTCACCCAAGGTTGTGCGGCGCAAGGTTTCAGCGGATGCATCCACGGTGAATGTTTCCGATGTAAGGAAACGGATCGTCAAACAGGCACCGTCAATGGCGATGCTATCACCGACTTTCGCATCACTGAGCACATCGGTCGCCTGAATCTCAAGCGTCGCATCCTGCGATTTAACCTGAATACTTCTAATCGTTCCGAGTTCTTCGACGATCCCGGTGAACATGCTACAGATACCCCTCAATTAGAAAGTCGTGCTCAGCAATCGGTGTGACGCATACTCGCTGTAGGTTCACTGCCTCGGTTAAACTGCGGATTCCTACGCCTCCGATCGGTCCAGGGGCATTCTGTCCGCCGATGAGTTTCGGTGCGATGAAACACATAACTTTGTCCACGACCCCTGTGGCGAGTGCTGAGGCATTGATTTCGCTGCCACCTTCTATGAGGACGCTTGTTATTTCACGTTTCCCCAATATTTCCATCAAATGCTTGAAAGAGACCTTACTGTGTGCGTCTGGAACGATTATCACTTCCGCGCCCGCCTTTTCGAGAGCATCAATGTTTTCAGAGGGTGCCGCTGGCGTTACTGCCACGATAACACCCGCCTCGCTTTCGGGATTGAAGATGCGTGCATCCGTGTGCGTTCTCCCGTGCGAATCTAACACAATTCGGGTTGCGTCTTGTCCTTCTCTGTCCTGAAGCCGTGTGGTTAGCGTAGGATTATCGCTTACGACTGTCCCTCTACCGACGAGGATCGCATCTACCGTATCCCGAACTTCGTGTCCCCGCTGCCTTGAGGCTTCGGACGTAATCCATTGCGATTCCCCAGAAGCGGTGGCGATTTTCCCGTCGAGGCTCATAGCGGTTTTGAGGATTACAAACGGTTTACCGGTCTGAATGTATTTCCGATGCACCTCGTTTAGGTCCGACGCTTCTTGTCTGTGGACACCTACATGGACGTTTATACCGGCATCTTGGAGTTGCTGAACTCCCTTACCAGCGACATTCGGATTCGGATCGCCGTCTGCGACGTAGACGTGCGCGATACCTGCGCGGATGAGCGCCTCTGTGCAGGGGGGTGTCCGTCCCCAATGGCAACACGGCTCAAGTGTTGTGTAAAGCGTCGCGCCTTTGGCGTCCTCACCGGCGGCGTTCAACGCATGGACTTCGGCGTGTGGGGATCCCGCTTGCTGGTGATACCCTTCACCGATAACCTTTCCGTCTTTTACAATGACGGCACCGACGAGCGGGTTGGGACTCGTGCGTCCTTTTGCCCGCCGTGCTAAATCCAGTGCGCGTTGCATAAAGGCTATGTGTGTTTCGTCCATGGCGATGTGTTATCTACACTCGAAAGTCTCTTTTTTAAATTATATCACATTTCGATGAGAAGTCAAAATCATTTTTGTGGTGCGGCGATCTCTTTCAGGGATTCGAGGATTTCTGACTGCTTTGCGAGGTCGAATTGATGCGAACCGATATACATATATTTAATAATCCCTGTCTTGTCAATGATGAATGTTGCCGGACGCGCGATGTTGTAAGCCTCTAAGCTGAGCCAGTGGTAGACACCGTAGCTTCTGATGATGTCTCTTGTTTTATCTACCAGTAGCGGGAATGTGATGCCGTTTTTCTCGGCATAGCCTCGAAGTTCACGGGGCCACTGCCCGGCAATGGCGAGCGGGGTGGCTGTGTATGCGGCGTAGCCTGCGACGTTTTCTTGCACTGCCGCCAACTGACGACGGCTGTTCGGTCACCATGTCCCCCGGAAAAAGGTTAGGACGACGTGGTGTGTCCCGTGATACGTTTCGAGCGATATTTCTCCGCGTTGATGTGATGGGAGCGTGAATGGTGGTGCGGTATCACCGATGTTGAGAACTTTGTTTTTCCGTGGCATGGGCATACTGTATCAGAAAGTGCGGTGCATGTCAAGTCTTTCACGGATAACTGTCGGATTTCAGCGATCAGTCGTTGGGAAATTTATTGTCTGAATCAGGATTCACAGGATTCAAGGATTTTCAGGATTGTGGTGTTATTGCTGATGTTGTGAGTTTCAGAGTATTCAGAGTAAACTCTGAAAATGGGTGAATTAGAAAAAAGTTGTGAATGTAGACGATGACTGGATTGGCGGCGGTTTTGATGGGCGGTTTGAAAAAAGTTACTCTGAAAATGAAGATAAGAATTGTAATTGGGGAATGTGGGTGTTCATTGTCTGAATCGCGGATGACACGGATGACGCGAGTTTTTGTATTTTGGTATCTTCAGCCCCGGAGGGGCGATAGCTGTGTAGAAATGTGTTGGTTATAAAATCCAAGCCCCAGCGGGGCGGCATGTGTATACAACCGGTCGCGGATCTTGCTTGAATCTACTCATCAAATATGCTACAATTTTAAGAAGTAAAAGCGATAATGTCCTGGACCATTCTGAAGCTTATTTTGAGGGTAGTGAATGAACAAGAGATCATATAATAGATACCGGAAATCAAACGATGGCGAACCAAACGCCGGACGATTATGAAGCGTGCGGGCTACAAATGTCGGAAATGTGGGAGACGCGCGACACAGGTTCATCACGAGACTTATAAACGTGTTGGCAGAGAGCGACTTCGCGACCTAACCGCTGTGTGTGGTGGGTGCCATAAACGGATTCATGGGAAGTAGCAACTCCGGTACTACTAAAGCAGCACTTTATTTTAACCTTGGTTGAAGATTTTGATGTTCTTCCGGTAGTTGCTATTGGTAACGAGGGACCTAGCAATGTGCGCGCCCCTGGATATTTTCCCGAAACTCTATCGGTTGGTGCAATTGATTCCCACCACGAACCGGCTCGGTTCAGCGGTGGAGGTCTCTCACCTATTGATCGAGAAGTACAACCTGATATTGCAGGCTATGGTGTTGACATTTTTTCGAGTTTAGGACGGGACATAAACAATAGAAGTTTGTACAAATATATGAGCGGCACGAGCATGGCTGCGCCTTATGTTGCTGGAATTGCTGCTCTGTATGCCTCAACAGATGCCAAACTCCAAGGGAAAGCACTTCGGCAACACCTTATCAACACAGCTCTCCCTCTCCAAGCATCCGCGGATAGGGTTGGAGCAGGACTTGCGAGGTTTACAGGAAATGGAAACGAAAAGATATAGAACTGCCCTTGTTCACTCGGTTCCACCCTCGAACATGCTTCAATTTATGGTGAGGGTAAACAGGCCATCTTCCAAAGAATTGGCAGGAATTGATCGGACAGAGAAGTATAAATTGTTAAGCAAATTCTGTCAAACGCAAGGATGAAATTAAGGCATGGATTAGGGCACATGGATTGGATGCCGAAGTCTTCAAGATTGAGGAACCTACAGCCTTCAATATGTTGTTCATCACCTGTACACCTAAGGTTGCCGCGCAGCTTGAGCATGCTGATGCTGTAGTCAGCGTTTCGCAAAGTCCAGAGTTTTCTGTGGGGTTAACCAAGCGATAAGTGCAGCAGCTTTCTAATAGGACTGAAGTTACCACCTTTTAAGCATTTTAAAGCATAGGTAAAGTTCAGTTTTGGATTATAACGTAGGCAAATTTTTGACAATCTCCACGGTTTTTAGGCTGACGGTGATGACGCGGTGGATGAGGTCTACGATGTAACGAGGTTCATCGGCGCGGTTGGGGTCGTTGACGATTCCGCTCCGTTTGTCGGTCTTGACACGATATTGATCGACGACCCACTCCAACGCGGAACGGTTGCCCAACCGATAGTCGTAGGTCTCCGCGGGGATACCGTCTAACGTCAGGAAATCGTTGTATTTGAGTTGCGTCTTGTCTTTGGAGAGTTTCATCTTCTCGACATCCCAATCGACTGTCATCCCTTCCGTTTCAATGAATTTCAGTCCGTCGTATTTGGGAGCGGATTCGTAGTTGACGTGGAGGTCTGCTAATGCCGCGCCTGCGGTGGCAAATCCCCAGAAGTCTTCGGCGAACGGGATATGCGGGAGATCGCGCTTGAGGTTCATCTCGTATTTCTCGCGATAGGTGGGATGGTGCAGGAGACCGTAATTGTAGTGGAAGATGTCCCACTTGGTAATGGTGTCGTCGCCGTAGTGGGTTCGGAATTCTGCTAACGCCCAATCGGTGATGTTCTCCTGTCGGTTCGTGCTGTCTTCGTCGTAGATGTAGAAGGGAAAGCATTGGTTTCCATCTATGGAAGTTATAGTCAAATTCGGAATTATATTTGTTAAATAACACCAAAAATTGGCACGTCCACCCTTACTCGGCACACAAATCACTCGATTTTCGGATTCCGTTTCAGGAATTGGAAATATAGAAGGAAAGTGGGATACCTCATCATTCATAATTCGGTCGAAAAATAGGTGAGATTTTGTGAAAGGACGGTAAAGTAGATTTCTTACTTTATCTTCAGCATACTCAGCGATTCTAAATCGTTTTAATTCCCGTTTTAAATTACGACTCCACTTGATTTTGGTGTCATCAGAAATCACGAAATCATCAACATCAGTATCCCGGGCAAGACTTCGCTCCCACTTGAATACTTGATCGTTGTAGGTCTCAATCATTTTGCGCATGTTGTAAGTCAGTGTGTTATGGTTAAAATTACAGACCCATGCATCACGGTTCGTGCTAACACCAAGGCTGTAAGTTTTGAAGATTACATCTATTGCTTCCTTCTTTACGCGTCTTGCTTCCTTTGTTCCCATCGGAATAAACGTGTCGAACTCAGCGTGGAGTCCTTCGGTAAGCCATGTATGGCGATTATCAGGTATTATCTGCTGCCAGTCAATGTTTTGGTAGTGTGCCTTTGAATTGAGATAGTTATATTTCTCGTCCTTCCGCCAAAATTCATCAACACGAGCGTAGCATATCTCGGCGATTTTTGGGACAGATTCTGGATCTGTTTTATTGGAATTTCTCTTGATGAAAAGATTAATGCTTACACCAACTTGAATGCCGAAAACGTTGTGTGTTGTTCCTGATAACTTTGGATTCTTACGGACGTTCCCACCCAGATCCAAAATGTAAATTGCGTCGTAATCCTGTGCAAGGTGTTTCCGCATCCCATCAAATGCGACCCCCTCAAGAAATCCGTTGTTTGTCACGAAGGCAACAATCCCTTCCTCCTCAATCCGATCTGATGCCCAACTGAACGCTTTCACATACGGATCATGGAGTTTATTTCTCAGCGTCGCTTTAGAATCTTTAGCATACGTCTCTGTAACCCGTTCGTCCATTAACTCATATTTCCGATTTTTATTGTTGTCGTTTTCGTTCACTTGTCCCATATTATAGGGCGGATTGCCGATGACAACGAACATGTCCGCCGCCTTCTGTCGTTCCACGCGTTCTGTGTTTTCCTGTGTGAAGAGTTCCCCTTGTTCCTGCTCCATCAACTCAAATGTGTCCGCAAGCGCGATGCCTTCAAACGGCAGATATGTTCCCGTGCGTTGGTAGTATTCCTGCTCGATGTTAAGGCTGGCGATGTAGTAGGGCAGGAGCATCACCTCGTTGCAGTGGAGTTCGTTGCGGTATTTTTCCTCTAACGCTGTGCCTTGGATGTCCTGCATGAGTCGGACGATAAAGTTGCCCGTCCCGACGAAGGGATCGATGATATGCACCCCCGTATCCGAGAGCGACCGACCGAACTCGGTCTCCAAGATGTGTTCAACGCTGTTCACCATGAAATCGACGATGGGTTGCGGTGTGTAGACGATGCCGTGTGTGTCGGCTACGTCCTCGGAGAACCCTTGAAAGAATTTCTCGTAAAACGTGTTGAGGAAGTGCTGTTTTTGGGTGAAGTCTTTGCAGAGCATCGCGGCTTGTTCAATCGCTACGTAGAACCGGTCTAACGGTTTGAGAAACTCCTCGCGACTGAACGCCTGTCGAATGAGTTCGTCGACGACGTTTTCAATTTCACGTGCGATGATGTTTCGGCGGGTGAAAGCGGAGTTATTAAAGACGGTGCGGAACATGCGTTCGGTGAGGATGTGTTGGATGAGCATCTCTTCAACGGCATCCTGTGAGAGTTCCGGGTTGATGGAGGTACGACAGGTCTCGTAGAAATCGGTGAACGCTTTTTTGAAGGCAGGATCGGTTTCGTGGCGTTGCTCAATGAGTTCCTTGAGTCTGGTGGCGAGATCTGGGACGTGTTCTCGGAAATCGGTGACGGCGGTCTGCCAGTTGTCGAGTGCGGGCGGGACGTAAGCGAACAGGTATTGGAGAGCGGCAATCAGGTTAGCGGGTTCCGTGGTATCGAGATCAAGTGTCTCACGTCCGTTTTGATACAGGATGGCGCGTTGTGGGGTCTGGAAGAGGATATTATCGAGCGGATAGCCCGTCTCGCGCTTGTCGATGACGGACCTTGACAGGTTGTCGTCCATATCTTTTGCCTCCCAATAGGCGAGCGGGAGTCCGAATTCGTCGATGATTGCGCCGTCGATGACGATACGGTTGCCTTTTGGGGCGCGCATCGGGTATTGTGGAACGAGTGTGGCATTTATCTGTTTTGCGCAGGCGTGTAGGAGGGTATCAAAGGGTGAGCTGACAGCGCCTTCGTGTGTGATGTCGTGTTTATTGTATTCCTGTAGCGTAGCGTAGTAGTCGCGGATCGCTTTGTGATTGGGTTTGAGGTTGAGCTTCGGCATGCGGATATGATAGGAGATTATGGGAGATAGGTCAAGGAGAATTTGATAGATGTTGTCCGCGGAGTCGTCAGTAGTTGTTAGAGGGCGAGGGATTCGGTGCGGTTAGAAACCGCACCTACCGTGTCTGAGGCGGCAACCTATAGGTTACGCAACCTACAGATTAAATGACAAATGCAAGAACGGTGTGTTCTTGCATTTATGCGCGGTAGATCCGTTACTGCTTTATGTATGCCCATGTTGTGGTAAGTTTGTCGCTGGGGGAAACGGCGAAAGCCCTTTCCAATCCATCATCCATGATGCTTTGAATCTCACCCTCGCTCAGAACCACATTAAAGATAGCCACATCGTCAATGATGCCTCTGTATTTACCGGCATACCCGGAGCCGATAAGCAAATTAAGTCCGCTGGGAGTGGAGTCTCCGCATGGGTGAACCCCACATTCCAGCCACTTACTCTCGGCGGTAACTTCACCATTTTTGTACATCTTATACTCGCGTTTTGAAACGTTTCTCGTCTCAGCGACGTGAATCCATTCATCATCTACGAAAGTACCAGGGGAAGGTCTCGTAACCTCTACATACGGTTGACAATTCCCTCCACAATCGCCCCAATAAAAACTCAACCGACCATCGGGTTCCTGTGTCAAGCAACCTTCGCCGCCATAAGATTTGCAAACAATATTTTGGCGACCTGAGGCTACGTTTTCGGGTCTAACCCAAAAAACGATTGTCACATCTCCGTGGAACTGCAGTGATTCGTCATTTCCCATATCGACAAAAGATGTGCCATCAAATTCAAGAGCTTTGCCAAATTTGCCATCTACCCATTTGGGTTTATTTGTGAGCGTCCCGTCGTTCCCGTTTCCAGAGGAATCTTTTGCAATGTCTCCCTTGCCTTCGTCAAATTGCCATACGCCTACGATAGTGTTAGGGTCTAATGCGGCATCACTTGAAGTGGCTAACCCACCTGCCATAGATAGAACGACCACACCGATCCACACCCATCTAACTTTCATTTCTTTACTCCTTTTATAAAAGTGTCGCTCTGTTTTTCGATTTTACTATAATTTTACTATAAATGATAACTCCTTATATAAATGGTAACAGGTTTAGCAAAAATAATCAAACGAAAGATTTCTGTCTCTATTCTGATTTTTCGGGGTTGTTGACTGTATATGGCTTGTCGTGTTATTTGTGCTTTGAGTGGACGGCAGACGGCGTCCGCCTACTATTTTTAAAGGAGTTACATCAATTCCACGAAGACTTCGTTTGCGAGGAAAAGGCCGCGGGAGGTCAGGCGGAGATGGGTGACGGTTTGTTCTATGAGTTGTAAATCTATCCATTTTTTGAGGATGCTTCCGAATGCGGTTTCGATGTCTTCGCCGAATCGGTTTCGGTAAACGTCAAGAGAGATACCTTCGCGTTTCCGTAGGGCGAGCATGAGCGTTTCTGCTTTCTCAGCGTGTCCTGTCATGCGTTCGGTATCGGCGATGGGTTTATGGCGTTGGGAGAGTTTGTTAATGTAAGGCGCGATCCCCCGAATGTTGGTGTAACGCACACCTTTTATATACCCGCACGCGCCTACACCAAGCCCAATACACGGCTGATTGTTCCAGTAGACGAGGTTGTGTCTCGCGAGGCGGTTCGGTTTGGCGAAGTTACAGATTTCGTAGTGGGCGTACCCGTGCGCGGTGAGCGTGTCGATGGTGTATTGGAACATATCCGCTTCGGTGTCCTCAGCAGGGAGGTGGAGATCACCGGCTTGCCACCATTCATAGAAGGGGGTCGTTTCCTCCATGACGAGGTTATAGGCTGAGATATGGTCGGGTTCAAGGGAGATCGTTTCGTTGAGGGTGCGGTGCCACGCCTCCATCGTCTGCTCGGGGAGTGCGAAGATGAGATCGATGTTGATGTTTTCAAAGTCGGCTTCGCGGGCGAGGCGATAACTCTGAAGGAATTCAGCGACAGTGTGGATTCTACCTAACTGTTTCAAGGTTTCGTCTTGCATGGCTTGCAGACCGAAACTGAGCCGATTCACGCCGTTGTCTCGCATCACCTTTAGTTTCTCACCATCGACGGTTCCGGGATTGCACTCTACAGTGATTTCAGCGTTCGGTGTTATTTGGAAAAGTTGATGTATATCCGTAAATAACTGTGTCAGAGCGTTCGCAGATAGGATAGAAGGCGTGCCACCTCCGATGAAGAGCGTTTGTAATGGTTCAGTTTCAGAGGCGTAGAGTTTCATCTCCGTGCGGAGTGCGTGTAGGTATGCTTTCGCTTCCTCTTTGTGGAAGGTATAGGTATTGAAGGCACAGTAATAGCACTTCGTGGCGCAAAACGGGATGTGGATGTAGACGGAGGCAGCGTGATTAAGAAGATTCTTCATACGGCTTGTGGTCGGTTTTCCCGTGATTCTATCGAAAGTTTAAATCCTAACTCGTGCAGTATTTTGCGTATCGTGTTGAGTTTTTGAATTTTCTGTAGTTACGCATTTTCTAACCCCCTTGAATTGTGTTCTTTCCAATCTGTCTTTGCCTTTGCGCTATCCTGCCTTTGTGACCCTAACATCAAATTAATGAACCGCGTTGAATTCCAGTCCGACCCGGATTGCGGAGCCTGTATCGGCGTAAGAGAACGCTTCGTTAATGTCGCTGAACGGGAAGGTATCGGAGATAATTTTGTGGAACGGGTACCTGTCTCTCGTCCGGCTTAGGAAATCGAGTGCCCGCGGGATAACCCACGGCTCGTAGACGATTACACCGCGAATCGCTTTACTACAGCGGACGATGTTACCGGGATCAATCTCTGTTGGAAATCCGAGATTGATGTTCCCGATCCAGAGATAACGACCGCCCCATCGGAGCATCTCTACGCCTTCAGCGAGGACGCGCGGTGATCCGACAAACTCGGCGACGAGGTCTGCTCCGATCCCGCCGGTCTGATCGAGGACGTATCCGACACGTGATTTCATATCGATTTCGTCAACGTTGAGGGTTTCATCGGCACCGAACTCGCGAGCGAGGGCAAGACGTGCGGGGAGCCGATCGAAAACGATGATTTTCCCCGCACCCATCTCCCGTGCGACTGCGGTGGCGTAGAGTCCGAGTCCGCCTGCGCCTTGGATGACCACGGTATCGCCGAGTGTGATGCCGATCTGGTTTAGTCCGTAAATGACTTCGGACAAAGCACAGTTGATAGGGGATACGAGCGCGTCAGAGAGTGCGTCGGGAACCTTGAACACCCAATGTCCGGGTTTCATGTAGTAGTATTCGCCATAAGCACCGTGGAAATGCGGTGCCTGCTCGCTGGAGACACCGAGCCAATCTCGGTAGCGGTTCGGACATCCGGGTTTTCCATTGAGGCACATCCAGCAGTGTTGACACGGTTTGAAGTAGGAGTAGGCGATGCGGTCGCCTTCGGTTAAGGGTTGTCCCGTGCTATCGGTTGTGATATTGCGTCCCATGGCTTCAATGGTGCCGATCATTTCGTGTCCGAGCACTTGGGGGATTCCGCTCTCGATTTTGGGTCCGTGCCCGCGCCAAAAATGCAGATCGGAGCCGCAGATGTTCGCCATACGGATCCTGATGAGCATGTCATCGGGTGTGACGGATGGAATCGGGTATTCCCGGAATTCCATGGGCGTTTGCGCTTCTGTGAAGACAGCAACTTTTCCAGTTTTCATATTTTTAATTATTCCTTGCGGAGTTCTGACGTGGGTCTCACAAATACATGCCTTTTACCTATCCGCCCTCCATTTCATTACGGGCTATGGTTTTTTGGCTTACTTAAGAAAAGAATTATAATTATTCCTTGCGGAGTTCTGACGTGGGTTTCGCAAACACGTGCCTTTGAAAAAATTAGTTGCAGTTAGGTTGTGCAGAATGTCTCAGACAGCCTGTGAGATGTTAATCTCGGCAGGAGGTGTATCAGCAGATCTCTCTCGGACAACAATTTCAATGTCCCGATCCAATTTTCTAAGCAATGCAAATAGACGTTCGATCGAAAAGTCGTCCAGTCTGCCATTTAGAAGTGCTGTGACTTCGGACTTACTAATCCCCAGTTGCGTAGCCGCCTTGCCACGTTTAAGTTCCCTTTCGGTTATAATATCATAGATTATTAAGGCAAGACGAGTTTTTGCGAGGTATTCCTCTGGATTCGGAATTTCCAAATCCTTGAATACATTACCGCTGCCTACTTCATATTCAATTTTTTCTTTAGTCATTTTCATTCTCCTGCTGAGCAAGTTCCTTTGCCAAGTTCAAACGCCTACGAATTAAGTCGATTTCCTTCTTGGGCGTTTTTATCCTGAATTTCGATTCTTTCTGGAAACAATGGAGTACATACTATGAGAGTTGTAACGCCTTAATACTCGTCGAAGTTGACCACTTTCCAGTGCCCATCAATCTGTTCGGTGTTAATGACGACGTTTCGGGTGTGCGTTGTCGTGCCTCTGCCTTTGATAGTGAGCCTGTAGTTGAATAGAACGTGTGTCGGTTCCTCTTCTGTACCAATAAGTTCGTATTCAATCTCCGGCATCTCATCAATTTGTTGATCTAAGGACCGAACTTCACTCACACGAGCGATCTCATCTTCCAATTTTTCTGCGGCGAGTCCGTGGCTGAGTTGGAGTGCTGCCGCTTGGTCCGCATGTTGGTAGTAGTTATAGATGAAGTCCTCGCTAACCGCTCGCGGCGTGTTTCTGTTTGAACACGCGAGTATTAACAGGAGGGCGAATAAGAGATATTTACATTTCATTGTGCTTATTTTTTCGCGCGGATCATTGCAACGTTGAAAATACGGCGTTCATAGCCGTGTGCGGGGCTGTTCTCGACTCTTCCGAGTGCCCATAACGTCGAGGAGCTTCCACCATCGAAGTTGATGGCGTGTTTGATGCCGAGTTCACTGAAAAACGTTCCCATGTGATAGAGCGTCATTCCCATACTATACCCCGGTTGCCGACCGTCAATGGCGATGAGGAACAGTTTTTCGTCGTTAAATCCGAGGGCACTGCGTGGGTGCCGGGACGCACCGTTACGATGCCTGTATGAACTACCCCCGCGTGACTCACCAAACTCGATAAGCTCAGGTTCGACTTTACCATCTCGGACAAGGCGCAAGTTCCCGCCGATCCCCTGCTGAACATGTTGCCATTTTTTAGGGGTGAGTGCGATTTCCAATGTACCCGCTGTGGATTTGGTAATTTTGTCTGTCCAGTCGCGTGCCAAACCCGGTTCAATCGCAAGAACGATCCCATCGGGTGGGATGATACTATTGCCTCGCGGATTCACCGCAGTAACGACGAATCTGCTTGTGTATTTTCCGGTGAGTGGCAGTTGAATTTGTCTGAGCGTGAACTCGTAGCATCGACGCGTTAAAGTTCTGCGTCCGAAGCGTGGTGTATAGATGACAGCAGGACACACTGAATCGCAGATTTGGTTAACCGCATCGATCGGAAGCGTGTCGCCAGCAATCTTAAGTTCGCCATTGAGCTTCACCCTGTCCAGGAGAAACTCGCCATCGGGCGTTACGCCAAAGCTTGTTTCGCCCCACGGAGATGGCGGCGAATATCCCCATCTGTCGAGTGGTGTGGAGATACTGACGAGTTCACCGTTTTGGATATGCAGATTGAACATCATGCCGCCGCGCCCGCGATTGTCTTCTCGGATGCCGAAACTTCCATTGACCCCTGCGAGTGGTAGCACGTCTTTTTCGATGAGTCGCCTCGTCGCCCCGGTGATGGTTTCGCGTCCTAAGATTTGATTGTTTGCGAGTTCAACACCGAATTGGAGGTTACTCGCTGTGCGGTCCATCTCTGCAACATAGACCGCGGCGCCCCCCTCCCACCAATACCGAAACAGTCGAAAACCTTTGTGCCATCGATTGCTTTGCAGCTCATCACGCCGTTTAACGGTATCAGGAAATGTTTCTCGATTTTTGCTATTTCCAGCACCGATGCGGAAAAACGAGTGTTCCCGTGCGCGTAGTGCTCCAATAACCAAGATAAAGAGCAGGATCAGTGCGCATACGGTAATGAGTCGTGTGAGGTCAGGTCTGTTTTCTCTCATTTGATTGCCTTTAAACCGATGCCGGTGAGGATTGAGACCGTCAGATCACCTTCTTCGATGATACCTGACTCTCGGAATTTCTGGTATGCTTTAACGATAACAGCCGATGTCGGTTCCACATAAATCCCTTTGGCGGCAAGCGTTTTCATGCCGTCCTCGATGTCTGTGCCGTTGACTGTGGTAAATGCGCCGTTTGTGGAATGGAGTGCTTCTAAAATATTGTCGCCTCGGATGGGGAGTTCCGCGGTGATGCCTTCGGCAAGTGTGTCTCCAGTCTGTTTCATTCTTGAGATAGATGTATCGTTCTCGGTGTATGCGTTATAAATTGGACAGCAGACACTGGGTTGGACACCGAGGAGCCGTGGAACGTCTTCGATAATCCCTTGTGTTTGCAATTCACGGAATCCGATGGCGAGTCCTAAATAGATACTTCCGAATCCGACTGGACATAAGACGTGTGTCGGTGCGCGCCATCCGAGTTGTTCGGTAATTTCATACGCGAGTGTCTTTGTGCCTTCTAAGAAAAATGGATGCCAATTATGAGAGGCATAGCAGGTGGTCTCCGCGGCGAGTTTCACTGCCTCTGTCGTTGCCATACGGTTTCCTGCTACCAGTTTTAATTCGGCACCGTAAGCGGAAATCTGTCTCAATTTACCTTTCGAGGTGGACTCAGGACAGTAGATGGTGCAGTGGATGCCTGCCCTTGCGCTGTAGGCGGCTATCGCGGCACCCGCATTGCCGGATGAATCCTCAACAATCGTATCGGCGCCGAGTGATTTGAGGTGCGTGAGTAAGACGGATGCCCCTCGGTCCTTATAAGAGCCGGTCGGACAGAGATAATCCAATTTTGCGCAGTGTTCAGGGGCGTTAACGTCAAGTGGTACAAGCGGGGTCATACCTTCGCCAAGCGTAACAATCTCTGTTTCCGCACCGATCGGGAGTGCTTCGCGATACCGCCAAAGCGACATCGCCGCTGGAACCTGTGCGTTCGGCAAGATACGTGAATCTGTACCGAGGTTCAGTGGGTTCCCACAGTCGCACTTATAACGCAACGGCGAGATTTGATATGTGTTGTTACATTTGGCACATTGATATCGCATTGTTCAAGTGTATTTGACAAACCTAAGCGGCGAGGTTAGGAAACCTCGCCAGCGGCATGCCAGCCAATGTCTGGGTGTTACTATTTCAAAATGAGCATACGCCGTGTTTGCTGGAAAGATGGTGTTATCAACTGGTAGAAATAGACCCCACTTGCCACGGGTTCACCTAAGTTGTTGCGTCCATCCCAATAGGCGGCACGTCCTTGGTCCTGATAGAAACCTGCCGATTGATAACCGAGCGAAAACGTTCGGACAAGCGTTCCCTTTGTGTCGTAGATAGATAAAGACACGGAACCGTCCTCTGAAAGGTGATAGGGAATCCACGTCTCCGGGTTGAAGGGGTTCGGATAGTTCTGCAACAGAAGACTCTGTTTCGGGGGCCCGATACCGTCAAGCGTCACATTCAGAACAGCGTTCACAAGGTTCACAGGGTTTACAGTGAAAGTGAATCTTTCTGAAGCGATGTTTCCGCGGGTGTCCGTCACGGTTAATTCCAGCGTATCACCGAGTTCAACAACGCTTCGGTAGTTGAGATCGGCAGTTGCAGCGGCGAAATAATTACCGCGCACCCGGGTTTTCATGACAGCGTTTGTCCGTGTATTTCGGATTGTGACGAGATAACCGTTGAAGTGTTGCGTGCCTCCTAAATACCCACTGACAACGAACGCCCACGTCTGGTCGAGAGGCGTTGCAAAGGGTGCGGCGGCGACTTGTGCCTGATTCGTCCATTTCGCGCCGGTGAAGACGATATCGCGTGCTTGCGGCACATTGACGATGTATCCCTTTGCCCCTTCAATGCGGAATCCATCGTCGGGTGCGTTGGGAGTCCATGCGACAAACTTCTGCTTTGAAGCATCAAGCGTAACAACCGTTGTCCCCCCTGTCTTTACAGCCAGCGACCGCGCTGTCATTTCGATCGTCGGTTTCAACGGTACAGCCAGCAGGTTCAAGCCTGTAGAGAGACGCATTGAGAAGATATTGCCAAACTTTTTTCGGTCTGATGGTGTCCCAGGTCTGCCGACGAAACCATATCTCTGACCGTCTGTTAAGTCATAATAGCCGATAATACTCCCATCCTGATTAACATTTCGGACGACGGTGTTAACACTGCCTGGGAGCTGCACTTCATAGAGGATGCTATCTGGCAGGAGGATATAGGACCGCAGCATATCATTTACAGCTTTGGCTCTGAAGGCGACAACACCGAAATCGGTGATGGCGTTTACAAATAGGAATTCAAGATTCGGCATTTCTGGAATGTCGATAGTGGTGAAACTGCTGTCGGGGTTACGTATGAACCCATGGGGCATTCCATCGGCATCCAGGTAACTGCCGACGACAGCCCCTGCGGCGTTGACGAAATCTGCATAAGTTGTGACTGCCCCCGGAAACGCAATTGGCATATCGCCTGAGAATCCGCGGGTGACCCCTGTTTCATCAACAATATTACCGCTTAGTGCTCCTGTTTCATCGCTAATACCGTAGATATGGGTTTCGGCTGCCCCGGGAAAATCGTATTGTCGCAGTTCGCCATTTTCTAAGATAATACCGTGGTAAAGTCCATCTATATCTTTGTAGTGTCCAGCTGCTTTTCCAGCGTTGTCGAGTGCATAGAAATAGGTATCCAGGGAATCTGGAAAATCGTAAGTGGCGAAGACACCATCTCTCAATGTGAAACCAATCGTTTTCTCACCGTCAGGACCCCGGGTGTTCCCGGCGTAGTCTCCGAAGTCGTTACTTGCGGTCACCTCCAGAAAATCGACCCCGGGAACTTCAATCGTCTCGAAGGTGTAATCCGCAATCGGTATTTCGGTTTTAACCTGTGCGACGGCATATCCGGTGAAACAGATAATTAAACATATAAACAGAAGAAGTGCGATCTTTAGGTAATGATGCATAGCTATCCTTTTTTTCAATGTGCGTCGGAAACCGTCAGTAAACGGTTTCTGTTTAAATGAGTTATCCAAACTAATACCAAAAGGAATTCTCTATGGATATTATAGCACTTTTCTGTGATATTAACCACTTTTAATTTCTAAAGGATAAGCAGATTGTCGCTTACAGAAGGGCAATTCGGGAGGTTATGATTTGTAAGTCTTTTTTAGGTTAACAAAGTGTCACAGCTATGCCGAAGCATAACTGTGACACCTGTAAGTTTTATACGGATGGAACCTATTTTACAATGACGAGTCGCCGTGTCTGCTGGAAAGAGGGTGTTGTCAACTGGTAGAAATAGAGTCCACTCGCAACGCGTTCGCCGAGAGCATTCCGCCCATCCCAATACGCCGCACGTCCTTGACTGTTATAGAAGCCTGTGGATTGATAACCGAGCGACAATGTGCGAATCAACTTACCCGTTGTATCATAAATGGATATCGATACTTGACTATCTTCCGAGAGTTGATATGGAATCCATGTCTCCGGGTTAAACGGATTCGGGTAGTTCTGCAACAACGCATCCTGCTGGGGTCGACCGATACCCTCAAGTCTGACGGGTAAAACCGCATTCGCCAGATGCTCAGGCGTCACTTTGAAAGTGAAAGGTTGCGATTCAGCGTTTCCATTCGGACCGATGACGCGTAATTCAATCACGTCTCCAACTTGAACGACGCTTCGACGCGCCAAGTCGGCGGTGGCAGCCGCGAAGTAATCCGCATGCACGGAAGCAGTTATCGTGCTATTTGTTCTCAGGTTACGGACGCTTACCTGGTAGCCATCAAAATCAGGTTTACCTTCCAAGTGTCCACTGACAACGAACGCCCACGCTGCCTGTTGCTGGGACCTGCCCGTGGATATGGCAGATGGTGCTGCAGCGGTCTTCTCCGTTTGGTTTGTCCATCGTGATCCGACGAAAGCAAAGTTTCGAGTTTCACGGACATTGACGATATATCCTTTGCCACCTTCAATTGGAAAACCGTCGTCGGGTGCGCCGGGTGTCCATGCGACGAACCGCTGGTTTTCGGCATCGAGTGCGACGATGGTTGTTGCCCCTGTCATCGCAACGAGTGATTTTGCTGTCATCGGTTTGGGGGGAGCCAAAGGCACAGATAGCATGTTTAAACCTTTAGACAGCGTGACATCGTAAACGTTTCCAAAATAATCGCTTCTCACCTTGTTGGCGGGTCTGGCGATAAATCCGTGTCTGCGTCCATCTGCGGAGTCATAGTGTCCGACGATAGAGCCATCGGGATTCACATTCCACCCCTCCGTGCGAACGCTGCCCGGAAACCGCAATTCATGCGAAGCGAAAAACGTCTCGAATTCCAACGATGTTGAAGTATCAAGAACAAATGAGCCAGCAAAGAATGAGCCAGCATAGGTGCGCGGAACATCACCCTCCGTTTTGCGGTGTACAACGAGAGTCCCTGCCTCGTTGAGATCGCGCACAATAAAGTATTCATACTTTATTGGAAATTTCAGCGACTCAAGCGTGTCAACCGGGGTACGTATGTATGGATGATGTACACCGTCAGCATCTATGTAGCTGCCCACTAAAATACCGATCTTGTTCGCAAAATAGGCATAAGTTGCCGATGCCCCGGGATATTCAATGATTGTCTCTCCTGAGAATCCGCGGCGAACGCCAGAAGCATCTATAAAATTACCCGTTAAGTTCCCCGTCGCATCACTGATACCGAAGATTTGGGTTTCAACGGCACCCGGGAAATCATATTGCCGCAACTCACCGTTTTCCAAGACGACACCATGGTGAAGACCGTTGCTATCCTGATAATGTCCGGCGGCTTGCCCACTGTTACCGAGGGCAGAGAAATAAGTGTTCTGTGAGCCGGGGAAATCATAAGTCATAAAAACACCGTCAATGAGCGTAAAGCCGACTATTTTTTCACCATCAGGACTCCGGGTGTTCCCTGCGTAATCCGCGAAGTCGCTACTCGCCGTCACCTCCAAAAAATCTACCCCCGGAACATCAATACTCTCAAAAATATAGTCGGAGCGGGTGGATCCGACGATGGGGACATTGTATATTTGTTCAACGAGCGCCTCTGTGGGTCTGGCGATAAACCCGTGTCTGCGCCCATTGGCTGAGTCATAATGCCCGACGATAGAGCCATCCTGATTAATGTTCCAGCCCTCCGTGCTCACGCTGCCCGGAAATCGAAATTCATCCGTCCCTTCCTCTAAGATACCGACAAAGGTGCGCGGGACATCCCCCTCCGTTTTGGATCGGCCAACAATAACCCTGGCATCGTTGATACCGTGGATAAAAATATATTCCCATTCTTCTGCTGAAAACGCGAAATTAGATCGGAATCTGCCATCCGGGGTACGTATGTATAAATTATATGTACCGTCAGCATCTACGTAGCTACCCACTAAAGCCCCGCTCGCGTTCACAAAATCGGCATAAGTTTCTGATGCCCCGGGGACTTCAATGATTGTGTCCCCAGAGAATCCACGGCGCACGCCAGAAGCATCTATAAAATTACCCGTCAAGTTCCCCGTCGCATCAGAAATACCGTATATCTCCGTTTGGACGGCACCCGGGAAATCGTATTGCCGCAACTCACCATTTTCTAAGATGACACCATGGTACAGACCGTCGCTGTCTTGGTAGTGTCCAGCGGCGTTCCCATTATTACCGAGGGCATAGAAATAGGTGTTCTGTGAGCCGGGGAAATCGTAGGTCATAAAAACGCCATCAATGAGCGTAAAGGCGACGTCTTTTTGACCATCGGCACTTTTCGTGTAGCCGGCGTAATCTTCAAAGTCGCTACTCGCCGTCACCGCTAAAAAATCTACGCCTGGGATGTCGATCGTCTCAAAAGTATAGTTGTCACTGACGGATGAGACCAAAGATGGATCCTCAACTGGCGCAGCAGTTTCCGCAGTGGGTCTGGCGATGAAACCGTGCCTTCGCCCATCAACTGAGTCATAGTATCCGACGACAGAACCATCCTGATTAATATTCCAGCCCTCCGTGCTAACGCTATCCGGAAACCGTAATTCCTGTGACCCGCGCTGGAGGGTGCCGACATAGGTGCGCGGGACATCATCCACCCGTTTGGCTCGGGAAACGATAGTCATTGCATCGTTGATACCGTGGAGAAAAAAGTATTCCAGGTTTTCTGCGTTTGAAATGTCGGAAGATATAAACCTGTCACCCAGGTTACGTATGTATGCATGATATACACCATCAGCATCTACGTAGCTGCCTACCAAACTACCGCTTGCATTAACAAAATCGGCATAAGTTGCTGATGCCTCGGGGTACTCAACTATTATGTCCCCTGAGAAGCCACGGCGAACACCAGAAGCGTCTATAAAATTTCCTGTCAGTACCCCGGTCGCATCAGAAATACCGTATATCTCCGTTTGGACGGCACCCGGGAAATCGTATTGCCGCAACTCACCATTTTCTAAGACGACCCCATGGTAAAGCCCGTCGCTGTCTTGGTAGTGTCCAGCGGCGTTCCCATTATTACCGAGGGCATAGAAATAGGTGTTCTGTGAGCCGGGGAAATCGTAAGTCGTAAAAACGCCATCAATGAGGGTAAAGGCGATGTCTTTTTGACCATCGGCACTTTTCGTGTAGCCGGCGTAATCTTCAAAGTCGCTACTCGCCGTCACCGCTAAAAAATCTATGCCTGGGATGTCTATCGTCTCAAAAGTATAGTTGGCATCCTCAAGTAAGACACCGGGTTCATCGGGAACTCCTGCACCAGGTTTGGCGATAAATCCGTGTCTGCGTCCATCTGCCGAGTCATAATAACCAACGACAGAACCATCCTGATTAATATTCCATCCTTCCGTGCTAACGCTGCCTGGGAACTGGAATTCCTGGAGCCCACCCTCGAATGTACTGATAAAGGTGCGCGGGACATCATCCACCTGTTTGGCTCGACCAATGACAGTCCATACCTCGTTGATACCGTGCAAAAAAAGGTATTCCAGTTGTCCTGCTTCTGGAATGTCGAAAGATACAAACCTACCATCCGGAGGATACACATAAGCATGATATATGCCTTCAGCATCTACGTAGCTACCTACTGTAATACCGCTCGCGTTCACAAAACCGGCATAAGTTGCTGATGCCTCGGGGTACTCAACTATTGTGTCCCCTGAGAAGCCACGGCGAACACCAGAAGCGTCTATAAAATTACCCGTCAGTGCCCCGGTCGCATCACTGATACCGAAGATTTGGGTTTCAACGGCACCCGGGAAATCGTATTGCCGCAACTCACCATTTTCTAAGATAGCACCATGGTAAAGCCCATTGCTATCTTGGTAGTGTCCAGCGGCGTTCCCATTATTACCGAGGGCATAGAAATAGGTGTTCTGTGAGCCGGGGAAATCGTAGGTCGTGAAAACGCCATCAATGAGTGTAAAGCCGACATCTTTTTCACCATCCGCACTTTTCGTATAGCCGGCGTAATCCTCAAAGTCGCTACTCGCCGTCACTGCTAAAAAATCTACATCAGGAACGTCAATCGTCTCAAAGGTATAGTTGTCACTGGCGGATTCGTCAACTTGCGCGGCGGTGTTGCTTAGGAAAAAGGAATTGAGACCTATAAACAACGTAAACGTGTAAAACAAAAAATTGGTTTTAATCTGAGTATGCATAATAACCTTTCTATAGACATGTTGCCCCGCTGGGGCTTGCTTGTTCTGTCGGGTATGCTTTTCTATAAACATACCGCCTCGCTGAGACTGGTATCAGTTGAGTGGCGAACGTTTTTCTCCGAGTTGGGTTCTTGGAGAAAACCTGCGGAAAAATCCGAGGATGTTTGAAAACTCAATCTGAACTCAGCACGAATTATCCAAATTTATAGTAAAGCATAGAACATTTTGGAAAAAAAGCAAGGAAAATTTCATCTATTTTCTTTTTTCCCTTTCCTCTATGGCGGTGTGAAAGTTATTCATCCCAAGGGACTGGCACACCTAACCGTTCACTGACGGCACGTGCGGATTCCTGTTCCATTTCTCCGTAGCGGATACCCTCACGGCAATGACGTTCCATCCGTTCCGTTTCAATTGCCCCCGGTAGGAGTGCCCTATCTGTCCCTGGCATCGGTTCGTAGGTTTCACGGACATCGTGCACCATACGATCGACTTCTGCGTGGAAAACATCAGGTGACACAACGGAGGCAATATCTATAGCGAGTACCAGACCTCCCTGTGGAGGTTTCCATTTTGCGGTGTCTTCGGGAGGCGGTTCGGTGAAGCCTGTGAGTCCACCACCGAGCAGGTGTGCTATAGCGGTATAGCCGATGCTCTTGAAGAAAGCCGCGGGTATGACTGAAAGTAGTGCATCGAAATCGGGACCGCGTTGGTAATCCGCCATGATACAGGTTGCGGCGTCAAGTACAACAGGTGGTTCCTCATTGGCGGGGATGGCGAAACAGATAGGTGGGTTACCATAGTAGCCGAGTTGCGGTTTAGGGTCTTGGTTTCCGGCATTGCCGTGGTTCCGGGATCCTTGGACCGAAAAGCCGATGCATCCGGCTTCGTTACACATACGCGCATAGTGCCCCGCGGACCCGTAGTGTCCGATGTAGCGGACGAGTCCCATGCCGATACCGACCTCTTTCGCTTTGGCGATGGCGTGTTCGGTTGCCCGCACCATTGGGAGATATCCGAGTGTGCCGTTTCCATCAAGCACGACCGCTGTTGGTGTTTCATGGATGACGCGGATATCAGGGTTCGGATTGAGCCCGCCGTTTTCAAAGCCCGCACAATACCTATTAACGGTTCGTGTACCGTGGCTACGGACCCCACGTAAGTCAGAGTTAACGAGTAAGCGGCTGATGAGTGCGGCGTGTTCGTATGGAACGCCGGCTTTCTCAAAGCAAGTCGTAGAAAAGTTGAGGAGTCGTTCCTCATCTACGAAAACGAAAGTTTCTGGTGGTCTATTCATTTTTTCCTCCTGAGTAAGGTTATTCGTCCCAAGGTAATGGCACACCTAACCGTTCACTAACCCCGCGCGCCGATTCCTGTTCCCTTTCCCCGTAACGGATGCCTTCGCGGCGGTGTTGTTCTGTGCGTTCCGTTTCGATCGCACCCGGTAGGAGTGCTCTGTCTGTCCCCGGCATTGGTTCATAAGTCTCACGCACATCGTGCACCATGCGATCGACTTCAGCGTGGAAAACGGCGGATGGCACTACGGATTCGATGTCTATAGCGAGCACCATTCCTCCCATGCCTGCACCACCCCATTTTGCGGTATCTTCGGGCGGTGGTTCAGTGAAGCCTGTGAGTGCGCCACCGAGCAAACTCGCCACGGCGGTGTAGCCAACGCTCTTGAAGAAGGCGGCTGGAATGACTGAAAGCAGTGCATCGAAATCGGGACCGCGTTGGTAATCCGCCATAATACAAGTTGCGGCGTCGAGCACAACCGGTGGTTCCTCACCGGAGGGGATCGCGAAACAGATCGGCGGGTTGCCGTAGTAGCCGAGTTGCGGTTTAGGATCTTGGTTGCCAGCGTTGCCTTGGTTCTGATACCCCTGTACCGAAAAACCGATACAACCGGCTTCGTTACAGATTCGTGCATAGTGTCCGGCAGACCCGTAGTGTCCAATATAACGCACCAATCCCATGCCAATGCCGACTTCTTTCGCTTTAGCAATAGCGTGTTCAGTGGCGCGCACCATCGGGAGATAGCCGAGTGTGCCGTTTCCGTCAAGCACGACGGTAGTCGGTATTTCATGAATGACGCGGATATCGGGGTTGGGATTAAAACTTCCGTTCTCGAAACCTCCGCAATATCCGTTGACGGTTGCGGTGCCGTGACTGCGGACACCTCGTAAATCGGAGTTGACGAGCAAGCGGCTGATGAGTGCGGCGTGTTCGTGTGTGATGCCGGCTTTCTCAAAGCAAGCAGTAGAGAAGTTGAGAAGTCGTTCTTCGTCTACGTGAACGAAGGCTTCCGGTGGTCTATTCATGTCGGTCTCCTGTTGATTTATGGCTATTAGAAAGGGTTCGCCTATTCCGCTTTTGAAGTTAGGTTGGTTTCCCAGAGTAGTGCCGTGCCGTCCGTACTTCTGGTAGCGATCGTTTTTCCATCGGGTGAATACACGACAGAAACAATGTCCGTATGTGCTGTGAATGTGGCTTTATGTTCCCCTGTTACGGCATCCCAGAACCGAACAGTTCCATCGGTGCTCCCGGAGGCGATTGTCGTTCCATCAGGTGAATACGCAACAGAGCTGACAGTCTTCGTATGTCCCCTGAGTCTGGATTTGTGCGCCCCTGTTACGGCATCCCACAATTGCACGATGTCGTCGCGATACCCACCACCAGAGGCAATCGTCTTTCCATCCGGCGAATACGCTAATGACTCGACCCCACCTTTGTGTTTTGTGGGTATTGTTTTAAGTGCCTCACCCGTTACAGTATGCCAGACTTGTAAGTTGCCGTTCCAACTTCCAGTTGCGATCGTTCTACCGTCAGGCGAATACACTACAGAAGATATGTAATCGGGTCCTTCATATATGATTTTGCGTTTCCTTGTCTGCACGTGCCAGAGGTACACTGTCCCTTTATGGTTTTTATAGTGTCCACCGACGGCAGCGATTGTAACTCCATCGGGTGAATATGCCACAGCGGATATATCGTATCCACGGTCTGTGTTGGCATGTTTGAATGTAGCTTTGTGTTTACCCGTTTCTGTAAGCCACAACTGAACTGAATTATCACTCAAATTCACAGCAGCGATTGTCTTTCCATCGGGTGAATACACCATTGAAGAAAGGTCGCCTTTCGTATGTTTGGTATATGTCGTTTTGAGTTTCTTTGTCTTGGCATCCCACAATTGCAGTGCGTCGCTGCGATAGTCCCCACTCGTAGCGATTGTTTTTCCATCAGGTGAATATGCAACAGAGCTGATATGGATATATCCTGTGAGGACGCCTCTGGTTTGACCTGTGACGGCATCCCATAATCGCACGGTGTTGTCTTTCCAACCTCCAGCAGTCGCGATCGTATTTCCATCGGGTGAATATACGACGGCTTTTACTGGCCCCGTATGTCCAGTGAGTATGGCTTTGAGCTTTGGGGTCTGTGTATCCCACAATCGCACTTTACTGTCCTCACTCGCGGCAGCCACTGTGTTTCCATCGGGTGAATACACAACAGAGTGAACAGGGGCATTCAGCCACGGAAATAGGAAATTACCCCAACTTGTATGGTTCAGGATGGTTATCTGTTTTCCGATGGGGGCATTCCACAACCTCACTGTGCCATCTGTACTTCCAGAGACAATCACGTTTCCATCAGATGAATATGCAACGGAACTGACCTGTTTTGTATGTCCAGTAAGCGTCGTTCTGTGTTTGCCAGTTTGGACGTCCCACACCTGCACAACGTTGTCTGTCCACCCTCCAGCCGTCGCGATCGTTTTTCCATCGGGAGCATACACAAAAGACTGAATGCTACCGCTACCGACCCTTTCGAGCGTTCCTTTGGATTTTCCTGTTGCAGTGTCCCAGAAATATACCGTGTTGTCCTGTCTCCTTGCCGTCGCGATCGTTTTTCCATCGGGCGCGTATACGACGTTAGCAACTTTCTGTGTCTGTGTGCTGACTGTGGTTCTTTTCTCTCCGGTCTCGACATCCCACATCTGTATTGTATAGCCCGAAATTGAAGGAAGTCTTGCCTCTCTCGTCCCTGTTACCACTATCATCTGGCTCGTGCACGCACTGGCAATGGTATTTCCATCGGATGAATACGCAAACGCGAAAGGAGGGATTCCGTCTGTGTATGTCAGCAGGTCTACTTCTTCACCGGTTTGCGAATCATAGAACCAGATACCGATAGAACTGGAAACCGCAAGCCGACTGCCGTTCGGTGAGAAATGGATTTTGCCTAACGTTCCTTTACCGAGCCGTGCCATTGCGCCTTCGGGTAAACTGAACTGTTTGGAATCTTGAGCGATAGCCGAGAAACAACAGATGAATAGTGTAAGTATTTTACATCTCAGGAAAAGGGAGATTTTCATATCACCTGTATGCTTTTGTTATGAATTAGCGCAAATTGCCACCTATACTGTTCGGATTAGAAGGGATCAATCTGCTTGTAAAACTGCTTTTTGCCGTTTTTGATGGTAAAAATTACGGCACTTTTTGTTGGATGCCGGTTTTCGTCATAACTGGCAATCGTCGTCGCCCCGATGTAGTTTTCTGTGGCGGCGAGTTGCTTGCGTATTTCATCCGGATCGAGGCTTCCTGCTCGTTCTACAGCCTGAAAAAGTAGTTTGACGGCATCGTAACTGACACCAACACCACCAGTTGGTGTAACCTCATAGATGGATTCGTAAGCGTTGACAAACGCGCGTGCTGTCGGTTCATCTGTGTCTGGTGAGAAATGTCCACTGAAGAAACTACCTTCTAATTCAGCCTCTTCGTTATCAAATAGAAGTTGACTGTCCCATGAATCCGCTCCGAGGAAAACCGTGGGTTCACCAGTTGCGTTTTGCAACGGTATTGCCCGCGCCTGTTGCGTTATCAACGTGATGTCTTGAACAAAACCCGCTATGAAAAGGGTGTCGGGTTTCGCAGCTGCAATACGATTGAGCTGCGCCGTAAAATCTACCGTATCGACTTCGTAGAATTCATTGGCGACAATTTCACCACCCAAGCTAAAATTGCGTGTAAAAAATTCAGCGATGCCTTCCGTATAGAGATCCCCGCTTCGCGTAATAACGGCGGCGGTCGTCATGCCGAGATCTGTTTCCGCGAACCGTGCCATGACGGCACCTTGGAAACTGTCCGTGAAGGACGCCATGAAGACGAAATCACCGGCATTTGTTACGTTGGGATTGGTTGCTGACGTGGTAACCATCGGGATTCCATAACGCTGTGCGATTGGACCGACCTCAACTGCATGAGACGAGCGGTTGGGTCCGATGAGGGCAATGATTTCGTCTTCAACGATGAGTTGTTCAGCGATGCGGATGGAGACTTCCGGTATTGCTTCTTTGTTGATGTGTCCAATCAATTCGACTTGCATCCCAAGAAGCCCACCTTGCTGGTTAATCTGTGTTACAGCCATCTCTGCGCCGTTTGGATAGGTAACACGTTCGCCTGCAACGACGAAACCGATCTTGAGGGTTTTCTGTTCCTGTTTCGGTGTAACAATCTTCTGGACTCTGTCACATCCGACCTGTATGATTAACGACAAAATAAGACTTATGAGTGCGAGAAGTTTGCGCATGGCATTAATTTCCTTGTAAAAAATGATTTGTTTTGTTTAAGATATTTGCTACAATAATGTGAGTTTGAAAAAAGTTTTCACCCGAAGCGTCCTCTATCAGTTTTGGCAAAAAACGGAAACACAAACTGACAGTTTATGCTACAATAATCCACCTCTTTTACAGATGAAAAGTGATTAAAGCGAACTCACATTTTATTATCAAACTCACGTTACAATATTTTCCAAACAGTTGGAGACAAAATTGGGTAAGTATCTGTGAGCAGCAGGTGCTCTTTCCTATAATTATTATCCTCTAATTTGCTGAAATAAACAAGTGATTTATGTGGAATGGCTGTCGGTTATCAGTAGTCGGCTGTCGGTAAGAGGTATTAGGTTAAATTAACGCAAATCCTCATCCATAGACATAGCACCTCTAATGAAGATTAGGAATTTAATCGGGTAGCTTTTACTGATATCCGGTGTCCCTTCCCAGTAACGGGTGGGAACCCTGGTTAGGAAACCGCACCTACCGAGTTTGGGGGAACATAGAATTACCCAAATATCTTATTAAACTTCATGTGGGGTGCGCTTACTTGAATACACCGGTTTCTATAGATATATCACCCCACGGGGTGAGGAAAGCACCTGAAACTCTTGTTGAAACGTCCAAAATATGTGAGTGGCAACTTGGGTTAAATTAGACATCTCTTTAATATGGAAAGTTTGATTACAGTGATTGGACGCGGTCATTCTGGGACGCGTGCCATCTCTCATACGTTATACGCCAGTGGGGTTTTCATGGGAAGCCAATTGAACCCTTCCGGCGATAAGATTCCACCGTTTGCGATGTATGATGCGTGTCGAGTAATGGCGCAATATGTCAAGTGGCAAGGCGGACTCTCATGGGATTTTGAACCCCTGTTTACGATGCCGATCGATCCAGAATTTGAGAGGCTTATCAACGTCTACCTTGAGGATGTGCTGCAGAATCCGGCACCCCACAAAGGCTGGAAAATACCAGAGACCACGCTTGTCTATCCGTGGATAATTCGCATGTTTCCTGATATGAAATACATTCACTGGATTCGGGATCCACGGGATTGCATTCGGGGAAGTCATAAAACGGATGACCTTCGGGATTTCGGAGTCGTCTATCCTGAAACGGATGACCTTTATGAAAGGCGTGCGATTTCGTGGATCTATCAGTATAAGCTCATGCAAGCGACACCGATGCCTAAAAATGTTATTCAGATCCGCTTTGAGGACTTCGTTTTAGATCAAGAGCGGATACTCAAGGCACTTGAGGCGTTCTTGGGTATCCCGTTGGGACAAATTATCGTTCGTCGAGATGCAGTAGAACGTTGGAAGAGAGACGTTGTGGAATTGGAGACGGGAGCATCGTTACCACAATATGAATTTGAGTTCCTGAAAAAAGCAATCGTTGAAAACGGTTATCCCTTAACAGCAACATAACAAAGAAGGACTTACGCAGTTTTGACCAAGCATGTTCTGTTAGACCGGGATTCTCAAAAACATGCAGACGGTCTGCTGGCACAAACTAACAGTTTGTGCTACAAAAGAGCATTATGCGTAAGTCGTAAAAGAAAGGAACTATTATGTCAACTACTTACCGTGTTGGTCTTGTCGGAGCAGGTGGAATTGCTAATGCACACGGCAATGCATGTCAACAGGCACCGAGTGCTGAATTGGCGGCGATCTGTGATGTGTCGGAAAATGCTTTAGCAAATTTTGGTGAACGGTTTGATGTGGCCCCTGAAAACCGGTATCTCTCTTTAGAGGAGATGTTAGACGCTGAGAATTTGGACATTGCTGTTATCTGTACCTGGGGTGCTTTCCACGCTGAGGTCGGTATCCAGCTTTCCGAATCCCGCCAAGTCAAAGCGATTTTGTGTGAGAAACCGTTCACGTCAACAGCGGCGGAGGCGGAAGCGTTCGTTGGGGCGGCACAAGAAAATGGTGTGCTGGTGGCGGAAGCGTTTAAATTTAGGCATCATCCGATGCACCTGAAGGCGAAAGAACTTATTGATTCGGGGGCAATCGGGGACTTTAAGACGCTCCGAAGCACCTTCTGTACGGGTGGTGGTGGCGGCGGACCCGAAACGCGACGTCCTGAGATGAATTGGCGGTTTAACAAAGCGAAGGGTGGGGGCAGTATTTACGATTTGGCGTGTTACAATATCCACCATGCGCGGTTTATGTTTGGTGCTGAACCGATTCGGGTGTCGGGGATGTCTCAAGCCGGGTTAGAAGTGGACGATGGTTCCTATCTATTGTTAGTATTCCCGGGTGAACGTGTTGCGCAGATTTCTACCGGTTTTAATTGTGCTGGTGGACAATATGCTGAAATGTCAGGCACCGGCGGCATGTGCCGACTCGATCGGGTGTGGAACAATGAGAACACAGCAGTCAATATTGAACTTACCACGCGAGAGGGCACAGAAGTCATTGATTTTGAGCCGTGTTTCCAGTTTGCGTTGCAATTGGAGCATATATGTGATGTTTTGACGACTGGAAAACCGCACCGTATCTCACCAGAAAGTTGTGTGAATCAGATGCGTGTCATTGATGCGGCGTTTGAAGCGATGGCAACTGGACGGACAGTCGAGTTAGGGTAACAGATTTAAATGGCTATCGGCTTTCAGCAGTCGGCTTTCAGCAGGAGTGGTTATTGGCAACAACTATGATTCTGACTGCTGATGGTTATCATTCTAACAACAACTATTATGGCTAATTTTGTAGAGACGAAAGCACTTACATTTGACCTGTTCGGCACGATTTTGGATTTAGGGGGTAGCCTCACGCCGTTCATTGACGAATCGTTGAAGGCACATGCTGCCGATGTATCGGCTGACGAATTCTGGGCACAGTGGCGGTATCGTCAGCGAATCGAGCAGTACCAAGATACGATTGTAATGCTCGGACATAGCGGCTACTTGGAGACTGTTCGGCGTGCGCTGCACTACATCCTGAGACATAACGGTATTGATGCCACGCCTGATACAGTAACAGAATTTATGCGTGGCTGGCAGTCCCTCTCCCCTTTTCCAGAAGTGCTGTCTGCCCTCGCGAAGATGCAATCTCGGTATCAGTTGGTGGTGTTGTCCAATGGGGATCCGCCGTTCTTAGAATATCTCGTCACGGAACGGGTTGCGTGGGATTTTGACGATGTGATTTCGGTGACATCGGTCGGTGCGTTTAAACCGCATCCGGCGGTCTACCGTGCCGCGGCAGGGAAGTTAGGACTTGAAGTTGACGAGTGCGTGATGGTATCTGCGAATTCGTTCGACATTATGGGTGCGCGGGCATGTGGGTTTAGAGGTGCATTTGTGAACCGCTATGGACTTCCGTATGAGGATACACCGTATCAACCCGACGTAACGGTGAACGATTTTACGGAGTTGGCGGAGGCATTGCTATAGTTGATGGCTGTTGCTCACGCAGCACGCTGAAGATCGTCGGTTAGAAAGTGATGCGCTTTACCTCGTTACCCTAAATCGTTTCCTACTTCCTTATCAACATCTTCCGCGTGGCGGTGAACTCACCTGCGGTAAGAGTATAGAAATAGACACCGCTTGAGACAGGTTCACCCATCTCATTTTTACCATCCCAATAGATAGCATCACCCCGCTGTTGGTAGGTGCCGGCAGACCGGTGTCCGAGTGCCAGCGTGCGAATCAAAGTGCCGCTTGCGGTATAGATATAGACGGTGACTTCCGCAGGCTTTGCCAATTGATAAGGTATCCATGTCTCTGGATTGAAAGGATTTGGGTAATTTTGCAACACGGACGTTTCTGCACGGGGTGACAGCTGCATGGGGGCTCCTGCGATTTGCTGTGGCAGTGGAAACTCCCAGAGTAGTATTGTGGCATCATTACTCGCGCCTACGAGTGTGCGCCCATCGGGACTAAAAGCAAGACTATTGATTGCACTGACATGGTTGATGAGTGTGGTATTTTGCGTAGCACGCGGTACATCCCACAAATACACACGACCCTTCTTGCCGCTACTTGCGAGTATGTTGCCATCTGGGCTGAATGCAAGACTGAGGACACCATCGGTATGCCCGGTGAGTGTCGCTTTCTCTGTCGCGCTGGCAACGTCCCACAGTAATACGTCCGCCCACCCAGTTGCAAGCGTTTTCCCATCGGGACTGAACGCAAGGCTTTGTGTGCGTGTGCGAAGGGTGGCTATGTGTTGTCTATCGATAACATTCCAGAGTCGTACTGTCTGGTCCTGGGTACCGGTGCTTGCGAGGGTTCGCCCGTCGGGACTGAAAGTGATACTTGCAACGCTGTCTATATGCCCAAGGAAGGTGGCATGGTGATAACCCGTAACACTGTCCCATAGACATACCCTTTCGTCGCCGCCCGCACTTGCGATCAGGCGGCTATTCGGATGAAACGCAACACTACTGATACCTCGGCTATGTCCAGTGAGGATTATCTTGAGTTCCCCACTGATGGTATCCCACAACCGCACCGTCTCGTCATCCCAGCTTCCAGCACTTGCGATCATACGTCCATCAGGACTGAACGTAACGGCTGTAACGTTGTTGGTATGACCGGTAAGGGTAGACTTCGGTTTCCTGTTGGCGATATCCCACAGATATACCTTTTCGTCCGACCCGCCGGAACTTACGAGGGTTTTGCCATCCGGACTAAAGGAAATACTCTCAATTTCTACTATATGCTCTGTGAGGGTCCCTCTCTGCTGGTGGCTGACGGCATCCGAGAGTCGCACTGTACCATCTGAACTTGCGCTTGCGAGCAGGTGTCCATCGGGACTGAAAGCAATACTCTGGATCCCATGTGTATGTGCAGCGAGAGTGGTTTTGTAGGTACCCGTGTCAACATCCCACAGACACACTGTACTATCTTCCCATTCTCCGGCACTTGCGAGGGTCTGTCCATCAGGACTGAAGGCGACACTCCCAACGCTCCCAACATGCCCTGTGAGTGTGAATGTGCGCGTACCTGTGGCAACATTCCACAGAGACACTGTGTCGTCCCAATTCCCGGTTGCGAGGGTCTGCCCATCAGGACTGAAGGCAACTGAATTGACATCATCCGTATGTTCGTCATTTATGTCCCTAGCGAAAGTCGCCTCAAGTTCGAGCGTGGTCGTATTCCACAGATGCACGATTCCGTCACTTGCGCTTGCGAGTAGATGTCCGTCGGGGCTGAAGGCGATAGCATCAACGGCAGTCGTAAACTTGATAGGATCGGTTTTAGGTTCACCCGTAGCGACATCCCAGAGTTGCAGCCTATTGTCCCAATATCCTGCCCCACTTGCGAGGGTTTTTCCATCCGGGCTGAAGGCGACACTGCCAACCCAGGAAGTATGTCCAGTGAGGGTCATTTTGTGTGTACCAGTAGCAACGTCCCACAGGCGCACTGTAGAGTCGTTACTGGCACTTGCAAGGGTGCTTCCATCCGGACTGAAGGCAACACTCTCAACAAAGCTTGTATGTCCCGTGAGCAGATTCACTTCCTCCAGTGTGTCCACGTCGTAAATCCAGACCCCGATGGAACTTGAAACGGCGAGCAGATGATTATCGGGTGAAAAGTCGATATTGCCGGATATTCTACCCTTTCCGAGGCGTGCTTTCACACCTTCAGGCAGATGCCATTCGGTGTAATCTTGGGCGAAACTGTCCGTTAGAGAGAGTGTTGAAATGAGAAGTAGCGTTAAAATCAAGAAAGGTCTTGTGTTCATGGCTCTGGCTCCTATTTCCTTATGAGCATTTTTCGGGTTGCGGTAAAACTGCCCACAGTGAGCGTAGAAAAATAAACGCCGCTTGCGACCCGTTCACCCACATCATTTTTCCCATCCCAATATGCGGCGCGGCTTCGGGTTTGATAAACGCCCGCAGGTCGATAGCCCAAGTCCAGTGTGCGAACCGGTACACCATTTGCAGCATAGATATGTACAGTGACAGCTGCAGGCTTTGCCAACTGATACGGTATCCACGTTTCCGGATTAAACGGGTTCGGGTAGTTTGGCAGAAGCACGGTTTCCTTTGGGGACAGCACTACCAATAGGCGTTCAAGGGTAGCGATTCCTCTCTGGAAAGCGAGGGTTGGATTGTAGACGTATTGTGCGTTTGTGAGCCACACCTGGACATCTGCAACAGTGAACATCTCAAGCGTTTTAGAATAGGCAGGGGATGCGTTATCTCCCACTCCAAGTACCCCAGCGACCAGAACGAGATCTATGATGTTGACAACGCCATCGGCATTGACATCTGCATCATGTGTTCCCTGCTGCCCGAACTGTGATGCAACGATTCTTAAATCTTGTAAGTTTACCATGCCGTCGCGGTTTACGTCCTCAGCAAGTTGCTGCGTTTCTACTTCAGGTATAAAATCCCAAAGTATCACCGTGCCATCCCAACTGCCACTTGCGAGTGTGTGACCGTCCGGGGTGAAGGCGACACTTGAGACCGCGTCCGTATGTCCAGCGAGCATCTTTTTTTCAGTACCTGTGTCAATGTCCCAGAGCCGTATTGTTTTGTCATCTCGCTCGCCGCCGCTGGCGAGGGTTTTTCCATCCGGACTGAACGCGACACTACTGACACCACCAGCATGCCCGGTGAGCGTCATTTTGTGTGCTCCCGTAGCAGTATCCCAGAGCCGTATTGTTTTGTCATCTCGCTCGCCGCCGCTGGCGAGGGTTTTTCCATCCGGACTGAACGCGACACTACTGACACCACCAGCATGCCCGGTGAGCGTCATTTCATGCATGCCCCTGACGACATCCCATAGGCGTATCGTGTGATCCCGACTTCCACTTGCAAGCGTGCGACTGTCAGGACTAAAGGCGATAGAGGTAATCCCTTCCCGATGCCCGGTGAGTGTCACTTTATGCGTCCGCCCGCCATACCATATCTGTATCTTTCTATCGCCATGTCCACTTCCACTTGCGAGGAAGCGTCCATCGGGACTGAAGGCGACAGCGGCAATTCCGCCGCCAGAGACGCTATTTCCCGTAAACCCTTTGATGACTGTTTTGAGGTATCTCTTTTCAACATCCCAGAGCCATATCCGCCACCCACTTCCGCCTGCAAGCGTTTTCCCATCGGGACTGAACGCAATACTGGAGATCCAGTCATCGACTCTCGCGCCAATGAGCGTCGTTTTGTGTCGTCCGTTGGTAATATCCCACAGATGCACGATGTGCCGACTGCCTGTGCTTGCAAGCGTGGTGCCATTAGGTGCGAATGCAATACTCCGTCCATTTGACAGGTGTCCGGTAATCGCGCCCTTTTGTGTCCCATTCTTGACATCCCATAAGAACAGTCGCCCCCCATCTGCACTTACGAGCGTTTTTCCATCTGGACTGAAAGCAACGGGTCCGATAAACCGGGTATGTCCAGAGAGAGCCGTCTTGTGTTCACCCCTGGCAACATCCCATAAATCCAACGTGTATTTCCCCGCCGTTACGAGCGTTTTTCCATCTGGACTGAAAGCAAGGCTTGTAATCTTATCCGTATCAAGGATGCTTTTCTGTCCTCCGGTGCCGGCATCCCAGAGACGCACAGTTTCCTCATTGAAAGCCGCACTCGCGAGCGTCTGTCCGTCGGCACTGAAAGCTACATTAGAAATGCCAGAGGTGTGTTCACCGAAGAAGGTATGCCCCATGAGGGTATATTTCTGTCTTCCAGTAGCGATGTCCCAGAGTCGCACCGTATTGTCCCAAGCCCCACTCGCGAGCGTTCCTCCGTCCGGACTGAACGCAACTGTATTGACAGTGTGGGTATGCCCAGAGAGTGCCGTTATATGTTCACCCTTCACGGGATCCCAGAGGTGCACACTATCATCTGAACCGCCACCTGCAAGGATACTGCCATCCGGACTGAATGCAATGCTGTTAACCCAGTCCATATCTCCAGTGAGGACAGATTTAACCCTACCGGTAGCAGCATCCCACAGTCGGACTGTTTCATCATAACTGCTACTTGCAAGCGTGCTGCCATCCGGACTGAACGCTATGCTTGTGATCGAATCTGTATGTCCAGTGAACAGATCCAGTTCTACAAGACTGTGTGCATCGTAAATCCATATTCCGATGCTACTGGCGACTGCTAAGCGGTTCCCGTCTGGCGAATACGTCATCTCGCCTATGCTTCCCTTACCGAGGCGTGCTTTTGCCCCCTCTGGTAACGCCATGTAGGCACTGTTTGGTCCTGCTACAGCCGTGTGTAGTCCCAAAGTTATTGATAGCCACAAAACCGAAACAATAGACAGCATGTAGATGCGGGGAAGAGCACGTTTCATGAATCGGTCCTCCTGTTTGATGTTTTGGTGTTTGCATAAGCATATAGCAAATATCGTGCCAATTGAGGTTGGAAGGTTGGAGGGGTGGAAGTATAGATGGGTAGCGGGTGGGGCAATTTCTGATAAGGTAGCGGTTGTGGCACGGTCGGGGGACGTATAGATAGGGTAGAAGGGTGGCAGCCAGCGGTCAGCAAGAAAACTTCTTTAGTCAAGGCACCCATAACCTAAAGGTTAGGGCTTGTGCTTCGTAGCAGTTAGCATTTCCGAGGAAACGTCTTACATCTGCTCCACAGAGGGATCCAAGGCAGCCCTCTCAACCGAAGTTGACTTTGTTTTTGAGAGTGCGTTTTTAGCGGATCGGGGCTTTTACCTCCTCGTATCCATTACACTCAAGTTGTCCTCCACCAGCGTTATCTGTTTCTTTTCCGTATTGTGCTGTAGCTTTACACAAGTCGCACACGGGGATAGCGAACAGCAGCATAACTTGCAACCTTACACTACAAGATATATTGTAGCATTTTTAGCAACGTTTGTCAAGAGAAAATATAGGAGGCGGGCATTCCTCCCCTACATAAATGCAGGGGAGGAATGCCCGAAGATTGATGATAATTTCCGATATACCGACAAGCGACTGCCATTTTGTTTTGAATTGTGCAGTATCTGCCCGAAATTGTGCAGTGTATGCCCGAAAATGTTCAGAATTTGAACAGGTTATGACCAGACGAACACTTCGCCATCTTCGGGGGAATATCCGATAAATACTGCCAAAACGATACGGGCGCGATTGCCTTGAACGGGTGGCACTTCATGGATACATCGTGTATTGAAGAAGTAGAGATCGCCTTGATCTAATTCGACTTCACAGTTCTGTATCCCGTTATCAGCAGCATATCTATCAAAGGTTTCCTCGGCGATATGGGGTTGTACTTCTTCGGACCAGAGGCAGCGATGCAGGATAGCTTGTGTGCCCCTTCCGTCCTCATCGGCATTTTGGACACACAACACACCTGCGAACTGATGCTCAAAACGATAAACTTCATAATCGGTGCGCTGCTCGCGATACTTGACGTGGTCGATGTGCGGCTTATAACTGTGCGTTTCATAGTGGACACGGAAGATCGCGGGACCGTAGCGTGAGCCGTCCGGTTCACGTGCGACTTTTACCTCTTTTCCGGGTGAAAGTGCAGTGAGCGAATCGTAGATGAGATCGACAGGATTATCAAATCCGTTGAACAGGAATTTGAAGAGATGTTCTGTTGTCTTGGCGTGTGTCAGAAAATTCGCTTTATCCGCACCACGATTGCCAAGGCTGGTCCCGATGTCGATACGGGTGCGTTTATCTGCGGAGTTAATATCAGCTTCGTCGCGCATTAAACCCATCTTTGTGAATCGGTCGATAAGCCCATGACAGTGTGCGGGTGAATAGGCGTTCCTGAGAATAATGGCGGGCACTTCGGCTTGGGAGAGGGCATAGATCGGGTCGTTGTAGGCTTTACAAATTGTCTCGAGGTCAGGCTCAGCGGGGAGCCAATCGTTTTGGGCGTTCATGGTAACCTCCGTCATGAACTCGGAGCGGCACTTGACACCGCACGCACAGATTTAGAATCTCGGATTAAAGAGATAATTGTACTCATCTATTTTTTTCTCAGCGAAGTCAATAAATTCAGCGTTATGGTCAAGATCGCTACTTTCAAAAGCGACTTCACACCCAACTCTATACTTCAGTCGGCGATTGGATTTGAGCCAATTGACCCGATGAATCATTGCGATCATGTGGCGGGGTTTATCGGATGGATTGGGGACGCCTCGGTGCCACAGTCGCATATCTCGAATCAGTGCGCTTCCTTTCTTCGCATTTCCACGGATAGGGGGACAGATTTTGCGGCGTGCTTCCTCCTGCTCTTCATCTACCCCCCCATTACCGACCTGAAGGTGTGAACCGGGCCAGATTTCTACACTTCCATTTTCCTCTGTTGTATCCTGTGGTGAGATATTAACGACGACTTCTGTTGTTGGATGTGCTACTTCTTGGTCATCCCAAAGGTGTGCTCCGTCTCTGTGGAGCGGTTGTGTTGTGCTACCGGGGGAGTTCGTGTTGCCATTGTAAAAGTTGTTATAGACTCCAGGACCGAGTAACTCCTTCGTTACCTGCACGACGTACGGGTTCGCGACGATGTCTGTGAAGATGTAGGGTGCAAACGGTGGCGGTCCCTGCTGGAGATGCCCTATGAGTTTGCCAGCTCCACCCCATTTTTCCTTATTAATAAGGATCTGCGAGTCTGCATCCATTCGTTCGCGAAGAATGTCCAAGTGGTCATGACTAACGACGTTCCCCAAGATAACGTATCCATCAACGCGGATCGCCTTAACGGCTTGCTCCACGTGTGCGTCTGTCAGTTTTCCTGCTTTCAATTCTTCTGTTTGGACTGTTATTTCCATAGTGTTTTCCTTTAGCCAAAAAATTCGGCATAGAGTGCTTGAACGGCGGTCTCCATATCGTTAGATTTTATGCCGAACATCATACTGACTTCGTTGGAGCCTTGATTAATCATCTCAATGTTGACCTCCGCTCCAGATAGTGCCCTTGTAGCACGCGAGGCAATGCCGACGGTGTGACGCATGCCTTCACCTACGACCATGATTAAAGAGAGTCTGCGTTCCACAAAAATGTCTTCCGGTGCGAGTGTTTGTCGAATTTGCTCGACAATTCTCTTCTCTTTTGACGCGGATAAATTATCTTCGCGAAGGATGACGGACATATTGTCTATCCCGGACGGAACGTGTTCAAAAGAGATGTCTTCGGCTTCCAGAATTTGCAGCAGTCGCCGCCCAAATCCGATTTGACGGTTCATTAGATATTTGCTGAGGTAGAGACAACAGACCCTGTCCATTGCCGCGATACCAACGACCGGAATATCTGTTGACGTGCGATTTGGAACAATCAGCGTGCCGTCCCCTTTCGGGTTATTGGTGTTTCGGATATTGACTGGTACCTGTGCTCGGTAGACGGGTTCGAGTGCCTCATCATGGAACACAGAAAATCCTGCGTAAGAGAGTTCACGCATCTCACGGTAAGTGAGTTCGGCGATCGGGACAGGATCCTTAACGATAGATGGGTTCGCGGCGAACACGGAATCAACGTCTGTGAAGTTCTCATAGACTTCCGCTCGAACAGCACTGGCGAGAATAGCCCCTGTGATGTCTGAACCGCCGCGCGAAAAAGTGACAACGTTGCCCTGTTTTGAGTAGCCGAAGAAACCCGGAAAAACGGTGATGCCGGGACGCTCGTGTAGATCCCGAAGTCGGTTATATGCTTCGGGTAGCACTTGCGCGTTGCCAGGCTCGTCCGAAAGCAGTAAACCAGCATCCTTTGGGTTCACGTAATGTGCGTCTACACCGCGTGCCTGTAAAACTTGTGCGATGAGGCGAGCACAGTTATCTTCACCGCCTGCCTTCATTGTATCCATGTAGAGGTCTGCATCGGTTGTACTATTTTCCAAGCGTTCCGTTAGGTCACGAGCGATAGGCTCGACAACCTCGGAAGGGAGACCTAATTCAGAGGCAATGCTCCTGTACCGTTCAATCGCTTCGGCACATTCCGAGGCACCGATTTTGCCTATGAGTCTTTGGGATGCGGCAGCGATGAGTAGGTCTGTTACTTTGATGTCTTGGCTATATCGTTTTCCGGGTGCAGAGACAACAATGAGACGGCGTCCGGGATCGGCAGTGATGATGTCGCAAACACGGCGGACGTGCTCCGCTGATGCGAGGGAGCTTCCGCCAAACTTTGATACTTTTAACAATCCAGGTCCTCCAATTTTGTGTTATTTTTTTAGATGTGAGACGTGTGTTCCGTCAGTTGGCTCAAACTGTTGTGAATTCTCGCCTCTATAGTGGCAGATAAAACTCCGCCGCCAGCGGTCACTTGTTTTATTCATGTAGGAACCGTGAATCACTTTGCCATCAAAGAAAAGCGTGTCCCCGGGTGACATGTCAATTCCGAGTTCTTCAGCGTTTTCGGGTTTGATGGCTTGGACATTTGTAAACGAAATAGCAGTGTCTGCTGTTTCAACAGATAACAATCCATGTTGATGAGAACGTGGGATAAGTACCATACGTCCAACGGCTTCGTCCGATGCATCCAATGCTACCCAAACACCGATGATCGGATCTATGGTGATGTATTGTTCGTCTTGGTGTAGGGCTTGTCCCCGTGCACCGGGCGGTTTGAAATAGAGCATCGTTTGTAAAAGCACTGGCGTATCGTCAATCAGTTGTTCCGCAAGCGTAAGCAGGTTGGTATCTGTTGACCATTTTTGGGTTAGCTCGTCCCAGTTGTGCATATTGATCATGCGCGGGAATTGATGATTTGGGTCATCGGCGTGATCGGTTGTACCACCGCTGTCGCCGGGTTTCGGACCTTCTGCTCGGCGTTTTATGTAATGCTCGCGCATCAATGTTACTGTGGCTGTGCTAAAGAGATGAGGAATGACCACGAAACCCTGCTCTTTGTAGTGGTCTCGCTGTTGAGGGGTTAAGCGCATGGACGAATTCTCCTACAGGTTGCCGGTCCGTTTTAGGTAATGTTTTCGAGCTTATCTTTTAATTTTATGGTAACTTCAGACATTTGTCAAAGTTTTTCTCTATATGTGTGGGACCGCTGGTATCCCTCGAAAAACTGGAGCCATTCAATTGACAGTTTTTCGAGCATTTTCGCGAAGGCATCGCGAGCAGGCGCTCGATCCTACAGCGAAGCGTTTGGAGCATACGTCACGGTTGTCGACATCAGTTCTTCACGATAGAGGATACGGTTAGGGAAAAGCATGGCGTTTCTCATAACAACACCAGCAACCGTTTATCGTAAACCGAGACGACATCCTTGCCGACTTGGCGCGTTACCGAAAGCCTACCGTGCTTGATACACACCAGACAAGTCTCCTCGCCAGAGCCGACAACGAGATCACCGAACATGTTAACACGTGCAAGGACTTTGCTATAAAGCCCCTCTGCCGCGTTCGGATAAGCGAACCAATGATAGCCGAGAATGTGTTGCCCTTCGTAATGGACAGAGGGTCCGTCTTTGGTAAGACGTTCACGGATTTCAGCATCAGAGAGATTATCGACACAGAAAAGATGGGAATTGATGAGCGTTCTCAAGTCCTGTTTCAAAAGTGCGTTGGTCATAAAAAATGCCAAGCCTCCGTAAGTTTGCGGAATCGCTTGGCATCATGCAGTTGACTTTAACTGCCGCGTGTGCTATAATTAAAATGCCGAAGCAAGATTCCGAAGGTGACTCTAAGGTTGATTGTTCTTTGGCGGGGGGTGTTAACGCACCCCCATTTTCATTTAAAAGTCTAACATTTTTGCCAAAAATTGTCAATAAAAAAAGTGCGATTTTTTTAGGTCTTTACCTTGATAAATGGTAAAAATTAAGAGTATACTATTGCAAGAGAGAGGGGCGGTTGCCGCCGCCCCAAGATTACCAAAACCAATTGAGGTGTGATGATGCATATCGGTGTTTGGCATTTCTATTTTAACAGGGTTCTCCGGTATATGTCAACCTCTATCTGTTCCATTTTCGCAACTTGACGGTAGATCATATCATACCGCAGAGTAAAGGTGGCTCTGACCATATAGAGAACTTACAACTGCTTTGTGGTACGTACGTGCAATTCAACGAAAGGCACAGGCACACAAGCAGAGCTAATTGAAAGATTGAAAGAGCAGGGCGTTCTGAGATAGCACGCCAAAACTTATAACGCTCCCCACGCCGATCGGGTAGCGTTATAGAAAGGAAAAAATCATGCCGAAATACCATTATGTGTCCAGAAGATACTATAAACCATGGACTGACAATGCTCTCAGAGTGTGTGTATTACCTCAACAATACATTATGCCATTCAAAACACCGTCATATTGGAACGACGATAATAAAAAAACACTAACATCTAATATTGCTGTGAAGAATAATTATAGTTTTACTGAAGAAAACGAGAATAAAATTACGGCAATAGAAGAATCAGGACATGATATTATTGAATCCATCCTAAAGAATAAAGTCCTTCCGAATAAAATAGGGATTGATCCTCTTTACAAACTAATTGCACTATTTTTGTCTAACAATCCGACTTTTAGAGGCGGAATAAAGAATGCCCTTAATGAAAATAGGGAAAATATAATAGCAGCACTTCAAGCATCAATAACACCCCAAGACAAGAGAGAATTCTTCATGGCAGAAATCAAGAACGTAAACCCTTTATCAGACACTTCTTTGCAAATTGCTGATGAGGCTTTATATCCACACATAAAAGAAAACTTTAGATTTCATTTGCTCAGGTCTCACCCTAAAAAATCTTTCATAACCAGCGAGACACCTGTTATTTTAATCTCCCCAAGTAACAATCATCCTATATTCAATATAGGATGGAGAATTACAAAGTTTACATGGTTTTATGAAAATGGAGCTATGGGATCTCTTGAAGTAAACTTAAACAATGAAGGAAAAATAAAAGGCTTCACCCTACGTTGTCCAGATTCATTTGATGAACCTACACAATCCACTGCTCATATATCTTGCGAATACCACTTTTTGGAACTTAATATTCATCAAATCTATTTTCCAATAAGTCCACAATTGGCATTGCATGGAGTTAATACCAAGTATGGATACAATGAACCCATCCTCCTTATGTTATCCGAAAATCAGACATTAGAGTTCAACTCATGGGGACTTAGCCACATTTCTGATTATTCTAAAACAAAAGCGGTAGGTGGTAATTATGGAATTTTAGAACAAAGTGCAATTTACCACAATTCAAAAAATACAACTGGACCTCGATACATATCTTAATTCCAAAATTACTTACTGCGTTTTTTGTCAAGAGAAAAGGAGAAATTATGTCAGATAATCCTCTCGCTCAAATTACTGAAGGCTTAACAAAACCCGCCACGGTTCTAATTGAGAAGATAGCGGATGCTACAGGCACACTTTATGAGCCTAAACACACCGTTAAAATGGCTATAGCGGAAGCAAAAGCCGCAGAAATTAAAGCAGAAGCTGATATTAAGATAGCCAAAGCAAAAGCGGGGTCTGAAATTGAGATAACCGATTTACACCGACGAGCGGCGCAGCGTTGGATTGTAGAACAAGGACAACAACAGGAAAGCATAGAGAACACCATCACAAAAGCAATTCCCCAGTTAAACGAAGATGCAGATCCTAATGCTATAGAGGACGATTGGATTATAGTAAAACCCGTAATTAATTATACACTTTTATAATATCATCAATAGAAGTCTGAGCCTTGTATTGACGTATCCGTTTGATGTTGGCGAAATCCTTCTCAATCGGATTCAACTCCGGTGAATACGGCGGTAAAAACAACAAACTCGCACCGGAGCCCCGGATCAATGCTGCGGTCTCTGAACCTTTGTGGAAAGACGCATTATCCATAATCAGAACATGGGTGTCGTCAAGCAATGGACATAACATTTCCGAAAGCCACGCATTGAAGGCGACCGCATCGCAACTGCCTTCAAAAAGCACAGGGGCTGTGAAACATCCGTCAAAGCGTGCGGCAATCAACGTCGTCGTCGTATACCGATGACTTGGCACTTTATCTTCAACACGGACACCTCTCGGGGCATAAGCATATCGACGAAAATCGGTTTCACGGAAACCACTCTCATCAAGATAAACAGGTTTTTGGTCCATGTTCCTGGGTCTCTTGTTGAAGCGCTGCGAGATACTCTTGGCGTTTCACCGGACACTGTTCTTTGTAGGTCGTCGTCTTTTTTTTCGCGTGATAGTGAGTTTTGACAACGCATAAAAGATGCCGTTTGTTGAAACACCGAAGTATTTGGCACGTTCAGCGAGAGTGTTATCAGGAAAATCAGCGACATGTTGCTCAAGGGCATCATAATCAATATGTCGAGGGCCCTTGGGTCCCGGTTTCTCATAAGTCAAAGGGTCTTCTGCTTCTAACCAGTTATAGATCGTCCTTCTTGAGATGCCAAAGGTGCGTTCAGCGGCGGCTTTACTGCCACCGTTAGTGATGAAATCAAGGACGCGTTCGCGTAAATCTGTGGAATATGTCATAATCATAAACGATAACATAAATCTCAGAAAATGTAAACTTATTTTCGGGATCCACTATATCAAATTCTTTGATAAAAGCCGATTGGTAACCGATGATAAAGTGCAAGATTTATGGGCAAGCATTTTAGCTGGCGAAGCCAATCGTGCTGGATCCTATTCACCGAAAGCCTTGACAACTTTAGCAGATATGAATCAAAAAAGTTTGATGTTATTCAATACTTTTTGTTCACTATGCATTGTAAATTTAGAAAATCCTATCTTATTTCGGAAGTGGCCAGTTAATCATTTTAAAATGAGAGATGCGAGAGTGCCTATTATAACAGGCATTAATACCTTTAGTGGCAACTTTCAACAGGGCGTTGGTGAATTTGCTCAAAAATCCGAGATTCTATATAAAAGATATTTTTTTGGTACTGACCAGTTCCAACTATTGTTAGAACACGGACTTATTCAGGATGTTAATACCCATACAGACTACTCACATTTTTGGTATAATGACGAAATTTGGGGAATCCTGAAACCAGACCCTTTCGGAAAGGAGTACCAAGAAATTAAAATATCAGGTTATAGTTTATCTTCTGTCGGAAAGGAATTGTTCCACATTACAAAACGGAGCGATCCACCTGGGCATTTTAAACTCCTAATTGATTTCCTACAGGAATGTTATAGGGTAGATATAGAGAAGGCTTTGTTTTGACAGCAAAAAGGGCGGGAAACCTAACTCCCGTCCATCATAAAAGCAAGCCGTTGACTGCACGAGTTGACGGCTTTTGTATTTACAGAAATTGCGTGTAAATCTACTTGGTGTGATTTCCTCAACCCTTACCATCAAGGAACTATAATGTCAAATTATCATGATGATCTTGTGCGATCGATTAAAGATTCACCCAGAACTTATTTGGGCGATGAAAGCATTAAGTTGGAAACGGGTGTTGTCCTTCCTGGGGCTGAAGCCCCTGATAGCATTGAAAGGCAGAAGGTAAAACCTGATCTGATAGGAACAGACTCCGAAGGCAATATTGTTATTGTTGAAGTCAAAACAGGACTGCTAAACTGGAAACCAGATGTGGGTGACAGTTACGATTTGAAAAACAACAACCATCCTGTCCGCGAATCTGTCGGTCAAATTCTGGACTATGCCCGCGCCAAGATCAGAGATATGTACCCTAATTCAAAACCTACGACAGAGGAGTTGTCGAGCCTTACGAAGAAACTGCGGTTGTTTATTGTAGGCGATGACTACTCACTTGCCGTCGAGGAGATATGTGAGATGTTGCGTAGCAATGGCATTAACATACATTTCATTTGTTTGTAGGGTGCGAAATAAACGAAAGCCGTTGTAGGCGATTCTCGAAAGGAAACTTTTAGGCATCGTCAAGTGACGAAGGGTCGTCAACCGATCGTGACGCTTTCGTCAGCGGTTTCTGATAGTGTTTTGGGCAAAGGACTTTTCTATCAACTCTGCCGTCTGATTTGGTATGAGTTCCGCAGTTGTTTCGGTCATGGGGACGATAGCGGTTTCCTGTGTTCCTTTCATACCGATTCCTTTTTTATCATGCCTTCTCGTTTCAATACACCCCGAATACCCTCAAAGGCTGCCTCTATATTCCCCTTTGGAAATGGAATATATGTAATTCCTTCAATGTTACTAAAAATCTTACAACCTTTTTCCCGTAGAATGATTGCTCTTTCAAAACCAAGTTGAGCTTGAAACAATCCTATTTCATGAATTACGTTCTCACGAGCATGTAGTGTGCCGTCAGCATGTTTGTCCTCACCCGTCATAATAAGAAATGCTATACAACATGATTCCAGCATTTTTTTGAGGCGGTCAGTGGTGGTTTTACCAGCCTGTGGAATACGATTGAATTCTTCGTAAGGAAGCTCTAATGTGTTCTCTAAAAAATCCTTGAGCCTTAGCCATATATGTGAACCACCATGCCCGATAAATATCTTCTTGTTTTCGTTATTCATAGTGTCCTGATTCGTAGGCTGTTGAGCGTTGTTTGGTAATTCCTCCGCAGGCTTTACCACTTCAGAATGGCTGTCTGGAGAATCTACTTTTACTATTTGACCAGATTCGTACTGATACCCTACGCCATGCTCGCTGAACCGCCGATTTAGCAGATCAATGGCTTCGTCCGGTGGAATACCATTAGGTGGAATCTCACGATGGCTGATCCCAAATGCCTTATCTATTTCATCTGGGGTAGACACACGAAACTTATCACGAATCTCCCGATCTATGTACCGAAATGAAACTTCAATTACATCCATGACTTTGTCTGTATCCTCTGTTTTACGAAAAAAATCACGTACAGCCCGATAGAGATCGTAGCCGTCCTCATCAGGATCGTCATCCCCATCAAGCGAGAGTACACCATACTCCTCGCGCAGCGTCATTTCAATCGAATTAAAGGCATCTCTGGCAAGCGCACTTAACTGAAACGTCCTAAAATAATTATTATAATCGGCTTTTCCCCAAACCTTCCCCCAGATGTAAAGAACCTGAACCCGTAATTCGTCAGGGATGGTTTCGGACTGGTAGGGGTCGGGATTTTCGCCTTGCCTTCGCTGTTGACGTTTTGAAAAAAGTTCATACTCCATGTTGTTTCTATTCTTATCCCTTCTGATAGCAAAAACTCACTGCCTGCAGTATACGTAATACAGTATGTTCATCTTGGTTTCCTAGCCCAGTTCTTTCAATTATTATAGGGTGTCCACGTAGTTTCAACAGCATAGTTCCCGGTTTCACTCGGTTGTGGTAGAGACCCCGCCTTGCAGCGAGGGTGAAACTCTCTACCAACTACGCTGAGAATAGTATAGTGGTTTATAGGCTTTTTGTCAAGAGAAAAAGCAAGCAATTATCAGGGTTTATCAGGGTTCTCGGGTTCTTCTGTCGGAGGTGTTTATACCGAGTCGGCGGCGCACCCCGTCTTTTCTTTGTTAGGAGCGAGTAGCATGTAGTGGGTCTTTTCCTGTTCCGTTGCCAAGCGTTCAATAAAGGATCGTCCGCTTTCTACAGTGGGATCGTCATGGTGAGGCTTCTGCGGTTTGTGAAATCAGGGAGGGGGAACCACAGGGGCGTGTCTTGGAGAGGACTTGTAGGGGATTCTCGTAAAGGATATTGTGATGTGCGATTCCGTAGGTTGGCAATCGGGCGGGTTAGGGTGTTTCAAAGAAATTATACGCAGTAAGTCGTTTTGGGATTGGTTAAATTGTTTTTCACGATAGATTATTGTGTTATACTTCAGGTAAAATACTTTTAAAATTGTCAAATGTCATGAAATTCACAAAATCAAATCTATCACACAATGGTTTTAATACTAAAGGGAAAGTTTTTTCGGCTGTAACGAATATATCGCAAAATGGAAGATAATAACAATACATCAAATCGTTAATGTAAGATTTATCAAATCCTTTCATTCTAACCGACTCACCTATGATCTGATAATGCATTAACCATTCATTGAATAACAAACGGGGGTCTATTGTTGGCATAATTAATTCATAATTAATAGGTTGCCATCTACTAAACTTCTCTAAATCTTCACGAGTATTTATCATACCTTTTTGGGTAAGAATAGATAAATCTGCTGATTTAGCTACATCTTCAGGTTCATCGCTGCTTCCTATAAATCCACACTTTTTCATAAAATCTTTAAACTCTTTTCTCTGACTATTGTTCATATCAGCACTATTAGATATTTCATCTATCATTTCTTTAAATGATTTCCCTTCATTAGAATCACCTATATGGTATGAATATCTCCTACTTCCATCCCCCATTTTTTTTGACATGTTATCCAGTATTTCTCTTGTCCACTTGAAATCAAGGGTTAATATTTCTTCTGGTTTGATAGGTGTTAGACATGTTTCAATAAAATTACCATTACCCGATTGAATATCTTTATAGATACCCTGATGGTTCATAATGCTGTTTGGTTTGTTACGGTAAACATAAATCCAAAGATAATTAAAGCGTAGCATCTTTTCTCGTATGTGGTTTTTCTGACTAATCTTTGTGGGATTCATACATTCAGCCCAAAGGATGTCAGGAAATATAGTTTGAAAACTTTTTTGAATGTTAGGTATATCATTATATGGAATCCTCTGAAAAGCAGACCTATCAAAAATGACCCCTTTTTTATCTGATATGCAATGAATCATAAATCACCTAAAATTTGATCGCAATTAGTTGTACTGCCATCGGAAATTCGAGCCACTCTCTAAACCAAAACTGCGGATGTCGTCATTGTCAAGGGGCGTGTGCCTTTCATTGTTGTTGTCAATTGTCAGTTGATGATAGACTTCTGGTGTAGAAACTTTTCCTTGATTGCGTTTAACGCCCGATAATGTGCTCCTATATCGTCAGCCTCATCATCGAAGATCCAAGCATCACCGTCGGACGTAATCAAGGAACTCCCTGCGATTTTCCAGGAGATTATGTATACCTCATCGGACCTTTTAACCTCAACACCCTGGTCTCGGAACCATTGTAAAAGTGTCTCACATTTCCGTTTTCCGTAGCGATCCATCGTTGCCGTTCGGCTTCTTGTAGCTGTTCTGTGATCCCGTTCTGTTTGTCTTCTTCTGGCTTGTTCTCAACAGATATTAAAAAATAGATGGTGAGAAGCAAAACAGAACTGACGAGAATCGGTTTTAATATCTTCAATGTCCGTCTCCATTGGATGAATTAATAATACCGCTTTTAGCAGAAATAGGTGGTTCCTCTATATGCTATCTGTCTACCAACTAACTATTGTCCATTTTGGATTTTCCAGCCAGCCTTTTATCCCCAGCAACGGTGGGAGGATTCTGATCCAGGTCGGGTCAATTGTAGCCTCATTGTCTCGTAGAATAGAACATTCCGAAGAAGATTTCTTCATAATGTGACAGTTCTGCATGGAGAGGCAGTTCTGTTTCTTTATTCTGTAACTCGTCATAGAATTGCCTATCAATGTATCCGGCGATAATGTGCCAGCTCGGTGTGCGCTGCCGTTGTGGTCTCGAAATAATGGATCCCGGTGAGCGTCTCGTAAGTACCCCGTTGTTGGAGTCTACTGCCTGATAGGTATTCGTGTAAACGACAGTCTCTTCATTTTTCCAAAGCATACCGCCATCTTCAAGTGTTTCAGTAGGTTCGCCGAGAGTGTCAAGCAGAGTTTGACGGAACACGCTATCGGGATCGGATATCGCCACAGGTGCTTCTGTCAGATACCCTGCTGCGCGAAGGCGATAAATCCCGTTGTGGCTGCCAAAACAATAGACGAGCGAGACGGGAACAGATCCGTATCGAGTTTTGTAAACCAACGCGCCTCCGGTGTTTGATTTGATACGCATTCCCTTTTCTTTGGTTAGCACGGATGCTTTTGTGCTACCCCACCAGACCTGTCTAAAGTGTGGGCTTGCAGTGAGAGAGTTTTCTATTGTATGAATGCAACTGGAGATCAACGCACAAAAAATAAAAATAATTGCGATTTGGATCGCTTTTCCTTTTCTCATAAAGTTATCCTTCTGTTATCCGATTTTGACGATCTCCGCTGTCGGCTTCTCGTCGTTATCGCTTAGCACACTGGAGAGGTTTACCCCGCGGAGTGCTAACTCTAAAAGGTGTGGTGCGTCTGCCTCTATTCTCAGTGAACTGCCCGGTCATTCTGCCAAACGTCTCCTATCTGAAGCGATAGCAACTCACTGATGCGTCCGCCAGTACTCACACCGAGCATAAACAGCCCGCGATTGCGCGTGGCGAATGTGCCGGTGAAACATGCTGAAACCAGTCGAATTTCGGAGTTGTCGAGGGGGCTTGTGCCTTTCATGTAAAAACTCCATAGGATTTGTGGAGAGAAATACTTAAAATGCCATTCTATAAACACCAAGTGCAGCTAATGTGATAAAAACAAAGCTGAACGCGTACGGAATAAATGTTTCAAACCGAGACAGTCGACTATACGACGTATTCTCTATATCTCCCCACTCTTTTTCAAAAAAAGGAAATTCAAGTTTGGATTCTAATTCCAGCAACACTTTATATTTTTGGGAGATCATTCGGTAGTAATACCTAATAGAAATGAACCATATCAGTGATAACGCTGCGCCAAAATACCCTACAGCAACTATGGAAAATCCAATCAGGTATTCTTTATTCTCAGTCCCTTGGGGAAAGAGTACGTCGGCACGCTGTAAAGCGGCGAAAAAAATTGCGAGTAAGCCAGACATTAGAGTTGGATAGAAGCGATTTGTTGTTGTCAGGCGGTTACTTATGTCGCTTGCTAACTGTGCATGGAGTTTGTAGATTTCTAATAATTGATCTTGATTTGTCTTGGTTTGCCCTTGTTCAATATCCATATTTATTTAACCTCACACCTTTTTAACTGCAGGTTTCACACCCCAGGGTTCTGGCATGCCTGCTTCTATCCAATCTTTGATAAGTGGGTCATTATTCAACCAAATGTGAAGAAGAATACAAGGGTTTCTCTGACCTTTCTGCAAACGTAATATGGAGACCTCTTTTGTTGTGTATTGGAGGAGCAATTCCATATCGACTTCTAAAAACACCGTATCATAATCTCCAAAACCCTCGTTATGCCTGAGATGCTCGCGTATTAGCAAGTAGTATCTTTCAGGGATAGTTAGCATCTTTGAAAGTACATCCTCCTCCAAGTGAAAAAAATATAATTCCACATTGCTTGCCTCAAATTCAGGGTAATCTGGATTGTTGGCACGAATCCATGTGACATAATCCCCGTCTGGAGGAAAAAGTTGTCTATGCACTTTTTCCTCCACGACATTGAGTGGTATGATTCTTAACTGCATTGTGTGTACTCTCCTTAAAAAATAACGCTCAAGTGCAAAAAAGACATAAGCGGTTTTCGCTAAATAGAGCGTTCAATCTCTGACATTTACGACTTTGCAGGAAGGAGGTCAAGGTAAATTAAATCGCGGGTGTCTCCATGTTTTTCAAATCAACAGATTGCCCATCGTCTCTTAGATCAAATACATGAGTACCGGTTTTTAGGGCATAAACCAGTTTTTGAAAAAGGTCTAAACACTCCTCGTATGTGTTAAAAGTTCCAAGTGGGCAATGTAATTGGGATTGATTTGAGGAATGCCCATCAAAATGTTGAATGATAATAAGTTCAAACGTATTATCATCCTTATGGATATTAACGGTATCGAAGGCGTTAAAATTTACTGCTAAAAAATCTGTTTCTGGAAATGCAATAGGTTCTTTCAATATTATTAACATTATTGTTCCTTCGTAGGTAGAGGAGCATAAGCCCTCACAGTTATTAGATATATTTTTTGCCTAAATCCGTTATTTCCCACAGGTCGCGTGGATTAGGCTGTTTACCAGTTTGGAAAGATAGCCTTGAGGACATGCTTCACGGTGTAGACGATGAGGCATAATCTATCCGGGCATTGGGTTATTTCCATATAGTTAAACGAGGTATCGCTCGTCTGCCCGCTCACACCTTCTCACAAGTGAGGACAGGACGCAACGCTGGATGCGCTGCGGTGAGAACCCTGTCCACGAGCGTATGAATAGTATAACACAAAAGGAAGGGAGTTGCAAATTCTCTGGGTTCGGTTTTTAGACCTCGCCTTTTTTTATTTTTCCGAAGGAGAACGGGACGTATCAGGCGGAAATCTTTATTTTTTTCACATCCGCTGGCAATCCTCCCTTGACGCAACGAGTGACTGCACCTTATGAATTTTCGCTTGACTTTATTTTTCCAATAATTTATGTTTAGTTATACTTGATAAGCAACGTGATACCAACAACTACTACCTAAAGGATGTATTGAGAAACACCATGCAAAAAAACAAAGAAGATCTTATCACCACAGCACTTGCAAACACACTCCGTCCCATGCGACACAAATGGACACTCACCCAACATCCATCCAGACCTTTCATGGAGAATGATAAAGAGCCTGATATACTTGTCACTGAATCGGATAGAGACCCAATCGTTATTGAAGACAAAGTTGACCATGAACGTAGTGCAGACCTTAGTGGTGAAAGACAACTTAAGGATGACTATCTTGGTAAAACGCTTAGGGAAGACGGAAAGAAAATTCAGACGGGTATTGCCGTTCGATTTCCATACAGATTCAGAGAAATAGAGCAATCCGAACTGGACAAAAAGATGGAAAAGGCAGATGATATAGCTTACTGTCTAATCAGCGAGGAGAAACCTAATCGCTTTCCGAAAGAAGGATGGTTAACTGGCTGTGTAGCGGACATAGCAACTGCTATCCGTGTCAGAGCAACCCCTATCTCTAAAATTGAGGAAGCTGTCCAAATACTGAAAAATGGAGTCAACCATGCAGCAATACGCGCTGAACAGACTATTGAAGAACGCCCGGATATTGGCGAACAGATAGCTAATATACTCGTTCAAAAGCAAAGTAAACAGACGCTACAGATGGCAATGCTCATCATTGGGAACGCCTTTATCTTTCAGAGTATCCTTGCTCATAAACCTGATATGAAAAACGTGCTAAGTCTCAACGAAATCACACCAAAATATGGAAAACTGTCTGCCTCCGAAGTATTAGAAGCGTGGAGACATATCCAAGACATTAATTATAAACCCATCTTTGGGGTAGCCGAGAGACTTGTGCGCGCCCTTTGTGGCGACGATAAGTTGGTTGGTGATGTTCTGCGTATCTTACGAGAAACTTCGCTCAACTTACAAAACATGGAACTCGCCCAAGAACACGAACTCGCTGGTATTGCCTTTCAAGAATTTATTGAAGATCGGAAAATTATCAAAGCAAATTACACCCTACGCGAATCGTCCTCACTTCTCTGCGGACTTGTGCTACCAGAATTAAAGAAAGATGCGAAGAATATCAAAGTTGGTGACTTTGCTTGTGGAACTGGAACACTCCTTAACGGCATTTATCAGAGAATTCTTGCTCTGTCCGAACAAACTGGTGGAAAAGGGGCGGATATTCACAAGCACATGATGGAGAAAAATCTCATTGGTTGTGACATTCTACCCAACGCTACACACCTCACTGTCTCTATCATAGCCGGAACTTATCCTGACATTCGCATCGGGAAAACCAGTATCAAAACAATGCGGTATGGGACACAGTACGATGATGGTAGATATGCTATTGGTGCGCTTGACCTGATTAGTAATCCTAAAGCAACTATCCCACTTAATTTAGAGAAAGCTGAAGCTGTAGGTGGTCAGGGAAACCGTTCAGTGGCACTCCAACAGCATTTTAAACATGGCGAATGTGACATTGTTATACAAAATCCACCGTTTACAAAGAATAGTGCAGATAATAACTCAAAAGCCCCAAAAGGAATTTTTGGTGATCATGAAAATAAAGCAGAAATGCGTAAGGCACTTAAAATTCATAAAAGCGAAATTGGCAACGACCGAGCAGGACTCGGGTCATATTTTATAGATATTGCTGATAAAATGTTGAAAACAAATGGCAGTATGGGGATTATATTACCCTCAACAGTCTTATCTGCCTCAACTTGGAGTAAAGCAAGAAATCTTTGGGCACGGGAATACCATGACGTGCTTGTTGTTTCCATAGCAGCAGAAAAAACTGGTGAATGTGTGTTTTCGGCAGACACGGGTATGACAGAATGTCTGATAATTGGAAAAAAAGGTAAAGGAAAAAATACGGGGCGCGGAACTTTCATCTGTCTGCACCGTCGTCCTAATAGTGACTTAGAAGCTCTTGAAATTGCAAAAGAAATTAGCAAACTCAATAATGTTTCAAAACTTGAAGATGGTCTAACTGGCGGGAATCCAATCAAGGTGGGAAGCGAACTCGTAGGTTACGCACAGGATTGCCCTCTACCATACTCTAATGAGGTGTGGTCTGTCTTTTGCGTCAAAGATTTAACCTTAATTGAATCGGCATACCAAATTGTCAATGGTCATCTGCAACTTCCTCAACAGCAAATTCGTGAATCAATCCCAATCTGCCGACTTTCAGAAATCGCTAAAGTTGGTTCAAGGGTATACGACATGACAGGTAAAGACAAGAAAAAAGCGTTTGAATTTGTAGAAGGTTGTCCTGATACAGCGGATTATCCTTGCTTATGGCATGTAACCCAAGAAACCCAACGAGCGATGGTTGTTCAACCAGATTTTCACGCACTTCCACGTCCAAATGCGGACAAAGCGATTGAAAAAATTAAGAATCTAAAAAGCAGAGTCCACTATAATATGTTCCTACGCTTTAATACGAACTCTTTAGCAGCAATGTTCACTGAACAAAATGCTACTGGAGCAAACCTAATTCCAAGTATTATTTTTGAGGATAAAAGTTATGAGTATGCGTGGGCACTATGGTGTAACTCAACTCTTGGCTTATTATGTCACTGGGTAAATGCAAGTAAGCAACATACAGGGCGAGGAATATACGCAAGAACCGATCTACGTTCATTACCTACTTTGGATGTTAGTAAACTCAATGCATTTCAGTTAATGATCGCAGAGACAACCTTTCAAGAGTTAAAAAACAAGCGAATGCTACCCTTCAACGAGATGGAAAATGACCCTGTTCGACAAGAACTGGATCGACTGCTGTTATCAGAGGTTCTTGGTTTAAAAGAAAAGACACATCCAGAAGTGCATAGTGGGATAGCACGTCTCCGTGCAAAATTGTGTGCTGAGCCAAGTATCCATGGCGGAACGGATCCAAAGTGCGATTTGGATGCAGAAGCTCGAGAACTCCAACTTCAGAGTGAAAGTTTAGACACAGAACAAGTTGAATTGTCTTTGCTGTAGTAGTATCACCCACTCATCACACCAGAAAACCCCACCGCAATTGCTCCATCTGCCCCGCCGCTTGGACACTCGTTACCCCGAACCGCCCAATCTCATGCGTGACCGCGGCAATCCCCAAAGCACCCAAGACACCGCCTAAACTTCCGACCGAACGCGTCAAGATATTTGCGCCACTGCTGGCTTTCGTGAATCCACGTCCTAACTCGGTTGCCCGTCCGCCTGTTCTGCGAAAAGTCCGACCGAGTTGCTCAACGTTCATACAAAAGAACTGTTTAGCGAGGTTTGACAAACTTTAGACAATGCATACAAAAAATCTGATTGGGTCCTTTTTTCCCTTTTACATTTATCTCATCCGATGGGCAATTACATTTACTGCACTGATAAGACCAACCATAGCACTCAACAGAATATTCAGGTAGTATTTCCTCATAACCTACGGCTTGTATCATCCTCTCCTTAACTTTGGAAATATTACAACCATTGCTGCGTAAAAGTCTAATACCTATGTCTCTACGATTTAATTTGTCCCCATACTCTCGATTCAGATAAGATAAATACCTGTACTGCCTACGGTTTTTTAGGCCACTCCCTAAAACAAGATTGTGCTATAATACAATCTCACTGTGCGTTTCAGCGAATAATGATAGAAAGTAAGTTCAATTCTTACTCGGTAAACCCAACATCCGCATATCTTACTCTAACTGCGTTGCTGGAAACAGCAAGGTGGAAAGCAAGAGGAAATGACGCATATCTGCGGACATAGGCGAAACTCATAAGAGTGTCCAAAAATGATACGTCCGATAGAGGACTGACACGGATAAGCGAAAGTTGAATATCCGTAAGCCTCGTTAAGTAGACATAGATACCGCCTTGAAAAAACTATGGTATTCTAAAAGATACCTCTTTCTATTGTGTATCTGAAAGTTGCTATTAGTGAGTTAGCAACTCTATTGGGTTCATAGAATACAGCATTGGGTTTCCCAATGCATCGGGGTACAGGATAATCCTAAACCAGTCTGAGAAGTTTATCATTAAGGAGCTGAAAAGAACCTAAGTAGACTCACCGAGTCTATAAGGTTGAGGAGATTAGGTAGCGTCTTTGACGCAAGCATAATCAGGTTGAGTGCTTTGAAACATTTCTGAAAAAATTTTACCTATAGACTTGAAATCGTGTGAAAACACGCAGGCTATAGAAGTCAATGACTTATGAATAGGGAATAAAGTAAAAGTGGTTATCAGAACCTAAAGCGTTTATCGCCACACTCAACTGGAAGGTCTCCATGTGCGGTGAAAGTCGCACGCATGGTTTGGAGAGAGCGGTGGAGGGTCGTCCCTCTACCGCTACTCTACGAAAGGAGTTATCTAATGGCCAAACGAAGGAAATTCACCTCCGAGTTTAAGACGGAACTCGTTCTGGAGGTTCTTAGCGGTGCGACTTCTCAAGCAGAAGTGTGTCGGCGTCATAATCTCAATGAGGACCAACTCTCAAAATGGAAGCAGCAGTTTCTTGAAAAAGCCCCCTCGCTGTTTGATTCTACTGATAAACCATCCAGCGAGGTCTCCGAGAAGCGTATCACTCACCTTGAGCATCTCGTTGGGAGAATGGCCGTGGCGTTAGACATCCAAAAAAAACTATTGACAGGGTTGGACTAACGTTGTCTGAAAAGCGATGCTTCATTTCGGCATTGCAAAAGGAGCATTCCGTGCGAGATATTTGTGGCATCCTCGGTGTCAACCGGGGTAGTTTCTATTATCACCGCCAAGAGGATCCGTCCGAAGCGGTCCTGCGATCAGAAATAGAGAAACTTGCCGGACAGTATCCGAGATACGGGTATAGGCGTATCACGCAGTTGCTACAGCGTCAGGGATACACCGTTGGGACCCGACGCGTCGCCCGGTTGATGAAAGAAATGAATCTCTTGGTTTGCGTCAAGCGGGTTTCCGGTCACACCACAAAATCGCTTCAGGGGGAGAAACCCTGGACCAACCGGCTCGAAACCCTTGAGGTCTCTCGTCAGGATCAGGTCTGGGTTTCCGATATTACCTATGTGCGTCTCAAGGGACGCTTCATCTATCTCTGCCTGCTCATGGATGTTTTCACCCGGATGATCAGAGCTTGGCAACTCAGTCAGCACTTGACACAATCTCTGACGCTCAAACCGCTGAAAGAAGCATTGGACCACAGCGTCCCGGAGATTCATCATTCCGATCAAGGCGTGCAGTATCTTTCAAAGGTCTATGTTACCACGCTCGAAGCACATGGCATTGAGATTTCTGTCGCTCAGCGAGGACGCCCTTGGGAGAACGGGTATGCCGAAAGACTCATCCGAACCCTCAAGGAGGAAGAAGTCCACCTCAATGACTATCAAAGCATTACCGAGGCGAGAGATCGCATCGGACAGTTTATCGAACAAGTATATCACCAGAAACGCCCACATTCGGCGTTAGGATATTTGACACCTATGGAATTTCAGCGAAAAACCTTGTCTTAACTTTGCGAAATTGTGGCCCAAATAAGCGTATGCACTTCATACACCTGTGTGATAAAATGTCCGATGCGTTCTCTGGCTTTGATTTGATATTGGATACGCCTTTCAATGAGATTGTCACTGTAGCACATTTTGGTTTCGAGAGTGGTCTAAATTTCCGGTGGCAGTACATCTGTCCTTATTTACAACAGTCAAGAGGTATATGTCCTTATTATCCCTCCTCCTTCGGGTCTTACAACCCCTTTACACTGTTGCAGTAGGTCTTCTGATGACGCGAACGCATAACTATTACATCTTCCAAATATATGCCTGTTAAAACGATTTATCTCCTGTTTGCGAATCATTGGTCGGTCTGGAGCAATTCCATAACGAAGCTTTTTGGTATCAATGAACATCAACAAAGTCTTACTTGATAGGGGTACATACAGAACAGACGCAGGAATTCTTATCCTCTCAATTTTATAGGATAGATTAAGACCAGATATTTTATTAGTGTTCTCATCAAGGGCAGGAGTAGGGGCTATGCGTGTAAAATCTATGATATAATCTTCTGGGCTATCCTCTTTAGCGTGAAAAAAAACGGGACTATCACTCGTGATAAACGAGTCATATTTGGCAGTCAGTAAGAACATAGTTTGGTAATTATCATTTAATTCTTCATGTATTTTTCGGGTGCATAAAAGGGTATAGTCCAACCTACCTTGAATACGACATTCTCGTGTAAAATATTTCTCAAAATCATCGCCCAACTGTATTAAAGCGTCTTCCATGTAAGAGTATACTCCTCTAAACCTTAACGATCCAGTTATAAGCAATGATGTTAGTTTTCTTACCGCATATACGCTATTATCAGTGAAAGTTCGCGATTCAACCAAGTCCCTCAGCGGCGGAGCTAATTCACTTTCAATAGCAGAGAGCCTGCTTTCTTGCTCCTCAGTGTTGAATGCTGGATAAGTGCAAACATCCTTTACCCTTTCTTTGGAAATATTCTTCCGATTCATAGTCAAACAATAAATCTCTTGCCTGCTTTTACTTGCTTTCGGATTGCAACTAAACATTCTCAAGTAAAATTGAGGAATATAATGATGATTTTCACTATTCATAAATATTTTATATTCTCCGAAGTATAAAAGCAATGACGACAGTCGGGCGTGTGAAGGTGTTTCAAAGAGCGTGTGAACAAAGAGAACACACGACGATACCTATGAATACAACAGCCGTGATGGTGTAAAAAATTATGTTATCTTTGGAAGTCATACGATTTCTGCGGTTTAGGTGGTTTCGTCGGCGGTCTCGGTTTTATTTCGTAGGAGACTGGAGAGGTCATACCCGCGCCGAGAGAGTTCTAAAAACATCATTTCGGGTGTTATGGTTTTCAGAGCGAATGCCGCGCCGCTCTGTGAAAATTTATACAACGCCCGATCCAGTGTCCGCATACAAACGCCATGACAATCGGCTTTCTCACGGCAGAGTTTGACATATTCCTTCCAAAACTTTTTATCGCCTTCGACTTCATCTTTGTTTATCCGAATCGAGCAAAGGGCATGGGGATCGAAGATAGGGTATCTCTCTGGGTCATAGAGGTGTAGAATCGTAGACGCGACGGACTGTCTGACACCATCTAAGCCCTCATAGTAACTTATTAGTTTTTCGAGTTTCTCCCAATCATCGCCGGGCCCAAACGCCTCTGCGGTAATCTTTTCAACATGACCGTCAGGGTTATTCACCATCTGACTCCGAAGCGTGTGACGTTTCCAGTCTCCCATCTCCATCAATTCGCATTTCGTGAGATAACCGCCGGGGGTCTCTGGCTTCTTGCGTGCCTCTACGTTTTCTCTGATTTTTCTGACATTTTCCTCTTTGCGTTGATCATCTGGCGTTTGATCTTCAGTGTAGCGATCCGCCCAGTCAAGTATTTCGTCCTTTTTCGTAAATGGGAATAGCATTTTGCGTTCTGCTGTCATACTGCCCTTTCTTTTTTTTAGTTATCCGAGTTTAATAATCTCGCCTGCGGTTTCGCGATGCGTCCGCCAGTGGAGACACCTAACAGGAATAGTGAGCGATTGCGGACTTCAAACGGGTTTCCGGTAAAGCAAGCCGAAACAAGTCGGATCTCGTCGTTGTTAAGGGGTCTTGTGCCTTTCATGGTGTTTTATTCTGGTATGAGTGTGCGATTTGGCGAACAGTATTTGTTAGGGTCGGACAATCTGCTGTTGCTTCAGCGTTTCGATTTCTTCTCGAAGTTCTTTATTAATTTTTTCTTGTGAGTCGTCTTTAACGCTTCGCCAGCCTATCAGGATTGTCAAAACCACTAAAGGAATACCTATGAGCGCGATCACAGCCACAAGGATACCTATAAGCCATGCGACAGGCGTTTTCAAACTGTCTACTTGTTGCGTCATGTGTTCTTTCATCCTTGTTTCGGACTCTTTGATCTTTGCGTCAATTTTCTCAATGTCCTGGACGGTCAACTCACCAAGAGCGGGTAAAGCGATCACTGAAAAGAGTATCGAGAGGACGAGTATCGTTTTCATGAGGTGTTCCAGTACCAGTTATATTTATCCCTCTACGAAAGTGGGAGGGTGGCAGACATACCGTGCGGGACGCTTCGTAGTGCCACCCAAACTGGTCTAAATAGTGTAGCAGATTGGCGAAAATGAGGCAAGTCACTGGGGATTATAGCACTCCCTACAATTGTCCCCAGTAAATATCGTCTTGGGACTCACATTCGCATTCACGCATACACCTTCCATAAATTCTGTCAGTTATTGTTTATCTTGGATTTTCCAGTCCAGCCCTTATCTCCTATGATGGGACGGGGTCTGTGTCACGGGTTTACAATCCGCTGTTGTTTGAGCGTTTCGATTTCTTGTGTGAGGGATTCAATCTGTCTTTCGAGTGCGCGATCTTTTCCGCTCCGCCTGTGCGTCAAGATACCCCACACCGTTGCCCCTATTGCGAGAATCGCTAAAGGGATACCAATGCAGGCGATGATGATGTTATTTTGTCTGTCAAAATTCTTTTCGATGCCATCAAAGCGTTCATTGACATTTACCTTAAGGTTTTTGACTTCGGTCGTTAGCACCGCAAGGTCTGTTTTTAGAGTTGCGATGTCGTCTTTGATTTCCGAGTTCTCTGGTGTCTGGGCGCACAAAGGCATCGCGACTATACAGAATAGGATTGAGAGAAACAAAATTGTTTTCATGGGAAATTTTCACGTTATCACGCACTTAACCCTCGCAAGATGGGTGGCAGACCCCTACTAAGAGATAGGGCTTGCGCGTCTGCCAACGTGATATAGAGAGTATAGCGGTTTTTGGGCTTTTTTTCAAGGAAAAATGTGGAAAGTTTCAATATAGACAGGCTCAGTCCTACCAATCCTCATCCTCGTTATCCTTTCTCACCAACGGACTCTGATAGGCTGGCGATTGTGGCGTGACCGGTTTCTGCTGTCCGCGTTCTTTCTGCTTTTTATCGAAGTCCTCTTGTACGATCTCGCCTTCCGCCTCTGGATCGGGCATGACAAGCGTTTTCCACTTTTTCTTCTCTACCCTCCGCTTTTCGAGTTTCTTCCACGTCTCATCGTGTGCTTGGTCATCCGCGTCACCGGAATACTCACGTATCTCGCCCCGCCTGTTCCTTCAGCACGCTTTTTTTGGGGGTCGGGATATGCCTCTGCCCAAAAACAGATTCGACGTGACTTTCTCAGGAAAGTGTGCTATACTTGTACGAAATCTTGTTTTATCGTATTTCGGTGTCAAAACCCCCGTAATTCATTCGGGGGATGTAGACCCCGCTCTCTTGGAAAGGACCCAAACGTTCATTTTCCCCTTGACGTTTGGTCCAAAATTGTGGTATAATTAAAGTATCAGGTTGGCAGACATATCAAGGCTTGCTTCTCTGCAAGTTGTCTGCCTCCCACTTGATAGGGGATAAACACCTGATACCTGACAGTCCATGCGAAACACAAAACATAAACTTTTCAAGGATAAGACGTTGTGCCACTTGCACGACGAGTGTAATATCTGTGGGGTTGTGCGAAACCACTTCATTGCTCTCTGCATGCGGTATTACCGCAGATATGGTAAAGGGCTTTCGTATCGGAAAATGTCTGCTCATTTGACGAAACTCAAGAAACTTGAAAAGTATCGACATTGGAATATCCCTTATGCATGGTCGTTGCAAAATGTTCTCAAGCGGTTAGCAGCATCCTTTCGAGAGATGAAAACACTCGGCAGAGGACACCCACAATTCAAGTCGTGTAAAAAACACAAAGGTATGACCTTTAGCGGTGAACATGTCAAGATTGCGTATTTGCTACCGAAGCAAAAAAACCAAAGAAATCACCCGACGTATCAAATCCGATTAAACGGACGTTGGTATCGGTTCGCCTTACACCGTCCCATAGAAGGCGACATCAAACGTGTTCAGGTTACAAGAGACACCCTCGGAGATATGTATATCACCCTCACAGAAGACTATAGCGAAGTCAAAATAGAACCCAAGACAGGTAAGGCTGAAGGGTTCGACTTTGGGATCAAAGACTTCCTGACTGGCAGTGACGGTGAACGCTACGGGTCTCCGATGTTCTACACCCAGAACGCGGATAAGTTGGCGAAAGCACAAAAGGTACATTCTCGGAAAGTCAAAGGGTCTAATAACAGCGAACGTCAACGCAAGAATGTGGCACGTATCCACAAGAAAACTGCGAACCAGAGAGCAGACCATCATTGGAAACTTGCGATAGACTTGTGCCGTCAGTTCGATATTCTGTTCTTTGAAGACCTCAACCTTGCGGGAATGAAACGCCTTTGGGGTAAACAGGTTTCCGACGTTGCCTTCGGTGAGTTCATGCAGAAACTTAAGTATCAAGCAAAGAAACGGATACGCGCTGTGCTGAAGATTGACCGCTGGACACCTTCTACAAAGTGCTGTTCTGTATGTGGACATAAAAATGAAACCCTAACGTTAGCAGACCGTGAATGGCAATGTCCGAAGTGTCATACACATTTGGATAGAGACCAAAACGCTGCACTGAACATTCTTAAGGAAGGGATAGCTTCCTTTGGGTTAGGAGTCGTCAGACCGATTGTTTTGTTTAACAAAATTGTCGGCATCTCCGTTGAAGCCACCAGTCCGCTTCTCAATTCCACAAATGCTTCTGCTTAACTTTGGCAGAAGCCCCCGAATTCATTCGGGGGTCTATCACGGAGTTTATCTTTTGATGAAGGGAATTCTCTAACAATCCCAAGCATTTATGCGTGGGTCCAACCCCGTTGATTCGTACGATAAAATATATGAAAGGAAACTTGCCCGTGAGCAACGCAAGTTAAGTCGTAAGAAGTTTCTTTCTAACAATTGGTATAAGCAAAAAGAGAAAGTCGCAAAGATACACTATAAGATTGCTTGTATCCGAAATGACGTACACCACCAAGAGATCAAAACGCTGCGATAAATCTAAAAAAACTCGCCGTGGGAAACCACACGGAGAGTTAAAACGCTTGTGGAGTTTGTGTAAGCCCTCCGCAAGCAGGAGGCTACGAATGACGAAGCAAGAATCCCACGACTTTAGGTGTGGGAGTATCAAAAATGAATGGGTTGTTTACGAAGGAAACGAAGGTCCCGGAAAGGGCAAGCATATTGTTCTCGTCAGTGGCGATGAAGAGTATCGTTCTGAGGAGGCGTTGCCGATGTTGGGGAAGGTGTTAGCCACGCACCATGGGTTTAAATGTACGGTGCTGTTTGCGATTCATCCGGAATCGGGGGAAATCGATCCGGAAGTGCAGACGAACATTCCGGGACTCCAGCATTTAGAATCCGCGGATATGATGGTGCTGTTCACGCGTTTCCGCGAACTGCCCGATGAACAGATGAAATATGTCGTTGACTATACAAATGCCGGCAAACCTGTGATGGGGCTCCGCACAGCGACACACGCGTTCAGTTATAGCCGAGATCTCGATAGTCCATACGCGAAATACAGTTTTGACAGTGAGGAATTCGAGGGTGGGTACGGCAGGCAAGTCCTTGGCGAGACCTGGGTTAACCACCATGGACATCACGGCAAAGAGAGTGCGCGCGGTGTCATTGACGAAGCGATGCGGGACCACGCTATTCTCAAGGGTGTTGATGATGTCTGGGGTCCGTCCGATGTCTACGGCGTTAATGACTTAACAGGAGATTCGCAGGTGCTTATTCACGGACAGGTATTGGTCGGTATGGAACCAACAGATGCCCCGAAATCGGATACTGTCACGATGCCGATGGTGTGGATTAAGACCTATACAGGTGATGAAGGCAATACCTCCCGCGTCCTCAATACAACGATGGGTGCCTCGGTTGATTTAGAGAGTGAGGGACTTCGTCGCCTCCTCGTCAATGGGTGCTATTGGTGTATGGGGATGGAGGACACAATCCCTGATAAGAGTGTTGTTGACTATGTCGGTGATTATGCCCCGACGTTCTTCGGTTTCGGCACTTTTACGAAGGGTGTCCGCCCGGAAGACCATGCCTCATAGGACATAGCGAGGTATTCGTGCCTTGCCTGTTTTATCAATATTGATAAAGGTGAGGCACGCCCCATGTTCTATGAGTGCGCGGTTAGAAATGTGTCAAAAAGGTTTGTGCTTGATACACACAGTTGATGTTTTCTAAGAGAAGATCAGTTGTGTCAATTTTTGCACAAGACCCTCCTATTGGTAGTATCATATCAAAATTTGCAACTTTTTTCAGATATAATCTGCTTTATACGTAAATAAATACAAAATCGCTAAAAAATGTAGAGAGTAAGTAGTTTTTATATAAATAGGACCTACGCAGCTCCCTTTGCTGGCAAGGTTTGAAACCTCGCCAGTGGTGTGCGGGCCGTAGATCCTCATTAGAAATTGCGTAAGTTCTAACAGGTTTTCAAAGATTCCGGCGGACACTTGGATTGTAATATGACAAAACCGCTGCAAAGTGCGCCCTTAATTTTCAACTTCAACCATAAAACTGATCCATATAATTTGGTCGGTATGTTTCGCTGTGCAGAAAATTTGATAAATACCGGCTTTATGAAACGTGGTCGTCAGGTTGACGGTGGGACCGAATGGGTTGATGCTCGCGCCATGATGCATCTGTTGTGGCTCGGTGGCATTATGCGCGCCAGCCGGATTTTCATTCATAGCAGCAGCGTTATGCCTCCCTTGCGCATCAGCCATAACAGCGGCGTTATGTCCACCGCGCCCTTCAACAGGTAGAGGTTCACTATTGGGTAGAGTTCCGTGTGTATGAACAATGCTGTCAAGTTGAGAATTCACGATAGCAAAGTGCATGGGTGCATCCAAAAACGCAACCAAATTCTTTATCGGCTCTTGATGTCGCGAAAAATGGTAGGTGATGTGAACTCTCTCACCTGCCTTTATCCGTTCGGGTTCCTCCATTTTCACATGATAGGCGTTTCCATCTTCGGCATCAGCTATCCATATCGGTTTTGTGTACCGGTCATTGCCTTCGTCCGTATAGCCGTTGACAGTCTTTTCTCGGCGGAAATCGCGAGGCTGGGCACCCATTTGCGGTTCACCTATGACATCCACATAGAGGTGTCTCGCAAATGCGGCTTCCGGGCTCACGACATCCAATGCAATAATATATCTGCCTGCCTCTGGAAAAGTCCATTGTACTGTATAGATGCCTCTTCGTTCCTCCATGACATCCCGGGGATCAAAATCTTCAGGGTGAATATGCCCAACGATCTGTAAATTTTCACTCACCAATACAACGTGCAGAATCCGGGCGTGATGTACTAACAGGTCAGTGAACGGTTCACCGTTTGTATCAGTAAGGTGGAACTTCAGAACGGTGGGCGTGCCTGCCTCAATCGTTTCTGATCCGGTGTTCACCGCCACGTTTAGATCCTGGGTTATAGCCGTATGAACCTGATAATTGATTTTTTCACATCCAATTAACGCCATCAAAAAGCAGCAGCCGATAGTTACCGCCAAAACGGCGTTACGTTGAACGTTTAAGAAATGCATGAGTGTCTTCTCCTTTAATCCTCAACTTCAATCATGGAATTGAGCCGTAAAATTTGAAATGATCTATAAATTCTCACTGACTACCAGCACGTGGAGAACCCGCAATCCGGCGTACCTGCCAATATCCACCGGAGAACGGTATTAATTGCAGCAGGTGAAAGCGGAGGTTGTCCGAGCGGCATCCGTTTTTCGACGCGCTTCTCAGTCAACGGTGAGGTTATTGATCCTTCCTTTTCTGAAACTATGAGATAAACTGGTAAGTGCACTAACCCGCACGCGCTACGTACATTAAACACGCATCTCTGTGGTCCCTATGATACTTCATCAAGGGATGCCCGAATCTCATAGAGTCAGGGCATGGCAATACCTGAATATGTAAAATCTCAAAACTCTTCTGATGGACGTGTTTTGGGGTTGGTGTTTCTCTATACGGGGAGTGCTGGTGCAAGGGAAACGCAGACGACGGGGATTCGTCATCGCGCTTTGGGATGATGGCAATCTTTCCGTATAGGTGCTGGTTTCTATAAATGGATAGCACACAAATCGTGTTATCTGATACAATAGAAACCAGCGCTGTCATACCTAACCTATGGCAGTGCTACGCGTCGCGGGTGGTAACGACACCTGCGGCGCATGAACGAAAATGAAAACTGCCATCTTCTATTGTAAAAAAAACGCCAAAAAATGTCAAGTCAAAATGTTTAACGACGCAAAAAAGGTAGATTTTTACAAAATATGTGCTTCCCGGCAGTGATGGCGAAGTTGGCGCATTGTGCCTGCTGATCCTCGCCGCGGATAGAAACATTCTCATTAATTCTGGCATGCTTATCAATTAGTGTCGTTCTGACGCACTCCCCATCTCGATCTGCTGAATCAGTAATCGCATAGCATTTTGACTGGGTGTGTAAATATTTTGTTGAAGGTCGCGATTCGCAGATCACTCCTACCCGATGTTTCTTGTAGGAGGGAATTCCGATTCCCGACTCTTAAGCTTTATGCAAAAATTTTACACATCCGCATAGCACGTCCGCACATTGATAAGGCTTTATATGTTCCGTATACTATATACCGGTTCTCAACTATAAATAATAGATAAAAGGAAACGATCATGCTAAATAGAAAAAGAATCCAAAAAGCACAAGACAGAATGAAACAACAGGGCATTGATGCTTATCTCATTCTAACACATGATGATTACATCTATTTTTTCCGAGAGGATCGGTATCAACCCCGCGCAGTTATTCCCGCAGAAGGTGTGCCTCTTGTTGTAACATTTGCTGGAGAGGAAGAGGAGGTAAGGGAATCGTTGGGCGTGGAAGATGTCAGGATTTTCGGTTCGGTCGGTCAGCAAATCAAAGATGTTGTTCAGGTGATGCGCGGCATGGTAGGTGAGAAGGAGAAACTCAGGGTAGGGGTGCAGATGTGGTTTTCAACGCCTGCGTTCCTATTGAACATGTTCCAAAAAGCGAATCCGTTCGTCGATGTCATGGACATCGCTCCCGTTATGGACGAACTCCGTATGATAAAGGACACCTCTGAGATCGCCATCATGGCGCGTGCCGCTGAAATTGCTGGTATCGGTATGGAAACGGCAGTCAAGACGCTCAAACCTGGTATAACGGAAAATGAGGTCGCAGCAGAAGTGGAATATGCCATGCGAAAAGCGGGTGGACATGGTGTTGCAACACCTGTGTTCGTAAATTCCGGCATTCGATCAGGATGGCTGCACGGGACTGCCTCCGACAAAGTTATTGAGAACGGGGATCTCGTCGTTCTTGATTTGGTGCCGCGTTATAAGGGTTATTGTGCGAATCTCTGTCGAACCTTTGTTATTGGTGAACCCTCCGCGAAACAAGCAGAGATGTTTTCGACTTACAAAGGCGCGCAAGCCGCAGGAATAGAAGCGTTAAGACCGGGCGTGAAGATGCGGGATATCGACGCAGTAGCAAAGAAAGTTTACACTGAAAACGGATACGGGGAATTCTACGTTGCTGGTATCAGTCATAGCATCGGATTGGGTTTTGAAGAGACACCTGCACCGACAATTCACCCTGGTGATTCTGGTATTCAGATTTGCGACGGGATGACAGTAACCGTCGGACATCCAGTGCTATCTGTGCCTGGGACAGGTGGCGTGCGGTTAGAGGATACATTCCACATTTCGGAGGGTAAAGCACACCCTTTAACGGTTTTCCCTTCCGAATTAGAATTGCCAATCGGATTACAGTAAAACCTACAATTACTTGGACACTCTAAAGAGGCGAGGATACAATCCTCGCCAGCGGCGGTGGGCGTTGTTCACTGACGAACTGTCCACATATTTTTGGATTTTACTATAATAATAATAATAATAGACACATATACCAATGGAATGGAGGATTCACAATGAATACGTCATTTGAGAGACCTTATAGACCTGTAGACCTAAATACATCGCTGACGAAAGCATTTCCATTTATGGAAATGGCTGAGAAACTCATGGCAGAAGCCGAATCTGCGACATCAGGTCGAGCGTCACTCACACTGGCTCGCGGGGATGAACTGACAGTTATCTTGGTCGCTCTGAAAGCAAACAATGCATTAGAAGAGCATCCGGCACCCGCTGCAGCGACTGTCATTATGCTTAGCGGAAGCATCATATTTACAACAAATAATGATAAAATAACGATGGAACACGGTGAGGGTGTTGCCTTCACAGGTGATGTCCTTCATAGTGTCTATGCCAGTGAAGATAGCGCGTTTCTCGTTGCGATCGGGGGAAAACAGCCTCAGTAACTCCTAAAAGATACGGTGTGAGATAAGATGAATATCATGGGAAGAATAATATGTGTATTTTGCATATCTCCCCATGATATTCACAATTGACGTTATTCAACGTTTCGGACGACGCAACACAACGCCTCCTTGCCCAACGACCCACAATGTTTCCGCATCTTTAACACGTGTAATAGCATATAGGTCATTGTCAATACCGGTGTGTTCTTGTTCCCACGTTTCGCCGCCATCTGTTGAATGAATAATGGTTCCAGAGGCACCGACAGCGTAGAGTTCCTGTTCGGAGAGTGCCAAAATATCGTACAGGGATTCTGGCAGACGACTCAACTTTGATGTCCAAGTAAATCCACCATCAGAGGTGTACAAAAGAATCCCCTCTCGTCCAACTGCCCATCCTTTCCGTTTACTGATGAAGGATACGGCATAAAGATCATAGCCGGTATCGGTCTCGTGGAACTTCCAATATTCACCACCGTTGACAGTTCGCTGGATGACACCGTTGGTCCCAACCGCCCAACCGAGGGGTGCGAATTTCATATCAATGCTTGTGAGGGTTTTACCAGTTGAGGTGCGCTGCAGCGTCCAAATCGGACCGCCATCGAGATTGTGGAGAATATCCCCATTCTCACCGACAGCCCATCCTTCGGAAAACTTGCCGAAGGCAACCTCATTTATCGATAACTCAAAGTCTGAAGGAAGTTTTTGGTCTGTTTCTATTGACCAGTCCTCACCGTCAGCGGTGTAAAGTATGCTGCCATCGCGTTTCATTGCCCATCCCCATTTCGGATCAAGACTGATGAAGTGGACATCGACGATGCGATCGGTGGTGCCGCTTTCCAAACGCTTCCAATTTTCTCCACCATCTTTTGTTGATAGTAGGACCCCGTTATCTCCGGCAATCCAACCGTTTTGCTCATCAAGGAATTGTACATCCCGGAAGTTATCGACCGATTCACCGAGTTGACGGTGCCACGTCTTTCCACCATCTGTGGTGGCGTAAATCTGACCGGTAGATGCTCCCGTCTCACTGGAACCACCAATATCAGCTCGGTAGGATTCTCTATCACGAATCTGTTCACCAGAAACTACCCAACCGTGACCCTCTGGGCGGAAGTGCGCGTTGGTAATTTGCATTGAAAATCCAAAGGGACGTTCTTCCATCATTCTCTCTGTCCAACTTTTCGCTTCACTGTCTGTGGTTTCTTGGTCAAACAAGAAATCCATTTTTTCCCAATTCTTCCCTTGGTTTTGGGTTGTGAGAATTGTATGCCCACCATCAATTGTCCACGCCTCAGTGTGACTACGGAATTTCACGGTAAGCAACTGGATATCAAAATTCGTTCCCTTAATGTCGCTCTCTACTTCCAAATCCCGTTGCCAACTCTCTCCGCCATCTGTGGTAAGGAGTGAGGTTCCATTGTCCATCACCACCCAACCCGACTGGGCATTTTCAAAATGGACACCGATGCAACGGTGATGCGTCCTGGCTTGGATTTCCCAATAATCACCACCGTCAACCGTGTGCAGAATAAATCCGCCGGTCCGCCGTTGTGGCGCAACTGCCCATCCTTCTTGACTGTTAATGAAATGTAAGTGCGTGATCGGTTGATGTGTTGTCCCTGTTTGCTGAGTCGTCCAGGTTTTACCACCATCGCGTGTCCGCAGGATTTGCCCTCTATCAACACCGAGCCATCCCTCTTTCGGATTGATGAAGTGTATCGCACGAACGTTTCGGAAGTTTTTCAATCCTTTACGGATAACTTGCCAGCTCTTACCACCGTTTTCGGTTCGCAGGAGTACGCCTTGACCGGTAATCCAGCCGTAGTTGTCATCAATGAAGACAATCCGCTGCAATGTTTCTGATACACCGCTCTGCTGTGTCTGCCATGTGGTGCCACCATCTGTGGTCCGTAAAATAGTACCACTGCTACCCACTGTCCATCCGTGCTGTGCAGATAGGAAATAGGTATCGGTGAATTCGGCTTGCCAGTTTCCCTGACGGACGATCTCCCAGTGGTATTCAAACGTTTCAATCGGTTTTTCAACCATTTCCATTTCTTGCGCAGCAGGGGGCAATTCGACACTAAACTTCTCTGTATCGACAGAGTAACGCATCGCGATACCACCTTCACCGACAGCGAGGATACCGTCGGGGGAGAGCGAAAAGCTATAGAGGTCATTAGATGTGCCACTGTTCTGTGCTTCCCACGTCATGCCACCATTGATGGTCGTTAAAATGACACCTTCATCACCGACAATTAACCCGTGATTTGCATCGGCAAAGTAGACCTTGTTCAGATTCGCCTGTGTTCCACTCCGCTGAAATTTCCACGTTTTTCCGCCATCGAGCGTATGTAAAATCTCGCCGAACTGTCCGACCACCCAGCCGGTATGTCTGTCGATAAAGTAAGCGGCGTAGAGTTCGTTGAAACTGTTGCTGTTCTGTCGTTTCCAGGTCAATCCACCGTCTTCGGTATGAAACACAATACCGGGCCAACCGACGACCCATCCCTCTGTCTCGTTGAGGAAGAATATCCCTTTAATCATCTCATGAAAGTAGCGTGGTGCTTGTTGGATCCACGTTTCGCCGCCGTCTGCAGTATGCAGCACCGTTCCCAAGTCTCCAACGATCCAGCCTTTCTGTGGATTGATGAAATGGAGGGCATTGAGGGTATACCACCATCCGCTGGTTTGCCGTTCCCACGTTTGACCTGCATCGGTTGTGTGGAGGATGAGTCCACCGTCTCCAACCGCCCAGCCTTCTCTGTCAGTGGCGAAAGAGAGGTTACGGATGCGGTGCCATGTGTCCATCTCAATGTTAGTCCAGGTCTTGCCACTGTCGTCACTCGTTGTGATTGTGCCTTTCTCTCCGACGGCAACCGCACGATTTGCATCCGCAAATACGACACTTTGCAGGGTGTCTGCTGTCGTGCCACTTCGCATGTTCCATGTTACTCCACCGTCTGTCGAATGCAGGAGGGTGCCATTCCAACCGACTGCCCATGCCTCTTTAGGTGTCGCAAAATGAACGCCCATCAAGTCATTCTTGGTCTGTATCTCTGTTAATCTCCAATTGTTGCCCGCATCTTCGGTTCGAATGATAAACCCGCCTTGGGCGACCGCCACGCCGTAGTCATCGTCGATGAAATGGAAATCGTTGACAGTTGGGCGGACATGTCCATAAATCGGTGGGAGCCGACTGTCCTGTGAGTGCCATTCTACCCCGCCATTGGTGGTATGGAAAATAGTCCCGTCTGTGCCCCCGCTCCACCCTTCATAGGGGGTCGCAAAAAATACTGTATGGAGGTTGCAGACTGTCGTTGTTTGATCTTCTCTCAGGATATTACTCTGTCTACGCCATGTCTGACTGCCGTCTGTCGTAACGAAGATTCGGTCGTAGTCGCCGACGATCCATCCACGGTGCTTGTCTATAAAACAGACCCCACCGAGCCCGAATTCGCTCGCCTCCTGATGGTGCCATGTTTTCCCACCATTTTGGGTATATAACAGCCCATCCTGTCCGGTAGTCCAGCCGGTCTTTGAGTTGGTGAAAAAGACATCCATAAACAGCCCGTAAGATTGAGACTTTTGAAGTGCCCAGTGTCGTCCGCCGTCATCCGTCGTAGCGATTAATCCCTTGTCCCCGACTGCCCAACCGTTATGGAGATTTGTGAAATAAACGGCTTTGAAATCTTCATTTGTGTTCACCGTCTGCTTTTCCCAGTTCTCGCCCCCGTCGGCGGTATGGAGAATCCAGCCTTGATGTCCGACAATCCATCCGTGTTTGGCATCTGCGAAGTAGACATCCGTAAAATGGGTTTCCCAGTCCGCTATACGCGTAATCTCTTTTTCTACACAACCTATTAACAGGAGAGGGATTCCAAAGAGAATCGCCATCCAAAAGCAATTGATGTTTTGCAGAACCTTTTTCATCTGTTTTGTCTCCTTTAGTAGCAGTCAGCAAAGACACAAGCGTTTCAGAATGCTGTTTTTTTACAGACAGCAACAGTTGACAACCAACAGCTATTTCTCAGAGGATAGATAAACCCCGACTGCGGCACCAGCGTCTGTAGCGAACCAGAGTTTGCCGTGGCTGTCCTCAAATACTGACCAGACACGGTTACTCGGCAGACCGTTGTCTGTGTTAAAGTTTTGGAAGGATTTGCCATTGTAGACACTTACGCCGGATTCAACTTCAGGAAAGGTCCTGCTAATACTGTCCTCAGTTTCATTCATCTTCGGCGGTAGTTTCTTAACACCCGTAAACCAAAGGTTACCGCGGCTATCTTGCATGATGTTGTTAACGCTATTCATCGGAAGTGCTTCACTTTGCGGAAAGGTCGTCAGTTTTTTGCCATCGAATCGACGAATACCGGAACTCTCCTCGTCTGTACCATCTTGGCTCATCCAGAGATTTTCCTTGGTATCGAACTGTAGATCTGTTATGTAAGCGGTTCCTGCTTCCCCCATCTCTTGGAAGGGACTGAAATCCGAGTCAACACCGAAATGACGGAAATCGGACGTTTTGAGGTTGTAGTAGGTGATGCCGGCAGTGCTGCCAAACCAAAAATTTCCTGCTGTGTCCTCGGTAATAGTCTTGACTTCATTCCACGCCTTGGGTAAGATCCACATCCCCATCGGTCCGTTCATAATAATGCTGTTGAACGTTTTACCGTCGTACTGACTCACACCGAACCCTGTTGCGAACCAAAGCGTACCCGTTTTGTCTTCAAAGATATCCGTAACGGTATCATCAGCAAGCCTGTCGGCGGTCGTAAAGATTCTGAACTTTTCGCCATCGTAGCGACTCACGCCTTTTAATCGGATGGGTTTTCTTGTTCCTGCTGGTGGTTCATCATGCGGCGTGATATCGAGTTCACTTAATGGCGTTTCCATCCATGACATGTCCATAGCCTTTTCTCTTTTCAAAACGCTTGAAAGCACGCCATCACCGAACCAGAGCATGCCTCGTTGGTCTTCAAAGATGAGACCTATTGTGTTCTGTGCTAATCCGTCTTCTGGTGTGAAGGTTTGGGAGTTTTCGCCATCATAACGGGTGATTCCGTCAGTTGTTCCGAACCAGATATTACCGTGACTGTCTTCAAAAATGGTAAGCACCGTATTGGATGCCAAGCCATCTGCCTCGGTGAGGGTATTTTCAATTTTGAGTTCTGCTGCATCGGGAATGGATACGCCCCAATTTAATGATAAAAATACAACAAACCATATTGCAGTCAATTGTTTCCGCATAAAGAAACTCCTTTGATTTTTGATTTAGGTGACGTAATTGAGACCTTGAAAGATTGCCTTATTTTCAGAAAGTTAGAAAATCAACCTTCTATCATGGATATACAAACATTAGACCGCTATAGTTCGTCGAGTTTCCTTCCAAATGGTAAATATAAAAATAATAGGCAAATTATGTACCAATCCGAAAACATCGCTTGGTAGTCGATTATAGTTAAATTCCAAAATAAGTGAACACTTTGAGAAGTTGACCACCTTCGCCCTCGAAGGATTCAAAAAGGTGCTGAACGATCGTAACAGCGGAGGCTCGAGTTACGGCGCGGGCGCGTTTCATCTGAGAAATTTGTTGTTGTAGAAATTCTTGGTGCAAGCGTTCCTGCTGCTCCGCATCTTTAGTGACAATCTCGCCACCCAACCGTATCTTTTGCATCAAAACCTCAGACGTATCCTCCCAAAGAGAATAGTATTCATCCCAAAGTTCATCAAGCGCGTTGTCAAGTTTTGAGGAGCGTTCTCTAAATTCATCAGGAGACATAGATGATGAAAAATCGCTGGCAATAGAGGCAAGCGTGCTTGGGACAAAGATAACAAAGACGACCCAAATCAGTAGAAGTATCACAAGACTCACAGCACTCCGTTGCACACGCGCCGAAAGGCGCGGTAAACTCTAACTTGGTTTCCCAACCGCTTATCAAATCCGATATTGAAAATGCTCAACGGATTGGGTGGACGCTCTACGTACAACTGATAGCCTGAATAGGCTTTTAGTTTCTCTAATTTACTCTGATGCACTTTGAAAGCGGTATTGTAGCTCGCCAACTGCCGCTCGTAATCCTTGATGAGCACCACGGTATTCGAGACCACCAGCAATATCACAATAAAGACAGATGCAGCGAATCGGAACGTCATCAGATTATCAAGGAGTTCTCGACGGATCAGTGTTGTTAACATTCATTGTACCTCAAGATGTCCAAACTTGATATGCTCTCTGAGTTCTAAACTTCATTATTGCATGGGGTGCCGCATCACAATCCCTAATTGTCCAACCACCCAGAGGGAACCCCCATCTTTGACCTGCGTGATTGCATACAGGTTCTTACTGATCCCGGTATGTTCGGGTTCCCATGTTTCACCCGCATCTGTTGAATGAATGATAGTGCCAGAAGCACCAACGGCGTAGAGTTCCTTTTCAGAGAGTGGTAGAATATCGTAAAGTGTTTCCGATACATTACTGAACTTTGACTCCCAAGTAAATCCGCCGTCTGAGGTCGATAGGATAATCCCGGCACGTCCGACTGCCCATCCTTTCCGCTGACTGACAAATGAGACCCCGTAAAGATCATAGCCGGTGTCGGTTTCGTGGAATTTCCAATATTTACCCCTGTTGATTGTTCGCTGGATGACACCGTTAGTACCCACAGCCCAGCCGAGGGGTGCGAATTTCATATCAACACCTGTGAGATTCTTGCCCGTTGAACTCGGTTGCTGTTTCCAGATCAAGCCGCCATCTGGATTGTGTATAATCGCCCCAGCCTCTCCCACAGCCCACCCTTCAGAAAACTTACCGAAGGCAACATCATTTATGGCAAACGGATCCTCTGGTGTGATTTGCTCGTGTGTGTTTTGTGTGGTCCACTGCAAACCATCCTGTGTGTAAAGGAGGTTTGCGTCGCGTAACATTACCCATCCCCATTTGGGTTGAAGACTCACGAAGTGGATATCAACGATGCGTTGCGTGGTGCCGCTGTCTAAAACTTTCCAAGTCTTTCCGGCATCCTCTGTGGAAAGCAAGATACCGTTGTTGCCTGCAATCCAACCGTGCTGTTCATCAAGAAACAGCACATCACGGAAGGTACCGCTTTGTTCACCGAGTTGATGGTGCCAGTTCTTACCAAAATCTGTTGTGCTATAAATTTGACCTATAGTATCTCGTACTCGATGCGTATCGTCATCCCCGATGGCGACGTTATACCCGATGCAAGGTGATGCGACAATTGCACCGACTCCCCAGCCGTGTCCATCTTCAAGGATATGGGCGTTCGTCAAATTGAACGCAGCTGAGGATTGTTCTTTTGCCATTTTGTGAATCCAGCTTTTATTATGAGTAGTGGCAGATGGACTCCCAAATGAACCTTCCACTGTTTCCCAAGTTGTCCCTCGATTTCTGGTCGTGACAAGCCGTTTCTGGTTCACAATACCCCAAGCTTCTGTATGATTTCGGAATTTCACGGCACTGAGTTGAACGCCATCGGGCATTTGCCTTGAAGCCTGTTTCCAAGTCGTGCCACCGTCGCTTGTTGTAAGAGATGTTCCATCCTCGAGTACCACCCAACCAGACGCCTTATCCATAAAACGGACACCGACACCATATTTATGCGTTCTGGCTTGAACCTGCCAGTAGTCGCCACCGTCTACGGTATGCAGAATGTACCCCCCTTTCATCAGATGCGGTGTGACTGCCCAGCCCTCTTTCATGTTGATAAAGTGTAAGTCGGTGATAGGGGACCACCCAAGATTAGTTTTCTGCAATCGGAAGGTTTTGCCACCATCATTCGTGTATAGAGTTTGTCCATCATTGACACCGAGCCACCCGATTTTCGGATTAATGAAATACATCGCCGAGATTAAGTAGATATCTTCCAACCCTTCACGGATTATCAGCCATGTCTCACCACCATTTTCAGTTCGCAGGAGGACCCCATTGCCCCCAATCCAACCGTGTTGCTCATCAATGAAGACGATTCGATGCAAATCATCGGATACACCACTTTTTTGCCGTTGCCACGTTGTGCCGCCATCTGTCGTATGGAAAATTACACCGTCATGTCCGACTGTCCATCCGCGGTGCGGGGATAAAAAATAGGTGTCGGTGAAATATGTCTGCTGCGTACCGATCTGAATAATCTCCCAATCCGATTCAATTGCCTCAGGCGTTTGTACATCTGTCTCGGCCTCCTGGGCAGTTGGTGGCAGTTCAACGATAAACTTCTCGGTATCCACAGCGTAACGCATTGCGATACCGTCTTCACCAACAGCAAGAATACCCTCTGGGGAAAGCGAGAAACTATAGAGATCATTGGACGTGCCACTGTTCTGTAACTCCCATGTTACACCGCCGTTGATGGTCGTCAAAATGACACCTTCATCTCCAACAATTAACCCGTGATTCGCATCGGCGAAGTAGACCTTGTTCAGATTCGCCCGCGTCCGACTCCGCTGAAATTTCCACGTTTTTCCGCCATCGAAGGTATGTAAAATCTCGCCGAATTGTCCGACGACCCAACCAATATGCCGGTCTATAAAGTACGCAGCGTAGAGTTCGTTGTAAGTGTTGCTATTCTGCCGTTGCCATGTCCGACCCCCATCTATAGTATGAAACACAACACCGGGCCAGCCAACGACCCACCCTTCTTTCTCGTTAAGGAAAAAGATGCCTTTAATCATCTCGTGAAAGTAGCGGGGTGCTTGTTGTATCCACGTTTTACCACCGTCGGCAGTGTGAAGAACAGTGCCTAAATCTCCAACGACCCACCCTTTCTGAGGATTAATGAAATGGAGAGCATTGAGGGTATACCACCACCCGCTGGTTTGCTGTTCCCACGTCTGACCGGCATCGGTCGTATGAAGAATGAGCCCACCATCGCCAACCGCCCAACCTTCTTTGTCAGTAGCAAATGATAAGTTACGGATGCGATGCCAAGTGTCCATCTTAATGTCGGTCCAAGTTTTGCCACTGTCTTGACTCATGGTGATTGTGCCCTTCTCTCCAACGGCGACTGCGCGGTTCGCATCCGCAAATGCGACACTTTGCAGGGTATTGGCAGTGGTACCACTGACCATTTCCCATGTTATTCCACCATCGTTTGAGCGCAAGATGGTACCATTGATACCGACTGCCCATGCCTGTTTAGGATTTACGAGTTGAACACCGGTCAGATCATTCTTTGTCGGACTTTCTACCCATCGCCAGTTGTTTCCGCCATCCTCTGTCCGATTCATAAATCCGCCTTGTGCGACGACGAGACCGTAATCTTCGTTAAGGAAGTCGAAACTGTTCACAGTAGGGCGTACATGTCCATAAATCGGCGGCAATCGACTGGTCTGAGTTTTCCATTCTGTACCGCCATTGGTGGTGTGAAGGACGCTGCCATCTGTGCCACCACACCATCCCTTAGAAGGCGAAACAAAGAATACGGTGTGGAAGTTGAAGACGGTTGTCGTGGCATCATCTTTAACGAGATTCTCCTGTCTTCGCCACGCATCACTACCATCGGTGGTAACAAAGATTCGGTCGTAATCACCGACGACCCACCCACGATTCTTATTTACAAAATAGATCCCTTTAAGTTGAAACTCGCTGGTTTCCTTGTGATGCCATGTTTTGCCACCGTTTTTTGTGTATAGGAGTCCATCTTGACCAGTGATCCATCCCGTCTTCGAGTCGGTAAAATAGACATCATAAAACAGCGTAGAAATATCACTTTTTCTTACACTCCAATGCTGTCCGCCATCGTCGGTCGTGGCAATTATCCCCTTATCGCCGACTGCCCAACCGTTTCGGAGATTTGTAAAGTAGACAGCTTTGAAGTCTTCATTGGTATTGACTGTCTGTTTTTGCCAACTCATCCCTGCATCAGATGTATGGAGAATCCATCCTTGGTGCCCGACGACCCATCCGTGTTTTGCATCGACAAAATGGACATCCATAAAATGGGTTTCCCAATCCGCTTTACGCGTGATTTCCTTTTTCACACAACCGATTAACAAGAAAGGGACTCCAAAGAGAATCGCCATCCAAAAGCATGTGATGTGTTGAAGAATCTTTTTCATCTGTTTTGTCTCCTTTAGTAGCAACCCGCAAAGACACAAGCGTCTCAGAATCGTTTCTTTTTTTAGACAGCGACAGTTGACGGCCGACAACTATTTTTCAGAGGGTAGATAAACGCCAACTGCGGCACCAGCATCCGTGGCGAACCAGAGTTTGCCACTGCTATCCTCAAAGACAGACCAGACCTTGTTGCTCGGTAGACCGTCATCTGTGTTAAAGTTTTGAAAGGTCTCACCGTTATAGACACTTACACCAACGCCAGCTTCAGCATAAGTCATGGTAAGACGCTCCTCGGTGTCATGCAGCGTCGGCGGTAGCTTTTTGGTACCCGCAAACCACAGGTTGCCGCTGGTATCTAATAGAATATTGTGAACACTATTCATCGGAAGTGCTTCACTTTGTGGGAAGGAAACTAATACTTCGCCATTGTATCGACGAATACCGCTACTTTCATCACCCATCCCTTCTCGACAAATCCAGAGATTATCGCAGGCATCAAACTGCAGGGCTGTCACATTTCCAGTCCGCGGCTTCTCTATCTCCTGGAAGGAAATTAAATTTATATCAAAGTATCGGAAATCAGACGTTTGGACATTGTAGTAGGTGATGCCGGCAGTACTCCCAAACCAGAAGTTTCCTGCTGTATCCTGTGTAATTGTCGTAACTTGATTCCACCAATCGGGTAATATATCCATCCCCATGGGACCATTGAAGGCCATACCGGTAAAACTTTCGGCCTCGTAGCGATTCACCCCAGACGATGTCGCGAACCAAAGCATTCCTGTTTTGTCCTCAAGTATGTCCTTGACGTTATCTCGGAGGAGACCATCGGCAGGCGTAAAGATTCTGAACATATCTCCATCATAACGACTGACACCTCTTGGTGGAGTAGGGGTCAGTGTTTCTGTCGGAATTTCGTTTTCTAATTCTTTTGCAAGTTCACTCAAAGGCATTGCCATGTACGACATGTCTATTGGCTTCCCTCTTTCCAAGGTACTTAAGACGACACCATTCGCAAACCATAGCATTCCATGTCGGTCTTGAAAAATAAGACCTGTCGTGTTACGTGATAATCCATCTTCTGTTGTGAAGGTTTGGAAGTTCTTTCCGTCATAACGGGTGATGCCATCGGTCGTTCCGAACCACATCGTGCCATGGTTGTCCTCGAAAATGGTAAGCACCGTATTGGATGCCAAACCGTCGGTTTCGGTGAGGGTTTTTTCGATTTCGAGTTCTGCTGCGTGGATAACGGATACTGTCGAATGCAATAATAGCAGAAATACAGCCAGCCATATTGTATGTAATCGTTTTTGCATTGGAAAACTCCTTCCATCGGAAATATGAAAGCAACCTAATTGTTTAGATATCTTCATTAGCGTTTTTGGGTGTCTATGTCAACATTATTGCGTGAGTCCTATAAGGATTTACACAATTTCAGGATAATATCAATTCTGATTGATGATTCCTCTTAAGAGGGTATACTGTTTTAGGTTACGCCCGGTGCGGTTAGGAAACCGCACCTACCGCGGTTTGGGTGAACGTCGCGGTTAATGCGATATAAACTTTTAGAAATGGGATAAGTTCACGTTCTCTGTTAAAAAGGGTTCTTTAATTATTCAACAAAGGCATCAAGTTAATCTTCTTTGTCTGGAGCAGGCGCATAAACGCCTACGCCAACACCTTTATCGGTAGCAAACCAGAGTTTGCCGTCACTGGCTTCAAATACCGACCAGACGCGGTTACTCGGCAGACCATCGGCTGTGTTAAAGTTTTGGAAGGTTTTGCCATTGTAGACACTTATGCTGGATTCAGCTTCAGGAAAAACCATGCTAACACTGTCCTCAGTTTCATGCCTTTTCGGAGGTAGTTTCTTAACACCCGTAAACCAAAGATTACCGTTCCTATCCTGCATAATGTTGTCAACGCTATTCATCGGAAGTTGCTCACTTTGCGGAAAAATCGCCAGTTTTTTGCCATTGAACCGACGAATACCGCTATTCTCTTCGTCTCCACCCCTTTGACTCATCCAAAGGTTGTCGTTCGCATCGAACTGCAGGTCTGTTATGTTTGCAGTTGATGTTTTCCCCATCTCTTGGAAAGGGGTGAAATCCTCGTCAACAGCAAAATAACGAAAACGCGCGATTTTCACATTGTAGTAACTGATACCAGCGTGACTACCAAACCAAAGGTTTCCTGTTGTATCCTGTGCGATTGCCGTGATTTGACTCCACCAGTCAGGTAATACCTCCATGCCTATCGGTCCGTTCACAGTGACGGTGTTGAAAGTTTCCCCGTCATAGTGACTCACACCAAATGATGTCGCAAACCAAAGCGTACCCGTTTCGTCTTCAAAGATATCCGTAACGGTATCACCAGCGAGCCCGTCGGCGGTCGTAAAAATCCTGAACTTTTCGCCGTCGTAGCGACTCACACCTTTTAATGGAATACGTCTTGTCATTTTTTCGGACGTTTCATTATGCGGTGCGATATCGAGTTCACTCAATGGCGTTTCCATCCATGACAGGTCTATAGGCTTTCCTCTCTCCAGAAAACTTGAGAGTACACCATCAGCGAACCAAAGCATCCCTCGCTGATCTTCAAAGATAAGCCCTATCGTGTTCTTTGCCAAGCCATCTTCCGTTGTGAAGGTTTGAAAATTCTTGCCGTCATAACGGGTGAGTCCGTCAGTCGTTCCAAACCACACCGTGCCGTGGCTGTCTTCAAAAACAGTAAGAACCGTATCGGATGCTAAGCCATCCGCTTGGGTCAAAGTCCTTTCGATTTTGAGTTCTGCTGTGCGAGCAAACGTGACGGTATCCCCGGATGTAAGAGATGCTGAGGTCGTATCGGAGGCTTGGGTGCCGATACCTCTGCTCTCTTGGGGGGTATCAGCCCGTCCGCCTTGATTTCGCACAGATGGTTTTGCCGCACTATCAAGAACAATAAACGCATCAATGATTTCGATAGTAGGTTCAGATTCTGCCTCAAAACTATACGGTTTCTGAAACCGAGCAAGATATTGGTTACTCACACCGAGCATTGCCATAACCACAACTACAGCTGTGCCGACAACTATCCAGGGTAGCAACGGTTTAGCAACCGGCGGTTGTATGGGACCCATGTCGGTGACTTGCTGCATGATCCGCTCGGTTATGTGTGCGGGGAATTGAATAGCTCCGAGTGTTTCAGAGACTAAAGGTTCTACCTGTTGTTCCTGTAAGCGTTTTCGTCCCCTTCGGAGCCGAGTCTTAATGGTATCCACCGACACCCCCAAGAATTTACCAATCTCTTTAGTTGTCATCTCGCCGAGATAGTAGAGTGTCACAACTGTGCGCTCACTCTCTGGCAGCTTTGCCAGAAGTCTTTTCACTATTTCACGGCGATGTTCGGCGGTCTCCGTCTGTCGTTGCTCGGATATATGATGTTCATAAGCGGCTTTGTCAATTTCTTCCACAGGTGTATCCTCCAACGATTGTACCGTAAACTTTTGCTTTCGGAGCCAATCAATACAGAGTCGATTTGCGATGACATAGAGCCATCCAGTAAACTGATTCGGATCTTTGAGCGTTGAGAGTTTCTTGTAGGCTCGAAGGAAGGTGTCTTGTGTGATCTCTTCCGCATGGTGAAAGTCTCCGATCTTCCGCCACACAAGCGCGTGAACACCCTTTTGGTGCTTTTCGACTAAAGCGCGAAACGCTGCTGCGTCGCCCGATAATATTCTGTAAATCAATTGAACATCATCTTCCCTTTTCATGGGGTCTCCTAATCAAATGCAAGGCTCGCAAAACTAAGCAGGATATACGATTGATACTCTCTATTATTTTAAGACGAAATCTTGGAGTAGAAAGGGTTCAAAATGTGAAAAAGGAAGGAAAATGCACGGATTTGTGCAATCACCTCGATGCTATATTCCTGTTATTTGCCAACATTAGTGGATTATTTGATATATAATGACGGGACTTAAGGACGAAATGGTTGCTTAATTCGCGAGAAATTAGGGAAATATAATAAAGGTCATAGATTAAATCTATGACCTGTGGTGTGTCCTGAAAGGAAAGTATAGGGAGGCGTTTTCTTGAGGAACTAAAGGTTTACCTGATGCGGTTTAGAGCGATAGAATTCCACCCTCGACGAGCATCGGGGCACCCGTCATGTATCTGGATTCATCGGAGGCTAAATAGACTGCTGCCCAAGCGATGTCTTCCGGTTCGCCGATGCCTAACGGATGCATCTCTTTAATTTCTGTGTTGATCGCTTCTGGATCGGGTTGCTTCGATAGGAATTCTTGGTAGAGTTCGGTGTTAATTGTGCCGGGACAGAGACTGTTGACCCGGATGTTGTCTTCGGCATACCGAACTGCCATGCTGCGCGTGAGATGGACGACAGCGGCTTTGGAGGATGTATAGGCAGGGTGCATTGGGAACCCAACATACGCGGATTCACTCGCCATGTTGATAATCGAACCGCCACCGGCTTCGCGCATCAACGGAATTATTGCCCGAGAAACGAGGTAGATGCTCTTTACATTGACGGCGTATTGGTGATCCCAGTCTGCTTCGGAGATTTCTTCTAATTCGCCTACGACAGCAATACCAGCATTGTTGAAAAGCACATTTGGCGTGCCGAATTCAGATGTGACGTGGGCAACAGCACTCTCAATTTGTGCAGTGTCGGTTACGTCGCACTCACAGAAAAGGGCACTTCCACCGGCGGATCGGATCTGCTGCGCGGTTTCTTCGCCGCGTTCTGTGTTCAGGTCCCATATAGCCACAGCAGCCCCTTCACCTGCAAAGAGTTCTGCACTTTTCGCACCAATGCCTCGTGCTGCCCCGGTGATAATTGCTATTTTATCCTTAAGTCGGTTTGCCATGTATATTCTTTCACAGAAAATTTCAGAAAGGCATTGAAATGCTAATCTGTGTGGTGGGATCGTGTCCCGGTCTTCCGCTGACAACAATTTCAACTTGGCAATCCAGTTTTCTGATGAGTAAAAACAAGGATTCAATAGTGAAGTCATCAAGCAGGCCATCTGAAAGTGCCGAGAGTTGGTATTTAGTGAGCCCCAACATTTTAGCCGTTTCGTGCCGCGTGAGTCCGCTTTCGGCTATAATGCTATTAATTATTAAGGCAAGGCGGGCTTTCGCGCGATGTTCCTCTGGATTTGGAAATCCTAAGTCTTGGAACACATTGCCGCTGCTTTTTTCAACTTCAATTTTTTCCTCAGTCATCTTCTCTCTCCTTTTGTGCAAGTATCTGTGCTGTGTTCAAACGTCTACGGATGAGGTCTATTTCTCTCTTCGGAGTTTTTATTCCTCGCGTTGATTTCTTCTGAAAGCAATGAAGGACATAAATCATATCTCCCAGATTCACCACGTAAACCGCCCGATAGGTATTCCTCACATAATTGCTTACGATTTCATACACGCCCTAAAATCCTTTCAAGAGTTTGACTTTATGAGGCGTTGCGCCGGACTGCACGCCTTCCAACGTGTAGCCAATTTCTTGTTGCACACTGCCTGGAAATTCCATAAGCCGCTGCTTGGAGTCTCCCACCCAGAACAGGTCGCGCATTCGTTTCTCTCGCATACACATATTCTAAAAAATTAGATACGATTTTGCAACAGTTTTTTGCTATCACAGTCTTTACACAAATCTACAAGGATTCTGAGGTAGGATAAGTGCTACGCTTAGAGTCCTTGTAGGAGGGATATCCACCGCGCCCATGCGGCTTTTGTGGCGGCTTTCTGTGCTTCGTTAGCATCTTCTGCCATACCGCGCCTCAGAAAGGCATGACCGACCCCTTCATAGATAACGGGTTCGTAAGTGACGTTTGCCTCATCTGCGGCGGCTTTTGTGGCATCAATTGTGGCATTGATGCGGTTGTCACTCTCTCCGTAGAAGCCATACACGGGTGCCGATATTTTGGGAACGTCTTCTATTGGTGCGGCGCGACCGTAGAATACGAAACCGGCGGCGATTGTGTCAGAATTAACGGCGTAACTGAATGTTTGACCGCCTCCCCAGCAGAAGCCGGAGACTGCAACCTTTTCGTTGGTTGAAGGTAAATCGCGGGCATATTTCTGGATGGCATCCAGATCGGATGTAACTTGGGAGGGTGAGAGTTCACGGATAGCCCGTCGGACATCGTCGCCGGAGTCGAAACCGTCTGTGCCGCTGCCGTCGGGGCCCATGCCGGAAAGCAGGTCTGGGCAAATTGCGACAAACCCTTCAGCGGCAAGTGTATCTGCCACGAGCCGAATCCAATCGGTGAGTCCGAAAATCTCGTGGATAACGATAATAGTCGTTGCGGGTTCTTTCACCTCTGGATACACAACAAATGAATTGACAACACGCCCATCAGGGGTTGTTACTTTCACCCATTCGCCGTGCCGTGGTGATGCTTCGAGTTGAGATTTGATACTATCAGCACCTGCGTTTCCGATGAACAATAAACCTGTGACAATAATTCCTAACATAAGCGTATGGTATATTTGCATAATTCTTTCCCTATTTTTCCTTTGCTTTGTGAATAATGGATTCTACCACTTTCTGCATTTCAGCAGTGGGTATTGCGCCGATCAGGAAGAAGTGGATTTTCGCACCCGACCATCTGAAGGCATCTGTCGATCCGAACCGATGTTTATACACCTTTTTACCACCAAGTTCGATTTCACTTTCTTCTCCGCGTTGTCTACTGCTGAGGCGGGGTGGCTCACCCCCTTTTTCAAAGAGCGTGAAATTTACCAATCCATCTGTATATTCAAGAAGAATTGAGTCATTTTCCCTGCTTCTTATACTACGCACATCCTGCAGCTGGAACCCCGGCGGCATGTATTCAGGTTGAATGGGTTTGGTTTTTAACATTTTTTCAGCTTCGACAAGCGAAATTGGGTGGCTACGACTGCGGCGTGTTTCCGATTTAATCTCTTTTGCAAAGACCTCCCATTTGCGCTCTACAGTTTCCGGGTCGAAACTAATTCGGTTATAGACAAACATCTCCCGAAGCACACCGTCAGCGTCGAGATCCTCTACCCGCAAAATAACGCCGTTTTCGCGGGCAAAAAAGATTAGTTTTATGGGTCTACCTGCGAATTTAGGTGTGATCTTTAGAATGTTAGTTTCATAATTCGCTGTTTTTTCTGTGGATTCCGATTCTTCCAAGTTGTAATTTTGGGCAATCAATTGGATCTCTTCCTTTGAAAATTGGCTTCCAATTTTTCGCCATTCGTTCCGGTCCCGATCTCTTTCTCGACTGTCTCTGCGATTCTCATTGTTGTCTCTTTGCCTGTTATCGTTGCGGCGTTCGTTTCTATCTCGCGAACCTTCAAACGATTGTCGTTCACCAACGACGGATACCACTTTCCGGTATGAAGCATCTACAGATTTGTGAATGACTACTTCTTCAAGCGTACGTGTGCCTCTTGACGAACTAAACGTCTTCAAGCGTAATCCTACATAACTGACTTTGTGTTCGGCTTCTGCAATGCGTTCAAGCGTACTGATGTCAGCAAGGAGTATTTGGGGTGCCCAGAGCAAGGCGGCTAAAATTGAAATGCAAAGAAAGCGGTGTTTAGATTGCAAACCTTTGTGAAGGATTAAATACGTGTGCATTCGCATAGATTCACCTGTCTGGTTCTTGCTGGACAGTTTAATTCCCTACGTCCTCCAGATAGAGGTCGAGAATTTGTTCGATGTCGTCAGCCGCGTCTATAACGATAGATTCCTCTGTTGGTATTGTATTGAGCGGTGCGCTGACGTTTGATTTCAATGGGTTGTCTTCAAGTTGCTCGGTATAAAGCCCGAAGTAAAAGTCGAGTGTCTCGTCATGCTGGGGAGCAGTCGGATAAAAGTAGAGCGCCCCCAAAATCAGGACGAGTGTCAGAATACCGGTCGCGCCTGCGGTAACGGGACGGAAAAACCAGCGTCCAAGGTCGGGCATCCATCGTCTTATATCAGGTATCCATCCGGTGTAAGTAGATTCCTCTTTGCGTGTTTGTGGTGCTTGCTGGCGTATTTTCGCCATCACTGCGCTTTCAATGGACACTGGCGCAGGCTGCTCAATCGTTTTGACGCGCTCGCGATTTTGGCGGAACGCTGTCAGCATGTCGGAACATTCACTGCAAGCGTGAAGATGTACTTCCATCCGATCGCGCATTTCGGGTGCCAATTCGTTGTCCAAATAGGCGGAGAGTTCATCTTGAAACTGCGTGTGTATTTTTGCCATCACTCCATCTTTGAGGGTTGATGGCACTGGGTGCGCGATATTTGTGATCATCTGACGGTTCGTTTGGAACGCTGCCAGCATATCGGAACACTCGTTGCAGGAATGCAGATGTGCTTCAATTTGCTTATGCCTGCTCGGGCTTAATTCTTTATCTAAGTAGGCTGATAATTCCTCTCGGATTTTTTGATGGTTCATGTTTTCAATCGAGGATAGTGGTAGGAAGTGTTTACCACTCGACTCGCTCCAGTTCTTTTTTTAGTGCTTTTCGGGCTTCATGTAACCGGGATTTAACGCGTCCGAGTGTGCATCCCAGGATTTCAGATATTTCTTCATAAGGCAGATCTCGCAGTTCTCTCAACACAAGGATTTCTCTATGACTGGTCTTGAGTTTTGCGAGGGCTGCGTGAACGATTTCTTTCTCTTCGGTACGTAATGCGGCATCTTCAGGAGTTGCTGTATCAAGGGGTACCCACGGTTGTGAATCGTCAATCTCCGTTGGGTCGGTTTTTCGGCGTTGATACTGATCAATGTGATTGAGACACTTATTTTTTACAATGCGGTAGAGCCATGTGGAAAATCGGGAACGGAATTGGAATTTCCCAATGTTTTCCCATGCGGAGAGGAATGCATCTTGCGCGACATCTTCTGCGTCTTGGTGATGACCGAGCATACCGTAAGCGATGTTGTAGACCCAGTGTTGATATTGAATCACAAGGGTTCCCATCGCATCAGCATCACCTTTCTGACAGCGCAAAACGATCTCACGTTCCTGTGCGAGATCTAATTCTTGTGTTTTGCTTATCTCCGAATAGGTTTCCATAGTAGCTGTAAGGGTTGCAACGGACATACTTCTTCTCCAAACTGCGGGGATAAAGAACATGCTTTTTATTCAATTGTTCAATAGTGCTGATTTTCAACTCTCAAATTTCGCTTAATCAAGCAAAATATTGAATAGAGGCAAACTATGGTAAACTTTAGAATTAATTGTACACTCTGCACCGGCGAGGTTAGAAACCTCGCCTACCCGGGGAGCGGAGAATGTCTGCTTATTTTTCTGGTTTACCATAAATGGTTTTCTTGTTCCATTAGACATCTAACAAAACAGAAGGTTCGTTTTACACTATTTAAGCATATTTTCTTTACCCGGTGTGGTTTGGAGCTGTTTGAGTGTGCCACTACCATTCGGCCATCTGCCGAGTGCAACATCCTTCTCCTGTTTATCAAACGTTACTGTATCAAGGACCTGATTACCGCGTGTATCAGTATCAACGAGCATCACAGTTTCGCCGTTACGGGACAACTTGAAGTTCGCATGGAGCCCACCATCGGCTTTACCGTCTTCATCTAACCACACGAGGAGATAGCCTTGCGCTGGAATCGTCGTATTCTCAGGAAATGCCCATTTTTTGGGATTGTCGGTTTTATCCGTTAGATACATCCCAGTAAGATTCAAGACATCGTTGGTGAGGTTGTGCAGTTCAAGCCAGTCTTCGTGTTGTCCTTGCGGGTCGGTAAGGCTCTTGGTATTGACTGCCATGAGTTCGTTAATGACGACTGGCGTTTCTTTTGCGATGGAAACACCAATTCGGTACTGTGCCGCGCCTTGCTCGGATTTCGCTGGCGAAAAGGCGGTTGTGCCGTGTGTCTTGACGGCGTTCGCCTCTACGTAATAGTAGACTGTGGTATTTGCGGGAAAACCGGGGATGTGTCCAACATAACTATCCCCTTCTTTTGTCATCACCACTTGATTGAATACGACATACCGATCAGTGCTATAATACAACAAAACCGCATTAACATCAACGGATTTGTCGAGTTTTGCTTTAACTGTGACGGATTGATTCGCTACGGGAGACGTTCCAGATCCGATCTCAACCGAAACAATTTCCGGTACCGGTTCGCTGAGTTCAGTATGATTGTTCAGATGCTCACGGCGTTGGTTGACAAACCGCTTGAGGTCTTCGGGAACACCGGTTGCAAATTCTTCATACCCATATAGTTTCTTATCATCTTGCTGAACCTCTACATCAATAAGCGTTTGATATTCCTTGATAATCGGCTCCAACACTTCCCAATCGAGCCATTCATCCCTGACGGTTCGGACGTGTGCGAGATACCGTGCGCGCCACTCTGGGTTTGAAAGCAATCGTTTAATAAGTGGACGGGCAGCATTGTCTGCATGCGCGATAGGGGATACCATTCCGTTTTCTAAGTCTCCCCATGACCAGCCCCCGGGACCACCACCCCCAGGACCGCCACGCCCCGATCGACCAAACCTCAGACTCTCGTTATTATCGTGCGGTATGAGGTGGAATCTACCGTTGACATCTTGATAGAGGGCGTAATCGCCGCCTTTGTGGATGTAGCCATCGTCATCCATAAAGACGTTTGAAACAGCAAGTTGCCATAGCACCTGATCGATATTAAGAACGGACGGAAGATTTTCCACAAGTTCCGAGTCAGGTGTAGAATCGTCAAGCATCTTCGTGAGGGCAATCAGACCGTCCCATGGATTTTCGACATTTCTGGTTTTCAGTTGATATGTTTCTTCATATACTGATGGATCGTCTCCGGCATAATTCAGTGCCCCGCCTCTACCGGGCCCTATCTTCCAGCGGATACCGCCTTTTGTGTCGAACCACTCGGCGAGAAAATCTTTGTTGTACTGTTGGAGATTGATATAGACACCCCAATTTTCACCGTTGATCACCAATTTCACGAGGTTTGTTTGCATCGCGGGGATATAGTCGCGCGAGATTTGATTGTAGAGTACTTCACGGAGGAAGGACGCATCGACGTGTCCGTTGAGTAGGTTCAACGTTTTGTAGCCGTAGAGGCGTTGTCCGTCTTCACCATAATCAACGGCAATATTGAAGGATTTTTTCTCCGATTCGACTGTAAAGTAGGAAGAAGTACCTCGAAAATGGACACCGACATCTGGATAGACCTCTCCATCAACAATCAGTTCTGCTGGAACTTCAATATCTGTGCGATAAAACGAGCTCATCTGTTCGTACCAATCTTCATGGTGGAATCGGAGATAAAGCGTACGGAGTGTTTGTGCGTTGTAGAGTGAGGGTGAACCTTCTGGCACCGAATTGAGGCTTGCCTGCACATCGCTCTGAACACCTTCGCGCAAAGTTTCTTCGCTCATTAGAGACACACTTCCACCACCACGCGTGTTCAGTGCCTCTTGCCGCTCGTCACCGGTTAATTTTCCATCATTGTCTTTATCAAACTGTTTGACAATTTTTTCTGCGGGTTGAGGTCCGCGTCTTCCCCCTCGTCCACCTCCGAAGCCAAAACCGGGCATTCCACCGGGGGGGCCTCCGAAGCCCATGTCAGGACCTTGATCATCGTTCATCCGCTTAATCTCTTCGTCAGTAAGTTTATTGCCTGTGAGTGCTTCGATGCTCGTAACTCGGTGCATGAGATCGGTTTCTTCATCACTAAGGACACCATTTCCGTCAAAATCAAACCGCTTCTGGTCATCTGAAAGTTTTGGGGTTTCCTGATTGTCTTGAGCATTGGCGTGTATTGCCCAACCCATAATTATGAGCACAATAAATGTTATTGATTTAAATTGCATCATCGTTTTCTCCTTTTCAATTTTAGATTTAGATTCATAAGTCATAAGAAAGTTCGGGGTTTCTCCGCTCGCTATGTTCACTCTTTATCCATTTTTACCTCTGTTACGTTTTCAATGCCTGAGAGTTCGTTAAAAAAAGCGAGCCACTCCTGCGGATTTGCCAATCGAATCCGAAATGTTAGTTCAATTTGCTGTGATTTTTTGATCCGTCGTTCGAGTAGACGTTCGTGGGTCAAGTATTTATTGAAAACTGGACTATAGATAGTTTCGGATGTCTGTTCTGGTGGCAGGCAAAATTCTAAACTAAATTCATTGTCATCGCCAAAACGTTGATGCCAATGGTACATACAGAGGATAATAATACCGATGAGGAAGGTCGCCAAAATCGCGACAGATGGGTTTCCCGCACCGACTGCCATCCCAACTGCTAACGCGTAAAAAACGAAACCGATATCGCGTGGGTCTTGAATAGCCGTGCGGAATCGGATAATAGACAAAGCACCTACAAGGCTAAACGCCCGTGCGATGCTATCACCGATAACCACCATCACCACAGAAATCAACATACATAGGATGATGAGCGTATCGGTAAACGATTTCTGTGGAACTTTGGCGTGGGTCCACTGGTAGATGTTAATAATGAAAATACCGAGCGCAAATGAGAGTAACACCCTAAGGGCATCAGCACCAAGCGTTAAAAGTGGGGGTAGCGTTAAAAAATCCAAGAATATGTGCATTCCAGTTTGTCAATTAGAGAGTCGTAACAGAGTCTATCAGAATTAGAAAGATATGTATAGAAATTGTTGGAAAATTGTGTTATAGTAAAGCCCGTAATTAATTATACATTTTTATAATTTCATCAATGGATTTCTCAGCGTTGTATTGACGGATGCGTTTGATAATAGCGAAATCCTTCTCAATGGGGTTCAACTCCGGTGAGTAGGGTGGCAGAAATAACAAACTCGCTCCTGTCGCTGCGATCAAATCCGCAGTTTGCCAACCTTTGTGGAAGGAGGCATTATCCAAAATCACAACGTGCTTGTTGTTGAGCAAAGGACACAACATCTCCGAGAGCCATGTGTTGAACGCAATCGCATCACAACTGCCCTCGAAAAGCACAGGCACCCTGAAACCTGCCTCAAACCGTGCCGCAATCAACGTCGTGCTTGTATATCGGTTGCTTGGCACTTTCGCAGCGACACCCATCCCTTTGGGGGCATAAGCATACTCGCGAAAAGTCGTTTCGCTGAAACCCGTCTCATCGAGATAAACCGGCACTTTGCCACCGCCCTGGGTTTCTTGCTCAAGTGCTGAGAGATAAGCATCTCGTTTCATAGGACATTGTTCTTTATAGGTGCGGGTCTTTTTTTTCGCGTGATATTGAGTTTGCCAAGCGCATAGTAGATACCGTGTCTGGAGACACCGAAATGGGCGGCACGCTCCTTTTGAGTGGCATCGGGAAAATCGCAGACATGTTGCCGCAGGGCATCATAATCAAGGGTTCGGGGACCTCGGGGACCCGGCTTTTCACACCTCAACGGGTCTTGAGCATTCAGCCACGTATAAATACACGTCCGAGAGACCGAAAACCTTCGCGAAGCTTCTGCTTTACTGCCACCCTTACTAATAAAGTCAAGCACGCATTTGCGTAAATCTGATGAATAACTCATAAGACGAAAGTATCGCATAAATCTCAGAACCTGTCAACTTATTTAAGGGCTTTACTATAAAATGGCGAACTATAGTAAAGTTAAGAATTAATTAGACACTCCAAAGAGGCGAGGATACAATCCTCGCCAGCGGTGCGGCGGGTTGTTTCGCTGCGCAACTGTCTACATATTTTTCGACTTTAGTATAAAACAATTTACCGTGGTTCCTCCGATTGGACGTGAGAAAATGTTGGACGATCTCTATTCGGTTGATTTGCTCGATTCTGCGCCGTAAAGGACTATCCGGTCAATCATCCCTATAGACGATGATAACACGACGCGAATGGCATCTGTGGAGAGCGGAGCCCGAATGATATACGGCGATGTCCGAATCGGCGTTTTGATTGCCTTGACGACTCGCCAATTGTTTTCACCCATCCGAGCGTAAACAGTCATATTCTTCAGTGGGTCAATCGGGTCAAAATGAATCTCGATGCGACTGATAGAACGTCTTTCGGGAAGTATCCATTTCTGAATTGCGCCTGTACCGCTCTCGGACATTTCAAATGTCTCTGTCATACCCGCATCAACGCGAACCGTGTTCTGCGCTGCCATGGAAAGACAACCGAGCATCACGAACGGGATTAAAGCAAATACGAACGTGCTATGGATGAGATTTCTGAGGCGTGTCATAACTTATTTCTCCTATTGTTTTAATAACTAACGTGAGTTTGTCATAAGCGTATCATTGGAAACCTACTCCATTTTCCTACGGACAGCGTTGGATTGTTGGGTTTCGCTATGTCTATTTCCATGAATGTGTCATCAAAAATCAGACTTTTCTTGGTAAACTGAAGTGCTTTTTGGTCATTCATCACTCTACCCAACCTACGGGATCCCTGTCAATTTTTATTATCACACTCACGTTAACTATTCTTGTGCGTGTCCCTCATGACGAATCAGGACACCCACGAATATCCCAGAAAGTGCGAGAATTGTAAGCGCGTAAGGTGCGGCTTCAGCGAACATTGCTTCTGATGTGTAACTCCAGACGTTGAGCGCGAGTGTTTCATATCCAGCTGGCGATAAAAGAAAGGTAAGCGGTAATTCTTTCATCGTCGCGAGGAAAACGAGTGCTGTGGCAGTCAGCATGCCACGCGTGAGAATTGGGAGTAGTGCTTTGAAAAACGCTTGTATCCGTGAATACCCGAGTGATTGAGCGGCTTCTTCTAAATTGGGTGAGGCTTGGTATAGTGAACTTCTTACGGGTCCGATGGCTTCTGCGAGAAAATGTAGGGTACACGCGTAAATTAACACGGGTAACGTTTTGTAGATGAAAGACACGGTGTTTAAGACGAAAAAAATGAGTGACAGTGCGAAAGCGAGTGGCGGTATAGCGTAAACAATATAAGCGACACGCCCCAACATGTTCGACAGACGCGAAGGGTGTCGGACACCTACATAGGCGAACGGAACCGCCAGAAACGCGCACAGAACTCCCGCGGGGATTGCAATCGACAGTGAACCGATGAGCGCATCCATAAGCCCTCCCAACACGGCGGCATCGAATCCTCTGAACATCCAGAGGAGTACAGCACCAGCAGGGACAACTACAGTCGTGAATGAGAGCACACTGAGGTACAGATAAGCGGGAATTTGCCACGGACCGAGTGGGATCTGCGATAGTTGACGGGAAACCCCGCTTCCCGCTCGATGGAGAACCACCCGATTTAGCAATTTTGCCTCAAGATAGAGCAGACCTCCAGTAAATACAAGGAGCATGAGCGCGAGCCACGCGGCATAGATGTGCTCGAAAGAGAGCGTATACTCTGTGTAAAGTGCGTAACTAAAGGTCTCATAACGCATCAACGACACAACCCCGAAGTCTCCGAGGACATGTAGACTAATAAGTAAGCCACTTGCATAAAAGGCGGGACGCAGTTGCGGAAGAATAATATGGAAAAATGCTTCGCGATACCGGTAGCCAAGACTTTGAGCAGATTCCTCAAGGCTTGGGTCGAGTCCTAACAGTGCGGTACGCAGATTCAGAAAGAGATAAGGACTCGTGTATGCGCTGAGGGCGAGAAGTGCCCCCCAGTAACCACTGAGGCGCGGAATGCTTTTTCCGAAAAATTGGGCGACAATCCCGGTATTTCCGCCGAGTGCCAGCAAGGCGTACGCCATCACATAGCCTGGGATAGCAAGTGGTAAAGTGCAAAGCACAGTGAAGAAACGTCTTCCCTTCAGATTCGCTCTGGTTGTTAACCATGCGGCGGGGGTTGCCAAAAGCAGATTTAATGCGAGAACACCAGCGGTCAGCAGGAGTGTGTTAAAGAAAAGCCTGGCGTTTCGCCAGCGGAAGACAATCTGTACAAGCGAAGTGCCTTCCGCAGAAAACGCTTTGGCGAGCAGGTAAACCAACGGGATCAACCCGCCAGCACCTACCACAACTGCCGGTATAAGGAGATAGCGGTTTACACTTACTGTTTTTGGCTTTGACATTCAATTCCAGTTACCTCAACTGCCGACGGGTTGCTGTGTCTATAGAATCTCGGCATCTCTCAACAATTTGACCGTACCATCGAGGTCGTCCATATCATTGAGATTGAATGTCGGTGCCAATTGAAGCAGTTCAGAGAGGGGCAGGAGGTTCGCGTGCGGCGTTACACCCTCAATAGCAGGATATTCAAAGACATCGTTGGTGAAGTATTGCTGCGCTTTATGGGATAGCAAAAATTCCACAAATTTCAGTGCGGCATCTTTATTTTTCCTGCTTTTCAACAATCCGATACCCGCAATATTGACGAGGTTGCCCGGATCACTCGGCTTAAAGAACGTCTGTTCTACGGGAAAATCGGAGTCCTTACTTTTGAAGCGAAGGAGATAGTAGTGATTCGGTAAACCGACATCAATTTCTCCTGCGGCGAGTGCCTCTATGATGGGTGTGTTCTTCGCATATTTTTTGGCACCATTTGCCTTCATACCGCTGAGCCATTCTTTTGTTCGTTCATCACCCACCTGCACACGTAGGGACGTAACGAACGCTTGGAAGGATGCATTCGTCGGTGCCCAACCGACTCTGTCTTTCCACATCGGTTGTGTTAAATCGAAGATGCTTTCGGGGAGTGCTTCCATACTAACGCGTCCTGGAGAATATGCGAGTGTGCGCGCTCTACCGCTTGTTGCTACCCAAAAACCTTCGGCATCACGAAACCCTGAGGGGACCTGTGTGAGTATGGATTCCGGCAACTTTTCAAACATCGCTTTTTTACTAACGGCACCGAGTGCTCCAGCATCCTGTGCCCAAAAGAGGGCGGCAGGACTTTTGTCGCCTTCTGTGAGAATCGCGGCGGCAAGTTGGGTCGTTCCACCGTAGCTGACTTCTACTTGGATCCCACTCTTCTCTTCAAATTGCTCGATAATCGGTTCAACGAGACTCTTACTTCGTCCGGAGTAGATGGTCAACGTTTCAGCGTGAACCGTAGCGATGAGGGTGAATAAGAGCAAAATCAGCGAACAGTAGCTGAAAAAACTGGATCGGTTGCTAAACATTATGTCTCCTTAGGTAATTAAAGTAAAGCTTAGAATTAATTATACCCTCTAAAGAGGCGAGGATACAATCCTCGCCAGCGGCGGGTTGTTTCGCTGCACAACTGTCTACATATTTTTCGACTTTACTATAATAACCCAACTTGCTACTAACGAGTTCTACGCGTTTGAAGGACCTTTTTCAGCACGTTCTTCACCCCAGCAGGGTGATATCTCTATAGAAAATGGCGTATTTAATCCCCCGCACTCCAGCGGAGTGCTATGTGTATAAATAAGTGGCAACTTGGGTTATAATAGATGGACTATTATCCAATCGAATCTGATATAAACAGGACTTACGCAAAATCAGTAAATTTCATCTATTTGGACGCATTCGGTGCGGTTGGAAACCGCACCTACCGGGGAAGTGCGTAAGTCCTAATAAATTTAGTCAGATTTAATTGCGAAAGGTTCAAAGTTTTTGGATAAACGTCTAATGTGCGTTTTTCAAGGCTTTGGTATCACGCGCCAGCGTGTGTTCATACCTGCCGTAATATGATCTGCAACATGGCAGTGATAGAGCCAGTCGCCGGGGGTTTTCGCTGTCATATCTACTGTTACCATAGAGCCGGGAAGTAGTTCTACCACGTCAGTGCGTTTTCCTGCGTTTAGCACCGTCTGACCGTGCCAATGTGCGGTGTGCATATCGACTTCAGTGCCTAACCCGATGAGATACCAACGGACTCGATCGCCTTGTTCAACTTCCAACCCTTGCAGATTGCCAAAGATATAGCCGTTAATGGTATGCTTAAGGTTACCCTCTTCGGCTTCCTCAGGAGAGTCATATTCTGCGCTTTGACCATTTTTAACGATTTTGCGGTCATTTTCATTGAAAACGAGAAACAGGGTAGTGAATGCCTTGTGAATATCTTTGGGACGTGGATCGTTCGCAGCGCGTTCCATCCCTTTTTTCGTGACGATGATGGTTCCAATCAAACCGTCGTATACCTCGGTAACCGCATCAACATGTGAGTGATAAAGCCAGACAATAGAGGACGGATCGTTCGGACCGGGAGCGGCATCGCTGTCCGCTTCCCAGTGATAGGTAAATTTACCGCCTGGTGGTACAGCGGCACCCGATCCTTTCATATCTGCTCCTTCGTTTGCTTCATCATATTGTAATCCGTGCACGTGGATGCTGAGCGGTTTGTCGGCGCGATTGAGAAAATGCACACGGACGCTATCACCTTCAACAGCGCGCAGTTGCGGTCCAAGGATCCCCATCCATGCGGGTTGTTCAACTTGTGTCGTGTAGGAGGCATCGGTGTATTGGATGTAGCGATATTTTTCATACACGAGTGCTTTCCCCCAAACGTCCAATCCCATCGCTGGTCTGATGAGGTTTTGTCCGCTTGGCGCGTAGTTCCATTCGACTTTCTCAGCGGCGATCCAGTACTCCCGTGTTGCGGATTCAGCGGAGCTGGTGCAGAGATAAAGTAGGACACCCATGAGTGTGAGAAATGTGTAAGACGTGGATTGTAGGTTTCCCGAATTGCGTAGGGAACGCAGGCGGCGAGTATTCCATGTTAAGTTCAAATTCGTGATATTGAGACTCATTTTCAGAAATCGACCTTTTAAATCAGACTCCATCAGATACTAAAAACCTCACTGGGTTAAATTTGCATTGAATTATACCATAAAAAGCAGGACGTGTCAAAAAAATCTTAGGTTTTAGTGTATGTCTATCCATCTCAGCATCGTTTAACCTCAATCTATTTGCGGGTCGAGAGCATCCCGGAGGGCGTCACCGAGGAGGTTGAACCCCAAGACGATGAGGAAAATAGCGATACCGGGAGCGGTGACGGCTAAGGGTGCGCGGCGGATAAACTTGCGGTTTTCATTGAGCATTGCGCCCCATTCGGGTTCACCAATCTCGGCACCGAGTCCGAGAAAACTCAGCCCGGCGGCATCTAAAATGGCGGCACCTATACCTAAAGTCGCTTGGACGATCAACGGTGCGATACAGTTCGGGAGAACGGTGGTCAACAGAATGCGCGTGTTGCTGGCACCGATGACCTTCGCGGCGACGACATAATCTAATTCACGGACTTTCAGGACAGCAGCACGCAAGATTCGAGCATATTGTGGAATATAGACAATGGAGACGGCGATAATCGCATTCGTAAGACTCTGCCCCAAAATGGTGACAATGACCATCGCGAGAAGGATGCTCGGCATGGCAAGCATCATATCCATGACGCGCATGATTAGATTGTCGAGCTTTCCACCGTAATAACCTGCGATTGCCCCGAAAAGGATACCGAATCCTATGGAAAACGACATCGCGATGAGCCCGACCTTCAGGGATATACGCGTTCCATAGACAACCCTGCTGAAGATGTCACGTCCGACACCGTCAGTACCGAGGTAGTAGGTGCCGGACGAGTCTTTGAGGCGTTCAACGATGTTGGCATGCCTCGGGTCGTGTGTTGCGATAAGCGGTGCGAAAATGGCGACGATAATGAAGAACAGTATAATAGATGCCCCGATAGTAGCAGAACGGTGTCTTAAGAGTTTCCGAAGGACGTATTGTTGGTTGGAGACGGTAGTTGCGTTGTTCATACGGCTTCGTCTCCTACTCGGATGCGTGGGTCAAAATATGCATATAGCAGGTCCACGATAAGATTGACGAACATAAAGACCGATGCGACGAAAAGGACACCGCCTTGCACTGCGCGCACATCACGCGCCTCGACAGCGGCACGTAACCATGAACCGAGTCCGGGCCAGGAGAAGATGTGCTCGGTTAAGATCGCTCCGCCTAATAAATAGCCGAATTCCAAGCCGATAATTGTCAGAACGGGCACCATACTGTTTTTCATTGCGTGTTTGCTAATAACTTTCCATCGCGGTAAGCCTTTGGCATAAGCGGTCGTAATATAGGGTTGGTTTAGTACTTCAAGGAGGCTGGATCGGGTCATGCGAGCGATAATTGCTAATGGGATTGTGCCTAACGTTATTGCGGGGAGGATGAGGTGCGCGACGGCGTTCCGAAAGGCGGTGAAGTTCCCGGTCAGCAGGGTATCAATGAGATAAAAACCTGTACGCGACTGGACATCTAAATCCAATACGACATCCAGCCGTCCTGTACTCGGTAGTATCGGCAGGAAATATGAGAATAACAAGATGAGCATCAACCCCAACCAGAAGATTGGCATAGAGATGCCAGCGAGGGATATTGACATGGAGAAATAGTCTAAAAACGTTCCCCGATAGATCGCCGCGATGATGCCTGCTGCAATCCCGAATAGGATCGAAAACGCCATTGCGGCAAGCGTCAATTCAGCTGTTGCCGGGAAATAACGTTTGATTTCTTCAACGACGGGTTGCTTTGTTTTGAAGGAACGTCCGAAGTCGAGGTGTGCGACATCCCACAGAAATTTGGCATATTGGTGATACAAAGGTTTATCAAGCCCCATTTCTTCTCGTAGTTCGGTAAGTGCCTTTTCGGTCGCGCGTTCCCCCAGAATAGCGACGGCGGCATCGCCGGGAATGAGGTGCACCATCAGGAACACAAGAAGCGATACCGCCAAGAGGGATAATCCGATCGAAAGGAAACGTTGGAGAAGATACGAGAGCAAGGTGAAAACCTTCCGTAGTAGGCATAGCAGTTAACACGCATAATGCCGCTATTGGACTCGGTAGAGACAAATAATTTAAAAGAATGGGTTATGTGCTTTTTCTTCACCGACGGTGGTGGAGGGCCCGTGTCCCGGAAAGAGCCTAACCGTGTCTGGAAGGGACAACAAATTGTCTCGAACGCTATCAATTTCATCCTGAAGGGAGATGTTAGGACCACCGACCGAACCAGCGAAAATTGCATCGCCAACGAATGCTACGTTCTCTACGATGAAACTGCATCCGCCGGGGGTGTGCCCGGGCGTATTAACGACGGTTACTGTGAGTTCACCGACGGTGAGGGTGTCTCCGTGTGCCACCTCGCGTAATCCTGTTTCGCTTCGCGGTTTCGGTTCGTTCGTATGGATGTAAGTTTCGCATCCAGTAGCGGTTTGGATATCCGGTAATCCATCGGTGTGATCGCTGTGGGCGTGTGTCAAGAGAATCGCTGCGGGATTCACATTCTGGGCATCCAACTGTTCTAAGATGAGGTCTGGATGCGCTGCCGTGTCGATAATCGCAGCGTCATTGGTTGCTTGGCATATTAAGAGATAAGCGTTGACGGGCCATCCTCCGACCGGTGCGCTGATTGTGATAACCTCAAGAGCCGAATCACTCATCGGTTGCGGCGGTTCGGGTTCCCATTCTTCTGTCGCAATATCGAGGAGTTTGGTGCCGTCCAACTTCAGGGATTCTGCGAGTCGAAGGACTTGCGTTTCTGTCGGTTTTAAGGTATACTGTTCCATACGAGCGAGTTCTGCTTCTGTGATGCCTGCTGCAGTAGCGATTTGGCTTGCAGATACGTTTTGCCCGCGCCGGGCTTTACCGATGATGTCACCGAATTCGTCTTCAAGTGCATAAGCCATAGTGGTGTTCTCCATATTTATAAGTTTAAGGAACATTGTAGCAAAAAATTCGGTATAATACAATTCAAAATGGTACGCATCAAAAAAAGGAGAAATTCTGATGGACATTCCGAAAAACGGTTATGAACAAGGGGCAATATCCCTCGCTCCTATAAAAACCGATATGACGCTGGATGAATTTTGCCAATCCGACTTGGAGGGATATGAATACGTGAAGGGAGAACTGGTCCCTATGGCACCACCGACAATGGAACACGGGGATATCAGTATGAGCCTCAGCTTACTTTTAGGGATTCACATTCGTGAGAATCAACTGGGACGTTTATATCCTGCGGGTACAGACTTTAAATTAGGAGACCGATTGGTTAAACCTGATATCGCATTTGTTTCATCGGGGAGACTCCCCGTTGACAGACGCAAAGCGTTCTCCATCCCACCGGATCTCGCGGTTGAAGTTGTCTCACCGACAGACCTTCAATATCGTGTTGTCGAAAAAGCGTTTGCCTATCTCAATGCTGGCACGCGACTCGTCTGGATTATTGAACCCGTGGGAAAGACGATAACCGTGTACCGTTCCCAAACAGATATCAAAACGCTTACACGCGAAGATACACTGACCGGTGAGGATATCGTGGAAGGCTTTTCGTGTCAGGTTGCACAACTTTTTGAATAGATATAATAATTTAAATGGAGGGACGGGAAATGGATCCACAAAACACCCGCGAATTCAAACAAGAAATGTCCGTGCCTGAACACGGCGAGATGACGCTTGAAGAATTTCTTGAAAGTGATTTGGAGGGATATGAATATGTAAAAGGAGAATTGAGACCGATGCCAGCTGCGTCATGGGAACACGGAATCGTCAGCGCGAGGGTTTTTTTACACTTGGGTTTATACGTGCGTGAGCATCAACTCGGCGAGGTGGTTACCCCGGATACAGGTTTCCAAGTCAGCGAGCGCGTCCTGAAACCCGATATCGCTTTTCTTTCAACAGCACACTTGCCCAATGACCCAAGCAAAGCGTGTCCAGTGCCACCAGACCTGGCGATTGAGGTCGTGTCCCCATCAGATGCTTTCCGGCGTGTCATTGAAAAGGCATTCGCCTATCTGGAGGCAGGAACACAGATCGTCTGGGTGATTGAACCCGGATCAAAAACAGTAACCGTCTATCGTTCGGAAACGGACATCAAGCTGCTGACACGCGAAGATACACTGACCGGTGAGGATGTCGTGGAAGGGTTTTCGTGTCAAGTCGCACAACTTTTTGAGTAAGGAGGAGGGCGAAGCTTGCAAGCCCTTAAAACTAAAGTATGAAGCTTGGTTTAGTTACGTATAATATGGCAAAAGATTGGGATGTCCCAACAATCATCGAAAACTGCATAGAAACAGGATTTTCAGGCGTGGAATTGCGGACAACGCATGCCCACGGCGTTGAAGTGGATCTTTCAGCAGATGAACGGGCGGCAGTCAAACAACAATTCGCAGACTCCCCGATCGAGATCGCCGGTTTAGGTTCCGCGTATGACTATCATGCCACGGATCAGGCAGTACTTCGTCGGAATATAGCCGGAACGAAGGCGTATTCTCAACTCGCCGCGGATGTCGGAGCCCCCGGTGTGAAGGTGCGTCCGAATGGACTCCCGAACGAGGTGCCTGTCGAAAAGACGTTGGAACAGATCGGGTTATCATTGCGCGAGTGTGGTGAATTTGCAGCGGATCTCGGCGTGCAAATTCGGTTAGAGGTCCACGGTGGTGGCACCTCTGAACTTCCCCATATCCGCACGATTCTTGATGTTGCGGATCACGATAACGTTTATGTCTGCTGGAATTCTAATTTTGGTGAAGTAGAAGACGGCTCTATTCAGAACAACTTCAACCTCGTGAAAGGTAGAATCGGTTTAGTGCATATCACGGAACTCCACCGACGCGAGTATCCGTGGCGAGAACTCTTTACATCGTTGAAAGAATCTGGATATACAGGTTACACTTTGGCGGAAATTGCGGGAAGCTCCGATCCCATCCGCGTGATGAATTTCTATCGGGCATTGTGGGAAGAATTGTCGAGGTAAATGGGTTTCTCTGTGGCGCGCTCCCAAGGCGCGCCTCTTACACAGTTATGATAGAATAGATGAGGACAGACACCATTGCCGAGATTGCAATTTTACATTTTATCCATAGGGCTATTTCTGTTGACTTCTGTCGGTATGAGTGACACACATGAAACCATCCGTTTCAGCAATGATATTTGGGATGTTGAAATCGTTCCGAAGTCGCTTGCCATGAATGCCTATCCTGCGGGGACGGACCTAACGGTTCGGGTTTCATCGGGTCAGACAGGATTGGGTGCTGTGACGGATTTTTCTCATAACGACAACGGTGTGAGTTGGAAACTGCCGGAACACTCCGTCAGCGTTCACGTTGAATCGCAAAGAGACTCGCTAACGATCGAATTCATTCAAGATGCGCCCACAGACGAGGCACAAAATTTTACGTGGCCCGTTATTGAAAACACTGAATCCATCCACGGCTATATTTTCCCCTTCTTTGAGGGGAGTTACGTTCCGAAAGATGACCTTACATGGCGAGATTTTTTGTGCGATCGGGGACGGATAAATACAACAGCGGGTCTCTCTATGCCGTTTTGGGGGTTGGATCTCGGCGAGAGAACACTCACCTATATTCTGACGAATCCGTTGAATAATCAAATTCTATTCCGTGAGACGGAAACGTCTGACTTAGGGATGCAGGTATCACACGCTTTCACGCCGAATTGGGAACGGAAAACATACGGGGTGCGCATCTCATTAGGTGCGGCATCCCCTGTCGAACCTGCCAAACACTATCGAAAGTGGTTGATTGAGAACGGTGAATTTGTTTCGTTTGCTGAAAAGATTGAGAAGACTCCAGAAGCAGAAAAATTACTCGGCGCTGTGCATGTCTATCTTTGGGGTGGAAAACTCCTGAGTCAATACGATGTAACGGATTGGAAGGCGTTTGCTACAAAACTCAGTCTTGGTTCCAATGAAGGGACAGTTGGAGGCATCGGAAAACGTATTTTTTCGCAACTGGACGCGGAGGTACAGGACGTTGTCCGAGACATGGCACGGGCTGATTATTCCTCTAATTACAGCCAACGTGTTGCGAGCCGCGCATTAAGTGAGCAGCTTGAAAACACCGAATTTTACAATGCCTCTGTGTGGGCAGAGATTCCCCTTGGACCCGAAATAGAAAAGTTGGTTTCGCAGGACGTATCCACATTGTCGCTTCCAGAACTTTACCGACGCAACTGTCTGCTACTTTACGCCGCGTTCCGCGATTCACTACGGCATCCAGACGAATGGGGTGACGGTCCCTCTGTAAAACTGCTGGAGCGGTTTGCTGAGAATGGATTGGACAGACTCTGGCTCGGTGCTGATTCATGGCAGGACGGGTTTCGGCATCCGACTGCTGTCGCGAAGGCGAGAGAACTCGGATATCTGATCGGACCCTACGATTCCTACCATAGCATTCATCATCCTGACGAAAAGGATACATGGGAGACGGCTCAGTTTGACTTGTCGCTTTATGAAACTGGCGGAATTATCAACGCAGATGGCACGAAGAATCGAGGGTTTAAGAAGAAGGGGTATCACTTAAGTCCCCTCGTCGCACAGCCTTATGTTGAAAATCGTGTCAACGGCATTGTCGCAGAGATGCCGACAGACTTCAACTCGTGGTTCATCGACTGCGATGCTTACGGTGAACTCTTTGACGATTATTCGCAGTCCCATCCGGCGACGCAGTTAGATGATATGAACGCTCGACTTGCCCGTATTGCGTGGATTCGGGACACGCACAATATGGTCGTCGGCTCGGAAGGCGGTGCTGCCTACGCTGCGGCGACGCTCCACTTCGCACACGGAATGACGGCGCCTGTCATGGGGTGGGGTGATCCAGATATGAAAGAAAAGACCTCGTCTTACTATATAGGAGGATACTGGCCCCCTGAAGCTCCAGCGATTCACGTAAAGCAGGTGCCTCTCAAATCACAGTATCTGTATCTCTATTATGATCCACGATTCCGGTTACCGCTCTATCAGATCGTGTTCCATGATTCAGTGGTGACAACGAACCATTGGCTTTCTGGAAGCCTCAAATTTGAGAATGCAATCGGAACGTTGGCACTTTTAGAGTTGCTTTACAACGTTCCGCCATTATACCATCTGAACATAGCAGAGTTTACCAAGCATAAAGCGTGGATACAGCGGCACTATATGTTCTTTTCGCCGTTGCATCGGCAGATCGGTGGGCAGGCAATGAGGGATTTTGAGTGGTTGAGCGATAACAGGCAGGTCCAACGCACTGAGTTTGGGGATGCTGTTGAACTGATCGCGAACTTCGGGACGGAGCCGTTTGCATACAAAGATGTAGTGGTTCTGGGCAAAAGTGTGGTTGCGAGATGGATGGACACGGGTGAAGTTTCGGTGTTTTCTGTGGAGTAATTTAGATTTGATTCGTAATTGACGCTGTAGAGGAAATGTGATATACTTTCATAATAGAAATACAGAAATCTATTACAAAATTCGGAGCACATTAACTTAACTGTATGAATCGTAATTTACACAATGGAATCAGCGAACTTGCTGGAGCCAGCCGTCAACGCTTGGCAGATGCGAAAGCACTTCTCAGTGCCTTTCGGGGGCGAGGCGCGATGTACATGGCAGGCTATGCGGTGGAATGTCTCTTGAAAATGAAATTAATGCACATCTATGATTGCAAAAATTTGGGAGAATTAGAAGACTTACTTCGGCAACGTTCTATACTTCCTGCGCACCAGACAGTATTTACACATCAATTGGAAGATTTGTTGAGACTTACCCCAGGCTATAATCGACTGAAACAAAATAGGGATCTCTGGCACATGTTTCATGCAGTAAACTTATGGACTCCACAGTGGCGATATACCGCTAAACAAGCAACACAGCAAGAAGCAACCAGATTCCTTAACCGCATTGAAAACGTTCTGCACTGGATAGACACTAACCTCTAACGGAGGATTTACGTAATGGCGTGCAAAACATTAAAGCAAAAAATTCAGAATCTACTCAAGACGGGCTACTTCAGCGATACGAAAGATTTCGTTGATGTCTCTGATGGAGCCGCCGATTTCATCCACGTTGTGGTTGTCAGTCGAAAATTTAACGGACACACGATGATAGATAGGGGTGACATCATCTGGGACAAACTTTTAAAGCATCTCTCAGATGAGGAATGGGGACACGTTTCTCTCTTAATTGGGGCAACTCCAGAAGAGGTCCGGATCTGGTAACGAGGGATCTACATAATGGCGTGCGAAACCTTAAAGCAGAAAATTTATGATACACTGAGAGCGGGTTCTTTCCCTGATCCAGACTACTTCGTTGATGTTTTTGACGATGACGACGAACGCATCCGCATCCTTGTCATCAGCCGTAAATTTGACATCTATGAATACAAACGGTCGGAACGGGAAGACCGGGTCTGGGAAGATATCGTGCAAGTGCTCTCCGAAGATGAGCTTGAACACATTTCTCGCATCGTTGCTGTGAACCCTGAAGAGATTAAGATATATACCTGATGTTACGCGCAATTTTGCACCGAATGACAGAGGGATGGAAACTATGTTCATGCAGAGAATCATAGCCTGCCTTCGGTTTCTCGGAATTCTGTTACTAAGGTCCTTGCTGGGATTTGTAGTAGGTTACTTATGGCTTTTCGCTGTGGCATATCTTTTTCATATCATCATGGATGTCAGGTTTCCTCGCGACCTCTTCGATTATTTCTATGATTCAGGACCGCCGAGGGAGGGACGCTACGGTGGTAGGGCAGGAGAGGTTTACGGTATTGCTTGGCAAATTGGATTCAAAGGTTTCTGGGTATGGTTTGTTGTTGGTATCCTCTGGGGTTTTATGCAAGGTAGGTTGGATTTACTGAGATTGTTAAGAAGTCTGAAAAAATTTTGAATTTAATTTGCAATAGCCAATGAAATAGTGTATAATTACTTTAACAATCCCCCATAGCTCAGTCGGTAGAGCAGATGGCTGTTAACCATCGTGTCGGCGGTTCGAGTCCGTCTGGGGGAGTTCTCAATTTTGCTGACGGGCTTTGCCACTTATTCTGGCTGTCAAGGTTCGTCAGCAAAAATTTTTAACCTGTTCCTGTTCAAACCAGCGTTATTTCTCCAGTGGAGGTTAACATGCCTAAGCAATTTACCGATGCACAACTTGATGAACTCTTAGCAAAAGGCTACTTAATTGTCCCCGACTACTATTCAGGTGAACAACTTGCGGAGATGCAAGCCGCCCAACGCCGTGTCTTGCCGACATGGGAAGAAGTCAAAGACGATCCGCCTCCGGGTAGAGCGACTTTGACCGAATTCCCACCCGCTGAAATGGCTTTATTACGTGCGATCGTGGACCACGATGCTTGGGAATTCGCACGTAAATTTCTGAAAACGGAGCATATTCACTACCGTGCTGGATGTATGATTGCACGCTATCCTGGGTTTAAAGGTCCCGGTGTCGATAGCGATCCAAGCAATTTGCACATTGATAACGGCAACAACTCACTGCTACCACAGTCCGAGAGTGCTCGTGAATTCGGACAAATCGGTTTTTGGGTACACCTTGAGGATGTTGATGAAGATCAAGCACCGCTTCGACTCCTTGCGAAGGAATACGGACGGGATACTTCTAAATACGAACCCCTTGTTTGTAAAGGCGGAACTGTCTGTATCTTCAACAACTATACGTTGCACTCAGCAAGCGATTACCTGCGGGAAGATGGACAACGCTTCACGTGGGGATTCGGTTTAGGACGGGCAGACCACTTTTGGGAAGGCTTTCGGCACTACACAGACAAAGGGCGGAATCCGACCTTCTCGAAATTCATCGGCACGTTAACAGCGGCAGAGCGTGAAGTCTTTCGGTTCCCACCTGCTGGGCATCCATACTATACGCCGCAAACGCTTGAGGCGTTAGAGGAACAGTATCCGGGTTGGAATGCCCGCGGCGAGTATTAAAAGCACAAGTCTATTGGCAAACAGTGCGTTAGAAAGCGGTTTTTCGGAGCGGTTCGGACATCAACCATCCGATGACGTCGACGATGTCGTCTTGCCGATCCTGCAGCATGACTTCAATGAGTGCCGGTTTTTCTGCGGCGAGCGCGTCCCGTAAAGTGTCCTTGAAGTCTCCCAAATTCTCTACCCGCTTGGCATACGCACCGAAGGACTGCGCGAATTCGACGAAATTCGGATTGAGCAGATCCGTGTCGATTGTGCGTCCTTCACACCCTTTCTGCTGAGATCCTTTAATCGCTGACAAGGCACCGTCGTTTACCACAATCGCTACGACATTGATCCCGTATTTCATAGCGGTCGCCATTTCCACAGCTCCCATCAGGAATCCGCCGTCACCACTGAAGCAGATAACAGGACGATCTGGATATGCCACTTTCGCGCCGATAGCGGCAGGGTAGGCGTGTCCTAATGCCACCCCGATGTTCGGATAGAGGAACGTCCTCGGATCGTAGATAGGAAATTCGGCGAAGGAAGCGTAGCCGAGGGCATGGACATCAATCGCGTAGATGGTGTCTCGTGGGAGTACGTCTTGTAGTTCATGGATGACGGGCAGCGGTGGCTGTGCATCGAACGCTGTTCGGAGGTGCGCGAGTGTCTCGTCCCATCCATTTTCACCGGGCGTAACGTCCTCAATGAGTGCCTGCAACGTCAGTTTCAAATCACCGACGACCCCTATATCACACGGATATTCAAGTCCGATCTCGTCGGCATCTTCGTCTATTTGAATGAAGGGTTGCGGGAGTTCGAGACTCCAGTTTCGGGTATCAATAGAGGTAAAACGCGGTCCGATACCGATTAAACAATCAGTCCGTTGGAGTGCCTCGCGTCCGAGGTAACCGTAGCAAATTTGTAGTGCCAAGGGATGATCCTCCGACAAAACACCTTTTGCATTACGGGTAACAATGACAGGTGCGTTCAGTTTTTCGGCGAGGAGACGCAATTCGTTTCGGGCGTTTGAATGAAAGACGGCGGAACCAGCAAAAATCAGGGGCATCTTGGCATTGCGAATGGTTTCGACTGCGGAACTGAGGGATGCGTCGTCAGGCGGGGGTAAGTCAGTGCGTTCGACCCGCGGTGGGATTCGGACATCTCCTTCTCCAGTGACGACATCCATGGGAAATTCCAGCATGGTGGGTCCCGGTCTCCCAGTGCGCATCGCTTTAAAGGCGTTTTCAATGACCACAGGAATTTCAGCGACAGTGTGGGCGATAGCACAGTATTTCGTGATTGACTCAAAAAACCGCATCTGATCCAATCCGTGAAACATTTTGCTGGGATGTTTGCTGTAGAGACTGGAATCGCTCTGCCCCGTAATCAGGAGAACAGGTGCGCAATCGGTGAACGCCTCTAAAATCCCCGTCGATGCGTTGCTGGCACCCGGTCCCGGCACAGTGATAGCAACACCGGGTTCACCTGTTGCGCGAGCGAACCCGTCTGCCATCTGCGTTGCGGCGTATTCATGCCGGACGAGGTAGTGGTCGATTGTGCCCTCGCCTCTTCGTAGGAGTGCATCGTAGATTTGGATGTTTTGGGTGCCGGGCATTCCGAAAACCGCTGAAACGCCTTGTGCCTTCAAACATTCAATGATTATATCTCCGCCTTTCACGTATTACTCTCCTTTGTGTTCTCTGAGGAAATTTTCCAACCACGCATCAGGATCATATCCGAATCGGCGTAAGAGTTGGCAGCCGACACGCTTTAGAAAATTTGGGATGAGATTAAAGAATTTAAGTCGCCAGTTCATAATTGGTAAAATAACGCAAGAATCGGGATTACAAATCCCTCCTACAGAAGAGTCGGGATTACAAATCCCTCCTACAAGATGGCGTTGCCAGTGGTTTTATCGAAAAAGTGCATCCGCTCTGGGACAAACGTGACGTAGAGATACTGTCCAATATCCGCTTCAAAGTTAGGTGCTGTGCTTGCTTTTAGAATCGTGTGCGCCCCTGATGCATCCGTTCCGAGCGTCAGTTCGACGATTGTTTCTGCCCCAAGAGGTTCAACGCTATAGACTTCAGCCTGAAATGCGTTGGGTATTGATTGATGACTAACAATTACATCCTCAGCATGCGTGCCGAAGATAAGATCTCGGTCTGGATCGTTGTTATTTACAACTTTAGCGATCTTGCGGTCCTGAATTGCGACTGAATTGTTCCGTCCGAGATGACTCACTAACATCATAAGGAGCTCGCCATTCGTGCTGGAGATCTCACACGAGAGGCAATTCATACTCGGATTGCCAATGAAACCGGCGACAAATAGATTGGTAGGATGATTATAGATTTCCGCAGGTGTTCCCAATTGCTGGATTCTGCCTGCTTCAAGGACTGCAATTCTGTCTGCCATTGACATCGCTTCGATTTGGTCATGCGTCACATAGAAGGTCGTTGTGCCGAGTTCACGTTGCCGCCAGCGGATTTCCGCTCGCATCTCAGTCCGAAGTTTCGCATCGAGATTGGAGATCGGTTCGTCCATAAGGAAGACTTGGGGACGACGGACCATTGCGCGTCCGAGTCCAACCCGTTGCGTCTCACCGCCGCTCAACTGGTTCGGTGTCCGCATGAGCAGATGCTCGATATGAAGCATCTGTGCAATATCTCTGACACGCCGGTCAATCTCCTCTGCTGAAAGTTTTCTCGGATGCAGTGGGAACGCCATATTCTCGTAAACGCTTAGATGTGGATAGAGGATATGCGATTGGAAAACGAATGCGACATCGCGTTCCGCGGGGGTTTTGTCGTTGACACTCACATCATCGAGATAGATGGTGCCTTCTTCGGGTTTATCCAATCCAGCGATACACCGAAGCGTCGTCGTTTTTCCAGCACCTGTTTGACCGAGCAGCACAAAAAATTCCTCGTCTCGAATATCAAGGGTGATGTCGTCGAGTGCGATGAGGTCGCCAAACCGTTTTGTAATGTTTTCGAGTCGGACTGTTGCCATACAATTCTACAATTCTGTGTTGTGAATATTGCTAAAGTATAGCACAAATAGTGCTCAGGGGTCAACAAGAATTCTCCGATCAAAAGTAATTCGGTAATATTGTGATTTGTGTTATCATACTGCCAAAGGAGGTATTCTCTCATGACAAAACACCATAAAGACTTGAAAACGTCCTTAAAGCGTATTTTGGAAAGGTATTGCCTTATTATGCTCGTCGGGGGACTCGCCTTCGTTATCAGCGGTTGCGAACGAGATGACATAACGCCGCCAGCGGAAACAACAACACTGCTACCAGAGAAAAAAATACCGCTCCCCGAGGAAACAACAACGCCGCCCGCAGAGGAAAAAATACCGCTCCCTAAAGGCATGGTACTCATTCCCGCGGGTGAGTTTCAGATAGGCAGCAACGATGCGGAGGCAGATGACGATGAGCAGCCGGTGCGCACCGTCTATGTAGATGCGTTTTATATGGATGAGACGGAAGTGACGAACGCGCAATTCAAAGAATTTGTGCTTGAAAACCCGCGTTGGCAGAAGTGGCGGATTAACGGAAGATTTCACAATGGGCGTTATCTCTGGGACTGGGACGGGAATAACTACCCAAAAGGTAAAAGCAAACATCCGGTTGATAGTGTGAGTTGGTATGCGGCGATGGCATACTCGAAGTGGGCAGGAAAGCGTCTGCCGACAGAGGCGGAATGGGAACGTGCCGCGCGCGGGGGCTTAGTTGATCAGAAGTATCCGCATGGGAACACGTTAACACCGCGGGATGCGAACTACGGCAACAACGTTAAAGATACCACCGCCGTAGGTAGGTATCCTGCGAACGGGTATGGATTACGTGATATGGCGGGTAACGTGAGCGAATGGTGTTTAGATGCATACCATCGTGGATTCTATTCTACATTCCCACAGGAGGGTGTTGCGCGCAATCCGTTGGCGGGTGCGAACACGATTCAGTGGATATTGGATAACTTCACAGATGTTAATGTTGATGTTTCCCGGGTCCTGCGCGGTGGTCACTGGTTCGATATGACTCGACTCCCGCGTGTCGCCGATCGGAACGATTCCAAACCAAAGAGCGCGTTCCACGTCATCGGTTTTCGTTGTGTGAGGTCTGTAACTGTACCCCCTTAACAGGCTTACCCTTCCAAAAATATTCCACAAATGTAACATTTTAACGGGAGAGGTGTTGCCAATTTTTCCCGTGCGAAGGCGTTTATCGCCCCGATGTCAAAGTGTCCCCTTTTCTGAACCGCCCCTGAATGCACATTGGGCGAAAAAAATAGGTGCGATTCGGCAACGTATCGGGTATAATTAAAGCGTAACTTGCGCGTTTTTCCGATCGCGAGCCAAAAAACACACCTATAAGCTGGAGAAAAAGATGCTGGATCGTCCAGAGGCAGAACAGAGCGCACATGGAAGTCCGTCTTTAATGGACAAAATTAGACGGCAGTACGATTTTACGCCATCCATCACGTTGATTTTCGGGCTGACGGTGCTCTTCTTTACCGTCTTTCTCATATATCCACTCCTTTATGTTTTCAAAGAAGCCTTCTGGATTGAAAACACATTCAATCTCACATATTTCAAATTGATGGTGACCGACCCGAATATCCGGGAACTCGTTATCAACAGTTTCAAGATTGGTGTAATGGTAACGCTGGTGACGAGCGTCATCAGCCTGCCGCTTGCGTATTTTTTGACTCGATACCGGTATCCGGGGCGCGACATGCTACGTTCTGTCATCCTAATCCCGATGATTATGCCACCCTTCGTCGGAGCTATTGGCATGAAGCAGTTTTTCGGGTTATACGGTAGCGTCAATATGCTTCTCGATAAACTCAACCTGATGGATTTGACGGAACCTATTGACTGGTTCGGCGGTGGGTTCTGGGGTGTGGTGATGTTATCAACATTGCACTTATATCCGATCATGTATCTTAACATCGTCGCTGCACTCGCGAATGTCGATCCGAGTTTAGAGGAAGCCGCGGAAAATATGGGGGCATCGCGTTTTCAGGTCTTCCGTCAGATAACGTTGCCGTTGATGATGCCGGGTTATTTCGCTGGGGCAATCCTCGTTTTTATCTGGGCGTTTACCGATCTCGGCACACCCCTGATTTTTGAGTACCGTAACGTCGTTTCAGTGCGAATTTTCAACCAAGTAACTGAGGCGAACACCAATCCGATGGGGTACGCCCTTGTTGTACTTATAGTTGTACTGACAGCACTTGCCTTTTATGTTTCCAAGAGATGGACGGGTAGTAAGCACTATGAGATGCTCGGCAGAGGACACGTGACTTCACGTGAAACCGACACGAATTGGGGCATGCGTAGCGTCATCTACCTCTTTATCGGTGGATTGACGTTTATGGCGTTGCTGCCACACATCAGCGTTATCCTTGTTTCCTTGACGCCGGATGCCAGTCAGTGGCGAATGAGTGTGCTGCCACAATCATGGACGTTGACGCACTATGTTGAGACCTTCACGCATTCCGATACGCTACCGAGTATCCTTAACAGCCTAAAATACAGCGTTTTCAGCACGTTATTGGCACTTCTTGTCGGTATTGTGGTGTCCTATCTGTTGACACGCAAGCGTCTGCCGTTCCAGAATCTGTTGGATGCTATCGCGATGCTACCGCTGGCATTACCCGGAGTTGCAATAGCATTCGGATATATGGGCAGTTTCGCGGATACGACGCTGCTTTTGCGGTATTTCCCAGACGGGTTGGTTTCTGTTATAGATCCGAGACAAAACCCGACATTCCTTCTGATTATCAGTTATGCGGTGCGGCGGTTACCCTATATGTTACGTTCCATTTATGCCGGACTCCAGCAGACTAGTGTGAGTTACGAAGAAGCATCACAAAACGTGGGAGCAACGCCTGTTCGGACTTTATATAAAATTACTTTGCCTCTGGTCATCGCGAATATCCTCGCCGGTGCGATTCTCGTGTTCTCGTTCTCTATGCTTGAAGTCAGTGATAGCTTGATATTGGCAATGAAAGATCAGCACTATCCGATTACAAAAGCGATTTGGTCACTCTCCCAGCGTCCAGACCACGGTCCATATACGGCAAGCGCACTCGGCGTAGTGGGTATGTTAATCCTCATCGCGTGTCTGCTCGGTGCGGGCCGCGTCCTTGGTGGGAAATTAGGGGAAATTTTCCGAATTTAGGAGACATAATGGATATTTGGCATAGCGTCCGCGATGCGTTATTAGAAGCACAAGACGTACTTGATCGGTTTATCCGAAATCCTGAGAATATCGCGACCATCGCGGCAACTGCAGAAATGATACGAGATGTGTTTGAGCGGGAAGGTAGGGTCTTTACCTGTGGAAACGGTGGGAGTTTGTGTGATGCAACCCATTTTGCTGAGGAGTGCACAGGTAAGTTTCGGAACGATCGAAAGCCGCTTCCTGCGATCGCACTCGGCGATGCGGGACACATCACCTGCACGGCAAACGATTACGGATTTTCAGAGATCTTTGCGCGTCCACTATTGGCACTCGGGCACCCCGGGGATCTGCTGGTAGTCCTCTCCACGAGCGGAAATTCTGAAAATGTTGTGCATGCGGCAATAGCCGCGAAATCTCGCGGGATGAAAGTGTTTGGATTGCTGGGTAGAGAGGGTGGTAGTCTTAAACAACATTGTGATATTTATCTTATTGCCCCCGGCGACACCGCAGATCGCATTCAGGAAATCCATATTAAAGTCCTGCACATCCTCATTGAACAGGTCGAACGCTTAATGTTCCCAAAGAATTATTGATCGCGTTTCAACCCTTTGCTACTATGCACAACAAGTTTGAAATGGTTTTCAGTACGGACTTTCTACGAAAACCCTTTCAGTCTTCGGTCTTCAGTTAAGAGGTTTTCGTTTAGCAGCACCCCTTGTAACCGATGCTGAAAACTGACAACCGGTAACCATTTAACGGAGGAGGCAATCTATGGAGTCATCACCGAAAAATAAGGCTTATTGGCGAAAAAATCTCCAATACCTCGGTATCTTATTGGGAATTTGGTTTATCACCTCGTATCTCTGCTCGGTTGTGTTCGTCGAGCAACTGGACAAAATCCGTATTGGTGGATGTCCGCTTGGGTTCTATTTTGCACAACAGGCATCAATCTGGATTTTTGTTGAACTCATCTTCGTTTATGCGTGGCTGATGAATCGTTTGGAGAAGAAATATAGTCACCGTGAAAATGGGGAGGACACAGAACAAACATGAACGTAGAAACATGGACTTTCATAATGGTGGCACTCTCCTTCGCGTTGTATATTGGTGTGGCTCTGTGGTCCAAGGCGCGCTCGACTGGTGATTTCTACGTTGCTGGGAGCAACGTGCATCCCGTTGTGAACGGTATGGCGACGGCAGCAGATTGGATGAGTGCGGCTTCTTTTATTGCGATGGCGGGAATGATCTCTTTCATGGGGCGAGATGGGTCTGTCTATCTGCTCGGATGGACGGGAGGTTACGTCCTACTCGCTTTGTTATTGGCTCCTTATCTGCGTAAATTCGGCAAGTATACGGTGCCTGATTTCGTCGGTGACCGATATTACTCGCAATTGGCTCGAATTGTCGCTGTGGTATGTGCGATTTTTGTCTCGTTTACTTATGTCGCAGGGCAGATGCGCGGTGTCGGCATTGTCTTTTCTCGGTTCTTAAGTGTCAATGTTGAAACCGGTGTGCTGATCGGCATGGGGATCGTGTTCTTTTATGCTGTACTTGGCGGGATGAAGGGCATTACCTATACGCAGGTAGCCCAATATTGTGTGTTGATTTTTGCCTATCTCGTGCCTGCTATTTTTATTTCTATTCTGATTACAGGCAACGTTATTCCGCAGATGGGACTGATGGGAAAAGTAACAGATGGTTCGGGACTCTATCTCCTTGACCGGCTCAACGGTTTGAACGAGCAATTGGGATTTAACCTGTATACAGATGGCAGTAAAGCCACAATTGATGTCTTTTTTATCACAGCGGCGTTGATGTTGGGAACTGCTGGACTTCCACACGTGATCATCCGATTCTACACCGTGCGGAAGGCATCTGAGGCAAGAATTTCTGCGGGTTGGGCATTACTGTTCATCGCGCTCCTCTATACGACAGCACCGGCGGTGGCTATATTTGCACGCACAAACTTGCTCAACACTGTGAGTTATGAACAGAACGGTGAATTGACAGATGTCAAATATGAAGATGCCCCGGACTGGTTTAAGAATTGGGAAGCGACAGGTCTCATTACGTTTGACGACGTGAACGGCGATGGTGCGATTCAGTACCGCGGTCCAAATTCAGATGTCCAGAATGAGTTGACAATTGATCGGGATATCATGGTCCTGGCGAATCCTGAGATAGCGAAACTCCCGAACTGGATTGTCGGTTTAGTGGCTGCTGGCGGTTTAGCAGCTGCGCTCTCAACCGCCGCGGGGCTGCTACTGGTTATTTCCACCGCTGTTGCACATGATCTTCTCAAAGGTGCAATTATGCCGACGCTGCAGGAAAAACAGGAATTGACCGCCGCGCGCATTGCAGCAGGGGTCGCTGTCTGTATCGCTGGATACTTCGGTATAAATCCACCTGACTTTGTAGCTCCGGTGGTAGCGTTTGCCTTTGGACTCGCAGCGAGTTCGTTCTTTCCCGCGATTGTGATGGGTATCTTTTCTAAACGTATGAACAAAGAAGGCGCAATCAGTGGCATGATTGTTGGGATTACTTTTACAGCGGCGTATATCATCTATTTTAAGTTTGTCAGTCCAGAATTAAACACATCGGAGCATTGGTTATGGGGTATTTCACCGGAAGGGATCGGAACCCTTGGTATGGTATTAAACTTCATTATCTCTATTGTTGTTGCCGCGCTGACACCACCACCACCGGCTGATGTGCAAGCACTCGTTGATGATATTCGCGTCCCATAAAAATGGAGGTTACGATGGCTACAAAATTTTCATGGAGACCTTGTCGGTTTCTCGTTCAACGCGTAGCAACGCTTTTTGCAGGCAACTTGCGAGTGGCTCTCAGAACATGTTGTGTCGTTTTGTTGCTGTTGATGGGCCCTTTTGCGCATGCTGCAAAAGTGGAAGATTTCATACCAAAGGAGATTATTTTTTATTTGAAACTCCAAGATATGGATGAAGTCTATGGCGAAATCGAGATTTCGGAAAATTGGGAGAAAGCACTTTCGCTGCTGCCGGATGTGTCAAACTGGCAGGAGATGCAGCAAGGGCTTTCGATGGGACAGGGACTTCTCGGTACTGACCTACTGGGTGTAATTGAAACGGTGGGATACCGAACAGCGTTAGCAGTCTGGTTAGATGAAGCAGCGGAGCCAGAAACCGGACTCGTGATACACTCGGGCGGAAATCTCGACAAACTCCAACAACTCACCAAAATTATAGAGGGACTCATCGGGATGGACAGCGCATATACCTTGCATCTGGATGCAGGCGTGTATCAGCGCGCGCGTTACAATGCCCTTGAATGGAACCAGGGGATCGTTAAGTATGGGTTTGTAGACGATTTTCTTGTCATCGGTGCAGGGAACGGAAGTTTTGAAAAATTGATGGATACCTATCGAACCGATATGCCTTCCATCCAGCAGAACCCGGAATTTACCGAGGTATTAGAGGAAGTGGGCTCAGGCGAAGTTATCGTATTCGCTAACATGCCTCATGTTTTATCTGTGATGGAGAATGATTTGGAGACAGCGGTGCAGACACGCCTCGCTATTTTTCAGTCTATGTTTGGTAGGCTCAGTCTGTTGGAAACTGATACCTTCCTTGAAGTGTCTGCGGCGTTTAATCCGAATCAGCCGGAAAACGAGATAGGTCTGTTTTTGAAATCCGGACAGAAGCTCGAATCCCTAAACGCATTATCCGGTGAAGAAGACCTGTTTGTTGCGGTAGCCCCCCAAATTTTGGGAGGTGTATGGGAACTTGCACATACCCAGATGGCGGAACATCCGGAAGCTGATATTGATGCGGGCATCGCTTTTGTTGAGGGACTTTTGAATCTCAATCTGGAAGCGGATATTATGACTGGATTAACGGGTGAACTTGCCTTATCGGTCCCCGATCTCACACGTTTCGATCCGGAAGCCTTGCGTAGCATTAGGGCTGAATTTGATGGTATCTTTGAACTCGATGCGGGTGACGTAGAGACGAATGGCGGCATTATTTTTAACCCCAGCAACAGAATGAAATGGAATCTGATCGGCAATTCCGTTTCTAACCTACAAAGTGGTTCTGTTTCTCAAACTGATTATAAAGGTACTACAGTATCAGGATTCGCCTCGAATATCTATCACAGCGAGATAGATGGTCTGTTTCTGATGGGTTTCGCGGAGGATCAGGTGTTTACCCTTATTGATGAAATTACACAGAAAAAGAAACCTTCTTACTTAAAACAGGTGCCAAAAACACCTACAATGTTTGCACAACTCAATTTGGCGCGGGGTTTGGAGCGGGAAAAAGGTTCGCCACCCCCTGACAAACTAATTGTCGATGCTAAGGAGATACCCCTGCTGCTCGCGTGGCTTTCAGTCGAGGATGATACGGCTTTGTTGGAAGTAACGTTATCGGAAAACGAGATGCCTATTGAAACACTCGCGAAACTGATTCCATTTTTGCTTTGGAATATGGATGTCCAGTAGGAATAACCTGATGAGACACAACCAATTGAGGAGACAACAATGATTCAGAAAAGACTTATATCAAAGACAAATACTCAGCGATGGTTTTGGGGGATAGTAACTGTGCTCGGTATATTCCTCGGTTTAGGAATTAGCCAGATGGTTCAACTTCATGAAGCGACAGCGGAATCACAGGATGATAATGGCTTGTCTGAGCTTGCTGCGGAGCTTGATGCAATCAAGGCAAAACATAGAATGATACAAGCGAAATGGCAATCTGAATTACTTGCACAGGTCGTCCCAACTTTAGGGGATGAGTCAGACGGTGTGAAACGTCAGTTTGTCGATTTCCTTGAAGAAATTGGAAATCCCGGCACCTCTGCCCTTATCGTGATGCTTCAAGATCCGGCGAAGCGTGTCCGCAAAGAGGCGGTTGATGCCTTAGGTGCCATCGGTGAACGAGAAAGAAAGGCAGGAGGGAATCCAGATGCCGCCGCGATCGGATTAGCGATGGCACTCAACGATTCGTCTGATGAGGTTTTCCGTGAGGCACTTGAGGAATTGGACGATGTTCGTCCGACGTCTTCGGAATCGCTCGCTGTCGTCCTACCAGCACTCATCGCAGTCCAGACGAGAGGTTCATCGAGCGCACGCAGCGATGTCCTCGATGTCTTGGGACGGATCGGTGAGATCCTCGCGAAAAGCAAACAGTCCACTGATGCAATCCGAGATGCTTTAATTGCCGGTCTAAGTGATGGTTCCAGAAAAGTCCGAACCAATGCAATATCTGAATTGTCTGATATACGATCCACTTCCGCTGAAACGTTCACAGCGTTGATAAGTGCTCTATCTGACGATTCTGATTCTGTGCGAGCGCGTGCTGAAGATGCCTTAATTGAATTGGGTCAACATGCCGCTAAGACCGTCACACCAATGTTGGCAGACGCGCTTACGAATAGTCAATCAGCGGTAACACGTGGGCATATCGTTGATGCGCTTGGAGGGATCGGTGAGGAACTCGTAGATGACGGAAATTCTGGAGAGATGGTCGTGGAACCGCTTCTTGGAGCACTGCGAGATACTGCTGAGGATGTCCGCCGCAACGCTGCTGATGAATTAGGTGAGATGCGGGCGACATCCTCTGAGGTGGGAACAGCTTTGACACAGGCACTCGAAGATACCTCTAAAGCCGTTCGCGACGCAGCGAAAAAGTCGATACGACGGATTGAGAAAGCGAAATGACCCTTCGGGTGATAGGGTAAAATTACGCGCCTTTGCTTTCCAAGGGCGCGTCACCAATATAGGAGGCTTGTTAAACTTATCACTATCTCTTGCGTCTTAATTATCAATAACAGACACTATACCATAGATTTATAGAACACATAACACAGAGGCTACTTCTCGCGTGAGGTTCCGGATCCCGCCGAAAAGTAGAGCTTACACTATGCAACAGACACTGAACACAGATTCGCTTGTTGAGGTGATGCGACAAGCATCTCTCATTTCAGAACAGGACTATACAGACATCGTTGCAGAGATAAAACAAACCGGTGCCTCCGAAGCCGCTGTGCTTTCTAAGCATGGCGTTCCCTCCAATCTCCTTGCGCTCGCGACAAAGAGTGTCGAATATGGGACCTCCTTCATCCAATTGGAAGGTATTATTCCTGAACCCGACGTGCTTGAAAAGGTGTCGCCAGGGTTCGCATACCGAAATAAGATTGTGCCTATAGAGTTGGTGGGTGATCAACTCACGGTCGCGATGGTGGATGTATTGGATGTCGTTCTCATTGACGAGATTGAACTCATCACAGGCTGCCAAATTACGCCTACTCTTTCCGATGAAACCGATATTGACGAGGCAATCGTCCGTCTCTATGGACGGACTGCTGAAAGTCTACTCAGTGCTGGTATCAAAGGACCTGTTGGCGCAACTGCGACTCTTGAACGCGAGACTATTGACGACTTTGGGATTGATGAGAAAGATCTCAGCCAAGATCCGACAGTTATACATGCTGTTGACCAGATGATTATCGACGCTGTCCGGATGGGGGCAAGCGATATCCATATTGAACCCTACCCGACGCAACTGAAAATCCGCTTTCGTGTCGATGGCGTGCTGGAGGACCAACCTCAGCCTCCCGCCTATCTCCAATCCGCCATCACTTCGCGTATCAAAATTATGGCGGGAATGGATGTTGCTGAACGGAGACGTCCGCAAGATGGAAAAATCAGTCGGCAAATTGGGAGTGTCGGTAACCGGCAAATAGACCTCCGCGTCTCTACTGTCCCAACAGTCGCGACACTGCATGGTGAAAGCGTTGTTCTCCGTATCCTCGACCGACAGTCTATTGATTTCGGGCTTGCAGAACTCGGATTAACCGAAGAGAACCTCCAACTCTTTGAACGTATGATTCGTAAACCATACGGTATCATCCTTGCGACGGGACCCACCGGTAGCGGGAAAACGACATCGCTTTATGCGTGTTTGAAAGAGATTAACTCGCCCGATGTTAAAATCATAACACTCGAAGACCCGGTTGAATACGAATTAGAGGGGATCAACCAAATCCAGGTCAATCCCGATATAGGCTTTACCTTCGCCCAAGGTCTCCGCCATATCCTACGACAGGATCCAGATAAGGTATTGGTCGGTGAGATTCGTGACTACGAGACAGCGGAGATGGCGATCCATACCTCACTTACGGGCCACCTCGTCTTTAGCACACTTCATACAAACGATGCCCCTGGCGCGATCACGCGACTTATTGATATGAACGTTGAACCCTACCTCGTTGCCTCCACAGTGGAAGGCATCATTGCCCAGAGACTTGCCCGCCGTGTCTGTAAGGTGTGTTGTGAGATGTATTCTCCTGAAATGCATGAATTGACAGGACTTATGAGTAACGGTAGTGGTGGTAACCTCGCTATTCCTCATGATCTTGAGATTCCGCGGGCAGTGGGATGTAAAGAGTGCCGGGGAAGAGGCTACAAAGGTAGAATCGGTATCTTTGAAGTTTTACTTATGACTGATGAGATTCGTTCAATGGCACTCAAGCAAGCGTCAACGAATGAGATCCGTCGCCTTGCTGTCCAAATGGGTATGAAAGGCTTACGTGAAGATGGCTGGCGCAAGGTGGCTGCTGGACTGACAACTGTTGACGAGGTCATCCGATTAACACAGGAAGATGAATTTGATTTTGGAGAAGTCGTGTAAGCGGAGGGTTGATTGTGCCAGTATTCCGATATGAAGCACTTACCCATAGCGGTGGGACCGTTACGAATACAATAGAAGCTGACTCGAAAGCCGAACTTATCTCTCGTTTACGGCAGATGGGGTATTGGCCCACAGACATTGTTGAAGAGACAGAGGATGCGGCACCGACTGATGTGCGTCGCTGGTTTGAGATAGGCAGACGTGGTGTGAAGTCGGCGGATGTTGAGTTTTTTACGTACCAGTTAGCAACGCTGGTGAACGCACACGTCCCGTTGCCGCGTGCCTTGGAGGTGACACTCGGTCAGATCCAAAATCCTGCGCTTCATCGTATTATCTCACAAGTGAAGTACGATGTGGAACATGGTGCGACTTTTCACGATGCTCTCACCCAGCACCCGAAGGTGTTTTCTGATCTTTATGTCAATATGGTAAGAGCTGGCGAGAGTGGTGGTGTCCTTGGCGTAGTCTTAGAACGACTCTCGGAATTCGCCGAACGCCAGAGGCTTCTCAAAAACGATGTCGTCTCGGCACTCTTCTATCCAGTTATCTTGTTGACACTGAGTGTTTCTGCTGTTGCAGTACTCATGATTCTTGTCATACCGAAATTCACTGCCATGTTCAATGATCTCGGTGTCGAATTGCCGCTGCCAACGCGAATCCTCATTGGTGCCACTGATGCGTTCCAAACCTATTGGTGGCTTGGACTTCTCGCTGTCATCGTAGGCGTAGCAGGCTTGAAACAATATCTCCGTCATGAAACCGGTCAAATCTGGTTTGACCGCCTAAAATTGAAATTGCCACTCATCGGACCCATATTTAGCACCTTTGCCATTGTCCGCTTCACCCGAACGATGGCAACACTTTTAGAAAATGGTGTGCGTATGCTGCCTGCTCTCCAGGTTGTCAAAGACACTATCGGGAATAAGGTATATAGCAATGTCGTCGCCGCGGCAGAAACAGAAGTTGAACAGGGCTCCTCGCTCTCACGTGAGCTGGGTAGGAGCAAGGACTTCCCTGAATTTGTCACCCACATGGTGGCTGTTGGCGAGGAATCCGGTGAACCTGTTCACATGCTCAGCAAACTATCTGAATACTATGATGTAGAAATAAAAAAGAGTCTTGAACGTCTAACGGGTTCCATCGGTCCGATTGTCATTTTATTCATGGGACTTGTTATCGGATTTATCGCCGTCGCGATGATCCTCCCGATCTTTGAGGCAAACCAATTATTAAGCAACTAAATTGTTATCGGAAACCATCGGCTTTCAGCCATCAGCAAAGAAGGTTTCTGGTGAAGTTACACCTACTTGCTGACCGCGGATCGAAGCAGTTTGCTGATGGAAACCAATCTTCTGACTGCTGACCGCTGATTGTTGACATCCATTATAGGAGAAAAATAAATGTACGCTGGACTCAAATCAGATCAATCCGGGTTGACCCTCATTGAATTGACGATTGTCATTGTCATTTTAGGGATTTTGGCTGCCTTCATCGCACCGCGTGTTATCAACGCTCCGCAGCAAGCGAAAGTCGCGAAGGCACAAACAGAAGTGAATGGTATCAAAACCGCGTTGGAACAGTATGCGATCGCAACAGGCGAATATCCGACAACTGAACAGGGATTAAGTGCCTTGTGGCGGGCACCAAGCCCCGCGCCTGCCAATTGGGATGGTCCCTATATTGACAGCCCCAATTTCGTAGATCCATGGAGTAACCCATACGTCTATCGTCAACCCAGTACCCATTATGGATACGACTATGACCTCTATTCAATGGGTAAGGACGGGAAGGTAGGTGGCACTGAACTCGACGCGGACATCACCAATTGGGTTGATGAAACCACCGGAGCCTACTAAAACAATGTTGCGAATGACAGAAAGATGGAAGGATGGAAGAAATGCCTCTCCCTCAATCTTCCAGTCTCCCCGTTTTTCAACGCGAGTTGCTACGGGGACCTCGGCATTCACAATTACGGAGTTGCTAATCGTCTTAACCCTTATCGGTGTACTATCAGCAATCTCTATGCCGGCACTGAAAGGGTTCGCGGCAACGCGCCGCTTAAAAGCCTCTGCTTATACACTCCGTAGTCTCCTTACTTTTGCACGGGATATGGCAGTCACGGATCGAACGGCACACCTTGTCGTTTTTGATTTTGACAACGAACGATACTGGCTTGCCTCCAGTGAGACGTTTAATCCCAGTAATCCGCTTACGTCGGCACTGACGGCTCAAAATTCTACTGTTGTAGCTGCTATACAGAATAATACACAAAGGAATTCGGGATTACAAACCTCTCCTACAACAGGTACCTCCACTTCACAGGCTCCATTGGCACGCGCCAGTGGAATCTTGGGGGTGCCCTACCCTATGGAACAAAATGTAACATTAGCGGCGATGGTAACTAACCAAAACGGTAGGACTGTTGAGGTCGATTCTGGCGTGGCGTACATCTATTTCTCGCCTACTTCCACCTCTGAGGATGCTTTCGTGTACCTCCGGAACACACGGAATCAGATAATGTCTGTTACTGTTGAAGCAGCGAGTGGACGCGTCCGTGTGCGACAACTCACATCTCAGGAGATCGAGATGTTAGGTCTTGAAACCTCCAACGATTTTTAATTTTACCTTGCGGAGTTATGACAAGGTTGTGTCTTGAAGGTTTTTCTTTAGAGTTGAAGAAACACCCAAGCAAAAACCCCTCCATTATACTATGGGCTACGGTCTTGATATGAGAGTAACGGGATTTAACGTCTTGCGAATAATTAAAAAAACGCGTCCGGCACCAGAAGAAAAAAGCGGATTTACCCTCGTCGAGGTCCTTGTGACGTTAGCGATTTTGGCGGCAGTCTTGCCAGCACTGTTGCAAGCGTTTGCTTCCGCGGCACGTAACCAAGGGCTTTCAGATAACAGTACGACAGCACTCTATCTTCTCAAATATCGGATGGCTGAGATTGAGATGGGGGGTTATCCAGATGTTGGTGATGAATCCGACGAGTTCGGTGAAAACACACGCTACCGCTGGCGTTCTGTTGTTGAGGACGTAGATTCTGAAGATGTTGAGAACATCCGTCGGGTTCAAGTAACCGTCACATGGTTACATAGAAACAGAGAACGCTCAATATCTATGACTACTTATATCGCAGATCGGCAAATGCCGCAAAATAGCGATCAACCGTCAGCCGTCGGCGGTCGGTAAAGAGGTGTCTGATGAACCAAAGTTTTCTTCGGGGATCGGCCGAATCATATTCAGAAGTCTCTCCTACAGGAATGGCTCTCAGCAGTCAGCCATCAGTTTCCGTCAGCAAGAGTCGGGAATCGGAGTTCCCTCCTACAGAAGAGGTGGAAATCAGAGCTGATAGTGGACTTACGCTCATTGAGTTGCTCATGGCAGTAAGTATCCTCGTTGTCATCGGCGGTTCAGCGTATTTTGCCTTCAAAACAGCCGTAGATGCCTACCATCAGACGGAGGAGCGAATATTAGCGGCACAGAGGTCTCGAGTCGCCATGGATCGGCTTGTGACGGATCTCAGCAACATGCGAGTCTCACTACAGGATCCAGAACTCGCGCTCTATACTCAAGATGGTCCAAGCCAATTAGGCGAAAGAGACATGCTCAGTTTTGTCACGCTCGTTAAGACGGATCCAGATCCATTCTTAGAACAACTTGCAAGTTTCCAATCTCAGAATGCCTCGCAAATGCCTTTACCACTATTAAGCGACGTGCAGCGTGTCGCTTACTTTGTCGGATCCGAACCGTCATCGGGTGAATCCGCTACAGAGATGTCACCCCTACAGGGTTTAGATTCCGTTGAAGATACGCAGAGCGGTGGATTTGCTCTCTTTCGGGTTACAACGACAGCCCTCGATCCTGAAGTTGTTATCGGTGCTCTCTTACAAACGGGTGAGGTACCGGAGACAGATGAGAATGGTGAACCAATTTATGTTAATATCGCAACCCTTGTTGCTGGACTTGTTAGTTTTGATCTGAAGTATTTCGATGGAGAGGCAGAGGCGTGGCGTACCTCATGGGACGATACTGAAAGCCTTCCGGGTGCTGTTCAAGTCCTGCTAACTGTCGAAGGTGAAGCGCAAGTGCCTGCGAACATTAATGTAGTACAAGACCCAACACAGAGTCAACCGACAGCGCAGTCAACGGGTATGACGCAGGCGACAATGGTATATCTTCCTGTAAGTGCCACCGCTGGTGGACCGGCAGGAGGGGCTCCTTAGGAGAGTTCACGGATGATGCAGTTCACACAACGGGATTCTTGCATATTCTACAAGGAACAGAGTGGCTTATCTCTCATCTCAACCCTCTGGATACTTACTATTCTGTCTATTCTTGCGGCGCAGCTGCTCTATTCAATCCATATAGAACAGCGGACTCAGCGGAATTTCTTGGACAGATCGAAGTTTCACTATGCGGCGAGAGCGGGTTTCGAGTGGACCCTCGCAGTTATGCGCGGTGACCAGACCCCATTTGATTCACTCGGCGAGACTTGGGCTGAACCGATCCAAGGACAGGTTGAGGACGGGATTCAGATCGGCAATTTCTTAAATTATCAAGTAACAGTCGTAGATGAGGCATCAAAGGTTAATCTCAATACCGCTGACGTAGGACTGGTCAGTAATTTGCTTGCGCAAGCAGGGGCTTCCCCAGATGATGCGCTTACCGAAGATCTTGCCAACAAAATTGTAGAAGGGCGCCCGTATCGCACGGTTCGAGATCTTGCCCGGGTCGAAGGGATGACATCCGAGCTTCTCTATGGTGCCCAACAAGAAATGGTTTCCGTCAACGGTCAACAGCCGACAGCGACTCCGCGGGGGCTTGTTGATTTGGCTACCATTTACTCGGTTGATGCGAGTACTGATCCGAACGGAGAACCGCTTGTAGATATCAATACCGCAGATGCAGAGGCGTTGACGAAGGTCAGCGGACAACAAAATCAACCTGTGTTCACACAAGCTGAGGCGGAATCGCTCATCCAGCAACGCGATTTTGACAAGTTTTCTGCACTCATGGATGTCCAAGCGATTTCCGATGAACTTTTCAACAATATCCGGGACCAATTGACGACTGAAGACAGCAACCAGCAAGAGAATGGCACTTCACCGGAAACCTCTTTACCGACTGCTGACAACCAACCGCCGACTGCCAATAATGATGAAGGTGGGAAAGTTAATATCAATACCGCCGATGTTGAAACTTTGGAGTCTTTAGAAGGCATTGACCAAGGCATTGCTGAACGCATTGTCAGCCATCGTGAGGGACAAGGACTGTTCCAGAACATCGATGCAATCAAAGAGGTAAAGATGTTGACGCAGCAGGAATTTATCGGTATTGTTGATAAAATAACACTAAAAGATGGAGAGACGCGCCAAGGGCTTATCAATATAAACACGGCACCGCCTGAGATATTAGCACTGCTACCGGGGATGGACCCACAAAGGGCACAGGCAATCGTCGAACGCCGTGAACAAGATGCATCCGAGGCTCCACAGGTTCAGAGTTTTACTGAAGACGAGGTAAAAGGAAACCCGTTCACCAGAATCTCACAACTGTCCCAAGTAGAGGATATTGACTTTGCGACGTTCCGTGAGGTTGTCGATTGGGTAACCTATCGTTCACACGGGTATCGTATTGAAGCAAATGGTATTGACCTCTCGGGCAAAGTTGTTTCAACCTGTGTCGGTATCATTGATCGCACAGGCGACCAAATAAACATACAGTATTGGCAACAGGATTAGGTGGCTATCGTCTGTCGGAAACTATCGGTTAATATGTTTTTAACGATACAAACAACCGAGACTTCTCCGTAAGGTAAAATTAAAAAGCAGCTTGCAACAACGGCGCAAGCGGATATGAGGAACGCACCTCAAAGTTCAAACGCACGCCGTTACTCCGCAAGGTAAAATTAAAATATGGCAAAAAATCGAGTCGTGGCGATAGAAATCGGCACAAACACAGCGAAAATCGTTCAACTTGAACAGTCTTTTTCTTCAACCGTGCATCTTACGAATGCAAGCGTCGTGACGTATCCAGACAAAGGTGATCGGTTGCAGGTGGCTGAATCGGTGAAACGCCTTTGGAACTCCTTAGGGGATCTACCCGTACAAGGTGGTCTCCGTCCGTTGTTTAACCGAAATAAGACAGAAATTGCGCTTGCCCTTCCACGTTCCTTGGTGAATACGAAACGATTACCCAATTTGCCAGCGGCAACGGATGAACAACTCGCGAGTATCGTCGCCATTACTGCGGAAGCCGAACTCCCTTTTCGAGTTGAAGAGGCTATCTTTACGTATCACGACGTACAACGGACGGCGGAAACGTCCTCTGTAGAATTGATATCCACACGGCGAACGACAGTTACAAACTATTTGGATCTCCTTGAACAGATAGGGGTTTCCGTATCGGCGGTTACGCCTTCAATGATAGGTATAGCGGAGATCGCTTCAAACAGCGGATGCACACAGCCTACATTCATTGTTGACATTGGTGCCGAACAAACAGACTTCTGTTTCATGAAGGACGGGAAACTCCGGTTTTCACGAAGTTTCCGTCTCGGTGGTAATCACCTCTCAGAACATCTGAGTCGTACCTTGAATATAGATGTTGAAACAGCATCGGAGGAAAAACAGCACATCTCGGCACGTGAAACTCCTGCATATACTTGGACGACCCAGTTTATCAGTGAACTCCAGCGTTCTATTGCTGCCGCTACGCATTATGAAGGGGAAGTGAACACTGACGGATATCAGGATCTCACCCAACGAGAGACAGAAACTGAACTCTGGTTGTGTGGTGGTGGTGCGCGTGTCTCCGACCTTGCGTCTACTTGTGAAGCGGAACTCAACATTTCGACACAACTGTGGAATCCGCTTCATGCTGTCCAACAGCATGCCGATATTGACATCCGTCCTATGCGTCCAGAGGTAGAAGCTACGCTTGACGAGTGGGGCGATACGCTTGCTGTCCCGTTAGGCATAGGACTCAATGCGTTGAAGTCGACAGCCCCGGTCTCTTTGTTGCCGAAGGAGGCAGTTGAGACACTCACGCAAACGACACGCCAGCGTCAACTTTTTGCCGCCGCTGGGTTAGGAATTTTGATAATAGGTGGTATTTTCTTTGGGGGTTACATGCTTCAACGCACACAAAAGTATAGAAGCGAAGCAGTAGAAGCGCAACTCAGGTATTACGCGCAACCGATGACTTCTGCGAAAGTACAACTTGGGAAAGAGTTAGCCCTCACGGATATGTTAGTGCATCGCATTTCGCCGCTTGATATTTTGCATGCTCTTAGCGAGATATTTAGGGATAGGACGCAGGTGGCATGGACTAATTTCAATGTTACCAACCTTCATGAACCAACAACAGCGCGGATTACATTCAATTTGGAAAGTGCTTCTCATAATGCCATTAATACGCTCCTACGCGCACTTGACCGTTCTGGCGTATTTACCAATGTCCGTCCGGGTGAGGTCACAACGATTGCTCAAGATAGAAAACAGATTTTCCAAGTGCAGGTCCGGTGCAATCTAACAGCATCCGCTGTGAAGGCATTTGCCAAGAAACGCTATCCTATGCCCGAACCACAAATCGACGAAGTAGCAAGTATGGAACCTTCTGTTACATCTCCTATGCTGAAAACCTTGGAAAACGAAATGAACGAAAAAACAAAATAAACGAACCTGATGTGAATCGTCCCTTATTGATCATCCAAAGTGCGTAGCTCGTAATGAAATGGAGAGCGGATTTGAGAAGTGAATGTCAAAGTTCAAACCTACAGTGTTTAACCGCAAGGAATAATTAAAAAATGGAACTGGATCTCCAATTAACACCGCGAAGCCGAATCTTGCTTGGTATATTAGGTGGGGTGCTTTTAATCTTACTCGCCATGCAGGGAGGTCCTGCCCTTTATCGCTTGTTTGTGAATCAGGACACTCAAGCGAAACGAGAACAATTATTACGGACTCAAAATTTGGTGCATGTTGCAGAAGTGCTTAAGCCCATTGAATCTGAGATATACAAAGAGACTGGGTTGACACTCGCTGGGAGTCAACAGGAACCTACGAATTCGCAAGTTGCCAAGACCCTTTTTGATACTGAATTGCCGGAAACCGTTATTAGATCTCGTATTGATGCGCTCGTTAGACGTGCTGGCATTCAACAGAACTATCAGCTCCTCACGAAGCCTGTTACCACTAAGCAAACGCATAAACTGACGGCGCAGAATCGCGGGAACCTTGTTCTCTATCTCTATCTTAAGCATATAGAGACGGAGGAAATGGAACTTACTGAGGTAGTTGAGCAGCAGGCAGAAGAAGACACCTTCAATATGTTAATGGATGTATGGCTATCAGGAACGGACTCCGACATAGATGAGGAAGCGAGTGAAACAGACGACTTAGTCTATGGAACGGAATCAGCAACAAAGGCACCTGAACTTACAGATAAAGCAAAACCGACTCATTCAATAGACATCGTAGCACGGTGGAAATTCTCCTCGCTTCCAGAGGTAATACCGGTCTCGGTTCGAGTCAAACTTGCAACGTTTATCAAAAGCATGTTAACACAGCAACTTCGGGGCGCGACAGATTCGAGGCAGGATTTCTTTGAAACGCAACTTCACAGAACCCAAACCGCCGCTACACCCGGCATCCTTGGTATCGGTGGCAAGCCTGCGACCATTGAAATCCAATTGCAAAGGGATAGTGTTCTTTTAGAAATTCTCGCGCAATCGGAGGATTCAGCAGGTATCGGTGAGTTTCAATACGCCCTTGTTAAATACATTGAGGAGATTCAGCAGCAGCGCGCAACACTCTTAGAGCAACTTGCGCTGGCACCGCTGACGTATCAAACGGAACACTACACAGTTGAAATGAAATTCAAAACAGATCTTGAGAAACTCGTCAACTTGAACCATCTCATCGAAACGGGTGCCAAATGGCTCACGGTGCGCGATTTACGGATTTCCGCCGATAAGCAAACAAGCACACGTCCAGGAGCACGCGGTCGGAATTCTGAAGGTAGCGCGAATTTGAATGTGGACATGCTTCTCATCGCTCGAATATTTTAATAGTCGTCAGCAGTATAGCCGTCAGCCGTCGGCAAGAGAGCCTCTTTACTGACGGTTTCCGATGGCTGATAGCCAATACGCTGACAACTATAATAAGGATTGGATTTATGCAAGGAAGAAAGTTTTCGCTTATTTTGCTATTGTATTTCGGGTTGCTCATTTTTGGGAAACCTGCTGAACTTTACGCACAAGAACAGCAACCTACAATGCGTGTTGCCGAGACGGACGAACAAGGGCGCGCAATCCGTTTCGATTTTAACTTTACAAGCCAGGAGTTAAAAGGGCTCTTTGAATGGCTCTCGCGGGAGGCGGACCTCACTATCATTGCCAGTGAAGAAGACATTAAAGATAAAAAATTCTCACTTATTAACCTCAATAATGTGACCATTGAAGAAGTCATTGAAAAAATAAAAACCGTCCTTACCCAATATGACCTCACGCTCATTCAAACAGATAACACGCTCTTAGTCACCACCTTCGCACGCGCGGTAGCAACGAAAGGCATTGTTAAAAGCATCCCACCTAACCCTGAACGGGTTGACATGACTGATGAAATCCAAACATATATTATTCAATTAGATACCGTGGTCGCCGCCGAGCAGGTTGACCGACTCAAGCCACTTCTCAATAAACAGGCAAATATTTTCGCAGATTCCGCTACAAACGCTCTCGTCATCACCGATGTTGCTTCTAATATACGCCGTATTGTTTCTATTCTCCAGATTGCAGATGAAGGTGAACGATTCCCTTTAAAGATTCTCATTGTGCCTCTCACTTATGCTGAAGCCCAACCGTTGGCACAGACGCTCACAAACGTTTTTCAAGAGGAGGGCGAAGGCGATGAAGAGCGCAAAGGACAACGCGGTCGACTCGGTGGTGATGCGGAACAAGCAAAAGCCGCAGCAGAGCAGATGAAAGCCGATGGCACCGGCTATGAAGTGCTTCAAGGCAGAATCAAAATTATCGCCGATGTTAACTCAAATTCACTCGTGCTCAAAGCATCTGAGGCAAACCTTGTTTTTCTCCAAGAAATTATCAAGGAACTCGACATTGCCCCCAACGTCAAAACCGAGATACGCACGTTTCGACTTAAATACGCGACCGCTGAAGATGTCGCACAAACTCTCCAAGAGGTACTTACCGGCGATGCTCCGGACAATCGACGCAGAATGGATGCTTGGGATCGTGCGAAATTGAGAAACTATCAACGCGAACAGGGTATTGATACTGCCCAAGGCATTGTCGGTACTGTCAACGTTTCCCATAACGACCGAATCAACGTCGTTGTCGTTTCCTCGGATCCACGCAACTTTTCTATTATTCAGAAGGTCATCAATGAACTTGACCAAGAGCAAACACAGGAAGAAATTAGACTCTATTTTCTTAAGTACGCCGATGCTGAAACGCTTACTCCGAGTCTGCAAGACCTCTTTGAAGGCGGGAGTGCAGGATCAGACAGAGATATGCCGTGGTGGCGACGCAGGGACCGGGAACCGACAGAAAGCACTACTGGTTTCGGTGTCCAAGGCGAAGTGCATCTCGTCGCCGACGTGCGCCTCAATGCTATTCTCATATCAACGAGTGCGCAAAACTTTGAAACCATTGACGGGCTCATCAAAAGACTTGATGTCAACATGCCGGACCAGGAGTGGGGTACTCGTATGTATAAACTCAGGTTCGCGGATGCCACCAACGTCGCTGCTGTCATCAATAACGTCTATCAAGGTAGCTCGCAAAACTCAGGAAACTTTTTCTTTTTTCTCGCTGAACGCAACCGTAATCAAACCCAAGGTTCACTCGCTGGCAATGTCACTGCTGAGGCTTACCCAACACTTAATGCTATCATCGTCTCAACGGCAACACAACGCAACTTCAACCTCATCACGGAATTTATTAATTCTATGGATGTTCCGACCCCGGAAGGTCAAAAGGAGATTACTGAAGCAATTCGTCTCGAATATGGAAATGCCGATCATCTCCAACAGGTACTTGAACAGGTTTGGGAGGGTGAGGAAGGTAGCGGTGGTTTTAGTTTCAGCCGTTTCTTCGCTTCTGGGGGTAGACAGGAACAACAAGACATCAATTCCTTACGTGGAAAAGTCACCGTCTTTGCGGATGCCGATACCAATTCGCTCATTATCACGACGCAGCAACGATACCTCGCGCAGGTCAAAGCACTCATTAGGAAGTTAGACTTCGTCCGCGGTCAGGTCTGGATCGATATTCAAATTCTCGAAGTCACACTCGATGAGACGACCAAACTTGGCATTGAGCTGACCGCTAAGGAGAACAAGATCTTTGGTGTCTCTCCAAGACCCGGAAACCCGCTGATTGGGGAACTCGACTCACAACTCGGTCTTGAACAGGAAATCTCAGGTTTTAACCTCGGTTTGGCAACGAAAGAGTATATGGCACTCCTCCACACGCTTATGCGCGAGAACAAGGTGCAGACCCTTTCGACGCCATCGCTTTTGACCCGTGATAGTTGGAATGCCACGTGGAGTAGCGGTCGCCGTATACCGTATCTCCAGAGTGTTGATACGACCAGTATCTTAGGTGAAGCCGTCTCACAACCTCTTTTCAACTACGATTTCATTGATCCGCCTGTAGGTATTAATATCTCACTCACACCTTATATCGCCAAGTCACAAGTAGGTGAGGACGGAAAGCGGACTATCGGATTGGATATTGAGAATATCAGTGCCAGCAATTTCATCGAGTTTACTGATTTCAACGCCCCCATTACCGATGACAACTCTATTAGTGTTTATATCGATGTCGAGGACGGTCAGCAGATTGTCGTCGGCGGTATCATCCGTAAGAAACAGAAACAGGTGGAGACCAAACTTCCGATTTTGGGCGACATTCCGTTTATCGGTAGGCTCTTCAAAAACACCGAAAACGCTGTTGAAGATGCTGAGATTGTTATTATTATTACGCCGCATATTGTAGACATCAAGAACCCTGAGGACCTCGAAAAACTCAAGGAGAAAGCCGACAATTGGCAGAATAATGGGAACACCCAACCGGAATCGGAGACGCCAAAGAAGTAGGTCTTGCAGAGATCGCGAGGCAAAACAGGAGCGTTTTGAATATTGAGGTAAAGTAGATATCACCCAACTCACTTTGGATTTTCATCCTCAACGGAAAATCATTCCGGCGACGTAATTTTTTTCATTCTGCTCCACGTGGTTGCTAATAGATGCGGTTGGGGTGAGACAGGTAAGGCAAACGCTGGATCAAACCAGAATCAAATTTCCGATGGCAGTACAAATTTCTAATTTTTTTTAGCAATAAAACCTTGACAGATTACAGGATATAATATTAATATATTATTAGGAACAATGTAAAGTAAAAATTTTATCTACAGAGAGGGACTGCTATGCGAAAAATTGCTATTCTCGTTGCTTTGCTAATTTCGGTGTTGTTCTTATACCAGATGAGTCATGCGGAGCTTCTTGTAGCAGATGACTTTGAAGGTAAACTGAAAAATAAATACTGGAAAGGGCAAGATGAATCTTGGAAGGTGAAAGGTGGTAAATTGGAGATCCACCGCCTTGCTGGTGATGGAAACGGTGAGGTAGATTTTGGGTACGGACTCATCGACTTTGAGGATTTTGGGCTTCGCCTCGATTTCTACCTGTTTGATGATGATGATTTTCCGAGCAAAATGGAACTCCTCTTTCGCGCCAACATAGATTATCACTTCTATCAATTAATTATCACCCCCGCGAATGGATTCGGTCGCCCGAATTCAGCGCGCTGGTATAAGCGGGAGGGAAACGATCGCGGCACATGGAATGAGTATCGCGATTTCAGAGCCGAATTTCCCTTCCCTATCCTGACAAAGGAATGGTATACCTTGGCGTTGCTTGGAGATGCCAACACGTTTCAACTCCATGTGAAAAAACAAGGGGAGTTGGTGTTTCAAAAGGTATCAGAATGGACAGACATTAAGAATCTACATCCGAAGGGGGTTCTGGGTTTCCACACCAATCAACTTCAACACTACTATATTGACAACCTTTATCTTTACGACAAACCGAACGAGGTAAGCCTTGCTGTAGAGCCGTATGGGAAACTCGCTGTAACATGGGCGGAACTCAAAAAGTAGTCGTTCCAGATTTAGACAAAGCGTGTCTGCGAATTCAGGTTTAGCAGAGGTAACTCTAAATCTTGGCAACGAGAAAAAAATTTGCCTCGATTTACATTTTAGTGTATACTATAGCACAGAAAGTGTACAAACGTGCTCATCGTAGTTTCAGGTGAATATCTGCAAATTTTTTAACAGCAGGCAATAGTGTTTTAATTAACTTAAAAAGGAGATAGATAAACGTGAAACAACTTTTCCAGATTTCGGTTCTCAGCTTATCGCTTTTCGTTTTTGCTTTGACCAGTGTACCAGCGGCAGATTTGGCAATCTATTCGGGACCCACAAATCCGGGTTGGATTTCACAAGACGCTGCCATCGCGAATGCTGAGGCGATTGTAAATGACGATCTGATGCAATCCATTTTTGAGAGTATTGAAAACTACGGAGATGGTGACGAGGTAGGCTACGATTCACCATTGGGTGAGTGGATGCAGGCGCACACCGGAAACGGACAACAGGATGTCTTTATTGCTGCATCCGGGACCGCACCGAGCGCAATCTATCAATTCCCTAACGCAGATCCAGACGGCTCCAACATCGAAGATTTCATTGAGGACGGGAACGTCTTTATCAATGTCGCGGACTGGATCTTGTACATGAGTTATGAAGGTGGAACTCGCAGTGCGAATAATGCTGCTGATGGTGCCGCCAATGTCTTTGATATACCTGGACTTAGTTTCGGAGCACGAGGTGGACCGCAGGTCCCCACTGATATGGGTGAAAAATACCTCCCATCGCTGGTGGAATTTCAGTCCGATAGACCGTGGCATCTTGAACAACTTGAAGGCACAGATTGGGAAGTGACTGCCTTTGCTGTTTCAAACGATGACCCAAATTCCGCGGATCCAGCGGTTGCTGTTAACACTGTTTATGGCGGAATCATCGCGGCTATGTGGCAAAAAGCACAACCCGAGTGGGAGGGTGACGACCCACGGGCAAGCGGTGTTATTGAATTTATCGCCAACTGGCTCATGGAAAACGGAAGTATTGCAACCCCAGTTGAAGCGCAAGACAAAATAGCGACGGTCTGGGGTAAAATCAAATCCGATCGTTAATTGTCTTTCTGACAATGTTTCTAACATAGCTGGAATGGTACCTTAACGTGCCATTCCAAAAACAACTAACATACTGATGGTACCCCAAAAGGAGGTATTACACATCATGAGAAAAGTCTATTTGGGTATAACCCTATTGATTCTTTTCAGTTTTGTGGCTGTAGTTTCAGCCAATGATTTGGCTTTCTATTCAGGACCTACCAACCCCGGTTGGATTTCTGATAAAGCCGTTCGGGAAAACGTCCAAGTCATTAAAGATGACCCAGGGGTCAAATCCCTATTTAATAGCATTGAGGATTTCGGAGATGGTGATGAAGTAGGCGATGATTCTCCTCTCGCGAAATGGACTGTCGAGCATACCGGGAACGGTCAGCAGGATGTTATTATCCTCGCTTGTGGAACCTGTCCGAGCGGACTTTATGAGTTCCCGAACAAAGATCCGGATGGTTCCAATGTTGAGAACTTCATTGAAGCGGGCAACGTTGTTATAAACGTCGCGGATTGGATCTTCTATATGAGTTATGAAGGTGGGGTCCGCAGCCCAAATAATGGTGAACAAGGTGCGGCTAATGTTTTTGACATTCCTGGACTGAGTTTCGGTGCCCGGAACGGTGCCATGAATCCAACCGATCTCGGCAAAGAGGTAATGCCGTCGATAGACAACTTCAATTCTGATCGTCCGTGGCACGTAGAGCAGTTTAAAGGCTCAGATTGGGATCTCGTAATTTTCGCGGAATCAGACAAGAATAATGCCGATCCCGCGGTCGCTATTAGTAAGACACCCGGAAAAGACGGGGTAGGTATGATTGCTGCTATGTGGCAGGCTGCGAAACCTGAATGGCCCGAAAAGACGGATATCCGTGGTATCGGAGTTGCTGAGTTCATCAACAACTGGCTGGCGGAAGAAGGGGAGTTTGCTGTTGAAGCCAAGAACAAGTTGGCGACAACTTGGGGCTCAATCAAGCAAGTTCGCTAAATTCGCACGTTTTATCGTCAAGATAGTTCTGACTTCTTGACCCGTTCTACAAGAGAATGTCTCTGTCCCGTCCGAACGGTGCAGAGGCATTCTCTTTTCTTTCCGTTTGCCAATTTCTTTATTCAATGCAACTTCGACTCACCCAGTCAGACCACGACATCAGGAAACCGTGCCTACTGGACAACGACAGAAGCCATACTATTTAGGGGACGTAGTTTTCATTTTGCTCCACGTCGTTGTTAGCAACTGCGGTTGCGGTGAAACAGACAAGGCAAACGCAGGGTCAAACCAATCTCCGACATAATGCCAGAATCCTGGGGGCGTGAGTTGTACGGGCACGCCGTCCGCCAAAGAGACTTTGAACATTTGTAAGTTATCATCCTTATCAAAAGCATGATAAAGGAGTGCGTCGCCGGAGGGTGACCAGCTTGGCTCCACAGCGCGACCGGCATCTTTCTTAAGGACCTGTCGAACCCCCGTGCCGTCCCGATTGACACTGTAAATGGTTTCTGTATCATGATCCCCAGGGACTTTGCTCCAAGAAAACGCGAATTTGTCTCCTGTTGGAGACCACGCTACATGCCGGACCCAGTCAGGTGCCTTGGGTGGAAAGAAGAATTTATGTTTCCCCGTTTTCACATTGAGGATACTAATACGCTTTGGATCTCGCGGGGCACCCTCAATAAAGGCTATCTCTGTCCCATCCGGTGACCACGACGGTTGACTCCCAATCACCACGCGTTCCTCTTTTTTCCCATTTATTGGAGCAATATAGATATAACTTATCCCTTGCTCCCAGCGCGTGTAAGCAATCTGTTTTCCATCAGGGGACCATTCTGCGGATCTCCTATCCCTCGATTTGGCAAAAATTCGTCGCACATTAGAGCCGTCAGCATCCATTAGATACAAATCCCAACTCAATCGAGACCGATCGCGATCGGATTTAAAAAGAATCTGCTCACCCGTCGGCGACCATCTGGGACCGGCATCCATTGCGGGGTGATGAGTGATTCTCTCCATTCCACTACCATCGAGGTTTATCAGATAGATATCCCTATTCTTATTGCGTGCTGTCATGAACGCTATTTTAGGAGTTGTAGGTGCTTGTGCCAAAATCGGATAAACGCTCGTGCAGAACAGTATCAGACAGAGAATACAAAGAATGTGTGTGCGTTTCATAGTCAATTCCTCCAGGGTTCAAACCAGAATCTAATTGCCAAAGTCCCTATTGCTTAATCACGTGTGCCGATTGCTTGAATCGGCTCCAAACTATTGCCTGTCTTGCTATGGATGCTGCTACCGGATATGACGATAGAGTTCGGCAAGCCTCTCTGGTGAGATTTTCAGGAAATATAGGAGCGTTATCAGATAGTTGTTTAATGTCGTTCGAACGATACCTCTTGTTTCCCAGCGTCGCGCGGAGATATGGATACATGGGGCAACAAGGGTTGTTTTGCCGAGTTTCCGCAACTCTTTTGAAAATTCCATTTCTTCCAGAATCGGAATATCCGGAAAACCACCGATCTTCTCGAAGTCGGGGCGTGCTACAAAAATACCGCTATCCCCATAAAACACTTTTAGGTATTTACCTCGGACGTTTCCTGCTATTTCAATCACACGATAGAGAATACTTTTGCCATCGATTTTCTGACGGAATCCACCACCGATGTAACCTGACGACAGTGCTGATGCTACTGCCTTCAATGCCCCGGGTTCAAGCCTGATATCTGCGTGTAGGAAAATCAGGATATCGCCTGTTGCTGCCGCTGCACCTGCGTTTAACTGTTTTGCTCTTCCGCGTGCTGACGTGAGCACCTCTCCGTATTTCTCCGCAATACAGACAGAGTTATCATTGCTTCCACCGTCTACGATGATAAGTTCATGGCGTTCCAATTCAGGCTGCAATTGAGACAGCGTTTTGTCCAGAATCTTTGCTTCGTTCAGAATTGGGATAATAACCGATATTGTGGGAGGGGTTTGTAACCCCGATTTCCTTCCCATGCACGAACCTAAGAAGTTGTTTGTGATAGTTGATTGAGGGCGAGTATCGGAAAAACGGATGCATAAATCGGATCGGCATAACCACCGATAATTTCCCAATAGATACCGACACACTGTTCGAGCCATGAACCGTCTTCTCGCTGGTGTTTAAGTAGAAACGCTATCCCTCGTTCAGCGGCAGTGTTTTCGGGATTCGCAAGCAGGAGTGCGTAGGTGCTCCATGCTGTCTGTTCAGCTGTGCTTTCGGTGGGATTCCCAAACATATCTTCGCCCCATCCACCATCGGCATTTTGCGTGCGTTCGAGCCATTCGACACCACGCTGAACTTCGGGAACATTTTTGAGTCCGACCTTGACCATCGCTGCTATAGCACAGGCGGTGCCATACGTATCTTTTGCTAACCAGAGGTCTCGCCAATAGCCATCTCGATTAATCTGTTTGCGGAGCCAGTAGATTCCAGCAACCATCGCCTCGCGAACATACGGTATATCAGGGATATCGCTCTCATCAAAAGCAAAAAGTGCTTCAATTGCATGCGCTGTGATACTCACACATCCAACATCTCCTTGACCGGGTTGATATGTGCTCCAACTGCCATCACGTACCTGTTGGGTCTTTATCCATGAGATGCCGCGGTGAACTGAGTTATCTAAAGCCTCGCGGTCGATAGGTGAGCCGACAAGGAGTGAGCGGATCAAGGCAAGGGTGCCAAGGGCGGTATCGTCGGCATCGCTTGGAAGCGTACTGTCGCCTAATCCCGAAAACGCCCATCCGCCATCTTCATTTTGATGGTTGATGAGCCACTGTGCAGCACTTCTCACTTTATCTGTAAGTTCATCTGTAGGAGGGAACTCCGATTCCCGATTTTTCCCTTCATTGTGTGCGGCGTACACGTCTGTTAGGGCAATAACGCTCAACGCTGTGTCCCATACATTCAGATTTAATGCCTCTCGGCACCCTCCATCACGGTTTCGCGTTGTACGGAGCCAAGCGATACCTCGTTCGATAAACGTAGGGATATCTTCGTCTGCCTCCCATTTTTCCTGGAGTTCAATAAGTGCCAAAACAGAGAGGGCTGTGATATAGTTCACTCGAAACCAACTCCCATCGCTAAGGACGTGTGTTTTCAACCATGCCGCGAGGGAGTTTACCATTTCAGGACGCCTTGCGGTATTCAGCTCAATCATGATGAAGACAGGCACGAGTGTATGTTGCTCAGCAATGAAGAGGGCATCGAACATGGGCGTGTTGGAAAGCGCAACTGGTGGTAGGCGATGTCTCGGTGGTTTCAATCGACTGCCAAGGAACGGAATTTTCGTCAGTTGTCTTGCGAGTCTCATGAGAGGGAGAGCATTTTCTGACAGCGTCAGTTCGTTCCAATCGAATTGATTAAAAGCGGCATACGCCAATTTGACTAAGGCAAGATATGGCTCGGATTTCGGAATGGATGATAGCGATTTTTGGAGGGAAGGTTCGGGCGAACGTTGATGGATCTGCTCCAGTATTAAGTGGACAAATCGGGTCGCTTCTGTATTTGAGATATTTGCGGTATCTAATCCCCATCCGCCATCTTCCTTCTGATTCGCGATAAACCATTCAATCAGAGACGGATCTGGGGTCTCACCTCGGACGAGTTCAATCCACGCGTACGCGCAGGTAGGGAACGTACTCGAGGAGAGTTGCCCCTCAAAGTTTCCATCTTTACACTGTTGTGTGAGTAAAAAAGCAGTGCCGCGTGTTAATGCGGATTTAACTTCCTCTTTCATATTTTGTTCTTTCTGTATCCGGTTGTAGTTTCATCATTGCGGCTCAGACCTATGCTAATGCATTTTCCAACTGTTCCACAGCGTCAATGGCATCCTCAATTTCTTTTCTGTAGATGTTCGCAAAGGTTGCATGACTCAGTTCGTTTAGGATAAATTTTCGAGCACGTTCAACCTCGTCAACAACCCTTAAATCCAAATGGAGGTGCCCAGCTTCGTCCTCTTCCATTTTTATCGGTGCCCAGAAGTCTTCACTTCTCAAGTCCCTCGGATTTTCGCGGTACTTGATAGCAAGATCCTTATTCTCACAATATTGCTTGATTGTTGCTTCAAAAGCCGTGCGAACGTAAATGGCACAGGCTTTGTAGTCATTGGTATCAAGATATTCCCTTGCTTTTTCAAGATATGCCTTATTTTCCACGTATATCGGCACTTCATACTCATCGGTTTGGGAGAAATAGAATTCAACGGCTTTCCACTTTCCGCTACGGGATGTGCGTTGTTTCACAATTTCATACCACGCCTTATCGTAAGTCGTCAAAAAGATTTGGTAGTCTGAGAAATACTCGTCAAGGATATCAAGGACTGGGAGCCGATTTGACATGTCCAAGCCGATAAGCATGTCATCAAGCGCGAGAATCTTTAGATTGGTTTTGGGTTGAAGTAGAAGGAACCCTGCGAAATAGATCGCAAGGGCAATCGCTGATAGTTTTGCCTCGTTCAAAAATTGGTGATGCACGCGGATGTCTTCGTCAAAGAATTTAACTCTCAAGGGAATCTCTTGGTAATTAAGCGTCCCGTTTTCTTGGTCGTACTCAAGCCCTTGAAAACCGAAGTCAAGCTGAACGAAGGCACTCTCGCCCCCAAATTTCTGGAGAATCTCAGATGCCTTCGTTTGTAGTGACTCCAATTGATTAGAAAGCCCTATGTTGAAAGTGTCTATTTGTGCTTCAAAGGTTTCAACGTCGTGTGTAGGGGCTAAAGGGATCTGTTCTGAAATGTTCTGCCATTCTTCAGAGATACTCTGACCTGTTCTATCGTTTATCACATTCGCCAACAGATTCTCAATAAGCAAATCAAACACATTCACAGTATTGCTTGCGTAATGGAGATAATGCGTGTGCAGAAGTGCTTTATAGTCAAGAAATCCTTTCGCCTTTGATGCCTCAATAATAGGTTGAACTTTTGTATCATTTGGAGCATCTTCCATCTCCGACCATTCATAGGTTTCCTTTTGTAGATCTGGATTCGGTGTGAAGTGAAGTCTAACGTAACCATTATCTGTAGCGGAAATGTTTTTATGATCTATAAATTCTATAGAATCAGGCTCACTGGAGTCAAGGAACAATTCCAGTGCTTTATAGAGTGACGTTTTGCCACTTCCATTTTCACCATAAAGTAAAAGGTTCTGCCCCTTCTTGCCGAGGTCAATTACGTCTGGTCCTCGGAAAGCTTTGAAGTTTTTAATCTCAATTTTGGTAATTCTCACCACTTGTCCTCAATGATACGGATGGGTCTTAAACCGTCCTGAAAAAACGTGTTTACGCGCACTGGGTGTTCTCTGTGATGTAAGTGTTCATAGAGAGAACGGAAGAAGATCATTTTATCCTCTTGAATCTCATCCATTTCGAGCAACTCCTCTGCCATTAGATGTTTGAAGATGTCTCTGTTGGCACTCTGGAGCAGATCTGGCATATAAAACTCGTAAATCAGCCCTTTGAGAATCCATTCAAAATATCCGAACATTACGGAATCTCGGGCGTGTGCCAAGTCCTTGCTATTTACAGTCGGTTGTTTCTGGAGACATATAAGGTAATCCACGAGTTTGCGAACAAGGTCCTTTTGCGTTGCATTGATATCGGGAACAGGAATCTGCTTGATATACTCACTGCGTGCCTCAAGTTTACCGCCATCTAACTGTTTAGACACCTGCGAATAGAACCACTCCACAGGGAGTGTATTCAGTAAACCGCATAACCACTTCTCGTCGGTCGGAATAACGTAGCAGGTGTACCCACAATACAAACTTCCAGTCTCGACAGCAAAAGTTTGCGAATTATAGAGGTTTGGACAAACCAGTTTCGGTTGAGCGAAACGTTCTACCTCGTCAAGAGATGCTTGGAGTTCATACCATTCCTGTTCGTTTCCTCTTTTGCTCAGAAGTTCTTTGTATTTTCCCAAGTATTTCAGGATTGCGGGATAATCCTTAATCTCTATACCGCGGTGGGTAAAGATTAACCACTGATCCTGGGACTCTACCTGCCAACGTCTGATATCCGACCCCTGCAAAAACGGCTTTAAAATATCAGCAGATGAAGGGTGTTCTCTAATGAGTCGATCCCGCGTTAATCTATCTACCACAAACACTTCAGTGAGTACTGTTTCAATACCGAAAGAGGGGGGCACCTTGAGATACTCACCCAAGGGTGGGCCAGCGTCTCGGAACCGCTGCAGCAGATCCAAAACCTCCGGCGACTCAAGGGGCTTTCCATCGGGAGTTAAGGTTTTCTCCACTATAGGGTAGCGGTGCCTGAAACCTTCCCGGACGAGTGCAACGATGTCTTTCGGCAATTTAACCTGATGTTTCTGCTCAAAGGCGGCAGTATTTCTATAATCATTCCGAAATGCCGCGACGATATCCAATCCCATCTCTTTGGCAGTGATGAGGTCTGCTTTAGCTTTCTCCCATTCCTGTAGGTGCAACCACACTTCTCCGCGAGTGTAATAGGCTTCGGCAAACTTTGGATCCAGCCTGATCGCTTGATTCAAATTAACGATAGCACTTTCAAAATCGCCTTTAAAACAATAGGCGGCTCCACGAGCGTTATACGATAGAGCGCGATTTGGATCCAGTCGAATTCCTTCATCCAAGGTAGCAATAACGTTGTCGAAATCACCTTTAGAGAAGTAAGCAGAACCGAGAACATTGTAAAGTTCGGGTGCCTTTAGTCCCAATGCTATCGCTTGCCTAAAGTCAGCAATGGCATTGTCAAAATCACTTTTGTAGAGGTGAGCGAGTCCACGGCCGTGATAGGCTTGGGGATCATTTGGCTCCAGTCGAATTGCCTTGTTAGCGTCAACAATAGCGTTGTCAAAATCATCTTTAGCGCGGTAAACGGCACTACGACCGTTATATGCCTCGGCAGATCTTTGATTCAGTTCTATCGCCCTGCTAAAGTCAGCGAGGGCTTTATCAAGTGCTCTTATGGATAGATAAGCCAGGCCTCGCCCACTATATGCCTCGGCAGCTTCAGGATTCTGCTGTATCGCTTTCGTAAAATGTTTAACGGACCCTTGATAATTTTTGTTTTTTTCTTTAAGGTTATCTGCTTCGTCTCCATCCTGCTGAGCGGTAATCCCTTTGCGAACCTCTTTGTAGGTATCCAAACGGCTGGCCTGACTTCCAATAAAACCATGGAGGTCCCTGTAAATCTTTTCAGTAGAGATGCCAAATTCCTTTTCAATGTAGTTTAGCAAAGGACGCTTGAGGTCTTTAGGGATAACAATTACGATGTCCGGTTCAACAAAACCATTGGGCGGTCTAACGAATACGCTTTTCTGTATTTCGATACGACTTTCTGGCTCTGTATTCCGAGGCTCTCTAATCCAATCTTTTATTATTTCACTTTTCCTTTGTAAAATAATCCTACCATGTTTAGAAGGGGAGCCATTGCAAGCGAAGAAAAGGGCGGTATAGTAATCGGTGGTAAAATCTATCAGATTGGTTTTACCACCAAAGTGTTGAATTTCGGTTAGGATTTCAAATTCGTCTGTTTTCTCGGTGTGCCTTTTTGCCCTATCCAATTCTGCTTTTTGGACAGATTCTATGTCAAGGTGTAAAGCCTGAGCCTCCTCAAGTTCGCGCCAGAGATTCGAGGATACTCTCTCATAGCATTCCGGTTCACCTCGGTAAATGTAATCACCCTCAGCAGATATTTTCGCTATCTTGTAGATTATCTCTAAGATCCTGTTTAGTTCGGTTTTTTCCACGCTCATTTTTCGTCTCCACAATGTAGATTGCTTGACGGTAATGATAACATACAAGGTTAACATAAGTCAACCGAATTGTCTGAATCTCGGATTGTAGCGGATGACGCGGATGACGCGGGTTGGATGCCCTTCACCACATCATTGTTGGCTTTTCATTTTTCCGCTCCAGTGGAGCGATATGTCTATAGCACACGGGGATTTTGGAGCCTCCCGCTTCAGTGGGGCGGTATGTATCATGAAGATTAAGAAGTTATCCGAGGCGCGTCCGTTATTCATTGTCTGAATCAGGTGCGCTTTGACAAATAATAATAGAATGTCGGTTAGATTCCGACTCGGAGGACGCACTCCGCATATCTTACCCTAACCGCACTGCTGGAAACAGCCGTGTGGAAAGCAAGGGGAAATGGCGAATGCCTGAGGCAAAGGCGACCTCACAAGAGCGCCAAAACTGGCACGTCCGATAAATGACGGACACGGAGAAGCGAAAGTTGAATGCTTGCAAGCCTCGTTAGACAAGACATAGAAACGCCTTGAAAAACTATGGTATTCATAAGGTTGTCCTCTGATTTGGCAATCTATTGCGTATGATATGAATACAGCGTTGAGATGCTCAATGAATCGGGGTACAGAACACTCCTAAATCCGTCAACGAAGTCTATTATTGGGAAGTCAAAGAGAACCTAAGTAGACTCATAGAGTCTATAAGGTTGAAGAGATTAGGAACTCTCGTAAGAGAGAAGCATAATCAGGTTGAGTGCTTTGAAACATTTCTAAAAACATTTTATCTATAGACGTGAAATCTTGCGAAAGCATGTGTCTATAGAAGTCTTAGACTTATGGACAAGAAATAAAGTAAAAGTGGTTATCATCACCTAAAGCGTTTACCGCCACACTCGACTGGAAGGTCTCCATGTGTGGTGAAAGTCGCACGCATGGTTTGGAAGGGGTTGTAGAGGGGCGACCCTCTACGACTACCTTATGATTTACAAGATTAAAGGATTGCCAAGATAGATAGGGCGAACAGAACGCTCTCCTATTTGAAGCTGGCAGCGGTTTTGAACGATGGATTAGGCGTTGTTCCTACTGCTGTGTCAACAGTGTGGCAATGTCTAGCGGTAACTGAATACCGGTTTCCTGTACAAAGTTTGCAGCACTTACGTAACTATTACGGAATGCAGCAATGATATCCAGACCTTTATCTTTCGCAGTCGTGAGGTCTAATCTGGCTTTGTCCCATTCTTGTAGGAGCAACCATATTCCGGCGCGATTATAATAGGCATTGACATAATCAGGGTTGAGGTCTATCGCCTTGGTATAGTCAGTGATAGCGTTGTCAAAATCGCCTTTGGCAGCGTAGGCAACGCCTCGAATGTTCCAGGCATCGGCATGCTCAGGGTTGATTTGTATCGCTCTGGTATAGTCAGCGATAGCATTGTCAAAATCACCATTTGTCATGTAAACAATACCCCGATTGTAATAGGCATTGGCATAATCTGAATTGAGGTCTATAGCTTTGGTATAGTTCTTGATGGCATTGTCAAAATCGCCATTTTCGGAGTAAGCAAGACCACGATTGTTATAGGCATCAGGATAGTCAGGGTTGAGTTGTATCGCTCTGGTATAATCAGCGATAGCGTTATCAAAATCGCCATTTTCGGAGTAAGCAAGACCACGATTGTTATAGGCATCAGGATAGTCAGGGTTGAGTTGTATCGCTCTGGTATAATCAGCGATAGCGTTATCAAAATCGCCTTCTTTGGCGTAAGCAAGACCACGATTGTTATAGGTATCAAGATAGTTAGGGTTGAGTTGTATCGCTCTGGTATAATCAGCGACAGCGTTGTCAAAATCACTTTTTTGGTAGTAAGCAGTGCCTCGATTATTATAGACTTTGGCATGCTCAGGGTTGAGGTCTATAGCTTTGTTATAATCAGTGATGGCGTTGTCAACCTCACCTTTGCGGAAGTAAGTTAGGCCTCGATTGTAATAGGCCTCGGCATGCTCAGGGTTGAGGTCTATAGCTTTGTTATAATCAGTGATGGCGTTATCAAAATCGCCTTTCTTGGAGTAGGAGGTGCCTCGATTGTAATAGGCCTCGGCATGCTCAGGGTTGAGGTCTATAGCTTTGTTATAATCAGTGATGGCGTTGTCAAGTTCGCTTTTTTGGTAGTAAGCATTGCCACGATTGTTATAGGCTGAGGCATCATGGGGTTTGAGTTCGATCGCTTTGGTATAATCGCCAATGGCTCGTGCATAATCGCCTTGTTTACTGTGGAGAAAAGCGCGGTTGTTATAAACAACAACTAAATCGTGTTGTATTTTTATAGCAGTGTTAAAGTCTTGCATGGCGTTGTCAAAATCGCCTTTTCTCCCATAAGCATTGCCGCGATTGTTATAAGCATCCGCATAATCGGGTTGTAGTTTTACAGCAGTGTTGAAGTCTTGTATGGCGTTATCAAGTTCGCCTTTGTCAGCGTAAGCATTACCACGACCAAAATAGGCTAAGACATCGCGTGGGTTGAATTGTAGTCCCCTGGTATAATCGTTTATTGCGTTGTCAAGTTCACCTTTGCCAATATAAGCTTTGCCGCGATTAGTATACGCTATAGCATAATCGGGTTGTAATTGTATAGCAATATTGAAGTCTTGTATAGCCTCTTCAAACCTGCTTTGCTTGCCGTAAGCAATACCGCGATTGGTATAGGTTGGAGCATAATTGGGTTGTAGTTTTATAGCAGTGTTGAAGTCCTGTATAGCGTTGTCAAGTTCGCCTTTGTCAGCGTAAGCATTGCCACGATTGTTATAGGCTAAGGCATCATAGGGTTTGAGTTCAATCGCTTTGGTATAATCCCCAACGGCTCGTCCATAATCGCCTTGTTTACTGTGGGCAAAAGCGCGGTTGTTATAAGCAGCGACTAAATCAGGTTGTAGTTTTATGGCGGTGTTGAAGTCTTGTATAGCGTTATCAAGTTCGTCTTTATTAGCATAAGCAATACCGCGATTGCTATAGGCTAAGGCATAATCAGGTTGTAGTTGTAGTCCCCTGGTATAATCCTTGATGGCGTTATCAAGTTCGCCTTTTTCCTTGTAAGCATTGCCACGATTGTTATAAGCTAGAGCATCGCGTGGATTGAGTTTTATGGCGGTGTTGAAGTCTTGTATGGCGTTATCAAGTTCGTCTTTATTAGCATAAGCAATACCGCGATTGCTATAGGTATCAGCAGCGTGTGGGTTGAGTTTTATCGCGATGTTATAGTCATTTATGGCGTTTTCAGATTCGCCTTTGGCAAGGTAAGCGGTGCCCCGATTGTTATAGGAACTATCAACATCGGACATAAGATCAATAGACTGTGAGTAGGCTTCTATTGCCATATCCAGTTGCCCGAGCATCATCAGGATGTTTCCGTGTTGAAACGCCAATTCTGAATGTAGTTCCTTTTCAGAAATTTTGGATGAGGAAGCTGCTTGAATCTGAATCTTTTTAAGGACTCTTCGAATACCATCTACTACATTTTGCCAACCATCACTTTCAGGTTGCCATTTGTTAATCGGATTTCCTTTATCAGGAAGAGCTTGGAAATCACTCAGTTGATGATTTAGCCAATCGCAGTTCTCAAGGATAATTGGAATCACCCTTATCTCTGCATTCAGTGCCGCTGCTAATTCCTTATTACAGTTTTCAGATTCAAGACTATAAGTGGAAGTGAGATAGAGGAGAAGGTCAGAGTCAGCAAGGTTATTGAAAATAGCGTCACGCCATTTGTCCCCTGGCAGAATTTCATTGTCATGCCAGATGCTTATTATGCCTTCACGTTTCAGCAAGGCAAGACCTGTTATCAATTTGTCCTTTTCTGCCGTATTTTTATGTGAGTAGGTAATAAAAACTTTTAACTGTTGGCTCACAGCTTCCTCCCCTCCACAATACGAATTTCTTGAGGTAATAATAACATGCCAGACGAATGGATGTCAACCGAATTTGGGGATATGATACCCACTTAATTTCAAGTGTCACATATCGCTCTGCTGGAACGAGGATGTGACGCATTTACCTATTAGCCCTATTTTCCCTTCAAACTTCCCGCTTTCCGCAGACGAGATTCTACCAGATTCACAACCGCTTCATACACACCGTCCTGTTCGCCTTGCGTGAGATTGAGGGCATCGAAGATAATCGCGTCAAGGGAGCGACGGTCATCTGAGGGTTCAAGTATCTCCCATGAAGATGAGGTGAAAATCGCTGCATCCTCAAATACAAAGGTTTTTGGGTCTAAACAAAGCAACTCCGACACTTCGTAGGTCTGGATTTTCAACAGACCGCCACCGAAATTAGAACGTCCCGCTATATTTACCATCAGTTGAAACAGTGAAGAATTCAGAGAAGCACACAAAGGCAATATCAAGCCGGAATCCGCGTGGACTTCCTGAAAATTGTCGCTTGTATAGCAACCGTTCAGCGCGTATAGCGTTCTCGCTGTTGAAGAAATCAGATAGTTGAAAGAAAGCGATGGCATCTCGCGCTGCCCCAAATCCCACCAGCGCGCCCGGCCTCTGCAACTTGGTCTCTGATGATACCCTTGTGACTCGCCCCATTCAATATACGCCAACGCCGCAGTACCGGATAACGCGGCTTTATCTGCATGGCACATAAACAACTTGAACTGCAACTGACTGGGATCCACACGGATGCTTTTGCATTCCCGTGGACTCTTGATGACAGGCTTCAGAAATTCATCCTCAATGCCCCATGCCTGAACCCCTTCCGCATCAAGATAGAAGAACTCATTGGCGCCTGTTGTGAAACCACGCCGTACCTCCGCAACGTCACCGAGGCGGACCAGTTTATCTTTCCCTTTCTCCAGAATTGTCCAATAAATGTCAGGGGCGCGTAGATATTTCCCACCCCACTTGTCACCGGTGTATCTGTTGTCGCGCATGCCTGCTTGTGCTAACTCAGGATAGGTACGCATTCGCTCGCGACGGTTTTCTACGTTTGGGTCGCCTATGAATGTCTTGAAGGTAAGAAAACGGATGTGGGAATCCGCATCAGGAGTCCCGTTGTGGAGAATACTGACAATGGTGTTGATGTCTGCACTCTCAAACTCTCGTTCCGCCTCGCTGTGGCAGATAACGGCACCCGCGGTGTTGTCCAATAGATACTTCTGTAACGGCGCACCGTAGTTCACATCCAGCCAACTGTTGGAACAGATAAAGGTATGTGTGCCGTTTGCGTTGAGCAGTTGAAGCCCGCGTTCATAAAAGTAGACGTAGAGGTCTGCAGCCCCCGTGTAACAGGTGTATCGTTTTTTCAATATGGGTTTGAGATCCTTGATTTTCTCTTGGCGGACGTAGGGCGGATTGCCAATCACGACATCGAACCCGTCTGTGATACCGAACATCCACTCGGGGTCAAAGAAGTCTGCGGTGGCGTTTTGGTTGTATGGATCCCAATTGGCGATCTTCTCGGTCGTCTCACTCGGGAACCCGTCCGACTGCAGCAACGCGCTGATCTCGGCGCGAAGTTCCGTGTCGCGGTTGCGATACCGGTCTTTGGTACGGGGTGTTCGTGCAGTGAAGTGTCTACGGCGCACCTCCTCCAATGCCTTCTCTTTGGTGTCTATCTCTGGATTGCGGAGGAGAAGTTGGGTGGGTTTCTCCACATCCAGCAGCGTATTCGCCGCGACGAACTTTGTCTCCAGATTCGGCAACGGACGCACGCCTCGGTTTTCGCGTGTGTTATCAACCTCCTGCTCTACAATCAGGGAAATGAAGAATCGGAGTTTAGCGATCTGGGTCGCAATCGGTTGGATGTCTACCCCGTAGATGCAGTTCTCTATCAGGTAAAGTTTTCTGCCGTAGTCGAGTGCGTTGCGTTCAAACGCCTCGTTGATGCTCTCAATTTCGCCCTCTAATTCGTCAATCGTGCTTTCGCGGATGACGCTGTCGTCGATTTGCTGTGCTGTCGCTATGGTCTTTTCGACTCTGTCAATCTGGCGTTGCCGCCACTGGGCGTTGCGGGGATCGAGTTTACCGAGCAAAAAGACGAGTTTGTGGAGGATCCCCATCGGGAAGGCACCGGAACCGCACGCGGGATCGAGGATCTTCAGTGTGTCTATGGCGTTAATGAGATGTTCCACTTCGGCATCGGTGAATTGATGGGGTTCGTCGTTGTAGGCGAGGAGGTGACGGAGTTTGATCTCTGACGGGCAATGAATGGTTTCCCTACTACAAACCGCGTTTTTGAGATGGGCGATGAGGGATTCGTCTACCATGTAGTTGACAATCTCACGGGGTGTGTAGAACGACCCCGTCTGTTTACGCGCAGTCGTGCCGGTTTCAGGGTTATACGCGGCGAGTAGATTCTCAAATACCTGACCGAGTAGTTCTGGATCCAGGGCGACCTCTTCTTCTATCGGCGTGTTCTCAGCAATCGTGAACTTGTAGCGATTGAGGATGTGGATTAAACCCCGAACGGTATACCGGCTGTTTTTTGTGTCGTAGACGGCGTTGAGATTTACGGCTTGCGGTTCTGAGAAGAAGAGCTCGTTTGGGACATGGAGCGGGTTATCCTCCCTGTCAGAGAAACCATCTACACGCAAGATCATCTTAGCATCGTCTGGTGCAGGTTTGTCGAGACATTCAAACAAGCCTCCGTTGAGGAACGGAATCGTCTCAAACAAGCGAAGTGCTACATCTGGATCAGTGAAATAACGTTTGTAGCGATAGAGCGATGTGATATTATAGTGCTGTCGCCCCTCGCCGCGGAACTTGCGGGTATTCGGTTTTTCAGGCGTGTTCATCTCTTGATTCAATGTTGCGAAGAACAGGTTCTGGAGGATCGCCTTGTAATAGGTGCTTTCCTGGGCATCAACACTCGTGAGTAGCTCTGCAATGTCGTCTTCGTCAAACAGAACGTTCGGCACGAGGTTTTTCTCCTTGAGAAACCAGACGAAGATGAGCCGTGTTATCAGGCGGATGATGCAGGTGGCGTTGTGGACATCGCGGTTAGAAACCGCTCCCACCGATTCACCGGCATCGGGTGGAAACGTCACTTTTCCAACTGCCCAGAAATACCAATCCGCAATCTCTTTGAAGAAGCGTCTGTTGAGTTCGGAGGTATCCAACGTTTTCTGCCACGCCTGATGCAGCTCAAGAAAATTCGTAAACCCGTGCCGCTGATAGAGTCCATCCAGCGACAACTCCGCCAAGATGTCAAGGTGTGCCCGATGCGGATTCACAACATCAATATCCTTGATGAGCGTTACTTTCTCCAAGACATCACGATCGCTATCACGCTGACTCGGTCTACGGTTGATAATCGCGAAGGTGAGCGTGCGTCCATGCTGGAAAATCAGCAGTGCGGGCATTGTATAGAGTTTGTTAATCTCTCGCGTGATAGTGGCGAGTGCCGTGCGGGAATAGGTATCCGCCTTGAGTTTGATGGCGAGAAAGAGATAGGAATAATAGATGGTCTCATCAACACCTCGGTTTTCATGGAAGATTATGGTTTCTTGTGTATGCTGTCTGATTTCATCAGCCGTGAGTTGGAAGAGGAAGTCTACGGTCTGCCATTCATGGAGCAGTGTGTTCTCTCGGTTCATCCGTCTGTGAGTGTCAAAGTCTTCGAGGAATGCCTTGACGGTATTATCGGGACGACTGAGCGTGCGTTGACTTTCATAACCTAACACTTTCAGGAGTTGCATCGCGTTCTTCGCGAGTTGTCCGTCCGTGAAGTTACTGAATCCGCGCTGAATGTCCATTTTAAGAGGTGTTTCGTGCATCGTTCGTTTTCCCTTCAGGTTTATATGTGTTTAGTCTATACGAATTCTCGCAGAGATGCAAGCGATAATTGTTTGAATCTACGAGTCCTTATTGTCTCTGATTCTCAATTGACTGCAACTGGCAGGGTATGCTATAATTGATACATTAGAGCCGGTAGACTTAAGACGCTGAGGTGCGACTCAATGTTCAGTCTTAGTGGTTCTCGGTTCGGTTTTTTCTTGCGAAAAAACCTTTCAGTTGTCGGTTTTCAGTTAAGAGGTTTTCGTTTAGCAAAACCCTCTTGTGACCGACAGCCGGTAACCGATAACCGACAACTCATAACAGTGTATTTGGCTGTTTACGCTCTGTTTTTTGGGGTAATGGGTCAATTTACGGTTTTAGCGGAAGAGGGTGCCGCGCCTGTGCAATTAGAGAAAATTGTTGTAACACCCGGTCGTTTTACGATTTACGATGGCGCGTCGGCGAGAATCTCCCTATCTAAACAGGAGATTGAACGTTTTCCATTAATTGACAACGATGTCATGCGGGCGGGTCATATTTTCCCGGGTGTGGCTTCGAGTGATTATAGCACGCGCTTCAGTGTACGGGGTGGTGAGAAAGACGATATTTCAGTTAGATTAGATGGCATGGAACTCTATAATCCATATCATCTCCAAGACTTCGGTGGCGCAGTCTCACTGATAGGTTTAGGTCTCATTCAGAACACCAATTTGCTGATAGGTGGATTTCCTGCGGAATATGGAGAAAAGATGTCCGGTGTCTTTGACATCACGACGAGGACACCAAACGCTGAAAAATTCTCCGCTAATTTTGGTGTAGACTTAATTAACGCAACTGCTACACTCGAAGGACCTCTCTCAAAAAAAGGGAGTTGGCTCCTGTCAGCCCGTCGTGGATATATCGATCTGATCCTCATGCTCATGGCTATCGATGAGAACTATAAACCGCAATACGCCGACATTTATAGCAAATTAACCTATCAAGTTACACCGACAGATACAGTCACCCTAAATGGTTTATATGGTTGGGATACGAACCGGATTCGTGTAGACGATGTAGACAATAACTTAGATTCTCGATACGACAATTCGACAACTTGGGCGAAGTGGCGACATATTTTTGGGGATTCACATTGGACAGACCTCTTTATTTTCGCTGGCACATCCAGTCAGGATAGAACGACAGGGAAAGCAGATGTCGATAATCGCAATTTTGGGTTCTTCGGTACGAAGGCAGAATTTACAGCAACTCTTTTTGACAAACACACCCTCCGCAGTGGTGCTACGTGGCGTTGGTTGACTGCACAGTATCAATATGATGTTCAGGAACGGCAGGCGGGTATAAACATCTACAAGCCGATTCTCGCGGATATTGACGATAAGGGGAGTGAATTCAATCTATTTCTCCAAGATGAGTGGCAACTCCATTCCAAACTTGCGCTCAATGTCGGGGGACATTACCTCTACCAGCATTATCGCGAAGAGGGTATTCAGCGGTATGAAGTCGGTCCGCGAGTCGCACTTGCCGTGAAACCAACGAAGGGTCTCGTCTTGCGCGGGGCTTGGGGTATTTATCATCAACCCGTTCACTTGATGGGAATCCCGGTCGAAGATGGCGTTGAAACGGTCGGACGTGCGGAGCAGGCTGTGCATTACATCCTCGGGGTCGAGTATACGCCTATCGACAGTTTCTTGGTACGTGTTGAGGGCTATTACAATACCTTTGATAATCTCGTCGGACGACTGCGTGAGTTTGGAAGGCAGAATCAGGTTTTTAACTCGCCTGAGTCTGGAGACGCCAGAGGTGTTGATGTATTCATGACCCATGTGGTATCAAATCGTTTGACGTGGACACTCGGCTATGCCTTTGGAATCGCAGAAGAGATCGCAAATGGAAGAGAACGCTTCCGTCAACACGATCGGCGACACTCTTTTGCTATTAGCAGTAGTTATCAGTTCGCTCCGACGTGGTATCTCTACCTGAGTTGGCGTTTCCATACCGGTGAACCGAGAACCCCTTTAATTCACAGGGAAGTTAGGTTACCTGATGAGAGTATTGTCTGTGATCGGCAGTTTGGTGATGTACACTCAGCGCGGATGCCTGCCTACCACAGCCTCGATTTTCGTATTACAAAGCGGAGCCCGTATCGACGGTGGGAGTTGTCTTGGTATTTCCAAATATTGAACTTGTATAACCATGCCAATCTGGACCAGTATGCTTTTAGTCAACTTCGTGATGAGGATACAGATGCTGTTATCGGATGTGCGATTGAAGAAGAGCCCCTCTTTCCGATTGTTCCTACATTGGGGGTTACAGTAACTTTCTAACCACGGACGGCTGTAGTTTCTTCCTCAGGACTTACGCAAAATTAGTTTTCATGCCAAAATTGACAGGATATTTCCCAAGAATGCGCATTGTCCCGCAAGTCCACACGCGACTTGCGCCATTGCGCTACTACGAACCAAAGACTTCACAAAAACGGATCAACTGTGTAAGTCCTATTCCTATAGAAACCATCCTTGGATCACTGTTTTCCTGAATGGCTAAGCTGTTTTTTAGTACATAGATTTTCCTAACCTTTGAAGAGAATTAAGAAATGTTCAATCATCTCCAAAAAGCATTAAAAATGATCTGGCGACGATATATCGGAAATTTGCGAGACCGGCAATTACCGAAGGTTGCGCCGAGCGTTGCAGAGGCGATTCTTCCGTTAGAGACGGACGCGTACGCTATTGCACCGAATCAGCTTAAGGATATGATGAACAGAGGCACTCCCTTCGTTTTGTTGGATGTTCGAGAAGACTGGGAATATCAGATGGTTCACCTTGAAGGTGCGATGTGGATTCCCTTCGGCGAACTACCAAGGCGTTGTAACGAAATTACCCCAGGGGTTGAGGTTGTGGTTTATTGTCACTGGGGCATGCGGAGTCTTGACGCGGCGTTCCTTTTGCAACAACTCGGCTTCAAATCGGTGAAGAGTTTAATCGGCGGTATCGATCGGTGGGCACGGGAAATAGATACACAAATGCCGAGATATTAGCTTTTTAAAGATCTGCTTTAAAATCTTGGCTTTGAAAACCGTATTTCTGCATCCGGTGCTGGAGTTTACGTCGCGAAATCCCCAACAATTTCGCCGCTTGAATCTGGTTCCCACTGCTTTTTGTTAGCGCATTGCACACGTATTCCTTAATAATTTCGTCAAGTGAAACCCCTTCCTCAGGAATATCAAATTCAACGTCGGTGGCTGGAAGCGACGTGTCTAAAATCTCTGGCGGCAATTCATCTTTATCAATCACCTCATTTTCTGAGAGCACAAAAATACGGCGGAGGTAATTCTCTAATTGCCGGATGTTACCGGGCCAGTGATACCGCCTGAGCAGGGACATTGCCTGTGGTGTAACCTGTTTGGGGAGAGCCTCCGCATATTCGCTACTGAACTTCTGGATGAGAAAATTCACGAGCAACGGAATGTCCTCTGGGTGTTCTCGAAGTGGTGGCACGTGGAGCGGGATAACGTTCAGACGAAAGTAGAGATCTTCGCGAAACGCGCTATCTCGAACAGCTTGGACGAGATTTTTATTCGTTGCCGCAATCACACAGACATCTACTTTGATGTTCTGAGTCCCCCCGATTCGTCGTATCTCACGTTCCTCAAGGACATGCAGTAGTTTACTCTGTGTTTGGACCGGGAGATCCCCGATTTCATCAAGAAAAAGGATCCCTTCGTTTGCGACCTCAAAAAGTCCTTTCTTTTGGTGTGATGCGTCTGTGAATGCTCCCTTTTCATGTCCAAACAATTCACTCTCAATGAGCGTCTCAGGAATCGCGCCACAGTTGATCGAGATGAACGGATTGTCTTTTCGGGATCCGTGTTTGTGGAGTGCCCGCGCAATGAGGCTTTTTCCAGAGCCCGTTTCACCGGTGATGAGAACTTGTGTGACACTACGATGCAAAATCCGAGCCATGTTTTTGAAAAGATCCTGCATTTTCTCACTGTCCCCGATGATTTCATCAACCTGGATCTCTGGTGTTGAGTCCTCGCTTTCTTCTTCGATGCTTCGGAGCGCGCCGCGAGTCTGTAGTGCGTGTTTCACTTCCCGTTTCAGGACTTCGATTTGGATTGGCTTCTCAAGATAATAGAAAGCACCTTCGTGTGCGACAAGATTAACAGCATCATTTAGCTCAGCAAACGCTGTCATGATAAGCACCGGTAGGTCTGGATCGGTCCGCTTTATTTCCCGCAGTAAATCTCTCCCCTCAAATCGGGAGGACATCCACATATCACTAATAACAAGGTCAAACATCTGTGCCTTTAAATTCTCAAGCGCGGCTTTGCTATCTCCAACGGTTTCAACAGTATATCCTTCTCGTTTCAAAATACGCTGTAAGATGGTCAGTTGTGCTTGGTCGTCGTCTACAATCAGTATTGATGCCATCGTTTTGATTCTCCTCATTTAAACCGGAAATTTATGGCAGTTTATCCTCATTCAGTGGGAGGTTGATTTTAAAAGAGGTTCCCATTCCCATTTTACTTCGGACTTCAATTTTGCCTTTATGAGCGGTAATAATTTGGTGCGAAACGGCAAGACCGAGTCCGATACCGCCGGTGGCGTCTTTGGTTGTAAAATATGCATCGTAAATTTGTTCCTGAATTTCTTCTGGAATGCCTATGCCGGTATCTCTGATTTCAATTACCACATCTTTCGTGTTCTGATCTACCTGCTCCACAAGAGTTGTAATATAGATGCTACCGCCTTTCGGCATTGCTTGAATACTGTTTTGCACGAAGTTGAAGAGCGTCTGTCGCATTAAGGCAGCATCCAGCGGGACATCCGGTAGGTTTTCATCATAATTTTTGATGACTTGAACTTTGGCTTCCTCGGCAAGAAGCGCGAATTCCGATAAAACTTGATCCACAAGAATGTTGAGGTTCACGGGTTCTACATTCAATCTTCTGGGTCGATTTAAAGTGAGGAACTGCTCAGAAATCTGCTTCAGCTCTACTATTTTTTTGTCAACGATCTCTAATAGTTCTTTTGCCTCCTCGATATCGTCTTGACTCACTTTTCGTTGTGAGAAGACAGACTTCAAGTGCTGAGCAGTCATCCCGATTGAATTAAGTGGGTTCCGGATTTCATGTGCCACACCGGCAGCGAATTGCCCTAACGCATCAATCCGTTTTGAATGTGAGTCCCGTAGTTGCCACAGCATCCTTGCGAGGTTATGCGTGGCTCTACCGAGTTCATCCGAGGAATACGTTTGATCGAGTGATAGATTTCCACTTTCAGCACTCTGTATAATACGAGTCATCCGTTCTAAAGGCTTCATGATTAGATGATTCGTTGTCAAATCAATCAGAATTACGAGGAGCGCCCCAACAATCACAATCATTATCGCATGCATCAGCAATGAATATCGAATTGACCTCCCGATATAAGGAACATCGAAAAGTACTTGTATGTAGCCGGTTAATGCTTTCTGGATCCACAAGCTTCCGCCTTGCTTCCATAAATTATAGAGGTCGCCTTTTCCCTGATCCATCATCCGCCAGCGTCTCCCCGTCACCTCAGTTATCACTGGATCATCTGGCACATAGACATCTTCACCAAAGGCTCTCAACCAGACCTCATAAGGTAGCGTCCCATTATCGAGTATAGGTTCGTATGCGAAATCGCGCCGCTCCAACTCAATCGGCTTTGGTCCTGTCAAAACGGCAACGTATTTAATAACAATAGCCGTCGCGTTTTGTCCCTCAATAGCGTGTATCGTCGCGCCTTTTGTTTCAATTTGTGCAAGATCCGCTGAATCAAGATTTATGTCAACAGCATCTTCACCGGAGAGCAGACTGGAACGAATACGGGTATCGTTTAAGGAGACATGGATATTCAGTACATTCTGCATATCCGGATGTTCTCGCTTGAGTTTATTAAGCACTTGATCCAGTCGCTGTGCATCAAATACCCTCGTGGTTTCGATTTCACTCTCAACAACATCAAGAATCGTGTTTTCGGCGATTTTCCTCAGTTCAGCACCGCGTTCTGCCCCCAAAGCGTGAAGCGCGTTCATATCGTTTCGGACACGAATACTATCGAAGAAGTAAAACGCCACCAGGATTGCTATGACACAGAGATTAATAACGAGGGAGTACTTCCATTGGAGTCGCATTTTAACCCATAACTCGTTGCACTGCCTTTTTCCACTGCGCGATTTTTTCGCTGCGTTGCTTTGCGTCTATTTGTGGTGAGAAGACGCGAGCCTCAAAAGAGGAGTCTTCCATTTCTGCTTGCTCGGTTCTATTTCTCTCAAGTTCTTCGATGTCTCTCCACACACCGGCTGTGATACCCGCAAGGTACGTAGCCCCCAAGCCCGTTGATTCTATTTGTGCGGGACGCTCAACATTTATCCCTAAGATGTCAGCTTGGAATTGCATGAGAAAGTTGTTGGCGGCTGCCCCACCGTCAACACGTAGTTGCTCGAGTGTGATCTCCGCATCCGTCAACATTGCCCTAACGACATCTGCGGATTGATACGCGATTGATTCTAATGTGGCGCGAATGATTTGCTCGCGGGTACTCCCTCGCGTTAAGCCGAGGATAGCCCCACGCGCATCAGGATTCCAATACGGCGCGCCAAGTCCGGTAAAGGCAGGAACAACAAAGACTTCTCCTGAATCGGGTATACTGGAAGCAATTTCCTCGGTTTCCGAGGCATTCTTAATAATTGCGATACCGTCCCGGAGCCATTGGATAGCGGCACCCGCAACAAACACACTTCCCTCCAATGCGTAAACAGGGTTCTCGTCTAAGCTGCAAGCGAGTGTTGTCAGTAATCCGGTCTCTGTTGATACCTTCTCGGCACCAGTATTTAGCATGAGAAAACAACCCGTCCCGTATGTATTCTTCGCCATACCGGGTTTGATGCACAATTGACCGAAGAGTGCGGCTTGCTGATCACCTGCCATTCCGGTGATTGGGATCCCATCCAGAGATATGTTTTTACCAAAGGTTTCAAGCCAAAAATTCCGGTAAAAGTTTGCTGTGCCGAAGTTACCCGCGGAAGGACAGACTTCAGGTAAAATCGCTTTCGGGACGTTCAGAATTTTCAAAAGGGTTTCGTCCCATAACAGTGTATTGATATTAAAGAGTAGCGTGCGTGAGGCGTTTGTGTAATCGGTTTTGTGAACTGCTCCATCTGTTAACTTCCAAAGGAGCCAGGTATCTACAGTTCCGAATGCGAGTTCACCGCGTTCTGCCCGTTCCCGAGCCCCGCTAACATGATCCAATATCCATGCAATCTTTGTCCCGGAAAAGTAGGCATCGATGACAAGCCCCGTTTTCGCCTGTATATCTTCGGCAAGTCCTTCTTTTTCAAGGAGCGCGCATTTATCTGCAGTGCGACGGCACTGCCACACGATCGCGGGGTAAATCGGTTTTCCGGTTTTCCTGTCCCAAATAAGTGTGGTTTCGCGTTGGTTTGCAATCCCAATCGCAACGATATTCAGGGCATTTTCTTTTGCAAAAAGTGTGTCTATTGCTTGTAAAGTAGCGTTCCAGATTTCCTCTGGATCGTGTTCTACCCAACCGGGTTGGGGGTAGTATTGTGTGAATTCTTGATATCCTCGTGCGATAATGTTCCCCTGCACATCGACAAGGAGAGCGGTCGTTCCGGTTGTCCCTTGGTCGATTGAGAGGATGCAAGCGGTATTCGGCATGCTATAGGTGCGACTCCTAAGTATTTTCTTTTAGAATAACACCGAATGGGAAAAAAATCAAGTGAAAATCAGTGTTGGGCATGATCTCGGATTCTAACAATTTTTCGAGATTCAGGTTGACATTATGGCTTTTGTTTTGGTATAATATGCTATTATGCTTTGAATGTATCGTAGCATTATATTATACAGAGATATTTCGTTTTCGCCTGTGATATGCCTGGCAGAGAAGTCCGCTCACTTTAAAATCCAAATTCGCGGATTGCTCCTGCTGGATGGAGACCTTGATTCGGAGAACGAGGCTGCGCGTAAACGAATCAAACGGTTCTACTGTTCAAGCAATTTACAAGTTAGAATATTGTAAAAATATAAACAGATTCCAATGGTTCAGAGAGGAGTAGACGTTGTGAAAAAGATTTTGCTTTGCGCGCTTGTGATATTCTGCTTGGCTCCATATCAGAGTTACGCGCAGATTGAGTGGGATGCTGAGAAGTTTATGCCGTTGTCTGAGGTAAAACGGGGCATGAAAGGAAAAGGGTACACCGTATTTTCCGAGACGACGGTGGAGGAATTTGAATGTGAGGTTGTCAGTGTTGAATACAACTTTATTCCAGGATGGCATGTTGTATGGATGGAGGGGTTGAGCGACAACTTTAAGCGGACAGGTGTCGCGGGCGGTATGAGTGGTAGTCCTATTTACATTGACGGACGACTCATGGGCGCGATTTCCCTCGGTTTTTTCAATCAGCGCGAACATTCCAACGGTTTCGGGGTAACCCCCTTTGAATTGATGGTGAAAGTTGCCCAACGTGGGATGGAACCCAATTTAAGTTACGAAGGTGCTCAACTTTTTAACCTTGATTCTTCCGCTGTGACACACCAATATGGACTGGATGCAGGACAGTCACTCCTCCGCGATGGTCAGGTTACACAGGTGCCGCGTGCTTTTGATGAGATGTGGCTGGACAGTGTCGCCGATATGCCTTCCCAAGCGAGATCTGCACAGCTGTCTATTCCTGTCGCGCTTCCAACACTTAATTCGGAGGTAATACGGTTTATTAAACCGATGTTTGATAAACTCAATTTTACCCCAGTTCAAGCAGCAGGAGGTGGAGGTCCCGTTAAGGAATCGCCAGTTGAGGAAGGACAAATAGTCGGGACGGAATATGTCCGAGGTGATATCTCACTTTTTGGTTATGGGACTATCACTTATGTAGACGGTAATGAGCTTCTGGCTTATGGACATTCTGCAGGCGGAGAAGGTAACGTCAATATCCCGCTTTCTGGGGGATATGTGCATTTTATTTTCCCGAGCCGTTCCCGTTCTTCTAAAATAGCAGCACCAACGCAGCCCATCGGAACGTTAGTGCAAGACAGGGATCCTGCCATCGCAGGTATCATCGGAAAACACCCGAGTTATATTCCGGTAAATGTCAATGTGCAGACAGCCGATGGTAAACGGCATCAGAAACTCTATGAAGTGATTCGGCATCGCAGTTTCTCTCCGATTTATACAGCAATAGGATCGTGGATGCTTCTGGACACGCTTGAGTTTTATGTGGGGAACTACACGCTCAATATGGAAGCAACTATCACCCTCAAAGAACATCCCAACCTCAAAACGCGCGAGTTGGTGTACAAGAATATCTATTCTTCTATGGGATCGCCCGGATTTGGTGTCATGCAGACGCTCCTGATGCCAATGTCGCAATTAGCCTTCAATCCGTATACGAAGGTTCCCGTCGAAAATGTCACCCTTGATGTGAGCATAGAGGATAAACGGCGGACGGCAAGGATTCAAAGTCTTCGGATGGATAAACTCCGCTATCGACCTGGGGATACTGTTGAGGTGGAGATTACTTTGCAACCGCATCTCGAAAACCCGATAGTGCGGACGGGAAAAATCACGATTCCTAAAGATGTTCCAGAAGGGCTTGTCACACTCCTTGCCACCAATGCCAATTTTCACGAAGCTTGGCAACGTAGCCGGGCACCCTTGAACTTTCGCCACAAAAACATCAATCAATTAGTCGAATTGTTGAAACGCGGCGAAAATAACACAGAAGTTATTATGGAACTCTTCGTGCCTGAACCTGGGCTCACTGTTCAGGGTGAAGAATTCGCGCATCTGCCACCTTCAGTTATGTCCGTCATGAATACTGCAAAGCAGATTGGCAATAGTGGCTATACTGCGGGTACAACACTACACATCGATAAAATGCCAACAGACTATGTGGTCTACGGGAGCGGCATGATTCGGTTCGTTGTGGATAGGAACGCAGAATAATAGTTATCAGTTTTCGGTTAACAGTTAACAGTCTTTAGATTTTATAGTTTTCAGTTAACAGTTAACAGTCTTCAGTTAAAAGAGGTTTTGGGGTAAACAACACACCTTTCGTGACTGACAACTGATAGCTGATAACTATTCAGGAGGATATTTTCAATGCGCCGTGTCATCTCCTTATGGAGCCTTATCTTAACCGTCTTTATTTACGCAAGCAACGCATTTGCAGTCAATACATCTTTATGGAAACAAGAAAACCGCTCGGATTTTGAGGCAGGTAAGCCCAAAGACCTTTCGCTTACAAGTACGGGAGATGTTATGCTATCTCCCAAAATTGATTCCTTTACGAAGCTCAAGGAGACCCAAGTCTGGGCACTTGTGGAAGATTCAGCAGGCAATCTCTATGCGGGTACCGGGAACGAAGGAAAAATCTATAAAATCGCTGCGGATAGCGACACTGCCGAACTCTATTACAATTCACCAGAGGTTACTATTTACAGTCTCGCTGTCGGACCCGATAATGCGCTGTATGCTGGTACTGGACCCGACGGATTGATTTACAAAATCACTGATGGGACAACACCGCCAACGACCCTCCTCAATGAGGGCGACAAATATGTGTGGGCGTTGAAATTTGATGATGCCGGTAATCTCTATGCCGCGACAGGAACCGACGGTAAGATTTACAAAATTACACCAGACGGTGAGTCCAGTGTTCTGTTTGATGCCGAAGAAAAAAATATCATGACGTTCCTTCTACACGAAAAGGGTTTCTACGCGGGAAGTAGCGACAACGGTATTATTTACCACATCATGGACGACGGCACCGCAAAGGTTATCTATCAAGCGAAAGAGAAAGAGGTCCGCGCGCTTGAAATGGATACCCAAGGGAATCTCTATGCGGCGGTCGTTACGTCCCAACCGGCTGAACCCTCAAGAGGACGCCGGGGTGCCAATGGACCTCCGACCCCCGCCGGTCCACCGCCACCTGGTGGTGGAGCACAGCAAGAAAACAAGTCTAACATCTACAAAATTCGTCCTGATGGAACCGCGGTTCCGATTTGGAACTCGCCGGAACCGCTTATTTTGGCGATCGTCCTTGAAAGTGACTCACAAATTTTAGTAGGCACCGGAGACGACGGAAAACTCTACCGTGTCAATCCAATGAGTGGAGACTCTGTTGAAGTCGGTAAATGCTCCGCGAACCAGATCGTGGCAATACACCAGAGAACAGTAGATGGGGACACCAAAACGCTTCTTGCGACAGGTAACCCCGGAAAACTTTTTAATCTCACTGCCACCTACGTTGAGGAAGGAACTCTTGAGTCAACGGTTCACGATACGAAGAGTTTGTCTCGCTGGGGAAAACTCTCTTGGGAAGGTCAGATGGCAGAAGGAACCGCGATTGCTTTCTCAACCCGTACTGGCAATACTAAAAAACCGGATGATACCTGGAGCGACTGGTCTGATGAACTCACGACAGCCGAAGGTTCGCAGATCCCGAATGGAGATGGGCAATATATCCAGTGGCGCGCGAAGTTCACAACCAGTGACACGGCACAAACGCCTATTTTGAAGAAGGTTACCCTCGCCTCCGTGCAGACGAATGTTGAGCCACGCTTCACCAGTATTGAGGTAGATGATGGTACTGGTGGTGGGAATCAGGAAAGAGGACGCCGCTCCGGTGGCGGTAATTTACCACCGCCAGGCGCGCGCGGTGGAGATAGCGGCGGCTCAGGTAATACGGGCGACGCGCCCTCTAAAAAATGGAAGGTGAGTTGGAAGGTTGAGGATGCAAATGCCGATACGTTGGAATATACTCTCTACTACAAAGCTGTTGACGAAAGCAACTGGCGTCTCCTGAAAAAGGAATTGTCCAAAGCGAATTATGAGTGGGATGTTACTACCGTTCCAGATGGACGATACACTTTGAAAGTCGTCGCGACCGATAAACTCAGCAATCCAGTTGGATGGGCAAAATCTGCTGAGAAGGTGAGTAAGCCCCTTGAGGTAGACAATACACAACCTTCTCTGGGGGAAATTCAAGTCACTGCTAACGGTGATAATACCTATAAAATTGCCTGTGACGTTACAGATATGAGCATGCCTATCCAGAAGGCTGTCTATAAGATTGACAGCGATGAACACTGGAAAGTTATCTTTCCTGATGATGGTATCTTCGATTCCAAAATGGAGCAGCTCCTACTCGAAACGGGTGAACTCCCGGAAGGGGCACACACAATTATCATTCAGGTAACGGATAGGGCACAAAACATGGCTGTCGGTCGGGCAAGTTTCTAACGGATTTCATTCAAAGGGCGGGTTTAAACCCGCCCTATTTTTTTGCCATATTTTTTATCAACGTCTCCGTTGATTGAAATAGTTTCAACTCTACAAAGATATATGATGACATTGAACAAACCGAAAAAGATCCGAGCGGGAACACTCTTTGAATTCGGCGAGCATCGTTTTCATTTTTTGATGGCGCAACTCCGAAAAAAGCCACTGTTCCTCTGTTTTCGTTCGCGAAAATGCCGAAGAAATGTTATCGCTTTGTAACCACAATATGTTAGAATATTAAGTCTATTAAAAAACACACCCAATGTTTTGGGGTCAAAAAGGGGATTCTTATGGTTCACAAGCAATGGAATTTTGCGGTTTTAATCGCTATCTTTATTTTTTACTGCGTTGGAAACAGTGTAGCGGCAAATTCAACCGCAACTGGCACTGTATTTCTTGATACAAATAGAAATCAGGTGAAAGACGAAAACGAAAAAGGGTTGTCTGGGGTTCGCGTGTCTAATGGGCAAGATGTTGTAAAAACCGATGCCAACGGGCAATACTCGCTTGCAGTCAGTGATGACACGATTCTCTTTGTCATTAAGCCCCGTGGGTTTATGACACTGGTTGATGAAAATCGGCTCCCGCGATTTTATTACGTTCACAAACCGCACGGTTCGCCGAAAGGACTGAAGTATGCCGGCATCGCGCCAACCGGTCCATTACCGGAATCGGTTGATTTTCCGCTCACTGAACAGTCCGAAGCGGACACCTTCAAAGTACTCGTCTTTGGGGATACACAACCCTATAATATGCAAGAGATTGAGTGGTTAGCACATGATGTAATCGAAGAAGTGATCGGAATTGATGCCGCGTTCGGAATCAGCCTCGGCGATTTGGTAGGTGACGATTTAGACTTATTCCACCCCCTTAACGAAGTCATGGCTACCGTTGGAATACCGTGGTACAACGTTCACGGTAACCATGATATGAACTTCCTTGCGACCGATGACCAGTACGCCGATGAGACATTTGAGCGTGTTTATGGACCCGCGTGCTATTCATTTGATTGGGGACCCGTCCACTTCATCAACATTGACAACGTACACTTTTACCGCGATGAAGAGAACAAGCCTCGCTACTCGAGTGAGGTCGGAGAACAGCAGTTGACGTTCATTCGAAACGACCTCGCTTTTGTACCGCAGAATCAGCTTATTGTTGTATCCCTACATATTCCGTTGACCGAGATGCGTGATGTGAAGACCCTGATGAATCTACTCGGTGATCGACCTTACACGTTATCCTTGTCAGCACATACGCACTTCCAACGGGATGACTTCGTCGGACCGGAACACGGTTGGCATGGAAACGACTCACATCACCACCACAATCATGCGACCACATCAGGCAGTTGGTGGCGGGGTGCGTTTGATGAGGTCGGTATTCCTCACACAACCATGCGAGATGGTGCGCCGAACGGATATGGTGTCTTCACATTCAGCGGAAACCAATATTCAATTCGGTTTAAAGCCACCCGTCGTCCAGCGGATTATCAGATGAATATATGGGCACCTTGGGAAGTTGCGTCGGCAGAAACTGGCGAAACAGACGTAATCGTTAACGTTTTTGGAGGCACCAAACGTTCAACGGTTGAAATCCGCCTCGGTGAAGTCGGGACATGGGAACCGATGACCTATATGCCTCAAGAAGACCCGTACTATAAAGAACTCAAGGCACGGGACGATGCGAACCAACTTGAGCGGAAACTGCATATTGCCCTTCGAGAAACGATACAGTCACAGTTGAAAGAAGATAGCGAACTGCCAAAAAGGGGACGAGGGATTAGCGGGATTGTGAAATCAATGCATATCTGGCAAGCTAAACTTCCAGCGAATGCCCGCAAAGGAACGCACGTTATCTACGTCCGTACAACTGATATGTTCGGTCAAACTTCCACAGGATGCCGAATCATCCGAGTGCATTAACTCGATATCAGTCTTCAAGCATCGTTAGAGTTGCCGTTAGAACTTGCCCCAGCGTCATTTATAGTGAAGCCCGCAATTACTTATACACCGACAGAGTGGCGAGGTTAGAAACCTCGACAGCGAAGGAACAGATTGTTATTCGCAAAAGTGTCAACTTATTTTTGGGTTTTACTATAATAGGACTTACGCAGTTGACCCGTTTTCGTGCGGTCTTTGGTTCGTAGTCGCGCAATTCATTGCGCTCTCTTCGGGAATATCCGCTCAATTTTGGCATGAAAGCCAATTTTGCGTAAGTCCTGTATAAATTATTCGTTTGTCACAACTTCGATGGATGCGTAAACGATGTCCAGTAGGGTATCTAATTCTGAAATCGAGATCTGTAGAGGGGGCATCAGGACGATAGTATTGACGAGGGGTCGAAGCATCGCCCCGCGGGTGAGAGCCTCTTTACAAACTCGGATACCCACCTTCTCTTCAAAAGGATAAGGGGTGCAGGTGTCCGAGTTTTTCATTAATTCTACACCGGCGGCAAAGCCACAGACTCGAACATCTCCAACATGTGGCAGCGTATAGAATTCCTGAAGCCGATTCCCGAAGTGTTCAATGGTAGGTTGGAGTTGGGAAATGAGATTTTCTCGCTCGAAAATAGCGATATTTTCTAATGCGACTGCACATGCTAACGGGTTGCCGGTGAAGGTGTGTCCGTGGAAGAAGGTTTTAAGGTCTCGGTACTCGCCGAGGAAAGCGTTATAAATTTCGTCGGTAGCTAAAGTCGCGGCAAGAGGTAGATAACCACCTGCGAGTCCTTTTGCTGTGCATAAGAGGTCGGGTGTAACGCCCTCGTGCTCGCATGCCCACATTTTGCCTGTGCGACCGAACCCCGTCATCACCTCATCAACAATAAGCAGTGTTTCCCACCGTTTTGCCAATGCGGCGAGTTCCCTTAGAAATCCTTTCGGAGCGATAAGCATACCGCCCGCGCCCTGAATGAGCGGTTCTAAGATAATTCCTGCGATTTGTCCTTCATGTTCGGAGAGGGAGCGTTCCACTACATTAAGCCAACGCGTTCTAACTGCAGATCCATTATCAGATGTATCCACGGCGTGGGGAGGCTGATAGGCGTCAGGAGTGGATACGCGGATACCTTTGAAAAGGAGGGAATCAAAGGTCGTATGGAAACTATCAATACCGCCGACACTCATCGCACCTATTGTATCGCCGTGGTATGCATTATCGAAATGGATAAACAGTTTCCGTTGCGGTTCTTCCTTGTGTTGCCAGTACTGATACGCTATCTTTAAGGCAACTTCGACTGCTGTTGAGCCGTTGTCGGAGTAAAATACCTTGTTCAACCCAACGGGTGTGAGTTCCACCAGTTTTTGTGCCAGTTGGATCGCAGGGATATTGCTGTACCCGAGCAGTGTGGTATGTGCGATCTTATCTACTTGTGTCTTGAGGGCAGTGTTCAGCTCCGGATGATTATGCCCGTGAACGCTTGTCCACATGGAAGCGATTCCATCAATATACCGATTTCCGGCAATATCGATGAGGTAGCATCCTTCGCCCTTTTCAATGATGACTGGCTCCTCCGCCAGCCAATCCTGCATTTGCGTGAACGGGTGCCAGAGGTAACGCCTATCCCAATCGATAAGCGTTTCTTTATCAACCATAGGCTATAGCTACCAGTTTCGCTATCCCTTCAATTTGGCGTAATGTACTGTCGGTTCAAGTCCCAGTGATTCACATGTACCGCTTTTGGAGACTATAATCGTCAAGACTTTATCCCGATAGGTTGCCTGAAAATCTTCGGGTTGCCCTGAGATCGGTGTGATATTTGTGAAACCGTTCGGGAATGAACTGGTACGCCCTATGACAGAGGCAAACCTTGGATCGTCCAATTGCGTCTGAACAGTTAAAATACTTCCAGGCGCGGGGGGTTCACCGGGGAGATACGGCGAACTCAGTTGGATCTCAAAAGCGTAATCGGGCATTCTATCAGGGAGTTCATTCTCTTTTTTCGCTACGGAATTCGGTACCCACCTCGGAAATTCGATTTCGACCTGATAGTGATGCGCCAGTTCTGTAACGCGATTTATCATGCCATAGCGTCTGTAACGTTCTCGTAAGTCATCGGAATAGATCTTACCGTCTGTGAGGACCGCTCCAGGCATCGTTGTGCGTTCTTCTTGTCGTTGAACGGTGAGTGCTGAACGTAAGCCACTTAGGAGTGGAGTTGCGATCAGTGATGGGAACCATCCGTAGAAGGCGGCACCGTAGCGCGGTTGTTCAATAGTGGAACTGAACTCGTCTTTAAATCGGTAGATCCCTTCAGAAATAGCGATGATAATCCCCAAGAAAATCATCAGGTTGCCTTCACTGGTAAAGAGGTTGGCACTTTGCCCTTTGACCCCGATGAAGAAGAGGATAAGCGGATAGAGCGTCAAGTTGATGAGGCTATTAATACCTGTTGATACCGCGGAACTAAAGACAAGCGAATTGCCAGCCATCTCCTCAAGCCGTGCTTTGAATTTGGCTGAAAAGGCACCGAGAAGCGGTTGTCCGAGCATTGCTAAGAGGTTATAGGGTGTGCGAAGTCTTGAATCTGGAACCTCGGGCATTTGCACAAATTCTTCGGGTATACCTTGTTGCTTCCCTTGTGCGGCTTTTCCTGCTTCGCCGGTTCCTTCATCTGCGGATTCAGGTTTAACGAAGGTTTCAAAGAATTTACGGTTTATCTCAATATACGATGCCCATTCGCTGGGGACATCGCTTTCCATGGAAATTGCGTCAACCGGACACGCAGGTTCACATGCCGCGCAGTCGATACATTCGTCCGGATTTATATAAAGTTGATTCTCGCCTTCGGTAGTGTGTATGCAATCGACCGGACAGACATCAACACACGCTGTGTCCTTTACATCGACACACGGTTCGCAAATTATGTAAGCCATTTTCCCCTCCTTTGTTATAGATGTCTCTTTATTAAGTATACCACAATTAATTGGCGATAGCAAAGAAATATTTCCCGTTTTTCACGGTTTGACAAATAGATTGATGACAACTATAATGGCGTGGAGACTAAAGGATATAGAGGACTCAGATGATTAAAACACCTGAAGATTTTATTGTTGAAGAATTACCGCTGTATGAGCCTTCCCGAACAGGAACGCATACCTTTTTTGCGATTCGGAAACGGAACCTCAGCACCTTGGAAGCGATGAATCGAATTGCACGGGATTTGCAGGTACATACCCGGCAGTTTGGTTACGCTGGCTTGAAGGATAAGAACGCCGTCACGACACAAGTACTATCCGTCGAAAGCGTGTCACCAGAGCGTGTTCTGGGAATTGAGCAACCGGATATTGAAGTTCTTTGGGCAGAACGGCATCCGCATAAATTAAGAGTGGGACATCTCCGAGGTAACCGGTTTCAGATAACCCTCCGCGATATTTCTCACGATACACTACTTCTTATCGAACGGTCAATGAAGCGGTTGGCAACTGAGGGGGTGCCGAATCGTTTTGGTGCACAGCGGTTTGGGAATAAAAACGATTCACATCTGATTGGCAAAGCGTTAGTAAAGGCGAATTGGGAAACAGTGATGCGTTATATGCTCACAGATGACACACTACAGGTAGATGCTGTCGCACGTCGTCTACAACGGGAATTAGCAAGGAAACCCGTTGAAAAGGTCGTAATGGGCATTCCGCATCGACTTCGTAAGTTGTACTTGTCGGCTTATCAAGCGTATCTCTTTAACTGCATCTTGGCAAAGCGGATTCCTGATTTGGACAAACTCCTTGAAGGCGACATCGCCGTGAAACACGACAACGGCGCACCTTTTCTCGTTACGGATGCTACTGTTGAGCAACCGCGAGCAGATGCATTTGAAATTAGTCCTTCGGGTCCGATTTTCGGATATAAGATGCGTCTGCCAACTGGCGACGCGCTCGCGTTGGAGACATCGCTCCTTGCAAATGAAGGGGTTCGGTTTGAAGCCTTTCGTAAGGTTGTGGGTATCCGTTTACCGGGGACGCGTAGACCTTTCCGAATGCCGATGCAATTGCATGACGTGTCGGAAACCGTCAATGGAGCGGGAATCCGTCTCAGTTTTACGCTACCTGCGGGTGGATATGCGACGGTCGTGTTAGAGGAGATAGAGAACAATTTCTGATGGGTTCAATCCGCTGGCGCAGTTCGCTTAGATTTGCGGAATCTAAAGAACGTCCACGCCCCTGATGCCAATAGGACGACCAGCAACACAATCAAGCCAATATTCAAGAGATAGCGTCCACGATTCAGCTGCCATAGCCGCTGGCTTGCGAGTTTAGCGGCGGAACTTCCCTTGTCTGCTTTCATTTTCGTCTCTTCCCAATATCTTTTGGCAAGGTCAGGTTGACCGAGTTGCTCCGCGAGTTTTGCTGTGACGATGAGATAGGTGACATCTTGGACATCTTGTTTCTCTACGGCATCGGCGAAGGAACTGAGCAGTAAGACTGTAAGATCAGGGGACATTTCTGGAAAATCGCTCGTGAGCTCAATCCCGTTCTGAAAAGCGGTGACAGCCCCTTGATGGTTATGTCGGTCGAATTCGATTTGTGCGACTTCAAACCAAGTTTGCTTCGCAAGTTGTAGGGGTTGCACTATGTCGGTATAGCCGTCAAATGTGAAAGTTGCCGAACCATAATTCAGGGCACCCTGTTTCACATAGAGCGTGTAAGTTTCACCGAGACTCAATAAACCTGAATCCTTCCATTCATCAAAACGATAGATTCCATCCGCTTCCACGACCTGTTGATGCGTCGTTCCATCAATCCAAACAATAGCCTCGGCAGGTGATTCACCTGAAACGCCTATAACGGTTCCATGAATAGCAATAGGCTTAAGTGCCCATCCGATATGGACGGATTCTCCAAGTTCTAACTGGAGTTCAGCGGTCTTGGATGGCGGGATGGCGTATCCGGCTTTCTTCACAGTTACAGTGGAGGTGCCTTGTTTCAGATTTTCTGTGATGAGTTTCGGTGTGCTTCCAACTTCTACATCGTTGATGAAAATACCTGCCCCTTCAGGGAATGTTGTGATCTTAAGCGCAGGACTAAGTTTGAGCAGTGCCATTTCGACATCACCGGTTGGAGCGAGAATTCCATCCACAAAATTGGGATTAGCTCGCAACAACTCGTAGCTTTCTATAATGCTGAGTTGTCGATTATCGTTTGTATCGGTTGTTTCTGCAGCGAGTACATCGTGGAGTTGTTGAAGGAGGACTGTCGTATCTGCGTTTTCTGCGGATTGGATTGAGTTGAGGGCAGCAGTCCCAAGCGTCTCACGGTTCGCATAGTAGGCGTTTAGGTTCGTATCCTCGGTGTAACCATCGACAATAACAACGGTGTTCTTTCTGTCTGTCTCCCTGAACCAATCATTGAGAATGACATCTTGGATCCCCTGTTCGTCTCCTGGGGTTAGCAGGTGCATGGCGTTCATGCCTCTCGGTTTGGTAACCATCCCATGATATAGAAAAATCAGGGTATCCTGAACCGTGGTTTGCCTCCCAATTTCCTGAAGCATGGCATGGATTTCATCAGCCGTGGCACCGTCCCCTTCAATATGGTGGATCTGCTCACCGGGTACTTTTCCGCGTGTCGTTAGGATTTCGATCAGTGAGTTCACCCGTTCATGCGCACGTACTTCCGACGTGGCATCCACAATAAGCCAGTGTGTCCCAGGATCAGCCGGCAGTGCTGGTGTTGATACGAAGGCGGCAAATGCGACACATATAAGGATGGAGATAAAAAAAATGTTCTGCTTTGACATGTCTTTCGTCCGAAGTGTGTTCCAGAGTTTCTAATTTAGTAGCAGTTTAACAGAAATTCTGAATGATTGCAAGAAAAAAGAACTTCTTTGGATGTTAAAATGTCTAAACTTTTGTCAAGAAACTGCGTCAAAATGTTATAAATACAATCTTTTTGGCGTGCCTTGAAAGTTAAAACTTAACTGTTAGAATTTCAGAGTCTGTCTTGTATGAAAGTCTGCTGTTCGGAATTCCGTTCACAGGTTAGCAGCAGGCGCGTAGGCGAAATTGGAGAGGTTCGCATTGATGTCACAATTTATAATAATAAGTTTTTGGCGAAACGCATGGGTTCCCAAAACTTCCTGTTAGAAAGCGTTAAAACCGACACACAGGCGTCCGCCAGAAAGCGCGTCTATAAATGTTGGAACGGACAAGGAGTTGTTAATGATTCAGGGGAAAGTTATGTTCATCATTTTCTCAAAGTTCAAAGGAGCGCGCCGTGTAGGTTTCCGAAGCTTGCTCTTAAAATTCATACTTACTGTTCAATTCGCAGCCGTTCTTTGCGTAAGTGCACAAGAACCTGCCACCGAAGTTGATTTAACCCAGTCTTTGACACTTGAGCAATGCATCCAAATAGGCTTAGAACAGTCAACGAGCATGCGCAATGCGCGCCTGAATCTTGCGATACAGGAACTTCGGGTAAAAACCGCACGTGCTGACTATTTTCCACGCATATTTTCAACCGGTGCTTACGATTTTTCTGACCGAATTGATTTCGGGTTTGAACCGGAAAACTACGATTTAGGACTGCGCGGGCAATATACAATTTGGGACAATGGCCTACGCGAAGGCGGTTTCGCACAGGCAAAAGAATCACTGAGTGCCACTGAGAGCCGGAACGAGGGAATTAAACAGAGCCTAATTTTGCAAATCACAGAAGCTTACTATGATGTCCTTCAATTTCAGGCGTTGGTTGAAGTGAGTGAGCAAAATTTGGCAAGGGCGCAAGAGAACACGCAACGGACTAAGGATTTTGTAGAGGCAGGTTCGCTCATTCCAGCGGATGTAGCGACGGCTGAGGTGCGAGAGGGCAATAATAGATTAGCACTGCTAAATAACCAAAATTCACTTCAAGTTGCAAAAGCCAGGTTACCGCGGCTCCTCGGTTTAGATCCGGGTGTTTTAATTACTGTTGCGGCGGATGAAGCGTTTCAGTTATATCAGCAACGCGGCACCATTGAAAGATTACAAATACCGGTTGAGGAAGCTATCCAGATAGCACTTGACAATCGTTCGGAATTTAAAGAGACGGAATCGCAACTGAGATCACAGGAATGGTCCTTAACGCTCGCGAAATTACAGCGTTGGCCCCGTCTGAATGCAGATGTTGACTACAACGTTAACCTCGACGATTACCTCCGCGAACGCGAGAATTTCTCTGACTTCCGGAGTTGGAGCGCAGGCGTATCCCTTAATTTTACGTTTTTTGACGGTGGTATTTTGGGAAATCGGGTCAAAGAGTTAGCTATGCAATTAGAGCAAACCCGTGAAACCGCAAGCGACTTGGAACGTTCCGTCGCGTTAGATGTCCGACAAGCATATCTAAATCTCAAGCGCAATGAAGCCTCTGTTGATATCGCCAAAACAATTGTTACCAACGCTCGGCTGAGTTTGGAGGTCATTCAAGGACGTTTTGATGTTGACAAAGCAATCCTGCTTGAACTCCTTGATGCACAAACCAGTTATGCACAGGCATTGACAGATGAAGTGAATACTTTCTACGATTACAAAATCACACAAACCCGCTTACAAGATGCCATGGGAGTGTTACAGTAGCCATGAAGATTCAAAAGAAATGGATTATCATCGGAGTCGTTGCCTTGGTTGTTATTGCTGTTGGGGCAATTGGTGCGACTCGGATGGATTTCAGTTTCGGGAAAGCTAAGGAAGAAGCCGAGGATAAACAGGAAATTGTGCGTCGCGGCGAATTCCTCGTTCGGGTCCGTGAGTCCGGTAATCTGCGCTCTTTCCTTGAGGTGGATGTCCGGTCAAACGTGGAAGGCGAGATCGTTGAGATTTTCGTCGATGAGGGAGACGAGGTTAAATTGGGAGATCGTTTGCTCCGAATTGATGATGAGCAAATTCTGGAACAAAGGAAACAAGCGGAGGCGAATCGTGATGCCCAAAAAGCCCAACTCCAACGGGCAGAACTCCAAATTCAGATTACCGAAAAACAGCAAGAAAGTGGTCTTGCGCAAGCAGGCAACTCCGTCGCTGTGGCACAGGCGACTTTGGATTCATTTGTTGCAACGACACAGCAACGAATTACCGAAGCAGAAACGCAGGTAGCGACCACACAAATTGACCTCAATCGAGATAAGATCGGCTTAAAACAGGCTGAGATCGCTTTATCACAAGCAAAACTAATGTTTGATCGCTCGGAAACCCTTGTTGAATCGGCGAAGGTAGCACTCGAAACAGCGGAGTCCGAGTACAATCGAAACAAAGAACTGTTTGATAAGAAATTAGTGTCAAAACGGACGTTAGAGGAATCACAAAACCAACTCGCCGGGGCGAGATCGCAGTATGAAAATGCCCAGAAAGAGGTAGAGTCCCAACAGGAAACCGTTAATTCCCAAGAAGAAAATATCAATGTCCGAAATGAAGCGATTTCAAGTCGAGAATCTACCCTTGAACTCAATAAAAAGAATGTCCTGACCCTTAAAGACTCGGAAGACGCACGAAAAAAACAATTGGAAGCGGAATTGGAGAACGCTCGCACACGGCTCCGTCAATTGGAAGAAACGACTGAAGAAGAAAAGGAATTAACCCGTCATGCCAGAGTCGGTGCGGAGGCGAGTTTGCTCCAAGCACAAAGTCAACTGGAATCTCAACACGAGCGCTACGCATGGACAACAGTCATAGCACCTATAGCTGGTACGGTTACACGCCTCACTGTGGAAGAGGGAGAAATTATCACATCGGGTCGTTCCGCTTTTTCACGTGGCGATGCGATTATGCGTATTGCTGACCTCAATCAGATGATTGTGAGGACCCAGATAAATCAGGTCGAAATCGGAAAAATAAAGGAAGATCAGCGCGCCGAAATCAGCGTTGATAGTTATCCGGGTCGTATTTTTCCGGGGAGAGTCAGCGATATTTCCCCGAGTGCGACGCCACGCGGTCCCCAGAACCAAAGTTCTGTCATTACCTTTGAAGTGGATGTAGAGGTCATCGGTTCGCCCGCCGAACTACTGCCGGGTATGTCTGCGGACGTTGATATTATTGTGTTTGAAGAATCCGATATCCTCCAACTTCCAATACCCGCCGTACTGAGTCCAAAGATTTTTACTGTTAAAGCGAAGGTAAATCCAGCGGATCTTGGACAATTTCAGACGGGTCAGGAACTCAAAATCCGAAATTTAATCGGAAAGGAGTTCGATGGACGGGTCGGCAAGATTGACCCAGAGGAAACCCGTGGTAGTCTTGAAATATTAGTCGAAGAGGCGCAGAAGGGCTTGAAGACCGGTCCGATAGAGATCTCAATTGTTATCTCGGAAGCAAATATACTCCCGAATATAGAAGCCGAAGTGAGTAGCGAGCGGCAGTATTTTGTTATGTTAGATACAGGTGAATCCAGTAAAGATGACAAAGAGCAGAAAGGGGTCAAAACCCACATTACAATCGGACAGCGCAATAACACCCATTTTCAAATCACCGGTGGTTTAAAGGAAGGAGACCGCGTTTTTGTGCCTTCCATGCAAGAATTGACAAAGGGGCAAGAGGAATCAGAGGAAGAGAAGAAGTAAGTCAAGCTAAACATGCTAAGTTGTATTCCTTGTTTATTGTTTTACCTTCATAAGATTTAAGGTTAAGGAGGAAACGCTGTGTTAATCGATGTACGAGATTTGACAAAAGTCTATCAAATGGGTGATGTGCAGGTGCATGCCTTGCGAGGCGTAACCTTCACTGTAACACAAGGCGAATTCATTGCGATTATGGGACCATCGGGTTCCGGGAAATCGACTATGATGGATATTCTGGGGTGTCTCGCAACACCGACATCGGGAGATTACTTCCTTGAAGGTGAAGAGGTAGGACGCCTGTCCGATAATCGTTTGGCAGACATTCGGAATAAAAAGATCGGTTTTGTGTTTCAGTCGTTTAATCTGCTACCACGAACGAGCGCACTTAACAATGTTGAATTACCGCTGATTTACTCCGGTTTGGGCAGAAAAGAGCGCAAACGGCGTGCCTTTGAATCCTTGGAAGCGGTAGGTTTAGCGGACCGAGTTGATCACAAGTCGACCGAGTTGTCTGGTGGACAAATCCAGCGTGTGGCGATCGCGCGGGCTTTAGTCAATAGCCCCTCAATGATCTTTGCTGATGAACCGACAGGTAACCTGGATACCCGTTCTGGCACCGAAATTATGGCGATTTTCAACCGTTTGAACGATGAAGGGAATACCATCATCATGGTGACACATGAGGCTGAAGTCGCTGAACATGCCAAACGAGTCCTCCACATTCGTGACGGTTTAATCGAACGAGATGTCAGACAGAATGGGGATAATGGCGGAGATACTGCCTAATCTACGGAAAATCCGCATTGATCCGACACAACTATGCGCCACGTCAAAATTACCACTCCATCCCGCTTACACTTTTCTCTACTTGATTTGAACGGTGCCTTGGGACGGATTGATGGAGGGTTCGGTCTCTCAATCGCTGAACCCAATTTTCAAATTGTTGCTGAGCGGGCAACCGGAATTTATCTACCCTCTTCTGTATACCGTGATCGAGCTGCTGCAGTCCTTGAACGACTTCAAGATACCTATCCCTTCCCCGGCATTAGATTAACATTTCAATCTGAAATCCCGATGCACTGCGGATTCGGGTCTGGCACGCAACTTTCTCTTGGGATTGCCCAGGCAGTCAATGTGCTATACGAACTTGGGTTAGATGTGCAAGCATTGGCAAAGGTTGTTGGACGCGGCGGCACTTCAGGTATCGGTATCGCGGCATTCGGGACAGGTGGGTTCATTGTTGATGGCGGACATCGTTACCCTGAACAGAAGTCATCATTCCTGCCTTCTTCTGCCCTTGGTGATATTTCGCCACCTCCGGTTTTACTCCGTTCCTCGTTTCCAGAGGTGCCGTTGCTAATTGTCATGCCAAATTGTTCACGGATTTATGGTGATAAAGAGATTGAGTTATTTCAAACCCTTTGTCCACAACCAGCATGGGTTGCACAGAAACTTTCACACATCCTATTGATGCAGATACTTCCTGCTCTGGTTGAAGGAGACATGCAGACTTTCGGCAAAGCCTTAAATCAGATTCAGACGTTTGGATGGAAAAAAGTGGAAATTGATGCGCAAGGTGCTGAACTCCAATTGACGCTTGACTTCTTACGCGATAGTGGAGCTTTCGGTGCGGGTGTTAGCAGTTGGGGGTCTGCGATATGCGTGGTAGGCGAGGATGTTGATAAGTTAAAGCGGGACACCGAAGCGTTTCTAAAAACACTTCCGGAGGGTGGCTCCTGTTTTGTTACGCGGGCGAACAACCTGGGTGCGCACGTTGTGTTAGGTTAAAAACAAAAACGGACAGATAGTGATATCCGCCCGTCATTTGTGTTATCCCTTACTTGGGGAATAGTATGGGTCATCTCCGGCAGCATGATCGGTAGTGTCAATCACGTGCTTAATTTCAGGAAAGACTTCTTGAATCATCGCCTCAATACCGTGTTTGAGGGTAACATTTGCCATGCCGCAGCCTTGGCACCCCCCACCCATGTGGATGTACACAGCATCATCCTCGACGTTCAGGAGTTCTATCTGTCCACCATGTGCCGCAACAGCCGGGTTAATCCGTTCGTCAATAAGCTTCTGAACCTCTTGTGTTTTTGGATTGTCCCATGTTGGTGTGTTTGGGTTCTCAATGTTAAACCCACTCGAATTTAGGTCATCGACGTAATCAATCACAGCCCCGTTAAGATCAGGTGCGCTTTCGGCGTCGACGAGCACATTAAAATTCTCACATTCAACAACAATGTCATCCGCTTGTGCTTCAGTAGCTAAACCAAGGCTGTATTGGAAAGCAGTGGCAGTTCTACCCTGAATACTAATGCGTAGTCCTTCGACTTCAACCTCTTCGGTTTCTATCACTGCCTGAATCTTTTCTTGTCCGGCTTCTGTGACTGTAAGCAAAGGGGTTTCGTTTCCCTTGAGCTTCTTCAAGAAATTCTTCATAATTACCTTCCGTAAGCAGTATTATGCGGCCCAAGACTGACGATTTGATCGAAATTCGCCCATTTCGTCATATAGGTCATACAACCGCTTGATTGCGTCTATTTCCAGTTGGCGAACTCGTTCCCGGGTAACTTCCAGGGCAACCCCGATTTCTCGGAGTGTTTTCCGTTCTCCATCCTCAAGTCCGAAACGCATCCTCAATACTCTTTGTTCGCGCTCTGGTAGTCTTTTGAGAAATTGAGCGGTCAAATCCTGATTAATCATTTCTGCGATCGGACCGTCTTCTCCACTTGTTGTTGGATCTTCAATTAAGTCGCCTAATGTAGCAGCAGAACGTTCGTCACTAAGTGGTAAATCCATTGAGATCGTATCAGCGTTAAACGTTAAAATTTCTTCGACCTGTTTCAGAGTCAAGTCCAAAGCGTCTGCTATTTCGTCGCGCCGCGGCTCACGTTGTAGTTCTTGACACAACGTTGCGTAGACGGCATCGAATTTGTTCATTTTAGCAACTACATAAGAAGGTAATCGAATGGAACGGGAAAAATTGTCAAGCGTACGCATAATCGCTTGCTTAATCCACCAAATTGCGTACGTACTGAATTTAAAACCCTTCTGATAATCAAACTTACTTGCCGCTTTAATCAGCCCGATATTTCCTTCTTGAATCAAATCTTCGAGTGGAACGTTATGGCCTTGGTATTTAACCGCGATAGAAATTACGAGTCGTAGATTCGCTTGGACGAGTTCATCTCGTGCGCTACGTGCTTCGTTCTCCGCTGCTCCAATCCGTTTCGTCAGTTCCTCTTTTTCCTCGTCAGATAATGAGTCACCTTTCACCAGTGCGTCGTGTAGTTCGCTTACCAGTGCTTTTCTTGCTTCGCTCCTGCCAGATTCAATTTGTTCTGCCAGTCGCTCTTTCTTCTCGCGAGATAATAGATTTATTTCTACGAGTGCGCCTAATGCTTTAGCCTCTGCGACTTCAATTTGCTCTATTAGTTGCTCTTTCTTCTCGCGGGATAGTAAGTTTGCTTCCACTAGCGTGTCTAATAGTCCGTCCAGTGCTTTAGCCTCTGCGGTTTCAATCCGTTTCGCTAATTGAACTTCTTCTTCACGGGTTAACAGGCGATGACCTGCTACACTCCGAAGCCAACTCGTTAAAGCACTCTGATCGCTACCTTTATAACTTTCTGAGGGTTCTGTCTCATCTGGTGGATATGTTGCATCCATATATGGATCAACACTTTCAATACTTGCTGTTTCACCGAAATACTCGGCTTCCATCTTTCTCCTCTCCTTCTACAAAACTTTGATAAAACAAAAATTAATGATACATTATGTTAAAACGTTTTGTCAAGTAAAATGTTTAAAAAAAAGCGACATTTCACCAAAAAACCCGAAAAAACAAGGATTTTAACAGGGTTTTACGAAAAAATGGAGTACGACGGGGCGATTGCGTCATTATTTCGTGTAAAAAATCGCGCGAGGCACTCTCAATTACCGGAACAGAGCACTATAGGTATGAGCACAAGAATCCTCCTGTTTGTTCCGGAGGGTTGAAATATAGGCGAAAACTGCTATGTAGAATGTCCGATTAGAAGCACCGCTGTTGGTAGTGAAGTCTCTGAGGCTTCTTCAAATGCTCTCGCGATGCACGGAATATCCGAATCTGTTTCGAGCATCTCATAAGGGAGATTCCACGCTTTCAACGTCGGTTCAAGGAAAGTCGCTACAGAATCGACCCATTGTCCATTGGTATCTCGGTTGTGGTATCCCCGATATCCAATAAGTACCACTACTGGGACCTGCATGTTAACAACAGTTCCTCGGATGGCGTCGCCTGATTCTAAGAATCCGGTATTTTGGATGATGATAACAGGTTTTTTTCCACCAACGTACAACCCTGCTGCAATGGCAAATGCTTCTCCTTCACGGGTGACCGTGATAACGTCGATATCAGGCTCTGACCGTAAGAGTTCATAAATTCGGGCACTGCCGTTATCTGGGACGCCAACAGCGTGGGTGATCTCCTGTTTTTTTAATTCATTTACTATCTTCTGTGCTGATGCCAATTTTCAGTTTTCCTTATTTCTATCGTCTGCCTTCAACCAAAGCGTCAACCACTGTTGGATCGGCGAGGGTGGAGGTGTCCCCGAGGTCGGTGATGTCGCCTTCCGCGATTTTGCGGAGGATACGTCGCATAATCTTACCGGACCTTGTCTTTGGCAGTGCGGGGGTAAACTGAATCTTATCAGGCGTAGCGATAGGTCCGATGTGCTGTCGGACTGCCTGTTTGATACCTGTTTCCACCGTATCAGATACAGATTCGCCCGTCATGAGCGTAACATACGCATAGATGCCTTGTCCCTTGATGTCGTGTGGATAACCGACGACAGCGGCTTCTGCCACCGCCTCGTGTTGCCCGATTGCGCCTTCGACCTCTGCCGTGCCCAATCGGTGTCCAGAGACGTTCAGAACATCGTCCACGCGTCCTGTAATCCAATAATAGCCATCTTCATCGCGTAAGACCCCATCGCCTGTCATATAGTAGCCGGGGAATCGGCGGAAATAGGTGTCCAAAAACCGTTCATGGTCACCGTAGATGGTTCGCATAATGCCGGGCCACGCTGTTTTAATACAGAGATAACCGGTTGCTGGGTTACCTTCCACTTCGTTCCCACCTTCATCAAGGATCACCGGTTCAATTCCGAAGAACGGAAAGGTTGCCGAGCCGGGTTTCAGTGGTGTTGCGGCGGGCAGTGGTGTCATCAGAATTCCACCGGTTTCGGTTTGCCACCATGTATCTACGATTGGGCACCGTTCTTCGCCGACTATATTGTAGTACCACAGCCACTCTGGTTCTTTGATGGGTTCACCGACCGTACCGAGCAGTCTGAGCGTGGATCTGTCGTACTTTTCGACCCATGTATTCCCTTCTTTCATCAGTGCGCGTAGTGCTGTCGGGGCAGTGTAGAAGATATTAATGTCGTGCTTCTCAACGACCTGCCAAAAGCGTCCAAAGTCTGGGTAATTTGGCACACCTTCAAACATTACAGTAATCGCACGATTTGCGAGTGGACCGTAGATAATATAAGAATGCCCAGTAATCCAACCTATGTCGGCGGTGCACCAGTAGACATCGCCCTCGTGATAGTCAAAAACCTGTTGATGTGTGTAAGACGTGTAGACGAGATAACCCCCTGTCGTATGCAAAACACCTTTCGGTTTACCTGTCGAGCCAGAGGTATACAGGATAAAAAGTGGGTCTTCAGCATTCATAACTACTGGTTCACATTCGGCATCAGCATCTTCCATCGCTTCATGCCACCATATATCTCGTGACGCGTCAAAATCGACCGCATCCCCAGTGCGCTCCACGACAACGACTTTTTCAATAGATGGACATTCCGCAACAGCGGCATCGGCGTTTACCTTCATCGGTATATCACTACGGGGCCCCCGCATTGCGGTGTCCTGCGTAATTAGCAGTTTACATGCCGAGTCATTAATCCTGTCTCGGAGGGATTCCGCTGAAAATGCGCCGAAGACGATAGAATGGACAGCACCAATCCTGGCAGACGCTAACATCGCGATTGCCAACTCTGGAACCATCTGTAAGTAGATACAGACGCGATCGCCTTTTTCAACACCTTGTGCCTTCAGGACATTGGCAAACTTATTGACCTCAGCGAGGAGTTCAGTGTAACTGAAGGTTTTATCTTCGGAGGGATCGTTCCCTTCCCAGATAATGGCGGTTGCATCGCCGTGCCCAGCTTCTATATGCCGATCGAGGCAATTGTAGCAAGCGTTCAGTGTGCTGCCATCGAACCATTTAATTTCCCCGTTAATGAAATCGTAATCTCGAACGGTATCCCATTTCTGATACCACGTCAACCGTTCCGCAACCGTTGCCCAAAATGCTTCGGGATCTTGAATCGATTCGGCGTATTGCGTATGATAGGTTTCTAAACTGTTGACGTGCGCATCCCCAATCGGATAAGCAGTTTCTGCTGGTGGAAAAACATTGTTAGCCATATTGTGTTTTCATCTCCTCTGTGAATCAATCTGGAGCACGCTCCAAAACGCACCTACACGTTGTGATGCGATATATTTTATAGGAAAATGGTGTAGCTGTCAACCCCAAAAGCGTGGAAAAGTGGCAGCCACCACATCCATTGTCATCGCGACGAGCCAGTGAATTGCTGCTCCGTAGATAAATGAACGCGTTTCCAGAGCAAGTATTCCGAGCAATACACCCGCAATGACTGAACCGATTGCCTCCGGTAACGGCTTTGAATAGTGCATCACTGCGAATGGGATCGTCTGAATTAAAAGGGTATAATTCCCGAATTTCCGTTCCAGTCCGAAGAGCATAAACCCACGGAAAAAGAATTCCCATGAAAACATGTAGACACCGTAGGCGAGTTGATAGAGTAGAAACGCCTGCCAACTACTTGCCACTACCTTGCTGAGTGGATACTTTGCTACGAAAGGCGGGTACACGACGACAGCGAGAATAACCACAGGTATCATCAGAAACCATGCTGCCCCTGTTATGCTCCATCCAAGTTTCTGATTGCCGAGTTGGAATCCGTAGTCCTTCAACCGCTCCTTTGTTCCAAATTGCGCAACGAGTGCGGGGAAGAGCAGCAAAGTGACAGCTGTCGTCAAAAACCAGTAATAATACGAGTGGCTCTCTGCCAATGGGATGTTGCTAAAGTATTCTGCGAAGTGGTGTCTGAAAAAACTCCGTCGACTGTAATATCTATGCAACGTTAACAGGAGACCTGAAGCAAGCAGAATAACAGTCGCTTGTCGTTCCCAACCGCGTAGATATTTCTCTTTTAAGTATTGGAGATGGGAATTCATCATGATCTTGACATCCCGTAGATTTTACGGTATTATACTATCATACGTGGAATTTAGCAATAGACTGTTTAAAGAATTGGGTCTGCAATGTCCGATTCGAGATATAAGAGAACGGGATGGTTTCAACTGAACAAATCGAACGTATCTTAATCATCAGGCTTGCACCGCTCGGAGAAACGGTTTTAACAACACCTGTCATTCGTGCCTTACGTCGTCACTTTCAAGATGCCTATATTGCCTACATGGTAGCACCGACACGAGAGGATTTAGTGTCCGCAAATCCATATCTGAACGAGGTACTTACCTATCAGGCTTCGGTGCCAAAACTCATCTATCAGATCGCTCGGCGTAAATTCCAAATGGCGGTTGTGTTACAACCGACGTTTCGTCTCGTCCTTCATACATTTCTTGCCAGAATCCCGTTTCGTGTTGGATTTGAAACGAACGCTGGTGGGAAGAAATTGTTGAATCTCGCAGTCCCGAATAACACCTCACAGCATGAGACACAACGCTATCTTGATGTCGTTCGGGCACTGGGTGTAGAAGTCGTAGACAATGAACCCGAAGTATTTGTTGAGAGTGCAAGCATCGCGTGGGTGAACAATTTCCTTGAAAATCACAAGCTTAATGACAGCAAGCGCATTATCGGTCTCAACCCGGGTGCCGCGACGGCTTACCGCCGCTGGCACGCAGCAAATTTTGCGGCTCTCAGTGATCGGCTACATGAAAAGTATGACGCACACATTATTATCACGACCGGACCACGGGAAGGTGAATTAGCAGATCAGGTGGCGGAACTCATGTCACATTCACCGGTTATTGTCAATCAGGCGACCCCGATGCAACTTGCGGCACTTCTGCAACGATGCGATTTATACATCAGCAACGACACGGGACCGATGCATCTCAGCACTGCCGTGAAAACACCGACAGTTGCCTTGTTTGGAGCCTCTAATCTTATCCAATGGGCACCGCCATGGGACAGGCATGCAGTGGTGGCACGCAAAGAGTGTTCGTTGATGAAAACCCTATCGTCCAAAGAGTGGGACGCACATCCCGATCGCGCACGCGAGAATCTTGAAGCCATTACCCCAGAGGTAGTTATGGCGACAGTGGAGAAACTCACATGGTAAGTTCTGAACGCGATCGAGTCAAAGGATCGGATGCACAACGCATCGAAACTTGTCTTATCGATATTCGTGATAGGATGTATCGGCAGGCACTCTTGCAGACAATCACGTTTACATTCTTCTGGGGATTGATTCTGCTCGCTGTTCTGTTCCTCCTGAACCGAGTGATTCTCCTACCGATGCATATATCAAGTATCAGTTGGATCGTCGTATCTGTATCGGTGATTGTAGGTATCTGTCTCAGTTTCAAACAGCGTAAGGATTTGCTGTTTGTCGCGCGGCTTGTTGACGAAAAAATGGAGCTCAGTGAGCGTCTCAGCACAGCACTCGGGTTGGTACAATCAAGCCCCCAGAGTGAGTTTGCACAACTCCAGATCCAAGATGCTGCAGAGACTGCGACAACCTTAGACCATACGAAAATCAGCCCGTATCGCCTGCCAAAGTTCCTGAAACTGTTTCCGATCCCTGTGTGCCTGATTGGGCTATCCTTCACAATTTCACCCTTCTATGAGATACCTCAACCCTTGACCGATCCGCAGCAGCAGGCGTTAGGTAGCGCAATCCAAAATCTTGAAGGAAAACAGGTTGAGAATTCGGCATTAAAAAGCCAGATCGCCGACACTGTAAAAGCGCTGAAAGCCGCATCAGATATCAACACGGCACAAAAACATCTCAGCGACCTAAAGAAAGAGACCCGCAAGCAGCAATCGGTGCAAACTGTTATTACCGAAGCCACAGAAGCAAGCCAAAGTTTTCGCGGTATGGATGCCAACCAACTCGCGGAAGAACTGAAAGACCTCACTGCGCAGACTGAGATACCACAGGAGCTTCAAGCGGAACTTATGGAACTCTTTGAACGTTTGGCTGAAGGGTTACCGAAGAACACGCTGAGTGATTCACTGAATCAGATTCAGGGCAAAGCGGTCACACCGGAGACGTTGCAAGACATTATTGCCGCCCTTGAGGAGATGGAAAAGTCGTCTAACCTCGAGCAGTTGGAGGCACAACTCGCGGCAAGTCAGAAGGAATTGGCATTGGCGACTCTTGAAACTAAATCCGCAGGAGGCGGGATTGCGAATAGCGATGGGGCGCCTGGACAAGACGCGGGGAGCAGCGCGGTTCAAGGGACTCGTGAGGGTGCGTTGAATTCCGATCTACAGTCAGAATTACAGATGACCGAGTCAAACAACATGGAAAGCGAAACAGACAATGGAGATGCTACAGTGCCGCTGATTGGTGAGGAAGCCGCAATCCTCCAGGGGGATGGAGAACAGATGACGCTTACAGCAGGAGTTTCTGGCACTGCGGAAGGGTTCTCTCGCGTCTTTACGGGTGAGGTTGCCGACGATACGTCTGCCTACTTACCCTTTGCCGATGTAGTTCTCAATGCTTCGCGTGCGTATGCTGAAGCCGTAGAAAACAATCGTATTCCTGTCCGGTATCAGCCGCAGATTAAATCCTATTTAAAGGCAATTTCTACAAAAAATGAAAAAGAGCATAATTAAAATACTAATTACTGTTGGCATCGTTGTGGCGGTTTATTTCGTGTTGAGATCCTACGGCGTAACAGACGAGATTCGCTTAGAAAACGTACCGAAAATCAAAACATGGGTGGCAAGTTTTGGGAAAATTGCCCCCTTGATTTACATTGGACTTTATCTGGTGTCTACCGTCTTTTTCCTTCCCGGTTCCCCAGTAACTGTGTTAGCGGGTTTCGTTTTTGGACCCTTGTGGGGTGTCTTTTATGCTTCCGTAGCTTCTATCATCTCTGTCTCCGTTGCGTTTCTGATTGCCCGCTATGTTGCCCGCGACCTCGTTGAAGGTTGGGTCAAAGACAATGCGCAATTCCGTAAAATAGATGAGCAGGTTGAAGAACAGGGATGGCGTATCTTGATGTTTACACGCTTGGTCCCGATTTTCCCATTTAACCTCCAAAACTATGCCTATGGACTAACGAGTATTCGGTTCTCCACGTATGTACTTGTCTCTGCTATCTTTATGTTACCGGGGACAGCAGTATTTGTCCAACTCGGTGGTGCGTTTGTGAGTGGTGAAGGCAATATTTGGAAGACGCTACTTTATCTTGGAGTAGCGGGTGTGCTTATGCTCTTGCTATCTTTGATTCCGAAGTTGCTACAAAAACACCAAACGAAATTGTAGTTCAGAAAAACCGATGAAATGGACGAGTCAGGAGTGCTTGTCAATTAACGCCGCTACCGTAGCAAATGCTTCTTCACGAGTCCGGATTTCACCGTCAAATTGACGGTCTTCAATCTCTTTCAACAAATCTCCAATCTGTTCCCCTTCTTTTAAATGAAATTCCTGAATCAGATCGTTCCCCGTGATCAGTCTGCCCTGTTTGCAGATCGGCAGAATGTGTTTATAGTAAGTATCAGCGATCTGCTTTAGAATTGCCGAGTCAATCGGAGACGACGCGGCTGAATATAGAAGGATCCCCCACCAATCGGACGTATAAGTTCTCAGGAAGCGATTTATCTGTTTCTGTTTCAATTGTGGGATTATATTTTTCAGTTTCTTGTTTCCTGAGATGAGCCGTTCGATAAACTGAACGGCTTTTCGGCTGAATCGGAGACGTTCGCCAATACCACCCAAATTGTCTCCCAAGAGTAGGCTAAATTTGATTAGCGAGCGTTTATTGATTTCTATACTGACTTCCTCTTGGAGACAGCGATTAATTTCCTTGCAATAAGCGTGAAGGGATGCAGGGATAGGATTTTTCTCGAAAGTCTCAAGCGAAACCCAAGCCCGACGAGTCTCTTTGATACTCGGAACGACCTGTGTGAGAAGTCCTGTTGCATCCATCTGTTGTAAATATGGGTGTGCTTTCTTAACGCGAAAAATTTTCATCAGTTCGTCCCGACATCGTTCCGCCGCTACATCAGATAGCATCGACCTGTATGCTATTACCAGATCGATTGCTTTTTCGGAGATAGCGAAGTTTAACTGCGCGGCGAATCTATAAACCCGTAGAAGTCGAACTGGATCTGCTATCACCACCTGTCTGCTTGGAAATCGGAGGATGCCTGTCTCCAAGTCTTTCATACCATTGCATGGGTCAATTATCTGAAAGGCGTTCTGTTTGCGTGCCTTATTTGTAAACGTCTCCACATTTTCAAGCGCGATTGCCATGGCATTAATCGTCAGGTCCCGTAAACGTAAATCATCAGTGAGCGACGTTGCTCGAAATTGTGCGAAATCCATGCTGAGTTGCGAGGGTTGTGAAGCGTTGTCCTGCTTAACAATCACACGGGCTGTGGGCGGATTTTTTTCTAAGGCGATGGCAGTTGCCCCGATGTTGGCTGCAAACGCTTTAGCAAACTGAATTGCGTCAGAAGCCAGCGTAAAATCAATATCTGTCGTCTGGCGTCCTAAGAGCAGATCCCTCACACTCCCCCCGACGAGATAGAGTTGCACACCTTGACCTCTTGCGAAAGTTATGAGTGCCTGCAGAGTCGGGTGATCGAATAGTTCTTGGAGTGTCTGTGTTGCTGCGTTCATTGGTTGGTTCGCGCTCTCTGTCGCTGTGCTTTCCGGGAACGGAGTAAAATCCCATCCAAATGGAGATGCGTCGCGTAGCCGATGAAACTTGCTACATAGAACGGGAAACCGCTGTGGACGGCATCCATAAGTCCTTCCCACTTTCCTAAGGCATTGAATAAATCTATGAGAGTGCCATCTGTCGCCCACTCTGAATATGCGGCATAAATCGGAATTAACAGAAACACGCTGGGGAGCAAAATCATTGTAATTTTGGCATGTGTCCATCCGCGATGTTTGCTCATAATTGGGAGCATCGCGAATAACCCCAGTAGTGCCGATTCCAGATACTTTTGCAAAAAAACGATTAGCCCTACGTTCAGGGCAAATAGTACGGTATAAAATATTTTCTGACTCTTGCTCTTAATATCAACATCTGGCCACAATCCGAACAGAATTGCGACAGCAAAACAGCCGATGATTTTTACAATGTCTGTCACCGGTGGAATGGTAGGATTCCACCCTTGTGGCACAGTATCATAAAGAATTGGAACAACGAAGGTAGCGATAAGCGAGATGGTGAAAAAAGTACTATAAACGACTAACCCACCGATCCAGTGTTCGCGAAACATGCTCATAGGAGATAGTATAGCACACTTAGCATCGAAATGAAAATTACTTTTGTCCTGATCGACAGGCGCGGTTAGCTTGGATTTAATTTGACTTCCAGCACGGAATATGATACAATTACATCATAACCTTGGCGAATTTTGTTTTTAGCAACAGGCTTTTTACGCGTAGTAATGAAAGGGTTGAGGTCATCAAATTTTTTCAAACACATTAGCCTTTGATACACAGGATTAGGTTTACTGACTAAATTGACTTGACTAAAAAGAGGAAAACAGGTATTATGTAACAATAGAGGTGGATAGGCGAGAATTGATATCCCGTTGCTTCGGCATCGGTAGGGTCGTAAAACGCAGTCCTTAGAATTTGAGTGAGGCTTTCGTCCTTGATTTACCTGTTCTTTTCAACTGTGCGCTACGACATCATATAAACCGCGAAGAACCTTTGTGATTGGGAGCATCGCGTTTTTTTATTTTTATATTATATTCAGGTATGACAACAAACGAGAAAAACTCCATTATTGAGATGTTAGCACCGATGCTTGACCTCGATGGTATTGAGCTTGTGGATGTTGAAGCACATTCAAAAACGCTGCGACTCCTTATTCATAAACCTGATGGGCTTTCGGTGGCAGATTGTCAAACGGTGAACCAAGTCGTACGTCCGATTTTAGAAGTTCATAATCATTTAGCAAACTACGCTCAGTTGGAAGTAGCTTCGCCTGGTATAGACAGACCTTTACGAACCACTAAGGATTTTCAGCGAAATTGTGGGCGGACCGTCCGGATAGAAATCGCCTCAAAAAATGAACATAAGCGTCAAGTACAAGGCACCGTCGTAGAGGTACGTCCTGAAGAAGTCGTCTTAGCACAGTCTGATGGCAAGGACATCTCTGTTAAAATTTCGCAAATTCTCAATGCCCGTATACACCTGAAATGGTAGAAAACAGGAACCAAAGACGCACACTGCCACTATAAAAGATGGAAAGGAGCACGCGGATTTTTGATACAGGGGGGTGCTTGCCAATCTGTAGAATAAAAAATGACCGCAGGCAATTATTATGTTAGAGAACCTCCAAAACGCGATACGTCAATATACTGCACAAACAGATTTATCTGAAGAGGTGATCGTTGAAGCGATAGAGGAGGCGTTGTATGCCGCCGCGCGCCGCGTTTACGGGGCTGATGCCAACGTTTCTTTTGAAATTAATTTGGAGAGAAGCGATATACGCTGTTATGTCCCGAAAAAAGTCGTTAATATTATGCGCGATTACTCGACAGAGATTCCGATTGAGCAAGCGGAGCAACTCCAAGAAGGTATCGAAGTTGGGGAGACGCTGGATGTCCAAATTCCCCCAAGCGAGTTTGGACGGATTCAGGCGCAGTTAGGGAGGCAAATCCTTCTCCAAAAAATCAAGCAAGCCGAGCGAGAAAAGATTTATCACGAGTTCGAGGGACGTGAGGGTGAGGTCGTCACGGGTTATGTTCAACGTTTTGAACGTGGTGGTGTCATCTTGGATCTTGAACAGACGGAAGCATTTTTACCGCCTCGTGAGTTGCCGCGTTCACAAAACTATGAGCGTGGTAAACGTTTGCAATGTCTAATCTTATCGGTAAAGAATGAGATGCGTGGTGCTCCAATTATTGTGTCTCGTACGCATCGGGACCTGGTAGCGGTGTTATTTGAGCACGAAGTCCCTGAAATCTATGAGGGTCAGGTTCAGATTATGGCGGTTGCTCGAGATCCTGGAAATCGAGCGAAGGTAGCCGTGAGAGCCACAGAAGAGGGTATTGATGCCGTGGGTACATGTGTTGGCGTCAAAGGGATCCGCGTTCAGACGATCGTCAGTGAACTTGATGATGAGAAGATAGACTTACTGGAATGGAGTGAGGATGCCAGCGTCTTTATTGCGAATGCTCTGGGTGCGCGAGTTGGTGTGCGTAGGGTTGAACTGAATGAAGAAGATAGAAGTGCGCTTGTGATTGTTCCGGACAATCAGTTGTCTTTAGCGATAGGACAGCGAGGACAGAATGCGCGACTTGCTGCGAAGTTGACGGGTTGGAAGGTTGACATAAAGGGTGAATCTGAGGCAAGCGTTTCGATTGATGAGCTTTTTAAACCGGACGATTCCGATACAACAGATGAGAACGCCTCGGACAGCGAAACAGAAAGTCCCGACCACAGTCTGCCAGAACAGGAAACTACCGATGCGTCGGATCCAACAGAATCCGAACAAGTCGTTGATTTGGCAGCGGACGTTGAGATAAACTCAGACGCGGATGCTGTTGAAAGTGATGAAACGGAGAACCCCGCCGAGGACAGCGAACCTGTTATGGATGCAACAGAGGATGTCGAAGAAAGTGCCGAATCGGATACTCTTGAAACTAATGCTGAGTCTTAAAAGTGGGTGGAGTCATTGAGGGATGTTATTCGCACTTGTATTGGATGCCGTGGAAAGTTACCGCAGAAAGTGTTGGTTCGGTTCGTAGGTGCAGGCAACGGAAAACTACAAATCGACAGTCACAAGAAGTTGGGCGGGCGCGGGGCTTACGTTTGTCCCTCTCAAGACTGTATTCGGAAAGCGTTTAAGTCTCCTAAACGGATTAATTCTCTATTACGTGTGCAACTGGCAAGCCAGTATGTAGCACAGTTTGAACAGGTGCTTCTTCAAAGGACCCAAAAGTCCATGAGCACAAAAGAAGAAAAGGAGGAATTACTATGAGCAGGGCCCAACGACAGCAGGAGAAGCCCGCCAAAGGTAGTCAAGAGGAAAACCGATCCTCTGGTACGCGGGTTCATGAATTGGCGAAAGAATACAACCTAACAAATAAGGAACTTATCGCTCTACTTGAGGAGCATGGTGTTCGCGCAAAAAACGGGATGAGTTCTCTCGATTCGGACACCGTCGCGCTTATTGAATCAGAATTGGCTGGCGAATCGGTTGAAGCAGCCGTGTCTACAGCTGAAGATACGGTTGAAAACACCTCGGAATCGGAAGAAACTGACACAACCGATGGTTTGCAAGTTGTGGAAGGCGCAACTGTCGCTGATCTCGCAACATCCTTGGAGTTGCAACCTTCAGCGTTGATTATGCGTCTCATGAAGTTAAAAGTGATGGCGAACATAAATCAGCGACTTGATTACAATACGCTTGTGATGCTTGGGGAGCACTTGAATTTTCAAGCGGTTCGGTCAAAAACACTTGAAGAAGAACTATTGACTGAGATACCGGATGCCCCAGAATCTTTACAACCTCGAGCTCCAGTCGTTACAATCATGGGACACGTTGACCATGGCAAAACATCTCTTTTAGACTCTATTCGTCAATCAAATATCAGTGAATCTGAAGCAGGTAACATAACACAACATATTGGAGCTTATCACGTAAAATTAAAGGGTGGAAGCATCGTTTTCTTAGATACGCCAGGGCACGCCGCTTTTACTGCGATGCGAGCGCGCGGTGCACAAGTAACGGATATTGTCGTTCTCATTGTGGCAGCCGACGACGGCGTCATGCCTCAGACAATTGAGGCGATCAGTCACGCAAAAGCTGCGAAGGTTCCGATTGTCGTCGCTATTAACAAAATAGATATGCCGGGTGCGCGTACTGACTACGTTAAACAACAATTGGCAGAACAGGAACTCCTGCCAGAGGACTGGGGTGGACAAACAATTTGTGTTGAGACCTCCGCTATAGATGGAACCGGGATTGACTTTTTGCTTGAAATGCTCCTTTTGGAAGCGGCTCTGCTTGAACTTAAGGCGAACCCAAATAAGTTAGCACGGGGTGTTGTTATTGAAGCAGAGGTTGACAAAGGACGGGGTGCCATCGCAACTGTCCTCGTACAGTCTGGCACCTTAAGGGTTGGCGATGTTTTTGTTTCTGGTAGATACTCCGGCAGAGTTAGAGCAATGATGGACAATTTCGGGAAACGAATGAAAGAAGCTGGACCTTCATTCCCAGTTGAGGTGCTCGGTTTTACTGGCGTACCAGAAGCAGGAGATAGATTCTATGTCGTTGAGTCCGATAAGGATGCCCGTACTATCAGTGAAACCCGTCAGGACCAGTATCGCAATGAAAAACTCGGTGCGAATAGCCACGTCAGTTTGGATAACCTATTCCAACAAATTCAGGAAGGCGAAATCAAAGAATTGAACGTTGTTCTTAAAGGCGATGTACAGGGTTCGGTACAAGCCGTCGCTTCATCACTACTTGAGTTGAGTACCGATGAGGTTAAGATCAATATTATTCATCAAGCGGTCGGCGGGATTACCGAGACCGACATTTTGCTCGCCTCTGCTTCAGACGCGATTGTCGTCGGCTTCAACGTGCATCCGACGACGGAGGCGGTACAGGCTAAAGAGACTGAAGGGATTGATGTTCGGACCTACAACGTCATTTATAATCTCATCTCCTATATCCGTTCGGCTATGGAGGGTCTGCTTGATCCTGAGGTACGAGAAGTCGTAATTGGGCGCGCTGAGGTCCGTGAATTATTTAGGGTGCCACGCTTAGGTTTGGTCGCCGGTAGTTACGTTAATTGGGGACGAATTTCCTTCAATCAACCCCTTCGTATCCTTCGCGACAATCGGTTGATCCACGAGGGCAAGGTCAATTCGCTGCGCCGGTTTAAGGATAATGTCAATGAGGTGCAAGCAAACTATGAATGTGGTATAGGAATTGAGACGTTCGCTGATTTGAAGGTTGGTGATGTCCTCGAATGTTATGTCCACGAACAGGTGGCACGCTCACTTTCATAAATTGGTTCTGTTCGTAGAGTCGCGCATTTTCGTAAGGGGTGCGGTTGTCAATCGCATCCACAATTGACTGACACTTTCATGCACATTGGTGTTTGTAAAATTCGTCTTCGAATTTCGGAAAGTCACTCGCTAAAAGCGAAACGCCGGGTTATCAAAAGCCTTATCGCGAGGCTCAAAAACCGCTTCAACGTCGCTATTGCTGAAGTTGAGGCGTTGGAGGCACATCAGTTCGCCATATTAGCCGCCGTTTCAGTTTCCAACGATGTGGTACATCTGAATAAGGTTATCTCACATCTGATTGCTTTTGTTGAAGCTAATGTAGATGCTGAATTAGTGGATTACGAAACGGAATTTTTCTTTTAATTTTTTTTAATAAAGTTCGCAAGCCAAAACTTGCTGCAAGAGGTAGGATCAACATGGTAGATAACAGAAGACAAGATCGGGTAGGAGCCCTCATTCAGCGAGAATTAAGCGAGATTATTCAACGCTCTGTCAAAGATCCGCGCGTCGCATTTTGTACTGTGACACAGGCATCCGTGTCCCCGGATCTAAAGTATGTAGATGTGAAGGTGAGCGTAATGGGCGATGAGGAGCAGAAAAGCAAAACACTGGCGGGTTTAAAGAGTGCATCGGGGTTCCTGAGGCGCGAGATCGGAAATCGTTTGACCCTTCGCTATTCACCGGAACTTCGGTTCGCTATAGATGAATCCGCTGACTATCTCTTCAAAATAGATGGACTCCTCAAGTCTGTGACGACCGAAGACGAAACAACATAAGACCCCGCAGCGGACATTACATGAACACCCAGATGACTAATACGCACGATTACAGCGCACTCCTTACCCTATTTGACCGACACCATAACTTCGCGCTTTCAACGCACATTCATCCTGATGGTGATGCAATCGGTTCCGAATTAGGGCTTTATCTCTTTCTCACGAAACTCGGGAAATCCGTCAAAATATTTAACACGGATATAGTCCCGCCTAACTATCGATTTCTCCCATTTTGGGATAGTATTGAGGACGCACATTCCGTAGGGACCTATCGTCCTGAGGTGTTGATTGTTTTAGACGCAAGTACGCTGGAGCGAATTGGAAAGGGACTTTCCAAAACCCTATATCCTACACACAGCCTCGTTAATATTGACCATCACGCCACTGCAGAGGCATTCGGCGACATCAACCTCATTCTCCCTACAGCCTCTTCCACTTCAGAGATAGTTTACAAACTCATTAAACACCATGAATTCCCGATATGCGAAGCGTGTGCGCTTTGTCTGTATACAGGGCTGATGTTTGATACAGGCTGTTTTCGACATAGTAATACCACAGCCGAGACCCATCGAATCGCCGCAGAATTAATTGAGATTGCGGGATTCACTCCAGATGAAGTCTATCGCCACGTCTATGAACAGGTACCTGTTGCTAAGATACATCTGTTGAGTGAAATCTTGAGCACATTGCAAATAACAGATGATGGAAAGATCGCATCGGTCTATGCGACGCAGGCGATGTTTCGCAAAGCGGGAACGACTCCTGATGCGGTGGAAGGGGTTGTGAACCAGATTCAAGCAATAGCGGGTGTTGAAGTGGCGCTCTGTGTGTCTGAGATGAGGGATCGAAGTACAAAAGTGAGTCTTCGGAGCCAGGGATACGTTGATGTTAGTCAGCTTGCTGCAGAGTTTCAAGGCGGAGGTCACGCCCGTGCTGCAGGATGTCGGATTGCCCTGCCCTATCCATCAGCCATTGCTGCCCTTGTTCAAGCTTCACAATGCTACATTGATCCGAATCACATGTGATATGGTGATTGCCAGAAGGATTGAGGAACGTGGAAAATGCCGACAGTGGAAGCGATCTCCAAGTCGCGACCACATCTCGTAGTTTAGACGACATAGTTGAATTTGGCAGGGAGACTGTTGTCACTTTTGGCGTGTTTGATGGTATCCATCTTGGACACCAAGCGGTTATTAATACACTCCTTAAACGCGCTGCACATGATAACTTGATGAGTGTATTGGTCGGTTTTTACCCGCACCCACTTGCTTTCCTTGCCCCAGAACGATGCCCACCTATCCTGACCGCTCTCTCCAAACGCATCGAAATACTTCAACAATTTGGCATTGATGAAATAGTCATGCTCAGTTTTGACGCGCAGATTGCCTCAATGTCTCCTGAATCCTTTGTAGAATGCGTGCTCTTAGAGAAATGTCGAGCGAGGCATGTCGTTGTGGGGTATGCTTGCCAATTTGGAAAAGACCGGGCAGGCAATGCAGAACGATTGGTGGAACTTAGCCAAGGATATCCGTTTGATGTTTCTATTGTTCCACCGACAGAGGTAGAGGGGGCACCCGTCCATAGCACTCGTATCCGAGAAGCACTTGCACAGGGTGATCTTGAGCAGAGTTCACGGTTATTAGGACGTCCCTATTCCTTGATCGGCACTGTCGTTCATGGTGATGGTCGTGGACGGGAAATTGGGTTTCCTACCGCGAATATAGAGACTCAGAATCAAGTCTATCCTCCTAACGGTGTTTATGCCATTCGGGCAAAGTTAGAGGAACGGTGGTTAGATGGGGTATTGAACATCGGAATACGCCCTACGTTTAGCGGCGTGAATACTCAGGTGGAGGGACACTTCTTCAATTTTGATGAAACAATCTACGGTAAACCGGTAGAAATATTTTTCGTAGAGAAGATTAGAAATGAACGGAAATTCCCAAATCCAGAATTTCTGATTCAACAAATACAACGCGACATCGCAGCAGCGACAGAGATTCTCGCGTCGGCTCCCGCCTCGTAGATGATGCTGATTAAACTGTGGGGCTGCGGCGGGATTGTGAGATAAATTTGAAATTTGGGTTGATTTGTGATATTATATATGTATCAAATAAGTGCAGATAGAGGGAGAGCGATCTCCCGAATACGATTTAGTTTTTATTCTATACAATGTTTTACAGAGTTAGTTGTTCGATCAAAAGGAGGTGAACGCAATTGGCAATTGATGCGGCAGAGAAGAAGGAATTGATCCAACAGTACCAGATACACCAACAAGACACTGGTTCCCCGGAGACCCAAGTAGCAATTTTGAATGCGCGTATTCAACAGTTGACTGAGCATTTTCGGACGCACCGAAAGGACTATCATTCGCGCCATGGACTTTTCCGATTGGTTGGCAAACAGCGTCGCTTGTTACGATATCTTTACAAGAAAGACGCAACGCGCTATTACCGTTTAATTGATGCGCTCGGAATTCGTGACACTATCGGATCGAGGAGGAGTTAGATTTTATACTCGTGCCGAGCGAGTTTGTCGACTCGGTGCTAAGCGGGAAACGAATAAGTCTTATCTTGCGATAGAATAGATGCCGTGGGAATTGTCCGAGTAGCATTATGTGATGTTTAAAGACTGTAGGCATTGTTCTCAGATTAACGAGACATTTTTTCGGTGATGACTGTTTTTAACCGATTTTTACTGTCTATACTCGGTGACATAACGAAAAATAAATAGGAAATACAGGAGTAGTATATAGAATGAAAGTTGAAATGCAACTTGGGAGCGAGAAGTTATCAATTGAAACCGGAAAAGTTGCGAAACAGGCAGATGGTGCCGTTTGGGTGCAATACGGTGGAACGGTTGTTTTAGTCACGGTGGTAGCCGATGATGCTGAACATGATCTCGATTTTTTTCCTTTAACGGTAGATTACCGTGAAAGGGCATACGCCACTGGTCGAATACCAACAGTTTATGGTAGGCGCGAGCCACGTCCTGGGTCATCAGAACAGTTGGTCGCTCGTCTAATTGACCACTGCATTCGCCCTCTCTTTCCAAAAGACTTTAAAGCTGAAGTGCAAGTTTTATGTAATGTATTTTCATCGGATGGCATCCACCCCGCGGATGTTCCTGCCCTTATTGGGACTTCTGCCGCCCTGGCAATTTCCGATGTACCATTTGACGGACCTGTTGCGGCTGTCACCGTCGGAAAAATTGAAGACAGATTAATCATCAATCCTACTTACGAGGAATTGCATGCCTCAAGTATGGAATTGTTCGTCAGTGGCAAAGCAGACGCTGTTATGTCCGTCGAAGGCGGTGGACATGAAATCCCTGAAGATGAAGTCATTAATACAATTATCACCGCCCACGAACAGATACAAGAGATCATTAAACTCCAAGAAGGGTTGGCGGCAGGCTGCAGTAACACAAAACGCGACTATGTATCTAAGAGTGTTGCGTCGGACCTCAGTAGCCGTGTCCGGGATCTCGCCACTTCCCGCATTCGAGAATCTATCGGGATGGCGGACAAGAAGTTACGCGAAGATTATCTTGAGCAAGTGCAGGCAGAAGTTCTCTCAGAAATTCTTGAGGATACCGCTGAGGAAGTCGATTCCAATGCCACAAAGGATACCATTTCCATCTTAAGTGAAATCGAAAAAGAAGAGATGCGTGAAGCGATTCTGTCGCAGGGAAAACGTGTTGATGGTCGCGGTGTAACCGACATTCGTCCGATTTCAGGAGAAGTGGCATTGCTCCCGCACACCCATGGTTCCTCTCTATTTAGCAGAGGGCAAACACAGGCACTCTGTGTAACAACGCTCGGTACATCTGGTGATGAGGACGTACAACGCGGACTTGATGGCGAAGCAAGGCGCGCCTTCTTTTTACATTATAACTTCCCGCCATTCAGTACCGGTGAAGTCAAACGTATGATGGGACCCGGGCGCCGCGAGATCGGGCACGGGGCACTCGCGCAAAAGGCACTTGAACCGGTCATACCAAATAAAGAAGAATTTCATTATACCATTCGGATCGTCTCCGAGATTTTGGAATCTAACGCCTCATCTTCAATGGCAAGCGTCTGTGGTGCGACACTCGCATTGTTAGATGCCGGTGTGCCACTGAAAAGACCCGTTGCTGGGATCGGTGTCGGTCTTATCAAGGAAGGTGAAAAAGAAGCGATCCTTACGGATATGCTGGGAACTGAAGATTTTCTCGGCGATATGGACTTCAAAGTAGCCGGAACCAGTGAAGGTGTCACCGCTATACAGATGGACATCAAAATCGCTGGTGTCACACCCGAATTGATGCGCCGGGCAATTCATCAGGCAAGAGAAGCACGTCTTTCGGTTATCGAACAGATGAACGCTGTCATAGCCGAACCGCGTGCGGAATTGTCCCCTTACGCGCCTCGAATTTATTCTCTCCAAATCGCGCAGCAGAAAATCAAAGACCTCATCGGTCCACGTGGTAAAACTGTGCAGGGCATCCAGGAAGAAACGAGCACGACCATCAATATTGAAGATGATGGGACAGTTGAGATTGCTGCGACAAGCGCAGAAGATGTCAAACGCGCAGAAGAAAAAATTCGGGCAATCACTGCTATGCCTGAGATTGGCAAGGAATATACTGGTAAAGTGGTTAGAACAGCACCTTTTGGCGCGTTCGTCGAAATTTTACCGGGTAAGGATGGGCTTGTCCATATTTCACAGATGGGGGATGGATATGTTCGCCGTGCCGAAGATGTTATGCAGGTTGGAGACGAGGTTACTGTCCGTATTCTGACTATTGACGAACAGGATCGCGTAGATCTTACACTCGTTGCTGCGGGCGGTGTGCCCGTTGCGGAACTGAATATTGAATCAGGTGAGGATCGCGAGTTCTCATCGGATTGGAACAATTCCAGAGACTCAAGAGACTCAAGAGATTCCAGAGATTCCAGAGACTCCAGAGATTCCAGAGATTCCAGAGACTCTGGACGTTCTAACTACCGTGATAATCGTGATAGACGTTCTAACGACTCACGCGATCGGCGCGGGAATCGCTATGAACAACGAGATAATTCTCGCGACTTCCGTAATCAACGCTCACCACGCATTCCCAAAGGGCGTTCTCGATAGTAGGGAACGATTGTAATAACCAATTCACATAGGACACAAAATAGGGTGAGGGGCGGCTCCTTCACCCTATTTCTATGTTTATAGTAAATTAAAAATTTGGCATGTTCCCCATATTTGTGATATAATGTGAATATCACAAAGTCGTCCGACCTTTGACAGGAACGATACAGCTGACCGTATAGATATCGTATAGATAAAGTAAAATACACTGCTGAAATGAGGGCAAACCGATGAAAGCACGACGGAATCTAACCAAATACGCCTTTGATAAAGGAGATTTGCTCGATCAAAAATGGCTAACATATCTTTTAGCCATTGTTCTAATACTCCTTGTTCTCGTCTTTGTTATTCTATTGTCGCCTACCTATAAACGGTATGTTGTTGATACTGTTAAATCCGTATTTTATGGTGGAAAACAGACAGCACCACGACCGAAAGCGGCTCCAGTGAAGTTTCAGCGACCTGCGCTCACGAATGGCCTGATATTTTGAACGAACAAGCAAAACCGTGACGATTAGGAGGCACGAAAGTTAACTTTAGGACACCAATGGGTCCTTTTTCCAACAAAACTTGGGGGAGAGAAATGTCTAAAACCTTGCTCATCTTAGTACTACCGATTTGGATAAGTTTGATCTCTGGGTGCGGTTATGTTTCCAAATCAGAGTATTTAGAGCACATCTCAACCATTCGTATCACACCTATTGAAATTCTGGATGCAGATTTTGCTTATGATAACGCCTCACAGCGCCCTAATGATGAAGTCATCCATGAGAAGCTCACCCAACGCTTCAACCGTAAATGGCGAGACGGAAACGATGCCGAATTTACGATGCGGATACAAGATTACGCTGTACAGGAACATGGATACGGGTCTAATGGTGAAGTTGAACTGGTGCGGATGATCCTTCAGATAGAGTATCAATTTATAGATAAGGTCCGAAACCAAATCATTGAAGAAAGTGATAACTACCTCCAAGTTCACGATTTCTATATCGTCCCAAACCGGGCTGAACCGATGGAATCCCCTGAAGAAGCCAGAAGACTTATTGTAGAGGAGTTGATTGAGGACCTTTACAACCAGCTTGCTGAACAGTGGTAGCAGAACACACGCGCAGGAGCCTCGCCCGGATGAAACATAAGACAGGACAGACTTTTCAAAGACTTCATCGTTTTTCGCTTTGCCTGACCTTTTTCTGTAGTTTGGCACTGATTTCGTGCAGTGAAGAACAGGGAAATTGGACAGCCGTTCAACAGGAAGGCGAATACATCTACGGCGTCTGGCACAGCACGACCCTGAAGAGAGCGGAACAGGCGATGCAGGAGGTTTTTGAAAATATTCGGAACACATCGATACAGCCGACAGAATCGCGAAAGGGGCAAGACGTTGGGAAAACAGATACTTCGCCTGAACTTCTCTTACCGAGCGATGGTGAAATATTGGATTGGGTGCAGTCGCACCCACCGTCAACCTACGAAGGCAAAACCCTCTATCGGTATAGAGCCGAGGCGCCGGATCTTTTCTATGCTTACGGTTTCCAGCGGCAGGCGGAGGTGGAATATCAAACACCTCGATTCGGTTCAAAGCCTTTGATTTTGCTCGAAATTTTCGATATGGACACCCCTGAAAACGCACTTGGGATTTATAACTTTCACATCTATCCACAAGTAAAATTTGAATGGGTGGGGAGCAAGGCGATGGTTTCGGGTGGGTATCTCCGGTTCTCAAAAGGGAAATATTTTATTCAGATCGAGGGTTACGAATTCGCGACCGGTATTCGTGAAGCAATGGTTTTGCTTGCGAAAAACATCGCCTCACAGATTAAAGACCCTACTCCAGAACCACGGATACTAACTTTACTCCCAAGTGATAAGATCAGTGGAAGTGTGAAGTTATTTCGATCGAATTGGGCGTTGCGCCAGATTTATAACACGTTGCCTGTCAATGTGCCACAATTGAGTGATACGGCACTTGGGGTATCCGCTCGCTATCGGGATAACCCAGATTTAAAAAATTGGATGGAGGCACAGATCGTTTTTATCATCCGTTTTCCAGACTCTTCTGCGGCAGAATCTGCCTATACCATGTATCGAGATTCGGTGATGGAGACAGCACAGCCTCTTGAAGGTGGTACAACTGGTCCGATCCTTGTGAACGAGTCTTTCGCTCCATAGTGAAGCAGAAAGAAGTTTTTTATAATCCTATTCGCCTAAGATTCTAAGCCTACAACGCAGCGAAGGGACCTTGATTAGAAAACATCTGTAGGAGCGAGGACATGATCGCTATGTGTCGCTTTGATCCAAAAACGTTAGCACGTAATGTAATGGAGTGCGGATTTAAGAAAGACACATCAAAGTTTTAACTCACGTCGTTTCTCCGCAAGGAAAATTAAAAATAGGAGTTTCTCATGCAAGGAGATTTTGAAGCCTATCTCAACGATTCATTTCGTGATGAAAATGGAAACCTCGATTTAGCATCGTTGTTGGCATTAGAGGATGAAGCCGATATGGATGTTGCGGTTATTATGCCGAATACCCAGCCGCTTCCCGAAAATAGTGAGCTTGCCGACGCAATACGCGGTAATTCGCGTGCCCTTGGCTGTGCACTCGTACATCCAACGGAACCCGAACCCGTTGATCAGGTTAGATTAGCCGCCGAGGCGTGGGGGATGCGCGGGATCAAACTGATGCCTGCAGTTCACAAATACGATGTGGATGATGAAATCGTACGTCCCATCGTTGAAGCTGCCCGTGATCATGGACTTATTGTCTCAATTCATTCCGGACCCGATAATTGCCATCCAAACCGGATCGGCACTGTAGCAAGTTGGGTGCCAGAAACTCCGGTTATTATGGATCACATGGGATTTCCAGACGATTTAGATTCGGCTATCTCTGTCGCAAAAGCGAACAAAAACATTTCGTTAGGGACGACGATCTTACGCTTTCATCAGCGTTGGGGGACGGATCCAGATACCGTTGTTCCAACAGAAGTAAAAACAGCCGTTGACGAGCTTGGGCCTGAGCAGATAGTCTTCGGTTCTAATTTACCCGAGTACCGTCCTATCCAGGTTATCAACGCCCTTAAGCGGTTGGAACTCGGTGATGATGCTGAAGCACTCATTTTCGGTGGAAATCTCGCCCGCATCTATGGACTTTAATAGGACTTACGCAGTTGACCTGTTTTCGTGCGATCTTTGGTTCGTAGTAGCGCAATTTATTGCGGTTTCTTCGGGCATATCCGCTCAATTTTGGCATGAAAGCCGATTTTGCGTAAGTCCTGTTTAAATAATACGCGAAGGTCTAATTAGGTTCCTCACCGCTCTACCTCCGCTGGCGAGGTTCTCACCTCGCCCATCTTTTGCACAATGAGAGATAAAAAAATGAAGCGAACGCCCCTTTATGAAACCCACAAAAATCTCAATGCGAAATTCACCGAATTCGGCGGTTGGGAGATGCCCGTTCAGTATAGCAGTATCGTTACGGAACATTTGGCTGTCCGGAGCATTGCTGGTTTGTTTGACTTGTCGCATATGGGAGAGATTGAAGTCTCTGGGCAGGGGTCGAACGAATTGGTGCAGAAGCTCAGCACGAATGACGTGGGTCGTTTGAACGATGGACGTGTGTTGTATACTCTATTCTGCAATGAGACAGGTGGAATCGTTGACGACCTACTCGTATACCGACATACTGATAATCACTATATGTTGGTAATCAACGCCACCAATATTGAGAAAGATATGGCGTGGGTGGAGACCTGTAACGATACAGGTGCAGAAGTAAAAAATATATCCGAGGACACGGCTCTCATTGCCCTACAGGGTCCACAGGCAATAGACCTTCTGAATCCTTTCGTTCCTGAACGAGATGTCTCCAAGATTCCGTATTTTCGGTTTGTGCTCGGTGAAGTTGCGGGAATCCGTACCGTCATTTCACGGACAGGTTACACCGGGGAAGTTGGCTTTGAGTTATATGTTCCTGCGGTGTCCGCCGAACGTTTGTGGACGACTCTGTATCCTGCTGTCATCGCGGTAGGCGGACAACCCGTGGGGCTTGGTGCGCGCGACACGTTACGTCTTGAAGCCGGACTCCGTCTCTACGGTATGGACATGAACGACGACACGAACCCGTTTGAAGTTGGGTTGGGTCGGTTCATTAGATTTAAGAATCGACAGTTTATTGGCAAAAAGGCACTCCTTGCAGAAAAAAAGGAAGGCATCACGAAACAGATGGTCGGATTTCAGATGCTTGACCGCGCTGTAGCACGTGCGGGTTATGCGATTTATCAAGGCGATGAACGTATAGGGAGTGTGACCAGCGGTGCCCCTTCGCCCAGTCTTAAATGTAGTATAGGTTTCGCTTCTATTGAATCACAAGCAGTGTCTGGAAGTGAAAAAATTGATGTAGAAATTAGAGGTAAACTGCACCCCGCTATAATTGTGGAGGTACCTTTCATTAGCAGTCAGTAGTCAGTAGAACGAGTGGCGGGTGAGAGCGTGCACAACCGGCATAAGAATCTCTTTACTGATCGCCGAGAGTGAGCGGAGCGGACACCCTGACGGCTGACGACTATTATTGAGAACATAATATGATTCCACAGAACTTAAGATATATGGAAAGCCATGAATGGGTTAAACAAGAGGGAGACATCGCTACCATTGGTATCAGCGATTATGCCCAATCCGAAATCCAAGATATTGTCTATGTCGAATTACCGGAAGTAGGCACTCAATTAACGCATAAAACAGAATTCGGCGTGATAGAATCTGTCAAAGCCGCTTTTGATCTCTATGCCCCTGTCAGTGGGGAAGTTATTGAGGTAAACGAATCGCTTCTTGACGCGCCGGAACAGGTAAATGAGTCTCCTTACGATGATGGGTGGTTTCTCAAAATCAGAATGACTGATACTAACGAACTTGATGCGCTTCTTGATGCCGATGGTTATCAAGCACATATTGACGCGGGACATGATTGATTTTTTATCTATCACCAAGCGTTAAATTATGCGTTTGTTTAACAGCAAATTTCGATTAAAATCCGCAAGCCGCCGTTGTTGGCTTGCTTATGGCATTTTTTTAAAGGAAAGATAATAGTGACCTTCGCGAATCGACACATCGGGCCTCGTCCAGAAGATATTGAATTGATGTTGTCAACGCTCGGCTATTCTTCAATGGCTGATTTCGTTGAAGATGTTGTACCAGCGGACATTCGTTTATCTTCCACTTTTAGTTTGGATGGAGCAGCGTCTGAGCTTTCAGAGCCGGAGATGCTTGCCGCACTAAAGAAACTTGCTTCCCAAAATCGGGTCTTTCGCTCTTTTATTGGCATGGGATACTATAATTGCTTTATTCCGCCAGTCATCCAGCGAAATATTCTGGAAAATCCGGGTTGGTATACCCAATATACCCCCTATCAAGCCGAGATTTCACAGGGACGCTTGGAGGCATTGCTTAACTTCCAAACAATGGTGATTGATTTAACCGGCTTACCTGTTGCGAATGCTTCTCTTTTAGACGAAGCAACAGCCGCCGCTGAAGCGATGGGGATGTGTGTTGCAAATGTCCCACAGAAGATCAGTCGAAACTTTTTTGTGTCAGAAACCTGTCATCCACAAACAATTGCTGTGCTACAAACACGCGCTGAACCGCTCGGCATTGAATTACAAATCGGTGACCATCGCGAGGTCAATTTTGACACACCGATCTTAGGTAGCATCGTGCAATATCCAGCTACAGATGGGGCGATTTACGATTACAGTGAGTTCGCTGAACAAGTGCATGCCGCTGGCGGTTTATTCGTTACTGCGACGGACCTGTTGGCACTAACGCTCTTACGTCCTCCGAGTGAGTTTGGTACTGATATCGCTATCGGTAGCGCACAGCGGTTTGGTGTGCCGCTCGGATACGGCGGTCCCCACGCAGCCTTTCTTTCCACACATGAAGAGCTTAAACGGAGTATCCCCGGACGGATTGCGGGTGTTTCTCAAGATGCGACCGGCAAACCGGCTATCCGCTTGGCACTCCAAACGCGGGAGCAGCATATCCGACGCGAAAAAGCGACGAGTAACATTTGCACCGCACAGGTTCTGCTCGCTGTGATGGCGGGGATGTATGCAGTTTATCATGGACCCACAGGACTTAAGCAGATCGCTGAACGCGTCCACTCCGTCACTTGCACATTACGGGCAGGACTTGACAAACTTGGGTTTGCAACAGGGAAATCGCCCTGTTTTGATACCCTCTGCGTTGGTGTTCCGTCAGGAACAGTTGAGGCGTTACTCGCATCTGCACGTGCAAAACAAATCAATCTTCGGGCAATTGATTCAACGCACATCGGCATCTCTTTAGACGAAACGACGACATCTGCTGATGTTGAGGAAATCTTGCAAATATTTGGTGCACAGACGAGTCCGGAAAGCGTACCTGTAGGGGCAGGTCTTGTGCCTGTCCTTCCAATAGATTTGCAACGGAAGAGTCCTTACCTCACGCATCCTGTGTTCAATCGTTACCATTCTGAAACCGAGATGCTTCGCTATATCCACAAACTCCAAACCAAAGATCTTTCCCTTGTGAATGCCATGATACCTCTCGGTTCTTGTACCATGAAACTCAATGCTACGGCGGAGATGGTGCCAGTGACGTGGAACGAGTTTGGTGGATTGCACCCGTTCGCGCCGCCGGAACAAACGAAGGGGTATCAGACGCTATTTTCACAATTGGAAAGGTGGTTAGCTGAAATAACCGGTTATAAGGGTATCTCATTGCAACCGAACGCGGGTTCACAGGGTGAATATGCGGGTCTGTTAGTCATACGAAAATACCACCAGAGCCGCGGTGAGTCGCATCGTAATGTCTGTCTAATACCTACATCTGCGCACGGAACAAATCCTGCGAGTGCTGTGATGGCAGGCATGCGAGTTGTCGTTGTCGCGTGCGATACAGATGGAAATATTGACCTCGAAGATCTCCGATTAAAAGCTGACGAGCATCGTGAAAACCTTGCCGCTGCCATGATTACATACCCTTCAACACACGGGGTCTTTGAAGAGAAGATTCGAGAGATTTGTGATATTGTGCACCAATCGGGTGGGCAGGTCTACATGGACGGTGCGAATCTGAATGCTCTCGTTGGGATCGGGCAGCCGGCAGATATTGGAGCGGACGTATGCCATTTGAATCTCCACAAAACTTTCTGTATCCCACACGGTGGCGGTGGACCAGGGATGGGTCCGATTGGGGTCAAAGCGCATCTAACAAATTTCTTGCCCACACATCCACTTGTCCCTGTAGGTGGTGATGCTGGAATTGGTGCCGTGTCTGCTGCGCCGTGGGGGAGCCCAGGAATTCTGCCCATCTCTTGGGCATATATTGCGATGATGGGAACACAAGGACTTACAGCCGCGACAGAAGTTGCTATCCTTAACGCTAACTATATTGCCAAACGGCTTGCGCCCCATTATCCTGTCCTGTATACTGGAAAAAACGGCTTAGTTGCTCACGAATGTATCATTGATTTGCGTGCCTTCAAGAAAAGTGCCGATATAGATGTAACCGATGTCGCAAAGCGACTGATGGATTATGGATTCCACGCACCGACTGTCTCTTGGCCCGTACAGGGGACGATGATGATTGAACCGACAGAAAGCGAATCGAGAGCGGAATTAGAACGGTTCTGTGACGCTCTCATCTCAATACGTGAAGAGATAGCGGAGATTGAGGCGGGTGTCGCTGATCGGGTAGACAATGTGTTGAAGAACGCTCCGCACACCGTAGAGATGGTTACACAATCTGAGTGGGATCATTCCTATTCACGTGAAAGCGCCGCGTTTCCGAAACCTGGGGTCCGCGAGGCTAAATTTTGGCCCGCAGTCGCACGTATCAATGAGGTTTACGGGGATAGGAATCTTATGTGCGCCTGCCCACCACTTGACGAATATTAAACATTAGAACTTACGCAAACTAAACCAGTATCGGACTTATGTACCAAAAAGTTGAAACGTCCATTGTTCCTCCGCAAGGTACAATTGGCGGTTAGCGATTAGCGGTTAACAGTCAGTAAAGAGGTCTTAGTCTCACACAGTTTACTTCTTAAGATAGCATCAAGACCCGTAGCTCGTAATGTAATGGAGAGCGGATTTAAGGGACGCATTCGATAGTTGAAACGTCCGTTGTTCCTCCGCAAGGTATAATTAAAAAATGAAAGCGATAATTATAGGCGCAGGAGAGGTTGGGTTCCATATTGCCAAACTTCTTACTGCCCAAGATAACGATGTTGTTCTCATTGATGAGTCCGAGGCTGCCTGCGACCGAGTGAATGAACAATTGGACTTGCAAACGCTGCACGGACCTGGGGCATCCCCGCGCCTCCTCAAAACCGCTGGAATTGACGAAGCTGGACTTCTCATTGCCGTTACAAACAGTGATGAGATTAATATGCTCGCTTGTCAGATAGCCGGTAGGTACGGTGTCAGCACAAAAATTGCACGTGTCTCAAATCCTGACTATTTCTCCACGGAAAGTGGACTGACTCCTAAAGATTTCGGCATTGATCTTCTGGTGAACCCAGAGCAGCACTGTATTGCTGAGTTTGTAAGGCTCTTGCAGATACCTGAGACGAGGGAGATCGTCGAATTTGAAGATGGAAGGGTCCAACTTGTTTCTTTTCGTGCCAGACAGTCAAACCCCTTAATAGGAAAATCGCTCGCGGAGTTGGACACGAGTGGACTGCTCTCGGATATTCGTTTTGCCGCCATTAGTCGTCGTGGCGATTCCAATAACGGCAATCCGATCAGTAACGGCAACAGGCACATTATCATTCCGAGGGGGGCAGATGCTTTGCAACAAGGGGACGAGGCATTTGTGATCGGCAGTGCGTTGGCAGTGGAACAATTGTTACGTATTAGTGGTATCACATTTAATCAGCAACTTGATCGCGTTATCATTGTTGGCGCGAGTCCTATCGGCATTGGACTTGCCCGTGTACTTGAAGAAAACGACACCAATGTCAAACTCATTGAAGCCGATCAAGCACAAGCACGACTGGCATCTCAAATGCTAAAGCGCACTACCGTTTTACAAGGTGATTATCTCCAATTCAGACTCCTTGAAGAAGCAGGTATAGAAGGTGTTAACGGGTTCGTCTCTGTTACAGGCGACGATGAAAACGATATTATGGCATGTATGACAGCCAAAGAGAACGGTGCCCAGCGTGTACTCGCGCTCGTTCAGCGACCCCGTTATCTCCCGTTATTGGCACGTATTCCGAGACTTGATGGTGCGGTCAGCCGACATCTCACTGTTGTGAGCAATATCTTGCGACTCATCCGTCGTGGAAACATAGTTTCTGTTGCCTCGCTCCACGGTATAGATGCAGAAGTCATTGAAATTGTCGCCGGTGTCAACGCGAAAATAGTTCACAAGGAACTCTCCACTTTCAAAACAAAATTTCCAGAAAACGCCTTTATTGGTGCCGTTATCAGACGGGACAAACTCATTATTCCAACCGGTCAGTCTGTTATCCAACCTGCAGATCGCGTAATCGTCTTTAGTATGCCCGGCGCGATTCCAATTGTCGAAGACTTGTTCGCCGAACGTCGAAACTAAAAGCGTGTATCGGCTTGCATTTCTCTAAGCCATGAGTCTTAAATTAATTGCTTATACGCTTGGTAATTTACTTATTTGTCTCGCGGGAACAATGCTGCTTCCGCTGGGTGTGGCTATCTATTATCAAAGGGCAGGTGAAACCGAGAGCAATTTGACGGCATTCGTTATCTCGGCAATATTCACCTTAATTGTAGGTTTAGCTCTCCGTTTTAGTATTCGCGCACGACAGGAAGAACTCGGTATACGCGAAGGTTTCGCAGTTGTCGCTTTGGGATGGGTGACAGTTGCCCTGTTCGGCTCACTGCCCTACATATTTGCGGATGTGTTTCACATCAATGGTCGCTCATCGTGGGTAGAGTTTTCCTTCTGTTATTTTGAATCTATGGCGGGATTCTCGACGACAGGTGCAACTGTCCTCACCGAAATTGAACACCTTTCACACGCCGTTCTCTTCTGGCGGAGTCTTTCTCACTGGCTCGGTGGCATGGGAATTGTTGTGCTTGCTGTAGCAATCCTTCCAATGCTCGGCATCGGGGGTATGCAACTTTTCCGCGCTGAGGCACCTGGACCGCAGACCGATCGACTCACCCCCCGCATTGCCCAAACCGCTAAACTTCTCTGGGGCGTTTATCTCCTGCTCTCTCTTTTAGAGACAGTGCTGTTGATGTTCGGCGGAATGTCGCTTTTTGACGCGCTCTGCCATACCTTTGGAACGATGGCAACAGGCGGATTTTCAACGAAGAACCAAAGCATTGGATACTACAATAGTGTTTATATCGATATGGTTATCAGTTTCTTTATGTTTCTCGCCGGGACCAATTTCGCACTTCATTATCGTGCCCTTCGGGGCAATGTCAAAGCCTATTTCCAAGATACAGAATTCAAATTCTACTGTATCGTTATCGCTGTAAGTATTACCTTAATCTCATGGAATACAATCAGATTTCGGGTTGATGGGGATATCCCTTATGATTCAATGTGGACATCGCTGCGTTATGCTACGTTTCAGGTCATGTCTATCATCACGACCACCGGCTATGGAACTGCTGACTTTGAACAGTGGCCCGCACTCTCCCAATTCATTTTGGTGACACTTATGTTCTACGGAGGGTGCGCCGGTTCTACCGGTGGCGGTATGAAGCAGGTCCGATTTCTCCTTCTCATCAAACAGAGCGGTGCTGAAATCAAACGCCTCCTCTTCCCACATGCAGTGCTTCCTATTCGCGTTAACGATAGGGTGGTACCAGCCGAAGTGATGACAAATGTTCTCGGTTTCTTTTTCTTTTTTATTGGGATTTTTGCGATTGTAACGTGCATCATGACAACTTTGGGACTCGACCTTGTGAGTGCTGCGGGAGCAACAATCGCTACGATGGGAAATATCGGTCCCGGTCTCGGCAGTGTGGGACCGACTGATAACTACGCGCATATTCATACAGCTGGAAAATACGTCCTGTCCTTCTGCATGTTACTGGGACGTTTAGAACTTTATACCGTGCTTATCCTTTTTTCACCGAACTTCTGGAAAAAATAATTTTAATTTTACCTTGCGGATGAGTGACATGCTCCGTAATATGAAAGTTTTTGATTTCGAGTTGCCCTCTACTACGTTACGGGCTTGCAATTCGATTTTAAAAAGTATGTTCAGAATACTCAAAAACCTGCGCGTAAGTGAAGTGGAGCGCAGAGCGAAAACCCAATAATTAAAATAATGAACACCGATAAACTACGCAGAGAATATAGAGTCCATGATGGACACCTACTTGAAGAGAACGCTTTGTCCGATCCGTTTGAACAATTTGAAAGGTGGTTCTCAGATGCGACTGCCGCCAAACTCGATCTGCCGGACGCTATGACGCTGGCAACTGCAACACCACAAGGTATTCCTTCCGCTCGAATGGTGGTCCTCAGAGGTTTTGATGCGAGAGGTTTCTGTTTCTATACCGATTATGGGAGCCAAAAAGGAAAGGAAATCGAGGAAAACCCGAACGCCGCGTTAGTATTCTATTGGCGTGAACTTGATCGTCAGGTCCGCAGTACCGGGACTGTTGAAAAAATGACATCAGAAGAATCGGATGCCTACTTCGCCTCCCGACCTCTAAGCAGTCAACTCGCCGTGCAGACAGAGCGTCAAAGCCTTGTGATTTCGGGAAGAGAACATCTCACGGACGGATTCCAACGGGCAGAGCAGACCTATTCACCGGATGCCATTCCACGTCCACCGCATTGGGGCGGGTACCGACTCGTGCCGAATCTGTTTGAGTTTTGGCAAGGGTGTCCAAACCGCCTCCATGATAGACTCTGTTATACGCGCCAATCGGATGGAACGTGGGAAATGAAGCGTCTGTCGCCATAAATTTAATATTTCGTTAGATGGATCAGAGAATCTCGAAAATCACTTGACATCTCTTGCAAACTCGCCTTACACTTTAACCACTCGTAGAATAGATCGAAAACTGGAGAAGACTCCCAATGAATTCAATGAAAGTTATAGCAATCTTTTTTCTTCTGCCTGTCGCTGCCTCGGCGGGGACGTTTGTGGAAACATTTAATGACAAAGATTTACAAGATTGGCAGGCTCTTACCATGGTGAATCTCGATGCCGCTCAAGCTGCCTGGGAGGTACTTGATGGCGAACTTCAAGGGATAAGTCAGACACCCTTGGTGAGTTTACTTACGGTAGGGAATAAGACATGGAAAGATTACAGCGTCGAATTTGATGTCAAACCTATGAAAAAACATGGTCCAGGAAGTATAGCAATTGCGGGCCGGAAGAAACAGACATGGATCATAACATGTATGATCGGTGACATGGAGTTTCCAGAGCCAGAATCAAAGGCTACCTGTTTCAGCGGTGACTTTCACGATAATAGATATGTGGTTCTCAACAGAGAAGCCGCTTCGTTGTTAAGATTGGAAACATGGGCACATCTAAAATTGAGCGTCCATGGCACAATCTTTACCTTCTGGATTAATGGTAAGCAGATATTGGAAGCTAGAGATCAGCAAGCTAATTTTCTAACAGGCGGTATCGGTTTTGGGCTAACGAACTATACAGCGCGCTTTGATAACATCATCATTACCGGTGATACTATTCCGAATAAGGGACGGCTTGCTGTAACACCCCAAGGAAAACTCGCGACGACGTGGGGAAACTTGAAGCGATTTTAACCGCGACGGAAGTCGCATTGAGAGGAGAATCACGATGAAATCTGTGACGATTGTAGTAGTGCTTTTTCTCCTGCCTTTCTCTGCCTCGGCGGGTACGTTTCTGGAAACCTTTGATGATGGAGATTTGGAAGGATGGCAGGAACTGATCCAGTTGAATAATGCACCCGGTTCTTGGGAGATCCTCAACGATGAACTTCACGCCGTAAGTCGTGAAACGTTTAAACGTTTACTTACAACTGGGGATGACACATGGGAAGACTACACTATTGAGTTTGATGTCAAGCCTCTTAATAAACACGGTATCGGAACTATCACTATTGCCGCGCGGGTGAAGGACACTTGGGTAGTGTTGTGTAGTATTGAGGATCCTGTAGAGCTTGTTGAGGGGAAACCACCCGGCCAGAGAGAACAGATAAGTTGTATCTATGGCGATTTTCACGATGTAATATTTGTCCGCCTTCATGCTGAACCGTATCCACTTTTAAAATTGAACAAATGGGCGCATTTGAAATTGAGGGTCCACGACAATATCTTTACCTTCTCGGTTAATGAGAAGCAAGTGATGGGTCCCACAAGGATGCCGAATCTAATAGGTGTGGCGGACGTTGGTCACTTTCCCGACTTTCGGACAGGGGGGGTCGGTTTTGGTCTCGCAAATTACACGGCACGCTTCGATAATATTACTGTCACCGGTGATGGCATTCCGAACAGCGGTGGACTCGCCGTAACGCCCCAAGGAAAACTCACCACGACGTGGGGACGGTTGAAAAAATTTTAGGTATGGAAGTAGGAGGCTATTTTCTCTAACTTGCTCCGAAGTTATACTGAGGATCTCGTTCTGAAAATTAAGACTTTGGCAACCCAAATGAATTGACGCTAAAGAATTTATTGTTACTTTTCATTTTTTTTCTTAAAAAAACTTGACAATGTTTTTGAAATATGAGAAACTATTAAGCATATTAGGAAATTGTGTTTCTGAATCGGCATTAACCTTGTAGCTTTGGCGAAGTTTGCGATGCCAAATTGTGCTTTAATAGCGCAATTTGTCTTTGCTTTACATTATTAAGATGTGTGAGGGAAACCAAATAGATTAGAAACAATGTTAATAGATTATCTTCCAATCATGTTGCTGGGACTCTTCGCAGTCCTCTTTGCGGGTATTAATCTCGCCCTAACCCATATTCTTGGACCCAAACGCCCGAATCGCGTTAAACTCTCCGTTTACGAATCTGGTGTCCAACCCGTTGGCGATGCAAGGCAACGATTTACAATTCGGTTTGACCTCATCGCAATGCTCTTTATCATCTTCGATATCGAAGTGGTGTTCCTCTATCCATGGGCAGTGGTCTTCAAGAAATTCTCTGAAACGAGTGGTTTGTTTATTTTAGTTGAGATGCTGGTGTTTATCGGTATTCTCCTTCTTGGCTATATTTATGCTTGGAAGAAAGGAGGCTTAACATGGGATTAGATTTTGTTGGACGAGGTGTCGAAGAGACGGATGGGAACATCATCACAACTACTGTGGATAAGGTCGTTAACTGGGGACGAAAGAATTCGTTGTGGCCCATGCCGTTCGGGACAGCGTGCTGCGCAATTGAGATGATGGCGACCTTGGCTTCCAAATTCGACCTCTCTCGATTCGGTTCTGAAGCCATCCGCTTTTCACCCCGTCAATCCGATCTGCTCATCGTTTCCGGCAGGATTTCCATCAAAATGATGCCTGTCCTAAAACGTATCTATGACCAGATGCCTGATCCAAAATGGGTGATTTCGATGGGGGCATGCGCTTCCTGCGGCGGTGTATTTGATACCTATACTCTCATCCAAGGCGTTGATCAGTTCATCCCTGTAGATGTTTACATACCCGGATGCCCGCCGCGCCCCGAAGATCTCATTGATGCGGTGATACAGGTGCAACAGAAAATCACCAGCGGTGCTTCACCCAAGGGAGTAGAAACAGTTGTATGAATGAAGAGAAAGAAGTTGAAGAACAGTCGAAACCTCTTGTCCTTGAAAAATTAGAGGAACACTACGCAGATGCTCTTTTGGCACAGGATGAAACACGTGGTACTGTTGTCATTGTTGTGCGTAAAGAACAGGTTTACGCTGTTTTGGAGTATCTGAAAACAGATTCTGAACTCGCCTACACCTCTCTCGTTGATGTTACTGCAGTCGACAATTCTCAGATGGAATCCGAATTGATGCAGTATGACTATGCGAGGTTTATGGTTGTCTATCAACTCTATTCCTTTCAGGGACAGTGTCGGCTCCGAGTAAGGGTCCCTGTCCATGAAAACGACCTGAATATTCCATCTGTTACTACATTGTGGAAAGGTGCGAACTGGTTAGAGCGTGAAACTTATGACATGTTCGGAATTAATTTTGACGGACACCCCGATCTTCACCGGATCTTGATGCCGGATGATTTTGAAGGACATCCACTCCGCAAGGATTATCCACTCCGCGGACATGGCGAGCGCGAACGCTTTAATTTTGATAAACAGAATGCCTAAGACAAAATAGCGATCAGCCATCAGCCATCAGCCGTCGGTAGAAGAGGTTATCGTTTAACGAGGGAAACCCCCAAGCAAAAACACCTCTTTGCTGATTGCTGAAAGGATTTTTTGAAAAAAATCCGACCTAACTGCTGACTGCTGATGAAAAAGGAGTCGTTTCTAAATAGGGCTTTTTCTGTGCTTTCTTTGGTATTTCTATGTTACGGCATTCGTAGGCGTTTTGAGAGGTTCAAGTCCTCTCTGCCGTATTCAGTCGTGTTGTGTAAAAACCAAGCACACCTGACAAAAACCACGTCAGTTCGGCTGGAAGGGTTCATATACGAGTGAGACGAACCCTGACAGTGTGAGGACACTCAGTAGTGATAAAGCGTCAGTCTTTCGAGGCTGACTTTGTGGGTTCCACCATACCACGCGTTTCCTTGTGGTATGCAGTTCGTGTGTGATTTCTGGCTATCGTGGTCAGGCAACACTGATTACACACAGGATTAGAACACGACGGTGTTCGTAAAAGGGGGTAGGATCCCTCTAAAAATCTATTGCTTTCCATAGATATACACGGAAAAATGTAGTTTTTTAGGAACAGTATTTTATGCAAGGTGGGCTGGAACGAGCGACAGGCGAGAAGATGATTCTCAACTTCGGTCCGCAACATCCGGCAACGCACGGCACTCTCCGCATTGTGCTGGAGCTTGATGGCGAATCCGTTTTGAAGGCAACACCACACGCCGGCTACCTGCATACCGGATTTGAAAAACTCGGTGAACATTTGGATTACAACCAGTACATTGTTGTAACCGACCGGATGAACTATCTATCACCGTTGTCTAACAATTTCGGATATGTACTTGCTGTTGAGCAGTTGCTCGATATTGAAGTTCCAAAGCGGTGTCAATACATCCGTATTTTGATGGCGGAGCTTTCGCGAGTCGCAGATCACCTATTGTGGTTAGGAACTGCTGCGCTGGACTTAGGGGCATTCTCTGTATTCCTCTATAGTTTCCGCGAACGTGAAAAGTTGTATAGCATTTTTGAAAAGACGACCGGGGCACGGTTGACGACCAGTTACACGCGTATTGGTGGTGTGCTTCGCGACCTCTATGCTGGGTGTGAAGAAGATGTCCGCCAATTCGTCAGCAACTTCCCAAAAGCCTTGAAGGAGACGCATACGCTCCTCACACGGAATCGTATCTGGATGGATCGGACGAAAGGTGTCGGCTCCATTTCAGGTGAGGATGCCATAAGCTACGGGTTAACAGGTCCTTGCCTCCGAGCCACTGGTGTAGCGCATGATATACGCAAGGCTGAACCGTATTCCAGTTACGATGAAGTCACATTTGATGTGCCAGTTGGAACCAACGGCGATGCTTATGACCGCTACCTTGTCCGGATGGAAGAGATGATTCAGAGTTGTGGTATCATTACCCAAGTCTTGGATAATATGCCTGACGGACCCGTCAACCTCGAAGATAACAAGATTACGATGCCGAATAAGTCAGATGCTTATGGACATATTGAGGGATTAATCCATCACTTTAAGGTGGTCATGGACGGACACGGCGTGGAAACTCCAACGGGTGAGCATTATTGCGCAACCGAGTCACCGAACGGCGAACTCGGATTTTATATTGTCAGTGATGGCAGCGGAACCGCTTATCGCATCCGTATTCGTCCGCCGAGTTTCTTTCACTTCCAAGCACTCCCCCACATGTTGGAGGGCGGAATGGTTTCCGATACCGTGGCTGTTTTGGGAAGTCTGAATGTTATTGCCGGGGAATTAGACAGATAACAGTAGGTTGGGTTGAACGAAGAGAGCGCAGCACACTACCTCAAGGAGATGAAATGGAAATGCATCTCGGATCTATTATGCTTTTTGTTAAGGATATGAAGTCTGTCATCGCATTCTATAGGGATGTCGTCGGATTAGTACCGGAGGAAGATCAGCCGTTCCCAGAACATCGTTTTTTTCGCTTTGATACAGGTGCTTGCAAATTGTGCCTCCATAGCGCAAGCAAACCGAACGAGGGGCGACAAAAACTGGTCTTTCACGTTGAAAGCGTCAGTGCAGTTCATCAGCACCTGAAGTCGAAAGGGAAGCGATTACGAAAACTTGAAAATGAGGATGGGCGCGCCATTTTCGACATCCGAGATCCAGAAGGTAACCGTATTCAGTTTCACGGCAACTACTAAAACGAACGATATTTGGTAATTTAAGTTAAGAGAGGCCATTTACGAAGCATTCATAGAATGTTACACTTTTCGCCAAATTATTTTTTTTGCAGTGGAAAATCAAATAAAAAAAACATCGAATAAACCCTTATATTTACAGGGTTTTCTGCTGATATCTTTTGTACACCAAATGTTACACAAGTGTAACATTTTTAAGGGGAATTCTCAGGTAGAAGGTTAGATCGTCTTATACCCAATGCCTTTTGAAATCATTGGCACAATAAAAAATATTGAAACGATTCCCGTGGGTAGGCGCATCCGTGAAATCCAAAATCTCCGTAAACAATATGGTTCTGGGCGATGGCGGAAACTTAAAGGTATTGCCTATATTCGCCTGACTACAGGTAGTGTTCGGAGAGCAGAACTTCATTGGTATGAAGCCCATGGAATTGGTAGAAAGAAGATGAAAATCAAGCGATTTCTGGACTAAAACTATGAAAAAGAAACTATTAGAAACCCAATTCGCGCTTTGTATCAAAAACAGCGGTTGTGAAGACATAGAGAAGCGAAAATTCTACCAAATTCTGCCTGATGAGGAAGGGGCTTGTGAGGGGTATCTTCGAGTCATTGATGAATCTTTGGAAGACTATTTATATCCCGAATCCTATTTCATCTTTATTGAACTACCTCCCAAAGTACAGGAGGCGTTCATAGCGGCAGTCTAAGTATTCTATGATCCAGTTAGCGATGTTTTGTTTTATGTTTTGCCATTTTAGTTCAGAAGTCGTGAACCGGAGTTCGCTCTCGCTAAATGTCGATTGCCCAATAAAGGAAAACGTAGATGTCAGATGCACTCATTCAAATTGAAACGCCTTTCGCGTTTAATGAAGAAAATCAACGTGAATTCGACGCGTTGATAGGGCGGTATCCTGTTAAAGAAGCGGCGATGCTTCCAACGCTCCATATCGCGCAAAGACAGGCAGGGCACATTACCCCTGCTGTCATGAAGTATGTCGCAGAGCAACTTGAGGTCTCTGTGATGAAAGTCAAGGATGTCGTCACTTTCTATCCGATGTTCTTTGAGGAACCGGTAGGAGAGTACGTCATTCGGATATGTCACACCCTTCCTTGTGCATTGCGAGACTGTAAGGGCGTTTTGGAACATCTTAAGACGAAACTAGACACGGATGTCGCTTCCGAAACCAATCTCGCGAAAGGCACAACTGCTGACGGAAAGTTCACGATTATGAAAGTGGAATGTCTTGCTTCCTGCGATGTCGCTCCTGTTATTATGGTAAACGACGATTTACATAAAAATTTAACCCCGGAAAAGGTTGATGAAATCTTAGACAATCTGTAGAGGAGAAAGTATGGTTCAAGAGAGACGAATTCTCTACGAGCATCTGGATGTGCCTGATATTAACACGTTCGATGTCTTTCGGCAATACGATGGCTACACGCGTTTTGAAAAGGCAATTGCGGAATATCAACCAGACGATATCGCCAAAATGGTGATGGATTCCGGGTTGAAAGGTAGAGGTGGTGCAGGATTTTCAACAGGCTTAAAATGGAGTTTCGTTCCAAAAGATATCAAACCGTGTTATCTCTGTTGTAACGCCGACGAAAGTGAGCCAGGAACGTTCAGCAATCGCTACGTTTTGGAAAAGAACCCACACCTGTTGATTGAGGGTATCCTGATTTGCTGCTATGCGATGGGCATTGAGACGACTTATGTCTACATTCGCGGTGAATTTACCCTTGGGAAAAAGATGTTGGATGCCGCTATCAAGGAGGCTTACGAGAAGGGATACCTTGGCAAAGACATCCGTGGAACCGGTCTCAACGTTGACATCTATTCACACCCAGGAGCGGGTGCCTATATCTGTGGCGAGGAGACGGGACTCATTGAATCGCTTGAAGGTAAACGTGGGCAACCTCGAAACAAACCCCCGTTCCCTGCTGTCGAAGGTGTGTTTGGAAAGCCAACGGTCGTACAGAATGTTGAGACATTGTGTAACCTGCCTTTCATCGTTGGTAACGGTGTTGAATGGTACACGCAAATGGGACCGACGTATGCCGATACGCGAGCTAATCCGCCGACGCCGGATCCTAACACAGGTACGAAACTTTATTGTATCAGTGGTGATGTCAACGAACCGGGTGTTTATGAACTTGATCTCGGCTTGACATGTTCAGAACTCATTGAGGTCGCAGGTGGGCTGCGTGGCGAAGAGGTGAAAGCGGTTATTCCTGGTGGTAGTTCTGCCCCGATTCTAACACACTATGAGTTGGACACGCGGCTCGATTTTACCTCACTCACGCTTGCAAAATCGATGCTCGGTTCCGGCGGTATCATTGTCATGAACGAGACTCGGAATATCGTCGATTGCTTGCTCAATATCATGAAGTTCTACGCCCATGAATCTTGTGGACAGTGCACACCGTGCCGCTGGGGAACCCCGTGGGTGCGGGATATTGTCCAGCGCATTGCCGACGGAAACGGACGAAAAGACACTATGACACGTCCCAAATTCGGTGTCGCTGAGAATGGTAGATGGGGTGATACCGGTGAGACGGAAGAGATTTACGAAGACTTAGATTTGCTGGAAAGTGTCGCCAATAACATTGCAAATGTGGATACAATGACGTGGAATACGATTTGTGTCTTTGGCATCGCAGTTTCTTGGCCCGCCGTGAGTTATATGCGCAAGTTCCGACCCGAATTTGAAGCCACCATCCGAGAAGGCAAACTCGTCACGCTACCTGTTGCTGAGGCGACTGTTCCACCGGAAGAAAATTACGCGTATCAACAGCGGTTTGTTCCGAAGGAGTTCGCTGACCTGTAAGACTCACCTTGGTCAGCAATTAACGGTCCTGGTCAGCAGTCGGTAAAGAGGTTTTCGTTAGTTCCAAAGCAGTAGCCTGCAACAACGGCGCAGGGTTTTTGCTGGGGCGTTTCCCCTAGATTTACGGAACGCACGAGAAAGTCGGAGCGTCCATTATTCCTCCGCAAGGAAAAATTAAAATATGGCATTTGTTAAACTGAACGACCTTGAAATAGAGGTTGAAGATGGAACGAATGTAGTCGAGGCGGCAAGAGAACACGGCATTGAAGTCCCTCACTACTGTTATCACCCTGGGTTGAGCCGACCTGCAAATTGCAGAATGTGTCTCGTTGAGCCACACGTTTTCTTCCCACCTGCTGGTGCGATCGTCCCTGATAGACAGCTTGCAACGGGGTGTACGACAGTGCTTAGAACAGCACCCCCCGATAGGAAACTGGATGGAAAATACGACTTTATTGTCCGCACAGATAGTGAGCGCGTCAAAAAGGCACGCGCGGACATATTGGAATTTCTGCTTGTGCATCACCCCCTTGATTGCCCTGTCTGTGATCAGGCGGGTGAGTGTGACCTGCAAGACTACTCACATCGACACGGACACGATAAGAGTCGTTATCTTGAGGTGAAAAATGTTCCACCCAAGAAAGACTTAGGCCCCGATGTACTGCTCTACGCAACACGGTGTGTTGTCTGCACCCGGTGTATCCGATTTGCGGATGAGGTATCTGGGACGGGCGAATTGGGCTTAGTTCACCGCGGCTCCCATGACGAAATTGATATTCCAAGAAGTCATGAAGGTGTCCCTTTGCAACTGCTGGATAACAAATTGGCAGGCAATGTCGTTGATATTTGTCCCGTCGGGGCATTGATTAGCAAAGATTTCTTGTTCAAGTCTCGTCCGTGGTTCTTAGAGAAAGCGAACAGCGTTTGTTCGGGATGTAGTGTCGGTTGCAATATCACCGTAGAATATAAAGCCGATGGTGTCTACAGGATCAAGCCGCGCTTCCACGAAGACATTAACCAACATTGGATGTGTGACGATGGTCGCCTCGGTTACCACTATGTCAACAGCGATGACAGGCTCCAACTTCCACTCAAACGGGTTGATGACGAACTCACTCCAACGCATTGGGCAGATGCCTTATCGGTAATTATAGAAAAATTATCGGAAATAGAAACTGAAGACATTGTTGTTATCGGCTCTGCACAAGGCACGAATGAAGACAACTACGTTTTACAGCAGTTCGCGCATGATGTGCTGAAAACAACACAGTTGGGACTCTTCGGGCAGCTGCCCGGTGAAGCGCACAAGTTCCCACAATTTACAATTGAAGCCGACAAGAACCCTAACATGGCAGGGGCACGAACGATACTCGGTTCTACGAACGGTAATGTCGTTTTAGAAGGTGATGCGCTTTGGGAAAAGGTATCGGGTGCAAAAGTCGTTTACCTCGTGAGTGGTGGACCGGAACGTCCTCTCGAAGATGCTGAAAAAGCGGCGTTGGAGAGCGTTGATTTCCTTATCGTGCAAGACGTTTTGCCTTCAGAAGTCACACAGTTCGCCGATGTGGTTCTACCGGGAACAACCTTTGCCGAGAAAGATGGCACCTTCACTAACTCAACAGGTTGGGTGCAACGGATTCGTAAGGCGATTGATCCACCCGGTGAAGCGCGTGTGGATTGGGAAATTACGCAGCAGCTTGCCAAGCAGTTGGGCGGTGAGATGAACTACCACTTCGCGGGTGAAATTGCCATGGCAATTGCAGAGAATGTCCCTGGATATAGCGACACATCGCATCAAAAAATTGGAGATGCAGGAATTAAATTGGCGATTAGCAATTAGCAGTTAGTTGTTAGTTAAGAGGTTTGGTTCAACAGAGGGTTCTTCAGATAACCTCAAAACCCGTAGCTCGTAATGTAATGGAGAGCGGATTCGAGGAACGCCCGTCAACGTAGAAACGCATGTTATTTAACCGCAAGGAATAATTTAAAAAATGGAAAATTTCCCTCTCGTTTTAGTCATCAGTTCAATCGTCAAGATTCTCATCGTTGTCCACATGCTGCTTATTGGTGTGATGCTAATGATCTGGTCGGAACGGCGGGTGAGCGGATGGATGCAGGATCGGTTGGGACCTAACCGGGTTGGACCCCATGGACTGCTCCAACCTGTCGCAGATGGGCTTAAGTTCCTGTTTAAAGAGGATCTCATCCCAGATCATGTGGATAAGCCACTTTATGTGCTCGCGCCAGCAATGCTGTTAGTTCCCGCACTTATTACGGTTGCAGTCGTGCCGTTTGGAAGTTCTATTACGGTATTGGGGCACGAAATACCGCTCCAGATTGCGGATATCAACATCGGGGTTCTCTATATTTTGGCGATAACATCCCTCGGGGTCTACGGTGTTGTGCTCGGAGCATGGGCATCGAATAATAAATATTCGCTCCTCGGCGGTTTACGTTCTTCTGCGCAGATGATTAGTTACGAACTAACGCTCGGATTGGCTATTATCGGTCTGCTGATGCTAACGAGTTCTCTCAGCCTTCGGACAATCGCAATAGAACAAGGCGCATACCCGTGGCAGTGGAATTTTCTAATTCACTTCCCTGCGTTTCTGGCGTTTACAACGGCAATGTTTGCGGAAACAAATCGATTACCTTTCGACCTCGCTGAAGCGGAACAGGAGCTTGTCGCAGGCTATCACACCGAATACAGTAGTATGAAATTTGCTATGTTCTTCATGGCTGAATATATGAACATGATTGTCGGTTCAGCCGTAACAGTGACGCTCTTCTTAGGAGGATGGCATTTCTTCGGTTTAGAAAACATGGGCGGTCCTGTATGGAGTGGACTCATCTCGTTCGGTATCTTTTTCGTCAAAACAGCGATTTTCCTGTTCGTGTTTATCTGGGTGCGATGGACGCTGCCTCGATTCCGCTATGACCAACTCATGAATTTCGGTTGGAAATTCCTGTTGCCTGTCGCCTTGAGTTCAATCGTCGTAACCGGCACTTTATGGATAACGACCCACTCTCGTCTGATCGTGGGTATCGGAAACGTGGTTTCCGCGTTTATTGTTGTATCTATTGTGGCAGGACTCCTTGTGATGAAGACACCTAAGCCGTCAATCCAAGATAGCGACAATCGGCTCACACCAACCGCTCTCGACGCAATAGAATAGGAGGCATGCAGATGAATGCAGAACAGATTCTATTTATTCTCTTTGGAGCGGTCTCGCTAATTGGCGCGATTGCTGTAATCTCATTTCGACATCCGATTTATAGCGCACTTTCGCTGATTGTAACATTTTTTGCACAAGCAGGACTTTTCGTTCTGCTGGGCGCACATTTCGTCGCGGCTGTACAAGTTATTGTCTATGCCGGCGCGATCATGGTCCTGTTCCTCTTTGTGATTATGCTCCTGAATTTAGGGACACTCTCGGTGCAAGGGGCTATTGGTCGGAAACTGAAGGCGTTGGCTATTATCTTAGGCATTCTCTTTGCCGCCGAAGGCATTTACATCGCAATGAATGCGCTCAACGACACCGCAGTGGCATCGGCAGAATCTACGGGGGCAACAATAACGACAACCACTTATGACATTGGCGAACTCTTGTTCAGCAAGTACCTCTTACCGTTTGAGGTTACCTCGCTTATTTTGTTGGCGGCATTGATTGGCGTTATCGTTTTGGTAAAACGCGAAGGTCAAGAAGAAAATTAAGGAGTAGTTATCGGTTATCGGTAGTCGGTTATCGGTTAAGAGGTGCTTTGGTTAAATCACAATCCTCTTTAACTGACGACTGACGACTGACACCTAACAACTATAAATTATTTATGTCATTAGAGTACTATCTCATATTGAGCGCGCTCTTGTTTACAACGGGAGTTATCGGGGTCCTCATCCGCAGGAACGCCATTATCATCTTTATGTGTATTGAATTGATGCTGAATGCGGCGAATCTCGCCTTTGTAGCTATCAGTCGTAGTCTCGGTGAGGCAACAGGACAGGTGTTCGTTTTCTTTGTGATGGCTGTCGCTGCCGCTGAGGTCGCAATTGGGCTTGCAATTATTGTCAGTGTCTTCAAACATCGACAGACGGTTAATGTGGATGAAGTTAATTCGTTGAAGGGCTAAGCAAAATTGGTTATCGGTTATCGGTTTATCGGCTATCAGTTAAAGAAGGTTCTGATGTGCGTCCCAAATCTCTTACTGAACACCTCGAACCAATAGAAGGATAAAAAATGACAATAGAATTAATTGTTGTCTTGTTAGTTGCCCCGCTTGTTGGGTTTCTGATTAACGGGCTATTAGGACTTTCAAAAAACAAGGGGCTAAAAGGTAACGAGCAACTGATCGGATGGATAGGCTCGCTTGCGGTGCTTGTCTCTTTAGTCTGTTCGATTATCGCTTTTGCCAGTTTGCACGGTGGTGCTGCTCCATTCGATGAAACGCTGTATGAATGGATTACAGGCGAGTCGTTCGCTTTCAATATTGGGTTCCGTGTGGACGCGCTCACGTCAGTGATGCTGTTAGTGATTACGGGTGTTGGGTTTCTCATCCACGTCTATTCGATCGGCTACATGCACGGCGATGAAGGATATGCACGCTATTTTGCCTATCTGAACCTGTTCGTCTTTGCAATGCTAATCTTGGTACTCGGAAACAACTATCTGATGATGTTCGTTGGGTGGGAAGGTGTTGGACTCTGCTCATATCTCCTCATAGGATTCTGGTATGAGAAGCAAACGGCGACAGATGCGGGGAAAAAGGCGTTCATTGTGAACCGGATCGGCGATTTCGGATTCTTGTTGGGGATATTTACCCTGTTTGCTGCGTTCGGAACCCTTGATTTCGCGTCAATATTTGATGCCGCTGAGGCGGATAATTTCCAGAAAGTTTTTGGTGCGAGTACCCTCGTTATTGCGACCTTGCTACTCTTCGTTGGCGCGATAGGTAAATCGGCGCAGATTCCGCTCTATGTATGGCTTCCGGATGCGATGGAAGGCCCCACGCCTGTCAGTGCCTTGATCCACGCCGCTACAATGGTGACAGCGGGTGTCTATATGATAGCACGCTCCGCTGTGCTTTACAATATAGCGCATACCGGTGAAGTGGTCGCTTGGATCGGCGTTTTGACTGCTTTCTTCGCTGCTACAATAGCACTTACCCAGAACGACATTAAGCGTATCCTTGCCTATTCTACTGTGAGCCAACTCGGGTATATGTTCCTTGGTGTCGGTGTTGGTGCTTATGCATCTGGTGTTTTCCACTTAGTGACACATGCCTTCTTTAAAGGGTTGATGTTCCTCACCGCTGGTAGTGTGATGCACGCGATGGCGAATGAATTGGATATGCGAAGGATGGGCGGTTTAAAGGCAAAGATGCCGATAACGCATTGGACTTTTTTAGTCGGTGCTCTTGCTATTGCGGGATTCCCGTTTTTGAGCGGTTTTTGGAGCAAAGATGAAATCTTGCACAGTGCATGGGGGAGTTCGCCTATCATTTACGTCATCGGTTTAGTGACCGCATTCTTGACGGCATTTTATATGTTCCGTCTGATCTTTGTGACGTTTTATGGTGAATCTCGCGTTGACCCCGAAGTTGATTCGCATCTGCACGAGTCACCACCCGTCATGTGGGTACCACTCGCAATTCTGGCGATTCCTTCTGCCTTGATTGGCTTACTTTTGGGTTGGGGTGGACATGAAAGTTGGTTCCACCACTTCACCAAGAGTGTTTTTCCAGAGGCGCACCATGAGGCATCGGGTAATGTAATTTTGTTCATGGTGATTTCATCTGTGGTCGGTTTGGCGGGGATTGCGTTTGCTTGGTCGCGCTATCGTGAAAGAACGCCATCTGAGGAGCCTACCAATGCGCTACACAAACTTCTTGTGAACAAGTACTATGTAGACGAGGTATATAACGCACTTATCGTGCAACCGATCAAAAACGGTTCTCATTACCTGCTCTGGCGGATTGTAGATAACGGCATTATTGATGGGATTGTCAATGGTGTGGGGTCTATTATCCGGTTTATTGGTGGAACGTTGCGCCGTCTCCAGACAGGACTTGTCCAAGTATACATTGTATCAATGGTTCTCGGCATAGTGTTATTCCTCGCATACTATCTGTTTTTTCTATAGACATGTCACCCCTACGAGGTTCAAGAAGAAATTCCTTTTAGGCACCCAGTGGGGTGCAATATCTGTAGAGCGGATTGATGGTTAACAGATTTGATAGTTTAAAAAATGAAACAGAGTACTTTTCGCCCGCGGGATCTGCTCAACAAAGAAGTTGCCGGAATCTGTGGGGTCGCAAGATTGACAGATAAGGCGCGGGCTGCCCACACTGGAGAAATCAGAAGTTATAAATACGGTGCTGATTCCAAGCAAGATATGAGGATTTTATCCTTCCTCGGTATCTCAGCAGCGGCATTTCAGGAAGTTGTAGTGCAAATTGACAATGATGTCAAATTGGGTGCGTGGGTTTTAGACAACTGTGGGAGATCAGATAAAGACATTTCCACCTTCAACCGTAAGTTAAGAGCTTGGTGGCAGAATAACATACCGCGGGACGACTTTTCAAAACGCCGTCGCAAATTAGCTGAGAAAGACGAGGACCGCTGGCTTTTTTGGTTTTTTCCTTCGGCATGGCTCTGGAAAAAGTTCTTCAGGCGATGATTTATTCCTTTAGCCGATAACTATTAAAAAGGAGATTTTTTTGCTACTCTCAATAGTCATCTTTTTACCACTGCTCGGCGTGATAGCGATCGCGTTGCTCAGAGGACTCGGTGCATCCGCTGTCAAAGGCATTGCACTTGTCATTGGACTCCTGACGTTTATTGTCTCGTTGGGACTTTACACCGGGTTTGACGCGACGACTGCAACGTTCCAAAATGTGACGCAGCAAGCGTGGATTCCCGGTTTAGGTACAAGCTACCACATCGGCATCGATGGTATTTCGCTGTGGCTGGTGTTGCTTACGACTTTCCTGACACCAGTGTGTATCCTTGCCGCATGGAACTCAATCGACAAAGGGCTAAGCGGTTTTATGATGTCTCTCCTTGCTCTTGAGACCGGGATGTTGGGCGTCTTCTGTGCTTTGGATCTGTTCCTCTTCTTTGTATTTTGGGAGTCGATGCTGATTCCAATGTACTTCCTCATCGGTATTTGGGGCGGAGAACGTCGCATTTATGCTACTGTGAAGTTCGTGCTTTATACAATGGCGGGCAGTGCGCTAATGCTGGTTGGCATTTTGGCATTGTATTTTCAAAACAACAATAGTTTCGATCTCACGACGCTCAGCGGTCCGTTTGAACACTCACATCTATTGTTCCTTGCGTTTTTCATTGCATTTGCCATTAAGGTTCCGCTCTTTCCCTTCCATACGTGGCTACCGGATGCCCACGTTGAAGCCCCCACGGTGGGAAGTGTAATCCTTGCCGGGGTGCTACTGAAAATGGGGACCTATGGGATCATCCGATTTTGTCTACCACTTTTTCCCGATGCAGCGACTGAATTCACGCCCTTGATTGTGCCGCTCGCTGTAATTGGCATCATTTACGGCGCATTGGTGGCGATGGTTCAACCGGACCTGAAAAAACTGGTCGCATATTCCAGCGTAAGCCATCTTGGATTTGTTGTGTTGGGGTTGTTCTCTAAAAATCCCGCCGCTATTCAAGGTAGCGTCTTACAAATGATTAATCACGGCTTGAGCACAGGCGCGTTGTTCCTTTTGGTCGGAATGATTTATGAACGACGACACAGCAGAATGATTGTAGATTTCGGGGGTTTGGCGAAGCGAATGCCGATCTTTGCTACGATTTTTATGGTTGTGACATTATCGTCAATTGGGCTACCGGGTTTGAATGGATTCGTCGGCGAATATATGATACTGCTCGGCAGTTTTGTTCAGGGAGCTTTCTCAAAGATATATGTAGTGATAGCAACAGCAGGTGTAATTCTGGCAGCTGTGTATATGCTGTGGATGTTCCAACGGGTGATGTTTGGGACACTGGATAAGACAAATGAAGCCTTACCAGACCTGAACGCACGCGAGATCGTTGTGATGCTGCCGATACTGCTGTTCATCGTCTGGATCGGCGTTTATCCCAAACCTTTCCTGAGTAAGATAGAGAAATCGGTAGGTCTTGTCGTAACGCAGGTGCAAACCGAATCTGCTATCGGACACGCCGGAGAACAGGAGAATCGCATTGTCCCGCAAGCCCACACGCGGCTTGCGTCGCAGTCAGTGGTCAGCAATCAGCAAAACGGGGACACTTTACTAAAAAGCCTCTTGCCTGATAGCCGACAGCCGATGGCTGATAGCCAATATACCGAACTCGCTCTACAGGGCACACAGCGTGTCCAGCATGAAAAGATTGAAAAGGAGGCAGAGACGAAGTAAGTGAAGTTTAAACTCGCATCAGGTCTTATTTTTTGTGTGATTTTGGGGCTTGCGTTGTCAGTTTCAGTGGGGGTTTCCTTTGGAGCGGATGACGCACACGGTGACGAAGGTGCGCACCACGGTCATGGCGTAGACGGTGCGAAATTGCCTATTTGGAGTATCATTCCGTTTGTGGGTATACTCCTCTCTATTGCGATTTTGCCGCTTGTGTTGGATTCCCATTTTCTGGTCCATCACGGCGGAAAGATGTCATTGGTTTGGGCGTTAGCCTTCGCAATTCCGTATCTCATAGCATTTCAAGGAGAAGCGTTTTACGATATTCTGCATATTTATCTGATAGACTACATCCCGTTCATTATTCTGTTGTGGGGATTGTTTACGGTAGCGGGTGGGATTCTCGTGCGTGGGACATTACGTGGCACGCCGTTGGTTAATACACTCTTACTGCTTATCGGTACTGCTATCGCCTCATGGGTAGGCACAACAGGCGCGTCAATGCTCCTCATCCGCCCGCTAATTCGAGCGAACGCATATCGGCAGAACAAAATTCATCTGGTTATCTTCTTCATCTTTCTCGTGAGTAACATCGGTGGTTCTTTAACACCGTTAGGCGATCCGCCGCTGTTTTTGGGATTCTTGCACAACGTCCCTTTCTTCTGGACGACGACAGCTCTCTTCCCACACATGCTGTTTATTAGTGTGATCTTAATTGCGCTTTTCTTTGTAATAGACACATTTATGTTTAAACGGGAAGGCGGTGTTGTACCAGACGATGGAACTAATGAACCAATCCGCGTAGATGGACTTTTCAACCTCGTCTTCCTCCTCGGCATCGTCGCGGCTGTCTTAATGAGTGGCAGTTTCAAGTGGGGAGAAATCAATATCTTTGGTGTGCACGTATACTGGCAGAATATCACTCGTGATGTGCTGATTGTCGTCATGGGGCTGTTATCTCTCAGATTCACACCTTTTACGGGTGAGTTGCGTCAAGCGAACGAATTTTCGTGGGAACCGATTGAAGAGGTGGCAAAGGTGTTCGCCGGTATCTTTATGACCATTATTCCTGCGTTGGCGATTCTGAAGGCAGGTGAAAACGGCGCGTTACGTGGGTTAATTGGGGCGATAAAAGAACCGATGCACTATTTCTGGATAACGGGTATTTTGTCGAGTTTCTTAGATAATGCCCCGACCTACTTGACGTTTTTCAATACAGCACTCGGGAAATTGCATCTCACTGAAGCCGTAATACCGGAAATTTTGTCTGGACAATTGACAGGTCCCGAGCACTTAGAGTTCGTTAAATTGCTAACGGCTATTTCTGTTGGAGCGGTGTTTATGGGAGCAAATACCTATATCGGCAATGCTCCGAACTTTATGGTGAAAGCAATCGCGGAACAAAGCGGTATCCGCATGCCGAGTTTCTTCGGATATATGCTCTGGTCGGTGGTAATTTTAGTCCCGCTCTTTGTGATTGTAACGTTTGTGTTCCTGCGCTAACGCACTTAAGACTACAAAAGGAGATTTCGAATGCCAATAGAGATTAACTGGCAATTACTGATGCCGGAGCTGATTATCGCTCTAACGTTACTCATCGTCCTCGTTTTTGATCTGTTTGATTCCATTTCAAAAACGATTCTCGGCTGGATGACGATCGTTGGTTCTGGGATTGCGCTATGGGTCTCTATCCAGATGCATCAAGCAGGCACAGTTGGCACCCAGTTCAACGACATGTTCAAGGTGGACAATTTCTCCCTTTTCTTCAACATTATTTTCCTTGTGTCGACGATTCTGGTCTCTTTGATTTCGATGAGTTATTTGGGCAGGGATGATAGGAAACAGGGACCTTACTATCTACTTATTCTGCTGGCGACGCTCGGTATGATGTTGATGGCTGCAGGCAATGAGTTGATTATTGTCTTCCTCGGTTTGGAACTGATGTCATTATCGTTGTATGTGTTGGCAGGTTATTTTCGAGATAATCCTGCTTCAAGCGAAGCGGGCATGAAATATCTATTGCTTGGCGCGTTTGCCAGTGCGTTCTTCCTTTACGGGATCGCTCTGATTTATGGCGGTGCCGGAACGACGAATATCCCCGCTATTGCTGAGGCAATTACTGCCGCGAATAAATCGCCACTCTTGTTAGCAGGAATGTTCCTTCTTATTGTCGGATTCGGATTTAAGGTCGCCATTGTTCCGTTCCATCAATGGGCACCAGATGTTTACGAAGGTGCTCCCACAACGATAGCAGCGTTTATCTCCGCCGGACCAAAGGCTGCTGGATTTGCGGCATTCCTGAGAATTTTCATGGAAGCACTACCAAATCTGCAAGTCGAATGGAGTGGTGTGATCATTGTGTTGGCGATGTTAACGATGACTGTCGGAAATGTCATTGCAATTGCGCAGACGAACATCAAGAGGATGCTCGCTTATTCAAGTATCGCCCACGCGGGTTACGTGCTCATAGGCTTGGCGGCTGCGAATAACGACGGAATTTCGAGTGTGATGCTTTATCTGCTTGTTTATTGTGTGATGAACATCGGAGCGTTCGGTGCGGTTATTTTGGCGAAAACGGAAGATGGCGAGAGCCTCATGATTTCCGATTACGCCGGGCTTGGGCTACGAAAACCCTTACTTGCTATGTTTATGACGATAATGCTGTTGTCACTCGCTGGTTTTCCACCGACTGCCGGGTTTGTGGGTAAATTCTATATCTTCAAATCAGCAGTTCAGGCAGGTCATATCTGGCTTGTTATTGTGGGCGCGGTCAACACAGCAATATCGGCGTTCTACTACCTCCGAGTTGTTGTAACGATGTATATGCGTGAACCCGAAGAGGAGTTGCCGTTTACGTCGTATCCGAGCACACTTGTTGTGGGATTGGTCATCGCGGCGATCGGTGTATTGCTTATCGGTATTCTGCCATCGCTCATGCTCACCCCGGCACAGAATTCAGTTTTTTAATAGCGGTCAGCAATCAAGCATCAGCAGTCAGAAGGATATGTAGCAGTGGGAGGGGTTTGTAACCCCGACTCCACCACAAGCTGGAATCTTAAATTGAAGTGTGGAAGGATGGAAGGTGGATTCCTCTATCTTCCACACTTTTGTTTTTCCCTTGCCGAAATACAAAGCAAGGGATTTGGCATAAGTTGTATGGAAAACGAAAAAGAGGATGTTATGTCAGATGTTAGGTTAGGTTTTATCGGTACAGGTGGTAACATGAACCGCCATTTGCGTGAATTAACGGAGATCGGCGGCACAAAATTCGTCGCTTTCTGTGACATTGTAATCGACAAAGCGGAGCAGGCTGTTACCCAGTACGGTGGTACAGCCTACGCAGACTATAATCAGATGCTTGCGGGCGAGGAATTGGATGCCGTTTATATTTCAATCCCGCCGTTTGCCCACGGTGCCCCTGAGCGCGCTATCGTTGCTGCCGGACTGCCGATGTTTGTAGAGAAGCCGGTGCACATGAATGCTGACGACGCAAAAGAGATTGCAGCCGAGGTTGAAGAGAAAGGGATTATCACCGCGACTGGGTATCAGGAACGTTATCTTGATATTATTGATAAGGCGCAGGAACTTCTCGCTTCTCGACGCGTCGGGTTCTTCATGGGATATTGGATGGGTGGTATGCCCGGTGGATGGTGGCGCGAGAAGGCGAAATCCGGCGGACAGCACACGGAACAGACGACACACGAATTTGATATGGCGAGGTATCTCTTCGGTGAAGTCAAAACCGTCTATGCTGTCGCACGCAACGATATGATCCCGAATACCGATTACGATATTGAGGAAGCATCTGCCGTTTCATTGCAATTTGAGAGTGGGGTCTTTGGTATTATGTTTTCTGCCTGTTTCACGACGAATGGGATGCGGCGTTCCGGCTTAGATATTTTCTGTGAGGACGGTTCACTTGAATACCATCTCCGTAGCGCGCTTGTGCTTTCTACTGCTGAAGAAACGACTACGTGGAATCCACAAAACAATTGCACGATCGATATGGATCGCACTTTTATTGAGGCAGTCCGCACAGGCGATGGCAGCGCAATCCGATCACCCTATTCCGATGCCGCTAAAACCGCTATTTTGTCAATCGCTGCCAATGAGTCTCTTGAAACGGGTCTACCTGTCCATTTAGGATAGTTGAAAGACTTTTATCTATCGTATCCCGTCCTTGCATCCGTTGTCCGCAATGTGCTAAAATTGGTAAAGTGACTTTTTAAGTGCCAGAGAGGGTCAGAATTTCTGTAGGAAGGAACTCCGATTCCCGACTTTCGCTGACGGAGAACCGATGAAAATGGAACACCAAATTAACCTCCCCATCACTGGGATGCATTGCGAAAACTGTGCGGCTACCATCACTCGGAATCTTGAAAAGATGGAGGGGGTCCTTGCGGCAGATGTCAGCCTTGCGACCGAACGTGCTGGGGTCATTTTTGATGCATCTACACTCAGTGAAGAAAGCATTGTTGACAAGATTCGAGACCTCGGTTTTGATGTTGTTGATGAAGATACGGAAGACATAGCCCGTGCTGAGGAATTCCGACGACAAAAGTTGCAATTCACTGTCGGGATAATCTTCACGTTTCCCCTCTTTCTGCTTAGCATGGGCAGAGACATGAACCTGATAGGAGAGTGGGCATCAGCACTCTGGGTGAACTGGTTGATGTTTGGTTTGGCACTGCCGGTCCAGATTTACGTCGGTTGGGATTACTATGTTGGTGGTGTTAAGGCGTTGCGCAATCGTTCTGCCAATATGGATGTGCTCGTGGCGATGGGTTCATCCGTGGCGTTCCTCTATAGCTTCGCCGTAACGATTGCATTAGGGATGGACGCGGGGGCGAGCTTTGGGACTCACGTCTATTTTGAGACAGCCGCTGTTATTATTACGTTGATTAAGTTAGGCAAACTTCTTGAAGCACGTGCCAGAGGCGAGATAAACGCAGCCCTGAAAAAACTTCCACAACTTTCCCCCAAGATAGCGTGCCGCTTAACAAACGGGGAAGAACAACACATCCCTATTGAACAAGTCGGTGTAGGAGATGTCCTTCTTGTCCGTCCCGGCGAAAGTATTCCTGTTGATGGTGTCGTGCGCGGCGGTAAAAGTGCGATTGATGAAAGCGTCTTCACCGGAGAAAGCCTACCCGTAGATAAGGTCCCAGGCGACCCTGTGACAGCGGCGACGATGAACCAGAGTGGAATGCTTACAATGGAAGCGACGCATATCGGGGCAGAAACAGCACTTGCCCGCCTTGTCCAATTGGTGCAAGTAACGCAACAGAGCAAACCTCCCATCCAACGCGCCGTCGATGCAGTTACCAATGTGTTTGTGCCTGTTGTCACAGGGATTGCCGTTGTGACGTTTCTCGTATGGTGGTTCCTCATCGGAGCAGGGTTCACCCCTGCAATGCTCCGCTTAGTTGCGATCCTTGTTACAGCCTGCCCGTGTGCATTGGGACTCGCCACTCCAACGGCAGTTATGATGGGAACCGGTATCGGCGCGCAACGCGGCATCCTCTTCCGAAACGGTGAAGCACTCGAACGCGCAGGAGACTTAACCACAATTGTCCTCGATAAAACAGGCACCTTGACAGAGGGGAAACTTACACTTACCGATATTCTCACGGATAAAAACGAATCAGAACTCCTACAGCTATCTGCCGCTGCGGAGCGTGGCAGTGAACATCCTATTGGCAAAGCAATTGTTCGAGCAGCCGAGGAACGTGGACTGGATATCGCTACACCGAGTCAGTTTGAAGCGGTTACTGGACACGGTATCACCGCACAGGTTGATGAGAATAGTGTCATCATAGGCAATTTATCCTTAATTCAACAGCACAGTGTTCCGACTCAGAGATTTGAAGAAGAAGCAGAGCGTCTACAGACCGAAGCAAAAACTGTCCTATGGATTGTCGTTGATGGGCATGTTATTGGACTTCTGGCGGTCGCGGACACATTGAAACCAGAAGCGCAAGCCGCGGTCACGGAACTCTACGAACTTGGATGCACTGTAACAATGATGACAGGGGATAACCGAGTTACGGCTGATGCGATCGCCAAGGCTACGCGGATTGGCGATGTCATGGCGGAACTCAAACCCGAAGATAAAGCGGCAGCCGTAAAAAAACTACAGGCAGAAAATAGCGGACTCGTCGCGATGGTAGGTGACGGCATTAACGATACCCCTGCATTGGCACAAGCCGATATCGGAATATCACTCGGTACAGGTACCGATATCGCCAGAGAGACCGCACATGTAACACTTATGCACAGCGATTTGCGTGCCATCTCCGAGGCAATTCGGTTAAGCCGTTCGACGATGCGCACGATTAGACAGAACCTTTTCTGGGCGTTTTTCTACAACGTGCTTTTAATTCCTGTCGCAGCGGGGGCACTTTATCCGTTATCTTTCGCGCCGATGATGCTTCGGGAACTCCATCCAATGCTCGCGGCGTTCGCGATGGCGTTTAGCAGTGTATCTGTCGTGCTAAACAGCCTACGCCTGCAATGGAAGAAGATCTGACATACAATGTTACTGGATTGATGGTAAGATTGAAGAAGTGTAATGCTCCACTGTTGCTAATACCTGTTCCACCGTAATCCCCGCAATCACTGCACAACTACCAGCACCGCACCCTCCCGGATGCCTTCCCGGATGACAAGGGTTACAACCCAAATTTATTTTACTCTGTACAACTGTATGCGGATCCCCGAAGGGACCGCTCCGAATGTGGTTTGTTGAACCGAAAAGCGCGACGACAGATGTGCCCACTGCTGCTGCGATATGCATCGGTCCTGTGTCGTTTCCGATATACACATCGCATGCAGAGGTTAACGCCGCGAGATGCCGAAGATCGTCCGTTTTGACGAGAATTGGTGGAATATCCATCATTTCTGCAACCTGCGTTTGAAGTTCCCGTTCGTTCGGACCGGCAAAGAGTAAGATCGTTGCATTTAGTTTTTTTGCCAAAATACTCGCGACAGTCGCGTAATTCTTTCCATCCCACAACTTATATTCCCAATTCCCACCCGGATGGATCCCGATTAACAATTGTTCTGATGTCCGATCTGCTTCGGCAAGAAAGTGGTGAGCAGCAGTATGCTCGGCCTCAGTCAATTCTAAGAGTGGGTGTGCTTTGGTTGTGTCGATGCCGCGTCTCTGAAGCACCTCCAGATATCGAGTGACGGCGTGGCGATTGCTGTCCCCGCGTGCCATTCCCCAATGTTCTGCACCGATACATCGTGCTGTGAGGCTATCGCGTAGATTCACGACGAGGTCGAATTTACTAAATCGTAAGGTTTTTATGAGACGTAGCCTGCCTTTCCAACCGGCATGTTCGCCTCGATTATCATAAACAAGAGTGACATCGATATTAGGATCAGTACTAAGGAGGTCAAATGCTCGCGGTCCGACGAGGAAGGTTATGTGGACATCTGGAAAGTGTCTTCGTAAGGGTTGGATAACAGCAGTGGATAGGACTGCATCGCCAATGAAACTGAAACTAAAGACGAGAATTTTCTTCAGCATTTTTTATGAAAGGTTTTTTAATCAGGACTTACGCAAATTGCGTAAATAGAAGAAACAACATTGAAGTGGAGAGGGTTTAACCCTTCTCGTCCTTCAACCACGCATCCATGGCTTCCCGCATTGCGTTTTCACAGAACCTGTGAACGCTCTCTATGCTACCAAAAGGGATACTATAGACTTTTAGAACGGTGTGTATTTCCTCAAGTATTTCAGAAACGGCTTTGTTTTGAAAAAGGTTCTCAAGTGTTTCGCGATCTTTTTCGATTACCTCCCACCATTCATACAGACTGTGAAGATACTGCACGTCACTGAGCGGATCCCGTCCCTGCATGTCCATCGCGTCAATACTGATACCTATAGGGTTAAAAGTTGTTAGAGCCATCATTTCTTTCAAGGTTAAGTCAAGTTCTACTTCGGCGATGTCAAACCAGCACAGCCCGTCGAACGCTTCATCGTCAGCAACGCCGGGAATCTCACGCTCCAAAAACTCCCACGCAACAGCAGTTGCTTTTGCTTCAAGTTTTTCTAAAGCTTCAATAAAGCCTTCTCTGTCGTGCATTGGAATGTCAAACAAGTTTAGCATTTTTCCAACCCCTTAAAAAGATTCAATCAGATCAACGGCTGTTGTCAAACCATCTTCTGATTCCATCTTTGTCCCTAATGCCTGAGCCTGTTCCTTCATGGCGGATGTTTCCAATACTTTTTCGATTCGTTGTGCTAAACGTTTCGCAGTAAGGTTACGTCGAGGCAAACTTCTCGGTGCAACACCTAAGGCTGAGAGTTGCTTTCCCCAATAGAGTTGATCGCCGAAGTGTGGCACAACAATGGAAGCCACTTTGGCATAGCACACGGAGGCGGTTGTTCCGGCACCACCGTGATGGACAACGCAACTTGCCTTCGGAAATAGCCAGCGATGGGGCACATATTCAGTACAGAAGATATTCGACGTAGCATCTTGCGTTCCCAAAAGACCCCATCCTGATTGGATGACAGCTCGCTGATTCGTTTGCTTGATGGCATCAATTAAGATTTCCGTTATTTTCTTACCATCGCTTCCGCCCATAGAGCCAAACGAAATGACGACCGGTGGCAATCCATCTTCCAAAAAATCGACGAATTCAGGAGGCGGGACATAACTCGGTTGTGCAAGATGCCATATACCTGTGAATCTGTGGTTCGGTGGAAAATTCGTTGGAGGGCAAAGCGTTGGCGATGCCGCAATTAGGTTGAGGTGTGGTGAATATATTCCCTCTGAGGCGACTGACGCTCTCGCTTTTCCACCAACTGATGCGATAAATTCATTAAAAAGCGAATCAGCGGTATGCCTGAGTCGAAATCCTATCAATTTCCACCAGATAGAATTAAATGTTGGACCCCAATTCGGAAATGGATATGGGGCGTCATCAAGGGTTTTTATGAAGCCCGGGCAATACGTCACAGTCATCCACGGCAACTCATTTCGGATTGCAGCCTCCTGTCCCGGAATATCCACTGAATGACATATTGCTATATCAAACCCCTTCATCGCCGTAAGGCAATCACGATACCATTTTTCGCCGTGGCGTAAAACGCCTTCCTTCATTAGAAGCAACAGTGGGGCAATCGGATCACGCATTGTAATGAGGGTATCTATCATCGCATGAAATTCCGCTAAATCAAAAGCGACACCAACTTCGTAGAATTCCGCGCCGCCCTCAAGAATCTTTTCTTTATAAATAGCCGGGGCACAGACGCGGACTTGATGTCCTCTTTCAAGCAAACGTTCCGATAGTGCTAAGACGGGATAGACATCTCCCGTTGACCCCCAACAGACTAAGACAATTTTCATTTTTCATTCACCTCTACGGTTAGTGCTGTTGCATCCCAAACGGGTTCAACAGGCAGTTTTTTCGTACATTCCCATCCGATTTTACACTTATGCGCGCTACAGGGCCAGCACGGCATATCCCGCCGCACGATAACAGCGTTTTCACTCAACGGGTGCCATGCCACATGATCAGTGGGACCGAAGATCGCTATTGTCGGCACGTCTAATGCAGCAGCGAGATGCATCGGACCGGAATCGTTGCAGACAACCAAGTCGCAGCAGGAGAGCAGTGCCGCTAATTCGCGGATTGTTTCTGGTGCGTGGATAATAGCAGCGGACTGCATCGCTTTCTGAATATTATCCGTTAACGACTCTTCTCCGGGACCCCGTAAAAGAAGTATCGTGGCGTTATAGTGGTGTGCCAGTCTGTCAGCGAGTTCAGCGTACTGCTTTTCGGGCCAGCGTTTATCGAACGAACTCCCACCAGGGTGGATACCGATGAGAAATGTCTCAGCATCGATGCCCCATGACGTAATCCGTGCTTTCTCGGCAGCGATCTCATCAGGCAACAAGTGGAATATGAGTTTCCTTTTGCCTTCTCCGTTACAGATTAATCGGATGAGTTCTAAGTTTCTGTCAACTTCGTGGGTTTCGCCTTTTGGATATTTACCGCGCCATGCGTGTGTGAGGGTGGATTTGAAGCGTTTCTGATAACGTCCTAAACGGTATGGTGCCCCAGAGAGAACAGCAATGAGATGGGACCACATTGCTGTTTGCATGGCAACGACAAGTTGAAACTGCTCGCGACGCAACTCGCTGTAGAATTGGAATTGCGCTAAAAACCCTCGATGTTTTCCATCTCGATCAAAAACGAGAATTCTGTCCACATCGGGATTACCGATCAGCACAGGGGCATTAAGGGGTCGCGCTAATACTGTGATTTCCGCTGACGGATAGTTCTTTCGCAACAACGAGATCGCCGGGGTCGAGTTCAGCAAATCTCCGATCCCGTCAACGCGGATGACGAGTATCTTATTGATGTTAGAGAGTGGCGTATTATTGTCCAGACCGCCAGGTAGCATAGATTTACCCTTGCGTGTGCAGTTAAAGTGTTGTTTATTATAACACGAAGCGATGGAAATGGCAAATCCCGGTGCATGGATTTAGTATGGGCATATCGTTTGTATTGACATCAGAAGGTATGGTATACTGTAACTATGCGGCATAGAGCGTCACTTACAACTGAAAACGATCAGAAACCCTCAGCACTCCGTTTTCTTTTCGGGACTCTCGTCTTCGGCTCGATCCTTATTGTCCTCACCTGTTATTGGATCATCTCCGCAGAAAATCGGGTCGTCTGGGAACTGACCGATTTTTCTATCTTTCCAACGGTACTCTTCACTTTTTTCCTCCTCGCGCTTATCACTCCACTCCTCAAAAAGGTTTTCAGAGGCTTCGCGCCGACAGTACGTGAACTGGCACTGACGTATACGATGGTATCCGTAGCAACTGCGCTCGCCGGACACGACATCGTTCGACAGTTAGTGCCTATGATTGCTAACGCTGGATGGTTCGCAACCCCTGAAAATGAATGGTCAGACCTCTTCTTCCGATTCATGCCGACCTGGCTGACGATTACCGACCGGCAGATTCTACAGGGCTACTTTGAGGGTGATGATACGTTTTGGCAGGAACACTACCTAAATGCATGGATGTGGCCCATTGTGGCGTGGAGTGGATTGGTGATTGTCATCCTGTTTATGATGCTTTGTGTCAACATCATCATCAGGAGACAGTGGATCGACCACGAGAAGTTGAGTTATCCTTTGACGACACTGCCTGTTGAATTGCTCGGTAATACATCTACACTCTTTCGCAACAAGTTGTTTTGGCTTGGTTTTGGAATCGCATTTGGACTGGAGATTCTGGCGGGATTGAACCACCTTTTTCCTGTCATTCCGGCGCTCAAGATCAAATATCAACTCTACTTTTCTGAGCGTCCATGGAACGCGATCGGACGATTACCCGTCTACGTCTATCCATTTGCAATCGGATTCGGGTATCTCATGCCGTTGGAGTTGTCGCTATCGTTTTGGTTTTTCTATCTGTTGTGGGGCGTGCAGCGCGTCTTTTTCAGCGCAACAGGATGGACAACCGCTATCGGCTTACAAACGGAGCAGCGCGCTGGAGCGTGGCTCGGAATTGGGACACTTGCCCTCATTACAAGTCGACGACAGATTCTACAAGTCCTCGGTGGTGTGTTTTCGTTTAGATCCAAAGATGGTTTATATAGGCTCGCTGTTTTTGGGTTGGTGATTGGTATGGCATTTGTGTTGGCGTTCTGGTATTTTGCGGGGTTATCACCTTGGGTTGCACTCGGTTATTTTAGCATCTATTTGGTATTATGCTTAGGGATGACGCGCATGCGCGCCGAACTCGGACCTCCGACACATGAACTACACAATGTGCATCCCGATAGAATTATGTTGTTGTTTGCGGGGAGTCGATCGTTGGGTGCACAAAACCTAACGAATACTACCTTACTCTCATGGCTTGCGTATGGTTATCGCTGCCACCCAATGCCGCATCAATTGGAAGCATTTAAAATCGGTAGGCAGTTTCGCTTGCATGAGAATCGGCTGGTCGTTGCTCTGGTTGTCGCCTCAATTGTCGGGACAATCATTTCTATTGTTGGACACGTGGCACTCTATTATGAATATCGGTTTGCACATTGGGGAGTTGGTGAATTTAACCGCTTGCAAAGCTGGATTACCGCACCGCGGGCACCAAATCTATCTGCTATCCAGCATATCATGTTCGGCTTCCTGTTTACGGGGGTGCTAACGTTTCTGAAACGCCAATTCTTGTGGTGGCCCCTTTATCCTGTTGGATATGCTGTCGGGAATGGTTGGGCTATCGGTTGGATGTGGTTCTCAATATTTTTGGGGTGGTTTTTCAAACAATTACTTTTTACGGGTGGTGGGGTACGAGCCTATCGTAGAGCATTGCCCCTATTTTTGGGATTCGTATTTGGTCAGTTCCTCGCGGGGAGCCTCTGGAGTTTGATTGGTGTGGTGTTGAATATGAACATGTACACACTTTTCCCATGAAATTGTACTATCAGGATATAATTTGTGTGTTTCCAGCCAATGGATCAAAGGATGAACAACCCATCAGAAGTCCTCTAATGCGTCTGTCTCGGATTCAAAGACCCCTATACTCTGTGTCAGTCCGATAGTGTTAAAGATATTTCGGACTTGTGTGGACGGGTGTGCGACTCGCAGAACCTGTCCCTTTTCTCGCATCTTCCAAAGCAATCTAATGATCTCACCGAACCCACTACTTGTAATGAAACTGCGACGCTCAAAATTAAGTAGAACCTTTTCTGCATCCTGAACGTCAGTGCTGGCGTAAGCCTCACTCAACATAGATTCGGAAGCATCGGTGAGATACCCTGTAATGTCAAATATAGCAATCTTTCCTTCGTGTCGAATAGAGATTTGAGAATTTGCCCTCACAATTTCCTCCTGTAAGATCAGTCCTTAATTTGTTAAACTGTATTATTAGTTGCAGTAGGGTTCGTTAACCTTCGGTAAAAGTTCGTTGAAGCGGTGTGTGTTCTGGTTGCTCTCGGACTATTGTCCCGTCATCCAAATGAAGCCATGTCTCAAATTGACGTTCACCTTCCTGTAACGCTATAACACGTGCACCGCGGGGGAACCCCTCTCTACCGTAAGTATTGTAGCCGGAAGCGCGTCCATAACACAGGCGAATCCCGTGCAAATCACCCCAGAAATCGTTAATATGTTCGTGTCCGACAAACGTTCCCATGACATCACCGGCTTCGTGCATGGCAGCGAAGAAACCGGTATTAAGCCGAGGCGCGCAAACGTTCTCGTATTTTACCCCATAGCAGGTATGAAAGTCCCATACTTCGTCGTATTCGGGAATAGGGATGTGGAAAAAGGCGAGTGCTGGAAATGGCTGTCCCGCTTCAGCGGTAAACTTTGCCGATTCTTGCAGATACCAGACAATTTGCTCACGTTTAATCCAATCATAGCCATCAATATTGGTTTGCGAGTAACTGCCGGAATCGATAAAATAGAGGAGTGCTGCGGATACATTCTCCTGAGAACTTTGGATGGGTAAAACGTAATTTCCGACCCCGGGTATATCTGTCGGTCCTGGCTCCGCGAGAGATAACGCTCCCTCTTGCATGACTGCCATCAACGCGTTGCGGTCGGCATTTCCTTCGTCATCGTGATTGCCGAAAACCGCCGCCCATGGGGCACCACATCCTTCTACAATTTTAACAATTTCTCGGAGGGAATCAGCGGCATCGTTGCACCCCCCGCCCGATAAAATATCGCCTGTCAGTACAATTAAATCCGGAGATTCAGCTTTTGCGATTTGTACCATCAGGTCCGCCGATTGCTGATCGGGTTCTTCACCGTTTTGCCAATGAATATCAGTAAATTGCACGATTTTGAAACGCTGATCACTGTCGAACTTCAATATATTTTTCACTATCTACTACTCTCCTTTGCGCGTAATGATAACATAATTCCCAAAAATTACAAACGAATTCTTTATTGCCAAGACCGTTCGGTTTGGAAGCATGAAATAGAACCTTGCGCGCTTTCCCGTGGAGATAGAGCCACCTATTCCTTAAAAGGATAGTCGAAAAGTATGTCCCATTTTTTCATACGAACTCAATATGCTGGAAGAATGCTCTTGTCATATCAAATTTTTCATGGTAACATATATGCTATGCCAAGTACCTGTTCACTGCACACCTACGACACCCGAACCACTATCCTCTCTAACAAAGAGGTAGCGGAAGCGCATTATTTGTTGCGTTGTGAATGTGCTGAGATCGCTCAGTACGCGCGTCCAGGGCAGTTTGTCCACGTCATGGTTTCACAGGATACGGGAATGTTACTCCGCCGTCCTTTCACTATCTACACAGTAGATGGACACGAGATAACGATGCTCTATCAGATCATCGGCGAAGGGACAAAACGATTGTCGGAAATGCCAACAGGCGCGTCTTTACAGGTCTTGGGACCGCTCGGCAATACGTTTAATCTTACGACAAAACCGGAGCCAGCCATTCTTGTCGGTGGGGGTGCCGGTATTGCATCGCTCATGTTACTGGCTGCTGCCTTACGTGAAAACGATATACAGACGTTCGGATTGGTTGGTGCCCAGCATCGCACCCGACTCTTGAGTGTATCAGATTTAGAATCTATCGGTGTTGCAGTCCGTATCGCTACAGACGATGGGAGCATCGGGCATCATGGGTATGTAACTGATGTCCTCGCGGATTTACTGAGTGAAACCAAATGGCAGCGTCCGACGATTTATGCATGTGGGCCTCATGGGATGCTCGCGGCTGTTACAAAAATTGCCGCTGACTTTGAGGTGTCTGCCCAAATTGCTATGGAGAATCGGATGGGGTGTGCGATGGGAGTATGTCTCGGCTGTGTCTGTCCCGTCCGAATAGACGCGAATTGCGTTGAATACCAACGTGTTTGTACCGAAGGTCCGGTCTTTAATGCGACCGACATTGCATGGGATATTTTTTAGACGGTCGCGAGGCGTAAGACGGACGATTAAATATCGGCTTCATTTTATTATCCGCAGGTTGCTGCCATTGCCTGCTTGCATCATTCTTAATCGTAACCAATATGGTTGAAATTGCTCGAAAACCGAATCGTTAAAAAACATGGAAACAACATTTTATCAAGAATTAACAACCATTAGCCTCAACGGCGAGCTTCTTTCTGATGCTACCTGTGAAAAACTATTAACCGCATCGGAGATAGACTTACTCCCACTTCTGGATGCAGCGTATAAGGTTCGCAAGACCTACTTCCAAAATGAGGTACAACTACATATTCTCAACAATGCCCAGAATGGCTACTGTCCAGAGGATTGCCACTATTGCGCGCAAGCGAGTTCCGCAACAACAGACATCGAAGACTACCCTTTAAAACCCGATGCCGAGATTCTGGCAGAGGCTGAGCGCGCGCATAAATCCGGTGCGTATCGCTACTGCATTGTAATGAGTGGACGCGGTCCCTCACCAAAACGAGTCGCTCACCTTGCAAAACTCATTAGAACTGTAAAAGCGCACTACCCGATCGAAGTGTGTCTCTCCGCTGGATTGATTGATGTAGAATCTGCTGGTATCTTGAAAGAAGCCGGATTGGACAGATTAAACCATAACCTGAATACTTCCGAAGCACATTATCCACAGATATGTAGCACGCATAACTATCAGGATAGGATGGATACATTGCAAGCGGCGCAGACAGTTGGACTTGCCTGCTGTTCTGGAGTGATCGTCGGGATGGGTGAAGGAACGGATGACTTAATTAAGGTAGCGAAAGAACTTCGACAACTTGAGGTAGCCTCACTACCGGTAAACTTTTTCTTGCCAATATCTGGCACGCAATTATCGGAATCTGTTCCGGCACAACGGAGTGTGCCTACTACTTTAACCCCAGATTATTGTTTGCGTGTGCTATGTCTTTACCGATTCCTGAATCCGAGAGCAGAGATACGAATAGCCGCGGGCAGGGAACATCATTTGCGGAGCATGGAAGTGATGGCACTCTATCCAGCAAATTCGATGTTTATAGATGGCTACCTGAATGCGGAAGGCTCGACAGCATCTCGCACGCTCCAGATGATCAGGGATGCCGGATTTACGGTGAAAACAAATGGTGATGATACGGAACAACCCAAGCGGAGAGAAACAGAAAAAAGAGATGTCCTTCTTAAAGAGTTGAGAGTCCTTCGCCCGCGCATGGAATCCGATGTTTAGTTTGGGCGGAAGTGGTATTAAGGGCAGGGTCTAATAGCAATCGCAGTGTTCTTCCTCATGGATGTCCATGTACTGTTGCGGTGTTTGAGGGGCTGTTGGGACTACTCCGCCACCGGTTTTAATCTTTTCAAAATCAATACGCCTCACGTCTTGTGGGATCACAAAATATGACTGCAACAAATCCCAGTCTTTGTCGGCAATTGTGATGATTTCATCGCGATGAAAACTTACCCAAATATCCCCAATTTTAGAGTTTTGTGATTCTTGTGCCAATTTGCGTTGTGTGATTTCTACGTATTGGGGATCCAAATCTATACCGATAACTTTCCTTCCTAATCTTGCAGCAGCCACGGCTGTTGTGCCGGTTCCCATAAATGGATCTAAGACTACATCCCCCGCATCCGTACTCATCAAAATGAGACGTTCTAAAAGATGAATTGGGAGTTGGCAAGGGTGCGGATCCCTATGCTTATTATGACGGATGCGGTGAATATCCGACCAATTATCAGAAACAAGCGGTCCGAAGGGATGCAAAATCTTCTTTTTTCCACCGTAGTCTTTCAACAAATATCCGCATTTCCGGCACCGCTTATGCGGATAGCGGATTTCATAGAATTTGTTTTCCCGTTGGTCCTTGGCGTAAAATAGGATGCCATAATGTGATGGTTGTAAGGTTTTGCCCATTGGGGAGGTTGGCGCATCCCATGCAATCCAATGGCGAAAATCTGCGACTTCATTTAGGAAACCCCCATAATAGAGGAGCCATTTGGGTATATTGTGGATAAAAATAGAGCCACTCGGCTTCGTAATCCTTACCATCTCCATGATCCATTGCCGGCACCAACTGAGGTAATCATCTGTGTTTTTTTCGTCTTTGTAAGTTCCGTACTTCTTTTTGAGATTAAAGGGTGGATCGGCAAATGTAACGTCAATGCTGTCTGAGGGTATGTCCTGCATGACCTCTATACAATCGCCGTGAATGATTTTGTTGATAAATTTTTCCATAAGGTACCTCAAATGATTTAGGAATTTGTTAACACAATATTACCGCAAAACAGTAGTTAGTAATTCGCTAAAACGTATAAGTTCTGATTCTTGCAAAGTGAAAACGTCTTCAAACGCCTCAACCATCCTTCCCAAGTCCTTCTTGCGGACATACCACCCGATACCATCAACAAATCCCCAAAAATGCGCATCAGGATAGTATTTTTTAATAAGATTTCTAACGGCGATCTCTGTTTTCGCTTTATCGCCTTGTCCCGATGAGGTTGTACTTAGATATGAAGATTCAATAATAATTTGTGGGTATTTTCGGTTGGGTATAACAAAATCCATCGTACGTTTTTCGTTCGGAGCGTGTTGTTGCAACTTATCCAAGTCTACACTTTTTTCAAAGTTGATTTTCATCTCGTCTAAAAGTTCTTGAATAGTGACCTCGGCGTTATTTTGCGCCTTTCCTGAGTAAGATCCCTTCTCTTTATAGCGAATCAATGTATCAATCATCGCTTCAGCCTCAAAACTGAGTTTAGAAACGCCTAATTTTTTTAACTCGAAAAGTGGTAGTGTTTCAGAAAGTGCAGGAACGGTAGAGCCCTCAAAGAAAAGATTAACGATGCCCTTTCTAAAATTGGCGCACGCTTGGATTTTCTTCTTAATTTGCGAATCCTGCCACTCGGTTACAGAGGATGCGTTTAATTCTGCTTCCTCCCGCCATTGATCTCGATAGCAGAGTTTTGAAAGTTCCTCATCATCAACTGCCCGAATAAAAGTGATTAGCCGCTTAAAGTTTTCGTTAGAAAATCCTGTTAGTGCCAACAATACCTTTAATCCATTTGTTTTTTCAAGTAAGTTTTCAATCAACCCTTTGGTGAGACCTTGGTTTTCAATCTGATTCCTTAGGAGGAGTAAAGTGTCTTTTAGAGCAGTGATATGTCCTTCATATTTTTCCTCAAACACTCTATCCTGAAACCAGAAAGTGTTATGTTTTAGGACAGTGTTGACTTTTTCGTTGATGCTTCTTACCATGCTTATTGACCTTATTAGGTATTGCTTACAACCCAAGTCCGGGATTTTCTATAGTAAGTTGAATACTTCAAATTTACCCAATCTGTGTCAAACCGCCCATATAGGATTGTAGCACTGCAGGAACACGCACTGTTCCATCGGGATTCTGATACGTCTCCAAAAGTGCGATAACGACGCGTGGCAATGCTGTACCGGACGCATTCAGCGTGTGAATGAACTCTGGTTTTGCACCGGCTTCACGGCGGAAGCGAATATTTGCCCGGCGTGCTTGAAACGCCTCGAAGTTGCTACATGAGGATACCTCTAAAAACCGTTGCCGTGCGGGTGCCCAAACCTCAATATCATAGCATTTCGCCGCGGCGAAGCCAAGTTCCACTGTGCAATGTTGCACGGCGCGATACGGTAACCCAAGTGCCTGCAGAACGCTCTCGGCGTTCGCTAAGAGTGATTCATGCTCCGCGTACGAGTTTTCAGGTGTGGTAAACTTCACCATTTCCACCTTGTCGAATTGATGAATGCGTTGTAAACCGCGTGTGTCCTTGCCGTAAGCACCCGCCTCGCGTCGGAAACAGGGGGTATAAGCGGTGTAGTAGATAGGCAAATCTTCGGGGGAGAGGATTTCACCCGCGAAGAGGTTTGTCACAGGAACTTCAGCCGTTGGAATGAGAAACAGATCGCTGTCGGGATTTTCCTCATCCCTATCACATCGGTACATATCTGCCTCGAATTTAGGAAGTTGCCCTGTGCCTGTCATTGTAGGACGGTTGGCGAGAAATGGCGGTGAGATTTCGGTATAGCCGTGTTGGGTTGTGTGTAAATCGAGCATAAACTGAATTAACGCACGCTCCAATCTCGCCCCTAAACCTTTGAAAAGCACAAAGTTGCTCCCTGCGACCTTAGCACCGCGTTGAAAATCGACGATATCCAACTGTTCCGCGATTTCCCAGTGCGGTTTCAACTCAAAATCAAAGTTAGGCAATTCACCCCACGTCTTGATTTCGATGTTATCATCTTCGCTGGTACCGACAGGTGTGCTTGACTCCGGCATATTCGGGATTGTCAACAGGATGGCATCTATCTCGGTTTTAGTCGTGTTGGCTTCGGCGGTAAGTTCCTTGATATTTTGGGAGAGTTCCCGCATCTCCGCTATAGTTTCTGTCGCGTCCTGTTTAGCCTTTTTACGCTCAGCAATTTGTTGTGAGACTTGGTTCTGGTGCGCTTTAAGGGATTGTGTATGTGTCAAATTCTCGCGCCAGCGTATATCTAATTCTACCAACCTGTCCAAGTCAGCTTCCGTATGGCGATCTGTTAACATCTGACGGACATCTTCGATATTTTCGCGAATAAACTTAAGATCAATCACGGCAGTGCTGCTCCTCTATTGTCGGTGTTGCTTAAAACCTATATTCAGAATGAGATTCGTAAATTGCTGTTATGTGGTAAGTTGTCTTGTAACGAAAAAACCACAGCATTGCAAAATACAACCTGTGGCTAATTCAGATAATAGAAACGGGCCCGACGGGACTTGAACCCGCGACCTCCTGCGTGACAGGCAGGCGCGCTAAACCAAACTGCGCCACGAGCCCATAGTATTTTCAACCTCGAAATCGAGAGACTTTTCATTTTTAGGCGGTTACGGCAGGTAGGCGGGACAGGACTTGAACCTGTGACCTACAGCTTGTAAGGCTGTCGCTCTAGCCACCTGAGCTACCCGCCCAGAATTTTTCAATCTCGGAATCGAGACCTCCAATAACATTATTAAGTATACCACAGAGTTTGGTGTTTGTCAAGAAAAAATAGTGTTTTTTTGAAAAAAACGAAAAAGAATGACTTTTTTCAAAAAAGTGTTTTTTCAGGTCCTCTTTGCGGATGCGTCTTAATTCATTATAAACCCAATTCCGGCAAAATTATTCACGTGGTTTGTCGTTTCCGCGGTACGGTTGCTCGCCGCGCACAAGTACCCTTCGCGAATTGTCTTCCCACGTAAGTTCATCAGCACTATGGTAACCGAGGGTCATACTCATCCGTGTTCTATCTGTGCGATTAATCCCCGCGGAGTGAATTATCATGCTATCTATAGCGAGTAAACCGCCAGCTGGCATCGGTAGCGGAATCGTTTGGTCGGCAGCAATACGCCGAATTGTTTCGTCCTCAAGACTCGCAAACGCAGGCAGATGGTGCGAGCCAGGGACAACCCGTGTACATCCATTTTCTAAATTTGTGTCCTCCAGATAAATCAAGACAGTCGCAATCGTCCGAGACCAATGGCGTACATCGCGATGCAATTCAAGAGAATGCGTTGAGCCTGCGTCTCGGAGATAGACGTGATTGTGCCGATTGAGCACAAATTCTATATTCGGACCTAATAATGATTCCAACGGATTGAGGATTTCGTCGCAAGTGATCGTTTCCTGAAAGATACCACCACGCTGCCAAACAGCAGAGATTCGGATAATTCTACCGTCTTGTCGAGCAACAGGTTCCACACCTTCTTCCATATCTTTCAGTGCGGCGGCTTTAAGTGCCTCTACATGGTCCTTAGAGAGTTGCGTCGGAAATCTGATAAAACCGTTGTGGCGAAACAGTTGGATTTCTTGGGATGTCAGTTCCATCGATTCTCCTTACCTTGTTTTTTTAGCATCGATTTAAGATGTTAGTTTAACGTGAATCAATAAGGAAGTCAACAGGGAAATAAGGGAGGGACATTGGGTTTTCTCGTCCGATACGTTTTCTTAGAAAGCGGCAGTAATTACATTTGATAGCGCAATTTGGTAACGAAAGCAGAGAATATTTCGTTTTGTTTTATAGGATATGAGATAAAAATAGAGAACAATATCGTGCCAGAGGAGAATGAATAATGAAAATATGGTGTTCTTGCCTGCTGATCCTCTCTTTGGTGGTATCATCCGGGTGTGTCAGCATGTCCGGTTATAGGGGGGCATCATTGCGTCATCGCGCATATACCAGCGGACAAAAACATGCGACCGCCGCTGAATGGCGTAAGCTTATTTCAGAGTTCCAAGAAGTTATTGATATGGATGCCCAAGGTCCAGCGGCAGATGATGCACAATATGCGATCGCTTCGAGCTGGGTTTGGAGCATCAAAGCCGGTGACACTGAAGCACCGTATCAGGCGATTGAAGCCTTCCAGAAACTGATTCGCGGCTATCCTAACTCGCCGTATGTCCCACGAGCCCACTACTGGTTGGGGCGTTGCTATACCCATATTGAGGACGATTACCAAGCCATCACGCAATATCAGATTGTGGAGAGTCGTCATGCGGGTTCTAAAGTATCTGATCCTGCCCAATTAGAATTGGCACGCGTATATGTGAGACAGGGTTACATCACACGCGCCGAGACGCTCTATGCTAATCTTATCGAATCTTCGGCAGATCGGGGGATTGTTGTTGCTGCCACTCAGGAACTACGACCTCTCAAAACTCAACCATTTAAAATACAACGAAAACCGATAGTATCGCCTCCTGAAAGGGTAGCTCAAGCACAAACGCAATCCAGACCTCAACCGGTACCTATAAAACCTATTCCAGAAACGACAGGAATTACCTCTGGAGCGAAAAAACCTTTGACTCCTGAGTCACTGACACGTGAATTTGGATTAACCGCGAAAACCATTGTTATTGACCCCGGTCATGGAGGCAAAGACCCAGGAGCATTGGGCAAGGGGACCTTAAAAGAGCGAGTCATTGTTCTCAGCATTTCTGAAAGACTTCGTGAGATACTAACGCAAAAGGGCTACACTGTCCTGATGACACGTGATACCAATCGTTACATTCCGCTCAAGGAACGCACAGCGTTTGCAACGCGATACAAAGCGGATCTTTTTCTGAGCATTCATGCGAACGCCAGTGTAAACCGTAAAGCAAAAGGTATCGAAACCTACTATCTGAGTGTCACCAGTACGGACAAAGCCTCAGAAGATATTGCAGCGCGGGAAAATGCCGACTCCGGCTACAGTATTCAAGAACTGGAAGCCCTACTTAAGGGAATCATACAGGAGAGCAAAAGCGAAGATAGTAAGCGATTGGCAAGCCACGTACAACAAGCATTGGTTCAAGCGACAGGCGCGATCAACCGTGGGGTCAAACACGCACGGTTTGTCGTTTTGATCGGAACAAATGTACCTGCTATCCTCATTGAGACCGGATTTGTATCGAATCCGACGGAAGGACAAAAACTCATAACGCGGGCGTATCAGCATAAAATTGCTACTGCTATTGCACAGGGCATTGAGAAATTTCTGGGGAAGACCGAGGAAGCACCTCTTGTCAAAGGTGGAAACCCAAAATTTGCCTCTACAAATGCTGAGAAGAACAGGTAGGGGGTGGTCAATGACGTTTTTTTTAGCAAGTTCCCAAACCCAGCGGCACGTCCGAAAAGAATCGGGGAAATACCCAAGCAAAAACACCCCTCCCATAGTGGAAGGCAGAACGAGTGTCCATCGTCTAAAAATCTTGCTCGTATGTGTGCTTTTCTGGGGTATCGGTGGTCTCACCCCTGCAGTCTCGCAGCAAACACAGATTGCGATTGTCTTACCGTCAGTCACATCCGGAGTGCCAGCGGGAGAGGTTCAGTATGCTCGTTCTGTCGCGAAACGATTCAGTCGAATGCTCGGCATCATCGGGTTCACTGCCGACACCATTGAAGAATCATTGCTCTCTAAGGCTCAACTGAAACCCCTTAAATTGATTGTTCTTCCACTGAACGCGGCGGTGTCAACACAGACGACGAACCTCTTGAAAAAATTCGTTGCGGATGGTGGTAAACTTTTCGTGACCTATAACTTGGCGGATACGGTGGCACCACTTTTGGGTTTGCAGCAAACGGATTGGCTAAAAGAGGAATCCCCCGGACAGTTTGCATCAATTGAGTTGAACACGCCCGAAATACCTGATATGCCGACATCTATTAGACAGGCATCGTGGAACATTACAGTCGCAGCACCGACAACGCCTCAAACGAAAGTTATCGGGTATTGGCACAATATGGCGGGAGAATCGACAGGTCTACCTGCGCTTTTTATGGGCAAAGGAGGTGTATTCTTCAGCCACATCTTCCTTCCAGATGACATCCTAACCAAGACGCGAATGCTTGCCGCGCTCTTGGGACATCTCGTTCCAGAATTTCAGCGTCCGCTTGCCAAACGGGCTATAGAGACAATGACTACTGTAGGGCATACAGATGGGCTTGAGGCTTTGATAACGTTTGTCCGAGAAAGCGGCGTGCCAGAAGCAGAACCCGCTTTGGAAACAGGAAAACGTTTGATGGCGAAGGCGCGCGCTGCGTATAACAGTAAGACATACAATGCGGCGATAACTACAGCACGGGCAAGCCGAGAGTCATTTTCAAAAGCTTATTTCTTGTCGCATATTAGCCCTGAAACCGAGGGGCGCGCCGTGTGGAATCATTCTGGACTTGGTGCCTATCCCAGCGATTGGGATAGCTCTGCCAAAGAATTAGCAGAGGCAGGTGTGAACATGATCCTCCCGAATATGGCGTGGGCAGGGGTGGCGCATTATTCGAGTAAAATCTTACCACAGAGCAAGACTTTTACGCGATATGGAGATCAGTTAGCGCAGTGCGTTGCGGCAGCACGCAAGTACAATTTAGAAGTGCACGTGTGGAAAATTACGTGGAATTTGGAGGGTGCACCGAAAGGATTCGTTGAAAAAATGCGGAAAGATGGACGGACCCAAGTTTCTGCAACCGGAAAGCCGCTTAATTGGCTCTGTCCGTCACATCCAAAAAACGTTCAGTTGGAATTAGAGAGTGTAATGGAAATTGTAGCGAATTACGACGTAGATGGTATCCATCTGGATTATATTCGTTATCCTGGAAGCCATGCGTGTTACTGTGAAGAGTGTCGGAAAAGATTCACGCTCGCGACGCGACAGCAGATTGACGAATGGCCCAATGCGGTTTTGCCGAAGACGGGAAAGTATGGTGATAAGTATATTGAGTGGCGGTCCCAACAAATCACCCGCTTGGTTCGCTTGCTACACAAACGGCTGGAAGAAGCGAATCCTGACATCAAACTTTCAACAGCTGTTTTCGGTAGTTATCCAGCGTGTGTTACTTCTATCGGACAGGACTGGATCGCATGGGCAAAGGCAGGTTATGTCGATTTCGTGTGTCCAATGAACTATACAGAGGATACGAACTATTTCACGGAGTTGTTAGCCGATCAACTTGCTTTGATGCCTAAAGGTGTAGCCATTTATCCCGGTATTGGCGCGACTGCCACTAATTCGCTGCTGGCACCGGATACGGTGGTTGAACAAATTTATCTCTCGCGTTCCTTAGGGGCTTCAGGGTGGACGATTTTTGACTATTCCCCTGATATTTCCGAAACTGTATTACCAGCACTCGAAATGGGTGTAACGAAGTCCAAAGCACAACCATCGCATTGACAAACACATTCGCTCTCGCTTTTGTATCAGAATTGTGAAATATCTTCATGACGACCTCGCCACACTTGCTAAATAGAAGCCCGATGTTTCCCGCGCCTCACCCAGATTCTGCTTGCGTATCGTTGATAAATCGTGTAGACTAAATTGAAGGCAAGAATTTCCGCCCGTACTTTCTAAGCATATACGTCTGAGCACTTCGCTCAAAAGAACTCAGACATCGCCCTGCCTTTCGGTGTGGATTTTCGTGCAGATGCTGTGCCGCGTACTTAAAATATTCTAAATGCAGGTCGTAGAGATCTATTTCCCTATAGAAGATTAAAGGAGATTTTTGAATTAATGGCTCAAAAACCGAATATTCTATTTTTGATGAGCGATGAACATAGTCCACACGCTATGGGGTATGAGGGTAATTCTATTGTCCAAACACCGAATCTTGACCGGCTTGCAGAATCTGGCACCTATTTTGAGAGCGCGTACTGCCAAGTCCCGCTCTGTACTCCCTCCCGGATGTGTATGTTAACAGGAAAATATGCCCATCGGTGCTCAGCGTGGGATAACGGGTCAATCCTATTTCCTGAGCATCTCACGATGCCTGCGCATTTTGCCCAGCACGGTTATGCGACGGCACTCGTCGGAAAGATGCATTTCGGCGGAAAAGAGCAGAACAACGGTTTCCAATCTCGACCTTATGGCGACCTGCGCGGCTATGCCGGACACCAAACAGATCCCCTGAACCCCCCACCTGGTACGCGAGTACGAACGCGACTCGCCGGAATCACTGAAATCCCGACCAGTATGCTGCAAGAGCGGGTTATCAATACAGAAACACTCGAATACTTAAGGTCACAACCATCGGAACAGCCGTGGTTCCTATTGGCAAGTTATAGTCGTCCGCACTTCCCACTCACGGCACCCAAACGACTTTTCGATAAGTATTGGCCCGATAATATTGATATGCCCAACGTTCCAGATGGGCACTTGGAGCAGACCCATCGCTTCGCGAAAGGTTTACGGGACAACTTCAAAACGGATGAAATCCCGCTGGAAGAAGCGCGTAAAGCGCGAGCAGCGTACTACGCCTGCTGCGAATTCCTTGACGAGACCGTTGGCGATCTGCTGACACTTTTAGAACGCGATGGTTTACTGGATAACACGATCATCGTTTATACGACCGATCACGGTGAGATGGCAGGAGAACACGGACAGTGGTGGAAGTCGAGTTATTATGAAGCAGCCGCGCGAGTGCCACTAATCGTATTGGACAGACATCTGTCACAATCACACGGAGAACGAGCGAAAGCACCCGTCGAATTGAACGATCTCTTCCCAACGTTGTGTGCCAGAGCGGGTATTCCCATTCCTGAAGGTTTAGATGGTACAGATCTGACGGATCTTATGTCCGGTAGCACTGATGGTTGGCGTAACACCGCAATCACCGAATACTGGTCGAACCAGACGACGGGACCGATGCGTATGCTCCGAACGGCTCGCCATAAATATGTCGCTTTCCCTGAAGACGAATCTATTCTCTTTGATTTAGAAACAGATCCGGATGAATTTGAGAATCTCGCAGGTCAGGCAGCGTACCGAGAACTGGAGGCATCCCTGCATGAACAACTCATGGATGGATTTTCATGGGAGTTTGTTAGGCAACAGATAGCCTCAGATAGAGAACGAAGCCGAGATTTCAAAGAGTCGTGGGGGAAAGGTACCCCGAACCAGTACACACTGCCTGATGGACGCGTTGTTGATGCGGAAACCTGTCTCTATCGTCCTTCAGTGAGAGACGAAGACTGATAGTGCTTTACGGAAAAATCGGAGCGAAAACCCAAGCGTTAAAAAACCAAAAAATCCGATTCCCTGCCATTCTCGTAGGACTACTTTTGATAGGGGCGATGTGTGCAATCACACCCTACAACAACTATTTCCTACAAAATACGAAGATCGCAGGTAATCATCTCCCGGTTGGTTCAATCTTCGGGCTTCTTATTTTGGTGTTTCTCGTCAATGTGCCGTTGCGTAAGTTAATGCGAAATGGGCGTTTTGCCTTCTCCGCACTCGAATTAACCGTTGTCTGGATGATGTTAATCGTTGCAGTCGGCATTCCGTCAATGGGGTTGTTGCAGTTCCTACTTCCGTCGCTTGTTGCCCTACAGTACTTTGCGACAACGGAAAATGATTGGTCAGAAACACTCCATCCGCACGTCCCAGAATGGCTCGTTGTCACGGAACCCCATGCAGTAATAGACTTCTATGAAGGGATTTCTCCCGGTGAAAGTGTTCCATGGCTGTTCTGGCTCAAGCCGTTACTTGTCTGGGGTCTTTTTGTCCTTGTCTTCTATTTTACGACACTCTGTCTTTCTACAATCCTGCGTAAACAGTGGGTGGAACGCGAGAGGTTTTCGTTCCCTCTAATTCAGATTCCGGTACAACTCGCGGCTGAGCCGGCACGCGGTACACTGCTCAACACTTTTTTTAAAAACAGACTCCTTTGGGCAGGAATGGCACTACCAGTGGTATTGCACCTTATTAACGGTTTGCATGCCCACTTTCCGAGAGTCCCAGAGATTCCACTTATCTACAATATCTACACCGTCTTTACCGAGAAACCGTGGCACACCCTTGGATGGTGGCCCGCGATGCGATTCGTTATCTATTTCTCGGTCATCGGAATAGCCTCTTTACTCACGCTTGAGGTTTCGTTCAGCCTCTGGTTCTTCTACCTCTTTTTCAAACTCCAATATATTATCATGAATGCGATCGGACTCAGTATCGGTCCATGGATTAGTTGTAGCCGTCAAGTGATGGGGGGTTATCTCGTTTTTGTTCCTGCGGTTTTTTGGATAGGGCGTGAACACATCATAACAGTTTTTAGGAAGACGTTTGGTCTCGGACACGCAAGGACAAGCCACTCCACGGTAGGAGGGCAACCCATAGACGATTCAAACGAACCGGTCTCGTATCGTGTGGCACTGCTTGGATTCCTCTTAGGATTTGTCGTTCTGGTCGTGTTTTTAGTCATTGCAGGTGTAACAACGTGGGTTGCCGTTGTGACGCTACTCTCTATCTTTATCACATCAATTGTTTTGTCTTGGATGGTAGTTAATGGGGGATTGTTGCTGGTGCAGGCTCCGTTCTTCCCTTCGGAATACATTGATATTACTTTGGGTTCCAACGCATTAGGGCATAAGAGTCTCGCGATCCTGAGCTTCCAACGTACCTTCCTACGCGATTGGGGCGAATTCATGATGCCGAACTTTCTGCACAGTTTCAAGGCGGCAGATGAAGTAAAACTCGTCCGTCGCCGTATTATGCCGATTTTATGGGTCTCAATTGTCGTGGCACTCCTTGTTTCTGTTTACGCTTCGTTGACACTAATTTACGACAAAGGTGCCCTGTTTTTACAGAGTTGGTCTTTCGTGGTCGCGCCGCGAAACTATTTCCAACGGATGAGCAGCCTTATCCAATTCCCCATTGAGACGAAATGGGACGAGGTGTACAGCATGATTGCTGGCGCGGGGTTTACAGGCTTCATGCTCTGGATGCGGCAGAACTTTGTCTGGTGGTCCCTACATCCGATCGGTTACCTTCTGGGGGCAACCTATCCACCGTTTCACCTCTGGTCGTCAATTTTAATTGGATGGTTCATTAAATACATAGCACTTAAGTTTGGCGGTGCCTCGACGTATCGAAAGATACGCCCCGTCGCGTTTGGCTTGATTTTCGGTGAATACGTGATGGTAGGGTTGTGGATGATAGTTGGGTTTTTCACAGGAATCGGTTATTTTGCCCTGCCATCGTGACCTACAGGTGCAGCTGAAAACTGTGTCAGAGATGTTAACTTCGTCTGAATCTTGGATTCCACAGATTCCACAGATGTAGGAGTCTTCTGTGTGAACAAAGCCTTTGGTAATGTCGGATTTCACTCGGTGTGTCAAAGATTTATGAATTGAGCAGAGTTCTAAAGGAGGGCATTATGCCATCTAATTCATCTGATCTTGCAACTACATGGAAAGCGCGTGCGAAAACCCGACATACTGTCGTTGGGATTCGGACATGGCACGTCAACCTGAACCCGCGTGCTATGCCCAGTTTAGGGTTTGCCAAGGGACAGTGGCAGGAACCGACGACTCAGGCAGTACATGTCGATTGGCGCGGTCCTTTCGCGGCACAAGCCGGTGCGTTAATCGTAGAAATTACCACCGATAAAGGTTTGAAAGGATACGGTCTTGGCGGCGGGGGACTTGCTGGCGCGCTAATTATTGAGAAACACCTTCAGAACTTCGTCATCGGGCGTGATCCGCTTGATGTTGAGGAGATTTGGGAACGTCTGTATCATATCACCTCAATTTATGGACGACGTGGCTTGGTTATTTACGTCTTGAGCGGTATAGAACTCGCGCTTGTCGACCTGTGTGGAAAAATCGTAGACGCGCCTGTCTATAGTCTTATTACGGATACACCGCGCCTTGAGATTCCTGCATACGCTACGGGTGCCGATGTTGGCTATTACGCTGAGAACGGATTTACGGCTTGCAAACTGCCACTACGCAATGGTCTCGCTGAGGGTGAAGACGGATTTACCCAGAACGTTGAGATGATACACGCCGCACGAGACGCAGTCGGAACGGAAACAGAATTGATGACGGACATCTATCTCCGTTGGGATGTGGACTATACGCTTCGCTTCGCAGAGGCAGCTTCCGATGTGAATCTCAAATGGATCGAAGAACCTATTCCACTTGACGACTATGCAGGCATGGCGCAATTGGTCCGTGAAATTCAACCGACTTGGGTTGTCTCCGGTGAACATGAGTTCACACGATACGGATTTCGGGAGTTGCTGCGTTGGAACGCTGCGGATATGATTCAACCGGACATCAGTTGGGCGGGTGGTTTCACGGAATGTTTACGCATCGCCCGTGAAGCCGCTGAGCTGGACATTCCAACATGGCTCCACCAAGCAGGGATGCCTTGGGGCTTGCATCTCACTGCCTGTCTTCCGATGCCGTGTATGGCAGAGACTTTCGGTCCTTCTCGGGACGGTGTTGAGAACGAATTGTATCGCCGCTTGCGACCTGTACCTCAGGATGGGTTTTTCACCCTCAACGATGCGGTCGGTTTCGGTGTAGATTTGGACGAAGAGTTGTTGGCTGCTTATACAGTCGATCGGTTGTAGAAAGGCTGCAGCAGACACGGCTTGAAACCCACATTACACATGTACTTCTGATTGCTTTTCCTTCATCCGTTTGACGGCATCTAATTTTGTTTGTTGCCAGTCGGTCCAGTCTTTCTGTCCTTCAAAACGGACGACATCGTGAATCGTTGCACGGGGTTGGTAGGTTATGTAGTTTCCCGTGTGCCAAGCGAGATTCCGGTAAACCATGAAATCTCCCGGTCCGAGATGCACTTGAACCGCACCCGGAAACTGCCGACAGTGCTCTAAGCAGTATCGCTCGGCTTCAGCGTTGGATTGACCTTCAGCAGGTTTCCGTAGCTTCGGGTCCTTTGTTGATTGTTCTTCGCCGGGCATATCCCACTGTCGTAGATGGCTACCGGGGACGAACCACGTGCAGGCGTCTGCATAAATCGCGCAATTAACCTGATTGAAGTGGCGCAGGTCGTACCAGACTTCTGCCAACTTCGCGTTGACAATCTCATCACGTGCTTCGAGAGGGACCTCCACAACGCCATCTCGGTGCCAACCGATATGCCACGGATATTCGAGCGGTTCAACGAGGAGTCCCATGATGTCAACGTGGCCATGCGTGTAGTCAGGACCGAGCAATTTTTCGATAGCATCTCGAAGTTCTGTTAGTTCCGTGTAATCATAGAAAGGCTTCAGGTCCAGTTCATCGCCGTAATTGGATAACGGTTGAATCCGTTGGGTCTGTGGCCCATTGAATTTGTGTGCCAGATCTCGGGCTTTTTCTGCCTCTCGGCGCAGATCACTGAGCAACGATGGTGGAACGATCCCTCGAAGGATAAGATACCCTTCTGAGAGGTATTCATTGACCATAGAATCTTGAAATTGAAATGCCATTGTCCTTCCCAATACAAACAGAGTCTATGTGCTTGTTAGTGTTTGCTACGTTTTGAAGTTCGATTTCACTATAGAGGCGATCTCTTCTTAGACTGTCACGCCACGCCATTCATCCTTCGCGCATGTAATATCGACAACATTTCCATCAGGATCGGCAACCTTAAAAGAGCGTTCCGGCGGTTTGTTATCGTCGATCTCATCCCCCTTTTTCACATTATCCATGATCAACTCAAAACCGCCATCTCGAAGGGTGTTGTAGATTTTCGCTAAATCTTCAACAATGATACCGAAATGGATAAACTCTGTCCCTTCCTCAAACGGTGGACGTTCCGTGCCGTTGTACTGAAGAATCGTCATGTTCAGCGTGCCGTCCGAGAGATCTAATCCACTGCGTCCCCGATACCCAACAAACTCAAAACCGATGGTTTCATAAAAACGACGCGAGGTTTCCATATCCTTCGTCCGCAGCGCGATATGTCTCAAAAATGCCATTGTACTTGCTCCCTTTTGGTGAGATGAAGTGAATTCGTCAAAGATGTATTGAAATTTCGCTCTATTTTATGATAAAACCTATTCAGTGTCAATAAACGATCACTGACTTCTCTTGACAAAAACCTACATCTGTTTATAATGAGAGGAAATTCGATGAAGTTCACGAGGGATTTTAAATGCGTTCTCACGGTCCCAATCTGCTCTATATCCATTCCGACCAGCATGACCCTTATGTGACCGGTTGCTACGGCGATCCGTTGGTGCAGACCCCCAATCTCGATAGTCTCGCTGCTGAGGGGGTAGTGCTTGAAAATGTCTATTGTCCGTCTCCGATCTGTGTGCCATCCCGGATGTCGATGTTGAGTGGACGCTACCCGCATGAGAACGCAGTCTGGACGAACAGTCATATCCTTGATTCCAGTATTCCTACGTTTGCACATGCAATGGGAGCTGCGGGCTATAAACCAGCGCTTATCGGTCGAATGCATGCACTTGGACCCGATCAGTTGCACGGGTATGCCGAACGCCTCGTCGGGGACCATGGTTCGAACTATCATGGTGGACGCGGTGTCGATCACGGCGAACTCTCCGGCACAGCAGGTCCGGCACGCGTGAGTCTCGAAAAATCGGGGGCAGGTCAGAGCGCCTATCAGGTGCACGATGAGGATGTAACTGCTGCAACAGTTGATTATCTCAATCGTCTCGGTGTCCAGAAACGGGCAGGACTTTTAGACGCTCCATTTTCGATTTCCGTCGGGTTCATGCTGCCGCATCAACCTTTCGTTGCCCGTCAGGAGGATTATCAGCTGTATGAAGCACAGATGACGATGTCCGAAAATCCTGAGCCTTTCTCAGAGGTGTTGCATCCCCACTTTCGGTGGTGGCGTGAAAAGTGTGGCATTGTTGAAGTCTCTGATGCTGAGATCCTTCGTGCACGTACGGCGTATTGGGCGTTGGTAACCCGAATGGATGTGATGATTGGACAAATCTTAACGACACTTCGAGAAAACGGGTTAGATAAGAATACCCTCATCCTCTATAGTTCGGATCACGGCGAGCAGGTTGGTGAACACGGACTCTGGTGGAAACAGACGTTTTATGAACATTCCGTGAAAGTCCCGACGATTTTATCGTGGCGCGGTGCTTTACCGGAAGGTGTCCGTTGCGATCGGGTTGTCAGTTCGCTTGATTTGAACGCGACGATGCTCGATGCACTCGGTGTACCACCTTTACCACACTCTCACGGTCGAAGCACCTTACCACTTCTTCGCAGTGATGATACACAATGGGAAGATCTTGCCTTCTCTGAATATTGTACCGACGATGGATGCTATCATCGCATGGTCCGGGAGGGTGAATGGAAATTGAATTACTATCACGGGCAACCGCCACAACTTTTCAACTTGAACGACGATCCAAACGAATTGCAAGACCGAACGGACGATCCGGCATGCCGAGACATTTTGGCACATTTAACACAAAAAGTATTGGACGGTTGGGACCCAGATTCGGTTGCCGCGCAGATAACAGCGAAACAAGCCGATACGCAACTGCTCGGCAGATGGGGACGGAACATACAACCAGCCGACCAGTACCGTTGGAACTTGTTACCAGAAATGGATTATCTTGAAGGAAGGTGAGGTTCCAGGCTGCCCGCGATTCACGTTCGACGAGATCCGCTTTGAGGTATACTGCATGGAGATGGAATAGCGTCACAAGAAGTGATCATTCATTCTCTACCGCAGATGGTTCAACAACAAGCAGACCGCCATTGGTAGTTTCACCAATCCAAACTTGGAGCATGAACGTGTACTGACTGCCCTGCGCCAGATCCGCAATATATTCTGTGTCAACTTCAATGACGGCAATCACGTCTTCGGTGAGATCATTATTGACATCTGCAATCAGCATACCCTCATCGTTCTTGAAGATCACAAACGCCTCAAGTTCAACATATTCACCGTTATACGTGTCCGTATCCGCTAAGATTTCAGTAACCGTTGTATCAATCGCCAACTCCTCAAGTGTTTTCCCAGTTACCAGCATATCTATGCAGAGCCTATCAAATGCGAGATAGTAGCCTATGAGGTCACTCTCGAAATGCTCGTAACACTCAGCGATATCGTCAGCAACTTCGTAAGTGGGTCGATCTAAATTGTCCAGAACAACATTTAATTTATCATCAGCACAACCGCAGAGCATCGCGATAGACACAATTGCGGTAGCAAGTAGTGAGAAAGTGATAGGTTTCATTGGGTTCCCTTAAAAGTAGTTTCTAAATAGTATAGCATACCTTCAAGAAAGAATAGGTTTTTTCACCTAATTCCCAAATCCAGCTACACTCCTCACCTAAACCTGTCTGAAACGAAGTGGAAGGCAGGGCAGAAACTCGATAGTTAGAAAAAGGAGATACAACATGGCGAACAGTCCAATTCTCAAGGGTGAACCTTTTAGCGAAGAGAAAACGGCACAGATTGCCGAGCAATTCTTCCGCGATGGATTCGTTTATATTCCAGGTGTATTGACTGAGGGTGAGGTTACCGCACTACGGGACAAGTCTGACGAACTTTTCGCAGATCCGAAGCTTGCCGAGATAACGAATCCTGATCTTGCCGATGTCAGGTATATCCAAATGGGTGCGCATGCCGAATCCCAAGAAACGCTACCTTTCATTTTACGGAACACGATCGAACTCGATCCAATCTTCCGGGATATGCTTCTTCGTGAACCGATTCTGAGCTTGGCAGAAGCGATTGTTGGCGACAACTGCAAGTTTTGTGGGCAGAATGTGCTTCGGAATCTTCCTGGACTCTCAATTGACCGATGGCATGTAGATGGCTCGGTTCACTTTCCCGTTACCGAGAAAATGCCGCGCCACGATCCGCGTCTGCGTATGCCTGTAATGTGGTTCACCGTCCAGATGGCATTGAACGATATTGATACAATTGAGGAAGGACCGACGCAGTACGTCCCCCGAAGTCACTACTCCGGCAGGCATCCGAACGATCAGGGCAATCCTGAATTTGAGGGGAATAAACCCATCTCTATCTTCTGCAAAGCGGGGGACATCTACCTACAGGATCCACAGTGTTGGCACCGCGGCGCACCGAACCTTTCTGGTAAGACACGCTATATTTTACAGTCGCAGTATGCCGCTTATTGGGCATATTGGCGGTTTAGTCTCTGCAACGGCGTGCCTATCCCCGAAGACGCTCTGGAAAATGCAGATGATCGGTTGATGCGTCTCTTAGGGCGCCCGCGTGTAAGTGACTTGAATTAGCCATCAAAAAGAAAAAATACGGACGGATTGGTTCCTTGCGTCGCCGGGTTGAATCGTTGGTGATACATGACGGTTTTCTCTACGCTGGCACGGTCGGGGGTGGCGTGTCTCGGGTATCGATTGGAAAATAAAATAAAACAGTTTTAGTCAATTTTTATCGGGGGTAGAGAACATGAATGAAACACCACTTCACTTCAGAACAATTACCGAAATCTCGGAAGCGATCGCCGCAAGACAGGTGTCTTCTGTAGAAATTACGACTGCAATGTTGGAACGTATTGACGAACTTGATGATCGATTGAAGAGTTACGCCACGGTGATGGCGGATTCGGCGATGGCTGCAGCGCAGAAGGCAGATCGGGAGACCGAATCGGGGACGTATCGAAGTCCACTTCACGGTATTCCTATTGCGGTAAAGGATCTCTGTTTCACGAAAGGTGTCCGCACGATGGGTGCAGCGAAAGTCCTCGCCGATCACGTTCCGTCGTTTGATGGCACTGTTATCGCGAAACTTGAAGCGGCGGGGGCAGTGCTTCTCGGCAAGCTCAATCTGACCGAAGGAGCAATGGGCGGTTACAATCCTGAGTTCGATATCCCCAAAAACCCGTGGAATCCTGACCGGTGGACAGGCTCATCGTCGAGCGGTTCTGGCGTCGCGACAGCCGCGGGGTTGTGTTTCGGTTCACTCGGCAGCGACACAGGCGGTTCCATCCGTTTTCCTTCAGCGGCATGCGGTATCGTTGGCATAAAACCGACGTGGGGGAGAGTCAGTAGGTATGGTGTGCTCGCGCTTGCCGAGTCAATGGACCATGTCGGTCCCATGACGCGAAGTGTCGCGGATGCGGGGATTATGCTTGAGGTGATCGCCGGATTCGATCCGAATGATCCTACCTCCTTGCCAAACTCTGTACCGAATATGCTTGAGGGGATTGGACAGGACATCCAAGGTATTCGCATCGGGTTTGACGAGAACTATGCCACGAACGATATTGACCCTGAACTCGCCGATGCCGTCCGTGCTGGTGTGGAAACCTTGGCGGAGCAAGGTGCTGAAATTGTTGAGGTGCAACTGCCAGATGTCGATGAATACGTTTCTGCATGGCCCACGTTGTGTTCAACAGAGGCAGTGTTAGCACACGCAGCGACCTATCCGTCCCGACGAGAGGATTACGGACCTTGGTTCCGAGGCTGGCTTGATATGGGCGCGGAAGTAACAGGCGCGGGATATGTGAAAGCGAACAATTTGAGAGCCGCCTGTACAGGGCATCTCAGGAAGGTGTTTGAAGGGATCGATGTGTTGGTGTGTCCCTCAATGTCCGCACCACCGCACGTTATTACACCAGAGATATTATATGGACCAAAGGAAGATCGATCGACAAAGTTCCAACGGTTCACCGTGCCGTTTGACTACAACGGCGCACCGACGCTATCAGTGCCGTGTGGCATGAATAACGAAGGGCTACCATTGAGCATTCAGTTTGTCGGAAAACATTTGTCAGAACCGTTGTTGTGTCAGGTCGGACACGCTTACGAGAGTGCTACGCCGTGGTACAATCTCCATCCCGACGTTTGAGCGGTAGGGGCTGGGTTACCCAGCCCCTACTTCTGTGGCAGGCGATACCCCTCTTTCATCGTTTGGATGCTGTAGAGGCAATTTTCTGCGGTTATATAGAGCGTCTTGCTTGTTTTGCCACGTCCAAATGCGACGTTGGTGGGTTTATCGGGGGTTTTGACGTACGCCAATTCCTCCCCTTCAGGCGTGTACACGCGGACTCCGGGGCGGGTCTCATCACGCACTGCCACAAAGAGATTTCCTTCAGCATCAACCACCATACCGTCCGGACCGTCTTTTGGGGCATAGTCAATGAGAATTTTTCGGAAAGTCGCTGTGCCTTCCGGTGAGAGATCATAAGCAAGTAGTGCCATACGTCCGTTAGTCAGCGGTACGTCATCAGGAAAACTATCCATCGCGCCGTTGTCGTGACTGATAACGTAAAGGGTTTGCTGGTCTGGGGACACCGCTACACCATTGGGTTTACCTGCATCCGTAACGACGAGATGAATAGAGCCATCTGGATCGATCCGATAGACCCCAAAGATGGGTTGCTCAACAGGCTCATGCCCGGCGTACCGAGGATCCGTAAAATAGACGCGTCCCTGTTCATCAATCGACAGATCGTTAGGTGAATTAAAGGGTTTTCCGTTATAGAGACCGGCAATAATTTCGCTTTTACCCGTCGTTAGGTCTGTCCGAGTAATCCTGCGTCCCCCAAAATCCGCACCTTCTGCGACAACTAAGCGACCTTGGGCATCAAACTTCGTACCGTTGGACATCCCACTTGGAGAACGGAAAACGGTTGTTTCTCCAGTCTCTGGATTGTGTTTCCAGATGTTCCCTGCTTGCATATCCGTCTGATCTGTGAAGGTGATGTCGCTGAAGTAGACCGTTCCGTCCGGCGCGACGGATACCCCTTCCGTAAAATGCGCACCGTTGAAGAGTTCTTTAAGTTCGGCATCTGGGGCAAAGATGGCATTGTGGCTGGCAGCATTTCCAATCAACGCAGGTGCTAACGCGAAACCCGCAGCAACGGCACATGCGAGCGTTTGAGACATATTGAAATTCGACATATTCCACTCCTTCCAATTCCGTTTTTTCAATGGCAAGAGTCTATCACACATTTTAAACGTCGTCAACCCATCGGATGTGGACCGTGGGTGAGCACATCCTGTCGGGCATGTGCGTAGACGGCATCTTGGATTTCAAGGATACGCACAGCGTCTACAACTGTCGGCTTGAAAGTGCCTCCGTCGCGAATGGCATCAAATGCAGCACTCATCACGCCTTGAATCCTTGCACCATGTGAGATGTCTTCACTGAATTCTACGCCTTCGGTTGTGTGTACTTCAATCAGAGGTTCGCCGTTACGACCGTACTGTTCAAATACGGATGCCTTCGTTCCAATGAATCTAAAGAAATGATCGCCACCGCGCGTCCCCGATGGATAGTTGTAACCCGATTCAATGATGCCCGTGATACCGTCTTCCGTTCGTAGCACACCCACACCACTGTCCTCCACACCACGGCTATGCATGGAATTGGACATGACTGCCCCAACAACACTAATTTCCCGATCGTCGACAAATTGAAGGAATGTATCTATACCGTGTGCCGCTTCAACCGCCCAACAACCCCCACCCGATATACTCGGATCGCTATGCCAAGCCGAAGGGGTCGGATCGTAACGGGATGGGGGTCCATTGTTCAACCTGCTGCTGTATAGTACGAGGTCCCCGAGACTGCCATCGGCGACCATTTCTTTCACAACACTCACGATTCGGCTTGCCCGATTTGGTAATACAAGCGCGCTGAAAACGTTGTGCTTTTCAGATGCCTCGGCGGCTGGACGCAACCGATCCGCACAATCCGCGAACGGTTTGTCCAAGAGATAAGGAATACGTCGGTCTACGCATGCCTGCACATGATCCGGCATCTCAATGTGTTTTCCGGCGACGAGAGCCGCATCGAGTTTGCTTGCGTCAAGACATGCCGCTGCTGTCTCATATCCGGGACATTGAAAATCGTCTGACAACTGTTGGCGAGGTTCCGCTTCGGCATCCATGACACCTACAATCTCGTGTCCGAGTCCATGCGCCGTGCGTGCCATACTGCGTCCGTGGTGACTATAGGAAAGAACAACCAGTTTCATATTTTATCTCCTTTTTTCGGCTGTCGGCTCTCGGCTTTCAGCCATCAGTAGCTCATGTGGTAGTTGCTATCCCTTTCTCCGCCACAAGAAAACTCTTTCTGACTGCTGACAGCCGATTGCTGACGGCTATCTATAAAATGAATACATCGGCATCCCTGTGATGAGCCGAATCAGGACCCATACGCCACCTACCATGAATTCGCCGAGTATTAGTCCTAAAAAGAGTGGATACGCTTTGCGATAAAGGCGGATCCCACCTACTTTCAGTAAGATTGTTTTGATACTCCAACTGATAAGTATCGAAAACCACAGCCGACCGATCGTCGATCTTTCACCAGCGACCATATAACCAGCAGGATGGAAGGGCCAGAACGGAAACAGCGTTCGTAGCCACCAGAAGAAGCCGGTAAAAAGTGCGCCGATGCCTATGAAAATCACGGCGGGAACGTCGGTGTCAACTGGATGATAGATCCAACTTTGTAAAAGATTATACCCCCCTGTGCCGAGGTCACTGACAACACCGATGTTGTATCCAACGACGAGATATGCCCAAAACGATGCCAGAATCCCGATCACCGCGGCGAACATCATCGCTACAATGAGTCTGCCGGAGTGCATGCCTGTTTCCTCTGCGAGTTTGAAGCCTTCAAGTGTATGGGGCATTGGATGGGCGCGCGATCCACGATTGAAGGTTAGATAGAGACGCATCATCGTTAAACTACCGTGCGAAATCAATCGGGTCCCAAAAATATCTGTGAGAATATCGTGAGGCGTTGCATAAGTCCGTATCGTTGGGGGTCCGACTTCAGCACGGATGCGCGTCAGACTCATTGCTAACAGGTAATAGATTAAAAAGTAAAGCCCGATTGTCCAGAATTCCATCCCACCTTGTCGTGAAAAAGCGAATAGGAAAAACAAGCCGCAGACTAACCCAATTGCCGCCCAGCGATAGCGTATCGGTTCTCTACTGTCGTCGATGTTGCCTGGTGCCTTCCGCCACCGAAAGATATACTTGAGAATCCTAAGAAAGTAGCGTCGTCCGCCCCAAATTGCGAGACATGCCAGCACAAGATACCCTCCCATGACTTGTTGCCAGTCGTAGGGAAACCCCGGCATAACGTCAAGACCGAGCGCGCTACCCAGTATCCGTTGCGCTTTCCAGAACCAATAAAAAAACCAAATTGAAAATGACATTTCCAGGGGCATCAGATAAGCGAGTCCAACAGCGAACGAGCGGACATAAACCGGTGTCCACCCCATCGAACTCCACGGTTTCTGCGTGAAGTATTGACCGAGTTCGGCATGCCGGACCGGGATTTCAGGGATCTCTGGGAAGAGTACATGCAGACCATTGATTAGGTTGATACCGCCTGCGATCGAAAACCCAAGCCACATCATCGGCGATCGGAAAAGTCGTCCGTCGAGCCTTGTCATTTCCAACGGCAATTGCACGATGGGATACGTCAAGCGTTCATGCTCAATCCACTGCTTTCTGAGAAAAACGTCCAAGCAGATCATCACCCAGATGAGAACGGTTAGAAAGATAGTCCACCAGAGAATCGGACGTAACCACCCCCGCAGATGAACCATCCTGTAAATAGTACTCTCTCCGTCATAGAATGCCTGCAGGCTTGCCATATCGTTAGATGTCAGCCACGGAGGGAGATACCGCCAAAACAGTTGTTTCCACTCATTTTCAGGGGTTGCGAACCAGAACGCATCGGATATCGTCGGGATAACAGTTTGCATCATGTCATGCCCCGCAATCGCTGAGGAGAGCGACAGCATCACAAAGACCGTTAAAAGTTCGCCCTGTCTCAAAGCGAACCGAGGCAGAAACCGATTCAGCAACAGATTGAAAGGGATGAGCACCATCAACGTGATAACCACGTTATAGATGAGGGACATCGTTGTTGGGAGGGTGCTCCAGAATTTGAGGTGGTTTGCCATGATAAAGTAAGTATTTACTGGGATCAGTAGCAAACCGAGTATGATGGCACGAAACGTTACGCCAGGATGGGAGTTATGATTTTTCTGTGTTGCGTTTGCCATAAAGGGACTGAACTTAGGATTTGTAATGGAGCAATTTATTATCGATGATTATAACACAATTCCTATTTTACATCTCCCACTTTTTTCAGTTTCCCTCTCGCACGCCAATACGCAAACTGTCGGAGATAGTAACCAGTATTCTTGGAGATTTTCGCAAACTCTGGCACAAACGGACATGTCCCACCGAGAACCACTAATTCCTTCTTGGCACGCGTCATCGCAACATAGAAGACACGCCGCTCTTCTGCAAGGTTGTTATCACGCCGCGGGAAACGCCGCTCCAATGTGTTGTGGATAAGGATAACCTTTTCCCATTCCCTACCTTTGGCTTTATGGATCGTTGTTACCTCGACTGGGATCGCGTGCTTGGAAAGCATCTCTTGAATCTGGTCGGTTTCGTAGTTCGTGCGCGCCAAAACAGCGGTTTCCTGAGATGATTTCAATTCACGGCGTAGGATGGCTTCTACAGTTTCAGGCATTGTCTCTACGATTTCTATCTCTTGCTGGATTGGGTTGTGGGCACGAAGGTTTTTGCTGATTCGCGGCTCGTTTCGCTCAATCAAGGCTCTTGCGTGTTCAACAATCGTTGACGTGGAGCGATAGTTCCGCGTAATTTCATATTTTACCACATCCTGACGAGCGGTAAATTCCTGCATAATTTCGGAATCACCACCACGAAATCCGTAAATCGCTTGGTCGTCGTCGCCGACAGCAAAAAGGTTCTCCGATAAAAGCGAAATCAATCGGAAGTCGGCTGGGGCAATGTCTTGGAATTCATCGACGAGCAGATATGGGTATTTGGCACGATAGGTTTGCTGAAGATCCGGACACGTTTCAAGCAGATTCGCGGCATGGATAACCATATCTTCAAAATCGATAGCGTTTGCCTCGGTTTTGAGCATCTCATATTTTACAGCGAATGCTTGTGCCACGCGGTCCTCAAGCGTCGTTGGGTCGAACAAACCTGCGGTAACGTGCCGTTTCGCTCGCATAACGGTCTCTTTTATGTCGTTGAAGCGGTCGCGGAGGTTTTCAAAATCGGGATCTCTGTCGAGGTGTTCTTTGTATGGAATCTCGAAATGCTGGCAGAACATTTCGAGAATGAGTTGGTTGCTATACTGCACCCGCGAGGGATCGGCACGATTAAACACCTCTACCCTCTCTTTGTAGAACGCAATCCAGTGTGTTTCGCGACGATTTGCCTCTCGTCCGGAAACGCGTTCAAGCACCTCAAAACTGAATTGGGAGGCTCCTTCGGATCGGATCGCTTGTCGGAGTCTGTCATTTGACGAGTGGTCGAAGTGTTCCTTTCGTCTCCGATCTGGGTTTGTGGTCTGTCCGATATAACATTTGCCTGTCTTTTTGCTTTCTATTTTATAGATGGCGACTGAGGTGGTGGAAACTTCCTGTTCAATCTGTGTCTGTTCTTGTGCGATGATTTCATCTATCTGCCCCGTCCATATCTCAGGTTCTTGATTAAATCCTGCGCGTTCATAGTTTTCAGTGATAATGTCTTTACCGAATGCGTGAAGTGTCCGGATTTCGGGTTTTCTGAGCGTTGCCGTTTCATCGGAAGATTCTGATGACGTGAGTTCCCGATCTTCTGTCAAGCAAGATTTGGCTTGCAAGCTGCGCCAAATACGCGTCTCCATCTCTTCAACGGCTTTTTTATTAAAGGCAATAGCGAGGATTTGTGAGGGTGGGATGTTGTGCGTCTGGATAAGGTTTAGAATCCGCGCGGTTACGACTGTCGTTTTCCCGCTGCCGGGTCCTGCGATGACGATAGCGGGACCTGCGACGTGATTCATGGCTTTTTCTTGATTTCTATCAAGTCTCATATAGTTAAATTCATTTTGGCATGCGTCGCACCCATAATAGCAACGCCACATTCATCGCACCGATAAAGCCGAAAACATAGGATTGAATGCCTACCAACGTGTCAAGCGATCGAAGGAGGATCGTGCAAAGGATGGGTAGACCGAGTGCCGCACAGGTGTAGAAAGTCAGTAATTTCGCACCTTTTGCTTCCCAGAAGGTTATCTGCCGCTTTAAAACCTGTAGATACGATTGATCCCACAAACGAGATGTCCACTTTCCTTGCATGAAACCCAAACCGATCCCTAAACCGTAGCCGAAACTCGACCATCGGAGGTCAATCCGTACGTCCTGTGAAATGACAACCACCCAAAGCAGTTGTCCTAACACCGAGAGAATGATGAATGCCCAAAAGACAGGCAATTTCATATAGAATGGAAGTAGGCGTCTTGATAACTTGTTTGACATTTTTTAATTATTGGGATTTCGCTCCGTCTTTCCCGATATGATTATCAGCTCGCCTCCATTATAAATATTATAGTAAAGCCTATAATTACGTATACACATTAGAATTGGCGAGGTTAGGGGGAAATGCCCTATCAAAAACACCTCGCCAGCGAGGCAGGAAGCCCAAATCCTCGATGTTCACATATTTCCAGGCTTTACTATAAAGCACGAGTTGATGGTCAAAAAAACGGGCTCGCGCTTAACGGATATTATGAGAGAAAAAGCGGGTAAAGACGAGAATTCCGGTATGGAGATCGCTCCTACAAAAGATTCGATTTGACGTAATCAACCGCGTTTTTGAAGATAACCAATCCGTCGCCTTCTTCAGAAGGGGTCTCTTGAGTTTTAGCAACCCGTGTCCAACGGGGATGATTCCATTTTGTCAGAAACCGTTCTGGATGGGGCATTAATCCGAAAATTTTGCCCGTTGCATCGCAGATACCCGCAATATTACTATCGGAACCGTTCGGGTTGTTGGGGTATCTACTCTCGGCATACCGAAATACGACTTGATTGTTCGCTTCTAATTCCGACAGCACATTCGCTGGTGCAGTAAATCTACCTTCAGCGTGTGCGACGGGGAGATAAACCCGCGCTTTGACTCCCTCTGTAAAGACACATGGGCTTTCTTGCGTTTCCAGATCCACCCACCGACACTCGAATTTTGATGAGGTATTCATCGCTAATGTCGCTTGCTGCGTCCTCTCTGACGTGCCGTTCCCAGGCAGTAAGCCTGTTCGGACAAGCACCTGAAACCCATTGCAAATACCAATTATTAACTTACCATCTGCGACAAATCGGTTCAGCGCGTTCGTCAGTTTGTGTTTCATCTCGACCGCCAACAGGATACCCGCCGCAATATCATCGCCGTAGGAGAATCCGCCAGGGATCGCGAGAATTTGATAGTCGGCGAGGTTAACTTTGTCCGATATGAGATTTTGGATATGCCCCAATGCTGTCTCTGCACCTGCGAGTTGGAACGCCATATCCGTTTCTGCATCGCAGTTCGTGCCTGCCGTTCGTAAAATGAGTGCCTTTGGTTTCATTTTTTTAATTTTCCTTGCGGAGTAATGAAGGGCGTTTGAACTATTATGTGCGTCCCATCTATCCGTCCTCCATTTCATTACGGACTACGGTTTTGACAGCACAAATTAAAAATTTACTCTACAATCCTTAACTCAAGACGATAGCCTGCAACAACCGTGCAGGCGAATCTAAGAAAAAACGGTCAATAAACCAATCACCTGATTTAACGCCTTGCGAATAGTTAAAAAACCTGCCATGCAGATTTGAGATTCTCAATTGACGCTTCGACTATCGAGCGTCCAGTTTTTCCTTTGATAATAAACTCGGAGGTGTCTGAAACCGTGCCAAGACAGCCAATCGGTATTCCCGCCATGTGGTTTTCGTAGGCATGTTGGTGTTGCGGTTCAATCTCTACAAGAAAGCGGCTATTCGATTCTGAAAACAGGAGGAAGTCGTCGGCATCAATTTCTTCACCTGTAGGTATGTCGTCAAGACTCAGAGACATCCCATAGCCCCCTGCAAATGCCATTTCCGCCGCTGCGACACCGATACCCCCTTCAGAACAGTCGTGACACGAGTGCACCAATCCACTGTTGATAGCAGTGCTGAGACGTTCCATCGTCAATTTCCCTTCACTTGGACGAATGGCAGGGGCAGTGTTTCCGACGAACCCGTGGATGTTGAAGTAGTGCGAACCTCCTAATTCAGCGTAGGTATTGCCGACGACATAAATAAGATTGCCCGGCGTTTTCACGTCCATTGTAACGGCGTTTTGAATATCGGGCATAACGCAGATAGCGGATATGAGGAGTGTCGATGGAATCGCGCGTTGTTCACCTGTTGTAGTGTCCCGGTATTCGTTGTAGAGGCTGTCTTTACCGGAAATAAAAGGCGTGCCATAAGCAGTCGCGATGTCATAACACGCTCTCGCTGCCCGGACGAGTTCACCGAGCCGATCGGGTTTGTCAGGATTTCCCCAACAGAAATTGTCCAGTAGTGCTGTCTTTTCTAATGTCCCGCCGACAGCGACGATATTCCGCAAAGCCTCGTCAATCGCTGCTGCTGCGCTGAGATACGGATCCACGTCGCTATATTTCGGATTGATGCCGTTCGCAACGATTACACCAGTTCGACTACCTAAGACGGGAGTTGTGACGCATGCGTCGCTCGGTCCATCGTTTTCCACACCGACAAGTGGGTTGATAACCATACCGCCTTGGACACCGTGGTCGTATTGCCGAATAACGGATTCTTTACTCGCGATGTTTGGACTTGCGAGGAGGCGTTCAAGGTCATTCGTATAGTTTTCCGTTTCTTCGTCTCGCGATGCCATATCCGGATGATTCGGTGGCTCCCAAACCGCCTCTTTCACAGGCATCGGCAGTCCATGGTGCAGAAATTCCATCTCTAAGTCGGCAACCAGTGTGCCTTCATAGAAAACCTGTAACCTACGCGTATCTGTGAAAGTGCCGAGAACTGTGGCTTCAACGACTTCTGCCTCGCATATTTCCATGAGCTCATCCAGATTCTCAGGCGGCACAGCAATGACCATACGTTCTTGTGCTTCAGAGAGCCAGATTTCCCACGGGGCGAGTCCTTCGTATTTCAAAGAGACGCGTTCAAGGTGCACTTCTGCTCCTGTGTCTTCGCCCATCTCACCGACAGCGGATGAGAACCCTCCAGCACCGCAATCGGTTATGGAGCGATAAAGATTCCGGTCCCGCGCCTGTAACAACGCATCAACAATCTTCTTTTCTATAATCGGGTTGCCGATCTGCACGACACTGCCGAGGGATTCAGAGGTATCGTCCAATTCTGCGGAGGAGAAGGTCGCGCCGTGGATTCCATCGCGGCCGGTTTGTCCGCCGATCGCAACCACCAGATCACCCGGTTCAACGGATTTCTCACATCTGTTTCTCGGTATTAAACCGACGTTTCCACAGAAGACGAGTGGGTTTGCGGTATAACGGGCATCAAAAAGGATAGCACCGTTCGCCGTAGGGATTCCCATTCGGTTGCCGTAATCGCGCACCCCCGCGACAACTCCTTTAAATACGCGCTTCGGGTGAAGTGTGCCTTTCGGCAGTTGCGCATAGGGTGTATCCGGCAGCCCAAAGCAGAATACGTCCGTATTAAGAATCGGCTTCGCACCAAGCCCTGTACCGAGTGCGTCGCGAATTACGCCGCCTATCCCAGTTCCCGCACCACCATAGGGTTCAATCGCTGATGGATGATTGTGCGTTTCTACTTTGAAAACGAGATTGAATTGTTCGTCAAATTCGATGATACCGGCGTTGTCTGAAAAGACGGAGACGCACCACGGTTTCGCTATCTCCTCAGTCGCACGTTGAATGAAACTTGGAAACAAACCGTCAATCTGCTCTGGTTCTTTTCCGTCTTCGGAATAGAGGATAGTGCTTTTGAATGTTTTATGAACGCAATGTTCAGACCAGGTTTGGGCGATGGTCTCTATTTCTACATCGGTGGGGTTGCGTCCGAGGGTTCCGAAGTGGGTCTGAATCGTTTGCATCTCGTTCAAACTCAAGGACAACGTCCCTTCTCGGCTGATACGCATTAACTCGGTGTCATCGGCAGTTAAAATCTCTATTTCTTTGACCATTTTTAATTTTACCTTACGGGAGAATGACAGGATTTGGGCTTTAACACGCCTGCCTAAATATCCGCCTGCCGAACCCGAAACTCGTCTCCGATACAATACTTAAAAGCACGAGTGTCGGATTCGGTTGTTGCAGGCTACGGGTTTGGCTAATTTTACTCTGGAGAATTCGCGACTGCTTGAAACTCGCGAAAATCTTGTATCTATTCCTTAAAGGAAGCTGTGACGCGGGGGATACTCTCCTCACAGGCGAATCGTTCGATGCTGGAGGCACCCACGAAGCCGACGGCATCCGTCTTCTGATTGATAAACGCCGCCTCTGGTGCTTTTGAGATGGGACCCCCATGCGCTAAGCATAAGACATCTGGGTTCACGGCTCTTGCAGCATCGCATATCTCCTGTACCCGTACAGCTGCATCTTCAAGCGTGAAAGCCGTTTCTGCACCGATCGTGCCACCTATCGTCGTTCCCATGTGTGCGATGATAACGTCCGCACCAACCTTTGCCATGTTTTCGGACTCTTCTGTGTTAAAGACATAGACGATAGTGAAAAGATCCATCTCGTGCGCGATACCGATCGTTTCTACCTCTTTATAGAACCCCATCCCCGTCTCTTCAAGCGTTACCCGAAAAGTTCCGTCAATTACGCCAACGGTGGGAAAATTATTAACGCCATCGAAACCGACATCGCGGACCTGCTTGAGGAAGTTACTCATCCGACGCGTTGGGTCTGTGCCGTTGACCCCAGCAATAACAGGAGTCTCTTTAACAACAGGGAGAACTTCACGTTCGCCCATCTCCATGACGATAGCATTCGCATCACCGTAAGCCAAAAGTCCTGCACAGGAGCCGAATCCCGACATCCGGTAGCGACCGGAATTGTAAATCACAATCAGGTCGGCACCCCCCTGTTCAGCGAATTTTGCTGTGATACCTGTTCCCGCACCGACAGCGAGTAAGGGTTTGTCTTTATCTAATTCTGTCTTCAGGCGTTCTAAGACCTGATCTCGTCTATAATCTGGCATTTTTTAATTTTCCTTCCGGTTTTTTAATTATTCCTTGCGGTTAAATGACGTGAGTTTGAACTTTGGCATGCCTTTCTTGAATCCGATCTCCAAATGTAAAGCAAAGACAAATTATGCCATTTAAGGAGAACCTAATTTCATTGCGAGCTGCGTTTTTAGCACTATGAAGACGACAGATTACATCTCACAGAAAGCCCGCTGCTGGCGAGGTATCCAACCTCGCCCGATAGCGTAAAAGCCGACAACCGATGGCTATTTAACTATTCATTCCGAGATTTCGCCTGTAAACGTGCCGCTGCCCCCGCATCCCCGATGTGCATCGTGTTGTATGCTTGTTCAGATGACTTGAATGGACCGACACCTTTGTGTCCGTGCCAATCGCCCTGTGTCATAATCGGGTTTGTCAAACCTGTCTCTTGTTCCCGCTGACGAATCCAGCTTTTCATCCGTGTTTCGAGGACATTAACGATGTCTGGGTGTGTCTCAGCAAGGTTGTTATTCTCATCTGGGTCTTGAATCAGATTGTAGAGTTCAACAGGAGGTTTGAAATGGAAGTCCGGTTCAAGTGCAACGATGAGTTTCCATTCAGGGGTGCGCCAACCATGCTTGCGCATCCACGTGCATTCTGTGATGTAGAACTCGCTGTCGTAGGAGGTAATCTCGCCGTTCATTAACGAGGTGAGGCTTTTTCCATCGAATGCGATGTCTGTCTCGATATCTGCTAATTCAAGGAGTGTCGGCACGAGGTCTTTGTGTTGGTTGTATCCGTCAACCCGTTTTCCGGCGGGTACACGCCCTGGATAACGGATAATGAGCGGTACATGTAGCGTGACATCGTAGATGCCGTGATGGTCAAACCAGCATTCATGGTCATAGAGGGTTTCGCCGTGGTCTCCATTGAGAACGACGATTGTTTCGTCCAACACGCCACGCGCTTCAAGGGCATTGAAGAGCGTCTGAATACAAGCGTCCATATAAGCGATGGCACCGTCGTATTGCGCTATGACGTAATCTTTATCGGTAATTCCGGGTGGCATCCATGAGGCGAAGTAATCACAAAACGGCTTAAACGCCATCACCGGTTCCATCGAGGTATTGCTCGGGTCGCATTCATCGCCGTGATAGAACATCCGTTCATAAGGAGCTGGCGGTAGGTAGGGTGAGTGTGGGTCCATGTGGCGCAGGAATAGGAAAAACGGTTTTTCGTCGCGTTGATCAATCAGTCGATTCAGTTCTGGTAAGGTTGTTTTGTTGAGATTTTCTGCTTTCGGACTCCGCCCGCTTTCATCGGGTCCCCATCCAGAATATTCAAGATAGGTGTCAAACCCACGCGCGCTTGGTCCACTGAATCCAACACAGGTGGTATCGTAGCCTTCATCTCGGAGGATTTCTGCCAGCGTTTTGACTTCTTCGCGGAGCGGTCCTTGGTGCCGCAATGCCACAACCTGTGTGCTGAATGTATCCAATCCTGTCAACATAGATGCGTAAGCACTTGTTGTCGGGATGTGTGGACTATACGTTTTCTCAAAGAGGGTACCACCTTCCGCAAATCGGTCAATGTGCGGTGATGTTAATCGGTGATACCCGTAGCAACTCATGTGTGTCGCGAGTAATGAATCAACTCCCAACAGTACAATATTTGGCTGTTTTGCCATATCCGAATCTCCTTTTTAATAGTTATCAGCTCTTCTGACCACGACTTTATCTAATCGTTATTTCTGTGAGGGCGATGTCGTAGGTTACCCCTTAAGCGTCCCGGTCCTTATGCCATATAAGCCTATTCTGAATGTCATCGTTAAGCACGTCACCAATTTCCAACGAGTTAAAATAGGGTTCTGGCAGGATATTTCGCTTTCCATTGAAGGTACACCCATCGGGCATGAAACCACATGTCATCGCTCTGCGGTGATGGATCGTCATGTTCGCACCAGCACCGTGTGCAACGAGTCCGTTGTGCCATGCGATAGAGCCTGCGGGACAAGGGGCACATTGGGGTTCAATCTGTTTCCATTCTGGATATACATTAAATAGTTCGCCGATATTTATCCCAATGCCTACGTTATCAAAGCGGGCAGTTTTATGGGTACTGGGAAGATACCACATACATCCATTCGCGAGTGTGGCATCATCCAACGCAACCCAGAACGAGATGGCATCTCGGGAATCAAAAGACCAGTAAGGGACATCGAGGTGCCATGCGGTCGGATTGCCGTGTGGTGGTTTAATCAAAGCTTGGTCGTGCCAAATTCGTACACCATCGACCCCAGCCAACTGCGCTGCCATCTTACCGAGTCTCGGATCATGTACCAGTTTTCGCATGCCAGGGTGTGTATCTGATAAACGGAGGCATTGTGTAAAAACGCGCGCGTAGAACTGCTTGGCATCCATCTGGTTCGTCATAAATTCCACTGAATTTCCGAGTCGTTCCTCAACAGATTCATCGGTACAACGTCGCCACTCCGCCAATTCATCGACATCAAGAAAGTTCTCAATGACAAGAAACCCGTTTTCTTGATAAAAGTTAATTTGTGATTCGGTGAGTTCGTTGTGCATTCTCCACCTTCTCCTTTCAGTCCTTTTACTCTCGACTTGCAATAAAACCTTTACAAACAGGACTTACGCAAAATCAGTAAATTTCATCTATTTGGATGCATTCGGTGCGGTTGGGAATGCAGATCGCATTTGGGCGAGTACGCCGCAAAACCGCACCTACCAGGGAAGTGCGTAAGCCCTAACAAAATTTTATCACATAAGCGATAAATAGACAAAAGAAAAATAGCAGGTATTCATTTATCGGTGCTAACGCCCTCAGCTATATTATGGTAGATTTTAGAATTAATGAGACACTTTAAAGGGGCGGGGTTGTGGGTTTTCGCACCTATTGAGATAGCCTCGCAGTGAGAGTTATTTGTAAGTTTTACCATAAATTTTTAAAACCTCATACAGTGTGTGGTAAGGCATTTCTGATGGTTTTCGATTTCCCTAAAATCCGAGAAATCCACGGTCTCCGAGAGAATTCGAGATTTAGAAAACATCGGTGAGGCTACAAACTCCATCTACCAACACTGAGAATTGATAACCGACGACTGATAACTAAATTACCTTGAACTGTAATATACAATTATGGTATAATGTTTTAAGCGTTGAAAAAGAATCAGGACTTACGCAATTTTGATCACCTCCTGTGCCCTGAGAAAGGGATCGTATAAAAAACGCAGGCGGTCTGTGGCACAAGCTAACAGTTTTGCGGCGTACTCGTCCAGATGCGACGTGCATCATGCTACAAAAGAGCCGCATGCGTAAGTCCTAAGAATGTAAAGTACTGTTGTTAGCCACATAAGTTCATCTATATTACGAGGAAATCACGTGAATTGCGAAATGAGCGAAACCCGAATGCGAATCCTGCAACTGCTGAAAATGCGCGCCAGCATGACGATCAGTCAGTTGAAAGAAGCTTTGCATATCAGTCAAATGGGGATCCGACAGCACCTCGCGATACTTGAAACAGAGGGATTGGTTGAGTACTACCAAGAAAAGCAAGGACGGGGTCGTCCGCCTTACGTTTATCAATTAACAGATGAAGCAAACAGTCTTTTTCCCACGACTTATGCTAACTTTGCTGTTGGTTTAATGCATGAAGTTGCTAAATTCAACGGACCTGGTTTCATCAACAAAGTCTTTCGAGGTCGGATGAAATCACAGTTGCAGACGTATCAACAGCGGCTCCAAGGGAAGACGCTGTCCGAACGCGTCAAAGAACTTGCCCATATCCGTGATGAAGAAGGGTACATGGCACGTTTTGATGAAGACGAGGCCGATTACGTCTTAACCGAACATAATTGTCCTATCGCCTTGATCGCGCAAGAATACCCACACGTCTGTGAAATTGAAACAGCACTCTTCCGGCAATCCTTGGGTGCGAAAGTTGTTCGAGTAGAACATCTCATGCAAGGAAGCCATAAATGTTGTTACCGGATTCCTAAAGCCAGCGAAGAATAAGGTGCCACGCGAACAGGGAACACGACTCTCAGGGATGGAACCTACAGATGCCTGATGAAACGGGGAGACGCGGCTTTTTCAAGGAAGCCTTGAACCAACTCATCCAACCGGTCGCTGAATTCCTGGATGATCAGATAAGCGATCATTTGCCTGCTGAGGAGCCGGGTAACCGTCCACTTTTCCGACCTCCCGGAGCGTTGCCCGAAGCAGAATTCTTAGAAAAGTGTCATCGGTGTGGCAACTGCGTCAAAAATTGTCCCGCAAACGCTATTTTCCCTTTACAGACCACCCAACCCGATATCGCGAATACACCTTATATCGATCCTGAGGAACAGCCATGTGTCATTTGTGATTCATTGGCGTGCATGTATGTCTGTCCGAGCGGTGCTTTGCAAACCGTTTATGCCGAAGATATTAAAATCGGTTTGGCAGTTTTCAGTGCTGAAACCTGTCTTCGGACGAAAGATGTGGATTGTACCTACTGCGTCGATACGTGTCCGATTGGCGAAGATGCGATTCATTTCACGTCAGATGGCGTTGTAGAGGTTATGGATACGGGATGCACAGGGTGTGGGGTATGTCAATACGCCTGCCCAACTGCACCAAAGTCGATAGTTATTGAGCCTATTGCTAAGTGAGATGTCTTGGTTTCGGATATATCTGATTGTCCGTCGCACCTTTCCGAAAGAAATATGTCTGTACTTATACAAATACTTATGCAGGGTACTTTAGGAGGACAAAACCTACGCGATATCAAACCGCCTTTAGAGATGTCGCAAAACCTGCTGCCTTATTTCGTCGGTGGTACAGTGATACTCGGTTTTGTAGTTATCCTGGCATGGTCCTATCTCCAAAAACGCCGTCAACCCCTGTCCATCGCTGTACCGGATGAGAGTGACACACCGTTGGCACACGAGGTAGCATACGAAAAACTGGCGGCGATTGAGGCATCGGATTGGTTGAAACGTGGAGACATGGAGACATATCATACCCAACTGGCTCATGTTCTCCGCCAATATATTGACGCACGCTATCAGATTCCAGCGTTGGAGTTAACAACGACAGGATTACTTCAGGCGATGCTACACGCTAAAATAGCTACACCGTGTGTTAAACGGACGCAACAATTACTCACCAACTGTGATATGGTAAAATTTGCGACCTATCAACCGGAATTATCAGAGGCATCTGCGCGAATAGCAGATGCACGTTGGATTGTTGACGAAACAAAATCTCTGGTGCCATAAAATTCTTGACATAATTTTAAGAAACATAGTATCATGTTTAATTAAGTTTTTCATGAACCTTTAATTTCCGGAAAGTGCCAATTTAGGTGAACGAATTTTTTAGGCTTCTTAATATAAACATAAGCCATAGCAAGGAGGGAAAAAGAACGTGTCAAATGAACACAAAGTACTCCTCACTATACCAATGTACCCTGATATGGAACTTGCCGCGGCAAAAACTGGCTCTGTCCTCGCCGAATTGAAGGATTTCAACGAGGAGGCAGTTGAAGAGATTCAACTCGCTATCATCGAATCTTGTATCAACGCTTCTGAACATAGCCAAAGCGAGGATAAGGAAGTACATATTCAGTTTTTAGTTACGGACGATCAGTTGGAGGTCAAAATTACTGATCGAGGGGTTGGTATAACAACAGATACACTGGATGGTACCCGCTTACTTGGCAGGCCGAGTGTACACCCCGATTTACGTAAGCGTGGAAGAGGCTTACAAATAATTAGAGCTTTAATGGATGAAGTGGTTATAGAAAGCAGCCCTAACGGGACTACTGTGAGTTTCACAAAAAAGAAGTCCCCTGAGTAGATGGTTATGTCGCTATTGCACAAGCCTATAGAGGCTTTCAGGACCATATCTCTACAACACAACTTTAAATCCGTCGTGGATAATTTACGAAATTGTGTTAAATGCGCTATTAAACGACAAACGACATGTTTTTCTAATATATCACATTTCTGTTTTGGGGCAGTTTGCACGTCCATGTTGAGAACTTAAGGAGGTAAACGATTTGTTGGACAAATTCGATATTCAAATTCGCGAAGCGAAAGAGCACGCGGTGATTGAAACAACAGGATACCTGAATGATGCTCTCGGAGAACAACTCTCTGAGAAAGCACAAGAACTCATTCAGAATGGTTGCACACAACTCGTAATTAACCTTGAAAAAACAACACTCATTAACAGCATTGGTATATCCATACTTATTGAGATTATAGAGGCACTTAGTGAACGCGAAGGCACGCTGAATTTCTGTGGGTTGTCAGCTACACAGGAACGCACATTTCGCATGATGGCACTTGCGAAATATGCTGGTATCTTTCCAGATGAAGAATCTGCTATTGCCAACCTATAATTTTATGCGTAAATTTTTATCCAGAAATAGATCGAAAAAGCTTGCTTTACATTGGCGGATACCTTTTGGATAGGATATGTCCTGGTGCCTTAGGTATATGCTTATCGTAACAGATATAACAAAAAATAATAACCTTTCTGAAGTCACCCGACACAAGAATGCCCAAGCAAGTTGGACAGGATGTGTGGGGTGCTTCAGACACCCTCAACTTGAAGAAACGCCCAAGCAAAAACACTCCGTGATAAATGTTAAAGCACGAGTTGATGGTTAAATTATCTGGATTCAATACTATGAAAGACCCAAGCATGCCTACGTCAGGGGACAGTTTGCAAGCCCATAAAGCACCAAATACCGCAGAACAGACGATGGAACGGCTCATCTTTAGCCTATCCGAATTGGAACATTTGGGGCAAACGTTGATCTCTGGACACAGCAACTTCAATCATTCAAGTAAAACCTATCTCCGGATCACGCTTGGAACTTTGCAAGTCACACGCGGTGCGATACTCCGTTATCACTCGACGAGACAAAATCTTGAGGTTGTTGCGTCATCACCTGATGAAGTATTTTCCCCAATCACAGTTGAGCCAAGCGAAATCGAGCTTTTGCTACAACATCCATTCATTGAGAGTGAAAATCTGCCAGAATGTCTTGAACAATTCTTCACTCGGGCTGGCAAGTTTGTCGAAACTATTGGCATACGGCTTTGGGTGCCTCTGAAGATTCAAGATGAATTTCTCGGAATGATTGGTTTAGGAAGTTTTTTGGGCAGAGAGACATTGGAAGCATGGGAGATGGAATTGTTAACAACTCTGGCTCAGCAAATTTCAATCGCTATTGCTTATTCGCAAATGGTAGAGGGCGTTCAAAGCGAAAAATTTCGATTGTTTATGCTTGCTGAAAGTGCCCCACAAATCTGCCAACTCCTACAACCTGAAGCCGCCGCAGAACAGGTAGTGCACCAGGCTGTCTCACTCTTAGACGCTAACGCTGGAGCCCTCATGCTCACGTACCCGGAACGCCAGGAGCTTGAGATGCACTTCACCTTCCCAGAGACATTGATTGAAGGTCCGGCAGGTGATTCGAGTTCTAATGGACTCATTATTCCTTATGGTGAAGAAGCCCCTGTATCCTCGGAAACAACGTCTGCAGACATGCTGAAATCTGTTGTCAAAGAAGGATTGCCCGGGCACTGTCCACCAAAATCCGACACGCTTTTCGGCGGAAAGAATTTAATGGCGGTCCCTATTCCCGGACGCGACGGTGACATTTTGGGAATCCTCGTTGTTGGTGATAAAGAGGAACGTGGTGGTAGCATCACACCTTTTACCGATGAGGATGTTATCCTACTTGATTCTTTTGCGAAACAGGCAGGGGTCGCTATTGAAAACGCTCACCTACATCAGGAAGCACTGGAGGCACGCCAGTTACAAGCGGAAATGGAAGAAGCTCGCAAGATACAGGAGAATCTCATTCCAGATAGGCTACCTGACATCCCCGGCTACGAAGTTGCTGGGCATTATGAGCCTCGCGGTCCCGTTGGCGGCGACTATTATGATTGTATTGCCTTGCCGACCGGACATTGGGGACTCACAATTGCAGATGTTTCTGGAAAAGGGATGCAAGCGGCTCTCCTTATGGCAACGCTGCGTGCGGGACTCATCTCTGAATTGTCTCGCGGAAAAGGTGTCGTAGCGGAAGATTCAGTGAAACCGAACGACACAAGAATGCCCAAGCAAGTTGGACAGGATGTGTCTGCCTTGTACGCTGAACTTACCGATATGGCTTTGACGCTTAACTCGCTCCTTTACGCCAGTGGTACAGAAGAGAAGTACGCGACTTTCTTCTATAGTCATCTTAATCCGGATACGGATGTCTTGACGACGCTCAATGCGGGGCATAATCCGCCGCTACTCATTAAAAAGGATGGCACTTATAAATGGTTGGGTGAAGAGGTTGGGGGTATTCCGCTTGGAATGTTTCCGAATGATATGGTTCCGAACATCGCTGAGTATGAAGCGGAGAATGTCAAACTCACAAGTGGTGATGTCGTCGTATATTACACAGACGGTGTCACAGAAACCGTCAATATTGAAGATGAGTATTATGAGGAAGACCGGCTCGTAGAGGATTCCAAAGCCTGCAAGGATTCTGACGCTGAAGGTATCCGCGAATATCTTCACGAGGCAGTGATGGGATTTCAGGGGGCGGCAGATCAATTTGACGACCTGACCCTACTTATTTTGAGGAAGCAGTAAAGGAGGAATGGGTGTCGGTGCGTTCCGCTACGCTCCACTTTCGGTTGTCGGTAACAAGAGGGTGTTGCTAAACGAAAACCTCTTAACTGAAAACTGAAAGGTTTTTCGGAGAAAAACCGAACCGACAACCGACAACTATTAGAATACACATGCAACAAAGTTCATCAGTCGGACGCTCATTTTTAGATCCAGCAATCCTTGCCCGAATCGGGAATCTTGAATTGATTGCAAAATTCGTTGTTGAAGGCTTTATCTCTGGTCTCCACAAAAGTCCGTATCACGGGTTCAGTGTCGAGTTCTCACAGTACAGGCAATATATGGCTGGAGACGATACCAAGCATATAGATTGGAAAGCCTACGCCCGCACGGATCGTTACTATATCAAGCAATTTGAAGAGGAAACCAATCTCAATTGCTACCTCCTTTTAGATGCAAGCGAGTCTATGTTGCATCCGATGGCTGAGGCACCAGTGGATGATCCGACTATAGAGGAGAGTGTAACAGGACAAAAACTAACAAAGTTGCGATACGCAAGTTTCCTCATCGCGTCGCTTGCCTATTTTATGGCGAAGCAGCGGGACGCTGTTGGGTTTGCGTACTTTGATGATACACTTCGCCAATACCTTCCCGCTCGAAGTAGCACATCGCACTTACACTCGATCTTGCTCACGTTGGAGACGTTACAGACTGCAAAAAGCACGCGGATGGGGATGCCCTTGCATCAAATCGCAGAACGTTTAACCAAGCGCGGCTTAGTCCTTTTCGTCTCCGACCTCTATGATGAAAATCAAACCGAGGTTATCGAAGGTTTGGAGCATCTCAGATATGAGGGACATGAGGTCATCGTCTTTCATGTTCTCGCACATCAGGAAATTGCCTTTGCTGACTTTGAAATGGGAAGGAGTGCAGAAGCACTTATCCGTTTTATCGATTCGGAAAGTGACGCTGAGATTATCACAACACCACAAGCGATTCAGGAAAGTTATTTGAATAATTTCAACGAATTTCTTGATACTTATCGGCTCGCCCTGAGGCAATCAGATATTGATTACAACATGATAACAACAGCAACACCGATTGATTTAGCTTTGGCATCTTATCTCGCAAAGCGGCAAGGCGTTCTCTGATTTGTAGTTTTCGACTTCCGGTTATCAATCGTCTGCAAAGAAGTTTCTTGCTGATGACTTTAACCATCAACTCGTGCTTTAACATTTATAACGGAGGCGAGTTGATGGTTAAATCTGACACCCACTAAAAAATGTTTGGATTAGGAATCTTAGCCCCTTTATTCGCGGTAGCAGGTATTGTAGGTGCCTCAATTCCGCTTATCTTGCATCTGTTGAACCGAGAACGTGCAAGGCGATTGGTATTCGGGACCATCCGTTTCATCGAGATGTCGCACCAGACAAACGTGAGACGGCATAAGTTGAAGCGGTTACTGCTGCTGCTCATGCGGATTCTGATGTTGGCACTGCTCGGCTTTGCCTTTGCGCGCCCGTTCTTCGCTGAAGCTCCGGTCATTGCGCAGAAAACAGGCGGAAAACGAAACGCAATTGTTATTCTGGATACCTCCTATAGTATGCAATATGAGGAGGTATTCGAGAACGCAAAAGAGGAAGGTACCAAAATTCTTGACGGGCTTGACGCAACCGATGCCGCTTGTCTGATTCTTTCATCGGACAATGCTCGTGTCGTTGCCCCGCTCGGTTCAGAGTTCTCACACATTAGGGCGGCTTTGAACGATGCAGGAACGACTTACAAACCTACAGATTATTTAGACGCGCTGCAAACTGCTGACGAAATACTTGCGTCTATTCCTATCGGTGGCATCCACAAAAGAGGGCAGATTTATGTAATCGCGGATATGCAAAAGCGGGGATGGGAAAACTTCATTGAAACCGACAAACTCAATCCTGATGTCCAAATTCAGTTTATTGATGTCCATCCTGAAGACCCGCGCAATCTCGCGATAACAGACCTCAATGTACCGCCTGTGATTCTGAAGGAACAGCAAGCATCATATCTGGTTGCCCGCGTCCGTAATTTCAGCGACGAAGCAGTTGAAAATCTGCCCGTTCGTCTGTTCATAGATGGAAATATGATTCACACTGTCCAACTTGATATTGAGCCAGACGATCTCGCGGATGCTGCTTTCCGGATTGACTTCCAAGACGAGGCAACTCATACAGGTTGGATTGAACTGCCTGAAGATGCACTTGCGGTTGACAACAAACGCTATTTCACTTTAAAAAGCCTCCGGTCAATCAAGGTTCATGCGGTGAGTGACAAACCACGGACGCGAGATCCGCAAAATCTTCATGGACAGACGATGGAAACATTTTTTATGAAAATGGCGTTTACAGCAGGTAGTGATGCAGTGCCTATTGATTTTACCGAATCGAGTTCGGTACCGAGTACGGCGACACTGAATCGCACTGATGTTCTGGTGCTTGCCAATGTAGGACAACTTTCTTCTGACGCAGCTGAACGCGTGGCTGCATACGTTGCTTCAGGTGGTGGATTGATTGTGACAGTGGGTGATAATATAGACCCTGCGGTCTATGAACAGCGTCTTGGTGGCGAGATAGGTTTGATGCCTTGCAACTTTGTCCGTCCCACCGGTGACGCTTTTGATCGTCAGCAATTTCGCGTCCTTGCGTCAGTAAAGTACGAACACCCAATTTTCGCTCCGTTCAAGGAACCAAACCATGGTGATTTTGGTAAGGCGCGATTTTATAGAATTTTTCAGGCGGTACCAACGGGAAGCAATGCTACTGTCATTGCTTCTTATGATGATGGCAGTCCTGCGCTCTTTGAAAAGCCCTACGGAGACTTGGGGCGTGTACTCTGTTTTACTTCAACCATAGACCGGGAATGGAACGACCTGCCGATTCGCGCTGTTTATTTACCTTTCCTGCATGAATCTATTAAGTACCTCGCACTTAAAGACACAGAAACGCTGCCCGATTACCGCGTCGGAGACTATGTTGAACTGAAAGTTTTGGATGTTGAGAATGAGGTCATAACGGGGAACAGAGAGGTAGCTATCTTCAATCCGAACAACGTCGAAACGCGCTTGGGACAAAATAAAGATGTTACACTTACAGCAGAGGAGACTCCACAAAGTAGCACCTTATATACAGGCACAACAATACCCGGTATCTATTCAATTCATAGGTCTGGTGCAGAAGTCCCGGATTACTTTGTTGTCAACATCGATACCACTGAGTCTGATCTTACGGCGCGTGATGTTGAGGAACTCGCAAGCATGCTGAAAGGCACGGCTGACGAACTAATAGAAGATAAACCGACAGCAGAACTGGTGGTGCAATTCAATGAAGATGTAGAGAGGAATCAAAACACATGGATCTATCTCATGTTCGCGGTTTTCGCCTTAGCAATAACAGAGATGTTCCTCGCCAACCGTGTTTAATTTTACTTTTTTAATTTTCCTTGCGGAGGAAGAAAGCGCGTTTGGACTTTCGGGTGCCTTTCTCATATCCGCCTGCGCCGATGTTGCAGGCTACGTTTTTTGATGATACCTTGAGGAACCTTTATGAGGTGAAACCCACTTAACCGACCGCTGGTGGCTGACTGCTAATCGCTGACAGCTATTTCGGAAACTACTGTGAAACCAAGCATTTTAACCATCTACTCGTGCATTTAGATATTGTATCAGAGACGAGTAGATGGTTAACCGCAAGTCTCTATGGGCTTGCGCACAGGAGCAATAGATTAAAAAATGAACTTTGAACCGAGTGCCCCAATTGAAGTACCACAAATTGTATCTGAGGAGCAGGTCCAATTTTTTATCGATAACGGGTATCTTATTGTCCCAAATCTGCTTTCTCTGGATGAGGTAGAGGAATTACGGCAGGACACTGTTACGCTTGCCAAAGGTGGATACCCCTGTGACAGCCTTCAACCGTTACCTGAGGATATCGGCGATGACGAGGCTGTGGGACGTATCCTTTGCATTCATCAGCCGCATTTTGTCAGTCCTGTTATTGAGCAGTACGTCAAGCACCCGAAAATCAGTGGTATCCTGAGTCAGATAACTGCTGCCCATTTACCTTACTGGGATGGAAGCGTCAAGTGCATGCAGTCGATGCTCTTTGTAAAACCGCCCAATTTTCAAGGACAAGCATGGCATCAGGACGAATTTTATATTCCGACTCGCGATCGCTCCTTGATTGGCGCGTGGACTGCAATGGACGATGCAACGATAGAAAATGGATGTTTATGGGTCCTTCCTGGTTCGCATCGTCGAGGATATCTCTATCCGCAGAGATACCACGAGAACCCAGATGAATTCGATTTTGCTTGGGAGAGTTACGGATTTAATGACACAGATGAGGTACCCGTTGAAGTTACAACCGGTACATTAGTATTTTTTAACGGTTATCTACTCCACCGCTCTCGTAAAAACCGTGGAGATACATATCGCAGGGTTTTGGTGAACCATTACTGCAATTCATGGTCGTTGTTGCCATGGACGGTTAAGGAAGGGGAAAGCGCGGCAAGCGCTGACCGCCGATGTATCATTCCGGTCTCTGGTGTCGATCCGTACGCCTGGAAAGGCTATGATGATCCACCTCAAAATGTCCATTTGCGAACTTGCAAAGCTGTTGATGAACTGGAGCCATTAGATGCAAGTTAAAATTGAACGTTTTGTTGACCTTAGGCAAGCATTGGAAACTATGATGCAGCGGATTGAGGCAGGCGAGGACATAATGGAACAGTTAAAACAGATTGATGCCCTCTCTCAAGAACTCGCACCGACAGCTCCTAAGATGCTTCTGCACTATCTTGAGCGGAAAAGTTACACGAAAGCGTTGGCATTGCTCGAGACCTTAGAATAGCAGTCAGCAGTTAGCAGTTAGCAGTCAGTAAAGAGGCTTTCGTTAAATGATGGCTATTCCTACTGACCCCTGCAGGGATTTAAAAAAAATCCGCCTGACCGCTGATGGCTATAGAAAAACAGGAAACAGAAATATGGAAATCAGAGAGGATGGACGCGGAACAGATGAACTGCGTCCGGTCACAATTAAACGACATTATATTAAACATGCCGAAGGCTCTGTACTCATCGCGACAGGTGATACCCGTGTTATATGCACTGCCTCTGTAATTGACCAACAGCCGCGTTTCATGCGCTCCCAACGTATCAAAAAAAAGGGATGGGTGACGGCAGAGTATTCTATGTTACCTCGCTCGACTTCTGAACGGATGCAACGTGAGGCAACGCGTGGTGGTGTCAGTGGGAGAACACAGGAGATCCAACGCCTTATTGGCCGTTCCTTACGTGCCGCTGTAGATTTATACGCCTTGGAAGAGCGGACAGTTTGGGTTGATTGTGATGTGATTCAGGCTGATGGTGGGACACGCACCGCATCCATTACAGGTGCCTTCATCGCACTCTGGGATGCTTGTCAGGAGCTCATTAAAAGCAAAAGAATTAAAAATTTCCCCATTACCGACAACATTGCCGCAACAAGTGTCGGGCTGATCAACGGTCAACCGATGTTAGACCTCTGCTACACGGAGGACTCAACAGCGGATGTGGATATGAACATCGTAATGACAGGGAGCGGACAATTTATAGAGATACAAGGCACGGCAGAAGAAAAGCCTTTTTCGCGTGTCGACTATGACCAAATGCTGGATCTCGCCGTTGGAGGTATACAGCAACTCGTCCGGCTCCAGAATCGGATGATGTTGGAGAATTCAGATGAAGCTCGTATTGGCGACGCGTAATCAAGGTAAGGTAAAAGAACTCACAAACATGCTCTGTGGTAGTAGGGATAGGTCTTGTGTCTATCCGATCGAAGTTATCTCTTTGGAAAATTATCCAGATGCCCCAGAGGTGATTGAGGACGGTAAAACGTATATGGAGAATGCCGTTAAGAAGGCGTCCATTATTGCTGAGTATACGTCTCATCTCACCCTCGCTGACGACGCAGGCCTGGAGGTGGATGCTCTCAGCGGTGCGCCAGGTATTAACTCCAAACGCTGGGCGGGTGAAGATGCAACGGATGAAACCCGGATTGCGAAACTCCTTCAGGCACTTGAAGGTACCACGAATCGACAGGCGCGATTCATCGCTGCGATTGCGGTGGTACATCCGAATTCCGAACCGAAAGTCGTTCTCGGTGTCTGTGAGGGACACATCAGGCAGAATCCTCTGGGAGAGAGCGGTTTCGGTTATGATCCGGTGTTTGTACCTAAGGGTTATGATCAGACTTTCGCAGAATTAGGAGAAAAAATAAAAAACCGGATTAGTCACAGAGCAAAGGCATTGGAACAGGCAATCGCTTTGCTTTAATAGTTATCAGTTCGGTTTTTTCTTGCGAAAAAACCTTTCAGTTATCAGTTGTCAGTTACAAGAGGTCTTTGGTAACACTCTCCCCATTCGTGGAGGACTCGCAGAAGCGGTGAATTGTTACAAGGAGTCCTCTTAACTGACAACTATTCCTCCGATAACCAATAATGAGGAGAAAATGGCAGCACTTAACGATTTACGCAACGGGTTGGTTATCCGACTCAACGATATTATTTACACCATAGTCAACTGTGAGCACGTCAAGCCAGGGAAAGGTGGTGCCTTCGCACGAACCAAAATCAAACGTATTTCCGACGGTTCCGTTTTGGATAGGACCTTTCGTTCTAATGAAAATGTCGAAACTGTCAGGGTCATGGATCATAAGATGCAGTATATGTACCGAGATGCGGATGCCTTGTGGTTTATGGATAACGAAACATTTGAACAACACACTCTCCCTGTAGATCTCATTGGGGATGCCTTGAAGTTTTTAAAGGAAGGTGAAACTGTCACCGTCAAAATGGAAGGGGTCATCCCACTTGCCGTTGAACTTCCGAACTTCGTTGAGCTTCAGATTGTTGAGACCGACCCTGGATTACGAGGTGATACTGTTAGTGGCGGTTCAAAGCGCGCCACACTTGAAACGGGTGGTGTCGTAAATGTTCCTTTGTTTGTTCAGAACGAAACGCGTATCAAAGTTGATACACGCACCGGAAAATATGTAGAAAGGATATAGTAGCAATCAGCGGTCAGCAGTCAGCAGTCAGTTACCGTCGGCAACTGGATAACCTTCTCGCGGAAGTTAAAACGTCGCCGAGGTCCCTGATGGCTGAAAGCCGATAGCCGACTGTGAAAAAAGAAATGCGTCAAAACAGATCCAAGGATAAATCCGAATCTGCGGAACAAAGCTACAGTGATGTCTTGGAGATTGTTGAACAGTTAGCGGAAATTCTTGTCCGTACCGACCTTTCAGAAGTTCGCATCCGAGATAACGAGTTTGAAGTGCAGGTTTCCAGGGATCGCGGGAACCCCGAAGGATATGAACAGCCCGCACTACGCCCGGCAGAAACGAGTGTAGCAGTGGGTGCGCCACAACTTCCTGTAGAGACCCCCGATGTCGAAGGTACCTCGGAAGGAAATAATGGGCTTATCAGTGCCCCTATGCCCTCGCGCTTCTACCGTTCTCCTGCCCCTGACGAACCGCCCTTTGTTAAAGTTGGGGATGTAGTTGCAACGGGTGAGCCTGTCGCTGTCCTTGAAGTCATGAAAACTTACAATCCCGTAGAAGCTCCGTTTAACTGTGAGATTTTAGAGATTCTTGCTGAAGATGGCGAGGCGGTTGAGTATTCACAACCGCTGTTCCGAGTGAAGCAGATTATTTAGGAATAGTTATCGGAGTCGTGGTTGTCGGTTAAGAGGTTTTCGTTTAACGAACCCCTCTTGTTACCGATGACCGAAAGGATTTTTTAGAAGAAAAAATCCGAACCGAAAACCATAAAAAACATGATAAAAAAAATCCTGATAGCAAATCGTGGTGAAATAGCTGTCCGCATTATCCGTGCCTGCAAAGACATGGGGATTAAAACGGTAGCGATCTATTCGACCGCTGATGAAGATGCCCTACACGTAAAATTAGCGGACGATGCCTATTGCATTGGTCCACCGCCCTCAACTGAAAGTTATCTCAAATACTCTAATATTATCACTGTTGCGGATTATGCCAATGTCAACGCAATCCACCCTGGAGCAGGCTTTCTGGCTGAGGACGCGCAATTTGCAGAAATTTGTGAGGCGCATGAGATAAAGTTTATTGGCCCCTCCATCGAAGATCTCGCCACAATGGGAGACAAAGTGAAGGCACGCGAAACTGTGTCAAAAGCCGGACTCAAACTCGTACCTGGCAGCCAAAGCGGTAGGCGTAAAAACAGCAAAAAAGGAACGGTTGACACCGCTGATGATGCTGCACAGCTTGCTGAGAAGATCGGGTATCCCATCGGGATCAAAGCCGTCGCAGGTGGTGGTGGGCGAGGCATTCGAATCGCCGAAAACCGACCGAGCCTTTTCAATCTTTTTCATACTGCCAAGGCAGAAGGTGAGGCGGCGTTTGGTAACGGAGATGTTTACATTGAAAAATGGATTGAGGAGGCACGGCATATTGAAGTCCAAATCCTTGGAGATATCCATGGCAACGTTGTCCACTTAGGAGAACGGGAATGCTCTATCCAGCGTAAACAGCAGAAACTCTTAGAAGAAGCCCCCGCTGCCTCGATTCCATCGAAACTTCGTAACGATATCTGTAAAGCCGCCGCAAAAGCCGCAAAAGCGATCGGTTACACAAATGCTGGGACCATTGAGTTTGTTGTTGATAAAAATGATAATTTCTATTTTTTAGAAATGAATACACGGATTCAGGTTGAACACACTGTCACTGAGAGTATCACTGGTATAGATCTCATCAAAGAACAGATTCGGCTCGCGATGGGAGAGCAACTCGGATATAACCAGTCTGACGTTCAAATCCAAGGACACGCGATTGAATGCAGAATTAATGCCGAAGATCCAGCAAATCAGTTTATGCCTTCACCCGGACTCGTCACAGCCTACCATCCTCCGGGTGGCATCGGTATTCGGGTTGATGGGTATCTCTACACGGGATATACTGTTCCTTCACATTACGATTCACTCGTGGCGAAACTTATCGCGATGGGCAGAGATCGAGAAGAGGCGATTGAGCGGTTGAAACGTGCCTTGTCTGAATTCGAAATTGAAGGTATAAAGACCACAATTCCGCTCTTCCAGAATATCCTCAACGATGAACGCTTTCACAGTGGAACCATTTTCACCAATTTCTTAGAAACATGAAGAATAGCCATCAGCCATCAGCCGTCAGCAATCAGCAATCAGCAATTAGCAAGAGAGTTAACTTAAACGAGGGGAAACACCCTATCAAAAACACCTCTTTACTGACTGCTGAAAGGGTTTCGGAGAAACCCGACCTGATCGCGACGCAAGCCGCGTGTGGGCTTGCGGGACAATGCTATTCCACCGACAACCATTCTTCCGAAAACCAATATCACGTGTATACCTTTTTCATAGCGTTTGCAATCTCTATGCTATCGGCTTCCATGACGCTAAACGCGGTTACTTTTGTTGATGTTACAAGCGAAGCTGGCATCCGTTTTCAGCATTCGAGCGGAATCCGTTCCAGCCTACTCCCGGAGGACATGGGATCCGGTGCAGGCTTTGCCGATATAGACAACGACGGAGACATCGACCTCTACATTGTCAACATCCCCGGTCCCTTTACACAAAATGGTAGGGGCGGGGTAACCCCGCCCGTACGAGAGAACGCTAATGCCCTATATCGTAACAACGGTGACGGCACTTTTACGGACATCACGCGTGCCGCGGGTGTCGGGCATGAAGGGTACGGCATGGGATGCGTCTTCGCAGATTATGACGGTGATGCCGACCTCGACCTTTACTTAACCAACTACGGCGAGAATGTCCTCTATCGGAATAACGGTAACGCCACCTTTACTGATGTGACGGGAGTTGCCGGTGTCGGCTGCGAATTGTGGAGTACAGGTGCCGCCTTCGCAGACGTAGACAGCGACACCGATTTGGACCTCTACGTTTGCAACTATGTTACTTATGACTTGGAAGCGTTGGAAGAGATGAAGGAAGAGTCCTTACAATCCGGAAAACCTGTGCCGAGTGCTCTGAATCCGCATGTCTTTGAACCGCAGGATAACGTATTCTATCGGAACAACGGTGATGGCACTTTTACCGATGAAACCGATGAAATGGGCATCGCGGCAGTAGGCGGTAGAAGCATGCAAGCCATCTTCAGCGATTTTGATAACGATAACGATCTGGACCTTTATGTTGCAAATGATACCACCACGAACCATGTCTATCGCAACGATGGTGGTGGAAACTTTACCGATGTCAGTACGGAGTCGTGGGCGGCAGATTTTCGTGGTTCTATGGGACTCACCGCTGGCGATTACGACGCTGACGGTGATATCGACCTCTTTATGAGCCATTGGGTGGACGAAGAAAACGCACTCTATAGAAATTTGTTTTTAGAGGATGGGGATGCAAAACAGATTCGGTTTGTAGATGAATCCTATACTGCCCTTCTTGCTGAAGAGAGCATCAAACAGATCGGGTGGGGCACGACTCTCTTTGATTTTGACAACGACGGTGATTTGGATATTTTTGTGACGAACGGCAGCACCTTCCAGGAGTTGAGACGACCGGAGGTGCTTATCCCCCAGGCTGATATGTTGTTCCGAAATAACGGAGACGAGACATTCACCGATATTAGTCAGGAGGCTGGCATTGCGTCACTCCCACTTCGAGTCGGGCGCGGGGCAGCGTTTGGAGACTATGACAACGACGGAGATGTCGATATTTTCATCGTAAACAACCATGCCCCACCGACATTGTTGCGGAATGAGGGCGGAAACCGTAACAATTGGCTGCAGGTCAAACTCATTGGAACGGGCACAAATCGAGATGCTATCGGCGCGAAAATTCGAGTGAAAACGGCAGATCAGACGCAGGTCCGAGAAATTTACGCCGGTGAGAGTTACATGTCCTCCAACAGTCTCGTCGCGGAATTTGGCGTGGGAAACGCCACACAGATTGAGACGTTACAGGTTACTTGGCAGAACGGGAAGACGCAGAAACTTCATAATGTCCCAACAAACCAAAGAATCCATATAACACAGGAATAGCAATTAGCCATCGGCGGTCAGCAGTCAGAAAAATAGCAGTCGGCAGTCGGGGCGGTTTTTTCTTCCGAAAAAACCTCTCGGGTATCGGTAAAGAGTTCATCCTTTAAGAGAACCCTCTTTGCTGAAAGCCGACCGCTGAGAGTGGAGCGCAGCGGAACGCCCCGACCGCCATCCTTGCCGATAGCCATTAAAAAATGAGAAACTATTTCTATCTATTCATTTCTATGTTTCTAATCCTACTCGCATGCGGTGGAGATCCCACTATTGAGCGCGGCAAAGCGTTTCTTGAAACAGGCGACACTACGTCTGCCATTCAGCAGTTTCAGGCGGCACTTAAGCAGAATCCTTCCAATGACGAGGCTCACTATCAGCTCGGTTTGGCGTATGAAGGATTAGGAGATGCTACGCAAGCAGTCAATGCATTCAAAAATGCAACAAAGTTGGCACCGAAACGAGCAGAAATAGCACTCGCACTCGGGCGCGTCTATTGGCACAGCGGCAACCGTTCCCTTGCGCGCACCGAGTTTCAGAATTTGCTGAACGGTTCCCCGAAAAAGGAAATCCTCCTTCAATTAGCAGGTCTCACAGGAGATGCCTACCACGTCCAACGTATTCGCACCGAAGGCAGCGACGACTATGAGCAGACCTTCACTGAAAAAGGGAACATGATGACGTTTACTGCAAAGTATACCGACGATTATAGTCCCGCAATTTCACCCGATGGAAAATGGCTTGCTTTCGCTTCAAATCGTCTCCAGAACGCTGAGTTGTATCTCACGGATCTCACGACCCGCACTCTACAGCAGCTGACACATACCGATGAGCTTGACGAATACATGCCCGCTTTTTCACCCGATGGTAAATCTATCGCCTTCGTTTCAGAACGCACACGTGGCGGGATGATGCTTCCATCTGTCCAGGCGAGTGGTTCCGACCCGAGGACTGCGACGATCTACCTCATGGATGCCGATGGAAGAAACCAACGTCCGTTAATCGATATAGAAGGGGCGCAACGTGCCCCTGTCTTTTCACCCGATGGGCAAAAAATCGCCTTTGAATCCAAAGCACCGACGCAGGAAACCGAAAGCGAACCCGGAAGCACCGAGAACAACGATACGTTAGAAATCTACGTCATTGATATCGACGGCACAAACATGAAGCAGCTGACGCACAACGATGTAGACGATGGACATCCAACATGGGCACCCAATGGAAAGCAGATCGCCTTCACCGGAATGGTAGATGACATCTACCACATTTTCAGTGTCAACGCAGAAGGCGGCACGGTCCAGCAACTAACGTTTACGGGTACAGGTTCCCATTACCATCCTACTTTCAGCCCGGATGGCAAACGGATACTCTATGTCTCGAACGCGCATAACCATTATACGCTCTGGACGATGGATACCGATGGCAGAAACAAGACCCAACTCACGAACCACATCGGTGCACATTTTGAACCGAGCCTCTCAACGGATGGAAAGACGCTTGTATTCAGTTCTGATCGTTCGGATCACATGCGGATCTATCTCATGGATTTGGCAAAGTCTATCGGACAAGAAGCATTGAAAGCAAGGCTGGCAGATTTGTAGCCGAGTACTGCTTTTCGCCTGCCAATCCTATATCCCACCTTTCCGCGCTGGTGAGGTTTCCTAACCTCGCCTACTGTGCTAACCCCATTCTGACCATCGCTGGTTATTCCGCAGATACATCGTTCATGGCTGCTTGGGTCAGTCCGGCGTATTTCTTGACAGATGAAAAACACATTTTCTCGGGGTATAAAGGTCTGATACGTGGTATACTTATGACAAATTAAACATAAAAACTATCGGAGGTTCTGATACTCAAGATGAAACCTGAGCATGTGATAAACCAATTTATGACATTTACGATAAATAGCTTGCGGTTGCAACGGCGGCAACTCCGTCCTTTCCACCTATTGTTAGTGAGGTGTTTGTTCTTCAGTATCGTCCCTGCTACACACGGATTTATCTCGTTTCATCACGAACAGGTGGGGCGTCTCGACGAGCTGCTCATCACCAAGGTACATGCTCCCCACTGGACGATCCACTACAACTTTGAAAACTGTGGTCCTGTGGACGAGGAAACGGAAAAAAGTATACACAGATCGCAACGGTCTTCATCCAATCCTGGCTACAACCGCTGCGGGAATACACCGATCGTCCGATCGTCAACGATTTTCGCTACCAGCGCACGGCAGACGATGCAGCCGCCCGCGCCGCTGCCGACCTGTGGATATTCTTTCACTGTGAGCTTCGGATTTCTAATGCACACGTCGGCGGAAATACACCCGGCATCAATCTACGCCGTGGCACGAAAGTGGTGGGGCACTTTATGGACGCCCTCGTCCATGAAACAGGGCATGCCTTCGGTTTAGCTGACACCTACATCCCGTGGGCGGATCGGTTTAGCGGATCGGTTTAAACGAGGAGGTCTCAACAAGGGGGGGTTACGAGGAACCAAGGGCACACAACCGGCCGCGGTGATGAGCGGGCATATACCTTACGACGTAGCTGCGCATGACCCTGTTCCCCTTGATGGCATCGACTTTCTCGGTGTAGATGACATCAACGGCATCCTCTGGCTTTACAAGCATGTGCATGAGGGATTGCCTTTGGAAGACTGTTTTTTCCCCAACTATGAACTGGAACAAGAACCCCTCGGCTGCCGTCCGAAATATCCGCTGATCTTTGAAATCAAGCAGGTGGGCGAGTACCCACTGCTCTTTAAAACTAAGCAGTCGGACGGAGTGTGGGCACGCAAGGTGATCGAAGATGACAGGAACATAGACATCAATGCCCAAGATGCGGAGGGGCTGACTGCCCTGCACCACGCCGTGGTATACGGTTTTGAAGAGTTGGTTGCCACACTCATCGCGCATAAGGACATCAAGCCGTTTCTCAGGGATAACGAGGGGCGCAGTGCGCTACAGATCGCCCGTGAAAACAAACTCGACCCGATGATTACGCTGCTGTTGGAACATCCCTTGACCTTGCCTGTCAACCCGAAAGACAAGCTTACAACGACCTGGGGACACCTTAAACAGCAGTATTGAGGACAACGTAGGTTGGGTTGAGCGATGAAGCCCAATGGACATAACCACCGAGCATAGGCGAGGTTGGGAAACCTCGCCAGCGGCACCGAACGTTTTCGGATCTAAAATTGGTTGAAACTACTGATGGCTGACAACCAATAACCAAAAATCATTTCCCTTGACTTTCCTCTGAAATCTGTTATTATTTTCAATAATCCTGAAAATCCTGATTCAGAAAAGAAAACAGATATGCGATCGACTTTTTCTATTTTCCTTATCTTCCTCATCAGTATCGGTTGCAATACAGACGCACCGCAGCGTGATGTGAATCCCCAATACATGGCACACTATCAGAAAGGCATAGACGCGCTGGATATGAATAACTTCGTGGAAGCGGAAAAAGCGTTTCAGGCGTGCCTTCAGATTGATGCCAATGCCTACGATGTACGCATGTTGCTCGCACGTACATACATTAGACAGCAGAAATGGGTGCTTGCCGAAGAGACGTTGCAGACGCTGATAGGGAGGCTTAAGGATATCGGGGTTAGAAACCCCTCCCACAAGGAGCAACTTTCAAAGGCATACCTAACGTTGGCACAGGTTTTCAGTTATCAACAACGCTTTTCTGATTCTACGACTGCGCTCACCAATGCATTGGAGGTAAACCCTGACGATACCGAGGCACGCATCAGACTCGGTTATTTCTTAGGCGCCCCGCAACAGATGCTCGTCCCCGATCTCGCGGCATCTAAACGACAGTTTGAAAAGGTACTGGAACTCGAACCGAATAATCTGGAGGCGATGCTCCAACTCGGTTTAGCCGAATTCCGACTCGGTGAAGCAGACAAAGCCGCTGAACGGTTTGAAAATATTATCCGAAATTATCGTCGGCATTCGGGTGCGCACTACTATCTCGGTGTCTATCATCTCCGACACGGCGCGCCTGAAAAAGCCGTTGAGAATTTCAAGGAATCGCTCCGCCTGAAACCTCGCGATCCTGAAACTTTGTGGAACTTGTGGACAGCGTATAATCAACTTGACGGTTACCCGGAAGAATTACCCGAAGAATTCAGAATAGCCGTCAGTGGGAATAGCCGTCAGCAAAGAGATTCTCTTGCTGACAGCCGAAAGCCGATAGCCGATAGCCAATTCACCGACATCGCACCGGACTTAAGAATGGACAAAGTCGATGGTGGGCGCGGCAGTGCCTGGGGCGATTACGATAATGATGGAGATTTAGACATCGTCGCTGTTGGCACGTATCAACCACACGCGCTTTTCCGTAATAACGGCGATGGCACTTTTACGAACACTGCAAATGAAGCGGGCATTGCGGATCCGAGAGGCGGATGGGGTTCACTTTTCGCCGATTATGATAACGATGGCTATTCGGATCTCTACATCACGCGTGGCGGTTGGTCGGGTGCGGCGGAGAATACGCTGTATCACAACAACGGGGATGGCACTTTCACGGATGTCACGCACAAGGCAGGGGTCGCAGATCCGCAGAGTAGTTTCTGTGCCGCTTGGGCGGATTACGACAACGATGGCTATCTCGACCTCTATATTGCCGATGGAGTTATCGGTGATGGTGCGGCGAATGTCTTATATCGGAACAATGGGGATGGCACTTTCACGAATACAGCAGAAGCCGCAGGTGTCTCAGATACGGGCAATTCTCTTGGAACCGCTTGGGGGGATTACGATAAGGATGGACACATCGACCTGCATGTCATCAACTACGGACAATCCAATGTACTTTACCGCAATAACGGCGACGGTACCTTTACGGATGTCACCCCGACGACAGGTATGAACCTCCCTGTTACGGACGCTTTTGTTACCTTCTTTTTAGATGTAGATAACGATGCGGATCTGGACATTTTCATCTCTAACTCAGGCTCTTTTCAAGCCTTCATCGCGGGTCAAATCACAGGGACTGCCACACACGACGCTGATCGGCAAGTGCTTTATCGCAACAACGGCGACGGCACCTTTACGGATATCACCCGTGAATCGGGGCTGTATCATGCTTATGGCGCGATGGGTGCGAACTTCGGAGACATCAATAGTGATGGCTACCTCGACATCTATCTTGCCACTGGTGCGCCACAGATGGGACGGCTCGAACGCGATGCGCTCTTCCGCAACAACGGTGACGGTACTTTTACAGATGCGACGGAGGCTCTGGGTTTGGGAAACATTGGGAAAGGACACGGTGTAACTTTCGGTGATGTTGATGATGATGGTGATGTTGATGTCTATGTCCCTGTGGGTGGTGCGTTTATTGGCGACCAGTGGCCCAATCTTTTCTATCGCAACAGTGGGACTGGAAACAATTGGCTCACCCTAAAACTGATTGGTGTCAAAAGCAATCGAGATGCCATCGGTGCTAAAGTTACCCTGCATATTGGTGGTGACGTAATTTACCGAGAAGTCAGTGGTGGATGTGGATTTGGTTCGACCAATAGCCTATCGCTTGAAATAGGGCTTGGGACACACACGAAAGTTGATACCCTTGAAATCGTCTGGCCCTCTGGTCAGGTGGATATGCGTCAGAACTTGTCTGTCAACCAGAAGCTCGTTGTCTCTGAAGGTTTTTAACTTTCCTTGCGATGAAACCAGAAGGGTGGAAGATGTTGGGAAGGAAGGATGGATGGCAGGATGGGTGCTCAATTTTCCAATCTTCCCGTCTTCCAACCCGCCCGCCTTCCTATCTTTTGTCAGGAAAAAGTCTATGAATTCACCTAAATCTGCGCTACTCTTGGAAGATAATATGTCGCTTTTCGTTGACTATTATCAACTCACGATGGGGCAGGCAGATTTCAATGCTCAGAACGACAAGATTATCACGGCAAACTACTATGTCCGTGAAGTCCCACAAGGACAGTATCTCATAGCGACTGGCTTGGAACAAGTTATCCACTATATCTTAAACTTGCGCTTCACTGATACTGCCCTTGACTGGCTGGCACAACGGGGGGACCTGAGTCCTGACTATCTTGCCACTCTTAAAGACTTCCGCTTTGAGGGTTCCATTTTCGCTGTCCCTGAAGGCACGCTTGTTTTTCCGAATGAACCGATTATCAATGTCACAGGTCGCTCCAGAGATGTACAACTTTTTGAGACCTATCTACTCTGCGTCATGAACTTTCAGACGCTGATTGCCACGAAAGCCTCACGAATTGTAGAAGCGGCACACGGCAGACCGGTATTCGACTTCGGTGCGCGGCGAGCGCACGGCAGAGATGCTGGCATTCTCGCCGCTCGCGCCTCCTTCATCGGTGGTGCAAGTGGGACATCGTTAGTACTTGCTGGACATTATTTCGATATACCTTACGTTGGCACGATGGCGCATAAGTTCATCTCTGAACGCCCTACTGAGTTAGAAGCTTTCCGCGATTACGCTACCGCCTTTCCGAACAACACAACCCTCCTAATTGATACTTACGATACGCTTCAGGGGACGAAAAACGCTTGCATTGTTGCAAAGGAGATGGAGGCGAGCGGTGCGCGATTACGCGCAGTCAGATTGGACAGCGGCGACCTCTTATCCCTCAGCAAGGCAGTCCGCCGTATCCTTGATGCCGAAGGACTTGATTATGTCCAAATTATCGCGAGTCATGAACTCGATGAATTCCAGATAGATATGCTGCTCAAAAACGGCGCGCCGATTGATAGTTTCGGCGTAGGCACACGACTCGCTACAGGAGCGAACTACAATTCGCTCACGGGTAAAGGCTCTACGTCCGCCCTCGGTGGTGTCTACAAGCTGGTCGAGAGCGATGGCAAACCTGTTGGAAAGCAATCGCTGGATGAACCGTCTAAGGCAACCGCCCCAGGCAAAAAGCAGATCTATCGCATCGCCGATACCGAGGGGAATTATGTCAAAGATTGTGTGGTGCTTTGGGATAAACCGATCTCTGGGGGAGTGCCTCTTCTAATTCCGATTATCCAAGATGGAGAATTGGTGTATGATTTTCCGAATCTGCGTGACCTCCAGACCCAAGTAGCGGCAGCACTCCAAAGATTACCGAATTCGCACAAAAGTCTGACAGAAGCAGAACCCTACCCTGTAGAGTTACATCCGACATTAAGGAAGTTGTAGAGGATGGGAGCGAGTGCTGACTTGCTATTGATTGGATCCTGTTTTCGATGCTCCAAGACGTCTACGATTTTCTGTGATGAACTGCATAACTGCATCTGAATCAGTGGAAACCGGTAGATTTCCGAGCGCACTTGCTTCTTCGATGAGCATCGTCATTTGCATAGTATTGTCCGTGAGTAGACTTTCCGCTCTTTCGTAAAAATAGGCTGCCTGTGCGTTTTCACCTTGATTTTCGCAGATGGCGGCGAGGTAGACGTAAGCAGCGGCGAGACGTGGCGACTGTGTCCGATTTTGAATGAACTCCTCAAAAGCGAAACGCGCCTCGTTGTAACGTCTGTCATCGTAATGAACGCGTCCAATCCGAAACTGTGCCCTATCGGCGAAACTGTCCTTATATCCGCCCGCGAGGTACCGGTCCCGTTCTGGGTATCCGATTGTTGTTTCGTAGGCTTGCAGTGCCTCGTTGTAACGGTGCAGTTCTCTGTAGAGTTCGCCTAACTGAAAAGTAGCCATCATTGCTTGTAGGGTGTTCGGATGCGTTTCGATCACCTTTTTGTGTGCCTGAATTGCTTCGTTAGGCGTGGAAAGTTGTTCAGCATAGATGAGTCCGCTGCGGTAGAGTGCTTCGGCAGAATGTGTCGAAGCCTCGTGGTGTTTCGCTACCTCTTGGTATGCCTCAATTGCCTTTGGATAGTCCTGCAACGGTTTTCGCTCGTAGATAGTCCCGATTTGCAACCGAGCGCGTGCTGCCTCTATAGGTGCCAAGCTTATGTCTTGAAGTTTCTCGCGCAGGTTTTCGATAGTTGTAAGCTGTTGAAGTGTGGGAAGTAGTTCCGCTGCCTGCTCTGCTTGAAAGGTATGCGGTGCCGTGGCAATGAGCTGACGGGCGATACTTAAGGCTTCAGAAAAATCTTGGTCTGCCCTTGCTTTGTTCAACCGTTCTAATTCCGTTTCCGACATCTCTTCTGCGAGTTCCTCAATTTTCTTACCAATCTGCGCCTGTACCTCAGGCACGCTTTTGTCATGCATTGAGATCTGTCCTAAATACCCCGGATCGAGTCGCGGTAGATAGGCATGCAAGAACGTTTCAAAAGCCTTTATCGCTTTTGGGTAGTTCAAGTTTTTTTCATAGCAAACACCTGTCCAATAGAGAACGGCGTGCATATTCCAGAAGTTCGGGTATCTCTGTTTCAATTTCTCAAAGATAGGGATTGCTAACGAATATTTCTCGGATGTCCGGTGGATATTTGCCATTTGAAAGAGTGCTTCTGCAGCGAAATTACTCGTCGGGTAATCTTCAATGACTTTTCTGTATGTTGCCATTGCTAAAGCCGATTGGTTCAGAACGGTATGCCGTAAATGTGCGATGCGCCATCTCGCTTCTGGTGCCATAATCGCATCAGGATGTGCTCCCAGAAGCGACTCATATTTTTCAATTGCCTTTTCAGGCTGGTTGAGTTGGGAGTGATTCCGATAGAGTTCAGCCATCTGAAATTGAGCGATGGCGGCAAGGGGGGTCCCTTTATACTGGATCGCAATACGCTGCTGCTCCCTAAGGTCAGAGAGTGCGCTGTTAATATCCCGTATCTTCTGCAAGCCAGTTTTATGCACGAAATGCGAGGCGGGAGCAAGTTTAATCAATCTATCGTAAGTTTCAATAGCATCTTGGTAATTGCCCATGCGGCTATAGACATCACCCTTTTTAATGATGGCGAGAAAGATCTCTTCAGCGGCAAGCCCCATTTTTTCAAGTTTTAGGATTTTATCGTAAGCCTCAACTGCTCTGGTGTACTGATGCGTATAGTTATAATGGATCTCGCCAATCTGGTAGTAGCACCAACTTTTCACCGCGATGTCTTTGGTAGATTCCGCGAGTGCTTCCAGTTTATTATTGGCTTCCGTGTAGTGCCCTGCCTGAATTAAGACGTGCATCTCTTCAAAGTGAGCAGAAACAAACGGGCAGAGGAGAAAAATCAGCAGCACGTATGAGAGAAATCTAAATCCTCTATAAACATATTGCTCCGTTGGAGCAAGGAAGCTGCTTCCACATTTTTTAGTCATTGGCCTCCGGGTATGGATCCAATCGCTGTATCTAACACTTTGCGAGCCGTTAAAAAGGAGTGGTGGCCAGGTGTTAATCATTTAAAAACGCTCTTGTTATTCCGCTATGGCGTGTTTAAGGTTCCGGATTGAAGGTTTTGAAGATGCTCGTCCGCAACTTTCGTCCAATTAGTTCCATGCGCGCGCTCCTTCATTCGATGGAGCTGACTTTCTGTGTCCCACGCATCATTTCGAAGATGATGTGTGATGAGTGCCTCCTCTAAATTTCGTTGGATGTGTTGCTGACGATATTGTTCGATCCGGGCATCAGCGGATTGCGTGTCAGGCAATATCAGCTCGGGTTCTGGGGCAAATAGCTCTCCCCATAGGAGTGTGATCGTGATTAAAGCGATAGCAATGGTACTCGCGGCAGCAGTTCTTTGCCACCGGAAGAGAGACCCAAAGTTAGTAAGGTACTTACGGACGCGCGAAAGCAGCGTTTGCTCTTGTGTCGCAGCGAGACGTTTGTACACATTCATTTCAATGTCTTGTAAGGCGAGTTCAGGCACGCGCAATTCTGCTTGTGCCGTGTCTGTCAACTGTAGGACAGTGTTAAAAGATTGGACTGCTTCGGTACAGTCTGGACAGTTCTTAAGGTGTTCTTCGAAGGGGTCCTCTTCTTCTGGCGACAGAAGTTTGGAAGCATAATCAATCGCTTGCCCTTCGGATTTGATACATTTAGGCATGATAAATTATTCTCCTTTCTTTAGATTTCATTGTTTTCCCAGAGGGGACGTAACAATGTTTGCAGGCGCTTCACCGCACGGTGCAGGTGAATTTTCACTGTCCCTTCCGCCATATCCAGCGTTTCAGCGACCTCTTTAAGTTGTAAGCCTTCATATCGACTTAACATAAAGACTGCTTTCTGTTTCGGAGAGAGTTGATCAACCGCCTCACGGATGATCCGTCCACGTTCTTGCTCTTCTACTTGCTGAACGGGGTCGCTGTGAAGATCGGTGGCAACGAGGTTCGCTTCAGGAATTTCCATGTCCTCCAAGGCATAAACAGGATGCCGTAGTTTCGTACGGTGATAGTCAATAGCGAGATTGGACGCTATCTTGTAGAGCCATGTTGAAAATTTGGCTTTCGGTTGCCAATTCTCGAGGGCGCGGTACGCCTTAAAAAAAACTTCGATGGTGATATCCTCAGCATCCTCATAATTTCTGACCGAACGCAGAAGGTACGCGAAAATCTTAGCTTTGTAGCGTTTCATCAACTCATCAAAAGCATTTTGGCGACCGGATTGAAACTGGGCAACTAACATTTCATCATCAATCAATTTGTCCATGATTCCCGACTTTTGCCAGTAGTCTGAAAAAGGCAGTTGGAAATTTTGTCTTACCTGAAGCAAGCGGTGGATGATAGTTTGCTAAATGTTTATTTAAACGGAGACAGTTTAAATAAGTTTACAAAATTTGTAATCGATTGTCAAGAATCTTCGGTTTTGCTTTAGGGTAACCAATTCCGCATTTTTTGTTATTTTTTCGTCTTTGTTGAGCGTTGACAACCAATCTCGGTAGGTATAGTGTTTGCTTGTCGGTTGTTTCACCTTCCGTTGATGTATAGGTAATTAGGGGCTTTACTATAAAACACTTGATTTGCATGTGTAGTTAGTTTAAAATAAATTCTTCGTAAGGCAAACTGAATTAAATTGATTTGTAGGACGCGGTCTCTGGACCGATGTCCTGTGCTTATGGAGGAATTTTTTGTGGCACACACACATACCCATCCCGAACGAGAGCCTTTGTTTATTCCTGCCTCGGCGACAGCGGAACAGATGGCGCGAGCAGCGGGAAACTTTCTGGATACATTAACGCCCGCGTTACACCAAAAGGCGGCACTTCCATTTGATGGAAATGAACGCTTCCGATGGCACTACATTCCGATCGAAATGTGGGAGCGGGAAGGCGTTTCTCTCAATGAACTGAATACAAAGCAGCAGGAAGCGGCATTCGGCCTCATGGAAAGCGGCTTGAGTGCAAAGGGGTATCAGAAAGCCCGCGCAATTATAAATTTGGAAACAACGCTTGGTGAGATTGAAAAATCTGCTGGGGAAGCACGATTGGTGCGCGATCCTGGGCTCTATTTTTTCACCGTTTTCGGCGATCCGACCGGTAATGGCGCATGGGGATGGCGTGCGGAGGGACACCATGTCTCCCTCAATTTTACCGTCGTTAATCGCGAACTCATTTCGCCGAATCCATCTTTCTTCGGCTCGAATCCAGCAGAAGTGCCGCAAGGTGAGAAGAAGGGATTAAGAGTCCTTTCCGCCGAGGAAGATATGGCGCGCCAACTCCTGGCAAGCCTGAATGCTACGCAGAAAGGTCAGACAATCATCAATGCGGATGCACCATCCGATATTTTGACCCGCGACGTACCTAAAGTTGAGTTTGAGGCTGTTGAAGGGTTATCCGCAGAATCTATGGAAACATCCCAGCGCGAACTCTTGATGAACCTCGTCCATGAATACATCGATCGACTGCCTGATGAGGTCGCCCAAATCGAGCTCCGAAAACTACGCGAAGGGAGCGTCAACGATATCCACTTCGCGTGGGCAGGAGCAGAAACACCGAAGACCCCACACTACTATAGGTTACACGGTCCATTCTTTTTTGTAGAATATGATAACACGCAGAACAATGCCAACCATATCCATTCCGTGTGGCGGCACATTGCGGACGATTTTGGTGTAGATTTGCTTCGGTTACACTACCACAAATCCGACCATCATGATCATTAGGGATCGGCTATCGGCAATCAGTGGAATGGCAGTCAGTCATCAGGTCGGTGGAGATAGCGGTCAGCGGTCAGGTCAGTGAAATGGCAGTCAGCCATCAGGTCGGTTTTTCTGCGAAAAACCTCTCAGCAGTCGGTAAGAAAAGAGGGCGTTTTGTAACGCTTGCGTCTTTGCTGACTGCTGATCGCTATTCTTGCTGTCTGCTGCTTGCTAATTGTGAATTGCCTTGAGCTGTCCCCATGTTGTGGTTAACTTGTTGGCGGGTTCAACGGCAAGTTGTTCATCGGTAAGGACGACCAAACCCGTATGCTCCGAGTTCTTGCCAAAAACGATGGAATGGGTATACCAACCACTCCATCCTTTCTGCCCTTCTTGACCTGCGCCTTTGTCCCCATCATTGACACAGATACCGAGTCCGAATTCAAAGCCTGCGCTGAATTTTTTGCCTTTTACCTGTAGTTCTTCGGCTGTGAATCTAATTTCGTAGTAAGTTTCCTTTTCATCCTCGTTTCGGACAACCGCGATATCTTCGTCTGGGACGATACCTGCACCGCCGGGATTCTCATTGAGTGCATTTTGGATAATGTTTTCCGCTTTATCATCTAAGCCGACATTGTAGAGAAACATCTGCTGTCCAGCGGTTCGTTTGCCACTCATTTCAAAGGCAAGTTGCGCGCCATCACCGTTCCATGCGGCGGCAGCGGCGTGTTCGTGTTCGTCATCATCGACAGTGATCGCAAGATAAATTGCTTCGGGTTCCCAAAGAATGGCGAAACAGGTTTGATGGTCATCGGGTCCTTTCCACTTCCCACCATTATGCTCTTCAAACACATTTCCAGAGTATTCGACACCACAGAAAATAGTTCCATCGGTCCCTTTAACTGTTTCAAAGACCCCTTCCCAATACTCGCTGAAATCACCTATCTTAATGTCAACACCCGGTGGGATTGTAAACGCATTGTAAACGTCATGGGTTTTACTACGCCACTGCGCGTATGTTATCGTGTTCGAGGCTAAAATAAGTAGAGCCGTTGCGACTAAAATAGGACTTACGCAAAATGACCAAATTTCACCTATTTTCACAGGATTCGGTGCGGTTAGAAACCGCACCTACCGGGGCAGTGCGTAAGTCCTATAAAATATACTTTTTCATTTTCTTGCTCCTTATTACCGATTACCAATAATTTTATCAGTATCATCGTCGCCAAAACAGAAAATATATCGGTCGCTTGAGCCGATGTAAAGCGAGCCGTTGGCAACTGCGGGGGACGAATACAGCTCTATGTTTCTATTAATAATTCCTGTATCAAATTCCCACTGCACCTTTCCATTGTCAGTGGAAAGCGCGTAGATGTACCCGTTTTTTGTTGCCGCATAAACGGTATCCATTGTTACAGCGGGTGAGGAAACAACGGGACCATCAAGGTTAGTTTTCCAGTTGAGTTGTCCATCTATTGCCTGGAGAGAATAGACATAGCCATCGCGCGACCCGAAAGTGACGTAACCGTTCTGAACGGCGATTGCTGTTAGGACAGCATCTTCCGCCTCATATTCCCATACCGTGTCGCCAGTTTCCGTTTCGAGAGCGACAACTTTACCAGCGGGTATCGGAGCACTATCCGAAAAGTTACCCCTTCCAAGCCCAAAATAGACGATATTTTCTTCTGCGCTCGGACTCCCCCACACGGGATAGGGCATCTGTTTCGACCATGCCTCATCACCCGTTTGGGCATCGACAGCATAAATACGATAATCCCCGTAGCCAGTACCGAAGTAAACCTTGTCCTTATGCAGAACAGGCGACATGTCGGCGTGAACCTCCGGATAGTGCCAAATTTGTTCTCCCTCTAATGCATCAATACAGTAGACCCCATCAGCACCTGCTGTAAAATAGAGTTTCCCCTGACTGATGAATGGCGTTGATTCAACGTGACTCGTTGTTTGGAACGACCAGATAGGTTCACCCGTGCGGGCATCAAGGCACCGGAGGTGACAATCGCTGTCGTGGTGATACCCTTCACCGATGTAAACCCTACCACCGGCAACTGCAGGCGATGAAAATATTGGGGTCGGAGAAGTATACCGCCAAAGAATCTTCTGCGATTCTGTATCAATACAGTAAGTCGCGCCGCCTAACGAAAAAATTGAGCCGTGCGCGGAACCGATATAGAGTCGGTTACCAACAATCGCTGGAGACGAGGAGAAGTCAACTGCCATCGGCTCTTCATCTTTAAAAATCCATGCGGGTGTACCCCTTGTTGGTCCTGGGAGTGTATCTACATGTCCAGTACGACTTTTCCCGCCTCGGAAACTTGCCCAAGACTGGTTTGCCTGCTTGTTCCGTATTTCTGTTCTGTGAACTTTTGCTTCAGGGGATGTTGTAATTGGATTTATGGTCATCAGAATGAGTTGATAGCTTCCCCATCCAAATCCGACGAAGAAGATGACACTCAGAATAGAAGCCGTGACTCTATGGGCACTCGCAAAGTCTCGGAACTTATAGAACAGCATTTTGGTCGTGTCCCGTGCAAACACGAGTCCGGTGATAAGTGCGACCCCAACAAAGGCAAGAATCTGCGGAACGATGCTCAACAATGCAGTGAGCGGTCCGAGTAACTGCGGAATCACTGCATGCGCGGGGGTTACAGAGGTTTGTAAGAAAAGAAAGAGAGCACTCAAGAGAATGGCTATCGGTTTTCGGCTTTCAGCATTGGGTTGGAAGATTGGAAGACTGGAAGATTCTTTGTTTTCTTTCTCCGTTCTATCCTTCCTGCTTTCCATTTCGGTCTCTTGCTGACGGAAACTGACGGCTGACGGCTGACGGCTATTCTTTAATGTCTGTTTCAATTTCGCTTTTCTCATTTGATTTCCCCCTGCTACTCGGATTCCTCCAAAAATCGGACAGCGAAATGCACCAAATTCTCAAGCATCCGACGGTTCTTAGAGACTTGAGAGTCTCTCTGATTATGGAGGTTAGTGACGAGGTACATCCCTTTGCCATGTTTCAATTGAGCGACGACGATCTCTTTACCATCATTGGTTGTCGCGAGGATTTCGTATTTCTCATTCCATCCCTTCCACGAATCATCGAGTGAAAGCTGCCCTGAACGGATACGGTTAGGTGCCTTAAAGAGTTCACCCGCCTGAGAAGTAGGTCGAAAATCGTTCCGGGATGGACTCTCCACACCCGTAAGGGGTTCGGGTAACCAACCGCTACTGCACGGACGTTCCTTATCACTATCCTGTCCAGAAGCGATGACAATACCACCGTTTTTCACGAACTCCTTAATCCTATTTTCTTGCTTCTTGTTAAGCCGGTATCTCCCTTCGGAAAGTGAGCGGAATCCGATCCATAGAACGTCTGCTTCGCTGAGGGTCGGTAGATTCCGGTCAGTCGTCGCATGATAAGCGAGATCGAAGTCTGCTACTGCATCAAGTTCACCGATCGCGCGAGGTTCTGCGTCATATCTATCCGTTTTGAGTAGCAGGAGTTCCAACGCGTCGCCACTGAGTAAATTACGCAATTCTTCTTGAAAATCGGATGTTGAATCTCGCTTTGAGACCTTGTCTCTGTTGAGGTATTTCTCAAAGTGCGTAAAGAGCCACCAGCCCCACTCTGTGCGTTCCTTGTTCTTCGCCGTGACCTGGGTTTGGAACCATCTTCCTCTTGTATGTGCGAGACTATCAATACGTCCACCCTTTTTCAGGTAAAAGACAATAATCGGTTCGTCTGCTTTCAGGAAATGGATAATCTCGTCTCTGTGGTCTGCCTCTCCCTTGTAGACATCGAACCGAATCCGAATCTCCTGAAATTCACTCGTGCCTTTAAGGTTTTCTTCGACCTTAACCTTCGCTGTCTTTCGTTTGACGTTAACCTCGGAGACCGTCCCGAATACGACATTGGTGCTTTCCGCAACGATTTGCCTGATGGTGTACCGTTTTGCGATGTAGCCTTCTACAGGTGCCTGTATCAGCAGAATGAGGCTCATAAGGAGTAGACCAAAAAGGTGGGTTGGTTTCCAAACGGTATGTGATTGTAAATCCATTGTAATGCTCCGAATTGATTTTACGCCTTGTGCTGACTATTTTTCTCTGATTTGAGAAAAAGGAGATTGGTTTTTATGTGAATGTATTTACCCTTATGCCATCCTATAAGTTCAACTACACAATGAGACCTAAGCGGAGAATGACGATATTATATACAGTATACCTTAGGAGTGTATGCTTTGCAACGAAAAAGAAATCCCGCGCACGCTTATAGTGGTTACAGGAGCGGCGCGGGAAATTATGAAACCTTTTATGATGCCCTTTATCGTTGTCAAAGGGCGGTATCCGATTCTGCTTGCCGACAAAGGGGCACACATTTCCAATAACCTCCAGCGGAAGTTGCTGGAAACTGATTCCCAATTCTGATTTGCCAGGCTTAGCTGATTACTCCTCCGAGAAGACAAAATCTACATTCTGTGTTTTTCCTGGCTCGATTGTAACTTTAACCTTCTGGGTCCCTAATTTTTCGTGCCACACTTCTAATGTGTAAGTCCGAGGTGGGAGTCCCTGAATCTTAAACGCGCCCGTCTCGTCTGTCACTGCAAAAAATGGGTGAGGCATCACATGAAGAAACGCCTCCATCCAGTGATGGACATCGCAGCGTAAGGGAATACCGATATCCATTTCCGTAAATGTATGGGTATACTTCATTCCTTCTCTCGGCTGGGAAATGTTAAAAGGTTTTTCTTTTAGTGGTTTCTTTTTTGTTGCTACGGTTCGGACATTATGAAGAACTGGATCGCTATTCAGAAATTCCACGGGTTGTCCTACCATTGCGCCCACCACGTGTGGAATAAAAACGCATCCGACCTGATCAACAACGACAGGCTCCGTTGGCGGTTTAAAGTCTCCCTTAACACGCCCCCTTATGTAGACAAAGGCGTTCTGAATCTGAGCGTCCTCATTGAGGACTATGTTTTCGTAGTACACTCTTCCTTCATGTAGGCTTTTGCATTGCAATTCAGCACCGAAGTTGACGGCACGCTGAAATGGGGGATCTCCTTTAAACGTAACTGTGCCTATGATTGTCCCGGTATCTGGGGTTTCTGTTGTTTTTGATAAAGCAGCGTCAGTATTTTCATCTGCTGCCCATGCCGTAGTCCGTATTTCTTTGGGGACCCAATTCTGGTATCCAGCAACCATTAGCAGACAGCCAATGAATGCGGTGATACTGACTTTCAAAAGTTTGACGTTCATTTTTTATCTCCTTTTTCTCGTTTTAAGATGTGTTGAAGTTGGTTAAATTCCACAATTTGACCGTTTGTACTGTTTACTAAGCGTTGTGCTTCAGATTCTGTTTTCACTGCAGCGACTCCGTATCCCATAGGCGTTAATACATCTGTGCTCTGTACAAAAAATGCGTGTGCTGTATCTAACCAAGCACTCTCTTTGTAATCGTATACCCAAAACTGTTTTACCTGCTCATCCCGCTCTATTTGATGAAGTATGGCACATCCGAAATCGTCGAATTTCCGTGGGACATCTTCAACAGTTCGATATGCAGCGGCAAAACGTTTTTCACTGATAATCATGCGGCACCGATCACAGGTTTCTTCCCCATATCGTATCTGAGGCAGCGTTGTTTCTTTGGTATCACACCCTAAGACAATCATTATGAAGATCAGGATGAAGTGCGAAATGTGCCCTACTCTCCCTCTCATTAGAGACTCCTTCGTTGGAAAACAATAAGTGATAGCAAAAGCGGCAGAAATACCCATAGGAGAAACAGTATCATGAGCATCGGGAATAAGAAGCCTCCAAAAACATCTGCAGCATAAAGTCCGACAGCACCGAGTATTTCCATGTCTCCTTGTATGATATAAATTGTTGCTAATTTGAACACTTGGACGGGATTCATCAATGTAAATGCCAGTAGAACTGGCGGTTCCAGGCGAAGCACAACAGTTGTCCCGATTAAACCTAAGTCACTGATAAACACAATTGCCAGCCAGAGAATGAGAGCGATACTTATTGCTGTTGTGCTTTTTGATGTAAAAGTAGAGATCAGGAAACCGATGCTCAAGTGCGCCAAACCTATGAGTACAGTCAAACCAACGAGCATCAAGTAATGGCTGAATTGTGCAAGCCCACCGCGCCAAGCGATAACGATTCCACTGAAGCCGAAGCCGAATAGAATTGCCGTCATTAAAGCAACTGCTGTGCCGAGGTACTTACCGATCAAAAGTTCTGTGGGCATTATAGGTTGCGCCAATAAAGGGAGCAAACTTCCGCGTTCGCGCTCACCTGAAATACTGATAGCCCCTAACATAAGTCCCATAAGAGGCACGATTAGCATGACGAGGTTAATCAAACTCGCAACTGTCCTCCCGAAACCGGCGATGCCGAAAGTTCCAATCCCTGAAAACCCCAGTAGGCTTAATCCGAGTGCCAATCCGGCGAAGACGATTGTAAATAGGACAAGCCATCGATTGCGCCGCGCGTCTGCTGCTTCCTTCCCCATTATAACAGTAACGTTTAGGATTGCTGAATTTATCATGTATCATTTCCTTTTCGACTGTCACTTAACTCGAAATCGTGTATAGGGATTGAGGCATCCATTAAGACTTGAAGCGGCTCAATTTTTTCATTGTGTGCTATACGAACTAAGAAGTTCGGACCCCGGCACCGGACAGGCAGTCCATGCTCTTCAAGCAGCGTTGCCGCCCGCCCGTGGAATGCCTCCGGTATTGTTAGATATAACAATACATCTTTTGAAAGATAGTTGTTAAGAGACATCGGTGGACCCTCAGCAATCTTTTTCCCGTTCTTCATAACGATAACGCGGTCTGCCATCCCTATGATTTCATCAACTCGATGTGAACAAAAAATGAGCGTTTTACCAAATGCCCTCAGATGTTCAAGTGCTGCCCAAAACTCCTGTCTTGTTTCACTATCTAAATTGCTGGTCGGTTCGTCTAATAAAAGAATCGGTGGATCTGAGAGCAACGCAATCGCTAGTAGTGTGTCAACCTTCTGTTGAAGGATATAGTCTGTTGAGTTTGATCCGCGCATCGTCGGTCGTAAACCGCCACTTGACCGTGGCACGTTTCTGATTTCTTTGGTCTGGTTTCCATGCCTGAACCTCGCGTTTGAGGGTCTCTTGATCCGGGATACGTCTACAAAGACACTGTCGACTGAGGACGGAAAACTCAATCTCTGCGATGTTCAACCAACTCCCGTGCTTCGGGGTATAGTGAAACTCCAACTTTTCAGCGATCCGCTCCGCCTCTTGTGTGTCAAAGGCTTTATACAAGGAAGCCGGCTTATGTGTATTGAGATTATCGCAAACCAATAGAATCTTTTCTGCGTCTGGAAAATGCACGTCGACGATATCCCGGCAGATGTGTGCGAAATCCATGCTCGTGCGTTGGTCAGTAACTTCGACATGCCGAAAACCGAAAAAGGGTGCGAAAATCATAAAGAGATTACTCACGCCATTGCGTTTATATTCAGGATCATATCGGTAAGGTGTCCCCGGCATCAGCGGCAGCGGTGGACGCATTTCCTGAAGGTGTTGTTTACTCGTCTCATCAACACACACCACAGGATACCTCGGGTCTTCAGGACGCTCATAGAGATCTAAGATGCCTTCCATCGCCGTCACAAACGCTTCCGAAGCTTCTGCTGGGATACACCACTGCTGCTTGCGCCAGGGACGCAGTTCGTTTTTTTTAGCACCTGTCGGATGCTTTCATGAGAAATACTTGAAAAATGCTCAAGCTCCACCATTTTCTCAGCTAACAGCCGCAGCGTCCAGCAGGCATGCCCCTCTGGCGGATTGGAACAGACCAAGGCGATGAGATGTGCCTCTTTTTCGCCATCAAACTTTCGAGGTCTTGACCCCTGAGAGGGTCTTCTCGGGAGCAAGGCGGCTTCGAGACCTTCAAGCACAAAGGTTTTACGCACGCGCTGAATAGTAGACAGGGAGACATCAAGACCTGCTTTTATCGCTTTATCGAGGAAAGCGGGTCCAAACTCGCCCGCGTCTGCTTTCAACAAGATACGGGCGTGCGTGAGTTTTCTCGCAGAGGCCGTCCCTGAAGTCGTCAGAGTTATCAGAGACGCCCGTTGCTCTGAGTCAAGAAGAACAGGGTATCGTTTCGCTGGCATAACAGACTCCAACTGAGAGGATTTATTACGGTGACACGCAGCATACCAGTTTTTACAATAACTATCAATAGAAACTTGACACACTACTAGGGCCACCCGTTGTTTCATTCCGCCAGAAAGATCGCTGATCTTTTTATTAAGCATCTCCACTAATTGCCATTCTCCGATGAGCCACTCCATCTCTGCCTGAGATACCGATCGGAGGCGTGCATAAAATGAAATAGTCTCTTTTACTGTGAGGTCACTGTGGATCCTTACCTCTTGTGGGACATACCCGATTTGCCTTCGGAGCACCTTACCTGCTGTTCCTGATGAATGTCGTTTCAAAGAATCCGTGCCATTTTCTTCAGTATTGCTGAGTGTGACCGTTCCACCAAAGCGGAGGATACCCAAAATACATCGCAGCACTGTTGTTTTCCCTGCCCCATTTTCTCCCCATAGGACAAGTGTTTCGCCTGCTGACACGTCAAAACTCATATCTTCAACGGCTGTTACGCGTCCGTAGTGTTTGGTCAGATGACGCACGGAAATCGTCGGTGCTGCCTGGCGCGGCCTGGCATCTGATTTGGAATTGACGGTAGAAATTCCCGGTAAAACGGAGTTTATAAACCTTTGATGCCATTTATCGAATCCTGCAAAGGCGAGTCCTGGTAGACATAAAAGCATGGAACCCAGCAGCCCCAAAATTGACACCTGTTTTTGAGGAACATCAAGCATTGGTGCCTGCGAACGCATACGGGGCTTTTCATCCGTGAGTTTCGGTTTCGGCGTAAAAATGGGGAAAAGCCGCGTTGCAAAGTCGAGGGCACTCGCGGATGGACTGTAAATAAAGAGGCGGAGGACGGGATATTGTTGCGTCAGCTTTTCAAACAGATGCACCGATCGATATGGCGCGTCACCGATACCGTCGTGATTTGCGTCGTAGCCGCTGTAATCGCTCCAATAGTTACCAGTCCATTGGTTCGTCTGAACAGACCCTTGTCCCTCAATTGTTACCTGCGCTCCATTATCAACAAAACTATTTTTCTCAAAGCGGTTCCTTCGCGCCGATGGCAGCACCGAAAGCCCTGAGTCATTGTATGCGATTAGGTTGCCGGAAAAAGCGTTCACTGCGTTGTCCATGAATATGCCTGCTCGGTTATCCGCAACAAAGTTATCTCTGATTTCGCCGTTAAGCATATCTTTCAGGCCAATTCCATAACCACTTGTCCCGCGATTGCCGACGATCCAATTTTTCATCAAGTGGAGACGATAACTATACATGAGGTAAATACCGACTGAGTTGCCGATGACACGATTTTCGGTGATAATTGCATCGTCACAGTACATAAAGTGGATACCGTAACGCCCGTTTCTGACCTCGTTTCCTCTGACTGTTACATTTTCTGAATACCAGATAACTGCATCGCGCCCATTGAAGGCCCGGTTGTTTTCGACGACCACACCGTTGCTATACCAGACCCGTATAAGGTCACCGCGCCGTCCGACATCTAATGCTTTCCCCTCAAATATGTTATTTTGTACAACAGTATGTGGTGAGTTTCGCACTTGAACACCGAATAATACATCCTCAAAGCGGTTTTCTTCGATTCGCGCTCTTTCCGCTTTTTTTACCATAATGCCGGCGTCGCCCTCAGAAAGTCGAATGCCTGTGTTCTGAATTGTGAATCCGCGGATAGTGACTTCCGGTGCGCTAACCGTGATAACGCTGCCTAAACCTGAACCATCAATCACAGGGTTATCTTCACCGATGAGTACCAGGCGTTTATCTATTACAAAACGTTCTTGGTGGTACCCACCTTTCACAATAACAGTATCTCCACTCTTAGCAGCCTTCAGCGTTTCTTCAATGCTTGCATCAGGTTGGACAATTCGGGTTGCTGCCAGTAAAGGTGATGTCGTTATTATGAACATCAGCGTGCTCAAGGAGATTACAAAACCGCGTTTCCGAAGGTTGAATCTCTTGCCATGCTGTAGATAGAGCGAGATTCCCACGACGCATGCGGCGGCGATGGCAAAGTACAACCCCATTTGGAAGGTGGCAGTCGTCGTGAGTGAACCTATTTTTTCCGTACCCATCAGGGGTGGGACAAAGGGTTTCGTGTCGGGATAAAGTGCCATTTCTGGGTCAAGATTCAGTCCAATATTTCGGAGCCACCTGTAGAGTTCCGCGACGAAAACAATCGGGAAAATCAGACTCGGTAGTGCAAGCCATGGTGCCCATTTCTTGCGTACGACAGGCGATATGAGCAAACAGAGCGTAGCGAGCGCGACGGCGGGGACCGCCACCTTTTGTTCAAATTCCGCGACTGTTTCTAATTCCTGCATGCCGAGGTCCTGGTTAATTTTATTAATTTGTCGGAGATTCCCTTCGAGCCGGTGAGGGCGCACTTGTAGGATCATAGGTTTCGGAAATTTCTTCGCTTCAAAATCGACGCGCCAGTATGGAAAAAGTAATGAAACCATTAACAACAGGGCAGCATCAACAATGAGACTTTTTGCTAACCATTCCGGTTTTCTCAAGTAGAGTGCCACCCGGGACAGGACCGCCGCGATCAGAGCGAGAAAGAAACCTAATTGGAAGGAAGCCTTGGCATTGAACTGTGCGATTTGACCATCACCAAAAAGTGGGGGTATGAAGGGCTTAATTGTTTGATTGAGTGGGGCATTCGGGTCAAGATTCATGCCGCTGTCGCGTAACCACCAGTACAATTCACCCAAGAAGATCACAGGAAACACCAATCCGGGGAGTGTTAACCAGAACGACCATTTCCTCGGCACAAAGGGAGCAATGAGAAGGCATAATCCAGCAAGAACAATTGCGGGGATAGCGATAACGCGTTCGAGTTGTCCTGCGGTTTGCAACTTCCGCATGCCAATGTAGTGGTTAAGTTCGTCAATTTCTTTGATATCTCCGTCAATATGGGACGGATGGACCTGAAGTGCCAACCCCTTGGGATAGATACCTGCCTCTAAATCGACGCGCCAATATGGAAAAAACAGCGAAATGAGCAAGAGGCTGCCCGCAGTGATGAGTAGCCCCTTTACTAACCAATGTTGCCAAGATGTTCCCTCAAAACGCACGGGCATCTCTCCTTTATAGATAGGACGGACGCAATTTTCCGATGGGATCTACGAGTTCCACGCCACCGGCGAGGTTGGAATGCAGATCGCATTTGGGCGAATACGCCGCAAAACCTCGCCAGCAAGGTTTTGCGTCCGTCCTGATAGCGTTAGAGTATCGTTAGGGTTTGACGAGAAAATATCCTGCCATCTCCAAGTGCAGCGCAGAACAGAATTCTGTGCAGTAGAACGAGAAGACCCCCGGTTTGTCAGCAACGAATTCAATTGTTACTGTTTCGCCCGCTTCGATACTCGAGGTGATGTTGTAGCCCGGTAGTGCGAAACCGTGTGTTGCATCGTAGGTACGCTCAAGATTTGTCAGATTCCAGATGATTTCATCACCTTTATTGACCTCTACAATCTCAGGTTCAAAATGGCTCCGGATAGCAGTCATCGAAATTTCTACTGTGTCTCCGTTGCGCGTTACTGATCCTTTTTCTGATGCTTTCGGGTGCTTCCGTTGATTGAGAGTATCCCATCCGACTTCCGGATAAATCTCCCATGCTGACAGTTTATCGGTTTTGATAATCTGGGCATAGTGTGGTTCACCAATCCCAAGGGGAAGATCATAGAGCAAAGACATATTGTCCCCAGTATCAGATATATCAACCAGTTGGAGGTTTTGTGGCAGTAGCGGACCCACATTCAGGAAGCGATCTACTGCCCACTTATTTAGGGCGACGAGATACTTTCCATCGGGTTCCACAGTATCCCCCTCGGCAACTACGAGATGTCCGATGTTGTAATGGACAGGTAATTGCTGGATGAGCCGCCATGAACGTTCTGGGGCTTTGTATTTGGCATCAGGTCCAAGTGTCCACCGAGCGACAGCACTATCGAGGAACAGGCTGGTGTAAGCGTAACCTTGGTTATCAAACTGGGTATGCAGCGGTCCAAGCCCGACCTCGATTTGTTTTTCAAGGACAGCATCAAATCGCAAAATCGGGACTCCATATTCATCTGTGCCTTCGTAGTCTTTACCCGCGATTGCGTTTTTAATTTTATTGATATGATAGACTGTCACGTGGGGGTCAAGTTTTCCGGAAACAACGATATAGTTCCCACTCGGACTCACATCAACGCCGTGAGGGCTTTTCGGTTCGGGCGTGAGGTAAAGGATCCCTTCCGCTACGGATGTTTCAAGCGAGATCACTGGAAAGTCTTTGATTTTCGTGAATTTTCCTTCTTTGTAGACCCGCTCCGCTTGCCGCCAGTTGACGAGATGAAGGTAATCCATGTCTCGTTCGGTCGTGCCGGCTTCAAAAGGAGGATTTCCATCTTCGATCCCCCCCGTCGCCATTTCCGAGTTAAAAGAGCCACAGAAAATCCAACCATCGCTCGCCAACTTTCCGGCATCGGCTAAATCTTGCCAATACGGTGGCAGTTCCATCGCAAAAGACTCCTCCTGTACAATGCGACCTTTCTCCCGATCGAATTTCCAGAAAGTCATCAACCCACGATATTTTTCTTTATACTCGGAAATAGGTGCGTATTCATTCCCTAAGGGCATGGCGTATTGTGAACCTTCAATAACATATTCGGTATCCGGAGTTACCATCGTTGCCCCGTGGTCATTGAGAGCTACTGGATTTTTGATAATCTGTTTTGTCTCAAAATCTTTAAGGTCTATCGTTGCGACACGACCGTTGGCTTTGTCATTGATGAAAAGGTACTGTCCATCGTAATCACCTTTCGTTTCGCTTAATGCCGGATGATGCGTATCTGCCCAAGTGAGAGTTTGTCCGTCAACCGTGACCCCTGCGTTTGATGTATTTAAGGGTAATTCTTTCACACCGTAACCATAGCCTTGCCACGGGTCTGGTGTAAAAACGGCGATAACTTTGAGGATACGCATTGAGGGCATACCGATAACAATCACTTGTCCACTGTGCCCACCCGATGTAAACATTACGTATTGATCATGCCTACCGGTTGGCGTATAAGTTGAAAGTGCTGCCTTGATATCATCGGGTGTTAATTGGCGCTCTTGCACAATTTCCATCGCATCACTCGGAAGTTGGGCATGGACGGGTTCTGGTGTCGCCAGCACATACAGGAGAAATCCCATGAGCACGACCCCTAATCCTGAAAGAGAAAATAGTGTGTATAGTGTTTTACTTTGCATTGTTAAAAATTCCTTCACTTTGTAGAGGGTATTATATGGATAGGACTTACGCAACATTGATTTTTGGCATAAGTCATTTGATTTGTTGACAGTCGTTGGCGGAACGGTAAACTGTAATGGGGTCCCTCACGCTTAGGTGCGTGGAATTCGACAAGAAGCCTTTAGTTGTTTTCAAAACAAGGATCGGATATTGCGGACAAATACGCTTTTTTTAACTTTGCGAAGCCGGATTTCCCGTCACTTACCCCCATTTTTTTCTGAAGGTATGTGTTAAAAGGTTTTTGTTGTTAAAAGTGTGAGAAACTCAGTAGGTTTATGATAAAATACCTCCTTACAGCGAAGGTTTGTAAACGGAGTTCACAAAACATGTAAGGAGGTATTTTATGAAAAAGACGTACCCGAAACGGGTAAATCCGGAACCCATGCTAACACGTTTTGCGGAAATATGCAAGTCTGTTGCTATGAAAAAACCGATGTTCCGCAACTTCTGCTTCGTCTTGGTCGCGATAAGTGTTGCGAGAACGTTTCGGATCCATGAGATTGCGTCGCGCTTGCCGATTGTTGTTGCCCGGGAGAAGTCGAAAGAGAAAAGGTTTCTGCGGTTGCTTGAAACCCCGCTGCCTCTTGATGCGCTCAAAGGTGCTTGGTTTGTATCGGTTGTCGGTTGGTTTTCCAAGAGTGCTAACGATCATCTGTATTTGCTTGTTGATGAGACGGATCTGATTGCGGGGTGGAAAGCTTTGGTTGTTGCGATCCCCTTTCGACATCGTGCGATTCCTGTGTTCTCCTTTATCTATAGCGATGTCCAGATCCGCGAGGGTATCTATAAGAGTCATAACGAGATCATCCGATACTTCTGTGGCTATGTTTACCAAGAGGCTTTAGGCATTGTGTCGAAACACGACCAACGTCCGGTTCTGGTCTTTGATCGGGGTTTTGCGCGTGCGCGATACGTCATCAAGTTTCTCAAGGCGCGGGATATCCTATTTGTGATGCGTGTGCCGAGGCATGTCAGTATTACGCTTGATGGAAGTCTGAAGAAGCTTGATGACCTCGACGTTGGCTGGTATCCGCATATCCTGTATCAGGCGCACGAACAGATACCGCTGCAACTTTATATTATCAGAGACGCAGGCTTCAAAGACCCGATGTATCTGATTTCAAATCGTCTCAGTGGACATCAGATACATCACTGCTATAAACGCCGCATGCAGATTGAACACGGGTTCCGAGATATAAAGTCGTGCTTCGGATTTAGAAAACTCGTCTTGAAAAAACCGACACAAGTCCGTCTTGATGTCCTGTGGTTGTCTGCCTGCCTCTCTTATGGATTGCTTTTTATCAGTTATGAGAAGGTTGCCTCTACACATTGGGAGAAAGCCTACAACAGTAATAACAGAAAAAGTTTTTCTGTTATTACTGTTATCAAAAACGTTCTCACGGACTTATGGAACCAACACTTTCTTCTCTCCTTTTTCACGCAGATACATCCGAGGGGGGATCCGCTTTCGCAGGCACTTGCCAACTAACTTTCTCACACACAAACCTCACGGTATCAACCACAATCTACCCTCGAAAAAAAATGGGGGTAAGTGACGGATTTCCCCAGTTGACTTACTCTACCTTCCGACACCGATAGAACTAAGGCTATCTCTGCACCGCTGCGCTCCTCAAAATACTTCATCCGTAACACGACGCGTTCCTTCTCGGATAATTTATTCAAAAATTGGGGCAGGAGTTCGCGGAATTGCTCCACCATAATCTGCTGAATTATCGTATCCTCCATGGTTTCACAAACAAGAGCATCAGCAGTGAGGGAGGCCATCAACGGATCCGGTTCTAAACCATTATCTTCGCTCCCTTTTTCTTCTAACGGATAGGCGAAATACTTCAACTCTTTCCGCCTTTCAGACCAAAGTCGACTACATACCCGAGACTTCATAAACGTAATAAAACTTGCTCCACTCGGATGCTCCGGGTCATACTTCGGTCCCTCTTCAAGAAGCGTAAGAAACGCAAGTTGACGAAAATCCTCGCTGAGACTTTCCAACAGAGCATTCCCATAAGTGACGCACCTAACACATCGACTTAGGGATGCCTCCGCAGAAAAAGGATCATCAGAGACAACATAAAATGGGCACTTTGCTGAATTGTGTGGTCCGCGATGCGCGTGCATGAGATATTTCCTCTCATATAGGTAAGTAAAGCCAAATGAATATTGAGATACCGCAGAAATACAAAGGTGTGATCCCTTGTACTTAATTATATGCAGCTACACCCAAAATCTTTAGCTTTTTTTTCAATAGATATTTCTGAGTTGTGTGGATCTTAGAATTAACGAGACACTCCAAACCGGTGCGGTTCGGGGATTTCGTCTGGGGATAGACGAAATCCATATCGCAAGTTGCGTGTGGACTTGCGCGACAATGTATTACATTCCACATCTACCAGGCGGTAAAAGTGTCTATTTATTTTTAGGTTTTACTATAGTTTTAAGGTTTTTGTCCGGTCCATTTCAGAAGAGGCGAGGATACAATCCTCGCCAGCGGGAGAGTATCGCAAGTATGAAACGAGTTCATTCCGTTTTGACAGCCGTTCCAGTCGCTGTCACCATCAGCATGCCGTTATTGGCACCGAGGACTTGATAGTCGATGTCAATACCGACAACAGCATCTGCGCCTTTGCGCTGCGCTTCTTCTTCCAACTCTTGGAGTGCTGTTTCACGCGCTTCCGCGAATTTGCTTTCATAAGTGCCTGAACGTCCACCGACGAAGTCTGTGATACTCGCCATAAAGTCGCTAATAACATTCGCTCCCATGATAGCTTCACCTGTAACAAGTCCGAGATATTGTCGAATCTGCCTGCCTTCAATGGTGTTTGTGGTTGTCGTAATCATTATTGCGATTTTCCTCTTGCTGCGATGTCCCACACAGATTCGACGATCCCGTTACGGATACCGTAATATTTGTCGTGGAGATTCACCGTTGTACAACAATGTGATGGTAAAATTTCAAGTTTATCTCCCGGTGTAAGGGAAACATTGGTATCGGACCCCTGCCCAACAGTTTTTAAAGTGCCGTGTTCTTCAGAGAGTCCTGTCATCTCTACGCCTGTTATACCGATCGGTTGAGGAACCCCGAACTCTTTTGCAAGCACTTTCAAGCCTGTATCTACTATGATTCGATGTGGGTCTGGACGACTCACAACTGTTGCCAATACAGACAACGAACAGTCGAATTGATCTCCGACACCTTCTACGTTTCGGTAGGTGGAATCCATGAAGATGTAAGAACCCGCTTGGACCTCTGTCATCTCTGGGATACTTCCCGTGATGTTAAAGGTCCCGGTGCCACCACCACTCATGATGGAAACCTCAACACCATGCCTTTCGAGGTAGTGTTTCGCGTCAATCAGATGTTGCATGGCTTCCCGCACGTTTGCTTCTCGTTCCTTCAGGTCTGGCTTTGCAACGGTATGCCCCTCGTAACCCATTAACCCCTCAAACTTCAGGCTTGAACTTTGGCGAATCTGGTTTGCCAGTTCTAATGCCGGTTTACCTGATTCAACACCACATCGGTTCATGCCGACGTTCACTTCCACTAACATCCTGATGGTTACGCCTTTAGCGGCAGCCGCATCGGAGATGGCTTGCACGTTCTGAGGATTGTCGACAGCGACCATAATCTCCGAATGCTTAGCGAGATTGATGAGACGAGCAATCTTATGTGAACCGACAATTTGGTTAGCGATCAGGACATCGCGTACGCCAGCGTGGATGACTGCTTCTGCCTCACCGAGTTTCGCACAGGTAACGCCGATGGCACCCGCGGCAATCTGTTTGTGCGCGATGATAGGTGTTTTATGCGTCTTCATGTGAGGTCTCAGCTGCGTATTTACTGTGCTGAGGTAGTCCGCCATTGTCTGTATATTGGCTTCCATTCTACCCAGATCAATTAGCAGAGCGGGTGTGTCTAATTCCGATTTATGCATGCCGATGAAAGGTTCAGCGTTGGTGTTCATTTTTTAATTATTCCTTGCGGTTCGGTCAGGTGGGTTTGATGCATAAAGCGTCTTTCCGTATATCCGCCTGCGCCGGTGTTGCAGGCTGCTTTCTTTTGCTAATTTTGACGAGGCAGACACCCCGCGCCTATTAATCCCAGACGTTATGCAGACTCTTAGAGTTGCTTAACAGGGTTTGACAGCGTGCCGAACCCATCAATTTCTATCTTGACAGTATCATCTGGAGCAAGCGGCAAGTCGTTCGGGACGATGATGCCCGTGCCTGTTGAAACGATAGTGCCAAACGGAATCGGGTTATCCCGCATCAGGAATTCGGTGAGTTCTTCAAACTTCCAGTTGATTTGAGACGTGTTGACCTCACCTTGATAGATAGCGTCTCCATCACGAAGAACGGTGCACTGCATCTCAAGGTTATAGGGATCGTCCACTTCGGAGGGTGTTAGGAACATGGGACCGAGTGCACAGCATCCATAGAACACTTTGGATTGTGGGAGATAGAGCGGGTTGTCGCGCTCAATGTCCCATGCGGATACATCGTTACAAAGCGTATATCCGATGATTTCACCGTTATTCCCGAGAATATAGGCGAGTTCTGGCTCAGTCGCTGTCAAAGCAGAATCGCTCCGAATGCCAATAAAGCCGTTGGGTCCAACGCATCGCGCGGGTGTTGCTTTGAAAAATATCTCTGGGCGGTCAGCAAAATAGACCCGACTGTAAATGTCCTGTTCACTGTCGTCATCACGCATGTCCGCACTCCGTTTGTAGGTCACGCCGCATCCCCAAACTTCAGGGGAATCAATCGGGGATAAGAGATGTGGGACATTTTCGTCAGGGGTGGCATCTAATTTTTTGAGCGTGAGACCTTCGGATTCGGTGGGTTCGTCTTCTGTTTGTGGAAGTGAATGGAATTTCATGGGTGCAGGCGTCGCCACTTTTTCTTGGATGTCGGCGAGTATTACACCGACACTTACCTGTTCCGTGTCAGCGAGTTCCAATACCTCTAATACACCGGGTGATTCCTCGCTCGTTACGTCAATGACTTCGTCATCGCGGGTAACAATCCCAACCCGCTTGCCTAAATTGGGTAGATGAAATTGAATGAGTTTCATATTTTAATTTTACCTTGCGGTTCGGTCAGTAGGGTTAGATATGTAACATGCCTCTCCGTGGACCCGTCCTCCACTTCGTTACGGACTACGTACGTGGGTTCATGGTTCAAAGATATTTAATTTTACCTTGCGGATTTTTAATTTTACCTTGCGGTTCGATTAGGTGCCTTGGTGGATAACGTTAATCAACGTATATCCGCCTGCGCCGTTGTTGCAGGCTACCGTTTTGGTTCAATCTTTTGAAAAAAAACTTCAAAACTCACAAATCCAGTAAAAACTATAGTAAAGTTTAGAATCAATTAGACCCTCTAAAGAGGCGAGGATACAATCCTCGCAAGCGAGCAGAAGGGTGTCTCGTTGTGCAACTGTCTACATATTTTTCGACTTTACTATAATTTTCCCTTGCGGTTAGGAAAATTCGAGTTTTGTCCAGGCTTTTGCGTCCTTAACGACCGCGTCTGGTGTCCCTTGTGAATGAAGGAGATGTCCTTGGGTCGTCCGAAGCGTCGGTTGTCTGGCATCTTGATAACGGAAATCTAAACTCCATCGGATGTGTGAAGCACGGTTCGGCAACCCGCGGTGGAACAGAAGATTACTGAAAATGACGACATCTCCGGGCAGAATCTCAATACGGACGGCATTGGCTTCAACCGGTTTGATATAGTCATCGTGGATGCGTAGATAGTACTCGTCTTTTTCGTGCGGAACAACACCCCACTTATGGCTACCCGGAATAAATTCCATGCACCCGTTTTCAACATTGACCGGCACTAAAGGTGTCCAGACGTTCATCATCCGCAAGACATCCGCTTCTTTTGAAGTATAACCGGCATCTTGATGCCATAATACCTCTGTTCGTTTGTTCTCCGGCAGTTTCGGGCGAACCGAGTAGTTGGGATACAATCGGATCTCTGGACCGAGGATGATACCGGCAAGTTCGAGGAGGGTAGGGTGTGCGAATACGTCAAAAAAACCTTCCCGATGGAGTTCCGCACGAAAAATGGTTGGGTTTTCGTCTGGATAATTTTCGTAGAGCTGGATTAAACGGGTGTCAAAAGGGGCATCGGGATAGGTGTCCGTCAGTTTCCCTTCTGCGCACCGTTGCGATGCCAGTTCAGCGACTAACCCTTCACATTCCTGTTTGACAGCCTTAAGCGTCACCGGTTTCAAAACGCCGCGCAGGATGGCGAACCCGTTCTCATTGAAGTTCCTGATAACTGATTCCATTTTTAGGTTCCCTCTGTGCGTGGCATTTTCGTGTTACGCGAATATTTCTGTTTCTCGCTTAATTCCCATTCGGAACCAAGCCTGCTTTCACAAGAGACGCGACAACGGCGTGGGCGGATTCTTCAAGAGAGAGTTCCGCTGTATTCACTGTGACCTCTGGATCGGCAGGTGCTTCGTAAGGTGCGCTGACGCCGGTAAACTCCTTAATCTCTCCAGCGCGTGCTTTTTTATATAAGCCTTTTGTATCGCGTTCTTCGCAGACCTCAAGCGGACAGTCGACGAAAACTTCAACGAACCTACCTTCAGCAACCAGTTCCCTTGCCTGATCCCTATCGGCGCGATAGGGCGAGATGAAGGCTGTCATAACGATGGTGCCGGCATCTGCAAAAAGTTTCGCCACTTCACCGATGCGCCGGATGTTTTCCTCGCGATCTTCAGGTGAGAAACCCAAGTTCTTGTTCAATCCATGGCGAACGTTGTCGCCGTCCAAGACGTAGGTATGGTGCTGTTGTTGATGCAATACTTGTTCGACTGCATTTGCTAACGTCGATTTACCCGAACCCGAGAGACCTGTAAACCAAATCACACAGCCTTTCTGATTCAACAATTTTTCTCTATCTTCTACCGTGACAGTCGCATTGTGCCACGTAATATTGGTTGCTTTCTGTTGAGCCAATCGATTATCCTCGCATATTAGAATTCATAAAATTGAGGCGTTCCAAATCCGCCTCTATAATTAGGGGTAACCACGGTACAATTATACGCGCGAACGTAGTGGAATGTCAATATAAATGAGAAAAAAGAAGGTAGGGTCCGCAATGCAGGATAAAATTACCCAACCTTCCAAGACATGTAATGCTAACGCTTAGCAGCCTTTTATCAATATAGCCTTACACACCTAAGAAAACAAAATATCATACATTCTCTCGTGAGTCAAGTTTTTGTTGCCTCAAATGGACTCTTCAGTCTTCCATCCTTCGGTCTGGTTTTTGCACCAGACTCAATAGGTGGGTTTCTTGGAAAAACACGCCGATTCCCGAATCTGATCGCTGACCGCCATTCTTTAGCGGTTTTCCATAATACGGACGACTTGACTTATAGGGTTCTCCATGTTTGAGAAATCAAGCGTTTGCATATTCCCATTTTGCCATTTTACTTTGATGGATTGAATCGTCTTTTGAGTCCCGATGCCGAAATGGAGAATTCGCTCGCTACCAGAGGCATAACTTCCACCACACGTTACTTCCTTGAACAGCGTTGTTTCATCCGTCCGAATCCACACTTTCGCACCGATCCCATCACGGTTGCTTTCGGTACCGACGAGCCGAATTTTTACCCAATTGTCGGTTTGGGAATCGTTTCGCAGCAAGATAGGGGGTCTACCACAACAGGTGACGAGGATATCCGTCGCACCATCGTTATTGTAATCACCAATGGCAACACCACGAGCGACAACAGAACGTTTGAAAAACCGCCCCGTTGTCTCAGACTGATCTATGAATTGTCCTGTCCCTGTGTTCCTAAAAATCTGGCATTGTTGCCTGTAGGACAGGGATGGCGTAATCTCTGATACGTTGTCCCACACATGTCCATTTGCCACAAAGAGGTCAAGCGCACCATTGTTATCTGCGTCGAGGAATTGGGTACCGAAGCCGAGCTTTGAGAAACTCGGATCAGCAAGTCCTGCTTCAAAGGTTGTCATCGTATAAAAACCGTCATTATTATTGCGGAAGAGACTATTGATTTCCAGAGAGAAATTCGTAACGAAGAGATCTTGAACGCCGTCGTTATCGTAATCGCCGGAAGCGATCCCCATACTTGCTGTTGCGCGCCCTTCTGAATTATAGGCAACGCCCGCGGTGATAGCGACATCTGTGAATGTTCCATCTTTGTTATTCTGGTAGAGGAAATCTGGAACAGCATCGTTAGCAACGAAAATGTCAGGATAACCGTCGTTGTTATAGTCTGTAAAGAGCACCCCTAATCCCTTACCGGTGTTGTGAACCATCGCACGGGTTGTAACGTCTGTGAAGGTACCATCGCCGTTGTTCCGATAAAGTGTATCACGTGCACCGGGGTATTCATGCGGACCGCAATAGATATGAATGCCTTGTAGGAAGCAAGCATGAGCGGTCTCTAATTGATACTGCAAATAGTTTACTACATAGAGGTCGAGGTGTCCGTCGAGGTCAAAGTCCCCGAAGGATGCGCTCACGCTCCAGTTACCATCCCCAACACCGGCGTGCGACGTAACGTCTGTGAAGGTGCCGTCCCCGTTATTCCGATAGAGTTGATTTCTGCCGAAGTTCGTGAGATACAGGTCGGCATCGCCGTCATTGTCGTAGTCTGCCGCGAGACATCCCATGCCGTAACCGTAGTTTTGCTGAAGTCCGGCTGCTGCTGTGGTATCAACGAATGTTCCATCACCTTCATTACGATAGAGGACGTTCGTGTGGTTAGGGTCTCTGTAAAGTTGAGACGCGCCGCTGAGTGCGCCGCTATTGACGAGATATATGTCGAGGTGTCCATCGTTATTGTAGTCGAAAAAGAGTCCACCGGATCCCATCGTTTCCGGTAGGTATTTCTCTTTGGATGCGCCGTTAGTGTGTTTGAAATGGATACCTGCTTGCTGCGTCTGGTCAGTGAAGTGGAGTGTCGTTTCAGCAGCGGACGGATTCACAGTATAGCAGATGAGTATCAGGGAGATGAGTGGAGCGTAAGAAGCATTCACGATTGGCTCCTTTGCTTCTTGTTTACACGACATTTCACATAAGCAACTATTTCTGTTTTACTTTTGCCCATGTTGTTGATAGTAGATGGGGTTGTGGCGAGACTGGCAATGCATACGCTGGATCGAACCAATCGGGTAGTGTATTTGCCTGGATAGCTTTTTCGGTATGCGTTAACTGTTCTGGAACGCGGTGTAATACATTGATTTTGAAAATTTGAAAATAGTTTTTGACCTGCTGGTTATAAAGCAGTTGGGTCCCGTCTGGCGACCAAGCTGGCCAGATAGCCTCCGGTCCGTCCTCATCAACGATTTGTTCAAGTTCCGTGCCATCCCGATTTATAATATAGATTGTTTTATTGTCAAACCAGTCATCCGGTATGAGAAACCGCTCACCCGGTAACACGCCGGGGGGTGCGACTACGGGTTGGAGATTCCAGCAGAAGGCGAGTTTATCCGCGATAGGAGACCATGCTGGATTGCTTTGCCATGCGATACCATCGGGACGTGGCACTGTTTCGAGCCCAGTGTTTAGATTGAGCAAAATAAGACGCCTATCCCTGGAAAAAGCGAGTTCCAAACCGTTGGGTGACCATGCGGGGTCAACGCCATTCGCTACCGCCTCTTCATGCTTACCGTCAATTGTCGCAATGTAGATGAATCTTTTGTCATCCTCCTCAACGCGTTCGTAGGCGATGTGTTTTCCATCTGGCGACCACGTGGGACGTTGCCGATGTTTATGATTGCTGAAAACTCGCTTGACATTTCCGCCATCAGCATCCATCAGATACAGGTCGCGCCCCTGCCTACGGTCTGATACAAAGAGAATCTGTTCCCCAGTGGGAGACCAGACTGGAAAGAGGTCATCTGCGGGGTGATTCGTGATATTGACCTGCCCACTTCCATCTGGATTCATTAAGTAGATTTCTCGACTAAACTCACCCGCTGAGGTAAACACAATTTTCGCTGTTTTTGGGGCTGCTCCGAAAAGTAGAGAAACATCCGCAGACAGTAGCATCAGGCTAAGCATGGAAAAAAAGGACATAAATTTCATAATTAAATTCTGAAACTTCATAAAGTTTGTGCTACAAAAGAGGAGTGGGCGTAAGTTCTGCCTGTTAAAAATAAAAGCACCCAGCAAGTGGGTGCTTTTAAGTGTTTGTTCACCTTAGAATCCGCCTTTGAGCGCACCCCAAGTTGTCGTGAGTTTGTTTTGCGCTTCAACAGCGGTCTGTGGATCGGTTTCATTCGGATCGAATTCCACATCCGTTGTCGCGAAAATTTTATCGATGTATGTACCGGATTCGCGATGGGCGATATGTAATGTGTGATCACCATCATCGAGTTCTACTGGCACCGGATCGTCACCGTGCTGGACGAGTTCAGTCCCCTCAAAGGGACCGTCGCGCGTATTCAACCGGAACCAGACCCAATCGGTTGTGTAATTAACTCGGAGAGACTCTACTTCAAAGAAATCCCAGATGTTCATGGTGGCGTTGTTAGCTGATTCGACATCACCATCGGCAGCATCGAATGCCCAGAAACAGGAGTTATCGCTGACTGACGGGGCAATCACACGTCCCCAGAAATGCCAATTGTCTGCCTCGACCGTAAATTCATATTTGACCCAGTCACCGCCATCGTTTGCAGTACCATTGTGTGAACCGATGTACTTACCGCCGGATGCTTCTGTGACGGTGTAATCTTCTACTGGAGGGTCTGCATCAGGGGTACCGGGATGATCGGTCGGGACGTTAAAGAGTTCAAATGTTGTGCCTTTTGAATCGTTGAAGTTTTCTGCTTCCCAACTAATATATTTCTGCGCGAATGCGGGTGAAACAATAAGGCTTAGCATTACCAATAAAATGAGAGTTCGCATTAACAAACCTCCTTGGAAAAGTGGATTAAAGTTATAATAGCACATTTAAAAAAAACATGCTACTTTTTTTACATTTTTACGGATGTCAAGATTTTGCAGTTTGTAGTAGGGAAACCATTCATTGCCCGTTATACCAGCAAACTGCGTGTATGACCTACGCTATACCAAGGCGTCTTCAACTTCTTCAGGAAGTTCGACTGTACTTGGATCAACATCGATGGGATACTCAGTACCGTATGCTTCAACAAGGTCATCAAAAGCGACATTGTCTACACGTTCGAGGTCGTCTCCCGGATGGACAAGCCATACACCGTAACAACTGTCACAACTGACGAGATCTACATCGTCTTTCTCAATTGGAAACTGCGTCAACGGATTATTACAATCAGGACAAGGTAGCATATACCTTCCTCCTTGAAGTCATCTCGATCCAAGGATCGAGTGCTACGGGTTAATCAGCAGCGGGAGCAAAGGTGTCAGGATTTTCCGCTGCGGCATCGTAATCCTCAATTAATTTCGTAATGACGGGATTATCCCCGCAAAGTGGACAATTTTCATCTCGGTTGATTTTCATTTCACGATAGGTCATGCTGAGTGCTTCATAGAGGACGAGCCTACCGATGAGGGGTTCGCCGATACCGATAATGTATTTAATTGCTTCAGTTGCCATCATAACACCAATTACGCCTGGGAGCACGCCCAGGACACCTGCTTCACTTCAGCTGGGCACCATGCCCGGTGGCGGTGGTGTTGGGTACATGCAGCGGTAGCAGGGTCCCTCGTGCGGTTTGAAGAGCGATACCTGTCCCTCAAATTGGAAGATACTGCCGTGAACAATCGGCTTGTTCATCAATACAGCGGCATCGTTGACGAGGTAACGGGTCGCGAAGTTATCGCATCCGTCGACAATCAGGTCATATTCCGAGAAGATTTCTTCAACGTTATCGGCAGTTAGGCGGAGGTTATAAGGTGTGATGTCAATATCCGGGTTCAGTGACTTGATTGTCGTTGTCGCGGATTGAACCTTGGGTGTGCCGACAGATTCTGTACGGTGGAGGATCTGACGTTGGAGGTTGCTTAGCTCGACAACATCGGAGTCGATAATACCGAGATGTCCAACACCGGCAGCACCGAGATACACGCCCGCGGGTGATCCTAAGCCCCCTGCCCCGACCATTAAAACTTTAGCATCAAGAAGTTTCGCTTGTCCCTGTTCCCCAACTTCAGTAAGCATAAAGTGGCGACTGTAGCGATCGAGTTGTTCATGGCTCATCGGTTTATCTTGTGCAGTCGGGTAACCCGCCGCCATCCAATCGCGATATCCACCCGCAAGAGAGATGGTATCGGTGTAACCCATTTCGCGTAAGGATTTGGCAGCGAGGAGGGAACGGAGTCCTGCGGCACAATAGACGACAACCTTTTGGTCTCGATCCGGGATGTAATTTTCAACCGAGAATTCCAGCATACCCCGTGTGACGTGCACGGCGTTCGGGATATACCCCGCGCGATATTCATCTTCGTCACGCACATCGAGTAGCACGAAATCGCTGTCTTTGTCCTGTTCGCTTTTTACTTCGTCGACAGTTAACTCCGGGATTTCTGTTTTGGCTTCCTCAACGATTTGCCTGTAGGATTTCATGAGATTTTTCTCCTGCGGAAACGGAATATGAAGATCCGAGTTGCATATTCTTGTTCCATATATTTTTGCTTCTTGCACTTGCATAATTATATCACATCCGCGTGATATTGTCAATCTTTATTTTTCTATTCAGAGGCATCCAGTTTTAAGAAATTATGGGATAGTGATTGTCTGAATCAAGATTTACAGGATTATGGGATTTTCAAGATTGGGCATCCTTATTGAAACGCCATCAGAATGTCTACAGATTCGCAAATCTGACAATATTTTCACAGTATTCATAGCAAACCCAAAAATCAATAAGTGTCGTGAAAGGCGACGAACCCCGACGCGTATTGGGTTTTAGACGGTTTTCATCAAAGTTGCTATGAAAGTTGCTATGAAATTTACACTGGTCATTAACGGAAAACTAAATATCCCTGAATTCCACCTACTAACCATTGATAATGACAACGAAAAAATTGACATACGGACGATAGACATGCTAAAATAGATGTGGACATGCAAAGTCCGTTCAATAGATTTATGCAGCATCCCTAAAGACTTGAACACATCATTACGGAATAAGGAGTTATCATGTACAACGCTAACCCTTTCCAGCAACCAGGACAATGGTACCGAGGAAATACGCATAGCCACAGCACCGAGTCTGATGGTCAGCTTCCGATGTCGGAGCGGTTCGGCGCATATCGTGAAGCAGGATACGATTTCCTTGTACTCACAGATCACCGTAAGGTTAACGATGTAAGTGCTTATAGTACGTCAGATTTTTTGGCAATCTCAGGCAGCGAAGTTCATCCATCAAACCCGTACGGCGGTGCGACGTATCACTTTGTCGCCATTAATATTCATGAAACGCTGAATTGTGCAAAGATGCATCCGAACGCTGTGCTGGATGAAATTAAAGCGCAAGGGGGTGAAGCCGTTTTATGTCATCCCTATTGGTCCGGACATACCATTACAGATTATCTGCCATTGCGGGGTTATTTCGCGATTGAAGTTTACAATGACACCTGTATGGGTATCGGCAAGGGGTTCTCGGAGCAGGCATGGGATGATCTGTTGGATAGGGGTGGTCCCGTTCTTGGCATTGCATCAGACGATGCACACGGCACCGAACACGATTGCTTCCACGGATGGATTATGGTAAAGGCAGAAGATCTGACGATTGAGAGTATCATGAAAGCACTTCGGACAGGGGCGTTTTATGCTACACTCGGCCCCGAAATTGAGGATATGGCGTTGGAGGGTAATGAGGTAACGGTTAAATGTTCACCCGCACAATCGATTGTTTTTAAAGCGGAGTGCAGTCGGGGTAGGCGGATTCTCCCAGAGGAAGGTGAACTCTTAACCGAAGCGACATATAGCATTCCGAATGGTGCGAAATACGTTCGGGTTGAAGTAACAGACGCAACTGGTAAGAAAGCTTGGTCGAACCCGTTCTTTTTTTAAGATGATTCGTCTTGGGTTTTCACGGGTGTTGTGATGCAAAACATTCTGGTGTGCCAGACAGGTGGTTGGATTGGTGATATGGTGCTGCTAACCCCTGCGTTGCGCGCCCTAAAGCAGGTATATCCAGAATCCCGTCTGGAACTTCTATTGCGTCCGCTCGTTGCAGATTTAATGGAATCGCACCCGTATGTTGATGCCTGCATCGTTGATGAGAAAACAGGAGGACGCTGCCGATCGCTCACGAAGTTGGTCGGTCAGATACGGAATAAATCTTTTGATCTTGCGGTTGTGTTGCACCCTACCTCATTCCGAAACGCTTTATTGCCGTTCCTTGCGCGCGTGCCTATTCGCATTGGTACGAACGTCGGTGGACGTGGTATGTTGCTAACGAAGTCTTGTCAGGATGATACAAACGTCCATGAGGTACATCGGTATCTACGGGTGCTGCATCTACTGGATATTGATACTACCTCGGATGATTTGGAGTTTTGGCATACGGACGCTGACCGGCAGTTCATTGAGCATCTCTTGCGTGCTGAAGGCGTTTCATGTGACGATCGGCTGATCGCTGTTAACTTAGGAACAACTTGGACGACAAAACGGTGGGAGGTCGAGAATTTTGCTGAGGTTATCCAACAAATTACATGCCTTGCACAAGAAACGAAAGTCGTATTAACCGGTGCACTGACGGAACAGAGACTCGCAGAAGCATTGCCTACTTCGCTTCCGACAATTAATCTCGTTGGAAAGACATCGATTCTGCAACTCGGTGCGTTGTTAGAAAGATGTGAGGTGTGTTTAACGTGTGATAGCGGTCCTATGCACATCGCTGCAGCCGTTGGTACGCCGACGGTAGCCCTCTTCGGTCCGACAGATCCGATACGGCATCGTCCTTATGGTGTTGGACATACAGTCATTGAGGAACCGGTTTCGTGTCGTCCGTGTTACAAACGGTCGTGCCATTTACAAGACACGCCATACCTTTGTATGCAGGAAATCGGAACAACTGAAGTCGTAAAGGTGGTTGAAACAAAGTTGTATCAGCAGAATTGTGTCGTTAAGATATCAAACACAAATTAACATAGAGGGAAAAGTGAATGAGGGATATCCGCGCATTAGTATTCGATTTTGGCGGAACTTTAGATGGAAACGGCATCCATTGGTTGGAACGAACGTATCAGTTTATCGGCGAGCATCATCCGGAAATTACGCGAGAAGCATTTGACGAGGCAGATAAGGCGACAATAACAGAATTCTTTCTCGGAGATACTTCGCATGAATGGTCTTATCAAGATGGTTCGATGCTGCCGATTGGGGTAGTTGCCTCTGAACATGCTGCGCGCTGTACTTTGCGAGAGACTGCTGAGGCGATTGCAGCGGGAATTTACAAGCGGTTAGGGTTGAGCGAGAAGATGAAAGACGCGTACGTTGATTGGTTCTGCGAGGGTGCTGCTAAAAATTTGACAGAGAATCGGAAGTGGCTCGAAACACTTCGGGATACCTATCAACTCGCTGTAATTAGTAATAACTTTGGGAACACCCACGGTTGGTGTGATGAGTATGGGCTTTCACACTTGCTTGAGGTAATTATAGATTCAACGGTTTTGGGTATAGCGAAACCGGACCCTCGCATATTTGAGGCGGCTTTGTCGGAATTGGGAGTTATGCCGAGTCAAGCTATCTACGTTGGAGATAGTTATTCTGCAGATATGGTTGGCGGTAAGAATGCGGGCATGTGGACTGCATGGCTTGTTGGAGAGCAGATGAAACCGTGTCCAGATCCCTCTCTGGTAGATGTTCAGCTCTCTCATCTGCACGAATTGACGAGTTTTCTGAATGGGAAATAAAATTCAGAAGGTAATGGGCAGACACTTCGTTCTGCCCGTCAGATTGCGTTGTTGCTATATTTCCCGATGAAGTCCAATGACCTTGCCGAGTATCATCACGTCCTTGATATCGAAGATGTTCGGTTCAATCGCTGGATTTTCCGGTTGTAACCGGACGTGGTCGCCATCAATAAAGAAGCGTTTCACTGTCGCTTCGTCCTCAACGAGTGCGACGACAATATCACCTGGATCGGCATTTGATTGTCTTCTAACAATGACAAAATCACCGTCCAGAATTCCAACACCGATCATGCTCGATCCGATGATACGAAGAGCAAAGCACTCGTAATCATTAAGCATACGCGTCGGCATAGGAAGTGTTCCTTCTATATTCTGCGATGCGAGAAGCGGTTCGCCTGCCGCTACGCGTCCAAAGATCGGAATCTCTGTAACATTTCGCGGCACTTCCGCCAAAGCCAAATTAGCGTTCTGGCCTTCCAGCCATTTGCTGGTTTCAAGTTTCGGGTCTGCTTCTTTTAGAATCGAAATTGCACGTGGTTTACCATCTTCCCGGCTGATATACCTTTTTTTCTCAAGAGCATTGAGATGGTCATGTGCCGCCTTTTCAGAAAATCCAAATTGGCGACCTATCTCACGGATCGTCGGTGGGTAGCCTTCCTTGATACGCGCCTGAATATAGGTAAAAATCTCGCGCTGTCTACCTGTCAAACTTTTTGCCATGGGTCTATCTCCTATAGGAAACATTAGTTTACACTTATATATTATGCTATATTCAGTTTAAAAAAGCAAGGAAAAAATTAATTTTTTATTTTTCGTATTGAAATTGGTTAGTCATTACCACAAGTTGCCACACGCGCATTCGCCAGTTACGCTACAAAACGCTACGGATCATCACCCTCTTTCCTGAAAAAGAGGGTTGTCACCTAAAACTTTGTAAGTAGCAAGTTGGATGGGTCATTAGAGAATTGAAACCGAATAGAGTTGTTAACGTCTTAATTGAAGGATTAAAGGAAGAATTAGAAAATGCAAAGTCTAAGTTGTTTTGCACATTTTTTCGCTAAATACTCCCTTGCCGTTTTGATAATTGCTGCGGTCTTTGGAGGTATAAGCATAGGATTTGCGAAAGAGAAAGTAGAGAAGGTTGAATTCGACAGCGTGGTCAAAGATTTTACGCTCAAAGATGCTGATGGCACTTCACATACGCTGTATAAACTCAGTGAAGAGAAACCTGCCACAGTCGTTGTGTTCCTCGCTACACAATGTCCAATAGCAACGGACTATGCAGAGCGAATCGTTGCTTTAGCAACGACCTATGATGAAAAGAATGTGCAATTTATTGGAATAAATTCAAATAAACAAGAGCAGATTGAAGAGATTTCGGCATACAGTGAGAAGCACGGCTTTGAATTTCATGTGCTAAAAGACGCGGAGAACAAAATTGCGGATTATTTTGGAGCGAGAAGAACGCCTGAGGTCTTTCTTCTCGACGCTGAACGTGTCCTGCGCTACGCAGGCGCGATTGATAACAGTCCGAAAGAGCCTACGAAACACTATCTCCGAGACGCTTTGGATTTAGTAATCACTGGGAAAGATATTCCAAAGTCAGCTAAGAAGACAAGAGCCGTCGGATGTACGATTAAGCGAGTTCGGAAAACGAATGTAGATAGGACCCCATGAATTCCAACCGCAACCCTTGAATCTCTTCGTTGAGCGTTACACGGGGGAGAAAAGACAATGTTTCGATTCTTATATCATATTTTTCAGGCAGTGTTAACTCTATTTTGGATGGCAGGTATATGCGTGTTCTTGGCGATTTTTGCTGCAGTGGGTTTTGCTGGAGGCATGTTGGTTGCCTGTTGGGAAGATGTCCGCGACATCGACCTATATCGCCTTGAATATGATGCCGATATCCAAACATGGCGGCAACATCTGGAGGTTTACTCTGCAGTTTGCGAAGTGCAGGAAACTGATAAAATCGCGTTTTTGATTGATAAGTTGAAACGTTTGGAATATAAGAAGGTCGCCGAACTCATTCCAAGGTTGAGTGCTCCAGGCGAGTATGCAGTGGCAAAGAACGGCACCGTTCACATCCATCTGAGGGATTTTGAATATCCGAATCTTGATGTGAAGGTAGGACACGTTCGGATTTCAGTGAAGGACGGAAAAATTGCCCGTATCCGGAACGTGGATAATTCTGTGCGCCATAACTTCTACCTTGAACCGGAGAAAATCGGAGAGTTTGCCGATGATGAAGGGTCCACGCGTCGTCTGATTCCGCTCCTGCAAATGCCCGACAAACTCACAGGGGCATTCACTGCTATTGAAGACCGGCGATTTTCTGAACATTGGGGAATCGACCTGATACGTCTCGCTGGGGCATTCAAAAATAACCTGTTGCACGGCAACCGCTTGGCTGGAACCAGCACGTTGACCCAACAATTGGCACGAAATATCTATCTATTCGATCAGCGATCCGACAGAAGCGTGATTCGGAAAGCGAAAGAGATACTTCTGGCTGTGAAAATTGAGAAAGCTTTCTCTAAAGACGAGATTTTTGAACGCTATCTAAACTACATTGATTTAGGAAGGTCGAGGTATGGCGCGAAAACGTATCACGGCGTTCAACAAGCGGCACTTGGATATTTCGGGAAGGAGGTTTCAGAACTCGACTATCATGAGTGTGCCTTGCTCGCTGCACTTCCGAAAGGTCCTCACGCTTTTTCACCGTTTTCCAACCCGGAAAGGGCACTTGGTCGACGGAATATTGTACTCGACCAGATGTTTGAACAGGGTTACATACCTGCTGTATCTGAATGGCGTGCGAGTCGAGATGCGCCACTTCTTCCACCAAATCTGCTCAGAAAAGGGACAAGAACAACACTGAAAGAGGCTGGACATTTTCTTGACTATGTCCATGAAGCACTCGGTCAACTGCCAGAACTCAAGCATAATTTGTATAGTGGTGGATTGAAGGTTTACACCACAATAGATATGTCCATGCAAGCTGTTGCGGAAAAAGAGGTTGCAAAGCACCTCCGTGTGATGGATAAAACATACGGTGGTCGGCATCTACCCGATTACGATACGAATAAGCGGAGTCCACGCATCGATCCGATTAATGATTACTTGCAGGCGGCATTGATTGCTTATGAACCGAAGACGGGACACATTAAAGCGATGGTCGGTGGTAGGGATTACAACATTACAGCCAGTGAGATAAATTTCTATAATCGAGCTGTGCGTACCGCAAGACGCCAACCCGGTTCTGCATTTAAGCCGATTGTTTTTGCGGCATTGTTAGAAGAACCGGCAGTTGTGACGCCTTCAACGATTCTTGTTGATAAAGAATGGGGAATACTTCCATTCCCGGGACAGCCGATGTGGTATCCGCGTAATTATAGTAAATGGTTTAAGGGCAAAGTTACCGTGCGTGATGTGCTCACGAGTTCAATTAACGTGCCGACAGCGAAAGCGATGTTGGAGACCCCGATAGCCGAGAACGGTAAATGGGAAGGACTGAATCGCGTTGTGGATTTGAGCAAAAGAATGGGCATCAAAAGCCCATTGGATCCAGTACCGGCACTCTCTTTAGGATCATCTGGTGTAACAGTCCTCGAACTTACCTCGGCGTATGGTATTTTCGCGAACGGTGGGGTACAGACGAAACCGGTGCATATTCAGTACGTACTGGATACGGCAGGGAAAATTATTTATACCTCTGATAACCGTCAGGATGAGCGGACTCGTGTCTTAGATGGAAAGGTCTTAGATGGAAAGGTCGCATATCAGATTACCTCGTTTATGGAGAATGTGATTCAGAATGGAACGGGTAGGCGCGCGAAGCGGATGGGACTGACTCGACCGGCGGCGGGTAAAACAGGGACTACCAACGAGAACGTAGATGCTTGGTTTGTTGGTTATACGGCAGATCTTGTTGTCGGTGTTTGGGTGGGATTTGATAAGAATCGGTCAACTCGCCGTAACTACAATCAGGAAGGTGCCAAGGCAGCACTACCGATCTGGGCACAATTTATGGTCGATGCCGCTCGCGGTCCAGAAAAACCGTTCCCTGTTCCGAAAGGTATTGTTTTTCGGGAGATCGATAAAAAGAGTGGATTTCTCAGAAAGGCGGGTAGATGTCCAGAGGAGAACGTCAGCAGAGAACCCTTCATCGAAGGACAGGAACCTGCCCGACTTTGCACGCTCCATTAGTTGCTTTATAAGCCCGATTCATACGCGAGGTTTCCTAACCTCGCCCTTCCCCATCCTGCTTCAGACGAAACATCCGCCCAACTGCAGACTGCTGGCAGTAGGGTCATTTAGTTTTAAGAGATTATGGACTTTGAGCGGATCCGGTGTCCCTTCCCAGTAACGGGTGGGAACCCTGGTGAGGAAACCGCACCTACCGGGTCGGGAGGCTCAAAATCTTCGTAAAGATGGAAAACTAAATAGCCATGGCTGACAGCCAATTTTCTACACATTTTTGGTGGAGTATGGTATACTATATTAAGCATAAAACGTAACACAAACCATACAAATTTCTTGTAGTTTTGATATATGGTAGATTTTAGAATTAATGAGACCCTTTAAAGAGGCGAGGTTAGAAACCTCGCCAGCGGGGTTGTAGGTTTTCGCACCTATTGAGATTGCCTCGCAGTGAGAGTTATTTGTAAGTTTTACCATAGACTACCACCGACAACCCCATATTGAAAGGTGATCGAAAACTGGACAAGGAGCAAGAAACCAAGATGAGAGAGAATTTGGAATTGCTGACCAAGATTGATGAAATAGCAGATGACATCCCTGAATCGGATAACCCGCAATTTGAGCTCATCTCAGATTTTTCACCACAAGGCGATCAACCGCAAGCTATAGACCAACTCACGGAAGGACTCCAACGTGGAGACAAACAACAGACGCTCCTCGGCGTGACGGGTTCAGGAAAAACCTACACGATGGCGAATGTCATTCAGAACGTCCAATTGCCGACGCTTGTCATCTCACCCAATAAGACACTCGCTGCACAACTTTACAACGAATTTCGGACATTTTTCCCAAATAACACCGTCCACTATTTCGTCAGTGATTACGAGTACTATCAACCTGAAGCATACATCCCATCCACGGATACTTTTATTGAAAAAGATGTCCGTATCAACGAAGAAATTACACGGATGCGGCTTGCGTCAACAGCGTCTTTAATATCGCGTCGTGACGTTATCGTGGTCGCGAGTGTTTCCTGTCTGTACGGTCTCGGTTCACCAGATGAATTTGAAAATCAAAGGGTTCAGATAGCTGTCGGAGATGTGGTTCGGCGCGATGCCCTTCTACGAGCCTTAGTCGATATACAATACGTCCGTAACGATGTCGAGTTCTGGCAAGGTGTGTTCCGCGCTCGCGGTGATGTCGTTGAAGTTTTTCCTGCTTATAGTGAGAACGCTTATCGTATTGAGCTTTTTGGCGACGAGATTGATCGCATTAACGAAATTGATACGACAACTGGAGAGGTGTTGGCACAACGAGATTTCCTTGAAATTTATCCTGCCAAGCATTTTATGACGGATGGCGAAATCTTCGATCAGGCGTTAATTAATATTGAACTCGAACTCCAAGACCGCATTCTGACTTTTGAGAAAGAGAATAAATTGCTGGAAGCGCAACGCCTCGAGCAGCGAACCCGCTTTGATTTAGAAATGTTGCGGGAGGTGGGTTACTGCTCTGGCATTGAAAACTATTCGCGACATCTTTCAGGATTGCAACCCGGTGATCCTCCGTATTGCCTGATGCATTACTTCCCCGACGATTTTCTTCTCTTTATTGATGAATCCCATGTAACGATTCCGCAGTTGCGGGGTATGTATCGTGGTGACAGGTCCCGAAAGCAGACCCTTGTCGAATATGGCTTCCGTCTGCCGTCTGCCTTGGATAATCGTCCGCTCCGGTTCGACGAGGTGGAAGCGCGGGTCAATCAAGTTATCTTTGTCTCGGCGACCCCTGGTCCGTATGAAATGGATAACAGTGCCCAGATTGTCGAGCAGATTATCCGTCCTACTGGACTTATCGACCCCGAAATCACGATACATCCAGTGAGAGGACAAATAGACCATCTCATCGGTAAGATCCAAGAGCGTGTCAGAAGCAAACAACGCGTTCTCGTCACGACGCTTACCAAACGGATGGCGGAAGACTTAACGGAGTACTTGACGGAGGCGGGTATCCGTGCTGACTATATGCATTCTGAGATTGATGTGTTCGACCGTGCCCGTATTCTACGTGAACTTCGCGAAGGTGTTTTCGATGTGCTTGTTGGTATCAATCTACTTCGCGAAGGACTGGATCTCCCTGAAGTGTCTCTCGTCGCAATCCTTGACGCGGACCGCCCCGGTTTCCTCCGTTCTGTTAGGTCTCTCGTCCAAACCTCTGGACGTGCTGCCCGAAATGTTGATGGGGAAGTGCTCTTGTACGGAGATGATGTCACGGATGCAATGGGAGAAGCGATCAAGGAAACACGGCGCCGACGCGAGATCCAACTTCAATATAATATTGATAACGATATTACGCCTGCAACAATTGAAAAGGCAATTCAGGAACTCATCGCTGAATCAACGAATGCGTATAAGACCGAAAAAACTGACAAGCCTACTATCGTCCCGGAAGCCATTGAACCGCAGAATATTGAATCGATGATTACGGACTTAACGCGACAGATGCGCAAAGCGGCGTTGGATCTCGATTATGAAGAAGCCGCCGCCTTACGAGACCAGATTGCTGAGTTGAAAGAGCAATCGGTGGAATAGTCAGCTTAATAGTGTGTATAGCGTGTCTAATGTCTTGAATAAAATATCGGAATTTTAAACTTGTATTTTGAAGTGTAATCTGCTAAAATTCAGTAGTTGATCGTAAATATTAAAACCTATAATCTTGATCCTTTGAAGGTTAATGATTTTGGTGTTTTGTTAAGAAAATATTAATCTTCTTGAGGCACAGAGAAAGGACTTTGCAATGTTTGTTTGTGTAGCTTGTGGCTATTTGTGGAAGGAAGCAGATAATCCACCAGATGAGTGTCCGGCATGCACGGCACCGAAAGAAAAATACATTCCTTACGATGACAGGGCAGAACGTTGGGTGAAGCGCTCTGTCGCGGCACATGTTATGTACCCGGACGAAGAAGGCGCAGACCTTCGCGCAGAAAACTCAGCACTCTCGTCTCACATTAGATTTGCCCTTGTCGGGTTACTCGGTGACCTTGATAAAGAATAAATGGCTGTCAGCAATCAGTCATCAGTTATCAGTTAAAGAGGTAGTTTGTAACAATTCATTTTACCTTTGAGAACTCTCAGCAAACATCCATTGTGCCGAGAGTCTTCTTCACTGATAGTTGGTGACTGACAACTGATAACTGATACAGGACTTACGCAAAATCAAAGAATTAGGTTTATCATGACGCAATCGGTGCGGTTAGGAAACTGCACCTACCGCGGAAGTGCGTAAGTTTTATTATATAGAAAGGAAGCGGCATTGCCCAATATCGGGTTCTCTGTGAAGAAGAGGTGTCGCAAAATGAAGAATGAAACAGATACGTTATCTGCTGATTCTATTTCTCCTTGCTCTGCAAGGCATAGCATCGGCACAGGACCTCTCAGACCGCGTGGTGGAGCACACCTTTCCCAATGGTCTGAAGTTGTTGATGATTAAACGCGACACCTCTCCTACTATCGCGCCTTACATCCTCTTTAAAGCCGGTTCCGTTGATGAATCAGATGATACACGCGGTATCGCGCACATGCTCGAACACATGTTGTTCAAGGGCACGAAATCAATCGGCACAAAAGACTATGAAAAAGAGCAGGTTGTGCTCGCCGAAATCGATCGGATAGGTGATGCGCTTGACATGGAGCGTGCAAAAGGTTCCAGAGGTGATGCGGACAAAATAGCCGAATTGGAAGAAGCACTTAAAGCGCAACAGGAACTCGCCAAGGAATGGATCGTTACTGGCGAATATACCGAAATCTATACGCAACACGGGAGTACCGGATTCAACGCTGGCACCTCTGTTGACTATACCATTTACACGGTGGAGTTGCCGTCTAATAAATTAGAGTTGTGGGCAATACTTGAATCTGATCGGATTAAGAACGCCGTTCTACGCGAATTTTATGTCGAACGCGAGGCGGTCAAAGAGGAACGTCGGATGCGTGTTGATACCCGTCCAGGTGGTAAACTCTATGAACAGTTTATGGCTGCTGCCTTCACTGCCCATCCTTACGGTATACCGATTATCGGATGGCCCTCGGATATTGCCATGCTAAATCGGCGCAAGGCAGAGGAGTTTTTCCGTATCCACTACGCACCAAATAACTCTGTCATGGTCATTGTGGGGAATATAGACATAGATGATACCATCGCCCTTATTGATAAACATTTCGGTGATATCCCGTCCCAACCGCTCCCGCCTGAAGTCACAACTGAGGAACTGCCACAGGAAGGTGAACGTCGGGTTGATGTCGAGTTTGATGCCGAACCCCAACTCATGATTGGATACCATAAACCGACGCTTCCACATTTTGACGATTATGTGCTGGATTTTATCAGTGCAGTCCTTTCCGATGGGCGTACCTCTCGGTTTTACAAAAACATCGTTGAGGAGGGGATAGCCGTTTCGGCTAATTCATTGAACGGATATCCGGGAGCGCGCTACAACAATCTTTTTGTTGTAGATGCTACGCCACGGTCTCCGCACACAACCGCTGATGTTGAGGAAGCAGTTTACGCCGAACTCGAAAGGCTTAAAACCGAACCTGTTGCGGAAAAAGAATTCAAACGGATCCTCAAACAGGTAGATGCCAGTTTCATCCGAGGTCTCAGCTCGAACGCTGGAATGGCACGACAACTCACCTTCTATGAGGGAATCGCTGGCGATTGGCGTTACATACTGGGTTGGCGTGAAAACATCTATAAGGTTACGCCAGAGGACATCATGAGAGTCGCAAAAACCTATTTCACAAAAAGCAACCGCACCGTCGGCACACTCGTTAAGAAAGAAACAGCTGCACCCGCCGGTGAAGGGACGGAGGGCAGCGAATAATGAAGAAACGAACTTTTACTGGACTTGCCTTCGCGGCACTGGTCGCCTGTCTCATCGTGTGGGGTATCCCCTCTACGTTTGCCAGACCCCACGAAGAACTCACCTTTGAACCGATCGAGTTTAAACCGCCCGTTCCAGAGAAGCGGATGCTCTCAAACGGGGTGACGCTCTACCTCATTGAGGACCATGAGTTGCCCCTATTTAACATCAATGGGTTGATTAAGACCGGTGACATCTACGACCCGGCGGATAAGGTAGGCTTATCTGCCATATTCGCATCCGTTATGCGAACCGGCGGCACGGTGTCGCGTGAACCGGATGCCCTAAACGAGGAACTGGAGTCTATGGCGGCTTCCGTTGAAGTCGGCATGTCCCGAGAATACGGGACGATTAATCTTTCAACCCTCGCAGAGGATATCGAAAAAGGATTGGAAATCTTTGCGGATGTGCTCAGAAACCCGGCGTTTCGCGAAGATAAATTGGAACTCCGGAAGCAGCAGTCGGTTGAGCGTATCCGCCGCCGCAACGATAACCCGATCCAACTGGCGTGGCGTAACTTCTCAGCACTTCTTTACGGAACCGATCATCCGTTTGGATGGTACACCGAAATTGAGGGCATAGAGAGTATCACTGTTGATGATCTGAAAGCGTTTCATGCGAAATATTACCATCCTGACAACATGATGCTCGCGATTACTGGCGATTTTGAGACGGAGACTTTGATCGCACAACTGGAAAAGGTGTTTGAAGGCTGGGAATCCGCAGATATTGCGTTCCCTGATGTTCCAAGCGTGGATCCCACCCCGAAGCCATCTGTTAATTATATCTTCAAAGATCTCCCACAGTCGGTGATGTTAATCGGACATTTCGGCATCAAACGCACTCCCGATTTCCCCGATTTCTTCGCGCTCCGTGTCATGAACGATATTCTCGGTGAAGGCGGTTTCACCTCTCGCCTCATGACGGAAGTACGTGAGAAGGCGGGTCTTGCCTATATGGTAGGTAGCATCATGCAAACAAGTTACTATACGAATCCGGGAGAATGGTTTGCTTATTCACAGACCCGGACCGAAAAGACGGCAGAGGCGATCTCGCTCATTATTGATGTCGTCAAAGGTCTTCGGGATACGCCTGTACCAGATGCTGAGCTACAACGGACCAAAGATTCGCTCATCAATTCGTTTGTCTTTGGGTTTGAGAGCAGTTCACAGATCGCCTTCCAACAGATGATGCTCGCGTATCGGGGTTTTGCCCCCGACTTCCTTGAAACCTATACGGATAATATCGCCAAAGTCACGGCGGCGGATGTGCAGTCGGTCGCACAAAAGTATCTCCATCCGGATGCCCTCACAATTGTCACTGTCGGCAATAAAGCCAATTTCGACCGATCGCTTGATGAGTTCGGTGAGGTTAACGAGATCGAGATAGCGCAACCTGCCCCGCCACCTGCGGAACCGATGCCTGAAGCGAGTGAAGGAGATATGGCGAGAGCCAAGGAAATCATCGCGGCGGCAGTTGATGCACACGGTGGGCTTGAGAAATTGCAAGCCGTCAAGAACATTGTTGTGGAAGGACGTGTTACAGCTAATTCACCGATGGGACAGATGCAGGTAGAATCAAAGTCATACTATCTCTATCCTGACAAATTAAGACAAGATCTGAAGTTGCCGCAAATGGAGATAACTCAAATCTACGATGGTTCCACTGCGTTTGCTGTAACGCCGATGGGTGTTCAACCTTTTCCACCTGAAGCTGCTGATGCCTTTAAAAATTCAATTGCTCGTGAACCTGTATGGCTTCTAACGCACCTTTTGGAAAACGATACCCAGGTCCAGTATGCTGGGAATGAGGACATCGAGGACAAGCCCACGTACATCCTGCTTGTTTCCGAACCTTCTGGGGAGGTATTGCGACTTTTCATTAGCGAAGAAACACACTATATTGTAAAGCTCACATATCGTGAAGCTGCTCAAGGCGTAGTAGCAAACCATGAAACGTTCTTGAGTGATTATCGCGATGTTGATGGTATTAAAATAGCGCATCATGTTCTTCAGAATGTAGATGGTGAATTCTCCGCCGATGTTTCAGTAACAAGTATTACCTTGAATGCTGAACTTGAAGAATCACTTTTTCAGGAGCCAAAATGAAGACGTTAAATCTACGCGTTCGCTATTTTCAGGATAGCACTCCAGCAGATGTGCCGTGCCGTGAAACGGCTTTCATTCGGCGTGAGTTTGACATGCCGTTGCCTGTCGAAGAGACGGCTTTGATCCTCGTCGATTTGTGGAATGTGCATTTCATTGAAAGCTGGATAGAACGCGCGGCACGGGTGACCAAGGAGTGTGTCGTGCCTGTGATAGATGCTGCGCGAGATGCGGGTTTAACAATTGTTCATGCCCCTTCTCCATCAGTAGCAGAACAGTATCCGCAACTCAAGCGGCACAAACCGCCTGAACCGTCTACGCCTTCAGCGTGGCCCCCCTCCGATTTCCGAAGTCGTGAGGGGGACTACGCCGCTTATCGGGGCCCCCGGAGTCAACCCCCCAGCATCGATATCCACTGGAACAAACTCGCCTCGCAGCTTGCTGTCTCCCCAGCGATTGATGTGAAACCGGAAGAGTTTGTTATCGCGACTGGACAGCAGTTGCATGAACTCATGGAGGAGCGAGGTATCTTACATCTGCTCTTTGCTGGTTTCGCAACAAATTGGTGCGTATTGGGTAGGGATTACGGTATCCGTTCTATGGCACGATATGGCTATAACATCGTGCTGCTCCGCGATGCCACCACGGGTGTGGAGTTTCCTGATACCTACGATAATCTGTTCACGACTGAGATCGCCATTCGGGAGGTGGAACAGCAGTACGGATTCAGTGCATCGAACGCCGATTTCTTTGAGGCGGTTGAGAAGCTTCCAGCATAGGACATGTTTGGGGATAGATTGTAAGGAAATGAAAATCGATCCCGTTCGGTTAAATGATCCTCTGTTTGATTCGGAAGAATTGTTAAATCGTTTGCTAACCGAAGATGTAGCTGCTTAACTCATTAACAAGTTCACTGCTTCAGAATCATCAAATTTTCCTTTCTCTTCTAACAAGTTAAATCAATTCAAATTCAGGTAAGAAGTTGCCTGATAGATATACATCAATTTATTTCTCCAGAGGAATCAGGATGGCAGTAATCAAGAAGACTGCAGAAGTGAAATTTTTTATTCCTAAAGCTAAGGATGATGTTCAGGCGGAGGAAGTCTGGGAATCTGTCAAGAAATTTGCGGAAGAAAACTTAGGATGGGATATTTCAAATCGGCGTATCTTTAGTATCACTTATCATAAGCATGGCAAAGACTATTATGTGGAGGTTGGGAAACCAGATCCACGTAACGGCGAACTTGTGATTGCGATACTTGATTCAGACATCTATTTTGTATGTACACCAAATCGCGGTGTGCTACGGGGTATGCCGATCTTGGTAGGCGTATCTGAGTTGCGAGAAATTACGGATTTCCCACCGAGTTAGAAAATTTGCTTTGATCTACAAAGTTCTCTCACAGTTCCTTGCAACTAAGGTGTTGCTTTCATCTTGGTAATGGTAAATTACCAATACCACATCTTACTAAACTTTGGACAATTTTAAGATAGACAAAGGTTACTGATCAGACGCCATCTTCCCGTAGCATAGGCTGTTAGCCTGTGTCTTTGTAACTTATGCTGTTAGCCTATGTGTCCGATCATTAGCGATCGGTTTCCGTTATCTTTAACCAATTAAGAATGTTGTAAAATCTCATTAATTACCTTCTGCTGGTTGTCTTTACCAGAAATCCCTAAAATTTCTGGCTGATCGCCTCTGATTCTCCAGTAGACTCGCGCACCACCATAACTGCGTGATTCGGTAATTCCTCTACCAATCGGTTTATTTTTGTTGATCACGACTGCTATCCGCAAGTGTTAGATATTCAGACATAGATTTTCTGAGTTCGGCTTCCCTGTACCGTTTGAGTGCCCCTGGGACACATGGGAAGGGGTGCTGGAATAAATTGCGCGGGATTGATTTTTGATATGGACAGAGTGGACATCTATATTATGCTTTTCAATCGGTGGCAAAACTTTCCAACGGTGGGAGTTCGGGGTAGTTTCCGCGGGCGTGTCGCCATGCAAGTATCCCCTCAACGATCATCCAGATCTGTAAGGCTTCGACGGCGATGCCGAATCCGAGGAGTAAATACTTGCCAGTGAAAAGCCAACCCGTTTCAGGATTGAACATCTGGTGTAGCATCGCCCACGCAGGCATAATAAGCATGACAATCATCGGGAGAAGTGCGAACCAGATCGGTTTGTTGCGGCGTAGGAGATAGAAAACGATGACCATGAAGGCTAATCCTGCTAAGAGTTGATTCGTCGCACCGAAGAGGGGCCAAAGCGTCAAACCACCACTGCCGGGACCACTCGGTCCTTGGAACAGCGCAACTGCCGCGGCGAGCACTAACGCAAATGCAGTCGCAATGTAACGGTTCATCAACGGTTTGAACTTAACGGTTTGCGCCAGTTCGTGGATAACATACCGTTGGAGTCGCGTTGCTGTGTCCAAGGTTGTTGCGGCGAAACTCGCGACGAGTACCGCCATAATCGCAATGCCCATTTTGAGCGGAATACCGAGAGAGGCGAGGAAATTCCCACCGCCGTCAACAAACGCACTTACCTTCGCTTTGAGTCCGTGGCTTGCCCAACCGCTGACGACTGTGGTCGTCCCATCAGGATTTGTTTCCGTCTTGATAGCATAACGCGCTTTCCATGCATCTTGATTCGTAACAGGGGTTGCACTATCTGCTTTGACAATCGGTTGGAATGTGTAGTTTGCACCGGTACCTGTCCGGTTGAAAATCCCCATACCGATGCCAGCACAGCAGGCAAGAATAACGATAACAGCAAGTCCTCCCTCAAGTAGCATTGCGCCGTACCCTACATATTGCGCGTCGCCTTCGGAGGCAACCTGCTTACTGGAAGTTCCAGAGCTAACCATACAGTGGAAACCGCTGACCGCACCGCACGCAATCGTAATGAATAGGAAGGGCCAAATCGGTGGTGCATCGGGTGGGATGTCTGAGGCAATCGCAGGCGCGGAGGCAGTGAGATCTGCCCTGCCTGTTAAACCTGCGACGGCAAGTCCAAGGACTAATAGGAGGAGTGCCAATACCAATTCATGGCTGTTAATAAAATCACGGGGTTGTAGAAGTGTCCAGACAGGCAGCACTGAAGCGATAAAGCAGTAGACGAAAAGCACAAGTGTCCAAATCACCACGACATTCAGGTAAGTTTGTCCGAGTAAGGGGATGCCGAACCACTGCGAGAGATCAATCGGTAGAACGTAGGCACCGAGTGCCATCCCAATGTACATGATACCGAGCGCGACAATGGAAGGGATGAGAATATTGCCACCTTTACGATAGATCCAGATACCGATAGCGATAGCGAGTGGGATTTCTACCCAAACAGATAGGACGGATTCAGGATAGTAGGAGAAAATCAGAGCGATGACCAAGCCGAAGATGGCAAGGACAATCGTCAATCCGATAAAGAGGACGAAAAGGAAAAGAAATTTAGCGCGGGAGCCGATCATTCTACCCGCAACTTCGCCGACACTTTGCCCACGATTGCGGAGGGATACAACAAGCGCACCGAAGTCATGAACAGCGCCGATGAAAACCGATCCGAGGACGACCCAAAGCAATGCCGGTAGCCAACCCCAAAAAACAGCGATGGCGGGTCCAACGATGGGACCTGTACCCGCGATGCTGGTGAAATGGTGTCCAAAAATGATCTCTTTTTTCGTTGGAACGTAATCGACATCATCCCGCAATTCTTGACTTGGCACTGTGGCTTGAGCGTCTAGTCCGAAAATCTTTCTCGCTAACCATTTACCATAGGTATGATAGGCAACGATGAAACCGATGAAGCTCAAAACCGCAATAATAAGCGTATTCATGTTTTAATTTTACCTTTTACCGCAGTCAGCCGTCAGGTCGGATTTTCTGCGAAAATCCTCTCAGCAGTCGGTAAAGAAGTTTCCGTCAGCAAGAAAAGAGGGCATTCTGTAACGCTTGCGTCTTTGCCAATTGCCGATAGCCGAAAGCCATTTTCGAGGTGAGTCGGGAGTTCCACGTGCCTCCCCGCAGACCCGCAGGTGAAAGTTTGGCTTACCTGACTCCCATCAAAACCTCAAATGTAAGCTGATCGAGTTTCTCGTATCCGAGTCCCTTTTGTGCGATGGTGTCGGGTTCAAAATCTATCTTTCTCAATTTTCCGGCACTTTCGGCACTGTAATGTGCCATAAGCGATTCGAGTTGAGGATCGCGTGCTTGTATTTCAGCGAGGATCCCCTGAATTTCTGCGTCTTCATTGAAACGGTCTGCTTTCTCTTTGAGAATCAGATAACTCCGCATACATCCTGCGGCAAAGTCCCAGACCCCTTGTTCGTCTTCAGTCCTGTAGGCGTGTGCATCAAAGTGCCGAGATCCGTCCCATTTCATATCTTCAAGGAATTTGACGAGGAAGAATGCGCTTTTGATATTTTCGGAACCGAAGCGCAAGTCTTGGTCGAAACGACTCATCTTCTGGTCGTTGAGGTCAATGTGAAAAAGTTTCCCTGCTTCGTGTGCCTGTGCGACACCGTGGATGAAATTCAAACCTGCCATCGTTTCATGAGCAAATTCGGGGTTAACACCGACCATTTCTGGGTGGTCGAGCGTCTCAATAAAGTGGAGCATGTGTCCGGTTGTGGGTAGGTAGATGTCGCCGCGGGGTTCATTCGGCTTTGCTTCGAGTGCGAAACGGAGATCGTACCCTTGGTCTTTAACATAGTGCGTGAAGTAGTTCATCGCCTCGCGGTTCCACTTGACGGTATCGGGTCCGTTTTTAGAGGCATCGACTTCTGACCCTTCACGGCCGCCCCAAAATACATAAATGGTTGCTCCAAGTTCAACACCGAGATCAATAGCATTTAAAGTTTTCTGGATTGCAAATGCTCGCACTTTCGGATCGTTAGCGGTAAACGCGCCATCTTTAAAGACTGGATGGTAGAAAAGATTTGTTGTTGCCATTGGCACCTTCATACCGTGATCTGAGAGTGCCTGCTTGAATTCGCTAACAATTTTATCGCGTTCAACGGCTGAAGCATCAAAAGGGACCAAGTCATTATCGTGTAAGTTAACGCCGTATGCGCCGAGTTCGCTTAATTTTTGGACAGTGTATGTAGGTTTCAAGGGGGGCCTGACAACATCACCAAATGGATCGCGTCCGGGATTACCGACTGTCCACAATCCAAAGGTGAACTTATGCTCAGGCTTAGGCTGATACTGCTCTGACATTCATTTCCTCCTGTTACTCAGGACTTACGCAAAATCAGTAAATTTCATCTATTTGGACGCATTCGGTGCGGTTGGGAAACGGCACCTACCAAGGAAGTGCGTAAGTCCTATTACTTTTACTTTAGACGAAACTTATGAATTGACATTTAAATTATACCATATTTGGCATATTTGTTGCAAATTCTTATCGTTATTCGCTTCTGTTACTGCGTCCATGTAAGCGTTCCTTATGAGACGCATCAGATGTGTGATGAATAGAAACGTCGTTCTTGAGGAGATTATTTCTACAGTTATCGACTGAAGTTTTGGTATTCGTGATAAAGACTGGTGTGTTATGCGTCAAGGTGCGTGGAAATCTGTTTCAGGACGGTTTCATAGTCTGCTTCCAATTCGAGTGGTGCATTTAGGTACCGAGGCGGGGGTTCGCCAGGTGTGACGTTGTGATATGCTACCTTAAAATCTGGGAATTTGAGTCCACTCGCTGTAGAGATAACGATAACCCTGTCATCTGGACGGATCTGTTTACGTTCGACCATTTTTATCAGTACCGCGAGTGCTACACCGGTGTGCGGACAATTAAACAACCCTGTTCTATCTGCTCTGGCAGCAGCATCCGCCAATTCTGCTTCTGTAGCTTGATCAACGATGCCGTCAAACCGTTTAAGGACACGGATTGCGCGATGGATTGAGACGGGATTGCCGATCTGAATTGCTGTGGCTTGTGTGGGTTGTGCTGTGATGGCACGAAACTCTGTGAACTCTGTTTGATAACTTCGATAGAGTGGATTTGCGCGTTCAGCTTGGGCACAAGCGATGCGCGGAAGTTTGTCAATCATACCGAGTTCCTGCATCATTAGAAAGCCGAGTCCAAGTGCAGAAACATTGCCGAGGTTCCCGCCGGGTATAATGATCCAATCCGGCACTTCCCAGTTGAATTGCTGCACGATCTCGATACTAATCGTTTTCTGTCCTTCGATTCGGAGGGAATTAATGGAATTGGCGAGATAGAAATCTTTCCGTGCCGAGAGTTTTTGGACGATTTCCATGCACCCATCGAAGTCTGTTTCAAGTGAAAGGGTCAATGCACCATTAGCGATCGGTTGGATGAGCTGTGCGCGTGTAACTTTTTCTTTGGGTAAGAGAATGATTGCCGGGATACCGGCAGCGGAGGCATACGCAGCCAAAGCGGCGGAGGTATCGCCAGTTGAGGCACACATAACAGCACGAAGATCTCCGCCCTCAGCCATAATCTGATTGACCATTGAGACGAGAACAGTCATCCCAAGGTCTTTAAAAGAGCCTGTGTGGCTGTTGCCGCACTGCTTGATCCACAGGTCGCCCAAGCCGAGTTGATTACCAAAACGTTCTGCCCAGAACAGATTGGTGCCGCCCTCATACATAGAAATGATGTTATCATCACCAATGTTCGGGCAAACGAGTTCCTTTTTCCCCCAGACCCCGCTACCATACGGATATTGCGTGCTCATGTAGCGATGCTCAAAGAGCGTTTTCCAGTCAGCCGCGGTGCGCTGTTTTAGTACGTCGATATCGTGCTGGACCTCTAACAGTCCATTACAGTTTTTGCACCGATAGATGACTTGCGTAAGCGGATAGGTTTCATCGCATCCTTCGCTGCACTGGAACCATGCATCATAGTTCATTGTTCTGCGTTCTCCTCCTCAGCATCTGGAAGGTTACTTTGTGTCGGTTCGTTTCCGTTTGATGTGTTAAGGAGTTCGTCGATTTCTTCAAGAGAAGGCAACTCAGAGGCATCTTTCAAGCCGAATTGCTGGAGGAACTCGTCTGTGGTTGAGAAAAGCAGCGAGCGCCCATCTTTTCTGCCCGCGATGCCGATCAGTCCTTTCTCTATTAGTGAGTTGAGTACACTGTCACTGTTCACGCCACGAAGTGCGGCAACATCAGCGCGCGTAATGGGTTGCTTGTACGCTACGATTGCAAGAGCCTCTAATGCTGAGGGGGTCAGTTTGACTCGAACTTGCCGGGTATAAAATTTCTGAATCCACTCTGAATATTGTGGATCCGTGCAAATTTGATAACCATTTGCTATTTCAACGAGACGAAAACTGCGTCTCATTTCTTGATAATCTTGGCGCAGCTCATCAAGTTCCACCCGGATAGCGCGTTTGTCTAACTCCGGCAGGACTTGCTGAAACTGTTCCACCGAAATTGGTTCACTCGCGGCGAACAGAATGGCTTCCAAAATTAATTTAGGTTTTTGCTCCAAGCTCGCGTCTGGTTCCTCTATCGGATTGACAGCGGTAACATATTCAGAGTCCATAAACAAAGTTCCTAATTGTTTCGTTCTTCCGAACGAGTATTTTCAACGGTCGGGGGTGGCGGAATATCTCGTTCAGATTCCTCATGCTCCTGTTTAACAATGTAGATACTCTCAAAGTGGTCGGTTTGAACAGTAACGATTGTTCCTATCCGAATGAGTTCTAAAATAGCGAGGAATGTTACAATTCGATCTGTCTTGGTTGAAGATAACGGGAAGAGATCGTCGAATAGCAATTGGTCTGAACTCTCCAATTGTAGGTTAATAAAAGCGATTTTGTCTTCAACGGTTATTGTTTCCTCTTCAAACGTTTCATAAGTCTCTTCGACCTCTATCTCGGCAGCGCGATCGTTCACTCCCTTAAAAGCGGTCAGGAGATCGAACAACGTCGCCCTGATTTCAAACGCGCGCGCGTCGTCTAAATCCTCGTGTAGTTTGGGACTTCTGCTATAGATTAATGTCTGGTGTTCGGCATAAACATCCAAAATTTGGGCAGCCTCTTTGAACTGTTTGTACTCCAAGAGTTGTTTAACGAGCTGCTCTTGGTCGCCGATCGTGTATTCAGCGTCTGGTGCGAGTTGTGGGAGGATACTTTGCGATTTGATGTGCAGAAGCGTTGCCGCCATGACCAAAAATTCGGAGGCTACATCTAAATCTAACTGCTCCATTAGATTCACATATTCCAGGTACCGGTCAGTGATTTGCGCAATCTGGATGTCGTAAATATCCATCTCCTCTTTCTGAATCAGATGGAGGAGCAAATCGAGCGGTCCCTCGAACCCCTCTAACTTCACGGCGTATATTGGGGATGTAGAGGTAGGAGTTGTTTCAGTTAGCAATTTTTAATTTTCCTTATCGTATACCTACGATTGTCGCAATCAGATTTAGGGTTTCAAAACTAATATTGCTCAAGAATCCGAACACATAGTTCGGTATCCCGAAGATACCGGGTAGGAAAATCAGGCACATTAGAATCGGCATCCCATAGGGACTCAGTTTCTCGAATTGATGCGCGGCATGTGCGGGGAGCAGTCCTCTCACAACACTGAAACCGTCCAATGGAAAAAGTGGGAGCATATTAAACGCAGCGAGAAATACACTTATCAATGCTGTGCGAATTAATTGTCTGTTAATCTCAGCATGCAGTGGAGATCCAGCCGGATCGAAAGCGGTAAATACGAGTAATAGCTTAATGACTCCCAAAATCACGAAAGTGAGAACAATATTCATGAACGGACCCGCAGCAGCGATAAGCATCAGGTCCTTTCTCGGATTTTTCAGGTTGAACGGATTGACCGGCACCGGTTTTGCCCAACCGAAGAACCCACCTCCGAAAAGCGTGCCGAGCAACGGGAGTATCAGTGTACCGATAATGTCGATATGTACACCCGGGTTCAATGACATCCGTCCCATATCACGCGCTGTTGGGTCCCCTAACATGTTCGCTGATTTGGCGTGTCCCCATTCATGAAAGGTTAACAGAATGATGAACTGTGTAACCACAAGGATTGCTTCATAAGGGTCAAAATTAGGCATCGTTTATTTAGTACCGTTTGCCAACACCGGGGTCCCATAGCGATTCGCGTATGGAGCCAAGCTTGCTATACAAAGGTCCGCAATCGGGAATATGCCTCCTCTTTGTCGGTAATCTCTCCGTCCAATTGTGCGACGAACAATTTCCAAAGTCGGGTTTCAAAAGTCTTGCTCGGTTTTTCTCCAAACGCTATCAAGTCTTTTCCTGTAATAAAAGGCTCTATCTGCCGCAGAACACAGAGGTAATCTTCTATTTTTTTTCGTTTCCAGTTCGGTAAGGTTGTGTCTACATAACCGAGTGCTAATGCTTCAATCGGATAAGGCTTTAGCAATTGATAAATCTCGCTGGGTTTCGCGGTCTCCTGCACCGTTGCGAGTGTTTGTTCCAACTGTTTGTAAGCAGTGAGTGGTGTTTCTACCCGATAAAGGGTGCCATCTCCACAGACGTAAGTTGCCATGTTCTTTGGGTCAACAATCCGCCATTTCCCGCTTTGTTGGTCAATGGAGGCATCCTCCGACACTGAAATTCCGAGTTTCCCAAGGGTCTCCTGTGTCACCTGTTCGAGTGAAACCTGCTGTTGCGATGCTTGAGCACGGCTTATCAGACGTTGAAGTTGATGTTCAAGGACCAATCTGAAGCTGAGTGCCTCAATTTTATATATCGGCGTGTCAGTCCCCAAAAACGCCATCCAGCGCACCCGTTCAGGCTGAAATTTTTCATCCTTAAGATGCGTTGAGACCCAAGTTGTTGCTTGTTCTGCCTTTTTAAAATCGCGTTCAAACACCGTCGATACATTCCACCCTTGAGAGATAATTTTCCATACATCGAGTCGTGTAAGGTGCGCTATCATCTCGGGTGCGTTTTTTTCAATAAGTATTCTATCAATCTCATTCCGTATCCGTTCACCGCTGAGTTGCGCTAATACTGGGAGTGCTTCCTGCATCAGGACAGTGTCGGTTTCAGGGATACGAAACCCGTATCGTCCGGCATACCGACACCCCCGAAAAATGCGCGTTGGATCATCTGTGAAACTGTGCTTATGCAGGACCCGTATCGTCCCGGTCTTGAGATCTTTCAAACCGCCGATTTCATCAACGATCTCACCAAAAGCACTTGTATCTAAGCGCATTGCCAAGGCGTTAATCGAAAAGTCCCGTCTTCGCAGATCGTCGGTGATTGTCCCATGTGCTACTGTAGGTAACGTCCCGGCACCTTGATAAGTTTCACGACGGGCGGTAACGAAATCCACTTTAGGAAGGTTAGCATCGGCAGGCGTGACGGTTGCAGTGCCAAATTGCGGATGTGTCTCCAGTGTCCCGTTCCAACGTTCACACATCGCGTTTGCAACTCGGGTTGCATCTCCTTCCACAACGATGTCAATATCGGGACTCGGTCGTTTAAGGAGAAGGTCCCGGACGAATCCACCGACAAGGTAAGTGCCCTTTCCACCTACCTCACCAATTTCATGTAACAGGTCCAAGATCGGTTCAGGAGTGTTGGGTATCATTTTTCTTCGGAAGGAGAAGGCCTCTATCTATAGGGTTCCTATACGAAGGCAAAGACTCGCGTCGGTGCACCAGAACTACGTGCCAACTTTAGCGGGGCAATGACCACATAAAAATGCGTCGGCAATTGGCTCAAATTGCACAAATCCTCAACATGCGGGATACCTGCACCGAGAAAAACGAGATGCGCTGGTGGTAAACCGTCGTGCAAGGGTGGATGTCCTGCCACTGAATCAATACTGCACGCATCTGTCCCGATGACCTTTATGCCTTTTTCGACGAGGAATTCGGCAGCGTCTTCACTAAAGCCGATCCACTCTCGGTTGAAGTTGTCCTGATAGACGAACCTGTCCATTCCTGTCCGCATAAAGACGATGCTGCCTGCTGGAATTTCGCCATTTTCGGCTATCCATGCCTTAACATCCACTCCGGTCACAGCGTCATTTGGTTTCTTGATGGCGGAAAAGTCCATCAACACGGCATGTCCAGTCAGTTTCTCTTTTGGGATTTCGGCAATAGTTGCTCCACCGGGGTACATTAGACAGGGGGCATCCATGTGCGTAGAGTAGTGTCCGGACGTGTCAATACGGCTTTCAAAATAGCCATCTTCTTCCAATGTTGCTTGGTCATAAATTTTGGCAGGATCAATCGGCAGTTCGCATGGACTCTTTTCATCGACCACATAAGACAGATCCAGCACGTTTTGAAAGTCAAGGTGCATTTTGTATTGTTCGCTCTCTTTCTTTATCTGTTATGGATATAGTATAGCATATATCCACGAAACAATTCAAGAAAATCAGTCAAGAACTACAGGCATCCAGTTTTAAGAAATTATCGAATTTTACGCTTTCTTTCGGCGATCCGGTGCGGTTAGGAAACCGCACCTACCGGGCTGGGGGATCAAAAACGGAAACTGAATGGCTCTGTCAAGGATTATTGAAGTAGTTCAACACTGCATCATGCAAGACTCCATTTGTTGCTACCAGTGAATTAGTCTCTGTCGTAATAGGTTGTCCTTGTATGTCCGTCACTTTCCCGCCTGCTTCCCGCATGATAACAGTGATAGCCGCTATGTCCCAAATACTAATCGCTGCTTCAACAGCAGCGTCCGCTCTTCCAGAAGCCACGAGATGATACATGTAAAAATCGCCGAATCCTCTGGTGCGTGCCACGTCATTGATGAGATTGTAGATACCGGGGAAAGTGCCTTTTTCTACGAACCATTTCAGTCCACCGTGGCATACCATTGCGTATTCGGGTTGCGTTACACAGGAAACGGTTATCGGTTCGCCGTTCCAGAAAGCACCATTCCCTGCTTCGGCATAGAGGAGTTCGTTCAAAAGTGGTGCGTTGGAAACGCCAAGGATAAGTTCATCGTCTTTCATCAAGGCAATCTGTGTGCCGAAGATCGGAATTTTTCGGATGTAATTCTTTGTGGCATCAATCGGATCAATGATCCAAACATAAGGGGAATCTCCTTCTTCGATGCCGTATTCCTCGCCTAAGAACCCGTGGTCGGGGAACGCCTGTTTGATGGTCTCACGGATGGCTTTTTCCGCGCCTCTATCGGCGAGGGTGACCGGCGTTTCGTCTTCTTTCAGTTCTACCTTCATGGTATCGCCGGTGTAGTAAGCGGTGATGATGTCTTCAGCGTTTTTCGCCGCTTCCAGAGCGACGGTTAAAAATTGACTCATTTTAATTATTCCTTTTTTAATTTTACCTTACAGAGGAACGCCGTGCGTTTCAACTATGACGTGTGTTTCTCATATTTTAATTTTACCTTGCGGAGAAACGCCGTGCGTTTCAACTATGACGTGCGTTTCTCATATCCGTCCTCCGCTACGCTTACGGACTACGGGTTTTGAGATTATCTTAAGAGACACTCTTTGTAAGACGAAACCCTCTTTACTGATTGCTGATCGCTATTCTTCTAACCGCCGGTTGCTGACCGCCAACTGCCATATTCTAACGCAGTGAAATTGCGGGGCAATAAATACTTTTCCATTCGCGGTGCCACCACATGCCTTCCGAGCGTTTTGTTATGAGATCCGTAAAGCGATACTCGTATAGGGTTGCGCGGACATACCGTGGTGGTGCGTCTGGGAACGGATTCTCTGCCAGCAACCGCAGCATCTCAGGCTTGCCTTGTAGCAATGCTCCCATGAAATTGAGGAACCACGATGTCCTTTGATAACTGCCTTGCAGCGCGGCAAACCACATCTGCCAATCGAGGCGTGGTTGATGCGGTGCAACCCATTTTGGCGCGACATCCAAGCTTCCGGGTTTCCACCGAAATTGATAAGTTTCCCATGTTATCCGATCGTTGCTCCCTTCAACAATAATTTCTGGGCGCGATTCCGTCATGTCTGCGAAGAGTCCGTAAGTGTTCACACTCCGAAACGGCGCGATCCAAGCGACATCTGGGAACCGTATCTCTCTGAAGAGTTGTCCACCGAATCGGAGTCCGCTCAGCAAAAAGAGGAGCGTTGCCGCTACCGCTATGCCGATACGTCCATATTGGTTAAGAGGTCGTTCGACGAAGCGAATAGTGGGTACAAACCGTTTCGGGAGCAACTTTTTCCACGTCACATCGTCAATCAGCAGAAGACAGAGTGCAATTGTCAGCAGGTTGAAAAAGCAGTAGTTCCCTGTTAAGATGATTAGCACTTGCAAACTGACTAATCCGAGGCATCCGACAGTTCGTAGACGTCGCGGTGCGAAAATCAGGAACGGAACGACCAGCTCAACAGCGAACATACCGATGACGGAAGCTTTCTGGAACCATTCCGGCAACTGATGCACATACCATCCTAACGATGTCGGCAGTGGTTGTGTTTCATAATGGAAGTTAAGGGCAGTAAGATTTCGCCATACCTCGTCACTGGCAAGTTTAATGAACCCTGAGGCGAACATCAGTCGGAACAGGAGCCACCGTAAAAGCCACAGAAACGCAGTGGAGGGTTGGGACGCATGTGTGAATGTCTCACGGAGTCGCAGCGGTGCGAAGAAGATTGCCAAAAATCCTACCTCTAAGAGCAGGACATCCCACTGGAAACTCAGAAAAACTTGTCCGACCGTCACGAGCGAGAGATAAAACATCCACAAACCGACTAAGGCGAATGAGGGGACAAAGCCCGCGATTAAGGCGAGAGACAGCAGCACACCACCCGCACACAAGAAATTGAGGCAGGCATCCGATGCGTTCAGCCAAAACAGTGTCGGAACGAGGTAATAGCCTCCTGCCCCGATCTGCTGACGGACAGCTTCCAAATACTGTTCTGCTGGTAGAATTCCGTTGCTTCCAACGAGTCCGTGAATCTGCCACCACAAGGACAAAAAAGCGATGAGATAGATACAACCGAGTCCGCGCAGGAACAGCCATCTCGAAAAACAAAATGTTGTTCTCTCTGTATGTGTTCCCCACAGCCAGCGCGTCGCAGCGGAGAAAAATGAGCGGTATTGTGCAATGAAACGATAGATGCTTTCAGACACGCTCGCGAACCCCGGTAAATGGTAGTAGCACCAGAGGAACGGACTGTTGTTCAAGGCGCGCAAGACAGCCTCTGCCCCGCTCAAAACTGTCCCGTTTTGAAGGATTAACTGGACTGAATTCTCAAATTCTGAAAGGGGTATCTCTCGGAATTGCGCCGCCACTTCTTGATAGGGTGCGTAGTCAACGCGGTCGCCTGTGACGTGCTGCCATTGCGCAATCCAATATTGGCAAAAGTCGCAAGCGTTATCGTAAACAAGGAGCGGTTTGCTGCTTTGTGATTGCATCAAAGTTCCCGGCGAGGTTTGCTCAATCTATTGGACATTAGCACTGGGAAAGATTAACGCCATGCGTGATGAATTTTGGCGATAGCTTCCACAATCTGATCCATATCCGTTTCTGAACTGAGGAAGAGATTCTGGAAAAGCCATACACTCCGCTCGCAGACGGATGCGGCGTTTGGGGATGGCAATGATCGAATAAGATGTGGGTATTTCTTCGCAACGTGTGCCATTCCGGGTTCTTGCGAGAGCGGAGAACGGTAACCGATAGAACACGGAATGCCTTCAGCAGAGAGCGCGTCCACAAATTCTTGTCGCGATTTACCGCCAAATCCTTCGGGGTCATACTTCAAGCAGTAGAGGTGATACCCGTGTTTGGTAACCCACGGTGCGAGTTTCGGTGGCGTGATACCCTCAATCACTTTTAAAGCGTTGGAGAGATAGGTTGCGTTTCGATTGCGGAGATCGGTTTGTGCTTCTAACGATTCCAAACGGACCAGCAGTATTGCAGCGAGGTACTCTGAGGGCCGGTAGTTCCATCCGAGTCTCGGATATTCCCATCTCGCCCCACCGGGAGCGCGTCCGACGTTCATGAAGGCGCAGACTCGATCGTGAATATCTTTGTCGTTTGTGGTAACCATACCTCCTTCACCGGAAGTCAGGTTTTTTGACGCTTGGAAACTAAACGCGCCGACACTGCTGAGGGATCCAACCTTTTTCGTCTGATACTCTGCGCCGTGTGCCTGTGCGGCGTCCTCAATAATAGCGAGGTTATGGCGTTGGGCGATTTCTTGTAAAGCCCCCATATCTGCTGGATGACCACCGAGGTGAACGGGCAGAATCGCTCGCGTTTCTGGACCAATAGCGGCTTCCACGGCTTCTGGGTCGATCGTAAAGGTCTCCGGTGAAATGTCTACAAACACGACGGTACACCGGCGTTCCAACACTGCGCTTGCGGTTGCTACGAAAGTGTAGTTTGGTACAATAACTTCACCCCCGTCGCTGAACCCATCGAGATCCAACGCGGCTGCTAAAGCGGCACTGATTGAATCAGTCCCGTGTGGCATAAAGAGGGCGTAATTTGTCCCAGAATACTGGGCATATTGTTCGCCCAAACGCTGAATCATCGTGCCACCGGAGCCTTCATTTGCACTCAGGTACACTTCACGGAGCAGCGGCTCAACTTTTGACTCCCACTCTTCAGTCGTGGTCAGTGGCCATGAGGACCACGGTTGGCTTTCTGTATTTCGGACAGGCGTGCCGCCTGAAATCGCTAACGGGTTGGACATATTTTTAATTTTCCTTGCGGATAGGGTTTCCATCTTCATCTACATATACAACTTCCCAGCCCTTTGGGACCACCCCAGTATTCAAAAGGTTTAATCTTTGTCTTTCGGAAAGTTCCGATCCCTCAGGCGAGAGAATCCCTCCAGTCTCCGAATTCGCCACAGCATGTGTTGTATGCCAGATATTAGCCCTTGATTCTGTTTTTTGGACGTAGATTCTTCCGGGAACCTGGGGCAGGGCGTTTTCACCTATCACAATCCACTTGTCTATTTCTGGCGTGGCTCGGTTCACGTCCGTGAGTGCCTCAACAGTCCGATGCACAGTGTATTGCTCTGTTCTCGCCTTGGAATCCAACTTCAAGTAACATCCAACAAAGATAACTCCGAGGATGAGCAAAAATAGAAAAATTCGCACAGTATACCTCACGGTTTCCTCTCCTTTCCTATAGCGTTTGTCGATCCTCTACAGAATATACACAATTCGCGAAAAAATTACAAGAAAAAAATAGTATATTTGACAATCGGGTGGTGAATGTATACAATTATAGTAAACCCACAATTAAGTTTACATTCAGCAATATGGCGAGGTTAGAAACCTCGCCAGCGAGGGTGGAAGTACCAAATTTTGTGTGTTCATACCCTGAAAGTGGCGAGATAGCGTTGAAACGCACATGGGCAATCCGTCACGATGGCTATCTCTTCGGCTCTGGATACTATGAACCTGCATCCGAAGATGCTTCGATGATGCAGAAGATACTGCGCCATAGACGTTCGATTTAGCATATCGGGTCGGTGCGGTTTCCAACAGCATCATAGGTGTCAATTTAGGATTTTCGTAGGAAATCAACGCTGAATGGGCGTGTTGCCTCGCAGTGAGAGTCAGCGGGATTGAACGGTGCCAAAAATCAAAGGTCGGTCTCCGAAAATATATCAAGCCTAATACCATTTCTAAAAGATTATATCGCATTAACCGCACCTGAGGGCACAAACTAACAGTTTATGCTACAAGGAGGCACAGACTAACAGTTTATGCTACAATTTCAATCAGAACTGGTATAATATATCGGCATATATGTCCAGGAATCCAGTGAAACCCAACGCTCTTTCTCTGAAATCCCGAAAACGTAGCGGTATGTTTCCGTTGGGTTTCGCTACCCTCTTGATCATAAAACCGTGTCGAGTGCTGAAATGTGCTTGGGGTGTTGGTATTGTCTCTCTCAGTTCCGCTCTACCCAACCTACGAGGAAATTATGATGGGTTCTTCATCAATTGACACCTATGGTACAGTTTTCAAATGCCCTTAACTAATTGTCGGATTGCTGCCACTGCTGTGTCTGTATCTCGGAGCGGTTTGTTCGACACATCGGAGGTGAGAGCATCGGCGATCTGCGTTTCTAAATCGTCGAGTCTGCCCTGTCTGACAATGGAACCTTCTTCCATATACCGATAGACTTCATATCGCTTGGGCAGTCTTATTCCTGCTTGTGATAGGGTTAGAACGATAACTTTGCGTCCACTGCTTGTTGCCTCACACACCATTGAGAAACTATCTGCAGTAACGATGAGCAGGTCGCTTAAGGAGAGGATTGCTTGGTAGGGATCTTCAAGTTCTGAAGGTGTGTCGGGTGTAATGAAGAGAGGGCACCAGTCGGTACTTTTTAGGGTTGATACCAAGTGTTCGGTTACATCGGGTGGTGTTCGGCGGGAGGTTGTTACCAATATCTGCGCGTTCGTCTTCTCTGCAGTCACCTTGCATATCTCGCTGAGTCGTTCGGCATCCGTTCTCGTGATAGTTCCATGACGATCTGTCCCGCCGAGCAGGACACCAATGCGCGGACTGTCCGATAGGTGCAGTTCAGCCTTCAGTTGTTTCCGTTTGGCATCCAGTAGGTCTGGTGAAATAGGGTTTGGCACACCGATGGTTCGGCAAATATTGTCTTTGCGCGATGCGTTGTGCCAAGAGATCATTGGAAGGATTGCGAGGTCGAAATGTCGTGTGCCTACCGGTGAGGGTCTACGACACGTAACCGTCTTAGCACCGAGAATTCTGCCGAGAAGCAGGTTAACCGCCGCCACAGATGAGCCTGTTGAGAGGATAATATCAGCGGTTTGGTGTTCGAGCAGCGCGTTGTAAGACTCAGGGGTAAGACTCCACCGCAGGAGTCCGTGCATAAGGGACATGGAGAGCGGCATGCCTCCAAAAACACACATAAAAAAACGCAGAAGGTTGTCCCTCCATTTACGCCGAAATTGTATCTCAAGCCATGCCGTTTGGCATTCAGGCATTTTTTCGACGATGCCTAAGGATTGCTTGTAATGCCCGGGTTTCTTGTCGCTTAAAATAACAACTTTCATTTTTTTATGACTTCTGGGCAGCTGTGTCCGATTCCCGACTTCTGCACCAAAGACGTAGCCTGCAACAACGGCACAAGTGACTCGTCGGTGAAAACTATCAAAGCACAAACTTCGTCATTTCTTCGTAAGGTATAATTTAGTAAAGCCCGTAATTACTTATACACTAAAAGATGGGCGAGGATACAATCCTCGCCAGCGGGGTGGGGTGTTTGTTCCCTGATGAACTGTAAACATATTTTTCGATTTTACTAAAAAAAGGAATACGCAATCAGTTCCGTTACTCTGTGTTCGTCCTCAATTTTAACAATACCCACATGCGGGACAAACCATAGCGTCTGATTCCCTTGAATTGTTTCATCTTCCGAAAAAAGAGTGTGCGTGATTTCGGTCTGATATTCTATCTGATATGTCTTCTCAAAGTTTCCAGCAGGCGTTTCCAATGGAGCTTCGGCAACAACTTCTCCTTTGACACTCATACGTGCTTCAAAAGGTATTTGGAGCAGTGCGAGATTTTGCAGAATGATATTTCCGTTAACCTTTATGTTAAGTGCGTCCCATTGGAAATTGGGGAGTAATGGTATCTGGAAAAAAACAAGTTCAGGATGCGCGAACGGCTCTACTACGACGGTCAGTTCTAAACCAGCGAATTCGTCCTGCACGGCTTTCGGAAGTTCGGTTTGAAGATAGTCCGTTACCTTTTCACTGACTGTGAACATAACAGCGTTCGGTGTAACCCGATAGTACGTAGAATATAGGAAATCGAGTTCGGCGTCTGCAAGCGGCGGTGTATCCTTGAAGATCCGATAGTCTTTTCCCTCGATATTCGCTTCACCACTAACTTCTCGTGTCCATTGGGAGCCATCAGAATTTCTGTAAATCCATCGGCTTCCAATGGCATCAGGAAAGTAACTCGGCATCTGTTCCATCGGGGTAGGTGTTTCATCTGAACCGCATCCGAATAGAAGAAAAATAGCACACAGAATTAGAGAAGTTAACCGCATTTTATTCTTTCAACGCCTCAACTACCAGTTTTCCTAATTTTCTGCCTCTCGCTTGCTTCGAGATCAATGTGCCGTCTCTATCAATGAGCCACGGTGCGGGTATTCCGCGAATGCCATACTGTTGTGAAACTGGACTTTGCCATCCTTTTCCACTAAAAACCTGTCGCCAAGGGATGTCGTTCTTTTCCAGATAATTCCGTAATCTCTTTTCATCAGTGTCAAGGCTAATCCCGATAATGTCAAATCCTTCGTCCTTATACCTATTGTAAACCCGCTTGATGTTCGGCATCTCCGCAATGCACGGACCGCACCACACAGCCCAGAAATCGAGCAAAACGACCTTGCCACGATAGTCTTGCAGTGAAATCGGGTTCCCGTCGAGGTCAGTCGCGGAAAAGTCAGGTACAGGTTTCCCAACTATCGCTACCACTGGCTTCGCTTCCGGTTGGTATTCCTTTGCCTTATCAGTATTGCCTAATTTCTGAAAAATCTCAGCCAGTTTCCCAAGAACACTGCGATTTTTCGGATTCTTCTCCTCACGCTCTTTAAAAAGTTGAAGTACCTCTTCATTCCGATTCCTCATTTCAAGCATGTCAGCGAGGGCAAAAAAATCGTGATCGTAGCCAGGATCCATGACCGATTTGAATTGGGTAATAAGTGCATCGACGTCTCCGTCTCTACCGGTTTTGGTATAGAGACGCGCAAGCGCAGGATAGACATAACACGATAAACTCGGGTTGTCTGGTTGCTTCTGAAGACCTGCTTCCAATGCGGCAATGGCTTCCTCTTCAGTTTCATACAATTGTTCCGGTTGACGTTCCCAGAAACTGATGGATTGGGTAACTTTATAGGAGAAACTCAAGTTTAAGCAGTGAAACTCTCGATTGGCATGGTGTCGGCAACGCACAAGCGGTATAACATCTCCATAGATAAGCCGTCTGTCAGTGATTCGGTCGCCGCGGTATTCAGGATGAAACTGGTAGCCGTAACTCACAGGCATATTCGGGTCGACGTTCCGAGGCATAACTGCTTTCCCACCGGTTTTATCTGAAGGACATATCAATATGTCTGGATCTGGTAAATATGTGGGATGGTGGAGATCCGAGAGCCACTCGGGGTAATCACCCTTCTCTTTCTTGTAGACTTGGATGGACTTGCCGATTTCGGTTAAATTTTGTGTGCAAATTTCGATATTTTTTTCATGCTGTTCCGCGTCAAAATCTGTAATCTCTCTTTGCGCCGTTACTTCTACACTGCCAAAGCTCATCAGCAGTCCCAACACGACTCCTAAGGTCAAAAGTGCTTTCATTTTATTTCTCCTCTTCATTTCTCTTCAGAGCGTTAGTCAAACAATGATATTGAGCGTTCTCTTTCGTCTATACTTAAAAGGTAGTATACCACGACCTCAAGAAAGTCTGCTATGTTTTCATGAGTCCTCAGTCTTGGTAACCGCAACAGCGTAGATCTCGGTGCTGCACTCTCCGCTTCCGACACAGTAACCGAGATCACTCATAATCACCCAGAAGGTATGAAAGGTGCACGCGCAACGACACACGCTATCTATCTTGCCCTTCAAGGCGAAGGTCCTGACAATATCCGCCAAGTTATCGCCTCTGAATATGGTTACGACTTGAGCCAAACGGTAGACGAAATTCGTCCCTCCTACTTTTTCGATGTAACTTGTCAAGGTTCCGTTCCACAGGCAATAATTTGTGCGCTAGCGTCCGAGAGTTATGAGGACGCGGTGCGTAACGCTATCTCCCTCGGTGGCGATTCCGACACCCTTGCCGCTATCGCTGGTCCGATTGCCGAGGCATTACATGGCATTCCCGACGAACTCAAAGAACGTGCAGAAAGCATCTATCTTATTGATGCACCAGATATGCTTGATGTGATACAGGAGATGTATCAGTTTCGGTAGGATTTCCCAACTTCCCGTATATCCACTGTAGAAGGGATTTCCGAATCCCGACGTATTCCTTGACAAATAGATTGAATGTGTTATGCTTTTAGCACACTTCTGAATCTAAGAGAGGTTTTTATGGAAAGGGTATGTGGATACGATTGACTCCAAAATTATTCTCATTGACGGACACCAACTCGCGCAGTTGATGATTGATCACGATGTCGGTGTTTCCATAGAAAAAACCTACGAAATCAAGCGTGTAGATTCCGATTATTTTGCACAAGACACCAAAAACACCTAAGTATTTTAGCAACAAGAGAAAAAAATGAGAACGTTCGGAACCCAAGGTCCCGTAAATCCTGAAATAAACTACGTTGTGAGCCGATCCGAGGAACTTGCGGATTTTATCGACAGATTGAAAAGAGGCAAGTATGTCGTCCTCTTCGCTCCGCGACAGACCGGTAAGACGACGCTCTTTCGCGCCGCTATAGACACCCTTATCACTGAGGCGTATTTTCCAATTCAACTAAATTTTGAGGCGTATGTTGACTTAACATCGGATGCTTTTTACGGTTACCTTTTTAAGGATATTCGTAGAGGAATTGAACACGCTTTCGAGAAACGGGGCACTGTGCCTTCTGATATATTAAACGAATTTTTGGATAACACAGAGGTAACCGATCATCTTTCAATGAGAAATCTCTTCCAACAACTGCCTCGTTCTCTAACACACTCTGATAACGAACAAAAAGTTGTCCTTATCATTGACGAGTTTGATGCCATCCCGCCAGAAGCTGTTCGCGGTTTTCTACACTCTCTTCGCTACATTTACCTCGACCCCTCAGGTGTCCGATGTCCGTACAGTGTCGGTATTGTTGGGGTTAAGAACATCACACAGCTCAACTACGATCGATCCATCTCACCCTTCAATATCCAAGATGAGTTTCATTTGCCTAATTTCACACTCGCGCAAGTCCATGAACTCCTCGAACAATATACCGGCGAAGTCGGGCAAGCCTTCGCTCCTGAAGTTATCACTGCTATTCACAAACAGACGGCTGGACAACCCTTTCTCGTCAATCGGTGTGCACAAATTCTTACTAAAGAACTGGGCATTCCTAAAACTGAAACGGTTACAACGGCACACTTTTCTCAAGCGCACAGGCAGCTCCTTCGTGAACGGAACACTAATATTGAACATTTGCTTACCAATATCCGCAGGGACCGAGGGTTTGAAAGTCTCCTTATGCGAGTTGCCTCTTATGAGAGAGGATTGCCTTTCAGCTTAGACAATGACCTCATGAATGAGCTTGCGATCTATGGGGTTATTGCCGAAGGAACTGACGGCATGTGTGAGATCGTTAACCCGATCTATCAGCATCGTATCTTACAGACCTTCAAGCCTCCATTTAATGGGTTAGAAGGCGAATACTTCTCCGAAGAAAATGGGGACGATTTCATTGATTATCTCACGCCCGATGGTGTGATTGAGATGGAAGCACTCCTTGATAATTTCCAGGATTTCATCGCACGCGCTGGTTTTCGTATCCTGCAAGTACCGGATACGCCACGAGAATATGTCGGTCAGCATCTTCTTTACGCCTATTTGGACCATTTTGTCCACATCGTCGGTGCCAATATGTTTCTTGAAGTCCAAACTGGGCGCGGAAGAATTGACCTCCTTATCGTCTACAATCAACGCAAATACATTGTTGAGACAAAGATATGGGAAGGCGATAGATATTATCAGGCAGGTAAGAAACAACTCGCTGTATATATCAAATTAGAAAGAGCCCAGGAAGGGTATTATGTCGTATTCGATCATCGCAACAATCCTATGGCACGCGTTGAGACGGAGACGGTGGACAATTCAACAATTCGGAGTTACGTTATTCCTGTGATGCAAGAGCAGCCTTCATCAGTTTAGATCGGGTGTCGCTTGTTTGCTATTTGCCTACTATTCCATCAAGCCACTTCCATCCAAACGCCCGGTACGAATCCGGGGTACTCTCCGTCGCTGAATGCTGGATAATAGACATCCTCGCCATTGAACTCGTGAACGGTTTCTCCGCCACTGCTGTTCGGGATATGCACCCTACAGGTATATTCACTCTCACGGAACAGTTGCTGCGGTGTCGGCGTAGCTGCATCGACGCGATACTCAGTCAGGGCATTCTCATCTACTGTAACTCCCAACCCCGGTGCGTCCGAAACCTGAATTGTTCCATCAACGACAGCAAGCCGCGTTTCGAGCAGATCCGATTCCCATAACTCGTGACACGTAATCGCAGGCAGTGCCGCTTGCGATAAGACCGAACCGAGATGTACTGAATATGCCGTTGTGATACCCGTGCCGACCATCTGGAGCCAATAAGGCTGTTCGAACGATGCACAGAGTGCGTTGGTCCGCAGGAGCGAGTTCACACCACCGCCGACAACAAACCCACCGCAACAGCGCGCATGCAAACACGATTCGTTGAAATGCTCGACGATCCGTTTTTGAACAGCCGTTTGCAACCTCGTGGCTCCCTCTACATCCGTGCCGAGATAGTATGGACTTTCGTAAATAGCGACGTTAGGGTGTTCATCTAATTGTTGTAACACAGGGATGGCGTTATCTACAGTCCGCAGAAACCCGTTGAAATCAATATCGAGCCGATAGTCTTCTGGCACGGCATCCCCGACAGCGTTCACCTGTGCGAAGATGTCACGCCACGGACGCGCCTTCAGTTTCGCAGACGTGTAACCCCGTTTGACCGATTCTTCGACTTCCGCAACCCAGTCTTCTGGCGGCATATCAATGTCCCACCACGAAATAGGACACCTCTCACGAACCTTGGGTCCGATGAGTTGATAGATTGGCACATCTACGGATTTGCCAACTGCGTCGAAAAGCGACATCTGGATACCGAACCCGATGCTGTCATCGTTCATACATGCAAACGCGTTCTGTCCGATGACTTGCTCAATGTTCGCCGATTCGTCTGCTAAATTTTCGCCGTATCCGACAACACCATTACTGAGTTCGACCCGGTAAACGTGGACACGCTCGCCGTGTGTCAAGGCACGGTGCATGTGTTTGCTGACTCGCTCGTGATAGAACGGCACGTTCAAGGGAATCGTTTCGAGATGTTTGATGCTAAGCATGAGGTCCCTCCCCAATTAAAACTGTCGCTAACGAAGTTTTCAGCCTCGTATTTCACTTGTATTCCGTCAAATTGTAGCACATTTTGAAAATAACGGGCAAAAATATTGCGGTGGTGGGTCTCCCGTAGAAAGGATATCTGAATAACGACTTCTGCATATATATTTCCTTGAAGAAAACCGAAGCGATTTGCAACGAAAAGTGTGAAAATAGACAATCGCGAGTTCATTGAACGCTGACAACCGAAACCTGAAAACTAACAACACAATTGACACCTCCGCCTTTTGTGGGTATAATATCTTCAGGACTTACGCAATTTTGATTTTATCAGGTGCTGTTAGATGGGAATTCTCGAAAAAAACGTCAACATTCTTGGCACAAACTAACAGTTTTGCGGCGTACTCGCCCAGATGCGACGTGCATCATGCTACAAAAGAACCACATGCGTAGGCACAAACTAACAGTTTATGCTACAAAAGAGTCGTATGCGTAAGTCCTAATCTTTAAAGTATCAGACATTAAAATACCATGGCGTTCGCAAGCAAGGAGCGAATTATGGCAAGAATCGAACCTTTTTTTGTTTCAAATGAACTCTTAGATCAACCTGAAAAACTCAGAGAACGCGCCCAGCAGGACGGTTATCTCTTTTTTCGTGGCTTGATTGATGCCGATTCTATTTACGAGTTGCGTCGAGATTTTTTGGAAATCTGTCATCGGCACGGATGGGCAGCAGGCGGCGACACACTGATGGACGGTATCCGCACGGGCGGTCCCTACAAGGAAGGCGATGATGGCTATTGGCCCGTCTTGGATGCGTTCCAGAGTTTGGAATCCTTCCACGCGTTCGCACACCATCCGGCGGTCATAGACGTGTGCGACAAACTCTTCGGTGAAAAAACGCTCGTGCATCCGCGGAATATTGGAAGAATTATGTTCCCGGAGAACACGAAATACACAACGCCAGCACATCAAGATTTCATACACATCCGAGGGACAGAGGAAACTTATACCGGATGGATACCGCTTGGCCCCTGTCCAGAAGAGTTGGGCGGATTGTCAGTGCTCTCTGGTTCGCATCAAGGCGGGATTTATCCTGTCAAACCAGCATTCGGTGCAGGCGGACTCGGTATTGATACTGCACCTTTAGAAGCGGATGGGCTTTACTGGGTCGCTGGTGATTACGAGATTGGGGATGCCCTCTTCTTTCACAGCCACGCTGTTCACAAGGCGATGCCGAATCAGACTGGGGACAAGATACGTCTCTCAGTGGACTACCGCTACCAAGGACACTCCAAGCCGGTCACAGATGGCTCGCTATTACCGCATTTCAATCGGATGGTATGGGACGAAATCTATAAGGACTGGACTTCCACGAAATATCAGTATTATTGGGATGCGTTCGATTTGAACAAAGTAAGTGGTGATAAACGTCCCGTAGATCCTATTGAGTAGCGATGCGGGTTTTCGATGCGTCCATAACGTGGAACTTAAAAGTAGTAGGCATACTCATGAAGATTAAGAATTTAATCGGGTAATTTTCACGATGCCCGGTGCGGTTAGGAAACCGCATCTACCGGACCTACGGATAGAGACTATCATTTCTCTTAAATTGACACCTATGGTGCGGTTAGGAAACCGCACCTACCGGACCTGGGGGAACATAGAATTACCCAAATATAGTGGATTCTGTAATTACTTTTACACCAAACCCGGTGTGGTTAGGTGAAAGACCCTACCGGGGGTGTGCAGATATTTTCGGGCGTTACTATATTTTGTTAAACTTCATCCGTATACCGTTCACGAGGCATAATAGCCCTAAGGAAAAAAGAAACCAATTGATTAAATTGCAACGACAAAAATTTAATACAACACATATTACTTATTTCGTGGGGATGTTAATCGGATGGATAGGAATAGCTGTTTTGCCAGCCTCTGCCGAAAACTACACCGGTGATTTTTTGACGAACGGTATTGGTGGCAGAGCTCTCGGATTGGGTGGTGCCTACGTGAGCATTGCTGACGATGCAACTGCTGCCTATTGGAATCCTGCTGGTATTGCGGGGATCCGTGATAATTACCAACTCTGTCTGATGCACGCCGCGCGGCGTTCCGGATTAGGTGCGTTCAACTATATCGGTGGCACAACACAAATCCTGTCGAGACTCAACCTCGGACTATCATGGCTTCGCGCGGGCATAGACGATATTCCTATCTATCCACTCGTTCCAGCGTTCGATCCGAATATTACGCCAGAGGCACGACGCAACCTCGCGAAAAACCGCCCCAGAGAATCCGACTTCATTCCAGCGGGTTACCTGAACGACAGCGAAAACGCTTATATTCTGACGCTTGCCACGCGTTGGGTCGTGAGTCAGTCGTGGTGGGATAATTTTGGGAAAGACTCACTGCCCCCGGAGTTTATGTGTGGTGTGAACACCAAACTGATTACACAGCGTCTGAACGGTGGCGATATTGATATCTATAATTATGGGAGTTGGGGATACGGCTTTGATGCGGGATTTCTCGTCCGCTTGCCGGATTTCAATGCCCTTTTTGCCTTGGAGGACTTCGGGAGTCTCGCCTTTGGCGTGAACCTTCAGGACATCTCAAAAACGACTTTAACGTGGAACACCTTGTCTGCCCCGAAAGAATCGATTCCAGCGAATTGGAATATTGGAGTCGCCTATACGAACACTCACCTTTTCAACCGGGAGATGATTGTTTCCTATCAGTGGCAACAGCGTTACGGCGGACAATCGCATATCGGCATCGAATATCGTATCAGCGAACCGTTGGCACTCCGGGTTGGTTATCGGGACAATCGCGTTACAAGTGGGATCGGCATTGAGGTTCGTCAATTTCGACTCGATTACGCGCTCCTCCTCGGCGACCTCATCAGCACGCACTTTCTGAGCCTGTTGTGGCACTTCTAAACGTTCGGTCTTGACAAGTTCGGTTGATCGCGTAGCAAGATCAGGAGCGGTGCCAAGACTACTGGAATCATTACTAACCCATCAAGCACGATAGGCAAACCGTATTGATCGCCCCAAACACCGACGATTTTATTCAGCAACCCGCCGACACCCCACGCCGCACCCATCATAAAACTCGACGCAATGTTTTCATGCCCGCGTAGGATCATTTGTGCTAAGATGATGTTGACTGGCATTGAACTTGAGAGAATCACGTTCCCTAAAAAGAGGAGCACCAGAAAACTCGGACCCTCAACGTGCAGTGAGGCATAGAGAAGCGGTGGTGATCCGAGGAGCGACACCAACAAGAGAACGTAGGTGTTTACCCGGGTGATAAGCCAACCACTCGACATGATACCCATGGAACCGGCGAAGATGAAAAGTGCAATCACAAGTGAACGCCCCTGGTCTGAATAATTTTGGTCATCCAGGTAGATGGATAGAAAATTTTCCAGCCCGACTGCCGTAACGGTTCGGAATGCCGCAATAATAAATAGTACACTGAGCGGTAGAAGGTGTGGACGGGCGACAGTCCAAAAGGGTTCTTGCGGTCTTGGTGCCTCGTCTAACCTGCCATGCGGAGTAGCGGTGAGATCCAAAGACTTCTCGAATTTCAGCATTTTCGGCACGAATAGTGCTAAAAGCACCCCTGGTATCATCTCCCAAACCAAGTATTGCAAGCCGAAATTGTACGGAATGTACATCAGCACTAACGGACCGAGTGCCCGTCCAATGTTACCCCCCGTAAGAAAAATGGAGGTTCCCATACCTCTACCTTCTGCGGCGAGCGCGCCGGCATAGGTGGTCGCTTGTGGATGGAAAGAGGCAACACCGAGTCCGCCTATGGCTAATAACAGATAGACGACACGCGGCGAAGGTGCGAGCCATAGGAGGCTTAAACCGATCGCAGTGAGACCGACACCGAACGTCAGGAAATGCACCGACCGGACCCGATCGGATAGCCACCCGAAGAGTATCTGTCCGAGTGAACTGAAGATGCTGTAAATCGAAATGAAGTTGCCTGCTAAACTGTTCCGAGTTGCGGCTGAGGTTGCTAATTTCGTCAGCAGGAGCGGTTGTAGGTGCGACAGAAGCGTCGCATAGGAGTCGAGAACGGTATGGGATAAGGTCAAAAAATAGAACTGTTTCCGAGAGGACGCTTTAGAAGGATTTTGAGGGTTTTCCATGAGGCGAAATGAGTACCGCTTTTCTATGAAGTTAAGATAATGTGTATTGTAGAATACATCCACCGAAAAAGCAAATCTTTTTTCTTCTAAACGCGATTCACATACGGGCAGGCACAAGACCCGCCCCTACTACTTGCTGTTGACATATACCATAATACATATACGGGCAGGCACAAGACCCGCCCCTACAACTGACTCTTGATTGCCATTTCTGCTTGACAATTAAATCCCAGACATATACCATAATACATATCCTTTAAATAGAGAACATCCGTAATACACAGCGAGCGTGCCTTTGGACAAAAAGCAACTTCAACGGGTTACCAAAATCGGCTTGCCGACAGTCTTAGCAGTCGTTATAGCTTACTTCCTTTTAAAAGAAATTGACATCCAAGAGATACCAAAAACCTTAAGCCGATTGTCAATAGGGGCACTCTTAATCGGGTTCGGATGCTATTGTTTATTAGTCTTAGCGAAAGCCCTACGGTTTCGGGCACTGCTCAATCTCGATAGTGGTGTCCATCAGGTCTTCCCAATCTTAGCGATGCATACCTTCTGGGGCAATATCCTCCCGATGCGGACAGGCGATGTCTCTTATGTCTATCTGATGCAACGTCGTCAGAAGGTAGATGCGACGCAGGGTGTCGCTTCACTACTCGTAGCAAGCCTGATTGATTTGGTGTTACTCATAGGGTTGGTGGTTGCGACTGCATGGCTACTGCGCACTGCGCTTCGAGACACGTTCTCTGGGACGGTTCTCTACCTCATACCGCTTCTGATGGGCGGCGGTTTGATGGCTGTGGTGGTTTTCGTCTACGCTGCTCCGCGGGCCTGTATAAGGTTCGCAGAACGGTGTGCTGTGCCTCTATTGGCACTTGAAAAACGCCCCATTTCGTGGGCGGTCGATAAGGCCTTGGCAGTGCTTCAGGAACTCACGACGTTCCGCTCGAATCGGCGGTTTTTGGAGGTCTGGGCATATTCCGTCCTGTGTCTCGTCATCCGTTTCGGCTTTCAATGTTACCTCGTTGCCGAGATGGGAGTTGATATCCCGATGACCGAAGTGCTATTTGCGCTCGCATTTACCAACGTCTTTAACTTGTTGCCCGTTCAAACCGTGGGTAACTTTGGAACAACAGAGTTCCCGTTCGTCTGGTTGCTAAACCATTTCGGCACATCTATAGAGACTGCCACTGTTACCGGATTTAGTTTGCACATTCTAATTCTACTTTACTGTCTACCGATAGGCGCGTCAGGGTTCTTGATGAAACCGAAGGAGCAATAATATGAGAATTATCGATCCACATGTTCACGTTTGGAAAAACGATCCCCAGTTCCCATGGGCACCGGAGACAACGGGTCCGCCTGAAGAAGATGCAACAGCAGAGATGCTACTGGAATTGATGGCGGCGAACGATGTAGAAAAAACCGTTCTCGTTCAAGTCATCCATTACCGCTGGGATAATCGTTATGCCGCTGACGCAATGAAAAGGTATCCTGATAAATTCATGGGTGTCTGCCGAATCAATCCTGAAGATCCAGGCGCGCCCGATCACCTCAGTCGTTGGACGGAGGAGGACGGTTTCCACGGTGTCCGGCTCAGTCCTTCTGTTGGTGAGGCAGGCGACTGGTTTGCAGGACCGTTGATGCCACCAATCTTTCGTCGTGCGGAAACTCTCGGTGTTCCAATGCTTCTTCTCACCGGAGCCGAGCGATTGGTAGATCTCGTACCACTCTTGGAACAGCACCCTGACCTTGATGTTGTCATAGATCACATGGCAGGTTGTTCGCCGGACGCGCCTGAAAAATTGGAATTACTACTGAACCTCGCACAGTTTCCTCGTGTCTACGTCAAAATAAGCCATACATGGTCGATATCGAAAACGGGGTACCCGTGGGCAGATACCTTTGAACAGGTTAAGCAGGTTTACCAAGCATTCGGTGGTTCGCGACTGATGTGGGGAACAGACTGGCCCGTCTGTCTCAGTCGAGCCAGTTATTCAGAGACCTTATCGGTTGTCCGTGATGAGATGGATTTCTTCACACCGGAAGACCGAGAGTGGGTGTTAGGAAAAACCGCGCTCCGTCTCTGGCAATTTCAAAGTTGATTTTCCTGTAGGCGGGATCTCCGAATCCCGACTGATAATAAAGTCCCACTGATAAGGGAAATTTCGGGAGTTTACTGACGACTGACTGCTGATCGCTGATTTCCGAAAACTATTTCTGTTTGACAAATTTTCGCACGTGTGTTATCATAAAAGAATTAAGAGTCATAACGTATCCCCGTTCCCAATCCTCTGCAAAAAAACAGCACCGTGGCAAGGCACCACGCTTTACAAACCCCTATACGTTTTTAGGTGTGAGGTTTCAGTCTCACCCATCCACACGTGAGGAAGAACGATGCCATTTTGTCCACAATGCCATGCTGAATACAAGTCAGAAGTATCAATGTGTTCGGATTGTCAAGTAATGCTCGTGCCTCAACCAATACAGACCGAGGTTACGGAATATGGGGACTGGTACACGCTTGAATCTGTCCCCAATGAATTAGCGGGAAATATCCTCCAAGGTGTCTTGGAGGAGGACGGCATTCCTGTTCGCCTCCGCTGCCATGAAGCCCCTAATTATGGTGGCGTGAAGGGCAATATCTGGCAATCCGAATGGGGTGATGTTCTCGTGCCAGTTAATCTACTTCCACAGGCACGGGAGTGCCTTAAAGTCTATTTTGATTCACTACAGGACCGTTAAAATTTGCAGTCAGGTTGTCATGAAAGCCGATCAACTCTACCTCTTCAAAGAAGCAAAATCTCACAAATCTCACAGTCGCATGGCTGATAAGGTTCATGTAAGAGGGCATCGTCGGCGCAACGGTAGTTATGTCAGAGAGCATTGGCGGAGTCGACCTCACCGAAGGTTTGGCACTTTCAAACGGTTTAATTCAGCAGAGGCGCAGCTCTCCTTCGTTGTCGACAGTGAACCCTTAGATTAACATACATTATAGTGAGACCTACAATTAACTATACATCAGAAAGCGGGTTACAAACCCCGCCAGGGAAGAAGAGGGAACTATTGTTCCCTAAAATGTCAACATATTCTCGGGTTTTACTATAATTGTCTGAACCAGGATTTTCAGGATTATAGAACCTTCTTGATTGACAACTGATAGCCAATAAAGGCGTATCTTCTCAGAAAAATGCTATGATCTACTTTTTGCGACGCTTGCATGTATCCCGTTTTAGGTTTCGATGCTTGCAAGCGCACACGATTTTACTGTTTTTCATTGCGACGACCCCTCTCTTCGGCGAGGTCTACCGTATCAAAAACGGTGATACCCTTCTGATTTCGGTGATCGGACAGCCTGAATATACGCATTCCGCACAGGTCCGTGAAGACGGTAGAATTAGTTACTTCGGTGGCGATCTTGAGGTAGTTGGACAAACAGTCGAGACGGTTAACCAACGGATCCGCGAGTTCCTCGTCTCAGAGAGTCTTGTCAGAAATCCTGTCGTTATGGTGTCGCCTGTGCTACAAGAAAACGGTGTTTTCGTCGGCGGCGCAGTCACACTTCCGGGACGCTATCCCATTTCCCCAGAAACTGACATCGGTTTATACCGTGCCATTGCACTCGCAGGTGGTATGGCAGAGAACGCCGATCACCAAGTCGTGCAATTAATCCGTACCGATGTGCCAGAGAAGGTCGAAATCTACGACCTCTCACCGACCCACCCTTACCGCGATATCCGGGTCAATGTCAATGATCTCGTGTTCGTCATGCCTCTCAGCACTGTTGAGGTGCAAGGACAGGTACAGACCCCCGGCAAATTTTTTATTCGGGGACAGATTAACATTGAGGAAGCACTCGCACGCGCAGGCGGTCCCACCCCAGAAGCAGACCTGACGGCAATAGTGAAAGTCGAAAAGAACGGGAATCTATCCGAGTTCAATCTTTCCGAGCAGTTTTGGAGATCGACTCCGAACGGCGACGCTTCGGCATCTCTATCGAATGGCGATGTTCTGTTCGTTCCCAATGTCTTCAAAGTTGAGCCAATCTACGTAACAGGTTACGTTCGCACGCCGGGTGCGCAGCGGGTTCGCGGACCGTTGACTCTCTCGCAAGCCGTCGCGCTCAGCGGCGGATTTGAAGCGTCCGCGAACCGTGAAGAGGCTCTCATCCATCGTCGGGACGGCACAACTCTAAAGGTGCATTTCATGTCCGCTCCTACCGATGACACGACGCAACAGATTTTACTCTATCCGGGCGATGTTTTAGAGGTGCAAGAGAAGTTTCAGGTGAATTGGAGTCTCGTCAGCACATTCGCCTACATCCTCATCGGCGGCGTAAGTCTTATCGTAAGCTTAACAAACTAAGTTGTAAGTCCCTTAGCGGGTAGGTGTGGTTTCTAACCGAACCATTGGAGCATTTTTTAAAAATTGATATGCTTTGGTCTGGAGTTGGCGGGTGTTCTGTTAATTGTCTGGATCTCGGATTGACACGGATTTTACAGATTTCGCGGATTTGGCATCTTTGGTGTGTTCAACTCCCGCGTAACCGGACCAAAAGCATGAAGTGCCAACGGTAATTTAGACCAGAAATCAGCAAAGTTAAGACAAGTGTTGTTGAGCACATTCAACGGGGGTCAAATACCCTAACGCCGAGCATTGTATCACATTCTTAGTGTAGACAGTGGCCCAAATTTCCCATGGCAGTACAAGGGTACGGTGTCGAATAGAGGCGTGCCAATTATGAGATAGATTTTTAGAAACCATGTCAAATCTCAACATCAAACCCACTCACAAACCCATCAAGACTTACTACGCCGAACTGAAAGAATACGAACGTCTCGGTGAACAGAACGAAGGCACCGTTCGCGCCGCATTCCAAGGGCTACTCCAACACTACTGCCACCAATCCAAACTCACACTCCTCTGCGAAAAGACCCACTATACATCCCAGAAAAGACGGATAACCCCAGACGGTGAAGTCGTTGATACCTTCAAATTGCCGTACGGCTACTGGGAAGCGAAGGATACACAGGACGATCTCCACGTCGAAGCGTCTAAGAAGTTTGCGGCAGGCTACCCATCAAAAAACATCGTTATCCAGTCCCCGACGCACGCGCTCCTCTACCAGCACGGCGAGTTGCAATTGGATTTGGACATCACTGAACCGAAAAACCTCGTCCGCGTGCTTCAGGGCTTTTTCGCCTATCAGGAAGAGAACATCGCTGCATGGCATACCGCCGTCGCCGAATTCCGAGACGCGGTGCCACAACTCGGTGAAGAGTTGGCAACACTCATCAAAACGGAACACCAGAACAACCCGCACTTTCAAGAGGCCTTTACCCGTTTTCACAAACAGTGCCAAGCCTCGATTAATCCGAATCTCTCCGTCGCTGCGGTGGAGGAGATGCTCATCCAACACCTGTTGACCGAGCGCATTTTCCGCACCGTCTTCAATAACCCCGACTTTACGCGACGCAATATTATCGCCCGTGAAATCGAAACCGTTATTGATGTGCTGACCGAGCGGACGCTGAATCGCTCGGAATTTTTGCGTCTCTTGGAACCGTTCTACACCGCAATCGAGCAGACCGCCAGCACGATTACCGATTTCTCACAAAAACAGGGATTCCTCAACACCGTCTATGAGCAGTTTTTTCAGGGCTTTTCCGTCAAAGTCGCAGATACACACGGCATCGTCTACACGCCGCAACCGATTGTCGATTTCATGGTGAAAAGCGTTGAGCATATCCTCAGGACCGAGTTCAACCGTTCGCTTTCCGATACCGGTGTGAACATCATCGACCCGTTCGTCGGGACCGGCAACTTCATCGTCCGCATCATGCAGGAACTCGACCCTATCGCGTTGGAGCGAAAATATACCACCGATCCGCCGGAACTCCAGTGCAACGAGGTGATGCTCCTGCCCTACTACATCGCTAATCTCAACATAGAACACGAGTTTTACACGGCGACGAACCGATACGTCCCCTACGAAGGTCTATGCCTCGTGGATACGTTTGAATTGGCAGAGGAGAGAGAGCAGCTGCAGCTGTTCACACCCGACAACACCACACGCGTTGAGAAGCAGAAAGAATCCGAGATGTTCGTCGTTATCGGCAATCCGCCTTACAATGTCGGACAGCTCAATGAGAACGACAATAACAAAAACCGTGAGTATGAGACGATGGATAAGTTGATTGCGGATACGTATGCCAAAGATTCCAAGGCAACTCTTAAAAACGCACTCTATGATCCGTATGTGAAGGCAATTCGATGGGCCTCGGATAGGATTGGAGAGGAAGGCGTTGTCGCTTTTGTGACAAATAACGGTTTTCTCGATGGTATCGCTTTCGATGGAATGCGAAAACATCTTGCAGAAGATTTCGACGCAATTTACATTTTGGATCTGGATGGAAACGTCCGCAAGAATCCGGAACTCTCGGGGACCACACACAATGTGTTTGGAATTCAGGTTGGGGTGAGTATCAACTTTTTTATCAAGAAAGCCCTATCGGCATCAGTTCCAAAAGTTGCCGAAATCTTCTACGCTCATGTTGATGAATTTTGGCGTAAAGAAGACAAGTATAATTATCTCAATGCAAAGCAACATTGCCAAAATGTTGAATGGAAACCGATAAAGCCTGACAAGCGATATACGTGGCTCACCGAAGGTCTCCACGCTGAATTTGAAACCTTTACTCCAATCGGAACTAAGGAAGCAAAGGCAGTGAAAGGGGAGGGCACGAATGCAATCTTCAAAACCTATGGTCGCGGCGTTACTACAAGCCGTGATGCATGGACTTACAATTTCACCCCAAACGCGCTCACTGAAAATATGGGTAGAATGATTGAAACCTATAATGAAGAAGTGTTCAAATGGGAACGGAGGAAAAACCGAGACGCAAATGTTGATGAATTTATAGTATCCGATGACAGAAAAATCAAATGGACAGACAGACTAAAACAGGAATTGAGAAATGGAAGAATGACTGATTTTTCCCAAGAAAAGGTGAGAGCATCTCTGTATCGACCGTTCACGAAGTCAAACCTTTATTTTGACAGGCTGATGAATCAGAGAGTTTATGTATTCCCATCTATCTCCCCGACACCAGAGACCGAAAAGGAAAATCGAGTAATTTGTGTCAGCGGTATAGGAAGTAATAAATCCTTTCAGAGCTTGATGGTAAAACTGATTCCTTCCCTTGATATACTTGAGAAAACTCAATGCTTTCCCTTCTACACCTACGACGAGGACGGCACGAATCGCCGCGAAAACATCACCGATTGGGCATTGGAGAATTTCCGAACCCACTACCGAGACGACACCATTACCAAGTGGGACATCTTTCACTACACCTATGGACTCCTGCATCACCCCGATTATCGCGAGAAATACGAGGCGAACCTCAAACGCGATTTGCCGCATATCCCGTTTGCGAAAGACTTCTGGAGATTCGCGAAGGCAGGCGCGCGACTCGCAGAGATCCACGTCACCTACGAATCCCAACCCGAATACGAATTGAAGTTTATCCAGAACCCGGATGCCCACCTCAATTGGCGCGTGGAGAAGATGAAATTCTCCAAAGACAAAACCTCGCTTATCTATAACGAATTCTTGACGCTATCGGGGATTCCACCGAGGGTACATGATTACCGACTCGGCACCCGCTCCGCACTGGCGTGGGTCGTGGATCAGTATCGTGTAAAAACGGATAAACGGAGCGGTATCGTTAACGATCCGAACCGTGCCGATGATCCGCAGTATATCGTCAAGTTAATCGGTCAGGTCATCACCATCAGTTTAGAGACGGTAGACATTGTTGAAAACTTGCCAACGTTGTAATCCCAAAACGATAGATGTGGTTTCCGAACCACACCCAGTATGTTTCCGTCCGATTATTTTTAGGATTCCCCATCAATACGTCTTCTTCATTGATTTACAAATCGAAACCCGCTATAATTTTGTAACCGAAGAAGACAATAATCGAACTCTACTTTAGCGATGATGCCGAAATTGGAGTGGCGTTTCGTATCTGAAAAGGACCTACTTATTAGGAGGCAAAAACGATGGAAGGTAAGCATCTGCCTTGGCATCTACCCTTAACAGATTGGTGTCTGGGAGCAACGGTTTTGTTCGCAACCACTGGGACTATCATCTTGTGTCGGTTCTTATTGCGAAGGTGGCAAGCATGGCGGATACAAAAGTTTCTCGACCAACGGTCAGCCTTGGCATCTCCGGGCGCGCAGAAGTTGACGGCACACGATAAGCAGGTACTCACGAGAAGGATTCGGCAATCGGGAAACGAGCGTTTGGAAAAAAGTTTCGCCTTCCAAGGGAATGCCGATCTTTATGTTGCCATTGGGCTTTTCGGACTGGCGATGGTTGCTTTGGTCGTATTAGCCGTCGCTAATGGCTTCCATAAACATGGACTTCCATAAGCACGGAAGACCGTCCTGATCTGTTCACGAATTCTCAATTCACAACTCTTTTACGTAATATCCAGGACTTACACAAAATCAGTAAATTTCATCTATTTGGACGCATTCGGTGCGGTTGGGTGAAAGACCCTACCAGGGAAGTGCGTAAGTCCTAATATCGGAATATAAAGGTGAGGTTTGACTCATGAAGATCGTAATGGCGAATTTAATTCTTGGGTGTGTCAGTTTAATTGTCCTTAGCCTGATGTTCGTTGGCATCAGCAATGCAGACTTTGATCCGGAAACCGTCGTTGGGATGTGGCTTTTTGATGAGGGCAAGGGCAATACAGCGGCGGATTCCTCTGAAAATGGTACTGACGGGAAACTTGAGAACAGTCCGAAATGGATAAAGGACGGTAAGTTCGGGTCGGCGCTGGAATTTGATGGAAATGAGAGTAAGGGGCATGTCGTTGTCGGGGATTTAGGGTTGGCTGGGGCACTTACATTGGTTTTGTGGGCGAAACCGAGTGACGCTGCCGATGATGATCGCTTAATATCGAATCTCATTGGACCCACAAATCCGGCTTTCGCAATTCGGTTTCAAAGTGGCGCGGTTGACATTTGGGGTAGGGCGTGGAAACCCGTCATCCCAAAATTTGATGACAAAAAATGGGGACACTATGCGTTTGTATTAGATGATGAAGGAAACGCGACGGGCTATTACAATGGCAAAGAAGGTGAGACGGTTACCGATACCTATATTTTAACGGAAATCGGCATCGGGGCAACTTTTTTGCATCAATGGGGACAATATTATTCCGGTCAGTTTGACGAGATCGCGTTTTTCAGCGTTTCGCTGACTGAAGATGACATCAACGTCGCTATGACAAAAGGTCTGAAATCTGCCTTGGCGGTTTACCCAGCGGGGAAACTAACCACGACCTGGGGAAATATAAAGGGCACCCCGCGAGGATAAGTTAAGTGCATAGCAAAATAATCTTCATTGTTATAGTGTTAATGGTGGGCATCTCGACTTCCTATGCGGAAGATCGTGTCACGGGACATTGGGAGGGACATATTGAGATTCCGGGTCAACCGCTTGCTGTGAAGATCGATCTCGCTATTGATGCCAGCGATTGGAATGGTACTATCGACATTCCTGTGCAAGGTGCGGAAGATTTGCCACTGTCTGGAATCCATGTTACAGAAACAGACGAGGGGATGCGCGTCCAGTTCTCCATTCGTGGTGTGCCGGGGAATCCGACGTTCGATGGACAATTGCAAGAGGAGGTCATCAGTGGCACATTCAGTCAAGGGGGTGCTAAATTTGATTTTCGCCTCTCCCGTGAGGTCGTCCCCGGTCCCGTGAGACCGCAAGAACCACAGCCCCCATTCCCTTATCACATCGAAGAGGTAGTATATCAAAACGGTGATGTCAGTCTCGCTGGTGCCTTGACGATACCGAAGGGAAACGGACCGTTTCCGGCGGTGCTTCTTATCTCTGGTAGTGGTTTGCAGGATCGAGACGAAACGGTGTTTGGACACAAACCGTTTTGGGTGCTCGCTGATCACTTGAGCCGCGCGGGCATCGCTGTCCTTCGCGTCGATGATCCGGGCATCGGTAAGTCAACACCGCACCCGGAGCCACCAACAACAGCGGACTTCGCGACTGACGTAGAGGCAGGTGTGGCGTTCCTTAAGCATGATGACCGAATCGGTTCCGTTGGGTTGATCGGACATAGCGAAGGCGGTGCTGTCGCGGCAATCGTCGCCAGTCGTCGAGACGATGTTGGGTTTGTAGTTCTAATGGCGGGCCCTGGCGTTCTCGGTGCTGAGTTGCTACGGAAACAGAACGAACGTATTCTTGACGCTATGGGAACCGCTGCTGAGCGTAAGCAAGTCTTACTCACACTTTTCGATCAGTTGTCCGCCACCTTAACCTCAGATATGGCAGAAGAGGAGCGTCGGCGACAGGTTGAGGAAATCGTTCGTAAGCAGTTTGAAATCAACGGCGTTCCTACTGCTCAACAGGACGATGCCCAGATACGGACTGCGGTGGAACAAGGACTTAGCCCATGGATGCGCTATTTTTTTACCTTTGATCCGCGTCCTGCTCTTGAAGCGATCCGAGTCCCTGTGTTGGCACTCAACGGTGAACTAGATGTGCAGGTTGATGCCGAGCAGAACCTCACCGCTATTTCCACGTCACTCGGAAAGGGTGGAAATCAGGATGTCACCATACATCGCCTACCGAAGCATAACCATCTGTTTCAACGTGCCAAAACGGGCTTAATCAACGAATATGCCATTATTGAGGAGACTATTTCACCAGAAGTATTAGACTTGATTCGAGATTGGGTACTGTCGGTGACCGAATGAGAAGCTATCGGTGTTATATATAGGCAGAACACGCTACAGCAAGTCGAAAGTTTGTCCGTGTTCGGTATCTGGATTATACCACACCCAACACCATGCTATGTTACGCGAGCGGCAATGAAAAGCTAAGAGAGCGGTTTGCCAAACAACGCAACGTACAGTTCTGCTCCTTTTCGTTCAAGGTCAACCGTTTCTTCATCGGCGAACGCGAGCAATTCGCTATCCTGCCATGCCCTTTATCTCACCTTGCTAATTCTACCCGTGGGTTGCACTGTAGTACATTTGGGAGTTTTTGTCAATCAAAATATCCAGCCGCCACTGAATTCGCCCAGATTTTTCTTGGTTAGCAGATTGAATCTGTGATAAAATGGCCAACGATTGGTGATACCACCCACTCCCTAAAGGTAGGGGAAACCTCGGCTTCATAGCAGTTTGCGTTCTCCTCGAAGGTTGAACGTCTTATGGCTGCTCCACCAGCAGGCGTTTCCCCGTTGCATAAAGGGCACCCCGTGAAGATAAGTTAAGTGCCATGGAGAATACGCATGGAATATCAAAGCCTTATTATTGTTTTCGTAGTAGTCGGACTGATGTTGGCAAGTGAACTCAGCAGCGCGATGGCAGCTGACCCCGAAGGATTGGTCGGTCGTTGGGATTTTGATGACGGGACGGGTACCGACCTCTCCGGTAACGGGAACCACGCCGTGCTTGGTGGCACAAAGATTTATTCACTCGGTGGAGGACGTGCTTGTATTGAGACGATTTCCAAAGCCGAACCGATGCGGATTCCAGTGCCTGAGAACTCTCCGCTTGCGATGTCGCGTGGCACAATCTGTTTTTGGCTAAATACGATATCGGATAGGTCCAATATTCTCAGGTATAACAACGACGCTATTGAGCTTAACACCTATCGTGGTTGTTTTCAGGTGCGTTTCCGAGGTGAAGAGGATTTTGAATACTGGGAAGGGATTCTCGACTACGACTGGCCTAAGTACGACATGCGCGAATGGGCGTTCTATCCACATCTGAAAGCCTCCATTGGCGATTCCGAATGGCATCTGTTCGCGGTTGCATACGACGACAAAGCGAAACAAATCGTGGGATGGCGTGATGGCGAGCAGATCGCAACAATTGATTTATCAGCAGTGGATACAGAACCGTTGCGCCGTGAGGGTTTAACGGAGATCCACACGGGTGAAGGCTTTGTCGGCTATCTCGACGACCTTCGTATCTATAACAAGCCACTCACCGACGCTGAAATCAGCCAAATTTACAACGAAACCAAAGCCATCTATGTGGATAGACGGGATACGAATCCCACCGAAAACAAGCAGAACATTTACAAGTACCAAGAAATAGACGACACGCTCTACAAGGCGTGGCTACAATTCAACCCACCCGCTACAAAACAACATAATACGGATTTATTCAGAAACATCGTCGCTGAGGGATCGAATTCGACTGTCGAGACGGCTGGTTCTGAGTTGGCACAAGCGGCGGAATCCATGTTCGGTTTCAAACCTGTTGTTTCGGAGACTGCCACTGTCGCTGGACCGAAGATTATTCTCGGCACCGCTGAAACCTCCAACTGGATCCGCGATCGTGCTGAAGACCTCCAATTGGATCAAATCGAAGGTGATGGGTTCATCATCAAAGCGATAGAAGATGCGGTTGTTGTTGCTGCGAAGATGCCAGCAGGGGTTATTTTTGGCGTATTTGATCTGATTCGTCGCGTTCAGATCGGGCAGGATCCGCTTGCGCTCGATGTCTTGGAGAATCCACAGGTACCTATCCGTATGGTGGCACACTGGTCTTACTTTCGTGGACTTTTCGGTGACAGATGGCGGGGTGGCGGCAGAGACAGTTCAATTTTCAGTTGGGAAGAGTTGCGTACCGGCGATACCAAACGCATCCGAGATTGGGTGCGTATGTTGGCATCGTGCGGCTGGAATGCGCTCTGTCCGAGTGAGATTAACTGGCATTACCGAAACAACTTTCTGGATCATCTCGACGAGGTCGAAAAACTCGCTGACATCTGCCGAGACTACGGTATCAAACTCTATTGGAGTCCGAGTTATCTCCTTGCCCTCGACCCAAAAACTGCTGATGTCCTCTATGCCCGCGTGCCTGATTTCGGTGGATACATGATGAAACTCGGTTCGGAGAAACAGAACGGGGATCCACGTCCTCCGATGGTGAATCGGATTGCGGATACACTGAAGCCATACAGTGGAACAGTGCTCGTGCGTGCGTTCGTCTACGGTAATCTTCGATATACACCCGAACCCTACCGAAACCTGATTCCCTACGATCTGTTCGCCCACGAAGACGGTAATTTCCGAGACAACGTTGTTATCGTTCCGAAAGGCAGCCCTATGGATTGGGATCTCTGGGCACCGCTCCCTGCGCTCGACGGTGCGATGCAGAAAAACCTCTCTGGAAGCGAACTCGTCATTGACAAGAGTTGGCCCGTCTCCTGGGTCAAGAAGTGGAAGTGGTGGTTTGAACAGGATACCTATCGCAACGGACCGGGGAGTTTGAACAAATTCAGTGTCGATTGTATTATGGGTGTGGCTATGATCTCGCCCTCGCCAGCGTGGACGGAATCGCCATTGAACGCAGTGAACTATTACGGATTGGGACGACTCTCTTGGAACTCAGACCTGACGGTAGATGAAATCTACACGGAATGGATTCAGCAGACCTTCGGCAATGCCCCTGATATACTCGGAACAGTCAAAACTATCTTGATGATGCTTGAGGAAGTGACGCGCAAAACCTATAACTATCGGGGTTACCGCGGTATATGGCTTGATTCCAGCGACCCCGGTATGACAGAAAACAAGACCCCGTATGTTGTCAGTAAGGAAGGCGTCGGTGTTATGACACCAGTGTTGCAGGCGCGCGTGTTAGCGCAGTATGCCCCAGGACTTCGCGAGATATATGGAGATCCGTTACGCGGGGAAGCACACCTTGTTACCTTCCACTTCACAGAACACGATCAGCGGCTCTCTATCGGCAGAACCCTCATACAAGACATCTACGCCAACATGGAAGAGGGGGTTGAGCTGGCATCGCAAGCGATCGAACTCTGGAAAACGCTTGAAGGTAAAATAGATCGGCACAGATATGAATACACGCTGAAAACACTGGTGGACTATGCGGCGTCCGTACGCAGCCTCACCCTTAAGAAATGGGTGACGAACTTTGAGAAGTATACCGGCAGAAAACGCGAGGAAGTACTCGCAGAAGTGACTGCGGAAGCACTTGCGAAAGTCGGCACATACAACGTCCAACATTTCGGTGCTGTTGCCGACGGCACATCGAACGATGCAGACGCGATCAACAAAGCCATCACTGCTTGCTACGCTGCTGGAGGCGACACAGTCTTCGTGCCGTCCGGTGTCTACGCAACTGGTCCCATTCAGCTGGAACGTAATGTTACCCTGGCGATCGATGCGGGGGCTGTCCTTAAGTATTCCTTTGTTGAGGCAGATATGCCTCTATTTGTCGGAACAGACTTAGAGGACGTAAAAATCTACGGTCCTGGGAGCCTTGACGGCAAGGGCAATACGTGTATTACACTGAAACGCTGTAAAAACGTGGAAATCCGGAACTTGAACATCCATAGCGGTGGTGATTCCGCTGTTCTGGCTGAAGACTGTAATGGGTTGCTCGTCGACAATGTTGACATCCGAACAGACGGGAATGGACTTCATCTCTCCGAGTGCCAGAACGTGACGATTGCCTACTGCCGTATCGATGCTGTGCACCGCGAGTATGGAAGACCTATAGGAGGTGGTGAGGCAATCAAAGTCGATGGTGACACGCACTCGTCCGAAAACATCACCGTTGAAGATTGCTTCCTCGTCAACGGAACGGATACCTCTCAATGAAGATCACGGAAATTGAAGTTCATGAGATCATTCTTGAGTATCAAGATTTTCTCGCCTATCAACTCAATCACTACTACGGTCCTATCCGACGCACTGTATATGTCGCACGGACAGATACAGGCTTGGAGGGGTTAGGTGAAAGCGGGAGACGCGAACCACAAGATGTGATTGACCAGTACATCCAGACGAACCCGTTTGACTGGGTAGGAGACGAGACCTCGCTTGGACTCGGCACGGCGATGTACGATTTGATGGGGAAGGCGGCAGGCGTGCCGGTGTATAAGTTGTTCGGACAAAAGTATCGTTCGTGGGTACCTGTGGGGTGTTGGACTGTCTCGACCGATCCCACGCGCATGGCAGAAACCGTTGCTACATACGCGGCGCAAGGGTACACATGGATGAAATATCACCTCTCACCTTTTGAGAATGTCCTCGACCAGACCGAGGCGATGGAAGCCGTTGCCCCGGACGGTTTCAAGATCCACTACGACTTCACGATGGGCGGGACAGACGACCACATTCCTGAGTTGGTTGATGCATTGTCCCAATACCGGATCGCTGGGTGTTTTGAAGATCCGTTGCCGGGTGAAGACATACAAGGCTACATCGAACTCCGTCAACGCTCACGACTGCCGATTGTGCTGCATCACTTTCCGATGGGTGCGACGTACGAGGTGTTCATGAGACCTGCGGACATTTACATGCTCGGACACGCGAAAATTGGTGATGCGGTTCGGCGCGCTGGGCTTTTTGCGGCAAATGAGAGTCCATTCATGCTTCAAAATGTAGGAGGAAATATCACGCGTGCGATGACAACCCACATGATGGCGGCGTTTCCAACGGGGACCTTTCATTTCCATTCGGATACCGAGACGTGGAAAACGGATGTGGTCAACGAGAATTTGACCCCGATTAACGGGTTCCTACGTGTTCCTGAATCTCCTGGACTTGGGGTGACGCTGAATCGTGATGAATTAGAACGTCTGAAGTCTTTAAGATTACCGGAACAGAAACGGTGGATTCTCAAATCTCAATTCAAAAACGGCACACGTATGTATAACATCGCGGATCCGACGAATTCGATTTTCATGGTTCGTCCGGATCGGAGTCGCCTGATTCCGATGCGCTACACCGCTCCTATTTCTACGACGTATTGGGATGATGATTGCAGTGCTGAATACAAAGAAACCTTCGCGCGTATTGAACGGGAAGGCGTGGTTTTGGAGAGGAATGTGTAGGAATACATTGTCTGAATCAGGATTTTCAGGATTCAAGGATTTACTGGATTAGATGCTCAATTGGGTTTCGCTGGATGCTCAACCCACCCTAAAAAAACCGTCGAAGAAATCCACAAAAACACCCATTTCCATTTTTTTAGTGGTATGCACCCTTTTCGTCGATAAATGTGTCTTTAAGTTATAAGGCATGGAAAAGTCATAAAACGTAGAAAATTTGATCACGGCAAAAACAGGGAGGGTGATAGTGCAAAATTTCTTTCCCAAGACCTTTTCGGAGAAATATCGCATGAGACTTATATCCACTTTTCGCATTCTCACGCTGGCACTGTTGTGTGCAAACGTTTCCCCGCTTTTCGCAGAAGTACCAACAACGCCTAAAATCCTGTTTACCTTCGCACGCGATGGCAATCGCGAAGTCTACATCATGAATCCTGATGGTTCTGAACAAGTAAGATTAACAACGCACCCTGGAAATGATCTTCAAGCTGTCTGGTCCCCCACAGGCGATAAAATTCTTTTCGTCTCCGATCGCGGCGGAGAGCGAGATCTGTATATGATGAATCCTGATGGATTCAATGTCCGACGCATCTTTAGGAGAAAAATAGAAGCTTGGAGAACATCCCCAACCTGGTCACCCGATGGCAAACAAATCGCTTACGATCAATGGGATCGCATCGGAGGCGGCACAAGTGGTATGTACATTCTGACCTTAGGCGAACAAGACCCCGAATTCATCGGGATGTACTCTCGATCAGCATGGGCGCCTGATGGAACAGAAATCGCTTGCGGTGCAGCGAGCCCAGGGATAACGTGGCTTATATTAATGGATGCCCGGACACGAAAGCATGGGCGACTCCTGCCTAAGAAAGCACTCCCTTGGCAACAAGATCCGTCTTGGTCGGCAACAGGAGATAAACTCGCTTTTTCTGGTAACAACCATCCGTTGCCCGACATCAATGGTTTGGCTCTGGAGGAAGCCAGGGCACTGCACAACGCATGGAAGGATAAACAGACAATCTTCATCGTCAACCGAGATGGTACTGGGCTCAAACAAGTCCTTGAGGAAGCCGGTTCCTATGCACAGTATCCAGCGATATCGCCAAATGGCGAAGAGGTCCTTTATACAAAGGAAACTAATGGACGGTTTCAAGTCTTCAAAGTCAACGTGAATAGCGGGATTCGGACACAATTGACGCATATTGGCAACATTCTTCAAGTGAATACTGGAGGAGATTGATTTGACCCGTCGTATGCGTTGCCGGTTTCACCACAACCGCGGTTGCTAACGACAATGTGGGGAGAAGTGAAAAAGCAGTAAAGTGAGTCTGTGAACCAACCATTTTGTTTGTGGGAATTACTTGCAGGGTTTCGGTAAAGGGAGTGTCGTTGGTAATCGGTGTTGCGCCTGATATTTTTCAAGTCCCAGAAAGAAGTCGTCTATTTGAGAAAAAATGATACAATAGGCATTGGGGAACTCCTTTTGCAGGGGTTAGGTTACCTCATGATACCAGATGGAGGAAAGAATCTTATGAACCGCTCGTGTTTGTTTATTTTTTTTACACTCAGTCTGATGCTGTTGTGCCAAGGGCTGTGTCCTGTTTTGGCAAATGCTCCAGCAACTGCTAAAATCGTGTTTAGCTCCACTCTTGACGGCAACGCGGAAATTTATATGATGAACCCAGATGGGAGTCAACGGGTGAGATTAACCAATCACCCAGCGCGCGATTCGGCACCCGTTTGGTCACCAACAGGCGAACAGATTGTTTTTAACTCCGATCGCGATGGGAAATGGGACATCTACATTATGGATGCGGACGGGACAAATGTGAGGAGGGTGTTTAAGACGCTTGCACATAGAGAACATCCAGCATGGTCTCCCGATGGAAAATGGATTGCTTACACGCTGCATGCTGAATGGGCTATCTATATTGCGAAGACTGATGGGCGCGATGCCAAGAGAATCGCTTCGACGGGTTTGCTTGGAGGGGATCCAGCATGGTCTCCCGACGGAACGCAGATCGCGTTCTGTTTGGCACAAGCTATAAATCCAGGAAGTTACCAACTACAACTCGCTAACTCACAAACCGGTGATCGAGAAACGATCCATCCGGAGCCTTGGCTGCGAATGACCCAACCGGCTTGGTCTCCGAATAGCGACCAAATCGCCTTTGCCCACATTCCAGTATTGAGACAGGATGTCCCTAAAGGGACAATCTACACGCTGAATCGTTTTGGTGGCGAACTCAGACGAATTGTTTCTGAGAAGGGTGGGAGGGCATCCCATCCTACATGGTCTCCAGATGGAGAAGAACTCCTTTATCAACAGAAAATCGGAAATCATACGCAGCTCTTTAAAATCAATTTGGGTACGAGTCAAATCCAAAAACTCACCCGCCGTGGTAGCAATTTCCACGCCGATTGGTTTGATCCGCGAGTGTTGCCCGTTCAGCCAACGGAACAGACACTCACAACAACTTGGGCTGAAGTGAAAAAGCAGTAAAGTGAGTCTGCGAACCAACCATAGCATGGGAAAATACGAAAAAACACCGAAAGCGTTCAACAGTCAGTAATCAACGGTCAGTAGGCGTCGAGAAAGCGAGGAAATACCCAAGCAACACTCGCTCCTACAGGCAGTGTGTGTTACAGCAAATCGAATGTTTGTCCGCCTTCCGTCTGCCAGTTGATGAGATCGTCCAAAGGGATTGTCCGTAATCCGACTTGGGCGTTTCCTGTGTAAAAGACGTATCCAATACCATCTTTGACGAACATACGGGGCCAGCCAACCCAGTTGTTATCAAACTGGTCAGCGTTAATGCCGAGACCGGGCAGCGCGGGGTTTCTTGGGTAGTATTCCCAGTTGATGAGGTCTTTTGAACGTGCGAGTCCTACTGTATCCCACCACCCGTGATGGGACACACCTTCCGGTGTCCATGTGTTGCATCCCTCATACCACAGATACCACATATCATCGACCCGATTCAAGGATCTCGGTCGGACGTGAATCGCGTCCCAGTTATCTGGTGTTTCGGGAGCAAAGACCGGATTCCGCTCGTCGGGAAGCCAGTTCACTAAATCATTGCTGTAGAGTAGATACCCGCGATCGCCTGCCAATCCGCGTTGTGGCTCTGGCGTGAAACTGGCGTAGAAAAGGAGATAGCGGGACGGTAACCCTTCAGCACGGATGAGGTCGAATTCGTGCGCGTGGGTGAAGTGTTTGTAGACTGGGTTGTTCGGATATTGAAAGAATGGACCCATCGGATAGTCTGCCATAGCCAACATGAACCCTCGCCATTCTGGGAACTTCTGTGCAGAGAACATGATAGCGACGCGCCCGTCATTTGTAACGACTGCACCGCTGATATAGAGATTATCATACGGCGTATCGAGATAGGAGATAAGGGGTTCAACGTGTCCTTCCCACTGCTTCAGGTCTGAACTCACAGTTACACCGATTGACCGTCTTGAAGACCCCTCCTCATCACCTGCCATTCCTGTCATGACGTACATGTAATACAAACCGTCATATTCAATAATCGCGCCCGGGATGACCTGTTTTTCATAGAAGGAACCTTTTGGACCACAGGATATAGCGGGTTTAGTGATCTCTTGGAGCCACGGGAGAGTTGTCACAGTGTAGGATTGGAGTCGGACACCTGACGGGGTTTCGACGCTGACACAGTTGTCTGTTGGTTCGTAAATGTTTTCCCATTCACCCAACGGACCCCGGATCCAACCGGTTGTGCCGTTGACCCAGAACCTGAAAAAATTGCCCTTCTTCAGAACCTTGATGTTCCACGGTGGGTCTCCGCTGTGATTATACGTCTTCCAAGTTCGTGTATCAGTATTGATTTCGCGGACAACCTTGAATTCGTCAGTAGAAATTGCGAGGTATGCCCTTTTGCCTAACGTTGTATCTCCGGAGAAGAAGACTTTGACCGGTTCAGTGGTCAGTTCTCCTGTCAGCACCAGATTCATTTCGTAGTTTCCAGAGACGCGTTTTTCTGTCACGTTTTTTGTCCTTTGAATAGGCGATCGGTTTTCGCTGAGAGAAGGGTAGGCACAAGACCTACCCCTACAGCGTAACAGATTTAGGTTGCGTCGGTTTTACCGTAAGTAACGGTTGGATCGAGCGGGTAAATCGGACGCCTTAACTTCTGATAGTCATAACTGAAAAGGTTCGGACTGTGAACGCCAGGGGTATCCACATCCAAGATCTGGTGTGCAATGGGTGTATAGTCTGCGCGAAAATGGACAGCGGATTTGAGGGCGATGAGTTTGCGCGCCTGCGGTTCAATCCCAACACTCCGAAGTACTTCGGCATCGTAAGGTTGAATCCGTCTTTCTGTGAGGATAATCTCAATGCCATTGACTTGGACGACGGCTGTTCTGCCCATGTTCGCCGCGGTGCCGCGCCCCATTGGACCCTTCAAGATAAATCTGCCGTCAGAGAGGGTTTTGACGGATGCTGTTAGCGCGACGGGTGCTCCGTGTTGTGTGTCCGTTTTGCCACCGACATTCAACTGAACACTGTTTCCGACCCCTGCCTCAATTGCTTGGGCAACTGATTCAGGATCTGCTATCACCGCGATGACTGCGTCTTGAACGTCTGCCGCTATAAACTTCTGTAGGATTGTTGTGCCGTCACAGGGACCGCCACCCCCAGGGTTATCTGCACCGTCGGCGAGTACAATCGGATTGCCGTCTATTTGGTTGGCGATTTCGATCGCGCTTTCGACGGTGTGCAGGTTAAAGGTAAACTGCTCGCGCATCCCCCAAATATTAGTGGCAAACTGATCGACATACGCCTCTGCGAGTGCCATATCCCCGTTGGTGGTGACGAGGACTGAAACGCCAGCATCCGTTATATCCGCAAATGGGAAGCCCATAGAGAGGGTTGCCGTCACAACGCCGCTCTCGGTTTCGAGGGCATGCAGTGCGTTTATCACGTCTGTCATTGGAGGTTTCATTGTGCACTGTGCCGGGGGTGCGGTTAGTAAAGGAAGTTGGCGGTATGCCATCGTCGGTTGAATTTTGTCCTCAATCATGCCGTAGAGCAGTTGTCCTGCTTCAAACCCGCGTTCATAACAGTCTACGTGCGGATAGGTATCGAACCCAATGATAACGTCGGAGTAATGCGCCATTTTGGTGGTGATATTGGCATGTAGGTCGAGCGTTGTGACGATCCACGTCTCACCTACTATCTCGCGTACTGCCTGAATCAAGTCGCCTTCTGCATCTTCGAGTTCATCTGTTGCCATTGCGCCGTGTAAGTCAAGGAGCACTCCGTCGAGTTTTCCGGCGTTCTGCAAAAGCGTTAGGAACTCCGATTTAAGCGTCTGATAAGCGGCATGCTCTACCATGCCAGAAGGTGTCGCAAACGCCCATAAGAGCGGGACAGGTTGTAAATTGAGTTGTTCGGCAACATCTAGGAAACCACCGGTAATGGTTCGAGTGCCTCGGAACGCGGCGATAATTTCGTCACCGCGATGGTAACTCCCGTTTCTGAAGCTATCAATGGTTGTCGCGACAGGTGAAAATGTGTTAGTTTCGTGTCCGATACAACCGACTGCAATTCGCATGGATTATCTCCTTTCGTGCTTGGATACGAAACCAATATATCATGTTTTTATCGGCATGGCAAGCGAAAGTGTGGCAGATTTTTGTTAATCAAAAAGCCGAGATTTGATAGAATGATTGGTGAACGTCCTTAACCACCGAATTTCATGTTACCAAGACCCATGCAGATAAGGAGCACGCACTATGGAGTATACCTATCTCGGTCGAATTGGACTGCGGGTGAGTCGTCTCTGTCTCGGCACCGTCAATTTTGGGAGACATACGTCCGAAGCAGATTCGTTGCCGGTATTGAGTCAAGCACTACAAGCGGGAATTAACTTTTTCGATACCGCTAACATCTATAATGAAGGTTTAACGGAGACAATTGTTGGAAACTGGTTAGCAGAAGATAAAAGTCGACGCGATCGGATTGTTCTGGCAACCAAATTGTATGGTTCGACGGGTGAGGGACCCAATGACGGGCGTCTATCAGCGTACCATATCCGTCGAGCCTGTGAAGACAGTTTACGCCGTCTGCAAACAGACCATATAGATTTATATCAGATGCACCATATTGATCGTCGAACGCCGTGGGATGAGATTTGGCAAGCGATGGAGCAATTGGTGCGTGAAGGCAAAATTTCGTACGTCGGCAGTAGCAACTTCGCAGGGTGGCACATTGCCCACGCACAGGGTATCGCTACCCAACGTAATTTCCTTGGGCTTGTCTCAGAGCAGAGCGTTTATAATCTCCGCAGTCGGAAAATTGAACTTGAAGTGTTACCGTGTTGCCGCGAACTCGGTTTGGCGATGATTCCGTATAGTCCGATGGGTGGCGGACTGCTCTGCGGTGTGCTGGATAACCCGACCACCGGTCGACGGGGCAGGGAATCGCACAAAGAAACGATTGTGACGCATCGAGCACAGTTTGAAGCGTACGAAGCACTTTGTGCCTCAATAGGCGCACCGCCTGCTAACGTTGCCTTGGCGTGGGTGCTCAGCAATTCGGATATTACAGCACCGATTATCGGACCGCGGACAATCGAACAACTTGAAGAGAACTTATCGGTTTTGGAATTGAAATTGGACGATGAAATCCTCGCAAAACTCGATGAGATTTGGGTGGGTCCTGGTGGTGAGGCACCAGAGGCGTATGCTTGGTAGCAGCCAGCCATCAGCAAGAAGGCAGTGTGGCGGATAAAACCTTTAACCCTGGAAACTGATAAGGAGTGAAGATTTATGTCATACGAGAATGAGCTTTTTCAGGAACGCGTCGTTCGTGTGGAACCCCCGTCAGCACATTGGACGTTGCTGCGCACTCTGAACGGTGAGTTTCTTGGTGTCTTTGATGATGGACTTGCAGTCTTTGATTATGCAGATGACAAAGCGATATGGGAGTCGGTTGAAGGTGGTACTGCGTATCGTCATGTGGTCACCGATCTCATACTTGAGGCGGAATCTGCAGCTTCTGGGAAAAGTTGTTATCTTCGTTATAAGGGTGCTCGACTTGCCAGTGACGGGACTGTGGCAGTCGATGAAGGCGCGGTTTTTTCTCCTGGGCATGGACCCGCGCATCTGCCATCGGCGTATCTAAAAACGCTCCAAGAGAACGGCTGGGTCTGTCTCCCGTCCATCATAGCACCCGACGTTGTTGAAGAGTTAGAACGGATTAGTTGTACCGGTCGATGGGACCACGAAACCTATGATCGAAGCACAGGAGCACTGGTCAAGGGTGCTGCTGTCGCACAAGCGGCAACAGAGCCGGTGTCCTTGTGGGTAATGCGCCAATATATGCGGACGAGTGAAATTCGGCTTGGTCATTCACCGGGTTTAGCGATACTCACACCAGACGATGGCGAGCGGGATGTGCAAGGGTGGCATTCCGATTTCCCTTATCACTGGGGAATTTTCGCGACGCGTGGCACTGGTCCAGAGATACCACCCCATAATTTCCCGGAATTGGTTATGGGTGTTCAGCGCAATTTGTGTGTTTCCGAATTCCGTAAAGAGAACGGTGCAACCTGTTTCAAACTTGGGTCGCATACGCTCGGTGAGGGTCCACCGGACGAATGGGGACCTGGACATCTCTATCGGCACCCCGGCTATCGGGCTGCCCATGGGTTACCCTACAATGGACCAGAGGCGGATGTCGTCGAGGCACCGGGCGGGAGTTATATCCTCTACGACTCCAGAATTTGGCATCGCGCAGGGGTGAACCGGACAGCGCGTAAACGCGCCGCAATGTTGCAAGCCGTTATTCCGATGTACATCATGCCCAAAACGGACACCAGTCGTGCCTATCGGAACTTTATTGAGAGTCCTCTCGTTGAAGAATTGACTCCCTTAGAGCTGAAAGAACTTAAAGCCTTGATGATAACCAAAATCGAGGGTTCAGGTGGCAAACATGTCGTCACGACCGACGAAACACTGAGCGAAATAGTAGGATAGCCGTCAGCAAGAATGGCAGTCGGCAGTCAGCAGTCGGCAATCGGCAGTCAGTGAGAGAAGACGGTTTTTTGCAACGCTTGCGGTCTTTACCGACAGCCGACGGCTGACAGCCAGTAAAAAAAGGAGCAAACATGGAAAAACGTCCAAATATTTTATGGTATTGCACAGACCAGCAACGTTTCGACACTATCGGAGCGTTGGGAAATTCACATATCAACACACCGAGACTCGATGAATTTGTGAGTCAGTCAGTCACATTCACCCACGCCTATTGCCAATCTCCCATCTGCACTCCTTCTCGTGCGAGTTTCATGACCGGTATGTATCCTTCAGCCGTGAGCGTCACTGGCAATGGCAATCCGGTTTTCCCGAAATATTATGAAGATAGACTGATAACGCATGCTCTCACACAAGATGGCTACGATTGTGGATTAATCGGTAAGCTCCATCTCGCGAGTGCTTTTGAGGCACAAGAACAGCGCGTGGATGATGGATACCGCTACTTCCAATATAGCCATGACCACGGGAAACCGAATGCGCTCGGACACGAATACGCGGATTGGCAACGCGCGCAAGGTGTCGATCCTGAGGCGTTAATCGCGGAGAAGGCAATTTCTCAAAGGTATCCGAACAGGAGCGGACGTGTGCATGAACCGACTCCCGATCGCGATAATATCCCGCCGCACCTCCATCAGACCTATTGGTGCACCGAGAAAACAATCGAATTTGCCGAGAAAAATCGTCGAGAAAATCAGCCGTGGATGCTTAGTATCAATCCATTTGACCCACATCCACCGTTTGACGCGCCGTGGGAGTATTATCGACGCTACGACCCGGAAACACTGCCCGGTCCCTATTTTCAGGAGAGCGACATTGCTTTTCAGTCGCAATTGACAGATGCGGGTATCGATTTCCAATCTCAGGCGAAACCGCCTTCGGAATGGGACGACAAACGGATGCAAGCGTCTTATTACGCCATGATAGAACAACTCGACCATGAGTTCGGACGTATACTCGACTACCTTGATGCCGAGGGACTTCGTGAAGATACGATTGTTATCTTTACTTCTGACCACGGAGAGGCACTTGGCGACCACGGGTTGGTATACAAAGGGTGCCGTTTTTACGAAGGATCGGTGCGGGTACCGCTCATGATTTCGTGGCCCGGACATTTCTTACAGGATGTTCAAAGCGACGCACTCGTTGAACTGCTTGATATTGTTCCTACACTATATGATGCATCAAGTGTGGAGGTTCCGTACTACGTACAAGGCAAATCTCTTGCCCCACTATTGCGCGGTGATGTTCCTGCCAACGAGCATCGAGAGGCGGTTCGTTGCGAATTTTTCGATGCAATCTCAATGCCCGATCAGACACATGCCACGATGTATCGGGACCGACGCTGGAAGCTTGTAACCTACCACCAAAAGGGAGTTTGCGAACTTTACGACCTCGATAACGATCCTTGGGAACACAACGATCTTTCGGATCACGCCGATTATCAAGCCATCAAATGGGAACTAATGCAGAAAAGTTTCGACGCAGCCGTTTATGCACACCCTCAGATGATACCGCGTGTCGCCTCGCATTAACGGAATCGATTTTTAATTTTTCCTTGCGGGAGAACAACGGTTGTTAGAACTTTCAAATGCGTTCCTTAAATCCGCCCGCGCCGTTGTTGCAGGCTACTGTTTTGGTTTAAGTGAATTCATTGAAAATCTGTTTGTAATGAAATTAGGTTTCCTTAAATGGCATAATTTTGCTTCGCAGTGATTTGGAGAGCATAGCGAAAACCTAATAGATAGAAAACCTGCAACCTTTCCACCCTAAAAGTGTGTCACTAAGAGTTAAAGTGAGTTCGACTTAAATAAGTTCAAACCGTAGTAAAGGGTTCCTTGTGTCTTTGTGTTTGCATATAGGTAGTAGTCGTTCAATGTTGAGTTTGAGAGTGGGTCATAGGATTCCATGGAGAATGCCTGAAGATGTCGGGTTTCGCTGACGCTCTACCCGACCTACGGTTTCCCATAAAGTCAAAGTTGAAGCAATAGTAGTTCTTTGATTTTTCTAAAATAATGCAACTTTTCCACCCTAAAAGTGCGTCACTAATAATTGAAATCATACATCACGTTTAGAGAAACGGTTTTCAGCATGGGTTGCTACGCACCCCTTTCAGTTATCGGTCATCAGTTAAAGCGGGTGTTTTGCTTGGAGGTTTCCCTTAGTTAAGCGAAAACCTCTTAACCGAGGACTGATGACTTTAACCATCAACTCGTGCTTTAACATTTATAACGGAGGCGAGTTGATGGTTAAAACTGATAACCAATATAAAAGGAATATTATGGCGACCCCAATAAATGACGAAATGCATGCCGACGACGTTGTTGCAATTGACGAACTCCGAAACGTTTACAACCAGTTAAAAGCATCGCTTGCGAGGATCATCATCGGTCAGGAGCAGGTCATCGAACACTTGTCGATATGTCTGTTTTCTCAAGGTCACGCGCTGTTAATGGGTGTTCCAGGTTTGGCGAAAACGCTGCTGGTGAGTCGATTTGCTGAAACGATGGCGTTGCAGTTTAGTCGAATCCAGTTCACGCCTGACCTCATGCCGATGGACATTACTGGCACCGACATCCTTCAGGAGGTCCCAGGCGGCAGACGAGAGTTCGAGTTCGTAAAGGGACCCCTCTTTGCGAATCTTATTTTAGCGGATGAGATTAACCGAGCCCCTTCAAAGACCCAAGCCGCCATGCTTGAGGCGATGCAGGAATACAAAATCACTGTTATCGGCAGAACATACTCTCTGGATCCCCCCTTCTTTGTCTTAGCGACACAAAACCCAATCGAGCAAGAAGGCACCTATCCGTTACCGGAAGCGCAATTAGACCGATTCATGTTTAGAATCGAGGTGGACTATCCGGCGCGGTTTGAAGAGATTGAGATTGCCCGCACAACGACTGGTGCGTCTCTCCCAACGCTGGAACACGTTCTGACCGGTGAACGGGTGCGATCATTTCAAGACTTGGTGCGTCGCGTTCCGGTTGCCGAGCATATCTACGAATTCGCTGTGGATCTCGCCCGAAGTACACGTCCAAAAGGCGATGCGTCACCTGACTGGTTGAAGCCCTTGGTTGCCTGGGGTGCCGGTCCGCGTGCGGTTCAGTATCTAATTCTCGGTGCGAAAGCCCGTGCGGCACTCAGTGGCAGCTACATGGCACGACTTGAAGATGTTGTTGCGGTGGCGAATCCGGTGCTGGCGCATCGTGTTATCACCTCCTTCGCTGCCGAGTCGGAGAATATCACCAGTAAAGACATCGTCAACCGGCTTGTTGAGGAGTTGTCTGAAGGAAACTAAGGTATGTTGCAACTCAAACGAAATTACCTTGATCAGCAGGTTCTGGAACGGCTTTCGACGCTTCAATTGCATGCTCGGTTGCCTATGATTGGAAGCGTATCGGGCAAACATCGGAGTCCGATTCGGGGTTCGAGTCTTGAGTTTGCGGAGTACCGTAAGTATGTACCGGGTGATGATCCACGGAGACTTGATTGGCGGGCTTATGCCCGGAATGATCGCTACTATATCAAAGAGTTTGAGGCTGATACCAATTTACGGATGTGTTTAATCGTTGATACCAGCGGTTCCATGAACTTCACATACAACGGCATGAGTAAATTGGATTATGCCCGTCGTATCGCTGGGACTTTAGCCTATATTGCGGCACAGCAAGGTGATGCTGTTGGACTCTATTGTGCCGGCACAGGGTTCCACAAAGAGATCCCGCCGAAACGGAGTGCGAAGCATCTTAGTGCGGTCCTTGATGAATTGGGTACGATGGAGGCATCTGGTGAGACGGGATTAGCGAACGTTCTCCATGAAACCGCTGAGCGTGTTCCGCAAAGGGCACTTATCGTCGTTCTTTCCGATCTGTTCATCGAACCAGAAGTTGTGCGAAACTGTCTTGAGCACCTACGATTCCGTAAGCACGACATCGCCGTGTTTCATCTGTTGGAGCAGAGCGAGTTGGAATTGGAATTCGATCGTCCAATGCGTTTCGTTGACATGGAGGGAGGCGAACCTATATTGGCGGATCCGACTGTCATTGGAGCTCAATACCAGCGTGCGCTCGAAATGTATCTCGAAAGTATGAACACAGTCGTTCAGGATACTGAAGTCGATTACCACCGTATCCGCATCAATGAGAACTACGACGATGTGTTAGCGCGATTCCTATTGGGACGGACACCGAAGCGGCATTTTTAATAGTTTTCAGCTGTCGGCTGTCAGCAAGAATGGCTGTCAGCAAGAATGGCAAAGAGGCAATCAGCAGTCGGCTGTCAGCAAGAGAAAGAAAGAAATCTCTTTGTCTTACCGAAAGCCGAAAGCCGATAGCCGACAGCCACTGAAGACGCAAGCGTTACAGAACGCCCGCTTTCCTTACTGACCGCTGAAAGGAGAAAAAAGTTATCTGTGTAAACTTACACAGATAGTCCTTTTTTCTTTCGCAGAAAAACTGCGGAAACACCCAAGCAAAAACATCTGATTACCGACTGCCAATTTTCTGATAACTGAAAGCCTGCGCAGCAGGCGAACTGGTAACGAGTATAAAAATATGGGTTTTCTACAGCCGTTGGCACTTATCGCCCTCCCTTTGATCGGGTTACCGATCCTGATCCACCTCATCAATCAGTATCGGCACCGCACTATCCCTTGGGCAGCGATGATGTTTCTCATGCGTGCGAAGCGCATGAGTAAAGGCATGGCGCGTCTTCGACATTTCCTTATCCTATTGATGCGTGTGCTGGCAGTCGCGGCTCTGATCTTCGTCGTCAGTCGCCCGCTGTCCGGTGGCTGGTTGGGTAGCATCGGAATGAGTAAACCGGATGCCACCCTGATACTTCTCGATCGTTCTGCCAGCATGGAAGTGCAAGATTTACAAGCGGGTCAGTCAAAGAGATCTGCGGCACTCCAACGGCTTTCGGAATTGCTGGAACAAGGTGATTACGGGACACACTTGGTTCTGATTGATAGCGCGAACGGTCAACTACAAGAGGTAGATTCACCGAAGGCACTATTGGGGCTACCTACAACCGGATCAAGTGCCACCAGTGCGAATATTCCGGGGATGCTTGAGACCGCCTTGGCGTATCTCAAAGCGAATAAGTCGGGTCGAGTTGACGTGTGGATATGCTCTGACTTGAGCGAGAACGATTGGGATGTTGAAAGCGGACGCTGGCAAGCGATACGCGAGGAATTTGCGCAGTTAGAGGGTATACATCATTTCTTGCTTGCATACGCAGATTTACCTTCAAGCAATTTGTCGGTAAGGGTAGAAAACGTACAACGATGGGAACGCGGTCACGATGCGGAACTTGTCCTTGATGTGATGGTTCGGTCGAAGGGTAGCAGTAGCACAACGCGCCAAGAAATTCCGATTGAGTTTGAGGTTAACAATGTTCGATCTGTCGTTGAAGTGGATATTGACAGCCAGGGTACATCTTTGCGGGGACACCGTATCCCGATTGATACCAAACTGCGTTCAGGATGGGGTTCGGTTGGATTGCCGGGTGATGCGAATCCTTTAGACAATCGGTTTTTCTTTGTGTTTTCAGAGCCACTGGTGCGAAGAGCCGTTGTCGTCAGTGATGATGTAAAAAATGGTGAAGCGTTTCGTCGGGCACTTGCTATCCCGATAGACCCTCGGCTCCAGCATCGGGTTGATGTGGTCTCCGTAGATCGCGTTACAGAAATAGACTGGGAAAATACGGGGTTGTTGATATGGCAAGCGGCTCTACCGCGCGGGTCAATAGCAGAGCAGATTGCGCAATTTGTTGATACGGGACGTGTGGTTATGTTCTTTCCACCGAGTCAAAACGCAGATTTTCGGAAGTCACGCGATCACGATCATCGTGATGGCGTGCTTCCGACACGGCTATTTGGCTCACGTTGGGGGGACTGGCAAACTCATAGGAATAGCGGTCAGCCGTCAGCCGTCAGCCGTCAGCAAAACAGCAATCGGCAGTCAGCCGTCAGCCGTCAGCAAGAACGTATGGGGGCATCAGAAACCTCTTCACCGAAAGCCGAAAGCCGAAAGCCGAAAGCCACTCCCGCTGATAGCCATTCTTTCGGCATCTCATGGTGGCGTGGCGATACAGATCTGCTGGCGCACGTAGAGAGTGGAGACGCGTTGCCACTGAACGAACTGCGTACCTATCGATACCGTTCTTTTGAAAGTTCTGGGACACCGTTGGCGAGGTTTGACGACGATGCCCCCCTGCTTACTCGTGTCGCTACCGATCATGGTGGGATATATTTCTGTAGCACGCTCCCTACGGCACAATTTTCCTCCCTCGAACGCGAAGGTGTCATCTTTTACGTGATTTTGCAGCGGGCATTGGATCAAGGTTGTCGCGCGTTGGCTGTGGCATCTCAACGCGATGCGGGTTCTGATGTGCTGGCAGACCGTAATGAGTGGAAGTTAGTGGCACCTACGGACAACTCGCAATTTCTTTCACAACGCGGGCTACACGCGGGTGTATATCGGGACGGCGCGTACTGGACGGCTGTGAACCGCAGTCAGATTGAAGACAGTGCTACGGCGGTCGCTGTCGAGACGGTGGATACCCTATTTGACGGCATGTCGTATCGGCGGATTGATATCGATGTTGGTGACACATCTGCCTTAGCGAGTGAGCTGTGGCGCGTTTTTCTCATCGCAATGATAGTGGCACTCCTTGCAGAGGCGGTGTTGAGTTTACCGAGTAGAAGAGGCAGTCAGCGGTCGGCTATCAGCAAGAATGGCAATCAGCAATCAGCCGTCAGCCGTCAGCAAAGAGAGTGAATCTTAAACGAGTGGAAACACCCTATCAAAAACACCTCTTTACCGACACCCGAGAGGTTTTTTCGCAAGAAAAAACCACCCCGACAGCTGATTGCCATCAGGAGACACAGTAATGCAGGAGCAGCAGGGAAATCTTGAGTTTTTCTCAAGCGGAACCTTCTTAGGTTTGAGCTTGGTCGTCATCATTGTGGCAGGCATATTGTGCTGGCTGGCGTGGCAGCGCAGTGGCTATAGCAAGAAGACGGGGGTGCTTGAGTTACTGCGTTTTGTGTTGATTTGCTTAGTCGTTGTAACCCTGAATCAACCCGAATGGTTGAAAACGCAACTCCCGGATCGGCACTCCACTCTCGCTGTGCTTTGGGACAGATCCAACAGTATGAAAACGCGGGATGTAATTTTGACCCACGACTCGACTCTGATACAAGACAGCAAGGCACGAGCTGCGGATCAAGCACAAAACCTCTCTAACAAGCCCAAAAGCCGCGCCGAGACGATTCAACCTCTGATATCTGAGGAGGTTTGGAAAACCTCGGATGCCAATGATCTCAGTGTAGTCTTTGAACCGTTCTCCTCGCGGTTAGATCCAGCGGAAGAGGCAACAGATTTAAATGCCGGACTGTCGCAGGTTTTAGACACTCACGCAAACCTTCGCGGTGTCGTGCTGCTGTCGGATGGCGATTGGAATATTGGTAACTCACCTGTCGAGGCGGCTACGAGGTTTCGGATGAGAGGAATACCCGTTTTCGCTGTTGGCGTGGGTAGTAAAGTGCCGTTACCGGATCTTGAATTAGTGAGTATGGATGCCCCAACTTATGCGGTTGTCAATAAGCAACTTCGTATCCCGTTTGCCGTTCGCAGCACTTTGGGTCAGGACCGAGATGTGAACGTCACGCTCAGTATTAACAAAAAATCGACCGTTAGCAAACTAATCCGTGTCCCCGCTATGAGCCAGGCACAAGAAAACATGGTTTGGACACCACCAGCAACCGGTGATTATACACTGACGATGCGTATTCCGCGAGATACACAGGAATTAATCCCGGAAAACAATGAGATTTCTGTGCCGATATCGGTGCGTAAGGAACAATTGAAAGTCCTTGTCGTCGAATCCTACCCACGATGGGAATACCGTTATTTGCGTAACGCGTTGGAACGGGACCCCGGGGTTGAATTGACATGCCTGCTTTTTCATCCCAAATTGCCTAAGGTCGGCGGAGGACGTAGTTATATCAAAAGTTTTCCGACGACGAATGAACTGAGCCGCTATGATGTGGTGTTCCTTGGTGATGTTGGTATCAAAGAGAAACAGTTAACAATAGCACAGGCACAGGACTTACGGCAACTTGTCAGTGCTCAGGCTTCTGGACTCATCTTTATGCCGGGGCGGACTGGGATGCATGCGTCGTTGATGTCGGGTCCGCTTGCGGATCTCTATCCGGTGGTTTTGGACGCGGCGATCCCGTATGGTGTTGGTTCAGGCACACAAGGATATTTCTCGCTTACACAGTTGGGACAACGAAGTTTATTAACTCGCCTCGGCGAGACTACGGAAATTAACCGTCAAGTGTGGCGCACGTTGCCGGGTTTCTACTGGTATGCTGGCATCAAACGCGCCAAAGCGGGTACAGAGACTTTAGCAGTGCATAACGAGGTTGCGACAACCTCAGGACGCGTGCCGCTTATTGTGACCAAAACGTACGGTGCGGGTAAAGTGTTGTTTATGGGAACGGATAGTGCATGGCGTTGGCGACAAGGTGTTGAGGATAAGTATCACTACCGCTTCTGGAGTCAAGTCGCTCGATGGATGGCGTATCGTCGGCAGATGGCACAAGGCGAATCGATGCGGTTGTTTTATTCGCCAGATCGCCCACATGTCGATGATACCGTGATGCTAAATGCTAATGTGAACGATCCATTAGGTGCTCCGTTGGATAAAGGCGCGGTTGTTGTGCAGGCGATTTCGCCGTCGGGTAAAACACAAACAATTCGGTTGCAACCGGGTGAAAGAGATGCGATCGGGTTATTCATGGGTTCGTTTGTGCCGAAAGAATTTGGCACCTATCGTCTCGTTGCCAATAGCACTGAAACTGGTGCCTCGGTAGAGGCCGATCTGTCCGTCCAGGGTTTAAATCGGGAGCAACAAGGGCGTTTGGCGCGATTTGAGGTATTAGATGAAATCGCCAAAATTACAGATGGTAAGTTAGTCCCAGTTTCTGAGGTGCGAAGTCTGTTGGATTATCTCGCTGCCCTACCGGAGCCTGAGCCGACTGTGCATCGCACACGGATATGGGCACATCCACTTTGGGCAGGACTTCTCATTTTACTGCTTGGATTGTTTTGGATTGCGAGGAAAATGACGGGAGCTGTGTAGCCGTCAGCGGAGTTGAGGGTAGAAGGTAATTCCTTGCAACCTGAAGGTTGCGAGGATACCTCTCCCTCAACAATCAGCAAATTAGCAATCAGCAATCGGCAATCAGCAATCAGCAAAGACGCAAGCGTTACAGAACGCCGCTTTTCTTTATTCTCACTGCGAAGCATGCTGAAAGGGTTGCGTAGCAACCCGACCTGACCGCGACGCAAGCCGCGTGTGGGCTTGCGGGACAATGCCATTCTTTACCGATCGCTGAAAGGAGAAAAAAGTTATCTGTGTAAACTCACACAGATAGTCCTTTTTTCTTTCGCAAGAAAAAACTGGGGAAAGGGAAACGCCCTATCAAAAACCCCTATCAAAAACCCCCGACAGCCGATTGCTGTTCAAAAGGAGACATTTGATGAACCAGATGCCAACAAAAGGACAATCACAACGCGGTGCAGGTAACCTGCCGCCGCGTATGAAAGCGGCACTCGAACAGTATAAAAGACGGGTATGGACGATCAAACTCGCTGAGGGTGTGCTGGCGGCAATTTTTGGTATCCTTGTCTCATATATCATCGTGTTTTGCTTAGATCGTGTCTTTGATACACCTACGCTTTTGCGAGTACTCATTTTAGTAATTGGTATGGTAGGAATGGTCTTTCTCTTACCTATGAAGTACTACAATTGGGTTTGGAAGCATCGGCAATTGGATGGTGTTGCTCGGTTGTTGCAACAAAAATTTCCGCGTTTTGGGGATCACGTGCTCGGCATTGTGGAGTTAGCACGTAACAGAGAGGATCAATTGTCAAGTCCTACGCTGGTTGAGGCAGCCATGCGTCAGGTTGATGCTGAGGTCGCAAAGCATAATTTAGCGGATGCGGTTCCGAATCCACGGCACCGTCGCTGGGCATTGGCGGCAGCCCTCCCATTGGTGCTGGTGGTGATTGGAGCCGTTGTAATACCCACAACGAGTTGGAATACCTTCGCTCGGTGGCTAACCCCGTGGCGTGACGTGGAGCGTTACACCTTTGCTCAATTGGAGGGTAAATCAGGATTGCGTGTGGTCCCATACGCTGAACCTTTTGATGTAGAAGCACGCTTAAAAGACAACTCACCGTGGAAACCTGAGTCGGGAGAAGTACGTTACGCAGACCAAGTCCCAGTGGTTGCAACGCGAGACGAAGCAACATTCCGATTTCAATTACCACCTCAAACCCGGGATGGACAGCTCAAACTTCGAGTCGGAGATGCCCGACGCTCTATTCCAATCGAACCCAAATTGCGCCCCGCGCTGACTCAGCTTATTGCTAAGGTCGAATTGCCAGTCTATTTGCAACGCAGCACTCCACTGGTGGAGGATATCCGCGGTGGAACTCTCAGTTTGTTAAAGGGGAGTACCGCAGTCTTAGAAGCCACAGCCACACGGGAACTCGCGGAAGCGACTTTGAACAATCGTCCACAACGTATTGATGGTGAGCGTGTGACGACCGAGCCTATCAGCGTCGTAGGAGGGGTTTCTAACCCCGATACCTTACTCCAGTTGGCGTGGCGCGATCAGTTTGGTCTCGCTGCCCGTGAACCGCAAGTGATACAGTTAGAGGTGCGAGAAGATGAATCCCCGACGGTTAGTTTCAATAAATTAAAGAACAATCGTGTTGTCCTTTCGAGTGAGGTTCTTACCTTTGAGATTCAGGCGGCGGACGACTTTGGGGTGAAGCGAGTGGGGTTGGAATGGGAAGGCATTGGTAATCCGACTCATAATCCGGAACCTACAAGTGGTGAGAAAATGGTGGCATCCGGCTCACCGACCACAGATATTATGACGGTTGCGGCTACATTTTCAGCCGTGCGCGAAGATGTACGCCCGCAGAGTCTACGTCTGCGTGCCTTCGTTGAAGATTATCTTCCGGGGCGCGAGCGCGTCCGTTCACCCGATCTCGTTATACATGTGCTGACCCCAGCGGAACATTTTAAATGGTTGGTGGGACAGATGGAACTCTGGATGGGTGCTGCACAGGAGGTACACGACAAAGAATTGCAGTTGCACGAAACCAATCGCGAACTGCGTGACCTGCCCCCCGAAGCACTTGACGATCCAGCGCAGCGTAGGGAACTGCAAAATCAGGCGGCGGCGGAACGTGCCAATGCGGCGAGGCTTGACAGTCTCATCCAACTTGGCACTGAGTTGGTGCAAGAAGCAACAAAAAACGAGGAATTTGATCCCAATCAACTGGAGTCATGGGCGGAAATACTCAAGAAGTTAGAGGAGATCGCGGGACAGAGAATGCCTTCTGTCGCTGACTTACTTGCGCGGGCGGCTGAGGCACCAGGACTGAGTAGCGGTCAGCCTATTAGCAATCAGCAATTAGCAATCAGCAATCAGCAAGAAAACCGAAAGGGAGCTTCTGACAGCCGACTGCTGACGACTGATAGCGACTCTGTGGAGAAATATGGACCTGAGAGTAAGAAACCTCCCGAAGGATTAGACGAGATTCCTGAAGATCCGAATACCTCTGGTGCCGGGGTCAACGTAGATCGAAGCAAACAACCAGAAGGTAAGCCGGGTTATATCCCTGCCAATCCCACGCCGCTCGTCCTTGACGTTGAATCAGGTTTCAACGAAGAAGAAGCGGCAGGACAGGCACCGCAAATCGTCGGTGGTCTGGGAATCCCAACGACGACCCTCAAAGGGAGTGGTAGAAAAAACGATGAGGAAGAAGAACCTTCGGCTCCTCAAACAGCGGAACTCGTCTTGGAAGCGGTCAAAGAACAGCAGGAATTACTCGACGAATTTGCGAAATTAGCAGAACAAATGAGCAAATTGCTCACTGGCTTTGAAAACAGTACATTCGTGAAGCGTCTGAAGGCGGCATCGCGACATCAGATTGACATCGCGGTGGACCTGAACAATCTGGACGGTTTTGGACTTGTGACTGATGCTGTGGACGATACGTCCGACCGCGCACATTTGGCTGAAAAAGAGATTGCTGAGTCTAAGGTAGCATCTACACTCCTGCAGGACATGGTTGCTTATGCTGATAGGCGACCCTCTGACGGTTTCTCGCGTGTTCTGTCGGAGATGCAGGATGCTGTTGTATCTGATCAGCTACAGGGTATGGCAGAAGCGATTAAGGACAATTTTATCGGTGACTCAACAATTGAGGCGGAATTCTGGGCGGACACGTTGGATCGGTGGGCAGAGCAACTGGTGGATCCTCTGCCTGAAGGGGAACCTCCAGGAGAGGGTGGAATGGTTAATCTGCCGAACCTGCCTCCAGAAATCGTCGTGGAAGTGATGCGGATCATCAATCGCGAGATCCAATTGCGGGAAGAGACGCGGGAACTTGAGCAGGCGAAGGCAGCACTCACTACTGATGTGTATCGCGAACGCAGTATCGCATTGTACGACACCCAAATCACGCTCACGGAGGATACTCGCGAGGTGGAAGCGCAGATTAGCCTCTTACCCAATGTTAATGAACCCAAGATTCAACAGCAACTCGCAAAGGTAGGGAGCGCGGCAGAGGTTATGGAGGAGGTAGAGGACATCCTTGCAGAACCAGATACCGGTCCCAGAGCGATCGCAGCGATAACAGAGGTGATCGAGATTCTACTCCAAACCGGACGGGTTCCAAACGCACCGATGATAATAACTGCACCGCCAGCCACTGCTTCTGCTTTGATGCTCCTCGGTGTTGGTGATGATAGCGGCAGAGCTTCTATTGAGAATCGTTCACCCAGACAGGCAACAGGGAAAACGGGGCGCGTGCTGCCGGAAGAGTTCCGTCAAGGTTTAGATGCTTATTTCGACGCTTTAGAAGGGAGAACCCAATGACAAATCCACGGAAAAATCCTATTCCGTTTGAAGTATTCGCCAGTTTTAAGAGGATTGAGACGGGCAATCCGATCATTTCTCTGCCGCCACCGCTTTGGGCGGCGGCGACCCACGCTATTATCGTTGATGGGACGGTACACTACATCTGGTGTAAACGCGACCTTGGTGTTCGATGGTTGATAATGCATGCGACGGCTCCGATTAGTGATCTCACCAACATCACGCAGGATACACGTAACCCTATCCTTGAACCTTCAGCAGAGGGTTTCGATGACGCATCCGTTGAGTACCCTTTCCCGTTCCTAAATCCTGCTGACGGCAAATTCTACATGTACTACCGGGGTAAGGGAAAAACGACACCCGAACAGACAGGACTACTTGTGAGCGATGGGGACCTTGGTGAGTGGCGGCGTGTCCAGCACACGCCTGTCATTCCTGCCGATACCGAACACGAACGGCACGGCGCAAGCCACCCTTCAGTTGCGATAGAGGACGACACAATCCACATCGTTTATACAGGGAAAGCGACGCGTTCATTTGGAGAAGGATTGACGATGTGTCATGCGACCGCACCGACGAGCGATCCAGCGTCAATCACAAAGAATCCTGGCAATCCCGTTTTCAGCGGTAGTGGGCAGGCGTGGGACAGTAAATCCGTTCGTGAAACCGAGTTGTTCAAGGATTCACAGTACTTCCATATTCTCTATGGTGGATACGATGGCGAAGTTTGGCGGATTGGGCACGTGCGCACTCGCGATTTCCATACCTTTGAACCGAACCCCTATAATCCGATATTCACACCGTCTGACGATCCCGATGCGTTTGATTGCGATGGGGTGCTGACAGGTCAGATCTTTGAAGTTGGAGACACCTACGCTATGCTCTACGCAGGTAAGAAAGGTCAGGAATGGCAAACAGGCTTGGCTACCATCCGAGATAATTAGAGGAGGGACTTAAGAGATGCGTCGTTTACGATATGCGTTAATTGTACTTGCTTGTATTGGTATGTCGCTTGGCGTTATTTTTGCGCAGGACGATGCGTTGAAAGGTGGGACTGTCCGAGGACAGATTACTGACTTAACGCCAGTGCAGAACCCGATTGAAGGCGTTGAGGTCAAGATTGTTGCCCAAGATGGCGGTAAGGAGTTTATAACTGAGACAGATGCAAAGGGGAATTACAAACACGCTGGACTTCCTGCTGGACGCTACTCAATTAGCATATTTAAAGATGGATATGATAGACGGGATGGGAAACCTGTTACCATCGTTAATGGTGGCGACCACTTTATTCCGCTCAAAATGTCCAAAAAAGGCAAAATCAAAATGTTAGCCAAGATACGTCACGACGAGAGAATGAACAACATCGTCAAACAACGAATTATATCCTTTCTTCAACGTGTTTCCGAAAGTGTCGGCACGCGTTACGATTTGGATGAGGTAGCTGTCAAAACACTTCATCAGTCAATTCTCGATTCTATTGAGGGTGCATCGGAACCGGGTAGCGATCTGAGTATCTTTGCAAAGCCAATGGAAGAAGGAAACATATCGTTGCTTGAAATGTTATTATCGCATCCGGTTTGCCAGGCGGCGTTCGCTAAACACTTGAGAGAGGCACAACTTCAAGATTATTTGGAATTTACGGAGGCACGAGAAGTTCGAGATCGACAGGCAGTCGTTCATTGGATTACTGCCACACTCGATAAGGAACTCAGTTTGAGAACAGAGCAACGCGAAAAGGTTGTGCAGTCGTTACTTGATGCAACAGAGAATGAACTTTTTCCGAGCTCAATGAACGCATTGCGGCTCAAGCCACAACAGGCGGCACAGCTGATGCACTACAGGTTGAAAGTTTCACTGGATGGCGTTTTAAGTGATGCACAGTCCACAGTTTGGCAGGGATTGGTTAGTGCTAAGGCAAACCAAGTGGATATGTTTATTATCGCACCAGAGGTCGGCATCCAAAAAGTAATTAAGGCTGAGAAGATAAATGAGGGAGATGTTGCTGCCCCGAACAAGAGGTTTGTGTTTATCCCCGATGAACCAGACGAGCATGTTGGGATAGAGAAAGAATTTGAAGTCGTGATCGACGATATAATGATTGACCAACAAGAGAAGCAACCTTGGATTGAACTTAACGTGGATATAGCGGAATCTGAAGAGCAAATGGTGGAGCTCGCTGAAGCCAAACTCGTAGCACATACTGAGTTGTTAGGTGCTCTCGATGAACGCGCGACTCGACGCTTGGCACTCGTCGCCAAAGGTGTCGTGCAACAGTACTTCGAAGCCCAAGATGAAACTCGCGAAGCGATATCCGAGGAAGTCGAAGCGGATCTCATGAAGAAAGTCGAGGATGGCCAAATGACTCATGAAGAGGCTACTGCGATGCTTAACTTCACTCTGAAAAATGCGATGGATGCATTATCCAGAGATGGAGGGTCAAACATTGACATTACTAGTTATCCTCTGTATCAACAGGCTATCAAAGACGTGCTTTCTGAAGAGGCGTTTGCACGGTATAACGAGCACCAAGCTGAGAGGGTGGCTTTGCATCAACAGGCGTTGCGTGATATAGTCGTGGCGTGCATGGATACACAACTGCTTTTAGATGACATGCAACGGGAGCAGTTGGAAACGGCAACGTCGCAGTTGCTACCCACCCGGTTTATCGCGGAAAAGTCGGCAGAATTGATGTTTTTCCAGCTTTTCCCACAGACGGTAGAGTTTGAAGTCCTAACACCGTGGCAGCGGAGAGAATTTGAACGTGTATTCGGTCCGATGGTGTGGAGGAGAAAACGCTAATGAAAATTTCAAAATCTGTAAAGTGTGCTAAAGTCCGTAAAGTTGCCAACAACCTTCATCAGGAATCGGAGTGTTTTTGTTTAGGCGTTTCCGCCTCTCCTACAGGAAAAGTCGGGAATCGGGGTGTTTTTGCTTGGGCGTTTCCCTCCCTCCTACGAACTTGCGAACTTTTTTGTTTTTTCCTTGTGGTGCTGGTCACATTTTCAATCGAATCTGCGAATGCCCAAGATGTTGCTCTCCGCTATGGGACGGGTGTCCCCGCGGCGGTTCGTATCATCAATGATCGCGGCTTACGCTATCTCGCGAACTCTCAAATGGAGGACGGCGGATGGTCAGGAGCGGGGAGCGGACCCGGTGTAACGGGGATTTGTGTTATGGCATTGATGGCGAGTGGCGAAGATCCTGACTTTGGTCCTTATGCCATGAATATCCGTAAGGCACTACGCAATATCATCTCCAATCAGGATGCGAGAACGGGGTATATCGGAGGGGCGTGGGGCGGACACGGAACTATGTACCAACACGGTTTCGCGTTGTTGGCACTGTCTGAGGCGTATGGCGCAGTAAGTGAACGACTGCTCTGGGAAGGGAGCAACATTCCACCTGAACGGCGACGCACCCTCAGCGAGGCGTTGGAACTCGCAGTTCGCTCTTCGTTGACTTCACAACAGAAGAATCCCTGGGGTGCTTGGCGTTACTCACCAGATTCTCAAGATGCGGACACAACTGTGGCTGGAACTGTGCTGATGGGTATACTCGGTGCTCGGAACGCTGGCATCGAAATTCCCAACGAAGCCGTTGACAAGGCGGTGAGTTTTTTCCAGACACACACGATGCAAGACGGGAGTGTAACGTATCAGATGACGAGCAGTCATGGTGGAGGACTCACTCGGTCAGCAATAGGAGTCCTGATTTACGCGATTGCAAAAAGAAAAGATACGCCTGAATACAAAGCCGCTTCCGAGTTCATCAAGCGTCGGATTGACCACCGCGGTACTGGACATCTGTTCTATAATCTTTACTATATGGCGCAAGCACTGTTCCAAAGTGACTTTGAGGCGTGGAAGGCTTGGAATCAAAGAACCATTGAATGGCTCCAGGAAACGCAGGCAGAGGATGGCAGTTTTTCAAGTTCCCACGGCAGAGCCTATGGCACCGGTATGGCTATCCTCGCTTTGGCGTTGAACTATCGTCTCTTGCCCATTTATGAGAGATAGCGGAGTTGAGGGTAGAAGGTAAATCCTTGCAACCTGAAGGTTGCGAGGATACCTCTCCCTCAACAATCAGCGGTCGGCAAGAATGGCTATCGGCAATCAGCCATCAGCGGTCGGCAAGAATGGCAAAGAGGCAATCAGCAGTCAGCAGTCAGCAAGAGAAAGAAAGAAATCTCTTTGTCTTACCGATAGCCGACAGCCACTGAAGACGCAAGCGTTACAGTTCGCCTCTTTGTATTGCTGACCGCTGAGAGTGGAGCGCAGCGGAACGCCCTGATCGCTTCTTTGCTTCCTACGAGAGGTTTTCTATCCAATTACTGACTGCCGAATGCTTTTAGGAAAGGAGAAATACGATGCAATGGAATTTAAAGGGACTGCTTATTGTTGCCGCAACATTGGCGGTATTATGGACTCCGACAATACAGGCTCAGCAAGCACAGGCTTTGCAAACTAACATGCAAACATTGCGTTGGAAAAATGGCGATGCTCTCCCCGGTAAGCTACTGGAAAGCACATCTGACATGATTCACTGGTCATCACCGTACTTTTCGGACGATCTGGTCATTGATATTCGCGTATTGGATTCGGTTGTTTTCCCAAATCAGTCTGCTCCAGCAACGGAGGCATTTCGCGTCGGCACCATATCCGGGGATATCTGGATAGCTGACATAGTTGATTCAGATGAGAAGACCTTTCTCTTTTCCAGCGAGCGACACGGCCGGTTTCGAGTAAATCGTGAGTCGATCTACACCCTTGAACGTCGAGTGCACCCGAATCTTATCTTCGACGGTTCCCAACTGACGAATTGGGAATTATCCAAGCAGGATACGAACCAACCCATGTTGCTGTTTGGTGGGAATACGCGACCAGATTGGTATGCGAATCGGGGCGGTCATCCACAGACAGATAAAGTTAAGGCAAAAATCTTCCACGCCCTTGCGTGGCCGCAGCGTTTTGAGATTGACTTGGAGTTAGCATCTACTACGCGTCCTCCGGGTTTTGTTTTCGCACTTGGTAAAAATCTATACGAGGCATTGCGGTTGGAGACTTGGGTTAACGAACTCGTGGTTGTTCAAGGCACCCTGTTCGAGCCGGTGTTAACGATCCAGCCGGATCGACGAAACTTCCGTTTACGCCTCACTTATGATGGGGACACCGGTGTACTGGAAGTGTATGATTTCGCCGGCAACTTGTTGCTGAAATTGGACGAGGTCGGACAGACAGTTAAGGAATCGGGTGTCTATATTTACAACCGAGGTCAGAATCTGACGGTTCGGCGGTTACGGGTCTACCAACAGCCTGTTGGCTCTACAAAGCAACAAGTCGATTCTTCCAAACCGCGGGTCCATACAATGAAAGGGCACGTCGTTTATGGTAAGTTGTTTGTCAAGAAAGGCAGTACTTATGTTCTTGATGCAGGTGGAAATCGGCATGACATCAATATCCAGCAAATTGACCGTGTTGTTCAGCCGGGTACTGCGTTGATCGAAACGGAACCCCCTGTCGCATTGACATACCCTGACGGTGCGGTTTTGCGCGGTAAGATTGCGCAAGTAAACCCAGATAGTGTGTTGTTGCAGACGGCGTTCACGAATGAACCGATAGCATGTGTGTTTGCGGGTGCTTCGCTGCTTCGGGTAGAGATCAGTGGTCCCAAAAATCATGGGCAAATTGAAGACGAGGATAGATTATTTCACCCGTCAGGGAATCTTCGTGGTCGCGTTTTATTTGACGTAGCGGATGGATCTTTCATTCGTTGGAAACCAGTCGGTGCGTCAAAGACTGTACGATTGACGGACATTCGGAAGGCTCACATAGAACGCAACAATAGGCGGTCATCGAAGGCATGGCCCTTTGATGGATCGCAGTTCCGTCATATATTGCATCTGAAGAGCGGAGAGATCATCCCGTGCCAAATCTCGTCATACGATGAAATGAGCGTTGGTTTCCAGTCTCCTTTTATCAGCGCGCACCTTATTGACTCGTCATACGTGAAAGCACTTGAGTTCTCTGGTAGAACACATGCGAACTATATCGACTGGGCACATTCGACAAACAGCGGACCTTCTTATATTGTTTTGGGGCTGCAACAGGGTAGGTTCAATAAGGATGAGATTAAATTTGAGTTCAATGGAGATGTTAACTTGGAGCAATTTCTGGCAAACGGTGGCGAGATAGCGGTGAAAGATGGCAATGTAATATTCGTGGCGGATGGAAACCAGAAACTGGAAATCCATCCAGGGCAAAATTTTGACGAAGGGGTCTCTATATCTAAGAATTACAAGTTAGACGTAAAATTGGAGCGTGCGTTAACAGTTCCGCGCTTCAACCGCGACACGCCACCGAACCATATCCTCGTGGCAGAGAATGGGGATATGAAACGTGGCAAACTGCTGGGTTTCAATGGAGAAACGATCCAGTTTGATTCTAAACTACGCCAATTCTCCGTTCCTATAGACCGTGTGGCACGGGTGGTCGATGTCAGCGGAAATGGTTATCAGTCGTCGGTTCGGTTTTTCTCCGAAAAACCTTTCAGTTATCGGTTACAAGAGGGTTTTGTTAAACGAAAACCTCTTACCGATAACCGACAACCGACAACTGACAACCATTCTTCTGAGGTATCTATCAGGTTAACCGATGGTTCTATTCTGATTTTTGAACCACTCGGGATCAAAGATGATGCATTATTGGGACGTTCACCAATCTATGGAGAGATAACGGTTCCGATCGAAAGTATCCAGCACCTCTACCTCGGAGACACGACAGCATCTTTTGAAGCAGCCTTTGCAGCGTGGGTGGTCCGACCAGCAAAAGAGCCCGACTTTGGTGACGAGCCGTAATCCCCACCTACTCAGGAGATAGAATTTTTGCATCTCAAGATTTTCCTTAATCAAAAAAGGGGGATTTGATAGAATAGTTCACAAGGATTTTCAGTTGACAAAAGAAAACAAGGGGGTGCAAATAGATGAGCGTGAGAGCGATTCTGATCGGTTTGGCACTCGTCATTATACAGACAGCAATTACCCCCTATAACGACTACTACCTCCAAGGGACAGATATTGCCGGAAATCATTTTCCTTTGGGGACAGTGTTTACACTGATTTTTCTCACCTTGGTCGTTAATCCCATTCTGAAGAAAGTATCTCCCCGAGCCGTATTAAATCCAAGCGAATTGATGATAATCTGGGTGATGATGGTCATCAGTTCAGCGATTCCATCGAAAGGAATGGTCGGGTACTTACTTCCGTATTTGGCGGCACCGGTCTATTTCGCTACACCTGAAAATGAGTGGGCAGAAACGCTTCATCCTCACTTCCCTGAATGGCTAATTGTGTGGGATAAACATGCCGTTACGGATTTCTATGAGGGAGAATCAGTTGTTCCTTGGCTACTCTGGGCAAAACCGCTCGTTGTTTGGACGGTTTTCATCCTACTGTTCTATGCTCTGACGATTTGCGTATCAGTTGTGTTAAGGAAACAGTGGGTTGAACGCGAGAGGTTCATCTTTCCGCTCGTTACTGTGCCTGTGGAGATGGTTCAGCAAACCTCAATGCACGCCGGTTTGGACAGTCTGTTCAGGAATCGGCTCGTGTGGGTAGGGTTCGGAATCGCCGCCTTCTTTCATCTACTCAATGGATTGCACGAGTATCTTCCGGCACTCCCACGCATTCCGAATCGGTATGACCTGTACACTCCATTCACGGAGCGTCCGTGGATTGTGATGGGTTGGTGGCCCCAATTTCGGTTTTTTCTCTATTTCTCCGTTATCGGTATAACCTACTTTCTTGCCATGGAGGTGTCTTTCAGCTGCTGGTTTTTCTTCCTATTTTTCAAGTTACAGTACATCATCATCAACGCCTTTGCTATCCCTATCAGTCCGTGGATCTCTGCGAGAGGACAGACAATGGCTGCATATTGCGTAATGGTTCTCGCCTTCCTGCTTAACAGTCGAACCCATATCAAAGATATCTTGAGGCGAACATTTCTGGAGTCCGCTACCTCCGCAACAATCGACGATTCAGATGAGGTATTGCCGTATAGATGGGCGGTGCTGGGAACGGTGTTTAGTTTTCTGTTGCTTGCGGGACTTTGTGTCTATGCGGGAATGTCGCTTTGGGTCGCCTGTAGCATTATTGCCCTGTTTCTGATTGCTTCTACAGCACTATCGTGGATGGTCGTCAACGGTGGGATGCTACTGATCCAAGCACCGATGTATCCGGTGGAATATTTTGAGATTCTAACGGGTTCAAGGATCATCAACGCAAATAGCTTAGCACTCTTAGGATTTCAGCGGGTAATGATGCGAGACTGGGGCGGCATCTTGATGCCGAGTGTTCTGCACGGGTTCAAGGCGGCAGACCCGGTCGGATTAAATCGAAGAAGCGTTCTCGGTGTAATGGTGCTTGCGATTGTTGTCGCTATCGGTGTTTCTTATGCGGCATCGTTGCCCTTGATTTATGAAAAAGGTGGTTTAAATCTGCAAAGGGGTCCCTTCGTCGGATCACCGAGATACTTTAATCACATCGTTTCATTGATTCAGTATCCGAAAGACGCGAAGTTGGGGGAAGCATACAGTATGCTTTTGGGAGCCGGAATCACTGGCTTTCTACTGATTATGCAACGTCAATTTATGTGGTGGCAACTTCACCCGATTGGATATGTGATGGGCGCGGTTTATTCTTCCTATTTCCTTTGGTCCTGTATATGTATTGGCTGGTTTTTGAAGTATTTGGCATTGAAATCGGGGGGTATTGGATCCTATCGAAGACTTCGACCGCTGTTTATGGGATTGATTATCGGTGAATTTGGCATTGTAGGACTTTGGATGATAATCGGGATGTTTACCGGTGTGAATTACCAAGGGGCATTACCCGGATAATTTTTCCGAGATGTTGCTTGGGTGTTTCCGCGAGGAACCCTCGGCAGCGAAAAAGCGGCGTATATCTAAAAGACACCTGTCGCTGAAATTTAGTCGATGCCAAAATGGTCAGACCCAGGCATGAGATGTTCTCTTGCAACGTCTGCGTTGATTTCGACACCGAGTCCTGGCTGCTCTGGCACCACAAATACACTATCCTGCATGAGAGGATCGTTGGAAACTGCGAGATCCCATCGCCATTCAACTTGATCGGCGTGATATGGGAGTTCCATAACAATGAAATTCCGCACGGCGGCACAAACATGTGCCGTCGCCGTCATCCCGATTGGGGATGTGATGTTGTGCGCCGCAAATGGGATGTAATAGAGATCTGCGAGATCCGCGATCTTCTTTGCCTCAAGTATTCCGCCTGTTCCAGACACATCAACATGTAGCATATCGCAGGCTTGCGTCTGAATCAGTTCTCGGAAGCCGTCTCGTCGGAACAGGAATTCGCCGGTACAAATCGGAATGGAGGTGGAGGAACTCACCTTCGCCATCGCTTCAACGTTATCATTCGGCACTGGATCTTCCAAAAACATTAAATCGAACGGTTCTAAGCGTTCGGCAAGTTTCATCGCCGAATGGGTACTGAATAGGCTATGACAGTCAATACTGATGTCGATTCCATCACCAGCGGCTTCTCGTGCGGCGGCGACCAATGATGTCATTTTCTGTAACTCTGCTGTACTGAGTTCCCGATTGACTGCATCCTGCTTGAGTTCGTTTGCGGAGTTATCGATGTCGAATTTGATGGCTTGGTAGCCGTCTGCAACGCCTTCCTTAGCGCGTTGCGCCCATCCTTCAGGTGTGTTCCCTTTTCCGTGTCCGACATCGGCATAGAGTCGGATACGGTCCCGATACTTTCCACCTAACAGTTGATAGACCGGCACGCCAAGACTTTTTCCAAGCAGATCCCACAGTGCCGTTTCTATCCCACCGATAGCCGATAAACCCATTGCGTATCGGTTGCTCGCTGCGCCAATCATTCGGTGGTAGAGGGGTTCTATGTTTCTTGGATCCGCGCCGACGAGGGTTTTCTTGAATTGCAGGATAATTTCGGCGATTCCCGTCCCAGGATGTGCTTCGCCTATCCCTGTCAATCCATCGTCGGTTTCAATCTGGACGTAGTTCCACTGTTTGTAGCCTTTCAGCGTCATCGCTTTTACATCGGTAATTTTCATATATTTCCCTTTTGTGTATGAAATAGGTTGAAAAAATGAATAGGTGTTACAGGTAGGATCCAAAGAAATTTGATATTATCTTCGCTTCAAGAGATCGTCCAAAGGGAGGTACTCGCTATCTTGAGGTAACTCCGAAACAATAGTATACCCGTCCCGTTTGAAGAGTTTATACGCTTTTGCATTCGGTGTAGAGGTAAGCACGCGGTAACGATTTCCAACAATTTCAATCGCTGTATTATTGTCACAAGCAATTCCGATACCACCGCGTTTCTCAATCATCTTTGAGAAGGCAACTTCCCGTTTTTCGCTGTGGTAATGCGGACAATATACAGCATTGATGAATCCCAATCCACTCACACGGATGTAGTCCCATGCTACGTTGTCGGAGAAGGAGCGAGAATCACTGCAACCGTATTTGAACCAGCAGATTGCCCCCGCGCTAAGACCCGACAGGACAATACCGCGAGATGCGGCTTCTGCTAAAACAGTATTCAATCCCAATCGTCTCCATATTTTCATCATCCTATAGGTGTTTCCGCCGCCGACATAAACGAGATCTGAATCCAATACCAAAGCAGACATTTTCTCAAACGCAGGAGGGTTCTGAATCAGATTGAGGGTGCGCGTTTGGCAACCGAATTGCTTGCCGTAACACGTCTCAAAGGTATCTACATATCCAGTAGCGTCACCACTGGCGGTCGGGATAAAGAGTGCCTTTGGTCGTGCTTTGTCAGTCAATTCAATAATGTGTTTGTCGATGTCAGCGGTTTCCAGCATTTTCAACTCGCCACCACCGATTGCGACAATCTTACGTGTTGTGTTCACCCAATTATCCTCCGTACGATTTTCGGACGTGCGTGGGTTGGAAAAGTTCAATTATATTGCGTCTGCCCAGCATTCATGATACCATATTTTTTGAGATTGTGCAACAGCGACAGAAGGTTTTTAATCATTCCTTGCGGTTAGAGAGCGTAATGTTGAACTCTGAGGTTTCTTTCTGAAATCCGCTCTCCAAATGTAAAGCATTCTCGCTGCGAAGCAAAATTATGCCATTTAAGGAGAACCTAATTTCATTACGAGCTACGGACTGAGTGATATAAGGAGATTAACTAATGGTAGGTCAGGAAATTAAGACCGCTTATGAACGTGATGGTTACGTCGTGGTCAGAGACCTTATTGATGATCGGGATTTAGAGCCGATCCGAGATTTTATCAAGGCGAAGGTTGATATGTATAGCCGCGAGTTGTATAGTGAAGGAAAGCTATCGTCGCGTTACGAAAATGAGTCCTTTGAGCGGAGGTACGCTGCGATCTGCGAAGAATTGGATATATTACCTCGCAACTGGGCTTTTGGTATGTATGGACGTGAGTTTTATAATCTCTACAATCTCCCGGGTGTTCTGGAGGTGCTTCGCCTTCTCTTGGGTCCTGAAGTCTCGAATATCGGCACACCAGCGTTACGGACGAAACTCCCCGGAAGTGTGATTACTTCGTTTCCATGGCACCAAGATAGCCAGTATTTGGACCAAGCAACCATCGGAAAGAAGGAGAGGCACACGGAGGGTCTTCACATGGTTACGGTGTGGGTACCACTGGTGGAAGCAACGGTCGAAAATGGATGCTGTTGGGTGATTCCGGGTAGTCACCATTGGGGTTTATTGGACGGTGCGCGAGGTGCAGATTCAAACGTCCAGATGGAAGAGGATGTTGAATCCCGTGGTACGCCAGTACCTATCCCCCTTAAACCGGGTGGTGCTTTGTTCATGTCGAACCTTTGCGTACATACCAGCAAAGTTAACACGACGGGAAAATCCCGTTGGAGCATCGATTTTCGTTACTTTCCGACGCCTGATCGGGCTAACCTAACAGCCGAAGCGCGCGCGGGTGCCGAATTCGTGAGAAACAAAGCTGTGGTGGGTGGCAGAGTACCGCTCGTAGTGCTCACTGAAGGTCGTAAACCGACATGGGAAGAGTGGGAGACAGCGCATCGTCAATTGGATTAAATGGGTGTGAACCGAACGCTATTCAGGGAACAGTCATTGGCATCACCAGAATTACTTAACATCAGTTGAAAAAGCACTTGACTTTAACGCGTCTTTTCTGATAAAATTGTAAAAATGACTATAAGGAGAACCAGAAATGGAACTAACCTTTGAAAAAGATGACCTCTTGCATTCTCTGCAAGTGCTACAAGGCGTAGCGAGTGGTCGCACGACCTTACCGATTCTTTCAAACGTCCTCATCCAAACCGCTGATGGGAAGATTGAATGTATCGCCACAGATTTGGAGGTCGGGATTAAGATCAAAGTAGAAGGTACCATTCAAGAAGACGGGGGCATCACCGTCTCTGCCAAAAAGTTGGCAGACATTGTTAAAGAATTGCCGGATGACAAACCGATACACTTGGCAACGACGGCAAATGACCGCGTTGAAATCGCTTGTGGGGACGGGGTTTATAAAATCATCGGCCTTCCTGACGAAGAATTCCCACAATTGCCTTCTGTTGACGGAGATTCATTAACCCTCGATGGAGATACCCTGCGCGATCTTCTGCACAAAACCGAATTCGCTGCCGCAACGGAGGATGTCCGCTACTTCCTAAACGGACTCTACTTTAATTTTTTTCCAGACAAAACGGAAGTCGTCGCGACTGATATGAGATGGCTTGCGCTCGCACGCTGTGAACCGCTCACGTCGTCGGAGGGCGTAAAAGGGTTCATCGTCCCACTTAAAGCTGTAAAAGAGATCGCTCGCACTTTCGCTGAATCTGCGGGAGTGCAGATTTCAATTTTTGAGAATCAAATTCTCTTCGCTGATGAGAACGCGACCTTAACGACTCGGCTCGTAGAAGGGGATTATCCGCCATACCAAAAAATCATTCCTGAATCGACCGAAGGCAGAGTGGTAGTCTCTAAAGAACAGATGCTGCATGCGGCACGGCGCGTCGCGTTGCTATCGAATCCGAAGAACTATGCGATTGCTTTGGAAATCGACACTGAGCAGGTTCAGATTTCCGCGAAGACTCCAGAGTTAGGGGAGGCATACGAGCCTATTCCTGTGGAAACCGGTAATGGACGGATACGGATTGGTATCGATGCGCGCTTGTTGATAGGGACTTTGGGACACATTGAGACGGAATCACTCGCAATAGAATTTAGGAGTGAAGTGGAGCCTATTGTTTTTAAACCGATCGGTGAAGAAAATCACACCTGTCTTGTGATGCCGATGCGTCTGGAGTCCTAAAGACGAATTGTGTAGTTACAAGGTCTGAAGACATCACCGTTCCGCAGTAGAGACGGAGACATCCTCCTACAGCATAGGGAGAGATGCTATTTCGCGTCTCTTGTCCTCACGCGCAGACGTATCAAAAAAAACACTTTTTTCACGAAAAAACTTGACATCCCCTCCGTTTTATGGTATTATTATATACCTGATGCCGAGATAGCTCAGTCGGTAGAGCAGAGGACTGAAAATCCTTGTGTCGGCAGTTCGATTCTGCCTCTCGGCACTCCCTTTTAACCATAATAATTTACTAAGCCGGTGTAGCTCAGTGGAAGAGCAACTGATTCGTAATCAGTAGGTCGGAGGTTCAAATCCTCTCATCGGCTTTTGGTTTTGGGAGCGTCTCGGTCCCATCGTTAACTTTCCCACCACAACGTATCTGCTATCACCATCATTCTTCCACATTCTCGGCGGCGACATCTTCTTCAAGGTATTTGATATTTGCTAAGACAGTCGGGTGCGGCTCGATTTTATACACTGTTCGGTATACTTCCAAGGCAGCCACTTTATCTCCAAGGAAACTCGCATAAATTTCACCCATCCGCTCCCATGCCCGAACTTCCTCCGGATCAAGCTCGACAATCCGTTCATAAACTTGCAGCGCATCGACATACTGACGCGTCTCGATATCCTCTCGCTCAAGTGCGGATGCCCGCGCAAAGAGCAGTCGAACAAGATCGTCAATAACCTCGTTCATTTCAGGCATATTTTTATGTGCCTGCTCTAAGAGGGTAATCGCCTCCGATTCGAGTCGCGTAACCTCAGCCAAATCCTCTTCGGTGAATTCCCTATCAAGGAACTGATAACTCTGTAGCATTCTGGCATACGTTCTCGACAACTGAAGGCGAGCCAAGATACCGATAGGTGCTTTTTCAGACGGGATACTTAGGAACTCTGGATCGTTTTCAATCGCTTTTGTGTAGTACGTAAAGGCTTGTTCAAACTGTTTACTCCCCTGATAAAGAACACCGAGGAGATAGTGTGCTTCCGCATGGTCTGGTGCGTTCTTGATCACAGCGAGGAATTCTTCGGTGGCTTCTGCGAGCAATCCCTCATCGCGAAACAGTTTGCCGCGTAAGAGACGGACACCCGCATGTTCAGGTTGAATGCGGGTCGCATATTCCAAACGCGCCTTCGCATCTTTTAACCAATTACTCTGTGAATAGATTTCCGCGATGCGGAGATTGGCGTGCAAACGAACTTCCGCGCTCGTCTGTGAGGTGTCGTTTATTGAGATCCCTTGGACTTCATCCTCCGCTTCCAACGCACGTAATGCCTTCCAATAGTAGAGCGTGGCATCGGCAAGGTCCTGTTTCTTAAAGAGAGCATCTGCCTTCTCAATGAAAGGACCCACCTGCAATAGCGGTGGCGATTCGGATTCTGCTGTGCCACGTTGAATATAGAAAAACGCAAGCACGACAAAACCGATTACTGCGACTACTTCTGCATAAAAAAGCCAACCACGCAAGGAAATTAAGGATTTTGCATTAAACGGCATATTCACTCCTTTGTCTCGACCTGAAGGATAAGATAATTAGGACTATTCAGTTTTAGGTTTTTATTCATTTCCGGTCAGGCAGAACGTGCGATGAATCGCACGACTACGAACAGGAGCCAGCAAGATCGCGAGTACAACTCGATCCTACAGCGAGAAGTCGGGAATCGGAGTTCCCTCCTACAGAAGAACTAAATGAGGCTACTGTGGACGTTTTTCAATGTCGTCAAGAATACCAAGCATCTCCTCCGCACCAACAAATCCAGTGAATCGCTTGAGGACAGTACCATCAGCATCCATAAAAATGACAACTGGCAATCCGGGAATCTGATACTTCTCGGTTAATGACTGCGTCGTTTCGGAGCTTCGGGTGAAATCGAGTTTAACATTCACATAATCATCGAGTTTCGCAGCGACCGCGGGATCGGCATAAGTCTTATGATCGAGTTCTTTACACGCGGCACACCAAGAGGCATAAAAATCAAGCATTACGAGTTTGTCTTCCCGTTTAGCGATTTCAAACCCTTCGGTTTCATCGTAAACCCAATCCAAGTGGGGTCCGGCAGGTTGTTGGATACCGCCAACGAACATATAGGCACCGAGTACCGCCAGCAAAAGCCCGCACGCCTTCTGGAATTGCATCCGTGGAGAGATGCCACTGAAACGTTGTGTCAACTTGCCGAGCCACCCTCCAATGAGCACTAAGCCACCCGCAACAGCGAAAAATGGTAGCGAGTTCTGCAGGAAATTCTGCAAGGGCGGAAACACATCTTTGAGAAAATAGAGTGCCATTGTAATAATGGCAATGCCGAAGACGTTTTCCAACACATACATCCATCCGCCTGAACGGGGTAGTGCGGAGAGCAACCCAGAGAACGTACCAATGCCGATAAAGAGCAACCCCATGCCGAGCGCGTAAGTGAACATCAGCCAGAATCCAAGGAAGAGACTTCCTGTCGTCGCGATATAAGTTAGCACGACTGCCAACGCCGGTCCTGTGCAGGGTGCGGCAATCACGCCTGCGACTGTCCCCATAGCGAACGCGCCTGCGAATCCGGTACCCCCAACAGTGTTAAGACGGTTCTGCACCGCATACGGCAACCGAATCTCAAAAACACCGAACATAGACAGTCCCAAACTCACAAGAATTAGGCTGATGAAGCCGACGACCCATGGGTTTGCCATTATCTGACCGAAGACAGCCCCGGTCGATGCAACCGCCACCCCTAAAATGGAATAGGTCACAACGATCCCAAGCACATACACAACAGAGAGCAGGAAAGACTTGAATAAACCAGCAGATTCATTGGCACCGAAGACAGAAACGGTAATCGGTATGAGCGGGTAAACACAGGGCGTTAAACTCGTCAAGATACCCCCTGCAAACACAAGTAGGAACGCAAGCCAGACTTTTCCACCAGAGAGGGCACGTGCGAGGCTCCCTTCGTCCGTGCTACCCCTCGGCGGAGCACCGAATTGGACGTTGGCGAAAACCGCCTCATTCATCCGCTGAATGGTGTCCTCAATACCAACAACCTCAATAGGGAGTTCAAAAGTGAGAGTTTCTGGTAATAGACACTGCTCATCGTTACACGCTTGATACCTGAGTTCCAAGTCCAGCGTCATAGGTGCGAGCGGAGCAGTTTGACTTAAATCGGCTTGGACTCCGATAGTAATAGTATCGTGATAGACCGGGGCTTCTCCTATTGAACCGAGTGCCAATACTTCACCCTTGGGATACACGACTTCACCGAAAGTAAGGTGCGGTGTATCCGGGAAAATCACCTCGGTCGCGATCAATCCTTCACCCGCGGGATTAGCGTTGACATGCCACCCTTCGGCAATTTCAACGACGACAGCGATTTGGAATTGGCTACCGGGTTGCACCTTGTCAATCGAGAGGTACCCTTTTACTGAGAGTTTTTCAACAAGTGGTTTGTCCCCGAATCCGAAATCTGCGAACTGTGCCTGTATAGGCGTAGGCGCGATCATTATGATAAGCACTAACAGTCCAGAAAACAAATGTTTACGAAATCTGACGGTTTCCAACATCGTTTAATTCTCCTCAATTACCTTGGTTGAAGCACAACGCAAGGCAGAATCATCTCCTCAAGTGAAACACCACCATGTTGGAAACTGCCTTGAAAAATCTCTTTATAGACATCGAATCGCCTTTCATAAACGAAGTAATAGTCCTCTTTTGCGAGGACATAACTTCTTTGTGCGTCTTCACCGGGTAAACGATACATGCCTGGCTCCTTTATGACCCATCCGGCTTCAGGTGAACACGAGATATTTTTTCCTTCTTTAAACCGAAGCCCCGTCGTGAGTTCAGCTTGACTTGAAACCTTCGCGGCATTTTGACACAGAAGTGAACCGTGGTCAGACGTTAAGACGACCGTCATACCGCGTTCAGCGGCAACCCGGAATACTCTATAAAGATGTGAATGCTGAAACCACGCCTGCGCGATCGTCCGAAACGCGGCTTCATCTGGGACGAGCTGCTGTAGTAAATCCATCTCATGCCGTGTATGCGTCATCATATCAAGAAAGTCAACAACAAGTGCCGTCAAACTGATTCTATCCGTAATACTGAGCCAATGCAGATATTGAATTTCGCCGCGCGTATCAAAAATCTTGAAGTAATGGAGAGGTGGCTTGAGAAGTATGCCGTGTCGCTCAAGTTGTAAGCGCATCAGATCTTTCTCATAGCGGTTGATACTCGTGTGTGCTGTATCGGGTTCTGCGTATAGATCGGGGTGTCTTTCAGCAAATTCAAGCGGAAATAACCCACTAAAAATAGCGTTCCGTGCGTAACGGGTAGCCGTCGGCAGAATAGAATAATAGTAATCTGTGGTTATATTAAACAGGGGGTAGAGCAAGGGTTCAATTTTCAACCAATGATCCAAGCGCATACAATCCATAACAACAAACAGGACCTGTTTCCCTGCCTGAACTTCGGGGATGACATATTTGTAAACGACATCCACAGATAAAGTAGGTGACGCTTCACTTGAAAACCAATTGTGATAATTGGTTTGAACATAGTCAGCGAACCCGGCGTTAGCCTCTCGTTTCTCTATCTCATGGATAGATTTAAGTTCATCGACGTTATGAAGCGTGTCAAGTCGTAAATCCCATTCAACGAGACGAACATAGGTATCAATCCATGTCTGCCACTCGTCAACGGAACCGCGTCCTCGCGTCGTTCCATCGGATATGTGTCCCTTATTAAAGCTTTGAACGTACGCCTGTGGTGTATATGCTTCCCGTGCTGTCTGTTTTTCAAGTATAAGCGCGAGCGACGCCTCTAACTGTCGAGATGAAGTTTCATCCCGATCATCTGCCGTGGTTATGAAAATACTGTCAACATCGTAAAGACTCGCCTGCTGAAGAACTTCCTGCCCGTCCTCGCGTGTTAGGAGAATAATCGGAATATGTGCATCCACACTCCGAATATACGAAAGCAGATTCTCCTCCCGTGTCGCTGCATCATAATTCAATAGAACAGCGTGATATTCTTCATCTTGGAGTAATGCCATGCCTTCAGCGATCGTGTTTGTTAAAGAAATGTCGTACCCTTGATACTCCAGAGAGCGGATGTAGGGCTTCGATATTATATTGGCTTGTTCCTCACGATGTTGATCCTTAAGTAGCGCGCCAGATTGCTCTACATCAGATATCTGGTTATCAAGCCACAAAATCCTCCATCTTTTTTCCTGCATACTATGCCCCCTTTTTATTAGCGGTTAGCAGTCAGTTTTCAGCAGTCAGAGGAATGGCTGTCGGAGGTCGGCGAAGAAGCCGTCAGCAGTCGGTTTCCAGAAACGCTTGTGGCGGGAAGCAGCATGCCACCGTTACGAGTACCTGAAAGCCGACAGTCGACGGTTGATAGCCATTAAAGCAGAAAAGCGTGTGGTGCTATCCTGCTGAATGAACAAAAACTAAATACTCGAAACAAACCGTCCCGGATTCAACAAACCCGTCGGATCCAATTTCGCTTTAATCTGTTTCATTAAATTGAGTGTTCCTTCAACGGACCCCCAAACGTCAATGTGCCGTTTGAGTTCAGGTGGTGCAACCTCTATGATAAGATTTCCTTGCCTCGACATTACAGTTTGACGCAGTTGCATTAGGGCGGCCGCAAGCGATTGGTAATCTGTATCGGATGCCACAGGAATAGTAGCATACAGCACGCCACTCCCGATCAACGCCATCATCTGGGCATCAAGCGTCGAATTCGCTTCTACAATCTGCGTAGCAAATTCTGCGAGATCGGTGCGCTTCAGGTTCAATTTGGCGACCACCATTTCGGTGTTTTTGTTATCTGCGGAGAATTCCTGAACAGTTTCCTGAAGGTGCTGTATCGATTCGCCTTCTCTAATTGTGACACCTATCGCACCGTTTTGTTCCATAATTTCTTGGCACTGTGTCAATTGCCACGCCACAGTTTCGGGATCTCCACCGAACCCTGCCACAAGCATCGGCTTATTTTCATCTGCGGGTGCCTCGGTTTCACTGCGCGTTGGATCTGCATTGACGAACAAATTTACAAACATCGGCAATATCTGTGAACCGACAATAGCCAAGCCCGTATCCGCGGCATCTTGAATGTTTTGAAAGTCTGCCGTAAGTATCGCTTCGTGTACGGGTATGGGTGACAACTTGAGGGTCACTTCGGTAATAATACCGAGTGTCCCAAATCCACCAATATAGAGTTTGTTAAGATCGTAGCCCGCGACATTTTTCACCACTTTACCGCCACTTTTGACAACGGTGCCATCTGCTCGAACAACCCGCAAACCCAAGACCTGATTTCGGGCGGTACCATGCCGTAAACGGAGAGAGCCACTCGCGTTTGTTGCTACTATTCCACCGATGGTACACCGATCTGCATACGGTGGATCCAACGCCAGATACTGACGATGCTTCGACAATTCGGTCTGGAGATCCCTCAAGCGGATACCGGCTTCCACGGTTACAGTTAAGTCCGCCGGTTCATATTCCACCACGCTATTCAGGTGTGTTGTCGCCAGTACCACATCCGCCTTCTCTGGTAAATTTCCGATACCAAGTTTCGTACCTGCCCCCGCAGGCATAATCGACAAACCCTGTTTCACCGCAAGTTGGAGGACATCTTGCATCTCTTGGACAGATGTCGGTACAACGACCGCCTTCGGCACGTATCCATCAAAAGTGTAGGCTGTGGCCTGTTCCTCCGAGAGGATGCTGGATTCTCCGACAATATCTTTAAGTTCATCGTGCATTTTTTAATTTTCCTTGCGGTTCTGGAGAGCATATCAGTCAACAGTTTCCCGCTCTCTGTTCTTAATAGCGGTGTCCCGAAGCGACGCAATCTTCGTAAGTACCTCACGTACATGATTATCGTCACTCGTTGCATATTTTTTCTTAACTTCATCAGCGACTTCCAGCAAGAGCGTCCATCTACTGGTATCGCGATAGACCTGTGCTAAACCGTAATAAGCATCAACGACATACTTACCATATTTATATTCATTAATAATTTGCTTGTAAGCGACGATCGCCTCATCCCAATTCTCTAACCGGAAATGAGTATCAGCAATACCGAGTCTCGCCTCGGCGATAAAGTTGCTATTTGGATATTCTTCAAGGAGTCTGTTATACGAAACAATAGCGTTTTCATAGTCCTCTTGACCGAAGTAAGTCCGTCCGATAGCAGACTGAATTTTTGCATGGAGTGTCCGGTGAGCTGCCCTTTGGAGTGCTAATTCATAGTTGACGCGGGCATCTTGATAGTTCTTCCGTTCTTCGTAAATTGCGCCTTGGTCGAAATAAGCAGCGGTGACATACGGACTATCTGGAAATTGCTTGATAAAATCGGTATAACGTTCAATCGCCTCATCGTCTCTACCGAGTTGTTTCAAACTATACGCGGCTTTATACATCGCTTCGGCTTGCAGGTCGGGGTAGTCTTTGAACGCCTCAGTCATAAGTTTATCGAATTCGCGATACGCCTGCTCATAGTTCGACTCATTCAGGTAGGACTGTGCAATCAGGTGCTGCACCTTATCCTTAAAACTGGAGTCTGGAAAACCATCAAGGACAACTTTGAATGCCTGCCGAGCGTCTTCATAATCCTGTAGTTTGTAGTTGGCTTGCCCAATCATATACCAAGCATTTTCGAGGAAGATGCTATTCGGGAAGTTCTCAATGCACTGCTTGAACTTCAGTTCCGCCAGTTTAAACTGTTTCGTCCGGTAGAGGTTGTATGCCCATAGATAAATCAACGCCTCTTGATATTGAGGAACGATTGCTGTTAGGGCGACTTTTTCAATGTGGTCAATCGCAGTTTTGTAGTGATCAATATTGTCTGATTGGTCAGCAAGACGTGAGTAACTCACTGCGATCTTATAGTGAACGAGGGTTGTGAAATCCTTATCAATAACCGCGGTATTCACACCCTCCTTCATTGATTCTTCAAGTGCTTCAGTATACTTGGCAATAGACCCTTCGTAATCTGCCTGATTGTACAAATCTTCAGCAGATTGGAAGAGTTGCTGCACCACCTCTTCGGAACTCCCCATTGCAAAAGGTGCCAGAAGTCCAGCGAATAAAACGATACCACCGACAATGCCAAAAATCCTTGAGTGTATTCTGTTTCGTTGGTGCATTCTGTCCTCCTTTCGGAATTTATAGTAAAGTTTAGAATTATAGTAAAGTTCAGAATTAATTAGACACTCTAAAGAGGCGAGGATACAATCCTCGCCAGCGGCGGGGCGGGTCGTTTCGCTGAGCAACTGTCTACATATTTTTCGACTTTACTATAATAGGGCACCCTGTGCCGGTGCGGTTAGGGGATTTAGTCTACGAATAGACTAAATCCGTTCCTTGTATTACATTCCGAACCTACCGAGGGATGCAAGTGTCTCTTTATTTTTCGGTTTTACTATAAGTATGCCTTATACCGTGCCTATGAATATAGCATCCCATCTGGTTGCAAACCCAACTTCTCATAAGATTCGGCTGTCGGGAAAATCTTTCCGGGATTGCAGAGCCCCATAGGATTAAAGACTTTCTTGACCGTCGCCATTACTTGCATATCGGCAGAACTGAAAATGAGGGGCATATAATCCATTTTTTCAACGCCGATGCCGTGTTCTCCCGTGATTGTGCCACCGACTTCCGCACAGACCGTTAGGATTTCTTTGTTAACATGTTCTACACGTTCACACTGGTCAGCATCTCGCTCGTTAAAGAGAACAATCGGATGAATGTTGCCGTCACCGGCGTGGAACACATTCGCGATGGGAATCTGGTACTTCTCAGAAATCTCAGAGATTCGTCGTAGCACTTTCGGCAGCGTCGTCCGCGGCACAACACCATCTTGGGTGATGTAGTTCGGTGCGAGTCTTCCGAATGAACCAAACGCGCTTTTTCGCGCCTTCCAAAGCTGCTGTCGCTCCGTCTCATCTTCGGCGTAATCTACTTTCCGAGCGTTGTGGTGTTTGAAGATTTCCAGAATCTGCTCGGTCTGGTTCTGCATGCCTGCTTCAATGCCATCAAGTTCCACAATCAGAATCGCATCGGCATCAAGCGGGAAACCGAACTGGAAGGCTTCTTCTAACGCACGAATAACGAGCGTGTCCATCATTTCAAGTGCTGCGGGAATAATACCTTCGCCGATTATCGTTGAAACGGCGTTAGAAGCATCGTCCATCGTCTCGAAGACAGCGAGTGCGGTTTGGTATGCCTGCGGATTCCGGGTGAGCCGAACGATTGCTTTCGTTACGATCCCAAATGTGCCCTCGGAGCCTATCATCACGCCGCGCAGATCGTAGCCGGGTGTTTCTTCAACAACACCCCCCAATTCCACAATTTCCCCATCCGGCAAAACAACCTCCAGTCCAAGCACATGGTCGGATGTAACACCGTATTTCAGGGTATGGGGTCCACCGGAATTTTCGGCGATATTCCCGCCTATCGTGCATGCTTTCTGACTTGACGGATCCGGTGCGTAGTGATAGCCTCGGTTTTGCACCGCCTCTGTCAACAGGAGGTTAACCACACCTGGTTCAATAATTGCTCGTTCATTTTCGAGATCGACTTCTAAGATACGATCCATCCGGTTGAGGGCAATGATAATCCCACCTTGGACAGAGAGCATACCGCCACTCAAGCCGGTGCCGCCGCCACGAGCGATAAACGGCGTGTCATATTTATTCGCCAATTTTACGATATCCGACACCTGCTGCGCCGTATCCGCGAAGACAACGACATCTGGCATTGCCTTAAAAGAGGGAGCGGCATCGCATTCGTATACCGAGAGTGCGGTTGCATCCGTTAAGACATTTTTAGACCCAAGGAGTGTAGTAAGATCGGCAACAAGTTGTTCTTTTTGGTCCATAGTCTATATCCTTCCATGGGGTAATTTCTAATTACTATTGTACTTAGTTTACCATAATTTCGGTTGCATGTCCAATTAGAAACACGAGAGCACATCTCCAAAATCTTCCTTTACTTGTTAGAGTCTCCTATAACATGTTATAATTATAAAAACACGATACAATCTACCAAAATTTAGCGATCAAACGATCTTTGAAAGACAACAGTAGGTGAAGGAGATATAGATGCGAAAAATGATTTTAATTTTAGGAATTGTCTGTTCCATTGCTTGGATACTACCGCACATCTGTTCCGCTGAAATCGACCCTGAAACAGCCGTCGGTGTCTGGCTCTTTGATGAAGGCGCGGGTAAAACAACTAAAGACGCTTCAGGACTCGAACACGACGGCACAATCAACGGTGCGAAGTGGAAAGACGGAAAAATCGGAAAAGGACTTGAGTTTGACGGCGCGTAGTGGGTGTCCATCGACTCGACACCGGAACTCCAACTCGGCGATGAACTCACGATGATGGCATGGTTTTTTGCCACAGATATTTCCACTTGGCGGCAACTTATTTCTAAAAGCGACGAATATCTCTTGCGTATTGATCCGCCACAGGAAGGCAACAAAATGTCAGCGTTTGTCAAGCCGGGTGGCAGTTGGGAACCGAGAGCCTCCGCACACGTTCCCGATGAAAAAAAATGGATCCACTTCGCGGCGACGTATGACATCAACGAGAAAAATGAGCAACTCGTTGTGTACGTAAATGGTCAAAAAGCCGGGGTGAGCACACGTCCCGGAAAAACCGCTGTTACAGCGAATCCTGTTGAGATTGGTAAATGGGGTGGTGGTTCATACTTCGTCGGTATTATCGACGAAGCCGCCATTTTCAACACTGTTCTCAGTGAAGACGATTTGGCAATTATCGTGGAACATGGATTAGGGAAAGCTCTTGGTGGGTTAGACGTTGAACCTATGGATAAATTGACGATGGCATGGGGTGCCATTAAAGCAAATCAGTAATTCGGGTTAAAGCCGAACGGATATAAAAGATGTCTGTCCTACTAATTCAAGAAGCTTGGAAGTGAAGCGCAGATTACAGATTCAGTTCCTGCTGAAATCTTCCTTGCGATACTGTCTTACAGCATGCTATAATGCAGACTTAAAGGAGGACTAACGATGAAAATGTCTATGATTCTCGTATGCGGATTCTTGATGTTCAGCTTTGCCACGGTGGTGTCTGCCGATGTATGGACAGACCCGTTTGATGGCAATGAACTCGTTGAAGAATGGGAATTCCGTGACTACCGCGACGAGGTTACAACCTTAGAAGTCAAAGATGGCTTCCTACAGATGACCAATCCGAAGGGCGGATGGGGACACACGACCCCTGACAAACCGATGCTCGAGCGGGAAATCCCGAAAAGCGCAGCAAAAGACATAATAGTGAGCGGCATTTTTTCCACGGAACCGGATACCCCTGCTGATTCATGGATCGGCATTTTCCTTTACAGCGACGACGACTTGAACTACGCGTGTCTACTGTTTGGCGGCGAAGCCAATCAGCCACAAAAAACCTTGATCGGGAGCATGGTTCAAGGAGGTTGGCAGGACAAGGGACACTTCCAGACCGGCTTCGATGTTCCGCTTCACCTCAAGATCGTCAAAGAGGATGATTTGTTCTCTGGCTACTACCGAGAAAGTGAAAAAGATGAGTGGACGCTCTCTGGAGACAAAACGTGGAATCACAAATTTGATGTAGAGCGCGTCGGTGTTGGCTTTATGAACAGCTGGGGTGGTCAAACAGTTACGTTCCTTGTTGACACACTCTCCATTGAAGGCGAAGGGATTGAACCCATGTCAGTTGACCCAGATAGCAAGTTAGCAACGACCTGGGGCACCCTCAAAGCGAGTCAATAGCAAAAACACATGTGTCGCCGCTGGCGAGGATACCATCCTCGCCTATCCACAATGTCTAAGTAATCGTATTTTTCCTATAAAATGGGGTGGTGTAAGCACTGCCCCCAAATCAGTTCTTAATCAAGACCGAATCGTTTCAAAAGACAACGCCTAAATGTGCTTCCGAAGTATAAAGCCGAAGGATAAGGAGAACTTCTACTGCCATGTCGATCCCCAAAATGTCTGTGAACAATCCTGTTTTAGCGAATTTGCTAATGATTATCATCATCGCATTCGGTTTGTATGCATGGATAAACCTACCCCGAGAACTCACCCCAGAAATCGCATTGCAGAGTGCGACTGTAACAACGTTGTACCCAGGTGCCTCGCCGGAAGAAGTTGAAAAGCTCGTCACCGCTCCTATTGAAGACGCTATCGAGGAAAATGTCAGCAAAATCAATCTGCTGTTTTCTAACTCTTCGGAAGGCAGATCCGTTATCTCCGTCGATTTTGAAGAGCTGAGTGACCGAGATTTCGACAAGGAGCTTGAGAACCTCCGCACCGCTGTAGAGCAGGTGAACGAATTGCCATCAGAGATTTTGGACGCTCCGAAAGTTGAAGAATTGGACGTTTCCTCTGGTTTTCCTATGTTGACAATTGTTGTAGGCGGCACCATTTCGGAAACACAGATGCGGGAGATTGCCGAAAATCTCAAGGACGAAATCTTAGATCTCAAAAACATTGCATCCGTCCGGATCGCAGGCCTGCGTGAGAGGGAAATATGGATTGAAGTGGACCCAGATCGGTTAAAGGCGTATCAGATCCCCATTGCATCTATCATCACTGCCCTCGGTGCCAGTAATCTGAATCTCCCGGCTGGCACGATGGAACTTGGTAGTACGGAGTTCATGGTTCGAACGATGGGCGAATTCGCCAATCCAGAGACGATTGGTGAAACCATCATCTCCGTTCAACCGACGGGTACACCGCTCCGTCTGAAGGATGTTGCAACCGTTTCGGACACATACGAAGAAGCGAGGACCTTATCCCGTATTTATGGAAGCCCGTCTATCAGTTTGAGTGTGCAAAAAAAGACTGAGGGAAACACAATCGCGTTAGTTGCCCAACTTCGAGAATTGGTTAGAAAACGGCAAGGAGGTCTGCCTGAAGGTGCTGAGTTAACGCCAGTTAACGACTATTCGGTTATCCTCAAAGAACGGTTAGGAATTCTTGAGACAAATGCGTTTTTCGGCTTGATGCTCGTTGTGTTGATGCTTCTTCTCTTTATCGGATGGCGGAACGCCGTGTTCGCGGCACTCGGAATACCGGTTGCGTTCATGGCGACCTTCTGGTTCATGTCTGTGGGTGGTTACTCACTCAGCGGTGTCTCCCTGTTTGGGCTTATTTTAGTCGTCGGGATTGTTGTCGACGATGCTATCGTCGTGATAGAAAACATTTATCGACATATTGAGAGAGGCGAATCTCCGAAAGTTGCGGCTATTCGCGGTGCGGAAGAGGTTGGATGGCCGGTCTTAGCTGCCAGTTTGACGACAATCTGCGCATTTGGTCCCCTGATGTTTATGTCCGGCGTTCCTGGACAGTTTATGCGGGTTGTGCCAATCATGGCGATTCTCGTCCTGTTGGCTTCACTCTTTGAAGTGTTCGTGATTTTACCTGCGCACGTTGCGGAATGGGGAAAACCAAAAACCCGGACAGGACGCAGTAGATTTGAAAATCTCCGCACTCGATCACCGAATACCTTTGCCCTCAGTGCCTATATCATCGGATTTTTTGCGTGGTTCGGCACGGTTTTTGACCTTATTCGGAACCGATATATTAGAATTTTGAAGGTAACGATTCGGCATCGGTATGCTTTTGTAGGGAGCGTCCTTTTTATCGGCTTAATCGCGTGTGTCGGTGCATTTTTAGTTCTCGACAAGGAACTGTTCCCCGGTGAAGATTTCCCACAATTCTACGTCAAAGCCGAAATGCCTCCCTCTTATGGCATGCAGGAGACAACAGCGGTCGTCGCGCAACTTGAAGAAGCCGCCAAAACACTTCCATCAAGTGAAGTCGCTGCAATCGTCAGCAACATCGGTTTACACACACCGACCTCGGGTATGATGGAAGGCGTTACCTATGGATCCAATTTCGGCGAGGTTATTGTTGAACTTACACCAAAACAGGAACGCACTCGAGGTGTGGATGACATCATCGCAGAACTGCGGACGAAAACCACAGGTGTTAGTGGAATTGAGGAACTGAATTTTATCACACAGGAAGGCGGTCCCCCGACAGGCCAAGACGTTGAAGTGAAAGTAAAGGGACCGAGATTTGAACAACTTATTGCCCTCAGTGATACCCTTAAAGCATCCCTCTCGCAAATGGACGGTGTCTACGACATTCGAGATGACTTTCGTACGGGTAAATCTGAACTGCGTATCTACCTGAAACCGGAAAAGGCACATCAGTACGGGTTAACCACATTCCATGTTGCGCAAACAGTGCGCACTGCTATTGAAGGTGCCAAAGCGACAACTTATCGTGAAGCAGACGAGGCGATTGATGTCATCGTCAAATACGAGGAAGACACACTCGGCAACCTTGCAGAACTTAACAATCTGTTAATCGCAACCCCTACCGGTGCGATTGTTCCACTCAAGGATGTCGCCGATATCACAGAGGAAAAAGGCTATTCCGATATCCGTCGATTCGATGGTGAACGAGCGATTACAGTTTATGCCTCCGTAGATAGGGCAAAAACCACACCGTTTACGGTAAATCAGGCATTAATCGGTACATTCGCTAATGTCGAATCTCTATATCCGGGATACCAACTCGATTTTCGAGGGCTTTTCGATGAGATTATAGAGTCCTTTTCCGAGTTGTGGAAATTGTTCATTGTCGGGCTGTTGTTAATCTATGTTGTGTTAGGCGCGCAATTCAAATCGTTTATACAACCGATTATCATTATGTTCGCTGTCCCGTTCGGGATGATAGGGGCAATGGTTGGGTTACTCCTTGCCAATGCGACACTGAGCATGGTGGCGATGTTTGGTATCGTCGCGCTCTCTGGGATTGTGGTGAACGATTCTATTGTTCTCATCGACTTCATTAACACTTACCGAGAACGGGGTCACAACAAGTGGTATGCGATCCTGAAAGGTGGGTATGTCCGATTACGTCCGATTATTCTCACCTCACTGACAACAATTATCGGACTCATTCCGATGGCAGTCGGTCTCGGTGGAAAATCGCCGATATGGATGCCGATGGCATATACAATTATCTTCGGGCTCTCGCTCGCAACCACCATGACGCTATTTGTGATGCCCGCGCTTTACGCAATCACAACAGACCTACGAGGTCTCGTCCTGAGAAATCCGGAAGAACGCTTCCGAACTGTTGAAGACGAAGACCTATTCGGTGCTGCGGTCCCGGCTGATGATTAAGTAGAATGATAAGGCGAGGTTTCTAACCTCGCCTTATACATTTTTGCCCTTTGTAGACAAATATATAGTAAAACCCACAATTACTTATACATCAACAGGGGTCGAGGTTAGATGAAGATTAAGAATTTAATCGGGTAATTTTTACCGATGCCTGGTGTCTCTTCCCAGTAACGGGTGGGAACCCTGGTTAGGAAACCGCACCTATCGGGTTTGGGGGAACATAGAATTACCCAATTTATTTATTAAACCTCATGAAACCTCGCCAGCGAAAGCGAGGGACCTGTCTACCAAAATGTAAACATATTTTCAGAAACTACTATATTTATACGAATCCCCAAATCCCGCATAGTAAAATCCGATCGCCATGTCCATCCCCAAGATATCCGTAAACAACCCTGTTTTAGCGAATCTCCTGATGATTATCATCATCGTTTTTGGGTTGTATGCTTGGGTAAACCTACCACGGGAACTCACCCCAGAAGTCTCAGTCCAGAGCGCAGTTGTGACAACACTATATCCGGGAGCATCTCCAGAAGAGGTTGAAAAGCTTGTCACTGCTCCTATTGAAGACGCAATTGAGGAGAACGTCAACAAAGTTGACCTATTGTTTTCTACCTCTTCAGAGGCACGTTCTGTTATCTTTGTCGATTTTGAGGAGATAAGCGACCGGGATTTTGACAAGGAACTTGAAAACCTACGTACCGCTGTTGAGCAGGTAAATGAGTTGCCAGAGGAGATTTTAGATGATCCGAGGGTCGAAGAATTTGATATCTCATTTGGTTTTCCTATTTTGACGATTGTTGTAGGTGGAAATATTGCGGAAACGCAGATGCGGGAGATTGCTGAAAATCTCAAAGATGAAATCTCGGATATCAAAAACATCGCCTCTGTCCGAATGGCAGGTCTCCGTGAGAGGGAAATATGGATTGAGGTGAACCCGGATAGATTAAAGGCATATCAACTCCCAATTTCAGCAGTCATTACCGCGCTGGGAACAAACAACTTGAATCTCCCAGGCGGCACAATGGAACTGGGTGGCACAGAATTCATGATCCGAACGATGGGAGAATTCACCGATTTGGACACTATTGGTGAAACTCTCATCACTGTTCAGCCGATAGGTAGGCTTCTCCGTCTGAAAGATGTTGCAACGATTTCTGACACCTACGAGGAGGTGCGAACGCTATCGCGAATTGATGGACAACCTTCGATTAGCCTGAGTGTGCAAAAGAAGACTGAGGGGAACACAATTGCATTAGTTACTAAACTTCGAGAATTAGTCGCCAATCGGAGAACGGTGCTCCCTGAAGGTGCTGAGTTGACGGTTGTTAATGACTATTCCGTTGTTCTCAAAGAACGATTGGGAATTCTTGAAACAAATGCCTTTTTCGGTTTGGTGCTTGTTCTGCTAATGCTCCTTCTCTTTATTGGATGGCGGAATGCCCTATTTGCGGCACTCGGTATACCGGTGGCGTTCATGGCAACGTTTTGGTTTATGTCCATCTCTGGTTATACACTCAGTGGTGTCTCCTTGTTTGGGCTTATCTTAGTCGTTGGCATCGTTGTTGACGATGCTATCGTTGTCATAGAGAACATCTACCGGCATATTGAGGCAGGTGAATCACCGAAAGTTGCCGCCATTCGTGGGGCGGAAGAGGTCGGTTGGCCCGTTGTAGCGGCAAGCTTGACGACAATCTGTGCTTTTGGACCGTTGATGTTTATGTCTGGTGTTACTGGACAGTTTATGCGGATCGTGCCGGTTATGGCGATTCTGGTGTTGATAGCATCTCTCTTTGAAGTCTTCGTAATTTTACCAGCACACGTCGCTGAATGGGGAAGAACCAAAATTCGCACAGGACGCAGCAGACTTGAAAACCTCCGAACCGAGTCTCCGAGCGGTTTCACCCTCGGTGTCCGCATTGTTGGCTTTTTCGTGTGGTTTGCCATGTTTTTTGAATTAATTCGGAACCGATATGTTAGAATCCTGAAAATAACCATTCGACACCGATATGCGTTTGTAGGTAGTGTCCTCTTCTTCGGATTGGTCGCATGCATCGGGGCATTCTTTGTTCTCGACAGGGAACTCTTCCCTGGTGAAGAGTTCCCACAATTTTATGTCCAAGCCGAGATGCCTCCTTCCTACGGAATACAAGAAACAACAGAAGTAATTGTCCAAATTGAAGAGATGGCTAAAAGACTTCCATCAACTGAAGTTGATGCGGTCGTGAGCAATGTCGGTTTACACACATTTATGTCAGGTTTGATAAGAAGAAGTGTTACCTACGGCTCAAATTTAGGAGAGGTAATCGTCGAGCTCACACCCAAGCAAGAACGCACCCGAGGTGTGGATGACATCATCGCAGAACTACGAACGAAAACCACAACCATTAGTGGAATTGAGTGGCTGAATTTCGTTACACAGGACGGGGGTGCACCACAAGTAGCAGATGTGAATGTCAAAGTAAAAGGACCGAGATTTGAGAGTCTGACTGAACTCACTGGCGTTCTTAAAACAGCCCTATCTCAGATAGATGGCGTTTACGATATCCGAGATGACTTCAGCATCGGAAAATCTGAACTGCACATCTACTTGAATCAGGAGAAAGCATATCAATATGGATTAACCACATTTCAGGTTGCCCAAACCATTCGGACAGCGATTGAGGGGGCTAAAGGTACAACCTATCGTGAAGCAGACGAGGCGATTAATGTCATCGTCAAATATGAGGCGGACACACTTACAAATCTTGCTGAACTTAATAACCTCTTGATTGCAACACCCACCGGTGCGATTGTTCCACTCAAGGATGTTGCGGACATCGTGGTGGAAAAGGGATACGCAGATGTCCATCGATTCGATGGAGAACGGGCAATTACGGTTTATGCCTCGGTAGATAGAGAAAAGACGACTGCCTTTAAAGTGAATCAATCCCTCATCAGCGCATTTGCTGATATAGAATCTTTGTATCCGGGATACCAACTCGATTTTCGAGGTGTTTTTGATGAAATTACAGAATCCTTTTCCGAGTTGTGGAAATTGTTCATTGTTGGGCTGTTGCTCATCTATGTGGTATTGGGTGCACAATTCAAATCGTTTATACAACCGATTATCATTATGTTCGCTGTTCCATTCGGTATGATTGGTGCGATGATTGGTCTCCTCCTTTCCAATGCGACGCTTAGTATTGTTGCAATGTTTGGCATCGTTGCCCTCGCGGGGATTGTGGTGAACGATTCAATTGTTCTTATCGACTTCATTAACAAGTACCGAGAAAAGGGGTATAATAAGTGGTATGCTATTCTGAAAGGCAGTAGTCTCCGATTGCGTCCAATTGTTCTCACTACGGTGACGACGGTTTTCGGACTCATTCCGATGGCAATCGGGTTAGGTGGCAAGTCGCCTATATGGATGCCGATGGCATATACGATCATTTTCGGACTCGCTGTTGCAACATTGATGACGCTGTTTGTAATGCCCGCGCTTTATGCGATCACCACAGATATACGAGGGGTCTTCCTGAGAAATCCAGAGGAACGTTTCCGAACCGTTTCAGATGAAGAATTGCTGGGTGTTACAGTCGCAGCTGACGATTAGAACTGATTCTCAAATCAACCTTCACAGCATGGGAGCAAGCCAGGGTGTTTAGTACGATTTTCCATCCTATGCCATAATCGAAGGATTTCAATTTTCAAAATAGCGCAAGATGTGCTACAATAATCAAGAGCTTGTTTTGACATCCACAGAGATGAAAATGGAGATCGCAACATGGCAACATTAGAAGGCTTCAGAGTGAGAAATTTCGGTGTTCTCAAAGATGTTACACTCGGTCGCCTATGGGACAGAAGAAAAGAAGAAGCACTTACCCCAATGACAGCAGTAATCGGGAAAAATGGGGTTGGTAAGAGTGCTTTGTTCGATGCTTTTGGTTTTCTTGCGGATGCCCTCCACTTCAATAATGTCGAAGAAGCTTGCGACACACGTGGGCGTGGGGGGTTCGAAAAAATGCGAGCGCAAGGTGCAATAGATCCTATTGAATTCGATGTGTACTACAGAGAACACGGAAATGCCAGACCCATTACATACCAAATTGCCATTGCAGCAGACGAATTCGGACGCCCATACATCCTTCGAGAACGCCTCCGACAAAGACGAAAGGGTCAGACGCGCGGTTGGCCCTTCTCTTTTCTATTTCTCAATAATGGCAGCGGTGTCGCATGGAAAGGAGAACAAGCAGGACACCAGATTGATGAACCAATTGGGGATTTACAATCATTTCAGGCATTTCTGGAATCCATAAAAGCAGAGGAATCTGGAGAAACAGAGGCTATTGAATTGAGTGACCCGCGTAAACTTGGTATCGCCACAATTGGGGCATTGAAACAACATCCGAGAATTTCCGCTTTTCGCCAGTTTATTGAGGGATGGTATCTCAGCTACTTCACTCCAGACGCAGCACGCAGCCTGCCACTTGCCGGTCCCCAAGAGCATCTTAACACGCATGGTGACAACCTCGGTAATGTCGTCCAATTTATGGAGCGTGAACACCCACAGCACTTCAAAACGATTTTAAAAAGGATAGCCGATAAAATTCCGGGCATAGACCGAATCGATACTGAAAAAACCAGCGATGGTAGATTGCTGCTAAGATTTAATGACAAAGGCTTTCAAGATCCATTTTACGCTCAGCAAATGTCTGATGGGACGCTCAAAGTATTCGCCTATCTATTGCTGCTTGAAGACCCAACGCCTCCTCCTTTTCTGTGTATCGAAGAACCAGAAAACGGTCTGTATCATAAACTTTTAGAGACTCTTGCCACCGAATTCCGTGAACATGCTACAGGACACAGAAGAGGATCACAAGTTTTTATTACGACGCACCAGCCGTATTTTGTCAATGCCTTAGAGCCGAAAGAGGTTTGGATCCTCGAAAAAGGCGACGACGGGTTTTCCAAAATACGTCGAGCAAGTGATGACCCACTTGTGAACAACCTTGTTGACGAAGGACTGCCCTTGGGTGGACTTTGGTATAGTGACTATCTTGACCCGAGGCAATAGAATGCATTTTGAAATACTTGTTGAAGACCTGTCTGGCAAGAAAGCCCTTGACATTTTGATACAGAAAATCGTCGGTGCTCACCATACATTCAATATCTACCCGTACCGAGGAATAGGACACATTCCCAAAAATCTCAATAATCCTACAAACGCCAATACTCACCTCTTGCTTAATCAACTTCCCATGCAACTCAGGGCGTACGGAAAAAGTTACACCAATGATCCTACCAAAGTAGTAATTGTGGTGTGCGACTTGGATAATAATTGTCTGAAGACATTTCGCCAAGAACTCTTCAGAGTCCTGAATTCTTGCAATCCCAAACCAGAAACTCGGTTTTGTATTGCCATAGAAGAAGGTGAAGCGTGGCTGCTCGGAGATATTCCGGCAATCAAAGCAGTTTATCCGAAAGCCAAGGACAACATCCTGAATGGTTATCAAAATGATTCTATTTGTGGAACGTGGGAACTTCTGGCTGATGCCATATTCGTCGGAGGCTCAAATGCACTCGGAAAGAAACCTTGGTATGTAATTGGAAAAGAAAAGTCAGTATGGGCACAGAAAATCACTCCGTATATGAATGTAGACAAAAACGCGTCACCCAGTTTCTGTTATTTTCGAGATAAGATTCGAGAGATGATCTGAATATTCTGCTGTTGATCCTTCACATTATTGGAAACCAAGGAGAAAAAAGCGTGAAAATCACTTTTATTGGTGTTGGTGGTATCACCAGAAGTTACCGCCAAAGCCTCAATCAACTCGAACGTCCCATTGCAGCAGTTTGTGATATAAATGCCGAACGCGGTGCGACTATTGCCACCGAAGAGAATGCGATAGCATACACTGACCACAACGGAATGCTACAGCAAGAAAAACCTGATGTTGTTTTTATCTGCATCCCGCCAGGAGCGCACACAACACAGGTTGCTGACGCAGCAGCATCCGGCGCGGCAGTCTTTGTTGCGAAACCTGTTGCCCAAGATTTGGAAACCGCGCAACGCGCCCGTGATGCGATTGCCGCTGCCGGTGTCATCAACCAAGTCGGTTATATGGCGCGCTATAGCGATATTACAGCGAAAGCGAAGGAGTTAGTCGGCGATCGGAAACTCACAATGGGGATCGGACGGTTTCTGACAAGGATGGGTGCGGGTCATCCGTGGTGGGGAAAATACGAGGTATCGCGTGGACAGATGGTCGAGCAGACGACCCACGTCTTTGACCTCATCCGCTACTTCCTCGGTGATGTCGCAAATGTTCATGCCTACGGTATCAAGGGGGTGTCTGAGGGTATCGCTGACTTTGAGGAGTGTACTGTCTGTAATATGCAGTTTGAGAGTGGAGCGGTGGGCAGTATCACCAGTACCTGTGTTGCTCGCGCACACGACCATTTCGCAGCCGAATTGGTGGGCGATGATTTCTATCTCAAACTTACGCTCGACCTTGGATTGCGCGGGCAAATTAGCGGTGAAGCAATTGACTACACCGGCACGGAAGCAGGTTACTTCCGTCAGGTTGAGCAATTTATCAAGGCAGTCGAAGCAAACGATCAGGGATTGGTTATTGCGCCCTACGCCGATGCTGTCAAGTCGCTTTCCGTCACACTCGCGGCGAATCGTTCTTTAGAGACGGGACAGGTTGAACAGGTTGAGGGATAATCGAGAGAAACGGAAAGGGACACAGACGATATACTTCGCAATAGGCATTGACTATTCTTACAAATTGAGATGCGCGCAAAGTCAACGCTTAGTTGATTTTTTCAAAGCCTGTGCTAAATTTCCTTGATGACTACACGTCGTTGTGTTAATTGGAAATTCCTCGCCTCGAAACCTGATTCTGGCAGTTCTAAGTCGGTTTCGTTGATATTTGTGCATGCCCGGTCCGTGGACCAAGACAGGAACAAGATTGATCGTGATATGATCTGGGGTGCAGTTGTCAACGATTCTCGCCCCTTCTTGCAACTGCCTGATTATCTTTGACGCATCGGGATCACCCTTAAGCTCCATCGGTACTACAACGAGGTCATTTTGGGCATCATTAATGTGGAAAAGAATCAAGTCACATTGATTTGTTTTGGCTCTGTCCGTTGGAAATGCACGATCTACATCCAATACAACACGGTTTGCTGGTTTGGATTGTAAGTCAGCCATAGAGACTCGACATCCTTCTTTGGTATAGGGGGATGTCGCCTTCCTGTCTCCGACCCACTGACGAACCTCCTCAAGAACTTCATACAGATTCACGCTCGCTCTTACCTTTCTTTTTTTCTAATTTCTGTTGGAGATTCACTGAGCGGTTGTAGAGTCCTTCGGCAACATCCTCATAATCCTCTGGAGAGATACCTTCTCTGGATTTAAAGGGAATTTCCCTCACAGGTTGATCTTTTTGGAAATGCCATACGCCGACCTCTTCCGGTAACAGCCAACTTGCAGGTTCATCAGCTTCTTCCTCCAGCAATCCTTCAAGAGTTAGGTTGCTTACTTCCTGCAGCAGCCAATCACTATGTGTTGTGATAATCACTTTTACCCCCGCACGAACCAAACGTGCGAGGATGACCGCCATGTCCGCTTGGGCACCGGGATGTAGGTGCGCTTCCGGTTCTTCAATGATGAGTGTATCACCAGGGTTAACGAGACCTCGGAGGTATAGAACCAGAGGAGCAAGTTCAGATACCATTGAAGAGGTTTGAGTCAGACGCATTGCCTCTTTCATTCCCTGCGGACGGTAACGGAAATCTGGGTATCCACTCGGTGAAGGCTCGATGTATATCTGTCCAGCAAGCACATCTGATTCCAATGTTTCTGCCAAGTGCTTCATTTCATCGTTCGAGGTTTTCACATCAGTGTAAAGGGTGATTTTTTGCATAAAGTCTGCTATTATTCCTGATAAAGTAGGCACCTCAGGAAAGCGTTCTATACCTAATTGGGTGATACGCTCAATAATGGAACTCGCTAAGATTCGGTGACTCTGCATGATGCCGCTCCGGGCGGCAGGCAGGTAGTAGCGGTTTCCTCCTATCCAGCCGAGTCTAAAAGCATCTTCTAAATTCAGATGAAAAAAGGTTGACTCCGGGGAAAAATGGGTGTCTGGGGAGATTGACCATCCCTCGGGAAAAATAACTATGTCCCGAAACCGTTCCTCGTTGACTGATTTGCTCAGGCCGACATCTGATTCAGAAGCCGTCATCTTGATGTCCCATAGATCATGGTTATCTTCACCAACTTTCAGGGACACCCTCATCATATCACGTTGTTCTCCTGTAAACCGCATGAGTGCTGAAATGGAACTCAGATCAAAGCAATTTCTGAGTTCCGTTTGCAGTTCCGCCTTGAAAAATGATCCTCCCTCAACATTTCGAGAAGTACCCTCCATCCACCATGCCAGGACACCCTCGCCTATATCCGAGAATTTGAACGATTTTTCAAGACTGTCCAATTTTCTAGGAACATCTGGGGAATCGCTTTTTACACTTGCAGAATCTCTCAGGAGCTCTCTGTATTGGATAGACATCATTTTCAAAAATGTGGTGCGATCAATAGAAGATAGAAGACACAATCGTGAAAAACCTGCACAGGCACCATGCAAAGCATACACCAGCGTGGCAAAATAAGTTTTTCCTGTGTTGCTCGGACCAACAAATACTGTCAGTGGACGCAGATCAATGTTGGCTTCAACAATGGGACCGAAATTCTCGACTGCTATTTCAACATTAGGATGTTGCTGTGTTTCTTTGTTTTCATTCATCTTTATTTCCTCTAATCCGACTCGCCGCTGTAGTAGCGTTTTACAGATGTCGCCCCTACGGGGCTATATTCTTATATTCCACGCGTTTCTACAAAGATGTCGCCCCTACGGGGCTAAATCCTATACATTCACTCCACATTTTGTAGAGGATACGATAGAGATTTCGCTCATGAACACTTTATCTCATACTCAGGAACCGACATATTTTCCTAAAATTGACACCTATGGTGCGGTTAGATGAAGTTGAAAAAAATAAATCGGTAATTTGGCGAGGTTAGGAAACCTCGCCAGCAGGGGTTATACCCACCTCGTGAGGACAAGGAAATCACCGAATTTTAAAATTAACCTTCATGAAACCGCACCTACCGGTACTGTGGAAAGCACAGAATTATTGAGATATTTTCTTCAACTGCACCATAGTGCGCCTATCAAACGGAAATTAGAAGAACGTCAGATACGGCTTTTCGACGATCTCTCGCCATAATAGGACTGCGAGTTCGCGGGCGTGATAATCGCCCCACATCGAAGCCTCGCCACAGGGAATCTTTCGACCTTCCGGCACGTGGTCCCAGCCATTCGGACGGTGATACACCGAATGCAAGAGCAATCCCTGATGCGTATCGGATTCAGAGAGATACGGTTCAGCAAAGAGCGTCTTCGCGACTGTTAGCCCCGCTTGATAATAGGAATCTCCCGCCTCCGACTCGCCGTGCTTTCTGAGATAGTTACCGAGCCGAATTAAGCCTTGTGCCGCAATCGCCGCGGCGGAGCTATCCACGGGTTCGAGATCGTTGTACGGATCCGCAGGAACCGACAAATAGGTGCCGAGTTCTGCTAAACCGGGAGCACCTGTATCCCAATAGGGGATTCCATCCTGTGCCGTGTTCTCAATATAGAAATCGGCGGTGGCTTCCGCGGCTTTGCGCATGTGTGCCGTTGCCAGTTCATAGCCACCGTAAGGTTCGAGCATATCTGCCGGTAACGTGTCAAAAAACTCAAGCTGCTCAGCGTACCCCGTAATAATCCATGCGAGTCCGCGTGTCCACGTCGTAAATGGGGAGTATCCCTGCTGTGTGCTCGGACAGCGGTAGTTACCATCGTTCGTATTGAAGATAGATTCATGCACAACCCGCCCACGCAGATCGAAGGCATCCCGTCCTTCGCCGTAGTAGACGTTATAGGTTGCTGTGGTCTGTGAATGTTGGAGCAGGCGTTCCAGTAGACTGATAGCGACATCGCCTTCACCCATCAACACTGCACCGAGTGTATGTCCAAGTCCTAAAGCCCTTAAAGAACGGATAGTGTCCGAGAAGAGGGAATGCGGTCCGTTGAAGGAGGCGATGTACCCTGTGCCATCCTTAATAGGGGTCCAACGACTCGCTTGCACGGCAGCGGAGGCTTTCAATGCGAGTTCATAGAAATCCATCTCGCTCTCGTTCCACGGAATCACATCTTCCCGCATCAAACGCCGGAGGTTGCCATAAGTCGAGACATTATTGAACCCGTGATCGTGGACACCGATGTGTGTCACATGGGGTGCCATCTTCTCAACTGTGTTCCGCCTCCCGATCTCAAGGAACTGCTCATCGCCAGTGGCATCAAATTGAAGGATAGCGGAGCCGAATTGAAACCCTTGTGTCCACTCCGTCCAGCCGCGTGTCGTGTAGGTACCAGCGACGGTAAAAACGGGTGTTCCGTTTTCGGGGAGCCATGTGTCTTCTATGGCTAAAATCTTTCGACCTGAACATTCAAAAAGCCTCTCAATCTGAGGTTTTAGATCGGTGACACGTAACGAATCGTTTATCTGCATTCTTTTAATTTTCCTTGCGGAGGAACAGCGTGCGTTTGAACTTTAACGTGCGTCCCTCATATCCGCCTGCGCCGTTGTTGCAGGCTACTGTTTTGGTTTAACAACCATTCTCAACCAGATTTTTAATTTTCCTTATCAGTATCTCTATACCGCTCACATATCACTTCGATGAGATTGGTTGTGGATTTACCGGGAACGTTCAAACCGACGATCACCTTACCGCCGTTTGCCTCGACGACATCCCTTTCGATGAGTTGCTCCAGTTTATAGTCGCCACCTTTAACGTGGATATTCGGTTTGAGTTCGGAGAGCAAATCAATTGGCGTTGCTTCTGGAAAGATGACGACGTAATCAACGCATTCCAATCCGGCGAGCATCTCCGCGCGTTCTTCTTCAGGCACAAGTGGACGATTTTCACCCTTAAGCTGTCGGACTGAACTGTCGCTATTAATCGCTACCACGAGCAGATCGCCGAGCTGGCGCGCCGCCTGAAGATACCGGAGATGTCCCAAGTGCAGGACATCAAAACAACCGTTGGTCGTAACAACAACGTCTCCGTCTGCTTTGGCTTGCTGAAGGATGGATGCCAGTTCACTATGGTTATGGATTTTTTGGTTTGACATTTTTCTATTTCCAGAGTTTTGGACAACGCTACTCCAATAAGCGAAGTGCCTCCTCAATATCGGCTTTGAAACTCAACTTGCCCGTGACACGAAGCGTCCAAACTTTAGTATAGTCTAACACGCGTCAGACGGTTTGGCAAGTTTTTCCTTTATTGCCCAATTGATGATTTTGTGCTACAATACAATGGAAATTGTAGTAAAAAAATTAGGTCGATCAGGAGAAAAAAGATGACAGATGAAAAAGAAAACACGCACGGCAGATTACCTATTTGCACGCTCGGCGCACTCGGACACGGCAAAACAACATTGACAGCGGCGATAGCGAAGGTTGTGGCGAGAATCGGTGCGATCCACACGAACGGAGATAGTGATTTTGAAACACAACCCCCAATCAGTCACCCAATCCGAGAGGGGGTTGGCATCACCTACCGCGCCATAGCGTATGAAACCAGTGGTAAACTTTACACTCAAATCGATTGCGAGACTCACATCGACGTTGTCAAAATGCTCGTCAGCGGTTCTCCGGCAATACATGGTGCCATTTGGATCGTAAATGCAGTCGAGGGGGTTACACCCGACTCCGAGTCGCATCTCCGCCTTGCGAATCAGATGCATTACCCGACAGTGTTATCCTTTCTGAACACAGACGGCATTCCAAAAGACGATGAGCTTATAGACATTTGTCAACAGGAAATGGAAGAACTGCTGAACGAGTGTGGATGGAATCCAGAAACCACCCCAATAATTGTCGGTGATGCGCGTAAGGCATTAGACTACAGGGGAGACAGTATCACCTCTACACAGTGGCAACCGATTGTTGACCTTATTTTCGCGATGAATCGGGCAATGCCTGCTCCGGTGGACATTGCAAACTTGCCGCTTATAATGCCGATCCATGAAATCAATGAGGAAACGAAGGAGAGTGTATCCGTCCGTGGCGATATTGTACAGGGACAACTCGCTGTCGGACAAGCGGTAGATATTGTGGGCAAAGGGGACAGAATTAAGACGCGGGTCCTCAGCATAAAGGAGGATGAAGTGTGCGTCGAATCTGAACCTGATTGGTTGTCTCTCGGACAGGTGCTTTGCACACCGAAGACCGTCAAATCGCATTCCGAATTTACCGCACTCATCTATCTGCTGACACACGAAGAGAGCGGCACACACATCCCGCTCATCGAAAACGATAGACCCGACATCTACCTATGGGGTACCGATATGCCAGCGCATCTAAAACTCCCGCCAGGTCTCTCTCTTATTACACCGGGGGGTTATGCCCACGTCTCCCTTACACTTGACTTACCACTGGTGATGGAGATTGGCACACGATTTGAGGTGAAGAAGATGGATGTGCGAATTGGGTTTGGTGTTGTGACTGGCGTGGAATGATGTTTCTCTAACGTGCGGTAGCGATTGCATCTGACAGCGCGAGGTCACCGGTATACAAAGCACGTCCGACAATCGCACCGCTGGCACCGACTTGCTTCAAAGCGGCTATGTCAGCAAGCGACGTGACACCCCCTGAAGCAATTACATCGGCAGGGACGGCATCAATAATATCAGCGGTTGCGTCAACATTGGGACCTTTGAGCATTCCATCGCTTTTGATGTCGGTGTAGATAAACGTTTGGACCTCCGACATTTCTTGGGCAAATTCGACTGCAGATTTTTTGGAGACCTCTAACCATCCGTCCGTGGCGACCCTTCCATCTCTGGCATCAATACCGACAGCGACACGCGCGCCGTATTTGGCACACGCCTGTTTCACTAACCCCGGTTGTTTGAGCGCAACCGTCCCTAAAATGACGCGATCTACGCCTAACGCCAACACTGTTCTTAATTGTTCCATACTGCGGATGCCGCCGCCCACCTGGACAGGAATATCAAGTTCAGCAATAATTTGGATGACAATGTGGAGGTTCGCCGATTCACCCTGAAACGCGCCGTCGAGATCCACGAGGTGCAAGTATTCCGCGCCCTCGGCTTCCCAGCGCAATGCCATTTCTACAGGTGCGTCCGAGAAGATGGTCTCCTGCGAGGCGATGCCCTGTACTAAATTTACACACTTGCCACCGCGAAGATCGATGGCGGGTAATATCTGCATTTTTTAATTTTTCCTTGCGGTTTTTTAATTTTTCCTTGCGGTTCGGTCAGTTGAGTTAGAGATTTAACGCGCCTCTCCGTAGACCCGTCCTCCACTTCGCTACGGACTACTGCTTTGTTAACTTTGAGTTGAGCGTAGGTTCGTAGTCGTACGATTTAGCGTACGTTCCAATCAACTACTCATCTCGGAAAATGCCGAGCAATTTCAATTGGACGATTGAGATAACGGCAATAATGAAAAAAAGCACCCATCCGATCGTTGCGGCATAACCGAGACGCATGAACTGGAACCCGTTCTTGTAGAGATACATGACGATCGTTGACCCTGCATCCGCAGGTTCACCACCATTGGTCAAAATAAAGGGAAGGTCGAAGAGTTGGAGCGAACCTATCATCGAAACGACGAAAACGAAGGCTATCACGGGTCGCAACGAGGGGAGTGTGACATGGATGAACGCCTGCCACCAGCTCGCACCATCGACCGCCGCCGCTTCATATAATTCCTGCCGAATCCCTTGTAATCCCGCCAAAAAATAGATCATATTGAACCCCGCCCACTGCCAAACGCCGGTTAGGATGACCGCTGGCATCACATATTTCTCCTCGTTTAACCAACCTATCTCCTTACCAAAGAGAACGAATTCTTGATTGACTAAGCCTGCTCGTTGGTCGTAGACGAGGTTGAAGATAATCGCAACGAAGACACCGGCGACGAGGACGGGTGCGAAAAAGGCGAGACGCAGTAAATTCTTACCTTTAACAAATTTGGAGTTGAGAAGAATTGCTAACAGCAAAGCAATCGGCAATTGGAGGGTGAGAGTGCCTACGGCGAAATAGGCAGTATTCTTCAGCGATTTCCAGAAGATTGGGTCACGAAACAGATCCGTGAAGTTCCCGATGCCAACAAATATCCGGCTTTGGAATCCACGCATTTCATAGAGACTCATAACGAGCGACGAAATGAGCGGATAGCCCATAAAAATGACGAACAGTAGGTAAAACGGAGCGATAAAAAGATAGGGAGCGATTTTCTGTTGTTGATTCCAGAACAGTTTTTTAATTATACCTTGCGGTTCGTTGCGGTGTGTTCGTGTTTTCACGTACTTCTCCGTATATCTGCAGAAATACCCTAGCAAAAACCCTTCCACTTCGTTTCAGGCTACGTTTTCTGGACGATTTTTTAATCATTCCGTCGTCGCAATACTAACGACCTTGGTTAAGGTTTTATCTGGTAATGTCGTTTAAGAAAATTACAGATCGCCCCATCTGCCTCTGTCCTTGGCAATCAGTGCTCGCACCTTCTCTGCCAAATCGGTTAAAGCCTCTCTCGGTGTCTGTTTCTCTGTAACAGCCGCGAAAATCGCATCGTTGAGCAGATCCGCTCCCTCCGACCAGTAGGGATTCTGATAACGCGGCGGCATATCGGGTGCCAATTCGATAAGCAATTCGCCAAGCGGTTGTCCACCCAAGTAGGCATCAGGTTCTTTAAAGATAGGGGCATCCCATGCTGATTTGAGAGGCGGGATAATTCGTGTCGTCTCGTATCGGTTGATAAGACCGGGTCTGTCAAAATAGGTAAATTTGAGGACTTCCCATGCGAGGTCGGGGTTTTTGGACTGCTTCGTAATCCCAATCATCGTTCCACCGCGCGTCGTAGTTCGTCTACCACCCGGATACCATGCAGGCATGCTGATCGCCTTCCATTTACCAGACATCTGCGGCACCTGACTTTTGAGAATACCGACGTACCAATCGGGTGAGAGAATAGAGAGGATCTTGCCGTCCTGCATTGCGGCGAAATTACTCGGATCGCCGTGCCATGTTCCATATACTGGCGTAGCAATTTTATGTTCATTGAACAACGCGGTGAAAAACTCCAGTGTCTCGATCGCGAGTTCACTGTCGATAATGACGTTGCCCTCTTCGTCGAAAAATCCGCCGCCCTGTTGAAGGAGCAAACTAAAATAGTCGCTCTCCGTACGCCGATCCAACACAATTGCGTACTGGTCGATTTTACCGTCGCCATCAAGATCGCGCGTCGCTTTCTTTCCGGCAGCGATGAAGTCATCCCACGTTTCAATCTCTGTCATCTCAACACCAGCGGCTTTAAAGAGATCATCTCGGTAGAGCAGGACGACGGGGTGCAAGTCGTGCGGGATCCCGAAAATCTTGCCGCGGTAGGACCACGGCGTGAAGCGACTTACGACCAATTTCTCCATCCACCTCTCGCTTTCTAAACGCGGACGGAGATCGACAAAGCCGACTTCGTCAATTGCTCCTTTAAGGAACCGACCAATGGATGTAATCTCAACCTCAACGAGATCCGGTGCGCCGAAATTGGATAGCATCGCAGCGAGGAGTTTATCGTGCATCGTGCCACCGAAGTTGATGAGTTGGACGTTGACCCCAGGGTTCTGTGCTTCAAAGATAGGCACACGTGCTTGGTATTCCTCATAGTGAGTGTTTGCGAAAATCCAGAATTCGAGATTTTTACCTTCCTCCTCGGAGCGTCCGAAGATGAAAAGCGTAGAGATAAGAAACAAAATCAGCATCACCATCGGTCCCTTGCCGAGCGGGAAACTCTCAGAATCAATAGGAAGGCGAAACATAAAAAACTCCGATTACATGGAAACACTCAATTTTGAGTTATCAGTTGTCAACCGTCAGTTATCAACAATCCGCAATTCGTGAAGTAGGAATCATACACGGTAAATACGGTTACAAAACCCAAGAGCGCAGACAGGAACACAGCAAAATGGAAAACCATTGGCTCTGCCAATTACAAAAATTACTTGACTTTTGCACGCGTAACGATTAGAATTTATCAGAATATAGTCTTTTTATCAACAAACTTTTTATTGCGACAGAACACAACGATTCGGAAATCACAAAGAGAATCGCGAGTAAAACTCGCTCCTATAAAGAGCCATGCGTCCCGAGCACAGTTTACTCCTACGAGGTTTCTGTCTGCCAAATACGTCGAAATGGAGGAGACGGCTATATGCCTACATACGAGTATAAATGTCTCGCTTGCGACAACCGATTCGAGCGGTTTCAGGGCATTACTGCCCCGCCAATCGAGGAATGTCCGGAGTGCAGTGGTCAGGTGAAACGACTTATTGGCGCTGGTGCCGGACTGATTTTCAAAGGCTCCGGGTTCTATATTACAGACTACCGAAGTGACGGCTACAAAGAATCAGCGAAGAAAGATAAAAACGAGCCATCAGACAAAAGCACTTCATCGGACAAAGGCGAGAAAAAAGAAAAGAAATCCGATACGAGTAGCGAATCAAAAAGCGCATCTACCGATTAGAAGCAAACGAACCCGCGCTGTAGGATGAGGTCTTCACGCCGCAGTTCGGTTATACTTTTATAGTAAAGTTAAGAATTAATGAGACACTCCAAAGAGGCGAGGATACAATCCTCGCCAGCGGGGGTGGGGTGCTTGTTTATTGAAAACTGTCTACATATTTTTAGGTTTTACTATAGTTTCGGCACAACGGCGTGTGCCTACTACTTTTAAAGGGAGACGCTGTGCATAATCACAGTCACGACCATCATGGCGATGTGCACGAGCATAGCCATCAAACGCATCTGCAGAAGAAATTCAAGTTTGCCGTGCTGATCACGTTTTGCGTCTTCCTCGGCGAACTCATCGGAGGTCTTTGGTCAGGGAGTCTTGCGCTCCTCAGCGATGCGGCACATGTGCTGTCGGATGTCTTCTCGCTGCTGATTAGTTGGCTGGCAATTTATCTTTCGACACGTCCCGCGACCTCATCGCGGACATACGGGTATCATCGCGCAGAAGTCTTCGCTGCTTTCGTCAACGGTGTATCGCTTATCGGGATCTCCGGCTGGATTTTCTACGCAGCCTACCAACGGTACATGTCGCCGACAGAAATAAAAGTGACGGGGATGTTTATTGTAGCATGTCTGGGATTCCTCGGGAACCTACTCATCTTATGGAAACTGCATGGCGGCAGTAACAATGAGTGGCACGGTAATCTCAACGTCCGGAGTGCGATGCTCCACGTGATAGGCGATACCTTATCCTCCGTCGCGGTGGTTGTCGGGGGCGCGATTATCTTCTGGACAGGATGGTACCCGATTGACGCGTTGCTGAGTTTCCTTATCGGTGGGATTATTCTTTTCGGTGCGGTGAACGTAACGAGAGAAGCGGTGCATATCTTGTTTGAAAACTCGCCTCGGAATGCAGACGCGCACACTGTCGCTGAACACCTCTGCGAATTAGAAGCGGTTGAAGATGTCCACGACATGCACATCTGGTCATTGTGTTCTAACTACTGTGCTCTGAGTGCACATGTTGTGCTTAACGAAAATACAACGCTACCTCCCGACCGGATCCTTGAACAGATCAACACTGAACTGCAAACACACTTCGGTATCAGCCATACTACCGTGCAGCTTGAACAGGTTGCCTGTGCACAAGCGGGAAATCTCCTGTGTAATGCGCAACACTCGTAGTGTTAAGTGCCCACTTTAACCGTGTTCCGCCTTTAGGCGATGTGCCTTCCGAATTAGGTCGGGATCCCTCGAAAACCGTTGCGTCGCTTTAACCAACCCATCTACGTGCGACACCATATCCTTCTCCACCTGCACAATCCGATCGATTAAATACGGTTGATCGCTCTGTTCAATGGCTTTTCTCATGATAGAGAGCAGGTACATATAGATAGCGTCCGCCTCACTGCCCTCGATTGCGATCGCAATCGCGAAGGCTTCATCGAGAGAAATCCCGGCACTACTGACCTGTCGCTCGTGTACCTCCAGGGCATCCGTGATTTGTTGAACCGGTATATCTGATAACTCCGTCACAGGCGAATCAATTCCGAAGGCATCCACACATAGAGACCTGCCGAAATCGACGAGAATGTAGTGCTGCCACTCCTCCGTGCTCATCTGTTCCCAAAACCGTGCGATCCGTTCATCAACATTCCCTAAATGCAGCGACAGAGAGGCGTAGAGCTTCGCTTGCCGCAGTTCAATATCTTGACAAAGATCGAAAAGCTCTCCAAGTGTCAAACGTCTCTCCTTTCAAGGTAGTAGATACACGTTGCTGCGCCGTAATCCGTCCTAAATATGAAGCGGCAAAGTAATGGTTGCCCCTGATTGCATGCTCAGCGTGACCGCCTCCGTAAACTCCATGTATTTCACGCCAGTTTCAAAATCAGTATGCGTGATGACCTCTTCACCACGGATAGCGTTCACAAATTCTTCTTCTACCCGCCATGCGCCAACCTCTGAATCAGGAATATCAACCTCGGTGAGTTCAGTGTCGCCTTTCTGTCCACCATAGAGGCGGTTCCCCGAAAAATGCAAAGTTCCGTTGCTACCGAAGACATAAACCTCCGGTGCGCCTGCTAACCCTGCAACGTTAGAAACCTGTATGTGGAGTTGCGCACCGCACGCAAGCTCCCCAACGACATCAATATGTTCAGGAATCCGCACAGAACGCATCACACCGTCGGCGTCTGGACGCATCTTGACGAAAGTTTTACCCATCGCCATGATCTGTGTTGCTTCTCCGACCCAACGTATCAAGGCTTCGTACCAGATTCCCATACTCATGATGTTAAGACCACTAAGATCAAAATCTTGTCGCCATTGGAGCGGTGCCTCGCTGTCCAGAAACGCGCCGCCTGCGCGTGCTTCTATGGCAAGCACATCCCCGATGTATCCGCCAGCGATAAGTCGTTTTATGGTGTTATCGACCCGCAACGTCATCGGCGATGGAACGATCTGCGCGATGAGATGTGTTTTCTGACGCGATACCTCTCGCATCTTATGCGCTTCTCTGGCGTTCATCGCCATCCGCGCCTCACACATCACGTGCTTATCCGCCTCAAGTGCCGCTATTGTCGCGCGGCAGTGCATATAGGGCCATGTCCCGATGACAATTGCATTCGTGTCCGCATCGGCGATGGCATCCTGCCAATTGCCGTAGGTCTTCGGAGTACCGAATTGATCTGCTACCCGCCGTGAGGATTCTTGGCTCCGATTGCAGACCCCGACGATCTCAACGCCTTCGATGGCTTGGAGTCCGGGAATATGTCGTGATGTTGTGTTACCCCCTGCGCCGATAACCCCAACTTTAATTGTGTCTTGTGCCATTTATTTTGCTCCTTCCAGTTTTTTTGAATCACATTCTCTACTGTAGCAGAAATTGGGAAGGAGGTCAAGAGATAATTTTTGGTTAATTGTCTGAATCAGGATTTACAGGATTAGAGGATTTTCAGGATAGATAGCGTGTTTCATTGGATTTCGCTGCGTTTTTTTCAACTTTTTGCGCAATGCGCCCGAAATCTTTCAACGTTTTCAGGGTATCGACCGTGATCCTGGATTGCCACTCTTTTTTGGCTGTTCGCCATGCTTCTGGATATTGATCGTCCCAAGAGAAATTCGGGGACCAAGAACCGTCCGCGCCCTGCTGTCCGATCTCAAAGTCCAAGTTCATCTCCACTTCATTCGTGAGCTCAGTTGCTAAGGGCGATTCTGGAGAGGGCACCAACCACAAAGGTTTGAGAACATAGCCAGTCAACTGCTCCTCGCTCCGAGCAACACCCTGCGCCGCCGCTCGGGCGAGTTTCGCCCAGACCTTGTCCCTATTCGGCAGAGCCTCCGTCTCCGCGAGTCTCACGAAACAGAGGACATCGTGCATCTCCATTTCGTCAGGTAGAGAATCCAGATGCTCCAAGACGGCTGCGGTTAATGTGTTCACCAATTCCGTCGGCACGCCATCGCTAAATTCGTGCAAATATCCGACAATCTCAGCGCGGGGGTTGACCAGAAACCGACTGAAAGTTTCTGCAATATTCTCGTAATTCCACCAAGGGGCGTGAGGTGCCTCCTCCACTTCAGGCGGAACGATATGCCATACTCGCTGGGACTCGTCATAGGTGTCAATAAAATATTGGATTCCCTTCCGTACCACTATGTGACTTACAGGTGCTCGAATTTCCCTGAGAATCTGGAAACCTATCGTGGTCACAATCGCAGACGAAACGGGCGTTCTGATGTCAGGCTCCAGACTGTACCCGAAGCCACCGTCGTCGTTTTGATAGTGTGATAGCGCGGCGAGGACGGCATCAGCGGATCCATTCTCAAAATGGAATTCAAAACGCTTTTGGTCCACTGCTCTCCCGTGATCCATTATAAAATTCTTTGCTCTCTGAAACGCGGCTTGCGTGAGTTGTTGCATTCATTAAACTCCTATCGGACACTCATAAGTCGTAAAAAATGTTACACTGGTGTAACATTTGGTGTACAGAAAGCATCGGAGAAAAACCAGTGGTTGTAAGGGTTTATAGCCATTTTCTTTTTTATTTTTTTGTACGAAAAAAAATAATTCGGTGGAAAGTGTAACATTTTTCACCGACGACAGATCGCTTTCCTGCCCTTTTCCATTTTCATAGTTTGCGCAGGATCTTCCCTTTGAGAAAGTTATAATATATTATACTATTCCTATTAACATAAGTCAAGTTAAATTGAAAATAGATAGAAAATCATTTGATAGTAGGGTTTAGAACTAACGATACACTCTAAAAAGACCCCAGTGGGAAATGTCGCATACCCTTTCCTTTCATCTTTTCACTCCTTATTTGACATCCATAGAAAAGTGTAGTATAATAGGAATACCTATTGGTGGGGTAGAAACAGAGTAAAACAGCAAGTACTCATCTCTATACCGTGGATACTCCATCGCGGTCGGGCAGAAGTGATCGTAACTGCACGCAGTCTTACTACTGATAGCACGAGAGGCGCGAAACATTATGCAAGGTCAGATCCCTCATACATTAGCAGAACGAATCGTCTGTGACGAGAATATTCTCACAGGAAAACCTGTGATAAAAGGCACACGATTAGCTGTTGAATTCATCATTGGCTTATTAGGACACGGTTGGACTGAGGCAGAGATTCTTGAGAATTATCCTCACATCGTGCAAGAGGATATTCGTGCCTGTCTTGCGTATGCAAGCGCGGTGTTACATACGCAAAAAGACTATCAACACCCTATGAAATTGGCTGATGCGTCTATTAGCAGATGAAAATATCCCTCGTTTGGTCGTGGAATTTATTTGTTCTCGCGGACACGACGCGATTTCGGTAGGAAAAGTGGCACCCGGCATCAGGGACCGAGAGGTACTCTCTCTTGCTACAACCCAGAAGCGGACTCTCATCACATTTGACACTGATTTTGGGGAATTAGTTTTTCGGTTAGGGGTTGATGCCCCTTTTGGGATAATTCTATTTCGACTTCCGCCAGACTCACCATCAGGAATCGCGCAAAGTATAGTTAAGGCTTTGGAAAGTCAAAAGGATTGGGTGAACCGTTTTTCCGTTGTTGATGAAAATCGCATCCGTATGAGGCTTCTGCCGATTTCTAATCGCTGATGAAGCCCCAGAAACTACACCCAACGACAAGGCGTTAACTTCTATCCATATTTTCATCAGCTTTCGCCAGCAAAAGAATGTTTGATGCCGTCAGGTGAAGAGCGTACGCGGCCACGTATTCTGGCACAACAACTTTTTCAGGTCCTTGCCCATGCCCAGCTCTCCGATTACGAAGAGTGGAAAGTCCTGATCCCAACGCACTCTTCAGTCCAGAAAAATGTGACTCCATGAAAACCGGAATCAACCCATTGCTTAACACGATCTGAATCAGATTATTAGCAGTATCTTTTTCACTATCGTGGTGCCACCCTCTCTTTTGGCAAATCGTTTTGAGACAACTCTCAAATGCTTTTAAACAATCATTCAAACATTCCTTGTATCTTCTCTCTCGATAATGTTCGTGTGCATTCAAGAATTCCTCATTAGCCCCTTCGTACATTGGAGCAGACAGCATAATTAGAGTAGGTTTTATCGCTTCAGAATGGATGAATTGAGAGTCCACTTTTATTATTTGACCAGATTCATATTGGTACCCTACGCCGTGCTCTCGAAACCGATCATTTAGTTCATCAATTGCTTCGTCAGGTGAGATATGCATGGGCGAAAATAGATAAGGTTTATCACGTACCACTTGATCTATGTACTGAAACGAAAGTTCAACGACATCAATTACCTTTTCCGTGTCTTCTATCTTAAGGAGAAAATTGGTGACTCTCTCAACGAGATTATTTTCTGGTCCTAGTGTGAAACACCCATACTCACGACACAAGTCCTGATGAATGGAATTATATATTCTATAGGCATTACAATGAGGATTATCATCATAGGAAGCATTGAGTGTTTCCTCCCCCCAAATATCGAACCAGATATGAATAACCTGAACCCGCAATTCAGGGGGAATGGTTTTGTACTGATACACATCAGGCACCTCGCCACGGAGTTTTTTCTGCCGTTTTGAAAAAAGTTCATAGATTTTCATATTATTTTATCCCTCAATTTCTCCTTAATCAAATAATGATTAAACGCGCCATAGGTACTGGAACCTACAGCGCGTTTTAAATTGGATCAATAACTTTAGATCACATCAAGAACAAGTAATAATCCCATCCCACTATTTGAAAGAAACTATTTCGTCTGCTTCGGTATTGTGATAGTTTCAACGATAGCAGTTGCCTTCCGACGTTCGGCTTCCTTACGACTTATAAATCTGCCCGTCCGAGCATCACGACCAACTTTGAAAGTAGTCCGGTGCTGCTTCCGCTTGTTTGAAGACGCTGCTTTTCTACTACCTTCTTTACCATAAAGAACCTTCTCTACAGCTCGTTTCGCTTGGCTTCTTGTAAGTTTCCCACGTTTGGGAGGAAACTTGATGGTCCGTCCTCTTGCCACTTTGACTACCTCCTTGAACTATGTTGGATTATGCTAATCACCCTTACTTTCCAACCACTGTGCTACCAACAAAGTATAATCGTTAAATATTAACTCTTCAACTATTAGCCGAGCTTCTCGCGCGGTTTGAGGCAATTTTTCCATAAACTCTTGGTAACGCTCCCAAATGATGCCCCCACTTGGAATTGTTTCGCGTCTGGATGCAGTACGGAGCCAATTCCGGACGTGCATTATAACTTCTCTAGAATTGTTGTTATGTGCCTGAATGTCCTGACCGGCAATATCAGAAACAAACTGTTGATACCGATACGGTTCGGTATCCAATATTAGGCATTTTTTCCTTTTTTGTGCTTCTATCCCAAATTTCTTTGCGCCCAGAAAAATTCCCAATTCCAAGGGCATATTAAACCGAGGGAAACCGGAAGTCGCGTCTAATTGTGTTCGGGATATATCATGAATTCCATAGCGGCAATCTGCAATTATGTTATAGATTTTATCAATCCGAACTTCGCTCGCGTCTTCTTCTTCAAGTGTACAACGGGCAATGAAACCACAATCATGTATTGCAAATACCATTGCATCAAACAAGTGTTTGTAATCTGAGTCAAATGGGCAATTGATAAAAACGTTATTATTATAGTCAGTTGGTTGCATGAATTCCTACATCAGTCTTACTTGTGGCATAAATATCCAAAACTGGATAAATTTTTTGAGTTAGTAGGAGGCACAAAAGGATTGTCCGCTACGGTTAACATCACACTTTTAATATAACATAGACATAACAAGAAATCCAATATTTCTACAAGATTAAGAGGCATCCAACTTAACCTTTGACTCCTCCTCACTGTGGATACTCGGTTCCTTACATAGCATCTTCCGAAGCAATGCAAGGCCCTCATGCACATCTGGACGCTCCTCTTCCGTAATACCCAACACCTCCGATAACAACCGATGATCCAGCTCATGGCGTACCGGGTCCTTATCCATCTGGTTAAACGGTCGCATTTGCTGAAGCTTGAGTTCGTTGAAAATTTGCTCCGCCTTAGCGAGAGCTGAATCAGAGAGCTGCTGGACATCCAGAGTAGGCATCGCTTTAAAGGTAGCTCTACTCAGGACTCCCCTCCCCTGCTGCTGTTTACCACTCTGATACCAATGACAAAGTAAGCCAAATGTTGAATTGCACCACAACGTCCACGCATATTCATGGATTTTGTTATGAAAAAAGACATTCGGGAGTTTATTTACACCAATAGCATTTTGCTGTGTGAACATCACTGCTAATGAATTCGCAGTAAACCGTAATTCCACATTGTAATGCACCCGTCCGCTTAATCTCATAATTCTTTGAACTTTTTCAGCGGAATTCGGGCGCGGATGTGCATGGGCATCCGGCGGAACGAGCATTGCTTGCTGAGCATCCGAACGTGAATCTACATGCCATAAGCACGGATATATTGCAGTGTCAGGACATCCCTTTTCCACATCAAAAGCACCTCTGCCACCACCGCCTCTTATATCCTTAGTTCCAATTCCTAATGTTGCAATTTCTGAAACCGGACGTATAGCGAGTTGAATATCTGAGGTCTGTCGAGGGATACGGAGTAGCCCCTTCGTGAGTTGATATGCAGATTGAACAACACTCATGTCTTTAACTCGAGAAAGGGGCCATCCCGCATCGCTTTGAAGAATAGGGGCACAGATTACATGTCCAATAACCTCATCTCCGATTTGGAGTGGCTTGCCGCCACTAAGTGTATCCTCATCCAACTGGCGGATGTTTTTTAACGCGTGGATTCCTCTCGCTATTTCTAATGCCTCTAATTGTCCATGCGGACACCGCTTGAGGCACACAAATGTCCCGCGTTCTGTATTTTGGCGTTTACCTTTTTTCGCAAGAATGAGACCCTCTGATATGCTAGTATCCGCCGAGAAGGCACATTCCTCAACATCCTCATGTGCGACAGTGATGACAAGAAGATCATGATACTCCTCTGCCCACAACCTTCGGACCTTATACCAACTATTTCCAGTGATCGCTGTAGCAGGCAGTACAAATGCCATTGTGCCGTTTTGTTTCAGCATTCTATCTGCCAAATCTACAAAATCGGGACCCTCTCCAGGATTGTTGCCTGCAAGTCTCCGTCCTTGTGCCCGACGCGATGCCCGCATTGCTGCGGCTTCCTTTTTGTCGGCGAAAATACTCTTGGGGACGTTTGAATTCCCATCAGCACCGCTCCGTGTATAGGGTGGATTCTGGATAACGATGTCGAATTCGCCATGCTTGAAAGCGTCTCGGAGTTCGATGGTTTCAGTGCCTTGCCCGGTAGCCGTCTCCGTTGCACCAAGGTCTAATGGTAATGTCCCCGCAGGATCGCTGAGAAGGTTAAGTGCACCGATGGCATAAAGTCCATCGGCACGCTGCGTGCCGTAAGGCATCGTATGAATACGTGTGCCACCGATACGAATGTCGGGATAGGTGCTTGCGATGATAGAAGCGGTCAGGTGTGCCGCGTTCGGTAGGATGTCACACCCGACGAGATTATTTTCCATCATGTACTGATGAATAGTTTCTCCGTTACCGCTCGTCTGCTCGTAAAGCATCAATAAACGTTGATAGACACCATTGAGAAGTGAACCCGTGCCACAGGCGAAATCTGCGATTTTCAGTTTTTTCGGATCCATTTTGAGTTCTGGCAGCGCGAGGGCGCAGAGCAGTGCCGAGGATTCGGGACGGGTATAGTTTGCCTTGAGAATTTTTCGATTGTCAATGAGTTTCTGGAACACGATGCCCGCGAGTTCATGTTCTTGGGCGAGTCCCATTTTCTCCAATTCTCGGGCGGTATCACGTAGCACACTCAAAATCTCACCAACGAGTTTATCATCAGCGGCGAGCGTCTCGACGAGATTATAGGCGACACTAAAAATCGGGGCATAGTTAACTTTTTGGATTTCTCGCCATGCGCGGAGGACTTCGTCTGAATCGAGTTGCCCGTAATCGGCAGTGAATTCGCTGAGCGATGGAACGGCTTCCAAATCTGGCTTGCGGGCGAGGGAACTCTGGAACACCAGCGCGTTGCTGATAATCAGCATTGCCATCTGTGTCGTCTGTTCACCGGGTTCTTGGACGAGGAGTTCACCTATCCTTTTACCGATATGCGGTCGGTGTTGAATTGCGCCATTGACGATAACAGCGGCACGGTGGATGCCGTTTTCCAATACCTCGGCGGCTTGCTCAATTTTGGTGATAGGGGTTGCCCCGATACGGATAGCAGTTGCGATGTCGGCGATGCTGCCGTGAAGCCATCCTTTTTTCGGAAATCTGTGGGGTTCGTCAATGCTGAGAAGTGTGTATGCGAAATCGTTTGATGCCTCTAAATTTTCTCGGATTTCGTCGCGAGGCATCGTGCGGAATCTATGTGGAAGGCGGATTGCTATTGCACTGGTTAGGGTTTCCAGTGTCATTCCAAGGGTCTTGCCTAAGTACTGTTCACGTGCCTGTTTTTCGCCTGTTTCATTGGGACCCCGCTTGTAGTCGATTTTCACCTCCACCGCCATCGGATACCGTTCGACTGTTCGGATGATTGCATCAGGTTTCCGTTGATTTTCGACGAGTGGTTTCGTTGTTTGCTCGTGAATGCGCCATGTGGCACTCATCGGCATTAGGATTTCAACGAACAGGGTGGTGATGGTGTCTTCGCTGTTGGTGTGTTGTCGGTTCATAGGTTTCTTTATACGAATGAAAGAGAGATAGGGAGACTTGCTTTGGCAAATCAATGACTCCAATAATAATATCAATTTTGCTTAACATTATTATAGCATATTTGGGAAACAGATGTCAATTGAATCGGGAATCTATACACATGTCGCCCCGCTGGGGCTGAAGCGTGGAGAGGAGGGATAACGTTTTTCTACAGACATGTCGCCCCGCTGGGGCTGAAGCGTGTGGAGTGAAATTTTTTTACAAACATATTGAAGAATACCCAAGCAAAACCCCTTAGGGGACTAAAGAGGAAATGAACATGTTTCTGATTGGTATCGTAATGGTTAGGCATGCAATAGAAAAAAGGCGAGGTTAGGAAACCTCGCCAGCGCGGAGGAGAGCGAATTGTAAGTAGGAAATAAGGTTAGGGCAATCCGGTGTCCCTTCCCAGTAACGGGCGGGAACCCTGGTTAGAAACCGCACCTACTGGGTTTGGGACGAACCTATAACTACCACATTACTGTGCCGCCGGTGTTGATGTCTTGACCTGTCATGTTCGCTGAGTCCTCTGACGCAAGGAAAACTGCTAACGCCGCGGCATCCTCAGACCCTGAGCCTTTATCACTATACCCCTCATCCGAGCACCATCTACCAGCAATAACGCTTTTTGGGTTCGTTTTCCCGTACCGTTCACGTAATGCGTCTTCATCAAAGGATCTATTCATGTATTCAGCCCTGCCCCTTGCGAGTTCAAGACTTCTCTCCATGTGCCACCCCGGACAGATGGCGTTGACGGTGATATTGTAGCGTCCGACATCGGCGGCGAGCGTGCGTGTGAAACCGATGACACCCATCTTCGAGGTCGCATACGGTGCTCTGTGCGAAAGCGGTTGCTTGCCCGTCCCGGAACTGAAGTTTATAATTTTTCCGTACTGCTTACGAATCATCTCCGGTAGGACAGCCTTAGAACAGATAAACAACGAATCGAGGTTTACCTCAAGCGTGCGTCTCCATTCCTCCAAAGTCATGTCCCAGACATCCTTCGTCGGTCCCGCAATGCCGACGACGTTGGCGAGTATATCAACGGTGCCGAATTTTTCGATGGTCGCAGCGACCATTTCATCGACGGGTGCTTCTTGCGATACATCGGTCTCAAAACAGATCACGTCCCCACCGGCGGCTCTAATCTCCGAACCGACTTTCGCCTCTAATTCTTCCACTGGAATCACATCACAGATGGAAACCGCGGCACCCTCTTTTGCAAAGCGTCTTGCGACTGCCTCGGCATGTCCTCTGGCGGCACCCGTTACAATTGCGACTTTGCCCTCTAATCTTCCCATGAAAAATCTCCCCTTTCCAAATGAACAGGACTTACGCAAAATCAGTAAATTTCATCTATTCAGACGCATTTGGTGCGGTTGGGAAACCGCACCTACCGGGGAAGTGCGTAAGTCCTAATGAAAATAGATGTAGTGGGTTAATATCATAGCAGAAGAGGTTGTGGGGGTCAATCGAAATTGGGAGTTATCAAGGGGTGAGGTTGGAAACCTCGCCAGCGAAAACGTAGAAAATTGTCGCAATCCGTAAAAAAAGAGTCGGGATTCGGAGATCCCTCCTACAGGGGAGGACGTTGACAAATTTTGGTGGGTGGTATACACTCAAGATTATGGAAACAGCAACAACACACCCCACACGTGGCACTATCGTTGGGATTACAGGCGGAATTGCCTGCGGAAAGACAACCGTCTCAAATCTCCTCGCGGAAAAAGGTGCGATTCCGATCAATGCAGACGAAATCGGACACCAACTCCTCAAGGCGGATAGCCCTGTTATCGGTGAACTCACCGACGCGTTCGGACGGGATATTCTCGACGCATCCGGGGATGTGAGTCGAAAAAAACTCGGAGCTATCGTCTTTAAGGATAAAGCCGCTCGTGAACGCTTGAACAGCATTCTGCATCCGTTGATTATCGAACGCTCACGCGGACAGGCACGCCAACTCGTCACGGAAGACCCGACGTGCATTGTGCTATTGGATGCGCCGCTCCTCATCGAAGCCGGTGCTTATGACACAGTTGATCTGATTGTTGTGGTGAGGGCATCAGCAGAAACGCAACTGCGACGCACGCTGGAACGCAGCATTGCACAGGGCAGACCGCTTACCGAAACCGAGGTTCAAGCGCGGATTGATTCACAGATGCCGGTTAAGGAGAAAGTCAAGTATGCGGATGTTGTTATAGAGAACGACGGGACATCTGAAGAACTCCACAAACAGGTGGATGCACTTTGGGAGAAACTTCAGAGGCGTGAAGGCTAAAACCCAGTGCCGTTAGAAACCGCACCTACTGACTTCCATAAATGAAGGACTCAATCCCAGAGAAGATTGATTGCACTCGCCTTAACAACACAGTAAACCTCTGATCCTTCTGTCAATTGCAACTGATCTCGCGCTTCGTGGGTGACCTTCACCGCAAGATGATGCCATTCAACGAGAATAGATAACCACGTCCGGTCGCTCTTGACATCAAGGTACTGAATTTTTCCGGGTAATATGTTGCGCGCGCTCAGCGGGATATCCGGTTCAAGCGAGATAATAATATCCTCAGCACGGATAGCAACGGGAACTATCTCACCGACTTCAATATCGATATAAGGTATAATCAGGGATTGGTTCCCCATTTCCAATGAAGTCAAGCCGCGTACCTTATCTGAAGCCGTTACAGGAAGAAAGAGAATGTTTTCGACCCCGGTCATTTGTGCGATGGGCATCGCGGAAGGCGCAGTCAGCAACCGGTGAGGTTCACCGCTCGCCATAATTTCGCCATCAGCGATTAGGAAGGCCTCGTCAGCGAGTGCCATCGCCTCGGAAAAGGCGTGGGTAATATAAAGGATTGGTATTTCAAAGGCTTCTTTAACGTGGTGAAGATACGGTATAATTCGATCTTTGAGTGCGCTATCAAGCGAGGCAAGTGGCTCATCCATCAGGAGCATCCGTGGTTCCATGGCGAGTGCCCGTGCGATCGCGACCCGTTGACGTTGTCCCCCAGAAAGCTCCTTTGGATACCGCTGAAGCAGTTCGGAAATTTCGAGAACATCTATCGCATCTGAAGATTTCCATGACGGAGGTTGTCCATACCGGATATTCTGGGCAACCGTGAGATGCGGAAAAAGGTATCCCTCCTGAAAGACATAGCCGAACCGTCTCTTTTCAGGTGGTAGATTAATTTTAGAGGCAGACGCGTAAAGGATCTCGTCTCCAAAAGCGATTTCACCTTCATCAGGGGTCAGCGTTCCACTCACGCAATTGAGAAGCGTGCTTTTCCCACTTCCAGACACACCTAAAAACGCCGAAACCTTCGTTTCCAGCGTGCAATCAACTTCTAAGTTAAAACTACCAAGGCTTTTGCGAAAATTGAGTCTAATTTTGGTACTCTCTGCCATCTTTTAATTTTTCCTTGCGGTTCGGTGAGGTAGATTCTGAACAGAGGTGCCCAAAAGCATTCTGAAAATAATGCCTTTTATTTCACAGTAACACCTTGGGTTACTCTAATGTCCCGCCGTCGTCATAACCACCGTCGAATCCATCATTATAGCCGTCAGCGTCCGTATCGTCAGATGAATTTTGATCGTCATCATAGACTTCTTCGAGCATTAAGCCCGTTAAAAGCAGATCTTCATAGCCATCATCTGCAACCTCATCAGCCGGTTCCTCTGTATTGTCATCGGCATCATTTTGGGAACGCTGATACAGATACCAGACAAACAGCGCGCACCCAATGACACCTATGAAAATTAAGACTATTCCCCAATTCATACCATTTTCCTTTTACATAACGTGAGTTGTCATCTTTGTAGCAGAATCTTTTAGATTGTGCTTATGCGTGCGCAAACTGAACGAAGATTAATAAAATATTTCGGTAATTCCATAACCATACCCGGTGTGGTTAGGAAACCGCACCTACCGGGCCTAAGGAAAATAAATATTACCGAATTAAATACTTAAACTTCATAAAGTTTACGCTACAAACCTCAATTACCTTGACAAAAAGGCACCCCTATCGGAGCGTAAAACGTTCCGTTAACCAGAGTGCTATGAAGGCAACAATCGTTGAAATAAGCACCAAACGATAAACGGATGCATCTTCTCCGAGATGGACAGCACTGAAAATCGCTAACGCCATCGTTTGGGTCTTGCCCGGAATGTTTCCTGCCACCATGATTGTGGCACCAAACTCACCAAGACTTTTGGAGAAACCGAGGATTGTTCCACCGATAACCCCGCGATACGCAAGCGGAAATGTTATCGTCCAAAACACCTTGAATGGCGATGCGCCAAGCGTTCGTGCTGCATTCTCAAGTTCCAATGGCACAGACTCCATCCCTGTCACGATACCGCGTACCAACAGTGGAAATGAGATAATTGAGACCGCAATAATAACAGCCCACTGTGAAAAAACGATCTCTATACCGAAAGTTTGATAGATAAATCCACCGATGATCCCATGCTTCCCGAATAGGATAAGGAGCAAATATCCACTGACGATAGGCGGTAGCACCAATGGACACATCACAAGTGTATTCAGGAAAGTTTTCCCCGGAAATGTACGTTTTGCGAGTAGCCAACCTATCCATAGTCCTGGTGGAAACATTATAACAAGACTGAGCAACGCGACCTTTATAGATAAAGAAAGGGCAGTAACTTCGGCGGGGGTAATCCTCATTTTAGTACCAAGAAGGTGAATCCGTGCTTTTCAAAAACTTCACCGCTCTCCATTGAGTGCAGGTGAGCAATAAATCTACGCGCCAACTGTTTGTGGGGGCTGCCGTTCATAACGACAGCAGGATAGACGATTGGTGTATATGCTTCAGACGGCACCTGATAAAGCACTTTTATGCGTCGGGTTAGCGTTGTGTCGGTTTTATACACAATCGCTACATCCGCATTCCCGGCGGTTACATACGCAAGGGTGGCACGTACATCTGTCCCGAAAACGAATTTCGACTGTAGCGTTTCCCATAATCCAAAGTGAGTTAAGGCTTCTTTGGCGTAAGTGCCAGCGGGTACTATATTTGGATGCCCAATCGCAATTCTCGAAATTTCAGGTATAGCAAGGTTCGCCAGCGTTTCCATAGAAATCCGAGCACTTTTATCAGAGACAAGCACTAACCGATTGGTTAACAAATCCTTGCGACTTTCGGCTTCGAGCAGTCCATTCGCTTCCAAGGCGACGACTTGGCGCGGACTCGCGGAGATGAAAATATCCGCTGTCGCTCCCTTCTCGATTTGACGTTGTAACGTCGTAGATGCGGCGAAATTGTAGTAGATTTTAATCCCATTTTCCGCTGTAAACGCTGTTCCGATTTCCCCAAGCGCATCTGTCAAACTGATTGCGGCGTACACGTTCAACTCCGCCTGTTTCTGCCCGTCCTGCGTGCATCCTGGAAGTACCACAAACAGCACCGGCAAGCCGATCGCGATACAAAATCTGATAGCTCCGATCATCATACTCCTTATGCCTATCTGTCACCCCTAAAAAACTCTTGACAAGGATAGCACATTTGCTAAACTGTGTCAAGCAATTAAGATCTCAAATAGGGCTATTCAGTAACAATCGCGAGCATGAAGAAACGCTCAAGTTATTAAGAGTCGGGAATCGGAGTTCCCTCCTACAAAGAGGCTATCAGCGGTCAGCAGTCGGTAAAGAGGCACAGACTAACAGTCACCGTTTCGTTTGTCATAATTGCATTTCAAAAACTTTATACACCCAAATCCCAAGCCCAGCGGGTGAGATTTGTGTAGAAACTTTTCTTGCAATCCATTTAAACGTGTGGTATCCTAATTTATACAGAAAATGGTAATTAGGGGAAAAATTATGAAATTAGGTTTATGCACCATCGCCTTTCAGGAAAAACCGTTGGAAGAGGTTATTGATATAGCCGCGGATTACGGCTTTCACGGCATCGAGATTTGGGGAAAGCCGCCGCATTTACCAGCGGATTACGACGAAAATTACGTCAAAAACGTTAGGGACATGGCGCACCGGAAGGGATTAGCGATATCAGCATTTGGTTCATACGTGGACCCGTTGATGTATCTCCACCAGCAACATTTCGAGGAAGCCTTCAAAATTGCGTATGAATTAGGCACCGATCTCGTCAGAATTTGGTCGGGTGGCGGTCCTTCCAAGTCCATCGCGCCCTCAGATAAACGCCTGATTCTCTTCCGACTGGTAAGCCTTGCCCAGTGGGCAAATTTCCGAAATATTCGGCTTGGACTGGAAATGCATAATAACCATCTCACCGACAATGTTGCCAGTATCTTGGAGACGATTGAAGGCGTGAGAGTGCCTGCACTGCAAACTTACTATCAACCCCTCGCGCGTCCGGATGCCGACGACCCACATACTGCCGCTGAAAAACTTGCTGAACATATCGCCAACGTCCACGCTCAAAATTTTGATGAAAACGGGAAAGGCTGCCCTATTGCCGACGGCGTGGTAGACTACACTCGAATCGTCGAAACGTTGAGCGTAACTGGGTACAATGGATACTTAGAAATCGAGTTCGTCCATGGTGATAACAAGTTGGAGGCACTCCAACGCGATCGCGACTATCTTGCGAGCTTAATTAACGCCACAAATGGGGAGACCCTGAAGGATCTCGACATCGCACCTGTGTAAAATTGATATAGGAGGCAGGGCAGCCACAAGAACTGCCCCTACAGAAGGGGCCGTGGGGATCTTCATGCGGTTAGAAGTTGGTATTATCGCATTGGTAGAAGAGGTCTTGGGAATAACTGCAGAACGCCGCATCCAATTCGACTGGCTTCGCAATAAGCCACGGTCCAAAGATTTCGGTGAGCATTACGATGCCGTGATGACACTCTATGCTGAATTAGAAGGGGACTGGCAAAGCACAACAGCGAAAGCGGACGGTTACTTGATCCCTGATGCCTATTTTCCAGAACCGTATCATTTTATTTTTGAATTTGACGAACTGCAGCATTTTACACACTATCGAGCACAGACCTTCCGGTTTTACCCAGCGAACATCCGGCTCGCTTATGAACCGCAACAATACCGTCAGTTTTGTCGAAAACACCACGTAGCAGCACTTGCGAAAGGACCGGATCGGTTTCGACGGCGTACAGCGGATTTTCCATACATCAACGGTCGTGCTGCGCAACGTGCTTTCTTCGATACGTTTCGGGACTGGCTACCACCTCTGCACGGACTCAACCCAACCGTGAGGTTAGCCGAATTTGAAGTTACGCCTATTCTCAATGGAGAACTCACAGGAGATGCTGCAAGGGCCTATATGGAACGTTTATTGTGCGAACGACTCAAAATATCTTCAATCGCCGCAAAAAACAAAAAGGTAGGATAAACAAGACTACATGAGCAAGCGAAAGCCTGAAAAGGTGAATCTTTCAGAATATCCACTGCTTCAGACAATAGGACAGACACCGCTCGCTAAAATAGACCTTTTTTCAAACGAGTTGCCAAACGTTGACATCTATGCGAAGGTGGAAACTTACAACCCCGGCGGCTCGATCAAAGACCGACCTGTCTTAAGGATGCTCACCGAGGCAATCGCGACAGGGGAACTGACACGAGAAAAGGTTATCCTCGATTCCAGCTCGGGCAACGCAGGGATCGCCTACGCGATGATAGGTGCCACACTCGGCTATAAAGTTGAACTTGTGATCCCAGACAACGCCAGCGAAGAACGCAAAAAACGTATCCACTCGCACGGTGCAGACATTATTTATACCGATGCCATCCTCGGTTACGATGAGGCGTTACGAGAAGTCGATCGGCGTTATGAAGCGGATCCTGAGCGGTATTTCTTCAAATCACAATACGAAAACGAAAATAACTGGCGCGCCCACTACGAAACAACAGGTGTCGAAATTTGGAACCAAACAGGCGGAAAAATTACACATTTTGTCGCGGGTGTTGGGACGGGTGGCACTATCACTGGTGTCGGCAAACGGCTTAAAAACTATAACCCAGACATCCAAGTCTGCTCCATTTCACCAGAGGCGTTCCCCGGTATTGAAGGACTCAAACCGCTCGGGCACCCAGACGACATCGTTCCAGCAATTCTGGATGAATCCGTGATTGATTCCCGGATTCCTGCGACGATTGAAAATGCCCACGAAATGTGTAGCCGTCTCGCACGACGCGGATGGTTCGTTGGACAATCTTCTGGTGGCTATCTCTACGGTGCCTATAAAGTCGCCCAACAAATTCAGGAAGGCATTATCGTCACAGTGTTTAATGACTTGGGAGAACGTTATTTCAGCACAAGATTATGGGATTAAATTTTAAGGTATAATTAAAAATATGGAAACAACCGTTATTCCGTTTCGAGGCTTACGCTACAACGCGACCCAGGTGAAAGGAATTGAGAACGTCATAGCACCCCCTTACGATGTCATCAAACCGGACGAACAGGTCGCTTTGGAGGCACGCCATCCCGCCAATATTATCCGCTTAATTTTAAGTCAACCACACGCTAACGACACCGACGACGAAAATCAGTACACACGCGCCGCTGCGCGTATGCATCAGTGGACTTCAGAGGGCACTCTCGTCCGGGACGCGCCCCCCCGTTATTACATCTATGACCAATCCTTTAATGCTCCTGACGGGAAAAATTATACGCGCCGCGCCTTAATAGCACTCGTGAAACTCGAACCCTTTGAAAATCGGGTGATCCTACCACACGAAAAAACACATGCGGGACCGAAGGCGGATCGACTCAACCTCATGCGGGAATGTCACGCCAATCTGAGTCCGATCTTTCTCCTGTATGCCGATCCTGCTGGAGATATCGAACGGATAATGGATAGTTTCACCGATAAAAATCAACCTCAGATTGATTGTCCTGAAACCTTTGGAAGCACGCACCAACTCTGGTGCTTAGACGACACAGAACGTAACCGTGAAATTCAGGCTCTTTTTTCAACGAAACCGCTCCTGATCGCCGATGGACATCATCGCTATGAAACGGCTCTCGCCTTCCGAGACGAAATGGCTCAGACAGGATCAGATGGCGCATCCAGTGGTTATGATTACATGATGGTGAATCTCGTCAGAATGGAATCACCGGGTTTGGCGGTCTTAGCGATTCATCGACTCTTGTCTAATCTCAGCGCAGATAGGATCTCGCACGCTATCGCTAAACTGCCAGAGGCGTTTGAGGTGCACGAAATTGACACACAGGCGAACCTCATGGCAAAATTGGATACGATGAAAGGGAAATCCCCCGCAGTTGGCATGTACACTGCAGACGATACCTACCGTCTGTTGATTCCGCATTCGACTACACCGAAACAATTGGATGTAACGCTTGTTCAAGAAACCCTCATCAAAAATCTATTTCAGATTGAAACACTGGCGGAACACATCAGTTATACTGCATACACAGATGATGCTGTCGCACACGTAAAAGAAGGGACGAACCGAGTTGCGCTCCTGATGAACCCGACTCCTGTTGAACAGGTCTTAGATGTGGCTATGGCGGGTCAGACAATGCCACAGAAATCCACCTACTTCTATCCGAAGATGGCAACCGGGTTCGTTTTAAACCCGTTGAACGAGTAATACCACAAACGTCCGAGACGGAATATCTTTTGAAGGTGAAACGATGTACCACGAACAGGAACGAGATACCTTAGCATTTTCGCATCAATTATATGCGGAGACTCCTCGTCAACTCGCATTTCAGGCGACGAGTATTGCAGAAGCAGAAGTTTGGCAAGGCGAGCTGCGTGCAAAACTTACCGAATTAGTTGGCGGTTTTCCGCAGGAAGCCTGCGACCTACAACCACAAGTTCTGGACGCTTGCGAATTTCCCACCTATTTCCGCGAGACGGTGCAGTTTCAGAGTCGTCCACACGCCAATATTTTCGGGTACTTTCTCTCTCCGAAGCCTCTCAATAATTCAACTCCGAAGCCTACGATTCTCTGTTTAGCGGGACACGGGCGCGGTGTAGATGACATTGTCGGAATTGAGGAAGACGGCACCATGCGATCAGAATATGGCGGCTATCAGAACGATTTCGCCCTCCAATGTGTGGCAAACGGTTACACCGTGCTCGCCATTGAACAATTCGGGTTTGGGCACCGACGAGACCCTATCGCTCATCAGAAGGGTGGCGGGAGTTCCTCGTGTCAACCGAGTGCGGGTGCCGCTCTACTCTTAGGTCATACGATGGTCGGGTGGCGGGTTTACGATGCTATGCGCGCCTTTGACTATCTGGCAACGCGTCCGGAGGTCGATATGAACCGTCTGGGTGTGATGGGAATTTCTGGCGGTGGCACGACCACCTTCTTCACTGCCGCAATTGATGAACGGGTCAAGGCGGCGGTTGTAAGCGGTTATTTCAACACGTTTCGGGACAGTATTTTGAGTCTCAGCCATTGTATAGACAACTACATACCGAATGTGCTACAATATGCTGAGATGTATGACATTGCGGGGTTAATCGCGCCGCGTGCTCTGTTTGTTGAATCTGGAACGGAAGACACGATTTTCCCAATTGAAGCCACCCGTTTTGCGGTTAACGAAGCAAAAGCAATTTACAAATGCTTTGATGCTGAAGACAAAATAGATCTTGAGGTATTCGAGGCGGGTCATAGTTTCCACGGTGTTGGCGCGTTTGCGTTTCTCAAAGAGGTTCTATAAGTAAGGAGAATAGCGTGGCAATTGAATTGTTTTCGATCGGTACAGAGTTAGTCCTCGGGCAGATTCAGGACACCAATGCGCACTGGATTGCGCAGCAAATCCTTCAGATTGGTGGCGAACTCCGGCGAGTCACAATGCTACGCGATGAACGCGAGGAGATGTCCGAGGCATTGGATTCAGCAATAGAGCGGGAAACCTCGCTTATCCTCACAACAGGTGGACTCGGGCCCACACCGGATGATATGACCGTTGATGTGATCGCTTCACTCATCGGCACGAAATCCGTAGTGAGCGAAGAAACTATCGCTGAATTTCGGAAACGTCGTGAAATGTCGGAGAACGATGAGATCAGCGAAGCCCTGATGAAAATGGCAATTGTACCGGAAACGGCTGTCGTTTTGCAGAACCCTGCCGGTTGGGCACCGTGTATCAGTGTGGCACACAAGTCTTCCACAATCATGATGATGCCTGGTCCACCTCGCGAAATGAAGGCAGTTTTTGAAACGCATATTCAACCCTTAATCGCAGAACGTTACCGCGCAGAAATCACAACGACGCGGGTTCACGTCAATATGTTTGAAGCCCAAGTTTCGCCACTGATGCAGAAGGTGATGGAACGCTACCCAGATGTTTATCTAAAGGCGTATGTTGCCCTCCGCAAAGCGGATGGAGACACTATGCCCGTCGACCTTGTTTCAACAAGTACGGACAAAGCGGATGCCGAAACGCAATTGGAACTCGCTACGGATTATTTCCGAGAGCTTGTTGTTGAAGCAGGTAAAATTTTTAGTCTCAAAGACGACTAATAGCGGACTCTGGTAGTCCGCAAAAAGGAGATTTATACTGTGAATCGTAGACCCTCAGGAAACACGAGAAGACCGCAAACACGGCGCCCTAACAGGCGAAAGAAGACACAACCTAAGAAACGACGAGATGCTGACCCCAACTTGAATACCGAAACCCAAGCCGAAGACGGAGAACAAACGCCCTCTAAAAAAGATAAAATAGAGGTTGAAGGCACCGTCGTGGAACCCTTACCAAACGCGATGTTCCGTGTGGAATTGGAAAATAAGCATCAGATTCTCGCCCATATCTCCGGCAGAATGCGAAAATTCTTCATCAAAATTTTGCCCGGCGATAAGGTGACTGTAGAACTCTCACCTTATGACCTCACAAGGGGTCGTATTACTTACCGGAAAAAGTAGTTCCAAAGAATAGCCGTCAGCAGTCAGGTGTCAGTATTCAGTAAGAAAACCTCTTCACGGACCGCTGAACGCTGATGGCTGATAGCCTTTATAGGGTATTCATCATGAAACCTGCCGCATTAATTCACGTCAATACCGCTGGTGAAAAGGAAACAATCCAATTACTGGAGGCTATTGAAGCGAAACAGAGGCAGGTGGAAGAACTCACAATAGCAATCGAGACGCTTAAGTCAGAAGTCGACGTATTTGAGCGACGTTACAACGCACATATCAGCCGATACTATCTTGAACTCGATAAAGTTGAACTCGAAATGAAGGAGTATCACCTCCGTCTACAACTGCGCCGAGAAAATGTGAGTGAAGAAGAGATAGAAGCGCGAGTGGAATCGTGTTTCAGGGCGAGTCGTGCGCGTGTTGACGCATACGAGGCGGTAAATGAACCTGAACCGACGCCTCAAGAGGACAAACTTCCTGACACCAAAGCGAAGCACTTACAAGACCTCTACCGCAAACTTGCCAAACGGTACCATCCGGACAAGGCTATGGATGCTACGGAGGAGGAACGACGAGAACAACTCATGCCGCTCATTAACCGAGCCTATAACGAACAAGACATCGGAACCTTAGAGCGGTTAAGTCTCGGCGAAACAGAACTCCATGTCCCAGAAAAAACGGATCCTGAGAAACAAAGAGCACTGTATATAGAGTTGCGAAGGCTTAACCGAGCGGCAAGTGAATTGCGTTTTGAGATAAACCGACTCAAGGCCGGACGCACCTATCAGTTGAAACAACAGGTAGAAAACGCTAAAAAGACGGGGACGGATCTGCTGACAACGCTCGCCAAAGATTTAGAGCGAAAAATCAAGGCAAGCCGAGGACAGCTCGTACGCTTAATTAATATGTGGCACCGTTCAAAGTAAACTATATCAATCGGTAATGTGCGATGTTAATTGTCTGAATCAGGATTTTCAGGATTTAAGGATTTTCAGGACACGTTGGGTTTCACTTTTATCTTTATGCTGTCAAGTGTCCATACGAACCTTAAAAGTTATCCTCTCTGTACCATTTTCTTAGTGTCCCGTTCAACCCAACCTACGCACTATGCCCTTAAGTTGAACCTATATCCTCAAAGGGAATCAATCATGCAACTGAAAGAGAAAGTCGCTATTATCACCGGTGGAGGACGCGGCATCGGCAGAGCCATTGCTATCGCTTATGCCGCTGAAGGTGCACGGGTTGTCATCGCCGCGCGAAACACCGAACAACTTGCCGCAGTCGCCACAGAAATAACCGATAAGGGCGGGGAAGTCCTCACCGTGTCAACCGACTTGCGTATCCAGACAGAAGTGGAAAACCTCATTCAGAAAACTGTAGATCGGTTCGGACGGATAGACGTCCTCGTCAATAACGCCGGTATCAATCCACGAGGTCCATTTTTGGAGAGTACAGACGAGGAATGGGAGCAGGGGTGGCAAATCAATGTCATGGGTGTTGTGCGTTGTTGTCGCGCGGCATTGCCACTCATGAAACAGCAGGGAAGCGGAAATATTATTAACGTCGGTTCGGGTATGGGACAGGTGGGACGGTCAAACCTCAGTGTCTATTGTGCGTCGAAAGCGGCGTTGCACGGGTTGACCCAATCGATTGCTGAAGAGGTCTGGGAGGACGGTATTATCGCGAATGTTCTTATCCCCGGTCCTGTGAGAACGGAACTCTCAAAACCCGCTTGGGAGAATTCGGACACCTTCAGGGCAGAAAGCGATCCGTGGAAAGAGCCGGAGCAGGTTGTGGCATCGGCACTTTTTCTCGCAGCGCAGCCACCTGATAGTGGGATGACGGGTCAGATTCTGAGTATCATGCGTCGTAACAGTCCGTAATGACCAAGTATTATAGTAAAGTTTAGAATTAATTGGACACTCCACACCGGTGTGGTTGGGAAACCGCACCTACCGGGGAGCAGTGAATGTCCATTTATTTTTTCGATTCACTATAAACCCAATATTTTTTACAAAGGAAATGTAACGCGCCGTCCTTCCTGCGCGGAACGATATGCTCCTAACACCATCTCCACCGAAACCCGCCCATCTTCTACCGTGACATCGGGTTCTGTTCCGTTCTTCAGGCAATCGATAAAGGGACGTGGCACACCGCCAATCCGTTCTCCGTGACCATCTGGGATTGGGATACCCAAATCCTTCCATGAGGGTTCATCTCGCGTATACAACTTGAGTGCGATAGCATCTGTGGGACGCGGGATATTACACGAGGGTGCATCACCGTAGTTCTGAATGACGACGCCTTCATCGCCATAGATTTCGGTCGTATTCTCACCGGCGAGTGTCACAGATGTATTTAGCAGAATCGCCATCTCGCCACCCGCAAACCGATAAACAGCCAATCCAGTGTCATCCGGTGCGACATCCGTCAAGATGTTATCAATCTCGGCGATAACACTCGTCGGTTTACCGAGCATCCAGTGGATAAAATCGGTTGCGTGCGAAGCATCGTCCATAAACATCCCCATGTTTTTCTCTGGATCAATGTGCCAGCGGCTGGGTCCCGTCACGAAGGCTTCACTGAACAAAGCATTGATGCAGTGTCGGCGACGTAGCACACCGATTTTACCGAGAACACCACTGTCAATGATCTCTTTCATTGCGATGTTCGCTGGATCGCGCCGCATCTGATGCCCCATCATAAATTTCACACCTGTTTTCTCGACAACCTCGGCAATCTGATCGCAATCTTCGAGCGTGAGTGCCATCGGTTTTTGGCAGAGGATATCCTTTCCCTCCGACGCGGCGGCGACCACCATCTCGGCGTGCCGATTCGTCTCACACGTCACGATAACGGCGTGAATATCTGGGTGGTTGATGACATCTTCAAGGTGCGGCGAGTAACGCATGCCGTATTGTGTTGCGGCGGCTTCCCCGCGTTCAACGTTATCGTCCCAACACGCGATGAGTTCAACATCGTCAAACGTCTGCATCTGGTTGCAGTAGGCGTTGGCGTGTCCATGTGCAAAACTGATGATGCCGATACCAATTTTTGTTTCCATACTATTAACTTATCCCATCTACAAGTGTCTGTTGTGAATCTATCTCTGGGTTAAAAATTTGCAATCCCTCTGTGCGAGCGGCTCTAACGAATGTGTTCGTGGACTTCATCTCTGGTGCGACACAACTTTTCATCCAACTCGTCGAGAGCAGAACCACAAGGCTCTGTTGCGCGTCCATAGATTTCCTTGTTGGCGTCCCTTACGGCGTCCACCAGACCGGGTTTAGGGTTACCGTCCCAGTCGTACAAGCCCTCCATCATGCCCGCCATGTCCATCAAAGGACCATCGTCAAGGTCGTACAGCGTCGCGCAAAAATTGATGCCGCACACGTTCGAGTCTCGCAAATGGCGGTCAAGCAGCAAGCTGTAGATGCGTCCCTTGTGCTCGGATGTCACACTGCGCGGATTCTGGCGTGACGCATCGAAAATATGACCCGATTCCTCATCAGAAACCAACACGGATCTGCCTGTTGCGGCACTCTGTTCGGCAAAACTGATGTTGCGGTTGAAGTGCTGAGGCGAAAGCATGTCAACATAAGGCGTCAAAGCCTTCCACGTTTCCAAGTCGAAGGACTGCTCTTTGACATAAGGTCCGAGAATCAGGTGGTTGGGGTCATGCCGACGTATCGCATCGTGGGCCATACGGTACAGGTGGACTGCCATTTTTCGGATATTCTCCTGCTCTGGTGCTTCACTGTCGAGCGAGGGTATTGCATCGATCCAACTCCCCGGTCTGATGAAGGTCCCGAAACCGTAGTAGTATCCCATCATCATCGGATCATTGACGTACCGCGAGCAAACATCGGCGACTAACGCCTCTACCCACTCCTGATAAGCGGCGAAGATATCCGGGCGTTCCTGACCTTTCGGTAGTTCGTTGGGGTGAGGGATCAGGAAAAGCCCAGCAGCGTATGGGAAAGATTCACGGCGAAACAGTGCTTCCACCTTCTCGACCTCCACATAGCCCTTAGGATCCCGACACTGACTCGTCGCGCCTGCGAGTGCGCAGTTAAATCCGAGTGCTCGCATTTGACGGAACCAATTTTCAATCCACGCATCCTTGTCACCGTTATAGAGTTTTCGCACGGTTGGCTGACTATTGCCGGTGTAGAGATGAGACAGCGACACCGGGAAAAAGGCGTTGCCCTCAGGTGTGATGAACCATCTGCGTCCGTTCAGTTTCTCCAGATGAAACCAACCGGTGCTTTTTCCCCTGAGTTGGGTTGTGCCGCCGTACGCATCAAGTGTATGTGTCATGGGTTTTGCCTCCGCTGCCTTTCGGCGTTGACGGCGCGAATACCAGCCACCGTCTCGTTAATTTGATTGTTTGCCGGGTCGCGAAATCCGCACATGCGCGCGTTGTTCTTAAGGTATGCCCCACATAGATGATATCCGATGCATTGCGGGATATCCCAGAGCGCGTCCATCACTTGGCGATAGTGGTCTGTATCGTGCAAGCGGTCTGCTGTCGGGGGCCAACTGGTGTCGTTATGGGCGCGTATATGCCCCGCCGCGTCAGCCAGCAGAACCGGTCGGTCTGCGAAGTCTGCCCAATGTCGCATCTTCGTGGCGATATTCTCTACTGTCCCAAAACATTGAAAACTGAGCACATCGACGTAAGGCAGTGCCGCACGGACCACCTCCTCAGGAAGCACTGCGTTTGCCTCCCATCGGTCCCCCAAGATCAGGTGATTCGGATCGTAACGGCGGATAGCGTCATGCGTGATCCTGAAGTAGCGTTCAGCAATGACAGAGAGTTCGCGGCGTCCTGCCTCCGATTCGAGCAACTCTGGATCGACTAACGCCCCACGCCACTGCGTGTCAGGAGAGGTGTGCACCCACTGAGGACAATCGCAGTAGAAATAGCCGATAAGCTTGGGATCGTCGCGCAAGCGTACACACTCATCGCGGGCGACGTAGTCGCACCACTCCTCGAAGTCGGAACTCGTCAGATCGGGCATACGGACCTCAACCTGCCACTGATGTGCCTCGGTGAAAGGTAGTAGGTGGCAGTAAGGCATATCTGCCCACTGGTATTCCTCATAGGTGAAGGGTCGCGAATGGCGGTGGTAGCCTGGAGTGATAATTACGACTTCCTGGGTCCAGCCAATCGTGTTAAAACCCCAATCACGCAGATCATCAGCGACTGTGCGTAACCACTGTTCTTGACTGTTGCCGAACTCGCGTTCCCACACGCCGTCCGACTCTACATATCGCAACGCAGCCGAGTCGATATGGTTCATGCCGATGGACCAGAACCGCGCGCCGTCCGGTGTGATGAACCACCAACGCCCGTCCTGCTTCTCAATTGTGTAAAAGTCTGCCATTATCGCAAAATTCCTTTATCTCTTCCGAAATGACACAAACTAACAGTTTATGCTACAACGAATCTATTTCTCCAAAACGATCCGAACCTCTGTATCGATACCCTTTTCATCAAAATTCATTTCAGCAGAAATCGGACCGAGAGATTCCAGTGGAAAGAGGTTTTCCGTGATATGTTGTGTTACTGTTGCATCTAACTTCTGTCCGGACAGAGAAGCAAGTACCGTTATGATCGGAAGGAAACGTTTCAGTTCCGGCACAAACAACTCCGGTTGAATGAATGCTTGAACACCACCCGTATCTGCGGAAAACGCCACATTATCCAAGACAGGAACGTTCCCTGTCGTCGTATCAATCAGAGACTTTAAACCCGCCAGTGTTGTACTTAAGACGAAATAGTCGTTAACAATTGCGTATCCGCCCGTAACTGCTAATAGAAAATTGAGACGGAGTTGCACGGGCTGCAGCGTGATGCCTTTGTAATCTTGCGGTTTAAGGTACCCGAGTGGTTTGCCAAAAATTGCGGGTTTCCCCTCCTTCACGATTCCTATGACCGCGTTTAGTGCTTCGGGAGACTTCGCGTGAGCCAGTAAAACCAACGAAGGCACGACCGATACTTCACCGGGATCGGGTGCGACTAACAGAAGCGTTAAATCCGCACCCAAAACTTTGGAGAGGTCTATATCACCAAAGAATTGGCGCATCAGATTTGAAGCGGGGAGCGTGGCAACAAAAGCAGTACGTTCGGGAACAGCATGGAACGGTTTCGAGTCATTCGCAGTTGGAAGATTAGAACGACTGGTGCCAGCACTCTTTCGGAACCGATGCCGTGACACAATCACGCCTTCTTCATATCGATTGCTAAACGCCCAAGCTCCTGAATCCCCAAACAATTCTAAAATCTGTTTAGCAAGCACATCGGAACTCATACCAGCCACTAAAGGCGTAAACTGCTGCAAATCTATATACCCGGTGTTTTTGTTCTGATGATAATCGTCCTGTATCTCCGCCGCCATGGGGTGCTTAGCGAGAAATCCTTGCTTTTTCGGATCAGTTTTAGAAAGTCCGGCATAGCGGTCAAGCGTCTCGGCTAATAATAACGGATTGAGGCTTAAGATGCCGATTTTCCCAATGAAGGTATAACTGAAATTGCGTGGATACCCGATAATGGTATTAATTGTGAATTTACGGTAATCGGTTTGGATACGTTCGTATTTTGGGTTGATCGCATCTGTTGCGGTAATCGCTTCAATGCTCAGTTTTTCCTGTGCTCCCACTGCGCTAATGAGCAGAAACGAGAGTTCTCCTTCACGCCGATACAGTGCGAGAATGGCTTCCTCGCCAAAGTAGCCCGTGATCGTCTTCAGGTCGAGTTTCCCGCCCATCTCGTATTCCCAGAGCTGCTTCTGATAGACGAGTTGTTTCCACCACCGTTGCTTTTGAATTTCAGTGAGAATCGGCATTTTAGCAGCCTGTTTTCCAAGTTCACTACGATTGAAGGTTTCCACCAAGCCTTTCAATTCCTTGAGCGTCAAATAGCAGATCGGAGATTTTGGAAGAAGTGTGATGAGATGCTGTTCCGGTTCCCATAGCGCGGTCCGTTGATAGATAATGGATAGCAAAATGATAACCCCAATGAGAACGATTAGGCTAATAAAAATGATTCTTTTAATTTTTCCTTGCGGTTCGGTCAGGTGGGTTAAAACTTTCACGTTCCCCTCCGTCTATCCGTCCTCCGCTACGCTTACGGGCTCCGGTTATGAAATAGAGAGCACCCCAAGTGCCCATAATTTAAAAACTGTCATTTGATTATATCACACCTCGTTTTGGTAAACAATCTAATTGGAGAGCGATTCTACGGGTATTTATGTAGATTTTAGAATTATGGTAGCTTTTAGAATTACCTATTTTGATAATCCACCACAAATGGCCTTAGCCGTACGAATAAAAAAAGTTGCCTGAAGGCAAGAAATGATGTAAAATATTAGAGTTATTTCTTGAAAGAGGGTGAACACCGTTCCGACCAAAGATCTCAGAATTCGGCCATTCACTATTTTCCTTATCTGCGTGTTAGTGCCTGCCAACTGTTGGTGGGTATCCGCCTCTATTATCCGTGGCGGCGGGAGTCCGACGCAGGTCTCGCTTTTCTACAACGCCGTTATCACCATTTTAGTCCTACTGGGTATCGGACTCCTTTTGCGTCGCTTGCATCACACGCTTGTGCTCAACCGTGCTGAACTGCTTGTCATCTACACGTGTATCTCGGTAGGGGCAGGACTTGCAGGCGTAGACCGGTTCCTTGTCCTGATGCCAATTATCGGGCATGCCCACTGGTTCGCGACCCCAGAGAACGACTGGGTGAACCTTTTCCATTTGCATATCCCGCAGTGGTTAGCAGTCAGCAATAGACGAGCACTTGAAGCGTATTATAGCGGGTTTGAGAGTATTTACGAACCGCGTTATTTAATAGCATGGCTATCTCCTATCCTTTGGTGGACCCTTTTCATAGTTGCTATCCACCTCGTAATGCTCTGCCTGAGTCTAATCTTTCGGAAGCAATGGGTCGAATCAGAGCGACTCAGTTACCCTATCATCCAACTCCCCTTTGAAATGACAACTCGGCCTCGTAGATTCTTCCGTTCACCGTGGATGTGGCTCGGACTGTCGATCGGTGTCACAATCGATGTCATCAATGGGTTAAATTTCCTGTTTCCTGTCGTTCCGAGTCTCGGCGGAAAATTATACGACCTGCGCACAATATTCACAGAGCGTCCATGGAACGGTATCGGTTGGAGTCCGCTTGGGGTTTTTCCATTTGGTGTAGGGCTTTCGTTTTTCATACCACTGGACCTCTCCTTCTCCTGTTGGGCATTCTGGTTAATCTGGAGAGCAGAACGCTTATTAGGGGTTATTGCTGGCTGGCGCGGACTGCCGCGTTTTCCTTACGAAGCCGAGCAGTCGCACGGCGCGTATCTGGGACTGTGTGTTGTGGCTATCTGGATGAGCCGACGCTATTTGAAGGGGGTTTTACACCAACTTGTGTCTCCAAAGGCAGACGAACCTATTTCATATCGCCTGATCGTTCTTGGGTTCCTCAGTGGATCGGGGTTCATTATCGGGTTCTGTCTGAAGATGGGCATGAGTTTTTGGATAATCATCGTCTACTTCGCCATTTGGTTCGCGATTGCCATGGCAATTACACGTTTGCGGGCGGAACTCGGTTCACCAGTACACGACTTACACTTCATTGGTCCCGATGAAATGTTGCCACGCTTGATGGGGATTCGTCGATTGGGAGCAGTGAACTTAACCGGGTTTGCCTACCTCTATTGTTTGAATCGCGCCCACCGTTCACACGCCATGCCACATCAACTTGAAGGCTTTAAATTGGCGGAGGGTGCCAATATTCCACTGCGACGGTTTGCGCTTCTCATGATGTTAGCTTCTGCCTTAGGCGCGCTCGGTTCGTTCTGGGCATATTTGTCCATGTATTATTCGGAAGGTGGTTTCGCCGGATTCGGACGAGAATCTTTTAATCGGTTAGAAACGTGGCTTACCTACACCGCACCGCCGGATGTGCCTGCAATTGGTTTCGCATCGTTCGGATTTGTCCTGACGTTACTCCTCGCTGCAATGCGGATGCGATTCATCTGGTGGAATCTACACCCGGTCGGTTATGCTATCTCTGGAAGTTGGGCGATTAACCCGATGGTGGGTTCGATCTTTGTCGGATGGCTGCTCAAATGGCTCGTGCTGAAATACGGTGGGCTCCATTTGCATCGGAAAGCGGTTCCGTTTTTCCTCGGCATTGTGCTTGGTGAGTTTGTGATCGGCTCGTTCTGGAGTCTTCTCGCTGTTATGCTCGATAAACCGATGTATCGTTTTCTATTTTAGTGGAGATTAGCGATCGGCGGTCAGCAGTCAGCGGTCAGCGATTCGTAAGCGTCGGGAATCGGGATGTTTTTGCTTGGGCGTTTCCCTCCTCCCACAGAAAAGCAGTAAGAGTCGGGAATCGGAGTTCCCTCCTACAAAGAGGAATAAAATGGCGTTGCGATTTTTTCTGTTTGTGGTATAATGTTAAAAACGCAATGCCGTGGAAGAAAACAATTGGAATTACAGCAGAAAGCGGAAATTATATCAGAATCCCTGGAAGACTTATTCGGTGTACCGACCCGTGAAGGTGCGGGAGATGTGTTAGAATGTCTCATCCTAACGATCCTGTCACAAAATACGACAGATGTCAGTCGCGACAAGGGGTATGCGGTGCTGAAAGATCGCTTTCCAACGTGGGAGGATGTGCTGCACGCTGATGTCAAAGCAATAGAGATGGCAATAAGGGTTGTTGGACTCGGAGAACAGAAAAGCCTTACTATCAAAAATTTTCTGACTTGGCTCAAAGCCGAACGTGGTGAACTCTCATTGGAGTTCATGCACGACATGGAAACGGAGGATGCCTTAGAGTTCCTATGTCAACACAAAGGTATCGGTATCAAAACCGCATCCGTTACACTCTCCTTCGCGTGTGGTCGGGAGGTCTTCCCTGTTGACACACACATCCTGCGAATTTCCAAACGCCTCGGACTGATTCCACCGAATTGTAGTGCCGAGAAGGCTCATCAACTCTTACCACCAATTGTGCCGAAGGATAAGTCGTATCCGTTCCATATGAACCTGATTTACTTCGGCAGAAAAATCTGTGATGCCCGAAAACCGTTATGTGAACGGTGCCCGTTGACGGAGCACTGCCTTTACTTTAGAGAGAACGCATAAACTTAGGCGGCACTTCCCTGTATCGGAGGGAACATAATGTTTAATTGGAGAAATTTGTCGTGGAAACATGTATTTGTAGTGCTGCTGTTACTCCACATTCTCCCGCTCTGGATCTTTGCGTATTTCCCCTCGCAAGACGGTGCGAGCCACGTCTATAACGGTTTGGTGCTAAAGGAATATGCGAAACACGAAAACTATCAGATGCGGAACGCATGGGAACTGAATATAACGATCTTCCCGAACTGGCTGTCACACATCCTTTTGTTGGCATTGCTTTACGTGTTCCCGCCTGTCATCTCTGAGAAGGTATTTCTTACAATTGCGATAGGCATGGTCCCGATCGCTTTCTTCTATTTCTTTAACGCTGTCCACAAAGATGAGAGAGGCCAACCTGTATATGGCTGGCTCGGTTTTCCTTTCGCTTACAACTACCTTCTCTATATGGGGTTTTACAACTTCCAACTGAGCATTTCGTTTTTCTTTTTCAGTTTCGGATTCTGGTGGAAGCACAAGGATGACATGCAGGTAAGGCATCTGGTTTGGCTCTACGTATTGCTACTGCTTACGTATCTGTCACATATCGCTTCTTATGGCTTGGTCGTTTTAGGTATCTCTGTAGTAGGCGGCTGCTTGTGGGGTGCACCAGCGATAGCCGCAGTGTGGCAAACACGTAGAGATGGATTCACTGCGCTGCTGCAAAAATTTGTTGTCTCCCTCAAGCCCGTCTTCCGCCTTTTCCTCTATATGGTGCCGATGTATTTTGTACTCGTAGGCTATTACCTACAGAGTACAAAACAACATCAACAAGGTAATCATCGTGGTATGGAATGGGTTTGGGAATATTTTTGGGGCGTTAAATCGATTGTCTACTTTAGCGACTGGCATGTTAGAGCGAACTATTTCCTCCTCGCGGTGTTAGGAATAGCCGTTATCATCTCTATCGGTTACCGAATTCACCGGAAGGAATGGCTGAAACGGACGGATGCTTTTCTGTTAATTGCGTTCCTGTTTACCTATATGTTCGTTAGGGCACCATGGAGCTACGGACCGGGCGGATGGATTAACGATAGAATTCATCTCTATATTCTGCCGATGTTAGCGGCATTCCTCATTCCGAATATGAATAAATTCCTGCGTTACGCTGTCGCAGGGTGCCTTGTCATTTTTAGCTTACTCCACTTTGGCAGGACGGCATACGACCACGCAAGGATCGCGCCAGAGATTGCGGAATTGGTATCGGGCACACATCTTATCGAACCGCATTCAACGTACCAGATGCGAAGTGCGGATTGGCACAAATCTGACGCTTTAGGAAAGGTTAAATACGTCACACCCTTTGTCCACCACATGGCACTCTATGGTGTATACGCAGAGGATGTGGCACATTTGTCCAACTACGAAGCCGAATTCAATTACTTTCCGGTAAACCGCAACGACGAGAACGCCCCAACGAATTATAAAGATCTATGGTACCATCAAGCATCCGTAGACTATGTGGTGGCGTGGTATCCGCCGGATACGGCTGAATTTCGGGCGTATACCGCCGATCACGAAATCATCCATGAGACAAAACACCTCCAGCTTTATCGGAAAAAGCGAGCGGTTGGACCCATACTTGAATTGTGGAACAGGACGGAAGAAGGGAATTTGATAATTCGTTTCGACATGCAACCCAACGGCAGTGCAACCGCCTTAGACCACCACGCTATCGGACCGAATACAGCATATCAGAGCGGTAAATTCGGATGGCATACCCGCTCACCCCATGAAGCCTATCGAGGCGACAGAAGTATGACAGCACTCGCACAGGATGGTGTTTGGGCTCAGAGAGACGCCGCTTTTAAACTCGATCTGCCCAACAGCACCTATCGCGTAACCAATACCTTCTCTGTAGCAGGAGACGACGGAACACATACACTCAATTTATTAGCAAACGGAACGCAAGTCATTAAGGACTTGACAATAACGAAAAATGATGCAGCACTGCAACGCACCTATACAGTAGAAATCACAGATGGATACCTCACCCAAGTTATTTTTACACCTAAAGAGCGGGTGCGTCCTGAAGATGACTGGGGGCATAAAAACCATTTTTGGATTTGGAACGGCTGCACAGTCGAACAAATACAACCAAAGTAACGCAGAATATGTGGGCAGGCACAAGACCTGCCCCTACAATCGTTTTTTTTGAAAAGGAGAATTGATTGAATGATTAAACCACATGGAGCCGAAACCTTAAACCCGCTTTACGTTTCGGATGATGCACAACGTGCTGAGCTAACCAAAGAAGCGGATCAACTTCCGTCTGTCCTGATCTCGTCAGGTGCCGCCGCATCAGCCGTTATGCTCGCGTCGGGGTACTTTACACCGCTTACGGGTTATATGAACATCGCTGAAGCGACAAGCGTCGCAACAGATATGCAACTGTCAAACGGACTCTTCTGGCCCGTCCCCGTGATGAACATCGTTTCATCGGAACAACTCACGGATGCCGTAAAGAACGCCGACAGAATTGCCCTACGCGATCCGAACGTTGAAGGCAATCCGCCACTCGCTGTTATGAAGGTTTCGGCTATCGAGACACTCTCAACAGAACAGAAACAACTTCTCATTGAAAAGACCTTCGGAACGACCGACCCTGAACACCCAGGTGTCCCCGCTTTCTCGGATGTCGGAGACAACGTTCTCTCTGGTCCGATTGACGTCCTGAACTATTCCTATTTTCGCGAGGATTTCCCTGATACGTTCCGCACAGCCGTTGAGATTCGCGAGGATATCGCGGCGCGTGGCTGGGATACAGTTGTCGCTTTCCAGACGCGGAACCCGATGCACCGTGCCCACGAGGAACTCTGTAAGATCGCACAAAGGGAAGTCAACGCCGACGGTGTCCTGATTCACATGCTTCTCGGTAAGTTAAAACCGGGCGACATCCCCGCTGCCGTTCGCGATGCCTCTATCCGTGCGATGGTGCAACATTATTTCCCCGAAAATACTGTCTCTATCACCGGTTATGGATTCGATATGCTCTACGCAGGACCGCGGGAAGCATTGCTCCATGCCGTTTTCCGTCAGAACTGTGGTGCATCACACTTCATCGTCGGGCGGGATCACGCTGGCGCAGGCGACTACTACGGTGCGTTCGATGCACAAGAGATTTTTGATACAATCCCCGAAGATGCCTTAGAGATCGGTATCTTCCGTGGCGACTTCACGGTCTGGTGCAAAAAGTGCAATGAGATCGTGATGATGCGCGACTGCCCGCACGGTGGCGACGATTATTTCAACGTCTCTGGCACAAGGCAGCGTGAGATTCTCGCCGCGGGTGAACCGCTGCCACCGGAAATTGCGCGCCCTGAAGTTGCGGAAATCCTGATGGAGTACTATCAATCTGAAGCCAATACGTAAGTAACGTGAGTTTGACATAAGCGTATCGTTGGAAACCCCGCCTTATTCTCACAGGGGCAGTGGATTGTCGGGTTTCGCTGTGTTTATTTTTCTCAATGGGTCATGAAAAAAGAGACGTTTCTGGGCAAACTAAAGGATTCTGGGATCTTCATCGCTCTACCCGACCTACAGGGTCTCTTTCAATTTTTATTATCAAACTCACGTTAAGTAATTTATCTGTAGGCGGGCGTTCTCTATCGTCCCGCCTTTCGTTCAGGTAAAAACACCGGCAAAGGAGGCAGTCAGATGGCAACTCCAGCAGCACCAACTCACTTAACTCCTGAAACATACCTCGAATTGGAACGTAAGGCGATAACAAAAAACGAATATGTGAATGGAGAGACAATCGCGATGGCAGGTGCCAGTTTCGCACACAATTTCATCACGTTAGATACAACGATCTATCTTAGCAGCCAATTGATGGATAGAGACTGTGAAGTCGCCTCTACAGGTGATCTACGTGTGAAAGTTAGTCAAACGGCATCCTACTTTTACCCGGATATTGTGGTTGTTTGCGGAGAACCCCAGGCTGAGGATAATACCTTTGATACACTCGTCAATCCGACCCTCATCGTAGAGGTGCTTTCAGCCTCCACTGAAATATATGACAGAGACGAGAAATTCAGGCATTATCGCCAGATTGGCACTTTGCAGGAATACGTTCTGATTTCACAAGACAGAGTAGAGGTGGTGCAGTATTGTCGCCAAGAACCTGAGTGGATGGCAACCGAATTTCGGGCACTTGAGGATGTAATGCCGCTTCTCTCTATAGGGTGTGAACTACCGTTGCGGCGCATCTACAGACGTGTTAAATTTGATAGCGGTCCTTAAGAAATTTTCAAATATTACGGCACCGCATTCGCTTGTGGAGAATCGTAAGCGTTGGGTTTCGCTTGTTTTTCGGAAATTTCAAGCCGAATGTGACCTTGAAAGTGTCTTTTCGTTACCACTCTTTTATGGAGCATCGCTCAACCCAACCTACGGGTAAAATCGCTACCCTCTTGGAAATAACATAGTGGAAGCTATTCAATATACCAAAAGCATCCCACGTTATTTGGCGATGCGCTATCTTGGGAAACGGTGGCGAAGTCTTTATACGTCTCCGTTCTCTTGCACGCGTCTCGTTGATATTCCGGAGCCACAACTGCCAACGCCTGAATGGGTCAAAGTCAGGACTCGACTCAGCGGCATTTGTGGCTCCGATTTGGCAACAATCACTGCGAAAGGGAGTCCCTATTTCTCGCCGTTCACGTCAACGCCTTTTGTGCTGGGACATGAGATCGTCGGCGAAATTGCGGAGACAGGTGCGGCAGTAGAGGGTTTCTCTGTTGGGACACGGGTGGTGATCGAACCGGCACTGTCGTGTCCCGTGAGAGGGGTCTCGCCGCCGTGTTACCAATGCCGAAACCAACGTTTTGCCAACTGTGAGAACATCACAAAAGGCGACATCTCTGAAGGGGTTCAAACGGGTTATTGCCGCGATACAGGTGGCGGCTGGAGCCAATCGGTTCTTGCCCACCAATCGCAATTGCACCTTGTTCCTGACGGTATTTCGGACGAAACGGCGGTGCTACTCGAACCCTTTGCCTGCGCGCTCCACGGCGTTCTGAAATTTTCGCCCAACAGAACGGCGACCCTCTGTATCATCGGCGGCGGGACTATCGGACTGCTCACCGTCGCGGCACTTCGGGTACTCGGACATCGAAACCGAATCATTATTTTCGCGAAGTATCCGCATCAACAGCAGTTGGCGCGCGAACTCGGCGCGGATGACATTCTATCACCCAATAGAGATCGGTATACCGTGTTCTGTGAACTCACAGGCGCGACATCGTATCAACCTGAATTAGGACAACAGGTGTTAATAGGCGGGGTGGATGTCACCTTCGACTGTATCGGTTCCAGCGTTACAATAGACGATGCGCTCCGTTTCACTCGTGCAGGTGGCGAAGTCGTCTTAGTGGGTATGCCGGGGATCCCCAAAAACGTTGACTGGACTTCGATTTGGTATAAGCAACTGCGTGTAATGGGTGCTTATACCTACGGGTTTGAAACCCACAACGACGAACAGATTCATACCTTTACGCTCGGTATGCGTCTCCTTCAAAAGATGGAAACGCATTTGCGTCCACTGGTCAGTAGGCTTTTTCCACTGCGAGATTATAAACGTGCTATCCAGACTGCCTTGAACACAGGAAAAACAGCGACCGTGAAAACTGTATTTGATTTACGGAACTGAAAATATAGGGTGGGAAGAGGGAAGAGGGTAGAAGGGCAAGAGAGGAAGGGTGGAAGGACGGAAGAGGGAAGAGGGAGGAGGGAAGAGCGGAAGGACGGAAGGGGGGAAGAGGGTAGATTCGATGAAGAAGGTGCTATAATCTCTCAGGCGGTGTGTAAAGTTTTTGGCAGTGTTGAGACGTATGTTTATAGGACTATTTAGTTTTCGGTTGCTGGATAGGGAGGAATCCTTCCTCGTTTTCTTTGGAGTCTTGGATCAGACATCGCAGTGTCTCGTTAACAGATGCAGCGTCTGGAAATATCGCGGCGACATCAGGTTCTAACTTGACAAAGTTACCGAATTGCTTACGCGCAGGACCAAACTTCCGCACTCGCAAGTTTCTCAGATCATACTCCGAACGAAGTTCATCGTGTATTATTGTTTTATCCTTGTTCATATAGTCCTCTCTCATTTTATTATACTCTATATGAAAAAAATGTCAATATGTAGGCCACAAAGTTTTTATTTTTAATTTTCTACTCTGACATAGCACCCCTAAGCGACCGACTGACACACATCTCCTATGACATCTCCAGCCACCTCTCAGAGCCTTCCACAAACCCCCCATCTTGTCCACACAGGACTCACATTGCGAAGTATCCTTATCGGTATGGGAGCAGTGGTATGCCAATGCTTCGTTACCCCGTATAACGATTTCCACGTTGGCGGCACCTATCTCGCCGGGAACCATCTACCGATCGCTGTTGTCTTCGTAATGCTGGTTTTCGTTTTCAGTGTCAATATTCTCCTTAAGAAACTGAAACCCGGCACGGAATTACAGGGCGGCGAACTGCTCATCATCTGGGGGATGATGGTGGTTGCATCGGGCATTCCGTCCTCGGGGTTGATGCGATACCTCGTTCCACTTGCTGTGAGTCCGCTCTACTTCGCAACCGCCGAAAACGAGTGGATTACGCTTTTCCATCAACACCTTCCAGATTGGATGGTCGTGAAAGACCCGAAAGCGGTTTTCTATTTCTATGAAAAATTACCGGATGGCGATTCGATCCCGTGGCAAGCATGGTTGAAGCCGATTGTCGGATGGAGTGCGTTTGTCCTGATCTTCTATTTCGTCACCATCTGCTGGACGGTGCTTCTCCGAAAACAGTGGGTAGAACACGAACGTTTCACGTTTCCGATCGTTCAATTGCCCCAGGAGATGTTCCAATCTCCGTCAGGGGGTGCCCTTCTGAATCGGTTCTTCAAATCGCGGCTGATGTGGTTCGGTTTCATGCTGCCTGTCATATTGCACGGCTTGAGAGGACTGAACTCGTATTTCCCAGCCTTTCCGAGACCGCCCCTCGATTTCCCGATTGCCCAATTCTTCACCGAAAAACCACTATCCGCGCTGGGATGGTGGCCCACGGTGCATCTGTTTATCTATCCCTCAATTGTTGCCATCGTCTATCTGCTGACCCTTGAGATCTCGTTTAGTTTCTGGTTCTTCTTCCTGCTCGGAAAGATGGAGACGGTGCTTATCTATGCAACAGGCTCGAAAGTGAATCAGTGGAACTTCCACCAGAATCAACAGATGGGTGCGCTGCTCGTCTTTATCGGATTTATTCTCTTCATCGGTAAACGCCATTTCGGACGTGCATTCGCTACCATCTTTGGGAAACAGGCAGATGACACAAACGAACCGCTACCTTACGTTTGGGCGGTCGGTGGTTTAATCGTCGGTATCCTGCTCCTTACGCTGATATGTCGCATGGCAGGGATGAGTGTGTGGGTCGCTCTCGTTATGCTGGGGATCTTCCTCGCTATAACGACGGTCGGAACGTGGATGGTTGCGAACGGGGGTTTGCTGTTTATCATCTACTCTTTCCTACCGGGTGAATTCCTGATTACGTTGTTCGGTAGTTCTCGTGTGAACGCGCCGAGTTGGACGTTGGTCTCGTATGAACGGGTTTTGATGTTCGATATGCGGGAGATCCTCATGCCGGGGGTCATGAACAACTTCAAACTCGCAGAACCGCTGCGTCTCAAGCAGCGTCCGTTTCTGCTTGCGATGGGGATCGCAATCGTCTTGGCGATGGGTGTCTCTTACTATACGTCCTTAGATCTCGCCTACACGCACGGTGCGGTGAACTTACAACACTGGACCTATATGATCTCCACGACCGTCCCATTTAACCGACTTACCAGCATCCTCCAAAACCCAAGTGGCATTGAGTTGGAACGGCTCGGTTCGTTCATCTTCGGTGGTGCCACGATGTTCGGTATGCTCTGGATGCGACACCACTATCTCTGGTGGAAACTACATCCAGTCGGTGCACTCTTGATGACGAGTTATGCGACCTTCTGTTTTTGGGGTTCGTTCTTCATCGGTTGGCTTTTCAAATACACCGTCTTGAAATTCGGCGGCGTCACGCTCTACCGCAAACTCCGTCCTTTTGTGTTAGGCATTATATTAGGAGAATGCTTCATCGGTGGCATCTGGATCGTTGTCGGACTTTTTACGGGTATTGGGTATCGTCTATTGCCCGGTTGATAGAGCGTGTGTCTTACCAGATTAGGTTTCATGTGGGTCCTCTATATTCAAAGTGTCCCTCGGACAGAAAACACAAATGATAGGACTTACGCACTCCCGCGGTAGGTGCGGAATGTAATACAAGGAACGGATTTAGTCTATTCCCAGACTAAATCCAGTCTATCCCCAGACTAAATCCCCTAACCGCACCGATTGCGTCATGATAAACCTAATTCTCTGATTTTGCGTAAGTCCTGAAATGATAAACTATACATAACTTACGTTAAACAGCCACCGAGTGAAACCCAACACCTTCGCAGTTTCGGGGACTCTGAGGGACCTGAAGTTGGGTTTTCCTATGTTCTTGAGTGTCCATGCCCTTATGTTGGACCTAAGAGGTATTTGGAGCACTCCGGTCTGTCTTTTCAGTTCCGTTCAACCCAACCTACGGAAGATCCTAAATTGACACCTATGGGTGCGGTTAGAAACCGCACCTACCGGGGGTGTGCAGATATTTTTGGGCTTTACTATAAAATCCAGTCATAGTTTAGGTTCAAGGACATCTCTGAAATACATAAGTTTCTCAATTCACTCTGAATACTCTGAAATTCGTGTTATAACGTGAGTTTGATAAAAGTGTGAAGTTGGGTTTCGCTGCCGTTATTGACACAGAAAGTGTCTTGAAAAACGGTATATCTCTCCACATTCTGCGATTCTTTCGGTGTATTTACCGCTCTACCTAGGGGAAACACCCAAGCAAAAACACCTACAGATTAATTTTCAAACTGGCGTTGTTATATTCAGATGGATAGCGTTACATAGTAAGAAACGGCACGGAACCGTCTCGTGGACCAATAGACTCCAATAACACTTTTCCTTGAAATGAACTGCAAGAAAATATATAATTACAAAAAGGGTTTGAACTGAGCAGATAACCTTGAAATTTCACGAGAGATGAGCGACGAACGCGTTCATTTTGCCAGCACCATTGGAGTGTGTAATGTCAGACTCAAACAATCATAATACACCTATAAATCCCGAAGAGTTTATTCGTCTTGCAACACAAATGGAGGAACGCGAAAAGGCAGAATCGCGTCTATATGAACAGATTCAGGAAGTCAAGAGAGATCTTAATGAGAGAATGGACAGATTAGAAAAACGCTTGCAGTGGATTGTAACAACAGCTGTAGCCGCTACAGGCATTGTTGTTGCCATAATTGTTAAGTTTCTATAGTAGGCAAGGGAGAATAGCAATGTTAGAGAACGCCCCAGGATTGGAAAGGTATACACCAACTCGTTTGGATTGGCTCTTAGTTCTGTTGAATGCCCGTTTTCAGATTGAACATCCGTTTCGCCTTTATTTTAAAACTGGGAATGATGGAAAGAGTATCTGTGTTGTCGTCAGCCATTCGGCGAATGTCGATAAAAGTCTCGTGGATGAATGGATTCATAGGGCGAAGGATGTTGTTTTAGAAGTGGCAGCAAGTTACGGATGGGATTCATGGCTTGAAGTTAAAGTAGATATCCATGAGAAAGTATAGAGCAGACACATCCTACGCGAGATGGACAATCAACACTTCTGTCTCATCTGCCTCATCCGCTCTTGAACTCACGGTGCACCTATAATGCCTTTATCGGCAACTTCCTCTCGGTTATAGAATTTCAGAGTAAACTTCCGAGCACACCTCAGTAAAACCGATTATAGTAGATTCTGTAATTAATTTTACACCAAACTCGGTGCGGTTAGAAACCGCACCTACCGGGGGTGTGCAGATATTTTTGGGCTTTACTATAAAATCCAGTTGTAGATTGGGTTCAAGGACATCTCTGAAATCTATCACTTTCCCAGATTACTCTGAATACTCTGAAATTCGTGTTATATTCAGAAGGATAGGACCGCCTCGTGTACCATAGGTGTCAATTTAGCGGTTTCGGGTCCCGTAGGTTGGGTTGAGCGGAACGGAAAAAGGAGACGTGGGTGTGCCAAATATGCCTGAAATACGCCCGTTGCCATCTCCACTGAACATCGCAGCGAAACCCAACTTCAGAGTGCCAGAATCTACGGAACTTCGCAACAAAAACGTTGGGTTTCACTCGGTCTTTGAGTATCTACGATGGTATATGGCACTTCAGGTGGCTTCGGGTTGTCAAGGTCCCCTCCTCAATGCCGTTCAACCCAACCTACGGGAAAGCACGCTCTTAAATTGACACCTATGGATAGGACCGCCTCGTGTACCTATAGAATCCGAACCTACGAGACTTTGAAACTGCCCCACCTCGTGCAATCTGGTCCGAGATTTGCCCTATTCGGTACAATTTTTGCCCCAAATACCAGTGGAATACCTACCCAGACTGGCACGCGATTTGCTCATAGCAGTTATAGTAGAAATATCTAAATCTGATAAAAAATTTGCACACTCCCACAAATTATGGTAAAATAGATTGGTGATTGCAAGCCGTAAAAACATAGACTGAAACCGTCTCAAGAAGCGAGTTATCCCGTTAAAATGAAATACTTCACCTACTTCGGAAATCATCTCATTAACGCAAAACTCCCCGATAATTCAGAGGTCTACTACGCGAAGCCTCCGCTACCGGGAATCAAGCGCGCCGCACTGAGCGAACACACACAGCGAGCTTTTGAAAACCCACTTGAGATGCCCCCGCTCTGTGAACTCGTCAACGGCAATTCAAAAGTGCTCATCCTGTTCGACGATAACTGCCAACCTTTTCCCGCCACCAAAAAGCCGGATATGCGGCAGATCATGACCGAGACGCTTCTGAAGATGCTCTATAGCTACGGCGTGGAGAAAAAGAACATCCAACTGATGTGCGCCGTCGCACTACACCGCAAAATGAAGGAACACGAACTCGCCTATATGCTCGGAAAAGACATCATGGACGAGTTTTATCCGCATCAACTCCGAAATTTCGATGCGGAGGACGCCGAACAGATTGTTCAGGTAGGACACACAGAAAAAGACGAAACCGTTGAGACGGATAAGGCAGTCCTCGAATCCGATCTGGTGATTTACGTTGATATGATACAGATCCCGCTCAACGGTGGGCATAAATCTGTCGCTGTGGGTCTTGGGACGTATAACTCCATCGCCCCCCACCACTCGCCCCACATGACATCAGAAAGCCCGCACGTCATGCAACCTGAAGGCTCGCACATGCACGCTTGCATCGAGCGGATGAGTCGTCTGATCCAGAAAGAGACACCCATCTTGGTACTCGAAGCGGCGATGAACGGTGCGATCTATCCATTTCATCTGCGCTACGTCGGGAAACCCAATAAGGACTGCAACATCGCAGAGAGGGTACTGAAAACCTTCACACCGGCGACACTATCGCTGCTGCCTGAATCGTTGCGTTACAATATACTCAAGAGCGTCCAGACGGACTACGAACCGATCCAAATCAACGCAGGCGACATCGATGCCGTTCATGCGAAAACGTTAGTGTCAATGAAGGATCAGTTGGCAATAGATATCCCGCGACAGTTCAGCACATTGGTGTTCGGGCTTCCTGATATGAGTCCCTACGCCGTTGATGCGCGTATCAATCCGGTTTTGGTGGTGAGCGACGTTTTAGGCTACGTCTTCAATTGGTTCTATAACAAACCGATCATCAAAAAGAACGGTGTCGTTATCATCATGAACCCGACCTACGAGATCTTTCACGACGAGTATCACGTCGCCTATAAACAGTTTTATGATGAAGTCCTCGCCGAAACGACAGAACCTTTTGAGATGCAGCAGAAATTTCAGGAAAAATACGCAAAAGACGAGTATTTTATCGATTGCTATCGGAACAGGTTTGCGCACCACGGTTTCCATCCGTTCACTGTCTGGTATTGGGCAACGTATCCCCTGAAATATCTCGCGAAGGTGATTCTCGTCGGTCCCAAGGAGCCGAGAGTCGCGCAGCGGCTCGGAGTTGACTGGGCGAAAAACTTAGACGATGCACTCGTGATGGCGCGTGAAATCTCTGGGGAAGATGATGTTGTTGCTCTGACGATGCCGCCGTTCTTCTACGCAAACGTTGGAGGCTCCAATGATTAAAAATTCTCCTATTGTCGAGGATATCCGACACATTCGTAACAAGATCTCCGAGAAATTCGATCATGATATAGATCGCTATATTGCCTACTTGCAAAGTGAGGCAACTTCACGCCAAGCGAAAAAAGCAGTTCAACAAACCAATAGTAGTGAAGATGGCATCGCCGATGCAAAAACCGCGAGTGGGTGTTTAAGGAAACCAGTCTGAATTATAGTAAAATTAAGAATTAATTAGACACTCCAAAGAGGCGAGGATACAATCCTCGCCAGCGGGGGTAAGCCAACAGTAGTGAAGATGACATCGCCGATGCAAAAACCGCGAGTGGGTGTTTAAGGAAACCAGTCTGAATTAAATCAGCACACCTATTAGGGAAAGAACAGAGGACTTTTAATGACGGACACGGACATTTTGATACCCACCAGCACTATCGGAAGTTATGCGCCACCGAGTTGGCTGTGCGTTATGTTAGAGGCAATCGGACGCGGGGAACTCGGTGAAACCGATATTAACGAGACCTTCGATGACGCCGTCCGCGCTGCTATCTCCGATCAAGAACGCGCCGGCGTTGACATCATCACAGAGGGTGAGATGCGCCGACAAGACTTCGTACTCGGATTCTATGAACGGCTCACCGGGTTAGAAGAGCTCCCAGCACCCAGAACACAGGGACCCGACGGACACGACCAACGCGGCAAATGGTTGCCCTCTGTTCCACTCTCAGCTCCCGATGGTCTGGGTATCCTTGCAGAATTTGAATTTGCGAAAAACGAGACGACGAAACCGCTTAAGGTGACGTGTCCCGGTCCGTTCACCCTCTCCGGACGCATCCAGACGGGTGGTATTTATAAAGAACGCCTTGAAGTCGCCTACGCCTGCGCGGCGATTATCAATACAGAACTCCGCCAACTCGCCGCCGCTGGTGCAGAATTCATTCAATTAGATGAACCCTCTTACGCCGTTTATCCCGATCGTCCTGAAGCGTTCGTTAAACTGTTCAATCACACCGTTGAAGGTGTCTCTGCAAAGATTGGACTGCACATCTGTTTCGGGAACTACCGCGGCAGAGCTGTCGGGAAACGCTCGTATCGTCCGCTTTTTCCGTATATTTTAGACGCAGATTTCGATCAACTCGCCCTGGAATTCGCGAACCGTGAAATGGCAGAAATCGCGTTATGGAGCGACTTCCCGAACGACAAAGAACTTGCCGCAGGGCTTATCGACGTTAAAAACTACTATGTAGAAACACCGGAGGATGTGGCGACATTGCTGCGCGCAGCACTCAAGCACGTGCGTCCTGAAAAACTCGCGATTACGCCGGATTGTGGTTTCAGCCAAACAGCGCGGTGGGCAGCTGCAGCGAAACTGAAAACGATGGTTGCGGGGACTGAAATTGTTCGAAGCGAACTTATAGGGAGTCCTATTTAATTTTAGGTTCGGTTTCCTATTTTAGAAGAGTCGGGAATCGGAGTTCCCTCCTACAGAAGAGAGGTAGCATATAGTCGTGAGCACAAATAAGAAGATACCTACACCCGAAGAAATTGAAAAAGAATTCCAAGAATTCGTACAGCAAAAGTACGGCGGTAGTGTCCGTTTGATTAACGCGTCTGCTGGCGAACCCGCGTCAGAAGCAGCAGAGGAAGGACCTGAACCGCAAAAAACCTTCGATCTGAAGTTCGACCTCAAACCGAAGGAGATTAAACAATACCTCGACCGATACGTGATTAAACAGGACGAGTCAAAGAAGGCACTCGCTATCGCTGTCTGTGACCACTATAACCACGTCCGAGAATGCCATGAAGATCCGGCTGCGGCTGAGGCTGATTATTCAAAGCAGAATATTGTTATGCTCGGACCGACCGGCGTCGGTAAGACGTACCTTATCCGACACATCGCTAAACTCATCGGCGTGCCGTTTGTCAAAGCGGATGCGACTCGATTCAGCGAAACAGGTTATGTCGGTGCGAATGTTGACGACCTCATCCGAGAATTGGTAACCCAAGCCGAGGACAACCTCGAATTGGCGCAATACGGCATCATCTATCTCGACGAAGCAGACAAAATCGCGACACCGCCAAACATCATGGGACGCGATGTGAGCGGGCGCGGTGTGCAGATCGGACTCCTTAAATTGATGGAGGAGACCGAAGTCGATCTACGTGCAGGAAACGATGTCGCCTCGCAGATGCGTGCCGCTATGGAATTTCAGAAGAGTGGTAAGGTCGAGCAAGAGATCATCAACACACGCCACATCCTCTTCATCATCAGCGGTGCATTCACCGGTATGGCAGATATTATCAAGAAACGCACGCACCAAAGCAAAATCGGCTTCAATGCTGAGATTACCAGCAAAACTGACGAGACGACACAATATTTCGAGAACGTCACACCGAAAGACTTCATCGACTTTGGCTTTGAACCTGAATTCATCGGACGACTCCCGGTACACGTCGTTTGCACGGAACTCGGCGTAGATGACCTCTTCTATATCCTGAAACACTCGGAAGGCTCCATTATCCGACAATATGAAAACGCTTTTCGAGCGTATGGCATCACGGTTGCGTTTTCGGACTGCGGTCTACGACGCATCGCCGAAAAAGCCATTGCGCAAAAAACAGGGGCGCGTGCCTTAATGACAGTCTGCGAAAAAGCCTTGCGCAATTATAAATTTGAACTCCCCTCCACCGGCGTTGAGGAATTTGTTGTCACCGCTGACGTTGTGGAGTCCCCTGATGTCGAGCTCAATCGGATAATTAAAGAGCCTAACTACAGACGCAATACCGTGATGTGTGAACAGGTCCGTCGATACGAAGCGGAGTTCTACGCAGAACATCAATTGCAAATTCAGTTCGATGCCGAAGCGACTGCGCTTATTTGCGAACGTGCGATCGCAGACGAACAAACAGTCAAGCAGGTCTGTGATCAACTTTTGGGAAGTTACCAACACGGTCTAAACCTGATTAAGCAGAACACAGGACAATCCACATTCACTTTCCCAAAGGCTGTCTTGGAAAATCCCGATCAGATACTTGAAGAGTGGATTCGTGAATCGTACACGACAAAGCGTTGAATAGTTGTCAGTTGTCAGTTACCAGTTGTCAGTTAAAAGAGGGAGTGGGTATTTCAAACATCTCTAAAATCTGATCGAAAGGAAATCGGGGTTACAAACCCCTCCCACAGTGGAGGTAGTCCAAGAGCCATATATTAAGATATGAATACAGAACAGAAGAAACCGCAACGTCCTGAACCACCGGATATCCAAGAAGTCGGTGCGCCCATCGACGGAAAACTACAGGTTAGCGACCGGCGTTTGTTTTTCCAACTGCATGTCTTTAAGGAATGCTTCGATCATAGATTCATCATAAAAATACTTGAGAAGGGAAACCTAAACGCAGTCCTATACGACGATTTAAACCATCCGACAGGGATCGGTGTGCTGTTTATCGCAGAAGATCCAGCGGTGTTAATGGCAGAGTCACGAACCCTACTCGTAAAAGCACAGGACACGTCTAAGCTTGCATATCGTCCAGAAATGACCATGACAGGTCGAACCTATTCAAGCGGTAGAGAACCGAACCTGGAAGAATGGCTCCTCAACAGACCCCTCCAAAACGTTCTCAATCCTGAGTTTCCATGGGCGATTTGGTATCCGCTGCGCCGAAAATCTGAATTTTATCGTCTTGAATACCGCGAACGAGGACGCATCTTAGGCGAACACGCCTTGCTGGGTCGTAGTTACGCCTCGGGTGGCTACGCCAGTGACATCCGACTTGCATGCTTTGGATTAGATACAAACGACAACGAATTTGTTATCGGAGTGGTCGGTCCTGATTTACACCCGTTATCGCGTTTGATACAGGATATGCGCCAAACGGAACAGACCACCACATATATCGAATCCCTGGGTCCCTTCTTTGTTGGAAAGGTTCGCAAACGATTCGTTAGGTGCTCATAGAAAAAAATGAGAAATATTCTGGCAGTTTGCACAAAAGAACTCTATACCTATTTCGTTTCACCGATCGCCTATTTCGTCTATTTTGTCTTTACAGCGATTTCGGGTTTCCTGTTCTCTATCATGATTATCAGTGCGAGCAACGTTGGCGGAACCGGCGGATATGTGATGGAAACACTCTTCGGTAACATGGCGATCGTCTTACTCTTTTTTACGCCAGTGTTGACAATGAAACTCTTTGCGGAAGAACGGAAATCGGGAACGATTGAGCTACTCCTTACTTCTCCAATCACAGACGGACAAGTGGTTCTCGGCAAATTTTTGGCAAGCTGCACACTGGTAATTATTATGCTTGGCTTGACGCTTCTGTTCCCACTGCTAACGCAACGCTTCGGTTATTTGGACAGTGGTCTCCTCATCAGCGGTTATCTTGGTATCCTCCTCATCAGCTCCTCCTTTCTGGCATTAGGTTTGCTGATGTCGTCGATGTGTAAAAATCAGATCGTCGCCGCGTTGACGAGTTTCGGCATCCTCATAACATTATGGGTGATCGGTGCGCTCTCAGCGCGTGGTGGACCGATAGCGAAATTCCTGAGTTACCTGTCGCTATCTGAACACTACCGAGATTTCTCACGCGGTATCATCCTTTTGAAAGATGTTATTTACTATGTCAGTTTCACATGTGTCTGCTTATTTGCGACGTTCAAGTCCATTGAATCATCAAAATGGAGGTAGAGCATGGAAGCCAACAAAAGGGTTACAGGTCCGATTCTCGGTTTCCTAACGCTAATTTTCAGTTTTATTGCGATTGCGAGTTGGATATTTCAAGCGCGGCTGGTTTTTTGGATTTGCCTCTTACTCGCGCTTATCTCACTCGCCATTTTCGCACGGTTGCGGTTTGCGGACTTCATGAATTTCTTCATCAGTCGCCAGGCGCGTTACGGCGCGAACGTTGCTTTGAGTATCGTTGGGGTTATCGGCATTGTGATTTTTGTCAATGCTATTGTTGTCCGGCAGTTTAATAAACAAGTAGACTTAACGAAACTACAGCTTTACACGCTTTCAGAACAAACGAAAACCGTTCTCAAAGACCTTAAAAAGGAAATCCGGGTAACAGCGTTTTTCAGCGATGACACCTCACAGTCAGCGGCGCGTGCGAAAGATATGTTAGAATTGTACCAGCGTGAAACTGAACTTTTAACCTTCTCATTTAAAAATCCTTACATCGACCTTCAACTTAGCAGCAGGTATCAACTGCGATACGATGGAACAATCATTTTCGACAGCGAAGATCGGTATGAAAAGGTCACCACCGTTGAGGAACAGAAATTCACGAGCGCAATTCTTAAACTCATCCGAGACGAAACGAAAAAAGTCTACTTCCTTGTGGGCCACAAAGAACATGAAATCACTGACTTCAATAACGATGGATATAGTGAAGTGCGGACAGAGTTAGAGAATCAGAACTATGCGGCGTTTTCCCTTTCGCTCTTGACAGAACCGGACATTCCAGCGGATTGTGAGTTACTTGTCATTGCGGGTCCAAAAAACGCCTTGACCCGTAATGAAATTAACATAGTGGCGAAATACTTGAAGCGTAGCGGAAAATTGTTTCTGATGCTCGATCCATCGGTAGCCTCTGCAGAAGATGTCAACAGAGGGCTCATTGGACTCATGAAGAGATGGGGGATCGCGATCGGGAATGATCTCGTCATCGACGAAACCCAGTTCGTCCCGTTGTTCGGACCGCGTGCCCCGGTACCAGGATTTGAATTGCACGAGATTACGCGTGCTATGAGAGATCCAGTCGCATTTCCCGTGACCCGTTCTGTCACACCTATAGCAGATAGTGCCTCGAACCTAAGCGTCAAATCGCTTGCTAAAACTGTTGGGGGAACAGACGACAGTTGGGGCGAAAAGCAACGGGGCACCGATGGTACTTTCAGCGGAACGTTCACCTACACACACGGTACAGACACACCGCCTCCGGTATCCGTTGCCGTCGCCGTTGAGCGAAAAACCGATCAAGATAGTGATGGGAGTGCCTCACGGGGTCCGACCCGAATCGTCGTTTTTGGAGACTCAGATTTCGCGGTGAATGCCGCCTTCCGAGAGGCAAACCGCGACCTCTTTCTATCGACAATCAATTGGCTTACATTAGAGGAGGATCTCATCGCGATCCGTCCTATCGACTTACAGGGACAAACACTGCGTCAAATGCGCGTTCACGATACTCGTTTAGTGCAAATAACATCTGTCTTCCTGATACCTTCAATCGTCTTTATTGCTGGACTCATCGTTTGGTGGCAACGCCGTAAAGGAGAGGATGCGTGAATTTCAGGACAACCCTTATCATCATCGTTCTTCTCGCAGGCATATCAGGCGCGTATTTTCTATTTTTTCAGCAATCGCCAGAGGAAACGTCAGCAAATGAAAAGCCGCCGATCCATCAGGTTTATGGTATCCCGAGAGACGAGGTTCAACAGATGGAAATCGTGTTCGCGGATCCGGCATATCAAGATATGCAATTGGTAAAAGACCCAATGGATAACTGGCAACTAAAAAGCCCGTTTCAGGCAGATGCAGACAGTGAAAAAGTGAACCAAATGTTAGATGACCTGCTCAATAAACGCGTCAAGCAGACACTTGAGGTAACAGCGTTGGCGCAGTATGGGCTGGATATACCCAGCATCACACTTTCGCTTTGGACAGAACAGGCATCCCCCGCGACAGTCTTTTCTATCGGTAAGAAAGCGATTAATTTTTCTGTTTATGTCAAAGAGAAATCCGAATCAGATATTTTTCTGATCGAATCCAGCGCGCTTGACGATCTGACGAAATCGCCGACAGACCTCCGTGACCGGTCGGTTATTAGGTTCAACACGGAAACGGTGTCTAACATTCAACTTGCGTCAGCGGTCAGCAAGAGGGAAATCGGGACTACGAATCCCTCCCACACCCTCTTAACTGAAGGTTTCCGACAGTCAAAAGCCGATAGTCAACACACCGACAGCCAAAAGCCGACTGCTGACGGCTACAAAACCCTTAATTGCGAAAAGCGAGACGGGACATGGTTTGTCACGCATCCCATCGAAGCAAAAGCAGACGCCCAAGAAATTGAGACCCTTCTTTCGGAATTGCGTTCATTGCAAGTGTCAACATTTGAAGCGGACCAGGCAGAAGCCAACACCCCAGCACAGTTAGAAAAATCTGGATTAGATACCCCACGCCTCCAGATAAAACTCACAGATGGAAATAACAGCTACGTCCTTGACATCGGTGCAGAAGTCCCATCAGAAAATGGGACTCCGGGACACGTCTACGTCAAATCTGTTCACCAACACGCTATCTATACCGTCAGTGATGACATCTATAAACTTCTCAACACATCCGTTTTCGATCTGCGCGACAAAAGGGTTATAGACTTTCAACGCACCGATACGGTTCGTATCGAAATTAAACAGAGGCATGAAATAACTGTCTGCACAAAAAACCGTGGCAATATATGGGAATTGCAAACACCGACGGGAAAAATAAAGGCAGACGCGCAAGCGGTGGACGACCTGCTTTTCGGCATAGATTCCCTCGAAGCGGCGACCTTCGTTGATGATGCTGTCCAAAATCTCGCGTCTTATGGGTTAGCATCGCCATCAATTGAAGTCGCTTTTACGCAACTTGGTGAAGAAAAATCAGCGGTGTTACACATTGGCGACTACACCAAGGACGGAACGGTCTACGTTAAAGCCGAGCAGTCCGATCAAGTTGCCCGTGTTCAACGCACCCTCATCGACAAAATTGCCATGGGTGCGGCATGGTTAAGAGATAAACAGGTTCTCGACTTCCATATTGATGACGCGATTCGACTCACTTTACAAGGAGAAGAATCGTTGACATGTCAACGCCTCGGAACGAACTGGCGACTCACCGCGCCGGTGAAAGAAGAGGCGAACAATGCAGAAGTTAACGCTATCATCTACGAACTCGACGATCTGATGGCGGACGCTTATGCCCGGAGTGAACCTGCGCTTACTGATGCGATTACAGGTTTTAGTGCCCCACAGGTCCAACTGACCATCGAATTGCGAAACCAGAAGGTGTATACCTTGCAAGTTGGAAACCCGACAGAAGCCTCCGGACGTTTTTACGCACGGCTTCAACATGAACCGAATTTAATCTTCTTACTCAACGCAGAACTCGTTCCAAAACTGAAGACAACGCTCACACGACTCCGCATCGCAGAATAGTAAATGATTCAAGACTATGCAGACGTACATTATCGCGACCGCTTACTTTTTCCTTATTATCGAACTCATCATTGTGGGGCGATCCTTTCGGTACGCGCGGCGCGAACGTAGAGTGGATCGGCCTGCTTACACGCCAAAAGTAGCAATCATCGCGCCGCACTATGGCTGGGATGCCGACATAGCAGAACACGCTAACGGACTCTTGCATCAGATTTACGCGGGCGAGTATGAAATCTTTTTCGTTACCCACCAAAAAACCGACTCAGGACATGATGTCTCCTATCCACATCTCTGTGAAATCGCTGAAACACATCCGCATGTCCACGTGCTGTTAGCACCGAATATCGTTGACAACAATCTTCCACGCTCGCAAAAGGTGCAGAACCTTCTAACCGTAATAGAAAGACTCCCGGATGATATCGAAGTCATCGCATTTGTGGATGCGGATGTCGCGATCCGAGAGGATTGGCTAACGCTCCTCGTTACACCGCTCCAAGAACCGGACATCGGAACGACTGTCGGTGGACGGTTCTATTTTCCACAAACATGGAACATCGCGTCCCTTGTAGAAGCCATCTGGGTAAACTTTCAGATGAGTTTCCAAGGTGATCACCGACTTTCAATGGTGTGGGGTGGTTCTAACGCCTTCCGACGCGAGATGCTTGAGAAAGCGGGTATCCTGCAACGCTGGGAAGAAACAACAATCGAAGATCACAATACCACGCTTGCCATGAGAGATGTTAAACACAAAGTGCACTTTGTCCCAGACTGTGTAGCTATTACACGCACCGCCAATCGTACATGGCACCAAATTGTCGAATTTACGAACCGTCAGATGATTATGACGCTCCACATGGGGCTTTGGAAACAGTGGTTCGCGAGTCTCATTGTGTTTCTCCCGAAAGGTCTCTTCGTGTTCGGAATAATTCCGTTTCTATTTTATCGCGAAGGGCTGCTACCGATTGTCTTGATTCCTTTTCTGGAGGCACTTGGTTACAGAATCTATTCCAAAAACTTACCGAAATGGCTCCGTGAAATGCCTAAGATGCGGGAAACAATTGGCGTAACCTCTTACGTCACTTCAGTTTCACTATTTCTCGGCGGTATCAATGCCGTATATGCAGCATTTCAACGCAAAATCACTTGGGGTGGCGTGCGATACGAAATTCTGTCAGCGACAAAATGTCGGGTTTTGGGAGCGGTAAAGCCCAGATCGAAAAACAACGATTAAGGTATCCTACCCCCGTTAGGGTGTGTAAATATTTTAGCAACAGCTAAGATTTGGGTTTCACTGATTTTTCAGTAGTTTCAAGACGTTTGAAGACGTTGGGTTTTCTGGGGTAGTGGTACGATTTTTCTGTTCCGTTCAACCCAACCTACGGGACTGTAATTACAGGTTTCAAAACACATTTGCGTTTTTTTTTTTTATGTGATATAGTACTGAAGTAGGAAAACCCGCTATAGTCATGAGAGGAGTGAAAAATGGGGGAAACTGAAAAAGTTATTAAATCGGAAAAAGAATGGCAAGAACAACTTTCGCCGGAAGAATATAAGGTAACTCGGAAAAAAGGGACAGAACGCGCCTTCACAGGGCAATACCACGATAGCAAAGAGGAAGGCACCTACCACTGTATCTGTTGTGGAAGTCCACTCTTTAGCTCGGAAACCAAATACGACTCAGGGACAGGGTGGCCCAGTTTTTGGGACGCTGTTTCTCCCGAATCCGTTGAGACGAAATCGGACCGTAGCATATTTTTCATGCCACGCACCGAAGTCGTCTGCAGCCGGTGTGATGCACACCTCGGACACGTTTTCGACGATGGACCAGCACCGACAGGTAAACGTTACTGTATGAATTCTGCGGCACTGACACTGGTCAAATCTGAAGACAAATCTTAAAATGGTGGTCAGTCGTCAGGGCGTTCGCTTCGCTCACTCTCAGCGGTCAGCCCGGAGGTCTCTGATCCACGTCAAACAGCTGTTAGAGATTGCTGAAAGGATTGCGTAGCCATCCGACCTAACTGCTGAAAGCACAGCAATCTAACTGCCGATAGCAAAATATAAAGGAGGATTGATGGCATTACGAAGTCGAATCTCGTCAAGGTTTCTCGTCAACGAACTCGCGACCGCTATATCGGAGGATTGGGGGACTTCGCGGAAGTTTATGCGTTATCAGCTCGCCAAAGAGAGTTTCAACTGGCGACACCCCCGCGGTGCGAAACACGGCAAAGGAGACCCTATCCAACTGGTAAGCCTACGCATTACCGACATGTGTAACCTCCGTTGCCATTCTTGTGGACAATGGGGTGATAACGGTTATCTTGTCGGGGAATCCCTCAAAGATCTCAAACAACGCGAAGTCCCTGTCGAAGTCTACAAGGATCTCGTCGACCAGATTGTTGATCAAGGTTGGGCTCCGGTCTGGTACATCTGGGGCGGTGAACCGATGCTTTATCCGGGTATTATCGAATTGATGCACTACATCAAAGAGCGTGGAATGCCCATATCACTCGTCAGCAACGCGACCAACGTTGCGAGGCGCGCTGACGACATCTTGGAAACTTGCAAAATTGTCTACTTGAGTGTTGATGGACCGAATGAGGATATCCACAACACGCAGCGTCCGGGTGTCTCTGAAAACTATGACAATTTCAAGGATGTCAAAGCCGCTCTGGAAACACTCAGTGCAGAGAAAGAGAAACGGAATGTCGCATTCCCTTATATTGTCCCGCTGAGCTGCGTCACAATGTATAATATCGATTATGTCGTGGATCTCTATAAGTTCACCAGTCAATACGCCGATGCGCAAATCTTTTATTTGACGTGGTGGATAGATTCCGAATCAGCACAGGAACACACAGAAGATTTCGAGAAACGCTTCGGGTTCAAACCGCAAACGCACTACGGTTGGATAGGCACGTGGAAAGACTTTGATCACGGTGTCATCTTGGATCGTTTTGAAGAGATGGAAAGCCTCTCCAACGAACAGAAACGCTGTCCTCCAATTATGATGCCGAGGCTCAACACAAAAGGCGAAATCCAACGTTATTATACCGATCACGAGCAAACCTTCGGGTACAACCAGTGTGTCAGTATCTACATGACAATGGAGATCGATAGCAACGGTGACGTTAGCCTCTGCCGCGATTATCACGATTACATCATCGGTAATATTAAGACGGACAAGGTCGTGGATATGTGGAATAACCAGAAGGCGATGAAATTCCGGCAGTCGGTAAGTAACGATGGACCGATGCCCGTCTGTCGCAGATGCTGCGGCTTAATGGGATTTTAATTTTACCTTGCGGATTTTTAATTATTCCTTGCGGAGTTATCAAGGACGTTTGAAACTTTGACGCGTTTTTCTCAAGACTCGCCTGCGCCGATGTTGCAGGCTACGTTTTGGGTCACGGGATACCTCTTCACCGATTGCTGACTGCTAATTGCTAATTGCCAATTATACCTTCTTAATCAGAAACCATCGCGAAACATAGTGGAGCGATGCTCAGAGGACCATAAGTTAAAAATATGAAAATAGGATTACGAATTCCGGGTGCAGCCCGACAATTGCCCTTCGCAGATTTTTGTAAGTGGTGTGCGGATAACGGGTATGAAGCCGTTGATATTGGAGAAACGACCCCCGAAATTGTTCAAACCGCGAGAGATGCCGGTCTTGTGATCGGTAGTGCGGATCTCCCTGGGGTGAGTGACTTACTCAGCGCGAAAAAATCTAAACAGAGGGCTGGTGCTTCGGCAGCAAAAGCCGCCATCGAAGCCGCCGCTGACAACGACGTTCATATTATGTTCTGCGTCTTTGTGCCAGAAGATGGCAGTCTCGGTAGAGAAAAAAACTTCGACATTTGGAAACAAACTGTCCCACCTATCGCCGAATTCGCTGCCTCTAAAGGTGTGACCATCGCGGTAGAGGGATGGCCTGGTCCCGGTCCCGTTTATCCTGCCCTCGGTTGCACACCGGAGATGTGGCGTGCGATGTTCGCGGAATGTTCATCCCCGGGCTTAGGACTCAACTACGATCCATCACATCTCGTCAGAATCGGTATTGACTATCTCCGCGCCCTGAACGAATTCGCATCGTATGTCAAACACGTCCACGGGAAGGACACCGCGTTCGACGAAGAGGCACTCTACTTACATGGCAATTTGGGACCGAGCCTTCAATCTGCCCGAGGCTTCGGTGAAGATTGGTGGCGTTACACCATCCCCGGCGACGGGATAGTGGATTGGCTGAGAGTGGTTCAACGCTTAGAGGACGAGGGTTTTGATGGCATCGTCAGCGTAGAACTTGAAGATTATCGGTATTGGCGAACGTGGGAATCGGAATCGGACGGTCTGCGCCGCTCACGCGAATTCCTCGCGGAGTTTGTCCGGTAATCCGTCCTATGTTTGCATAGACGCGCCCAGTGCGTAAGAAAAACAACGGCGCACCTCAGGAGGATTTATCATGAAAGAACTTCTTAAGATGGGCATGGAAGCTTCGCCTGAAAAGTATCTTCCTCACCTAATTACAGAAGAAGAGCGCACCCATTTTGAAGAAAATGGCTACCTATACATCCCGAACGCCCTCTCTACTGAAATGCGGGAACAACTCATATACGCCGTGGACACGTTGCATAACAAAGCACTCGCTACAGGTAGAGCAAAGCCCGACTCGCACTGGGGTTGGTCGGATTTCTTAGGTGCCGACGACGCGCTTTTAAACCTCGTTGATCTGCACACGACGTTACCGAAAGTCTGGGGGATTTTGGGATGGAACATCTACCTATACCACGCTCACATGCACGTTAAACCGCCAGCTCCGCCAGATGCCGAAGAGGGTGAAGGGTGGTTGGAATGGCACCAAGACAGTGGACGCGTTAACGTCGAGCTGGAAACCCATCCACGCCCGCGTTTGTCGCTAAAGGTGGCATATTTCCTCACGGATGTCTCTGAACCCGGACGTGGTAACTTCTACATTCGCCCGGGTAGCCATCTAAAGTCGGACATGTCTGTTCCAACGTCCGAAATCAGTCGCGACCCACGCGAAGCAACCGCAGAGGATGTGCCTGACGATGCGATGCCGGTCTGTGTGGAACCCGGAACCGCCGTTCTGTTCGACAGACGGCTCTGGCACTCACGGAGTCCAAACAACTCGCAAATGACCCGCAAGGCTCTGTTTTATGGCTACGGCTATCGTTGGATCCGTCCGAAAGACGAGATGACGGTTGAACCTCTTTATGATCGGTGCGATGCGATCCGTCGGCAACTGCTCGGTGCCGCTACCCGAAACAATGGACGCTACGTTCCTTCCGAAGACGATGTGCCGCTGCGCGCATGGCTTCTTGAAAACCTCGGTGCCGATCCTACCCTCGCGATGGGACCCCGGCACGCTTAATCTGTAGAATGGAAGGCTGGAAGGCAGCTTCCCCAGTCCTCCCAGTCAGAGAAAAAAAGGGAAGGTTGGGAGAGTGGAAAACTCCCCAGCCTTCCTACCTTCCAATCTCCCAACCAAACAAACGAAATTTAATGAAGGGTAGCAACTCCCGATTTTAGGTATCATTGCCGTAGGGATGTTATCTTGCGGATATGGCAGTGGCGGAGACATCGTCAAAAGGTTCAGAAAAATGTAAAAAATTGACAATTTTTTCAAAAATTATGGAAAAAGTAGTCAGAGAGACAGGTAGGTTGGAAGATTGGAAGAGTAAGAGTGACGAAAAGATGGCAAGGAGTAGAAAAGATAGAGTTCTATAGGAAGGATAGAAGGATGGAGTGTTTGTCCGAATGCACGTCGCATTTGGGCGAGTACGCCGCAAATCGCGGATTGTGCGGATTTCACGGATGACGCGGATTTTAAGAGCAGCAGAGATCGGGATTTGGAAATCTCTCCTACAAGCGACTTGATTATTTCCAAATTTCTGGGTATAATTAATATATTCAATAAAGACAGGACTTGCGCAATTTTGAGGATATAACGCTCTGTGAGAGGATGAGCTGACAAAAAACGCAGACGGCTCCTTGACACAACCTAACAGGTTATGCTACAAAAGAGCGACCCGCGTAAGTCCTGCTAAATATTCTCAAAACAGTGAAACAAAATGGAGGCAGAAGTGGCAAGAAAAAAAATCAGTGTTATCGGTGCGGGGAACGTCGGTGCAACAGCGGCGTTTCTGATCGCACAAAAACAACTCGGGGATGTCGTCATGATAGATATCGTAGACGGGGTCCCGCAAGGTAAGGCATTGGACATGGCGCAAATGGGTCCCGTAGAGATGTTTGATGCCGCAATTGACGGAGATCTGGACTACGCAGCGACCGCAGGTTCCGATCTCGTCATCATCACATCAGGTTCCCCACGGAAACCGGGAATGACGCGTGAAGATCTGTTGCAAACAAACGCCAATATCGTCGGCAGTGTCACAGAAAACGTCGTAAAACAGTCACCAGACTGCATCCTCATGATGCTCACCAATCCGCTTGACATCATGACCTACCACGCGTGGAAGGTCTCAGGGTTCCCATCACACCGAGTCGTTGGACAAGCAGGTGTGCTGGATTCGGCGCGGTTTCGCTATTTCATCTCGCTCGAACTCGGTGTCTCCATGGAAGACATCCATGCGCTCGTCCTCGGTGGACACGGCGATACGATGGTCCCGCTCCCGCGCTATACTACCGTCAACGGTATCCCGATCCCGCAGCTCATACCGGAAGATCGCATTGAAGCGATGGCACAACGGACTCGCGACGGTGGTGCCGAAATCGTTAACCTCCTGAAAACGAGTGGCTATTATGCCGCTGGTGCCTCGTTGGCACAGATGGCAGAGGCTATTATCCTCGATAAGAAACGGCTGCTTCCCTGCTCTGCACACCTCACCGGACAATACGGTATTGATGACCTCTATATCGGCGTTCCGATTAAACTCGGTGGAAACGGCGTAGAAGAGATCCTTGAGATCGAATTAACGGATGACGAAATCGGCTCTTTACAACATTCCGCAGCGACCTATAAAGAAGGCATCGAATTGTTGGGGTACTAGGTAATTTTTCCATGCTCTCAACATCTCGCTGAGAGCTTCGTTCTGCGTATTATAGTAAAGTTTAGAATTAATTAGATACTCTAAAGAGGCGAGGATAGAATCCTCGCCAGCGGCGGCGGGGGTTGTTTCGCTGAGTAACTGTCTACATATTTTTCGACTTTACTATAGATCGCTTGAACACAATTAAGAGGCGGGCTTAATGCCCGCCAACCTTTATCATTCCAAAGCGTACCAATGCTAAGCTACCTCACAACAGCAAAGTATTTGAACGGCATCCACTGTCTCAAACGGCTCTGGTATGAAGAAAAACACCCCGAAAAAGCACCACCCTTCTCCGTGTCCCAACAGAGACTTTTCGAGCAACGCAAAGTGGTAAAAACCCTCGCTTATTCCCGATTCCGAGAAGGTGTGCTCATTGACGCTGAAGATCCTGATGTTGCTGTCCGGCAAACCAAAGCCGCAATGCGTCGTGGCGAATCCTGTCTCTTCAACGCTGCCTTCCATTCAAATGGTGCTTTCGTCCAATGCGATATTCTCGAAAAAGATGAAAAAGGGTGGCGTGTAATTGAGATTAGAGTAGCGAAGAGAATCAAAAAGGAATATCTCCTTAACTTGGCTTTACAAAATCACATATTGGATACATCTGATATACCGATCTCTGCGACGCAATTGATGCTCCTAAACGAAGCGTGCGTTTATCCAGATTTGTCCGATTTATTTGTTTTTGAAGATGTAACAGATAAGGTGACTTTTTTTAAACAGGAGGTTCCAGACTATCTATCGAGGTTCAAGAAGGCACTCCACAGAACTGTTGAACCGAACGTCCTGATTGGGAAGAATTTATGCAACCGACCCAGATGCCCCTACAAGACATCCTGCTGGACGTTTGTACCTAAAAATTCGGTTTTCACGATTCCCAAAATCAAAGATCCAGAAGCGACTGCCTTGGCAGAAAATGGTGTTTTTCGCCTTTCCGATCTCCCAGCCGATTTTCCGCTGACACCGGCGCAAAGCATTTACGTTGACAGCGTTCTCGAAAACAGACCAGCAATCGACAGAACCGCAATCCGACGAGCGTTAGCAAACTTGCAATATCCGATCCACTTCCTCGATTTTGAAGCCGATAGACCTGCGATCCCAAGGTTCAACGGTTTCAAGGTACACGAAGAATTTCCGTTTCAGTACAGTTGTCACGTCCTTCAAGCCGATGGTGTGGTTACGCATCACGAATACCTACACACTGATATAACCGATCCACGTTTACGGCTCTTGCAATCTCTGCTCGCTCACATTTCCGACCGCGGTTCCATCGTCGTTTACAATCTGTCTTTTGAACGTCGGATTCTCAGAGGTCTGGCTGAATCTTTTCCCGAATATACTTCGGCACTTCAATCAATCATTAAAAGACTCTGGGATCAGTTGACAGTCCTCAGAAAACACTATGAACATCCTGATTTTTGCGGCTCTAAATCTCTCAAGACGGTCCTCCCTGTGTTAGTGCCTTCGCTTTCCTATGAGACTTTAGACATCCAAGAGGGCGGAGACGCGCCTGCAGTGTGGAATTTGATGCTCAGTTCCAACAATGAAACCGAAAAAGAAGAATGGGATCGACGTTTGAGAGCCTATTGCAAACTCGATACGCTTGCTATGGTCGAAATCCATAAGGTATTGAAAGAAAAAAGCACCTACCCCGCATAACGTGATAGGTGCTATGGAAATTTAGACAGTGGTCCGAATTTCCGATGGCAGTACAACTTTGGAGGCAATCAACAATCGCCTGTGCCACTTTGAAAACACTTGACTATTTTCATGTTTGAAGTCCATAGGACGAGCCTATCGAGTTAGTACGCGCTGTCATATTACAAATTTGCCTGTAGAATTTATACGTCATATCAACGATTTTTTCTGTAATTTTCCTGTTCTGACTTCATGCTTTTTGGGCGACCATGCTGGAGAGGATACCGAGGATCCTGTCGCACCGCTCAATCGTGTAGGTTACCATATCAATGTGCAGGCATTTTCCGTCCAACTTGAGGAACAGCCAATCTACGCCTGTTGTGGAAGCTCCGTAAACGCAAGGGATATCATTTCCTCTCTCTGCGTTAAAACGCTGGGCGGCGAGCATCTCGGCGACACACTGTCCCATACCCAGTTTCAGGTCATCCTTTTTCGCCTCAACAAGGACGATGACAGGTGCTTGTAACAAATGCTGCACGGGTGAGAGACTCACCAAAAAATCGCATACGCCTGTCAATCCGTTTTCCTCATCAACACTGAACTCAATGCCAGAAAAAAAACTGATCCGATGATTGAATTGTTCACGGAGTTCAAACAGAATATCAGCAACAATCAGTTCCGACTTTGCCTTCTCTGTCCCTATTGCGGTAGCTAACTGAACCTTTTTCATTAGGACTTCTGTGAGATAGGAGCTTGGAACTACCGCTTCTATTTCAGCAAAGAGTGCTGCGGATTCAACGATTTCTAATTGAAACCCCGTCACCACTGCTTCCAGCGTAAAATTGCTATAAGCCATTGATTGAATCTCCCGTATGACATTATAGTAAAGTCCATAATTGATCGGTGCGGTTAGATGAAGTTTATAGTAAAACCCATAATTAAGTTTACACTCTGTAATGCGGCGAGGTTAGGAAACCTCGCCAGCAATGTGGGTTTTGTGTTTTCAAGAGCGTGCAAGTATTTTCGGGCTTTACTATAAGAAAATATTTCGGTAATTCCATAACTATATCCGGTGTCCCTTCCCAGTAACGGGTGGGAACCCTGGTTAGGAAACCGCACCTACCGGGCCTGGGAAAAACAAATATTACCGAATTAAAAAATTAATCTTCATGAAACCGCACCTACCGGCGGATGTTCAGATATTTTCAGGCTTTATTATCAAATCGTTGTAAGGACAACTTCAGTGTCACACAACTGTAACAGTCCCCCGCGTATTCCTACTTCTGATCCTTCTTCTCGTCCTCGTCAACGACTTCATATTCAGCGTCAACGACATCGCTGTCAGCGGCATCAGTTGTGGCTTCAGCGGCGGACGGGTCTCCTGCGGCAGCACCCGGATCGGCATCGGCTGTCTGTTGATACATTTGTGCAGAGACCTCATGCCAGACCTGTGTTAGTTCCTCTGTCGAGGCTTGGATCTCAGCATGGTTGTCCGCTTCCAACGCCTGCTTGACCCGGGCAACGGCGGCGTTCACTTTCTCCTTGGAAGCATCATCTACCTTGTCGCCGAACTCGCCCAAATTCTTCTCTGTTTCGTAGACCATAGAATCTGCACGGTTGCGAGTCTCAACTTCCTCCCGTTTCTGCTGATCCTCTTCAGCGTGCGCTTCGGCATCTTTCACCATCTGATCGATCTCGGCATCGCTGAGTCCAGAGGACGCGGTAATGGTAATCTTCTGCTCTTTACCGGTTGCGGTATCCTTAGCAGACACATTGAGGATGCCGTTTGCGTCAATATCAAAGGTCACTTCAATCTGTGGCATACCTCTGGGTGCTGGTGGTAACTCGCTGAGACGAAAACGTCCGATGGTTTTGTTGTAAACCGCCTGTTCCCGTTCACCTTGGAGGACATGCACATCGACCGAGGTCTGATTATTTTCAGCTGTCGTGAATATATTCGATTTCTTCGTAGGAATTGTTGTATTCCTGTCAATCAATCGTGTGAACATTCCACCGAGCGTCTCAATTCCGAGTGAAAGCGGTGTGACATCCAGCAAGAGAATATCTTTGACTTCTTCGTCCCCAGCAAGTACGCCCCCTTGGATTGCCGCTCCGATTGCGACGACTTCATCCGGATTGACCCCCTTGTGTGGCTCTTTACCGAAGAGTTGCTGTACGGCTTCTTGAACCTTAGGCATCCGTGTCTGTCCACCGACGAGAATAATCTCATCAATATCGGAGGCTTGCATTTCAGCGTCCACGAGAGCCTGTCGGCAAGGTTCGAGCGACCGTTGGATCAGGTCATCTGTAATCTGCTCCAGTTTTGCGCGAGTGAGCGTCAAGTTAAGGTGCTTCGGTCCGCCGGCATCACTGGTAATAAAGGGCAAATTAATATCAGCCTGTTGCGTGCTGGAAAGCTCACACTTTGCTGTTTCTGCGGCTTCCTTGAGACGTTGCAATGCCATCGGATCGTTGCGGAGATCCAACCCTTGGCTACTCAAGAACTCTTGCGCCATCCAGTCAATAACCGCTTGATCGAAGTCATCACCACCGAGGTGCGTATCACCGTTGGTACTTTTCACCTCGAAAACGCCATCCCCGATTTCCAGAATAGAGATGTCAAACGTACCGCCTCCAAGATCATAGACGGCGATTTTCTTATCGCCTTCACTTTGCAACCCGTAAGCGAGGGATGCGGCGGTCGGCTCGTTGATAATCCGCTCGACCTCTAATCCTGCGATTTTACCTGCATCGGCTGTCGCCTGACGTTGAGAATCATTGAAGTAGGCGGGAACGGTAACGACAGCTTTCGTGACCTCCTCTCCGAGATATGCCTCGGCGGTTTCTTTCATCTTCCGCAAAACCATAGCGGAGATCTCGGGCGGCGAGTACGTCTTACCGTCAATATTTACAGCGACATCGCCAGCTTTATCTGCTTTTAATTCATAAGACACACGGTCGGCATCGTTCCCGATCTCGTTATATTTCCGTCCCATGAACCTTTTAATTGAAAAGATTGTATTTCGTGGGTTCGTGATAGCTTGTCTTTTTGCGACCTGCCCAACAGGACGCTCACCTTCACTGGTGAAACCAACAATCGAGGGAGTCGTCCGGTTTCCTTCGGTGTTTTCAATCACCTTGGCATCGCCGCTTTCTAAAACAGCTACACATGAATTTGTTGTACCTAAATCGATTCCAATGACTTTGCTCATTTCTGACTCATCTCCTTTATACGAATAGTTTCTAAGGTAGGCATATTGCCCTCACAATGCGCTTACCATCACCCCAAGTTAGGATCTTTCATAGACTAATAGCACTCCGCTGGAGTGCGGTGCTTTGATTACACGATTTTCTATTCTCACTGCAAAGCAATATCACCCCTGCATTCGTCCGTTCGACCCAATCTACGCGTTTAACTAACAGTTTATGCTACAACATAGTGTGCAATATTTATGCCAATCATCATCGTTTGAAATAGTAGAATTTCCCATGGATTGTCTGCCAAATTGGCACAGTCTTAAAAAGGGTGTGATTGCATCTGTCAATTTGACGCATTGCGCACGCCGTACCTCTGTTTGAGAAGCCCCCATGTTGTCGGCAATTTTTCATCGGGTTCAACAGCCAAAATCTCTTGGATACCCCCCTGAATTTCTTTAATCTCATCCTGTGAAAGTCCGCGGTTAAAGAGTGCGAACTCATCAATAACACCGTTATAGTAGCGATTGAGAGCAGGAGGTTCCTCAGTGCCGAGCATAAGCGGCGCATCGATCGGCACCAACTTGTCGCCCGTCTTCGGGTAATCTATCAGGACCTCACCATCAAGATAGATCGTCCACCATTTTCCAGTCTGAAATGAAACAGCAACGTGCTGCCATTTATCCTTGACGACATCTCGGGGGCTTTGTGCGGGAACATTACGTCCACCCGTCAACTTCCACCCCATCCATATAAAACCGTCCGGATGGAGTAGAATCTCAAAAAACTCTTGTACATCGGGTCCCTTTGCGGCTATAAGTTGCCATGTACCGGGTCCCGCCTTCAAAGTGGGCAAAACCCAAGCGGCAATCGTAATTCCATCGGTAAATTCAAAGGCATCGGAGTGTTCTACTTCAACAATTCCATCTTTTCCACCGAAATTAACAGCTTTCCCGAATTTACCATCCGTCCACGAGGTATCGCCCTCTAATTTACCATCCTGCCCGTTCCCGGAGAGATCTGCAACGGTCTTACCAGCATTCTCTTCAAAAGCGAAGTAGACGACCAAACCCTCAAGTTCCGCGGCTGTGCTGATACTTTGTAAACTCACCACCAGATATACAACACATAAGCATACCATTCTCGCATACGGGGCTTTGGTTTGTAAGTTACGCCAAAAGTTACGCATGAGTAGCCTCCAGTTTCATAGGGTTATACCAAATCTGAAAAATAAAGTCGCATTATAGAGATTTTGGAACTCTATAAGGTATCCGCATGTAAGAGCGCAATGAATTGCGCTACTACGAACGAGTTTTTCGCTAATGAGAGGCATTTATTTAGAAATGGTATTAGTTCGTTAAATGATACGGGCGGATGCCAAAACACCCGCCCATCAAACGCTCACATATATCTCTAAGCAAACGGGAATGTCCCTTGATACCCGCGCGGACGAGAGACATGCCACACACCTTCATACATTGGGGTTACCTGATAATGACACACGACATTGCTCCGCTCCATATCGTCCCGTTCCTTGGCACCTTGGTGCGGGATGTGATTGATAAAGAGAACACAATCCCCGGCTTTCGGATACAGGATAACATGTTCTTGTGCGTCGCACCACGCCTCGAATTTAGGACGATCCAACGGATAGAGGTGCGGTGGTTCTGACAGATGACCACCTTTGATAAACTTGAGGTGTCCCTCACCGGGATCGTTGTCTTGGAAGTAGAAGGTGGTGTTAATCCCGACGGGTGCCATTGCAAACGGATGTTCCTGAACATACCGCTGTTCCTGCCAATAGCCGTAAAAATCCATGTGCCATTCTTGGAGATAGGGCCCTGGATTGATGTGCGCCCGCAGACTCCGGAGTTGGCACTGTTTGCCCATTAATCCCTCAAGGTAAGGACGGACACTCGGATGCCCGACAAGCGATTGGTACGTATCAGGTTCGCGGTCGAGCAAGGTATCAAACCACATGTTACCGACAGCGTTTAAGCCTTCTTCCCAGCCCTTTTCACGGGCATGGTTAATCCTCTGACGGACATGTTCCGTCTCCTCCGGCGACAACGCGCCCTCTATTAAAACGAAACCGTCCTGTTGTAGTTTATTGAGTTCACCTGTGATGTCTGTCATGATCTTTTCTCCTTCTGCAGATTCAGAGTTGTTGAGGGTATTCTATACACTCATGTGACAGGTGTCAAGTGTTGATCAGCATTTTATTATATCGCCTAATCCACCCCCTGGAGTTTGGACAATTATAGTCGGTCAAAATGATACACATGTCGCCCCGCTGGGCTTTAAACGTGGATCTGGTCGCATTTCTACACATATCGCCCCGCTGGGGCTTTGGAATAAACGACTCGTGATTTTCTATACCGCAATCGCTAACGGAAATCCGTAAAAACCTAAAACGTGATAAGAATAATCCGCCTTATTTGTAAAGGGGTAAACTTGGGTTATATCAATTAGAACCATTAGGCGAGAAGTTTGGCGATTTTGACGAATAAACCCCAACCACTAATCCCGGCAAATGTAATGAGTACAGCCGCAGAAATCAACGCACCGACGAACATGAACGGACGCGTTCGGTACGCAGCGGGCAACTTCGCGTTGAGATACAGTGCCGCGAGCATCATCAATGCGATCGAAAAATTCGCTAAAATAAATCCAGCGATCTGCGTCAAGATGTCGAACGGGATGTTCAACCAGATCAGCACCATCGTTGTAAGAAAAATATAGAGACAGATCCATCTACGAAGCGTATCGTAGTTCCATTCGCGTTGGGGCCAGATGGCTCGAAAGAACTCTTGCATCACGCGTGCGTAAATCTCCGGTAGTGCCTGTAGCGTTCCCCACAACGCGACGACAATACAGATGTAGTACACCCATACGAGCGAAGCGTGAATATTTTTCCAGACACTCGCTTGATCAGTAAGTAGGCTCCACCCTTCAAAAGTGCTTTGCATTCCATACAAGACAGCAGCACCTGAGATCATGAACGCGCCCGTCACGATAAATAACACAATCGCGCCCATACCAACATCCCACCGAAGCGGGGCAAGGATTTGTCGAAGTTGGCTAACCTGTTCAGATTTTTCAGGGAGATAATCAATTTTATCACGGTTCTCGGCACGCTGACGGATGGATTCAATGTTATTATGGGATGTCATGCCCCAGCGGTGCATACTCACCCAATTGGCGTAAACAACGTATCCCATTACAGAACCGCCGACGTAACCGAAGGCAGTCGCCATTGTCAATAAAGGGTTTTCAACCGCATCCTGCGGTGCCCATTCAGGGAATTCAGGCAGGTACCCGAAACGGAGACTCCCAACGAGTGCCTTACCAAAGTCGGGACGCACCATGAGTGTACCAATAATCGTTCCGACCACAAGAATAAGACAGATAATGAGTTGCTGTTTTTCCAGTCTTTCAAAAGAGATACGTAAACCGAAAAGGAGTGCGAGGGTGATGAAGCAGGCAGTGATTAAGTTTTCCCAAACGTGTTGCGAGATACCTGAAGACAACATATCCCTGAATAGAAAATGGAGCAGCGCCCCGCAGGGTTTAGCAATCGGCACCCATGCCAAAGGTGCGCCTACCATCTCAAAGATAATAATCGCAATGAGGAGCCACCCTCGCGGTCCAGGTAGTTTCGCGAGCCGATTTCCGATGTATTCACCGCTAACGGCGGTATAGCGACCGAGTAGATAGGTGACAAAGATCCCTTTGACGACGCAACTAAGAAGCACAAGCCAGAGCAAGTTATATCCTGCCCACGCGCCTGCCCGGACAACAACAATCGTTTCGCCTGCCCCAATACTTACTGAAGCAACAATCGCCGCGGGTCCAAACACCGATGCGAGCGCGATAATCTTTTTCAGGGACCACGGTTCGGTATAAGGGCCCGTAATGGGTGGAATATCAACAGGTTCAGTCGTTTGTGTATCTTCTGTTTGCATAAACAGCTCTCAGTAACAACGAGCGAACTTCGGGAGAAGTCCGCTCATGCGCTGCTACGTTATACGCCTATTCTTCTTCTATGGGTTCTAAGGGTTTTGCGTTGCCAAAGACGGGGGTCGGTGCGTTGCCGGGTGCCGCCCATCGAGAGGCATTCGCAATAACGTGCCGAACGTTTTCGTCATAATAGATGGGGTATGTCTCATGCCCGGGACGGAAATAGAAAATTTTCCCCCTGCCCCGATAATAACAACATCCACTTCGGAAAACTTCACCGCCGGGGAACCAGCTGACCAAAACGAGTGTATCGGGTTCAGGAATATCAAACGGTTCACCGTACATCTCGGCATGCTCAAGTTCAAAGTACTCACCTAAGCCTTCAACAATCGGGTGTCCGTGCTCAATGACCCAGAGACGTTCCTTTTCACCCGCCTCACGCCACTTGAGACTACACGATGTGCCCATCAAACCGGTAAAAGGTTTAGAATAGTGAGCGGAGTGTAGGACAATGAGTCCCATACCGTCTAATACACGTGCGCGAACTTTAGCGGCAATCTCATCTTCAACTGCATTATGCGCGGCATGTCCCCACCAGATGAGAACGTCGGTGTTTGAAAGTACATCGTCGGTCAAACCGTGTTCGGGTTCATCCAGGGTTGCGCTCCGAACTTTAAAACCACCGGCTTTATCGAGTCCATCAGCAATTGCGGCATGAATGCCTTTCGGATAGAGCCCCCGAATGAACTCGTTCGTTTTTTCGTGTCTAAATTCATTCCAGACGGTAACCTGAATTGGTTGCGTCATAAGTTTCTCCTTTATAATAGTTATGAGTTTTCAGTTGTCGGTTAAAAGGTCTTTACGTAACAATTCATACAATTCATCTTTTTTCTACTACAACTTCAGAACTGGGGTTTGATAGCTCTGATGACACAATTGACGTCTCTCCTGCCACGGGTTCGGCATTACATTCTGTTGCTTCTAACGGTTGAATCGAGAGCCGGCATCCGAGGGCAGTCAAAACCGCACTGAATGTGTCAATGCGTAGTGCCTCTTCGCCTGAGAGCATGTCCGAAAGGAGTTGTGGTGCCATACCGATTTTCTTAGCAACTTCTGCGATCCCACCTCTCGCTTCTACAACATTCTGGAGACCCAGTAGAAAGAAGGGCGTGTCCCCATCTTCTTGGTATTCCTCAAGTGCCACGTCAAGATAGCCAATAGCCTCCTTCCAATCGGAAGTAAACCGTTCCATTAGAATTTCTTCCCAGGTTCGATATTCTCTCATGGTCGTGTCTCCTTATAATCCAGCCAATACCTCTTTGCGCTTTCAATATCCGGCGCCTGGGATGACTTGTCCCCCCCACAGAGCAGAAGAACGATCATGTCATCCACTTCACCGAAATAGACGCGATAACCTGCCCCAAAAGAAAACCGCAATTCAAACACCCCAGCACCAATAGAACGGTAATCCCCAAAATTGCCAGATCTGATCCGGTCAAGTCGTCTTTCAATTCTGTTTCGCGTATTTCTATCCTGAATAGATATAAGCCATTCGGTGAAGGGTTCTCGACCGTTTAAAGTCCGGTAGGCTTGCAGTTTTCTGGGTCGTATGCTCAGCATTCAGGTTTTGTTTGACCTCCGCAGCCTACTATGTCCTAAAACGTTAATTCTGTCTCGACTGCGTCATCGTAGTCCACGCCTTCAACCTCAAAGCCGAACAGGTTTCGGAAGCGTCGCCTGAAATCTGCGTAATCTGAGAGTTCATGAAAATTGTCGGTGTCAATTTGTTCCCAACGCTCGGTTACCGCGTCGGTTACTTCAGGCTGTAACTCACGGTCATCGAGACGAATGTAGCGTTCGCTGTCGAGTTGCGGTTGGAGTCCAGGTCCGAGATGTTCTGAGAAAAGGCGTCGCATTTGCCCAATCGGTGCCTCGTTGATGCCTTTGGCATTCATAACATCATAGAGGATACTGACATAGAGGGGAACGACAGGAATTGCGGCGGAGGCTTGCGTAACGACGGCTTTGTTCACCGAGATATAGGCATTACCGCCGAGTTGGTTTGCGAGCCGTTCGTCAAGTGCGTCTACGCGCGCTTTTAAGTCGTCTTTGGCTCTGCCGATAGTCCCATCTCGGTAAATGGGCCAGGTCAAGGAACTCCCGATATAGGTATAGGCAACAACTGTGACTTCTGGTGCAAGCAATTCTGCGTCTGCCAGTGTGTTAACCCACATCTCTAAGTCTTCACCACCCATCACAGCGATGGTATCAGTGATCTCCTCTTCACTTGCCGGATCAATGGTAACAGATGTAACAACCTCCCGATTCAAGTCGATGGTTTTTCCTGTATACGACTCGCCAATGGGTTTGAGTTGGGATTGATGTGAGGCACCGGTGGTCGGATGTATGCGTCGTGGTGCGGCGATACTGTAGACAAGGATATCTATTTTCCCGAAATCGGCTTTGAGTCGGGCAATCGCATCTGCCTTCATCTCATCTGAAAACGCATCTCCGTTGAGACTGTCGGCGAAGAACCCGTCCGCAGTCGCCTGTCGATGGAGAGCAGCAGTGTTATAGTAACCTGCTGTTGCGGTGCGCCTGCTATCAGCGGGTCGTTCATAAAGAAGCCCAAGCGTTTTCGCACCGTAAGCCCATGTTAAAGCAATCCGAGAAGCGAGTCCATAGCCCGTTGATGCCCCGATGACAAGGGCATTCATATCTGTCTCTTTGTAGGGAATGCCCTGCTGAATCTCATCTATCTGATTAAGGACATTTGCATGACACCCAGCGGGATGGGCGTTGGTACATATAAACCCTCGGATCCGAGGTTTAACAATTTGAACTGCCATTTTTTAACTTTCCTTGCGGAGTCATAAGCGTGGTTTCATGCTTGGAGGGTTCTTCTCCCGAGTCGCCCTCTACTTCGTTTCGGGCGGCACTTCCGTGATTCATCATACGGATTTTAAGTTTCCGCAAGAGATTAATCCTCAATTTCCACGACCATCTCAATTTCAACCGGAATCCCACCGGGTAATTGGACCATGCCGACTGCGGAGCGTGCATGTCTACCTTTATCGCCGAACACCTCGACCAAAAAGTCCGATGCGCCATTGACAACCGCGGGCTGGTCAATGAAGTCGGGTGCCGAATTGACGAACCCAAGAACTTTGACGACACGTTTGATTTTGTCAAGATCACCGAGCGCGTGTTTGAGGGTACTCAATAAGCCAATTGCCACTTGGCGCGCCGAAGCATAGCCTTCGTCGATTGTCGCATCGGTCCCGAGTTGGCTCTTATAGATTGGACCTTCGCCTGTTCCGGGTCCGTGTCCGGAGGTAAAAACGAGATTGCCGGCTTGCACCGTCGTGACGTAATTCGCTACGGGAACCGCGGGTTCTGGCAATTCCACACCTAATTCTTCGAGTCGTTGTTCTATTCTCATTTGATTTGTCCTTTTATAAATAGATTAAATCCCAACATGCCGAAAACACGGCATTTCTGGTATGGCTTGCAAGTCAATACTTGCTGTGATTGTTTGTATCTGCCTCTATTATTAAACAGGTTTTCGCTAATTTTGTCAAGCAAAGTTTCGGATAGTTGTCAGTCGTTGATAACGAATTGTCTGAATCAGGTGCGCTTTGACAAATAATAATAGAATGTCGGTTAGATTCCGACTCGGAGGACGCACTCCGCATATCTTACCCTAACCGCACTGCTGGAAACAGCCGTGTGGAAAGCAAGGGGAAATGGCGAATGCCTGAGGCAAAGGCGACCTCACAAGAGCGCCAAAACTGGCACGTCCGATAAATGACGGACACGGAGAAGCGAAAGTTGAATGCTTGCAAGCCTCGTTAGACAAGACATAGAAACGCCTTGAAAAACTATGGTATTCATAAGGTTGTCCTCTGATTTGGCAATCTATTGCGTATGATATGAATACAGCGTTGAGATGCTCAATGAATCGGGGTACAGAACACTCCTAAATCCGTCAACGAAGTCTATTATTGGGAAGTCAAAGAGAACCTAAGTAGACTCATAGAGTCTATAAGGTTGAAGAGATTAGGAACTCTCGTAAGAGAGAAGCATAATCAGGTTGAGTGCTTTGAAACATTTCTAAAAACATTTTATCTATAGACGTGAAATCTTGCGAAAGCATGTGTCTATAGAAGTCTTAGACTTATGGACAAGAAATAAAGTAAAAGTGGTTATCATCACCTAAAGCGTTTATCGCCACACTCGACTGGAAGGTCTCCATGTGTGGTGAAAGTCGCACGCATGGTTTGGAAGGGGTTGTAGAGGGGCGACCCTCTACGACTACCTTATGATTCACAGGATTCAAGGATTTTCAGGATACGTTGGGGGCGGCGGCATGGTCAGGAGAAGTTGCAAAATATGATTTGGGGCGGGATTTGGAAATCCCTCCTACAGGAATCGGGAATACCTCTAATTATCATGACCCACAATTTGCTTTATAGCGTAATTTATGCTAAAATGCGCGAAGGTTTAACTGAAATATTCCTATACCTTTGATAAAAAATAAGGAGAACTATGAAAGTAGCAGCAGTCTTAGGTGAACATCAAGCAGGACTCGTCGAAGTACCAGATCCGACTCCGAAAGAGGATTGGGTCGTTGTAAAAGTCCACGCTTCGCCGATGTGTACCGAATACCACGCCTTTGAGCACGGCAGTCAGACCGATCGACTTGGACATGAAGCCGCGGGCGAGGTTGTCGACATCGCCCAGCCCGGAAAAGTGGAGATCGGCGACCGCGTGGTTGTCATGCCACAATATCCCTGCGGGAAATGTGCGCTTTGCACCGACGGTGACTACATCCACTGCGAAAACAACTACAATTTTGAGGAATTCGTCGGCTCTCCTTACGGGAGTGCGACAATGGCACAGTATATTCTCAAGCCCTCTTGGTTACTCCCAAAGATTCCAGACACCGTCTCTTATGAACACGCGTCCCTTGCGTGCTGCGCCTTGGGTCCGTCGTATCGAGCCTTTGACGAAATGGGCGTTAACGCGACACATACTGTGCTGATCACCGGTATCGGTCCTGTTGGTTTCGGGGCAATTACCAACGCTCGGTTTCGCGGTGCCAAAGTCATCGCAGCGGAACTAATCCCCTGGCGCGCTGAACGGGCAAGACAGATGGGTGTCGAGGCGGTCATCAACCCGACTGATGAAGATGCCGTAGACCAGATTCGCGACCTCACCACAGATGGGCGCGGTGTGGACTTTGCACTCGACTGTTCAGGAAACGTCCAAGCGCACCGACTTTGTATTGATGCGACGCGTCGGCGTGGCACGATTGCGTTCGTCGGACAGAGTGGCAGAAACGATACCGTTCTCCACGTCAGCCCTGATCTCATCGGTAAAGGGTTGCGTCTCGCGGGGGCATGGCACTATAACCTCAACCAATTCCCTGGATTGATGAAGGTCATCGAAGGCTCATCACTCCTCGACTTGCTCATTAGCAATATCTACCCGATGCGTGAGATCCAACAGGCATTTGAAACTTCTGCATCTCAGGAAAGCTCGAAGATTATCCTGAAACCTTGGGAATGAGCCATGCCGACTACAGATAGACCGAATATACTCCTCATCGTATCTGATGACCATGCGGCACCAGCGATTAGTTGCTATGGGAGCGAGATGAACAGTACCCCAAATATCGACCGAATCGGCGATGGTGGGATGCGATTCAACAACTGTTTCTGCACGAACGCAATCTGCACGCCAGCACGGGGTTCCATCCTCACAGGGAAATACAGCCATAAGACGGGCATCAAAACCCTCGCGGATACAATTGATCACACACGGGAACGGACGGTCGCACAAATGCTGCATGAAGATGGGTATCAGACGGCGATTGTCGGGAAGTGGCATCTCGGGCACGGCGGTGTCAGCGATCCGTACGGATTCGATTACTGGAACGTGTTCTCCGTCCAAGGTTCACACATTGATCCTGAAATGATCGAGATGGGGGAACGGAAAAAATTTGATGGGTACTCCGCGGACATCGTGACGGACAACTCGCTGAATTGGCTACACAACAGAGAGACAAATCAGCCGTTCTTTCTGATGACGACCTACAAAGCGACCCATGATCCGTTTTTTCCGAATCCGAAGCATCGGCATCTCTATACTGAGGAAATCCCTGAACCCCCGACCTTCAACGATGTCTACGAAAATCGGGCAGCGGCGGCTGCGATGAACACAGCCCAAGTGGGTATCATGCACCAGAAAAATCATCTGCCGGAGCCGATCCCTGAAAATTTGGAAGGCGATGCTTTGAAACGATGGAACTATCAGTGCTACATGCAGAACTATCTGCGCTGTGCCCACGCCATCGACGAGAATGTCGGACGATTGCTCGATTACCTTGATGCAGAAGATCTTGCGGAAGACACAATCGTCATCTATTCTGCAGATCACGGATTCTTTTTAGGCGACCACGGTTGGTATGACAAAAGATTCATGTATGAGGAATCGATGCGAATCCCGTTGCTCGTCCGATACCCACGTGAGATCCAAGCGACAGGTGTGGGCGAGCAAATTACACTGAACGTTGACTTCGCACCGACACTCCTCGATTACGCAGGCATAGGAATTCCCGACGATATGCAAGGATGTAGTCTCCGAACGTCGTTGGAAGGTGAAACGCCATCGGATTGGCGCACGTCCATGTATTACCGGTATTGGATGCACCTTGCGCACTTCAATATTCCAGCACACTACGGTGTACGGACGGAACGGTATAAACTCATCTACTATTACGGTGAGGCGTTGGGGTCAGGCGGGGCGATTGCCCGCTCGACACCGCCAGAATGGGAATTGTTCGATTTGGAGAAAGACCCGCATGAAATGCACAACGTTTACGCAGATCCGACGTATGCGGGGGTTGTTGTGGAATTGAAAGCGGAATTGAAACGGTTACGGGATGAATTGGGGGATTATGAGTAGCGTTAGAAATCAAGCGTTTGTAGTAGGACAATTTATTGCCCGTTAGCATATCTTAAGAACGTGCGATGAATCGCACTACTACAAACGGTCTCATTCGTCAACATCGTGTTTTTACGACGTAATGTTCAATAATGGCTATCTATCGTCCTTTAGCCGTCCCCAGGTAACAGCGATTTTGCCTTCGGGCTTCACATCGGAAACGAGGAACTCCATGTCTTTCTGGATGTCCTTCTGCGACAAGACTTCACTGTAGATAGCGAATTCGTCAATCACACCGTGAGCACCTGCCGTGGTGGCTCTGTATTTAAACTTGTTATTTCCGCCGATTCTTGGGGACTCGTGAAATGCGGGAAATCCTGCGAACCCTTTCGCTGTAGCGATTTCCTCGCCATCAATGTAGAAGAAAGCACTGCCTCCGAAATCCCAAGTCGCGGCTACGTGCATCCACGTATCTTTTTTAACAACGTCAGCAGCCTGAGCGGCGAGATAATAGTCTGTATCGGGTGCGTCTTCTACCGCGAAATGGAACTCATTTTCGCGTTCTCCGATGACGGCACCTTTTCCAATAGAGAAGAAGACGACCGCATTGTTGGCATCAAATATCCTAAAGGTGCCTGCGTCCCCACCATTCCAGTGAGGCTTAAACCAGAATAAAACGGTACCGGGATCGGTCATCTCGTAATCGAATTCAATGAACTGGTCCAAAGCTTTACTGAGTTCGATGCCCATCCCGTAAGGACCTTCTTTACTTTTGACCCGCTTTGCATTGCCCACAATCCTGCCGTCATTCCCATTGCCGCTGGCATCTTCAGCGACAGCTGCTTTATTACCTGTGAAGGAAAACCAAACTTCGGGTTCGGGTGCGGCATTTCCGATATTAGATAGCATCAACAAGCCGAATACGAATATTACAACAAATGTTAAAGGTTTATAGATAGGCTGAATTGTCCCGTTAAACATAGTCTCCTCCTTTTTAATGCAGATATACCTACTATCAAAATTGAGTGAACATTCTGATACATCACGGAAAATTGTTTCGGAGTGGCTAAGACTCTCCATCCGAGTCAATGAAGGCTCCATGGAGAACACCGCAATCTGAATCCAAGGTGGGTCTCACCCCTTTGCCCTCAGCACAATTACGGAAGTCAGATACGGTTCTGCCAACATTGTAAATTATCTTGAAATTTAAAGCAATTCTTTATACCATATCTCGCAAGGAAACGATACCTTATCCCACTTGAGGAAAGGATATGACACCGAAACAGAAATATCTTTTTGACCTACGCGGTTACCTACATTTAGAGAACGTCCTGACCCTTGAAGAACTTGGCAACACACAGGCGGCGATCGAACGGCTTGTGCAAGCGGCACCAGATGAATTGCCATCCGGAATTAGCAGCGGTGGTGAAGGTTTTTCAAACGGATTTTCGGCAGACAAATCGCTTGAGGCGTTAACGCTACATCCTGTTACGTGGCCCATCATCAAAGAATTGACTTGGAACAAACCGCGTTTCAATCGCGGATCGCTTGTTGTGAATACGCACGAGCGGCAGGAGATGACACCCCTGCATTGCGCTGGCGAAGGTTTTCGTTGGACCCGGCGGTATGGGGTCAAAAACGGTCAGATCTTCACAAATGATGTCGTTGCTTTCTTCTATTTCACGGACGTTTATCCGGGTGATGGGGGTTTGATCGTTTTGCCGGGTTCCCATAAGAGAGAGTTTAAGCGTCCAGAGAAACTGTTTTTCCCAGAACCTGACAATCCAGATGCTCCGCTCCATCCGGCTCTTGTCAATGTGACACCGAAAGCAGGAGACGTCGTGATTATCACCGAGATGTTGACGCACGGTGTGCTGGTGTGGAAACCGACGGATCGGGATCGGCGATTCCTCATTCTGCGGTATAAGACGCAGTTCTTCCAAGACGAGCGCGGTGTCCGCGAATCCTTCCCACCGGAAGTGATGGAGAGACTCTCTCCTGAGACGAAAGCGTTGGCGGCTTACGGCTCAGAGTGGGAACTAAAGGACCTCGTGAAACAGGATACCGTGACGTTGACGTAATTAGGTCGATCTCAATGAAAATCGTCAAAGCCGAACTCACTGATGTCGACATACTCGCTGAACTGAACAAGCATCTCATTGAGGACGAACAGCATCCGAACCCGATGAACATTGCCCAACTCACCGAGCGGATGAAAGAATGGTTGACAACCGATTACATCTGCTATGTGGCGAAGCAGAACGGTAGTATTGTCGCCTACTGCTTATACAGAGATGACGGTGGACACTACTATATGCGGCAATTGTATGTGGACAGAGCACACCGCCGAAAGGGTATCGCTACGCAGTTACTCGATTGGTTATACGCGAACGTATGGATGGATAAGAAAGTCAGATTGGACGTACTCGCTCATAACGAGGATGCCGTCGCCTTTTACAAGCGATACGGCTTCAGAATCGGTGTTTTTAGAATGGAAAAATGAGAAGTGTGAGGGAATCAAAGATGAAATATGATAACATCAATCGCACCTTTGATTGTGAACCGACGCTCACCGATACACAGGTGCTGCAGTATTGTCGGGATGGCTACCTACAACTCCAAGGCGTCGTCCCTGACGAGATTAACCAGCGGACGTGTGATTATCTCAACGGTGATTTGCCAATCAATCCGTGTTTTATGCCTGATGGGATGACACACGCTGATTTAGAACGAATGCGGGATACGCACGAACCCAGCTCGATTCTGCTTGAGGATTGGTATATTGAGCATGTCCTTCTCAATCCAGCACTTGCAGGCGCATTACGTTCATTGCTCGGTAAGGACGTTGGGTTACCTGTGTTAGTCAGCAACCATCGTGTTGAGTGTCCGATGCCTTCGCAAGGGTGGCACCACGATGCCGATCACGTTTTTGGACCTGAAACCAATTTCGTGGAGGTCTTCTATTTCCCACAAGATACACCGCCGGAATTGGGTCCGACGGACCTTATGCCCGGTTCACATATCCGCTCCACAAGTCGAGATATAGCCGAGAAAGGGGTGTCAAGCGAGGGCCCGGCGGGTTCGTTCGTTATCCATTCACAAAGTATTCTTCATCGGCGTGGTGAGTCTACAGCGGAAGGATTGCGCCACATGCTGAAATACAGTTATTGGCGAACGGTCCCACCGACACGGGATTGGAAAGGAGAGCCAGAATTTGACATCCAAACCGCCGAATACGGCGGACACGGCGTGGCGAGATACGTGGCGCACATGTTCTACTGGCTCTGCGGCAAAGGTGAGGAATTCCGTCTCATCGGCGGGCAAGCATGGCCCTGGTCGAGTGTGAACCAAATCGGACCCTCTTACGGATTTGGACACAAAGAAGGCTACCTTCCGAACTGGCGAAAGGACAATCCAGACGATTACGCAATCCCATAGGTAGAACGATTTATCGTAAAACACCTCGTTACCGATCCAACGCGTCGAGTTCAACACGATAACGTTTTTCAGTGGCATCAAGCAACTCTTTGATAACTTTTTCAGTGCTGCCAGACTCTGCAATAAGGGTCTCCATTTGCTCGACTGCGAAAGATGAGACATGGCTAAAACAATTCTGAGAAGATTTGTCGAGATGATTCCCAACGTTTAAACTCAGCACCAACAACAGCGCGCGTTCCAATTTTTCAATGCGTTCGTCACGCGCTTTAAGTTCTTCCAACATATCCATTTGAATTTACCGATCCCCAGTCGATTTATCCCCCTGCGAAGGTGCTTACTGTTACCCACAAGTTTTTTGTGTGGTGTATGTCGGTGGTGGTTCTAAGAGGCATGCTTCTCTCCAAGTTCGTCAAACAGTGCGAAGGTGTTGGAAATATCCGTCAACCGTTGCCACCCTCGCCATAAGACGGTCACGCCGGGGGGGCCATCAGACGGACGTCCCAAGAACCCGCCGAGTTTGGCGATCCAAAGGACGACTTGGGCAACGGTGGGTATTTTCTTGGGGAAAGTGCGGGTCTTGTGGGTTAGGGCGTAAAGTGCTTTCCACTCATTTTCCGTCACGACTTGCGTGCAATCTGCCTCGGGGAGGTGCCGGTTGAGGAGCGTCATCCAGTAGAGCCGCCATGCAATGACGCTCAGTAAAGCGATATAGCGCAAAAGGCGGTCTTTGGTTTGGAATCGAGCGTGCTCCACCTTGGTCCCGGATTTCAGGACTTTGAAATAGACCTCAATGTGCCAGCGCTGGGTATACCACTCAATGCGCTGGAGTGCCTCGGAGAAGTTTGAAACTTCTACGTTCGTCAGCAGTAGCCAGTTGAGAGGCGTGATGTCATCAGGCGGGTTGGGTTCTATGACCGACACGAGAAAGACCGATACAGGCGGTAAGTTTTTCGTCTCGGGGCGTTGCTGACACCGATGCGGCAGACAGAGCGTCGTCTGGGCGAAACGCACTTGTAGATGTGCCTGACGCGCAGGAAACCGTTGCGGGCGCGCGGGGACATCAAGCGTCAACTCACCGGCAAGGGGCGCACGACTCACCAAATCCTTCAGAGTCCCGTAGGTATCTTCACTCCGACGCGGTTGTGCCGAACGTATCACAAAAGGATGTTCTTTTGCTTCAACGAAAAACTCATAAATATCGGCCTCACGGTCACAGATAGTGATCGCTTCAACGCCTTCTGGGGTGCGGGTCTGTGTCTGTGAAAGTGCCTCAATCCATTTGTAGCTTTCTTTGGCTTCGAGTGGTTTGGTTTTATAATCGCCCTTATCAGACGCATCCCGAACCCACACCTGATCCGTCAGACACCCAAGGGGCAGTCCCGAAGCACTGACGACGAAGGTCGTGTGTTTCAGCATCCCTCGGTAGTTCTGAGACCTTTTACCGATCGGACCTAATCCCTGCGTTGCGGGATGATCCGTATAATCAAGATAGGTGGTATCTTGGATCGCAAAGACACGCTCATGACCCCGCATGCGTTCAATCGTCTGCTGAAAGTGCGGATCGAGAACTTTTTCTGCCGAAACCTTCTCATTGTCAAAGAAACGATACGCGGCTTTGACCGCCGACCAATCACCACAAGCCGTGCTGATCGGCGACATCGGTGCCGCAGCGAGCGCATCCGCAATACCGACGAGTCTGTCATTGAGACGGGTATCTCCCAAATCAAGACTCGCAAACTCCTGACGACACCAAGACGGGGTGGATGCTTGTCGATGTGAAGACATGCTTAGCTCCTCTGTAAGAAATAGATACTTTCGACGACCTAACTGAGAAGACCTTTTAAACATAACACAGGAGACCACCCCATACAAGAAAAACTCAACCGACCTTACCTCCTATACTTATGGGTAACAGTAAGTGCGAAGGTGGGAGGGTGACAGGCGGACTCTGCGGTCCATTTTGCCTGCCCCCCAAACTGGTTTGAATAGTATATCAGAATAAAAGTAAGATTATATAGTAATATGTGGGTAGGCACAAGACCTGCCCCTACACTCCTTTTCTTTTGATCGTATTACCGAAAAATTTATTTATAGTAACGTTTAGAATTAATTGGACCCTCCACACAGGCGAGGTTAGAAACCTCGCCAGCGGAACTGGAGAGGATTTGGCAGTAGGCGAGGTTAGAAACCTTGGGAATAGGTATCAATTTATACCAATTCTGATTGATGATTCCTCTTAAAAGATCCCACTGTTTTTGGTTATACCCGGTGTCCCTTCCCAGTAACGGGTGGGAACCCTGGTTAGGAAACCGTGAAGAAACACCCTATCAAAAACCCCACCGGGGTCCGAATGAATGTTGCGGTTAATGCGATATAAACTTTTAGAAATGGTATTAGGTTAATTCTCGGAGATAACGAGCACCTGATTCGTCTTGATGTTCTGTAAGGTTTGGACTTTGCCACAGAGCCACCGTACCGTTAGCATATCAACCGATGTAGCGGTACCCAATCCGAAATGTAAACGGAGTTCGTTTTGACTGAGGTACCCCGAACCGCTTTTGACTTCACGCATCTGTGTCAAATCCTCGGAAATAACGGTCACACGTGCCCCAATCGCATCTCGATTGCAATGCGTGCCGATGAGTTTGACAGCCAACCACTGCGACGTGTTGTCACCGTCGTTCCGTAAAATGGTCGGTGTGTCTTTGAGGTTTGAGACAACAATGTCAATATCGCCATCGTTATCCATATCACCGAAGGCGGCACCTCGACTCACTTTCTGCTGTGCTATCGCCGCGTCAGGATTTTCTGAAAACCTGATACCTCGATCATTGAGAAAAAGCTGATTCGGTTGTGCGTACCTGCCAATCGGATCAATCTCCGCGATATTGTCATCCAGATGACCGTTGGCAACAAACAGATCTAACCAGCCATCATTGTTAAAGTCAATGAAATCGACACCCCACGCCAAATACGGAAGACTCCGCTCACCAATCCCTGTGGCAAAACTCATCTCGGTAAAGAATCCACTCTGTGCATTGTGGTAGAGACTATTTGTCTGATCCTGAAAATTCGTAATCACGATATCGAGATAGCCATCGTTATCAAAATCACCGAGATTCGCGCCCATCCCGCTATAGGCACGCCCTTCCTCGCTGAGCGCAACGCCTGCGAAAAGCGCGTCCTCTGTCATTTCAACACCGTTCCGCTCGTTGCGATAAAGAAAATTCGGGGTGGTATCGTTCGCAACGAAAACATCGACATCCCCATCGTTATCCACATCACCAGAGACAACCCCCAATCCTTTTCCCTTTGCTGTGCCGACTCCCACTTTCTCCGAAACATCCGTGAAGGTGCCATCACCGTTATTCCGGTAGAATACATCGGCAACGCCGGGGAGTGCTTCGGGTGTGCAATACGTTGGAATACCTTGTCGGGTGCATTCTGGGTTCGTCTCTGGGTCGAATTGAACATAGTTGACGACATAGAGATCCAGATAGCCGTCGGCATCAACGTCGACAAAAGCACAGCCACTACTGAAATGATTGCCACCAATACCAGCAGTGGCAGCGACATCCGAAAACGTGCCGTCTCCATTGTTGCGATACAGCACGTTTGGACCGTAGTTCGTCACATAGAGATCCGTAAAACCATCGTTGTTGTAATCACCGACGCAGCACCCTAACCCATAACCTGTATCACCGACAGAAGCCGTGTCCGTTATATCGGTGAACGCGCCATCGTCATTGCGATAAAGACGGTTTGTCGGCGAAATAGAAGAGGATATTCCCGGCAAATCGCTACCGTTGACGAAGTAGATATCTAAATCCGCGTCATTGTCAAAATCGAAGAGCGCGACACCACTACCGATCGGTTCAATAAAATACTTCTTACCGCTCTCACCGTTTACATGCCGAAATTCGATGCCGAGTTCCGCTGTTACATCGGTGAAACGCACACCTTGGTTCTGCGAAGAAACGGGTTGTGCGAATACGGATTTCAACACGGCATGTAAGATAAAGAAAAGAACGGTAAAACCGATTGTGGGTATCGTCAATTTTTTGTAACGCATAGATTATGTATATGGTATAATAGCAGTCAGCATATTGGCTATCGGAAACCATCAGCCATCGGAAACCTTCAGTTAAGAGGTTTTCTGGTGAAGTTACACCCGCTTGCTGATGGAAACCGACTGCTGAAGGCTGAGGGCTATTCCCCTGACGACTTATAAAAAAGGAGATTTTCTAATGGCTAATACTCTACGTTTTGGTGTTGTCGGTTTAGGTATGGGCATGAATCGCTCCGGTGTAATCCACGACACAGACGGTGCAGAACTTGTCGCGGTGGCGGATCTCGTCGAAGAGCGGCGTAAATCGGCTGAAGAACGCTTCGACTGCGAAAGCCACGACGACGCGCTTGAGATGTTCGATCGCGACGATATTGACGTGGCAATGATTATGACTCCGAGCGGTCTCCACGGAAAATTTGGAGAAGAAGCAGCACGCCGCGGGAAACACGTCATCACTACAAAACCGATGGACGTCAGCGTCGAAAATTGCAACTCCCTCATCAAAACTTGTGAAGATAACGATGTCAAGTTACTTGTCGATTTTGGTGAACGATACGGCACACATAACCGTCAAATCCAGCACGTCCTTGCAACAGGTGGTCTCGGTAGACCCCTGCTCTGCGAACTCCGCATGAAGTGGAAACGTCCGGACAGCTACTACGTCGGTTGGCACGGCACATGGAAACTCGACGGTGGCGGCTCTATCATGAACCAAGGCGTGCATTATATCGACCTGATGCTCTGGTTCATGGGTCCCGTCAAACGGGTTATCGGTGCGCACTTCGACGTCTACGATCACGAAAATTGTGAAACCGAGGACATGACCTCAGCAATTCTCGAATTTGAAAACGGAGCACTCGGACACGTCCTGACGACGACAACTTTCCCCGGCAGCAGTGTCTCAATGATCCACGTTCACGGCGAAAAAGGCATCGTCGGTCTCGGACCGGAGATGTGGGAGTTCGTCGATGATGAACCAAACATCGAACTTCCGTCGTATCCGAACAATGTGATTGAGGATGCTCTTCAGGTCATCAACGATGGTGGTTCACCGGCAGTTGACGGCTATGAAGGTAGACGTTCTGTTGCACTCAACATGGCTATCTATGAATGCGCACGGACGGGTAAAGCGGTCGAACTCTCATAAATACCACTCCGAGGCGGGTCTCGGTGCCCGCCCATTTTCTGTCCTGTTTCATTGTCTGAATCAGGATTTACAGGATTCAAGGATGGACAGGATTATAGACGCGTCTTGATCCATGACTCTCTTTGCCACATTACCAGATTTCATAAAACCGCACCTACCTTTTTGGATGGCTATCCTATTTGCAATTCGGGCAAAAATTCGGTATAATATAGTAAAACCCGCAATTACTTATACACCCACACAAGGGCGAGGATACAATCCTCGCCAGCGACGGTGGTGCTTTTGTGCTGTGACGAACTGTAAACATATTTTCAAATTTCACTATACTTACTTGGAAAACGGATGCCTCACAAAACGGCGCGGTTAGAAACCTCGTCAGCGAGTGTGTACGGAACGACGTTGGAACTTCTCCAACAAAGTGTATAAAAAAGACTCATGAAAACCGCAAAACTAATTACGATGGGCTGTAAGGTCAACCAATACGATACGCAATCCATGCGCGAGACGCTTCGACGCAATGGATATACGATTGCTGATGATGAAACATCTCAACAGCAGACCGACCTCTATCTCATCAACACATGCACCGTAACAAACACCGCCGACCAGAAAGCACGGCAAGTCATCCGGAGAGCGATCCGACAGCATCCGAATGCGAAAGTGCTCGTCACAGGTTGCTATGCGGAAAGCGACCGCGAGGCGATTGAAGAGATACCCGGCGTGACGTTCGTTTTCGGCAACCGAGAAAAGGCGGATTTTCAGCAATACCTTGACGTGCTACACACCGACACATCATCAGAGGCGAGGTTAGAAACCTCGCAAGCAGAGGCATCTCACACCTCTAATCCGCTCCTTGCCATAGAACCCGTTCAACACGATGCGGTTCGCGAACACGCGCGCTTCAGTAAAGGTGTCAGTGAGGCTGGCAAACGCACACGTGCGCTTATCAAAGTGCAAGACGGATGCAGTGCGTTTTGTACCTACTGCATCATCCCGTATGTGCGCGGTAGGATGACAAGCCGTCCACTCGCTGACATTGCTGACGAAGCCCATCGCATCGCTGACAGCGGTATCAAAGAGATTGTCATCACCGGCGTGCATCTCGGTGCTTACGGCGTGGACACTGGTCGGGAAAAAGACATCGCCAACATTTTAGAGCATATCCACGACATCGAAGGCATTGAACGTATCCGCTTTAGCTCGATCGAACCGATGTATTTTCCAGATACCCTCGGTGAGCGGATGGCGGCACTTCCGAAATGCATGCCGCACTTCCACCTTCCACTTCAAGCCGGTTCAGATGAGGTATTGCGACAGATGCGTCGGCGTTACACCACGGCAGAATTCGCACATCTCGTTGAGAATTTACGACGCGTCTTTGGCGATGATGTCGGAATTACCACCGACATTATGGTTGGGTTTCCCGGCGAAACGGATGTCCATTTTGAAGAGTCTTGCCAATTCGTCGAGGACATCGGATTCAGTCAATTGCACGTGTTCCGCTATTCCCCTCGGAAAGGCACGCCCGCGGCGACCTATCCGGATCAGGTATCTCCACACGTCTCTGCGGCACGCAGTCAAACGATGATTGCGCTTGGTGAACGCCTGAACACGGCATTTCGACAACGGATGCTTGGAAAGCAGAAAGAGGTGCTCATCGAAGCGAGCAGAGAAGGGGAAAACAACCACCTCGCAGGCTTTACTGACAATTATCTCCGTGTCCTCGTGGACGTCCCAGAGAGCGCAATCAATCAGATTCAGCGCGTTACGCTCGGTGCGTTAGAAGGGGATTGCATCGCCGCCGCCTAACCCTCAGATTCCTCCGCCTTCGCCTTCAAATCATAGAGAATATTCACTGCATCCAAAGGGGTTACCTGCGTAAGTTCCAGCCGTCGGATTTCTTCGACGAGCGGATGCGTCTTCGGGGTAAAGAGTGCCAACTGTAGGGAATCGCTCTGCAGTGTTTTTCGGGAGACCCGGCGACGCGGTTTCGGCATCGTCGGATGTGTTTTCGGGGACTGACCCGTCGCCCCATCCGTTTCAACACTGAGATTGTGCTGTTCGAGCACCTCAAGTATCTGCTGTGCGCGTGTGATCACAACTTGCGGTAGCCCTGCGAGCCGTGCGACATGAATACCGTAGCTTTGGTCTGCGCCACCGGGGACAACTTTTCGGAGAAAGGTTACCTTCTGTCCATCTTCATGAACGGCGACATTGTAGTTCTTGGCGCGCTTATACTTGCTGGCGAGTTCCACCAACTCGTGATAGTGGGTTGCGAAGAGCGTTTTCGCGCCCATGCGTTTCTCATCTAAGAGGTACTCCGAAACCGCCCAAGCGATGCTGAGTCCATCAAACGTGCTGGTGCCGCGTCCGACTTCGTCAAAGATAACGAGGCTATTGCGTGTGGCATTGTTGAGAATATTCGCCGTCTCGTTCATCTCAACGAGGAAAGTGCTTTGTCCCATGACGAGATTGTCCGATGCACCGACCCGTGTGAAAATCCGGTCTACCAAGCCGATCTTCGCAGCGGAGGCAGGCACGAAACACCCAATCTGTGCCATCAAAACGATGAGTGCTGTCTGACGCAGATACGTGCTTTTGCCGCTCATGTTCGGTCCTGTGATGATATGTAATTGTTCATCGTCGCAGTTGAGGAGCGTATCGTTGGGAACAAACCCTTCTTGCGTGAATAGCTGCTCGACAACCGGGTGCCTGCCATCTCGGATAACGATCTCATCCACCGCCGCGACGGTAGGTTTTACATAGTTGTATTTCGATGCGATATACGCGAAGTTGGCAAGGACATCGATCATCGCGAGTGCCGCGGCGATTTTCTGTATAACTTCCGTATATTTCGACACATCTTCACGAATCTGACAGAAGAGTTCATATTCCAAAGTCTGTATTCGATCTTCGGCGTTGAGGACCTTCGCTTCCTGCTCTTTGAGTTCCGGTGTGATGAACCGTTCGGAGTTCCGAAGCGTCTGTTTACGGATATAATGCTCAGGCACCATGTCCAGATTCGGCTTCGTCACGTCGATGTAGTAGCCGAAGACCTGGTTAAATCCGATCTTCAAGGATTGGATACCGCTACGTTTGCGTTCCTCTTCCTGCATAGCGGCTATCCAGTCTTTGCCCTGTCCTACAATCTGCCGAAGTTCATCGAGTTCCTCACTATAACCGTCATTTATGATGTCGCCTTCACGGATTGTCGCGGGTGGGTTGGGATGGATGCCGTGTTCAATCAACGCGATTAAGTCTGGAAGCGGATCCAAAGTATCATTGAGGGAAACTAACAGCGCGCTACCGCAGTTTTGGAGTTGCGCTTTAACATCGGGAATCAGATGAAGGGAATCCTTGAGCGCATGTAGGTCGCGTCCATTCACAGAACCGAGACTGATACGAGAAATGAGTCGCTCGATATCGTACATCTGTCCGAGTGCGTCTCTTAATTCCTCCTGCAAGTTAATCTGGGTTTTGAGTTCATCGACTGCACCGAGGCGCGCCTCAATCTCTTTCTCATCAAGCAAGGGTTGCAAGAGGCCCTGACGTATCCTTCTGCCCCCCATCGCTGTCACCGTCTCATCAAGGACTTCGAGGAGTGTGCCTTTCGTGGAACCGTCGCGAATGGAGGCTGTCAGCTCAAGATTACGCTGTGTATCGGCATCCAGTACCATGAAATCCGAGAGCGTGTAGGTCTGAAGGGAGACAATGTGTTCGACTTCCTGTTTCTGCGTTTCATTCAGGTAATAGACGAGTGCGCCAGCGGCAGAGATGGCAGTGGGCAGGTGTTCGCATCCGAACCCGTCGAGCGAAATTGTTTGGAAATGTTCGAGGAGTTCCGTCCGAGCCGTATCCACTTCAAATCGCCAATCGGGTAGGAAATTAAGTGTCATTTTGAGTTCGGTCTTGAGACGCTCAAACATCTCCTCATTCTCGAAAGTGTCGGCAAAGAGGCACTCTTTCGGGGAAAAACGGTGGATTTCCGCCCAGAGACGTGAAGGATCTGTGAGTTCGGTTACCAGAAATTCACCTGTGGAGAGATCCGCGACAGCGACCCCGTAAATGCCTTTGTTGGGATAAATCGAGATGATGTAGTTGTTTACCTTATGCTCAAGCACCTTTGGATCGGTTACAGTGCCGGGTGTAACGATTCGGACGACATCGCGTTTGACGAGTCGATTCTCGTCTCGTGCGAGTTTTGCGTCCTCGGTCTGCTCCAAAATAGCGACTTTATGTCCGGCTTTGACGAGTTTGTAGAGATAGGAATCGAGTGCGTGGTGCGGGATTCCTGCCATCGGTGGCGGCGGGGATGTTTGGTTTTTATGGCTTCTCGCTGTTAAGGCGATCTCAAGCAGGCGGGCAATAAGTTCAGCATCTTCAAAGAAGGCTTCATAGAAATCGCCGACCCGACACAGGAGTATGGCATCTCCGTGCTGTTTTTTTACGTGTTTATAAAGGTCCATTAATGACAGGTCAGACTGTTTTGAACGTGCCATATCGTTTCCTTGTTTATAATTTCATGTGGCTATTTTTTAAACGAAGGGTCAATTCTTAATACCGTAGCACATTCAGAAGTTTATGTCAAATGTATTTTAGCGATCAGCCGTCAGCAATCAGCGGTCAGCAGTTGGGAAAGCGGTTGTATATCGTAGGCGAAGATGTATATGGCAACCTCAACGGAAATGGGCGCGTTTCACAGTTTTCATAGCAAACCCAAAAAGTAGTGGATTTCAGAAGGGGCTGTAGACCTATACTATGACTGGGTTTAACCCGGTTTTTGTATAGAGTCCCTATGAAGTTGCTATGAAATTTGCTATGAAAATTTGTGAGCAAGGAATGAGGCGGTGATCAACTATTTGCAATTGGCGGTCAGCGATCGGGCATCGGGAGTCATGTGTAGTGTCCATTGTCTGAATCAGGATTTTCAGGATTCAAGGATTTTCAGGATAAGAGGCGGCTCATCAACTATCTTTAGCCCCAGAGGGGCGGCATTTGTGTAGATACGCAGACGCACATAAAACCCAAGCCCCAGAGGGGCGGCATTTGTACATCCCCTACGACTACACGCTATAAAACATCCTTAGATTGACACGTTTTGGTTTGGAGGTGGCGGGTGTTAATCGTCTGAATCGCGGATTGACACGGATTTGACAGATTTCGCGGATTTTGGTGTACTTTGTCTCTTCAAGGACTTTAGTATGTAGTTGGATTTCACCCCAATCTACACGCTAAATTGACACTTATGGTGTGGTTTCTAACCGCACCGGCGTTAACGGAACTGTAGATATTAACCTTCAGAAGCGACCAGTTGATCTAATTCTTGTCCCAGCAATTGAGGATCTCTACAGACAAGGAAATCCCATTTCTTCAGTTTACCCCAGTTATTGACTGCGGAGATCCAGCGTCTGGCAGCAGCGTGTTTGGCGTGAACTTGATCGGGTTCAAAACCTTTGATTTCTAAAACAAGGTGGACACCGTTTGTGAGTCTGACGATAAAATCGGGTTCGTAGAGATGGGATATGCCGTCGTGTTCGTAGGGGATTCCGAGTCCAAGGTGATCGTTTCGGACATAACATTCTACAAGTTCGGATTGCTCAAGCCGAAATTTGGCGGCACGTTCCCAGGTGCCGGTATCCAATACCACCTGATTCACATGGCTTTGTAGTGTTTCGGTACATGGACGCGGCGTAAGAAAATCAACATCCGCAGATGTACCGATGGGTGTGTAGCGGTTCAGGATAGGTAGGAGCGGGATTTCACCCTTTGTCTCATCGGGTTGGATCGCTGTCATGAGACGTTCCACAATCCGTGTAACGTATTTTTCCTGTCCAAGCTCACATGGATCACATCCACGGAAATCTACCTTTGTTCTGACATAGGCGTCAACGAACCTGAAGACTTGCGGAAAGAGTCGGTGCCGCGAGAGTAGTCGAAGTTTCGGATTGCTGGCTGGGTCTGGTGCGGTTTGACTATCACCAACGAGTTTGTGGACAATCCGATGCGCAATCCCGAATTTGATGGCTTGGAGGTGTGTGGTTTGATAATATACCTCACGGTCTTGTAGTTCCACCGCGCCTGGACCTGATGCAGAAGGCGTGCCGGTTTCATACCCGACAGCGGGTTTGACATAGAGTGCTGTGGGGTTAATTTCGGGTTGGAGGCTCAATGGTTCTGTGGATTCAATATCTGCCTTAATTTCGTTCTTTTGGAGTGCGAAGGCGTATCCCTCAACAATCGGAAATCGGATCTCAAGGTGTTCACGTTCAGGTAAGGCGCGAACATGATTTTTCGGCTTGTCATCGGGAGCGCGGGTACCCGTGGCTCTGCCTCTAAAGGGTATCACCGAAAACGGGATGCCGTAGACATCAACGTATTCCTCAGTGAGCAGTCCTGTCTCTGGATCGGGTGTGTAATTCATACGGCGTAATCCGCGTCCAACGACCTGCTCACAGAGCAATTGGCTGGTAAAGGCGCGTAGTCCGAGAATATGTGTGACGTTGTTTGCGTCCCATCCTTCGTTGAGCATTGCGACAGAGACAACACATCGAATCTGTTCACCTGGCTGTCCTCGCTTGCCTATTGTGGCGACAATCTGCCGCAAGTCTTCAGCGGCTTGGCTTCGGTTTTTATTTGGATCTTCGCTTTCTGCCGCTGCGAGCATTTTGCTGTCAATGCGCAGCGTTCGTGGAACACCGTCACCGTTTGCCAGTTCAGGAAAGATTACGTCCTGTTCGTAGACAATCTTGGTCTCCTTTTTCCTTTTCCGCTTTGTCGTGCTTTCATTGTCAACGACCTCGACCACCCGCTCCGCAGAAATCCGTTGGTAAAAATACTCGGCAATATCGGTATCCGCACAAACGACAATCAGGACCGGCGGTGTCTTCTCCTGTGTGTCCGAGGCTTCTTGGATGTATCCAAAGCGTTCTTTCCACTGGCTGGCAAGTGTGATAAGTGCGGATTCCGCCTCGCGATAGATAGCATCCGGTCTCGGTTTTTTCTTTTTGCCCGGAGACGTGTCCGCAGCCGAGAGATCGTCAGTAATCGTTTTCCACAATCGGAAGAACTTCGGTTCGGGTCTGCCTGTGGTATCACTGACAGGGAGTCGCGGAATCTTCGTGATACCGCTCTCGATTGCATCTACTAAACCGAAATCGCTAACGAGCCACGGGAAGGGTGAGCCTTCCGGGTGTCCACTGCCATGAATGTAGAACGGCGTGGCGGAAAGATCTACACAGAACCTCACACCACACGCTTGATTGAATGTGTCTAAGCCACTCACCCAAACGGTGGCTTCTTGACGTTCCTTCTTTTCCTCGGTAGAGAGTTTTTCCTCAGTCGGCGCGGGACGATAGGCGTGATGTCCCTCGTCGTTGAGGACCATAATCGGGGCGCGGTCGTAGAGTTCACCTAAGACACGTTTGGCAAAAGCGTCCGGCGTTTCGTCGCCTTTGTTGACAACCGTGTATGTTTGACCGCCTTCGCTATGCGGGGATTCGGGTGCGAATTGATGCCAATTGGTGACCAATACCTTCCCACTGTTGAGCAGTGGACGGAGTTTATGTGGAATGAGTTCAAATTCGTCGTAGTAGTTATCGCTATCTTCGGGACGCAGCACCTGCAGCCGTTTTTTGATGGTGAGGTTCGGACAGACGACGAGTGCTGCCTGTGGGAAGCGTTCATCGGATGGCACTTTGCCACGGTTGCAAAACGCCCATGCGATGAGCATCGCCATCACCACGGTCTTGCCGCTGCCGGTCGCCATCTTGCATCCGTAACGGATGAGGTCGGGAATTTCGGGTTCGTTGGGTGTATCCAGTAACTTAGCAAGGTCTTCATCGGTGAATTGTGGGTTGCCCCTGATTCGCTTCCCGCCTTGACGGATTTCGGCAAGATAAATGATCGTCTCGACTGCCTCGCGTTGGCAAAAAAAGAGTCTTCGCAAAAGGTCATCACGTGACCAATGCCGTAGGAGTTCACGGGTTACGGATGTGGCGTTGAGATAATTTGCCTCGCGCCACCGTTCGACATCTGCGCGGAGGGCGTTGACTAACGGGAGGTCGTCCCACTCTTCCTCCCGAAACATTTGGAGTTGTGCGCTGCCGGTGCGTTGGGTTTTGTACCAGTAGCCTGCGTCGCGCCGTCCGGATTGTTTGACAGCTTCGCCCGTGAGCGTGTCGTAAACCCAGTGTGCATTGGGTTTTTCGTAGGGACTGCACAGGATGGGTTGTTCAACGGGTTGGATTGGGATGTCGGGTCGGTTTTGGTTCATGCAGATTCCTCGTTTTCTGGGTCAGCAGTTGCTTTTTGTGCTTGCCATTCTTTTACAAAATCGGGATCATGATTTTGTAATAATTCTAAGCATCTGGTTTCTACTTCTGGCATTCTATCTGTTAAACCATTCGTTAATATTTTTTTTATTCCTTCTGGCTCATTGAGTTTATCAAAATGTCCAGCTAAGTTTCTTAAGGCATCGTCTCCGTATGAGACAACATTTAAAAATGGTATAGCCTCTTTTAGTACAGAAACTGAATCCTTCCTATCCAACTCAACACTGACCCAAGCAAATGAAAACACTGTCACCGTTAGGAACAGATCTCTATGTTTCGGATTTTTTGTTATTAAACGGTTGAGAAATTCCGCAAGCCCTTCATAAGTTTCCGGGGTGTGTATGTATATAAGAGAACTTACAAGAGTACGCAAGAGGCTTTGTGTCTCAAAACCGGGTTTTGTATAAAGGTCTGAATCAGCAACTGAATTTAAGAATGATATTACGGGAGAAACCAATTGTGTGGATTTTCTATCAGCTAAAACTTCTACTGCTTTGCACCTGACTTTTAGATGATATATTTCATCGCCAAATACATCTAAAAGAGCTTCTTCTCGGAGTGCCTTAATTTGTTCAGAATAAGGAGGGGCGTAGCTAGGGTAGAAAGTCATAAGATTTTCTAACATAGAGGCTGAATGTTCTTTTTCTAATATCCTTATCTGATCTTGTAGTATGTTTACCTGACCCACGGCTTCCTTAAGTTCATTTTTTAGTGTGTCTACTTGGGCAACGCCTTCCTTAAATCCGTTGAGGCTCTTTTCAACCTCATTTTCTACCAATTGATCTGCCTTGGATTTAAACTGCAGCCATAAAGCTCTTCCAGCTACAGCTATAATCGCTAAAAAAAATAATATCCATCCTGTTAGCCATTTATGATTAGAATCCCTTAAATCCCTCTCAAGTTTACCAAACTCGGCATCACGGAGTTTCGCTTGTGCCTCAGCGAGTTTCGCTGTGAGTTCCATTTTCTCAACGTTTTCGACAGTCTGAAGTTTGTTTTCAAGTTCCGAGATTCGATTTTTGAGTGCTTCAATCTCTGGGTTTGATTTTTGTGTGGTTTGATTCTGCTGAGAAAAGGACAGAGGAAGTATAACCTCTAATAACGTAGTCAGTAGGAGACATGCTATAAATGCCTTCATTTTTTTGACCTGATTTATGTTAAATTAACTATAATATCCCCTAGAGCAAGGAAGCCACACTTCGGAACTCCAGGGGATGATTTTTAATTAAATTTAATTTGGCATACCCAGTGTTACATTTAGATTTTCTTGACTCTGCCGAACAAAATTTTTCAATTCACATCATTATTTAGTAGAAGATATCAGCCCATTCATCCCAAATCGCATAACTTCTTGTTAGGTAGTCATCAGCCAAAAAACGGGAGTAAACTTCCTCGCTGTATATTGTTGAAGTAGACCATAAAACGTCAATTTGTCTTTTTGTTATTGGGGAACCAGCAACATTTGTGATTCGATAGTAGTCAGCAAGGTTGCGCAAGGTAGGATTTTCCCACGCGAGCCGCTGCGATAGATTTGAAACGAGAGTAACAATCGGAGTAAAATGTTCCAATTGATTATCAGGAGAGAGAATACGCTCAACATACGAACTTAAAACTAATTTATCTGGCTCATTTTGGCGAGAGGCGAACGCAGACTTAAAGGATGTCCATGCAGCAAGATCTGCAACACAAAGCAGATCAAGAGTTTGACGCGGATGTGATACGTGCTGGCTATCATACTTGTATAGATTTCGTGCAATATTAACCTCAGGCGTTGAATTATTACCTTTCCAAGAATGAGAATGAGCCAACAATCCATAGACAATAGGCGTGTGCAATTCCTTGTAGGGGGTTCCCACTCGAACTGGATATAAATTTTTGATCTCGGCACAGGTCTTCACTGCTTCCGCAATATGTGATGCTCTTAGTGTTGCTTTGCATTCAAATACAGCGGCGACATCGGTAGCTGAGTACAGACGCTTGTTTTGCAACTCTTTGGAATATGTATCCTTCAGGACTAAAACATCAAGCTCTGGACTTGTTTCCCCATCTTGGTTGATGATTTTTCCATTCGTAACAACTTCATAGGTACGGGGAAGCCATTTGCGGAACAGTTGAGCCCAACTTTCCTCTGTTTGATCCCTAGTTGCCTCTTTGTAAATGCGGATATATTCTTCAGCCATATCACCACTGAGTTTCCACACGAATTTGTACGGATCGGGGATTATCTCTTTAGGTTCTGTTGTTCTCTCCAATCTCTGGGCAATAAATGGATAAAGGCTCTTCTCTGCTTTTGCGGCTTCGTTTATCAATGACTGATAAAGTTGAACATCAAAATGAACATTGGACTGATTATCGTATTCCCGACGTGAAGGTGCTTTTGGAATAGGCTCATGACGTTCCTGATAACTCTCTTTAACACCTTTCCAAGCCACGGCGAGTTCTTTTAAGGCATCCTCTGGTGTATCTGAAAATGCTGATACATTTGGCATCTCAACAAGGTGTGCCAAATAATCCCCATCTTCATCGAGAAATACGTTCGCAGTGAATCCATCGAATACATCTTTATTCATCTTGGGTCTCCTTGATGTATTGTTTGAGAAATTGTTTCACCTGATATTCTTTTGCCTGCCCCTTTTTAGACTGGATTGACAGAGTATAGCCGGACGGTGAATACCAAATACGATGACTTCCATTCTGACGATCAAAAATCCATTCACATTGACAAAGTAAAGTCTCAAATTGCTGAAATCGCAAATTGTTCGGACTATTTATCGCCTTTTCTAACAGTTTATTTCTTCGGGGCATAGGATCTGGCTCACTTAAGTCCTACTGGCACTTTTCATATTCTTCGCGAGAAGGTATTTTGAGGACCACTCACCTTTGAAAATTCCAGAACCTTGTCCACGATAACGCTAAGATTAAGTTTAACATATCCAGCGCGAAGATACTACAATTTTTTGATTTAAAAAAGAAATAGAGAAATTTGTTTTTCATTATTTTTAATTTTTAATACCGCTGCTTTCCCAAATTATGCACCGACATCACTTCATTCCCACGTGGGTCGATGACTTTGACGGCAACGCAGGCGTATTCCCCGACAGGGAAGGGAAACGACTCTGTTCCACTGAATTTCTCAAATTGGTCTTCGTCGATGCCCCCTTTAAGGGCGCGGGCGATTTTGTCCCACGCTTTTTTGTCGGGAAAGAAGGCTTGGGTGATACAGAAGGTTCGACCGTCGTAGTCGGCATCGACAAACCATGCCGCGACTTTGTCTGCGCCTGCGGAACTCACAGTGTTATCTACGGGATTGTAGACATCCACACCCTCCATTTTGATGTAGTACTCTCCGTTAGCTGTTTCTTCAAGTATCGTGCGCGGCATTCCGAACACGGTGAATAACTGTGTAGAGGGTGTCTCCTTGAGTAGGTCTCCCATTGCGACATCTGGGTTGATGTGTGCGATATGGATACGGACTCTCGGATTCGGATCTTCTTGGATGATGGCTTGCGCGGCACCATCGAAACTGAAGCCTGCAAAAACCAATTCATCGTATCCCCGGCGTGACGCGATAGGTAGGCACTCTTCAACTTGCAGTGCCGTTACAGGACCGTGTTGTGGACCGAATACGATTGCAACGAGGCGTTCCGTATCGTCATCTTCCCAACTCCCTTCGGCATGAAGGACATCTCCCTCAAGTGGGTTGAGTGTGGCGAATTTCAGCGTCTGTTTATCGGAAAACCGAACACCGTCGTTGCGCAACAGGCGGATCATTTTGTCAAGATAGGCTTCAGCATTGACAGCGTCTCGTCCGTCTGCCCCGGCATCGTAAGTGTCCAGAGGCTCATCAGGTTCGCCACCAATAGGAGACTCGACATCAAGGGATTCCTCGGCGGGTTGCACCGCCTCTACTGTAAAGGGACCGCTAACCCGTATCCGTTTCGTGTCAATCTCAGGTTGATCAATGAGCTCCTCACCCTCAGAAGATTTGGCGATACAGTCGTTCACCTCGTCCATCTTGGCACGCCATGCGTTACGGTAATCTGTGAGTGCATCCTGTAACGGTTGGGGCCAGTCGGGATCGGTATCAAACGGCACTTCCCACTCTCGCCAGCCTGTTTCTGGGAGTTGCCAACGTCGCTTATCTGCCTCTGTGATAGATCTTTTGCCCTCACGTCTCTCTTTTTCTGCAAGTTTAGCAAGCAATTTGGCACGAATCTTGCGGGGGGGGGGGTAATTTGTGATAAGGTTTTATTAAGAATATCCAACCTTTCTTTGAGAATTGGTTCATGTCTTGCAAAGATGGGATTAAGTGCTGAATTTTGGGCGATACTTCCGAGTGTGATATGTGACACCCTCTTGTTAATGAAGCCACCAGCAATACCTTTTGACTTATTCTTGAATTTATAATAATCAAAGGATCCGGTCAAAAGTCGTTGTCTGGCCAAAGCAATCGCGACACGACTTGTATCAATAGCAATCCAACGTCTACCCCATTGTTCGGCAACATAAGCAGTAGTGCCACTACCGCAAGTTGGATCAAGAACAATATCACCAGGATCTGTAGTCATTAGTAGACAACGTTGAATAACTTTGGGACTGGTTTCCACGACATATCTACGATCTTGTGCACCTCCAACATCATTCCACAGATGATCAAGGCTCTTAACCGGAAAATCGGAATGTTTTTGTACATAACCTGGTCGCGTACCTGAACCCCATACCCTATTAGCCGCCAATAGGGCCTTCATACCTGCCTCAGTAGTTTTCCAACTGTAACGTCCTTGTTTGACAGGGCGTCCTTCAAACTGAAAATTATAGTAGCAAGATTCAGTATAACCTGTAGACAATAAATTACCAAGAACAAATGGAGCGGCTCCATCAGGTAATAGAGAAGGTCTTTGCTGCTCTTGTTGCGTCATTTGGCGTCTGGTGCCATCAATCAACTCAACATATTTATATGATGATCCCTCTCCGATCCCTTTTGGGACAAACAATGGATGATACTTGCATTGGTTTTTGTCTACCGCGAACCAAATAATGTAGTCACAACGACTTACAAGCAATTTACTACCTAAAGGTGAAGTCTTAGTAAACGTTATCAGACTTACAAAATTCTCACTCCCGAACACCTCATCCAATAGGCATCGAACTCGATGAAGATTTTCATCGCTGATCTGTACAAAAACGCTGCCGCTGTCTGTCAACAACTTTTTGGCGACAATCAACCGATCGCGCAGGTAGGCGAGGTAGGAGTGAACACCGAGGGTCCATGTATCGCGATAGGCTTTAATCTGTTCCTGTTCACGAGTCAGGTCTTGCTCTCTGTCCTTCACATCGCGCTGAAAGACGGTGGGTTGGAAGTTGGAGGCGAACTTGATGCCGTAGGGTGGGTCAATGTAAATCATTTGCACCTTGCCAGCGAGGTCTTCGCGGTGTGCGAGGGAACTCATGACGGTCAGGCTATCACCCAAGATGAGGCGGTGCGCCCAATCCACATCGTGTTGGTAAAAATCGACTGCTTTGCTATAATCCAGCTGCGGGGCGGCAAAGAGTTCGCGCTGGACGTTTTGGTGTTCTGCGACTTTCAAGATGGCTTTGGCACTCACGCGCTCGTGGATATGCAGCGCAACAGGATCGACGGTGAACGATTTTGTCTCCTGTTTGTCTGCCCATTCGAGCCAGGGACTGTGGTGTTGAAGGGCATCGGCGAGGGTTTTGGCTTCTTCGGCAGAGAGTGCTCGTTGTTGTGCTATTTGGAGCAGTTTGGGGAGTTTGTCTGCGTCTCCGTTTGGATCGGATCGAAGATTGGGTGGTAGGTGTGGATTATAGGCGTATTCCTGTTTCGGTGTTTCTTGGATTTTTCCTTGTGCGGCGATGCCGGCGGGTGGATTGTTTTTTCGGGTGGCGGTGTCGTGTCGGTAGTCTTGGACCTCTTTTTGTTGGGTGATGCGTTTCTTTCTTGGCATTCTGTATCCTCCTTGTTTATTATCAAGGATCATACCTCAAATCTGTGGTTGGTGTCAAGTTCCTTTTTGCAAAAAATATTACTTGAACTTTGGAGGAAGTTTATGGTAAACTTTAAAGCAATCCCTTGGGGAAACACAGGCTCGACTCAAAAGTGGACGTTGCGAGAAGACACAGACAGATTGACCGAAAGAGAACTTCATGAAATTAGAAATCATTAGAGATTGCAAAAAACAGAAAATAATCAAGGCTTACTCCGTACCAGATTTAGTTATGCTTGATTTTCAGGAATGGCAGGAAGGGAACGAAGTTGTAATCAATTTGAATCACCTATCACATACTATTGCAAATCTGAACTCAGAGGACCCGGAGACTAACGAGCCCATATCAAAGCTGTGGGAAGTTGACTTCTATCTACCCGATCCGATAAAAAATCGAGCAATCTCTCAATTCGCGGAGTCACGAATAGGTACAGAAGACCCCTCAGAGCCGGTATTGAAATCAAGTACTGTTTTATCTGCCATTGTAACGGAAATTTTACAGAACCACCACCCACATTCTGACTACAAAGTGAGAATCTCTGATGGATAGAAAATCAGTTACGCTGGATGAGTTTATCGCTTTATATCCGCTCTCGGGCGAATGGGAAGTTTCTTATACAGACGGTACTCATCTGCCAAAAGATGAATATGTAAAACTTGGTAAAATTGAGATTGATGGATCCGAGGAAATCGTACGAGACTATCCGATTCTCCCTTTTATTTTCCGTCCTGTGAAGGGACACAAGATTAAAAACCGGTTCTCTGAGTTGCCGGCAGGAGAAAAACAAGCGGGTCAAGCTAAAAGAGTTATACAAGACGAACTCGCCGATAGTTTAGTCCGGACTGGTCTACTACGTCCTAAGTTTTGCCTGATGGAAGAGCAGGTCGTCGAAATGAGGTTTATCGAGGCCTTGAGTCAACTCTCAAAGCATGGTTACCTGATACTTATTGCTGACACAAGCGCTTTGCGGCGGGCAGCTATCTCTTTCCTGCACAAAACTCTATCTAACGTCCTGATTTGGACGGTTGTTCCCGTTTTCGTAATGAAAGAAGTCCAACGGCAAACCAAAGAATTGAGTGACATTTGGAAAAAAATATCCAGAGGTGCTCAACCACACCCGGGTAAGTGTGAGGTTTTAAGCCAACGCCCTCAAGTTTCTTGTATTAGCCGAGAATTGAATCACATTCGCCAATGGAGACCTCTAGAGATGTTAACGACTCTCCCTGAGCATCTGGATCAGTCTAACGGCAACTCAGGAATAGATCGTCTGATTATTGAAAGTGCGAAAAACATCAGGCGAGATCGCGGGCTTCACCGAAGCGTCTACCTTGTCACAGGTGATAAAGATATGGCTTCGCTGGCAACCTTAGAAAACCAAGCGAACCTTCACATCGGTGCCCCACGTTTGGACCTAGAGGATCCACCAGAGGTTAGTTCTGTTCGCTACAACTCTCACAAAGAGGAACTGGTGCTAACACCTGTCCACTATCTATTGTGGGACTTGGCACAGGTTTTCAGCACGATTCGCTTTAAGAACAAAGAGCTTTCTCGCACCTATGAACTTGCTTACTATTCACAAGAAGCAAATCAGGGATTCTTTGCTTACGACGTAATGGAAATCCGCGAGGTGTGACAATTGGAACCGATTACCATAAACAGATTACTTTCCGTCGCAGATGCAATTGAAACATACCGTGTTGCAGATAAACTCTCGTTGGATGCATTCTACAAAATTGTTGGGAATCAGGGAGTAAAACGCCTTGACCGACGAGTGCGAGACATCTTGCGAGTTTTTGAAGCATCAAACTGGATTTCTCGTAGTGTTCAAAATCGGGATATTTTGCGTTTAACTGAAAATTATGATAAGTTTATCAACGCTTGGAATTCCGGGGACTATTTGTTGCCAATGAATCAAGGGTTAGCAAATTATCCACCTTACGCTGACTTCCTTAAGTGCCTAAAAAATGAACAAAAGATTAAAATTCCGCAACGTCAGAATAAAGAATCTCGAAGCAGTTTGGGACGCGAATTAAAGGATAAATATGGCATTACCTTTGTTGCTTTCGATATATTCCAAATATGGGCAGTATCCTTAGGGCATGCCTATCGTTCTCCTTTTGAAGCAATTCTGTATTGGGGTGGAGAGTGGGATGCAGTGCGCCCTTCCTTAGAACATTTCAAAACGATTTGTTGGACGTATTATAGCCGAGCAGAGAAAACGTCTGGTTACGCAAATCTTGGACGTTTGGCACATCACGTTTGTCAAGAACTGTGTATCTCCTTTCAAGCTTTTGAGATGAAGATGAAGCAGTTTGTAGAAATGTTTCCCGGCGAGATCACACTTGCGCCAGCGACAATCCGCCGTGAAATTTTAGGACGTTCTCAAATCACTTCTATACGCCCGAGGAAAGAAGTTCTTAGCGAACGATTCTCTGCAGAACTACTGGGTAAGAAGCAATCAGAAACATCACGTGGTACGAATCGACGAAAATTAGAATGGATTGAACATCGTCATCTGGAGGATGGAATGCGTATCAACGGTAAATTAGTCAAATTAGTTCGATGGGAGGTACCAAAGTGACGCTGGAAAAAGATCTTTCTCTATTTGAAGTCGAATCTGAAGAACTTAATCCTTATGAAAAGCATTTTCTCCTTAGAAACCCATTTCCAGGACACGGTGAAGGTGAAATGGGATTTGATGTTTGTACCGATCAGGACGAAATAAAAAGGGCATTTGTCTATATTCTGAGGGACTTTTCCGCCGACGCAAAACGGTTGCGTATTAACGGCAGAACCGGAGCAGGCAAGACAAACATCTTGCGCTACTTTGAACGATTAACTGATGAAGCAAGGCGGAGTAAGATTATCAAAAATCTTCTTCATCCGATCTATGTTTATGCGCCTCGAGATGGTTATTTCGACATTCATGAACAAATCGTTGATAAACTGACAGGACTCTTCTTGAGTGATTTGGTCAGAGCACTAAAATCAAAGCCTGATCGAATTAATACAATTTCATCGGAGGTTAAATCCGCTAGGGAACTTCTAACGGTGATAAAGGCTATTGCTTCCCCTACTCAAAAAACGTTCTACTCTCCCCAAGAAGAACGCCAGCAAGATGCCTTCACCCGCTGGTTGAAAGGGCAAAAACTCACAGCAGCAGACAAAAAACTCTTAACTGACGATGGCGTGCCACCCGTTGATATCACGAGTTCTTCACTTGCTATGCGATTTCTGTATGGATTTCTTGAGATTCTAAAAGAGCTTAATGTGTGCAATGGTATTGTCCTATTATTTGACGAATTTGAAGAAATTTTTGAGGGATTGACTCGTTCGCACCAATCTCGGTACGCACAAGATTTACGACACCTTTTTGACATATTAAAAGAATCCGTTTTCTTTGTGATTGCCACTACTCCAGAACCAAGGGACCTTGGGCAATATCCTGCAATTCAGCGTCGTTTAGGAGATCCAGTAGAACTCAAACCCATAGACACTCCACAACTTGCATTTAACTATGTGTCGGACTACTTGAACAGCGGGCGCAATAAGTATGAAAACTATCTTAAGGATAATGAAAACGAGGATAATGAAAACGGATCTGAGCACACCCGTCCCGATGGACTGACCCCTCTAACAGAGAAGATTGTTGAGGAAGAGTACCTCTTATTAAAAGAAAAAGTTGACGAAGCTGGACTTGCTATTTTACCGGGGTATTTCTTACCTAAAATACGCGAACGAATGAGACAGATTGTGGAAAGCGGTGATTGATGAATCAAGATGCAACACGCACCTCTGTTTTCTCAAGAGATCTTTTGGAGACCCCCAACTTGTTCGCGAGTTATCGCATAGGTGATTACCCGCATGCGGGACTTCTTCATCCCCCTTGGGAAATGACCGGCACCCAAGCAGTTCTGGTTAACGCTTTTGACCTGTTAGCAAATTACCGAACGCGAAGATTTACTTCAGAGATCAGAGAAGCGGAAAACACTCTTCGCGAGTATATCCACTTTGACGGTCCATTGATGCTCGATTCCGGTGGTTTTAACTTCCAAAAACAGGATAAAATCAGTATTGCCTCGCTTGATGTTCTCGAGATCGGAATTGAGTTCGCGGTGGATGTTTCTGTTGTACTTGATCATCCATTCCTACCTACCTCCACACCTCAAGAAAGGAAAACTCGTTGGGAAAACACCGTAACAAACACCGAGGAAATGTTTGAAGAACTAAAAGATAGGGACTTACCAGATTACTTCCAGTTGATGCCGGTGCTTCATGGACATGATCCAGAGACCCTCAAGCAGTCTCTTGCCCATATTGTTGAGATCTGGGGAGAGAATCCTTCAATAGTTGGGATAGGGAGTTTGGCACCGTTGGCACTGAATGGAAGTAAACGCAAGGTAATTGATATTATCTCAACAGTCAGACAACTTCTTCCAAATGCTCACATCCACTGCTTTTCATTGGGATCCGCGTTGCTAATGCTATTTGCTTTTTACTGCGGTGCTGACACAGTTGATTCACAAAGCTGGATCATCAGTGCCGCATTCAAAAATGTGCAATTGCCAGGCTTTCCTTGGACGCGATTTGCTTCCCGAGAGAAGGAAAAAGATCCTGACAAATATGAAGAGAAACGTAATGCATTTGCCGATCGCTTATTGGAATTGATAGATGAAGAGGGATTTGCTGTGAAAGATTGGGACAAACAGGACAAACAGCAGGATTGGGATATTCGGAATAAAAGTGACGCACTTTCTTACTTAGACTACCTTGAGCATCAAAAAGGAGAAAAAGACATTCATCGTCGAGCTTGCCATAACCTATACGCGTTCAATTTTGAAGCGAATCGGGTTCGCCAAGAAAAGAAAAAAGGCTTGACAGCACTTGAAACCTTCATTGAGGGACGAATGAAAAGCCCCGTTTATCAGAAAGCTTTTGAGCATGCTATTGACACAGTTAATCCTAAATCCTAAAAAACGTGCCTTTAACACAAACGCGTAGGTACAGTTACCATCAGTTACCTCAATCAGCTAACAAAGGTTTCCCACAGCCATTTCTTCAGATGAGCCTGTTTTTTTCCTATCGGTCCACAAGCAACGATTGATTCTGTAAACGCTGGGAGCAATTGTTGCCAATCCTTAAATGCCTTAAGATAAGTCTTACCAAGCACAAAACAGATTGAGGCATACTTGTTTTGTAGAATGTTTGAGAAAGCGGTATTAACTTGTGGCTGCAATTCTACAACCCGTGATGTGTTCATCTTTTGATCATACAATGGAGTGTACTGCCTACGGTTTTTTAGGCCACTCCCTAAAACAAGATTGTGCTATAATACAATCTCACTGAAAGGAGTTATCTAATGGCCAAACGAAGGAAATTCACCTCCGAGTTTAAGACGGAACTCGTTCTGGAGGTTCTTAGCGGTGCGACTTCTCAAGCAGAAGTGTGTCGGCGTCATAATCTCAATGAGGACCAACTCTCAAAATGGAAGCAGCAGTTTCTTGAAAAAGCCCCCTCGCTGTTTGATTCTACTGATAAACCGTCCAGCGAGGTCTCCGAGAAGCGTATCACTCACCTTGAGCATCTCGTTGGGAGAATGGCCGTGGCGTTAGACATCCAAAAAAAACTATTGACAGGGTTGGACTAACGTTGTCTGAAAAGCGATGCTTCATTTCGGCATTGCAAAAGGAGCATTCCGTGCGAGATATTTGTGGCATCCTCGGTGTCAACCGGGGTAGTTTCTATTATCACCGCCAAGAGGATCCGTCCGAAGCGGTCCTGCGATCAGAAATAGAGAAACTTGCCGGACAGTATCCGAGATACGGGTATAGGCGTATCACGCAGTTGCTACAGCGTCAGGGATACACCGTTGGGACCCGACGCGTCGCTGGGTTGATGAAAGAAATGAATCTCTTGGTCTCCGTCAAGCGGGTTTCCGGTCACACCACAAAATCGCTTCAGGGGGAGAAACCCTGGACCAACCGGCTCGAAACCCTTGAGGTCTCTCGTCAGGATCAGGTCTGGGTTTCCGATATTACCTATGTGCGTCTCAAGGGACGCTTCATCTATCTCTGCCTGCTCATGGATGTTTTCACCCGGATGATCAGAGCTTGGCAACTCAGTCAGCACTTGACACAATCTCTGACGCTCAAACCGCTGAAAGAAGCATTGGACCACAGCGTCCCGGAGATTCATCATTCCGATCAAGGCGTGCAGTATCTTTCAAAGGTCTATGTTACCACGCTCGAAGCACATGGCATTGAGATTTCTGTCGCTCAGCGAGGACGCCCTTGGGAGAACGGGTATGCCGAAAGACTCATCCGAACCCTCAAGGAGGAAGAAGTCCACCTCAATGACTATCAAAGCATTACCGAGGCGAGAGATCGCATCGGACAGTTTATCGAACAAGTATATCACCAGAAACGCCCACATTCGGCGTTAGGATATTTGACACCTATGGAATTTCAGCGAAAAACCTTGTCTTAACTTTGCGAAATTGTGGCCCAAATAAGCGTATGCACTTCAGAGTGGGGAAATTCCACGGGATAAGCCCATAGGCAGCGGACAAGATGTAAACATCTAAGTGTCTCGCCTGACCTGGACATTCGCGAATAAAGCGCCGTAAGACAAAGAATAACGGCCCGTTGTATCTCTCAATGGCAGGTAAACGCTCCAGAGATTCAGATTTGCGTTGTGAACAAGATAAAATAAGTAACCGTTTTTTGCAGTTCATAGTATCCTTACCAAAAAGCGAAAGGCTGAATTAACAGCTATAGCGAATTATAGAAATTACGCAAATTTAGCGCACAGCGTGAGACTCTCTATTTTTAACCCCCTAAATCCCCTTATCAAGGGTACTTATGAACCAACAGCGTAAATTCTCAAATTGACAGTTGTTAATTTTCTGGTATAATATTTACGATAAACGTAATATATCAAATTCACGTCCCTAAGTCAAGAAGGAAACCATTAGTGGCACAACATTCCGCCTCCGGCTCTATACGCTCTCTTCTCAATCAAGATCTCAGGATGCTTGAGGATATTCTCCAAGCAGATGTCCTGACAATTTTCGGTCCGATACGGTCCGGGTTAGACAATATCATCAGGAAACGTGTTGAAGAGTTCCGGTATCGTAGGAATAGAATAGCCATCATTTTAGACACAGTTGGTGGTGTCGTCGAAGTCGTTGAACGGATGGTAACTATTATCTGTCACCACTATGATGAAGTTGATTTTTTGATCCCCGACCGAGCCATGTCCGCGGGAACTGTTTTTGTTATGGCGGGTAATCGAATCTTTATGAACTACTTTTCGTGTTTAGGACCAATTGACCCGCAAATTGTGAAGGACGGGAAATTTGTGCCAGCAATGTCATACCTCAACCAATATCAACGGCTTTATGAGAAAGCGAATGCTGGTCTGTTGAACACAGCAGAGATGATGCTTCTCAACACTTTTGATGCGGGAGAACTTTATCAGTTTGAACAAGCCCGTCTGTTATCGCAGGATCTTTTGACTGAATGGCTCTCTACCTACAAATTCAGAAATTGGGATATCCATAGCTCAACAGGAAATCCTGTAACCCCAGAAGAAAAGCGGCAAAGAGCAGAAGAGATAGCCAATGTACTTGGCGACTATGAGCGTTGGCGTTCTCATGGACGTGCGATTTCAAGAGACACGTTAGTCTCGGATCCCATTCGTTTGAAAATTGAGAAGATTGAGGATAATCCAGGCCTCCCCTACGAGCTTAATCACTATATTGAGAGACTTGAACATTACATGCAAAGATTTAGACGTGAGTTGCTTGTACACACCCAATACCGCCTCGTTGACCGCATGAGAGTAGTTCCTTAATGAAACAGAGAGGTTTACGAATGAAAGACTTACGCCATTCTCCGCCTTCATCTACAATAGAGGATACGGATAAAGAGTCTAAGGCTAACACACTTTCCGAGCGAAATGTTGACGCGGCGACTATCGAAAACAATCCGAAAGTCAATGCTCAGCTTATATCGGATTTTTACCGTCTCGTTGAAGCTTCAAAAGGCGTTATCCGAAGTGCGCGAGGTGCGAATTATAGTTTGTCACATCCACTCGGCTCCAAGGTCGTGCCAACCGATCTTGATCAGGATCGAGATCCGAGTCAAGTTCAGAAGAATCCAAGTGATGCCAAAAAGATTTAAGGGTTGATAAAATTCTATTAGACATGCCATCCAGTTTCTTTTCGGCGAGGAATCCTGTTTCTCGCCTATATTTTTTGAGTTGGGAAACAACACAGATGTCACCCCTACAGGGTTTGGGTTTTGGGGTGTACCACTTTCTACACAAATGTCGCCCCGCTGGGGCTAAAGATAGTTATTGTCGCTTTCTACACAAATGTCGTCCCGTTGGGACTAAAGATAGTTATTACCACTTTTCTACACACATGCCGCCCCGCTGGGGCTAAAAATAGATGGTATTGTCGCTTTCTACACATATGTCGCCCCGCTGGGGCTAAGGCATGGGGAAACACTATTACACTACACAAATATCGCCCCGCTGGGGCTGAAGAGAAGACAGTTATCATTGTTTCCTACACATATACCCATCTATGGGAAAACCAAAATTCGCTCGTGATTCAGACGATTAATATATGTCGCCCTGCTGGAACTAAAAGCCTGTTTGTAGTAGGGCGATTTTGCGGCGTACTCACCCAAATGCGACGAGCATTATCGCACGTTCTTTCTTAGTGAACGGCACACGGCGTGTGCCTACTACCTTGCATCGCGAGCATGCGGAAACATCCAAGCAAAAACACTCGCTCCTACAGAAGAACAGTAGTTAGTTGTCAAGAGTCAGGTGCGCTTTGACAAATAATAATAGAATGTCGGTTAGATTCCGACTCGGAGGACGCACTCCGCATATCTTACCCTAACCGCACTGCTGGAAACAGCCGTGTGGAAAGCAAGGGGAAATGGCGAATGCCTGAGGCAAAGGCGACCTCACAAGAGCGCCAAAACTGGCACGTCCGATAAATGACGGACACGGAGAAGCGAAAGTTGAATGCTTGCAAGCCTCGTTAGACAAGACATAGAAACGCCTTGAAAAACTATGGTATTCATAAGGTTGTCCTCTGATTTGGCAATCTATTGCGTATGATATGAATACAGCGTTGAGATGCTCAATGAATCGGGGTACAGAACACTCCTAAATCCGTCAACGAAGTCTATTATTGGGAAGTCAAAGAGAACCTAAGTAGACTCATAGAGTCTATAAGGTTGAAGAGATTAGGAACTCTCGTAAGAGAGAAGCATAATCAGGTTGAGTGCTTTGAAACATTTCTAAAAACATTTTATCTATAGACGTGAAATCTTGCGAAAGCATGTGTCTATAGAAGTCTTAGACTTATGGACAAGAAATAAAGTAAAAGTGGTTATCATCACCTAAAGCGTTTATCGCCACACTCGACTGGAAGGTCTCCATGTGTGGTGAAAGTCGCACGCATGGTTTGGAAGGGGTTGTAGAGGGGCGACCCTCTACGACTACCTTATGATTCGGAGATTCCTCCTACAGTGGAATCGGCAGTTAGCGGTCAACAGTCAGGAGTCGATTGGTGGATTGAGATGGTGAGTTAGGGAAGAACGGTACGGTTGGAAACCACACCATAGTCAATTTAGTGATTTTCGGTATCATTTTGCCACAGATTTCTATAGATGCCGCCCCTACGGGGCTTAGGTCTGTAAGGTAGCACTTTTCTACAGAGATACCATCCCTACGGGATTCAAGAGGTCTTTGAAGTTTTCAGGGTTTCTGTGTAAAATCCGGCGCAGTTTCAAACAGTGCCTACTTTTCTGGGGCGTGACGGTTATTTTTTCTTAGATCGACACTTATGGTACGGTTGAAAACTGCCCCTACCGCGAATAGCGGTCAGCAGGCAGCAATCAGCAGGCAGTGACCATATTTGGAAAACCGATTGTAGCATCGTAGTGCAGTAGTGTATAGAGCAGTATTTAGAAATGAGACAAAAGAAGGCGAGGTTAGGAAACCTCGCCAGCGGTGCGGAGGGGTTATTAGACTACTGCATCGGTGAGAAAGGGGCGGGCAGTAGAAGTTTGCTCTCCTGTGTGATGGGTCTGACGGAGCCTTTGGGGGGCCAGACACCTTTCTCTCGCGTCTCTGCTCGGATGCGTTGGCGTTCCTCAAAACTCCTATACGCCCATATATGGATGAAATTGTTGACTCCACCGTATTCCGAGTACCAACAGCCTGCCAACGATGAGTACTTCACGCGCTCTGGGATCGCGGCACCCCACGCTTCCAGCACTTGCGGCATCCCCTCGGCAGGATAGGTATACAAACGCATTTCATATATCGGTCCGAGGTCTTTTTCACCCAAGGGGTCCATAAAGGGAGCTGGTAGGAAAATTTCGGATACCATTGACACGATGAGATCGCTCGTATCGGGGGGCCAAACCGGGTTCGGTCCTGCTTCTGCGGCGCGTCGGATCTCCGCCCGCTGTTCAAGGCTCTCATAGGGCCAAACGGCGACCATCTGATTCAAGGGTCCTACTTCGGTGTACCAGTGTCCACCGAGTTTCGATAACTTCTGGCGTCCGGGTAACTTTTCGCCGAAACGTTCCCAGTATTCGTTAAGTTGACCGAGTTTCAAATTGTAGGTTCTTATCTCGTAGATCACGCTCTCCTCCTACGTTATTTATAGTAATGAGACACGCCAAAGAGGCACGAAGGGTTGTTCGCTGCGCAACTATCTACATATTTTTCGACTTTACTCTAAATGTAGACTATACCACTTCTACACATATACTATCGAGTAGAGCTAAAATCACGGATTAAGGCAATGAGGATGAAAACTGCATCTACCGTTCGCCTTGTTGGCGAATTGTGACTAACTCTTCCAGAATGCGCCTATGAAGACGATGTAATTCAAGGACCATTCCGATGCCGATCGCAACCGATACACCCGCCACGAGAATGAGTTTCGTTTTTAAGGACATGCACGGCTCCTTTACTAACGTGAGCTTGGTAAAGCAGTTTTCGGACCCCCACTGGTTTCCTCACAGTGAGAGGGACGTTAGCATTCTGCACAAACTAACAGTTTATGCTACATAAAGAGGACGATATCTCTCCGGTAATTTGATTATTGCGCATTTGGAACGTGCGATGAATCGCACGGCTACGAACCAATCCTCACAATGGATAGTATTCCTAATGGAAGTTTTCGATGATCGATGCCCCAAACTCAGAGGTGCGGACCTTCGTCGCGCCTTCCATGAGACGCTCGAGATCGTAGGTCACCCGTTTCTGGAGGATAGTCTTCTCAAGTCCCGAAATAATCAGGTCAGCGGCTTCTTGCCAGCCGATGTGCTCCAGCATCATGACTGCGGAGAGGATAAGTGACCCCGGATTGACGACATCCTGATCGGTATATTTTGGTGCGGTGCCGTGCGTTGCCTCAAAAAGTGCGACTTCATCACTGAGGTTACCACCGGGTGCCATACCGATACCACCGACCTGTGCCGCTGCGGCATCCGAGAGATAATCCCCATTCAAATTCGGGGTGACAATCACGTCGTATTCATCGGTTCGCGTCAAAATCTGTTGCAACATGCTGTCAGCAATTCGGTCGTTGACAATTATCTTCCCTTCTGGACACTCCCCACCGTAATCGTCATAGAGTTCATCCTCTGTAATCGTCTGATCGGCGAATTCCTCTTTGGCGAGTTCATATCCCCATGCACAGAACGCCCCTTCGGTAAACTTCATGATATTGCCTTTGTGAACAAAGGTGACGCTACGTCTACCGTGGTCAATTGCGTACTGGATTGCCATCCGTGCCAAACGTTTTGTGCCGAAAATGCTGATCGGTTTCACACCGATACCGGAATCCTCGCGAATGTCCACCCCCATCTCGGTGCGGAGCAGTTCGATAACCTTTTTCACCTCTGGCGTGCCTTGTTCCCATTCAATACCGGCATAAACATCTTCGGTGTTTTCACGGAAGATAACGACATCCATCTTTTCGGGGTGTGTGACAGGGGCGGGGACACCTTGGAAATAGCGGACGGGACGGACACATGCGTAGAGTTCAAGCACCTGACGGAGCGTTACGTTTAGACTCCGGAACCCACCACCAACAGGTGTTGTGAGGGGTCCCTTGAGTGCGACGCGGAAGTATTCAATTGCGTCGAAGGTATCCTGTGGGAGCCATTCGTTGTATTTCGCCATGGCGTTTTCGCCAGCATAGACATCAAACCAACCGATCTGATTTTCGCCGTTGTAGGCTGTTTGAACAGCGGCATCAACAACCCGGCGTGTAACCTTCATGATGTCTCGTCCGATGCCATCGCCTTCAATGACAGGGATAATCGGCTTATTCGGCACAGCGAGTTGTCCATTGACGAACCCAATTCTTTCACCTTCTGTTGGGGCAGTTAATTGCTCAAATTCAATCACCTAATCTTCGGGCAGGAGGTTTCCCAAGTACTTATGCTTGGGAGGAATGCCCGCTCCTATAGTTAAAGTTAAGGCGCGTGAGTGTTCTAAAATCAGACCGCTTTGCACCTGTTGTTAATCGTTGGTTTCCTTGCAAGTTGTATATGGAAAACAGGTCTCCTTTTGCATTAACACCCGCAAGTCGGGTGAGTCCGTATTTGACATGTTTAATCAAAGTATTTTTGACCAATCCTTTGCCTAATACCGTTCCCCCTTGCCGTGAACGCTTCCGTCCTTTTGATTCTTGCTGTCTGTGCAACTCCCTACGTTTTATCCGTATCGGTGAAACACAAAATATATCGGTGTTATCTGGTATAGACATACCGCCGACAGTGTGATAGGCCAAGCACCAACTATCTACGCAATGTGCGTCAAAGGTTTCTGAGAGTTTCTTTGACGACTTTTTGAGTCCAAGTCGGTCTCGTATCTCTTTGGTTTCCCACCCTTGAAGCGTTAGAAGTTCCCAACGTTTCTGTATTTCGGAATAGAACCATTGTTTACCGACTTCAAGGGGACTAAAGGATTTATTCCACTGCTTGGCACGTTGTATTGTCCGTGCCTTTATATCCTCAACACAGATATATGTGAGCGGATAGAGTTTAGACAACCACTCCAATATCCGCAGTTTCCACTCCCACCTCGCACGTGTGCCTGCGGGTATGCGTTCTTTGTTCGCAAGTCTATTCGTGCGGTTTTTGCGATTCGGGCATTTCCGGGAACGCCTCCCTCTACGCAACTCACAACGCTTTTCAACTTTCTTGCCGACTTTATGGTGCGCGTCTGCTTGCACATTCAGATAGGTGTGGGATTCGCTTTTGACGGTAAAACCCTCTTTCTTGCTACCGGGGTCTATACCGACAGCAACTGCCTGTTTGTACCTACCTGACGGTTCTACATTCAAACGGACGCAGAATATCCCGTTTTTCCAAAATGGTGTTGCCTTCCCTAATGTTATCCACTTGCCTGCCCGTGAAGGCGTGGTGGGCATAAGAGGGTTCTGATCTTTGTCTACTACTGGAACAAACATCGTTTGTAATCTCCCTTTCGGGGTGTGTATTGCCCCTTCCAGATCGCATATCCAAGCGGTATCAGACGAGGGGAGTATCCGATACATTGTGCAGGCTACCACGCCCAAGATATTGCGATATGTTACTGTAGAAAACTGTTTAACTCGTGGAGTGAACGTTTGGTATACGCTTCGCACAAGCCCAAGTCTTTAGGCTTGGGTAGTTGACTGATATTCCTCTCTAATTCGTTAACACGTTTAGACCTTCGATCGCGCTTACCCGCTGTCTCTGCGAAGTCTTTGCACAGTTTGAGTCCAGTAACATTTTTACCCGTTGAAAGCATTCGATCTTGCCATCCGGTTGTGTAATGCGACCACTTCGTTTGCAATGGTCATATCGTCAGTCGGTCCGGGAATGACATCTGGGTGGGGTGGAATAACGGGCCGGATAATCCTGAGTTGGAGTTGTTCGCGGGCATCCATCATCCAACCAAAACCTCGGAAGATATAGGTTAATAGGGTTCTATCACTCTCATAGATGTCCAACCCTTCTTGGACTGCCCATCCACCGAAATCGGTATTCGGTGTTAGACGGAGGGGCGGTTCGTCCTCACGTCCGGGACGGACAAAGCCTTCGATGAAAGCGAGTTGGTAAATGCGCTGCGTAATACCCAACCGTTTTTTCTGTTGATCGTTGAGTTGAATGTCCCCATTGTCAACGGCTTCTAAGAAAGGATTGAAATAGATGGCAGGTCTGGGGTCTTGCTGGATTTCATCAGAGCGTCCAGCGGCAGCGATTTCTGGGTGTCCAAAGGTCGGCAGTGCAGACAGCATCCGTTGACGAATTGCGTCTTCACGGGTTTCGGTATCAAGCGATTCAATTTGATTAATGAAAGCCGTCATGTCGTGAATTGCGCCGAAGTGTCGGTCGCCATCTAACGTCATCTGTGATGCGACAAAAAAGTCAGAGACTGCGCCGGTATGCAAAGTGGCAAGATAGCGTGCGACAACGTTGGAACCTGCGGAACCGTGGTGCGCCTGTATGATCCCCATTCGTTCTAAGATATTCGCTTCGACGGTGCTTGCTTCTCGTCCCAAAAGGAGACTATAGGAGGTTTGGAAAGCGGTTTTTCCATTTTTCTGATGCTCGGTGATGAGATCGGATGCGCGCATTGCGAGGACTTGCGGATGCAGTGCATTGTTCTCTCGGAGCTGATGGCGCATGTACACAGAAACCGTCCCGACTGCGACATTCTCCATGTGCGTCCCGATCAGTTCAAGCAGGAGTGCGCCGGGGTGTCTTGTGCTGTTAATCCCCTTCTGATTCGGATGACTGAGTTTACGGAGTGTTGAGAAATGTTGAATAGCAGCTTCGGGACCTGCCTCTGGGAAGGCTTTAACAAATTCTGCGACCTGATTGACGAGCCGGTGTTTACCGGTAAGGCTATCTCTGCGAGTCGTAATAAAGTTATAGAATTTCTTATCTATTAATTCTGCCAGCAGTGCCTCTTCGTCAAGTCCAGTTGCATCCGTTTCAGGTTTTCTACCGAAGAGTCCAGCGAAGATGACACCAGCGGGACTGATCTGTCCTGCAACGATCTCACTTTCAGATACAATACCCCGAATAGCAAAGCTGCGAATGTTCAATGTTATTTGGGTGCCAGCACAATCAACTGCGACTTTGTGCAACGGCGGATTCGCGAAAACGGTTGTCGATTGTGGCATCGAGCTGAAACTGGTAAGCACGGCTGTGATCTTATCTTCACCCAACTCTGCCGCTCTGTTTAAGGAATCCGTTACTGGGGCATACGTTGAGGCTTCTGGCACACCAGACAGGATTTTTCGGGCCGCGGCTGCCTGCTTCACCTCCAAAACTTTGTTCAAAATGAGTTCTCCTTCGTTGACGTTCCAATAGAAATTTTTGTTTTACAAGTTTCTCCGAAATTTAATTCGCCTGAATCCACGCAACCGCCCTTCACGCGACAAGACAATAAGGTGCTTCGGATTCCGTTTAGAAAAGTTCTGATCGACTCTCGTCAATACTTTAATATATTTTAGCAGAATTCCGATTATAAAGTCAAGACAAAATCGAAAAGTACATCGGATTAAACCTCCACACCTATCCTGATCATATTAAAAATTTGACTTGCAGAAATGCGAATTTTGTAGTATCATTATTAACGAGCATATTTGATTAAGGGGACGCTGTGCGTACCGAGGCTATAGCCAACCTAACAACAGACATCGGTGGTACGCCGGACGGTGCCTTGTATTCTATTTTCACAGATAAGGAGCTAACTACATGAGCAATGAAGCCTTAGGAATGGTTGAAACACGCGGACTCGTCGGTGCGGTCGAAGCGGCTGACACCATGGTGAAAGCCGCGAACGTTAAACTGGTTGGAAAAGAACAGGTAGGTGGCGGTTTCGTCACTGTTTTGGTTCGCGGAGACGTCGGTGCGGTGCAAGCTGCGACAGATGCTGGCGCAGAAGCGGCGAAAGCAGTCGGCGAATTAGTGTCGGTGCACGTCATCCCTCGCCCACATTCAGATGTGGAAGGCATTCTCGGCGGGGATTCCCCTGCCAAGAGTAGCAAATAAATCGGAGACCTTGTAGGGTGAGGGATGGTTTTCGGACCTCAACCCTACACCGCTTTAGCAGAGAACACGTTGCACTGCTACCAAGTCCATACCTCTCGCATGGATCCGTTAGTGGTTTGAGTGCGTGTTCCCGTGGCGTGTTTTGCGCAACGAGGTATTGGAGGGCTGAATGGCACAAATTGACGAAAAACAGATTGAAGAGATTGTCTCCCAAGTATTAAGGACACTCCAACAAGACGGACCCGTCGTGAGACAACCTGCTCCGTCCGTGGGGGTGAGTTCCTCCTCGCGGGCAGGCGTTTTTGGGACAGCGGCAGAGGCTATCGCAGCCGCAAAAACAGCACAAGCGGCCCTGGTAAAACTTGGGTTTGCAAAAAGACGCGAGATCATCGAAGCGATCAAATCGGTATCACTCGCCAACGCGAAACGTCTCGCAGACTTGGCAGTACAAGATACAAATATGGGGAATGCGGCACATAAGGTGATGAAGAATGAGGGAGCCGTGACCCTCTCACCAGGAGTGGAGGATCTGCTCTCCGAGGCAGTATCGGGTGATGCGGGAACGCTTCTCATTGAATATGTCCCCTTTGGCGTTATCAACTCTATTACCCCTACCACAAATCCAACATCAACGGTGATTAACCACGCGATTATAATGCTATCAGCAGGGAATTCTGTTGTATTCAGTCCGCACCCGAATGCGGGCGCCTGTACCGAAGAAACGATGCACGTTATCAACGAAGCCATCGTCAAGGCAGGGGGTCCCGCCAACCTATTGACTTCGGTTGCGAACGCCAGTCTGCGAACAGCGAAAGAGATCATGGAGCATCCCGAGATCGCTATGCTCGTTGCGACGGGTGGCGCGTCGGTTGTCCGAACTGCGCTCTCAAGCGGTAAAAAGACGATCGCTGCTGGCCCCGGCAATCCGCCTGCGATTATTGACGAAACCGCGGATATTCAGCAGGCAGCGAAACACGTCATTGCGGGCACGAGTTTTGACAACAATCTGCTCTGTATCGGCGAAAAAGCACTTTTTGTTATCGATTCTGTAGCAAACGATACGATTCGGGAGTTAACACGGAATGGTGGACACCTACTCGGTGCAAGCCAACTTCAGGCATTAGAGGCGGTTGTCACGGAAAAAGAGGAATCCAACAAGGAATACATCGGTAAAGATGCGCTGACCATTTTAAACGCCGCGGGTATCACAGCCCCTGCGGAGACAGTCGCGATCGTTGTCGAAGTTTCAGCGGATCACGGGTTCGTTATGAACGAATACCTGATGCCGATTCTGCCCGTCGTCCGTTGTCGTGATTTCGACGAGGCATTGGCAGGCGCAGTCAGAGCAGAAGGTGGACGTGGGCACACCGGAGTGCTCCACACAAACAACACCAAACGGATCACGCAGTTCACAAAAGCAATAGACTGTAGTGTTACAGTCATTAACGCACCCTCTTACGCGTCCTGCGGATTAGAAGGCGAAGGCTACCTTGCGATGACCATCGCGGGACCGACAGGCGAAGGGTTCACGCGTCCACGCACCTTTACACGTCAGAGACGATTAACGATCGCAGGCGATTTATCAGCACATACGCAGTGACGCAAATAGATGTATTTGCGACCGGTCCAGGTTGTTTAAAAACTTTAAGGGTTACGCAAGACTTTTTCGTTTGCTTACGGGAGTGGAAGATTCTTGGTTGGAAGATTAGGCACTCCGTTCTTCCATCCGCTTCCTTTCATCCTTCAATATCTATTTCATGTATGCGTCCGTCCCGATTTTTTCAAAACCCCTTCTAAAACCGGATAAGTGTTATGCGAACAGAGATCGACGAGCTGCAAGCGTTAATACGTTATCATGAGCATAAATACTACATCGAAAACCTGCCAGAAATTTCTGATGCGGATTTCGACGCGCTCATGAAGCAGCTTAAGGAACTCGAAGCAGCGACTGATGCCCCTATCCCGCCAGATTCGCCGACGCGACGGGTGGGTGGCGGTGCTGTATTAGGTGCCCGTCTACAACACCGTACCCCTATGCTGAGCCTGAATAACTGTTATGACGCGAACGAGCTGCGTGAATTCGCTGAACGCGTCCAACGGTTGTTAGAAGGCGTGCCTGTCGAATACGTCACAGAACTCAAAATCGATGGGTTAGGGGTTTCGCTCATCTACGAAAACGGTGTCTTCACGCAAGGACTCACACGCGGCGACGGCGAGTACGGCGAAGAGGTAACCGACAACTTACGAACTATCCGCTCTGTTCCATTGCGGCTCGTTGAAACGGAAATAGCCGTGCCACCGGTGTTAGAAGTCCGCGGTGAAGTCTTCCTTCCGAAAGATTGTCTCGACGACATTAACGTTCAACGGGAAGCAGAAGGTGAATTGCCGTTTGCGAACCCTCGGAACGCCGCCGCTGGCTCATTGCGACTCTTAGACGCTTCCATTACGGCATCCCGCCCGTTAGATATGTTCGTGTATACCCTCAACTACGCCGAGGGAACCGAATTCACGACCCATACAGAGTCCCTTGAAAACATGAAAACTTGGGGACTCAAATGTAATCCACACACCATCCCCCATAAATCAATTGAAGACGTTCAGAAATATTATGAACGCTGGGTAGAAGAACGCCATGGACTCGCGTACGAGACCGATGGGATCGTCGTAAAGGTCAACAATTTTTCCCAACAACGCGAACTTGGGACGACCTCCAAATACCCGCGTTGGGCAGTTGCCTACAAGTTCAACGCGCAGCAAGCCATCACAACCGTTGAAAAGATAGAAGTACAGGTTGGACGGACAGGTGCGCTAACGCCGGTTGCGATTTTGAAGCCTGTAACCCTCGCTGGCGCGACAATTACAAACGCTACCTTGCATAACGAGCAAGAGATCCAAACCAAAGACATCCGTATCGGCGATCGGATTGTGCTTGAGCGCGCGGGTGACGTTATCCCTAAAATTGTCGAGGTCCTAACAGCCGACCGAACTGGTGATGAAGTTCCTTTTAAATTCCCGGAGCATTGCCCGGCGTGCGATACGCCCGTCCAACGCACGGAGGGTGAAGTTGCGGTCCGGTGTGTGAATGTGGCGTGTATGGCACAACTGAAACGCCGAATTGCACATTTTGCTTCACGTAACGCGCTCCAGATTGAAGGTCTCGGTCCCGCGACAATTGATCAATTGGTGGATACAGCATTGGTTCGCGATATTGCTGATCTTTATGCTTTGGAGGTAGAACCGTTAAGCAAACTGGAGCGGATGGGTGTCCCGTCCGCACGCAATCTTGTCCACCAAATTGAACGAAGCAAGGAAGCACCGGCAGAAAAATTGCTTTTCGGACTCGGTATTTTTCATGTCGGTGAGACTGTCGCGGAGTTGCTGATTGAACACTTCTCATCTTTAGACAAACTCAGCAAAACGCCACTTGAGGAAATTGAATCGGTCAGAGGCATCGGGCCGCGGATAGCGGAAAGTGTTTTCAACTTCTTCGGACACAATCAGTCGTTGCTTGACAAACTACGGATGGCAGGTTTGCACTGTTTCACGGTAGAGGCAGCCTCTAACCGTCCGGAAGCGAGTATCGCGGCAGATGGCTTTTTTAGCGGAAAAACGTTCGTTGTCACGGGGAGTCTTGAGGGTATGACGCGTGGTGAAGCATCGGACGAGATTAAGAATCGGGGTGGCAGGGTTACATCAAGCGTAACGCGCAAGACGGATTACCTCATCGCTGGGGAAGGTGCTGGCAGCAAATACACCAAAGCCGTAGAATTAGAGATCCCGATTCTGACGGCGGCAGATTTTTTTGAAAAACTTTAGCAACACACCGAGAATTTTAAGAGGGCAGCCACAAGGACTGCCCCTACAATTGAATATACTTCAACTATCCCCCCGGCGTTATAGTGGGTGCGCGCCTGATATTCTCATTCAGACGACTGGTAATATGCACACGATGTTTGTAAACGACACTCCTGGCAATTCGGCGTTTTCTTGTGGCAGATTCTTGCACCGTGTCCAACAATTAGTGCATGGTATTCGTTAAATAGGTCAACATCGTGCGGAAGGTTGTCCATAAACAGCGCACGGAGTTTGTCATAGTTGTAATTTCCTGTAACCCATCCCAGCCGCGAGAAGAGCCTATAGGTATATGAATCAACAACAAAACTCGGTTTGCCAGCGGCGTAGAGGATAATCGTATCCGCTGTCTCAGGACCGACACCGTAGATGGAGAGCAGTTCTTGACGCAATTCAGGGACATCTTGCGTGAACATCACGTGCATGGGACGTTCTTCGATATGCTCCACAAACGCACGCACCTTTTGCGCCTTCATACGAAAGTAGCGCGAGGGTCGGATGAGCCGTTCTAACGCGGGTTGACTGATAGATGCGATCTCCTCAGGGGTAAAAGCACCAGCGTCTTTGAGATTGTCCATCGCTTTTTCGACGTTGCGCCACGAAGTCGCTTGTGTTAGAATTGCACCGAGTGCCACTTCAAACGGTGTATCTGCGGGCCACCATTTACGATTCCCGTGTTGCGCGAGCAGTTGATTATAGAGTGTAAAAAGTTTTTCGGTAATATTTCCTTCACATAGAATTTGCATACGTAGAAAGTCCTTGTAACAAAAAGGGAAAAACTATGGATTTAAGTTTCAGTACGAGCGCAGGCAACGGCGGTTGGAGCCTTGCGGAATGCGCGGCGTGGGCAAAAACCAACGGGTTCGATGCGATCCGTCCGAACGCCACTGGCGTTTTTGAACCGAGTGCCATTATACAATCTGGTGGTGAAGCGGTCAAGGAAATTTTGGATGCCCACGGCATCTACCTCGCTGCCTTAACGGCACATTGTAACCTGCTTGACGACGATCCGGAAACACGGGAGAACGCGCGCGAGGCATTGATGCAAGCCATCGAAGCAACACACATCCTCGGTGCCCCCGTGGTGGTGACCTACGCTGGCAGTCCGGTGAGTTGGCATTTCTATGGGCAGTTTTCATCAGAACCAGGCAATCCTGGAGATAGGTCGGTTGAACTCGTCGGACGATTCAAAGAGATGTGGACACCAGTCATCCGATTTGCCGAAGAGAAAGGCGTTCAACTTGCGCTGGATTGTGCTGTACGCATGGGCAATATCGCCTGTAACCCAGAAATGTGGGAACGGATCCTCGACGCGATTCCGTCGGATTCGCTGGGGTTGTCTTGTGATCCGTCGCATTGGCTCTGGATGGGTATCCTACCCGCTGAGGACGCAATCCGTCTGTTCAACGGCAAGTGGTATTATGCCGATGTGAAAGACTGTGAGATCAGTCCTCAGATGAAGTTCCGACAGGGTATCATCGGAAACTGGTGGTGGCAATATCGTGTGCCGGGACGCGGGCAATTGAATTGGGGAACGATTACCGGTGCGCTGCAGGAATCCGGTTACGACTATGTCCTTTGTGTCGAGAATGAGGATCGCGGTGCCCCGGGGTTAGACGGTTTCGCTCTCGGTGGTAGGTATCTCCGGCAATTTCTTTAGTGGGCACCAAGTAGCGGAGGAATGGAAAGTCGAAAACTTCCATTCCTCCGTGAACATATTTCTATTTAAGTATCAACATCCTACGGGTTGCGGTGAAGTCACCCGCAGTAAACGTATAGAAATAGACACCGCTTGCCACAGGTTCACCCACCGCATTTTTACCATCCCAATACGCCGCACGACTCCGGGATTCATAGAACCCCATAGGTTGATATCCTAAATCCAACTTCCGTATCACCTGACCATCCGCAGCATAGATCACAATGCGAACCTCCGCAGGACTTGCCAGTTGATACGGCATCCACGTCTCAGGATTGAACGGATTGGGATAGTTCGCCAAAAGTGATGTCTCTAAAGGACGGCTGTTAGCATTGATGAGGTTCTCCTTATTGAGAGCTATTAAGAGTTGCGAAGGAGCTGCGGGTGCCATAGGTATAGTTCCCCATAGCAGCACCGTGCCGTTCCCACTCCCACTCGCCAGCGTCCATCCATCCGGATTGAACGATACGCTATAGACCCCCGCCGTATGCCCGATGAGGGCTCGGAGATGCCTGCCAGTTCTAACATCCCATAAACGGATAGCCGCGTCCGAACTCCCACTCGCCAACGTCCATCCATCCGGACTGAACGATACGCTTCTGACCCAACGCGTATGCCCGATGAGGGTTCGGAGGAGTCTGCCGGTTCTAACATCCCATAAACGGATGGTCGCGTCCCTACCCCCACTCGCCAACGTCCTGCTATCCGGACTGAATGATATGCTCGAGATCCACCCCGCCGTATGCCCGATGAGGGTTCGGAGGAGTCTGCCGGTTCTAACATCCCATAAACGGATGGTCGCGTCCCTACCTCCACTCGCCAGCGTCTTGCTATCCGGACTGAACGATACGCTATAGACAATACCCCTATGCCCGGTGAGTATTTCGAGGAGTCTGCCGGTTCTAACATCCCATAAACGGATAGTCGCGTCAAACCCCCCACTCGCCAGCGTCCTGCCATCCGGACTGAACGATACGCCATCGATATCATCCGTATGCCCGGTGAGTATTCGGAGAAGTTCGCCGGTTCTAACATCCCATAAACGGATAGTCGCGTCAAACCCCCCACTCGCCAGCGTCCTGCCATCCGGACTGAACGATACGCTATTGACAATACCCGTATGTCCGATGAGCAGGTCAAGTTCTTCACCTGTCTGTGCATCGTAAAGCCGAATACCGAAACTACCCGCCACCGCGAGTCGAGTGCCATCAGGCGAATACTTTATCTCTTCTATCGTGCCTTTACCGAGACTTGCTGTGGCACCTTCGGGTAAACTTAACCCGAGGTCTTGAGAAAAGGTATTGGATAGATATAGATTTAAAACAAGAAACAGTGTTAGACATACGAAAATCAATGTTCTTTTGTTTTTTGGCATCACAATTTTCGGGATGGAAACCTCGCGCTTTAGCACAAGGCGAAAATCCCGCTCCTATCCTTAAAATTACTAAAGTTTGGACAATTTTCGCCTACTTCGAGATGATCGGCAAAAAATGCCGCTATTTATAAACACACCTGGATGCCAGAAGCGTAAATGTCCAACACCCGTAATATAAATACTTGTGCCGTGCATGTGGATTCCCTTTGCTCAATTGTCGAACTCGGAAAAACGCATTTCTGTCGTTTCTCTCAAGCGTGATAGAAATTATACCAAAAATATAATTTTTGTCAATATCTTCAGAAAAAAGTCAGAACCATCCAATTGTTGCCTTTTGAGGCATTTTCTCACAAGGATCGCGAACATGAAGAAATCCGCAGAAACGCCGCAGCAAAAACACTCACTCCTACAGTGAAGGGTCCCTCAAACAGAAGATCGAAATTATAGGAGAATTGAATGCCGCTGCCCTCAATATGTCTATCCCTTGAAATTGATTAAGATTTATGTTAACCTATCAATATATTTCCTATCCTGCACGAAACGATGGATGAAAAAATGGTAAAGCAATTACAACCGAAATCACAGAGAATCGCGATCCTTGCTGAGGGTTCGTTCGGCATCCTCGAATCGAAAACTGCTACGGTCTTAGTCCGTTATCTCCCTGAGAACGTCGTCGCAGTTATTGACAGCGAGAACGCGGGACGAGACACCAGCGAAATTATCGAGATTGGGGAGGGTATTCCTGTTGTCCGAGATCTCGCCGAAGCGATGCGATTTGCGCCGACCATGCTGGCACTCGGTATTGCGCCACCGGGTGGTGAGTTACCGCATGCTTGGCGTGCAATCCTTCACGAAGCGATACACAATCGCTTACACGTTATGAGTGGCTTGCACCAATTCCTGAGTGAGGATGCCGAGCTTGCAGAACTCGCAGCAACACACGATGTCCTGTTATGGGATGCCCGGAAACCGCCTGCCAACCTACCCGTTGCGACGTGCAAAGCCGATGACGTTGATGCCACAGTGATTCTAACCGTGGGTTCAGATTGCCGCGTCGGTAAAATGCTATCCGGTATAGAGGTCACGCGTTCGGCACGCGAGCGCGGTTTGGATGCCGAATTCTGTCCGACAGGACAAAACGGGATCATGGTATGGGGTTGGGGTATTGCGATCGATGCCGTTGTCTCTGATTTCACTGCCGGTGCGGCGGAGCAGATTGTGCTTGAGGGTGCGAAAGATCACTCGCTCCTTATCGTTGAAGGACAGGGATCACTTGTACATCCGGGGTATTCCGGCGTGACATTAAGCTTACTCCACGGGAGTCTACCAGATGCGATGATATTCTGTCATCAACCCTCTCGGGATACGGTTGCTCGGTATACGGTGCCTTTGCCATCGGTTCCTGAGATGATAGCGCAATATGAAGCGATGGCGGCACCGATAAAGCCTGCCAAAGTGATCGGATTGGCGTTGAATTGCTTCGATCTGTCTGATACTGAAGCACGTGAGGCGGTTCGTCAAGCGGAGGCAGAGACAGGACTACCGACAACGGATGTTGTGCGGTTCGGTGCGGATAAACTGGTTGACGCTGTTCAGGCATTTCATAGAGAAAAATAGAAAACGCCAACACTGTAAAACTAAAGGAGAGGCAAAACAGATGACCGACGAAGAAAAATTTCGATTTGACTTGAGCGGATTTCTTGTTCGTCCTGCGATCCTTGAACACGACGAAGTAAACGCAATCGTTGAACAGATTGAACGGATACATCACGAGCCAGCGTCTTTACCGCCAGAGCACCGCGCCGTCCCCGGTGGTCCTGCGAGCGTCTTGATCGACCATCCCAAAGTGCTTGATGTCTTGCACGAAATCATAGGACCCGATGTTCGGTTAGAAAACTGCTCCTCTGTCTGGCGCGAAAAAGGGCAGGAACACGGTGGACTCCATGGCGGCGGACCGCAACAAGGCGATCCGATCTTCGGCTACCGTGTCAACAACGGACGGATTCACGCGGGAATGGTGCGCGTCGTCTTTGAACTCACAGATGTCACGAAAAAAGACGGTGCCACGCATTTCATCGCGGGTAGTCATAAGTCTAACTTCCCGATGCATTCCGATCACATGTCGTTAGAAGAGGGAAAACGGAGTCCGTTCCTGATGTCGTATGAATGCCCGGCAGGCAGTGCGATCTTCTTTACAGAAAATCTGTGTCATGCGGGTCCTGTTTGGCAACGGGAAGCACCGCGTGTAGCAGTTCTAAATGCCTACGCGCATCTCGCGACCCACTGGCATCGGTTGAAGACTCCGCCCGAAGTACTCGCCGCCTTACCGCGTGAAAAGCAGGCATACTTCCGTGAACCGTGGGTTGCCGACTTCCGTACGAGTCCAGCAACAATTAACACGATTGAACGGTTTATTAACAACGAGGAACCACCTGTCAATACCGATACCAAACCGTGACATAGAATGGCAATGGCGAGGTGTGGAACCTCGCCATCGATCACAGTTACGTGGTTTGGGCGGCGTTTAATCCGCCTGTTGCTAACCTTTTAAGAATTAAAAATCCAAAGAGGCGAGGATACAATCTTCGCCAACGGCGGGGACGGTTGTTTCGCTAAGGAACTGTCTACATATTTTTCGACTTTACTATAAATCACGGCACCACCGGCACAGTAATCTCACCAGCGATGATGGCTGCTTTCAGTGCTTCGACTTTTTCGAGGAGTTCCTGAGAAAGTAGGTCCTTATTGCCTTCACCCAGCAGATAACCGACATTGTCCTCAGCGAGACCGAGAGAGCGAACCCCCGCCATTAAATCACCAGCGGCGAATTCCTGGATAACATTATATACAGAGGCGTCAATTCCGACGCGCAATCCTGATAGAATGACACCAGGTGCGAGATCCGTAATATCAATGTAGTTCCATATTACATATTTGCCTTCTGCGAGTTTCGCGGCTTCAACGGCACCGAATCCTGACTGATCTGCCATCGTGTAGATCACATCAACACCAAGCCCATATTGGGTTGTAGCGATTATTTCTCCGACTTCAGGTTGGTAGAACCCTTGCTCGTTATCAGCGACATAACCCTTGATAATTTCTGCGTCTGGATTCACGGCTTTGACCCCAGCGACGTAGCCGGCTTCAAATTCGTGTATTAATGGAACATCCGCCCCACCGAGGTAGCCAACCTTCCCAGTTTCCGTTTTGAGTCCAGCGATCGCTCCAAGCAGGAACGTGCCTTCCTTCACTCTGTGCGTGAAAGAGACTACATTGGGGAGATCCACTGCGGCATCAAAAATGACGAATATAACCTCTGGAAACTCCGGTGCCACGCGTGAGACCGGATCTGCCATCTGGTAACCCGAAGTGATAACTAAACCTGATGTCTGAGCGGCTTCCTGAAGACGCATGTCCCATGTTCCTGCGTTGCTTTCCATTTCGGTAATGTCAACACCGAGTTCCGTTTTCGCTTTCTGGGCACCGTTAAAAAGCACATCACAGTAAGAAGAATCACCAAGGCACTCACCCGGATACACCACACTCACCCGAATCGACGCAGAATCCATCATCTCCGGTTGATCGGGAGGTCGCATATCCTGAATTTTCTCACAGCCACAGGTAAAAATTAAAAAGACTACGATCCCTAAAAAGGTTGCGTTTTTCAACACGTCCAAATATTTCATTCTATTCCTTTCAAAGCAGTAAACACACAGCGTGTGTCATATATTTTAAAGTTAGGACCCGCACAATTCGTCAGGAAACCGTTCCTGATAGGTGTGCTCAGTGCGTATGCCAAAATATTCGCACACCTTTGACCGTTACATCTAAAATATTAACGGCACGCGCCCCGTGCCGTTACATATAAGGGGGCGGAGGCAAATCGAACAGAAAAAGGATATATCTCTTGACAGACACGTTCTGCTATCTAAACGCAGGTGTTAAGCAGATCTTCTCTCATTAAGAAGTTGATGCCGGAGTAGCATGAGCTGGGATGCCTTTAACGTTTCTAAGGCATATGTTCTGCCTTGCAAATCACTAAATTCAACTTCAAACACGTCGGACTCGTACTCCTCAACGATTGTACCGACTTGTCCGCGGTATAAATTGAGCGAAGGCATATCTTCTATCAGTGCAACAGTATCAAGTAATTTCATTATGTTTTCCTTTACTCAAGAACATAGCAAGTCACCAATCGCGGGAAATTTTCATTATCCCGGACAATCCAAGCACTTCTGATCACTGCTGTTTGTCCTGAATGACTCATTTCAAAGTCAATGGTATATTTCTTACCGTAAACATTACGTTTTGCGGGAGTAGCCATATTCACATGCACTGCATTTAACAGGGCAGTTCTCAAGACTCCCACGTCCTCTATTCCTAAATTTAAAGCGGATTTAAAAACTCTTGCCTTGTGCCGACCATCTTGATGTTCTGGGTTTAGGCAATAACCTGCCAGTTTATCAATGTCTATGATAGTTTGCTCAGGATGAGGAAGTTTCTGCATAGATTCTTTGACGCTAAACGAAGAGATTCCTGCTCGAAATCTCTATAATTTAAAAGCAAACTGTGCTCGGTATTTCCCGTATCAAACACAAAAGCACAAGAATTGAATAGCCTCCTCGTTGCTCAAAACACCTTGTTTTTTCGCGCTGAATCAGGTATAATAATCATAGGTTTATTCGCAGCGAGAACCGCTATATTTGACATAAATATTATCACACATCGACTCTAAAAAACACACAAATTTCCGATAGAATGTACGGAGGGAACCCCGATGAACATTCTTCATGAATTAAATGAGAAACAGACAGAAGCCGTAACACATAAAAATGGTCCACTCCTTGTTATCGCAGGTCCCGGGACAGGGAAAACAAGAGTTATTACACACCGCATTGCTTATCTGATTCGCGAACACGGCATTAAGGCGGAGAACATCCTTGCGATTACGTTTACCAATAAAGCCGCGCAAGAGATGCAGGAACGCGTCAACACCGAGATCGGCGAACCGCACGGTTCCAATATTAAGGTCAGTACTTTCCACGCATTTTGTGTTAAAGTGCTCCGAAAACACGCTCTACGGATCGGACTCAGCGAAAACTTCACTATCTTCGATCAGGAACTCCAAGACGAGATTCTCACAGAAAGCGTCCGTGCGTTGAACCTCAACACCGATGACTATCCACCGTGGTTGCTGCGCAATATCCTGAGCGATGCCAAATGTAAATCAGAGGATCCGGTTGACGCGGTGGAGGCTTCGGACCTTCACGACCCAGAAACTGCAGAGAACATCCGAAACGTCCTGCGAAACTACCAAGACAGACTCGCGGCATACGATGCGCTCGATTTCGACGATCTCCTTGTGAAGACTGTCGAGTTGTTTGAACAGGTGGAAGATGTCCAACAAGACTATCACAAAGCAATCGCTCATATTCTCGTTGACGAATTCCACGATGTGAACAGTGTGCAGTATCACTTACTCCAATTGCTCTGTGCGCCGCCCGAACATAACCTCATGATAGTCGCTGACGAAGATCAGGCGATCTATAGTTGGCGAGGCTCGAATCCAGGGTATATTGACGACTTCAGGACTGCTTACAATCCGACGGAACTTGCTCTGGACGATCACTATCGGTGTAGTGAGAAGATTTTACGCGCCGCAGAGGAGGTCATCTCCAGAAACACGGAACGCCAGAAACAGCATACCCTCAGAACCCATAAAGACGCGGGACGCGACATCTTTCACTATACCTTTGACACACCTATAGCGGAAGCGCTCGGTATCATTAACGTCATCCAGAATTTAGTGACGAAACGCAACTATTCCTACCGCGATATTGCCATTTTTTACCGCACACACAGACTCGCGGACGTTCTGGAAGAGCAGTTGCTACGGGAACATATCCCATTCCAGCGAATTCAACCGACTCACTCCCTTGCGGAAGGGAATAGCAAAGGTATTCTGGCGTATCTCCGCTTCATACAATGGCAACTCCCGCAAGATTTGGAAGCGGCAATCAATTTTCCTGAAACTTGTATCGATGACTTAACATGGGTGCGTTTGAAGTGGCTCACACAACGTGAAGATATTGCTTTTGTCGAACTTCTGAAAAATATCGAAGCGTATTCACGGGATGTTGGTCCCTTAACCCGCCGAAAGGTTCGTGAATTCTGGACGCAACTTGAGAAGTTATCGATTGACATTGAAAGCGAACGGGTTGATAAAATTATTCCGAAGCTCTTCGATACCTTGGAACACTCTCGGAGTCCGTACCGTGCTGAAGAACTGGAAATCATCGAAAAACAACCTGAGATGCCGAATCTGGTAACTGCGCAAGATGTTCTCTACAGTGCGCTGAATCTTGGTGAACCGGTCCAGATTACCGCCAGTCACGGGATTGATGAGTACTGTGCGGCACACATCATCTACCAGACGCTTGAAACCTACCTCAATCACACACCACAACTCCACTTGTTGCCACCTGAGGGAAACAGACCGAAGTCGAACGAGAACGGGGTCCATCTGTTTATTGGGAATTTCGAGGAAATCGGAGCAAGTGCGCGGGATGCTCGGACACTCCTCATCGGCACAGCGGATATAGCACATACGGATGTGCTTCGCTTGGAAGCAGAAGGGATCCACAGCATCACAGCCCTCAAACTCTGCCAACGGCTTGTGAATCGTTTTGAAACCCCAAACATGGCAGATATGGTCGTTTATGATTTGGAAACGACTGGTCTTAATCCGAAAACGGCAGAAATCGTTGAGATCGCGGCGCACCGTCTCAGCGCAATCGGAGATGAAGTCGAGCGGTATTATCGCTTAGTCAGACCGCCGGGAGGACACATTCCGCAGTCAGCGACGCGTATCCATGGCGTTGATACAGAGACAGTCAAGACCTCACCTGGAATCGAAATGGTGTTGCCTGAATTTCTTGGGTTTATCCAGAATAGGATCCTGATTGGACACAATGTGGCGGCGTATGACAATCCAATCCTTGCGAGAGACCTTAGACAATATTTGAAAAGGGATCTATCGGCCCCGCATTACGATACACTCGCCACAGCGCGTAGGCTTTTCCCACGACAACGCTGCAGCATGGGTGCGCTTGCTGAAAAATTTGAGATTGAACACGGTCGCTTACACAGTGCCTTAGAAGATGTCAGAGTCAATCGAGAGATCTTTAAAGAACTCATCAGAATCGACGCACACAAACGCGAGGCGAAATCGCTCCGTGAATTGTTGCCGTTTGTTGGACTTGGTATCCTTGCGAAAACCGAAGGGGTCTCCCGTTCAGAGGAAGCCTTAACGGAGACCGATACGTTTTTAAATGTCGCGAAACGCTTCGTGCAGACACACACCATCGTATCGCTGGAGAACCTACCGCTTGATCCCACAGAGGCGGCACACGCGAGAGACCACATAGAAACGTTACAGGATAGCACCGTCCGTGAGTTTCCAGAAGATGCTGACTGGCGACAACGCCGAATTCAGTTCATGAACGCCGTTCTTCATTTCGAGTTAATCAGTGAGGAGCATGGACTTATCAACTTCTTGGATTACCAGAAACTCCTCACCAATATTGACGAACTCGACGATAAGACTGAGCAGCTAACTCTGATGACCTTGCATGCAGCGAAAGGGACAGAATTTCCGATCGTTTTCATTATCGGTATGGAGGAGGGGAGTTTCCCGATGTGGCGGCAGAACATCTCGGAAGCAGACCTTGAAGAGGAGCGCCGCCTTTTCTATGTGGGTATGACACGAGCGCAAGCACAGCTTTACCTGAGTTCGGTCGTGTATCGTTCCGGGGATCGGGACCGTGCGCCGTCCATGTTCGTGCGGGAGATTCCTTCTAATTCCATCGTCAAATGGAGTCAATAACGCAGGATATAATACCTTGTTAGCAACGGTTGAAACCTAATTCTACGCCTGTGACTCGGTATCCGAACGAGTTGAAGAATCGGATTTTTCCTGCTTTTTTTTACGATAGGGTGAGAAGTCCGCGTATTTGACACCCTGTTTCATCCGCTTCTCCTGTTTCTTCATCATGAATTCCATGTACGTCTCTAAGTCACCGAAAAGCGCGACAAGACGTGCTTTGGCATCAAGGCATTCCTTCAAAATTTCATCATACATGAGAGTTCTTCCACTATCGTCTCTGGAGGTGTTCACTCGGATGCTTCAGTTTCTTTAACAGAAAGGACAAATCATTGACTGTGAAGTCTCGCAACCGCCCGTTTCTCAGATCGCTCATTTTAGATCTAGGCATCCGCAAAAAATCAGCCGCCGCCTTTTGCGTCATGCCCTGATCGGCAATTAAACGATTAATCTTATATGCCAACTTTGCTTTTTCTAACCTCTCCTCGGGAGCGGGAAGCTCTAAATCCTTAAAAATGTTCCCTGAACTGGGAGTATAGTCTGCCATGATTTATCCGCCTTTCGCTAAATCTTGAGCGATTTTCAACCGGCGTTTAATCCGGTCGATTTCTCTTTTCGGGGTTTCAATCCCTCTTTTAGATTTCTTTTGAAAAGCATGTAGGACTTGACATCCTCCCACCGCTAAAGGAGAATAACAAAAATTTTCCAGTTGTTCATGCGCATCTTCTCTCTTTGGTTATGTAGCCCAAGGACTTAAGTCTCAAGCTTTTCTGGTTTCTTTACCCGGACGATTGGTAAATCTATATATTTTATGCCCTGTTTTATACGCTTCTCTTGTCGCTTCATCGCGAATGCCATATAGGTTTCCAGGTCACCGAAAAAAGCGGCGATCCGTGCTTTTGCTTCAAGGATGCCTTTCCCAGGATTTTCACACATTGATTGCCTTCAATTTTTCCAGCCGTTCATGGACGCTCCCTTCCTCACATCATGGGTTTGATTGGCAAACGGTTTTCATATCTTATACCACATCTAAAAAATGAAGTCGCATTAAAAGTTTCCGCATGTAAGAGCGCAATGAATTGCGCAACTACGAACCGGCTTTTCGTTAATGAGAAGTATTTATTCAGAAATGGTATAACTTTCAGTCAACGATTATCGACCTGGGCGAATTTTATTCCAATCCCATAGCAGAATTGTGCCGTCGGCACTCCAACTTGCAAGGATTTCGCCATCCGGTGAAAATGCTAACACATTTATTGCCTCTGTATGTCCAGTGAGTGTTGCGAGGTGGAAAGTAGTGGCGGTATCCCACAACTGGAACTTGCCATCAATGTTCCCGCTTACCAACGTTTGTCCGTCTGGTGAGAATGTCAATGCCTGTATCCGAGCACCTTCCTCTCGGAAAGTTCTTAATCTACGATCCCGCCTCACATCCCACAACGTGAGGTCATCCCATCCACCACTCGCAAGCAGAGCACCGTCCGGAGAAAAGGCGATCGCCTCCACATTGAAATGGCCGGAAACGAAGGTGGTCACCAACTTACCATCCTTCACATTCCATAGCCGAATTGTGTTATGCAAACCCACAGTCGCGAGGATTGTGCCATCTGGCGCAAACGTTCCTATTTTGGAAATTTCTCCATCAATTTTAAGGGTTGCCTGCAACTCGCCGCTTCTCACATCCGCCCACCAAATTTCATGGCGGATCCCCGCTCCGATGAGGACAGTCCCGTCCGGTGAAAACATCAATGTTCTGGGAGCCTTAATGGTTATACTACTCATCAACGCCGCGCTTCCGGCTCCGACATCCCACAAAAGAATTGTGTCATCCGCGTGTCCACTGACAAGCACCTGACCCTCCGGCGAAAACGCCAACGCTGTCGGCACCCAAACACTCTTATAACGAATGGGCACACCTCTCCGTGTCTGAATATCCCACAAATAGATCGTATCGTCGGCACTCCCACTGGCAAGCGTCCGACTGTCTGGTGAAAACGCTAATACAGTGCCAACCACCTTATGTGCTATGACTGGAAACCGTTGATCGCCATTCGTGGTATTCCAAAATCGGATTGTGCCGTTTCGACTCACGGTTGTAAGCGTTTTGCCATCCCGCGAGAATGCGAGCGCACTTACCCACCCGGGATGCTCTATCGGAAAAATATCGTTTGGAACCATAGAAATGCCAATTTCATCCGCCTCTAACCGCTCAACTGCCTCTATATCCAACCACTCCACAGCATCTGTATCTCCGCCTATAGCAAGTTTGGTCCCATCGGGTGAGAACGCCAACGCGTCGACCGACCAATTATGCGAATGGTGTGTAAGCCGCACTTTACCGGTCTTTATCTCCCATACCAGAAGCTCGGGCCACTCAGTCCCGCCACTGGCAATCATTTTCCCATCCGGCGAAAACGCCAATTCAGTGATAAACGTGTTAACATTCTTATGTTCACGGAAGGTCTTCCAGGGTTCGTTGGTTTCTGGATCCCATAAACGCACGGTCTTATCAGAACTCCCGCTGGCGAGGGTTCTGCCGTCCGGTGAAAACGCAACTACGTTGACAGTATCCGTGTGTCCACTGAGACGGCTACGCAGCTTACCCGTCTCTGGATTCCATAAGCCAATTGATTTATCAGAACTCCCGCTGGCGAGGGTCTGACCATCCGGCGAAAACGCAACTGAAAAAATTCTTCGCGTATGCATGGGAGAAAAATGTCTAATTTCACCGGTATCTATACGCTGTAACCATATCGTCCCTATATCATTGCCACCTGCCAGCACTTTACCATCGGGTGAAAACGCGATTGCAGAAACATTAAACGGCGTTGCGGGTTCCAAGGCGGTTTCCTCACCTGTGGCAGTCTCATAAAGCCAAATACCGATACGACTTGCGATTGCGAGTTGAGTGCCATCCGGTGTGAACGCTATGTCGTTTATCGTGCCTTTATTAATACCGAACCTGGCTTTGGCACCAACAGGTAATTGCTGCTGGGCATCGGCAGTTTGAAACCTTACAATAAGCATCAATAGGCAGCTGCATGTGATGAAACGCCTTCGGTTCGGCATGTTTCTTCCTCCGCACTACGTCCGAATGTTGATTGGAAATTAGATATTACATTTACATGATAACGCAAAACGCCTTGAAGCACAAAATTTTTCCACAACAGAATAATGGAGATCGCGAGCATGAGGAAACACCCAAGCAAAAACACTCGCTCCTACAGCAAGGGGTTCCTAAAGACAAACGGACTGTTGGCTAAAAAGATTCCTTGATAAAAAAGGGTTAGACATGGCATACTAAAAAACATAGAAAAACAACACATTTTGACTGAAAAAATGCGAATCGATTGTCAGAGCCACATATTTCCAAACGCCTACACCGAAATCCTCGCGCAGAACCCACATCCGCCCCAAGTTATCCGTCGCGGGAACGAGGCTGTTGTTACGTACGGCGATGTCCAAACATTTCGTCTACAAGACGAAGCCTACGATCCGAAACGAAAACTCAAGGATATGGATGAGGCGGGGGTCGATATGGCACTGCTCAGTACCAATATACCGCCACCCTGCATGCTCGCGCCTGAATTAGGAAACAAGGGTGCGCAAGCGATCAACGATGCCATCGTCGAACTCGTGGATGCATATCCACATCGGTTCGCAGGATTGGCATGCCTTCCATGGCAAAATATAGATGAAGCCATTACAGAAATGGATAGAGTAAAGGGACTCGGTTTTCGTGGGATCATGCTCTATTCCCATATCGGCGGGAAACCGGTCGACGCGCCACAATTTGAACCCGTCTATGCACATGCTGAAACATTGCGAATGCCCATTGTGATGCATCCCACCGTCCCGACGTGGGGAGAGGCAATCAAAGACCACTGGATGATCGGTATGATGGGGTTACAGGTGGATAACAGTTTCGCACTTTTGCGACTAATTCTGAGTGGGATTCTCGAACGGCACCCACACCTCCAAATCGTGATGCCGCACGTCGGGGGCATCCTACCCTATATGAGCGGCAGGATCGATCATCAGACCGAGGTGTTAGGGAGAGCCAGAGAGAATATCACACAACCGCCGAGTATGTATCTGCGACGTATTTATCTGGACACTGTCTCGCCATCGGTGCAGGCATTGCGGTACGCCTACGAGTATTCTGGCGCGGACCGCTTGTTATTCGGGACAGACCATCCGTGGGTGGATATGCCACGATTCGTCGGTTTAATCGAGGAGATGTCCATTCCTGCAGCAGATAAAGCACGAATTTTCAGTAAAAACGCCATAAAATTGTTCGATTTATAGTAAAATGCGAAAGAAAAGAGGGTTTACGACATGCCACACGAACTGACGAATGCCGAAAAGTTTTTCTTTGAAAACAATGGTTATCTTGTTTTGGAAAATTTTCTTGATTCTTCGCACGTTGGAACGCTCAGAAATGCTCTCACTGAAGTCATTGAAAAGCGGCGGGAACGTGAAGAGGAAGGGTTAACCGAAACTGGAATGACACACATCCACGGCGAGAAAAGCACCCGTATCTTCTATATCCTTGGGGATCATCCAGCGTTTTTGGAACTTCTGGATTGGGAACCGATCTTGCCGTATGTTACAGGGTTGCTGAACGAAATGCCGCACCATCACGCTTCGGATGCCATTGTCGAACACGCTTCGGATTTAATGGAACGTCGGATGGGTTGGCATATCGATGGACACGACGAAGGCTATCGTAACCTACGTCCGATTCCGTTTTTGCAACTCAAAATCGGTTATTATCTAACGGATATGACAGAAGGTGGACAAGGGAATCTGTGGCTCATACCGGGTAGCCACACAGCGATGTATGACCCAAACCATGAAGATCTACGGCACCCTTACGAATATCCCGGTGCCCTTGAAGTATGTACCCCGCCGGGAAGTGCGATTCTTTTTCATAATGCCGTCTGGCATTCCGCTGGCATCTTCACAAAATCGGAGGGGTGCCGCGAAATGCTCTACTACGCTTACGAGCATCCGTGGATGATAGCTTCGCAGGAACATTGGGGATATCCCAAAGACTTTTACAACAAGGAACTCTCACCCGAACAGCGGAAATTTTTCCACGGGTTTGTCTTCGATCCACCCGAACAGCGATGGGGATAGGCACAAGGGCAGCCACAAGGACTGCCCCTATAATACAGCGCAAGGAGGACGCAATCATGCGTTTAACCGAATCTCAAGTTTCCTTCTTTCACGACAACGGATATTTACTACTCGAAGATGCGCTTGATGAAAACGATCTGGGTCCTGTCATTGACGAATATAAGGGAATTATCGCGGAACGCGCCGAGAAATTACACACCGAAGGGAAAGTCGCAGATACGCACGCCGATAAGTCCTTTACGGAACGGTTGCTCCACCTCGCGAACGAGGCACCAGAGGTAACAGCGAATTTGGACATTATGCAGGCACGCGGGGAGGCGACGTTTAATTTCCTCAAGAACCCGAAAGTTCTCGACATCGCCGAGTCTTTTGTTGGCTCCGAAATCATCTGCAATCCGATCCAACATATCCGAGCAGTCCTGCCGAAACGGCGTTCGCAGCGGGGACCGACACCGTGGCATCAGGATGCAGGGGTGTGCTGGCCCGACACCGATCCCTACTTCATGTTAACTGTTTGGATTCCGATCGTGGATGCGACGTTGGAAAACGGGTGCCTACAAGTAATGCCGGGCAGTCATAAGAGGGGACTTCTCAAACACGATTGGAGCGAGAATGGATTGGAGGTGCTGTCGGAAAATCAACCCGATAACCTCACACCGAAACCGCTACCGATCCGAGCAGGTGGCGTTATTCTGTTCCACAACTACACACTCCACAGCGCGAAACCGAATGCCTCGGAGAGCATCCGATGGAGTTTCGATCTGCGCTATCACGATGTCTATCAGCCGACAGGGAGACCCTACTATCCTGGATTTCTGATGCGGAGTCGTTTGCGACCAGAAGCCGGTAACACTCAATATGAAACGTGGTGTCAACGGTGGGAATTTGCGTTAGAGAATTCTAAGGGTGCGCAAGCCTATCGGTGGCCCCGATAGCGAAAGGGGAAAATGTGCTTGAGATTTCAGATCTGCCGACGGTCAATGCGACCCTGAATACAATCAGTGGTATCCTACTGACGATCGGGTATGTGCAAATCCGACAACGAAGAATTACGGCACACAAAAACTGTATGCTCGCGGCTTTTGGTGTGTCCGTGCTTTTTCTGGTCTGCTATGTTATCTACCACTACTACGCTGGATCGAAGCCGTTTACAAAGCAAGGATGGATTCGTCCGGTCTACTTCACTATTCTGATTTCGCACATTATTCTGGCATTCGTGATAGTACCGTTGGCGTTGCGGACTCTCTATTTGGCGTGGCGCGAGCGGTTCGAGAAACACCGTCGTATCGCCAAGATTACTTTCCCGATCTGGTTATACGTCTCGGTAACAGGCGTGCTTATCTATCTAATGCTGTATCAATTATAGCGACAGATAGTGTAATGCCTCTTCTACCACAAGCACTCAGGTTTAGCGTAGGGCGATTTATCGCCTGCCACGATGCGCAATAAATTGCGCTACTACAAACCTGTATCTTGCCGCTATGAATCAAAGGGACGGAACCCGCGCAACATTAAACCTCGATCACTATTAGATTTCTTCGCTTCCTCAGCGGCGGTGGCACGTTTTTCTGCCTCCGCACGGTTGGTCGTGGTCGTCCCACCGATGATCACGAAATCATCTGTTCGACGGTAGCGGTTGATGAAAATCGGACGCGGTTTATCCGACATATTCTGTTTGGAACCGTGTACTGTCTTGACGTTAAAGAAGATCGAATCACCGGCTTTGCCAACAACCGGGAGTGCGCTCTCCCAGGGCCACTCATCCTCTGCGAGACCGAGGTGTGAGAACGTATCAATATGCTTGAGTTGTCCGAGTTTGTGTGAACCCGGCACGACGTGTAACGCCCCATTTACCAAGTCTGTGTCCACAACGTAGCTCAGAATGCCGACGGGTCCCTGATAGCGGTGCTCAAAATAGGCAGAGTCCTGATGTAGATGCTTCGGATGCCCGCCAACCGGTTCCTTATAGAGGCACTGCCCGTTACCAAAGATCTCGACATTCGGTCCCAAGATCGCTTCCACGATATTGACTGTCGTTTCATCAAGAGCGGATTGGAAAAACGCCGCACTTGTCTGATAGCCTATCGACAGCACCATAATCTGTTTGTCGCGTTCGTAGCCTCCTGGTGCCGGTAGGAACAGCGTGCCGTTGGGTGTGCGCCATCCCTCTACGATCTGTTCTGCTTCGTCAAGCAAGGATATGGATTCCGCCGCGGCGGCTTCAATGTCCTGATGGAGTGCCTTAATATAGGGTGCCATCAGTCCACGCACGACAAGACATCCGTGTTCTTCAAAGATGTCTGCCGCCTTCTGGACATCTAACGCGTCCACAGACACTTCAATATCTTCAATTGCTACCTTAGGTTCTTGGTCCACGAAATATTCTCCTTAATTTATTTTTTATTCAGTTTGTCTATAATCTTGAAACACCGCTCCTCGCTGAGGAATAGACCTAAACTGTTGCTGGATCAACAGCAATAATTCCTTCGGGTGTGTAACGATTAAAGTCTGCTGTATTGAAAGTCAAGATGTGTGTCACGTCATGAACGATCATTGCTGCAACCAAGCGTGCATCGTGAACTTGAACACCTGACACATCATAATCCACAACAAGCCGTCTCCATACGCGGTACACATCAACCGAATCCAGCAGTAAAGGGAAAGCCTCCTCTAAACCTTGCAAGAGTTCATCTGTTTCATCAGGTGTAAGCCCAAAACCGTTTCGATCAGTGGGCCGAGTTGATACGTTCCAGAATTCCGCGAAATTTTGCGATGTTGTCTGTAGTTCATGACCATCTTCCCACAGTTTACGCACAGCAACGTGAGCGATTGGATAACGTGGATCGGCAGGATGTCCGATCCCTAACAAAACATTGGTATCCGTCAAATAAACCATGACTATGGATGATCTTCGTATATTCCTTCTCGGCTTATGGCATAATCCGATAACGGTTGGAAATCCGGACCGACAAATTCCATAAATTTAGCGGTGAATTCGTCCAATAGAGCCATACGTTCTTCAACAGATAACTGCGAATTGTTATCTGCTAAGGTCTCATCCACATCGTCAGGAATTTCCAGAATCAAACGCTCATTCGGGTAGATATAAACTGGAACTATCACTTATTTTATCTCCTTCTCATGAAAAATCTGCGTCCAGGTCCGTTTTCCCATCTCGCTCTTTTTTCAAAACCTCTTGCTCCCGTTTGCTAATAAAAACGTTCATTTCCTGTAAAATTTCTTGTTGAACTTCTTTTGGAAGTTGTTCTATTCGGCTTTTCAGAGAATCGGCGCGCTGTTCGAGGCGGTGCTTAGACAGCGGTTCTGTAAGAATTATAGGTTTATGAACGCCAGTGATAATACGGTTTAAATCTTTTTGGATTTCTTTTGTAGCCTTGGCTATCTCGTAAAGTGGGGGACTGCCAATTTGTGAGAAGCCTACACCTTCGCTAAAATCCAAGTGAAAAATCTGTTCACGTTTATGGTTCGTTGAATCCTTATATGTAACAGTGATCTTAAGCTGCGTTTGCTTAAGTTCATCAAACTTACCTATCACATTTACCAGAAACTGTTCAATTTTCCGTCCAGGTTCAAAATAGCGAATTCCACTCTTAAGAAAACCAATCTTTTCAAATGGTATGTCAAGACTTGGGAGAGAAGAGGGATCTGTTATGAACTTCACATCATGGGCTGCTCCGGTCCCCACATTCTCTATATATAGCATTACAAGATTAACAGATATCTCGTGAGGACGTAAGGAAATTGAAATTTCGGGTGTATCGTTAGCTTTTAGCAGTTGTCGCGTCAGATAAGCATAATAAGCAGTAATGCCCATGAGAAAAAGCGTGGCAACTCCAATTATAGCACCATCATTTGTATTTAGCCAATTTATGACTTCCATGAACTGCCCCTTTTGTCCCGCTGGGACCACGAATAGACTCATTATAGTAACAGCTTGTTAAAATAATAGCATATTTGGTAGCAAGCGTCAAGAAATCAATTCCATACAGATGCCGCCCTTACAAGGCTGAAGAAAGGGAGGAACGTGCTTCTATAAACATATCGCCCCTATGGGGCTGAAGAAGGGAAAACGCAATAGAGCAATAACTTATGGAAAGATGATGAGAAAATCCGGTGCGGTTGGGAAACCGCACCTACCGGGTTCTGGTGGGTTGATTACGGAGAACCCACAGAGTGGGCATACTACTGTTACTCTTTTTCACCCCATGATGGCTTCCTGCCGGTCAATTCTTCAAGATAACGGGCAGTGCGGTTTACCTCCGCATTGAGTTTTCGACTCGACTTCTGTTTCACAGAATCTTCAGCCGCATACGTCACTCGGTAAATCCCCTTCTGAGTCTGCAACAGGATAAATTCACCTGAGATATTCCTGTTCACATACCGAAGCATGTCGTGTAGTAACCAATAAACATCGGTGGACGAATATCGCAGTGGGTCGTGGGCAGACTTTTCGCTAACACGGTCTAACGTCTGTTTTACAAAGTCTATAACTTCCGAAAGTGTATAGGTTTTGTCCTCTGTTATCTGGATATCGTTCATCTATTATCACCCCGCTATTTTTACGGTAGGCATTCGTGTCGGCTGTGCGCCAAAAGTGTCGAGAGTGTCAGTGGCGTTACGTATCTGGACGAGTTGCGATGCGATGCTGACTGCGATCTCCGGGACTGTCTTCGAGTTAATATCGAGTCCGATGGGTGCGTAAACTCGCTGAAGTTTCTCCTTGGAAATCCCCGCCTCCAGCAAATCATCAAATATCAGTTTAATTTTGCGGCGACTGCCGATTAAGCCGATGTAACCGGCATTCGATTCCACAACACTATGGAGTGCCGATTCATCGTGTTGATGCCCACGGGTGACAATCACAACATACGTGAGTGGGGTAATCGGATAGTTTCGGAGCTCGGTTTCGATATCACCGATGATAATCTTGTGTGCCTCCGGCAACCGCTCAGCGGAAGCAAAGTCGGCGCGGTCGTCAACAATCACAACGTCAAAATCTAACCAGTTCCCAAGATGACAGAGTGCCTGACCGACATGTCCTGCCCCTGCGATAAGCAACGTCGGTCTCGGTTGTAGCGGTTCCAAGAAAACAGAAGCCATTTCGTTTTCCCGAAACAAGCCAGCACTGTTCCGCGCAAGTACCTTTGCAGTCTCCTGTTCCACAGCCACTTCCAAAGCGGATCCCCTAACGATCCGATATGTTCACCCGTGTTCGCAAAGATCATCTTCATGCCAACATCAACGCCCTGCTTTTCACTCGCCACAACCGTTGCACAGACGAGCGGAATTTTCTCGGCGTTCAACGTTTGAAGTCTCTCAAACATCTCGGCTTCGGCGGGGGTCTTTGGCAAATCGATAAAGATTTTCATATTCCCGCCGCAGATGAGTCCATCGTCCCATCCGTAATCGCTATCCAATTGAAACTCAAGCAGCCTCGGCATACCGTCTTGCATCAACCCGATCGCCTGTCGCCGTGCTTCGGCTTCAACACAACCACCCCCGAGAGTTCCGATGTTCCGCAAATCCGGGAGAATCAAGAGTTTTGAACCGGGCTTTTGTGGGGTTGAGCCTTTCGTCTCGACAACAGTGCAGTATGCCCCGACTTGAGCGGACTCAATTAGTTCTGGAATTTTTTGGTATATTTCTCTCATTTTTTAAGGGTTGTCGGTTTTCAGTCGTTAGTAAAGAAGTGTCCTGATAAAGTAGCGTGTTTTTACTTGGGTGTTTCCATCCGACGCCTGCCGATAGAGACCGATAGCCGTTCGATGAAACTTCTATAGAATTTGGTCTGCGGCACTTTGCCCGACCAATTGTCTAAACTGCTCGCTTTGTTGCTCAGTCAATTCAAGTGGGACAATAGAAGCGACCCCATCGTATCCGATCTGTGCGGGAACATTCAGATATACCGATGTTGTTCCAGCCGAGACACGTGTACCGACACTCATCACTCGTTTCTTATCAAGCGCGATCGCTGAAACGACCTGTAAAATATGACTGACCAATGTCCATTCGCCGCTTATGGCATACGGGGAACGCTGCGTAACGGCTTCACAGAGCCCCTCGACGTCAGTTTCGGATATCAGTTGATTGAGTGGAATACCGTTCACTCGGCAGTACTGTGGAAGCGGGTACGTTTCTTGGTCACTCCCGATCGCCAGAGCCATCACGTCTTTCACAGACACATCGACACGCTTCGCAATTTCGGAAGCTAAGTGTGCCGTAGCCGCTCCGTTTCCAAGCCCAATAATCTGTCCTCCGTCAAGCGTCTGATGCATCCATGCAGAGATGTAATTCGTGGGGGATATTGCTACCAGTATCTTGGCATCCGAAGCATACTGCTGGATTCCGGTTACATACCTCCGAGTGAGCGCGATACCTGTTGTCTTCGAGGCTTGTGGAGACCGAAAAATAGATTGACCCACCGGTGGCAACAGAACGACCACATCTGCATTCGCGAGCCCCTCTAACGAATCGAAAGCAGAAATCGCGGTGTCACTTGCGCTTAAAGCGTTCGCTTCCACGAGATCTTGGAGGTTGCCAGGTGCGCCCTCTTTTGGATGGACAAACCTATCCTTGTTCGATGTTGCATCCGCCACAAAGGCAACTTCACGCGCCGCCTCCGATTGACACAAGCCCCAGGCAGTCGAGACGGCTAACTGACTGTTGCCCAATAAAGCTACTTTCATTTTTATTTTGATAGTTATCAGTTTCCAGTTTTCAGTTTTAATAGTTATCAGTTTCCAGAAACCACTCTTGTCTGACACCTGATAACTACTTTACTATAAAAGGGTTTCAACGATTGCCTGAAATTGTTCCTCAATATATTGACGGTGGTTGTCGGTTTCTGAACCTGCCGCCAGTTTTGTAGATACCAGTTCATCGTAACGCTCAACATATTCGAGCAAGGTATCGACCTCTTTTTCATAGCAAATCGCCGATGCAAGCACCTTCTCCTTCAACAAGAGCGGAAGTTCGGCTTCCGTAATCTGCGTCAACTCCCATCGCCACACCTTTTCGGAGATATAAGAAACAAACTGATTGAGTAGCTCGCCCTTAAAACCATCGTCTTGGAGTGCTTTAACTTCTTGGATGAGTCCTAACACATGATTGAAAAGTTCATCCGGGAATTGCTGCCGCAATTTCATCAGCAACCTACCAGTCGTCGATATCGGAAGCTGATTTTGCAGGAGGAACACCCGCAAATTTGGATAATCTTCAACGCTCTTACTGTCTCCAAGCCATGTTTCGTCTATCGCTGGTAAATCACTTACATCGAAACTGAGCACCTGCTGCTTCCGAATCTCTTCAAGGTTAATAGCGATCGGATCAATACCGGCTGTTGCTAAAGTAGTGATCACTTCTTCTGGACGGTAGGGTCTGAGGAAAGCCATGAGTTCCTTAACTTTCTGCTGTTCCGCCTCAATCGCCTCAGCGTTTGCAGAACCGTTATTTCCTGCTTGCCCACGTTTGCGTTTCCTTCCTTTTTGAGGAGCATTCGCGAGCCGTCCTGCCCGTTTCGCCAAAGTATCATGATAACCGAGCAATTCCTCGTAAAGCATTGCGAGCAGCGTATCGCCATGAATAGCAAGCATTGATGCTGTAGTGATACTTGACAATTCGTGTCCGGTTCTTGAAATAACCGCCCGATTGAGGTTGCGTTCTATTGACTTGCGGTCCTTCTCAGCTTGAATAATCAGTGTGCTTCCCAACATGAGGTTGATTAACCTTTTGGTCTGGTCAGGGACACTCAGATTAATATCACAGGTAGGTTGAATATCAGCGAGGAGCCGCTCACGTAGTCTACCATCAAGTACCAACGCCCACAAAGTCGCGTAATGCTGTTGCTCGTCAACCGCTGAAGGCATATTTTGCAACCACTGTTTTATAGTTGGTAGATGCAGTTTTACATGATCGAGTACCTGCTCGACAGTGTTATCCGGAATCTCAAAGCCAGCAAAATTGGTGGTACTCCCGCCTCGTAGCTGTGCCTGCTGCCCTCGGCGCTGAGTTGGTTTCCCTGTTTTCGCGGCTAATAGGAGATTGACTAAGGGTTGAATAACGGTTTCAAAATCCTGCTTGCGTTGACTCACGAAATTCGCGAGTTCGAGTAATTCCAACCAGATGGTCGTCAAACGTTCAACTTGAGTCGCATGTAAAGTCGAGCGCAGGGTAATACCTGCCATCTTCTCTCGCACCGTTCCACGCGTCCATTGGGGCAAGTAAATTTCGTTTAAGAGCTCGTTATTCTCAAAAGTTGAGAACTCCACCTGTCTGACAAGTTCGGTTTCAATAAAGTCCTGTTCAAACACCAGATCATGAAACAACCCGGCGGCTCGATCCAGTACCTGATTCGCCAATTTGTATGAGGATTGAATGAGGTGATTCAGGGTTAACTGTTGATTATCCTGTAATTGCCAAAATTCTATCATGGGGTCGATATTCTCTTTGAGAATTTCGGTTTTCGCAACTGCGAGTGATGCCTCAAAATGCTCGGCAAGATATTCCCCATAGAATTCAGCGAAATCAAGCATAGTATTCCGCAATTCACGGATCACCAGATCGTCCCATACCTTATTATGGACGCGTTGCCCGGGTCCAAGAACAAGTGCCTTTAAACGGGTTTCCACACCTTGTTGGAATTGCGCCATAAGTTGATAAGCGTTCTGGTTGGCTTTCACCGTGTACGTTTCGATTTTCTTTGAACTCTCGGTAATTGCGGTCTCAATTTCCTCAGCGGGTGCGTTGAAAGCGATAGGCACTAACCGCAGTGTCTCTGGGTCAAGAGGATCGTAAACCGCGGCTGTGGCAAGCACTTGAATGGAATCAAGTTCTTCTTTAATAGTCTCCGATGTTTCTACTTCTTGATCATCGAAGACATTAGACAGTCGAGTGTGAAGTGTTAAACCGTACCCTAGATCGATCAGGTCAGGGTACTGCTTAATATGGGTTCTGATGACCACAAGGAGCAGATTGTAGTCCTGCGCGAGTATTTGGTCAAACAGAGCATCTTCATTGAGATGAACGCGATGAATGTGGGTTTGCTCCGGAATGATAACAGTAGCCGAGGGCATGACCTCAGCCTCAGTATCCTCAATATTTGCGAGCACATATCCACCAGTTTTGATGGTACTGGGTATTGTCAAGCGTGCTTTCAAAACATCCTGAGCGAGTTCGGCAAGCGTTAGGGATTTCCCCAAGTTTTGGATAGCGATATCTGATACAATGCCATCGGCGAAGTCAGTGATTTGGCGCGCATTCCGCTCCAATTCTTGTATGCTGCTGTGCACTCGATCATAGTCATCCTGTGTCTCAGCAGTGACCTTTGCCTCGTCAATCCAGGAAATCCATGCTCCTGGACGCGGTCGCATTTTCACTGTCAACTCGCCATCTTCTGAGTCAAAACCGGGTAGAATGTCGCCTTCTGAGCTTTCTTTTGGTGTCCAAACGATCAGATGTTTATCCGATTTCACACCAAGTCCCAAGCCAAAGGTATCCCCCCAACTCATCCGCCCCTCAATACTGGATTTGATTTTATCAGTTAACGCGAAAAGCGTTTCTGAACGAAAATTAAGCGATAATCCTTGCATTGGGTCGATTCGATAGTCTGCCTTTCAAATAAATTTAGGCAAATAGAGATGTGAATGACCGGCGTAACACAATGGTTCAATCGCGGTTAGCCAAAACCGCCGCGTCCGGTCTGTTAATAATTATTAATGAATTTCGAGTCCCCATGCGTCCCAGCCTTGGTGCCGCTTTCGAGCGAACAATTCGATCTTAGACTGCTGTGGAAACATCTTTTCAATCCGTTCACGCACGGCATCCGGTTTTTCAGAGTGGCGTGTCCGTTTCACCTGAATGAGTTGCCTCATATTTCGTGCGCCTCGCGGCTGGGGAATTTTACCACGTCTGAAAACGAGGCATAATTCACACTGACTCATTGTGTAGAAACCCGGGTTCGGGCGTTGTTTATCCCAAACAAAAGCCACTGTCGCCCACCGAAACCCCCATGTCTTACCGAGCTGAATCGCCTGATCGAGATGTGGAGAAGAACTCCACATAAACAGCAGACAATTCTCTTCGCTAATTGAGGTAACGTCCCATGTCTTCATCTCTGACACCGGGACAGTCGGATAATGTCGAATTGCGCCGCCACTATCCTTACCACCGCTTCCGGTGTGCTGGAGCTGTCCCTTGTAATCCCACGGCGGATCCGCGTATATGATACTGTACTTCTTCTTCGGGAAGGGCGCGTTTTTAATCATACCTGATCGTTAAAAAACCTATTTCGCTTCAACACTCAACCCTTCTTGCGGGATGTCGTTGTTTGCGACGAGTTTGTCCCGATCAAAGATAAAGTCACTGCGGGAACTTCCAAGACTTTCTCCCTCTTCTTGACGTTCACGGAAGTATTGAGGAAGCGTTAACCCTGTCATCCGGATAGCATCTTCAGGGCAAGCCTCGACGCAGTACCCACAAAATATGCAGCGGAGCATATTAATTTCAAAGACATCGGGGTATTTTTCGCGTTGGTAACCTTCCTTGGTTTGCCAACCTTCAGGGGCAGGTGCTGCTTGAATTGTGATACAATCAGCAGGACAGGCGGTTGCGCATAAGAAACACGCTACGCATTTAATCTCGTCTTTTTCTGTCACCGTCAGTTTGTGAATGCCGCGATACCTATCGTTCCGTTCATCCACACTCCGAGGATCTTCAGGATATTGATAGGTTAATTTCTTTTTCGGGATATGTTTCAGCGTCGTAAACATCCCCTTAATCATCGCGGGGATATAGAGTCTATCCCAAAAAGACATTTCTTCGTTAACTTTCATTTTTCTAATTATTGCCTCCTGATTTTTTAATTTTTCCTTGCGGAGAACTTACGTGCGTCTAACCTCTACGTAGAAAGATTGGCTACCGTATAGTTTGGCGCTTCCTCGGTTATATCGATATCGTGGGGATGGCTTTCCCGGTAGCCACTACTTGACATCCGTACAAATTGGCTATTCCTACGTAATGTCTCAATGTCCGAAGCACCGCAATACCCCATTGCTGAGCGGATGCCACCGACCAACTGATACACAAAACTGCTGAGTTTCCCTTTATGTGGAACACGTCCCTCAATCCCACGGGGGACAAGTTTGGAAAGATCTTCGCTACTCTCCTCTGAACGTTGGGCACTTCGTTTCCGTAACGCGCCTAATGACCCCATTCCGCGGTGCATCTTATATGTTCTCCCTTGATAGATGACAGTATCCCCGGGACTCTCGTCCGTCCCAGCAAGCAAACTACCGATCATTACAGAACTCGCGCCCGCCCCAATGGCTTTCGCAATGTCCCCGGAATAGCGAATACCCCCATCGGCAATAATCGGTACACCTGATCTATCGGCTTCCTTGGCACAATCGTAAATCGCTGTAATTTGCGGAATACTAACGCCTGCCACTATACGGGTTGTGCAGATAGAACCGGGCCCAACACCGACCTTTATTGCGTCTGCCCCTGCATCAATGAGACTCCGCGTCCCTTCAGGTGTAACAACATTCCCCGCGACAAGTTCAACGTCTGGAAAATGGGTCTTAACGTATTCTGCTGATCGGATAACGTTTTTGGAATGTCCATGTGCTGTGTCCAATACGAGCACATCCACACCAGCCCCCACTAATCGGTCAACGTTCTCCAAGGGTGTTGAAGGCAGCACAGCGGCACCAACGCGTAAACGTCCGGCACCGTCCTTACACGCTTGCGGAAACATCTGGACTTTGTCAATATCTTTAATAGTAATCAGTCCGCAAAGTCGAAAATTGTCATCTACAATCGGTAATTTTTCTTTTCGAGATTTATGGAGCACCGCTTTGGCTTTATCCAGCGTAATGCCTGGGGATGCGGTAATGAGTTTCTCACCGGGTGTCATTCGGGCAGTTACAGGGAGTTCCAGATTGTCTTCGTACTTGAGATCTCGGTTCGTAATGAGACCAACGAGGTAACCATCTTCCGTCACGATAGGGACACCACCGATGCGGTAACGTGCTGTTATATCTAAAGCATCGCGAATTGTCTTATCCTGCGTCAGCGTAATCGGTGCGGTAATCATACCGCTTTCGGATCGTTTCACTCGATCGACTTCAGATACCTGCTCATCAATAGGACAGTTATAGTGAATTATCCCGATGCCTCCCTCACGTGCGATCGCAATAGCAAGCGTAGATTCCGTGACAGTGTCCATAGGCGCGCTACAGATAGGAATGTTCAACTGGAGATTCCGTGTCAGTTGTGTACTCGTATCTACGTGATCCGGTAGCACGTCCGATTCAGCCGGAATTAGCAAAACATCGTCGAAAGTTAGCCCTTCTTTTGCGAATTTCGGGGGGAAGACATCGGAAATTTTTGTCTCCATCGGAATCGTCTCCTTCATTGCAGTTGAGATAGATAAGATAGGTTCAGAAACGATACCGAGCAGCACCGATTACGGGGTTCCCACATCGCACATTTACCTGAAAAAAGCACTATTCTCAATTCCCACATATTATAGTATATTTTCTCTCTCACGTCAACATATTTGTCGCCCGTTGCAAAGGGGTTTCAATTCCCTCCCAAACCGACATCTACCAAACAGACGAATGAAGTCAATATTCCCTCGCCATCAATTATATAAGAAAACGAAAATTATATCAATCTATTTTTTTCAAATCCATTTATGGTAGATTTTAGAATTACTTAGACGCTCTAAAGAAGCGAGGGAAACGCCCTATCAAATACACCTCGCCAGCGGCAGCGGAGGTTCTTGCTTCTATTGGGATTGCGTCGCCGTGAGAGTTATTTGCAAGTTTTACGATAGCTTTCAGTTTTCTGTCGGTTGTATCGCATAGACCGCGATATAGAGATCGTCGCTATAGAAGGACTGAACGTGTCTGGAATTTTTCACCCCAAAAATCGATATCCGTGATATAATATAGTAAAACCCGTAATTACTTACTACACTCAAAGATGGGCGAGGATATAATCCTCGCCAGCGGGGGTAGGGTGTTTGTTCCCTGACGAACTGTAAACATATTTTTCGATTTTACTATATTCTCAATTACCCGTGTGCGTTTGAATTGTATCAATATGTGCTTACTAAACCACACTCGCCAACGCCTACGGGATGCAAAGGAGTCGCAAAATGGATAATTTAAACGTTGGAATTGTCGGGCTCGGTTGGGTAGCCGGTGCTCACATCGAAGCCTTCAAAGCCGTTACAGGTTCGGATGTCACTGCCATCTGTTCACGTCGAGAACACGATGAATCTGTATTGGCAGAAACTTATGGGACACCTCTCAAAGCTTACACCGATTTTGATAAGATGCTTGCGGATCCGGATGTCCATATCATCGATATTTGCACGCCACACCCGTTTCATGCCGAACAAGCCATCGCTGCTGCCGAAGCGGGAAAACACCTCATCATAGAAAAACCGATCTGCCTTACTTATGAAGATGCGAAAGCGATCCGTGCCGCTGTCAAAAGTACAGGTGTCAACGTCTGTGTCTGCTTCGAGTGCCGATATAGCGCGCATTTCACGATGATCCGTTCCGTAATCGACACTGGGCTGCTCGGTGAACTCCACTACGCCGAAGTCGATTATTACCACGGCATCGGACCTTGGTACGGGCAATACGAATGGAATATCAAAAAAGACTTTGGTGGTAGCACGCTACTCACCGCTGGCTGCCATGCCCTCGATGCCCTCCTCTTTTTTATGGATGGAAATGTTGAAGAAGTAACGAGTTACCATACGCAATCCTCAGGGGCTGATTTTCAACCCTACGAATACAAAACAACGAGTGTCAGTCTCCTCAAGTTTGAGGATGGCAGAAAGATCGGAAAAGTCACCTCCTGTGTCGATTGCTTACAGCCTTACTACTTCCATATCCACCTCGTCGGAAGCGAGGGAAGTCTGCTTGACAACCGCATCTACTCCGCTAAACTTCACGGTATGGATAAGAGCAAATGGAGTACGCTTGAGACGTCACTCATTGATTCTGGTGATGTCAGCGATCATCCGTATGAACCGCAATTCCAAGCGTTCATAGATAGTATCAGCCGAAATGAACCGATGCCTTTGACCGATTTTGACACGGCATTTGAAACCCATCGCGTCGTCTTTGCCTCTGATAAGTCGGCAGAAGCGGGTGGCAGAACCGTTAAACTGTCCGAACTCGATTAATTACCATCGCATTGCTGCCTCGCGATAGAGTTGAATCTGTTCCATATTGCGAGGCACAGCCACGTGGATAGACTTACGCTTCCGATTCACATCCCTGAGTACAATGGGTGCGCGAAGCATATTTGTCATTGTAACAATGCCGGAATGATAAAAAGTCCATAAACGTTGCTCGGTATAAGGGTTCAGAACGTACTCTGAAGTATGTTCTGAAGGATGTCCACCTACATCAACAAAGAGGTCATGCTTGGGGTACTCCAGTTCAACACTCGCATCATGCCCCTGTAAAAGCAATTTTTCAGGTGGCGGTTTCGGTGAATATCCACTCAGTTTACATTTCCGAATCCGGATAGGCGCGCTTGATTTGTTAATCAGGTGCAACGAAACAACGATAGCGAGGCGATGGTTGTCATCGCGGTTGATAAACCATGTATCTTCTGGGATAATCTCCACTGTCAACCCCGGAATCTGTTTTTTCCTGTTATAGACGATTGCGAATGCTACAAAACTGACGAAACCGAAGATCACCCAATTTCCAGTGGGGGTGGCTAAGAATTGAAGCAGTTGCTTTAACGCTTGTTGTAGCACGCGAACTCCTTGGCGAGTGTTTTTTCTGAAATCACACCGTGTCGTCGCACAAGCGGTGGTGAGACGGAAATGTCGTAAACTGTAGAAGGGATAGGACCCGGGGTCTTCCCTCCATCGACGACCATATCAATTCGTGAGGCGAGTTCTGCACCAATTTCTTCGACAGAAGTGGCTGGTGGTTCTCCAGAGAGGTTCGCGCTTGTTATTGCCATCGGGCCGCCAAACGCTTGGAGGATTTTCAAAAGCAATGGATTGTCTGGAATCCGTACCCCAACAGTGTTCCCTCCAGCGGTTAACACTGGCAGTAGCCCTTTGCTTTCAATAACAATCGTCAAACCGCCGGGCCAAAACCGATCTGTGAGGTGGAAGAAAAAATCGGGTAGGTTTTGAGAGAAGCGATGGATATCCGCAACCGAACTGAGAACGAATGGAATCGGATTTCCATCGGGTCGTCCCTTTACTGTATAGAGTTTTTGCACGGCACTCGGATTAAATGGGTCGGTTCCCAATCCGTAGACCGTATCGGTGGGGATAGCGATAATACCCCCTGACTTTAGGCATTCCACAACTTTTTTAATTTTTCCTTGCGGGTCGGTCAGGTGATTTGTAGGTTGATGTCTTTTCACGTAGAACCGCCCTCCAAATGTAAAGCATTCTCGCTGCGAAGCAAAATTATGCCATTTAAGGCATGATTTCATTACGGGCTACGGTTTTGTGGTAGATCAAACAAGGGACCCGCTCGGAGTCGCATTCAGAGAGAGTTCATCTCGGAGCCCTTGCTGATATTTCTGGTAAGCGATTCCGGCAATCATAGCACCGTTATCTGTACACAGGTTCATCGGTGGATAATAGACTGCTGCGCCAATCTCCGCAGCGGCGAGGTTTAGTGAAGCACGCAGATGACTGTTCGCAGCGACCCCACCCGTCAATGTTATGGCACCAGCACCAGTAGCCTTCGCGGCACGAAGCGATTTGTAGACGAGGACATCCACAACAGCCGCTTGAAAACTGGCAGCAATATCTTCGACGGTTATCATATCAGGGTTTGTAGACTTCACATCCACTTGTCCGTTCTCCACAAGTAGACCTGCCCGTCGCGCTTTCTCCACAAAATAGCGTACTGACGTTTTGATACCGCTAAAACTGAATTGGTAGTCATCAGTATTTCGCATCGGTCTCGGAAATTTCACCGCCGAAGGGTCACCTTTCTGCGCGAGGTCATCAATCACTTTCCCGCCGGGGAAACCGAGTCCGAGGTATTTCGCGACCTTATCGTAGACTTCACCGGCGGCATCGTCTTGTGTACCGCCCAATACCTTGTATTTCCATCCCTCGTGAACTTCGACAAGCAATGTATGTCCGCCAGAAACCGTGAGGCAGATATGCGGAAATGGTAGGGCATCATGCACCATGTCTTTCGACAGCAAGTTCAGACCCTTCCCAGTAACGGGTGGGGACCCCGGCGTTGCAAACTGTGCCAAAAAGGGGGCATAGATATGCCCTTCAATGTGATTAATACCGAGCAACGGTAGATTGTGGCAATAGGCAAGACTTTTCGCCGCGGCGACCCCGACAAGCAGCGCTCCGATTAATCCGGGACGATTCGTTACTGCTATCGCTTCCAAGTCCTTGAACGTGACACCGGCTTCTGCCAACGACCTACTCACGATGTAGTTTATCGCTTCAATATGTTTGCGGGATGCGAGTTCCGGTACAATGCCACCGTATTCCTGGTGCACTTCAATCTGTGAAGCGACAACATTAGAAAGTACTGCCTTGCCATCAGCAACAACTGCGGCGGCGGTTTCATCACATGAAGTGTCAATACCAAGTATTCTCATTTTTCTTTTTTCAACTGCAAACGCGCGGAAATCGGTAAGATAATTTCCTAACTCACCTTAGTAAACTGTTTCCCCGGCAACTGTTGAATAACACCTTTGAGTTCCAACATTAAAAGCACACTTGACACCTGACCAATCGGTAGTTGTGTCGTCCGAACAATGGTATCAATATGTGATGACGGCACTTCGATAGCATCGAAAATCGTCTTCTCATCTGGCGTTAAATCGGGTGGAGATGGCGTAGAGACGGGTTGCCGTGCTTCAGGAGTCGGTTGTGGGAGCACAGGTTTCGTATCGTTTTTCTCAACAGGTGATGCTTGTGTCGGCACCGCCTCCACATCTGGCATAGGTGAAGGTGATGCTTGGGATTGGATATGATCTAATACGTGCGGCGGCAGTTCGTTGAGTAGATCGTCTATAGTGTTGATGAGTTTCGCGCCATCATTAATTAGCCTATGGGTACCCGCTGAGAGTTCAGAGAAAATCTCACCTGGTACGGCGAACACTTCTCTGTTTTGTTCCGCTGCAAGCCGGGCGGTAATCAACGCGCCACTCCGGTTTGATGCCTCAACGACAACAGTTCCAAGCGTCAATCCACTAATGATACGGTTACGACGTGGGAAGTTTCTCGGCTTCGGTTTAGCTGCCATTGGAAATTCGGAAACCAACGCACCAGATGCTTCAATTTTCTCAGCGAGGTTGCTATTGGTCGCCGGATAAACGACACTCAACCCGTTTCCCATTACGGCAATTGTTCTGCCACCTGCTTCAAGTGCGCCACGGTGTGCGGAGGTATCAATGCCCCGCGCTAAACCGCTAATGACCGTTACGCCGCGCTGTGCGAGTTGGTAACTCAAGCGGTAACTCACCTTTCGCCCGTAATCCTTGGCGTTTCGAGAACCAACGAGAGAAATGCTAAGTGCGTCTTCAGGGGTGAGTTTTCCTTTTACATATAGCACAAACGGTGGTGTGTCAATTTCCTTCAAGCGGGGTGGATATGCGGCATCATAGAGTGTTACAACCTGACAGCCATATTTGTGTATCAATTCAAGTTCACGTTCTATTGGATACAAAACGGGCTTTTGAATTAAGAGGTCGGATACCGTCGGTGAAAGTCGGTCTATTTTTCTGAGTTCGTCCGGTGTTGCTTGAAGTGCTCGCTCCGTGCCACCAAAAACGTCATGCAAAACTTGAACGGTTTTGAGTCCTACACCCTGAATTAGATTTAAATGAATTAGACTGATTGTCTCGTTAGACAGCATTTCTTTTTTTTTAACGGTTGTCAGTTGTCAGTTTGCTTCGCAGTGAGAATCGTCAGTTAAGAGGTTTCTCTGTAACAATTAACCGCGTGCTGGAGCACTCCAAGGTGGGAAGACTGTTACAAAAGAACCTTTGTAAGGGCTGGGTTACCCAACCCTTACAACTGATAACCACTGAAAAGGGTTCCAACTATTCTGCGGTGCCTGCTTCCATGGGATCCGGCGGAAGTGCGTAATAGATTTCAATTTCCTGAATCTCTTTATATTCTTGCGCAGTGGGTGCCCCAGTTTCGCCACGGGTTGAGCGTTTCGCCCCCCCGACGCGACGCGAATCCCAACGGCGCGGCACTTTGAGCCGAAATCGAGTCGTCACAATCGGATTATTCAAGGTGAACCTGTAGACAGGACGCATATTGTCCCGAACCTCTTTCATGGTAACCCATTCTTCGTCTTCATTCATGTACTGGGCGGCGAAGAACTCCAGCTGGCCGGGTTCGGCTTTAACTACAACCTGTTGAATCGTCTGCGGCTGTCGCCATCTGAGAACAGCCTCTGTATATTTATCGGACTCCATTTGGGACGCCTCATCCTTCCCGTCTTCGAGAATGGGCCCCGTCGTTCCTATTGAGTAGATATTGTCGTCATGGTACTTTGTATCCTCACTTGCCGCATCAAGTGCGATGTTTTTGCTCAAGTTAATGGCTGGATTTGACGCGAGAATACAGCCCGACATCCCAATCACCACGCAAAGGGTCAGTATCAATAATCCAAAACGCATGTATTGCCTCCTTGTTGCGTAGAACGGCACCTATGCCGTCCACTATGGTATGAAGTTGAAGGGGCATTATAGAAATAGCCACCTTGATGCCCTATCTTATGTTACTACAAATCAAGCAATTCATCAAGTTCTTTTTCACGCTTATCGGTTGCCTGCTCCTCTTCCACCTGTTCAGCGGTTTTATAGCCGTAAAGTTCAATTTCTCGAATTTTTCCAACGGCGCGCCGACTTCCGATATTCCAGCCTCTGCCGCCAGAACGTGCCCGTTCCTGTCGGCTCAACAGTGCGTCATCTTTGGTGCCTAAAACGCGCAACCGAATTCGATCTGTTGGAAACGGAATCAGCAGTGAAATTTTAATCGGATTCTGTTTGACACTCCTCACGTCCTTAATCAACTGCCAATCCGCATCAACCGCAATGCTACCTTTATCGGCGTAAATATCAAACTCACTTAAATTGTCCGAATGTATGACAATCCGACGGATAATCTTTTTTTCCGGCATCGTAATTACTACCTGTGAAGCGGGGTTCGCGCCAATGAATCCCTGCGAACCTGCGGGGAAAGTGGTTTCACCGATAGTGTTCAATTTGCCATCAATCATCTGTGGGCTTGTCGCCGATACGCCTTCCATGAGGGCATAATTTTCGCTCCACTCCTGTTCCGAGAACAGGGCGGTACATCCTACCAAAATAATGGAAACCAAGCAGAACAGTGAAAATAACGCAATGGATCGATAAATCATGTTTTTACTCCTTAGGAATGGCTGTCAGCTGTCGGCTGTCAGCCGTCAGTAGAAATGGCTGTCGGAAACCTGCTTCGCAGTGAGAAGCACCGGTTGTCAGCCGTCAGCCAATCGTTATGTCGGTTGGAATCGTTTTCCCTGCCACACGGGTATCTGCTGATTGCTAACTGCTGATTGTTAACCGCCATTCCCCTGGGTTATGATACAATTTTCCAAGTAGCCCCGTCACGGGTGTCCTGGATTTCAATGTTGAGTTCTTTAAGTCTGTCCCGAATTTTATCAGATGTATCCCAGTCTTTGCGACTTCGAGCCTCCTGACGAACCTCCAATAGCAGGTCAATGAGCTGGTCGCGTTGCTCCACGTTGCCGTCATCTTGGACATCCATATTGTAAATTCCGAGCACTTCACAGGTTTCAGTCAACGCCTGATAGGCTTGTGCGAAAACGGGGGCAGCTGCTCCATCAGAAGTGGCAAGCGACCTGTTGACTTCGGCAACAAGCGTGAAAATAGCACCGAGTGCCTGTGCGGTATTGAAGTCTGTATCCATTGCGTCTGTAAATTTCGACTTCATCATCTGGATCGCGTCCTGAAGCGGTGAGGTCTCGGTCTCGCTCACATCAAACTGTCCCTTATACTTTTTCAACGCGTCCAAACAGTTGTTCAAACGTCTGAGAGCGCCTTCCGATTTCGCTAAACTCTCCGGGTTGTAGTCAAGTGGATGCCGGTAGTGGGCCGAAATCAGGAAATGACGAATGACTTCGGTCGGATAATGGTCAAGTGCATCGCGTAGTAGGATAAAATTCTGTTCCGATTTACCCATTCGCCTGCCATCAATTTTCAAAAAAGCAACGTGCATCCAGTAGCGTGCAAAGGTACATCCTGTTGCCAATTCGCTCTGTGCTATCTCATTTTCGTGATGTGGGAACTGTAAATCTTCGCCTCCTGCGTGGATATCAATTGTCTCACCGAGATGTTTCATCGCCATGGCGGAACATTCTATATGCCATCCGGGTCTACCTTTACCCCATGGACTCTCCCAAGAAGGTTCACCCGGCTTTGCGGCTTTCCACATATCAAAATCCCGCGGATCCTCTTTCCGTTCATCAATTTCAACCCGTGCCCCCGCGAGCAGATCCTCTGGCTTCCGATGGGAAAGTTTCCCGTATTCAGCAAACTGATGCACGCGGTAGTAAACACTGCCATCAATGACATAAGCTGCCCCTTTATCAATCAGGGTTTGAATTAAACTTATCATCTCTGGAATGTGTTCGGTTGCTTTCGGGTGGACATCTGCGGGGTGGATACCGAGGCGTTGGGAATCCTCGAAGAACGCCTCACCGTTCTCATGTGCGAGCTGCTTTGCGCTAACGCCTAACTCTGCCGCACGATTGATAATCTTGTCATCAATATCCGTCAAATTTTGAACCAGTTTGACTTTGTACCCTCTATACACCAAATAGCGCCGAATAATATCTGTCACTAAAGCCGTACGTGCGTTGCCCATGTGAATGTAGTCGTAAACAGTCGGACCGCAACTGTAAATAGATACCTGTTCGGAATTTAGTGGTACAAAATCTTCCAATTGCCGGCTCAGTGAGTTATAGATTTTCATATTTTAAACTATAGGCTCCTGTACTAAGAAACACCCAAGCAAACCCCTCCACTCCGTTTCGGACAGGTTTTCGGTTAATTTCACACTGCGCTCGTTATTGACTCGGTTTCCCAATCCACAAAGGAAAACAAAAAACCTATAGCCGAGAGAGGCAGGCGATAGCGTGAGCGACAATCGCTTTCCCTTCGCCAACAACGCCCAATTCTTCCGCTGTGGTAGCTTTAACGTTCACCTGTGTCCCGGTAATATCAAGCGTTTTGGCAAGTCTTGCACGCATTTCCGAAATATAGGGTGCCAATTTCGGACGCTGTGCGATCACTGTACTGTCTATATTTTCAATCCGATAGCCACACTGCCTCACTTTCGCGGCGGCATCTGCGAGAAAAATAAGACTGTCCATTCGCTCATACCGATCATCTGTATCGGGAAAATGTGTGCCAATATCACCGAGGGCGGCTGCTCCTAAAAGCGCGTCCACGATTGCGTGGGTTAGAACATCCGCGTCCGAATGCCCTAACAATCCCAAATGATATGAGATTTCAACGCCACCGAGAATCAATTTTCTATCAGAGACCAATCGATGAACGTCGTAACCAATACCTACTCGCATTCTTTCTCATACATAGTTATCAGTTATCGGTTTTAACCATCGACTCGTGCTTTGCTGTGTTGTATCGGAGTCGAGTCGAGTCGATGGTTAAGGTTGTCGGTTAAGAGTTTGGGTCTATAGACATCTTCTCTTTAGCTGATAACTGAAAGGATTTTCGCAGAAAATCCGAACCGAAAACCATTTACCAAAGGGTATCATCTGAGACCAACACTTCAGCGACTCGTAAATCAACGGGTGTCGTTATCTTTAGATTCGCGTAACTCCCCTTGACCAACTTAACAGGAAAACCGAGCTGTTCAACAAGAGAGGCATCATCAGTGGCAGTAAGTTGGCGTGCTTGCGCTGCTTGATGTGCCTCTTGTAAAAGAGATTTCCGAAAGACTTGAGGTGTTTGCACCGCCCAAAGTTGATCGCGTGTCGGTGTTTCAACAATGAAACTGTCTTGGTTGGCGACTTTGATTGTATCCTTGACTGGTACAGCTGCGACAGCCGCGCCACATTCGTCCGCGGCGGTGAGGCACGCGAAAATCACCTCATCCGTTACAAAAGGACGCACGCCATCATGGACAATCACAAAATCAACATTTTCTGACAGGGCACGTACACCGTTATAGACGGACATCTGACGGGTTTCTCCACCCTCAACAAGTTCTTTCACCTTTGTAAACGGATAGGGACGCAACACAGCATTACGACACTCATTAAAATCGGATTGGTCAACAATAACGAAAATCGCGTCCACAGCACTATTCTGTTCAAACCTTTGAATCGTATGTGCCAAAATCGGCTTTTGCGCCAATTTTAAGTAAGGCTTTTTCACCGAATGCGCCATCCGGCTTCCCTTACCAGCTGCGGGGATAAGAGCGCATACCTTGCTGTTCATCAGCGTCCATTTCATTTTCTTTTATTCGAGTGAAGATCATTTGACCTGCACTCGTCCGTAACATCTGCGTAACTTCAACGTTAAGTGCACTTCCGATGTACGGCTTCCCATCTTCGACGATTACCATTGTTCCATCATCCAGATAGCCAACGCCCTGATTCGGTTCCTTACCCTCTTTGAGGAGAAGCACTTGGATGACCTCACCGGCAATGACGACAGGCCGGACAGCATTTGACAACTCATTGATATTGAGGACCTTCACGCTCTGCAATTCAGCGACTTTATTGAGGTTTAAATCATTTGTGATGATCGTTGCCTCTTGCTTTTGTGCGAGATGGACCAACTTCGCATCAACTTCCGGCAAATGCGGCACTTCTTCCTCTGAGATTTCGACATCAATCGCTGGGTTGTTCTGAAGTGCCCGGAGAATATCGAAACCGCGTCGTCCTTTATTTCTGCGTAGAGGTTCCGTTGAATCCGCGATATGCTGTAACTCATTGAGAACAAACCGTGGAATGACAAGTGTACCTTCAATAAACCTCGTTTGACAGATCTCCAGAATTCTGCCATCAATAATAACACTTGTGTCTAAAATTTTGAAGTTACTTGTCGCTTGAACCGAACCTGACTCACCAGAGCGAGCTGCCCCATCTGATCCCGACAGTTGACTTAGATTCAATGTCGTAGAAAGATAGTACCCCACCATCATGCCCATGTAACCCAGACCGAGAACAATCACTATCTTTAGATTACCATCGAGTTGTGAAAGCAGAGGTAGCATGACAAGAGCAACTAATAGACCGACAGCAAGTCCTATGAGGCTCGCAATGATACTACGCCCGCCCGGTGTACGCAGACAAATTTCTGCCCCAACAAGGAAAAGAGCAACAACAAATCCGACAACCGCTGCTACCGGGTCCCTGTAAATGACATAGCAGCTTGCCGTACTTGCAATAATAAAAAAGACCCGGATACCCCAAACTTTCATTTTTTCTACTCCATTGTACTCAACATGTACCCCGAAAAATAGTGCTGCCCTTCGCAGGCGCGGACTTCATTCGCGCTTACAAGATACCTCTGGTTTTAAGTATCTTCGCTCAGATTCGCAACGTCCTCTGTAAGCAGATTCACTAACAATGCTTCGATTTAGGCTTTATGACCACCAGCAAATTACGAATCGTATTACAGCAAAGCCCCGATACTGTCATATACGTCGCTAACCCCCACAAGTTCAATATTCTCGTCAATTTCCAAGCTTTTCCGGTTATATTCGGGAAAAATTACGCGTTGGAATCCTAACTTCGCGGCTTCCCGGATCCGTCTCTCCACATGCGTTACAGGACGAATTTCGCCCCCAAGCCCAACCTCACCGATCACTACAGTCTTCCGATCCACTGGTAAATCGCGATGACTTGAGGATATCGCCATCATCACGCCAAGATCTATACCGGGTTCATCAATGCGTAACCCACCCGTAATGTTAACAAAAACATCAGAATCCCCAACGTTAATCCCTACTCTTTTATTTAGGACCGCAATGAGTAAAGCGATTCGGTGTCGGTCCACCCCAGCAGCCGTATTGCGGGGATTTCCGTAATGCGTAGGCACGACAAGTGCCTGCACTTCCATGAGCAAGGGTCGGGTCCCCTCTATACTTGAAACGACGACGGATCCTGAAACTTCTTCCTCTCTGTTGCTTAAAAAGAGTTCTGACGGGTTCATCACATCCGCAAGACCTGTGCTCTGCATCTCAAAGATTCCGATTTCATTCGTAGAGCCGAACCGATTTTTGATTGCTCGAAGGATACGATAAATGTGGTGTTGTTCACCCTCAAAATAGAGGACAGTATCCACCATGTGCTCTAAAACGCGAGGTCCTGCGAGTGCGCCCTCCTTTGTCACATGCCCAACGAGAAACACCGGGATATTCCGATTCTTCGCACAAATTAGGAGATGCCCGGCACACTCACGAATCTGCGTGACGCTCCCAGGTGCCGACGGGATACTCGACAAATAAACCGTTTGTATAGAATCAACGATGACGACCTTCGGTTCTCGCGCCTCAATATACTTTTCAATCTGCTCTAAATTGTTTTCACACAACACATAGAGCGTATCAGATTCAACGCCGAGTCGAGTTGCCCGGAGTTTCGTCTGGCTTACAGATTCTTCACCGGAAACATAAAGCACATCTCCATAGTTCCGGCTTAACGCGTCACTGGCTTGTAATAACAACGTAGACTTGCCGATTCCTGGATCGCCACCGATAAGGACTACAGAACCTGGTACAATTCCACCCCCCAGTACTCTGTCAAACTCTGACATCCCCGTGAGATGTCGTTCTACATCGCTCGCTGTAACTTGCGAAATGGGTTCAGGCTCGCGAGACACTTGTCCGATATCACGGTGTTTTGATTGTGTCGTGAGTGTCTCTATTTCTTCCGCAAAACTCTGCCAACTCCTACAACTCGGACACCGTCCGAGCGTCTTTGGCGTTATATATCCACACTCTTGACAGACAAATTTGCGTTTCTCTCGTGCCATTCTTTAATTTTACCTTGCGGTCTTTAATTTTACCTTGCGGAGGAACAACGTGCGTTTTGACTGTAAAGTGCGTTCCTTATATCCGCCTGCGCCGGTGTTGCAGGCTACCGTTTTAATTTTACCTTGCGGTACTCATATTAGGGGAATCCATCTTAACCGACTACTGCCCGCAGACTGCCATCTATCAACTACCACTCACCACTCAAAAAGCGAAATCCTGTTGTCCAACGCCGCTCACCGGTCAAATTCTCTGCCCCGATCAGAAATTGCCCATATCGGAAGAATCGGAACGCCGCTTCCGCGTTCAACTCCGGTTCCGTGCTTGTCAACCCTACACCTTCAACACTGATACCGAAACGTCGAGACCACAACCACACATCCAACCCCGCGCCGACTCTGGAGCGCATGAACCCAGCACGTGCCCGAAGAAAATCTGTCACATCATAGGCATATTGAAACTCAAATCGAACCTTCTCGTCGCGAACCCCTATTCCTATCCTATAGTGTGCATTGGGTTCCTGAGAGAGTAAAAACGCCAATTCGTTGTGTAGCCGCTCTTCGAGACTTAGATAACGGAGTTCATAATCCCAGCCAAACTGCGGTAATTTAAACTGTTCCAACTGCGTCTCAGTTCTTTGAGAGAGTTCCGTTACCGCATTCATCGTTTTGTCGACATTTTGCAAGGTTCGCTGGACATCTTGAAGTGGTTCGGGTGCGTTCAGCAATTGCGCAACAGTTCCGTCGCCTTCGTTAAGCGTGGTAAGAAAACGATTGACGTTCGCCTCCAGAGCAGCGATCGAAGCAGTTGTCGCCTTTAGATTTTCTAATATTGGTGCGATATTGGCTTCTCCGGTTTCAATAGCACTACTACTTTGCGCGACGAGGGCAGAAACCTGTGCGGCTAATGTGTCGAAATCTGAGCGAAAATTCTGTGTTATCTGTCGAAATTCTGATGTTGTTGCGCGAATATCGGTAAAAATAGTGTTGAACTTCGGCGAATTCTGACTCAGGAGCCGCAAGAGTTCACGTGTAATGTCACTGATTTGACTGCTCACCATCAGGGAATCGCCTTCCAACTGTGTTATAAGGTTATTTACCTTTACGAGGGTTCCCTGAAACCGCCTATCATTTTCCAAGGCGAGTTGTGTTAAAGTTTTTACCGTCTCTCCAGAGTCAATGCTCAACTTCTCAATAGTTTTTCCAGTGAGTGCGACGACCTCTCGAATCTCCTTGATGGCGAGCTGAATCGCTTCTTGGTTCGCTTGAAGCACCTCATTCGCAGCGGTTGTAAGCTCAATAGCCTGTGTCATACCGGCACTTGTCTGCTCAAGGAGTTCCAAGGCATTCACAGGATCTTTTCCAACAATCGGCAGGTTCGCGGGTTTTAAGGTCGGGTTTTCAAGGGGTCCATTGTCAAGTGCGATATAAATTTCGCCGACAAACCCGTTCATAGAAATTCTGGCACTACAGTCCTCTCGCAACCATTCAAATGCGCTTTTGACTTTCGCCTTAATGTGTACATTATCGGTATCAGGACGGAGCTCAATAGCGGTTACTTTGCCAATTGAGACACCAGATAGGTAAACCCCTGCCCCGACATAAAGCCCGTTGACAGAACGAAATTGAAACGTCAGTTCATCACCAGCAGTTGCCCAGGGCCAATTCTCAGCATTCGTAAGAAGAATTGTGAGAAAAATGATTGCGATAAGGACCATTACACCGACTTTTACAGAAGATGTCCAAAAGTTCATGCTATCTCCCCAAATATTCTTTCAAAATGGGATTTTCCATGTTGAGAATTTGATCTGGTGCCCCAAATAGGATGAACTGCTGCAAAATGGGATCGTCGATGTTGATAATTTCATCTGGACTGCCATAAGCGATCTGACGACCTTCATGAATCATCGCCATCCGAGTCGCGACACTGAAGGCACTGTGCATATCATGTGTAACCACAACAGAGGTGACTTGCAGTCTCTCATGGAGATCGCCAATCAATTGATTGATTTCGGTACAGGTAACCGGGTCAAGTCCGGTTGTGGGTTCATCATAAAAAATAACCTCCGGATCAAATGCGAGGGCGCGTGCGAGTCCAACCCGTTTTCGCATACCACCGCTTAATTCAGCGGGACGCAAGTCCTGAACATCGGCTAAATCAACAAGGCTAAGTTTTTCGTCAACAATTTTGTGCATCTCTCGCCTGTCAAGATCTGTATGCTGATCGAGCATGAAAGCAACGTTCTCTGCAACAGTCATCGAATCAAAAAGGGCAGCAGACTGAAACAACATTCCAACCTTTCGGCGGAGGACGTTCATTTTTTTTCTGTTTAGGTTTGATATTTCCATTCCATCAAACCAAATTTCACCGGAATCGGCGGACATCAATCCTGTGATAATCTTTAGGAGCACACTCTTACCGCACCCACTACGTCCCATAATCACAAGCGTTTCGCCACGCGGGATTTCGAGGCTGAGTTCGTTTAAAACGTTTTTGCCTCCAAAATTTTTTGTGACGTTCCTAATTGAAATCATTCTCTAATTTTACCTTGCGGAGGCACAGCGTGCGTTTCGACTTCAACGGACGTTGCTCATATCTGAAGAAACGCCCAAGCAAAAACCCTGCGCCGGTGTTGCAGGCTGATGCCTGACGGCTAATTATACCATCCCTAAAATGTTAAAGAGTATATGATTCAAGACAAAATCTAAAACGAGAATAGCAATAAGAGAGATTACAGCAGAGCCAGTTGTAGCGATTCCGACTCCCTCTGCGCCACCTGCTGTCGAGATACTAAACCCCTTGTAGCAGCCGACCGCAGCAATTGCCATCCCAAAAGAGGTCGCTTTAATCAAACTAATGAGAACGCTTCCGACAAAAAGATTTTTCTGCACTTCCAAAAGAAAAAAGGATCCATTCACATCGAACAGCGCAACAACGGCGACAAAACCGCCTGCAATGCCCGCAAACGTCGAATAGATAGTAAGTGTCGGTAGCATTATAGAACACGCGAGAAAACGCGGCACAACCAGATACTTGACTGGATTAGTGCCCATTACCTCAAGGGCATCAATCTGCTCGGTAACCTTCATCGTTGAAAGCTCAGCAGTAATCGATGCTCCGATACGTCCGGCAAGCACAAACGCAGTAATCATCGGACCGAGTTCCTTTACGACTGAAACGCAGACGAATCTCGCCACCGACCCTTCCACGGCATAAGGTTTGAGCTGAATGTATCCCTGAACACCCAATACCATTCCCGTGAAAAACCCGGAGACAATAACAACAGCCAAAGAATTGAAACCGATCAACAACAACTGCTTAACTAACAGATCAAACTGAAAGGGAGGACGGAAAATTTGAATGATTGTTTGAAAAAAGAGCGTAAAGGCGTGTCCCACCTCAGAAAGAACTTTGTGCAACCGAATCTTAACCAAATCCGGGAAACCCGGCGGGGCTTCGTGTATAGTGGACTGTTGCTCCATATTTTCTATTGTAATAATTATTAGTTGTCAGTTATCTGTTAAAAGAGAGCACTGATTTCGGCAAAACACCTCTTCATTGAAAACTGAAAGATTTTTTCGCAAGAAAACCGCACTGAAAGCGTAGCGTGCTGAAAACCATCTAACTGGGATCTTCAAATCGCATCTCGCTTTTAGTAAAATAAAGAATAACCGTCCCGGTTGGTCCGTTACGTTGTTTCTTAATCATAATGTGGGCTTCAACCCTGTTTCCGACATCTTCATCTTCATAATAATCCTCCCGGTGCAAAAAAGCAACGAGATCGGCATCCTGTTCGATTGCCCCAGATTCCCGTAAATCTGAAAGTTGCGGACGTTTATCAGGGCGGCGTTCAATCTCACGACTCAATTGCGAACAAGCGATAATTGGCACATTAAGTTCCCACGCAAGGATTTTCAAAGCGCGTGAAATTTCAGAAATCTCTTGTTCACGCGCGTGATATCTACCCGTCCCTCTCAAGAGTTGTAGGTAGTCAACGATAATGAGTGCGAGATTGCTGTGTTCACCTTTTAAACGTCGTCCCTCGGCGCGTAGACTTTGAACCGTAAGCCCACGATTATCGTTAATGAGGATGGGTGCTTCAGCCAATCGACTTGCCCCTTCAGTCAAGGGTCTCCAATAATCTTCGCTGAAACTACCGGTTCGGAGCCTTCCAAAATCAATCCGGGATTCAGTAGCTAACATTCGCATCGCGATGTCCTGTGAGGGCATCTCAAGACTAAAGATAGCGACTGGGCGTTTTTGTTCAAGGGCAATATTCTGTGCTATATTCAGCACCAAGGTTGTTTTTCCCATACTCGGTCGCGCGGCAATGATAACAAGATTACCGGGCTGTAACCCTGATGTATAATGGTCAAAATCCATAAAGCCGGTCGGCACGCCTAAAAATCGACTCTTTTTATGATACAAACGCTCAACCGCGCCGAGACTCTCTGTGAGCAATGAACGGATAGCGACAAACCCGCGTTGGGTATCTGACTGACCAAGCTCAAAAACGGCTTCCTGTGATTGATTCAGGACCTCAGCAATTCCGACCCCCTCGTCGTACGCCATCTCGCGAATCTGAGCGGTCGCTCGAATTAACCGACGGCGTGTCGCCTTTTCATAGAGGATATCTGCGTAAAACTCCGTACTCTCCGTCTCCACAATGGGAGCCTGTAGTTCGTATAAGTACTCTGTCCCACCAGCCCGGTTCAATTGGTCCACTCGCTTCAACTCATCTGCAACAAGAAGCGGATCTGCATTGGTAACGCGGTCATATACAGCAAGGATAGCTGAATAGATAAGCTGATGGTCTACAGTGAGAAACACATCAGAGGTCTGCCCGAGCTTGCTCATTACTTGAGGAATAACCGATTTTTCGGTCATCATCGCGCCCAGGACTGCTTGTTCGGCTTCCTTATCAGAGAGGGAATCAACCAGTTGTGCCTGCATAATTAGGGATATTTCGTTTTAAAAATTTATCGGATTGTCCGACATTTGAATACACTTTTTCCATGTCTGGAACGGTTAGAAACCGCGCCTACCGGGTGCGGTTCCCCGAAAACGCCCTAAAAAAAGGAAAACTGAATAGCCTTACCTGCCTAATTACTCTTCACGTTCAATAACAACGCGGAGTTCGACGACAACATCTGTATGCAGCTTGACCGGCACCGTAAACACGCCGAGTTCGCGAATCGGCTCTGCGAGTTCAAAGAACCGTCGTTCCAAATCAAACCCCTGCGTTCGCACATTTTCTGCGATGTCCATAGAGGTAACTGATCCGAAGAGACGATCATTTTCACCAGCACGCCTGCTCAGTGTGCATGTAACACCTGTCATCTGTGCCGCGAGTTCCTGTGCCTGTTCTTTATCCCTTGCCTCTTGATGATCAATTACCCGTTTCTCGTGTTCTAAGTGTCGGCGGTTTCGCTCGGTTGCATGTACGGCTAACTGCATAGGTAGCAGATAGTTACGAGCGTATCCATTTGCGACCTTCAGTACATCGCCTGGTAGACCAAGACCTTCAACACTTTTCTTTAGAATGACTTCCATTTTTTAATTATACCTTGCGGAGAAACGACGCAAATTTGGATATTTTACGTGCGTTCCTGAGATCCGCCCTCCATAAGTAAAGCAAAGACAAATTATGCCCCGTATGTCTAAAGCAGGCATAATTTCATTACGGGCTAAGGTTTTCACGCAATATCGCGAGTACAACTCGCTCCTACAGCGGAAAAACGTTCACGTATATAAAGGAAATATGTAAAACTAAATGCCCCTGACTTCATAGGGGGACCCATTGTAAGGGTCTGCCCCACTTCTATCGCGTAAACGGCAAGAGTGCCATATTACGGGCGCGCTTGACTGCACGCGTTACCATTCGTTGTTGCTTCGCCGATAGTCCAGTGACTCGGCGACTCACAATTTTACCACGTTCATTAATAAATTTTCGCAGCGTATCCACATCTTTGTAATCGAAAGATTCAATCTTATGATAGCGCTGCCTGCGACGGAATGCCATATCAATTCTGTTCCTTTTTTTAAATAGCAGTCAGCAGTCAGCAGTCAGTAATCAACAGAGATAGCGTCGTCAACGTGGTCTTTGCTGATAGCGAACCGATGGTTTTCGATGGAAACCGATGGCTCATAGACTGATTGCTGATAGCCGACGGCTGATAGCCATACTTAGAATGGAATGTCGTCCTCTGTTGCGGAAGGTGCTTGGCTCGTAGCGGGAGCGGGTGCGTCCTGATAAGCTGCTGCCTGTCCTGATCCAGCTGCGGGTTGGGCATCGGTGTAGCCACCGCCCGCCTCATTGTCATCACGCCGCCCAACAAACTGAAACCGCTGCAGGCGGACTTTAAGACGGTTCCGTTTCGTGCCGTCATCAGCTTCCCAGGAATCATATCTGAGGGACCCCTCAAGGAAAATGGGACTGCCTTTGGTGAAATACTCACCCACTAATTCTGCCTGCCTATCCCATGCTTCTACATCAACAAAACAGACATTCTCTTTTTGTTCACCGGTCTGCCGGTCCGTATACCGTTCACTCATAGCCAGTCCAAAATTCGCGATGGCTGTTCCACTCGGCAGGAATTTCACTTCAGGATCCCGTGTCAGATTTCCCATCAGGATGACCTTGTTGTAACTTGCCATGGTTTCTCCTTATTATCTGTAGGCTCAGACCTTTTAAGGTAGCCCACAAGCCAAAAGTTTGTTTAGAATTTGGATGACGCTTATTTTAGGCGGACTCTGTTGTATCTTCAGCCTCTGCATCATCATCGTCTGTTGTATCTTCAGCCTCTGCGTTATCATCCGACGTTGATTCCTCGCCTGATGCTGATTCCTCATCCGATGTCACTTTTTCATCCGGTGCCGATTCGTCATTCGACGTTGATTCACCGGACTCGGCGGCTTCAGCGGTTAGTTCTGCTTTCAACTTATCAATATCATCCTCGTATTGGACGACCATATACCGTAAAATCGCTTCAATGACATGCAGGGATTGATTTAATTGTGCGACAAAACTCGGTGCGCTCTCAAAAATGTAGAGCACATAATAGCCTTCACTCCGTTTACGGATAGGATAGGCGAGTCGTTTTTTTCCCCAGGGATCAACCTTCAGGAGAGTCCCACCACCTTCGATAATGCCCTTTACTTGGTTCGTAAGAGCCTCTGCTTCGTTTTCATCGTGGTCGGGCGTAATGATAAGCAGGAGTTCATATGGATTCAAATTTTCATGCCTCTCTTCGGACTGATGGCTCCACTGCTGTTGTAATACAAGCAGAGAGCAGAGATTAATTAAGTAAACCCCACCGAATACCTATGAATCGCCTTTAAACCAAAAGGGCAATTACAGGTTAGATGGAATTCTATTCGTTAATTTTAGTTAATATAATTATACCACATTTCAATCTTTATATCAACCCAAAATAGTATTTTTCAGAGACATTTAACTCTTAAAGAGCGTATTGCTTGAAATTCATTCTGTATTGTTAGTATAGGTACAAGTCAAAGATATTCACACAAATTATATAATTGTATTTTAACCTATAAACCAAACGAATGTACTGCCATCGGAAATTTATAAAAGAGGATCCAAGAAATTTAGGTTGGAAGCATGGAATGTGCGGTTACATGCAACGGTAAGAAAAACGGACGTTTCGATGTGAGAACCTCTTCTCGAAGCCGTGTGGCTAATGTATCAACATCCACCTGTTCCGCCGTTGCAAGCCCGTATTTTTCTAAGAGCGGCAGGAGACTCTGAAAGATAGTCGCCATATATCGGTAACCTGCCCAAGTTTTGGCGGCACCGATAGGAGATTCGAGATGCATTGCTGGTGGAGGCAAACCTGCGTCAACAAAAGCGCGGTAAAGCCCAATACCCATGTCAAGATGTGCTCCTGAATGTTCAAATACCGCTAAAATCCATCCAATCAGTTGGTTTATGAGAGGCGTATCAGGGTGTAAAAACGCGGGATAGAGTGTGTATTCGGGTTCCTGAAACGCGGCGATACCGCCCGGCTTTAAATGTGTTATAAGCTCCGCGAATGCTTTTTCTGGATTCGCCATATACATCAACACAAATCGTCCAACAATAGCATCAAATTTGTCCGCGAAGGCAAGCATTCGCGCATCACCTGCAATAAATTCTATGTTCCGCACGCCAGCATCGATCGCTCGTTGGCGCGCAGTGTCAAGAATTGATGCATTGACATCTACACCAATAACCTGTCCTGTCGGTCCAACGAGTTCAGCGAGGGTGAGTGCCACATCACCAGCCCCGCTACCGATTTCAAGGACTCGCATCCCCTCCGTTATACCGGCTCGCCTACAGAGACGTTGCGTCGATTCACCATAGATTCTTGATTGCTCAATGAGACGCGTTGTTTCGTGTGAGGTACGCCCTAACGTATAGGTAGCATCGTGATGTGGCGCGTGTAAGCTATCTGAGTTATTTTTCGCCATGCGTGGAACCATCTATGCTGTTAGGGCTGCATACGCCGTGATATGCGGCGGCAACATAATCGGTCGTTTTGCTGCTGCGACTTCCGCCTGTATCCGTCCTGCCAACGTATCAACCTCTAACTCTTCAGCTGTGGTAATACCATAAGCCTCCAGCAAGGGAACGAGACTCCGAAAACTGTTGGCGAGATACTCAAATCCGGGCCAGTCCTCAGGACCGCCCATCGGCGCCTCAAAGTGTAAAGTCGGTTCGGGCAACCCGGCATCAACAAACGCTTTATAAAGATCCATGCCCATCTCAAGATGTGCCCCTGAACGTTCAAACACAGTACGTCCCCATTCAATCAATGTGTTCGCTAAGGGTGTCTCGGGATGCACTGCTGCAGTATAAGGCGTAAAATCGACTTCCTGAAAAGCGACGATTCCACCGGGACGCAGGTGTGTTGCCAAATGTTGAAGTGCTTCCGCTGGGTCTGCCATATACATCAGGACAAGTCGCCCAACAACAGCATCAAAGTCGTTTGGAAGATCAAGGGTTCGGGTATCACCTGCAATGAATTCAATGTTCGAAAAACCTGCTGCATCCGCTCGGGCTTGTGCTGTTTTGAGAATATCGGGGTTGAGATCCACACCAACAACCGTGCCGTCGGGACCAACAAATTCGGCGAGCGCGAGCGCCACATCGCCAGCACCACTCCCAACATCAAGGACTTTCATCCCTTTTGCGATACCACTTCTGAGAAAAAAACGCCGTGTCACATCTTCATAGAGTTGTGACTGCTCGATTAAGCGTTCTGTTTCCTCTTCGCTGCGCCCCATTGTATATTCTGCATCTCTGGACTGATTGCTCATTTAAATTACCTCACTTTCGAGAAATTTGCGAGACATAAGGATCCCGCGTGATATAATTGCTTAGTATTATGGTATTAGGTAGGCAGACACGTCACCTTGCGGTGCCGCTTCAACTGTCTGCCAATGTGATACATATATTAAACCACATTGTCGGACCAAAAACCACATTGTTGGACCAAAGGTCAAGTGTTTTTTCAAAAAAACGATGTGGTCTAACACACGAAGGCGGATTTTCCGCCCCACCCTAAAGGATGGGTCTCCAGTCCGTATTTTAGATGATTTGTAGGTCGGGATAGATGATTTAAAATTATCTACCCCGTTCTACTGCCTTAAACATCTATACGATATACACGAGCGGCGGTGTCGTGGAATAGCGACGCGCGTTCATCATCCGAATATCCAGATGACAACCGTTTGAACGCATTATACATCACGTTGTAGGAGAACGAGACCTTGTCGACCGGGAAGTTGCTTTCAAACATACACCGCTCCGGACCGAACTGCTCTATACAGTAATTCATGAAGGGTGCCATAGACTCGGCTAACTCTTCAGAACCGATCGGTTGTTCCCTATCATGCCAATCGAAACCGGTGCGCGGCATCCCGATGCCCCCGAGTTTCATGTGAACGTTGGGACAGGCGGCTACTGCAGCGATACCCTTTCTCCAGTTCGCCAATACTTCGTCATCTTTGCCACCATAGGGACCGACCCGTAGCAGACCGCCGATATGATTCGAGATAATTGTCAAATCCGGTACTGCTCTCGCGAAATCAGCGAGTTCAGGAAGTTGTGGGAAATACATCCATCCCTCGAAAGACATACCCATGCTTGCGAGTACGCGTGCCCCCGCGCGAAAATCCTCACGCGCCAGTTGTCCCTGTGTCCTGTATGTAGAAGTACCATCTATTTCCGGATTCGGATCCCAAGTAACAGAATGGCGGATACCTCGAAACCGATTCGGACTCGCGGCTTGTAAGGCTTCCAAGACCGGCTCAACGCGTTCACCCAAGTTCAGGTTCGCATGCCCGACGATCGCCGCGGCGGCACGACTCTCGCCATATAAACCGCTCGCGCTCGCAGCGGCGAGTCCCTGCACAAATTCGACTTCACCGACAGAACGCATATCTTCCGGTCCATCGGCTCGGTACATCGCTCGTGCCTCAACAAACACGGTAGAGCGTACATTGTGTCCACTGTCGATGTCGGCGATCAATTCGTGGAGTAGATACCGTTGGTAAGGGATACGCTCAGTTCGGAAATCCCAAAAATGGTGGTGCGGGTCACAAATTGGCAGTTCCGGTTCCAAGGTCGGTTCTTCGGTTAAAGCGAGCCAGTCGTTGTCTCCATAAGGCATAGGAATACCTCCATCTCTATAGTCGGTTCGGCGGGATGATCGTTCTATTTCTTGCTTACACTGTAGGACATCAATGGATTTTTGTCAAATATGTTTGGGTACCTTAGCGGCTTTGATACGTCGATAAATAGTTGGTTCGTTGGGTTTCGCTGCATCTATTACTCGAATAAGGTTTTCAAAAATCGGTACACGGGAATCAGAATTCCCTCCTACAAAAGAGGTGAGGTTAGGAAACCTCGCCAACGGCAGTGAAGTGTCAGATGCTATTGTGTTCACGCGTTTTTTGGCTTTATTATAAGCCGAACTCACGTTTAGTGTAACTTTATTTAAGGGATGTATCAACAATAAGCGTCTTATAGTAGTATATACGGTAACTATCTGTGAAAAATCTGCAACTACGTAAACGCGTTTGAGACGCTTACGTCTAAATATAGTGAATCCTGTAATTACTTTTACACCAAACTCGGTGCGGTTAGGTGAAAGACCCTACCAGGGGTGTGCAGATATTTTCGGGCCTTACTATATATCGTAAGAGTGGTACTTGATTGTCAAACGGTGAATATAGTCCTCGCGTCGCCAGACGCACACTTGGATGAAAAGGACGGCGATAGAAATGATGAATCTATCAGACAAAAATAACCTTCGGATTGTCGGACTCAGCATTAAATGTTCGCACATAGCTTTTATTGCGTGCGCTTTGTTATTGATTTCCCATTTTGTGATTATAGGGTGTGGTCCCTTAATGACCGATCAGCAATCCAACCTTCCGTTTGAAGATTCTGATGCAGATTCACGCGCCAAAAAGATGTGGCCCGTGGAACGGACACTCGTTAGCAATGAAGTTAACTGTATTGCTGCGGACTCAGAAAATGTATGGATTGCGACGGCAAGAGGCGTTACGCGCTGGAACCGCCAGCAGGATCAGTGGCATCACTATACGATGGAAGATGGGTTGTCGAACGATATGGTGAACGCTGTTGCGGTTGATGGACAATGGGTCTGGTTCGCCACGGATGAAGGCGTGAGTCGCTACGACATGCAAACAAACACCTTTGCGACCTTCCGAACCATTGACGGTTTAGCGAGTGACCAAGTCTCCTCGATTGCGGTGGATGGAAACTACGTTTGGTTTGGAACATCCGAAGGGTTGAACCGTTATGATAAAACGATTGACAGTTGGGCAGTGCGTACCCGGAAGGACGGCTTAGTCAGCAAAGTAATTACAGCCATAGCGGTCGAACCAGAGTATGTCTGGGTCGGCACGGATAGAGAGATAAACCCGGATCAGCATGGATGGGACGAGGATCCGAGGTTCAGCAGAGGTGGCGTGAGTCGTTACCATCGAGACACCGATTCTTGGAACAACTATACGAAGTCAGATGGCTTAATAGACAGCGAGATCGCTACGATCGCGGTGGATGATGACAGCGTTTGGTTTGGCACCCAAGATGAGGGGGTCAGTCAGTACAACCAAATTGATCAGACGTTCATCAAAACATATACGAAAACGGATCTGCTGAAAAGCAATATGATCACTTCCATTCGCGCAGATGGATTCCAAGTTTGGTTTGGGACTGCTAATGCGGGTGTACATCGATTCATTAAGCCAGTCAATACGTGGGTGCATTACACCAAGGCAGACGGACTGTCCAGTGATCATGTGAGTTGGATTACGACCCAAGGCAACGATGTTTGGTTTGGTAGCAAAGAAGATGGTGTGAGTCGATTTGATAAAGTGAGCGGCGAGTGGACGATTTACAAGCAATCCGATTTCCTCGCCGATAACGATGTCCGCCATCTAACACGTGATCCTGACGGGAACATTTGGACAGCAACGGTTGCGGGGATTTCGATTTACTCTCCTCAAACGAAGAGTTGGGAAATCATCTCCAGAGAAGATGGACTGCCGACCCGCTACATCACGTCAATACTTATTAGCGATCAGCAGTCAGCGATCAGTAGTCAGCAAAACAGCGATCAGCAGTCAGCGATCAGTAGTCAGCAAAACAGCAATCAGCAGTCAACCGTCAGCAGTCAGCAAGAAAATGCTACTTCATCAGAAACCGATGGTTCCGGACAGTCGATGGTTTCCGAGAGTCATTCTTCCGAAAGCCGAAAGCCAACAGCCATTTGGATTGGAAGCGATCGAGGGCTTGGCACACGAACGTATTTGGGTGGTGATTGGACATTTCATACCCCACAAAATAGCAATCGGCAGTCAGCAGTCAGCAGTCAGCAAGAACGTATGGGGGCATCAGAAACCTCTTCACCGAGAGCCGAGAGCCGAGAGCCGAGAGCCATTCCTGGCGAAGCTTTTGTAACGTCTGTTGATATGGATACTGCGTCACCGAACCACTACATCTGGCTCGGTACGAGTTCCGGTCCTGCGATATATGATACGACTTCCCAAGAATGGATGCAACTTGTACTGCCAGACGCACCCAAAAACCCGCTCATAGCCTCCGTACTTGTTAGCGATAAAAGGGTCTGGTTTGGTGGTGCGGAGGGTGTTTGGCAGTATTCGATCACCGATAAGCAGATGCACCGTGTTGCCGATGGTCTGCCGAATTCGTACGTTAATGCGCTGCTTTCCACAGGTGAACATGAAGAACAAACGCTTTGGGCAGGGACACGTCAAGGTCTTGCAAGATATGACGAGGCCCGCCAGCGTTGGGTTCCACTGTCCTTTAATGACCAATTGCCGTCGCCCAATGTTACCGCACTCGCCTTTCGAGATGGTATTCTCTGGATCGGCACTCCGCAAGGGCTTGGAAGCTACACGATTGCTTCCAAATCATGGAATTCTCTCTCAAATGTGCCATATAACGTTCGCGACATCCTGTGTGAGACAGATGGAACGCTTTGGTTGGCGACAGATACGGGGCTCGTTGAATATGACTCACAAAGTGGGAGAGAGGTGCTCCATCAATCCCGGCCGGTACGGGAGCCGTTCCTTGAAACGATGGTTTCAAATATCAAGTTTGATGGCGATTACATCTGGTTCAATAGTTGGGGGAATTCGCCGAACGGTGCGCTTGTGCGGTTCCATCGCTCCACCGCGACGTGGCGGCGTTTCACGCGCTTAGATATTCTGCAGTCCACTCAGAAAAGGTCCATGACATTAATACGTTGGACCCATGTGGATACGGATGCTGTCTGGTTCACGACGGACTACGGTGTTCTCCGTTACGATAAAATGACGGATACGTGGCAGCATTTTACAACAGAGGATGGACTCTCTACAAACGATGTGAATAAAATTGCTGTGAGTGAGCAGAGTGTCTGGGTCATTCCAATGATAGGTTTGGAATTAAACCATTATAGTAAAGCGGCTGGGACATGGGAAGTGGTTGAAGAAGAAGATAACCGCGAGATCGAGCGTATAAAGGCACTTGGGGTTGATGGACCGAATGTCTGGTTTGCCTCTGGGCGTGGACTGACTCGTTACAATGAGATTACCCGTGAATGGAAGGATTTTGGTCCCAGAGATGGACTGGCAGGTAGAGGCGGGGAATGGATTACTGTAGATGACGATTTCGTCTGGGTTGCGCGTTCGGAATGGGACAGAGGCAGCAACCGTCCATTATCACGATACGATAAGAAAACAAAAGAATGGACGACGTTTTCAACGAATGACGTGCTTGCGGCGAGAACTATTAGACGCATTATCGCAACAGAGGACGATGTTTGGATACTCTACAGACCCTGGGAAGATGTAGGTGTTACCCGATATGACAGACGGAACAAGGAGTGGACGACAATCAGATCGGGACGCGGAACGCTCGAACTGGCTGCCGACGAGGATTATCTCTGGTTAGCCGCACCGAATAGTGGACTTCGACGATTTCATTTCGCCTCTGGCACCTGGGCAGCGTTTAGAGATATCAAAGGGCTGCTCCATAACCATGTGGGTGAGTATGGGCTTGCCGTTGATGAGGATTATGTATGGGTAGGAACCATGCGTGGGCTTTCCCGTTATGATAAACGGAAGGAATCCTGGACCCCTTTGACAGCACTCCCAACCCTTGTTGGACGCACCATTCGGACAGTGGCTACAGATGAGCGTTTCGTTTGGGTCGGTACTGATAAAGGTATGTCACGCTATGACAAGGCTTTAGGAACATGGAAGAATTATCAGCAGGAGGGTGGCTCCGAAAATATAGAGACCCACGATGGTCATTGGCACGAGCATCGGCGGAAAAAGAGAGACTGTCTCTCCGATGACGTTGTGAGTTCTATTGTGGTTGATGAGCAGTACGTCTGGGTCGGTACGCGGGATGGTGCGAACCGCTTTGATAAAATCGCACTGCGGTGGGATCAGTACAAAACTGAGCATGGGTTGCCTGCCAATAATGTGACTTCTGTCAGCAGCGATGGCGATAGCATCTGGGTTGGGACGAATTCCGGTATTGGGAAGTACCCCCGCACAGCGGATGACCTCAACGCATGGATTACCTACACATCGGGGACTGAAATTCAACCGTCTGCCGTGTCCAAAGAGTTTGCCGAATCGTTGGTTACGGATCAGATTTGGTGTATTACGGCGAGCAAGAAATACGTCTGGGTCGGGACACGCCGCGGGGTCAGCCAATACGACATCAGTCGTGATATCTGGAAGACGATTACAGTAGAAGATGGACTCGCCAGCGATGAAGTGAGTTGTATCGCGATTGATGGCGACAATGTTTGGTTTGGCAGTGACCGCGGTGTGACGCTTTATAATGAAAAAACAGAAGTTTGGGCTGCGTATACGACGGAAGATGGACTTGCCAGCAACAAAGTTACCACTATCGGTGTTGATGGCACAGAGCTATGGATCGGCACCTACAATGCCGGGGTCAGTCGGTTTGATCAGTTGACGAATAGTTGGACGACTTACACTCGAGAGGAGGGTTTGGCACATAACGGTATTCTCTCCATGGCTGTGGATAGCCCCTATGTCTGGTTCGGTACCTATCGTGGGTTGAGTCGTTTCGATAAGCACACGGGCATCTGGACAACCTTCACAGAGTCTTATGGACCTGAGGATATTTTGAGATAGTTGTCAGCTGTCAGCTGTCGGCTTTCAGTTAAGAAACGCCTTTTGTAACGCTCACTGCGAGGCAACTGAAACTAATAAGATATGAACATAAAAACAGGTATCCGAAAATGCCTGATCCCTGGCTTCTTCTTTTTACTGTTAAACTGTTCTCTAATGTTCTATGCTGAGGCGGAGGATGTTTACAGTCTATTTGGCAAATTGTTCCTATCCGGACGTGTCGAATACGATTTCACGAACAGACGAAATTTCCTCGCGGAGACAGAAGAGGAACGAGTCAGGCAAGACGAGTTCGATTTCGACCGCCTCTTTCGGCGTGGTTTCCACAGCGTCATGGTGATTGAGGAGACCGCAGGCAGTGTAAAAAATATCCTGAGTCTCGGAGAGGTACCGACGACCTTCACGAAATTCACCTTCGATCAGATCGATCTGAGTGGTGTCCGTTGGGAGGTCCGGTCTAACCGTACTGACTGGACAATCCTAATGGTCCCGGGTTTGCTTAACCGACTGAATGGGCAAGAGGGAAGTATGGAAGGCTCCGGGATCGGCTTGCGCGAGGTCACAAAGTTCGGTAAGTCGCAGTTAGGACTCTCTTGGTACTTCCGCAAGGTGCCTGTATGGGCGGTGGATTTGGAAACCAACTTCACCAACTACGGTATAAAAGCCGAGGTGGCTGTCACGCCAAAAAGCGCGCTGCAAAAGAACTTGGGTTCACGTTTCGATGCGACGACAACAGTTCTCAAAGCCTTCCAAACTGCTGGTGATACGATTTTTCAGGCGGAAGTGTATCGTGTCGGCCCGAGGTTTGATGCCTCCCGCTCCGTCGGTGATAACGATGATCAGGACCGCTACTCTGATAGCACCCCGCTCGATCCTCCTTCTCTGATTATTCCTGGAGACCTTGATAAAAATAACAATGGCATCTTTGACTATGAGGATGATATTCTGCTTTTCGATGTCGATGAGGATTTTCTGGACGAAAGCGATTTGAATAACAACGGCATTCGAGATGAGGAAGAGAACGATAAGGATCCGAATTACGAGTTCGATGTCGGACTCCAAGGCATCCGGCTTTTCATGAACCGTAAGATAAGTCGTCAGGAGAGTGTCATTGATTTGGATATTGGATTGCAGATCGAAGAGAACCTCAGACTCAGGAATACACCCTCCTCAACGAAAGCGTTTGGCAATCTGGTTTATCGGAAAGAACTTGCTCGGGCTTCTTCACTTGTTTTTGAAAATGAACTGAAACTGGTAAAAGACCGGATCCCTGACGAGACGTGGTATTTTGCTGGATTTCTGAGCGGAACGGAGGAAGGGTTGTATCGTGCGCAGCCAGAAGTCCGTAAAATGGAGAGGGATGGTAATGTTGAGTTCTTCTATATTGATGGTGGTACCGAAGTCGAAAAACGGCGCAGAGATCCATTACTGATGCAGAATGACTTGATTAACACTGCCAAAATCACGTATGAATACTTGGGAATTGAACGGATGGTCACGACGGCTCGCGCCAAGATTCAATACGATTACGATTTCGAGAAAGACAACCAACATTACGAGGTCGGTATCTTCAAATCCCTATACCGTTTGCGTCCTTCTAAATCGCTGGAAATCAGTCCGATGTTCAAAACCACCGTTCGCAACGGCTTCCGAATGGCGGAGGATCGGCTTGAATATCTGTCCTTAACTGGGGAAATCGACGGTAGGGATGTCTTCCGACGGCTCCGATTACGCGAAATTGAACGTGCGAATGTGCGGGATATGGCTTCGGCACTTATCCTCAAGGTCGTCTACCAGTTCACGAAAACCATCAAACTCACCGGTGGTGGACAAATTCTCCTCTTCAATGATATGCGCAAGAACGACAACGATTTTGTTCGACAGGCGTTGCTGGCTGAAATGGAAAAGAGTTTTGTCGCTTACGAGAAGCGGATGTTTCTGCATATCGGCGCACGCTTCATAGATCAACGCGCAATCGGGGATGTTAACGATCAGAACTACATGGAAATTTTTGTGCGCGTTTTTGGGAAATTTTAAAAAATTAGGACTTACACACAAAACAGATAGTGAAGGATGAAAGGTAGGTAAGTTTCATGTCAAGTTCCTTTTTTGCGATTTTACTCGCTCTCAGCTGCGTAGTCTCCGTTGCCACCGCACAGGAGGAAATTATGTCTAACGAAGGCCCCACCGAGATAAACGACAAGGCATTGATCGTGAACATGGTGCGTGCAGCGGGCAGCCGTTCCGAGATTAATGTTAATCCGCTGTTGAGTCGTCAGGAAAAATCGGAATCTATCGAAGCAGATGAAGCGATTAAGAGATGGATTGACGATAACGGAGAATCGATCATCGGTACTCGCGGCGGTCCATTTGAACCTACTGACCAATATGTAACGACCTATAAGGATGGCAGAATCTACGTTCATGTGCTTTCTTGGAATGGCAAAAACAATATTACCCTCCCAGCTATTATTGATCGGGTGGTGAAGAATGCGTGGATTCTGGGAAACCCCCAAGCAGATGGTACTTCGTGGGGAATCGTGCGACAGCATCCGTGGGGACTTATAGTTGTCGTCCCAAGGGAATATCAAAGCGGTGTTGATGACATCGTCGTCCTTGATATTGAGGGAGATCCGGCTACCCTTAAGAAGCCGCGATGGGTTGAGGCGGATCCGTCAACAGTTATCTATCTTTTGGGAGAGAATGCGAAGGTTGATGACGGTCTTGTGCACCTACAGGCACAAGATTGGATTGAAGGTTGGAACGAAGAATCAGGTTCGATTTTATGGAAGGTAAGGCTCCCAGTGCCTTCTGATTGCGAACTTGCAGTGACCTATACGGCGGATGCCGATGCGATAGGTTCAGCGTTCGAGATTGTTGCTGGACAAAACAGAATCACTGGCACAGTCCACCAAACAAGCGGATGGGCAGGAGATTCGCAGAACTTTGAAAGGAGATCACTTCCGGGAACATTGCATCTCCCGGCGGGTGAAAGCACAATTACGCTCCGCCTTATCGGAGAGGCGCAATCCAAGGCAAACGTGAAAGTCCATTCGCTTGAACTGATTTCACCTGCAGCGGCAAAGGTAATGATTGCCGCAAGGGAGCGAGCGCAAAAGACGCGTGCGAGTACCGATTGGTTCGTTGCGGCGAAGTACGGTGTGATGTTCCACTGGTCGGTAACGACACAACCTTTGCGTGGACCGCAAAAACCTTATCCAGAGGCAGTGGAAGCGTTTGACCTCGATGCTTTCGCTGATATGGTGCGTGAGACCGGGGCTGGCTATGTCATTTTCACGGCTGTACACGGAATTATGCATTTCCCGGCTCCCCTAAAATCGATCGAGGCGGTTATGCCGGAACGCATCTGCAAACGCGATCTGATTGGAGAGATGGCTGACAAGTTGCAAGAACGCGGCATTCCACTCATCATCTATTTCCATCACGGCGTTGGAGATCCCGAGTGGGAGGAAGCCGCTGGATTTCTAAATCCGGACAGGTCGAGATTCTTCAAAATCGAATGCGACATTCTTACCGAGATCGGACACCGATACGGTAAAAAGATTGCAGGATACTGGTTCGATGATCGGTATCCGCTTCAACCGTTTGAGGAACTGTATAAGGCGACCAAAGTTGGTAATCCGGACCGAATTGTCTCTTGGAACAGTTGGATTCTTCCGAAAACGACTGAATTTCAGGAGTACTATGGTGGTGAGTTTGGCGGTGCTTTCGTGAATCCGCCAGCAAGTTTCTTTGCCAAAGGTGGCGCGGCAGGTGGTTTACAACCGCACGGTATGATTTTTCTTGACGATCCATGGCAACACGGATATCTGGACACCGACATTGATCCACCTCTGTTCACCAATCAGCAGCTTATTGATTACATGCGGACGTGCATTGCCCAGAAGCTCGTAATTACAATGAACATGGGAATCACTCAGGATGGAAAGATATCGCCCGCGACACTCGAACAACTGAGAGCCTTGCGACAAGCGATCCGACGGGAATAATCAGTTAAAGAGGGTAATGGATGACGCGTGAACAGCACCCAAATTTAGTAGAACTTATCGTTGTTGGCGGACCGAATGCACAGGTCCGACGGATTGTACCTCAGTAACCAAAATCGTATTGTTCGCGCTATTCCAACAACGGTGCCTAATCCTTTGGCATCCACCTCCGCGAGTACGGCTGTTGCAGCGACTGCGTCCTGCCCTGCCACACCTACTGATTTGAAATATTTGCCTCAGGTCCATTCTGTTCAACACGCAAGGCTTCGAGTTCAGTGCGAAAAGTCAGCATGTTGTTAACTCTCACAGCACCAATTGAATTAATGATAACCCCCATCGAGCCAAAAGTAATGCGTATTCAACATTCTGGTCGTTTATCTCGTGTTATCACTTTGGGTATCACTGGGAACACCATGAGTATCCATACATTCCGTGGTGGCACCTGCCAGCCATACGTAGAATGAGGACGCGCATCCAATGAACCTTGTAATCTCAGTTGCTGGAACATTTGCTGTGGTGATATTGCTGTGGCTATTCTTTAGACCGCCGTTCGGAAAGAATATCGTTCGCCTGAACACAGACCAGCGGGTTGTCGCGCTCACCTACGACGATGGACCGAATCCGCCCTATACGGATCACTTGCTTGATGTCCTTGCGAAACACGATGTCAAAGCTACATTTTTCATGATCGGGAATCGGATCGAAAAGCATCCTGAAACGGTAAATCGGGTTATTGCTGAGGGGCATCAGATCGGCAATCACTCCTATAGCCATCCGTTGCTGGGCTTCCTACCGCCTATCTACGTCCGACGGGAAATTGAACGCACGGACGACCTCCTACAGAGATTGCTTCGCAGTGAGAACCCTACAGGAGGTTTCAAGGCAGGTGAAGTTGTGTTTCGCGCACCAATGTTGACGCGATTTTTGCCGGTAGCATGGGTGCTCGCGAAAGGGAATCGAACGCATATCAGCTGCAATGTGTGGAGTTGGGATTGGACAACACAGAATCCCGATAAAATCACTGAAACGGTCCTGAAGAAGACCAAACCCGGTTCAATCATCGTTTTACATGATGGGAAAGCAGAAAACAAGAAGGCAAACCGTTCGGGGACGGTCGAGGCAACAGATCGTATTATCGCGAGACTGAAACGGGATGGATATCAATTTGTACGGGTGTCGGATGTCAGAAGAACGGCAATCAGCAATTAGCAATCGGCTGTCAGCAAGAGAGATTAGATTCCAAAAAATCTCGTTTCGTACTGTGGATTGCTATTCCACTGAGCAGGGATCCGCTTCCACTGTAAACAAGTAACTGCTCCTCAGTTTGTTGCCTCTACAGAATTTTTTGCGTAAAAAGCGTTTATCTCTCCCATCTCATTCCATTGATTACCAGTTACACACAATTTAAAGCGTTGACCTCGATCAAACTGATATTTAATTTGTCCAGTTTCACCGGGGAATATTCCCCAGACTCTGGCAAGCGCGTCGAGTGGTTTCTTATATTCATCGCTTTCTTGCGCGTTCCATTTCGCAGGATCAATACCGTCAGGCACTTTTTCCGTCGGAAGTTTTTGGTCTCCGTCAAGGAGATGGAAACTCCCTACTGCCTCGTCTCTCCCGACTTGGATGTCAATAATGAGTGTGCCGCCATCTTCAAACGCAGTAGTATCAATGTAAACAATGGTGTAATCCTGATGGGCTACCTCTGGGGTGCGGAAGGTGTCCACCACCTCCTGTGAAGGTTGTTCCGGTGTAAGAATAAGATCGCCCAATCCGGGACGTTTTCCTTCCATGGATGCCTTGAGAAAAAACAGATAAGCCTCTATCTCGTCCTCAAACTTACCCAAACAATCGGGAAAAAAATTGTAGTCTATGCCACCGAGTGGTTCAAACTCATGTGAGATAACCAAACAGTCCACCGGTGAACCTTTTTTCCAACTTTTTATAATTGCCTCTGCTAAGGCGTGTGTTGTGTTGAACGTCTTACCTTCACGTTCACGCCTTTTGGCAATCGGTTCTCGCAAACTCGGCGTTCGTCCTAATTCCGCGTTGGGGATCCACGTGTTGATGAAATTTTCGTTCAAGAACACAATAACTCGGTCTTCGGAGAGCTCAACTGCTCTCAGGCATTTGCCACTTCCTCAGCATGCCTCGTCGGCAAGCGGTCCATCTATTGAAATTGCATGAATCGGTTTCTGTTGTGCTTGTGCCATTTCTAACGCGGCCTCCAGCGATACCCAATTGATTGGCTGCGCCTTGTAGAAACGCAATATCAGGGCGTGCCTCGCCGCTGCTTCGGTAACAGATGCGGTGAATGTAGTGTCTTGTGGAACACTTGACGTCTCGGTATAGAGTTCTACTCGTGGGCAAAAACCAATCTCTGCTGCGCCACCCGGGTGCGCCGGTGCTTTCCAACCCGCGTCAAAGTTCAATGTCGTTTCAGGCACGTGCATCTTGAAGGAAACAACCTTCTCTTGAAACCGGTCGATAGTAAGATGTCCAGCAAATTGTGAAGGTGTAAACCAACCATTCTCCAAGACAAATTCGGCGTGGATACGGAACAGAATCTCAGCGAACTTGTCATTGTAAGCGCGCAAACATGCCCATAAACCATAAGAATCACCATTATTGATGTGCAAATCCAAACTCGGATTCGGATGAAGTTGTTTTAGTAATTCCAGCGCGCCCTCTTCCCGAATCTCCCAGCATTCACCTACCGAAACCGATTCCGGTGGCAGAAATGCTTGAAAAATGGAGGTAGGATACTGCTTCTCTGGTTCAGCGACCTGGAGGTTCGCCAACTCGTCCCACTTTACATGGAAGTTGTATTGCGTGTATTCAATGGGAGCAATGAAACCTTTGACGTTGACTTCTGCATCACCATCAACATTAAGTGCTATTTTATTGTTGAAAGTTTCCATTTTTCGTTATGAACTTCTTTCTTGATACAGGATACCATTGCTATTAGAAAGGACAATGATTCGCTTATACACACTTTTGGATGCACTTTCACCAGTTATGTGAACGGAGTCATTATTCAAGGTGTTTTTGTACCACAAACTGTTAGTTTTCAGGCTCAGGACACAATCTAACAGATTGTGCTACAAGAAACTTCCATCCTGTGACGCTGTGGAACACCCCAAATACTTCACTGGTTTGGGATTCCGCTGCGTTATTCTTCGCTCTTTTCTGCAGGTCCCACAGAAATTTTTGCGTGAAAGGCGTTTATGCTTCCTTTCTCGTTAGATGCCCAGCCCAGAGCGACCAATTTAAAGATCTGTCCACACTCAAAATGATGTGTCATTTGTCCTGTTTCATTGGGACCCAACCAACCTGTGTCGTGCGATTCCTCAAGAAGGATTCCTTCGGGACGTTTGTAATAAGGATCAAAGGTAAGTCCGTGATCAGCATCCAGCAGATGAAAGGACCCGTACGCCTTTTCATCACCTACTTCAACATCAATAACGAGTGTGCCGCCGTTTTCAAAGGCTGTGGTATCAATTACGACTACGGTGTAATCCTGATGTCCATATTCTGGGGTGCGAACAACGTCCAATATCCGTTGCGAGGGTTGCTCGGGTGTGAGAACGGTGTTACCGAATCCGGGGAGTTTTCCTGCTAAGGCATCCGCGAGAAATAGGAGGTAATTCTCACTTTCCAAAGTGCCATCTTCACGACGGTTGTTGTCAAGGTATTCATTGACTGCTACGTGTCCTATCGCTTCAAGCTCAGGAGATATAACCCATGCATCTACTGGACCTCTTCGCCATTTGTGCCCAATGATTGTGCGTGCCAAGGGAGGCATTCCCTCAAATCCTTGGGAATCCCGCATGCGTCTAAGCTCGGCATTACGTATCCACATATTGATAAAATTTTCGTTTAGGAATTCGATAATTCGATCGTCGGAGAGGACAACTGCCCTCAAGTTTTTGCCGCTCCCTCAGCATGCTTCGTCGGCGAGCGGTCCATCTATTGAAATGGCATGGATCGGTTTCTGCTGTGCTTGTGATATTTCTGATGCCTCTTCAAATGGCACCCAGTTGATTTGCTGCGACTTATAGAAACGTTGTATCAGTATGCGTTCAGCCTTTTCTCGCGTGATTGATGTTGTGAACTCGGTTTCCTGAGTGATATCTGGCATTTCCGCCAGCAACTCAATTTTCGGACAAACGCCACCACCTGTGGTATAAAAATAGTTAGGATCGTCTTTATTTTTTTTCCAATTAACATCGAACAGTGTCCCTTCAGGAACACGCATCTGGAAAGAGGCTACACTCTTTTTGATGCGATCGATAAATAGATGTCCGGCAAACTGAGAAGGTGTGAACCAACCGTCCTCTAATGCCAATGTCGCATGGATCCGAAACACAATATCAGCGAATTCATCGTTGTAAGCGCGTAGACATGCCCATAAACCGCTGGAATCTCCTGCGTTAATGTGCATATCCAGATTCGGATTGGGCTGCAACTGGCTCAGCAAGGCACGCGCGCCTTGGTCGTCAATCTGCCAGTAGTCCCCAACGGAGACAGGCTTATTTGGGAGAAACGTTCGGAAAACCGAAGTAGCATACGCCTTCTCTGGTTCAGAAACGCGCAAATTTGCCAGCGCATCCCATTCTTCATGGAAATTGGGGTTCATGTGCTCAATCGGCGCGATGAAACCTTTGAGGGAGACTTCTGAGGCACTGTCCAGATTGAGATTGATTTTGTTGTCGAAAGTTTTCATTTTCATCCATCCTGCGTCGTTCTTGGAATGATATCGTGAACACCGCCTTCACGAATACTTGCTGAAGAGACTAACACGAACCTGGCTTTTTGACGAAATTCCGGTAGGGATATTGCTCCACAATTGCACATGAGCGATCGGATTTTTGCGAGGGTCGTTTTCAAACTATCGTTCATCTTTCCTGCATAAGGTACATAAGCATCAGCCCCCTCCTCGAACAACAGTTCTGGACCGCCTCCCTCGTGGTAACGTTGCCAATTGGCGGCTCGCTTTGTTCCCTCTCCCCAATATTCTTTCACTGTATTCATCCCCAATTTTCTTATTTTACTTGGACTCTCATCGAATCTTGCAAAATATCTACCCATCATCACGAAATCAGCACCCATGGCAAGTGCCAAACCGATATGATAATCTTGGAATATACCACCATCCGAGCAAATTGGCACGTAAACACCGGTTTCCTTGAAATACACGTCCCTTTGCTGAGCGACTTCGATGACGGCAGTCGCTTGCCCACGTCCAATTCCTTTCTGTTCCCTTGTGATACAAATAGCACCTCCACCGATACCTACTTTTATAAAATCAGCACCAGCTTCTACCAAATACGTAAACCCATCTCCGTGCACTACATTCCCACCGCCCACTTTCACAGTATCATTGTACTTATCTTTAATAAATCGAATGGTATCTGATTGCCACTCTGTATACCCTTCAGAAGAATCAACACAAATAATATCGACACCTGCGGCTACGAGTGCTGGTACCCTTTCTTTATAATCTCTTGTATTGATGCCGGCACCGACGACAAGTCTTTTCTGAGAATCTATCGATTCAAGAGGATTTTTCTTATGGTCGTCGTAATCTTTCCTGAAGACCAAATGTACCAGTCTACGATTTTTATCAATAATCGGTAGGCAATTTATCTTATGTTTCCAAATGAGGTCATTGGCATCCTCAATAGTAATTCCCTTTCGACCCACAATCAGTTTGGAGAACGGAGTCATCAGTTCGCTGACTTTCGTATTTAAATCCACTCGGCTTAACCTATAATCCTTATCCGTTATCAGCCCAAATAACTCTCCGGCAGACGAACCATCTTCGGTTATAGGGATCGTCGAGTGTCCTGTTTCTTCGGTTAACTTCACGACATCTGCTATCGTGCTATCACACTTCAGATTTGAGTCGCTGACCACAAAACCGGCTTTGTGGTTTTTCACCGCCCGGACCATTGCTGCTTGTTCTTGAATATCTTGGGATCCATAAATAAAGGATATACCGCCCTGCCGAGCCAATGCGATTGCCAAGTTATGATCCGAAACGGCTTGCATGATCGCAGAAGCAAACGGAATATTCACTTCCAGTGTCGGTTCTTGTTCCTTCTTAAACTTCACGAGAGGCGTTCTCAGGACAACGTTTTCAGGGATGCACTCCTTCGTGGTTAAGTTAGGTAAAAGCAAGTATTCACTGAAAGTCCGGCTTGCTTCAGAAAAAAAATGAGCCATTCTTCATTCCTCCTTTCAAAAAACAAAAAGCGAGCCTATAAATTAGAACCTATGCCATAGATACACACATTTCATCAAACATCTGAAAATCTAACCATTTTGAGATTCTTTAGTAGATTTTAGAATTAATGAGACACTTTAAAGAGGCGAGGTTAGAAACCTCGCCAGCGCGGTTGTAGGTTTTCGTATCTATTGAGATTGCCTCGCAGTGAGAGTTATTTGTAAGTTTTACCATTGATTCGGGTTAACACATAATTACGCCAACTCGGGAATAATAGTGCATAACTCCGAAATTTCATCAATAGCGATGCCTTGCCAGTTTTCGACTTCGGGTCGATGTGGGTCATAGACATCCGTTAAATCAGCGCGTTTTAGTATCGGTAGCATTCCGACCGCTGTGGCACCTGTCAATTCTTGACCACTCCCATCGCCAACGTAGAGACATTCTTGCGGTTGGACCTTCAGCCGCTCGCAGACTATTTCATAGATACGGCGTGCCGGTTTCTTGATCCGTTCTTCACAGGAAAAAACAGGAACATCAATGTATTGAGCCAATGGAGACTGTAAGAAAGCAGATGGGATAGGCGGTCTGCAATTGGTGATAAGTCCTAAAAGTAAGTTGTCGCGCTTCAATGTCCCTAATGCCTTTAAAACCTTGGGTTCAATCACAAGGGTACTTTTTGAGAATGTATAGTGTAGGGTAACAGCCTGCTCAATTTGGGACGCATTCACTTTAATACTTAAGCGGCGACATATCTCACGTATATTGTCTTCAACAGCATAATAACCGTCTGAGGATGTATCGTTGATTGTTGCCAGCATGACTTGCTGGAATTTTGGGTATGGAATGTTAAGGATTTTAGCCATTTGAACTTGGACTTGGTCGTACGCTTGACTGCTGAAATTTTCGACTAAAGTTCCAAACAGATCGAATATAACAGCTTTGTAGGGCATTTTTGCTCCTTATGTTTAAGGTTTGGAGGATTTTTTAAGGTAGCAGTGAGCATATTACGATTAACCTATAAACACCAAGCTTCTTCAAATCTTTTTCGGATGCGTCCAGAGAGGTAAGATCGTTAGTAGGTTGGATTGAACGCAGTAAACCCCAACTATGGTAGATTTTAGAATTACCTATACACTCTAACGGCGAGGTTAGGGGGAAATTGAGGAAATTGGGGAAATACCCTATCAAAAACCCCAAGCAAAAACCCCTATCAAAAACACCTCGCCAGCGGTGTCGGCGGGTTTTTGCGTCTATTGAAATATAAACTTATTTTCATAATTCACCATAACTTCACCGCGGGCTGTAGTAGAGATCTGGTGCAGTTAGGAAACTGCCCCTCCTCAATTGAGCGGAAGGATGGGATTCGGAAATCCCACTGGAGCATATCCAATTGATGCCTATAGACAGGCGTGTTGTTGAACTATGACGGATTCTGGTTTTCATAAGCGGCAATGTCTGCCTCATACTGCAAGGTCCAGCCGATTTCATCGAGTCCGTTCAGCAGACAGTACTTCTCAAAATCGCCGATTTCAAAAGTGTGTGCAGTGCCATCAGCGCAGATCACCGACTGCTGGTCCAGGTCTACCATCAATTGGTAGCCTTCAGTGTCATGTGCCTCTTGACTGAGCGAGGCAATAATGTCCGCAGGTAAGGCTATCGGTAGGATGCCGTTCTTATAGCAGTTGTTTCGGAAGATGTCTGCAAACGAGGGCGCGAGAATCGCCTTGAAGCCGTATTGTTGGAGTGCCCACGGTGCGTGTTCGCGGGAGCTGCCACAACCGAAGTTTACGCCTGCGATGAGGATGCTCGCATCTGCATAGCGTGGGAGGTTCAATACGAAGTCTGGGTTCGGATCGCCATTTTCAAGGTAACGCCAGTCGTTAAAGAGAAATTCACCGAAGCCGGTGCGTTCAATCCGTTTCAGGAATTGCTTCGGGATAATTTGGTCGGTATCAACGTTAATCCGGTCGAGCGGGACAACACGTCCCACATGTTCTTTGAATGCTTCCATGTTTCCGTTTTCTCCTTTTGGTGTTCTATGACATTTTTAGGCGAATTTGGGTTTCATACTACCCTTGTATTTCATTTAACACCTCAATCGGTTCCTTTCGTCTCCTTTCAGTTCCATCAAAATCCGTATCGAAACTGATGATTGGTATCCGCGAGGTACACTAATCCCTCCAATCTGACGCCTTTTTCTGAAGTTCGAGGGCAGTGTACTGGTCACGATACGCTTTTAAGCCACCAATCCACTCCAAGTTCGGTCTTTTTTTCCCTTTTGAACTTTTTTTTGTTCGCAGGAAATCAATGAAATGAATGACTTCTTCTTGGAGTTCGGGCGGAAGCTGCCTAATTTTTTCAATAATGGTAGATTCCATTGTTACCTCCGTATTTACCTTGATAGCGAATATGTTCTTCGTATGCCCTTGGCATCCCGTACAAGTCTGTATTTGGCCTATCCAAACGTCCGAATATCCACAAAACGACCTGTGACTGCAGTCGCAGCCGCCATCTGTGGACTCACGAGGTGCGTGCGTCCGCCTTTGCCCTGTCTACCTTCAAAATTCCGGTTCGATGTGCTGGCACAGCGTTGCCCCGGCATTAGCGTATCAGGATTCATACCGAGACACATACTACAACCGGCTTCGCGCCACTCAAAACCGGCGGTGCGGAAAATCTCGTCAAGCCCTTCCGCTTCCGCTTGACGTTTGACCGCTTGCGAACCGGGAACGACCATCGCGTTGACGGTATCTGCGACTTTCCTGCCTTTGGCGATTTCCGCGGCAACGCGTAGATCGCTGATACGGGAGTTGGTGCAGCTGCCGATGAAAACTCTATCCACCGGAATATCTGTGATGGGTGTGCCGGGTTTGAGATCCATATATGCTAAAGCGTGCTCGGTAGCAGTCTTTTCATCGGCTGTCGCCATATCCGCGGGATCTGGCACGCGTCCTGTTACATCGGTCACCATACCCGGGTTTGTGCCCCACGTCACTTGCGGTGCAATCTCTGCGGCATCGAGTTGCAGGGTCCGATCGTAAGTCGCGCCTTCGTCAGTAGGAAGCTGCTTCCAGTTTTCGACGGCGGCATCAAACGCTTCACCTTTCGGTGCAAAACGTTTGCCAGCGATGTATTCATAAGTGGTATCATCAGGAGCAATCATACCCGCACGTGCCCCCGCCTCAATGGACATATTGCAAACGGTCATCCGTTCCTCGATGCTGAGGGCACGGATCGCCGAGCCTGTGTACTCAACAACGGCACCGTTACCGCCGTCTATACCGATATGCCCAATGATAGCGAGGATAATGTCTTTCGCAGTCACACCGTAAGGGAGTGTGCCATCAATCCGAATCTCAAAGGTTTCCGATTCCTGTTGTAAGAGGCATTGCGTGGCGAGTACATGCTCAATCTCGCTAGTACCGATGCCGAAAGCGAGGGCACCGAGTGCACCGTGTGTTGAGGTATGGCTGTCACCACAGACGATAGTCTTTCCGGGCAACGTGATACCGAGTTCGGGTCCAATGACATGCACAATACCTTGTTCAGGACTGTCGATGTCGTAGAGCGGAATGTCAAACTCGGTGCAGTTTTGCGCGAGCGTTTCCATCTGCTTTGCGGCAATCAAATCGGTGATGGGTAGCGACCTATCTGTCGTCGGTACGTTGTGATCCATCGTGGCGAACGTCAGATCCGGACGACGGACTTTTCGGTTGTTGAGCCTTAACCCCTCAAACGCTTGTGGGGATGTGACCTCGTGAACGAGGTGTGTGTCGATATAAAGAATCGGGACCTCGTCTGCGGAAGCGCGCACAAGATGCGCCTCCCATATCTTTTCGTACATCGTCTTTTTCATATATTTTCTTTTACCTCTTTTAGGATTTGGATTTTTTTACTGCGTACTCAAAAGTTTTCTTATAGACTGTCCTTTTCATTCTACTTTCAATGAATAGTTCAAGGGAATTCATTCCACTTTCCTTCTCTTGGCGCATTCGATTCGCTTCAAAGTTGAAGGCATATAAATTATGGCATGCCCGGCGATGGATATGGTTTTTCCCGTCCCGATCTTCAAGATCGTCTAGGTAAGACAGTGCTTCCTGTTCGTTGCAGATCGATAGAGTTTCTTCGTGCTTATTATCCCAATTTTTGACGACAAATTTCTCTGTGCTTATCAATTGCAATAAGTGTTGGGCAAAGGCACGACGAGTTTCTTCATACTTGACAGGATCTTTCGCCTTTTCACGTTGAGACAATCGGGTCCAGTGAAAACCGGGCAATTGCACATTTTTGAATGCCGCACTAAGCATCCAACTTTGTGAATCAACTGTATCTGCCCCAGAATAAAAAGCGAGTAGCATTAGCAACGCGGATCCCATTGAAAAACAGTGAATATGAGAGTTTGGGAGAAGTTTTCGGACTTTACAGACGAGGTCAATGGCTGTCTGTTTACTTCCGTTACGAGCAAGTGGTGCCAAACTTCCGATGCCAACAATAGGAGGATCTGGTCCGCAGATATTGATAATTTCATCAAGGCGACGTTTGAGAATTCTTGTACTGTGACCGTGAATAACTGGCATTAAATGGAAGTTATCGGGAATACCATCGCTCCGAGAATTCAATTCCTCAAACATTTTCCGAGTGTTTTCAACCGTATTTTTCCATCGTTTACTTTTTTCTTTAGAAGATGATGCAGGTAGAAAAGGATGGTCAAGCACAACAGATATATCTGCCTCAAACTCAATGCCAGTTGAGAGCACTTTAAGTGGATCAATATTAATTTCATTTTCCTTTTGGAAGTTAAAAGCACCAGAGTCAAGCATCAAAGGACCGTCAAACTCAATGAATTCGTGAAGTTTACATTGTTTTTCGCGGATTTTCGAGGCTGCTATCCGTGTTTGTTTATTTGCTAATAAGTCAAAGGCATTAAGGAGAACTGTTTGAGTATTGGTAATGTTCCAGGGATGATAGTGCAGACCGGCGCGCGGGTAATCACCTATACGATAACTAGCAAATAATGCTGGCGTTTCAATATCTAATCCGCTTATTTTCCGGGTATGAGGTAGCACGGTTACTTCTCCTCATACACGCGCTGATAAAGTAAATGATGTAATTTTGGTAGGAGGTCTCCGGGAAGGACTGGTGAGATGAACGAGTTTTCTTTTAGTTTATTGTAGACCTCTCTAATCTTCACGTTGGTTAGTGGGTAATAAGGTTTATCCTCTGTTTGACAATCGTCAGGGAAAATCATATTTTTATCTGTTTCTGATACGAATTTTTCTCGTCCCCACTGAATAAATTCTTTGGCATACTGCAACGCAGCAGCTTCATCCGAAATTGGAGTTATTTCAACACCAGAACCTAATCGGCGCTGTAGGGCAGGTGAAATTTTCTGAAGTTTCTCTGAAATTGGAGATGTGGCCACAACAAATATAACCCCTTCAGGATGACTGTCAAAGAAATTACGTAGATCTTGAGCGTACTGTGCTTGAGCTACTGAGGATCGGCCTGAAACCAACTCTTCAAACTCATCAAAGAATATAATAAGCCCCTTAAAAAACTTTACATGCAAAAAGATTTTGATAAGATCAGAAAGGAACTTAATAGCGACCGTTGCTGACTTACTAACATCTGTGGAAACATCGCCTAATTGTTTTTTTTCAGCGGCAGTGAGTTTCACTCCTTGTAGCCATTTTTCTAGTATCCGATATGATTGCGGTTCAGGCATGAAGGAAGTCTGTTCCTGGTGATAGTCAAAAATTGATCGTTGAATGTTCAACTGTGAAATGTACGCAAGTGTTTTGATCAATTCTGGGTTTGTTCCTGGCAATTCATTAGAGAGTTTAGAAAGGTCAATTTCCCCCTGGCGGACCTTTGAGAAAAATTCTGCGAAGAACATAGTACTTAGCTGACTAATGATTTCGTAGTGTATCTCTAGATAACTTCCTCGCGGTTGTGTAATCAAGACCGTATAGAGGTCAGTAATCGCCTTCCTTTCGGGGTTGGGTTCTCGCCATTTTTTTAGTGTTTGTTCCAAAAACTTAAGAAGAGTAGTTTTGCCAGCACCAGTGCTACCAAGAATAGTCATGATTTGCAATTGAGAGTCATTATAAAAGGTTCGTAAGATTCGCGTAAATTCTTCTTTTACCGGTTCTTGATCGACGCAAAAATCATAAAACTCACCCATGGGGAAAGGATTTGATAGAAGGAAAAAGTCCTCAAAATGATTTTTAGGTTTCTTTTGACTAACTTCTTCAAACAAACTATTAAGAGTTGGGTCATTCTGATTTTGGTGATTCATTTGATTGTTCCCTATTGGTAAGTCTGACAAGCCGTCGTTTTTGATGGCTGGTATTTAACCATTTTCACATTTCGCCCATTGACAAATATGCCATCTTCCATGAAGCGTTTTTTTACCCATTCAATTGAACCATCGGTTTGTTTCGCCTGAGAACGTGGTAGGATCGTTTGGACTTGCGATCTACTCGTAGGCAAACGAACAAGAGATGTAGCTGTCGTGTAATCGTATCGTTGCGAACATAGTTGAACAAAAAGTTTTTCAAATTGGAGAAATGAAATGCTAAGTTCACGACATACTAGATCTGCTAGTTGTCCAATATTGGCAAAGCCGTCGAGCGGTCGGATCTCGTTGTAATGCAAAATGACACTTTTTTCAAAGGAATCAAGATCAGGATTCTCACCGCCCCAGTAAATACGTTTATCGCCGATATGCGATATATAGACTTGTCCAACTGCCATTCCCCACCACTTAAAAGTATCAATACCTACAAAGGTTATCCCAATTTTATCTTTTCGTAATCGCTCTCCTATTTGATGACGTGCTTCAGGGTTCGTCGTCGGTGGAACGGTAATAGATTTTTCAGTCTTTAAAAAATGCATGAACCTATTGTAAGGCGGGTAGCGGCAAAAGAAAGTATTTATTCCAGACAAATCAGCCTCTTCCCAATACTCAACAAACTTGTTCAGATCTGCACCTGGAACTAACGACTCACTATTTCGCAGCCCGATGCCAAAACCCTCAAGTACCCGGCCAATTCCTGCAAAGTGTTTTTTTGTCAGATACCTATTGAAGTTCAGATTGCCTACTGTCACCGGGACAGGACCGGTTACTAGTCTATCAATAACGTTAAGCAACGTGGGTAGTAGAACTGGATCCAAGATTACTTGTCACCTCCAATTTATCCTCAATCCAATCATTTACAAGTTTGGTTGGATAGTAGTAGGAAAGTTTCAATTTTTCGCACTTTTCGGTATCCTCTGTACACTTCCTCACGCGAATCTTGCTAAATACATGGGTTAAATCCCATAGGAAGCGATGGATTGAACATACTACATAGGTTTCGGACTCAAGTGAATAACGAATAGAGTAGATACCATTGCAAATATCTTGAATACTTGGCATATCAGGATAAATTGTCTGTATTCCTTCAAGCCGAGCAAGCCGAGACATATCCTTATCTCCGGACATTAAGTAAACACACTCTGATAAATTTCGCTGACGGCGTAGGTCCTTAATCCCTTCTAAGATTAAGCGATCATTGATAGAAATTCTATCTGGCTCTTTATAAGCATCATTACCCCTTACTTCGTAGCCACGAAAAGTCCTAAGAAGTTCTGGAGCAAGCTCTAAAGTCTCGGTTGGAAAACGGGCCTTGATCCACTTCACCGCCTGAGAAGTAATTGTTACTTGGGGACGGCTCCTAATGAGTGCACTATTGCTCGGTTTGGGATTGTCGTTAACTCTACTTTTTATAGTCGCTGCTTTTTCTCCAATTTCCATCAGTGTAACAGTCGGGATGATAATCCATAGTTGTGTTTTGGGAAATTGTTCTTGCAAATGGTGAACTGCACTATTGCGTAATGAATTTGTATCCAGAACTATTATAGCAAATTTTCGGTTGGTAATGAATTCACCGTTTTCTATTTCAAAAAATGGTCGCAAAAGCCCCAATCTGACGAAGGATTCTCGGAGCTGGTCAGGAATAGTCTCAGCAGCTTTTTCCGGTTGTCCTTTTATCTGATCGTTATTGATTTTACCTTTCCATATTTTACTGTGCCATTCATTACTGATGCTTTTTTTTAATTCTTCACTAGAACGAGGATAGAATCGAAATAAAGAGTTACCGTTTGGTGCAGATTCTTCAATTTTAACATTCCCAAGACATAGATAGCTATCTTCTGATAAGTGAGTTTTGTCATGATATTCAACAATCCAGGTTCCTTTGGAAAATTGAGTTTCTTGTGAAGACCTGAATTCATTCAGTGAAAGTATAGCCATCAAAATACCTCAATTAATTCGAATTTGCAGACTGTCGGATGTCCCCAACTTTTGTAGAATACTTTCCAAAACGACACGGACTGCTATGTGGTGTGGAAGGTCAAATGCGGCTGTATCTCCGAGAGCGGCATCGTCATCTAGCCGGACAGAGACATTTTGTGCAAAGTAACTTTCCGGTTCAGCCATATCTAAATCTTCTAAAGGCTGTATTTTAGTTAAAAGTGATTCCAGCTTTTCTCTTGAGATTGGTTCTGAAACATGGTCATTAAATGGTGGAACGCGGGATACATCAACGTTTTCAATTTCGATTTCAATAGAAACTTCGTTGTTAGCAGATTCAAACACTTCAATAATCATTGACATTTTCTCCACAACCACTTTTTCAGTTGAGTCTGTTTTTTGCCTATTGGGCCGTATGCCACGATGGACTCCGTAAGTGCTGGAATCAAGTTCTGCAAACCATTAAATGCCTTCAGGTAAGTCTTTCCAAGTACAAAGCAAATTGAAGTGTAATTGATTTTTAAAATTTCCGAAAAAGTTGCATTAATCTGGTCATGCAATCCAACTAGCCGTGACAGATCCATCTTTTGGTCGTAAAATGGAGTTGGGAAATCCGCCGGGATAAGTCCATAGGCAGCAGATAAGATGTACACATCCAATTGCTCTGCCTCACGCGGACATTCACGAAAAAAACGTCTCAAGACAAAAAATAGTGGACCATTGTATCTCTCAATTGCTGGTAACGGTTCTTGAGAAGGGTGTTTCCGCTGTGAACACGATAGAATAAGTAACCGTTTTTTGCCTTTCATAAAATTTCCATGGAGAAAATAAAGGATTGTGTGCACATAATGTACACCAGATCTAAATGAAATTATATACAAATACATTAATTTTTTCAAGGAAAAAATCAGAGTCCTTTAGTTTTCATGACTATAGAAGGACTGAATGAATCTGGAAAAAATCAGGGCATTAGGACTGTTCGGATAACACCAGTTGGCAGCCCACAAATTCCGTTTTTCTACAGATACTTTGTGAGAATGGCATTTTTACGCTCGGGGGCGTTATCAATTATAGCTTGGGCTTGGGTGATTTCTGCCTCTAATTGCTCAACCTCCGCTGCTAACTGCTGTTGAATGTCAAGCGGTGGGACAGGGATTCTTATGTTCCTAATTTTTTCCTGAGATAAATTATCCCTGGCTACTCCAGTTCTCAGATTAAGCAAGTATTGATACATTGATTCTATTGCCAGGACCAAGAACTTAGGCACCATTTCTTCAGTTGGTAATAGAGCACACAATGCTTGATTAGTTGAAGCTTCAATATTCAATAGAGCAACTTTCCCAGCAGTGGCACCATACATTGCTAAAAGAACTGTTCCTGGGGGAAATAATTTTGCGTTTGAGTTATTAAGTCCTAATTCAGTGATAAAACTATCCGCAAAATTTATCTCTTTCTTTGAAACTTCTCCACTATTAATCCAGGGTATTGTTCCATTTTCATAGTACTCTTTTTTGTTCGATAGAGGTGTTCCACCAGAGGCAGTTTTATAAACATCACCGATTTTCTTTATTTCATACCCCATATTGATAACAGCTTGCACACTTTCCTCAATTGTCTTTTCGGCTGCTGTGATGGTCTTGCGGGCTTGGTCCGTTTCCTGATCCGCTGCCTTGCATTCATTGACAATATGCTGTTGAATTTGGGTGGGTGGAAGAGGGATTTTTATCTCTTTAAGATTAGTTGAATTTAGACCGCCTTGGGCAGAACCTGTGATGTTTTGCTTTAGCAAATTTTGACCGTTCCGAGAAAAAAGAAAATTAAAAATGTAGTGCTGTTTTAATTGGGACGCACACCTCAAGAGAAAAACATGTTCGTTTACCATTGCGTCTTCATTATTTAGTTCCTCCCTTAAAAGTGCAATTTTTCCGGTTAAGGCTCCATCTTTGCAAAGCAACACATCATTTTCTTGTAATATACCTCTTGTGCTGCTGTGGTAGAAATCTAACGGAACATATTTAGGTGTACTTAAATCAACCCTTCCAGTTGTTGGATGTATATGTTCACCTCCCAGACTCCATGCACCACTCGATATATTTCCAATCCCTCCTTTAGGTCTATTCCCACTTTCGATTGTTTCTATTGTATCTCCTAACTTCACTAATGGATGGTGTGTTTCTACTTTAGTACTTTGTGCCGGGGTTAAACTAATAATTTTATCAAAATCTACGCGGCTAAAATTCAACATATCGGTGAGCTCGGCATAGTGGCAGTATTCGGGAAGTGGGTCGGTGATTTCACCGATAAAATTACGTCTGATTACCGTGTTTATTTTGGTATCGCTATCTAAATCCTTCGGATCAAACAGAGGTGTGATAATATCGTTGACAGTATTACCACCATTGTATTGAATACCCTCTCTACCTTTTCTATTACTCCACTCGTAACCGAGAAATTGCTTCCGTTCTTTGATGGTATCCGGGGCATTAACAATGAGCACTTTGTTCTCTTGCTCCTGTGCTAAAATAAAGTAATAGAGTTTGTCTTTTTCTATGTTGTGTAGATAATTAATAAAACGTTTGCCTAATGCTGCCAACCGTTCTGCCTCTGTTTTTTCTTTGAATTCCTTAGATTTTTCTATCTTTTTTAACTCTTTATCTGGGTTGAATTTCCGTTTGTAGTCCTTGAAAATATCGTGTTCCAATAGGTTAGAAAGTGGATCAAGGCTGGTTGAAGCGAAAAGTTTGATATATTCTTCATAAGGAACTTCAATATGGTTGCAATAGGCTTCTAAGAGGTGATGATCTTGATGATATTCTTCACTCTCGTCATCACCTGCAAAAAAATCTTCCACTCGATTGCGGTAATGTTCTGCGTGCTCAGGCCTGTGTGCTTTCCGTCTTAAAAAAAGCACAACTGTTTTGGTGCCTGTTTTGCCAAAGGCACCTGCACCAAGCCAAGTAATGCTAACCAGATCAAAAAACTGTAATAGAAGTTCGCGTGTCCGAACATGAACAGCATCAACATTGGACAGGATAGTTTCAGGAACAATCACACCAATTACTCCTTTGGAAGTTAATAAATGATGGATCCGTTCTAAAAAGAAGCATTCAATATTCTTGGTATTGCTATCTTCACCTGTGGCTTTAATAAGTTTATACTCTGTTTTGTCGGCATCACTCAAGGTTTGTAAGAAGCCTTCCACCGCAAACGGCGGATTTGCAACTAAAACATCATAACTCTCCCGTTGAATTTCAGGAAGGGAAGCGAGCGCGTCGGCATCCAGTATTTTAATCTGTTCTTGACCATGCATATAGGCGGCGACTTTTGCAACTTTTGCTAAGCGATCTTCTTTTTCAATGCCGGTGATTTGGCTATAATAGTCGCTAACATCTCTTTCTTGTTTCTCAACCAGCGGTTTTATCTGATAGGCGTATTCATTCAAAAAATGCCCTGATCCGCAGGCATAATCAATGACTTTAAGCGGTTCAGGGATCTCTTTAATTTTTTGGGCGAGAGGCAAGGAAGCAACGATAAATTTGCAGATAGGCAGTGGCGTGAAAAACTGACCTTCAGACTGCTTGATGCCATTGTCGAGAAAAAACTCAAACATATCGCCCAAAAACTGGTTTTGGTCATCTGTTTTAAGTCGCAATCCTTGCCACATTTGCACTACTTCTGAAAGGACTGCAGTATTTCTTTCAAATAAATTCTTGTTGTGGGTGTCCAGAAAGGAGAATGCAGAGTTTGAGAAAAACTTAAGCTCTCTAAAATATTCTTGAATCTGTTTCTTCGTAGCGTTACGATCATTTTTGACTGGCCAAAATGCCGCGTCAATCTGGTCGCTGCTGATGTAACTGATTTCTTCGTTCAGGAACTTACGCATCCCTCTTTGGTAAAGGTTTTGAAGTCTATCAACGAAATCAAAGTAGTTGTCAGAAGCGGGACCGTTCCAATAAAATTGAAGTTTGTCTCTGTTTTCTTCTTCATCAACCAGTTTGCTCAAAAATAGATTAACCAAAACCTCAAAAGCATTTTCGCGTCTTGCAATGTTGTGCTTTCTTAAAATGGTTCGGAAGTCATGGTATTTGCGATCTTTATCGTTGGCACCAATGGGTTTGGTGTCCTCAGCGAGGGTGTAGTTGTCCTTGCCGATTTGGTATGCTTGAACATTTCCTTCAAAAACACCAGCTTCTGTACACTCCCTTTTGTAGGTATCACGCCAAACGGCGAAGCGGTGTTCAGCTGTGTCTGCCTTTCCAAAGGAGTGAAGTGTTGTATCTTCCGCTAAAATCTGTGGATTGTCAAGATGCGGAATTAGTTTGTATTCATGATCCAGATCATTTTCAAAGAAACTGGAAGCATAAAGACAGAGGTATTGGGTTTGGGTATCTTGGTGGACATAACTAAACAACTGTCCGCCATTGTTACGGGTATCGTCCCATGCCTTTTCAAATTCATCGCCTGCTGTTTTACACTCAATAATCAACAAAGGATTATCTTCTTGATCTCTAACCAATATATCCGCACGTCCGCCACTTGCGCCGCGCCCAACTTGCCATGTTGGTTCCAGTTCCAAATGTTTAGGCTTATAGCCTTTTTCCAGCAATCGATGCACACACTCAAATACGACAAAATTCTCTGGATGTGAGAAATTGCATGTATCCTGCCGGTTGATTTTTAAACCTTCGGGATAAATCAGCCTTTGTTGACCGAAGTCTACCGTTAAATCAGCTTCACCTATTGATTTTTGGAAGATATTGCCTTCCTCCGTAAAGCCAAGGGTTTTGAGTAAGTCTTTAAAGTTGCTTTTCGTTATCATTGTGATATTTCTGTTGGTTAGAGTTATGGCAGATGGAGATCTATATACTTCGTTATACCGACAACCATTTATCTGGTAGGTAATCAAATAAGGTTACCAGTGGCATTCGATTTTAAGAAATTATCAGGGTTCACGTCTTTTTTTGCCGATTCGGTGCGGTTAGGAAACCGCACCTACCGGGTCTGCGGTGAAAATCTGACTAAAGGACGGATAACTGAATGTCTCTGATAAGGTTACTCAAAAGGTTGCAATATGCCATCCTTTACTATCAGTGTCTTTTGGTCATAAACTGCGTCTCCGTCGGCATTAAAAGAGAACTGACCAAACACTGTGTCAAAGTCTCTGATGTCCGCCAGTGCGTTTCGGATTGAGATTGCATCGGTTGCCTTGGCATTCTTAATTGCCTCTGCTAAAATATAGACAGCCACATACGACGCCGTAGCGAAGACGTTTGGCTCCATGCCGAAGGTCGCGTTGTAATTCTGGACAAACGCTTGATTGCCGGGCGTGTCATCTGTGCTCAGCCAACCGATAAAAGTTATCGCGCCTTCGGCGGCTGCACCTGCGGCTTCCACTTCAACATCGGTTAATGAACTAACAATGAGAGGCACAGATATTCCGAGTTCGTGTGCTTGAATGAGTATTCCCGGTTTTTCAGGGGGCAACGCTGAGACAAAAATAGCGTCCGGCTTCAATGCCTTGATCCGAGTGAGCTGCGTCGAGAAGTCGGTATCGCCACTCTGGAAAATTTCTGAGGTAAGCACCTCAACACCCTTCGTAGCGAGAACTTCCCGCACTGCTGTGTCTCGATCGGTCGAGAAAAGATCGGTATCGTCATAGAGCGTAGCGACCCGTTGATAGCCGAATTTCATAAGCGTTGCCTCGACCCCTCTGGGAATCGTAATCTCTGTCGTGAGAGGGACCCGGAAGACAAAATCACCGATAGCCCCGAGGCCTCGGGACCCTGCTGTCGGACTAACTGCCACAATCTGATTCGCTTGTGCAATCGGAAAAGCAGCTTGCGCTGCACTTGATGTCGAGGGACCGAGAATAGCGACCATCCCTTCCATGTCAATGAGTTTATTGAATGCTTTAACCGCCCCGTCCGCGCTACCCGCATCATCCTCGAAGATAAATTTGAGGCGTGGATGCCCAGCATCTGAATTGTTGATTTCCTCAATAGCAAGGTCAAAGCCCTGTTTCATGAGTGCGCCAGGTGCGGCTAACCGGCCCGTTAACGGGAGGACAATCCCAATGGCAATCTTGTCACTTTCGCTTTCCATTGGGGTAGGAATAGGTTGGACAATTTGCGATACTCGCTCACAGGCAGCGAAATTGACTACCAGGGCGATAATCACTACAATAAACGGAAATGTCTTCATTTTAATTTGTTCCTTTCTTTTTTATAGCCGTCAGCGGTCAGCAGTCGGCTATCAGGGACTGTTATCGACAGTTTCAGTCCTCGCGAGGACGCACACGGTTGTCAATGAACACTGACAACCGGCGACTGAAAGCCGACAGTCATTATTAAACCCGCATAACAACTGGGAAAATAAGCGGACTCCGTTGCGTCTGTTTCGAGAAAAACCTACGGAGCGCGCCTCGAATCTCGTCTTGGACTGTCTCCGTTTCCTGCTTCTGTTCATCGCTTAGGTTCTCAATGATGCTTCGAGTAATCTCTTTCGCTTCATCTATTAACTCTTCAGATTTATCCATGTAAACAAACCCGCGCGAAATGATCTCTATCTCTCCGGCATTCAATCCTGTTTTAGAATTGCTATCAGTAGAGATATTCTCTTTCTGATTGTTGAGTGCTGATTCTTGATTGCCAGCACCTATATCGCTGTGCAGGACGATAATCGGAACAACGATGCCGTCTTCAGAAAGTTGGATACGGTCGCGTAGGACGATATCTTCAAGTTCAAATTCTGGCTTTCCATCAACGAGGACGCGTCCAGAACGCCCTTCACGCCCAAAAACCTCACACGTCTCGGAAGCCAGTTGAATGAGTTCCCCATCTTCAGCGACTTTAATGTTGTCGCTTGGTATACCGACAGACTCGGCGAGTTCGGCGTGCCGCATCAGGTTTTGATATTCACCGTGCATCGGCATGAAAAACTTCGGCTGTAAAAGATTGAGCATCAATTTCAGATCCTCGCTTGAGCCATGCCCTGATACATGAACGTCTGCATTGCGTTCATGGTATATTTTCGCGCCGCGTCTGAGCAGATGGTTAACGACGTTCCCGATAGCTTTTTCGTTGCCGGGAATGATCCTTGCGGAGATAACGACGGTATCGCCTTGTTCCACCTTTAAAAACGGATGATTGTCGAGTGCCATCAATGACATAGCAGAGCGGGGTTCACCTTGGCTGCCGGTACTTAAAATCACGACCTCGTGGGGTTTGAACATAGACACATCGCGAGCATCAATGAGATAATCCGGATTCAAGTTGAGGTAACCGAGTTCAGAAGCGGTGCGGACATTGTTGAGGAGAGAGCGCCCAGCGACAGCGATAAGCCGCCGGTGTGCGTTTGCCAAATCAATGAATTGCTGGATACGGTGTAGACTCGAAGAAAAGGTGCAGAGGAACAATTTCTGCTCAGCCTTCTGAAAGATATTGTCTATCGTTCCATAGATGCTTCGCTCAGAAGGGGTCTGTCCGGGTCGCTCTGCGTTTGTACTGTCGGAGACGAGCAAGTGGACGCCCTCTGACCCCAAACGCGCGAGCGTCTGTATATCACTCATTTTGCCATCAATAGGGGTCATATCGAACTTGAAATCGCCTGTATGGACGATAATACCGACGGGTGTGCGTAAGGCAATTGCTACGGTATCTGGGATACTGTGTGTAACATGGATGAATTGGGCAGAAAAATCACCCAATTCGACCGTATCGCCGGGGGCAACCGTATTAAGTTGTGCCTTGCCGAGGACATTGTATTCGCGTAATCTCCCACTCGCAATCGCAAGCGTCAGTTGCGTGCCGTAAACCGGCACATCTAACTGCCGTAAAACGTAGAATAAGGCACCAATATGATCCTCATGTCCGTGGGTGAGTAGGATACCGCGAACCTTCTCTTTCCGTTCAACCAGATAGTGGATGTCTGGAAAAATCAGATCGACACCGGGCATGTCTGCATTCGGTAGCATGAAACCGGTATCAATGACGATAATGTCATTTTCGGTCTCATATACCATCATATTAAGCCCAAATTCGCCTAATCCTCCCAACGGAACGATCGAAACGGGGGACCGCGTATCGGATGGCGTGCGGGTCAAATTGCTTCCTTCAAATTCTAAATCTTCTGTCATATTTTTTAGTAGCCGTCAGCCATCGGTTTCCATCAGCCGTCGGCAGTCGGCAGTCAGCCATCGGTAAGAAAACCTCTTTACCGAAAGCCGAAAGCCGAAAGCCGAAAGCCACTAAAGCCGACAGCCCAAAACCATTCCTGTTGATAATTATTAAACAACTATATTGATAAGATTACGTTTCGACACGACGATGACCTTTCGAATCGGTTTTCCTTCGATGAACCGCTGAACCCGCTCATCTGTAAGTGCGGCTTCCTCGATCTCTTTCTCGGTCGCATCGGCAGGAAGTTCAAGCCGGTTGCGGAGTTTTCCATTGACTTGGGCAATAATGGTTACGGTGGCACTTGTGAGTACTGCCTCATCGTGTGTGGGCCACTGTGAAAGCGCGATGAACCCAGTTTCGCCGAGACGATGCCACAATTCCTGCGCGATATGCGGCGCATAAGGGGAGAGCAGATGCAGGAAAATTTTCAAAATCTCCTTGGGTAACGACTCCGCTTGCGTAGCAGTGTTAACGAAAATCATCATCTGGCTAATCGCCGTATTCATTTTGTCAATGGATTCCGTGTCTTCCGTTACCTGCTTGATGGTCTTATGAAGTTCCCGCCAAAGTTCGGATTCCGTTGTGCCAGCAGCGTCGGTTAACTTCTCACTGAGTTCGCCGCTGTCTTCGTCAATCACAAGCCTCCAGACGCGTTGAAGGAACCGGTAGACCCCCTCTACACCGGCATCCTGCCACGGTGTGCTGGCTGTGAATGGACCGATAAACAGTAGGTAAAGGCGCAGGGAATCCGCGCCGTAATTGTCAATTACATCGTCCGAGTTGATGACATTAAAGCGGGATTTGGACATCTTCTCTATCTGCGTTTGGAGGGGCACACCGGAGGCTTTCGCAACAAATTCACCATCTTTTTCCTCGGCTTCGTGCGGATAGTAGTATTTGCCCTTCGCATCTTGGTAAGATTGCGCGAGGATCGTCCCTTGGTTGAGTAGCCCCTGGAACGGCTCTTTTGTAGAGACTAATCCACAGTCGTAAAGCACCTTATGCCAAAAACGTGCGTAGAGCAGATGCAAAACGGCGTGCTCAGCACCTCCCATGTAGGAATCAACCGGCATCCAGTAGCGTTCGAGTTCAGGATCAAAAGGTGACTCGGTATTGTGTGCGTCAAGGAAACGGAGGTAATACCAGCAAGAGCCTGCCCATTGTGGCATGATGTTCGTTTCTCGAGTCGCTGTTTGACCATCGGGTAGCGTCACTTTCAACCAGTTTGCGTCTGCGCGGGCGAGTGGCGGTTTGCCATCCTCTGTCGGCTTATAAGCATCAATAGGCGGTAGTTCAATTGGCAATTCTTCGTCTGGTAGTTGAACAATAGTGCCATCCTCAAGATGCGCAAGTGGGAAGGGTTCACCCCAATAGCGTTGCCGCGAGAAGAGCCAATCCCGTAAACGGTATTGAACTTGACGCGTGCCTCTCTCCTCGCTTTCGAGCCATGCGATCATCTTCTCCTTCGCATCAGCAACGCGCAAGCCGTTGAGAAAGTCGGAATTGACGCAAACACCGTCTCCTTCAAAAGGTGCTTCTTCTATCGGTTTTTCGCCTCCGCTAATAACTTCGACGATGGGAATACCGAAAGCTGACGCGAATTCATGGTCGCGTTCATCGTGTCCGGGAACAGCCATGATGGCACCCGTGCCGTAGGTCATCAGGACGTAGTCTGCAACCCAGATCGGGATAGGCGCGTTGTTGCACGGGTTAATCGCGTAGGCACCCGTGAAAACGCCAGTTTTCTCTGTGGCGAGGTCTGTCCGTTGGAGATCGGATTTGTTGATGGCTTCTTTTACATAAGCATTAACAGCAGACGCAGCATCAGGGTGTGCTATCTCGGAGACGAGTGGATGTTCAGGTGCCAATACACAATAGGTTGCGCCAAAGAGAGTGTCAGGACGCGTTGTGAAAACGGTGAATGTCTTATCACTCTCCTTAAGCTTGAAAGTGATGTCTGCGCCTTCCGATTTACCGATCCAGTTCCGTTGCATCTCCTTGAGACCCTCGGGCCAGTCCAATACATCCAAGTCTTCCAGCAATCTGTCCGCATAGGCAGTAATTTTAAGCATCCATTGCCGCATCAGACGGCGCTCCACCGGATCTCCCGTTTCAACATACTTTCCGTCCTTTACCTCTTCGTTTGAGAGGACGGTGCCTAACGCTGGACACCAGTTGACGGGTACATCCGCGAGATATGCCAAACCTTTTTCATAGAGGCGGAGGAAAATCCATTGTGTCCACCTATAATATTCTGGGACAGAGGTATCAATTTTACGGGACCAGTCGTAAGAGAAGCCGATGCGTTGCATCTGTTGCTGAAAGGTTTCCGTATTCCGTTCTGTAATGTGTGCCGGGTGTTCGTTTTCACGCACGGCTGTTCGTTCGGTCGGAAGTCCGAAAGCATCCCATCCCATCGGGTGCATGACGTGATACCCCTGCATCCTCCGAAAATTAGCAAATACATCGGACGGTACATAGTTCTTCGCGTGCCCGACGTGCAGTCCGGCACCCGAGGTATAGGGAAACATTCCAAGCACATAAAATTTGGGCTTAGTCTTGAGTGTCTCGATATCGTTTGGGATTTTAAATGCTGATTTTTCTTGCCACTCGGCTTGCCAATAGGGTTCTATTTCTGCCGGGGCGTAAGGATGGTTCTCCATATTTTAAATTACGACCTCCTGGACTGCCCTCCTTGTGCAAGCCTATAGCGGCTTACGGTTAACCATCTACTCGTCTCTGATACAATATCTAAATGCACGAGTAGATGGTTAAAATGTTTCGGGCAGGTTTTCGGTGAATCCGCGTCCGCTTCGGACACCTGTAAGGTTTCTGTTCTCCATTTTTTTATTTTGTTCATAGCACTTTATTAAGAATAAATTTTAACACAACTTCGCTGTATTGTCAAGCGGGCTATTCTCAGAGGTTTCTATCACCACGTCTCAGTGAAGAAAACGAAGCAGTTGATGACTTGTCATAATCTTTTGAAAAAAAATCAAAAGTATTGTAGAATGTTAAAATGATACTTTATTAGACCCAGATAAAACATTCCGCCTACTACACAAGGACCTGTATTACTGTTTTAACGCTTGGTGAGGCACTTTATGACTCCTACAAAGCAAGTTTCTGCTCGCAAGCAGCGCAGAAATAAATTATCTCGACGACAATTTCTACGTTATGGCACACTCTCGGCTGCATCTGCAGCAGTCAGTCTCGGATTTTTAGGGTGTAGCCGAGCCTTGATTCAAAATGTACCGGGCTTCAGACCTGAACCGGCCTTTGAGTATGCGCCGAGTCCAAATCGTCTCCTTGACCTCCCCGAAGGATTCACTGCCCATGCCTTTTCGAGAACAGGTGAAATCATGGACGACGGACTGTGGGTGCCGGGTGGACACGATGGTATGGCGGCTTATCCAGGTCCTAACGGCAAGACTCTCCTCGTCCGAAATCACGAATTGACCGCCCCGTCCAAAAACGTCGGACCTTTTGGATGGAATAATGAGAAACTGGAACGGGCCGCCGTCGGTAATTTATACGACGCTGGATCCGGTGAATTACCTTGTATCGGTGGGACGACGACGCTCGTCTATGACACGCGAACACAAACGCTGGAGAAACACTTTCTCAGTTTAGTCGGGACGATCCGGAATTGTGCTGGCGGTTTAACCCCTTGGAACACATGGATAACCTGTGAAGAAACCATGCAGAAGGCAGAGGAAACGTACGAGGTGGACCATGGGTACAATTTTGAAGTGCCTGCCTCCGCTGACATAGGATTGGCGGATCCGATCCCGTTGAAGGCAATGGGACGTTTCAATCATGAGGCAGTGGCTGTTGATCCGAAAACTGGGATTGTCTATCAAACGGAAGACAGAGGCGATAGTTTAATCTATCGGTTTATCCCGGAAACGCAGGGTGAACTCGCGGCGGGTGGCAAACTTCAGGCACTGAAAATTCGAGATACGAAGAGCGCGGATACCCGAAACTGGCAAAGTCGGATGCAGAAGATTTTCCCATGGACCTACGACCCAATCCCAGTCGGAGAAACATTCGCGGTCGAATGGGTGGACATTGAGAACGTGGAATCGCCAGATGATGACCTCCGTATCCAAGGTGCTGAAGGCAAAGACGCAGCGAAGTTCGCACGCGGTGAAGGGATTTGGTACGGCAGTAATCAAGAAAACGGGGAATTTTATATTGCCTGCACGAATGGTGGTATTGCGTACAAAGGGCAGATATGGAAATATATGCCGAGTCCTCATGAAGGTACAAGCCGCGAGGCACAAGAGCCCGGTACACTCCAACTTTTCGTCGAACCCAATGATAGGAATCTCATGGAAAACGCCGATAACCTGACTGTCACACCGTGGGGTGATCTGATTATCTGCGAAGACGGTCCAGAAGAGGAGTTTCTGATCGGGATAACGCCTGAAGGACATCTTTATAGGTTTGCTCGAAATGCCGGTAATATGTCTGAACTTGCGGGTGCGACCTTCTCGCCTGACGGCACAACACTTTTTGTGAACATCCAGAGCCCCGGAATTACGTTGGCAATTACCGGTCCTTGGCACAAGATTCGGCAGCGACCGTTGACCTGAAACAGATAGGTTAAGGATTGGTAAATTTTAACTTCAGTTTGCGGCATCGTTGTGTTCTTCGTAGTGTGCATGTTTCTGAAGGGTCCGGATATCGATACCTAACGAGCGTGCCGCCTTATTGAGGGAGGCGTATGCCTCAATACGCCTCTGGGCAACCGCCCGTAGAATTGCATGCTGATCCATATCTTTTATGTCGAGAAGTTCCGTATTTTCGTCTGCCGTTGCCGCATTGGGAACCTGAAGGTTTCGCCAGAACTCTGGTAGATGTGCTGATAACTCACGTATAATCGTCTGTTGTGTCTCTGATGGTAGTGTCTTCCATATAGAGAGGAGTATCTGGACAAATTCTGGGAAGGTAGAGGTGTTTCCTTTTAGCTCCAGCACGGAGAGCGGCTTTTCCAAGCCTGGGGCGGTGAAAAAATTATAGGGGAAATCTTTAACTTCAAGTATATCGGTCGTCGCAAGGGAGATGGCTGTCCGAACCGTCGTTCTCAGTTGACGGATATTGCCGGGCCAGGCTGCTTTTTCAAGGCGAGTCAGTGCCTCTGATGTAATCCCCGTCACACCTTTTCCAGGTTCAGGGCTGAAGTCGTGAATAAAAGCAGTCACTAAGGGGGCGATGTCTTCCGGACGATCCCGCAGCGGTGGGACATCGAGCATCATACCCATGAGGCGGTAGAAGAGGTCAGGTCTAAATTCTTCTTTCAAAACCGTTTCTCCAATATTCCGATTTGTCGCTGCGATAATGCAAACATCTGTCGTGAGGTTCTCATTTCCACCGAGTCGTGTGAAAGTCCCTGTATCCAAGACCCGAAGGAGCATCTTCTGCGCCTCCAGGGGCATCTCAATAACCTCATCTAAAAAGAGAACGCCACCGTCTGTCCTTTCAAATACTCCGTGCCGCGGGCGGTTTGCCCCCGTAAACGCCCCTGCTTCATGTCCAAAGAGCTCGCTTTGTAGGAGTTCAGCGGTGAATCTCCCGCAGTTCATAGCGACAAAAGGTTTGTCCCGTCGTGGGCATTTTTTGTGGATGTATCGTGCGATCCCCTCCTTACCCACCCCGGTTTCGCCCATGATGAAAAACGAGAGGTCTGATTCCGCAACCTGCTGAACCGTGCGGTAAATCTCCTGCATCGGTGCGGAGGGCAATTCGATAAATGTTGGCTGTATGTTCATAAGGTGCTCCTCACCCGTATAACGGAATCCGACGTAAGAAGATAATACCACATCCCATTTTTTTTCCCAAGAAAAAACGCGTCAAAATGCGCGGGGTCCCCAGTGACGCAATTTTTGACGTGTTACCCTACAATTTTTGCGTGTAGAGGATAGTCCGAGGATTCCGAAGGCATCTACTTTTTTCAGCAAAATAAGTTTTTAAATTGAAAGTCATGGGTTATACATAGGATTTGATAAACCCTGTGTATACGTGGGTTTTAGGGACGTTCCATAGTGAAAATACCTTTGAAATATCAGCGGTTTTGGTGCAGAAACTGCTATTTTTCAGCGGATTGGCATGAAACTTGCCCAAGGTTAAATAAAATGAAGAAGAGCCTGGAGGTGGCGTATGTTCCGTGATGTTCTCTTAAACCGAGCGATTTTTGGGGGTGTCACTTGCTTTGTGCTGGTTGTCGGTGTCCAACTTCATCGTTGGCACGTCCGCCACGAGATCGCAGCGGCACTGGAACGGAGAACCCCAGCGATCTATCTTGATGTGGCAGCGGTGTTTTTACTCAGCGAAACAAGGGAAGAAGAAACCGCTGAAGATGCCCCTGTCTCGCCGTTCGGCTTTGGGCTGGATCCCAAAGTGCCACCCGTGTATCCGAACCCTTGGAATTCCGCCGAGGCACGCTCCGAATTGAGCCCCGAACGCGCACGCAATTGGGAATCAATGGAACGGGTGTCTATTGAGTTGTGGAAACAGGGCAAACATCCAGCGCGTGTAGCAATGGAAAATGGTCTCGTTTACCCATGCTACCCAAACACAGTTTATCTCAGATGGGACGAATACATTGATGAAGACGGCACCCCTGTGGCACATATCAAAGAACTTCTCATCCCAGCCAGTATGCTACAGCCTGCCAACGATTTTGATAACGATATAATTCCACCGAGGATCACGGTTATCCCTTATCAGGAAGGTAGCATTGATCCTTACACTTTCCTTAACCTCAATTAAAGAAGGAGAAAACTTATGACAACTTTAATGCAGATGAAAGGCGGGGTTCCGATCATGGAACCCACTGGAAACATTATCGGCACTGCAGCGTCAGACTTGAGAGAAGAACTCATTTCGCGGGTGAACGCCACCGATGCCGCGTGTGTTCTGATTAATTTCGCGCACGTTCACAAGATAGACAGTTCCGGTCTCGGTGCCTTAGTCAGAGCGTATATTGAGGCGAGACAGAAACACGGACGCATCGGTATCATCAACGTCGGCGGGAACATCAGGAGTCTGGTCGTCCGGAGTCGACTGATTCGGCTTTTCGAGCATTTTGAGACTGAAGATGATGCAATTGCCTCGCTCTCAACGAATACGTGGTATTGAGGTGAGTTGTATTTTACCGTCCACTCAGCATCAAGTCTCTTTATTCGCTTCATAGGGGTAGCACCCGCTGCTACCCCTTGAAGTTTTTGTACAAGTGTGGTATCATCTTGATAAATACTCACATAAAGGCAGATCATTGGATGGGAAAAATAAAAACAGACCTTTATCTTGGAGATTGCTTAGAGATACTCGCCAATTTTGATGTAGATTCATTCGACCTGATTATAACTTCTCCGCCGTATGCTGACCGTCGATCCAAAACCTATGGGGGAATCCGTCCGAATGAATATGTCAACTGGTTTATGCCTCGCGCTGAAGAATTTTTGAGAGTCCTCAAGCCATCTGGTACATTCATTCTGAACATCAAAGAACAGGCTGTTGACGGGGAACGGCATACCTATGTTATCGAGTTGATACTTGAGATGAAAAAACAAGGGTGGTTGTGGACAGAAGAATTTGTCTGGCACAAGAAAAACTGCTATCCGGGCAAATGGCCGAACCGATTTAGGGACGCTTGGGAAAGATGCCTGCAGTTTAATAAAAGTAGAAAGTTTAATATGTACCAAGAGGAAGTTATGGTCCCGATGGGAGATTGGGCAGAAAAAAGGTTAAAAAATCTCAGCGAGACAGATCAAAACCGAGACACATCGAAAGTGGGAAGTGGGTTTGGTAAGAATGTTTCCAATTGGTTAGATCGAAAGATGGCATACCCAACGAATGTTTTGCACTTAGCAACAGAGACAGGAAATCGGAAGCACAGTGCCGTTTTTCCCAAAGCACTACCCGAATGGTTTATCAAACTGTTCACGAAAGAAAATGATTGGGTACTTGATCCCTTTGCAGGTGCCGGTACAACGTGTCAGATCGCTCAAACGTTATTTAGGAATTCTGCTGGTATTGAAATTTTACCTCAGTATTATCAATTGGCACAAGAGAATACTAAGCCAACACAATATTTATTGTTTGAAGAGACTCAAGATGAAACCCATTACACAACAAGAGATCACTAATTATGTTGAGACGAACATTCAAGATTTCCATCAGAGACGGTTGGATAACCTCCAAACATTGAAGATGAGGGTAACATGCTTTGGGAGGAAATCGTCAAATTTAATTCAGCAGAGACCACATCTTGAAAACAAATTCCAGATACAATTCAACCCACCACAACCCATGTCCCAATAATTTACCCACCCAATGAAATTTCACAATATCAATGTGCGCGCCTTTTGGCGGCTAATAATCGAGTCATTGAAGTCTCTGATGACTGTGAAGATGCTGTGTCTGCTGTGGGGCGGACCTCTGATGGCAGAGTGTCGTCTATAGGTACGTGTACGGTTTGAACCTTTGCGGGGCGGCTTACCGATTTTCCACGGAATCGAGCGAAGAGTCGCGATTCGGAGATCGCTCCTACAAGACGGTGCGTTATGCTGAAACGTCGGAGAACCATCTCTAACACAAACAGAATGGCGGCAATAACCAACAGTGCTTGTGCGAGTGAAGCCTGTCTTTCGATTGGCATCCCTGCCGGTGCTGCTATCTGTGTGGGTGTAGGTTCGTGTATACCAGCGGTGGCAGTTGTGAGCATCTTTAACGAGGCAGTGTTGACGCTAAACTCTGCATATTCTGCCGGATAAGGGAGCGATAGGGTTTCGACGCTTCTACGCGTATCGCCTTCACGCTTAGCAGTAACGATATACGATCCACTGTCCTGCATCTGAAATGTGCCACTGTAACGTGTCGGCGTAACCTGTTGGATTTCAACGATCCCGCTTGTGCGATCTGGACCTACGACGTGGACATTATAAGACGCTTCTGATGAGGTTCGTGTATCAATGTTGACCTCCGCCACCCCCTGGTGCATGGCTACCCTGAGATCGAAGTCAGAGCCGGTGTCTGCCGCGGGTAGCACCCAATTGATAACTTGCCCCCAAAATTTCCCAAAATTATGCCACGGAATCCACGCTTTTGCCCATGCTCGCTTAACGTCTGATGTCCACGCGATCGCTTTCCCTAAGCCGAAATTCCAACCTGCGAGGATCGGTTCGTCTTTATGCGAGTGGATGAACACTTGTGCGGATTCTTTTTCAGTCGTCGCAACGTAACCATAAAGTTGCGGTGGCATCCCTATACCTGCCACAATCGATTCAGTCGTCGTAGCGATAACGGGTTGAAAGGGTTCTTGAACGATGTAACGCTGCGTTTCTCGGACGGCTTCCGTTAAAATCGCTGGCAATTGTTGAATGTTTTTCACGAAAACAGCACGCCCGTCGCCATTCTCTGCGAACTCCGTGAGGAGTTCTTTGTTTGCATCACCTATCGCGATTGCCGTGATACCAATCTGTGCCTCAGCAATCTGTTCGGCTAAGTCGAGAAAAACAGAGGTATCACCGTCAGATTTACCGTCGGATAAGAGAACAATATGCTTCCGCTTCGCGTCGTTTGCTTTAAGCATTTCGTAGGCTCGTTTGGTAGCCTCTTTCATCTTCGTGGTGCCACCTGTAGGTTTAAGCCGCCCTACAGTTTGGCGAAGCGTATCGTGATCAGATGTAAGATCAGAGATAGTGTGAACATCTACGTTGAAGCCGAGGATTCCAGCCTCATCTTCCTCATCAAAATTACGGATGCCAGCACGAACGCCTTCAATTGCGAGTCCAATCTTTTGCCGTGCCTCAACGTAATTTGCCATACTCCCCGATGTATCGAGCACAAAGACAATCGCGACAGTGTCTTTGCGTTCACGTGGCGTCATTTCCACGGGTAATGTGCGTTCCAATGCTGTATCGGTATAGCCTCCGGGCCCGAATGCGTGTTCGCCACCAATCACGACTAATCCGTGTCCGAGGTCTCGGACATAATTCTCAATGCTTTGCAACTGTTCAGATGAAAGCGTCTCTGCAGAAACGTTGCTCAGAATCAAGACATGACTGCGTTGGAGTTCCACCAATTCGGCGGACATCTCTGTAGGGGATATTGCTTCGACGACGAAACCGTTCTCCTCAAGGATGGTTTCCAGTTCAGCACGACGCCCAGTGTCCCTTTCTAGTAACGGGTAGGGACCCCGGTTAGAAACCGCACCCACCGGGTCTGAGGAAACCATAGCGTGTGCCAAATCTCCCTCTACGTATAAGGCGTGTGGCTTATCCTGAATCGTCACAACCCTGTGTCCCTGATTATTTTCAGGGATTTCATCGGTTACGTTCAGTCTCAGCGTGTACCTGTGGTTTCCTTCTTTTAAAGACTGTTCCTTGGTTAAGGAGATAGGATGTATACCGCTTGGCAGTGTCCATTCATACGCATCAATCGACGCTCCACCGCGATAGAGAGTAGCAGTTAAGGTGGGGATACTCCCATCGGTCTCGATCACCGTCCCGATCTCGAAACTCTGCCCTTTGCGTACCTGAGTAGGCATCTGCAGTTGTACTACCCGAACCGCATCGTTGAGAGTAGCGAGAGGGACCGTTAATATTTCGATCTTGCTTGCTGAGAGCAGTGGTATATAGTCTTTAAGGGGGGCCCCACCGGCATTGTGAACACCATCGCTAAATAGAACAATCCGCCGATGGTAGTTGTCTGGTAATAAGGCGATTGCCCGTTTGAGCGCGATGAGCATATTGGTACCGTCTCGCCGTATCGCTTGTTCTGCGAGTGTTTCCAAGGAGACCATAGATGCGATTTTTGTTGGCTGATCTTGCTTGTGACGGACTTCGAGTAGGACCACAGTTTCCCTTGCAAAACCGATGATGCCGAATTGGTCAGTTGGTTTCAATTTTGCGACAGTAGCGTCTATCTGTCTGGATACCTCTTCGTATTGTATGGGCTGGATGCTTTCGGAAATGTCGATGAGGAAAACAACAGCAAGGCGTTGCTGCTGGTGCGTCCGGTGCAGGTTGGCTAAGGCGAGAATTGCACATAGAAGTGCCGCACCTCTTAGGAAGAAGGTCACGCGCTTTCGCCACATCGCTGTGCTGAGATGCGCTCTCCGTTGCACAAAGATTAGCACAGGGATTGTAGCGAGTAGGATTAGGAAGAGGGGGGTTCGGAAATCAAACATTTTGAGCAGTTATCGGTTATCAGTTGTCAGTTGTCGGTTATCGGAGAGTTAACGATTAACAGTTATTAGTTCTCGGATGGAAGGTTGGAAGAGTGGGTACCTGTCCTTCCATTCTTCCATCTAACATCAATTCTGATGATTCCTCTTAAGAGGGTATACTGTTTTAGGTTACGCCCGGTGCGGTTAGGAAACCGCACCTACCGCGGTCTGGGTGAACGTCGCGGTTAATGCGATATAAACTTTTAGAAATGGTATAACTTTCCGAAAACCGATAATCGTAAACGATATTATTCGCTGCGGAGTTCCTCAAAATATGCTTCTGCTGTTTTCGTTTCTGCGGCGTGCGACATGTTATAGCGTTCGCATAACGCGATGTATTCATCAATTAGCGTCTGCCGTTTCTGAGCTGGCATCTCGCCACCGGCAACGATCCTTGCCTTGTAGGCGGGGATAGAGGCTTTCTCCACACGCGCCCGGATTTCTGGCTTCTCGGAAACCAGTGCTAACGCTTGTTGAAAATAGTCAAAGATCGTCTGTGTACTTTCCGCGTCCAAACCAACGTCTTCTGGGGTTGGGAAACACCGTGGATGAAGGCTTTTTGATTCAACGTTGTCGTGGAGGTAGGTGATATATTCCAGAATCGGAGGTGCAGCGGCTTCATAATGGAGATTCACAAATTCGGTTAAAAGCGCGTCGGCATCGAGATACGGATTCCAGATGAGGTGCGAGATGAGGTAATTCCGTAGATCGGAAAATTCGCCTGTCAATCCGTTACCGTTCGCCTGCATGAAAACACCCTTGGCGTTGTTGCGCAAGAAGTAAGGAACATTCGGCGCAATACTTCGCAGATTCGGGAACGGCAAATCGTAGGCGCGGAAATTGGTATTGTAATTCCATATCCAGATGTCGTCACAGATCTGTCCCCACGCAATGGTATCTTGACAGAAGGATTGATTCTGCTCGCAGTCTGGGTTGTCAATGGCGTGCAGGGTACAACATTCGATGCTACAGAGTTGAATCTGCACGTTTTGTCGAGGTGCCACCGTCTTCGGGGGTTTGCGTGTATACCAATACGCCAACGTACCGACCTTGACATGCGGATGTATTTCCTCAATACGTTCAGCAACGGCATTGACGAATGTTAAGTGTGACCCCATCGGCGAGTCTTCTGCTTCATTGAGTTCCTCGCATATTTCACATCGACAGTATGCCGCCGTATCGGCTTGACTCACACTGATATTGGTGGCTTCTGGACGTTCCGACAGTTGCTGAATTGCGGATTCCGCAGCAATTTCGATAACTTCAGGGTTCGTTACGCACAACTGTGGTCCACCGCCGTGTGTATCTGTATCCCGTTTTCCGTCTACAAGGGCGTAATACTCAGGATGTTTCTCGCCATACGTTCCGTAAGGCACTAACGCGTGAAATGAGTGATTAATAAGCTGCTGTTGGGTTTTACCACCGAGGTTTTCTGCATCCGTGACGGTGTTAACTTTTCTTTTTGCGGCGAATGCGGGGACCTCCGAGTTTTCCCGATAATAACTCCAGCGGAACGAAAAAGGCGGGGAGTAGGTGTAACTCCCGCACGGAATATTCAGCGCAGATGCATCAGGAACGTGGGTGTGTTCAGCGGTTAGGAATCGGATACCGACGAGTTCCTCAAGGAATTGGTACACGGCGTAGAGTGTCCCCCGCGATCTGCCGCCGTTCATTTGAATTTGCCTACTCTTAACGGTGATTTCGATATCTTCATTACCGAGAACAGTTGATCCGCTGATGGTGATATGCCCACAATCAGGAGTGTCCCGCTGTGTATTCAGTGGTAACGTCAGTCCTGTTGCTTGGCTGAACCATTTTTGGAATTCTTCGGCAGCGTAACGCTCAGCAGCGGTGGCATCATCGGAGACAATGATGTGCCAATCCTGCATCGTTGAAATTGATAAATTCTCACCAGAAGGGTGAAACACAAGGGTTCTGTGAGTTGACATAACTTTAACCTCAATTGGAAATGGCTGTCAGCAATCAGTTTCCGTCGGAAACCTTCAGCAAAAGCATTCTGTGGTAGGCAAAATCTTTGCAGATGCCACATACGATAACTGAGATCCAAGGGACACTATGCGTTCATAGTGTCTTGTTCGACTGCTTCTGCATCCTCCTGGTATTTCCGTTCGTTGAATAACAGGATGAAAACGATTGCAGCAAAGACAGTTACAACAATCGGCACCATGAAGATTTTTCCCCACGCGTGCCCCCCTTCTGCGTAAGCGAAGAAGTCATGCACACGCCCACTGACAATATGTCCCACCAACATTCCAAACCCGTTCGTGACAAAGAGGAGCAAGGATTGAGAACTCGCTCGAATATCTTGCGAACTCAGCCGTTCCACAGCGATCATTCCACCGACAAAGAAGAATGAGTAACAGATACCGTGCAATGTTTGCGCGCCGATAACCAACCACACCGGCTGACCAATGGCGAAGATGGCATACCGAACGGGCCACGCGAGGATACCGAGAAAAATAGTAAACCGCATACCAAACCGCCGTAAACACGGAAATAAGAGGAGCATTAGCAGCACTTCAGCCACTTGACCGAGACTCATCGCTAAATTGGCAGTACTCCCCGCCAAACCAACACCGTGTTCTGCCTCGGTCAGAAACAGGTATGTCAAGTTGTAATAGAAGGGGAGTTCAATAGCGACAATAAAGGAAATAACCAGTAAAACGGCAAAGTTTCGGTTCGAGACAAGGGAAAAGGCTTCCAGAAAAGCATAAGGATTTTTTGCCTCTTTGCTCGGCGGGGTGTTTGGCAAGGTCAAGCAGTAGGCACCCATAATGAATGAAAGGACGGCTCCAAAGAGGAGGCAGTCGCCGACGTGTGGAAGGGTTGTTTCCTGTCCCTCCCAAAATCGGAGATATAGACTCAATATCCAATTAATCGCGATCCAACCGAGCGTCCCGAAGACCCGTATATTTCCGAATTTGTCTGACTGACCCATGTGATGGAAAGCGATTGCGTTCGTCAGGGCGATCGTCGGCATGTAGAGAATGGCATGCAGGAAAATTGCGCCCCACATCATCGGAAAACTGGTCTGTTTCCATGCGAAAAGCAGGCAAACACCCCCAAGGAGATGCGAGATCGCGGCAAATACCTGTGCTGGCATGAGTCGATCCGCGATCCAGCCTGCGATGATTGGAGAAATTATCGAACCGATGGCGGTGGTCCCAAAGACGTAACTAATCTGTTTACCGGAGAATCCAAGATTTTGCATGTGCCCGGCAATGAGCACTGCCCATGCACCCCATATAGCGAACTGTAGGAACATCATTCCCGACAATCGTGCGAAGGTTCCCAATTCTATTTGTCGATTTTCCATTTTTTAATTATTCCTTGTGGGACAATGCGAAGCAAAATTATGCCATTTAAGGAGGACCTAATTTCATTACGGACGATGGGTTTGGATGGAAAGAGAAAAATCTGTTGATTGCACCACGTGCATCCCCGCATCCGAAACATTGGCGAAAACTTCGTCCGCTGGCTCTGTGTAGTCCACTATCCCAGGTACAACAACGGGTGAAGTTAGGTCATCTACCAGATAAATTTTCTTAGCTAATTCAGCATCCGTTTGCTGGATTTCTGTCAATAGATCGCTAACCGTCCAGGCAACACAGTGGCTCTTCGCCTGTCCAGCGATAATCACTCGATCATATCCGAGAAGCATTTCAAGGAAGGTGCTGTTTTTTTCGTCAATTGGTTTCCCATCGGGGTCATTGAGGACTTCCGGACGCAAGACTGAATAGTTTTCAGTTAACGGATTCTGTCCCTTGATTTCATAATGTATCTGAGTCCTACGAGCGATGGCGTGGAAAAAGCAGGCTTCGTCAACAGCGGAGACAACGGCATGTCCAATCCCACCGAGCATCGCATGGTAGGGCCATATCGCGAGGGGATATTTTCCATCGGTAGTGAGCGCTTTGAGGTAGTGTTCACCGTACGCTTTGAGCCATGCGTATTGATTGGATTCTGGCACTTGGGGCGGGAGGTTCAGACTGCCGACGACAGCGGGATTGACACGCCATTTGCCTGCCTCAATATCCGCCTGTGTGATGAGTGTCTGTAGGGGTACTGGGTGCTCACCTGCGTCGTTAATCCAGAAAACTTCGTGGAATATTTGCATCGCCGTGTGCGTGTCGAGTGTGCAAGCGATCTTGGTGATATGCGGAAGGTTGCGATAGATAAATTGGCACAATCGGATGTTGTCTTCTACCGCGCCATTTCCTGATCTACCGCCGACGAAAAGTTCAAAATCGGGGATACAGAATGTATTTTGGACATCAACGAGCAGCAAGCAGGTCCGAAAACTATCCTCGAATGCTGGGAGGATTGCGTGTTCCTGCGCCCATACCTGTGCCTCGTGTTGACGCTCCTGATACGGAATCCGCCAGACTTGGTTTACCTGACCGGCATCGAAATGTGAAGGGACGGGCAGTTGTGGTATAGACACTTTTTAATTTTCCTTGCGGTTCGATGAAGTCGATTTGAGCATTGACAGTTATTTCCATAGAGTCGCCTTCCACTTCGTTTCAGGCTTGCGATCTTTGGTCAGAAGAAAGACAGACTGCTGATAACTGACAACTGTTATTGAGATTTTATAGGATTCCACGGTTTTTATCAACAAAAATCACTTGATATGCTGCACAAGATGCGTTACAATTAAACAAACACTCCCCAGATAGTATCTGTAATGAAAAAATTTTTTAAGCCACTCCCAGATTTAGATGAAAGACTCGATCGCGTAGATGATCGGATGCGGCAGGCGCGTAGGAGCCTCGACCGACAAGTAGACGAGGCACTCATCCCGCTTGATATTCAGGAGGACTTCACTGTCTCTGAATTGGAAGGCGATGTGATGCTCGTTTCTCGGAACGACGATTTACACGACAAGGTGAGAAATCTCCTTCGTTCCGAAGGTTACGGGTGCGATATCCCAGAGCGAACCTCGGAAGCCATCGGTTTGCTGAAATTACGCAAATATCGGATGATAATTGCGGATTGCACTCGTCGATCGCGATGGCGGCTTTTTGAATATGTCAAGCGGTACCAACCCTACGTTAAGATTATCACAATTGTCCCGAATGATGGAAGAGCACGCGAAGCGATGACATGGGGTAGTTACAGTTTCCTAATGGGACGGGATTTTGATGCAGAGCAGTTGCGTACTTGTCTAATAAGTTCGCTTAAATTACGGCATCGTGTCTGCTGGCTGTTAGCGCACGGAGAGCGTTGCAACCGCTCGTGTGTCGATAGTTTCCAGTCTGATGAGGATTTCGGAGAAATTGAATGAAATGGCAAAAAATTTAGAATACAAAGGACAGTTTCAGTCACTTGACGGACTCTATCCGAAGCTAACTGACTTAAATGCGATGCGTCATGAAACCGTCCATCAAACCGATACGTATTTCTATGTAACGAACGTAAAAGACTCTCTAAAATCGCGTGCATGCGAGCCTCGGTTCAAACTACGCGAAGTTAATGGATGGTCTGAAGGGTGGCTTATTTATTATGAGCGTCCGAACCAAGAGGGATCTCGCTACAGTCAATATCAACTCTGTGAAATCGCCGATCCGGGGTCCCTCAAAGGTTTGCTAACTGTTGCACTTGGGATTAAAACAATTGTAAAAAAACAACGAGAAATCTGGATGTTCAATCACACTCGCATTCACCTTGATACGGTTACCGATTTAGGGCAATTTGTTGAATTGGAGACAGTGTTTCGGGGACAGACCGAAGCCGAAGCGATAGATGAGCATCAACACGTTAAAGCCGTACTCCATTTGGATACAGTGGAGCCGATTGCTGTTTCTTACAGCGATCTTATTATGCAAAAATCATAACCGGTTTCAGGAACACTTGCCTCATAAAGATTAGGGGAATTGAAGATGCATGATTCGACATATCAGAAGATTTTGGAAAGTTGTGAGAACCTGGATAGCATCAAGCGCGGTAAACTCCTGAGAATCTATTTACATATCCCCTCTCTGCCGAAATTGCGGGCTATACAGGCATCGTTAGGAGAGGTGAAAAGAACATTGAGACTCAGAAATGGGTCACTGATGCGTTTTCCAAATAGGGAATAGTCCATCGTATTTTCTGTAGCATAACACCAATTTTACGATGAAATGATTGCGTATCCTGAAAAGCGTGCTTTGATAGCGCGCTTTTTCTTTTTCGTGGGACCTCACTATCTACAATCGAGATAAAACCGCTTGTGCCAGAAGGGGAATCATCAACTCATGATGTCCTGTGAACGTATACCCTTTACCACCCATCTCTGTCGGACGTTTAACGACATTCTCTACCGAGCGGTATTGTTGGCTCATATCGAAGTTGGCGGCGGTAAACTGAGATACTGTGTGCCCTAAGTTCCGCGCGATCGTTAACGCCTTCAGGAAAACTTCTGGCAGTATTACTGCCGAACCCAAATTCAACACAACACCACCGCCCTCCAAATCCGTTACTAACGCCGTTAGGATCCGAAAATCGGTGAAACTCGCTGCGCCGATAGCGGCACCGTTTGCGGACGGATGCTGATGGATAATGTCTGTCCCAATGGCGACATGCACAGTGATCGGAATATCGTATTGAATGCCAGCGGAAGCCAGAAGGCTATACGCGTTATAGGGCGCGTCCATTTCAATCAATTGCCTGCCCAGTGCTTCACCCATCCCGATACCTGTATCTGCGGCGTGCTGAGTCGCTTCGTTCATCAACCGTCCGGTCTCCTCCCACATCCCGAATTGCCCACCTTGGAGATAAGCGGCGACATCCTCCGAAGTTTCACCGATAAGCGCGATCTCGAAATCGTGGATACTACTTGCGCCGTTAAAGGCAAATCCAGTAATCACACCACGTTTTGCCAAGTCAATTAAAAATGGGCTTAATCCACATTTGATGACATGTCCTCCCATCATCACGATGACAGGTTTCTTGTTCTGATGGGCGGCAACGATATCGTCGACGAGTGCCGAAAAGTCCTGTCCTTTGAGAATGTTCGGCAGACTTGCTAAAAATGGGGACAGGTCTATCTCCAATTCTGGCAGTGTTGCGAAATCGCGGACAGAGACCTTGTTGATACGGTTCTGAAGTGGAGAGGTCGTCACAGATGATATGTCAACCGGATTCCGACGTTTTTTCATTTTTCTAATTTTCCTTGCGGATAAGGTAAAAAGTTATGCCGATAATAAAATAGAACAGCAATACTGTACGTTGGTGTAAAATATTATCTGCGAGTCCGTAAATAAGTGCGGAGATTAGAAATCCGCTTGCACCAATGAAAGTCCCCAGTTTCCAAAAATCGTCCGTCTTTCGCATGCCGAAAACCTGCCGACACAGAATTGCCACCATCCACAAGAACACCAAGAGCGAAGGAATACCTTGCTCAGCGGCAATGTGTAGGTAGATGTTATGTGCGTGATAGGGTGTGTAGTACTGCTGATCCGGTCCACTCTGTTGATACTCATAGCGAAATCTACCCAATCCGATACCGGTAAACGGATGCTCCCGAATCATTTGTAGTGAGGCCCGCCACCACTGTGGACGTTCACTCATGAACCCTGCGGGATGTGCAATCATCGTTTGGAGGCGCGCCCTGATATGTTGAGGAACAACACCGATCATTGCCTGACGGGAACCTGTATTCACAATTAACACACAGAATAGAACACTTATGAACGCCACCCCGAGCAGACTTCGTTTCCACGGCATATATGTAAGTAAGTTTTTTATAAGAAAACAACATCCGATGCAAACGACAGCGACGGCGACACTCACCCACGCAGCACGTGTCAGTGTTAATGCCAAATTCGCACTCATCAGTGCTAAAATCACAGCGAGTCCCACCGTTGACCAAATCAAGACGCCTCGTGATTTTCGATGTGCTTCTGTCCGTTCCGGTGTAGGGGCAGGTCTTGTACCTACCCAAGCCAAACCGCTACCCCCGGCGACAAAGTATCCCATAACAAATGGGAGTGCGAGCGCGAGATATGCCCCCAAGTCATTCGGCATCTTGAAAGTCCCGGTGAGCCGTTGCTCAATCATGTACACCATCAGATGCGTCTCACTTTTGCGGACTGTGTAGCGTCTGTCTCTCGCTGGATCGTCAATGCGCCATTCGTTTGGTTGCTTTGAAGGTACAAACGATGCGGTTTCGGAGAGCGGTACATTGCAACGCCGCAATTCGGTGTGTAATTCATCCGATATTTGTAAATTTGGGACTTCACCTACAGCGAATTCTCCCTGAAATTGTAACCCAATCCGCCCCATAAAATCAATCGCTAAACGGGTGTCATTTGCGTAATACCAGAGTCCGAGAGCGGCAGAGATCCCCGCTGCGGCGATGAAAACGATAACGACATGTCGCCATCGAATCCCGAATCGACTGTGAATAACGGCATAAAAGAGCAGGATCGCCCGGAGGTGTTTCCAAAAATATCCGAGGCTACTGGTTGCTGGATGTGGGGCAAGAAGTGAGGCTATCAAACCTAATCCGAGAAACAGCAAAATGGGAAGGTCGAGCGGGGTGCGTTGCCAACCGAGTTTCCGTTCTGAAATGATGCGTCCTACCCATCCGAATAGCACGAACGAAAGCCCGATGTTAAGGAATACTGTCGAATAGCCGAACGGTAGGGCAAGGACGAAGATCAGAAATCCGATGTAAGTGGCAACATCATAGATTTGTGATGCTGTAAATCGTGAATCTTTTAACTGCAAGTTTTGGCTTGCCAGTTGCAGTAAAGCGGAAAATTTCAGTTTTAACATAACGTATGCGTGAAACGGAAAATAGTTGAAAAATTCAACACAAATGTAATACAATATCTGTTAATTAGAAAATCTGGTATGTATAGAAGGGGATTCCACCATGCGCTTTACACATAATTTCATTGTTTTGTTGTTAGGGTTTTGTTTTATCGGATTGCTTTTCGTGCCGACGGCACCAGCGTTTATTGAACGCGAGTATACGACTCGTGAAATCCTTGATGCGTGTACGAATATCGTCTTTGGCAAAGTAAAGAGTGTTGATCAGAGACGTCTGCGAGGCGTTGTTACTGTCAAGAAAGATGTCAAAGGGGAAAGCGGACTCAAGGAAATTAAGATGAACTTTGCCACTGGACATTACAAGCGAAACACCTCGCCAGAGAAGATGGTAAAACTGCTCAAACAAGGTATGCCGATCATCGTTTTCTATCGTGAGCATTATGGTATAGATAGCATGTGTTTTATTGACAACACGTGGTTTCAGATGCGTGCCTATCGCGGTGGATACAGCGGCTCTTGGTGGACATTCACGCACATTGACCCGATGATGTCTCGGACTTATGATGGCAAGACCAAGGCATTCCAAAAGATTGTTCTCGATATGTTAGCGGGTAAAATGTGGGTTGCCGCGCCGAAAGATGCCGTTAAAGTTCTGGTACTCACAGGAAATAGCACGCATCCAACTTGGAGTCAAACCCCTGTGTATACGAACACAGCAACGTACGAATATATGGCACTGCGTTCTGTCAAAGAGGTTGGCAAACGTGCCATCGCTCATGAATCCACCAAGGAACATAAGTTGCCGCAGTTAGAAAAAGCCGATATTCTGTGGATCGGATACGAAGAGATTTCCAGTTATGGACACTACCTCCTTTCGAGTGAAGTAGAGAAGAAGATTAAAGACTTTGTGAAAAAGGGTGGCATTGTGATCGTTACTGGGCAGGACAGTAGTGTTGAAAAACCGTGCGGTGTCGGGTGGCTACAGGGCAAATTGAAAGGCGTTGAAAGCCCACCGACCCAACACTTTGCTGTTACTGAAAGAGGCAACGCCCTTTTCTCCGTTCCCAACACAATTGCGTCCGGCAAAATCTTTGTTGATGACGCATGGGTAGACTGGAGCCGCCGCGATGAAATTTTTGCGACTACCGAGGACACTAAGGAACTCGTTGTTGGGGCGAGGCGGCATGGCGAGGGGTTATACATTATTACCAGCCTTCGTAACGATAGCCAATATACCACATCCATGAACAAAGCACTCATGGAAAATATCATGCATTATGCCGTCAGCCAACTCAAATAGGAAATTATCGGGGAGCAATTTGTAGCAGGATCCTCTACACATCTATAAGAATTTCGCCACAACCAATGTAATGTCATCATTGGTGCTTTCGCCCTGTTGATGTGCCTGAAGGTCAGACAGAATATCTGCCTTTATCTCTTCGGGAGACAGATGGCGTTTTTGTGAGATGAGTGTTTTCAACCTGTCGAATCCATACATTTCCTCGTTCGGATTGAACGCTTCCGTGATCCCGTCTGAATAAAGTACCAGCAGGTCACCGGGATACCACTTGACTTCAGTGCTGTAGTATTGCGTCGGTGCGTCGGACATCGAGATACCGATCGGCAGAAACGAGGATTTTAACTCAATGAGATTACCATTGTCCGTGTTGGTAGCGTTCTGTTCAGCACGATAGAGGAGCATCTGCGGATGACCGGCATTGGCAAACTCCAACCGATTGTCGGCGTGAATGATAAGATAACAACAGGTCATGTAGATAAAAGTTTGAGAATCCTCTTCTGTGACACGGGTAATGGCTTCCATGACTTCTGGCACAGAAGCGTCAAATCGGATCTGCGTTTGCAAGCAACTTTTTGTCATCGCTGCGACCATTGCCGAATGATAGCCGTGCCCCATAACATCGCCGAGGAAAATGGCAACGCTGTTGTCAGAGAGTTCCAGATAGTCATAATAGTCGCCGCCGACGCTATTTGCGGGTCTGCAATATCCAGCGGAACTGACATAGGGATGCACAATTTCTTTATTCGGAAGGAGAGATTTTTGGACTTCAGCGGCAAGTCGCATTGACTCTTCTTGTGCGACTTCCTTACGGATAGCACTCATCTGAATCTCAAGGTCGCGTCGAATTTTGTCGTTCAAGACTCGGAACATCCCCATGCCAATCCTCGGTTCTCGTGCCATAGCGTTGTAAAAGTCGCTCCTCGTAATCCTCAGAAACTGTGTGGGTTTCACTGTTTTAACTGTGGCACTCCTCGGTTTATTGTCAATGAGTGCGATTTCTCCGAGGCAGTACCCCTTCTCATTGAAGAACAATACTTCCGTTCCTGCCTTGATGATACTGACTTCACCATCGACCAACAGGTAAAGCGAATCGCCTTCATCGCCCTCCTCAAAGAGCGTTGAATAGGCTGGATAAGCGACTTCGTTTGCAATATGGCAAATCGCTTTTAATTCGGTTTGTGGGAGTTCTGCAAAAAGTTCCGTCTTTTGCAAAAATTGTAACTTATCTTCCTCTGGTAGCATTATCTATTCAGCCTTTGACTTTTTATAGCAAATATGTTATTTTTAATAGGATGTTTGGCGTGTAAACAGCGTTTTGGGTGATTTACCGAAAGATTAGACGAAATTCACGCGTATAAGTTGAGAACAATACGAGGCTTTTAATTTCTGTGCCTCTGTGCCGCTCTCCATTCCATTACGAGCGGGTTCTTGGTGGAGAATGAGACATTAAACCAAAACCGGAACTCGCAACAACGGCGCGGGCGACTGGTGAGAATGGTATGTCGAAGTCGAAACCGGCGTTATTCACCCGCAAGGTAAAATTAAAAATATTCCAATATCTATCATGACACAGAAAAGAAAATTATGTCAATAACTGATTTTTTTCGAGGAAAAGTTCTGCTCGTTACTGGTGGCACCGCATTTTTGGGGCAACCGATGGTTGCCAAAATCTTAACTGCGCTTCCGGATATCCAAAAGATATATCTCCTCATTCGAAGTCGCACCGATACCACTGGGAAGCACACTTCCGCTCAAGAACGCTTAGAAAATGAACTTCTCACCTCAGATGTTTTTGCGTCTCTTCGTCGGCTACACGGCGACAATTTTGATGCCTGGGCACAGCAGAAACTGACGGTTGTTGAAGGCGATCTCACTCACGAGCATCTTGGATTCAACGATACGGAATACCAAAGACTCCAGAACGAAGTCCAAGTCTTTATTAATATCGCTGGTCTTGTGGATTTCGATCCACCTTTCGATGATTCTTTGTGGGGGAACACCCTTGCGGCGAAACATGTTGTTAACTTCGCAAAGGGTTGTCAGGATGCCGTGTTTCTCCACATCTCAACAGCATACGTTTGCGGCGACAAGCCCGGACGCGTGCCTGAAGACCTTCCACCGCCCTATGAAGCCTACGCGACACAACATAACGAAAAGACAGGAATGGAAACCATTCCGAAAACGCTCTCTGAAGAGATCGAAGGGTTGCTTTCTCTGAGTGCTGCTATCCATGCTGAAGCCGAGTCCCCTGAAAACCTCGCTAACCTTCAGCAAGAAGCGGAAGCACAGATAAAAGGGACGCGTAAAGGGCTTGAAGCACAAGTCGAAGAACTGAAGACGGACTGGCTTGAAGAACGTTTGGTTGAAGAAGGGTTGAAGCATGCCCGCTCGCGTGGGTGGAACGACACTTATACCTATATGAAATTCCTCGCTGAGCAGATGATCATGGAATTGCGCGGTGAACTGCCTACTGCTATCGTGCGCCCTTCAATTATCGAGAGCAGTTTTGATGAACCTGAACCCGGATGGCTCGGTAAATTTCGGATGTCCGAGCCTTTGATCGTCGGTTTCGGGAAAGGGCGACTTCCAGATTTTCCAGCAGATCCGGATATAATTCTTGATATTATCCCTGTCGATTTTGTCGTGAACGCTATCTTGGCAGCTGCTGAGGCGACAGCGAGACGCGGTGGTATTGAAGTGTATCATGTTGCGACAGGAACGCAGAATCCCCTCTATTTTCGAGGTATCTTCGAGGCGACATACGAATATTTTGTAAAATATCCAATGTTAGAGGATGGCAAACCGATTGCAGTACCAATCTGGAAATATCCGAGTTTAGAAGAGTTTCAGCAGAAATTGGATAGTCGTATGCGTCTGGTTGATCTTGCCGTTCAGACACTTGGCAAACTCCCGATACGCGCCGCTAAACGAAAACGCCGTCAACTCGTTCTGAAGCAGAGTGGTATCAAAGCCCTCTTACATTACATCAGAATCTATGCCCCTTACACGCGAACTAACTTTCAATTTGAAACGGAGAAGACGCAAGGACTTTACGATGCGCTTTCACCGACAGAACAGCAGCGTTTTAACTTCGATGTTTCACGGATCCACTGGAAGCGATATTTCCAAGAGATTCATATCCCGGGTATAAAGAGACATGTCTTGAAGATTGAAGATGACACAGCGGGCGATACAGAAGCATCCTCCTCCGCTAAACAAGAGAAGACAGACTCACAAGATGAATCCGAGGAGTCCGTAACATCACCTGAATTGAAATGTAATATAGGGAATGGAAATGTAATACAGGGAATGGATTTCGTCTATTCCGAGACGAAATCCGGTCTATCCGCAGACCAAATCCGCCCCAAAACAATCGTAGATCTGATTAAGATACAAGCGTCGCGAATCCCAGATAGAATCGCGTTGCAGATGGCAAACGAAAGCGGATGGGAAGAGTATACCTATGCGGAGACGTATACCCTGTCGCGCCAAGTCGCGTGGCAGTTGTGGGAAAGTGGTCTGCGCAAAGACGATCGCGTGGTGTTAGTTTCTGAAAACCAGCCCGAATGGTGCATCGCTTACCTCGCCGCTGTCCAGATAGGTATCGCTGTCGTTCCTCTTGACGCGCAAACGCCTGCCCATGAAATTTTGGCAATCGCCGAGTTCACGGCTGCGAAATCAATTTTAGCCTCAGAAAGTGTATTAGAAAAATCCGATGTGGAAACCCTATCGACACCAGAGATGATGTTCCAAAACATCAACAGGAATTGTGAAATTGTAGTCAGCAATCAGCAATCAGTCGCCAGCAGTCAGCAAGAGAAGAAACCCACTTCGACAGAAACCTCTTTACTGACACCTGATAGCCAAATAGAGATTCCTGCCGATTTCCCGAATGTGGAAGTTTCTCCAGACACCGTTGCTTCGATTATCTTTACCATGGGGACCACTGTTGAAGCGAAAGGTGCGATGCTCACACACGAAGGCTTCATTTCTAATGTCCAAGCAGTGGCAAAAGCACTCCCACCAACAGATACGGAGCGGATTCTGTCAGCACTCCCGTTGTATCACGCGCTGAGCTTCTCGTGTAGTTTATTGATGGCACTTTACAGCGGTACGACAGCGGCATACGTCAATGCACTCCGTCCGACAACGCTTCTGAAGACAATGCGAGAGGCGAAGACCACGGCTTTTATTGGGGTTCCACGTCTTTTTCAGATGCTTCAAGGCACAATCGAACGACAAGCATCGCGAGCAGACACACCCGGTGAGACCTTGGCGGAAAAAGCACGAGCTGTCATGGGTGGGGAAATTCGCGTCCTCGTTAGTGGCGGTGCCTCGCTTTCTGATGCGATTTACGACGGATTTCAGAAGTTTGGGATGACACTTTATCAGGGCTACGGAATGACCGAAACAGCCCCTGTTCTCAGTGTCAATCCGTATCTAAAAAGCAAACGTGGCTCGGTGGGACCAGCGGTAGAGGGTGTGGAACTTCAAATTGAGAATCCGGATAGCAATGGTATCGGGGAGATTATCGCTAAGGGACCGAGTACGATGAAGGGCTACTATCAGAATACGGATGCTACAGAAAAAGCGATTCGCAATGGATGGCTCTACACGGGCGACTTGGGCTATATGGACGCTGATGGTTATCTCTATCTTACCGGACATTGCAAAGATATTATCGTTCCCGCTTCTGGAAAGAACGTTTATCCCGTCGAGTTAGAATCTCTCTATCGGGATAGCTCGGAAACCATCTCTGAAATGTGTGTCTTGGGCATTCCATACGAAGACGAGTCCGATACGGCGATACATGCTGTGATTGTGCCGACAGCGTCCGACGAGACAACGAAAACAGAGATTCAGCACCATCTCCAAGCGCGAGCAAAGGAACTACCGAGTTACCAACAATTCCACAAATCCCATTTCTGGGATGATCCACTACCGAAGACTGTGGATGGAAATGTAGATCGGCAAAGTCTCAGGCGTAGTTTGGAAGCGCATATTAAAAATATGGCAGACCTTCAGGAGGATTCCACTGCTCATGTAGACAGCGCTGAACCGAGATCGGACATCCCCGAAGAAATCCTTACCACTCTTGCCCGATTGGCACGCATGCCGGCACACCAAATTCAACGCGAGAGTCGTTTGGATACCGATTTAGGACTTGACTCACTCACGCGACTCGATCTTCTGTTGGTTCTCGAATCGAGGCTCGGTGAAACAATTCCAGATGCACGCCTCGCCAATTTGGAGACAGTTGGTGATGTCGTCAGGTTAATCGAAACATTCCCAACGGATATTACGAAAGAAACGGAAGATTCTGCGGAAAACAGAAATCGGGAATTCGGACAGATGCCACGGTGGTATGCGCGTGCCTTCCGCACCGTGGTTACTGGTATCTATCGAAACTATTTCTCATTGAAGTGCTATGGACTCGAGCATATTCCACAGGACAAACCCTATATTATTATGCCGAATCACACAAGTCACCTGGATACATTGACGGTGATTACTGCTCTGGGAACGAAGGCATACCAACTCTGGGTGCTCGCTGCACGAGATTACTGGTTTGCTACGCGTTTTCAAGGCTGGTTTGCTCGGACGTGTCTTAACGCGCTTCCAATAGAACGGGAGGGCAATTTCACTGAGTTTCTACAAGATCTCAGGGCGGCAAACGAGGTAATGGCGCGAAATAACGGTTTACTCATCTTCTCTGAAGGTACACGCTCGCTTGATGGTAAGCTTCAACCTTTCAAACCCGGAGTGCTCAGTTTGCTCATCTATAGTCCTAACGTCCCGGTCATACCGGCTTATATCGAAGGCACCTATCATGCATTGCCGAAGGGACGAAACTTACCTAAAAAGCATCCTGTTCGGATCATCTTTGGTGAACCGTTCACCTTTCCACCAGAGGGTTGGGGACATCAAGACAAAACACCGATTGACCCGGACAGATACCAAGAATTCTTAGAATTGGCACAAAACCGCGTTGCTGAACTTGGGGCAACGCTTAGACAACAGGACGGATTAAAAAGCCCCGAGCCTGAAACGTAGTGGAAGACGGCTCATCAAAAATATCGTGAAAGTTCCTAAAACCGTTCATCAAACCGCAAGGTATAATTAAAAAATCATGTCGGATCCGAACCCGAAACTTTCAAAAACAGGTTTTGACTTGCAAGTTGCGCCAAAAGCAGTCGCATTTTTTGATGTGGATGGCACTTTGTTGAAGTCCACGATTGTCCATTATTATATCTGGATGCACTCTGCCGAGGTTCCATTCCTTCTAAAACGCTTGTGGCTCGTTGGATTTCTCCCCAAAATTGTTTACTACTTAATTTTGGACCGAATCAGCCGTCCTCGTTTCAATGAGGTGTTTTATCGTAATTATCGTGGGATGCGTGTTGCCGAAACTAAGCGGTTGTCTACTGAAATGTTCGAGGTGTATCTGCGTCCGAAGATCTTCTCTGAGGCGATAGCGCAAATTCAGGAGCACAAGGAGCAAGGCATCGCTGTAGTTTTCGTAACCGGTTCGCTTGATTTTATTGTCGAACCGATAGCGGATTACCTTGATGTCGATTCTGTATTGGCACCGCAACTTCATGAACAAAACGGGCAGTTCACGGGTGAGTTGACAACCGTGCCACTCATTGGGGAAGAGAAAGCGAAAGCAATGCAAGCGTATGCTGAACAACACGGAATTTCATTGGAAAAGAGTTATGCTTACAGCGATAGCCAATCCGACCTGCCTATGTTGGAATGTGTCGGGAATCCCGTCGTTGTGAACCCAGGAAAATCACTTCGTGAGAAAGCACTCGCATCTGGCTGGGAAATGCACGAATGGCTTTGAATGGCAGTCAGCAATCAGCAGTCAGCAAGAGTCGTCTGTGGCAGAAAGTTATACACAACCGCCACACACCGATAGTCGATAGCGAAAAAAGGAGAATAATTATGAATGTTAGACGTTACTTTGAGTCCCTATCCGATCCTAACGATACAATGTTTGTTGAAATTGGCAGTCAACACCGGTTTACCCGTCGTGGCGACGATTGGGTTAAATTCCGTGAAGATCTGATTGAACTCTTAGATCAAACAATTTCTGAGGAGTTATCCAAAGCGTTCGCGGAAGCGACAGAGGAATGGGTTTCGGAGGGTTAGTGTCAGCTTCATGAATGAACGAAAGTAAATGTAATAAACGCATCCAGAACTCCATCAAGGAAACAACTCTCCTTATGTCAGATCCAATCACCGATGTACAAGCGTTGGAAACCGAAGGCAAACTTGCCGAAGCCATCCAAGCCTACGATAGTATCCTCAACACAACTGACGATCCATCAACCCTGGCACTCGCGAATTTTCGACTGGGGACGATCTATCGGACGTGGAGGGAGCTCTTTACGGCGCAACGGTTTTTCGCGAAAGCACATCAACTGTCCCCAAGCGACACCGAGATCCGAGATGCAATTGAGGAACTCAATCAGCATTTTTCAGAGAATCGGGAGGTGATCGCTGAAGAGCTGTCCCGCAAAAACAGTGACCAGATCGTATCGCTTTTCCGCATCGCTACTGGGATTAAGCTCATCACGATGGATAAAGCGGTTCAGGCGTATCCGTTGCTGAAAAGTCGCACCAAAATTTTTCCGAACGCTGCCGTTGCGAAGCATCTCCTCACCGATATCCAAATCACAGAGGAAGAACGGAACTCAGCGATCGACTTCCTGTTAGAGAGAGACTGGCTCGTCAGTACTGGCGTATCACTTTATACAATAGCAGAGAGCGGGTTGTCCGCTTTTTATATCGAGCTTGCGCAGTTGCACGTCGCCAATGCGGCTCACTCGGAGGCGGTGATGTGTTATGAGCAGGCGCATTGGTTGGATCCATCGCAACACCATTTGCGCTACCAGCAAGTTATTTGTCACGCCGAAGCAGAGGCGTGGGATGCGGCAGTCGGAATGCTTGCGGAACTTTCGACCAAAATCCCCGAAGACGTGGAGCCTGTGGCGTATCATACCGCTGTCGCACAGAGTTACCACCATATCTATCAGACTACCCAAGACGAGAATGCCAAACAGGAAGTGATCGAAGCGTGTGAGACGGTATTGCGCCTGGACAAGAAGGCGCGAGAGGTCTCAAAACTCCTTGCGTCGTATCAGGGTAAAAAGAGTTGGTGGCGTAGGTAGAACAGGTTGTGATAGCACCCAACGCCTAAAGGCGTGGGCTTCGGCTTCGTAGCGACTGCGGCTTTCTCAAAAAGTCCACCGTCTAACTGTCGCTCCACCGGCAGGCGTTTCCCCAAAACTCTAATGAGTTAAGGGCATATCACGCTTAAGTCGTGGCTATCCCCGCCCGCAATATATTTATCGCAGCGTTGATGTCTCTATCGTGGTGAGAACCACATTCTGGACACGTCCACTGCCTATCATTCAAAGTTAGGGTTTCGTTACGAAAACCGCAATCGCTGCACGGTTTCGTTGTTGCCGTCCACTGACCGACTTGACGTAACTCACGCTTATGTTTACGACACTTATACTTCAATATCTCAACAAACTGATAGAACGCAAGGTCAGAGACTTTCCGTCCCCACAAGCGTTTCATGCCGTCAAGGTTCAAGGTTTCAATCGCAATCGTATCAAACTTCTTACAGAGTTCGCTTGCGAGCTGCCAATGAAAGTCTTTGCGTTGGTTGGTGATTTTACGATACAGACGGGCGATTTGGCTCACACACCGCCACCAACCGTTAGAGCCTTTAACTTTACGAGAAAGGCTTTTGTTGAGACTACGAAGTTTCTTCAAGGAGTGTTTCAAAGGTTGTGGGTGCTGTTTTTTTTCACCCGTGCTAAGTGTCAAGTATGCGTCTTTCATGCCAAAATCCGCCCCTACGCTTTGACCTGTAGTGGGCAAAGGTTTTGATTCCACAAAATCGGTGAGGATGTATATCCAATATCTTCCGCAGTTATCACGCTTGATTGTGATTCGGCTCATTTTCCCGTAGAATTCACGATGTTTATGAAAGGTATAAGGCACTTTATCAAACTGCCATTTACGTGTTCTTGGATTCCACTTGCGAAATGTTAAAGTGATACGGTTGCCTTCTATTGACCACCCCGTTTGTTTTAAAACAAAGGATTTAAACTTATGCTTCTTTTTAATTTTCGGTCTACCACCGAGTTTCTTAAAAAAGCGCACATAGGCATCATCAATACGCTGCAATTCCGCTTGAATCGCTTGGCTCGGCAGGGCATTCCAATGCGGGTGCGTGGTTCGTTTTAAATCTTTGACGTGGGCAGACATAGCGATATGGTTGGCATAAGGTAACCCGTCTTTATAGCGTTGGCGTTGCCACTTATGGAAATACTCATGCACCTGCCACATATCGTCAAGTAGGTTGCCAATGCGGATTGTGTTTGATTGTTTCTCTATCAGGTATTTATAGGCATTCATGGATTTATCAAGTACCAAGTCTTTAACCCCTTATCAGTGGGTAGGCAGACACGTTACCAAGCGGTAACGCTGATAATGTCTGCCAACTTGATACGCTAATTATACTATATTTTGGACCGAAAGTCAACTCTTTTTTTAGATGTTTGGTCCTTTCCACAACTGCGGAATTTCATCCCAAAGCTAAAGCATTGGGATGAAATTCCGTCAATTCCCGTAAAATAGAACCATTTATGGTGGATCCTATAACACTATTGCAGCGATTCGGATAATACGAAAGGCGGGGGAGGATGCCGGGCGATTCGGGAGCCTCCCCCATAAGTTGATGGATTTATGAAGTGAGTTCTTTTGCGGCGAAAGGTTCGTTTTTCAGGTAAGGACGCAGCATATCCTGGAGGTTTTGACGGGCATGGTATAGGTGCGCTTTAATGGTGCTCTCCGATTTGTTCAAGTGTGAGGCGATCTCTTTTATTGAGAGTTCTTCTCGGTAGCGGAGATTAAAAACCGCGTGTTGGCCAGGGGGGAGTTGCGCCACGGCTTCACGGATGATGTGTCCGAGTTCCTCCTTTTCAAGAATATCATCTGGCGAAGGATACGTCTGTGGCATTTGAAAGGTGTCATCTGGGTTTATTGTTAATTCCTCGGTGGCGAAAACGATCTGTCGGCTTTGTTTACGGATGAAGTCGATGCTACAATTGACAGCGATTTGGTGGAGCCAGCTGTAAAAGACGGCTCTTCGCTGAAAATTGGGGAGGGCTTGCCACGCCTTTAGGAACACTTCTTGGCAGAGGTCTTCAGCTGCTTCGTGGTTTCGGATGTGCCGATAAATGAGATTGTAGACTCGCTGCTGGTACTTACGAACGAGTGGGTTAAACGCCTCTGTATCGCCATTCTGCGTGCGCGCGATGAGTTCCTCTTCATCGGAGGCGTTGAGTTCTATGTGGGCTGCCAAGGTGTCTTTCATGTAGCGTCTGCCTTTAGGGGTTGTCGGTTCGTTCGCTTCGTTCACTTTCAGTTGTCAGTTGTCGGTCAGAGGTGTATCTGTAACAACCTTCTCGCCCTTGGAGTACTCCAAGGCAGCGTGTGAAAGTCCCCAAAAAATCCCCTTAATTGACTACCGATAACCAGTTTAGAACCTCCCTCGCTGTTATAAAACCCGTTAGCGAAGGAGCAGGTTATTGCGTATCTTTGGTGAGCGTTGCTTCAAGTTCGGAGATGCGATGCTCAAAAGATTTCATCTGTGTTGTCAGATATTGGATTTCTGCTCTAATTACTGCGACTAACGCTTGGGCATTCGCGGGTTCAGAAGCAGGCTTGGGGTTTTCAAAAATTCGCCACGTGCTGCCTGAACCTCTGGAAACATTTTCGGCAAACCCCTGGTCTTTCAAATATCGAAGCGCGGCTTTGACAGGGTTTGTTTTCGCTGTTGAGGAAAGTCCGCCGTTCGATTGATGGTGTTGGAGGACCCCTTCATCAATTTCTCGCCTGCTCATAGTTTTTCCTGCGAATTGTTCTAAGATAATGGCTTTGGCGATTTTAGGCTTAAGAGGCACGCCTTTATATCTATAGTTTGGATCCATGTTTTCTACTCCTTCGTTGATATTTGAGAGAGCCGTTTGAATAACACACAAATTGTCCAAACTTTAGTAAATAGGATATCTACATACGCTACCTTACCTTTTATAATTAAAGACACATTTTCTGTCCGAAAGGGTGCATAATAGGGGAAAATTTGAAATCGGTTATCAGAAGGAGTTGGCTATATCGATTTGCTCTTTAAGCGAGATGTGGAACATGCCTTGATCGTAGGTTCCGGCGTAAAGCCGATCGTTACTGATAACAAGAGCGGCAATAGGACTATTGGGAACGTCTGAAGAAAGCAGCTCCCACCTGCTGTGAGGATCTAAGCGGTATGCTCCACTATCACCAACACCGTAGAGTGTTGTGCCATCTACGGCGAATCTGTCTATGACGGTGTGGGTTCGGTTTTTATCCGTGATGACCCGCCAGTGTTCTCCAGTATCCGAGACCAAAACCCCTTTGTCGGTTGCGATACAAACCGTTGAACCTACGAAGGTCATCTCTTTGAAATGTGTAAAGGGGATAGGCAGCGTTGATGTGATGTCTTTCCAACTATCTCCACCGTCAAAGGATTGAAACAATTCTCTATTCCCATTACCGGCGTAGATGGTTTTACCGGAAACAGCCACTACAGATGGGAAGTCGAAGTTGACTAATCCTGTGTCTGTCCATTCGGGATCACCGGGTTTCCATTTGAAAAGCTTCCGCTTGTATTCAGCGTAAAATGTCTCACCACTGACAGTGAAGGCTCCAATGTGAGTGTATTTTTTTCTCTCTAAATGCCACATATATTTTAAGATATCGTCATTGTTTGGAGCTGCCTCCACTTCTTCAAAAGCGGGGAGTCCGTGAATAGGGATAAGTTCATTGCCAGCGGCGGACGTGCGGAAAAGACTCGGTTTATTCTCCCGAATCGAAATGGCATAGAGGACATTATCGGCGATCGTTAACTTTATATTCCTATAAAAATCCTTATCTAATTTGGGTGTGTCCTCGTGGGTATTGAAGTGAACACTGTGCCAAGTCTCACCCCCATCAATTGACTGAACAATATCTCTGCCGATATGCATAGAGAGTCTATGATTTAGGGCGGTCAAGTCGTGCATTGAGGGCCCCGTCATCCCGTTTACATAAGGGTGCCAAGACGCACCGGCATCAGTTGTGCGGCTAATCCCGTATATGTCGGCTTTGTAAAATATCCTTTCAGTGATAGCCACGGCTGGAAATATCGAGACGTTGAGTGAATTGATGTTAGATCTGAGGCGGGTCCAGGTTTTCCCGCCGTCACTGGATCGAAATTCGGTTACGCCGAGGACGAAGAGGGTCTTCCCTACAGCCAAAATCTGTATGGCAGATTCCAGATTCATGACTTCTGATTCATCCGTAGGTGTTATTTCAGTCCATGAGTCTCCAAGATCTGCTGAGTGGAAAACCTTTTTTTCAAGTGTTTTAAGTAATCTTTCACGGGATCTTTTTGGCAATTTTTTACTGGATTCCGAGTAGACGACATCGGGTGCCACTCCGACATAGAGGTTGTTTTTGTTGACGGTCAAGGTGTAAACGGCACCAGATACATCGGCGAGCATTTGTTGCCAGTCGCTTGAACGGAGGCGATAAAGCCCTCGGTTTGTGCCAGCGAATAGCGTATTTCCCATTGCGGCGACTGTATAAATCCGTCTCCCTACCAATCCATTATTGAGAGGGGTCCAGTGCTGACCGGTATCGGTGTATCGGAAGATCCCTCTCTCTTGAAGTGCGAGATACAACGTTATGCCTGTTTGTGGATCGTGCGTTTGGCTTGCCGCTGTGACGATGAGTCCACTTGCGATTCCCTTCGGGCGCGGTCCAAGGGGGTTCCACGTCTCACCGCCATCTTCTGAAGCGAACACCTCATCAGTGGAAACAGTATAGAGGGTGCCTTGGTGCTCTGTGATAGGTATTCGGTACTGTCCGCGAGTAATGTCAGCGTTAAGAAGCACCCATGTTGCGTCGGGTGTCAATCTATAGAAACCTGTTTTTGCGGCAGCGTAGACCGTTCCGTCAGCAGCTGCAAAGAGGTTATAGACGACACTACCCTGTGGTCCGCCTGACTGTGTCCACTGTGAAGCGGAAAACTTGGCGGGGTTGTCATCAGCGTTTGTTGTGAAGCTGGTTTTCGAGGTTTGCATGCCTGTCCCGCTGTTTTTACCCGGGATAATTGTTCTGCCGCTCTGATGCCGCACTGCGGGTTTTGCGACAATTTCAAGGTAGATGGGTTCATCAACGAGTTCAACGGTAGGTTCGGAGTGGGCGTCAAAACTATAGGGCTGCTGAAACCGGAGGAGGTATTGACTGCTGCTGCCGAAGAGTATCACCAATACCACAGCAGCCCCGACAGCTGCCCAAGGGAGTAAGGGTTTCTTCGCCGGGGGTGCCGGTGTCGGGTTCAGGTCAGCAATATGCCGCATGACGTTCTCAATGAGAGTGTCAGGCAATTGCACACCGTTAAGCGTTTCGCGGACCAATGCTTCTTCTTGGAGACGCTTGCGTGCGCGGCGGAGTCGGCTCTTAACTGTATTCACCGACACGCCTAAGAATTTGCCGATCTCCTTCGTCGTCATTTTGCCGAGATAGTAGAGCGTCACGATGGTCCGGTCGCTCTCCGGGAGCTCCTGGAGGAGCGTTTTGACAAGATTCCGTCGATACTGAGTGATTTCAGTCTCACGTTGATGCGAGGTATGATGGACGTAAGACGCTTCTTCAATCTCTTCTGATAGCGTGTTTTCTAACGATTGCATATCCAACGCGTTCATTTTCGCTTTATTGCGCTTTATCCAATTAAGGCAGCGTCGATTCGCGATGACATACAGCCATCCCTTAAATCGGCGTGGATCTTTTAAGGTCCCAAGCTTTTTATAGGCTTGGATAAAGGTGTCTTGGGTAAGTTCCTCAGCAATATAAAAATCCCCAATCTTCCGCCAGATAAGGGCATGGACACCTTTTTGGTGTTTCCGCATTAATAGACTGAAAGCCTCGTCGTCGCCCGACAAAATTCTACGAATCAGTTCAATAGTGTTATCTACCATCAGAATTCTCCCTAAATCTGTTGAAATATGCCCGACCTATGATAGTATCGGTAGACGTATCTTAAACTTAAGAGCATCACGCGGCTCTTTTAATTTAAAGACACCATTTATTGCAGAAAGGGTGCATTTCTACCAAAAATTTGGATTTTTTATTTTCACTGGCGCGGTATTGCCATCAAATCGGTAATGACGGGACTCACTTAATTGTAGCATAAAACGCATTATATTTTCTGAGACTTTTAAAAATTTCCGCTATAAAAACCTCCACAGAAATGCCCTACCAGACGATTCAAACCTTTAAGACTTTTTTAACAGTATGCACCCTTTTCGCCAATAGTGGTGTCTTTAAATTATAAAGCGTGCAAGGTTAGCACGCAGAAAATTTTGAGGCGAAAGCGGGACAGGTAGGTATGAACGCCTTGAAACCGCCCTGCCAGAAAGGAGGGACCCGAGATGAATGCTAAGATCCTCGATAGAATTAAGCACTTCTTGACATCAGAAGGCGGACGTATTGGTCTGAAAACGCCACTGGCATTAGGTGTAGCAAGCGGGAGCCTGTTGGTTGCTCAATCAGTGTTTTCGCCTTCCGCTCATTCAAGTGATGAGTGTTCTACTGATTCTGACTGCGACACGGGGAAGGCTTGTGAACATGTATGTAAAGGGATATTGGTAAACAGCATCTGCTATGGGACGTGGATACAAAAATGCGTTGGCTCGTAAGTAAGTTTCAATATTAACGTTTAAGTTCTGAATCCACAATTGGGTGGGACAATTGGAAGCATGGAAGATTGGAGGATTGAGGTTCCCATTCTTCCTTTCTTCCACCCTTCCTCAAACCCTAATTAGGTTAAGAATACACCGATGTCACACTACGAGATATTTCTCCTATTTTTAGCACTCGCCTTCTGTGGGTATGCGAGTTATACCGATCTGAAGACGGAGAAGATTTACAACTTCTGTTCGGTCGGTCTCCTTTATGGAGGGATGCTGAGCCAGTTAATGGCGTGGTATCTCGGTGCAACAACGCCTCTCTATATTTTAGGACTCTTTTTCGGGAGCGGACTTATCAGTTTTGCCCTCTATTGGTTTGGTATCTTCTCACCGGGGGATTCCAAACTCTTCTGGGGTGTGTGTTTGGCCTTTCCGCTGTCGCTTTTCAAGGACTTGAACGGGATTTTAAACTTTCCGCCGCTGATCCTTATGCTGAATATCATCATCCCGTATTCGGTAGCAGTGCTGGCGTATCTACTTTTCAGGTTTGTGTTAGAGCGCAACAAGTTATCGCTTTTCTGCGGTTTCCTAAGGTCAAATTTCCGGAAATCGATGCTGCTTGAAAAACTTTTTAACCTGCTTTTACTCCTCGGTATCAGTTCTGCACTAACGCACCTGATGGAACAACTTGGGTGGCAGCCTGATCAATTTGTGCGTCTGGTTATGGTATTAGCGGTGTTTGCTTTGCTGCGGAAATCATTGTCGCGGGTTCCAAAGACCCCTGCTTATTATGCGACTGTCAGTTTTGTGTGTGTATGGCTCTCGGTGCGGTTAGCCGTGTCTGTGGCGGCGTTCTTTTCGAGTACTATCTTTTTCTTCGGGATGTATCTTGTCGTTTTCGTTATAGCGAAGCAGTGGGTTCTGAATTTAGCCAGTTCGATGTTAGATAGCATCATTGACGTGAGTGACCTCAAAGTGGGTATGATACCAGCGGAGCAGATTGTTCGAGTTGCACAGCCGGATGGGACTGTCGGTTATGAAAAAAGGCAGGTTGTGTTTTCAAGCGGTCATGACGTTAACACGATTATTACCCCAGATCCGGTGGGTCTGAATGCGGACGAGATAGCGGAGTTGCAACGCCTCGCGGCAGAGGGAGCACTTGCCGATTTTGAGAACCGGATTAGGGTTCAACCGTCTATTCGGTTCGCGCCGGTGATTACTATTGGCGTGCTTCTTACGATTCTGTGTCGGGGCCCGTTTTATCTGACCCTGTTACATCTGCTCTGACCTCGCAAATACACTGAACCGTAGTGAAGCAATTTTTCCAGAGAACATGTCAAGTCCCATCTAAGGGAGTGGAAGAATTGGTGTCCGCCTCGCTATCTCTCAACAGTGGCGGCACGTTGGAATTAACAACAGCGGGTGTTTCTTCGGGAAGAGGTGTCGGGTTTCGAAGGACCTCTGCAGTCCATTCTCCGAATGCCATGTAGTCGCCCTGAAAATGCGTCATCATCCACGCAACGTTTTGTTCTTCGGAAAGAAATTCTGTAATTACGTCTTGAAAAAGATCTAACCCAGCAGGAGTCCCGATCTCTATCGGATTTTCTCTGAGTAGTGCGGAGAGTTCTGAACGCTTCCGCTTCTCAAGGACAGCAGGAGATACTGGGGACATTGAGTCCTTGAAAATCGAGAGTATTTCGTTCTTGTCGACGGGCAGTCCTTGTGATTGGAAAAAGTCAAAGTAATCTCCTATACCGCTCGGCTCCATCTCCATAAACGCCTCATAAGCGGGACTGTCAAGCATTTTCAGGAGTTTCTGCATCTCGGGTGATGCTAATTCTTCCGCTGTAAAGATCTCCTTGAAAGCCTCTACGGTAAGTTTCCCTTGAGGCATCTGTGGTGTTTCTGCTGCTTCTCGCGGTGCGGAAGACGGTTCCGAAATGTTATTTTTAGGTATCACTGGCAGTGGAGAACTCATCCGTAGGTATATCCAAAGAACACCGGTCCCTATGAAAGTGATGATGAGGGTAACCGTGAGAAACCGATTCACCCATGGAAGGATACGATTTACCCATCGCGTCGAATGGGGCAGCTTTATTCTCATTGATTAATCTCCTATCAATGATGAGGTGAGGAGCATTGCCCCTGTTCCAACCATGATAATTAGCGGATATGCCCAAAACTTAGTGCGACGCAGTTTTTTCGCTTTCGCTTTCTTTTCCTTCTCAATATTGGCAAGGGCCCTTTTTCCTTTTTCCTGAGAATTTAGGTCGGTATTCAACAACATCCACCGTCGAACGAAATCTTCATCCGCAGTGAGATTGCGTATTTCCTTTTCTAAATCACTGATCGGCGTTATCCATCTGCCTAACATCGTAACACCCGCGACAACAACAGGGATCCCTATGAGGGGGGCGGATTTGCTAACTTCGGGATGTGAGGAGTCGACGGGTATGTGGGCATCGACTGTCGGCAGCAGGATCAGAAATGTGAAGGCAAGAAGCCACACCGGTGTGAGGATTTTCAAAAGTATTTGTATCATGCTGTTTCCCTTTGCTGATGGATTCTATTGCAAGAGATCTATAACTTGCTGGTTTACTTCTAGGGGCCGATCGGGAAAAAAATCCCCTTTCACCCAAGCAAGAAAGACTTCGGCATCCGTAAAGTTATTGATGATTTCCCCAGTGAGTACAGGTTCTTCGATGGCGAGCCAAATTGTGCCATCGTCTCTCCCATGTTCATTAAAGAGGTCCTGTATCCGGCGGGCATCCTCTTTTTCCGTCTCAATGACGAAATTTTCAATCGGGAGAATGACAGTTTTTAAAAACTCTAGGACCGGTATCTCTTGGACCTGAAAGTGTCGTTCAAACCATTTCTGGACCTTTTTGTCTTCCATGACGGCTGTCTTTTTTTCTAGCACGGTGTGCAGGAGCGCGACAGCGTTTGGATCGTTGAGGATATGGTGTTGCGTTGCATTGGCGTTGCGGTATCCGTGTGTGATTTGATGAAGTATTGTTATATCTTCAACGGTTGGATGTTCAATAAACTTCTTCAAAAAAGGGAGGTATCGTTGACTATCGGGCGGAGCGGTTTCAAGGAAGGCATCAAAGGTTTGAAAGGGTCCTTCTGCGGGGTATTCTTGGGAGAGAAAATCCAGGTAAGACTCGTTCTCTGTAAGGTCTTGGAGTTTTTGGAGATCCCCAGACAACATCGGGGTTTGAAATAACCCTCTCAGTTTCGAGAATATCTCTTTAGGCGTGAGTTGTCTGGATATCTGCTCCTGCTCTGTTTCAACGACGTTTATTTCTCGTGTTAAGGTGACAGGCTCGTTACAAGACACCAGTGTCAAGAGAACGAAGACAACACAATAGAAAAGAAACGGGGTCTTCATAATATTTTTCTCCGATTTTTTATAGAGGATGTGACGGACTTCCGACACAAAGCGGCAGAACTCTGTCACATCCGTATGCATGCTAACAGTTCGCGTCGACTGTTGCACAGATGCCTAACGCGATACTCGTCATAATGGCACATGCGACTGGGCCTCCGCCTGCACAAGCGGTTCCCGCTGCGACCCATGCGGCAGCACATGCTGCGGCTTCACTTATACACTTCCAGAAGCCCCAGCCCGCTTGAGCTTGTGGAATCATCACCGCAAATAAAAAGGTGAGACAAAGGACCAGCGCGAGTGTTTTGAAAAGAATACTCATAATAAAGGTTTCTCCTATATTTTTCGAGGTTCACTTTCCGAACGCATAAACAGATAAGGTGTATTGCGTTCTCGGCAATCCTCTTGTTATTGTATAAACCGAAAAGCATCACACACTGTTATTGTATAAACCGAAAAGCATCACACACTGTATCTATTGTGTGATATAATTTCGGTTAGTACTATCCGGTTATATGGCAGCACCGCGTCGATGGTGAGTCACGATATCCTCAACGCACCTCTAAAATAGAAAGGACTGCCACTCGGGAAAATAATACTAACCCAAGTTAATGTGAGTCCCTATAAAAACCGATACGTTTGCGCTGAAACCCACATTGAACATGATCAAGCAAGTTTCGTGCCAATCCCTTTAAGAAAACGCGATATGTGTGCCGAAGCCTCTGAAATCCTATGGATTCTTTGGAATCCATCCCTTATTGCCATGCATTTAGCACAATTTCCAACTACGACAGTTTTGACGTAACATGACATTTCTGACGTAACACGACACTCTTGACGCAAGTAGCGCGAAAAAATTTGTCCTCTTTCTAACATGGTGAAAAAACCGAACGACACTCTACGCGCAAGAGCAAGTATTCCCCTAAATATCATATTTTTTCAACTTCCTTTGCAACGTCCGGAGGCTAATCCCTAATACCGCCGCAGTTTCTACCCGATCCCCGTCGAGCCGTGCTAACGTTTGACGAACGAACATTTCTTCCACCACTTCAAGCGGCGTGCCGAGTGGAATGTCAACGCTTTGACCATTTTCAGAGATAGACAGTCTTTCAGGGATATTCACAAGACCGTTTTGATACGTCCGAAGTTCTTCCGGTAGATGTTTCAGTAAAAGCGTCTGCCCACTGGCGAGGTAACAGGCACGTTCAATAGCGTTTTCCAACTCTCGCACATTTCCGGGCCACGGATAGCTTTTGAGGAGAACCCATGTACTTAGGGCGATTTGCGGAACTTCCGACTCATAGGACCCGCGATATTCTTTCAGAAAGTGTGCTACTAACGCTTCAATATCCTCTTGTCGTTCTGCCAGCGGCGGCAGGGAAATAGAGGCAACATTCAATCGATAGTAAAGATCTCCACGAAACAATCCATCTCTAACGGCTTGTCCAATATCTCTATTGGTAGCGGTTACAATTCGGACATCTACTGGAATCGATTTTTCGCCACCGACGCGTTCAATCTCATTTGCCTCAATTGCATGTAACAACTTCGATTGCAGCGAAAGCGACATCTCCGAGATTTCATCAAGGAACAGTGTTCCCTGATGTGCCCTTTCAAACTTACCGATATGCCGTGTATCGGCACCTGTAAACGCGCCTTTCTCATGTCCAAACAACTCACTCTCCAGCAACGTCTCAGGTATCGCTGCACAGTTGACAGAAACCATCTCTCCGGATCTGCCACTGTTCTTGTGCAAGGCGCGGGCAACGACTCCTTTGCCCGTTCCTGTCTCGCCAGAAATAAGAACCCGCATGGGTGTCGTTGCGAAGCACTCAATTTGTTGTAGGGCTTCAAACATCTGCGGACTGTCGCCGATGATTTCACTGTAATCGCCACCTAATGTATTTCTTGTCATTTTAACTTGAGAGCCTCCTTCCCCTCCCTTTATAAGTTAAAGACACAGGTTTGATGGAAAAGGGTGCATCCGGGATGAAAATTTCATATCCGCGGTGAGAGTATCGCGAGCACAGCTCGCTCCTACAGAAGAGGTCGGGAATCGGAGTTCCCTCCTACGGGAGAATTGAATGGCTCTGGCATGTTGTAAAAGAATGATTGACAAAAACGGATGTATCTGATAAAGTATCACCATATTTCGCATTTCTCTTGGTGAGGTTGCAAACTACGTCCTAAGATTTGTGGAGGAGCAAAAATGCCAGCACGTTTAGCAATAGATGGTGGAACACCCGTTATCGCAGACGCTATCCCCGGCGGAATGCACGGGCCCAGTGTAATAGATGAGCGTGAGATCAATGCTGTGACTGAGGTCTTGCGCAGTGGGAAACTTTTTCGGTTCGTTGAGGATTCAAATGTAGCCAGTTTTGAGAAGGAGGCAGCGGCGCACCTCGGTGCGAAACACGCCTTGATGGTGAACTCCGGTACCTCCGCGATCATTTGTGCCCTGACCGGTGTCGGTATCGGACCGGGAGATGAGGTGATCGTTCCGGGCTACACCTTTATCGCAACTGCCGCTGCTATCGTCGGCGTAGGTGCAATTCCAGTGATAGCGGAAATCGACGATTCGCTCGGTTTGGATATCGCTGATGTGGAACGGAAAATTACACCCCATACGAAAGCCATCTTACCGGTACACATGCAAGGGGTACCGTGTCGGCTTGAGGCGATAGTCGAACTCGCGAAGAAGCACAATCTCCTGGTTGTTGAGGACTGCTGTCAATGTGTCGGTGGACAGTATAAAGGGAAATATGCTGGAACGTGGGGAGATGCAGGCGCGTGGAGCCTCAACTATTACAAGATAATCTCTTGTGGCGAAGGCGGACTTGTCTTTAGCGATGACTACGATGTCTATGAACGCGCAGCGTTCGCAGCGGAACCCGGTTTACCGATGTGGATGAGTGATGCTGAGTGGCAGAACAAACCTTTTTCCCGGCAGTGCTACCGAACGAGTGAAATTTTGGGTGCGATCGCACGGGTGCAACTCTCAAAGTTAGAGGACATCTTGGGACATACACGCCGACTGAAAAAAGCATTCACGGCGGAACTCGCTGAAGAACCAAAAGGCTATATTCGACAACACGTGGATGACCCGACCGGTGAGTGCGGTATTAGTGCCGCGATTATCGTGCGTGATGTGGAACTTGCCAAAAAGTACTCCGATGCGCTCAGTGCAGAGGGATTGAGAGCAGGCACCGCTTACAATGAAGGGTTCCCTGACAGGCATATCTATACCTATTGGGATTCCATCCTGTTCAAACATTCACCGGACGCTTCCGGCTATCCGTGGAAGGACCCGCGCTACAAGGGGGATGTCGAGTACTCGCGGGATATGTGTCCACAGACTTTATCGATTCTCGGTCGTGCGCTACGATTTGGGTTTAACGTGAATATGCAAGAAGAACATGCGCGATTGATGGCAGCCGCAATCAACAAAGTGGACGATGCTCTCGGATAAGGAGTTCCTATTCTGGTGAAACGGGGATGACATAAGTGCGCCGTCCGACTTCGGTGAAACCGAGTTTTTGTGCCACGCGAAGCGAAGCGAAGTTGTTTTCGCCGCAACTCCAGGCAGGCACTTTGCCTCTCGCCTGAATCTCTTGTGCGACGAGAGATGCCGCGGCAGTAGCAATTCCTTTTTTACGCCACCGCTCGACTGTGGAAACACCGATGTCAGCATGTAGGTCGGTCTCCGCATAAGTATGTGCGATAGCGACAATGTTGCCATCTACAACGGCTCCGGCGACGATACCGTCTGTTAGCATTGCTTCGTGTGTTTTGTAACCGTTTCCTTGGACTTCCGCAGGAGCCATCGCCAGACGTGTCGTATCGTCTAATGTCAAAAGACGAACTGCCTCGTTTGAATAGCGATGGACAGGTTCTAAGAGGGCATGACAGACATCGCCGTAATAACGGATAGATGTGCCCCTGTCGGCTTCAATAAGTGTTCCGAGAGATTCAGCACAGGCGTTGTCAACGTTGATACAATTCCATCCGTCGGTCGCTTTCAAAAGTCGCCACAAGGCATCAGCATCGGTACCGAAACCTGCAGGTTCGTCCGAGCAGTATGCATCAAAAACGATAGCGGCATCGACATCGGGTAGCGACCCAGCGACGTAGGCATCGCACATCCCCTGTTTCAAGCGGGATGTGGAAATGACTGTCGTTGGGGTGTCACCGAGGACATCAGCCAGCACAAAACATTCTTGGGGTGTAAGTTTAGTCATTTGATAGTTATCGGTCTTCAGTGAAGATCCTTGAGTATTTGGGCATTCTTATAGCAAGCGGAAACTGTTCGGTGGCACACACTCGCGCACAGCCTAACAGGAAACTATGCTACAAAGATAGCAACTTCGGGTAAAATAATAAAAAAATGAAAATTACGATTTTAGGTTCAGGTACCTCAACAGGTGTCCCTGAGTATAAGTGTGACTGCGAAACCTGCGAAGACGCACGGGATGTTAACTCAAAAAACTACCGGACCCGTTCATCTGCCCATGTTGAAAAAGATGGGAAACACCTCCAATTCGACCTCGGACCTAATTTCATGGATCAGATCGTTCGGAATCGGATTGAGCAGATAGATGCGGTTATCTTCACACATTCCCATGCCGATCATGTCAGTGGAACGAACGATATTGTGATGCCGTGTCGAAAACAGCAGATGGATATGCCTATCTACGGTCCCGAACAGACGATTGGTATCCTACAACGCAACTTCGATTATATGTTCACAAAGGAGACGTTCCAAGGTGGCGGGGTCGGTCATCTGCTTCCAAATGTTGTTGATCAAGATAAAAGATTTGAGTTGCTCGGTTTTGATATTACACCGATTCCAGTTGAACACGGGAACGTCGATACCTATGGTTACCGAATCGACAACTTCGGATACCTACCAGATGTGAAACGATTACCGAAAGCGTCCCAAGACCTATTGAATGGGATTGAGGTGCTGGTGATTGATGCGCTAAGTTTTAATCCGAGACATCCAACGCATCTTTCGGTTGGTGAAGCCTTAGAAATTAGTGCTGCCCTGAAACCGAGGGAGACCTATTTCACACATATTATGCATCGACTGGATCATCGATATTTCCCGGAGCAGTGTGAAGAAATGGACATTGAACTCCCGGACAATGCCTACCTCGCCTATGATGGACAGGTAATTCAGTTGTAATGGCAGTCAGCCATCGGAAACCGTCAGCGGTCAGTAAAGAGGTTCTTGCTGACCGCTAATTCGCTGACAACTGACAACCATAAAACTAAAGTTATCGTCCGAATCCACCACCTTGTGGTTTTCGTTGCTGCAGAACAACGCGGTCGCTCGCCTTGAGGCCGCTTTTGACAATCACGTGTGTTTCGTTCTGCATGCCGGTTTCAACCTCTGTGCGTTTGCCTTTGCCGCTACCGTCATCGAGCATAACGGCCTTTCCCTTGGACATATTAATCGTGGCGCGTATGCCGTCTGCTTGCTTTTTACCTTTTACCAAAAGCGACAGCGTTGCTGGACCAGGACGAATACCGCGTTGGGAACTATCAAGACTAATGGTGACATCGTTGGAACCAACATTTGTCACAGTACCCCTGAAAATCTTCTCACTGACGGTCTGAACTTCAATCGGCTGATTGACCTTATAGGGTTTGGTATTATCAACTTGCGCAGTGACGGTCGCTGAAGGCTCGTTTATAAGAGCATCAATCGGTAGCATCAGGACCCCCTTTTCTTCATAGGTAATGATGTCGACATCTGCGCTCATGCCGGGACGCAGTTCCTCTGGAGAACCGTTGACTTCTACCATCACTTCAAATGAGATAATGTTATCCTGTTCCGCGCCGCTGGGTGAAATTTCATAGACTGTTCCATCATAGGTGTTTGTTTGGTAGGCATCTACCTTGATTTCTGCGCGCTGGTTGAGACGAAGGCGTTCCATATCAACCTCGTTGATGAAAGTTTTGACGACCATTTTGGAAGGGTCAACAATCGTCATAATGGGTGGGCTTTGTGAGAAGGCTGAACGTCCAGAGGTCACGATTTCACCCTCTTCGAGTTCGAGGAGCGTAACAAGCCCCGACATCGGTGCCCTGATTGTCGTCCAATCAAGCCGTTCTGCTTCATTTTTTAGACTACTTTCCCTCCGAAGTTTATTTGCTTCAGCACTCACTCTGGATTGCTGCGTCAACAATTTTTCATTGTCGAAAGTCCCTACCAATTCTTGTAATCGAGTTCTGGAATTCTCGACGCGGAGTTGTGCTTCCTCCTCTGCTTCCTGTCGCATGTTTTTGAGATTTTGAAGGTTCCGTTCCTCCTGTGCTAATATTGCCTCACGTGTTACGACAGCAGTCTCGCGTGTTTGTATCGTTCGCTTTTGCGAGTTGATCGCTTGTTTCTGTGATTCCACCCGTGTTGTGGCATTTTCGTGTTGTACTTCTGCATTAGCGTGCTGCGCCTGGGTATCTTCCAATGCTTTTTGGGAAACCAACCCTTTTTCAAAGAGCTTCGTGTTCCGATCAAGTTCTGATTCGGCGTTATCCAAGGAAACCTTTGCAGATCTGAGCGATGCTTCATTTTCAGATAACGTAATTTTTGCTTGTGCAAGCGCGATGTTGGCTTGATCCAAGGCAATTCTATCCTGAGCAAGCGAGTTCTTGGTGGTCAGGACATCTGTTTCCGCTTGGCTGATTTGTGTAATAGTTGTGGCTTTAGTGGTCTCAAAGTTTGCTTCAGCGATTTTCAAATCCGCGTCAGACTGTGTGAGTTGGCTGTCAAGCCGTTCATTTTTGAGTTCTATGTTTAGTTCTGCTTGCCTAACTTGTGCTTGGGCAGCTGCTACATCTGCCTCCGCCTGTTTTTTCCCCTCTTCATAGAGTTCCGGATCGAGTTCCAGCAATATTTGGTCTTTTTCAACCCTGTCGCCGTTTTTAACGTGGAGTCTAACGATTTCGCCTTCAACATTGGATTTTATCTCTACGTCAATAAGCGGTTCCAAGTTGCCGGTTGCACTGATACGCATTTGGAAATCACCACGTTCAACGACCTCAATTTTCTGGTCCTGCGTTGGATCTGCCCCGTTTTTCCCGCGGCCCAGTACGACCCAACCGATGGCAACGACGAGAACTAAAACAACGGCGGCAGCAATAATTACTTTCTTCAAGGGTAATCCCTCCTGTAGAATAGCCGTCAGCCATTAACCGTCGGCTATCAGGTACTTGTGACATACTGGTTCTCGGAAACCCTCGTTGGTTTTGGACTGCAAAACCTCTGTGTTTGCCACAAGGTTCTCTTTCTCAGACTCTCCCACGCGCTTCAAAAGCTTTGTATCAGTAGGCGTGGGAGAGTCTGTGCTGACAGCCGAAGGCTGACAGCCATTCTTCTGACTAATCGGACCGGAGTGCTTCAACGGGTGTTAGTTTGGCCGCTTTGTTAGCCGGATAAAGCCCGAAGAAAACACCGATAGCGACAGAAACGAGTAATGCGATAATCATGGTTCCGAATGAAATCACTGAGGGCCAATTGCTTCCTTCCCAGACGAACCTGGAAATAAGAGCGGCTGTTCCCTGCCCCATGAATACACCCGCAATTGCGCCGATAATACCACCGCCAAGGGTCAGCACGGATGCTTCAACCAGAAACTGTGCCAGAATATCGTTACGTGTTGCGCCAAGTGCTTTACGGAGCCCGATTTCCTTCGTCCTGTCGGTTACAGAGACCAGCATGATGTTCATTACGCCGATACCCGCTACCATAAGCGCGATGCTGGCGATACCGCCCATCAGAGCTTTCATCACTAAACCTACTTTTCTGGCAGTTGCCAATTCCTCTGTAGCTGTCCAATAGTTATATTCTTCACCTGTGTTGTTATGTTGTCTTCCCAAGATTCGCTTGGCATCGGCTATAGCGATCGGAATCGTATCCACGTCGACTGCTTCTACGCGGAGGCGTTCAACATCGTCCCTGCCTTTAAAACGTTGTTGAAGCGTTGTTATCGGGATAACGAACCGATCATCCCAACCAGAGGTGTCCATTGCATCACCTTTTTCTTCCATGACCCCGATGACCTTCAGGCGTACCTCATAAAGTCCGCTTCTCCCTCTCCATCGGGATGATTGACGCGAGGCTTTAATCTCTTTGCCAATGGGATCTTCGTCGAGAAATACCTCTTCGGCGACCTTGGAACCGATAACAGCGACACTACTTGCCGCTTCAACTTCTTCCACTGAAAAAAACCTACCGCTTGACGGGTACCAGTTGTGCGAACGATCGTATCCGGCAGTTGAAGCTACGATACGGGATTCTTTTGTACGCCCTTTATAATTTACGGTCCAACCGGGCATATCATCTTCGGCGACGACATTGACGATTCCTCTGGCTCTCTCAAGAATAGCAAATGCATCTTCGGTTTCCAAATCCTCGGCTCGGTTTCTTTGCCATCGGCTTTTCCCACGCACAGCCGAGCCAGCGGCGCGGCTCAAGGTTCCAGACTGTTTGTCCCAGTCGTCTTTATAGATTTCGATCATTTTTGTGCCACCCGTCCGTTCAATCTCACGTAAAACCATGGCACTCGACCCATCGCCGACGGATACCATACTGACAACAGAACCTACGCCGACGATAATCCCTAAAATCGTCAGTGCTGAGCGAAGTGGATTCCGGCGCAGACTGGAAATGCCTAAAATAACACATTCCATTAAATTCATGTGAATTGCCCCCTAATCAGCCCTAAGTGCTTCAATTGGTGAAAGCGCAGAGGCTTTGATCGCTGGGTATAGCCCAAAAGATATACCGATTACTGCTGAAAATGACACTGAAATTAATATCCACTCAGTGGAGATAACCGAGGGCCATTCGGGAACGATCTTGACGATATTGACGGCGAGCATTGCCATCCCTTCGCCAGCGAACAAACCCAATACAACACCCAGGGCACCGCCGACACTACACATTGCCACGGCTTCTATTAAAAATTGCACCAGAATATCCATACGTTTCGCACCGATCGCTTTTCGTAAGCCGATCTCGCGGGTGCGCTCGGTGACAGCGACGAGCATCATATTCATAATCCCAATACCACCCACAAGCAGCGAAAACCCTGCGATACTCCCCAATGCGATTTTTATGACTTTGCTGATTTTATCGAGTTGTGCCATGCCTTCCCGCATATCCCAGATTGAGAAGAAATCGTCTTGACCGTGATGTGTCTTTCGGAGAACAGTTTTCACCTCTTCAATTGCCTGTGGGACCTCTTCAACGGTATTCGCGTGAACGGAAAGCATCACAATCCTATCGTTACCCGTGAAACGCTCTTGCGCTGTGGTCAGTGGAATGAACATCATATCATCCAAGTTCCAGCCAAATCTCAGGCTGCGTCCTCGGGTTTCCATTGTACCGATAACAACGAAACGTTCGGTTATTCGTTTTTGGTCCTTCCTACCATACCGATCGAAACGACCTCCAGGACCTTTGCCGATTTTAATCTCTTTCCCTACAGGAGATGCATTCCCGAATAGGGCGGCGGTTACTTCAGAACCAAGTACACAAACTTTCGCTTCATTATCAATATCTTCGTTTGTAATAAAGCGTCCCTGCTGTATATTCCAATCCATTGCTTCCGAAAATGATGCATTTACGCCGTTATAACCTGTCCGGTGTTCTGCGCCGCCAGCGGCTTGTACAAGCACACCCCGCCACTCCGGGATCCGCGGCACGACTAACTCTACAGATGGACACTCCGCTTCAATCGCCAACACATCTTCATACTCGAAATACTCGTTGCTCCGATTCGGCACCCAACGATTGTTTACTCGCTTATGGCTACTTCGGTACATCGTGAATTGGTTCACGCCACCGAGTTTCTGCGCGTCTTGCAGGACAATCATCTTCGCTCCATCGCCGATGGCTATCATTGCAAGCACCGAGGCAACCCCGATAATAATGCCGAGCATCGTCAATAAAGAGCGCAGTTTATTGCTACGAATTGCGGAAATACCAACAGATACCCCTTCAATTATGCGCATTTTACCCTCCAAAATTATAAAGTATTCCTATCCTTAATACGTTAGACAAAGAAAAGGGGAATAAAGTTCGATTTTTTTCGCAGCAATTTTTTTACAAGACAATTTCCAAATCCGGATACTTTATTTTATCAAATCAACTACTTTATTAGACGCAGTTAAGCGAAATAGGTTTATTGTTTATTAACCGCACCGAAGCCGGAAACCTGATAAACGTAGGTTGATTAAAAAAAGAAAAGGCGCGCTTGGGAGACGCGCCTACAGAAATAGATATTGGTTAGGTGATGTCCGTTTTATTCCTTACGGAGTGCTACGACTGGCGGAAGACCGGAAGCTTTGAGTGCGGGATACATACCAAAGAAGATGCCAATCGCGGCGGAGAATGACACCGAAATTATGACCCACTGCATAGAAACAACTGAGGGCCATTCGGGAACAATTTTAGCAATTTTAACAGCGACCATTGCCATCCCTTCTCCGGCAAAGATGCCCAAACCGATACCGATTGCCCCGGCTACACCGCACATTATCACTGCCTCTATGAGGAATTGTGCCAAGATATCTAACGGTTTGGCACCGAGTGCTTTCCTGAGTCCGATCTCTCGGGTTCGTTCAGTGACAGCAACTAACATCATGTTCATAATCCCAATACCACCCACAAGCAGCGAGAAACCTGCGATGCTACCGAGAGCGATTTTAATCATCTTACTGATTTTCTGTAACTGTTCCATGCCTGCACGCATCTCCCGAATTCTGACGAATTCGTCTTGGTTATTATGCCGCCTTCTGATGACTGTTCTCACCTCTTCAATGGCTTTTGGGACAGCGTCAACAGTATTCGCGAAAACCATAATATTTCCTACTTCATCGTCACCTGTCAAACGCTCTTGGACAGTTGATACAGGGATAAAGGCGAGGTTGTCGTAACTCCATCCAAACTGGAAACTTGTCCCTCGCGGAACGAGCGTGCCAACAACCGTGAGACGTTCAGTGGACCGCCTTCTCGTTCTCCTTCCCCATTGATCTCGGTAACTCACCCTTCTTGCGATTTTGACCTCTTGACCTAAAGGGGATGTATTACCAAATAACTCGGTTGCGAGTTCGTCTCCGAGGACACAGATTTTTGTTGCGTTTTGAACATCTTCGTCTGTGATGAAGCGTCCTTCTTTAATGTCCCAATCCATTGCGGTTGTATAGTTAGCGTCTACGCCGTTGTAGCCGGCACGCGTTTCAGTGCCGTTGGGTCCCTGAAACAGAACGCCGCGCCAATCTGCAAGTCTCGACGTGACTGAGCTCACAGATGGACATTCTGCCTCAATCGCCAATACATCTTCATATTCCATGTATTCATTGCTACGGATACGGACCCACCTGTTATTTTCCCGTTTGTAGGAGGTTTGGTAGAGTGTGATTCGGGTTGCGCCCCCCATTTTCTGTGCATCCTGTATCACAATTTGTTTAGCACCATCACCGATCGCTATCATTGCCAGCACGGCTGCGATACCAATGATAATGCCGAGCATTGTCAGCGACGAACGCATCTTATTTGAGCGAATTGCGGAGATTCCAATGGATATCCCTTCAATCAAACGCATGTTTCCTCCTGAACTTTTTTGTGTGTCTGTTGTCAAATATGAAAAAAGTGTTTATTGGGAGTGTTTGACATAATTATCGTAAATAGGTTTATACAAGTTTCATGAAAAAAATATTTTAAGCGGTCATTTTGGGTGATATAACGATTTATAGGGTCCACTCTAATTTTCGGACGGGTAAAGCAGAAATGCTACATACTCATCTAATTTAGGCACCAAAACTCCGTGCTTCAGCAGGGGAATATATCAAGGCGAGATGGGTTGCCGAAAAAGGCAAGATTTTTCATTATAATTTGACAAACGCGAGAGAATGGTGTATAATTTAAACAACATCGGGAAGGAATACCGGTGTGATTTTAAGTAGATATTGCACTCATAGTTGCTGACAGCATTTTTGTTGTTGGCAAGTTTGCATTATAGGGAATTTCGGGGCGTAGCGCAGCCCGGCTAGCGCGTCTGCTTTGGGAGCAGAAGGTCGGAGGTTCGAATCCTCTCGCCCCGATTTAGGATAAAATTTGTAGCGCGAGCGCCTATAGCTCAATTGGATAGAGCAACGGACTTCTAATCCGTAGGTTGCAGGTTCGACTCCTGCTAGGCGTGCTTTTCAAACAGCTCGATGCAGAACAGAGTTGGGAGTATAAGGTACTCCACGCAACCTGAAGGTTGCGAGGATACCTAACTCCCAATCGAAGCATGGTGGATGTAGCTCAGGGGTAGAGCACTTGACTGTGGATCAAGTGGGCGTGGGTTCAAATCCCATCATCCACCTTTAATATGCGTCCGTAGTTCAATGGATAGAGCAATAGTCTTCGGAACTATAAGTTGGGGGTTCGAATCCCTCCGGACGCGAATATTCCTTGGATGCTGGGTGTACGTTTTAAAAGTACACCTACACAATTAGCGAGTGGCACTTAACAAAACGCGTCTATGGTCGCAGAAAACTCAACAGGCGCGCCGTTAGCTCAATTGGCAGAGCATCTGACTCTTAATCAGGCGGTTGAAGGTTCGATTCCTTCACGGCGCATCCTTAGTGTCATAAAGCGGATTCGGGCGGGTGCTGGAATTTGGTAGACAGGATAGACTTAGGATCTATTGGGGTTACGCCTCGTGAGGGTTCAAGTCCCTCCCCGCCCATCATCGTATTTGAGGGTGGCGATAATGGTAGGGTTAGATAACTTTCAAAAAGTTGGTACCTGGCGTGAGGTTCGTAGGTTTCCTCAGATTGCAAAAGTGTTTTACGTGACATCCTGGAAAACGACACATAAGAGTGAGTTCTGATTTAAAGTATTCGGGCTTTGAACGCCTGGGGTGAGGACAGAAAACTTGAAAGTTGAAATTGAAAGGTTAGACACCACAAGAGTCCGTTTGGACATAGAGATTCCTTCTGAAGATGTCAATGCAGCATTGGTGGAAACTTGTGAGTCGTTACGTTCCCAAGTTTCTATTCCGGGTTTCCGGAAGGGTCGTGTCCCCGTAGCAATCCTCAAATCACGATTTCCTGAATATGTCAATAGCGAAGCTGTCCGGTATCTTGTCGCTCCTGCCTACGAAGACGCGATCTATAACGAACGGCTCAACCCACTTACACAGCCCACTTTCACACCGCCACTGGATGAATTGCAAGTCAAAGAAAACGAGTCTTTCACGTTCTCAGCGACAGTAGACATTCGACCGAATATCAGCCTTCCGAGTTACGATGCGCTCGAAACCGATAAAAACCCTGTTAACGTGCCCCGTGAAGATGTTGACACCTATATTACGCGGTTGCAAGCCCAATCTGCGACCTATGAACCGCTCGATGTTGAACGTCCGGTCCAAGAGAAGGACTGTGTTCGGATAGATTGGGAATGCTTACTTGAGGGTAACCGAATTGATGCCGAATCTCGGCAAGACGTTGATATAGAACTCGGTGTTGGGAGTATACACGAAAAACTCGAGCAGGCATTGCTTGGAATGGAGATTGGGGATAGAAATAACGTGGATATTGAATTTCCAGAAGACCATAGCGTTGCTGAACTTGCAGGCAAATCCGCTGAATATGAAATAACACTGCACGCCATCACCCAAAAACATCTTCCCCTGTTAGATGACGAGTTTGCCAAAGACCTCGGGTACGAGAACTACTCCCAACTTTATGGATTGATATGGAACAATCTTGTTGAGGAAGAGACGAGTCTACACGTTGATAAGCAGAAAGCAGAATTGCTGGAACAACTCATCGAAAAAACCGAGATTACCATCCCAGAGCCCTTAATCGATCAATATGTCCAACAGACGCTTCAGAACGTCAAACAGCAACTTGCAAATGAGCATAGAAATCCTGCAGATGCCGGGATTGACATGGATACTCTGCCGGATAAACTACGTCAGGATGTTATTCAACAAACAAAACAGTCATGGATTTTCGAGACTATTGCTGAGAAGGAAAGCATTTCCGTATCCGATGATGAGTTGGAATACGAGATTCGGCGCGCTGCCGAACAACAAAACCGAGATGCTCAAAAATATGCGTCTCTGCTAAAGTCAAGCAATCGATTAGAGGACTTTCGAGGACAGTTACAACACGAGAAAATTTATCAGTTCCTGATTAACCGTGCATCCGCCAAGCAATCGCTTATAATTACCTGAAGAATAGCAGTCAGCAATCGGCAATCAGCCATTAGCCAGAAGGGGTATTCTTACGAAAACCTCTTCTACTGACTGCTGAAAGGATTTTTGAAAAACATCCGCCCTGACGGCTGATGGCTATTAAAAAATATGAACCTTGTACCTATCGTTGTTGAACAAACCAGCCGAGGCGAACGCTCATACGATATCTATTCTCGTCTACTCGAAGATCGGATTATCATGATCGGCACCCCGATTGATGATGATGTCATCGCGAACATTGTAACAGCACAGATGCTTTTCCTTGAGGGGAAGGACCCGGATGCTGACATAGTGCTCTACATTAACACCCCTGGTGGTTCTGTTTCCGCCGGTTTGGCAATCTATGACACGATGCAGTATATCAAAGCAGATGTGCAAACATGGTGTTTAGGCAGGGCTTATAGTATGGGTGCTATTCTTCTTGCCGCGGGAGCACCCGGCAAGCGTTACGCGCTACCGCATGCGAAAGCACTCATTCACCAACCGATGGCGAGTGGTATTGGTGGTCAAGCCTCTGATATCAGCATCCATGCCAAAGAGATTCTGCAGGAACGTGATCGACTTTATACGATTTTAGCAGAACATACGGGTCAAGATATTGAGAAGATTGCTGCCGATTCCGACAGGGATTTTTACATGACTGCCAATGAGGCACTTGAATACGGTCTCGTTGATCAGGTTGTCTCTCAACGAGCAATACAGCAAATTAGCAGTTAGCCGTCGGCAGTCGGCAATCAGCAAGAATGGCTATCGGCTTTCGACAGTCGGCAATCAGCAAAGACGCAAGCGTTACAGAACGCCTCTTTTCTTTGCCGATCGCTGAAAGGTTTTTTCGCAAGAAAAACCGCCCCGACAGCCGATAGCCATAAAAAAAGGAGAGAACTTCTATGTCCGAATCCATCCATCGTGACTTGTTCTGTTCATTTTGTCAACGGGACAGCACGCAAGTCCGCCGACTCCTTCAAGGCAGAGAAGCAAACATTTGTGTTGAATGTATTGTCCGGTTGTCAGCGTCCACTGTAGATAGTGCCACCTGCGCATTTTGTAGACGCGATACCACCCAAGTCGAAAGACTTTTTAACGGACTTGACGCGCATATCTGTGAGAAGTGTCTTGCTGAGTGTATTGTTGTTTGTAATGACATTCTCACTCGTGAACCGGATGGTAGCCTCGATTTTTCTATAGAGGACTTTAAAAGTGGTGGTTCGAACGACAAGGAAGAGACTGGTGGTTCCCAGCGTAGATCTTCACGGACCCGCGGGAGTGGTGTCCACGAACAGACAGAAACCGAATTTGAGAGTACAACACACCCACAAACAGAAAATCAACAGAACGCATTTGAAGCACCGCCTTCACCTGAAGAAATTAAAGCAAAACTTGATGAGTATGTAGTTGGTCAGGTAGATGCCAAAAAGACGTTATCTGTTGCCGTTTACACACATTACAAACGTTTACATCATGGAAACACGACTGATGAAGTTGAATTAGATAAGAGCAACATTTTACTTATCGGTCCAACAGGCACGGGGAAAACGCTCCTTGCGGAAACCCTTGCCAAAGTGTTAGACGTGCCGTTCGCTATTACCGATGCAACAACGTTGACTGAAGCCGGGTATGTGGGAGAAGATGTCGAAAATATTATTTTGAAGTTGGTTCAAGCCGCAGATGGTGATGTTGCACGTGCCGAAACAGGTATTATTTATATTGATGAAATTGATAAAATTACACGAAAATCTGAAAACCCATCAATCACCCGTGATGTTTCCGGTGAAGGGGTCCAACAGGCATTGCTTAAGATTCTTGAAGGAACAACGGCGAATGTCCCCCCGCGCGGCGGCAGAAAGCATCCACATCAAGAAATGATTGAGGTGAACACGAAAAAAGTGTTGTTCATTTGTGGTGGGACCTTTATCGGATTAGAAAAGGCGATTAAAGATAGGCTTGGAAAGCAAAGTATTGGCTTCGGTTCGCCTCTCCAACCCAAAAGCGAAACAAAAATTCATGAAATTCTGGCACAGGCAACACCGAAAGATCTTATTAGATATGGTTTTATACCAGAACTGATAGGGCGACTTCCGGTTGTCACAACGCTTCACGAATTGGATGCCCCGGCTCTCGTTCGCATTCTCACTGAACCTAAGAACGCTCTGGTGAAACAATATCAGCATCTTTTGGCTTATGAGGACGTGCAATTTCATGTGACTGATGAGGCGTTAATCGCCATGGCAGATGAGGTGATTGAACGTGAAACCGGTGCCCGTGGGTTAAGGGCTGTTTTTGAAAGAATTATGCTTGATACGCTTTATCGCCTTCCTTCACTTGACGATGTTGAAGCGTGCCATGTTACCGAAGACTCCGTGCGTAAGAATGAATCCCCACAACTCGTTTACAGGAAATCCGAAGCACTTAAAACGGCTTAGGTACAGTTCGGCGTGCAAGCCATTTGCCAATTTGGCAAACAATTAGCATTTCATTCCAAAATAGAAAGTCAGGAAATAGCAGTCAGTCGTCAGTTAGAAGACGGAAACCGCGATAGTGTTTTTGTTTTTTTCTAATAATCGAAAGGATTTTTAAAAACTGATTGCTGATACCGTTCCGCTGAAATCTAAAAAATGCTGGAATTTAACACCCAGCACGAGGATGAAAGATTATGAATTCGACAGCAACGAAAGAACACGAAACGGTAAGTTTACCCGTTATCTATTTGCCCCCGGATTTCGATGCGATTTTGATTTTTCCGAGGACGAAATCTCTTTTAAACGTCGCTCGCCAAATGGGAGTCCAAGCGACCCATGCTGCGCTCCGCTCCAATAGGCGTATACTCCTTCTCTACCAACAAGTGGAGTTGGAAGAGGGAGAGGAGGTAACTCCGGAACATCTCCATGTCGTCGGTGCTGTCGCAAATATCATAGAATCTTATGAACCCGGCGACGGCACCATCCGTATCGCTATTGCAGCAGAACATCGCGCAATAGTCCTTCGCTTTACAGAAACTGATGACTTTTTGAGTGCGGACGTGCAAATTGTCCACGAGGAGATAGGCTTAGCGAGCACTTCCGAGTCTCTCATGAAGGAAGCGAGAAAACTTTTCAGTGAGTACGCAAAGACACGGCAACAGGAACAGGGGAAGGGTTCACAATCTCAACAAGGTTTGACCTCTGATGAAATCAAACGCGCTATTAAGGAACAAGAAGAACCTGGGCATCTCGCAGACACTATCGCCGGAATTCTCAATCTCAATCCATCGGAACGCCAGGCTGTCATCGACGAACTTAACCCTATTAAGCGGTTACAACTCATCATCCAGTTTTTGAATCAAGCACTGGAACGGAATGAGCTTCGTGATGACATTCATAATCAAGTTCGCGAATCCGTCCAGAAGACGCATCGCGAATTCTACCTTCAGGAGCAGATGAAGGTGATCCAGAAGGAATTGGGCAGAGATGACATCGCCGAAGTCGACGAGCTTCGAGAACAAGTAAAAAACGCTGGAATGTCTGAAGAAGCCGAAGAGAAGGCACTCAAAGAACTCGATCGGCTTGCGCAGATACCCCCGCAATCTGCTGAATCAGGTGTTATCCGCACCTATGTTGATTGGATACTCGCGCTGCCGTGGAAAGAGGAAACTGAGCATCGACTTGAACTCCCCGAAGCACAGCGGATACTTGACGAGGATCACTACGGTTTAGAGAAACCGAAAGAAAACGTGTTGGAATACCTTGCCGTTTTACAACTCGTCAAACACCTCAAAGGTCCTATTATCTGCCTTGTTGGTCCTCCAGGCGTTGGAAAAACCTCACTCGGTAAATCGATTGCTCGCGCGACAGGTAGGAAGTTTGTCAGAATGTCCCTCGGTGGTGTTCGAGACGAAGCAGAAATTCGTGGACACAGGCGCACCTATATCGGCGCAATCCCTGGACGTATCATTCAAGGACTCCGCGACGTCAAGTCGAAAAATCCACTGTTCTTGCTTGATGAGATTGATAAACTCAGTTCTGATTTCCGAGGTGATCCTGCGTCTGCTCTCCTTGAAGTGCTTGATCCAGAACAGAATTCCACTTTCCGAGATCATTACATGGATGTCGCATTCGACCTTTCCGATGTCATGTTTATCACGACTGCCAACACTCGGGTTACTATACCTCCTGCGCTCCAGGACCGGATGGAAATCATTGAGTTGCCAGGTTATACAGATTTTGAGAAGCATAACATAACTACTTTTACACCGAATGGACTTATCCCCAAGCAACTTGAACGCCATGGACTGTCAGCTGACAATGTCACCTTCACAGATGAAGCCATCTTTGAGATGATTCACAAGTACACGCGTGAGGCCGGTGTTCGAAATCTTGAGCGCACAATCACTACCGTCATGCGAAAGGTCGCGAGAGAAATTGTCACTGAAGAAACACCAGATCTCAAAGTTGAAGTGACACCTGCGAATTTGAGTGACTATCTCGGACCCGCGAAGTGGACACGCACGAAAGCCGAAGAACGCGATGAAGTCGGTGTTGCTACAGGCATGGTATGGACCCAAATCGGCGGGGATATTGTTTCTGTTGAGGCAACAACAATGCAGGGTGAAGGCAAACTGAATATGACAGGCCAACTTCAAGAAGTGATGCGTGAGTCTGTCCAGACTGCTGTCGCCTATATCCGCTCTCGCGCGGAATCTTTCGGACTCTCCGACAATCGGTTTGAACAACAAGATATCCACATTCACATTCCGGAGGGTGCCGTACCGAAGGATGGTCCCTCCGCTGGGATTACCCTCGCCACGGCGATTCTCTCGGCACTAACAGGGAAGTCTGTTCGCAAAGATATTGCTATGACTGGGGAAATTACGCTCCGCGGGCGAGTTTTGCCGATTGGCGGATTAAAAGAAAAGGCACTCGCTGCGTATCGGAACGGTATTTTCGACATCATTATTCCTGAAGACAACGAGAAAGATGAGGCTGACATCCCGACCGAAATTCGGGAAGGTATCCGTTTTCACAAAGTCAACGATATGATACAGGTGCTGGAACAGGCACTCACAGATCCAATCGTGGAGCCTGAAGTCCCTGTAGAAGTGCCGGTCGCTTCCCAACCACCAGTGTAAGAATGTCGGTTAAGAGGTTTTAGTTTAACAAGGGAAACACCCAAACAAAAACACCCTCTTGTAACTGATAACTCTGAAAAAAATGCGATTAGATAAATTTCTGCAGATCAGTCGTCTCGTGAAACGACGAACGATAGCCAACACTCTTTGTAGTAGAGGTGCGATCAGTGTCAACGGACACGTCGCGAAAGCTGGGAAAATGCTCGCTGTTGGTGATGTTATCCGCTTACCTCATCCAGAACCATCAACTCGTGCCTTAAACAAATCTAATCCGAGCGAGTTGATGGTTATAGGTAATGAGGAGACTCCCGAGCCTGAATACGAGGTACTGGAATTACCCTCCGGAAACGTCTCGCGTGCCCGTGCCACAACGCTCTATCGCCAATTATAGGAGTCGTCAGTTGTCGGTTGTCGGTTATCGGTAAGAGGTTTTCGTTTAACAAAACCCTCTTGTAACCGATAACTGAAAGGTTTTTCGGAGAAAAACCGAACCGACGACTGATAACCCTTAACTGATAACTATTCTATGAATAGACCGAAGATTGGACTCACAATGGGGGATGCGGCTGGCATCGGTCCCGAAATCGTTGTCAAGGCACTCACCCATAAAAGCATATATTCGCTGTGTCAACCGATTGTTATCGGTAGTTCTGCTATTCTTGAGGACGCGTGTTCCCGCTTTATAACTTCCAACACACCACCGCTAAACCTTAATATAATCAAAACACCGATGCAAGCGATTGCAAGACACGGGACAATTGATGTACTTGATGTATCTTCAATAGCTCCTCAGGATATTTCTGTCGGTACTATAGATGCCCGCGCCGGTAAAGTCGCTGTGAAAGCGATTGAAACAGGGACACATCTTACGATGCGGGGTGAACTGGATGCCATTACAACAGCCCCGATCTGCAAAGCCGCTATACATCGTGCAGGGATTTCCTATCCGGACCACACGGAAATGCTTGCCGCCTTTACGAGCACTCCGCATGTAGTAATGATGCTCTGTGCTCCCGAGGCATTGGATAGCAATCAGCCGTCAGCAATTAGTTCTCAACAAAAAGACCTCTTTACTGAGGGCTTCCGAGAACCGAAAGTCATTCCAGCAGTTTCTTTCGTGACAAATCACATCGCATTAGCTGATGTACCGAAACGCCTCTCTGTCGAAAGAATTGTTGAGGTGATCCGTATTACTCGACAAACACTAATCCATTGCGGTATCTCCGAACCGAGGCTTGCTGTTGCGGGCTTAAACCCTCATGCGGGTGAAGCTGGCGTATTCGGAAAAGAGGAAGAATACTTTATCCGCCCAGCCATCGCGCAGGCACAAACACGCTTCAGTAAGATTGACGGTCCACTTCCTGCGGACACACTTTTTGTCAAGGCAAGCCAAGGCGAATGGCATGCCGTCATCGTTATGTATCACGATCAGGGCAATATTCCGATAAAACTTCTTGGATTTGGTGAACTTGTGAATGTCACTTTAGGTTTACCGATAGTCCGGACGAGCGTGGACCACGGTACGGCGTTTGACATAGCCGGCAAAGGCATCGCTAACGAAATGAGCTTGGTGGGGGCACTCAGTTGTGCAGCGCGACTGGCAAATGCCATGTAAAAAAAACAGAAGATTTCATAAAAAAAAACAAACAAAGAAATAAGCCCGAAACGAAGCGTAGGGGTTTTATAGATCATGACACTTACCCGCAAGGTAAATTAAAAAGATGAGAAAGATTCAATTTTTTTTAGCCCTATTTTTTACATTCTACACTGTTCCAATATTGGTTTCCGTAGCACAAACAGCATCATCAGGGCACCCCGTAAGCAAAAACCCTCTACAGATTCTCGCGATCACATCAGACACACTCACAGCTCGCTTCACACTCCCTGAAGTCGAAGTCAGGAATAGCAGTCAGCAAGAATGGCAGTCGGCAGTCGGCAGTCGGCAGTCAGCAAAGAGAGTTCCCTTAAACGATACACTCTTTACCGATAGCCAAGAGATTTTTTCGGAAGAAAAAACCGCCCCGACAGCCGATAGCCAATACACCGAAATCTATTTTGCGGGTGCAGATTGGACGCTTGACGTGGGCAAACCGCGTCTACCTATCTACACACAACGCATCGGTATCCCAATCGTAGGAACACCAATTGTCACTGTCATTCAGGCACGTCCAGAGATAAGAAACATTGAAAATATTCGCATTACACCAGACGATCCAATTTTCCCCACTCTACATAGCAGTCAGCAAATAGGCTCTCTTTCTGAAAGCCGATTGCTGAAAGCCGATAGCCATAAAGGCTTTTATCCGAGACAGCTTGTAGAGGCTATACCAGTAGGTTTTGTGCGGGAACAGCGGATTGCGAGTCTGCAAATCAATCCGATACAATACAATTCGACAACAAAGCAGTTGAAAATTTTCAAATCTGTGACGTTCCGAGTTACTTTTCCGCCCATTCCAACAACGGATGGAACTGTTTCTGCGGCTCCGTCTACTTTTTCAAGAAACTCTCCGGCTTTTGAGGGTCTATTCCAAGGAACATTGCGAAACTATGAGCAAGCAAAACCGTGGCGCAGCCAGCGGCGAACCTCTTACGGAAATCACGCTTATGGTGCCCCGACCTTAACAGTTTCCAACACACACCGATTTAAAATCCGCGTTACCAGAACCGACCTCTACCGTATTACGTATAATAATATTAAAGCCGCGGCTGACATCGAACCAGAGGATATTGACCTTGATACCATTCGCTTGGAAAGTAGTGGGAAAAAACAGGGTATCTATGTTTTTGATGAAAACGGAAACGACACACTTGATCCAGGTGAACAGCTGGTTTTTTATGGGCGTGCCTTGGCTGACAACAAATTTACCGACGAAAACGTCTACTGGCTTCGCTTTACTTTACAAGGAGAACCCAATGTTGGTGTTGAAGGGTCGCGTGTTGAGGAACGAGACGCAACGCCACGGACCCCAAACTTGGTAGCACCAACCGCTTTTTTATCACGCGCTCGATTTGAAAAGAATGTGCATCATGATGTCTTGGCTGGTACTGAGATTAAGTCTGAACTTGCCGATCACTATTTCTGGGTAGCCTTCCGCGGTGGGAACATTGACACAAGTCGAAAGGATCTCCCGATAGAGGTACCTTTGGCTGTCCCACGGCTCGCGATTGACCGCTTGGCGACCTTACGTCTCAAATTTCAGGGGGCTTCCCGTAGAGGGAATGCCCTTCACAAGGCACGAATTTCTTTCAACGGACTTCAACTCGGTCGGCTTGTGGAGTGGAAACGCCAAGGTTCTCAGATAGCGATCCGCAGTATTCCACATGCCCGTGTCCATAATAACCAAGTGAATTTCATGCGTATTGAGTCATTGGATACTAACAAAACGCCCGCCGGTTCCTACGACTTCTATCTCGACTGGTATGAATTTGATTATTGGCGAAGTTTTCAGGCACAGGCGAACCGTCTTGAGTTCAATACCAATACTGAACCTCGCAACCGTGGCAAAGTCCAATACAACGTCCGAAACATCTTTCACGATACAATTGATGTATATGAAATTAATGAGAACGGCATTACCAGTAGACTCACTGGTGGTAAAGTCTCGCGTATTGGTGCGAGCCATCAAATTCTCTTTGAGGATAGCGTCAACCAACATACACGCTATTTCGTCATTTCTCGTTCCTCCTACCGAAGCATCAACGCACTTGTGCCAACACCGCCAACACCGTTGCGGAATCCTTCCAACCAAGCAGACTATGTTGTCATAACGCATCCGGATTTCACTGAAAACATTCAACCGCTTGTCGAATTTCGGCGTTCACAGGGTTTGACGACCATGATTGTTGATATCGGCGACATCTACAATGAATTCAGCGATGGTCTGTTTAACCCGTTTGCGATCCGGCGGTTCCTCCGATACGCTTATAACAGTTGGCAACAGCCTGCTCCTACCTATGTCCTCCTCGTTGGAGATGCCCATTATGATTACAAAAACACTACTGTCGCGCTTTACCGCGAGGATCCCAATTTCCGTGGCACCTATAATCTCTATCCGATCTTTGTGCCTACGTACCATGGATGGGCACCCGCAAGTGGGGAAACCGCTATGGACCAGCGTTTCGTTAACATCAGCGGTGAAGATGCGCTCCCGGACATGCTTATTGGGAGACTCTCTGTTCAGACCCCTGAAGAACTCGCGACTATGGTTGAAAAAATCATCAACTATGAGAAAAATCTTAAAACGGGACTGTGGCAAGGGACATTGATTCAGGTAGCAGATGACCACACAGACAACCCATCCGATGGCGTCTTTGAAGCATCGCGTGATGAATTGATACAAGAGATTATACCGGTCGGGTATGACACTCGCCAAATCTATCTGCGAAAAATTAGAAGTCCCGAACGCACACGCTCTCAAATTCGTGCTGCTATCAATAGAGGCGCGCTCGCTATCGAATATACAGGACATGGTGGAATACAGACTTGGGCAGATGAGGCTATTTTTCATAGTGAGGATGTTGTCAGTTTGCGGAACCGATACCTCCCCTTCGTCATTACAACGACCTGTCTTAATGGGCAGTTTGACAAACCACAACAAGTTGGGAACTTCTGCCTTAGCGAGCAATTTCTGTTGGGAAAATACGGTGCGATTGCCGCACTCTCGGCGACACGATTAACCTACGGCACAGCAAATGCCGAATTCGACAAAGACCTTTTTGAATCCCTTTTCGGCGTGGGTCGCGAACCTAAACTTGTTATTAACGGTGACGGTGGACCTCCGTCAACAATCGGGCATATTGTTGCCGATGCTAAAATTAGTTTTGTCAGTCGTATTCGGAATACGCAGTGGATCCCCGGGACGGAGCAATATACACTCTTCGGAGACCCGGCATCTCACCTTGCTCGTCCCGAGCTCAACATAAGGGTCGAGTTAGAGCGCATCGCGCTCAACAAAGCGCACGAGATTGTTATCAAAGCAAACGAGGTAGGAACAACTGAAGGTGTTTTTGATAGGGTGTCTCGGATTGGGGTTACAGAGGGTGAGAATTTTAGGATCGCAACCGATTTTAGTACGGAGTCGCTCTCCGCTTTCGCAACCTTCGCAAATCATTATGACGATAATATTAGTAACGACCTCGTGCAGCGTACCGGTGGTAGAGTTTGGAAGGGGGAATATGGTACGATTCGTCTTGATGTGCCAAATAGCGCGCTACCGGGTGGTGGTGTTGCCCGGATATTTGCTTATGATGAGACCCGCGCTGCTATCGGAGGCACTCGGTTTTGGGTTGACACCCCCGTCGTACATGACATCCGAGAAACTATTGATATTAAAGTCACAGATACACTCAGTATCAGTGTGCTTGTTGTTGACGATAAGGGACCAGCCGGTGTACGAAGTATAAAGGTATTATGGGATGATACGGCTACCTTCAAAGACCAAACAATCTCCATGATCCCTGCACAGGCACCTCTCGGCGATGTGCCACTCGGCGGACAATGGTATGAACTCGAAGAAGCGATTCCATTACCACAGGGCGGACGGCAGGTACGCTATCGACTTCTCATTACTGATAGCACGGGACACGAACTCGCTGTCCCCTCAAAAACGGAACGCAACATTGTCAAAGTGCCTGAGGGACCCAATATTGCAATCGGTACAGACGAAGCCGACAGGGCACCTATCCAATATACGTTTGATGAAGAAAAGAACGGCTACCAACTCATCGGAGAAATCGTTAACATTGGTGGGCGTCCGGTTCGATTTGATATTGAGGTGGTATTTGCTGAAGGCAATCCGGACAAGGAGGGAGACAGCATCATCGACGAAGATGCCGACATTATAGGACGCGTGATCATTAAACCCACCGACTGGACGGATGGCATACACACGTTGCAAAAGGTCACCGCAATATTGGATCTTGACAAACCGCTCACAACAGGCGTACACAAAATTTATGTCCTCGCGGACCCAGATGATCCAGAAATCGAGGACAAAATCATCGGAAAAATCCAAGAATCACGCCAGTTTGATAACAAACAGCATGTTTCATTTATTGTCAATGAGTTTAACTATAAACCGCAGGAGGCGTTGACAGCGTTCAGTTTGGATAGGGTGTTTGACATCCATTTTCCTGCAAACTCGATCGACGCTGAACCACAGAATAAGGCAGGTATACCGCTCTCTGTTTCTTCGCAGTTGCCTACTGACCCATCCCAACCGGACCTTCAGTTTGCCCCCATTCCTCGCGTCGCAGCCCTCCGACGCGGACTCATTCGGCAAGGCGCAGAGGTTTCACAATATTATGAACCTACTTTTCGTACAGGTGTAACCGCACTCAAAAAGCCTGCCGAGCTTAAACTCCGCTTTGACGAGAGTGCCTTAGAAGATACTGTGCGTGAGGAGACATTACTCCAACCCGACACCCCAGCATTTAAAACAGCTTTAGCGGAACTCGCCGATCAGTTGGCAGTCTACGCATGGCAAGCAGATCCTTCGGCGTGGCGACGTCTGCCCTCAGAGATTCATTACACCTCTGAAGGCGACTTTCTGCTCGAAAACTATGTCACCCCGACGCAGATGGAAAATGCAAGCGAACAGGAATTGGACGCTTCCGCTATCAGCATCAACCCGAATCTCACTCCTGCTGGCACTTGGATACTCCTGTTTTTAGATTCCGATGAATACGAAGTATTTCTCAAACGCAAGGGAGAAGCACTCATCCAGAAACTTGATAAGCCTGGACAATTGGATAATCCGTTCAGGGAGGAAGGGTTCGGCTTGGAAATACGGATTCCGAGGAAAGAAAGCACGCCGCTGGGAGTCAACTACACCTTTGAATTTGCTGATATTCTCGCTTTTGAAACCGACTATGATCCCGGAGGTGATGTTACTCTCACCCGTACGTGGAATGCCAATCTCGGCAATGGTAACGCCACAGTAAACAGCCGACCTGGACCCAACGGAGAATTTGAGATTGGCGATTGGTTTATCTTTTTCACCGATCCTGTTCGTTACGAACTCCGCGATGCCTCTGCAGAAGCTATCCATCATCCAAACGGAGTCAAAGTCCGAGGTAAGATAAATGAACCTCTTTACCTCAGTCATCTTGGATTGGATATTATTGTCACCGCAAGCTCCGAGAACTTTAATTTCGGCGATAAGGTAAAATTTAGCAGTGCCCGGGTTGGGACTATAACGGCAGAGGTTAGCGAACTCACACAGTTTGCGCTTATGCGGAGTACCGACACCGAGCCGCCTGCCTTCAGTATATGGGTGGACGGTCTCCAACCTCAGACGGGTAGCGTGATCCCGCCACGCCCGAATATCTCTATTGTGTTACAGGATACAAACGGTATTGATACAGATTTCCTCACAATCGCCAGACAAAAGGACAGCGGTCCTCTTGAACTGATCACTGACTATGAACTCCGGACGCAGGGTGGTTTTCAAACGGTGCCGATTGATTACCAACCGATCCTTTTTCCCGGCGAGTACATCTTCAATATCACGGCACAGGATTTCAATGGGAACGCCATCGGCGGCGACGAGGGGCTTGTCGTTTATAGGTTTTTTGTCACTGAAGCTCCAGATCTCACGCCACCTACTATTGACATCCGAGTTACTGCGTTCGGTACAGGTTCAACGCGCGAACCCCTTGATGAACCTTTGATAGACGGTACAGTTCTTACAGAACAACCTCGCTTTAAGATTATCCTTACCGATGATAACGCACTTGATGAAACTGCTTTTCGTCTCAATCTCGGCAGCGTGTATGAGACACCCGAATCGTTGGACACGACCGATTACACTGAAACCTTCGATCCTGCGGCTCCCACAAATGCGGCTATCACTTATGCTCCAGATCTTCCTAATGACGAGTATCAACTCCATATCACTGTTGCGGATACCAGTGAAAACACGGCAGAACTTGTTACGACTTTCACTTTAAATGAGGAAGTTACACTCAGTGAGGTTTTCAATGTTCCGAATCCGACAGTTGATGGAAAGACCTTTTTCACCTACCACCTCGCGCAAGCACCGGATACCGTTACAATCAAAATTTACAGTGTCAATGGCAGACTTCTCCGTACGCTTGTCGATGCCAGCGCGAATCGTGGTGCCAATGAGACCCGTTGGGATGGGAGAGATGAGATAGGGATGCGATGTGCCAATGGTGTGTATCTGTATCGCGTCATCGCCTACACAGAAGATGGAAACCGAATCGAACAGATAGGAAAGCTTGCTATACTACGCTGAAATGGCAGTCAGCAAATTAGCAGTCAACCGTCAGCAATTAGCAAGAGAGTTAACTTAAACGAGGGGAAACACCCTATCAAAAACACCTGACTGCTGGTGGCCAATTCACTGACCGCTGAAAGGATTTTTTGAAAAAATCCGACCTGATCGTTGATGGCTATTGCAGTGGTGAATAATCTGTTGGTTCAATGATCTTGGAACTCGCGACGTTTACCAACGGACCACCCACTTCCGTTAGGCGTTTCGCCTCTTGCCACGCGGGGTCAGCAATAAAGGCATCCCACGCCCGCTGATAGTGTCCCAGATCTTCAAACGCAAGCATATAGATAAGTTCTGTCGTGGTTGCCTCTCCAATAGCCGTTTCCCAAAACCCGATAACCTTCATTCCGTGCTTCTCGAATAGCGGAACGGTGATGTTCGCAAACCGGTCGTTCAGGTTTTTCATTTTCCCCGGTACGACCTGATATGTACGCAATTCATAAATCATATTTTTAATATTCCTTGCGGTTCGTTCAGGCGAGTTTTTGCGAAGAACGTCCCTCTCCGTATACCCAGCCCGGCCCGTTGGTTGGGCTTAGTGCTTTCTCTAAAGAGTTCAAGCTTGTTATTTTCAATTTTCTTTCTTGGATGAGGTCCGAGTGCCTCAGTCCAATCTATTTATCAGAGAATCCCGTATTTGTCATAAACTTCCCGCAGCGTCGCGCCAGCACGGAGTTCATCACGAGTTCGGTCTTCACCCGCGACCTTTGCAAACGCAGCTTCAAGCACGTCTATTTCCGCCGCTTGTGGGATAACAACAACCCCATCAGCATCACCGAATACAATATCGCCAGGATTCACCGTAACACCGCCACATTCAATGGGAACGTTATACGCGACTACATCGCCGCGTCCACTGGAGTCAACAGGCGACAACCCTGTTGTAAACACGGGAAACCCCATTGCTAAGATCTGGCGAGCATCTCGGACAAACCCCTCAACGATGGCACCTCTCGCGCCGCGCGCTCGCGCCGCCGTTGAAAGGAGTTCTCCCCAAATACAGTTACGGGTACTCTCGTTCGTAGAGCAGACGAACACATCGTCCTGTTTGAGGCTGTCCACCGCTGCGATCTCCTGCTGATATGGCTCATCTGGAATCTCGTAGACATCCACACACTGCACAGGCATCGCACGACCGACTACAACTGTCTCTGGGTGAAGGGGACGGATGGTATGTCGCAGTGCCTGTTCGCGATAACCGACTGCATCAAGCGCATCCGAAATCACAGCGGCGTATAGCTGCTTCTCCATCATATCAAACAGTTCCGTATCGTTTTTTAAATTTACCTTGCAGAGTAATGAAAGGCGTTTGAACTGTTGGGTGCGTTCCATCTATTCGTCCTCCATTTCATTGCGGACTACTTGTGATACCACCCACAACCTAAAGGTTGGGGCTTCGGTTTCATAGCAACTGCGGTTTTCTCAGAGAGTCCACCGTCTTACTGTCGCTCCACCCGCAGGCTCTTATTCCGAATCAGATCGGCTTTATCTGGTTTAGGTCCAGGGTACCCCAGCCTGCAAAATGTTTATCGCAGCGTTTACGTCTCTGTCGTGGTGTGAACCACAGTCAGAACATGTCCACTGTCTATCTGAAAGCGTTAGGTTTTCGTTGAGGTGTCCACACTCCGAACAGGGCTTTGTCGTAGGGGCCCAGCGACCTGCTTTCAAGAATGTTTTGCCGTATTTGGCACACGTCCACTGAAGTATCAAGACGAACTCACCGAAGGCAAGGTCAGAGATTTTGCGTCCCCAGAGGCGTTTCATACCCTCGAGGTTCAGCGTTTCTATGGCAATCTTATCGTATTTACGCACAAGTCGGAGTGCCAGCTTGAAGAACCAATCCCGTCTACGATTGGCTATATCCTTATGAACACGGGCGAGATGACGTTTCGCACCAAACCAGCCACTCGAAAGATATTGCTTACGAGAGAGTGCCTTGTTTGCCGAACGGATTGCGTTGAGACTTTGCTTATAGAACTCTGGCGACGCTATCTTTATGCCGTCTGAAAGTGTCAGGAATGTTTTACTTCCGAAGTCTGCCCCTGCCTCACTACCGGTCAATGGGAGTTTCTCCGAAGGTTCGCAATCCTCACAGATAAGATACAAATAGTAGTCGCCTACATTATCGCGTTTGAGTGTTATTTTCTTTAGCGTGCCGGTCCAGTCACGGTGTTTCCAAAACGTGAAGGACTTTTTCAGACAATTGATTCTCAAGCGATTGCCTTCTATTTTGAAACCTGCTTGTGTGAAGGTGATTGACTTATACTTATGATTCGGCTTGATTTTCGGTTTGCCGACTTTGCGGTTCGTTTTGCCTAACTTCCTATCTTCTATGTTATCAAAAAAAGCTTGATAACCTAAATCAATGCGGATCGCAACGTCTTGGATCATTTGCGACGGGAGTTGATTCCAATGCGGTTTGCTTGTTCGTTTCAACTTCGTTATATGTGTCAGAATACGAGAGAGGGAGACATACTTACCATAAATCCGATAATAGCGTCTCTGCAACAATAAGAGGTGGACATGCACGCTATGCAGATCGTCTATCAGATTGCCAATCTGTATAATATTCGACTGGTGATAAAACTCGTATTTTTCTGTCTTCATAGGAATCAGGTATCAGGCAGTTATCCACTGTTGAGTGGGAGGCAGACACGCAACCGGGGTCCCCACCCGTTACTGGGAAGGGGCGGTTACGCTAAACATGTCTGCCAACTTGATACTCTTATTATACTACATTTTTCCGGCAATATCAAACCTTTTTTCAATGATAAACCCATACGCCGTCTACATCCCACAAGCTAAAGCATGGGGATTTGACGGAAGATCGTTAATAATTCTGGTAGCCTACCTCTTGAAGACGCGCCGCTTTCTCCGCGACACCCTCACTCAATTTTCTTTTGTAGGCTAACAGTTTTTCTTCTAATTCGGCGGATTCGGTCGCCAAAATTTGGACAGCGAAGAGTCCAGCGTTTCGGGCACCGCCCGATCCGATCGCCATCGTTCCGACGGGAATGCCCGGAGGCATCTGAACTGTCGCATACAGTGCGTCAACGCCGTTGAGGGGTCCGCCGTCAATTGGGACACCAATGACCGGTAGGGTCGTATGCGCCGCGATGACCCCAGCGAGATGCGCTGCGCGTCCAGCACCGGCGATGATTACTTTTCCACCGTCTGCTTTAATCTTTTCCGTCCACGCGAGCGTTCGTTCCGGTGAACGGTGCGCAGAGGAGATCGTTATCTCGAATGGAACGTCGAATTCCTCTAAAACCTTTGCGGCTTCTGCCATTTTTTCCAAGTCGGAATCACTTCCCATGACGATACCGACAAGCGGCGTTTTCTGATCTTGAAGGGACATTTTTTATCAGTTATCGGTTATTAGTTGTCGGTTTTCAGTTAAGAGGTTATCGTTTATGGTGAATCCGAAAAATAAATAAACACTTTGGTAGATGATGGAGACACAAACATACTCTCTCCGCTGGCGAAGTTTCCTAACCTCGCCAACTCTCCAGTGTACACTTAATTGTCGGTTTCACTATAAAATACTGCTCTTATCCGTGTGCCTGACAACTGCTAACTGACGACTTCTCCTTTCTATGGATAAATAATGTGTGAATTTCTCTGAATAATAAGCGGTTCGGGTCCGCCTGCTGAGAACTGTGCTGCCCATTCGTTTGGATCGTAATCGCGGGTGACGAAACAAGCGCGATGCGCCGGGACAGCATGCTTTAGTCCGATCCGTGTCGCCATTTTGACGCATCCATTGTAGAACGGAAATTCGCCCTCGGTCGGATGGTTTGTCAGGAAACCGATGTCGGGTTTGTATGCCGATACTGCTGAAATCAGTGCGTCGTGTTCTGCGAAATTATTGATTGGATCGCCGCTGAAATAGAGCGTTACCCCGTTGCTAACAATTACGTATCCCAAATGCGTAACATCGGGGGGTGCTATGTCAGCGGATGCGTCGCCTTCAGGCGGTTTGGCATAGACAGCATGCACAGTGAGACCGTTTAATGTCACTGATTCTCCAGCATTGATCTCTGATATATTCCGTGATGCAACATCTGTCTCCGTCGCTACTTGGTGTGCGCTCTCCTCGGGTCCAACAAACAGCGTCGCATCAGATGTTTCCCAGATTCGACGTACGGATTCTGGACAGGTATGATCACCATGTGCGTGGGTCAAGAGGACGAAATCGGTCGGAAGTGCTGATTCGTCAAGCGGTGATTCAGTGTGGATAAAACGATCCGCCGGACGTTCACGTGGAAAATAAGGGTCGATTTGGACAATAGTACCATCAGAATCCTTCAAGGCAAAACTGCTCTGTTCAAACCAATGAACAGCGACAGATCCGTCTGGCACTTTCAAGTTAACAAGTGGATGCATATTTTTAATTGTTCCTTGCGTTTCGTTGAAGCGGGTTTCGGTTTGGATGTTCCGTACCCACACGACCTGATTGCTGCTTGCTCATTACTTTTTTCTGTAATAGAGATAAACACCTAACACACCAGCAATTGCTCCCAGTGCATCTGCGACCCAATCTGCAAGGGTGGCGAACCTGCCGGGAACAAAGGTCTGGTGCCATTCATCGCTCGCGCCGTAGAGGATAGAGAACACCGCCGCTACATGCCACACCAGTCGCGATGGCACTACCGAGGGTCTCGCCTTCACAAGTGCTTGTGCTACTAACGCACCGAGAATGGCGTATTCGATAAAATGGTAGAGTTTATCAATCGTCAGCCACTCAAATTCTGGCATCGGGAGCGGTGGTTGCTCCAAAGACGAGACGACAAAAATGAGTGCCATGTATAGAAAAGGCGGAGCCCAGTATTTTAAATTATTCATAGCAAGTTTTGAAAACCTGCAAGTTCCGCTGGAATGTGCATCTATTTCAAGGCATTGAGAATAGCATCTACATCGTAGACACAACCGCCCCATGTGCCGCCGCCGACAGCTTGCAACGCTGCCCAAAGCCGCGTATCATCAGGCAAAGCTTCGTCTGAAGAGAGATCTGGACGCGGTGCGCGTGCTGCCAAAACCTGTTCACCTGCTTCAACCCCGAAGTGTTCACTACCGTGTCCGACCAGATCGATGCGTCCTTCCAGTTGCCGAGTATCAATCTCGATCTGAACTATGTCACCATCAAGTACCCTCCCGATCGGACCATCTGCAAGAGCTTCCGGTCCGACATGCCCGATACAGGCACCCGTCGATACACCAGAGAACCGGGCATCCGTAATCAAGGCGATATTTTTACCGAAGGAAAGATGCTTCAACGCGGCGGTCAGCTGATAAACCTCCTCCATTCCTGTGCCTTGTGGACCGCGACAGCACAACACTATGATGTCGCCGGGCTGGATACTCCTTTCCCCCTGACCTTTGAGCGTCTGTATCGCCTCGGACTCTCGGACAAAGACACGTGCCGGTCCCGTCATCCGATACACACCATCGGCATCAACGACGCTTGGGTCGATAGCGGTACTTTTAATGACAGATCCTTCTGGGGCGAGGTTGCCGCGTGGGAACGTCACTGTGCTTGTCAATCCTGCTACCTTCGCGGCATTCGGACTCAGAATCACTTCGTTGGGATCAACATTATCTTTGTCCTCCAGCGTTTGACGGACGCGCGCGCGTCGTTCAGAATTTGCCCACCAATCAAGGTTACTACCGAGAGTTTCGCCTGTTGCCGTTAGTACGTCTTCGTTGAGGCACCCTAATTCACGTAAGTGGAGCATCACCTCAGGCACTCCACCGGCGAGGAAAACTCTCACTGTGGTATGTCCGACAGGTCCATTTGGCAGGACATCGACCAGGCGCGGGACACGTTGATTGATTTCTGTCCAATCGTCTACCGTTGGACGTCGAAGACCGGCGGCATGCGCAATCGCGGGAATATGCAACAGAAGATTCGTAGATCCACCAAATGCCGCGTGGACTACCATGGCGTTCTGAATCGCCTCTGGTGTAACGATATCGTTCATCGTCAACCCTTTCGCGGTTAAATTTACAACAGCGCGTGCGGAACGGAGTCCCATGTCCGACCAGATATTCTGTCCGGAGGGTGCTAATGCTGTATGCGTCAGACTCATCCCTAACGCTTCGCCGATAACCTGCGATGTCGCTGCGGTTCCCAAGAATTGACAACCGCCCCCAGCGGTCGCACAGGCACGGCACCCCATGTCCGCTGCATCTTGCAGGCTAATCTCACCGTGTGCGAAACGAACACCGATCGTCTGGATTTTCCCTGCATCTTCGCCAGTGGTAGGTGGCAACGTCACACCACCCGGAACGAGGACAGCTGGTAATTCCCGCATTGAGGCGAGTGCCATCATCATCGCGGGTAAGCCTTTATCGCAGGTAGCGACCCCAACGACACCTTTCCGCGTCGGTAAGGAACGGATAAGGCGACGAAAAATCTGTGCGGCATCGTTGCGATAGGCGAGACTATCCATCATACCGACGGTGCCTTGTGTCCGCCCATCACACGGGTCGGAACAGTAGCCTGCAAACGGGATCGCAGCGAGTTCCTTAAGTTCGTGTGCGACTGCCTGCATCAGGAGTCCGACTTCCCAATGCCCGGTGTGGTACCCAAGCGCGATTGGACTACCATCGGGGGCACGGATACCTCCTTGCGTGCTAAGGATCAGGAATTCCTCTCGCCTGAGTTCCGTAGGTGCCCAGCCCATGGCAGCGTTGTGAGTCAAGCCAAATACGTCTCCACTGGGTCGGTTAAGGAGCATTTCTGCCGTGAGCGGCAGACTGCCTTCAGGACCGGCGGCGTGTGTTTTAAGGTCATAAATGCCACTATCGCCGGTTTCTAAGATGTCACTGTAGTTAATCGGTTTTGCCATTTTTAAATTTTTCCTTGCGGGAGAACGACGGGAATTAAGACTTTACCGTGCACTCCTTAAATCTGAAGAAACACCGGATTTAGTCTGGGAATAGACTAAATCCATTCCTTGTATTACATTGCAAAACTCCACGCCGTTGTTGCAGGCTACGGTTTTGCTTCTTTCTATCCGTATACGACATGACATTTTCTATTCAAACAGTTGTGCGATCGGACACGTAAACCCTTCAACGACATCCTCACCAGTCAATGTATCTTCACGAGTAAGCAGCGTGAAATCTGTTTCAGAACGATAGACCATGACTGTCTTTGCAACCGGCTCAATAACCCAAACGAGACGTGTCCCTGCCTTTAGGTACGCTAATGCCTTTTCAGTGACATCATACTGTTTGTCCATCGGCGAGACTATCTCAATCGCGAGATCCGGGGGTATAGGCGAACCCTTACGCCTGTTTTCTGGCAAACGGGCGGTTGAAACGAACGCAACATCCGGCTTCACGAATCGATCTTCCAGTTGAAACGTTGTTTCAGCAGTATACAGATGTCCCAGTTGATGTGTATGAACATGCAAATCTAAGTAGCGAATAACTCTGATACTGATTTCACCATGTTCCATTGACGGCGGTGCCATCGGGACTAATTCTCCTTTTACATATTCATAACCCTCAAAATCGTTTTCAAGAAACTCTTCCGGTGTGATAGGTTTTCCATGTGCTGCGCTCTTTTGAATAGCGTCAGAGTTCGTTTGCGAGTTAAGCATCAGTTTTCTCCCTTGCCAGAGCGATATTTCAATCGCGATGCCTCTACTTATTCTGTCCTTCAAGCAGTTTTATAACCTCGGCCCTGCCGGCTTTCACTTCTGCCTCGTCCGCCTCAATTTTCAACATACCGAGTATACCGTTGGTTATCAGCCAGTCCAGTTTCGCGCCATCTATCGCTATGCTACCTATATTGTTTCGAAGCGTGGTATCCGCGCCTTTATCAAGAAGGAGTTTCACTATCTCAGCACGCCCAAGGAACGCCGCCGCGTGCAGTGCCGTTCCACCGTCCCGACTTTTCGCGTTAACGTCCGCCCCGTGTTCAAGGAGAAGATCCACAACTTCCGTGTGTCCCATCAACGCGGCAATCGCCAACAATGTGCTACCAGATTGAGGGTCCTTCGTATTGGGATCTGCTCCACCTGCTAACGCCTGTTTCATCACTGAGACATCACCAGTGAAGGCGGCGGATAAAAACTGCGGTGAGGATGTGTCTGCACCTTTGAACGCGTCATCAACACCAAATAGTTCCCGAATTTTGGCTTTTCCCGCTTCAACCTTTTCCCGTTCCAACTCTATGCCCATGGGTTTCGTCAGAAGCCTTGTCATTTCCCATGGTACGCCTAACATATCCACGGATGTTGCACCATCATTGTTCTTTACGTTGACATCGGATCCGCTTTTTAGGAGGAGTTCGGCAGTTTCAGCGTGCCCCAGAAATACGGCGAGATGTAAAGCGGTGTTATCGTCTCTATTCCTACCGTTGACATCCGCGCCATGTTGGAGCAGCAACTCAACGGCTTGTGTTTGTCCCATCATTGCCGCCCATGTCAAGGGAGGCATCTCAAAATGCAAGGCGTTAATGTCGGCACCGTCCGCAATGTGCTGTTTGATGGCTTCAAGGTCTCCCGCACGTGCGGCACCTGCTAAGGTATTTTCCATTGATTTCAGAAAACTTTTCATGAAGTCGCCATCTGCTGAGATGACAAAGGGTGGATCGGGTCGCCTGCGCCATACCGGCATTCCATTAGCGATTTCCACCTGTATATCGCTTTTACGGTTGCGTATAAATTCACGGACTTTTTCCAATTCGCTTGTAAAGGTCGGCTTATTGAAATTTCTCCTTGCACCTCTACCTCCGCCCCAATCTTCTTCAATGACGCGTTGAGCAGGCACTAAATGCGGTTCAACCATTACAGCGGCTTTGTCTAACGTGGCTAACAATTCTGGAGCATTCCAATGATTGTCTAAAATCTTGGTGAGTGCTTCGGCATACCGTTTCCGACCTGACTCGAGTTGATACAACTTATATGCGATCAAGCCCTGTGTCTTGACCGAGATCGGTGCGCGCCTGTCGTTCATGAACTCAAGCTTGCTCATCTTTGTAAAGATGGAATCCATACCCCATGGGGTGAAGTGAAATTTGCTATCTTCAGGGTTCAAATAGACAAAGAAGTTATTTTTATTGCCGGAATAACCGTCCCAGAATCCGACCACCCCTTCAGCTGCCCAGAATTTGTAAAACGACTCCAAATCTATCAGTTCACCAATATCAGCCTCTGTTGCTTTCGGGTCCGCCAGGAGGTCGATCAATGCGTTTATATGTGCTCTGCCGCGTGTATCATCACCCCGTTTATGTTCAAAACTATTTTCCCACCCTTCGTAAAAGTCCACGACCGTTCCTTCATAGAGCGGACCATTACTGTTACCGAAGGCGCGTTTCAACAACGGTTTACGGACGGTCTCTACGTGCGAGTAGATACCGAGGCTTTCGCCGTTCACTGTCACTTTCGCATAGGCACAGCGTGGCGCGGGCGACCCAATTGCATTAAACAGCGCGTACCCCATAAATTGGCTCATTAGACTTGTGTCTTGTTTGTTGTTATTAAGTGTCAGGTTCGTCAGTCCTTCAATTCCGCCTTTTTTGTCAACGTGATTGAGTTTGATTTTGAGGGACGGACGGGTGTGGCTTAGTGAACCGATGAACCCTTTTTTACGCAACCCTACTTTTGGGAAGACGACACCGTCAATGCTCACACTCGCCTCAACATAGGTATACGGACGCTCCATCGGCTTAAATTGCCGAGACGCACCGAGTGCTGTCATAAAATCGCGTCCTTGATACCGGATCGTGTCCCAATCCTGCTGCGACACGGTGATTTGAACATCTATCACTCGATCGGTTGGAAAAATATCATTTAATGTCAATTCTTTTGCGCTACTGCTATGAATAGCAACTCCCAAACAGAAAAGTGTTGCTAAACAGACTGTCCATTTTGTCATTTTTTTTACCCATTCTTAAATTTTTTAGTTGTAATTAGTATAGCAGGTTTTGGATTTTTATGCTTGCGAATTTTGATCAATTTCACTTGAATATTACGGCACAATGTTTTATAATGCAGATAAGCTGAAGGAATTGATTTCAATTGGAACGGTAACGAGACTGGAGATTGAAACATGAACGATATTCTGGAAGAAGTTCGCGAAGCAAAGCGACAAGTTAATGCGCGATTCAACGGCGACATTCATAGGTACTGTGTTGATGTAATGCGTAGGCAAGAAGAACTTAAGAAACAAGGTGTACAGTTTCTTCGCCTTAAGGAGAAACAGAAACCAAATTCCACCCACCCTGAAACTAACACAGTATAGACGAGTCGATGTTACGCGAAATACCACCTGACACCGCACCTTGTCGTGAGTATTTAATGTTTCGTTTACGGAAGAACACGCTATGTCAAAAACCTCCCGCATCCGCGATAACAATATGTACGGCACCGTCGCCAATTTCCTGAAGGATAAAATCCAAGACGGTGCGTCCCTTTCTTTCGTCTCCGCCTATTTTACAATCAATGCCTTCAATGCGCTCAGGGATTCGCTTATGGACATTGATAATCTGCGTTTTCTCTTTGGCGAACCGGATGTTGTCGGTGGAATGGATCCCTCAAAAACAGAGAGCAAAGCGTTTCGGCTCACTGAGGAAGGATTAGGACTGCGTAATGAACTTTCCCAAAATGAGATTGCCAAGGCATGTGCTAATTGGATTGAGAAGAAGGTTAAAATCAAATCGGTACGCAAAACAAATTTTCTGCACGGCAAGATGTATTATGTTGAGAATGGCGACAGAGAAGATGCAATTATTGGCAGCTCAAATTTTACCGTGCGCGGCTTGGGATTAAGTGAAAAGGCGAGTAACATTGAACTTAACCTTGAAGTCGATAGCAAAAGCGATTGTGCAGACCTGAAAATGTGGTTTGATAACCTTTGGGAATCAGATCAAGTAGTAGATGTCACCGACGAGGTTTTACAGAATCTGGCAAATGCCTACCAAGACAAAGACCCCGAATTTATCTACTACAAAACTCTCTATCATCTCTTTGAAGACTTTTTGAAAGACGCAACGGACGCGGAATTTGCGCAAGAAAACCCCAAATTTCAGGAAACAGAAATCTGGCAGAAACTTTTCGCTTTTCAGAAGCACGGCGTTCAGGCATGCATACAGAAACTAAAGACATACAACGGTTGTATTATCGCTGATAGCGTCGGGTTGGGTAAAACCTACGAAGCACTTGCCATTATCAAATACCTTGAATTGCGAAACGCTAATGTGCTGGTACTATGTCCTAAAAAATTGGAAAAGAACTGGACGCTTTATCCGACACATTATCGTAACAAACATAATCCTTTTAAAAAAGATAGTTTTCGTTACAATGTCCGGGCACACACAGACCTAACAGATCGAGGTCCATCAAATTTTGATTGGGACGCTTTCGACCTCGTTGTTATTGATGAATCTCACAACTTCCGAAATCGGCCTGCCAACAAATACGGTGAAGATGGAAACCTTCTCCGTAAAAGCCGCTATAACAGACTATTGGAAGACATTGTCCAGAGTGGTTGTAAAACGCAAGTCCTCATGCTCTCTGCTACGCCGGTGAACAATCGCCTCACCGATCTTGAAAATCAAATCCGTCTCATTACAGAGGACAGAGACGATGCTTTTCAGCAAACAGGTATTCCAAGTATCGGAGGAACGCTCAATACCGCACAAGGCAGGTTTGAAAAATGGACAGATGAAACTGAGGGACTCCCCAATCCATCCAATCGTCAGGATAGTCTTTCGGAAAGTCTGAATGCTGACTTTTTTACGCTATTAGACAGGCTTACGATCGCCCGTTCACGAACGCATATTGAAAACTTCTATCGTGATACAATTGATCAAATCGGTGGGTTCCCGGGCCGAGACGATCCGCAGTCGATCCTCGCTGAAATTGACCTTCAAGAAAACTTTCCCACCTACCAAACGATTAGCACGCAAATCGATGGTTACAAACTTGCACGCTTTATTCCATCAAATTATATTCGTCCTGATTGCTTACATCGTTATGTTGAAGGACTGCTCCGCCAACGCGAGTTCAACCTTATCGGTATGATGAAGGTGAACTTCCTCAAACGGCTTGAGAGCAGTGTTCACTCCTTCGCAACTACACTGGAACGCACCGTTAAAGAAATTACCGAACTTGAATCCAACATCGAAGACTTTTTAAAGGGGGAAACCAAAAAAGAAATCGGTTTCGATCCGTTGGCTGAAGCGGAAGAAGAATATAGTGATGGTGAAGATCAGGAACTACAGTCTGGCATAGAGGCAGGAAAAAACCAGTTCTATCCATTTGAACATCTTGATCTTGATGCATGGCTGACAGATCTGCGGAACGATAAAACGCAACTGGAAAAAATTCATAAAAACGCTAATAACATCACAGCCGATCGGGATGCGAAATTGGAACAACTCAAGCAACTCATTTCGGAGAAGGTGCAGAATCCGACAACAAACAAGGACGGAAAAGAGAATCGTAAAATCGTCGTCTTCACTGCCTTTGCCGATACTGCTAACTATCTCTACGATAATCTACACGCATGGGCCACCGAGACGCTAAATATTGAGAGTGCTGTCGTTACGGGCAGCGCAAGCAGAAACAACCTCGTTAGGAATGACTTTGACGAAATTCTGACCAATTTCTCGCCGATCTCCAAAGAGAGGGAAGACAGTGAAAGCGAAGGGGAGGAGGAACTTCCAGAAATTGATTTGCTCATTGCTACTGATTGTATCTCGGAGGGACAAAACCTACAAGATTGTGATTATCTCATTAATTACGATATCCACTGGAACCCTGTCCGTATTATCCAACGTTTCGGACGGATTGACCGCATCGGCAGCCGAAACGAAAAAGTCCATCTTGTCAATTTTTGGCCCACCCCTGAACTTGATGAATACATAAACCTGAAACCTCGCGTTGAGGCACGAATGGCACTTGTCAATCTTACCGCCACAGGTGACGATGACCTACTCTCATTGGAAAACACAGATGATAGTTTGGAACAGGTATGGACACACCGCGACGAACAACTCCGCCGCATGCAAACTGAAATTCTTGGCTTTGAAGATATTGAAGAGCAGTTAAATCTCAACCAATTCACACTTGACGATTTCCGAGCGCAGCTGCTCAATTATCTGCGCGAAAATGAAGCCGAACTCAGGGATGCACCTCTCGGCTTATATGCCGTTACTGCTCGGCTCACACACGCCGAAGTTCCCGTGAATATCAAACCCGGAGTTATCTTCTGTTTAAGGAAAATTGGTGAGACAGGAAACGATAATGAAGGCGATAAACTTAATCCGATTCATCCCTACTATCTTCTCCATATAAGTGATGAAGGTGAGGTATCTATTGGGTTCACCAATCCAAAGCGAATCTTAGAACGTCTCAGCGCGCTTTGTGTCGGAAAGGTAAACCCAAATCAGGAACTCTGCCATTGGTTCAATGAGGAAACCGACAATGGCAACGACATGACGATCTATGAGATGCTACTTGATACCGCTCTAAATTCAATTCGCAAAGAATACAATCGGAAGGTCAATGATCAACTTGACGCAAGTGCTGATGCCCTACTGCCGACTGCTGATAGTCAGATTACGGAAAAAACTGAGTTTGAACTCGTTACATGGCTCGTGGTCCATTCTTAAAGTGAAAAGGTAGGACTTATATGAATCCAGAAATAACAATCAAGAAAAACATTGAGAATGCCCTAAAGAGCTTTAATAACCAACCGCTAAGAGAAGCCACTACCACACTTCTCAGTACTCTCGGCTACTGCAGCAAAATGGTTGGAAACGACGACATAGACAGTGTTAGGTTTGATCGTCTCATTGCAACCGCTAATCCATCCGACAAACTCCGCGTTGACGACTGGCAATCCTTTTACCAGATATTGCAAGTGAGGGACGATGAGATTAACAAGCAGGCAGTAGGACAGCAATTGCTCTTTGAGAGTGGAACCATAGACAACGCGCTAAGGCGTTCCTATATGTTCATCGCAATGCAACTCGCGGGAGATACCTACACCCGTACACAACTTGCCAATGTTACCCGTTTCATCAGCAAGAGTATTCCACAACCAATCATGCTCATGTTTCAGTATGGGGCTTTTCTAACGCTCGCTATTATCAATCGTCGTCCGCATAAACGAGATTCATCAAAGCAGGTACTGGAGAAGGTAACCCTCATCAAGGACATCAACCTAAATTCTCCGAAGCGCGCACATATTGACATTCTATCTGAACTTAACCTGCACCAACTCATTGAAAATGAAGCCGTTAACAATTTTGATACTCTCCACGACGCGTGGGAAAGTATTCTCAATACAGAAGCACTCAATAAACGTTTCTATCGTGAACTTGAGGCATGGTATGAATGGGCAACGGAGATATGTAAATTCCCAGATAATGAAAATAAGGCGCAGGTCATCCGGATGGTAACGCGTTTACTCTTTGTCTGGTTTTTCAAAGAGAAAAACCTCATACCATCGGATATCTTTGACGAAAAAGAAGTGCAAGTGTACTTGGAAAACTTTGAACCCGAAACTTCCGATTATTACCAAGCCATCCTGCAAAATTTATTCTTTGCAACCCTCAATACCCCGATAGATAAGCGTGTCTTCAGCCGACGCAATCGTGAGGATACTCGGGACGCAAATAAATATCGATATGCGGATCTGCTTCAAAATGGAGATGCGTTTTTAGAACATCTTAAGCAAGTACCGTTTGTCAATGGGGGTTTGTTTGATTCTCTTGATTCATTTGAGGGGCAACGTGCTGGTGGTGTACGGGTTGATTGCTTCACAGACTGGGAAAATCATAGACGGAAACTGCACGTCCCCACAAAACTCTTTTTTGAAAAAGATAACGGCATTTTCGAGATTTTCTCGCGCTATAAGTTTACGATTGAAGAAAACACACCGGTTGATCAGGAAGTAGCATTAGATCCGGAACTGCTCGGGCAGGTGTTTGAAAACCTCCTCGGCGTGTATAATCCTGAATCGGAAACCGCCGCGCGCAAGACCACCGGTTCCTACTATACCCCACGTCAGATTGTCGATTACATGGTGGACGAAGCACTTATTGCCTATTTCCTTCAGAAGGTTAAACCTTATGATGGTGAGCCGGAATGGTTGGAAACGAGGCTCCGAGAAGATCTCCTCGCCTATGATAAACTCGGTGAAGTGAACCAGTCGGATGATCACCTCATCCATAAAGACGAGATTGAACCGATGATCGAAGCAATAGATGCACTCGAAATCCTTGATCCTGCTGTGGGCTCAGGTGCTTTCCCGATGGGAATTCTCAATAAACTGGTCTTAATCCTCAAAAAACTGGATCCAGAAAATGGTCACTGGAAACAGCGACAGATTGCACAGGCGGAGAACATTCCTGATGTGCAAAGCCGTGAAGCCTCGCTCGCCGTAATTGAGGAAGTCTTTTCAGAAGCAAACCAGTACAATAACTATGGCAGAAAACTTTATCTGATTCAAAACTGTCTCTACGGTGTTGATATCCAACCCATCGCTGTGACTATCGCCAAACTCCGTTTTTTCATCTCATTGGTTATTGAGCAGGAGTCAAACGGTAACCAGAATGAGAACTACGGCATCCGTCCACTTCCCAACTTAGAGACGAAGTTACTCGCTGCTAACACTCTCATTGGGGTGAATAAAGAAGCGCAGCAGCTCCTGTTTGAAACAGATCCTATCAAGGAAAAGCGGAGAGAAATTGAACGCATCCGGTATAAATATTTCAGTGCAAGCAGGCGAGATGAAAAACTTGGGTATATCAAACAAGAGAGGGGGTGCCGTGAAGAATTAACGAGATTGTTGATAGGTGAACAGGAACGCTGGATGAGGGATGCAGAAAACAAAATATCTGAGCAGATTAGTAAATTTCGGACAGAACAAGCACGCATGGAGGTGCGCGAAGAGCTTGAGAAAACGTATGGAGTTCAGAAAGCAAAATTGTCTGCACATTTTAAAGAGGCAAACCGAATTGCGCATTGGGATCCTTATAACCAAAACACTGTTGCTGATTTCTTTGATCCCGAGTGGATGTTTGGCATTGCAGGCGGATTTGATATTACCATTGGAAATCCACCTTACGTCAGAGCAGATGCAGGCGCGGAAGATCCGGAATTGCGAGAGCGAATTAAAGCGATGCGCCAAGAGATTAAGGATAGTAAACAGTATGAAACACTTTATAAGAAGTGGGATCTGTTTATTCCCTTTATCGAACGGAGCTATAAACTACTCAAACCAGATGGATTCACCACGCTCATTGTTTCCGATGCCTATTGCCATGCAGATTATGCTCAGCAATCGCAGGCCTGGCTTTTGAAGAAGAGTAAGATATTGAGACTTGACTTCTGTAGTAAGGTTAAAATCTTTGACGCGAGTGTGCGAAACGTTGTTTATCTTTCTCAACGAGCAGATGGTAGTAATAACAAGCCTGAACGACGTATGCATGCCAAAGAATTTGGGAGCATTACGCTGTTGCCGACAGATAAGCAATCTTGCCTTACCTACCGGGCATTTTTCCCAGAGGATACGGATGTACAGCGGTTCTTAGTTAAAACACTAGCACTTCGAGAGATTTGCTATATCACGAGTGGAATGGAAGTTAACGCGGATGAAAAAAAGGCTCGTGGTGCGTTTGGATTGAAAGACTTGGTTTCAGATCTAAAAGATAACACCCACCCAAAGCCATTTGTTGAAGGAAAACACATTGGAAAAAGATGGCTTCCAACTAAACATAAATGGCTTGAGTGGGGAACGGTGAGGGCACCGACCTTATTTAGACGTCCAAGGTTTGCTGAATTATTTGAGGTTAGAGAAAAATTGATGTCAGTTGATATGGGAGCAGGATTGGAACAATTGCGAGTTGTTTATGATAATCAGAATCTCTATCATAACCACTCAGCATATTGTTTCGTCCGATGGGACAGTTTAGCAGGGGTACGGGACAGATCGATTAAACAACGAACGCGTTATCATGATGAAAAACCGAAACGTCCGGATTTACCCCGACGGGAGGAACTTGAAAAAATCAGCAGTCGGTTTGACCTAAAATTTTTGCTTGGTGTGATGAATTCTACTGTCGCTCGTGATTTTTTGAAGGCAAATCGTCGAAGCAATATCCATATTTACCCTGATGATTGGAAAGAACTGCCGATTCCGGATGTATCGCCTGAGCAGCAAGCTCCGATTGTTGAATTGGTTGATAAGATCCTCGATGCCAAGCGGAAAGGTCTTGAGAGAAAGGTATCTCGTCTTGAAAAGAAATTGGATAAAGAAGTTTCAACACTTTATGAAATTGAAGATGAGGAATGAGATATATGAAGATAAAATCGCTTAAACTGAAAAATTTTAAACGCTTTACTGATCTAATTATTGAAGGCTTACCTGAAACAGCGAAACTCGTGGTAATGATAGGTCCAAATGGGTGCGGAAAATCTTCGGTGTTTGATGCTCTGAATTGCTACACTTATATTGTCAAAAATAACGCCTACCCCGCCGATGATAAAGATGTTAGCCCGTTTGAACTTTCGCACGTGACCGGTTACTATCTTAAAAATGGCAATCCTGATCCCTATTTTCCCATCTCTGCTGAAGACTTTTCTTCCATGGATGCCAAGCTTAAGGAGGGATGGAGGGAGCTGTCTCCAGCGTTTGTTAAAGACATTGTTTCGCGCGCAATGGAAGTAAGCAAGGCAGTTCTAGCTGATTGTGTCAATGTATCGCTTCATCATGAACAGGGAACCAAGACGTATGAATTGAGAGTACACACACGTTCCTCACTGAGAAATTATTCAATTCCTGTACATTCTGATCTGTACTCAACTCACAGTGCTGAGAAACTACGATTAAAATTAAGCAAACCTCCAACTGATAAAGAAGAAGACCACACATTTGGACTGAACCATTGGGCACTGATTTCGTATCAACATCTCTATCAATCGGGGATTGAAGATATACTCGGAGATCATTGGCCGGCACTGCCACATGAACTGAAAGAATATACGGAAACTACGTTAAGTGTAAAAGAAGAAATTATCGAAGAAGTGAGCGATGCTATAGGGCAACTGTTTACCGACTCAACTTCCAAATCAATCTTGGAGAATACATTACATCTTGGTCTATCGGCCAGCAATCAGGAATTATTACGATCTAACAGTGAAGCACCTCCTTTCCCCAATCTGTCTGTGGGTGAAATAGCAATATTCGACTTGCTGTTGGACTTTGTTATCAAAAGGGTTATAGACGACGAAACTGTAATTTGCATTGACGAACCAGAACTCCACATCCACACAAAACTGCAGGGCCAGCTCCTTGAGAAATTCTACAACCTTATTCCTGACAATTCCCAACTCTGGATTGCCACACATTCCGTCGGTATGGTACGCAAAGCACAAGACCTTTGGCACGAAGATCCAGACTCAGTCGTGTTTCTTGATTTCGGTAGAGATGACTTTGACGAGCCAGTGACACTCAAACCTATGACACCGGATCCAGACTTCTGGGCGCGTACCTATGAAGTTGCTCTCGGCGATCTTGCTGAATTAGTAATCACTGGAAGGACTGTGTTCTGTGAGGGCAAAGAGTTTGACGAAGAATGCTATAGAAACATTTTTAAGAGTCGGTATCCTGAAGTTCGTTTTGTTTCTTTGGGGGCGCGAAGCAACGTAGAAAAGTCTGTAACAGCAGCGAATCTTGCAATCGAGAAGATTGCGAGGAGTGCGAAGGTTATCGGAATTATAGATAGGGATAAGGCAACATGCGACGAAATAAAGAGGAACGCCAAAAAAGGCATCCGCACTTTATCACGGACAACCCTTGAAAGTTACCTGCTTGATGACGAAGTGTTAACGAAGTTGTGTGAAGACCACAGCGCGTCTGATAAGATTAATGATTTATTGACTGCAAAACAGGATGCTCTTAAGAAGAATAAATTAAAATCATCTGATAACCTGAAATCTATTGTTCAACCTATCCATGGTGCTGCACAAAAAATTTTAAAATCAGCTAACTTGGGAAATACAAGAGAAAGTTTCTTGATGGATGTGCTTGCCCCGCGTATTCAACACGGCATGAAGGTCTATAAGAAATTGCACAAGGATATTTTCGGTGAGTGACTCGTTGACTCATCGTAGCCGTGCTAATTCCCCCACAGTCATAGCAGTAAAACAAAAAACTGTCCTCTTAGCAGATGACTTGATGTTGCAGCGTATCAATCCGAGAAATCTGTGTCATCCGCAATAATCCGCGATTCAAAAGGTTGCAAGGTTTCAATTGCAAAGAAGTTACCATTATGGAGGTGAACGAAAATGTCAAATCAATCCAGCACATCAAATGATAAACAGCTTACAATTCAGGACACTATCCACGAGATAGAGGAAAAATCGGCTGATGGAGATTATATCTTCCGAGGTGAACGTCAACTTAATAAGAAAGTGTCCTCTACACTTTACCGAGATTTTGATGATATAGATATGCGAGGATTTGATATAGAGGTTGTCCAAAAAGAGATGCTTAATGGTGCAAAAAAACACACAGGACATCTACCTCATACAGGGGACATACCATCGGATTTTCGCCCGATTCTTGCGAGCATGTTTAGCGTAAGAGAAGAAGATATCGCTGAAGTCGATTTTGAGATTCTTACTGAAATCCAGCATTATGGCGGTAAAACTAACCTTATTGACTTCACAACCGACTACTTGGTTGCTCTGTTCTTTGCCTGTGATGGTCACCATGATAAGGATGGCAGGGTAATTCTTCAAAAAACTGACGAAATAAACGACATGTTAAGATATCCTCGGAATCCACGGCATCGCGTTGTTGGACAGAAAAGTGTATTTGTTCGTCCGCCAGACGGTTATATTGAACCAAATAAGGACAATATAGTTATTATTCCCTCCGCCCTAAAAAAATTGACACTTCAATATCTACGAAAGTATCATGGTATTTTCACGGAAACTATTTACAACGACCTTTACGGATTTATAAGAAGCCAAGATATCCATGCAAGTGCTAACACACAGATTTATAAAGGACTTGCTTGTAAAAATAGGGGAGATAAAACTGAAATTCAAGAAGAGAAACAAAAGGAATATGAAGAAGCCATAAAACATTATACTAAGGCAATAGAATTGAAACCCGATTCAGCAGAGGCATATTACCATCGTGGGGTTGTTTATTTTGGCTTAGATAATTTTGACAGTGCCATAACGAACTTTACTGAAATGATTAAACTCGAACCTAACGAGGGCAATGCTTACCTTTGGCGCGGATGGGCTTACAAACACGAGGGCAATTTTGACGAGGCTATTGAAGACCATAACAAGGCGATAGCCCTTAGACCTGATAATCCTGATGCCTATTTCAATCTTGGTGTGATCTACAAGGAAAAAGAGGATTTTGAGCTTGCTATCGAAAATTTTACAAAAGCGATAGAACTTGAGCAGAACTTTGCAGGAGCCTATAATCATCGCGGGGTTATTTTTCGTGATAAGCAGAATAATTATGAGTGTGCCATTGAAGACTTTACCAAAGCAATAGATATGAATCCTGATAATATTGGCGAAATTTATAACAACCGTGGAATTGCTTACCGTAAAAAAAGTGACTATGAACGAGCTTTAGGAGACCATACTAAAGCAATAGAACTAAAAACTGATTCTGCTCAAGTTTATTATTACAATCGTGGTATAGTGCGGTTACTCCTTAAAGAATGGGAAAGGGCTAAAGAAGACTTAATAACTGCCAGAGATAAACAAGAAGACATCAATCGAATTGAATTTCGTAAGGACTATGAAAGCGTTTCTGACTTTGAACAGAAACATGAGATTAAACTACCGGAAGACATCGCCGCAATGCTAACTCCCTTGTAGACCCAGCAGTAAAGCAAAAACTATCCTTTTATCGGATTACATGATTGTTACAGAGTGTCAATCCGCGTCATCCTTGTAATCCGCGATTCAGACAGTAAAGAAACTGCCATTTAAAAAATAAACCCTGAACACACAAACCTATCTCTCTTCTGAACACGACACCCGATGCCGATGTTTCGCGTTTTCCATTGACAACTGAAAAGTTGTATATTACAATGGATATCAAATAAACTTGATAAATCTACTCTTTGTGCAGATTTTAGTGAAAATTATTTGCACCACTTAACAAATAATGGTATAATTAAAGGTATGATAGAACTTTCTATGAAATGCGAGATCCAATTCCCGGCTTTACCAAATTTTCTCAAAATGGATGATGGAGGATCACAATCATGTTAGGAGAACGCTTGAGAAGATTTAGAGTTGCCCGTAGTATGTCCCTCGGAGACTTGGAGGCTGCGGCTGATGGGTTGGTTAGCAGTCAGACATTGTCAAAGTATGAGCGCGGAAAACTTCAACCGACAGCAACAACGCTAAATCAGATCGCATCTGCACTTGGTGTTAAGTCTGTCCAATTGTGGGGTGAGCCAATATGTCACGTCGAATGGATTGCCTTCCGGAAGCGCGCTCGCTTGGGTAAAAGAGAACAAGAACGGATACAGAGTTTTGTAGCGGAAGAATTTGAGAAACGGGTTCAGTTGCAAGAGAAAATTTGTGAAGGAAACACGTTTAATTTCCCTGTGCTTGAGGCTACTGCGCGCAATCTGGATGATGCCGAAGAAACTGCGGTTTCGCTTCGCGACACCTTGAACTTGGGCATTGATCCGATTGCAAATCTTATAGATGTACTTGAAGATCATTACATTCACATCATCGAGGTAGAAGCAGATGAAGCCTTTGATGGTATTTCTGCCTTAGCACGAGATAACGATGACAAGCCACTCGCAGCAGCAATTGCAACACGCAGTGGTGTGCCGGGAGACCGGCAGCGATTGAACATTGCCCATGAGCTCGGGCATCTCATCTTGAAATTATGTGCGGACGTTGATGAAGAAAAAGCCGCTTTTCGATTCGGTGCTGCTTTTCTCGCACCTGCCGAACAACTACGTCGTGACGTTGGCGAGAAACGAAGTAGCATTCAAATGATAGAACTTCTCTATCTCAAGAGACGTTATGGCATAAGTGTTCAGGCGATGCTATTTCGGTTGAGAGATTTAGGGATTATTACTAATGCTTACTACAAGAGATGGTGCATTAACATCAACAGAGCTGGTTGGAGAAAGCGCGAACCGATCGAGATACCACCTGAAAAGCCAGAACGATTTCGCCAACAAGTACATCGTGCGCTTTCCGAAGAGTTAATAACCAAGACAGAAGCTGAACAATTTCTTGATTATGCGGCAAAACCATCCGCTAACCGATCACTTAGCGAACGCCATCAGTTCCTGAAATTGCCAAAAGAAGAAAGAGAGCGCATCTTAAGCGAACAAGCGGAAGAGATGGCAGATTTCTATGAGCACGATACAGAGTGGCGGGAATGGGAAGGAGGCCCCATTGTCGAGTACGATATCCCCTAATCCGCGCCGGGGAGAAGTTTGGGATGTAGATTTCAACCCAGCAGTTGGCGCAGAAATTCAGAAAATCCGGCCTGCTGTAGTAGTGAGCCTCAACGGCATTGGACGCCTGCCGATTAAGTTAGTCGCCCCAATTACAGATTGGAAAGCACAGTTTTCAGGCAGAATATGGCTTATTAATGTCAAGCCTACTAATACAAACGGCTTGATTAAGGAGTCAGCGGTGGATGCTTTACAAGTCAAGAGTTTAGATATGCAACGTTTTCTTACAAAGCGTGGCCAATTCACCGCAATGCTCATGGATGAGATTGGGGCGGCAATTGCGGCAATTATTGGCTACTAATAATTGCCTTTAAATAAATTGAAACCTACGGTGCGGTGTTTTTGCTTTGGGTTTTTGATAGGGCGTTTCTTTTCCCCAAGGAAACCGCACCTACCATTTTAGAATGGGTTGTGTTAGAACACACGACGTGTGACTACTACTTTATCTTGAGCGCACCCCATGTCGTTGTCAATTTGCCTGCAATATCCACGGTCAGAATATCTTTGGCGTTCATAACCGTCTCAACTTCTGCTGCTGTTAACGCACGGTCATATACCGCCAATTCGTCAAGCATGCCTTTGTAGAGATTGGCACCGCCGTTTGTGTCCGGGCGACCACCAATCTCAATGTTATTGTCGTTCTAAACCATTACGGGACCGTTCTTTGGCACATCTTTCTCACCCGCAAGTTCCCCGTCAAGGTAAATCTGAATTTTCTCTCCATCAAACGTCCCAACGACGTGGTACCAGTTCTTAGGTTTTAAACCCAAATTAGGCAGTGAAAGTGTTGTGTCGACATCGGCGCCGTTAAACGGACCCATCTTCTTCTGTCCAGAATTGATATACCAATACAATCCTTCGCCACTTCCGAGTCCAAATTCGACGTTGTCGTCGCTTGTGCCCGATTTGTCGTAAAAGATATTCCCAAAATTAAATTTTCACTCATCTGAAACCGACTTGTAAAACTAACGTAATATACTCTCATACATGTATACATGTCTGCATGTGCACATGTATGGAGGCATACATCATGTCAAGGCACCCAAACCTAAAGGGTTGGGCTTGTGCTTCGTAGCAGTTCGCGTTTTCGAGAAAACGTCTTACATCTGCTCCACAGAGGGACCCAAGGCGGCCCTCAAGATGTTTATCGCAGCGTTTACGTCTCTATCGTGGTGAGAGCCACAGGCGGGGCATGTCCAGTGCCTATCAGAAAGAGAAAGATTTTCGTTATGATGTCCGCACTCTGAACAAGGCTTTGTTGTCGGGGTCCACTGTCCGATTTGTAGGAACGCACGCTTATGTTTCAAACACTTGAACTTCAGTATCTCAACAAACTGGTAGAAGGCGAGGTCAGAGACTTTGCGTCCCCAAGGTCTCCGTTTCATTCCGTCAAGATTCAGTGTCTCGACCACAATGGTATCAAACCGTCGGCAGAGGTCCGTCGCACGTTTGTAGTGCCAGTCTTTGCGTTGATTGGCAATCTTGCGATAGAGACGGGCGAGTTCGCCGACAGCACGCCACCAATTGTGAGAACCTTTGACCTTACGAGAAAGGCTTTTATTGAGTTTCCGAAGTTCGGTCAAGGACTGTTTCAAGGGTTGTGGATGTTCGATTTTCTCGCCGGTATTCAGGGTCAGATACGTCTCGAGCCCGAAATCTATCCCTACGCTCTCACCTGTAGCAAGATAGGGTTCAGTCGAGGAGTCGTCTGTGATGATATAGAGCCAGTAAGTGCCAACCGAATCGCGAAGGATTTGGATATACCGGACATTTCCATTCCATTCGCGATGTTGGTGAAAAGAAAACCAGCGTTTGTTGAATTTCAGGGAGTGCGAGGACTCATCCCACGCCTTAAACGAAATGCGGACACGTCCCTCTTCCAGCTGATAGGCAGACTGGAACTTAGCAGAACGATAGCGGTCTTTGCGCTTAAACTTCGGCAGTCCGCCAAGACCGTCAAAAAATCGGTCGTATGTGATGTGGATACGAATAATCACCGCGTCAAGCGTGTCGCGGGGTATCCATGCCCAATGCTTGTGAGTTCTTTCGAGCAACTTCGTCAAATGCGGTTGCAAGCGATACCTGCCAGCGTATTTACCATAGATACGGTAATACCGTTTTTCCAGTGCCAAGAAGTGGTTGTGGACATCGCCAAGGTCGTCAAGCATATTGCCCAAGCGCACGTTTTTCGGATGTTCGCGTATCTGATATTTATACGTTCTGCAAGCGCGTTTCTGTTTTCGCTTTCGCTTTTTTGTCATTGGATTTCACGTATCACGTCTTTAACCCCTGAACAGTGGGTAGGCAGACACGCCACCTTGCGATGACGCTGTTCATGTCTGCCAACGTGATACATCTATTAAACCACAATTTACGAAAAATGTCAAGTGTTTTTGAAAAAAACGCTAGGTTGTGTTTACATTTGAAAAGGTATTGACATTTGGTAGAGATTTTAGTATCCTTTTTTTATGGAAACTCAAAATGCCGTTGACTCCCAAGAACTGCCAGTGCAGTTGAGTGATGCTGCTTGGAATAGCATCTTACCGTTCCTCAAAGACTGCCGAAACGTCTATGTTGGAAACCCAGAAACGTGCAGGCACTTTCTCTCTGCTGTGCTTTGGATCGCAAAAGAAGGCGCGACGTGGCGCGCTTTACCGAAGGTCTATGGTAATTGGAATGCGATCTATCGTCGATTCAGTAGATGGTGCGATGTGGGTGTTTTTCAAGCACTCCATGAACAGTTTCATGATGCTGGCGACATCTCAGGGATCCTCATTGATTCGACGATCGTGCGGGCACATGCCTCGGCAGCAGGGGCCCCGAAAAAAAAGGAGGACAAGAGGCACAGGCACTCGGACGAACGCGAGGCGGATTTACGACGAAACTGAATCTGTCTCTCAGCGATGCCTGTATCCCGTTGCGTTTTATTTTGATAGCGGGACACCGCAATGATATTACACAAGCTCCTGCGCTAATTGAAGGGTATTCCTATGAATATGTCATAGGTGATAAAGCTTACGACTCGGATGCGTTTATAGCAGAGATCACGTCTGAGGCTGCGATTGCGGTGATCCCGCCTCGCAAAGGGCGGACGGAACCCCGTGAGTATGATAAAGAATTGTATAAACGCCGCAACTTGATAGAGCGTTTCTTTGGGTGGTTGAAACAGTATCGTCGGGTCGCGACGCGCTACGATAAATTAAGTGTTCGGTACCTCGGATTCGTCTATTTCGCAGCAATACTCGTAACCACTCACAAAATGTAAACACAACCTAGGGTCTCACACACGAGGGCGGTTTTTCCTCCCAAGTCTAAAGACTTGGGTTTCCAAACCGAAACGTAGATGAAAACAGTAGCAATTCTATCAGACGCGGGTGGGGTTACCGTTGAAACAACACCAAAACCGAATCCAATGGTCCCCCCATCCCGTCAAGGCAAAAAGATGATTTCGGGACATTTCGATAAGGACGTGCATCGGCAGTTAAAGATGCTCGCGATTGAAAAGGACACGAGTATTCAAGACCTGTTGAGCGAGGCATTGAATGCGCTGTTTGAGCGGAACAACAAACCGCCGATAGCATAAAACGAATTTCGGGGGACACCATGATTTCGAACGCGGATTGGAGAGTTTTAGAGCAAACGAACCGGATGCTGGCGTTGAGTTGGGAAGCACTCAGACGGGCACGCGCAAACGGAGATACACATGCAATCAAGATGGCTGAAATGAGTTATTTTCAGGCGTTACAGGGCGTGATTGTATCAACACAGAACGCCGTTGCTCAGAATGCGGTATCACAGTAAAGAGGGGTAGTCGTCTTCAGAATTTTTGTTCACTACTTACGCAGTTCCCCTATGTTGGCGAGGTTTGAAACCTCGCCAGCGGTGTGCGTGCGGTAGGTTCTCATTAGAAATTGCGTAAGTCCTATTTAAAACAAACGACGGCGGGTGTCATCGCGATTGTGGAATTGCTCTGTGCACAATTGAAGGTACCCGTGATGCAACTACGCCCACAAGTGGTGAAGCAGGCAGTGGGTTGTTTTGAGAATGCCCCGAAGTCTACTGTGACACTGAATGTGAAAAATATCCTTGGGACGACTTTCGAGAAACTCAAGACACATCACGCCTCGGACGCGGCTGCGGGGATCTTAGAGAAACGGAGTCAGGTGTAAGGAATCCTACTCGTATTCAAATGTCCGATCGGGATGCGTTAAGTTTTCAATCGGGACTGCCCAATAGTCAGCGACTGCATACGTGAATCTGTCGCCTCTGGGACCCCCAGTTTTTTCTGTTTCATCCCAGATGGGACCTGTAGTCACCCGTATAAGAATCTCATCATAAACGCGACTCCCATCGTCAAGGTCTACCCAGTCAATCACAGGCTTTCCGTCAAGCGTCCGACTGTAAGGGTTTTTATCTATCAGATAGAATTTCAATCGTGTTTTTGGATCCTCAGGTGAAACGCCTTTATGCAGTCGCCCCTGGTCATCAACAGTGCCCCAATAAATGTAACGGATTGTTAACTCACCGAAACCATCAGGCAATTCATAATAACTTGACGGTCGCAGTCGGTATGTCTCACCGAGTCGCAACCGCAGCGCATTGGAATGTGTGATTTCAGGTATTACTTCTTCCACAGGAGGTGGTGGTTCTGGTATAGATGGCTCTGCTATAACTTCAGGTTCAGGTGTTAGAACAGGCTTCATCATTTTCTGCCCTTGATCACACCCAATTATCACGAAAATCATAAGTGATAAGATAAATAGTTTTTTCAAGATGAGTCTCCTTATTGAGAAAATTGTGTTAAAGTTGCGGTCAGGGGAACAACAGGATTGTTGTTCTCCTATACTTTTTGATGGCAATGAAATGGTAGACTAAAGCCCTTATTGTAGGACTTACACCTTTTTAATCCCTATTCTCTCCGTTATTTTTTCTGCCAAAATTTTAAAATCTTTATATGCACCGTGGGCGGCTGCAGCGTGGGCACCGATAGCTCCATCAGCCGGGGTAAGATGGAAAATCGGTTTGCGTGCTTCCTGTGCCATAGGTACAAGGCTTCGATAATGCTTAACAGTCGCGAGAGCATTTGCTTCATCTTCTGTCGGAGTTTTGGCATAAGGTCCCTTGCTATCGCCTAGTAGATTCCGAGCGTATTCCCCTGGCATTCGGTTAACCCACTTGTCATAGGCCTTAACTGGACGCTCCAAACGAACACCGTGTTGCTGGACTACATAACCGATCGGTTGAATCAATCCATCAGGTATGGGTAAATCAGATACAGGATTGCGGTCATGTCTATCTTTCCACTCATTCCGCCAATTTTGTAGCGTAGGACCGAGATTCCGTAGCCCTTGAAGGGAGAATAAGTCAGCTCCAAGTGGAACAATAACGTAATCAGTAGCCACCAACGCCGCCCTATTCAAGGCACCTAGGTTAGGTCCCACATCCACCAGAATAATCTCCGCCCGCTGCTTGTTTGCCGCCATTTGCAAAATTCGCCATAGTGCCGAAATTACACGAAAGGCACGAGGGCGACGGTCCAAACACTCTGGCCATTGACTCGACAGTTCATCTTCCGCTGAAGATAGCATAAGATCTCCAACAATAAGGCTTAGTTTGTCCATGAAAAGTGTTTGTGTTATCGTTTCCAAATGTGGTTGCTCAATGTCTCCAGTACCGTCCAGAAGTGGTTGGAGAGAATTATAGATAGTTTTTCGCACGCCACTATCAGGCCACAATACTTCTAGACGTTCCTCATCAATAAACATGCTAGTAAGGTTTGCTTGTGGGTCAAGATCACAGGTAAGCACCTCATAGTTGAGGTCATGTAGCATCCATGCCAGATGGTAGACGAGAGATGTCTTACCAACCCCGCCTTTATTATTAAAAAACGTTAGAACTGGTACAGACATTTTAGGCAGCCTCCTATTTTTCAGCTAATTTGATGCTTACTCTCACGAAATTATCAAGAATTTCAAATTCTGGTTCAGGGTGTCCTGCTTCTTTCAGCCGATTTTTAGCTATCTGTATGCCCACACCAAACTTTTGTACATAACCGAGAGTTTTCATCGCTTCAGCCAGATTTGGATTGCGATACTTAACCAGATGGGGCTGACCGAAATTTTCAACTGTTATCGCACCGTAAGTACTCCCCGGACTTAAAATTTCGATATGGTCATTGAACCAATAAACATGGATAGGCGCGTTGGTGCCTTCATAAATTCTGTGCATAATGGCATTTCGAGTGATTTGTTGCAAGGCTGATATAGGATAAAGGGCTGTTCGCTTCTCAAGAGGACCAGACGTGATGTCAACAGCAATACGATTATGTGCTATCAGTTTATCGTCTAAGCGGCGAATTTGGTCTGAAATTGTCCCGCGTATGGCCTCGTCGTCAAGAATTTCATCCGTTAGATCATTTCCATCAATTCTGAGAAATTGCACATAGGCTCCTGGAAGAAAATCCTGTGGGTTTTTGCCGAGTACAAGGATCCCCATCACAGTAGCGAATGGCTCATCAACCGAGGCGATCATCTTTGTTACAGCTAATTGTTCTTCAAGCGTGCGTTCGTTAGCTTCCAATATGTCGGAATCAACAGCTTGTGTCAGATATTCGTGTTCAAATTGGATGAGATTGAGATCAGATACACCCGACGTGGGTATCGGTTGAAGATCAAAAGGGATATCTTTATACCGACGTTTTTCGTTGAGTATCCGTTCATCTTGTGCTGTAGCGATACCTCGACGCGGCCCGATTCGGATATGAATCGCCCCTCTGCATCGTACCGGTGGTGAGTCGCTTGGTTCCACCTTAACTACAGCCACTTCTTTACCTTGTAGCAAACGCTTTTCTACCGTGAGTGATGGCGGCGGAACGATATTCCCATCAGTTTTCATATCAGCTAACTGCCGGCGTAATTCGTTCGTGACCGATAAACCTACAATAGTTCTATCATCCTTCACTCCGATGAAAACGAAACCTGGTTTTTCGTAGTTAGGCAAATCGTTGGCAAAAGCGCAGATCGCTTTTCTGATTTCTGTTGGAGCACTACCAGATAAAGACTCCTTAAACTCCACGCAATCAGTTTCATCGAACTCAATAATTTGTAGCAACTCTGCATCTGTGAAATACCGCATTTCGATCTCTCGTTAATTTAGTGTGTCACTCGCTTGTATCTTAACACAATGACCGACCATTATGCATATAGTGTTAAGTATACGAAGCACAGAAGAATATTTCAAGGCTAATTTTTACGCAACGAAAAATCAATATAACACATGCATCCGGTTTTTTCCGCGGACAGTTTCGTCTGATAGCGCGATCGGAACCTCAACGACAACGATCACAGCACCGTCCGGACTTATTGCGAGTGTGTCGTAGGGAAGCTGCCCCTCTGTGCGGTAGGTGTACAGATACTTCGCTAAACCGTTGCCCTTTGCTGTCAGATCAAACACCGACACTCCATGAAGGCTCTCATTCGGATCCTGTGCTCGTTTGGAAACCGATAGCACGGCATAACGATCCTTCGCGTCAATGCGTAAGCCTTGCGGCATATTCTCAAGTTTCCATTGCCAGATCTTTTCGCCATGCCACGAGTAGGCGAACAGGGTCATTCCGTTGGGATGCCCTGCTGATGGCTTCTGTGCTCCTTTCCGAAGGTGATATGGAATATACGTATCCCCTGTAACGAAGAGTGCAGCGGCATCCGTTGCTCCAATCGTGCCAGCAGTTGCGGTGATAGGAATACCGCTTACCTCCAGGGGAGTCGTCAGATTTTCCTGCCATATCGGTTCCGGCTTATTCACGTCAAAGATGAATGCCCGTCCATCATCGGTTGTCACGTTGATGTACTTACCATCGGGAGACATACTAATCCCGCGCCAGAACGTGACCTGCGTGAAATACTCGCGCAGCGGTTGAATATCCATGTGCCACCTTTCTGTTCCATCTTCCGCATTGAGAACGGTGAGTTTTCCGTTACCAGCATCGCTCCCTTGCAAGTTATGTCCACTATCCATCAGAAGTGCGAGTGTTTTTCCATCAGCACCTATATCAAACCAACGTATTATCTTCGGTGCGGCACCTTCATGAGGCCATTTCCAGATAATATTTCCCGTTTCCTCATCGAATCTGTAGAGTTGGGATTTCTTATGTGGTATGTTATTCTCTGTCCACGAATGTACGCTCGCCACTAAAAGGTCTCCATTCGCTAACGTTCGCATACACGATTGACCGGGGTAACTTACCCACGCATAGACGCTATCGGGATTACTCGGCGTGGAGGTTTCGATGTCATCAGCAGTGCGGTATTTCCAGCGAAGCGTCGGTTTATCGGTTGTGAGATCGTAGCAGTAGATAAATCCATCTGCCGCTTGTTCACCAATATAGAGTTGCATATCATCGGGACTGAAAACCATCCGCCTCACATAGCCTTCCGAAATACGAGTTTTCCAGAGAATTTCGCCGGTCAGCGGCTGAAGTACTGCGAGGTGTCCGCTGTCGGTTGCGATTGCTAATTTAGGCGTACTTCCGTGCCCTAAAGCGAGTGCTGTGGGTTTCGCCGGCTGACGAAGGTTTTCCATCAACGACAAGAGTCCATCTAATTCGACGGTACGGATGAGATACGGCTCAGGTTTTAGAGGCGAGGTAGCTGTTGCTTCGCTATCATTCAAGTGAAATTGGTACTTTTGATTCGGTTGCCATGCAAACTGGAACAAAATGCGATTTGCATCAATCGTTTGAATTGTCGGTCTTTCGGTTAAGTCGTGTGTTGTGCCGCTTGTCTCGAATACGACATCGATTTCGCTTTCAACGTTGTTTTTGTGTTCCGTTTCAAACACTACACCTGTCCGAACCCAAGTGACGCTCATGTCCGCGGTCACGACAGTAAACGGTAAGACAATGAGCAGACCGAGCAAGCTTAAAAATTGAATTTGTTTCATTGTAATAGTTCCTCATAACGTAAAGTAATTCTGTAGTATTGGCTATCGGCAGTCGGCTTTCAGCAGTCAGTCAAAAAGACATTATGGCTGTTACGAACATCTGGAACTGCCAAACGTTATACTATGGTAAACTTTAGAATTAATTGTACACTCTGCACCGGCGAGGTTAGAAACCTCGCCTACCCGGGGAGGGGAATGTCTGCTTATTTTTCTGGTTTACCATAAAAGCCGATGGCTGATGGCTGACTACTATTCTGTCACGCGCCATAGACCTCTGCCTAATCGTGCACCGAGAAGTACACCGATAAATGTATAGACGAACCCCTCTATTAAAATTCGGAGAATTATATACCAATCGGCGTAGAAAAGCCGATAGAACAGTATAGAAAGTTGAAGATCGACATAAACGGAGAGCGCATCACAGATGCCCAATACGACCGCCCACGCCAATAGACTGCGACCCCTCACGAGTAGGAATCCCGTTTCCAGTAGAAGGACACTTGTGCCGGTATAGACGATCGCCATCGGTGTGAAAAGCCCGAATGTTACCCCTCCGAGAAGCAGACGCACCGCAGAGACAAGCAGGATTACGCCACTCCCTTTCGCACGGGTGTGATTTGTGGTCTCAGCGTTTCTTGGGGCTCCGATGATGTAAATCAGCAGTGCCGTCAACAAGGCGTAATAGAGCGTTTCGTTGATTAAGCCAATCAGCAGTACGGAGAACGGACCTAAGATGGCGCGGACTAAGTTAAGGAACAGTGTTGACGGAACCATCACTGCCACAAAAACCGTTGTGCTGAACAGGGCAATCACAATGAGATGCTTCGTTGTGAAACTTGCGAAAAGTCGCCCGTGGAACCTCAAGACAATTAAAAAACCGATGGAACTGCTGACGATTGCCAGTAGACTCACGAGCAACGCCTGTTGGTTTGGAACGATTAAGTGCAATGGACGTTGTTCACGAAGAATCGTCGCGTCACTTCCCCAGACCTTTACCGTAACCTCACGTTCATACTCCCCAGGGATCGCCTGTTCTGCCTTGCCTTGATTTAAATATACTGGGTGAAAATAGATAGGCAAAGGAATTTCTGCAATCGTGCCACCCGGTAGACTCGCAAACGCTACGCTCCGATTCATCCCGCCGTTCGCTGTCTCCGGCGGTGTGAGAAAGGGTATCGTTTCGCCACTCCTCGTATCCGTGTTGGTTGATGACACAATCACGTGGATTGTTTCTTCACCCCTGTTGCGGAGTCGGACTGTCTGGTAAGTTGTTGGCTCGAATGCATTGGTCTGTGGCGTTCGGAGCCAACTGAATAACGGTCGTGGGTAGTAGATGGTATCTTCCCGGTGTTTCGGATCCGCCATACCCATTGCATCTGTAGGCATCTCAATTGATTCGATGGAGAGGTGTTCAGCAATCTCAGAGACCGTTGCTATCCGCAACTGCACGGTTGCTTGCTGTTCCCATGTCTGTCCTGCGTCTGTTGTGAAACGGATAATGCCTGAAATTTCTTGTCTGTCCGATGGGTTTGCCATGGATGTTCTCAGAACTAATTCACGGTACCATATCTCCGATGCGACAGCAAGTCTACCGGTGGTAGAGAGACAAGTTTTCGCATTGATTGTTTCACTCTCCCAATCCGCTGGAAAGCGAACCGCGGTTACGGTTGACGGTAGACAAAGTTCGAGATCAAAGGTCGTTGGCACATTCCCGTTTGTAACGAGAACTGTGGCAGTCATTTCACTTTCATGCAAAACAAGTGCTTTTTGGTCGCTTTCTGAAATATTCCATGAATCCGATTGACTCGCGGCACCATAGGGAATAGCGATCTCTAAATTTCCCTGTGTGTATGTCCGCGGTGCTGTCACGCTTTGAACGGTAATATCCGCTGTGGATAAGGTTGCCTCAAACCTATAGGTTTCTCCTTCGTTCCATTGAAAATAAAGGGATTCTGTCTGACGGGGTGGCACAGGAAAGTTGAGTTGTGCCACCATCACGCCGTCAGCGTTAAAAGCACTCAGACGCTGTATCGGTGACATCGCATCAAATTGCACTCTTGCCCCCAACAAAAAGAACGTTACCTCCCACGAGATCGGCTCTTCTTTGGAATTTGGGGTACAACTGAGCAAAAAAACGAGGAGTGGTAGGAACCAGAAAGCCTTTTCTATGACTATAGTCCGATTCTGAGGATACGTCATGCGTTTCCTTTGAGACTGCTGTTGCCCATTTCTTAGCGTGTGCCTTGGAATCTCACTTGTGAATACGCGGGCACGGCTATCAATCGCGCCCACGCAGATATAAACTATAGTCCGTGACCGATCAGCACCAGATCAAGGATATTCACCACTTCGTCTCCATTGACATCAGCAAGTATTCCGGCACCCTCGTCCCCGAGAAAACGACCAGCGATTATCATATCTTTCACGTTGACGAACCCATCGTTGTTGATGTCTTCGCGCCGTGGGACAATCCTTGCGAATCCCAAAATGGAGCCACCGAGTCCAACGCGATAGGATCGCAGAAGAGATGCATCTGCCACGTCCATGACGCGAACGAAATCCTGTCCGCCGCCTGACCAATCGGGTTGGGTAATATAGAGATTTCCATTCGGTGCAAACGTCAGTCCACCACTGATAGACGTATCTGCCTCGTTACTGAAATTGGCGATCGTGTCATCTTCGTCCCGGATCCAATCTCGCGCTGCGATATCGTAGATGAGTAAGCCAGGGTTTTGCCAACTGCCTTGGATAAACAACTGTTTTTCTGAATTGAGGGCAGCGGAACCCGGAGTGAATCCGAGTTTAACCGTTTCAATGATCTCATCGGTAGTTGCATCAATCAGAACGAGATGTCCCGATATATCATTGTAATTGCCCGTTGTTTTAACAATGACGGTGGATTCGCCATCGTTAATGATTGCCCCTGCGTTTGTCGGCACCGGAATAGACTTTAATATGATGTCTGTTTCTGTATCAATTACTACGACACTGCTCTCGTAATAGGTCGTTTTCCGTGCAACTGGATCCCATTCCCATGCGGGATTTGAGACGTAGGCTTTACCGTTGAGGAGCGTGATACCGGTCGGTTTGTTGAAGGAACCAGTGAGGACCTTTGTCACATTGCGATTGTCAATGTCAACGACATGTACCTCATGCGTCGCGGCACAGGTGACGTACAGTTTCTGATCACTGACCAAAGCGATCTGCTGCGGCGTTGTGCCCGCTTGGATCGGGATTTCGCCAACAAACTCTCGATCTTCCAAGTTAATAATATAGACGTTATCGCCGGAACTTGTTTCGCCAGTGATGGGTAAGTTGAAACTCGTGATATAGGCGAGATGCCCGTGAATAGAGAGGCCAATTGCCCGCCGTCGCAATATCGGATCAAAACCGATACGGAGTATTTCGTTGTCAACAGCCCTTCTCTCACTTGGCTCATCCAGATCAATGAGCGAAAGTGAGGCAGTGATGCCCAGATCGGGGTGCGTTAAGGCATTTATAACAACAGCTGCGTTCGGATCCTCTGTTTGTCCTAAGGTAGGACTCACGAGGCATGTAAAAAGGATTGTGCCGAGAAGTAGGAGTGAGTAGCACGAGAAGTGCCGCTGAGAGACTTTTTTAGACGCGCTTGCAAGCGTCGCCGCTAAAACTTTGTTCATTAGAACCTCCGTAATGAAACAAAAAACCCCTGCTTTCATCGGAAAGACAGGGGAAAAAGCGACACTTTTCGTAAAGTATATCCTGTAAATGTGTGAGAGAGTTCCATACCCTATATCGGTATGTCTATTTATGACTTGACAGGATACTGTGCTCTGTTCCACCGCTTTCCCGCGAAAGCAGATGCGTGAAACATGATTCAGGCAGGTCTCCTGACTTCCGATCTTTTGGCGTAGTTGCAAGCGAAAACTTGTACTACAGAGTTCCGTTGAACCTTCCCATCAGCGGTCTGACAGTGGTTTTCCAACGGATAATTGCCTTTGATAGAGGCAGATCGTTCACAGTGGCGGGGCCGTGGCGGATTCTCACCGCGCTTCCCTATTCTCCGGTTTTTTATCAATTATCCGGCACCTGAACCGTTCGTTTATTCAATTGTAATATATATAGTATATCACGTTGCGCCGTTTTATGCAAATATTCTTTCCAGTAAAAAAATTTGACAATGCAAAACAGATGTGGTATTATTAATATCAGGCGTGGATACATTCCAAAATTTGGCAGTTATCAACTCTTATTGAAAAGCGAGAAAATGATCTTTTTACGTTCACACTCCAGATTGCATAGCATATCTAATCATTGGCATTGGTGGCAGTCCAATGGCTTACGGGGGAGTGTGCGTTCAAACAGATAACTGAAATAGAGATTGAAAAATCGTCATTTTTATTTTTAAGACCTGTTGAAGCCTTATGCACACCGATCCCGGCAGCATAGGGTATTTTTTTTGCAAAGTTCACAGATTGACCTGTAGTAAGGAAAATTTAAAAAATGAAAATTCTATCGGAACTTAAGTATGACCGCGATGGTTTAGTCGCGGCAGTCATTCAAGATGAAACGAATAACGAAATCCTAATGGTAGGCTATATGAACGCAGAGGCAATAAGAGAAACCTTGAATACAGGGCGCGTCTGTTTCTGGAGCCGTTCCCGCCAAAAGCTGTGGATAAAGGGGGAGACTTCAGGGCATACACAGACGGTTAAATCTATCGCAGTGGATTGTGATGGTGATGCCCTGCTCATAAAGGTTGAGCAGAAGATGGCGGCGTGCCATACCGGTTATCGTTCCTGCTTCTTTCGAGAAGTTTCCCCCGACGGAGAATCAACGCAAGTCGTAGGTGAAAAGATTTTCGACGCAGATGCTGTCTATTAGACTCCGACATTTCGTCTGTTCTTGTATCCTTGCATCCGTTCGAGAATTGCTTGATTCAATTCATCTATAGTCTCGATTTTATAGGAAAGCCCCTAATTACCTATTAAGCAATGGTTGGGCGTTTGTAACGGGCTAAAATTATAAAGCTTCGGATTCAGACAAGAGTATGTCCGTTTAAAAAATTAAACAAAACGATAGCCTGCAACACCGGCGCAGGCGGATATACGGATAAGAACCTGAACTCCAGACGCACCTGACCGAACCGCAAGGAATAATTGAAAAATGTATTATCCCACGTTGGAAGATTTTCGCGAAGAAGCGAAATCAGGAAACACAATACCGGTATACCGATCGATTATGGCGGATATGGAAACACCGGTATCTGCTTTTTACAAGTTGATGCCGGATAATTATGCGTTCTTACTCGAAAGCGTTGAAGGTGGTGAAAACATTGCGCGTTACTCTTTTTTAGGAAGTCAACCGTCGGTACTTTTCCATAGTAAAGGACATCAGGTCACCATTGAGTATTTGGAAAAAGGCGAAACCGTAGTTGAAGAATATGAAGATCCGTTGCGTGCTCTTGAGGAATTGATGCAGACTTATCAACCTGTTGACTCTGAAGAATTACCAAAATTCCACGGTGGTGCGGTTGGTTACATGAGTTATGACATGGTGCGCTTCGTTGAGGAGTTGCCAGATGATACCGAAGATGAACTGCAGCTTCCGGATTGCTTCTTCATGATTGCCGAAACGCTCTTGATATTTGACCATGTGAACCACCAAATCAAGGTAGTGGCAAACGCGCATATTGATGGAAATGTGGACGCGGCTTATGCGGATGCGCTTGCGAAAATTGAGGCATTGGTCGAGAAACTCACGGTTTCCATTTCCGAAGCGCATTTACGTAGGAATAGTAGCGAGTATCAGGAACAGTATGACGAAATCATATCTGCCCCACAATCGAATTTCACGAAATCCGATTATGAAGCGGCGGTCAGACGCGCTAAGGAATACATAGCTGCTGGCGACATCATCCAAGTTGTGCCTTCGCAGCGGTTCAGTTGTCCGGTGTCCGTAGACTCATTCGAGATATATCGGGCATTGCGAGTGATCAATCCGTCCCCATATATGTATTACCTGAAGTTTGAAGGTTTTGACATTGTAGGGGCATCCCCAGAAATGATGGTACGGGTGGAAGATGGAATTGTTCAGACTGTCCCGATTGCCGGAACACGCCCGCGCGGCACAACTCCCGAGGAAGATCTGGAACTGGAGCAGACACTCCTCTCCGATCCGAAGGAACGTGCGGAGCACGTCATGCTTGTTGATTTAGGGCGGAATGACCTCGGCAGGGTCTGTGAATATAACACCGTTGAAGTGACCGATCTTATGATCGTCGAACGTTTCTCGCACGTGATGCACATTGTTTCACACGTTATTGGACGATTACGCGAAGATTTTACGGCTTTTGATGTTCTACGCTCGTGCCTTCCCGCTGGGACCCTCTCTGGTGCTCCGAAGATACGCGCAATGGAAATCATTGATGAACTTGAGTCGACGCGTCGTGCTACGTACGGCGGCGCGGTGGGTTACTTCAGCTTTTCTGGCAGTGCGGACACGGCGATCACTATCCGAACCGCGGTTATCAAAGATAGCACGGCTTATGTGCAAGCAGGTGGTGGTGTCGTCGCGGATTCAGTCCCTGAAACCGAGTATTACGAAACCGTGAGTAAAGCGCGAGCAATGCTCAGTGCTATTGCACTGGCAGAACAAGGTTTCTTGTTGTAACGACTGACCGCTGATAAAAGGAGACGAAAAATGGTCTTAATGATTGATAATTACGACTCCTTCACCTATAATTTGGTGCAGTACTTGGGTGAACTCGGTGCTGACTTGAAAGTTCATCGGAGTCGAAAAATAGGATTGGACGCATTGGATGCGCTGGAACCTGAACGGATTGTTATTTCACCGGGTCCTTGCACGCCGAAAGAAGCGGGTATATCCAACGATGCGATAAAGCACTTCGCTGGCAAAGTCCCGATTTTAGGCGTCTGCCTCGGTCATCAGTGCATCGGGGACACGTTCGGTGGCGAAGTCGTTAGAGCAGATCGATTGATGCACGGTAAGACCTCAATGATAATGCATAATGAGCTCGAGCTTTTCGAGGGCTTGGATAACCCATTTGAAGCCACGCGCTATCATTCGCTTATCGTCAAAAGAGAAACACTACCCGATTGCCTTGAGATCACCGCCTGGACGGACCAGGATGAAATCATGGGACTTCGACACAAAACATTACCCATCTGGGGTGTGCAGTTCCATCCAGAGTCGATTTTGACGGCGGCTGGAAAGAGTTTACTTTCCAATTTCTTGGCATTGTAAATGTATTTTTAAAAACAGAAAGGTTTAATATGACAAATCAGATAAACAATACGACACCTGTCCCGGTCTTCGTCTCTTGGTCATCGGGCAAAGACTCTGCGTGGGCACTTCACACACTGCGTCAGCAGCCAGAATGCTACGACGTACGGGGTATTTTCACTACCGTCACAAAGACATTCGATCGCGTCTCTATCCACTCTACGCCGGCATGGGTGCTAAAGCAACAGGCGGAGAAACTCGGAGTGCCATTATACGAGATACCGATCCCTTACCCTTGTTCCAATGCGATTTACGAAGACGCGATGCGGAAATTTCTTGCAGAAGTGGAAGCGTTACCGGAACATTTGAGGACATCGCATTTCGCATTTGGGGATTTGTTCTTAGAGGACATCCGTGAATACCGAGAAGACAAATTAAGTGGCACTGGTTTCACACCGATTTTCCCGGTGTGGGGAGAAGACACACCACAACTCGCTGATAAAATGATCGCTTCCGGCATGCGTGCTATTATTACCGCCCTCAATCCGACCAAGGTTCCAGCCGATTTTGCAGGACGCTGGTTCGATGCCGAACTGCTTGCTGATTTACCTGATGGGGTGGATCCGCTCGGTGAAAACGGTGAGTTCCACACATGTGTTGTTGATGGACCGATGTTTCGTTCGCCTGTTGCCGCGAAACCGGGTCAAGTTGTCCAGAGAGACATTGTTTCTAAGAAAGACAGCAATGACAAGATCCACTCAAGCAAGAATACTTCACCGACTTACGTCTATGCCGACGTAGTGCCTCTGGATGCATAATTTGATGAAAGCTGTAGTATTGTGGACAGGCGGGAAAGATTCCGCTCTCGCACTTCAAGTCTCCTTAAATCTTTACGATATAAGGAGACTTGTCTGTTTTGTTCCAGCGGATGACCGACAATTCTACGCACATCCGACACCACTTATGGAACTACAGGCGCGAAAAATCGGAATCCCGATTGAGTTTATGCCTATCGCTGAACCCTATCGATCAAGTTACCGCCAACAAATTCGAGTCCTTAGAGATAGCGGAATTGAAACTCTAATCACCGGAGATATTTCTACTGTAAACGGGATGCCGAATTGGATTGAGAGTGTTGCGACGAATTTGGTAGGAGTCTATAAACCGTTATGGGAATTAGATAAGCACACGATATTGGACACACTCATCGCCGAGGAATTTGAGGTGATCTGTTCTCTTGCCTACAAAAAGTTCTTTCTGCCTACTATTGCTGGTAGATATTTAGATGCGGAACTCATTTCGGAACTGAAACGGTTACCCGTTGACGCTTGCGGTGAGCAAGGTGAATACCACACGTGGGTGTTAGATGCCCCGTTTTTTAAGGAGCCTCTGCAATTAAAAGGCACACGTATCGTTGACACGTCAGAATACAATTATCTAACCTACGAACAAGCGACTTAGGGCATCGATTTTAGCCACTTCTGCACTCGGGCAAGTTTGTCGGGTGGGATGTGCGAGGTGTTCGCGTCTGTAGGGAATGTGCCGTTTGCTACCTCTTCCTTATACTGGCAGATTGCCTCAAAAGTTAGATGACCGTAATCTTGATAGCGTTTGGCGTGTTTGAGTGGGGGACCTATGCCTAATATATCATTGATAACGAGTACTTGCCCGTCACAGAACCGTCCCGCTCCGATACCGATGGTCGGGATAGCGAGGTTATCCGTTATGATTTGACTCACCTCTGCGGTGATCTTCTCAAGGACAATGAGTTTCGCGCCAGCGTTTGCGAGTGCCTCTGCTGCTTTAATGAGTTGTTTTGCTTTGGCAAAGGTTCTACCATGGGTTGATGCTTTGGTTCCGTGGATTTGTGGATTGTGACCGATGTGTGCACAAGTGTCTATACCGTGTTCAGTGAGTGCGGAAACAATGGGTACTTTTTCTACGCCACCTTCCAATTTAACACCGTCTGCTCCATCGGATATAAAGCGTTTTGCATTGGTGACGGCTTGCGTTGTATCGGTATCGGCGGCATAGGGCATATCAACGAGGAGGTAAGCGTCTGTCACGCCGCGGCGTACTGCTTTAAGGTGGTGACGCATATCTTCCATCGTCACCTCTGTCTCATTTTTGTAACCGAGAACGTTGGTTCCAACGCTGTCGCCGACGAAGACGATATCAATGCCCGCCTCATCTTGCATACACGCGGTAGGATAGTCGTAACAGGTCAACACAGTAATCGGTTGCTGTTCCTGTTTCTTGGTGTGAAGGTAAGCGAGATCTTTCTTCACTTTTTAATTTTACCTTGTGATTCGGTTTTTAATTTTACCTTGCGGTTCGGTCAGGTCGGTTGGATACATAACTTTCATTTCCGTAGATTCGCCTGCGCCGCTGTTGCAGGCTACGACTTGGACCTAACACTGCCAAGATACAGAAACCTCAAAATTCCCAAACCCAGTATAAATTAAGCCAATGCCTCTGAAACGGTTTCTCCAATAGTGGCGAGGCTATCAGCAACAGCGATCCCAGCATCTTTGAGTGCTTGAATTTTATCAGCGGCGGTGCCTTGTCCACCGGAGATAATTGCCCCGGCATGTCCCATCCGTTTTCCGGGTGGCGCGGTCTGACCAGCAATAAAACCGACAACAGGTTTCGTCATTTCGTTCTTCACAAACTGCGCTGCTTTCTCCTCAGCCGTTCCACCGATTTCACCTATTAAGACGACGGCGTTTGTGTCGTCGTCCGCCTCAAAAAGTTTGAGAACATCGACGAAATTTGTTCCAATTACGGGGTCGCCACCGATACCAACACAGGTAGACTGCCCAATACCGAGTCGCTTGAGTTGATATGCGGCTTCGTAAGTCAAGGTGCCGCTTCGAGAGACGATACCAACGTTGCCAGGTGTATAGGCAAACTCGGGCATAACGCCGATTTTGCATTCGCCGGGTGTGATGATACCAGGACAGTTCGGTCCGATTAATCGGGTTGATTTTCCTTGAAGGTATGCCTTCGCTCTGACCATGTCAAGAACAGGAATGTGTTCGGAGATGCAAACGATCAGTTCAACGCCTGCTTCTGCCGCTTCCATGACGGAGTCTGCCGCGTTGAAGTGTGCGGGAACGAAAACTAACGAGGTATCCGCGCCTGTTGCGGCAACCGCGTCTGTTACAGTGTCATAGACAGGGATGCCATTCACATCGGACCCACCTCTGCCGGGAACCGCGCCCGCAACGATCTGGGTGCCGTAAGCCGCACACTGCTCTGTGTGAAAGCGTCCAGAACGACCTGTGATGCCTTGAACGAGGACTTTAGTATTTTTGTTAACAAGTATGCTCATACTTTTAATTTTACCTTGCGGTTAAACAGCGTTCGTTTAGCAATGGACCTGCGTTTCTTAAATCCGTCCTCCATTACATTACGGACTACACGCTCTTTCAATTTCCCGCCTAAATCCTTTCTCAAACTATTACTCCAACCGGAGGATTAATATGCGCGAGCAAAGACAGCGACATCCTTCGCAGATTTACCACAGACAATACATTCGCCATCTCCACCGGGTTGTTCCATGGGGAGACATCGGATAGTCGCCTGTGTTTCTTCTCTGGCTTGCTCTTCACAGGCACTGTCACCACACCAGTGTGCGTGTGCGAATCCATCTTCGATGACCTCTTTAAACGCGTCGTAGGTGGTAGGTTTAAAGGTATTCGTATCGCGGAAGTCTGTTGCCCGTTTGAGCATATCCGCTTGAATAGTGCCAAGCATCTGTTTCACCGTCTCGGCAGCGTTGTCAATCGGGACAAATACCTTGCCTTCCTTGCCCGGTATATCGCGTCGGGCGAGGACAATTTGCTGTTTACTCAAATCGCGGGGACCGATCTCTATGCGTAAGGGTACACCTTTGAGTTCCCATTCGTTGAATCGCCAACCGGGTGAGTGATCGTGTCTATCATCAACGTGGTAGCGAACACTGCCCAAAGTTTCACAGATCCCCTCCACGGCTTGCATGACGGCTTGCTTATCGTCGTCTTTATTTTTAGGAACGATTGGTACGATAACGAGCTGAGTGGGTGCGAGTCTTGGTGGTAGAACTAACCCTTGATCGTCTCCATGTGTCATGATAATTGCACCGATCATTCGGGTGCTCACCCCCCAACTGGTCGTCCAACAGTGCTGCTGTTTCTGGTTTGCATCGAGATATTGAATATCGAAAGCCTTGGCAAAGTTCTGCCCTAAGTCGTGTGAAGTGCCAGCTTGGAGGGCGCGTTTATCCCCCATCATTGCTTCGATGGTATAGGAGGTTAACGCACCGGGAAACTTTTCACTGTCACTCTTACGTCCGGGAATCACGGGTATCGCAGCTTCATTGATCGCAAAATCGGCGTAGAGGTCCAGAATCCGAAGCGTTTCTTCTTCAGCTTCTTCGTGCGTTGCGTGAGCGGTATGGCCTTCTTGCCAGAAGAATTCCATCGTTCTCAGGAAAAGACGGGGACGCAATTCCCACCGGACTACATTCGCCCATTGATTGATAAGGACTGGTAGATCTCGATAAGACTGAATCCACTGGCTATACATGTAACCGATAATGGTTTCAGAGGTCGGTCGTACGACAAGTGGTTCTTCCAATTTTTTTCCACCGCCGTGCGTAACAACAGCGAGTTCCGGTTTAAAGCCTTCAACGTGTTCCGCCTCTTTTTCGATGAAACTCATCGGGATGAAGAGCGGGAAAGCAGCGTTTTGGTGTCCCGTTTCTTTGAATCGGGTATCCAATTGTTCTTTGACATTTTCCCAGAGCGCGTAGCCGTAAGGACGTACGACCATACATCCTCGTACCGGAGCGTAGTCAGCCATCTCCGCTTGACGGATGACCTGAGTATACCATTTTGCGTAGTCTTCACTACGGGGAACTATTTTATCAAACATTTTTAATTATTCCTTGCGGTTCGGTCAGGTGAGTTGGATAACCGACTGCTGGTTGCTAATTTTTCCTTTCGCACCGCTTCAGGCTCAGTTTTTTGAGTCGGAGGTTCACCCCACCGGATCCGTTAAGGCAGCGATGCCCGGTAGAGGTTTACCTTCTAAAAACTCCAAGGAGGCACCGCCTCCCGTTGAGATGTGTGTCATCCGCTCCGCGACACCGGCTTGTTGTATCGCAGCAACACAATCACCACCACCAATAATGCTCACTGATTCTGAATCTGCAATCTGCTTTGCAATCGCAACCGTGCCTTGCGCGAACTTCTCAAATTCATAGACCCCTAAAGGTCCGTTCCATACCACAGTTTTTGCTGTTTGAATCTGCTCACCAAACGCAGATACGGTTTCGGGACCGATATCTAATCCTTGCCAACCATCCGGGATATTCCCTTTGCTCACAACTTGTGATTCAGTTTCAGGGTCAAAGGCTTTTCCAACGACATGGTCCCCCGGGAGTAAGACGGAATCTGAGAAATCTTCCCTTTCAACTAACGATCTTGCGACATCAAGTTTTTCAGTTTCGACAATTGAGTCACCGATACTGAATCCCATCGCCGACAAAAACGTGTATGCCATGCCGCCACCAATGAGAAGCTTATCAACCTTTCCAAGGAGGTTCTCAATCAGCGTGATTTTGTCGGATATTTTCGCGCCACCGAGGATAGCAACATACGGACGGGCAGGATCTTCAAGGGTAGTGCTGAGATAATAGATTTCACGTGCCATCAAGAGTCCAACGGCAGATGGACTGAGATAGTGAGTTACTCCCTCCGTTGATGCATGTGCACGATGCGCTGTACCGAACGCGTCATTCACATAGACATCCGCAAGTGAAGCAAGTTGCGCAGCGAATGCCGTATCGTTCGCAGTCTCCTCGGCGTAGAATCGGACATTCTCAAGGAGCAGAACTTCCCCGTTACGCATTGACGCAACGGCACTTTGCACTGACTCACCGATGCAATCGTCGACATGTAGGACCCGTGTACCGAGTTTGCGACTGAGAGCTACAGCGATTGGTTCAGTCGAAAGCGTTTTTCGGTCATCTGCCGAATCTACCTCGGGCCGTCCCAAATGTGTTACGAGGATGATTTTGGCATCGGCATTGATGAGTGCTAAGAGTGTCGGCAAGGCGGCAGTGATACGGGTTTCATCTGTGATCTTCCCATCTTTCATTGGGACATTGAAATCCACCCGTACGAGAACGCGTTTCCCACTAACGTCTATGTCCTTTAATTCAAGTTTTTCCATATTTTTATGCTGGGTTCGCCGCATCTACTGATAGTTGTGCCGCTTCAGAGAGACCTTCTGCTTGTTGGACATTCAAATCCGACTCGGCAATGATCTGTTTCCCAAGTTCCACGTTTGTCCCTTCTAACCGAACGACAAGCGGGACCTTGAGTCCGACCTGTTTTGCGGCTTCGACGATACCGTTTGCAATCGTGTCGCATTTCATGATGCCACCAAAGATGTTAACGAGAACAGCCTTCACATTTTCGTCTGCGAGGATCAGACGGAAAGCGTGTGCAACTGCCTCTACAGATGCGCCACCACCGACATCAAGGAAGTTTGCTGGTTCACCGCCATTCTGTTTGATGATGTCCATTGTTGCCATAGCGAGTCCTGCGCCGTTCACCATGCAACCGATATCACCCTCAAGACGGATGTAACTTAAACCTGATTCGCTCGCCTCCAATTCACTCGGATCTTCTTCATGCGGATCGCGCATTTCAGCTATATCAGGATGCCGCCAGAGGGAGTTGTCATCAAGGTTCACCTTGGAATCGAGCGCGACAATGTCTAATTCGTCACCAGTTTTTACAATTGCCAAGGGATTAATCTCTACCAGCGAACAGTCGCATTCAGTAAAAGCGTTGTATAGTGCCAGAATCAATTTCGTGGCGTTCGGGATAACAGAGCGGTAGTTTGTATCAGTGATGAGTTTGTATGCGAACTCCCGTGCTTGGAACTCGGTTAGTCCGAAGGCTGGGTGAACCTCCGCCCTAATAATTTTTTCAGGGGTTTCTGCTGCAACCTCCTCGATGTTAACGCCACCCTCTTCGCTCCCGATTATGGTGAGTCGAGATGTTTCCCGATCAAGCAGTATAGCAAGATAGAACTCTTTCTCTATTTCCGCGGCTTCAGCGATAAGTACCTTACGGACGAGTTTTCCTTCAGGACCAGTCTGGGGTGTCACGAGTTGCATTCCGAGAATAGCATCGGCGTGTTGTTTAACTTCGGCGAGTGAATTTGCGAGTTTGACTCCGCCGCCTTTCCCGCGACCGCCAGCATGTATTTGTGCCTTAATAACGTATTTTGGGCAATTGAGTTCCTGTGCAATTGCTTCGGCTTCTTCTGGCGTTTCGGCAACCTTACCCGGCAGCGTATTGACCCCATAGGATTCTAAGATTTGTCTGGCTTGGTATTCGTGGATGTTCATCTTTTATATCGTTTTTCCTTAAACTCCTTTGGCACTTGTAATTACTGGTGTATTACGTCTGTATATTTCGGATTCATGTATTTACAAATTATACTATACTTGAGAGGAAATTGCAAGTTTTTCGGGGTTTGTTGGCATCGTTGCCGAGACCTATTTGTAACGTGTCTGAAAAATTTTACTATCCTTTTTAATCTCAGGCGACTCCATATAAAACACAATCTTTTTCTTTCAGAACGGATTTGCTGTCTTCAAGGCGATTGAGGAGGGTTTGGATGGACACCTGAAAGACGGGGTGCACCAAATCCGGTGCGAGCTCCGCCAACGGGACCAACACAAAACCGCGGAGGTGCATTTCTGGGTGAGGCACGACGAGTTTCTCTGTTTGGACGCACAAATCTCCATAGATTAATATATCCAAGTCGATTTCCCTCGGACCCCAGCGGATACGGTGTTTTCTACCAATAGTAGTCTCGATGTCTTTTAAGGTGTGTAGCAAAGAGAGAGGAGAAAGGGAGGTTTGGATAGCGGCGACCCCGTTCAGGAACTGTGCCTGTTCCTCATATCCGACTGGATCGGTTTTATAAAGGGAGGAAATTGTTTGCGGGGTGATTCCGTCCGTTTTTGATAAGGCATGGATGGCGTTCTGGATATGTGCCAGACGGTCACCGATGTTGCTTCCGAAGCCGATGTAGGCTGCGTACATAGAATCTCCGAAGCACGTCCAAACGGACGGACACTACTAATCTGAAAATCTGCGAATAGCGATTGAGGTGTTGTGCCCACCGAAACCGAACGCGTTGGAGAGGGCAACCTTGATCGTCGCGTCGCGACTTTCGTTTGGAACATAGTCCAAGTCGCAAGCTTCGTCGGGCATATCGTAGTTGATCGTTGGGGGTAGATAGCCTTTTTCCATCCCGCCTAAGCAAGCGATGAGTTCTACAGCTCCAGCCGCGCCGAGCAGATGTCCGATCATGGATTTGGTGGAACTGACAGGAATTTTGTAGGCGTGTTCACCAAAAAGGGTTTTAACGGCGTTCGTTTCGGCAATATCACCAATCGGTGTAGAGGTGCCGTGAGCGTTGATATAATCGACGGCATCGAGTGGTAATTCCGCATCTCGGAGTGCAAACTCCATCGCTTTCACTGCGCCTTCACCGTTTTCGGGTGGGCTTACCATATCGTGCGCGTCTGAGGTCATTCCGTAGCCGACTATTTCCCCATAAATATAGGCACCGCGCTTTTTGGCGTGTGAGAGCGATTCGAGAATTAATACACCTGCTCCATCGCCCATAACAAAGCCGTCCCGGTCCTTCGTAAACGGGCGCGAAGCGCGTTCAGGCTCATGATTTCGCGCTGACATGGCGCGCATTGAACAGAACCCGGCAAAAGCTAAGGGGGTAATCGCCGATTCCGTGCCACCCGTAAACATCACGTCCGCTTCACCGCGTTGAATGATACGGAACGAATCACCGATAGAATGGTTCGCACTCGCACATGCGGTAACGGACGTAGCATTAGGACCTTTGAGGTTAAAGTGGATAGAGACCTGCCCTGCTGCCATGTTAATAATCATGTACGGCACAAGGAATGGGCTGACGCGTTTAGCACCCTTTTCAGCGAGGATTTTTGCATTGTCTTCAAGGACACCGATGCCACCGATGCCAGAACCGATTTGGACCCCTGCACGGTAAGCGTCAACTGTATCGAGTTCCAAACCTGAATCTTCGTGCGCCATCATTGCGGCGGCAAGTGCGTACTGAATGAACAACGGTAGCCTGGACGCGGCTCGGCGGTCCATATACTGTTCCGCCTGAAAATTCTTAACCTCTCCGGCGATTTGGGTGCGATGCTCGGAGGCATCAAAATAGGTTAAAGGTCCGATTCCGTTCTTACCGACAGCAAGCGCATCCCAATATTCTTCTTTCGTATTGCCAATTGCATTGACAACGCCGATTCCTGTAATAACTACACGCTCCACGAGACCGATCCTTTTTTATTTTAGTTACAGGCGCGCTCGGAAAAGCAACCAAGCGCGCACACGCACTAAAGAGGGGTGATAGTTTACCACTACGCACCCTCAGTGATATATCTTGACCTACACGTGTTCGTCAAGGTAACTCAGAGCATCTTGAACAGTCTGGATTTTTTCCGCGTCACTGTCTGGAATTTCGATATCAAATTCCTCTTCAAGTGCCATGACCAATTCAACGGTATCAAGTGAATCAGCCCCCAAGTCTTCCATAAAGGAGGCATCTGGGGTGACATTATCTTCTTCAACACCGAGTTGTTTCGCAATAATTTCGATAAGGCGTTCTTGGTTTGTTGCCATAAGCGTTCTCTGATCTCCTTTTTAGAGTTTACAGTTGTCAGTTTTAGAGTTTACAGTTGTCAGTTAAAAGAGGCTTTGGGTTAAACAACACACCTCTTGCGACTGTTAAGCGATAACTGTTAACTGACAACTTCTGAATTACATCACCATGCCGCCATCAACCTGAAGCGTTTGGCCGGTGATATAGCGTGCAGCATCCGATGCCAAAAAACAGACGGCATCTGCTACATCTTCTGGGTGCCCAAACGCCCGCAACGGAATCAGCTCCAACAGCTGTTGCTGACTCTGTTCCGGTATTTGTGCCGTCATATCTGTCGTGATAAAGCCAGGGGCGATAGCGTTGACCGTAATACCCCGGGCCCCAACCTCTTTCGCGGTAGCCTTCGTCAAACCTATAATGCCAGCTTTTGCGGCGGCATAACTCGCTTGTCCTGCGTTTCCCATGAGTCCGATAACTGATGAAATATTAATGATTCGTCCGCTTCTCTGACGTATCATAGGACGGAGGACAGCACGGGTGCAGTACATCGTACCGGTCAAATTTGTCTGTAATACAGCGTCCCAGTCCTCATCTTTGAGGCGCATGAGCAACATATCGCGGGTAATCCCGGCATTGTTCACGAGAATATCAATTTGTGAAAACTGCGAAATCGCCTTTTCAATAAGAGTTTCAACATCCGCCTTTTCGGAGATGTCAGCGGCCACTGAGAGTGCGGTATAGCCTGTATCCTGCAGCGTGTCGGCGATCTGTCCGACTGCATCGGCGGAACGAGAACAGAGAACAACATTTGCCCCGGCTTCACAGAGCTTCTGTGCGATCGCGGCACCAATACCTCGCGACGCGCCTGTAACGATAGCGGTCTTGCCACTCAGCACATCTGCTTTAAAGGCACTTTGTTCTGTTGTCTCACTCATTTTTATCCACCATTTCCGTATTTGTTTGTCACAAGAGATAGCGTCTCAACATCTTCTACGTTTAGGGCACTACTTTCTGGCAGGGTACGTTTCACCAAGCCGGACAAAACTTTGCCCGGTCCAACCTCTACGAAATGCGTGATGCCGGTTTTCTCAAGAGTCCGCAGTGTTTTTTCCCATTGGACAGGTCGTGTTATCTGTTGAAATAGGAGGTGCCTGATACTATCTGCATCCGTGGCAAATTCGCCCGTTACATTCATCACAATATCGACTTGCGGTGACTGCATCGCCACCGATTCGAGCGAGACTGCGAACTTCTGTTGTGCGGATGCCATGAGTGGCGAATGAAACGCACCACTGACCGGTAACGGACGACACCGTCTCGCACCAATTTCGGCTTTCGCAAGTTCGAGGACGTGGTTGACTGCTTCGACTTCTCCAGAGATTACCAGTTGTCCGGGACAATTGTAATTGGCAATATTCACAACACCTTCAGCCGTATCACAAAGTCCTTGCAACTGCTCCGTTTCCATTCCGAGGATTGCTGCCATTGTACCCTGTTGCGTTTTCCCAGCGTCCGCCATGAAACTCGCTCGTGCGTGTACCAAGTGGAGCGCATCTGCGAAGTCGATCACCCCTGCCGCCACGAGTGCGGAATACTCTCCCAAACTGTGTCCGGCGACCGCGCTCGGCACGACACCACATTCCTTTAGGACCTGCAACGCGGCTACACTACAGGTTAAAATCGCCAGTTGTGTGTTTTCGGTCTGCTTTAAGTCTTCTTCCGGTCCCTCAAAACAGAGTTGCCGCAACTCCCGTCCGAGGACAGCATCGGCTTCCTGAAAGGCAGCATCGGCGGCTGGATACGTCTGCGCCAGTTCTGCGCCCATGCCTACCTGTTGTGAACCTTGTCCTGGAAAAATGAATGCCAGCATATTAGCCATCAGTAATCAGAAGAATAGCAATCAGAATATTAGCAGTCAGCAATCAGCAGTCAGCAATCAGTAAGAGAATTCCGACAGTTCTTTCTTCTTTTTCTGAAAACTGATAACTGAAAGGATTTTCGTAGAAAATCCGTGCTGAAAGCCATTCTTCTGACAACCATTTACTATAATCGTAGGAGCGTGCTTCCCCATGTCAAGCCTGCACCAAAAGTCACAAGCAGCAGCAGATCACCTGGCTTCGCGCGTCCTTCACGAATTGCCTCATCTAACGCGATGATCACCGTTGCTGCGGAGGTATTGCCGTATTTATCAACGTTGATATAGACCTTCTCTCGCGGCACGCCAAGTCTGTCGCCAACTGCCTCAATGATGCGTAGGTTCGCTTGATGTGGGATTAACAAATCAATCTCCTCAACGCTGACGTTTGCCTGACGTAACACACGTTGTGCGGCTTCCGGCATAAGGCGGACACCGAGCTTGAAGACTTCTCGTCCGTTCATCTGAATTTTGTCTAACTTCTGGTCGATTGCTTCTTGCGTGACCGGCATCCTGGACCCGCCTGCGGGAATACCGAGAAGATTGATGTCGGCGTAATCTCCATCAGACCCGATGTAAGATGCGAGGATACCTTTCGATTCATCCGTAGCTTGGACAACAGCGGCACCTGCACCATCTCCAAAGAGGACACATGTGTTTCTATCGTTCCAATCAACAATTTTGTTAAAAATTTCGCCACCGACGACAAGAATAGTGTTGTATCGTCCGGATCTAATCATTCCATCAGCCAAATCCAGCCCGTAAATGAAGCCCGCGCACGCAGCGGATACATCCATTGCGGCAGCGTTTTTTGCCCCGATACCTTTCTGAACATAACACGCTGTTGAGGGAAAAAACCGATCGGGTGTCACAGTCGCGACGAGAATCATCTCAATATCAAGAGGATCAATGTGAGCGTTTTTGATAGCCCATCGTGCTGCATGTACACAAAGATCAGAGGTTGCTACATCGTCTTCAGCGATGCGCCTCTCAGCGATCCCTGTCCGTTGGAGAATCCATTCATCGCTTGTATCAACCATTTTCTCAAGGTCAAAATTGGTAACAACCCGGTCAGGGAGGTAGGCCCCCGTCCCTGTGATAGTTGCATGTCGAAGTTGCGTCATTTTTTTTATTTTTCCTTGCGGTTCGGTCAGGTGGATTCGGTGGCTAACGTTAATCGACGTATATCTAAAGAAACACCCCACGGAATGCCATACGCACAAATGTAATACGGGGAACGGAAATGTAATACAAGGAACGGGTTTAGTCTCTCCCCAGACTAAATCCAGTGTTGATTTGCAAAAACCTCTCCGCTTCGCTGACGGGCTACAATTCCCGATAAAACTGCACACTCCAACAGATGATACTACAAGTTTTCGTTACGACATCACCAAGCACCTACGCGTAATGGAATGGAGTGCAGCCGAGGAGCCGATGGATTAAAAACTTTTATCTATGCTTCATCCGCAGATTTTAACACGGGCCGTCCATTGTAATGCCCGCATTCCGAACAGACTCGGTGAGAAATAATCGTCTCTCCGCAGTATGAACAGACACTTGTGGCTTTATCATGGAGCGCGTTATGGCTCCGCCGCATTCTTTTTTTCGATTTCGACGTTCTCCGTTTTGGATGCGCCATGGTTTATCTCCTTTGTCTTACAAAATCACGATTCGCGAATCACGCTTATAATTCAAGTATTTATTTTGATTTCAACGGTTTTTCAATATTTTTGAGAGGTCCGACTTCAGAAAACGCGCTTGCAAGCTGCGCACTCAGGGAATTAGAAGCGGGGACTGATGTCTCATCCGTTATTTCACAAGAACACTCCGTCGTGTTGAGATCCGTTCCACATTCTGGGCATAAACCCTTGCACGTTTCCGAACAGAGCGACCATGTCGGTATCTCAAGAACGAGTGCCCGCCGTACATTTTCTGAAACATCTAAAGTTTCTCCGTCATAGTACCGTTCACCATCTTCATCCGGTTCCAACGATTCATCACCGATAGAGAATAGCAAGTCGAGTGTTGTTGTTATGTCCACCTCAAACGGGTTGATACAACGCCGACACTCCACCAAAACAGTTGTATCAACATCCGCTGTCACATAGATATTATCGCCACCTCGGCGAAAGAGGCCGACTTTGCATGACAACGGGTTAATAAATTTTGCCTCCTCGTAAGTCAAATCGAGGGGCTCGGACGGCACAAGTGCTTCGTATTCTTTGAAGTCCTCATGTCGAAGGTCTTTTACGCTGAACACTAACGTATCGCACATGCCTTCCTTCATATTGAATTTCACCTCAAAAGCCTATTGGACACCGTCCTGAAATATATCTTGCTGTGGCGGTCAACGCAAGAGCGATTGACATACATTTCTGGCACTACTCTAAATCTCGACACAACTTAAAAATCGACTTCTTCTTCGATTCTAATGAGTTGTGCTTCGTCTTTTACATCTTCGAGCGTGTAAATCTGTGCCAGTGCGGCTTTCATATTTTTTTCTTTTGCTTTGTGCGTCAACATCACCAGCGACACGGTCTCCATACCGTGGGGATCCTTTTGGATGACAGAAGCAATACTAATCTGCCAGTTTCCCAAAATAGTCCCGATTTTTGCGAGAACACCGGGGCGGTCAGCAACCACAAAACGGATGTAATACCGCGTCTCAATATCGTCAATAGGACAGACACCGACTTCTGCCTGTGATCCTGCAAGCCATGCTTGTGAAATGGGGCTGCTTACGCCCTGTTGCACAGATTTCGCGGCATCAATGACGTCAGCAACAACAGCACTCGCCGTTGGCATCTCACCAGCACCTTGCCCATAAAAGAGCGTCGGGCCGACTGCGTCACCGATAACACAAACAGCATTGAATGCCCCCCCAACGTTTGCTAACAAACTCCGCTCTGGCACGAGCGTTGGATGTACACGCGCCTCCACACGATTTCCATCGGTTAGTTTCGCGATTGCGAGGAGCTTAATGACATAACCGAGTTCGCGAGCGTATTGAATCTCTTTTTGGGTGATACTTGTAATACCTTCGACATGGAATTGCGATAGTGAAATATTGCTCCGATAGGCGAGGGCAATCAAGAGGATGAGTTTTTGTGCGGCATCAATGCCTTCAACGTCAAGCGTTGGGTCGGCTTCGGCGTACCCCTTGTCCTGTGCGACTTTGAGCACATCTGAAAAGTCCACAGCGCGTTCGTGCATTTCGGTCAAAATGTAGTTACAGGTCCCATTCACAATACCATAAAGGGAGTGAATCTGGTTGCCAGCGAAACTTTCTTGTAAGGTTTTAATGATTGGGATACCACCTGCCGTGCTCGCTTCAAAATTGAGACTGACTTTGTGTTCTGAAGCCAGTTGGAACAGCTCGCCACCATGTTCGGCAAGAAGGGCTTTGTTTGCTGTCACGACGTGTTTACCATTTTGGATGGCGCGTTTAATGAGAGAGTGTGCTGTTGTGACACCGCCGATAAGCTCAACAACAATATCTATTTCTGGATTGTCAACGACTTCTGCGGGATCAGTTGTCAGGCAATCCATAGGAAGTTCAACGCCTTGGCGCGTTGCGGGTAACGTCCGTTTTACTATTTTTTTTAGGCATAACTCGGTGCCACTATTTTTGGCGATGAGGGAATTCTGATTCATCAGAATTTTGGAAACACCTGTGCCGACAGTACCCCATCCTAAGATGCCAATATTAATACACGACTTGTCCACTACTGCAACTCCCTCCTTTCTATAAGTATTCGATTACAATTCGGCTCGTATACATCATTTACAAGACGATATTGTGTATCAGAGATCGGGGCGACTGGATTCGAACCAGCGACCTCTTGAACCCCATTCAAGCGCGCTTCCGGGCTGCGCCACGCCCCGTTAGTAGAACTAATTTCCTTATCCCCGGACTCAGTCCTTAATTGTATCAAATCTTAATTGTATCACAAACCACTGTATAATGTCAAAAAAAATTGAGCGTTGTTCAAGATTTGCATCTATCACACGACACATCAATTGATTCCGTGTTAAGGATTGACTGGTCTCCCATTCCACTATCCGAGTTATGATGTTCAGTCAAACTACCCCTCAACTTCCTGATTAAAATATAAGGCAAGATCTCCGTATCTCACAGTCGTATTGGGACCGAATGCGTCGTATCCGGAGACTTGCCCACCATAAATAAGGACGTAATGCCTTTAGGCAAAACCCATCTCTTTTAGATTGCTTAGACTGATACCTAAACTTTCAAATGGATCGCGCTCGTAGCAGGTGTCCTGTTCAATAATATACCATTCTACCTCTGCGTAGATACAAGCACTCAGAATAGCCTCCCAATTAAGGTTACCTTCACCGACTTCCGCGAAGCGTTGTGTAGAACCTTGCATCGCCATATCCTTGAGATGGATGATGTCGGCGCGTCCTTTTAACTGGCGAATCCACGCGGCTGGATCACCACCACCGTGCTGAATCCAGTACGTATCGAGTTCACTTTTAAAGCAATTCGGATCGCTCTCCGCATACAGAATCTCTAACCCTGTACGCCCGTTATAACGTTCCAACTCGAAGCTATGGTTATGATAGGCGAAAGTTAAACCTCCTTCAGCAAGGCGCGCCGCGACTTCCGATGCTTCTCTCGCAAATCTGGCATACCCTTCAGCGGTTCGGTATTCACCGGGAAGTCCACCAATTGCGGCATGCCGACAACCCCACAATTGATGCTCGTCAATAACAGATTGTGGTTCGTCACGCATCCGTTCGTAACTTGTATGTGTCGCAATAATGCTGATACCTTCACCGTCAACAATATTTTTCAGTGTAGTGGGTTCAATTGGACCAAGTGCAGAACATTGCACGGCTTCATATCCGAGTTGTCGAACCTTTTTCATCGTTTCGGCGATGTCGGTTTCAGTTTTGGTAAATTCCCGAACAGTGTAAAGTTGTGCCGCGATCTGCTTCGCAGACAGTGATGAATGCCCTTGGGCGTTTTGTGTTGCCATAATTTCTCCTTCTATCTGACATATTCTATTTCTGGTAGTATACCAAAAAGGAACTTGACCGTCAAATTAATGCTGAAAACTGACAACCGATACCCTAAAAAACATTTGCAGATAAAAAACAGTTTTGATAAACTTTATATATCATGAATTCTTTTTTCTTCGGCGGTAACAAACCAGGCTCCTTTCGGCTTTTCCGCCTACTCCTTCATTTCCCAAATTTCGTCAAATTGGCGTGGCGGCTGTTTGTCGATGAACGTGTCCCTGTCTATCGGAAGGCGATTCTCATCCTTGCCGAATTATTGGCAGTTGTCTTCGCTGTCGCCTACTTGGTGAACCCACTTGATTTTGATTTTATTCCTATCTTTGGTCGCATTGACGATCTCCTCATTGGCGCGTTTGTGATTCTGGTACCCAGTGCGTGGCTATTTATTCGTTTATGTCCTGAACCTATCGTTCGTGAACATGTAGAACGGATTTCACGTCGGGAATGAATCGGACTTGCTTACCTGAACAGATTTTTTCAGACACACCACATTATTTCCCAACTTTTTTGCAACTTTATTATCCAATAGGTGTGTCTTTAGGACGTAAACCCAAAAAATGAAAACAGGTGGTTTTGACCACGTCCAGGATCGGACCTAACACGCAATTACATAGGAGGTTTTATATCATGTTCAGACTCAGCACCACACCGCGTAACACCATACGGGTAATTTTGGTTTTAGCAGTACTTATTGTTGCCGCAGGGATCATCATTGACCGAGATACACATGAGTTCACGCTACAGACTGCCATCGGGCAGACGAACGACACACTTCAAACATCAGAAGATTTTCTGCACTTAGAGCGCGCAAACCGAGCATTTATTGATTTGGTAGCGCGAACGCGTCCTGCTGTCGTCCAAATTACAACCAAAACACAACGGAGAATCATAACCTCAGAAAGACAGCAAATAACTCCAGAGCAAGAAGATCAATTTAGAGACTTTTTTGGAGATGAGTTCTTCAGACGCTTTTTTCCAGAACAAGAAGGAGAACAAGAACAGCGCGAGCAAGAAGTGCTACCGCCCCTACGTGTATCCCCGAATCCACCCCCCGTTAGAGGTATTGGCTCTGGGGTGATTGTCAGTGACGATGGCTATATCCTTACCAATAACCATGTCATTGAGCGGAGCGATGAAATCACAATCACCTTATCAAATGGAAAAGAATATGCAGCGGAGTTAGTTGGACGCGATGCCGCTGGGACGGGAGTCAGTGGCACCGATTTGGCACTTCTCAAAATTGACGCTGAAGGTCTTCCAGCCCTTCCCTTTGGTGATTCGGATCAGCTTGAAGTCGGCGAATGGGTAATTGCAATCGGAACACCGCTCAACTTATCCCAGACTGTAACACGCGGTATCGTGAGTGCGAAAGGGCGACCTGGATGGCTCAGCGGTATCAAGTACGGTAATTTCATACAAACGGATGCCCCGATCAATCGAGGGAATAGCGGCGGTGCTTTGATTAACATCCGCGGCGAATTGGTAGGAATTAATACAGCGATTATCTCCGGTGGTTTTTCCACAGGAAACATCGGTATCGGCTTCGCCGTTCCGAGTAAAATAGCACAACAAGTCTTACCACAACTCATTAAGCATGGTAAAGTTGAGCGTGGTTGGCTCGGTGTCAGCATGAGAAATGTCGATCCGGATTTGGCAGAAAAGTTGAACTTTGATACACCTCGCGGTGTCTCCGTCCAAGGCGTTAGCAAAGATAGTCCGGCAGACACAGCTGGAATTAGACGTTTGGATGTCATCGTTGAATTTAACGGCGAAACAATCCGAGATAGTAACCATCTGATGCACGTTGTCGCCGCAACAGAGGTCGGTAAATCTGTTGAAGTAACAGTGCTCCGAGGGGATAATGAAGAAAAACGGTTAACCGTCAAACTGGGCAAACGGACCGAAGAGGTTATTGCCAAGCTCAATGCTCAGTTAGCAGAAGCCGAAAAGACTGGAACAAGAGTCGAAAGAGTGAGGCAAAAGCGTGATAAACCGCAAGAAGCATTTGCTGGACTTCAGGTACAGGAATTGACCCCCGCGATCGCTGAGCGTTACGGTTACGCGTCAGAAGAAAAAGGCGTAGTTGTCACACAGGTTGAAAGCGGGAGCAACGCTGAGAAAAAAGGGATCGTCCCCGGATCTCTCATTCAAGAAATGGAATGGACATCAATTGACGACCTTGCGTCCTATTCCCGTCTTGTGAAGCAACTCACAAACGAAAAGAAGAAGCAGGTCCTTCTCTACGTCAAGTCCCCAAATGGACAAGGCGGCGCGTATGTTACAATCAAAGTTCCCACATCAGAGACATCAGACAGATAATTAGCACGGTGGCCCCGTTATATTGCGTGTTCACGGATTAATACTTGACGGATGGTTGTTTTTGCGGTATACTGCCCGAAAACAACTATCCTTTCTTATATTAAGAGGTTCAGGTTAGAAATGGAAGCACAACGGGTTGTTTGGCCCGATCGCGCCAAAGTTGACATTGAGACATTTATGCTACCGTCTGTCGGAGACGATGAAGTGCTTGTTGCAACAGAATGCACACTCATCAGCCCCGGCACGGAACGCGCGTTTTTATTGGGACTCCCGAATGCCCAAGGGAGATACCCAACCCGTCCGGGGTATAGTAACATCGGCAGGGTGGTAGATGTTGGGAAGTCAGTCACTGATTGTGAGGTAGGTGATCGCGTCGCTTCAACCCAGGGACATACCAGCCACTTCGTGACCTCGCCGCGTCACTTACTAAAGATAGCGTCCACCGATGTGCCTGCTGAAGAAGCGGTTTTCTTTAACCTCGGAGCGATTGCCCTACAAGGTGTTCGCAAGGCGCGAATTGAATTGGGGGAAGCGACACTGGTTTTGGGTCAGGGACTGATCGGTTTATCGGCGATGCAACTCTCGAAATTGAGTGGGGCATTGCCGCTTATTGCGGCAGATCTCACCGATAGTCGTCTTGAAATCTCTAAAAGAGTGGGAGCGGACCACACCTTCAACCCAGAAGATACCGATTTCTCCGAACGGTTAGGTGATGCGACTAAAGGCGAGGGGCCCGCAGTTGTTATTGAAGCGACTGGACATCCGGACGCAATCAGCACGGCTTTAGATGTTGCGGGACGGGATGCGCGAGTCGTGTTGCTGGCAAGTACTCGTGGGGAAACACCGAGTGTGAATTTCTATCGCGATGTGCATAAAAAAGGGCTCATTCTATACGGCGCACACAATTCCATCCGTCCGCGTCAAGAGTCCTCACCGAATTTCTGGACACTTGAAGAGGATAGTCTCTTGCTGTTATCGCTCATTGCGCAGAAACGGTTCAACGTTATTCCGTTGATTAGCCATCGTGTCCCCGGAGAAGATGCGGCAAAAGCATATCAACTGCTCATGGAGTGGAACCCCGGCTTACTGGGCGTTATCCTTCAATGGAGCAATAACATGTAGGCACAAAAAGGAAAAGATGGCACGCGAATATCCGATTGAAAACGTGCGCAATATCGGCATTGCAGCGCACATTGATGCTGGCAAAACAACCACAACTGAACGGATTCTTTTCTACACCGGTAAAAAGCATAAGATTGGTGCAGTGGATGATGGTACTGCCGAGATGGATTGGATGGTGCAGGAACGAGAACGCGGCGTAACGATTACCGCCGCCGCGACGACCTGTTTCTGGCAAGAACACGCAATTCACCTTATTGACACACCTGGACACGTCGATTTCACAGTAGAAGTGGAACGATCTTTGCGAGTTTTAGATGGTGCGATTGCCCTTTTCTGTGCTGTTGGTGGGGTCGAGCCGCAGTCAGAGACGGTTTGGCGTCAAGCCGAACGTTACGATGTGCCGCGCATCGTCTTCGTTAATAAGATGGATAGGGTTGGTGCGAATTTCACTCGCGTTCTGGAAATGATACAGGAACAGTTAGGTGCGAACCCATTACCCCTCCAATTACCGATGGGTGAAGGTACCGACTTCACGGGCGTTATTGATTTAGTGACGCAGAAGGCGATGCGCTGGGATGCCACTGACCACGGACAGACATACGTAGAGACAGAGATTCCACCTGAATTTCAAGATGAAGTGGCACACGCGCGAGAAACCCTCTACGAGAGTGTTGCAGTCGAAGATGAAGCATTGCTTGAAAAATACTTGGGAGGCGAAGAGATAACCCACGCTGAGTTATTAACGGTTATCCGCGCAGCTACATTGCAAGGGAAACTCTTCCCCGTGCTCTGCGGAAGTTCTTTAAAGAATCAGGGCGTTCAACCTCTATTGAATGCGGTAATTGATTTTCTGCCATCTCCTGCTGATGTGCCCCCTATTGAAGGGATTATACCACGCCCTGCTTCTGGTAGTGAGCGTTCCAAGCGATCAAAAAACACATCCGCTGAGCAGGATAGAGTGACACGCGTCGCAAATGACGCCGCTCCGTTTTCGGCGTTAGCGTTTAAAGTGGCGAGCCATCCAACGGTAGACAAACTCGTATACTGTCGTATCTACTCAGGTGTACTGAAGCGAGGGGAGTCTATCTATAACGTCCGTTCCGAAAAACGGGAGCGAATCAATCGTATCTTACAGATGCACGCCAATAAAGAGGCCGTCTGCGATGTGGCTTATGCCGGTGATATTGTGGCACTCGTTGGACTTAAGGATACCAAGACCGGAGACACCGTGGCTGATCCGAGAGAACCTATCCTATTGGAGTCCATAACTTTCCCGGATCCAGTTATCTCAATTGCCATCGAACCTGAGCGAGCGAGCGATGCTGATGCTTTGGAGGAAACACTCGAAAAATTGATGGATGAGGATCCAACCTTCACTGTCGGGATCGACCAAGAGACGGGACAACGGATTATCTCTGGCATGGGTGAACTTCATTTAGAGATTCTCACAGACCGCATGATACGCGAATTCGGGGTCAACGCTCGGGTAAGCAAACTGCAGGTAGCGTATCGTGAAACTATCAGTACGCTTGCGGAGGCTCGCGGGACACATATCCATAAAACAGATGAAGAAGGGATATACGGGGATGTACTGCTAACGGTTGAGCCATTAGCACGCGGTGAAGGATTTCAGTTTGAAGATAACACAGACGAAACTCAGATCCCGCGGCAGTATATCCCGTTCATTGAGAAGGCATTGGAAGGTGCTATGGGGACAGGTCCTCGCATCGGATATCCGATGCAGGATGCAAAGGTAACGCTCACGGGTGGTTCCTACCATCCAACGGATTCTTCGGAAGTCGCGTTCGAGGCGGCAGCCGTCTTGGCGTTTGAAAATGCGACCAAAAAGGCGAATCCTCTGCTCTTAGAACCCATTATGCGGATGCATATTACTGTCCCTGATGAGCATATTGGGAAAGTTATTGGAGACTTGAATTCACGTCGAGCACAGATTAATGAGAGCATAACGCAGGATACATCCGATACAGGCCCCCCGTCACAACCGACGCAAAACGTTATCAATACCTTTATACCGCTTTCGGAGACGTTTCAATACACAACGCGGCTTCGCTCAATGACACAGGGACGTGGGGCATTTACATTGGAATTTTCACATTATGAAGTCGTGCCATCGTCTCTTGCTCCGGACCTAAATCGTGTCAGTTCTTCGGCTTAGCCCCTTCAATGCCCGTGTGCCTTCATCACCTTTTGCAGCTCCGCCAACGGGATCGCGTACATCGTTCTGTCATTGCGTCCGGTGGTCGTAGTCGCCATTGTCATGGAATTGACGATAGCCTCCTCTGTGGCTTCGATAACTGCTTGAAAGAGTGAATTGAGCCGTCCATTGACGAGCATCTGAATTTGGAAAGTGCCGGTTTCGGTACGACTTGGAAAAATGTTCGCGGTAGAAAACGCAATAACGAATTCACCGCTACCATCTGTACTCGGCGTGCCTGTGCGGGCAAGCCCATGTGTCGCGCGCATCGCTAACTGTTTCAATTGGCGATGCGTCAACGGGGCATCTGTTGCGATAACAATAATAAACGAGCCGTCCCTACCCAGTTTCGGCGGGGATCCCGTAATTTCCTTACCGACAGGGATACCATCAATTCGCAGTTGCGAACGACGCCCGCCGTTGGAATTAACAAGGACACCGACTGTCCATCCACCGCGTTCTTCGGATAGGACACGAGAGGCGGTGCCGATACCGGCTTTAAAACCGTAGCATCGCATGCCAGTACCACCGCCAACGCTTCCTTCGGTTACGGGACCGTCGGTGGCGTTCTCAATCGCTTCAATCGCATGCTGTGCCGTGACGTGGAGTCCGCTGATGTCGTTCAAGCCACCATCGTAGCATTCCGCCACAATTGGCAGCACAATGTTGTTGTCTGGGTACCGTTTCACAATGTAACGCACAACACCGTCATGGACTGCCCCGACACTGAGTGTATTTGTAAGCAAAATGGGAGATTCAATCCATCCAGCTTGATTGATACGGGCAATGCCGGTTGCTTCACCATTGCCGTGAATGACATGTGCCGCGCCGAATAGTCGTGCTGTCCAAATATCATCACTCGGAAGAATTGCGGTAACACCCGTACGAATTGAATCGCCTTCGTTCAGGGTAACGTGCCCGACTTTCACACCTGCTACGTCAGTGATGGCATTGTGTGTACCGGTTGGAATGGTCCCAATCTTGATACCGATGTCGCGTGCTCGCGCACGACCGTTTGGGTCTGCGCCTTCAACATGGGTACTACATAGAAAATACGCCCAAAGAGCACCAGTGAGAACGACGAGGAACAGCGTTTTTGTGTAGCGCGAGGATCCGGGATATGACATCTTTTTAAGAAATTTCTGCATTATCCAATTGTTTCCTATATATTTCGCGAATGTGGTTAAAAATAGCGATGTATGTTGGTAATCGATAGTCGGGATAACTCCACTCCCACGGTTGGAACGTTTTGCGGTAGAAGCGGAGTGTAATTTCAGCATAAATACCGTCGCTGAGGTAGATACGATGGGCATGGTCTTTCGTTGACGCAAGCACCAGTTTTGCTAAACAGATGTACCCCGCGTCCAAATTGACGCGCCGTGCGTCTCCTTCGTGCTTTTTTATAGCAAAAACTTGCTCCACGCTATTTGTGAATAACTTCATCTCCGCCAGCGCGCCAGCATCGATAAGTCTTTCAAAACTGATAAATTGTCGTTGGATGTCTGGTCCCATTTCAGCCTCATAGTAGGCTGTGCTCGTGAAAGGCATCAATTCACTTGTGTAATCAATAGGTCCAAGGCGATGTGTAAGTTCTGTATAAACTGTTGGCAGGAGGTTAGGATCAACTGTTAGCACGCCGATGATTGCTTTAACCGACAGCGGTGTTGTGATTGCTCCCATGTTATCCTCCACAGTCCAAGCTCAATTGTCTGACCTTAAGGGTTAATAGCATACATTATTGCATTAAATTGCAAAAAAATGTGATTTTTTTATTTTTTTTCTTGACATTCCACGAAATATAATATATAATATTCTGTTATGCTATGCTACCATATTAGGACCGAAAAAGCAGTTGAGGAAGCAGGCTTTTTCAAAAGTCTATTTATAAACTGCGTAACCACCGCCAAGTAAGGAGACTTCATTCAGTGAACAAAAAGCCCATCGAAAAAAGTGAGAGACAGTCTTTTGCGAAAACGCAGGTTCGGACGCCACTCCCGAATCTCATAGAGACCCAAAAACTTTCATACGATGCCTTCTTACAACGAGATGTCCCACCCAATGAACGTCCAGATACTGGCCTCCAAGCGGTGTTTAAGGAAGTATTTCCGATTCGCGACTTTTCGGAGGTTAACAGTCTTGAATTTGTCAGTTATAGCCTTGGCATACCGAAATATACTCTCCAAGAATGTGTTGCGCGCGGTGTAACATATCAAGTATCTCTTACTGCCCGTATTATGCTTGTTCTGCGTGAGGCAGACTCGGATGCAGATGAACCCCACGTTGTGGATATTCGTGAATCTGATGTGTATCTCGGCGAAGTTCCTTTAATGACGGAAAATGGCAGTTTCATTGTCAATGGCAGTGAGCGTGTAATCGTAAGCCAGCTGCACCGTTCACCAGGCGTAATTTTTCTTGAAAAATCATTGCCGACGGGGCGGAGCACCCCGACTGCCCAAATTATCCCGTATCGAGGGGCATGGGTTGAATTTGAAATAGACAGTAAAGATCAGATTTATGTCCGTATTGACAAGCGTAGAAAACTACCCGCTACCGTGCTACTTCGTGCACTCGGTTGGGAGTCAGATGCCGATATCCTGAAACTTTACGCCAAGACGGAACGACTTGTACTTGCTGGATGGCAGGTTACGCATGTAGAAGGACCAGCAAAACACATCAAATCAGGGGATCTATTAGATGCTGCGGACTTCCGACAAGCCAGCAAAGACTACCCTGACCTTGAGGTAGAGAGATGTTATCGCGTTACAGAAGTAACTGATGCGGACTGTCCACTGGAGATTGGACAAGAACTTACATATAAAGATCGTACGAGCCTTCGCAGGAAATGGAAGGGTTTTGAAACTGAGCTTCTTCGGTGTGTTATTGACACTCACAATAGTGGGTGTGAGTTCATTCTTGGACAAGTGCTAACGAATTCGGAATACGAAGAGGCGCGTGCCCGTTACGGAAACAAAGCGTTCATAGCTGAACAGATTTTGTCCCAAGATAGTCAGGAAAGTGTCGATAGAGTCTGCGCTGAAGACGTTATCAACCCAGAGACTGGTGAAGTGCTCCTGACAGCGAATACGCTTCTCACTGAAACAGAATTGGAACGCCTCAGTGAGGCTGGTATTGAGTCAGTCACGGTGCTGGATGAGGAAGATTGCCAGCACATCCGATTCTTGCGTAATACGTTGGAACGCGACCGACAGGCGGACTATGAGGAGCCATATACATTAAAAGATGCCGCGCTGCTTACAATTTTCCGCACGCTGAGACCCGGGGATCCCGCTGGCATAGAGAACGCTCGTAAACACCTTTCATGGTTGCTCTTTGACGCGCACCGATACGATTTAGGGGTCGTTGGACGGTACAAACTGAATCGTAAATTCCAGAACATTCCCATTTATGGCGAGTCGCCTGAAGAGACTTTTCGCACACTTCGTCCCGAAGATATTGCCGCTACGGTAGATTATCTTCTTAAAGTCCATAATGCGATTGCTCCGAAAGACGATCTCGATCATCTCGGTAATCGCCGTGTGCGTGTTATCGGTGAGTTACTCGAAAACCAGTTCCGAATGGGTTTATTCCAGATTCGCAGAACTACGCGCGAACGTTTGAGTACCAATAACGATATCACGAAGATCGTTCCGTCTTCGCTCATAAACCCGAAACCTCTGATGATGGCACTCCGAGAATTCTTTGGATCAAACCAGCTGTCACAGTTTATGCAGCAGATTAATCCGTTGGACGAATTAACACATAAGCGTCGTATCTCAGCGATTGGTCCAGGCGGGCTTCATCGAGATAGAGCAACGGCAGCTGTTCGGGATGTACATCGAACGCACTATGGACGTGTCTGTCCGCTGGAAACACCTGAGGGTCCATCCATTGGTCTCATCGTTTCGTTGGCGTGTTACGGGCGGATAAACCCGTATGGCTTTATAGAGACCCCTTACCATAAAGTCGAAGATGGTTCAGTAGTGGGTCCAGTAGAATATCTCACAGCAGATAGTGAAGATACTGCGTATATTGCTGCAAAGGCGACCTCGAGTAATGCTGAACAAACCGGAAATGGTGATGCCTCTGAGCACACACTGCCTGTACGCAGTGGCGAGGATGTCCTGTCGGTTCCGATGGAAAAGGTGGACTATATCGGCGTTTCCCCGCAGCAAATTGTTGGCATTTCTGCCGCGCTGGTCCCGTTTCTGGAACACGAGGATGCAAACCGTGCTTTGATGGGTGCTAATCACCAACGTCAGGCTGTCCCGCTTGTTCGTCCAGAAGCACCACTCGTTGGAACAGGGATGGAGGCACCAGCAGCACTGTATTCAGGCGCACTTATCACTGCTAAGCGAGCCGGTACCGTCACAAGCGTTTCCGCCGACGAGATTCTCATATATACTGGCGAAGCACTTCATCATGATAAGGGTGAAAATACGTTCAGCGAAATGGGCTACGACGTCTACAAACTCCAGACCTTCAAACGGAGTAACAGCGGCACCTGTATCCACCAGCACCCGATCGTTGCGGTGGGCGATAAAGTTGAAGCCGGACAGGTTATTGTGGATGGCACCTCTACAGAGAGTGGCGAACTCGCTCTTGGGCGGAATGTGTTGTGTGCTTATATGCCTTGGGGCGGACACAACTACGAGGACTCTATCCTGATAAGTGAGACACTCATCAAGGAGGATACCTTCACCTCTATCCACATTGAGGAATTTGAAGTGGAGGCACGTGAGACGAAAGTAGGTCCGGAGGAAATCACCCGTGATATTCCGAACGTCAGCGAGCAACGGCTCACACAACTTGATGAAGAGGGTATTATTCGTGTTGGGAGTGTTGTGGGTGCGGGAAGCATTCTTGTCGGAAAAATTACACCGAAAGGTGAAAGCGAATATGGTCCGGAAGAGAAACTTTTGCGGGCGATCTTTGGTGAGAAGGTCAAAGAAGTCAGAGATGCCTCGACCTATGTTCGTCCTGGTGTTGAAGGAGTCGTCATTGATGTAAAAGTATTTTCCCGTAAGCCGGACGCAGTCTCCCGCCGCGGAGGTTGGACACAAAGCGATTCAGGGTCATCGAAGGCTGACAATCTACGATATGACTCGAAACGCAAGGAGATTGAGGAGACTACGCGTGAGCAGATCGCTTCTATCCGTCGCCGAAAAGTCGAAGAAATTCGCGAAACACTCATAGGCTGTGAACTTGCTAATCCGCTCTACAGGGTTGATGGCACTAAAGGTGATGCTGACGCTAACCTCTTCGCGAATGCTGGTGACACCCTAACAGCTGAGGTGTTGGACGCTTATATTTCCGGTTTCACTGCAGATGAGTACCACTTGGTAACCGAAGATACAAATTCTGAAGCTTTTATGGCTGAAGCAGGTTATAGGGTAACGGATGTACCTGAACCAATTCCTACTATTGTGGTCCATCCTTCGGCTTCTTCAGGGGTGTCAGAGTACTTTAGCGAAGTATGCAAACCGATCTTGGGAAGTACGGAGCCATTCCTACAGGAAACAGAACCTAAGGAATCGGGGTTACAAACCTCTCCTACAGAAGATGCCGATGTTATGCTTCAGGGTTACGATAACAGTGTGATTGCTATCGCTGTGTGTGAAGATGCCGACACTGACGATGAGGATGCCGAAAACGGGCATCATTCCGATCGTCTGACAGAGATGCTTGCTGCAACAGGAGCACGATTCGGTGTAGTGGTAACCGCCGGTGAGTCAGAATCCGATAACTGGGATTTCTATGAACTCGTAGATTCGACCAGTGACTCGCCTCCGACACAAGACTCAGAAGCACAAGTCGCTGATCAAACTGTGTTGCAACCGTGTGCGCGTTCTGAGTTTGAGATTGGAGTTACTACCCACCTTGAAGCAACTGGATGTCCTGTCGTTGAGACACAGAGACTGAATGAGGAAGAATGGGCGAACTTCAGTCAAATTTATCCGGGTTTACAAGCCGAGTTATTTTGGCAAATTAAGGAAATTTTCGATCCTGCATGTCCATTGACCGAAGGTCAAGAACTCTCCGACAACGATTATCTACGAGTCTCCAGAGATTTTCCAGCGCGTCCCATAGCAGCCGGACAGCGCTTAACGACGGATGAACTGGCATCACTCAAGCAAACCATCAAGGATTTGAAAATCGATAGCGTCTGGCACATTACCGCTGTTTTTGACCCCGAGTGTAAGCTGCCTGTCGGAGAATATGTCTCTGATGCCGACTATCAGCAGGCGCGTAAATCATGTAGCTTGTCTTTCTCGGACATCCATGTAACCGATGCCGATGCCAGAGAGCATATCCAGCGTGTTGAAGAAATGGCGCAAGGTAGGATAACCACTTACATTGAGGAGCAAGAACGCGCACTTCAGCAGTTAGAGATGGGTGATGAACTAAAACCAGGTGTCATCAAACGCGTCAAAGTCTATGTCGCAAGCAAGCGTCCGATTTCTGTCGGCGATAAAATGGCAGGTCGCTACGGTAACAAAGGTGTTGTTGCCAAAATTTTGCCTGCTGAGGATATGCCCTATCTCCCAGATGGTACCCCGGTTGAATTGGTCCTGAACCCATTAGGTGTGCCCTCTCGAATGAACGTCGGTCAAATCTTGGAAATTCATCTCGGATGGGCGTGCCATGAACTCGGTATCCAAGTAGAGTCTCCTGTATTCGATGGTGCGACGGAGGACGAAATCTTTGAAATGCTTGGTAAGACCGAGCTCCCGGAACGCAGTAAAAAGACCGGTAAGAGCATCCTTTTTGATGGTAGGACCGGTGAGTCATTTGCCCAGGAAGTAACGGTGGGATACGTCTATTTCCTCAAGTTGAACCACCTTGTTGCTGATAAGATGCATGCTCGCTCAACGGGTCCCTACTCTCTTGTTACACAGCAACCGTTGGGTGGCAAGGCACAACACGGGGGTCAACGGCTCGGTGAGATGGAGGTCTGGGCATTGGAAGCTTATGGTGCAGCCCATACACTCCAAGAAATGCTCACGCTCAAATCAGATGACGTTCTTGGCAGAAGAGAAATTTACGAATCAGTTGTGAAAGGGTTAAACCCTGAACCGCCCGGTACACCGGAATCATTCAAAGTCTTGGTCCGCGAACTTCAAACCCTTGGACTTCATGTATCCCTTGATAAGGATGAAGACTCTTAATTTTACCTTTCGGAGAAATTAGGGTCATTATATCTTTGAAGTGTGTCTCTCAAATCCGCCTGCGCCGTTGTTGCAGGCTACTGGTTTCGTTTAATGTTTCCCCCAAAGTCCTCAAGCAGAGTTGAGACGTAACCAGAAACCTGCGCGTAACGTAGTGGAGCGCAACCCAGGAGGTCATAGTTAAAAAAATGAATACGACATTTGACAGCATCTCCATAAAGATAGCCTCGCCCGATCAGATTAAAGATGAATCGAAGCAGACCAGTTGCAAACGTCGGAATCCTGCTCAAGCAGCGGATGAACCTTTCATCTGTCCAGAGAAAGGGACGTGTAGTTGTGGCGAGGTCAAGAAGGCAGAGACTATTAACTACCGCTCCTTTCGTCCAGAACCGGAGGGTCTCTTCTGTGAGGCTATCTTTGGACCACAAAAGGATTGGGAATGTAATTGCGGTAAGTATAAACGGATTAAACATAAAGGGATGATATGTGACCGTTGTGGCGTTGAAATCACGCAACAGCGCGTTCGCAGAGATCGACTCGGATATATCCAACTTGCTGCCCCTGTCTCACATATATGGTACTTCAAAGGAATTCCTTCTCGGATCGGCACTTTCTGTGAACTCTCCTCACGTGACGTTGAACGCGTACTCTATTTTGAGGGTTTTATCGTCGTTGAAGTGACTGACCCAGATTGCCCCCTTGAACGAGGGCAGGTGTTAACCGAGATTGAGTACATAGAGCATAGCAACAAGTACTGGGGTGGATTTCGGGCTGGCACCGGTGCAGAAGTCATTCGCGAATTACTGAGTGATATTGATCTTGAGGCAGAGATAGAGAAGTTAACCGCAGAGTTGGAAGCAACAACGAGTCACCAGAAAAAACTGAAGATCGCCAAGCAGCTGAAACAGATGGCTGACTTCGCAGAAATCGGTCAGCGACCGGAGTGGATGATTTTGGATGTTATTCCTGTCATTCCACCGGATTTGCGACCCCTCGTTCCGTTGGAAGGTGGACGTTTTGCCACCAGTGACCTGAACGATCTGTATCGCCGTGTTATCAATCGTAACAACCGCCTGCGTAAACTGATACAGCTCCGCTCTCCAGAAGTCATTCTCCGAAACGAGAAGCGGATGTTACAGGAAGCAGTTGATGCCTTCTTCGACAATGGACGGCACGGTAGGCGTGTCACCGGTCCGGGTAACCGCCCGCTCAAATCCCTTGCCGATGTTCTCAAAGGTAAGATTGGGAGGTTCCGTCAGAATCTACTGGGTAAGCGGGTTGACTACTCTGGGCGTAGTGTCATCGTTGTTGGACCTGAATTGGGGTTACATCAATGTGGGATCCCAAAACGAATGGCTGTGGAGTTGTTCAAGCCTTTCATCATTGAGAGACTTCAAGCGTATGGGTATACACAGACCATTAAGCGTGCGAAGCATATTGCAGAACACGTTGATTCCGATTCTCCTGTCTGGGAAGTCGTAGAGGAAGTGATTGCGGATCATCCAGTTTTACTCAACCGTCCGCCAACTTTGCACCGGCTCGGCATTCAGGCGTTTTTGCCTGTCTTGGTAGAGGGCAAGTCCATCAGGATTCCGCCACTTGTCTGTAAAGCGTTTAATGCTGATTTTGACGGTGACCAGATGGCAGTCCACGTACCACTCACCGTAGAAGCACAAGCTGAAGCGAAACTCCTAATGCTCAGCAGTCATAACATTCTCAAGCCCTCGCACGGTGATCCTGTTGCTGTTCCGGAACTTGACATGGTCCTCGGACCGAGTTTCCTGACAAAGGTGTTGCCAGAGCACGCGGCGGACGCGGCACTTCTGCATGATGCTTATACAGCAAGGGATCCTGCTACTTTTGAGGCACTCCGCGAAAAGCCGTGGTTCCATCGTCGCTATACACACCCAGAAGAGGTTATTACGGCTCATGCAGCGGGTCAACTCAAATTGCACGACAGCATCCAGTTTTTCTGTGCCTCTAATGGGGATAACGGGAAAACCACGGAACCCATTCTGACGACAGTAGGCAGAGTAATGTTTAACGAAGTACTGCCGTCCGGTTTAGAGTGGGAGGATGAAAATTCCCAGCAGCGACTTCCGTTCTTCAATGCCGAAGCTGGTGGCAGGGAATTATCTGATTTGATCCATCGGTGTTTCAACGAACTGGGCACACGTGTCACGACTGAAGTGCTTGAGAAAGTCCAGAAACTCGCTTTCGAGTACGCAACGCTGAGCGGTATTTCGCCCGGTATCCTGGATTACATCACCCCTGACAATCGCGATGCCTTGGTAAACAGAGCTCAAGCAGATATTGACGAACTCCTGAGCGATGTCACAGCGACCGAGCGCGAAGAACATGAAAACGAGCAGATTCGTATCTGGTTGGATGCCCTCAAAAAAGTTGAGGATGAGATGTTCGATGATTTGCCCCGGTTAGGGACCTCCCTCGTTGAGCGTGGCGATCCTCGAAAGATTCACCCGTATGTTGATAAAACTGGGTCAGAGATAGGCGAAACAATAGTAGAGGGTTTCAGTCCGGTCCATATCATGGCAGATAGTGGCGCACGTGCACGGAAGAATCCATTCATGCAAATCAGTGCCGTTATCGGGTTGAAAGCGAAGCAGAGCGGTGAAATTCTTATTCCGCCGATTACCACCTCTTATCGTGATGGTCTGGATGTCCTTGACTACTTTAACTCTACATACGGATCTCGTAAAGGTTTGGTGGATACGGCGATGAAAACTGCCGCGTCAGGTTACCTTACTCGAAAGCTTGTAGATGTGGCGCAAGATGTCCGTGTCACCACTGAAGACTGCGGCACTCTTAATAGCATTCAAAAGTTTGCGACAGAGGGAGGCGACCTTGCTTTCAAGATTAGCGGACGCACTGCCGCTGAAGATATTCTCAATCCAGAAAGCGGGGATACACTTGTTCCATCAGGGACTGTCATATCCGCGCAGATAGCGGAGCAGATTGACGCACTTAACATAGACGTGGTGCCAGTGCGCTCAGTGCTCACGTGCCAAACTGATGATGGTATCTGTGCAAAATGCTACGGTCACGATTTAACGACAAATGATCTTGTCAACGTTGGCGAAGCTGTCGGTATCATTGCGGCACAGTCTATCGGTGAACCGGGCACGCAGCTCACGATGCGGACGTTCCACACCGGCGGTGCTGTTGAAGATGTTTCAGAAGCACGTCAACGCAGAATTTTGTCTAAAGCGAGTGGCACTGTGTATTTCCGAGATTTCCAACCCGGTCGGACGGTCGAAAAGGAGGGTGAACTCTGGGTCGCTACCGAAAACAGAGGAAACCTTGACGGTCCCGCATATAAGGTTCAGAAAATCAATCATCCGCAGTGTCCATTGCGTGTAGGTGAATTGCTCAGTGAGAAGCAGTATACGGAAAACATGGAGCGCTATAAAGGCTTTGATACTAAGACATGGCAATATCAAGTCACGGATGTTTTGGATAGCGACTGTGATTTGAAGGTAGACGACCGACTATCTCAGGCAGAATACGTCAAGGCACAGATGGCATACGGTTTCCAGCGATTTGTCACCTCAAAATACCGAGTGACACGGGTGCAACATCCCAAACTTTCATTGTCTGTTGGTGCCGAACTCACTGAAGAAGAGATAGAGGAATTGAGAGCTGATATCCGGCAAGGGATTAATGGAGAATGGCATTACTCAGATGCAGAAACAGGTGAGCGTATTGCGATTGAAAGCCTTACAGCAAATAGCAATCAGCAATCCGCGATCAGCAATCCGCAAGACGAGGACCCCCGACAGGCGATGGTTTCTGACAGCCATTCTGCGAGTTTTAATCGTGTGTATTGTATAACCGAGATAGATCAGCGGACAAGCAAAGCCTTCGGATTCAAGGTAGGAGACGAAGTTGTGCCAGAAGACATTGCTCCGTTGCTCAATCCGTTTGAGATAGAGACAAAGCCGGTTTACGTTGTCCACACAGAAGTCGCTGAATTTACGGTCGATCAGACCTTAACATCCCGTGAGTACGAGGATGCTCGCACAGAGTATCAACAGCTTGAACGCGCATTTAAAGTTGAAAAACAGGATGTTGAACGGCACTATGTGACGGCTGTGTATCACCCCGAATGTCCTCTTAAAGAGGGCGAAGAATTGAGTGAGACAGCTTTAGCCCGTCTACACAAACGGTTTCCTGGTTTCGATGCCCCGCGCCTACGACATCGTGTAACGCAGGCACTTCATCCGGACTGCAGTCTCAAACCTGGAGAACTGCTTACTGAAAATGAGAAAAAACAGTTCGATGAACGCTATCCTGGGTTCACCACTTTCCAAACTAAGAGCACCGCGGGTGGCTTTGAAGCGGAACGCATGTACCGTGTTACATCGGTCAACCATCCTGACTGTCCATTAGAAGTTGGTGGTCTTTTGACACAAAAGGAATCATCCGCAAACCGCCGAAACTACAAGGGTTTTGACATCGCGCGTCACTATGAAGTAACCAACATCGAAGATGGAACGACAGCATTAAGCGGCGGTCAACGTCTCACCGAGATCGAGTATAAAGCACTCCGCAAGACGGATGCTACGTTACCGGAAAAAGTTAAATCACTATATCATGTCGTTAGTGTCCATCACCCTGAATTGGACCTGGAGGTTGATACTGAACTGAGTGAAACGGAATATAAGACGTATCATCGCCAATTCAAAGGGTTTGATGCGGAACTGGTTTACAAAGTAACTGAGGATCAGCGGGATGTTGATGAACGCTTTGAGATTGGGACGATTCTACCTTCAAAGGAATACCGTGCCTATGAGAAAGCAAATGAGCGGGTGACTCACACCATTACCGAGGTCCACCATCCGAATTTCGAGTACCCTGTTGGCGAGGAATTGCCAGAGGAAGAGTACAATGAAGCCGCAAAACGGTATCCCGGATTCGAGGTCGATGAATTGTCATTGCGGATGCGTATTGAGGTAGAAACAACGGATGGGAATCGGGTGCCACACGTCATTCCTGCGGGTTACTCCTTCTCTTTAGCAGAGGGTGATAGTATCCGAAAGGGAGACACGCTGGCAGAGCTCCATGAGAGGACAGCGAACCTTGACATTGTTGCTGGTATCCCGCGTGTTACCGAATTATTTGAAGCGCGTCGTCCGAAACGCGGTGAAGCCGCAGAAATCGCTGAGATTGAAGGTTACGTCCAATCCGAAGGCACGAAGTCAGGGATTCCAACCTACCGCATTGAGCACGAAGGACATCAGAGTCGTCTCTATCCGATACCTGACGAGAAGCGACGTGTCGCTGAAGGCGATTGGGTGAATGCCGGTGAACCGCTCACCGATGGCTATCTCAATCCGCACGATATTTTGAGTATCGGACGGACGACTATCGAAGGTGTATCGGTTGAGGGTGACGAGGCGGTTTGGTCGTATCTCGTCGATGAAGTCCAGAAAGTCTACGGCAAGGGAACTATCAACGATAAACACGTCGAGACGATTGTCCGACAGATGTTGACTAAGATTCGCATCACCGAGCCGGGTGACACAAACTTCTACCCGAACGATGAAGTGCAACGCAAGCAATTTGAAAGCGTTAACAGTAAGATTGCGGAAAAAGGTGGGACACCTGCTTCGGGTGAGGCGATTCTCCAGAGCATCAGTAAAGCCTCCTTGAGTACAGATAGCTTCATCTCAGCTGCCTCCTTCCAACAGACGACGAAGGTGCTAACGGATGCGGCTGTCAGTGGTCAAACCGATAGGCTCTTTGGGCTGAAGGAAAACGTTATTCTCGGTAGACTTATACCCGCAGGAAGTGGGTTCTCCAGTTTCCAGAACTTAGAGGTAACCTCTACTGAATCAGAAATAAGCGAAGATGATTAGCAGTCAGCAGTCAGTTACAAGAGGCTTTTGTTAAACGAAAACCTCTTTACTGACTGCTGATGACTATTCTACAAATTCGGTCGCGTCATATCCCCCGGCAAGACAAGTTCATCAAACGCCTCACCTGTCAGCACTTCAAGAGCAATAGCAGCCTCGCGCAGTGTGCTCCGGTGCTCATGTGCATATTGCGCGACTTTCGCTGCCTTATCATATCCAATATGCGGGGTCAACGCTGTTACAAGCATCAATGACTCCGAGAGGTGTCGTCCTATCGTTTCAGTATTTGGCACGATGCCTTCGACACAATTCTCGCGGAATGACTCACACGCATCACCGAGCAGTTGTATAGATTGTAAGGCGTTATATGCAATCACAGGCATAAATACATTCAGTTGCAATGCCCCATTGGCTCCCGCGAATGCCAAAGTTGTATCATTTCCCATCACCTGCGCACATACCATCGTAACAGCTTCACATTGTGTTGGATTCACCTTTCCCGGCATAATTGAACTTCCCGGTTCCATCTCAGGTAACTGCAATTCACCGAGTCCACACCGTGGTCCAGAAGCGAGCCATCGGATGTCGTTTGCAATCTTAAATAGGGCAACTGCGAGTGTTTTCAAGGTACCGCTTGCACTCACAACGGCATCCCGACATGCCAGTGCTTCAAATGCGTTTGGTGCGCGTTTGAGTTCATGGTATCCTGTCGTTTCGGATAACTTTGTCACAACGCGCGCTGTATAGTCCGGATGCGTATTCAAGCCCGTTCCGACAGCGGTTCCCCCAATTGGGAGTTCTGAGAGATGCGGCAGCGAGGCATTGATGCGCTGTCCTGCAGCGGCGAGTTGTTGTGTGTAAGCACTAAATTCCTGTCCGAGTGTGAGGGGTGTCGCATCCATCAGATGTGTCCGCCCAATCTTCACAATCTCCTCAAATGCGGATGCTTTTTCTTCAAATGCCGCTTGCAGTCGGCTCAGACGCGGTAAGAGATGTTCTTGAATCTGTCGAACCATTGCCAAGTGGATAGCAGTTGGGAAGACATCGTTTGTAGATTGGGACTTGTTGACGTGATCATTCGGATGGATCGGGTCTTTACTTCCCAATTCGCCGCCAAGCATCTCAATTGCCCGATTCGAGATGACTTCATTGACGTTCATATTCGTTTGGGTTCCACTACCTGTCTGCCAGATGCGGAGTGGGAAATGATCGTCTAATGTTCCGTTAATAACTTCTTGTGCTGCGTCGCTGATGGTTTCAGCAAGCCGGTTTTCGAGCAAACCGAGGTCTGCGTTGACGTGTGCGACGGCTTGTTTGATGGTACCGAGTGCCCATATCGCGGCACGCGGCAAACGTTCTTCACCAATCTTAAAATTTTGGAGTGCCCGTTGTGTCTGTGCCCCCCAATATCGGTCATCTGGGACGTGAAGTGTCCCCATACTATCTGTTTCCGTTCGCATTTTTTAATTTTACCTTACGGTTCGGTGAGGGTAGTTGTGTCAATGACGCCCTTTCCGTATACCTGCAGAAACACCCCGCTGAATGCCATACGCGCATTCAGCGTTGATTCGCAAAAGCCCTGCGCCGTTGTTGCAGGCTACGTTTTTTTAATTAAGAAAAGACACCTCGCTACACGCCTCCCTCGTCTCCTTTCAATTTTAATTTTAGTATTATACCACATAAAAACAAAGGTGTCAAAAAACAACCGTAACGCGGATCAATTCGTCCACTAAAAATTTGCTATTTCCTTTTAGACATGGTATAGTTAAAGGATAGGTAAGTTGTTTAGGTGAAAAGAATAGACGAAACTGGTAGCCTGCAACAACGGCGCAGGTGGGTATACGCAGAGGCACCTCAGTCCTCAAACCTGGCTAACCGAACCGCAAGGAATAATTAAAAAAATAAAAAATGGATTCAACATTAGCCAATCCGTATCTGACAAATGTTTTAGCAGCACCATCACCGCAAAGTTACCGCTACGAACGCTGGCGAGAACGCGGGTACCATCCCGACCTGTGTCCGATTTCACCGGACAGCGAATGTGGGACGCTGATAGGACAGATGGGCTGGGTCGGTGCACATGCACATGCTCACCAATATTTGTGGGCGACTGCAGGCAACATGGGTGCAGTTTTAGCTGAAACGGTTCAGGATGCATGTCTCATCCCCTACAATGCATCGCCGCGTTATCAATTACCACCGCAGATTATCGTTAAAGGTCTGGCTGGACGACACGTCCTGCTCACAAAGTCAGGTTCACGTTTGGATATGGTTGGTATTGAACATCCTGCTCTTAATTTAACACTCATTGAAGTTGAGCCCGATGGCGTACATTATCGTATGCGCTTCGGCACGCCGGACCAGGCGACCTTAGATTTAAATCGAGAGGGTATCGCGCCGCCAGCACCAACAAGCGAGATGTTCCACTATCTTCTTATTTTTGAGCAGTTGGAAGGTCTCGGGTTTAATTCCCTTGTGCACTTGCAACCAAAGTTTTTAAATTTAATTTCTCGGACAGAACACGGCGCGCCTGATCGGTTTTACAATTTCCTGAGAGGGTATGAACCGGAAACGCCTATCATATACGATGAATCCAGCGGCATCGGATTCGTGGAAGAGAAGGCACCAGGCATCCCAGAGTTATCTTATGAGAGTTTACGGCTTTTCCAGAATGGTGGGAATGCGGAGCGGCATATTCTTTATTGGGTGGGGCACGGAACGTTTTCGCGCGGTAAAGATCTCCTCGACGCTTACAAACACGCAGAATATTTTGAAGCCGCAGCAAGGATGGCATGGGAAGCAAATCAACAACGTGTTGATGCCCAAGCCTATACAGAGGAAATAGTCAGTTGCATCTTACGCGAATTTAATGCGAATCGTGAGGCATCTACTCAACCAGATATTGGTTTTGAGGATGCCGATACACCGAGACAATCTGACAACGTCTATAATTATCCATAAGTTTATTTTCGTAGCAAGGCACACACCCGCTTCAACAGTGAAGTAGACAGAACTGGCGTATTCTTTCTTGAAAACGGAGGAACAACATACATGCGAGATCCGATAGATGTCCAAGGCTTGGAGCATGACAGTGTGGAGACTGAGGAAGATCCAGCGAGAGATCAGCTGGAGGCACACCTCCGTGACAGCATAGTCGGCAGGTATATCAAGAGTTATAATAAGCGTTTGCGCACCCTCAACCAAGAATTGGAGGACATACGACAGCAGGTTGATGACAAACTCACGCGTATAGATCGACGCGTTACGAAGGACACAGCAGAGGTCAAAACCGAGATTCGGGCTCTGTCCGACCAGCTTGGGGGCGAAGACTTAGGGTTAACGTTGGAAAAAATTGAGGGACTCATCGACGCGAAACTCGATGCGAGACTCGATGGGATTACCGCCCGCGGCGAGGCGGACCTCCAGAAATTGTCAACCCTCATAAACGATTTCGCCAGTGAGTTCCAGAAACAGATTGATCGGCTCACCAACGAAGTGAAACTACTGCGAGAGCAGGCGCGCCGGAATCAGGAGTCTCTACGCACAGAGTTAGTTTCTGAAACCGAAACACTTGAAATGACTAAAGTCGATCGGTTAACCTTAGCCGAAACCCTTATTATGCTCGGGATGAAACTGAAAGACGATAACTTGCTGGATGAGTTCGGAATAAATCTGGACCTCGATGAAGTCTTAGATGGAAACTCGGATAATGGCGAAAGTTAAGCACGCTGTTATAGCTGTCAGCGGTCCGCGGTCGGCTATCAGCAAAAGACTGGCAGGGAAGAGCGGAAGAAAAGACGGGAAGGACGGAAGACGGGAAGGATGGAGCTCCCAATCTTCCAGTGTTCCAATCTTCCATCCCAACGCCTTCCATATTTCCATCCAAATGCTGGTGGCTTCCATTCTTCTGGCAATTCTCGGTGGAATTACTGGGCAAATCGCAGCAGATGAACCAGTTTTCTCGGGCGAAATTTCAGTGCTTGCTGTCGGTGATATTACTATCGGCAGCCGAATGACACCGTTGATTGAAAGGGAGGGCGCTGGTGTGTTTTTTCAGGGAACGACTGACCTGATTCGATCAGCGGATGTGGCAACCGCGTCCCTGAACGCGAGCATATCGGAAAGAGGCGAGCCGCGGTACGGCATTGAGCACCCTTTTCGGGCAGCACCGGGACTCGGCAGAGCTATCGCAAATGCCGGATTTGACGCTATTTCCTTAGCGACTCCACATATAATGGACTTTGGTTTTGAGGCGTTGGAGGATACGATCACCGAACTGGAATGGTATGATGTCAAACCGATCGGTGCTGGTACGAGCGCGGAAACCGCGAAACTACCGGTATGGGTGCCAGTTAAACTCAGTGAAACCGAGACTGCCCAGGTTGCGTTGTTAGCGTATTACCGTGTAAATGAATTCGCACAACACACCGAGGATCCGCTTGCTTATGCCGTTTATAGTGAAATGACCAATGCTGTCAAGCAGATACGGACGAAAGCGTCACTCACGGTTGTCTGGTTACACTGGGGGAGTAGAAGTCTTTCCATGGATGAGGCAACCGGACGACAACAGATTTTTGCCCATGCCCTCATCGACGCAGGAGCGGACATGGTAATATGCCAGCAACTCCATACGTTTGGTGGTATTGAGTTGTATCAGGGCAAACCGATTGTTTACAGTCTCTCAGATTTCATCTATGATACTTACGATAAACAGCACTCGCACATAGTTATTCCGAAGGCAACATTTGACGCTAAGGTTTTGAAGTCAATTGAGTTAATTCCGATTTTGACCGACCCGCCGAAGACCTCGGTGCGACCGGGGAAATCTGCGGAAACCTCAGTGACACCTGAAGTTGGGAATCAGTTTCCAAGCATCCTAACGGGAGAGGCAGCGATAGACACTTTACAGGACTATCAACGACGTTGCGCAAAATTGAAGACGGAGGTGTTCATAGAAGACGAACGCGGGTGGATTCAATAAGGTATAATTAAAATATGACAGACAACACGGGGGATATAGCGAGTAGCTTGGTCAGAGGTGAACGTGGTTTAACACCTAAAGCATTTCTCATCGCAATGCTTCTGATTCCTCTTAACGTTTTCTGGATTATCGAGTTGGAGGTTGTCCGTTATACACATCCGACGCTGATTCATCCGTTGTCCAATGTCATCTTCATAATCTTTTGGCTGATGATGTTCAGCGCAGTGCTGGGAAAATTATCTCCAAAGTTGCGGTTGACACCGGCGGAGTTGCTCACAGTCTACGTCATGTTGTGCATCGTTTCTTCGCTCTGTTCGCACGATATGATGGAAATCCTTGTCACCATCCTCGGACATCCGTTTCGGTTTGCGACATCCGAGAATGAATGGCAGCAGCTTTTTTGGAAGGAACTTCCGACATGGCTAACCGTTCAAGACACCAGTGTCTTGTCGGGGTATTATGAGGGGCAATCGAGTCTTTACCGAGAAGCGCACCTTACCGCTTGGGCGGTTCCTGTGGTGTGGTGGACAGTTTTTATCCTTGTGTTGATGTTTGTTATGCTGTGCATCAACACACTGCTCCGTATCCAATGGACTGAACGAGAACGGTTGACTTATCCAATTATTCAACTCCCGCTGGCGATGACGGAGCCGAATACAAGTTTTTTCAAAAATAAGTTGATGTGGTTGGGCTTCAGTATTGCCGCAGCCATTAGCATTCTAAACCTACTGAATTCGATTTATCCAGCAGTCCCGTATTTGCCTGTTAAACGGCAAAACATCCATCAGTACTTCACCGGTCGTCCTTGGAATGCGATGGGGGGTGTACGTCTCTCGTTCTATCCCTTCGCCATTGGAATTAGTTTTCTGATTCCACTGGACCTACTTTTTTCGTGTTGGGCGTTCTATTGGGTGTACAAATTTGAGTTAATGGCAGGTAGTATTCTTGGTATACGGAATCTACCGGGCTTTCCTTACGCGGATGCCCAGAGTTTCGGGGCGTATATGGTGCTTCTCGGAACCGCTGGATGGGTTGGCAGAACGCATATCAAACGAATTTTTACTGGGGTCATAGATGGATTTCGAGGCACGTCTCAAATAGAGATGCAGCGCGAACCGATGCCGTATCACATCGCTTTCCTCGGTATTGTGACTGGGATGCTGTTCTTGACCGTGTTCTCCTATAAGGCAGGAATGTCTCTTTGGGTAATCCCGATTTTTTTTGGGCTTTATTTTCTGCTCGCGACGATGATTGCACGACTCCGGGCAGAATTGGGGTTCTTAGTTCACGATTTGCACAGAGTCGATCCACACGGATTAATCGTGACAGCATTCGGTACCCAGCGTCTGACGACGAGTACCAAGACGGTCTTTTCGTTGTACATGTTCTTTAACCGCGCATATCGGGCACATCCGATGCCTCAAGAATTGGAGGCATTGAAAATTTCAGAACGGCGGCAGATCCGCCCACAGCACACCGCCGCTGCCATTCTTATCGCAACCCTCATTGGTGCGATTGTTATATTCTGGCTACTTTTGGACAGTTACTACAGACACGGTGCCGAGACGGGTTATTACGGTCCTTGGGCATTAGGGTTCGGCAGAGGTGTTTATCGACAACTTGAAAACTGGTTAAATTATCCGCAAGGCACCGATGTCCCCGCACTTGCCTTTATGGGAGGTGGTGCAGGTGTCGCTCTCGGACTCATGGTATTGCGAACCCGTTTTCTTTGGTGGCCCCTGCACCCACTCGGCTATGCTATGGCAAACAGTTGGGGCATGTACAACCTCTGGAGTTGTCTCTTCGTCGCATGGGTAGCAAAGGCAGTTGTATTGCATCAAGGAGGACTCAAAGCCTACAGACGGATGGTACCTTTTTTTCTCGGACTCGCTCTCGGAGACTACATAAGTGGAAGCCTGTGGAGCATCGGTAGCATCCTTGCCAACACAACATTATATCAATTCTGGCCCTGATGTGTCTCCGACTTTGCTCCGTTATCTGTTCCTTATCAAGGGGTCAAATTGACAGATGCAATTACATCGCTTTTAAGACTGTGCCAGTTTGGCAGACATTCAGTGGAAATTTCCGTTATTTCAAGCAATTGCTATTGGCATAGATATTGCATACTGTTCGGTAAATAGGAAGTTGTTGCAGACCTATTCTCTGAAGTAATAGTGTGGTGGAGGCGAAGCACAGCAGCAATATCTTTATTTTATTTATGGGCGCGTTGTGGCTGTGACGTGCCTATCTTGAAACTATTTATACAAAAAAGACACCTCAGAAATCAACAAATTCATGCGTAACGACACGTCTATTTTTAGAAAGGAGAAAAACATGGAAACCAAAGAGATAGAAGAAAATATAGACAAAAATATCACTGAAGAAGAGGAAGAAGAAGAACTTATACAGGAGATCCCGCTCCTTCCTTTGGACGATCTTGTCGTTTTTCCGTACATGCCGCCCGTGCCACCCTTCCCGCCACATCATGTCGCGCTCACCGGAAAGATGGCAACTATGGCTGTTGAACATGCTATGGAGAATGAGAGGGTACTTTGCATTTTTCGCCCGAAAAAGGACCTCTCTAAAGAGGATATCAAGAACCTTAAAAAGAGTAATCTCAGTCCAATCGGAAGTTTAATACACATCCTTCGATATAAAACTGACGATGAAGATGTGCTGTTTCTTGCACATGGACGTGAACGCGTCCAAATCGAGGAGATTCTGCATACAGAACCATTCGTCAAGGTACGGGTTAATATCCTTAGCAGTGATAATGAAGATCCTATTGGTAACTCAGAGGTGGATTTGGAAGTGGAAGCCCTCGTCCGCAGCAACGATGAAATGTTCCAGCGCATTGTTCAGATGTCATCGCGCTACCAAGAGGAATACGGCAGTCTAACGAAAACGATGACCGATGAACCCGGTCGTCTTGCCGACTATATCGCCGCTATGTTGGATTTAAAGCCGAACGATAAGCAGCGCGTTTTGGAGGCGGTATCTATCCATGAACGTTTGAATACACTCGCTGTCATACTCGCTAAAGAACTCGACCTCCATGAATTAGAAAGCAAAATCCAAAATAACGCACAAGCCGTCATTAACAAAGGGCAGCGTGAATATTATCTCAGAGAACAGCTCAAAGCCATTCAGACTGAACTTGGTGAATCGGATGACCTTGGACTTGAGATTGATGAAATGCGGGAGCAGTTGAGCGAAACTGAAATGCCCGACAAAGCGAAACAAGCCGCAGAAAAGGAACTGAAACGGCTCACTAAGATGCAGTCTTTCTCGCCTGAATCAACTGTTTCTCGAAACTATTTGGACTGGCTGTTAAATCTTCCATGGTGTGTCAGTACGGAAGATGCTTTAGATCTCACCGTGGCGCAAGAAATTCTCAATGAGGATCACTACGATTTAGAAAAGGTCAAAGAGCGGATTTTGGAATATCTTGCTGTTCGCATGCTCAAAACCGATATGAAGGGACCTATCTTCTGTTTCGTTGGTCCCCCCGGTGTCGGAAAAACCTCTCTCGGCAGGTCTATCGCTCGCTCGATGAACCGAAAATTTGTGCGTATCTCGTTAGGGGGTATGCACGATGAAGCCGAAATCCGCGGACATCGACGGACTTATATCGGTTCAATGCCGGGACGAATTGTCAAAGGGCTCCGTCAAGCTGAATCGAACAATCCGGTCTTTATGCTCGATGAGATTGATAAACTCGGATCTGATTTTCGGGGTGACCCGGCTTCCGCGCTTCTGGAAGTTCTTGATCCGGAACAGAACCATTCATTTACGGACAACTACCTTGATGTCCCGTTCGATCTTTCAAAAGTGATGTTTGTCACGACGGCAAATCAACTTCACACCATTCCACCGCCTTTACGCGACCGGATGGAGACCATAGAACTTCCGGGTTACACTGCCAACGAGAAGCAAATCATCGCCAAGCAGTATCTGATACCGCGTCAATTGAAAGAGAATGGATTGAATGATGAGTTGATTGACATTAAGGACAAAGCGATTGACAAAGTAATCAGCGAATATACTCGCGAGGCGGGTGTGCGAAATTTAGAGCGCGAACTCGGTACCGTCTGCCGAAAAGTGGCACGCCGTGTTGCTGAGGGGAATACCGACCCAACAACCATCGCAACAAAGGACATTCAAGGTTATTTAGGACCTGCGAAGTTCGATTCTGAAATCGCGAGTCGTAAAGCCGATGTCGGTGTTGCGACGGGGTTATCTGTCACACCTGCGGGTGGTGAGATCCTCTTTATTGAGGTAGCCTCTACGAAAAAGGGTAATACCCGTACGGAACTTCGTATTACCGGTCAGATTGGCGAGGTCATGCAGGAATCCGCACAAGCCGCCCTCAGTTATGTTAAATCTCAGGCGAAGAAACTCAAGTTTGATCCGAATGTATTAGAAAACGACATCCATATTCATGTGCCAGCGGGAGCAATCCCTAAGGACGGTCCTTCCGCAGGTATCACCATCGCGACTGCCCTTGCTTCAATTGCTACACAGCAACAGATTAGTCCTGAAATCGCTATGACGGGTGAGCTTACGCTCAGGGGAAGGGTGTTACCCATTGGCGGTGTGAAGGAAAAAATTCTTGCAGCGAAGCAAGCGGGCATCAAAAAAGTCATCATGCCAGAAGGCAACAAAAAACACTTTATTGAAGTCCCGAAAGACATTCAATCCGGTGTTGAGTTTCTATTTGTGGAACATGTAACCGAAGTTTTCACGGAGGTATTCTCATGAGACGCATATTGAGGAACACAGCACGTGGTCAACCTGGGTCGCGCCTCGTCCGTCGGTTGACTACGCTCGCTATCGCCTTTTTGTTTTTGATACCATTCACGGCTCAGGCAAACACAATCAACAACGCACATACCGCGCCTACAACTGCATCCTCCGAAACTGATGAAGATGACGAATCAGAACCGACTGTTAGGTTTTTGAAAGATGTCGCACCTATACTTGACAAGTATGGGTGTTCAGCAGGTATGTGCCATGGAAAATTTGGCGGACAGGGTGGGCTAAATCTCTCTCTGTTAACCTTAAACCCAGAATCGGATTATGAACCAATCGTCCACCACAGTCGCGGTAGGCGTATCAACCTCTTGGAACCAGATCAGAGTCTCTTTTTTCTGAAACCTACCGGACAGATAGCACATGAGGGGGGTTTGCGGTTTGATCCAAGTTCAGATGAAGCCTTAACGATTCTCCGTTGGATCGAAGCCGGGGCTCCCTTCTCTAACAACGAACCACGCCTCAGGAAACTTGAGGTCCAGCCGAGTTCCTTTGTTCTTCCCGATGTCGGAGAGACAGCACAACTGAAAGTCCTCGCCTATTTTTCTGACGGATCCGTTGAAGAAGTCACCGAAAAAGCAGTCTATGAATCCAAGGACGCACCTGTCGCTGAAGTATCATCGACCGGCGAAGTGACGAGCATTCGTTGGGGAGGAACTGCCATCATTGCGCGATTCTTGGGTACTGTCACCGCATCATTTGTAACTATTCCACGCGTAGCATCCGTGGTTGATGTTTCACAGCGCGAGGAATTTATACCCAACAACTTTATCGATGAGTTTGTCTTTGCCAAACTCAAGAAATTGAATATTCATCCCTCTACGCTGACATCCGATGATATATTTATGCGTCGAGTCTATTTGGACACTATCGGTCGGCTTCCAACGCCTGATGAGGTGAAAACGTTCCTTGCGGATACGCATCCCGACAAACGCCCGAATCTCATTGACACGCTTCTTGACATGCAGGAATGGGTAGACCTGCGAACGCTGAAATTAGCTGATATGTTGCGCATTCATCCGCGTAGGTTAGGGAACGGCGCATTCGGTGAACGCGGTGCGACTCTCTTTCACGAGTGGGTACGTGAGGCTGTTAGAGAAAACAAACCTTACGACGAAGTCGTCCGAGAACTCATCACTGCACGGGGAAGCACTTATCAGCACGGTCCCACGAACTACTACCGTATCGAACAGCAACCAGCGGGTAGAGCAGAAACCACCGCGCAGGTGTTTCTCGGTATCCGTCTGAGTTGTGCGAGATGCCATAAGCATCCATTTGACCAGTGGACGACTGACGACTATTGGAATTTTGCCGCCTTCACCGGAAAGGTAGGTGTCCGAGGCGGTGAACTTTACAACGAACAGGTTATCTACTATAATCCAACAGGGCGCGTTATCAATCAATCCGTGCAAGGCAACCGCGGCGAAGTGGCATTGCCGACTTTCCTTGGTGGTGAGTCGCTCGCTCCGAATTATCAAGGTGATGTATTGCAAGTACTGGCAGACTGGATGACCTCCTCAACAAATCCATACTTCGCGAAGGCGACAGTGAATCGTATCTGGAGCCAGTATTTCGGGAGAGGGATCGTTGATCCTGTTGACGATATGCGTGCGACAACTCCGTCGAGCGTTGAAGGGCTTTTAGGAGCATTGGCAACAGATTTTGTGCAAAGTGGGTTTGATACGAAACACATCATTCGACGAATTCTCAATTCGCGCACCTATCAACTCTCTGCAGAGCCGAATGAGACAAACCAGTTGGATGACCGATTTTTCTCACGCTTCTATCCTCGACCGATGGTAGCACAGGTGTTGTTAGATGTTTTAAACGACGTTACCGGTACCAGAGAAAAGTATGGGCGTTATCCAATTGGGACACGTTCCGTGGAACTGCCGCTGCCGGTGAGTTCGCGTTTTTTATCGCTCTATGGACGTTCTTCTCGTGAATTTCTCGGCGATTTGGACCCGAAGTTGGAACCGACACTCGCCCAAGCGCTCCACATGATTAACTCCAATTATGTCCATAAAAAATTAAAGAGTTCGAATGGATCGCTCAGCCGTTTGCTCCAGACAGCATCTGACGATCAAGAGCTTGTTACCGAGTTGTACCTCAGCACGTTAAGTCGGTTACCGACAGATACGGAACTTGAAACAGCTGAGGCATACATCGCAGAGAGTCCGGAGCACCGTTCAGGGTCCGAAGATCTCCTATGGGCACTCATCTCATCAAGAGCATTTCTCTTTATCCAGTAGGGGCAAGACAACTTCGTCCCTACTGCAGGATACCCGTATGGTGAAGCAGCGAAACCTCACCATCTACATCCCATAAACTGCAACCTTTGTTGGTTGGAGAACCCCCAGCAAAACACTCCACCAACCATCGAGAGGCACTTGAGGAAACCAAAAATTTACGCTAACACGGAGGACGCAACGATGATACAGTCTCTTAGACGTTATTTTGTATTGAGCTTTTCTGTGCTGTTTCTGCTCGGAAACATAGTGATGCCAGCGTTAGGACAGGGAGAAAAAAAGGGAGATCTGATTGGGCATTGGACTTTTGAGAAAGGTGCCGAATTGGAAGACCTCACGGGACATTTTGATGATATTGATCTCTTAGGTGCCGATGTAAAAGACGGCAAATTGCGCCTCGGCAACAATGAATGGGCGATGACCACAGGCTATAAAGGACCTGACATCGGTCCCGATAAAACATTGGTAACGTGGCTTTACTTAGACGATCTGAACGTCACAAGAGGTGCCACGCTGGCGGTCAATAAAAGCAGTGCGGATACCTTTGACGCGATCGTCTATGCGGAACGTCAACCGAAACGCTGGATGGCTGGCAGCAGCTTCTTTAGACGCACACAGGATGCGATTCCTGGATTTGAGGAAAAAGAGACAGGGAAACTAATCCAATTGGCGATTTCGTATGAAGACGAGGGTGGAAACGCCAAAATCACGATATATCGGAACGGTGATCGTATCGGTGGTTATACGATGGGACCGATCAGGTCTTGGGAAGCCGGTGATGTGGAAGCACTCTTTGGACCGCGCGCGCTCATCGGTGGTACCGCCCACGGTTGGGTCGTCGCTCGTATAGAAGATGCGAGAATCTACAACGCCACTCTCAGCAAAAAAGAGATTAACAATTTGGTCGAGAACACGTTGGATATTGAGGCACACGGTAAACTCGCGGTGACATGGGGAAGGTTGAAACTTACCAAATAGAGCCTGTAGCGAAAATCAAACCCGATACGAATGAAGCCAACTCGCTATCAATACCCTCAAAGTTCAAAACCGTGTCGCTTACCTGCAAGGAATAATTAAGAATGGTTATCCGTTTCAAAAAGGGCAAAAACCAGTGGAAACACAAACCCGACACACTCACCTGTATTCGGGACGACGGGAGTGTTACGTGGACGCATCTGCATCGCGGGTTCGTGCAACACGACTTCGCGCATTACGTTGTCGAAACGACATCCGGGTTTGAGAACGCTTTTTTCGGTCTCGTCGCCAAGGGACACGACATCCCTGACTTCAGCGAACCTAAAGCGGAGCGTCCCTTTGAAATTCCAGAGGAAGCGATAGATACTGAACCGATTGTTGCCCTACTACAGGCAGATATATTGGAGAGTTTGGGATATAGTGGTGATAGCGATGGCATATTTCGGGACCATAGTGTGTCACTACCAGTAGGCGTTACAGACGAACAACTGGAAGTGATGCGACAGAAATTGCGGACATTGTTGGGACGATGGCGTGATCTACCACCGGGAGAATCGATGGCATTGCAGTTTAAAATGTGAAACGCCGTTAGGTATAGTAGTAGGCACACTCCGCTGTGCCGTAACAAGGAATACCTTACGGCGTTTCGTCTGTCTTAGTGCCTTTACGATTCACCGTTTTTTGTCAATCGCGCAACTATCTCTTCAACGGCTCCTTCTGCCCTCTCCCGAATCTGATCCGGTGTCAGGCTCTGGATAGGATGCGGAACGGTGAGCGGTTCCAATTCGCTATGACCGAGTACACGTGCTTGCACTTTGCCAGCAGCGAAGAAAACTTCCGTACAAACAGCGACACTTGGCACCCCACGTTCCTCTAAAACACTTCCATCGTGCATACTGCACGATATACAGGACCCTCAGTCGGCAAGCCCTTCAATGACGAAATCTACTTGCTCCGCCAGTTCGACGAGCAGTTCCGTCGGCGCGGGACGCGTGAACGTCGGTTTTTTAACGTGAATTACTTCGGCAAGATCAAATCGTTCCTTCATTAATTCAGCAATGCGGTCAAGAAAAATATCACTACCGTTTTTCGTGATGTTCAATAAGCCCATCACTTTTCCATCAAAGCTATCAAGCCGTGGCGAGAGAAATTTCGCAGAGGCATCGCCTTGAGAGGTAGGATCGAGTAAAGTCGTATTTGGCATTATGAAAACCTCAGTATTCTCTGCTGACGAGGTTTGGAACCTCGCCAATCCTTTAAGACATCATGTAGATGAACGGGATGCTTCTATCTGCAATTGTTGCGACTTTGCCATCGCATCTTCTGCTTCTTGGATCATCCCTTTTCGTTGGTAACACATAGACAAACTGGTGTATACAAGTGGATCCTTCGGGTTGATTTCTATTGCTTTCTGGATAGCCTCAATGGCTTCATCGTATAGACTCATCCGTTCATAGGCGTGTCCGAGCCCAAGGAATCCTTCGATATAGTCTGGGTAAGTTTCAATCAATTCTTTAAAACCATTAACAGCCGCTTCGAGGTCGTTTTCAGCAAAATGGGTGAGTGCGGCATCGTAAAGTTCCGCTTCGGTCGGCATCTTTTGTGTCCTTTGAGGTAAAAGTTTAACAGAATTTTATCAAAAAAGTCCGTAATTGTCAAACCTAAAATAGACCGGCAAAAACGATTGCATACTGAATCGTTTTGCGATATGCTATGCGTATATCTTTTGTTTGTTAAATTTATTGAGGAGTTTTGAAGTTTGCGCAATTACACTGAAGTTACAGAACGGTTAAAAAACTTAGATGTACGAATAGAACAACTCGGCACCGCCCACAATTACCCGATACATCAAATCCATTTAGCGTCATCCGCACATACGCCGCAGCGAGTTCTTATCACGGGTGGTATGCACGGCGACGAACCCGCTGGTGTTGAGGCAGTTTTACAGTTCCTTGAACGGGACAATACCTCACGCCTAAATAAATTCTCGTTCCTAATCATTCCGTGTATAAACCCCTACGGTTACGTTCATAACACACGCGAAACTCGTGATGGCATAGACATCAACCGCGCTTTTGAAACGGAGGATGTTGCCGAAGTCGCTATCGTCAAAAAAGCCCTCGGTAAGACTCAATTCTCGCTTACGATAGATTTCCATGAAGACTACGATGCAACCGGATTTTACCTCTATGAAGGCAAACGGAACGAGAAATACATCGGTCCTCAACTCGCTGTCGCCGCCAAGGCGATTGGTTCAATAGACCCCAATGATCCGGGCGAAGATGCTCCCGATCTCGCGGAGGGTGTCTACAAAGTCGCTAATTCTTGGGGAACGCAAGGCTTGGCACCTTACCTATTGCATTTTCATAGTGAACATGTTATCATCTCTGAGACACCAACGGTCTGGCAACTTGAACAACGTGTCGCGCTTCATTTAACCATATTGGATACTGCCCTCAACATTATCTCAGAAAGGGACGCATAGTTTGTCTGTCCAGAATGAAATCAACTTAAGAAAGCAGCCCGCAACAACGGCGCGGGCGGATCAAGAGAAAGGGACATCAAACATGAAGTCCACTTTATCACCCCGCAAGGAATAATTAAAAAATGGAAGATCAACAGGTACTATCAAACGTCAATACTGCTTCGCAGCCTTCGGCACTGAAAATCACCGACATGCGCATCGTTCGGACGCAGACAGGCGGTCCCATCTTGAAACTAGACACGAATCAAGGGATTCACGGTCTCGGTGAGGTCCGCGATGGCGCGAGTCCAACGTATGCCCTGATGCTGAAAAGCCGCATTATCGGCGAAAATCCGTGTAACGTCGATAAAATCTTTCGACAGATTAAGCAGTTCGGTCATCACGCGCGGCAAGGTGGCGGTATCTGTGGGATTGAAATGGCACTGATGGACCTTGCTGGCAAGGCGTACGGGGTGCCGTGCTATCAACTCGCTGGCGGCAAATTCCGAGACAAAATCCGATGTTATAGCGATACCCCTTCCCTCAAAGATCCCGAAGAGATGGGTAAGATTCTCCAAGAACGTATGGACAGAGGATTCACCTTCCTGAAGATGGATATCGGTGTTGGGTTGCTTCGGGGAACCCCCGGAACACTCTCTGCACCTGCGGGAAATTTAGAAACATCTAACCTGATGCATCCGTTTACGGGGATCCGCCTGACCGAAAAAGGTATTGCTATATTGTGTGAATATGTGGAAGCTGTCCGAGGTATTATCGGGTATGAGATTCCACTTTCAGTGGATCATTTTGGGCATATCGGTATTGAGGACTGTATCCGCATCGCGAGGGCATTGGAGAAATACAATCTCGCGTGGTTGGAGGATATGGTGCCGTGGCAGTATACCGACCAGTACGTGCGCCTCTCGAATTCGTGCGCGACCCCCATTTGCACAGGCGAGGACATCTACTGTAAAGAGGACTTCATGCCACTGTTCGAGAGTCGAGGAATCGCTGTAGCGCATCCGGATATTGCGACATCGGGTGGGATATTGGAGACGAAAAAGATTGGCGATTTGGCGGAAGATCACGGCATTGCGATGGCACTCCACATGGCAGGCACTCCCGTCTGCGCAATGGCGAGCGTCCACTGCGCCGCAGCGACATCGAATTTCATGGTGCTGGAAAATCACTCTGTTGACAATCCGTGGTGGGATGAGATGGTGACGGGCTTACCGAACCCGATCATCCAAGATGGTTATATCAATGTTCCAGAGACACCGGGGTTAGGCATTGAGCTTAACGAAGATGTCATTCGGGAACATCTGCATCCAGAGGAGACAGACTACTTCGCGCCGACGACAGACTGGGATGCCGAACGTTCACACGATAGGTTGTGGAGTTAGGAATTTTGTTTGTAAGGGCGGATCCCTATATCCGCCCTACTTCAAACAAGTTGTAGCATCCGGCAGATCGTTGAAAACCTGGAGGTTACAATAATGCCTAATATCGCATCTACCACATTTTCAAATTCGCCCACATTGTTGTGAGTTTACCATCTGCTTCGATAGCGGCAAATTCTTCGACATGGAACAGCAAATTCTCCATGAAAAGTTTTGCCATGTCTTTCGTGTTGTTATCGTTACCTGCGATATAGTATTTATCAGGAGCGATTGCCATCATCAGGAACTTACCTTTCCCGAATTCCGCTTCCATAATGACAGGTTGCCCTAAACTTTCCATCAGCACGTCAAAGCCCTTTTGAGAAGCGATGACTTCCCAGACAGTAGGCCAGCCCTGATGTCCCCAACCTTCAAACGTTTTTTGATCCATACGGTTTGGTTCGTTAAAGAGCTGATGGTCGGCTTGCAGTATTTCAAAAACTGGACTATCACGGTCGCTACGAACACAACTCAATCCAGGTGGCAACCAATCCACATTCGCTTCGTTCTGATCAGCTTGGGTCGGTTCCCAGACGAGACCCCCATTTTCGACGAAATCCTGAATCGTTTTTGCGTTCTTGTCAAGATTTTGATGCAATTCAGCATTGTTGGTCAGCATGCTACCAATCAAAAAAATTTTAGTTTCTGCTTTGAGAGGTAGCTTTCCACCTTCAAGTGCCTTTGTCAGATCATCGTACTCAACTTTAAATTCATCCAGGGTCTGACGTAACGCATCAACTTTTGTCCACTCGTCGGCAAAATCAATAACAGCAATTTTAGCAGCTTCTACAGCAAGTACACTCAAAACGAGAGTCAAAATACAGAGCCATGCAAACAAATGAGGAAACATAAGTTAATCTCCTTACGCGTAATGCGTGTTTCCACGAACTTAAAGAACCTGAAAATTTTGATAGTCACGGAAGACACAGCGTTGATGCTACGTCTTGTAGATGTCTCCTATGATTTGAAGGGTTTTTGCTAAATTGGTGCTATCATGCCTCACATACCCATTATAGCATAAATCCAAATTTGAAAAAAACACACATTGGCAAGCGAAACAGACAGCGATAAACGCCATCAGAAGCAGATGCAACTACCTGTTCGCCGGGTCGTGAGTAGACTTCAAAGTTAAAAGCATTAAGTGCTTGCGTAGTATTGACTTACCATGTGTGATGACTGAACCACTTGCTATAGCCGATCGGGAAAAGAACACTCAAAAGGCGTTTGCCACAGCCACCAAGTCCAAGATATTCACAATGCCATCGCCATTTACATCCGGTGCATTTTTGCCGAACCCATTGGCAACCGCAACCAAATCCAGAATATTAACTATACCGTCCGCATTGACATCGTGACTATCGGTCGTTCTTTTCAGGTAGATTTCGCCATCCAAATCGGGCAGAATGTGAAGGGTGTTACGTAAACCACTTTCTACACCTGTTGCCTGTTCTGATAGTTGAATAGCTTGAGGGGCACCACTGCGGTTATAGACTGCCCAACCGTTAGTGAACTCTCGGATGAACAAGCCATCGATGGTGCCACCTTTTCGAGTCTGGTAAAGTTGACCTTTAGTTTCATTGCCACCGACTGGGCGACCGAGAGGAACATCCCAAAAGGAATACCAGATGTGCTCATGATGCGGAATAAATTTGCCTTTCTCATCGAATCCGTTAAAAAAATCGGATCGTCCTGTTGTGTAAAGGATATATCCATCGGAATGTGTAAGGCTCATTGTTGTAAAAAGTCGCATCCAACGTTTGTTTTCAGGGGCATTGGGAGGATATCGCCCGAATCCTTGAGGGCGAAGCGAATTGATTTGCGGGGATCGGAGATTCTTTTCATTCCAGAGGATAGTATCTTCGACCTCTTGAAGGTATTTGTAACTATATCCCCCGTGATGCCAAGGACCTATTTCCATGAAAGAGCCGTTGACGTATTCACTGTGCCGTGGTATTTTACTATTGCTGGCATTGACGAGGATGAGGAAATCATCTCGGACGTATTCGCGGACACCTTTTAGAATTTGGGCGTGTGCCTCTATAATTTCTTCATCTGTACCAATATTCAGATTGCTATAATAACCCGCGCCTTGGTTATTGAATCCATCAAGTAGTACCCCATCAAAAAGCCCACATTCCGCAATTCCTACAATGCGATTTATGAGAAGTTGTTGAAGTTCTGAATTTAGAATGTCAAGAGAATATTCATTCCACGCGACACTGTTTTTGATATTATCTCCTATAGCATTGCGGAGCCAGAAATCGGAATTGGTTGGAAGTGCGTCTAATTCAAAGTGATTGTGAAGACGAATCTCTACAAGAAATACCATATTTGGATTTAAGGCAAGGCGTTGTTGACGTATCGCTTTTGCCGCTTCCAGATCACCATCCAACCGTGTCGACAATCCATAAGTGGGCTCCGCCGCGGAGATTTCCCACCGTAGTCCCAAAAAATCGCTCCAGTGCAAGTCATGCCGAGCCACTTGCTTATTGTAGGATTCTGCATCTTTGGATCCAATGAGAGCATCCCATGCTTGAAACACAGAAGGATAATCCCGTGCCTGAATCCGCGAGATAACAGAAGTTCCTAAAGGGACTATTTCACACACCTCATCTACTTCATCGTATTCAAATTCCGTGAGTGTCAAATTCTGCAATGAACTTATATCATTCGCCAAATTTCCTTTGATATAAAGCCTTTGCAAATTGGTTAGACCCGATAATGGGCTAAAATCGCTGATACGATTGTGTGTAAGTATTAAGTTTTTTAGGTTTTTCAGACCTATAAGCGGGCTGACATTAGAAATTTGGCAATCAAACAGATCCAACGTTTCTAAATTGGTATGATTTGAAAGAGGACTTAAGTCTGTTATTGGATTGTGAGCTGCATTCAGATATACAAGAAGAGTCAAAGACCTCAACGGAGATAAATCAGAGACTTGGTTGGCATACAGACTTAACCCCTTTAATCTTACTAAGTTGCGTAACGGGCGTATATCTCGTACTTGGTTACTACCTAAATTAAGATTCTCAAGGTTTTGAGCGAATTCTAAGCCTTGTATGTTCCGAATACCATTGTTTTGCTTCTCAAGATGCGTTAACTGTTGCATCTTCTCTTTTGTAAGTGGCAAGTCTGCGGGCAGTCCGAGTGCTTCTATTACAGCCTGCCGCAAATTTTTATCCGGCATCCATTCTTCTTGTGCTGATGCCACACCGCACGTAATGAGAAAACACAAATATACCGCAAAAAGCTTTTTCATTATTTCTCCCTTGCTATTGCCCAAATGGATCTACCACCTGTACACTACATCCAACACATTGACAACGCCATCGCTATTAGTTGGCACCCGCCCTATCATTGCGAGCAGTGCGATGACGACTTGACAAAGCTGCAGATAAGTATGGATTTAAACGGTGAATAGTAATATAATTTTATACATGGGTTAGCATCTTTTCTAAATTATAGTTTGGTCTTTCCATAACTTTAAGACACTTGCCCTATTTTTTCAACCTATTTCGGCGAAGGTACTGGATATTAAGTACGCACCTTAAATTGCTTAGGAGAAAATCAGAATCTAAGGGGGACTGATTCATGAAGACGCAATTGTCTGTCTCTGTTCTGCTTTTAGTCGGTTTCGTAATTTCTATCACGGTGATCCAGTCTGCAGAAGCCGAGGACCCAAGAGTAAAAATGGGACTTGCGGCACTTTGGACCTTTGACAAAGATACCGTTCAAGCGAAAAAAGTTGAAGATGTTTTCGGAAAGAACAGCGGAACCATTACCGGTAAACCCGACCAAATCGACGGATTTCGCAGTGAAGCCCTCGATTTTGACGGTGCTGTTGATTTGATACGAATGGGTGAAGACATCTTTTTCCCTTCTGTGACGATGGAGGCGATTATCAAGCCGACCCTTGGCACACGAAATCCGATTTATGACAAATACAACCACGGCATTCAACTGCTCGATAACAATAATGTTGGCATCTGGATTCGAGCAGACACCGCAAACGCGGCAAAGCATTGGCCCTCCGCTTATGTGCCATTTCCGACTGATGGCGAATGGCATCATGTCGTTGGGGTTGTTGAGAACAAAAAGTCCGTCCAAATCTATCTGGACGGTGAGTTAAAAAAGAGCACCCCGGCACCAGACCCAATCAGCATCGCTTACGGTGCCGCGCACAAACCGACAATCGCCTACACACAGCACTTAGGCGGTATCTGGTACGCCGGTGGCATTGACGAAGTTGCTATTTTTGAAGGGGCGTTAAGTGACACCGAGGTGAGGAGATTGCACACACTGGCGTTGGCGGTTGAACCCACTGAAAAACTGGCGGTAACTTGGGGTACGCTCAAGACTCAGAATTGACATTAGCAATACCCGAAAACGCGGGAACAGCATCTACAGCTGCACCTTACGGAATTACAGCAACATAGACCTGCGAATGCCCAGAGACATCCGATGTATACACAACAGCCGTTTCATCAGGACTGAACGAAGGATGTGGATGCGTCCACTGCGGTCCGTAGACCGTATCCACCTTCATCTCCATCCAACTGAGAGCCTTCTCCCGATCACCTGATTGCTGTGCGGCTGCCCAATCCTCAGCGAGTGCATACCGGTCGGTTTCCCATTGACTCCCACTCGATGAACTCTTCGGATAACAGATCGGTGTATGTTCGCCTGTCTCCACGTCAACCAAACGTAAACCGATATCGGGGTGGACAGTATCGCACAATACCTTTGTCCCGTCGCGATTGCTGGCAATGTGCCACGCGTTGAAATCGGAGATTGTCTGCATCTGTCGGGTTTCCAGAGACATCCGTCGAAGTGAATATGGCCAATGTGTCACGATCAGTTCATCCAACGCGCCGAGGAAGGTTTCGTGGACGAGAAACTCGTTATTATCGTGTTGATAGAGGGAACGATTTTCTGTGCCGTCCCGTTTGATCGTCCACATCCGGGGTGCCGGGTCGCCGGAATACGCGATCAGGTCAGAATGTTTCGGGTGAAACTGCGGATGGATAATTGTCTGATCCGGAGAAGTGTAGATGACTTCACCACCGCTGCCATCAGTAGCAGTCACGGTGATGTGCGATTTGTCTTCGCGTTTCATCGCTGTCACGATATACCGTTCGTCTGCGCTGACGCTACACTCACCGAGACCTCCACCGGGGAATTCTGCAAGCACACGTTCTTCGAGGGTATCGAGGTGGATCGCTTTGATGGCATCTGCTTGCGTGTAAAAGAGTTCGGTGCCGTCTTTGGAGATCACACCGGAGTAGCCGTGGATGTCGTCGGCATCGGTTAACTGCACAATGTCGCCGTTGGGGAATTTTAGTTTGAAAAAATTCGGCTTTCCTGAACGGTAAGAGGTGAAAATGAGATGTTCTTGGTCGGAAGTGAACGAAGAGGTCAGGAAGTAGAGGTTATGGTTGATAGAGGTATCGTTTGTGAGTTGATAGATGGACGCGCCCGTCTGGCTGTCTTGGAATTCACGTAGTTCTGAAGGGTGAACGGACGCTTTTGCGTAGTTTGGCATAGTGTTCTCCATTGCATATAGGGGACCACAAGCTAAATACTGTTTTTCCACCACAGTGTTAAGCGTCCCGTTCCCGCCACTAAATCCGCGCCTCGATTAATTCGGATGACACATCTTGCTGGGTTTGAACGGATAACGTAAACGATGGCAATGGAACATCATAACCAGCTTCTTGTAGTCCTTCGATATGAAAATCAATCGCTTCAGCGATCAATTTTCGTACTTCTTCCATTGTCTCACCGACAACGGCGCATCCTGGAAGGTCGGGGACATAGGCACCATGGTTGTTTCCACATTTTTCAAAAATGACAACATATTTCATAAAACTTTCCCGTCAATTCTTAAGATCCGCTTGCTTTAGAATATTATTGAGTGTTCCCTTGGAGGCATCTTCGTTTGGCTTTCCTGCGATTGTCACGATTCCGGGTTTTGTTGGATGTTTAAACTGTTTATGACTGCCTCGCGTCCGGTCCAGGTACCATCCGTCATCTTGAATCATTTTAACAATCTGTCTATACTTCATTCTACCTTCACTTCCAATTATACATCCTCTTCGGGTTTATTGCAAAAAATTAGGTAAGATTGTGTCTGGCGTTCCGTAACCCGACAATTTGGGGCACAAAAATTCCGTGAAATAAACTCTACAGATTGAACAGATAGTTTATCAGCTGCGTGCCTTCACGAAAATCAGGGATAATGATGTCCGCGCCAGCACGAATCAGACGTTCCCGCTTATCGGCGTTCATATTGTATATATTGCCTTCCACAGACGCGACACCCACCGCGATTGCTCCAACCTCTTTGGCGTTTTCGATCTCTACATAGCCGTCCCCAACAATAAGCAATTCGCTTCCACTGAGTTTGAAATCCGTGATGATTTTTTCGATGATCATGGCTTTGGAAAACTTCTTATATTCCCGTAATGCCCCGAAGATGCCGCCGTCAAAGTATTCTGCAACACCGAGGAGTGATGCCTCATTTTTGACGAATTCGACATCCGTGCCGCTGGCGAGATAGCAACTTATCCGCATCTCACGAAGGCTTTGGAGAAATTCGAGTGACATCGGCACGCGGAGCGGATCAGCAGACAGTGTTCCCGCCGCAAGTCCGGCAATCCGTTCTTCGACAACAGGCAGCAATCGACGGTTGTATTCGTCTTTATAAGCAAGTGGTTCCTTCGGTGTCCCACCGCGTTTCTCGATCTCCTCGCTGAGTTGCATCATTTGATAGATTGTCTGTTTGCCAGTCAATCTGTCCACAAAGTCAACGACGATTGTCTCGAGTTGTTCCTGCGTCTCAGTGGTATCCGTCTCTGTTTGAAGGCATTCAACCATCAGTGGGACCATCACATTCTGCCAACCGTCTCGGATGAGGGAGATAGTTCCGTCGAAATCGAAGACAACATGACGGATATTCGCCGTTTGAATTTCACGATGAATTTCAATTGCGGTGTTGTGTAAAAAAAGGTGTTCCATAATTATTGGTGTTATAGTTACCGATTGCCAGTTGGCGGCTTTCAGAAGTTGATATATCAGCACTCACATTCAATAGAAACTGATCGCTGATTGCTGACTGCTGACAGCCATGAAAAAGATATTGATTTGTGTTCCTTTCCGATAGTATAATAGCGTTCAGGACGTTAAGCAAGCACTTTCCTTTTTTAATTTTACCTTGCGGAGAAATGACGTGGATTCGGACCTGGACGGTTTATCCTCGAGAGTCGCCTGCGCCGTTGTTGCAGGCTACGTTTGCGCGTTTAGTTCCGCCTATCCGTCTTAACCAATGACTGAAAACCGATAATCATTTAATGAACGAAAAAGAGATACTGAAAAAAATCCAACGCATTGAAATATTCACCAATCGTCTCGTTAACACCGTCTTTGCCGGGGAGTATGAAAGCGTCTTCAAAGGACAGGGAATTACCTTCGATGAGGTTCGGGAGTATCAGGTAGGTGATGAGATCCGTACGATCGATTGGAACGTCACCGCACGCATGGGGCAAGCCTACATCAAGCAGTACGTGGAAGAGCGTGAACTCGTCATGATGTTGGTTGTGGATATGAGTGCCTCGACGAGTTTTGGTAGTATCGCCGAGACGAAGGCAGAGATCGCTGCCGAGATTGCGGCACTGCTCGCCTTTTCTGCCATCAAAAACAACGACAAAGTTGGGCTTATCTGTTTCACTGACACCGTTGAGCATTTTGTCGCGCCACGTAAGGGGAAAAGGCACGTCTTACGCGTCGTTCGAGATATTCTCCATTTTCAGCCGAAACAGTCCGGGACAAATATTGAAACGACATTAGCGTTCGTCGATCGCGTTCTCAAACCGCACAGTACTGTGTTTCTCATCTCAGATTTCAAAGATACGGGGTATGAAAAGCAGTTACGCTTGAGCAGTAAGCGGCATTCGCTTATTGCTATTACCTTACAGGACAGACGCGAGGTGGAATTGCCGGATGTCGGACTCATAGAATTGGAGGATGCTGAGAGCGGAGAAACGGTCATTGTTGATACACGGTCTGAGGAAGCACGGCACCTCTATACAGAACTTAATCAACGTGCAGATGCGGAACGTCGGCAAATTTTCTGGGCAAATCAAGTCGATGCTATTCATATCCGAACAGATGAACCATACATAAAACCACTTATCCAATTTTTCCGCCAGCGTGCCTCCCGACGTCTTTAATTGATTATCCGTACTACCGATTGCTTTAGAATTCTATTTATGGTAGATTTTAGAATTACTTGGACATTGCGACTGATGGGTTTGCGGGCAGGTACAAGACCTGCCCCTACAAGATGTCTATTTATTTTCAGGATTCACCATAAAAGATAGCAGTGATGGCGAGAATTTGTAGGCTTATGAGCAGATTAGAGGTCAAGAATTTAACACAAACCTTTGATCAGAAGGATACCCCATTGCGGGTCCTGGATAGTTTGAATCTCTCTGTTGATGACGGGCAGTTCGCCGCTTTGCTGGGTCCCTCTGGGTGCGGCAAAAGCACGCTTTTTAATATCATCTCTGGTCTTGTTACACCAGACACTGGGGAAATTTATCTCAACGGCGAGCATATCTACGGAAACACAGGGGATTTCGCCTACATGCAGCAAAAGGACCTCCTTTTACCGTGGCGGACAGTCCTCAGAAACGTACTCATCGGACCAGAAATTCACGACGAACCGCTTGACTCCGCAAAGGCAGAAGCACATCACCGTTTAGCACAACTCGGATTGGGTGGATTTGAAAATAGTTACCCGATGCAGCTTTCGGGAGGCATGCGACAACGCGTCGCACTCGTCCGGACACTTCTGTTCCGGAAGGAAATCCTACTTTTAGATGAACCCTTCGGCGCACTGGATGCCATGACGCGCACGGTCATGCAGTCTATACTACTCGACATCTGGGCAGAAGACAGACAAACCGTCCTCCTTATCACCCACGACGTTGAGGAGGCACTTCTACTCGCGGATAAGATCTACGTCCTGACAGCCAGACCTGCGACACTAAAAGCAGAGGTTCCTGTTCCGTTGTCTCGCCCTCGGAACATCACGGATACCGCCCTCATTGACTTGAAAAAGGAACTGTTAGCGTTATTACAGGTCGAAATGTCAAAGGTGTTTGATACAGGCGCAGGCTAATCCTGTTCTGAGTCGGAACGCTTTGTCAGTGTCCGCCAAAATGAACGTGACGGACGGTTCATGTTGTCAAACATCTCGTAATTCTCTTTTTTACAGAATTCGTAGAGTGCCTCCGTCAATGGAATTTCAAATCCAGAGGCTTCCGCAGCGGCAAGGAAATAGGGCAATTCTGGGTATTTAACGACAAGTGTCCCACCTTCTCCATCGATGATGCGCTTAGCAATTCTATCGAACTGTCCACGCCAACCATCACCCATACCGACTGCTTCGCGAATCGCGGTTGGATCCACGCCTGCACATACGCCAAACGCCATTGCCTCCATGTATGCTGCATCACCGAGTCCCATCGCCAATTGATTCACGCCTTTGACGATCTGCCCACAACCGCTCGGACCGCAGTATACGACGTATTTCGGTTCTCCGAGGACTTCTAAAATTGGGCGGCATCTTTCGACAGTCGCTGCATCGCCGCCAACAAAAATACGGAGTGTTCCCGTTTCCGATCCTTGTGGTCCGCCGCTTACCGGGGCATCTACAAAGGTGGCTCCTTTTTCAGCAAACACTGTCGCCATGTCCCGCGTTTTCTCGACTTCCGTTGTGCCCAAGTCAATGAAGATGTGACCGTCGCGAGCGTTAGGGATTAGATGTTGTTCTGCGACACTGCATAAAATATCAGAGGAACGCAAACTGGTCATGACGACATCGCTATTTTTGATAACCTCGGCGGCATCTTGACCCGCAGTTGCCCCTGTCGCAGCAAGTGCTGTGCATTTTGCGGCATCAATATCATATCCGATGAGTGGGTACCCGGCGTTGTGAAGATTCCCCGCCATCCGTCCGCCCATGTTTCCGAGTCCAATAAAACCGATTCTCATGAGTTGTTGGGATTTCATTTTTTATCTGTCCCTTTCAGCAGTATTAGGTCTTGAGGAAAGATGGAAGAATAGGAAGGGTGGAAGAAACACGGAGGTCCGCTATCTTCCAAACTTCCATGCTTCCAACCTTCCACCCCAAGTTCGGATTTAAAACTTCAATGTTAATATTTTAAAATGCTTCGTTTCGAAAATAGGTAAACGGGTAGGCACAAGACCTGTCCCGATGGTCACCCCACCGTTGGTGTCATCGTCCATGCGTCTAAACTGACTAAAGTTGCCTCACTACCACGTGCGAAAATCGAAACACTAAGGCTGTCTGCTCGCGTTGGGTAGATGCGTTGGGTCAGGCACAACCGACTGTTAGCAAAAACTTCCAGCACCGAGCGATCTAAGAAGATATGGAGCCTTAAAGATTCCTTTTCAAGTAGTTTGAAGGGTGCCTCCTGTGAATGTATATAGCGTTCTCCACCTTCTTCATCTTGTGGTGTTAGGCGCGGATATTTTACCTTGTCATCCAAAGTTGATTTCGTGAGATCGATCTTAAGGAATTCGTCGAATGGCGAATAGACAATGGTAGTTTCTTCCTCGCCGTCTGGGGAGCGGCGAACCTTCACACCGAATTCTGTAGCATCCCTCGGATCAATTTCCACCTGTATTTCAAGACAATCGCCATTGACCTCTTCAATCTGGATCTCCGTATCTGCCTTGAGTTGGGTTGTTTTTTGATGGTGATGCTTAGTACGCAGCCTTTCGAGTTCTGGAACGGGTTCAATACAGAGGTTTCCGTCTCCATTTAATGATAAAACCCGCGGCAACGTCATCGCGGAAGCCCAGCCGTATTCTTCCCACGGACGAGCTTCACGAACCCAACCGAAAAAGATACGTCTGCCTTTGTCGTCGAGGAGCGTTTCGGGTCCAGAGAGTTGACCACCTTGCCAGTTCATACGTCCATGTGTTTCAGGATAGAACTGCTCATCTTCGTAACGTCCAAGATAGTAGTGTGACATACCGTAGGGGCGGTGCCCGTGCATCAGGAGCATATATTTATCGCCGAGTGGGAAGAAATCGGGACAGGCGCAATCTTCAACCTCATCTGTCCAACGCCGCGAAGACTTGTAGAAGGGACCGAGGTATTCCCACTGGATACAGTCGTCGGAACGGAAAAGACTGGTCGCGTCGCCTTCGTATCCAGGTCGGCTGTTTTTGTTGCCTATGAGTGCATAGTAGGTACCGTTTTCATACCATGCACACGGATCAAAAACGTGGTACTCTTGTGGTTCGTCTGGTATTGGAATGACAGGATTTGCTGGTGAAGGGGTCCAGTGAATCAAATCGTCGTCTTCGCTGGTTGCGATGCAGGTCCCTTGATTCGGCACGTGATAGATGAAGGTTGGAAGCGGTGCGTTCTCAATAGCGTCGCCGCTATATATGCCGCGCGGCATTGATCCGTCAGTAGCGGGTTTTATCGCCGGTGGATGATGTATCCAATGCACCAAATCACAACTGGAGGAGTGATCGAGCACTGGCAGCCACTCATCTGCCTCTGGGTTTGGCATTCGTCCGAGGTAGAAGACATGATACCGTCCGTTCCAATAAATAGTGCAGTTTGCATCATTAAAAAACCCATCAGGAGGAAGTAGATGATAACGTGGACGGTGGGGGTCCGCCGAGAAATACTCTCGCAATTCACGCGCGTTCCCGATATGTTCATGAAGATTTTCAATTGTGATTGCTGGGTCCATTTGCTGTGAGCACTCCTTGAAAACTTACTATTCAAAAGTTCGTTGTTTCAAGCGTAGAATACGGTATCAGAGTATAGCAGGTTAGGAGAGAAGTGGCAAGAGAAATCGGGACACATCAAACCGATTTTAGTGTGTCTATAGCGACTTTTTTCCTTGAGGTATTTTATACTGTCTGGTATACTGGCTTGATTGGTTTTAACATCACTTAGGTCAGTGAATTTCGCCTCGTCTCAGCAATTCTGATGGATCGTAACAAAGGAGTTTAAAGAATGACACACCTAATTGGATGTGCCTTGATTCTGACGATACTTGTTTTTGGTGCCTCTGATACGGCAGGGGAAATCTTGTTGCAGGAAGATTTTGAGGGCGAACTGGACTTGACTACTAAATGGCAGACGGGTCATCCGAAATTTGTCTACCCGAAAGACGGTATCCTCTATTTAAACCAGAAGAAATCCGGTGGAGACTACGTGAGCCTCCGATCTTTTTCAGTTTTCAGCGATGTCATCATCTATTACGAATGGTTCATCATTGAATGGAGTGGACAGGGCGATGGTGGCGGTGCACTCCGGCAGACCCCAGACGGTTCTTATTGGATGCGCTGGTGGGGGCGCAACAGTGTCAAAGTAACGACCAATAAAGATGGGCCAGTCAATGCTTGGCAACCTTTTCCAGCCAAGGGTGGACCAGCATCGTCTAATTACAATGCGACATCTGACCATTTCATACTCAAAGCAGCGTTAATGACGCAGGAAAAGCGAGTGACCATTCATATATGGGATGTCACTGAGAAAAAAAAGATACAGGTCGCTGAGTGGGAAATCAAGGACGACACTTACAAGTCAGGGAACATCAGTTTCGACTGCTGGAAATTCGGTATATATGGCGTTGATAACGTAGTCGTTGCCACACCTGAACATGAGGCAGAGATCTTTGCGGACAACTTCAATCCGCACGGACTTGCCGTTGAACCTGAAGGAAAACTCGCAACTGCTTGGGGATACTTAAAATCGAATAATTGGTAAACAGAAAGGAATTTAGTCATGACAAAATGTGCACTTATCAGTGGTAGAGGTATGGGGTTGATGCACGGAGGAAACTTCCACAGCCATCCAGACGCGGAAGTGGTCGCCGTGTGCGACATGGATCCGGAACTCCTTGCGAAAGCAGAGGAGCAATTTGGAGCACCTGGATATTCAACCATTGAGGATCTCTTAGCAAATTGTGATGCGGAACTTGTACTTCTCATTGTCAACGAGACCCGGCGCATCCCACCGTTGCGACAACTGCTTGAAGCCGGACGGAATGTATTCACAGAGAAACCTCTCTGTGGATTAGAGGGCCAAGCTCGGTTGCGTGAAGAAGACCTCCAAATCGCGGCACCCGCTATCGCGACGTGGCGCGCCTCTAACGTTAAGTTCGGGATCGATTTCAACTACCGATTCATGCACCACTTCCGTAAACTTCATGATGATGTTGCCGAAAATCGTTTGGGTGAGATTCGGATGGTACACGCGCGTGCACATTTCAACTGTTGGTCGCATGTTATCGACCAGATTCTCTGGACGGTAGGTAGACCGGAATGGGTAAGTGTTGTCGGAGATCCCAATGAAGCGGGTGGTTGGGGACGTTTAATTCATATCGGTTGGGAAAATGGTGTCATCGGTTCCCTGAGTGGCACAAACTTATGGGGCTACGACGATCATCCGCTTCGAGTTAAGGTCCTTGGCGATGAATTTTATGCGGAGGCAAAAGGATTGGAGGGTTCGTATTCCCGCCGAAAAGCGAATAGTTCCGAAATAGAGGAAGTCTGGGAAGCCGAAGATGACAGTCCAGAGATGCCGGAGTCTTTCAAACGGATGGCTGATGGTGTGATTAAGGCAATGCATGCCGATACCCCCTTCCCTGCGGATGGTGAGGCGGCATGGAATGAGTTGCTGTTTGAGGCGGCTGTCCACAGGTCTGCCTTGCAGAACAATGCCCGCGTATTTTTGAAAGATGTTGAAGAAGAAGCAGTTTCCTGAAAAAGTCATAGGCGCGGCTTCAACCGCGCCTATGTCCCCGTGAACGGTATAAGGCCTTAGGCGGCACCGCCCTCGACAGCGATTTTAATCGCGTCCTTGCCGTCTAAGTGGTAACTACCGTGAAGCGCGTCAAAGCCTTTAGACACATCCTCTAAGGGCAGAACGTGGCTGACAAAACCTTCAAAAAGTGAAGCATGTTTCTCAAGCATCGGAATGGCGCGAATAAAATGCTTCCTCTCAAATCCCCATCCAGCCTCCAACCGAAGATTTTTACGCATTAACATCTGATTCGGATTACAATCAAAAGAGCCAACGTCCACAAAGTGTCCATATACAACATAAGCTCCGCTATGCCTGATATAGTCCAAACCTTCGGGAATAGCGGCGAGGAAACCGGTGCATTCGTAGACGACATCTGCGCCGTTGCCTTGTGGTGTATTTTCTCGGACAATCTGCTTTCGTTCTTCCGGATCTGGCACTTCAGCGATGTCAATTGTAAGATCTGCGCCCAATCTTTTTGCCATCTCAAGCCTGCCGGGGGGTCCACCAACAACGATAAGTCTACCGGCACCAGAGACTCTTGCCCAATTAAGCGCAAGCAGACCGATCGGACCGGTTCCTTGAATTACAACCGTGTCCCCGAATTCGATTTTGCCGCGCGACACACAGTGTGCGGCACACGAAGCAGGCTCGGCGAGCACAGCGATTTCCGGTGGCAGATCGGTTTTAATAAACATATTTGTTGATGGATTTGAAAGGTAGATGTACTCACTGAAACCACCACGCAGATACGGTGCTTCTTCCGAAGGAGAAAAACCGAGTCCTCCGCTGGGGGAAAGCGCGATCCTGTCGCCTACCTTGACTGGGTTGCCGAGGTAGTCTGTTTCGACCCCCTCACCTAAAGTCTCAATCACACCGACATTCTCGTGTCCAAGGATAATATCGTGGTTGATACGTTGATGTTCCCAGTTGTGAAGGTCAGTGCCGCAAATGCCACCTAACTCCTGACGTACGAGTACTGTACCGGGTTCAGGATCGACGATCGGGTACTCTCGGACTTCAAAATCTTTGCCACTCATCACAGTGGCGCGTGAGGTTCTGGTTCCCATTATGAAACTCCTTTTTTTACGGCTATCGGCAATCAGCCCTCAGTTAATAAATTCTCGTTTAGTGGCAATCTCTTTGCTGACCACCGACTGCCATTTTACCAATGTATTCTCAACAAACTGCTAAACTTTGACGATGATCTTGCCGAGTTTTTCGCCTGTAAAAAGCGCGATAAACGCCTTGGGTGCATTCTCTAAACCTTCCACAATCGTCTCTTCCCACTGTATCTTGCCTTCGGATATCCATTGCCGCATATCGCTGTAAAATTCAGGATTCCGCTCCATGAAGTCAGTGACAATAAATCCTTGTAATCTGATCCGTTTACCGATAGCAGAGCTGAGGTTTGTCGGACCTGGGGTCGGTTCAACATCGTTGTATTGGGAGATCATCCCACACAAGGGGATACGTCCGTGCATATTCATCACTGCGAGTGCGGCTTGTAGATGTCTGCCTCCGACGTTTTCAAAGTAGATATCAAGTCCATCGGGACAGTGTTTCCTGAGTTCAGCCTCCAAGTCATCGACATTTTTATAGTTAAAAGCCGCGTCAACACCTGCTGTTTCCAGTAACCACGCGACCTTCTGATCGGAACCAGCACTTGCAACGACTCGGCATCCTTTGATTTTGGCGATTTGGCACACGATTGAACCAACCGCCCCTGCTGCTGCGGAAACGAAAACTGTTTCTCCCGCTTTGGGTTGACCTATCTCCAGAAATCCGAAGTAGGCGGTACGTCCAGGCATACCGACAGCACCTAAAAACGACTGAAGCGATGCTATCGTTAAATCAACGGCAGTTACACTATCTGCCGACGCGATGTAATGGTCTCGCCACCCCTGCATACCCGTTACATAATCCCCAACTTGAAACTGGTCACTGTTCGACTCCACTATCCGACCGGCGCACCTACCTTCTAACGGTTTACCAAGTTCAGCCGACCGCATACCGCCACGCATATACGGGTCTACTGACGTGTAAAGGTTCTCAACCAACACCTCTCCTGCTGCGGGTTCGGTGAGCGTCGCTTCAATAATTTCAAAATCACTTTCTTTGGGCATACCAACGATTCGATCCTTAAGACGAATTTGTCGGCTTACAGTGTTTGGCATTTGCTTCTCCTATCAACTTACAATTTGATATATTTAATTGGTATTGATGCAATGATAGCATATCTCGGAAAAAAGTCAAGATTAGGAGCATTTGACTTTGGAGAAATGGTTTTCAATTGACATCTGTCTGTGAATGTGATTTAATCAGTAACGCAAAATGCACATCACAACGATTGCGCTGTACTTCACCTTACTTTTCAACTGTATTCCATAGCTGTTTGTCACAAGTAAACCTTTCTAAAATTTCTGACGCACTGAAAACTTACCAATACACATCTTAGGAGGGAAAATGCACGATCTCCCTTGTGAATTGATTAGAACTGACTTTGGGCATGAGGTATATGATGGATGGTATCTTGAACATGCCAGTTACAATTTCGAGGCACCCGAATTTGTAGAGAGGCATTTTCCTTTCTACGAAAAGGCACTATCGTTATCTAAAGAGGACAAAATATTAGAGGCGGGTTGCGGCATAGGAAGTTATTCGCGGGCATTTGCACGACAAGGCTATCATGTTGTTGGCATGGACCTGTCCCCGAACTTTCTTGCTGAAGCACAAAAGATCACACAAACCGAGAATTTAGAAATTGAATTTATTCTTGGTGATTATAATGAAATGAGTTTTGAAGAAAAGTTTTCTGTTATTTTTTTTGAAGGCTCATTTTTTTATCGCTCCAAAGAGGGATTGGTGTCACTCTTAAAGCGAATCCACAAAGCACTCACGCCTGATGGTAGGCTCTATTTCGTTCATGCAAATCAATCAATAAAAAAGCAACGATTTCCGCAGGCGACTTGGAGTGAAATTAAAGAAAACGTGTTTGTCCTGCAAAATCAAGAATATGACGAAAGTAACGATGGGACGAAATGCATTTGGCTTAAAATAGATTTAGAAACACAGAAACAGTATAAGTGTGACTATTTTGTTAAGTGTCTCTCTTCTGACGAACTCAAAGACTGCCTTGTAGCAGCAGGATTTACGGATTACCATTTCTACAAGAAACGTCGGATAGCAGACTTCCAGCCAGAGGATGATGGATTTTCTGTAGTGGCAAAAAAGTAATAGCAACAGTAGGCACTGGGTTCCTTCCAGTTAGAATATTAGAGGTTATCAAAGGTTAGAATTATGAAAGTCGAAAAACCGAAAGAGAAATATGATCAATTGATCACTGGCGGTTACTGTGTTGTGGAAAATGTCTTGAAGGAAGAGATGCTTACGCAACTTCGCTCAGTAACCGATGAGCTGCTTGACGCACTAACGGAAGATGAATGTGCCGCCCATCGCTCATCTGGTAGTATGATCAGTGTATATACACATTCACTGTTCGCGGAGTTGGTCGTTTACCCACGTGCGCTGCAGACACTTGAAGCTTTGGGTTTCTTGAGACCGAAATGGTCGTCGGGGTATGTCATCAGCAAACCACCTCAGAGTCCACCGCTATTTTGGCACCAGGACTGGTGGGGTTGGAACGATCCTTGTAGCTACACTGCATTGCCGCAACAGTTGTTTCTCATGTACTATTTGGTTGACACAATGCCGTACAACGGATGCCTCCGAGTGATCAAGGGATCGCATCTCAATCGGCACCCACTGCATGATATATTGCCCGATGCTCATGGCGAATCACTCCAACGCGTCAATGATGCTAACCATTCTGCCTATCAACACTTTGCGGGTGAAGTTGACATACCGGTGAAAGCCGGAGACTTAGTTATCGGCGATTCTCGGCTGTTACACGCTTCACACGGCAACCAATCAGACAAACGTCGGACTGTGATTACACTCTGGTATCATCCGTTTTTTGCGTTGTTACCTACAGAAATGCAAGCACATATCGGGAGACTTCGACAAAGTATGGCTTGGTCGGACGCGGATTGGGCGCGAATTGCCGAACTTGCGCCCGTCTGTAACAGCGACGTTGAACCGTTAAAGTGGAATCGGAATCCGGGACCTGAACTGAAATAGCCAAATTCCAATATAGCAAGATTTAATTTGCGAGAGATCGTATCTCGTGATAAACTAATACAACAGAAAATTGATTGTGTGGCACAATTATACAGAGGATGCCAGATGATTCTTGCTACCTCAGGAATCAATACCAATAAGGCGAGACTCATTTCTGAGTAATGACCAGTAGATATTTCACTGGCTTTGGAAATGATAAAGGAGGAAATAAAAGGTGCAGACCACAGTTACAAGGTTAAAATTATTATGTGTCAGTTTAATGGTTATCAGCCTGATGTTTGTAGGTGCCAGCTTCGCTGAAGTTGACTTCGGAGATTGCGTCGGAATGTGGCTCTTTGATGAGGGTAACGGTAAAAAAGCCGAAGATTCCTCTGGAACGGGCAACGACGGCTCAATTGAGGGCGGGGCAAAATGGGTTGATGGCAAATTTGGAAAAGGTTTAAGCCTGAATGGATCGGACGCGTACGTGGAAATCGAGCACGATGATTCTTTAAACGTTGGTGGCGAACACACGATTGCTCTTTGGGTTAAATTAGATAAGCCTCCCGCGGCTGGCATGGGTGTTGTGACCAAAGATGATTGGGCACCAGGATTTTGGTGGGATGGCGGTGTAATCCGGCATCACACGCATGACCCAGGTGGCACGCTTCACTTTATAGATGCACCTTGGGATCCAGATACAGACTGGCATCATGTCGCCGTTACCTGGGATGGTGACGGGTTTGGCGTATATCTCGACGCTGACCAGATTGGCGATGGTGTAACGACGCCAAACTTAGGAAGAAATCCGTTAACCGACAAACCTTTTTTAATAGGCATCTATTTAGCGACTGGACAACACGGTCAGTGGGGTCAATTTCTCGGTGCAATCATTGACGACGTTGCTATTTTCAATGTAGCGTTAGACGGTGATGATATTGCAACCCTCATGAATGACGGATTAAAAACAGCCGCTGATATTGAACCTTTAGGTAAACTTACAACGACCTGGGCAGACATTAAAGTCGATTAACCTTAGGACTTACGCAGTTGACCCGTTTTCCTGCGGTCTTTGGTTCGTAGTAGCGCAATTCATTGCGCTTTCTTCGGGAATATCCCCTCAATTTTGGCATGAAAGCCAATTTTGCGTAAGTCCTGAACCTTTCTCCCAAACTTAAGGATTGCGTTGATTGGCAATTTTCCAATATCTGCGGATAAGCCTGCGCCTTTCTCTCACCCGGATGGATTGGAAGAGCAGGCAAACAGCGACAAGAGTACGTTTGTCTACAACAGACGGCTTTTTAAAATCCGTCCCTATATTGATGGTGACAAGACTGAGTGTGGTTCAACATTGGACCCCTCGGTCTGGTCGAAAGTATCGCTAAACGGGAGGAGTTTTTATGTCACAAAACCTCCGAGATTCACTGTTTCATGATTACACATTTGGTGAACAGGAACGAAAAACGTTGGATAGCGACGGACATTTCGTCTTCCCCGGCTTACTCACACCGGATGCCCAGGAAAACCTAACACGTTCGTTATCATATATTCATGAACTCTCGCACACACCGAAAGAAGGGCATGAGCCGAACCGATTTTCTGCGGAATATGATAGTTATCTCGAAAGTCTAATTGCACACCCGCAGATGCTCGAACTTGCACGGAAGGTCTTGGGTGAGGATATCCGATACGATCACTGTGTCAGTCTCAATCGACCGGGCGGCAATCGCGGCATTGGATGGCACAGCCACGGATATTCCGATGACGATCCGAGTCTGGGTTTCGTTCGCATCTTCTTCTATGTCAACGGATTTGAACCGGACGACGGTGGCTTGAAGGCTGTTCCGGGGAGTCATCTGTATCGGGATGCAAGAATTCAAGCACAATCGGATGAGGTCCTGCAAGAAAATTGGTTGGCAGGGAAAACGCATCCAGAAACGGGTGAACCTCTTGAAATTCAGGCGTTGTCAGTACCATCAGGGACAGTCGTAGCAATGTGGACGCACGCTGCGCATGCAGTTAACCCGAGAAAACCGAATAGCGATACACGGTGGTGCGTCGTCTATGCTTATCGGAACCCAGGAAAACCCTCCGGTGCCCGCTGGATTACGCCGGAATTTGAAAAAAAACCAATACCCAGAGCAGAAGGCTTGATGTCTCTTTATTAGCAATTAGCAATCAGCAGTCGGCAATCAGTAAAGAGGTATCTGGTTTATCGCAAAATTTACACTTATGGTGGATCCTATAATTAATTGGACACTCCGCATCGGTGTGGTTAAGAAACCGCACCTACCGGGGACTGGAAGTGTGTATTTATTTTTTGAATTTACTATATGTCTACGCGCGTTCTTTAAGATCCTAACAAAAGGGCGTTTGTAGTGGGGCGTTCATAACCGACAAACAACCCTCCTACAGACATCAAAGAAGCATGCCACAACAGAAACCACATATTCTATTTCTTATCAACGACGAACACCGTCCCGATGTTTTGCCAATCGAAGGGGACACGGCTATCCGCACACCGACACTTTCTCGGTTTATGGATGAAGGCATCTACTTCCGCAACGCCTACACGCCCTCCCCGATTTGTGTCCCTGCACGCCAAAGTTTTCTTTCAGGACTCTATCCGCGAAACTGTGGGAGCCTCAACTTCGGTGATCCGATGCCGACAGAGGTCCGAACGATTCCGGGACAATTGGGAAATTACGGGTACTACACCTGTTGTGCGGGCAAGATGCACTTCGTCGGGACTGATGTGATGCACGGTTGGCGGGAACGAATCGGACGCGATATCATCGGGAACAATGGCTATCCTTACCCTCCCGTTAAGGATGAACACTACGCACGAACTGAATCGGAACCTGGTACGGGTCCGAAGCAAAGCAAGGTGATTCAGGAAGTTCGCGATGCCCAACCCGGTTTAGGACAATGGATGCTCAATGACCAGTACAATGTAGACGGTGCGGTACTATTCCTTGAGGAATATTTCGTCAATGCCTCTTATGATCGTCCCAAGTTCAATCCGCTCTGTATGGCGGTAAGTCTCATCGCACCACATTATCCGTATCAGTGTCCAATGGACCTATTTAACTACTACATGCAGCGAGTGGAACCGATCGTTGAAGAACCGAACGAGCAGTTTGGATACGACGACTTTTTTAGGGTTCGAGTTGGCGAAGATGTCACCTATCGTCAGGCACACCGAGCGACAGCGGCGTACTATGGAATGATTGAATGGATGGACGCACAATTCGGTCGGGTTATCGAGAAACTGGAACATTTGAACGTCTTAGACGATTTTATCATCGTCTTCCTCTCCGACCACGGCGAGATGCTTGGCACGAAAGGTCTTTGGGAGAAACAAAGCTACTTTGAGGCTTCAGCACGGGTACCACTTTCTATTTGGTATCCAAAGCGGTTTGGACGAGAACCGAAAATCATTGAGCAAAATGTCTCGTTGGTGGATCTATTTCCGAGTGTGTGTGAGTTAGCGGAAATTCCCGTCCCGGATGAACTTGATGGACGTTCGTTCCTACCGCTGATTGATGGAAACGGGACCAACTGGCATGATACGGTTTATAGTGAACTTTGGCGTGCCCAAAACGGACCCTCTGTGATGGTCAAAGAGGGGAATTTAAAGTATTTCCAATTTAATAACGGCAAAGGGTGGCCCGAACAACTCTTTGATCTTGCCAAGGATCCTGATGAACGAAACAACTTAATCGACGCACCTGCCTACGCTGACGCACTCTCAAAACTGCGCGCAAAAGCCGATGCATTACCGCCATCGCGCCGGAAGGATGAGAATAACAGGTTCATTGATCCGTATCGTCCAATTGTTGCTCCGCGTTAAAAACAAAAAAGATTTCCCAGTTTTTTGTTGACGAGAACTTGACAAATTTGGTAGGATTTTGATAACGTTGAAAGGATGTGGTGAAGATCACAAGAGAAGAGTTCCGAAAGTACTACGATTCAGCGGTTTATTCGGCGAAGTTACGGGTCCCTCGGTCGGGTCCAAACTTAGCTGTGATGAATACCGCCCGCATTAACGACGCTGTCCCCTACGGACAGAACGTTCGTGCCATTGCCTTGGATCTCTTGGTTGACAGAAAAGCTGCGAATCTGGTACGGCATGAGGTGTTCTGTCGTGCTATCGGACAGACGCATCATTTTTCTGTCGCGGATGTCTGGAGTGGAAATTCACAGTGGGTAGGGCTCCAAGAGCTGACGATGGCTGTCACACTTGATATTTTGCGGCTGCCTGCGGCAGATAATCCGTTATCGAAGCCTTTAATTGGGGGTGTTCAGCTGATTAACGAAGTGAACAGCAGATGGTGGGGGATGCTCGCGTTGACGTTCCGCCTCAGAGGCTTGCTTGAATTTCAGGTAGGATGTCTCGCGGTTTTAAAAAAGTCTATCCAAGAGATAGCGGAATTCCTGTCTAAGACGGAAGTTGAAATTGAATCCTTGTACGAGACAGCTATCACAGAGATAAACGCATCCGTTAACCAATGGGCACAAACTGAGATTGCGGCAGCAAACGCCCGTATCGCTGAAATAGAGGACTTGCGGAAATACCACAATCACGGGAGGGATGTATGAGGATCGGCGTGGTTTATTCCGGAGAACAGATACAACCGTGGCTTTTTCGAGCCTTCTACCCGATTCAACTGCCCGTAAACTGCGTTGCCGATTCCAGCGTTGCCCCTGAAAACCGAGCCCGTGTTGAAGCGTTAGCCTCCTTTTTTAACTGTGATTTCTTCGCATCCCCTGAAGAAATGTTTAACACAGCGGTGCCGAAATTACAAGGGGTCGTCATTCTCTCAGAGGAGCCAGCACGCGTGCCGTGTGTCCAACTCATTGAAGCCGCACTTGCGGCTGGCATCCATGTCTTATCGCCAGTCCATCTCGACTCTTTGGAAGATGGACTCCGTCTCGCCGCAGCATCTGAAAAATATGAACGACTCGTTATGGCAGGCACCCGGCTTATATTTGGGAGATGCGTTCAGGACATCTTACGTATCGCCAGTGAGTCAACGTTCGGAACCATTCAGGATATGCGATTTTTACTCGGAATTGGGCGGGTGGCCCATTTAAAGGACCTCCTGAAATTCGGGGATGTCCATTTCCAGATCGTTTTTGAGATCGTTCAACGGCTCTTTGCGGAATATACCGTCCTGCCTGAAGAAGTAACAGTCATGGCTTCCGAAATCGGAGCCCCGAACATGTCGTGTATCCTCAGATTTCCGCAGGGGGCACTTTGTACCTTCTGCCAGACCTCCAATCGACAGTGGGGAAACGACTCCTACCACAAAATCGAAATTACAGGCGGTGCTTCTCACATCTGGAGCGATCTCCATACGTGGCAGCGTTTCTCCAATGAGAACACTTTCAGAATGGGCAGCGAGGATGAGGAGGTCTCGGCGAATATACAAGGTGCTTCGGGACAACTGCGCGAATTCTGTTTAGCGATTGAAGAGAAGCGCGCGCCTTATGCAGGCAGGCTCAGAAATATTTTGCCTGCACTGTGGCTACGGGAAAGATTACAAGACTGTATCGAACAAGAACAAACGAGTCTAACACTACGTGAACTTCGCGCCGCGTCAGAGGCGGAACTTCAACGACTGGAATCCAAACGCAATACCCATCTACAGGATGGAAAATATCACCGCGAGAAGGCACTGCTTTTAGCGAAACGCGGCGATTTCTACGAGGCACTTTCGACATACCGCGAACTCTTGTAAATGTCCCCAAGGGCTTACCAAACGAGAACTTTCTGTAACGTGTAATGCTTGCAGAGGGGATCTCACATCAATAAGGAAAAAAAGGCAATGAGCGAGAAAACGACAGTTCCAAAATACGGTGTTACGCGACAGGTCATCAGCGAATCTGCACAGATGCAAGCGGTCTTTCAATACGCGCAGCAGGTCGCCCCTACAAAAGCAACCGTCCTTATTACAGGTGAAACAGGCGTTGGGAAAGAAATCATTGCCCAAACTATTCATGACAATAGTCCACGTAAAGCGGGACCTTACAAAATCGTCAACTGCGGGGGGGTCCCTTCAGATCTCATTCAAAGCGAACTCTTCGGGCATGAAAAAGGGGCTTTTACCAGTGCGATCCGGGAGCGTCACGGTATCTTTAAACAGGCACACGGAGGCACGTTGTTCCTCGATGAAGTCGGCGACCTACCGCTTGAAGTCCAAGCGAACTTTCTCCGCGTGCTGGAGCAGCAAGAATTCTCACCCGTCGGGGGCGAAAAAACCGTCAAAGTGGATGTCCGGGTCATCTCGGCGACAAATGTCAACCTTAAAACCGCAGTCAATGAGAAAAAGTTTAGAGAGGACCTCTATTACCGACTGAATCTCTTTCGCATTCAGGTGCCCCCGCTCCGCAATCGACGCTCGGACATCCCACCCTTGGCGCGTGATTTTGTCTCCCAATTAAGCAAAGCACACAACAAAGTAATTACCGATGTAACCCCGGAGGCACTCAATTATCTCCAAAACGTCGATTGGCACGGGAATATTCGTGAACTGAGAAATGCCATAGAAACCGCCATTATCTTGGCTGAAAGCGAAGAACTCGGAGAACAGGACATCAGAATAGCCGTCGAAAATTTAAAGGAGCCCGATGCCCCCTCACAGGAGCAAACAGATTTATCGAATTCCGCCGCAGTCGAAGCAGAAATCTTAAAAGCACCTGACCTAACGCCTCCCACACGCCTCGAAAACGCGAAAGATCGACTCTGGGAATTAGCGCGACTCGGAACCCTCCCCGATATAACCGCCTATATCAGCCTGCTGAGATATGAGGCGGAAAACCTCTACCGGTCTAAGAAGGAGATAGCACAGCAACTCAAAATATCTATACCGACCTTAAATAAGTATTGTGCGTATGCCAAAACAATCCTCCAAAGCAGGTGGGACAAAAAATCAAACGGAAATTAGGTCGGTTCAGAAAAATTTTTACGAAAACCGAAAAAAATTGGGAGTCGGACAAAAATTTTTACGGTCTCACACCCATTGACAAAAGAGAATCCTGTTGAATTTGGAATTCAGCAACGGAGGAGAAACCCTGACTTTACAAGCCTACACAGTATGCAGGATGCGGGAATACCGCAGGATAGGTCAAAGAATTTAGGGAATTGGCACCGTTTTTGCTATGTATATCCTAAAAATGGAAGCAAACTTTCGTTTCGGGCATTGCGCCAGCGGTACCAGTTCCGGCTGTGCCTGTAAAAAAATAATTGACATAGGTCTATAAGCATTACATAATTCACGATAGAAATTTTAGCTTATATATAAATTGGAAGGTGCGAAACGGGAATTTCGCACCTTTCTGAAGTCAGTGATAGGCAGTGATCAAATAGCTACTTGAGGCTGCCTATTCACTATAACAAACATGGATTAAGGGTGTAATCCCTATATCACTCTGAATCTAATCAGGGCAATCCTTGTTTGCAGTGTGTAGGGGCGTTTTTACGCCCTTACACTTCTCTTTTAGTATATCACATTTTTAGTGGGGTTGTCAAATTTTTGCCCTCAATACCCCCTCAATATGTAGTATAACGTGAGGGGCATAGTAAAAACGAAGTTGTCGCGCTTGCAGAGCGGATTTGGCAAGCACTCTGGCTTTATTCACCTTGACCACACCAAAATTTTTTACGAAAACCGAAAAAATTGGGAGTCGGACAAAAATTTTGCGGTCTCATATCCATTGACAAAGGAGAAAAACCCGTTGAATGTGGAATTCAACAAGGGCTTAGAAACCCCTGATTTTACAAGCCTACACCCTGTGTGGGACACCAGAACACCGCAGGATAAGCCAAAGGAGTTCGGAAGTTGGCACAGCTTTTGCTATATATCTTAAAAAGGAGTAGCATAAACTTTCAGTACCTATTGCCGGGGTTTAGGTGCCCACTATTCTCTAAAAACGTTTGAAACCCTTAAGGAGGGAATTTTCTCATGAAAACGCAATTTTGGATGTCAAAATGGTTTGTTTTGATTTTTGCGAGTGTTCTCATTGGCTTTGGCATACAGGGAACAAGCTATGGACAAAAGGCAATAGTCGTTGAAAATGAACAGTGTTCGGGGACCCGGCGGGCTTGGCCACTTGAGACGTGGGTGGACGTAACAATACGAGGGACTGTCCGTGCTACGAGAGATGTGACCAATTTACAGATTGAAGGAAGTGCGAACGGAAGTTTCGTTGGCTTTACTCTTTTAGGGAATCTTTCAGCAGGTCAATCCAAGGATTTTTCACTTACTGGATTTATAGTTACCAATGAAAATAGCGTGAAGTGCAGTCTTGAAGCAGACTGGCTTGAGTTTGGGCACCCAGATACACCGAGACGGACACCAGATCCACCGAGACCGGCACCAGATCCACCGAGTCCAGATGTAGTGGTTGAAGCTAGCAAGTCTAACCTGGTTCCTGGGGAAAGTTTCACGCTCACTACCATCTTCAAAAATAGTAGCACAAGGCGATCATCTCCCAGAACGCTTCGGTATTATAGATCCGCCCAAAATGACCGCAAACTCGATATAGCGGTCGGTACAGATGTCATGGAGTCGATCGATCCCGGGGGCACAAGTCGTAAAGAGATCGTTCTCACTCCCCCGGAGATTCCTGGCACCTACTATTACGGTGCCTGTATTGGCACAACTTGCGGGATTGGTATAGGAATTACTGTAGTGGCCCAACTGCCTGATTTAGCGACTGAATCTCCTCGATCGAGCATGTACAGTTTAGCCCCAGGTAAAAGTTTCACGCTCACTGTCCCGGTCAGAAACAACGGGAATGGGCAATCGCCGCCTACAACATTGCGTTATTATCGTGCCCCCAGTTCATCATTCACTCCAGGCAATACAGAAGAAATTGGAACAGCTGGGGTAGATTCGCTTGATCCCAATGTTACAGACGATGTACGCATTGTTCTCACCGCGCCGGAGGCTCTTGGCACCTACTATTATCGTGCCTGCATTGACAGCGTCCCTAACGAAAGCCATACCAATAATAACTGTTCTACTGCTGTCAATATCACCGTGCATTCCGCTCCAAAAGCACTCGTGATTTCCTCTGGGAATGACCAGAACGGAACACCTAACAGTGAACTCACAGCCCCACTCGTCGTGCGAGTGCTGGATGACGATGGCAACGGGGTTGCAAATGTGAGGATCACCTTCCGGGTTAGTACAGGGCAGGGAAGGCTTACTTCTCGCGGCAACCGGCGTACTGTCTCCGTTACCACAGATTCAAAGGGTCTCGCGGAGGTTCCGTTCACGCCTACGAGTGCTGGCCCCATCACCGTTGAGGCGAGTGTCGCAGGTATCGATCCGGTCGTGTTCACCGTGAATGCTGGGCCGTCCCCTGCGAAACTGCTCACCGTCTCCGGGGACACCCAGAGCGGTCAACCCGGAACACGTCTCGCCAACCCCTTTGTCGTGGAAGTGCAAGATAAAGACGGCACCCCGATTGAAAGGATTACAGTGACGTTCCGAGTAACGGCTGGCGGTGGCAATCTCTCTGCGACAACCGTCACGACGGGAGCAAACGGTCAGGCACGGACACTACTCACCCTCGGCAGTCAACGCACCGTGAACACAGTCTCCGCAAGCGTTACCGGACTTGATCCCGTAATTTTCAGCACGAGCATCGAAGCGATTGTGCTCATCGCGGCAGACCAAAGACCCCCGATGTATTGGGTAGATGCAGACGCAGGCACGCTTCACCGCCTCGTGGGGGCGAAAGTCGAAAACCTGCTGCCGAGCGTCCAGAACGCCACCAGCCTCACTGTGGATGCAGCAGGCGGGAAACTCTACTGGACCGAGAAAACCGGTGAACGCACCGGGAGAATCCGTCGCGCCAACCTCGACGGGTCCAACGTCCAACTCGTCAAAGACCTCACGAGTGCACCACTCTATCTCGCTTTGGATACGGCGAATGGGAAGCTCTATCTCATCAATGCTTGGAACAAAATCCAACGGATGAACCGCAACGGTTCAGGTTTCCAACCCAATCTCATCACCGACCTGCAGGCTCCCATAGGTCTCACCGTGGATGCAGCCGGGGGTAAGGTCTACTGGATAGAGCAGACGGGTGAGAGAGCAGGGAGAATCCGAAGTGCTAATCTTGACGGTTCCAACGTCCAACTCGTCAAAAACCTCACCAGCGCGTCTCGTGGGTTTGCTGCTGATACCACCAACGGCAAACTCTACCTGAGCAATGCTTGGGGCAAACTCCAGCGGATGAACTTTAATGGTTCAAAGTTTGAACCCAACTTCATCACCGGTTTGGAGGCGCCAGGGGAACTTGCTGTGGATGCAGCCGGTGGCAAAGTCTATTGGGCAGAAGCGGGGAGCCTCCGACGCGCCAACCTCACGGGTGGTAATATACAAGACGTTGTGCAAGGGTTAGGGGCACCGGGGCGGGTTGTTTTGGGCATCACACCGGTTCCGAGAACCACTGCTGCTGCATCTGACCCATCTCAACCCCAGACCCCCGTTGTGTCGTCCCCACAGTTGTCTGTGGTTTCCGAGGATACCAACGACGATGGCGTGGTGGATGTCCAAGATTTGGTGTTTGTCGCACACCGCTATGGGCAAACAGGCACCACAACTGCAGATGTCAACGGTGACGGTGTTGTAAACAGCGACGATCTCATCTTAGTTGCTGCCGCTATAGATGCGGATGCCGCGGCGGCACCGTCTCTGTATTCTGATGCTTTAGAGGGGCTGACTGTTGCGGATGTCAAGTTATGGCTCTCTCAGGCGCGTCAACGAAGTCTCACGGATCCGAGCGTGCGAAGGGGTGTTCTGTTTTTAGAGCAACTCCTTGCCTCCCTGATTCCCAAAGAGACATCACTATCGGCGAATTACCCGAACCCATTTAACCCGGAAACGTGGATACCCTATCAGTTATCCAAACCCGCGGAGGTCTCATTGACGATTTATGACATCCACGGTCACGTTGTCCGTGCCTTGGACTTAGGACATCAAACTGCAGGGACGTATCAGAGTCGGAGCCGCGCCGCCTTTTGGGATGGCAGAAATGAATATGGTGAACCTGTCGCGAGTGGCTTGTATTTCTACACACTCACCACAGGCGACTTCACCGCAACCCGCAAGATGCTCATCCGGAAATAGTAGTGTGTCAACGTTATTTTGACTTTTTGTAGGTGTTTTTGATTGGGTATTTCCTGCAGGTAGAACGGAGTGAAACCCGACAAAATCGGTCGAGTACACCTATCAGTTTAGATGTGACAGACTAATAGTATCATAAGACCTTATGATAGTTGGGAGGAAACCGATGTCCATTAGCTTCCCAGGTGTCGCTGGTAAATGTGGGCTGAAAACAGTAAATAATGATACAATCTCTGACATGGGTAAATGTCCTTTTAAGTTTGGTTTGTTCACCTATAACTTTAGGATATTTACCCATTTTAGTCAATTATTTTGGCGAAGGTATTGATTCTCTAAAAACGTTTGAAACCTCTAAGGAGGGAATTTTCTCATGAAAACGCAATTTTGGATGTCAAAATGGTTTGTTTTGATCTGCGCGAGCACCTTGTTGACCTTAGGCGTGTACGGAAACCTGAGTTACGGTGTTCCCGGCGGCATTTGTGCAGTGGGCGATGTGCTGTCGCCAGGGCAGAGTTGTACGGATCCCGGCAGCGGAGAGGTTTTTTCTGTTAGTCAGGATGGAAGAGGGCATTTCCTATTTATCACTGCAGGAACCGGAATAAATTTAAGGGCCGGAAACGTCAATTTCTCCGCTAGTAAGAGAGGCGACGGATCTTGGAAAATAAACGCGGTGACTCCGGGCGGTGGAGGCACCACCGCGCCACCACCGCCAGTGTTGCCCGAACCCGAAGTGCTTGTCGTCGTCCCCGATAGCCCCCCGATCTATTGGACGGACCTTGGCACGAATAAAATCCAACGTGCTATCCTTGATGGCTCTAATGTGCAAGACCTTATCACAAGCGGGCTGACTTCTCCAAATGGCTTTGCGTTAGATATTGCGGGTGGTAAGATGTATTGGGTGGACTATGGCACGAAGAAAATCCAACGTGCCAACCTTGATGGTTCTAATGTTCAAAACCTCGTCACACGCGGACTAGAACACCCTGCTTATATAGCATTAGATGTCGCGGGTGGCAAAATGTATTGGACGGACCTTGGCACAGATAAAATCCAGCGTGCTAATCTTGACGGCTCTAATGTGCAAGACCTCATCACTGGATTGGACATTCCAGTTGGTCTTGTGTTAGATATTGCGGGTGGTAAGATGTATTGGGTGGACGCTGGCACGAAGAAAATTCAATGTGCTAACCTTGACGGCTCTAATGTGCAAGACCTCGTCACAAACAAGGGGCTAGTGGCTCCATGGGGTCTTGCGTTAGATATTGCAAGCGGCGAGATGTATTGGACAGATTGGGGCACGGAGAAAATCCAACGTGCCAATCTTGATGGCTCTAATGTTCAAGACCTCATCACAAGAGGACTGGATTCTCCAGGTGATATAGCGTTAGATGTTGCGGGTGGCAAAATGTATTGGGCGCATACAGATTGGAATTCTGCTACGGAAGAGTTTACGAACGGTAAAATTCAGCGGGCCAACCTTGATGGCTCTGATGTTGAAAACCTCATCACTGGATTGGACATTCCGGATGGCATCGCACTTGGCATCCCGTCCCAAACTGCTCTATCCACCCCTGATCTCGCGGTTGCCGAGGATGTCAATGCCGATGATATCGTTGACGTGGAAGATTTGGTGTTCGTTGCGCAACGGTATGGTCAAACAGGCACAAATAGTGCGGATGTCAACGGAGATGGTATTGTGAATATAGACGATTTGCTCTTGGTGACTGCGGTGTTGGATGCTAATGCTGCGGCGGCACCTTCTCTGCATTCCGATGCTTTAGCACAACTGACTGTTGCGGATGTCAAGTTATGGCTCTCTCAGGCGCGTCAACGAAGTCTCACGGATCCGAGCGTGCGAAGGGGTGTTCTGTTTTTAGAGCAACTCTTGGGAGCCTTGGTACCCCAAGAGACGGCTCTCTTGGCGAACTATCCCAACCCGTTCAACCCGGAGACGTGGATACCCTATCAGTTAGAGACATCTGCAGAGGTGACGCTGACGATCTATGCCGTGGATGGGCAGGCAGTCCGACAGTTGGAACTCGGACATCAAGCCGCTGGGACGTATCAGACTCGGAGCCGCGCCGCCCATTGGGATGGCAGAAATGAATATGGTGAACCCGTCGCGAGTGGCTTGTATTTCTACACACTCACCACAGGTGATTTTACTGCGACACGCAAGATGCTCATCCGGAAGTAGCACTTATTGGAGAAACACGGAAGGACTTGGTTGGGAGGTTGGGGCCCAGTCCTCCAACCTTCCATTCCAGTTTCTTCCATCCAACGCCCGGATGCAGAAAAAAATGCGGTGGAAGGGAAACCACCGCTTTTTTAGAGTATATCCAATATGTGTGCGGATGTCATCAGTTATGCCTCTAAAGCCTCTTGGAAATCGTCAAAAGAGGCAACAAGTGAAGCACGGAGGTTGACCTGCTTGAGGTGGTCGAGGTCAGCAATGGCTTCGAGTCTCGGTCTCAGGGCGTTGACATCAGCCCCAGGGAAACGTGCTTCGAGGATTGCCATTGTATTTTCAATGCTCGTCCGACGCGCACCCTGTTCTATACCTTGTTCTATACCTTGTTCTATACCTTGTTCTATACCTTGTTGGATCACATGTTCGTAAAAAGGTGATTCTCGCATAATTGCCTCCAATATAGGGTCCTGAAAAAACTCTGACGGATGCACTAAACTCCCGAATAGCGACAGGCCAAATAATAGCGTGGCACGCACCTCACGATCAACAGCAGCTGCCTGGGTCGCCTCTATACACTTCTCAACCCAAGCACGAGGGGACATGTTCGCAGGTGGTTTCATCAATGCCGTGAATGGCAGTAACCCGACAGCACCCGGATCTAAATACGCTTCACCCGCTAACTCATAGACACGGATCACATTATACTGAAACCACCCACCGCCACGTTCAGTGTTGCCATATCTGTAGAACCCTGGGTCACTTCGCCCTGCTGGCGGACGGAAATACAACACCGTCGAATACACATTCTTCTCATGTTCAAGGGACAAGAAACTCGAATACGCCAGCATCCGCAGGGGCATCGGTTTATGCGTGCTATCATCGGTTTGTGCCTCTATATGCAGGATCGCCTCTTCATCGGGCAAATGGATATGAAACGTCATATCGCTGTGATGCATCCGAACCGTGGTGTGCTCAGTGTTCAGACGCTCCCCGACTTCTACGTGCGGTGTCTTCAATGCCAACACTGCCAAGGGATGCGGGAACGCCGCGGTCACGTGCTTGAAGATTTCATCATAGTATGGCATACGAGTAGTATACCCGTATCTATGGAAAACTGTCAAGCGTTTTTCGATTTAACATTTCACTGGACTTAAAGCACTTATAGAGACATGGAAGGCTGGAAGATTGGAAAATAATACGCTTCCATTCTTCCAGTTTTCCGTTCAAACGCCCGATTATTTGTTGTCCGCGAAAGTTATGAGGATACCCATCAAGGGGTTCATCACCTAACAAAGGTCGTCATTTCCTCACTATAGGCATCTTTGATACGCTGTCTATGGTTCAAAAGCAGATCCAATTCTTGTATTTCTTGATAGGAGAAATATCCATATTCGGTTGTTTCGCAACTCAGCCGAAGTTCACCACCTACAACTTCTGCCTCAAAGCATAAAGCTACCAACTGGATTTTGTTGCCGTCTTGATACACAATTAATTCGTGTGGGGTTGTGTAAACCCCGATTAAGCGTTTTATTGCAACCTGTAAACCTGTTTCTTCTTCAACCTCTCGTATACACGCTTCAGTTGCACTTTCCCCGGGTTCCATCCCACCACTTGGTAAACACCATTGGTTATTATCTTCGCGCCTTGTTAATAGAATCTTTTCACGCTGCTGATCAAAAATAACGGCTGAACATCCAACACGGAGTGTGCCATTTTTCCCAATCCGAGGTCCTGTAATAATTTTAGCCATTTCCATGTCTCCAGTTGTTATTGAAAAACATGCGTCCACTCAATAGACGGACTAAAAGAGGTCATTCACTTCAATGAGGCAGATATCCTCTTTTTCAGCCCTCTGCTTGAGCGCGTCCGTGAAACCATCGACAGAAAACAGAATATATCGCCGATTACGCTGCCATTGCTCAGGGACTTTCGTGCTCCTTTCGATGAGTCGGTTTAGGACGTTTTCTCCGACTAAGTTCTTCCACCATTTGCACTCGCCAAACCAGTGACTTCCGTCAACATTTTCCGTTAAAACGTCAATTTCAAGATTGGATTCCCAATGTGCTCCGACCCGTTTGGGAGCAATCTTTAATTTTTCACCCCAATAAAGGCTGATATATTGGCGACAAACGTCTTCAAAAATTTCTCCCATATAGTGTGAAAGGTTTGGAGCAATCATCTGTTCATACACTAACGCTGTGTTGCCAGATTCGATGAGACTCCGGTTGGGCAACACAAATCGAAACCAGAATTTGACGTAGTTGTCAGCGATTTTATAAAGCCCCTTTTTGCTTTTTTGAGGTGCGCGATCAGTGATCGGTGTTTCGCGTTTGACTAACCCCAGTTCTCGAAGTACGCTCAGATACTTATTTACACTCGTTGCGTCAAGTCCAACCCGTTGGGAAATCTCATTTAATCGCGTCGCGCCACCAGCGATTGCCTGCAGCACACTTGCATACGTTCTCGGTTCCCTGAGTTCTGTGCGTAACAAGAAATTAACCTCATCAAACAAGTACCCTTGGGGCGTGAGCAGCTCATCTCTGATATGCTGTTCAAGCATACTTTGTGAATAGTTTGAGGAACGCAACGCAAACTGATTGAGATACGCTGGAATACCGCCGAGGATGCCGTAGGCGATGAGTTTTTCTTTCGCAGAATATTCAGAAAAAAAATATCCACTGTCGCGGTAGGAGAGAGACATCAAACGGAGTTGCCCAGTGCGTCGTCCATACAATGGTGAACGTTCCGCTAACACCTCTCGCTCCATGAAACTGACTTGCGATCCGCACAGAATCAAGAAAAGTTTACTATTTTTTCCGTGTAGATCCCAGAACCGTTGAATCAATGAAGGGAGTGCCGCGTTATCCTCACAGAGATATTGAAATTCGTCAAGTACCAGAACAAGTCTTTCTTCTTGCGCCTGTTGTGCGAAGTAGATAAGAACAGATTCCCAATCATTAAAGGCAAGACTCTGCAGTAGTGGATCATTGATGACATGTCGTGCAGTCTCGGTCAACTGCTGTAGGTGATCCTGCTCTTTCAACTGACTGGCGAGGAAATAGATGCTTCTTTTCTCTTTGCAAAACCGCGTGAGGAGTTCAGTTTTCCCAACCCGTCTCCTGCCATATAACACGAAAAATTCTGCTATTTCTGACCGAAACATTCGTTCTAAAGCCGCAAGTTCTTGGTGTCTATTAATGAACATAATTTTCTCTCCTTAAATGCCTCTAAAGTATTATACTCTAAAGTATTATACTCTAAAGTATAATTAAAATTCAATAAAATCATTGAAAATAGGCTCTACTGTTCGCGGGATATGTTGCACAGATTTCACTTTAATGATACACTATTGAGCAATCAAGCATTTTTGAGGATAGCCAGACTTATACTCCCGTTGGGAGTTGACATCGCCCGTGCAGAAAAAATGGAGGAAAGATTCTATAATGCCACAGACATTGCTATCACGTTTAGGGACTACGACAGGGTTTCGCACCTGTTGTGTGAGTCTTATAATACTCCTATTGGGACTCGCTATCGCGCTACAACCTGTCTATGCCGAGAAGCTCCAATTCGATCGTGATATTCGACCGATATTGTCGGATAAATGCTATGCATGCCACGGTCCTGACCCCGCGGTCCGGCAAGCCAATCTGCGGCTTGATACAAAGGAGGGTGCCTTCTCTGCACCAAGTGGATATCCGATTATCGTGCCGGGTGAACCGGAAAATAGCGAATTGGTCCTACGCATAACACACGAGAATATTGAGCAACTAATGCCACCGCAGATCTCCAATCGGCAGCCGACACAAGATGAGATCGATACGCTCATCCAGTGGATTGCTGAAGGTGCGGAGTGGGAAGAGCACTGGGTTTACAGTCTACCTGAACGGGTTGAACCATCTACTGTTGAGAACACGGCATGGGTCCGTAACCCCATTGATGCTTTCATACTTGGGAGATTAGAGACAGAAGGTCTCACTCCGTCTGCAGAAGCAGATAAACGGACGCTTATCCGTCGCTTGAGCTTCGATCTCACTGGATTGCTACCTACACCCGCTGAAGTAGAGCAATTCTTAAGAGATGAAAGCCCCGATGCCTATGAATCACTTGTCAACAGACTTCTGTCTGAACCTCAATATGGCGAGCGGATGGCAATGTACTGGCTCGATCTGGTGCGCTATGCGGACACGAGTGGTTACCATGCTGACGAAAATGTGAGTATCTGGCCCTATCGTGACTATGTGATAAAAGCGTTTAACGACAACATGCCGTTTGATCGATTCACCTTGGAGAATCTCGCGGGCGACCTCCTGCCGAGTCCAACACCAACACAAAAAGTCGCTGCCGGTTATAACCGTTTGAATCAGACAACCTCAGAAGGCGGCGCACAAGCAAAAGAATATCTCGCGATCTATGCCGCTGATCGAGTGCGAACGACTGCATCCGTCTGGTTAGGTGCGACACTCGGTTGTGCCCAATGTCACGACCACAAATTTGATCCATATACCGCGAAAGACTTTTACAGTTTCGCTGCGTTTTTCGCGGATGTAGAGGGACCGGGGGTATATCCGGGTAGAAGTAAATGGGAACCCGTCGTAATGCTACCGACACCTGCACAAGAATCAGCACTGCAGGATATTGAGGATGAATTGGCACAATTGGAGCGGGTACTCAAAGCATCATCGCCGGGATTGGAAGCCGAGCAGACGGCGTGGGAAAACGAAGTGCTTTCGCTTCTCAAGTCAACGGAACCGACCGACTTCGCGTGGATAGATGACGCACAAGCAAACGGTGGTAGAACCGAGGGCGCATGGGAATTCGTCGGTAAAAACGAGGCACCTGTTTTCAGTAAATTATACTCACGGAAGCAGACAGCGGAAGCAGAAAAGACAGTCCAGCATGCTTTCCGTGGTGCGAATCGAACATTTACCTTAGCAGAGGACGACCGACTCTTTGCCTATGTCTGGATTGACCCGGAATCGCCTCCAGGAACAGTCATGCTCCAGTGGAACGACGGGAATTGGGATCACCGAGCGTTTTGGGGCGAGGATAAAATTGACCTCGGTGGCGTTGGAAATGACACACCTGCTCACAAGCCGATGGGACCTCTACCGGCAGCAGGTGAATGGGTACGTCTCGAGGTAGATCCGGCAGATGTTGGGTTGGAGCCGGAGAGTGTCTTGAACGGAATCGCTTTCGTGCAGTTTGGTGGCACCGCTTATTGGGATATGGCTGGTATCGCAACGACTCGCGGCTCGGCGGTGAAGCACGCACATACGGAACAGGTCATTGCAGCAATTCAGGTCGATCCCTCTGTCAGAACGACACATCAGCGTGAGCAGATCGCCGCGGAGTATCGCCGTATCACACCCGCGCTCGACGGTATCCGGAATCAGATCGCGGAGTTACAGAAACAGAAAGGCGAAATTGAAGCGCAAATTCCCTACTCGCTCACAACCGAGTCCACGCTACCTCGGACAACACGCGTGCTACCGAGGGGTAACTGGATGGACGATTCGGGCGAGATCGTCGAACCGATGATACCGACTTTCCTTGGTGATCTCGGCATCAAAAACCGTCGACCGACGCGTTTAGAACTCGCGCAGTGGATCGCGTCAAAGGACAATCCGCTGACTGCCCGGACGTTTGTAAATCGCCTGTGGGCACTCTACTTCGGGACAGGATTATCCCGCGTCTTGGATGACCTCGGTGCGCAAGGCGAATCGCCGGTGCATCCTGAACTACTTGACTGGCTCGCTGTCGAATTTGTGGAGAGCGGTTGGAATGTTAAGCACATCGTAAAACTTCTCGTTACCTCGAACACTTATCGTCAATCCTCGAAATCAAACGAGGTGTTGGAGGAGAAGGACGCTTATAATCGCTTGCTGGCACGCCAATCGCGCTGGCGACTCGATGCAGAGGTGGTCCGCGATAACGCGTTGTTGCTGAGTGAGCTCCTTGTCCCCAAAATTGGTGGTCCGAGTGTGAGACCTTACCAACCGACGGGTTATTACTCAAACCTAAACTTCCCGAAGCGGGTTTATGTACACGATGCAGGAGAGAATCAATATCGCAGGGGACTTTATACACACTGGCAGCGAACCTTCTTGCATCCGAGTATGATGGCGTTCGATGCGCCGAGTCGTCAGGAGTGTACCGCTGAGCGTGCGACCTCTAATACACCGATGCAAGCTTTGACGCTCCTCAACGACCCAAGTTACGTTGAGGCAGCGCGCGTCTTTGCGGCACGGATTATCCAAGAGGGTGGCGAATCCATCGCTGAGCGGATCAATTGGGCGTACCAATGGACTTTATCTCGTCCGCCGCAGCCGAAGGAATTAGAGATTATGACAAATCTCTATGAAAAGCACCAAGGCGAGTACACTGCTGATCTTGATGCTGCTGACATGCTGGTTGCAACGGGTGAAGCACCAATGACAGAAGGCGTTGAACCCGACGAATTGGCGGCGTGGACTTCTGTGGCGCGGGTAATACTGAACTTGCATGAAACGATTATGCGATATTAAAGTTAGACTGTTTGGAGTCCTAACATTGCGCGAATGAACAGGAGGTATCAGGTGTTATGGCTATAGATATTCATGAAGAAACCGATCTTCGCCTTACAAGGCGAACATTTCTGGGAAAAACAGTGCGGGGTGTCGGATCACTCGCACTCGCATCCTTACTGACACCATCAATTATCAATGCTGCGCCGGAGGTTGATCGGTGGCAGGGGATTGTTACCACTCCACATGTGCCACCGAAAGCGAAACATATTATTCATCTCTGCATGGCGGGTGGTCCGTCGCACTTAGAGACTTTGGACTACAAGCCGCAACTCGCAGAACTCCACGGACAACCGATGCCGAAGTCTTTCACGGAAGGACAACCGATTGCGCAACTCCAAGGACAAGCGGATTCACTCAAATGCCTCGGTCCGACACATGAATTCAAAAAGTATGGAGAGTCGGGGCAGGAGATGAGTACGGCGTTTCCACATATCGGAAGTCTCGCCGACGATATTTGTATCGTGCGTTCCCTGAAAACCGAACAGATTAATCACGATCCAGCACATACCTTTATGAACACTGGCACTGCCATCGCCGGGAGACCGAGTATGGGGTCGTGGCTGCTCTATGGACTTGGGAGTGAGAATGAAAATTTGCCGGGCTATGTTGTCCTCACCTCTTCTGGTGGTGGACAGGACCAGCCGATCGCAACACGGCAGTGGCATAGCGGATTTCTCCCAGGTCAGTTTCAAGGTGTCCAGTTCCACTCAACGGGCGATCCCGTTCATTACGTCACGAACCCTGGCGGTGTCAATACCGAACAGCAACGAGACGTGGTGGATGCCGTCCAAACCTTGAACGGTATGCTCGACGAAACTGTGGACGATCCTGCGATCTCGACGCGGATTAGTCAATACGAAATGGCGTTCCGAATGCAGACGAGTGTTCCAGAATTGACGGACATCTCCAAAGAACCGCAGCACGTTCTGGATGCGTACGGCGCAGAACCCGGCGACGGATCTTATGCTTCAAATTGTCTCCTCGCTCGACGCTTAGCCGAACGCGGTGTTCGGTTTATCCAACTCTACCATCGCGGTTGGGATCATCACGGCGGTATTGAAAACGCCATCAAGACGACCTCAGGCTATGTTGATAAGGCGACCGCGGCACTTGTGAATGATCTGAAGCAGCGCGGTATGTTGGACGATACTTTAGTGATTTGGGGCGGCGAGTTCGGTCGGACCCCCATGGCACAGGGTACCGGACGCGATCACCACATCAAGGGATTCTCGATGTGGATGGCTGGCGGTGGTATCAAAGGTGGTATCAGCTACGGTAACACCGATGAGTTGGGATATAATTCCGTTGAAAATATCGTGCATGTCCACGACTTCCACGCCACAATGTTACACCTCTTCGGGATTAACCACGAAAAACTGGTCTACCGTTTCCAAGGACGAGATTTCCGCCTCACCGATGTCCATGGACACGTCGTTCGTGACATTTTGGCTTAAAGGTAATTTGAGTTGCTATCCAACGGTTTCTATATTTTTCCACGCGCCAATTATACTGTAGGGGTAGGTCTCGTACCTACCCTTGTGGCTTAGGTTAAAAGTAGTAGTCCCGCGCTATAGGTTCTTCGTGAGAAAAAGTGAGGTTGCTGCGTGATTTATAATAAAAAAGCGAACGGAATTTTAGTATATATCTCGTTCTTGTTGGTTCTGACGGTATCTGCCTTCAGTCACGAGCTTCCTATGGTGGAGCCTGAAGCCGTTGGACTTTCTACCGAACGACTCTCAAGAATTGATAAAGTCATGGAAATGCACGTCGAGCAACAAAAAATCGCTGGTGGCGTTACATTGCTTGCCCGGCACGGAAAGATTGCACATCTCGGTACTTACGGTATGATGGATGTCGAAGCGGAAAAACCGATGACACCCGACACCCTTTTCCGTATTGCGTCAATGACAAAACCGATCACGAGTGTCGCTGTGATGATGCTCTATGAAGAGGGGCATTTTCGGTTGCATGAGCCGGTCTCAAAATTCATTCCGGCTTTCAAGGAGATGCACGTGTTGCCACCGGAAGATACCGAAGATTCGGCTGCACCTGTCCCCGCAACACGGCAAATTACAATTTGGAACCTGCTTACCCATACGTCTGGTCTAACGTATCACTGGAACGGACGTTTAGGTCAGCAATACACCGATGCGGGTATCACCCATGGACTTCTTCAAGATGAAAGCACGCTTGAGGAGAAGATGAAAATCTTGGCGACAATCCCGTTGTTGCATCAACCGGGTGCCCAAGTCGAGTACGGACTGTCAATCGACTTGCTCGGTTACCTCGTTGAAGTCGTGTCAGGGATGTCGCTCGATGCATTTTTCTCTGAGCGTATTTTCAAACCGCTTGGTATGAACGACACACATTTTTTTATCCCTGAAACAAAGCGCGAACGAATCGCAACAGTGTATGAGCGAACCAAAGATGGACCCATAACACGCAAGTCCCCAGAACCGACAGTGGACGGCGCACTGATCTATTCAACGGATTATCCTTACAACGGTCCGCGAACCTATTTCTCTGGTGGTGGTGGGTTGGTCTCCACCGCTCCTGATTACGTCCGTTTCTCGCAGATGATGCTGAACGGTGGAGAACTGAACGGTGTCCGATTGTTGAGCCGAAAAACCGTTGAATTGATGACTTCAAATCGACTTGCCAAGATGGATATCGACTATGGATTCGGTTTAGGCTTTAGTGTTGTCCGAGACAAATCAGACCTTAATGAAGTCGGATCGGTTGGAACGTTTGGCTGGGGTGGTTTCTTCTTTACCAATTTCTTCATTGACCCTCAAGAGCAAATGATTGGTATTTTCTTATGCCAATTGCATCCGAGCGGCGGCTTGGATCTCGGAGAGAGAATTCGTATCCTCTGCTACCAAGCGATTATTGATTGAATTATGGCGAATTGAAAAAATAAACGCAATAGATAGTTTGCGATAGTGCTTTGTCAACCTTATTTTCAGGTAAATCCCGTTCGTAGTCGCGCAATTCTGCGGCGTACTCGCCCAAATGCGAAGTGCATTATTGCGCATTTCCGAAGTGCGATACACAGAAAGGAAAATAGCCAATATGTTAAGAGAACTTATTGCCCCCGCCCAAGAACAGGTCGCTTTCCGAGAATATGAAAGCCAACCGTTGCAGCCTAACGAAATTCGGGTCAAAAGCCAATTTGGTGCCGCCAAACACGGTTCAGAGATGGCATCGTATAAGGGGTATGCAGGTCCGCGCGGTGGCTACGATGGCGAATATAAAATCTTTCGAGCAGACGGTTCTGGCGGGATGGTGAGCTATCCTTCAGGACTTGGGAACATGTGCGTTGGCGAGATAACTGAGATTGGCTCGGAGGTTACCGAATTTGAGGTCGGAGAGCGGGTTTTTCGGCACAGTTCCTTCCGTGAGGAAAACGTTTGGGGGGCAGCAGGTGTCCGGAAACTTCCTGATGGTGTGCCTTGGCAGGCAGCGGTCTGTCTGGATCCGACAGATTTTGCTTTGGGTGCTGTGCGTGACGGTAATGTCCGCATTGGAGATGCTGTAGCAGTCTTTGGAATGGGGGGGATCGGATTGATGGCACTGCAACTCGCCAAATTGGCGGGTGCCTATCCTGTAATTGGTGTCGATCCACTTGAGTTGCGTCGCAATGTAGCCCTCGAATGCGGCGCTGATCTTGTTATCGATCCGACCACAGATGATGCAGGCTTGGAAATTAAAAAGGCCACCAGCAAGCGTGGTGCTGACGTTTGCATTGAATACAGCGGTCATCATACGGCACTCCAAGCCGCTATCCGTGGCGTGACGTATCTCGGAACGGTTGTCGCTGGCGCGTGGCCCGGTATCTATCCATCGGGATTAGATCTCGGTGCTGAAGCACATTTCAATCGACCGACGATTGTCTTCTCACGCGCGTGTAGCGAACCGAATCCTGAGTACCCAAATTGGAATGAAGGCAGACTCTTTGAAATCAGTTGGCGGCTGCTCTGTGATGGCAGCCTGAAGTCTGAACCGGTTATCCACCCTGTTGTCGATTTTGACGATCTATTGGACGAGTATCCGAAGATCGCGACTGCCCCCGGTGAGAACGTAAAATTAGGCGTTCGATTCGCATAACTGTTGAATTTTAGCGTCATCAGGTTATCTATTCAGGCAGCGGTCTCAAGAGAGTCAATTTGGAAGAAAGGAAAACCATGACTGCAGGAATCATGCTGGTTTTAATGGGACTTGCTTCATCCCAAATTATCGGCGACAACGCGATGCGAAGCATTGAGGTGGTACCGAAAATCGAAATCGTAGAGATACCGAGCGAATTTTCTGCCTTCAGACAAGTCGGTTGTGACAAATACGTCAACGTTTTCGGTATTCATATCTTCGCAAGCCCAACGACCCCTGAAGATAAACTTTCTCACGCCGCAGGCGTTTTGGCACAATACCTCGATAACGACGGAGATGGTGTTCCTGACAACACACGGGTTCTCAGTCACCTTGTAAGCCGAAACGTCTTTATCATTATGCCCGGAACACAAGCGGAGATGGAGGGGTTGGAAATGGATCTGGTAGAAGCGGCGGGCTACCGATTTGGTCAAGACCTGTATGGCGAAGAAACCAAACCAAATTTCCTTGTTGATGGCAGAATCAACGCTCCCGATGGTTCATACTACGACGGCGCATTAGAGGAAATTCTGCATCCTATTACACAACACGGCTATGCCAACGCTTACCCCGAGGTGTTCGGGGAGGTACGGGCGTCCATCTTAGCGAAGTGTATGGATGCCGCCCGTGGCGGATATTTCGAGCATGTACCAGAAGGTGGTCCCAAGAGCGGGTACCCAGCAGAAGCTTGGTATCATTATACGGATGAAACCTGCGATTATGGTTGCATGGTTACGGAGTATATCTATTGGGCTTTGACATCGATATTGGGGACACAAGACTTCCCAGGACGACACGAGGCACTCACAGTCGAGTGGGAATTGAATACCAGAGAACTGGTTAAAACCAGGGATGCTGCAGTCTATGAACTTCTGACAGACCCTCAATACAAATTCCCAACCAAGGCACCAGATGGACACTACAAACCATCGGCATTTCCTGTTACGGTCGTTCCCATCATCCCTATAGAAGACGAAGATTCATAGCGAGTTTTAGGTAAGTATTGGGACAGGAGTCTATTCGCGTTCTCGCGCTGGTCCGCTCGAAATTTGTCCCACTCAAGCCACCATGGGAATTTGTCCCCTGATCTCGTCACGCCGAGGACATACGCCTCCTTTCCCAAGCCCAATGCGTAATCCCCCTCTTTTTTCCATTGGAAGGCGTTAAGTTTCTCCCACTTTACAAAATTCCCGTTAGAGATAATGCCAGCCTCCCTGATTTCAAATCGGTTTACGGAATACATACGAAATAGGGAAAACATGGGTGCCACTATCACGGGCCAAAATTGTGGTGCAGACTGCCAACCATCCTTGATTAAGAACACGATTTGCATAAGCATGATACCTGCGCATAAAAGGATGACAAGCTTCAAAAGCACTTTGTGGCTTTTGGACGTAGGGAGGTGAAACAGGACTTGCCCCATCGTTCTCTGCCTCCAAGATAAATAACAAGGTAGTGCCACCAAGAGGGACAGACACACAATGAGAAAACAGATATTAATTATGGCTAACATCGCTTACATCCCCCTTCACTATTGCAAGTTAACATGCAGTATAATCAAATTTAAGAAGAATGTCAAGAAAAAATTAAACCGGTTTCTTTATTACTATCGCAGTCCTGCCGCCCGCAGCACCGTTTCCTGAACTGTGAACTCGTGGTCGAGAGAACGATCAGGTGATTTCTCGCCCCGAATATCAGCGACAAACGCTCGAAGGCTCTCGACGTAACGCGGTCGTCTTTCCACAGGCACCGTTTGCCAGCCTTTCGCGTACCCATCCCGCTCTTCATCAAGACACAACCGTAATTCTGGGGGTTCAAGCGGTTCAAGAATTGCGCTGCCGCGTGTTCCGTAGACTTCCAATCTTCTCGATTTCCCCGAATCCACCTCCAATGACGTTGACTCAAGAATAGCCAATGCTCTCGGATATTCAAGGACAGCCGCTGTATTGTTACGATACCACGGCACGTCATGTCCATCGTGCCTTGAAAAGGGTGTCACCCGTGTGGGTCGTCCTAACAATGCAACGATAATATCGGTGAGATGACAGGCGAGGATAAACATAATGCCACCGGAATGCTCACCGAGTGAATCCCAACGTTGCCAATGGGCATCGCTTGAAGGTCCTGATGAGATTCGCGCCCGAACGGAAAAAATATCACCGAGTTTACCGGCGTTTGCCCAATCAAGGATGAACTGAAAACCCGCATTGTATCGGAACATATAACCGAGTTGAACGAGCAGATTTTTGTCTCGCGCGATGTCTAAGACCTCTTGAAATTCATCAAGGTTATCACCGGCAGGTTTATCGAACCATACATGCTTGCCGTGTTCGAGAAGCTCCCGTGCAAAGGCGAGGTTCTGCGATACGCGCCCCTGCGCCGCCACCCCAACGATTGTCTCATCTTCGAGTATCTCTTCTTTGGACGTAAACCAGTGAACGCCTTCGTAGACTGGGCTTTGACCGAGAGTCTCTCGGACTTCAGGTGATGGCTCAAAGACCCCGGCGAAGTCAATTTCATCACTTTCCTTCATTACGTTGGCTTTCCCTCCAGCGTGGTCGTGGGAAATACCGTATTGTGCAAGTCTCAATTTCACGTTTTTTCTCCTTAGATAGTATCATCTTTGGAACTTATGATTGCCAAAAGCATCAGGTAAAGTCTAACATGATTCTATCACAGAATCCAGGTTGATTCACGTAAAAAGTAAGTGCGATTTTTGGCGACTTGTGCTAAACTTTTTTAATTATACCTTTCGGGTAAACAACGGAGTTTGTGCTTTGACGATTTTCGCTCAAGAGCCGCCTGCGCCGTTGTTGCAGGCTGCCATTTAAGGCATGATTTGTCTTTGCCTTACACCTGTAAGGTACGGCGAGCACTCCACATCATTAAAAAATCTTTAAAAAACCCGTAGGGTTGAAATGTTGTAGAAGAGAACAGAGACACATAACTAAAAAGTTGAAAACCGAACCGATGCAACTCCAATTCTACACGAAACCGGATTGTCCGCTCTGCGACGACGCAAAGGCAGTGCTACAGAATATCAGAGCGAAAACATCGTTTATTGCGGTAGAAGAAATTGACATCACGAAGGATATGAGACTCTTCACGAAATATAAATATCTGATTCCTGTGCTTGAGCTGGATGGGCAAAGACTCTTTACACATCACGTCAATCGCCGGAAATTAATCTGGCAGTTGCGATGGCGCCGGTTTCGGAGACTTATACCTCAAATAGGTAGGCGAGGTTTGTAACCTCGCCGATTCTAAAATCTGTCATAAAACTTGCTTAGAGAATAACGAGGAGGGAAGCATGGCTTTTCCATCACACGGCACAACGCATCGTTCCACGGTAACAGGCACACGCGGGATGGCAACAAGCGCGCATCCGCTTGCGAGTCTTGCGGGTGCACGCATGTTGCTCGCTGGCGGTAATGCATTTGATGCAGCGGTTGCAGTCGCTTCAACGCTCAACGTCGTTGAACCTTATATGTCGGGTATCGCGGGCAACGGGTATATGCTAATCTATAGTGCAAAAGAAAAAACACATCGCGTGATAGATTACCTGGGCACTGCCCCTTACGCAGCGACGCTGGATGTCTATCCGACACTCGAAAGCCAGCAGATTGGCATTCGTGCCGGTATGGTGCCGGGTGGCTGCGGCGGATGGCTCGCACTCTTAGAACGCTACGGCAGTATGGATCACTTGGACATCTTTACGCCAGCGATTGAATTGGCAGAAAATGGATACGCCGTCACCGTCAAGAATGCCGAATTCATCGCAGGCGCCCGCCCCTATTTCTCTGAAAGAGCTGAAGAGGTTATCGCCTCACGAGGGAGAACACCACACCCCGGCGAAGTTTTGGTGCAAAAGGATTTGGCGAACACATTCCGACAGGTCGCCGAAGGTGGCGCAGAGGCCTTCTACCGCGGCGACATTGCCAAAGAGATCGTCCGTTTCTCCGAAGAAACCGATGGGCTGATTACCGAAAAGGATTTGGCTGACTTTGAAGTAGAGTGGCAGGAACCGATCTCTGTTACCTACAAAGATTATGAAGTCTACTGCCCACCACCGCCGTGTTCAGGTTTTCAATATCTGGAAACCCTCAATATTTTAGAAAACGATACCCTCGGTGAACTTGGGCACAATACACCGGAGTACTTGCATCTGCTGATTGAAGCGATTAAACTGGCAAGTGCGGATAGAGCCGAATACGCCCCGCGTCCGAATCCACCGATTGAACGGCTATTATCTAAAGACTACGCACGTGCGCAACGCGAACGCATCGGTGAACAGGCTGCAGTCAGCGGTGGTGAGCGTTGGTCTAAGGACAAACTCCCGGGTGAGATCGTAGCTGACGACTGGACGACTGAATGTACAACCCACTTTGACACTGCTGATGCAGAGGGCAATATCGTCGCTGTGACGCAGAGTCTTGGACAACCCTTCGGTTCAGGCGTAATTCTCGGTTCAACAGGAATGTTTCTCAACAACTTTATGAACTGGTTCGATAGAATCCCAGAGAGTCCCAACGCCGTTGGACCACATAAACAGATAGAGATGTGTATGTCGCCGTGCCAAGTCTGGAAGAATGGAAACCCGTTCGCCGCAATTGGCACACCGGGAAGCCACGGCATCCTTCAGACGACACTGCAAATGGTGTTGAATCTGATTGAACACGGAATGAATGTGCAAGCGGCGATTGAAGCACCGCGCCTTCGCTTGATAAATCCGGGAACGCATGTCAGTATGGAGGGACGTATTCCTGCTGCAGTCCGTGCGGCATTGGAAGCACGTGGACACGAGGTAGAGGTGCTACCCGATTGGACTGCAACCGTCGGCGGCGGTCAGGGTATTGCCTTTGATCCTGATGAAGGAAGTTTTATGGGGGGTGCCGATCCACGGCGCGATGGGTATGCAATAGGTGTGTAACCTATAGGCATTAAGTATTTGGGGTGAACGAAGGTGAGGGTTTAAATGATTCATCAAGAAAATAATTGTTTTTTGAATTTCATACCCATGACAAGATTCTTTAAGGAGGAATTGTGAAAAGTTTTAATATCGGGCACAAATCCGTTTTTTTCGCATTAGGACTACTTATAATCTGTGGTTGCGACGCGATTCAGGAGGTAATTCTTTCTGACCCTTCAACAGAAACAGATACTGCGCCACTTCGCGTAACCATGGTATATCCGAGCGATTGCGTTGGCTCTGCGGCTTACTGTGATGCCTTCCACATCGGTGTAAAAGCTGCAGAGGAAAAACTTGGAATTACGCTAATTGAAGTAAACGGTATGGAAAACGATCCGATCGCTACCGAAATGCTCCTAAGAGATGCAGCACAAAATTCAGAACTTGTTTTGACAGCAGGTTATCAAATGGGAGACGTGCTTGCCCGTGTAGCACCGGAATTTCCTGATGTCAAATTTGCAATTTTTGATGTTGTTCTTGACATTCCAAATGTGGCTTCTGTGAACTATAAATCCAACGAAGGTTCATTTCTGGTCGGGGCAATTGCGGCTTTAAAATCGGAAAGCGGTAAAATCGGCTATATTGGTGGAGTGGATGTTCCGTTGTTACGCGAATTTGAAGCCGGTTACGTCGCTGGGATTCAGGCTATCAATCCAGATGCCGAAATCTCTGTAGAATACATTAGCGAGAGTGTTGCCGGTTTTGGACAACCGGATAGAGCGAAAGAATTGGCGTTGGCAGAATATGAAAACGGCATTGATGTGATTTACGTTGCTGCTGGTGGATCCGGTCAAGGGGTGCTTGAAGCCGCTCAAGAACAGCAAAAATTTATTATTTGGGTTGACTCCAACGGTAACCATCTTGCCCCCGGGATTGTCTTGACGAGTATGACAAAAGAGATTTCGGCTTCTGTACAGCGCATCATCCGAGAAACCGCTGAGAACAATTTTACAGCAGGGATCCGATACTTCGGACTCAAAGATGGCGGGGTCAGTTACGCCCTCGATGAACATAACCAACCCTTACTTGCCGACGACATCATAACGACTGTTGAATCGCTGAAGGCAAAGATCATTGCTGGTGAGATTGTCGTTCCCGATACAGTTTCGCTTCCGCGTGAATAATCCATGTGATAACGTCCTGTAGGAAAGGCAGTTTCGCTTGTGTTCATCGCAGTGGATAATTAAAACATAGTAAAACCCGTAATTACTTATACACTCAAAGATGGGCGAGGATACAATCCTCGCCAACGGGGGTGGGGTGTTTGTTCCCTAACGAACTGTAAACATATTTTTCGATTTTACTATAGCACTGTTTGAGGAAAATAACTCTTAACAAATTTTGTGTTCTCACAAAATGGAGGATTTTATGCTTAATCAACACCCGTATCCGGAGTCCGAAGGTAGACGAGGTATCGTGATTGGAATTTTAGTAACCTTGGTTACTTTTGGTCTCTATGGGCTTTATTGGCAATATAAGCAGATGGCAACACTTAACGCTTGGTTGAAGCGGGATGAGTACTCCTTTTGGCTCTGGTTGCTGCTATCAATTATTACTTGCGGCATCTTCGGTATCTATTATGAGTACAAGATGGCAAATGGTATCAATCAAGTTCAGGCTGACAATGATTTGGTATTTGATTCAAGCTTGCCTATCATTTGCGTTCTGTTAGCAATTTTCGGTATTGGTGTTGGTTCACTCGCTATTCAACAGCACCAGATTAACAGACTCTACGAACGAATTCCTTAATGTTTAACCATACATTTCTCGCTCGTCTCTTTCTTATCGGATTGGGTGTAGTAGGGATTTACACTACAATTTCAGAAATTTCACTGACAGAAGTTTCACTGATTCCCTGTATTTTTCATTTAGTAACCGACATTCCATGCCCTGGGTGTGGGATGACGCGGGCATGTATTGCTTTAATACACGGACATTTCGCAGACGCTTGGCGTTACCATCCGTTTTCTTATTTGATTATTGGACTGGCTATCGGCTCGGCATTCTTTCCGATGTGGATAAAAAACACTTGGACCCGTTGTTCACCAGGCACTCGAAACACGATTGCCATCGGTGGAATTGTGCTATGTCTCTCCACTTGGATTTACAAATTATGGGTATAAAAGCGAAGTCTTAGTGTCCCCTCAGGATAGTCCCTCTCGCGCCGACAATCCATCCGGCATTTTTCTGGAGATAGATATCCTGTAAGTTATGTTTCGCAGGCGTAGGATACCGATTCCACGTGTTGCCGCCGTCTATTGTATGAAGGATTAGCCCTTTTTCGCCGACTGCCCACCCACGTTTTTCGTCTCGGAAGGCAACATCCCGTAGGTTCAGATTCACAGGCGTTTCTTGCCGACTCCACACCTTCCCACCGTCAGTAGTATGGAGAATCAAGCCGTTGGTTCCTACAATCCATCCATGCGTCAGATTTGCGAAATAGACAGAAAATAAATGCTGCTCGGCGTTGCTTCTCTGTTGCACCCATCGTTCCCCGCCATCTTGAGTATGCAGTATTTCCCCCTCTTCCCCAACAATCCACCCGTGTGCTGGATCGACAAAATACACACTCCATAAATGTTTATCCGACAGATCTCTTTGACTTTCCCACCGACTCCCACCACTCTCTGTTTTGAGCACTGTCCCTTTTCCACCGACCGCCCAACCATGCGTCGTATCAACAAAATGGAGATCCAAGATGCCTGAAGAGGTTTTACCCATACCGCGTACTTGGTGTTGCAAGTTCCATGAGGCACCACCGCTGCCAGTATAATGCACCTGCCCAATACTAACTGCCCAGCCGTTGTTTGGGGTTGCGAAATTAACCTGTGTCAGCGTATCTTTTGAGATTGAAGTCGCTTTCCAAGCGGCTCCACCGTCAACGGTCGAGAGGACTGTTCCACCTGTGCCGACTGCCCATCCATGTTTCGTATCTATAAAATGGACCCCGTAAAGATGTTCACCTGTCCCACTTTCAAGTTGTCGCCACTCAAATTGCACCGTATCTTGGGAGCAACCGAGGCACACAAGGCTTCCACACAAAATCATGAGCGCGAGGTAGTTTCTGTTCTGCATTTTGAGGCACCTACCGATAAAAATTTTATTGCAACTATTTGCTAAATCGTGTAAACTACATTATAGAGGATGCAGTGTGAATTGTCAAGTTCTTCATAGAGGTGCTATACCAAAATATGATGTACATCATCGGCATCGATGGCGGCGGGACAAAAACGATTGGTATTCTGGCAACACGAACCGGACAACACCTTGCACAAGTGCAATCAGGACCCGCGAACTACCACGTCGTTGGTGAAGCGAAAACGCAGACAGTTTTGGAAGGCATCGTCACCGAACTTTACGAAAAAGCGGAGGTTCCACCCACAAGTTCTGTCCGGTGCTGCTTGGGCATGGCGGGTTTGGGACGTCCTGCGGATCGAGAAGTAATTGGACGAATTTGCGATGAGATTGGTATTTGTGAAGATCGGATATTGACACACGATGCACATATCGCTCTCGTTGGTGGCACGGAGAAACAGGAAGGTGTAATTGTCATCTCTGGAACGGGTGCGATTGTCTACGGCATCCATACCGATGGCAGAGAAGCACGCGCGAGTGGTTGGGGATACCTTCTCGGAGACGAAGGGAGCGGTTACAATATCGCTATAAAAGGGCTCCAAGCTATTGCCCGTGCCGCTGATGGTAGAGGCGATCAGACCGAATTGACAGATCGAATCCTCAATAGACTTGAACTCAACGAACCGAGTGAACTAATTCGCTGGGTGCACGCCGCAAATAGGGATACAATTGCACAGTTGGCAGAGGTGGTTTTTGATACAACCCGAACAACGGACACTGTCGCTGCATGCATTGTTGACGAAGCGGCTGATGAACTCGTTTGTGCCGCAACCAGTGTAATTGAACAGTTGGAATTCACAGAGCCGTTTGATATTGTTTTCAGTGGTGGTAATCTCATCCATCAAACGATGTTCGCCGATAAACTCCGCCACCGGTTTGCGAGGACTCAACCAGAGGCATCGGTGCAACTCCCAAAACACGAGCCTGCCTATGGTGCTGTGTTATTAGCGCAAGCGAATTTGTAGAAGGACACCGTGTCAGATTAATGGGTTTTAGTTTTTAAAAAGTTCAAAAACGTTAACCCGTAAAGAAATGGAGGGCGGATTTAAGGGGTGCCCGTTAAAGCTTGAATGCCCACAGTTCTCCCGCAAGGTATAATTAAAAAAACGGAACAGCAAAATCTGAATTCTGTTGACATTGATCTGAAGTCAACACCAGAAATCGTCCGGATTTTTCACGAAGAAGATCGAAAAGCAGTTGCGGCAGTAGAAGCAGAATCCGAAGCGATTGCCCAGGCTATTGAATTATGCGTTGCGGCATTTCGCACTGGTGGCAGACTATTTTATGTCGGTGCTGGCACAAGCGGCAGACTTGGGGTGTTAGATGCCTCCGAATGTCCACCAACCTTTAGTACACCTCCAGAAATGGTCCAAGGGATAATTGCCGGTGGGGATGTTGCCTTACGCCGCTCGGTGGAAGGTGAAGAGGATAAGCCTGAAAGTGGAGCACTCGCTGTCCGAGAACGACACCTCACATCAGAGGATGTGCTCGTCGGAATTGCAAGCAGTGGACGGACACCTTACGTTATAGGTGCTTTAAGGGAAGCACACACCATTGGCGCGAAAACAATATTTCTCTGCTGCGTTTCACCTCCTGAGCAACTGAAAGGGTGGGTGACGCATTTCATCACGCCAATTGTCGGTCCCGAGATCATCGCTGGCTCGACCCGACTGAAAGCCGGAACAGCCACAAAATTGGTTCTGAATATGTTGACGACTGTTTCTATGATCAAATTGGGTAAGGTCTACAACAATCTGATGGTAGATGTACACGCCTCTAATACGAAACTGGTCGAGCGGAGCATCCGAATTGTTCAAGCCGTCACTGGCGTTGATACTGAAATGGCTGAGGAAGCGTTAACACGGGCAGGTGGTCGCGCGAAACTCGCCATTGTCATGCTCGCGAAGGGGTTAAATCCAACGGACGCAAACACATTATTAGAAGAACATGAGGGGTTTTTGAGGCAAATTCTTGATTGATTTTTTTTAACGATCGCGTTTTGCTCCAATTTTCCGTTATCAAAATTGGGTTTTCTTTCAATGTTAAGTTAAGGACATCGGAAAAGATTAGGAGCACTCACAAAAGGTCAGGAGGAACCGATGGGTACGAAAGTTGGACTTGCCAAAACCGGCAGGCGACGCTCTAACGTTTTTGAGGCGTTGGACAATATCCGGGATGAACTCACACCAAAAGTCCATGAGCAGGTCCTGTTAAAACCGAATTTTCTCTCCAGCACGAATCAACTCGCCTCGTCGCATGTCGATGCGATGCGGGGCGCGCTTGATTTTCTGCTGAGTACACCACATCCACCAAAAGAGATAATTGTTGCTGAGGGCGCGAATGAAGCGTTCTCTGGCGAAGCATTTCAAGTTTTCGGGTATGAGGCACTTCAAGCCGAGTACGATCTACCGATCCGGCTCGTAGATTTGCATCAGGAAACCGAATGGGCAGAAACCACGGTCTTTCTTGCTGAACGCAATGAAGATACCGTGCGGATGCCGAAGATAGTCTTGGATTGTCCCTGCACGATCTCCGTTGCTATTGCTAAAACACATGATGCTGGTGTCGTAACGCTCGCGATGAAGAATATGATTATGGGCACCCTGCACAAGGAAGATCGGATAAAAATGCACGGCTACCACAGCCACGCAGACCGAGTGCTTCCGCGCGAAGCACAGACGCTCAATATCAACCTGCTCCGCGTCTCACGTCATCTGAAGCCCGATATCGCTATTGTTGATGGCACCGTCGGGTTACAAGGCAATGGACCTGGTGGCACTGACTCCGTTCCACTCGGGATCGCGATTGCAAGCGGAGATGTGTTCGCAGCTGATGCGGTCACAACAAAAGCGATGGGATTTGAGCCGTTGGAGATTGGACTGTTTCATTACGCAAATGCGTTGGGATACGGCATCGCAGACCTTGAGAAAATTGACATCGCCGGACCCGCCGTAGAGACAGTCGCGACTTCGTTTAAGCCGCATGAGACCGCCGAACTCCAGTTCCAATGGCAGGAGGCGAGTCCCGCAGAATATCTGGCGGCAGACTAACAACAAAAGGAGAATTATGAAACGTTTCTATAATATCCTTATTCTATTTTCAATACTCCTTACCACCCCTGCGTGGGCATGGTGGGGTGGCGGACACGATATCCTCACACAAGCAGCAGTCAAAGCACTGCCCGAAGAGATGCCCGAATTTTTCCGATCTGCTGAAAAAATGGTCGCTCACTGTGTCTACGATCCAGACATATCCAAAGAGCGTGGCACACCACACGCAAGGCAGGCTGAATACGGCGAACACTACATTGATATAGAATTGCTAAAAGACCACCCGATTCCAGAGGGGCGCGAGGCACATATTAAATTATGTGCAGAGTTAGGGATTGCACCGCGAACCATCGGCACACTGCCCTACGCACTCGCGGAATGGACAGAACGACTCGCTGTCGCTTTCGCAGAGTATCGCAAATGGCCCGACAATCCGATGATTCAGCATAAATGCTTTCTCTATGCTGGCTTCCTCGCGCACTATGCCCAAGATATGTGTCAACCTTTGCACCTAACCATTCATTTTGATGGGATTAAGCAAGAGGACGGAACACGCCTGCACGCCGGTATCCATGAGAAAGTCGATTCAGCAATTGAGATGTTGAAAATGGATCCAGCGGAACTCGCGAAGGCACAACAGATCGAAGCCGTTGGTGATTTAATGCCAGCAATAATAAAACAGGTTCAAGCGGGATTCAGTTTAGTAGACGGCGTTTACGAACTTGCCGGTGACTGGCAAAATCTGAAATCCCCGACACCTGCATTGGTTGATTTCACAAATGATCGAGCGCGTGAATCGGTGCGTTGGACGGCTTCACTCTATTTGACGGCGTGGAAGTTATCCGAAGATATTAGACTTCCGGGTTGGCTTGACCGCGCGAAAAATGATGCAAATATGTCACAGTAAAAAAAGAAAAAAGGAGATATAACTTTGTTACAACAATGGAAACCTGACCCAACTTTTTACCCATCACCCAAAATGGCGATTGAAGCACCTGTCGAAGAACTCGCTTATGTCGCTGCGCCTCGTGATGACGGCAAACCCGACGCTATGTGTGTTGTGGACCTCAACGAAGCGTCTGATACTTATGGACAGATTATTAATAAATTGGAGCTTGGGGTTCGCGACGAAATCCACCACTTTGGGTGGAACGCCTGTAGTGCAGCCCTCTGTCCGTATGCCCCGCATCCGTATGTAGAACGCCGCTATCTCGTTGTGCCAGCATTGCGCGGGTCTCACATCTATATCCTTGATATCAAAGCCGACCCGAAGTCGCCCGAGCTTGTTAAGACTTTGACAGCTGATGAAGTTGAAAACCGATCCGGATATACCCGTCCGCATACAGTGCATTGTGGACCCGAAGGCATCTATGTAAGTGCTTTGGCTTCAGCCGGTTCGGAGGAAGGGCCTGGTGGTGTCTTCCTCATGGATCACTACAACTTCAATATTCTGGGGCAGTGGGAAGTGGAACGCGGTTCTCAATCCCTCTCTTACGATTTCTGGTGGCACTTGGGTTACGACATTGCCGTTACCAGTGAGTGGGGAACCCCGGCGATGATTGAAAACGGCGTGAGTCTTGAAGATTTAGGTGAGCGCAAGTTCGGACATAAGATCCATATCTGGGACATTCGGCATCGGAAAAACATCCAGACATTGGATTTGGGCGACGATTATCAGATGATTTTGGAGTTACGTCCGGCGCATGATCCAACTAAGGCGTATGGGTTTGTCAATGCCGTGCTTAATATGAACGATCTGTCGAGTTCCATTTGGACGTGGTATAAAGATGGAGACGATTGGGGCATTCAAAAGATTATTGATATTCCCGCACAGGTACCTGAAAATCCGGATGCCTTACCACCTGCCTTAAAAGATATTGGGATGATACCTGCGCTTGTTACTGATCACATCCTCTCATTGGATGACCGGTTCCTGTATGTCTCCTGTTGGGGTACCGGGGAACTGTTGCAATACGACGTATCTGACCCGTTTAATCCGAAACATACAGGGACTCTCGAAATAGGCGGGATTACAAAATCGCATCCGCATCCGGCTGCTGGACCTGTAGGTGGTGGTCCACAGATGGTTGAATTGAGTCGAGATGGCAAGCGTCTTTACTTCACCAATTCCCTCTACGTTGCATGGGATAATCAATTCTACCCCGATAGTGCGAAGGGATGGATGGTAAAGGCGGATGTGAACGTAGAAGATGGTGGTCTGGAATTGGACCCTGATTTCTTCGTAGGTTTCGGCGACAGTCGCGCACATCAGATCCGCTTGCAAGGTGGTGATAGTTCCTCTGATACTTTTTGTTATCCCTAAGAATTAATGGTATTTATGAATTTCAAGCGTGTATGCCATTAAATACGCGTCTAAAAGAGGGTGCGCAAGTTCTCTTGCGGCACCCTCATATTATGGATGGAAAGATATTTTTTATGGATACTGTTTCATGGTTAAGTTACACCCTTCTCGGCGTATTTCACGGTATTAATCCGGGGATGGGATGGCTGTTTGCGGTCGCGTTGGGCATGCAGGAAAAACGGAGAAGTGCTGTTATCGGTGCGCTCTTTCCAATGGCACTCGGACACGCGATATCCATCGCAGTTGTAGTTTTCGTCATCGCTTTAGCACAGCAACAACTCCCGGAAGGAGTCCTTCGTATCGCCTGTGCAACAGTGTTGTTCGGTTTTGGCGTGTACAAGTTTTTCCGCGCACGGCATCCGAAATGGGTCGGGATGCGTGTTAACTTCAAAGACTTAACAATTTGGTCATTCCTAATGGCATCCGCGCACGGAGCAGGTTTGATGCTGGCACCGCTCCTGTTACGCATGCCCGCTGTCGAGGCGTCAGGGCACATGCACCACGCTCCTGCAAGCATGGCGGATAACGCTGTGATGTTACTATCCGCTGTCGGGGTACATACCCTCAGTTTTTTCGTCGTGACGGGGATCGTGGCGGTTATCGTCTACGAGGTCGTAGGGCTTGCCCTGCTCCGTAAAGCGTGGTTTAACATGGATCTGTTGTGGTCTATCGGGCTGATGATTGCCGGTGTTGTTACTCTTCTATTACCGCATCTACACTGACAACGATCTCATCTGTTCAGCGAGCAGCTTAACCCCATATCTCTCGTGCAACGCGCGCAGGTCGGCGAAGTCTGTGTTTGTTAGCGTATATCCAGTGTGCGAACGCACTTGGTAATCCACCGACAGACACCGGACTTCCCTCCCGCCGATAGTCCCTACAGCGTTCAATTCCGATTCAGAGATCACCCAATCAATCTCACCGGGACCGTAGACTGCCCCACTCCTTTCGGTAAGATCAATAACGTGAAAGTCGATCCTGCCATGCAATCGATGTCCCATCACGAAGTTTCGATCCTTACGGTCATCGGTATAAATGTCAACAAAGCCTCGCGCCGAGAGTGCCTCGGTGAGTATCGCTGAATCATCCCATGAAATCATGATGTCCAGATCTTGATGATCTCGGGTGCATTCACCTAATAGGGCATCAACACCCCAACCGCCATCAATCCAAACTTTGATACTGAGTTCATCGAAAAGATCGAGAAACCAGTGAACCATGTCATCAGTCATAGGACTCGTACATTCGTAGTCGGTGAGTGGATTTATCTTCATTTAAGTAATGATTTATCAAAATTTTACATGCACAATTTGCCCATTTTTGATTATTTTCAGCACAGTATTGACTTCGGAAATCAACGGTACAAGGTCTTCAAAACGGTTACTCTTCGCTTCTAACACTATAATTCCAATCTTAATTTCGCTCAAGTTTGCTGATTGGGAATGCCTTGATCCATTGTGACGAAAACGTCAAACTCATTCTCCGTAATTCTCAACAGTTCACCATTCTCCTTTCCTTGCCACCTGCGATAACTTACTGTGACCACCTCTATATTGTCTTCAAATAATTCTCGTAGCTGATGCGGTAGGTTTTCATCAAGCAACACGCGCATCAGCAACCTCTAATGTCATCTCAAGGTACGCCACGGCTTGTTCTTGAGATACCGTTGGGAAATCAGCAAGAAACTTCTTGAGTGAATCGCCTGCCGTTAGATGTTGAATCAAAATCTCGACTGGCACACGAGTCCCCGTGAAAACTAAGGCTCCATTCATCACTTTTGGGTTGCGCGAAACAATCTGTTCTTTTTTGACACCACCCACAGCTGAAGCAGTGGGATTCCTCCGTTCTTGTTTCATAGTTGAATGCCTCCTGCTTGTGGAGGACTTACTTAAACTCCACAAGCGTTTAGACTCTCCGCCTGCCCGACGGCGAGGGTCTTTAGGTTTATCGCAGCGTTTACGTCTCTATCTATAGAAGAACCACATTCGGTACAATCATAGGTTCTTTCTGATAATAAGAGTTCTTTTTTCTTATGCCCGCAGTTGCTACATGTTTTGCTGGACGCATAGAATTGTGGGGCTTGAATAACGGGTATCCCCAGTGTTTCTGCTTTAGACTTAAGTTTCTCAAGAAATCCGCCTAATGCGCTATCTGATAATGCTTTGGCAAGGTTCTTGTTCTTGAGCATATTTGTAATCTTGAGCGTCTCTATTCCAATCACGCTCGCCATATTCACTATCTCTGTTGTCGCTTTATGGTGAGCGTCCGCTCTGATACAAGCAATCTTATAGTGGATACGTTCGACCTTACGCTTTTGCTTGAACCAGTTATTGGATAGAAACATTTTCTTACTCAACTTACGGTGTTCACGCTTAAGTTTCTTCTCATACTTTTTGAGCGGTCTTGGGTTCGGATATTGCTTACCTGTATCAAGTGTCGCCAGTGAGTTGATACCTACGTCTATACCGATAGCAGGGAGTCCACGTGTGTCTCGTGGAACATTCGGTTTACCTGTATCTACCGTTATAGAGACGAACCAACGATGTGCTGTCCTTGATAGGGTTATCTTTGTAATCTCACCCTTATGTCGCAACTTCTGATACATACGCACCCACCCAATTTTGGGCAACTTGATACGTTTCCATTCTACTTTTACTGTATTCGGGTCGGTGCTATACGACTGACTGTTTCTGCGTCTCTTTTTCTTCGGTCTCCTGTTTTGACCGCTTTTCCAACGACTGATAGCATCCCCAAGATTCTTTATGCCAAACACGGCAGCACGTTGATCCATGCCTTTTGACCAATCAATACCACGTTTTGCTATATTGAAACGCTTATTGAGTTCCTGCCAGTGACAGGGTTCGTTGTTATAGTCCTCTAAAGCGTGATTGAAAGCAAAACGGGCATAACCACATTGTTGTGAAAACCACCTGCATTGCGCGTCTGTAGCATCTAACGCTATTTTATCTGATATAATTGCCATTAGGTCTATCTCGTATCCCGCATTTTATCCCCTTACAAGTGGGAGGCAAGCCCGCAACCTTGCGGCTACGCTTGTAAGGCTTGCCTACGAGATATTATAACTATACCACATTTTATAGACACTGTCAAATCTTTTTTGACTCCCGCACGAGCGTTACTGGGTTGGACCCACAGCTAAAGCAGTGGGATTGTTAGACAATGCCCTTCATTGGTGAAACCTCCTTGAAAAGGGTTTGAAGTGCCACCGTTTATTCAGACCACAATTTCGCAAATTTAATCCAAGTTTTGTTTCTGAAATTCCATTGGTGTCAAATAGTCTAACGCCGAATGGGGGCGTTTTTGGTGATAGACGTGTTCACTAAAATGTCCAATACGATTTCTCGCTTCATGGATGTCTTCATAGTCGTTGAGGTGAACTTCTTCCTCTTTAAGGGTTCGGATAAGTCTTTCAGCATATCCGTTCTCCCAAGGATGCCCGCGACGCGCCACCTATATCTCAACACCATAATCCCTCAGCGTTGAGATATAGGTATTTGAAAGATATTGAACGCCTTGATCAGAATGATGGATCTCCGGGACGCTTCGGTGTAATGCCTCTTTGAGGGGTTTGAGCGTCAGCGGTTGCGTCAAGTGCTGACTGATATGCCACCCTCTAATCATGCGCGTGAAGACATCCATGAGCAGAGCAACATACACGAACCTGCTTTTCAGATGGACATAGGTAATATCGCCCACCCAGACCTGATCACATCGTGAAACCTCAAGGGTCTCAATGCGATTCACCCACGGTCGCGGTTCGTCAAGCGATGTGGAGGTCTGACAGACACGCTTGACGGCGACTGACAGGTTCGCAGCTTTCATCAAGCGCGCAACACGTTTAGACCCAACGGCGTATCCCATCTGCCGTAGCAGCTGTGTGATACGCCTGTATCCATAAGTCGGATACCGCAGTGCCAACGCCTCTATTTCATCGCAGAGGATGTCTTCAGACGGGTCCTGCTTGGGTCGATAATAGAGGTTACTTCGGGTGAAACCCAGTACCTCACAGATCTGTCGCACGGAATAATCCGTCCGGAGTGCCTCAACTATTTCGCGCTGCTCCGTCAGTTTTGGTCTAACCACGTCACTGCTTTTTTTTCAATATCTAATGCCACAGTCAACCGCCCGACGCGCTGTTCAAGGTGGGCGATCCGCTCCGCTGCCTCGCTGGACTGTTTCTCTGTGGGCACAAACAGAGAGCCTACGTTTTCAACGACTTGCTGCTTCCACTTAGAGAGTTGATCTTCACTCAGGTTGTGTCGACGACACACTTCTGCTTGGGAACTTTCACCACTAAGCGCCTCAAGAACAACTTGGCCTTTAAACTCAGGGGTGAAGTTTCTTCGTTTTCGTTTCGCCATCGGGGCCTCCTTTCAAGTCGTGGAGATTATACCACAATCTTGGTTTAGGGAGTGGCCCGAATTTAGGGGGCAGTACAGTTATATGAAATTTACGTCAAAGTATTTTCAACGCGGCTTCATATCTGACTCTAAGAATGTCTTGGACATCCTCTCGCAGTTTCTGCCAACTTCGTTGTAGTTTTGCTTTAACCCACGTTTTTCCCTCATCAACTCCCATTCCGTGATGAACGTAGGCTAAGTACAAGAGCGAAGACACCTGTTCAATATGAGACATGGCATCAGCATTGGCAAGACACTCTCCCTCTGCCCTCCGATGCTCAACCGTTACACTTGCTCGATGTGTTGCGATCGCGTCCTTGACGGCTTCTCTTTTTTCTTCTGGATATCCGAAACGCTTGAGCAGTTTTTCCGCTTCAATCGGACCGTGAATATGATGATCCGCGTAGAGTGCCTCGTCCTTAATACTGGCATAATCATGGAGTAACGCCGCGAGTTCTACAATTTCTGGATCGGCATTAAAACGTGGGGCGAGTTGTTTTGCGTTTTGAATGACGGGTAGGATGTGATGCGTCCAAATGTCGTAACCGAAAATATTCGTATCCGCGGCACAAGCTTGTTCAACAATCTGCTCGATTCTGTTTTTCATAGTTTCAATCACTGACATCTCCTTTTAAAATCACACGCAGATTGCCCTGAATATAAGATTGTATATAGAGGTATGCGTCACGGATGAAAGCGCGATGTCTCTTCCCAAGGCAAGGTTTTTGGTGACTTGTATTAAGGGTATCACAAAACTGGATTCAAGGCAACTCAAAATGGTAGTAAACATAGGTTAATATCGCGTGATTATCTCTATAGACGCTGAAACGAGAAACTTGCTTTTTTTTTTCATATATGCTATAATTTTCTCAGCAACAGAATATAGAAAACTTGATCCATCTTCTCAATATAGACTTGAAAGCAACGCCCTTGAATCGAAACTATCAAGCTGCGCCAAAAAGGGAGACCCTCAATTTGATAAACTTATATGGAGCAACGTATGACAGAATGCAACTACTTCGCCATGTCGGGGATGTGTCGCAAATTGCCCATGCCAAAATGTACCAACTAACAGATGGCAACGAAAAGGGCGTTGACGCTATCGATTTCCGAACCGGTAGTGGTCTCAATTTCACCGTGCTGCCGAGTCGTGGTTTGGATGTCTCTTATGCAGAGTATCAGGGGATCCCTCTCTGCTGGCGTTCAAGTACCGGCGATGTCAGTCCTGTGCATTATGAACCTGACGGACTCGGCTGGCTACGAGGGTTTTATGGTGGATTACTGACAACCTGCGGTATGCGACAAGTCGGGGTACCGAGCGAAGATGACGATGAGGGATTAGGGCTTCACGGTAGAGCCTCGTATATCCCCGCTAAGAACGTTTGGGTCGACAGCCGGTGGGAAGGTCAGCGCTATATGCTATGGGCACAAGGCAAAGTGAAAGAAACCGCCGCTTTGGGTGAAAATCTCATCCGCACCCGTAGAATTTGGACCGAGTTAGGCTCGCGTACGTTGCATATCGAGGATATTGTTGAGAATTTGGGATACCAAAATTCACCACACATGTACCTCTTCCATATTAATGTTGGATTTCCAATCCTTACGCAAGACAGCGAACTGCTTGCTCCCTCTTCCCAAGTCACCCCGCGGGACGAACAAGCCACCGCAAACCTAAACAATTATAATCTCTGCGAACCACCAACCGTCGATTTCCAAGAGCAGGTTTTCTATCACGAAATGGAACCGGATATTAATAACCACATCCACGTCGCGCTTGTAAACCGCAATTTTAACCGTGGGCAAGGTATCGGTGTATCGGTACGCTACCACAAGACCCAGTTTCCACACTTTGTTCAGTGGAAAATGTGCGGTGAAGGAAACTATGTCTTCGGTTTAGAACCATCGAATTGTGGGGTAGAAGGCAGGGCAAAGGAACGCGAACGTGGTGCCCTTCAATATATTGAACCCGGCGGTCGTAGGCATTACGAGGTCGAAATCGGTGTATTGTCTTCCAAGGCAGAGATTGATGCTCTTCAAGAAAAAATATCAAAAGCGCAAAATTAATATCACAAATCTGGTGAGGATATGCGAATAAATTGTCCTACACCTCAGGAGAAATTGACGATGAAGAGATGTTTGTCTTTACCCCTCATGGCATTAGCGGTCCTGGCAATGTTTGTATTCGTTGGATGCAGCGCGAAAGAAATTCCCCCAGTTCCAACCACCCCTGAAGTACCAGCCGTACAACAAAAATCAGAAGAAAAGCACGAAGAAGCACACGACGAAGCCCCGGAAGAAGTACACGAAGAATCACAAGCGGCTGAAGAGGAAACGCATCGTGAAGTTGAAGATGAAGAAGGAATGTCAATAGCGGAGATTCCCGACAGCAGTGTGCTACATCTGATACCGGAACATACGGCTGGAATTATCTATTGCCCCAGTCTGAATGCGTTAAACGATCGGGTTAACATGTTGGCAACAGACTTGATGCCGACCACTGAAAACCCAGAAGTAATCGCCAAAATTTTAGCAAATACTTTTGGGGCTGGCTTTGAGAATCTCGCTGAATTGGAAGAAATTGGGCTGGATTTGAACCAAGATTTTGCAATCTTCATGACCTCCTTGAACCCATTAGACCTCTCCGCAACCGTGCATCTCATAGACCCCGCAGCTATGCAACAGGTGATCGACGGCGAAAGCGAAGGAACTGCTCCTATGGAATATAATGGCGTAACTTATTGGAACGCGGCTGGAGGCGGTGGCAGTTTCGCTATTATAAAGAATACCCTCGTTTTTTCTCGGTCATCCGAAGTCTGTGAAAACGTCATTGATACCTATAAGAAAACAAAACCGGCTGTCACAACCAATCCAGATTATCAGGCATTTCTTGCCGATATTTCAGCAGGGACCCCGCAACTCGCGGTACACTTTAACCTTGAATCAATCGTGCCTATCATGAGTGCGGCACTTAAGGATGAATCGGAAGCGATGAAGGACAGCCTTGAAAGCGATCCTGCAGCCATGGCAGCAACGCCCTTCCTTGAAAGCATATTCGCTGGCGCGATAGATTTGCTTGAGCAACTCAAATCCGTGAGTGCAACCCTTGAAGTGGAAGGCACCGATGTGAAACTCTCTCCATTTCTGAAGTTCAAGAGCAATAGCGGCATTCAGAACGCGCTAAAAGGGATGGCTCCCGACGCGTTGACCCTCCTTAACGAACTCCCAAGTCCAGCGTTTATGAATGGTGCATTTCAGGGTAAACCCGAATTGATGATTGAGATGAATCTGTTCTGGCTGAAGTTGCTTTCACGAGAGTCTAACCCGGAACAGACTGAACTACTCACGTCCCTTACCACACAGATGGAAGATTTTTATAGTGCCCTTGCCAAAGAATGGTCTTTCTCTGCCAATTTTAGCGACAGCATCATTCCAGATTATTTGGTTGTCTATGGACTGAAAGATGAGCAAAAGGCAAGAACCTATATAGAAAAGTCGTTGATTAAACAACTTCAAGATTCAATGGAACTCGCTCAAAGCATGATGGGGGACACCGCTCCCAGTCTTGGAATGTACCGAGACGCACATCATGGTGAATCCACAATGCACAACGGTGTCGAAATCAAGAGTTACGTCTTTCCTAATTTTGGGGCCGGTTTCGGAGAAATGCCGCCCGAAGTGGCTGGTTTGATGCCCAGCGAATGGCACTGGTATTATGCTTTTACCGACGGTTATTTGCTCATGGCAATAGGCAGTGAGGAACTAATGAAAGCAACTTTAGATAACAGGACCGGAGTCGGTACCGCGTCTGATTTCTCTGAAGAACCGAGTTATGAAAAACTGGCCACGACCTTAGGCTTGGAGAGCAACCTATTTTTTGCCATTTCTCCAATGACTATGGTTAAAACTCTCTTACCTATTATTGCGAAGGCTACGGATCCGAATAGTGCCGCAGCATTGCAAATGATGGGAGGAATGTTTATGAATTTGCCTGAAAACTATAGTATCGGTTTTTCTGCCAAAGTGCTGGAAGGCGGGATTGGCGCGAAACTGTTACTCGCTCTCGGGGACTTCAGGCAACTGATACAAACCTTTGCTATGATGCAAAGTATGGAAAAGATGCAATAAGATATGTTTCTAACTCGTCCACAACTTGATTGTGGGCGAATTTTTACATTTTATTCTAATAGGACTTACGCACTTCCCCGGTAGGGTCTTTCACCCAACCGCACCGAATGCGTCCGAATAGACGAAATTTACTGATTTTGCGTAAATCCTGTCTAACTAAGGAGGAAAGCCTCGTGTATAAATATAGAGGTTTCATCAGCTTTTTTTTCATGAAAAATCGAAAATATCAACACATCTTCGTCTTCAGTATCGCATTTTTGCTAATTGTTACGCCGTTCGCGATGACTGACACAGCCGAAGATATGGAAGAAGCCGTTGAGGCTCCAGCACCGAAGAAGAGCCCAATTAAGGTTGGTGGAGCGATGCGTGTAAACTATGCCTATGGTGCTTATGGCAGTGAGGATGCCCCACATCCCCGAGGCGAGAAAATCGGTGATGTGGACCTTGAGATATTCCGCCTCAATGCCGATATTGACTATAACAACATCACCGGTCGGCTTGAATACCGGTGGTATGATGGCTACAGCATGATACACACTGGATGGTTGGGGTATAAACTTGGTGATATCGGCACAGTTAAAGCGGGTGTTGTGCGGGTACCCTTCGGTCCGACCGCCTACGGCATTTCTACGAGTTGGTTTTTTGATCAGCACTTTTATGTTGGACTCGCCGACGACATGGATTTAGGGATCACCTACAGTAACACCTTTGACAAGTTAACCCTTGATGTAGGCTATTACCTGATGCCCGAACCGCAACTGGTAACGTATGGCAGTTTGGCAAGCTCGCGATACAGCTATGATGTCGTCAAGTGGGAAGAAAAAGCCGATGCGCAAGGAACCGTCGAGTGGGGTGCCGGTGAAAACGGATATGATGAGCAGCATCAAGTTAACCTCCGAGCCATCTATGCCCTTGAGAACATCGCGGATGTCGGTGTGTCGATGCAATTTGGACTGTTGAAGGGAACAAATGTCGGTAGCGATGATAGTGGTAACCACTACGCATTTTCCGGACACATGAAGAATACCTTCGCAGACTTCACGCTCTATTCACAATTCTCCTATTATGCACATAATATCGCTGATAAAACCCCTTGGGGTTCCGGAGACCTCATTCCGATGGGTGCTTACGATTTCGCATGGCCCGTCGCGTCTACAGGATTAATACCCGGACTCTCGTTGCGTTACGGTGGTATAGACACCTCGAGTCTCTCATGGATTGATAGCCTTACGCCGTATGCGGAGTGGAGTACCATCCTGAAAACCGCGGAAAACCACAACCCGAGTACGCTCGTAACGCTCGGCGCAAGTTGGACAATCCTGAGCTCTCTCTATGTATATAGCGATTTCGCACTCTCCAACGGTAACTTTTTTGTCGGGAACACGGGAGATGACTACGGAAATATCCTGACAGGAGTTAGTCACGTGGGTGCCAACGGAAATAACGTATGGCATTGGCGACTTAATTTCAACTTCGGTTATTATTTCTAATCGGTTACGTAACCTTCCACTGTCGGCGCGCTTTGTAGGTGCGCCGCGCTCCGTGCGCGGTTCTGAACCGCTAACTCAACTCTAATAAGGAGAATTTTGAAATGCACGAAGAAGGAAAACAACTCCAGAACGATACCAAGATATTTGGGTTGACCCCCGTATTCCTCATCTCCTCAGTCGTCATCGTCATTTTTGTTCTTGCCTCCCTCGTGTTCCGGGAAGGCGCAACAACTCTATTCGGGGCTACCCGAAAATGGCTCACGACGAACTTCGACTGGTGGTTCATGGACATTGTCAACCTACTTGTCGTGTTCTGTCTATTCCTAATTGTCTCGCCATTGGGCAAGGTGCGCCTCGGCGGACGGGACGCCGTTCCTGAATACTCTAATCTTACTTGGTTCTCAATGCTCTTTGCAGCCGGCATCGGTATCGGACTCCTTTTCTTTGGAGTCTTGGAACCCGTCCAACACTTTATGAGTCCGCCTCTCGGCGGTGAAGCGAAAACCGATCCAGCCCTGGGGATCGCAGCAACCACCTTTCACTGGGGTATACACGGCTGGGCTGTCTACGGGGTCGTCGGACTTGCTCTGGCATTCTTCGCTTACAACCGAGGACTGCCGCTGACCATCCGCTCCGCGTTCTATCCCCTCCTCGGTGAACGGATATGGGGCTGGCCGGGTCATGTCATTGATACGCTCGCGGTCTTCGCCAGTTTGTTCGGACTCGCGACCTCACTCGGCTTAGGGGCCCAGCAGGTGACCGCCGGACTCAATTATCTCTTTGAGGTTCCCGCGACCAACACCACCATGGTGGTCCTGATAATCGTCATAACCTCAGCTGCGCTCGTCTCTGTGCTAACAGGACTGAATGTAGGCATCAAACGCCTCAGCCAATTTAACGTGATCCTCGCGTTTCTGCTCCTACTTTTTGTCATCCTCGTCGGTCCGAAAATCGCCATATTTAAAGGCATGTTCACTGGACTGACCGCCTATATCTCAAAGATGAGACCTCTCAGCAACTGGGTTGGTCGCGAAGACACCGGGTTTCTCCATGGATGGACAACGTTCTATTGGGCGTGGTGGGTCGCGTGGGCTCCCTTCGTCGGCACATTCATCGCCCGAATTTCAAAGGGACGGACGGTTCGTGAGTTTATCATCGGTGTACTCCTGCTACCCACCCTATTGTGTTTAATATGGTTCAGTGCCTTCGGCGGCACCGCCCTCGATCAGATCGCTGATGGGTACACAGGCGTATCGGAAACTGTGGAAGCCTATAAGCCGGAACTCTCGCTGTTCAAAATGCTTGACGAACTGCCGATGACGACCCTGATCTCCACCGTCGCGATGCTGCTGACGATCATCTTTTTTGTGACTTCATCGGACTCCGGTTCACTTGTCATTGATACCATTACAGCGGGCGGCAAACTGGATGCCCCCGTATCTCACCGAGTGTTCTGGTGCACGGCTGAGGGGGCTGTTGCCATTGTGCTGTTACTTGGCGGCGGTCTGAGTTCCTTACAGGCAGCCTCCCTCGTGGCAGGATTCCCGTTCGCGGCTGTCCTATTCGGAATGGCAGCCTGTGTCTGGATCGGGCTTCGTGACGAAGCCCGGCAATCTCAATAGCAAGCGACTCTCAGCTACTGAGCGTCAAAAGAACGGTTATTGGCAGTCGGTTAAGAGATTTTGATTAAATTAAACATCTCTTAACTGACCGCTGAAAGCCGAAAGCCAATAAATATGAGCACAACAGATCTGGAATTTGAAAAACCATTCATTGAATTGGAACAGCATCTCTCCGAACTGAATGCTTTCTCGGAAACACATCCTGAGTTAGACATCACGGAGGGTATTGCGGCTCTCAAGCAGAATGCAGACACGCTCACAAAACAGACATTTCAGAGTTTAAGTCGTTGGGATAAAGTACGGTTAGCGCGGCATGCACAACGTCCGCAGGCCCCTTTCTATATTAACGCACTTTTCGATGAGCATGTTGAACTCCACAGCGATAAACTATATGGCGACGACCGGGCACTCGTTGGGGGTTTCGCATGGTTCGATGAACAGCCTCTCGTTTACCTCGCACAACAAAAAGGTACGAACCTCGAAGAGCGACAGGAGATGAATTTCGGTTACACGCATCCGGAGGGTTACCGCAAAGCGAGACGATTGATGCAGTTAGCCGATAAATTCAACCGTCCCTTAATCTGTTTTGTTGATACCCCAGGCGCACATTTTGATCTGCGTTCCGAAGAATATGGGCAAGCCATGGCGATCGCTGAGAATCTTGCTGAGATGATGACGATGCGAGTGCCGATCCTTGTTGTTATTATCGGCGAAGGCGGCAGCGGTGGTGCTTTGGCAATCGCAGTTGGAAATCGCGTCTTGATGATGGAGTACGCTGTCTATTGTGTAGCACCCCCTGAAGCCTGCAGCGGCATCGTGTGGAAGGATAAAGGCGAACACGCACCAGAAGCGACCGAAGGCTATAAACCGACTGCTCCAGATCTGCTTAAGTTAAACATTATTGACCAAGTTATTCGTGAACCGCTTGGCGGTGCACACAGAGATGCGGAAGCCGCTGCACGCAACGTCAAACGTGCAGTCCGTAAGCACCTCACTGAACTGATGCAGATGACACCACAACAACTGATCCAACAGAGACATGAGCGTTATCGGCACATTGGACTCTATGGCGAAGATCCTGCTTGATAGGTTATAACACGAGCGACATGAAAATCCGAACGATTACCACAGGCATTCCACTCCCTTTTTCGCCATACCAACTCCAACGTGCGGCAAAATTTAACGCTGCCTGTCAAACCTATTTCGAGGCGAATGGTTACGACGTACAAACAACACGCGTAAGTTGTCAAATTTGGGATGAGATACGAGATATAGATACAATCCTAAGGTTGGAATCCGATGCCAAGGCGTTCGGAATTGAGTTTCTTAATTTAGGAACGATCCTACCGGAAAAACGGCACACCGAAACGCATATTGCTCGCGTCGCCGATGTAATTGTCCAGAGTGAAATACTCTTTGCTACCGTCACCCTTACGACGCAGTCTGGACGTGTCGCATCAGAGATATTGGAAAGCACGGCTGAGGTGATACAGCAAATTGCGCATCGAACTGATGCGGGCTACGGAAACCTACGCTTTGCAGTGTTGATGAACTGCCCACCAAACACCCCCTTCTTTCCAGCAGCGTACTGGAAAGACGCTCGGACTAACTTCAGCATCGGATGGCAGGCTATAGACCTTGTGCAAGACGCTTTCACAGATGCCCCGAATTTAGAAGTCGGTTTGCAAAACCTAAAAACCGTCATGGAAGCAGAAGGCCAGAAGGTTGTCGCGCTCGCAGAAACCTTTGCACAGAAGTGGGGGGTGAAGTTTGTCGGTATAGATGCATCGCTTGCACCGATGGGTGACGAGAGTATCGCCTATGCGATGGAGCAACAACTTCCGGGTTATTTTGGCGAGAGAGGCACGTTAACAGTTGCTGCCGGTCTGACCCGCACACTCCAATCGCTTGCACTACCGCTCTGTGGATATTCCGGATTAATGCTTCCTGTCCTTGAGGATGTAGGTTTGGGAAAGCGAAGTGAAGCAGGCTATTTTAACCTCGACAGTCTTCTCCTCTATTCCACTGTCTGTGGGACGGGATTGGATACCATTCCGATACCCGGTGATGCTTCGACATCTCAAATTATCTCTATTCTGAAAGATGTCGCCACGCTCTCCATACAACTAAACAAACCGCTGTCGGTACGCCTTTTTCCGGTTCCGGGATGCAACGCAGATTGCATGACAGAATTTGATTCACCCTATCTAACAAATACCACAGTAATGCGCGTATGATTGAGGGATTTTCATCAGATTGGCGTTAGTTGTGAACTTTTTCACTTGCCAATTGTCACATGTTTTGATATGATGATGCGAACAAAATGAAGCGATGCAAACACCTGATACACACGGCCACGGTCCCGATATGGACGAGGTCTGGTATATGCTTGAAGGCAATGGTATCCACGTCGTAAGCAAAAATGTGTAGCGACAGATACCGGGTGACGCTGTCTCTGTGGCTTCGTCAAATCCGGGGCATAGCCTCATCAATGACACAAATGAACCGCTCATAACCTTCTACTTTGCGCGTTATGACCGATAAAAGATCTTCATTACTAATTGCAAGAATTTTCTCTTAAACTTGCCGTACCTGTTAGGTAGGCTTGTAGTTCGAGTCGATTGGAAAATATACTGATGAGCGACAAACCACATGTTCTCTTGATTTCGACAGATCATTGGCCCAATTCGTTATTAGGGGTCAACGGACATCCTGCCATCCAAACACCGACACTGGACACACTCGCTCGCGCTGGCACCCGTTTCACACGAGGGTACAGCGAATGTCCTGTCTGCGTTCCGGCGCGAAAAACGTTGATGACTGGAACAACGACGCGGACCCACAAAGATAGAGTTTTCAATGACCAGCAGGGATTAAATGGACTCCCAACAATCGCACAGACCTTTCGAGATACGGGGTATCAAGCCTACGCTGTCGGTAAATTGCATATCCACCCACAGCGGAGCCGCATCGGTTTCGACGATGTGTTACTCGGCGAGGAAGGTAGGCTGCAACACGGTGTGGTCGATGATTATGAACTGTTTCTCGGCGACAGAGGCTACGCAGGTCAACAGTTCGCGCACGGGATGTGCAACAACGATTATCTTAACCGTCCCTGGCATCTGCCTGAAGATTGTCACGTCACAAACTGGAGTACGCAGCAGATGGTGCGGATGATTAAACGCCGCGATCCCACACGTCCCGGGTTCTGGTACCTCTCCTATTGCCATCCACATCCGCCCCTGGCACCCCTTCAATGTTACATGGACATGTATCGCGATATCGACGTGGACATGCCATATTGTGGAGAATGGGCGCAGCAAACCGAACAACTGCCGTTTCCGCTAAAAGCGCGACAGAAACAGGACGAACATTTCACAGAAGATCAGATTCGTTCGGCACGCCGAGCATTTTATGCCCTCTGCACACATATCGACCATCAATTGCGCCTTGTTATCGGGACGTTACGGGAGGAAGGACTCCTGAACAACACCATTCTTTTGTTCACCTCCGATCACGGCGACATGCTCGGCAATCATCGGATGTGGGCAAAACGGCTCTATTATGAGGATTCCACCAACGTTCCTATGCTCCTCGTCGGCACTGCAGGCGATGAACGGGTAGGACATCACAGAGTGGACGACCGACTCGTCGGCTGGCAGGATGTCATGCCTACACTCCTCTACCTTGCAGGAATTGACATCCCAGATACGGTAGATGGGATACCGATGGTGGGTGACGAAAAACGCGATTGGTTGTACGGCGAAATTGGGAATGGCGGCAGTGCGACCCGGATGATTCATGACGGACGCTTCAAGCTTATCTACTACGCCACAGGAAACTACCGTCAACTCTTTGATCTGGAAGAGGATCCGAGAGAATTGAACGACCTCGCTAATTCATCAGCACATGCTGAGATACTTGAACGATTGACAAACCATCTCATAGGTGAACTCTACGGAGGTGATGAAGACTGGATACAAGACGGCAAACTTGTCGGATTGCCCGACCAAGCGTATCGTCCGTCTCCCAACCGCGCCTTATCAGGTCAACGCGGACTTCACTGGCCACCTTCCCCGTCCGCTGGGCGTTAAATAACATCTCCAAAAATGGGTGGTGCGGTTTCCAATCGCACTACTCAAACCACTTCATCTTCGCCATCCGCATAAATCCATAATTCAGACAATCAGCACCCTTATTCCGTAATTAAAACCGTTGAATTCCTATGCCAAATGTGATATTATCTTAACAATAATTGATTACCGAGTGGACGTAGGTTGGGTTGAGTTGTAAATGGCTGAGGTTCCCAATTTATACGTAGAACCCCGATTTCCAATGATACATTCGTATAGATATAACGAAACCCAACAACCCAATTAATAAAGTTATGGCAAAAAAGAAACCAGACACAAACACCAATAAAAACGGCGCAACGCTCGGTTTTGAAGCGACCTTATACCAAGCATCTGACAAACTCCGCAACAACATGGACGCTGCGGAATACAAGCACGTCGTGTTGGGATTAATGTTCCTTAAATATATCTCGGATTCTTTTGAAGAAAAGTACAATTACCTGCTTCAAGAATTTGCCAATCCTGACAGTGAATTCTATATTAAAGAGGAAATCGATCGTTCTGCGTATGCAGAGGACAGAGATGAATACTTGGCAGAAAACATCTTTTATGTACCACAAGAAGCACGCTGGTCATATCTACAAGCGAACGCTAAACAAGCAGCAATTGGAACACTGATTGATGACGCAATGCTTGCAATTGAACAGGAGAACCCACGACTCAAAGGGGTTCTGCCCAAAAACTATGCCCGCCCAGGACTTGACAAGCAACGCCTCGGTGAGCTCGTTGACCTCATCAGCACAATCGGCTTAGGTGAAGCAGAGAATCGCTCAAAGGATATACTGGGCAGGGTTTATGAATATTTTCTTGCGCAATTCGCAAGTGCCGAAGGCAAAAGAGGCGGGCAATTCTACACGCCACGGTGTGTTGTGCAGCTCCTCGTTGAGATGCTCGCTCCCTATCAAGGACGGATTTACGACCCGTGCTGCGGCTCAGGCGGGATGTTTGTCCAGAGTGAAGCGTTCGTCGAAGCACACGGTGGGCAGCGTGACGATATCTCTATCTATGGGCAGGAGTCTAACCCAACAACGCGGCAATTGGCACTGATGAATCTCGCGATTCGAGGCATTGAGGCAAATCTCGGACAGGAACACGCCGACAGTTTTCACGACGATATGCACCCAGACCTGAAAGTCGATTACATCCTCGCCAATCCACCGTTCAACAGCAGCGATTGGGGCGGTGATCGGTTGCGTGAAGATAGACGTTGGGTTTACGGCATCCCACCACTTGGCAACGCTAATTTCGCTTGGGTGCAACACTTTATCTATCACCTCGCGTCAAACGGTGTCGCTGGATTTGTGTTAGCAAACGGTTCCATGAGCAGCAATACAGCCAATGAAGGTGAAATTCGTAAGAGCATTATTGATGCCGACTTGGTGGACTGCATGGTAGCGTTGCCCGGGCAACTATTTTATTCCACATCAATTCCTGTCTGTCTCTGGTTTCTCACTAAGAATAAACAAGAGCATCGTTTTCGCAAGAGAACCGGCGAAACCCTATTTATAGACGCTCGCAGCTTGGGCACCATGATTGACCGGACGCACCGAGAACTCACGAATGCGGAAATCACGCGTATTGCCGAAACCTATCACGCATGGCGAGGTGATGCAGGCACGAGTGAATATACCGACGTGCCCGGCTTCTGCAAAAACACAACGCGTGCAGAAATCCAAGAGAACGGCAACGTTCTGACTCCTGGACGCTACGTCGGTGCAGAAGTGCAAGAGGAAGATAACGAACCCTTTGAGGATACAATAGCACACTTGACCCAAAAATTGACCGAGCAGATGGCAGAGGCAAGGCGACTGGATAAGACTATCGCTAAAAATTTAGAGAGACTCGGAGTTGGCAGTTCAAAACGCAGAATGACAAGTGATGAACGACTACGACTCGCACAGAAGCGTGGGCAGGCACGCTTCCTCTGGTTTGATAAACAGCCTGTTCAGGGAACAGGTTTTGGAGCGTTGGATGAATCCCTTTGGAAACCCTTGTTGAGTGCTGAAGGTGCCGCTACTCCTGAATTGTCACTGGAAAAGATGGGACTTCTGACCAGTGACGAGAACGGAACACTGCGCGCTACCGTGGCGGGTGTTCTCTTGTGCACCCGTTTCCCCGAGGAATGGCTCCCTAACGCTTGCATCTCTGCCACGTGTTACCGTGGCAAAGACCGCGCCTCCGGACAGACAGATGCCCAGACAATTACCGGTCCGCTGAACCGACAAATTGCTGAGACAGTTGCCTTTGCTGTACGTAACATGCGCGTTGGTGCCTACAAAAACCCAGCTCGCACCGACCTGCCACAATACAGTGAAAGTGCACTCTTTGAAGCGATTGTCAACGCTGTTGTCCACCGCGACTACGCAATTCACAGTAGTCGGATTCGGCTTTCAATGTTCGCCGACCGTGTTGAAATAAACTCCCCCGGCGGTTTACCAAACAATCTTACGATTGATAGTATGGATGTCCGACAATCAAAGCGAAACGAAGCACTCGCCTCAATACTCGGACGAATACCCGCTGAAGGTATCCGGGGATCGGGTGAACGACAATTTTTCATGGAGAGGCGTGGGGACGGCGTGCCAACCATCTTTCGTGAAACGGAAGATTTGAGTGGAAAACGCCCTAAGTACCACCTCATTGATGATTCAGATCTGTTTCTTACGATTCCAGCCGCTGAAACAGAACCTACGCCTGCAACTGCTGGTCTTCTTGTTCACTACAATGGCGACCCGCTGCCCGAAGTTGAACTCTTGGTGCTTTTTCCTAATAAAACATGGAAACATGCCACTACCGACGAAAATGGCAAGGCACAAATTGATTTACACACGACACACCTCCCTATGACGGTATATGCAGCTGCTCCCGGTTTTGCGGCACACCTTGAACACGACTGGGCACCGGAACAGGGGAAACTTGAAATTAAAATGCAAAGCCTCTCAGATGGCGGATCGGTAATTTTCCCCGAAGCAACAGGTAACATCCCAGGCTTGTCTGGACGTTTGAATCCGATTCGCGATGCACATGACCGAACCTATCTTTACGCCTCGAACATCGCTATCAATGAAGGAAAACAGCAGCCCGTTACTTTCATTCCCGGAGAAGACTTACGCCTTACGGATGCCGATGGAAAAGAATTAAGGGTCTGCATCGTTGCTATCATCGGCAGGTCGACACTACTCCAATATCACGCTTATACCAAAGGAGATGAAAAATGACAGTAAAAGAATTAGTGGAACTTCTCGAAAAATATCCCGACGATTTACGGGTCGTTGTCAACGGCTATGAGGATGGTTACGACGACATTTCACCTAAACGGATTTTCACCCGAAAAATACAGTTAGATGCTGGAACTCACGATTGGGAAGGACAACACGGCGAGCCGCTGCCCGCAAATGAATCAACGGATGAGGTCAAGATCGTAGAGGCATTGGTTTTCCGCCGCGCGTCGTATTGATGAAATTGAAAAGGAATAAGTATGAGGAATGAATGGAGTAGGAAACTACTCGGTGAACTCATTGATATCAAGCATGGATTTGCCTTCAAAGGAGAATTTTTTGACAAGGAAACGTCTGATGATGTTCTTCTGACCCCTGGCAATTTCGCAGTTGGTGGCGGATTTAAAGCCGATAAATTTAAATTTTACAACGGGCATGTGCCAGATGAATTTGTCCTGGGTCAAGGAGACCTTATTATTACAATGACAGATCTTAGCAAGAATGCTGACACGCTTGGATATCCTGCTATTGTTCCATTGAGTAATGAAGGCTATCGGTTTCTTCACAATCAACGCATTGGTAAAGTCATTGTCAAAAATAGTGAGACTGTTGGCTGCCGTTATCTGTACTACCTCATGTGTACTCAAAGTTACCGCCATGAGATTTTGGCAAGTGCCACAGGGACAACCGTTAAACACACTGCTCCAGATCGGATAAAAAAATTTCAATTCAACCTACCACCAGTTCGTGAACAACGTACCATTGCCTATATTCTAGGCATGCTTGATGACAAGATTGAGCTTAACCGGCAAGTAAATAAGACCTTGGAAGCAACAGCGCGAGCAATTTTCAAATCTTGGTTTATAGATTTTGACCCAGTAAAGGCAAAGATAGAAGGGCGCGAACCGCCCTGTATGGACACCGAAACCACGGAACTATTCCCATCAGCGTTCCAAGATTCTCCACTGGGAAAGATTCCTAAAGGATGGAAAGTTACCACGATTGATGAAAATTTCAACCTTACAATGGGGCAATCACCGCCTGGATCCACTTACAATGAAGATGGTAAGGGTATGCCATTTTATCAAGGACGAAAAGATTTTGGTTTTAGGTACCCAACGCGACGCGTCTATTGTAGTGCCCCAAAACGATTTGCTGAAAAAGGAGATACTCTTGTAAGTGTTCGTGCTCCTGTGGGCGATGTTAATATGGCTGAGGAAAAATGCAGTATCGGTCGCGGGATAGCAGCCATACGACATAAGACCGGGAGCCGATCTTATACCTACTACATCATGCAATCCTTGCAGGAAATTTTTTCTCGTTACGAAGCAGACGGAACGGTTTTTGGATCAATCAACAAGACAGACTTTCAAACACTTTCTCAACTCAGTCCATCCAATGAAATTATTGAAGCATTTGAACGTTTGGTGTACCCTTTGGATCAGTCTATTGAGAACAACAAAAACGAATCATGGACGCTTGCTCAAACCCGAGACACACTATTACCAAAACTATTGTCCGGTGAAATTCGTGTGGACGATGTAGATAAACATTTGGAGGAAATTTAGATGCCTCAGCAGACCGTTCCGCACATTGAATCACTACATGTGAAAAACTATCGCGCGCTACATGATATAAAGTTAAAACAACTCAAACCGCTGTCAGTATTCTTGGGAGCAAACGGTAGCGGTAAATCAACACTTTTTGATGTCTTTGCGTTCCTCTCGGAATGTTTCACAGTCGGGTTGCGTCAAGCATGTAACAAGAGAGGAGGACTTAAGGAACTGCGGACACGAGGCTGTGATGGTCCCATTGAATTTGAATTGAAATATCGCGAAGAACCCGGAACACCAATTATCACCTATCATCTTTCCATCAACGAAGACGCGGAAGACCCTTTTGTTGAAACCGAATGGCTGCAATGGCGACTCGGTAGTAGAGGAAAACCGGTTCGTTTCCTCAATTTTCATCAAGGCAGCGGAACTGTCGTCGCCGGTAAAACACCGGACGAGGCGGACGAACGGATCAATGAACAACTTGATGATCCATCGGCACTCGCTGCGAATATGCTGGGGCAGCTGGCAAGACATCCCCGCGTCAGTGCCCTTCGGCGTTTTATTATAGATTGGTATCTCTCTGACCTTTCTACCGATGCCACGCGCCAAGCAACCAACGATGGACCGCAAAAGCGATTATCCCCAACAGGCGACAACCTGCCCAATGTTATCCAATACTTGCAGGGAAGATTCCCAGAACGTTTGGAAAAAATTATCTCAATTCTGTCGGATCGTGTCCCGCGCTTAGAAAAGGTTGACACAGAATTAATGATGGGGGGTCGCCGCCGCCTACAGATTAAAGATGCTCCATTTGAGCAACCTATTTTAGCAAAGTTCGCCTCCGATGGCACATTGAAACTGCTGTCGTACCTGACGCTGTTTCATAACCCACAGCCACCACAATTGATCGGTATTGAGGAACCTGAGAACTACCTACACCCTCGTCTGCTGACCGGTTTGGTTGGGGAGTTTCTTGAGGTGTTAATGTTTTCGCAACTCATAATTACCACACATTCACCTCACCTTGTCAACGAATTGAGTGCTGAGGAGGTGTGGGTACTCTACCGGGATGAGCAAGGTTTTACAGTCTGCAAACGCGCCTCGGATATGCTCGGCGTAGAGCAGCTTTTGGATGCAGGTGCGAAGTTGGGGAAACTGTGGACGGAGAGTTACTTTGAATTCGGTGACCCACTGACAAATGCTGGAGGTCCAAAGCGAGAGCTGCATGCACATTAAATTCTTTTTGGAGGAGCCCTCTGCAGAGGAAGCATTAAGATATATCTTGCCCAAAATTCTTTTACCAGATGTCATTTGTATCTTCCATGCATTTGAAGGAAAGGACGATATGCTCGCAGAATTGCCAAAGCATTTGAAAGGACACCAGTGGATAACTGACGACTGGCGAATTATTGTGCTTATTGATGGAGACCGAAGAAACTGCCACGAACTGAAGGCATATTTAGAAAAAGCAGCATACGAGGCGGGGTTTGTCACGAAATCCAGCGTGACTCCAAACGAAGATTTTCAAATCGTCAATCGATTAGCAATTGAGGAATTAGAAGCATGGTTTTTTGGAGATGTTGAAGCTTTACACGCAGCGTATCCGAGAATCCCAGAAAATCTCCAATCTAAAGCAAAATATAGGAATCCGGACGCAATCCGCGGAGGTACTTACGAAGCGTTGGAACAGTTGCTAAGGCAGAAAAACTACTATAAGGGGCGGATATCCAAACCGACAGTAGCACAGAACATCGCACAACACATGGAACCGAGTCGGAACAGATCGAGAAGTTTTCAGGTGTTCGTTGAAGGACTCAAGGCGTGCGTAGGAGAGGAATCGTTGGTGTAGAGGCATTGGGGCAATCACATGAATCTCAATACAATTTATGAATCCGATATCGAAGAAGCTTCACTTGACTGGCTCGCTGAATTAGGGTATACCGTTTTACACGGTCCCGACATTGCCCCAGATACACCTGATGCTGAGCGTTCCAGTTACAAAGAAATCGTTTTGAAGCACCGTTTGCGAGATGCGGTCACCCACCTAAATCCAACAATACCCGCCGATGCACAAGAAGAAGCAATCCGCAAAGTGCTTCATCCAGATTCTCCCGCGTTGGTTCAGAACAACCGTGCATTTCATCAGATGCTGGTTGACGGTATAGAGGTGGAGTATCGACAACCAAATGGAACGATACGCGGCGAGCGCGTGCGGTTCGTCGATTTTGATACACCTGAAAACAACGACTGGCTGGCAATTAATCAGTTCACCGTGATAGAGAAAAGCGATCGCCGCCCGGACATTGTCTTGTTTATCAACGGGCTTCCCTTAGCCGTAATTGAACTCAAAAACCCGACCGATGAAAAAGCCACCGTCTTAACAGCATTTCGTCAAATCCAGACCTACAAACAAGAAATTCCGACCCTATTCACTTACAATGAAGCGATTGTCATTTCTGATGGATTAGAAGCCCGTATCGGATCTTTAACTGCTGATACGGAATGGTTTCTGCCGTGGCGGACAATTAAGGGAGAAGACGAGGCACCAGCAACTGATTTAGAGTTAGAGGTATTGATTAAGGGAGCCTTTGAGAAACGTCGGTTTTTGAATTATCTCAAACACTTTATCGTCTTTGAAGAAACCGAAGGTAGTGGGATTGCGAAAAAAATCGCTGGTTATCACCAATTCCACGCAGTCAAAACAGCAGTTGATACCACTGTCCAAGCCTCGCGTCCGGAAGGAGAACAACAGTGTGGTGTTGTCTGGCACACACAAGGTTCAGGCAAAAGCTTAACAATGGCGTTTTATGCGGGGAGCATCATCCAACATCCGCAAATGGCAAATCCTACCCTTATTGTAATCACTGACACAAACGACTTAGACGATCAACTATTTGGAACATTCGCTATCAGCGTCTACGACATCCAACAGGCGGTTGATGACGGAGCCACGGTTCCAATCTTCTATGAAAGCCGACTTGCCAAAATTGAACTTGACGAGAATGAAAAGCCGCACATTGATCCAGAATTTGAGGAAATGACCGAAGCAGAGGAGACAACACAAAAGGAGAGACTTAAAACTAAATGGGCGCAACTTGAGGCATTGGTCGGAACAAGAAAGCGACTCGGACTCGTTGCTGATGATATAATTGCACACTTTGAAGAACGGTTAGAGACGATAGAGGGTAAGGGGATGATTGTTTGTATGAGTCGGCGCATCTGCGTTGACCTCTACAATGCGATTGTCAAACGCCGTCCAGCGTGGCATAATGACGATGATAAAAATGGCGCGATAAAAGTTGTGATGACAGGTTCTGCCTCTGATGATGTATCGTGGAAGCCACATATCCGAAACAAGGCGGGGCGCGAGGAGATGGCGACTCGATTCAAAAATCCCGATGACTCGCTGAAGCTTGTCATTGTCCGTGATATGTGGCTAACAGGATTTGACGCGCCGAGTCTTCACACCATGTATGTAGACAAGCCGATGCGTGGACATGGACTGATGCAGGCGATTGCCCGTGTCAATCGCGTATACCGCGACAAGCCCGGCGGTTTGATTGTAGATTACATCGGGCTTGCTTACCATTTAAAACAGGCATTACAGAATTACACTCGAAGCGGTGGAAAAGGAGACGCTACCCTTAATAAAGCTGAAGCAGTCGCCGTGATGTTGGAGAAATACGAGATCTGTTGTGGGCTATTTCATGGATTTGACTGGTCACCTTGGGTTACTGGAAACGCTGAAGATCGGATTAGATTACTACCATCAGCACAAGAACATATATTGGCACAAAAAGATGGCAAAGAGCGTTTACTGCAAGTGGTTACTGAGCTCTCTAAGGCGTTTGCGCTGGCTGTTCCACATGAAAAAACAACTGAGATTCACAACGATGTTGCCTTTTTTCAGGCGGTAAGAAGGGTTTTGGCAAAACCTTCAACTGCTGAAGAAGCACAAGTTGAAACCACAGAACAGGCGATTAAACAATTGGTATCCAAATCAGTCGTTTCTGAAGGGGTGGTCGACATCTTTACCGCCGCGGGGTTGGAGAAGCCTGATGTCTCAATTCTCTCCGATGAATTCCTCGCAGAAGTTCGGGATTTACCGCATAAAAACGTGGCGGTTGAACTTTTGGAGAAGCTGCTTAATGATGAAATTAGAACTCGCTCACAGAAAAATGTTGTAGAAGGGCGTTCATTTTCCAGTATGCTGGAACGCTCAATTCGCACCTATCAGAACCGGACAATCGAAGCAGCACAAGTCATTGAAGAACTCATCGCAATCGCAAAAGAAATGCGTCACGCGCAAGAACGGGGCAATGATTTAGGGCTTTCAGATGAAAAATTAGCATTCTATGACGCACTTGAAGTCAACGATAGTGCTGTCGAAGTGTTGGGTGATGAAACCTTGCGAACTATCGCCGTTGAACTTGTGGAAATCGTTCAGCGAAACGTAAGTATTGACTGGACGATAAAAGAGAGCACTCGTGCCAATATACGCAGGATGGTAAAGCGTATCCTTCGTAGGCACGGCTATCCACCCGACAAACAGGAAAAAGCCGCTGCAACCGTCTTGGAACAGGCAGAGGCATTGAGCAAAGATTGGGCAGCGTAGAGGATTGAAAATAGTCCATTTTAGGGGCTAAGGCAATTCTTTTTTCCGACTATCGAGCAGATATTGCATGTTCCTAAAACTAACTATCGCTAAAAATGCACTAAAAATCTTGACAAAGTTTTTTAAATCAACTATATTAATCTATCAAATATCTTTTGTTAGGACATGAACTTCGATCCTATCGGGGTCATAGCACAAACAATTAAGAAAGGAAAATATATGTTAGCAGAAATCCGTCAAAGAGAAGGGGTCATTGTTATTCGACCCACGGGCCGCATGATTGGTGCGGCGAACGCTGAAATTAGAGAGCAAATTAATGAGGAATTGGAGGAGCATTTTGACTCTCCAAAGGTTATCTTTAACCTCGAGAATGTTACCCGTATGGACAGTAGCGGCCTCGGCACGTTGGTATCTGTGAACGTGACGGTCTCCCGTAAAGGCGGGCGGACAGCACTCGTCAACGCAGGTGCGCATATCCGTAACCTTCTTATCCTCGGACGCTTGATGAGCGTTTTTGAGAATTACAATAGCGAAGAAGAAGGAATCCTTGCCCTCACCTCCGAGGAAAGCTAATCAACAGGATAAAGTATCCCTTTAGTTCCTCCCTTTAACAACTGTAGCCATACCTAAAAACTGTATGGCTCTTATAAAGAGGGTGATTATCTCTTTCGCTATTTAGGAAAATTTCTGAGGGGAGCCAAGATACGAAGAAGGAGATTTATGTCAAATCAGAATCTTCCGACGTTTACTGTAAATGCTGGTTATCACAATCGGGATGGGTGTCCAGTTAGTGTTAACGTCGACCATCCCGGCGTGAGCCAACTCCACGATCATGCCGTCACCTTAACAGATGTCGCATCCGGTGATGTCATTTCAGCACAGTGCTACGCTGCCGAGGATGGCACGACTACCTTAACTTGGATACTCGATGGACTCGCCGCTGGTGAATCGCGGACCTATACCCTATCGGAAGGAAGTGTTGCTGGCAAGACAGGCGTTCAATTAAAAGAAGAATCCGAAACCATAACTGTAACACTCAACGACCGACATTTTACAACATTCCGCTACGCAACTTCTCACAACACTGGGCAGTTCCGTCCGTATTTTTTTCCGGTTATCGGTCCGAATGGACGCGAAGTAACACGCGGTGAAACAAGCGACATCTCAAAGGACCATGTCCATCACCGCTCCCTCTATGTCGCCTACGGCGAAGTCAACGATGTTGACTTATGGGGTGAAGGGAGTAACTCTGGAAAGGTCGTGCATCAAGGCTTCACACAAAAACAGGGTGGGGCTGTTGTCGGTAGACTTTATACACAAAATAGTTGGCAAACACAGGTAGGAGCGGTTCTGATGACGGACGTGCAGAATTTCCGCATCTACAATCTACCTGAAGATGCCGCACTTCTTGATCTCGATCTCAGTTTTATCGCCTCTGAGGGGGATGTCCATTTCGGAGACACCAAGGAGGGCGGTATCATCTCTATTCGGGTGCATCCGTCGATGAACGCTTCAGATGGTGGGAAGATAGAGAACGCTTTTGGTGGTCTCAATGAGGCAGAAACTTGGGGTAAGCGCGCGAACTGGTGCGATTATTCTGGCGTTGTTGATGGAACGCCTGTTGGTATCGCTGTGTTCGATCATATTGTCAACCCACGCTATCCGACGTATTGGCATGTGCGCAATTACGGGCTAATGGGAAGCAATATATTCGGAGGTGGCACTTTTGAAAGTGATCCTTCTAAAGATGGTTCCTATACACTCAAACAAGGTGAAGAGATGCACTTCCGGTTCCGTGTGCTAATCCATGCTGGCGATGCAAACGTTGGAAAAGTAGCACAGAAATATCACGATTTCATCAACCCACCTGTCGTTGAGGTATCCTAAGCGCGAACTCATACCCAATTGGCTATCAGCAGTCGGCTGTCAGTTTCCATCAGCAGTCAGAAAGAGAACTCTGAAAGCCGATAGCCATCCGCTGATAGCCAATACAAGGAGATTTATAAATGCCGATTCCTACTATTCATGTCGGATGTACCCATTTCGCGCACGGTCGCCTACAAGCGCAAATCAATTCAAAAGGACTTAACCCCGTTGCTTGTGTAGACATTAATCTCGCTGCCGCTCGCGAAGCTGTAACAAGTTTAGAAGGGGATGTTCCTGACGACCTTTCCGATCGCATCTACACGACAATCGCCGAGGCAAAAGAGAAACACGACGCGCAGGCATGTCTTATCTATGCCTCAACGACCGTCCACGCCAAATTAATTGTTGAAAGCCTGAACCTCGGCATGCATACCCTCTGTGTCAAACCCATCGCAACGACACAGACAGAATTCCACGACATTATACGCGCACATAAAGCGAATCCCGGTTTGATGCTCGTCCAAGGGCAGAATAAACGATGGAACCCTGCCGCTGCGAAAATGCGGGAATGGCTCCGAGAAGAGGGTGGCATCGGTGAGATGTTAGCAGGGGAATGTCGATTCTGGATTCGCCAAAACTTATATACAGGTCCAGATTCTCGACAACCTGATGCCTACGTTGATGGACTTTTTTTCCACGCTGGCACGAGTCACCAACTCGATCAGCTTGTCGCTGCGAAGGGACTGCCGAAGTACGTTACCGCGCATGTCCATAATCGGCGAGATCCAGAACTGGGACAGATTGAAGCGTGGGGAACCGCTGGTGGCAACGCTCTTATGGAGTATGCAAACGGGGCACCCTTCTCTTATGCAGGAACACGTGCCGCGCATACAGGCCCGTTCGGATGGAGTGGGCACTGGACTTTCCACGGTGAGGATGGAGATCTGAGGCGAGATGCGGGACACCTGCAACTCTTCCGACTCGGCAAAACCATTGAAGATGTATCCCTCCAAGATTTGCACGCCGGTCTTATAGAAGACGACCGACTCCAGTTTGATGCGTTTGCACAGGCAATTGCCAACGGAACGGATCGAGACTGGATGCAGGATACAACGCTTGGTACATGGCTACTCATGGAAGCATGCAACGAATCTGCTCGAACGCACGAAAAAGTTGATGTTGAAGCGTTCGCCAAGAAGATGCTTGCTTAGTGGAAATCTGAACGAACCGCAAGGAAAATTTAAGATTTTGTCTTCCTCACGTTTTAAAGAGCTCATAGCCCGTAATGAAATGGAGGGGGTTTTGCTTGGGGTTTTTGATAGGGCGTTTCCCTTTTTTTAGATATACGGAAAGGCACTTTATCCATCAAACCGACCTGACCGAACCGCAAGGAAAATTTAAAAAAGGAAAAATTAAAAATGCAATCTCCACACGGTATTACGGCTTCAGCGTTTCGTCCCTCTGTGATGGGTCGGAACGGAATGGTTACATCCGGACACGTCCTCGCGTCGCAGGCTGGTATTCAGACAATGATGGCGGGTGGCAACGCTGTTGATGCAGCGATCGCAACCGCTGTGGCTCTTGGCATGGTTGAACCTGCTGGCTCTGGGGTCGGTGGCGACGGTTTTATTCTTATCTATTGGGCGGACACCGGGAAAGTCGAGGCGGTGAATGGAACTGGTCCCGCACCGCGTGCCGCTACCCGAGAAACCTACCTCAAAGACGGTGGAATCCCAATGAAAGGGATGCGAAGTGTCTCAGTGCCAGGAATCGTTGACGCATGGCTCCTCGCACATGAACGCTACGGTGCCCTCAAATTAGAGGACGTTTTCGCACCGGCAATTTCGCTCTGTGAAGAAGGGTTTCCGGTGAGCCACAGACTTGCGGGTGGGCTTAAAGGCGAGAACGCTCGCTTTGCCGCCGAACCCGATTCGCGCGCTATCTTTACAAACGATGGAGAGCCGATCCCCGCGGGCCAACTCCTTGCGAATCCAAACCTCGGCACCACCCTCCGAAAAATTGCTAAACACGGCAGAGATGTCTTATACAAAGGCGAAATCGCTAAAGCCATCGGTGAATTCAGCCGTGCCTACGATGGACTCTTGACAGCTGAGGATCTCGCGAACTACCATGCGCACTGGGCTGAGCCTATACACGTCAACTACCGTGGATACGAGGTTTATGAGATGCCTCCCAACTCAAGCGGGCATATCTTACTTCAAGAATTAAACATGGTTGAACTCTTCGACTTGCAAGCCTTAGGGTGCAATACTGCCGAAAGTGTACATCTGATGGTCGAGGCGAAAAAACTCGCCTTTGCTGATCGTGAAAAATATATGGCGGATCCAGAGTGGGTGGATGTCCCGATAGAAGGGATGTTATCTAAATCCTACGCCGCTGAACAAGCGGAACGGATAGATTTAGATAAGGCGGCTTTTGATGTGCCAGCAGGCGGTCCAGAGGCACACGAAGATACAACCTGTTTTTGCGCTGCGGATCAAGCAGGAAATCTCGTTTGCATACTGCAGAGTATCCAGTCAGGGTTCGGTTCCAGCCTCATAGCAGGTGATACAGGTATCCTCTTGAACAATCGCATGACCTATTGGCATTTGGAAGAAGGACATCCCAACTGCCTGATGCCGGGCAAACGCGTCCGTCATACCATGAACCCTGTCATTGTAACAAAGGACGGTCAACCCGTCTTAACATGTGGCACCCCCGGAGCAGATACACAGGTCCAAACGAATCTTCAACTCGTTACCCACATGCTTGACTTCGGAATGACCCCGCAGGAAGCGGTCTCTGCCCCGCGCTGGCGGAGCTTGCAGAATCCAATGGAATCTACCATCCCACACACTTGTTCCAACGACCTACAGTTAGAAAACCGGTTCTCCTCGGATACCAAGGATGGATTAGGAGAAAGGGGACATGAACTCCAAATTTCTGGTGATTGGGGTGGTCCGGGAAGTGCTCAGGCGATCATGGTTCATCCTGAATCGGGCGCGCTTATCGGTGGTTCAGATCCGAGAACCGATGGGTATGCGGTCACTTTTTAGAGGAATTGTTTTTTTTACAAAGCGAGGTTTAAATTACAGGACAGAGATGTTTGCGTGTTAGCGATATTTGTGGTGGGCTACCAAAATATACTGTCACAATATCATTATTGGGTTAAAACCCTTGGAGCATAATTGTGAATAGCAGTATTACGAGAATTATTACACACGTGGTTCTTATGATAACCCTTTGTCTTATAGCACCACAAATTTGGAGCCGTGATGTTGTCCTTCTTGAGGAAGATTTTGAGGACGTGAAACTCGAAGCAAGTATAATGGAGCAGATTAAAGATAAAGACGTTTGGTCAGGCACACCTCCTGAAGGTTGGGAAATTACAAACGAAAATCCTAAAGACCTCGGGATGCCGGAGTGGAGAACTTGGGCAATTGTCGATCTTGAGTGGTGGACACGAACAGCGGAAGACCAGCGGCGGAGTGAATTCACAGGGGTACATAATGACGGCAAGGGCATCGGTAAAGGAGCCGTTTCTGACCCTGATGAATGGGACGATTGGGAGGGAAATGGCGATCCTGACGCGCAAAGTCGTTGGAATGGACACTTAATTACCCCACCCATTAAAATCAAGGGCGCAGCCGCGAAATCGCTCGTCTTAACATTGGATTCGAGTTGGCGCCCCGAAGACACCCAAAACGGTGAGATAACAGTGAGTTTCGACGGCGGTAAGGAAGAACAGATCCTATTTTTCAAGAGTGTCGGTATTGATGCAGGCGCGCATACCCTTGTTACCATTCCTACCCTTAAACTCAAAGAAGACAAAATAAACGATGGGGAACAGATAAACGAAACGTTAGAAATCCCGATCGATAACCCTGCCGGTGCCGCTGAGATGACTATTAGTTTCGGTGTTATCGATGCTCAGAATGATTGGTGGTGGGCGATAGATAATATAGAACTCATCAGCACCGCTTATGATGTAGAACCGAGAGATAAATTAGCAACGAAATGGGCAGAAATAAAACGCTTGCAATAGACCCTCTTTGTTAAATTGCGAGCGACCCAAGTCGCTTACAATTCGTCAAAGATGCCTAAAAAGAGTAATGCACTTCCTTTCAATGTATTACTCTTTTATTCCATACTGACCTTTAGGAGAAAAAGTCGTGAAAATTTTGGTCACGGGCGGCACAGGCCGTATCGGGTCCAACCTTGTCAAAAAATTACTGGAAAAAGGACACGATATCCGCAGTTTTGTCTACCCAGGGGATGTCAATCGTATCGGAAGATGGGACGATACTGAACGTGTAGAGACCGTTCTTGGCGACCTCCGAGAATACGAGGATGTCAAAAAAGCCGTTGACGGTGTAGATGCCATCTATCATATCGCCGCCGCTTTCGGTGGTCCTTTTGATAATCGTCAGTACTTGGCAATCAACGGGATGGGAACGCTCAATATTTTAGAGTGCATCCGTGAGTTCAATCCGAATATTCACCGCCTTGTCTATGCATGCACCGAAGCGATTTATTGGGAACTCACTGAAAAAGGTAGATATTTCAATGAACTTATCACCGAAGACAACGTTGCCAAATATCACCATATGCCCTATTTCCTTACCAAATGGATTGGCGAGGAATTATGCATGACGTATCATCACCAATATGGTGTACCTTCGACAGTCTTCCGTTTCACAACCGTCATTGAACCGAGCGAATACCTCAACGAAGATGGTTTACCGAGGCAATTCGTCTTTAGCAATATCTACAATCGGTACAAGAATTATACAGGCGATGATCCTGCTGAGTTAGAGACTGCAGATGCCGTCAAACGCCTCTGGGACGGGCAGGAGAAATTCATACTCAAACGTAATCCTGACGGACGCCCCTACAAGGAACATTTCACCGATGTACGCGATATTGTACAAGGATTGGTTTTAGGGATCGAAAAGGATGCCGCTGTTGGTGAAGAATTCACGCTCGGTGGAAACGGTATCTTCAAACATGAAGAAGTAATTCCATACCTATGTGAACGTTACCAGAGGGATTTTGTTGATGTGAAACTCCCGCAATCCCTCTATTTCGAGTTTGACTTAAGCAAAATCAAAACGCTATTGGACTTTGAACCACAACACGATTTAGCGAGTATCCTCGATGCCGCTGAAGCGATGCGCCATGGTGAAGATGTAGACATTATTCCAACGGGTGTTCGGTGGACTTAGTATCCGCTTTTCAGCGATTTTTATGTAGGAACGATCTCGGAATCGCTATTGTACGGTTCTGCAGATTTCCTTGATGTCTTCTGGATACATAGGTTAAACTTAAATTATTGAGGCGTTAGACGCATTAACCTCCTGTAGATGTGCGTTGTAAGTCTAATAGTTGAACCTAATCAAACCTGAGGTTCGGGGATTGGTTTATCGTGAAAACCTCTTTTGGTATATTCTCACTTTCTCTATTCGTTTTTACCTGCTTGATGCTTAGTTGCACCAAGACTACGGTCGCCCCGACCCGGCAGGTTTCATCAAGTACAAAACACCTCGATCGATATATCAATGCAGTGCTTAAAAGGGAAGGTATTCAGCCTTCAAAGATGTCGGAAGATGCCGAGTTTCTGCGCCGAGTTCATCTCGATTTGACCGGGAAGATCCCAACTCCCGATGAGGTTTTGGATTTTCTCAAGGACGGTTCTTCAAACAAACGTACAAGAAAGATTGAGCAGTTGCTGATCAGTAATGCTTACTTTGACTATTGGACAGAGTTATGGGTGAACTGGTTAATCGGTAGGCGCGGGGATAGAGACAGTCACCGCGTTGGCTTAACGCTTTGGGTCCGAGAGGCACTAACAAACAATATACCCTATAACCAGTTTGTGCAAGAACTCATCACGGCTAATGGCGAGTTACGGAACAATGGTGCAGTAAACTATATCCTGCGTTACAGGCACTCGCCGACCTCTCTCACCTCGCATACCTCGCGTTTGTTTTTAGGTCTTCCTGTGCAGTGTGCCGAGTGCCACGATCATAAAACGGAAATGTGGACCCAAGCGGATTATTACGGTATTGCTGCTTTCTTTACCGGCATTAAGAGTAAGCGAAAGGAAGAGATCAATGGTATAGATATGGTAGGTAATAAGATGAAAATCAGGAATTTTCTTATTACTGACAAACCAGAAGAGACTATTTGGGTGGAAAGCCTTGGAACGTCAGTCCATCCGCGCTTTTTAGATGGGAGAGAATTTAAAGGCTCACTCCTTGAAAAGCGGGAAGCACTCGCACAGTGGATGACTGATAAATCAAACCCCTATTTTAGTCAAGCAATCGTGAATCGTATCTGGAAGCACTTTATGGGGCGTGCTTTTGTCGAACCGGTTGACGGGTTTGGAAAAGAAAACCAACCTACCAATCCTGAACTGTTAAAGTGGCTTGCGGATGATTTCGTTCTTCACGGTTCCGACTTACAACACTTGATGCGAACAATCCTGAATTCAGCGACATATCAACGCACATCCCAAGCGAATGAGAGTAACAAAGATGACCAACTCTATTACTCCCATGCATACCTGAAACCCTTAAGTGCCGAACAGTTCTTCTATTCTCTACTACAAGCCACCGGTTTTGAAAGACTTCAAGAGGTTAGGATGAAAGGTCTTCATCAGCGGCGGAGCCAAAGCAGGAAGAATATGCTGCGTCAACTCGAGCGGATGAAACGCGAACACCTCAAAAAGTTTATCTTTCTACTCGATAATGGCGAGATGGAAGAGATCGAGGCCTTCAACGGAACTATACCGCAAGCACTCATGATGATTAATGGGAATATGGTGAATGATAGTGCGAGTCATGAAGAATACGGGAGTTTTGTCAATTACGTATTAGGAAAATGGCGCGAACCGATTGAACGGATGGAGTATATCTATCTTAATGTCTTATCTCGGTTACCAACGTCTAAAGAAAAAACCTATTTTCAACGTTATTTAGAGCGGAGTCTTTATTCCGATAAAGACCTTGCTTACGAAGACCTCTATTGGGTCTTACTCAATTCAGTCGAGTTCTCGCTTAACCATTAGTTTGCACAGGTTAACAGCCTATGCTACAAAAGAACGCACAAGCTGATAACCTATGCTACAAGGGATACATGTAAGATGAGTCAAGATGAGCTTAAATCGTTTTACCGTCGTAACTTGCCTCATATACAGACCCCGGGGGCAACTCTCTTTGTGACATTCCAGCTTGCAGGATCTATACCACAGCATGTATTAGCGCAATGGAAAACGGAAAAATTACAATTTGACAGAGAAAAATCAAGGCTTCTCAGTTTACAAAATGACTCCGGGACCGCGTCAACGCAACACAAACATTGTGAGAAAAAGAATAAACACTTGGAATGGAAACGACAATGGTTCCGAAAATTTGAAAAAACCTTAGACAACACGGAAAGTGGACCTGTATGGCTCAAAGATGATCGGATTGCTAAAGAAATAGCAGAAAGTCTGCATTACCGAGATGGAAAAGTGTATTGTTTAGATGCCTATTGCATCATGTCAAATCATGTCCATGTTGTATTTACACCGCTCACAATGCGATCTTCCAGAACAGACGTTGTTAATTCGGCGGAAAATATACCACAAACGCAGAATTTGTGCTATAATCCACTTTCCTCTATTATGCAGTCGCTCAAAGGGTATACAGCCCGCAAAGCCAATCGTCTATTAGGACGGAGTGGTGCATTCTGGCATCCGGAAAGCTACGATCATATTGTTCGGGATGCAAGCGAATGGCAACGGATTATTACTTATGTTCTCAATAATCCCGTAAAAGCGGGTTTAGTTGATACGTGGGAAAAATGGCAATGGAGTTATTGTCGATGTAGCATAGGCTGTTAGCCTGTGCTATTGTCACATAATCTGTTGTAGCATAGGCTGTTAGCCTGTGCTATTGTCACATAGCCTGTTAGGGTGTGCAGCTTATAGTAGAAACTGTTTTTTTCAGGGAGGAGAATTGAAATGGAAATCAAATTAGGTAGAATAAAGGTTGAACCGCAAGATATCGCGTTATGCGACCCTGAAGAACCCTTTGAGTGTGCGATTGCACGTGCATTGCATCGCTACGGTTATGTTGATCCAATCGTTAGCTTTAGAATTATAGAAATCCACGAGAACGAAACAGAATATTTGTGTAGCAACGCTATAGCCGACTGGCAATTGGACCTCATTGAAGGCGAGCCTGTCGATCCAATCACGCTGGTATTTGATGAGGAAGATGAAAGTGTCTACCTTGAAAGCGAATACCAACAGCAGTGAAGAGCAGACGAGTTCGATAAAAGGCATTGTAGCATAGGCTGTTAGCCTGTGCCTCTGAATCGTCCAAACTTTAGTAGGGAAGAGGGAATCTTATGAAAAGGGAAAAAAGAATGGCAGTAGATCCAACCACAGGAGAAAAATATGAAATAGAACTACCAACTTCTGAAGCGGTCAAACAGGAAATTCTTAAACTGGATTATCCAACCCACGGAATCACCATAAAAGAGGCAACGGAAAAACTGGCAGGGAAATTTGGGTTATCTGGTGAAGAAAAAAAGGCACAGACAAAGAGGGGTGAGCGATATCTTGGCCTTTTTCATTATGAAGTAGTTGGGCCTGAATTTGAAAGACTCTTAAAGGAGGGACAATTGAAACAACCAAGAGGAAGAGGGAAACCTTATGTCCTCTCTGGTGATATACCACCACCTGATGGAGATATCGAAGAGATTTATCAGCAGATTAGAGAAAAAGTAGCTGAAGACTTACTACAGCAAATTAAAGCAAATTCACCTGCTTTTTTTGAAAACCTTGTCATTGATCTTCTTGTTAAAATGGGGTATGGTGGTTCAAGAGAAGATGCGGAAGCCGTGGGGCGTAGTGGTGATGGTGGAATTGACGGTGTCATTAACCAAGATAGACTCGGTCTTGATGTCGTTTACGTTCAAGCGAAACGGTGGCAAAACAACGTGGGGGCACCTGAAATTGCGGGTTTTGCGGGAGCATTAGCAGGTAAAAGTGCTAATAAAGGTATTTTCATTACAACGTCCGATTTTACCAAAGCTGCCAAAGACTATGATGCTGCAGGTTTCAAAATTATTCTGATTGATGGAAAAAGACTTGCTCAGTTGATGATTGACCACAATGTTGGTGTTTCTACAGTGAAAACTTATGAAATCAAGCGAGTCGATTCTGATTATTTTATTGCAGACGTTGGGTAATATCTGGGTTGCAAGTAGATAGAATGGGAAAATCACAAACTAACGGGTTATATATGCACAGGCTAACAGCCTATGCTACATGAAATGTAAGAGAAGCACAGGCTAACAGCCTATGCTACATGAAATACAACCAAAAGGAGAATACTATTATGAACAACCGTAACTTGTTCATTGCTATTTGCATAATTACGCTCGGCATTGCCGCACTTGCGATGTCGCAGACCTATTTTGAGGATAATTTCGACGATCCAAAAGTATCTGCGGAGAAATGGGTCGCCCTCTTTGGAGAATGGGAACTCAAGGACGATGAATACCATCAACTCCAAAATACGCCCAATTGCATGAGTGTCGTCGCTGATGAATTCTGGGAAGACGACTGGAATGAGTACACCTTTGAGGTCCGAGGGAGCAAAACCAGTGGTGCCGAGGGGTTCCTGATTATGTTCCGATGCCAAGGCTTGATGCAAGCGCGCGGACAAGCACTTGAGGATCATCCGCCACGTATGGAGAAACTCAAACCCTCGTTGGAATACTGGTGGAATCTCGGCGGATGGGGAAACTCACGCTCACAAGTTGAATCTTGGGGCGGCAAAGCCGGTGCCAATAGTGCGCACACCATTAAAGATAAGGATTGGTATAACATCAAGATTGTCAATACCTCTGATAGTTACACGGTCATTCTCAACGATGAAGAAGTCGCAACCGTTGACGATGACACTGAGGGTGGTGTTGGGAGAATAGGCTTAGCCACATGGAGCACGGTTGCTAAGTATGATGATGTCGTCGTTTACGGACCTGATGGTCCCTCGTTACCGGTCGATGCGAAGAGCAAACTTGCGACGACTTGGGGACATCTTAAATCCGTGAAGTAGTTTTCAAACACTGTTAGGAATTAGAGCGCGAGGTTTTAATACCTCGCGTTCACTTTATTGACAGGACTTATGCAAAACCACCGGATTCCGCCACTTACCATGGCATCGATGTGGTTAGGAAACCGCACCTATCACGGAATTGCGTAAGTCCTAATTGAGATAGTTTTGGGTTCTTTATAGCGAATTTTAAGAACTTGAAAGTTACATAAAAGCATGACAAAGCACTCCCAAACCGAAGCCCCCATCCCTACCTACCATACAGTTACCTCAACACCACACGGGCGGATAGGTGAACTCAGGCTGAGTACTAACAATAGAACACTTGAAACACCAGTGCTATATCCTGTGATTAACTTCCTGACGGGTACGAGCGCACGTGGCGGTGGTGTCTGGAAATATATTCTAAAGATTCTGATGCAGCGACAGACACCTATGCTGTCTCAGATTTTACATTTTCTCGATTTCCCACTCACCGGACGATATCTTGAAAATTGGTGTGGAAAGTCAATGCGCGAGCATTATCGTGAACAGAATGGTGTATATGACGGTACCTTCTTCTTAGATTCCGGTGGCTTTAAACTCCTCTACAACACCGGTATGGATCTGAAAGAATTTGGGATTCACAAGGAAACAGAGGCGGACGATATCCTCGATCTCCAATTAGGCTTTGAGGGTGATATAGTCGCCTCTTTGGATTACCCGCTCCCGCCCAACTTAGCACGTCCAGAAGCTGAAGAGCGGATGAAACAGAGTCTCACAAACGCAGTCCGAGTGGCAGAACGCTTGACAACACATACAAGCGAAATCCGGACGGTGCCTTATCTTTATACCTGCTGTCATGGTCAATCTGGAGAGGACATCTCGGACTATGTGAGTCAACTCTTTGCGCAAATGAGTGGCATATTACCCTCATTCGGGTTGGCTGTGGGATCACTTGTGCCTTTACGTGGTAAAGACGATTCAGAAGTGATGGAACTGGTTAACGGGGTCGTCCAAGCAATCCCAGATAACCGACGAGATACGACCCCTATTCACGCTTTCGGTGTTTCAGGTGTGCTTACGCCACTCCTCGCTTATATCGGTGTTGACACGTTTGACAGTTCTGGGTATATTCACACATCTCGGAGTCTCACATATTCACAACCGCATACTCAAAAGAAACTCAGAATCATGGAGATGGATGAAACAGACTGTGGCTGTTACATCTGCAAGGCCTATCCGCTTCAGGAAATTCAGCAGGCGTTCATGGATAAACAGAGTTATAGAGCCACCTCCACAGGCAAGTTTAAGAGCGAGTACTATGCCGCTATTGGGCTTCATAATTTCCAAACGGAAGCGGATATTCTTGATGAAATGCGTACCGCAATCGCGGCAGACGATGCCCTTGAAGGTTTAGTCCGACACCTTGCTAAATACCAGAACTTCCGAGGGTTACGGCGTGCGACAGCGTGGCTCTCTGAAAACGATAGGACCCTCGCAGTTCGATTGGCTCGCACGTTAATTCAGACGCCTACACCTACGAAAGCGAAGCACACGCAGCAGAGCTTGAATCAGTTGGAACTCTTCGGGGATACAGAGAACAAAACCCAAACTGCCCAAGGAGATAGAGAGTCTCAAATGGTCTCACTGGCATATACTCCGGATGATTTTCGGGTTCCTTGTGATTATATAGTGCCTGATGGAAAAGAAATTCTCCTTATGATCCCATGTGCTGGAAAGAAACCTTACTCACTATCACGTACGCATACGATCGTCGCAAACAGACTTCAAATTGCCTTCGGGGAAAGACAGGCGCGTATCCACAAAATAACACTTTCTGGACTCTATGGTCCCGTTCCTGAGGAATTTGAGACAGAGGACGCTGTTGTACGTTACGATTTTCAGCTTTCCCCTAAAAACAAAGCCCAGATTGAACAATGCGCGACGCGTCTGGTCAACTACTTGGAAAAATATGGACACAACTATGTGCTTGCAGTCGGATACGCGACGAGTCGGGCATACAGAAAGGTCCTTACACTTACAGAGGAGCGTTTTCCGGGGTTCGTATTGTTGCCGAAGGAACTCAGGCAGAAACGCTTATCCGAATTCTTCAGGCATACGAACTTAGATGCTTTGGTTGAGGCAATACAAGATAAATTATAGGAACTGACAACAGATGCTAAACTATTTTTTACCTCCGCAAATCGAATTTGGCGACGGAGCAATCCAAAACTTAGGCGAACACGTCAAGGCGTTTGACTGCAAAAAACCGTTCTTGGTGAGCGATGCTGGTGTTATCAATGCGGGTCTCCTTGCGAGAGCGACAGATGCCTTGGCGGCAAGCAGTTTGTCTTATGCTACGTACTCGGATATCGAACCGAATCCCACGGACCTCAGTGTAACACACGGTGTAGAAGCCTACAAAGCCGAGGGATGTGACGTCGTCATCGCTGTTGGCGGTGGAAGTGTGATGGATGCCGCCAAAGCCATCCGTCTCTTGACGACCCACGAGTCCCCATTGGAACCCTACTATTCTGATGTTGGCGGGATTGACCGAATCCGAGGCGATATGCCACCACTAATATGTGTACCGACTACCGCTGGCACCGGTAGTGAGGTGTCACAAGGCTCAATCATTACAGATACATCTTTCCAGACAACCGATCGATGGCGGAAACGGGCAATCGTTACACCCTTCAACATGTCGAACATTGCACTTCTTGATCCTGGAATAACCCTTGGTATGCCACCTGCTCTTACAGCTGCGACAGGTATGGATGCCATCACACACGGTATTGAGGCGTATGTGGCGACGAAGTACCACCCTATTGCTGAGGGTGTTGCATTGCAGGCACTCAGAATGTTGAGTGCGAATATCCAACAGGCTTATCACAACGGTGAAGATGTAACCGCACGTGGCGAAATGCTTTTCGGATCCTGCATGGCAGCATTTTCGTTCCAGAAGGGACTCGGTGCGGTGCATTCTCTGGCACATCAACTCTCTACAGACGCACCCATATCCCATGGCGTAGCAAACGCGATTCTCCTTCCACCCGTCATGGAATTCAACTTTTCTCATGCGAGCGAAAAATACGCAGAAATCGCACGCGCCTTAGGTATAGATACAAGTAATATGGATATCGACGAAGCAGGGCATGCCGCGATTGATAAAATCAGGGCATATAACACGGAGTTGAATATACCTACAGGTCTTGGAGATGCTGGTTTGGAGCGGGAAAAGATTCCAAAACTCGGCGCGGATGCGATGCTCGACCACTGTCACAAATTCAATCCGAGGGTGTGCACGGAAGAGGATATGGTGAATTTATTTGAGGCGGCATTCTAAGGAATGTCAATAGGTACAATCCATCCCTTCGTCAGGGCGGGTTTATATGCGTTGTCGCGCAAGTAATTTGATGTTTGCCATAAGCAGAGATGTTTACCGTCAGGCATCCAGACAACAGATGTCAATTTCATTGGCGTACGGGCGATAGGGAATTTTTTGCCGCTCTCAAGGTCATAAATCCAGACTTTCCAGCGGATGCCCACACAGTCCTCACGTTCCATATACGCTAACTGTTTACCTGTTGGCGACCACGCGGGTGATGTGTGTTTCAAAATCTGACTCTGCGTCAAAGTGGCCCCTGTCTCCGATAAGTGCAGTTGCTTATCAATCAGTTGCCCCGGGCGGTTGCTACCGGACAAGACATAAGCCAATTGGGTTCCATCCTCCGACCAGTTCAGATGATGGACCTGTTGATGCTGCGTCAGGATTTCTTTTATCCGTCTCCCTTCTATATCTTGAATACGGATGCCAATATATTTTGAATTGTTTACACCAAAGGCAACACGAGTGCCATCGAGTGCCCAAGAGGGTGCTGACAGATAGGTGTAGGTACGCTGTAGGCGTTCAATTGGTACGCGGGCAATAGCACCCAAACCACTACCATCGCTATTGATTCGATAGACGACATCCATTCCCTTTTCGCGTCTCCTGAACACCAAACGGTTAGATGTCGGTGAAAAGGCAGGTCCATCCCCATGAGCTAACTGTTTGATCCGTCCGAATTTCCAATCGACTGTGCAAATAAAGCGTTCACCATTTTCGTCAACTTCAAATGCGACAAGCCTGCTATCAAGCGACCAAGAGACATACGGATTGTAAAAGTCTCCGGTGTAGAACTTACGTGCCCGTTCCGCCTTCCGATCCATAATCCACAACTCATTCGCACGCCAATATCTGCCACTCAAATCTTCTCTTCTCAAAAATGCGATGAACTCTCCATCCGGGCTCCAGCGCGGAAACTCAGCTCCCTCAATCAATTGCACCCTATACGGCTCCATAATCGAGTGATCTTCCTTGCGACAGAAAGTCGTATTGAACATAATACCGTCTATCTCTTTGAACTCACCGAAGGCGAACTCGTTCATCCATCCTCGTACACCGTGCGGGAGCTCAACTTCATACCACCCGTCCGAAACTCGCACAATTGGCAAACGCACTCCATCGTTGAGTTGTAACAACACAGATGTTCCTTCAGCGGTGGTGGTTGTCCCCCCATCCTTTCTTGTATAGACCGGTGCCGCGTCATGTACCACAGTCCCTTGCCGTCCATTATCTGTCGCGGAATTCCCGCTGGCGAGATTTCTAACCTCGCTTGCATTTGTAAAGGCGTAAACATAACCATCACCAGAAGCGGCATAGAGAAAGCCATCGGAGATTGCAGGGGCAGCACCCACAAACCCTCCGAGCTGATATGTCCAAGTTTCAGTCTGGGATGCTACATCAAATGCGTGGAGCTGTCCATCGCGGGCACCGATATAGACGATACCATTCGCCGTCACAGGATAACTCTCACTACCATTTGTGTGATCCCTCCACAAATCCGCATTGTGTTCTGGAGAGATAGGACGAAACACCGCATTAGCACACCCGTATTCGATACCTTGAATACGAATGGTTCGCTCACGCATTGCTTCAAGGACCCCTGTAGTCGCGTCCAGCAGATAGATTTTTGAAGGAAACGCACCGATGTAAACCCTATTGTCCAAAACGATTGGCGGCGCGTCCATCCAACTTTTCGATTTGAATTCCCATAGTTTTTCACCCGTTTTCGCGTCTAACGCGTAAACTTTGTTGTTCCTCGCGCTAAAGTAGACCTTATTTCCCAAGACCGTCGCAGAGTAGCGGATAGCATCCCCCGCATCAAAAACCCACTTGATACCCCACTGCTTCGCATCCAGTGCATATAACTTGCCATCGGTCGATCCGATATACAAAATGCCATTCGCAATCACTGGTGAAGCGTGGATCGGTCCACCGGTTTTGAATTTCCACAGCAGTTCCAATGGCGGTGTAATGCTTTTGTCGGGGCTAATCCCAGAAAAGCCAAGATTGTGCATGAACATATGCCAATCTTCAGCACGAGGGGGCGGGACAGGTTCTATTGCTTCAGGAGTCGCTGGATGCTGTGTTGTTGGTTGCTGCGTCTGCTTTTTTTGTTGGGAATCGCATCCCCACACAAGGAAAAGTGCAAGTAGGACTATAAACTTTTTGGCACAGTTCACAAGCGAAAATTTACTATAGAAAAGTCTATTCCAGAGATACACATTGATCCTTTCATTTAGACCTTAGATCAAGGATTGAGGCTATCGGAAAACCACTGGGACGTTTTATTATCTATTAGATTAGCATATTATCAAAGAGTGCGCAAACGAAATCTACCTGATGATTCTCTTACTGGCGAGATCTATACCCCGCTGGTGTCTTGTTAACCGTATACTTTACTATAAGCGGTTCTGACGAAGTATTTGGAAACTTTGTATTCTTTGAAGAAAACCCCATCGGTTTGCAACAAAACACAAAGGGATGGAGCGTCCGTCCTTCAATTTTTTATAGATTTTCGTGGAACAAAATTACAGCGAGTTTCTAATGAGGAGTCGATGCCTGAAAACTGCAAGGAATCTGTTTTTCCAAACTCCGCAAAAATTACGAAAAATTTGAATTTACGGCAAATTTGTGTTAAAATTTAACTTCTACAATATAACACCATTTTAATTTCAAGCGGTGAAGAAAAATGAACACGTCAGAGTCTCGCAATCCGAGTATTGCTTCCAAATTAGGTGAAGTCGACCCACAGATCGTTGAAATCACCGCCAAAGACCTGAAACGCCAGCAAGATTCTCTCATGCTGATCCCATCCGAGAACTACGCAAGTCGTGCTGTTATGGAAATCCAGAGCAGTATCCTCGCCAATAAATACGCTGAGGGCTACCCCGGCGAGCGTTACTATAACGGATGCCAGTTTATGGACGAAGTTGAATCGCTCGCGATTGAACGCGCAAAGGCACTCTTCGGTGCCGAGCACATCAATGTTCAACCACATGCTGGTTCCCAAGCGAACATGGCAGTCTATCATGCCCTGCTCGAACCCGGTGACACGATTCTCGGTATGTCTCTCAGTCAAGGGGGGCATCTCACACATGGTGCTGGTGTCAATTTCTCGGGAAACTATTACAATATCGCCATGTACGGGGTAGATGCCGAAACCGAACGAATCGACATGGAGGAGATCGCACGTCTCGCTGTGCAGCACCGTCCCAAACTCATCGTTGTCGGTGCGACAGCCTATCCCCGGCAGTTTGACTTCGCAGCATGGCGGCATGTCGCTGATTCCGTAGGGGCGTACTTGCTCGCGGATATGGCTCATATTGCCGGACTTATTGCTGGCGGTGCACATCCGGATCCTGTTCCTTACAGCGACGTAATTACCACAACGACACACAAGACTTTACGTGGTCCTCGCGGTGCCATGATTATGTGTAAAGCTGAATACGCGGACAAGATCGATCGCGCTGTGTTTCCGGGCTTACAAGGCGGTCCTTTTTTACATACAATCGCTGCCAGAGCCGTAGCCTTCAAAGAAGCCAGCACACTCGATTTTAAGACCTATCAGGCGCAGATCGTTAAAAATGCTAAGGCACTCGCTGCCCGGTTAATTGAAAACGGTTTCCGGTTGGTGAGCGGAGGCACCGACAATCATCTCATGCTAATAGACCTCACTTCCAAGTATGAGAAACTCAGTGGACGGCAAGCCGCCGATCATTTGGAAGATGCCGGAATTATTGTAAATAAAAACACCATTCCTTTCGACAAAAGGAAACCGAGAACAACAAGTGGGCTACGTCTTGGGACACCGATGATTACGACACGCGGGATGAAAGAGGATGAGATGGTCCTCGTCGCTGATTTCATCGCGGAAACGCTTGAAAATAGGCAGAAAGCCTCTATCAAACGGCAAATTCGTGGGAAAGTCAAGGAACTCTGCGCACAATTCCCAATTTATGAATACCTACAATAGTTATCGGTCATCGGTCATCAGTTTTCAGTTAAGACGCGGATCTGTAACGATGGATCCCTTTCTGGAGTCCACCAAGTTGGAGAAAGTTGTTCCAAAACGCCCCCTAACTGACAACTCTCACTGCGAGGCGAACTGAAAACTGCCAACTATGGACTACAAAGCGGCACTCGCCTATATTGAAGGGTTTATCGACTATGAAAGGAGTCCTGATTTTTCACGACAGGCACGGCTCTATAATTTAGACAGGATTTCCCTCTTGTTGGAGTTGCTCGGTAATCCACACGATAAACTACAAGTTGTCCATATCGCGGGAAGTAAAGGGAAAGGCTCTACCGCCGCACTCGTAGCGTCGGTGCTTACGCATGCAGGCTATAAAACAGGTTTGTTTACATCTCCGCACCTCATTACACCGCGAGAACGGTGCCGTATTGATGGCGAGTTAATCTCAAAATCAGACGTTACTTTCTATATTGAGAAACTCAAGCCTGCAATTGAGACCGTTTCCGCTTCTGAGTTCGGACGTGTTTCATTTTTTGAAATATACACAGCACTTGCGTTTTTCTATTTTGCCGACAAAGGAACAGACTTTGCTGTTATTGAAGTCGGTTTAGGCGGGAGACTCGATGCAACGAATGTCGTTACGCCTGTTGCAACTGTTATTACACCGATCGGTTTAGAGCATACCGCGATATTAGGGGAGACATATACCGAAATAGCAAGCGAGAAAGCAGAAATCATTAAATGGGGATGTCCGTTGGCACTCGCGCCCCAACACTCAGATGCGCGAACGGTATTTGAGAAGGTGGCAAGCGAGCGCGAAGCATCTATTATTGAATCTAAAGATTTGGTAGTGCGAGATTCCTGTACCCCAAACCCGCGTCTCGTCCGAAATGCCGATGGTATGCCTATAACACAGCAGTTTGACATGGAAACGGATTCGGAGCGTTATCCGCAACTCACTCTGCCGCTCCTTGGACACCATCAGTTTATAAACGCGACAACTGCTGTTGCAGCGATTGAATGCCTGAAGCAGAAGGGATACATAGTTCCGAAAACCAGCGTTTATGCCGGACTTAAGAACGTGCAATGGCAGGGACGGATCCAACGCATTAAGTCTTCGCCAATTGTTGTCCTTGATGGTGCGCATTCTCCTGCCTCAATGGAGGCACTCTGCCGCACACTCCATCAGAGCTTTCGTTACAGCCAAGTGACTTTTATCGTTAGTTTAATGAGAGATAAAAATCTCACAGCAATTGGTAGTGTTATTTCACAGACAGCGAATTCCGTGATTACTACACAAGTTCTCAATAACCCGCGAGTGACACCTGCTAAGGAAATACAGCGTGCATGGGAGAGTATCTGTGATAAAATTACCACGTGTTCAACCCCGGAAAAAGCAATCGCGAAGGCGGTATCCGAAGCATCGCCGACAGATTTAATCTGCGTTACAGGTTCGCTCTACCTTGTCGGTCAGGCACTTGAAATATTTGAATCGAATTTTTCAGCGAAAGATAACACTGGAATTCCATTTTCTGAGCGAAAGATCGCCAGCCTGCAACAACGGGCAGGCGACTCGAACACGAAAAACGTCAAAACACAAACCCCGAAAGGTACCCGCAAGGTATAATTAAAAGTAGAAAAGAGAGGTTTTTTAATGCGTGATATCACTTACAAGAAACGGTGGCTAAATTGGAAGACATTTCTGATATCCTTGCCCGTTCTGAATTTAGCCACCATGGCTTTTGCCGAAACAGGTTCCCCGCCGTCTGTACCCCCGGTGTGGTGGATTGCCCCAATTGGCTCACTCATCGCTTTGGGATTTGCCTATCACTTTTACCGCACTGTGATGAAGCAGGATGAAGGAAACGAAACCATGCGCGAGATCGCGCAATCCGTCCGTGAAGGCGCGATGGCATATCTCAGACAACAGTACAAAGTTGTAGGCATCGTTTTTGTTGTCCTCTGCGTTATCTTTATTTTCATGGCTTTCGTTCTCGATGCGCAAAATAAAGTCATTCCATTTGCTTTTCTCACGGGTGGTTTTTTCTCAGGACTCTGCGGTTTCCTCGGCATGAAAACCGCTACTAACGCCTCCGCACGCACGACAAGTGCCGCGATGCAAGGACTCAACGCCGGTTTAAAAGTCTCTTTCCGCGCCGGGGCAGTTATGGGATTGATAGTCGTTGGCTTCGCGCTCCTCGACATAACCGGATGGTTCCTCATTCTCTATTATCTCTTCCCGAAAATACTTCCCGGATTCTTAGGCGAGAACCCTCTGCCGCAAATTACCGTGATTATGCTCAGTTTCGGCATGGGTGCTTCGACTCAGGCACTCTTCGCTCGTGTCGGCGGTGGCATCTATACAAAAGCCGCGGACGTTGGGGCGGATCTGGTTGGGAAAGTTGAAGTTGGACTTTCAGAGGATGATCCGCGTAACCCCGCAGCCATCGCGGATAACGTCGGCGATAACGTTGGCGATGTCGCAGGCATGGGAGCCGATCTCTACGAATCCTATGCAGGCTCAATCTTAGCAACAGCTGCCCTCGGCGTTGCTGCAGTTGCTGCCAGAGACCACGATAACCTTGCCCTCCAGCTTAAGTATCTCTCAGCCCCCATGATTATTGCTGGCATCGGCGTGATTCTTTCCATTTTAGGTATCTATATGGTGCGCACGAAAGAGGGCGCGACGATGAAACAGTTGATGGGTTCCTTGAACTTCGGCATCAACGGAAGTGCTGTAGGTATCGCGGTTGTCTCACTCCCGGTCTTGATTTATTTGGGACTCCCTAACATGTGGCAGATTTGGGGAGCAATTATCGCTGGACTTGTAGCAGGTTTGATTATTGGAAAGGTCACTGAGGTCTTTACTTCTCACGATTACGCACCGACGCGTGCCATTGCGAAGCAGGCACAGACCGGACCCGCAACAGTCATTATTGAAGGTATTGCTGTCGGTATGGAATCAACGGCAATTCCGGTCATAACCATTGTCGCTGCAGTTGCCGTTAGTTACTACCTCCCCGGGGGCGCAACCGAACCGTTGATGGGACTATACGGGGTCGGTATTGCCGCTGTCGGTATGTTGGCGACGCTTGGCATCACCCTCGCCACAGATGCATACGGACCGATTGCAGACAACGCTGGCGGAAACGCCGAAATGGCAAAACTTGATAAAAGTGTTCGAGAACGGACCGATCAGTTAGATGCCCTCGGTAACACAACAGCCGCAACCGGTAAGGGATTTGCCATTGGATCGGCAGCACTGACAGCACTCGCGCTCTTGGCTGCCTATTTGGAAGAAATTCGATACGGATTAGTCCATTTAGCACATAAGGACACACTCGTCATACCCGGCGAGGGTAGTGTTGATACACTCAAGGTTTCGGTCAGTCAATTTATGGATTACTACGACGTTACCCTGATGAACCCGCAAGTCCTCATCGGATTGTTCATCGGTGCGGTGATGGCGTTCTATTTCTGTGCGTTGACGATGAAAGCCGTGGGGCGCGCTGCCGGTGCTATGGTCGAGGAAGTCCGTCGCCAATTCCGAGAGAAACCTGGCATTATGAAGGGCGAAGAGAAACCGGATTACGCACGATGCGTCGAAATCTCAACAGTGGGTGCACAGCGAGAAATGATCTTCCCATCACTCATCGCCATCATTGTGCCTGTCGCTGTCGGTTTAGTCTTTGACGTCGGCGGTGTGTTAGGATTGCTCGCCGGTGGATTGGCAACTGGGTTTGTCCTCGCGATTATGATGGCAAATGCCGGTGGTGCCTGGGACAACGCCAAGAAATTTATTGAAGAGGGTAAACATAAGGATGAATACGGTGCCAAAGGTTCCGACGAGCACAAAGCCACCATTGTCGGTGATACCGTCGGAGATCCCTTCAAAGACACCTCCGGTCCCTCGCTTAACATTTTAATTAAGTTGATGTCGATGGTGTCCGTCGTGTTTGCAGGTCTCATCGCGAAGTACGGCGGTCTGCTTAACGATTGGTTGGGTATATAGGCGAATAGTCAACGCATTGGTTCATTTAGGAGCGAACCATGTTCGCGATTTTCGCTGGGTATTCACAATATGCGATTATTGAAAAACATTGTCGGATTCACCCTGAGTTTTCTCATCCTTTTTACAATAGGATGCGAGAGGGACTTAAACAAGATTATTGCAAATTCCGATAATGCCACCTTATCTACTACGACTGTTGACACAGAACCAGATGAAAAACCAGACGCAGAAACCGTAGTTATTGCGGATGGAATCGGGAAGTTTAGAGTCGATAGATATATCCTAAACGCTGCCACAATAACAGACGATACACTGAAGGTCAACGTATCCTATGGTGGTGGGTGTGAAGTGCATCAATTCACCCTTGTTGCCTCAAATGTGTTTCTTGAATCATTTCCAGTACAACTGCGCGCTACTCTCGCCCACAACGCAAACGGCGACCTGTGTAGGGCGTGGTTGACTGAGGATCACCACTTCGATCTTACACCTATCAAAACAATGTATCAGGAGGCTTATCAACAGGAAGCAGGGATCATCATTTTACGACTCAAAGATGCCCCAGACGGAAACCTCGTCTACGAATTTACGATGTAGTTGCGATTTCTCAATTGCGGGGTTGTAGGGAAACCGATTTCCCATGCCTCTGCCTTCTGCTTGTCTACTATTTTGTAGGAGAACACAAGAAATGTCCAATAAGTTGAAACCCCGAAGTTATGCGATTACCGATGGACCCGACCGCGCCGCCGCACGCACTATGCTCATGTTCGGCGATGGTGGATTATCACCTGAAGATCTTGACAAACCGATTATCGGGGTTGCCAATACTTGGATCGAAATAGGTCCTTGTAACTTTCACTTGAGACGACTTGCTGCTAAGGTCAAAGAGGGTATCCGCGAGGCAGGTGGAACACCTCTTGAATTCAATACCGTCAGTATCTCCGACGGTATCACTATGGGCACCGAGGGTATGAAAACTTCGCTCATCAGTCGGGAAATCATTGCAGACTCGATCGAGTTAGTTTCCATCGGTAACATGTTTGATGCTGTCGTTGCCCTCTGTGGATGCGATAAGACGGTCCCGGGCACTGTCATGGCACTTGCCCGGTTAGATATTCCATCGCTCACTCTCTACGGCGGATCGATCATGCCGGGCAAATTTCAAGGGCGAGATGTCACCATCCAAGACGTATTTGAAGCAGTCGGGCAACATGCGGAAGGCACAATCACCGTCGAAGAACTTGATGATTTGATTAGTAAGGGGTGTCCAGGTCCCGGGGCGTGTGGTGGCCAATTTACTGCCAATACTATGGCAACAGCCGTTGAAATGTTGGGCATTGCTCCAATGGGAAGTGGGAGTGTCCCGGCAGTCGTAGGCGACAAAGATCAAGAAGCATACAGAGCCGGACAAATCGTTATGGACATGCTCGAGGCTGATCGGAGACCGAGTCAAATTATCACTCGCAAGTCCCTTGAGAATGCGATCACTTCTGTCGCGGCAACCGGCGGTTCTACTAACGGTGTTCTCCATCTACTCGCCATCGCGTACGAGGCACAGATTCCGTTGACGCTTGAGGATTTTCACAGCATTAGTCAAAGAACCCCGGTATTGGCAGATCTGAAACCCGGTGGACAGTTCGTTGCGACCGATCTTTATGAGGCGGGTGGCATACCGTTCTTGGCAAAACGCTTGGCAGAAGCAGGTTTGCTCCACACCGATGAACTCACTGTCACAGGAAAATCCATCGGTGAAGAGGCAAACGCTGCCACCGAAACTGCGGGACAGCAAGTCGTCAGACCCGTCGATGTGCCACTCAAACCGACTGGTGGCTTTGCCATCTTAAGGGGTAACCTTGCACCAGATGGGTGTGTTATTAAATTAGCAGGTCAGGATAAAACGCTCCATCGGGGTCCCGCCCGTATTTTTGAACGTGAAGAGGATACCTTTGCCGCCATCAAAGGCGGACAGATCCAACCCGGGGATGTTGTCGTTATCCGTTATGAAGGACCGACCGGTGGTCCCGGTATGCGTGAAATGTTAGGCGTAACAGCCGCCATCGTAGGGGCAGGCTTGAGTGAAGATGTCGCCCTTTTAACCGATGGTAGATTCTCTGGTGCGACACACGGTTTCATGATCTGTCACGTCGCCCCTGAAGCCGCAAACGGCGGTCCTATTGCTATCCTTCAAGAAGGAGACGAAATCGTGATTGATGCTAAAGAACGACGACTCGATGTCGAGCTTTCCGACGCTGAAATTCAAGCACGTTTTGAGCAGTGGAATCCACCTAAACCGCGCTACGTTCGCGGCGTCATGTCAAAGTATGCCAATTCAGTTTCTTCTGCTTCTGAAGGTGCTGTGACAGGATAAATACCATCTTTTTCTATCTGTAGGGGCAGGTCTCTGTACTTGTCCCTTTTCTTTTTCTAAGATTCGGCTCCGTGTCCATTGAGTCCGAAAAAATGTTGTAAAATCTCCTCTGATTTGTTAGAATACCCTTCATGGATACACGAAAACCCATTATCCTCAACCAAGCGGAACTTGACTGGGAAGGCTGGGACGGTCCAGGTGTTGCCGCTGAAGGTCCATTACGTTGGAAAATCCTCATATCGGGTGAACGCGGACCCAGTAGCAGCCTCACTACCGGAATAGCGGAGATGACACCAGGTGCCCTACTCGCACTCCATCACCACGAACCCGAGGAAACGTATTATGTCATCAGTGGCAGCGGGCATGTAACGATAGACGATAGCGCGGCATCGCTCGGCCCTGGTGCGTCAGTCTTTATACCCTCTAATGCAAAGCACTCGCTTCGTTGTACCGGCACGGAGAACCTTGTCTTTCTATTCACCTTCGCAGCAGATCGGTTCGACGAAATTGTCTATCATTTCGACGCATAACGCCTAATTACCAAACAGTTTGAGCGTTTCACAAAAGGAATTGTAAGATGTCAAAAACCTTAGACGCTAAACCCATTATTTCCAATGCGGATGCCAGCCTGATAGACATCGGTGATGGCATCGCCCGGCTTGAACTGCACAGTAAATTGAACATCATAGGGGACGGAATGTTGGAGATGTTTGATGCGGCGTTGGATGAGATAGAAACCAATTGGACAGGTATGATTGTCGCCACAGAAGCGAAGAATTTTTCGGTGGGACTCAACCTTATTCTCCTGTTGGAGCGTGCCAAAAGCAAAAATTGGGACGCAATTTCAACAACACTCCGAAAACTACAAGCCGTTTGCACACGGCTTCGGACGGTATCAAAGCCGGTCGTCGCGGCAACAGCAGGTATGGCACTTGGCGGTGGATGTGAACTCGCATTCGGTGCTGATGCGGTACAAGCTTTTACTGAGAGTTCCGTCGGTCTCGTTGAACTCCGCGTGGGGCTAATTCCGGGTGGTGGTGGCACGAAAGAGATGGCAGTTCGATGTCTCGAAGGACAGTCTCCGACTGCACCGATTCAGACCCTATTTCCCTATGTGAATAAGGCTTTTGATACGCTTCGTGAATCGAAGGTTTCACAGAACGCGACGGATGCAGTGGAACTCGGTTATCTTCGACGCACCGATGTCATTTCATTAGATCAAGAGAGGCATTTTGAGGATGCCAAAGAACTTGTGCTCTCACTGCACAAAGCAGATTATCGTCCACTGGAACCGCCGCAGATATTAGTACTCGGTGAGGAGGGAATTGCTCGGCTCGACCTACAAACACATCTCCTTCGGCAAGCGGGGGCTATCGACGACTATACACAGTATCTTGCGAATAAATTAGCATTCGTCCTCTGCGGTGGCGCGCTTTCAACCCCCCAATTCGTCACCGAACAATATCTACTCGACTTGGAGCATGAAGTATTCCTCAGTCTTTGTGGAAAGGAGGAAACCCACGCAAGGATAGAGGCGACGCTCCAGAGAGGTAAAAAGTAATGGCAACGACCCCAGACGTGGTTATCGTATCTGCGGCACGAACAGCCGTAGGCAGAGCGGGGAGAGGAACACTCAAAAACACCCGTCCAGATGAACTCGCTGCGACTGCCCTCCGCGGAGCGGTTGAGAAGCTTCCACGCCTTGATCTGGATGCCGTAGACGATGTTATCATTGGATGTGCCACACATGAAGGACCACAGGGTTACAACGTCGCCCGTATCGCCAGTTTACGCGCTGGGTTTCCTGTTTCTGTTCCCGCTCTGACAATCAATCGATTCTGTGCCTCTGGTTTAGAGACGATAGCGATGGGTGCGGAACAGATCTTATCCGGGCGTGCGGAAGTAGTTATTGCTGGTGGTGTGGAGAGTATGAGTCAAGTACCGTTTGGGGTCAACCTCTCGCCGAACCCTACGCTCATAGAACACGCCCCTGATGCTTACCTCAGTATGGGCTTGACCGCTGAGAACTTGGCGCGAAAGTATGATATATCTCGAGGCGCCCAAGACACTTATGCATACCAGAGCCATCACAAGGCGATCGCAGCAATCGATGCGGGTAGATTTAAAGAAGAAATAGTGCCACTGACAATAGAAGAAACACACTTTGATTTGGGAAATACGTCCGAAACAACCTGTTCCGTGTTTGATACGGACGAGGGACCCCGCCGAGATACATCACCAGAAGCACTGGAATCCCTCAAACCTGTCTTTCATGTAGATGGCACTGTAACTGCCGGCAACGCTTCTCAAATGAGCGATGGTGGTGCTGCTGTTGTCCTCATGTCCGAGGCGCGAGCGACCGCAGAAGGTTACGATCCTTTAGTCCGTTTCGTGAGTTACGCAACAGCAGGCGTTTCGCCCGAAATCATGGGAATCGGACCGGTGCCTGCGATTCCGAAGGCACTCGCGACTGCCGGGTTAACGTTAGCCGATATAGATGTCATAGAGTTGAATGAAGCATTCGCCGTGCAAGCCCTCGCCGTAATTCAAGAGGCGCAATTGCCCCCTGAAAAGGTGAACGTTAATGGTGGCGCAGTCGCCTTGGGGCATCCACTCGGTTGCACAGGTACCAAACTCACGGTAAGTTTGATTAACGAAATGCGACGGCAAAATCACCGATACGGTATGGTAACGATGTGTGTCGGCGGCGGCATGGGTGCCGCTGGCATTTTCAGTTTTTAATTTATGGGCACTTGACTGCGCTACGCTTACGCGCAGCAGGTTTTCGCGTAAACACAACCGCAAGCCTGCAACAATACGCAGAAACACCGGATTTAGTCTGGGAATAGACTAAATCCATTCCTTGTATTACATTGCAAAAACACGCAGGCGACCCTTGAGAAACGCAGTTGATAGTTTAGACACACTTCGTTTCTCCGCAAGGAACATTAAAAATATGCAAACGCATGTCTATCTCTCCATAGCAGGGGAAAACAGAATCGCCGTTTACACACTGGATGTCACCAGCGGTGGCATTGAACTTCAGGAAAACATCGGAGTCAGCGGTTCCCCCGGTCCGTTAGCACTCTCACCGTGTGGTAACTATCTCTATGCTGGACTGCGATCCAGTCGGGAAATTGCAAGTTTCCGCATTGACGAAAAGACCAAACACCTTTCACTTTTGCGGACAGTCCAGTTGGACGCAGATACGTGTTATATTGCAACCGACAAAACCGGGAGTTTTTTGCTTTCCGCCTATTACGGTGCTGGCAAGGTTACTGTGCATACTATCGGCGACGATAAAACCGTCCAAGGTGAGCCGCTTCAGACCGTTGAGACCGATATACACGCACACTGCATCGAAACGGACGCTTCAAACCGATTTGCCTTTGTACCGCATACTGTGCCTCGAAACGCTATCTATCAGTTTCAATTCGATGAGGAAACAGGGGTCCTCACACAAAACCCCGTTGGGAATCTCAATCCGGGTGCTCCGATTGGACCCCGGCATTTCTGTTTTCATCCAAACAAACCGATCCTCTATGCCTCAAATGAACAAGGATCGAGTGTCTCCGCATACACGCTTCAAGAAGGAGGAGAACACCCAGGAATCTTGGTGGATTTACAGGAAGATCTGTCTACACTCCCCGCAAATTTCGATGCGGATAATACCTGTGCTCAGATTCACATCGATCCACAGGGGACATTTCTTTATGTTTCCAATCGAGGGCATGACAGCATCGCAGCATTCGCAATCGACGAAGAGAGCGGGAAACTCAGTGCTATCGGGCATCAGTTAACTGAACCTACACCGCGCGTTTTCAACATTGACGCAACCGGCACCCTTCTCTTTGTTGGTGGACAGGGATCAGGAAAACTCGCTACCTACCGCATCAATCGGGAAAGTGGTGAGTTGGCACCGATTGGCAACTATACAGTTGGGGAAAGCCCAATGTGGGTGCTTTTTCTTTAACGTCGTTTCTCCGCAAGGAAAAATTAAAAATGTGCAGATTCTTGTTTAATCGTAGCCTGTAACGAAGTGGAAGGCGGATTTAAGAAAGGCACCTCAAACATGAAACTCTCGTCATTTCTCCGCAAGGAAAAATTAAAACGCGGAATTTTTATTACATTTGAAGGCATAGAAGGAGCAGGTAAGTCGACGCAATCAGAACGTTTGGCAGCTGCCCTGGGACCGGACGTTGTACTCACCCGTGAACCTGGCGGCACACCCATTTCTGAACGGATACGCGACATCTTTCTGGCATCAGACAACATAACCCCCATGACAGAATTGCTTCTCATTGCCGCCGCACGCACACAACACGTAGACGAACTGATACGCCCGGCGTTAGGCGCAAACCGGACAGTCATCTGTGATAGGTTTATTGATGCCTCTGTGGCGTATCAAGGCTATCGCGGCGGTATTGACCTTTCGTTTATTCACCAATTAAATCACACTGCGACTGGCGGCTTAACCCCTGATATCACCTTTATCCTCGACCTACCTCCAGAGATCGGGACAGCACGCCAACAACACGCAGAGATAGTTCGCGACCGTCTGGACAAAGAATCGTTGGCATCTCACCGAAAGGTTCGCGAGGGATACCTATCCGTCGCGAAGGCGAACCCACATCGCATCAAAGTGATAGACGCTACACAGTCGCCAGATGCTATTCACGCCGAGGTCTTAGCCGAATACGAAGACTATACATGGTAGGTGAGGTCTACGAATTGCGATTGTTAATATCGCTGAAATTAAAGGTGTCTGCCTGTCAGTGTGTAGGAGCGATCTCTAAGTCACAATGGTTTCTCTCGTCTTGGAGGAAAAGTGCAGAACTCAATCATTGGACATCAACAGATTATTGAGCAACTCCAGCGCACCGTCGCATCGGGACGTATTGCTGGAGCATATCTTTTCGTCGGAGCAGCAGGCGTCGGAAAGGAAACGGTCGCTCGCTACTTTGCACAATTAATCATTTGTCAACAAGAGGCACAACCTCCGATAGTTTGTGGAACATGTCTTGCCTGTCGAAAGGTAGATTCGGGAAACCATCCTGACCTACAGTTCATTCGACCTGAAGGCAGTCTCCTGAAAATAGGACAGATTCGAGCGTTGCAAAGACAGGTCATCTATGAACCCCTTGAAGCGAGTCGGAAAATTTACATTTTGACGGATGTAGACCGGATGAATATAGAAGCCGAGAACTGCTTACTTAAGACGCTGGAGGAACCTCCCGCGGCATCCGTTTTAATTTTACTCACGTCAAACGCCCAAGCACTGCTCCCCACGACGCGTTCCCGATGCCAAATTCTCCAGTTTCATCCGATGCCGACGCAGGAATTAGCCGCAATTTTAGTAGAGAGGTACTCAGTGGCACCAGAGCAAGCAACAGCACTCGCAATTGCATCAGGCGGTTCAGTCGGCACAGCACTTACGCAACTTGAAAAAGGTGATTCACTCGCAGAGAAAGTACCGGAAATCCTGAGAGAAACGGATCGATTAGCCACTTTCAGACTTGCCGAAGACTTTAAAAATAACCCCGACACTTTAGGCGAGTTAGTCACATGGTATCGAGACCTCCTCTTTTTACAACAAGGCGCGCCCAACGAATTAATAACGCACATTTACTCCATTGAAGAACTCCGATCGATTGTTCCCTATTACTCCCGCCTACGCATACAGCAAGCCATCCAAACCGTCTTTGACACCAAATCTCTCCTTGAAAACACAAACACAAACGCTACCTTGGCTTTAGAGGTAATGTGCTTAAAATTACTCAAAACGTCTTAGAGTAACAAGTCTGTATGGTGTAATCCACTACACGTCAGTTCGCCAACAATTAGATAACTTTGAGTTAATTTTTCAATCCTTGACAAGTATTTAGCAGTACTGATAGACTCTCATCAATGGATGGGATTTGAAGTGATTTTTCAATATTAAGACTAAATCGGAGGACCAATGATGAACTTGAAATCTTTTACGCTGACTCTCATAATCTTAATTTCAATATTGGTTGCCTATCTTTCAGGTTGTGATGAAGCGAGGCAAGTAGTAAGTCCTGCGACTTCAACTCCTGAGACTGTCCAGACGGTTAAAATCGGTGTGATTCAACCCTCAGGCATCGCCGTCAGTTTCACGAAAGGTGCTGAACTTGCCAAGTCCCAAATCAACGATAGTGGCGGTGTGCTTGAAATGCCGGTTGAGTTTCTCATTAGGGATAATCAGGGCACACGCGACTTACCGGATGCCACAGAAAGTATCAGGTTCGCACGGGAATTGATCGAGCAGGAAGGTGTTGTTGCCCTGCTGGGTCCCCTTTTCTCAACCAATTCTGAGCAGGTTGGTCCCGTTGTTACTCAATTACGCCGTCCCATGATTCCTGCTTCGTCCGGTCAGAATGTAACGACTGTTGGAGGTGAGTTTGTTTTCCTTATTGTTGCACCGTCGTCAGCACAAGCAGCAACAATGGCAGAATTCGTGACAAAGGAAGATGAACTTGATGTGAAAACTGCGGCGATTTTATTGCAAACCGATGATGTCTACTCGGAGAATGTCGCCGATGCCTTTGAAGAAAATTTATTGAAATTCGGCGGAGAGATTGTCGGTAGCGAAATCTATCAACGCGGTGATCGGACTTTTGAGGCGCAGTTGATGAACATTAAAGCCGCAGCCCCAGATGCCCTGTTTATCTCCGGTTTTAACCCAGAGGTTCCGTTGGTGATGGCGCAAGCCAGAGAGATGGGCATTGAATCTATCTTTATCGGCGGCGACGGGTGGGATGAATCAGAGAAACTTCTCGGCACCTTAGATGATAACACGCCGTTGGAAGGTTCTTATTTTGTCAGAGATTTCAGCGCGGAATCCGCGGAGGCAGCACCGTTTGTTGAGGCTTACACAGCAATGTTCATGATGCCTCCAGATGGTCCTGCGGCTTGGGGCTACGATGCCATGTCGGTATTGGCTATCGCAATGGAAAATGCAGGAACCTTAGAACCTGATGCGGTTCGGGATGCCTTAGCCAATATTACGGATTATCAAGGCGCGGCGGCTATCGCGGGCTACGATGCAGATCGCCACCCTATTAAAAGCGTTGCGATTCACACAATTCGTGATGGACAGATAATCCTTTATAAAACAGTCTCACGAACTGTGGAACGTAGAGAACTTGAGATCGACAGATAGTACCCACAAACCCAATCTATGCGGGTGTGGTTGCCAACCGCACCCCTATCCCACAATTAACTTCACCTAAACTACGACTTTACCTTTTTTTCCACCTGCCAGAACGACCTACTTATAGACATAGAAATCGGAACAGAATCTCGTGATAGAACACCCTGCTAAAGCATGGGTGCTTCTGAAGAAAGTCCTCAGAAGTTTTGTGCGATCAACGACCACTGCTTACAATATGCAAGACTTCTGTAGCCTCCTGCAACAGACACTATCCTGACTGCGACACCGAAGTGTCCTTACGAAAAGTTTTGAGTCGTATATTTCAAAAGGGATTCAGCATGACCCGTCTTTCCCTACTAACGACTGTAAGCTACGACTTTTAGGATCTTAGACATTAGAGCTTTACACTATAGGAATCTAACCTTAGAGGTGCGTAACAACCCTCTATAGCAACCTTACACTCTGAGAGTATTATACCATAATTTCGGACGAAACGCCAAGAAAAAAATGAACGTTTTGGTCCTTTCCAAGAGGGCGGTGTCTATATCCCCCAGCTAAAGCAAGGGGGTTTTGACACCGAAGTTTGATAATGGAGAAAGACAGATTGACAGACAGGCTTTCTCATGATATAATTTTAACAAATTATCAACACAATTTAAATTAGAGTCTTAAAAGGAAACACAATGAGCGCATTTTATATCACCACACCCATCTACTACGTCAACGATGAACCGCATGCGGGACACGGTTATAGTACCATTGTCGCAGATACATTGGCGCGCTATCACCGACTCAAAGGCGATGAGGTATTCTTTTTGACCGGTGTTGATGAGCACGGCGCAAAGATACATAAAGCCGCTGAAAAGGCAGGGCTTACCCCGCAAGATTATTGCGATAAAATAGCACCTACATTTATTAAATTTTGGAAACTGTTGAATATCTCGCACGACATCTTCATGCGCACGACAAGCGATATGCACAAGCGCGGCGCGGAGAAATTCCTCACCGCCCTCTACGATAGTGGGGACATCTACAAAGGGACTTATGAAGGATACTATTGCCTCCCCTGCGAACGGTTTTTTCCTGAAAAAGAATTGACAGACGAAAAGATCTGCCCGATTCATAAATTGCCCTTAGAATGGCTCGAAGAAGAGAACTATTTCTTTCGACTCTCCAAGTATCAAGATCGTTTACTCGCGCATTTCCGCGAGAATCCAGACTTTGTCTACCCCGCAGCGCGGCGCAATGAACTCCTGAGTGTCCTCAACTCTGGATTGGAAGATATAAGCATCTCTCGTTCCTCCGTCTCGTGGGGAATTTCTTTGCCGTTCGATCCTGAGCATATCGTCTACGTCTGGATCGAGGCGTTGATGAATTATATGACAGCACTCGGTTATGAAACCGAGAGTGAGCAGTATCGCACCTTTTGGCCCGCGGATGTCCACATGATGGGGAAGGACATCACCCGCTTCCACGCGCTAATCTGGCCCGCAATGTTGATGGCTGTAGACTTGCCACTTCCGAAGCAGATTATCGCACACGGTTTTTTGACAAAAGATGGCGAAGCGTTGAGTAAAACGCGCGGTATTTTCGTTGATCTGGACACGGACATCGAAACCTATGGATTGGATGCGTTCCGTTATTATCTCCTGCGTGAATTTAGCTTCGGAAACGACGGCGATTACCGTCCCGCCCGTTTGCACGCCCGCTACAACGCTGATCTCGCGAATGATCTCGGTAACCTACTCAATAGAGTTCTCGGTTTAGTCAACAAGAACTTTGAAGGGATTCCGGAACCGACAACACCGGGTGAATTTGACGACGAAATCATAGCGATGACGCAGACAACGGTAGATACATTAGACGCACACATAAAAGCGTTTGCCTTTGACGCGGCATTGGAAACCATCTGGGAATTCGTCAGACGTATCAATCGGTACGTCCAACAAACGCAAGTCTGGACGCTTGCGAGGTCTCCTGAGACCAAACCGAGAATGGGCACGATCCTCTACAATAGTTTAGAGGCACTGCGGTTCATTTCTGTCCTGATCTCACCGTTCATCCCGGACACGGCTGAGAAGATTCAGAAGCAGATCGGTTTAGCGGAATTTGATACCGTCGCAGAATGGGGACGTTTACCTATAGGACTGACAGTCAGCAGAGGGGAACCCATTTTCCCGCGTGTCGAAGTCAAGAAACAGAAACAACCGCAACCCAAAGAAGCAACGCAACCCAAGCAGAAGAAGGGAAAGGAAACATCAAGCCTTGTCCCCTTTGCCGACTTCCAAAAATTGGATCTGCGGGTGGCGCGTATCCTCAGTGCTGAACCGATTGAAGGGGCTGACCGACTTCTCAAGCTGCGGGTAGACCTCGGTACTGAAAAACGACAATTGGTCGCTGGAATTGCTGAACACTATAAACCCGATGCACTGGTGGGTAAACAAGTAATAGTCGTCGCGAATTTAGAACCCGCAACAATCCGTGGCGTCGAATCACACGGTATGATTCTCGCGGGGAGCGGAGATTCCGTAGTTTTGGCAACCCTTGAAACAGAAATGCCCCTCGGCACACAGGTAAGGTAGAAATCACAATGGAGGGGGTTTTTGGAGAACACCCAAGCAAAACACCCCGATGCGAAACAAATGCAGGATATTGAAAATATTCTTAGAACCCGCATTCAGAACGACGACGCAAACACCTTCGTTATCATTGTACCGACCGATTCTGCGCGTCTGAAGCGTCAGCGCGAATTGGTCGGTTATCATCCGAACCGCGCAGTTACCAATCTACGGGTCTATACACTCGGAAGTTTCATTCAAAGGCTATATGACCAAGTGCGCCCAGCAAAATCACACATTTCCCAAGGAGTCCAAAACCTTTGGTTGCATGAAATCGCGGACCCCCAGTCGGACGATAGCAGTGCCTACCGTTATGAAACCTTTCGACCCAGCCAACACATTTCCGTTCCCGATAGTACACTCTCCCTCGTTGTAGATACAATTAACCAACTTAGAGAACGTGGTGAGACTGCGCGAAACATTGTGGCGGATAATCCAACTAAGGTTGACCTCGTTCACATTTATGAAAATTATGAGGCGAAACTTGCAGATCGCTGGATAGATGAGCAAGGTAAACATCTGCACCTTGCTAACAATTTCGATCCCGATTTCGTGAAAAATGCATTCCGTCAGACTGACCTCGTTATTGTTGAAGGGTTCACTGTACTTTCCAACGCCGACATCAAAATTCTGACAAGCACTGCCCAGACACCTAATATCGAGATGTGGTTCCGTACCGACTATGTTGAAGGAAATGAAGACCTTTACAGAAATATTACTGACCTCGTTAGACAATTTAAAGCGGCAGGTGTAAACATTGATGCCGACTATGAACGCACATCCGACCTACATCAACATTTCGCCAACAATCTGTTCCGTGCGGATGCGCGGGATGTAACTTCAGGACGCAATTCTGATAAGAAACCTTGGATTAAGGTATTGAAGCCAGGCGACCGGTCCGAGGAGGTTGAGCAAATTGCGCATCTGATCCAAAAGCATGTCTCGAAAGGTCACTGCAAACTGAGTGACATCTGTATTGCCTATTATAACATAGGTCAATATCAACAGCGCATCGCCGAAATTTTTCCTACTTACGACATTCCGTATTCGCTCGTAGAAACTGTCCCGCTGACAAAATCAGAGGTTGTCAAAGCAATTTTTTCTCGTCTTTCATCCCGCCAAGTCCCGTTCCCGTTAGACGGTGCCTATTTCTCTGCAGTCGATCCTGCGTCGCATACACGTATGTTTCACCCTGACGCGTTTCAGAAATATGTTGATGACATACTCAAAAAGGGTGGAGTCATCCAGCACATTCTAAATCCTATGCTCGGAGAAAACAGCGAGATTATCGAAGGTGAGATCGAGGCGTATCGCCAATTCAAGAGGATTGTTAAAGAACTCTGTAGCGTTTTAAAATTGGATGGGGTTGAATCATGTTCCCTTGATGATTATATTAAGAAACTACGTCACATTGCAAAGCATACAAACTATCAAAACAGAGCAGCGACAAAAGCGGAAGTTGTCAGAATCGTTCAACTTGGCGAACTCAGAAGTCTGGAGTTTGATGTCGTCTTTTTAGGTGACTTTGTAGAGGGAAAGTTTCCAGCCACTTATCAACCAGATCCACTACTCCCTGAAATTCCGTATCGCGATGAAGAAGAGCAACTGCACGATAATCGGTTCATGTTCTATCGAGTCCTTAAGTCTTTTCGCAAACGGCTCTATCTGCTTGTCCCGAAACGTGAACGTGAAGCAGATTTGATTCCATCTCCGTTCCTCGCGGAATTAAATAAAGTTGCCAACGTGGTATCAATGAACATCAGAACACCCTCGCGGGGTAGTATCTCTGGTTTCCTCAGCAGGTACGGTGATTATATATGGACAAAACCTACTCCCTCCAACGAGGTATTCCCTGCTGAAATTTCAGAGATGCGTCCGCTAATAAGCCATATCGTTGAGGTTGAAAAAAGCCGCGAAAAGACACATCGTCATTTGGCTTATGAAGGAATGTTAACGGAAGGGAAGCTTTCCGCTAAAAGCCAAGAAGGTTTGAAAAGTCACCAAGAATACACTTATTCCGTTACAGACTTGGAAACCTACGCCAAATGTCCATTCCAGTATTTTATATCTAAAATTTTAGGACTTGATGCTAAAGATGAGGAGGAGACTGAAGGGTTATCCAGTCTTGAAAAAGGTGTGTTGGTTCATGAGATTCTCTTTAAGTTCTATGAAAATCGTCGAGAACAACCCGCTATTAGTCAGTGTGATGAAGCGAATTTTGAAGCAGCAAAACAGCAGTTATCTGATGTTATAGATGAAATGATAGGTAATGTAGCCTCGGAAGATCTGTTTCGGGAAGTAGATAAAACACTATTAAGAGTTACGTTAAACCAGTGGCTTGAAGCAGAGCAGAAATACAATGTAACCACTACCCCACGCTATTTTGAAGTCAGCGTTGGTCGTAGACAGGGGGTGACCGATTCAGTCCTCAGTGATCCTGAACCTATCCGCATCAGTAACGTCCGCCTCAATGCAAAGATTGATCGCATTGATGTAGCCAGCGACGTTTTTAATGTTATTGACTATAAGACCGGAAGCTCAACCTTCGGAATAAAGGATATTCTTGAAGGACGAGCACTCCAACTACCAATCTATCTTGAAATTGCGAGGCAACTGCTCGGGACCAGATACGAACCGATGGCAGGTATGTATAACAAAGTCAGATTGAACGATTGCAGAATTGGACTCGGAATTGGAAGGGAATCTGGTAGAAATCAAACATACGTTCTGAAACGAAAAACGCAGCAAATGTTGTCCGACGAAACCTTTGATAACGTGATCGCCCGCGTCAGTGGTTACGTCCAGCAGTACGTTGATGGTATGTCTAACGGGACCTTTCCCCTCATCACACGCGTTGAGACATTTGTAGATTCTGAAGAAGAAGGCGATACGCCAATCACCCCAAAAAATAAGACAGCCCCCTGTAATTACTGTAGTTATAAGCGTGTCTGCCGTGTCGGGTCAATCTCTGAAACACCTCAGTCGGATGACTAACATTCCACTTTTCGTTTCCACTATTCAAACGAAAACAGTAAGCCCGTAACGGAGTGGAGGGGTTTTGCTTGGGTGTTTCTCCAACTCTACGGAAAGGCACATAAAACTTCTAACCCATCTCACCGATCCGCAAGGTATCATTAAAAAACCTTTCAGAAAAAACTTGCACACTTCTACCAAATCTGTTATACTCTTTTTGATTTTTAAAGTACACTGCTTGCACGCCCTTTGGCGCGCAGACTCGCAAGCGCAAGTGAAAAAATAAATTAGGAGGCTATTTTTAAAAATGGCACATACATTACCAGCGCTCCCTTATGCCCACGATGCTTTGGAGCCCCATATTGATACACAAACGATGGAAATCCATCACGGCAAACACCATCAAGGTTATGTTACGAATCTCAACGCTGCCTTAGAGGGACTTGCTGTTGCCGACATGGATGTTCATGAACTACTCAGCAATCTCGATCAGGTCCCGGAAGACAAACGCCAAGCTGTCATCAACAACGGCGGCGGACACGCCAACCATTCGCTTTTCTGGTCGATCATGAGTCCTAACGGTGGTGAGCCCGGCGGAGAAATCGCAGCTGCGATCACCTCTACCTTCGGATCACTTGAGGCGGCAAAAGAACAATTTGTTACTGCCGCAACCACACGCTTCGGTTCCGGTTGGGCATGGCTCGTACTCGGCGACAGTGGGTTGGAAATCTACTCCACAGCAAATCAGGACAGCCCGATTATGCAGGGACATACCCCGCTTCTTGGAGTCGATGTTTGGGAACACGCATACTATCTGAAATACCAAAATCTTCGCCCGGCTTACGTTGAGGCGTGGGCAAACGTAATCAACTGGAATCGGGTCAATGAGCTCTATATAGCGAACGCCTAATTTTCCGAACACGTTTTAAATGTTGGTAGGAGTAGGAGCGAAGTGCGTTTCAAGGGAATAATCGGTTTTTCCTCCCAATCCTTTAGGTTTGGGAGGAAAAACCGCCCTCTTGGAAAGGTCCAAAGCGTTCATTTTTTCCTTGACACTTGGTCCGAAATTGTGGTATAATGAGAGTATCAGGTTGGAAACCAGCGTTACGAGCATAGTCGCAAGGCTATGTGCTGGTTTCCTCCCACTCGTAAGGGGATAAATACCTGATACCTGATATACCATGAGATTCACCTTTACATATCCTGTGTATCCGACCCAAGAACAAGAAACAACATTAGAAAGATGGCTTGACCACTTGTGTGAACTTCAGAACTCGGCTCGCCACGATAGACTCGTTGCGTATGAGACGGAAGGCGTTTTTGTGTCGCTTTCTGACCAGCAGTCACTTCTCAAGACTGCCCGTGAGACGTATGACGATTTCCGCGAAGTCCCCCAAGATTTCCAGAACCATGCGCTCCGCAGAAACGATAAAGCGTTTACTGCCTTCCGTAAACGTTGTAAAGAAAACGCTGCGAAAAAAGGGTATCCTCGCCATAAAAAGCGTGTCCGTTCTCTCACATGGAGCCTCCGAAAATATACCAAAGTCGTTCGTAAAAAGACGAAGGACACTGAAAAACAGACGATACGCGTCCGTGAGAACCCAATCATAGAAACCGATTTTAGACACAATCGCTTAAAAGTGCCGAAGTTAGGTGATGTCAAGATACGCATGCACCGACCCTTACAAGGCGACCCGAAAGAAGTTACGATCGTCAAAAAAGCCTCGGGGTGGTATGCACATATCACCTGTGAGTTGCCTGACGCGCCGAAAGTTGAACCGACGGATGCGATTGCGATTGATGTTGGCACGACACACTACCTGACGACCTCTGAAGGTGAAAAAGAGGACAACCCACGTTGGTATCGTCAAGCAGAAGGCTTACTCCGAAAACACTCTAAAGACCTTTCGCGAAAGAAAAAAGGCAGCCAGCGTTGGCAGAAACAAAAACACAAACTCGCTTTACACCACGAGCGAACAACAAACAAACGCAAAGATTTTATCGGCAAACTCGTCTATAAACTCTACCACCATCAGAAAAACAATGTCTTAGTGGCAGAGGACTTACGCGTATCCAATATGATTCAGAACAAACACCTCAGCAAGAGTATCAGCGATGCGTCTTGGGTAACCTTCTTTGAGTGGTGTGCGAGCATAGCCGAAAGAGACGGCTTGCACTTCCACCAAGTTGACCCTAAGAATACCTCGCAAACCTGCTCGGCTTGTGGTAAGAAATCGCAAAAGAAACTCTCTCTTGCGATACGAACCTTTAATTGCCAGTCTTGTGGCACGTCTTTAGACCGAGACCATAACGCTGCATTAAACATACTTTTAAGGGCGGCTTGCGCCCATCGTGGAGAGCGTTGGGTTACCAACCTCACTGAAACGAGAAACTTATCGGTAGACCGATAGGAAACCTGTTAACACTCTTAACAGGTTTCCCAAGTCTTAGGCTTGGGTACATTGACACCTACCCTCTACTTTCTGTAACAACAAGCATGTTTCGTCGTAACTGTAGGTGCAAGAGAACACAGTTCAATTAAATTTCTTGACTTTTCTCTTTAGATGTGTTATACTTAAAGTATAAATATGATTCTTTTTTGCACGTTCGCGACGCTCTATCAAAGCAGCGTGCACAATTAAAATATTAAATAGATTACCCCAAAAAGCGTTGAAGGGGAGGAGTAAGTCGTCCGGGCTTGCGAGAGAAGGAGATTCATAGGCTGAAAGGTCTCCTCAAGTTCCTACGACCCAAGGTCGCCCTGGAGTTGCTAATCTGAACAGTCCGTAGGACATCAGTAGGATTAGTCGGTGTGATGTCCGTTAACGCATCCCAAAGAGTGCTCTTTCTTATTGTAGAAGGGCTTTGTAAGCCCAATACCTCGAAAGAAATGAGAAAGAGAATTGGAGTGGTACCACGGTAAGGTCAGTGTAAATGTCCTTCTCGTCTCCATATTTGGAACGAGAAGGTTTTTTCTTTTGTAGAGCAAGTTTTCGGTTTGCAAGCTGCACCGACTTTTGTAGAGCAAGTTTTCGGTTTGCAAGCTGCACCGAAAAATTTAACGACTCCCGTAGGGACGACCCCTACAACTTATGAGGAAAATTGGCATGGAACTTTCAGGAGCGCAAATCCTTGTTGACAGTCTCAAACGGGAAGGTGTCGAATATATCTTCGGTGTGAACGGTGGCGCGGCGATGCCGATTTTCGATGCCCTGTACGGTGAGACCGAAATCAAATTGATTCCAATGCGGCATGAACAAGGGGCTTCCCACGCCGCTGATGGCTACGCCCGCGTCACTGGAGACGTCGGGGTCGCACTCGCAACCTCAGGTCCCGGCGCAACCAATCTCGTCACCGGTATCGCAACTGCCTATATGGATTCGATTCCAATGGTCGCGATCACCGGACAGGTGTTCACCCACTATATCGGCAGCGATGCTTTCCAAGAATGCGATATTATCGGTGTAACGCGTCCGGTCTGTAAGCATAGTTATCTCATCAAAAATAGCGACGAGATCGCAGATGTCGTCGCTGAAGCGTTTCACATCGCGAAGACAGGGAAACCCGGTCCTGTAGTTATTGACATCGCTAAAGATGCCCAGATGCATGAAGCACTGTTTCAATATCCAGAGACAGTTGACATTCGTAGCTACAAACCACAAGTTCATGGGGATCCGGCGCAGATCGCGAAGGCAGCGGCATTGATTAAGGAAGCAAAACGTCCCATGCTTTATGCCGGTGGTGGTGTCGTACTTGCCAATGCCAGCGAGGAACTGCGACAACTTACGCTCAAAACCCAGATTCCGATTACCGTTACATTGATGGGACTCGGAGCATTTCCCGAAACACATCCTTTAGCGATGGAGATGCCCGGAATGCATGGATCTTGTTGCGCAAACTACGCTTTTACCGATGCAGACCTTGTTATTGCTATCGGTGCAAGGTTCGATGACCGCGTTACGGGTGATCTCAGTAAATTCGCACCGAACGCTAAAAAAGTACACATCGATATTGACGCGTCCTGTATCGGAAAAAATGTCCCGGTAGATGTCCCCATCGTTGGTGATGCGAAGAGTGTTCTCACTGAACTGAACAAACAGGTCGGCATAGCGGACATTGATCCGTGGCGCGACCAGATTCAGGAGTGGAAGCAGAAGTACCCATTTGAATACGAGCAAAAAGCCGATAAAGTGATGCCCCAATACGTCATTGAGCAGATTTATGAACATTTCAGCGATGCGATCGTCGTCGCGGACGTCGGACAGCACCAGATGTGGGCGGCGCAATACTTCAAATTTACCGAACCTCGGCAGTGGCTCAACTCCGGTGGGCTCGGTACGATGGGCTTCAGTCTCCCAGCCGCAATCGGCGCGCAACTTGGATGTCCAGACAAAACCGTCGTCAACATCAACGGCGATGGCTCCTATATCATGACGATCCAAGAATTGGTGCCAGCGGTTACCATGAAGTTACCGCTAAAGATTTTCATCATCAACAACATGTATTTGGGAATGGTACGTCAATGGCAGGAATTGTTCCACGGCAAACGCTATTCCGCTGTCGATTACCATGACAATCCCGATTTCGCCTTACTTGCCCAGGCATTCGGTGCCGCAGGTCTACGGGTTGAACACACTGAAGATGTTGTGCCCGCACTACAGAAGGCAAAAGGAATTACCGACGGTCCCGTCGTCATTGACTTTATTGTTGATGAGGAAGAGAATGTGTTCCCGATGGTTCCAGCGGGTGCCGGACTCGGGGATGTTATCCGCGGGTTATCTTAACGATTTTTTAACTATTTTAGGCGAACCGAAAACTATAAAAAAATGAATCCAGAAGAACGACACATTTTTTCCGTTTTGGTCGAAAACCGATTTGGGGTCCTCGCACGTGTGGCAGGACTTTTCAGCGGGCGCGGCTTTAATATCGACAGCCTCAACGTCGCCGAGACGCATGACAGGAGCATTTCACAGATAACCCTTGTCACGCATGGTGATGCCCAAATTATTGAACAGATTTACCATCATCTCAATAGACTCATTGACGTTATTGAGGTAACAGATCTTTCCACCGACACCCATGTTGAACGAGAACTCGTCCTTATCAAGATTGCTACCGATGATCCTCAAAAACGCACCGAGATTCTACAAGTCGCGGAAGTTTTCCGCGGGCGGGTCATAGATATGAAACCTGCTTCACTTGTCCTTGAAATTACAGGTGATGAGGGTAAATTGAAAGCGGCGATTGACATTTTCAATACGTACGGCATCCTTGAATTAGCACGCACCGGCAAAATAGCGATGTTACGCGGCTCCGAATCTTAATTTATGACCTCTGGGCTGCGCTCCATTCTATTACGCGCAGGTTTTTGACAAGTTTCTACTATATTTGTGAATTTTGATATTTCTCTTCCCAAATCAAAATTGTAGCCTGCAACAACGGCGCAGGCGGATATACGGAAGGAAACGGTCCTACTCAAACCTTCCGAAACGAACCGCAAGGAAAATTAGAAAAATGGCAACAATTTATTACGATAGTGATGCTAATTTTGATTTATTGAAAGAACGCACCGTCGCTGTCGTCGGTTATGGCGCGCAAGGACGCGCACAATCCCTAAACCTCAAAGACAGCGGGGCAAACGTTGTCGTCGGCTTATACGAAGGCAGTCGCTCAAAAGAAAGAGCGGAAGCCGAAGGCTTGACCGTCAAAACCGTTGAAGAAGCCGCAGCAATGGCAGACATTGTTCAGATTCTCATACCTGATGAACGACATGCGGCTGTGTACCGTGACCAGATCGCACCGAATATGCAGTCGGGAAATATGCTCCTCGTTTCACACGGGTTCAGCGTCCATTTCGGACAAGTTGTGCCTGCCAGTAATATCGATGTTGCCATGATTGCACCGAAGGGACCAGGATCTCTCGTTCGCGAGGTATTTGAAGGTGGTGGCGGCGTGCCGTGCCTCATCGCTATACATCAAGATACCACGGGACTCGCGCGCGATGTCGCGCTGGCTTATGCGAGAGGCATCGGTGGCACCCGTGCTGGTGTCATTGAAACCACATTCCGAGAGGAAACCGAAACCGATCTATTCGGTGAGCAAGCTGTCCTGTGTGGTGGAACGGCTGCCCTCATCAAAGCCGCTTTCGATACGCTTGTCGAAGCGGGTTACCAACCTGAGATGGCTTACTTTGAATGTCTACACGAACTCAAGTTGATTGTGGACCTGATTTATACGGGTGGATTGAGCAAGATGCGCAATGATGTCAGCAATACCGCCGAATATGGCGATCTGACACGCGGTCCTCAACTTATCGATGACAGCGTCCGGGATAAAATGCGCCAGATCCTGAAGGACGTTCAAGGCGGAGTCTTCGCACGAGAGTGGGTCTTGGAAAATGAAGCGAACCAACCCGTACTCGGTGCCCTTCGTCGGCAGGAAGAGGAATTGGAAATCGAAGAAGTCGGTAAAAACCTGCGTAGCATGATGAGTTGGCTTGACGAATAAAAAATCTTTTCCCCAAACAAGGTAGGTGCGGTTTGCAACCGCACCGAACTCAAAAACCCTATATTTTGCTGATAAAACTTCCAATCCGGTCACTGTAGCGACTTCTTTTCACATTTTCTGCTCCGTCTCTATGAATTTATCTGACAAGACAGATACTTTCTTAATCCGAGAGTGCCATCCAGAAGAGGCAGAAGCACTTCTCACATTGTGGCAAGCTGCTGGAACATCTCCGAGCGTCACAGATACTATCACAGATATCCAAAGGGCAATAGAAAGCCTTGCGTCGGTACTGGTTGCTGAGGCAGATCGACGTATCGTCGGCTCCTTAATCGCTACTTTCGATGGGTGGCGAGGGAATATATATCGGATCGCAGTTCATCCTGACTACCGACGGCGTGGTATTGGACGCGCCTTAGTCGAGGAAGGCGAAAGATGTTTGACAAAACAGGGAGCTAAACGTATCACAGCACTCGTAGAAGAGAAGTATCCGTGGGCAACTGCGTTCTGGTCGGGTGTCGGGTATGAAATAGAGCCTGGAATACTCAGGTTTTTCCGCAACCCTTAAATAAAACACACCGTCTGCTATCATACGAGGAGGTTGGTTACCGTGAAATTTAGAGGATATCAACTGGACAACACCTTCAAAAGCGTTTATGGACTCGCAGTCGCCGACATAAACGGCGACGGGCAACTTGACATCATCGCTGGCTCTACAGGCGAACCCATCATCGCTTGGTACGAGGCACCTCACTGGGAAAGACATCTCGTGACCGATCAGGGCAGTGGACACATCACCATCGCGCCTTACGACCTTACCGGTAACGGCACGCCTGATCTCATTGTTGGGAGTGGCTTCAATCGCGGTGTCAACGCCGCGGGTGGATACCTCCAATGGCTTGAGGCACCGACGCAGGACGGACAGAACTGGAAGAGCCATCGCATCACCGACGTCCCTTTTATCCACCGTATCGCACTCGCGAATCTCTCCAAGAATGCATCAATATCGTCTCCTTTTCTCATCGTTGCATCGATCCGAGGTGAGGACGGTGACCCCGGCGAATGGCATAGTCCGGGTTCCCTCTGGTGCTATGAATTGTCGGATACCCCGCGAGAGGCTACCTCTTGGCAATCCCACCTACTTGACGATTCCCTCCACATCAATCACGGTTTGAGTATCAATGACGTTGATCAAGACGGACGCGATGATGTCCTGATTAGTTGCTCGGAAGGTCTCATCTGGTATGAACCACCTGTTGCACCGATGACGGATGACTGGGGCAAATGGATCATCAGCGACCGAGAGTGTAGCGATACATTCGCCGCCGACATTGATGGTGACGGTATCAACGAAATTTTAGCGATTGAGCCGTGGCATGGGAACAATCTCGTCTGGTATAAAGCCACTGGCGACCTACGAACCGATCCGTGGCACCGCTACCTCATCGACGACACACTCAACAGAGGGCACTCCCTCGCCGCTGTTGATGTTGACGATGACGGGGTGCTTGAGATTATCTGTGGCTATAACGGCGAAGGGACGAGTTTACATCTCTACCGCCCAGAGGATCTCGCACAAAACCGGTGGAGCAAAGAGACGATTGATGATGGTGGTTTAGGCGTTGGGCAGATGTACGTATTGGACATGAACGGGAACGGCAGACTGGACATCGTCGCCAGCGGTCTCAGCACCGGCAACGTCAAGTGGTATGAAAATCAATCTGGTTGAGAACCGATCGCGATCTGATAACTATCCTTCAATCGCTTCAACGTTCGCGCGAGGTAAAGTCGTTTGTTGACCGTTTTCAAGCTCGACGCGCAATACCCGTACCTGTGCCTCTGTCTCAAGGGTTAAGTAGTATTTTCGGGGCTTTGTGATTTTGGATCTAACTGTAGCACATCGGTAAACGTATCCGTTGCCCATTGATTTAAATCCTTACCACTGGCTTCAGCCGCCTTAGCGATACCTATATGAACTTCGGGGGGAACATGCAGCGTCAGATTACCAGAGTACGGTTTCTGAGGCGGTCTCCCGAGTTCCTCACACATCTCAACGTAATCCTCAACGGCTTCTTCAAAAGCGGTCCGCAGTTCAGCAACGGAATCACCGTGAAAACCGACAATATCCCTGATTCCAGCGATCTCGCCAATAAGGCAACCGTCTTCGGCACTATATTCAATTTGGGCTGTATAGCCTTTGTATGTCATTGTGTTCATGGGGTTATTCCTACCTCTTTAAGAAAGCGGCGTGCGTTTTGTACTTGGTAAATTTTTGCTTCTTTCTGACCATGCGGTCTGTGAAACGTAACCGCAACACCGTTCAGCTCAAACCGTACCCTTGATCCACGGCCCTCAGTAAATTTGGCACCAAGAGCGAGAAAAAGAGATTCAATGTGTCGCCATTTTAATGTAGCCGGAACTGGCCTTCTGAAAATAGCGTTCAAGGTGTTCTGATGTCGTTTATTCATTTTTATAAGGGAACAATTTTCTACCTTTGCCCTCAATATGTCTGAAGGATACTTCTAAACTACCAGTCAAACTAACCTCCTTCGATTGCTTCAACATTGGCACGGGGTAAAGTCGTTTGTTGACCGTTTTCGAGCTCGACGCGCAATACCCGTACCTGTGCCTCTGTCTCCAAGTTCTGAAGTTCTACTGGTAGTTCCGTAACGCGTCCCAATTTTCCGAAATACGGTTCACGGATGATGCGGACCGAGCTACCAACCTCCAGAATACCTTCAGCGTCATCTCCCGCCTCGGATGATGTTTGAGAAGTTTCTGGCGCGATTGGGATCACGATCTCCGGACGGACGACCCCAGCACGAATCTGCGTCGCGCCGTTGATAGAGGTTTTCATGCCCTCCCGCGCTTTTAGGAGCGCAAACGTCTGCTCCGCCATCGCGATACTCCCAAACCCTTCCGTGACAACCAGCGTAATCCCGATTTCCTCAGACCCTGTAATCGCAACGCCGAGTTCATAACCGAGCAGTTCCCGCAAATCTGCGTCATCAATCCCACCGGCAATGATGCCTTTCACACCGTGCTGAACCCCTTTCTGGATCGCAGCAGTCGTGACCAGCGAACCGCCAACCAGAATTTTGTCTCGATGTTCGGGTAAAATATGCTCCGCTGTCAGTTCATCACTCGAAGAAGAAACAGCAACAATCAAATTCCCCACCGTTTCGCCGCCGATTCCGAAGATGCCTTGGATATAGGTGCCATAAGTCTCTACTGTGACACCCTCGTTTGGAGCAATCTCCGTTACTGTGCCATCTGTGTAGGCTTTGACTTCCACAGGAATCGGTGGTTCGCGGAGGATAACCTGTCCTGTGACATCGGACACGGCTTCGATTGTGCCATCAATCGGTGAACGCGCCTGCGATTTGAAAAGCCCAAAAAGCCCTTTCGTCGTGGCGATAATCTCATCCTTGGCAATAGTTTCACCGATAGGTTTGAGCATATATTCTATAACTTCTTCCGCTGAGACACTGAGCAGGTTGGCAACATTGAGCAATTGGACGTTGCCCGGCAAATCTGCCTTCGCAACGACATCCTCTGCCTGAACCGTCGTACCGGCTTCAACGAGAACCTCGCCTTGGAGCGGAAGCCGGCGTTCTTTCTGAATTGTCATCCCCTCGGTAACTTTAAGACCGGGGGTATAGGCGTGCGCCATTAATCAATCTCACTTTCAAAATGTAGTCTGTTTCTATGAGTCCTATAAATATGATGTCTATACCGACTCGGTATGGTTAACCTCGTCAGTGAATACAACAATATATTATACCATTTTCGTTATACTTATGGTAAGATACAATCAGAATTTAAGCGAGGTGGAGCAACAATGTCGAATCAAGGTGTAACCTATAAAACTGACAAAATTATGCCGACATGGGAACAACTCGCCGAAATGGGGCGCGATCTCCAATTTTATCCAAGCGTCACCGAACATCCAAAGGTGTTAACCCAGAAGCAGTTGGCTGATTTCAACAGCGTCGGTTATATCAAAGGGATCCCGATTTTCGATGAAACCGAAATCGGTGAACACCGCCAATACTTTGATACCCTGTTAGCAAGCGTCATGGCAAAAGGCGGAAGCAGTTACTCAATTATCTCCGCGCACATGAAATACGGGAAGGTTTACGATCTTCTTACGCACCCAAGAATCGTCGCCTGTGTGAAGGACTTAATCGGCGCGAACGTTATCGGTTGGGGTGCACACTACTTCTGCAAAATGCCTTACGACTCGAAAACTGTCGGTTGGCATCAAGATGCCGGTTACTGGCCCCTCTCCCCTTCCAAGACCGTTACCGTCTGGCTCGCGATCGACGATGCCGCTGTTGAGAACGGCGCGATGCGATTCATCGCAGGTTCACATCACCTTGGACATTTAACCGCTCGGCACAGCGATCCGGACGATAATAGCGTCTTGGGTCAAATCGTTGAAAACGCAGAGCAGTACGGCGAAACCGTCGATGTTGAACTCAAAGCGGGTGAAATTTCTATCCACACTGACTTGCTGCTGCACGGCTCGAACGCCAATCCCTCGCCGAGACGACGTTGCGGTCTCACCTTACGCTACTGCACCTCCGATGTCCAAGCCTCCTACCGTTGGGATAGGGAAGGTGTTGTCGTAAGTGGAACAGATAACAGCGGACGCTGGGGCAACCCATCACGTCCTGCTTAAGTTTGATTTGGGACACGTCCATACGTGCTCACGCTCCTATCCATCAAGTTTTCCTACCAAAATGCAGGTTTGATAAGACACATGTTACTCAAACGAGGTGATGGGAATTAGGAATATATTTCTGCGATGCTGCGGGATGTTGTTATTAAAATGATACCACATTTGGTAAGAACAGTCAAAAAGGATCTGTCCCATCAAATGTGGTGATTTCCAACCGCGGCTTCTCCGCATTCTATTTCACATCGGTTCGCAAAAATGCTAAAACAGCTGACATAAACAGAAGTAGTGAGAGCGAAACTAATAACATTAAATCCAACAGTGCTCCTTTGAAAGTGATATCTAAGGTCAGTTCTTCTGAAAATTTGGGGATGCTGTTAAAGGCAACGGGTTTTTGGGACAAGCCTTCCTTTACAAGATAAACGTGGTAACTTTCGTTGTCTGCTCTATCCTCTGATTGGATGAAGTCAACGAACTGTTGTCTGTAGCGGCGTGCTTGTTGAACGAACCTTTTATGTCTGGCGAACCCTGTACCTGATAGAGATTCTAAAGCATATTTGTAGATAGCCGCTGGGGATAGCCGCGTAATCTGTTGTGTAAACCCAACCTGCGCAAACTGCTTATCCAGATGCTCATCATCAAACCTACTCTTCGCATCCGCACGTTCAGTGAGGTAGCCAGCCCACGTTCTGAGTGCTTCAATGTTGGGTGGATTGTCGGACGGGGAGCCGAATTGGAAGAGTCTTCTATCTTTCCAGTATCGCTCATGGATTTCATCCAACTTCGCCTGCTTTGACCGAAAAACTTCGCTTCTGGAGGGAACCTGCTGGAAACCGCTCGCCAACGTCCCCATTGTGTTCGGAATAAGTACCACAAATACGACCCAAATCAGAAGTAGGACCAGCAAACTGCTTGATGAATTGGAAAATCGGCTTGAGATAAACAGTCCAAGCCATAAGAATATTGAGATGTAAAGGGCAGAAACAACGACGATTATCCCAAATCTTACCCATTCGCTTCCGTCAAGTGCCACCAATTTCGACGCGTTAACAATCATTAAATTCAGTAATATCCCAATAAAGAGGGGTAACATGAGGGTAAGAAACGCACCGATAAACTTTGCCAGAAGTACGGTGGCACGGGAGACCGAATTAGACATGAGCAAGCTTAGTGTCCCTATTTCACGCTCTCCAGAGATTGCATCATAAGTGAACAGGATCGCCATGAAACTCATAACCAATCCAATGATGAACGTCCAGTCTAATGCCGTGAAATTTGGCAGGGCATCATTTTTCTGAAAGACATCTTGCACATATTCAAGCCACCAATTGTTTGAATGTGAATAGTAGAAATTGGGGGCATTCCAGTTGCTGCCGGAAGAGGCATTCGCGGTGACCCGCTTCGGCAATTTCGCGTCTGCCCCCGTAGCGACAAACGCCAATGGACTCGGCTTCTTATAGAGATCTCCTGGACCTGCCACACCTAACTCACCCAGACTGGCACTTCGTTCCTTCATTGATTCTGTCGCGGCGTTGATGTCTTGAGAATACTGTGCTATTCTTCGCGGATATTGACTACTCACAAATATCACGGCATTCAACAGCATCAGTGCCATTACCAAGACCACCGTGAGCGCAAACCGAAGACGGGTCAGATTATCAAGAATTTCGCGTTTTGCTATGTGCCAGATCATGTCATTTCCTTTTATCAGACAATCCAGAGATGGGTGCTATATAGCGTCGTAGCGCAAGAATGAGATGAATGCTCCCATGAAAAATAGGATATTTAACACCGCGAGTATCATAATATCCGGTAGGGCACGTTGCAGACTACGGCCGATACCCTCGCTCCGTTCTTTAAATCTGGGTATGCCGCTGAGGTCAAGAGCCCCTTGAGCTCCATCCTCTGTAAACCATCTACGTGAGGAGAATATTTTTTCATCTCTCAGATATTTGACCCACTCTCGGCGGTATTGTCGAGTCTGTTCCATAAACTGATAGAAACTTCCCAAGTCTGTCTCCGCAAGAATTGCGGCAGTATTGTAGTAAACGGGTGCTGGAGATATACGCGACATGTTCAGTGCCAAGAGAGACTGTCGGTTCGGATTTTCGTCGAGATATGCTTTACGTATTTGCCATATCCTGTCGGCGTATTGTGCCCGTAGATTTTCCTTGAACCCGTAATATCCTTGGATAAACGGTATACCGTCCTCGTTTGCAAAACGGCTCATGCCTATGGTTTCTCCGCTGCCATAAGAACTTCTGTCTGAACTTAAGCCCATGCCACCAGGTTTGGCATGATCCCAAGGGTTTTCAACACCGCGTTTTTTCAAATACTCTCCAACTTTGGTCTCAAATTCCATCCACAGTTCATCCGCCTGTGTTTTGGACGATTGTTCTGATCGAATTGGACTCGCATGTTCCACGAGTAAAACTGTTAAATTGGGAATGATCAGCACGAAAATCACCCAGACGCACATTGAAAACATCAGGGTGATAGAGGAGCGATGTGTCCGAGCGGAAAGGAAAAGTCCAATAAGAAAAAAGAGGGAGACGTAAAGCATAGAGACGAGAAAGATGAGTAAAACCCGTATCCAATCTGAACTATTAAAGGAGACATAAGGCGAAAATTGTATCACCAATAAGCCTGCCACGAAACTCGCAACAAGTGGAAGAGAGATGGATATCATCCCGGCACTATATTTTCCTAAGAGCAGCGTCGATCTCGGAACTGCGCATGAGAGTGCCAATCTTAAAGTCCCTGCTTCTTTCTCTCGCGATATAGCGTCGTAAGAGAAAAGCAGCGCGAGCAGACTCATCACCACTTGGCAGATGACCGTGAAGTCAATAGAGGAAAAGATGTTCAAATATGGATTATCAGAGCCGTGTTGTTCAGCAACGGCAGGAACAGATCCGTGCGCCACAGCTACCGAATTGCCCTTCCTTTTATCCACACCTTCGTTGAAGACACTCAACAGTTTCGGTTTCCGATTACACTTCAGTCTACGATTTTGCCCAATTTGCCCGAATTCAGAGTATTTTTTGACCTGTCTTATCTGATCTTCATTTTCTCGTATAGCCGTTTGGTAACTTTGTAGTCTATCCTCATAACCTCTGGTCAGAACAAAGAGATTTGTTACAATCAGGAAAAAATAGATGAGCAATCCCATCAAGAACCTGAAACTTAAGATATTGGATGTGATTTCCCTTCTAACAATTGTCCAAAGCATCATATTCCCTCAGTTATACAAAGTACAGATGATTTTCGTTTCTGCCGCGCTTCACTCCCTATAGATGACGCTCGGATTTAAAAGTTTTCAGTGCGGATAGACATATTTTACGGGAAACAGTGTCAATTATTTGCGAAAAAGATGGCATTGTTGTGGGTGGCAGAGAGAAGTTGTCCCTGAGAGAACCCACTACGGTCTATTACGGATTAGCCTAATGGACCAAAAACACCCACAACAAAGAAAAGGGGAGGCGTTCCAAGTTTAAGCGGTCTCTAAAAATCCCAACTCACGTAACCGATCAATCCATTGCTGTCGTTTTCCACTGCCTGTTGGATTTGCGACCCAGTGTGGATCGTAGAGTGATGTACCCGGTCGGTTAAAGTGTTCAGGACTCTTTGCATTGCTACGTGCGCGGTTGCGTGTGGCAGCGTCTTCTACTGGAGTTTTCGGATTGTTATAGTAAACTATAGTGCACATTCGACGGTCATCACTGCCACCCCAACTGGCATGCCAGCACCGCATATCAAAAGCGACCACGTCGCCGGGTTCCGATTTGCAAACATAACCTGGAACGTCACAAATCTCCAGTCCCAACTCGTTCAAATTCTCCCGTAGATCGTTGTGCAACGGATTTTTGTGAGAGCCGGGAATCAGCCGTAGCGCCCCGCTTTCCGCGTCAACAGGTTCAAGGTAATACGCGAATTTCACGCCGTAACAATCTTGAGTTGGATCGACATTATGGTCAGGGTGCCAACCTGTATTACCCACATAACGGTTCGCATCTGAAACAACGAAAAAGACATCGTCGCCGTATAGTTGCTCTGCCACGTCACAGAACCGTGAGTCCTCCGGCAAATCCGAGAAAAATGGTGTTTCGGGTCCCATCATCGGCAGCCAATGTCGGTGTGTTCCATCAAAGGGGGCATGGTGATATGCAGATGCCATCGCCGCTTCAAACTCCTCGTGTATTGTGTTCAGTTCGTCTTGACTGAACACCTGCCGAAAAGTGAGGAATCCTAAGGTGTTAAAGTGCTTAATCTGCTGTTCTGAGAGCATGATGTTCCTCCGCGTTTCAACGCGCTAACTTCTGCTGTAGTTTCGGGCTATCTATAACCTCCCGATTTACAATATATGATGGCATTTTCCCAGAAGCCACGTTAATGATACTCGCACATGCACTCTTGGCATTGCCTTCAAAGCATTCATCCGTCCAGCAAATACTGTGTGGGGTTACGATAACGTTGTCCAGACTTAAAAGGGGATCATCGTCGCTAATTGGTTCCTGTTCAAAAACATCAAGACCTGCTCCTTGGATCCGTCGATTCTGAAGTGCCTCTGTGAGTGCTTTCTGGTCAACAATCGGACCGCGTGCGGTGTTAATTAGATAAGCCGTCGGTTTCATCAACCCGATACGTCTCGCGTCAATGAGTCGGTGCGTCTCTTCGTTTAATGGACAGCAGACGCACACAAAATCAGCGGTTTGCATCAAGGTATCCAGATCGACGGGTTCTACATCTACTTCTGAGGCGTCAGCGGGTGTAATGTACGGGTCGTAGGTAATGTGGCGCATCCCGAAAGGTTTCGCCAGTTTGAACGCCTCTTTTCCGATATTGCCCATGCCGACAAGCCCAAGCGTCCTACCGACTAACCCCATCCCCCTATAGTTTTGCGTGTTTCTCCAGCCACCTTCACGGATGAGTCGATCCTTTATTAGCAGTTGGTGGCTCAGTGAGAGAACAAGGGTCATGATGGAGGTGGCAACAGGGCGGCGGACACCGTCAGGGGCAATGGTTAGCAACACATCATTTTCAGTACAAGCTTCCACGTCCACCTTATCATATCCCACACCGAAGCGGGCAATGACAGCCAATTTGCCAGCACTTGTGAACGTTTCTGCCGTGATACCCGCGCCCAATACTAAGAGCGCATCATAATCCTGCACCTGTGTTGCTTGTAATACGGGTGTATTCTCTGAAATATATTCCCAGTGCAGACCCGCTTCGTCAAAAAGCGGTCCGGCGATGTCATCTAAATCGCAGGTGCCATCGGGTCCCAAGAAGTCCCGCGTGACACCTACACGAAATACAGATTTATCCATAGTTATTCCTCGATCCAAATTTGGCGGAAGTATTTCCAATTCAACGGTTGAAGTTTAAGGTTTTTAATCTTTTTGTTAATGACTAAAATCTGTTTCGCATGCGCCAATGGAACCCACGGCACATCTTTGTGGAAGATCCGCTGTGCTTCTTGATAGAGCGAGACTCGTTTTTCCCGATCCGAGATTGCTCTCGCCTGCTCTAAAACGGCTTGCATTTCATCACTTCGATAAAATGCGATATTTCCAGCGGGCTTCTCTGCTGACGATTTACTGAGAAGAAAGTAGAGGAAGTTATCAGGGTCTCCGAGATCGGCACTCCATCCTAACATTGCGATGTCGTGCTCCCCATTCTTTGTTTTCTCAAGATAGGTGCCCCAATCGAAGGTCACGATTTTTGTTTCAATTCCAACATTTCGGAGTTCGGATTGGAGAACTTCTGCAAGGGCGCGTCCATCCGGAATATAGGGACGTGGGACGGGCAATGCCCAGAGCGTTGTCTCAAACCCATCTGGGTATCCTGCTTCAGTGAGCAGCTTCTTCGCCAATTCTGGATTGTAGTCGTAATCCTCAATCGAATCATCATAACTCCAGAGTGTCGGTGGAATCGGGTTCTTCGCTGGAATCCCCAACCCCTGATATAGATGTTCAATAATTGCTGATTTGTTGATAGCGTGGTTGATAGCGAGTCGGACTTTGAGATTCTCGAAAGGAGGTTTGTCCATGTTCATCGCCAAGTAGCCGATGCTCATGCCGGGTTGCGATAACACTTCCAACGTTTCGTCGTCTCGAATCTGTTGCAAATCGTCTGGATTTGGGAACTCCATGGCGTGGATACTGCCTTGCTGAAGTTCAATAAGCCGCACTGAGTTATCAGGAATAGAACGGAGAATGACTCTATCTAACATAGGAGGTCCGCCCCAATAAGTGTCGTTTGCTTCAAGCACGATTTTATCTTTCCTATCCCACTGCACAAATTTAAAGGGACCTGTCCCAACTGGGTTATTGGAAAACTCATCGCCCCATTTTTTTACGGCTGTAGGACTCACAATTGAGAACGGGGTTATTGCAATCGTATAAATAAAGGGGGCATACGCCGTTTTAAGGTGAATTTGAACCGTAAAATCATCAACAGCGATAATTTTGTCCACAATCTCTGCCAAACCAGTTGCTATCCAATAAATATAACTACCGCCAATTTTATGGAACGGATGTGTCTCATCGTGCTGTCGGTTAAGGGAAAAGAGCACGGCTTCGGCGTTGAAAGGGGTCCCGTCATGGAAAGTCACGTCTTTGCGCAGGTGAAATGTCCATATCAAACCATCTTCTGAGCTTTCCCAACTGGTAGCGAGACCTGATTCCAGTTCAGTGCTTTCATCTTTATATTGTACGAGCGTATCGTAGATATTATCGCAGACTTTGAAGGATTCTCCATCTTCCTCAAGGGCTGGATCTAATCCCACAGAGTCACCGCCACGACCGAATATTAGGGTGCCGCCGCGCTTTAGGTGTGAGTCGGCAAATATTGGAGAGAACGCTGTAAATAGTGATATTAGAAGGGTAAAGAAGAAGCCCCATGTAAAAAATCTACATTTCATATTTTTAATTTATTACTCCTGGACACCGCTCCATCGGGCGCAAGCCTCTATAGGAAACCTGTGGGACAATACGCGGTGGTTTTCGGTGATTGACATTCCTCTGGAAGCCATAAGGTTTATTACAATTCTGAAGACTGCGCGGAAGAAAGGGGAAACACAGTTCAGAAGTAAATAATTGATAGAACTGACAACTATTTATGATACGAAGTTTTCTGCAAAATGTCAAGTGATCTTTTGTGTGAACTCAAGGAGTTCAGAGGTTTAGGTTCAGTAAACATAGTGTCTTTTTGGGGAGAAAATAATAGACTCAATTTTCACAGAATACAGGTTTGAAACCCTATTTCCATAAAAATCGTTTTATTAATTGGGATAATATCTTAACAATAGTAATAGGGTTTAATTTGCCAAAAAAAATTATGTTATCTTTTGAGCAACTCATCCAGAATTTAACTGACACAACGCAACCGAGCATTGTTCGTTGCAGTGCTATTACGAATCTTGTCTCACAGGGTGGTTCACACGGAATAGGAGCCCTAATCGAGGTACTTGTTGATTCAGATTCGATGATACGGCGCGAAGCCGCAACGGCACTTCAACAAATGGATGCGACCCGAGCTGCGCAACCGCTGCTTGAAGCGTTGCAGGTGGAGTCAAACGATCTAACACTTTGGGCGATGCTTGAAGCCGTTGGTGAGCTGGCAACGCCTGATGCCTTCCCTATGCTTGAATCGCTTCGCACTGTTGGTCCTATGCTCACACGGATCGAAGTGAAGAAAAGCATGGCTCGGATCGAGGCTCGCTATCCCAATGGAGGTACTCCTGCACCCCCTGAAACACCCGAACCTGAACTGCACACGGAGCAGATAGATACAAATGAACGGTCGCTGACAGCAGATCTTACAGATTCACAAACCATCCGAGAAGAGGATGCAGTAGAATCGGAGTCGGATGTCTTCCCTCACAGCACTGAAGATTTTCAATCGACTACGTCCGATGATCCGTTTATAGAAGAAGTAGAAGATGTAGCGATGGATGAAATCCCAACAGTTGAATCTGGTAAGGAACAGCCAACAGAATTTGAAGAAATGTTCACAAGTCCTGCTGTTGACCCAGACAATAGGACTGTAGCAGTTCCAGAAGAGATAACTGATATACCTGATTATACACAGTCCACCGATGAAGCCGTCGATATTATGGAGGAAGCAGAACACGCTGATGAGGGAATTAGCGCGCAGGATTATGTGCAGTTCGACGATGAACTGGCTGATGTTATAGAGGAAACGGAATCCGTAGAAGAAATAACGGATACCGAGGATTATGTGCAGTTTGACGATGAACAGCAGGTGCCTATAGATGAAGAAACCCAATCTACAGACCCTTTAACAACCGATACGGAATTAACAGAACGAGAAAAAGAAGATCAGGAGATAAACGATTTAGCGGCATCTATTGCCCGATCATCTCGCCTTGCAGGTTCATCCGTTAATCTTCCGGTGTTAGCACCGAATGCCGCCACTGTCCCGTATGATCCGAAGGGAACTGCCCTTGAACCCGCACAAACGAATTTCTTTCTGACCCTAATACATCCTGGCAGGTACCTCTCGAGGCAATGGGTGCAACGAACGCGCGTGTATCTGATATTGTGGGCTGTTCTCGTTATCGTTACAATCGCTTTCACACAGTATCAGAAACACACAAAAATAGAGTTAAGTCCACTATCTCGGTTTGGACTTTCTATCAGTGAACTACCGGAGTTGGTAAAACGCTCATTGGCGGAAGGTGATTTCTACATTCAGGAGGGATATTATAGAAAAGCCATTAGTTCGTATGAGTTGAGCAGGGGGCTCGGTGCGCTCCCGATTAGTTTCTATAGGAAACTCGGGTTTGCGTACTTTAAGGAAGGTCAGTACGCGCTTGCCATTGAAGCGTATGAGTTGTTTTTAGAAGCGAGAGAGAATGAAAATCCCGACGTGTTTGCCGCCGAAGCTTCACTTGTGGGCGTTCATCCGCTTACTTCGGTAGGAGAAGGGGCGACGCGCGACTATGAAACCTACAATATCCTTGGAACAGCGTATATGAAACTCGGACGTGTGCTGGACGCACAAAGTGCCTACGAAAAGGCGATACATCTCGCGCCAAAATACGGAGAGGCATACAATAATCTCGCACGCCTCTATGCAGATAATTATCCGAATCATGTGCCTGCAAGTATCAAGACCGCGCAAGTTTTACACCCGTTGTTCGCGAATTCCGTTTTGCAAACTTCACCCAGACTACGACTTGCTGAAGCGTTAGCCTATACAGCGGTAACGTTGAATCCGGACGTCGCGGGTTATCATGACACACTTGGCTGGATTTTATCGAAGCGTGGACAAGTGAACAAAGGGATGAAAACTCTGGAACGTGCCATTGGTCTACAGAGTGATGCTGTCGAGCCTCATTATCATCTCGCACAGGTTGCGCTAAAAGCCAACGAACGGAAGAAGGCAATAAAAGCGATCCGAAACGTGTTCAAACTCAACCCAGCTTTTGTATCACTCAATACAGCGGAATAGCCATCAGCAGTCAGCAGTCAGTAGTTCATGTAGTAGTTTTTCTCACCGCGAAGTAGTTTTGTCCTCCTACTGAAAGCCGAGAGCCGATGGCTGGCAGTCTCTTTACAGAAATACTTTAGCGAATCACAGAGAATTTGCCGACGCGACTATCCATTTCAGATGAAAGGACATAGATATAGATGCCACTGCTGACTCCAGAAAGTTCCCAAACCCTCTTATCCCTTTCATGTTCTGTCGGCGTCAGTGAGGCAACACAGTTCCCGCTAACATCGTAGATATAAATGCTCGTTCCGGCAGGTAGTTTATCAAATGTAACCTGATTACAAGCTTCCACGGGATTCGGATAGACAACCACCTCCGCGAGCGTTGGTGCCGGTAGCATTATTGTCAATATTCTGGCATCATCAGCGAGATTCGCGCCATGTATATCCGAGAGTTGCAATGCCTCAATCTGGTAATGATTGCCCGTGCGGAAGACCTCGGGTGAGAAAGTAAGAACAACGCGCTTTCGTGTTTGGTCAAGGATCGCTGAGCGCGGTGGGTAGCTTCCCGAACCATTTTCCGCGTTTCCGTGTTTGTGCAGACGGTAACGACCAGCGTGTGTGGCGGAAACCCCCATCGGTTTGTCAAACTCCAACAGGAGTTGATTCGGCGGCGCAAGCACAGCGGCATGCAAGCGTGGTCGTCGTGTCGGCACGACAGATATTAGTGTGGATTGTGTTGATTGCGCAGTAGCAGATGCAGGAGTCTCGAAAATGGTTAAGGCATTATTGCTGTTAAACAGCAGCGCATTTGCTCCATTGCGATTCAGATCAGCCACAACCGGATTGAAAGTGCTTGTCGCACGGTGGTGCCAGATAGGTCGATAGTCTATTCCGTCATACTGTACGAGGTAGAAGTTTGGCTGAACGGCGATGCAAAGTTCATTACGTCCATCGTTATTTGCGTCCGCAATAGTTATCCCATTTCCACCATCCCATACGTCACGAATGCGTTGCGTCCACACTGCCCGATAGGTATCATCACCATTTGATTTGAAAATGGTTAAAAGCCAGTGATGGTAACGAATATCAAGCTCCGTAGTGCCGACCTGTGTTCCCGTTTTAGCGCAGATAGCAAATTCCGGATTCCCATCGCCATCCATATCTCCAGCAGCAAAAAGTTGGGGGGTGCCTTCAGGAAGTGTGCTTATCCACGTTTGTCTGTATTGGTTGTTTCCAGTCGCTTCGTGTACAAATATATTCCCATCGTTGTCTCCAGCTAAAATCTCTGTCCGTCCATCGCCGTCAAAATCGCCTGTGACGAAATTCGCACTAATTCCGTTGTTTCCCCATATTGGACTTTCAAGGGTAGCCACAACCTGATAATCGTTATCCCCTGCTGCCTCGTATACCGAAATGGCGTTTGTGCCATCGTCGCGTGCAAAGATTTCAGGTGTACCATCTGCATCCACATCAGCGATCGTTCGGCTCCACTGCCCGCGTGCTTCCCAGATGCGTTCCGTTGGAAATTCGCCTTTCGCGGGTTGCTCCAGCAGAAATGTCACGCCCGAAGCGTTGCCCAATACCTCTATAAGTCCGTCGTTATCTGTATCCGCTGCCGCCCAGAGCCATAGCGATTCAGCGAATGAAAAGACCTGCTTGTGTGTTCCATTATCCGCTATCTCAAGAATTTGTGCCGTGCCAGTACCCATTTCAACGGCAAAGAGTTCTAATATCCCGTTCCTGTTTATATCCACCGGTGAGGCGATAGCGTGCAATCCCCTGTCAATTGATGAGACTTGCGAGAGATGTGATATATCAATCGGGGTATCGTTCACTTCAATCTGATATAATCGACTGTTGTTGTCATCAATGTGCAGCTCCCCGACGCTACTTTTTACGGCTAATCGGTATAAATAAGTGCCCGGCGGTCCACCTAAATCGGATATGTTAACGATATGGAGCAAGTTCTCTGAGTCTGAATGGACAGTTCTATTGATATTTCCGTTTGCCTCAAAAATTTGGATTTTGCCTGTGGTTAATGCCTCCGTTTCCCAGATCACCACTGAATTTAATTTGTTTCCCGAAAGCCATGGTTCTGCTTCATGGTTTGTAATAAGAGGTGCCTCATGCGTCACATCAACAACATCCTTGGCTCTCTTGATGTCTCCATTTTCGGATTTAACACTCAGTCGCAGCGTATACCTGCCTTCCGCTAAAGTGGAAGTGTCCCACTTGTGTAAACACACACCAAACCTCGATTTAGTTTGGACAGTTCCTAAGGGATACCATAAATCTGGGACTTCGCCGATGCCATACTCCAGCCAGTATTCAGAAAATTCAGTACCACCTGCGCTGCCGATGATTTCAATTCTATCGAAGATAACCTCACGAGCTATCGCTGTAGTGGGATGTCCGAGTCCACCTATGCTGTCGATGACTTCAATCCCATCGAGAGCTTGTTGCAAGGTCCGTTGCGTATGAATTTTCGCAATAAGCGATGTTGAAGTTTCCGCGAGTGCTGCGTATGCATCAAGTGAACCTGCTCCAACGAGTTCGGTAATGAAAAGCGGCTTTGCAGTGGTAATCAGTTTCTCTTGAATCTCCATGTTAGTGGCATTCGGATCTGCAGACAAGACGAGAGCCGCAACACCAGAGACATGCGCAGCCGCCATGGATGTACCGTCTCTCTCTCGGTACTCCCCATTAAGTGCTGTGCTGAGAATTTCTTCACCAGGCGCGGCGATATCGATTGTAGCTCCGAAATTGGAACCGTCATACAACTGTTTTTCCTGCCCAAGTCCGGCGACGGAGATAACGGATTCAAGAGCCGCGGGATAGTAGGAACCAACTGCCGCCGAATTGCCCGCAGCACCCACGAGGACACACCCGCGATGATGGGCATATTCTATGGCATCTTCTATGATGAAGGCGCGCACCGTATCTCCCCAACTCATGTTAATCACCCGTGCCCCATTGTCTGCGGCATAAACAATAGCAGCGGCGAGGTCGTCATTCTGAAGATAAGCGCCCCCTCCATACTTGAAACCAGCTCTAAGAGGCATCAAGCGACAGCTCGGAGCGATTCCAGCGATGCCAAGTCCATTGTTCGCTTTCGCGGCGATGATACCTGAGACGTGTGTTCCGTGTCCTGTTTCATCTTCGGGGTCGTTATCTCGGACTGTCCAATCGCCGCTGCCTGGAAGCGTCGGTGCGTCGCTGAAGTCCCATCCGTTTCTGTCGTCAATGTAACCGTTTCCGTCATCGTCAACGCCGTTCCTCGGAATCTCACCGACATTTTCCCAAAGTTGCGAACGAAATTCAGGGTGTTGGGTCGCAACCCCACTATCAACGACCGCCACTGTTACTTGCGGTTTTCCGTGTTCTATACCCCATGCTTGTAGTACATTTATAACAGATAGATTCCATTGCTCTGCATAACTTGGATCGTTCGGTGGTGTTTCCGCACAGGGCTGGTTGAGACGATTCATCTCAACCGCTTCAATTGCAGCGTGCCATTCATACCGCCGCCGTAACGGTTCCAACGTCCATCCTTCTGGAAACCGGATGAGATAATTGCGACGGAGTCGTGGATGTTGTCCGCCGGGCGTAGTCGAGGGAAAAACTGATGAAACGGAAACCGCACCGAGTCGTCTACTTAACACTTCAAGTTGCTCGCGAGAAGCATTCGGGTGTAAACGAACGATCAGTTCTCCGGGTGTATCAGTGATATAAGGAAAATCGTTTGAATTGCTTTGGGCAAAGACCAATTGTGAATGGACAAACAGGACGAGGATGTAGAGGTAAAAAGATTTTTTTGTCATATATCTTCTGTAATATTGCAGTACAGCACAGCTTGTACACATTACTTTACTCTTAAAATTGCAATTCTATATCTCTATCTGATATATTAATGATAGGGAATTTAGAGAGAAAAAACAAATTTTTCGTTTCCGCCAACAAAAAGGAAGTACAATAATTATGAAAGCCTCAGAATTGATCGTTAAATGTTTGGAAAATGAAAACGTTGACTATATATTTGGAATACCCGGTGAAGAAAATATGGATTTGATGGATGCCCTGTTGGAATCCAATATCCAATTTATTCAAACACGCGACGAGCGCGGTGCCGCCTTTATGGCTGATGTCTACGGTCGTCTCACTGGACGCGCCGGTGTATGTCTTGCGACCTTAGGTCCCGGAGCGATGAACCTTGTCACAGGGGTCGCTGATGCGAATATGGATAGGGCACCACTCGTTGCGATCACCGGGCAAGCGAGTTTAGACAGGATGCACAAAGAATCCCACCAGTATATGGATGTCGTTTCTGTCTTCAAACCGATGACCAAATGGAATACGCTGCTCCACCTCCCTGAAATCATCCCGGAATCAGTTAGTAAAGCCTTCAAGACAGCAACGAGCGAGAAGCCAGGGGCAACACACATCGATTTTCCAGAGGATGTCGCCAAAATGGAAGTTAGCGCGGAACCTGTGCCACATGACTTTCCCAGCGAAGCGGAACCCGTTGCATCCTGTTTGCTACGTGCTGCCCAACTGATTAACGACGCGAAACAACCCATTATCCTCGCAGGAAACGGGGTCGTCCGCCAAGGTGCCTCTCGGATTCTGACACAATTCGCTGAAATGACGAATATTCCAGTTGCGCACACCTTTATGGGCAAAGGCAGTATCCCTTGGACCCACCGACTCTCACTCCTCAGCGTCGGATTGCAGGCAAACGATTTCGTCTCCTGTGGATTCGACAGAGCAGATCTCGTCATCGCAATCGGTTACGATATCGTCGAATATCATCCGCGTCTCTGGAATCCTGATCGGAATAAGAAACTCATCCATATTGATACACAACCGAGCGAAAGTGATGCATCTTACGTCACCGATGTCGAGATGGTAGGCAACATCCGACAGAGCCTCAGACATCTGATGGCACAAGAAATCTATCCTAAAGATTCAGAGTACGCCTCAAACACCTTGCGAAAAATCATACTCGACCAACTCGACGAACATCGCGATGATACGGGGTTTCCGATAAAGCCGCAAAAAATTTTGAGTGATGTCCGTTCCGTCCTCGCTGAAGACGACATCCTCATTTCCGATGTCGGTGCACACAAAATGTGGATCGCACGTATGTATCCATGTTATCAACCTAATACGTGCATCATCTCTAACGGTTTCGCTTCCATGGGTATCGCGCAACCCGGAGCTTTCGTTGCTAAACTTATCTATCCAGAACGTAAATGTTTGGCAATCTGCGGTGATGGCGGTTTCCTGATGAACTCACAGGAACTCGAAACAGCGACGCGAATCGGTGTGCCATTTGTCACGCTTATCTTCAATGACGAGGCTTACGGGCTGATTGAATGGAAGCAGATGAACGGTTTCGGTAGACCTGCCCATATCGACTTCACAAACCCCGATTTCGTCAAATACGCTGAAGCCTTCGGTGCCAAAGGCTATAGAGTCGAAGGAAGTGACGAATTAGTGCCTATACTCGAAGATGCGTTCAGTCAGAAAGTTCCTTCGGTTATTGATTGCCCCGTTGATTATGCTGAAAATCTACGCTTAACTAACGAACTTGGGCAGCTAACGTGCCCAATCTAATATTAACGTGAGTCCGAATTTTTGTCTCTTTTATACAAAACTCACGTTACTATTACCATAAAAAACGAAAACCTGAATTTTGATTGCTTCGTGGCATAAAAATGCTATTATCTTCTAAACGCCAGTCGTAGTTTTTAGTCTACTTACTTCAGGGTATGCTTCGTTTTTTTACAGGAGGGTCTTCTACGAAAAAATGGCAGTTTCAACAATTGAGTGGGTGAATGGCAGAATTCGGATGATCGACCAGACGCTGTTGCCCAATGAATTCAAACAAATTTATTGCGACGATCTTCCATCAACTTGGGAGGCGATTAAATCCTTACGTGTACGCGGTGCCCCCGCAATCGGCATCGCTGGTGCTTTGGGCGCAGTACTCGGAATATGGAATTCCACAGCGAAAACCTATGATGCTTTCGCTACCGAACTGAAATCCGCTACCGATTATTTAGCGACATCGCGACCCACAGCCGTTAATCTCTTTTGGGCACTGGATAGAATCACCCGAACAGCGCAAGAGAACAGCCACCTTCAAATTCCTGAACTCAAAGCGGTGCTGCTTGCTGAGGCTCAGGAAATTATTGATGAGGATAAGGCAATGTGTCGCGCCATCGGGCAACACGGTATGGCGTTGCTAAAAGAAAATGATACTATTTTGACGCATTGCAACGCTGGAGGGTTAGCGACATCCGACTACGGCACAGCGTTAGCTGTTATGTTCAGCGCACACGAAGCAGGTAAAAAAATCCAAGTTTACGCTGATGAGACGCGCCCCCTTTTACAAGGCGCACGCCTCACCACTTGGGAACTCATGCAAGCAGGCATTGATGTGACGCTTATTTGTGATAACATGGCGGCGCAGGTCATGAAAGAGGGGAAAATCCAATGCGTCATTGTCGGTGCCGACCGGATCGCGGCAAACGGGGACACTGCAAACAAGATCGGCACTTATAATGTCGCTATCCTCGCGGAAGCACACGGTATCCCTTTTTATGTCGCCGCACCGACTTCCACCTTAGACTTCGCCCTTGAAACCGGTGCAGAAATCCCTATTGAGCAACGGGCGGCAGAAGAGGTAACCGAAGGCTTCGGGAAACTGACTGCCCCCGAAGGGGTCAAGGTTTATAGTCCTGCGTTTGATGTTACACCCGCGGCGTTAGTCACTGCAATTGTTACCGAAAAAGGTGTAGCACGTGCTCCTTATACAGAGAACTTGAAGGCTTTACGGGAGGCATAGCGAAATCCTACAGATTACGCTGCCTGTGCGATATTCGATCGGGTGCCATTTATATCGAAACAGTCATACTGGTTTGTATGCATAATCCGGGTCGCGAACCCCATCGCCTGTTTTTCCGTGAGGTAACCGTCCGCAATTTCGGCTTCAAGTGCGCGCCGAATTTCGTTTCTGGCTTGAATCGCATACGCCATCGCACTGGTCGGCCACCCCGTATCGCCACCGAAAGCGAACAATTTATTTGACGGAACGGCATGGATGCACCGACGGAGGAAATCACGCGAGCTGTAAGGATCAATGCTCCACGCCCAGCAGAAGTCGACCCAAATATTACGATAATGCTTGGCGAGTGCGACCAGTTCATCGTTATAAGGGTAGGCGATGTGCATCAATACAAACTTCGCGTCGAGATACCGAGCGAAAAGGGCACACATATTACCGGCGGGGATGCGCTGCACCGGCATCCGATCGTTGCCAGCATAATAGCCGGTGTGAATTTTGAAGGGGAGGTTGTGTTCAATCGTGTGTTCAACGCCTCGCGCCCAGCACCAATCACCGAGGCAGAGCCGCGTCGCTTCGTCAACCTCTGCATGAGATTTCGTGAGCACAGCATTCAGGGCAGTAGATGCCTCAGCATCGCTCCTTTCGATCCAGTTGAGTGTGCGGTTGTAAGCGTGTTGTGATTTTACAGCAATCGCACAAGGGGCATGCTTGGCAAAGATTGCCTCCATAGCCTGCTTGAGTGATGCAAGGTCGTTGACCTGAACACCTGTCTCGGCGTGGATAGCACTCGGATCAACTTGTCCGTTACAGAATGTCGCCCACGAGAGATCGTAGAGGAAAAAATCGGGACCGGATGTGTCCGGTGTGCACTGCCAACTGAAATCGTCTGTTTGAATGTGATCAAGGTTCGCGAGATCGTGTAAAATGTGATAACGTTTGCCGGGCGTGCGAAGCGTCTTTAGGTTATCGGCACCCGCGAGTCCATCGCCCGTCAGTTCGTCGAGTCCGTAGATGTGCTTCGCGATGAGGCTGACTGCCTCTCCGTACCCAGTAAACTGCGTTGCTTCCCACGCGTCTCGGATGCCTTCAAACCGAGATGCGATGCCTTGAGAAGCGTCCATCAGGTTGCGCATCGCTTCTGGGGAGGCACCAGCTGTTACCAAGTCGGCAGGCACATAATTTCCGAATAGGTCTTGGAGGATATCGGGTCCATTCTCAACCCATTCGGTTTCACGCTTCATGTGCTCGTGTGTATCAACAAGGCGAATAGATTGAATATGATGCGTCAAATCGGTAGTTGCCATGAAAGGGCTCCTTTAAAAAATTGAAACGGACTGTTTATCGTCTCTCGTACTTGACAAATGCGTCAAATTATGATTTAATATATGATGTTTTGGTAACTTACCTCTCTTTCCACTGTTGTAGGACAGCATTGATTCCTAAAAAGATGAGGTCTGTTCTATTGTGTGATAGACCTCGCCCTAAAGGGCGCGGCCTCTATAGTTGTAGTCTCTACAGAAGCTTTCGTGCGATCAACGACTACTGCTTTCTAGCGAAAGACTTACGTAGCCTACTGCAACAGACGCTATCCCGACTGCGACACAAAAGTGTCCTTACGAAAAATTTTGATACACATTTTCAAATGGGATTCAGCATTACCCGTCTTTCCCTACTGTGTATGTCGAACTACGATTTATTGATAGATGACCGTTTTTTAGAGTTTTACACTATAGGAACGCTACCAAGAGCTTCGTAACCAGAGCCTCTATAGCAACCTTACACTCTGAAAGTATTATAGCAGATTCAACAACTTATTTCAAGAAAAACGCGTCTACATCTCCACGCGAAAGCATGGAGTTTTGACGCTGAAGAATATGATAAAAGGTAGAGTTGTTGTGTGAAGAAAAACCGAAAATAAGGAATGCTCGCGCAGGAACGCGAATGGTTAACGTCACCTTTCTGAAAAGGGACAAGACCGCAGGAGCATATGATGCCTACAGGACGGATTAAGTACTACAATTTCGATAAAGGCTTCGGATTTATAGCGCAAGATAGCAGTGACGCGGATGTCTTCTTACATAGCTCCGCTATTAAGCAGCCTGAATACGAAGAACTCCGTGTCGGACAGCGTGTAAAGTACAGTATTATTGAAGGTGAGAAGGGACTCGTTGCCCAAAACGTCGAAGTATTGTTGACCCCAACAGAACGCCGATGGTTGCGTCAAGGAAAGGCAATTATTCCGCGAGGTTACGCTGGCTTCCCGGGCCAAGGGCAAGGTCAATTTGCCAGTGATGATGCCATGCCCGCCTCTCACCATGATGCCAATGCATCAAAACCGATTCGGAATCGTCGCGCCCATGATACATCCGTATCACCATCGGGACCGACGGCAAAACTACCACGCACCCCACGTCCGTCGGCGATGGATATTAAGGATTCCACAGCACCGACGCAAGAGGCGCAAGCCCCATCTTCAAAGCAACTCAGTTTTGGCGATCTTTATATCCTTAAGCAGATTAATTTTGAAACATCCATGTTCTTTGCGTTGTATAATCATCTACAACTGCCTGCTACTGTCCTTGAAATGACACTCTCCAGTTTGACACTCAATAGTAATAAGGGTGAGCAGCAGATCGCTAAAACAGATGTTAAATACTGTTATAAAGATATTGACGCAGAAAGGGTTCAAGCATCCGTTGATACCGATGATGCCGTGAAGACGCAGCAGTTGACCCAACTGACACCTGACGTGCAAGCCCCTGAGATTGATACCGAAGTCGTTCAGCACGCCCGAAAAAATGGGACATCAATTGAGATCACACTCCGCGAGGGAGAGATCTTTCGTGGCATTATAGACTGGGTCAGTCCTTATGAAATTAAGCTCATTTTAGAGAACGGTGCGAAGGTTGTTATTTTCCGGCACGCTGTATACAGTCTTGCCGTAGATTAGGTGCTACCATGGAAGCATATCACGAACTTCTTGATGAGATTCAGCGCGATGTCGGACGTTTGCGCGAAGAATCGGGAGGTGTGCCGTGTCCATCCAACTGCTTCTCGTGCTGCCAAAATACTGCAACTATGGCGATCAGTGAAGTTGAGGCACGCGACTTAAAGGTGGGATTGGATGCGCTTCCTGTTGAAATCCGTTCACATATTCGTCAGAAAGCGGAACAGAGCATCAGAAAATTGAAGGCACACGGCTATGACGCTGAAAATATAACGCCGGATGCTGGCATGAAAGCAATTGGGGTTATAAAAGGCACGCCTGAAGGCGAGTGTCCTATGCTAATCGGTGGGGTTTGTACCGTTTACGAACACCGCCCGGTCATCTGCCGTGTTTGGGGATATCCGATCCACAGTGGCAATGAGTTAGCCTGTTGCCACAAAACTTTCATTGGGAAACGGAATCGCTTTCGTCCACTCAGTTACGATCGCTATTGGAAGGTATGTCAGAATCTTAGCACGGAATTGGGTGCTACTCGGAAAACCCCGAACTGCTATCTTGTCTCACGATTGCTATCAGAATAACGCAAAACATGGCTTCCACTCTTCTCTTGTTGGTGAGGTTTTGACCTCACCTCTTTTTTATAGTAAAGTCCACAATTACTTGGACACTCCTATTGTAGCGCAAACTTCATAGTTTGCGCTACCCCCTGCACAAACTATAGTAAAGTTTAGAATTATAGTGGATTCTATAATTACTTTTACACCAAACTCGGTGCGGTTAGAAACCGCACCTACCACGGGTGCGCAGATATTTTCGGGCTTTACTATAATTAGACACTCTAAAGAGGCGAAGATACCAGGGGAACACCCAAGCAAAAACACCCTCGCCAGCGGTGGTGGGGGCGGTGTTCACTGAAATGAAACCTAAACTTCAGGGGTACTTTCACTCAACTCACGCAAAAACTCAAACGTATAAATTCCAGTACGATGTCCGTCGTTCCATACCAACCTCACCGCGTAGCGCCCGACGCGTTGAATGTCCACGAGATGTAAGTTCTCAAAGAAATCGTCAGAGGGTAGGATGTGAAAAGGATCTTTTCCTAATCGGGTGGCATCACAACGGGCACACGGGCATTTTTGTCGAAGGGTGCGGTAGGGCAGTTCGCTGTGATACGAATCTTTCCATCGAATTTCCAGGCTCGTGCTGCCTCTTTCAATGCGAGTGGGTTGGAATTTCTGCATGGTGACTTTTTAACAGAAATGCTTTCTGTTTAGAAAAAAACGGTTGCCAATTTGTGTGACTGCAGATGGTCTCGCAAACCAGCAACCGTTCAATGAGTTGCGATCGAAGGATTACTCCTACTATCCGTTATTCAAAGTACTCGGCATTGATTTCGATGAACTCGTCCCATTCTTCAGGGACATCTTCTTCCATGAAGATAGCTTCAACGGGGCATTCAGGTTCACACACCCCACAATCGATGCACTCTTCCGGGTCGATGTAAAGCTGATTCATTTCTTCAAACTCATCAGCATCGGGTAGAGGATGAATACAATCCACTGGACACACATCAACGCATGCACTATCCTTAACATCAATGCACGGTTCACAAATGACATACGTCATATTGGAAAACTCCTTTCCGCTAAATTTATTATAAGAGCCTCCATATCACACGGACGGTAACTTCACTTAACGGACGAGGTTAGTCCCATTTGATGAAGGCGTTACAAAGACATGGTCATATATGGCGGATTTTTCGCTGTGCCTGCTGAGTTGCGATCAGGACACTTTGACATATTCCACTCGCTGAAGCGAGGGGTTTTGATAAATGATACCACATGCGACTCGCTTTGTCAAATTATATTTGCGATAACCAGAACCCTTCAATTTTCAGCAATCGGTCACCAGTAATGTTAGTACGGAAAAAATTGACAATCCTCAATTTTTGTGGTAATATATCCATAATCAAAAAGACGTTGCTTGTAAACTCGCCTGTATTGTGAAGTACAGGTTTCTTTCCCCAACACCGGTAAAACACTATGAGAAAACCCTCCTCCAAGAAATGGCAGTTCAGAAATTCAGATTTCAATAGCAGTTTAGTATTGGCATCCGAAGTAGGGGTTTCTCCGCTTGCGGCACAACTGCTCATCAATCGAGGGATCAAAACGGCTGCTGAAGCGCGATCCTATCTTTATCCAACTCTCGATGAATTGCATTCTCCTTTTAAATTAGCAGATATGGACAAAGCCGTAGAACGGATACACAAGGCGATCTCACGCGGTGAGAAAATCTGTGTCTATGGCGATTACGATGTCGATGGTACGACAGCGACCGCATTACTGCTCAATACCTTCCGCGAGATGGATGTTCCCGTTGATTACTATATCCCGAATCGGTTTGGAGATGGTTACGGGCTTAGTGAGGACACTGTAAAAAAGATCCACCAGAAAAACGAAGCGAAGTTACTTATTACTGTAGACTGTGGTATCACCTCGGTTAAAGAGGTAGCGTTGGCGAATAAATTGGGTATAGACGTTATTGTCACGGATCATCACCAGCCGGAAGCGGAACAGCCGCCAGCATACGCCTTGATTTCACCTAAGATTCCGGGGAATGAATACCCCTACACCGAACTCGCCGGTGTCGGTTTAGCCTTCAAATTAGCACAGGCGTTAGCAGACGATACAGCGTTTCTGGAATCTCAGCTGGATCTGGTAGCATTGGGGACCGTCGCAGATATCGCACCGCTGACTGGAGAAAATCGTATTTTGAGTCGTTTGGGGTTAGCAGAACTTGACAAACGTGAACGCCCTGGGGTTCACGCTTTGTGCGAAGTCGCTGGGTACAAAATTGACACACCGATCGACGGATACGCTATCTCTTTTAAGTTAGGACCCCGTATCAATGCGGCTGGACGCATGGATACTGCACACAAAGTGGTTGATCTCTTCACCACTGATTCTGAGGATGTCGCAACCCGGATTGCCTCTGAACTCAATCGGGAAAATCACATACGACAGGAGTTCGGAATGCAGATTCAAGAGGAGGCATCGAAAATAATTGAAAACGAGATAGATGATGATACCGTAGGGATCGTTGTTGCCAGCGACAAGTGGGACGAAAAAGCAGAAGATGCAGCAAAAGGGAAAGAAAAAGGGGTCGTTGGTATCATTGCCGCCCGTTTGATGCGAACCTTCCACAGACCCATCGTTATTCTCGCAATCGACGGCGATGAGGCGACTGGATCCGGGCGTTGTATCGACGGCATGAACCTTGCTGATAGTTTTGTCGCCTGCACTGAATTGCTCGTGAAACATGGTGGACACGCAGCGGCGGCAGGGTTAACACTTAAGACCAAAAACATTCCCAAATTCAGGGAAGCTTTCAACAAATTCGCTTCTGAGCATCTCACAGAGGAAGCATTGCAACCGAAACTCGACCTTGAGTTTGAAACGCGTCTTTCACTTTTGACGTTAGAGACGCTAAAGGAACTGGAACAATTTGAACCTTTTGGTAAGGATAATCCAGCCCCCTATTTTGGAACACGACGCGTCAAAGTGGACGGTATCCCTACCCAAATGGGGAAAGAGAAAAACCATCTGCGAATGTTTGTTAACGACGGCACGGCAAAACGATGCGCGATTGACTGGGGCGCAGGGGACAAACTCATCACCTTCAGACGTCCCAATATGTCACTGAATATCGCCTTTTCACCGCAAATCAACGAGTGGCAAGGGACCCGTTCCGTACAACTGATCCTTAAAGATTGGGATATCCATTCCGAAGGTAGAGACACGAACTGGGATGTATTTCCCAAACTCAGTGATGAATCCTCTGTAAAACTTGTTGACAAAAGGAACGTTAATAAGAAGAATTATCTTTTAAACTTGCTTGCGCGGGAGGAATCTTGTATAATTTATGTACGAGACGAAGAGATGTTAGATCTCCTGCTCACAAAACTCTTGCCAGAGAACATTGAGGGGATCGCACGACACAATGAATCAACACCAGCAGCAGAGGCAACAGCGTTATTGAACCAATTGGAAAACGGTGAACTTCAAACGATCGCGTCGAGCAGCACTTTTCCTTCTCTGGAAGCGTTCCCTTTCGTTAAACATGTTGTTTTCTGTCATCTCGCATCGAGCCAAGACCTTTTTTCCAAACAGTGTGAACCTGCTTTTGCAACTGCCGAGACTTCTTATTTGCATCTCATCTATAACAATACAGATGAATCGGAGATGCACAATTGGATTTCTGAAAAATATCCAGCGGATGACGAGTTACGGCGATTGTACGGTAGCATACGAGCGGTTATACAATCGAATGGCACAGACGGATACCCTGAAACAGAGATACTGAAAGGTGGATTTGGGAGCCTGTCAGCCCTTCAAACTGGACTCGCTATCTTTGAGGAATTGCAGTTTATTGAGCGGCAGGGGCAACCGGGTAATAGACTTGTAAAACTTCTTTCGGGTCAGAAAAGCGACTTATCTCGTTCGCCGACCTATTTGAAAGGGGAATGGATTAAACAGACGAGTCCTTCTTTTATAGAGTTTCAATTAAAGGAAAATATCGAATCTATGTGGGAGCGCATAGAAAATGAGTATCAAATCCTTAGTGAACCAAATTCAAGTATATAATCCGGACGCAGAGGTTGAACTTTTGGAACGTTGCTACCGTTTTGCCCAAGAGGCGCATAGCGGACAACAGCGAAAATCCGGGGAACCCTATTTTACGCATTGCTTCAAAACGGCTGAAATACTCGCTGAACTCCGACTCGATACGCACACGATCTGTGCCGGACTCATGCACGATGTCCTTGAAGATACAGGGATCACGCGTCAAGAGATGCAGGTTCGATTCGGTGCCAATATCGCCAATCTTGTCGAGGGTGTCACAAAGATCGGTCAATACAAACTCAGTATTGCCTCCCAAACCCCGGATACTAAAAGCACAGTTGAACACCGCGTCCACCGGAAACGGCAAGCCGAAACTTACCGGAAACTCCTGTTAGCGACAGCGGAAGACATGCGGGTAATTCTGATTAAACTCGCGGATCGACTTCATAATATGGAAACGCTGGAGTTTCTTTCCAGTGAGAAATGCCAACGCGTCGCAAAGGAAACGTTAGAAATTTACGCCCCGATCGCACACCGATTGGGGCTTTGGCGTATTATGGGACGCCTTGAGGACCTTGCGTTCAAGCATCTTTACCCGATCGAATACCGAAAAATTGCCGAACTCCTAAATCAGAAGCTTGCTGAGCGAGAGGCGTACTGTGAGAAGATGGTTAAACAGATTCGCCATGAATTGGAAAGTCGCAATGTTTTTGCTGATATTCATGGTAGAACGAAACATATCTATAGCATTTACCAGAAGATGCGGCAGAAGGGGACCCCCTTCAGTGAAATCCGAGATCTGATCGGTCTTCGAATCCTTGTTAAGACTGAAGCTGATTGCTACATCGCGCTCGGTGCGCTCCATCACAAATGGAATTATCACCCCGACCGACTTCGAGATTGGATTGGACAACCTAAGAAAAATGGGTACCAATCACTTCATACCACGATTCTTGACGATGGTAAACCCGTTGAGATCCAGATTCGCACGTATCAGATGCATAAGATTGCTGAAGATGGCATTGCGGCACATTGGAGTTATAAAGAAGGACTCCCGATTAGCCAACAGGGACGTTCCATTTTTGCGAGTTATAAGCAGATACTTGAGGATATACAGGAGACGCAGGATAGTCCGCATCATTTTGTGGAATCCATGAAATTGGAACTTTTTCAAGATGAAGTTTATGTTTTTTCGCCGAAGGGAGATCTTTTTAAGTTGCCCGCTGGCGCGACAGCGATCGATTTTGCCTATAAGATTCATACCGACATAGGACATACATGTGTCGGCGCGGAAATCAATGGTACTATTGCCCCGATTCGGCGTGTACTTGAGAACGGTGATCAGGTCAATATTCGGACACAACCGAACGGCAAGCCGAGCCGGAGCTGGTTGTCGTATGTCAAAACCGCGACAGCACGGGGTAAAATCAATCAATGGTTTCGTGAAAAGGATAGGGCGGAGGCATTGGAATTGGGTAAGAAATTTCTTGCGGCAGAATTACGTGTTTCCTATCTTAATTCTCGTGATTATCTCAATTCCTCGAAGTTACTTGACATTGCTAAGCAACTCAAACTTAAAAATCTTGAGGAACTTTTCGTCCGGATTGGTAATGGGGATGAATCTGCGACTCAGGTTGTTAACCTATTGAAACCTGAGGTACCGAAACCAGAGACCGAATCTCCGGAAGATATTAACGGAAAGCGAAGATCCGAATCGCCGCCGGCTGTTCAGCTTGAAAATGATATAGACTTGGGCATGATGCGAACCATGAAATGCTGCAATCCGATCCCCGGGGATCAAGTCGTCGGTTATCTCACACGCGGACGTGGGGTTTCTGTCCATAGAGCCGGTTGTATCCGCATCCTTGACGAACCTGAACGACTCTTAGTTGTCAAGTGGAACGAAAAGTCATCATCCGACAACGGAAATCACCCACCTCCTGTCTATCCGGTCAAAATTCTCGTTGAGTGCAGTGACCGACCCGGTATGCTCGGTGAAATTACGACCGCTATCGCACAATACAAAGTGAATATCCGCTCTGGAAAGTTTGAACCCTCCGCCATCCATCATGATGCCGAAGCCTCTGACAATCTGACGATAGATGTGACAGGTGCCGAGCAACTCGAGGCAGTCATGCAAGCGATTCGCGGCTTAAAAGGCGTACAACATGTCACCCGTGAATCCTAAGCTTCATTCTCTTGGTAAGAGCGATGTCTAAATTGCTCTTCTATACCGCTGCCGGCATCCTTGAAATAACTTTGGCGACTTTTCCGCTCCGTAGACATTTCGTGCAAATGCGAATCCGTCTCGGTCCTTCCGCAGTTTGAACCCGGACCCGTTGAAGATTTGGCAACCAACGCCGCTTCGTATGCCGCCGTGATTTACTAATCTGGTTACCTGACATCGGACGTTTGTTACAGACAGTACAAACTCGTGACATTATGTCTATCTCCTTCCTTCTTTTTGTCTTAAAGTGTTGGTAAAACCTAAACATTAATAATACCACAATTACAGAGGAAATGCAAATTTCTTTACGCTTTGGTGTAGGAGCGAACTGTGCTTCGCGACGCTTACTCACGGTTGACCGTTGAAAAATAGAGATGACTTTTTTCTCAGTCTCTGGTATACTATATCCTTAAGATTTTGCCCCTTATGCTCCCGTTGTGCCCTTCGGAGTCCGTAAGTTCCGCAAACCGCGCATTCACAAGTCACTGCAGATAGAGGAGACCTAATTCTTTCCCGAAACATTTGGCATTAAGATAGAAAACATGAAAGTTGCTTATATTACCGCGGGTGCTGCTGGCATGTACTGCGGAACCTGTATCCACGACAACATGGTAGCCACTGTCCTGAAAAAACAAGGACATAACGTTTCCCTGATTCCCACTTATACGCCTACCCGAACAGATGAAGCAAATGTGAGTATGGACCGCGTCTTTTTCGGCGGGATTAACGTCTATTTGCAACAAAAACTCTCCCTTTTTAGGCACACGCCGTGGACTTTAGACAAGTTCCTCGACAATCCGACGCTCCTGAATGGACTGGCACGGTTTAGTGGTTCAACAGATGCGCGAGACCTTGGACAACTTACAGTGTCCATGCTCAGCGCAGAGCAGGGGCATCAAAGCAAAGAATTAGCGAAGTTAGTCAAATGGCTCGTTGAAGAGAACAAACCAGATATTGTCTATCTCACGAATTCCATGCTCGTCGGTTTCACAAAAGAAATTAAGAAGGCATTAGATGTCCCTGTTATCTGCGCGCTCCAAGGTGAAGATATTTTTCTGCAAGATCTTATCGAGCCGTACAAATCAGAGGCATTAACGCTTCTCCGAGAACGTGCTGCAGATCCAGACGGCTTCGTGGCACCTTGTCGCTACTATGCGCAGTTTATGGCGGATACTTATCTTAACGTACCTGTCGATAAGATTGACGTGGTCCCGCTCGGATTAAACATGGATGGTCACGGGTTAGCTGTCCAAAAACCGGATCCACCGCCCTTCATTATTGGCTATTTAGCGCGTATCTGTCCCGAAAAGGGGTTACACATCTTGGTGGACGCTTTCCGACTGGTAGCGGAAGCGTTAGGTGCGGAAAACGTTCAATTGCATGTTGCCGGTTACCTCGGTAAGAAAGACGAACCCTATCTTGAGGAACTCGTGAACCAGATCCAAGCATGGGACTTGTCGGATAGCTTCGTGCATCACGGTGAGGTAACGCGCACCGAAAAAATTGAGTTTCTCAACCGTCTGCATGTTTTTTCGGTTCCCACCGTTTATCGCGAATCTAAAGGACTGTCGATTATAGAATCGCTCGCCAACAGTGTACCGGTCGTCCAACCGCGGCACGGTGCGTTTCCAGAGATGATCGGTGCGACTGACGGTGGAATTCTTGTTGAACCAGAATCCGCCGAATCAGTGGCGGCAGGTCTCATCGAACTCCATAACGATACCGAGCGACGTGAATACTTTGGAGAAACCGGAAAAACCAATGTGCATCAGAAATTCAGCGATACAATCATTGCAGAACAACTTTTGAAGGTATTTGAAAAGTATACCTAACGTTTCAAGTGCTGGCGCGCTCTGGAAGTGCTCTTGCCACAACAATCAAGAAGGAAATGGATTATGTCTAAAACATGGCTCATTTTTGTTTTCATGACCGTTTCATCATGGGGACTTTACGGTGTTTTCTTACATCAAGGACAGGTCTCTATGGCGGATCCCGTGCATGGACGTTACAAAGCGTTCCTCTTTGTCGGACTCGCTTATCTCTTGGCGGCTGTCATCGGTTCCGCAGTGATGCTCATCGTTAACGGATCTAATTGGCAATTTACGGGTTCAGGGGTCTCTTGGTCATTCATAGCCGGACTTGTCGGAGCTATTGGGGCATTTGGGGTGCTACTTGCCTTCGGTGCTGGCGGTCGACCTGCTGTTGTGATGTCCATTGTTTTTGCGGGGGCACCGATTGTAAACGCCATCGTTGCAACGCTATCGCATCCGCCGGCAGGTGGCTGGGGGTCAGTCCGGTGGCAGTTTATCGCAGGTATTTTGCTCGCTGCACTCGGTGGTTGTTTGGTGATGCTCTATCGACCCACCTCATAACATGTAGAAACAGAACCGCTGGACCTTTGACATCCGTATGTCCTGGAAAGGCGGTTGAACATCCTTCCCTTTCCCTCATTCCGATCGTTTTACGGAAAAACACACTTTTTGGCTATCCTTTTTCTGTAGCATGTCTCTAATAGGCAAAGAGGGAGCGTTTTCATGCCTATAAGCGAAACTTGCGTGCCTATGTCACATAATCAAGAATTAACCGATGCAAATGATGCCGAGTTAGTCGTCGCTGCACTGGCGGGTAATACACAGGCGTTTGATGTTTTGGTCACCCGCTACCGGCGAGCTATGCTGACAATCGCGCAACAGATTGTGCGAAACCCGACCGATGCGGAAGATGTCGTGCAAGACGCGTTTCTACGGGCTTTTGAAGCCCTTCCACAACTCTCGGATCTGAACCGTTTTGGGGCGTGGCTTCATTCAATCACACGCAACCGTGCCCTGCGCTATTATAAGAGTGCCAGTCGTTACCAACCGCAGGAAGACATGGAACCCCATTTAAATAGGACATCAGATACATCGGCTGAAGATCCCGCTCACATTGTGGAACGTGAATTGACACAGCAAGCGATCAGAGACGCGATTCAGGAACTACCTTCCGACTACCAAGCGGTTATTGAACTTTATTATTGGGCAGAGATGCCACAAAAACGGATGGCTGAATTTCTCTCCGTGCCACTGACAACCGTGAAATGGCGACTCCATAAGGCGAAGGAGATGCTTAAAACGATTTTGGAAAGACGGGGCTATCGTGCGGATATGTGATAATCTTCACCACTATTCTCCGCAGGCGAGGTTCCGATCCTGTTGACAAAATCATATCCGTGATAGCACCCACAACCTAAAGGTTGGGGCTTCGGTTTCATAGCGACTGCGGTTTTCTCAAAGAGTCCACCGTCTTATTTTCGCTCCACCTGCGGGCATTTCCCTGAGACGCTGAAATAGATGAGTCTCAGGCACATCGTTAGGTAACGGCTATCCCTGCCCGCAATATGTTTATCGCAGCGTTGATGTCTCTATCGTGGTGTGAACCACATGCCGGACACGTCCACTGTCTATCTGAAAGAGAAAGATTTTCATTATGAAAACCGCAATCACTACACGGTTTTGTCGTTGCTGTCCATTGACCGACTTGACGTAACTCACGCTTATGTTTACAACACTTATACTTCAATATCTCAACAAACTGATAGAACGCAAGGTCAGAGACTTTCCGTCCCCAGAGGCGTTTCATGCCGTCAAGGTTCAAGGTTTCAATGGCGATGGTATCAAACTTCTCGCACAGTTCAGAGGCGAGTTGCCAATGAAAGTCTTTGCGTTGGTTGCTGATCTTCCGATACAGACGTGCTATTGTTCTTACGCACCGCCACCAACCGTTAGAACCTTTGACTTTACGAGAAAGGCTTTTGTTGAGGGTTCGCAGTTTCTTCAAGGAGTGTTTCAAAGGTTGGGGGTGCTGTTTTTTCTCACCCGTGCTCAGTGTCAAATATGCGTCTTTCATACCGAAGTCTGCCCCAACGCTTTTACCTGTTGTCGGCAAACGTTTCATGTCCGTGTAGGTTGTTGTTATGCAAAGCCAATAGTCTCCGCAATTGTCTCGCTTGAGTGTGATACGACTGATCGTGCCGTGCCATTGACGGTGCTTATGGAACGTATACGGCACTTTATCAAATTGCCATTTGCGCGTCTTGGGATTCCATTTACGAAAAGTCAATGTGATACGATTGTTTTTCAGAGACCACCCCGCTTCTCCGGGAAAGGTGATAGACTTGAACTTATGTCGTTTTTTGATTTTCGGTCTGCCACCGAGTTTCTTGAAAAAACGCTCGTATGCCAAATGGATACGTTTCAACTCTTGTTGGATCGCTTGACTTGGCAAGGACTTCCAATGCGGGTGAGTCGTATCTTTCAAAACTTTTACATGGTCACACATACCCTCAAAGCCCACATACGGCAAACCGTCTTTATACCGTTGACGCTGCCACTTATGGAAATACTCATGCACCTGCCACATATCATCCAGCAAGTTGCCAATGCGGCGTGTGTTCGATTGTTTCCCAAGCGGGTAGTTATACGTTTTCATAGACTTTCACAGTCTCACAGAGTTAACCCCTTTCCAGTGGGTTGGCAGACACACAATCAAGCGATTGTGCTGGAAATGTCTGCCACTGTGATATATCTATTAAAACACATTTTGCGAATTTTGTCAAGTGTTTTTTCAATAATAAACCTATATGCCGTCTACATCCCCAAGCTGAAGCATGGGGCTTTGACGGAAGATTGGTAATTATAGACTTTAACTACTATCATAACGAGGTGGAAATTATGGAACAGCAAAGACCACAGGAGATCAGAGGACTCTTCCACATGTTGGAGCACACCGCAAAAATCGCAGAGGACGCTGCACTAACGGGAGCGTTCAGTGGCGGCGAAGCGCAGTGCATTTCCCAATTCAATAACGTCCTCATACGTCTCAGCGACATTGATGCAATCCCTGATGGACTGTTTGACGAACTGCAAGAAGACGCGTCTTTTAGCCAGATCGGTATCGCTTGCCATCAACTCGCCGCCTATCTCAACGAAGAATTGGATACGACTGCAGATTTCACAGGATGGTTTTCCAGTTTTTTTGGAAGTCGATTCATGGAAAACCTAACAGAAGAATTGACAGACAAGCCATTTAGCGACCTAATCCGCAAAGCTGTTCCAGACTTCTTAACTGAAACGACGTTGGAAGACATCGTCGAAGTATTTCCTGTCGCGCCCGGTGGAAGATTAACGGTTGATGCTGATTTCGGAGCAATCGACGTGCGGAGTGCGGAGGGTGATACTCTCTCTGTCCACATCCGACGCGCCGCACAGTTGAAGGAAGATCGCCGTGCCGGGGAAATCCTCAAGAATTTTGATGTACAGATGACACACGAAGCAGTAGATGTCAAAATTGAGGCAAAATTCAGAGGACCGGCAAAGCAATGGAAAAAGGCGAAAAAACGCTTGGATGTCCAATTTGAAATCGTCGTGCCGCGAAACTATACGCTTGACTTGAAGACAGCGGATGAGGAAATCTCCGTCGTGGATATAGTAGGAGATGTGCACGTTCACACAGCCGGTGCGGGACTCCGTTTACAAAATATCATCGGACGTATTGATGGAACAACTTCGGGTGGAAACATAGACCTCAAGGCATTTGAGGGCGACGCGGCACTTCAAACAAGTGGTGGGACTATCGCACTTGAAAAAGGCACTGGCGATGTCAAAGCCAAAACATCGGGTGGAAACATCCAAATTACCGATGTCACTGGTGCTGTCAATGGACAAACCTCCGGCGGCAATGTTACCCTACGTGACTGCAAAGGTGGAGCAGATGTGAAAACCGCTGGTGGAAGCATAGAGGTGGAGAACGACGGACCCGTCCTCGCGAAAACGAGTGGTGGTTCTATTCGCTGCCAACTCCAAGAGGCAGTTTTAAGTCAAAACTTGCTGCTGGATTTGGAGACAACGGGTGGCAGTATAAATGTATCACTCGTGCCAGATATTGCCGCAACAGTCGAAGCAAGGGTGCTTGGGGGTTCAGTTACTACCGAATTTCCAGTGGCAGTGGAGGCGACAGGTGTTGCCAAACCCGATCAATTGCGGGGAACTATTAATGGCGGCGGTCCCGTCTTGCGCCTCTTCTCCGTCGGTGGAAACGTCATACTCAGGAAGGTAGAGGCACACAACCCAATCGAGATGTAACGTCTTAAAAATTTGATAGCGACACTTCGCTGGGGTAGATGAAACAAGAGATGCCGATTGACAGGTGAATACTCCTGGGATAAAATGGATTCACTAAATCAGATACCACGCCGGAAGGAAAATCAATGAACTGTCTTGATTACGGACTTTCTTTTATCAACACCGTTGGTAACGGGAATGCTCCCCGCTTTTGGGTTGAATCTCGATGTCGCATCATAGATGACACAGATGGAAGTTTCAGCGATTATTACCAATGTGGTTCATGCAAAAGTGAGCATACCTTTGCGGAGAAAAATCTCTTCATAAATCCGAACTATGACTTCCTCCCCGTTTTTGGCGAAGAGCATATAGCGGTCTTCAGAAGGCATGCTTACTGCAATGATAACTACGTCGAGTATAGACCTGTGCGGGATTATTGGGGAGGCGCCCTGTTTGATGTTCAAGAGGCATCGCCGGTCCGGGTACTTGATAGCAATACAGCCATTTTTGAGGCGACCCAAAAATGTCTACCCATCGTAACACACACAGAAATATGGGATACCCAAACACAGCAGCGAGCGATTATCGAGTGTCCGGTTAAAACGATGAATATAGATGAAAAGGCAGGCATCTACCAAGTCGATACCGGAATTGTTCTATTTCCAGATCTGTCAAAGCGATATGATCAACAGATTGAGACGTTCAGCCTCGCTTACGTTGCTTTCAACACACCACACTTCGCTGACTTCGTTATTGAACGCCCCACTGCCATCATTGAAAATGGAGTGGAAGTTACCCAAGTTTACCACTATTCAGAAATTCGGAGTTTAGAAGCAAAGAATACCGTGTTCTGCCTCGGTGAGCTTTGACAGACACTCCCATTTATAGTAAAGTTTAGAATTACTTGGACGCTCCGGTGCGGTTAGGAATGCAGATCGCATTTGGGCGAGTACGCCGCAAAACCGCACCTACCGAGGGAGGGCGAATGTCCATTTATTTTTTGGATTCACTATAGATAAATTTTCTTGAAAAAATTTTATGCTCCGTTTATAATGCGGGATTATAGCAGCGAACCGGACATCAGATGTTAACCGGCGCTGATAACAACTCGCACGATCTTTTATACGGAGGAGAAAAAACATGAAAAGTGTTCGCATAAGTCTTGTCTTAGCGATAATACTTGCACTTGCGTTCGTGAGTGCCCCGAAAGCGGATAACCACCAATCCTTAACCATTGTCTGGGCAGAATGGGATCCGGCGAATTATTTGCAGGAACTCTCGAAGGATTTTACCGCCGAAACAGGCATTCCCGTCGATGTTATCCAGATTCCATGGCCGAATTTCCAAGATAAGGTCTTCACGGCTTTTGTCGGAAAAAGCGATCTTTACGACATCGTCATTGGTGATAGTCAATGGCTCGGTAGGAACTCTCAAGGTCAGAACTATATCAATCTAACGGACTGGATTAACGAGAATATAGACGTTGATTCTATCTATGGACCCGCGATGACAGCGTTTGCTGAGTATCCAAAAGGCAGTGGAACATACTGGGCATTACCTGCGGAGGTGGATGCCGCTGGATATGTCTACCGGAAAGACCTATTTGAAGATCCGAACGAAATGAAGGCATTCCAAGCAAAGTATGGCTATGCACTCGCTCCGCCAAAAACTTACGACCAACTTCGCGATATTGCCGAATTTTTCACGCGTCCGGATCAAGACCTCTACGGTATCGCGACATGGTATAGTAAGGAATACGACGGTATCACGATGGGCTTCCAACAAGTGATGTGGAGTTTTGGCGGTGCTTATGGCGATGCAGAAAGTCATAAAGTTGCCGGACACATTAACACAGATGATGCTGTTAAAGCCCTTGAATTTTACACGAGCCTGCTCGAGTTTGCCCCTCCAGATGCGCCGAACTACTATTGGGCAGAGACACTGAATGCCTATAACTCAGGCAAGGTTGCAATGGCGATGAATTACTTCGCCTTTTTCCCCGGTGTAGTAGACCCCAAATCGAATGCGATTTCTCATGACAAGAGCGGTTTCTTTATAGCACCGTCTGGTCCGAAAGGGCATTATATCAGCATCGGTGGACAGGGCATGTCTATTTCTTCCTATTCTAAAAACAAGGATCTTGCTAAGCAATACATGAAATGGTTTATGCAGAAACCTGTTCAAGAGAAATGGGCGGCACTCGGTGGGTTTACGCCACACAAAGAGGTGTTGCAGTCGGATACCTTTAAGACAGCGAGCCCCTTTAACGAAGCTTTCGCCGCGAGTTTCCCGTATCTACGCGATTTCTGGGCGGTACCAGAATACGCAGAACTCTTAGAAGTTTGCCAGACGAATTGGAGTCAAGCCATCTCCAAAATCAAGTCTGCTAAGGAAGCACTGGACGCTATCGCGCGGAAACACGAGGAAATCTTCGAGGACGCAGGCTATTACGACGAGTAAAAGGGCAGTCGGCAGTCAGGTCGGTTTTCTACGAAAAACCTTTCAGCATGCTTCGCAGTGAGAATAAAGAGGGTTTCATTTAACAATACCCTCTTTAACCGACAGCCGATAGCCGAGAGCGAGCGTAGCGAACGACCTGATAGCCATTCCTCCGACAGCCGATAGCCAGAAAAATATGCTTACCACCCACCCACATCGAGCGTCGCGCGGGATGAGCGATTACCAGTTGAAGATGGCATTTATCATGCCCACCATGATTTTGCTCATCTTGATGAACATCTTCCCGTTATTGTGGTCGCTGTATCTGAGTTTCCATCGCTACAAAGCCTCGATGCCTGCAGCTCCAAGATTTATCGGTGTTCGTAATTATTCACGTCTCCTCGCCGATCCAGAGATCTGGGGTTACTTTCAAACCACGGCTTATTTTGTCATCCTCGCAGTAGCCGCACAATTCTTTATCGGATTCGGATTGGCGTTGCTCCTGAATCGAGACTTCCGGTACAAAGGTTTCGTTACAACGCTACTTTTACTACCGATGATGCTATCGCCCGTGGTAGTAGGACTCTTTTGGCGTTTTATCCTTTCCTCAGACAACGCCGGTTTACTGAATTTTTTTCTCAGTCCCTTTTTACAGTCACCGATCGGTTGGACGACCAATCCGAAGGTAGCGATGTTAGCCGTTGTTATTGTGGATACATGGATGTGGTCGCCATTCATGATGTTGATTGCATTGGCAGGACTGAGTGCGGTTCCGAAATCCCTCTACGAAGCGGCTGATGTCGATAGAGCCTCCGCTTGGTTCAAGTTCCGAGAAATTACACTCCCGTTAGTGTCCCCACTTTTACTGATTGCCCTTCTGTTCAGAACGATGGATGCCTTCAAGATGTTTGACATCGTTTATGTGCTCACACGTGAGGGGGGCCCTGGCACTGCCACGGAAACCGTATCAATGAACCTTTATAAACTCGCTTTTCGGAACTATAATACCGGTAAAGCGTGTGCGATGGCGTATATTCTGCTCATTATTATCGTTGCCCTGAGCAATATTTATGTAAAGTACCTTAACCGCGTTAAGGGAGAGGCACAGGAGACCTAATGGGGAGCCGGAAAAACTTTGTTCACTATCTCATATTGGCGTTTGTTGCCATCGCTGTGATCGTCTATATCACTCCGATTTACTGGATTTTGGCGACATCTCTGAAGAGACTCTCAGACATTACCACAAGACTTCCGAAATTTGTTTTTGAAATATCGTTAGAGAACTATCAGAAGTTGATGCCGCCAGAAGGTGTAGCAGATGTAACATATCTGTTCTTAGGAGAGGTGCTTGTCGGATTATTGCTGTTCGGTTTCTTCTCCCTATTTAATGTGAGATTACCTCGCGCCTTATCCCTCCGAAACCTCGGCTTAATCTGGAACAGTATTTTCGTTTTAACGTGTCTCTATAGTCTCCTGAGCTTGCCGCCGATGCAGAGCCGTCTCCAGACGGATGCCCGTTTCAACTTCCTGCTACTCATCGTTTGCACAATTATAGCGTATCTTCTGATTGCCCCATGGAGGAAAACGGGAGGGCTGACATCGCAAACTCTAAAAAAACAGCGACTTACCTTTGTGTTGCCAAGCATTTTTGGAACAGTAGCGATCTGCGCTGTCTTGGCAAACGGTGGATCCAAGTATTTTTACCAACTGCTCAATAGCATTATCATCGGTGGTGGTAGCACGATCCTTGCTGTAGGACTTGGAACACTTGCGGCTTACGCTTTCTCTCGATTTGACATCACTGGAAAGGACGATCTACTCTTTTTTATTCTCAGCACACGAATGCTCCCCCCCGTCGTCGTTGTTATCCCAATCTATCTGATGTATAGCGCACTTGGGTTGCGAGATACACACTTTGGCCTGATTTTGCTGTATACCACTTTTAATGTTTCATTTGCGGTATGGCTCATGAAGGGCTTCATTGATGAAATTCCGAAGGAGTATGAGGATGCCGCGCTTGTTGATGGCTACTCGCGATTCCAAACTTTCCTAAAGGTCATTTTACCGCAGTCCGTCACAGGTATTGCTGCGACAGCTGTGTTCTGCCTCATTACAGCGTGGAACGAGTTCGCTTTCGCCTTGGTCCTCACAGAGGTCGGCGGTAGAGCCGTGACCGCACCCCCCTCAATTACGAGCGCGACCGGTTCTACCGGTATGGATTGGGGGAAAATCGCTGCCGGAACCTTTGTGTTCCTCCTACCCGTTGCTGTTTTCACCTTCTTGATGCGGAGCCATCTGCTACGCGGTGTCACATTCGGTGCCGTGAAGAAGTAAGACTGTTCTGAATTCTGACAACCGAATGCTCCTAATGGAATTTGACTTCCACAATCGATTTCTGTTATACTTGTCGCAAGAAATAGAGGAGGGCGCGCAAGATGAGCAACCACGCACTAAAACTCACCGATGAAGAAATGCGGGATTTCATTATCAACGGGTACGTCAAGGTAAAGGTCGATTTCCCGCCGAGTTTTCACGAGAACGTTTACCAACAACTCGACGAAATGTTTGAAGGGACAGGTAATTTGGGCAACAATGTCCTACCCCTCATCCCTGAAATTCAGGAGGTCTTTGATCATCCTGTCGTTCATGGCGCGATGCAAAGCGTGCTCGGTGAAGATTACGCGATGCACTCACACCGATACTGCCATTTCAACCAACAGGGCAGCGAAGGTCAGAATTTTCATAAAGATAGTTATGAAGGGGACGAGCAGATCCGACGCCACCGCTGTCGTTGGACGATGGCGTTCTACTATCCGCAGGATGTCACCGAAGATATGGGATCCACCGCTGTCCTGCCCGGATCTCAGTATTACGAGACGGGCGAAAGCGCACACCAACAGCCTGATCTCGCACTCACTGGCGAAGCAGGGACAGTGACCATTGTCCACTACGACTTATGGCATCGCGCAATGCCGAATCTGAGTGATAAGAAACGCTACATGTTGAAGTTTCTCTTTATCCGACTCGGTGAGCCGCAAACACCCGCATGGAAAAGCGATACTGCTGACTGGCACACTCTCGGCAACGGAGCAACATCCGAACATCCGGAATTATGGGAATCGCTATGGGACTGGTATAACGGAAAACAGTACGGGGCTGCCAACGGTGTTTCACGTACTGAGATCGACACCCTCATCGAAGCCTTGAACAGTGATAATGAGAGAGAGCGGTTAAATGCCGCGTATCGCATGGGGCGGGTTGGCACGACTGCCGTGTCTGTCTTGAAGCAAGCGTTGTATAGTCGATCTGATGTTATCCGCGAGTATGCGGGATACGCTTTAAGCCTCACCGGTGCATCCGCGATTCCGACGCTCATTGACGCGCTGCAGGCGACTGATGATTCGGTACGGGCAAGCGCGGCGTTTGCTTTGGCGGATATGGGGAAAACCGCACAGGAGGCGATACCAACGTTGACGCGTGCCGTACAGGATCCCGACGAACGTGTCCGACGAAACGCCACAGAAGGGTTAGGACTCATCGGACAACAGGTTTCTGAAAACATGGATTTATCCGAGACGGTACAGGTATTAACAACCCGATTGCAGGATGAGCATTATGCGGTTCGTGATAACGCCGCTCGCTCTTTAGCGAAATTGGGCACCCTTGCTGAACCCGCAATTCCAACCCTTGTCGCACAACTTGAAGACGAGAACCGATATGTCCGTTTCCATGCCGCTTTGGCACTGAAGCAGATTCAGACCCCCGAAGCACAGAACGCGCTCTTCAATCACCTGTTCGCTTCGCGGTGGTGTGCCCTAACAACACGCGGAACGCCGTATTAGAGAGCCTCTTTATTCTAAGCGCGCTCGGTACAAAGCACTGAAGTTGACTATCAGTAGAAATAGAATTTGATTTTCTGTCTCATGAAATACAGGAGAACGCGCGAAATGAACAGACCAGCACTGCAACTCACCGATGAAGAGATGCGGGATTTCATCATCAACGGATACGTCAAGGTGAAAACTGATTTCTCACCGAGTTTCCATGAGAAAATTTGTCAACAGTTGGACTCAATGTTTGAGGTAACTGGGAATTTGGGGAATAACCTACTGCCAGCCATCCCTGAAATCCAAGAGGTTTTTGATCAGCCTGTTGTTCACGGTGCGATGCAAGGGGTCCTGGGTTCAGGCTACGTCATGCATCCACACCGATACTGCCATTTCAACCAACAGGGCAGCGAGGGTCAAAATTTTCATAAAGATAGCTACGCAGGAGATGAACAGATCCGTCGCCACCGCTGTCGTTGGACGATGGCGTTCTACTATCCGCAGGATGTCACCGAAGATATGGGACCTACCGCCGTCCTGCCCGGATCGCAGTATTACGAGACGGGTGAGAGTGCCCACGAACAACCCGAAATCGCACTCACCGGTGAAGCAGGGACTGTGACGATTGTCCATTATGATTTATGGCATCGCGCAATGCCGAATCTGAGTAACAAAAAGCGGTATATGTTGAAGTTCCTCTTCATCCGACTCGATGAACCACAAGCACCTTTATGGGAAAGTAATACCGACAACTGGTCCGCGCTCGGCAACAGAGAAGCATCCGAACACCCAGAATTATGGGAATCGCTATGGGACTGGTACACTGGGAAACAGAATGGCACAAGCAATGGCGTTTCTCGCACTCAGGTGAATACCCTCATTAAAGCCTTGGATAGCGATAACGAAAAAGAGAGGCTAAATGCCACGTATCGCTTAGGGAGAGTCGGTGCCGCTGCTGTGCCTGCCCTGAATCAAGCGTTGCATTGCACATCTGATGCTATCCGTGAATATGCTGGATATGCTCTAAGCCTTACCGGCGCACCCGCTGTTTCAACGCTCATTGACGCATTGCAAGCAACAGACGATGCTGTTCGGGCAAGCGCAGCATTTGCCTTGGCGGATATGGGCAAGGTCGCACAGGAAGCACTCCCTGCGTTGACACGTGCCGCACAGGATCCTGACGAACGGGTCCGACGACACGCAGCAGAAGGACTCGGTCTTATTGGACAGTTGGTGTCGGAGGATATGGATTTATCTGAGACGGTCCAGGTCTTGACTGCTGGATTACAGGATAACCATTATGCGGTCCGTGATAATGCCGCTCGCTCTTTAGCAAAATTGGGCACACCCGCTGAACCGGCAGTTTCTACGCTTATCACACAGTTGGAAGATGAGGACAGGTATGTCCGTTTTCACGCGGCTTTGGCGTTGAAGCAGATCCAAACGCCGGAAGCACAGAACGCGCTCTTTAATTACCTTTTTACTTCGCGCTGGTGTGCTCTGACAACAAGCGACACGCCTTTTTAGCGAAAACGTGGATTAAAATTAGTAGGCGAGGTTAGAAACCTCGCCTGCTGACCGCCGATCACAGACGACTAAAAACCATCTGACAGTGTAGGGAGACCGTGGCATGGGAATCGGGAAGTACTGAATAGTATTCTCTGGATCCTGCGGACACGTGCCCCTTGGTCGGATTTACCAGAAAAGCATCCGACCTATCAAACGTGTCATCGCCGTTCAAGGCGACTTCTCCAACTGCGTTAACGAATTCTCCGCTGACTTGAGATAAGCGTTCGGGTCATGATGCAAAGCACCCTCCGGAAGCCACTCCCAAAACGCTCCCAGACTCTTTCGTATCCGTTCCACATAGAACTGTGGAATTTCCGTCGTCTCCCTCTCAAGAAAAGGTCGGAACTGTGGATCTTCATCAAGCCGTCGGCGTATTTCGCGGTAGTACTTGAGTTGCTCAAACCATGGCAAAACCCGGATAATGTTCAGCCACCGGGCAGTGGAATGCGGAATCGCTTTATAACCGTTAAAGAGGGTTTGCCATGAAATGTTATGTTTAATCAGATCAATGACATTATCGTAAAAGGCTTCCCATGTATAGTTTTTTGGCTTCATATTCATCCCACGTTTGCTGTCAAGAAAGTAAAAGGGAATCGGAAGGACACGACCCTCCCGTTGATATTCAAGGTTCAAGGGTGCCGCCTGACCGTATGCTGTCAATAGCAAATAAGCAGGATAGGCACCAGGGGTCATATCAAGGAAGTGTTTCGTGAGTCCGAAAGGTTCTGCCCCTTCGTCAATATCGAGTCCGAACACGAAGTTGGTTTGGACGTACGGAACGTATCTCAGAATCATGTTCACCTGCTCTGAGACCTGTTTGACTTTGTCGATGCCGTTATGTTTTCCCGTTTTCGATTTGTTCCCGAAGTCTTGCCACGACTCAATCCCGGGCAACATCATCTTAAATCCGTTTCGCTTCAGCCGTTTCATGTGCGGTTCCGAGAGGATCGACAGACTGCTCTCGGCGATGAAATCTACGCTATCAGGGGGCACTGCGTCTTCGATCGCAGACAAGTAATCATCGAATCGGATACCGAAGTTGGGATCGTGCCAACCGACAATCGGGCGTTTAAACTTTCCTAAGAGGAAACGCAAATCTGACTTCATAACGTCAAATTCCAGAGGTTGATACGGAACAACCGAATCGATACAAAAACTACACGTGTATGGACACCCCATGCTACCGAGCATCGGGACCACTTTAATCCAGGGGGCTTTACGATGGCTGAGTTCTATGAATTTCCAACGCTCTTGCACGCTGGGGAGTGTCATCGGTTGCCCATTTGCTGAAAGGTGAACGCCGATAGGGCGATGCTGTGAACAGTCTCGCAAAAGGTCCCGGATGGTGTCTCTGTCCGTAAAACCCAGAACGTAATCGAAATACTTCTGGGCATCTTGAGGGTAGCATCGGGCATGAGGCCCCCCAAGTACAGTGACTGCACCTCTGGATCGAAAGAGATTGCTCAACGCGTATGCCAGTTGTGCTCCCTGCGAGAACGTCCCTATCACAATGAGATCCAGCGTTTCGGGGAATTCTTCAATGGGATTTTCAAGACCCGCATAGCAGACGAAGGTGACATCATGCCCCTCTTCTTCACACCATACGGCAATAGTCTGAGGCATGATGCTTGCCAGATTCGCATGCATCGTCCGTGCCCACAGATTTCGCGTCGGTCCTTTAGCAACAAGATCTATAACACCAATTTTGAGTTTTCGCATAGCCACGGCTCCCTTTCCGGAAGTTTTCTCAAACAACATGAGTTAAGCAGGGAAGCAAAGCATTCCGCGTTGGAAAAAGAACGATTTGCAGGACAATAACGCGTTAACCGAACAGGTATCACTGGAGGATTAGATTTAGATTACCACGTATCTACATTTTGAAGATACCTCTTTTTCGTGAAAATCTCGCATAATCTAAAAAAATGGTAAACACAACTTCGCATGAATCCTCCGCGAGAGCCAAAATTGCTTGCTTGAACGGATTCGTATAGGTAGGCAAAAGAGCCTTCTCCTTCAAAATTAATGTTGCGAGAAATTGCTTTAAGAAGTGAATGCCTCTTTGCATTATTGCATCTGTCAAATCTAAGTCCTGTGCTTGAGAGAGCCAATCTAACTGCGGAATCCGGCAAAGATAAAGTACTACAGGCCCTCGGATGCTCTAAAGTTCATGCCAATCGTATTCTGAATAAATTAAGGGGCGAGAATCTCCGGCGTGCAACCTTTTGCGAACAAATCCTTGCTCTCCTTGGTGATGGTGAGAAAAAGGAGGCTGAAGTGGTTGCTGCTATTGAGGGAAACCCAAAAGCGATAAACCATGAACTCGTGAGGCTTGCCAATACCGGTGAGATTGTAAAGGTGCGGTGGGGTGTGTATGCACTTCCGAACCCACCTTCTACATCATAAACCACATACCCATCTGCCCTGCGAATATCCCAAGGAGCGCGCCCGCGAGAACATCTGTCGGATAGTGGACACCGAGATATACGCGCGCAACACCGACCATAGTGCCCCAGCAAAGCGTCGGAATTTGTAAAGTTGGGAGGGTACTCGACAACAACGTCATCATCACAAAAGCAGACGCAGTGTGTCCGGATGGAAAACTAAAACGATCTGGTGGACGCACCCGAAATTGCACGTCGACAATCCGTTCATACGGTCGATCACGTTTCATTGCTTGCTTGAGGAAATGGTATAGGAGTCTCTCAAGCAAAAATGCAAGTGTTACTGATAGAAGGAGTGGTTTGCTGGTGGTTGAACCTAACGCCAAGTGCACGTACAACACTAAAAATGGGTATAGACACCCGTTAGCACTCCAAGAGATGACGCGAAATGAGCGACTCAGAACTCTTCTATCGCCCCAACCAAAAATACGGTTAAACAGTAACGTATCCCATCGGGTCAGGCTATTTGTAAATTCTTTTAGCATAGTTTATAAAGTGAGCAGGCACGCTTACAACACAAACCCGCTGTATCTTTTATCTCCATTCGTTTGTATCGGTCAATTGCGTAGCCTCTTACAAAGAATGTGGATTTACATAATCCACGAGGTCTCGGAGTGCGATAACTTTATAATCGTTTTCATAGAGATACGCCATATAATCTTCAAATTGCTTTGGCTCTGTATGCACCCATGGATGCTCAATATCCGGCACACCGTGGAACGTAAGGATCGTGATATTTCCATCTTTTGCTTGGGTGAGTGCCCAGATGAAGTCGTCAAAATTCCAATTGGGACCGGAGGCTCCTGTCGTCGGAACCAAGAGGGGATGATGCGAGGTTGGATCGTAAGCAGGTCCGCGGTCGCCTTCTCCGCTGTAGGGGAATTCTGGATCAACGCCGCGTCGGGCAAAATGAAAGCCGTGTTCAGCGATTACTTCGACAGCCGCTTCTCCGTGGCTATACCCCGGGTAACAAAACGTTGTCGGTTTTGAGATGCTATACGTCTCGCAACGTGCGTCAATATGCGCCAAATCCGAACTGAGTTCCTCGGCGGGTTGCTGTGTAACGTTTCGGTGATGGCGAGTGTGATTGCCAATCTCGAAACCATCGTCGTGGAGTCCTCGTACTTCCTTCCACGTCATATAGGCATCTTTATTCGTGAGAAAGTTGAGTCCTTCAGTGATATAGAAGGTTGCCCCAAAGCCATAAGCCTTGAGAATCGGGGCGGCGAAAGTCGCCTGTGATTTGCACCCATCGTCGAAGGTTAGCACAACAAGCTTATCGGGAATTGTCTTCTGCAAAACGTTTCATGCCTCAAATTTTGTATCTATTATGACAGATTAAAATCAATTGATGCCGTGTCGGACTCTTAATTAAAGCGCACAACGCTATTTAAATCAAGGAAAAAATCTGGTATTAGAGAGACATCCAATTTTCTTGTAGGACGGAACTCCGATTCCTGGGAGAAATCCTCAAACAAAAACACTCTTAAAATCTCACGAATAAAGGGATTTAGGGGTTCTGATGGCTGAAAGGGACACAGCCCCGTACTGACAATTACTCTCCTGACCGCTGATGGCTGACTGCCAGTTGAAAAAGAGTTGACAAAAATTCAGAACTGATTTAGAATGTGTACAGGAAATTAATGGAGGTAGAACCATGATTGACCGACGTGCATTTCTAAAATCGATGGCAAGTCTGACAACAGGCATTCTCTTGTCATCGGCGTGTGCAGAAAGTGGCGAAGAAGAGACTGTAAGTGATGGGTTGGGTACTCTTTTACCAACACGGAAGTTTGGACGCACCGGAGAGGCTGTGACGATGCTCGGTGTAGGTGGGTGGCACATCGGAGAGATGAGCGAAGCGGAAGCTCAGAAAACGATCGAGACCGCACTTGAGGGCGGTGTCCGTTTCTTTGATAGTGCTGAATCCTATCAAGGCGGTGGGAGCGAGAGCCGTCTCGGAAAACTGCTTGTTCCAAAATATCGCGACGATGTGTTTCTTATGACAAAAACAACAGCACGAAACGCGACGAAAGCATGGGAACATCTTGAAGGTTCACTGGCACGCTTGAATACCGATCAGCTTGACCTCTGGCAGATGCACTCTGTGCAGAATCCTGCAGATGTTGATGAACGGATTGATAACGGCATCCTGGACGTTATGTTAGAAGCAAAGGCGACCGGCAAAACCCGTTATATCGGGTTCACTGGGCATTCAAGTCCAGCCGCGCATGAACGCGTCCTTGAGCAGACCGATATTTTTGATACGTGTCAATTATCAATGAATCTCGTTGACGTCAGTTACGAGAGTTTCATTGAGAGAGTGGTGCCGACGCTCGTTGAGCGAAACATTGGCGTGATTGGAATGAAAGCGTTAGCAAACGGTGGTTTCTTCGGGGGTTCACAGCACGGTAAACACGGTACGAATCCGAAAGTTGTCCCAAATCGTGTCAGTGTCTCCGAAGCGATTCGGTTCGTTTGGTCATTGCCAGTGAGTACACTCGTTACCGGTCCAGACAACGCAAAGCAGATGCAAGAGAAAATTGACATTGCCAAGACCTTCACAGGCATGGGCGACGACGAACGGAACGAATTAATAGAGAAGGTCGAGGATATGGCAGGGGCAACCGTTGAATTTTACAAAGTTTGATGCTCACCTGTCGGAGCAATGTTTCTAAAAACATGTCATGCGGACTTTTGTTCTCTTATGTGTCCTTATTTCTCTATGTAGTCGTGCCGGGGCGGATGTTGAATTTACGGATGTCACTGATGCATCCGGTATCGACTTTCGACACTTCACGGGTGCAACCGGTGAACGTTACATGCCCGAAACAATGGGGGCAGGTTGCGCTTTTTTGGACTATGATGCAGATGGTCATTTGGACATTCTGCTTGCGAACGGAACGAGTTTGATACCTACAGGTCCAGCGGATACCCCGAAACTTTACCGCAACGTTGGGAACGGCCAGTTTGTTGACGTTACTGAGGCAGCAGGACTCGACATGCCGATGTACGGTATGGGTATAGCTGCTGCCGATTACGATAACGATGCCGATCTCGATATCTACTTTACCAATGTAGGTGAAAACCGACTTTTCCGTAATAACGGCGATGAGACTTTCACAGATGCCACCGAATTTGCAAAGGTAGGCGATTCGGGTTGGTCTACAAGTGCCGTTTTCTTTGATGCCGACAAAGACGGTCAGTTGGATCTGTTCGTTTGCAACTATGTTGAATGGACACCGGAAACAGACCTCCCGTGTACGGTAAACCTAACTGGCGAGAAACAATACCGGACCTATTGCACCCCAACTGTCTATCCGGGACAATCATGCCGTTTTTATCGCAATCAAGGCAACGGCACATTCGCCGATATGACATCACAGGCGGGATTGTATAATCCGACAGGGAAATCACTCGGTGTAACCCTTTTGGATTACGATCATGACAGATGGATCGACCTCGCGGTGGCAAACGATACTGCGCCTAATTTTTTGTATCGCAATAACGGCGATGGCACATTTACCGACGAAGCCGTGGTAATGGGGATTGCTTTCAGTGAAACAGGGAAAGCGCGCGGTAGTATGGGGATTGACGCGGCGGATGTCTATAACAATGGCGGCACCGCGATTGTCATCGGCAATTTTAGCAACGAGAAGACCGGATTTTTTTATGCAGAACCGGGTGCGACTTACTTCACCGATAGAACGGACAAAGCAGAAATTGGTAAGGTAAGTTACCGTTCTTTGACGTTTGGACTCCTGTTTTTCGACTGCGATTTGGATGGAGCACTCGACCTGTTTTGTGTCAATGGACATATTGAACCAGAGGTGCTGCGCTATCAACAGCATACCCCTTATGCACAATCCCCTTCACTCTTCCGAAACCAGAGAGACGGGACGTTTCGTGACATCACCAAGGCGGCTGGACTTAATCGCGTAGGTGTTGGGCGCGGGTGTGCCTACGGTGATTACGATAATGATGGTGATTTGGACCTGCTTGTAAGTAATAATGGTGTTACCGAAGATCACGACGGCGTGTGGCTCCTGCGCAACGATAGCAAACCCTCGTTTAATTATCTCCGAGTGAAGGTTACTGGTACCCGTAGCAATCGCGATGGCATCGGGGCAAGTGTTCGGCTAACTTTGCCAAATAGCGTGCAACAGCAAATTGTCCGTACCGGTGGCAGTTACTGTTCCCAAAGCGAAATGACAGCGACCTTCGGATTGGGGAGAAGCACAACGGTCACGCAACTTGAAATCCTATGGCCTTCAGGTGAGATAGACCAGTACACAGAACTTGAGGCGAATCAGCTTATAGAGGTCGTCGAAGGTTTCTAATTTATTGGACTAACGCCGCTCTACTTCGTTTACGCTATCCTTTTTTGATGTTTCTAAACCGTAAACCCGTAACGAAGGGGAGAACGAATAGAGGGAACGCACTTCAATTACAAAACCATGCTTATTACCCCGCAAGGAAAATTAAAAATATGGATGTATGGGTGCCTCTTTCTAATAAACTTAGGACTCATTATTGGGTGTCAAAACAACGAGCAGATTTCGACGAAAAAAAAGCCTGGATCCACGACATCCACGAAGGCATCGGCGGCACCATCTGCACAGGACTATAACAACCGTGGGACTGCTTACCAACGTGCCGGGAGACTGCCAGAGGCAGCGACTGCTTATCAACGAGCCATTGAGATAAGACCGACGTTGATTGAAGCACACCATAACTTAGGCACGGTGTATGTGATGCAGGGAAAACTCGCTGAGGCGATTGTTGCGTATAAGCGCGTTATTCAGTTACGACCCGATATGGCAGAAGCGTATGTTGATTTAGGGAGAGCCTATGGATTCTCGGGGCAACTTGATGAAGCGATTGCTGAATACCAGAAAGCACTTACCCGCGATGCTACCCTCGTCCACGCCCACTATGGTATCGGTGTCGCTTACAGGCATAAAGGCATGTTCCCTGAAGCCATCGCCGCATTTGAGAAGGCGATCGCCCGGCACTCTGACTTCGTTGAGGCACTCATGCAACTCGGTTATATCTATCGAGAAACAGAACAGTTCACCCATGCCGTGGAAGCCTTCACCAGGGTTACTCGAATTTATCCGACAAACGCTACAGCGTACCATGAACTCGGTGTTTGCCATACAAAGACGGACGCGTATTCAGAAGCTATCAAGGCTTTTGAAAGAGCCTTACAACTGAATCCGGATGTTGTTGAAACACAAAATCTTTTGCGGGTTGCCCAAGCCCGTGTCGCGCGGCACAGGTAGCCTCTCGAACGATTTTGTGATACGCACCCACAGATCTTGTTCCTTCGGAGTTTTTGAATCTAATTCGTAGGATTCCAAAGGCTTCCATAGAAAATTCCAACCTGTTCATTGGCAATTTGTCTAATACGATAGTTAAGTGTATTAATTTACTGGCACCAGTTGTTCCTTTATGATGAGGACGGACGTGCCACAATTTCCGGCATCCCCACTTGGAACAGAGATTTTCCAGCGAAGGATGAAGGGTATCTATGGAATTCATAGGGATTCCAAAGGAGGAAAAAATGCGTCGGGTTATATTTTTTACGATATTGATAGCACTACTTGCTGTACCAACTCTTTTTGTGAATGCTGCGGATATTGAGGATGGACTTTGGCTGTATCTACCACTGAACGAAGGAACAGGTGAAGCGGTCACTGACCACGGACCCCACGCCTTTGACACAGAATTGAGTAAGTCTGCCCCAAAATCGGTGGACGCCAAGCATGACGACATCGGGAAGGCACTGGAGTTTGATGGTAAGGCAACCTACGTCAAAATTGACATGGCTGGTCAGAAGAAAGATATCGATTCGCATTTTAACGACAAGCAAGGCATGACTATCTGTGCCTGGGTGAAAGTGCTAAAAGTCGGTACTGATGCCCACGGACAAACCCGCCAGCCTATTGTCATGAAAGGCAACGCCAATCAGTGGGAGTTTGCGCTTTATATCTACGACGACTTTGGTGCCGGAATGTCTGTTTGGACGTGTCCGGGCTCCGGGGTTTCAGAACCGCACGGTGCAGGCACAGCGCCACAAGGCAAATGGATTCACCAATGTGGGACGTTTAAGTTGAAGGAAGGCGTGCGCGTTTACGTGGATGGGGCGAAAGGTGCGGTCGCGGAAGCAGCAGATGGAGGCAACGGTCCCTGTGAAACGGGAGAGCGTCCTGTGTTCATCGCGCACCGTGAAGATGGGCAGTGGCTAAATGCCGTTATCGCTGAGGTCTATATGTGGGATCGGGTGATTGATATTGATGAGATGAATCTCGCTATGAACAATATTGGGGGATTGGCGGTTCAACCGGGAGGGAAACTGTCAACCACCTGGGGCAACATAAAACGTCGATGACGATTTTAAAGGGGCGGTTGAAAAACTGCCCCTTACGTTCTACTTTCTTCAGGGTTGCTCGTAGTACTCACCGAGATGGCTCGCAACCAGCGTTAAGTCTAAGATATTTACTACGTTATCGCCGTTAACATCAGCGGGTACGGATCCTTCCTCTCCGAAATTCGATGACACCAACACCAAATCTAAAATATTAACGAAGCCATCTTCGTTGACATCCCATACCGGGGTCAAGCGTTCAACAGTCTCAGTATCTTCAGTTTCCACAGTTTCTGCGGGTGTCGGTTCAACTACCTCACCATCTTCAGTTTCCACAGGTGTCGGTTCAACTACCTCACCATCTTCAGTTTCCACAGGTGTCGGTTCAACTACCTCACCATCTTCAGTTTCCACAGGTGTCGGTTCAACTACCTCACCATCTTCAGTTTCCACAGGTGTCGGTTCGGCTACCTCACCATCTTCAGTTTCCACAGGTGTCGGTTCAACTACCTCAGTATCTTCGGTGTCCACAGTTTCTACGGGTGTCGGTTCGGCTACCTCAGTATCTTCAGTTTCTGCGGGTATCGGTTCAACTACCTCACCATCTTCGGTCTTCACAGGCAGCACTCTCCCCTGACCATTCACAAGCATCACGTCACTTAGTGACAACATTGACGCTTTTGTGGCAACCACTTCAAACGTTATCGTCAGGAGAACGCCCTGTGTACTCTCCGCTTCCATAGGCGCAGTCACGACGAAGGATACCCGATCTGTATTAATAGTTGCGGGAGCAACAAAAACATCACCGGAAAGGTAAGTCCCCTGCTGTGACGAAACATAGCGAAGTGCCTCTGGATCAAATTGGACTGATAACCGATAACCCCGGACGTTTTGCGCGTTAGTGGTAACAACAGCGATAGCAAACTGCTCCCCAACATTAGGTGACTCGATTGACACAGGCACAATACCGACGATTGCTACAGTTTGGAGGTCCAGCAACACAGCGAGTTCATCAATCTCAGTAGGATTCTGAAGAAGAACGTGCAGATCCGGGTCGTTAATAAAGGTATTAACTTCAGGATCTTCTTTGAGGAGTCTTATGAATCTATCATCAATTTCTGGAGCAATCACTTTAAGCAGATCTGGATTTTCAGCCACCAATTTTATCATTGAGGGTCGTAAGAGTGCTTGTGTGTCGGGTTGCTTGAGTTTTGCGAGGACACCGGGGAGTAGTTCCCGAATGTCTTCGCGCTGAAAAAGGAGTTCGTACCTTTCAAATATCCGTGTTGCGAGAGGGGTGTTTGCAACTTCAAGGAGATGTGTGAGTTCATCAATTGCCTCTGGCATCTGGAGTAAGGTTTGAACGTCCGGATCGCTGAGTAAGGTTCGGATGTCGGAGTCCTCTTGTTTCAATAACGTTATGAATTCATCGTTGGTCTCCGGGATAATTCTTTTGAGGAGGTCAGGATTCTCCAGAACAGCCTCAATAAGAGCAGGTGTTAGGATCTCTTGATTCTCCGGTTTCTTGAGTTCAACGAGAACTGCTGGTAGGACTGCTTGAACATCTTCACTTAGCAGGATTGTTTGGTGTTTCTGAAATACCTGCTCAGCGAGTGAGAGACTTTGGGCATCGGTCTTCATTGCGAAGACTAAGCACATGCTTAAGGTAGAAAAAAATAAAAAGTGTTTTGAGAAAATACGAGACATCATATAAATAGGTATTTCGAGCGGTAGCAGACTCACCCTCTATCGCTAATGGGTTTGTAACCCCGCTGGTGTATTATTCTTGCAGGCACCCCTATAAGTGTGTCGCGGCTCATAGGAAACCCATAAACCGCGACAGTATACCTGCAAACAAATAGTTCCGATAGGTGTCCGTGCCGAAATACACGACTGTTCCGGCTAAGCCATTATCTCTTCCGAGGTCGGATTCATTTTGAACCCGCCCGCCATAATGTTGTTGTAAGGTTCTTCTGGGGCGCGTCCGACGGGACGCATGTCTGGCTTGTGGAATCCGAACCGAACGGCTTTCCGCCACTGCTCTGTCCGATTGACTTCAGACCAGTGGATAAGGCAATAACTGAAGAAAATGACATCCCCTGCCACCGCCGGAATCGGGATTGAGTCAATAAAATCCGGGTGGAATTTATCGGTTGGTAGATGTGGTGCTGTCCCTTCACCCGTGATGTGTTCCCGCGGTCCCTCCTTATGGCTGCCGGGGACGACTCGTAAGGCACCACTCTCAAAGGGAGCATCGTCAAGATGAACGAGGCAATCAACGAAATCAAGTCCATCGTGTGGATAGAACGGGTAGTCTTGGTGCATCGGGAAGGGTGTCCCTTTTTCCGGCGGCTTTGCGTGTAAAACGGTATGGTGCCATTGAATGGTATCACCGATGAGTGATTGCACCGCGCCCGTCAGTCGTTCATGGAAAATCACTCGCCCCCATGCGGCGGAGTAGAAATGGGGATTATGCATGAAGACAGCCTTCGTCGTCTGCTGATCTTCCTCTTTGAGGTAGCGTGTGCGCCAAGGTCCGGGCCAACCGATTGTCTCTTGTCCCCAATTGTTGATAATCCGCACCATCTCAGATGCCAGTTCTTTCGTTTCCGTTGGTTTGAAGAGTTGGTCTACCTTGAGGTACCCGTTCTCATGGTAAAATTCGACCTGTTCTTGCGTTAGCATTGTCAAACTCCTTATCGCTATTGGATGTTTCGCGTGCGTGACAGAAACTGTTAGTTACTCTGAATTCTACTCCAAAACCGTATATTTTGTCAACTTGCTTCGTGCTGAAAGGGTTTTGCTGCAAAAATTGTCAGACGCAATTCTTCGTCGAACAGTTCATATACGGGTGCCTTGCCACTCAGTGTCTCGCTTTCGTTCAAAATAATACCGACCCCTTCGCCTCGACGTTCCAGAAAGTGTCGCCGAATCACCTGTTTTCCCATATCGTCGTCTAATGCAATTTCCGAAAGCAAGCGAGCGAGAAGTTCGTTACGCGTGGCTTGGCTGTAACGTAAGTTGTCCACTGTCACCGTGTTTGCCAGTGCCCCTGGAGAATAAAGTTCCAGTCGATCAGAAAACATAAACAGGCGAATCTTTGAACTTGTTTTGGAATAATCTCTGTGGACAACCGCGTTAACCACTGCTTCAAACACGGCACGCATGCTGTATTCTGGGAAGTCTATTCGACCGATGTCCTTCCGTGCAGCGACTGCGTTGTATCTGTAGACAAATCTCATCGTGTCTATAATCTGTTGGTCCAGGGGTCCCTTAAAGTCCTTTGCATCAATCTGGTAGTTCCCATCTCTTTCCTTCCCACGATAGTAAACGGCTTGAATGAAACTGTTATAGAGGTAATCGTCAGGTTTGTCATGACACATCAGTATCCCCGCAACGGAGGCACGGTTCTGCTGTCCCTCTTTGACCAATAAATGCCTTTTAAGGAGCAAGTCTTCTATGTCATCTGCTGTCGCACCATCTGTGATAAACCGTTGATAGAGGTCTCTTTTGAGTGTATCTTGACTCGTATTCGGCACGAACTGTTCATCGAAAGCGATAATACGTGCCTGCGAGCGGCTTTGGAATAACCGTGCTAACTGCTCAGTAGGCATCTCCCTTTTGCTACTTCCTTGACGAATAAAGTAACCGTTAGCCGTTTTGTGAACGAACAGACTTCTCGGCACCTCTATTTTTAGCAGATTTTTGTCATCAATCCGCAGTTTTTCTGTAAAAATGAGAAGCATCGGTTCAATGCTGTCTTGGCATATTTCAATGACTGTTTTTTCGGCTCCATCCAGTTCCTGTCGATTAATCCCAACGACTTCGCCGGTGTCGTCAACCCCGATCAGTATCACACCACCCCTGGCGTTGGCAAAAGCGGCGATCTCGTCTGCCAGGCTGTTCCTATGGGGCAACCTTCTTTTAAATTCAATCGTCGCATCTTCGCCGAGAGATATTTTTTCGATGAGTTCTGTCAGACTGTCAAACACCGCTAACTCCTCTGGTTTTAAAGGGCATCCTCATTATCTCTTAACATTATAATATCCATTTCGGTTTGTTTTCAACCTGTTTTCGATACTTTCACAGTTTTCATAGCAAACCTGAAAATCAATAGATCTCGTAAAAGGCAATAAACCCCGATGTGTATTGGGTTTTAGACGGTTTTCATCAAAGAGTGCTATGAAGTTGCTATGAAATTTGCTATGAAAATTTTACACTGGTCGCTATCCGTCATAGAACTTTCTCGGCACTGGACAGATGATTATATATCTTCGTATAAATGTTCCGAAGGCCCTCTGACTTTCACGGAGGCTTCACGGAGGTTTTTATGAGCATAGGTGTGCCGTGGGTTCCCAAGAAACACTATACCCTTTCTCCGTGAAAAAACATACGTGAAATTATATTTAACTTATAGTATCTGTTTTCTCCGCTTCTGTGCCACTCGGAAATTGAACCGATTTTACCGTAACCCGATCCTGCTCTTAAAAACTCCCTTTTTAATCGAAAAACGTGCATAATCTAAAAAAAAATGTCAAATTCGCGTTTTAAATAAAAAAAATTATTTTTCATACCTTGAACGAATTTCGGCACATAAGTGCCTCTGACACCTGATGCCACGTGGGTTCTCTCAGTATGTAGGCTGCAATTCTCTGTCCCGATAAATGAATAAAAAAAATAAATTTCCATTTTTTTTCATTTTATGCACGAAATCGACGCAAAAGTGCAGTCTTTAATAATAGGAGCCCGAAGTCTCATCAAAAAAATCGAAAGGAACACACAAAAATTGCTCGATTTTCCGAAAATGTTGCACCCACTTTATCTCTTTGAAGAAGCAGGCGCGTCGTATGCAGCAGATCTTGAGAAAGCGCGGGTCGTCGAACTCTCCGCTGTGATGAGAGACATCCTCAAACTTGCGGAAACACAGACAAACGCTGCGATCATCGAAATACTGAGCACTTCTTATGAAGCCGACGACATCTCCGAAGCGTTTGAAACATTCGCGGAACTTGAGAGAGAAGGCTTGCTGTTCAATCGGGGGGAAGACATACAACAGCAACTCACGGCAGAAAGTAAGTGGCGGAAACTGCTTGTGGTGCTCCCCAGCATCGCTGCGGATTCACTTTTCGACATCGAAACGCTATCGGCTGGCACCAACATGGCACTGTCCTATATGGTTCAGCATCTCACGAAGCATGCGGATCTACATTTCGCGGGGTCTCGGAACCGGAAGATCAGAGATGGCGTATACGAAGTCGATATCGGTCTCGAGGACTTAATACGGCTTCGGTCGAAAATCGGTGAAACGTATTACGGCATTTTGACCTTACATCTGGAGCAGGAACGGTGGTTACTCCCGCTGTACCGGTACCCGGAGTTTCCGCCGATTTTGGTGCAGTGTCATGCACCGCGCGGACACGGCGGGCAAGCGATGAATTCCATTTTGCGGCATTACGCGGCGATGCGTGAGTGTGATGGGTTCACGGCACCCTCGGATTACGTCCGTGAGTTCTATGCCGACTACGTCTGGGATCCGAGTTTCTTCAATACATTGCCGAACGGTGTGGACTCGGCGTTGTTCCGACCGATGGATAAAGCGGCAGCGAAGCGTGAAATTGCAAAAATGGTTGGCGATGATCGGATTGAGGGGGTCCCGACGGTCGGGTATCTCTCCCGTGTGCAATCTGAGAAAGGGGCATCCGTCTATTTAAAGTTAGCAGAACTGAATCCGCATCTGATTTTCTTGATAGCGGGTCCGAACATGGGACGATATGCGTCCCAGAAACTCCCGAACAACCTCGTTTATGTCGGATTCCATCCCCGCGAGAAATTGCCGCTTATCTACAACGCCTTCGATGTGTACTGTTTCCTCTCGATGTCGGGTGAAGAGACGTTCGGGTTGACGGTACTCGAAGCAATGGCGTGTGGGGTGCCACCCGTCGTCCCGAATTTCGATGGGGTCCCATCGGTTGTCGGGGATGCGGGGTTGATTGCGGATGCCGAGAATTTCGACCAAGACATCGCAACACTCGTGAGCTATCCATGTCCGATAGACTTCTCTCAGAAGATCAACCTGCTATTGAACAACGATGAATTGCGGGAAACGCTTTCCGAGAAAGCGAGGGAACGGGCGGTCTCCTTCACGTGGGATAAGACGGCGCGCCGCATTGTGCAGTTGTTTGAGGAACTTCACCGGAAAAAGAAACTGATTAATCCGAATAGACTCTTAAATGTGTTCGCCCCGGCACAACGATTAGGAGAAGAACACCAAGAACCAACATACAAATCGTTTGTGCTCAGTATGAACGAACATTACGAACGGTGTCTCATACGGGACGCGGTGTATCCGCTGCGTGTTGAAAATGGGCTGGTGCTGAGCATTTTGAAAGAGCATACCCCCAGAGAAGCGGAAGCAATTCTTGCCGAATGGGTGCCCGACGAAACAGAAGCAAGAGCGATTCTCAAAAGGGTTCGCGGCTTAGTCGATGGAACTGCATGAGGAGCACAAAATGGTATCTCACACGCGCTACCGCTTAAAACAGCATCATACATTTGAGCAGGACGATCGCAAATATGCCGCAGATCTCGAAACGGGCGACATCGTTCAGATAAATGAGGTGGAATGGGAAATTCTGTCATGTTATGCGTCGCAGACGCGGTATCAGATCGTCGAGAGCCTGAGAAAAGACTATAAATTGACTGCTATCTTTGATGGGATCGAACGCTTGGAACAACTCGGAAGCCAAGGAACCCTTCTGCACCGAGTCATTGAGGCAGTGGAACCAATGGTTGCACAGGGGCAGCCGCGCGATCAGAAACCGAAGGTGTTGGTCCCGTTCCATTTTACGGGAGAGAAGTCGTCTTTGGATTACCTCACGAATCTGAACCGTTACCAGTTTTTGACGCACCTTGCTGGATTCGCCGAGTTGGAAACGTTGTCGTTTCCTGAAGAAAAGAAGGAGGACTTTCAAGATCTCGATGCGGTTCGGGTTCGGAACATAGACGTAGCGGCAGGGAACGCCTTGACGCCGCCGTGGTATGCGATGGATGGTTATGACGGTATCTTGTTACTCTCGCAATTCTTGACGGACGACCTATTATACTATCGGGTTCCCGATGTCCCGATCGTTCACTGCATAGATGCTACCCAGGGGCTCCAACACGTTTTGCTGAAAGTGCTTCTGACGCTCCGTGCGTTCCAAAGTCCAAAAGATACACTGGTGGTCAAAGCATCGTGGATGAAGGAATGGATCGCTGAATTAGGGATGCCAGCAGATAACGTGCGCGTGATCCCGGATGGGATAGACGTTGTTGCGCCGATCGGTGATAAGGCGTTGGCAAAACAGCATACCGCTGCGCTCTTTGAAAAACCGATGTTTGCGAAGCAACCGATTGTCGGACTGATCTCTGGATTTGAGCCGAGTCGGGGTGCCGTATGGATTTCTGAATTCGCGCGCGCCAACCCACATCTCGCGATCTTTGTGTATGACACATTCTTAGAGCAGCAGTATCGGCATCCGCCGGAGAATGTCGTCATTTTCAGTGCCGATGACGAAGAGACGCGATCGGTACTACCGATATTCTTCCAAGCGTTGGATCTCGTGTGTTTTCCTGTGATGCCGGGCACCCCACTTTCGATCGTTTTGGAAGCGATGGCGTATGGTGCGCCGTGTGTTGTGATGACGAAGTATGGGATGCCTCCGGAAGTTGAGGATGCCGGTGTTATTGTGGAGTCGGAAGGGAATGATTTCGGTGATTTCCGCGTTCCGATGTCCGAGTTGTCAACCACGATAAATCAGTGGTTAAAACCCTCTCCGCGACGCATTGAGTGTGAAAACACTGCAAAAAACTTGGCTCAAAAATTCACTTGGGAAAAAGTAGCACAAGAAATCGTTCAGTGCCTTGAAGAGGGGCATCAGCAAAATATGAATGCCTTTAGAAGAGAAAGAAATGTGTCTCCGTCGGTTTTCTGCCGTCGGTATAACGTGGGGACTGAAACCACCGAATCCAGCGTATATCGCCTGGGGACTCATAGATACGACTGCCTTAAAACCGCTTTGATAGAAATGTTAGCGGAACGGCACACACCTGCTGAAATCGAGGCAGTTTTCAAGCATTTCCAAGGGAAGGCTTCACTTCCGTAGCGAATGAATTCGTCTTGGAGATTGATTTCCCAACTTCAGTTGGGAAATCAATCTCGCCGGAGTAGAAGCACCGGCAGAAAGGAGAAAAGCTGAAATGAAAAAGAATCTCCGCGGTAAAATCCGAGAGTTTGTCCAATCCGAGGAAGGCAAGGTGGGAGTCAAATCCCCACTGACGCTCGGTGCGGCGGTGGGAAGTGTGCTGCTCGCACAGGCTATCATTGGTATGCCCCATGCCGAGGCAGGTCCATGTGACGAAGACGACGATTGCAATCCTGGATTTTCCTGCCATGATGACGGCACTTGTCATCCAAGTTAATATTACTTTTAGAAAGGGTTAGAACGAGAGGAGTTTGCCTTCTTCGTCACTGATTATTTCTGATGAATATTAATGAACCAATGAGGAGGCGCACTTTAGAAAGTGCGCCTACCTCAGACGCTGAAGGGCAGTATAGGGATACACTATCAAAACCAAGTCCATACTTCTCCGCGGCTCATTCCCGTGAAGGAGGTATTTCTCATGAAATATAAAGTCCGGTTTCTTTTTTCTTTGCTCGGTGTATCCGTGTTGTGTTTGAAAGTGTGTGTTGTTTTCGCAAAGGCACCCGACACACCGAAAATCGTCTTTGCTGCGTGGCGGGGCGACAATCATCGGGACATCTATCTGATGAATCCAGATGGAAGTGAGCAAGTCAACATTACCAATCACCGCGCAGATGATGTTTCACCTATCTGGTCCCCGACAGGTGAACACATCCTTTTCGTCTCCGATCGAGACGGCGTTCGGGACCTGTATCTGATGAATCCGGATGGTTCCAATGTGCGGCGCGTTTTTGAGAAATCGGCAACGAGAGGAGGACCAGCGTGGGGTCCCGATGAAAAACAGATTACCTACGATCACGGACCTCCCGGGAACAGGTTCATATACATCGGCACAATAGATGGGAAAAAAGAAGAGCGTGTGGCAATTGGCGCGCGTGCCACCTGGTCTCCCGATGGCACGCAAATCGTCTTTACCAGCGGTGCCTTGGACAAACCGAGACGTTTCAGTCTACTCAACGTCAAAACGAAAAGACTCAGGTTCTTCCCTTTTCCTAAGGAACCGATGTGGGTTCGGGGTCCCGCATGGTCCCCAAGTGGCGATAAACTCGCTTTCTCCTGGCACATTGATGGCTTCAGGGAACAGGCAATCTACATTGTGAACCGCGATGGTACAGATCTCCAAGAAATCGTGGGAGCCCCTACAACAAGGGCCGCCGACCCGATCTGGTCTCCAAATGGCACCGCACTCCTTTATACACAATTTGTTAACAAGAATTTACACATCTTCAAAGTCGCCTTGGACGGTGGAAAGCCAGTCCAACTCACCCACGACGGATGGAATTATATGGGTGGTTGGTTTGATCCAGAGTTTGCGTTGCCGGTTTCACCACAACCCCAGCTACTCACGACAGTATGGGGACGACTGAAAAGGGAGTAACCCCATAGAGAGTATAGTCTTTCTCTATCCTGCTGATAAATTATTGTGAGCGTAATATCAACCAACTTCGAGTCCGATGAAAAAAAAGGTAACTAAAAAAGGTAACGGATGAATGAACTATCCTGAATTTGAAACTTCATTTGATGCACAACTTCAAACACACACAGGCGTATATCCACACGCCGTGGAATACCATCGCGCCCGTTTTGAACAGACCCTCCAGTATCTATTTTCCTCCATTTTGGAACAGACGGAAACCCTGATTCAACAACCGGAAACAAGTTGGGCACACACTGAAGAAATTGTTAGGGACATCCTTTATTGTGGGGAGATAACTGTTGAACAACTTTTCGCGCTTGAGATTCCTACTCAACTCACAGCAGATAGGGACTTTGAAACGGTAAAAACGAAACTCTATGAAACAAAATATTACCCAATCAGCGAACACCTGAACTATATTGCGTTTCCACCTGCTTTGGAGCGAAAGGCATTCATCGGTAAGCATTTGGATGGTTTCAAAGAGAAATCACATTTCTGTGATCTCGGCTTCGGTCCTGGTGTATTAACAGCATTTATTCTACAGCAGAACGCCTCGTGGCGAGCTGACGGTGTTGATATTAGCGAGCACTGCCTTCAGCATGCCCAGAGACTCTTAATAAAAAACGGAGTGCTCGAAAGAAGTAAGTTATCGGTCGGAGATGTCCGCTCCTTACCGTATCCCGACGATACCTTCGATGCGGTTATTGCTGTTGAAGTACTTGAACATATCCCAGACCCAGAAACTGGCTTATTGGAAGCATTGCGTGTGCTGAAACCGGGTGGATACGCAATCACGGCACTACCGGTGCAGCTGCCGCTGTTAATGCACCTCTACGATTTTGACTCTACCGATGAAGTCTCAGCACTCTATGAAAAAGTTGGACTCAAGGTTATTGACTTTGAGACGAAGGAATTCCAACGTCAAGCGGGTGCCTTCGTCGATACATTCGCGTTAAGCGTAAAACTCTAAAGAAAGGCTCTTTTTATTTGCTGTCATACTATGAATATTTTCTGATTCTTTTAGCACTCGTTTTCTGTGGATATGCGAGTTACACTGACCTGAAGACACAAAAGATTCGCAATTTCTGCTCCCTCGGACTCCTCTATGTAGGAACCCTCAGCCAGTTGATGGCGTGGTATCTTGGCACGACAACGCCGCTGTATATCTTGGGGCTTTTCCTCGGAGGTGGGCTTATTGCGTTTGGTCTCTATTGGTTCGGTATTTTCTCGCCAGGGGACTCCAAACTCTTTTGGGGACTCTGCTTAATCTTCCCGTTATCACTGTTCAGGGACCTGAGCGGTGCTTTGAGTTTTCCGCCTTTGACACTCGCCCTCAATATCATTGTTCCGTACTCGATAGGAGTCCTGGGCTATCTGATTTTCAAGTTCGTGTTCATGCGAAATAAGTTGGACCTTCTTCGGCATTTCCTTAAATCAAACTTCCAAAAAAAAGAACTGATCGAAAAACTTTTCAGTTTGCTTGTGCTTATTGGTATCGGGTCTGTATTCACCTATCTGTTACAACACTTTGGATGGGAACTGGATCGTTTCCTGAGCCTCGTTTTCGTTTTGGTAGCATTCACGTTGATACAGAAACTCCTGTCCCTGCTGCCGAAAACGCCGGTCTCTTATGCTGTCATTAGTTTCATAGCTATTTGGTTAACCGTGCAAGCAACGCCCTCCGTGTCAATATTGCTCTCGGGTCTCGCCTTTTTCTTAGGGCTCTATATCGTGGTTTTTGTGATTGCGAAGCAGTTGGTTCTGAGTTTAGCGAGTATCACACTGGATACTGCCGTTGATGTGAGCGGTCTCCAGGTGGGTATGATTCCTGCGGAACAAATTGTTCGGGTAGAAGACCCGGACGGCACTGTCCGATACGAAAAGAAACAGGTTGTGCTCTCAAGCGGTCAGGAGGATAGCATTGTTATCTCACCGGACCCCGCAGGTCTAACGACAGAGGAGATTGATCAATTACAAAACCTTGCGGCGACGGGTGCATTTGCCGAATTCGGCAATCAGATAAACGTCCAACCCTCGATTCGCTTTGCACCTGTTATTTCTATCGGTGCCCTGCTGACGATTCTTTGCCAGGGGCCCTTTTATCTGAAACTGGTGCAGTTATTTTAACTTTATACTTGAAAGGAGCGCAAATCAATACCTTTTGATTTGATTTACTTTACCTATAATGAAACGTGCGATTCTTATTTTAATTCTTTTGACTGTAGCCGTAGCTTTACCGCCTTTTTACTTACACTGGGCAGAATCTCAAAGACTGAATCAGATACAAGAAGTCAAGCAACAAGCGCGTCCCGTTTTCGGAGAACGATTAGAAACAGTTCTGTCGGAACTCAAAAGCAGCGAATCGCCTTCCGCATCTTATATACCGGGGGCACTAAAAGCCATCTGGAGCCATGCGGGTGTTATCAAGAACAGTCTGGCGGCCTGCCGAGGCGTGCATACTTGGTGGAGGAGCTGCGTCAGCATGGATTTTCAATGTTTCTTGTTGACGCAGGCGACATCTTTGATGGTACCGAAGCGATCGATGCCAAGCGATGTCAGGTCAACCTCAACGCGATGTCAATGATGGGATACGATGCGGTGGCACTGAGTCAAAGCGATTTGAACTACGACGATACGTATTTAACAGAGCATCGCCAACACGCCAATTTTCCATTTCTTGCAGAAGCCCGCACGGCGACCGAGCCATTTATCGTAAAACAGATAGGCGATCTCTCTGTGGCGTTTGTCGGCACGGGCGAGAACAGCAACGAACACGCCCCGACCGCAGACGTTCGCATCGTCCTCGGCACACCTGCCGATACAGAACTGCACGATGTTGATGTTGTGATCCGTCCTGATGAAATCGAGACAATAGCATCCGAATCCGGAACCCTTCATGTCGGTTCCAAACCTGAAGGCAAAACGTTAGGAGTGTTAGCACTTTGGATAGACGCAGACAGAAAACTCACGCGTTATTATGCCACACAATTGGCGTTGACAGGTGATGTAGAGGAATCCCAGCCGGTGCGTCAACTGCTGACTGACTTTTACCAAGAAGGTGCTCAATCCTCTGACTTTACACCTCTCTTTGCGAACCAACACTTGGAGCAAGATCAGCAGAACGGGTATGTCTCAGCGACGGCGTGTCAACGGTGTCATCAGGAAGAATATCTCCAGTGGTCAGCGACGCGGCACGCTTTTGCCTTTGAAACCCTTCTGAAAAAGGAACGCTACTTTGATGCGGGGTGTGTCTCTTGTCATACCACTGGACTCGGTTATCCGACGGGTTTTCAGATAGGGGACCATGACTCGACACTCAAGGGCGTGCAGTGTGAAACATGCCACGGTCCCGGCAAGCAGCACGTCGGCAATCCGAAGAAGAGCAACATCCGCAGTGCTGCGGATACATCGCTGTGTTTGGAATGCCACGACACGAAACATTCTCCTGGATTCGCAGATGTGGTGGCACTGCATACCAAGGATGTCGACCATAGCCGATCACCGATGAACTTGGAGGAACTTTTAACGTCCCGCATGGCACGTGTGGGAAAGCCGACCTTGGAACTGTTTGTGATGAGCTATTGTCCTTTCGGTGTTCAGGCGGAAGAGAAGATTATTCCGATTGTGAAAGAGTTTGGTAATAAGATTGACTTCAAACTTCAATTTATTGCACAGGAGAAGGAAGCACCTTCACCACAGGATATAACGCCGTTTACCAGTCTACACGGTTACCCCGAAGTAGCGGAAAACATCCGGCAGCTGCTGATAGCCCAAGAATATCCTGAGAAGTATCTCGACTATATTTTGTGTCGGGGCAAGAAATTGGACAAGAGTTGGGAGGACTGTGCAGAGAAACTCGGCATTGATGTCGTGAAGATTCAGTCGTTGTTTGATGCACCTGAAGCGGAGCAACTTTTTCGAGAAAACATCAAGCGTGCCGCGGAACTCGGTGTTCGCGCCTCCCCAACGATTTTCATTGATAACCACCAATTTCGGGCCAACCAACTCTTACGAGCGAGTGGAACGCCGTGCCAGTAATTACAGGTCACAAATTGGATAAACATCATTCAAATAACCAACAAGAATGATGAACTTTTTGAAAAGCCATTAGAAAGCATGTCCAGGGGGAGGGCTTCACTCCCGTAGCGATAGTATTCGCTCTGGAAATGGGTTTCTCAATTTCAGTTGGGAAATCAATCTCGCCGGAATGGAGGCACCGGTAGAAAGGAGAAAACCGAGATGAAAAAAATCTTCGCGGTAAAATCCGTGAGTTCATTGCATCTGAGGAAGGCAAAGTCGGGCTCAAGGCACCACTTGTACTTGGTGTAGCAACGGGTAGTGTTTTATTTGCCCAAGCAGTCGTCACTCCCGCTCACAACGGATGGGAATGCGAGCACGACTGGCAATGCCACCATCATCCTCACATATGCAGTGTAGGAACGTGCGTTGGTGGCTAAACATCAAGGCGCGAATGTCGAGCAGGCTCCTTAGGATTGTAAAGTAGGGGCTTGTATTTCAAACTGAGGCAATCTCAGGAAAAAGTCAGGGTGTGGTGGCTTTTGCCACAATGCGCCCTGGCATTTGTGCTGCTCATGTGTTTTTGAACATTAGAAAAAGTAAGTTTGAAAGATAGGTGTGGCAAAGTGATTCAGTCAGATGTTGGAGTAAGGATAGATATTGAAAAGAATTAGGAATGGGGCGATGAATTGAATGAGAATATCAACGCATCCGCCCTTTAATGGTAGATTATCGGGTTAACGTATCTATCCTAAATTTCGGAGGGATTTTTATGAGACCGTCAATGCTGATCTTTATTTTCGCTTTCAGCATCGCGCTGTTAGGGACGAGAATCTGTCCTGTATTGGCAAAAGCCCCCGACACAGCGAAAATCCTGTTTGGGGCAAGTCGCGAAGGAAATCGGGAACTGTATCTGATGAATTCGGATGGAAGTGAGCAGATTAACATAACCAACCACCCCGCGGATGACATCTATGGTGCTTGGTCACCCACAGGAGAGCAGATTCTTTTTGCCTCTGACCGTGACGAGTGGTACGACCTGTATTTGATGGATGCAGATGGAAAAAATGTGCGACGGGTGTTCGGAAAATCTGCACATAGGGAATGTCCGACGTGGTCTCCAGAGGGAAAACAGATCGCTTACGAGCGCCAGGATCTCGGCGAGCGATTCATCTACATCGCCACAAGTGATGGTAAAAACGAAGAACGGGTGGCAATTGGAGGGAGTCCTGCGTGGTCCCCGAATGGGACGGAGATAGCTTATGTCGTCCAAGCAGGGCAGGACCGCTGGGAAATACATATCCTCAATGTGCGCACACGAAAACAGAAGGTGTTTTTCCCACCGAAAGCGATGTCTACGTGGATCGGGTCTATTCCCGCCTGGTCTCCAAAAGGCGACAAACTTGCCTTTTCTTGGCAAAATCAGTTGCCGCTTAAGGCATTTGAGAGTAAAGAGACCCTCTATACTGTAAATCGTGATGGCACAGACCTTACACAAATTGTGGGGGAAGTTGGTCCAAAGGTTACCTCGCCTGTCTGGTCTCCGCGGGAAGATGCACTGCTTTAGGCACAGCAGGATGGAAGAGCCAAATGGTCTTTACAAATCTTCAAAGCAGTGTTGGGAAACGGTCCTACAGAACAACTGACAGCTATTGGTAGCTGGAATGTTCCGGCGGATTGGTTTGACCCGGCGTATGCCTTACCCGTTTCACCACAACCGCAGTCGCTACCCACAACATGGGGGGAGGTGAAAAAGAGATAAGGTTTTAGATTTAATCACCTTGAAAATACTTTAGCAGTGATGTTATTCAAAATCTTAGAGCTGCTGAGGTTGTATTTGTTTTCAAGCATTTCCGAAGGGAGAGCTCTACTCCTATAGTGAAATAATTCGCCTTGGAAATGGATTTCTCAACCAGCGTTGGGAAATCAATCTCGCTGGCATAAAAGCACCGGCAGAAAGGAAAAAACCGAGATGAAAAATAACCTTCGTGGCAAAATCCGCGAATTCCTCGCGTCTGAGGATGGCAAAGTAAGTGTCAAGGCTCCGCTCACACTTGGAGTTGTGACTGGAGGTATTTTCCTGGCACAAGCAATCATCGGACCAACATCCGCTACGGCATGTCCATGCCAACATGACTGGCAATGTCCCAATCCTCCCCACATATGCAGCGTAGGAACGTGCATTGGTGGCTAAACATCAAGGCATGAATGTCGAGCAGGCTCCTTAGGATTATGGAGTAGGGGCTTGTATTTCAAACTGAGGCAATCTCAGGAAAAGTCAGGGCGCGGTGGCTTTTGCTACAATGCGCCCCGGCATTTGTGCCTCTCATGTGCGCCCCCTATTTGGGAAATCGGAGGGGAGACAGCCTCCTGAGTGGTCGCCTGATGGGAAACAGACCGCTTATAGACGCTATGACGGCGATGTAGGGTGCCTTTACATCAGTTGCAAACTACGGTGTGGGGCGAACTGAAACCGGAGTAGGATTCATAAAAATAATTTTACTTATTCTTGTACAATAGGTAATAGGTTATTGAAAATTTTTACATTTTCAGCGGGATAGTTCCACCCCATACGCGATACGAGGAAAAGCAATGAAAATCGAAGATTTTCATCTTTTTCTCCTCGTGCTGAAAATGGGTTTTCTGATAGCAATAAGGAAACTCATCCCGCTGGCCTGGAGCACCGGCAGAAAGGAGAAATCCATAGATGAAAAAGAACTCAGTTCGCAGTAGAATTCGTCATTTCCTCAAATCCGAGGAAGGACGTGTTGGTGTTAAATCCCCGTTGACTTTGGGTGTAGCAAGCGCAAGTGTGTTGCTCGCGCAGACAATCGTTACGCCTCCCGTTCAGGCACATTTAGAGTGTACGCCTTACGGTGATGACTGTGCGGAAGGTGAGTATTGCGCAGTTTGGTGTGACGAGTGGGATGTAGGCACTTGCATAGGGGAATGGCACAGTCAGTGCGAATGACTTTGATTCTGAATCAGGTTATCTAAAGGGTTGTTAATGTATTGACAATCTATTTCTGGCGGTTTTACTATCTTAGACATGGCTTTCCTCTGGAGAACTTCAAAGGAATTCCTATGAAGCACCCGAGTGGGGTGTCATGTCTATAAGATTTCAGAGGACCTGCAAAAAAAGTTTTATGCCAGCAATCATTCTATGCGGTGGTCTGGCAGCGCGGTTAGGTGAAACTACGAAAACGATTCCCAAGATTTTGCTCGATATCGCAGGCAGAACCGTATTGGATTGGGAAATTCAATTGTTGAGAGATGCGAACGTCAGAGAAATCATCCTCGCCTCGGGACACCTGCACGATGTGCTTTATGAACGCGTGGGTGTCTGCCGCTCAGGGATGCGTATTCGCTATGCAAAAGAGGAGAAGCGACTCGGCACCGGGGGCGCGATTCAAAAAGCGATGGAACAGATTCAGACATCGCCCTTTTTCGTGCTGAACGGAGATATTCTTCTTGCCAACTTTTCGTTGGGAGAGATGTTAGATCGTTTTCATGGAGGCATAATGGGGTTGTTGTTGAGTGTGCGTGTTGATGATATACGTCCCTACGGCCAAATCGTATCGGATGCCGACGGGAGGATCCGAACCTTTTATGAGAAACAGTCGACCCGTTCTGCGGGATACATCAACGGTGGGGTGTATCTCTTCAATGGAACAATCACCGCTGCGTTTCCCAAGGATAGGGAACGTTTCTCAATGGAGCGGGATGTTTTCCCGCACGTTTCCAGTCTCTGGACGTTGCGAACCGATGCACAGTGGATTGATATAGGGGTACCAGAACGACTGGCGTATGCAAGGCAACATTTCCGATGAATCTTGACATCTTCCGTGCGTATGACATTCGCGGCATTTTTGGCGTAGACTTTGAGCCGAGCGATTTCTATCAAATTGCTTGTGCGTATGCTGATTGTTTTCAACCGAAGACCGTTGCATTAGGGTACGATGTTCGCGAAAGTTCACCCCAATTGTGGCAGCAAGTCGCAGCGGGCTTCCAAAATTCCGGTGTGGAGGTTCTCACTCTCGGTCGAATCTCAACGGATATGCTTTATTTCGCCGTGGTGTATTACCGGACGGATGGAGGCATTGTCATCTCAGCATCTCATAACCCAGCTGTGTACAACGGTATGAAGCTGGTCCGCCGACATGCCGCGCCGCTGTCTGCTGATACTGGGCTCTTTGCGGTGCGCGATGTTGTTGAGAGCAAGGCTCCTTTTAAGAGAGACAAAAGACACTGCCGCGGAACGCTTCGGTCGCCTCTGTTTCTGGATGCCTATTTAGCACACCTCCGCTCGTTTGCAAACTTGCAGCGGTTTGCTGAAAAGCGAATTGTGATCAACGCGAATAGTGGACTTGCGGGGCAGATTGCTGAACAACTCTTAGTAGATACACCGATTCAGGTATGTAAGCGGTTGTTTACTGAGCCAGATGGAAGTTTCACGCACATTCCGGAGGGTAGACCGGATCCGCTGAGACCGGAGAATCGGGAATTAACAGCGGTGGCAGTTAAACAGACAGCGGCGGATTTGGCAGTGGCATGGGATGCGGATGCGGACAGATGTTTCTTCTTTGACGAGACGGGGGCGTTTGTTGAAGGCTGCTATATCACGGCGTTACTTGCTGAAAAACTCCTTCAGCAGGGCGGCGGTGGTGTCATCTTTGATCCGAGAGCCATCTGGGCAGTCGAGAATGCTGTCGTCTCTGCGAACGGCACACCGATTCTCAACCGGTGCGGACACTCGTTTATCAAAGCCCGCATGCGAGAGACGGATGCCCTTTTTGCTGGAGAGGCGAGCGGACATTATTATTTCCGAGACAATTTCTATGCGGATAACGGGATGATCCCGTTTCTGCTTGTGCTTGAATACCTTAGCGTAGCGGGAGCGTCCCTTGCTGAATCCGTGAACCATCTGCGAGCGGAATACCCGGTCTCCGGTGAGATCAACTTCTCATTTGGAACTCGCTGGGGAATGCGAGATGCACTGGGCGAAGTCACTACTGCCGGATACTGCTGGGGGAATCCGTGTCTCGAAGCATCCATTGATGGTGTGTCTGTCAGGTTTCTATCCGGTTCTGATTGTCCAGGGTATGGCAGTTGGCGGTTCAATCTCCGGGAATCGAACACAGAACCGTTGCTGCGGCTCAACGTTGAAACGATTGGCGACGAGGGCCTTCTCATTGAAAAGACAATGAGAATCAGCGAAAAACTTGAGAGTATCGGAGGGAAACGCCAAACAAAATTCCGCTGGGAATCTGAAAAATCTGCATGATATATGAATTTGAACTCTTTTTTTAGATGATGCACGTTTTTTGCCGAAATAGAGAGTCTTTAATAGAAACAATCAAACAGTTTAAATTTACGGGTTTCGGTTTACAATTGTGTCTGGTATACTCTTTACGAGACGTGCAAAACTCCGTCTCATGCCGACACGTGAAAACCCGTTGCAAGCAAAATTCAAGAAGATGTTAGCATGCCCCGATCTGTTCATTCATGATGGAGAATTCTCATGGTAGAAGATGATGTTCAACTCATTGATAAGATTTTGGCGGGCGATGATGAAGCATTCACGGCATTAGTCCGAAAGCATCAGAAGAGTGTTCATGCACTGGCTTGGCGAAAAGTTGGGGATTTTCACATCGCTGAAGAGATTACGCAGGACACTTTCCTTCGAGTCTACAAACACCTCTCAAAGTTAAAGGATCCCAATCAGTTTTCTGGGTGGCTTTATGTCACTATAGCTCGGCTCTGTAATACCTGGCTCCGAAAGAACAAATCTTTGATGGAATCGCTGGAGGAGGTCCCCATGGCAGAAGTGGAAAAAGCATTTTACGAACACTATGTATTGACACAACACGAAGAAGAGTTCCACTCACATCACCAGGAACTCGTCAAGAAGCTTCTGGCAAAACTACCGGAGAGCGAACGCACCGTCATGACGCTCTACTATCTGGGCGAAATGACGGCAAAAGAGATTAGCAAGTTTTTGGGTGTATCGGTGAATACGATTACGAGTCGGCTACAGCGGGCGCGAGAGCGTTTAAAACAGGACGAGGAACTCTTAGTTCAAGAGATGCTTGGGAGTGTCCAATTGTCTGAGAGTCTCACACAGAACATCGTGCGGAAAGTTGCGGATATGAAACCCGTGGCTCCTTCAGCGGGGAAGCCGTTACTACCGTGGGCGGCTTTCGGTGCGGCTGCGGTTTTGGTGGCACTGTTCCTGTTGGGTGTGAGCAACCAATACCTCGTCCGCTTTCAGAAACCGTATAGTTTCGAGGCACAGTCCGAGCCGACGGTTGACATTATTGACGCGCCTGTTGTTCTCAATATTGATGTGAAACCCGATGTGCGAAGTCAAGCAGGGCGTGCTATGAACACCGATAGAAACACAGGGACTGGCGTGCAAGTCTCTGAGTCGGATTTAGCCTCCCATACACAGGATGGGGCAATTCAACTCTCCGCATCGCAGTGGGCGCAGACAGCGGGACCGCAAGGTGGTCCTGTTTTTGATATATTCGCGACTGATGCGGGGACGATTTACGCTTTTTCACCGACAGGCATTTACAGACTGAGACCGAACGCACCGGCATGGACACTCGTAAACAGCAGCGTACCGATTGAAGGTTCCCGAGTACATACAGCGGAGCATGAGGGAACGCTCTATATTGTCTCTAAGGATGCAGTATTTGCTTCAACCGATGATGGCGAGACATGGAAATCGCTCGGATCCTGTCCAGAGGGACATGCTGTTGGATTAGTAGTCGTCAATGAAGCACAAGACAGCAACTCCCACGCGCAGCCTACGATGTATCTTGCCCTCCGAGATAAAGGGGTGTTCTGCTCTACGGATGTAGGTGCCCAATGGACTCTTTTTGATGACGGATTGATAGGCAGAAGGATCTCTGGAGTGGCTGTGGTCGGAAACACGGTATTTGCTGGCACGGACAAAGGTCTGTACCGACTGGACTCAGGTACGTGGGAACGCTTACTTCCGGATGTGTCCGGATCCATCTATTCCTTAGCCGTTGATGAAGGGAGTCTCTATGTTGGAACAGGTCCTGATTTTCTTACCTTAGAACAGATTGGATCAGAGCCAACGGAGGTCATGCAGATGGTGTATGACGACAATTCAAGTTCAAACAGGGCTTTTCACTCGAGTGACTTGGGAGCATCATGGACTGAAACAACGCCGACAAACGGCTCTCGCTCTATAAAAGCACTGTCCGGTATAAGTTTGTTGGTCGCAGGTAAGACGCTCTTGGCACAAACCACCACTCGCTTCCGATCAAGAGATGGCGGACAGACGTGGATGGACCTTGGATTTGACAGGGATTCGTTTGTACTCAGTGGTTTTGCATCTGTGGCAGGGAATGAAAATACATTCTACAAAGCGGGAAAATTCGGTATTCACCGAACAACCGATGGTGGTAACTCCTGGCATCTGTTCATGGATGGAATGATGGGAACCCGAGTACTGAATTTGGTCGCGCTTCACAACAGACTCTACGCACATACCGGCGACGCCCTTGTCCAATCGGCGGACGGTGGCGGGTCGTGGAAAACCGTTGGAATTGACATTATTTTTTCTCACTCGAGATTAACGGTTGCCGGAAATATTCCTTATGTAATTTCGCCTGAAAAAGACAATTTGGGCATTTTCCGTTTATCCGCTGATGGCGATGGATTCGTCCCGGTTCAAGGGGTGCCTACATTGGTAGTGGATGCTCCATCCATTAAAATGTCGGCAAACAACAAAAACATAGGACAGGCACATTTGTCTCAAGGGAGACCTAGAGGCGAGGATAACTTGGTAGGCACATTGCGTCATAGAGAACATGTGAAAGTCGGTGCGTTTGCAGTCAGTGACGATACGTTTTATGCCGAATATAAACGGAAACTTTTCATAAGGCACCCCGGCGATACAGCGTGGAAAGACACTGGACTGGTAGACACCGGCACGCACCCTGATGAAACGTTAGATAAAGGGTTTAAGTTAGCGGTTTCAGAGGACACCGTCTATGTCGGGAAACGCGATGGCACGTTGTTTCAATCGCTGGATGGTGGAGACAGTTGGAAGGACATCACGCCGAGCCTTCCGCTCCCGTTTACCGCTTTCACGGAGATCGTTTTTGCGGGGTCAACGGTTTACGTCGCGACAGACACAGGGGTCTTAGCCTCACAGACGGGTTCACACTGGCGCGTGGTTACCGACGCAGTTCGTATAGACAGATTTGCTGTGGACGGTGCTACGCTTTATGGTGCGGGGGATACAGGAGTCTACCATTTGGATACGCATGGCGACTGGAAGCAGGTTGCTCCGGGGGTTCCTGGTAAGGTGCTCTCACTTGTCGTTCACCGAGACAGACTGTATGTGGCGACCGAACAGCGCGGGATGTTCCACATTTCGCTTGGGGAAGCGGGGGATGTCGCGTCTCGTAAATAGGAGAACTTTCTTCACTGAGAGAAACTTTTTTCCTGATTTTTTTCAAAAAGTTGTTTTGAAAACACGCTGCTTTTATCGAAAGGAATGACTATGGGATGTGTCTATATCTTGAAGAATGAAGCCATGCCGGATTTAATAAAAATCGGCTACACGATGAGAACGGCAAAACAACGAGCCACTGAACTTTATGAGGGTATAACCGGTGTCCCAATGCCCTTTGAGGTTGCCTACGAGTACCCTTGTGAAGAACCACAGAAACTTGAACGTGAAATGCACAGGAGACTTACCTCACATCGCCTTAACGAGAACCGCGAGTTCTTTAAGTACCCGGCTGATGATGCTTTCCAATTGCTTCAAGAACTTCACAAATTTAGCACCGTCGGTGGGTGGCGGAAGTGGACATCACATTTTTTGACGCGTTTCAGGAAAAAGGTTGCCTTCGGTGGCAAGCCCAGCAAGGCAGAAACCCCTATCCCTGAATAGGAGCAATATCTATGAATGACGGACATGGAAATGGAGGGAACTCGAGTGTGAATGGTAAACCTTACGACTATAGTGCGGACAACGGATTTGCGTGTGCAGCAGCAGGCAGAGGTATCACTGAAGCATTACAAGAACACCTCAATGTCATTGCCCGTAAAGTCTCCAGCAGGAAATTAATCAGTGTGAAACTGAAATTGAGGCTTTATCAAACAAAGCGTCGAAACAACGCATTGACATGAAGAAGTTGGAAGCACACGCAAACGAATTCGTGAGCGGATGGTGTCGGTATGTAGCACAGCGTCGAACCGAGTTGTCTGATGATGTTTCGACGCAAATTAGACACATTCAGCACTTCGCAAACGAGACGCTTGAAGAATTCAAAGCCTCTTTGCAGTAAATGAAGGAGTTCTTATATGCGGAAAACGAAAATTTTTGTAGTTATGTATATGCTATTTTTAAGTCTTTTGAACTTGGGCGAATCGGACGGGAAAGAATCAAAGTCATCTGTGTATGCGCCTGTAAATGTCATCGTGATTCTTGACACATCGGATCGTGTTTCTCAACCGGGTCAAGTGGAAAACGATATTGAAATTGCCACAGCGATTGTTACCGAGTTTGATGAACTTGTTCAAGCACATCTTCGTGAAATTGATGCGAATGGGAATGAAATGATTCAATATCCGCATCGTCTCACTTTCGTTGTGCCTGATCAGCTTAAAACGCCTGCGATCCCACCGAAGATTATGCGGAAATTAGAACTCAGGGATCCAGGGAAGGAGAACGGTTACCCTGAGTTTGAAAAGCAGAGAGATGCATTACTTGGTGAAATCCCGAAAGTTTACGATTTTGTTGGGGAACACAAGCAAACCGGCTCCGATATTTGGGATTGGTTTCAATCTGAAGCAAAGGATTACTTTTACGGTGGTTATCAGAACCGTATTATATGCCTTTCCGACGGTTACCTTATTTTTGATGATGACATTCAATCGGAACGTCCCGAAGGCACCTGCATGCATCTCATAGACGGGAAAAGAATAGACATGAGTAAGGGCTTGTTGCCAATTGATACAGGTTTTCGCAATTACAATGTAAAGTTTTTGATGGTTGAAATAGATATGAAAGAAGGCGGTAACTTTGAGAATATGAAAAAATATTGGAAAACATGGTTAAACGCGATAGGAATTCAGGAGACTGACTTCGCGAAACAGGGGCGTTGGATAAGGAAGATAGAATCGTTCCTTTCCACAGAGTAATCCATTTTTTTACTGGGCGGTGAGACATATTCATCCTTACGAAAAAGCACCTTCATGGGGCAGGGGCTGTGTCTCACGATCCGAACGCCTATCTCAAGGCACAGGCGAACCCGTTCCCGCAGGTGAATACCCGCGTGCACCACATAGTCCCAATGGATAGGGAACTCAATGCCCAACAAAGGACACTGGATACACAGAAGTCCCCAAAAATCCGCGAAATCTGCGAAATCCACGTCAATCCGCGATTCAGACGATACACACATAACATTACTTCAGCAAGAACATTCAGAAAAATGTTACACTTTCCGCCAAATTATTTTTTTCAAAACGAAAAAAAATAAAGAAAAAGGTCTATAAATCCGTATGACTACTGGATTTTAGGCAGATAGTTGTTACCTATCAAATGTTACACTGGTGTAACATTTTAATGTGAATCCAACCTAAACATATTGCCCAATTATACAAAAGTTTGGACAATTTTAAACGAATCAAAGGTTCTGATTGGATGCTACCTTTTGTGGCATAGGTTGTTAACCTGTGCCATCGCGTCCTATGAGACGGTTAGTTTCCTGCGCCTTCGTTGTTTCCTCTTTCTGTCGCTTCTACGAAATAGGTCGGGATTCGGAGATCCCTCCTACCGGAGAACTGAATGTCCCTGACCAACCGAAAACAAATGCTTGCATGAATGTGCAATCTATTGTATGATAATCGCATCCCGTATCAAGGAGAAAAGGAAGGAAGCCATGAGTCTTTTGGGTATTGATGTTGGAACAACAGGATGTAAGGTTATCGCCTTTCGCGAAGATGGGACGACACTCGCACAAGCATACAGCGAGTATCCGTTGATCCATCCGCAACCCGGCTGGTCGGAACTGGACGCGAATGTCGTCTGGGAAAACATAGCGGCTGGTATTCAGCAGGTTGCATCACAAACGAAATCCGATCCGATTGAGGCAATTAGTGTCGCTTCACAAGGTGAAGCGGTAACACCGGTGTCCGCCGATGGGCAGATTTTAGCAAACGCGATTACCACTTTCGATGCTCGGACAACCGGCATCTGTGATAGGTTAAAGCAACAGATAACGCCTTTAGAGGTGATGGAAATCACCGGGATGCCGATGAGTGATATTCATACCTTGGCGAAACTCATCTGGATGCAGCAGAACCAATCTGACCTTTATCGACAGGTATGGAAATTTCTCGGTTTTGAAGATTTTGTCTATTTCAAACTCGGTGTTTCGCCTGTGGTGGACTATTCTCTCGCTGCGCGCACGATGGCATTTGACATTATCAACAAGGTTTGGTCAGAAAAAATGCTCGGTTTGGCAGATGTAGATGCAGCACTCTTTCCAGACGCTGCACCATCAGGCACACCGATCGGTGAGGTCAGCGCGAAGGTCGCAGATGAACTGGGTCTGCCGCAAGGTGTGGTATGTGTTACGGGTGGACACGACCAACCGTGCGGTGCTTTAGGTGCGGGGATTATTCGGAGTGGTGAGGTAATGGACGCAACCGGCACTGTTGAATGTATCGCGCCCGCTTTCACAGAACCCGTCATCAACGAAGACATGATAGACGGGAATTTCGCCTGTTATCCGCACGTTGTCGATGGGTTGTATGTCACACTGGGGTTTGTATCGAGTGGTGGCGTTGTGCTGCGATGGTTTAGAGATACGCTCGCGCAAGCAGAGGTCGCTCAAGCAGAAGCAGAAGGACGTGATGTCTACGATTTACTGATGAAGGAACTCCCGGATGCCCCGGGGACAGCCATGGTGCTGCCACACTTCACGGGTTCGGGCACCCCTTATCTCGATTTGGAATCGAAGGGAGCCATTGTCGGGTTGACGCTTTCGACGACAAAAGGCGAACTCATCAAAGGGATTCTGGAAGGTATTAGTTACGAAATTAAACAGAATCTCGCCATGCTTCAAGACGCAGGGGTCGTGATAAACGAAGTGCGTGCCATCGGCGGCGGCGCGAAATCTGAAAAATGGTTGCAACTCAAAGCGGATATGTTTGGGAAAAAGGTGATTGCCCTTGATATATCGGAGGGGGTCTGTCTCGGCACAGCTATCCTTTCTGGCACAGCAATAGGCAAGTATGATTCCGTTGAATCGGCGGTCGAGCAGCTGGTCACGCCACGCGATGTGTATTATCCGCGTGAAGAGTTCACGCTGCGTTACGATGAGAAATTGAAAGCTTATGAACAGATTTATCCTGCACTGCGCGCCCTGAATTATGAGTTGTAATATTGGTGTTAATTGTCTGACTATCTACGGAACGTGCTATAAATAGCACTACTACAAGCAGTGCCCTTCGTTTGTCGTAGGGTGATTCATCGTCCGTCAATAACGCAATTTATCTTTTTTTACAGAGGGATAGGCGTATGAAGGAACACGTTGTAGGCATTGACATCGGTGGGACGAAACTCGCTACTGTTGTCGCTGATAAGACTGGACATATCCTCGGCAAGGTGCGTAAACCGACGCTCTCAGAAAAGGGACCGGAATATGCGATTGGCTTGCTGTTTGATATGGTTCGTGAGGCTGTCAGTCAAGTCGGCTTGAAACAGGAGGCTATTTCAGCGATAGGCGTGAGTTGCGGTGGTCCATTGGATACAAAGACGGGGGTTGTCTATTCGCCTCCGAATTTACCCGGATGGGACGCGCTACCGCTTAAGGCAAGACTGGAATCCGAATTTCAGATGCCAGTGATCATCGAAAACGACGCGAATGCCAGTGCGCTCGCAGAGTTCAGGTTCGGCGGTGGCCGCGGCTACAGTGCCGTCCTCTATATGACGATGAGTACAGGCATCGGGGGTGGTATTGTTATTGACGGAGAGGTTTACCACGGTGCCAACGACAGTGCTGGCGAGGTAGGCCATCAGATACTTCTGCCGAATGGTCCTCGCTGTGGCTGCGGAAAACAGGGATGCCTTGAGGCACTCTGCTCCGGTCCTGCTATCGCACGCCGCGCACAAGCCGCAATACAAAAGCAACTTGCGGATGAAAAGACAGCAACAGCACTGTTAACCCTTGCCAACGGACGCATCGAAGATGTGAAATCGGAGCATGTACTCGCGGCGGCGCGCACAGGGGATGCTTTAGCTTTGGAACTCGTTCAGGAAACAGCATATTACATGGGGTGGGGCATTGCCAATTTGGTCAACATCTTGAACCCGGACATCGTTTTGCTCGGAACGATCGCGGTTGCCGCTGGCGATCTCTTGCTTGACCCGATTCGAGAGACGGTATCGAAGTTCGCTATGACCCGCCCTGCAGAAGCGGTTAATATCGCGCCTGCCCAATTAGGCGATGCGTTGGGTGACCTTGCCGCCGTCGCATTAGTCGTTTGAAAATTGCTTACCCACTTACTTATAGACACACCCAGGCAGGCGAGGTTTCAAACCTCGCCTACCGCGGGGACCAAATAATTATAGGATTTACTATAAATGGAAAGAATTCAGAGTTATATTTCACATCTACAAGGTGTTTTAGAACGACTTACATTGGCAGACGTACGGCGTTCTATAGATGTAATCATGGAAGCGTATCACACCGAAAAGCAAATTTTCGTGATTGGTAACGGTGGCAGTGCTTCTACTGCATCGCATATTGCCTGTGATTTAGGCAAAGGCACAAGCGTCCCCGGTAAACCCCGTTTTCGTGTTATTAGTTTAACAGATAATGTCGCAACAATGACGGCGTGGTCGAACGATGTATCTTACGAAGATGTTTTCGTTGAGCAGTTGAAAAATCTTGTGAACCCTGGAGATGTCGCTATTGGTATCAGTGCAAGCGGCAATTCAGAAAATGTACTCCGAGCAATGCGCCACGCGAAAGAAGTGGGATGTCAAACGATTGGGTGGAGTGGCTTTGGTGGGGGTGCCTTGGCAACGATCTGTGACGTGAATGTCGTTGTGGATAGTGATCGCTACGGTCCCGTTGAGGATGTCCATCTTATCCTGAACCATGTCTTGCATGCATGGATTCAAGAAGAATTCACATCGAGTTGAATTACAAATCGGTCTTGACGTTTACCGTTGCCTTCGGGTATAATTGAATTGGTTACCAATTATCTTAATTCTAACACAAAACACCGAGCCTGTAACGAAGTGGAAGGCGGATTTAAGGAAGGCGATTCAACATGAAACCCATTTCATTTCTCCGCAAGGTAAAATTAAAATTTCTCCGCAAGATAAAATTAAAAAATGTGTTCCTTTTGATCGGATGTCTCCTCATGAGTGGCGACCTGTCCGCTCAGGACGAAGCACTGGTCTACGTGATTGACATTCGTAATGAGATCGGGAGCGGACTTGGCACCTACATCAGTGATAGTATTCAAACAGCAGAAGAGGCTAGTGCTGATGCCATTGTCTTTGATGTGGATACACCGGGGGGTAGGGTAGATTCCGCCATAAATATTATCCGATCCATTCAGGATACACAAATTCCCACAATCGCTTTTGTCAATCGACAGGCTATCTCTGCGGGCGCGATGATTTCTATCTCCTGCAATCAGATTGTTATGACTTCAGGTGGGACGATCGGCGATTCCGCGCCTGTTAATATTCAAGGGCAAGAGGTCGGGGAAAAGGCAATCTCTTATATTCAGGGCACTATTCGTGCGACGGCAGAACGGGAGAACCGAAATCCTGATATTGCCGAAGCGATGGTAGACAAAGAACTCGTCCTCGTAAAACTTGCAGATGGTCAGATTATCAAACTCCTGCCCGAAGAATACGCTGCACGTGAAGAAGAAGGCGAAGAGATGGAAATCCTTTGTGCCCAAGGAAAACTGCTCACCTTATCCACCCAACAAGCATTAGAATACGGATTCGCAGACGCACAAGCCGAAACTCTCACAGAACTATTGACACAATACGAGATTGTTGAGGTTGATGGAACCAAACTACCCCTCACAGAAGAGGGCATCGCGCGACGAGAACAGGATTTTGGGGTTTCAGAAATCAACCGTCTGAAAACGTTATCTGGGGCACGTATTAATGAGGTCGAAGCAACACTTGCGGATAGGATTGTTTTCTTTCTCACGAATCCGCTTATCAGTTCGCTTCTCCTTTCATTGGGCATTCTGGGTATCTTTATAGAGATTCGCACACCGGGTTTCGGTATCCCCGGATTCCTCGGTTTACTGTGTGTAGGACTTTTCTTCGGCGGACACATGCTGACGAAAATCGGTGCGGAATGGGCGTTCCTGCTTTTCCTGCTCGGGCTTGGACTCATCGCCTTGGAGGTCTTTGTAATCCCCGGCTTCGGTGTTGCTGGGATTCTCGGTGTTACGCTCATGCTGGGGAGTATCTTCTTCGTGTTCGACAAGGCTTACGAGTTTCGTACCGCGGTTATGTGGCTCTCAGTCTCTGTGATTATGAGCGCGGTCCTGGTTATTCTCGCCGCTTTTTACCTGCCTGAGACTCAGCTTTTTCGGAGGCTCGCTTTGTCAACAGTGATGGATACTGAGATGGGATACCACTCGTCGAGCTCCGAGGATTTTCAGGCATATCTCGGAAAATCTGGGACAGCGCTGACACCATTGCGTCCGGCAGGAACGGCTCGAATCGCTAATAATAGGGTGGATGTCGTCACTGTCGGTGACTTTATCCCACAAGATAGTACAGTCAAAGTCGTAAGTGTTGAAGGTCCTAAGGTTTTCGTAGAAGCCATTGAGGATGATTAATGTTTTAGCAATATTAAGAAAGCAATATCAGGTTTTAAGGAAGGGTGGAAGCATAGGAAGGCTACAAGAAACACCGTATCCCCTATCTTCCAACCTTCCGATCTTCCGACTTTCCAACCCAATTGCGGATGCAAAACTTGAACTTTAATATTTCAAGTTGTTTTGCAAGGAAAAATTAAAAATATGATATGGTTTCTAACCTTCCTGATAGGGATTGGAATTCTGTTAGTATTTATTGAGTTGCTCATTCTCCCAGGCTTTGGAGCAGCAGGTGTGCCGGGATGTCTCCTTATATTAATAGGTATCGGGGTCACTTGGGGGAAATTCGGTTACCAGACAACTCTGACTTATACCGGAGCAACCCTGGTAGGTGTCATTCCATTGGCGCTTATAGGATTATCGGTAGTGCGTGCAACACCCGTTGGTAAAGCCTTTATCCTGCACACAACGCAAGATAAGGCGGAGGGTTTTCATGCGCCTCCGTCGGAATTGGCGAGTTTCGTTGGGAAATCCGGTAAAGCATTGACACCGCTACGTCCGGCAGGGGCTGCACTTATCAATGGACACCGTGTTGATATTGTCACACAGGGTGAATACGTTCCTGCGGAGACCGAAGTCGAAGTGATTTTTGTAGAAGGCAGTCGTGTCGTAGTTCGTAGTTTGCAATAGCAATCAGCAATCAGCATTCAGCAATCAGCAAAGAGGATACCTTTGTAAACGATACCCTCTTTCACTGACTGCTGAAAGGATTTTGAAAAAATCCGACCTGACTGCCGACGGCTAATTCATGGAGGCAGATAATGATAGATTTATTTACGGGGGGAATTGCCCTTGTTGTTCTAATATTGATCATCGCGTTCTTCTGGTTCGTCCCCGTTGGACTGTGGATTGCCGCCGTAGCAGCGGGAGTTCCTCTCCGAATTTTTGACTTAATTGGGATGCGCCTCAGACGCGTGAATCCGAATGTTATTGTGAACGGTTTAATCAGTGCCCACAAGGCTGGATTGAAGGCAGAGACTGCCGAATTAGAAGCGCATTACCTTGCGGGTGGTAATGTGCTCAATGTTGTCAGCGCGCTCATCGCCGCAGATAAAGCGAGAATTGAGTTGAATTTTCAACGCTCTGCTGCTATAGATTTGGCTGGACGTGATGTCTTTGAGGCGGTTCAGGTCAGCGTCAATCCGCGGGTAATCACTACGCCAAAAATCAGTGCGCTTGCTTTAGATGGTGTTGAGTTGATAGCCACCGTCCGTATTACAGTGCGCACGAACATCAATCGGCTCGTCGGTGGCGCAGGTGAAGAGACGATCATTGCTCGTGTCGGAGAAGGTATTATCAGTGCTATCGGTGCCTCTGAAACTTATGAAGATGTGCTTGAAAACCCGGATATTATCTCGAAAACGGTGCTTGACCGTGGACTTGATGCTGGAACGGCTTTTGAAATTCTTTCAATTGATATTGCTGATGTCAACGTTGGCAAAAACATCGGTGCGGAACTTCAAGCGGAGCAAGCCGAGGCAGACCTGGTCGTCGCACAAGCGAAAGCAGAAGAGCGTCGTGCTATGGCAGTCGCTCGGAAACAGGAGATGACTGCAGGCGTCCAAGAGATGCGTGCGAAAGTCGTTGAAGCGGAATCGCAAGTCCCGCGTTCATTGGCGAATGCGTTCCGTGAAGGCAACTTGGACACGAATACAGAGTAACAATAGAAGGGCTGTCAGTTGTCGGCAGTCAGCAGTCAGCAAGAGGAAACCGCATCTTCACCAAAATACCTCTTCACTGATTGCTGATTGCTAATCGCTGATTGCCATTAAAATGGAGAAAAGTAAACATGGCACCAACAATGGTCGCAATTATTGCTGTCCTACTTATCCTGTTTATTATTATTATTAGTTGGCTCGTTCCGATCGGGCTATGGATTACTGCTATTGCGGCAGGAGTGAAGGTTGGAATTTTCGATCTCGTTGCAATGCGTTTGCGGCGTGTTCCACCCTCGGGGATTGTAGACCCTCAGATTAACGCAACGAAAGCAGGCTTAAAGCTATCTCTTGACGATCTGGAGGCACATTTTCTCGCTGGAGGGCGTGTTGCGAGTGTCGTATCGGCACTGATTGCCGCAGATAAAGCCAACATTGATCTCGGTTTCGCGCAGGCTGCCGCAATTGATCTCGCAGGACGCGATGTCTTGCAAGCCGTGCAGGTCAGCGTTACGCCTGAGGTTATAGATATCCCCAGTAGAGAGGATCCGAATTCGGGTATCACTGCTGTTGCCCGCGATGGGATCCAGTTAATCGTGAAAGCACGTGTTACGGTGAGAGCCGACATTGACCGACTCGTCGGCGGTGCGACTGAAGACACGATCCGTGCGAGGGTTGGCGAAGGGATTATCACGACGATCGGTTCATCGGGAAGCCACAAGCAAGTCTTAGAAAACCCGGTTCTCATCTCAGAGACCGTGCTCGCCAAGGGTTTAGCTGCCGGAACTGCCTTTGAAATTCTGTCAATCGACATCGCCGATATAAATGTGGGTGAGAATGTCGGTGCAAAATTACAGACCGACCAAGCACAGGCTGAACTCAAGATAGCCCGTGCGAAAGCGGAAGAACGTCGCGCACGCGCAGAAGCCGAAGAGGAAGAGAATAAAGCGTTAGTCGAAGAGATGACAGTCAAACTGATTGAAGCAGAAGCGGAGGTGCCGCTTGCTATCTCGGATACCTTTGATTCCCAGCGGATGAGTGTGATGACTTATTATGAACTCCGTAATATCCTTGCGGATACAGAGATGCGTCAATCAATCGCTTCACCGGGCGGAACGCAAGAGATGGACACAACACGGTCTGCACACTCTCTCGGACTTTCATAGTAGAATAGCCATCAGCGGTCAGCCATCAGCAGTCGGTAGAGCATGTGGCAGTTGCTATCATTTCATCTGCCATAAGATTCTCTTGCTGACGGCTGATAGCCGAAGACTGATAGCTAATAAAGGAGAAAACGATGGAAAGTATCATCCAGATGCTGGCACCGCTGATTATCGTGCTTCTGATATCCATCTTGAGCAACTCGCGCCGGCGGAAAGCGCAACAACGGGATGCGGAAAGACAAGCGGGTGAGCGTGTGACGCCAGAGAGCGAAGAGACACCCCCTCCGTTCATGGAAGATTTCCCGTTTGAGACGCAACTGGAACAGATGATTCTGCAACAGGACGAGGAGGATGTGACACCGGTTGCTGAAGAACCAGCCCCCCTTGAACCAGAGAAATCTGATCCGGTCGTTGAGCCATCGCAACCAGAACCGCCTCCAGTGCCTGTGGACTCCCGAACCGGAAGGCGGGCTGTCCCCGCGACATCACTACTGGATTTGTCGCCACAAACGTTTCGTCAGGGCATCATTCTCTCAGAGATCCTCGGTCGTCCCAGATCACGTAGTCGTTGGCGTTCAGCTACCAGGGATCAGTGAAGAAAGATTGTAACGTGAGTTCGAGAATAAATATATAAAAAGATGGCTCGTCTTTTCCACAAAATTTCCGTCCTGCTTTTGATTTTTCTGCTGTTCGCGGGTTGCTCTCAACGCCAAGGACTTATGGAGCAGCAAGCCTCTTTTCCCTTTAAATTTCCACCTTACACTCGGCATCTCAAAGGATTCACAATTTGCCTGGATCCCGGACACGGCGGACAAGCGCATGTGCCAAATTACAAACGGGGACCCACAGGCGTTCGCGAGGCTGAAGTTAATCTACGGGTCGCTTTTTACTTACGCGAGATGTTACAGCAGGTCGGGGCTACCGTTATTATGACGCGTGTTGATGATGCTTACGTGAGTCTGCCGAGGCGCAGTCAAATTGCCAACGAAAATGGGGCTAATTTCTTTATCTCGCTGCATCATAATGGAATTGATAACCCAAAAGTTAACTATACCTCTACTTGGTATCATGGCGATGCAGACGACTCACGTCAAAGTCTTGACCTTGCGCGGTATGTCCAGCAGGGAGTCTCAGACGCATTACAATTGCCCACCTCTCCCGCATCGGGACTCTATTCAGATAAACTCATGGCGGCTTCCGGTTTCGGGGTCTTGCGATTGACCGAATGTCCAGCGGTTTTGTGTGAGGCGTCTTTCCTCTCGAACCCAGAAGAAGAAGCGAGGCTGAAAGAAAACGACTATTTGATAAAGGAGGCGTACGGTTATTTTCTTGGCATTGCCCGTTATGTTGAAGGTGGGTTCCCGAAAGGTGTTCTGGTAGCACCTGAAAACGCCTCTGTCATCGAAACGAAAACACCGCGCCTCCAGATTCAAGTTATGGATGGGCTTCATGAACGGGGCGCGTGGATGCTCAAACGCCAGCAGATCTTCACCGACTCCATCCGAGTCAAGATTGATAATGTAGATGTCCCGTATCACTACGATCGTGGGACAGATCAAATTACTGTCTCGCTTAAGAAACCATTATCGAACGGCGTGCATCTTGTCGAAACTGACTTGGTGAATTATTACGGTAATCACAGTCTACCGGTGCCGCAGTGGTTTAAAGTGGCTCCGCCTGCAGCGGCGCTGGAACTCCGCGCGTGGACAGATACACTCCCGGCTGATGGAAAAAGTTACGTTGGTGTCTCTGTAATTGCACAAGACGCTGAGGGAATGCCAATTGCTGATGATGAACCGATCTACGCACATTCGTCGGGTGGTACCCTCGCAGAGACGCGCCGACTCTCAAAGAATGGTTCGGCACAGTTTTACCTATATGCCCCTGATGCACCAGGCACAGCGACGGTGGAAGTCTCCTACGGACAAACGCATCAGTCCTTGACAATTCACTTCGCGAACATCAACGGTGCGATTGTGCAAGGTCGAGTTTCCGATCCAGACGCAGGGGAACCGCTCCAAGACGCACAATTACAAACCGATTCCGGATTGACAGCAGCTACGGACGCTGAGGGACACTTTTTCATCACAACCGGTCCTGAATCGAAAGATTTCAGCGAAACGACACTTCACATTTCTAAGAAAGGGTACTATCCAGACAAACGCAAGATCCAGATTCAATCGAATCAAGCAACGGTTGTCAATGTCGGACTTCACCCGATTGCGGATGGTGCGTTTGTATCGACTGCCATTGTTCTCGATTCACAAACGGATACTCCTGAAACACAGGAACTCATCACAATATTGGAAGGGATGTTGAAACTCGCCGGTGCAAAGGTATATAATATTTATACCACTGGGTTAAAAATGTCCGTGGAGGATCGGATAGAGAAGGTTAACACTATCAAGGATAGAGGGTACTATCTGCAAATCAATCACACGGAATGGCGTAAGGGACAATCTGCTGTGGTTGCGGCGCACTACCGAGGCAATCAGGGAACGGAAACTTTTCTAAAACGGATCCTTGAACAGTTCAACAGCACACTTTATGAGACCCCGATTGTCACTGTTCAAGATAAAAAGACCCCTGAAATCCAGCAGACGAACAAGATGGCGATGACGCTCCAAATTCAATCTTTAAATCACCCGAATGTCTCTGCTGCGGAGGAGGCTCATGCGATCTTTCTCGGCGCGTGGGCTTTTCTGAAGGACGATGGAGAGATCGCGGTAGAAAGACAGAAACAATTTATGGCGTACTTAAAAGAGATACAAGATTAGAAAAATGGACATTGACTCCCGAATTACAGATTTACGACTGCAACATCCATTCAAGATTGCGCGTCGGGCGACAGATGCGTTCCGACAGGTAATCTCTGTAGAGATCGATGGTGGTATCGGTGAAACCGCACCGGCTCGGTTTTACGGTGAAACTGTTCAGACGGTGAGCGTAGCGTTGGAAACTATTGGATCAGTACTTCCCAAAGACCTCGATGCGATCCACGATGTGATGCAGACCGTTGAGGAAACGCTCGGTGGCAATTACGCAGCGAAGTCCGCTATTGATATGGCACTGCACGATCGACTCGGTAAAAAACTCGGCGTCCCTCTTTATCAACTCTGGGGACTCAACCCTCATAAGACCCCTTGCACAGCGTTTACCATTGGACTGGATGCACCTGAGGTGATGGCAGAGAAAACCCGACACGCTGAAGAATATCCGATTCTGAAAGTCAAACTCGGTACACCGCAGGATATTGAGATAATCCAGAAACTTCGCGAGGTCACAGATAAACCCATCTATGTTGATGCCAATACAGCGTGGACCCCGAAAGAGGCTGTTCGCAAGATTCGCGACCTCGCTCGGTATGGTGTCGAATTGGTGGAACAACCGACAAAACCCAGTGATCTGGCGGGACTCAAATTTGTCCGTGAACACTCAGAACTACCGATTATTGCCGATGAAAGTGTCAAACGCGCAAGTGATATTCCGGTTCTCGCCGAATGTGTTGACGGCATCAATATCAAACTTGTCAAGTGTGGTGGCTTGCTTGAGGCATACCGCATGATAAGTGTTGCTCGCGCACACGGCTTGTCTGTTATGGTGGGCTGTATGATAGAGAGTTCGCTCGGTATCACCGCCGCTGCACACCTGACACCCCTCGTAGACTATGCCGATCTGGATGGTCATCTGCTCATTGCAAACGACCCATACACGGGTGTGACCCTTGATACGGGACAATTGATACTACCAAACCGCCCCGGCATCGGGATTAGGTAAAGAATATTCGTAAAATGTTGTCATGTATGTTATACTAAAATAAGTAGTATCCATGTTTGATTTTAAATTTCGATAAATCTACATTAGTTGGTTAATACTCCCAAATATCCTACTGCTTCAATAGCACAACACGTCAATATAACGATTGAAAGGATAATGCGCTGTCATGGAAGTTTATCAGAAAATGCTTCCCATAAGAACAATTGAACAGGCAAAAACAATTCGTAACCAGTCTTGGCAAAAATGCCAATTGATCCCAACATGGGTGAATCAAGAAGAAGTAGGGTTGGATTGTTTTTACACACATCCTGATATAGCACACGAATGTAGTGAAAGCCTATACTCAATCATGCAAACGGATAGTGTAGACTTGAAAAACTATCACTTTATTGACCCGAGTGCTGGAACTGGTGTATTCTATAATCTGATGCCCGAAAATAACCGAACGGGTATTGATATACTGCCCACCCGTCCAGAGTTTATAGGTGAAGACTATTTAACTTGGACACCACCCCAGAATCAAAATCAATATGCTGTTATGGGTAACCCTCCATTCGGCTATCGAGCATGGCTCGCGCTTGCTTTTCTAAATCATTCAGCAATTTTTGCTGACTACATCGGTTTTATATTACCTATGGCATTTCAAAGCGATGGGAAAGGCAGTCCGAAGTATAGAGTCAGGGGAGCAGAACTTATTTTGTCTAAATCGTTGCCATCTAATGCTTTTGTGGATATGAATAGCAATACAGTTAAACTCAACACGCTCTGGCAAGTATGGAGACGGGGTGTAAATCGCACACAAACAGTCAAGACTTGTAATGACTGGGTGGATCTGTTTACTGTAGACACGCGTAAAGAGCGACTTTGTGGACAAGAACGCATGGAAGAAGCAGACTATTTTCTTCAAAGAACATTCTATAATGAACCCCCTTGCCTTGTCAAAGACTTCTCAGAAGTGCGTTATGGTTGCGGATACGGATTCATTATAAAAAAAGAACGCGATAAGATTGAACACGTGTTAAACAACACAGACTGGTGTCATTATTCCAATCTTGCTGTGCATAATTGCAGACACATATCCATGTATCATATCCGGCAAGCCATAATAGACGGAGGGTTTGTTGATGCTTGATGCAATTGAGTTAATGAAGGACGTAATAGCGACGTATGCAAACAATCCGAAGTGGATAGATGCCCCATTAGGCGATATTAAGATACTCAGTAATACGCATATCGGTAACGTCGGACAAGATTTTATTCAACAGTGGTGTCAGACGCTAAATTTGACGTGGGAACACCCAAACAGTACCCAAAGCCCTTGGGATATGCAAATACAGTCTATAACATTTGAAATCAAAACTGCCACAGAAGATGTGAACGGCAATTTCCAATTCAATCACATACGTCATCATCGCGATTATCAAGCTCTGCTTGTCCTGGGGATTTCACCAGATGACATCCTGTTTGATGTTTGGCGAAAAGGTGAGGTTGTAGAAGGTAAAGCCGGACATTTGGTTACTATGGATAAAGGGTCATCTGCTACTTTTAAACTCACTAAAAAACCTTCCCAATTGCGTCCTGTCACCGAATTTGCGGATAGAATTAATGAGATAGCTAAATCTCTTGCCTAAATATTCTCTTTTGAATATAAGCCCCTTACTATTTATTCCGTATTTTTATAACAACGTTAAACAGAGTGGAGAAATCTAAAAATGACAAAACAGAACCGCAATGTCCTCATCACCGGCGGCACGGGTATATTAGGGAGTGCCGTCACGACAGCTTATCTCGCACAAGGCGACAACGTGGCTGTCACGTATCTCTTTGAGAACGAAGTCGAAAGTTTCAAAGAATACAATCCTGAACTCAGTGAAGACGTGACGTTCCTCTTTGCAAACGTCACCGAAGAAACCGAAGTCCAGAAGACCGTTCAGGAATTCATATCCAAATTCGGTTCGCTGGATGTATTGGTGAATATCGTTGGTGGGTTTGTCGGTGGGATTCCAACTGCGGAACTTGAAGAGAACAGGTGGGATTTTATGATGAACCTTAACCTCAAATCGGTTTTTCTGTGTTGTAAGACAGTCATACCGCACATGACGGAACGCGGTTACGGCAAGATTATTAACGTTTCCGCACGGGCTGGATTGAAAGGCGAGGCGGGATTGAGTGCGTATTGTGTCTCTAAAGGTGGTGTCCGCACCTTGACCGAGTCGTTGGCGGCTGAAGTGATGGATTCGGGGGTAAATGTCAACGCCATTATGCCGAGCATCATGGACACACCCATGAATCGGGAAGCTATGCCGGACGAGGAACACGACCGATGGGTCGCCCCTGCCGATGTCGCCAAGGTAATATGCTTCCTGACTTCCGATGATGCCGCCGTCATCAACGGTGCGGCGATCCCCGTTTACGGTAGAGCCTAAACTATCGAAACGGTTTTTCCAGTTGTGTCTGCATAAGCCTTTCTAAAATTTGCAGGCGCAACGCCGTCTCAACGTCCGCCACTTCAGGTCTACCGGCGAGGTTCTGTATCTCATTTGGATCGTTTTGCACGTCGAATAAAAGGTACGCCTCACCGTTGGCGTTGAGTGCAATCTTCCACTCCTGATTTAGGAGCATAATCTCGCCTTCTATCTCCGAAATTGCGAAGTCCCGATGGGTCGTTTCCGGTTGCGTTAGCACTGGGCACAACGATTTTCCGAATTGACGATGCTCCAATTCACCGCCTGCCAATTCAACGAGGGTTGGACCGATGTCGATCCATTCCACTGGACTCTCACAAATTGTTCCTGTGGGAGGGGTTTGTAACCCCGACTCCTTAGGGGTTCGCACAAGTAGTGGTATCCGAACCGCACCGTTCAGGAAATTGCTCTTATAGATGAGTCCATAGTCGCCGTTCATTTCACCGTGGTCGGAGGTGTGGACGATGATGGTGTTTTCAAGTTCACCGCGCGCCGCGATCGCATCGAGAATCTCACCAATCTGATCATCAATGAGTGTCACGTTCCCTGCGTAATTCGCGCGGAGCCTTCCGATCTCGCCGGGTTCAAACGTCGGGTTCACGCGCTGCATGAGTCTATCTAAATGTCCTTTGGGGCGTTCTCCTGCCGGTGGGCACGGGATCGCTGGCGGCATATCTTCAGGATCGTACATGTTGGCATAAGGTTCCGGGGTATCCCAAGGTTCATGCGGTCCACCGAAACTCACCCAACAGCACCAAGGTTCGTCGCGTTCATAGTTCTGGAGGTATTGCTTCGCCTGTTGTCCGACGTAGACATCGGCGTAGTCTTCAAATTCAAGCGTCGAGGAGCGGACGAGATGCGGCTTCGTGCTAAACCGCTCGCGATAATCGGCGCGGTAAGCCTCCCATACACCCTTTCCTTCCCACATTGCTGTCATGTGGGACAGCACATTCGCACTTGCCCGCGGTCCACCGATTTCGTTCACATCATCCAATCCATAGGCATTCATTAAGCCTTCGCGTTCGCGCAGATCACCGTTGTGTGGATGGAGGTGCGTTTTTCCGAAAAGACTCGTCCGATACCCAGCATCACGCACGGCTTGCATCCATGTCGGCGTTTCGGCGGGCATCTGGTGGTTCATGTTGTTCCAGACGTGAGTATTGTGCGGATACAGACCTGTCGCCAGACTGAGGCGCGTCGGGATACAGACGGGTGATGTGGTAACGCAGTTTGTGAATCGGGTGCCTTCACTGGCAATCCGATCCAAGTTTGGGGTCTGCACCCAATCGCCACTACAACCCATCGCGTCCCAACGCTGTTGGTCTGTCATGAGAAAAAGGATGTTCGGGGTGGTCTCCATCGCTATCCTCGTTCGATTCCGGCTTCTTTAAAAGCGTTCGCCAGTGTTTCGTAGGAGAGTGTCGCGGCAGCGAGTGGATCGTAGTCTTCTCGTGCCTGCACCATGAAACTCACTTCGGCAGTGATAAATCCGTCATAGCCGTGTGCTTGCATCCGCTTGAGATAATCGACGTAATCGAAAGGACCTTCGCCGGGGATGAGGAATTCGTGGTCGGGCGCAGTGCCGCGCTGGTCCTTGACGTGCGTATGTGCCGATACGGGTGCTAACGCTGATACCGTCTCTTCTGTCGGCATACCGACAATATCGAAATGGCTGATGTCGAAGTTAACTTTGAGATACGGCGAATTGACAATTTCGAGGAGTTCAAGCACCTTCGCAGGTGTATCAATAATCGCACCGATATGGGGTTCCATAGCGATGGTGACACCCCGCGATGCCCCGTAATCGACGAGTGCTCCGACCCGTTCTGCGAGGAAATCTTTCTTGGATTCCCACTCTTCTGGCTTTCCACCGGGTGTCGTATTGACAGCGGGTGGTTCGTCTCCCTGCGCGAGTTCAACTGCTAAATCAACACCGCCTTTCAGCCGCCACATGTTTTTCGCGTGGGCTTCTGGATCTATTTCCAACAGACTGGAATGCGCAGCGATTGCTGGCAGTGCCAAGTTGTGCTGTTGGAACAGGGATGCAATCCGTTTCCGTTCTGCGGCGTCAAGTGTGCTAAGTTCGGTCGTAAAACGGGGGATGATGGTGAGTTCAACGCCATCATATCCGAGGTTGGCGAGATAGGAGAGGGCAGTATCTATGGGGACAGTGGGCATCCCCCATGTGCTATATCCGATTTTCATATTTTAATTTTTCCTTGCGGTTAAATGACGTGGGTTTGAACTTGAGCAACCATTTCTTAAGTCCGCCCTCCATTTCATTACGGGCTACGGGTTTTGAACTACGAAGAAGGTTTCACAACGGTTTCCGGTGAAGCTCACGTCCGACTCTAACGGAGAACGTCCAATCCACTAAAAACCTGTGCGTACCAAAACTTAATAGTTAAAAAGCGTCAAAAAATTGTGCCGAGCCAATCATTTAGGAGAAAATCAACACGTTGAATGAGCAGGGCGACACGTCCCATAACGGTATTTCCGAATGCCGAACCGAACCCTATCATGAGAAAGGCGATACCGACTTTCGAGAGTCCACCGACAACCCCTCGATGCTCCACAGAAAAGAAGAAGTAAGTGAGCGTACAGATAACACCGATAACCATGAGGATTGCACCAAAAATTTCACCAGCAGAGAGTGTTCCTGCATGAATCGCTGCGAAGGGTTCGATTGTTCCGCGTGTTTGCTCAAAAATATGTGCGCGTAACACATTCGGAATTGCGAGTCCTGAACCCGCACCGATGAGAATAGCGATAGGATAACGAACCAGCCACTCATGTTGTGGAGAAAAGCGCGTAAAGAAGAGTAACCCGATGCAGATCGGAATCAGTTTGATTAAACCGATGAGCGATTCCCCGGTTATAGCTGCCCAAAAAGGTTTCCATGCCAACGGAATAAAACCTTGATGCGTCGTGAGTACGAATACGTACCCAACGGATACACCTACGAAGAGGTATTCCGCAAACCGATAAAATGGGTTATCACGATACAGAAAACTATAGATACAAAGCGTCAAAAACGCTGCAACCCAAATGCCAAAAACTTCCATCAATTTACTCCTCTTTCCGCCGTTGGACAAAGAAAGCGATATTCCCGATTACCACTAAACCAGCAATCAGCAGATGCACAAAGGATTCAATATTGATCCACAGTATCCCTTTTGCCGGTGCATCAAGCAGGGTTTCATATTCAGCCGCACCTGCGATCCCGGAAATCAGACCGATCAATTGCCCGGTTTGCAGGTACGGATACATCTGTGAGATAATGACTCCAGTGACGCCAGCAGCAATTTGTAGATTGTAGCGCACATTAGCATAAGTAATCCATATCTCAGTTGAACTTCCAGAAGCTAAGTCAATAAGGAGACTAATTTGGTCGTAGTTGGTGACGTTCGTCATCATCGGAATATCTGCCAGGGGTTTTCCATTGTAGTCAGTCTCAAACACACTGGCGATGTCTGATCCCATACCGAGGATAACCAGTTCCTCACCGGGACGGTAACCCAGAAACACATAATCTTCGCCATCTATCGCCCCAGTTTCATCAGCTATCTCCTGTATTAGCGTGCTTCCCATCGCCGTGCCTTCTGGTGCGAGTGTGATCCCGATGACGCGGACATCTTTATCAAAGCACTGTTTCAGGAGTGCCTTTGCCATAGGGTTGAGCTCCGCTAAAGAGGCGGGGCCATAGTCAAATGCAAGCATGATAGTCGATCCTGCGGGGAGCGCGTTGATATAATCGTGGAGTTGTCGCGTCGGTGCAGATACCGAGATGGGCAAATTGATGGGTAACAAAGTCGGAATAATGACTGCCAATACGACCAAAATGAAGATAATTCGCCGGTCGATGTCCATAAGTTTTTCAAGCATTTCTAATCTCCTCCACCCAGATAGGAGCGCTCAATTCCCAAAAGAATTCGTATAGATTGCGATATGGCGCCCAAGCTGACACCGAGGATGATTCCCCGCCTCGCAGATAGATTCGGGTTATCTAAAATCCACTGTTTCGTATCTGATAGACCGTTGTCCCAAGGTAACCCTGATAGCACGGTGTTCCAAAAGAGATCTCCGATTGGCACATTTCCCAACATTACAATCAGTGCTGTGACAAGAAGTAAACTGGCTTCAAACGTGCGAGCGCGGAAAGCGCGGTACGCCGCTGAGGCAATGAAGAAAGCAAGGAGGGAAAACATTGTCGCATCCATAGGGACTTGGACGTTATTGAATAACCATACGAAGATCGGGTGTTGTGGTCCAAAGGGAATCCCGATGACTACCATCAGGAGAATCCCGGCAAATATAATAAAACTATACTGCCAATGTTCAGTCCGGCGGCGAATACGCGCGACGTGGGTTTGGATGAGCGTCACGGTGCCTAATACCAGCATAAAAGGGGAGATAATTAGTGCCCAACTGAGCACTTCTTCGTAGATGCCTTGCGAGAAGGAATGCGGACTAAACTGGGTCAGCATCATCACGATCCCAAAAACAAAGCAGAGAATTAAGGGAACTTGTCGTCGCATAATACCTCCTAACCCACCCGCTGTAAGAGTGTTGTGATCCAGTTGACCCCAGAGAGTTCAAGAAGCACGCCCAGCACAAGACTGGCGAAAATAAGGACTTTTCCCCAGTCTTGACCCTTCAGGCTTCCGAGTAGCATCGGTTCCCTCGACAAATAAGTACTTGCGGCGTAGAGTTCTTCGCCGATCAAGGTATAATCACATGCTGTGATTAGGAACGGAAGTTGATGCTCAGAATCTGTTCCTGCAATCTGAATCGCGCCGATGGAATTACCAGTCTCGGCAAGAATGAGCGATTCTGCGTAAAACGTGCCTTGTAGAAATACTGCTGCGGGCTTCTCGCGTATCATCATTCCGTCTACCCCTGCAGCATAAGCGAACTGGCCAGAAGTGAGATAGAAAATATTTTCTTCATTGTAGGCATCTGGACGCCCTTCATCAAGATAAGAGGCTTTCACCATCTCACGCACCACACTCATCACAATCGGGTCTCGGCACGGTACACGCAGTGGCGTTTCATAATCCGCTGTTCTCCGTGCTACCTGCCCGAGAATCGTCATACTCGCAATAGTGGCGGGACCGCTCACGCCTCCTAATCCGAGTACGTAGAGGATCGAGCGTCCCATCTCCGTAGCTCTGCCGATGGCTTCGTCGACTGCCTCGAGCCCAGGAATACGGCGGACAAATATCTCTTTACCACTTCTCGCATCATAGATGTTCCAAACAATTGCGGCACCAAAAAGAAGCATGGCGACAAATAGCGGGATCCTACCGGTATGAAACCATTCATCTGTCCCTGTAGTTGGGGCAGTTTCGTTAGAATCTACGGTCGCCTCTGTTTCGGTAACGGCACGCACGATGTAGGCGTAAGCGTTCCCTTTTTCGATAGTAGAATCAACATAAGTCGTCGTTCCAGCAGGTAACATCGCACCAATTTCTTCGAGACCACCACCTGCAATTCGACGTAGGATTTGATACCCGCTGATACCGCTATCCTCTGGTGCGGCATCCCACTTAATCGTGACGCTGCTGCCGTCATCGTTTGGTGTGTCCACTGCCGTGACATTTGCGGGTGGCGAAAGCCCTTGGCTGAATGCAGTGCCAACGCTAAGGCATAAAACCAAGCAGATGACTATCCATTGAGTTATTTTTATCATAAATTATTCCTCATTTATGGCTATCAACTTTCAATAGTTGGCTATCAGCAGAAACAATCTCTTTCTGACTGCTGACTGCTGACCGCTGACCGCCATTAACAAAAACATTGCGCAATAGCTTGTAGAACATGCCGATCGTCTATATCGTCGCAGGTAACGACTTCTCCGATACGCGTCGGCAGGATGAGGCGGAGTTTACCACCTAACGTCTTTTTGTCTAAATACATCGCGTCACATAACGCTTCCGGGGTAAGGTCAGAAGGAAAGGTGATGGGCAATTTCGCACGCTTTAGGAGGGTCTGTTGCCGTTGAAAATCGGTCTCAGAGAACATCCGTAAATTGGTGGCTAACCGAGCAGCACAGTTCATGCCGATAGAGACCGCTTCGCCGTGTCGATACCTATTATAATGCGTGAGTGCTTCCAGTGCGTGCCCAAAGGTGTGTCCGTAATTCAGCACCATCCGCAGTCCGCTCTCTTTCTCATCTTTCGCAACAATTTCTGCCTTGTTGACGCATGCCTGTGAAATTATCTCAATAAGCGTCGTGTCGTCTAAGTTTAAGATAGCTTCGAGATTTTCTTCAACCCTTTCAAACAGCGGTTCATCGCGGATAACCCCCATTTTAATAACTTCGATAAGTCCTGCGCGAATGTCGCGTTGCGGTAAGGTCTTGAGCGTGTCCACGTCAATGACGACTAACTTTGGTTGATGAAACGCACCGATGAGGTTTTTGCCTTTTGGGTGATTAATCGCTGTCTTGCCGCCGACACTGGCATCAACTTGTGCCTGTAGCGTCGTTGGAATCTGAACGTAAGGAATACCGCGCATGTACACAGCGGCAGCGAATCCAGCCAAATCGCCGACGACCCCACCCCCTAAAGCAATGAGCATTGAACCCCGATCGAGGTGATGTTCCACCAAACTATCCTGTATCCGGGAAAACTGCGCCAATGATTTGCTCTCTTCACCAACTGGCACTTCAATTGTGCTGACATCAAGCCCGACATCCTTGAGACACTCCAAAACAACAGGCATATAGCGTGTTTTAACAAACGCATCCGAAACGATGAGCACCTTATTTGATTTTGTATGTGGTGTGAGCAGTTCGCCAACACTGTTGAGGAGTCCTGTCCCCACAACAAGTGGGTAGCTATTATCGCCGAGTTCCACATGCAAGGTTTTCGTCATTTCGGGTTCCCAGTGTTTTTCCTAAACATCCGTTTGATGTGAGTGATGATTTCACCAAATGAGCGTCCCGTTGTGCTTATCATGTGATCGGCTTCCGCATAGTAGGACTGTCGTTCCGCCAGCATCGATTGGATCTTCGCGAGTGGGTCAGGAGCCTGGAGTAGTGGTCGGTGTGTCTGGTGTCCAACCCGCTTATATATCTCCTCTGCCGTTGCTGTAAGACAGAAGATAATGCCATTTCGCTTCAGTTCTGTCATATTGGCTTCTTTCAGGATGACACCGCCGCCGGTGGAAATAACGTGGTTGTGCAGTTTCGCCACCTTGCGAACGGCTTCACTCTCAAGTTCCCGAAAAGCAGGTTCCCCATCCTCCGCGAAGATGTCGCTGATGCGCCGTCTATTGTCGCGTTCAACAATCTCGTCTGTATCCACGTAGCGCATCCGAAGTTGTGAAGAAATCCGTCTTCCAATCGAAGTTTTTCCTGTGCCCATAAAACCGATAAGCACAATATTGGGGCGTTTTTTGACGTGTCGCTGCACCTGATTTCCACCTTTTATTCGCAGTCAGCGGTCAGGTCGGATTTTTTCCATGAAGTTTCAGAATTTAATTCGGTAATTCCTCAATAATGTCCGGTGCGGTTAGAAACCGCACCTACCGGACCTGGGGAAAATAAATATTACCGAAATATTTATTTAATCTTCATCCAAAAAATCCTTTCAGCAGTCAGTAAAGAGGTATCTGGTGAAATTATGCCCTCTTTGCTGATTGCTGACTGCTATTCCTCTGATAACCGATACAGGACTTACGCAAAATTGGCTTTCATGCCAAAATTGAAGGGATATTCCCGAAGAAAGCGCAATAATGCACGTCGCATGAATCAACGGTATGAATGCCTTATGGCATTCCCCGGGGCGAGTACGCCGCAGAATTGCGCTACTACGAACAAAAGACTGCATGAAAACGGCTCAACTGCGTAAGTCCTACGATACCTGGTAACCATTATAACACCTTTGAAAAATATTGCAAAGGTTTTGCACCAATTTTTGAGGTATGGTATAATTATGGAAGTGATAAGACGTTTCTTTTCTCCTGGAAATATCACAGAAAAAAACGTAGCCTACAACAACGGCGCAGGCGGATATACGGAAAGGCACGTTATTTTTCAAAACCCACCTGACCGAACCGCAAGGTATAATTAAAAAAATAAAAAATGGCACGACAACTCAGAATGGTGCGTCCCAATTTAGAAAATTTACCGGCACTGGAACTCCCGCCAGGCTACGGCATGCGAACCTATCGTGAAGGAGATGAGGTGCATTGGGCGCATATCATCAGCGACTCGTTTGGGGGCAGGAAACGCACTGCTCAAGATACGAGGAACGAGATTACCAGCAGAGATGTATTCCTTCCTGATGGATTCTATTTCGTAACACATCAGGATATTCCTGTTGGAACTGCTTGTGCATGGCGGCAATCTGTGGATGAGAAGGACATCGGATATGTGCACATGGTAGGCGTTGTCGGTGAACACACCGGACATAAACTCGGAAAATGGGTTTCGCTCACCGTTCTCATCTATTTCCGCGATAACGGATTCATAAGTGCAATGCTGGATACCGACGATTTCCGTGTTCCTGCTGTCAAAACCTACCTGAATTTAGGGTTTATACCTGTTTACGTTGAAGAGGAACAGATAGAACGATGGCAGAAGATTTTTGAGAAATTGGGACTGCCCCCTATGTCCACGCAAATCGAGAACGTTAGAGAAACATTTCCAAAGGATTTATGGGCGAAAGTCTCAAGTTAACAGGACTTACGCAAAATTGGCTTTCATGCTAAAATTGATGGGATATTCCCGAAGAAAGCGCAATAATGCACGTCGCATTTGGGCGAGTACGCCGCAGAATTGCGCTACTACGAACAAAAGACTATATGAAAACGGCTCAACTGCGAAAATCTCACGTTAAAAGCGAATGGAAGATCAACTCAAAATGGTTCGCCACAGTTTAGAAAATTTGCCGACGCTCCAGTGTCCTGAGGGGTATCATATCCGCACCTATCAACAAGGAGATGAGACACATTGGGCACAAATCATGGACAGAGTCTTCGTAGACAAGGGAAGAACCGCCCAGGATGCCTTTACTGAGGTTATTAACCACCCTAATTTTGATCCAGATGGCTTCTGTTTCGTTATTCACAAAGATGTCCCTATCGGCACGGCGTGTGCGTGGAAGGAATCTCTTCGTGGCAAACCGATTGGCTACATTGATATGCTCGCTGTGCTGCCGGAGCACACCGGACACAGATTGGGAAAATGGCTCACAGTGTTTCTCCTGCACTATTTTAAAGGACGACGTATGGTATCCGTAATGTTAGACACAGACGATTTTCGACTCCCTGCAATCAAAAATTATCTCAACTTAGGGTTTGTTCCTGTCTATGCTGGTGAAAACCATCTGCTACGCTGGCAAAACATCTTTAAAAAGCTGGACATTTTTTAATTTTTCCTTTTTAAAAATGAGAGTGCCTCTCGCGGTGAGCAACTGTTTTCGTTTATCGAATAACTTTGTTATACCCGCGATCCTCATCAGCGGCTTCAGTCTCCGACTCATCGGCATAAACATCGGCTTGCCTGATGCTCCCGACCCCCGTGAAGTATTAATCGCACGAGATGTTCTGAACCTCATCCACCTCACAGCACCACCCCAAATCTACAACTGGCCCGGAACTGCATGGTTTTATATCATTGCTGGCGTAGGCAAATTGCTGTCGCTTACCGGTTGGCAACTAACGGAAGCCAATGTCATCTTATTGGCACGCAGCATCAACGTTCTGTTGTCTACGGCAACACTTTGGTTCACCTATCGCGTCGGTGTTCACTGCTACAGTAAACGTATAGGTCAAATTGCAGCCGGATTGCTCGCTGTTGCGATGTTACATGCCACGAATGAATCGCGTTTTGCCCTCGTTGACATCCCCGCGACGTTCTGTGTGACGTTGTTTCTCTGGTTCGTGATACGTGCGCGGTCTTCTTCAGTCTCGCCGACATTTCAGGCTGCGGTATGGCTCGGCATTATCGCAGGAGTTGGTTTCGCCGTCAAATTTACAACTGTCTTTGTAGGTTTCTCCCTGCTGATCTTCATTAGAAGTGAAGGTTTCTACAAGAAATTAGCAACAATCATGGGTGTTTCCGCACTAACCTTTACGTTCCTCTGCCCTTATTGGCTCATTGATCTGACTTCACCGGAATGGAATCTCTTTTTCGAGGATTTCTGGTACGAAGCCACACATTATCATCGGGGCCACTTCGGTCTCATCGCTGCGGCGGAATCCGGAGTGCTCCACCGGTTTATCTATCTGTGGACGCTCCTTAAATGGGGCATGGGGTTGCCACTGGCATTCCTCGCCAGTTTTGGGGTCTTGTGTGCGCTTGTGTCGCTTAAAGCGGTCGGCAATCGGCAGTCGGCAGTGGGAAAGAATAACAGTCAGCAAGGAAATGGAAGAAGGGAAGAAGGGAAGGATGGGGTCCCCAACCCTCCAATCTTCCAACCTTCCAACCAAGAATCTTCCAGTCTTCCAATCTTCCATCCAAATGTTAACGGTTTCCAATACGCCGAAGTGCTCCTGCTGGCTTTCGTTATTCCGTATCTATTATTTATCGGGATACATAAAGTTAAGTTTGCCCGTCATCTCCTCATACTCTATCCGGCACTCAGTGTGCTCGCCGCTACTGCCTTCATACGCTTCCCGAACATCGTGGAAACGCTATTACAGTCGCTCCGTCCACGCGAGACTGTGAACGCTTTGTCTTTCACTGAAGGGGAACCTAATACATTTAGGAAGTGGTTCAGTAGAGTCTTGGGGGGTGGTGTTGTGCTTTATTCGTTAATTTATGCCCTTTCCTTCGCCTCTATCCTGCTCTCGCAACCCACCAAGATTGCGGCATCCAATTGGATAGCAACACACATTCCCCAAGAGGACTCTATTGCTATTGCACCAGAGCCCCTATTCGATTGGCTTCTTCCTGAGTTAGATTTCGGAGTAACAGATAAAAATGTGGAATGGGTTCTTATCCTTGTACCGGATCTCGAAGTGTTCCAAAAATACCAAAAGGCTCCTCAACGCTATCAAAATGAGGATTGGTACCCTCTCAGCGAAATTGGGTTCGAGGAAACGCTTGCGTTTTACGCGCGAGTTTTAGGGGAAGGAAGTCCGTATGAATTGCACAAAACATTCCGATGTACGCCGAAGTTCTTCGGTATCGAAATAATATCCGATAGCGGTGCGCCGTTTCCAATGCGGGCCCTTGCACACCCAGAACTCCGCATCTATCGGTATCTCAATTGAATACAGCGGATCTTATAAATAGTTTGCGTGTAATTTCCAATAAGACCTTCTCATGGAAGCCCCTGTGCGGTCATTACATCAATGGATTCTTGAAATGATCCTTTTGAATAGGCACAATCGTTGATAGGATCTGATGAAGCACATCCGCGGCAATCGCGTCGGCATCAATAATCCGAATCAGGTCTTGGGGATAGTAATCAATCAACGGTTCAGTTTCCCGTTTGTAAACGTCCCACCGATAACGCACTACCATTTCTTCGGTATCATCAATTCGATTCTCTTTGAGTGCCCGCCCACGAATCCGTTTAAACATCACTTCTCGGTCTTCACAGACCATGTAGATGACCTGAAAGAGTTTTATATGAGGTGCTATGAGCCCTGCTTGTGCGATGTTCCGTGGGATCCCATCAAGGATGAGCAGATCGCTGTTTGGCGAGTAGACCTGCTGACGAACTTTTGCCGCCATGTAGTCTTGCCAGATTTTGACTGTAATGTGATCTGGGACTAATTTACCGATTCCGGCATATTGTTGGAAAATCTGTCCGCATTTGGAATTGATATCAAGTTCGCGGAACATATCTCCACTGGAGACATGGAAAATGCCAGGGATTTGTGCCAGCATTTTTCCCTGTGTTCCCTTGCCAACACCAGGGGGACCCACAAGCATCATTGCTTTATAACACGGTCCATCTGCCTCATGTAGAGGGCTCTTATCCGTTGTCATGTCTGTTTTTGTCCTCTGCCGCCTTTATTCCTCTTCGTTGAGTTCGTGCGTTTCATACGGACGCACATCTATAATAAACCTTACGCGCCAAGAAGGTGTTCAAGAATGTAGAAGTCCAATCCTTCATAATCTCTATCTGTGATAAATTCCTGTTCGACCTCTTTGTCAAACGTTCGGACCTTCTCAAGTAGGTTAAGAAAGGTCCTACGACTACTCAATAAGTGTTTTGTTGAGATGTCACGGGGTTGGGTTCGCATGACTTTCACATCTAATCCAATAAATTCGCCGTTTCGACCGTATCCGTTTTCTTCGAGTACCCGTACCTGATTAAACGCACGCCGCAAATTGACCGAACCGAACGCCTTATCTTGGTCGAATTTTAACCCATTCTGGTCGTTGAGATGGACGCTCCAAAGTTTCTTATGATACAGCGCATATCCCATCTCGTCGGACGGTTCCAAACCTGCGAGAATCGCGTGCGCACTTTCGATTAATCCCCCAACGCGCGTTGGTGCATCGCTGGCATAGGCTAAACCGATAGCGTGTCCGATAGTTGGAATGTAAGCGATGTCCATCGGTTCATTGGGTTTCGGTTCTATGAGGATTCGGACTTCTGGATCGTATTCGAGCAAAGCGTTAATTGCGTCCAAAATTTGTGAAACTGCCCCCGCTGAATCTTTCGTCTCTCGGATGTAGGTACCTTCACGGGCAAGCCACAACACGAGATTTCTGCACCCAATCTCGTTAGCGATATCCACACACCGTTTTGAACGTTCCAGGGCATAGTGTCTTTCTTTTGCGGAATTAGAAGTGTAAGCCCCATCAATAGTCTGTGGAGATTCCCACAACCGCGGCGCCACGACCTCTGCTGTCAACCCATGATCGTCGAGTTGTTTTTTGACGGTTTTTGTTCGGGCTATGAGTTGTGCGTGTGTTTTCTCGTCAATATCTGGCACAATGTCATCGTCATGAAACTGAATTCCAACAAAACCGAGATCGCGATAAAATCCCACCTTTTCATCGAAACTGAACGTCTCCCGAACAGGGGGTCCAAAAGGGTCTGTTCCTTCGTGTATATTCCATGGTCCGAAAGAGAAACAATATTCTGTTGTTCCTTTAGAGGCTTCGCTCATCATCTTCTCCTGTACGCAACGTTTTTTCTGCCATTTCGTTACAAAAATTGCCTTTGATCGCTTTGTTTTAGAAACGTTACGTTGGCGATAAAGGATACGAAAAAACTGCTTGACTTTTCTAATCAGTATACAGTATTATTTAAAATGTGTCAAGCAATTCTGTAGTTAGAGTTTGCAAACCGATATTGCAAATCAGATATGCTGGATTAAAAGGAACCTCCCCGGAATGTTATCCATATCTCGTGCGATTTTTTCTTATTCATATCTATTTTATTTTTTCATGCTCACGCTGAATCTACCTGTCCAGCATATAAACGCAGCAGATCATGAAGGCGAAGGAAGTACACCGCTTCCAACTGCCAACGACTCGATGAGTGAAGCGCAGACACTGATATTAGGGACACCCTCAACAAAAACCTTCAGTTTTAGAGATGTTTATTATATAGAACTCAGCCTAAATATATCGGGTAATATCGAACTGATTGCCACAGAAGGTGATATTATCACCGTGACGCTTGAGAAGCAGGCACGGGAAACCACAAACACAAAACAGAACGTTCTGATTCGCGACTCTCTCGATAACATCAGCTTCACAGGGACACAAAGCGGGGACACACTCCAGTTGCGGGTACGACTCCCGAGTAATTCTTCTGAAACAAAACCGAGTCTTCCTTCCAATACGAAAGCGTTACAATCAGTCCCGTATGATGGACTCCAACTGAAATGTACAATCAAAACGCCACCGGATGTCTCTGTCAAGTTTCATACCAAAACCGGGGATATATCTCTTCAACGCATCCGTGGAAAGATAGAAGCCTCGACAGAGATCGGGAACATCCACTTAGATGAAACCTCAGGCAATTATAACATCAGCGTGACCAACGGCAACATCGACGGGCAAATCTTGCTAACCCAAGGACAAAACAAGTTAGAGACCCAAAACGGCTCAATTGGATTGGTGTTACTTGACTCAGTTGCGGCACCGATGGACATAACCGCACAAGGTGGTAGCATCCGTTTACGACTTCCTGAAAATTATGGCGCGGATGTTGAGCTTGAGAGTCAGAAACAGCAAATCGTTGTCAATTTACCCGTACAACTCGACGAGGAAACCGGATTCACCATTATTAATGATGGCGGGCCGCTGTTTCGCTTGAAAGCCACCGATACAATTTCACTTCTACCGAGTTCACCGACTGGCGGAAAGGCACCCGAAGACGCTGAAACGGATCCATTTGTGGATTCAGTGCAACCTGTTCCGCACATAGCAAAAGCACCCACTATTGATGGCAATTTATCTGAAATCGCGTGGCAAGCAGCTGCTCTGCTCTCTCCGCCCCAAAATCCAGATGGCACGGATGTCCCAAGCAATTCAACTGATACTTTTTTAATGTGGGATGCCGAGAATTTCTATGTCGGTGTAAAGGCTTATATATCTGATTCGTTTCTTCCGTATGTTTCACAGACGCAGCATGATTCACCAATTTGGGAGGACGAGTGTATTGAAATTCTGATTGACCCTGACCCAAAAACTGATATTTACTACCATCTCGTTATCAACCCAATTAGCGCGTACTTTGATCAGCGTGTTAATACACCTGGAGAACCAAGTTTCCGGTTTGCTCCGCATGATGTCCAAGTTACTTTGAACCGAAAAACGATGCAAACAGCGTTCAAAACGGATAGCAAATGGAACTCAGAAGCAAAAGTTGCCAGCCGAATTAACACCAGTTTTTGGAGTCTTGAAGTCGCGCTCCCGCGTAAAATGTTGGAACCTTCTCCTAAGATGGATTCGCAGCCGACATCTCCCGTTGAAAGCAGATGGCTTTTTAACATCCATCGTAAAATGTATAGTAGCAATATGAAAAGCCTTATTTCTGCTAAGTCCAGGGAATATAGTTATTGGCTGCCGACTTATGATAACGAGTATCCATGGTGGCCCCATTCGCCACATGAGTATGTAGGCGCGCTTTCGGGACGTTATGGTCCGGCGATGGGGGTTTTGGAATTCGTTACGACGCCGCCCGCTTCTGAAGGCTTCGCGCCTGAAACTAAGGTTCGGGTTGCGACTATTGAAATTAAAGGTAATACTAAAATTCCAACAGAAGTCATTCAACGATCCCTTCCGATTCAGCCTGAAGACCTTATCACCAGTCGACAACTTTCTTGGCTAATCACGGAACTGCAGGAACAGGGTTGGTTTCAAGATGTGCGTTTGGAAACACAACAGGTCGATGTTGGCGGTGAAGAAGCAGTCAGCAATCAGCAATCAGCGATCAGCAGTCAGAAAGAGGATGTAATTTCACCAGAAAACCTCTTAACCCAAAACCGAAAACCGAAAACCATTCCAAGTGTCAGTTTGCATATCCGAGTTACGGAAGCACCTGTGCTTTTTGCCGAGCAAATTAAGATCGAAGGAAACAGAAGTTTCCCTTCACGATTCATCAAGGAATGGTTTCAGTTAGAATCCGGTTATCTTACCGCCACGGCTGTTAGACTGAAGCAACAATTAATTGCTGATTTTTATTCAAATCGTGGATATGAATTCGCTACAGTTACACATCAATCTGTCAATGATGTACTTGAATTTAATATTAACGAGGGCACATTGCACGAAATTCGTTTCACTGGAAACAGTCGAATCCCGCGGGCGGAACTGTTATCGGCACTGAATCTAAAGACCGAGGACAGTGATGGAGAACGAGGTTCACAAGCCTCGGATATTTACCATCATTCCCTGGGGCAATCGAAGATAAACAGTATGCGCAAAGTGCTCAGCGAAAACAGTGAGCATTTCAAATCGGTCCGGGATTGGCGGGTCCAACGTGAAGGCGGAAAAAATGTCATGATTGTTGACATTGAGGAGCAGCCGTTCGCGAGCCCCGGTGGTTTCCCGATTCTTCAATTCAATCGTGTTCACGGACTAATGCTTGGCGCGGGCGGAACACTCGCGACGCATCTCACGGGTAAAGAACAGGTTTTCGGTTCAATAAGTCGTGGGTTTTCCAGCAAAATATGGAACTATCATTCGGGGATTGAAAAAAGTTTCTTTAGGCGGCAACGTCTCAGATTCGGAGGAAGTTTCTATAAACTCACGGATGTCAGTTCTAATCTCTATCTACATCAAGGTGATGCCAGCCTGAGTGCCACCTATTATGGTTCAGCCCTTCAAGATTATTATCAACGTCAAGGTTCACAAGGTTGGATAACTTACGCACCATCAGACTGGTCTTATCTTAGACTGGAGTTCACTGGAGAGCGGCACGACAACCTTTCCAAATCTACGGATTGGAGTTACTTAAACCGGAATCTGATCAAGCCGGGAAACTCACGGATTAATCGTGGAGAATTGAGAAGTCTTTCCCTGGTTTATGCGTTCGATACACGGGACCACAGATCGACGACCACACGACATTTCCACACGCTGTTTTCCGCAAATGAGCGGACCCGACGTGGATGGCGCGGACAATTCGCCGTTGAGATAGCAGGACAAGATTTCGGTGGGGACCACGCCTTCAATTTCTATCGGTTTGAGTTGGTACGCTACACGCCTATATCCGGTTCACACCACCTGAACGTTCGGATTGCGGGTGATTTTTCTGATGCTCCCTTGCCAAGGCAACGGCTCCTTCACCTTGGGGGTGGTAATACCTTGCGTGGTCACAATTCTAATGTATTCGCCGGTGATAATCGGCTCCTACTTAACCTTGAGTATCGGCTCATCAAAGAAACAATTCCCAATGAACAAGATGGTGTGCTCGGGTGGACACTGAGTTGTTTCTTGGATACAGGTAGTATATGGTGGTATGATGATGCCCCCTTTTCTGATTTTGAAAACTTTATGACACGGTTGAAGACGTCTGTCGGGATTGGATGCTCCGTTTTTTGGGATCCGTTCGGGAATCCCTCACCGTGGAGTCTTGCGCTTGAGGTGGCAGAACCACTGAATTCATCTTTCTCCTTACGAAATCCGAGCATCATTTTGCGTTTGGATCGCATGTTTTAAGGGCTGTCAGCATTATAGCAGTCAGTCATCAGGTCGGGTTTTCTACGAAAACCCTTTCAGTCTCCGTCGGTAAAGAGACAATCGTTTAAGATAACCCTCTTCGCTGACTGCTGATGGCTGACTGCCGACAACCGATAGCTGACAGTCACTATGCTGACTGCCGAAGGGTATAAAAAATAATGAAGACAACACCACTCTATACTATCCATGAACAACTCGGGGCATCATTCGAGAAAAAGCATTTGGATTGGAACATCGCCACCGAGTTCACCGATTCCGTTTCTGAGCATCATGCTGTCAGAAACAACGTCGGTATTTCTGACGTGTCCTATCGCGGTCGATATCAGTTAATCGGCGAGGATCGGGCGAAATTTTTACATCGTATCATCTCCAACGATGTTGAAAGCCTCTCAACTGGAGAAGGCACTTACGCCACAATCTTAACGCATCGCGGTAAAATTATAGCCGACATGAGTATCTCTGTTCTTGAAGCGGCAATCCGTATCGACACCGCGCCTGAAACCACAGAAAGCCTTTTCAACGAATTGGATAAGTACATCATCGCTGACGATGTTGAACTTTCTGATGTAACTGCTGAAACTGGAGCAATTGCTGTCCACGGTCCAAAGTCGACGGATCTTGTTCAATCTGTGCTCGGCATAAATGAACTCGCCGCACTGCCAAAGCGGTATAACTGCTCTCGTGAAGCAGATTCACTTTTTAAACACACAATTATCTGTGTAAGAACAGATGACACCGGCGAGATGGGCTGGACGCTTTATACGGCTGCTGCGGAATTAGTTTCGCTTTGGGAGACATTAATGACTGAAGGGGCACGCTTTGACATTCAACCGATCGGTTGGAATGCCCTTGAGTCGCTCCGTATTGAAGCAGGCGTGCCGAGATACGGCGCAGAGTTGACAGATGCTGTTATCCCGCTTGAGGCTGAATTAGAACACGCTATCGATTTTGAGAAGGGATGTTATATTGGACAAGAAATTGTCGCGCGTATGAAGTATCGAGGTCACCCAAATCGTCTTTTACGCGGTATTGAAGTTGATTCTGATTCAACGTCACAGGAATGCTGTATCCTTCGTGGAGGTGCGCCGGTTTTCAAAGGAGATAAAGAAGTGGGTTGGGTTACGAGTGCTACCTTTGCCCCGACGCTCGAAAAATCGATTGCCCTCGGTTACGTTCGGATGGAAGTTACTGAAGCAGGCAGCCGTGTCCAAATTGAGACCCCTGAAGGATCCGTTGATGGAACAATCGCGCTTCTGCCCTTTTCAGCATAGTCTACAATCCAGAGACTTTCTATGTAAAGTCTCACAATAAGGTTCTATCCGCGCGCTGTTTTCAGGCTTTGCTCTACAAGCGCGCAAGTCAAACTGTAGAGGAGGGATTTTAAATGGAACATTCAAGATTTTCTAAAATTCTACTCGGTTTAGATGGCTCCGCCTATGCCCAAGCGGCGATTGAATACGCTTGTCAGCTCGCTCGCGGCCAGAATGCAACAATTACAGGTGTCGCTATCATTGATGAACCCGGCATCCAATCTTCAAGTGGGCCCGTGCCAATCGGTGCAACGCGTTATGATATACAACGTGAAGAGCAACAGTTAAAGGAAACAGAAGCAGAAGCAAAATCAATTCTTGAAGATTTCGCGCGTATCTGTGAGGAACGACAGGTGAATACTGTCTTACACGCCGATACTGGCAGTCCTGTCTCCGAACTTATTGAGGAGTCCAAATTCCACGATTTTATTGTCATCGGGAAGCAGACTTCTTTTGAATATAATTCCAATGAAACCTATGGAACACTTCAACGTGTTTTAAGGAATGGACTTATCCCCGTGCTGGCTGTGCCAGATTCTGTGCGAGAAATTAAAAAGGTCCTCGTCGCCTACGACAATAGTATTCCGGCTTCTAAAGCTGTACACATGTTCCTTCTGCTCGGTATATGGAACGCCTGTGACATAACACTTCTTACTGTTAATGATAATGCTGAAGCCGCGCGGGGGTTATTAGACGGACTTGAAAATTTCTTTGAGAGTTACGGAATTACACCAAATATTACTACGCAAAGTGGGCACCCGGATACCGCTGTGAAATCTTATATCGCTGAGAACGAAGTTGATATGTTGGTGATGGGGGCTTACGGTAGAAAAAGTGTCCGTGAGTTTTTCGTCGGTAGTGTTACACAACACTTGATTCAGGAAACGACGATTCCACTGTTCCTTTATCATTGAAAATAGCGGTCAGCAGTCAGCGATCAGCAAAAAGATTCCTGTTAGACGAGGGGAAACACTCAAACAAAAACACCTCTTAACTGATAACTGATGGCTGATGACTGACAACCAATACAAGGAGGTAAATTTAAACCGATGGTATACAGCAAACTCTGTTTTCGTATATCGCTGCTACTGTTTCTCCCTATACTCTTAGGTGGATGTGGTCTTGCCAAACTGTCAAGGATTCAAGGGGAAGGCGACCTCGCTGTCGTTGAAGCCACTCTTGAGGGGAACATCGGCACGCTTGAAAACCTATCTAAAATTGGGAGCAAGAATCTCATCGTCAAGACGGCTCGCGCGTACTCGTCTTATGCTGGCTTCATTGAAGATAAGATGGAGGAGGCTGAAATAGCAGGCGACTATGAGACTGCAGAGGACATGCGCACCCGGGCAATTGACCTCTATATCCGTTCTGAGGGATACGCGCTCAAAGCTTTAGCGAAATCCGATAAAACCTTCAGTGAGACACGAACCGTTGATATGGCTGCGTTTGAAAAGGCACTTCAGAAGTTAAAAAAGAAGGATGTTGAACCGCTATTCTGGACGGCTTATTCGATTGCCCGCGGTATTAGTCTCCAGAAAGATGATCCGATGCAGGTAATTGATCTTGCTCGGGTGGAATTGATGATGCGTCGTGTGCTGGAATTGGATGAAACCTTCTACTTCGGTAGCGCACATCTGTTCTATACTGTTTATTACGGCGACCGCGCTCCGTCAATCGGTGGAGATCCAGAGAAAGCAAAGGAACACATCGCGCATGTAGATCGCATCAATGAGGGTAAGTTCTTGATGAGTAAATTCTACCTCGCACGTTACTATGCCTATCCTAAACTGGACGTGAAACTTTACAAACAATCGCTACAAGAAGTTCTTGACGCACCATCGGACATTTATCCTGGAGAAGAAGCCGCAACTTCGTTGGCGAAATCACGCGCCAAACGCTGGCTCGATCAGGCGGATGTCCTTTTTGATCCAGAAATGGAGGAAGGAGACACCGAGTAATGAAGAACGAAAAAACAGACTATGTAGGAGGGGTTTTTAACCCCGATTCCCTTTTTAAATTAGCGTGCGTGTTTTTATTGATTTTCGGAATGTTCTGTCTACCCATAGTGCATCTCAATGCGGAATCTATTAAGTTCGCAACACTCGCGCCAAAGGGTTCCACATGGATGAACAATTTTGAGGCGATGGGGAAAGAAATTCGCGCCAAAACAGATGGGGATCTTCGACTCCGTATCTATCCGAACGGCGTACAGGGAGATGAACTTGACGTTATCCGCAAGATGCGAGCAGGATTGATCCACGCCGGTGCTATGACCGCTACGGGTCTTGGTGAGATACAGGAAGAGGTCCTGATTTTTCAATTACCTCGAATGTTCAGAACTTACGAAGAACTTGACTATGTCCGGGACTACCTCCGTGACGATCTTGACAAAGCATTTATGGATGCCGGGTACGTCCTACTCGGTATGGGAGACCTCGGCTTCTATTATATATTCAGCAATCAACCTATCCGCACTATTGCCGACCTTCAATCCCCAAACGTCAAGATGTGGGCTCGTACAACCGACAGAATCGGACTTATGTTTTTCAAGAACGCCGATATCGCGACTGTACCGAGAGAAGTTACACAGGTCTTAGGTTCGCTCTATTCGGGGCACATCAATACTCTCACTGCGTCTCCTTATGTCACTATCGCGCTGCAATGGCACGATAAGTTCAAATATATGACGAACCTTCCTGTCAGTGTTGGCGTTGGCGCGACAGTTATGACAAAGGAAAAGTTTGATGAACTTTCTCCTGAGATGCAGAAAGTCGTGAGCGAGACCGCGGACGCGTATCAGGCAGATTTAATTGAGAATATTCGCAAGGATAATGTACGGGCTCTTGAGGCACTGCAAAAGAAGGCAGGCATTGAAGTGGTTGAATTCGAGGACGATTCTCGGGAGGCATGGGATGTGATCGCCACAGAAACCCACAAAGCACTCGTTGGTGAGATCTACTCACAAGCGTTTCTTGACAAGATTAACACCCTTTTGCAAGAGTACCGCGAGAAGAATTAGGTGGGGTTGACACGCTCCATCAGTACACTTCCGTTGATAGGCGCGCTTTGACAGCGCGCCTATTAAATTTATACCAGTTCTGTTCATCCACCCCCGGTAATTACTCTTGCAATTGTCCTTCACATCTGTGTATAATTAGCATTATCCTCAATTCAATTGACAAAACTACACGGAGAAAACGTCGTGCCACCACTCAATATCAAACCGACACATAAACCCATCAAAAACTACTACACCGAACTTGCAGGATACACAAAAGTCGGCGCGGAACACGAAGGCGCAGTCCGAACCGCATTCCAAAACCTACTCCAACATTACTGCCGACAAGCAGACCTCATCCTCGTCTGTGAAAAGACACGCTACACCCCACAGAAAAGGCGGATCCAGATAGATGGCGAAGTCGTTGACGCATTTGACCTGCCACACGGACACTGGGAAGCAAAAGATACACATGACGATCTTCCCACAGAAGCGCGGAAGAAGTCGGAAGCGGGTTATCCGTTTAAAAATATCATCATTCAGTCGCCGACCCGGGCACTCCTCTATCAAAATGGGCACCTCCGGCTTGATGTAGACCTCACAGATCCGATCAATCTTATCAATCTGTTGAACACCTTCTTTGCGTATCGGGAAGAAAATATCGTCGATTGGTATGCCGCCGTTGAAGAATTCAAAGAAAAGGTTCCGGTGTTAGGGAGCGGTGTCGCAAAGCGCATTGAGACCGAAATGCAGGACAACCCTCAGTTCCGACAAGCCTTCAGGAATTTCCATCAACAGTGCCGAGCTGCTATTGACCCGAACCTCACCGAGGCACAGGTCGAAGAAATGCTTATCCAACATCTCCTCACCGAGCGAATTTTCCGCACTGTCTTTGACAATCCTGACTTTACGAACAGGAACATCATCGCCCAAGAAATTGAGAAGGTGATCCAGATCCTTACCCGTCGTTCTCCGAGCCGTTCCGAGTTCCTCCATCCTCTGGATCCGTTCTATGTTGCGATTGAGAAAACCGCCGCCACTATCACCGATTTCTCACAGAAACAGGCATTTCTAAATACCGTCTACGAGCAGTTCTTTCAAGGCTTCTCTGTCGACATTGCCGATACACACGGTATCGTCTACACACCACAGCCAATCGTCGATTTCATGGTGAAAAGCGTTGAGCACGTTCTCGTGACCGAATTCGGACGATCACTGTCGAATATGGGAGTTCACATTATCGATCCATTTGTTGGCACCGGCAACTTCATCGTCCGACTCATGCAGGAGATTCAGGGGCGACGACTGCCACAGAAATATCGGGAGGAACTTCACTGCAATGAGGTGATGTTGCTCCCCTATTACATTGCGAGCCTGAACATTGAACACGCCTATTATGAGAGGACGGGCAATTATGAACCTTTCCCGCATATCTGCTTTGTGGATACGTTTGATACGTTCGGTCTGATGGATGCCCCTCACCAAACGGGAGAGTTCACCTACTTTACGCCGGAGAATACGCTGCGGGTGAAAGAGCAGAAAGAGGTCCCAATGTTCGTTGTTATCGGAAATCCGCCCTACAACGCGAGGCAAGCAAACGAGAACGATAACAACAAAAACAAGCCGCATGCGGGTGTCGATGCCCACGTCCGGGACACGTTTGCTGCGGATTCTAATGCACAGTCGAAAAACAAACTCTATGACCCGTACATTAAGGCATTCCGATGGGCAATGGATAAAATTGATGACAAGGGTATTGTGGCATTCGTAACGAACAACGGTTTTATTGATGGACAGATGTTTGACGGTATGCGGAAACACCTCTCCGAGGAGTTTGATACGCTCTATATTTTGGATTTAGGTGGAAACGTCCGCAAGGGGCAGCCGGGTGATGCTAACGTATTTGGCATTCAGGTCGGGGTAAGTATCAATATCCTCGTGAAGTCGAGACAGAATGGTAGTAGTTATCCTGCGCAAATCCTCTATAACGACGAAACGACAGACATGAGTAAGGCGCGCACCTTTGCGTTTCTGGACGCAAACCGACATGTTGGCAACGTCGTATGGCGGGAGTTGACTCCTGATAAACGACATACATGGCTCACAGAGGGACTTCACGCTGACTTTGATACCTTCATTCCGATGGGGAATAAGATTGTAAAGGCGAGTGAGAATGATGTAGAAGGAACGCTTTTCAAAACCTACAGCCTTGGTGTATCAACAAATCGGGATGCCTGGGTCTATAACTTCAACCGGACCTCCGTGACTGAGAATGTCCAAAGGATGATAAGATGCTATAATGCTCAGACGCTTGAATGGGTCGGAACAAAAAACAAATCAGGAGTGAATCTTGATGACTTCGTGGACTCGGATCCTCAGAAAATCAGCTGGAGCGAAAACTTAAAACGTAAACTGAGAGGCGGACAACTCGCAGAATTTGCTGAATCAAAACTACGCGAATCTCTTTATCGACCATTTACAAAAGTAAATCTGTTTTTTGACAGAGTGCTGAATGAGCGTGTTTATGTGTTCCCTTCCATTTTTCCAACACCGAATACTGAAAAGGAAAATCGGGTAATTTGTGTTGCCGGAATTGGCGATAGAAAGGGCTTTGGTTGTCTTGTTACGAGCAATATTCCGAGTTTAGATTTAGCATTTGAAAAGAATCAGTGCTTCCCTTTTTATATCTACAATGAAGATGGTACAAACCGCCGTGAAAATATCACTAATTGGACGTTGACACAGTTTCAAACGTATTACACGGATAACACTATCAGCAAGTGGGATATTTTCCATTATACTTACGGGATCTTGCATCACCCTGATTATCGCGAGCGGTATCAGGAAAATCTCAAGCGGGACTTACCACATATCCCTTTCGCCGAAGACTTCTGGGGATTTGCGAAGGCAGGTGCGCGGTTAGCAGACCTCCACGTTAACTATGAATCGCAGTCCGAATACGCTAAACTCAATCCGATTGAAACCCCGGGGATGCAAGTGGATTTGGGTGTGGAGCGGATGAAATTTTCCAAAGATAAGACGCGTCTAAAATACAACGACTTTCTGACGTTAGAGGGCATCCCCGCTGAGGTATTTGATTATCGGTTAGGCAACCGTTCTGCGTTGGAGTGGGTGGTGGATCAGTATCGCGTGAAGGTAGACAAACGGAGCGGCATCGTCAACAACCCGAATCGTGAGGAAGATCCAGAGTATATCCTTCGTTTGATTGGACAAGTCATCACGGTCAGTTTAGAAACGATGGCTATCGTTAACAGGCTTCCGTCCCTGTGATAGGTATAGCAGCCAAAACGTTGCAAAGACAGCAGACGATATGATATAATGCTGTAAGGAAAGAGAACTGGGATAGTGTGTAGCACTCGCCTGACTCTGCACTTTAATTTCAAAACTTATCTTTACAAGCACCAAGCGAGTCGCCAGAACGCTAACACAGGACCGGAGCGGAAATTTGCGGATTGATGAGATTATATGGCTGCAACAATTTGTTGAGAAATTAGCGACAAAGCATGGTGTAGAAAAAACGGAAGTTGAAGAAGTCTTAACCAATCGTCCTCGTTTTCGTTTCGTCTCTAAAGGCAATCGGCCTGGTGAAGATGTTTACTCAGCTATGGGACAAACGGACGCGGGACGCTATCTCATTGTTTTTTTTATTCAAAAACCAAATCGCCGGACGTTGATTATCAGCGCGAGGGATATGACCCAAACGGAGCGAAGGAATTATGGCAGACAAAGATAAAAAACGAGATCCAATGCCTCCTCCTGATGCGACACCAGAGGAGATAGGCGAATTTTGGGATACACATAGCCTTGCTGATTATTGGGACGAAACCCACGAGGTGGAAGTTCAGGTTAATCTTAAATCACGTCAGAATCTGTCATCAGACGAGAGTGAAGCAGTTGATCAGAGCGACCCGCTTTCGGCAGAACAAGGTTGGAGAAAACTAAAAGAACTCATCCAATCACTGGACGAACAACACAAAGGACGCAAAAAAGGCGAGCCTTTTGAAGAACTCGCTGCAAGGCTACTAGAATTACTTCTTGAAATTCCGTTTGTGCTCGCAAAATCTGGCACTCAACCAAGTGGCGACGCTAGGAACATGACAGGAGAAGTAGCAATTCAAGCCAAGAACTACAGCGACGGAAAAAAGCCTAGAGATGTAGAAATTGTGGGAGACATTAATATAGTAAAGAGAAATTTACAAGACCTTCAAGTTTATGTCTTGGTTATTTCTCGTGATATTTCTGCACAGTCGCTTGGTGAATTGGAGGCTGTCTCAGAAGAAACCGGCTTGGATATTGTTACTCTTGAACTGACGGATAAACTCTCAAACCTTGGAGCGTTGTGCGTTACCTTTTGGGCGGACATCCGCGAATTCTTTGCCCCTTTAGACACCAGTCAACAATTCTTGGATTGGGTTCAAATAGAGAAGGATAAATTAGAAACGACCAAGAAAATATTGGAACTCCGAGACAAACTCAAAGATGGAATTCAAACCCAAAAGCATGTTCAAGAAGATATTGAAGGGTACCTACTTAAGCGTTTTAGCACAGACAAAGGCTTCAATCCTATCAACTTGTCCCAAGCAATAGACCGTCCCTCCCTAGAATCACAAATCACAAATTGGTGGGAAACCGAAAAGTTCCCTATTTGCTGTCTTGAAGGTAAAGAGGGTCACGGAAAAACATGGCTTGCTGCTAAAGCGATGAACTCAATCTGTGAGAACGAGAATATTGTCGCTTTTTGGTTGGATAGTAAAAACTGGAGCGATCGCAAGACTATATTTGATTTGCTCCGTACTTGTTTCCGTTCAATCTACCCGTCTCATCAAGAAGGGAAAATCACCAAGCTGCAAAACAAGTCTGCAAGAATTTGGCGTAAAACCCTCATCGTCCTAGATGGTGCCAATGAATGGAATGCAATTGAGGCAGCACAGCGAATTCTTAGTGAATACTTTAGGCATGAAAGCGAATGGAGAAATAGAGTCCGTTTTTTGTTAACCACGCGTCCTTTGGATGACTATCCTGATTTTGAGGGTTATTTGTGGAGTGGGTGTTATAAAATCTCTGTTGATCCTTTCAATGACTCTGAACTGCAAGAGGCACTAACGCGAAAGGGTCTCCAACTTGATGATTTACCGGATCCATTAAAAGACATTGCAAGAATTCCGAGATATTTTCAGAGATGTACTGAACTACGAGATGAACTTGGCTCCCTTGATGTTGTCACCAAGGAAGTAGTCTTATGGGGAGATTTACGTGAAAAAATTGAGAGGACAGATCCACAACTTAAGCAGAAACTTGGTTGGCATCGCGCCAAGGACGCTCAGGAAATTCTTTCAGATCTCGCGAAGCAAGCGAAGTGGACCAATGCTGGGCCCCAAGTATCTGCTCAACTACTCGAACAGTACTTTCCGGGCTACCATGAGGTACGTCATGATTTGGAAGAACAACGCATTACCCTTGAGGCGGGTCCACTTCAGGCAAAACTGAGCCGTGATCATATTGTACTTGGTTGGGCACTTTACCTTGCCAACCTTTTTGACTGTACAGAGTTCACCGGAATTAAAGATTTCGCCGAGGGCTTTCAGAACGCCCTTGAGCCAATCCCTTCAGAAGATTTGCGGACTAAGGCCTTGTTTGTCGCGCTGCAAATCACAGCGATATCTCCCGATCCTGATATTTCACAAGATCAACTCTCACAAAAACGAGCTGGTTTGATGCTTGCTTGGTTCCATAGCCACAACGCACAGATTACGGATGAATGGTTAGCGTTTTGGGCAGAAGAAGATCCCGATGCTTATGCCCAAGTTGTTGAATTTGAATTGGAGTATCATAATTCCCCAAATTATGAGGAAGCACTTATTGAACCGCTGGCGAAAGTTTGGTTAAACAAGAAAAGTGATCTTAATCGCTTAGCATTACGTCTTACCAAATGGCTTCTGCCTACATACGCTGATGACACACAGGAAGACATTGTTTATACCCATACCGAGGGGCAGCGGTCTCCCCGGGAAAAGGATGACATACAATCCCAATTATTAGACGCGGCACTCTCAATTTTATCCCAAAGACCAGAGCGTCAATTTTTAAAAACACTCGCGCACTGCTATGCGATCCTGCACAACAACACAAACTTTGGCGACAACAGTAACAGACGACAAAGGCAACTTTCTCTATTTTATGAGAAAATCGGCAGACTGATGCGCTGGGGATATACTGAAGAAGTATTGGGTGATCTGCATTGGTTGGCAGAATTAGCCCAAGCTGATGCATCGTTATTAAGAGGGGTTTATGGGTTGGCAGATTGTCTACTTGTGGATTTACCGCCGCTGTTGCAACGTCCGCTCTCAAAGAAAGAACTAGAGACACGTGCCTTTGTAGAACAACACAATCGTCGTTTTAAGCCTTATATCGAGCGCATGCGTAATCAGGAACGTTTACTAATTGGTGATTCACCCGCAGCTAACGGTAATTACCACGGACTCGACTATTTAGCAGTTCGCATGGATTTACCTGATTTACACCAAGAGGATCTCGTCAAAATCGAGAAGATTTTGCAAGATGTATCAGTGAATGCTAAGTTAGGTTGGGGTGTAGGAGCAACCCTTGAGGATTTTTGTATAGAAAATCTACTGCCGTGGGTTGCTAAGTATGATTGTAAGAGTTACGCCAAACTTGCCTGCGATTTCAAAATTAATACACTGAATCAAAAATGGGCACAGTTCAAACTTTGGTCAATTCACGGACTTATTTTTCAACAGGAAGATTGCGAAAAAATTACGGAAGCAATTTTGGGAATGAAGCATCGTCTCGCTCAAGATATTCAAACAGACAACTCATCATCTGATACTATTTATTTGACTTCCTTACTGACAGAAACCCTTCTTTTTTCTGCTTCTGAGGATAGATTAACAGATTGGTTTGAATTTCTTGCTTCACATGAGCCACTTAGAATTTCAATTTGTTATGATACGCTCCCAATCTTGCTTGAGGAATTGCTACCGGAATCAATTGTAAAATTGGCACAGCAAAGACTGGAAAAACTTCGGTTTTCAGTATCTGATAATCAAACCGGGCCCAATAGTGAATCGAAAGAATTCCCGGAGGAAGAGTTCTGGTGTACGCTTTATGCTTATGGCACCCCAGTTGATGAGAACTCAGTAAAATTTGCGCTGGGCGAGTTAAAACTGAGAAAACCTGATTCAACTGGAACCTATCCAATGCTCCGATTAGCGTTATCGAATTCAAAACAATTTTTGGACGAAATGCTGATTGATGAAAGCATACAAGAGCATCTCTTTTCAAAAAATGGCAGACGATTTATACCCCATCCTTATGATCGAGGTGGAGATGTTCCGGCTTACGATAAGTTGATGTCATTGCTGCCTCAAGAAATTGTGGGTTCCTTTCTCTGCTCACCAGATCGAAGTGATGATCTGTCGCAGTGGGGCAAAGAACTTATTCAGTGGCTATGTTCGATTTTTCAGGGGGCTAAGGAAGACTTCGATTATGATCGGGAAATGAGATTTTCGGTCAATTCAAAAGTTCTTCAAACCTGGGCAGAACAAGACACGAGCAATTTCTTGCAATTGGCAAACGAATATCTCACTGAACTTTCCAAGTTTCCACAGTACAGCCAAGCGTTGTCAAACTTCACAGATGATATCCGTTGTTTGCTGCTACGATTCCAACCTGATAAAGCGAAGCAATACTATCACCAATGGAACTCCGAAAGTTTCAAAACAGTTTACCGAACGCGCTATGGTGTACCAACACTTCTCGCTCAACTCTGGAAAGTTGAGTATTGTAACTCGCCTGAACATCGTCAATTCAGACGAGAACTTTTAGAAGAGTGCCTAAACGACGAAGAGATTATGTTCATGACCCTTGCTGCTTTAGCTGAGGGTGGTTGGGATGAATTATGGAGTTTAGTGACACAGGAGTATATAAAGAGTCCCTATGCAAAAGAACGGAATCTGGGAGTTTCTATCTTGCCGTGGTTTGGAACGGACGAAGCGATTGAGAAACTTGATCAATTGAAATCAGAAGATTCAAGCCGATGGGTGCGTGAACATGCTACACAGGCGTATGAAGTTGCGCAACAAGAACGAAGTTGCCAAAAGGTTTACCGAAAGGCGTTACAAACAAGCGATCTGTTCCGAATCTCCGCAGTTTTTGAGCAAATGAAGCCAGCACTCTCATCTACTGCTCGATGGTGGCATCGTGAAGTCGAAAAGACAGAATTTGGTGAGGAACCACAGGATCTGGATTCTAAACTCGCCGCTCTCGTCGATCGATTTTGGAATCGATGGGGAAACTCCGCACAAACGAAACGTAATGTTGAAGGCTTCGGGAGAACACTCACGGACTACTGCCGAGGCGAGAAACTTCCAGTAGGTTCGACTCCTCGAATTGCACCGTGGTGGAAACCTACTTCTGATTCTGGTAGTTGATAGACGTTTTACAAATTAGGTTATAGTGTTCCAGCCAGTTTGAATTTTAGGGCAGGTTTGTAGTCCTGCGATTTATCGCACGTCCCGAATGCGCAATAATGCACGTCGCATTTGGGTGAGTACACCGCAGAATTGCGCTACTACGAACCGGTTTTACCTTTAATTTGAAACTGGATAAAGCAACAGCACTGCTGCGAGTTTGAGTTTGTGATGTATGCCTCGCGTCTGCTGCAGATGCACAGACTAACAGTCTATGCTACAAAAGAGCAATCTGCGTAAGTCCTATAGTGTGAAAACAATTTAAACCTATGTAGCAATCGGAATACAAGAAAGCCATTGGCTAATGAAGTCAGTGGCTTTCTTGATGATACGGAATCCAAATTTAAGATTTATGATTGACTTGGCAAAGCGTAGAAAATATGGTACAATACCCCAAGGTTAAAAATTTTTAATCTTAGTCAGCCTTTTCAGAGGTGAGGCGCGTATGAAATATGTGCTGAACGTTTAACACTCTTCCGTCAAACCCCATGCTTTCGCTTGCGGGATGTAGACGGTGTTTAGGTTTATAGTAAAAATAAACTTGACACTCTCATCAAAATCTGATAAGATATATCATAGTGTTCGGCATAGGTTGTGATTGATGTGTTGTCGGAACGCTTGTCAATTGAGACGATCACGTAAAAGCCTCACACGCCTCTATATTGACAAAGCCCTTTCGGGTATCCGTTGCATGTATAGGGGAGCAGGAGTAACATCCGCCCCCGTTGATAAATCACATGTCACATAAGATCAGGCACTTCGGTGCATAGCTGGCTTGGCAGCTATTGTGGAGCGACAGTTAGACGGTGGACTCTTTGAGAAAACCGCAGTCGCTATGAAGCACAAGCCCCAACCTTTAGGTTGTGGGTATCTTTGACCTATAGCGGAAATGGAACGGACACAAATCACCTCCCTTTCTTTCCGTACCTTACTACATCCGAAACTCACGTAAAAGTGAGATTCATTCTATAGGGAGTTGAATGACATGAAAATTATGATGGTATTCGCAGGATTTGTGTTGATGATAGCCTATTGTGTTATCAGCACGAGCGACATGGCACAGGCGGAGGAAGTCTTGGGAGAAGGAACAGATTCACTGCTCGGAGGAGACCTAACCGACCCAGAAGACGATGGTGAACCTGAAGCAGATAGCGGTTACAACGCCATTTTCTCAGCTAACGATGAACCCGGATTCGGGGGCGGTGAATTTGCGTTTAACGTTTTCGATAACCGCCTTGGACCCAGCAATGACAAATGGTGCTGCGGACTTGGGGGCGGCATTCCGGAGGAAGGTCTGCACGTGACAGCTGAGTTTGAGGAGCCGTACGCGTTGACACATTTCACTGTATCTTCAGCGAACGATGTTCCTGCGAGGGACCCGACAGTGTGGGAGATTCAGGGGTCGAATGACGGCGAGGCGTTTACGACCATCTTTTCTCACGACGGGGATAGCTTTTGGGAGCAGCGACTGCAAGTCGTCCTTTTTGAGGCAGGTGAAGATTTCGAGGTTCAAACCACAGGGTATCGCTTTTTTCGGCATGTTACTTTAGACACGGCATCGAACCCGGCTGGAGCGTACTTTCAAATTGGCGAAATTGAGTACTTCGGCGATGCTAATCTTACCGCCGTAGACCCTAAAGCGAAGCTCACAACCACATGGGGAAGCCTCAAAAACGCCCGATAAACGCAAATATTATACATTTTCTAAATCGGCTTGAATCCAGTAATAACTTGGTTTGAGCCGTTTTTTATATCCGCTTGAAACCGTATGGACGCTACTGGGGAGGACCTTTTCGATGGAGTTCCCGCCTACCAGAAAACTGAATGGCATTGAGTCCATTCCAAAATTCACTTGTTATTTTTCCGAGTGTGTGGTATCATTGTATCTTTGAGGAGGCTTCAACACTCGTGGCATCTATTAATGACATTGCAAACGAATTTATCCGAGAAGAGATCGAAGAGTTCCTGGAAGAGCCGGCTGAGATAACACGTACCATTGAGATGTTTGCACAGGCGACCCCTGCTATGCAAGACATCGCGGCTGCCCTGATCGACGGCGACCATCACACTGTTGATGAATTGACCGAAACCGCGCTGGAAGAAGGCACAGAAGCGTTAGAAATTATGGATGATGGACTCATCGCTGGAATGGGGATCGTCGGCATCAAGTTCCGAGAAAACTTCATCTTCGTGCCAGAAGTCTTGGCGTGTGCCCGTGCAATGAAAGCCGGAATGGCGTATATTGAACCGATTCTTTCAGATTCGGGTATAGAACCGATCGGGACTGTGATCATGGGAACTGTCAAAGGCGATCTGCACGACATAGGTAAGAATTTGTGCATCATGATGTTGCGCGGGGCGGGTTTTGTGGTCCACGATTTAGGGGTTGATACCTCTGAGGACGAGTTCATTGAAGCCGTTGAGGATCATGAAGCACCGATCTTGGGAATGTCGGCACTCCTAACGACGACAATGCCGAACATGGGAAAGACGATTGACGCTTTTATTGACGAAGACTTGCGGGAAGAAGTCAAGATTATGGTAGGGGGTGCCCCAGTCACACAGACCTTTGCCGATGATATGGGGGCTGATGGGTATGGCAAAGATGCCTTGGAATGCGTTGCACTCGCCAAGCAATTCCTTGAGGCACCAGACGAAGAATGGTAGGGAATAGTCATCAGTTGTCAGGGCGGGTTGCTAACGCAACCCTGTCAGCCATCAGCAAAGAGACGTTTGAATTAATCAAAATCCTCTTCACTGACTACCGATAGCCGATAGCCGACGGCTCTAAAGTTAAAAATATGAAAAAGATAGATAAAGCGGAATACGAGAAACGACTCAGTAAAATTACACAAATTTTTGAAGAACTGGTTGTGCATGCCGATGAACAGGCGACGTATCGGTGTCCCTACAAAAATCGGTTTGATCACTGTACTGCGAAGTTCGGTTGCCGAAATCAGCGAAAGATTGATGAAGGCACCGGACTTTTGTGCGTTGGCGACGATAAGTTGGATTATCGCAGCGCATGGGAGACTGACGCTCCCGACCCATCCGGAACAATACACAGCACGGGCACAATTACGTGTGACGGACAGGCACATCAACTCACGCCTGGAAAAACCGTTTTTGACTACGCAGACGATTTAACCGTCCAAGTACCCACCTCCTGTTTCCGAACCGGGCAGTGCCACGAATGCATCGTCGAGATTAAGCGTGGTATGGACAGCCTCCGACCACCAAATGAAACAGAAGCCTTCCTCCGAGATAACTACCGTCTCGCCTGCCAAGCAGTTGTTCTTGACATTGACAAAGACATTGAGTTCGCACCCCTTCGACGCGCACCAAGGATATTGACGCACACCGTCACGACGGATAGTGGTGCGTCGAAATTAGATCCACGCGTTACCCATCGCGATGGGGTTGTCTATTACAATAATGAACCTATTGACCGTTACCGCGGACATCTCTACGGACTCGCCTTGGACATCGGAACAACGACGGTGGTGGCGAATCTGGTCGATTTAGAGAATGGGAAAACGGTTTCTGTCAGTTCTTTTGAAAACCCACAGCGTTTTGGTGGAAGCGACATCATGAATCGTATCTCCTACGACGGCGAATTTGAGGGTGAACTGCGCCGCTCGTTGATTGCCGCACTCAACAGCGAAATCATGGAGATGTGTGAACGCTACAACTTCGTCCGTCAAGAGATTTATGAAATCATCGTCGCTGGTAACACAACGATGCGCGATATCTTCTTCAAGCACAATGTTCAAAGCATTGGACAAAAGCCGTATAAATCGCTGATTGAGCATGCGTATCGGGAGGGGACGCGTTCAACCACTTCTCTCACTGAAAAGGTACGTCGCTTGGGTATCCGTGCGAATCCGAAGGCAATGGTCTACAGTTTGCCATTGATTGCAAGCCATGTCGGAGCAGACGTTGCGGCGGATTTAGTCTCAATTGATATACCTTCGCAGGATGAGGTCATCATGCTGGTTGATGTCGGGACGAATACAGAGGTGGTTGTCGGAAATGCGAAGCGGATGGTCGCGGCGTCCTGTCCGGCGGGTCCCGCATTTGAGGGGGGCGGCATTGAATACGGAATGCCTGCTTATCCGGGTGCTATTGAGTCTGTGAAATGGAACGAGGGTCAGCTCAATTATGAGACGATTGGTGGTGAAACACCAGAGGGGGAAACACCACAAGGGTTATGTGGTTCTGGGCTGATTTCGCTCCTCGCTGAACTACGTCGAAATGATCAGATGAGTCCGAAAGGTGTTTTTGCAGACAGAAAGCAACGCGTTATGTCCCTCTTGCCGGAACACGGTATCACCTTCTCACGTGAGGATGCAAGCAATTTGGCGCAAGCAAAGGCAGCAAATTACTGTGGACAATATATTGTTCTGCGACACTTCGGCTGCGTTCCAAAAGACATTTCAAAACTCTTTTTGGCAGGTGGTTTTGCCAATTATGTTAACCTACAAGACGCTATTGAAATCGGATTTCTCGCACCCGTTCCAGAAGCAAACGTCATCAAGATTGGCAACGCCGCAATAGCAGGTGCGACAGCAGTCCTGCTTTCTGACAAAAAACGTGCCGATATTGAAACATTTGTCAACAATATTGAGCATATCGAGTTGGAAACGACACCGGATTTCTTTGATGTGTTCGTGGAAGGCTGCCAATTCAAACCGATGCCCGTAACCTTGTAAGGTATTTTTAATTGTTCGCAAGGCGTTAAATACAGTCTTATGTTCATTGAAGGTCTTTGCTTATATCTGAAGAAAGGGAAATTTGAGGAAACACCCTATCAAAAACCCCTATCAAGGGAAACGCCCAAGCAAAAACACCCCCAGCAAAGACCCTGCGCCGATGTTGCAGGAGACCACCGTCTACGGTTATAGCAAAAAAATAAAACTAAACAGTTAGCCGGTAATGAAATTAGGTCTCCTTAAATGGCATAATTTTGCTTCGCAGCGAGAATGCTTTACATTTGGAGGGCGGATTTAAGGAACGCACGTCAAAATTCTAACGCTCGTCGTTCCTCCGCAAGGTAAAATTAAAAGTTTTCAAGAACGCTTGAAGTCTGATGAACCGATTTTATACGACGGTGGATTCGGCTCGCAACTATTCGCGCGGGATATAGAACTCGTCAACAGTGCCCTCGCCAACGACCTACATCCCTCTGCTGTTACTGACATTCATTCGGATTATATCAGTGCAGGTGCTGAGGCGATCGGGACAAACACATTCGTGGCATCTCCACTTCATCTTGAGATGGCGGGACAGAACATATCCGATGCGAAACGGCTTATACGACTCGCTGTTCAACACGTGAAGACGGCTGTTGCAGAGAGCGGAAAAGATGTCTACATCGCTGGCTCTGTGGGACCCTCTCCCGGCGCGATTGAAGCCGATAGCGGCGATACCACCTTCGGCATCCCAAATGCGGATGCGAGAGAGGCACATAAATTGGTTATCCACACCCTCGCAGAAGAAGGCGTGGATTTTCTCTGCCTTGAGACGATGTTTTCTGCGAAAGAGGCGGCACTCGCTGTAGATGTTGCGCGTGAGACAGGAATCCCTATCGCGGTGAACTTGACTTACAAATGGACAAAGGAACGGCGCACTGGTAAAATCATCTATCGGACGGACTGGGGAAATTCTCCGGCAGATCTGCTCAATATTCTCATGAACAACGAGTTTCCCGGAGGCGATTCGCTGTTGGAGTCTGTTAGTATTGTCGGTGTGAACTGCGGTGCCGAATCCAGACGTGATGAACATACTGGGATGCCTTATGCGATTGCTGGAACTCAGCAGTTGCACTCGGTGCTCACTGAAGCAGAAATTAATGATAAGCGGATGATGGCGTATCCTAACGCTGGCATGCCGAAACTTGATGAGAACCACCAAACCGTCTATACGCAGACCCCAACAGAGATGGCAAATCATGTTCCGGCACTCATAGAAGCAGGGGCTTACTTAATAGGTGGCTGTTGTGGAACAACGCCAGCACATATTAAAGCCTTTTGTGAGGCAATCGCGTCGTTTAGCAGTTAGCAATTAGTTGTCAGCAGTCAGTAAAGAGGTCTTCGTTAGCCCCAAACCCGTAGCCTGTAAGCGTAGCGGAAGGAGGGTTGAGGAACGCACGTTGTTCTCCCGCAAGGAAAATTGGAAAAATGGAAACGGTAACACTCACCTATAAAAGACCCCCTGATCGAGTCAATCACTTTCAACAGGAATTACTTTATCTCGACGATGCGGTTATTGTCACGTCCCAACGGGTTAAGCCGTCCTCACCTATAGTTCAAAACGGTGAGACGGTTTTGTCGGATAACTTTGCCGCGGTTTGGTTTGTGTTTACAGGGTTGTGGTATGATGTCGGCAAGGTTTATAATCTGGAGAACGAGTGGACTGGCTATTACTGTGATGTTCTGAAACCGGTCAAACGGAGTGTGGATGTAAACGGAAAACTGAATCGCTTTGAAATAACGGACCTGTTCCTGGATCTTTGGATAAATCCAGATGGCACCTACGAGATTCAAGACGAAGATGAGTTTGAAGAGGCGGTTCAGAAGGGCGCGATTGACGCTGAGTTGGAAAGAAAGGCACTGGAGGTCCTAAAAGCATTAATTGCTGAGGTTGAATCTGGTCATTTGGAGAATCGTTTACAAGAAGTAATGCGTAGAGCGGGGTTTCCAGATCTGCAGAATTATGTAGAGACCTTATCGTCTTGAACGCGAAAACGATAGCCTGCAACAACGGCGCAGGCGGATATACGGAGAGGCACGTAGTTCATTCAACTCGCCTCACCGAACCGCAAGGAAAATTAAAAATATGGCAACATTAGCAATAAACGGAGGCGAACCTGTCCGAACCGCTGGATTCCCAGCATGGCCCACGCAAGATCCTGCCGATATCGAAGCGTTTGAAGCTATTTACAAAAGTGGACAATGGGGTGTTGGTGGACCAAAGGTTCCAGAATTCGCACAGCAGTTCGCCGAATTCCAAGGCGCGAACTATGGCGTTTGCGTCAATAGCGGTACCTCAGCACTCTATATCGCCTTAAAAGCCGCTGGCGTTTGTCCCGGTGATGAGGTAATTACCACACCCTATACCTTTCAGGCAACAGTCGTCGCGATCCTGATGACCCATGCCGCTCCGGTCTTTGTGGATACTGCACCAGACAGTTTTCTGTTGGACCCTGCCAAGGTCGAAGCCGCGATAACGGAAAAAACGAAGGCGATTTTGCCGGTTCATATCGCAGGGTATCCAGCAGATATGGATGCCCTTGTTGACATCGCGAATCGGCATAACCTGAAGATTGTTGAAGATTGCGCGCAGGCACACGGTGCGGAATGGCGCGGACGCGGGGTCGGCAGCTGGGGGCATTTCGGATGCTTCAGTTTCCAGTCGTCCAAAAACCTTTGTGCTGGCGAAGGTGGTATTGTCGTCATGAACGACCGAGAACTCTACGAACGTGCTTACGCTTTGCACAACTGTGGTCGTACTTTACCAGATGCTGAGTTTGGAGAGGCAGAACCTTTCGGTGGCAATTTCCGAATGACGGAATGGCAGGCTGGATTACTTCTTTCTCGTTTGACCCGACTTGAAGCTGAAACCAACTATCGACATAAGAACATGCGATGGTTAGATGGTTGGCTCGGTGAGATTCCGGGCATTATCGTCACACCGCTTGACCCACGTGCCACGCGTGGCGGCTGTCACGGCTATAAGGCGATCTTTGACTCTGAGGAGTTTGAAGGCATCTCACGTGAAACGTTTCTCCGTGCGATGCGCGCCGAAGGGATACCGATGGGATATTGGTATACTACTCCTATGTATCGGGCAGACTTTCTCGCCTCTAATCTTTTCGGTCAGAATCTCAATTATGAGGGTGTACAGTGCCCTGAAACTGAAAAGATATGTCAGACAGGTCTTTCTCTCAGTCAAAATGTGTTAATGGCGAGCGAAGAGGATATAGAGGATATTGTTAAGGCGGCGATTAAAATCCGCCGGAATGTCGCTGAGTTAAAGTCGGAAACTTCGTAGTGAGACAGTTGTCAGTTTTAAGAATTTTTCAAAAAAACCCGAACTCACAACCCTTCCTCTGAAAACTATTCTGCTATCCTTTTGGTCTGAGTTGACTCTATAGAACAGTTGTCGGTTGTCAGCACGGTTTTTCTGCGAAAAACCTTTCAGTTTTCAGTTAAGAGGTTTTCGTTTAACAAAGGGAATCCGCAGAAATACCCAAGCAAAAACATCGTCTTGTAACCCACAACTATAAAACAGTAAAAAATTTTACTATCCTTTTCAATCTTAAGGACTCTATATAGGCAAATCCATAAGCGCAAGTCTATAAAGGCTTGCGGGACAATAGGAGAAAATCATGTCTAACGAACGTGAAGCCCAGAAGGAAATACGTCGAATGAAGGAAGTACGTCGGATTCTGCGACTCTTGGAAATGACCGCACGTATCATAGAAACTTCAGCGATTACAGACCAATTTTCAGGGAGTGAGGAGCGATGCGCTCGGCAATTTAACAATGCCCTTGAGCTTCTGACCGATCTTAGTGCAGTGCCCGACGGTCTGTTTGAACCTTTGGAGGAGGATGAGGCATCTTTTGGCGATATTTGCTTTGCGTGTCATCAAGTCGCTGCCTACGTAAAAGAAAGCTGCGCCGATGATTTTGTTGACTTTGAACAAGTCAAGAAAACGATTGGCAATGAGTTGAAAGATGTCAGTGAAGTTGTGCGACAATCCATGCCTTCCTTCCTCAAAGATATCTGGAGTGGACAAGCCCAAGGCAGCGATACCGATGTCGCTGAAACCGTTGAGGTCACCTCAGACGAAGATGAGGACGTGACATCTGTCGAACAACGTATCGCTAAGCTTGAAGGGCAAATGGAGACGGTTGTTGAGATACTTCAAGAGATCCGGTCACAACAGATTGAACAGAACAAAGAACTGTAGAATAGGAGTCAGCTATCAGTGGTCAGCAGTCAGCCTGTAGGGGCGGGTCTTGTGTCTGCCCAAACGGGCAACCACAAGGGATTGCCCTTACACCAAAAAACCGATTGCCTGAAGGTTTCCGACCGCCGATGGCTGATAGTCAATTTGATGAAAGTGTTTATTCGGTCACCCATTTTTTTCTCAACATTACTTCTATTCTACAGTGTCAGCTGCCAATCTATATCTTTAACAGCGGAGGAACCGATTTTGGAGAAGATTGAAAGAACATATAACGTCAAGGCTGGTGGCAATTTAACAGTTGCGTCGGAGTTTGGAGCGATTGAAATCCAAACCGCCGAACAGGATGAGATTGGAATCGTGATCACAAAAGCGGCAAAGTCCTTGAACCGATCGGCAAAAGAAGCACTTGCTGACTTTGAGGTATCATTCTCGCCCGAGGATGCCGATGTTCATATTGAGGGTAAGTTCAAACACGGACGAGAACATTGGCGAAAAATACTTAATCGCTTGGAAATTCGTTTCCACGTGACGGTCCCGAAAAACTATAATGTTGATTTAGATACCCAAGGCGGCAGCATCAAAGTCGGTGATCTTGATGGTACGGTTCGCGCCCATACTTCAGGAGGGAGTTTACGTTTCGGGAACATTACAGGAACGGTGTGGGGACGGACATCCGGTGGTAGCATCAAACTCACTTCGTGTGGGAGTCCAGTCGATCTCAAAACATCTGGTGGTAGTATTGAAGCGGTCGATGTGGCGGGTGATGTTCAGGCACAAACCTCTGGCGGCAGTCTCCGCTTCGGTGACATTAAGGGTTCTATTTGGGGCAAAACTTCCGGAGGCAGCATTAAGGTTGCGAGTTGTAGTGGAGGTGCGGATGTCCAGACCTCTGGCGGTGGCATCAGGCTACAGAGTGTCGGTGGTGATGTAAATGCCAAAACTTCGGGAGGCTCCATCCATGCTGTTATGAAAACACAACTCCAGGATGCGTGTCGTTTGCGCACATCGGGCGGTGGGATAACTGTCGCGCTGATTCCAGATATTGCGATTGACGTAGACGCGGAAACCAGCGGTGGACGCGTCTCAACGGATTTTGCGGTGGCATCGACTATCCAAGGGAAGGTTCCCAGAAATAGATTGAAAGGTAGCATCAATGGCGGCGGACCCTTGCTAAAATTGCACACCTCTGGTGGGAGCATCCATTTGCAAAAAGCAGCGGATTAAAGGCGTAGGGTTTACCAATGTTTAAACGAGTACATCCGCTGATCAAAAAACAGTCCTAAAATTGCCCATATACTCCCCATCACGAATTCGCCGAGCATTGTCCCTAAAAACAGTGGCAGTGTTCGGCGATACGCGCCGATCCCACCATGGCGAATCAGTATAGATTTTAGAACCCACGCCAAGAAAACAGGAAACCAAAGCCGACCGAAGTTCCAATTGCCCGCAAGCGGATAGGCAAGCGGATGCAACTGCCACCAAATAAATCGCAGGCGCATAAAGAGCGTCGAGAGCGTCAGGGTGATACCGAAGCCAAAAAATCCCATGCGTCCCCAGTCTGTGTCGTTCGGGAGCATTAGCCAGCGCTGTAGATCACTGAAAGCCTCTTGTCCACGCCATGTTCCGAGATTACCATGTAGGTAACCCGCATGAAGGAACGCAACGAACCCAATCATCAGTCCAATAACCGTCGCGCCCCACATCACCCAAAGAATCTGACGAACGTTGATTCCACCTCTGTCAGCGAGTTTAAATCCTTCCAATTGATTCGGCATCGGTTGCGAACGGTAATTTCGGGTAAATCCATAGAGGAAAGCGAACCCCGTTAGCGTCGGGGCACCAATCCTTCTGGACCCAAAGAGTGACGTGAGAAAAAGTCCAGGACCAGCACGATAGAAATCCATCGTCGGTGTCCCGAGTTCGGCACGCATCCGGGTGAACGCTAAAACAAGTATAAATTGTATGCTGAAGAACCCAAGTACGCCCCACCACGACATCCCTGCCTTCAGACAAAACCCAAACACAACTGCGATACCCAGCAGGAACCCAATAAACGCACCGCGGTATCCCATCGGTTCGTTTGTTGTATCAAGGTTGGTTTTCAAACCTAAGATATTGCGTGTAACCTGCCAGAGGTGCTTGTGTGTTATCCAAAGTGCAAAGAAACAGAGACCAAAATACGCACCCGTCGACTGCATATCAATATGCGGATAACCCGGTGTCTGATTCATCCCTGTCATCGCCCCGAAGACGAGTTGTACCTTCCAGAAAAGGTAGAACAGCCAGCAAGAGAGCGACAAATCCAGCGGCATTAAGAAACCGATTCCGATGGCATAAGGATTTAGATGAATAGGGGTTGAACCAATAGCATTCAGCGGTTTTTCTGTGAACAAGATCCCAATATCGTGGCGGATAGGGATGCTCGGCACGTAAGGATAAAGAAAACTAATTCCATTGAGCAAATCGATCCCGCATCCGATAGCAAAACCTACCCAGAGGAGTCGGTTTCGGTAGAAACCGGCATCTTTCGTCATTTCATAAGGGAGTAGGATGATCGGGTAACTCAGTTTTTCGTGTTCAATCCACTGTTTACGGAGGATAACACTGAGCATCATCATAGAGAACGCCAGCGCAGAGAAGAACACAAGCCACGCGAATACCGGTGTAAACCATGCCTGAATATGTTCTATCTCGAATAGATTTGAGGTGCCTTCATAGTAGCCGGTTAAGGCACGCCGATTCATTACAGCGATCCAATCCGGGATGTAGCGGAAGAAGAGCGTTTGCCATTCATTCTCTGGCGTAGCGAACCACGCCGCGTGCCCCAAAACACACATTGTCGCCTGCAAAAGGTCATGCCCACAGACGACACATGCGAGCGTTACCATGAGATACACGGTCAGCATTTCCGCTTGTGTGAGTTGCCATTTCGGGAGGTGGCGTGTTAAGAATAGATTGAATATTGCCAGGAGGAAGAGGGTAAAGACAGCGTTGAAGAAAATCGCCATCGTGGTGGGATATTGTGTGGTCCACACCGTTTCCGTTTGAACAACAAGATAGATATTAAGTGGAAGCGATAACAATCCTAACAGGATGGCGCGCCATGTGATATTCTCGGTTTTTTTAATTATACCTTGCGGTTCGGTCAGGTGGGTTGATGGTTTCACGTTCTTTTCCGTTTTTTAATTATACCTTGCGGTTCGGTCAGGTGGGTTTGATACATAGAGTGCCTCTCCGTATATCCGTCCTCCATTTCATTACGGACTACTTGCTTAGACTTTCCTTAAAAATGACGCGAAAGATAAATTAAAAAGCTCGCTCCTGACCGTAGAAAATCCGCGGCTTCAACGATGGTGAAAAGGGCGGATCAAGTGGGAAAGCGAATTCTACCCGTAGAATGCCTGTGCCACTAAACTGAGAGAGACTCCCACGCAACCCAAATCCAACGCTGCGCTTGGGACTTGCTAAATTGAAGGTGTGTTTGCCGTTCCAGATGTATCCAATATCTGCAAATACAACGCCACTCAACATAACTCCGAGATGAACTCGCCTGTCGCTAAATGGACGCGCCACAGCCGTCGCGACTGCGGCAAGAGCCTCGTCTACCTTACGAAACACCGTTCCACCGAATATGGTTCGACTTTCGAGACTCAACAACATCATTTTTTCACCACTAAACTGCCTATAGGCGTAGCCGCGTAACCCGTCGAATGCCCCCAAGAGAACCTGGCTGCGTCCACTCCATCCAAACTGCATCTCTGTTTTAAACTGAGCGACAAACGTTTGATGAAAATCGAAGAGACCGTTCTCTCTAAAACCGGTTTCAAGTGTATAAATATCACCCGTGTTGAATACATCGATATAAAACCAGGCGGTTTGTGCTTGGAGGATAGAGCGTTCAATCCGAGTCCTGAAGTTTGTGCTAAATGCGAATGTTGTGAGGTTGAAGACTCTATTTCCGTTCATCCATCCCGATCCCAAAGCCAATTCTGCATAAGACTCTGAACGGTCTGAGGCGTATAAAGGTGAAGCGTACCCAAGAGAGAGTGCGTATTGAGAGCCGACGAGAAAATTTTCCTCCTGCCCCATCCGTCGGAGAAATCGGGCTTTGTGGTAGGCAATACGCTGCCTGCCTAAGGTGAAGCCGATCCGTTTTATGTCTCGGTTCTCTAACATTGCATCGGATGCACTTAATTTTTCAAGTGGCACGTATTTTGAACGCCGTGAGGTTGTCCACAATCCTATATAATTCTGTTGATATCTGTCCCCGAAATATCGTCGAACGTTCGCATAGATTCCCTGCAGATTTTGTTCAAATATATCGGTTTTCTCTGCGTTTTCATACCAGAATATCGGATTAACCGATTCGGAAAAACGCACACTGGCACTCCAGCGACTCTTTAGTGTATATTGAGGACGCTCTAACAATACAACTAAGGAATCGCCTTCCCGCTTCTGAATATATTCACCATCAAAGCGCCAGTGCGACTTAAACAGTCTCGGGTTATTGTACCGTCCTCTTACAAGACTCCGTGTCTTTTCACCTATTTCGCTAATTCTTTCGTAACGCCACAGGGTACCCTGTCCCGATCCGAACATGTTCGGATCTCGATACTGTAGCAACCAATACCTCTTTTGGTTATTTAGGTTCAGATCCCCACCCAGTGGAAAGGATAGGAGTTCCCTGATAGTCACGTGAATCGTAACAGATTTCGACCGCTCATCCCATTGCGCGTCAACCTTTGCGGCACCAATATAAGTCTTACGCCGGAGAATCTGTTCGCTTTCCTCTCTATCTGCTTCTGTGTAGACCTCACCCTTCATAAATAGGAGTTCGCGACGGATAACGTCTTCTTTGGTTTTTATATTGCCAGTGACGGTGATGTTGCCGACACGACCTTCGTCAATCTCAATGCCGAGATACACACCATCTGCGAATTTCTTCACAGAGAGTTGCTCTTCATCCACATGCGCAAAACGGTATCCGTTCTCCCGATAAAAACGTGCGACCGCTTCAAGGTCTGCCTTCAGGACGGTCTCATCGTAAACACTCCATACATCTGTTCGCATCAACGCGCGAATTTGCTGCTCAGAGAATGATTCGTTTCCATCAATCACGAGACTGCGTACAATGCTCGGTTCATCTTCTACATCCGCTTTTTCATTCTGTGTAATGCTTACCGTTTTTGAAGAGCGGTTCTCGACTTTCGGCTCTCGGTTTTCGGTTAAGAGGTACTCGTCTGACAAAACCCTCTCGCTGACGGTTTCCGACGGCTGACTACCTATAGCTACATTGCTGATAGCCAGTAAAACGATTAAGCACACTCTTAATTTTACCTTGCGGATGAATAACGCGGGTTCCAAATTTGACATGTCTTTCTCTAAAGTCGTCTGCGCCGTTGTTGCAGGAAACCTGGGTTTTGATGTTATACCGTACATATCCTTATTTCAGTCGCGACATCACCAGAAACCCCTCGTAATGAAATGGAGAACGGTCCAGGCGGCGATAAATTAAGAGCCTGCTCGTAAGCGTAGCGGAGAGCAGGACAAAAACTTAATAGTTAGAAAGACGGTTTGAGAGAAAACTTTCAAGAAGCATAAGACAGACGACTAAGATGAGCAGTTCACCCCAAATTTCCCTGCCGTGTCGCTTAACATTGTAGGCATCAGCTGCTACCGTTGTTCCGTCGATTTCTGGACCTACTGTTGTTTGCGCCCCAACTCGTGTCGCTGCCTGTGCCAGCGGAATCTCCGTTAAGTCAGCTTCAGTCGTATCAACATTAACCGCAAAAAAGTCGCGCTGGATGCCGTCTTGTGTCTGCACTTCGACCTGATAGATACCCGGACGTTCTGTGTCCCGAAATCGCAGGATGCCGTCCTCGGTGATCGGTGCGTCTGTGGAATGGCTCTCAACTTCTGGGGTTTGCGTCGGTTGCGCACGACCTTCTACTGCTACCTGCTCTTGGCTGACCGCCATTAAACGAATAGACGCTTTCCGACCCGCACTCCGAGGATAATGCGTTGTATAGGTGTCACCCACATGCCCGCCCCATGTTAAAAGGTGATTGCTGGCTATTGTTGCGTAAAGCACACTCTGTTGGAGCATCGGAAGGAAATACGGATTAACGAGTAAGTCGTTTGTATAAGTCGCCGTGCGAGCGAGTAGACCACAGTTATAAAGCAGCACAGTACTTGCTCCCTGACTCCGTTCAACGAGAAAGGGGGTATCGTCGCTGAAGCGTGCAATAACGTCGGATCCCGACGAAGGTTGTAATGCTATACCGTTGTAAAACTGCGGCGCGTATTGCATAGAGAATCCTTCGCTTGAAAAGATGTCAAAGATAGGATGTGTCTCCTCATACGCCTGCACTCGCTGTGGTGGTGTCCATTCCAGCGGGCTGCCAAGTCGGGCAGGAAACCACCACACATTATCCGGTTCGTTGTAGCTTGTCGCGTCACTGCGGTTGCTTACGAAGACAATGATACTTTTGCCGTGGCGAGTGAATTCTTGGAGTTTCACACTCATCTGACGCGACATCGTCAGCACGTCCGCAAGTACAATAACATCATAGTCTTCCAAGGGAAAGGTTAGAAATTCAGCAGGTGTGCATTGCGTCGGTAGAATCATTACATTGGCTGTCAGCAATCGGCTATCAGCAATCAGTAGATCCTTGTCGCGGTTGCTATCGTTTGCCCCGGTTTCCACAAGACTCTCTTTCTGACGGCTGACGGCTGACAACTGACCGCTATGTATATGTGGATTTAACGCCAATGTTAGATATTCCGTTTGTTCCCCTACACATAGCACACGCACTTCACCAAGAGCCTTCAAGGCGAAATAACGCTGGTTGTCAATATTCAGGCGATCGTCTGTGAGTGTGAAGTGACCGATATGCGTACCGGGTGTAGAAAAGTTGTATGTTAAGGTCGTGCTCAGCGATTCGTTCGCTGCCACAGAAAAACTCATTGTTTTTTGTTTTTCGCCTCCAATAAATAGGGTCAGTATATTTTGATCCAAAGGTGCTACTGAATGGTTCACCGTTGTCACATTCAATTGAAACGGTAAATCTACGCCTATTAGTTGATTAGACGGACGAATTTCTTTAATACTTATGTTATGTGCGTCACCTTCTGCAACTGGAATGAGAGAGATGCGAGCACCAGAACGATTTGGAAGCCTATTCCAGTTTTCCCATCCGTTTTGAGCGAAATCTGAAATTAAATAGATTTCTTTGTTCAATTGTTGCGATTCAATAAGGATGTCGTGGGCGAGTTCAAGGCTGGGTCGAACATTCGTGGTACGGTAGGAAGTTTCTGCATCGTTAATTGCTGCGATAACGCTCTCAATGTCGGGTGTGAGTTGCCGAAAAACAGGTTTCGGGATGTCTGACATTAATATAAGGGAGGCTGTGTCACCGTGCCGCAGGGTGTCAATGATGTCGGTTGCCAGCGTTTTCGCTTTATCGAGTCTTATGCCATTGATGTCTTGATACGCCATACTGTAAGAGTTGTCCAAGACAATAATCACATCTGTCTTTGCGCGCACGGACGCGACTGGGAGTCCGAGTGTCAAAAAGGGACGTGCCAAGGCGAGGGCAATGAGTGTTATAATTGCCATACGTAGGAGCAAAATGAGGAACTGACGGAGCTGGAATCGACGTGCGTTTTCGCGGTGTGCTGCTGTGATGAATATCAGGCTGCTAAAATCAATTGTCACAACACGACGACGGTTCCAGAGATGAATGACTAAGGGAATGCCAGTGGCAAGAAGTCCGAAGAGAAAAAATGGGTTGAGAAATGCCATTTTTTAATTATACCTTGCGGAGAAGTGACGTAGGTTAGAAACCTTTACGTACCTCTCTTACGAGTCGCCTGCGCCGTTGTTGCAGGCTTAGTTTTCTGTTTTTTCTTAAATCAAAGCATAAGTCCGTAATGGAATGGAGGACGACTCGAACACAAGAACTTCCAAAGTTCATAAATCCTTACTGATCTGTAAGGTAAATTTAAAAAATGGTAATTTCAAGTTGATTGAGTGTATGGAAAACATCTTCTGCATACTCCATAAGATTGTCCGTCTCCAGAGTGCTTCCACCGAGCTGAATGTGGTTCGCATCAGCGATAACCTGGTCCAACGTTGGGTCCATTTGTACCCATTTACCGACGTAGACTTCGGGCCAGAAATGGTAATAGAAGGCATCCTTTGCAAATACGATACCAGAGCAGATGCGTGCTGGGATACCAGCGGCACGCGCCAGAGCAATAAATAACACTGTGTGTTCCGTGCAATCTCCAGAGCGCGACTGTAACGCTGTTAATGAGGAAGCAAAGCCTCCACTCATCTTTTTGTCGTTAATAGAGGCATAAACCCATCGACACAATTTTTCTGCGGCACGCCATGAATTAACTTCGTTCTCCAAGATATCTTCAGCCTGCGTCTGAATGTCAGGGTGATCGGCTTGAATATAGGCACTTGCGGTAAGGAATTCACCTTCTGCGTCCCGAATAGGGAGATTAGGGCAGTCCTCGGCAACAACTGATGGAACCTGAGTAGAAAGTTTACCAACATGTGCAGTGCTTGCCTCAAGTTTCTGTCGAGGCGTAGACATAACAACCTCAGCAATATTCCCTGTTAAGAGTTTCACTTCCGCCTCAAGGTGTTGAGATCTTGGTTTCGGGCGTGTGCCGGAGGGGAGGATACGGGTTTTTAAAACGACGTCAACTTCTTCGATACCACCAAGGGCAGTTTCCTTGTCAGTTTTCATGGTTACCATGGAAAGCCCCATCAACGGCATCTCTGTTCGATAATTTACACCATCGGTGTCAATCCACAACTTTGCGGTAATGCCATTCATCATATCCATTGTCTGTTTCAGAACATAGACCTGCTTCTCCTGCGACTGATAGGTTAAAGTCTCTTCCCCCAAAATCTCAACCTCCGTTCTCACAGGTTTTAAAAGATCGAAGACAAACATGTGAAAAGTCCGTTTATCGCCTGTTTTAAGCTCCTTCTGGGTTAAGAGTGATGCTACGCCTGTATACTCAGAAACAGTGTCGGATGGTACCGGAATTTCTGACTCGGTGGTTTCACCGTTGAGTGTTGTTTTAACGTGGGCGATTTCATCTACAATCCGTCCTTCGATCTGCTTTAAGCCAGATTCATTGGAGGTGGAAAGGAAATGAAGCGGCATTAGGTTGGGACCTATGTATTCAACGCGAGTAATTTCAACAGTTATGTCAGTCCCAAGTGCCTTAAAGTTCATAACTATATCGGTTTTGTTGCGAGCTACCAGTTCGTCTTGATATTCGGTTTTCTCAGTAGACGTGTGCATATAGCCGATCTTGGTGCTCATCAAGGTAAGGTTATACCAATGCTCTTGGGGATGGTTTAGCATGTTCTCAAATATGCGTTGTCCTTCGTTCGCAGCGTCCACCGGTGTAGCAGCTTGCAAACTAATATTTAAAAATATCGCTGCCAGGCATGCGAACGCAAAGCGGCAAAGATGATAAGGTTTCAAATTTTTAATTATTCCTTGCGGGTAAGTGAAGGGATATGTTACTAAAAAGTTTTTACTCAAGAACCGCCTTCCAAATGTAAAGCATTCTGCGCAGGTCTCCTATGGAGGAAACCTGCGGGACAATGCGAAGCAAAATTATGCCATTTAAGGAGGACCTAATTTCATTACAGGCTTGTTTTAGATACTACGAATTCACATTTTTACGCGCGGCGTCAACAGCCACAAAATTCTATTTGTAATATTATAGTAAAGTCAACAATTAACTATACACCCACTGGAAGGCGAGGTTAGAAACCTCGCCAGCGGCGGAACGGTGCTTGTGTTTCTAAAGTGTACACTTATTTTCAGGATTTACTATAATTATACCTGATGGGTGTGCCTATGTCAAGTTCACTGGGAAAGCAGTGCGGAGACATTCATTTGTCGGAATCAGGTGCGCTTTGACAAATAATAATAGAATGTCGGTTAGATTCCGACTCGGAGGACGCACTCCGCATATCTTACCCTAACCGCACTGCTGGAAACAGCCGTGTGGAAAGCAAGGGGAAATGGCGAATGCCTGAGGCAAAGGCGACCTCACAAGAGCGCCAAAACTGGCACGTCCGATAAATGACGGACACGGAGAAGCGAAAGTTGAATGCTTGCAAGCCTCGTTAGACAAGACATAGAAACGCCTTGAAAAACTATGGTATTCATAAGGTTGTCCTCTGATTTGGCAATCTATTGCGTATGATATGAATACAGCGTTGAGATGCTCAATGAATCGGGGTACAGAACACTCCTAAATCCGTCAACGAAGTCTATTATTGGGAAGTCAAAGAGAACCTAAGTAGACTCATAGAGTCTATAAGGTTGAGGAGATTAGGAACTCTCGTAAGAGAGAAGCATAATCAGGTTGAGTGCTTTGAAACATTTCTAAAAAACATTTTATCTATAGACGTGAAATCTTGCGAAAGCATGTGTCTATAGAAGTCTTAGACTTATGGACAAGAAATAAAGTAAAAGTGGTTATCATCACCTAAAGCGTTTATCGCCACACTCGACTGGAAAGCCATGTGCGGTGAAAGTCGCACGCATGGTTTGGAAGGGGTTGTAGAGGGGCGACCCTCTACGACTACCTTACGATTTACAGGATTAGGCGTTGGCGTTGGAAGACATTAACAACAAGTAAGGAAGTTTAGAAGTGTGCTAAAGTGAGAAGGTTTCAACGAACTTAGCATCTTGCGGAAAAATCAAAAAATGGAAAATTGAACGGCTCTGGTAGACGGGTATAGTCTTTCGATCACCTCATACGCGAGTTGCCATAGCGACTGTGTGGGTGTGGCGTTGTTTGACCTTCTGATAGTTCCCAAATACGGTCAGAAAGTTACGCTTAATAAACGCTCGGAGTCCTGAAATGGTAACAACGTAAATTCTTCCATTCGGTTTGAGATACCGCTTCGCATCAGCCAAAAAAATCTGTAGGAGTTCCTTACCGACGTTGGCGGGTAGATTAGAGGCGATGAGATCGAATTGAATATCGGGGAGATGACTAAAACCGTTGCTCAGAAGGACATGACAATTCCGAAGTTGATTCTGTTCCACGTTTTTACGGGCGTAATCAACTGCTACGAAATCCTTGTCCACCATATAGACAGTTGCCGTTTGTGTGCATTTGGCGAGCGAGATACCGACAGCACCGTATCCACATCCGAGATCGAGACAGATATCACCTTCTTGGATATCCAGATGCTCAATCAATAGGTGTGTTCCTGCATCAATTGCTTTTGGTGAGAAAAGCCCCCATGTTGCAGAAAATGCCAGCGACGCACCACGCAATTCTACTCGGAAATCAACTTCTCCTGGAAGAGGGTCTATTGCCATTTTATCAGCACTCCAAGGGCATCACCGGGAGTATTCCAGAGAAGGTCGAACGCATCTTTCGCCTCCGTGTAGTGGAAGCGATGGGTAACCATTTCAGATGCGCGAATTTCGTCGTTTTGTATCTTTTGCAAAGCCCGCGCCGCAATCTGCGAACGGGGTTCGTCCGTTAAGATACCTGCCACGAGACGTTTGCTCATCATCTTTGAGGAATATAAAGGTAAAGGTGCCTGTTGGTAGAGAGCGATGAGTTGGATAGTGCCGAACCGACGTGTCATATCTTGTGCCTGCTCAAATGATTTGACACCAGCATACCCGCCGACACAATCTATCACCAGATCTGCCCCCTTGCCGTCGGTGAGACCGAAGACAGCTTCGACCGGATCTACTTCCTCTGCATTGATTACGGCATTGGCACCGAGTTTTGTCGACAATTCGCATCGCAGTGGTAACGCGTCCACAGTTATAATTCGTTCGGGATCGTAGCCTTGCAGCACTTGCATCATAAGGCTTCCCACCAAGCCTTGTCCGAGAACAACGATGGTATCTCCAGCTTTAACACCAGACGAGTCTGACCAAGCGACAGCACTGGTTGCAAGCGGGAGGAACGTTCCCTCTTCAAAACTGACACCTTCAAGGAGCGGGACGATACGTCCATCAGTTGCGTTCGGTTCAGCAACGACATATTCCGCATGTGGTGCTACAACCATGACCCGCTCACCGACTTTATAATCTTCTACCTCTGCCCCAACTGCCTCTACAGTACCAGTGAGGGAGTACCCCATAATTGAGGGTGAAACAGCCTCTTCTCGGATATATCGGCGAAACAGTTCGGAACCTCGACTGATTAACGTCGTGTCCGTCTGCACTCGAACCTGTTGCGCATTGATTTCGGGCATCGGTACTTCTTCTAATTGGATGTTGCCGAAGCCTTCTGGTTTGGTTACTTGGATCATGTTCTCCTAACCTCCCTATTAACAGTCACCAGTCAAGTTGGATTTTTAGTCATGAGAACTGTGTCTTTGCTTGGGCGTTTCTGCTTTTTCTCGGATTTCCCTCAAGAGTATCAAAAATCTCTTGTAACTGACGACTGATAACTATTGTAACCGTTTCGCTAAATCCTGACGAGTGACAGGTTTGTCAAGAGACATCAGATAGATGTGGAAAGTATCGCTCCTGTCGGAAACATACGCCAGGTACCGCCCATCGGGCGAAAAGGCGGGTTGAATAGACCTGCCGATGTCGCTGGTGATCCGTCGTTCATTTTTCCCATCTGCATCAATGAGATAAATCTCCCAGTCGCCTTCTCTTGCGGAGACATACACAATCGTTTTTCCGTCAGGCGACACTGTGGGATTGTAACAACCATAGCGATTTGGATTGAAATGTTTCTCGTTTTTTCCGTCAATGTCTATGGTATAAAGTTGGTTTAACTCGTTTCGAGAGGAAACAAATATAATACGCTTTCCGTCCGGGAAGAAGGCGGGGCTTCCGTCATCGGTCTCGTTAAAGGTGATACGTTTCGGCTCAATGTCTTCTGGTGTGAGTTGTGCGAGATCAAGCCCAGCCAAATTGAGGAGATATAATTCCAAATTTCCATCTACATTGGATTCATAAACAACTTGATCTTCAACAGGCGATGCCCGAGGCACGCGGGCACCGAAACTCACGGGTAAAACGGTTCGCGTTATTTTGCTATGAATATGTGTTACATGGAATCCGGCGTAAATTGGAGTGGAGCCGCTGCTTTGGATGACAACTTTAACTTCGCGAGATGACTTCGGTTCACTGCTATAAAATAGATAGTTTGGAGTCTTGAGGAACGCTGGTGAACTATCGTTGAAATCTGTTGTGAAGGTTACACGTCGCTGGATACGTCCATTTAAGTCCATTAAATAGATTTCGCCGTTGTCGAGCCGAAATGATGCAAAGGCAATTTGTGTGCCATCGGGTGAGAATGTGGGTGAATAGTTATCTGAATCGCCACGGGTCAATTGCTTCGTGTGATAACTGTCTCCGACAAGTTCGATGATTGCGCGCAAGACCTCAGGATCCAGCGTACTCCGCTGAATGAGCCGGAGCACACGAAAGGCGGAACTTCTATCACCGAATCTCAGATAAGTGCGTGCCAATTCAATTCGTGCTGCAATTCGTTCTTCGGGTTGCGCGGCATAAAGTTGTGAAGCCTTTTGTAGCTCCATAACAGCGTCGTTGTAACGCCCCAAGTCATTGTAGGCTTTCCCCAACAACATCCGTGCCTTCGGATCCTCAGGTGCTGTTTCGATAAAAGCCTGCAGTTCTTCCACTGCCGCTTGTGGCGTTCCAGCGTTCAAGAGTTCCTCACTCTTTTTGAGAACTGCTGTATCGTCTTGACACCCGGTTCCTAATACAATGAGGAGAAGGCTCCACTGAACTATTATTTTAAACGATTGACTTCTGTGCATCGCTCCACTACGTCCCACGATAGTTTCTAATAAAGTTATAAGTCGGGAATCGGAGTTCCCTCCTACAGAAAATTAATTATGGGTGTCTTCTGGTTCTACGTCTGCCTCTCCATCCATCGCCAACTGCGTAGAGCCAACATAAAAGTCCTTGGACAGACGCACTGATTTTCAGTTTCCAAGAGGGACGGTACATCAGCTTTTCGCCGTCGTCGAACGTCCAGATGTGAAATGAATAAGGCTCCTGTGCTTCAGAGTCCTCTGCTGTGTCTGTTGATATGTTATTCTGCGTTGCAGGTTTAAACCGCATTAAATCATCCCACCCTGTTACTGGCAGCGAATTCAGGTAGAAAATACCGATTGCAGAAACAAAAATGGCAAAAAGGACAATTGCTTTTGGAGATTGCCCCAAGTACAGTTGACCGAGTCCTGGAAGAATTGCGGACAGGACCATCGCAACGAAAGAACGAGCAGGTTTATCTTCCGCCCCCCCAGAATTGCTGGAGGCAGCGCGTAGGTTTGCGGGCTCTACCATTGATTACGATTCTCCTTGTGCGACCAGGTAGACCCCGATACAGATAACCAGAGCACCTATGATACGAATCTTAGGGACAGACTCCTTGAACAACATCCAGGAAAACAGGATTGACAGGACATACCCAGAACTTAACATCGGATACGCAACGCTCAGTTTAACGCGCGACAGGATAATCAACCAGACGAGCGTTGTGAAGCCATATATCGCAATTCCACTGAGAACATAGGGGTTCAGAAATGCCTGTACCAATTTGCCCGTAGCGTCCCGTAGGCTGTTGATACGACCGATCATGTTCATACCGTGTTTAAACAAAATCTGTCCGATGACCGTTAGTAAAACGTTGAAGAATAACAGTAAAAAATCTTTCATGACTTTATTATATCATACCTCCACTCTTTTTATTACAATTTTTAAGGGCACTTCAGAGGTATTCAGTTTTCAATAGTTATCAGTTTTCGGTTGCCTCACAGTGAGAGTTAAAGAGGACCCTGGTTTAACAAATCCATCTCTTAACTAATGACTTACAACTATAGGTTATAGAGATACGTTACTTTAGCGACAATGACACGGTTCTCCATCTGTAACTCGCGACCGGCGGTTGTCCCAACAGAAGCATCACCCCAAGCCTCGTTATATGCAACGAAAAGATGGCTCTTCGGGCTATATTCCCATCCAAATAGAAGACTTAGCAGATACGTCCGATGAATTTCCATAGAAAACGGGCGTTCCCTACTCGCTTGGGTAAACATTCGGAGAAACGACTCTCGCGTGAACAAGTAAGTCGCCCGCACTGAACTGACGAAAAACCTACCATCAATCGCACCTTCCAAATCAAAACTCTGGGCGTAGCCGCTGTCTAATTCTATAGACAAATTGCTCTGTGGACGGATAGTGGTCTCAAACATGAGGCTCCGCTGTTTGCCTGCTTGCTGTCGTCCAAAGTTAAAATAGTCCGCGAAATCCATGCCGATACCGATAGCAATCGGATGTGTGGTGTCGGTATCAATCTCAAACCCGTATCTGTCCGCCGTAAATACCTCCGTGAGTTCAACTTCCCGGCTTCGATCATAGTACACCATGATGTCATCCAAAAGAATTTCCCTGAAATCCATTCCAATATTTCCACCAACACTCCACCTGAACAGGTCTTCATCGAAATCAGGCGAAAGGGACAATTCTGGATTCCGCAACCCCCACTCAGTAAAATACAGTGGTGTGTAAAGACTTTGCGAAAGACGGGTGGTTATACCGGAAAAAAATTGATGATTGCCCCAATGTGGAGAATAGGAAGTCCGCATATAGACACGCTGCCAACCCCGGTTCCGTTCTTTTCGTAAAAACCCCGTCTGATTAATTTCAAAGTGCTGTGCGACCCGTTCAAATCCGATCCCGCTACTCCAGAGATAATTGCGCTGCGCGAAGTCAACCGTATACGCGAAGTTATCACTATCCTCGCCCGGATGGAAACTCCCGGCGTATTGTCCCGTGAGATGATAAGTTTTGCCCAAAGCGAGGTTCATATCAACACCACCGACTCGGCTATGATTCCATCTTTCACTACCGGGCTGTTCCTTGTTCACGAATAGGACCCCAATATTTGAACGTTTGAGGATGTCGCGTTTAACACGGATTGCAGAAAACCACGCCTCCTCCTTTTCGGACGGGGTGCTCTCAGAAAACCTGAATTCACCGGTTTGGTTTCCCAAGACGCCAACGGAGTATTTACCGATTTTACCGGTAAGTTTACTGCCCCAAAGGATGTTACCACGACTCCCGATACGGCGGCTGAACATCAGGTCATAAGGCGTTTCAAAAAAACTGTTTCCTTCAACAAAAAACGGACGTTTTTCAGGGAAACGCGTCGGGAATCGGGTCAGATTAATCTCCAGTTGATCTGCTTCAACTTGTGCGAAGTCGGGATTAACGGTTACGTTTGCCTTTAGTGCACTCGTGAGGCTGTATTGAACATCCAAACCCGTTCCGAATTGGCTTGTTAAATCCGCGTCCGTGGCATTCATACCACCACTTAAAAGATACGGTGAGATTTCAAAGTTTTTTCCGGTCTTAATGCTTTGAATGCCTACGATGTGTCCTAAATCAGACATTCGCGTGACGACACCCGCTTGTGTTAGCTGTTTCCATACCGTAACCTCGCTTTTCCTACGGTTTACCCGCTCCACATCAAACCCCCAAACCTGTGTTGGCCCAGATTCATGTGAGAAGTCGGTAAATCGAAAGTTTGCGAACGGGATTTTAAACTCGGCACACCATCCCGATTCATCAATACTGCTTTCAACCCACCAAATCCCTTTCCAGTTGCTGTCGCGTTGCGTGTCCTCATACCGGTAGTTATCACTCTGGACGCCCGCTGGGTTTGTAGCGAATTTATAGCCTGTCCGGTGATCGTGATGAGGATCGATGAAAAAGGAAATAACTTCCGAGTCATAGAGATCGCCACGCCGCGTCATCCGATTGATGATTTTATTCGGTTCAGCGTCGTAACATCGGAAGGCGACGTAGATGTTATGCACATCGTAAGCGATGCGAAATTCTGTATCGTCAGTTGCGGGATTACCGCGTGACGGTTCGAGTTGAACAAAACCGCTGCGGGGTTCTGCCTGCTGCCATACAGCGTCGTCGAGTATTCCGTCAATTTGTGGGGGTTCGCCTGCGATTCGGTGGGCTTCAACAACATGTTCACCCATGCCTTCTGGGTGCGCAAAAAGGAGTAGTGGATAGACAATGAATAGCAGTAGAGCAATTACGAGTTTTGACATGCGTTAATTATAGTTGAAACACCGTATGTTGTCAAATTTTGCCGTTCTCAGTGAGATATCCAACGCTCCCTCTTCATCCGTACAGTGTATCGGATGGGACAATTGTCGCTTTTCCTTGAAAAAAACGTTGAATTCCTTTAAAATTCTTTCAACGTGGTTAGAATAATGTGCCTGTTCTTTTTCGGTATAGCGGATTGAAAAAAGGCACGTGAAATCCGATGTCCACTTAAAGTTGTCCAATGATTCGTCTTCGTAGTATAAGTGCGTAGCTCGTAATGAAATGGAAGAGCGGATTCGAGCAAAGAACATTAATGCGCAAACTCACGTCATTTAACCGCAAGGAATACTTAAAAAATGGTTGAACTTACACGGGAAGACATTGAATTTTTCAGAAATGAAGGGTACTTGGTGAAACGGAACGTCCTGAACCCGGAATTGATGGAGCGGGCACGGGCAAGACTCTGGGACGGTGCTCCGGAAGGACGCAAACGCGAGGATCCTGAAACATGGGTCGGTCCCTTCACACCAGAGGAAGAGAACCCTGATGGAAATAATCATCGACGCGGATTCCGATGGAATTTCCGTGAGCCGGGTGGCGAGGATTGGATGGTTCAACTTCTCGCTACCGATCCGAACGTCTGGCGGATGGCAGAGCAATTTTTGGGTAAGGGAAATTTGACGCAGCCCGACCGTGTGCGTGGTATCTATTGCACCCTACCTTACGGCGATGTGCCGAAGAAATCGATCGGGTGTCATGTAGACGCACATCCGTTTCATCTCGGTGCTGTCGGTTATATTGACGATGTGCCACCGGAGGGTGGCGGGTTTACGGTCTGGCCAAAGAGCCATAAAATCTTCTATTACGATTACCTCTCCCAATATAAGAACGAACCGACACCGCAATATGACATCGACCGCGAGCGTCTCAGCAAAGAGCCGGGTGTTGAATGCTACGGGAACGCAGGGGACGTTGTCTTCTGGCACCATCGCATCGGTCATGCCGCAGGGCATAACTATTCACGGCAGATCCGGCAAGCAGTGCTATACGACTTTCGGAAAATGGAGTTAGAACATACCCAAGAGGAACCACCAAACGAGGATATGTGGCGGGATTGGCCCGGAATTAAGGCGTTGGATTTTTAATTATACCTTGCGGGTCGGTCAGGTGGGTTGATAGCTTCACGTTCCTTTCCGTAGACCTAGGGGAAACACCCAAGCAAAACCCTGCGCCGATGTTGCAGGCTACATTTATTTCACCGTAAACCTAATTCCTTCAATGTGCTTGCCATCATGTCGTGAGCGATTTGCGCCTTCTCCATCCGCATGTGAGGGAACGTTTCTACCGAGATGTACTTATCGTAACCGACTTTCCCTAAACTCTCGGCAAAGGTTCGAAAATCCAACTCATCCGCCTCCTCTCCCGGAATTAAGAAGGTGCTGTAGGGATACATTCCTGTCACGCCTTTGACATGGCAATGCGTCGTGAGGGGTCCCAGTTTTTCGGTGACTTCGGCGATGTCTTCACCGAGATGATAGAAATTGGTAATGTCATTCAGGGACCTCAGCGCGTCAGAACCGACGTGTTCAATGAGAAGCGTGACTTTTGAAGAGGCATCGATTGTCGTTGCTTCGTGATTGTGGATGTTCATTGTGATGCCGAGTTCCTCGGCGCGTCGGCAGATCGGCTTCAGGACATCAACAAGGAGCCGCCATGCGAAAGCGTCGCCTTCCTCGCCACCATACCCCGTGAGAAAATTGACACCACCCGCCCCAAGTGCGACGGCTACGTCTTGAAGGATCGCGTAATGGTCAACTGCACCTTGCTGGTTTTCGACCGCCAATTGGTATAGACCCCCTCCAGTGAACGGATTAATGACAGAGACTTTTAACCCGCTGTCGGCAACCATTGTTTTGACCTCTTTGAGCAAGCTATCGGTAACTTCGCCGGAAGGGATATGTGCTTCTGGTCCGCACATCATCTCGATTGCATCGTAGCCTACATCGGCGAGAATCGTGATAACTTCTTGTAGAGGGATGTCTTTCATCCCACCAGCATGATAAGAGATACCAATCACTGTTTCAACTCCTTATGTCTTTTAACATGAGTTTGATAAAAGTGTGAAGTTGGGTTTCGCTACCGGTATTGATTTTGTTTGATTTCGATGAATTATCGTTCTCTTATGAAAAGCGAACCCTCATGCGTCGCACATATAAGTTTTTCACCGTCTGCTGAAAAAGTCAATTCACGAATACCGCTGCCTTGAATAGGAAACATGGAGATAGGATTACCACTGCTTGTTTCCCATAACTGAATGTAGCTATCTCTCCCGCCACTCACGAGTAGCTTACCGTCAGTAGAAAACGCCAACGCATTGACTGAGTCGGTATGTCCCCTTAATATAGTAAGTAATTGCTTGCTTTCCAAATCCCACAGCCGAACAAGTGTGTCCGAACCGCCGCTCGCCAGCGTCTCACTTTCAGGCGAAAATGCCAAAGCCAAGGCGAGTCCGTCATGTGCTGAAAAGGTGGAGAGTAATCCCCCTGTTTCAATTTCCCACAATCGAATCTTACCGTCCGTACTTCCACTCGCGAGGGTTATTCCATCAGGCGAAAACGCCAGGCTCCTAATGCGCCCTGGGGCTTCAGTGGAAGAAGCAAGCAGCCGCTCTGTGCGTGGATCCCATCCCGGAAGCGGGACACCATCGGGTGAAGATGATGCTAAAGCGTTTACGAGATTAGAATCTCCAGCCAACGTTAGGACTTCGCGAGCCGTGGCGGTGTCCCAGAGTCTGAGCGTATTGTCTTCGCTTCCGCTGGCAAGCAGAGAATTATCCGGGGCAAATGCTAATGCGCGCATGTGTTCTGTATACCCCGAGAGCATTGCGAATTGTGCTCCGGTGGCTGTATCGTATATCCAGATACGACCATCACCGCCTGCGGCGAGCCGTGTGCCATCCGGCGAGAAAGTGATAGCCATTACTTGTTTTCTGTCAAACCTTGATTTGAGCCCTTGAGGTAACTCAGATTGGATGCAATTTTGGAACATTTTAATTTTTCCTTACGGCGTAAGGAAGGATATTTGAACTGTTGCATGCGTTCCACCTATTTAGGGGAAACGCCCAAGCAAAAACCCCTCCAAATGTAAAGCAAAGACCAATTATGCCATTTAAGACATAATTTCATTACGGACTACGTTTACGAAAATGAAATTATAACAGGACTTACGCAAAATTAGTTTTCATGCCAAAATTAACCGGACATTCCCCAAGAAGGCGCAATGAATTGCGCTACTACGAACCAAAGACTTCACAAAAACGGGTCAACTGCGTAAGTCCTATATAATTAAGACGCGGAATTCCAATCTAAGACGACCCCTGTGTATACATTCGGTTCGTTGAGTAGACCGTTATAAGCCTGCTTAATCTGTTCTGGTTTGAGACGATGAGAGATTAAAGGTTCGACATGCAATTCCTCGCGTGCCATCCAGTCAAAGATAATCTGTTGTTTACTCCATTGGGAAGTTCGATTCCCAATATCTGGATACATCGGCACACACCATTCCAATGCCCCACGGATGGTAATCCATCGCAGATGTGTTTCGGAGAGCAGATCGGTCAGGTTCCCTTGGACTTCAACACGCGGCGAACCGAGGATAATGAGTTGTCCGTGGTTAGCAGTAGCACGGAGTGCCTGCATAACAACACCGCTATGCCCAACAGCATCGACCGTAATGTTCCCAAGTTCACCACCGGTAATATCCTCGACCTGTGCTTGTGCCTCGTCAGCAGTACCCCCAACAGTATGCTCGACTCCGCACCGCTGTGCGAGTTCCCGTCTCTCTGCTACCGGATCCACACCAATCACGCGACACCCGTGAATCTGAAACATCTGTGATGCCAAATTTCCAACAAGCCCCAACCCAAAGACAACAACCCATGGGTTGGTCCCAATTTCTCCGACAACAATCGCTGTCATTGCAACGCCTGCCATCCGTGATGCCGCGACCACGGCTGGGTCCACTACTTCTCTCACAGGCGCGACCAGCCGATCTTGCGAATACCGAATCGTTGAAGCGTGCCGTCCATAAGTGAATACCCGATCACCGGGTGTTGCGCGGGTAACGCCACTGCCAACCTCACGCACAATACCGACATTCGCGTATCCAGAACGCCACGGGTATTCACACCATGATCCCTTCTGGAAAACTTTCGGTTCTCGCCCCGTGTAGTTCGCCAGTTCTGTACCGCTACTGATAAAGGTGTATTCTGTCTCTATCAATAATTCGTTGGAAGCGAGCACGGGTGCGTCTATGTCGGCAGTCTGCAACTCAACTTGATTCTGACCTGTTACAACAACCTCTCTGATTTTCATGATGAGCCTTGTTCTCCTAATTCCTTTAATTCTTCGTTCTTAATCTTGCGGATCAGGGCTTGCATCCGTTTGTATCTGACGAGTCCAACAAAGAAGGTCGCAATGCCAAGCATGATAAAGATAACGCCGATCACCTCAACGATATACGAACTGAAGATCTCTTTGAGATGCACAAAGGATAAGCCCGCAACGAACAAGGTTAACGCCGTCCGAATATAGGCGAGAAAGGTTCGCTCATTTGCGAGAATAGTCCGGTCCGCAGCGAGATGATCCCGCAAAATAAGTTGGTCCTCCATTCCTGTGTAAGGGTTTGGTTTCTCTTGCATTTGCTTGTTCCTTCTTTTAAATGTACCTTGCGGTTAAACAACATGAGATTGGCATTTGACGTTCTTTTTTTAAGAGTTGAAGAAACACCCCACAGAATGCCACACGCGCAAATGTAATACGAGGAATGGATTTAGTCTATCCGCAGACTAAATCCTGTGTTGATTCGCAAAACCCTTCCACTTCGTTTCAGGCTTGGGGTTCGGTTTTAGGATTCTCACTGCGAAACCAATACAGCATGATCAGAAATCTTCCGAAACATTGTCCGACAGGTTTCCTATAGAAGCTTGCGTAAGAAGGACAGAGCAGAACCCAAAATTAAAAAAAGAGATTTACAATAATGATACTGCCAAGCCATCCGTAGAAAGTCCACAGACACCGTAACCTTCTGGCTGTACGCCGGTATTCTGTCGTGTAGCACGCGGGATTTTGGAAATAGAACGTCAGTCGTTTCGGTGTGGACAAATCAACTTTGGGTGCCAATCTGCGCACCACAACGGCACTTATACCGAGAAGCACGATATTGATTGTCGGCAGGATACCGAGAACCGCGCCAAATACTGTCCAACGCCATTTTGAAACACTACAGGACGCATCACTCCGTGCTACACGGATTAGCGATGCGGATGGTATTTTTGCTTCTGGAGCCATGCGTGGGGTCCGAATGGAAAGGCGAGACTTCCTTGCTCCGCTCTTTTATATCGTAGAAACGCTTTCTGCGCGCAACACGCATTAGTCTTCGTACTGTAGGTTTTTCCCGTTGTCAGGACCGCCTTGATGCCAAACCCAGACGTTCCGAAAATATGCCTGTTTTTCTGGAGGCAACCCTTCAATCACACGCTTCGGCACCGATGGCTTATGAAATTGGCACCCGACGAAATTATAACAATTGAAGATAGCTACCCGCGGTCGATCCGGATTTTGCCACGCAACCCCGGAATGACAAAGGTTTTCCGTGAAGATAATGACGGAACCTGGGGGACAACTGTACGTTTCAAAGAGCGGCGAATCTGTCTGCCGATGCCCTTCAGGAATTTGGAAGTTGGCTTTGTGGCTTCCCGGTAGAAATAGCGTGCCACCTTCGCCGGCTTTAACCTCGTTCAGTTCAAAGACCACTCGCGTCAAGGCGGAGTATATTTTCCCGTCTCGACACTGGTAGTTGAAGTTGGGATTCACATTCCGCACACCACCATGCGGTGGAGGTCCGCCGTCTCCGACAGTGCGGTAGGTGAACCAGCTGGATTCCATCCGAACTTCTCCTAAGATCTCATGGAGGATATCGAGTACTACCGGATGATCGATTAAAAATGATGCTGCCCCACCCGGAAACAGCCGTTCGTGTGGCGGCAAAGATTCAGGGTCTGTCCGGATAGTCTCGATTTGTGTTTTCAGTGCCGCGATCTCCGAAGGCTTTAACACTTCAGGAATTAACAGATAGCCTTTGAGATCGAAGATAAATTTTTGTTCTTCCGTCATAGCAATCCCCTCTGTCAAATAACGCTTCAAGTCCTGTTAATGATTATAGCAGACTTTGGGTTTAATTCAAAACGATTTTTTAAATTGGACTACATCGGCGTAGTCAAGCAAACCACTTGTTTTCTTTCTTTACCTTTATATCCAGAGACCTTTGTATAGATGCATGTGTCAACAGAAATAAAATAATGGCAAAAAAAATAAATAACCTTCGTTTGACACTGATGCATGCTGTGTGCTATACTAAAGGCATGCCACGAACAGTATTTTCGGTGCAGCTTGCAAACCGAAAACTTGCTATAGAAAAGGCGGTGCAGCTTGCAAACCGAAAACTTGCTATAGAAAAGGCGGTGTAACTTGCAAACCGAGAATCGCTGTGGAAAGCATCAAGGGACTGTTGAACTTTATTTACATAAACGAAATGGAGTAACCAATTTAATGGATTTCAAACAAGCATTAGATAGCAAAATCGCAGACTATAACCTACTTAATCACCCATTTTACCAAGCGTGGAGTGCAGGCGAGTTGCCAGTCGAAGTTTTACGTTCCTATGCCCGCGAGTATGGTGCATTTATCTCTACAGTGCCAGCGGGATGGGAGACACTCAACGAAGTCGAAATCGCAGCGGAAGAGACCGAACACATCGACTTGTGGGCTGATTTCGCTGCTGGGCTTGACACCGCTGTTACTGAAGCACAAATTCCGCAAGTAAAGGCACTGACGGATACAGCACACGAACTCTTTTCAGAACCTACGACTGCGCTCGGTGCGCTCTATGCGTTTGAGGCACAGCAACCAGCAACCGCCCAATCGAAACTCACAGGTCTAAAAGCGTTCTATCAACTCCCGAAATCGGTAGAGCCATATTTTGAAACGCATTCACACAACGAACATGAAGCGGAAAAACTGCTTGCGCGTATCGGTACGTTGCCATCAGATTCGCACGCTACTGTCGTGCAGGCATGTGAAAAGATGAGTACTGCTTTGTGGAATGCGCTCACAGGAATTCATGATGCGGAATGCGCATGATACAGTAAAGGCGTATTTTGACGCGCTTGTTGTTGGTGATGCTGAAACCCTCATTGCAATGATGCTCCCCGCTCCACACTACGTTAAGATCGGCACTGATACCGGCGAGGTTGTTGAGGGAAGCACAGGAATCGCAGCGTATTACCGAAACCATGTCGCGAGCACGGAGGATTTCAGCATTGAATTTATTAACCTTGACGTGCAGGAACGGGACGATGTCGCTTGGTTCTACACGCGCCAGATCTGGCGGCTCAAATGGCAAGGCACGCCGGAGGAATTCGTGATGCGGATGACGGGTGTCTTGGAAAAAACCGATAGGTTATGGAAATTTGCGCAGATCCATGCCTCAGTCGGAGTATCCGTAACGGAGGACACATTGTGATAGCCCTTTCTAAAGAAATTCAGCAGGCAGTTCAAGAATCTGAGGATAACCTTGTCCGCCTGGTTGATCCAGAAACGAATGTAGAATATGTCGTGGTACCTGCTGAGACATTTGAGCAAATGCGAAACGGGGTATACTACGATGACAGTCCGCTTACCGAAGAAGAGAGACGTGCACTCCTCATTCAAGCAGGACCTCGTGCGGGTTGGGATGATCCAGAAATGGACATTTACAACGATCTTGATCCGCGGAGGTAACTGTCAAGTACCCAAGCCTAAAGACTTGGGCTTGTTAAGAGGTTAACCCCAACAAGCCTGTTGTAATAACGGGTTTCTCGTTTCAGTGAGGATGGTATCCCATACCTCTCCACGAAGGGCGCAAGCCGCCCTATGTAAGATATTTAAAGCCGCGTTGTGGTCGCGGTCAAGTTTCAAACCACACGATTTACAATGGAACATGCGTTCAGACAACTTCAGTTTAATAGCCGACTTCTGACAGCACTCCGAACAGGTTTGACTCGTATGGTGGGGCGGCACTTGATGGAAATGTTTGCCATCGCGCTTTGCTACCCAACTGCACCCCTCAAAGAACATGCCCCAAGACGCGTCAGAAATAGACTTCGCAAGATGCCTATTTTTTACCATGTTACTCGGTTTGAGTTTTTCAGCAACAACGGCATCAAAGTCTTTGTGATGAAAAAGTTTGGTGACAGTCTTGGCGATAAAGTCAAGACGTTGGCAGGCAATAATATCGTGTTGCTTTGCCAGAGCGTCTTTTGCCTTATACCAGCGTTTACTTCGGTATTGCTTGCGCGAAAGGTCGCGATGCAAGCGTATCAACTTCTGTTCCGCTTGACGATAAAAGCACGGATTCTCTTCGGTTTCACCGGCAGAGGTCGTCAGAAAGTTGTGCGTCCCAACATCCACACCGCACGCAGACTTTGGAACACATTTCAGCGTGTCAGGCACTTCGCAAACGATAAAGACATACCAGCCGCGTGCCGTCTTTTTCAGCGTGACCTCTTTCGGGTCTCCGAGAAGCGGACGGTGCTGGCGGATCTTGATTTCACCGAGTTTCGGAACTTTCAACCTGTTATATCTTGTGCCTGTGGAGCGGATAGGGTTCTGACGGACACGTCTAAATGTACCTGTCGCTTTATCCTTAACTTTGTGTTTGCGAAGACTCCAGGACAGCGAGCGGACAGAACCTTTGAACTTTGGGTATCCTTTCTTTTTCGCTTTCGGGTCTTTGCATCTACCAAAGAAGTTATCAATGGACTTATCCACACGCTTTATTGTCTCAACCTGCATATCCTGCGGGTGATTCCTATAATGCGAGTTTTCGCGCAGTTTCTTCAGATGGTTGATCTGGTCATAACACGATACCGAAATAGAACCGTAATTATACATCTGCGAACGCATCTGGAGCATGTAGTTCTGCAACTGCTTCTGGTGGCGGAACTCCGAAAAAAGCCGACGTTCCTCTGTTTTTGTAGGCTTCGCACGGTATTTAAATGTTTGTTTCATAGTCTGTCACACATCACACTTTTAACCCCTATTCAGTGGGTAGGAAACCGACACGTCACCAAGCAGTGACGCTGAATATGTCGGTTTCGAGTGTGATACATCTATTAAACCATATTTTACTAAAAATGTCAAGGGTTTTTTCAAAAAAAACGCCTTGGTCTCACACACGAGGGCGGTTTTTCCTCCCAAGCCTAAAGACTTGGGTTTCCAAACCGAAACGTAGATGAGATTATCAACCCCGTTTCAAAAGGAAGAGTCCTTGCGAATTTCAACTATATCTTTTGATGGCGACATGACTTTGTGGGATTTTCTGAAGGTCATGCATCACTCGCTCAAACACACATTGACAGAACTGAAAAGACAGATTCCAACCGATCGTGTTTTAGAACTTACAATCGATGAAATGATTGCAATTCGGAATCAGTTTGCTGAAGAGGCAAAAGGTAAAATTTGGAACCTTGAAGAAATCAGGTTGCGCGCATTTGAGAGAACACTTGAATATGTCGGGTGCCCAGATAAAGAACTCGCGGCACACCTGAATGCAATATACCGAAAGCATCGGTTTGAAGATATAGAGTTGTACCCTGATGTGATTCCGACTTTTGATGTTCTGGCACCACACTTCAAACTCGGATTGCTCTCAAATGGAAACACCTACCCGGAACGTTGCGGGCTTGAGGGACATTTCGCCTTTGTTGTCTTTTCCCAAGATGTGCAGATTGAGAAACCGGATCGAAGAATCTTTGAAATAACTGTCCAGCGAGTGGGTTGCGAACTCGCGCAGATGCTCCACGTAGGAGACTCACTTGAAAACGATGTTGCCGGTGCGCGGAACGCTGGCGTGCATTCCGTCTGGCTTAATCGTGAAAGTGTGCCGAACGACACAGAAACCCGCCCTGATTACGAGGTGACCTCGTTGACTGAAATTCCTACGATTTTGGGGTTAGGTGGAAAGTGAGGGTTTCAGAGGGACAATTCCACAAAGGGCAATTCAACAATAGTCGATAAGAGCGATCTTCTATTGGCGATGCCTCGAGTTTTTGTTGTCTTCTCCTTGCATAAAACTATTTCTTTGTGGTATCATGATACCTATGGAGCGCAGGAACGGCATTACAACACAACATCCCCTGAACCTTACGAAGCCGAGTGCATCTCGAATCGCGCTGGCGAAAAGCGATACACCCGATGCCCTTCAGAAACTCTGTCGAGATTATTGGACGTGGCACTTCGAGGAATCGCTGTCTGATCCCGCTCGGCTACTGTTGAGCACAGAACTTGGCTGGGAAGCGATGCCGCAACTCACAACACCCCCTGTTGGTGAAGTCATATCGCCACTCGGTTATGCGCTCACACACGAAGATAAAGATATCCGCGATGCCGCGCGACAGGTACTGGATGCCAGTGTTCATATTCCGGCAGGCGTCGCTTATATTGGCGAAGAATGCGCCCCTTTGGAAATAGACGGGTTTCGGATTGGAGTCTATCCTATAACCAACGCACAGTACCATCGGTTTCTTCAGGATACAGGACACACGCCACCCCAAGATTGGACAGATGGGGTCTATCCGGCAAACAAAGGGGATCACCCGGTGGTTTGGGTCACGTGTGAAGACGCAGAAACCTATGCCCGTTACGTTGGAGGTAGGCTGCCGACGTTCCCAGAGTGGCAATACGCTGCCCGTGGTGCTGATGACAGGCTCTTTCCATGGGGTTACGAAGTTGACAGACCGCGGTGCAATACAGCAGAACTCGGTGCAGGAACGACAACTCCGGTCGTTAGTTTCAGAGACGGCGCGAGTCCGTTCGGTTGCTACGACATGGTAGGGAACGTCTGGGAATGGACGGACACCCCTTATGACGATGAAGGCAATTTTCGTGTAGCGTGTGGAGGCGCGTGGTATTACAACCACGACTATAGCACCTGTACCAGTTACGATTTTTTTAGCAATGGGTATGCAGAGTTTGTAATTGGATTCCGCATCGCATGGTGATGTTACACAGAAGACCAGCGTTTGCTTTAACCCGGAAAGATTGATGAAAGATAACAAAACCAAGGTAGAACATGCCTTAACACCTGAAAAATCCTCGGTGTCCTCGAGTGGGTTGCAAAAAGAACTCATCCAGCGTGGACGCGTTGATATTCATGCGCATCAGACCGCTGCTAAGCATTTGAAACAAGGCGCAGAGGCATTAAACGTTCGGGACTACGCGAAAGCGATTGAAGAATTTCAACGGGTAATTCAACACAATCGCGAATCGGCTGAAGCACACTTTCACCTCGGTTTGGCACATTTTATGCTGGAAGACTATGAGAAGGCGATAGATGCATACAAAATGGCGATAGTATGCGAACCGAGCGAAGCGACTGCATACCTTAATCTCGCAGCAACCTACCGCCTGCTCAAACGCTACGACGAGGCGATTGACGTTTACACGCGTGCCATTCGGTTCCTACCGAACCACCCTGAGTTTCATTCTGAACTTGGGACAGTCTATACATTTCAGGGCAAGCGGCGTGAAGCTGTCAGTGCTTATAAAACGGCGATGCTCCTTAAACTTAAATCGAAACTTCAATCAGATTTTGACCAGCGTGCGTAAGCCCAACAAGGGTCCCTATCCGTGGGGAAGTGAAGATTAGCACCAAAACGCAGCTTGCAACAACGGCGCAAGCGACTCGAATGCGAAAACCACTAAAATACAAATCCTGACGCTTATCCGCAAGGTAAATTAAAAATATGTTTGTTTCGGATGAAGATTTGATGGTGAAATGCGGCAAAGGGGATATGAGTGCCTTTGAGTTGTTGGTGAGGCGATATCAGAACCCTTTGATTAACTACATTCACCGCTCCATTGATGATTATCAACGCGCGGAAGACCTTTCCCAAGAAACGTTCCTCCGAGTCTTCAAAAGTGCAAACCGTTATGAACCGACGGCATCGTTCAAAAGTTGGCTCTATACAATTGCCACTAATTTATGTCGAAATGAGATTCGGAACCGTACGCGTCGAAACACCTGTTTTTTGGAAGATCTGGTCGAAGAAGGCGAGGATGTTCACTATACCGACATCATGCGGGATACTCGCTATCTGCCAGACTTGCTCTTAGAAAAAAAAGAACAGAGACAAATTATCCGAAAAGCACTCGCACAGTTACCAGAAAACCAACGCGTGGCACTAACGCTCGTTACCTATCAAGATTTACGATATGAAGATGTTGCGAAAATTCTTGGATGCTCAGTAGGTGCTGTGAAAGCATTGATTCATCGTGCTCGGCAAAAAATGAGAAAACTGCTTATCAAAGCCGGAATAGGAGAATAGGCATCAGCAAGAGAAGGAATCATTAAAAAATGCGAAAATATAATCAGACCGAATCCTCAGATGTTTACGGCTCTACGTGTGAAGCACATCTTGCAAGTCCAGACGAACTCTCAGCTTACATTGATAAAGAATTGCCAGCATGGAAACGCCATCTCATCAGACGGCACCTCAAAAAGTGTGCGACTTGTGCCAATCAGGTCCAACGGCTGCAACACACCGACGATTTTCTACGCCAAAGTGGTGAGATCGAAGTCTCTGATGACTTTTTAGGTAGTGTAATGGAGCACGCAGCGGAAGTAACGAAATACCAGAGACCAGACGACTCACTCTGGTCGCATGTCACACGATTCATTGGGTCGTCCGTTCGCTGGGCGCGACACAGTTCAACATTGGCGGACAGGCTGCGCTACAGTATTCGGACGCGTAGTCCAGTCTACATATTTGTGCTGGCCTTCGCTGTTTTTACGATGGTGGGGGCAACGCTTTACCAATCCTCGAACGATCGGTTCGGTCAGTCAATGCAAGCACTGGAGCAGCCTGAGAAACTGGATGGTGAAAAATTAATTTCCTTTGAGGTTATACAACACGAACCTCCGAAACGCCTACTCACAACCTACCTTAGTCAGCCATCAGCAGTCAGTGGTCGGCAGTCAGCAAGATAACCGTCAACGATTAACAATCGAAAACCAGAGCACGCCCAATGGCAGGTGAAAATGACAGCAACCGTTACAACGTCCACTGAAAGCCGCCGGAAACCGATAGTCGATAACCAATAAAAAAATGCAATCTGTAACTCGTAGAGCGTTGCTCATCTCGTTGATATTTCACGTCTTTTTTTTCATCACAACGTTTTACGTTGTGATGCAGAATCAGCCGATAGCATCAGAAAAAACTGGCTTGGCTGGAGAGATCATTTCAGTCGAAAACACCTCCCGACCGAGGGCTCCACTGAAAAAGGTATCGCCGCGTTTTCTCGCCTCTGAACGTGATTTCACAAAGCCGCATGTCAGTACTGGGGAGTCGCCGCCATCTCTTACATCCCCTGTTATAGTGAACACTGAAACGCCACGTCCTGCCTTAGGTCGCAGTTTGCAAGATGAAGTTAAAACAGAAGATCCATCGACATCTTTAGATCTGTCGAGAAAAAATTGGGGGGAAGTCAGTACGGCGACCCGTACACTTCAAGATGTTAAAGGAAATTTGTCGAAAACGGAAGCCGCAAGTCCAGCAGGAGACACTACCTTCGGCGCGAAACGTCCTGGTCCACCAAGAATTCAACGCGCTCCAGAGATTTCGACACTTAAGATAGTGGAAGAAGAGGAAGGACTGTCCCCGGCACAGTTAGCAGAAATTAGCGAGAAGCGGAAAGCACTGCCACATGTTCCATTTTCGACGCTTATGAAGACGCTCGCCCAAGAGATTGTCGAAACCAGTGACGGCGGTCCAATTGATGTGGTTTTCGTGATTGATGCCAGTGGAAGTATGCGCGATAACATCAAATCTGTTGTAGAGCACTTGAGCGAGATGGTAAATGTATACAAAGCCTCCAAGATAGATTATGCGCTCGGTGTGACGGAATTTTGGGCAAATTCAAACCGGAATAGAATCAGAGTTTTTCAGTTAACAAAAAGTTTCGTTGACTACAAACGTACCCTCCAAGCGATTGACGTGCATCAGGATGAAAACGCCTTGGATGCTGTCGTTCAGACGGTCAAAGAACTCCGATTTCGTCCTACATCTAAAAGACATTTTATCCTTGTTACCGATGAACCTCTCACAAGTCGCGACGGATTAGAGGTGGAAGATACCATTGCTTACTGTCGAGAATTCGGCATCTATGTGAATGTGCTTGGACTCCCTCTCAATGAACACCAGAGGCTTGCTTCTGAAACCGGTGGCAAATGGCATGTCATTCCTGAAGAGCCACAACTGCAAACGGCACAACGCTCCAGGGTGCCGACGTATCCGCGAAGCAGAGCGGCATTCCTACGCCAAGCACAATGGACAGATGTTACGAAAGTCGGAGATGCCGCGCTGCAACTCAGTGGGAACACCGCAATCGATATTGTCCTGTTCGTTGACAGTAGCAAAAGTATGGACGATAAACTTCCGCATTTCTTGAAGCAACTCGACATCCTTGTTCGCGATTTGGATAACGCGCTTATAGATTATGAGATGGGGGTAGTGCGTTTCCGATCGCGTGCCTCTGTAAACATCGTTAACGTTTTCAATCCCCCACAAACGCTTAAACAGGTTCGGAAAATCGTTGAACTGCCGTGTCAAGGTGATGAAATGTTATTGGACGCCGTAGCGGAGGGACTCCGTCGGCTAAAGCTTCGTCCGAAGGCCCAACCCTATTTCATTTTAATTACAGATGAACCCGCAGAGGGTGAATACTCAGCACTCGCGACTATCCAGATGTTACAAGAAAAACAGGTACTCGTCAGTGTTGTTGGCACCTACGACGATTTCCAACAACAGGTAGCAATCCAAACTGGTGGCGTCTGGGTGCCGATCCCAAAGGGACACACCACAAACAATTCATATTGGTAAAGGATTAATATTGAAGATCGCAGTTCTCGTTTCAGGGAGTGGCACCAACCTACAAACCCTGATTGAGCAGTTACATCAAGATGAAACGAGCGGTATCGACATCGCAGTTGTCCTCAGCGATCGGCGCAAAGTTTACGCGCTTACACGGGCGAAGCGTGCTGGTATACCGACACACGTCGTCAGGACGAAGGATTTTGAAAGTCGCCTCGATTTTGACGCAGAAATTTCAAGGCTTGTCGAACACTATGCTGTTGAATTAATCGTCCTTGCGGGCTTTATGAAGTTATTTCAACCTCCCTTTGTACGACAGTACCGAAACCGGATCATCAATGTCCATCCAACGCTTCTACCAGCATTTCCGGGCGCGCATCCTGTCGCTGATACATTGGCATACGGTGTGAAAATTGCGGGTGTCACCGTTCATTTTGTTGATGAAGGCGTAGACTCGGGTCCCATTATCGCACAGTCGGCTGTCCCCGTTTTAGACACAGACGACGAGGAGAGTTTACACAACCGGATTCAGGTTGAGGAGCATAACCTCTACCCCGAAGTGATTAAATGGTACGCGCAGGGTAGGCTAAAAATTGAAGGACGAAAAGTAATCATACTGCCGTCGGCAGTCAGCCGTCGGCAGTCAGCAAGAGGGTCTTGTTAAACGACAACCTCTTAACCGAAGGTTTCCGATGGTTCCGATAGCCGATTGCTGAGAGCCATAAAAAATGTTAGCAATTTCAACAATGTGGAACGCTTTGAAACAACAGGATGGTGCTGTACTGTTCGATGAACTTCAAGACCTCGGCTTTGAAACACTCGAACTCAGCAGACATCTTACACCGGATCAGGTAGAGCAACTCAAGCCCTATCTCCGCGAAAATCCACCCTGTTCAATCCACAATTTCTGTCCTATCCTCCCCGGAACATCGCAAACTGAGGCAGGGCAAGACAAAATTTCACTTTCGAGTCTCAATACAGACGAACGACTGGAGGCTGTCCGTCGTACTGTCCAAACCATGAAACTCGCTGTTGAATTGGAGGCACCAATTGTAGTTCTTCACCTCGGCGAAGTTGACACCTACGACAGGTCCTATTTGATGAGAGACTTATACAATTATGGGGAGCGCGAGTTTGAAGCCTTCGATCAAAAAGTGACCGAAGCTACAGAGTGGCGGAAACGTAAGGAAACGAAACACCAAAACGCAGTGTTACGGAGCCTCGATGAACTCAACGAGTCCGCTCTGAAGATGGAACTCTGCATCGCTATTGAGAATCGCCCACATTACTACCAAATCCCGAATTTTGACGAGGTTGGGCTGTTTTTTGAGGAATTTTATGGCAGTCCGATGCGTTATTGGCACGACATAGGACATGCCGCGTTGCAGGAAAAACTCGGTGTGTGCTGGGCAGATAGGTGGATCGAGCAGTACGCAGAACACCTCGTCGGTGTGAATCTCCACGACCTGCAAGGGCTTGAGGCGTATCACCCGCCCGGAACTGGAGACTTAGAGTGGGACGAACTCTTCGAGCAGATTCCATCAGAGGTCTTGAAGGTATTGGAAATTCGTCCGTGCGAAGCAGAACCGGTGATAGAAGCACGAGATTTATGTTTTAATTTTACCTTGCGGGTAAACGACGTAGGTTGAGACTTCAACGTCCCTTCCCCAAGAGTCGCCTGCGCCGTTGTTGCAGGCTACGGGTTTGATTTATAGTGAAGCCCATGATTACTTGGACCTTGACAATGGATGAGGTTTCAAACCTCGCCAGCGGTATCATATCAAAAACGTTAGCACGTAATGAAATTATGCCTTAAATGGCATAATTTTGCTTCGCAGCGAGAATGCTTTACATTTGGAGTGCGGATGTAAAGGAGCACACTTGATAGTTCAGATACACGTTGTTTCTCCGCAAGGTAAATTAAAAAACTGATGTTTAGAACGACTCCAAAAGCCACTTACTTTTTCACCGAGGTTGAACACGAAATCTTGAAATCGGTATGCGCATATATGGTGGGAGTTTCAACCGATACTGCCCTGGATATGCCAATTATTGTAATTGACGCTTTCGTCCAGCAAATACCCAAAACATTGCAAAGACAACTCCGTTTTGGACTTCATCTATTTCAATGGGGTCCGCCGCTATTCATCGGGAAACCGTGCCGTTTCACGCAACTCGTCCCGCGTGATGCCGTGAAATACATCGACAGTTGGGCAAAAAGCCGTTTCAAAAGCCGGCGAAGACTTTTCCGGGGCTTACGAGACATCACTTTTCTCGGCTTTTATAGCAATCAGCCATCAGCAGAATAGTGGTCTGCAGCTCACAAAATTATTACAACGCCCACAAAAATCCCTACCGACTGCCGATTGCTGACAGCCATTCTTCACTTCCTTATCAACATCTTCCGCGTCGCTGTGAAATCGCCTGCGGTGAGTGTGTAAAAATAGATTCCGCTTGCGACCGACTCACCCACTGCGTTTTTCCCGTCCCAATACATCGCACGACTCCGGTACTGATAGATACCCGCAGGTTGATACCCCAATGCTAACGTCCGAACTAAGACACCATTCGCAGCGTAGATACGGATCGTGACGTCCGCGGGTTCTGCGAGTTGATACGGTATCCATGTGTCTGGATTGAACGGATTCGGATAGTTGTGGAGTAACGCCGTTTCCTCTGGAACGAATAGAGCCAAAAGCAACTCAAGGTTCGCGATGCCCCGTTGGAATGTAAGCGAACCGTCATCGGATGCGCGTAAAACGTCCAGGGCGCGTTCAACCAATTCAGGCGAGGTATTGGGGTTAAAAACCCCTCCTACAACTGGTGCAGCGGGAGCTGCTTTTTCGCCAAGATGTTCGGCAACGAGTGCGAGGTCTTTTCCATCTACAACGCCATCGTCATTGACATCGAGACGCGGGTTCTTCGGTGGTTTTTGTCCCAATGCTCCCGTTACCAACTGCACATCCGTTGCATTTGTGATGCCATCGGCGTTGACATCCCACGCCGGGAAAGTGGGGGCACTTCTCTCTACAACGATCATTGTCTCGGGAGGTGTAGCTGATATTGTTTTCCCAGCACTGGAACCGGCTCGGAAGTCCCGTAGCACGATGCGTCCCCGTCCGTTGGCGATGGCTGCGAATCTCACGGATAGGAGTATGCCTTCGCCTTTGGCACCACCTATGGAGGTTCGCGCAGCCTTGATACCGGTGATTTTACCTTTTGTGTTATTAATCGTGCCTTTTTGAAAGAAGGTGCGTCCGCTGCTCTGCTTCAGGAAACTCCCTTCGGTTACGGTATTTGCTTTGAGGAGTGCGGGGTCAAAGACAATATCAGATTGCCATCCCGCTAAATCGGTGATGTTTGCGGTGGTGAGGCGGAGGGTGAAGGTATCGCCCTTCTCAATCTGTGTTGGATTTGTAGACAAAGAGAATCGCTCATTGTGGGATAACACTGTATATTCAGTCCCAGATGCGAACCCAAAAAAGCCACTCCACCCACCTTCCCTCTCGTAAATAGCAACTAACAAGGTGTTTATTCCTTTTTTAAGAGTGACAGAGAATTGGTCTTGGAAGTCACCAGCCCCTCGGTCCACAGGGTTGTTGTGAACCAATTCCCCATTGAGCCAGACTTTGACAGCATCATCACTTCCGACGAGCATCCTCGTTTTCTGCGCTCGCGGAGAACCCAAGGCGATAGAACCATAGGCAACATGATCATTTATGTCCCCTGCTCCTAAGCCTGCCTCGTTCGCCATATCATTCAGGTTATTCCCACCCGTAGGGGACAGTTTGTGTAGGGTCCATTGGGTATCGCCCACTGGATTTCCTTCAATTGCCCCGTTAGTTGCCACCTTTAACTCCGTTACATTGCCGTTACTCATCTGTGCCAGAAAATCTACGCCGGACCTAGCGGCTCCAGAACCACCTCTCCCTCCTGTCGGAGCAATCACCCATAACCAAGGTCCCTCTATTTTCGGCGCGCCTCTTATGAAAGAACCCGAATTGCCCTCCATTCGGATAATAGTCTTTTCGGGTAATCCGTCCAAAGGTGAAAAGTCGGATATCGCATTGTTCTGAAGGTTGAGGTGTTCCAAGTTGGTTAATCCCGCAAGCGGCGATACATCCGATATGACATTGCCGTTAAGTTCCAATCTTTTCAAACGCGTTAACTTTGCGAGAGGGGATACATCTGATATGACGTTACGTTCAAGATTCAACTCTGTCAAACTTACTAAACCCTCCAACCCGGAGACATCTGATATACGGGTATCCCTGATGACCAACCTTCTCAGTGTTTTTAATCCCTTTAAAGACGGAAGTTCCGATATCGACGCGCTATCCCCAAACTCAAGCCATTGCAGTCTGGGTAACTTTGCTAAAGGATCAAAATTGGAGACCTCAGTGCGCAGAGCATCTATGCCTTCCAAACTCAGTAATCCTGCGAGAGGTGACACATTGGAGACAGGATTGCCCGCAATCCCGATCCCGTTCAACTTTACTAACCCTTTCAGTGGCGATAAATCGGTGATTTGGTTCTCCTCAAGTCCCATCCACTCCACATTGATTAACTTCGCAAGCGGCGATACGTCGGTTATTCTGTTGCCCCGCAGCTTGATGTTATTCAGATGCGTCAAACCTGCAAGTGGAGAGAGATCAGATATCGCATTCCGACGCAATTCTATCCGTTCCAAGCGCGTCGCATGCTCAAGTCCTCGCAGATCCCGGATGCCTCTCTCGTCAGCAACAAGCGTCGTCACCCTCGCGATGTCCTCCCTCGTCAGCGAGGCAGGGGTTTTGCCCAACCTTTCGGCAATCGCTGCGCGCAAGTTCACATCAGGCACCGGATGCCCAAAAACAGGGGTCGGTGTCCGCGTCGGAGTTACGATTACCGGTGCCACGCACTCATCACCATATACACACGCAACCAACTCCGAAAAGTTGGACTCCCAGACATCACGCTTCACATTCCCACCACGGTTCAATAGACCCGCCAACCCTAAGTTCTGTAAACTCGGCTCTTGACGTATCTTTGAAACGAAGACCGCCTCTTCCAAACCAATAGATGCCGCAGCGTCCGACGCAGTGAGGGGTTCCTGAAACGCCTCATGAAAGAGATGCACAGGTTCAATCCCCCCTGAAACGCCTCCCGTCTTGGCAAGAGCCGTCTCGTAACGAGCCGTATCTTGAGCCACAAGTCCGTCCATCATAGCTTTTTCCACATACAACCGCAACGCATGGTCCTTGTCGTAAGACGGACGCGCCGTCTGTTGAATCACCGCACGCACACCATCTTCAAACGTCTTCATCCCCTCCGTGTGGCACCCGATACACGACAGACCGTTCCGAACTGCAGGCTCCTTCGCCGCCGGATTCGACACGATCGCCGTCGGCGCAACGTCTATCCGATTCCCCTCACCATCCGCAATATAATACGCCTGTAAACCGTTCGGTAAGTTGAAGATCACCTCACCTCCATCGCGCTCGAAAGATAACGGGTGCGTGAAGATATTCTGTGTCCCCGCACTCCCCGCAAAATCGTGGCTCTTCCAATACGCGCCATACCGAAACGTGTGACGTTCCACAACCCGATTGTGATTCGAGACCCCAGAATCGTTCGTCCCCGCACGCCAGACGCTGATACCCGGGGCACGCTGCAGATTCCGAACCACATCTATACCGAGTTCCCGCTCCAACGCTCGCTCTGTCTCTGGCAAGCCGAGGATGTCGTGATACAACGGCGGTAGCGATGCCGTCGCCAGAAACCAATCCGCTTGCACAAACGGCACTTCAGACGCCGTTCCTTGCTGAAGTGCCGCGAGTTTTCGATGCAGGCTCGCGTGGGTCGTCGCATCGAAGTCAATCCGATACGGATAGGCGGCTTCAATCTGTGTCCAGGCATCTCGGAGATCCCATTCATAATCCCGGAGATCAATGTAGAAGATCGTCCGTCGGGGATCAATCGGTGCCGGCTTAATAATCGTGAACCCCCACGAGAGACTGTTGACTAACTTCGAGAGTGCCACTTCCGCAGCACGCAGTGCCTCAGGTCCCGCACCGGTGTTATAGAGATGCGTGGTCGTGAAATACCGGGCGGAGGGACGGTCAAAGGCATCCAGTGTTTTCAAATGGTTCTCGATGGCAGTGAGCATGGCATCGGTCGTGATGAAAGAGACATCGTGTTGGACCTCCCAACTCGGGGCACCTGCTTGAATCCAGTTCCCGATAGCCAGGATCGCTCCTACAGAAAGCTTCGGTTGATTCAGGGGCATCCGTTTTGCGGTATCTTCTTCAAGGAGTCGGGTATAGAGTTCAGAGACGATGGGTGCGCCCGGGACAACGGCACCTGACTGAACCAGTCCGGCGGCGGTGTCGATAGTGAGGGATTCTCTGAAGGGACCATGCTCGCCGTGGCAGCCGAGACAACTGTTTTGAAAGATCGCATACGCCTGCTGCGCGGTATTCTGTTGCGCTCCCGCAGTGCGACTCCCAAGCACAATGATCGTTAAGAATATTAATGAGAAATATTTGTGGATTTTCATAAATAATTTCCTTCCTACTTCCTTATCAACATTTTGCGGGTCGCCGTGAAATCGCCTGCCGTGAGCGTATAGAAATACAAGCCACTTGCGACCGGTTCACCGAAAACGTTCTTGCCGTCCCAATATGCGGCACGACTTTTGTCTTGATACATACCCGCAGATTGATGTCCTAAATCTAACCTCCGAACCAACACTCCACTGACTGTATAGATGTGCAGAGTGACTTCAGCGGGTTCGGACAGTTGATACGGGAGCCACGTCTCTGGATTGAACGGATTGGGATAGTTCGCCAGCAATAGAGTGCTTTCCGGGGTCGATAATGCTAAAAGTTGCTGGAGGTTCGCGATGCCTTGTTGGAAAGCGAGCGAGCCGTCGTTTTCAAGTTGTGCTTGTGCTATCCATGTTCGTAGAACCGCGGGCTCTAATTTCAGATGTCCCAGTGCAAGGGCGGAAGGCGCAGCCGAAACGCCGCTGAGTTCGCCGAGGTGTCGCGCGACGAGGACGAGGTCCGAGATATTGCGCTTCCCATCCTTATTTACATCCGTTCGTGCATTGGTGGACCTGGCTTTTCCGAAGTCCTGCCCGACTATGATGAGGTCCAGGATGTCTGTCCTTCCATCTCTGTTGACATCCCACGCCGGAATTTTTACGGTAAATTTCTTTCCGATCGGGTTCACTGTATAGTCGGTGTCCTTCGCGAACCCAAAGAAACCGCTAAAACCACCATGTCCCCGGTTGTCAACGGCAACTAATAACACGTTTGTGCCTTGCTTCAACGTGACAGGGAACGCATCTTGGTAATCACCGGCACCCCGAGTGGTGGGATTGTAGTGGACGACTTCACCGTTGAGCCAGACCTTGACACCATCATCGCTGCCGACGAGCATTGTTGTTTCCTGTTTCCGTGGAGAATTCAACGTAGCAGAACCGTAAACGACGTGGTCATATACCTCCGAACCACTTCCCCAGCCGAGGGCATCTGTCATTTGGTTGATGTTATCCCCGCCGACAGGAGCAAGATTGTGAGCCGTCCACTTGCTTTTTCCGACCGGTTTCCCATCAGCTGCCCCGAAGGTAGCGACCTTCACCTCTGTCGCTGCCCCTTTGCTGGCTCTTTCCAGTAGATCTGTGTTAGAAACACCTGCCCCGGGCACGATTACCCATAACCAGGGACCCACGATCTTTGGACCGGCTTCTGGGAATGCGGAGTTAACGAAATCTGAGTGTAAAATAGATGTTTTCGCGGAAAACCGCTCCAACTGAGAGGCGTCGATGCCTGTGTTCTCGGCGAGTCCCATCCAGGTCAGGTTCGGTAGGGGAGCCAGCGCGGAGACATCCGTTATTGCGGCGTTTTGGCTCAGATCAAGCCACGTTAAATTATCCAATGTTGCGAGGGGAGATACGTCTGATACTCTATTGTCCCGGAGGTCTACCCATGTCAAATTGTTTAGCCCTTCAAGCGCGGATAGATCCGATATCTGATTGTGTTCAAAACTCAGGCGTGTCAAGTTTGTTAACCCTTTCAAGGGCGACAAGTCGGAAACCTCGTTACCGGGGAGGTAAAGTTCTTTTAAACCCTTGGCATCGGCTAAGGGTGACAGGTCGGATATCTCGCCTCCGCAAACGTTGATCTCTCTGAGTTTCGGCAATTTCGCTATGGCCCCAAGGTTCACGACAGGCGTGCCCCACCCGTGAAAATTACGCAAGTTCGTTAATCCTGAAAGAGGTGCCAAGTTCGCCAGCGGATTATCGCTCATCCCTATCCATTCCAGTTTCACCAATCCTGCGAGGGGCGATAAATCGGATATGGCGTTATGATGGAGTCCTATGCCTCTCAAGTTGATTAATCCTGAAAGGGGTGAGAGATCGGTTATCACATTATGTGCAAGATGCAGATGCACAACGTTGATCAATCCTGAAAGGGGTGAGAGATCGGCGATCGCGTTCTCCTCCAACCCTATGTCACGCAGTTTTATCAACCCTGTGAGCGGCGATATGTCAGATATTATATTGTTGTTAATCCCTAAGCCCTCCAGATTCACTGCGGCTTCAAGACCTGCCAAATTCCGAATGTCCATGCTCAGAGCGTTAAGTTCCCGCAATGTTGCCATCTCATCGGCTGTAATCCGGGCATTGGGTGCTTTACCGAGTGCTTCCGCAATTGCGGCACGCAGGTTCGTGTCAGGAATGTTAACCGTTTGTGCTGAGGTTGAAAGCGGTGTTAGAAAAAGAACCGCGCAAAGCATGAGTGTACAAACGAAAATGTGTTGTGTTTTAGATAATTGCATGCAGGTTATCTCCTTTTCTGTTGTTAGCACATTTCGTGAATGCTGGGTAAGTCGTATGCTATTGGCACTTGCTTAGTCGAGGGTTTGTAGGCGTTCAAACACTGCTCGGAGTTTTGCGAGTTCAGCCTCTGCCTGTTGGCGTGCGCGAGATTCTTGTGTAGCACGGGGCTCCGAGTGTCGGAGCAGGACCTATTTTTTTCTTCATCATCCTATCTCCTTTTTAATACAATATACCTTAAGATACGCGGATCAGTCAACCCTTTTTATCGTTATTTTGCGCTTTTTATTTGACAAAATTTTGAAATTTTTTAATAATAATTGAAAGCGTATGACCCGTTAGAACTCTGAGACATGGTACCTTTGTCTCAAAATCTTAACTTCCAAAAACAAAAAAAGAGAGAACATTTAGGGGGGATAAAAATGATTCGAGTGTTTGTTTCTACATTTTGCATTGTTCTACTATTCGGTGTTCTGTTACTTATCCCACCAGCGAACGCGCAGCGAGATGAAGCGACTGTCGCTGCGAACTGGACTTTCAACGACGGGAGTGCCAATGATACCTCGAAGAAAGGACTCGATGGCAATTTCGCTGGAAAACCGGAAGCCGTTGATGGCATCGCCGGAAAAGCATTGAAGTTCAACGGCAAAAGCGATGGTATAAAACTCCCGGATTCTGCTGATATCAACACTGGAGGTCCGTATACGAACAGAACGGTTGCGGCGTTATTTAATTGCGACGATGTCAGTGTTAAAGACCGGAAGCAGGTGATCTACGAAGAAGGTGGTGCTACACGCGGTTTAGTACTTTATGTGCATGACGATAAAGTCTACGCCGCCGGCTGGAATCGCGCTGAATACAACTGGAACGGTGCCTGGCCCTCGGCGGACATTAAGTCAAAGCGGTGGTACCACGTCGGTTTGGTTATTCGCGACGCAAGGGATAAGGTTGAGAGCAAAAAGTTTGAGATGTGGCTCGATGGCAAACGTATTGCCCAAGAAAAGGGTGGACAACTTCACGCACACGGCGACGATATTGGTATCGGTCATCTCAATCAGAACACCGTCTACCATGATGGCGGTGGCGGTGGAAGCGATCTTGATTGGTTTGGTGGTTTAATCGATGAGGTTCTTGTCTACGGTTCCGCTTTTGATGAAGGAGATTTTGTAGAACTCGCGGCACCTTTGAGCGTCGAGCCGCAAGGCAAATTCACAACGACTTGGGCAAACCTGAAAGCACAACGTACTGAAAAGTAGTCTCAAGTTTCAAATTGAGATTCAATAATAACAATCTATAAAGGAGATTTGCCACAATGGCGAAATATCGCTTTTTTTCTGTATTGAGTGTTTTACTCATGCTTATCGCTGTAGCGACTTACGCTGCGCGAGACGAGGCGACTGCTGAGGGAGTTTGGAATTTTGACGATGGAGATGCCGCAGATACCTCCGGAAAGGGCTTGGACGGAACAATTGTCGGAGATCCTGAGGTCGTTGATGGCATTGTTGGCAAAGCACTGCTTTTTGACGGTGAAGATGATGGCGTTAAGCTCCCTGATTCTGTCGGTATTAATACCTTAGCACAACCCGACTTCTATACTGACCGGACGATTGCCTGCTACTTTAACTGCACAGATGTGGGTGTCACAGAACAGAAGCAGACGATTTACGAGGAAGGCGGTCGGACGAGAGGTCTCGTCATCAACGTCTTTGAGGGGCAGCTTTATGTGGCTGGCTGGAACCGAGCCGAATACAATTGGGACGGTGCTTGGCCCTCTGTCGCGGTAGAGTCCGGAGTTTGGTACCATGTTGCCTTGGTTATCCGAGATGCCAAGGACGAAGTCGAAGCGGATAAATTCGAAATGTGGGTTAATGGTGAACTCGTCGCGAGTGAAGAAGGCGGCGCACTTTATGGTCACGGCGACGACATCGGTATCGGACATGTCAACGCCAATGCCGTTTTCCACGATGAAGATGGCGAAGGTACAGATATCCACTATTTCGGTGGTATTATAGACGAGGTTATCGTTTATGGCTCTGCTTTTGATGAATCCGATTTCGCTGAGTATGCTGGTGGCGTCACGAGCGTTGAACCGCAAGACAAATTTACCACCACATGGGCGGCAATCAAGGCACAACGCACACTGCAATAATAGTTATCGGCAGTCGGTTGTCAGTTGTCAGTAAAGAGGCTTTGCTAAACATCGCTTCTTATGCTGACGGAGAATCAGAAGGATTTTTTGGGTAAAAATCCTCCTGACAGTTAATTGTGTTTTCCTGTAGGGCGAGGTCTCTGTATCTCAGCCCTACAGTATTTTTTAAGGGGGCAGAATATGCTGGGTGCAATTATTGGAGACATTGTTGGATCAATCTACGAACCCAAGGATCGTCGGATTAAAACCAAAGATTTCCCTTTTTTCGGTGAAGACTGTCGTTTCACAGATGATTCAGTCTGCACGACTGCTGTCGCTGATGCTCTTTTACACGATCTCTCGCCAGCGGAAACGATGCGGAAGTGGGGGAAACGGTACCCAAAATGCGGTTTTAGCCAAATTTTTAAAAACTGGATTTACGCTGAGACGGATGCACCGAACTGCACTTTCCGTAACGGTGCGGCGATGCGCGTTTCACCCGCGGCGTTTCTGAACCGAGATGATTTGGAGGCGGCACTCGTCGCGGCTGACAAAGTGACCGTTATCAGTCACGACCATCCTGAAGGTATAAAAGGTGCTCGGGCGACAACCCACGCCATCTATCTCGCTTTTCGAGATGAAAATCCCACAAGTATCCGTGAGGTTATCACTGCCGAATACGGATACGATCTGACCAAGACGGTGGACGACATCCGTCCTGCTTACGCTTTCGATATGACGTGCCAAGGCACAGTCCCACAGGCGGTCACGTGTGCTTTGGAATCAGAGAGTTATGAAGATGCGGTGCGTAACGCCGTCTCTCTCGGTGGCGATTCGGACACTCTCGGTTCGATTGCGGGTGGTATCGCAGAAGCACTACACGGTATCCCGAACGAAATTAAAGAAGAAGCAAAGGTGCGCTATCTCGCCAAAGCACCCGACATGCTTGAAATCATCTCGGAGATGTATCGAACCTCGGATGAAAGGCAAAATTAAACGCGAAAACCAAGCCCGTAACGAAATGGCGAGGTTTTTGCGAATCAACACAGAATGCGCGTGTGGCATTCTGTGGGGTGTTTCTTCAACTCTTAAAAAAAGAACTCTAAAGTCCGAATCCGCGTCGTTTAACCGCAAGGGAAAATTAAAAAATGAATGTCCCCGCGTTTAATGCCACTTTAGAACATGATAGATTTCACGACTGCTCTACTACTGATGCTGGCGAGGTTTCTAACCTCGCCTCTTTAGAACGTAGTCAACGAACTGCAATTATAACCCATCTCACCCTCTTTTTTTTCCTCATTTCGTTTCCTATCCTATCAATAGAACCCACTATCCATTTCACAGATGTTACTGATATAGCCGGTATCCGCTTTACGCATGCCAACGGTGCGACAGGTGATTTCCACTTACCTGAGACCCTCGGTGCTGGCGGGGCATTCCTCGATTATGATAACGATGGTAACCTCGATCTTTACCTCGTCAATAGTGCCGCGCCAAGTGTACTCTTCCGAAATAACGGTGATGGTACCTTCACAGATGTTACTGAATCTGCTAAAGCTGACAATCAAGGTAGTTATGGACATGGTGTCGCCTGTGGAGATTATGACAATGATGGTTACGTGGATCTTTATGTAACCAATTTCGGCGCGAACCGGCTCTATCGTAACAACGGCGATGGGACATTCACCGACGTTACGGTTCAAGCAGGTGTAGGCGATTCCCACTGGAGTAGCAGCGCGACTTTTTTCGATTACGACAGCGATGGTTATCTCGATCTCTACGTCGTTAACTACGTCAACTATAGGTTAGACGCTGCCATTCCCACCTGTTTTGAAAAGCCGGCGTTCAGTACAACCGAGAAAGTTGGCGGGTACTGCCACCCAAAACACTTTGAAGGTGCATCCGATAGACTCTACCGAAACAACGGCAATGGCACCTTTACTGATGCAACTGAGACTGCCAATATTCGGGATCCGGGTGGAATGTTTCTTGGCAAGGGATTAGGCGTTGTCGCTGCAGACTTTGATGCTGATGGCAATCCAGATATTTACGTCGCCAACGACGACACGCCCAATTATCTCTTCTATAACAAAGGCGATGGGACATTCGCTGAAATCGCTATCCTTACAGGTTGTGCCTACAGCGCGGATGGTGTAGCCCAAGCCGGTATGGGTGTTGACGCGGGGGATTACAACGGTGATGGTTTTCTGGATATCTTCGTCACCAATTTTTCCTACGAGACAAACACCCTGTATCGGAATAATGGAGACGGAACTTTCACCGATGTCAGTTATAAAGCGCGACTCGGTGAAGAGAGTTACCTCTTTTTAGGGTTCGGCACTGGATTCTTCGACCCTGATAACGATGGCTACCTCGATATTTTTGTCGCGAACGGTCATATCTTTCCAAATGTTGAACGCGCCACAGATGTCCTCTCATATAAGCAACCGAATCAACTTTTCCGAAATCATGGCGATAGCACATTTGTCGATGTGCGACTTGAAGGTCAACACGCTGTGAGTCGTGGGACCGTTTTCGGCGATTATGACAACGATGGCGATACAGACCTTCTTATCACTCAGCTGAACGACAAAGTGACACTCCTCCGAAATGAGAACCACACTTCCAACAACTATCTGCGTCTCAAACTGATCGGCACCCGAAGCAATCGTGATGGCATCGGGGCACGCGTTACATTGACGGTCGGCACCGAATCCGAAACGCGTGAAGTCCACCGAGGATACAGTTATCTCAGTAGCAACGATCCGAGATTGACCTTTGGGCTTGGGGAGCGGACTGTTGTAGATAGACTTCAGATCCGCTGGCAAAGTGGTGTTGTGCAGATACTGGAAAACCTCGGGGTGAACCAAGAACTTGTGGTGACCGAACCCCTACCAGCTAAATGAAAAATCAAGTGTTAAATTGGCGTGCCACAACCGATTGTTCCTGCCAGATTTGCGCATCGGATGTCAAAGTGGCACAGGATTGTCCCCTATTCACGATTCTGTCAAATCTCAGTATAGACAGGACTTACGCAAATCGGAGCCCATGTTTCCCATCTTGAGAAGGTATTACCGGCGAAAGCGCAATGAATTGCGCTACCACGAACCAAAGATTACACGAAAATAGGTAAACTGCGTGAGCCCTATATAGAAACAGCAATGGCATAGATCTTGCTACATTATACAACAGAACAAATCGGAGCCCATGTTTCCCATTTTGAGAAGGTATTACCGGCGAAAGCGCAATGAATTGCGCTACTACGAACCAAAGATTACACGAAAATAGGTAAACTGCGTGAGCCCTATATAGAAACAGCAATGGCATAGATCTTGCTACATTATACACTTGCTACATTATACAACAGAACAAACTTGAACGCGATGAAAAGAAAATAAATACAATAACGGAGGTCAGTCATGAGATTTGATAGATTTACAATTAAAGCACAAGAAGCACTCGAAACAGCACAAAATTTAGCGACAGATGCCCAAAGTCCTGAGCTTGGGGTTGAACATCTGATGTTGACTCTCATCAGGCAGACGGATGGAATCGTCACACCGATTCTTCAGAAATTGGGTGTTGATACTGCAGGGATTACGTCAGCGATTGAAACCGCTGTTCAAAAAGCACCGAAAGTCCAAGGCACAGCGGCTGAAATGCGTATTGCCCCTGCTCTACAATCCGTTCTGGATACTGGTTTCAAAGAGGCAACAGCACTCAAAGACGCATACGTCAGTACAGAGCATCTCTTGGTGGCGTGTGCAGAGACGAAACAGAGCGAAGTGGGTAAAATCCTTCGTGAAGCGGGTGTAACAAAGGACAAGATTCTCAAGGCACTCGTCGATATCCGAGGGACACAGCGGGTAACCGACCAGAACCCGGAGGACAAATATCAGGCACTCACTCGGTTTGGCAGAGAACTCACGCAAGAGGCAATCTCAGGTAAACTCGATCCAGTTATCGGACGGGACGATGAAATCCGCCGTGTGATGCAAGTGCTCTCCCGCAGACGGAAAAATAACCCCGTCTTGATCGGTGAACCGGGTGTCGGGAAAACGGCGATCGTAGAGGGGTTAGCACAACGGATTGCTGATGGTGATGTTCCAGAAAGCCTCCGCGATAAACGGCTCATCGCCCTCGATTTAGGGGCACTCATCGCTGGGAGTAAGTACCGAGGTGAATTTGAAGATCGGTTGAAAGCTGTCCTTGCGGATGTGGAACAGGCGGAAGGACAGGTAGTGCTCTTTATTGATGAACTCCATACCATCGTCGGTGCGGGTGCGGCGGAAGGTGCGGTGGACGCTTCAAACATGCTCAAACCCGCACTGGCACGCGGTGAACTCCGGTGCATAGGTGCGACCACTCTCGATGAGTACCGTAAACACATTGAGAAGGATGCCGCCTTGGAACGCCGGTTCCAACCTGTACAGGTTGAAGAGCCGTCGGTTGAAGACACGATTGCCATTCTTCGGGGTCTGAAGGAACGCTATGAGACACATCACGGCGTACAAATCCAAGATAGTGCTATCGTCGCGGCAGCTACTCTCTCGAAACGTTATATCTCTGAACGGTTTCTACCGGATAAAGCCGTGGATTTGGTGGATGAAGCCGCGTCGAGGTTGCGCATTGAGATCGATAGTGTGCCAGAGGAGATTGATGAGGTGGAACGCCGGATTATTCAACTCCAAATTGAGCAACAAGCGTTGGAGAAAGAGGACGACGGTGCCTCACAACAACGTCTTGAAAAACTAACAGCCGAGCTTGCTGAACTTAAAGAGAGGGGAAACGCGCTCAAAGCCGCGTGGCAGAACGAAAAAGCGAATCTGACACAGATTGGCGAGTTAATGGAACAGATTGAAGCACTCCGTATTGCGTCGGAGCAAGCCAAACGTGCAGGTAGCCTCGGCAGAGCATCAGAGATTGAGTACGGTAAGATACCGGAATTGGAAGCACAACTCAAGGCAGTCCGAGACACTTTGGAAACAGACGCAGAAGGCACGCAGATGTTGAAGGAACGCGTAAGTGCAGAAGACATCGCTGAAATTGTAGCGAAATGGACCGGTATCCCTGTTTCTCGACTCATGGAAGGCGAGACACAAAAACTCCTCAACATGGAGGAACGCTTGCGCGAACAGGTCATTGGACAAGATGAGGCGGTCAGTGCTGTCTCCAACGCGATTCGCCGCGCGCGCGTCGGTCTCGGCGATCCCGATCGACCGCTCGGTTCTTTCCTCTTCATGGGACCGACCGGCGTCGGTAAGACGCATCTCGCCAAATCCCTCGCTGAATTTATGTTCGACGATGCGAACGCCATGGCGCGTATTGATATGAGCGAGTACATGGAGAAACACACCGTCTCACGATTGATCGGTGCGCCACCGGGATACGTCGGCTACGATGAAGGCGGACAACTCACGGAAGCCGTCCGACGACATCCTTACTGCGTCATCCTGCTTGATGAAGTTGAGAAAGCACATCCAGAGGTGTTCAATGTCTTGCTCCAGATGCTTGATGATGGCAGAATGACGGACGGACAAGGACGCACCGTCGATTTCAAAAACGCAGTTGTCATCATGACCTCCAATATCGGGAGCCAGTGGATTAGCGACGCACTATTGGACACAAAAGAGATTCGTCGGAAAGTGATGGAAACCGTCCAGGCGCATTTCCCGCCCGAATTCCTGAACCGTATTGACGACCTGATTATTTTTGACCGACTCGGTGTCGAGGAGTTGAAACGGATTGTCACGCTGGAACTTACGCAACTCAGTCACCGCTTCGCTGAAAGGGAGATGACCCTGACGCTCTCTGAATCTGCGAAAGAGGAATTAGTGGAACGTGGATTTGATGCGGTGTATGGTGCGCGTCCGCTCCGGCGAACACTCCAGCGGGATATTCTCAATCCGTTGGCGATTCAGATGCTGGAAGGTACTTTTCACGATGGTGAGGCAATCGCCGTTGATTTTGAAGATGGTGAGTTCGTCTTCCGTAAGGCGTAATCTAACCGCTATCGGGTGAGGTCTCTGTGCCTCACCCGCTTTATCTATCTTCCGTCAAGACCCCATGCTTTAGCTTGGGGATGTAGACGGCGTATGGGTTTGTTGTATCAAAAAGATTTGACATTGACCTAAAAATGTGGTATAATTGATAGTATCAGTTTGGCAGACATATTCAGCGTAATCGCAAGGTTACGTGTCTGCCTACCCACTGAATAGGGGTTAAACGAACTGATAACTGATACCTCATGAAAACCTATAACTACCCGCTTGGTAAACAATCGAATACGATCCGCATTGGCAACTTACTTGACGATATGTGGCAAGTGCATGATTACTTTCATAGGTGGCAAGACCAAAGATACAAAGACGGGTTGCCGTATGCGGACTATCATGCTATGTCCGCACACGTCAAAGAACTCAAGAAAACGACACATCCACATTGGTATTGTTTGCCGAGTCAAGCGATTCAAGAAGAACTGAGACGTATTGACGAAGCCTACGTCCGCTTTTTCAAGAAGTTAGGCGGTAAACCAAGACGTAAGCCGAGACGTAAGTTCAAGTCTATTACCTTTACACAAGCGGGGTATGCGTTAAACGATAATCGTATGACGATAACCTTTCGTGAGTGGAATGCCAGAAAACAGATTTGGTCTTTTAGGCGTATTCCGTTCACATTTCATAAACACCGTGAGTTCCACGGAACTATCGCACGTATCACCCTCAAACGTGATAATTGCGGTGGCTATTGGATTTGTATAGTAACAGATCATACAGATACCAAAGAACTGTCAGCAACAGGTCAGAGAGTTGGGGCAGACTTCGGCATGAAAGACGCATACTTGACGCTGAGCACGGGTGAGAAAATACAACACCCACACCCTTTGAAGCACTCCTTGAAGAAACTTCGGTCTCTCAACAAAGCACTTTCTCGTAAAGTTAGAGGTTCTCACGGCTGGTGGCGTACTGTTCGTCAACTGGCACGTCTCTATCGGAAAGTATCTAATCAACGTAAGGATTTTCATTGGCAACTCGCCAGTAAATTTTGTAAACGCTTTGATACGATAGTCCTTGAAACGTTGAACCTTGAGGGTATGAAACGCTTGTGGGGACGTAAGATCTCCGACCTTGCGTTTTACCAGTTTGTTGAGATATTGAAGTATAAGTGTCAAAAACATAAGCGTCAGTTCCTTCAAGTCGGTCAGTGGACTGCGACGACAAAACCGTGTAGTAAGTGTGGTTTTCACAATGAAACCCTTACGCTCTCTGATAGGCAGTGGACCTGTCCGGCATGTGGTTCACACCACGACAGGGACATCAACGCTGCGATAAACATTTTGCGGGCAGGGATAGCCACTATTTAGTGATGTGCCTGAGACTCGCTTCAGAGTTTCAGGGAAACGCCCGCGGGTGGAGACAGCATAAGACGGTTGTTCTTCGGAAAAACCGCTATTGTCTACGAAGCCGAAGCCCCTACCTTTAGGTAGTGGGTGCTATCACATAAATCTATCCGCTCTAAAATCAGCGAAATCGACTTGACATGCGGCAAGTTTTGATGGTATCCTTTAGCATAAAAGCGAAAAGAAAAATATAAGAGAATACATTGCTGAGGGAGGGGAAAATGAAACGTTTTGGCACCCAAGGTCCTGTGCATCCATCGGAAAATTACTTCGTTCGACGCGCAGAGAAAATTAACGATTTCATCAACCGTATCAAAGAGGGGCGATATATCGTTATTTTTGCGCCGCGTCAAACGGGTAAAACTACCTTTTTCCAGCAGGCCTTCGATAAACTCATAACAGAAGTCCGAACCTACTTTCCAATCCCGCTGAATTTTGATGTGTATAAAAATCTCTCTTCTTCTGCTTTCTACGGGCATCTCTACCAGCAGATGCGCCAGGGCATTGAGCAGGTCTATCAAAAGCGCGGGGCTACACCTTCCGAACCTTTGACGCAATTTTTGTCAAACACAACGCTCACCGATCATCTTTCAATGTTGGAATTCTTTAGGGAATTTGCAAGTTTTCTGAACGCTGAATATGGAGAACAGAAGGTTGTTATTGTCATCGACGAGTTTGATGGTATTCCCCAAGCAGTTCTGAGCGATTTTCTTCACACCCTCCGTCATATCTACATTGCTGGTAAACCCCGGTGCCCCCACAGTGTTAGTATCATTGGTGTCAAGAGTATTACCCAACTCAACTATGATCGCTCCATCTCCCCATTCAACATCCAAGATGAGTTTGACTTGCCAAATTTCACACTTGAAGAGGTGCAAGAGCTCCTTGGACAATATACAACGGAAACACACCAAGCCTTCGCGCCTGAAGTTATTATATCTCTTCACAAGCAGACTGCAGGCCAACCCGTACTCGTCAACCGATTGGCACAGATTCTCACAGAGGAACTTGACATCCCGAAAACTGAGACGATTACGATGGCACATTTTACAACTGCTCATACGCAGCTCCTCTACAGCCAAAACACCAACATTGTGCATCTGACAACCAACATTCGTAAAGATCCACGCTTTGAAAAAATCCTTATGAGAATTACAGCATACGAGGATGGATTACCCTTTAACCCGCACGACCAGCTCATTGAGGCACTTGCCACTTACGGGGTTATTTCCAAAGGCACAGATAATATGTGTGATATTGCTAACCCAATTTACCTATATGCTATCTTGCAAGCATTTAAACCAACAGTGAACGGACTAGAAGAGGTATACTTCCCTGAAGACAACATCACAGGCTTCCAGACTTACCTCACAGATACCGGACAGATTGACATGCAGTCGTTACTTGATAATTTTTGCGACTTCATCGCGCGTGCAGGTTTTCGGATTCTGCAAGTGCCCCAAACCCCACAAGAGTCTGTCGGACGACATCTCCTGCTCACCTATATTGATCAGTTTGTCCAAACAGTAGGGGGTAGCATGTTCCTTGAAGTGCAAACGGGACGCGGTAGAATAGACATCTGCATCATTCACGATCAACGAAAATACATCGTTGAGACCAAGATTTGGAGAGGCGAGCATCGTTATCAGGCAGGTAAGCAGCAACTCGCTGCGTATCTCAAGTTGGAGAAGGCACTCGAAGGCTACTACGTCGTTTTCGACCACCGTGATGTCCCAGAGCCGCGGATAGAGACAGAGACAGTGGAAGGGTTAACGATACGCAGTTATGTCATTCCTGTTGCACAACAGAGCCCCTCATCACCTCAAGATGAAACAGAGAGGAACCGATAATGCTTAAACACATCATAGCTCCCGAAGTTGAAGAATACGAGGATGTCTACGATGACCGTGAATATCTCGCAGCTCAAGAGATGCAGCAACGAGAGGGAATGCTCTTGAAACAGGGCGATGAATTCAAAGTCTCTGTTTGGCTAACACCTGAAGACACAGAGGTTTTGATAAAACTTGCTGACGAACGCGGTATGCCAGCGGGTAAACTGATTGACGAATGGATTTATGAGCGCATTAATGAAGCGTTAGACCGCTGGACCTAGCCTTTTACACACCGACCTGGTGAATTCAATTTGACATTGCCCAAGTTTGGTTGCTTTAGTTAGAAAGCCTCGGACTCAAACTGCGCTTGCAACAGAAGGGAGAAATCAACAATCAAACACTCAAATTGGACAGAAGCCGACTCACGCAAATGCCAGCAGATTTTGACTGCTTCGCGTATGGCAAACTTTTCTTGACAATTCCATTCATGCAAGGTACAATTGAGAAAACATACTAATAGAAAGCCGGAACGCAATTATACCCATGAATCGAATTGATAAAAAATTTCAAGAACTCCGAGCCCAAGGTGCCAAGGCATTTATGCCGTATCTCTGTGCCGGAGATCCAACACCTGAGCTTACCTCTAAAATTCTTCTTACACTTGAGGAAGCAGGCGCAGACCTCATCGAACTCGGCGTTCCTTTTTCTGATCCAATTGCAGACGGTCCCACCGTCCAACGCGCAAGTGAACGTGCGCTCAGGCATCACATTTCACTTCAACAGATTTTGGAAATAGTGAGAAACCTCCGCACACAGACGGACATCCCGATTGCGCTTATGACCTACTATAATCCTATTTTTCGGATGGGAGAGGACACATTTTGTAAGGCGGCACAAGACGTAGGCGTTGACGGTGTTATCGTCCCCGACCTGCCGCCGGAACAAGCACAATCGCTCCTTGAAGTCGCACCGAACTATAACCTCGCCACGATCTTTCTCGCTGCACCGACAAGTCCGCCGGAACGGATGCAATTGATTGCCTCGGTCAGCACTGGATTTATCTATTGTGTCTCAGTAACAGGTGTAACGGGAGCACGGGCGATGTTGTCGGACGAAATCGCGCCCATGATTGCAGAACTGCGAAAACACACGGATAAACCGGTTAGCGTCGGTTTCGGTATATCAACACTGGAGCAGGCAACGCAGGTCGCGCAGATCGCGGACGGTGTGATTGTTGGGAGTGCCATTGTCAATGTTGTTGAAGATCACATGGGCAACGAAGCCAAATTGCTTGCTGCAGTGAAGCAATTCGCATCAGATTTAGCAAATGGGGTAAAGGCGTAAGGATCTTCTGAATTTAAGGAATGGAGGGTTCTCACACATGGCTTACAGCAATTTCACTTTAGAAGCAGTCCAAAAAGCATTTCAACTGGAAGCGATTCAGGCTGTAGGTATCTTTTCCGAAACAGAGCCGATCGAACCGAGCGCGGAGCTTACGAACGCGTTGGCGAAAAAGGTCCCATTAGCTGTCGCTATAGGCACTGAGAAGGCGAAGTCGGAGATGATTGTTGCAGACCTCCTTGTCGAACTCCGAGAGCATTTTGAGCACCGCATCAGCCTCTTTTCGGGCATTGATTTCAATGTTGATACCGAAAACGATTTAACAGGGGTGTGTGATTTTTTGGTGAGTCTGTCCCCAAACCAGTATTATTTGGAGGCACCTGTCATTATCCTCGTTGAAGCGAAGAAGGATGATCTCATAACAGGTCTCGGGCAGTGTGTAGCGGAGATGATCGCTGCGCAACGCTTTAATGCCGAAAAAGGGAACGATATTCCGTGTGTTTATGGTGCCACCACGACGGGAGTCAATTGGCTTTTTCTCAAATTGGAGGGCAAGTGCCTCCATATTGACATGTCTACTTACATGCTTGAACGATGTGATAAAATTCTCGGCATCCTCGCAAGTATGGTGTCGCAAAAAGCATGAGATAATCACTTACATACCGCGCTTGATACCGAATTCCGCCTCGAATGCCTCCCAAATGCCTTCCGAGATGTCAGCTGTCGCCGCTTCATATCCGTCTTCCACCTGTGCCTTATCCGCGGGACCGAACATCACAATGCCATCCACTGGGGCAGCGAGACAAAACTGCATCGCCAGATGACGGATGTTAACATTACGTTCCTGACACCATTTCCACATCGAGTATGCTTTCGGCTCAGCATTAGGATTACGGCGGCGTTCCTCTTCAACGTTGGGTTCTGCGCCGGTCAGACTTCCCATGCCTAATGGACTCGCGAGGATGATACCGACATCGTGTTCGCGTGCCAGCGGTAAGGTTGTCTCAGATGCAGATTGAGATAGCAACGTATAGTCTAAGAAGGTAAGGATAATGTCAACATGCCCCGTCTCGATAAGCTCTTTGTGGAATTCATGGGAACGGACACCGGCACCGATATGTCGAATATAACCTTCCGATTTCATCTCTAACAACGTATCCAATGCCTGTCCGGGTGCCAGCACGCTCTCCATGTCGATTGGATCATGGATGAGAACAGAATCAAGGACATCCGTGCGAAGGCTTTTGAGGCTGTTTGTGACACTCCAGCGTGTTCCATCTGCGGAGAAATCTTTCCGTCGGTCCGGGTGTGTGCCTACTTTCGCTTGCAAATAGACCTTTTCCCTCAATCCATCGGAGAGTGCTTCGCCCCAAAGATGTTCCGCGTGCCCCGGATACGTGTCAATATAGTTGATACCAAGTTCGACGCCGCGACGGATTGCACCAATAACTTCAGTATCCGGTTTCTGCCACATCCACGCCGCGCCGAGAGCCAGCGCGTTCGGACGCATCTCAGTACGTCCCATTCGTCGGGTTTCTAATTTTGTGGTTGCCATAATTGCCCTATGGGTTACGGCACGACGGAGCGTGCCTACTACCTTGCGAGTGCATCTTTTAACTTATGTGTGGATTCGGCGAGTGACGCTTGCAGATACGGATACGGGAAACCGCCCCACCGATCCGGCGGTGGTTCGTGTGCTTGCGTAATCTTCAAGCTCACAAAAGTGGGTCCAGTTTCATTCCAGATCTTCGGGAGTTCTTCATCAAGCGCATTTGAATTGTCAAATTCATAAACCTGCTCGAAACCGACCCCTCTCGCTATTGTGGTCCAACTGAAACCTGAGTTGCCATCAGGCACTGGTTGATTGCCTGTGACTTCATAGGTGCCGTTGTCACACACAAAAAGCAAATAGTTCGGGGGCGGTGTGTTCAGAGCGGTAACCGTCGCTAATGTACCTAAACACATCAGCATACTTCCGTCACCATTGAGCACGATTACCTTTTTATAGGGTTTAGCAAGTGCGATGCCGAGTGCAAAGTCGGCGGCATGTCCCATCGCACTTCCGACGGAGGCATAGTCCAGCGGATGTGTTGATATTTTACCCCACGGCACAGTAGTTCCCATTGTTGTAACGACAACTTCATCTGTCCGTTGGTTTGCGATAAGTTGTAAACATTCTTCCTTGTTGAGCATAGCTTTCTCCAGTTCGTCTGAGACTATTTTTCCTCTTCTTTCGGCAGGAACTTGATGTGTGGTGGAGTCTTCAACGCAGTCGTCGTGATTTGAACGTGCTCCGCGAATTCCGCCTCGGTCTCAAAGCCATCTATACCGCCTCCCCAAATAGCAAACGTCCGATAATTGAGCCTGCCTTCTGCATCTGGAACGAGGATAACCGACAAAAGAGAATCTCCCGATCCATTACGATTGACAGCGGCGTTTATGTCCTGTGTCCCGCGATCGGTGAAGGCAATGAGTGCGACACCAAGTGTATCTATGCCGCTCGGATCTGTACCCCAACTCCATATCCACCCCTGTTTTCTATCCTCCTCATAAGCCCCGCTCAGGTGTGGAATCCCTGTAGCAATAGCATAATCGGTGATGAGGTTTCCATCAATATGAATATAGTGTTCGATCCACGGATTATCACCATAGACGAAGGTGGTTAATGTTAACCGGTGTATTTCACCTTGAATATCCCATTTAGGCACAATTCGCTGGACAATAGAGCGAATGGAACCATCGGCGAGAATCCGGACGTAATCGCCTTCAGTGGGTAGTGGAATCATCTCTTCGCTTTCTCTGTGCCATAGTGCAATTCCGCCACAACCTATTAGACCTTCTGAACGATTTAGCGCAACCATTTCGGGTGTTTCCGGCTTGAGAAGTGCGTTCAGCGATAAGCCAATCGATTGCCCTATGTCTAACTGTCCCTCTACTGTAGTTTCCTGCTCGAGACCGACTTCGGTATTATATGATTTTCGGATAAAGTAAATCTCTTGGTTCTCGAGATCGCGGACGATCCACTGCTGCTCCTGTTTTTCTATCTCTACTTGGACCTGTTGGGAGAGGGTAATGCCGTTGTTATCAAAATGGTGTCTGAGTTCTGGCGAGAGAGGTCTTCCGTAATCTAATTCGGGCTGAAACATCGTATCTACACTAAACAATTCTGTCCGTCTTTTTCCATAAGCGATGAAAGCACCGTTCGGCTTTAATAAATACGCAATCAAATTCGATTCCATTGCCGCCACGACATCGAGTTCGGGAAAAATAGCGGCGCGCGTCTGTTTATTGATATCCAGTGTCAATGTTGCCTTGACGTTGGGATCGTAAAGAATCGAAACCTCTTTTGTCTCTTCCGGCTCTAAATCTAATAGAAAGCAGAGTTGATCGCGTTCACCGTCATAGTCCAAATCATCCGCTTGTGCAGGAATCATCACTTCCCGCGGGGCGTTCCCGGTAACAACGGAATAGGCTTTGAAGGTGAAATCGGGGTTCACCTTTCGGAGTTGCGCTCCAGTCAGCACGATCGGAACCTTTTTCCGTTGGATAGGTAACGGATTTTGGATGGAGAGACGGATTTTGCTAATCTTCTGATTGCCGCCGGGCATCGTACAGGCATTGAGCATTAACAGTGTGCCTAAAATAAGTGATAGGTAAAAGACGGACTGTCGGCGGTCAATTCGCATCGGCGGTCGGAAAAGAAGATTGGAAGATTGGAAGATTGGAAGATTCGGAACACCCAGCGTTCTATCTTTCCTGTCCTTCATCAACGTTTTCTTCTTGCTGGATGACCGACCTGTTGTATGCGCCTGAGTGTTGTTTTGTTGATGTATAATCAATTGTCTTTCCTTTTTTTATCGTTGTCAGTTATCGGTTATCAGTTAAAGAGGGCACTGGGGACAATCTTCCCAAACTTGGAATAGTCCAACAGCAACGAAGATTGTCCCAAAGCTCTCTTACACCGACAACTGACGACTGACGACCATTGAACTTACAGGTCGGGTAGTACTTCAAGTAACCGTTCAACCTCAGATGCCGTGTTGTAAAAATGAGGGGAGACCCTGACACCGCTTCCACGTTCTGCGGTAATTATATTTTCAGCGTGGAGTTTCTCATAAATTTCAGATGGCGTGTGCCGCTGGCTTTGAAAAATAACAATCCCCGCTCGATCTGAATCTGTTTTCGGTGTAACGACACGATAGCCTTTGGCTTCTAACCCTCCTATTAAACGTTTCGTAAGTTCCAAAACGCGCGCCTCGATTGTAGGGATACCAATGTCAAGGAGTAAGTCGATCGCTGCCTTGAGTCCATAAAGTCCGACGCTGTTGTAAGAACCTTCCTCAAAACGGGTTGCGTCCGGCTTCTGGGTTAAATCGTAATCGAGAAAATCGCGTGGGTTTACGACACTCGACCAACCAACATTGGTATTGATGAGTTGATCACGTTTTTCGTCGGCGCAATAGAAAATCGCCGCGCCCTCGGGTGCCAATAACCATTTATGTCCGTCAGCGGCAAGAATATCAACGTTACAAGATTCCACATCCACCTCAATCGCACCGAGGCTCTGAATAGCATCAACGATGAACCAAATACCATGTTCGCGGCACAGATTTCCGAGTGCCTGAATATCGTTTCGGAAACCGGAGGCGAACTCTACATGGCTGATTGTCAAGGCACGTGTACGTGCATCAATGGCGGAAGCAATATCTTCAATATGAATGCATCCATCTCGCTCCGGTACCATACGCGTTTGAACACCGTAGCGTTCTTTCAAACTCCACCACGGATAGATATTGGCAGGAAATTCAATCGCTGTTGTGACGACATTATCCCCTTCTCGCCAATCAATACCGTTCGCTGCGATAAGAATGCCCTGTGTCGTATTCTTCATGAATGCGATTTCAGTGGCATCGGCATTGATGAGTTGTGCCGCCGCTTCACGACAAACCTCAGCCGTTTCCGCCCATCGCTCGGCGTTTACGGCACCGTTCACAGTCGCATCCTCTATAAAACCTGTCATCGCGTCCTGCACCCGACGCGATAACGGTGCCACCCCGGCATGGTTCATATAAATGTAAGTTTCAGTTACCGGAAATTCATTTTTAATTGTTCCTTGCGGAGAAACAACACCCGTTTCGACTTTTAGGTGCGTTGCTTATATCCGCCCTCCAATCGTGTAGTCTTTTACCCGCTTTGCGTTGGCATAAGTGATAAGTTCACCAAACAAACCAGAGCAGAACACTAAAATTCCGCCGGTGAGAAAAATAGCACTCGGGTTCGATGATCCGATGTTAAAAATCTTCAGCAACAGAGTATTGAAAGGCACGATTGAGAGGATGCCACCGAGTATGAACAAAGCCGCGCCAGCGGGTCCAAAACATCGAATAGGTCTCCGTTTACACCGAATGATAAAAAAACGTGCGAGTGTGCCTAATGTGTCTGACTCTTTTTTGGCGTGTTGAATCGTGTTCTCAGTTATCCACCCAAGTGTTAGTAGGGCTATCGCTAAGCCGAAGCAGCTTAGTGCCGCAACGTTAGCATTTCCGAACAAAACACGCCCCAATACAAAGAAAGGGAGACTTAGGAATGCAGCAACGCGAAATGCCCTCTGCTTCGGTTTGAAAAGAACATTCGACAACCGCTGTCGCATTGATGGTTTTTGTGGTTTGGAACGTTGTGCAAAAACGGAGATGATAAACTTAAAGGCGATAATGTCGAGCATCACGCGCCATACCCTGCCAAGTCCGTACTTGCTTTTCCCGAAACGTCGTGGATGATGTGTAACAACAATTTCAGCGATACGCGCACCAACGACTGTAGACATCGCGGGGATAAATCGGTGCATCTCTCCATAGAGTGGAACCTGTTTGATAACCGATGCTCGGTACGCTTTAAGTGAACATCCGTTGTCATGGATAGGGACTCTCGTTACTTTGCCAATTATCCAATTCGCAACGATAGACGGGACGCGCCGCGTCAAAAATTTATCCTGTCGTTCTTTTCGCCATCCGCACACCAAATCGTAGCCTTCGTCCAGCTTCTCAAGCAGTTTCGGAATATCGGCGGGATCGTTTTGCAAATCACCGTCCATACTGATGATCCGTTGCCCCTGTGCGAATTCAAAACCTGCCGCCATCGCTGCTGTCTGTCCTGCATTCTTTTCAAATCGAATGACCTTCAGTTCCGATCTCTGCTCGCTAAGTTCCGAAAGCACTGCGAAGGTTGCGTCGTGACTTCCATCGTCTACGAACAACACCTCATAAGTTTCACCGATCGCCTCACATACCGTTTGGATCTTTTCAAACAACAGGCGAACGTTTTCTTCTTCGTTGTAAACGGGGACCACAATGGATAGAATCGGTTTTTCGTCCATTTTAATAGTTGTCGCGGGTGTTTTGCTTGCGTATTTCTCTTGTTAAACGAAAACCTTTATCCGCGTGATAAGGGAATCAAGGGGAGTTACTGATAACTGATAACCACTCTTACTGCCACTCCGAGGAATTCAGTAAAATCTGATGTGCTTCAGTGAGTGATTCAAAGGTACCCGCGTCAATCCATTCTCCCTGGACGAGACTGTATTCAAGTTCTCCGCGCTGAATATAAGCGTTGTTGACAGCTGTAATCTCATATTCCCCGCGTGCTGAAGGTTCAACTGTACGGATGATGTCAAACACGGTTGCCTCGTAGAAATAGACCCCCACGACTGCGTAATCACTTTTCGGATGCTTCGGTTTCTCTTCTATTGCGACGATATGGTCTCCGTCCAACGTCGCTACGCCGTAACGTTCTGGATCCGACACCTGTTTGAGCAGGACTCGAGCTCCGTGCTGTTGTGTCTGGAAATCGGTAACAGCTCGCCGAATAGAGGTTTCAAAGATATTGTCTCCCAACAGAACAGCAACTCTACCCCCGTTGGCGAACCCTTCTGCCATTGCAAGGGCATGTGCGATGCCTTTGGCTTCCTCTTGCACCCGAAAGGTGAATTCACACCCAAAATCACTTCCACCTCCCAAGACTTTCACGAAGTCTCCAACATATTGAGAGTTCGTCACGATAAGGATATCGGTAATCCCTGCGGTCGTAAATTGCTTGACACTATGAAACACCATCGGCTCGTTACCTACAGGCAAGAGGTGCTTACTGGTGACTTTTGTGAGTGGATGCAAACGGGTGCCGAGTCCACCTGCGAGGATTACGCCTTTGAGCATGATTTTTTAACTATGTGCCTCCGCTCTGCTCTCCATTCATTTCGAGCAGGTTTCTGGTTAATTCGCGATGCGCGCTAAGGACTCGTACATTTTTAATCGTTTGGACCCCGTCCGGGGAAGGTGAGTTCAGCAACACCCGACTTATCGAGATCACCCAATCCGTGTTCAATCATCCGATCGTACTGCGCCTTCGTTGCCTGAGCGAGTGGGAGATAAATACCAGCGTCATCTGCCAAATCAAGCGCGATCCCTGAATCTTTGGATGCATGAGCAGCGGAGAAATAACACTCATGATCGCGCACCTCCATGTCTTCTCCATCGGTTTCCAAGACGCGGGAGTTTGCCCCTGTTTGCGAAAAGACCTCCTGTAACATTGCCAGATCCAATCCGAGTGCTGAACCTAAGCCGAGTCCTTCAGCGAGGCCTGCAGTATTGATGTTCATCACCATGTTAACGAGTGCCTTTACCTGTGCTGCCTGACCGGCTGCCCCGATGTAACGGAGCGAAATGCTCATTGAATCCAGAATAGCGCGTGTCTTGTCGAATGTTTCCTTTTTACCGCCACACATGAGGTAAAGTGTGCCTTCCCGTGCCTGTGTGATGCTACTTGCCATACACCCTTCAAGGCTTTCAGCCCCATGCTTCGCCGCGAGTTTCTCGACATCCACGTGAACCTGCGGACTAATCGTAGCACAGTTAATAAAGACTTTGCCAGATGCACCTTGAAGCAGGCTGTCCTCTGCATCGTCAGAGAAAATCGTCCGCATCGCTGCATCGTCTGTAACCACGGTAATAATATAGTCTGCGAGTGCCGTAACTTTCGCGAGTTCTCCTGCTGCTGTTGCTTCGATTTCTGATGCGAGCTCCTGTGCCCGCTCGTTTGCGGCATCGTACACGACGGTGACATCAAACCCTTCATCATTAAGATGTCGAGCGATATTTGCCCCCATTCTGCCTACCCCTACAACACCAATTTTGTAATCAGCCCTATTTTGTGACTGTGCCATGTTTGCCTCCTTGCTATTGTTAATTTTCACACTGCAAGCCTATTTGAGTAAGTTATTCAGCGATTGGAATACCAATCGTTTTATGCAAGCCCAATTTTTACATATCTACAGATGTTTGTCAAGTTTTTCCTGTTTGTGTTTTTCTCTTTCTGTAGATGTGAGCTTCGGATTTCGCACAAATCTTGGCAAGAATCAAACCGATTGGAATTTTTAAAAAATTAAAAAAGAATTGACATTTTTTGCAAATTTAGTATAATATTTCCAACAATGAACGGGAGCCGGTTAGTTATGTTGTTCTGACTGAAAATATACCGGCACATTTCTATTTTCCTAAGGAGGACTCACAATGAACCGTTTCACATACGGCTTCGGTCTCCGAATAGATCGAGCCTGTCTTCTCATCTTTGCCTTCGCTTTTCTCACAGTGACGATTATCGGGTGCGGGCCAGGCGGCATTAACATTATTCCACTCGGTGCCAAGCTCCAGAACGCCGACAGCGCGTTTGACGAAGCTGAAACTATGGAAGTACGCGATGATGATCCGGCAAGGATGGAGGAGAAACGCCAGAGACGACAAGAACTTTACGACAGAGCGATAGCCCTCTATTCAGAGGTCATCGAACGCGATACGAAAGGGAAATGGGCACAGCGTGCACACTTCCAGATCGCCAAAATCTATAAGCGTCGCTACGATTGGGATAAATCGGTTGAGCATTATCAATCCATTGTAGCGTTAGATCCCACCGGATATTACGCAAACGAAGCGAAAAGTGGTACAGCGAATATTCGAAAGAACCGCGAGGTCATTAAGGCAAAGCGCGCTGAATACCAAAACTATAAAGCTATCTACGATGATTCGCCAACGGATGAGACCTTTAACATCGCTGCAGAGGCACTCTACGATGTCGCTCGTGCTTATGAAAGTTTAGAGAATTATACCGAAGCCATCCGCAATTACGAACGAATGGTCGAAGAGTTTCCAGAACACTCCAAAGCAGCGCAGGCGCAATTCCAGATCGGCAACGTCTATTTTTACACCCTTTTCGACTATCGGGCGGGCTGGTCTGCTTATATAGGCGTTACGGAGAAGTTCCCAGATTCTTACGAAGCCTCGCAAGCTGGAACGCTTCTGAAGCAAACGAATGAAATCTTGGTAGAGATTAGTTTTCTGATGGATGAAATTAATAAGTTCCGGAATAAGAAAGCGGTCGAATACCAAAAGACTGGACGGAAAATTACACCCGCTGATATGTGGGTGATGGGATATAGTGACCAAGTCGTTCAGAACTTTCAACAGATTGGGGGTAACTGGGAAAAACTTCGCAACTTCCCCCGTGCTATTAATGCCTACAAGACGTTAGCGCGAGATCTATCCCATAAGAAATTTGCCTCCGCAGACGCACTGTATCGTACCGGTACCCTTTATCAACAAAATGCTGAGTACGAGCGTGCAATTGAGGCATACGACAATCTGTTTGAAAACGCTCCGGAGTCTGTATGGCGAAACGAAGCCGTCTACCAACAGGCGGTTTGCTATCGTTCCATTCGTGAATTCGGGGCTGCTTATGAAGGATTCAAAGCCTATATGAGCATTACAAAGGGAGATACCCCTTACCTTCGTGAAGCAGAGCAGATTGTACGTCAGTATGAACTTGATCAGGACGAAGACGGATACAAGTTCTACGAGGAACAAGAAGCGGGAACGTCTGACCAAGATGCCAGTTCTCACCCTGGTATGGGCAGTTAATTCCAATTTTTAGGGAAACCACCCTCCTATACTCGGTTTCCCTACACCGCTTTGGTAGAAGAGTGATCGGTCATGTGTTGTAGGGCGGGTCCCTGTGCTTCTTCATCGTTCATAAACGCATGAAGATGGATGGCATAGGGACTTGCCCCTACATACACCACCCAATATCATATCTTCGCAGGCTCGTCTACACCTACCCCTGTCTCTATGAAGGAACACGGCTATGCAGAACGTATTGGAAAACATGGGTAACACGACTTCCGTGCCGCAGCAGTCCGGATTTATCTCAACGATATTCCGAGAGTATCGGAACCATTTTGGTCTGTTTTGGCGAGTGATGTTACCACTGATCGTTGTCAGCCTCATACTTTCCATGGGTTGGTTTCTTTTTTTTAAACAGATGACCCCGGAAGCACAATGGACTTTTAGCACATCCGGGGGAGTTAGCTCATTAACCTCTGCCTCCAAATCCTTGGGTGTGAAGACATACGTTGGTTTCCACGGCTCTGCCATAGATATCGGTTTCCTATGGTTAGCGATAGGTTCGCTGGCTTTTATCATTGTCCATCACCACCGTGGTGTGGCTGTCACTTTTGACGAGACTTGGCAACAGACGCGCCGCAAGATTGCGCCCATTTTGGGAATTTTGGGAGTATATATCTTGTTTTGGTACCTCTCAATGGGGGCGGGTATTGTCTTCGTATCCCTCATGTTGAGAAGAGCTCCGGTGGGACTTGGAGTCGCGATGTACCTGATTCTGTCGCTTGTTAGCCTTGCTATGTTTTATTTTTTGATAAAATGGAGTCTTAGCAATCAGTGTATCATTATTGAAAATCTACCGGTGGTGGCTGCACTCCGCCGAAGTGCTCAACTTGTTCGGGGGACATGGGGTCGGTTTTTCGGTATGTACTTGTTGCTTGTTTTCGGGACGATGGTGTTTACGACCGCGATTCTTGGTTTAACATTGCTCCTGTTTTCTGTTTCCGCGCCTGAATTTGCGCCCTTGCGTGAGGTTCTGCTATCAGGAAAATTCTTTAGTATTTTTTTGGGGCGCCATGTCCAAATAACTTTACAGGATGGACCTGCTTGGGCAATTGCGGTGATACTCGTTGTAAGCACATTAATAGACGCGATAATCGCACCTATCTGGGCACTTCTGACAACACATCTCTACATGGAACGGGCTGGGACAGTACTTAAAGAAACAGTTGCACGCGAGAACGTTCCTCAGGTGGTAAGTGGCTGAAGACTTTTTGGCGGATAAGTTCCGGCGTATAACGGCGGGAGAAGTGGGTTAGGACGATATGTTCGCTCTCAACCTCTGACAAAATTGAGGGCAACATCTCAAGATGTAGATGCATAGTTCGCTTCGCACGCACTCGATGCTCCGGTAAGATGAATGTGCATTCGCAAATTAGGACTTTGCACTGCTTGAGTAAAGGGTGCGCATCAAGGGAGATACTCCGCGTATCTCCTAAGTAGGCGATTAAGGGTAATTGCACCTCTGTCGTTATCTCGACTCCTGAATGTTTCAGTTCCGCGATGTCGCGTCCTGACAAATGCTGAAACTCTGGCTTTAGTTTCTTGCGTACCTCACAAATCAAATAAGAAACAGACGGGACACTGTGGTCGCTTGGCAAAATGTGTGCCACCAAATTTTGTCGAAACGGAATTTCATCACCTACCCGAACCGGTGTGATTTGATACGCCCAACTTCTACCGGTATCCAACGCCGAGAGCCTATCAAGAATGTGCATCAGTTGCTTAGACCCGCTCCAGGGCACATAAATGTCTCCCGGTGGTATGCCAGCAAGCCAACGTTGGCTGATATAGATAGGCAACCCGAAGTAGTGATCGAGGTGGAAATGGGAAATGAAAACGTTGCCGATGCCGATGAAATTCATCGGACATCTACCTAAATCGAAAACGAGGTCCAGTTCTCTTACGCGAATGTAAGTCGCAACGGCGGAACTGGATTTTCCCTCAAGTGTTAAATTACCACAATGCAAGAATGCCATTTTTTTAACTCTGGTCTCCTGAACTGCGCTCCATAAGTAAAGCAAAGACAAATGATGCCTGTAGGTCTAAAATAGGCATAATTTCATTACACGCAGGCTCTTGGTATAATACAAAACCCGTAGCCCGAAACGAAGTGGAAGGGTTTTGCTTGGGCATTTCCTCTAACTCTATAGAAAGGTACATCAAGTACGAAACCTACTTGATAACTCCGCAAGGAACAATTAAAAATGCGTATCGGAATTATTGGCGGCAGCGGTTTTTATCAGATGGAAGGCTTAACAGACATCGAAGAAACTACCGTGGAAACCCCGTTCGGCAAACCGAGCGATGCTCTTATTCTGGGAAACCTTGATGGGAAGCCCGTTGTTTTCCTACCACGGCACGGCGTTGGTCACCGGATCCTTCCTTCTGAGATTAACGTCCGCGCTAATATTTATGCCTTAAAATCGTTAGGCGTAGAATGGCTCATTGCTGTGAGTGCCGTCGGAAGCTTACGACAAGATATTGAACCCCGCCATTTCGTTATACCAGACCAACTCTACGACCACACAAAGGATCGAAAATCAACATTTTTCGGTGACGGTATCGCTGCCCATGTCAGCTTGGCACATCCTTTCTGTTCACACCTCAGTTCTTTTCTGTCAGCAGCGGCTACGGAAACCGGCACAGCGATTCATAACGGCGGCACCTATATCTGTATGGAAGGCCCGGCGTTTTCTACACAGGCGGAGTCTGAACTTTACCGGCACTTCGGATTTGACATTATCGGAATGACAGCGGCACCGGAAGCGAAACTCGCCCGCGAGGCTGAAATCTGCTACGCCGTCCTCGCCTGCTCTACCGATTACGATTGTTGGCACCCTGAACACGATAACGTGACAACCGAGATGATTCTTGATAACGTCCGTTTCAATGTTGAGGCATCTAAAAAGACGGTAAGAGCAGCTGTTGGTAAAATCCCTGAAGGTCAACGGACCTGTGCCTGTTCAACCGCCCTGCAATTCGCGATCGCTACCCATCCCGACAAGATTCCAACGGCGAAACGGCACGAATTAAAACTCCTCTTGGATAAGTACTTGACGTAACGTCTCAAAAATTCTGTCCGCCTCTGCTTCTGTGAGAATCAGTGGGGGTGCGATGTAAATGATGTTCTCCGGTTCATCGACAGCGTGTCCGATTTTTCCGACGATGATTCCCCCTGTATCAAAGTCTCGCAACTGACCCACAATTTGGTTGGTCGTTGCCGTTTCCAGATGCGTGCCATCGGCTTGGACAAATTCCACAGCTATCATCAACCCTTTGCCACGCACATCACCGACAATGGGTAAGTCACGCAAGGTTTCTAATTTCGAGAGCAGATGTGTACCTACCTTTTCCGAATTTTCCCAGAGGCGTTCCTTTTGAAGAATTTCGAGGTTCGCAATCCCAGCGGCACACGCCACTGGGTGTCCGCCGTAGGTGCAGACTTGGGCGAATTCTTTGTTTTCATCGGCTTCACCGAGGAATGTGTTAAAGACTGCTGTTGACGCGACACATGCACCGAGCGGTAGATAACCACTCGTCAGCCCCTTTGCCAGCGTAATAAGATCAGGCTGTACGTCCCAATGCTCACAGGCAAACATCTTTCCAGTGCGTCCAAAACCGGTGATTACCTCATCAAGGATGAGGAGCAGTCCGTACTCGTCACAAATTTGCCGTAATTTGGGGAGATACTCATCCGGCGGGACAATCACACCACCGCCACCAATGATAGGCTCAGCGATGACCCCGATTACGGTTTCGGGTCCCTCCCACTGGATTATTCGTTCAATTTCATCAGCGCACGCGATACTGCAAGAAGAAACGTCTAAGCCAAGAGGACACCGGTAGCAGTAGGGTGGATGGGCATGCGGAAAACCTGGAACGAGCGGTTCAAACGCCTTCCGTCTGCGTGCCTGTCCTGTTGCTGACATCGCACCGTACGTAAACCCGTGATACCCACGATACCTACTGATAATCTTATAGCGATTCTCACCCGGATAGGTTTGTCTGCCATACTGGCGTGCTATTTTGATGGCGGTTTCATTTGCCTCCGAACCGCTGTTACAGAAAAAGGCATGGTTCAAATCACCCGGTAGACATGCGGCGAGTTGCTCCGCTAATACCGTGGCAGGGACGTTAATCTGTGAGTGTGGATAGTAAGGCAACTGCTGTATCTGTGCATAGACGGCGTCTGCAATCTCCTGTCTACCATAACCGACATTGACGTTCCAGAGTGCCGAGTATGCATCTAAGTACTCACGACCTTCTGCATCTACAAGCGTTGTCCCGTGCGCCGATTCAAAAACGGCTAACGTTGTTTCTTCAAGGCGTTGATGCTGAAACAGAGGGTGCCACACATGCGCCTTATCGGTTTTTCTATAATCTATAGTCATATTTTTTCCTATTGTCATTGGCTGTCGACTATCAACCATCAGGGTCCTTCAGAAGTCACACCATCACGATGATCGTAATTGTTTACTTCCGCCGTTGTGACAGACAAAACGCTTACGACTGCCAGACGTTCTACGGATGCTATGATACTCCCAGTTTCAGTGAATTGTTCAAAAACACCTCTTTGCTGATTGCGACGCAAGCCGCGTGTGGGCTTGCGGGACAATGCCGATAGCTAACTACATAGATGTCGGGGCAGAGATGCCTAAAAGCGTTAGCCCGTTTTTCAACACTCTTTGCACGCTCTGTATCAGAATGAGCCGTGCGTCCGTTTTTTTCATGGCTGCCGGATCAAGTACCCGGTGTTGGTTATAGTACGGATGAAAAATTCCTGCGAGTTCGTGTAGGTAATGCACAACACGATGCGCTTCCCGTGTCTCTGCACTCAAAAGCACGGTTGATGGGAATTCGGCTAATTTTCTGATCAATTCATGTTCCATCGGCTCTGTGAGCTGGTTGAGAGAGACTGCCTCAATAGGTTTAGGGGCAATTCCTTGCTCATCTCCCTGCTCGAAGATGCTGCAGCACCGTGCGTGGGCATACTGGATGTAGAAGACGGGATTCTCGCTGGCGTGTGTAACTGCCAATTCCATATTGAAATCGAGATGCGTGTTGTTGGCACGCATGAGAAAGAAATAGCGAGCAACATCCACTGCAAACTGTTCGCCGACAGTCTCTGCGAGTTCGTCAATAAGGGAATCGAGGGTGCGAAACTGTCCACGGCGTTTCGACATGTCTTCCCGTTTACCTTCTGCATCGACGAGGTTCACCTGTTGAATGATAGACATTTCGAGCCAATCATCAGGTAAACCGAGTGCTTTTACAAAGTTTTTGAGATGGCTAATATGCCCTTGGTGATCCGGTCCGAGCAGATCGATAACCGTCGTAAATCCTCTGTCGAATTTATCGCGATGGTAAGCGGCATCAGGCACAAAATAGGTATATTCTCCGTTACTCCGTATGACAACACAGTCCTTATCATCGCCAAAATCTGTCATCCGAAACCATGTCGCACCTTCCGCTTCGTAAAGATATGACTTATCACGAAACAGTTCAATAATTTCCTCCGGTTTGCCACTCTCTCGGATCGCTTTTTCGCTCGACCAGACATCGAACTCAACCCCGAAACGTTTTAGAGATCTTTTTTGTTGCGCCAAGATGTGAGCAATGCCTTTGTCGCGGAAAGCCGCCACCCGTTCTTTCGTCTCAAGTTGAAGATAGACATCACCATCGGTATCAGCGATAGTTTTGCCGAATTCCCGGAGGTATTCGCCTTGATACCCGCCCTCTGGAATTTCCAATCCCTCTTCACCGAGTGCTTGTCGGTACCGGACATCTATCGACTCACCGAGGCGTTCGACCTGTCCACCAGCATCGTTGACGTAGTACTCCCGCATGGCGTTGTAACCGATAGCATTTAGAAGATTGACGAGGGTGTCCCCGACTGCGGCGGCGCGTCCACTGACGATGTTCAGGGGTCCTGTAGGATTGGCACTGACGAACTCAATCTGGAGTTGCTTCCCTTCTCCTCTGTTGCAGGTTCCATACCTTTCCTGCATCGTAGCGATTGTCTGGAGTGTGTCGTAGAGATAGTTATCGGCAAGATGAATATTGATGAAGCCAGCACCGGCAATGTCAATTTGGCGGATGGTTGGGTAGTCGTCGAGGTTGATGTGTGTGACAATTATCTCGGCGATTTTGCGGGGTGCCATGCGTGCCTGTTTTGCAAGTCCGAGGGCAATGGGTGTAGCAATATCCCCGTGTTCCGGCGTTTTGGTCGGTGAGAACGGGATCTTTGGCATTTCGGGTATCGTGAGTTCCCCAGCGGCAACGGCTGCTTGGATCGCACTTTCTATAATATCGTAGATTTCTGCTTTAATTGTGTCCATAGGCGCAAATGTGGGATGTTTATTTACCAGTTTTCTATAGCGTTCGCATTTTCAACACGGGAAATTATATCATAATAGGAAGTGTATGTCAAGGAAGTCATTCACGCGTTTGGCAGTTTATAGACCCCCCACTTGACCTTTATAATCTCACCTGCCTTTACAAGGCGCGTGAGTTCTGTATTTATGGACTTTGGATGTCCTTCAATCGCCGCCGCGAATTCCCGTGTTTTTTTCTCCCCATCGGCGAGAAGTGCGAGAATCTGCTCGCGGAAAGTGACACGGGTTTTCGATTTTCTCATCCTTTGCAACACTCGGTTCGCTTGCCTTTGGGAGCAGCCCAGAACCCGCCTCACCTCTTTGCTGCTGGATTTAGCCGTCAGATTGTCGCGTTCGGTCTCAAATTGTTGACGTATCGCTATCACCTCAGCGAGTTGGTCCAACCCACCGGCGATGTCGAAGTCTTCCCAGTCAAAAAGGAGCGTTTCCGGTCTGTCGGTGATATCGGGAATTCGCACGCCTGTAATCAACATAACTTTCTTGTGTGCCAACCGGTTCAGTTGCGCCAACTCTATAATCTCTCTGAATATACGACAGACTGCTATTTCATAAACGGTCTGGACGCGTTCGTCTTTGTAACGGTAGGGTTCCGGTTCCATTTCATAAGAGAGGGGTTCCTCGTCGTTTCCAAACAACATCTGAGCTCGCCTTAAAATGGCGTGTCCTTCCATGACGGGTATACCAACAATCCAGATAACCTGTGCTTCCTGAAAAGCGGTTTCCAAGCCTTCCAGCCTTCGGAAATCCGTCAAGAAACAGACGTTCTCATTTTTCGCTATAGTTTTCAGTTGTTTAATGGCATAAACATGGGTGATAATCCCATGCTTAATATTTGGATCCCTTTCGATTTCCGCTTGAATTTTCCAAAAAATATCCAGTCCGGTTTCAGACACTCCGAGAATATCCCAGGTGTTGTTGACGTCTAAAATCGTTTGTAGTGGGTAGATATCGGTGCGAATCTGAAAGACACGGTTTCCGGGAACCCATGCCGTCGGTTGCATGCGCAAGAGCTCGGTTTCCTCATCCAAGAATGACCGACGTAAATATTCACCGTAGGGGGCTGGAACATTGACCAACAGGTATTTGATGCTTGGATGCAGCACGGGCAGTACATAGAACTGTAGTGCTTCGTCCACCCATTGCATTGGGGCATCAGCGTCCCTCGTGTAACAGGCAAAGAAACGCTTAAGTTGATGCCAAAACGTCCAGTTTGGATCCTCACAAACCGCTGGGAACGCCTCAATGTTTTCAGGCGTTGCCGCATCCAGGATACCCAACCCGAGAGCGTCCGATATGGACATCAGGATTTTCATGTCTTCGTTCGGCACAAAAGCGTCGAGTCGAAAAAAAGGCAGCCCTTCTGCCGCAAATCTATCCGCAGCCGCAGCGTCCAAAGGAATATAAGCAGAGATGCCTCGCGCAAACTCAATTGTATGGCGTGCTAATTCCGCGCCGGTCTCTGTATCCATTACCCCGCGTTTGACCACCTTGCCCTGTACATCAACGTGGCACATCTGTTGGATGATTTCTTCTTCCAGCCATTCAAACGTCTGGACCACGGTTCGGAGCCGTTTGATAGCATCATCATGGTATTTGTTCATGATTTCTACGGCATTCAGTAGTGCTATTGCAAAGTATCCTAAGGCATTGCCTTGCCAATTGACACGCCACGCCTCCAATATGGTTTTAGAGAGTTGGCATTTAAGAAACGGTTGGTCCTCCCTGTGGATATTGATGATACAAAGCGGCTGTGTTCCATCGCGTGTCTCGAGAAGTTGTTCGACTATTTTTGCGTACTTTGGGTCCAAAAACAGTTGAAAATCCTCTAATATTTGTGCGTGGGGAGTTTGTAATATAGAGAATTGCGATAGATAGCCACGCTCTTGACATACTGTATAGACGGGGCACTGTGGACAGATAATTTCACTCGGATTCCCACCCTTTTCCTTTAGTGTTTCGCACCGCTGTGGATCCTCACAGACGTTTCCACGGTGAAAAGGAGTTGCCATGCGCACGTCAACCGGAATATCTTTCACTTGATCCCAGAGATACATCCGATCCCGCCACTGTGCCACCGATCCGACATCTCGATTTTGAAGAAATTGCGATGCTGCTGCCGCAAGATCGACACTCGGGATCTTTAAACAGAATGCCTGACTTTTACGCAGAACGGATGCTCCTTCAGGGTCTTTCTCTGGGTCTGTCTCGGCAGTATATCCAAGGACACGCACATTCCTATCGAAAGCACGCTGTACCTGAAGACTCATTTCTTCTCGCGTTTCGGACACCTTTTCTGTAGGTTTCGACGTGTGTAAGACCGGAGACGGACGTTTGAGTGCCAACGGACTGAGTATCCCTTCCCGTATGGCAGGCACCTTATCGTCTATAGGGGGTCCTGTCTTGGGAATCGGCGGCAGGATGCCGGTATCCTGCCAAACATCTGTGATGAGCGTTGCCTCTATAGGCAGCCCAGTATCAGACGTAGATGCACATACCCACACACCATTTCCATTCTCCCACAAGGATACCTCTGTATTGCCAATTTCATCACCGGAGTGCCGCCAATAGTGAGATCCATTTTCTTGTCTGACATAAGAAAATCCACGCTTGAAAAACGCCTCTTTGGCGAGATCCAGTGGACCCGATCCGAGAGAGTATGGCGCGTCGGGGATGCGCGCCGTGTGTTGGATGTCTTGGAAAACCGGTTTGTGAAGTTTCGCGCGAAGGGCATCGATAGGTGGAAAGAGAACCTCTTTAGAAATCACAGGCGGATCTGAGAGATTCCCAAGCAGGATTTCATGACGCGCATCCCAGCAAGTGTGTCCGTTCTCGCCCAAAATTTCGAGATATGCATCGTATTCGTCGGGATTCTCCGCTGACGGCATCCCTTTATAGACATAGAACCGTGCCTGTTTGGTATTCGGGTGCAGGTACCCCGGTATCCTGCAAGAAAAGCGCAATCCCCCCGACTTTGACAGCGTCAACAGTGGGTTCGCAACGGCACTAACAAGTGCCTGAACGCACGCAAGAACGGCATCAGGTGCGGCACAGACGGCTTCATATTTAAATTCGATATCATGCCAGGGCGCGCCATCGCGTGCCGAGGGGGTCCCCGTATACACGTGAATCCCCCACGACTTGCGCCAGTGGATGATCCCCCAGTCTGCCGCCGCTTGACGTTTCAAGAACCGCTCACCGCCAAAACCGCGCGGGGGGCGGTCGGTTCCAGGCGCACGTCCTATCGGCATAAAGGAAATGCCTGCCGCTTCCAAGTCTTGCAGCATCACAGGGTATCCGTGTGCACAATGGACTGTGAAGTGGTACGGAAACCCTTCGTAAGGCAGCGGGGTTACGATCGTCTTCCGTTGCTTAAAGGGCTTCTCATGCCGTTGGTGGCAGCGTGCAACAATATTTCGCAAGACATCGGTTGTCATCGATCTACTTCCCTATTCGGTTTTCAGGAGGCGTGGAAACGCAGGAGGAATTGAAAATCTTTTTCAAACTCACGTTGCTATATCCTATCAAACATCTCAGTTTCAGTCAAAGATTTATAGTAAAGCCCGAAAATATCTGCACACCCCCGGTAGGGTCTTTCACCTAACCGCACCGAGTTTGGTGTAAAAGTAATTACAGAATCCCCTATAAATTGCGATAAAAAAGAAGGAACACAAACCGGATCTGCTGTGCCAGATGTATCAGAGCGGTCTTAGGAAAAGTCGTGCAAATCGCAAAAGGTAAGATAAAGACATTATTATAGTGTTATTTATATTGAAAAATACAATCTAACTCAACTTCTGGATAAACCCTTATAATTAGTGACTTTATCGCAATTTTAATTTGATTAAAACCGAGATGGGTGATATTATATATTTTTAACGTCCGTGAAAACATAAAGTTTCTGATTTTGCTTGGGGAGTCAATGCTCCCATCCGAGTGAGACGAATCAGACGGGCGGCTAGATCCCGCTGAAGATAGAGTTTTCCCATGGATTGCGTTTACAACCCTCCCACCACCGCCCCCGTAGCGGAGGATTATTATACACGAATGTCCTGTCGGGTGGGTGAGATCCGACGGGTTTGCGGGATGCAACCGACGCGTGCTGCTCTATGAAGTCAAATTAGAGATGGACTTACACAACTCTATCTCCATCTATAAACCTGACTGGGTGGCGATCTATGTGCATCCCGACGAAGGTCTTGAGAGTTTAGACGGCTGGAAACTCCAGGTCGCCCTCCCGTATAATCACCATAGCGAGTATCTGCTGACAGCAGAGAATTCGGTTATTGTTGACTCAAAAATTGAAGGCGTAGACGGTGGCTTTGCGTTCATCGAAAACCCAGAAGAGGATCCCTTTCCGATGGTAGGGATAGGATTTACGGGGAGTCCCGCGCCCGGCTTTGATTATCGGTTGTATGATGAGACGGGTCGTCGTATAGACTTTGGGATCTCATGTTATAAACGATTCGACATCTTTCAGGTGCTAAAAGAGATGGAGGATCCGCGGGTTTTACGGCAGGTGCTGCTTGAGAGTTTCGACTGGGATCAATGGTTCTTACGAAGTGAGTGGACGGTTCCGGTTCCCGTCAATGCGCCGGGGGCTCCATCGTTACAGGGAGTCAATTTGGTTGGGAAGTGGGCGGATCTGAAGAAACAATAACAACTCTATTTATGGTAAACTTTAGAATTAATTGTACACGCTGCACCGGCGAGGTTAGAAACCTCGCCTACCCGGGGAGAGGAGAATGTCTGCTTATTTTTCTGGTTTACCATAAATGACCCTACAACCTACTATTTTCGATCTCGCAAAAGAACGTGGTATGCCGTTTCTACTTGCATTTTAAGAGTTGCGATTTTATACTGAGGGAAAATCGGACAGAAGGAAGTGGAACAATGCGAGTACTCATCATGTCGGATATGGAGGGTGTCAGCGGCATTGTCGTCTGGGAACAGGTGAACGGCGGTGCGGCGATGTTTGAAGAAGGGAGACACCTCTACACGGAGGAGATCAACGCCGCCGTGCGTGGTGCAAAAGCCGCAGGAGCAACGGAGATTGTCGTTGTAGATTGCCATGGGGCAGGACAAGGGTGGACTTTTAATTCGCTCATCCCAGATAAAATTCACCCGGATTGTGAGTGGGTGGCGCATCATGGATGGGGACGTTACGATGATATGTGGAAGGACGGTTGTGATGCGTGCTTACTCATCGGTATGCATGCCCGCAATGGCACGCCTGATGGTGTGTTATGCCATACAATCTCCAGTGTGCAGTATCGGAATCTCTGGTTCAACGACGACCTTGTTGGCGAGACTGGAGTGAACGCCGCGCTTAATGGTGCCTATGGTGTGCCAGTTGCCCTGGTTACAGGGGACGTGGCAGTCTGCCGAGAAGCGAAAGAACTCCTCGGCGATGACCTGCTCACAGTCGCTGTTAAACGGGGGCTCAGCCGATATAGTGCGCGACAACTTCCACCGGTACGTGCCCGACAATTGATTGAGGACGCGGCAAGAGATGCTCTCACAGACTTAACCCGAGTAAAGCCTTATGTCCCTGATGCGCCAACGACAATCAAAATTGAACTCTCAAGTGTCGATAAACTCGCGGAGTTCAAAGGACGAGCAGGCGTTGAAATAACGGGTCCCGTCACCGTTGAAAGCCGAGCGAAAGATTGGCTGACAGCATGGAATCAGTTCTGGCACTACGTATAGTTACTGGTCAAGAACGTCAAGCGGATCGCCAGAGGCATCCGCGCGTTCTAAGATTTCGACCTCGTAGCCGTCTGGATCGGTGACGAATGCCATTTTCATGCCACCGGATGTAAATTGATCGCGCCATTCATCGGGCCAAATTTCCAATCCGGCTTTCTCTAACCCATCGCAAAATTCGACAATATCTGGAACACCGATAGCAAAGTGCATCAGATCCTCTTGAACCTGAAGCTCAAAATCCGGTGAATAGGTTAACTCTAACGTGTGTGCGTTGCCCGGGAGTTCAAGATGCACAATCTGGTTGCCTGCTGGAGATTTATCGCTCCGACTCAGGACTTTAAACCCCATGTGATCACAATACCAATTGATGGAACCGTCAAGGTCGCTGACGCGAACCCGTGTATGTAAAAAAACTGCCATACGAGTCTCCTTTTTGAGAATTATGGACACATAATAGCATGCATCACAAATTTTGGCAAGAAATTGGGAACGTTTTCGGGCGGGTTTTTGGTTGAAAATTAGAATTGCATCATCTACAATGATGATGGAATTATAGTAGAGAAATCGCATTATATGAACGTATATCAGCATACTGTTAATGCTTACCCATAGGACACTTAAGATGACCCGAAAAACAGATAGACCGAACGTCCTCTTTATCATGTCAGACCAGCATCGATACGATTATCTGGAGACTGACGAGAATACGCCTACCGCACTCAATACCCCAAACTTACGACGCTTAGCGGAAGCGGGTGTGAGTTTCCCAAACTGTACAGTGAATGCGCCTGTCTGTGCCCCGTCGCGTATTGCACTCGCATCGGGATTGCAACCTTCACGAGTGGGCGCAGTAGATAACGGAAGTTTCCTGCCTGCTACCGTGCCGACTTACTATCAGCAACTCCGCGATCATGGCTATCGCGTTGGGTGTGTCGGCAAACTCGATCTTGCCAAGCCTGACGGCTACAACGGACGCTACGGTGATCGTCCACGCACCTATAGTTGGGGGTTCACACATCCTGAGGAGTGTGAAGGCAAAATGCATGCTGGAAGTTCACCAACGCCTATCGGTCCTTATACGCATTACCTGCAGGAGAAAGGGATGCTCAAGGCATTCCATGAAGATTATCAGAAGCGCAGTGGTGGCGGCTGGATAAAAAACGGTTCTCACGATTCTGTCCTCTCGACTGAGGATTTCGCCGATACCTATATCGGCAGACGCACAACCGAATTTATTGAAACGATCCCTGATGATTTCCCATGGCACATGTTCGTCAGTTTCGTTGGACCACATGACCCCTTCGATCCGCCCACTGAATATGGGGACAAGTATCGGAATGCAGAGATGCCTCCCGCTATCGTTGACAATATGGAAGGGAAGCCTGAATGGGTGAAACGGCGCGTCGTTGATGTTAGTCCCGAGGATATTGCCCTAACGCGACAACAGTACTGTGCGGCGACGGAACTGATTGATGACCAAATCGGGGAAATGCTTCACGCACTCGAACAACGTGGGATGCTCGACAATACCTATATAATTTATTCAAGTGACCACGGAGAGATGCTCGGTGACCACGGGCTTTACACGAAGAGTGTCGCGTATGAAGCGTCGCTTAGGGTGCCACTGCTCGTCGCCGGACCCGGCATTGCAGGAAACCAGACTTCGGAGAGTTTAGTCGAGTTGATTGATTTGAATCCGACGATATGTGAGTTAGCGGGTGTGCCTGTACTGCCGCGTATTGACGCGAGGTCTATCGCACCTGTCCTTCGTGGTGAATCCCAAACACACCGCACCGAAACCGTGAGTGCCCTCCGAAACTTCCGGTGTATTCGGACAGCAACGCATAAACTCATCGAAAACTACAGTGATGTGACGGAGTTATACGATTTGGAAAGCGATCCGTCAGAACTGCACAACATTGCCGAGTCGGAACGCGAGATCGTCCGAACACTCAGTGGACGTTTGGCAAGCCGGTTCCGATCGGAACTTGGGACAAATGTCTGAAGCAGGATTTACGGGCATTCGGTCGTAAAGCCCAACGCTTTAGCTTTGGGATATAAGACCGCTAAAGGCGTGAGCCATGGAAAAAATTGACAGTCGGTAAAAAATGTGGTATAATGAGAGTATCAAGTTGGCAGACATGACAAGCACAGTCGCATGGCTGTGTGTCTGCCTACCCACTTGTCAGGGGTTAAAGACTTGGTACTTGATAAATCCATGAATGCCTATAAATACCTGATAGGGAAACAATCAAACACAATACGCATTGGCAACCTACTTGATGATATGTGGCAGGTGCATGAGTATTTCCATAAGTGGCAACGCCAACGCTATAAAGACGGGTTCCCTTATGCGAACCATATCGCTATGTCTGCCCACGTCAAGGATTTAAAACGAACCACGCACCCGCATTGGAATGCCCTGCCGAGTCAAGCGATTCAAGCGGAATTGCAGCGTATTGATGATGCGTATGTGCGCTTTTTTAAGAAACTCGGTGGTAGACCGAAAATTAAAAAGAAGCACAAGTTTAAATCCTTTGTTTTAAAACAAACGGGGTGGTCAATAGAAGGCAACCGTATCACTTTAACATTTCGCAAGTGGAATCCAAGGACGCGTAAATGGCAGTTTGATAAAGTGCCTTATACCTTTCATAAACATCGCGAGTTCTACGGGAAAATGAGTCGAATCATAATCAAGCGTGATAACTGCGGAAGATATTGGATATACATCCTCACCGATTTTGCAAAACCTTTGCCCACTACAGGTCAAAGCGTAGGGGCAGATTTTGGCATGAAAGACGCTTATTTGGCACTTAGCACGGGTGAGAAAATACAACATCCACAACCTTTGAAGCAATCTTTGAACAAACTTCGTAAACTCAACAAAAGCCTTTCTCGTAAAGTTAAAGGTTCTAAGGGTTGGTGGCGTACTGTTCGTCAACTGGCACGTCTCTATCGGAAAGTCTCTAATCAACGTAAGGATTTTCATTGGCAACTGGCGAGTAAACTCTGTAAACGCTTTGATACGATAGCCCTTGAAACGTTGAACCTTGACGGTATGAAACGCTTGTGGGGACGCAAAGTCTCTGACCTTGCTTTCCACCAGTTTGTTGAAATATTGAAGTATAAGTGTCGAAAACATAAGCGTGAGTTGCGTCAAGTCGGTCAGTGGACGGCGACAACGAAACCCTGTAGTGATTGTGGGTTTCATAACGAAACCCTAACTTTGAATGACAGGCAGTGGACATGTCCCGACTGTGGCTCACACCACGACCGAGATGTAAACGCTGCTATAAACATATTACAGGCGGGGATAGCCACGACTTAAGCGTGATATGCCCTTAACTCGTTAGAGTTTTGGGGAAACGCCTGCGGGTGGAGCGACAGTTAGACGGTGGACTTTTTGAGAAAATCGCAGTCGCTACGAAGCCGAAGCCCACGCCTTTAGGCGTTGGGTGCTATCACAAGATTGAAGGATTCACAGGATAGGAGTGGTATTGTCCTCTCAAATCCTCCTATCAAAGAAACAGGGCCCGACGGTCTTTCTAATGCACATCAACTATTTGTTCGATGTGAGACGTGCGTACCATCACATCACACAACTCGCCTTTCCGAGACTGGTGGGCAGCTCAGGTGAAGCAAAGGCGCAGGACTATATCGTTCAGCAATTTACAGCGTTAGGACTTGATGTCTCGCGGGAATCTTTTTCGTTTTCAAAATTCCCAGCAGAGATGTTGCCCCGTCTCCTTTGTGGGCTCTTCGTTCCAGTGGTTCTCTCCGTCCCGTGGCTCGGTGCCCAGTTTCCGATACCTGTGTGTCTTGTCTGTCTATTCAGTCTTTCTGTAGCATTGTTTTGTACCCAGTGGCAGAAACGGTTTGAAGGGTTATATAATGTGGGTAGAAAGTATTATTCGGAGAACATTGTTGCAACGAACAGTAAGAAACCAAACGATAAAACCCCGGCGTTGCTGTTCGTAGCACATTACGATTCCAAATCACAGGTATTGCCAATTGCCGTCCGGGCTGTGGCTTACGGTATAGCGATTGTCGGACTTATTGTTCTGACAACTGTAATGGTGATAGAGGTCGCTACCGTCGCTTGGTTCCCCGATTACATTACCCTCACCTGGCTACCCGATTTCATTGTGTGGAGTGTCTCTGGAATTACCACACTTTGTTTGCTACTTTTGCAAATCAATTTCACGCAGAACCATTCTCCCGGAGGTTTTGATAATGCCTCTGGCGTTGGTGTTATGCTTGAAGTGGCACGTGTGGTGCTGGCGTGTGATGAGGAAAAATCTATTACATTCCTCGCTGCTGGTGCGGAAGAGTACGGCATGTGCGGTGCATTACGCTATGTCCAAACACATGCCGATGAATATGATCAAGAAAATACCTATGTCATCAATTTAGACGGACTCGGCGTTGGTAACGGCGTTAACGTCGTTACAGGCTATGGGATTCCTCCTGTCCGGACGACGGACGCATTAACGGACTTTTTTCGAGCATCGGGTGAGTTGCTCGGCATACAGGTCTCGGAACGTCACCTACCCATCGGTGTCGGATTGGACAGCATTCCGATTGCAAGCCATGGATTTGAAACGGTTACGTTGACGGCGGGAGACGTGGGACGTGTTGCGTTGAAAGTCCATTCAAAACGGGATAGATGTGACCTACTCAACATGGAAAGTCTACAACAGGTGGGTGAGTTAATTGTCAATGTCATTGAACGTGCATAAAAATCCACCCCCGGTCACGGGTGTTATCCTCGCTGGTGGTAAGAGTCGGCGGATGGGAGAGAATAAGGCGTTGATGCGGCTTGGAGATAATACTCTCATCGGGCATGTTATCTACCGCATGCGCCGCGTTACAGACGAACTCCTGCTTGTCACCAACAGTCCCACTGAATACGCACACCTCGGTGTGTCTATGCACGGCGATATTTTTCCAGGCACTGGGACGTTGGGCGGCGTTTATACCGGTTTGACGCATGCTTCACACGATGCTGTGCTCTGTGTCGCCTGCGATAGTCCGTTTTTAGAGCCAAAACTACTCACCTATCTCGTTTCCGTTTTGGGTGAATATGATGCAGTGATGCCTGAGACTTATAGTAGTAGGCAGACTCCGTTCTGCCGTAACAAGCACATCGGGGTTACAAACCCCTCCTACGGTGCCGACCCACAGATAACCCTCCAAACGTTGTGTGCTGCTTATTCTAAACGCTGTTTGCCTATCATAGCGTTGATGTTACGGGAATCTGAGTTGCGTGTCCATGCCCTGCAGGAACGCGCACGCATCAAGAACGTTTCGCCTGAAGTCTGGAGAGAGTTTGATCCAGAGGGTATGTCTTTTTTCAATATCAACACACCTGAAGACTTTGAGAGCGCGGATTCCTATATGAGATCCCAAACCATGCATTAATCCACTTCCGCATTACCTATAGTTATACCATTCGTTATCGTCAGAACGGGATTTCAAACCTCTTTTTATCAACCTGCATCCTCCTGCGAAGCTTGGAAAATAAAAATTTGCAGAATTGTGAAACCTTTTTATTGCAAGTAGCATCTTAAATGTTGATATGAATTGATGAACATACCCTTTTCAGAGGTAGCCGATGAAAAACAACGATTCTCAACTCATCCAACGCGTGCTTGAAGGCGATGATACTGCGTTTTCCGTGCTTGTGAGAAAATATCAGAAATCCGTTCACGCACTCGCGTGGCGGAAGATCGGGGATTTCCATATCGCCGAGGATATTACACAGGATACGTTCCTGCAGGCGTATCAGAAACTCTCAACACTGAAAAAACCGCAGCGTTTCGCGAGTTGGCTCTATGTGATAGCGGCGAACTACTGCAAAATGTGGCTGCGTCAGAAACGCTTATCAACGCAGTCGTTGGAAAACACAAGCAGCGCGCAATTAGAAAAAGCGACGTATTCTGGATATGTTATTGAGGAAAACGAGCGGACAACAGCAGAAACACAGCGCGAGGTCGTCAAAAAGTTGCTTGCGAAGTTACAAGAGAGCGACCGTACAGTTATCACGCTTTACTACCTTGGGGAAATGAATTATGAGGAGATAAGCGAGTTTCTGGGGGTATCGGTTAGTGCGATTAAGAGTCGGCTCCATCGAGCGAGGCAGCGGTTAAAGAAGGAGGAACCGATGATAAGAGAGGCGTTAGACAACTTCCAAATTACGCCGAATCTCACAGAGAATATCATGTGCGAAATCTCGCGTCTGAAACCGATTGTACCGTCTGGTGGTAAACCGTTGGTCCCGTGGACAATAGGCGTTTCCACATTAGCAGTTGTCCTTTTGATGTTAGGGGCTGGCAGTCAATACCTATCGCGGTTCCAGAAACCTTACAGTTTCGATGCATCATCTGAAATGACAGTTGAACTCATTGAAGCACCTATCGTGCTAAACCTTGAATCCAAACCTGATGTTCGGACGCAGATCGGGAACGTCAATGCCTCAAACAAGAGCAATGCCATTCATCGACAACCTAATGAGGTTTCAGCATTGGTTGCAGAGGCAGAATCAGAGGAAACGGATAAAGACGCTTCTCAATCGGAACTGCCTAAAATGGCAAAAGCACGTTTCGGAAAGGGCGGCATCAATGCGATTCAGTTTTCGCCGGATGGAATACAACTCGCTATCGGAACAGATATCGGTGTGTGGCTGTACGATATAGAAACCGGTAAAGAGAGGTTTCTATTTGCGGGAATGTGCCAATCCCTTGCATTTTCACTGGATGGTCGCTTCCTTGCGAATGGCGGGGGCAAGTTTCGCGGACAGGAACTCCAGTTGTGGGAGATGGCTGCGGATCGTAAAGTCCCGCTCATTGGTGGCCCCTTTGCCGGATCCGCATTGCAGTTTTCTGAAGATAGCAAAACACTTGTCAGTTTAGGTAACAGGGGCGACACAATCAGTTGGTTAGATGTTGAAACTGGACGCGGATATGTCAAGGAGACCGAAGCACAATTTAGTTTAGGGACCCCTTATCCTAAGGTCTTCGCGCTCACAGAAGATAAAATTGCGATTGGATGGGCTGATGGGAAAATACAGTTGTGGGACCCAAAAACTGGTAAAGCGTTATCGACGCTCGTCGAGGGACATGCAAGTGCAGTGGATATATGGGTACCCCAAGTCTTAGCATTGGCGTTTTCACCCGATGGGACTCGCCTCGCCAGTGGAAGTAAGGATACAACCGTCCGATTATGGGATATCAACACCCACGAATCGATGCCCCTTCAAAAACATACCAGATGGACAAATGTGTTAGCGTTTTCACCGAACGGTAAAATACTTGCCAGTGGGAGTGTTGATAAAACAGTGCGGTTGTGGGATACTACTACAAGTGAGCCACTTGTGACACTCACCGGGCATGCCAACGGTATTACTGCGTTAGCGTTTTCCGCTGACGGCACCACGCTTGCAAGTGCCAGTGCCGACGGTGCCATCCGATTCTGGCAGACGGGAACTGGTGCATCGCTGCCCCCCCATATCACAGGACATACGGAGTCGGTAAGAGCAGCGACTTTCTTTGACGAGAGCTCCACGCTTGTCAGTGTAGCCTTTAATGGTGAAATTACATTTTGGCATCCGAAAACACCACAAAAATCCATCGTTCATACGGCAGGACATCAAGATTGGTTAGCAACTTTAGCATTTTCGCCTGACGGAACGAAACTCGCCAGCGTTCGTGCCTGGGGCAGCGTAATCTTCAGACCAGGTTTCAACCACGCGCTTTGGAGTGCGGGTTCTTCGATTCGCGTGACTGACATCAGCACGGGGATCGAATTGGCGACCCTTACAGATATTAAAACCCCCTCACGTCTGACCTTTTCGCCTGATGGGAAAACAGTAGCCTTCGATTCTGAAGGGAAAAAAATTCATTTGTGGAATACAGAAACTGGTGATGAATTGAATATCCTTCTCGTTGATCGGGAAGCCGATATTCACAATATGCCACACGTTACCGCTTTGGAGTTTTCACCAGATGGAGCGATGCTTGCCAATGGGACTAATCAAGGAGGCATCCAGACGTGGAACGTCGCAACCGGAAAAGCATTAGCAGTCTTTGCCAAGCCAACAGCCCAAGAGAACCATGAGCATATTTTAGCACTGCGTTTTTCATCTGATGGCACCTTGCTTGCTGCCAGTTCATATAAATTCATCCGTATATGGGATGTAAATACGGGTAATACACTTCTATCAGTCAACCCTGATGAGGGTAACGGAGGTAATACATGGACGTACAGAATCCATCCCGAATTGTTGGTATTTTCACCAGATGGTGCAATTCTTGTTAGCGGACTTGTCGGCGGGGCAATCCAATTGTGGGAAGTTACAACAGGAAATAGGATCACTATTCTTGATGGGCATACACAAAAGGTAGAGACGTTGGCATTTTCATCTGATAATAAGACGCTCATTAGCACCGGGGCAGATGGCACAATTCTCTTGTGGGATTGGAATGAAGTCCTCACAGGTACATCCAAAAGCGAGTAATGGTAAAACAGATCAACCTAACTTACAAGACTCAAAATCTTTTATCAAGCCCATGTTATATAAGGTAATGGAGAACGAGATGCCTATAGAGGTATGATTAATGCTCACAACACTCATCCGCCGAGAACTTCTTGATAATCTGATGACGTTCCGGTTTGCGGCAGCCGTCTTCATTATATTGCTGCTTGTCGTCGCGAATACCGCAGTGCTTATTAAGGATCACGAGCAACGCTTGGCAAGCCATAACGCGGCTGTCAAAATGCATCAGCGGCAACTTCAGGAGAAAACAACGTATTCCGCAGGGACAGAGAAATTATTTGTTGACCGGACCCCGAATCCGTTAAGCATTTTCAATGTCGGGTTCGATAAACAACTCGGTAACGAGGTAGGAATATCACACACGTTTGTTCCATCGCTGTGGGATGCCGGAATGCATGGGTCGGATAACCCGTTTATGGATATGTTCGCTTCCATGGATATTGTTTTTATCTTTGAAGTTATCCTGAGCTTATTGGCACTGATTTTCGCCTACGACACCCTCGCGGGAGAATATGAGCGTGGCACGTTACGACTGGTCTTGACATCGCACGTCCGTCGCGGGCATATCCTGCTTGCCAAATACATCAGTGCGATGCTCTGCTTACTGGTGCCATTGCTAATGAGCCTGCTCTTTTCAGTCATCTTGCTGACAACGTCCCCCTTCATTTTTCTGAATACCGATGATTTTTTACGGATCGGCGGGATTATTTTTACAACCGTTGTGTATCTTTCCGTATTCTATCTTATCGGCATGCTGATCTCAGCAATGACTCGTCGAACAAGTACCGCATTGATGCTCTCTATGTTCGTTTGGGGATTTTTAGTCCTCGTCTATCCGAATATGATTCTCGCCGTGGTCCCGCAACCGGAGGCACCGAAGGAGCGCGCGGGATCCGCTTTTAATCAAATCGAACAGATGTGGGCGGATTTTCAAAGAGATCGGGAACACTTCCTTGCTACTGATGCTTTTTCAGGGGAAGACTGGCATTTTAAGATTATGGGCAGTGGCTGGTATGGCGCATACCTTTGGGGTGACTTTGATCGCCTATCGTATACCTACAAAAGCACAATAGAGGTGTATACGCTCAACAAGGAAGCTGAACCCAAGATTCCGCACGCTCAGAATTATTTCGGCTTCCTCGGGACACAAGTTACTGGAACAGCTGACCGAACATGGTTCATTCGCAAACCCGCATTGGAAGACCTTTTCATTCAACCTGCAAATGTGGAACGACGCTGGCTAAAACTCTCGCCCATCGGGTTGTATGACGCCGCAACACAAGCCTGGGCTGGCACTGATCTGCTCGGTGTCAGAGATTTTTTCGACGCTGCGAGAGAATACAGACAACACGTGATTAATTATTTCTATGATGAAGAGGTATTCAGATCCCGACAGTGGTTTTCTTCGGACAAAGGTACCGCTGATTGGAGCAACCTACCAGAGTTCTCTTTTCAAAGGGTCGATGTGAACACGAATGTTAATCGAGCATTGCTGGATGTCTGCCTTTTGTTTATGATTAATGTCGCGCTTTTCATTATGATATTTCTCATTTTCGTTAGGAGTGAAGTGTAGGGCGGCAGTCAGCAGTCAGCAATCAGTTAAAGAGGTATTTGGGATGGAAAACGTCCCAGTATACCACAAACGAGTAACCGAAAACCAATGTGGCATATTACAAAACGCGAACTTTACGATAACCTCAATAGTCTCCGCTTTGCGCTTGCAACGGTGTTGCTGCTCGGCTTGATGCTGACCAACGCGATTGTGCATCTCCGAGAACATCCGAAACGCGTCCAGAACTATCACAATGGTGTTACCAGCCATCAGAACCGCTTAGCAAATTATGCCGAGGACAGTCTGTATAAACTCGCGGAAAAGGGACCCGGATATCTTTACAAACAGCCCTCCAATCTCCGTTTCTGTGCGGAAGGCGGCGAGACCTTTTTGCCAGGGAACGTGGAGGCGGGTTACAGTCGTTGGGGGAAGGGAGGTGAACCGCGCTTAGAAAGCTTTTGGATTCTGGCATATCATTCGGCTACTCCCGATCTGCGTAACGTTCGTCCAAATGTCACCAAAGTGGATTGGGGTTTTATCATCGGTTATGTCTTAAGCCTCATCGCGCTTCTATTTACCTTCGATGCGATTTCTCACGAGCGCGAGCAAGGTACACTGCGATTGATGTTTGCGAATTCGATCCCACGGCACACCGTCCTGATTGGTAAATTTTTAGGGGCATTAATCAGTATAAACATTCCTTTCACGCTTGCGGTTTTGGTGAACCTTTTAGTCATTTCCACATCGAGCGATGTACACCTCGGTGCGGAGGCTTGGGGACGTTTAGGCCTCATTTTCTTTATTACGTTTCTATACATAAGTCTATTTCTCGCATTGGGTCTGCTCGTATCGGCACGTGTGCAGCGGAGCGCGGTGAGCCTCGTGATACTCCTCTTGGCTTGGGTCACCCTTGTCGTTTTCATGCCCAGTACGCTCGTTTCGATTGCCGGACGTTCTACACCCCCAAAGTCTGTCCTCGGATTCTCTGAACGTAGTGCCCAGCTTGAGGAGGAACTTGAGGACGAATACTACGCACTTCGGTATGACCCAGATAAGAATTTGACCCAAATCCAAGTATTACAAGTGGCAGGCGAGTACGTCACTAAAGACGCAGCACAACAGGAACGCCTGCACGAAGAACGTTTAAAACAGCGGATTTCCCAGGTCCGTCGGGCGCGTGTGATCACCCAAATTTCACCTGTTACCATTTTCCAGCACCTCCTTGAATCCTTTGCAGGAACGGGATTTGAGCGGCATTTGCAATTTTTAGAGAACGTTAAATCTTACGCCCAAGAATATCGGATTTTCGTCGTTGACACCGATCAAGCCGATCCGGAGAGCCTCAATATCTCTGGGGTTCGTGAAGGGATGTCACAGAAACCTGTCCGGTTAGAGGCGATTCCGAAATTTGCAGACACCTTGAGTTTCAGTAAGGACTTCAACACAGCGGCAGTCGATCTGTTGTTGCTACTCCTGTTTGTCATAATCCTTTTATCTGGAGCGTATCTCGCCTTTGTTCGCGTTGAGATTTAGAACAGGTGAATCTTTCTTGCCCAAACACCAAGACTTCCGCACAATCTGCTTTCAACATCAACACACCTGAAGACTTTGAGAGCGCGGATTCCTATCACCTATAGTCATACTATTCGTTATCGCCAGAACGGAATCTCAAACCTCTTTTCATGAACCTGTATCCTCCTGCGAAACTTGCGAAATAAAAATTTTCAGAATTGCGAAACTTTTTTATTTCAAGTAGCATCTTAAATGTTGATATGAATTGATGAACATACCCTTTTCAGGAGGTATCTGATGAAAAACAACGATGTTCAACTCATCCAACGCGTGCTTGAAGGCGATGATACCGCGTTCTCCGTGCTTGTGAGAAAATATCAGAAATCCGTTCATGCACTCGTGTGGCGGAAGATCGGGGATTTCCATATCGCCGAGGATATCACACAGGATACGTTCCTACAGGCGTATCAGAAACTTTCAACCCTGAAAAAACCGCAACGTTTCGCGAGTTGGCTCTATGTGATAGCGGCGAACTACTGCAAAATGTGGCTGCGTAAGAAACGGTTATCAACGCAGTCGTTGGAAAACACAAGCAGCACGCAATTAGAAAAAGTGACGTATTCTGGATATGTTATTGCGGAAAACGAGCGGACAACAGCAGAAGCACAGCGCGAGATCGTGAAAAAGTTGCTTGCGAAGTTACAAGAGAGCGACCGGACAGTCATCACGCTTTACTACCTCGGGGGAATGAATTATGAGGAGATAAGCGAGTTTTTAGGTGTATCGGTCGGTGCAATTAAGAGTCGGCTCCATCGAGCGAGGCAGCGGTTAAAGAAGGAGGCACCGATGATAAGAGAAACTTTAGGTAACTTCCAAATTACACCGAATCTCACAGAGAATATCATGCGCGAAATCTCGCGTCTGAAACCGATTGCACCGTCTGGTGGTGAACCGTTGGTGCCGTGGGTAATAGGCGTTTCCACATTAGCAGTTGTCCTTCTGATATTAGGTGTTGGCAGTCAATATCTATCGCGTTTCCAGAAACCTTACAGTTTCGATGCGGTATCTGAAATGACAGTTGATCTCATTGAAGCCCCTATCGTGCTAAACCTTGAATCCAAATCTGATGTTCGGACGCAACTCGGGAATGTTAATACAGCAAGTAAAGGCAATGCCTCACACCAACAGCCTAATGAGGAAAAGTCTGTGGTTAACGAAACCTTGGGAGGTTTCCAACACTCAGACGATCTCGTGGAGAACATCGTGAAATGGACTCAGGTAGGTGAACCTGGGATATTGGGAGAAGTAGGTACTTTGTCAATGACTTCCGAAAATACGCTCTATACCGTTATAGGGGACGAGAGTATCTACAAATTGTCAGCAGAGCAGGGCGCATGGCAGCTTGTCAATGACACCTTTCTGGGTCAAGACACCGACGGCGATATACCCATAGCAGAACGGGACGGTACACTCTATATTATCCCATCTAATGAATTGTTTGCATCAACCGACGGCGGTCTAACATGGGAATTTATTGGTCCCTGTCCAAAAGGTTATACGCGAGAACTTATGATAACAGAAGATGCCTTCTATCTTTGCCTTGATCATGGTATATTTAGGTCGGATGATGTTGGCAATTCGTGGAAGGCTATGAATGCTGGTTTGGACAATCGTTTGGCAAACCATTCCGGGATTCATTCATTACGAGTCAGTCAAGATACCCTGTTTGTAATGACAGATCTCGGGCTCTATCGTCTTGATGAGGGAATTTGGAAGTACCTACAGCTGCCAGTGGATGACATTGTCCATGTCGGCTCTCTCTCGGTGTATGAGGATCAGATTTATGTTGTGGCATCAGTGAATATTTTGGATTTCTATGGGGCTCCGAAAGATATTTGGGAGCGACTGTGGAAGGGTGAGATGCGTTCGTGGTGGATTTTCCGATCAACCGATGGGGGAGATTCATGGACAGACGTAACACCCATGAACGCTTGGAATCTGACAGGCTTTCATCCGGACATAACGTTGATTACTACAGGGAATACGCTCTTGGCAATCGGGAATGATGACGGTATGGTAGCACGTTCGGTTGATTGCGGAAATACTTGGACATCCATAGAATCTTCAGGGATTTCTCCTATGCAGTTCAGTGTGCGATGCGCTGCAGCTTTAGATGGAAACACGTTTTATACGGGCGGCAGCAGTGGGATTCATCGCTCAACTGATGGTGGTAAAACGTGGCACCGATTTCATACGGGCTTGGAAAGTCGGGTTGATAATTTAGTTAACTTCACAGCGAATCAAGCCCCGGATGAGCCCACAGCACTTTACGCCAGCGTGGGTAAACATTTCGTAAAATCGATCGACGGAGGGGCAACGTGGAACGCTGTCAGTTTAGAGGTGAATGCTGAGGAACCTTTACACAAGAAGTTGCAATCGGAAATTGTGCAGACAGCAAAAGCCAACGGAACTCTCTATGGAAAAGGAATTCAGAGAAATTCTGAAACCGCTGTTTTTCAATTGTCTCCCGACGGCAATACGCTAATTACGCTTACTGAAGTTCCTCCCTCTTTCAATTCAAATGGATTGATGCACAAGGTCCTAAAAGAAAGACGCTTCACTTTCAGAGACAAGCGACGGTCGGGACCGGAACTCCGAATTGGATTTTCTGGTGTAACCGATTCTCTACTCGACGAGTTATCAAAGAATCCCGATTTTGGGGCAGCTCGATTCTTTGAAAGGTTGGTAGAGGGGCAAACAGACCCTCCAGTGGTATATGAGTTAATATGGGAAGGATTATGGGGCAGCTTCGCAGTCAGCGATGAAACATTTTACATGGAATACAACTACAAACTCTTCCGATGGAAACCTGGGGACCCGGAATGGCGCGACACTGGTGTGGAGGAGACCGGTGAACTCTCACGTGAGACGTTATGGAGAGGCTTTAAAATCGCTGCATCGAACGGAACCGTCTACGTCGGTAAGCGGGATGGACATCTCTTACAATCGCTTGACGGTGGAGACACTTGGAATGATGTCACACCAAATCTGCCCTTTTCTATCGAGCATTTCAAAGCAATAATCTTTGCAGGTCCAACGGTCTACATCGCGACTGACAAAGGGGTTTTTTATTCAAAAGATGGTGTTGTCTGGAATGTCCTTGTCGATGAAACAGGAAAATCTGTTATCATCAAATCATTAACTACAACAGCGGATTCCGTTTATGGGGCTAATGATGCAGGTATCTATCACTTAGAAAAGGCAACATGGACTTGGGAACAAATTGCCCCAGAAATTTCAGGTGTAGTGACTTCTCTTGTTGTTGATGGAAATGCCTTTTACGTTGGCACGGAACGGCGGGGTGTCCTACGTTTTGAACATTCGGAATGAACCTATGACAACACTTTGGTTGATTATCCAACGAGAATTCGTTTCAAATGTCCTGACCTCTCGGTTCATGATCGGTTTTATTGTCTGTCTGATGTCAACGGTTGCTGCTGTTTTTGTTCAAGTCGAAGATTACGAAAAACGGTTGGCGGCGTATCACGTTGCTGTTCAGGAACATCAAGAAGAAACGCGAACATGGGACATCTACAGCCAAATTAATCCGAAAGCACACAGAAAACCGAATCCGCTCAGCATTTTTAATATTGGAATGGAAAAATCTGGCGCGGATATGGTGAGTATTAAACTTGCCACGCCTATTTGGGAAAAGGAGGCACAGAAACAAGGGTCGGATAACCCATTTCTCTCTATCTTTCTTTCCATCGATGTTATTTTCCTCTTTAAAATTGTCGTCAGTGCATTAGCGATCCTATTCGCTTACAACACGATTTCAGGGGAACGCGAGGACGGCACACTCAAATTAGTGTTATCCAATCCGATTCCGAGGGACACACTCGTGATTGGAAAATACCTCGGCGGCATGTTATCCCTATTCCCCATTGTGATCATTAGTTTTATCGTTGGAATCCTTATCGCCTACGCTTCTCCTGCGACCGATTTCAATAGCGGTGATCTCTTACGGCTCATTGCTGTGCTCATCGTTTCCCTATTGTACGTGTCAACGTGTTACCTTTTAGGGATGCTTCTATCCGTATGGACAAAGGAAGCAACCACCACACTCATCCTTTCAATGTTCATCTGGGGGATCCTAACAATCGTCCACTCTAACATAGCAACCTTTGCAGTCATGAAATTCCCGCCCTATCAACCACAAGCTGAAAAGGAGATTCTGCAGCATATTCAGCAGAGATGGGAAGATTTCAGGGAAGAACGGGATGCTTACCTTCTGAAAAAGTGGGGATATAAATATCCAGTTAGCGCGATTTCCCTGATCAGCGATGGTGCTTTGTCAATATCGATCAACTCGAATTCACCAGGAGAACTTGGCTTTGGTGAATTCTATGAGATCAAGCCGATCCACATCGTGGATGTCTCCAAACTTCAGGAAGTATTGGGCTACCAAGAACCGCTACGCATTGACTACGCAAACCAAGCTGAAGCACTCCTCAAACAGAGAGAAGAAGTTGAAGAAAGCAACAGACGGTTCGCCAAAGATATCTCCCGATTTTCTTTCGCAGACGCATACCGATTTGCCGTTGGCGCGGTAACCGATACAGACAGGGAGAGTTACCAAGACTTTATTAGACGCGCTAGGAGTTATAAACGTCAAGTTGTCGACTATCTCAGCGGTAAAAATGCCTTTTCCGCGAGAGCATGGCTTTCCAGCGATCAAGGGGCGGCGGAGTTTAGAGATCACCCTGTTTTTCAGAACCCACACACTTCTCTATTTCAGAGTCTTTCCCGGGCATCAAGCGATATCCTGATTCTGTTGGCGTGGAATGTCATCCTGTTTATAGGCGCGTATGTATCATTCCTTCAATATCAAATAAGCTAAACAATAACCCAACAATCTAACCACCTGTTAGAAGCTCTTGAGGCAAATAGACGAAAATGATTTGGCATATTGCAAAAAAAGAGATATATCAGAATTTCACAACGCTGCGGTTCGTCTTGATGATAATCCTTCTACCCATCTTGATGGTCGCCAATGCCCTCATGTATGGCTTCGGGGATAATGGATATACAGCGGAAATACGTGATTATACCCGCAAAGTGACCCAAGGGTTATCTCATATTGAAGAATACGCTGCCAAGGGGTTAGGAGAGTTGGCAATGGTTGGACCTGCGGAGATACCCAAGTATCCGACGCAGTTGAAGTTCTGTGCCGATGGTGCCGATGCCTTCATACCCCGTTCCGTCACGATCGCAGACCGAACAAATCACGGACGGACTGGATACGAGGGTTATAATTGGCGGGAGTTGTGGTCCTTAGAATATCTACCTTCAAATCATGGCGGGGACGCAACCACGCTCATCAAGATCGATTGGGTATTTATCGGTGTCTTTATGAGTTTCTTTGTCATTTTATTCACTTTCGATGCCATCGCCGGGGAACGCGCTCGGGGAACACTCGGTCTCATGATGTCTAACCAAATTTCCCGAGGGCAGGTTTTATTTGCGAAATACTTGGGGGCATTTTTTACACTCATGCTGCCGCTCACAATTGGTATATTGATGAACTTACTTGTCATCTATCTTTCGGGGAGTATTCCATTCGATTCACACGACTTGCTTAGGATTTTAGGGATGGTCGGTCTTTTTGCATCACATATTTCTATTTTTATCTTTTTGGGGCTCTTTTTCTCAAGTCGGGTTTCAAACGCTATTACCAGCTTAGTGTGGTTACTATTAACTTGGGTATGCTTGGCATTTATCTTTCCGAGCCTACTCGGGCTTTTTGTTGGCACGCTCGATCCGATTCCATCCATAGAGATCGTTTCCTCGCGAAAACGGGCACAATTGTCAAACATTGAGGATGAATTTCAGCCCATGGAAACGCTGGAAGTAACGAAATTAAGCGAAGCACCGGCACCTGACAATCCATCAGCAACACGTCGATGGGCGACGTACTTTACGCGAAGGCACGAAACGAAAACTCGTATAGCCGACCAGCATGTAGACCAGCAATTGAGGCAGGTGCGACTCGCCCGCGAACTCACTCAAATCTCCCCGATAGTGTGCTTCCAATATGCGATGGAAGGGCTCTCAAACACAGGAATCGTCAGTTATATGGATTTCGTCAAACAGGTTCGCCGTTATAGACAAACGTTTATAGATTTCATTAAAACAGAGGATCGGAGCGATCCAGATAGCTTACATATCTATCCCGTGAGGGAGGGATTGTCTCAAAAACCGGTAGATCCGAATGCTGTGCCAAGGTTTAAAGAACATATCTCGTATCAAAGTGTAATTTTCCCTGTCGCACTGCTAATTCTTTTTAATGTTCTGTTCTTTACTGCAGCACAATTGTCCTTTCTCAAATCTGATCTCAAGTAATACCAATTCTGATTGATGATTCCTCTTAAAAGGTCCCACTGTTTTTGGTTATGCCCGGTGTCCCTTCCCAGTAACGGGTGGGAACCCTGGTTAGGAATGCAGATTGCATTTGGGCGAGTACGCCGCAAAACCGCACCTACCGGGGTCGGGATGAATGTTGCGGTTAATGGGATATAAACTTTTAGAAATGGTATAAGAACGTTACGGGTAGGCGCGGTTTGCAACCGCGCCTATTTTTTATATTAATGCACATCTTCCTGCTCGCATGCTGGGCAAGTTTTACACAGATACCGATTTGCGAGGTGCAAGGATGGATATCATAACCTCCATCCTTACCAGTAGTTTTTGCTAAAAATTAAGCTTATACAAAAATTTCACGTTCCGCCCCGGTTCCGGCATCACTGCTTTGATGAGGGACAGGTGCTCACGGTATGCTGTGTCGAAGATGTTTTCAAATTCGAGAATCGCTATGTTCTCAAGTTGCCACCACGAGAAATTAAGATAACCCCCCACATCATGAACAAGGTATCCATCCGTGGGTTGCTCGAATTTGCCAAGGCGGGTTTGACTCCCCGCGAAACGGGAGGTCACATGGAAATGAAAAGGAGACGGCGTGTAGCTGAAGACGAATTTACCATTGAGGGGTGGGATACGCTCGAGTGGCTGGTCATTGACTTCGACTGTCCCATCAACATAACTCATATTGAGTTGTAGGTGAAGGTGTGGTAACACCTCACCGTCAATACGGATTTCTGCGCCGTTCATTACGACATCCTGTCCTGTATATTGGTAAATCCACAACCATCCAGCGGTTCCACTGCCCCACTCTTTTCGCCCAGTATTGGTCGGTGTGAGATAACCGTGTATGTGGTTTTGAAAGATAGCGAGATTTAGCTTGAACCTGTCCATTACGTAGCGTCCAAACACTTCGAGACCGTACCCATCCTCAGGTTCCAATTCTACATTACCGATCTCATACGAATAAGCTGCCAAGTGGGGTCCGTCGCTGAAAAGTTCCTCAATACCGGGGGCGCGAAACGTTTTCATTATAGTGCTACCGGTGCTCAACCTGTCTGTCCAATGATAAATACCAGAGGCGGCACCCGATACGCCGTTAAACTCGCGTCGTTGTACCGCTCCGGCTCGAATGACTGTGCCATCATCCCTAAACGGTTCTGCGCGTCTAATGTCGTAGCGGATTGCGCCTTGTAAGGTCAAACGGTCAAAATCTCGTTGATTGAGATAGAACCCCGCGAGCGCATACTCGCGTGTATGCGGTGTCCAATAAAACCCACCTGTGGCATGGTCGCGATACTCGCCCCAAACACCCATGATGGCGTTGTCTAACACATGCGCCATCGCTGAGAAGTTGTAGGTGAGCACGCCAAATTCCACGCCGAGTGTGCCATTTGATTCCAACTCTTGATGCTGGTAACTGGTGTAAGCGGCTTGAAGTTTAACTTTGTCAAGCCCCGGACGATTAAATCGGTACTCCATCTGCCCTTCGTAGCGCTGCCGCTCGAGTGCAATGTTAACACCGCTGATATGCCCTTCAGGGGAGCCTGGGATACCGTAATCTGAGCGGTAACTGCCACCAGAGGCACCAATATAACCCCAATCCTTGATGAGTGAGGCACCCGTTGAAAAATTGACATTGGAGAGGTTGGTATTTTCCAATGTTCCCAATGGTGTTTGCGTATCTGAAGCGAGTCGACGATTCCATTTAAGCTGCCCTGCAAAGGGTCCGACCGGCATAACAAAACCTGTCGTTGCTGTCCACCCGGAATTCACAGATTCACCTTGGAACGTTAGATGCATCTCAGGCTGCCTCGGTAGAACTTCGGGAATGTTGTTGCGTTTGACATTGATAACGCCCCCCAATGTGCTTGAACCGTAAATAAGTGCTCCGGGACCACGCGTAATTTCAACACCTTCAGTGGTCGTTGGGTCGATTGAAACGGCATGGTCGGCACTGGAGGCGGATTTATCCCCTGTACGCTCGCCATTTTCAAGAATGAGTAATCTGTCCCCCCCCAACCCCCGAATGACGGGTCGCGCAGCGGCTCGCCCCATCGTCCGCTGTGAGATACCAGACTCATCTGATAGCGTATCCGCTAAGGTCATACCCAATTTCTTTTGGAGTTCTGCGTCCTGCAGTGCTAAATCGGTTGTTTTCTCAAATTTCGCGAGGTCTCCGGTTACATCAGACACCCGAATTGTTTCTAATTGATACATTAATGTCTTCAACTCAATCTGAATGTATGCGGTGGATGCGTTAACATCAATTACCTGTTCAAGCTGCAGATAGTCGGTTTTTATGAATTGAAGCGTATGTTTGCCTTGTGGCACGGTATCTAATTGAAACTGACCGTTTTCGTCAGTACGAGTACTCTTCTCAAGCGCAGCGATGTAGACGACGACCCGGGCGAGGCGGGAACCACTCTGAGCGTCAATGACCTCCCCGTGCAGTGTGTACGTCGGGACTTGCTCGCTCTGAGCATTGCTTGTATCACAAAACAGAAAAACGATTCCCATTGCTGCGAATAGGTAGGAGCACCTAAAGCACGCACCTGTCAGAAAAGATTTAGGTAGAAAAGTACAAGTGCTTAGCAGCTCAATAACTCGCATGAAGATTTTTCCTCATTGGACCGTTACCGGTATCAGAAGTGCAGCGGTGAAATCAGGATGATCCCCGTGAAGAAGTTGGAGTTTGATTTTCGTTGTCCCCACTTTCAGTCCAATGACTTCAAACCGCCAGAGTTCGTCACCGTGTTCTTCGTCACCGTGTTCGTCTTCAGCATGTTTCTCTTCGCCTTCAGACAGATGGATGTCAATAATAGCCGAATCGTAATCCGACAGTCCTAAATTGAAGGTCTCCTCTTCGTCATCTCCATGTTCGTCTTCCTCCGCTTCACCAACGTGGACTTCCGCGCCACTGGTGTCAAGAAATACGACATGGACCTCAATTTCTTTACCAACTCCAACGGTGAGCTCGCCACTATGTGTGCCTTGAAACTGACGATAGACCTCTGCTCCGTCGACTTCCAGAGCAAAGCCATCAGCATCGGCGTGAAGAGCTGCATCCGTTTCTTGCTCGTGATCCTGCTCATCATCAACAATCGGGTTGTCATCTTCACCACAACCCCCAATACAGGGGAGGATGGCAACAAAAACAAGTAGCATTAATCGAGAAATGGTAACAGAAAAATCGTGCTCCAAAAAGCGCGTAAACATTGTATTCTCCTATTTATCTGATGGCACACGGCGGGAAAAAGCCGCGTGTGGGTTTTCTAAAGCCCGTATTACTTTGTAAAATGAATTGCTTTTAAATGGTCGTCAGTTATCGGTTGTCAGTCGTCGGTTAAGAGGTTTTCGTTTAGCAAGGGAAGACCCCAGCAAAAACACCCTCTTTTAACTGATAACCGATAACTGAAAACTGATAACTCTTAAAGCAGAGGTGTACAAAGGGGGCGCGAGTGTAGGTACACCCAGACCCTTTGGACAACGTAAGAATATAAAATAGAAATAGATTTTGTATTCAAGCAAAATCTGGCAGTTCATTGGAGAATACGGGTGGGGCACGCGTCCGCACGTTCGCGGTGAATCTTAAAGAAAGAAAAACGGCTTCATAAAGCGGAAGTGTCGTACTCGGAAGGAACGGAGAGGCGAGTGCAAAGGACTCAATCTCCCCTCCGACGTGTTGGCTGTTATAAAAACAGGCTGTACAGGTTTCCGCAGAATGAGAGGGTTCGGTATGATCGTGCGTTAGTGCGATGACACCTAACAGCGCAACATAACAACATAAACTTAGTAAGATACAGGTTTTCAAACTACGCCCAAATATAGGCGTTTTTGGGAAAATTATGCCGTTTCTCATAACCCATGCCCGTGTTATTATTGAAGGTAAAAATTGCCAACAAACTTGCGATAAATTATATCATACGATTCTGTCAATGTCAAATAAACTTAAAAGCATGGAAAGATGAGCTTGCACTTATCGGCGCGATGCTTTATGATATTGGATATGAGATTATGCAAAGGAGACGAAATTAAATGCTAAGTGTTGAAGAAGCCCGCCAACAGACGCTAAATACCATTCCGGTTTTACCAACGGAAAAGCGGGAAATTCTAAGTTGCGCGGGCTACGTTCTCGCAGAGACACTGCATGCCGAAGAAAACATTCCTCCGTTCGACAATTCAGCAATGGATGGGTATGCGGTTCGCGCGGCAGATGTTCAAAACGCTTCGGAAACGAAGCCTGCGATTCTCACAATCGTTGAGACAATTGCGGCGGGATATGCGCCAACAAAACAGGTTGAAACCGGGCAAGCGTCCCGTATCATGACCGGTGCTATGATGCCTGAGGGTGCCGATGCCGTTGTGATGCAAGAGGTGACCCAGCGAGAGGGGGATACAGTCAAGATTTTTGAGGGTATTGACAAAACTGGGAACGTCCGTTTCACGGGTGAGAGTGTCGCGGCGGGACAACAGGTCATGGGAAAAGGGAAATATCTACGTCCACCGGAAGTTTCAATGCTCGCCTCTCTTAATCGCCCAGAGGCTACAGTCTATCGTAAGCCCACTGTTGCGATTGTTTCAACAGGTGATGAACTCCTGCTACTCGGCGAACCACTGGAACCGGGAAAAATTCGAGAAAGCAACCGTTACGGTCTCTATGCACAGGTCGAGGAAGCGGGAGGCATACCGATTGATATGGGTATTGCTCCTGACGATGAAGCAGAAATAGAGCGTATCTTTCGGGCGGCACTCGCGAAGTCGGATGCTTTGATTACAAGTGGTGGTGTTTCAGTAGGGGAGCATGACTTTGTGAAAAGTGTATTGGAGAGATTAGGTGAAGTTAACTTTTGGCGCGTCGCGATGAAGCCCGGGAAACCACAGGCTTACGGCATTTCGGACGGAAAACCCATTTTTGGATTGCCCGGCAATCCGGTTTCTTCGCTCGTTGTGTTTGAACTTTTCGTGCGACCTGCGCTCCTCAAAATGGCGGGACATACTGAACTGTTACGCCCAACCTTCAAAGCCACTTTAGCGGAATCCGTTACCAATAGAGACGGACGCGTTAATTATATGCGTGCAATTCTCAAAGAATCTAACGGACATTACACCGCCGAAACAACCGGACCACAAGGTTCAGGTATTCTGCATTCGCTTGTCTTGGCAAACGGTTTAATCACGATTCCAGCCGGTGTGACGTTAGGTGCAGGCGAAACAGTAGATGCCCAGTTTCTATTCTAAACGGAGTACGTGAGGAGTGTCCCATGATTATAGATACCCATGTCCATATCTGGGAAATTGATCCCCCGAAGTATCCTGTCGGTCCCACTGCCCCGAGTTGGAATTCCTATCCGGATGAACCCGGTACTGCCGACGAACTCTTAGCCGAAATGGATGTGCACGGTGTAGACTGGACAGTCCTTGTGCAGACGAGTTGGTCCACTTGGGATAACGGTTACATAGCGGACTCGGTCGCGCGTTTTCCTGATCGGTTTATCGGACACGGTTTAATCGACCCTCAAGACCCGAACAATGCCGAACAAGTTCGCTACTGGATAAAAGAGCGGGGTTTGGTAGGTTTCCGTTTCCATCCGATGTATTACCCTGATGAGAAGATTTTGCTAACCCGACAGAATCGACCGATGTGGGAAGAGATCGCGGCATTGGATGCCATCATCCAATTTCACCTACGCGCTGAGTTTGCGGACCAGGTGGCTGTTATCGCCGAACGGTATCCCCATCTGAGACTTATTCTCGATCATCTGGGGTACCCACAGATAGATGCCGAGGCAGCGGCGTTTCAACCCATCGTGGAACTGGCCCGTTATGACAACGTCCACTTGAAACTATCGGATGTCGCTGGACGTTCGCAGCAAGCGTTTCCTTACGCAGACGTGCATCCGTTTATTGAGAAGTTGCTATCGGTTTTCGGTGCAGAGCGGACGATGTGGGGGACAGGCTATCCCGGTCATCACAGACAAAAACACAACTGGCCCCCTTTAGCGCAGGAACTCCAACTCATTCGCGAAGGGCTTCCGTTCCTGACAGATGATGATCGGGAACGAATCTTGGGTGGGACTGCGGCGCAGATATGGAATTTAGCAACATAGAATCCGGTTACGTAGAAACTGCTCCTATTGAGACCAGACTATCATGGCAACAATTGCAACCTGTTGGGGAGAGATGGCTTACTTTGATTCAGGAGGATTGGAACAGCCACTGCTCTTCTTACACGGTACTGGATGTGACGCATCGGATTGGACACCAGTAATTGAAAGATTGCGGGGCAAGCAGCGTTGCCTCGCTCTTGATTTTCGTGGACATGGACGGAGTTCTGTGCCAACAAAACCGTTTACGTTAGGTAGTCTTGCTAATGATGTGTTGCACCTTGTAGACCATTTGGGAATTCAAGAATGGATGATCGTTGGTCACAGTCTGGGGGGTATGGTAGCAATGGAAGTCGCCAGACGTTCATCGTGTGTTGTTGGACTTGTGCTGCTGGAGGGATGGACGCGCCTTTCATCTGCGGGGAGTGCTTTCGATACTGGACGGTTTTACGGTTCACTGTCTCAGTCCGCTATTGCACGGATTCAGCGGAAAGCAAAAGAGACGCGAAGCCGCTTTAAGTCCGAAATTTGGCACTGTTTCTGGGAATCTGTCGAAAATTTCGATGCCTACGCCTACCTGGAGCAGGCATGCATCCCTATCTGTGAAGTCTTTGGTGGTATGGGACGGAATGATTTAACTGAGCAAAAGTTGTGCATTCCGCCCAACCCGAATATTCAGTGGGTATGGATACCCAACGCCGGACATTACCTCCCGCATGAATGCCCAGCTGAAGTCGCGAAAGTAGTAGGCACACTCATGAAGATTAAGAATTGAATCGGGTAATTTTTCCGATGCCTGGCGCGGTTGGGAATGCAGATCGCATTTAGGCGAGTACGCCGCAAGACCGCACCTACCGAGTCTGGGGAACATGGAATTGCCCAAATATTTTATTTAACTTCATCCGTGTGCCGTAACACGCTAAACTTGTGGAATTTCGACCGGCAGATCCAGCCGGTCTCCCCACTCTTTCCACGAGCCTATGTAGTTGCTCACCTTTGGATAACCCAAAAGTCGCAACGCCAAATAGGCTTGGGAAGAGCGGTATCCGCCCTGTCAGTAGCACATTACCTGTTTGTCCGGTGTAATACCGACGGCTTCATACATCTCTCTGAGTTCGTTAGCAGGTTTGAATGCCCCTGCTTCGTCAAGATTATTGAGCCATTCAATGTGGATAGAGCCCGGAATGGCACCTGCCCGTTCTGCGCGAGCAACCCTGCCGTAGTGCTCATCATCTGTGCGCGTATCAAGAGGAACGAAATCCTCTCGGTTTAGGAGGACGCGGATCACATCGGCATCCATGTGTATATCGTGTTGGGCATTTATCGGAAAAGGTGGAACCTCCGGTGGCTCAGCACCTGCGGTACTAACAGGTCCATCTGCTGACAGCCACGCCTTGAAACCGCCATCTAACAGACGGGTTTGCGGATGCCCTAAGTATTCGCAGAACCAGAACCCGCGCGAGGCGCGCGTTCCCGATATCTCTTCATACCATACAATCGGTTTACTCGGATCGAGACCGCGTTGCTGAAATAGGTATGCTATCATCCACATAAAGGCATCAAACGTCTCTTTCCGAGTATCAATGAGGCTTAAACCGAACAAATCTAAATGCAGTGCGCCGGGAATATGTCCGCGGATATATTCATACGTCGGTCGCGTATCAACGATGCAGAATGTCTGATCGTCGAGCGTGCCTTTCAATTCCTCAGCAGAGATAACCAGTTGTGGATTTTCGTACCCTTTGTAGGTTTCCATCATTCTGTCAACTCCTTCTGAATCGGGACTTACGCAAAAAGAGGTCATTCCGTCTATTACCTCGGCAGAAGCTGAGGTTCCATAAGCCTCAATTCGCCGTTTCCGATATCGCACAAACTAACAGTTTATGCTACAGTGCGTAAGTCCTCTGAATTTTTTGCAGGACACATTCGCTGTGTTGTGTCCTACGCTACTTTAGGTTTCTTTTTGACAAGCTTTATTGCCTTCCACCTTCCAGTACTGTACCAAAGCCACATCGCGATGCCTTGTACAACGTTTGAAAGAGCGATCCCCGACCAAACGCCATTGAGTCCCATGAAGTGCGAAAGTAGAATCACGAGTCCCAAACCAATGCCTACCTGTGCGGCAAGTGTGATCACCATCGGAGAGAAGGTATCTCCGGCACCGTTGAGTGCTCTTCCTAAGATGAGCGAAAAGGCGATGAATCCGAACGTTGGCGACAGAAACCGTAGATAAACGATGCCGATCTCGGTCAAATCCGTTTCCGATGTGAAAATCCGGATGAATGTCTGTGGAAAAAGGAAGAAAACTGCACCGATGACTGCCATGATCGCGGCACCTAAAAGATTCGCGACTCGCGTTGATCTTTCAGCACGTTCTATCTGGTTCGCGCCCAAATTCTGTCCGACCAACGGCACAACTGCGTTTGCAATGCCGAAACCGGGATTCATTACGAGAATCCGAAGTCGCATGCAGATCGTATATGCCGCTACAGCCGTCTTACCATAGGGTCCGATGACCCACAGGAAACCGAGTCTCGAAATATGCCGCCAAAACCCTTGCATAGAACTGTAAACGCCAAGCCTTAAAATATCAAGCATTTCCACCAGATCTACCTGATATCGAACGCTCCGAAATGAAACAGGGGCACGTCCACTCCAACAGAGATAAAGTAGGATAATTACGCTCGCCCCGCGCCCGATAAGCGTTGCATACGCCGAACCTGCGACTCCGAGTTTTGGAAATCCCCACAAACCGAAAATTAATAACGGATCAAGCACAACGTTAATCAGTGTTGCGAAAATCAGGACTACCATTGGGGTAATTGTGTCACCACCCGCACGGAAGATAGAGCCGAGCGTCATTGACACGAACATTGTACTAATACCGGCGAGAATGATATGCATGTAAGTAGTGCCGAGCCTCAGTACTTCGGGATCTACCATCCTAACGGCGAGTAACCCCTGTTCAGCTAAGGGATAGCCAACGAGGGTTACGCCGATGGAGAAAAAAACGGCTAATAGGATTGACTGCATGGCGATGTGCTCGGCTTGTGCGAGGTTCCTCGCTCCAAGATACTGTGCCACCATAATCCCTGTTCCTGTTGAAACACCAAGCGAGAAAACCCCGATTAACCGGATTAAGTTTCCGCTCACTCCGACAGCCGCTATCGCGCCAGCCCCCAGCCTTCCAACGAAGATCATGTCGACGATGTTGAACGCCTCTTGAAGCATGTAACTGAGTATTATGGGTCCTGACAGCCGTAGGAGGTGTCTTAGGAGACTCCCTCGGGTTAAATCGCCCCGTGTTTTTCTCATATTTTTGATGTTTCGGCTCTTCGGTGATGCTGTTCCAATTCCTTTCCGCCTTGATTTCCTTACCGAATTGAAGTTTGATAGCCCCTTGTGGTGTGAGGCACCTGGGCTTCACTATAGCAGCATTCCGTATGATTGTCAAGACAAAAACAGATGCTTTTTAGGAAGGAACCCCTGTAAGCCCGATTTGGAATGTGTGCCGATCCTCTGCTGATGAGATTCGTAACCTCGCTATATTTCTAACGTTCAAACCTTCCAACAGCGTCGAAAACAGAATATTTCTGGTTTGGAGTTGTTTTTCTTTGACAGAATCACTGTAACCTGTTATAATGTCTTATATTTTCCACAGGAGGCAAAAACATGAAAAACACAATATCGACTTGCAAGTTCTCATTCTATGGGATTGTGTGTCTCTCGGTAGCACTGACAATACTATTCACACCGTTCGTCTCGGCGGCACTCACAGACGGTCTTGTCCTACATCATTCCTACGATGAAGGAGAAGGCACACTCGCTGGAGACGCGAGCGGTAACGGACACGATGGTGAAATTTCCAACCCAGATTGGGTAGAGGGATACAGTGGAAAGGCTCTTCAGTTTGGCGGTGAAGGTAGCGACGCGTTCGTCACCGTTGAAAGCACGGATGTCTTGAACGTGGACGAATGTACGTTTGCGGCATGGATCAACGCTGATCATTGGAACGGCACGCGTCAGATTGTTGGTAAATCCGTTCACGGTGGGTGCGCGGGTAGAACGCAATACGGTCTATTCAGCGAAGGTGGTGTTTTCAAACTTCGTTTTGAAACCGGAAGCGGTAGAGCCGACATCACAACCGATCTTCCACCGACAGGCGAGTGGATTCACGTCGCTTTTACCAACGATGGCGAAACAGCAACAATCTACATCAACGCTGCAGCCGCTGTGGATGGTGAAGTGCCGGGTGAACTGAACGCCAACGACGATCCGTGGCGGATCGGACAAGATTGTGAACGTCTCAATTATGTTTTCGCGGGCATCATAGACGAGGTCTCTCTCTGGAACCGTGCTTTGAGTGCTGACGAAATCGTTAGTGCACAAGACTTAGGTGTGTCTGTTGATCCTCGCGCGAAATTAGCCACGACTTGGGGCGGCATCAAAACTGCTCATTAAAAACATCGTAGGCGCGCCTCCCACGCGCGCCTACCTCTTTCTTTTTCCTGCCTGAAATCACACCTGCTCACCAAAAGATACAACAGACAGCGGAGAAAAAAATGTTCTGGCAAGAAATAAAAAGACACTGCAATGCCGGGTCTGCACACCAATTTCTCCTCCACTTTAATGTCCATGACCTGTTATATGATGAGGTCTACGGCTACTTGCCTACCCATGAATATCTCATGGAGCAGCTCAATGTATTGGGCTGTGAACTCATCATGGGATATAATACATCACAAGGGATTCATTTACCCAATATTGGGCGGTGGCAAGCGACCCAACAAATGCTCGGAGTTGTTCCAAAGTACGAGAAAACTGGTGCTTTTCATTTCCAGAGTACAGCGACATGGCTTCAGACGCTTCGGCGGTTTCAGGAAGCAGAAGACGTCAACGTCACTGAACATGAGGTAGATCCACAGGTCGCACGCCGAAGAATTAATGCCACCTTGGCGTTCGACAAACCACATGAAGACCCGTTCATGCATATAGATCCTGCCCCTTCAGAGGAGTTGCGAGAGAGGTTGAATCATCTTTTGTTGCAAGACAGAGCGAGGGTTGGATTGGTTATCAATTTTCTGGAGCAGCTTGCCCCGAACGATCCTTCCTTGAGTAGTGCCTCTAACGATGATTTACAACGCTTTTTCAACCAGATGCAGAATTGGGCATCCGATTTGGAAATCCGAAAGCGCAAACACATCATTCTTCTCCTTACGCATAACACGTCTGATATCCATCCAAATCTCACCGTGAACCCAGAGATCCCTCTAATAGAAATTCCGTTTCCAGACTATGACCAACGCCGTCACTTTATTGAATATCTCTATGCCATTTCGGATACCCCATCGCAAATGCGGGCAAGCCTTGGAAACGAGCATGACAGAGAGTTCGTTGCGCGCGAGACAATAGGATTGAACCTGTTTGGCATACACGATGTTGTGAAACAGGCAGAGTCTGCACAACAGAAGATGGGCGGTGAGCCGCTTGTGCGGTACCGACGCGAGAGCCTTAAGACTTTCAGCCACGGAGTCCTTGAAATGGTGGAAACTGAAAAAGGTCCTTCTGACGAGGGTTGGTATGTAATGAGGGCAATTTGGGATATAGCGAACGGTATGAGACATGGGGACATGCGACGCGTACCACGAGGCATCCTTTTACTCGGACCGCCAGGGACCAGCAAGGCTTACGCCGCGAAGGTACTCGCTGGTGAGACGAACATGCCGCTCGTCCAACTCCACTATGCTAATCAGGTAGGCGAGATAACGGTAAATATCAATGAGAATGCGAACACTTATGAGCGGAATCTAAATGCCGCTATTAATTTTATCCGAGGCATTTCACCGACGGTTGTCTTTATAGATGAGATTGAACAAGTGCCACCGCATACGCCAATGAATCCCGAAGAACAGCCGCCGTTTCCGCAGAGCCTCATAAACGCTATTAGCGATCCATCTTTACACGGGAGAGTGATATGGGTCGGCACGTCATGCCGTCCTGACTTGATGCCGCAGATCTTTCGGCGGTATGGTATCTTTGATACCAAATTAATCATGCTACCGCCAACTGCTGAAGGTAGGATGGAAATTTTAAAGATATTTTGTCAAAGCCAAACCTCCGATCAACTTAACTTCCGGGCACTTGTCGGAAATTCAGAAACGGATGGATTGACGTGGCGGGACCTGTTCTTGGTTGTCCAACGCGCGAGTAACATCGCAAAACTCGACGGACGCGATACTTTCACTGAAGCTGAACTCCGTCAGGCATTGGATGACTTCATACCCGACTACTCACCGGAAATGCAGATTTTTATGGGATTGTTAGCGTTACGGGAGGCGAATTCTCGGATCATGATTCCAGACGGACTGTTACCGCCATACCAAGAATTTGTAGACGGCAATCGGATTGATAAAACGGGAATTAATAAACGTTTGATGGAACTGAGCAGTCAACTCGGCCTGAACGCTTGACCCCTAACAGTAACAGGATTTACCTACGAAATGAATAGTGGGGCGAAAGGATGGAAGGAAAGGAAGATTAAAAAGTTTTCTTGACAGATATTTTCCCGTTTGTTATAATACCTTATCTTTAATCTATAAGGAGGAATTCTGACAATGAAACTGATTATTTGTTTATCCATTACACTGCTTTTGATGGTAGCCCCCTTGGCTATGTCCATCGGTCCAGCAGAGTTTCTGGATGGCTTGGTGGTGTACCACGCTTATGATGAAGGCAAGGGTGACGAAGCGGAAGATCTTAGCGGAAACGAACATCACGGTGTGATTGACAATCCGGCGTGGGTTGATGGCAAATTCGGGAAGGCGTTGGAATTCGGCGGTGAAGGCAGCGATGTATTTGTCACTGTTGAAAGTACAGCCAAACTGAATGTGGATGAAATGACGTTTATGGCGTGGGTTAACGCCGAGCATTGGAACGGTACACGCCAGATTGTCGGTAAATCCGTTCATGGTGGATGTGGCGGTAGGGTTCAATACGGATTGTTTAGTGAGGGTGGCACCTTCAAACTTCGCTTTGAAACCGAAGCGGGTCGCAACGATATTTCGACCGGTCTGCCTGACACCGAGAAATTTATCCATATTGCTTTCACCAACGATACCAAGAAGGGCAAAATTTACATTGATGGCAAGGAAGAAGCTGAAGGGGATGTCCCTGGCAAGCTTGGCGCCAACGACGATCCGTGGCGGATTGGACAGGATTGTGATCGCCTTAACTATGTCTTCGCTGGGATTATTGACGAGGTCCGCCTCTGGAATCGCGCACTGAGTGAGGATGAGATCAATACGTTCATGGAACAGGGTGTGGATGCGCTCGCGGTTGAAGCGACTGGGAAACTCTCTACAACCTGGGGTCGCCTGAAAGCGGGACGTTAACGCCGAAATTCGCAACTTATTTTTCATTGGGCGAGGTTTCCTGGGAATAACCCCCAAGTAAAAACACCTCGCCTATTTCCATTTTTCCGATAGGGGATTTGTAAGACTGCCCTGTCAATTTAAAAAATGCCCGAAACTTTAAAAACAATTCCATGTAGAAATTGCAATGCGCAGATCGCGGCAGCGACATTCACCAACAATCTCAAGGTCTGTCCACACTGCGACCACCATTACTATATGAGTGCTCATGAGCGGCTCAACCTTATCATAGATGCGGATAGTTTTGAGGAATACGATGCCAATCTTTACTCTATTGATTCGCTGGGATTCCCAGAATACCCGCAAAAACTCGAAAGAGATGTCGCCAAAACAGGACTTAGATCCGAGATGCTCTCCGGAATAGCCAATATCGGTGGTTATCCGACTGCTCTTGCGATTGGCGATGTCGGATTCATAGGTGGCACGTGTGGCTCTGTTATCGGTGAAAAGGTTACCCGATGTATTGAACGCGCCCTTAAAAACCAGTTGCCGTTAGTGATTGTCTCTGTGAGTGGTGGGATGCGGATGCAAGAAGGCACGCTCGCCTTAATGCAGATGGCGAAAACTGCTGCTGCTTGTGCGGAATATGCCAAATCGGGGGTCTTTTATATCTCCGTTGTCACCGATCCGACGTTTGGCGGGGCGACTGCGAGTTATACTTCACTGGGTGATGTAATCGTTGCTGAACCGGGTGCTCGAATCGGTTTCGCGGGTCCGTTAGCGGTTGCCAGCCTCCGTGAGGAACTCCCAGAAAACTTCCAAAAAGCAGAGTCGTTGTTGGATCATGGATTCATTGACTCGATCGTTCACCGGGCGGATATGCGTCAGATGCTTATAGATTTGATTGCCTTCGCCGCCTAATGTATTTAACTGTCTTTTCTCTTCTTTCCCCATCCAAAAAGTAGAATTTGTGCCTTATACGGCGTAAGTGGACTGATAAATCGGATATGAAACCGCTGTTAACATAAGACGTTAATAAAAGTGTGTAATCGTGACATAAACGCTAAGGGATTAAAAAGTAAGCGTGTAGCACAGTGGAGAGTGGATTTAAGAGTAGCCCCTCAAAATTCAGAACACCGTTATACTCCCGCAAGGAAAAATTAAAAATGCCAAAGTCACTCGTCGTTGTTGAATCGCCGGCGAAAGCGAAGACTATTGAAAAGATATTAGGTAGGGATTACATCGTTGAATCCTCCGTTGGCCATATCCGCGACCTCCCTCCGAAAGAGCTTGGAGTTGATATTGAAAATGCCTTTGCTCCGAAATACGTCTTGATTCGAGGAAAAGGGAAGGTCGTGAAATCTCTCCAAAGCGAAGCGCGTAAGGTTGATAATATTTATCTTGCAGCGGATCCAGATCGCGAAGGTGAAGCCATCTGTTGGCATCTTTTTGAGGAACTCAAAAAGGCGAAAAAGCCAATTTATCGGATCACCTACAACGAAGTCACCAAAAACGCAATTTTAGAAGCAATCCAAAAACCTGGCGATATTGATATGGCGCTCGTTGATGCGCAACAGGCGCGTCGCGTTTTGGACCGGCTCGTTGGATACCAGATTAGCCCTATTTTGTGGCGTAGTGTCAAACCCGGCCTCAGTGCTGGGAGAGTTCAATCCGTCGCAGTACGACTTATTTGTGAGCGAGAGACAGAAATTGAGGCGTTTAAACCCGAAGAATATTGGACGCTCACAGCAACACTGACACCGACCGAAGTTGAGCATCTCTTTCCCGCAAAGTTACATAAAATTGGGAAAAAGAAGGGCGAAATCAATAACTACGGGTTCCGTATAGACGAAGGGCGTGCCAAAGAACTCGCTACGGACGCAAAGACACAGACATATCTTGTTGAAAAAGTTCAAAAACGAGAACGGAAACAGAGACCTGTACCTCCGTTTATCACGAGTACTTTACAACAGGAAGCGTCTCGGAAACTCCGTTTTGTTGCCAAGAGGACAATGCTGATTGCTCAACAACTTTACGAGGGGCTGGAGATTGGCAGCGAGGGTTCAATCGGGCTTATCACCTACATGCGTACCGATTCAACGCGCGTTGCCCAAGAAGCACTCCAAGCGGCGCGAGCGTACATCGAAACAGCATTTGGTGAAGAATATCTACCCAATCGTGCTGTTAATTACCAAAGCAAAAGAGGCGCGCAAGACGCTCATGAAGCGATCCGTCCGACCTTGCCGTTACGAACTCCGGCAGACTTGAAGCCATATTTGAGTAATGATCAGTTTCGACTTTATGAACTCATCTGGATGCGGTTTATAGCGAGCCAGATGAATCCGGCTATTTTTGATGGTACAACAATTGACATCCAAGCAGGTACATATCTCTTCCGCGCCACCGGTTCAGTGATGAAGTTTCAAGGGTTCAGGCGCGTCTATATGGAAGGTAAGGACGATCCTGCTACCGATGCGCGTGAATCGGATGAAGAAGAGGTTAATTTACCCGACGTTAAAGAAGGGGATCCACTCAATCTACGCACATTAGAACCGAAACAGCATTTTACGCAACCACCGCCCCGTTACAATGAAGCAACGCTTGTAAAAATGTTGGAAGCGAAGGAGATCGGACGCCCCAGTACTTACGCCTCTATTCTATCAACAATTCAGGATAGAGGTTATGTCACTAAAGAACGTGGTAGGCTGATACCTACAGATGTTGGAAGACTCGTTAACGAACTCCTGAAACATGGATTCCCCAACATCGTTGACGTTGAATTCACAGCCAAAATGGAAGATCAACTCGATGTTATCGCTGATGGCAAAGTTAAGTGGGTAGAAACGTTAGCGCAATTTTATCCCGCATTCCAAACTGCGCTCAAGGAAGCCCCCGATAGGATGTATGAAGCTCGAAAGGCGATGGAGGAGCAATCGGACGAAAAGTGTGAAAAGTGTGGGGGCAATATGATCATCAAGTGGGGCAGATATGGACGGTTTCTCGGCTGTGCCAATTATCCAGAATGTCAGAGTATCAAACGTTTAACAGCCGCGGATGACGCTTCTACAGCGGAACCAGAACTGACTGATACTCCATGTGACAAGTGTGGTGAGTCCATGGTTGTCAGGGTAAGTCGTGCGGGTGCCAAATTTTTGTCGTGTAGTGGGTACCCAAAATGCAAAAACGCCAAGCCGATCCCAATGGGAATTGATTGTCCAGAGTCCGATTGTGATGGCTACCTTGGTGAACGCCGTAGCCGACGTGGTAAAGTCTTTTATGGCTGCAGCAACTATCCGAAATGTGAATTCTCGACGTGGGATAAGCCTGTGCCAAATCCATGTCCGAAATGCGACGCGCCATTCCTCATGGAGAAGACAGAAAAGGCGAAAGGGAGTGAAGTCGTAACGGCGCACCTCTTCTGTCGCACAGCAGAGTGTGACTATAGAAAATAGCCATCGGCAGTCAGCGGAAATAGCCGATAGCCAATACGCCAAAAGTCGATGGTTTCGATAATTATTCTTACTGATGGAAACCGAAAACCCGAACCCTCAACTCGACTCCGATACAAGACGGCAAAGCACGAGTTGCGGGTTCGAGCCGACAGCTATTAAAAAATGATACAGTTGCACCAGGTCAGTTTCAGTTATGGCGAACTTAGCGTGCTCGAGAAGGTGAGTTTTCGTGTGGAGCGCGGCGAATTTGTGTTTCTCGTTGGTCCAAGTGGTTCCGGCAAGACAACACTCCAGCGATTGTTATATGCTGATTTAGCCCCAGTAGGCGGTGACCTGAGTGTCGTTGGACAACAACTTGCGATGTTGGATAAAGTCAGTCTGTCCTACTTTCGACAGAAGATAGGGCTCGTCTTTCAAGATTTCAAGTTCTTAGAAAACAAGACAGTTCGAGAAAATTTGGCACTGCCACAGCGACTGATAGGGACCCCAACACAGTTGATTAAGGAAAATGCCGATAAACTCCTGAATCAAATGGGGTTATATCACCATCACAATGCGCTCCCATCAGAAATATCTGGCAACGAGCGACGCCGTCTTGCTATAGCGAGAGCAATTATCAACAATCCTTTGTTACTCCTTGCGGATGCTCCAACGGAAGGCTTAGATTTGCGCCTCTCGCTTGAGGTGATGGCACTTCTTGATGCGCTTAACTTTCAAGGGATGACGATCTTCATCTCCACAAGCGACCGAACCCTCGCTGAAAAATGTAATAAGCGAATTATCGAACTACGGGATGGCGGTATCCATTGAAAGAATGGCTGTCAGCCATCAGCAGTCGGTAAAGAGGTATTCGGATATCGGAAACTTCCTAACTGACAACTGACAACCGATAACTATAAAAAATGCGGTATCATCTTAAGAATGCCATATCCCATATAGCCCGTGCCGGTAGTGCAAGTGTGATGAGTTTCTTCGGCATCGGTTTCATCACTGCTCTACTTGCGACCTTGCTGTTGAACCATTCGTTTATATTACAGCAGTCTGAGTTTAAAAGCCATGCCCCTACCCTCATAGCATTCCTAAAAGATACTGTGGATGCGTCAGCCGGGCGTACCTTGGCGAGCCAGATAGAGAAAAATGGACAGGTGCTCGCGGTCAACTATGCTTCAAAGGCAGAAAGCTTCACCCACGGTGAAACCCAGTTCCAAGATTTGGGTATCCTCATTAAGGAAGCATTCGCAGAAACCAGAGGTGTAAATCCATTCCCAGCATCCCTCAAAATTTATGTAGATGAAGACTTGATAACGCGTAAAACGTTAGAGCAGATCGTATTGGACATTAAAGCTCACAGCGAAATTGAGGATGTGCTCTTGACAGGACAGGGTCAATTGAAGGACCGTTTACGCGACTCAGAACGTACGACTCTCATCGCCATCGGAATAGCAGTTGTCCTTATCTGGTCCATTATCGGTTCTGTTATCAACAAAACAGCGATTGCCCGTGCCGAGGAGATAGCCCTCATGAAACTCCTCGGCATGACCCGTCATTATCTCTTCACTCCTTTTGTTACGCATGGACTGTTCCTTGGCAGTCTTGGCGCCTTGTGTGGACTTGGCTGCTTTTACGGAATGTTTTATGTATTTAAATCTCAATTAGGGGCGGTCGATTTCCTTACTATTTATCAATCTATTCTGATCGTTGTTGGCGAAATGGTAGTTGGGTTTTTCGCAGGTTTCGTCGCACAACGGAAACTTGCGTAGCAGTTTTTTAATTATACCTTGCGGATAAACAACGGAGTTTGTGCTTTGACGTTATCCGTGTTCGAGTCGCCTGCGCCGTTGTTGCAGGCTTGCGGTCCGATTTTAAGAAAAATGTTCAGAATACTCAGAAACCTGCTCGTAATGGAATGGAGAGCAGGCAAGGAGCCCATAGTTTAAAATATGACGAATCGTGAGATCAGTGCTGTATTCCAAGCTATCGGATCCCTCCTACAAATCCGAGGAGATGATACATTTCGCTCTCGGATTTATGAACGAGCCGCCGATATAATTGAAGAATTCCCCGATGAATTGGCTTCCAAAGATTCCCAACAAAGTACTTCCAGTTATAACACGGAGGCAGTAAAAAGACTGAGAGCCACACCCGGTATTGGGAAAGCCATTGAAGACAAGACGGTTGAAATGTTGGAAACCGGACGCTGCAAATTCTATGATGAACTCACCGCAGAAATGGGAACAGAGATCCTTGAATTGCTTAATCTTCGCGGGGTCGGTGTAAAAACCGTTGGAAGATTCTATCAGGAACTCGGTGTCAGAAATCTTGAGGATCTCCAAGTATTGATTGAAAGCGGACAGATGAGACGCATGAAGGGCATCGGACGGAAAACGCTCCAGATGATAACTGAGAGTTTGGCATTTCAGGTAGAACAAAGGAACAAACGTCCGCTATGGCGAATTTTATCCACTGCCCAAGACATTGCCGAGCGTCTGATGCCACTGGTAAATGACAACTGGATAAAACGCTACCAATTTACAGGTGATTTACGGCGGCATGAAGAGGTGTGTCAAAGCGTAGAGTTGATTGTTGAATGCGCAGACGAAGGAGCGCTGCGGTTTGAAAGTGGCAGTGTGCCTGCCCCGCTACAATCATTCCTTGAGCATTTTTCGCAGACCCCGATTGTTTTCAAAACGGACAGTCACACGCAGTACATATATGACAGCAAAAATAGCTGTCAGCTGCCAGCTGTCAGCAATCAGCAAGAGGGTGCCCCTTCACCAGAAAACCTCTTAACCGACAACCGACGACTGATGGTTTCCGACAGCCATTTTGAAGAAAGCCAGGGCGAACTAACGGGGGACGTTCGTGATACGCTACCCGTGATCCAATTCTATATCGACAGAGATTTTCCGGTATCTGTCTATCTGTGCACTGCCGCTACCTACGAAGCGATCCTCTTTTTGACAACAGCGACGGATGCACACTTTAACGCGCTTCCTGATAACAGTTTTCTCAACTCGACAGGTTTTTGGCATGAAGTCGGTGATATGACGGAAATCGGAATTTATGAAAAACTTGGGCTTTCCTATATTCCGGCTGAACTTCGACAGGACGGCACCTCAGTCGCCGCGGCGAAAGAGGACACTTTGCCAACCCTCGTTGAGTTTGCCGATTTACGGGGCGACTTACACGCGCATACCAATTGGAGTGACGGACGACATACGCTCCAAGATATGGTAGCGGCGGCAAAAGCGGAAGGGCTTGAGTACTTCGCTATCACCGACCATTCTGTTTCCTCTACGGTCGCAAACGGCTTGGATCGAGAGCGACTTCTGGAACAGGTGGCACGCGTTCGTGAATTGGATGCAGAGGTTGAGGATATCACAATCCTCGCAGGTTCTGAGGTAGATATCCGACGGTATGGCGAGTTAGATTATCCTGATGAAGTTTTAGAACAGCTTGATATTGTCGTTGCAAGCGTTCACAGCCATTTCACGCTCACCGAATCAGAAATGACGCAGCGCATCGTCCGTGCGATCGAAAATCCGTTTGTCAACATCATCGGTCATCCGACAGGGAGAATGCTCGGACGTAGACCGATGTATCCACTGAATCTTGAGGAGATTATAGAAGCTGCTGCAGAGCATCAAACGGTTTTGGAAATTAACGGCTCGCCGAGCCGATTGGACCTCGATCCTGAATTTGTACGTATGGCAAAAAAAGCAGGGGTGCTATTAGCAGTCAACACCGATGCACATGACATCGGGCTATTCGCGCGCCGCCAATTTGGGTTGAATGTCGCACGTCGTGGATGGTTGACAAAAGACGAAGTCATCAACACATATACCTTGGCAGAATTGCGCGAGAAAATTTTTTAATTATACCTTGCGGTTCGGTCAGGTAGATTGGAAATTTCAATCTCCTTCCCGTATATCCGCTTCCGCTACGCTTACAGGCTAAGGTTTTGGTTTGTGGAACTTCTGACAACTATTCTGTTAATCTAAAGTTGTGCAAGTTGAGTCAAATGCCAATTTGGATCCTCTAATGCCTCGTAAACGACACCACCCTCCACGTTGTTAGGCATCGGAAGCCCCAGTAGATAGCAGAGCGTCGGCGTGACATCAACGACGCGGACCTGTCGTTGCAATGCTACTCCTTTCCGAACCCCGGCACCCGATAAAATAAATGTAGAGTGCTGCCCGCCGATACCGAAACTCACCGAAGGTAACTGTTTGCCGTGTGCACCATCGAACTCTGGTTGAAGCGCGTAGACAACATCACCGGCTAAATCCCCATGTAAGTTAAACATCTCTGCATCTGCCCGCGTCACGGCTAACGTAAAGGGATGTCGTCCGGTTTCTGCGTCCTTGTAAGTATGCAGTGCGGCGATGAGTTCACGTTGGGTTGCTTCATAGTCTTCAGGAGCAACGATTCCATTCGGTTCACGTCCTGCTAAGTTGATGAAAATATGCACTAATCCAACATTGACTGCCCGTGTTTTTGTCCAGTCTATCGCCCCGTTTCCGTCTTTAACGATGAATCCTGTTTCCTCAAGCACCTCTTCGATGTCTACGGCACGGAATTGGTTAGGCGTGCCGCCGTGGTCGGAACAGACGAGAATTACGGTATCTTCATCCGCTTGTTCCATCAGCCGTCCGATCATCCGATCCACAGATTCATAGGTTCGTCGTAACCCCTCACGACACCGGTGCATTGTCTCTGGTGCGGCACCACTGATTTCATCTGCTTGACTGAGGAAGAAATGGCTGGCGTAGTCTGGAGCATGGCTTTCCACCATGAGAACATCCCAGTCATTATTCTCGGAAACCAGATACGTTGCGACATCTGCGAGACGCTGATGGTGATAGTCAAGCACTTCAAAATAGGTATCATCGTCCATTTGTCCAAGCGCATCGCGAGCTGGATTTTGAAGGAATGAGCCGATTTCAGTGTCGATCGTAGTAGCGATCGTCTCTGGAACCGTGTATCCTTCTCTCGGCCAAATCTGTGGGACAAAGAGTTCAAAAGCCTCCGCTGTTTCGGTGAGCGTCACAAGTTTCATTCGGACGTAACCTTCCACCTCAGCCGCATCAATTTCAAATGCATCCAGCCACCACTCGCTCCATTCACCGACACCCAAGTCAGCAACGGCATCGTCTCCAGACCGACTTCGACAGATTCGTACCCGATCATAACCGTTATCGCCAGAGGCGTAAATCAATCCATAAAACGGTTTCGGGACGCGCCCAACTTTTTGAGAAGCGTCAGAGGATTCCCCCTTAGAATAGGCGGAAGGCATCACATCTTCTCTGCCACGCGCTAAGGGTTGAATGATAAGTTCGACCTCTCGCACGGGTTCTGTGGAATCAGGCACGGCATCCCACGCGCCACTTTCAACCGGTTCAATAGTGACCGGATCAATGTGCTGAACCCCCTGTAATGCACTCGGATCAAGCGTCTCAGGGTCCCGCTGTCCACCGATAGGGCGTGCCGCCCATTTTCCTGCGACAAAGAGATGATACCCGGCAACCTGATGGTGGTTCGAGACCCCTGGTCCTGTTCCTTCGACCTGAATACCTGTTGTGACAGTGGGGGGCCAAGACATTTCCCATTTCACCAGAATCGGTTTTCCACCTACCCGTTCTACGAGATTCCAAAGGTATTCGGATTGACACAAACCTGTATTAATACCCCATACGGTTTTATCGAGGCGATCTCCCAAAGCACGGATATTAAAATCCATAACCTTATGTGTGCCGGGCCATGAGCCGGTAGAGAGTGCGGTCCATCCTGGCGGTGTCAACGTTGGGAATACCCCGATCATCGGTCGGTAAACGCCTGTTTGGACTAACTTTGCCATATTCGGGGTGTGTCCCCAATCAATCATGTTTTTGACCAGTTCCATGCTCGCGCCATCCATCCCGATAATGATCGCACGTTTTGCAGGAGCACTTCGAATGCGTTTTGTCATTTTTTAATTTTTCCTTGCGGTTGGGTAAGGTGGGTTTGAATATTAACATTCCTTGTCGTATATCCGCCCCCGCTACGCTTACGGGCTACGATCCACCAAGAACCCGATCATCATGGAATGGAGAGCGAACCTGAAGCAATCAATTAAAAATCTCATTCATAAGGGACACGCTGGATATAGATGTCGTAATCTTGTCCGCGAGCGTCGCTCCAGACGACGATCGCGGCACCATCGTCTGTAAATACCGCCTGCGGTGTAATTTGTTCTTTCGGGGCATGACAGACAGGGATCCCGTTGATTTCCCAAAGCGGCTTCCCATCGACATCAAGCTTTTGCGCATAGATGGCATCCTCTGTCGAATCCCCGAAATCTTCGCGATAATCCAGCCAATAGACGATAGCCTCCCCTGTTTCTTCAGTTGACACGATTTGGGGGAAACGTTGGACCCCCGCGCCAGTGCAGACAGGCATACCACCCCCTTGAAACTGAGCATCTTCGGCGTTCCACAACATCTCACCGTTCCCATTGATACGCTGGACATAGATGTCAGCAAAAATATTCCGTTCGTCCCACCACGCAACGATGAAACCATCACTCCCATCGGGAATACAGTAAGGTTGTTGTTGATTGACACGCAGATCACAGATTGGAATACCATCCTGTTCCCATAGTGCCTGTCCTTCAGCGGTTATGCGTTGGGCGTATAGCTGCGCGGCTGTATAAAAATTCGGGTCATTACGGTAGTCCGACCAGACGAAGAACACACCGCCATTTGCATCACTGACGGCAAACGGGGCACCTTGGTTGCCGGTTGCTACACAGACGGGAACGGGACTGTTTTCTACGTTGTCAACCGAATTCCACATCTGACTGCCTTCCGCTGACAGCCGTTGTGCGAAAATATTCCAGTCTGGTGTGCTGATATCCCACCATGCGAAAATAGCGCCACCTCGCCCATCTGCGATTAGCACCGGGTCATACTGATCACCCTCACCGCTGTAGGCAGGAACCCCGTTCGCTTCCCATAATGGTTTTCCAGTGCTGTCGATTCTTTGGGCATAAATATCTTGATTCCCGTTCCGCCAATCCTCCCACACAACGATTACGCCACCTTGCCCGTCAGCAATAGCGTTCAAATCGTCTTGCAACGTCGGATGCGTACAGACCGGTATACCCTCGGGGTCCCAGACTTTGTTTCCATTTGCGTCAATGCGTTGTGCATAACTATCCTGATTACCGTGGCGAGTATCTCCCCAAACGAGGATAGCACCGCCCTCGCCATCACTAACAATTAGGGGCCAACTTTGCGAGGAGGGGAGGTCACAGATTGGGATACCATTTGCTTGCCAATGAATATCCCCTGTTGCACTGATCCGCTGCGCGAAGATATCACGATTCGCGTGTCGGGCATCACTCCACGCCACGATAGCTCCACCTTGCCCATCGGTAACAAGGGCAGGGAAGTGTTGTTCGTTCTGCGCTGTGCATAATGGAAGATTTTCTGCCGCTGAAGAGGACCACTCCGCGCATGCTGTGTCTATTACAACAAGCACAGAAAGGATAGTGAGAAGGATTTTAATTTATGGGCTCCTGGACTGCGCTGCATTTCATTACGCGCAGGTTTCTGGCGGTATCGCAACTGAAATAAGGATCTGTTCGGTATAGCACCAGAACCTAAGCCTGCAACACCGGTGCAGAGTTTTGCTTGGGCACTTCTTCAACTCGAACACGGAAAGCGTGAAATTCCAAATTGCGTTACTTATCCACAAGAAGAGATAAAAAATCAGATGAGTAACTCGTCTCCGATTGGAAAGAACTGATCTGCGATTTGTTGTAGATCCATGGAGGTATTATGTTCAAAAGCGACAACCTCCACACGCTTATCTTGTTGCTTGATGAGTTCGGCAAGCGGGCAAAAATCGCCATCACCACTCGCCAGAATGACGACATCCAACGAACTGAGCATTGAAACGACATCCACTGCAATGCCGACATCCCAATCCCCCTTTGCGGACCCATCGCCACGCAAACGCAAATCCTTACTCTTAATCGTATAACCGTTGTGTTCAAGAAGGGACAGGAAACTGGATTGATTGATTTCGGGTATCTGGACGACATAGGCGTAGGCTACCATGAGATACCGGGGTCCAACTATCAAATCGAGGAGTTTGATATAGTCAACTCTACGTCCAAAACGATCTTTGGCGGCATAAAACATATTTTGAACATCAACGAACACACCGACACGAGGTTGTTCAGTCGTTAAATTGTAGGGACCCTGCCCTTCAGTGACTTCCTGCGTATCCAGATACGCGAGGGTCTGACGAATCTGATTCAATGCGCCTCGTGCAGCCTGATGGCAGTTTTCCAGGACATCAAAGTGGCTATCAAGCATCGTCTGAAAGTCTTCGAGTCCTTGATGACCTTTGTAGACCGCTTCTTCAACCAACTGAAGATCGGTAGTGAAGGTTTCCTTGGCTGCCCTAACCTGTTCATATTCTTTCAATTGTTCTGCCAGTCGTTCTTTTTCAACGAAGAGGTTTTCACGTTCGGCGGTAAGTTGTTGTAGTTCAGTGGTGTCTTCAATATATTGTGCTATCTGTTCACGAAGTATGTGATTTTCCTGTTCAAGCGCCTGCAATCGTTTTTCGTGTCCATGATTTTCCTCCGCTTGCGTTTTTAATCCCTTGTTTTCCTCCAATAGAAAAGCGCGTTGTTGATCTAATCGGCTGTGTTTTTGCTCAAGCGAAGTATAGTCTGCTTTAGAGTCTGCCAGTTGTTGTTCAAGATGCTCGATTTCTTGGCCAGGTGGGTCCGACTGTTGCGATTCGTCTTCTGTATCGTAAGCGTATTGAGGGTCAATCCCTTCAAATTGATCCGTACTATGGAAGTTTCCGCTTCCATTTGTATATGCCACTTCTATAGATTCATACGTTGTATTAAGGAGTTTGTAGCCATGCTCAACCACTGCGGTCCGTTGGTCGGTGAGAAGAGCCCAGACGACTTCGCCAAAATCGCCGCCCTCTATGAGGACATCAGACGTTTTGAAAAACGTTTCGATTTCGGAGATTTCCATATACCCGACTCGGGAGATCGCAGACTGTGCCTTTTCAGTAAGAAATTGGCTAACTAACGTGTTGACTTCGGAAATCCGCGGATTACGATCATCGTGAGGGTGTGTTTCTGACGAAGTTTCCGGATTTCTTAGTTCAGGTTTTGTTGTACCAACAACATCCAAAAACACATCGGCTAAATTTACGAGTAATTCTCGTCTTGATAAGGCGGACAGTCGGTCCACATCGAGTACGATGCCGGTAGAGGCACTCAATTGGAAGATTTCTCTTTCATCTAAAAGTAGGTCGAGAAACCATGTGAGTTGGTCCCGCTGTATATGCTTTAAATTTGGATTTGACATTATTATACTCCGGTTTTTCACAGCAAATTTTGAAAACTGCGCTGAAAATGTTCGGTTAAATTTTGATAATTTTTTCTTGTCCTTTCTTTACACTACGCGTTGCGTTGCGTGTGTCAACAACCAATTGGGCGTGCTCAACAAGCCAGTCGTAGTCTATAACACCGTGGTCGGTTAGAATGACAACACAATCAACACTTTTTACCATATCCACTGTTAGCGGTTCTGAGTGATAGGTTTCTCTGTCATCAAGAGACAGGTTTTTTATATAGGGGTCATGATATAGGAATTCTGCTTTTTTGTCAAGAATTAAACGAATTACCTCGAGTGCGGGGGATTCGCGAATGTCGCCGATGTCCTTTTTATAAGCGACCCCTAACATTAATAATTTCGCTCCATTCAGCGGTTTCCGTTGAAGGTTCAGGGCATGGATAATTTTGTCTAACACGTATTTCGGCATCTCACTGTTAATTTCGGTAGCCAGTTCAATAAACCGAGCGTGGTACTGATACATCTGTGCCTTCCAAGAAAGATAATGTGGGTCAATTGGAATACAGTGTCCACCAAGCCCGGGCCCCGGATAGAACGGCATAAATCCGAACGGTTTTGTAGCAGCAGCATCAATGATTTCCCACACGTCGAGATCCATTCGGTCACAAATAAGCGCGACCTCATTAATTAAGCCGATATTGACACTCCGAAACGTGTTTTCTAAGAGTTTCACCATTTCCGCTGTTCGGGGTGAAGATACTGTGTGTGTTTTACTGATGAACTGTGCGTAGAAGGTTTTCGCGATGTGGGTGCATTGCGGCGTAACACCGCCAATAATTTTAGGGGTGTTTGTCATGAAGTAGGTGCTATTTCCCGGCTCAATCCGTTCCGGTGAATACGCAAGATAGAAATCGCGACCTACCTGTTTAGTCCTGGGCTGGAGGTTGAGTTTAGGCAGCACGACTTCTTCAGTGGTGCCGGGGTAGGTGGTGCTTTCGAGGATAATCAGTTGTTCGGAGTGAAGGTATTGCGCAACTTGCTGAACCGCAGCAATGATAAACTGCATGTCGGGAGTTCGATTTTCACCCAAAGGGGTCGGCACACAAATATTTACTGTGTCCAATTCTCGGAGCACATCAAAGTCCGTTGTTACCTGAATTTGCCCGGATGTAATCAGGGGCGTAAGCACAGCGTCGGTGACATCGGGGACATCGGAGACCCCCTGTTTCAATCGCTCTATTTTTTCTGAACAGATATCAATGCCCGTAACTCGGAATCCGGCACTCGCGATCGCCACCGCAAGCGGCAGTCCGACATATCCAAGCCCGATAACACCGGCGTGAGCTGTCCGGGTTTCTATTTTTTTAATGTTACCTTGCGGAGAAACAACAGGGGGTTTATTTTTCACGTGCCTTTCTCAAATCCGCCTGCGCCGTTGTTGCAGGCTACCGTTTATAGTAAAGTTAAGAATTAATTAGACACTCCAAAGAGGCGAGGATACAATCCTCGCCAGCGGGGGTGAGGATACAATCCTCGCCAGTGGGGGTGCGGTGCTTGTTTATTGAAAACTGTCTACATATTTTTCGGTTTTACTATAATTTTTCCTGAGCCAGCGCGTTGCTGTGTAAAGATTTGTGAAGATTTTATCGGGACGGTATTCGCTTTCATCCGCATACAGACAAGGTTTCGTATTGATGTAGTGGTAATAACTCTCCTGTCCGAGTCCTGTTAAAACGAGAAATGTTGTGGCACCGACACGCTGTCCTGTTTCAATATCTGTGGTCCAATCACCAATCAAATAGGCACTTGAGAGTTCAACGTTGTGTTCACGTGCTGCGCGTATTAACATCCCCGGCTTCGGTTTTCGACACTCGCATCCTGCATGGGGATGGTGTGGACAGTAATAAACAGCGTCGATTGTTCCACCCGCTTTGCCGATTCCGGCGACCATTCGCGAGTGGATATCCATCAAATCTTCCTCTGAATAGAGACCTCTCCCGATTCCTGATTGATTGGTTATCACAATGATTCGATAGCCACTTTCTGTTAATTCTCGGATTGCTCTCCGGGCATTCGGAATGAAGGTGAATTCTGACCATTTTCGGACGTAACCTTTATTGGGGGGATTGTGGTTGATAACACCATCCCGATCCAGAAAGATAGTTTTTAATTTTTCCTTGCGGGAAAATGACATGATTTTGAACCTTTGACGTGCCTTTCTCAAATCCGCCTGCGCCGTTGTTGCAGGCTACACCTTTGGTCTAACAAACACCTCTTTACCGACAACCGACTGCCAATTTTTCCTTGCGAAGGTAAAATTAAAAAGTTTCGATGGCGTGCAGCAGTTCCTTTGGTGTGACGGTCGCACATCCCATTTTACCGACGGCAATCCCACCTGCGAGGTTAGACAGCATCGCAGCACTACGACATTCAGCGTCCGCCGCGAGGGCGAGCGTGAAAGCGGCAACAACCGTGTCCCCCGCGCCTGTGACATCTGTCACGACGTTTGAATGCGGTGGAAGGTGTTCTACCTCTACAGTCCCGTCTGCAACCCGTTGAAACAGGGACATCCCGTCTGCGTCGCGAGTGATTAGCAATGCCTTGAGCGATAATCTGTTCAGAATTTTTTCACCAACAGCAACGAGATCAGACGCATCCATGATCTCTTCATGGACAGCGGCACTTGCTTCCTTGTGGTTCGGGGTAACGGCGGTTACACCTTCATAGTGCCAGAAGTTGTTTTGCTTCGGATCGACGATAATTGGGATACCGTAAGACTTGGCGTGTTTCACAACACCCTTGATGAATTGAGCAGTAACCACCCCTTTATCGTAATCAGCGAAGATAACTGCGTCGCTTGTTGGCAATTGAGAAACAACACTGTCGAGTAGGTGCTCCTGTATTTGGGAGGAGATCTCCTGTTTGGATTCCCTGTCGATGCGGAGCAAATGATGCCCTGAACCCGGTTCCCGATCTGCCAAAGTCGTGGCACCATGGGCAATGACCCGTGTTTTTGTGCTTGTTGGTCGCTGAGGGTCGGTATAGACCCCGGTCGTAACGAGATTCATCTCGGTTAGCATCTGGACTAACTCTTCGCCTTCCCTGTCCTGACCGATGACACCGACCAAGGTTGCGTTGCCACCTAAGCTTGCAACGTTTTGGGCGACATTCGCCGCGCCACCACACCCGGTCTTCTCTGTCGTCGTCTCAAACACTGGAACAGGGGCTTCAGGCGAAATTCGCTTCACATCCCCCCAGATATATGTATCCAGAATGACATCGCCGATAATCACTACCCGCTTGCCTTGAAGTTGTTCAAAAACGGCTTTTAAATTCACAACATTATCCTATCATAAATCTGCACGTTAAAGCAACAAACATTCGAGGACAAGCAACAACATTTTTTTGAAGGAAACCTAATCGGCTTGCAACTAAAGTGGAAAATGGAGTCAGAATAAGTTACCGGCAATATAACCAAATTATCCAAATTTCAGTGTAAATTAGGAGAATACTTAATTATTATGTTCAAGGCTTTTGCAAAAGGCACCGGCGTACTCATCTTACTCATAGGTTTTATGGGGTGTGGAGACGCTGATAAGGTTGGTCAGGTTCCGCCTGAAGAACTCCTTCAAATCAATAAAGTCTTAGACCAATGGCGGCAAGGTTATGAGACCGAAGATGTTAACTCGTATATCAACACCTTCTGGGAAGACGGTTTCCTCTATGTTTCTGATATGGGGACAGACGGGGACAAAACCGACGACTTGGAGTTTGATGACATTCGAAAGGAACGCGATGCTGCCACTCGGGTCTTTGAGAAGTTTCAAGACATTGAGATAGAACTCTCTGTTCCACCAGAGATCTCTATGAACGAGGATGGTACACAGGCAGAAGTACGGAATCACTATAGAATCCAGCTCTTCATCTCCGATGGACACTCGCTTGAGGGTGGATTTAGTGGTGTGTACGCTGAAGGTGACAGCCTCTTTATTTTTGAAAAGAGAAATAATGAGTGGCGTATAACTGAATGGCATGACGAATCCTTTAACGAGGAAGAAATTCGCATTGCCAATAACCTATAGGTTTGAAAAGATGTGCTATAAACGCTTATATCCGTGTGGTTTTCCCTTGCATTTTGAGCAGACATCTGATAGAATATTCAGCGGTGTAAAGAAACAACAAAGGACCTGCTTCTAAAAACGAAAAAATGACAAAATCTCCAAAAAAGGATTGATAGTGACATTCCATGAACAAATCTGCTTTACGAAATCAGTTTTTTGGTGGAGTTTACGCCAAATGTATTAGCAGCCCAAAACTTTCCCTTAAAAGATTTATAATACTTTCGCTGAGTGTGTTACAATTTAGTCTTCCCGGATTTATTTCCGCTGCGGATTCTCCCACCGATAATCAGGCTATCGCCACAGAGGTTACGCCGCAAGATCCAAAACCCACGGAATCATCTACATATAAATTGCAAGTTGGTGACAGTTTTGTTGTCACCGTGGACGGCTACCCCGAATATAGCAAAGAGCGGGTCCCTGTGCCGGTTCAACAAGACGGCTATGTCTCTTATCCGCTCATTGGGCTTATCAAGGCAGTGAATCTCACGGTTTCTGAACTGGAAGCGCAGATGCAGTTCGCTTTTTCAAAGCATCTCCCGACGGCACGCGTATTTGTAACGCTCATGAAGCCGAAACGGACGATTCTTGTGTTTGGTGCGGTCGAACTTCGCGCTCGTGGGAACCTCCATGTGTTTGAAGTTGGGCAGGTGTATCTCCTTCAAGCACTTGCATCTGCGGGTATCAATTATGAAGCGGCAGACCTTACGGACATTTCTATCTGGCGGAAGGGGAAACTCTATAAGAAAGTTGATTACCTTCAGCTCATCAGCACAGGTGGTCCTGATGTTCCGTTGAAGGACCATGATACTATCTTCATTCCGTCGATCTTTCAGCAACGTCCAGTGCGTGTTATAGGTGCGGTGGTAGCCCCGGGGATTTATCCCATAACAGAACCGCGGGTGCCGGCAAGCCAAGTGTTGAAAATCGCGGGAGGTTCCAGAACCGATTTCGCGGACTTGCACAAATCAGAAATCATCACCAGTAAAGAGCGTATTTTAGTCGATCTCGCTGCAGAGAATGTTGAGGCAATGGTGGGACCGGGAGATACCTTATATGTCCCGTTGGCGGAAGCGAAGATTAGTGTTACAGGGGCTGTCGAAAAACCAGGACAATACGTGATTACTGAACCGGTACTGCTTGGTCAAGCCATTGCGATGGCAGGTGGGTTCAACGAAGAGAGAGCGAATCCCAAAAAATGCTTACTCACGCGGGCAGATGGGGTAGAAGAAGAACTGGACTTCAATCAGATACACTCGGAGGTTTACTTGCACCCGAAAGATCAGCTCAGAATCCGTGAACGGACCCGTTTAGACTGGCGAGTTATCACCTTCGCAACATCGTTTGTGAACTTGCTTGTCACAGTCCTGCTCAGATACAATTAAGATGGTTGTCGGTCATCGGTTGTCAGTCGTCAGTTAAAGAGGTTTTCTGTATGCGATGCGTCTTAGTAACCATTGGTCACTTTAGTGGTAATGAGGATTACCGGAATATATAACGCAACTATAACCCTACCGAAAACTGAAAGGGTTGCGTAGCAATCCGAACCGATAACTATTCAAGGATCAACCGAAAACCTGAGCGAAACGAATCGGGGACATTGAAGAACCGCCCAAGCAAAACACCCCTCCCACAGTGGAGCGCAGACCAGGAGCAATCAATTAAAAAATGCCAGAGACAACTGACAGGCACTTTGAAGAAATCAGAGAAATTCGTTTATCAGACTATTTTTGGATCCTCTTTCGGAATAAATGGAGTGTCCTTCTCATTTTCTTACTTTCCGTTTTTGTGGCGTTTCTTATAACCGACCTCACTCAGCCGGTTTATCAATCTGAAACAACGCTTCGAGTTTTAGACGGTCAACCCACCTCTTCGCTACTTTCACAATTGCCACTATCTGGGTTATTGGGGGGTTCATCTTCGGGTGCTTATGCCGCACAAATACAATCGCGAGACCTCGTGATTGCGCCAGCTATCCGTCAACTCAGAGAAGAGGGATTACTGGATCCCTTGCCTGTTCATCGTGGACGGGTCATGGTGTGGCTTGCGGATTTGCTGAATATTACACTTGCTCAGGATGCAACGGAACAGGGGGAACTCACGCTCGCTGAATGGGAAGACTTCTTCGTCAAAACGCTTATTGATGAACAGTTAAAGGTCGAAGAAACACCCGACGGAAAAGTAATTACTGTTACTGTGGCACAGCGGACATCAGAACGGGCAGAGAATATAGCTAATAGGATAGCGGCTGTGTTTCAGGCGGCAGTCGAAGCGGAAACGGCTGAAAAAATGGAGTGGTGGGTAAAGCCGCTCCCACAGACAATGTTGAATCAGACAAGGGATACCCTCACAAAAGCTGAGGAGGCGTTCTTTAAATTTCAGCAAGAGTATCCGGAGATTACCTTGAACGCAGAGGGTGGAACACAAGCACAAATCATCTTGGCACTTCAAGTGAAAGAAAATGAATTGATAGATCTCTTGGTAAGCGCTGAGTTTAGGTTGGGGACCTATCAGGCAGAGTTGGAGAACTTATCAGAGACCCTCGTTTCAGAAACAATTATGCGGAACCCTTCGCATTCCAAGTTACAAGATAACTTACACCAATATGAAATTGAAAGAGCGGAACTCCTTGGCAAGTATGATGAAACACATCCTGAAGTTACAGCGATTGATCAGAAAATTAGAGAGACGAGAACACGACTGGATACAGAAGAAAAAGATATAAAAAGTACAACTTCTGCTTACAATCCGCTTCATCAGGCACTCACAGAGAAGGTGAATGAGGCGGAGGCGGCTATTATCAGTCTTAAGAAACAGAAAGACGAGGCCGCCGCCAAAATCGCTGCCCATCTTGAGAAGTTGGGGAGCTGGTCTCCGACGCAATTGCAGTTTTATCGACTCAAGCGGGATGTTGAAATCTATACCGCACAAGCATTGGCTTTAGAAGCGAAGTTGCGAGAGGCAGAGATTTTCGCGCAGGCACGCACAGAGAGTATCAAAGTGTTAGATCAAGCGCGTGCTCCCGAAGAACCGTTGAAACCTCGCTTAAAACTGAATCTCGCTTTGGGAGCAATGGCAGGTATGCTGCTGGGCTTTACATTCGCTGTAGCGAAAAGTTACTTCGAAGATACATATCTCCGCTTAGAAGATGCCGTGCGTCAATTGGATGCCTTGCCCGAATCGCCAAGTTTCCTTGGGGTACTTCCATCCATCAAAAAGCGTAATGCGTATCGACTGCCGCTAATTGTTCACGATGCTCCCCAATCAAGGTCTGCTGAGGCGTTTCGCGTCCTACAAGCGAAACTGCCGTTTTTAAATCCAGGAGCACCGGTGAGAACCATTCTTGTTACAAGTGCGACTCGAGGCGAAGGGAAAAGTACGATCTCCTCGAATCTCGCTGCCGCGCTTGCGCAAAGGGGAAGTAAAGTCTTATTAATTGATGCCGATATGCGCCGCCCTTCGCAACACAACACTTTTCCGGGAGAGCGACTCCCTCAGACGGAAGATGCAATAGAGACCTCTAACGCTGAACTTCCTATCGCGCGCGTTGATGCCCGTAAACCCGGATTGAGTGAAGCCCTTATCCGTTTAAACTCAGAAAATGGCGACGATATCCTCCAAGCAACGGTCAAGCAAACTGACATTCCTAATTTGCATCTTGTGCCGAGTGGCACTGTGCCACCCAATCCAATTGAACTTCTGAACTCGGAAATGATGACAGATTGGTTGGAGCTCGCGAAATCGGAGTATGATGTGATTGTGATCGACTCGCCACCGGTCCGTGCTGTTGCGGATCCGATGATTTTGGCAAACATCGTTGATGCTATTGTCTATGTGTTTGACATTACGAAGACCCGACGCTTTGATATCCTTACGGGCATCCGACATTTGACAGAAGCTTTCCCGATGAAAGGCATCGGTGTACTATGTAATATGATCAATCCGAAGCACGCCAAGTCCTACGGTTATTACAGTCGCCACGGTAGCTACCATGGGCTTGTAGATGAGGAATAGCAGTCAGCAATCAGCCGTCAGTGGAATAGCAGTCGGCAGTCAGCAATCAGCAAGCGGGTGTTCTTAAACGAGGGGAAACACCCTATCAAAAACACCTCTTTACCGACCGCTGATAGCCACACCTCTGACTGCTGAAAGGATTTTTGGAAAAAATCTGGGGAAATACGCAGAAACACCCTATCAATACGCAGAAATACCCAAGCAAAAATACCTGACTGCTGAGTGCCATTCTACGGTTTCATCTTTCCCAAACTCGCAGGTGGGCGTGATGTTCCTACCAACCCCGCAAGAACGACCATTGTCAGGATATACGGCAAACTGTTTAACAATTGGACAGGAATGTTCCATCGGTTCGCGAGTTCTAAAGCGGTAGCAAATCCGAAGAGGAAGCATGCGGCGATGCCGCTCAATGGCCGCCAATTTCCGAAGATGATCGCCGCGAGTGCGAGATAGCCTCGTCCCGCTGTCATTCCTTTTGTGAAATAGTGCACTTCAGATGCTAAAAAACAGCCGCCGATTCCTGCCAAGATCCCGCTTAGCGCGACCCCGATATATTGCCATTTCGCCCGACTCAGGCTAAGGGTTGCGAGTGCTTCTGTCGATTCACCTGCTGCGCGTAATCGCAGCCCCCATGGGGTTTTAAACAGGAGGATGTGACTTGCCACCATCAATACTGGTAACAAGTAGACGACAAAACTGTAAGAACCGATAAACGGTACCTTCCAGTGCGGAAGCCCGCCTACCTGTTCGGTGGTCGGTAAGAGGTACTCTGTAATTCCTAATGCTAAGATGTTGATACCGACACCTGTGACAATTTGTTCTGCGTGGAAAGTAACTGTTGCGACAGCGTGTAGCAGTGCCAATGCTAATCCAAAGCCTGTCCCTACAAGCAATCCGATCCATACTGAACCCGAAGCCTGCGTCCCGACTACATAACCAAAAGCTCCTATGAGCATCATACCTTCGAGCGCAAGATTAATGATCCCGGCGCGTTCCGAATAAATCCCGCCGAGCGCAGCAAATCCCAGTGGTGTCGCCATTCGTAAAGTACTTGGAATCATTTTTTAATTATACCTTGCGGAGTAATGAAGGACGTTTGAACTATTGTGTGCCTTCCAACTATCCGTCCTCCATTTCATTACGGACTACAGTTACGAAAATTAGCTTAAGACGGCAGCTCGCAACAACAGCACAAGCGGATTTTTAATTATACCTTGCGGAGTAATGAAGGACGTTTGAACTATTGTGTGCCTTCCAACTATCTGAAGAAACACCCAAGCAAAACCTCTCTATTTCATTACGGACTACAGTTACGAAAATTCGTTTAAGATGGCAGCTTGCAACAACGACACAAGCGGATATGAGAGAAAAATGCCAACAAATCAATCGCCTTGTTTAACACCTCGCGAATAATTAAAAAATTTTTGTGAGATGCTTTCTATGCTGACTAACCAGATAATTAGCATGCCTTGACCTGCGTGAAATAAACCGCGTGGGACCTCCAGCAAAATTTCAATATCTAAGGCGACCTTGTTCAGCAACCCGAACAGGATAGCCGCCGCCAAAATGCCGAAAGGATTGTTTCTGCCCAAAAGTGCAACCGCAATCCCAGTGAAACCCCATCCTGACGAGAAATTATCCAAAAACCGATAGCGGTATCCCATAACCTCAGCGACCCCTGCTAACCCGGCAACCGCACCGCTCAATGCCATCACCCATATCGTCACTGTGCTCGGATTTATCCCGCCGTAAGCTGCGGCATCTCGCGCATTCCCTACCAAGCGTAGTTCATATCCCCAACGCGTATATGTTAAAAAGATATAACAACAGACAGCACACCCACACGCGAGGAAGAAACTCATGTTTAGCGGGTTGCTTTGTGGGAGAACAGGGAGCAAAAACGCTAATCTTGGGAGCCGTGCCGCTTCCTGAATCTGCTGCGTTTGTGGAATCATCTGACCCGGTTCTTGGTAGACGGACGTAACAAGGTAGTTCATGAGAGCGAATGCGATGAAGTTCATCATAATGGTATTGATAACTTCATGCGCGCCGTATCTCGCCTTTAAGAGACCCGGGATCGCACCCCATCCGGCACCAGCGATCATTGCGCCACCTATACAGAAAGGGATCAATAGAAAAGGAGGAAGGTTCAGGTGTATGCCTATCCATGCGGCAGCGAACGCCGCAATATAGAGTTGCCCTTCGCACCCTATATTGAACAATCCGCTTTTGTAGCCGATAGCGACGGCGAGTCCTGTAAATATAAGCGGAGTTGCGTTAAACAGTACATAACCGATATCGTCAAGACTTGCGAACCCGCTGACAAGGATAATAGTATAGAACTCCAGTGGATCCTGTCCGCGTATCTGAAGCACAAGCCCACATAAAAGAAAAAACCCAGCAAGCGCAAGGAGAGGCGGTATTAAATTAACGAACAAATGTTTGGCTTGGGATGCCCTGTTCCGCGACAGCGTAGCAAACACTTTTTGGATATTCAAGGTTTTCTCAATGTCTCTGCTGAAATTTGACAAAAGGACTCAAAACGTGGTATCATACGTGATATTAAGTCTACCAGCAATATACTCATTAATATAGCACAGATGTCGGATTAAAACAATCGCAAGCCTATAGAGGCTTGCGGGACAACGGTTAAAAGAAAGGTAGCGATGCGTCCTCATGAAAAAAGAAAGAGCGAACCTCCCACATCTTGAAAGCGAAAATGCCCGAATCGATCTTCCTGCTGTTTTGGGTGGAACACCTGTCTTTGAAAAGACATCTGATGCGCCCTATCCGAAGTTAGAACAGTGGAGTCAGATAACAGAAGAAGAAGCTCAAGTTGTTTACGAGATGACGCTTCGGAATGAACTCTCCGGTGTATCTCCGACTGTTCAGGAATTTGAGCGAACTTGGCGTGAACGCCATCAGACCCGATTTGCGTTGAGCCTTACGAACGGCACAGCGGCACTACACAGCGCAATGTTTGGACTCGGTGTCGGTCCGGGTGATGAAGTTATCTGCCCGACCTACACGTGGATGGGATCAATTACGCCAGCATTGACGTTGATGGCAAAGCCTGTTTTCTGTGAAGTAGATCCGAGGACCTTGTTAATTGATGTTGCTGATGTTCGACGGCGTATTACCTCCAAGACGAAGGCGATTGTGGCGGTGCATCTGTGGGGCAATGTGTGTGACATGGATGCACTCATGGCACTCAGCGCAGAAACGGGCGTGCCGGTCATAGAGGATTGTTCTCACGCACACGGTGCCTCTTACAAGGGTGTACCCTGTGGCAGTATCGGACAGGCGGGCGCGTGGAGTTTGCAAGGCAGTAAACCCATTAGCGGCGGCGAAGGTGGAATGCTTGCTACCAACGATGTCGCAATTTTTGAAAGGGCTTGTCTGCTCGGGCAAGTCAATCGTCCTACCAACGCTGCCGGAGAAACAGTGGAAGGGCTACGCTATACGCATCTCCCACCGATGGGGCTCGGTGTTAAATTTCGCGCACATCCGCTCGCTGTTGGTATTGCTTCCGTGCAACTGAAGAAACTTGATAAACTCAATGCAAACCGCCGCGCCTATATCCAAGAGATCTCCGACGGGTTGCGGGAGATTTCTGGTGTTTCTCCTATTGAAACATATCCAGGTGCTGAGCCAGCCGGATTCTTTGGATTTCCCATCCACTACCACGAGGGAGAGATGCACGGGCTACCAGCACCAGTATTCGCCGAGGCACTCAGAAAAGAAGGGGTTTTGGCAAACAATAATCCGTATCCGCTTATTGTTGGGGATGGTGTACCTGTATTCTCAGGGAGCATGCCGACGAATAGTAATCCGTATCCGCTGCTACATACCTTACCGCTCTTCACACACGGACTTGATATGTACATGGACGGTCGCGGTGTCCTCTGCACCAATGATATGGGTGGAGCGTTTGAAACCTATGCTCCAGGGGATTTGCCTGTGACTGAACAGACTTGTTCGCAACTTATATTTTTACCGTTATTGACAGAACCTGTAGCAGGTGCCGTGTCAGGAATTTTGGATGCCATTCGCAAAGTCTTTTTATATAGCCATCTGATAAATGGCAGTCGGTAGTCAGTTGTCAGTTGTCGGTAAAAGATTTCCATTTTTACAAGGGAAATACGTAGAAACGCCCAAGCAACCACTCTCTTTAACTGATAACCATTCTGTGGAACAATGTTAGGAGGTTCCTAATTAAAGAAACGGAATTCTCAGCTCGAACTCGCGCTCAGAATATAGAAACCTTCAAGACTGAACTGTTGGATGTTTTAGTTATCGGTGGTGGCATCGTCGGTGCGGGTTTAATTCGGGACATCGCGCGCAATGGTGGCATAAAAGCGGGTTTAATTGAACAAGGCGATTTTGCAAGTGGAACAAGTAGTGCCACGTCACAACTCGTCCATGGTGGATTTCGCTATCTGCTTAAGCGTGACATTGAACTCGTCAAAACTTCACGTAGGGAACGTGAAATCCTCCATCGGATCGCGCCGAATCTGGTCAACCCGATTCCATTAGCACTTCTTTGCTACAAAGGTGATCCGTATCCGTTGACAGGCATTCAACTCGCTGCACATTACTACAATCGTCTCTCTAAAACGGATGAAACGGAGCAGTCAAGCGCGATTCGCGATGTCCGAAAGATACAGCATCTTGTCGGACCGATTGCTACAAACGCCTTAAAGGGGTGTGTCCTGTTATGGGATAGCATGGTTGACGATGCCCGGTTGACGCTTGCGACACTCAAGGATGCGCATCAACACGAGGCTATTGTCGCAAATTATGTCCGTTTCCTTGATTTCATCGGTCAACCGAAAACTGTCAATGCCGAGAACCGAATATATAGGGTAGTCGCTGAAGACGTTATTTCTGGACAACGCTTTGAGATATCGGCACGGAAAATTGTATCTGCAACGGGACCCTGGAGCGATCATGTACGGGGTAAAGATCCGAGTTACGACGGGACACCGCGACTGTTGACAGAAAACGCGAAAGGTATCCATCTCGTCTTGCCACGCTGTGGAAAAGCGGACGACGCTGGTGCTTACGGTCTGATAACCTTTACACAGGTGGAAAAACAACGGAGACGTAATCCGCGAGTTATTTTTATTCTGCCCGGTACCCACAATACTTCCATCGTTGGTACGACTGAAACAACACCGGAAGAGGACTTGGCATCAGTCCGCCCATCAGCGAATGAGGTGACATATCTACTCTCGGAAGCACAACGAATTTTTCCGGAAAAGAGGCTCAATAAAGACGCTATCATTGCTGCCTATGCCGGTACCCGACCCCTCATCGCGGCGAAGCGGCACGCCCACGGATTCGCAAAAACCGGTTTTGTCTCAAGGGAGCATTTAATTACAGAGAGTCCAAGTGGGATAATGTATCTCTATGGTGGGAAGCTTACTACACACCGTCAGATGGCGGAAGAGACAGTGGACCGCCTTGCCGAATTTTTAAGCGTCCCACGCGTCTGCAAAACTGCCGCTTATCCATTGGCGAACGCGGTCGGGGAAGCATCGGGTGCCGATGCGGAGCGTCTCGTTAAGCGATATGGCGAAGGGTATAGCACGATCCAAAAGTTCATTACCGAGGATGCGACACTTGCGGAGCCAGTAACACCCTCGCTTCCATTCACGAAAGCGGAACTTCTCTATGCCTGTTGGGGTGAAATGGCGATCACGCTTGAAGACCTCCTCTGGCGGCGCACACGGATCGGTTGGACTCGGGACCAAGGTGTTGATATAGCACCGAAGATCGCGCAATTTTTAGGGAAAAAAAATAATTGGAACGATACCAAAATCACTGCAGAGGTCAAGGCATATCGGGAACGTATCCGTTGGTTAAATTTTAATCTATAGAGGAATGGTTTCAGTTCGGATTTTTTTCTGATGAAAAATCCCTTCAGTTGTCAGTTAAGAGGTTTTCGTTTAGCAAGGGAAGTTTGAGGAAACGCCCAAGCAAAAACCCCAAGCAAAAACATCTTCTTGTGACTGACAACCGACGGCTGACAACTGATAACTATAAAAAAAATGGAAGTTTATCGTTGGGAAGACAGGAAATTTGGGAAACTTGAACCTTTGCGTTTTGGCGAGGAACGCGACTTCGAGGATCTGCTCGAAAAGGATGCCACGCTGGTCCTCGGTGAACCGCTCTGCGTTATCAGTAGGCAACCCCCTCTTAGCACGTCTAAACAAAAGATTGACCTGCTCGCGCTTGACCGACAGGGCAATTGCGTGATTATTGAACTCAAACGGGGAAAGCCCTCTCGGACGGCAATCACACAGATTTTAGAATATGCCGCCGGGATTTCTCAACTTTCTTTTACAGCGTTAGAGACCCTCGCGTATCGCTGGTGTCAACAACAGGGTAAAGAGTTTTCGTCCTTGACTGCGCTACATAGTGAATTCTTCGGCTATGAACCCGGTGATATTCGGAAATCAGCGTTCAATCAAAAACAGCGGTTGGTGCTTGTTTCCGAGGGTGTAGACGCGCGCGTCTTAGAGGTCGCAGAATATCTACGGGCTCTGGGACTCGATCTGACTTACATCTCTTATTTTTCCTATCATGCTCCTGATGAAATTTTAGTTGCAACCGAGACTGTGCTGGGTGGGACCCTTGTCAAAGAGGAAGAACGCAGTTATGGGCACACGACACAGCGATTTATGACCCTTGAGTTGTTCATTGAGATTCTACAGGAGAACGAGGAACTCTCACAAATTGCCCATGAATTTTTGGAGTATATTGAGACGTGCGGTGCGACGCTTCGACCCCGGATCGCGAAACTCAGGATGACTTTTGGGGGACACTGGTGGCTCGATATGTATCCGTCAAGGAGAGCGACCCATTTTCGAGTTGATGTCCACGGCGACTTCACACCTCTCCATATTGTTGAGTGTAGAGCCAATTTGCCCAACGTCACAGTTAAGAATTTCGGTATCTCTTTTAACATCGCTTCCAAAGCCCATCTTGAGTATGCAATCGAGATTTTTGAACGCGTCCGTAATTCCATCCTATCTTCCTAAACAGCAATCGGCAGTCGGGGCGGTTTTTTCTTGTGAAAAAACCTTTCGGCAGTCGGTAAGATGGCAAAGAAGCGGTCAGCCGTCAGCAAAGAAAAAGAAATCTCTTTGTCTTGCCGAAAGCCGATGGAAACCGACAGCCGAAAGCCAATAAAAAATGCGTTTTGCCCATCCTGAATTCCTCCATTTATTATGGATTGTGCCACCCTTAGCACTGTTGCTCCTCTTTGGATTACAACAGAAACGGAAAGCACTACTGCGATTCTATAGCAATGTGGATCCGTCGCACCTACGGCGACACAAGGTTCAAGCGGGATTGTTGTTGCTGAGTTACTTCCTCCTGACACTTGCAATTGCACGTCCACAGTGGGGTGCCAAACCTGAACCCGTTGCGGAACGGTTAGATGTCATGATCGCATTGGATATTTCGACCAGTATGCTCGCGGAAGATGAAAAATCCCTTCGACGACTGACGCATGCGAAAGAGGCTATATTTTCACTATTAGAGGAACTTGAAGGCGACAGAATCGGATTACTCTACTTTGCTGAAGCGAGTTTCGTGGTATGTCCGTTGACGCACGACACTGCCACCCTAAGAGAATTCTTGACGGCGATAACCGCCGAAACACTTACCCATAGGGGAACCCGTATCGGTGATGCTATTAAGACCGCTATCGCTCGACTGAGTTCAAATCAGGACGATAGGACAGTAATAGATACCGATTTCGGAGGGCAGAAGGTACTGATTCTCTTTACAGACGGGGAGGACCACGGTGAAGAGGCGATTGAAGCGGCAAGAACTGCGACTCAGCAGGGCGTACATATCTATTGCGTTGGTATTGGCAACCCTGCCCAACCTGTACCTATTCCGCTCCCGCGAGAGACTGCTGTGGAAACCGCTCCATATAAGCGCGATGCCAGCGGTCAACTCGTGCTAACAACGTTAGATGAAACTCGACTGAAAGAAATTGCCGAAGCGGGGAACGGCAGTTATTACCACGCGAATGCGGGGATTGTCCGGTTAACGGCGGACTTAGCACAACTCGAAAAACAGAAGTTCAGGATCCGTTCAGAGGGTGAGTATCAGGATCGGTTCCAATTATTTGTGGTTGGGGCGTTAATTCTGCTTATCTGTGAGTTACTTCACTTTACGATATGGGCTCGCAAAGCGCGTCCGTAGAAAAACAAACCTGTATTATGGACCTTGGAATCTCCCACCGATGCGATGGTATCATACTTTTTTGAAAATCAAACCATCTGGACGATAACGCATCAATACAACCAAGATGACCCCAAACAACAGATAGCGGGCACCTCCAAATTGAGGAAAATTGGAGAGAACTTCTCGCAGGACCTCACTTAAGGAACCGAGAATGATTGCGCCTATAACGGATCCCTTAATACTTCCCTTGCCACCGAGGATTACCATACAAAGGACGAGAATAGATTCCCAGAATTCAAAGGATCGTGCGCTAATGATACTGGACCAGGGAGCTAAAAAAGCCCCACCGAGGGCACCAATAGCAGCACTGACGGCAAAAGCGAGCGATTTGTATCGGCTGATATCGATCCCCATAGATGCTGCTGCTTGTTCATCCTCCCGGATAGCAACCCATGCTCTTCCGACACGAGAATGCTGTAATCGGTACGTAACGAATATAACCAAAGCGAGTAAGATAAGAATATGATAATAGTGGTGCCAATTTTGATCAAGCTCCATTCCAAAAATCGTGGCACGTGGAATGTTCTTTACAAACCCATTAATATCCCCGATGAGCCATATTTCGTTTTTCACGATACGGAAAAGTAATTCAGCAAACCCAAAGGTAACAATAGCGAAGTAATCGCCGGTGAGTCGTAGAGTAGGTGCACCGCGTAACAATCCCCAAAGTGCACCATTGAGGACAGCTAACGGCAGGACCATCCAATAACTAAACCCAAACCTCACCATCAAAAGTCCGGCGGTGTATCCTCCGACGAGATAGAATCCAACATAGCCGAGGTCTAACAAACCTGTAAATCCACAAACGATGTTTAGACCCACCGCGAGAAGTGTATAGAGACCGATCTGAACAACACTGTAGAGAATATAATCTCCACTCGGCGTTGGGAGATAGATATCTCGATAGGATAGCAACAAACTAATGTAATCCACTGCATACATAAGCAGTGGAAAGAAACAGATGAGGAGACCAAAAATTATATTTTTTGTTGTTAACTTATCTTGCATGGTTTTCTCGTATCGTTAAGGTAAGTTCACCCCAATTTAGGCGCGAGTTCCAGTCGTTGATTTCCCAAACATCCCAGTAGGACGGATGATAATAACAATAATCATGACAATATAGGCAATAGCTACCCGATATCCAGAACCGTAGCCGTACGGAATATAGCCAGCTCCAAAGACTTCAGCGAATCCTATGAGAAGTCCTCCGAGCATTGCCCCAGTAATATTTCCGATTCCGCCGAGGACAGCCGCGGCAAACGCGGCGACTCCCTTATAGTATCCCATCGTTGGTTCAATAATTTCGCGCACGCCAACCATCACGCCCGCAACCGCTCCTAAAGCGGAACCAATAGCAAATGTTATAGCAATGACTTTGTTCGTATTGATCCCCATCAAATTGGCAGCAACCCGATCTTGTGCACAAGCCCGCATTGCTTTCCCGATCTTAGTTAAGGAGACCAATCGATTTAAAGCAATCATTAGAACTAAAGCGAGGATGATGATGGATAAGTCCCGGTAAGGTAAATAAGCACCACCGGGGAGTGCAATCGCGGTCTCGGTCAAGGTAAATGCTGGTAGAGCCTCGGTCGGCGGGATGCCTTGCCTTAAAAATGCCGGTAGCGTCTCTGATGGAAAAGGGCGTTGCCTTGCGCCCCAGATGATTCGAGCGAGGTTTTGCAGACCGATTGAAACACCGATCGCTGTAATTAGTGCGGAGAGACGTGCGGCGTCGCGTAGGGGTCGATAGGCAACCAGGTCCATCAACATTCCAATTCCAGCACAGAGAAGCATACTGATAGGGAGTGCAACCCAAAATGGCAGGTTAAAAACTGTGATCAAGGTAAAAGCGAAATACGCGCCAAACATGAAAATTTCGCCGTGTGCGAAGTTAATCAATTGGATAATGCCATAAACCATCGTGTAGCCGACAGCAATAAGAGCATAAATACCGCCAAGGACCAGGGCGTTAATCAATTGTTGTGAAAATTGCTCCATAATACTTGAATCCCTACTATTCGTCCCTTTGGAAAAATTTACGAAAATTTTTAATTTTCATATTTTCTTCCACATTCCAGACGCTTTGGAATTAGAATACATCGTTATTCGAGGTTGAGCATCTGCCGAGAAGCAGTCGTAAATTCCCCGTCTTTAACGATTTTGACGTAGGCGGGCTTATTGACAGTGTCCCCATTTTTGTCAAAATAGGTTAACCCAGTAATCCCCCTGTATCCTTCTTCTGGTGTATCTAAGGATGCCAAATGATCGCGAATGGCTTTTCGATTTTCGGCGAGGGTAGCATCCTTATTATAGGTCTTTTCAATTGCTTCAGCAATCATGCCCATCGCGTCGTACGTTAACGCCGCCCAAGTATCTGGGGGAACGCCAAACTCGGTTTCAAATGCTTCTGCGACTCGTGCTGCTTCTTCCCCACCTGCACCAAATGTAAAGGGCGTTGTGAGATAAGCGCCCTCTGCGGCGGGACCTGCGATTGTGAGAAAATCAGGGGAATCCACACCATCCGCGCCGAAAAACTGCGCGGTGATTCCTGATTCACGAGCCTGCTTCACAATTAGACCGGCTTGTCCATAAAGACCAGAAATGAAAATAATATCTGGATTCTTCGCCTTAATACTCGTAAGTTGCGCTTTGAAATCCGTGTTATCGCGGTCATACGCTTCGGAGGCGACGATGTTGAGTTCAATCTTCTCGGCTTCTGCAACGAAGGCATCTCTAAGACCTCTACCGTAGTCGTCGTTATCAAAAAGGACACCGACAGACTGATATTCCGTCAAGATGTTTTTAATATATTTGGCAATAAATTGACCTTGGAAATCATCTCGATACAAATTCCTAAAAGTCCAATCACTACCTTCACAGACACTTACATTTGTTGAACCTGGGGACAACTCAACGACTCCATTATCGGCGTAGATACCTTTACCAGCTAAAGAACATGCACTGTTAAAATGCCCAACGACAGCGAGGATCCGCCTATCTGTAGCAAAACGTGTAGCGACAAGTTTCGCTTCCCTTTCTGTACCGGCATCATCTCCAAAGTCGAGGTCCAGTTTCATACCATTGATTCCACCAGCTTCGTTAATCTCTTTTTCTCGGAGTTCAGCACCACGTTTAATCATTTCCCCAAATGCTGCTGCGTTCCCTGTAAAGGGACCTGCTACAGCAACTTTGAGTTCTCTCTGGGTTTGCTGCTTGTCTTGGCTCGCAGGTTGGCATCCCCAAATAGATACAAGTCCGACTATCAACAATATTATAATACAATTTCTCATTTTATTATGTACTCCCTTCATTATAATGGCAAGTTCTGCGTTGTTAACTATTAAGCCATTGAGGTTATCGTTATTTTATGGTAAAACCTGCCTGAAGTCAATCTTAAATTCCAATCTATCCTCTTTACCGTTTGGATGGACTATCCGAACTTGAGGGACAACGATACGAATATCTGTGGCGGCACTCTCAAGTCGATCGAAAATTAAGAAACCGCTCCGTTTCGCACCGGAGAACAATTTTGCGCCTTCAAAGATGTGATCCTCTATCACAATACGCCCCAACTCAAGTGCCTCGGCATCTATGTAAGATTGGTAGTAACCGTGGTAGGGATAGTAACCGTAAGACGTAGGCATATAAGGGTAACCTCCCTCCCAAGTGTTCCTCTCTGAAAGACCTACGTTATCATAGAGTACGTCAAAATAATCGTTGGATAGATTGGCGTATTGTCCTCCGTTTCCATCAATGAGTATGGCTGTATCGCCAACTAAGACGCGTCGGTTATCTCGGTTATGGACCGTAATGTCGAACACCGTATAGATGGGTTCAACAGCACCACTCTTCTCAACCAAGAGATACGGATTCACTCTCGGATCTTCGGTAAGTGCGAACAGTTCTACCTCATCAAACGGTTTTATAGTGACGGCAATTCCCTTTTTTTCGACGGTCGCTGCCCCAGTTTCTGGATCAATCTGTGCGTCAAAACGTCCCACGATGGGTTGCATATAAACATCAACTGAAGGTTGCGGTGGGACAGCACATCCTGCTGATAGCACTCCTATTAAGAGAAGCATACCGATTAAGAGAAGCATACCGATTTTGCCTATAATCTGATACCGGAAATGTATGCGATCTTTGGTATGGCTCATCAGTCTTACCCTCCTATATTATTATATTTTACGTCACATGCGTTTTATTGTCAAAGTTTTAATTATACCTTGCGGATAAGTTTCGGTCTTTGGAACTTGACCTTCTTCGCTTTCGAGTCGTCCAAAACGTTGTTTTGGACTTGGGTTGCCTTAAACAACTGACCGCTGACGACTAATGGAAACCGACAGATATTTTAAAATTCCCATTTCAACAACGTGATGCGCTGATGCCAGACCAGCATTCCCATTGCTGTACCAAGTGCTGCTCCGGCTATCACATCTGACGTGTAATGCCGTCCGAGATAGATACGCGAAAAACCGACAAGCCCTGCCCCAATGTAGAGTGGAATTCGCCAGTTCGGATACCGACACCCTAAAATCGTTGCTGAACTGAACGCCAAGGATGTATGTCCGGACGGAAAAGCTGGATTCCCCAAACTCTCATCAAGCGGACGTTTCCGACCAATTAACCTCTTCATACCAAACGTTACCAACCCAGTCCCGAGGAATGCGGAAGACAAAAGCCTTCCAGTTTCCTGATGTGCTTCATCACCGTAAGCCATGAGGAGAATAGAAAGTCCCATAACTGCCCGATAATGCCCAAATTCTGTTATCCCTTCCATGAGTGTCCACATCGGTTCTCGGTGTGGCGGCGCGTCATAGATACGATCAAAGAGGGTCTGGTCCCATGTCGATAGAAAGTTTTCGGCATTCGCTTCAAATCCCGTTATAAGAGTGCAGAAAAACATGGCACATATAAGTGCCGATTTAAGAGATTTTGAGAGTATGTAAATTGTACACCGATACTGCATCAAACAATCTGACTCCATCTATTATGTTGTATCTTCCACAATTTTATGGTAAAATCTACAATTACATTGGACTCATGGGTAGGCAGACGCATGTCACACTGCTGAAAATGGAGATAAGAAGATGCAAATACGCAATGTCGTGGTTGAATACACCCTAAAAGAAGCGGCAGCGATGCTAAATATCTCACCCGCAGACCTCAAACAGGCGGTTAGTGCTGGACACCTCCAGTATTACTATCGACTCGGTGAAGATAACTATCGGTTCCATGAGGCGAGTCTCCGTGCGAATAAAGACTTGCTTTCCGAAGAGAACTATCTTGCCAAAGCATTAAGCACATGTTCATCTTCAGAGGTTCCCACGGAGCCTGACGCATCGGAAGAAGATCCACCGTCCACGCCATCCGATCCATAACTCGTTCCTGTATCTCCAAGTATCCTTTTCTCTTCAAAGCTTACGCAAATTGTGCAGGCACGCCGATGAAGCGCGCCTGCTGGAAGATCGTTTGAATCCTTCCCATTTTTGTAAGTTTGCGTTACCTTGAAGTCTTAAGTTTACTCCAGGTCGTTGCGAGTTTGCCGCGCGCTTCTACTGCTGTGAGCGATGCTCCAAGACCGTTGTTCATAATATCATTGACCTCTTCCTCTGTCAACCCACGTTTCCAGATGTTAAGGTCATCCATCAGTCCGGCGAAAGGGCGGTTATCGTCGATGTTACGACCGACTCTTGCACCCTGTCCCCAGTCTCCTGCGATAGGTGTGCCAACCCGTGCCTTCTCTTCACCGACATTCTCACCGTTGATGTATAGTACAGCTAACCCGTCGGCGCGGCTGAAGGTGCCAGCGTAGTGTATCCATTCATTGGCTTTGTTTTCGCCAGCTCGGATGTCGAATATCGTTGTGCCACCTGGACTCCGATTGAGCCAACGATAGTTTCCATCGCCGCGTGCTTCGGGGTGTACAAGCCATGTATTATCACTTGCGCGGGCGTTGAAAATCGCCATATCTGTGACGGATTCAACGTTGAGCCACGCCACAATACTCATGCCTTCGGTAGGGATGTCCTCAGCCTCAACAGTGGATCCATCTAAATCCAGAAAACCGCCACCGGCGAATTTGCCGGCTTTCCCGAACTTTCCGTCATCGGATTGCGTGACATCTCCATCAATCTTGCCATCGTAACTATTTCCAGATTTTTCAACGACGGTATCTCCGTCGAAGTCTTCATAGTCGAAGTACAGCACCAAATCCGGATCTAAAACATCGGCTGAAAAAACTTCTGCCGTAGGTACACAGAGAGTCCCTATCAGAAATAAACACATCAAATAAGGGGTTAATATAAGGTTCCGTTTCATCTTTCGAGTCCTCCTTTAGATGAACCATCTTTCTACTGTTCTATAGCATGTAGCCATTTTTACGGGTTTCGTCTTATTTTGATGCCTTAAGTTTTCCCCAAGCGGTCGCCAATTTACCTTGTGCTTCTACAGCAAGAAATGCGTCAACACCATCGTTCATAATGCCATTGACTTCCTCCTCTGTCAACCCACGTTTCCAGACGTTGAGGTCATCCATCAATCCGGTGAAAGGACGTTTGCTATCGATATTAAAGCCGACACGTGCGCCTTGGTCCCAGTCTCCTGCGATAGGCGTACCGGCGCGCGCTTTTTCTTCACCGACGTTTTTACCATTGATGTAAAGTACAGCTAACCCGTCAGCGCGGCTGAAGGTTCCAGCGTAATGCTGCCATTGATTTGCCTTGTTATCTCCAGCGCGAATGTCAAAGATAGTCGTTCCACCCGGACTCCGATTGAGCCAACGATAATTTCCGTCGCCGCGTGCCTCTGGATGGACAAGCCATGTATTATCACCTGCCCGGGCATTGAAAATCGCCATATCCGATACGGCTTCAACGTTAATCCAAGCGACGATACTCATACCTTCGGTAGGGATGTCTTCAGGCTTAACGTTGGGTCCATCTAAATCCAGAAAACTACCGGCTGCAAAATGGCCGGCTTTGCCGAATTTTCCATCATTGGATTGTGTGACCTTTCCATTAATATCGCCGTTGTAACCGCGTCCAGATTTTTCAACGACGGTGTTCCCGTCGAAATCCTCATAATCGAAGTACAGCACCAAATCCGGGTCTAAAACATCAGCTGAAAAAACTTCTACGGTAGGTACACAGAGAGTCCCTATCAGAAGTAGACACACAAGATAAGGCGTTAACTTATAAGTCAGTGTTGTAAATATTAGGTTCCGTTTCATTTTTTTTGAGATTCTCCTTTAGATAAGCATTCTTTCACTTTTCTACAAAGTGATTTAGTTATCTTAAAGTGTACCATTTTTCATTTGGGTCTGCAACCAAAAACGAAAAAAATCTTGATTTTAACTCCGCTTTAGGTTAAACTGATTTGGAATACGATTCGGAAAAACACAGAAATTTAGGGTTTTGTGAGGGAGCGAAGGTTGCAAAATGTAGGCATTATTCCAGCACGCTATGCCTCAAGCCGTTTTGAAGGCAAGCCATTGGCGAATCTGCTCGGAAAGCCGATGGTGCAGCATGTTTATGAAAGCGCGTGTCGCGCAAAAACATTAGATGAAGTTATTGTCGCCACGGATGACCAACGGATTTATGATGCCGTAACACGCTTCGGTGGAAATGTAGAAATGACCGGTGAATGCGCAACAGGTACTGAACGAGTCGCCGTTGTCGCAGAACGTTTGACATGTGATATTGTTGCCAATATCCAAGGAGACGAACCGTTACTTGAACCTGCCCAGATAGACCTGATGCTGCAGCCTTTTATTGACAGACCGGCGGTGCAAGTTTGCACGTTAAAACAGCGGGTTGAAACTGCCGTAGATTATCGGGACGTTAACGTCGTTAAAGTCGTTACGGATCTTCAGGGTGATGCGCTGTACTTCTCGCGCGCGCCCATGCCCGGGAAGGTCGGTGAGGCAGAGTTACAGGAGTTCCCAGTGTATCGGCATGTCGGTTTGTACGCTTACCGTCGAGAGCAGCTTCTCGCGTTCACGAGGTGGAACAGTACACCTTACGAACTCGCAGAAGGGTTAGAACAATTGCGCTTTTTAGAGCATGGTATCCCCATTCATGTCGTTGAAACGGATACCCCGCTGATTGGGGTTGATGTTCCTGCCGACTTGGAGCGGGTGAAACAGATTTTGGAGGCTTCATAAGGAAAATTTCATGACAAAATACATTTTCGTGACAGGCGGAGTTATCTCAGGTATCGGCAAAGGAATCACAACAGCCTCCCTCGGTAGATTACTCATCAACCGCGGGTTTAAGGTGATTGTTGTCAAGATTGACCCATATCTCAATGTAGATGCGGGCGTGATGAACCCATTCCAACATGGCGAGGTTTTCGTCACCCATGATGGCGCAGAAACGGATCTTGATATAGGGAATTATGAACGGTTTCTCGGCATCGATCTGAATCAATATTCCAACTTTACTACGGGTTCTGTCTATAGCGAAGTGATTGCCAAAGAGCGACGAGGGGATTACCTCGGTCAAACCGTGCAACTGATCCCACATATTACAGATGAAATCAAACGCCGTATCTATCAGATCGGCAAAGATAACGAAGCTGAAATCGTCATTACAGAGATAGGCGGCACGATTGGCGACTTTGAGATGCCACCTTTCGTTGAAGCCATCCGTCAGATGGCAGTTGAGGTGGGGCGTGAGAACACAATGTTCCTTCATGTCTCTCTCATTTATACGTTCCCCAATGGCGAAAGCAAGAGCAAACCGACACAACATAGCATCCGAAAACTCCAAGAACTCGGTGTCCAACCGGATTTATTGTTATGTCGTACGAGCGAATCGCTGGAGGAGGCATTTCGGCAGAAAATAGCGCTCCTCTGTGGTATTAGCGCAGACTATATTTTTGAGGGATTGGACACAAAATGTGTAGATGAAATCCCCCTCAATTTTGAACGACAAGGCATGGGGCATCTCGTTTTAAAGAGACTCGGACTTGAAGCGCGCCCACCGATGGATGCTAAATGGAGCGCGATGGTTGAAAGACTCAAAAATCCGAAGCAGAAAGCTCGAGTTGCTATTGTTGGAAAATACACAACCGGCAGCGATGCGTATATTAGTGTACAAGAAGCACTCAAACATGGCGGGATCGCTAACGATGCGTCTGTTGAAATTGAGTGGATAGAAGCTGAATCGCTCACAGAACATCCAGACCTTGATAGTGTTTTTCAGAACGCCGATGGGATCCTGGTTCCGGGCGGATTTGGCTATCGTGGGATTGAAGGGATGTTGGTTGCAGCACGATATGCGCGTGAAAATAAGATCCCGTATTTGGGATTGTGTCTTGGAATGCAGTGTCTGGTGATTGAATACGCTCGACACGTTGCGAAACTAAAAAACGCAAACAGTACGGAAGTAGATGAAGAAACGCCTCATCCTGTTATAGATTTAATGTATGACCAACGCGCCGTGGCTGATCTCGGTGCCACAATGCGACTTGGACATTATCCGTGCGTCCTTAAAGAAGATACCAAAAGTTATGCCGCCTATCAACAACCTATTATCGTAGAGCGGCACCGTCATCGCTATGAATTGAATAACCAGTACCGCTCGCAATTAGAGTCAGCGGGTCTCTGTTTTAGCGGTCTGTCGCCGGATGAGAGTCTCGTCGAAATTGCTGAAGTGGCTGAACACCCGTGGATGGTAGGTTCTCAATTTCACCCCGAATTTCAATCGAAACCGCTTGCCCCACATCCGCTTTTCCGAGATTTCATCTCGACGGTCCTCTCCCACCAATGCAAAGTTAATAACTCGGAAGAGGAAGAAAAATGATGAAAAATACGGCTACAGTACACACTCGCGCCTGGTACGGAGATGAAGAACTGATGCTGAATTTTCCGATGGGTTGGGAGGTAGAAATATTGGGTCCGAAAGATGCTCCCGCGCTTTCAGATGCCGAAATCGAACGTGCGTTCGCTGAACCGATCGGCACCCCCAGAATTTCGGAGCTGGCGAAAGGCAAAAAGAGTGCCGCCATTATTGTAGATGACCTGAGTCGTCCAACGCCTGCGGCGAGAGTGATTCCATTTCTCCTGCGGGAACTCTCTACGGCAGGTGTCCCGAAATCCGGAATTCGGTTTGTTGCTGGCATCGGTGCTCACCGACCTCTCACCGATGAAGATATTGTGAAAAAAGTCGGCGCAGATATCGCTGCTGAGTACGAGGTAACCAATCATAACTTTATGAGTGGGGACCTACGTGCGTTTGGCAACCTTGAGAACGGCATGCCGGTGTATCTCAACCGGATCGTCGCGGACTCGGATTTTAAAATCTGTCTCGGTGGTATCTATCCTCACAGTTCCGTCGGTTTTAGTGGCGGAGCGAAGTTAATTGTCCCGGGTATCGCTGGTTTTACGACAATGTTCTATTTCCATACTTTTCCACCGGGTCGCGGACCCGCAGTGATTGAGGGACAGAGTAGTGAGCCGGACCGTCGCGACAGTGCCGAACTGGCAGCAGGTGTTCTCGGTCTTGATGCGATCGCCAACGTTGTGCTTAATAATCGGCGTGAGATTTGCGGGATGTTTGTCGGTGATTTTATCAAGGCGCATCGTAAAGGGGCGCATTTCGCGATGGATACTTATGGGACAGTGATACCCGAAACAACTCGAAAAGACACAGATTTGGTGATCATTAACTGCTACCCGCTGGATGCTGATGCGATTCAACTTGATAAGGCATTGGCGGCTTTAAGCTATTTTGAAAACGCTTACACGATAGCACTCTACCCGGCAAGCGATAGCAGCTGCTACCACGGATTGTTTGACCGAATCGATTACGCACGCTACCTCCGACAACGAGCCGAACAGACTCCACCTGTAGCCCCTACGCAACAGATCGGACGGCGTGGACAACTCCATGTTTGGTCTGAGTATTTTTTGGCAGATGATTTCTATAAAGAGTATCCCGCATCGCTTCTTTTTCGAGACCTCGAAGAACTGATTCAACTGTTCGTGGAGAAACTTCCGGCAGACGCCAGCGTTGCTATTTTACCGGTAGGCGGAATACAGGTATTGACGTAAATGCTCCGCTGTAAAGCACTTAGCTTGTAATCTGTTCGGCTATGAAGGGTTGGGATTTAAACTCCCTTGCGAGAGAACCAATGTTTGTTCCTGCAATTGGCAGGACATATCTTTTCTTTTACGTATTCTGCGATTCACAGATGGAGGGCAATTATGAACAATACTGCTACGGTGCACTCCCGCGCTTGGTACGGAGACGAGGAACTCACACTGAATTTTCCGACTGGCTGGGAAGTAGAGGTATTGGGTCCGAAAGATGCTCCCGTGCTTTCAGATGCCCAAATTGAACGAGCATTTGCTGAACCCATCGGCACCCCCAGAATTTCGGAACTGGCGAAAGGCAAAAAGAGTGCGGCTATTGTCGTAGACGACTTGAGCCGTCCGACGCCTGCGGCGAAAGTTATTCCATTTCTCCTGCGTGAGCTATCTGCGGCAGGTGTCCCGAAATCCGAGATCCGATTTGTTGTTGGTGGCGGTTCACATCGCCCGATCACTGATGAAGAAGTTGCCAAGAAGATCGGCGCGGATATTGCTGCCGAATATGAGGCGACAAACCACAACTTTATGGGGGGTGATTTACGCGCCTTGGGGAACCTCGATAACGGTATGCCTATCTATCTGGACCGTGTCGTTGCAGATGCGGATTTCAAGATTTGTTTGGGTGGCATCTACCCACACGGCTCTGTCGGTTTCGGCGGCGGTGCGAAGTTAGTTGTACCGGGGATCGCCGGTTTCGCGACGATGTTCTATTTCCATACCTTTTCACCGGGGCGTGGTCATGCTGTGATTGAAAGACAGGGCAGTGAACCCGATCACCGTGATTTCTCCGAAGCCGTAGCAGGTGTCCTCGGTCTCGATGTAATCGCCAACACTGTCCTCAATAGCCGTCGGGAAATTTGTGGACTGTTTGTGGGTGATTTTGTGCAGGCACATCGCAAGGGAGCACACTTCGCTTTGGACACTTACGGCACAGTAATACCGGAAACGAGTCGAAAAGAGACGGATCTGGTTGTGCTGAACTGCTACCCGCTCGACAGCGATCCGATTCAAACGGGCAAGGCTTTGTGGGCATTATCCCATTTTGAGAAGGTGTATAGTATGGCACTCAATCCGGCAACCGACGGCATCTGCTACCACGGGCTGTTCGAGCAGATTGATTATGTCCGTTTCGTTCAAGAGAAGGCAGAAAGGACAGAATCTGAATTGCCTGCGCCACAACTCGGAACTCAAGATCAACTGCACGTCTGGTCGGAGCACTTTTTGGTAGACGATTTTTACAAGAAGCATCCGGGCGCGCTGCTTTTCCGAGATCTGGATCAGTTGATTGCTCTGTTTGCAGAAAAACTCCCAGCACAGGCGAAGGTTGCTGTCCTGCCAGCGGCTGGAATCCAAGTACTCGCGAATGAATCATAAATTAGAAACTTTCTTCCAGAACATTAACACCTCGTTAGGTAAGATCGAAACCGGCTTGCTGTGTCTTATTATCGCAATGATGTTAGGACTGGCAATCCTCAAAATCGTCATGCGCTACGTGTTCAGCGCGAGCCTCTTGTGGAGCGATATAATGCTCCAGCATCTAACCCTTTGGCTCTGTCTCTTGGGTGCGTCACTGGCGACTTGCGAAAGAAGGCACATCAGCATTGATGTGCTCAGCCGAATATTACCCGAAAGAATCACGCGCTGGAGCAACCTTGTCGTTGATTGCCTCGCTTTGGTTGTCGTTGGGATTTTGGCATATTACGGCTTTATCTTTCTACACGATGAACAATTGAGCGAGGCTGTATTAATTGGAAGCGTTCCTCTATGGTGGGCGAAGGCGATTATCCCCTACGGTTTTGTCCTCATCGGCATCCATATACTCCTTCAAATTGGCATCCATTTAACGGGTGGTGAACAGACGACTCCAAGTCCTGTCGAAGGAGAATCAGACTGATGGGTTTAATAATCGGCATTGGATTGGTTGGATTCGCGCTTTTCGGTGGTGCACTTTTCGCCTTACTTGGTGGTGCCTCGATTATCGGATACGCTATGGCAGGCGAACCGATTTCAGCGATTCTGATCGATTTCAATCGACTCACACGGAACTCAATGATTCTGATTATTCCACTCTTCACTTTTGCGGGGTATATAATCGCTGAAGGGAAGGCACCGCAACGATTGGTGGCGTTTGCGCGAGCGAGTGTTGGTTGGCTACCGGGCGGTATTGCTGTCGTCGTGCTCTTTACCTGTGCGTTCTTTACAACTTTCACAGGTGCCTCCGGCATAACGATTATCGCCCTCGGTGGATTGCTCTATCCAATCCTACGGCAGACGTATAACGAAAAGTTTTCGCTTGGCTTGGTGACGGCTTCTGGGAGTATCGGGCTGTTGTTTCCGCCGAGTGTTCCCCTTATTCTTTATGCGATTATCGCCCAAGTTCGTATCGACAGGATGTTCCTTGCTGGGATTCTCCCAGGGATTCTGATTCTGACTATACTGAGCCTTTACAGTTGCGGATGGAGTTTCTTCAAACGGACTGAGACTACCCCGTTTGATTGGAGGGTTTTCCTGCGAACGCTCTGGGAAGCGAAGTGGGAACTGCTACTGCCGTTCATTGTGTTGGGAGGAATCTTGTCCGGTATCGTTACGCTGGACGAAGCGGCAGCACTAACAGCTATCTATGCCTGTATCATCGAGGTTGGGATCCACCGTTCTATTTCGTTGAGAGTATTGCCGCGTATCGTCAAGGAGAGCACGGTGCTTGTAGGTGCCATCCTTATCATTCTCGGTATCGCTTTAGGATTGACAAACTATCTCATCACACTTGAGGTACCTACGGCTGTCCTTGACTGGATTCAATCAACAACAGAAAGCCGTGTTATCACGCTTATTGGACTCAATATTTTCCTGCTGATTGTCGGGTGTCTGATGGACATTTTTTCGGCGGTGATTATTGTCGTGCCGTTGCTGATCCCGATTGCCGAACAATTTGGAATCGACAAAGCACATCTCGGTATTATTGTCTTAACGAACCTTGAAATTGGTTATTTGACCCCACCTGTGGGAATGAATCTTTTCATCTCAAGCATGAAGTTTGATCGATCTGTCTTACTGCTTTACCGCTCTGTCCTCCTGTTTATTGCATTGCTGCTGGTAGCACTCGTATTGGTGACGTATGTTCCAGAGTTGAGTTTGTGGCTACCGCGGTTTCTTGGCAAAACCTCCCAATCGCTTTTATGATTTTTATAGTGAAGTCTATAATTACTTTGACATCTTACAGAGGCGGGGTTAGAAACCCCGCCAGCGGAGGAAGGGTCGTTGTTCCTAAAAGTGCCAACTTATTTTTCGGTTTTACTATAATTTCTGGCTTCCGATCTACCTTCGATTTAAAATAAATAAGTCTGGCGATGGCATCACCAGACTTATCTAAAGTTGTGCTATAACAATATAGTTCAAATACCGGCATTCAGCAAAACAGCTGATTTCGTCACGTCGTTATTGCCGTACTTTCAGTTCACCCCATGTGACAGCCAGTTTTCCCGCTGCTTCGACATCCAGACTGGTATCCATCATCTCCTGAATCTCATTTTCTTCAAGTGCGCGTTGCCAAAATGAGATCTCATCAATGATTCCCTCTGCCCCGTTCGTGATTGCGACATATTGGATTGTTTCCCACCCGAATCGGGGTTTTTCGTGAAGTGCGGGGAAGCCACCAGTAATTTTACGGCTGGTCGCTGCTTCTTTACCGTCGATGTAGACGAACGGGGCATCACCTGCGAAGTCCCAGGTAACAGCGCAATGGAACCATTCATCTTTTTTGATGACACCTGCGGGGTCAAATTCAATATCTTGCCAGTCGCCATCATCTGCGGCTTCAAAGTAGAAACCGAAATCTTCGGGGTTGATATCGGCGTGGTTCGCGCCCTTCGAGACGAAGAAATAGATAGGTCCGAGACTCGCATCAAAAATGCGATAATCTTTGCCATCCTTGCCATCCCAATCCGGCTTGAACCAGAACAACAGACTCCCCGCCTCTGTGATAACGTTGGGGACTTCCATGAAGGATTCTGCACCTCTGAGTGAAATTCCAGCAGCATATTTGCCCTGGCCAGCGACCCATTTCGCTGCGCCGCTGAATGTTCCATCGTTTCCGTTTCCGGTGCCATCAACTGCTTTGTTTCCACTGCCCTCGCCGATCCACATGAGTAAATCCGCATCGTCAGGAATTCCAGCAAACGCAGAACTCACAACAAATAAACTCATAAGCAAAACCAGATAAACCAGTCTCACAATTCTTTACCTCCCATTATTTTAATGATGAGAGGATTTTAGCAAAAATCATAAATTAAGTCAACTACTTTTCCTTCGGGGATGGTGTGGCTGCTGGTTCAGAAGATACTTCTGATGGAGTCCTCTGTTCTGATGAAGTCCTCTGTGTTGATTTCACAGCCGATGCCACATGTAGGAGTCGTTTTGGTACTGGTTGCGGTTGCGATGATACTGGACTTAATTTCGGACGGGGCCGAAACTGTGGCAGCGGTCCTGGTGGTTCATAAGTCGTATGTATTGGGCGTTGACCTATTGAATGCCCAAGGACATGTTCTCTGTTTTCAACAGGTTGCTCTTTCATACAATCATATCTCCCATCTGTTGGTTCAACTTTTCTTGAACTTTCTGACGGTGTCTACGCGTCAAAAGAAAATCATCTTTTAGCATTTGCGAACCCACCAATAACCATTCTCGGTACTGTTCAAATGTCATTTTGAATTGCTCTAATGGGAAGTCAGGATTGGCTTCCATTTCGTAGATAAACCGTTCCATATTGAGGCGTAAACTCTTGAAATACTGCTCGTTATGGCTCAAATCAGAGACGCGGTCCGAAATCTTAAGAATGACATGCAGAAGTGCTAAAAATGCGGCACCGCCTGCGACGAGTAGCCATGCTACTTTTCCTGCTGGTGTTCCCCATGCCATCCATCCGACCATGACAGAGGCAATAGTGGTGAGAGTCACCGTGCTTTTGATAACTCCGTCTACCGGTTTCCACATTTGAAGTGCTGAAGTCATGAGGCTTTCGGTGTAAGCGACGCGGTAGAAAGTTTCAAGGGCTGTCTGCCAGAGCAGGTCTTTCTGGTAGTCTGCGGCTGTCCTATCCATTATATGGATCTCCTTTCGGGAATGCATTCCGTTACGGTAGTAGGTACCTTATGTGCAATCACATAGGTTTAATATGTTATTAGGTAACGAAAGAATTGGGAATTAGGTAACAGATTTTTTCTTTTGCTGAGTGGGAGGAGAAGTTGCGGGAGGAATCGTTTCTATCGATTCACTGTCACACACGGTGATGTTTTAGCAATTCCGAGTTCGGAACAAAGCCGATACCGGGTCGAGACGGAACTGTGACATGTCCGTCGGATTCTAAAACCATCGTTGGTAAGAACATTTCACCGCGTAATGGATCAACGGCGGGTGGGTAATACTCTAACATCAAGCCGTTGTCTCGACTGGCAGCGATATGGATTTGCAATTCTTGTGCCCCGTGCGGTGCGACTAACTTTTTGGCTACTAACGCTTCTTCTACTACCTGCAATGCTGGTTCGTACCCCGGAAGGATGGCGACATCCAGATTGAAAACGTCTGCGCCTTCACAATCAATGAGTGTTTGGAAATAGTGTAAACCGTATCCGTTTTCTCCGGTGGCAATCTGGATTCCATAATCTTTCGCTATTTCGTGCAGTGCCTTGTGTCCTCTGTAGTCGTGGCTGTGGATCGGCTCTTCAAACCAGAAGATGTCGTTCGCCTGAAGTGCTGGGAGGCATTCACACGCCTTTTCAACCGACCATGCACAATTCGCGTCTACCATTAGGGTTGTATCGGGCCCGACAGTTTCGCGGACTGCCTCGATCCGTTTGATGTCTGTCTCAAGTCCAGCCGCTGGATCTCCAATTTTCATCTTGACTGCGGTGGCATTGAATTCGTTTATGTTGCGCGCCATTTCTTCGCGCAGTTCATCAAACCCCTTACCTCTGCCATAATAGCCACCGGCAATGTATGTGCGGATACGTCCTTGTGTGCCGCCAAGTAGGGTGTGAACGGATTTTCCTTCTATCTTTCCGCGGATATCCCAACACGCTTGGTTTATTGCCGCCAAAACCTGCGTATGATAGCCGCCGGGTCCATAGATTTTGTAGTTCTCGGCTAACCGCGCGACGTAAGCGGTATCTGTTACATCGCGCCCAATCAAAGTAGGACGAAACAAATCTACAAACATTGGGAACAGGTGGAGCGGACGGGTCGCGGCGGTTCCGCCATTGAAGCCGTATCCGACGAACGCATCACTCCCATTTTGGGCGGTAACCTTAACCAGATGGAGCCTACCTTTATCGTAGACGTGCATGCCGTTCCAAATCGGCGGTTTGTCCCACTCGTAAAGTTCACTTTCAACGGTGACGATTTTGAAAGAGGTTGTAGGCATTTTTTTAACCCTTTTTTTATGAATTCAGTCTAAGGATTCATTATTTGTATCAAACGCGCATTTTTTTACGTTAGATTCCTATAAATTGGAAGTGTTTAGAGGTGTTTGAAATGTCGAAACTGACAAGAGAAAGTGTCGTAAAACTGGTAAGTGTGAAAAAGACAGCACTCTACAACGCGATGGGATGTCGGCACGGCAGCATTCACTATAGAACTCAGCGATCGAAGGGCGATAAACATAGCGGTATCGCAACGCTTCTATGGTATGTTATCAGTGCACTTCCGAGATGAAAATAACCGGATTGTGATATTCGGTGCGGTTACGAGGGTAGGACTTACGCACTGCCCCGGTAGGTGCGGTTTCTAACCGCACCGAATCCTGTGAAAATAGGTGAAATTTGGTCATTTTGCGTAAGTCCTAGAGGGAAATTGAGGAAACGCCCAAGCAAAACCCCTATCAAAAACACCGCCCCTACCGATGTATGGTTTGCGGTGGGTTTATTAATCCAGTGTTTCAATCCATTCACTGAGTACCCGCGCCATCTCTACGAATACATCTTCCTCCGTTTTACGGCGCTTGAGCACTTTGAACCCATGGTCGGCTGTGTCCAAGAGATGCAAAGTCGCCTTGTCGCCGCGTTTCTCACAGACCGGTTCCAACAGGTCGAGGACTGCCAATTTATCGCGGGTCCCCGACAGGAACAGCATCGGCACGGTAACATCATCAAGGTGCTCGGCACGTTCTATTCCCTCTTTTCCAGAAGGATGTAGCGGGAACGCGAAGAATACGAGACCTTGGACGTGTTCGATCGGTGCTTCTGCTGCTGTGAGCGAAGACATACGTCCGCTATAGGAATGCCCTCCAACGAGAATTGATACATCACCGGCAGCCTCGTGTGCGGCTGCGACTGCAGATCGCACGGTTGCCAAAGCCACCGCTTGCGATTCCCGTCCACCCCCACCACGTTCCATATAAGGGAATTGATACCGGAATGTGGCAATGTCTATATCTGCTAACCGTTCAGCGATCGTTTGAAGCGTTGAATGTCTCATAGTCGTACTGGCACCGTGTCCGAGCACCAACAGCCACTTCGCGTCGTCTGGACGTATCAGTATTGAGGAGACCTCGCCTTTTTCTGGTGTTGCGATGAATTTTGATTCGATTGCTTGGTAGCTCATTTTTTACCTCATTAGTCAATTAAGCACTGTTGCACGATGTCTCGATAGGTTTCTAATTCAGCAGTCTCCAGTCCTTTCACTTTTGCGAGATCGTCCCATCGCCGTAGAGTGACCCCCTCTTGGAAATGCGGAATCTTTTCAAACGCCTCCCGCTCCTCGTCCGACATGACGCCTCCCTGAACGATAAGACTCCTTTTCGATGCCTCAGATAACCCGTCATGGTAAGAGGTATCGGTTGTACAGAGATACCTTTTTGCGGGCACATGCAGTCGGATTGGCGTTGTAACTGCATCTGGGAAAAAGGGTTCCATATACTGCGCGCCGACCTCTTCGTGCGTCAGGTCTGTATCAAGGAACGCTCTATCGGCATTGTGTTCATCTAAGATGATATGTCCGACGTCGTGGAGTAACGCTCCCGTAATCAGCGTGGCACTTGCGCCGTTCTGTTGCGCGAGGGCGGCACATTGGAGGGCATGCTCCAGTTGCGTCACAACTTCATCGTAGAACGACTGTCCACGTTTTTCCATATAACGAAACAGCACGGCAACCTTTTGTTCCGCCGTTCCGCTTTTCATTTCCTGTGCGAGACTTGGATCAATATACTTTTCAATGTCGCTTGAAAGCTGAGATTTGCTATTAAAAGTCATGGTTCACTGATTTCCCTCGAAAATGTGCGATTTTACTAATTTGTTTATCTCGGTTTGAGCCGTCCGTTGCGTATTGCGAGAAAGCCTGCCGCTTGTCTGCGTAATACTTCTCGCGCCAGTCGCCTTGGGAACTGGCATTGTAGGTGAGATAGATAATGCGTCTTGGTCGATCTGAACGGTTGCTCGGACTCTTGTGTGGGATGTAAGAACCGAAGAGGAGAATGTCACCCGGATCTGTCGGCACAGCGACCCACTCCATCGTTACAGCGGTTTCGGGAGCGACACATCCCTTTTCGTCGAGTGCGATGAACCCTTCGTTGTGCCTACCCGATGCAAAATAGAGGCATCCACTTTCAGGAGTCGCTGAATCCACCGAAATTAGACAGGTGATATGGTAGTTAATAAATTCGTAAGCGGGTGCGTCCTGATGCGCAGCGTAACCACCGCCGCCGGGGTACTTGTAATTGATTTTCTCTTTGTAGAGAACTGCGGATTCTTCCATCAACTCAGAAACGACATCTAACACTTTGCCACTCGTCACAGTAGTTTTCATACCGATGTGATACGGCACGAAATTTTCCGAACGGGAGAGACGCGGTCCGGCTGGCGTGGATTCGTAGTGATGCATCCATTTGTCGGATGTCGGTTCCCATCCCGATATTTCAGAGACCCATGCTTGTAAATCGTCTACCTCTTCGGCGGAGAAAAAGCCGGGGATTTTCAAGTAGCCGTTGGTTTTCCAATCTCGGTGGCGTTCGGAACTAAGGTAAGACATAACCCTCTTCCTTGCGAATAATCCTTAGGACTTACGCAGCCTTAAATTTGAGTGCGGGTGATTTGAGTTGCTGACAGAGATACTCAGAGAGTAATCCATGTTTGACTTGATAAAGTGTTTGACCGGTTTCATGAGCTTTTCGCATCAGGTAAACCCAAACCAAGAACGCAGCATTTATGTGATTGCGGACAATACGCGACAGACGACATTGGCATTTCCCCAAACCCGTCAACTGTTTCGCCTCACGGTGAAATTGTTCAATCTTCCAGCGACTGCGAGACGCCTGTTGTGTCGCAGAGACCTCCGATTGACTCAAGTCGTTCGTAACGACATAATCCGTGCGTCGAGCAGACACCACCCGGAAAACTTTCACTTTGTGATGTTTGGGAAACTTGTTGAGTTTCACGACTTTGCCAGTCGCCTGTTCACTTGACGACCATTGTAAAGAATCTATACGTTGATACGGTTTTTCACCCCCTGAATCGTCAACCAACCGGTTGGATTTCATCGGGCAATAATACGTCTTTTGTAGGCTTTCAATGTAGAGCAGCAAACGCTTGGCAGCATACCAAGAATCCATCAGCACTGTGGAAAAAGCAACCTCTCGAACTTCAACCAAGACCTTGAGCATGTCCGCAACGTGATTGAGTTTCGTTTTACCGTCTCCTTGTTTATCGTAGATGCGATAATCTATCAACCACGACCGGTCTAACTCAGGATTGACGTAGACGCAGGTGACAACGCCGATGCCATTGACGACTTTCCGGGCATTGCCAGAATATTGGGGCTTAGCGAGGGCTATCTCACTCGCTGACTTCTTCTCAATGAGGGTATCATCAAAAATGATGTATCCATCGCAGGTTTCGACGAGGTCAGGTCTAACGTGCTCCCAGACTTGCCTCGGGGTGAGACGATCTTTGGCAAGATACCGGTTGATTTGATCATGACTGAAGGTTTCAGAGTGATCCGCAAAGTGGGTCAATGTATAATTCAGCGGGGTGCTGAGCAGATATTGACAATAATCAACACGTGTCGGTTTCGACATTTTTATTTACCTCCTCGCAGATCAGCCTAATGGATCACAGAGGATATATCAACTCATTTTCTAATGTTGCGTAAGTCCTAATCCTATTGTATGTCAGTATAGCGCAGCGGAAATCTTTTGTCAAATTTCAGGGCTTCGGTGCGGTTAAATGAAGTTTAAGAATTTAATTCGGTAATATACGGGCAGGCACAAGACCTGCCCCTACAGTGGTTTTCTGGGACAGAATTACCGAAATATTTATTTACACTATCGCTATCAATCGGACTCTGGGATGGGTAAAACGTCCCGATAGACGGGTTCCATCTTCTCTGAGTATGTTTCACCCCGAACCCACATGACCGGACGAACATTTTTGCCATCCTTTTTAGGTATACGTTCTGCATTTGCACTGATATAATGGGCGACATTACAACGCCGAAAGCGTTCACTGTGATTGTCAGTGCTTTTATGGAGGAGTTGGTTGTTGAACCAAACAACCGCTCCAGGTGGCACTTCAACGGCGACACCGTCTTCGTCCTTGGCATCACGTGCTATTTTAAACTCATTCTGTTGTGAGCCTTCAAGGTCCCCATGCTCAAGAATGCCTTTTTTGTGGCTACCCGGGATAACATATAGACAGCCGTTGTCCCGATCTGCCGCATCAATCGCAGTCCATGTTCCGACTGTCATTTCAGTTTTATACTGGTGGTTAAAATACCATTTATCTTGGTGCCACGGGAAACCTAAGCCAATCTTGGGTGATTTCCAGATATACAGATTATTGAGACCGAGGAGATCTGGACCGAGTACATCAACAATCGGATCCGTGAGACGCGGGTCACGTACACGTGCGAGGAATTCGGGACAAAAACAACTCACATGATGGATCTTGTGCATCGCGTGGATACCGGAGGCTTCAACTTTTCCGTCTCTGACCAATGCGTTTTGATCAATATTCCCTGTCGGGAAAGGGCGTTTTCCTGCGGCAATGTCATCAACGATTTGACCTAACACGTCGTTTTCTTCTTTTCTAAAAACGTCGTAACGGATGAAATACCCGTTTTCGTCCCAAGAGGCTTGTTCTTGAGGCGTTAGTCTAAACTTTCGTTGCTTGGACGTTGTATTCGTGTCCACGAATTCTCCTATTGATAGGGTTCGGTCATTCCTTTGGGAACTTGTGCTTCTCTCTCCAGCGTGGGTACTCATCTGCGAGGAGTCTGGTGGCCCAGCCACCGTAGTAGGCGTATCCGGTGCGGCGTTCCTGTCCGATCTCGGAAAACGAGTAGCGGACAACCGAGTCGCGGTCGAGAAAGATTGGACGATTGCTGCCGATTTCGTAAAAACGCGCCCAGAGCGGGTCCGCGTCGGGATCCGCTACGATCCGCCTATCGTTCTGCCCCTCTGCGTCGGTGAACTTGTCAAGACGCATACCGTGGATAGCGACGCTCCTGAACCACTTGATGGATCCTTCAACAGCGGCGATGATCGCTGGCGTGGGTTCTTCGACTGACATCAGGAATCGCACGACACCGACGCTTTCAGCACCTGAGAACGATGGTGGCTCATAGGCACGTGCCCACGCAGGCTCAAGCGTTTTCGCGTCATGCTGCGCGCACCAGACGGTGAGTTTGCCATTCTGCTTGATTTGCGTGCGCAGGATGCAGTCAATGCCCTTGGTTACAGCAGTTTCAGCCTTCGTGCGCTCCTCTGTTTTCAGGAACCGATAGTCGGAAGATTCAGAGACATCTCGGAGAAGTTCGAGAATGCGGACCATAACATTGTCATTGAACGTGATGTGACGAGGGTAACCTTTGCTTAGCGGATAAAACTGTGGCCACCCGCCATTTGGGTATTGCGCTTCAAGGATATGAGAAAGACCTTTGCGAAATGCTTGTTGGTAACGCGGCTCGTTTGTCGCACGAAACGCACGTGCCAGAAACCGCAGTTCGTTAGTGGTCGCACCGTTATCGAACGTTGCGTGCAGATCCTCACTTTTCCCATCAAACGGTTCAGACGCCGTGTCTCTATTCTTGGGCCAACCGCCGTGTGGTGTCTGCCAAGTGAGGACGTTGTCGGCAATACGGCGACCTTCCTCGCTCTGGAACCATTCAAGGGATTGCTTCGCGTATTTGGAAGGAACGGTTGCATCGGAAGATGATAGAAACAAAAGAAGCAAGACATAGAGGGTAGTCAGCCGTAATTTCATGATAGTGCCCTTTCGTTAGTCGTCAATCGGATCAGAGAATTGGTATAACGTCCCATTGAATTTCATCCGCCATACCGGGGTAGGTTTCACCCCGAATCCACATGGGAGGTCGTTTTTTATTCACAGCCTCGGGACGTGTCCATTCCGCTGTAGCACTGATATAGTGTGCGATGTTTGCGCGTCTGAAACGCTCACTGTGGTTATCCGTGCTTTTATGGAGGACTTGGCTGTTAAACCAGATGACCGCCCCAGCAGGAACTTCTACCGCAACACCATCTTCATCACGAGCCCCTTGTGCCTGTTTAAACTCCCCTTGTTGTGAACCTTCAAGTTCAACGTGGTCACGAACTCCATACTTGTGGCTACCCGGGATAACGTAGAGACACCCGTTGTCTTCATCTGCGTCATCAATCGCGCTCCATGTTGCGACTGTCGTTCCCGTTTTATACTGATGGTTAAAATACCATTTATCCTGATGCCACGGGAAACCGAGACCGATTTTGGGCGGTTTCCAAATATAGAGGTTGTTGAGACCGAGGAGATCTGGACCAAGGATGTCCACAACGGGGTCGGTGAGACGGGAATCGCGCGTGCGTGCGAGGAATTCTGGACAATTACAACTCACATATTGGATATTGTGCATCGCGTGGACACCTTGTGCTTTGATTTTACCGTCTCTGACTAAAGCGTTTTCAAAGATATGATAGTCTGGGAAGGAGCGTTTTCTGAGAGCGATGTCATCAGCGATTTGCGCTAAAGAGTCGTTTTCTTTTTTTTTAAAAACGTCGTAACGAACAAAGTACCCGTTTTCCTCCCAAGAAGAGCGTTCTTCAGGCGTCAGTCTAAATTTCTGTTCTTCGGATGTTGTTTTTGTATTCACTCATTCTCCTTTAATATACGTATTTTTTCATCTTCTCTTTTGTTGTCTATTCATTATATACGCTCACATGTCTGCTGTTTTCTTTGTTGTTAGTTGAGTTGTATACTTCGTAAACTCTACCACTTATTATACAATGGAATACTCTATGTATTCAAACAATTTCGTCTCTGGTAATATCTCTATATAACGTGAGTTTGACATAAGCGTATCGTTGGAAACCTGCCTGATTTTCACAGGGACCGCGGTGGAGTGTCGGGTTTCGCTGTGTTTATTTTTCTGAATGTGTCCTGAAAAAGGAGACGTTTGTGGTAAAACTGAAGGTTTCTGGGGACCCCATCGCTCTACCCGACCTACGGGGTCCCTTGTAATTTTTATTATCAAACTCACGTTAAATAGGCTTTCACACCCGCTTTTGGTTATGTTCAACGGTGTTTAGTGTGCGATGCCTTGAAGAATCTTACTTAACAATCCCAAGTCTTTAGACTTGGGTCAAACCTCGTAATTTATTTTCTTTTTTTCTTGACAACAGAAGTGCTGATATGGTATAATAGTATTACCTTATCAGTGGGAGTGCTATCAACACTCCCACGCCTTTGATAGAGGGATAAGGAAACTTCACAGATAAGGTAATACCCTAATGGCACATAAATCCCATAAGATAGTCCTTCGCGTTGACTCTACACAAGACGCATGGTTTCGTAGTCAATGCGGTTATGCTCGGTTTGCCTGTAATCATGCCCTTGGACATTTCAAAACAGGTTTAGATTCCGGCGTATTCCATTCAGGAATTGATTTAAACAATCATTTCAATCAAGCGAAAAAGGAATACGACTGGACGCAAGCACAAGACCAGCGGGCAGCGTTCTATGCGATCCGAAACCTTGCAGAGGGCATAAACCGTTGGACTGATAAAATCAGTGGATTCCCGAAGTTCAAGAAACGTGGTGGCAAATTAAGTTATACCACAGACGAACAATCCGTAAGAGTCGAAGGAAAGCATATCAAGTTGCCCAAAATCGGTTGGGTTCGCATGTTTCAAGAGTTGCGTTTTGAAGGTAAAATAATTCGTGTTACCATATCCAAAACTGCACATAGGTGGTTTGTTTCTATCACCGTTGACACAGGAACACCAAACACCCCACGTGATACACGTGGACTCCCTGTGATTGGCATAGATGTAGGCATAAACTCACTTGCTACATTGGATACGGGTAAACACTACGATAACCCAAGACCTTTGAAACGCTATGAAAGGAAACTGGCACGTGAGCAACGCAAGTTAAGTCGTAAAAAGTTTCCATCCAATAACTGGTATAAGCAAAAAGGGAGAGTTGCTAAACTACACTATAAGATTGCTTGTATCCGAAATGACGCACACCACCAAGCGACCACAGAGATCGTCAATATGGCAAGTGCGATTGGCATAGAAACACTCAAAGTTACGAACATGCTCAAGAATAGGAAACTTGCCAAAGCCTTATCGGATAGTGCGTTAGGGGGTTTCCTTTCTAAACTTAAGTCCAAAGCAGAAGTGCTTGGAATACCTGTTGTAGAAGCCCCCCAATTCTTTGCGTCCAGCAAAACGTGCAGCAGTTGTGGGTATGTCAAAGACGAATTGTCGTTATCAGAGCGCGTGTTTCATTGTGACTGGTGCAAGACCAAAATAGATAGAGACCAGAACGCTGCGATAAATCTCAAGAAACTCGCCGTGGGAAACCACACGGAGAGTTAAAACGCTTGTGGAGTTTGTGTAAGACCTCCACAAGGAGGCTACAAATGACGAAGCAAGAATCCCACGACTTTAGGCGTGGGAGTATCAAAGATTCTGTTCATTTCCTTGAAAATGGGGTCGTGTATGTGTTATTCTATCAGTGTATTTTAGAGTTAATGTGAGTTTGAAAAAAGTTTTCACCCGAAGCGTCCTCTATCAGTTTTGGCAAAAAACGGCACAAACTAACAGTTTATGCTACAATAATCCACCTTTTTTACAGATGAAAAGTGATTAAAGCGAACTCGCATTCTATTATCAAACTCACGTAAGAGTTATATAAGAAATCAAACTCACGTAAGAGTTATATAAGAAGTAGAAACTCACGTAAGAGTGAGATTCATTTCTATAGGAGATCGAACAGCATGAAAATTATGTTGGTATTCGCGGGATTTGTGTTGATGATAGCTTTTTGTGTTATCAGCACGAGCGACATGGCACAGGCGGAGGAAGTCTTGGGAGAAGGAACAGACTCACTGCTTGGAGGAGACCTAACCGACCCAGAAGATGATGGTGAACCTGAATCAGATGATGGTTACAACGCCATTTTCTCAGCCAACGATGAACCCGGATTCGGGGGCGGGGAATCTGCGTTTAACGTCTTCGATAACCGCCTTGGTCCGAGCAATGACAAATGGTGCTGCGGACGTGGGGGTGGCATTCCGAAGGAAGGTCTACACGTGACAGCTGAGTTTGAGGAGCAGTACGCGTTGACACATTTCACTGTATCTTCAGCGAACGATGTTCCTCCGAGGGACCCCACAGTGTGGGAGGTCCAGGGGTCGAACGACGGCGAGGAGTTTACGACCATCTATGCTCACGACGGGAAAAGCTTTTGGGAGCAGCGACTGCAAGTCGTCCTTTTTGAGGCGGGGGAAGATTACGACGTTCAAAAAGCCGGGTATCGGTTTTTTCGGCATGTTACTTTTGACACCGCATCGAACCCGGCTGGGGCGTACTTTCAAATTGGCGAAATTGAGTTCTTCGGCGATGATAGTTTTCCTGTAGAGCCTACAGCCAAGCTCACAACCACATGGGGACGCCTCAAAAGCGTCCGATAAGCGCAAATATCATACATTTTCTAAAACGGTGTCTGTAGCTACCCGACAGGTAACTACAGACATTCACTGCATTAAATCGAGAAGTTGCCGACAAAGACGTTGTTCTCTGTGCCGCTCTGCTGCCACGTCACCGGGAGGTGTGTGTCTTTATAGCGATAGACTTCAGATTTGCCAACAATGGGGTTCTGAATCGTCGTCAGCGGTTCGTACCAAATCTGATGCGGTTGTGTGCATCCGGCACACGGATAGCGGTTGGCAGAAAGTTTAAGGACTTCGCCAACGGTTACATCATATTTGGTGCCTTCTTTCGTGAATTCAATGGAAGCGGTTTGGGTCGCGACGACTTCACCCAAAACGTCAGCGTATTTCGTTGTAAGTAGGTCGCTGAGTGCGGCGCGTTGTTCTGTCGTAGTACTCGGGTCCATATACAAAACGCTCTTACGGGTCTTGGTCTCAATTGCCAAATTGTTTTTCGCACTTATAACAGCGACAACGGTTAGATTTTCCAGCGAAACGTCGTTCCAAGTTCCAGTCTGAATGTTCCAAACGGCGGTTGCTTCTCTGCCACCTTCCACGAATTCGGAACCATAGTGGCATGCACCAACATAGACACTCGCTGAACGGGCTTCGATGTATTCGCCTTGCACAGTCGGCGATTCAGTCGCAAGCGCGAAACCCGCTACGAAGGTCAACGCGAGTGTTGTCAAAACAAAGACGCTTTTCATATTGACTCTCCCTTTTGTTTTTAGATTCACCTTACTGGAACGCAATGTTAACACTGCGTCCATTCGACTTTAACCTTTATTATACCTTAAATAAATTTAAAAAGCAACTCTTTCTGTTATCTTTTCGTCCGGACGAGAATTAACAACACGATGATGACGCAGAGTATCAACACCCAGAACATAGGTACAGGGGTAAAGAAAAAGTCCATGATAGTGTCCTTTTTCGTCATTTTGAGTGGGACATAGTGATCTCCACCATCAACAACTGTAACAGGTTTGCCAAGCCGATCACCGTAGCCTTCTCTGTAGATACTGATAAGGTATCTGCCTGCGGGGATGCCAGTGTGTTCATAGTCTCCGTTGGCATCCGTTGTTGCCGTGTATTCTGTGCCATCTTGAGCGACAATTACAACTGTAACGCCTTCGATCGGGGTCTGTTGTTCGGTTGTATCGAGAATCTGTCCACGGACGGTGCCTCCGTGTTGTGCGAAGATAAGACTTGTAGATAGAATCATATAGACAACGAAGGTCAAGACTAAATTTAAACGGATCATTACTATATTTTTCCTTATATTTCGGACGGTTAAAAGACCACACCTCCCTCGAACTGGGGCTGAGGTCGTGCTATTTTCCAGCTTCTGCTAACAGACGATGGAGCGTTCCACCTAAAATCTTCGCTTTGTCTGGCTCTGGGATAAATGGACAGTGCGTTCGGAATGCCTCAAGGGCGTGTTGATAGGTCATAAAGTTGCGGACCACCGGATAGTCGGATCCCCAACAGAGACGACCGGGACCGAAGTGTTCGTAGAGGGCACGCACGATCCAGTGTGTGTCTGATTGCGGATAATCCCATGGGACCTGTGAGACGTAAGCGAACCCCGACATCTTGATATGAATGTTCGGTACATCCCCCGAAGCGAGGACCTGCTTGAGTTGTGGATACGGATGCTCTTCACCGGCTCGCGCACCACCCATGTGATGGCATAAAAATGGCACAGTCGGGAACTGTACGGCGAGTTTTCGGAGTGGCTCGTGCTGATGGCTTCCCATAGCGATGCTGGCGATGAGTCCGAGATCAGCTGTTGTTTGGAAGAAACGTTGTCCCTCCTCTGAAAAGAACCAACTCCCATCATCATCGCCTCTGAGGTAGTGGGTATAACCTTTGAGGGCATACGTTTCGGCGGCGGTTTTTAACCGATCAGCGGCACCATCCGTGTGATATGTACCTGTCCACGAGCAGTCGACATCGGCGAATTGGATGAGCCGCTCAGGATAGCGTTTGACACACGCGGCGACGTAATCGTTATTTTCGGGGTTCCGCTCGATGCGTGCACAGACAAGCACTGCTTTGTCAACATCGTGCAGATCCATTTCGTGGAGGAGTTGTTCAACTCTGCCGCGACTTTCGTCATCGGGAACGGGGGGTTGATAGGGCCACCGGGGCCATGCGTGGGTATGTGAATCAATTATCATTTTTTTCTCCTGATGGTAATGGGTGGGCAGGCACAAGACCAAGAAACACCCAAGCAAAAACCCCCTACGATGTTTCTTGAGGAATAATATTACCGAGATATTTTCTTAAACTTCATTCAACCTCGCTTAATTTAAGCCCAGCATCAAGGCACCCAGTTCTTGCTTGTTTGTTTCTGCGGGTTTCACAACACCAACGATTTTGCCATCATACATCACTGCGATCCTGTCGCTAAGGTGAAGCAGCTCGTCTAATTCAGAAGAGACGAGTAAAACGGCTTTGGCGCGGTTCCGGGCGTGAATAAGCCGTGTGTGGACGAATTCCGCGGCATGGATGTCTAAGCCTCGTGTCGGGTGTGCGGCAATGATAACTTCAGGACTCGCCTCTAACTCGCGAGCGACGACGACCTTCTGCTGATTCCCGCCGGAAAGGGTCCGAATTGGGTCCTCGATATCTCCGACACGAATCTGGTATTTGTCGAGGGCATTCAACGCATACCGCTGAATTGATTTTCGTTGAAGGAGTTCGTAGCGGCAGAATCGGCTGTGTTTATGATGTCCGATGATGAAGTTATCGTCAATTCGGTCGTTTAGACTAATGCCGTGTCGATGTCTGTCGGCAGGGACGTGTGCGATGCGCTCCCCGTTTAGCGTGAGCGTACCGCTATCCATCTGTCGTAACCCTGTCAGGACCTGAACGAGCTCTGACTGTCCGTTCCCCTCCACACCTGCTATGCCAACAATTTCACCGGGGAAAACTTCAAGGTTCACTTCGCTGAGATGTCGTTTGTTGGACGCGCTATTTGTCAGGACCTTTTTCCATCTGTGCCGTCTTGTGGTATCAGCATTTCCTGAAAGTGTGACGTTTTCTAAACAGAGCAGCGGTGTTGTGCTTGTCGTCCGTTCTCGTGTCACAGAGGCGGGGATAACAGGTTCACCGAGCATCATCTCCGCCAACGTAGCCGGATCGGTGTCTTCAATCGGGCAGGAATCGACGGCTTGCCCGCGTCGCATGACCGTGACACGGTCGGCGATTGCCATCACTTCATCGAGTTTATGTGTGATGATAACGAGGCTTTTTCCCTCACTTTTGAGGTTGCGCATACAATTAAACAGTCCTTCAACCTCTTGCGGCGCGAGCACGGCTGTCGGTTCATCCATAATGAGGATGTCTGCACCATGGTAGAGAACTTTCAGAATTTCGGTGTGTTGCTGTGTCCCAATTGGTAGGGATTCGACAGGCGTGTTCAACGGTACATCGAAACCGAGTTGTGCGGCAAGTGCGGCAATCTGTTCTCCTGCCTGTTGGTAATCGAGAAGCGTGCCGAACTTGCGAGGTTCTTTGGCAAGGACGATGTTTTGGAGAGCCGTGAAGACGGGAATCAGCGTAAAGTGTTGCTGGACCATTCCCAAACCGAGTCGCATTGCGCGCCGTGGCGAAGAGATGGTCACAGCGCGCCCATCAACGAAAATCTCGCCTGCATCGGGTTGATACAGACCGTAGAGAATTTTCATCAAGGTAGACTTGCCTGCCCCGTTTTCGCCAACAATCGCGTGGATCTCGCCCCGATGGAGTGTAAAATTCACAGCATCGTTTGCCTGCACTTGTCCAAAATGTTTGCTGATACCACGCATCTTGATGATTGGTGGGTGTGCCATCGTTACTGCCGTTTGTGCGGAACGACGATATCGCCCGCGATAATTTTCGCCTTAAATGCCTCGACCTGTTCCAGAATCTCGTCCGAGAGAAGATCGCGATTGACATCATCGATGATGTACTCAACGCCCCCCTCTTTAAGCCCGTAATTTTTCAAACCGCCAGAGAAATTGCCCTCTTGGACGCTCTTTATCGTTTCATAAACCGATATTTCTACGCCTTTGATGACACTCGTGAGCACCAAGCCGGGGGCGAGGTTGTTACCGTTGGAATCGACCCAAATAATAGATTTTTCTGTCGCCTTTGCGGCTTCAAGGACACCTAGACCGCTTGCACCCGCAGCCGCAAGGATAATATCTATTCCACGGTTGTATTGCGAAAGGGCGAGTTCCTTCGCTTTTGCTGGATCGTTGAATGCTTGCGGTGTAACGCCTACGTAATCCGCCACGAGTTCAAGATCGGGGTTTGTTGCCTTTATACCGGCGCGATAGCCGATCTCGAAAGCCTCAACCAGCGGTACCTTCATCCCTCCGATGAAACCTATCTGCTTTGTCTCTGTTTTCAACGCTGAAATGACACCTGCAAGAAACGTGCCTTCGTGTGCCCGATAGGTCAGCGACGCGACGTTGGGTTGTTCTATAATTGCGTCGATGAGCGCGAACTTGGTATCTGGAAAATCGCTTGCGACACGGTTCATCGGCTCTTGAAAAAGGAAACCGACTCCAATGATGAGATCGTATTTTAGTTTCGCGAGCCTGCGGAGCGTCAACTCGGTGTCTGTGCTGAGGCTTGGGGTAACCTCTGTGAGTTTAAATCCCCATTCATCTTCTGCCTTCTTCGCGCCTGCGTAGGCGGCATCACAAAAGGAGAGATCACCGCGCCCGGTGACATCATAGATGAGACCGACTTTCAGTGCCGCGGATGCTGTCCCTATTAGAGCAAAATAGGTGATAAAAAGTGTGAGTAAAATCCCTATACGCAAAGTGATTTCCTTTCTTATTCCGTAATTATATGATCGATAGAGCCTAAGGGTATCTGAATACTATTTAGGATACACGATAATAGGGTTAGATGCAAGTGTTATTGTGGTTCTAACGTCCTTGAAGTTAATGTTGACTTTTTTGATTTTTAACGTTATTCTATTCGTAGGATTTCTGCCATCACTACAAGGGCAGAAATGTATTGGCAGGTTTAAATTGTATTGATGGAAATAGGAGGAGAAGATATGAGAATGGCTATCAGATTCTCAAAGTTAGTTCCTTATAAGTCTCATTGTGTTTTTCGGTATGGCACTTTCGTTGCCAGTTTTCGCAGGCACCCAATTGTGGGATTTTGAGGAAAAGCACGATGACTGGAAAGTCGCGAACGGAGATTGGGAAATCAAAGGTGGTATCTATCACGTTGACCGAGGTGGACAAGCTGAACACACGCTCGTTGGTGAAGAGGAATGGGATAACTACACGATTGAGGCGAAAGTTCGGTTAGACGCTGGCAATTGGGCGGGTATCGTTTTTCGGGCAGAAAGCGAGATGGAGTACTATGTCTACTATCTCAACGTCCCGAATAACAAGACGGAACTCTGGCGACACAAACAAGGCGGCTGGGCTGCCCGCGACAACATCGCACAAATTCCCGCTGTGGAAAAGGTCCAGATAAAGAACGAGGAATGGATTGATATGAAGGTCGTCGTTGAGGGTGGTGACTTTGAGATTCATCTCAACGGTAAACTTCAAGGTGAGCATAAAGACGATACCTACAAAACCGGTCAAATCGGTGTGTGGGCATGGGAAACCGAGGCGAGTTTTGATGACGTTACGGTTACCGGTGACAATATTGTGGATACCCTTGCCGTTGATGCGAATGATAAACTCACGACAACGTGGGGACGTCTCAAACGGGTCTACTAATTTTTGGGTGTGGGCAGGCACAAGACCTGCCCCTACGGTCTCCGTTAATGTTCATCTAACCCCGCCATAGCGTACAGTGATTGTATATTTCACTACAATAGGAGCGATTTTATGAAATATCTTTTTTTAACTGTTGTCAGTTGTTGTTTTCTCGTACTCGTAGCCTCCGTGGCTTTTGGAGGCGAGCAAACTTGGTCCTTTGAATTGGAAACAGATGAGTGGAAACCCGCTAACGGCGATTGGAGTGTCGAAGATGGCACTTATAAACTCGCTAAGGGCGGTAGAGCCGAACACTCCCTCGTCGGTGACGCTGAATGGGAAGATTACACCGTTGAGGCGAAAGTTCGACTCGATGAAGGAAACTGGGCGGGTGTTGTTTATCGCGCCCAAAGTGAGATGGAATACTATGTCTACTATCTCAATGTTCCGAATAACAAGACAGAACTTTGGCGACATAAGATAGGGGCATGGGATGCTCGTGACAAGATCGGTGAACTCCCGGGATCTAACGTCACGATAGCAAACGGCGAATGGTTTGACATGCGAGTTGTCGTGGAAGGCAATTCAATGAAACTCTGGATTAACGGTGAAGAGCAGGGCGAACTCAAGGATGAAACTGGTGCTGGATACCCCGCTGGGCAAGCTGGGGTTTGGGCATGGGAAACCGCCGCGAGTTTCGATGATGTTATGGTATCTGGAGATGCTATTGCCGGTCTTACTCCAGTGGAACCGCAGAATAAATTGGCTACCACGTGGGGACGTATCAAACAACGTTTTTAAGTGGTGTTCCATTTCACCGTTGGGACGGTAGCAAGTGGTACGGAAACTTTCCTCTTACACAGTCGTGTTGGTGGCACTCGTCGGGTGCCACCTTACCCTTTGGCAAGTTCCGAATTCGTTCTGTCAAGAAACAGATCTTGTGGACATCACAACACGGATTCGCGCTTATAAGGCAGAACTGGCGGTTGATGGCACACGGATTGAAACTCGACTGCAACTCGCAAAGGTATACCTCCAAATTGAGGCTTACACGGAAGCAGTTGATGCGTATCATCGCATTATAGCGGTAATGGAAGCAAATACAGTTCCCGGAAGCGAAGGAGCTGGACGCAACTTGGATATTTCCGCCACTTACTACGGTTTGGGATTGGCTTATGCCGGACTTGAGAAATTTGAAGATGCCGTAGTTGCATATCAACGTGCTATTACGTCCGTTTATGATTGGGCGTATACCCACGCGGCTTTGGCGAGTGCCTACGCGAACATGCATCGTTACGCCGAAGCACTCGACGCTTACAAAGTGGCGGTCGCGTTGGATCCGAACGATGAGATGATTCATCATCAACTCGGGAATGTCTATAGCAAACGTGGCGAACGTTCCGCAGCGATAGCACATCAGCAACGCGCGGTTGCGATTGCTCCGGAATTTGCAGCGGCACATTATCAGTTAGGGTTGCTCTACGCACAAGAAAAACGGTGGACTGACGCGATCACGTCGTATCAGACAGCATACACACACGATGAGACGTTAGTTGAGGCACTCTATAATCTCGCACAAGCCTCCCTTCGCGCTGGGAATCCGTCTGCGGCGCGTGAGCAGATGGCACTGTTTGAGAGGCAAAAATCGGCACTGCTGCCACTCCAGGAATTGCGAGGTGCTTTACAGCGGGAACAGGGAACAGCGGGACGCGCCCGGATTCTCGCCAACATCGCGAGGCTCTATCTCAAAAACGGGTTTTACGAGAAAGCGGTTTGGGAGTACCAGAAAGCACTTGGCATGGACCCCGAACTTGTGCTTGCTTATAACGGTTTGGGTATTGCTTATACGACGCTTGGGAAACACTCGGAAGCCGTTACTGCCCAGCGGCAAGCATTGGAACTCCAACCGAATTTCGCGAAGGCATACGCTGGACTCGGATTGGCGTATTTCAGTCAGGACGAAGCGGAATCCGCACTGCAACATTACCGACGCGCAGCCGCACTGGAACCCCAATTTTTAGAGGCACATCTAAAGATTGGAACAATTTTGCTGAAACAGAAACGTTATGCAGAAGCGATTGATACATATAAGACGAGCGCGGCATTAGCCCCTGAGAATGCAGAGATATATCACAATTTAGGCATGTGTTATGCACGTCAAGCGAAAGCGGATTTAGAAGCGGCGCGTCGTTATACGCAAGAAGCCGTCCGCTTGGCTCCGAACGTCGCGAGTTATTACAATACGCTCGCACTCATTGATTTTCGGCGTGGCGACTATTCACAGGCAGAGCAGGCGATCCGAAAAGCGTTGGAACTTGAACCGGAAAATCGGAACTATCAACAAGGACTCAGACAGATTCTGGAGAGTCGGTAGAGGGCGTTAAACGGTTGTCGCGGCGGTTAATTAATTATCTAATCAACACTGATTAAAGAAAGGATATGCATGGCATACGATAGCCTCGCGGAGTTCGTCAAAGCTTTGGATCGAGCAGGTGAACTCAAACGGATTAAAACAACTGTATCACCGGAACTGGAAATCGCTGAAATCACCGACCGTGTGAGTAAAGCAGAGGGTCCTGCGCTTCTCTTTGAGAAGGTTGAAGGCAGTCGAATGCCGCTTCTCATCAATACCTACGGCTCTTATCAACGGATGGCGATGGCTCTGGGAGTTGACGATCTCGGGGAGATTGCGGCAGAAATTGAGAGTATGATTAAGTTGGGACCCCCTGATTCCCTCCTTGATAAGATAAAAATTCTCCGACTGTTGTCGCAATTGACGAACTTTCCCCCGAAGACGGTAAAAAAAGGGGCGTGTCAAGAGATTGTCCTTACGGGTGAGGACGCATCTTTAGATGTGTTGCCGCTCATTAAATGCTGGCCCCTTGATGCCGATAGATACATCACTTTACCCCAAGTTTTTACGCATAGCCTGAAAACGGGTCAACGGAACGTCGGTACCTATCGTTTACAGAAGATAACACCTTACACCTTAGCGATGCACTGGCAGATTCATCACGACGGTGCTGGTCATCATCGCGAGTATCAACAAGCGCAGCAACAGATGCCCGTCGCAATTGCACTCGGTGGAGATCCTGTGATGTCTTATATCGGTACGGCACCGCTTCCCTCTGGGATTGATGAACTCCTATTCGCGGGGTTTCTCCGAAAATCGAATGTGGAGATGGTGCCTGCCAAAACCATTGATATGCTTGTGCCTGCGGATGCGGACATCGTGATTGAAGGGTACATTGAACCGAATGAAACTTGTATTGAGGGACCCTTCGGCGACCATACCGGGTTTTATTCCTTGGCAGACGAGTACCCACTGCTTCACATCACGGCGATTACGCATCGGAAAAATCCGATCTATCAAACAATCATCGTCGGTAAACCACCGATGGAGGATTGTTATATGGGGAAGGCGACTGAGCGGATATTCATGCCATTGATTAAAACGCAACTGCCAGAACTCGTCGATATGAATCTACCGTTGTTTGGCGTATTTCATAATTTTGCCCTGATTTCTATTGACAAGCGCTACCCGTACCAGGCAAAGAAGATTATGCACAGCTTGTGGGGGCTCGGGCAGTTAATGTTCAGCAAAATTATCATCGTCGTTGATAAAGAGGTAGACGTTCAGAATCTCGAAGAGGTGCTTTTCTATGTCGGTAGCAATGTCGATCCGAAAAGGGATGTGACGATTGTTGAGGGACCTGTTGATGTGCTGGACCATGCAGCGCCGCTTATGGGTGCAGGATCGAAGATGGGCATTGATGCAACAACGAAATGGGCGGAGGAAGGGTATCAACGCGAGTGGCCCGATGAGATACGAATGTCTGACGAGGTGGTTGCGTTGGTCGATGAAAAGTGGAAAAAATACGGTTTTTAATTTTACCTTGCAAATGTTGACGGAACACTACACTTCGGGAAATTAAAAAAAGGAAAAAACCATGCAAGAAATGATTTACGATGTTGCAGTGATTGGCGCGGGACCTGCTGGCGTGCAAGCGGCGGTTTCAGCGAGCCATCAAATGCGGCATGTTTTGGTGCTGCATTCAGGGAAGGTGAGTTTTAGTCGTGGGCGCGCCTACTGGTCGAAGTCCGTAGAAATTGAAGACGCGCCGGTCTTTCCGGGTATCATTGGACCTCACTTTGCGAAAGAACTTATGAAATGGATGGAGAGCCGACCTGTCGTCGATTTTATGCTGGGTTCGGAGAAACGCAAGACCGGCATTGATATACGCGATGGAATGGTTGCGAAAATCATAAGAAACGGTGACCTATTTGAACTCGAAGCATCCACAAAAACACTGAAACAAAATACATCTTCGGAGATGGCATCTTTTAAATCCCGCACCGTCGTCGTTGCCGCTGGATTTGATGATAAGTGGCCCGATATTGAATTTGATCCCAATGCTGAGCGTTTATATAAGCAGTATGCGACGGTATTTCGCTATGCGGGCAATCGAAAAGGATGGCACGTCTGTATCCGTTGTGACGGACATTTGCACGTCAACGAGCATCTCGCGCTCCTCGGTGTTGGTGACTACATTTATGAGGCAGCGATTGGGGCACAAGATTTTACGGATAAAATTACAATTCTAACAAACGGCAGACCGCACGGCATGTCACCATCTGTGTTGGAACAGGTGAAAGCACGTAAAATTAATATCATTGAGACGAAGATTAAACGGCATATTGGCGAAAAAACGAATCTCTTGGGATTTGAGATGGTTGATGGGAGCGAATTGTTTTTCCACGGTTTCCTCGTTGATGAAGGACTCATCCCGAATACAAAGTTTCTTGACGGATGGGATTATCAGAAAGATGAGGAAGGCTTGATTGTCGCAAACGAGGACATGCAGATGTTAGACAGCAACGGAGTGCCGATTCCCGGACTCTTTGCCGCAGGTGACATCATCTCTGGCGAGCGAAACCTGATAGCGACTGCGTTCGCACTCGGACAGGAGGCGGGCTTGTCAGCATCAGACTCCTTGCGTCAATGGCATTTCCCAGATTAGGAGGCAGGCATAGGAACAATGCAAAACGAGCAAAAAGATACTGTCTATATTATTGATACGCACGCCGAAATATTTCGGGCTTATTATGCGATTCGTAGCGGATTGACGAGCAGTATCACCGGCGAGGCGACACACGCTGTATTCGGGTTCACTGGCACACTTATCAGGATCTTGACGCAACTTCAGGCAAAATATGTCGTCGCGGCGATTGATACACCGGGGGACACGTTTCGCAATGAACTCTATTCGGAATATAAGGCGAATCGCTCTCCAGCTCCTGATGATCTGGTAACACAGATTCATCGCATTTTGGAGATGCTTGAGGCATTTGGTATCTTGACGCTCGGTAGACCTGAGTTGGAAGCGGACGACATCATCGCCTCTGTCACTGAGGCGATACTTAAAGACCCAGAAGCGCGTGATATTAATGTCAGCATTATTTCTAAAGACAAGGACCTCGAACAGTTGTTAATCGGCGATCGGGTCACCATGCTTGACCTCCATAACGATAAGATTATTGACGAGCGGTCGCTGTTAGAGACGAAAGGCATAAAACCGTCCGAAGTTGTTGATGTCCTCGCCTTGATGGGCGATACTTCAGACAACGTCCCAGGGGTCGAGAAAATCGGCTTGAAAACAGCGGCGCAATTGATTCAGCAGTACGGTTCCATTGAGGGGATTTTTGACAACATCGACGAGATTAAGGGAAAACGACGCGAAAATTTGGAGAAGGCACGCTCGCAACTCGATCTTTCACGAGAACTTGTAACCTTGAAACGGGATGCGCCTTTGGACTTCTCCATAGAGAAAGCACGCGTCAAACCGCTTGACCTACAGAAGATCCTCCCTCTACTTCAAGAGTTAGAACTCAAGCGTTACGAGCAAGTTGTGAGGGAGCTGGCAGGTGGGGATCCTACGTTCGCTGCTCCTACGCCTACAACGCGTAAGGAACGGGTTGCGGAATTAGCACAGAAAACGGATGCCATCTTGGACAAAGGTGCCTACGATACGGCTGAAACGGGAGACTACTCGGCGATCGTTACGCTCGACCAACTGAAAGATCTTGTTAAGACGCTATCGGAAACCCAAGAGATTATCAGTTTTGATACCGAAACGGATGGCTTGGAACGCGAGGCGATGCTGTGTGGGTTGAGTTTCTCATGGAAACCGAAGCAAGGTGTTTATGTGCCGGTTCGTTCGCCACACCCTGAAGATCACTTGGATACAGATACCGTGCTTTCGGCACTTAAGCCGATTCTGGAGGATCCTGCGCTCCCGAAATGTGGACATAACCTGAAGTTTGATGCAGGTATCCTTATCAGGAACGGTATTAAACTCCAAGGAGCCGCTTTCGATACACTGCTTGCAAGTCAATTAGTTGACGCGCGGACCCCCTCCCACAATCTTGATACGCTGGCGTTGCTCCATTTAGAGCACAAGATGATCTCTTTTCAGGAACTAACAGCAGATCCGAGCGATGCGACACCTGCTGAAGAAGGGATGGACTTGGGTGAACTGTTTGAGGTGGAGGCAGAACAGCAGAAAACAATTGATGAAGTGCCATTGGAACAAGCCACAATTTACGCCGCAGAGGATGCTGATATTGCCCTCCGACTCTATCATTTCCTTACGCCAAAACTCGCCGAGATGGGTATCACAGCATTAGCGCGTGATATAGAGTCCCCACTCGCACCGATTCTCGCTGAAATGGAATATAACGGTATCGTTTGCGACACGGAGGAACTCAAACGTCAAAGCGTTGTGATTAGCGAACTCGTCGATGCTCGGCAAAAAGAAATTCACGAAATCGTTGGCTATCCATGTAATATTGATTCACCGAGACAACTCGCGCAAGTGCTGTTTGAGGAACTCGGTTTCAAACCTGTGAAACGGACGCGGGGTGGCAAAATCTCCACGGATGTGACTGTGTTAGAGGCACTCTCTCTGAGAGAGGACATCAATGACCCGAAAACGAGTGTGCCGCGTTTAATTATTGAGTACCGCCAGTATCGGAAGTTACAAAGCACTTATCTGGCGCAACTCCAGAATGCTGTTGACCCAAAAACAGAACGGATTCACACACACCTCTATCAGTTAACAACAGCCACAGGACGTTTGAAGTCCGACCACCCGAACCTACAGAACATTCCTGTCCGAACTGAGATTGGCAGACAGTTACGGCGTGCGTTTAGGGCACCAGAGGGACATAAGTTAATTTGTGCAGATTATTCACAGATTGAACTTCGCATCCTTGCACACTTTAGCGAAGATGAAAGTTTAATCGAGACCTTCACCCAAGATTTGGATATTCATACAGCAGTGGCTTCACAGGTGTTTGAGGTTCCGGCAGTCTCAGTTACGCGTGAACTTCGTGATAAGGCGAAGACCATCAATTTCGGTATCATTTACGGTGTCTCGCCAACGGGTCTCTCACGTCGGATTAAGGGGATGCGTGTAAAGGAAGCGGCGGCACTTATTGATGATTATAAAACGCGTTTTCCGGGGATAGATCGTTTTCTACAGCAGTGTGTGCGGGAGGCATCGGATCACGGATATGTTAGCACGCTCACCGGCAGACGACGAGCAATCCCTGAAATTTATGCCACTAACCGTAGTCGTCGAAGCCTCGGTGAACGGTTGGCCATCAATACTGTGGTGCAAGGTTCTGCGGCAGATTTAATGAAAGCGGCGATGGTCTACGTCCAACGTCGTATTGATAAGGACAGACTCCCCATGAAAATGCTTCTACAGATTCATGATGAGTTGGTGCTTGAAACGCCAGAGGCACTCGCGTCAGAGCACGCTGCAATTGTTTGTGAAGAGATGGAGAAAGCGATGTCGCTGCGGGTACCCCTTCGGACAGAGGCAGGAATCGGAGATAATTGGATGACAGCGAAGTGATAAACTCCGGAGAAATTCAGGGTTTTTTAGGGGCAGATTTTGATAAAATTATCCAATAAATAAAATTAATATTGACAAGTGATATAAATTGTGATATAATTTAATGTGAATCTAAGGGAAATGTGGATAATGTCCGCTGGCAAAGTTACGAGTAGTGTTTTGACAGTTTTACGGTTTGGAACCGAAACATGCTCATTGTAAAGTGTGACAAGGCTTCCAAAGAGAGATTGATGAGAGTTAATTTTTGCCAATCTTTGCATTTTGGGCATTGCGTGCAATGTCCGCCTACGCTTGCTGCCAAATTTCTGCCTTTGAAAATGCTGACAGTGCTCAGTTTTCTCATTTTCCCGTATTTCTATTCCCTATACTGGTTTTTTGAGAGACACGGTTCGCGTGAATGTACCGGTCGTCTTCGCTATGCTGAGTTAGGGAACATATAATTTCTAAAAGGAGAAACGAGATGAATATCTACGTTGGCAACGTGCCTTATGCGGCTACGGAAACCGACCTCGAAGAGCTCTTTGGAGAGTATGGTCCGGTTGCCACTGCTACGATTATCCGTGATAGGTATGATGGTCGCTCCAAAGGGTTTGGCTTCGTTGAGATGGAAAACCAAGAGGATGGCGAGCGAGCGATAGAGGCATTGGATGGCCAAGAGATGATGGGACGTCCGTTAAAAGTTAATCCCGCACGTCCTCGCGAGCAACGCCGCGAGCCCCGTCGGTATGACGATTCGGACAGACATGAGTAGTCTGTTTTGTAATAATTTCAAGGCAGTTCCAATTGTATAGACAGTTGGAATTGGATTGAAGAAGTGCCGCGACGGGACGGCAATTACTATTTTGCGTCCTGTTGCGCCGGTAGATTTTGCCCCGGTTTTTGGATTTGTTTTTTTAAACGAGTCTTGAACCGGGGCTTATCCGTTTAAATTGACGAAGGACGGGTTAGAGGTACAGCGTGTGCACCACCCTCTCAACCCGTCCTCCGCTAAAACTGCTTAGTATTCTTTCCGCTTGAGGGTGCCCCAAGTTACTGCGATTTTCCCTGCCGGTTCTACCGCAACGCCTAAGGCGGTCAAGCCATTGTTCATAACATCAGCAATATCGCCATCTGTCAAAGGTGAGTGGAAGAGACCGACCTCGTCCATTGCGCCTGTGAACCAATTGCCAGTACCGTCCCAAACGCCACATCCGCCGATATTCACGTTAAAATCGGATCGACCGTGATTGGGCCAATTCCCGTTTACCGTTGTGGCATTACCATCGATGTAAACCTTCGTGAATTCTTTGGTAGCGACAGCAGCGACATGGTGCCACTCACCGGGTGGATGCTCGTATGCGTTCTCATTACCACCAGCAGTCGGGGTCCATAGCATAACAGCACCAGGATTAATAAAACCGAATTCCGGTGAATCGTTCTGTCCTATCAATCCGACGCGATTGGAGGTGATAGTCCCGGGTTTCACCCAAGCAACGACTGTAAATTCACCCACACCGTTGAGGAGTTTTTTGTTTGTATTGACACAGTTGCCTACGCCATCAAATGCTAAGGCGCTGCCGAATCGTCCGTCCACCCAAATGGGTGCGTTGACAATCGTTCCATGGTTATTGTTTCCTGAGGAGTCCAGCGCGTCGCTTCCGTCCGCTTCGTCGAACAGCCAAATACCGACAACACTACTCGGGTCAATTGCGGCACTACTGTTATTCACAGCAACGAGACTAATCACCATCAGCCCTAAACTAAACAGGATAAATGTTAAAGCGTTAAATTTCATTTGAATCCTCTCACTTTCTTTAGAGATTTGCCGCGCAGCAACGCGGACTGTTTCGTGGCATTACTCCACTGTCTGTCAAACTATCGGCGTATGTTGATCGCCTGATGTTCCGCGCAACGTTAGAAATAGGAGTTAAATATATTCTGACATATTTTGCATTAAAATGCAAGTTTTTTCTAAAAACGGCATTTTTTACATTATAGCATATATTACGATAATTCTCAAACAGTTGTTTCATTTCCGGGTTGAGATACTTTAGTAAGCGCGCTGGTTACAGTTATGGACTTCCCCACATACGCTTGATTTTACTGAATTCCCACGCTTACCCCGACTGCTTTGCGGACCTTCGCCAGGATTGGTACCGCGATGTCGCGTGCTTTTTCCGCCCCTTTTTCAAGGATTTTATCCAACTCATCAGGGTTTTCCATTAACGCATTATACCGATCGCGCTGTTCGGAAAAGGTGGCCTCCAGCAACGCGAACAACTCTTTTTTCATCTCGCCATACGCGAGTCCACCTTCAAGATAGAGTTTCCGCTTCGCTTCAACGGCATCAGCATCTGCGAGATGACGATAAATCGCAAAGATGTTACATTCGTCTGGGTCTTTCGGATCTTCTGGACGTTTGGAATCGGTTACAATACGCATAACGGGTTTGCGTACTTGGTTAGAAGGTGCGAAGATGGGGATGACGTTGTTATAACTTTTGCTCATTTTTCTACCATCAATTCCAGGAATCGTCATGACCTCTTTCCGAATGAAGGCTTCCGGAATTGTTAAGACATCCCCATAATTCGCGTTGAAGGTAAGCGCCATATCGCGTGTAATTTCAAGATGTTGCTGCTGGTCAAGTCCAACTGGCACAACATGTGTTCCAAAGAGCAAGATATCTGCTGCCATCAAAACCGGATAAGTGAAGAGTCCGGCGTTAATGTTCTTATCCTCTTCACGCCCCTCAGCAATATTGTCATCAACTATTGCCTTGTAAGCGTGTGCACGGTTGAGCAAGCCTTTCGCTGTGAAACAGGATAACACCCACGCCAACTCAAACACCTCTGGAATATCAGATTGGCGATAGATAATCTCCTCGTCTGGATTTAATCCGAGTGCTAACCACGTCGCTGCCGCCTGATAAGTAAGATTCGTCAACTGTTCTCGATCCCTAACTGTGGTCAAGGCATGGTAGTCGGGTATAAAATAAAGTGCTTGAAACTTTTCCGCAAGTTCCAACGAGGGTTTAAGCATGCCGAGATAGTTACCGATATGCGGGGATCCTGACGGCTTAAGCCCTGTTAAAGCAATCTGTTTCAATTTTTTCCATCCTCCTTATGAATTTAATTTTATCAGGACTTACGCAAAATCAAAGAATTCAGTCTATTATGACGCAATCGGTGCGGTTAGGAAACCGCACCTACCGGGGACGTGCGTAAGTCCTATTTATTATACCCTGCTGAAACATATATATTCAATCAAACCTCTGAATTACGACAGGATCACCCCGCTGTAATCCTAACCCCTCTTTGGCGTTGCCGCCATTTATAGCAATTTCCAACAACCCAGTACTCCCGATAATCGCCAGAGGCTTGCCGACACCAGACTCAGCGTAAGCGCGGTTGAATCGATGCAGTCTGACACTTCCAACCCTGATTTCATACGTGGATATTCCAGGGGTAGACGCACTTTTTAAGCGAGCAATTGCGGTTTCCGATATATTTGTTATCGCATTCCCGAACCTGTCAATCTTGACAATTTGCCCTGTCAGGGTAGTGCCTGAAAGTTCCGACACTTGAATCGGTAGTTGAACGAGCGTCTTTAACGGCGGACCGATGTCGTCAAGCGGCACACCGAGTGATAGATGTGCCGCGACGGGTGCGAAAACATCCCTACCGTGGAATGTGTTGCTGACTTCTGGTAGACAGTACGCACTGTTTTGAATCGTCACGGAATCTATGGGTGGTCCCCCTTCGTTCTCAACGCTCTGCAATAGGTAGCTCAGCACACCATTGTCGGGACAGACGAAGAATGCGTCGTCCGTGCGGCTAACTATCGCCTGTCGATCACTTCCTACACCCGGATCAACTACGATGATATGAATCGTACCTTTTGGGAAGTAACTATGTGCCGCATAAGTTGAGAAAGCCGCTTCGTAGATATCTTGTGGTGGGATAGCGTGCGTGAGGTCAACTATTTGCGCATTCGGATTAATACTGAGGATAACACCTTTCATGATCCCGACATAAGCATCGCTTGTGCCGAAATCGGTTGTTAGCGTAATGATACGAGGTGGTTCATGCATTGGTTATAGATTTGCTTGCATCCAAGTAAAACTCTTTCTTTGACCCGTGCCGTCGTTTTCCCTACCTTCATATTCACAACACCAGACACCATCATAGCCTGCGTCTCTCAGACAGCGAATGGCTTTTGCCAGATCTATTTCACCTTCGCCGAGTGCCTCGCCGCGGTAATCTCCACGTGAACCCGTCCCGTCTTTCAGGTGCGTGTGCAATGTATAAGGTGCTACGATTTCGTAATATCTGCCCACAGTGTCCAAATCGTGACCCGCCCAACGGTAATTCATCGTGTCCATATTCGCGCCGACATATTTGGAACCGACACGTTCAAAGAGTTCCACCTGCAAATCACCATCATTTGTAACGATGCCGTGGTTGTCCACCGCCAAGTAGACCTCGTCCCGTTCGGCGAATTCGAGGCATCGTGTGAGACATCCAGCCATTGCTTCAACCCATCGACTTTCTGGGACAGCATCTTTCGCGGCACCGCCCTCAGTGCGGAGAATTGAAGAGCCGAGAAGTTTCGCAAGTCCTGCAATGCGTTCCATTCGTGCGACTTGGGATTGGATAGCATCCTCTTCCAGCACAACGAAATCGTTCCCCGCCGCAAGTGCGGAGACTTGCAAGCCGTAACCTTCAATCTGTGCTCTCACAGTTTCTGCGTTTTGTTCAGGATTCGCGACATCCGAGTTCCATACATCGCCAATCTGGAGTTCAACGTAGCCGAACCCTGTCTCACTCGTAAATTTCAGAAAGTCGTCAAGTGATTTACTTGCGTAGTTGTAATGGATAAGTCCTAATTTTGGCATAAGTTATCTGCTCCCCTTTGCGTGCCCAGATTCTATAAAAGCAGTTAAAAAACCGCTTTTACTGTGTGTAACTAACTGCTGACTGCTGATGGTTTCCGACTGCTGACAACCAAAAAGACTTGTTTTTTTAAGGTTGTTGTGCTATAATACCTTTACTGAAAAACAAGTGTCAAGCAATTTTTCACTTTTCTATAGCAAGTTTAGGCTTGCCAAATTCGTGGGAAACTGGAGAACCGATTAGGATAAAAAAATAATGGAGAACTATAGTCGTTTTACGGACCCGAAGTTGTCTGAAATCTATGAAAAAGTCAAGGCAGAAGAACGACTCTCCTTTGAGGAGGGGGTTGCGCTTTATGAAAGTCCGGATATTACAGGGGTTGGATTTATAGCGAATCATGCCCGTGAACGTTTAAATGGAAACGTTGCTTACTATAACATCAACCAGCATATTGATTATTCAAATGTCTGCATTCTACACGCCCGGTGCCATTTTTGTGCCTTTGCCCGAAAAAATATGCAAACGGAAGGGGCATGGGAAATGAGTGTTGATGAATTTTTGGACAAAGCGATGTATTCTATAGAGCACGGATGTACTGAGATTCATAGCGTTGGCGGGTTACATCCTAAGTTGCCTTTCGATTATTACTTAGACATCATCCGCGGACTCAAGGAACGGATGCCACAGGTCCACCTCAAATTCTTCACAGCCGTTGAAATTCATCACTTCTCGCGTATCTTTAAAATGTCAATAGAAGAAGTTTTAACGGAATTACGGGAGGCGGGTTTGGATTCGTTACCCGGGGGTGGTGCTGAAATATTTGCGGAAGAAACGCGTGAAAAGATTTGCCCAGGAAAACTGAGTGCGGAAGGATGGCTGGAGATTCACGACATCGCACATGGTCTCGGTATTCCCACAAATGCAACAATGCTCTATGGTCACCTTGAGACAAACGAGGACAGAGTCGATCATTTCATTCGGTTGCGGGAGCAACAGGATAAATCCGGCGGTTTCGCGACGTTCATTCCACTGGCGTTTCATCCTGCCAATACTCGCATGGTGTATCTACCATCGACGACGGGTCTGACTGACCTTCGGAACATCGCCGTTGCCCGCTTGATGCTCGATAACTTGCTGCACATAAAAGTCTACTGGATTATGACCGGCTTGAAAACTGCGCAGGTCGCACTCCGTTTCGGAGCTGATGATATTGATGGCACTGTAACCGAGGAGAAGATTACGCACATGGCGGGAGCGGACACACCAGAGGCTGTTTCCGTTTCGGCACTCACACACCTCATTGAGGAGGCTGGCTTCGTGCCTGTTGAACGTGATACGCTTTACAATGAGATCATTCGAGAGGGGAATCGGTGGTACAGAAAAGCCGCTTAAGGGTTGGTGCGGTCTCGTTCCTAAATACTAAACCGCTTATTTATCCGTTATTGAACGAGGAAATCCAAACAGAATTCGAACTCAGTATTGATACTCCCAGCCGTCTCGCGTTATCATTAAGTAGGGGTGATATTGAGGTCGGGTTGATCTCGACTATTGAATACTTTCGAGCGAATCCTTCGCATGCGTCTTACTGTATCCTACCTGATATAGCAATTGCCTCTCACGGAAGTGTCCAAAGTATCCAACTCTTCAGTCGCGTTCCGATCCGAGAGATTCGACGTATTGGGCTCGATACGGCTTCCCGGACCTCTATTGCGCTGCTGAAAATCCTGCTCACTGAGAAATATGGAATTTCTCCAGCGTTCACAACGTGCAGACCAACAGTAAATCCAAAGACTACCCTTCACGATCGTCAAGATCCACCTTTTGATGCAGTCCTCTTAATTGGAGATCCGGCACTTAGACATCTGGGTTCAACGGAGCATAATCTTGATCTTGGTGAGGCGTGGTATAAGTACACAGGTTTACCATTCGTTTACGCGTGTTGGGTTGCCCGGACAGAAGCGCAGCTTGGTAATTTACCGGAGTTACTCCTCGAATCAAAAGCACGTGGTATCGCACAGATCCCAGAAATCGCGCGGATTGAGGCACAAAGGCTCGGTTTTTCCGAAAAACTTTGTTGCAATTATTTGCAACATTACATCAAATACGACTTAGGTGAACCTGAGATCAAAGGTCTTGAACTGTATTATAAGTATGCCGTGAAAAACGATCTGGCACCGCCGGGTCGTCGTCTGTCTTTTGCGTTGAGTTGAAAGGGAGCGGAAAATGGAAGCCGTTGAAGAGGCCACTCACGATAACGAATTTGCAAAGCAGTTTGAAGATTATCTCAAAAGCTATGGACTGCGTTTGACCCAAAAGCGATTGGACATCTTAAACCAAGTCTTTGACTATCCCGGACATTTTCAAACAGAAGACCTTTTGGTTCAGATGCGTCGAAACGGTTACCGCGTGTCACGCCCGACGATTTATCGGACGTTGCCGCTGCTGGTGAGAAGTGGGTTGTTAACAGAGTTTATTGACGCGCAGAAGAACACTCGTTATGAGAGTATTCACTCGCTTCGGGAACATGCGCATCTTATCTGTCTTCGGTGTAGTCAAATTGTTGAGTTTAAAGAACCGCAAATTGATGCCTTACAACAAGCAGTGTGCGAAGCGCACGACTTTAAAGCAGTGCGCTTCCGTAATGAGATCATCGGTTACTGTGCTGAGTGCCAAGCAGAATTAGAGCCAAAAACACCTGACGAGAACGATGAAACTACTGCTTAAGTCGCGCCCACGTCGTGGTTAGCAATCCATCGGGATGCACCGGTAAAGTTTTTTCGTCCGCTTTCTCGTAGTCTTCATCCGTAGGTTGATATTCCAGGTCACTCGACCAGCAGAAGACATCGTATTGGACCTGAAGCGAACTCTGACGTGTCCATATCATCATGACATTTTCACCGTCTTGTAATTTATTAATCGTGCCAGCATCTTGTCCAAAATCTCCGGTCTTTTTCCATGTCCATTCGGGAACATTTTCTTCAAAAATAATGTGATTTGGACGGACGAAGGCAGGTTCTGCATCTGGAATTTTATCACCATCGTCACCCAAGACCCACAACCAATCCGAATGGTTGCTCGGATTAATGACGCGCCCGATAAATCGCCAGTCCCCGGCTTTTCCTCCCGCACGACTGATGTCGAACCTATAGAGTATCCAACCTTTTTTGCCAGCACCGGCATTCGTGATAATATCGCCGAAGGCACCATCAGCGGGATCCACAGCCTTTTCACCTTTACCCAATTTGTAAACATCCTTGGAGTCTCTTTCATCAAAGGCTTCCGCCTCAAACCATATCTGTTCGCCCTTTCCATTTTTTGAAACCTTGAATTCTTCTACGGCAAAGCTTGTGAGCGGCTGTATCAGCAGAAGACAGAGGGCTAAGCTGAGCGTTAATTGACATTTTTGGAGCATTGTGCATCCTCCCGTTTACTGGTGGGATTCCTAATCCCACCAAATAGAGTGAAAAAACGAAATCTGGACAATTTTTTGAGGATTTCAGTTAGATAATGGCACGTGAATTCGTGGTAACCTTTCTAACCACGCGGCACAGTATCAATTGCAAGAATGGTAGCATATTTCACCGAAAGCATCAAGCAAGATTTCCCAATCTTTGCTTGACCTGTTAGGTTAGCTGGATATACTCACTTTTGACAATTTCCTTGATATGCGTATAGGATGCGGGTTGCACGAGTTCAATGGTTTCGGGAGAAAGCCGTTCCATCACCTCTGGTGGAAATGGGACTCTCTGTTCCCTTGCGTCTTGGAAAAACTGTGTTGTGTAACGCAAGATGATAAATCGCCGATACCGGTCCTTCGGTTTCCAGATGAGGACCCCATGCGTCAGCAGTTCGGACAGGACAATGGCATCACTGGCACGCGCTGTCACATTAACTAACGCCGGATGAAGTTCATCGGGTGGATCCTCCGGATCCGGGAAGAAAATCCCCTCCGGACGTTCAAAGTTTGCTTTGTGGGAACCCGGTAGGACAACTAAGCCACCATCGCCGGGGTGGACATCGGCAAAATAGAAAAAGACGACGAAGTCGTTGCAGTGAATCTGTCCGTCCCTGACATCATAGCGGCGTGTCTGCCATCCACAATCTTCACGAGCACAATGCAACTTGCCAATAACCTGATCGTGCTCTGGTCCCTTGGCAAGAAGGCTGCCTCGATTAAAACGAGGCTTATTATCAGTGAGTTCCTTCACGATTGGCCACGTTTTCGGATGAAGTGTGAGTGCTTCAAGCGATTTGTCGAACGAAAAACCGTTGGAATAGCCGCCACCGCCGTAACTAATACCGGGCGGGAGTTCATCCTGTGGTGTTTGGACGCATCGCTCGACGGCATCCTGCGCGTTTTTCAATTCTCCATCGCTGAGGACGTTTTTGAGGTGGATATACCCCGTTAAGTCAAAAAGGTATCGCTGTTTGGGTGTCATCTGTCCTCTCCATCTGATTTAGAACTTAAAAACTTGACATGTGTCTGGAAATATCGTATAATTGAGAAATAAGTTTCTTTAAATGGAATTGTAAATTACAATTTATTTCGTGAATCGTGGGGAAAACCTTGTAAACCCGATTTACAATATCTCATGTATACGCCACAGGTGACCGAACATTACGAAAACCCGCGCAATATCGGAACTATTGTCGATGCTGATGGCACTGGTAGTGTCGGTTCTCCTGCTGACGGTGAGATGATAAAACTCACGCTCATGATAACAGATAATGTGATCGTTGCAGCGAAATTTCGAGCCTTCGGTTGCCCTACTGCTATCGCGAGTGCTTCGATCCTCACTGAACTGGTTACAGGCACCCAGGTCCCGCGGGCATTGGAAATTACTGCTGTGCAGCTTTCTGAAGCGTTGGGAGGACTGCCGCTGGATAAACAACGTTACGCGAAGGCTGCTGAAGAAGTTCTAAAAATGGCTATTGCTGATTTTTTGTCCAAAAAGGAGGCACAATCACCATGATTACTGTTACAGAATCTGCCGCACAAAAAGCGGTCACTCTCATTAGCAGCAGTGAAGCCCCAGCTGAATCTGAACTCGGCTTGCGAATGCAGGTCGTTGGCGGTGGATGCTCTGGCTTCCAATACAATCTTGAGTTTGGCCCCGCAAAAGACACCGACAAAGTTTTTGAATTTCATGGCTTGAAGATTTTCGTCGATCCTCGTAGCACACTCTATCTCGCAGGTTCCGTCCTCGACTATAACGATGGTTTGATGGATTCAGGCTTCAAAATAACAAATCCGAACGCTAAAAACACATGCGGTTGTGGTGAGTCGTTTAGTGTTTAGCAATATGTGGGCAGGTACAAGACCTGCCCCTACGTTGTAAACCCGCCTACTAACACCCCAATCACACCCACGAGGATCTCAACTCGTGCACTTTCAATGAGGCTATAGTCGCTGCGTTTCCCTTCGCATAGATTCCGATGTCCGCGTTCTCCAGATCTGGAAGAAAATAGGACGTCATTGAGAGTTCACCATCATTTCCAAATGCTTCGATAGAGATACGGTCAATTAAAATTTGCAAGCGGATTTTTCCATCTCGTGGGGCGAGGGGTCCGCTCCTTTCTAAGAATGTAAGTTCCTGAGATGCAACATCGTAACGGACATCCTGCCCGCGAATTTTGAAACCGACGGCAGTGGCATCGTTCAGCGCTATCTCAGCACGGATATCAAACAACTCACCTGTCAATCCCGCAAGCGGATCTTCACCCGGCTTGAGCGGAAGGTCGCTCCACGCGTGCGTATACGTGTGGATGTTTTCGATCTCTGCGACCGGTTCTCGATGTAGACGTATCCCCTCTGAAGTCGTCCTAAGGGTTAGTTCGCACGGAAAGCTCATCTGTTGATTAAAGGGCATATCTGGCGGTTTACTGCCACTCATCCAAGCGATTTGGATGCGTCTGCCATCGGATTCTGGGACATCGCTCCACGTTTGTGCTGCATAGAAGTTGGCACCGTGGTCAGCGCGCTGTGCGTCCCCTTCGGGTGTAAAGGTTGTTCCATCGAAATTACCGACGTAATATTTCCCTGCCGCACCCCAGAAAACCCATTTGGTATTATCGGGATCACCGTCAACAGGAAGCTCAAAGATGTCGGGGCATTCTGTGTCGGGAATCTGGAGGTCGGAGAGTCTTGTCCATTCCTTGAGATTTGTCGAACCGAAGAGAGCATAGTCATTTTGATCAAGGTAGAGTGCCATTACCCACTTTTGTGTGGGTTCGTGCCAGATGACCTTCGGGTCGCGGTTATCCCTCACGATATGCTCAATGACGGGATTCCCTTCATATTTTGTCCAACTCCGTCCGCGGTCGTTGCTGTAGGCGATGCTTTGTGTGAAGGGGACCTTTTTCGGCGCGTGGCTGCCTGCGGACGTGTAAAAATTGACGAGTACCGCCTCGTCGCTGGTCTGGAAGCCGCCTGTATTGTTCCAGTCCACGACACCAGAGCCGGAGAAGATTGTACCGAGTTCGTCTGGATGGATGGCATGCGGGAGTTGCTTCCAATGGACGAGGTCTGTGCTGATAGCGTGTCCCCACGTCATGTTGCCCCAGTCGATACCGAATGGGTTGTGTTGGAAGAAGAGGTGAAACTCACCTTTGTAGTGGATTAATCCGTTCGGATCGTTGGTCCAGTTGGTTTTCGGTGTAAAGTGGAACTGTGGACGATACGCTTCCTTATAAGCCGTCTGAATCATTACTTGTTTCCTTTCCATTTTGAACATTGCAAAGAGATACGCACTATTTCCGCTGTTTTGCTTACCATTCTATGCATGTTTTTGATTTTGTCAAGTGTGCTTTCTTATTCCCCGTTAAACACTTTAAGAACGTGCGATGAATCGCCCGACTACGAACGAAGAATAGCAGTCAGCAATCAGCCGTCAGCCGTCAGTAAGACGGAATTAGTTGTCGATTGTTTGAAGCAGGATTTACAGTATTAGGGAACGTGCGATGAACCGCACTACTACGAACACACCAACTGATACCTTTCAATCCACTGTTCTCTCCGAAAGTGCATCCAATAATGTGTGTGAATGTAAAATTGAATCACTTTACTTATACGACGTTTTCAAACAAAATTTCTGTAAAACCTGAAAAGGAATAGCCGTGGTAATGGAGGCAAATAGTGATAAATCTTTGTAATGTCCTAAATAGTTCGGCACGTCTACAGGTACATGCACATTGGGAACCAATTGCGGATTCTACGTTTCGTATGCACAAAGCGTTGCCAGAACACGTTGAACTCTTCGACTTGTCCCCAAACCAACCCATCAAGGAATACAGAGCGGATGCTTTCAAGGCATTTCTTCCGTCATCAACTGTAACAGTCGGTGATGTCTGGGAACTTGATGCGAACAGTGTTGTTTCCTTCCTTCATCAGTTTCATCCGGGGGCAACAGCTGATTTAGGTTACGGTGAGGAAGGTGCCTTTGCATGTTTACGCGCAAGCTCATCAGATTATGCAGAGATTACTTTCCGAATTCACGCAGAATTCACGTTGAAGTCTACTGCCTATCAGGAGTGGCAAGAGGAAAATGATGAGAGGGAGTCCGAAGCAAGGTTTATTCCTTCGCAATTTGTCGGGAAAGTATTGGTGAATCTAAAAAGCGGAACAGTTCGCGCTTTCTCATTAGGCTTGCCGGTGCGCAACACTAATGTTGATCTCAATGCCTATGGCGGAGCGGATATGGTTTTTGTGCCGCGTATGGAACTCCTCGCTACAGACAAAACTGACCAAGACGAGATCGCGTGGGACGCTGCTATCACAACGAAAGAAGCATATCGGATATTGGAATTGAAATTCTATAAATTCGCTGAAATTGATTGGCTGCCGGTTGGTGAAGCGGTCGCCCAAGCGAAAGCAACCAATCGTCCGATCCATGCAATCCTTGTCTGGGGATGTTTGGACGATGAATCGTGCTGAGCGAACGGCAAAAATTTGAGGGCGGGTCCGCTCTCCAATTCAGAAGTCATAAAGACGCTCAACGAGAAGTTCGTCAATACATGGGTGCTCCTCCGAGAATTGCCGGAACTGATAGATGGTGCGAAAGGTGAGGTAGCAAGCCTTATCGCTAAAGAGATGAAACGCCACTATACCGACTCTGTGGATATTCTGGCACTGACCCCCGATGCGAAAGTCATTATGCATCAGCCAGAGATGGCATTGCCTTACAGGAATCAACCACACGCGTACCTATCAGTGTTACAGCATGCTGTAGATGCATTTGAAGGAAAACGTAGACGTGTGGGAAAAGGATCGAGATTAGATCGAAATCCGATTAGTTTGGGAACGGAGTTGATGGAGATTTTGCACACCTTTAGCGCATCCGACACCGATACACCAGATTACACGGTTGTTGAAATTAATACCACACCCTTTGAACAGGGAATACTCTACATTGAGATACAGGTGGGAGCAGGTGAAGCAACTGGAACATTTGAGTTGTTCGATGCCGATGCCAAAATTCTGACAAACAAAACGACAGATAAAGCACTGACTGGCGCGTGGAACGTTTCACCTGATAGCATAGGGCATATCTTTCACCATTTTGGTCGGGGCAAACAGCATTTTAAATTGGTCGCTAAAGGGTCAAGTAACCAGAAGCGTGCTCCCAACGCTTTTCTGGCGCGTGTTTCTGTCGTCCCTCCTTATGAAAAATAGGATATATTATTCTAACCTACCTGTCAACGCGTAATTGCATACCTACGTTTTATTGAATACATGCCGAATCAGTGGTGTTTGGCTTTTTCTATTAGGTATGTATCCGATTTCCATTATTTTTTCAAGAATTAGGCAACCGTTTTGTCTGTTACTCGCGTCACTATATAGTAATATGGGAATCTGCGCGAATAGATTTTTTTTGGATAGGACGTTTAGATAGCGTATTTCCCGTAAGTTAGTGTAGGGTAACAGCAAATATCAAGACTCATTTTAGTAGGAGGCATCTTATGAAACATAAGTCGGTCTCTCCTTTTTTCGGAACTGGAGATGGTACCAAGTTTCTAATATTCAGTTACGCTATCAGTGCACTATTCATATTCAGTAGCAGTATCAACGTGTGGGCAAAAGCTCCGACGACAGCGAAAATCGTGTTTATGTCAAAACGGGATGGCAACGCCGAAATCTATATCATGAACTCCGATGGGAGCGAGCAGATCAATTTGACCCAGCATCCCGCAGCCGATTACAATCCGGCCTGGTCACCGAACGGAAAACAGATACTATTCAGTTCAGATCGGGATGGAATCTTCGATTTGTATCTTATGGACGCAGATAGCACGAATGTCCGGAGGGTATTTAAAAGCAGCAAATATAGAATGGACGCGGCTTGGTCCCCCGATGGCAAACAGATCGCCTACGCACAGGGAGATCCAGGAAAGGCAAAACTACAATTTGGGATGCGATTTGTCCCTTACGCGGACCTCACGCTTTGCGTCGCGACAGCAAATGGAGACTCCATTGAGAAATTGACCGATGGATTTGGTCCGAATTGGTCTCCCAATGGACGCGAGATAGCCTTTGTGGTAGGTGGACGCAAAGGCATACCCTTAGGCATTTTCGATCTGCAGAGACGCTCCCGAAAGATACTCCTTTTAAAAGAGGTGCCGTGGACACTTGGTCCAAGTTGGTCTCGAGACGACAAAATCGCCTTTGCGAAACTCGAGGGGGCCGGGTTTGACGGACAGGGTTTTCTTGGAGTTAAGAAGGCGACAATTTATACTGTGAATAGCGATGGTACAGGCCTTCATCAAATTATTGACGAAGCCTCCTCTGATCCCATTTGGTCTCCAGATGGTAACGAACTCGTTTACAATGCTTGGGAGTCTTCGCAACTCTTCAAAACGGACCTGAACAATGGTACCTCAACACAACTGACGCATGACGGAAGGAACTCACGTCCGGATTGGTTTGACCCTTTTTATAGCGTTTCGCCGTCGGTGCAATTGTTAACAACGATATGGGGAAAAATCAAAGTGGATTGAGACAACTATAACCTAATTTGCCATCTTTGTAGCATAATCTGTTAGATTGTGCCCTAAGGACGCAAACTAACAGTTTACGCTACAAAAACCCGTAGATCCTCAACGACTTGCAATGAAAACGAGGCCTACGTACCTAAAATCTTGTAAGTATCAACTTGGGTAATTTTACTATAAATTCCTCCAGATTAAGGGCTGTGAACGTCCTTTATTTCCAATTGTCAAAATTTATTTCCAGATTTTCATTAGAATGTCAAGGAAAAAATGAATGTTTTGGTCCTTTCCAAGAGGGCAGGGTCTACATCCCCCAGCTAAAGCAAGGGGTTTTGACCCCGAAATTTGATAAAGGGATATAAAATGAAAATAATACGGTTGTTAGTTTTTGCTATATTGAGCGTGTTGATATTGGACGTAAGTGTTTGCACCGTTTTCGCAACAGCACCCACAACCGCCAAAATTCTGTTCACCTCTTCACGAGGCGGTAATTACGAGGTCTACATCATGAATCCAGACGGTAGCGAACAGGTGAATTTAACACAACATCGTGCAAATGATCTGAACGCCGTTTGGTCTCCTACTGGTGAGGAGATTCTTTTCGTTTCCGATCGTGATGGCAGCATTCGAGACCTGTATCTGATGGATCCGAGTGGATCTAATGTTCGACGTGTCTTCACGAGGAAAAGAAAGGCTTATAGGGATTCTCCGACGTGGTCACCGGATGGCAAACAGATCGCTTACACACACCTGAATTGGAACGGTGTCAAGTTCCATATCCACGTTGCAACCTTGGGTTCACAAAAAGAGGAGGGCATCGTGGAGGGCAGATATCCTACGTGGTCGCCTGATGGGACGAAAATAGCATATATGTCTTATATTGGAGATACCTGTCGAGTTGCCCTCATTGACATCCATACACGAAGGCAAAAACACCTTCTACCGAGGAACGCAACGCCTTGGCAAAATCATCCGTTTTGGTCGGCAACGGGGCGTAAGATCGTTTTTTCTTGGAATAAGAATCCCTTACCGCGCCTTTTGCCGGGTGATCGTTTCCCCGACGTATGGCTGGATAAGGAGACAATCTACATTGTGAACCGGGACGGGACTGATCTCCGACAACTTGTGGATGAAGCCGGTCCAAGGGCACAGTATCCTGTATTGTCGCCAGATGGAGAAGAAGTCCTTTATACACAAAAAATTAATGGGCGTCTACACATTTTCAAACTTGATGTGAACAGTGGTACTCGGACCCAGTTGACACATATTGGGCGGGTTTTTGATGCGAATTTTGGAGGGGATTGGTTCGACCCTATGTATTTGTTGCCTGTTTCGCCACAATCGCAACTGCTAAGCACAGTATGGGGAAAAATAAAAAAGAAATAGTGTTATAGACAGAATCACCATAAAACTGATTTTCTGGTATTATGTGCGTTTTCCGCTCCGGGCATCATATTTTTCTTATGTTTTCAGAATTAGGCAACCGTTTTGCCCTTGATCCGCGTCACTGTATATATCAACCTAATATTCGTGTGACAAATTTTGGAAAGCGTAATAGACGCTATAGGAGAAAAAGAGAACATGATACGAGAATTTATCGGTACTGCTTTTTTGGGGATTGTTATTCTGTTGGGGACAATTTCCGCTAACGCGGGTTTGGATGAGGAACTCGTTTTTTATCTAACGTTTGATAACGTTAAAGATCAGACGGTTGTTAATGAATCTGGGAATGGTCTTAATGCCGAGATTCTTGAGAATACCAAGATTGTGAAAGGCAAATATGGCAAGGCAATTCACATTACAGATGACGGTCAAGATTGCGTCAGTATCCCCGCTCAGGAGAAGCTGAAAGTTACAGGCGAAATAACAATGATGACATGGATTTACTATCAAAAAACATGGAAAGGTAAAAGAATGTTGCATTGGCTTGATAAAGGTTGCCATTCGGGGGAAGGTTGGGCTGGCACTTACGGTATCGGTAGTTCCGATATCGGTAACGGACCAGAGATTGTATTGTTTCTCGGGTCGCGGGAGAAACAAGGGATTACGAACCGGCATGAATTCGCAGTTCTACACAAAATGGGTGTTCAAAAATGGTATCATGTTACTGGAAACTACGACGGAAAAACCATGAAAATTTATTTAGATGGTAAAGTCATAGGTAAAAAGAAAAAGGAGTTCAACTTCTTTGGTGGTAATGACGCGAACCTACGGATCGGGTGCGCAAAAAATAGATCTCAGTATGCATTTATCAATGGTTTTATTGACGAAGCCGCGGTCTGGCGACGGGCACTCAGTAACAATGAAATTAAACAAGCAATGGTAGGGGATTTCCTCGCCGTTTCACCGAGTGATAAAGTTGCAACAACTTGGGCGGATGTGAAAAGAAGAGTGGTCGCTCCTTAGAGCAGGTTTAGAAATTAGAATGATTTTATCCTTATCAAAACTTCAGAATCCTGTAAGTGATAACAAGGGAATATTTAAGCATTGTTACTTACGGCATGTGCCCCTATGCAGAATTAAGCAACCGTTTTGTCGGTTCCCCGCGTCATTATATATCGAGATTAGAATCTACGTGAGCAACAACTTGTTGTATAGGCATTGTTGATGTAGAATGTTATTGTCAATTATTACAAGGAGATTTGAAAATGAAAATTTTGGCGGTTGGGTTTCTTATTTTGGTGGTGATGAGTGGACAACTCGGTGCTGATGATCACTTGACAAGCGAAATTGTACTTAACCTTGATAGTAAGCCAGAAGTGTTAGTGAAGGGATTCATTGCCCCGATTGGGGATGCTATGTCCGAATCTTCTTTTAAGGAGTGGGACGAGTTGGTAAATCTGCGGGTTGCTGAACCTGAAAAACGGTATCCTGCATCGGTCTTCCACGCTTTTCTTCCAGATGAACCGGTTTCAATTGGAGAACCCTGGCAAGTTGAAAAGGAAGGGATACTTACTTTGCTCCGGCAGCTGCACCCCAATCCAAGCCCGGATATGCATATAAATGTAGGGGATTCCCGCGGGTTGTGGGCATGCCTACGCGCTTACAACGATAAATTCGCCGACATCGTGTTTCGGATTCATGCAGAGTTCAAGCTGCAGGATGGATGGTTTACCCCATCCCAGTTTACTGGGCATCTTGTGATTGATCGGACCGAGGAGAAGGTCGCTTTCTTTGAGATGTACGTTCCTGATGGTCCAATAAACTTTGATGTTAACTGGAAGAAAGACAAAGACGCAAATTATCGTATTGTAGCAGGCGGTTATTGCCAAATGGAACTTCGTGCTGGAACGCAAGATCTTCTGGAAAAGGTTGAATTCACAGAATCCATTCCTCAAGAAACCGCTGAACACGCACTAACGCTGCGTTTCTACAAGTCACAGCAAATTAACTGGGTGCCGCCCGAGCAGGCGTTGGAAATGGCACAAGCACAGCAGAAGCCTATTCACGCCATCTCCATTGATGGGCCTTTGATGGATGAATCGTGCTGAGCGAGTGGCAAAACCATGAGGGCAGTTGTCCTCTCCGATAACCGAAATATTGAGTTCCTGAACGAAAATTTCATCAACACTTGGGTGTCGAATTTTGAATTGGAGCGCACACCTAATAAGGAAGCATACATGGCAGTGCGCCGCGAGCATGGGTTCAAGCCGTTCGATAGAATGCACCCTTTAGCACAAGGGATCATGAAAGGCTGGAAAAAGCGTTCACCGTCAGATTCTTTGATTCTCTCGACAGATCTTGAATTGATGGGCAGACAGCCCGTTAATGACCTTATCGGATCACACATGATACGAGATTACCTAACATTTCTCCAGGAATCCTTAGATGGAAAACTTCCGGGATTCGGTGAAGATACTTCAGAACCGGAACCGCTCAATTCGGATACTGTCTTGAGCAGTTTGAAAGTTGTACTCAACGATGTTCGGACCTCACAGGAGATCTTGAATATTTTTCGGACACCAGAACCCGGCTACCAAGATTATACTGTCATTGAAATTGATGCGACAACGTTTGAAAATGGCGGTCTGCTCACGATTGATATTTCGGTCGGGCATGCTGAAGCGGCTGGTTCGTTTGATTTGTTTGCAGGTGACAGTAAATTGCCAACAGAAGGAGTGCCTGACGGTGCGCTTGCTTCAGCGTGGGGTATTCCACCCGGTGGAACAGAGAGAATCACATATCCTTTTGATAGAGGTCAATCTTTTCAGTTCGGAGCCACTGGTGATTGGTTTAGTAAAAAGGGAAGTACCAATGCTTTTCTCGCTACAATCTCTGTCAAACCGAATCAGGAAGCAGCATCCAGAAAAGTGTCACCAGTGCGTCCAGAACAATCTGCGGAAGATGTAATGAACACTTTCGTGGAGGCGTTTAAGAATCTTGATGCAGAGACAATACTCCCGATGCTCACAGGGGATGCCAGAGAAACATTTGAAGGTGATTTTGCGGATGTGCCAGAAGATATGCGTGCTCAGATAAGTGAAATGTTGAGTGAAATGGAGATTTTGAGCAGCGAATATGTGGGTGATGAATTTCACTTCCGATTGAGAGTGCCTGGGTCACATCCCCCAGAGCTATCTGTTAAGATGCGAAAAGTGGAAGGTAGCTGGTTCATTTATGATGTCAAGTGATCCAAATATATCAGCAGGTTGGATGGATGTCTACGGATTTTCGTCCAACCTGTCAGTCTCGCTACCATTCTTATAGATTCTCCAAGTTTAGTTCTTTGGAGGTAATGGATGAAAAACGACGATGTTGAACTAATTCAATGCAGTCTCACAGGTGATGAAAACGCTTTTGCGCAATTGGTAAAAAAATATCAAAAGCAGGTTCACGCACTCGCGTGGCGGAAGGTAGGCGATTTCCATATCGCTGAGGAGATTACACAGGATACCTTTCTACAGGTTTATAAGAAACTGTCAACACTGAGGGATCCGCGTCGTTTTGCGGGGTGGCTTTATAGAATCGCGGCACGTCAATGCCACGCATGGCTGCGAAAGAAGCGGATACAGACGCAAGCACTTGAGGATACGGACACCGAACTGATAGAAGGCGGGACGTATTCTCAATACATCGCCGAGGAGCAGGAGAAAGCGGCTATTGAAGCGCAACGCGACATCGTCCAAAGATTGCTTGCCCGACTGCGGGAAAGTGAGCGCACTGTCGTTACACTCCATTATTTTGGAGAAATGACCTGTGAAGAGATTAGCCGATTTTTGGGTGTGTCAGCGAGTACCGTTAAGAGCCGGCTCCGTCGTGCGAGACTCCGCTTAAAGAAGGCGGAACCGATGATCCAAGAGGCACTCGAAGGTTTCCAAATCCGGGCGAATCTCACCGAGAAAATCATGCAGGAGGTTTCCCGTATTGAACCTACATCCCCTTCCTTCGGTAAACCATTTGTGCCGTGGGCAATTGCCGCTTCAAGCCTTATTCTTGTTGTGATGGCACTTGGAGCAAGCAGTCAGTACTTAACACGTTTCCAACAGTCTTACAATTTCGATGCCCCATCGGAAATGACGGTGGAACTTATTGACACACCTATTACCTTGAATATCGCGTCAAAACCGGATGTGAGGACCCAAGCTGGTAAATCTACGACACCGAGTAAAGGTGATGGATTTGCGCCGAATGCAGATCCATCGGAATATAGACCGAGGTTTCTCTCCACACAGGCAAAGAACGTCGTGCTCAACGATGAAAAACCTTCACAAGACGTTCTGAGCATTTTCCAAACACCGGCGGTAGGCTATCAAGATTATACTGTCGTTGAGATTGATACGACGGCATTTAAAAATGGCGGTATGCTCACTATCGACCTTTGGATCGGGAGTGCAGAGGCTACTGGTGCCTTCATTCTGTTTACAAGCGATAGCGAACTCTCCACGAACGGTATGCCTAAAGTTGTGCTCACCTCGGCGTCAGGGATTATACCGGGTAAGGGTGGAAGGATAACACACCGTTTTGACAATGGCACACATTTTAAGTTAGGGGCTACCGGTAATTTGTTCAGCGGGGTAGGGAAAGTCAACTCTTTTCTCGCGAAAATCTCTATAGACCCACGTTGAGATAATGTAGTATACAGATTCATAGTGAACCGCCACAACCTCTACTGAGCCAGTCGTCTCTTCGTCCCGCTATTTTTCTCTCCGCCTATTTTGCAAAAGCTAAACCCTCCAGGACGTTCCACGTTCTAATTTTCCAATATACTGCCAGCAAAATCATTTGCACACTTTGAATCGCAGGGAATCTATGAAGAAACCCGATTTGCGATCTTTTTGGACTTATGCGACCTTTCACATGCAAATTGCGTCATTTAACAATTACAGGACTTACGCAATTTTGACGATAAGACGCTCTGTAAGAGGAAAAACCGTAAAAAAACACATATCTTCTCGCGCCACAACCTAACAGGTTATGCTACAAACAAGCAACATGCGTAAGTCCTAAATTAAAGTATTCTTGACAAACGATAGAATTTATCGGACAAATGCGGCAAGTGAGCCAAAAACGAGGATATGGTCCCACAAGTTCCACACTACTAAGGAGAAAACAATGTTAAAGAGATGTTTACCCGCATACTTCACCGTGTCGATATTTCTGATAATCTTTCTATTCACCACTTTCAATGTGGTAGAAGCCGTGCCAGATTCATCTAAGGTATCCGAATCAGGACCGGTAGATACACCTTCTCAACAATCTGAAAGGGCGCCAGTTGCTGTTCCAGCCGATAGTGTTCTACGCCTAATTCCTGAAAAAGCATTGGGTGTTATCTACTGCCCGAGTCTGCTGGAATTGGATAACAGAATTATAGTAAAGCCCGTAATTAATTATACATTTTTATAATTTCATCAATGGATTTCTCAGCGTTGTATTGACGGATGCGTTTGATAATAGCGAAATCCTTCTCAATGGGGTTCAACTCCGGTGAGTAGGGTGGCAGAAATAACAAACTCGCTCCTGTCGCTGCGATCAAATCCGCAGTTTGCCAACCTTTGTGGAAGGAGGCATTATCCAAAATCACAACGTGCTTGTTGTTGAGCAAAGGACACAACATCTCCGAGAGCCATGTGTTGAACGCAATCGCATCACAACTGCCCTCGAAAAGCACAGGCACCCTGAAACCTGCCTCAAACCGTGCCGCAATCAACGTCGTGCTTGTATATCGGTTGCTTGGCACTTTCGCAGCGACACCCATCCCTTTGGGGGCATAAGCATACTCGCGAAAAGTCGTTTCGCTGAAACCCGTCTCATCGAGATAAACCGGCACTTTGCCACCGCCCTGGGTTTCTTGCTCAAGTGCTGAGAGATAAGCATCTCGTTTCATAGGACATTGTTCTTTATAGGTGCGGGTCTTTTTTTTCGCGTGATATTGAGTTTGCCAAGCGCATAGTAGATACCGTGTCTGGAGACACCGAAATGGGCGGCACGCTCCTTTTGAGTGGCATCGGGAAAATCGCAGACATGTTGCCGCAGGGCATCATAATCAAGGGTTCGGGGACCTCGGGGACCCGGCTTTTCACACCTCAACGGGTCTTGAGCATTCAGCCACGTATAAATACACGTCCGAGAGACCGAAAACCTTCGCGAAGCTTCTGCTTTACTGCCACCCTTACTAATAAAGTCAAGCACGCATTTGCGTAAATCTGATGAATAACTCATAAGACGAAAGTATCGCATAAATCTCAGAACCTGTCAACTTATTTAAGGGCTTTACTATAATATAATAGCAACTGAGCTTTCCCCTCAAACCGATACGATCAAGGGAATTGTCGGTTTTGGAATCCCAATCCTTTAGGTTTGGGAGGAAAAACCGCCCTCTTGGAAAGGTCCAAAGCGTTCATTTTTTCCTTGACACTTGGTCCGAAATTGTGGTATGATGAAAGCATCAGGTTGGAAACCGACAGTGTTTAGCATTATCGCTTGGTAATGTGTCTGCCTCCCACTCAACAGGGGATAAATACCTGATACCTGATAGACCATGAGATTAACATTCATATATCCTATATATCCCACACAGGAACAAGAAACAACATTAGAAAGATGGCTTGACCACTTGTGTGAACTTCAGAATTCTGCTCGCCACGATAGACTCGTTGCGTATGAGACGGAAGGTGCTTTTGTGTCGCTTTCTGACCAGCAGTCGCTTCTCAAGACTGCCCGTGAGACGTATGACGATTTCCGTGAAGTTCCCCAAGATTTTCAGAATCACGCCCTCCGCAGAAACGATAAAGCGTTTACTGCCTTCCGTAAACGTTGTAAAGAAAACGCTGCGAAAAAAGGGTATCCTCGCCATAAAACGCGTGTCCGTTCTCTCACATGGAGCCTCCGAAAATATACCAAAGTCGTTCGTAAAAAGACGAAAGACACTGACAAACAGACGATACGCGTCCGTGAGAATCCAATAATAACAACCGATTTTAGGCACAATCGCTTGAAAGTGCCGAAGTTAGGTGAACTCAAGATACGCATGCACCGTCCCTTACAAGGCGACCCGAAAGAAGTCACGATCGTCAAGAAAGCCTCGGGGTGGTATGCCCATATCTCCTGTGAGATCCCGGATACACCGAAAGTTGAACCGACAGCTGCTATCGCTGTTGACGTTGGCACGACACACTACCTGACGACTTCCGAAGGTGAAAAAGAGGACAACCCCCGCTGGTATCGTCAAGCAGAAGGCTTACTCCGAAAACATTCTAAAGACCTTTCCCGAAAGAAAAAAGGGAGCCAGCGTTGGCAGAAACAACAACACAAACTCGCTTTACATCATGAGCGAACAACAAACAAACGCAAAGACTTTATCGGTAAACTCGTCTATAAACTCTACCACCATAAGGAAAACAATGTCTTAGTGGCAGAGGACTTACGCGTATCTAACATGGTAAAGAACAAACACCTCAGCAAGAGCATTTCGGATGCGTCTTGGGGTATCTTCTTTAAGTGGTGTGCAGACATAGCCGAAAGAGACGGTCTGCACTTCCACAAAGTTGACCCCAAGAATACCTCGCAAACCTGCTCTGCTTGTGGTCAGAAGTCGGAAAAGAAACTTTCTCTTGCGATACGCACCTTTAATTTTAACCATCAACTCGTGCTTTGCTGTCTTGTATCAGAGTCGAGTTGATGGTTAAAGTTTTGTGGTACGTCTTTAGACCGAGACCATAACGCTGCATTAAACATACTTTTAAGGGCGGCTTGCGCCCTTCGTGGAGAGCGGTGGGTTACCACCCTCACTGAAACGAGAAACAAGAACGAAGCACGAGACGCGGGCTTTGGGAATGCTAAACAATTGTTGTTTAGCGATCTCTTAACAAGCCCAAGTCTTTAGGCTTGGGTACATTGACACAGGTGAAAGATTTTCATCTTGGTGACTTCAAGCAGCTTATACAAATGATGGCAATGATGACGCAAATGCAGCAGCGGCAATAAGTTCATTTCTGTCTCATCGGATGATATTAAAGTTCCGCGCTGACCGTCATCTCTAAGCGGTGTTCGGGTTTCCGTTGCTTTGTGGAGAGCAGGCGGTAATTGAGTCGAAACAGGAGATCGGTGAACTTTCGTAATCTGTAATCTGCGGTTGTGCGGACTTCGTGACTGATGCCTTCATAGAACGTGTATTGCGCAAAGGGGATACCACCTTGACTTTCACCGTAGCCGAGTTTATAGTTGATGTCAATGCGTCCCTTACCGATGAGACTATACGTGATGCGATTTTCATAAGAGAAGGTCCGCGTTTTGGCTTCTGGTTCTTCGTCGAGTTGCTCCTCGTCAATTGTCCGTTTATATCCTCCAACCCCGCTCCATCGCAGGGAGCTACTGAGTTCATATCGGAGGCTCAATTCAGTCGACTGTTCAAATTGGCGCAGATCTGAGATAGGCGTTGATGGAAGTTCTCCCCTGTTGGTCATAGGCTCAGTTTCCTGTGAGAGCTCCTCAAATTGGAATTGACTGTATTTCTCAGTTTCTCGGCGCTGTTCCCAGTTCACACCAACAGATATACGTTGCGCTGGGTTCACGGAAAGACCGACATCCCACGTCCGGTGCCGTCTGTGGCGTTCTTGGTTATTAATCCGGCGGTTGAGCGTCTCTCCAGCACGCAGGTTGAACTCGAAACTGAACGCTGGCGATGGCGAGAACTCGAGCCTGTGATGTTGATTCAAACGTCCAAAAAGCGTTTCCGAGCCTTGTAGACTTTGGAGCAGATAGAGAGACACCGCATCTTCTACCTCCTGTTCCTCGGTCAACCACAACCGTGTTTGACCTCTGAGGGCATTTAGAAACCATTCTAATTGGCTGTCAGTTGTCGGAGACCGTCGGCTGCCGGTAGATTGTGTGGCAGTTGTAGACGTTTTGTCCACCACAATACCCTCTTGCTGACGGCTATTCGGACGTAAACTGTCACGTTTTAGCATTGATTCACGATGCTGTTGTTGTCTTGCTCTGGCACGCCGTGCGAAAAACTGACGAGGTTGAAAACGTACGCGAAATTCTGCGTCTACTGCTGTTGTGGGTTTATCTCCGACATTTTGATAAATTTTGATGTAGGTACCTTCCTCGGGATCCTCTACATAGTGTAGGTCGTCCAATTTCACGTAGTATCCTTCACCGGGTTGAATTAGAACGCCGGTGTGTGGATGAATATCGGTGTATATTTCGCGGCGTTGACTCGTCAGTTTTTTATCTAATTCATAGGCGATTTCTATATCAATTGCTCGGCTGAGTGGTGTGAGTTGAAGGTTGACATCGGCAAGTTGTGTCGTTGTATCTGCCCCAAGATCAGTGTGTGCTTTCAACATCCGGCGCGCAATGTTTGCTGTTAGATTCACCCCGCCGTTGAGAAAGGATTGTTGTTGTGAAAGGATGCCTATCTTCCAAGTCCGTGCTGTGGTATTCCGCTGCCAATCCGATAAACCGATAGGCTCGTCATCGACAGTAAGTAACGGTTCTTTCGCAAAAGCCTCCTCAAGCTCATAACTGGTGTTCAAGGATACCCACTTGAAATCAGCGAGGTCAATACGTCCGGTTGCGCGGTTCCGCTTTCGGTTAAGCGTAGCATTACGCGCCTCGTTCGATTCCACTCGTCCCAGTGTTCCCAAAATTCTGAACGGACCGAGAGGATACGCCAGATTACCTTCTTGACGTGACTTTTGTAGCGACTGTGTCCTTGCTGAATCTGCTCCTTCCATCCGTGAACTGCTACGGTAGTCGTCCCACCGAAGATTCGGTAACCTCTTCAGCAATTGTGCTCCTGTAGACGTGCCCTGTTCCGACTCTGGCTGATTCTTCGGTTGTTCACCTATAGGCGGCGTGTTTCCTCTTGCGAGGGTAGGGTTTATCTGCCCCCTACCAGAACGCCTATTGAAATTGATACCCCAGTTTAAATTGTTGCGGATGGTTGAATAGTTATCAGTTGTCAGTTGTTGGTTGTCGGTTAAAGAGGGATCTGATTGAACCAGATCTCCTTTTAACTGACCGCTGTTAACTGATAACTGACGATTATCTGGCTCCGTCTCTTCACTCCTACCCACTCCTGCGTCAACCTCTAACCAATCTATTGGAATCAGTCGGATGTCGAAGTCCATAGTTCTCTCATCTTGGGGAGTTCGCGATCTACCGGCAGTGTCCAGCAGGAACGCGTCATCAAAGCCTTCTTTGGCGTATTGTGTTTCATAGCGGGAGCGGGAACGGTTGCCGCTTGAGGCACCGACGGGCACAAAGTCGGCATCCATCGACCGTATATCGAGATTTGTCGTCAGTTTAGGACGCAGCTGATCCGTCCATGTTGCGAAGTCCCAATCGGCATATCCTATCAGTTTCCACGCCTGACTCACCTCTTTCCGATCAACAGTGGCGTAGGTATTTTTATCAAGATTACTATAGGCGAGTTCGCCTTGAATCCACGCTTGCTCTGTAACGTTCAGACGACTCTCCAGTCCCCATACAGTGTGCTTTTGTGGTGCTGTGAGAGGCGAACCATCTTCTTCCGGATCAAGTATATTTTGGCGAAGTGCCTCCAAGTCGGTGTCATCAAGCTGGATGAGAGACTGCTCGGGTTGATTCAGATCTGCTTCAACGGCATAGGACGCGCCAAACGTTAAACGCTCGCCCGGCAATGTGAAAACACTACTGAGCCCGTAAAGATTCTGTTGGTACGCCCGTTCTTCCGGGATGTACTCAAAGTCGATTCGAATCACATCGTTGCTCGTTATGAGGTGTTTACTGTTGAACTCGACAATTGGGTCCCCATATTCGCGAATGATGTAATCGTTGTTTTCGCCGCGTCGCATCCTCTCACCATTTAGCCAAACGATTTCACTGCCTGCTTTCACAATGACGAATTGTCCATCAACCGTGAGTCGGTATTCGCTGCGTCCTTCCTCACCGCGAAGGACTAAACTCGTAGACTGTCCTTTCGGAATGGCACTCGGGATGAAATGAAAGTCCATCCACTTAAAATCACCTTCAACTTGTACACCCTCTAATGCGCGCGGGAAGAAAATAAACTCCGATGGACCCAGCGACCCTTCAAAATCCCCTAAAGTCCCCCTCATGTGCGGATGCGTTATACGAATCAATTTCTGGTCGATGTCTTGGATATTTTCGGTCGTTCCTTCGGGTTGGATAGGCAAGTCCTGATCGGATAGCAGCGCGAGGACACTGATTTTTTCAGAGACTTTTCCCTCTACATTGACGCGGAGTTCTTGATTCTGCGTCACACCGCGTCCACTGCCAACCGAGATACCGAAGGTCTGACTGCCGGACACTTCTAATTGGCTGTCAGTTGTTGGCTGTCGGGAACCTTCAGTAAAGAGGTTTTCTGGTGAACTCTCACTGCGAGGCAATCGCTCTTGCTGATTGCTGACTGCTGATTGCTGACCGCTGACTTCCGTTCCGTAAAGATCGCGTTTATAGACTTGTTTAATCGCGAATGGCAATGTCCGGTAGATTATTTTAAGTTCAGAGGGGGCAGGCACAAGACCTGCCCCTACAGTGATTTTACCCAAATAGAAATCGATCTGATAATCGACACCCCGCACGAGCACCTTTCCATCCGGTCCTGTTATGCGTTCGCTGTGCGGCAGAATCGGTGGATATTTCACCGTGAATTCTTGCGTTCCTGCTTCCAATTCAACGGACTCCATTTTCTGGAGGACAGAAAAGGTAGGAAGTTCAAGGATTTCAGTTTCGTTATTAGGGGGATTTTGGGCTGGACTCCCGGAACATGGTAATACACACAAACAGAAGGAAACAAGAATAGTTATCAGCTGTCGGCTTTCGGCTTTCAGCAAGAGATGTCTGATGTGCATCGGAACGCTCTTCCTGACTGCGACGGCTATTTTTTACGAAAAACTTGGAACACCTTTATGTCATTCGCTTCGGCATCACTGACAAAGACCCGTCCGGTTTTTGAGACTGCAATGCCCACTGGTTCCTGAAGTGTCGGGGCACTGAATTCTGTGATACTTCTACCATCAGGTGCAAAGACTTGAATACGCCGGTTGCCGCTGTCTGTTACATAAAGATAATTCCATTCATCTAAAGCGATACACTTCGGTTCCCGCAGTTGTCCAAGTGCGTCGCCTTCGCCGCCCCACATGTTAATAGGGTTGCCACTGAAGTCATATTTTTTTATAAGATGATTACCAGTGTCAACGATGTAAACATTTCCGTGGGCATCAACACCCAGATCCGTCGGATCCCAAAATTGTTCGCTGCCATTCCCGAAACTCCCTCGTGCTAAGACGGGAACACCAGTGACATTGAATTCAACCCAGCGGTGATTGCCTGTATCAACGACATAAACCTCACCATTCCGTCCGATACCGATGCCTTTGGGACGGTCAAGCAGTATGTCCTCCACACTCTCACTGAGTGGATAAAAAATCCGATCAACGAAATTACAGTATTGCACCCGATTGTTCCCGGTATCTGCTACATAGAGCCGGTATCTCCTTTGAAAACTCAGTGCTATATCTGTGGGGTGATCAAACTCCCCTGTCCGCCATCCACGACTTCCGAATTCTAAGATAAAATTTCCAGCATTATCAACCACTTGTACCCGATTGTTACCCGCATCGGCAACGTAGATTCTGTCCGCTTCATCTATGGCGAGTCCTAAGGGGGTCCGAAATTCCCCTGCTCCGTGTCCGGTCCTACCGAGCGTTTCGATGTAACGAATACCGAATATAGGCGGTGCCTCCCGTTCACGGTTCGAGAAAAGGATTTCAACTGGCTGCGCAACTTCGGCTTCGGGTAGGGTGCAACTCAAACAGAGCACAAGGAGGAGAAGGCAAAGACAGTCTGTAAAATGTTCTAAAGTCCGTAAAGTCCGTAAAGTGAGGCGTTGAAACTTTCGTACACTTTGAAACTTCCCAACTTTAGTACACTTCGCAACTTTTTCTCGGAATTCCGACTTCGTGCCCGCGCGTTTAGCCGCGTTGCACCTTAAATTTGAAAACGAATGTTGTTTGTTGCTCATTGAAATCACTGGTGACTCTTGGCACAATGATTCGCAAACTGCTATATTTAATGCTTCGTTTACGGAAATATAGGAAGAACCTCGCGTGTTGTCCCGGCATCACGGTTGTTTTCTCAATATCTGCTCTGGGGAGTACTGCTGGATCGCCTTGTATTCTAATAGCCTTATCCCATCGGAATACTTCCGCACCGAATTCAGGGGGCAGTTTCGGTCTGAAGTTCTTTTTTAGGTAGAAGGATTCCTGCGACTTATCGATTGGCTTCGTAACACTTCCCGTGCCATCAAGCATCTGGCAATCCTTTTTTTTGAAGGAGATCCAATGGTCGGTTCCATTATAGATAAAAATACCGAACGCATCAACCGCTTTCACATCGTTTAGCGGTACCGCCATTGCTTTTACACCGTTTTTGACGTAACCAATAGTACCCGTCTGTGGCATGATATGAGCATCTGGGTCGAACACAGGAACAATCATCTCTGGCTGGAAAGTATCTTTGAGAAAATCCGGGACTTCTGGGACCTTCGAACAACTCAGTGGGATGAGTGCCAAGCAAAGGACCACTAAAATTTTTAATTTTAATTTAGGGAATCTTGGGCTAAAGAACCCCCTAAGCAAAAACCTCTTCATTCCATTATAGGTAGGTATCCGATAAGCCTGTCCAAGGTTCTTAAAGTCGAGCAGTTTATTTTTCATTTTTGTCTCCTGACAAATTTTTCCGTGACATATTATAGCGGGTTTATCCCCCCGAATCCCTCGCGCTACCCTGCCGATTTCTCACTTTCAAAGGCGAGCATCGCAGCACCCACAATGCCTGCATCGTTTCCGAGGTGTGCCTTCATGATTTTCATCCGCGCCGGAATATCCATAGCACGTTTGGAAAGTTCAGCCCGGATAGGCTCAAAGAGAAGTTTTTCACCAGCTTCCGCTATACCGCCCCCGATAATTGCAATTTGTGGGTTGAGAATATGCGCTATTGAGGTAAGGGCAATTCCGATATACCGTCCTGTTTCAGCAAAAATCTCCATTGCGATTTCGTCACCCGCATGTGCCGCCTCCGCTATTTTCCGTGGCGTTAGGGATGTTCCATTCTCTATGGCTTCCGCTAAAATCGTAGACCGTCCTGTCTCTATTTTCTCCTGTGTCCGTTCAACGATGTTCTTCGCACCAGCATACGCCTCAAGACATCCCTGATTACCACACCCACAATAACGTCCATTGGGTTCAACGATAGTATGTCCAAGTTCGCCTGCAGTATTTTGACTCCCATGGTAAACTTGCCCGTCTATCACGACTCCCCCGCCTACACCTGTGCCAAGCGTCAATGCGGCGATGTTTTTGTATCCAACACCGGCACCATGACGGAGTTCACCGAGTGTCATCGCATTCACATCGTTGTCCATACCTCGTAATACAAGTTTATATTTCTCACCTCTATGAGTTTGTGAATGATCACTTGCGGTTGTCTTCAGTAGACATAACTTTGCCAGTTCAGCATTCACATAATCGACGAGTGGAATGTCCGTCCAACCGGGAAAATTCGGTGAGAAGTGGACGACCCCTGTTTCAGCGATGATAAGTCCGGGTGCTCCCAGTCCAATCCAAACCTCGTGTGTGTCATCATGCCTGCGACATTCGTCGTTAGCCTCTTTCGCGTTGTTTAAGGGCGATTGTGGTGCTTTGCCTAATTTTGATATGACGTGTGGATCTGCGGTTTCTGCTTTCACAAGCACTCGACGAACAGTTTCCGCAATCCGAGTCGCTACTACTTTCGGACCTCCTACATCAACATCTGTAGGGAGAGCCACACGACAAGAAATATCACCTACCGATGAAACTAATCCAGCCTTGATATCTGTTCCGCCAAGATCGACGCCGATACTATATTCCATATTTTTACTTTAACGCCAAGAGAGTTATCAGTCGTCAGTTAAGAAAATCTGTAAAGTCTGCAAAGTTTGCAAGTTGTGAAGTTGAAAGCGGTCTCTCCCCAACTTTAGGCACTTAAAACTTTAGGCATTTTAGAACACTTTCTTAACTGTTCCAGAAAACTTGTGCGCCGTCACTGACATTACAGAGATAAATCTCAGGTTTAATACCGGTATGTTTGTGGTATTCTGTTGTCACGAGCGTTTGGAACGTTTCTAAAACGTCTCTATGAACGATGTTAACTGTGCATCCACCAAACCCCGCACCTGTCATACGGCTTCCGATTACGCCTGTGATGCTGCGAGCAATGTCGGTAAGCAAATCTAACTCACTGCAACTGACTTCGTAATCATCTCGAAGCCCGTTGTGTGACGCGTTCATCAGCCTACCGAATTGTATGAGCGATTCGTCTGTTTCTTCTGCCGTTTGTAGGTGTCGCGTCTTAAGCCCGGCAACGGCATCTAATACACGGGTGTTCTCCTCAATCACATACCGACACCTTTTTTGTGTTAACGCCGGAAGTTCTTCTTCATACTTTTTGAAATCTGTTAGTGTAATGTCCCGGAGTGAAGAGATCCCGGGCAACCATTGTTGAAGGATAGCAATCCCTCTTTCACACTCCGCGCGGCGTTTGTTGTATTCAGAAGCGGCAAGTTCGCGTTTTACCTTCGTATTACAGATAGCAATATAGTGCGTTGCCAAGTTGAGGGGAACATGCTCGTGTTCAAGCGAACGGCAGTCCAAGAACAGTGCTTGATTTTCCTGTCCGAGCAGTGAGATCGTCTGGTCCATGATACCGCATTTGACACCGACAAATTCATGTTCTACCTGCTGACACAACGCCGCAAGTTCTTTGTTATTCATTCCTAATTGTGGCTTTCTTTCGGAGGTCCCAGATGCAGTGCTGGCGGCTAAAAAAGTAAGGGCTGTTGAGACTGAAAGTGCCGCGGAAGAACTCAGACCGGCACCAATCGGTACATCACCTGTGATGACAGCATCTATTCCCGATACTTTTTTGCCTAATGTTTGTAGAAGGGACGCAACGCCGATAAGATAATGACTCCATGCTGGGGAGACCTCCTGCTGAATAGGAGAGAGCGTATCCAAGCAGAATTCGTAAGAATCGTTGACATCTAAAGCGTGTAACTTGACACGTCTATCAGACCTCTTCCGAGCCGCGATGTTAAGATATTTATCAATCGCTACTGGAAACACATAACCGTCGTTGTAATCTGTATGTTCGCCGATGAGGTTCACTCTACCGGGAGCTGATGCGACAAATGCGGACGCGCTACCGAAGGTTTCTTTAAATTTCTGGTTGGTGAAGGCAACGCGCTTAGCCCTGTTTTCAGGGATGCCTACATTATTCGGAGCTTCGGGCAAAACGTCTCTTTTCATAATAAGTGATCGGTTATCAATTATCGATAGTAAAATGCTTTGGTTAAACGAACGCTTCTTACTGACGACTGCCAACAAAGAATTTCAGAAATAATTCCAATGTATTTGGCAACTCTTCACGAGGAATATAACAATCAACATTCAGGTCAGGTTCAATGTCTTTTTCCGATGGTGATGGCTGTGTCAGCAGTTGTTCTTCTGGGGCATGCAGCGCGGGTTGTAAATTGGGTGACACCGGTTTTTTAACAGGGGGTTTGCCTTCTGCGATAACCAGTTCGCCGATAGGGAGATACGTCGCCAATGGATATACTTCTGTTTCGGTTAAAATAGTGATATGGGGGAGTGATTTATCCGCTAATTGTTCCATTTGCATCGTCAAGTAGGTAATTTCTGCCAAGGCTGCACGCGATCCGTCTGGCTGGCAAGCGACAATCGTAATCAACGGCATCTGTTTTTTTAGGGCATTTTCAATTGCTACGAGAAAAAAGGATGCGTCAATCTCTGGAGGGATGACATCTATATCTGCGATAAACAAACAGACTGGATACCCTGCAATCAATCCTTCGGCAACAAGCCCAGATTCTTTGGCAGATCGGATTTCCGCCGTTGGCAAGTCATCGAGTAAATATTCAAGCCGCTTTTCAGCAAGTAGAGGGAACAGTGCCCCGCAATATGAACAGATATACAGGTTCCGTTCAAGTTCGTTTTTGAAAGCGAACTCTTGACACCCGGTGCATTTGTGCCATAAACTGGTGTTTTCTTCAGAATCTTTGGAGATACGTGTTTCCATCTTTTTATTAGTTATCCGTTCGCCTGCTACGCAGGCTTTCAGTTATCGGTTTGCCTCGCAGTGAGAGTTACAAGAGGGTTTTGTCAAACGAAAACAGCTGCACTGATAACTGACGACTGATAATCGTCCTTAAGTCCGTATGATTCCAGCTATTGCTTCTGCTTCCGAATCATAACAGTCAAAAATTGTCATCAACTTTGCCATGACAATAAGACTTCTAATGTTGCCACCAAGGTTTAGAAGTACTATGTTCCCTTCGTTCCGTCGGATAGCGGTATGAGCAGCAACAAGCACGCCTAAGCCGGAACTATCCATCATTTGGACCCGTTCTAAATTCAAAATCATATTGAGTTTTTCCCCAGGCTCCCGTCCACTATCAGCTACCTGGATTTGTTGATCAATAATGTCTTTGAGAGCTAAGGCATCTGCTCCAATAACTCTTCCGTCAATATCTAAAATGGTAATGCTACCTTTGTGTCGAAGGTTAACTTGCATAGAAATCCCCTAAAAAAATTATCAAATTACTCCCATCCGTAAGAGGACAGCTTCGGTTTTCGGCCGCCTCAATATCTCTTTATAAAGAGGGTTCAATGCTTTCCCAAATTATCCAACTAAAGGCATATAGATTATTAATGCTTGAGCCCTACGCCAGGAAAGTCTTGAATACAGTGATAAAGGTATCTCATGCCTCTTTACCTATTTGGTGAGGGTCACCAAACCGATATAAATCTGAGAGTGGATGTGATTATGATTCTGAAGCCCCTTTATGTTTCACCATTTTGATGATAGTCCCATTATTTTCGTAAGTTACAGAGTCCATACAGGCTTCCATCAAAAATAGTCCTCTACCGCTGCTTTTGAGCAAGTTTTCCGGGTCGAGAGGATCTGCGACTTCCTGGCGTGTGAACCCATCGCCTTCGTCTTCAATGACGATCTCAAGTCTATCCTCGGCAAGAGTGAATTTGAGGGTCGCTTTTTTAGTTGGATTTTCTTTATTACCGTGCTTGATAGCGTTTGTGCCCGCCTCAATAACAGCAAGATTGATCTGCTCTTGAATCTCTTCTGTAAAGTCTGTCTCTTTCAAAATCTCGGTGACAACAACGTCGAGTAGGTAAACATGTTGCATTGAACTTGGAAGAGAAAGCGCAATAACCTGCTCAGTTTCAGTTTCTTTGCGCGTAGATTCCTCACCTTCGTCCTCAGCGACAACAGTTAATTTATTCTCAGCAAGAATTAGCTGAAAATTCCTCTGTTTTTCCGGTTTCTCTTCGTTGCTGTGCTTAGTCGAGTTTGTGCCCGCTTCAATAACAGCAAGATTAACCTGCTCTTGAATATCCTCTGAGAAATTTGTTTCTTTCAAAATCTCGGTGACAATAACTTTGAGCAAATCAACATGTTGCATTGAACTTGGGAGAGAAAGCGTAATAACCTGTTCAGTTCTCTCGCCCACGTTTGAAACTCCTTCTTTTATAGTTGTCAGTTGTCAGTTGTCAGTCAGATTTTTTACGAAGTAAAAAATCCTTTCAGTTTTCAGTTAAGAGATGTTTTTGCTTGGATGTTTCCGTCGTTTAATAACACCCTCTTTTAACCGATAATTGATAACCGACAACTGTTAACTTCTATTTACATGTTTTGGTATTTTAAGATTTATTATACCAAAAGCATATTATCCGGGCAATTCCACATTGTATGCCCATCCAGATTTAAATATTTCGCTTGATAATAATTAATGCTCTGTCGTCATGAGTGTTTGTGTTACCACTAAACACCGTTAAATCGTTAACAATCGAGTCACATAACGCTGATGCTGACAATTTCGCGTTTTTGGAAATACAATCGGCAAGCCGATCTCCACCGTAGAACATATCCGCTTCGACTGTGTTCGTAGATGCACCTTGGTTTTCACTGAAACCCTCACCGTCTCCAGTTCCGGTTTCGGTAATACCATCTGTATAGAAAACAAGGACATCACCGGAAGATAGGGAGCAAATGTCGCTTGAAAATGTTGCTTCCTCGAATGCGCCTATCAACATGCCTTGAGTCTTTAAGACTCCCATCTCGTTGGTAGTCTTCCAATGGAATGGATAACAGTGCCCTCCATTTGAGTATGTGAAGGTCGCATTCGCTATGTCCAATATCCCGTAAACCATTGTTGCGAACAGATCCGCTTCGGTGTCCCGGACCACTAAGTCATTAATCCGTTTGAGGATTGATGCCGGAGTGTCTTCTTCATGGCAGAGTAAACGGAGTGCTGTTCGAATCATTACCATCAACAGTGCCGCAGGAATACCATTGCCTTTTACATCACCGAGAACAAGTCCGATTTGTGTTTCACTCAACGGAATGAAGTCATAGAAATCGCCAGAGACGGATGTTGAACTTTGGAGCAGAATTGCAAGGTCAAATCCTTCAAGCCTTGGTGCTTGTTCGGGTAACAATTTTTTTTGAATAGCGGCGGCGGCTTGAAGATGCCCAGCGAGTTGCTGCAATCCTTCTTCGCTGAACTTGTCCCCCATTGCGTTCATTAACGGGTTGATGTATTTGATGGGACGCGTTCTACCTAAAACAGCTTCAACCCGCGCGGTTACCTCACGTAAGTCAAACGGTTTCGTGATATAATCATCCGCCCCAGTATCCAATCCAAGGATTTTATCCTCCGTCTGCCCACGGGCAGTTACTAAAATGACTGGAACGTTTTTTGTATCTTCTATATTCTTTAGTTCTTCAATAACCTGAAAGCCATCTTTATGTGGCATCATCACATCAAGAAGAATGAGATCTGGGGGGTTCGCACATGCGCTCTGCACCGCACTCTCACCATCGTTTGCTGTACGTACGTTGTAGCCCTCGGGTTCCAGATTCATTTTTAGCAATTCGAGGATATCCAGATCGTCATCAACAATCAAAATTGTTTCAGCCATTTTTTTCTTTTTCCAACGGAACAAAAAACTGGAAGTTGCTGCCCCTCCCGTTCTCTCCAGCATCCACCCATAATCGTCCACCGTGTGCTTCAACGATTCCGGCGGTAATTGAAAGACCTAAACCGGTGCCGCTTTGCGGCTTTCGTGCTTGGACACTTCCGAGTTGTCGGAACTTATCAAAGACTTTTTCTCTGTCTTCAGGGGGAATTCCGGGTCCCGTATCAATGATTTCAATATGGAATCCGTCGGTAGCGTTCCCGTTCTGCAGAGATTTTGATATTCTTACGGTCACCTTCCCGTTATCTGGTGTAAATTTAATAGCGTTTCCGATGAGATTAATAAAAATTTGCCCAATCCGGTCTGCATCACCAATCATTAGCGGTAAATTTGATTGTGTTTCAAAAAACAGAGAAATCGCTTTTTCGTCTGCTTGTGGACGGAGTTCTTCGATTCGCCGTTTGGCTATTGTGTCTATTTGTACCTGCTCTTGTTTCATCTCAATGCGTCCGGCTTCAATTCGGGAGACATCAAGTAAATCGTTAATTAGAGAGGCGAGTCGTTTCGATTGGCGATAGGCGCGGCTTAAACTTTCGTGTTGCTTCCGATTAATTTTGCCAGTTTTCCCATCAAGTATTAACGAAATAAATCCGATGATGGAGGTGAGTGGCGTTCGCAATTCATGGGAGACAAGTGAAACGAATTCCGACTTCATTTTTTCCATTTCATGCTCACTGGTGATATCGTCAAAGACATAAACAGTGCCAACGATGTTATTATGTTCATCGGAAAAATGGCTTGCTATGATACGGAGTACTCGAGAACCGTTCGTGTCTTGTTGCTGGGTTCCGTCGACATTCATTTCGACGATCATCGTTTGGTGTTGTGCCACTTCACGCCGAGAGAAAGACAGTATTTTCATGTTAACAGTTCTCTTATCCGTTTTTGTGTCCTCTCCTTTTTCAAATGTTTTCGTCCAGCAGATTGTACTATTTGCCGTATCGACAGCGACAAAATTTTCGTAGTCAGCGGTATCCCCTAAATTCAAGAGACGCTCGGCTACAGGATTGACGTAGAGGACGCGCCCAGTCGGTTCAACAACAATCAAACCTTCACCGAGATTATCTACAATAGTCGTGAGTTTTTTCTCTTCATGCGTTAATCGATCAACAGCGTTTTTCAGGTTCCGACGCATCTCATTAAATTCTTCGGCAAGAACACCCACTTCATTATCGCTATCAACAGTGATTTCGCTATCAAATTCACCTTGTCCAATGCTACGTGCGGCTTGTGCGACTTTCAATATAGGTGTAGCTATGCGCTGGGCAGCCCACCAAGCAATTAATACAACGATACAACTTGACCCGATGGTAACATAAAAAATATATTTATTCAACCTGACAACACCGGTGTAAGCAGAAGAGATAGGACGTGAAGTAAAGACTATCCAATTACTAAAGTTTTGTTGAACCTTCCACGGCTCCATATTTGAGAGTCGTGTCCGTGCCCAACCGTAGACGCGAGGTTCACCGAAAGTGTCCATCTCACCTTCCGGTTCGTAATCGTAATACTTTCCATTAACGCCCTTTTTTCCCTCAATGATTGCTTCCTCTGCGGCATCGCTCATCTCTATGTGGCTGTCTATTTGATACCCGCTCTGAGGTGAAGCGGCAATGATTCTGCCAGATTGGCTCGTTAAAACCGTGTATGTTTTTTCCAATTCCGGAAGCACTTCAACTAAATTGCTAAGTTCAGGTAGAAACAGATATGTTCTTAGCACGCCGACTGTGTTGTTTTTTCCCCGTGCGATGGAGTCTTTAGCATTCATACGTATCGGGAGCGCAATTGGAAGAAGATGTACACGGCGTACGTCATCATAAATGACATCTTCGACAAATGGATAACCGATACCATTGTTATATGCTCTTTGCCACCAGTTCCTGTCCCGCACTTGATGTGGGATCATTTTTGTTGTGTCGTAATCCAATTGTTGGTCATTTGAGCGTAGGACATACCCCAAGGCATTTGTAATCGTCACCTCAGTTTTATAGCCCGCGTAGGTCTCAAGCAGGCGGATGCTGTCCTCTAATCGTGCCCATACGCTGAGAAATACACTTTGTTTCTCGTTAGCAGTATTCGAGTACACAACTGCCGCTCGGATGTTTGGAAGCTCTGCTTGAATCTTCGAGATTTTTTCAGAGATGGCGTTGTCCGCGCTTGCGAGTTTTTCTTTTGCAAGAAGAACAAGGTTCTCGCCAACAGTCTCCTTTAGCGCACTTTCGCCTAAAAATTTGATAGTTAAAGAAACGGCGAACAACGGCATTAGTGCGACTAACAGAAACAAAACTATCTGTTGACCCCGTAAACCCACATTAAACCCGGAACGTTCTGACAGATCTTTATCTCTCATGTTTTAATGGCTTTCAGCCGTCGGCTATCGGAAACCTTCAGTTAAGAGGGTTTCTGGTGAAGTTACAATCTCTTGCTGACGGAAACCGACGGCTGACTGCTATTTTGCTATATGAAAGCAGCGCACGCGCCTTCTTCTGTATCATAAATCTCAATGACGGTACTGAGTTGCGTTACCTCCAGAACCTCCCTAACAGCTTTCTGAGGGTTGAGTAAAACCAACTTTCCCCCCGACTGCCGACACGATTTCAAAGTGATCACAATAGCCCCTAACGCGCTGCTGTCGATTAGCGGAACGTTCATTAGATTCACGACTAACTTATCGCGCCCGATTTGAAGTTGTTCGTTCATTTCTTTACGGAACACGTCAGCTGCATTTCCAAGAATCTTCCCTTCTACATGAAGGATGGAGATATTTTGTTCCCCAATCGTTGTCTGAAAATTCATTTTTTAAACTATTGCTCCTGGATTGCCCTTCACTTCGTTCAGAGCAGGTTTCTAATTAATTTGGGTTTCCAAAACTGGCTTTTGAAGTGGTTTAGGACGAAGATTGTGACGTACAGCGGCGTATCACGACATAATTCCGGTTGAACTTTGGATTTTTTAAGACAGTTTCAACGACCCCACCAAGTGCGTTGGAGCGCGCCGAACTATTATTAATTTCGGTCTCGATAGTTTCATCGCCAGACTTGTAAGCCACCCACTTTCCTGCCGGTTTCAACAAAGGTATACAGTACACCGCCGAGTTGCGAATCGCCGCGACGTAACGGGTGAAGACCCAATCGTATGCTCCAATGTGTTTCTGCTGTTGTGCACAAACCTCCGCCCGTTCTGCAAATATTTCAACGTCTATTCTTTGATGCGCATTCACTATACGACACCGGTTCAATTCGGCGACCAAATATTTTAGAAAACTTACCTTCTTTTTCGACGATTCAACAAGCGTTAACCTGAAATCTGGCAGATAAATTTTCAACGCAATCCCTGGAAATCCGGCACCAGTTCCAACATCAATCACAGAATCACCACTACCCAACGAAATATGTTTCAAGACACTTAGCGAATCGAGAAAATGTTTATGAACGATTTCATCATCATCTGTGATCGCAGTCAGGTTAATGTGTTCATTCCACCGCAGCAATTCAGTGCGAAACAGACTGAATTGTGCCGCCTGATGTTTAGTTAGCGGAAATCCGTAATGATTGAACGTCTCCTTTAGATATTGCTCGAATCTCGCCAATTGCCACGCCTCATATATTGACTATCGGAAACCATCAGCCGTCGGAAACCTTCAGTAAAGAGGTTTTTAGGTAAACCTTCCACCTCTTGCTGATTGCTAACTGAGACGCAAGCCGCGTGTGGGCTTGCGGGACAATGCTGACTGCCGTTTTGCATTCCGTTGATGAAGGATAACGGTCAAGATTGAGATATCCGCTGGCGAAACACCAGGTAAGCGTGATGCCTGTCCAATAGAAGCGGGACGGATCTTTGCGAGTTTCTCACGCGCTTCTGTCTTCAACCCGTGAACGTCTGTATAGTCGAATGTGTCGGGGATTCGGAAATTTTCCAATTTCTTGAATTGATGAATCTGTCGCTGCTGTCGTTGGATGTATCCGTCATATTTAATTTGGATTTCCACCTGCTCTGTCACAGCCAGTGGCAGGGATTCAGAAGGTGGTGCGATCCGAGTTATCTGCTCGTAGCGAAGTTCCGGACGTTTCAGAAGTTCTGCCAAGGATGTAGGCTGCTTTAACTTGCCTGTCTCAAGGATGCTCGCCAAGTTATCCAGAGTCGTAGATGTCGGTTTGAGAAGAGTCTCTTGTAAACGTCCCAATTCTATTTGGATAGCGGCTGCCTTCCCTTGGAATTGACGGTATCTGTCATCGTCAGCGAGTCCGATCCGTCTACCGATCTCGGTGAGTCGTAAATCTGCGTTGTCCTCTCGCAATGCCAACCTGTATTCGGCACGCGATGTGAACATGCGGTAGGGTTCACGGATGTCCAACGTAACCAAATCGTCGATAAGGACTGCTATGTAAGCTTGTGATCTGTCAAGGATAAGAGGGTCCTCACCTTTTACCTTTAAAGCGGCATTGATTCCTGCCATAAGCCCTTGTGCGGCGGCTTCCTCGTAACCTGTGGTCCCATTGAGTTGCCCTGCGAAATAGAGTCCCGGCACCTGTTTTGTCTCAAGCGTCGGTTGCAGTTGTGTCGCTGGTGCGAAATCGTATTCTACGGCGTATCCGAAGCGCATAATCTCAGCATTCTCTAACCCTTTGATGCTATGGACCATTTCTACCTGTACATCTTCAGGTAGACTCGCAGAAATACCGTTGAGGTAGATTTCATCCGTATCTCGTCCTTCAGGTTCCACGAAGACTTGATGTTCTGTCTTTTCTGCGAAACGGACCACTTTATCTTCGATTGAGGGACAGTAACGAGGACCGATGCCAACGATACGACCACTGTACATCGCAGATCGGTGGAGGTTCTCATGGATTACCTTATGTGTTTGCTGATTCGTGTAAGTCAGGTAGCACGGGAGTTGGGGCTGTGTAATTCGTTCAGTTAAAAACGAGAAAGGGAGCGGATTTTCATCACCCGGCTGAATTTCCATTTCGCTGAAATCAACCGTCTGAGCATTGACCCGTGGAGGCGTGCCAGTTTTGAGCCGCCCAATCTCAAATCCAAGACTTAAAAAACTTTCTGAGAGTTTCTCGGCGGAGGACTCGCCGGCTCTCCCTGCGCTATATGACACATCACCAATATGAATTATGCCCTTCAGGAAAGTACCTGTCGTCAAGATCACGGTCTCTCCGAAATAAGCGGTTTTTGTCTGGCTCAGAATCCCGATGCATCGCCCCTCTTCAACGAGGAGCTCCTCAACTAACACTTGTTTGATGTCGAGCCGTTCTTGTGCTTCGAGGACTCGTTTCATTTCATCTTGGTACGCCTTTTTGTCGGCTTGTGCGCGGCTTGATCGAACTGCGGGTCCTTTTTTGGTATTTAAACGTCGGAATTGGATTCCGGTCTTGTCAATATTTTTTGCCATCTCACCGCCGAGCGCGTCTATCTCTTTAACGAGATGCCCCTTCGCAAGCCCCCCAATAGCGGGGTTGCAAGACATCTTCGCGATGGTATCGAGATTGATTGTGGCGATGAGTGTTTCGCAGCCCATTCGTGCGGCGGCAAGTGCGGCTTCACACCCTGCGTGCCCTGCTCCGACTACGATAACGTCGTAATGTTTATGATAAGTATTCATTTTTTACTGGTTGTCGGCAATCGGCTATCAGCAAAGAGATCTTCGTTTAACAATCCCTCTTGCTGACGGCTGACGGCTGATGGTTCATTAGAGTCCATCGTAAATGATACTGATAACAAGGGTTGCGACGACTTCAAGACTCTTTGGACTACATTTATCAACTGTATCTTCGACTGTATGCCAATATGGATAAGTAAAGTCAATAATATTTACCATTGGAATCCCGACCTCGATTAACGGGACGTGATCGTCCAAGATTGCATCCCCTAAACGGGATTGAAACGGCGTTAAACCGAGCGTTGCTGCGCGCTGCCAGATTGCCTGTGTAAAACCCCGATTTGCGTTCCAAGAATAGCGTTCGATCGGGAGTGCCAAATCCTTGTCTCCGATCATGTCTAACAGAATTCCATAATCCGGTTTCCATTTACCTAAATTTCGAGCGAAAAATCGAGAGCCAATAAACATATCCTCGACCGATCTGCCGTAATCCTCGCCGTCGAAAAGAACGATAACAACCCTGCGTGGCGGTGGGTGTTCTTTTAGGACTCTCGCAATTTCGAGGAGGACAGCAACACCAGAAGCACCATCATTGGCACCAAGGATCGGTTTATCCCGATTTTCTGGCTTTGGGTCCCGCTCAGCAAAAGGGCGGGTATCCCAATGTGCCGCGAGCAAAAGCGTCTCACCACCAGTTGGCGGTCCAAACTCTGCCAAAATATTGTTCAGATGGAGCGTTACCGTTTTTGCCTTATACTGGTGGGGTTGAAGGGCTACGCTGTTTGCATATTTCTGAAGTTCTGTAAATAGAAAATTCTGCGTTTCGCTATGTGAAACCGAACCGGGCGGGCGCGGTCCGAATGCACACTGCCTCTCCAACATATCAAAGGCTCGTTGTGCGTCAAAGACAGCATTCGCTGCCCGCGCGGTACTGACGTTCTCGTGAGCGGAGTCTCTTAATGTTGTTTTTCGGTTATCTGAATCTGGCTCCGCACATGCGACGCTAAATACACCGCAATACAGGCTAACGAAAAGTGCGACGAGCCACCGCTTTTCCATTTTTTAATTTATTGCTCCTGGGTTGCCTTCCACATGTAAAGCAAAGACAAATTATGTGCAGGTTTCCAGTTAATCCGCGACTCAGCTTGTGTACCTGTTCGCCCCTCATCCTAAGCTTTCCGTCTACCTTCAAGCGCTTTTGCGAGTGTTACCTCATCAATGTACTCTAAATCACCCCCGACGGGAATACCGTAAGCGATTCGAGTGACAGCGACTTCAAAGGTTTCCAAGTGTTGTGTAAGGTAGAGCGCAGTTGCTTGTCCTTCTGTTGTCCAGTTTGTAGCAAGAATTACTTCTCGGACCGGTTCTCCGTCTGCAGTGGCACCCCGAATTCGTCGAAAGAGGGTATTGATTCCGAGTTCGTCGGGACCAGTCCCGTCCAGTGGTGAAAGAACACCGCCGAGCACGTGGTAAAGTCCCTTATAACCGTTGGTTCTCTCAATTGCCCAAAGATCATCAGATTCTTCAACGACGCAAATTACCTGCCGATCGCGGCGCGGGTTTGTACAGATATAACACGGATTTGTGTCTGTAATAGTGCCACATATATCGCAGTAAGATAAGTGTTGTTTTACCTGCGCGATGGCTTCTGCAATTTGGGCAGTCTCAGTGTCAGGTAACTTTAGCATAAAAAACGCTAAGCGTTGTGCTGTCTTCTGACCGATCGTTGGCAGCTTTTGGAGCTCCGTAATGAGCTTCGCCAGCGGTTTCGGGTATTCTTGCATTTTTCTAATTATGGTCTCACTCTCATTGCTCTACTATGTTTCGCAATGGTTGCCTCTAAAATACCGCACGCGAAAAAGTACTTGTGCGTTCTTGGGAGATCCTGCCTGAAATATAATGAAAGGTAGCCAGAGGGACCATTATTTAACAAACTATGGAAGCCCTGGGATTTTAATGCCACCGGTCAACTTGCTCATTTCTGCCGACATCATTTCTTGCGATTGTTGTAATGCTTCATTGACTGCAGCGACGATAAGGTCTTCGAGCATTTCTGTATCTTCTGGATCAACAACCTCTGGTGTAATTCGGAGTGATACGACTTCTTGTTGTCCATTGACAACAGCGGTTACCATTCCACCTCCGACGGTTGCTTCAACAGTGCGGTTTGCGAGTTCTTCTCGGATTTCAAGCATTCGCTTTTGCATTTGCTGTGCTTGCTTCATCAAGTCGTTCATTTTCATATTTTTAATTTCCTTGCGGTTCAACAAAGTAGATTAGAGCATTCACGATTATCTTCGTAGAGTTTAAGAAACACCCCAGCAAAAACACATCTCTTTTATTTCGTTAACGCCCAAGCAAAACATATTGTTTCTTGCCTGAAAAAAAAGTTTTGATAATCCTGGGAGCCCCCATCAAAATACATCTCTTTATTGACCTTTGAAAAGGGGCGGTTATTGGGTCTCCACAACTTTAGCCTCAAAAAGGTCGAGTACGGTTTTAAGTTGTGGATCCTCTTGGGCTTCAATTCTACGCAGAAGTGGTGTTTTTCGTTCTATTTCTTCCGGTACGTCCTCGGATACTACCGATTCCGGGACTGTATCTGAGGCAACTAATTCAATTTTCACGGGTTTGCCAACTTCCTGTCTTAGGACATCGGCTATAATTTTTTTGTCTTCATCCGTTATCATAAAAAGGTATGAGCGTGAACATGCAATTTCGACTGTGTTTGTCCCGTTCACAGTCGGGGTGGATCCCTCTGGTAATGCGTGTATGAGTTTTCGTGGAAGCTTCGACTTTACCTCTTCCCAAAATGACGGAAGGTCTGCGAGGTCTCTGGATCCATGAGAAACAGCAGAAGAGTTTGATACGTTTGTGTCCGGTGAAGAAGAGGGTATGCGTTGATCCTTTGCGGGATCAAATGACGCTGTTGTAGGTGCATCCGACTTTGTAGAGGCAGGTAAATCTGGCGAATCAGATTGTAGGTTTGGCTGATTTGTCAGCGGTGAGAACATGTCCTGCTGTGGTGCGTGTTGTACCGTTTCAGAAAACCCCGCTGAATCGAATTTCTGCTCCAATGCCGACAATTTGTTGATTATTTCCTCAAGAGGTATACCTTCTTCAAGCGAGCTGAGTTGGATAAGTGCTGTCTCTAATAGAAGTTGTGGATAACCGTACTGCTTGATGTCCTGATTGGTGTGCATCAAAATTTTGATAATCCGTGATAACCGACCGACCGACATCTGTTCCGCCTGCTGCTTGAGTCTCGGAAGATCCGACTTGGGACTCTGAATCTGTTCACTGAGACTGTTGTCAATTGCTAAAAGTCGCAGGTCTCGGAAATAACCAATCAGTTGATCCAAGCATTGCGATAAATCCGTGCCTTGTTTCGTCAGGTTATTTAGTGTTCTCAGTCCTTTTGCCACATCTCTTTCCGTTATCGCCTCCGTAAGTTCTTGGACGAGAGAACTGGAACCGAGCCCAATGGTCTGTTCAACGGCTTCGACTGTTAAATTCTTGCCTGCAGAGGAAACGAGTCGTTCCAATAAGTTTTCTGCATCTCGCAAACATCCTTCAGATTGACGGGTGATGAGCGTGAGTACATCCAGATCCGCTGAAATACCTTCCTCTTTGACAATTAGCTGCAAGCGTTCAATTATCTTTTCATTTTCGAGATGTCGAAAATCGAAATCTTGACAGCGAGAACTAATTGTTTTCGGGATTTTGGCATGCTCAGTTGTTGCCATGATGAACATGACATGCGGAGGCGGCTCTTCAAGCGTTTTGAGTAATGCATTGAATGCCTCCGTTGAGAGCATGTGTGCTTCATCTATAATGTAAATTTTGTAGGTACAGCTGGCGGGTGAGAGTTTGACGTTTTCACGGAGGTCCCTGATTGTATCAATACCGCGATTGGAAGCGGCATCCATCTCAATCACGTCGAAGGATCTATCTTGCGAAATTTCGTTGCAAAATTCGCATTGATTGCAAGGCTCAGCGGTCTGAGTGGCGTCAAATTCGGTTTCTTGAATACGGTTAGGACAGTTGACGGCTTTGGCAAGGATACGCGCGACTGTAGTTTTACCGGTGCCACGGGGTCCCCAAAAAAGGTAAGCGTGCCCGATACGCTCGGAGAGAATCTGATTTTTTAGCGTCGTAGTAATGTGCTCCTGTCCGACAACGTCGCTAAAGTTTTGGGGACGCCATTTTTGAGCGAGAACCTCGTAAGACATCAGGCAATCCTTTTGATAGTTTTCAGTTTTAACCATCAACTCGTGCTTCAACACTTATAACGGAGGCGAGTTGATGGTTAAGATCATCGGCAGTCGGTTAAGAGCCGCCTTTGTAACAATGTGTCCAAATGTGACATACGCCAAGAAGTGCGAAATTGTTACATTAAGATCTCTTTAACTGAAAACTGATAACCGACTGCTGACAACCCTTAACAAAGATGGCTATGCACCCAGGGTTGACAAGCTTCTCCAGGCGTTGCCCACGTCGTTAGCTCAGGTCAGGCACCCTTGCGTCACACGAGCAACTCATTTACCGCTGCTTCCTTCCGGACCTGACGGGGTTCAATAAGCGCACGTTGCTCAAGACCCAACCATCAACACCACGTGCATGGGACAGTCCCCACAGAAACTGGCCGCGTACTGGGGATTCAGTCCTGCTTTAGCGGATTGCAGATACAGGGCACCGCTACCTCCCCACCTAGCATAGCCAAGGCGTTAATTATCTGAGCGGTTATATAGCCAGCAAGTTCGACTCGCAAGCCGCATCAAAAGTGGCGGAGAGAGTGGGATTCGAACCCACGGTACTGCAAAACAGCACACATGATTTCCAGTCATGCCAGTTCAACCAACTCCTGCATCTCTCCGTAAAATTTTCAAGCGCATCTCATCAAACCGCACGCGATATGAGATGGGAAATGTGATAAAAACAACTTTCGACCCAATTCCGGACCGAAGAATGTAAAGCAAAGACAAATTGTACTTTAACAGCACAATTTCGTATGGAGCAGACGGGATTTGAACCCGTGACCTCATCCGTGCGAGGGATGCACTCTCCCAACTGAGCTACTGCCCCACAAGTGGTAAAAAAACGTTTTTCGACAGTTATTTTGACCTGCCATTAAAGAAAAAAACGGAGAGAGTGGGATTCGAACCCACGGTGACTTACGCCACAACAGTTTTCGAGACTGTCCAGTTCAACCACTCCTGCATCTCTCCTCCTGATGTTATCTCTCCAACCGATAGTAACGGGTGGCACATATCCATGCCTTCTATAAACCTTTTTACACTTCATTACGACGTTGCCGAAAAAAAGACTTCAGGAGGGCACTGCTTTCTTCTGCTAATACCCCACTCACCAACTCAACCCGATGATTCAAGCGTTCATCTTGAAGGATATTATAGAGCGTTCCGGCTGCCCCTGATTTCGGGTCCGTTGTTGCGTAAACCACTCTTGGGATACGTGCTAAGACGATCGCCCCAGCACACATCGGGCAAGGCTCTAACGTCACATATAGGGTTGTATCAACAAACCGCCAGTTGCCTATTTTTTCAGATGCGGCTTGCAGAACAAGCATTTCCGCGTGGGCGATAGGACTGCCATGTGCTTCACGTAAGTTAAATGCTTCAGCGATCAGGACATCGCCTCTAACAAGCAAGGCGCCAACTGGCACTTCTCCTTTTTCAGCTGCCTGTTGCGCTAATTTAAGTGCTTGTCCCATCCAGAGAAAGTCGTTATCCAAATTTTTCAACAAATACCCTTGAAGCGCCTGAGAGGATTCGAACCCCCGGCCTTCTGATCCGTAGTCAGATGCTCTAATCCACTGAGCTACAGGCGCGTATGCTGTACGTCAGAGATCGAAAAAACGTAGGACGGAGTTACGAGACCTGAATCGACCTACAGTTCTCTGTCCTCTGGTTATTGTTCGTGATAGCACCCACACGCTAAAGCGTGGGGCTTCGGTTTCATAGCGACTGCGGTCTTCTCAAAGAGATTACCGTCTAACTGTCGCTCCACCAGCAGGCGATTTCCCTAAGTCCTGAATTAAGCGGATATAGGGCACATCATGCGGAAACTTTCATGGCTATCCCCGCCTGCCTCTCTCCAAAAGAAGAGAAAAGTTGAAAAAGGGGGCAGTCATACAACGTGCAGACTTTCACCTCTGCCCCGATCCAAGCTTTCGCTCAATTACGCGTGAACTGCCCAGTATATGTTTTCAGTGGTATCACACTTAACACCTCTTGACTACCTCTGACAGTAGCGGACACCGCCTGCACAAGTGTGCAGGGTCAGAGTGGTGTCCAAAGTGTTACGTTAATTATACCACATTTTTAGGTCAATGTCAAATGTTTTTGATACAACAAACCCATACGCCGTCTACATCCCCAAGCTAAAGCATGGGGTCTTGACGGAAGAAAAGAAAACGGAGAGGGTGGGATTCGAACCCACGATGGCTTACGCCATAACTGCTTAGCAGGCAGTCCAGTTCAACCACTCCTGCACCTCTCCCTATGGCGGTGGGAGTAGGATTCGAACCCACGATGGCTTGTGCCATAACGCCCTTTCTCAAAAGACAAGACCGCCGCTTTCGTCCACTCCAACCTTTGTATCTCTATCTATAATGGCGGTGGGAGTAGGATTCGAACCCACGATGGCTTGCGCCATAACGGTTTTCAAGACCGCCGCTTTCGTCCACTCAGCCATCCCACCTAATTTCACAATTCCCCACCTTAATTATACAATATATAAGACTATTGTGTCAAGGAAATTGTTACTTTTTCCGCTTTATTTTCTTTTTCTGTGAATTCAAATGAGGTTCCAGAATTTGGTTCTGTGATTTTCCGGTTGTGGAAAAGAAAAGTTTGCTGCGACGCACAGCGATACTTACGCACAACGCGCTCATTAAGGATAGAAAGCTGGAAGGATAGGGGGACCCTCCCACGATTCCAGCCTTTTATTTTTCCGATTGATCCAACAAAAAAGGATTTTGCGTAAGTCGTAGTCTCTATTTCGTTATCTGCTAAACCTCACCATGCCATTCCAGGGGTTCACCCCGTAAGTAGGGAAGCAGCATGCCTTGGAGGCGTCGATGGGCGTGGTGTAAGTGTGTTTTAACTGTACCTTCGGATCTGTTTAACAAGACTGCGATTTCTTTAATTGCCAGTTCTCTTCGGTGACGAAGATTGAAGACCCGACGCTGACCTGGAGGTAGTTTCCGCACCGCCTTCCGAATAATCTTACCGAGTTCCTTTTCTTCAAGAAGTTTCTCGGGTGATGGGTGAGACTCTGACATCCGTAGGACGTCGTCGGCATCAGATGGTAATTCTTCAAACGTAAGAACTTTGCTACGGTTACGCTGCCGCTGAAAGTCGATACTACTATTGATAGCAATCCGGTAAATCCAACTGTAAAACGCGGAGCCACCTTTGAAATTAGGCAGTGCTTTAAACGCCTTTAAAAAGACCTCTTGGCTAATATCTTTTGCTGTTTCTCGATCACGAATCCGCTGGTAAATGAGGTTATATATTTTCTTTTCATATTTGAGAACGAGAGGATTAAAAGCCTCTATGTCACCATTTTGAAACCGATCGACGAGTTCATCCTCGTCGATTCTTTCAAGCTCCGACGCTGTATACACACTGGTCGGTTTTTGGGTGTTCGTCATGTCTTTTTTCTCCATATTGAGTTAAGCTTAAGGGACTTGGGTTCACAACGCCATAATTTGCGCAAACTGGCTTAGAATTTATACACCTTAAGTATCAGAAAGTTCCAATTTATTTATGTATTACTGTTAAGTATGTTCCATTTCCTTATCTTAGACAGATTCAATCAGGTTTTTGTTCATTTTTTATCGTCCTATAAATCCCGATTCAGACGACTGAAAACTGCCAACCGAATACCTCTGCGACATAACGTTACGGCATGTTGACATGCCAAGTGCTTTGCGGTATACTGGTAGCAACCTTAGGTTCCGCAGAAACGACCTCAAATTACGGTCTAAAAGAGAGATTCTGATGCGTCGGTATAGCATTCAAACCAAAATCGTTCTCCCATTTTTGCTCCTATTTGCTTGTGTCACTATCTTTGTACCGCTGCTAACAGTTGAGCTTTTCGCGTGGAAGTACAGTGAACAGTTTACACGTGAAACCCAAGGATGGCTCGACACCATCGTAGAAACTGGGTTTATTCGGGAAGATAGTGAGAAAGTCAAGAAAGCATATAGTGTAGAAATTATGATTTTCGGTTCCGATTACACGCTTAATCATAACACGTTGATGGGGCTTTCCGATGCTGAACAGAACTGGGAGAATTTAGCAAAAAAAATGCGGTTGAGGGAAGTAAGAGATCACTTCCAAGAAACGGATAGTATACCTATTACACACGATGTGACGCTCGCAGGAAAGCCTTACAAGGTCTTTTATCTCTTACTCAAACCTGGGCGATTCTACTGCTTGTTGCGTCCGATGGAAAAGATCGCCGAAGCGAAGCGCACCCTGACATGGTATATGTTGGGTATTGCTGTTCTCGTTATGGCACTGATCGCTTTCATTAGTTATCGTATCGGGAAGAACTTGACGAATCCGATCAAAGTCTTGGTCGATTCTACGGCACGTGTCGCGACGGGCGACCTGGATGAGCAGTGTGAGATTAGAACATACGATGAAATTGGCGATCTCGCTGCTGCGTTCAATCAGATGACAAGGGACCTCAAGGAGTCCAGAGATCAGTTAATTCAAGCGGAACGCTTGGCGACAGCGGGAAAAATGTCTGCCTCATTCGCCCACGAGATCCGAAATCCACTGTCATCCATGCGGATGTTAGCACAGATGTTGATGCAGAAACCTGAAATGTTGGGAGAGAAGCCTCAACAATCCGTTCGTTATATCCTTGAAGAGATTGAACGGATTGATACCATCGTGAAAGGCTTAATGGATTTCGCACGTCCTTCCTCGCTTGACCTTGAGCAACAACCGATTGCACCCGTCCTACAAACCGTTCTATCTTTGATGGAAGCCAACTTAGCACACCATAAGATTCAACTTGTCTTGGAGTTGTTACCTGAAACCCCAGAAATTCAATTTGATTCAGATAAATTGAAGCAAGCGTTTATGAATGTGGTATTAAATGCAATGGAGGCAATGCCGCAAGGTGGGGTGTTGCGGGTGTCTACCGTTACGGAAAATGATAGCGTCTGTATCAAGGTTGAAGACACGGGAGTCGGGATACCAGCGGAGGATTTGGAACATCTATTTGAGCCGTTTTTCACCCGGAAGACGAGAGGAACAGGACTTGGGTTAGCAAACGTCAAACGCATTCTCGAAGAGCATGGCGGCACAGTAGAGATTGATAGCACACCGGGTGAAGGGACGAAAGTCTTGTTACGGTTGCCATTGCGAGGTATATGATGGCTACGCGGTGCAGGCACCGTCGTGGAAAAGTTCGTTGGAAGTAACTTGATCCCTCTCGGCTATAGAGGGACATTTGGTCTGTATCATTTTCAAGTACAATACCGCGTAAAATTCCTCTATGAAAAAAACAGTGTGTGTGGTATAGTGTGCAGTGTTATTAGGATAGTCTGTAGAAATCTGCTTTGAAAGGTAAGAAATTGATTCAGCAGCAAACACGGGATAGCCTCACGTGGCGCGCAGTGCTTATCGGTTTGGCGTGCGCTACGACCGAATGTCTTCTCGCACCCTATAACGATTACGTTATCCGTAACATATTTCTCGCAGGTGGACATTTCCCTGTCGCTCCCTTCTTTGTCCTAACAGTTTTTGTATTGGGAATCAATGTTTTCCTGAAACGGGTCCACCCCGCCTCGGCGTTCTCATCCGGCGAGCTTGTCACGATTTGGTGTATCATGCTCGCGCCAGCAGGCATCCCATCCTCAGGAATGATGCGCTATGCGCTCAGTCCGATGGTGGCGTATCAGTACCTCGCCACCCCGGAAAACGACTGGGAATCGTTATTCCACCACTATATCCCGGAATGGCGCGTGGTTCGTGATCACACTGCAGCGCAGTCTTTCTTTGAAGGCTTATTCGCTGGGGAATCGGTGCCGTGGGGACCGTGGATAGTTCCTATCTTAACGTGGAGTGCATACGTCCTCGTCGTCTATTTCGTGATGATCTGTCTATCGGTACTACTGCGTAAGCAGTGGGTGGAGTACGAACGCTGTGCCTTTCCGCTTGTTAAGTTACCAGTAGAAATGTCAGCACAAGGTAGAGGTAGTCTCGGGCCGCTTTTTAAGAACAGCGCGCTTTGGTTCGGGTTTGCCTTCCCAGTCTTCCTGCATACGATGAATGGTCTCCATACGTTCTTTCCGTCCATGCCGCATGTTCCACGCGATTTTTGGCTGAACGCGTACCTCTCTGAAAAGCCGTGGACGGCCCTTCGTCCATTTCAGATCGTCATTTTCTGGTCTATGGTGGGTTTTAGTTATCTGCTCACTTTGGAGGTTTCGTTTAGCATCTGGTTTTTCTTCGTGTTCTACAAACTCCAGTGCCTGTTGGGTGTAATACTCGGTTTCCAACTCACTTCGGGACCAGGTGTACAGTGGACGGGCAAATCATTCAGCGCAGCACAGGAAGCCGGTGCATGCCTGACGTTTGTCGCCATCGCGCTCTGGAAAGCGAGACACCACATTAAAAGCATGTTGCAGTTTCAACCTTCCGACGAAGCCTTGCCACATGGTGTTACGATTTTTGGACTCCTCGGTGGTATCTGTGTGCTTGCGTTTTTCAATCATTTGATGGGGATGTCCCTTCTATTTGCTTTCGGTTTCGTGCTATTCCTACTGGCGATGTATGTCTTACTGACGTGGCAGGTGATTAACGGCGGCATTCCGTTCATCAATCCATCGTTTTCACCGCAGAGTTTCTTTCTAACGACACTGGGTACCTCAAAAATCCACCCTTCCACATTGACTTCGATAATGATGCATCCGGTATGCCTCACGTTGGATCTCCGTGAATTTATGATGCCAAACATCATGAACGGATTGAAAGCCGCAGATGATGCCCGCGTTAAACGACGGCAACTGCTTATTGCGATGGCGGTTGCAATGGTCATAGGACTTGGTGTTTCCTATTACTCTGCGATTAAGGTTAGTTATGCACACGGCGCCCCTTACACGGGTGGTAGTTGGTTTATGCGGCAGCTTGAGGGACTGCTCGTAAGCCCGAAAACAAGTACGAATTGGACGAATACCGGCTTTATGTTCTTCGGAAGCGGGTTCACAATCTGGTTGATGTGGATGCGTCAGACTTTCATCTGGTGGCCCCTGCATCCTCTCGGTTATACGATGCTGAGTTCATGGGCAACGTTTAAACTGTGGTTTTCTATATTTTTGGGCTGGGGTCTGAAGTTTAGCATTGTGAAATATGGCGGGTTGAAGGCGTATCGGAGTGCGAGACCTATCTTCCTCGGGCTGGTTCTTGGAGAGATGACGTGTGCTGGACTCTGGGCAATTATTGGGATGATTACGGGGATTAGCACGGGATATCGGATCTTACCGGATTAGGTCTTTGGCGATCAGGGGTCAGCCGTCAGCGATCAGCGTCTGGAGGTTCACTGTCTGAATCAGGATTTACAGGATTAGAGGATTTGCAGGATTGGGCACAGACCGTTTTACCTTGACATTATAGGTGGATACCGCGTATTATTAAGTGATAGACCCAAGCCTAAAGACTTGGGAAACCTCTGCAAAGTTGTTTTTCTTTACAGAAGCATTCGTGGACCTCAAACGACATTGCTTTTGTTTTGAGAATGTCGGATCGGAGTCGAAAAGGTAATCCATGCAACCTGTAGGTTGCAGGATACCTTACGCTCCGAAAAAACGAAAGTCTTATTATGCCTAAGCACAAGGGACACTATCCCGACCCCGCACCGAAGTGCCTTACGAACATTTTGATGTGTTATGAAAGGCTATTAACCTTTTACATTCTCGTGGGATACAACATGACTTGGATTTCCCGAACACATGTCAAGCATATTTTAGATATTTATGAGGTGTATGAGGCTTTTACGTAGTTGTCTGAATATCAAGCAATATACCAGTGCAACAACTCACAACCAATGCCGAATACCCTCATATTAAACCACATTTTAGACTGGATGTCAAGGGAAAAATGAACGTTTGGGTCCTTTCCAAGAGGGCGGTGTCTACATCCCAAACCTAAAGGATTGGGTTTTGACACCGAAGTTAGATAAAAACACAACCCTTCAATTGGCAGATTAAAGTTAAAGTTCTCTTACTTAAGAAATTATGAAAAGATATATCGTCATCCTACCCCTTCTGTCCGTCCTCTGTTCACTATGCATCGGGTTAACCCCGGCCTTCCCAGTAGATTTTATCCAATTAGAGCGTGAATTCGCAGGTAAAGGTTCAACCCAAGGGCGGTTTGGCAAGGATATCCACCTCGCCTTTGATAAGCAAAATATCTATGTCAGCGACACCGGAAATCGGCTTATTCAAAAATTATCAGGGACAGGGGAATTTCTGTTTCAAATCCCAGAAGCACCGGAATCTCCAGACAATGTCCTGCGGAAACCCGGACATCTTGCTGTAGATGGTTTCGGGAATATCTATGTCGCCGACGTAACTATTCAGCATATTGCAGAGACAGGCACTGAAGCAGGCACTCCAAAAGTTTATATGTTCACACCATGTGTCCACAAATTCAGTGGAACAGGTGAATTGTTAGACACCTACTTTGTCGATCCCGTGGATGTTCTTCCCAAAGTCGTTTTACCAGCGAACCTCATCATCGACGAGCAAGGGAAAACCGCTTTCGCCATACAGCCGAAAGGACATGATAGAGCTCTTCGCGTCGCGCTCAACCCCAAAAATGAACTCTATGTTTTAGATGCCGAACTTGGACGCGTTCATAAGTTCAGTACCGATGGAGAGGCATTATTCACTTTCGGGAGATACGGGGCAGGCGAAGGAGAGTTTGATATGGATGCCTCGGACATCGCAATTGATGCGCGGGGAAATGTACTTATTGCGGACACTGGGAACCACCGCATTGTGAAGTTTGATGCGGCGGGGAAGCCGCTCGGTAGTTTTGGGAGAAAAGGACGCGGCAATGGTGAATTTATGAAACCGATGGCACTTGTCGCCCTTCCGACCGGTGAGGTACTCGTTAAAGATGCGAGTCGGTTCCGTAGGAAAGTCGGTGGGCTCCCGGAAGTTATTGCACTTTCACCTACATTAACGCAACTTACGGAGATTACTCCAGGTCAAGCAGAACTTGCTGATACTATCACGAATGCAACGCGTCCACGATACGGTCCATTTGCGCAGAGTCCCGCCACAGCTGCCGATAATGCCGCCTTGAATCGACGCGTTCGGTTACTGGAGGAAGCAGAATACAGTCGATACTATGCCGATGAAACCGATGCGGAAGCCAAAGAGGAACTCGCTGAAGAGCTTAAACGCAAAGACATTCGTCTGACGCTTTTTCATAACATCATTTCACGTATCCAGAAGTTCGATCTCAATGGACGGTATCTCGGACGCATCGTTTATGAGACCGATCAACTCAACGAGGAAAAACACGATCAGAGTTTCTTGGATCTGGACGCTGCTGGCTATCTCTATCTACGGGATGATAGCGACTTCACCATCGCGCAATATTCTGTCAGCGGTTTTACCGTGAAACCTTCGCACATGAACGGTTTTTACAGCGTTCGCGCCGCCAATCTCCGCAATAACTACTTGGAAGATTATGAGGATATCGACTTTTCAACCGATGTTCAAGATGAACTCAACCAACTGGAACTGAAAAATATGTTTGGGTGGACCTATAGTCTTTCTGAACGGTGGCACTTGACATTCCTTGATGAGTTGACGTATGGCGAGCAGGATGAACGCTATGTTACGCCTGCGAAAGTAGAGGATAGCTACGATTTTGAGACACAAGCGTTAGAGAATGCGTTCGCTGCGAATCTAAAATTCATCACGAATCCGAATCCGTATCGATATAAAGAGTTGAACCTATCCATTGGGCGTGTCGATGGCACGTCTGATTTGACGCAGGACGCGCTCTTTCCAGACCTCAACAAACAGCACAGAGTGGATACCGGCGATGCGAGTTCCACGGTTATTGAGCTGAATTGGGATATTTGGTCTCGGACGAATTTGTGGCTTCGTTATGCGGATCTGAATCCAGCGGAAACAAGTCGCAATTTTATCCGAAGGTTTTACGATGTCTCCGGCGACCTCTATGAAGTGTTTGGGAGTCGTAACGAGGCGCGTCAGTTCCTCGGAGAACTCACGATAAAATTTTAAATGGATAAAACCAGAATCGTAGCCTGCAACATCGGCGCAGGCGGATCCAAGGAACATACACAATAGTCTTAACACCGGGGGTCCCTCCGCAAGGTATAATTAAAAATGGAATTTCGAGCACTTCGTCCAGAAGAATTAGAAACGTGGCTGGACCATGTCACGTCCGTCTTTACAGGTGGCCGCCAATATTTTTCCAATCATTGGCATAACGATCCGTGGCGAGATGCGGAAGGTATCCGTATTGCTGTTGATAAAGGCACTATTGTCAGCACAGTGCGCGTCTTCATCCGAAAGATATTTTTGCACGGTGAACCCATAACCGTCGGTGGCATAGGGGAAGTCAGTACAAGTCCAGAATATCGCCGACGTGGCATCGCTACACAACTTCTCAAGGATTCTATCGGGTTCATGGAGTCCCGCGACATTGTTGTCTCTGTGCTTTTTGGAAGTCAACGTATCTATTCGATTGAAGGGTGGGAAAAGGTGCCGCGCTACTATGCGAGACAATCCTTCACGGCTGACAAACAGTCGGAGTGGGAAGTCCGACCAGCGAATTTTGATGATGCAGTCGAAGTTAAACGGATCGCTGATCTCTATGACGGGTATGCGCGAAAATTTAACGGCACTGTTGTCAGGGATGAAATAGGGTACTGGACGCAGTGGGTGCGCACCGAGTCCCCAAACATATATGTTGCCGAACGGGATGGCAACATTGAAGGCTACGTCTCCGTTACCCGACGCGAAGATGGGCTCAGCGTTAAAGAGTTCATCGCTTCAGAGGGAGCCTTGGAAGAAGAAAATGGCAAACACCTTTTTGACGGTATGCTCTCTTGTGTTATCGCACAGATGGATACAGAATCACTTGAAGTTATCTACCCTGCGCCTATTGCAGATGGGTTCAATGCTCCAGTAATTGAGGAACAAGGGAGTGCGATGTATCGTATCATCCAACCGGCCGTGCTTTCGGAGAAGATGGCATCACCGGCATTCAATTCGATTCCGAATCTGTTACATAATCAACCAGCACCTCTGGCACAGGGTATTCGCTCGCATCATATCTTTTGGTATACCGACGGATATTAAGGTCAACCCTACAAAATATTTGACTTCTAATTCGGCACGGTATATAATCGTTTCCGTGACAAAACGGTTCTCTCATAATCATCTCGTTTTCGGTTTCTCGTAGTTCAGAGCAACAGAATAGCGGAGGATATGGAAATGGCAAAATTACGCGTAGGTGTTATCGGTTGTAGCGGTATTGGTACGACTCACGTATCGGGATTAGTAGATTTGCCGAACGTCGAATTAGTCGCCGGCTGCGATTTTGTTCAAAGCACATTGGATGCATTCAAGGAAAAATATCAGGACACCTGGGACAACATCGCCTTGTATACAAACCATCAAGAGATGCTTGCTGCCGAGAATTTGGACATCGTAACGGTCGCGACATCCGACCATCGGCACGCCAACCTTGTTGTTGACGCGGCGAACGCTGGTGTAAAGGGTATCTTCTGTGAAAAACCGATGGCGACCAGCGTTGCAGACGCAGACAGGATGCTGGAAGCAACGGACCGGAACGGTACGATTCTCTCGATTGACCACACCCGTCGGTGGCAGCCTTTGTGGCGGCATACCAAAGATGTTGTCGTCGGTGGTGGACGCATTGGAGATGTCCAGTATGTCATCGGCACCCTGAGTGGGGGTCGCGCGATGCTCTTCCGCAACGGAACACACCTTGTCGATGCTATCTGCTATTTCGCGGATTCAGATCCAGAGTGGGTCTCTGCCGAATTAGAAGAAGGCTATGAAGACTATAACGAGTATAAAGGTGATGGCGGACATGACCCTGCAACAGAACCATCGGCGCACGGATATATCCACTTCGCAAATGGTGTGCGTGGCTACTATGCTGGCGGTCCAAAGACAACTCTCTCCGGATTCCGCGTGGAGATTGTTGGCACCAACGGTTACATTCTCATCAGTGACAAGGGAGCAACACTCCATCAGGACGATGTTGTTGAGACGATTGAGGCACCAACGTGGGACATTACCGGTATTCCTGCGGGTCCCCGAGAGTTGGTAGGTCTTATCACAGAGGGTGGAGAACCCGTCTCGCCTGGGACTGAGGGATATAAGGTCGTCCAGATTATCATCGGCTTCTTAACCTCGCAGCAACGTAACAATGGGAAAGTCAGACTGCCGTTGTCTGGCGATTAGTCTTTGTCGCTTTTCAAAACGATTGCATTTTCAGGAGTCCACTGCAGATAGACTGTATCGCCGCGTTGGAAGCGATGCCCGTCTGTCCCACCAGTATTCTGTTGATGAACAATGAGTGGCGTTGCGTAATCGGTTTGCACGGTGTATTGAAGCGTTGTGCCAAGATAACTTTCGTCCTGAATCACACCGCATAGGTAGTTCATATCATCAGAGGCAGGGGTCATCCGTAAATCAATACGTTCAGGACGAACTGCAACGGTGACAGGCGTATTCAAGGGCATATTGTCATTCGGGGTGCTGACAATTTTGAGCGGAGGGTCTGTTGTTAGTGCAATTTCATTTTCACCAATAAGCGTTCCCTCAAGAAAGTTTGAGGTGCCGATAAAGTCTGCGACAAAGCGACTCTGCGGCAAATCGTAGATTTCAGAGGGTGTCCCGACCTGGAGGATTTCACCATCGTTCATTACGGCAATCCGGTCGGACAGTGCCAACGCTTCCCCTTGGTCATGTGTGACGTAGACGAACGTGATACCGACTTTGCGCTGTAACGCTTTTAGCTCCAATTGCATCTGTTTGCGGAGTTTCAGATCGAGTGCTGAGAGCGGTTCATCTAATAGCAGAATGGTAGGTTCGTTGATTAAGGCACGCGCAAGCGCTACACGTTGTCTCTCACCACCGGAGAGTTCACTCGGTTTCCGGTCGTTGTAACCCGGTAGCTGAATTAAATCTAATGAGCGTTCAACAGCGTCAGAGATTTCTGCTTTGGTCGCTTTCTTCATCTGTAGCCCAAATGCGATATTCTGTGCAACGGTTTTATGAGGGAATAAGGCGTAATTTTGGAAGACAGTGTTGACGGGACGGCGATACGGTGGCATTTCTGCCATCAGTTTGCCGTTGATGGATACCTCGCCGGCAGTAGGATATTCAAACCCTCCGATGATACGGAGTGTTGTCGTTTTTCCACACCCGCTCGGTCCGAGCAGTGAAAAGAATTCACCGCCTTCTATCTGTAAAGACACATCGTCAACTGCGACTGTATCACCGAACTGCTTTGTTAGGGATGTGAGGGTAATTTGTCCTACAGACATTTTTTTAACGGTTGGGTTTTCGCGCCGATTTTTCCGTTGTCAAAATCGGGTTTTTGGTCGGTTCAAATGTGATTCTGCGTTGTCCTCTGACAAATGACGATGTTTTCTTCGTGCATTGTTGTAGAGGTCTTGCCTGCAACGTTGGTGGGACTGTTTTTCTTTGGCATCCTTTTGTTTGGTATATTCCTGACGATTGTTTCCTTATGGATAAATCCATGCTGACGGAAAGCAGAGACAATAAATGCGTCTGTCGGCAACATAACTCCTTTGACTCGTCGATTTCCGACAACATAACAAATTGTAGCAGTCGGTGAAAGAACTTGTGCTACTGAATTAATGCTACGTCCAAGGTCTACGTAAAATGCCGATACCTCCCACCCACGCTTCTCATCAACAGATACAATTTCTGCAATAGCCTCTTTTACCGGTGAATCCCTTAATATTTCTTTTGTATGCTGCCCGCCCATTGCGAGTTTGTCAATTTTACGAGCATTCGGCAAACCTATCCATTCTGCTGCGAGTCGCGAGAATTGCCCATACGCCACTGTTGTCTGCGAGTCTCCGTAGGGAGGCGATGTAATCACTAAGTCATAACCACCGAGCGGTCGAGGCATCGGGAGTTCACCATACACTGTATTCGCACTGGATACCGATGCTTCAACATTCTTCCGTTTTTCAAGAAACGCTGCCAAGCCATGCCGATTTCTGCTGAGTTTCTTACTAAAAATACCGAAGACATCTGGGTCGAAATTTTCAAGTTTCTTCGCTGACATACGGTATAATTTAAACTCCCCATTCCGTGTATAGGAGACCTCTCGAACGGTTTCTGAAAAAGCGACCAGTATAAAGTTTCGGGACGCTTCGTCTTCCACCTCGTTAATACAATGTCGCAAGTAAGCGAGAGATTTGATGACTTCTTCAGAGAACCAATATGTCAGATTGAGGATGTCAGGGATCGGCGCGTCAGGTATCTTATCTATTCCAAAATCAACCTGAAAAAGGTGATCGTTCAACCTGTTTAGCGTCTCATCTAAGGTAGATAGACAGATCGGGGTTGATTTCGCAGTTGCTATAAGGCGCACGAGGGGGTTAATGTCGCAGCCAACACTATGCATGCCGAATAGCGATGCCTCAACCAGAGAGGTCCCAGTGCCACAGTAAGGGTCTAAAAGCCATCCACCTTCTATGCCGTACTCCTTAAACAGTTTCCGTGCGATCTGCGGGATCATCATTGCCGGGTACGTATGGAAACAGTGGGTGTACTCTTTAGTATCAGACTCTCGGAAATCCCATGATTCATCTTTGTATTTCAAATTCAATGTACTCATAACAGTCTTTCCGTATTATTATAACATGAACCCCAGTATTGTCGACGAAGTCTAAAAGCAGTTCCATGATTTCTAACGCGTCCATTTTCTATATGCATTCTTAGGTCAATGACTATAGTACCGTCCTTAATAAGTTCTAAGAATTTATCCACGTTTAGATCGGTTAGTAAATACGCCTCTTGATACCAAAATTCTTCCTTTCCGCCTGATTTACGACTCTCTGCATCAACCAACAGCACATTCGACAATTTTTTTTTCAAAGTTTCAATCAAATATTCCAATTGCCATTCAGCAACACACAGACCGTCTCTGTTACAAAATTTAACAGAATCTTGCTCAACTTTGATGTAAAATCCTCGATTATTAGGTTTATTCTTAGCAGTGGTGTATAATGCCCATCGCCCCTGTGTATCCAAATAACCGTACTGTTTAATCAATTCCTCCTGTTCTATTTTCCAAACGCTATCATTGAAGGTGAACATAGTCAACGGACTGGTAGACTTAATTCGCCTGCCCTTCACTTCTATATCCCGCAAGTCAGGAGTCTTAAGGTTATTTTCCTCCACTCCAAGCAAAGTTTCCAGCGTATAGCCGATGCCAGTGTTCCCTCTTCGCAATGAAACGACATAACCCATCTGGTTAATCTCAGATAACTTATCTTTTAACTCGGCTATATCCATTGAAGGCTCTCCAGTTGGTCTGCGCACCGTTTGGCTCTCGGGGCTTATTTTTCCCACAATAGGACCTATAGAGAATTGAATGACTCTAATGTATCAAAACTTTAGAGTTCAAGCTCTATTGTCACTTCCTTCGACAGACCTGCACTAAATTTTGTGACAGCTGGTTCGATTTCGATTACCGACTTTTTAACTTCTGCTTCTATACCAAATTCACGATTTAAGGATTTAACTTCTAATACCTCAGAATCCGTATTATTAAATGGGCTTACAACGACTTCCTTAATCAAAGAATTAATATCCACAGGACAACGCACTCCACCTCCAGACAAATCTGTATTCAATATTGAGGCATGTTTCTCATACGATAACTTAATATTTTTCCAAATCTGGAGAATTAGATTTTCTACGTCTGTCATACCTTGAGGAGAAAAATTAGCATGGTCAAAAATATAGGGTAAGTTAAATCTTTGCTGCAATCCTAAGTGTAGTTGAAGCACAACCCGCAATTCTCTCTCGTCCGCATATTCTAACTGTTTGTGGAAATAACGATCTGAACCGACTGGCTCTATATAATTTCCGAGTGAAATATATTTAACATTATCTATTTCAATGAAAATTCCATAACCATCAGATGGATCAATGCCATTGTTCTCCTGAAATACATTGGAGTGCTGGGCCCCTTCAGCATTGATCCGTAAATTGTTTTTCAATGATGATAAGTCAGATTTAATCATTATGCCTTTTTCCGCGTACATTTTCCACATAGGCATTGATTCCACCTCACTTTGATGCCAACAACTCACAAAAGTAAAATCCCGTAAGAAGTTATGGTAAAGCAACGGTTCAAAAGTCTCTAAGAACTCCCTTGCTAAGGTTTTCGGTTGTTGTGGCATGGCCCCTATTCTTTTCAACCTTTCTGTCTGCTTCTCTATTAATTTATCTGTGGGTATATGACCTAAGCAACCCTCATACGGATCTCCTAAATTATCATAGCGAGGGAAAAATAATGTCCGTGTGGATAGCAAATCCTTATACTTTTTCAAATTCATGTATCTTGTTAACTGCATCTGGCAAGTTCCATTGGTTAGTCACGGGAGTCTGTGTTATCGTCTATTATCTTCTCGAGTTCGGAGTTTGAAGAATAATTATCACCTGAGGACTCGTTAGAATTTCGGACAAGCGGAACAACGTCTGTCCGTAAAAATTTGCGGTAGTTGGGATTTGCAAAGGTGTTAAGACGGATTTCCAATTTATTGCCTTCGGCAAAATGCCATAGTTGTGGATCCTCTAGATTAATAGACCCTCCCACACTTTGTATAACGTCAACTTCTAATGTGCCATCCTTACTATCAGGGTAGGTTATTCTGACATTTCTATGAGGTTTTGATAGAGATAGCTTGAAACTTCTCAAAGCGTCCAATGTAGACCCATCAGAATCTCCAGTTGATTGAACTTTATAAGTATCTTCAGTAGATTCGCTTAATTTTTTAGCAATATTATCAGCAGAATTTATACCACATTTCACATCAGGGGATACTTTTACTATCAAGGCATCATCCAAGCGCGCTGACCTCCGTTCGGCATATTCTACCCCTGGATAATCGTCTAGAATTTGCTTAAGTTTCTGAACGAGTTCTTGGTTTTCCGATAATTTCATAATAAAATCCTTTTAAAACGTGAGTTTGATAAATAATTGAAGAGTTTTTGTATAAAGAGAACCCCTTTGGTAGAATGAAGTGATAACCATTCATTTCTTCGACCAAAAGGAGTTCTCCGATGAATATCCTAACACTTTTCTGCGAAATAGACGACTTTTTTCTTGCGTATGAGAAATGGGTGTCAACACAGTGCCTCCCTGAGACGACACCCCTCGAAACACGCGGGCGACCGAGACAGTTGCATCCGAGCGAGGTGATGACGCTCCTGATTGCCTTCCATCAAAGCAACTATCGGACGTTTAAGCACTTTTATCTCAAACATGTCTGCGTCTATTGGAGCACCGAGTTTCCGAACCTCGTGAGTTATTCTCGTTTCGTGCAGTTGAAAAAAGAAGTCTTGGCACTTTTGGGGCTTTATCTTACCACGACCCTCGGAGACTGTAGCGGTGTGTCCTTCGTGGATTCAACTCGACTACGGGTTTGCGATAACAGGCGGATTTCATCGCACAAGGTCTTCGCAGGGCGCGCGGGAGGCTCGAAGACCTCTATGGGATGGTTTTATGGATTCAAACTTCACCTGATTATCAATGACACCGGCGAACTTTTAGACGTTGCGTTGACTCCCGGCAATACCGATGACCGCAAACCGCTTTCGACGGTCTCCGAGGGACATCTTCACGGAAGCCTCTATGGAGATAGAGGATACATCTCTAAAGCCCTACGCGAGAAACTCGGCAAGCAAGGGATAAACTTGGTTTACAAAGTCCGAAAGAACATGAAACCTTTGGAAGTATCTGTTTCCGATGAGGTGCTGCTGAAAAAGCGGATGCTCATTGAATCGGTGATCGGGGTGCTGAAAACCCAAATGCAGCTCGAACACTCACGCCATAGAAGTTTTGAAAACTTTCAAGTCAATGTCTTCTCTGCTTTGATCGCGTATCAGCTGTCGGAGAACAAACCCTCGCTGAACTTCGATGAACTTCAGCGGAGCACGGATTTACCTATGCTTTTCTAATGACTCAACTTTTTTCAAACTCACGTTTTTAAAAGATTAAGGGTTTTGCCTAAATGTAGTGAAGAGTTGAGGAAAAACCCTCTGGATAGCGTGCTACCTAACTGGGTTATATCCATTGGAAAGCCTCAATCTGTCGACAGCACCCGCGTCAGAATCTGATTTACGAGTTGCGGATTCGCCTTACCGCGAGTCGCACGCATCACTTGCCCTACAAGAAATCCGATCGCTTTCTTCGTGCCATCACGGTAATCTTGTGCGGGACCGGGATTTTCCTCCACGACCTGTAAGACGATAGATTCTATCTCTGAAGTGTCTGTAATCTGCGCCAATCCCTTTTCATCGACAATCTGTTTCGGCATTTTGCCCGTTTCAAAGGCATCGTCAAGCACAGATTTCGCAATTTTACCGCTGATGGTCGAATCCTCGATTAACTGGATGAGTTCATTGAGGTGTGCTGGCGTGATCTTCGCGTCTTGGATCTCAATTTCGGCTGTGTTTAAGAGCCGCGTCAGGTCTCCTATGATCCAATTTGCACAGGCGGTGGGTTTACCACTGAGTCGAGCGGCTTCATCGAAAAATTCAGCGAGAGTTCGGGTGCTGGTCAGGAATTCTGCGTTTTCGGGAGAGATGTCGTAATCTGTAATGAACCGTTTCCGACGGACAGCAGGGAGTTCGGGAAGCCTCGGCTGAACCTTCTCAACCCATTCGTCACTTATTTGGACATGAACGAGATCTGGTTCAGGGAAATAGCGATAGTCGTCGGCTTCTTCTTTCCCTCGCATGGCGACGGTCTTTCCCGTACTGGCATCAAATAGAAGTGTTTCTTGGATAACCTCTTCACCGGCATCTAAAATCCGTGCCTGCCGTTTCACCTCGTATTCCATTGCCTCTATCAATTCTTGGAACGAGTTCTTGTTTTTAATCTCAGTGCGCGTTCCCAATTCTTTACTCCCTTTGGGGCGCAGGGAGAGGTTCGGTTCACATCGCAGACTCCCCTCTTCCATGTTGCAGTCGCTGACTTCAATATATTCCAAAATTTCCTTAACCGCGCGACAATAGGCAATGGCTTCCGCAGGGGAGTGCAATTCAGGTTCGCTCACAATTTCGAGGAGTGGCACACCGGCACGATTGAAATCCATGAAGCTTCGAGTGGGATCACCTGTGACTTCGGCGTGAATGGATTTTCCTGCATCCTCTTCCAGATGAATTCTACGAAGGGCGATAGTACGGCGTTCACCTTCAAACTCAAACGTCACTTGCCCGTTTTGACACAACGGTATGTCATATTGTGAGATTTGGTAGTTCTTCGGCAGGTCTGGATAGAAATAGTTCTTCCGATCGAATTTACTGGAGGGCGTGATTTCACATTCCATCGCCAAGCCGGCGCGAACCGCAAATTCAACAGCGCGCCTATTGATGACCGGTAATGTTCCGGGCATCCCTAAACAGATCGGACACGTACAGTCGTTCGCCGATGCTCCGAAGGTATAGGCACAGTTACAGAAAAGTTTACTGTCTGTACACAATTCGGCGTGAATTTCTAAACCAATAACTATCTCATATTTTTCCATTTTTTAATTATACCTTGCGGAGGAAGGACATGCCTTTCTCCGACAGTTCATTAATGACGGCGATGTTCGCTTCCACTTCGCTTTCCGAAGTCATACCAATAGTCATTGCGTGTACGCACGGGAGTCCCATTACGAATTCGATTGCCTCGCGTTGACCTGTCGCATTTTCTGCCAATTTTCCCTGTCCGAGCACTTTCATCCCATAGATGCCTTTTCCAGCGAATGCCATCTGTTCCATTGTGCGTATAACATCAGCAGGGGATGCGTCCATGCTAACGCCAGCATAATTAATCCGAGCAAGAACAACATCAACCCATTCCGTCATCGCTGATGTTTGGAAGGCACCGTAATCGTGACAGGATACACCGTGTGCGCGAATCAACCCTTGTTCCTTGCAACGCGCGAGTCCTTCCATCGCATCTGGATACCGTTCTGGCCAGTCTACTTGCGTGAGACAATGGAGTAGAACGATGTCTACATAGTCAGAGCCTATTTCTTTGAGAAATCGCTTCACATCCGCTTCTACAGATTCTCGCGTGCGGGAGGTTGTCTTTGTGGTAAGAGTGACACTCTCACGTGGCACCTCTTGAAGTGCTGCTTTGACATGTGGATGGCTTCCGTACTGGTCTGCGGAATCCCAAAACGTTACACCTTTTTCGTGTGAAAATAACAGTAAATCACGTAAAGCTTCAAATCCTAAATCTGTCTGGTTTGAGCGACCATTCCAGCCATTCGATCCGGTTCCAATCGAAAGCCGTGAAACATCTAAACCTGTTTTCCCTAATGCTACAATTTCCATTCCTAAATCTCCTTTCAGCGGGTTAACTTCCTATTAAGTATCGGGTTAACTTCCTATTAAGTATAGCGTAACGTATCCGAAATTGGCAAGTCAAGGCACCCACTGCCTAAAGGCAGGGGCTTGTGCTTCGTAGCAGTTCGCGTTTTCGAGAAAACGTCTTACATCTGCTCCACAGAGGGACCCAAGGCAGCCCTCAAGATGTTTATCGCAGCGTTTATGTCTCGATCGTGGTGTGAACCACAGTCGAGGCATGTCCACTGCCTATCAGAGAGAGAAAGATTTTCGTTGTGATGCCCACAATCCGAACACGGTTTCGTTGTCGGTGTCCACTGTCCGATTTGTAGGAACTCACGCTTATGTTTGAAACATTTGAACTTCAGAATCTCAACAAACTGGTAAAAGGCGAGGTCAGAGACTTTCCGTCCCCACAAGCGTTTCATACCGTCCAGGTTCAGCGTCTCGGTGACGAGGGTATCAAACCTTTCACACAGGTCTGTGGCACGCTTGTAGTGCCAGTCTCTGCGTTGGTTACTGATGTGCCTATAGAGCCGTGCGAGTTCACGGACACATCGCCACCAATTGTGAGAACCTTTGACCTTACGGCTGAGTGCCTTACTGAGGGTTCGGAGTTCTTTCAAGGAATGTTTCAAGAATTGTGGCGAGTCTATCTTCTCACCGGTGCTGAGCGTCAAATAGGTATCCAGACCGAAATCTATCCCTACGCTCTCACCTGTAGCAGAATAGGGTTCGGTCGTCGAGTCGTCTGTGATGACATAAAGCCAATAAGTACCAACCGAGTCGCGAAGGATTTGGAGATACCGGACATTTCCATTCCACTCGCGGTGCTGATGGAACGAGAACCAACGCTTGTGGAACCTAAAGGATTCCGAGGTATCATTCCACGCTTTGAAAGACAATCTGACACGCCCTTCCTCAAGAAGGTACGCCGATTGGAACTTCGCAGAACGGTAGCGATCTTTGCGTTTGAACTTCGGCAGGCCACCAAGACCGTCAAAAAAGCGATCATAAGTGATATGGATACGAGCAATCACCTCATCAAGCGTGTCGCGAGGGATCCAAGCCCAGTGTGGGTGCGTGCGTTTCAACAACTTCGTCAAATGCGGTTGCAAACGATACCGTCCCGCATACAGACCGTAGCGGCGATAATACCGCTTTTCCAAGGCAAGGAAGTGATTATGCACGTCACCCAAGTCGTCAAGCATATTGCCCAAGCGCACATTTTTCGGATGTTCGCGCAGCTGATACTTGTATACGCGGCGCGTGCGTTTTTGTTTTCGCTTTCGCTTTTTCATCGACGCTCACACATCACACTTTTAACCCCTAACGAGTGGGTAGGCAGACACGTAACCTTGCGATTACGCTCGTTATGTCTGCCAGTGTGATATCAATATCATACCACAATTTCGGATTAAACGTCAAGGAAAAAGAAACGTTTTGCTCCTTTTCAAGAGGGCGGACTTTCCTCCCCAACCTAAAGGATGGGGTCTCCAGTCCGTATTTTAGATGATTTCTGGAATTCCAGAGACGGAATGCCCCAATTTATTTTTTTGTTGCTTTTCGTCCTTAAGAGACGTTACAATTCTATATGTCTATTATGATATGTTGATGATGATAAGAAAATCATAAAATAATGTATGCTTATTCCGATTGAATCCACAGTAACTGACATGAGGAGGACCGAAAAAAGGGCGCAATGAAATACATGATATTTTTTAGCAGAAACCGAATTCCGTCCAGCAATAAATCAGGTTCGGGAACTGCGATATATTCCAGTATAATCCAAAAGTTATTTTTAAGTTTGCTCGTGTTGGCTTATGGATGCTTCGCTATCGGGGTGCCAGCTTCAGGTGATGAAGAACATAGTGCCGCCTGGCACGAAGCCTTCACCTTGATTGATAAAGGGAACCGCAAAAAAGCAGCTCTGAAACTCGAGGCTTTATTGCAAACCGACCTATCTGAGCCGAAGAAACGTGAGATCCACCATGTCCTCGGCTATAACTACGAAAAACTTCGCAACCGTCCCAAGGCGATTGGGCATTACGCACGAGTTGCTTCGGTGAGTTATCCGTTAGCAGATTATGCTATCTATCGCTTAGCGCGACTTTACGAAGGCATGAATAACAGCTCACGAGCGATAAAATGGTATGCCGAACTCGTCAAGGATTATCCTACGAGTTTTTATCTCGTGGAGGCGAAGTGGGCTTTAGCACAACTTCATCTGAAAAAAAAGCAGTACGCCTCAGCGAAGTCTGTATTGGTTGAACTCGTTGAACAACCCCGCTATGCGAGAGAGGTGAGTTTTGCTTTGGCACGCTGTAATGAGGAACTCGGTGACATTCCTACGGCATTCAACACCTATCGCGAACTCATCACGGAAAACCATTCAAAGAGCGTTGCCCGTGATGCACTCAATCGACTCAAGCGGCTTGCGAGAGCAAATAAAGCTCTAAAACTCACCCCAATAGACCGACTCAATTGTGGGTTGGTATCTTTCTCTCATAAACAGTGGCGAACCGCCGTGGCGGACTTGGAATTAATTCCTAAGACTGTGGATCTGAATCTACGTGCGCATGCCCTCTATCTCATTGGTAAAAGTTATCAGGGTCGAAAATGGTATAATACAGCAATCAAGAAGTTCAATGGTGTCATCGCACTCGGCGATAAAAACGAGTATCTGACACGCGCGACTTATCAGATAGCCCAATGCTATCGTCGAAAAGGACATATTAGAACCGCCATCAGCAAACTTGAGAGTTTCGTGAAGACCTACGCGTGGAGCGAGTTGGTAGACGATGCATTGTATGATATCGCGCAACTCCGCGAAAAACAGGGTAAATCGGAGTTAGCAATTGACGCGTATTCACGCTTAATCAAGGTGGCACCGAAAAGTCCATACGCCGATGTTGCGGCGTGGCGAACTGGCTGGCGGCGTTTTGATCAACGCCGCTATGAGGAAAGTTACGACGCTTTTAAAGGCTTGAAAGAGCACTTCCCCGGAAATCGCTATGCGATGGGTGCCCACTTTTGGATGGCAAAGATACGTGAACGTCAAAACAAGCCCGCGCTTGCACGAAAATTGTACAAGGAAGTCGCAGAGGCACGGTACTGGTACTACTCAGCAAGGGCAAAGGCGATTTTGGGTGTAGCTACGTCCGAGTTGGAACCGAAAGCCATTCAGGATGCAGAATTACCGGCGCGGCAGGCGTGTCCGCCACAGGTGCTGCTGTTGATGGAACTCAGGCTCTATGAAGATGCGATCGCGCAATTAAACGACCACATCAACACGACCCCGCTCTCTGAACGAGAATGTTTTTACGATTTAATCACCTGTTACGAAGGACTCGCGATGTACGATAAAGCCCGAAAGGTGACCGAACAGTCTCTTGAAAGTCCCGCTTTCGCAAATGCGACGCGTGAAGATTTAGAGAAACTCCATCGAAAACTCTATCCTCGCTATTATGCTGGCGCGGTTGAGAAATATGCAAAACTGTACAACGTGGACACCTTCTTAATTGCCGCTATGATTTTAGAGGAAAGTCGATACAACGCGGAAGCGGTTAGTTGGGCAGGGGCGATCGGATTGATGCAGATTATGCCAGCCACTGGAAGGGAACTCGCTCAGCAACTCAAAATCCGTCGTTTCCGCACCTCTATGCTCAAGCAGCCCGATGTGAATATTCAGATGGGGACAAAGTATATCGGGTATCTCAATTCACTGTTCAATGATGACGCAATGCTGGTGACTGGCGCGTATAACGGCGGTCCTGGACGGATGAAACGATGGGTGGCATCTAAAGACATCGCAGATATTGATGAATTTGTTGAGAAAATCACTATCCGAGAGACACGACTTCATATCAAGAAGGTTATCGACAGTTACGATCACTATGTGGAAATTTATCAGAATGCCAACGAGCCCCCCGCTGTGAATTCGGCAACAGGGATCGTCCAAAAACGATTAGAGGGGTTTTAAGAAAATAGTTGTCAGCCATCAGTTATCAATCACAAGAGATTTTTGTTAAACGAGGGAAGTTCAAAGAAACCCCCAAGCAAAAACACTTCTTAACTGACAACTGATGGCTAACTGCTATTCCAAGGAGATCATTTCCGGTGGGTTATCGCGGATGATAAGGATACGGCGGTGCCAGTCAGTATCGTCTGACATTGGAAAATCAGCGCGGTAGTGTGCGCCGCGACTCTCGGTTCGTGTAAGGGCTGATTGCGTTATCATTAGGGCGACATTGAGCATATTGATTGTTTCAATTATCGCTATATCACTTGATTCTGGTGGTGCTGGGACGCCCCCTAAATCTGTTGTTAAATCTTGCAATTCGGCGAGGGTTTGCTCCAAACCCTCGTCGTTTCGTTCAATACTCACATTTTCCCAGAGGGTCTTCCGAATTGCGTCCCGTATCGCTTCTATAGCAACTAAATCTACCTCGATATATGGTGTTTGAGATGTCAGTATGTTACCAGCGGATAGCATATCCGGTGGATGAGAGAGCTGTAACGCGGCAAACGTTGCTGCGTTTGTGCCAGCCCGAGCACCATAGACGAGACATTCCAGCAGAGAATTGCTTGCCAATCGGTTTGCACCATGCACGCCGGTACAGGCAACTTCACCGCATGCATAAAGCCCTTTGAGGTTCGTTTCTGTGTTGGTGTTCGTGCGGATACCACCCATCATAAAGTGGGCACCGGGACGGACAGGAATTAAGTCAATACTGATGTCTAATCCGTAGCGTTTTGTGGTATCGGAAATGGTTGGGAAGCGTTCAAGAATAAATTCGGCAGGTTTATGTGTAATATCGAGATAAACGCACGGGAACCCTGTCAATTCCATCTCTATCTGAATAGCGCGACTGACAACATCGCGCGGTGCGAGCTCACCTTTCTCGTGGTATTTCTCCATAAAACGTTCGCCACGAATGTTGACGAGTTTCCCGCCTTCACCGCGAACGGCTTCTGAAATTAAAAAGTTAGGTGCACCATCCAAGTAGAGCGTTGTTGGATGAAACTGGACGAATTCCATATCGACCATTTCACATCCAGCGCGCCACGCCGCAGCAAATCCATCACCGGTTGCTACCTTTGGGTTGGAGGTACAAGGGTAGAGGCGTCCGAGACCGCCAGTCGCGAGAATCGTGGCTCTGGCACGAATATAAACTACTTGTTCGTCTACAACCGCGGTAACTCCGTAGCAAGTAACGGTTTCTTCATGCCCTTTGGGGTTCTCTGCATCCGTCAGGAGATCAATAGCAAACGTGTTTTGTAAGACGTGGATGTTTCCAGTGTTAAGCACGCGCTGAATAAGGACATCCGTTGTTTCACGACCGGTTGCGTCGCCTTTGTGGACGATACGACGACGGCTATGCGCGGCTTCTTGCGTGAAGCGGGGTAGTGTACCTTCCCAATCAAAGTTCGCCCCCCAATCAAGCAGTTCAGCGACACGTGGGATACCTTCAGATACCATCATCTCAACGGCTTTGACATCGCAGAGTCCCACGCCAGCTGCACAGGTATCCTTTATATGCAAGGCAATCGTGTCATCAAGGTTCATAGCAACTGCGATACCACCTTGCGCGTAATGTGTATTGCTCTCTGTCAGCGTGGTTTTGGTGATTAACGTCACATTCGTGTGCTCGCTCGCAGCGAGAGCAGCGCGTAACCCAGCAGCACCGCTACCGATGATCAGGACATCCGTATCCCAACTTGAATGCTTCTCTGGATTCACTGCAGGTGTTGGATTTTCCATTTTTAAATTATTGAATCTGGCCACCGTTCCAAATGTAAAGCAAAGACAAATTATACCATTTAAGGAGAACCTAATTTCATTTCACGATGGTTTTTGGTTAAGTCCAACTGCCTCCGCAGTAATTGGGGTGTTGTGATATGTGTCCCGGCTCAATGTTGCATAAGCCCTGATTATATAGTGCTATCAAAATTTTAAACCTTACCAGTAAAAATATTCTTTCAATTTTCGGCTCTTACTACGTTGGTGCCTTAGGTGCGAAACTCTCAGCGACCGGCATTACCTTACCAGTACCAGTAGCGATAAGGGTGCCATCACTGAGCGTAACTTCTGCTTTTGCCTCCACTAACCTTTTTGAAGCCTTAATACGCTCCGCACATACATGGAGTTTCACACCGGTTGGTGCTGGATTGCGGAAACGAACTTCAAGTTGCGCTGTTACTGAGGGTTGATCAAAGGTACCTATCCCAACATAGGTAATCGCTTCATCTAATAGGGTGCTGAGGATACCACCGTGTAAAATGTTTGCCCAACCTTGCAAGTGTTCGGCGGGTGTACATTCGATATACACAGATTCGCCTCCATTCTTAATTTCAGGTTTCACCTGAAAGCCGAATGGATTTTTCATCCCACACACAAAGCAGTTGTCATTATTTTCAATCGCCACTTTTTAATTATTCCTTTTTTAATTATTCCTTGCAGAGGAACAACGGGCGTTTCGACGTTGAAGTGCCTTTCTCGAATCCGCTCTCCAAATGTAAAGCATTCTCGCTGCGAAGCAAAATTATGCCATTTAAGGAGAACTTAATTTCATTACGAGCTCCGGTTTTCTTGCTATTTTAATCTTCTTTTTCTGATTCGGTGAGCATTGCGAGGCTTCGTGCTAACTTTTCCTGTTCTGTTAGCATCCGTTCAAGCTGTGCCTGCTTTTGTGCAACGACCTTTTCAGGTGCACGCTGAATGAAATTCGGATTATCCAAAGTCTTCTGTGCCGCCGTGACATCTTTAACCAACTGTTGATGCCGTTTGCTAAGCCTTGCATGTTCGGCATCCAGATCGATTATATCGGCAAGTGGAATGTAGATAGCGAGTTCACCGATAACAGCTTCTGCCGAAGCACCGGGTTTGGACAGCGATTCGGCGATAGTGATGCCTGCTACGCGTGTGAAGGCTGGCAAGTACTGTGCCAAGTACGCTTCAAGTCGTTCACGCACTTCAGCATCTGGTGATTGGATATGAACCTCTACAGACGCGCCGATGGGAACATTCAACTCACCTCGAATGCTTCGGATACTCTCGATGACTTCCATGAGTGTTGCCATGGTGGCTTCTGCAGTCGGATTCTCACCTATCGGCGCTGGCCATGAAGAAACTGTTACCGAATTTTTTCCAGAGGATGCGTTTCTGCCGCCCCCATGTGGGAGTTGTTGCCAAATCTCTTCAGTCAAGAAAGGCATCAAAGGATGGAGGAGTCGCATTGTCTGCTCCAAAACATCCGCTGCTACCCAAAGTGCCTCTGGTTCATTTTGTGAGACCCGCTGTTTGGCAAATTCCAAGTACCAATCACAGAATTCATGCCAAAGGAAGGCATAGAGTACTTGCGCCGCTTCATGGAAACGGAAGTTCTCGATGGCATGAGTTGTTGCTGTGATTGTGTGGCTAAGACGGCTCCGTATCCAAGCGATTTCTAACGTTTCCTGTGCAGTTTCCGTAGCATCCAGACTTGTCGGAACCGGATGTTTTTCTAAGTTCATGAGAATAAACCGGGCGGCATTCCAAATTTTGTTAGCAAATCGCTTACCTGCCTCAATCTGCGATTCTGGGAGGGGAACGTAAGGATTTGGAGTGCTTGCATTGACGAGAGCAAAGCGGAAGGCATCCGTTCCGTAGGTGTCAATTGTCTCTAACGGGTCAATGCTGTTTCCCTTCGATTTGCTCATTTTCTGTCCCTTCTCATCGGCAACAAGTCCATGCAGGTAAACGGTGCGGAATGGCACTTCGTCCATACACCCTAATCCGAGCATAATCATTCTTGCGACCCAAAAGAAAAGGATGTCCCAGCCGGTTACAAGGACGGAGGTCGGATAAAAAGTCTTTAGTTCTTCCGTATTTTCTGGCCACCCCATAGTAGAGAAGGGCCATAACCCAGAGCTGAACCATGTGTCGAGAACGTCTTCCTCTTGCCGAAAATCGGAGGCACCACATTCGCACTGCTGCGGTGTTTCCATAGCGGCAGTGACTGCTTCACACACGTTACAGTACCATATTGGGAGCCGATGTCCCCACCACCGTTGACGTGAGATGGGCCAGGGTTCAATGTTTTCCATCCAATGATAAAAGCGAGAAGTTTCCCGCTCTGGGATAAACTTGACTTCGCCTTTTTTGGTTGCTTCTATGGCGCGCTGCGCGAGTGGCTGAACATTCATAAACCATTGTGGAAATATAGCAGGTTCAACAACAGTGCCACATCGGTCATGATGTCCAACGGCGTGTCGATGCGGGACAATTTTGACGAGAGAATCCAAACCCTGTAGATCTTCGACGACACGTTTGCGGCAGTCCCATCGGGACAAGCCGATGTAATTATCGGGTGCGTTTTCGTTTATGTATCCATCCGGCGTGAAAATCGTCCGTTGTTCGAGGTCGTGTCCTCTGCCGATTTCATAGTCATTGGTATCGTGCGCGGGTGTGACTTTCAAGGCACCTGTGCCGAATTCCCTATCCACATGCACATCAGCGATTATCGGGATTTCTCTGTCGCAGAGCGGTAGCAGTGCTGTTTTTCCTATCAAATGTTGATAACGCTCATCTTCAGGGTGCACAGCAACAGCAGTGTCACCTAACATCGTTTCTGGGCGCGTCGTGGCAATTTCGAGCACGACATCACTGTCCTTAATTGGGTAGCGGATATGATAAAAGTTTCCGTCTATCTCGATAGGTTCGACTTCAAGGTTACTTATGCCAGTGTTGCAGTATGGACACCAATTTCCCATGTAGGTATCGTGATAGATGAGTCCTTGATTGTAGAGTTTAACAAAGGCGGTGCGGACAGCTTTCGACAGACCTTCATCGAGTGTAAAACGCTCGCGCTCCCAATCACAGGAGCATCCGAGTTGCTGAAGTTGTGACACAATGTAGCCAGCAGATTCATCTTTCCACTGCCACATACGTTCGATGAATTTTTCACGTCCAAGTTCGGTTCTGCTGATGCCCTCTTCAGCGAGCTTCCGCTCCATAATAATTTCGGTGACGATGCCGGCATGGTCGGTGCCGGGCATCCAGAGTGCGTTATACCCTTGCATGCGTCGCCATCGGATGAGGCAGTCTTGGAGCGTATTGTCGAGTGCGTGTCCTATGTGTAAACTGCCTGTGATATTCGGTGGGGGTATCACAATCGCATAAGGCGGTTTGTCAGAGGTTGCCTCCGCATGAAAGTAGCCGTTTTTCTGCCAAAGTTCGTACCATTTCCCCTCAATTTCCTGAGGGGCATAGATTTTTGGAAGATTTGTCATTTTTAGTTGTCAGTTATCAGTTGTCAGTTATCGGTTAAGAGATTTTCGTTCAAGAACGGTTTCCTCTCGTAACTGATAATCGATAACCATTCCTCATATTTTTAGTTGTCAGTTATCAGTTGTCAGTTATCGGTTAAGAGATTTTCGTTCAAGAACGGTTTCCTCTTGTAACTGATAATCGATAACCCTTAGGCAAACAGGGGTTCTACCCATCCGTATGTCCCTTTTGTCATTTCATAAAGTAGGTTTACCTGCCGCGTATCGGCATTTAAAAACAGAAGAAATCCCGAATTCGAGGCTTGAAGTTCCGTTGTAGCTTCCGCCAGCGTCAGGGGTTTAGATGCAAATTTATCCTGTGTTGGCACGACGACAGGCGTATCGATATCTTCAACTTCGAGTGATGATTCCACTTCGTCCGGATTGAGTCGTGCCACGACCTCCCGATGGGGCACAACATTTCGGCGATCTTTCACGCGGTCCTTATAACGTCGAAGCTGGCTGATTATTTTATCTGTAACTGTGTCCAACGCGGACAGAACCTCATGCGTCTCACTTTTTGCATAGAATGACACGCGTGGTGCTGTCACTATCATCTCGGCATCAAACTGATGTTTCTCAGCTTTGAGAACGACATTTAGTTCCTGCATCCCGTCGAAACGTGCCTCGATTTTATCGGCACGCTTGAGGATGTACGCGTGAATATCATCAGTTATTTTAATATTATGTCCGGAATACGTTACTTTCATTGCGATCTCCTGTTTTTCTTTGTTGGCATCTGAGCTTAATTGACACGAGAACCTTCGTGGACAGCGGACCTTTCACGTGATGTCGGGATTCCCAATTCATCGCGATATTTCTGAACGGTTCGCCTCGCGAGCAAGATTCCCTTCGCTTTCAAGGAATTACTGATCGCTTGGTCGCTGAGAGGTTTCGATGGAATCTCGGCATCAACCATCTCCTGTATAAGATTTTTCACCTGTTTGGCAGAAACTCCTTCTCCTTGTGTGGTCGCTAATTCATTACTGAAGAAGTACCGAAGCGGATACATGCCGTGTGGGGTTTGCACATACTTATTGCTTGTCACGCGGCTGACAGTCGATTCGTGAATGCCTATTTTTTCAGCTATTGTTCTCAAGGTCAGCGGTTTAATACTTTTAACGCCCTGCGTTAGAAAGTCCGTTTGTACTTCAAAGATTGCTTCGGTGACCCGGGCGATTGTGCTGCCTCGCTGCGAGAGGCTACTGAGTAAATTGGTTGCATCACGATACCGTTTTTCTATCCATTCTTTTGCTTCAGAATCTAAGGTGCCTTGGTGATTTCGTATCAGATTTACATAGTAAGGATTCATCTGTAGGCGTGGTATATGATTGTCTACAGAGATGGCTTGATATTTTCCATTAAGGTATTGTATCTCCACGTCGGGTGTGATGATCTCTGTGAAGGAGGATCTTCTGAGCGATCGAGTCGCTGGATCTGCGAAGTAACGACCTGGATGAGGGGACAATCTTCCTATCCACTTAACGACTGTATGAATCGCTGTGATGTCAACCTTCAGTGCCTCCGCGATATAATCCCATTGTTGATGCAGGAAAGTGTCGAAATGGTTTTCGATGATTTCGTGGGCAAGGCATTGCACAGGCACGTTTCTATATCGAGAATCCGCATACTGCAGTGCTTTACATTCTCCTGACGATGTTGAACGACTTTCTCCGTCACGGTTCATCTCAGTAATCCATGAGTCGTATTCTGCATCCACTCCGCTTTCTGGTTCATAATTGCGAATCTGTATAAGCAATGCTTCTCGGACATCTCGATGTGCTATCCCAAGCGGCTCAAAATTATCTTGTATCTTACGGAGTACAGTTTCAACGAGCAATGTATCACAGCCAACAGTTTCGGCAATATCATCCAACGTAAGTTGGTAAAAATTAAGTGCTGTCGTATGACTGCATGGCATATATTCGTATAGTATAGTATATGTCTTTTTGTTGTCTGTGTCGTTAATTTTCCATGTGCGATTGGAAGCCTCTCTATCATTCTCCATAGCAGGAGACCTTGTATCTTTCACAGCAATTGTAGCAGACTCTGAAAATTGAACGTTAGGATCACCCGTTGCTGATTGTAAATTTTTCTGAATAAGAATGTGCAGTTCTACTGAAAGGTATTCTTCATCCAGTTCTGGCAGAAATTCACACGGAATTTGAAACAGTTTAAGTTCCAATTGTCCATCATCGTTAAGATTTCCGAGAATCTGTTCACCGATGGTGAGTTCTGTTTCTGAGGCTATAATTTCGGATGGTGCAAGTGCCAATTGCTCAGCAAGATGCTCGTGTAGGGAGCGTTCATGTGCCAGATCTGATTGTAGTTCGTCAGCATCCGAGTGTCTGGAATTTAGCCGTTCACTGACGGACACGCGGTCCTCAAAGGCTGTCTCCCAATCAATATCGGTAGTACTATCTTCCCGATCAGGGTTTTCTGCCGGTTCGTTCCATTCAGGTGTTGGATCTGATCCTTCTTCGGCGGGGAGTGCTGTCTCGTCCTCTTCTTCGAGTTCTAAGAAAGGGTTCTGTTCGAGTTCCTGGGCGATGAATTGTGTCAGTTCCTGCAGGGGCATATTTAGCACTTTAAGTGCCTGTTGCAACCTTGGTGTAATGGACGTTCTCTGTGTTAATTGGGGTGCTTGGGTAAGTTGCGCTTTGTACATTTCATCAAGCCTCGTTTTATTAGCTATCGGCTGTCAGCCGTCAGCCGTCAGTAAAGAGGTTTCTGATGAAATTACACCCTTTCTCTGATTGCTGATTGCTAATTGCTGATTGCTATTCCACCCGATAGGAGAAATTGTGTCCAAAATAGAGGTCTCTTGCTGTCTCGCTGTTGATAAGTTCTGTAGGTGTTCCAGCGAGCGTAATTTTTCCATCAACGATGATGTATGCCCTGTCAACAATATCAAGTGTTTCGGCGGCATTATGATCCGTAATGAGCACGCCTAAATTGCGGTCGCGCAAGTGCGAGATGAGTTGCTTGATATCAGCGACAGCGATTGGATCTATTCCAGAGAGCGGTTCATCAAGCAGAATGAAATTAGGTTGTGCCGCAAGGGCGCGTGCTATCTCTGCTCGACGACACTCACCCCCTGAAAGTGTATATGCCTTACGTGGTAACAGATTTGAAATGCCGAGTTCATCTGTCAATTCACGGATACGAGGTTCCCGTTCTGATTTTGGCACACCTTGTACCTCAAGGATTGCCTCAATGTTCTGTTGAACCGTCAGTTTACGAAAAATCGATGTTTCTTGTGCAAGGTAACCGATGCCAAGCCTTGCACGCTTATACATCGGGTAAAAGGTAATGTCCTTATCAGCGTATGTAATTCTGCCTGCATTCGGGCGAATCAGCCCTACTACCATGTAAAAGGTCGTTGATTTTCCGGCACCGTTGGGACCGAGCAAACCGACGATTTCGCCTTGCTGTACCGATAGGCTTACCTCGTTAACGACTATGGGACCGCGCCGCGTATAGCGTTTTATGAGTCTGTGTGCTTGTAGTTCTATTGCCATTTTTTAATTTTACCTTGCGGATTTTTAATTTTATCTTGCGGAGTAATCGAGGCGATTTGAACTGTTATGTGTATTTCACCTATCTGAAGAAACACCCAAGCAAAAACACCTCCACTTCGTTACGGACTACAGGTTTTGAGGGGGTCGTAAGAGAACCCTTTTTTAGACGAAACCTCTTAACTGACCGCTGACTGCCAACCGCTAATCGCTAATCTGTATCAGCCTCTTCTTCCGGATCCGCATCTTCAGCGTCTGTATCACTTTCTTCTTCCGGCTCTACATCTCCAGCATTTTCAGCACCTGTATCAGATTTCTCTTCTATGTCACCCTCGGTATTATCAGTCTCAGTGTCTGTTTCTTCTTGAGGTTGACCTTCTGTCTCTTGAGGGGCAGTTGAAGAAGTTCCTTCTTCCGCAGTGTCTGTACCGTTTTCTGCGTTCTCATCCGTCTCTGGCTCTACCGGTGTCGCCTGTGTAACGGTAACCTTAAATTTAACATCACCCTCAGCAGTCTGTTTTCCGGTCACCCGATTGAAGGTGAAGAATTTTGTTTCGAGCCGATCCTTGTTTTGTAAGACCACGACATTATCCGTAAGAATAATAGTACTTGTCAGATTGTCCATGATAGCATGCTCACAGGTAGCAAAGATAGCTTGATCTCGGATTTCTACATTGCCCTCAGCAACGATTTCTTTTGTTGTTCCAGTTTCGAGGTCGCGCTTGAGGGTAATTTTATCTGCATTGAGGAACCCGATTTCAATTCCTTGCTCGTCACGTCGAACCGTCTTGGCTTCGTCAATAAGAATCGTTATCCCCTCCTGCTCATAACTCTCCATCCTTTTCGATGTGCCGGTGATGATTTCTTTCGTCAATTCTGGTGTAGCATCTGGATTTTCAGCAGTGTCATTCTGTTCTACAATGTCCTCTGTCGCTTGAATTTCTGCAGTGTCGGTGGATGCGGGGCGTTCTTCTGTTTCTACCTCCTCTGCCCCAAGAGTTACAGAGACAAGGCAAACAAAAAGCGTTAGAAAACCGGCGCACACACAAAAATTGCAAAGTTTACGAAACTGAAATCTATGTTTGTGATTACTTTTGTTCAGTTGGGGTTTGATGGTATTCATGTGTTTTCTCATCTGTTGAGTGAAGTTTGAATTGATTGTTTTTCATTTTCACGGTTTTGAGCGTCGGATTTGAGTACATTTCTATTCCAACCCACGTGGAATCTCCACGCACGAGTGTGACTTCATCGGGAGCGTACAATCTACCCATCAGGTTTTGCCAATGGAGGATTTCGCTATATAAAGTGCCATTTATACTGACACCGACGACATCCCCTGAGAGATGGAGGTTGTCCTTCTCACTACCAGTGAGGAACTGCTTACCCTTTCGGCTGTTCAAGGTCATAGAAACAACACCATCTTCAAAAATCTGAACAGTCGGATTTTGCACCTCAATGTAACTTCCGTGAAACGTTGAGGTATCTCCGACAAGCGTCCATTTGATAACGCCTGCTTCGGTGTGTTGTGTAGAAAACCCATCCACTTTCTGTGTCGGAACCGTTTCTATGGGTTCATCGGTTGCGCCGACGGGTGTCTCTGTATTTTTACAACAAATTACGCAGAGTAACAGACAGAGATACAACAGCGTGGCGATTCTACTATGGTTGTGTTTTCCACCGACGATGCATCCAAATCCACTGCGTCGGATATTGTCGAATATATGATTCAATAATTTTTGTGAATTTCTGGGTGTTGACAACAAGATCTTTCTCTTTCGCATGTGTCCGTTTCAACGCTAACGGTGGTTCGATAATTGCGTGGTGTGAACCGTCCGGTTGACGGATAATGAACGTTGGCAGTATCGCCGCACCTGTTTTGAGCGCAATAGCAACTGGACTATAGGGTGTATAGGCATACCTACCGAAAAAATCGACAAAAACACCGTTCACGGTTGTATCTACATCAGCGACAATACCGAGCAGTCCATTACGTTTGAGACATCGAAGTGCGTCGCGCACGCCAGTATCTCTGTCGATAGTCGCATACCCCGCTTTCTCACGGTAACTGGAGACTAAGGCGTTTAAACGGGGGGAACGCAATTGACGAACGATGGGTGTGAGCGGAGCAACTGTAGCAGAAATGCTGGCAGCCAGAAGTTCCCAATTTCCAAAGTGTCCCGTTAGAATGATTGCCCCTTTCCCAAGGGCGAGGGCTTGCTGCACATGCTCAATTCCTTCAAAAGTGACATATCGTTGAATCTGCTGTCTATCCAAGCGTGGGAACTGCATGAACTCCACTACAGTCTTGCCTAAGTTTTCAAAGCACTGTTTTGCCACGGCTTTGACTTGGCGTTCATCTGAGAGTGTCAGACTGCCTCGTAAGTGGTCACATGCCAGTTCCCTTTGCTGTGGTGCCAACCAGAAAACAAGGACCCCCAACCATCCACCTATAGCCAATGTCACCGAGCGCGGCAGTCGGGATACGCAGAATCCGATTGATTTGGCAGCAAACTCATAACACCAATCTTTCATTATTAAATAGTATACTCAATTTCTCGTGAAATTACAAAGAAAAGTGTAAAGCAACACAAATCCTGCCACACGTAGGGCAGAATTTGTTACTCTGTTGTATTGTAGACAATTTTTCTTTATTTTTTGAAATACTTTTATTGTCCGTAAAGAACTCAATGTGCGCACACTCATATCATAATCGCACGCCTACAAAATGTCGTTTGCTTTCCATATTAGTTCATGGTAAGTTACAGCACAGAAATAGAACGGAATTCTCTATGTATAACCCTCAAGAAATCAACAAGCAGATCTATCGACTGGCACTTCCCAATATCATTAGCAATTTTTCCATCCCTCTTTTGGGCGCGGTGGATACTGCTTTAATGGGTCGGTTAGAATCCGAGCATTACCTTGGTGCAGTTGGCATCGGTGGTGTTATCTTTAGTTTTATCTATTGGGGATTTGGGTTTCTCCGAATGGCAACGACAGGGTTGACAGCGCAAGCCTTCGGGGAAAATGACACGCCAGAATGTGGACGTTTACTTTTGAGGGCAATAGGCATCGGTATCACGAGCAGCCTATTGCTTTTTATCTTCCAATGGCAGCTTGCCGATATTAGTTTTCTACTCATTGATACCAGCCCTGAAATAGAGCATCTCGCTCGTGCCTATTATCACATCCGCATCTATGCTGCCCCCGCGACATTGTGCTTACACGCCCTACATGGTGTCTTTTTAGGTTTACAGAACGCACATTACCCAATGCTATTGACGATTGTGGTGAACCTCGTCAATATCGTCTTAAATCTGGTATTTGTACGGCTACTCGGTATGAAGGTAGAGGGTGTCGCTTTAGCAACTGTCATTGCTCAGTATGTCGGATTATTCTTGGCAGTTCTGCTTTTTTTTGTGCGTTATCGAAGTGTTTTAACGGGATGGAATATCAGGGAGGTTCTGTTACTGTCCAAGTTAAAGCGGTTCCTCAGTATCAGTGGCGACATTTTCATCAGGACCTGTTGTCTTGTGTTTAGTCATGCCTTTTTCACAGCGAAATCCGCGGCTTTGAGTGATACATTCCTTGCGATTAACACGATCTTGCTTCAGTATATCTATATTCTGTCGTTTGCGATTGATGGTCTTGCGTTCGCCGCAGAAAGCTTGATCGGGAAATACAAAGGCGCACATGACCTGCAAAGTCTGAAACGGACGACGCGCCTCATCTTTCTGTGGTCATTTCTGTTCGCAGGTGTGATTATGCTAATTTTTGTATTCTTTGGGGAGCAATTGCTATATGTTTTTACAAATCAGAGGTCGCTGGTCGAACAGGCAAAAGTTTATCTTATTTGGGTAATCGTCGCACCTATAATTAATGTCGCCGCTTACATTTGGGACGGCATTTTTCTCGGAGCGACTGCTTCGAGAGCCTTACGGAACTCTGTAATTGTGTCAACACTGCTCTATTTAAGCGCAGTCTATCTGCTGATCCCATTTGGGAATCATGGTCTATGGGGCGCGCTGACCCTGCTTTTGGTTGCCCGCGGTGTATCGTTGACGGTGTTGGCACCGAAATATCTGTTTAAATCAGGTGGTTCCTGATAGATATGCCATCTTTAAAAATCAATCGCCAAGAATTGAATAAACCTTTTCAACACCATAAAAAAGTTGAAACGCTTTCCAATTTTTGCTACACTGCAAAAAATTGTACGCATATAAGTACACGCTATCAAGTTATCTAAGGAGAATAATACAGAATGCCAAAGTTTGGTGTAAATTTATTACTCTGGGCGGATAAGTTCGACAGAGAAACTGCAGATCTGATCCCTAAAGTTGCCGAAATGGGGTTTGATGGTGTTGAAATCCCCATCTTTGATCCAGACACAGTGGATATCCCTTATACGCAAGGATTACTGAAGGATACTGGCTTAGACCCCATCGGGTGTAATATTATGGCAGGGGACAGGAATCCAATCGATGAAGACCCTGCGATTCGCGAGAATGGAAGAACCTATCTCAAGCGGTGTTGTGAAATTGTTGCCGAATTGGGTGCCGACACGCTCGTTGGACCGATGTATAGTGCTGTCGGCAAACTCGTTGGACGCGGTAGAAACGAACAGGAGTGGGAATGGTGTGTTGAAGGTTTGCAAGATGTTTGCGAATTCGCTGGAAAACACGGTGTTACACTCGCCAGTGAACCGCTCAACCGATTTGAAACCTATTTCATTAACATCGCAGCTGACGCTGTTAAACTTTGTGAAGCCGTGGAGAGTCCCTACTTCAAGGTACATCTGGACACATTCCACATGAACATCGAGGAAAAAAATCAGGCGGATGCTATTATCGCGACCGGCGATTTCTTGCATCACGTTCATTGCTGCGAAAACGACCGCGGCACTCCCGGCACAGGACTTGTAGATTGGGACGGTGTTTTCAGTGCGCTTGCTAAGGTGAACTATGACAAATGGCTCGTGATTGAATCATTTACACCGGCAGTCAAGGAAATCGCTGCTGCGACGTGTATCTGGCGCGACATCGCACCGAGTGCGGAGCGTCTGGCGATAGATGGACTGGCGTTTCTTAAAGAGAAATCAGCGCAATATCTATAGCATCACTTCGTTCGTAGTCGTGCGATTTATCGAACGTTTATTAGTCTCAATGAAATGGCGCAATGAATTGCGCTACTACAAACCAGAGGTTGCACGAAAATAAGCGACCGGCGTAAGCCCTAATTAAAAAAACTGGAAGGAATTGAGATGTGTTACATCAAAGCGATGGGGTTTCTGTGCGCGATATTCTTTGTTGTTTTTCTAACCGGCGATGTCGTGGCTCAGCACACTACATCGAATGACACAGAGGTTAATTCTGCTGACGAGTCCCAATTCCTCAGCAATATCCGACAACTCACGTATGATGGAAAGCGTGCGGGTGAGGGGTATTTCTCCGAAGACGGCAACGCACTCATCTTTCAAAGTGAACGCGAATCGGATAATCCGTTCTATCAAATCTATCTTTTAGACTTACTCACAGGCGATACGCACCGCGTCTCACCGGGTGTGGGAAAGACAACATGTGCTTTCTTCCGTCCAGGGACCGATGAAGTGCTTTACGCGTCGACCCACCACGATGCTTTTGCGCAAGCGAAACAGGAAGAGGAACTGAAATTCCGGGCATCGGGGCAAGAAAGACGCTACAGTTGGGATTACGATGAAAAGATGGACATCTTTTCGGCAAACCGAGATGGGAGTAACCTCAAGCAACTGACAAACACACCCGGCTATGATGCTGAAGCTGCATATTCGCCTGATGGCAAACGTATCGTTTTCTGTTCGCTACGGAACGCATATCCGAAAAGCCAACTCTCCCCAAAGGACCTGAAACAGCTGGAAGTCGATCCCGCCTATTTTGGCGAAATTTATATCATGAACGCCGACGGATCCGATCAAATTCAGCTAACGGATTCTCCGGGCTACGATGGGGGTCCATTCTTTACACCCGACGGACAACATATCGTTTGGCGACACTTCACACCTGACGGCAGCGAAGCCGACATCTACACAATGCGGATAGATGGTTCCAATAGACGGCGACTCACTGATTTCGATAGCATGTCTTGGGCACCCTACTTCCATCCGAGTGGTGCTTATGTTATCTTTGCTTCCAACAAGCTTGGATTCTCTAATTTTGAACTCTATCTCGTCGATGGAAGAGGCAGACATGAACCCGTCCGTGTTACCACAACCGACGGATTTGACGGGCTACCTGTTTTTTCACCGGATGGCAACCGTTTGTGCTGGACCTCGAATCGGAACAGTCAAGAGGTTTCGCAACTCTATCTTGCCAACTGGAACCATGAAGCCGCATTGAAAGCAGTTACATCGGCACCAAGGAGCCACAATTCACCTGTACATCCGGTCCGAACGGTTTCTGACTCCGAACCCTCTAAAAAAACGAGTATTCGTCAACATATTGAATTTCTGGCTGGCGATGCGCTTGAAGGCAGGATGACCGGTTCGGAAGGTGCGAAACGCGCAGCGGAGCATATCGCCACCCAATTTGAAGACCTGAATCTCAAACCTATCAACGACGAAGCGAGTTATTTACGAGGATTTGGGCAAGAATTTGAGTTCACCGCAGGCAGACGGATCATATCGGAAGAAAACAAGTTCCATATCAAGCGTCAGATGCATAGTGCTGAACAGGAATTGGAATTCAGTGTGGAACAAGATTTTCAACCGCTCTCCTTTTCGCGGAACGGCGTCGTTGAAGGTGAAGTGGTCTTCGTTGGATACGGCTTAACCGTCCCTGGCGAGTTGGGTGAAGGGTATGACGCTTATGCGGGGTTAGACGTGAAGGATAAAATTGTTGTTGCCCTCCGTTATGTTCCCGAAGCGGTTGACCCGGAACGTCGCCAACAACTGAATCGGTATGCGGGACTCCGGTACAAGGCGATGCAGGCACGGGAGCACGGGGCAAAGGCGTTTCTCGTCGTCGCCGGTCCGAATTCCCCGAATGCAGGTAAGTTGATTCCCCTTGACTTCGATAGTAGCCTTGCAGATTCTGGCATTGTCGCAGCGTCAATTAGTGATACTGTCGCGAATGCACTCTTTACGACTTCTGGCAAGGATCTGAAAGAGGTTCAGTCGGGACTTGATGTGGAGAATCCACACTTCCTTGGACAGTTTCCGCTACCCAATGTCGAGATCAAAATCGTCGTTTCGGTTGAGAAGGTTAAGAAAACCGATCAGAATGTCATCGCGCTTCTCCCACCACCGGAGTTAACGGATGATACCGAGTACATCGTTGTCGGTGCGCATTATGACCATATCGGCTATGGTGAAATCGGTTCATTGGCTCGGAAAGATGAGGAGGGAGAAATTCACAACGGTGCAGATGATAACGCTTCCGGCACGGCTGTCGTTTTAGAATTGGCGGCGACCCTCAGTGAAGCATACCAAGAGTACCCTGAAAAATTTAACAGAGGCGTTATCTTCGCGCTCTGGTCGGGCGAGGAACTTGGACTCATCGGGTCCACCCACTTTGTTAACCATCCAGTCGTTCCCTTGGATAAGGTAGTGGCGTACGTTAATTTCGATATGGTGGGACGACTCCGTGAGAACAAACTCATTTTGCAAGGTGTCGGCTCGTCATCTGTATGGACGAAACTCATTGAAAAGCGGAATGTTCCGATCGGTTTCAATCTAACGTTACAAACCGATCCATATCTGCCAACGGACGTGACCGCCTTTTACCCGAAAGAGGTACCAGTACTCAGCTTCTTCACCGGCGGACACGAAGACTACAACCGTCCAACGGATGATATAGAGACACTCAATTATGACGGTCTTGAGAGGATATCTAAATTAGCGCGCGGCATTGTTTTAGATGTCATCAGTATCCCTGAACGTCCGGCATATGTCGAGGTCGAACGGAGCCAGTCAGAAGGTGGCAGCCGCGATACGTTACGTGCCTATCTTGGCACGATTCCAGACTATACAACGGAAGGCACTGGTGTTAAACTCTCTGGGGTTCGCGCCGGTGGTCCCGCTGATAAAGCCGGTTTGAAGGGTGGCGATGTTATCGTGGAATTTGGAGGGCAGAAGATCGCGAACATCTACGACTATACCTATGCCCTTGATGCTGTGAAAATTGGAGTACCTGTTGAAGTCGTTGTTATTCGAGATGGAGAACAGGTAAAACTGACAGTCACCCCTGAAGCACGAAATTAATGGAGGCACTTATGGATACGAAAGTTTTTAGATTAGCACTATGTGTACTTCTTTCACTTGCAGTCGCTCTGCTGTTTGGATGTGAACGGATGCGCGATATAGGGATAACCGATGAGACGGTCTCTCCTCCTGATACCGATACTATGCCGACGCTAAAAGTGGGCGTGATTCGTCCCCATCCACTTTATTTTAGTTTTGGTGAAGGGGCTGAACTCGCTCAAGCTGAAATCAACCATTTCGGTGGTGTCCTTGGCATGCCAGTCGAGTTTATATATAGAGAAGAACTCACGGAAGACGTTGTTCAATCTGCGACGGAGTTAATTGAAGAAGAGAATGTTGTCGCAATTTTGGGTCCACTGTTTTCGAGCCACGCTGTGAAAGTTGGGCCTGTTGCTACTGTCCCGGTTCTTCTGGGTGCAACAGGCGCGAATGTGACGGAAACTGGCGACTTTCTCTTTCTCGTGGCGAGTTCCAATGCGTTACAGGCGAAACTGATGGCACAATTCGCCGTGAATGAGCTCGGCGCGAAAACCGCCGCAATGATTTGGCAGAACGAGGACGTTTATTCTATCGGTTTTGTTGAAGCATTTGATGCGAATTTCCAAGAACTCGGCGGTAGTATTGTTGCCGCGGAGGTTTATGAAAGCGGCGATACGATGTTTGAGACACAACTCACAACAATCCAAGCTGCAGCACCGGATGTCCTCTTTATCGCAAGTTTCCCGCCAGAGAACCCGCTCATAATGAAGCAGGCAAGGGATATGGGGATTGAAGCTGTCTTTATCGGGAGTGACGGCATGGATGATCCACTGATGTTTGAGGTGTTGGATGATAATGCACCTCTTGAAAACACCTATTATTGTACTAACTTTGATCCCGATGCCAGGGAATTTATTTCCGCATATGAAACCATATTTGAGAATCCTGCCAATGGGATTGCGGCAACAGGTTATGATGCGATGCACGTATTGGCACTTGCGATTGAAGCAGTGGGATCAACAGATCCAGTTATGGTTCGGGATACAATCGCTGCAATCACTGACTATGAAGGGGCCACCAGTATTTCTCGTTTCGATGAGAATCGCCACCCTGTCAAAAGCGTCGGCGTATTCCAAATTGCTAACGGAGAAGTACAACCTTACAAAGTTGTTGGAACTGAAACGGCGTTTGAGATTAGTGGAGCCGAGTAGGGACAGCGTCCATCAAATGAGAAGCGCGCTGCATCGGATTTTCAGATCCGAATACAGCGCGCTTACTTTTTTAAGAATTAAACGGATTTTCGTTACTCAAATACGAGATGGGCGACGACCCCTGCATGGTCGGAGGGCCACAACCCAGAAGGTAGCCGTTCCGAGGGGGTATCTCCTACGGTGCGAGTCAACACCTGCGTGGGAAGTTCAAGATTTCGGACGAAAATCTGATCAATCCGTTCATAGTGTTCACTGATCTCATTCTGAAGTGCCTTGGCTTGACAGCAGGTGTTGCCTGTTCCCTCAGTATCCATCTGCCATGTGTCAACATATCCTGAGGCAAGTAACATTTGGTAAGCGGTGCCGTCGGGTGCTGGTGTATTGAAATCGCCTAATAAGATCACTGGCAAGGTTTCGCTATGAAGTGCATCTATCAGTTCCTGTGTTTGTGCAACCCGAATCTCTTTCAGGAACGACTCTAAGTGTGTATTAATGACGCGGTAGGTGGTTCCAGAAACAGTGGCATCTATGGCGACGTATCCTCTCAGGACTTCAAGGAAAAGCGATTCAACCGCGAAAGTCTCCACATAATTCACTGCTGTGGGACGGGACACAGTGACATCATCTCGTGCAAGAATCACATCAAAGTCGGTCAAGCGCACGTCGTCATAATCGGTAAATGACCCCATTGGCATTTCAACATCAAAATTTTGGACTTTCGCGGCGACCTGATAGTTTAAGCCTTCGGCTTGAAGCGCGTCCATCAAAATTTCGAGAAAATCCAGGATCACTTCTTCGGCGGGTGCCCCGCCTGTCAGCCGGTCCCCCGGACTTTGCAGTCGGAGTAGCGAGATTTCCTGGAGCCCGATGATGTGTGGATGATTCGTTTTTATGAGACTCGCAATGTGTGCGGCGCGACCGGGAAAATCTGAAGCGATCGCCGCTTCGTAAACATCAGTGACTGCTGCCGGAACCTCCACGAGATTCGTTATTCCTAAAAGTGCTGTCATATTCGCACCCACATAGACGTTGTAAGTCATCACGGTGAGCGGTTCTGCTTCTGGCGTGCTGACCTCCGGTAACATCGTCGAGGGTATCTTTTCACAGCCCGAAAGGCTCAACAGAATTCCGAATAACAGAAGCACAATTTTAGTGGCATTTACAGATTTTGAAAACTTGCTATAAAAATTCAGTTTTTTCGACATATTCATCTCCAAACGCTCAATTGTTAAATTGAAGCGACTTTGCTGTACAAGCAATCTTCCGATTGCAACTGGTATCGATTTATTATCGCATGTTTTCCAGAAAAACATGCCAAAGAAAGCATAGCACATATCTACCTACACGTCAAACGAAATTCCCTCGAAATTCGCTTTTACTTTCGCTTGACATTTGTCTGCGCTTCCACTATACTTAAAGCAGTTTCAAAAACTTATGGAGGTATACATCACAGTGAAATTCTGCTATCAATACCGTTTGGACTATTGGAAATTAACGCTCACAGCCATGCTCATAACAGGAACATTCCTGATTGGATGTGCCCAAAAGACACAGACACCAGAAACGTCTCAAGCGACATTGCTCTCAGGGACAATTGTTGAAATTGACGACCACGGCAACGCTGTCACCGATCTCTTCATCGCTCCGTTTACCGAACGCGATTGGGAACTTGGGGACACACTTGAAGCGACCTTTGCAACAGGTCAGAAAATTCAGATCAAATTCGTTGAAAACTATGGAGATGTTCCTGAGGGGGAATATTTGGGACGGTTTTCGACCTCTACTAAGCAGTTCAAGATTGCGATTAATATGGGGAACATCGCTGAATCCTTGAAATTGCAGAATCAAAGCAAAGTGCTCCTTCAGAAAGTGGAGTCACTTTCAGCAGATTGAGCAGGACTTACGCAAAATTGGCTTTCATGCCAAAATTGAGGGGATATTCCCGAAGAGAGCGCAATGAATTGCGCTACTACGAACCAAAGACCGCACGAAAACGGGTCAACTGCGTAAGTCCTATTGAGTAAGTCTACCGCAATACCTATTACTCAGACATAAACTCGTTTTATATCAGAAAGGTGCCCGCACGAGGATAAATATACGAAAGATGCTTCTTACACTTAAACAGGCAAGTCAATGGGCTTCAAAACATCTCAACAAAAACGTCACACCCGCGAATATCACCTATTTAATCCAGTATGGACAGATTGAATCTGTTGTAGATAACGGGTCAACGTTAGTTCCGAAAAAAAGCCTTGAGAACTATTACAATTTGAACCGCCGAGAAACACGGTGGAAAGATCAACTCGGTGACGACTTGAACTGGACGCTATCTTTTGAAAAAATCAAAGAGGCGGAAACCACAAAGCATGTTCACAGATTGCATCCGTATAAAGGCAAATTCATTCCGCAACTCGTAGGCTATTTTTTAGATTCCCATACTGACAATTTTAAACGGGATGTCTATTTTCGCCCTGGTGATATTGTGCTTGATCCGTTCTGTGGGAGTGGGACGACTTTGGTGCAAGCCAACGAACTTGGGATACACGCGATTGGTATTGATGTTTCGGCGTTTAATGCTTTTATTGGCAATGCCAAAGTGACATCCTATAATTTAACCCGTTTGTACGAGGTGAGTCACAGGATAACGACAGCTCTCAGAAATTTTGTTGCTACATCCGGCGTGATCGAATTTGAAACGAAACTCGCGGAAAAACTGACGGACTTCAATAATCAATATTTTCCAATCGCCTTCAAACGCCAAGTCAGAACGGGTGAAATCAATCAAAAGCAGTATGGAGCTGAAAAGGAAGCGGCTTTTTTAGAAACATATCACAACCTTGTTGCTGAGTACCAAATTGAGACGCAGATGCCAACCGATTCTGCTCGTTTCATGAAGCAGTGGTATCTTCCGGGAGTTAGAGCTGAGATTGATCTCGTCTATAGTTTGATTAGAAAAGTAGAGGATCCTTCAATACAAAACGCCTTGATGTTAATATTAAGCAGGACTATCCGTTCTTGCAGAGCCACAACGCATGCGGATTTAGGCACACTGCGGGAACCCGTGACGACGACATATTATTGCCGAAAACATGGAAAAGTCTGCAAACCGCTCTTTTCAATTCTTAATTGGTGGGAACGATACTGCAAGGATAGTGTGCAACGCTGGTCTGAATTCAGGAAGTTAAAAACGGATACCTTTCAATACTGTATAACGGGAGACTCCCGGACAATCAATATCTTTGGAATGTTGGGGCGCGACCTTCAACAATTCGCGGAACTGGCACAGAAACAGCGGATTAAGGGTATTTTTACAAGTCCGCCGTATGTTGGACTTATTAATTATCACGAACAGCACGCCTATGCCTATGATCTCTTCGGTTTCAAGAGGTTAGATGAATTGGAGATTGGTCCCCTGTTTAGAGGTAAAGGGCGGGAGGCGAGAGAATCATACATTCACGGCGTAGCAGAGGTTTTCAAGAACTGTAAGCGATTTTTAGCTGACGATTATGATGTCTTCGTTGTTGCGAATGATAAATTTAATATGTATCCAACTATTGCTGAAATGGCGGGTATGCAGATTGTTAATCAACACAAAAGACCCGTCTTGAATCGGACCGAAAAGAATCGGGAATCAGCATATTCCGAGACAATATTTCACTTGAAAGAGAAAAAGGATTGAAACTATGCCCTCACAACGGCAGATAAAGATTAAGGAAAAGATTAAAGATTGCTTGCGGGCTAAGTTCCAATCCTATAGTCCAGAGACGCGCTATATGCCATTTCACCATCGTCTACTTGGTAAAGATAGGATGGTCTTATATTCGTTTATCCAATCTTTAAATACGACATTTGGAATTTCAATTTATGAACCCGTGGCTGTTACCTTAGCACGTGAAAGATTTAAGGTTGCAGAAACCCAAGTTAAACCCTTTAACGAAATCAGTTCCGAAGCACATCAGCAAATTCAGACAATAATGGATGAACTAGCTATTGATGAGAGGGAACTTGATAAACCAACTGAAATAGAACAAATTAGAAAGGTTTGTCGAACTGGAACTTTAGACAAAGTAAGACTGACACAAGTAGATATCTGGTTGGAAAACTATGAGGGTGAGTTGTTTTTAATTGACCTGAAAACTGTAAAACCTAACAAAGGTAATTTTAAGGAATTCAAACGAACGCTTTTGGAGTGGACCGCCGCCGAATTAGCAAGAAATTCAGAAGTTGTTGTAAATACAATGATTGGCATCCCTTACAATCCTTATGAACCAAAACCTTATGAACGATGGACGATGAAAGGGGTCCTAGTAGTGTGTCAACCTTCTGTTGAAGGATATAGTCTGTTGAGTTTGATCCGCGCATCGTCGGTCGTAAACCGCCACTTGACCGTGGCACGTTTCTGATTTCTTTGGTCTGGTTTCCATGCCTGAACCTCGCGTTTGAGGGTCTCTTGATCCGGGATACGTCTACAAAGACACTGTCGACTGAGGACGGAAAACTCAATCTCTGCGATGTTCAACCAACTCCCGTGCTTCGGGGTATAGTGAAACTCCAACTTTTCAGCGATCCGCTCCGCCTCTTGTGTGTCAAAGGCTTTATACAAGGAAGCCGGCTTATGTGTATTGAGATTATCGCAAACCAATAGAATCTTTTCTGCGTCTGGAAAATGCACGTCGACGATATCCCGGCAGATGTGTGCGAAATCCATGCTCGTGCGTTGGTCAGTAACTTCGACATGCCGAAAACCGAAAAAGGGTGCGAAAATCATAAAGAGATTACTCACGCCATTGCGTTTATATTCAGGATCATATCGGTAAGGTGTCCCCGGCATCAGCGGCAGCGGTGGACGCATTTCCTGAAGGTGTTGTTTACTCGTCTCATCAACACACACCACAGGATACCTCGGGTCTTCAGGACGCTCATAGAGATCTAAGATGCCTTCCATCGCCGTCACAAACGCTTCCGAAGCTTCTGCTGGGATACACCACTGCTGCTTGCGCCAGGGACGCAGTTCGTTTTTTTTAGCACCTGTCGGATGCTTTCATGAGAAATACTTGAAAAATGCTCAAGCTCCACCATTTTCTCAGCTAACAGCCGCAGCGTCCAGCAGGCATGCCCCTCTGGCGGATTGGAACAGACCAAGGCGATGAGATGTGCCTCTTTTTCGCCATCAAACTTTCGAGGTCTTGACCCCTGAGAGGGTCTTCTTCGGGAGCAAGGCGGCTTCGAGACCTTCAAGCACAAAGGTTTTACGCACGCGCTGAATAGTAGACAGGGAGACATCAAGAGCTGCTTTTATCGCTTTATCGAGGAAAGCGGGTCCAAACTCGCCCGCGTCTGCTTTCAACAAGATCCGGGCGTGCGTGAGTTTTCTCGCAGAGGCCGTCCCTGAAGTCGTCAGAGTTATCAGAGACGCCCGTTGCTCTGAGTCAAGAAGAACAGGGTATCGTTTCGCTGGCATAACAGACTCCAACTGAGAGGATTTATTACGGTGACACGCAGCATACCAGTTTTTACAATAACTATCAATAGAAACTTGACACACTACTAGATCGGGATCACGAAGTTTTAATCGCAGAAGAACTCTGGGATTTTTTGGGTGGTGAAGGAACTTACGCAGATCTGCTGGATGCCTTTGAGCAAGCTGGTATCGAGTTACGACCAGAGATTGATAGTTATTTCGAGAAATTTAGATATGAAAGTTGACAACGCTTTTGATAAAACGGAATTACTGCAGCATCTCAGGACCGCCTACGCGATCCCTCTGTGCTCTATAACCTTTTTCCCGGAAGGCGAGGACAGTTACGGCTACATCGTGGTGTCCGAAACTGGTGAAAAGTATTTTGTCAAAGCGTCTACTTCTGTGCTGGATACACGCTTGAAGGTTGCATCGATCTTGCGGCACCGGAGCAACATATCCGGCGTTGTTGCTCCATTGGAAACATCAGATGGCACGCTGAGTATCCCATGGCATGATTTTCGTGTCTCACTGTTTCCTTTTATCGAAGGTAGAAGCCGTTGGGACTTATGGAAAGCCGAAAAAGATTTCACCGATGCAGAACTCAGTCAGACGGCTGCTCTGTTAGCCACAATCCATCTTTGCACGGATGAGATTGAAACAAGTCACCTCACCCCTGCAAAATATGACTTACCCCTACGGAATGAACTCTACACGGTACTTGAGGCTTCCGTGAAAAAGGCACCTTCTCAGAATTCGTACCAGAAGCAGTTGCTTGCAGCACTCGCAGCCCATCGATCTTCGATTTTAGAAACAATGGATAGGTACGATGAATTAGGACATTCAGCGGTGGTATCACAAACATCTTTTGTGATTACACACGGCGATCCAACCCCGGGCAATCTCATTTTGGATACTGAAAATCGACTCCACTTAATTGATTGGGATGGGGTCTGCTTAGGTCCACCTGAAAAAGACTTAGTCTCCTTCACAGGCGAACGGTTTGAGGTGGTTTTGGAAAGGTATCTCACGGAGAGAGCGTGCGATGTCACCCTATATACGGACATTTTCGGTTTCTATATCTATGAATGGACACTTAATGAAATCCGCGATTACGGCACTAAAATTCTGTTTAAAAACAAGGACACACAACAAAACGAGTATGACTGGGAGAGTCTGCAAGACTACCTGCCGCCAGATCGGGAATTGATGGAGGATGGAATTGCGGCTATCCGTCGCGCACTCGACAAATGTGGTGTCCTATCGCAATAATGGAGGTAAGAAAATGTCTGAAATCAAATCGGTGCTACTGTGGGAAAATCAACGGCGATATATCCGAGAGGCGATTGATGCCGGTACGCTCAAGGGAGCAATTATTCCGACGGGTAGCACAGAGCAGCACAACGAACATTTAGCAATGTATCACGATACACAAAGCGCGGTGTATGTCTCCAAATTGGCGGCTGAGAAGTTGTTCCCGCGGGTTATCGTCACAACCCCTTTAGCGATCGGGGTGTCGGAACACTGGATGGACCACAAAGGCACGCTCACACTTCGTGCGGAGGTTTTTGGCGAAGTGCTTTATGATGTCGCTGATAGTATGCGCCGGCATGGTATTGACAACATCTTGATTGTCAATGGGCACGCGGGAAATTCAGGACCTGTAACTGAACGTTTAGCGGGATTCCGAGAGAAACTTGGTATTAACCTTGAGTATCATTCTTATTGGGAAGCGTACAATGAAGATCTGGTCAAAGAACAGATGGAATCTGAGGTCTGCCCTGGACATGCGGCGGAATTCGAGACAGCATTTGCCCTCGCTGCTTTTGCAGAAAACGTTGACTGGAACGGTGTCGATTACGACAGTGCGAAACTCACTATTTCAGACGCGGGGCAAGCAAAATCCGACCGAGAATATCATCACCAAGCGAAATTGGCGACAGTCTCAAAAGGACAAGCGATGATTGATGTCGCTGTAGACTGGGTCGCGGCACGGATGGAATCGATGCTTTAATAGTTGTCGGCGGGGTGGCTATCAGCCATCAGCTGTCGGCTATCAGGAAAGAGATTCTCTTTCTGACCGCTGACTGCTGACCGCTGACTGCTATTTCGCCTTCTAATGTCCTTCAATCACTTTCCGTAACCCATCTCCGTTTTCACGCCACCAGCTGTAGAGAATGGAAATATCGGTGCCGATGCAAAAATGTCGAACTCCCATATCGAGATAGCGTTTCGCATCATCAGCACTTCCGATTTCAGCGCGTGGTGGCACCCCCATTTTTATTGCGGTCTTGAACACTTTATCGTGTGCTTCACTGATTTCGGGAGCCCCACGCTGACCGACTTTCCCGATACTCATCGAATAATCCGAACCACCCCACTGAATCATGTCAACGCCTTCAACAGATAGTACCTCTTCAAGGTTGTCAACAGTCCCTTTTTTTTCTATCATGATGACGTTGACGACATCGCGGAGGGCTTGGACGTATTCTGGACCTCCACCGTAGCCCATATAGGAGAACCGACGGGTTGCCACGCCATAGCTACCGCCATCTTCGGGGGTATCCGCGCGCGTAATCTTCACACATTCTTTCACGTCTTCAACGTTTTGACAGTCGGCGTAAAGCACACTTTGGAACCCCGAACCAATCGCACGTTGTGCGATGAAACCGCGAGGCTCTTGGTCAACCTTAATCATTGTGGAGATGTTGTGCAGTTCAGCCGCCCGACATAGGTTATCCAAATCGTGTAGATCGAACGGACCGTATTCCGCTACAAATTCGACGTAGTCATACAACCCAGTGTGCCCAATCGCCTCAACGATGGAGGGCCAAGTGGTATGGATATGCGTGCCAACAGTCGGTTTGTCTGCGTTGAGTAGTTCTCGAAAGGTATTTGTTCTCATGAATTGCTCCTCTGTTTTTGAGTCTAAGGCTGATTAAAAGCCCGTGTTAACATTAGCAGAGATATGCACTTTTTTCAACAACTTTTACAACAGATTTTAACTTGTGAACTACACCAAAAAACACTTGCTTACTGACACTATTTCTGTTAAACTTATACCATCTGCCGGATTTATTGATTTATCCCAATTCCCTCCCTTTGAGATATAGACGGAGGTTCCTCGTGAGAAACTTAATTACATTACCAACAAATTTTTCGGATTACCTGACAATTGAAAACGCTGACCTCCGCTTTGCAGAGGCGACTGAAGTTGCAGAGCATGTCATGGAAGCAGGCGTAGAAATCTACCGCAACATGGATCACGCCGCAATTTTCTGTGACCCACCCCATCTCGTCGCTGATGGTTTGAAACAACTCGGTTATGTCAACGGCTGGGATGCGCGGTGCTATCCATCGCCTGTCGATGGCTGTGATTATATCAATGTTTCTGCGCAACTGCCGATAGAGAGTCCAGCACGTGATGAGGGATGGTTTGACTACGTTGCTGTCGTGCATCCCGTTGACAGAACGGCACTACAACACATGCTCGGGCAAGGATATGGAAATCCGTTTATCCATCATCTGACATGGGGACTTGTGCCACCAGAACACACCGTCCCTGATGATTTTGAATATGCTAACCTTGTCGTCCCGTTTATGGTAGAAAGACGAGAGGTCATTGGCGATGCAATCGGTGATGACCCCGGTACGCTGATTATCGCGTTGCCGGATCAGGTCATCGCACACCCAAACTTTGAAAAAGCGTTACCAGAGTGGCTCGGAGATCTCGACAAAGAGGAATATCAAGTTGAATCTATGCAGGGCGGTGGTTTCCTGATCCAGTTTTTCGTGTTAACGGGTGGTAGGATTGAAGTAGCACTGCGCGTAGACACAACACAGACGTTTAACCCGAAAAGTGTCCACAAAATTTCGGAAGATGAAATTAGTGCCGTGCAGGAATAGCCTTGTACGCAGCGAATTAGCCACCGTGTTCGCACCATTGCCCAGCAAGCAACAGACACGTGGATCAGTTGCTTTTTAAATCGCAGTTGGAGCATTCACATTCTGTCAGATAAGATAGGTGGGAATCGAGAAAACAAAAAATTTGCAATTAAAACACAAATATAGTATAATATAATGAATAGGGAATAGGATGTTAATGTCAAGAACCTTTTTAATCCAATCCAGAGAGGTTGAAAAAAGGATGCAAAAGCACAATTTGCGTTGGAATCATAATTTAGACTGTAAATTGGGATCGGTTGGATGGTGCCTTTCTCGTCACATTAGGCGGGAGAGGCTTTTTCTTTTTAACAAAACTCAAGCGATAAACTTTACTCATCAACTCGACTCCGTTCCAAGACCTTAAAGTACGAGTTGATGGATAAACGGGGCCAAAAATGCAAATGCATGAAAAAGCACAGGTAATGAACACCGAAGAAATTCGCCGTGCCTTACTCAGGATCGCCCACGAGATTTTAGAGCACAATCATAAACACATTGACGATATTGTACTCGTCGGCGTTAAAAGTCGGGGTGATATCCTTGCCCATCGCATTGCCGAAAACCTTGAGCGGATTGAGAACATTGAAATCGATGTGGGTGCGATTGATGTCACTCTCTACCGCGATGATATCAATCTCCATGAGTCGCAAATCCAAGTCAATAGCACCGAGCTCCCTTTTGATATTACCGGGAAATGGGTTATTTTAGTAGATGAAGTTCTCTACACCGGGCGTACCGTTCGAGCTGCAATGGACGCGCTTATGGATTTCGGCCGTCCCGCTGCAATCCAATTAGCGACTCTAATCGATAGGGGACATCGCGAATTGCCAATTGCCTCCGATTATGTCGGTAAAAACGTACCGACTTCCCAAAAAGAGTTCGTCAGAGTACAGCTCGCCGAAGAGAGTGAAATCGATTCGGCGGTGATTTATGAAAGGGATGAGGAATGACGGACGCGTGTATCACTAACGGACGTATCATCGATCCGGCTAATAATATTGATGAAGTCGGCGACCTCTCTATCGCTAACGGCAAAGTTGCCTCGGTCGGTGGTGGAGAAAAACGAGCCGAATTCCAACCAATCAATGTCCATGACGCAACAGGACTGATTGTTACACCGGGATTAATCGATATGCATGTCCATCTCCGTGAACCCGGTTTTGAGCATAAAGAGACGATTGCCACCGGTACGGCGGCGGCAGCAGCAGGTGGGTTCACATCAGTTGCTTGTATGGCAAATACGTCCCCGATAATAGACACGCCAGCAAAAATTGAGCAGATTTACGACATCGCTCGCGAGACAGCGGCGACAAACGTATTTCCTTTCGGAAGTATCACCAAAAACCTTGAAGGTGATGAACTCACGGATATGCGTGGGATGCGCTCCGCTGGCGCAATTGGCTTCAGCGATGATGGTGTTACTGTCATGAACGCCGCCCTTATGCGCGACGCACTCGCCTTGAGCGCGGAACTCGGTTTTCCAATTATGGTTCACTGTGAAGAGCACAACCTCAACGCAGGAGCCGTCATGAATTTAGGAGAAACGTCTCGAAAATTGGGACTTATTGGAAGTCCAAACGCCGCGGAGGACATCATCATCGCACGCGACATCATGTTAGCGGAGATGACAGGCGGCCACCTTCATGTTCTCCATGTCAGCACCGCAGGAGCAGTTGAGTTGGTACGTCAAGGGAAACGCCGAGGGGTTCATGTGACTGCCGAGGCATGTCCACATCACTGGATCCTCACTGATAAGGAAATAGAAAAACAGGGAACGAATGCTAAGATGCATCCACCATTACGTACACAGCCCGATATTGACGCTGTTATTGAAGGTCTATGCGATGGTACAATTGACGCAATAGCCACTGACCACGCGCCTCATGCACCAGAAGAAAAGGCGCAAGGTATGCTTGAAGCACCGAATGGAATTATCGGTCTGGAGACCTGTGTTCCACTTGTGTTCACGTCTCTCGTCGAAGCCGGGCACCTTACAGCGGTTGAGGCAATTGCGAAAATGACCTCTATTCCAGCAAATATACTCGGTATCAATCGTGGGACACTTTCGATTGGTGCAGTCGGAGATGTAACGGCAATTAATCCAGACTTAGTTAATCAGGTTGACGTGCCAACATCTCGTTCAAAAAGTCGAAACACTCCTTTCGGAGGTTGGGAACTTAAGGGGTGGCAAACTATTACACTCCGGGCGGGCAGCAGAATAGGAGTGCGCCCCAACTCACGATAAACAAGCGAGTAGCCTGTAACAACGGCACAGGCGGATATATGGAGAGGACAATTCCTCACGCAACCCGCCTAAACAAACCGCAAGGAAAATTAGAACAATGAAAGCGATTCTCGCATTAGCGGACGGGACAGTCTTTGAAGGCGAACAGTTCGGCGCGACAGGCGAAACCGTCGGCGAAGTCGTCTTTAATACCAGTATGACGGGTTATCAGGAAGTCTTGACCGATCCGTCCTACAAAGGACAGATTGTGACAATGACATACCCATTGATAGGCAATTACGGTTGCAACGAAGCAGACGTAGAATCTATCGGTCCACAGGTGGAAGGGTTTGTCGTTCGTGAATACAGTGCCTACCATAGCAATTGGCGTTCAAAATGGAGCTTGGATTCCTATCTTGCTGAACACGATATTATCGGTATCCAAGGCATCGATACTCGCGCGCTCACACGCCGTCTCCGTGTACACGGCGTGATGAATGGATGCCTCTCTACAGAGGATCTGAATCCTGAGAGTCTGGTCACGAAAGCTAAGGCATGGCACGGATTGGTAGGTTGGGACTTGGTCCAGCGGGTGACGTGTCCGAGTTCGTACGCTTGGCAACAGCCTGAGGAAAACAATTCCCACGCCAAATATCGCGTCGTCGCTCTCGATTTCGGCATCAAATATAACATTTTGCGCCAACTGACTGAGCACGGATGTGAGGTTCAAGTCGTGCCAGCAAAAACAACTGCTGAAGAGATTCTCGCTGCAGAACCAGATGGCGTGTTTCTCTCAAATGGTCCAGGCGATCCAATGCCGGTTGACTATGCGATTCAGACCATCCGAACACTGACAGGGAAAAAGCCGCTTTTCGGCATCTGTTTAGGACATCAACTATTAGGACTCTCGCTTGGTGGAAAGACCTTCAAACTGAAATTTGGACATCGAGGTGCGAACCAACCCGTCAAACATCTTGAGACAGACCGAGTCGAAATTACCTCACAAAATCACGGGTTCTGCGTTGATATCGACTCACTACCGAATAGTGTTGACGTTACACATGTCAATCTGAATGATGACACACTCGAAGGGATACAGCATCGGGAGCACCCCATTTTTTCTGTACAGTATCATCCGGAAGCGTCGCCAGGTCCACACGATGCGAGTTATCTTTTCTCGCGTTTTACAGAAATGATGGAATAGCCATTAGCCATCAGCCGTCAGCCATCAGCAAGAAGACTCTGGCTCATTAGAAACCTCTTTGCTGATAACTGAAAGCCAATGGTTTCCGACAGCGAATAAAAAATGCCAAAACGAACAGACATAGAAAAAATCTTAATTATCGGATCTGGTGCCATTATCATTGGACAGGCGTGTGAGTTCGATTACTCTGGAACACAGGCGTGTAAGGCACTCAAAGAAGAAGGGTATGAAATTACCCTTGTCAATAGCAACCCCGCAACCATTATGACTGATCCGGATTTCGCTGATCGGACGTACATTGAGCCGATTACAGCGGACACAGTGGAGCTTATAATTGCCAAAGAACGTCCGCAAGCATTGCTGCCGACACTTGGTGGACAAACGGCTTTGAATGTGTCTGTTGAACTCGCAGAGTCTGGTGTGTTAGAGAAATATGGGGTTGAACTCATTGGTGCGAAATTGCCTGCGATCCAAAAGGCAGAGGACCGCGCGCTCTTCAAAGAGGCGATGACAAAAATCGGATTGGCAGTTCCGCGGAGTGGTATTGCCCATTCGGTCCAAGAGGCACTCGCCCGCGTCCAAGAGATCGGCTTCCCTGCGATCATCCGTCCTGCATTTACACTTGGTGGCACAGGTGGCGGCATCGCTTACAACATCGAAGAGTACGAAAAAATGGTCACGGCGGGACTTGCCCTGAGTCCGATCAGTGAATTGCTCATTGAAGAGTCTGTCATTGGATGGAAGGAATACGAGTTGGAAGTCATGCGCGACGGTGCAGACAACGTCGTCATCATATGCTCCATCGAAAATGTCGATGCGATGGGAGTCCACACCGGCGATAGTATTACTGTCGCACCTATCCAAACGCTGACGGATAAAGAATATCAACTGATGCGGGATTCAGCGATTAAGATTATTCGTGAGATTGGTGTAGATACAGGCGGTTCCAATATCCAATTCGCTGTTGATCCAAAGACGGGCAAACAGGTTGTCATTGAGATGAACCCCCGCGTTTCCCGGAGTTCCGCACTTGCGTCGAAAGCCACTGGGTTTCCAATCGCGAAAATTGCAGCGAAACTTGCTGTCGGCTACAATTTAGATGAGATTCCCAACGACATCACTGCGAAGACACCTGCCTGCTTTGAGCCGACTATTGATTACGTGGTCGTCAAGATTCCGAGATGGGCTTTTGAAAAGTTCCAAGGGACCGATGAAACACTCACAACACAGATGAAGTCCGTCGGCGAGGCGATGGCTATCGGAAGAACTTTTAAGGAGGCGTTACAAAAAGGCTTACGCTCGTTGGAGACTGGATGGCATGGTTTAGATAACCATCCACTTGATGAACTACCGCTATCCGAATTGCCGAGCAAACTGAGCGTGCCGAACGTTAAACGAGTCTTTTATATTAAAGCCGCACTTGCACGCGGGATGAGCATCGAAGAAATTCACACTTACACACACATCGACCCATTTTTCCTCTACAATATGAAGGAAATTGTTGATTTTGAAAACACTTTGTCCAAACCTGATACCCGACAATATATAGACCAATACTTACAAAAGTCTGAAACAAATGGAGAGTTGATAAAAAAACTCCTGCGACAAGCAAAACAGTTCGGGTTTTCGGATCGGCAGTTGGGGGATATCTATGACGTTTCTGAGGAAACCATCCGCGAATGTCGGAAGGAACTCGGCGTTGACGCAACTTTTAAAACTGTTGACACTTGTGCTGCAGAGTTTGAAGCAGAAACGCCTTACTATTATTCCACCTATTCAAGTGAAGATGAGGTGCGTCCGTCTGATAAAGCCAAAATCATGATTCTTGGTGGTGGTCCTAACCGTATTGGGCAGGGCATCGAATTTGACTACTGTTGTGTCCATGCCGCCCTCGCACTCAAAGCCGATGGCTATGAAACCATCATGGTGAATAGCAATCCAGAGACAGTTAGTACCGATTATGACACATCTGATCGACTCTACTTCGAGCCGTTGACTTGCGAAGATGTCCTCAACATTTATCACAAAGAAAAGCCATCTGGTGTTATTGTTCAGTTTGGTGGACAGACACCATTGAACCTCGCGATCGCGCTCAAAGAGGCAGGTGTACCGATTATCGGCACGAGTCCTGAGGATATAGCCCGTTCCGAGGACCGGCATCTTTTCAAAGCGGTTTTAGACGACATCGGGTTAATGCAATCGCCTAACGGAACTGCAACATCAAGTGAGGAAGCTGCACCTATTGCTGCGGCACTCGGCTACCCCGTTATCGTTCGTCCATCGTATGTTTTAGGCGGACGTGCTATGCAGATCGTCTACGATGAAGAACTCCTGCATGAATACATGCACTCCGCTGTTCAAGCTTCACCTGAACATCCTGTCCTCATTGATAAGTACCTTGAAGAAGCAATTGAAGTGGATGTTGATGCAATATCGGATGGAAACCTCACCGTTATCGGTGGCATTATGGAGCATATTGAGGAGGCTGGCATCCATTCAGGAGACAGTGACTGCGTGTTGCCACCTTATACCCTCGTGGATGAACAGATTGAGAATCTCAAAACCTTTACCTATGCCTTAGCAAAAGCCTTGCGTGTACGTGGTTTGATGAATGTCCAATACGCGATAAAGAACGACGAGATTTATGTGCTCGAGGTGAATCCGCGGGCATCCAGAACGATCCCATTTGTGAGTAAGGCCATTGGTGTACCATTAGCAAAACTTGCCGCACGTGTGATGGCTGGCAAAACTCTCGCTGAGCTTGGATTCACGAACGAAATTGAACCTGCGTATTTCAGCGTCAAGGCTCCGGTATTCCCATTTAACCGCTTCCCCGGCTCAAATACGCGCTTGGGTCCTGAGATGAAATCGACTGGGGAGGTCATGGGAATCGATACTGATGTTTCCCGTGCCTTTGCCAAAGCACAAAAGGCGTGTGGTTATACTTTACCGATCGGCGGTAAGGTCTTTATCAGTGTCAAGAATAAAGACAAACGTGCCATTATCTTTATCGCCAAGAAACTTACCGACATGGGCTTTGAGCTTATCGCTACACACGGAACCGCAAAGGTCCTACTTCGCAACGGAATGGAGTCAGAACTGGTCTTCAGTATCGGTAAAGGGAGACCGACGATTCATGATTATATCAAAAATCACGCGGTGGATCTAATTATCAACACCCCGACCGGTGACTTACATCGTCCTAATGAACTCCTAATTCGTGAAATGGCGATAGCACATGACATCCCGATCTTTTCAACCATACCCGGCGCGGCTGCGGCTGTTAACGCTATTGATGCGTTGCAACGAGGAGATATTACAGTCACGCCACTCCAAGATTATTTTCAGATGCTTTAAAAAGCTATCGACAGTCAGCAGTCAGCAGTCAGTAAAGAAGCCGAAAGCCACTCTTGCGGATAGCCGATAACCGACGGCCGAAAGCCATTCAAAAGGATATATAAATGGCGAATGATTCTATACAAAGAAACACGCGGTGGGTTCAAACCTTCGATCGAATACTTGAGTCGTTGAACCTCGATACAGAACGTCCTGTGAGTGTCCTGCAAATTGAAGATGGTAGGGAAGTAGTCATTGTACAACCCAATGCCTTCACTATCTCGCGCATTTACGCGACCGGTCGACCCGATGGTATGCGTCCCCACGGTGTAGATTCTTATTACGATTACTTCTTCGCAAGGTTGCGAGCGTATGAAGCGCAACACGAAACCCGTGAGGGATTCCAATTGGAGTCAGAGGAATGGGAAACACTTTTTGAGGAATCTTTTCATCGCTATACCCGTTACCTGTTATTTGCAGGTATCAAACGGTGGGAAGATGTCCAGCGCGATACTGCCACGAACCTCGCGGTAACAAATTTGGCGCGCGAATGTGCCCCATCCGAAATCGCTTGGCGGAGCTACCAATATAAGGGTTATATGCTCATGATGCACAGCATCGCCAAGGCAGAATTGAGTTTGCAAGAGGATGATACAGCGGTGGCGTTGCAACACATTGACACTGGAATTCAACAAATTGGGGAGTTCTGCGGCGAATGTTTACGCGAGGAACACGGTGAAGCAGAAAATATTACGCGTGAACGCTATCTCAGCAATCTCATAGAATTTCGATCTGACTTGGAGACGCTTGATGCAGACACTACTGAGGCGGAAAGCGACGAAGCAGATATTTTGGCTGAGTTGGAAAGATTGCTAAATGAAGAAGAGGAATAAGGTAAAGTTCTATTAGAACCTTTATTGTATAACGATTGTTGCTTTAATTCTATCGCCACTATATTTCATCTTCATGTGGTGCTTGTATCAGGATGCCTCCGAAGAACAGGAATGCGATGCCTCGGATAAGCACATGGAATTGTATCCCGAAGTCTAAAAGAACGCCCACGGGGAAGGCAATCACTGAAACAAAGAACAGATAACCAGCAACCTGATTACCCCACGAGTGGAGCGCGGAACCGTAGCAAACAGCAAAAAGTCCGCAGAGGAACGCACCAGTCATGAAGAGGGCTTCACCCCACTCTGCCCATAACGCGTAGAGTGACGTGCCAATTGCAGCGGTCGCCGATTCACTTGCCAGATCAGATAGCGAGTTTAACGGAGCAGTTTGTGAACAATGGGCTATTAATTCTATGATAAGCCAAGGGATAGCGAAACTTGCGCCCAGAATACTTCGTGAGCTGGCATCTGAAGAGAGTAAACCGTATCCAGCTAATAGAGTTGGCAGAAGTAAAATGATCGAAACGACCCCTATCCCGTGATAAACACCGACTTTTCCTACGAGTTCAAGCTGTTCTTCTGATGGAAGTGAAGAAATAGTCGATAAACCAAAAATAAACCAAATATTTGATGCAAGCATGAGAAAACCGCTCAAGCTGCCAGTGAGCCCACCAAGTCTATACAGTGAGCTAAACTTTTTGTCCATTCATACCTCCGAAAAAGTGCAAATAAAATTCTTCGTACCAGATATCATAACCCTATCGTATATTATGATTCTATAGTTTATATGAATTCAGAATTTTAAACAAAGATTTTTTTAAGTAAAATGCCTTGCGTGGAAAATCCAGGATTTTGGAAGGTGTTCTGAGTATGAACACACAAAAAACAGTGCTTATTGTAGATGCCGATAGGACCGAACGAGAACTTGTTTGTGAAACACTTGCAAGTCAAGGGTTACGTCTTGTTGTCACAGGGAATATGTATCAAGCATTCCATCATATTGAGCACCTCACGGTAGATATCCTCATTGCACAATTGAGAGCAGAACGGATTGATGGATTGACCCTGCTCGATGCTGCGGCACAGCATCAACCTGATGTTGGTGTCATTTTTATTACAGAACCTAATATTCTGGAAACCGATATCGGTATTAAGGCGATGCTGGCATATAAAGACACCTTTTTTCTCCCGAAGCCGGTGAATCCTGTTCATCTGGCGGCACTTCTACAGAGGACGCTCGAAAACCAACGCCTCGCTTTCGAGAATCGGCAACTACAATCACAAATAGATGAAAAAGAAGGGTTACGCCGTCTCACAGGGAAGTCGCCTCAGATCACGAAAATTCGCGACATGATCACGCAGATCGCACCGACAAAAGCGACTGTGATGATACATGGCGCGCGAGGTACGGGTAAAGAATTGGTTGCCCGTGCGATTCATCATCGAAGTTTACGACGCGGATCTCTTATCGCTTTCAATTGTGCAACGCTAAACGAAAACCTCGCAGAATCTGAACTCTTTGGTCATGAGCGCGGCGCATTCAGTGGAGCGTATTATCAACGCAAAGGGAGATTTGAGCTTGCGCATGGTGGTACCCTGTTTCTCGATGAAGTCTCGCAACTGAGCCTGTCCAATCAAGCGCGCCTTTTGCGCGTCCTCGAAGAACGCGAATTTGAACGGGTCGGTGGTGACAAGACAATTCAGGTCGATGTCCGTGTTGTGTGTGCCACGAACCACGATTTAGAAGCCGCTTGTAGAAGGCGAGAATTCCTCCTGGATCTCTATGATCGGCTTAACGTAGTGCCTATCTACCTGCCAACACTTCAGGAGCGTATTGAAGATGTTCCGTTGCTCGTTAAAGATTTCCTTGAAGAATTTAGCCAACAGAACGGTAAGTCCACAGTAACGATCGCACCGGAGGCAGTTAGAACGTTGATGAAATACGACTGGCCAGGAAATGTCCGTGAATTGAAAAACTGCATTGAAGGTATGGTTGTTATGTCCAACGAATCGACAATTCAGCAAATTCATCTGCCCGAACGCATTCTCAAAGCGACAGGGGCAGAGTTTTCAAATCTACTTTCGGTTCCTGATGTCTGGGAAGTTGATGCGAATAACAGTGGGCAAGGTTTAAATGTGGAAGTCGGCATGTCGCTTGATGAGATTAACCGAGAGGCACTGCGCGCTACCCTCGAATCCGTAGACAACAATAAGGCAAAAGCCGCAGAAATCCTCAAAGTGAGCCGACGAACAGTCCAACGGAAAGCAAAAGAGTACGGTCTGTCCGACGAATGAGAATTGTTGCAGTCCGCTATTTTCCACACCCTTATCTGGACTCTCCAAGCGTATCAATTTAACACAGCAGAAAGTTAGTGTTCTTGGGACAATAACTTTTGCTTGTTCGTATAAACCTGTTTATAATAACCTACACGTTTCAATTGCGAAGCCGCTGCCTCGTCGATGATGACAACCGTTCGCGGATGCATCTGTAACACCGATGCTGGCACCTCCGCTGTGATAGGTCCTTCCACAGCATGAGCAACCGCTTCCGCTTTCGATTCACCACTTGCTAACAGCAGACACTGTCTCGCTTCCATAATCGTGCCTACCCCCATCGTAATCGCCATTTTTGGCACTGCATCCACAGTTCCACCGAAATGCGGCGCGTTCGCTGCCAGCGTACTCTGAGTCAGCGTCTTGATACGGGTCCGGGATCCCAAAGATGAACTTGGTTCATTAAAACCGATATGCCCATCTTTTCCAATACCGAGCACTTGGATATCAATGCCACCCGCGTTTACAATTGCCGCTTCGTACTGTTCACAAAATTCTTCGTGTGCCTCAGCCGTACTTTGCGGGATATGGCAATTCTCAGCGGGAATATTAACGGCGTTAAAGAAGTGGGTCGTCATGAAGGTGTGGTAACTATGCGGATGATTCGGTGGAATCCCGACATACTCATCAAGGTTAAAAGTCGTCACGGATGAGAAATCGAGTTCCTCCGTTTTGTGCATCTGCGCCAAAGTTTCATAAAGCCCGATCGGCGTGCTACCGGTAGCCAATCCCAAAACGAGATTCGGCTTTTTTCGGAGTGCGTCACGGATAATTCCGGCTGAAACCGACACGAGTTGTGCATAGGTCGGTTGAATAATAACTTCCATTTATTTCGTAGAGGCACTTTCCAAGTACGTTAGCGTTTTTTAGGTTTAGTGTTAAACAGTCCCGGCGATAATCCTGTCCATATCATCACTGATACTATGCACCCTTTTTCATCTATTTTTCCTTTCGGTTCGGTCTGAGACTTGCGCCGTCTGAATTTTTGATAGGAATTTGTTGTATACGTCTACCTCTGGTGCCAACGCAAGGGCTTGATGAATCGCTTCCAAAGCCTCCGCATATTGTGCATTGCGGTAGTAGGTGTATGCGAGCGTATCGTAGTGTCTCGCAGTTGGTGCTAAAGAGACAGCGTGCTTTGCTAAGTCAATTGCCTGTTGCATCTCTTTACCAAGTCCCGCATAAAGGCGTGCTAAGTTATTATATGCTTCTGCCGTTGTGCTATCTACAACAATTGCACGCTTGAACGCTGCAATCGCCGGGTCAAACCGCTGTTGATTGATATAAATAACGCCTAACTTCAGCCACGTCTGTGAGTCGTTTGGTGCGATTTCTGTAGATTTCTGATATACCAGTGCCGCTTTTTCAAAGGCTCGTTGTTTGATGAAGACTTCACCGAGGTGAGTGTATACTGGTAAAAAAGACGGATGCACCTGTGTAGCAGTTTCGTAAATCCGAACTGCTGCTGTTAAATTGTCATACGCTTCGTGAAGTTCCCCTAATTTGATGTATAGCATCGGCAGATTCGGATTCGTATAGAGTGCCTCCCGAAACTGGTGTACCGTATCCTCATAAGTTTTCAGGTGTTGGAACTGTGCCATAGCCGCTGCGGCTTGCTCACTGTTCCCAAGCCGCCGATAGGTGAGGGCGCGCCGATAGTGTGCCTGTGATAGATACTGATTTCGCACGAGCGCGGCATCGTAATATTCCATTGCTTGTTGTAGACGATTCTGCAGTTCTGACACCCTCCCAAGTCCATAATAAGATTCAGTATGATCCGGATTTAAACGGATACCTTCACGATAAGCATCTTCGGCTGCGTTCAATCGGTGTTGCAGCATATACACATCACCGAGATGGATGTGTACTTCTGAGGTTTCAGGCAGCAGGGCAAATGCTTGTTTAAGATGGTTTTCAGCATGCGTCAATTTGCCTTGTGTTTTGTAAACGATGCCTAAGTGAAGGTGTGCAGTTCCATGCACATCCTGTGGTGCTTTCAGTGCCAAAGCGCCTTGATATGCTGTTACCGCCTCGCTTAAACTGTTGAGTTCCTGATAGATAATACCGATATAGCATTCGGCGAGACTCCCAATGCTCTCTGATGTCGTGAATTCTTTTCGGATGGTTTGAAATTCGGCGAGTGCCAGATCGTACTGTTCGGCATCAAGGTAGCGCACACCGCGTTCGATTCTACTGTTGAGTTCCTGCTCAGTATTGCACCATCCTTGCATCGGGACACATGAAATGAGCAGAACGCAGAAGGTGATTAGCGTTTTCATTGTGGGAAGTAGATGGTGTTGATGCGTAAACATACGCCGATGAGAGAACAGGTGTGGGACGGCGCGGAAGCCGTCCCAACATTTCAGGATGTGAAATTAGTCACGACGCTCTTTCAGCTGTCCCCACGTCGTAGCGACCTTGTCCTCAGGTTCAACCGGGAGCAGTTCTCCGTCCATAACGCTTACAATCTCTTTATCGCTGAGAGCTCTGTCGTAAACGTAGAGATCATCGATGTAGAATTTCGCAGCATTATAACCCGTCCTACCGATGTAAAGTTTCTCTTCACCTTGCGCGTGATCCTTCGGAACAGTCTGTTTATCAACCTCTTTGCCATCAATGTAAAACAGGAAGTCGGTACCTTCTTTTATACCAGCAATGTGATACCATTTATTTTCATCAAATGTATCACCTTCTCCATCAGGACCAACACAATGGCTTCCGGCATTCCCTGGATTGAACCGGTAGTGGATGTGCAAAGGCACACGGTTACAGGTCCAAATACCGGGTGAACGGTCAGAGCCAGGGGCTTTTTTCGCAATAATTTGATCCCAGCCCCCGGAGTTCGGATCCGTAAAGTTGAGCCAGAAAAGATAGGAGTTGTCCGTGTAGTCTTCTAATTCTTTGAAAGAATCGACTGTCACGCTATCCCCAGGTTTTGCGAATAACATTGCGCCATTACCGTGGACGACTTCATCCTTGACGATCTTCGCTCCATCAACTATTTCACCATCGTTTCCGCCACCGGTTCCATCTACAAGATTTCCGCCTTTTGCCTCATCGAAACTGAAGTAAAGGATTAAACCTTTATCTTGAACATTTGCCGCATGTGTGGTGAGTGCGCTGCTTACTATCAGTAGAGCAACGACGAACAGATATATCATCGAACGCATGAGCATACCTCCTCATGTCTAAAACAAAATTAGCTTACCGTGCGAGCCGGAAAAAAAGACCCGCGTTTTAACTCGTAAGGATATGATACAAGAAAAGACTTAAATGTGTCAAGAAAAATCTGTGTCTGGAATTTTCTGATCTTCCTACAAAAGAATAGATGATGTCAGATTTCAGCTATGTATATTTATTGCTGGCTTTCGGATTCGTGTCTACTTACTATAGTGATAGAAGGCAGGCTTCGCTCTCGGGAAGATATAAAAATTTTGAGGATCAGGCAGATACAGGTGAGAAAATGAATGTGGGATGACAGGAGAGCCACCCCACCTTTTGTGTTGCGAAATTAATCACGGCGTGTTTTCAATTGCCCCCACGTCGTGGCGAGTTTGTCCTGAGGCTCAACAGGGGTAAGAAGTCCACCCTCCATAATTGTTCCAACCTCGTCGGCACTGACCGCTCTATCGTAGACATAAAGGTCATCGATATAGAAGAGAGCGGAGGCATAACCCGTTTTACCGATATAGAGTTTTTCTGCGCCTTGCGCGTGGCTCGCCGGAACAGTCTGTTCCACAACTTCTTCACCATCCACATAGAATCTCAACTTGTCGCCCTCTTTGACCCCTGCGATGTGATGCCAGTCACCGACTGCGAATTCGTCATCTTCTCCATCGGGACCTGCACAGAGTGTGCCTTGGTTACCGGGGTTAAACCGGTAGTGGATATGCAAGCTGGCGCGGTTACAGGTCCATATTCCGGGAGAACGGTCAGAACCGGGTGCTTTTTTTGCTATAATTTGATTCCAAGCGCCGGAATTCACATCGGTGAAATTGAGCCAGAAGAGATAGGAGTTGTCTGTATAGTCTTCTAACGCTTGAAAAGAATCAACCGACACACCGTCATCACCGTCATCGCACAACAATGATCCCTTGCCGTAGACAACTTCGTCGGTGGCAATCTCTGCTCCATCAACTGCGCCATCATTCCCGCCGCCTGTTTCATCTGCGACTGTTCCATTTTTTGCTTCATCGAAACTGAAGTAAAGGATTAAGCCGTCGTCTGTGACTGTGGCGTGTGTAGTGAGCGCGCTACCTACCATTAGGAAGGCAACGGCAAATAAATACAACATTAAACGCATGAGTAAACCTCCTCATGTCTAAACCAAAATTAACGTACCGTGCGAGCCAGAAAAACTCGCGTTTGAACTCACAGGAATAGAATACAAGAAAAAACTTAAGTATGTCAAGAAAAATCTGCATCCGCGCGTTTCCTATTGGAAATGAGCGATTGTGTACAAATCCTTTGACATACCTTTATTTTTTTGGTATGCTAAGTTACATTTCCAGGACTTACGCAAAATTGGATGCTATGCCAAAATTGAGGCGATATTTCCCAAGAATGCGCAATGAATTGCGCTACTACGAACCAAAGACCGCACAAAAACGGGGAAACTGCGTAAGTCCTAATTTCAATGGGTTCAGGTCAGTGATACTGAACTGACGAAGATTGTGTTATATTATTTTTCTCAAAGGGATGCTGAAATGAAGAGTAAGGATGATCGATCCATCTATGTCGTTGCCATCTGTGGGAGTTTGCGACAGGGCAGTTCAACGCACGCTGCGCTCCGAATCGCACTCTCCGCCGCTAAAGATGCAGGTGCTGAAGTTGAGTTGCTTGAACTCGGTGAATACGACCTCGTTTTTCAAGGCTCTGTCGCGAGCGAAAGTGCCTATCCGCCTGGTGTTCTCAAGTTGCGGGAAAAAGTGAAACGTGCACACGGCATACTTCTCGGATCGCCTGAATACCACGGTAGTTTCAGCGGTGTCCTTAAAAGTGCACTCGATTTGATGGGATTTGATGAGTTTGAGAATAAGGTGATCGGGCTTATCGGTGTATCCGGGGGACGAATGGGCGCGGCGAACGCGCTGTCTATGTTACGGACGGTAGGCACTGCCCTTCATGCATGGGTTGTCCCGAATGACGTATCAATTCCAAACTCATCTGAGGCGTTTGATGCGGATGGTAATTTACACGATGCTGATTTGACGGCGCGCGTCAAAGCCGTCGCTGAACAGGTTACCGAATTCGCCGCACTTCGGAATTCAGCATAAAAAACAGGAACGATACAAAAACATAGGACAAATAAAACCCGGTAGACGAAATGAACACAATACACAATTGGGATGCATGGCTTGGCACAGATGAAGCGGGAAAGGGTGATTATTTCGGTTCCCTCGTCGTCGCGGCTGTTTATGTGGACGCAGACTGTCGAGAAACCCTCGCCGATTTGGGCATTGCTGATGGGAAAACCCTGTCAAATCGCCGTATACGCGACCTTGCTGAATTAATGCACACTCGCTATGAACGGCACATCGTCGTTGTGGAAAGGATACCCATCGAGTATAACTCCCTCTATAACGAGTTCCGTAGACGAGGGCAAAATCTCAATCACCTTTTGGCATCGCTTCATGCGGAAGCTATTCATACCTTAGCGACCCGGGTAGGCGCGAAACACGTGCTTGTTGATAGGTTTTCTAAAGATGACCTCATCACGCAGCAGTTGCGTCACCGGATGAACAGTGGTCAACAATTACAACATAGGACCTCCACTCCACTTCAAGGCAGATTTTCTGATCGTATACCTTTAGAAATGGAGATACTACAGGTTCCAAAGGCAGAACGGGACATCGCCGTTGCAGCAGCTTCTATTATCGCTCGCGATGCTTTCCTGAGTAGAATGGAAACGCTGTCCGAAGAATATGGGATTTGCTTACCGAGAGGCTCGTATCAAGTCGTGGAAGCAGGTAAAGCGTTTATCACACTGCACGGAAGTGATGCTTTGGGGGATGTGGCAAAACTTCACTTTCGTTTGACAGATGTTGTTCGGACTTCGTAGGCAGTAGAAAGAAAAGAAGCGAAAAAACGCACAAATTCTCAGACCCAGTCCCGAATCAACCAGCAACTTGCCCGTAATGAAATGGAAGGGCTTTTTGTGTGGGCACTTCTTTAACCCACGGGACCATAAATTAAAAAATTTAAAAATGGAAGAATTATTTAGTGTTCATTACGCCGAAGTCGGACTCAAAGGCAAAAACAGGGTATTTTTTGAGAAACAGCTTGTGAATAATATCAAACTGTCGCTGCGTGGCACAGGATACGCAGAAGTAGAGCGACTTCACGATAGAATACTCGTTCATCTTGGTCAAGATGCTGACATTACTGAAGTTAAGCGATGCCTACGACACGTCATGGGCATCGCTCATTTTGAACTCTCGATTCGTACCGAAAGAGACCTCACTGCCATTAAAGAGGCGGCTCTAAGGCAAACCGAAGCGGGTTGTTATGAATCCCTTAAAGTTGAGACCCGGCGGACAGATAAAACTTTTCCGCTAACTTCTCCACAGGTGAGCGCAGAAGTTGGTGGGCATCTCGTCAAGGAAACGGGCACGCGTGCCGATATGCATAATCCCGACTTGGTATGTTGGGTGAAAATAACACACAATGCGGCATATATCTCCACCGAGAAGATCTCAGGGATTGGCGGATTGCCAGTCGGTGTAAGTGGTAAGGTGCTCGTCATGTTGTCCGGTGGGATCGATTCGCCTGTCGCCGCATGGCAGATGATAAAACGTGGCGCGAAAGCCGTTTTTATCCACTTTTACAGTTATCCGTATACCGATAAAGCCTCCTTGGAGAAGGTGATTGAACTCGCGGAGATTTTGTCAGTGTCCAACTATCGCAGTACTGTCTATCTCGTTCCGTTTGCTGAACTGCAGCAGATTATCGTCGCCGCGACACCAACCCCCTTCAGGGTCATTCTGTATCGGCGAATGATGACACGCATCGCGCAGCGCGTTGCGGCTATGGAGAATGCAGAAGCACTCGTCACCGGCGAAAGCCTCGCACAAGTCGCTTCCCAAACCCTAACAAATCTCAGAACGATTGAAGCGATCGCTGACATCCCAATCCTACGCCCACTTATCGGCGAGGACAAGGCTGAAATTATCGAAAAGGCACAACGAATCGGTACTTTTGACCTATCCATACGACCACACCAAGATTGTTGTTCGCTCTTTGTACCCAAGCATCCGGCTACCCGTGCATCGCTTACCGATTTAGCCGACGCAGAATCAGGTTTAGATATCGACACGTTGGTTGAAGAGGCGTTCAATAATCTTGAAAAACGGGTCATCGGTTAAACAGATGGCTTCTGAAAAAATACTGCTCATTCGCCTGAGTTCTCTTGGCGACATCGTGCTTACAACACCCGCTATTCGAGCGGTCCGCGCGCATCTCCCGGATGCGTATGTTGCTATGCTCGTAGGAAAGCAGTCGGCAGAGGTCCTTCGAGAAAATCCACACCTTAACGAGATAATTACGTTTGATCGATTCGCTAAAGACAAGGATACAGGCGAGATGTTGCGGACTGTCCGCATGCTGCGTGAACGCGAATTCACACTCGCTATCGATCTGCAGCGAAAATTTCGCACTGCGCTGCTGATGTATTTCAGCGGTGCTACCGAGCGTATTGGTAAAGGGGCACTCTGTACTGTCCGAGTCCCCGAGCAGGGTAACAAGCACGCTACAGCACACTCCTTTGACCTGTTGCATGCTGCTGGAATTCCAGCAGTAGATCAAAGGCTTGAGCTGTTTCTTGCTGAATCTGAGTACACAGATGCCTCGCGACGGTTTGACACTGCAGGCGTTACGCAGACGGGTTTAAAGGTGGGAGTCTTTCCGGGGGCAGGATGGAAGCTGCGCGAATGGATGCCGGATCGCTTCGCAGCCATTGGGGATAGACTGTTTCAGCATTTCAATGCCGAGGTCCTGATTTTCGGTGGAGAAAAGGAGTCAGAACTTGTGCATACTGTTGCGAATTTGATGGATGCGCGTGCCATTCCGTTTGCAGGCAATCTTCAGGTTCGGGAATTAGCCGCCTGTATTGAAAAATGCGACCTCTTTCTCACAAACGACACCGGTCCGATGCACATTGCTGCAGCGGTCGGAACCCCTACTGTATCCCTGTTCGGTCCCGGCAATCATATCCGATTTCAACCACTCGGTGGGTTACACCAAACCATCCGCCACGATGTTCCATGCAATCCGTGTAAGCAGTTCACAGACAAATGCAAAGATAATATCTGTATGAAAAAGATTACTGTAGATGAGGTATGGCAGTCTATCTCCGACACTCTTGGCTCATCCGCACGCCGCCTCAAAAACACGTAGGTGATTTTCCCCAAGCACTTTCCGGATATCTTCGTCAGAATAGCCACGATCACTCAAACCTTCAGCGATCTTGATAAACTCACTGGCATCTTTAAGCAGGTCTCCACCGCCATCAAAGTCTGATCCGATGCCCACATGGTCGATCCCAGCGATGTCGATTGCGTAGGCGAAGTGATTGAGCAGTTGTGCCAAGGGCGGCATTTTCGTCCACCCATCGGCAGTGATAAATCCCGGCACAAAAGTAATGCCGACAACCCCAGCGTTAGCCGCTAAAGCTTTTAGTTGCTCATTGCTCAGGTTCCGCGAGTGCCGACACAACGTTTTGCAATTGCTATGGGACGCGATGACAGGATGTTCCGATATTTCCAGCACATCCCAAAATCCACGCTCACTAATATGGGAGACATCCACAAGCATTCCGAGACGATTCATCTCTTTGACTAACGCCATGCCGAACCGGGTCAAACCGCCCCCCATGTCTTCTTCATCGTTTCCTGTCGATGCCCATGTATTCAGGTTATGCGTCAATCCAATTGAGCGAACACCAAGCGTATGCAGCGAGCGAAGAATATTAAGGCTTCGTTCGACGGCTTCACTATTCTCAATAACAAGAACTGCGGCGAGTTTGCCCGATGCTTTTGCTTCTCGGATGTCGCTTGCCTTCCGTGCGATACAGATGTCGTCGGCGTTTGCTGTCACTTCTGTCTCGAACCAGCCAAATGCATCTAACGCATACGCGAGGTGATTTTTCCATGCGCGTGTTACGTCCACAGCAAAAAATGCTGCGTCAACGCCTCCTTGTCGCATCTTCGGTATGTTGAGCTGGATACCAATAGCCTCTTCTTCAGGCGGAACAGGACCGCGCAGATAAGCGATAGTGCCAACAGAATCTGTGGCATTTTGGATATTTTCATCAGCGAGGCTAACGTTACCTCGACGAATGTGTGCCACGATTGCATCGTTATGTGAATCTATTACGAGTGCCTGCTCGTGTAGTTCGGAAATTTGCGTGTTTAATGTCATTTTTCGTTTTTCTTCTCCATGTCCTCTGGCTTAATCTAATATAGTTTGTATCGTCCGTTCGGCAATATCGGGAGTAATCCGTAAAGTTGTCGCGACAGTATACGGGAGTTGGTGTTGTGCGACGTAGTCGGATAGGTTAACAAGCGTTTCGGCAATCGCATCACGGGCAACAGCCGAGGGAAAATAGTTGATCTGCAAACACTCCAACGCGTGACGGTACTGCGTCCAAGGTTGCGATTGCAACACAGCCATCAGTAGGATGCCGAGCCCTACCAATTCACCGTGTAAAAGCGGTCCCCCATTTGTAGTTTCACTATCGGAGTACCCGCCCTGAGTGGGTGTTAAATGGTTCTCAATTGCATAGACGAAGTAATGTTCGCTTCCTTCTTCAACACGGCTATGTCCGCATTGATAGCAGAGTTGCACCTCCATACAGAGCAAATCGAGTAGAAGTTTCAAGCCTGTTGGGGTCCCGCGACCGATTTCCCGTGCGTTATCGAGAAGCGTTTGGAGGAGGGTCCCTGCTATGTCAACTGCGTGTGGTGTCAGTTGCTGATTGGTTGGGTTCGCACCCATCTTCTCCGCTTCCTGCCAATCCCAGAGTGCTGTTGCGATTGAGAGGACATCCGCTGCACCACTTGTCCGCATTGAGGCAGGGGCATTGCACAAGACATCCATATCTACAACAACAGTGTCGGGTGCTTTTGATGGAAGATAATGGACACACCCATTTTCCCTAACACCTGTCGCATCCGTAAGAAAAGCATCAGTTGATAGAATGGTGGGGAGTGCAACGAGTGGCAACCCTTTTGCAGCCGCAACATATTTGGCAGTATCAACGGCTAACCCACCCCCAATACCGTACACCACTTCCCCGTTACACGCCTCCGCGAGCGCGACCATATCTGCCTGCGTGTTCCCCTCAACGTATATAGGGTGTTGCGTATTTATGTCGATACCACTAACGACCTTCCATGCAGGAGCCGTTGTCAAGACGACAGCTTCGCGATGCTCTTTAATATTCGCAACAGGACATCTCACCATATCTGGTAATCGTCCAATCTTTTCATGAGAACAATCATCTCGCAACATTTTTTAATTTACCTTGCGGTCAAACGACCCGGGTTTCCTCTATAGGAGACCTGCGCGTGGTATCTCCACGAGATATATCTGTCGGGAACCTTCATGAACTGAGTCGAAGGTAATCGTTTTTCCATCGGGTGCCCAGCGTGGATGTAGATCGCATCGGATATCTCCAACAAACTGCGCCTCGTGATGGAATTCGCCCAAAACAATTTTTCGGTTTTCAGCGATATTGTAGATCATAAGTTGTGCTAAACGCTCCGTACCACGCGGGTAGGTATCACAAAGCAACCAGTCACGGTCTGGTGAAAATGAAGCGTGTCCATCGCTCGGCAAGACATCACGCCCAATCGGTGTGAATTCCCGGACTCCATCCGTGAATTCAACAAACCCCATCTCACCTAATATGTCGGAAGAGACGAGAATCCGCGTGGGTGTCCGCCAGTCGAAATGAGACACTCGATAGTCGAATGGGATTTGCATTTCCAAATCGGAGCCGTCAGGGTTTACTGTCCAGAGCGAGGTGTAGTGTCCTGTTTCCCGACGAACTCGACAGAAGAATAGAAGTCGTGTTCCATCGGTATTAAACAGCACATGATTGAACCAGGTCCGTTTGCCTACCATCCGTTTATCTCCACTTGCTCGGATGACATCGGCGATAGAGAGGACAAGCTTAGAATTCCCATCCTGGAGGTTGAGTTGATATAAGCCGTCATCCTCCGGTTGTGCGTTAACTTCACTGGATTCAGTATATGTAGCGTAGCCAACGACAGCACGGCAATGTGCCATGCGTCCGTAGTTAAGCCCAATCGCGAGTGGGGCAACCGGAGACACAGCCGCGACCGCTCCCTGAATTGTTCGGATAGCACCGGTTCTCGGATTTAAAGCACGTGATACAAGATTTCCATTTTCCCAATCGTTAAACGTGAATTCCGCGCGGGCCGTATCGTGTCCGCCGTTTGTGCTACCGTTTATCCAGTGGAGCATACTCCCTTGCTGGAGGTTAAAAGCGGCGGTCTTCGCGTGCGGGATAAATTCGTGGGTTTCGCGATGAATCAGCCCAACTGTTGCTATATCTTTGGGCAGAGGACGGTGTGTATGAAAATCTGTCTCTAACGCGAGGTGATATCTTGTCGTGCTATCCCACGGATTAATGCCGTAGTATCCAAAAAAATGGTGCTTTGGGGTCGCGGATAACCTTTCTATGTCGATGTTCATCAAATTCTTCGGCGTGGAGACTCCTGTCTTTAGGCAGGGGAGGAAACACCGCTCCTTTTTTAGTTTAAAATGTAAAGTGCTGTTTTAACACCACCTGCACATTGGGTGTTTGGGTTCAGATTGGGCTGCTTCGTTGAACAGAACTCGCACTTTCCGTCTAATAGACCTGACCCGGTATCCTACCAAAAGATTTTGTTGGTAATCTCCCTCTCGGGTTGTATGTTTCCCCTTCCACATCACAGTATCCAAGTTTGATAGAGACTTGGGGAGCATCCTTAAGTCTGCATCCACCACAGATACAGACCTTTTACTAACATTGTTTCGGCTGCCACGCCAAGATACCGCGATATTGTGTGTAGAAAGTGGTTTAACTTGTGGAGTGGACGCTTGGCTTACGCTTCGCACAAGCCCCCAAACTTTAGTTGGGGGTCACTGACTCTAATTTATAGAATATTGCAGTTTCGGTGATTTATTAATTTGACGTGTTAGTTTAATTCTGGCATAATTGGCGTTGAGGACACTTATAATTTAACATATTAATAATTGGTAATGATTAACCCAATACAGTTTTTTCCTCTCAGCTGCAAATTTTGAAACCGAATTTTAACTTTCATCGTTTTTCCTATAGCAGTCGACATTTCAAAGAAAATATGTGGTCTTTCCGAATGAATCTGGCATCTTCTTGAATAAGTACATACAAGCCTTTTCGTATTCTTAACCACAGACACCCCGGGCGATAGAAAAATGCAGTTTGCAGCAAAAACAGATAGAGGGAAACTTCGTGAAAGAAACGAAGACCGATATTACTTTGATACGCAACTCCAGCTATTTGCCATCGCTGATGGCATGAGCGGGCATGAAAGCGGAGATGTCGCGAGTCTTATCGCTCTTGAAATCATTCAGGAGTGGGCGAAAACCCAAGCATCCCCACAGAGCGATTTAGGTCCCATGAAAAGGCTCGCAGTTTTGACCGAACTCGCGGAGGAAGCGAATCAGCATATCTACAATGCCGCCGAGAACAGTGGCAAAGTGCGCGGTATGGGCACAACCCTCATCGCAGGTTTTATTACCTTCAGCTACCTCACTTACGTCCATGTCGGGGATAGCCGGCTCTACGTCTTACGCGATGGAAAGATTACACAGATAACAACGGACGACACATTCGTTCAAAAGATGGTCGAAAAGGGTGAAATAACTCAGGAAGAAAGCCGTGTTCATGAAAAACGTAATATCGTTACACAGGCTGTCGGCTTGACCCCGACTGTCACTGTCAGTGCTGATGCCTATCCGCTTGGTCCAGGGGACATCGTCCTCGCCTGTACCGATGGCTTGCATGACATGATCGTCGATGATAATGAGATTGCTGAGATTATCAAGGCTGCCCGCGATATTGAAGAGGCGGCAGAAAACCTCGTTAACAAAGCACTCGATTATGGCGGCACCGATAACGTCACAGTTCTCCTCTTTGCCATCGATTAATCCACCCAAGTGACCTTCCCGTTCTTTCTACCCCAGATTTTTAACAGTTCATCTCACCCAAACGAAATTACCCCTCTGACGTGTCCTTCTCCTGTTCACCAAAAACCAACGCACCATCAGGATCCACCTCTTCTTCCAATGTTTCTTGGTGGATAGGCATCGTTAATTCTGGCAATTCAATCCGGTTTGCTTCAGCCCACAAGCGTTCAAGGTTATAGTAGGAACGCCTATCGGAAAGAAAGACATGCACGACAAAGTCCACGTAGTCTAGCAGAATCCAATCTGCTTTGCGTTCACCCTCCTGATGCCAAGGACGCTGTTCCCAGTTCGTTTCGAGTTCCTCAACAACGGCTTGCGATATACCCTCCACTTGAATATCAGAGGCACCACTAAAGATTGCAAAAAAATCCGTGAAGCCATCAAGTTCCCGCAGATCGAGGATGACGCCGTCCTGTGCGCGTCGACTCATCGCTGCTGATGCTGCGGCTTTTACCATGTCTAATGTATTCTTTTCGGTTCCCATTTTTTAATTATTCCTTGCGGTTCGGTCAGGTTAGTTTGGCATTTGACGTGCCTTTCCGTAGAACCAGTCCGGTGCGTTGCTTGGGGTTACGTTTTTTGGTGCTATCAAGACGTTGCACTTCTGATGTAATGATGACTCGTATGGCGGCGCACGGAAACCGCCTTTGTTCTTAAATCTCGCCACCCTCCAAGGTACTGTTATAGGTATGAAGCGTATTCGGATGAATCAACACCCCTTTTTCTAAGAGATACACAATTTCTGTACGCGCCACATAATGCACCGCTCGGCCCAAATCTGTATATGCCAGCTCCCGCACAACATCGACCTCCTTATGGGTCCGTGTTGGTTCTGCAAAGTCTGCAACATATAATATCTGTGCAATAATACCCATCGATGGACTACCTGTCGTATGATTCCGAATGGCTTCAAGGACTTCAAGCTCCGTTACAGCGAACTTCTCTATTGCGATTTTTACGCCGATGAAGGGATGCAAAAGAGATGGATTTCGCTCTTCAACCGGATCGAGACGAATCTCGTAGCGTTTTATTTCCCTGTGTAATTCTTGAGTGCTCATCCACTTGGCACTATCATGCAAAAGCGCAGCAAGGTTTGCCTGCCAGACGTTGGCTCCATGAACATGTGCTAAATCAACACTCAACTCTTGCACAGAGAGGACATGCTGATAGCGTTTCTCGCTCAGTTTGTCTGAGAGATATTTCTGGATTTCGATGGACTTCGGATGTGCCCGAAGTTCTGCTAATGTGCAATTCATCAGATTCTTCAGATTTGGAAACTCCAATCTTTAGATTGGAGAGGAAAATCTGTCTCTCTATATCGAAAGTGAGTTGCAGTGCGAATTCACCCTGTTCCACCTTCGGCTGTTTATAGTAAAACCGAAAAATAAAGAGGCACTTGTATCCCCCGGTAGGTTCGGTTTCCTAACCGAACCGGCACAGAGTGTCCTATTAATTCTAAACTTTACTATAGATACAATTTGTTTGTATCTAAAGTTGAGTCTGGTTAATATCTTGCAATCCTCTAACTTTGCAGAAAGGATGAGTCTTTTGCCACCTTCTATAGGTTGTAAACTTAATCCATCTTTTTGGTGACCACATATTACTGAGAGTCCATGTTTAATATGTTTGACTAACATATTTTTGCGAGTGCCAAGGAATCTGGTGCCACCATATCTTGTGCGAACACCACCTTTCCTTGGAACCTCTCTATGCAGATTGCGTCTTTGTATAGGTATGGGTGAGACACAGAATACACCCGTGTTATCTACAATGGGTTCACCGCCTATGGTATGATAAGCTAGACACCAGCTATCTACACAATGCGCATCAAAGGATTCTGACATCTTATCTTTAGACTTCTTAAGTCCAAGGCTGTCACGCAACTCTTTCGTTTCATAACCTTGTAGAGTGAATAACTTCCACTTTTTCTTAATTTCGCCATAGAACCAGTTTTTACCCACTTCCAAAGGACTGAACGACTGGTTCCATTTGCGTTGATATTGCTTGCTTCGTGCCTTAATATCTTCTACACATATATGTGTGACTGGATACAATTTGCCTAACCAATCTAATATGCGGAGTTTCCAGTGCCATCTTGCACGGGTGCCAGCAGGTATGCGTTCCTTGTTAGCAAGTCTATTCATACGATTTTTCCTATTTGGGCACTTGCGACCGCGTCTACCACGCCTCAATTCACCACGCTTTTTCACCTTCTTGCCCACCTTGTTATGTGCATCCGCCTGAACATTCAGATAAGTATGCTTTTCAGACTTGACCGTGAAACCCTCTTTTTTACTGCCAGGATCCACGCCTACGCATATCTCTTGCGTATACGCTGTGGTTTCGTAGTTTAATCTGATACAGAAAATACCGTTGCTCCAATAAGGCGTTGCTAATCCTTTCTTGATTAACATACCAGCCTTATTAGGATGTGTTGGCATTAACTGCTTACCGCTTTTACTCTTTACAGGAACGAAATTCATCGTAACCTCCCTTTCGGGTTGTATATTGCCCCATCGAGATCACGAAATCAGAGTGGATATAGACTTGGGAAGCATCCATATCGTCTTACCAGTTGCCATACTGAGACTTCGCGATGTATGACTCTATTCAATGTATTTATAATCGTTCAACCTATAGACTCGGCTGCCGTATTGAACAATCTCCAGACTTTAGTCTGGAGTCACTGAACTAATATTGAAGTGGTTTCTAAACCTTTTTTAATTATTCCTTGCGGTTAAACGACGTGAGATTGAACTTTGACGCGCCTTTCTTATATCCGCTCTCCATTTCATTACGAGCTACGCGCTTTGTTCTACTAAATTCTTCCCGTGCCAATCCGTTAGTCGGTGTCATCGTCAGAACGCACGCCCAATTCGGCGAGTTCGGCAAGAATCTCATGTTCAGTGTCCGACAAAATTGTATTTGGCAGTGAAGCACTAATGGCATATTCCTCGTTCAACCATTTTGACAAGTCTGCCGCTTTACATCGCGCACTACAGAAAGGGAAGTTTTTCGGTAAAGGCGTTCCCTCTTTCCACACGAAATCGTATACTGTTCCGCATATACTACATGTGTGTTGCATTTTTTAATTATTCCTTGCGGTTAAAGCACCGTGGATTTGAACCTTAACCTTCGTTCCTTAAATCCGCCCTCCACTCCGTTACGGGCTACGCACTTTGTTCTACGAAGACCCTGCACGTTGACAACTTCCTTCACAGATACAGTTGATGCTGTTCGATATATGCTTGGACGCCTTCAGGCACGAGATACTGAATTGACAGACCTTTGCGAATCCGCTCCCGGATAACTGTGGCGGATATATCAACACCTGTTATCGGGAAGGTGGTAACCCGTTTTTGAATTACGAACGGAACTTGATTCAGGTTGTAATTCGGACGTGTTGTCGCGATCATAACACATCGTTCTAACACTTCATCAAAGTCCTTCCAAACTTTATACTCAATCAGAGAGTCTGCTCCGATAATCCATGCCAGTTCAGTCGTTTCCCCGTACAATGCTTTCAAGGCTTTCAAGGTCTCAATAGTATATGACGGACCTGCGCGTTCCAATTCAATGCGTGACACTTCAAAATGCGGGTTCTCTGCGATTGCTAAAAGCACCATTTGATACCGATGTTCCGGTTCGATAATATCAGCGTCTGCGACCTTATGCGGCGGTCTGGCAGAAGGGATGAATAGGATCTTATCATAGCCTAATCCTGCCCGAACCTGTTCAGCACTGATCAGATGCGCGTAGTGAATTGGATTGAATGTTCCACCCATCACCGCGATTCTTTTCGTAGTTTTCGGCATCAGAATGTTTTAATTTTACCTTGTGGAGAAACAGCATGCGTTTGAACTTTGACGTAGATTCCTTTGATTTACTGACCTCTTTGCGCCTGTCCTACTTCGTTAAAGTATATAGATTTGTCGGAGAAAAGTCAACGGAAAAATCGTGGCGTGCTAACTTCCTTGAACGCGAGCTTTATAATCGTCATAAGCCCTCTCAATCTGCTTTGCTGATTCTTCTGGACCGAGGAAATGCGCACCGGTCAACACGACAGGAGGCTTCCCCCGTTCTGTCAGGAGCTCAGCAACTCGACATTTAATAGCATTGACAATCGAAAGTGTGCCGATGCTGGACGTAGGTCCCACTGGATATGCTAAATTCGGGATGTCTACGACGGCATCTCCCGGTGGATTACAGTTGTCAATGGTTAGATCCGCAACTTCAAACAAACGCTTGCCGGAGGCATGTTTCGAGCTCGATGCACTGCTGTGTGCAATTGAACTCACAGCAATGACAGGCAAATTTCGCACCTTCGCCCCCATCGCCATTTCGATCGGTAGGATGTTCGTGCCGGAATTAGAAAACACCATCATGCAATCGTGTGGACCGAAGGTAAAATTGCGTAGGATCACCTCTGCATATCCTGAGACGTTTTCCAGAAAAAGTGCTTGACGTTGACCGTTGCAACCAACGACTTGGTTGTGGAATGTGACCGCCAATTCAACGATGGGAAAGAACCCCGGAAAACTGCCATAACGTGGAAAAATTTCCTCGACTGGCATGCGCGAATGTCCAGATCCGAATAGGTAAACGAGTCCGTCTTCTGCTATAGTCTCTGCACACATTTCAGAGGCTTGTGCAATCGCTTCGGTTTGTGTCGCCTCAATTTGTTTCAGAACGTCTTGTGCAACGTGTAGGTAACGTAGATGGGAAGTACTCATAATATTGATGTTTGCGGTAACTTTGATCGTTTGATTTATGGATTTCTCATAGAAAGTTATGACGAAACGTCGCCGTTTATTTTATCAGAATTCACATACTGTTGCAATCTTTTTTATCCTGATTTCCTACCGATGAATAGACAACAAAAAGGCGAGGTGAGCAACCTCGCCAACGGGGTAAATAAAATAAACCAGGACTTACGCAAAATTGGCTTTCATGCCAAAATTGAGGGGATATTCCCGAAGAAAGCGCAATGAATTGCGCTACTACGAACCAAAGACTGCCCGAAAACGGATAAACTGCGTAAGTTCTATAAACATTAAAACAACAGTGACGTTAGAAGAGAGTTTCACGTATCCAACTCACATGAATGAAAGGAGATGAAAGAAGATGGGAACATCAATACGCATGTGGTCCCTCTGAAACGCTGTTTTTCATGGACACGCGTATCTGGTATTGGTCATGTTACCGCGCAGTTATCCGCTCTGAAACTGCATTTTGCGTTGCGGCTATAGTGCTTCGTAGTGAGTGGAAATAATTCCGCTCAGCTCTCCGTATCCGCTTCCTATCGCCTTCAATGCGCGCCGATACAAGTGTTTCCCAATTTAACGTCAGCATACGGTTGGATTTTTGTAGTACTTTCCAATACGCTTCCGAAGTCATTGTGTTCTCCTTACAATATTGGTGGTTTGTTCATTGAGAAGATGGAATGCATTTTTCTTCGTCCATACTTCTCTTCTTCTATGAAAATAAAAACGTTATACTGTGGATTTCGGTTTCAAACCACCATGTTCTCAGCGCAAAATTAACGAATTCGATACTGCTCAACGGCATTCATATCAAGACTGATACCCAACCCGGGTGCATCTGATAGATTGATGGCACCATTTGAGAGATCCATACTCCCGCCAGAGAGATCGTCAACGCGGATGTGCGGAAGTTCATCAATCGGCATCGTGCAGTTCGGTAGTGTACATGCGATATGTGCTGCGAACGTCGATGCAACGCATGAACCGAACGCAAAGATCTGCACCCATATCGGTAGGTCAGCGGCTTCAGCAACGGCGGCACTTTTGCGGAGCCCTGCGACGTTTCCACCCATATTGACTGCATCTACAGCATCAGCACGGATATTCTCTAAAATTCCTTGCGGTGCCCCCAAATGTCGAGCGACTGGCACCTCCACCTCCTCGCGCATCTGACGATACCAAGACAAATCCTCAAAACGAATTGGGTCTTCGTAGACTTCAATATTATACGGCAGCAACTCCCCTGCAAGTCGGAGCCCGGTTTCCAAATCTCCAAATTCCGTGTTTGGATCGACACGAATCTGGAAATCAGGACCGCACGCCTCTTCGATGAGACGAGCAGTTTCGACAATATTCGCCTTCCGAGCCTTGAGTTTATGTACCCGAAAACCCATGTTCACGGCGCGTTCCGCCTCTGCCGCTGTCGCTTCCGCTGGCATCGGTGGCGACCAGTAGGCGAGTTCAACGCTATCCCTATATTTCTCACCGATTAACTTATGTGCAGGCACCCCCAATGCCTGTCCTGCCAAGTCATAAAAAGCGCATTGGAAAACAAATGCCTCCGAGGCGAGATCAATCTCCCACAGATTCTTGCCAACGTATCTTTCGGCAATCTGGTCAGCCTGGTCTGTAATATCGCTGTTTAGGGAATTGCTCTCACCTACTCCTGTTAGTCCTTCATCTGTATGCACCCAAACCAAGGTAGTCGGGTAATCCATACCCGAATGTTCCTGTATCGCTGGAATGAATGGGATGGAAATGGTCCGGTATTCAAAGCCTGTGATTTTCATCGGTTTCCCTCCAATTTCTGGTTTCTCGTAACTGAAATTTTATGCGATTTATCGGATTGGTGTCAAACATATTATTAACACACTTTCCTCTGGATTTTGGATTGGTAATCTGATATAATTACCTATATCCTGTAATCACAACGGGCGCGCCCTGTATGCCCATATAAAAAAGGAAACTGTTTGTAATGAAGTACATAAAAATTCCCGGAATCAGCAAAGAGATCTCGCATCTAATTCTGGGAACCATGGTATTTTCACCTGTAAAATTCGACTATAGTACCGAAATGCTCGACGCTTTCTTTGAAGCCGGTGGAAACGCCCTTGATACAGCACACGGTTATGGCGGTGGTGATAGTGAAATGCTTATCGGTCTCTGGATGCGGCAACGCGGTAATCGAGACGAAGTCTTTCTCATTGACAAGGGCGGACATCCACAAGGCAGAGTCCCGCGTCCACGTCTCTCCCCCGAAGAACTCAAAAGCGATCTGGATGAAAGTCTCATCCGGCTTCGCACGGATTACATCGACCTTTACATGCTCCATCGCGACGACCCTGTGATTCCCGTTGAAACCATCATTGATTACCTGAACGACGAGATCGGTGCCGGACGCATCCGCGCGGCTGCTGCTTCTAATTGGGAACCTCAGCGCATTATTGATGCCAACACATACGCCGCCGAAAATGGGCTGTCGGGTTTCGTCTCTTGCAGCAATAACATCAGTCTCGCTGTGCCGATGGAACCGATGTGGGGTGGTTGTATCTGCGTCGACGATGCCGCCCGCGAATGGCACAAAGAGAGCCAGTTCCCTCTGATGCCTTGGTCTTCACAAGCACGGGGTTTCTTTAGCGGTGCGTTTACATCCGAAAACCGAGAAAACGGAGATATGGTGCGCGTCTATTACAACGACGGCAATTTTGAAAGACTCACACGCGCAAAGAAATTAGGCGAAAAATACGGTTATTCCGCGATTCAAGTCTCCCTGTCATACTGCTTGAATATTCCTTTTCCTGTCTTTCCAATTGTCGGACCTGCGACCTTAACAGAGATGGATTCCTCTCTCGGTGCAATGGGACTTGAACTCTCCGATGCTGAAATGGAATGGCTCAACTTAGAAACGGACGAAAACCCACTATGATAACTCGGTTTTTCTTACTAATGCTCTGCTTTCAATTCATCTTTCTCCCACTCGGTTTTGTCCAAGAAAGTTGAGGCGCGTGAAGCAATCCTGCAATTCCACGAGGCGGGATTGGTGAAGTCAGTTTGACTTCAGAAGAGATGAAACGATTTCAGGGTAATGTCAGTATGATGCGATGGTTCGATGCCCAAGGTGGACACGTAGAAACAGAAGGGGTCTCACCAGATGGAAAAGTAATAGGCGTTCCGCTCCACCGACACGATGTTAAACTGAACATTTTTCGCGTTGATGTCGGGTTGAAGTATCAACTCGGTTCTCACTGGGTACTCGAAGCGAATGTGCCCTACGAAACCAAAGTCCAAGAGGCAACTATTGAGGAGATTGATCCGGTCACGCCTGAACAGTGGGACGCGATTGTGCGAAATGGCAACAATCATCATCGGAACGAAACCTATACCGGACTCGCTGATGGTGATATTTCATTGGCGCATCATGTTCATGGGATCTTTAAGGAGGACGATTTTTTCACAGGACGGATCGGAACCACAATTCCGTTTGGTAAGACCAAAGAAGATCCCTGGAAGTTAGGAGCTGCGGGACTTGAGCATCTCCATATACAGTTCGGAACCGGCACCTTTAATCCGATCGTAGACCTGCATTACAGTCTTCCTGTCTACAAAGGGTTGAGCGCGAACGCCAGTATTCGTGGGAAGTTGCCGTTCTATGAAAATAGTAAAACCTATCGCGCCTCCCGGGAACTTACCTACACAAGCGGTCTCAACTACCGTTTCAATGACTGGCTTTCGTTACAGGCAGGCTACCTCGGATTTTATCAGTCCTATGCGTATTGGGCAGGAGAACTGGACATTAATACCGGACTCCTTTTCAGTATGGCATCCGTTGGTGCCTCGATTGTAACGCCTTATAACATCCCTGTGTCTGTAGCACTGATGTTGCCCTTGAGTCAAAAGACGCTTTATGAGGATAGCGATGCCTTTGAATTTGGTCCCTTGGTGTCGTTAACCGTTCTATATTCATTCTAAACTTCTGTATTACTGGCAGGACTTACGCAAAATCAAAGAATTCAGTCTATTATGGCGCAATCGGTGCGGTTAGGGGACTTAGTCTGCGGATAGACTAAATCCATTCCTCGTATCACATTCCGCACCTACCGGGGACGTGCGTAAGCCCTAACTGGTATAAAAACACCCATTGAGGGAGAATGATACGAATGAAATTGCTGAAATTATCAGATTTCCGATGTAGTTTAGCCTTAACACTGGTTCTTTTTTGCGTCGGTTGTGGTGTACCGAACAATCCATATCCGAAATCTGAGCACGATCAAGAAATTTACTACAGCACCTTCAGTGAAGAACCGAAGCATTTCGATCCAGCGATTTCCTACAGTTCGGACGAATACAGATTCATTCAGCAGATTTATGAACCTCCGTTACGATACCATTACTTGACAAGACCGTACAAACTCATCCCATTGACTGCAGAGTCGGTGCCACAACCCCGTTACTTAGATGCTGATGGACAACAATTAACACCAAACGCTCCTGCGGCATCAGTAGCGCGTGCCGTTTATGAGGTCCGCATCCGTCCGGGGATTATGTATCAACAACACCCCTGTTTTGCGAAAACTGGAGACGGAGCATGGTACTACCGCGACTTAACGAAATCAGATGTTAAGGGCTTTAATGAGATCAAAGATTTCTCAATGACAGGCACGCGTGAACTCATCGCCGCAGATTATGTCTATCAAATTAAACGGATGGCGGATCCGAGCGTTTCCTGCCCTATTCTCAGCACTCTGAAGGATTATATTCTCGGCATGGAAGCGTATTCAGAAGCCGTTGCTAATGGGCAGAAGGATGCTCCTTTTCCGGGGGTTGAGGTCGTGGATCGATACACCTATCGGATTATCCTCAAGACAAAGTATCCGCAGTTTGTCTATTGGTTAGCGATGCCATTCTTCTCGCCAATGCCTAAAGAAGCAATCGATTTTTACAGTCAACCAGTTGTCGAAGAGCGGAACATTACAATTGATAGGTTTCCTGTAGGAACTGGTGCGTATCGGGTAGAAACCCTTCTGGCACACAAAGAGATAGTTCTCGTCAAGAACGAGAATTTTCGGGTGGAGCGTTACCCATCAAGTGGGGAACCAGGTGACAGGGAAGCCGGACTTTTAGACGACGCATGGGAGATTGTCCCGTTTATTCCAAGAATCGTCTACAAATTGGAGAAGGAACATATCCCGCGCTGGAATAAGTTTTTGCAAGGCTACTATGATACTTCTGCCATCTATTCGGATACATTTGACAGTGCCGTCACATTTAATGATACAGGCGATCCGAGGATTAGCGATGAGATGAAAACGAAAGGTATCGTGCTGCGCACCAGCGTTGAACCGACGACGAGATACCTCGCTTTTAATATGTTGGATGATACCGTTGGCGGGAACACAGAGGAAAAGCAGAAACTCCGTCAAGCGATTTCGATCGTATTAGATTATGAGGAGTACGTTGAAATTTTCTATAATGGACGCGGTGTTAGTTCCCATAGTCCGATTCCACCCGGCATCTTTGGGTACGAAGGGGGCGAAAGCGGTATGAACTCTTATGTCTATAATTGGGATGCAGCGAAGCAACGTCCAGTTCGCAAATCCATTGAAGAAGCCCGGCAACTTCTCGCAGAAGCCGGCTACACAGATGGGCAGGACAGTAATGGAAATCCCCTCGTCGTCACCTTTGACAACGCATGGAATTCCGCAGGTGCCACATCGCACTTAATGTGGATGCGGAATAAATTGGATCAACTCGGCATCACAATGGAGAACCGCACGACTGATTACAATCGATTCCGTGAGAAAGTAAAGAACGGGAACTTTCAGCTCATATCCTGGGGATGGCACGCAGATTACCCTGATGCAGAAAACTTCCTGTTTCTTCTTCACGGACCGAATGCCAGAGCCATTCACGGTGGTGAAAATACTGCTAACTACGATAACGCCGAATACAACAAACACTTTGAACAGATAAAAAATATGGAAAACTCACAGGAACGGTTGGCAATAATTCGAGAGATGAATCATCTGCTTCAACGAGATGCCCCGTGGGTCTTCACCTATCATCCTGTTAGTTTCGGTTTGTCCCATCAATGGGTGAAGAATAGCAAGCCGAGTTCCTTAGGCGGCGGATCATTGAAATATCTTCGTATTGATGCCGGTCAGCGGACGGAAAATCGGCAGGCGTGGAACCAACCCGTCGTCTGGCCCCTATGGGTATGTCTCGCGCTTCTCGTTTTAGGTACTATTCCGGCTGTGATTACTATTTGGAAACGGGAACGGGGTTTTTAATTTATGGGCACAAGGTATAATTAAAAAATGACCACTTATATTGTCCGACGGATCCTTTACGCAATCCCAATCCTGATCGGCGTAAACATCACTGTATTTCTACTGTTCTTTGTCGTCAGTTCTCCTGACCAGATGGCACAACGAATTCTCGGTGAGAAGAATATTACGCAGGAAGATATTGACAATTGGAAGAAGCAAAACGGCTACCACCTGCCCCTCTGGTTCAATACGAAGGTATCAGGAACCGAGTCTTTTACACAAACTATTTTCTTCCAGAAATCGGTTAAACTTTTTTTCTTCGATTTTGGGACGTCGGATGCCAACAACATTGACATAACATCACAGATTTCTCAACGAATGTGGGCGAGTCTCGCGATAACACTGCCGACCTTTCTGGTTGGCGTTCTGGTAAATATCACCATTTCAATGATTGTCGCTTACTACCGCGCAACATACGTCGATTTCTGGGGGACAATCCTTGCGGTTATTCTCATGTCCGTCTCAACGCTTTTTTATATTATTGGCGGGCAATGGGTATTCGGAAAAATATTGCGACTCTTTCCAATCTCTGGATATGATTCCGGTGTAGACATGCTGAAGTTCGTTATCCTGCCGGTGGTTATCGGCATCATTGGTGGAGTCGGCAGCGGCATCCGTTTTTACCGGACGATATTCCTTGAAGAAGTCAATCGGGACTATGTCCGCACAGCGCGAGCAAAAGGGTTGAGCGAAACGGTAGTCCTCTTTAAACATATCCTGAAGAACGCAATGATTCCGATTCTGACGAATGTGGTTTTGGTCATTCCGTTTCTCTTTATTGGGAGTTTGGTGATGGAAGCGTTTTTCGCTGTTCCCGGGCTCGGAGGTTTTACAATAGAAGCCATCCACGCACAGGATTTCGCTATTGTGCGCAGTATGGTTTATATCGGTTCTGTGCTGTATATTGTTGGTTTATTATTCACCGATATCTGTTACACGCTGGTTGATCCGCGCATTCAGCTTGGAGCTTCCGTTTCGTAAATTTAAAGTATGGTCTCACGCAATAGAAACTATCAAATTATGCAAGGGGTGATGAGCCTCATCTTGGGATGTTTCAGCATCGGTTTATTGATAACGCTCCGAGGTTCAGGGTATTCAGCCGCAATTCTCTCCATCTTTCTGGTCGTAGGCATCGCCCTAATCTTCTCTGGAGATTATCTCCTGAACCCGTTCAAACTGCCGGTCACACCTCGAAAGCAAGAATTGGCGAGCGACATCGGTCTTATCGCTTATGGCACGCTGTATTTTGGCATTGCTATGTCAAAGCTTCTACAACCGCGTTGGCTTATCGTCAATTTACCGGTCTTTTTACAACCGATTTGGGTACGGCGCGGCTTAGCGGCTATCGGGATTGTCCTAATCGCTGTTGGTATCTATGGGATTTATAAGCTACTTTCGGAGGGATTGCCCTTAGAGTCCTCAGAATAATCGCGCCCAATTGCGATAGGCTCATTTTGCGATAATCACGGCATAGCGGAGGGGGATTTCACCAACATTGCGTATTCCATGTAATACTTGGCAATCAACATGGACGGCTTCGTTGTCCCTCACACGGTGCGTCTGCTCACCAAACAAAACCTCGCCTTCCCCGGAAAACACATAGAAAATTTCTTGACCCTCATGCGTATGTGGTGGATGCGCTCGCTGCCCGGGTCCGACTTCGGAAATGTGAAGGTGAAGTTGTTCGCGGTCCGACCCTGCTTCAAAAACAAACCGATTGATACCTTTGACATCGCTTCTAATCTCTCTTTTCATGGAAATTGCTCCCTTTTTCAGCTGAGTTTGCACACAGAATTGGCACTCAAAAGACTGGTGTTAACTTAACACGGTGCTCAGAAATTGTCAATTACCAATCTTAATGTAAGTTCGATTTACTGAAACTGAATGCCTCTGACTGTCTTATCATTTTGGATTGATTTATTTTTTTAAATATGCTATGATGCGCGGATACGGTTTTAGGCAGACAGTTGATACGGCACATTCAATTGTCAAAGGAGCACACAACCATGGATAGACCTGAGAAACAACCCGATAAAAAGGCGGCGATGCACGTCGGCGTTCAAGGCATTGGAACATCGCCTAAAGAGTTGGCATTCCTCGTGCGCCACGGTGTAACACACATGGATGCCTCCGTTGGGGATACTGAAACCGAAACGCTGGTTCGACACAAAGCAGAAGCCGCGGAAGCCGGTGTCAGTCTTGAGATGATTCATATTGGACTTCCGAGGAGCATTACGCTTGCCCAAGATCCGCAGCGTGATACGGATATCGATGCCGTTTGCAAAATGATCGAGAATGCAGCAGCTGCAGGACTGCGAGGCTTGAATTATAATTTTTGTATCCTAAATCATCAGCGGACCGAGAGCACCGCCGGTCGTGGCGGCTCAAGTTACAGCACATTTGACTTCTCCAAATACGATAACGAAACACTTTCAGAGGCGGGTGAAGTAAGTCGTGAAGAAGCGTTTGATCGTCTCGCTTACTTCCTTGAACGGGTGATTCCGGTCGCCGAGGCAAACCGAGTCCAGATGGCATGCCACCCAAACGATCCTCCCGCGCCTATCCTGAGGGGCGTTGAACGATGGAATCACCCCATCTTTGACGGCTTGAAACGTTTCGCTGAGATTGTGGATAGTCCATATCACGGCTTTAATTTTTGCTGTGGCACAGTGTCAGAAGGCTTAGAAGATCCAGGCAGGGAATTCTACGAAATTCTTCGCTATTTTGGAGAACAGAAGAAGCTTTTCAACATTCACTTTCGCAATATTCGTGGTGGACTGCACAATTTCCAAGAGGTCTGGCCCGACGAAGGACACTTGGATATGCATAAGGTTGCCCAGACGCTTCGAGATGTAGACTATCCGTACATGTTAATGCCTGACCACGCACCAGGGCACCCAGATGATTCATCACCACCCGGCGTTTCTGGTAGAGTTCGACAAGCGTGGGCATTTCAGTTTGGATACATCATCGCCTTAATTCAGGCGGTACATTCGGAATCGTAGGTTAAATTAGTTTCAGTTAGCGGGACAAACTTAGTCAAAACGTCCCTCTTGGTAAATTCAACCTTCAGGAGACAAAATGAAATCTATTATAATTCGCTTAATAATCATTGCCATCAGTCTGACCTTCACAGTCCATACCTATGCGGAGATTGACCTTGGAACCGCAAGAGGCATTTGGCTACTTGACGAAGGCGACGGCAATATGATCAACGATATGTCTGGAAACGAAAATCACGGTGAACTTCAGGGAGGAGAATGGGTCGACGGACCAGAGGGTCCTGCTCTAAGTTTGAACGGGCAAGACGATCGTGTTATCATCGCAGACTCCGACAGTATGTATCTGGAAAAGGCATGGACGATCACCGCCTGGACTTTTGTAAATAGCACCGAAAACGGTTTTGGACATATTCTCGGCAAAAGACCCGCATCTGGAACGGTGGCAAATTACGCTTTCAGGACCAGCGGCAATGGCACCGGCTGGGAAGCATACTATTCGCGAGGCGGCTGGAAAGGTGCTTGGAATCAAGGAACCGTAAAGAAAGATGAATGGCTGTATATGACCGCCACTTATGACGGGGAAGATACCATCACAATCTATGAAAATGGATCTGAAATCGGTTCTGTCAGCGGACATGGTGGACCGGCACCTCGGAATGACACTGATGTCAACATCGGCGGTTGGACCAACAACACCTCAGAGACGCTTGACGGTATGCTCTATGAGGTCGCAATTTTTAGTGTCGTGCTGGCAGAAGAAGACATAAACGCTCTGATGGATGATGGGCTCCCATCGCTACTCACTGCAGTTGAACCTTCTGGTAAACTCGCAACGACATGGGCAAACCTGAAATCTCAATAACACAGGACTTACGCAAAATTGATGGCATACTCATAAAATGTTGGCGAGGTTAGGAAACCTCGTTAGCAAATACAGGGATATGCGTTAGTTCTATAATAGTTGGATCAATGGTACACTCAACTTTTAGGAGGTAAACATGAAATCCATTATAGTTTGCTTAGCGATCATTACCATAAGTTTGACTCTTACAGTCCAAACTGATGCGGAGATCGATTTTGAAACGGCGAGAGGCATTTGGTTACTCGACGAAGGTAAAGGCGATCAAATCGAGGATATCTCAGGAAACGAAAATCACGGTGAACTTCAGGGCGGAAAATGGGTCAAAGGACCGGATGGCCCTGCCCTAAGTTTAAATGGACAAAATGATCGGGTTATCATCGCGGATTCCGATAGTATGTACCTGGAAGAGGCGTGGTCAATCACTTCATGGGTGTACGTCAACAAATCCGAGAACGGTTATGGACATATTCTCGGTAAAAGGCCCGCAGCGGGTACAGTGGCGAATTACGCCTTCAGGACCAGCAGCACCGGCACCGGTTGGGAGGCTTACTTTGCGAACGGTGGCTGGAAAGGGGCTTGGAATCAAAGTCAAGTGAAGAAAGATGAATGGTTGTATATGACCGCAACTTATGACGCGAAGGATACCATCAAGATCTACGAAAATGCTGAGGAAATCGGTTCTGTTGGCGGGATGGGTAAACCGGCACCGCGGAATGATACTGACGTCAACATCGGCGGTTGGACCAACAATACCTCAGAGACCCTTAACGGTATACTCTATGAGGTCGCAATTTTCGCTTCCGTCCTGGAAGCAGAGGATATAGAAGAACTAATGGAAAAGGGGATGCTGACTCTATTACCTGTTGAGCCTGCTGATAAACTTGCCACTACATGGGCAAGCCTCAAATCCCGGCAATAGACACGGCAAACCGAGTGTAGCCGGCGTTCCCCAAACGACTGGCTGCGCTCATTTTCGGATGGTGCTGTAATGATGCTATTTTCATCTTGCTTTATTTTTCCCATCAGACTATAATACTCATATCAGGACATTAATAAATAATAAATGAGCTTAACTTGATGCGATTTTTTGGTCATATAATCTGGGTCGCTTTGCTAAGGTAGCAACTTAAGGTTAATATGGAGATTACTATGTCAAAGACCCCGAACGTACTCCTTATACTCGCCGATGACCACGGTTATGGTGATATTTCAGTTCACAACGGTCCATCAATCCAGACACCCAATATCGACAGAATTGCCGCAAACGGAGTGCGATTTACCAAATTTTATGCCAATTCTTCCGTTTGTTCTCCGAGTAGATCCTCTCTTATGACCGGACGCTATCCCGACCGAGTTGGAGTGCCGGGCGTAATCCGCACCCATCCAGAAAACAGTTGGGGCTACTTTCGACAGGATGCAGTCACACTCCCCTCAGTTTTGAAGCAGAAAGATTATCATACCGCCCTCATCGGTAAGTGGCACCTTGGACTTGAACCGGAGAATCATCCGTGTAAGCGGGGTTTCGACCATTTTCACGGTTTTCTCGGCGATATGATGGATGACTACTACACGCATCTCCGGCACGATATTAATTACATGCAACGCGGCACCGACACGATTGATCCGCACGGACATGCCACAGATCTCTTCACGGAATGGAGTGTAGATTTCATTCGTGCACAGGCGCAAGCCTCACAACCTTTTTTTCTCTATCTTGCCTATAATGCACCACACACACCGATCCAACCGCCTGATGATTGGGTAGAACGGGTGAGGGAACGCGAGCCGGATATTTCCCCGCAGCGCGCTAAATACATTGCTCTTGTTGAGCACATGGACGCTGGCATTGGACGAGTCCTCGATACGCTTGTTGAAACAGATCAGTTATCCAACACCCTCGTTATTTACACATCTGACAACGGTGGGTCAATGGACGTCGGGGCGCACAATGGTCCTCTGCGCGGACAAAAGGGCGAAATGTATGAAGGTGGGATTCGAGTTCCGACCTGTGCAATGTGGCCAGGACACGTTCCAGCAGGACATGTCACCGATCAGGTCGCATTGCTGATGGATCTTTTCCCGACGGTATGTGAAGTCGCAGGCGCGCCAATCAATCATGAAGTTGAAGGGCGTTCAATTTGGCAAACACTCCAAGGGGAACAGCAAGACTTCTCCGACCGCATCCTCTACTGGTTGCGACGAGAAGGAGGGCAGCGGTTTTTCGGGCAGTGTCAACATGCCGTACGGCGTGGGGACATCAAATTGTTGCACAACAGGCCCTTTGAGCCATTGGAACTCTACGATTTGTCAAACGATCCGCTGGAAACGACAAACGGAAACCCACAGACACAGATGGACCTCTTCAGAGAAATGAGCCAATTATTTCAGGCGGAAACACAAAAGGCTGGGTGTGTTCCCTGGCAGCGGTAGGCACAATCCCCAACGTGCAGTTCTGTTGGGTTGTTTTTGTTATCACGGTTTTCAAGTGTTCTTGAGGATATATAAGTTTCAAAACGCCCGAACTATTGGATCCATACATGTTAACATTTCAAAAACCTCGCACGAAATGAAATGGAGTGCGGCTCGAACACGAAAAACGTCAAGATACAAGCAACCGATACTTATTCGCAAGGTAAAATTAAAAGCCGAATAGAAAAGGAGGTTCCTGTTTTGTTTCGCAAACGAAATTTACCTGATATATCGGAATCCGAGGATCCCCTCAATACGACCACTGATTCGCGTACGAAAGATCACAATGAGGTCGTAGAAGTTACCTCAGGAACAGATGCCGGAAAGACAGTGAATTCATCAACATCTAAGCACGTTGCGCGTCCAGTCAATCCGACAGAACAACTTGGCTATACTTCCCTGCATGATGCCGCACGAGACAATGCTTACGAGGCAGCGATAATATTGCTGGAAAACGGCGCAGATGTTAACGCAACAGACAAATATGGTTATCCTCCGCTGCACTGGGCGGCATGGCACAATGCTTACGAGGCAGCGACAGTATTACTGGAAAACGGCGCAGATGTCAACGCAAAGAACGATAAGGGCTTTACTCCGTTGCATTGGGCAGCATGGAATAATGGACATGAAACAGCAACAATATTGTTGAAAAGTGGCGCAGATGTTAATTCAGAGAATGAAGATGGTGCCACGCCTCTACATTGGGCAGCATGGCGCAATGTTTATGAGGCAGAAGGGATGTCGTTGGAAGACCAGATAGGGTTCAATCCGAGAAACAAATCTGGTTATACGCTCCTGCACTGGGCAGCGTGGCGTAATGCCTATAAAACAGCACTGGTATTGCTGGAGAATGGCGCCAAAGTCAACGTAAAAGACAAAAATAACTGCACCCCGCTACACATCGCAGCAGAAGACGACACTTCTGAGGTGGCAACAGTGTTGGTAAAAAACGGCGCGGATATCAACGTGAGGGACGAAAATGGCGATACACCTTTGCACATTGCCGCACAACACAACGCGTATGAAACAGCACTGGTATTGTTAGAAAGTGGTGCAGATGCTAACGCTGAAGATGATAGAGGTCATACGCCTCTGCACATTGCGGCAGAGAAGAAAGCACATGAAGCAGTAAAGGTACTATGCCGTCACCGAGAACGAAGAGGATGGTCATGGTGATTCCTTGTTCGTAAGCGATCTCTAAAGCGTCACGGGAAGTCAATGACAAACACAGACACAAATAATCTCGTTTTATGGTATCAGACACCAGCCGAGGCATGGACAGACGCACTCCCCATTGGAAATGGGCGGCTCGGTGCCATGGTGTTCGGGGGTGTGGAGCAGGAGCGCATTCAACTCAACGAAGAAACTCTTTGGGACGGCGGACCTCGCGATACCAACAACTCAAAGGCTTTGGAAGCACTCCCAAAGGTGCAGCAGTTGCTCTTTGATGACAAAAACGAGGAAGCCACTCAACTCGCCGGTGAGACGATGCTTGGCATCCCAGAACGTATCAAGTCCTATCAATCCTTGGGCGATCTGTTTCTGGAGTTTTCGCATGATGGTGATCCTACCGAATATCGTCGAGAGTTAAATCTGAACACAGGTATCGCAAAGACAACTTATCGCTGTGGGAATGTCAATTTTAGCAGAGAAGTTTTTGCGACAGCAGTAGACAACCTCATTGTCGTTAGGATTGAATCTGACACGGCAGGGCAACTCACTTTCGATGTCGCGATAACTCGGGAACAAGATGCCGCTGTTGAAGCAATTGCCGCTAATATTCTTAGGTTGGACGGACAATGTGGCAATGATGGAATGCACTTTTCAGTGTATCTACAGGTGCAAATTGAGGGCGGAAAGGTTCAGTCGGAGAACAACCAACTTGCTGTGCGTGACGCGAATACCGTTACGCTTCTTCTCGCCGCTGCGACAAGTTACATCAATCAGAATGATACGAGTGGAAGCCCACACGCGCTTTGCGAAGGTCATCTCACTGATATTGATGCGAAATCACATATGACAGTTCGAGCAGATCACATTGCCGATCATCAAGACCTCTTCCAACGCGTACATTTGGATCTCGGTACTACTGACACTACAAATCTCCCTACTGACGAACGCTTGGAAGTATTAAAGGCAGGTGCGTCGGATCCAGAACTTGTCGTACTTTACTTCCAGTATGGACGCTATTTGATGATGGGAAGCTCAAGACCGGGGGGCTTGCCTGCAAATCTGCAAGGCATCTGGAACGAGCACATGAATGCCCCATGGAACAGTGATTTCCACACCAATATCAACCTTCAAATGAACTATTGGGTTCCTGAGATCTGCAACCTCGCGGAGTGCCATATTCCCTTATTCGATTATATGGATACACTTGTTGAACCGGGGAGTCGCACAGCAAAACGCCATTACGGTGCCAATGGTTGGGTTGTCCATCATCTTTCCGACGTATGGGGTTTCACAACGCCTGCCGATGGCATCTGGGGTATCTGGCCCGTAGGTGCCGCATGGCTGTGTGGACATGTGTGGGAACATTATCTTTTCGGTGGCGATAAAGATTTTCTCATAGGACAGGGCTACCCACTCATGAAAGGTGCCGCCCGCTTCATACTGGATTTTCTCGTTGAGGCACCCGAAAGCACGCCTCTTGCTGGTAAACTCGTCACGAACCCGTCACATTCCCCCGAAAACAGCTTCCTAAAGCCTGATGGCACACGCTCCCTTTTTACCTACGCCGCAACGATGGACCTGGAAATTATCCATGAACTCTTTACCAACTGTATCGCCTGTATTGATGTTCTCGAAGAGGATGCCGACTTCCGTGCCGAATTGGTTTCTGCCTTGGAACGACTCGCGCCCCTCCAGATTAGCGAAAAAACAGGACGATTGCAGGAATGGGCATTTGACTACGACGAACCGGAACCAGGACACCGGCACATGTCCCACATGTATGCTCTCCACCCAAGTTGTCAGATTACGCTGCGCGGGACACCGGAATTAGCAGCCGCGGCAAAGAAATCGTTAGAATATCGCTTGGCGCACGGCGGTGGCCATACGGGTTGGAGTCGCGCATGGCTCGTCAACTTCTGGGCACGGCTTGAGGATGCCGAGGAAGCATATATGCATCTCCAAGCACTGCTGGCGAAATGCACCCTAACAAACCTATTTGATACACACCCACCTTTCCAGATTGATGGAAATTTCGGTGGCACTTCCGGCATCGCAGAGATGTTGCTTCAGAGTCATGCGGGTGAGATTCATCTGTTGCCCGCACTTCCAAAAGCATGGAGCACAGGAAGTGCCAGTGGGTTGCGCGCCCGCGGCGGATTTGAAGTGGCAATGGCATGGGAGAATGGACAACTCACTGAGGTACACCTCCATTCCACATTGGGAGAAGTCTGCACTGTCCGAACAGCCGTAACTGTTTCGGTGACATGTGATGGTGTACCGGTTGAAACGGAACAATTGGAATCAGTTGTCACGTTTGGAACAGAAGCACGAAAAACCTACGCACTTTTTTAATTTACCTTGCGGTTCGATTAGGTGTGTTGAATGAACAACGCTCCTCTCCGTAGATCTGAAGAAACGCCCAAGCAAAAACCCTGCGCTGTTGTTGCAGGCTATGGTTTTTCGTACAAATTCTCAACATATACAAATCGGTTATAGTCAAGCCCACAATGGTGAATCCTTTAAAAAAACATACGCTCCTGATCGGTATATTGCCGGATCCGATCCTCTGCCAGTTCGATGTATTTCTCCTCAATGTCGTATCCAATATAGCGTCTCCCCGATTTCAAGGCACTCAGGCACGTGGTGCCGCTTCCACAAAATGGGTCCAGGACGACATCGCCTACGAAGGTATAGAGTTGAATTAACCGATGCGGCAGCTCCTCAGGAAAAGGGGCAGGATGCCCGATACGCTTCGCCGAGACGGACGGAAACGTCCAGACGCTCTTTGTCCACTCCAAGAAATCCTCTTTGCAGATCGAATTTTCTTTTCCATTGCGTTTCCGAGAAAAGGAGTCCTTTGAGAAGACGAGGATATATTCATGAACGTCTCGCAGCACCGGGTTCGCCGCCGATAACCAACTCCCCCACGCCGTTGAGGAACCAGCACTCGAAGCCTTGTCCCAAATAATCTCACCCCGCATATAGTAACCTATTGATAGCATGTCTTCTATAATGTAGCTATGCAATGGGATATAGGGTTTCCGTCCCAAGTTGGCGATATTAATGCACACCCTGCCACCGGTAACCAATTTTTTATAGGTTTCAGCGAAAACAGCGTAAAGGAGTTCTCTGTACTCCGCGAGCGATAAATCCTCGTCATACTCCTTTTTCGCATTATACGGCGGAGACGTAACCATCAGATGAACGCTGGCATCAGGAATCGCGGACATGTCTGTGCTGGATGCACAATAGAGTTGGTCGAGATTTTCGGCAGGGATTGGGTTTTCTGTCCATGTATCGGGTTCTGGAGGTGCCTGATCGGCGTAGAGCTTGCTCCCATAAAATTCACTGGCATCGTGATTGATTCTGCCGGGGGTTCCAAACGCGCTGGTCTGGGTGCCTTGCTTCCGAGATTCCGAGTCCATTTTACCCATACTTTCCATTCACCTCAATATTGATCCGGGGACCAGAAAATGACATTGCGTTTAGGAAACAGCACTTTTAAAAACGCTGAGACTTCTGAGGCTACCGAAGCCTCGGAGCTTACCTGCTCCCATCCTATTTCACCGAACAGAAGTTGCCAGAAATCTGCTTCAGTTAAATCTACCGCCAAGTCAACAGTATTCGCATCTTCAGGAACGATTTGCAGCGTGCCATCGGCATTGTGTCGTAGGGCGGCTTGCTGATTGTTGAGAACAGGCAATTTGACGGTGAGCGGTGGAAAAGTCTCTTCGACCTCCGCAATTCGCGATTCCCACCCGACGACAAAGCGACGCAAAAGCACAGGTAGGTTCACAGCGTAGAGCATCATCTTCGTGTCGATTGTCGGCATTAACGCATCATTGCATCCCGCTGTGAGTCGTTCTACAAATGGGTGTTGGGGTGAGAACATGCCTTCTATCTTCTCAACCTCTTGTGCTTCACACGCTTCCAGAAAGTGGGATACAAGCGCGTCCAAGACTTCTGGATTATCGGGGATGTATCCCACCTCACGCACTTCTGCGGTCTTTGTGGGAGGGGTTTGTAACCCCGAATCATGTATTTCATAGTTGAGATACCCATTGATGTGTCCGTCTTGGCGTGCGACAACGGTTGGAAGGATCTCTCGGATACGTGAGGGTGTCATATCCCAGTAAGCACGTGTCCGCGCGATAGTTCCACTCTGCTGGGCATTGATGAGGTCGTATAATCTCGCCACTGCATCTAAATCTGTTTCTGGGTTGAAATCGGTTAGTTGCCACCCCGACGCATTCACCGTACGTGTCACCGCATTACATGTCAAACTGAAGCCGTGTAACGGCAAGGAGGTCCATCCCAAACGGCGATAAAAATCCGCTGGAATGATAGTAAATAGGGCACCGATGTCGCATCCTATCATTCCGAGATAGTTAATTGTATCACGCATGAGGGCAGACGCGTATCCAACCCCCCGATACTGCGGATGTGTGCAAACACCACCAATACCGCCCATCGTTACGAGAGATGCACCAACCTGCATCCGCCGTTCCCAAACGCGCAGCGTCGAAATAACTGTGTCGTTCACAACGACAACCCGGGTTTGGGGAAGTCTGTAGCTACTGTCACCGCGCACATACTGCCAATAACGCTCATGTCCATCGGGATTAAACGCCAAACAGCAGAGCTCAACAACTTGTTCTAATTCTGATTCGCGAGCCGCTCTAATCTCCATATTTTTAACGATTGGGTTTCTGCTTTAATAGCATTTTGTGGGTTGGAAGGATGGAAGACGGGAAGGGTGGGTCCCATCCTTCCTCCCTTCCCTCTTTCCATCCATTCTTCCTTTCTTCCTCTTATTACCGATAATTGATAACTGTTACTGCATCGAGAAAACAACCCCTAACGCCTCATTCGGCGTTTGAATCAATTTTTCACACCCTTCAGGTGCCTGATCAATGGGAATAACATCTGTAATTAGTGGTTTCACTTCGACTTTGCCTTCCGACATCAATCGCAGTGATAATTCTAAGTTGCGTTGTGTGGGCCAAGGGACAAATACCGGTGGATAATCCGCGCCGTGTTCATAATCCTCGTCATGGTAACCGGGTCCAGTGCGCGCTGCACTAATAACATCGACATTGCCGAGCCCTGCCGCAAAACCGTGCGTAATGTTTGCACCACCGACGATGACAATCCGTCCAACTTTGTGGGTATCCGGTGCGGTTTTCAGCATCGCACGGATCTGTTGAAACGCACTTGTTCCATCGCCACCGAAAGCGATAATTCCGCAATCCATACCGTAACCATTCGTAAATTCATTCGCAATCGGAATCGGATCTGTGTCCGAGACGTTTATCGCACGGTGTATCCCTGCGGCTTCTGCAATGCCTATCCGTAGCGACAACCTATCCAAGCCAATAACATAGGCACCCGCGGTTCTGGCTATCTGACACGCGAATTGTCCAACAATTCCCAATCCAGCAACGACAACGTTCTCGCCAATACGGATGCGTCCGCGTTGCACCGCGTGGAGTGCAGTTGCTGCGAGATGAATAGATGCGGCTTCTTCGTGGCTGACGTCATTCGGAATTTTCGCGCATAGGTTATGTGGAATACAGGCGTGCGTGGCGTGAAGTGCATATCCGCCACCCATACCAGCCACCCTATCGCCGATCTCGAATTCGTCGCAATCACCCTCTTTACCGACGACAACACCAGCGTTTGTATACCCGAACGGACGCTGCCGTGCTTCAGAACCCGGATTCTCGCGGCGTCGTTTAACACCACCGAGTTCCGTGCCGGGACTCACCATTGAAGCGTGAACCTCAATTAGGAGTTGTCCCGATTTTGGTGCAGGCGTTTCCTGTTCTTCCGTCCAGATACGTCCCGCCTCATTCATCATCAAAACTTTTCTCGTTTTACTCATAAACAGTCCTCTTTGTTTTTTAATTAGATCATACCCTGTTCCTTCAATTTCGCCAGTAATTCTGCTTGCGTCCCTGTTCCTTTGCTTGAGTTACATGCACCGCACAGCAACTGCAAGTTATCAAGGTCATCGGTCCCACCGTGCTGACGGGGTATGATATGATCGACCGTCATATTTCTAAATGGGAACTGTGTCTGGCAACCATTACACAAGCCTTCTTGCTTGCCATACAACGTATGCTTGTGTGTGCGGTAATTCGGCAGTTTTTCACTACGTTTTGGGAGGTCGGTGCGGTGGATGATAGGTCCAAAGAGTCCTACCTCCTTCTCCAAACGCATCCGCACCAAGGTAACCGCCTTTTCGGAAATATCAATACCGATCCACTGTCTCTGGAGTCGCTCTGCTGTAACACAGGTCGTCGCACATCCACAGAACGGATCCAAGACAACATCTCCCTCATTGCTGCTTGCTTTTATGATACGCTCTAATAAAGCGACTGGCTTCTGCGTAGGGTAGCCGGTGCGTTCTTTTGACGTATTCCCTACCCGACGAATGTCCGTCCAAATTGATTGAACTTTGGGACGATCGTTGGGTCCCAAATAGGTTTTAAGCCCATCAAGCCGTGGTGTTTTGCCATCGCGCTTTGTAAGAATTAATCCCGCTTCCCATAGTTCCTCAAGCTTTTCCTTACTATATCTCCAACTCCTGTTCCCGGGAACAGCCCCACGCCATTCAAAAGACCGAGAAGGGGCTATTCCCGGAGCAGTTAGATCCTCCGCTTTATAAAGATTCCCGGTTCGGTCGGTTTTAAAACGAGAACGTTGTTCGGGTGAATAATCGTCTGCGACGGAGCCGTTCCATGTCCCTTGGTTGGAAACCCTGTAATACAATAAAGTGTCATGGTTACGTCCATATTGTTTACCAGCATTATTTCCAGAATTTCGCTTCCATATAATTTCATTACGGAAGTTCGTTCTTCCAAACACAGCATCCATCAAGAGTTTAAGATAATGGCTTGCAGTCGGATCGCAATGTAGATAGAGACTGCCAGTCTTTCTTAAGACGCGTTTCATTTCCAGCAACCGCACCGCCATCATGATGAGATAAGACTTCATGCTTTTCCCGTGCGTCAACTCAGCCGTATGAATGGCTTGGTACAATGCGGGTTCGCGGTCAGCAATCTCACCGTGCCATGCGTTATCAACATCCGACAGCGTCCACGTATCCTTAAACGCTGCCCCTGCTGCTTGACTCCCGATGGGTGCGGCGTAGTTACGATTGGAATTGAAAGGCGGGTCTAGATAAATCAGATCTATTGACTCGCTGTCCATCCCTCGTAGCACAAACAGGTTATCATTCTCAAATATCGTTCGATTTTTAATGTCCATTTCAAGATCTGCTGCGTAACACACCCGTGGTTTGTGGAACGACTAAGAGGGTCCCCGTTCCGTTTCAGCTTTATGGGTCATTAACGATCCATTTTTGAAAAATTGCCTGGCAAAAACCGCTAAAAATGGAAAGAAGAGTATAACCTATTACTATTTGTACCCATGTGTTTCTCCTTTATAGAAAATCTGTGAGACTTCGTCTTTTACCGCTCAACCCAACCTACGAAAATTATCCTTTCAAGACATGTTTACCGATAAGGTTCCAAATCAATCCCGGGATATGCATCCTCAAGACGTGCAAGAGCTTCCGGTGTGTAGTATGCATCACCAGGAGCGGGCCACCCCAAAACGCGTCGCACGGCAGGGGTCGTCCTTATGACAAACTTCATGTAATTTGGGCTACTCCACCCCGGCACAGGACGCGTCGTTTTACACCAATCAGCATTGTCGGCGCGATGGAAATGATACCCCATCCACCCACGCTGTCTGCTCTTGTTCTGAAACGGTTGTGCTGCGTGAACCAAATAACTGGAACGGAATGCGACACTTCCCGCTTTCGCCGTAAGGGGAACCGGATCTGCGAGTTCACCTTTAAATTCACGTAGGTCAGGTATACCCATTCCGCCTGCTCTACCGGGATACTTCGCCCATATTTTATCCAATTGGTTCTGTGAACCTGGACAGACGAGCATCGGCGCACCATCGACTTCGATGTCATGCAGGAAGATTGCGGACAGAATATATCCGTAGCGTTGCCAATCCGGATGTGGTGGCAAGGCGGAATTCGTTGCATTGTCAATATGATACCCCTGCCACGAATGTTCGCTATGACGGCTATCGGTGAGCCCTTCTCGGAGAAATATTTGTCCATAACCGAGTCGAATTTCTTCCGTGCCTAACAATTGCTGTGCGATTGTGAGATACGTCTCGTTTTCGATGAGCTTATCCAGCACTTCCAAGCCTGTCGGAAAATGCACTGCTTTACCGAACGGACCAGCAAGCAGTTGCAGATCGCTGTTCTTCTCATAGGCACTCTTCAACACGTCCGGCTGCGGATCCCATTTCTCCCGATATTCGGCGTAAGTCAAGCCATCGTAAGCATTGTGCTCCATCTCTTCTAAGGCGGGTGCAATTGTATCGGGTGAAAACACATTGGGCACCACGATTATTCCATCTCGCTTCCAAGTTGTCAATTGTTCCGCTGTCAGTTGCATAGTCTTCATCTCCCTGAGAACGTTTCCCATTTATCCTCTTGAATCATTTCACTATCTGTTTTCTGCTGAATTGTCTGCCACCATTCCTGATTTTCGACGTACCATTGGATCGTTTCGCGCATCCCCTCTTCAAAGGCAATAATCGGTTTCCAACCGACATCACGAGCGATCTTGCCCGAATCCAAGAGATAACGACAATCATGCCCGGGTCGGTCAGGAACATAAGTTTTCAGATGCTGCGGTTTGTTAAGGCTATCCAATATGAAATCGCTAATCTCTTCAATACTCTTCTCCACACCACTTCCGACGTTGTAGGTTTCGCCGATTTTGCCGTGCTCAAGAACCGCCGCGATTGCCCTGCAATGATCCTCAACGTGCAACCATTCTCTTCGGTTATGACTGCTTCGGTAGAGCGTTAGCGATAAATCTTGGATCGCATTTGTTGTAAAGAGCGGAATGAGTTTCTCAGGATGCTGATAGGGACCGTAGTTGTTAGCACAATTGGAAATCGTTATCGGCATACCGAAGCTATGGAAGTAGGCGTTTACGAGATGATCCGCTGCCGCTTTAGAGGCGTTATAGGGTGTTTGTGGACGATATGGTGCGTCTTCGCTGAACCTATCGGGTGAGTCTAAAGAAAGTTCACCATATACCTCACATGTAGAGATGTGATGAAACCGCTGCACGCCGTACTTTCGGGATGCATCCAGTAGCACCTGCGTCCCGATCACGTTCGTTTCAAAGAAACGCCGCGGATGCAGAATCGCGCGACTGTTATGGGACTCCGCAGCGAAATTGACTATCACGTCTGGACGTTCTTTTTCCAGAACGTTTTCCACAAGAGTAGTGTCCAGAATATCACCGTGCACAAACCTGTACCGCTTTGAGTGGCGTGCCGCCATGTCCGTCAGATTCGAGAGATTTCCAGCGTACGTCAGTCGGTCAAAGTTGACGATAACATCGTCCGAATTGCGTTGCAGCCAATATCGGATGAAGTTGGTCCCGATAAATCCAGCACCCCCTGTAACCAATAATTTCATATTTTAATTGTTCCTTGCGGAGAAGTGGCGCGATTTGAAACTCGAAGGTTGAGGACGAAACTTGCCGCGTTTTTTAGCCATCAAGTCGCTCCTTCTACTTTAGTTGAACAACTATATCCTATCAAAAATGAGGGCGGTCTGTCAATCTAAATTCGTTTTTATGCAGAGAGGTTCCGAGTTCCGGATCGGAACAAAATAGTTGACAAACAATTGTGAACACCCTAAAATGGACATCAAATCCAAATCGTAATGCTTTAGTAGTGCAGGGTCCTGTGCCTTGCGAAAGGGAAAATAATGCACCAACGCAAATTGGGAAATACAGGATTAATCGTCTCTGAAATCGGCATGGGAACATGGGAACTTGGAGGTCGTGAATGGGGAGACATCGGTGAATCCGACGCTGTGGATCTTCTCCGATACGCCTTTGAAAGTGGTGTTACCTATTACGATACGACAGACCAATACGGAGGGGGTCGCGCTGAACGACTCCTCGGTGAAGCCTTCTCGGTACTCGGTGATAGAGTTGTCATCGCAACGAAACTCGGCTATGAATTGGACTCTGATGGTTGGATTAGTCATGGGTGGGAGCATCCATCGTTCAACGTCTCACCCGATTATATTCGCATGGCAGTCGAAGGGAGTCTCACACGGTTGAAGCGCGATGTTATAGACATCTACCAATTCCATTCACCACCGCCTGCAGAGGCATGGGATGACGCTTTTAGTACAATGGAAGCACTCAAAACCGAGGGCAAGATTCGCTTTTATGGGATGGGTCTCGGTAGTGAAGCAGAGGCACTAAAGGCAATAAAAGAAACCGGTATTTCTTCGCTGATGCTCACCTACAATATTCTCACCCAAGAAATGGCAACCCCTGTGATGGCAACCGCTGCTGAGAACGGGATCGCTATTGTTGTCCGACAGCCGTTATCGTCGGGTTTGCTCTCTGGGCAACTCGGACCGGACACCGCCTTCGCGGAGAACGACTATCGAAAGACATGGTCCCGTGAGAAGTTTCTCGCCGATCTGGAGCGGGTAGAACAGGTTAAATCGATCATACGGAATAAATCGCGAAGTCTGCCACAAGCCGCCCTCAAATTCATTTTGGCACATCCCGCTGTCTCTTGTGTTGTTCCCGGGATGATGACCCCAGCGCAAGTTGATGACGGGGTTTCGACTTCGGGTGCCGCGCCTTTGCCTGCCGACATTTTGGAACAATTACACAACGGATGAAGGAGACACTATGAAGGTTATCGCAGATCTTTGTGTTGTTCCAATAGGCGTCGGTGTCTCGGTCTCGAAATACGTCACTGCGTGCGAAAAAGTGCTGAAGGAAGCGGGTTTGGAGACAAAACTGCACGCTTACGGCACCAACATTGAAGGCGACTGGGATGTTGTGTTTGCCGCAATCCGGCGGTGTCACGAAGTCGTCCATGAGATGGGAGCACCCCGAATTACAACGACGCTCAAGTTTGGTACTCGGGTCGACAGAACACAGACAATGGACGATAAGGTTAGCAGCGTCGAACAGCAGTTACAGGCAAAATGACCGATGGGGATATTTAAAATTCAATTGAAAAAAATTAATTGGACTTCTCTGGTAACTTGTGGTAAACTACTTTACGTTAATTGCATAGAAACGATAATCAAAACATGGAGGATAAAAAATGAAAAGCAAATTCATGCTTTTGGCAGTATGTGCTATCGGAGTTCTTCTTACAGCGCAATTCGCTGCCGCCCTTGATAAAATTGAAGGTCCCTGGTATTGGATGATCACCGAAAGTCCCGCTGGAGGTGGTGGTGCCGCCGTAACAGATGAAGACGGTATCGACGAAGCAACAAAGGGTAAACTGACCGAGGAAGATGTCGCAGAACAGGGTATTACAAAGGATATTCTGAAAGTCAAATTTGCCGAGAATTACGAATGGACTGAGGGAGAAATCGCCGCAGCCGGCGGAAACAACATCAACGACATGCTCATAAAGATTAAGTTAGGACCCGGCGGTGATGTCAATGACCACTGTTCCTACGCCGTAATCAACGCCGTATCAAAGACTACGAAGAAGGGTGCTGACGCCCGTGTCGGCAGTGATGATTCCGTCAAGGTCTGGATGAACGGTGAAGAGGTTCACAAAAACGCCGTCAACCGCGGTGCTGGCGATTTTCAGGACACTTTCGAGGTGGATATCAAGAAAGGCGATAACGTTTTCATGGTTAAAGTCTGTGAACGCGGCGGTGGTTGGAGCATGTTCGCCGGGATTGACGCGCCTTTGGAATACAACCTGGAGTTTAAGGGACTTCCCGTTGAACCTGCTGGCAAATTAGCAACACAGTGGGCAGAAGTCAAAAGCTCTTACTAAGTTAGTATTTTAGCCGGTATTACCGTTCCCGGAACTCACAATTCGGAACCGTTTTTTTCGGCTAAAACTGCACAAAGTTTTTTGTGCTTGATTTAATTGTGGTATATTTGTTAAACTAATTTAAAGAGGTTGTCCTATCTTTGTAAGTATCGGCGTAATATTGCAGCCACGATTTCCTAATCACGGCGCAACCCGCCTTGCGAGAACGGGCAGCACTGATTTCGCTTTGTTCAATTTAAAAGTAAAATTAATTGGAGGATTTCATGTATAGAAAATTGTTCACAATAGGGTTCGCATGTCTCATAGCACTTTTTGTTATGGCACAAACTGCCGCTGCCCAAGATAAAATTACGGGTCCGTGGCTCTGGATGATTGCGCCAACCGCGGCAAACGAAGGTGGCGCGAACTCGACCGATATAGATTCACTTGCTGAAGCCAGCGGTGGTGACGTTACCGAAGAGATGGTCGCGAACAACGGTGCCAGTGAAGGCGACGCTGTCGGCGACTTGGTATGGACGCTCGGCGAAATTGCCGATACAGGTGGTGACAACGTCAACGATCTCGTCAATGAGATCGGCTTGGGTGAAGGCGATGTCAACGACCACTCGTCTTACGCGCTCATCACGCTCGAATCCGACTCTGATCAGAGCGGTGTCGATATGAAAGTTGGTAGTGATGACTCTGTCAAGGTATGGCTCAACGGTGAAGTGGTTCACACAAACGCTGTCAACCGCGGTGCTGGTGATTTTCAGGACACATTTCAGGTTGACCTGAAAGCAGGCAATAATCTTCTACTCGTGAAGGTCAGTGAACGTGGTGGTGGTTGGAGTATGTTCGCCGGTGTTGATGCCGACGTAAATGCTGTCTATAAAGCCCCCGGTGCTGTAGATGGAAAAATTACGGGTCCGTGGCTCTGGGTAATTGCGCCAACCGCGGCAAACGAAGGTGGTGCGAATTCGACCGATGTAGATTCACTCGCTGAAGCCAGTAGTGGTGCTGTTACCGAAGATATGGTCGCTACAAACGGTGCCAGTGAAGGCGATGCTGTCGGTGATTTGGTATGGACAGTCGGTGAGATCGCCGATACAGGTGGCAACAATGTCAACGATCTCGTCAATGAGATTGGCTTGGGTGAAGGTGATGTCAACGACCATTCGTCCTACGCACTGATCATCCTTAACGCTGATGGAGACCAGGATGGCGTTCCGGCGAAAGTCGGTAGTGACGATTCCGTCAAAGTCTGGCTCAACGGTGAAGTCGTTCACACAAACGCCGTTAATCGCGGTGCTGGCGACTTCCAAGATGATTTTGAAGTTAACCTCGTTGACGGACCTAATGTCCTGTTGGTAAAGGTCAGTGAACGCGGCGGTGGTTGGAGCATGTTCGCCGGTGTCGGTGGCACATGGTCTATCGGGGCTAATTTCGTTTCCGTCGAACCTACCGGGAAACTCTTCACAACTTGGGGAAGTTTGAAAGCCAAGTAATGTTTAGTTTCGGTATATATCGTTAAAATGAAAGGACGCAGTCAAAATGTATCGGCTGCGTCCTTTTTCTTTTTCGTAGTAGGCGAGGTTAGAAACCTCGCCAGCGATGGTGCGGGGTACGCTGGGAACCGAGCGACTGTCTACAGATTTTCGGGTTTTACTATAAGTCTTGCTATCGCCCCACGAGTTCCATAAAGATCGGTAGCGATTCTCTAAATCCGTCCTCGCGGGTCCCACCCACCGGTGTGTAGACACTCTCTAAGGAGATCGCACCGTCGTATCCGTCCTGTTTCAAAGCATTCACGATGTCATTGTAGTAAGAATCCATTTGTCCTTGACGCATCGCACAGAAATCGAATGTCGCCGCTGGGAGATTCACAACTCCATCCTTGAGATGAACGTGGGCGATGTGCTCGCGGATAACCTCGTACCCATCCGGATAAGGAATTTCAGTACAATAGAGGGAACTGCACGGATCCCAGAGGACTTTCAGATGCGGCGCGTCTAATTCATCAATCAACTTTCTCGCAAGATGTGCCGATGTCACATTACCGGAGATTGCGGTTTCCAGAACAAGCGTAATACCCGCCGCATCAGCGATCCGCAGCGGTTCCTCTAATCTGTTCAGGAGTGTCGTCCATGCGCCTTCGGAGATAATAGGTTCTGCCCCAAAAAGCACCATCTCTTTTCGGAAACTGAAAATTCGGACGAGGTTCGTGCCGAGTGCTTTGGCAACATCGATACACCGTTGTAATGTGGCAATGTGCGCTTGATACGCAGGCGCATCAACTGCCGTATCCACAGGAAGTGCCGTGAGATTGTGATGCGAGATACATGATACCTTTAAATCCCGATCTTCGATTAACTCTTTGACCCGTTCAATATCTGCATCCGTCAGATCCCCAACCTGCTTTTCCCAAAGGTACTGTAATTCAACGTATTCCAATCCAGTTTCTACCATCGTATCGAGTGCGTACTCGAAGTCCCGACTAATTCCATCTGTGATCGTTCCCAATTTGAACATTCAATTCCTCTCAATTTCTTTGTCTTTGTAGGCTTCAAAATGCTAAATACACTCTCGCAATTATTCCGTTTTTTGGACCTCAATACCTGCAATATTTTCAAGGATTTTGATAATCGTCCAGTTATCCTCGTCAGGGTTTACGGCTTTCCCCGCTTGAAAGAGTTCAAAAGCGGCACTCGCTGCGAAAAGCGGTACACCACAATCGCTTGCCATATTTTTCGCCAAAGTGAGGTCCTTATACATTGTGCCGATATTACTCTGCCCTTTGAAATTCCGATCTAATATATTTTGTGTTGTGTCCCTGAACAGGAAATTTCCAACGACACTCGTGCTGACAACGTCGCGAAGTGTCTCCGGTGCAACACCTGCCTTCACTGCCAACGTCAGTGCTTCAAAGATACCGGCATAAGTGACACCGATGAGGACTGCGAGTGCTGACTTGACGGTTTGACCCATCCCAGCCTCTTCCCCAACATGGTAGATATCCCGTCCGACGGCTTCAAGCACTGGTTTCGATGCTTCAAACGTCTCCTTGGGTGCCGATACCATCATTGTGAGGGTTCCAGCGGCTGCCCCCGGTGCCCCACCACTGACAGGGGCATCGACCATATTAAACCCTTTTTCTGTCACCAGTTCAGCAACCTCTATCACCTGTGAGCGTCCGATTGTCGCCGTACAGATAACTGTGCCTCCTGGTTTGAGTCCTGCCAGAAGCCCATTTTCTGTAAGAAGTGCCGCCTTGACCTGTTCAACATTCAGGACCATGATAAAGACAGTGTCTGCCGCCGCGCCCACTTCTCGCGGCGATGCTGCAGTATATGCTCCCTCTTGTGCGAGTGTTTCTAACGGCTCTGGACGGACATCATACACTATGAGTTCGTGTCCGGCTTTCAGGATGTTTCTTGACATCCCCATACCCATGTTGCCAACCCCGATTAATCCAACTTTTGCCATAAATTACCTCAAGGAATTTCATAAATAATAGTATATAGAATTGACACAGATTGCGCATCTTTTAAGAGTTGTACTGTGTATATGGATCCGACTGGAACTGTGCCAATAAACGTCGGTTGAGTTTATCATGAATTTTCAGAAATGTCAATCAGTTTCCTTTCCAGTGCTGCCGATGTAATTTCTATGCGAATTTTTCTGGTTTGTGTTATAATAAGGCATTCACACAAGAAAAAGAAGGAGCCAAACAAATGGCAGATACCATCAAAGGTGCCGTCCTCGGCTACGGAGCGGCATTTAATATGGGCAAAGCCCATGCAAACATGATGAAAAATACAGACGGCATTGAATGTGTTGCCATCTGTGACATTGATCCGGAACGAACAGAAGCTGCGAAAGAGGATTTTCCGGGAGTCCGCACCTATAACTCGGTTGAAGAACTCAATGCGGACGATGGCGTCGATCTTATTGCGAATGTCCTCCCGCATAGCCTGCACTGTGGTCCCACTGTAGCGAGCCTTAAAGCAGGTAAGCATGTCGTTGTCGAGAAGCCGATGTGTGTCACAATCGCAGAAGCCACCGAAATGATTACGACCGCCGAAGAGAATGACGTTATGTTGTCCGTTCATCACAACCGACGATGGGATGCCGACTTTTGGACGCTTCGTGAACTCGTTCACTCCGGTGTTATCGGCAAAGTTTTTAGCGTTGAGATGTGGGGTGGCGGCTATGGCAGACCGAATCCGGATTGGTGGCGGAGTGTCAAGGCGATCTCCGGTGGCCAATTCTACGACTGGGGCGCGCACTACCTCGATTGGTTACTCAATGTCCTTGAGGCCCCGATGATCAACGTCACCGGCTTCTATCAACCGAACCTCGTCTGGGACGATATTACCAATGAGGACCACGTCCAAGCCATTGTTCGGTTTGCAGGCGGAGAGGTTGTTGCGGATGGAGCGGCGGCGAATATCCAGATGTCTAACATCGCGAAAATTGGGGGATCACGATGGAAACTGCTCGGCTCACACGGGGCGATTACTGACGGAGACGGAGAGTTTAAGGTCTTATCCGAAGTTGAAGGACATCCGAAAGAGCAGCAGGTCGGTTACCATCGCAGGCCCGGACCTACCTACTATGAGAATATCGTCGCACATTTAAACGATGGCACGCCATTGCTTGTGACACCGGAGTCGGCGCGTCGCGTCATCGCTATCATGGATTTGGCGGAAAAATCTGCCAAGACACATCAGGCAGAAACCGTGCCTTACGAGTTTGAATCATAGAAGCTATGAAAGCTATCGTTTTTGAGAAAATTCAGCAATTACGTATCCATGAGAAACCCATCCCCGCACTTACTACCGGTGACGTGCTCATCGAGATGGAACTCTGCGGCATTTGCGCGTCTGACCTTGCGGCGCTGCGTGGAGATGTATCCGATTACGCACCACCCGTTGTGATGGGCCACGAACTCGCAGGTATAGTGGTAGAGAGCCGACACCGCGATGTCAAAATCGGGGAACGGGTTACTGTCAACCCGATGCTTTCCTGCGGTGTATGCCCCGAATGCCAGAACGATCTGGACAAATACTGCGACACCATTGAGGGCATCGGTCACGATATTGATGGGGGTTACGCCGAATACATGCGGATGCCAAGACACGGCGTGGATACCGGCAAGCTTATCCGCGTCCCAGACAGCGTTCCACCTGAAGCGTTACTTTTTTTAGAACCTTTGGGCTGCTGTCTGAACGCAATGCGAGAAACACTTTTCAAGAATTCTGTCGCTATCTTGGGTGCCGGTCCTATCGGTTTGATACTCACACAATTGACGAAACGAGCGGGTTTAACAACCTACGTGGTTGAACCGCAGGCTCACCGCAGGGCTGTCGCCGAAACGCTCGGTGCCGATCTCACTTTTGATACTTCACCCGAGGCTGTCACGCAACTCCAAGACCTTACTGGTGGCGGCGTTGATACCGTCATCTCTGCCACAACCAACAATGCGTCCGCAATAGCACTCGCTTTTGATATTGTCCGCCGAGGGGGATGCCTCAACTTCTTTGGGCTTGCCCCGGATGGCGAAACGCTTAATATCAACTTAGAAGAATTCCACTACGCGGGTCATAAACTGATGGCTTCATGGGCGTTTTCGCGTGCCAGTCTTGAAGAGTCGCGCCAGCTTCTGATAGAAAAATCCCTTAATTTTCAACCGCTGTTAACAGATCGGTTCCCAATTGCACAAGGTTTAGCGGCGTTCGATAATGCTGGCGCAGGGCTTGGGGTCAAGACTGTCGTTCATCCGTGACAGATAGGACGAACGCGACTCTTCCGTGAGGATTGATTCACACATTTGCCAGATGTCGAGGTCCCCGAAGTAGATGCGAGAACCCCACTATATCTTAGTTCCCAAGTGCCTGTCGGAACGCCTCGAAACTCCCGGTGAGTGAGGCGGTGCGGAGCAGCTGATTGAGCTCCTCAAGGTCGGATATCGCCTCCAAAGTCGGTTTTATGGTCTCCACATCCCCGTGTGGAAAACGCGCCGTAAGCACAGCGAGAATGTTGTCGCGGGTGCCTTGTTCGACCCCTTGCTGTAAAAAACGTTGTTGTAGCTCTTGGTAGAAAGGTGATGCTTGCATGATGTCCTCCGTTATTAATGTGTCAAAAAGTTCTTCAAGGTCACCGAAGTTACTGAAAACACGCATTGCAAAAAAAAGCGTCGCACGCGTCGTCTCGTCCACGGGTGCCGCACGCGCAGCATCTATACATTTCGCAGCCCATTCCGCCTCTGACATGCTCGAAGGAGACACCATCAAGGGTGTAAACGGTAATAGCCCTGTCAATGCCGCATCCAACACTGATTCACCCTCCAACGCATACAGATGAACCACTTTATACGTGAAACGCATACCAAAGTCGGAACCCCGCTCATAATGCAAGTATCCCGGATCGTTCTGCCCCGCGGGGGGACGCAGATACATCACGACAGAATAGACATTGAGTTCATGCTCAAGCATGAGTTGACTTGCATAAGCAAGGACGCGCAACGGCATAGGTTTGACTCTACTATCGTCTGTCTGTACTTCAATGTGAAGTATGGCTGTCTCGTCATCGAGTTTTATTTTTAGGGAGATATCGTTATGAAGCATCTTGACAGAGGGGTGCTCTGTATTGAGTGTCGATAAGACTTCTACGTTTTGTATGCCGAGTGCTACCCGTGCATATTCGCTTGCGAAATATTCTAAAAGGTGTTTAACGATTGTGTCATATTGTGCCATATTTTACTTTTTAAAAGGTCATAATATGTTCCTACAAATGAATTCTAACAAACAGTCCGTGAGAAAGTCAAGCGAATCTGTTAGATATTTTTTCCGTTGATTTTTTTACTCAAATTTGTTATTATGCGTAAAAAATGGGTAAACCGATGGAAAACTCACAACCTACACTGCAACTTGTAGGCTATTGGAAACGAAATGGCCTCAGCACGCGTGCCAGTTACGTTCTGGCAAAAGCAGGTATATCGGAGGCGCAATTGGCATTGTATTCTAACATTGAGGCCTTGGTCAGCATCAAAAACTGTGGGTCTCAAACAGCGCAAGAAATCTGGGATTTTATGACAAATCCTAAGCGAGAAGTGAAAGAGGTAAAGTTTGAAGACCTCATCCCGAACTAAAGTTTCGGCAGTAACACCAAATGAGATTCAGCCCGTAACGATCCGTCATGCGCGTGTTGATGATATAGCCGGCGTAAAGGTTGTTGCCGACCGACACAGAACCGAATTGGGGTTTATCAGAATTTCTGTTCTTCATGAAGCGCAAAAAAAGGGTGGCTCCTTGTCGCTGTTCGGGATGGACAGGTTGTCGGTTTCGCTAATTTTCGTATCCGTCAAGACAACAACGCAACGCTTTATGACATTGTTGTTGATGGATCATATCGTAAACAGAAAATTGGCAAACGGCTTATACAGCGGTTAACATGGTTAGTAAACGTAGCTGGTGGCGAACACATTCGGCTCAAGTGTCCGCAATCCCTTCCTGCCAACGCTTTTTACGAGAAACTTCAATTTACACACACAGAAACCGAGACAGGTAAGAAACGGCCTTTAAACGTATGGCACTATTTCCTCAAACCGTTACCGCGTCGATTTGAATTCCATGAAAATGGAGATGGGTTTCTGCATACCCCACCAGAGCATTCGCCACATTTTTTCGCTTCAGCAACAATTGCACCTGGAGAGATACGAAAAATCTACGAACTCTGGCATACTTATGCGCATGATTTCGACTGGCCCCGCGGCAAACCGAATCCATTCCAGCGATTGTTAATCTCACCCGTGCTTGCGAGTCCCTCAACACTTGCGTTTGTGCATGAACTCAAACGGAGTGGAGAAACTGAGGAGGTTATGTTCGATTCGGGAGGCTTCTTCGTCCAAAAGGGTGATATTACCTATAACGAACTCTACTCGAAATTGCGGGAGATATACCGGACAGAAGATTGGGCAGATATCTACATTCTGCCAGACAATCCACCATTGAGTAAGGATTCTATGTCTGATGCTGAGACTAAAATCCGACAGACAGTTGATGGGAGTGTTAGTTTTGCTTACCAATTGCCGTCTGATCTCCGTGGAAAGGTGATGCCAGTAATCCATGCTAAACAGCCTGCCCATCTGGAGTTTTGTCTGCAAAACTATGAACCCTTAATCGCTGAATCTAAGCGAATCGGCTTCGGCTCGTTTGCGACCAGTGGGGCGACGAATTCCACCAACCGGCTTAATGCAGATGTTCTAAGCTTGTTAAGTGGACTGTCGCCACGGCTCAACGGAAATCACCTTCACAGTTTTGGTATCGCATCGCCCCCGGCTGTTTTTTGTTTAGCCAAGGTCGGCATAAGGACATTTGACTCTAATAGTTGGATGCGTTCTGGAGGGTATGGTTATGTGTTTTTTCCGTTCATCTTCGGACGAATGGTTGACTGTAAAACCCGAGGATACGCACGTGTCCACAAAGACGAACTAGAGCCATTGAAAATTACGGTTGGACACCGTTGTCCGTTTTGCGAATCGTTCGATGCCCTGTCAGATGGAAGTGGACGGTGGCTTCGGATTATGCACAATCTGATAGTGATGGTGGAACTGGAAACACACCATCAAACACCACAGTGGCGAGTTTTAGAGAAATATTCCAGACAGTACTATAGGATGCTTCAAATGGGTCTCCACCGAGAAGCGAAATAAGATTCAACGAGGAAAATATGTCAAGAATACATATAATCAAAGGCTTTTCGGGATTAGATGGAGCGTTGTGGGTACTGAAATATCACCCTGGCCTCCCAAACCGTAAAGATATGGTTAATATCGCCATCAAAAACGGTTATACCGTAACGAACAAAAGAGATTATGACATCTTACAACTGTTGGGGGAATGGGAAGTAGCAGATATTGAAAAGAAACAGTTCACTCGGCGAGGCGAAGAATTTTATTCTTTGTGGGAGATGAAACAAGATATTGCTATTGATGTTTTGCATGGATTGCAATACGGCTTGTGGTCGAAACACGATCACACCCAACATCTTGCATCTTGGGCTTATCAGAAGGTCTGCAATTATCTTTGGGATCATCAGACGTTACCACAAACACAGGATTTAATCGGCTACATCTATGACAATCGCGAGGATTTGCATGGGACCCATGGCGATATCGCAAACGCATTTAGTAGTAAATCTGTTAACGGTGCTTACGATTGGCTTTTACCATTGGATCCCCCGGTACTAAAAAGTGTTGGTGAAACATCAACCGGTAGAAGAAATTTCAGGAGAGCGAGGTTTGCCCGGAGGTCTCATTGTTCTCCCGCGCTTTTCCTAATGGGCTTGAATTGGATCGCTAGGGAGGCAGAAATCAAACTTGGGGAATCAGTGGAGATCAATGAGGAGCGTCGGGGTCAACTGTGTCGCTTTTGTTTACTTGAAGAAAACCAATTTGATTTTATGCTGAATGAGACACTCCGCCGCTTTACGATGTTTCTGTCAGTGGAGCGGATCGGGAGACTTTTTGTCATCATTAATCAAGAACCCACAATCTCGGATTTCTAATTTCAAGAGGTTAGGTAATGCCACTATCAGACATTATTCAAAAAGAGCGAACTATCTACACGCCTCAAGCTCATGAGGTGGCTGAGGCTCCTAATGAACAAGAGGAAAAATTTAAGTTTCACGTTAAGACTTACGTCGCTATTGCGGATGTTAAGAGTCGATGGGATGCTATACTCAATAACCTTCTAAACAGGAAATCTGCTACCGGGCTAATCTACGCGGATACGGGTTACGGTAAAACCTCAACTGGGGCATCCTTGTGGAATTACGCCGAAGAGAACGGGATGGTAGCGGTCCCTCCGTTTATATGGAATAGTCTTGCAGATCTGCTCATTGCAACGCACGGATGGATTTGTTATCGTTTAAAGCACACACGGCCAGACCTTATTCCTAACTTAGAGGAGAAGTATAAGACTGTAATTGCAGTCGAAGAAGAGATCTTAGCACGGAAGATGAGTCAGGAGAAACATTTGTCGGTTGAACAAGCTCAAGAAGCAACTGCATTCGTAAAAGCGGCGGGACTGTTACGAGAGGAGTTATCACCACGTGGACTCATGGATTACCTTCGTTTCGCAAGCAAGCAAGTTTTAATGGCAGGCTATGAAGGTCTCCTAATTCTGCCGGATGAATTTCAACTTTTTAGAAACAATCCCGATACTGCACAGAATTACGACCGCCTTAAGCAGTTTATCTTCGGTATTCACGGTGAAGAAGAACTTCCTATTGGATGTGTCGTATTAACCTACAGAGAAACGTTTGCAAGCATCAAGGAAAGCGAATACAATTACATACTTGCTCGGTTTGCGAAACCAACAGGCAACCTTATTGATTTGCAGAGTCTCTATGGAGAACCAGGATTTGCCAAGAATCTTTGGAGTAAATTAGCGAATTTATGTGGTTTATCGCCTTTAGAAAGGGATGCTATTGACAACGACGTTTTGGATGCCCTAGGACAGTTTTTACGGCATTCAAGGGCACGCGAGCTGATGAGTGGTCCACGTTCAGTTGTAGAAGTATTTAGATGTGCAGCACGCCACTATACAGAAAAAAAACGTCCATATTCTCCTTTCGATTTCTGTGAAGACTATCTCGCTGGTAATATTACCTTTAGCAGCCAACATACCGAAGCAGCACAAGCACATACACAGATAATGGCACTGCCCAATGTCAATACCTCAGAGAAACAGAAAATAGTCAAATTATTATGTGTCCACCCAGAAGGTGTTCTTCCAGAACTATTCCAAAAACATGGAATTTCGGATTCTGATAGTCAAGATGTTGTCCAGATCCTATTAGGACAACACGTTATTACAAAAGGGACAAGCACTCCAACCCTGGCGTGTTATAGGGACGATTTACTCGGGGTGGACAGCCTGAACGAAATCCTTAAACAACTCAAGGGACGTTTTAGACCAGAAGACAAAACGGCACATCGCAACGCTGTGCGTGCTTTTTACAAGCATATATTCCCACAGATTCTCACCCCGAGAAAGCAAGGGACACTCCTTGGGTGGACAGGTATGCAAGAGCCAATTAAAAATAAGCCTAACGGTTGTACAATGAATCTGACAGGTACCCTTCCAAACCTACGTGAGTTTCCTAACCGAAGATTAAGCGTTGACATTAGCACAGAAAAAATTATGTCAGATACTTCAACATCCGAACCGCAATTACAGATCCGGTTTCTTTTGGATACTACCGACGATGCCACCAACGCTTGTTATATGACGGTAAACGAACTTAAGTTTCAATTTGACATTCGTAAGTCGATTAGTCCACAGAAGATTCCTGAAGACATTGGTAAACTAACTGAGTTGTTTCTTCCAGAGAACATAACGCCGCTGCTCCTACTTTCCATACTCGACTTTTTCGATGAGGAATCAACCATTTCCACAGTGAAAGGAGTAAAACAGGAAGCCCAAGTTGATTTTTTGACAGATCGAATTCGTAATCAACTCATCAGTTATTTCTTCTCGCCTGAAGTCAAGGCCAGTGCTGTTGGATGCGATACAGGACTTGCCTCGGTGCCTATTGGCAGAGGCTTTGTTGAAGCTGTGTTGAAAGTTCTAATTCCAAAGCAATTTCAGGAATATTACGCGGTGGCCATTGCTAGGGGTTGGGACAATAATTTGGGGGCATATAGAGATGCACTTAGCAAAGGGCACTCTCTTCGTGTAAGACAAGGTATAGATCCAGTCAAGGGTGGATCCAAATTGTTCAATATGGGTCAAGTTGCTTTTGATAACTTCCTGTCTACTGTTGCCCGTAACCTGTTGAAGGTCGATCAAATTACGGGTAGCCGGAATGAACAGGATATCTATTTCATTTTTCACCCGTTTGAGCAATTATGGCTTGAGAGGCTTGATAACAGTCAGATCACTATCCTTGTTGATGGCAAGAACGTTAAAGCCGTGGAACTCTCAGAGATTTATCAGGATGCCAAAAGCCTTGGGTATCTTGATGAAGAGGTTGACGCATTACTAGCGATTCTCAAGGCGCGAGGTATAGGGGACCAGCAACAAGTAAGCGGCACTGAGTACCTCTATTTGGTCGAGACATCCATCAATTTCGCGGATTTGAAAACCAAACTGGAAGGAATTGAGGACAGTGTCACTTTAGCGGCATCAAAAGGTTTTACATATCAATGCAACAACCTCTCTTCTGCGCGAACCTTAGTTGGAACTCTCGGAATTGAAAACGACGAAGGGCAGAAAGATGAATTGCGGCAGAATCTGAATTCGACAGAGGTACACTTAAAGAACAAGTGTGCAGAATGGCTAAAAACTGGGCACGAAAACCTTAGACAGAAGATTAATGTTTTAGAGACTCTCCATCTCCAAGTTCCTCCAGTCTTAGATCAGCAGACTGGCCATCCGGTGACTGAGTTTTCGCAGATTCTTTTTCAGAGCGTTCAATCGGAAGTAAAACGCGCTTATACGAAAATCTCTGATCGTATTGGGAAAATGCAGGGCAGGATTCGCGAAACCTGTCATCAAGAAGTTGTAACGTATCAGTCTGACCAAAGACCACGCAAGGCAATTGAGACTGCCTCACAATTACAGCAAGCTTGTTGCCGTGTTGATACAGAGATTAAAAAGTTGAATCAGGAACGAGAAGCGGCACAAGAATTATACCGCCTTTTTGAGTCATGGCGCGTTTTGGCGCACGAAATAGAAAGTAATAGACAACTAATGGTTGCCAACCCGACAGACTCAGATGTGCCGAATCTAATTCAGAGATTGGATCGTGTACAACGAGACATCAGGCAGAGTCTCGCTGACGATCGGATAAACCTCAACGAGGTTTTGAGCAACCATGAGCATTTCAAAACTTTGGTTGTAAATATTAAGACTGAATTTGACGAATTCCTGGGAGGAAAGGAAAAAACGTTTATCGCCTACCAAGCCAACATTGAGAAATTATTGAGAGACGTAATTGACACACCGCATATTCGTGTAAAGTGGAATCCTGCCGATAGCGATGGCTGCTACCGGGCTACTCGAGAAAAGGTTGTTGAAAAGTTGAGAGATATTATTAAGGCTATACTCAGTGAACTTGATAAACTTCTACGCGACCTGCGGGGCCCCATTGAAACTTATGCGGTTCCTGACTCACTTAAAACGACCGCGATTCAGTTCAGGAGATTGTTGAACGTTTGAGGGAGTTATATCAATTGGATTCAAAATGAAGTGGCTAACTTGGCATGAACAACTTTTGCAATTAGCCCAGACTGAGGAAACATTAACCCCATCCCAAACATCCGCGCGGAATGCTATCTTAAATGCTATTCAGATGTGGGAGAAGCAGATTAACCTTTGGGGCAATCCTGGTGTAGGCAAAACCTTTTTAGGGCATTCTCTGCACCACTGTGCAGAACTCGTCTATTTTTCGGATCCGTCCCGCTATGATGCTCAGGTTTCACAAGATTCAGTTGTAGCTATTGATAATGCCCCGTCCATCCGACAAGAAGCACGACGGCTTTACGATAAAATCCGCTGGGGTGATAAGGATTATACCGGGCCTGCAAATGTCATCTTAATTACACGCGAACCCATTGACGATGTTGTGCGTCGGATTGAGCTCACGTTGACAGACACAGATAGTGCCTATATAGAGCAACTTATACAACAACAATTCGGCGAATCTGATTTTGAATCTGTTGACCCGTATACCAAGCAACGTTCTGGTTTATGGCAGTATCTCAAAAACCTCACACAAAGGTAGAATGAGATGGTAGAACAGTTATGTGCTATACCATGCATCACTGCACTTCCCGAAAACTATCGTGCCTTATGGGAACTCTGCCTCGCTGATGTTTGGTGTCCTGCATCAGTCACAGAATGGCGTGAGCGAATTGATTCACCCCACGAAATTGATACAGGGGCGACCCTTTTTGTAAACCTATCAACCGCAGACAGAGAAGAATTGACACAAGTCTTCGGGTTTCCAACTGTTGTGTTCCGCTCGTTGCCTTCAATAGCCCAAGTTAACAAGGCATTACCCAACCGTTTTGAAACAACTCATTTGGACAAGCAATCCGATGTGGCTGCCGAAATTACAGCACGAGTCCATCATGAACTTCCGCAAATAGTAGTCTTACTTGTTTTTGATGGTTTGTCTTTTTATGAAGTGACAGACTGGGAATTGCCAAACGCGGTGTTGGAACCCTACCTTGTAGATGGATTGAGCACCACAGAAAGTGCCATGCAACGGCTTATTGGTTCACCGGTTCTGACACACCGCCTTTTTGAACTGGAGTACGTCCGACGTCTGGGCTTCTCATATTGGGAACGTTCAACAAATTCATTAACCAACGCACTTTTCGCGGAGTTTCCAGAAAACCAACTGCATCGTGTAACGACATTTAATGAGGTATTGGAAAGACTTAGAGCATCGGAGTGGCCGACGCACACCTACGTCCAGATTATCCGTTCAGGGCTGGACGGTGTCTGCCATTCACATCGAGAACGTCCAGATGTTTCCTCACTTCTTGAAGGTCTAAGACAGGATATCTTGTCGCTTTTCGTTGTTTTTCAGGAAATTGGAAAATCATTTCGCCTTTTTATTACTGCTGACCATGGGATCCTTTGGGATGATGGGCAGGAGATCCTCCCGCTTGCACAAGAGAAATTCAAGACACGCTACACAGAGGGGAATGTCGCGTCTGGAGATAATGTCCTAACCCTTCAAAGTGGCGAGGGAACTTATACTGTTCTAACAGGGGATAAGGTTATCGCGAAAAATAGGAAAAGCAATGAATGGGGATTTCATGGTGGAATCTCGGCCCAAGAATCCTTGGTCCCGTTTTGGGACATCCGTGGATAAAGTAGGAGGTGTTTAATGGCTGAAGTAAATCTACAAGTCGGTAATGACGATGAGAGCGGGGAAGTCGCTTATATCCGAGCGACTGGGTCCCGCGCTGTTTTTATCTGTGGCAAGCGAGGCTCTGGGAAAAGTTACACGTTGGGCGTAATTGCTGAAGAATTATTTACGCAGGAAAAGGGAAAAGCTGTTCTACTCATCGCGGATCCGATGGGTATTTATCACACGATGGCTTTAGCAAATGAAAGTCAATCGGATGAAGTCCGACAGGCAGGACTGCTAACCGAAGGGTTTCCGGTACGTCTGATTGTTCCAGGAGACCCACTTGCCTGTTTTGGAGATGCCGAGATTGTTAATAAGCTGCAAACGAATGGCGTTGAGATAACATCATTGTGGATTAACGCCCACGATCTATCAGCAGATGCATGGTGTGAACTGTTTGATTTGGAAATCAACAATGCTATGGGGATAGCGATGTGGCGGGCAGTGGATACCCTCCATGAAACCCATGAAACTTTCAATATTTCAGATATATTGACAACACTTCGTAAAGATACGCGCGCGAAAAACACCTCAATAGAAGCACTCGAGAACCGATTAACGGCCGCCCAGAGATGGGGATTTTTCTCTGAGCACCCCACACGCTTAACTGATGTGTTTTCACTGGAGCATATTAACGTTTTAGATTTGAGCGTCATTGATGCCGGGACGAAAGGACTCCGCAATCTGGTCTTGGATATCATCGCACGGCGATTGTTTACAGAGCGAACACGTATGCGACGGCGCGAAGAATTTGGAATGGAAACGAGTCTACCTCGAGTGTGGATGGCGATTGACGAGGCACATCAGTTTGTCCCGCAAGGCAGAGCATCCTTGTGTAAAGAGATGTTAATCCGTTGGGTGAAAGAGGGACGCCAGCCGGGGCTGAGCCTCATCATCGCGACCCAACAACCTTCTGCAATTGATGCTGAACTCCTTTCGCAATGTGATTTGATTATGGCACATAAGATCACAACATGGGATGACATTAACGCCCTTGATCGTCTGAGTGCAACCTATATGAAAGGTGACTTGAAAGGATATATTCGGCAACTGAACCGTCGTGGCGAGGCACTTCTGGTTGATGACGAAACTGAATCTGTTAACACAATTCGGGTCCGTCCGCGACGCAGCGCACACGGTGGAGCTGAAATTCAGGAAAAAACAGCCAAACGCTCTTTTTTCTAAGATTCACTATAAATGATCCCGTCTCTCTTTGAAAAGATTTGCTATCTGCATTTGGGGTGTGTTATAATTATTTAACCTAAGTTGCTACTTACAAAATTTGAGACATGTAGACACCATAATTGGATGACCCTTTCTCACCAGGCTGTTTCTGTTGGGTTAGAGGTTTGAAATGAATATTTTAGAAATGACAGAGAATGAACTGTATGAAGCAGGGCTTAAAGAACTGATAACGCAAATGGGAGCAGCCTATATGGATCGGTTTCTCCAGCAGTGTAAGCCTAATGATTATGACCACACTGCCGAGCGGCATAAATGGTTGGATGATGATCCAGATATCCCGACGATGGTCAAACGGATTCAAGAACGGAAAACCCAACAAGAAACGGAAGCACGTGTCACAGGCGAAAGAATTGAGGCTTGGCGTAAGGGTTTACTTGAACTCACCGATATTGAAATCTATGAATTGGGTGCGAAAGTTCTTACAGATAAACTGGGCGTTCCCGGTTCCATCGGATTTTTGCGCCATCATTTCAAACAGGACGAAAATCCCTTGCCGCAGCAATCGATGCCAGATAAGGACACCCCTGTAATCCCGAACCAACAGACACATGCAGCTGAGCCAAGGGATTAAGGGAATCGTGTGATTGGAACCGCTGCAAAACGAAACATGGAGATATCAACCGAAATATGATCCTCGGTGCACACGTATCTACTTCAGGCGGCTTACATAACGCTATTACAAATGGTGATAAACTCGACTGCGACACAATCCAAATCTTCTTGAGAAACCCAAACCGATGGGTGGCAAAACCGCCGACCCCCATAGTAATCGAGAAATTTCGTGATGCTTGGTCAGCATCTCCCATTGGGGAAGTGATTGTTCACGATATTCACCTGAGCAATCTCGCCTCACCAAAAACAGAGGTCCGCGAAAAATCACGCCAACAGTTTCAGGAACAAATAGCACTTGCGGATACACTCGGTCTCCGATACATCGTAACACATCTCGGTGCGCACCTCGGCGAGGGTGAGGAGTTCGGCTTAAAAGTGTTAAGCGAAAGTTTCGATTTCCTATTTGAAAACGTTGATGCCCCGGGTGTCACTGTCCTCCTCGAAACGACTGCTGGTCAAGGCACGAACCTCGGCTACCGATTTGAACACTTACGTGATGTCATCGGTATGTCGAAATACCCGGATCGGTTTGGTGTCTGTTTGGATACGTGTCATGTCTTCGCCGCTGGCTATGACCTACGGACTGATGCTGATTGCGAGGCGACCTTTAAGAAGTTCGACGAGATTATCGGCTTAGCGCGATTAAAAGCTTTTCACCTCAATGACGCAAAATCAACCTATCAGAGTCGCGTGGACCGGCATGAACATATCGGCGAGGGCAATATCGGTGCAACTGCATTCGCTTATATCCTCAACGATTCCCGGTTCGCGGAAATTCCACTCATCATTGAAACACCACAGATGGAGACAATGCACGAGACAAACCTCACAACCTTACGCGGATTAAAGGCGTAATGCAGTCTACAGGTTTACCCAATCGCGTGTAAAGAACTGCGGAGCCTAAACAGTGTCTATCGGTTTTTGGGAAGTCGCCTTTCTTATTATCCTTTTTTTAGGAATCGTCATTGTGTCTCGTCTTGTGGAACATTTTCGGGTGAAACGTATCTGTCCTGCGTGTGGAGTGGCGATCCGGACGCATACGCAAACGTGTCCATCGTGCGAATACAGTTTTCCGAGAAAGGTATAAAACCATGGAAAAAACGAAATTAAAAATCGGTGGGATGTCCTGTCAACATTGTGTCAAAACCGTAACCGATGCCCTCACAGAACTGCCAGGGGTTCGGCGTGCGAAGGTCAACTTGCGTAAAGCTGAGGCTGTCGTTCAATTCGATGCCTCGCGCGTTACCCCTGCCCATCTCACAGCGGCGATAACCACAGCAGGTTTTGAGGTATTCTAACCCACGTTCTTACCCAACGAATTCTCAGATATGGACGTGCGATAAATCGCACAACTACGCACCTACTCTAAAATTCAAAATAGATAGGACAGTAGTCTATGGACACAGCAAGGATTCAGGTCAAAGCAGGCAATGGTGGGAACGGGTGCATCAGTTTCCGCCGAGAGAAATATGTCCCTCGTGGCGGTCCCGATGGTGGGAACGGTGGTAATGGCGGAAACGTCCTCCTCATCGCTACCCTTGGGATGAGTACGCTGATTGATCTGCGTCATAACCCACGTCAGGTCGCCGAAAACGGTGGACACGGCATGGGCAAGCAGCGAGATGGTGCCGATGGCACAGATTGTATTATTAGAGTTCCTGCCGGCACGATCGTTAGAGACTCAGAAACAGCCGAGTTGCTTTCAGATCTGACGGAGCCTGATGACACTGTTGTTGTCGCACGTGGGGGAATTGGCGGTAAGGGCAATGCCCGTTTTAAAAGCAGCACCTTTCGGGCACCGCGTGTTGCGGAGAAAGGGGAACCCGGAGAAGCACGCGAAATAAGCCTCGAAGTCAAACTCATCGCTGACATTGGATTGGTCGGTTATCCGAACGCCGGTAAATCAACACTGTTGGCGCGAACCTCAGCCGCGACCCCAAAAATCGCCGCCTATCCCTTCACCACACTCCGTCCGAATTTAGGGGTTGTCCGCATCAATCGGGAGCAGAACTTCGTCCTCGCCGATATCCCCGGATTGATAGAAGGCGCGCATAAAGGAGCAGGCTTAGGACATCAATTTCTGCGGCACATTGAACGCACAAAAATGCTTATCCACGTCATCGATCTGAGCGCGGTAGATGGACGGGATCCGATTGAAGACTACGAACAACTCAACCTTGAACTGGAACATTACAACGAACTATTGACGAAACTCCCGCAAATTATCGCGCTGAATAAGATAGATATGCCGGACGCTGCGGCGAATTTGGAACGTGTTCAAGAATATTTCGGTAAACGGAAAGTCTTCGCTATCTCCGCAGTTACAGGCGAAGGTGTGAACCCACTTATACAGCAAGCCTACCGTTCCTTACAATACCTCGAAACGCGCGCCCGAAAGGAAGCGGAGACAACGATTGTCTTTGATGACGAACTCCCCCCAGAGCCGAGTGCGCGGTTTGAACTCGCTGAAACGCAAGAAGGATTTGTTATCAGCGGTGAGGAACCTCGTCGCGCTGTCCTTATGACCGACATGGAAAACGAGCAAGCACTGATTCTGTTGTATCGGAAACTGAAAAGGATGGGAGTGATTAACGCACTGGAACGCGCTGGTGCTGTCGAAGGAGACACCATTCAGATTGATGAATTCGAGTTCACCTATAGCCCACGAGCAATGCGATCCAGTTGAACAGCGTGTCTGTTTGTCGGACGTGAAACGCATTGTTGTAAAAGTTGGCAGCAGTACCATTTCCGAAGGAGCACATCTCAACGAAGATGCACTCCATGGGCTTGTCCACGATTTAGCACTCGTTAAACAGGACGGTGTGGAGGTTATCCTTGTCACATCTGGAGCAATCGCCGCGGGCTGGCCCCGACTCGGTATGAAACAACGTCCGCAGACGATACCTCTTTTACAAGCCTCCGCCGCTGTTGGACAGATCCAGTTGATGGCAGTCTACGAGGCACTATTTCGCAACTACGGACAACAGACCGCACTCATGCTCCTCACACGCGACGATTTCTCAAATCGGAAACGTTATACCCGCATGAACGACACACTCCGAGCACTCCTTCATCTCGGCGTGATTCCAATTATCAACGAAAACGATACCGTCGCAGTGGACGAAATTCGGGTTGGTGATAACGATACCCTCTCTGCTTACGTAACGAACCTCGCCCAAGCACAACTCCTCGTCATCCTCTCAGATCAGGCTGGTTTTTATACCGCAGACCCCAGACACGACCCGAACTCGGAATTGATCCACACCGTTCCGACTATCTCAGAGCGAATCTGGAAAGCCGCCGGACGCGCTGGCACGACGCGCGGTACTGGTGGGATGGTAACGAAATTGCAAGCCGCTGATATCGTTACCGGATCTGGAGAAATGATGGTGATGGCATACGGACAGGAACCGCTTGTCGTAACACGGCTCTTGAAAGGCGAACTTCTCGGAACGTTATTCCTCCCAAATTCCCGTATCTCTGGAAGGAAACGATGGATCGCCTATTCGCGTCCACCTAAGGGCAAACTCTTTGTGGATAACGGGGCACGTGACGCGCTCGTGCGAGGTGGTAAAAGCCTACTGCCTGCTGGTGTTCGACGCGTTGAAGGTAATTTTGACTATAGCGATACGGTCTCGTGTCTCACCGAAAACGGCACGGAATTCGCACGCGGTTTGGTGAACTATAACGCCGTGGAAACTGCCAAACTCGCAGGAAAACACACGAAGCATATTGAGAATATTCTCGGTTACCGCGATTACGATGAAATCATACATCGAGATAATTTGGTATTACTCGACTGATTTATGGTTGTCGGTTATCAGTTGTCAGTTAAACGAAAACCTCTTAACTGAAAACCAAAAACCAATAACCATCTTCTCCGATAACCGAAGACCGATAACCGATAACTATTAAAAAGGAAAACTATGAACGGAAACATCCAAGAATTGATTCAATCGCAGGCGAAAAAGGCAAAATCGGCAATGCGCGTTTTATCACGAAGTTCCGCTGATGTCCGAAACCACGCGCTTTTAGCGATGGCTGAAAGCCTGCAGAATTCCAAAGATAAAATTCAGGAAGCAAATCGCATTGATCTCGAACACGGCGAAAAAACCGGACTCGCTGCACCACTCATGCAACGTCTCCTATTGGACGACCAGAAGATTGAACGGATGGTGGACAATCTTCGCCAAGTCGCTGCTCTCCCCGATCCGATTGGCGCGGTCATCAGTATGGGAGAACGTCCCAATGGTCTCAAAATTGGCACAGTCCGTGTGCCTATCGGTGTCGTCGCTGTGGTATATGAGTCGCGTCCGGATGTTACTGTTGAGGTATCAGCACTCTGCATCAAGTCCGGAAACGGGGTTATCCTCCGGGGCGGTTCCGAAGCCATTCACTCGAACGCGATGCTCGCGGATATCCTCAGCAAGACCGCCGCTGCAGAAGGTGTGCCAGATGCTATCCAGTTCGTTAACACGACCGACCGGCAAGCCGTCTATGAACTCATCCGATTGCCAGATTACGTTGATCTCGTTATTCCACGTGGCAGCAACGAATTCGTCCAGTTTTTAATGAAAGAATCCGATGTCCCGGTGTTAGGACATGCCGACGGCATCTGTCATATCTATGTCGACGCAGCCGCCGACCTTGATATGGCAACCCAGATCTGCATGAATGCGAAAGTTGGCTACAAGGTTGCTGTCTGCAATGCCGTAGAGACACTCCTTGTTCATACGGATGTCGCCGAGAAATTCCTTCCTATTCTCTGCGACAAGTTACAGGGGGCAGATGTTGAAATCCGTGGATGTGAACAAACACAGCAGATTTATCCCACTGCGAAACCCGCAACCGAAGAAGATTGGCGGACAGAGTACCTCGATTATATCTTATCCATTCGAGTTATAGATAACATGGACACCGCAATCGATCACATTGAAACTTACGGTTCGCATCATTCCGATGCGATTATCACCGAAAGTTACAGCGCGGCGCAACGGTTTCTCAAAGAGGTGGACTCCGCCGCAGTCTACGTCAACGCTAGTACTGTCTTCACTGACGGCTATGAATTTGGATTAGGTGCCGAAGTCGGCATTAGCACACAAAAACTCCACTCTCGTGGACCGATGGGACTTGAAGGGTTGACGACTTATAAGTATATCGTCTATGGAGACGGTCAAGTGCGTGAGTAGGTGTCATGTCCACTCATGCTCCCCAGTCTCAAGCGTCCCTCCTTAAAAACGTACTGATTATTACACCGTTAAGTCTGATTGGACGTGCGGGGACGCTTCTCATCTACGTCGTTCTCGCCAATTGGTTCGGCGACCCAGCAGAAATGGATTTTATCTACTACTACTGGGGCATCGCCGTATTCCTGATAGAATTACTCAGTGCCGCTTCCGCCTATTCCGTCCTCGTCCCGATGTTAGCTGACGCTCGTGCGAAAGGCGAAACAGAGGCACAACGTTGTGTACAATCCATTTTTTCCCAATATATCATATTCATGCCGGGACTCTGCTGCCTCCTTGTCTTCCTTTCATGGGGGGTTTCCCAACTTTTTCTGCCGAGCGTGGGGCTTCCACTTTCTACGACAATCGGCATTGTGTGTGGATTCCTCTGCTTCGCGATCATCGCCGCAGGCCGCTGGATGCTCAAGGCAATCTTAGACACCTATCAAGCCTTTCATCTACCGGTCATTGTGCAAGGACTCCGTGCTATCCTTGTCATCGGCGTTATATACCTGTGTAAACCTTTTCTGATGTGGTTTAGCATTCCACTTGCTTTGATCGTTGGGGAACTGTTTCAACTGATTGTCCTATTTCGGCGATGCTGCGTTGTCCTGAACCTACCCGTCCGTCATCTTAAACTCAATTTGCAGGGAACATCCTACACGACACAATTCCTGCGGCAATGTCTACTGATGATGGGCGCAGCGATCTCAGACGGGTTAAACCCGGTTGTTGACAGAGGCATGGCGAGTACACTCGGAGCGAGTTCCGTCTCGAAATTGGATTACGCGCTTCGTCTGTGCGCCATCCCTGAAACACTCACGGGTGTAACGCTGCCAGTCTTACTGTCGCATTGGTCAAAGATATCGTCCCCGGATTCCCAATCTGGAAAGCGTTTAAGAACAGGTCGGGAATCGGAGTTCCCTCCTACAAGAACACAGTTACAACGTAGTGTCGGGCAAAGTGTCGTTGTGTTACTCATCCTGATGGTCCCGTTTCTGATGTGCCTATACCTTTTCCGAACGGACATTGTTACCCTATTGTATGGACATGGTGAGTTGTCCGAGGTGGGACAGGCACATATAGCGTCGCTGCTCGGCATCTATCTCTTAGGAATGCTCCCGCGTTTAATCAGTCGTTTGTTAATCCGTGCACATCTCGCACGTCGGGCACACCGAACCATTGTCACAGCAACACTTATCAGACTTATTCTAAACCCCTTTCTCAATTGGATCTTCATGCAATATTGGGGGTTAGAGGGAATCGCTTGGTCAACAGCGTTGTTGTCTTATCCGATTCTCGTATACATTGCATTTATGTTCTGGCGACGGAGATAATTATAGATTTTGAACTTGTCAAACAACGCCTAAACTTTCAAATAAAGAACTTTACACGAACCGAGGGATTCGATGGCCGTCGTGGTGTTCAATTCGCCGTTGAAACTACATCTTCACAGATAACGATTCAAGTAGAGGGATTAATTCCTGGCAATACCGCCGAATTCTATATCAACGCAGATGCCGTGGAATCCGATCCCAGCAGTAATACCCTCCGATTGAGATCTCTATAGTCCAGTCGGAAGATATATGTGTTGCAAGCAGATGCTAAACTTCGCCGAAACGTTCAGGGTGATTTGAGGTGATACCTTGCACACCAAATGCCTGCATTTCGCGCATACGGGAGAGGTCGTCGACAGTCCAACACCAGAGCGAGATACCGCGCCGTCGGATTTCGTAGGCGAACTCCGCTGTAATCAACTGGTGGTTGACATTTAGTAGGCTACAGCCGAGTTCTCCGAGTTGCTGACACAACTGCACAGGAGAGGCGTGGTTGTTGTGATTCCCAATGAGCCATCCTGTTGGAATGCGAGGTTCCAATGAACGAATGGTCTGTAAAACAGTGGTATGGAAGGAAATTATAACGGCGATATCTTGTGTATGGGTTTCTCGGATTTTCGCGACGACTGTTTCCGCTATCAAAGGGTCTTTAATTTCTAAAACTGCAATTGTCTGTTTTGCAATGCATGCCAGTGCTTCTGCGAGCGTCGGCACGGGTTCACCCACAAATTCGGGAGCAAACCACCCGCCAGCATCGGCACGCTTAATTGTTTCTAAAGCAATTTGATTGACACATCCACGGTGGTTCGTCGTTCGATCCAAAGAGGTATCGTGTATCACTACGACTTCGCCATCGACTGTCCCGTGTAAATCAAGCTCAACCGCATCTACACCGATTTCGATTGCTTTTTTGAATGCCACGAGCGTATTTTCTGGGGCAATTCCGGATGCCCCACGGTGTGCAATCCGAATCCAAGGATTCATTTTTTAATTTTACCTTGCGGAGAAATAACGTGGTTTTGAACCCGTTACGTGTGTTTTTTAAATCTAAGCGTAACGGAGGGCAATCAAGCGATCCATCAATTAAAAACCGCTATTGCTCTGCTTAATCTTCTTCAAAAGAGTCGTTCGACTCATACCGAGCAAGTCCGCCGTTTTGCTGTGGTTACCCGAAAATTCATCCGACACCAGTTCAATGAGCACTTTATCTAACAGAGTAACAATCTCCTCGTAAAGCCCCTGCTTCCCTTGTATGACAGCCTCTTTCGTAATGTCTTGTAATATAGATTTGAGGGATATTTCCAGTTGTGAGGCACTGGTAGCATCCATCTGATGTCCGGTTTGGATTTCTGGCGGTAAGTCATCTGGAAGAATTACGTCTGCCCGACAAAGCGTCGCCGCACTTCTAAGGCAGTTTTCCAACTCTCGAACGTTGCCGGGCCATGGATAGTCTTGCAGCAATTTCATTCCTTCTTCGGAGATACCCCAAATCGGTTTACCGAGTTCCTCTTGAGCAAGTTTCAGGAAATGCGTGATCAATAGCGGAATATCCTCTTGGCGTTCCCGTAACGGGGGAAGATGAAGCGCGATGCGCTTGAAACGGTAGTAGAGATCTTCACGGAACTGCCCTCGCTTTACCATTTCACTGAGTTCCTGATTCGTGGCGGCAACAACACGCACATCCACTTTAAGCCGCTGCGTTCCACCTAACCGCTCAATCTCCTGTGTTTGCAGCGCGCGAAGTAGTTTTACCTGTAATGTCGGGGTCATATTGCTGACTTCATCAAGAAAAAGCGTCCCACCATTCGCCAGTTCAAATCGTCCGGGTTTGCCCTCCGTTTTCGCGCCTGTGAACGCTCCTGCTTCGTAACCAAACAGTTCACTCTCCAAAAGATCATCAGGAAGCGCACCACAATCAACAGGGACAAAAGGTGCATCCTTTCGGGAACTCCCTGTGTGGATTGCGCGGGCAACCAGATCCTTGCCTGTTCCTGTTTCGCCTTCGATCAGCACAGTCATCGTATTGCTCGCCATAATCCCGATGAGTTTGTAGATTTCGCGCATCTGGCTGCTCTTTCCAACCAATCGGTGACCAATCTCTGCAGTTGGTGACTCGTCTGCTGTTCCCACAGGCAAAGTACTTCGGACGGATTGTGTTCGGAATGCCCGTTCCAGAACACTCTTGACGATATCCAGATCGATCGGTTTTGGGACGAAATCGAACGCTTGCAAACGCATTGCCTCTATGGTTGTCTCTACATCGTCATAAGCCGTAATAATAATCACAATTACCCACGGATGACGCACCTTAATTTCATCTAACGCCTCCAGACCACTCATTCCGGGTAATTTCACATCAAGTAAAACAACATCCGGCTTGTCAGCTGCGATGCGGCGTAAACCTTCCTCGGCATTGTTTGCAGTGCTGGGACGGTAACCTTCACTTTCTAAGAATTGCTCGAATGCCCAACAGATTTTTTCGTCGTCGTCGATTACCAATACGTCTTTCATGTCAATAACCTTGTATGCCCGCTCTGCCAACACGAAGGTTTCACTACGTTACTCGCTTGCCACCCTCGATTGACAACAAAAATTTTTTGCCATCATCGCTCATCTCATTGTTATTCGCTTCTTCCGTTTTTTCCTCTAATTTCCGCTTGAGAACCGGATAAGAATCCACAATCGGGAGCTCGTCGAGAGATGTCAAAGCCGGTTTTCGTCCTTCCGCTCTCTCAGTTGCTTCAGCGAATCGTTCGTTTTTCTTAGCAACGTGTGCTGCGTCTCGCGCTTTGAAATCTGGGAGTACTCGCTCCGCAAACAGTTCCAACGATTCCATTATGTCCTCATGACGGTTCGCGCCAGCCTGCTGGATGAAAACAACTTGGTCCACACCGGCGGCTTCCATTATCTCTAAATGCTCACGGACCTGATCCGGTGTGCCGATCCCTGCTCTACCTTCTGCTGGGTCCTGTGGCGTCTGTTTATATAACTGCCAAATATCCGTTTCCCCCGGTATTTGCGACCCGTTGTGATAGTAATGTGCAAGCCCAAATCGGAAGAAGCGCAAACCGTCTAAACCGCGGGCGATAGCAGTCTCTTCGTCGTCATGACACGAAAATCCTGATACCATGGCGATGTTCGGATTCACCCGCTGCGTCAAGGGTTCACACTCTTTCTCGAAAATCTCATAATACTCTTCCACCCAAAATTTTGCTTCGTTTGCATCGACAAATGCAAAGGTTAACGCGCCGAGTCCATATCTGGCGGCGTATCGAAGGCTATCGCGGCTGGAACAAGCTACCCACGGTGGCGGATGCGGTGTCTGTAACGGTTTTGGAATGACATTGCGAGTCGGCATCGAAAAATACTGTCCATCATATCCTGCGTAAGGTGATTGGCACATCATTTTCGCCGTTTCACGTGTGCATTCCGCCCACATCTCACGCTTAGATTTTGGATCAACGTTGAACCCACCGAGTTCCATACGGGAGGCGGATTCCCCTGTACCCCACTCTACACGTCCATTTGAAACGAGGTCAAGTGTGGCAATGCGTTCGGCAACACGCGCCGGGTGATTGTAAGCCGGGGGCATCAGCACTATACCGTGTCCCAATCGAATCTGTGTTGTCCGTTGGCTACACGCTGCGAGAAATACCTCTGGTGCTGAAGAATGTGAATACTCCTCAAGGAAATGATGTTCAACTTCCCAGATATAGTCGAATCCAAGTGTATCCGCCAATTCTACTTGTGCTAACGCATCTTGAAAGAGTTTATGCTCTGCTCCATCGTGCCACGGGCGCGGAATCTGATGTTCATAAAACAGCCCAAATTTCATTTTTTTAATTTTACCTTGCGGAGGAAGGACGGAGACCTGTCTTTGACGCGCCTTCCTCATATCCGCCTGCGCCGTTGTTGCAGGCTACGTTTTTTGGTTATCTGTCCCTACATTTCGGTATTGAGTGTATGCATCTCTTCGTCAGTCAATTGCCATTCAAAAACATCTAAATTCTCGCGCAAATGCGGCACTGACCCCGATTTGGGAATTGTGATAATGTCTTGTTGCACCAACCACCGGAGTGCTACCTGTGCCGCAGTCTTTCCGTGATTTTCCCCGATGCTACGTAGGACTGTATCACCGGCAAGGTCCCCAACAGCAAGCGGACGGTGTGCCGTCATCACAATACCGCGCCCATGGCAGTAGTCCCGCAGTTCTGATCGGTTTCTGCGCACATGGTATTCCACCTGATTCGTGCAAATCGGGAGTTCGGAGACTTCACACGCCTCCTCGACCTGAGGAATGCTAAAATTGCTGATACCGATGCTTTTGACACTACCGGCTTCATGAAGTTTGTGGAAAGCCTCTAAAGGTTCGGCAAACGGAACAGAATCGCTCGGATGGTGAATCAATAACAGATCGACGTAATCCATCTGTAAATCGCTCAGACATTCCTCAAATTGCGAAAGAACATCGGCATATTTGAGATGGGTGCCCCAAATTTTGGTGGTCAGAAAGATTTCCTCGCGATCAACAGAGATGTCGCGAAGTGCCTTCCCAATCTCACGCTGGTTCTGGTACATCCATGCTGTGTCTATATGTGTGTAGCCCAATGCGACGGCTTCTTTGACGATACGTTCGCACTGCCTGCCTTTGAGTTGCCAAGTTCCCAAACCGAATATGGGGATCACATGTCCTGATGCGAGAGTAATGTTTTTCATAATACCTTCATCGTATGCGATTTGGAAAAAAAAGTCAAGTACGAAGAAAAATCGGGGAGGTGCCCCTTCTGTAGGAGCGAGTTGTACTCGCGATCTCTGCTGGTGTTAGCAACTTTTTCGAGAGAAAAAGAAAAAAAGTTGACAAACACCTACAGATGGTGTATACTATTAAAGTGTTGGTGGTCGAGTGGTGGAATCGGTAGACACAACGGACTTAAAATCCGTCGCCTGTAAAAAGGTGTGGGGGTTCAAGTCCCCCCTCGACCATGGTTTAGGTAACATTCTTGCCGCAGGGTAGAGCAGCCAGGTAGCTCGTCGGGCTCATAACCCGGAGGACGGGGGTTCAAATCCCCCCCCTGCAATCTTCTTGAACGTTTCTCTGTTTTTCCGCCCCTGAAATTTCTTCCTGTTCAGAACCTTGAATATTTACCGATGAATATGAGCTTTAACCAGCAACCGTTCAATAACCCCGCGGCACTGTTGTTTTTTCACAGACTGGTTAGAAAAAATCAAGGCTCTCTACGGAATCGTCCGTTATATCCATATCCCCGCGTGCATATACTTTAAGGGTTCGAGCATCAATCCCCAACGAAGCAGCTGCTTTAACCAATGTTGGGTATTTCTCGATGCGAGCCTTGGCAACGTGACATAGAATTTCACGCAGATTCATATCTACTATAGAAAGTGTTTCTTTTTTCAGAAAACTTGGGAGGCGTTCTGAGATGGCTTGTATAATTTGGCACTGTGTCTCTACGGGGAGTGCCCGCAATTGAGAAATTAGCGTAAAGATGGAATCTTGTGTAGGGGGTGTGTCTTTTTTTTCGGTCAACTCGCCATCAACCCTCGCCGCAGCTGGTAGGGTAAAAAAATTATATGGAAAATCTTTGACTTCAAGTGTGTTCGTCGTTGCAAGTGCGACAGCTGTTTGAACCGCAACTTTGAGTTGTCGGATATTGCCAGGCCACGCGGCTTGTTCAAGACGAGTGAGTGCCGCTGGAGTAATCCCCCTAACATCTTTTCCATATTTAGGACCGAATTCGCCAATAAAAGCTTCTACCAAGGGGGCAATATCTTCTGGGCGTTCCGATAGCACTGGTATGTCAAGCATCACGCCCATGAGTCGGTAGTAGAGGTCTGGTCGAAATTCCCCCTTCAAAACTGTTTCCCCGATGTTCTTATTTGTTGCCGCGACAATATGAAAATCTGCTGTTAGATTCTCATTTCCGCCGAGACGTGTGAAGGTTTTCGCATCCAAAACGCGAATTTAAGCAATTTTCGCGCCTCCTTAAGCAATTTTCGCCTACGAGCAATTAGTGGGAGATAGTGATAGCACCCAACGCCTAAAGGCGTGGGCTTCGGCTTCATAGCGACTGCGGTTTTCTCATAGAGTCGACCGTCTTATTTTCGCTCCACCCGCGGGCGTTTCCCTGTAGTCTCCTACACTACAGGCATATCGTCAGATAACGGCTATCCCTGCCCGCAAAATGTTTATCGCAGCGTTGATGTCTCTATCGTGGTGTGAACCACATGCCGGACATGTCCACTGCCTATCGTCCAATGTTAGGGTTTCGTTATGAAAACCGCAATCACTACAAGGTTTTGTTGTCGCAGTCCATTGTCCGACTTTTTTAAAATGACGCTTATGTTTTTGACACTTATATTCCAATATCTGAACAAACTGGTAGAAGGCGAGGTCGGAGACTTTCCGTCCCCACAAGCGTTTCATACCGTCAAGGTTCAACGTCTCAAGGAAAATCCTATCAAACTTTTTACAAAGTTTAGAGGCAAGTTGCCAATGAAAGTCTTTGCGTTGATTCGTGATTTTCCGATAAAGACGTGTGATTGCTCTCACACACCGCCACCAGCCATTAGAACCTTTGACTTTACGAGAAAGTTCTTTATTCAGAGACCGAAGTTTGTTCAAAGATTGCTTCAAAGGTTGGGGGTGTTGTATTTTCTCACCCGTGCTAAGTGTCAAATAAGCGTCTTTCATGCCGAAGTCTGCCCCAACGCTTTTACCTGTTGTTGGCAGCGGTTTGAAATCCGTGTAGGTTGTTATTATGTAAATCCAATAGTCTCCGCAATTGTCTCGCTTGATTGTGATACGACTGATACTTCCATGCCATTGACGGTGTTTATGAAACGTATACAGAACTTTATCAAAACGCCATTTGCGTGTTTTCGGATTCCACTTACGGAAGGTGAGCGTGATACGATTATTTTTCAGAGACCACCCGGCTTCTCCAGGAAAGGTGATAGACTTGAACTTATGTCTCGGCTTGATATGCGGTCTGCCCCCAAGTTTCTTGAAAAAGCGGTCGTATGCCAAATGGATACGTTTCAACTCTTGTTGGGTTGCTTGAGACGGCAAAGCATTCCAATGCGGGTGCGTCGTCTTTTTCAAAGCACTCAAGTGGGCACACATTGCCTCATAACCCGCATACGGCAGTCCGTCCTTATGCCGCTGACGCTGCCACTTATGGAAATACTCGTGGACTTGCCACATATCGTCAAGCAAGTTGCCAATGCGGAGTGTGTTCGATTGCTTCCCAAGCGGGTATTTATAGGTTTTCATGGACTATCAAGTATCAAGTCTTTAACCCCTAAACAGTGGGTAGGCAGACACATTGCCTTGCGACAACGCTGTTTATGTCTGCCAACTTGATATTCTAATTATACAACATTTTTAGGCGAAAATCAAATTTATTTTTAGGGAAATAGGCCATTAGCGGGCTTATATCCCAAACCTAAAGGATTGGGCTTTACGCCCGAATGCCCGTAAAGGGTTTCCATTTTTTCAGCGAAGAAAAGTTTTCGATAAAAAAATAAACACATCTCATGACATCTGTAAACCGAGGGGATGCGAGCGTTTGGAGGCATCACTTGTGGAAATATCCTGAGTGGGCTACGGGTTTTATTGCGCCAACTGTGTTGGATTCTGGGAATTGGCACGGAACTTGCCTATAAATAACCAGGAATGACTTCTTACGCAGAAGTCGTGGACGAAAACTTTACCTTCAATCTTCTATATGAGGAGAAAAAGTTGTAAGTCAGGTTGTGGTGATAATAAAGAATGTGGTGAAACTTGTAAGCCCAATATAGCTTGTAAGAACAGTAGCGCGGAGCACTGCGATGGAACTTGTGATCCGGACTACTAAATCATGTGGATTGCCCAATGTCTATGAGGAATTTTTGAGATCGCTATTTACGCCTCTCATCTTCCTAGCAGGAGTATTCAATTCCATCATGCTAGTGGCACGGCCCCCCGTTCGTGCCACTAGCGTTGGTCACCACAGCACCACTATAGGTACTATATCCAAATTCGCGATTTTAACGCGAAATCGAAAACTAAATGTCGCTGAGATTCTTGGTCGTAATAAAAGGAAACAATTTGATGCAAAACGGCATCTCACCGCCATCCATGAAGGTTACCCCTTGGAACAACGATTTAACCACTTGGAATTTACCAGATGGTGCGATTGCTCGATTGGGACGGGGGTGTGTACGTGATATAGCATTTTCCCCTGATGGAAGCACGCTTGCTATTGGAAGCCGAACCGGCCTCTGGTGGTACGAGTTATCAACATTATCTGCCATAGCATTGCAGGAAACAGAACGTGGGTTAATTTCTGCGGTTGCGTTTTCCCCAGATAGACGGTTGTTTGCCGCCGGCAATTGGGACAATATTGTCAAAGTGTGGAATGTTCAACGAGGTATCCCTGTAGCAAGGATGGAAATGCCGCGAAAGAGATATGATACTATTTCCCAGATTGCCTTTTCTCCGGATGGGCAACGCCTCGCTGCTTCCGGGCAAGTGAATGTTATCAACGTATGGAATCCAGAAACCGGGGCACTGATAGTAAAACTCACTGTAGGAAATGAACCAAAATCCGCCCCCCAGCCCGCCATCATCCCTCTCGCCTTTTCTCCAGACAGTAACCTGCTAGCAAGCACAACTCTAGAAAACTCTGTGTCAGTGTGGCATATGGAAACAGGAAAAAAAGTTGCCCATTTCGCAGGACATACGGAGTGTGTGTATTCCATTAGTTTCTCGCCGTGTGGTCGGTTCATCGCCTCTGGAGGTAAGGATGGCAAGATTCATGTGTGGGATGTGGAAAAGGAACAACAGGAACGAGTCTATACCGAATATGCAAAGTATCGGGTGATCCCTTCATATTCGCCTGATGGCACGTTGCTTGCCGCCGGGATTTGTGAGAACACGGTGTTGATTTTAGATGTTTCTCAAGGTGAAAAGCAGGATAGTTTTGAATATACAGGGGCAATTCGTGCTTTCCGTTTTTCGGACAATGGTGAGCACTTCGCAGTAGCTGGGCCACGCGATTTCAAGGTGTGGTCAGCAGGACAAACTCCTACGCTTTCCGCACTTCATGGGCATATAGGTGCATCCTTTTCGGTGGTGTTTTCGCCGGATGGAAAACAACTGGCGAGTGGGGTAGAGTCTACGGTTAGGTTATGGGATGTTAGGAGTAAGCACTCGTGGATGACATTCGCCGGGCATTCCGGTATCCGTTCGGTTGATTTTTCGCCCTGTGGAAAAATGCTGGCTTTCTGTTCCCACAATACCACTATCAAGGTATGTGGGGTTGCAACTGGTACCCCGATTGCCGAGCTCACTGAACATCACACCCCTGTGTATGCCTTAGCGTTCTCTCCCACAGGTACCCAGCTGGTAAGCGGCGATACAGCCGGAAAACTCTATGTGTGGGATGTCCAACGTTTAAAAAGGCTAAAGGTGCTCACGAAGCATACAGATTGTCTGAAGTCAGTGGCATTTTCGCCTGATGGAAATCTGCTTGCCACTGCTTCGGAGGACAACACCGCCCGACTTTGGGATATCACACGCTGTAAACAGATTGCTTCCTTACCTCTAACAGTGCCGCTAGAGGCAAATACGTACAAAGGCGACCCGCGCGAAATTCAGCAAAGGCTAAAATCGCTATCCAGTGTGGACACGCCTCCAAATTCTAGAATTGAGGCAATAGCGTTTTCACCGCGTGGTGACGTGATTGCCGGCGGGCTGTATAGAGAAATCCGATTCTGGGATGTTCCGAGTTGTGATATCCGGATGATAATACCCCAGCCACAAGGCTGCCATTATCCCTTCGCGTTGGCTTTTTCACCGTGTGGGGGGTACCTTGCATCAGGTACATGGTGGCAGGGAACAGATAAAGTGTCTATTCGGTTATGGGAAGTTGCAAGTGGTGAGAATATCGCGACCTTTTGGGGACATCCCACTGATATTCAATCACTTGCATTTTCACCAGATGGTGAGTTGCTGGCAAGTGGAAGTTTTGATGGCACTATCCTATTGTGGGATATGACCCCTTACCTATAACATGCGCAGCATAGTTCCTGAGCAGATTACCTCTTATGGGCCCAACAAGAAAGGGGCGTGTTACAGCCTGCTGCTATTCGTGGTAATTCTGTCGTCAGGGCTGTTGAAGTTCCGACATCTCGGACATCCATCCCTTCATTCACCGGATGAATGTTGTCATGCACTCGTTGCCAAGAATTTGCTCAAGCATCCGCTCACGCCGACACTAATTGATATCCTGCCAACCTTCGCCTTTGATTGGGGGGCTAACCACGTCTGGTTGCACAAGCCGATTCTCAGGTTGTGGCAGATTGCTGGCTCTTATTGGCTGTTCGGGGTTAGCACATGGGCACTACGGTTTCCATCTGTGATTTTAAGCACGCTTGCTGTGGGGTTAACATATCTCATCGGCAAGGAACTGCTAAGTCGACAGGCAGGTTTTATCGCTGCGACGATTCAGGCGTTCTCCCCGTTTTTGATGCGGTTAATACACGGGTATCAATTCAGTGATGCCGTTGATGTCTCGCTTCTATTTTGGACAGAATTTGCCATCTATTTTCTCGTGCGAGCATTGCGGACAGGAAAATGGTGGGATGTCGGTCTTTCAGGATTTGGTCAAGGGTGTGCCTTTCTCAGCAAATCTTATCTCGCCTTAATTGTAACAGGTTTAATTATAACAGCGTGGGTAGCACCTGCACTTGGAATGGGAAAACGCGCAGATACCCGCATTCGCGGTCGGCACATACTGGGGCTGACAAGTGTTTTTTTGCTAACGATACTACCGTGGACACTTTGGACAGCGATTCAGTTCCCTGTTGAATTCCAGCACGAACATTTGTATATCTGGTTTCATTTGACAGCGGACATTGAGAATTGGGGAAGCCCGTGGCACAAGGTTATCTTGGTTTATGGACCCGTATTGTATAGTATTTTTTATCTGCCGATGAGCATAGCAGTGCTTGTCCTGATATGGAAGTTGTTTTTGGAGGAGAACATTGGGTTGACGCTCACGTATGCCTGGGGGTTCGGCGTGCTCATTCCGCACCTTTTGGCGGCAACGAAAACCCCTTCAGCAACACTCATCGGTATGCCTGCCTTCTTACTGCTCTTTGGCGAGGGAGTCCATAGATGCTTGTCGTGGATGCAAAAACGCAAAAGGTTCGCTTTCCGAATTGGTATAATTATTACAATCATAAGTCTAATTGCCCTCGGCGTTCACATAATAATTGGAGCGTGGCAGGTTACGTCGCAGAATAGGAATACACGAACATTGGCAGAGACTGCAAGTTATGCTGAGACGCAGTTGCCTCAAAATGCCGTTCTTCTTGTCGAACTTGATGCCGACAAACTCCGGAATACGGATGATCATTTGCGACTTATGTTCCTTATGTCGAAAATAGCACATCCACTTAGCAATCCAGATGAGTGGAAAGAAAAAGCATCACAGGTGCGTAAAGCTGGTGGGATTCCATACCTCGTATCATTCCGAGAGTGGTCCTTACCGATCGTATTTACCAGTCTAACCGATAAACGGACGATCTATTCTGATGAAATTCCGTGATGCAATTGCCGCAGGTGTTACACATATTTTGCAAAATAGGCTCCGCGATGCGCGCGGCTCGGCTTTCACCGATTGATGCACTCAGAACGGATAGATAACGGGAAGAATTGTGCTACCAGTTTTGAGAGTTCAGGAAGAAAAACATTTGACTTTCTTTCTAATATATGCTATACTTAATAAAGATACTGGCGTAGAATTCACACATGGATCTAGGAAATTGCCGGTGTAGCTCAGTGGTTTAGAGCACACGACTCATAATCGTGCTGTCCGGAGTTCGACTCTCCGCACCGGCATTGCCTTTTTGGCGCATCTTGCAAGATATGCGGGCAGGCACAAGACCTGCCCCTACTTGCTGTCAAAAATAGGCAGGCACAAGACCTGCCCCTACCGTCAAAAATAGGCATATCTCATGACAGCCGACTTTGTGCGACAGATGCACCGCTTTATTTTGCGGCACGCGATGATCAAGAACGGCGAAACAGTGCTTGTTGCAGTCTCAGGTGGTGCGGATTCTCTCGCACTCCTATACGGTTTGCATGCCCTACACTCGCAACTCGACTGCCAACTCCATGTCGCCCACTTAAATCACTGTCTCCGTCCGGACGCTGATGCAGATGCGGACTTTGTCCAGCAGCACGCTGTGCATTTAGGAGTGCCTTGCACCCTCCAATGCACTGACGTGCCACGTTTGGTAAAGCAATGGAAACTCTCTGTGGAGACAGCGGCTCGGAAGGCGCGCTATCAATTTTATGAAGAGGTCTCGACGCAAATCGGTGCCACCAAAGTAGCCTTAGGCCACCATCAGGACGATACCGCTGAGACGGTTTTGATGAACCTCTTGCGAGGAAGTGGGTCCACTGGAATGAAAGGAATTCCGCCCATCAGGAATTTTAAGTTTATTCGACCACTCGCGGGATTTACACGGCAACACATTGAAACGTTTCTTTCCGCCAAAGGGTTAGTGCCACAACAGGATTCAACCAACACAGATACCCGCTATCTTCGTAATCGTATCCGCCATGAGTTGATACCAAGGCTTGAAAGCGACTATAATCCGAATATCAAAGTCGGATTAAGCCGGACTGCTGATGTATTAGGTGCTGAATCCGAATACTTGGACACAGTCGCACGAGAGGCATTGGAAACCTGTCAGGTCCGAGATCCAGATAGGATTAATGCATTCGCAACGTTGGAAAGTGTTGTGTTGGACAGAGCAGGATTCCAACAGTTTCACATCGCAGTGCAGAGACGGGTACTACGGCTGAGTTTCTTTAAAATGTTAGGAAGTCTGGGTGATCTCTATTTTTCGCATTGTGAAGCGATGCTGAGCCTGATTGACGGAGATGTTCCTAATGCAGCATTGGCACTACCGAACGGCTTGCGATTCCGACGTGTATATCAGTGCCTTATCTTTGAAGTGAACACAAGTTCCAGATCACCACTTCCAGTTCAGATCGAGAGTTTTGCTTATCCGTTGGCTGTTCCCGGTAAAACGTTTATCGCTGCTTTAAATACGGAAATTACGGCTGAATTGGGCGATATTCTGCCTGGCGAGACGCTTACGTTCCCGAACGGAAGGTATGAAGCGATTTTTGATTATGAAAAGGTAAAGGGAGCGTTCGCGGATACCTCTTCAGAAACATGTCCGCTTACAGTGCGCAATCGACGACAAGGCGACCGGTTTCAACCTTATGGTATGCGGGGAACGAAAAAGATTAAGGACTTTATGATAGATGCCAAGGTGCCTCGCTACGAACGCGATCGCATTCCGATGCTTGTTTGTGGCGATGAAATCCTTTGGATCGTTGGTTATACCACCAGTGATCCGTTCAAAATTCATCCCGGCACGCGGCAATATCTTTATCTACGTTATGTCAGTGAAAAAACCGCTTTTTGAATCCGTTTTTATCTCTGAATCTTGTCTTCAGACTCGCATTCGTGAACTTGGCACGCAAATATTTACTGATTATGAGAACCAAGAGTTGGTCCTACTTGGTGTCCTTAGGGGCAGCGTCCTCTTTTTCGCGGATCTTGCCCGTGCCATCTTTAAGGCGCAACATGAAAGTCAAACGAGAGAAGTCGAACTCCGTTTTGAGTTTGTGCAACTCATGAGTTACCATGATGGTACGCAACCTTCGACAGTAGAACTCATCCGTGGCGGCAACGACTATCTCAAACAGCGGCATGTTCTCATTGTGGAAGATATTGTTGATACTGGACATACTTTAAATTTTCTCTGTGAGCACCTTCAGACGTTGAACCCGAAAACCGTTAAGGTTTGTACGCTACTTGATAAACCTTCTCAACGCCAAGTGTCTGTTGCTGTCGATTATATCGGTTTTGAGATTCCAGACGCTTTCGTCGTTGGATACGGACTTGATTATGCACAACAGTATCGAAATTTACCCTACATTGCTGTTCTGGAGTCAATTTAAACACTTTCAGCCCAGAATTAGAGCTGTGCACGCGCAAAAATTCAGTGCAGAACGTATTTTTTATTTAGCTTTTTCTTGACAATAAATTACGTATCTGATAAGGTATTTAAAGTTATTATTTTGAAAGGAGATTTATAATGCGCAAATTCGTTTCATTCGGCCTCTGTAGCGTTTTGATTGTAGGGTTTATCCTTTTGACACAAGCCCAAATGTCAGACAAAGCGCAACTGGGGCGAGAACTTTTCCACGATCCAACTTTTAAGGGAACAATTAAACCAGGGAATAGATCCGGCTTCGCAACTGGGCTTTCCTGTGCAAATTGCCATGCGGATTTCGATGACACCGCGAACCCAGACGGTCTCATTCGAGCAGGGCACAGCGTTGTGGGTGTCCCGCACCGCGGAGAAGCAAAGGGCGGGATGATCAAAGGCGCGGATTTCGCACGCGCAGCTGGCGGCGGTGGTTTTTGCTATGAGCATTTCTTACAACGAGTCCCAGGCGATAAAGTTAATCCGACTGCAATCCCAGCAGAACATGCCGAAGCACTTATGGCTTATTTTGAGGTTATCTCAGGGGACAACAAAGGACCCGAATTTGAAATCGCAATGCTCGATGACGATGCGAAAAAAGCAGCCGGTGAGAAAATCGCTGCCATGAGTGGTGATCCAAGCAACGGATGGGGTCTTTTCGGACGCGCATGCATTGTCTGTCATCCAGCAGCCAATAAATCTGGTATCGGTCCACAGCTTGTCCGCTCCAGAGCCCCTCGCGATATTGATAAAACAATGATGCGTTGGGCTACTAAAATTCGCGGCGGTGGGTCTCTTATGCCCTTCTATGCCCCTGACATCCTTAGTAACCAGGACATCGCTGATATTCTCGCATTCCTGCGTCAGGAAATAGAAAGCACAAAGAAATAAACATAATCTGTTTGATTTTCTGTAACCAACTCTCTTCGCTATTCGTTTTTCCAAATAAAATAGTAGTCGTGTTAGTCCCAAAACGTATAAGCGTTTTGGCTGATCTAAATATGAAGAGAGGTTGGTGTCATGAGAGAATCTCGATTCCTTGCAATATCTTTTTACATTCTCCTTGTAGGTTTCGTACTAAGTTTCGCGAGTTGTGGTGGGAGCAACCTAAATAATCCTGTCTCAGAAGGGGATGCAACTGCTGAGGGTAGTGATAGTACCGACGGTGTCGTTGAACTTGCAGAAAACCTAAACGCTGAAGAAACGACGGGGCAGGTTGCCGATCTTGACGTAAAAATCACTGTTACGAAGAAAACGGTGGAGCCCGGTGAAGAGGTGGAACTGGCTGCTTCCATCAAAGGAGTTAGAGGTACCAGTGTCACATTGAACTGGCTGAATATTACACAGTATGGGAAGCTTTCCGCCTCGAGCGAAAATCCAATTACTTGGACTGCTCCGAAAACATTAAATGGAGCGAACGCTCAAGTTGAAGTCATCCAACTTCTTGTGACTGTGATTAGCGAAGTTGTTTCGGTCGGTGCCTCTGGAATTGATACTGATACCCAAATTTTTTCAGAAATAAAAACGGTTTTACTAACCGTTAGAGATTAGTTCATAGAAGCAAAATCTGTTCTAACAAGCGATAAAGGGATTCGATTCGTTTGACATGTCAGCAGAGTTTGCCTTCGCTTTCCATTGTCTGAGGGTATTAAATGAAAAGAAAATTGATTCGTATTTTTATAGTTGCTATATCTGTGATAGCAATCTCTGGATCGGAACTAAACGCTGTTGGTCACCACCAACATCAAGTTCAAAAAGGCGATACACTGTGGGGGCTCTCTCGGAAGTACAAGGTGCCTCTGAAAAACATTATCCAAGCGAACAGCATTCAGCCAACAAAACGGTTGCAAATCGGGGAAAAACTCTTAATTCCGAGCGCGCCTGTTGAAGGTGTTTGGTATAGAGTTAAAGCTGGAGATACATTGTCTGGTATTGCGAGTCGTCATAATGTTGACTGGCAAGACCTCCAGCGAATGAATGGTATCTCCTCGCCTCGTACCCTCCAGATTGGCGCAAAAATTCGCATTCAACGAGATGGCAGTCTCAGTTTTGGAAACCCGCTTCGGGTCCCTTTAGTCGTAACCTCAAAGTATGGTTATCGGTCTCACCCTGTGACTCGCCGCTACCAGCGTCATGAAGGTACAGATTTTCGTGCCTCCACGGGTACCCGCGTTTATGCTTCACGAGCAGGTCGGGTTACCTTTGCTGGACGGAAAGGTGGTTACGGCAAATTCGTAGTCATCGAACATGAGGACGATTTTACGACAGGGTATGGGCACTTGTCACGTATTAGAGTGAGAGTTGGGCAAACTGTCGAAAAGGGAAAGGTAATTGGGCTTTCCGGGAATACTGGTATTTCAACAGGACCCCATTTACATTTTGAAATTAGGTACAAAGGCAGAAGTGAAAATCCAACAAATCACATCACTATACCATAAACAAGGTTTGCTGCTCATAGCGATTGTTTTTCTTTTATTAGCGTATTTTCTCAGTCAAGAAAGCACATTATCAGACCCGCTCAACCTGAGACCCGAAGTCGGCACGCGCGGCCTCGGGTTGAGTGGCGCGTTTATTAGCAGTGCAGATGACGCAACAAGTCCCCTCTGGAATCCTGCCGGACTTGCCACATTGCAGCGTGGAAACCTAATTTACGACCTATCCCAAGGTGCTGTCTCCATCGCTTATCCTATCAAATACATTGGCACATTTGGCGTAAATTTCCTTGATTTAAACCGCAGCGATCGATTTCTCGTAGAACATACCACGAACCCGATTGGCAGTTTTGAACTTGGCAACAATCAAGCCCTTTTCTCTTATGCCAGGAGATTCGGAACTTTCCAACTCGGTGCCAGCACAGGATATAGTCGGGCACCTTATTACGGTAGCCTCTGGGCACAAAATTATGATGTCGGTGTGCTTACAGAACTTAATCCTTACCTTGCTGTAGGGATGCGATTACGCGATATTGCTGGTGTAACGATTCGACATAGAGATGGGCAGGTGTTACAAACCTTCGATCAGCAGCTTGCCCTCGGTGCTGTCCTAACGCCTCATCCGATTATCCGATGGCATAACCGACTCGATATTATCCATCCCTGTTTTGGTACAAGCGTAGAAATCGGAAATAGAACGATCATGGCTCGCCTCGGATCAATGTTTACCTTTGACAACGGACCCCCTTCTCAATCTTGGAGTATAGGGTTTTCGCTTAACCAATTAGGAAAGCAGTTTCATTATACATATTTGAACCACGATGATTTCAAGCACAGACATCTCGCTTCAATAGGCATGTCCTTTGGCGGAACACAACCTATTTCACAGTCAGTGGTCAGCCGTCAGCCGTCAGCCGTCAGCAAAGAAGCCGAAAACCGAAAGCCGATGGCTAATAACCAATACAAGGCTGCCCAAATCGCGCGCGAATACGACATTGACGTAGCACTCATGCTTGCTATTATTCATACTGAATCCAACTTTAACCCACTCGCCGTGTCGATAAATGGAGCGGCAGGGTTAATGCAGATAATGCCTGGTGCCGCAAAAGACCTTGGGCTCAAGGTGCCGAAGTACAAAAATAGAAGGAAACCGAAACTTGATCGGAAGATAGATGAACGATTCGACCCAAACAAAAACTTGCACGCTGGTTTAACTTATTTCAAGATGCTCTATGAAAAACATTTGAATAATTTGACTTTGGCACTCGGAGCGTACAACGTTGGTCCCGCTAATGTGAGAATACGCGGTCCCCTTATTAACAGGGGTAAAATATATGCGAAGAAGGTGATTAACCGTTCCCAATATTACCGTGATAAACCGGCACAAATGGAGATTGACCTTAAGCGGTTAGAAAGAATCCTTAAGTATTAAAGTAGATGCACAAAGTGCGTCAGATGCGGGGGATAGTATGGATAAAATTAGATTGGCAATCGTTGGATGTGGCGGTATGGGACACCGACACATGTACGGGTTAGCAGAACTTCATCGGGTCGGATGGACTCGGTTTGACCTTGTCGGTGCGTGTGATCCTGTTCTCGCTAACGCCGAGTCGCTCGCCGCACAAGCAGAAGAACGTTTCGGTCAGAAGCCTGCTGTTGTTGGGAGTCTGGAAGAACTTGCTGAAGTCGGCGTGGATGCTGTAGATGTAACCACTACGCCACCGTATCACCACACAGTCGCTATTGAAACCCTTGAACGCGGTTGGCACACTATGGTCGAAAAACCTATGGGGTTAACCGTTCGAGCGTGTAACCTCATCCGTCGTGCCGCCGATGCGTCCGATGCCATTCTCAGTGTCGCTGAGAACTATCGACGTGATCCAATCAATCGGCTCGCCAAAGCACTGTTGGATGCAGAAGTCATCGGCACACCGCGTTTTCTTATGCACCAAGCAATCGGTGGCACAAACCGTATGACTATCTCCGTCTGGCGACACCAGAAAGACCAAAGTGGTGTATTGCTTGATGTCGGCGTTCACTACGCAGACATGATAGAGTATCTTCTTGGTGATGTCGATACAGTCTATGCACAGACTCGACTCCATGAACCTATCCGGCATAATGCTGCCGCAGTGACGGGTGAATCCGGCTCTAACCCTGCTGGGGTGTATACGAAATGGCAACGCAAGATGCCTGCTGAATTCGAGGCAACTGCAGAGGATGCCGCTTATGCGACCCTTACTTTCAAAAACGGCGTTGTCGGACAATATATCGAGGATCACGGTGCGTGGGGGCAAGGCGGTTGGCTCCGCAAGATTCACGGATCCCAAGGCTCTATGACGCTTCCCGGCGACCGGAGTGGTGGAATCATCACCCTCAATATTGACGGACAGGAAACGATTAACGATGAGCGACTCTTAGATCTCGTTCCAGACTTTCGCTTAGATGCCGTCACAACAGACCTTTTCGGCGGGGACCGGTTGTGGAAATACGAATTGCCGTTTACCCAAATTGACCCGAAGATTATCGCTATTGAATACGGGGACTTCGCTGAAGCTATCGCTGGCAACAGTGAGGTTGAAGTTGATGCGTATCAGGGCACCCGATCTGTCGCCGTTTCATACGCAATGCTTGAGTCAGGCACAACGGGGCAAATCGTTCAAATGGATCAGATGCTGGATGAGTCAATTAACACATACCAGCGCGAAATTGACGAAGGGTTAGGTATCTAACGCGCTCGCAATTGTGCGTTGGAGGACAATCGACACAATGGAAACCAACAAGCAAGAATTCGGCATCGGTTTGATCGGGTTGGGTATCGGACAGCAGCACCTGCTCGGTTATCAACGCCAAAACTTACCCGTTACTGCCATCTGTGACAAAGATGCAGGACGCCTTAACGAGGTTGGAGAACGGTTTCACATCGATAAACGATACACTCGTATCGCTGACCTGATTGCCGATGCCGATGTTGGCGTGGTTGACATGGCAGTACAACCATGGATCCGTTCTCCTATCGTCAAAGCCGCTGCTGAGGCTGGCAAACATGTCCTCTGCCAAAAACCGTTCTCAATGTCGATGCAGCAAGCCGTTGAAATGGTGGAGACTTGTGAGCAACACAACGTGCAGCTCATGGTGAACCAGAATTCCTGCTTTGTTCCCGGTTTCCTCGCGATTGAACCCTACATCAACGCTGAACACCTCGGCGAAATCTACCACGTCTCAATAACCTGTAACGGGTTCTACACCGAGTTCCCCGAACGCCATCTGATTCCAGCGATGCAGGTGCATCACATCGGACTTGTCCATAAGTGGTTCGGTGAATATGAGAGCGTTTACTGCCAAGCTCACGGACATAACAGGTCTATTGAGGACGGAGAAACCCTTTCCGTCGCGCTTTTCAAGAGTCGGAGCGGTGTCCAAGGTTTGCTTTCTTGTAACTGGGCGTTCCTTGCCGATTCTGGACGCAATTTACAACACCCACACGAAGAAATTCGCATTCAAGGTACCAAAGGGGCAATCTACGGAAATAGCGCGGACATGACTGTTCAACTCACGGAACCGGAAGTGCGTGAGATTAAACCGTCGATAGAAGGAACGTGGTTTCCAGATGCTTTTGGAAACGTCATGGTTCACTTTTTGGAGTGTCTACGTACTGGAAAGAAACCTATCACGCATGGACGAAGCAATCTACATGTTGTTCAGACGCTTTTCGCCATGCACCAGTCCGCGAGTTCAGGCGAGGTCGTTCTGCTTGACGATATTTCGTTGGATGGCACCTACAACCTAAACCCCCATCCTGTCCACAGTGCGGATGATGTTACTATCTTGCAGTAACATCCGTACAAACGCGCTATACCGTTCGATAAAATATGGAATTTACCTGCTGTCGCCAGTTTGTTTGACGGGTTCCCTATCTACCATTCCCCTCTCCGATCGGGCCAGGGATGTGCTTTGGCGACCTCCTCATTGAGATCCGTTCCCCATCCGGGACGCGTCGGGGTTTTCATGTAACCATCTGTAATGTCTGGAACATGTGTCGTCAAATCATCTTTCCATGGGACATCATCAATATCAATCTCCATGATTCGCACATTGGGTAGCACGGCACAGAGGCTCGCACTCATGTGGGTCGCAAGGTGGCTGTAGTAGTTGTGCGGCGCGACATTGAGTTGGAACACATTCGCCAAGTCACCGATTTTCTTTGAGGGCGCGAATCCGTTCCACGGCACATCTATCATGAACACATCGGCGGCGCGGCACTCAAAGTAGGGGAGATATTCGCGCATGTAATAGAGGTTTTCGCCGGTACAGATCTTCGTCGTCGTAGAATCCTTGATTTGGCGGAGAGCCTCGTGGTCGTACATATCTATTTCCAACCACAGCATATCAAACTGCTCAAGGACTTTGGCGATACGCATGCAGGCTTCCGGTTTGAAGTTGAAGTTCAGATCGAGATTTATACTGACATCGGGACCTACGGCTTCCCTGAAAGTGCCAATTAAGGTTTCAATGTGGCGTAGAACTTGAGATGTTACGTTCCCGTCAGTCGTGCCGGGTCCACCGCCGAAGCCTCCAAAATGGACAGATGCGGTGTCGCCGGGAAAAATGACGTTGGTTTTGAGCGCAGTGAAGCCTTTCTCGACGACTTCACGACCCAGTGCGGCGATGTCATCCATACTTTTTAAGGGTGGCACGCCAATCAGCTCATAGTTGCGTGCCCGGGAAGACCCACAGTGCGACCAGTAGACACGTACGTCATCACGTGTCGGTCCACCGAACAGCTCAACAACGGAGATCCCCAACGCCTTCGCCTTAATGTCTACCAGCGCACATTCAATGCCTGCGATCGCTTTCGCCGCGATACCGCCGGGGCTTTGCCGCGAACCGCGAATCATGTCCCAAAACCGCATCTCATAGGCGCGCGGATCCCGTCCAACCATCAGCGGGGTAAAGTCCTTGATCGTTCCTACTACGCCGTTAGGGTTCCTACCGTCGCTACATTCACCGTAGCCAGTGACACCTTCGTCGGTTTCGACCTTCACAAAAGTCCACGGCCGCCATCCAGCGTCCACAATAAACGTTTCAATATTGGTAATTTTCATAGCAATCCTCAATTGATGTTTTCGGTATTAGAGTTCGACCACTTCTTTACGCCGATCCGATTCAAGTAATGCATCACAGACGCGCGTTGTGTTTACTGCCACTTCAGCCCACTTTTCCTCAAGGTTCCCAGATTGCACGATATGGGAGAATCTCTCAATCATTGCAACCTCTTGAATGCCCCCCTCAATGGTGTTCTGCTCGTTTCCGTCGGGTCCATGCACCCAAAACCGAGCGGAGTCCTCAGATGTAGGGACGGTGAAATCATCACAAACGATTGATGCCCGTGTGCCAGCAACCTCAAACCACTTTCGAAGCCCTGTATCAAATCCACAATCTAAGGTAGCGATGCGTTCATCGCTGAACCAGAGGATACCTGCAAGGTTAAAATCCACACCCACTTTGTAACGCGCCGTCGCGAAAACCTGCGTCGGCATCTCTTGAAATGCCCAGAGAATCGCACGGATACAGTAGTATCCTAAATCTCCGAGACTTCCACCCGCGAACTCCTTCATTGCACGGATATTCCCGTCAGGAATCGTGTCCCAATTGAAAGTAAACGCCGCTGTCACGCGTCGGAGTCGTCCGAGGGTACCGTCACTTAATTTCTGTTTCATCGCCGTGGTGCGTCCATGGTGAACCCACATGACACCGTCCATGAGTTGCACACCATTTTGACGACAAGCCTCTGCCATTGCGAGAGCCTCATCAGCGTTTGCAGCGAGCGGTTTCTCACAGAGGACGTGTTTGCCGTGTTCGGCGGCTTTGATTGTCCATTCGGCGTGAAGTGAGGGAGGTAAGGGAATGTAGATGGCATCGAGTGAGTCATCAGTGAGGAGTGCATCGTAGGTGCCGTAAGTTGTAGGGACATCATGCTCTCGTCCCCATGCAGCGGCACGTTCTTCGGTCCGACTCGCGACCGCTATTAAGTCAGCATTCCGAGCGAGATGGATCGCGCGGGCGACCTTTGTGGCGATGTTTGCTGTGCTGAGAATGCCCCAGCGGACCGGTGATTTTGTTTCAGTTGTCATGTTGTCCTGTCTGGTATGAAGTTGTCTGTTCTGACGCTTGAGTTCACTACAATATATCCAATAACAGAAAATTAGTCAAGTACATGGCAATTGGAAACCAAGGAGATTTTATTTTCAATTACAGCGCGAAAATGATATAATAAGGACATTAAAACAACAAGCACTTCGCGTGCTGGCAATAGACTAAAGTGTGATAGACCCCCAGCTAAAGCATGGGGGTTTTGACACCGAAGTTTGATAAATTTCGTATACAATCAAAGGAGTTTTATGAATACTAAAAAATTTGCATTATTCGCGGTTACCGTGCTAATTCTGGGACTTTCCGCGTGTGATCGAGTTTCCCAGATTGTTCAACCTACCACACCTCAGATGACGGAAGCCAGCGAAGATATTTCCATCGGTATCGTCTTACCGTTGACAGGTCGGCTCAGGGACTCGTTCGGCATCCCAATGTCCCAAGGCTTTGAGTTGGCACTCGATGAGATTAACGCCGCACAACACAATGACAGACAACTCAAATTCATCATCGAAGACGATCAAAGCACTATAGAAGGCACAGTCGCCGCTTTCAATAAGCTGATTCACCAAGGCGGGGTGTCTGTTATCCTTGGACCTGCGACTTCAGGTCAGGCTGAGGAAGTCTTTCCGATCGCGCAGGAGAATCAGGTGGTGGCAATCAGTCCGACCTCTGCTGCCCGGGGTCTCAGTGCGATTGGTGATTACGTGTTTCGGGTCGCGCTGACTACAGATATACTTATCCCCGAGGGCATTGAGGTAACACACACAAAACTCGGCTATCAACGCGCTGCTACAATGTATGATGCGTCAGATCTTTTCTCCACCGACGGGGATGCCGCCGTGCAGGAAGTCCTCGCGGCTAAAGGTGTTGAGGTGATAGCGACTGAAACCTTCCAAGGCGGGGATACCGACTTTTCCGAACAATTAACTCGAATACAGACCCTGAATCCGGATGTTATTTTTGTTTCCTGTTTATCGCCGGAAAAGCCTGGAATACTCACCCAAGGGCATCAACTCGGTATATCCGCTCCATTTATTGTACGCACATTGACCAGAGAAGAGGTGCAAGCCGCAGGCGCAGCCGCTGAGGGTGCAATAACTTTTGTAGGATGGGGCACCCCCATCAACATACCCGGAAATCAGGCATTTGTGCAGAACTATAATGCCAAATTCGACATGGAACCGAACAACTACGCCGCGCGTGCGTATACTACCCTCCATATCTTAGCAGAGGCGATTGCGAAGGCAGAATCAATTGATGCCGCCGCGATTCGAGACGCGCTCGCAAGTATTAGAGATTTTGACACAATTTTAGGTAAATTCTCTTTTGACGATAATGGAGATGCGGTTTACGACGCGAAGGTCTTGATTGTCATGGATGGCGAATTGGTGCTCTTTGAGTAGCCTATTGTTGAGTGAAACCGGTAACTTGTAGGTATCTTGCATATTATTTTTTAATTACCAAGAATCGTGCAACATTCATTAGACCAATTCTATACGAAATCAGAGGTCGCGAGGGCATGTTGGAAACATTTCACGGACACGCTTCAAACCTTAAACCGAAGTCTCAGCGACCTCTTTTTCGTAGAACCCTCCGCTGGAAGCGGGGCTTTTTATAAACTCCTACCTCCACAAAGACGGTTGGGCATAGATCTCGTGCCGAAATGCAGCGACGTGAGGTTCCAAGACTTTTTTGAAATCACTGATTTCCCGTTCACACCCAGAGACACCGTCATCATCGGTAATCCACCTTTTGGTAAGCGTGGAAAATTAGCGATAGACTTCTTTAACCATGCCGCTTACTTAGCAGATATTGTCGCGTTTATTGTCCCCGTCAACTTCAGAAAGTTTGGCACTCACAAGAGGCTTGATGTTAGTATGCGGTTTATCAGTAAACTGCACCTTCCAAGAGATGCGTTTCACCTCGAAACGGGTAAACCCTATTCGGTAAATACAGAGTTCCAAGTGTGGACGCGTTTAGTAAGCACACATCCCGATATGCGACAGTATGAGCCTTTGCCGATTCGACATCGTGATTTTCAGATGTGGCAGTATAATAACACACCTAACGCTTTGAAAGTCTTTCAAAACCCGTTCGATTTCGCTGTGCCGTGTCAAGGATGGCAAGATTATTCCCGGAGAGAGATAGATGAAAAGCAGTGTGAACGGAATAAGCAGTGGATACTTTTAAAAGCGAAAAATCCTACGGTCTTAGCACGGTTGATGGGAATTGATTATGAACGCTTGGCACAGGAATGTGCTACGGCTGTCCCGGGTTTTCGGAAGGGGGACTTGGTGAAGGTGTACACAGATCATTATGAGAAATAGGATTTACTTCAGGTAACATCTTCATCTCCTCCGTTGCCTTAATCTCAGAGGGTTCGTGTAAACAATAGATTAAGGTAAATTCTCTTCTTTTTAATTCAAGTCGTAGTTCAAACCAACAGCCTATCTAAATCTCTCTGGTCGATAGGGCGTGAACCAATCCACCCTTGCACCGTCGGCAATTTCCACAGTTGCCATTTCACCCACCAAAGGTGCCAAGGTTACACCACTATGCATTAAGGCGATATACAGATTTTGCACGGCTTCGGTAAATCCAATTACGGGAAATCCATCAAGCGGCATTGGACGATACCCAACCGGTGTTGGAATCGCTTCAGCGTCTGCTATCGCTGGCAAATAGGTTTTGGCACGAGCGAGGAGCGCATCGGCGTGCCGTTGCGAATCATCACGATTTATCCCTTCTTGAGTGCCTTGCCCAATTCTAAGACTCCCATCCGCCAGTTGACGGAGATGGAGATGCTGATGGTTTTCATCCGTCGGAGCCGCGTGAATGACCGCGACGTTGTGTAAAACCGGAGCACACGGCGTTGTCTTAATCACAATACCCGGGCTCCGTTGCTGTGGAATATGCGCCTGCGCTAAGGAGGCGAGTTCAGTCGTCTGAACACCGCTTGCTAAGACGACAACATCACATGGAAATTCGGCATCGGTGGTCTTGACAGCAGCAACACTGCCGTTACGAATGACAAATCCAGTAACGCTGGTTTGTTGGTGCACAACCGCACCCCTTTCGCATGCGCGTTGGAGACACACACCGATGAATCTGTCGGTCTCAACGTGGATATCTGCCTCAGAAAAGGACGCGGCGACTACAGTACCCGGGTGTAAGTGTGGCTCAAGGGTCAACATCTCTTCACGGGTAATGAGTCGACACGGGTAACCCCACATCTGAATTTGTTGGATGCGTTGGCGAAGTTGTGTTGCACGCTGTGGATCGTTTTCCCACCGCATTTCGCCGCCATAGTGAATGCCAATATCCGCATCAAGTTGATGGGCAAGTCGATACCACATATCCAACGAACGTCGGTTGAGGGTATGGTAGTCCCGCGGATCTTTCCCAAAAGCGTTTGCCCACGCGAAAGAGTGTCCAGATGCCCCCGCGCCGGGAACATCACGCTCCAGAAGCGTTACAGCGATTCCATCGCGTTGGGACAGATGATACGCGATTGCGGCACCGATAACCCCCGCCCCTACTATTACAACTTTTTTTCTATTGGAGTTCATGGAAAGACCAGCATTTTTGTCTAAAAATTTTTAGCGATGTGCTGCGACAATAAAACCTGTTAATCCGGTCAGCAACAATTGGAAACCGGTTTGATAGAATAGCATCAGAAAAGGTTGGCAGAGCGCGATTAAACCCAGCGCGATTAAGCCGACAGAAATCTGCTCACACAAGGTTTTCTGCGAAAAGACGATTGAGAAAACGATCACACCCGGTAGAAGCAAGTGTAGGGCGGTGCTATTAAGTGATGGAAAGAAAGGCTGGTAAAGAAAAACAATGCCGATACAGGCAAGGGCTGCTGCACCGATAGTCGCTGCTCGCTTCGCGGTGGTTGTCATGCCAAATGCAATTGCACAAGCGAAAAGGATATGGAACGTTGAACCGTGCAAGATTGAAGGGACAGGCAGATAGAGGAATCCGAGACTCATCGTCAAACCTATGCTGGAAATGATGGCGATTCGCTGTTTATTTTCAAAAGCAGTACCAGCGAGGATTGCAGCAATGCTCAGCAGCACCAGCGCGATACCTTTGAGCAAAACGGCATTCTGGGTAATGACGGATGGGGCGAATGAAATACCCCCTCCATAGAGGAAGACCAGGCCGAGCACGAAGAACCCAACCGCAAGCAATTGATTCCGTTTTTCTTTTCCCATAGCGATTTTCGATACTTGTGAGAGTAGAAGCTTGAGCCTTGCTTGTCCAGACCTATCAATCCCCGCGTTTCAGCAAACGATCTACCCAGGTCTTAGATTGTTCCGCAATTAGTTGACTTTGCAGGTTATCAACTTCTGCGGACAAATTCTCTTTTTCGGTTTGGAAAGTTTCAATGCTTTCCCGAAGTTGCGCATTTTCGGCGATAAGGACTTGATTTTCCTGTTCCAATTTTTCACAAGTTTCCCTTAGATGCGTAATATGAAAAATCTGACAACTGAGGTTCTCAATAATATCATCCGTTGGAATATTATAGGTAAGTTTTTTTATGAGCAGTGCGAGACCATCAATCCTTAACTGAATCTGTGGCTTTGGACGATCTCCAGGACTTTTGGAGGCGGCAGAAACGACACGCAGATAGGGTTCAATGTCCACATCTCGTCGTTCCAATGTTCGGTTAATTATTTCTTCTTCCACACCTATTATCTCGGTGATTTTGGAAGGGTTCAGATAGAGATCCATTCCGAAACTTCCCTAACATGTTTCTGCTACTAACTGAAGGTTGATACTGTTGCTTGCTATAAAATGAGGCTAAGAAAAGCATAACATATATCAAAACATCTGGCAAATTAAAATTTCGGTGTATCTACGCGGGCAACTTTGGAGCACTATGCAAGTGTCCCAACACAATGGAATTGGATAAGCGTAAAAACACGGACGCTATGAAATTCCGTCCCAATATTTCCACATATCATCAGGGGTTTCAAACTTAATTTTGTCAAGGTCGTTCCGTCGGTACCTACTAATGCATGCAATTCGGACATTGCGCCCACAGTTCGGACCAGCAGTATGGCTCATCTGATGATGCCAGAAACAGACATCGCCTGCCTCACCGGTGAATTCGTAACTCGGTCCCAAATCAAACGGTGCGATACCTCCTGGGAGACTATCCAGGTCATGGTGTCTGAAGTATTCTGCCCAGATCCGATGGCTCCCTGGCCAGACAGTAAATCCGCCGCCCTGTTTTTCGACTGTATCAAGATAAACCGTGGCACCCAGAGTGAACGCACTAACGACCCCTTTCGGCACCCCGTTGGTAGGCGTGTGGTAACCATCAAGATGTCCCATCGGTTCATTCCATTTCCTGTCCGGATCTGGGAAATTGATATGCGGTCCCGCGCCACCGCTCGTATGTAATTTGTCCTTGCCGACAAGCTCCTCTGCCATAGCAAAAACTCGGTTGCTATACGTTGTACTACTTATAACTTCTTCACTACCAACAGGTACAGTGCGGTAACCTTGGCGTATCCATGATTCCGGGTCGTTCCTGTCTTCGTCCATTTCTTCCCAGAGCCTGTCAAGAGCCGCATCAATCGCTTCCTGTTCCAGTGCACCGCGTACAACCAGATAACCGTTTTCTTTGAAAAATTCTTTGTCTGCCGCAGTTAAATGTCCCATAGTTCTCATCCTCATTTTGGCACACAAACCAAGTGTGCCTGCAAAGTGCGTTTACATATAGAAGCATCGCTACGCGCGAACCTCAAAACCGTTCTCTTCTTTCGCTTTTTGGTAGGGCATCTCATCCAGATTCAACCCGAAACCTGGACTTTGTGGGACGTTCACATATCCGTTCGATATGGAATACCCAGAGTCATCCAAGCCAGGAGTGGTCGCATGATCCCATTCGACGAATTCAAACCGTTCCACCTTCGCAGCAAGGTGACAGGTTACGTAATTTCCGTAGTGCCCCCCGTAATGATGTGGGGCTGTGCCGACGTTCGCGGCATCCAACTCGGGACCGAGTTCAAGCCAGCGCGAGAATCCGGGAGAGAAAATATCGTATTGGACAATATCAATGAGTCCATCTTTTGCCCAGTCTACCAAATTCGGCGAAGCACCACCTTCGCCGTCAGCGATGCGGGTTTCTAAACCTTCAGCATTTAGCCATTCTTTCAGCAGGCTATAGACCCGGGCATCCTCGTGGAATGCTTCTTCCATCCAATAGACGTTTGCATCAGCAGCCCCACCCAATACCTGTTTGGTCAGGTTGAGGTTATAGCCATTGTTTGCATCTATTAGGATTGAAGCGTCAGCCCCAACTGCCTCTCGAACCGCCCGGATAACGTCAATATCCCGTTGGGTTCCTTTGTCGAGTGGCATGTGCATCGCGCCGCGCCCTACTTTTATTTTGTAAGCATTATGTCCGCGCGCCTTTCCCTCCAATGCCTCGGACGCAATGAGTGCCGCCGCTTCAGCATTATCCTCAAGGTGCAAATCATCGATGTAAAGCGAAGTATCGTAACACGGCGCGCGAAACGCTCCATTTTCCTCTGACAACAGCGCGTAGACCGGTTTTTCTGCCAACTTTCCTACCAGATCCCAGAGTGGGTACTCTAACATTCTGAATTCCTCGGTGACACCGTTCTCTGCATCGAATGCGTCACTGAGTTGAAACCCAGCGATCGCTTGCGCTTTTTCACGAGAAATCGGTGAAAATCCGAAGCCGCTCGCGCCATCTGTTGTTGTTATACGGGCAATAGCGGGACGGACGTGTAACCCGTGTTCGCCGAGCCGCGAATTACAGCCAGCTTTGCGGGGACGTTCACCTGTCAACCGTGCCCATTCAATCCGTTCGATTCTCACATTTTCCACGCTTACCAACCTCCGTAGGTGTGGATTCAAAAGTGCTATTTTATTTAAAAAAAGAGGCGCGATCCTGTTGACTAATAGCCCAATTGAGGAAGCTGCGCCTTAAAGATTAAATGTTCTACTGGAATGAGTTGCTATAATTGCGTTTCAAGGAGTGCCAGACTCGCAGGATCCAAATGATGATAGTTCTCAATCTCGTAACGATTGCCATCGGCATCTTTAATAAGTACCCGTCCATTTTCAAGACTGACAACATCATATCGGGTGCGCATGCCAAATGTGACAGGACCTCGGTTTGTTTCTACTACCCACCGTGTAACACCGAACTCACCATCCAATTCGTGAATTTTGGTGATCTTCGGCATAAAATATCGTTTCTGCAACTCGGACACAAGGATTTCCGCTGATTCGCGAGGCAACTGTTTGATGTCCTGAATGATACCGATTTCCTCGCCTTCGCTATCCAGCAGCGTGATATATTTGTTAGAATCGGTGAGCGGAAAGGACCGGACTGCTTCGACGTTTGCGTGACTTGTGCCGTCTGGCAGTTCAATCGTGAGTTCTTCAAACGAATTTCGCGCAATTTTGACGTTGGGGGCATCAAGAAATTGCACCTCATCGGTAATCGGGGTAGCTTCCTGCATAACGTGATTTCTCCTTCTTCTACAGCAGGGAGGATGTAGTGCGCACTTAGAAAATGCGCACTATAGGCGTATATTGTTGGCTATAAAGCACGAATCTTCGACAATTCTATTTGCTTTTCACACAAACCTGCATAGGTGCCGTCTTTGGCAAGAAGCTCCGCATGCGTGCCGATTTCATCCACTTTTCCGTCTTTCAGTACAACCAGACGGTCAGCATACTTGAGAGTAGAGAGTCGGTGTGCGATAGCAAATACAGTTCGACCGCGGACAAGCCGTTCCAACGCTTCCTGAATATTCGATTCAGTCTCTGTGTCTACAGACGATGTCGCTTCATCTAAGATGAGAATTTTCGGGTTTTTCAGAATCGCGCGGGCGATAGAAATTCGCTGTCGTTCACCGCCGGATACGCGAGCACCACGTTCACCTACCATCGTATCGTAACCATCAGAGAATTTGACGATGAACTCATGCGCATTTGCGGCTTTCGCTGCGGCGATAATTTCATGCCGAGAAGCACCGGGTTTCGAATAACCAATATTCTCAGCGATCGTTCCTTGGAACAGGAATGGATCCTGAAGCACCACGCCTACCTGTTGCCGCAATGCTTTGAGTTTAATATCGCGGGTGTTGTGTCCATCAATCTCTATTGAACCTTCACTCGGATCGTAGAAGCGAGTAATCAGGTTAATAACCGTGCTTTTCCCGGCACCACTATGTCCGACCAGCCCAATCATCTCACCGGCTTTTGCCTGGAAACTGATACCGTTGATAGCGTTCTTTTCTGTGTCGTAAGAAAAATAAACATCCTTGAATTCGACATCACCTTTAATGTTCTCAAGCGCGATCGCATCTTCTTTCTCAGCGACACTGGGAGGAGTGTCCATGATTTCAAACACGCGGTCAGCGGAAGTTGCGGCTCGGATGAACCGTTCATTCATCTGACAGAGTGTATAGACGGGTCTGAAGAACCGTCCCATCAACGCTTGGAACATAAAAAGTTCGCCAAGCGTTAGGAACCCTTCAAAGATCTGCGAACCACCAACCAACCATATCAGAATGGAACCCGAGAAAATGATAAATTCCATGATCGGACGATACAGTGTCGACAACTTCGCTGCATTCATTTCGCCATCAAACACTTGATATGTCTTTTCGCTAAATCGATTTACTTCATAGCGTTCGCGAGCGAAAGCTTTGACGACCCGTACGCCCGGGATGGTACTTGCCAGTATAGTGCTAATATCGGCATGCCGTTTCCAGAGCACGGAAAACACCTTGCCCATTTTTTTTCCAAAGAAGATGGTAAAGAAAATAAGACAGGGCACCGGAATTAGTGTCCAAGCCGCCAACTTCCAATTGGTGACGAACATAATGGCGCAGATGTAAATAAGCGTCAATGAATCGCCCATTAAATCTTGCAACGCACTTGCGATGAACTCTCGGAGCCTCGCCACGTCGCTTGTGATTCTCGACATGAGGTTCCCGGTGTCACGCTGATTGTAAAAGTCTAACGAAAGCGAATTGAGGTGTTCATAAGTTTCGTTCCGAAGCCGGCGTGTAACATTTTGGCCCACCCAAGCCATCATATACCCCCGCACAGCGGAAGCCCCCATAGTAAAGACATTGAAACTTACCATTAAGAGGACAATGGTAGTGAGGTGCCCCCAACTTCCAGCGATAGGAAGCGTCAGCCAGCCTGAGATGCCTTCGACGATTCCAGTGAGATGCCCCCACGTCGGTGGAGCGAGCGGTTCACCGGTTTCAGTTAGCGTGGCACCAGTTGCAGCTGCCCCTGCCGGGAGAAGGACGTTATCAACCATTTCCTTACTCAAAATGGTTGGGTAGAGTGATACCAGCCGGATCACCATCATCAAGGCAAGAGCGGGGACCGAGACGCGCCAGAAAGGAAATGAATATCTAATAAGCCGAAAGATGAGTTTCCGTTTTTCAACGCAATTAACACAAACGCCCGACCAGCGTGGCAGCGGTTTCCCACATGTTTCGCATTTGTTTTTATTTTTTCCCAAGCCTTGCGGACGGTGTTGTTTTTCATGTTCTACGTCCGGGTTCGCATCTTGAACCAACGTTTCCAGTTCAGGGGTTGCCAATTCAAACTTTGGCGAGACCCGACGTGAGTAGCGGGCAACTTCCATGGCATCCTCGGATGTTCTGACCTTGAGGATATTGTTCCCGTACATCTCAACGATCTCAACAGCCTCAATTGAGGTAAGCGGAATCTCACGAAGTTGAGGCTCCGGTGCGCCGTTCTGATTAAAAGCGATGAGGCGTCTACCAGTAGCAATTACCCAATCTTTTCCATAGTTGCCATCAAACCGCAGATCGGTTGAGACAGCGACTTTGATTTCTTCTCCGTTTGCGAGTAGCGCCTGTACCCGTTTTTCTAACTCTTCGGGCACTTCTTCCATTGATGTTAGCTCTTCGTCAGCCGGTTGCTCATGGGCGGAGTTTCCATTGAAATGTTTTTTTCGTAGAAAATCCCGCCGCACGTCAGATGACTTCGGCATTATCCCTCGCATAAATTAAAAACCCCCACAAATTAATTATAAGGCGTGGTTTATCAGCCTATATTAAACAGTTAATATATTTTATTTAACGTAGAATATAGAAAAAGGGTTAAATTAAAATGCAAAAAAGTATGGATATGCGCTAAATTAGCGGATTTTATCGCTTATAACCTCAATTTATCGGTCAATTTACGGGTTCGGTGGAGATGTGCAAATCAATACTTCCATAGACTCATCACCTGTATTTTCGATGCCATGCTCACACCACGGTGGGAGATGAATGAATGTTCCTGCTTCAACGGGTACCTTTTCACCAGCGAGTGTCATCACGCCTTTCCCTTTTAGAATCACGTAGCATTCCTCGGTATGGTGGCTCCCCGGTTCAAGAACAACGTGTGGTGGCACAAAAAACACCACTAAACCCAAGTTTTGTGCGGGCGCGTTCGGATTGGCAGGATGCACAACACGTACACCGATCCCATCACAGCCCGAATACTTTACAGGCACCCCGTCTTGAACCGTGACAACATTCGCTTTCACCTGATGTGCGGGTTTCGGAATAGGGGGTTCCCCTTGATACCCTTTAAACATCGTAATTTTTGCCATTTTTTTCTCCTCTATTAAAGTAGTAGGCACACACCGTGTGCCGTGACATTGGGACTGATCACCAGTCTCGCGTATAACCCGCGATCCAACCGCCGTCTACTGTGAGAATCGTACCATTGATGTAACTTGCATCTGGCGAAACAAGAAAAAGCACCGCGGCTGCGATTTCAGTCGTCTCCCCGGGTCTACCAAGTGGAATATGCGATAGAAGACTCGCGGCGTTTTCCGTGTACGCGCCGTCATCTCCGTAAAAGAGTGCCCTCGTGCCACGCGTCAGCGTCGAACCGGGGGCAACAGCGTTCACCAGAATCCCTTCCGGCCCAAGTTCCAACGCCATTGAACGCGTCAGATTCGCCACACCTGCTTTCGCCGCGACGTAAGCACTCTGTAAACGCAGCGGCACCAACCCAGCAATAGAACTAATGTTGACAATACGTCCAGTCGCATTTTCGGAACCAGACTTGCTGTGAGTATCCAAGATATGAGGAATAACAGCACGGCTCGTCGTAAAAACACCCGTGAGGTCTATTTCTAAAATCCGATGCCAGTCCTCTAAGGTGTACTGATGAATCGGCACCCTATCACTTCGTGTGTTAATTCCGGCATTATTTATTAAAATTTCAATTTTACCGAAATGTGCTGCAATCCGAGCAGCGATATCCTCCATCTGCGCTGCGTCTGAGACGTTACCTTCCACAAACAGACAGTTCCCCCCGCTTTCTTTAACCTCCTCAACGGTTTTCATGCCTGCTTGCGTGTCAATGTCAACGATTGCCACCTGCGCGCCATTGTCAACTAACGCATCTACAGTAGAGCGGCCAATACCATTCGCGCCCCCCGTAACAATTGCTACTTTTCCCTCAAGTTCAACCTTCATGTCAGTTCTCCTTTTCTCCTTCAGTTTTCTGTAAGAGTCGACTCCGCTAACGGTGCAGATACCTATAGGCTTCTCGATTCCTGAAGTTTTCGGAAACCTGCAATACCATAAAACAGTAAGATAATCAGACCTGTACCACTACCAATTCCAATTGCTGAGGAGATACCGAGCGCGGCAGGAAGATAGCCGCAGACTAAAGCGATGATTGCCACAGTGAGACTATATGGCAATTGTGTCCTCACGTGGTGAAGCGGGTCACAACTACTCGCGATGGAACTGAGAATTGTTGTATCTGAAAGTGGTGAGCAATGGTCACCGAAGATGGCACCGTCTAACACTGCACCGAGGCAGATGATTGTTGTGAGCCCGTAAGTTCCATTATCAAGCGAGAACGCCACTGGGATCGCAGTGGGAATCAGGATCGCCATCGTTCCCCAACTTGTTCCGGTTGCAAAAGAGGTAACCGATGCGCACACAAAGACGAAGATCGGAAACCAAAGTGGCGATACAATATCACTGAGCATGGTTGCGAGGAATTGACCCGTCATCAGTCTATCGCAACTCGCTTTTAACCCCCACGCCAATAACAGGATACTCAATGGCGTGAGACTTCCCTTCACACCACTCCAAATAACTGGGATGATATCCGAGAATCGCAGCTTTGAGAGCCAGCGTGCACAGACAATTGAGACAATAAATGCACTCGCCGCCGCACAGGCAAGAATCTTAACGTTGTCTGCTTTTGAGAGTGCGTCCCGCCAGGCTGTTAGGGAGAGAATGAACCCTGTCCCGTCACCATCTATCCAGAAACCCGCCAACAGCAATCCAAAAAGTGTTAAGAGGGGTAAAACGGCTGAAAATGGTTGTGTAGCAGCGTTTGGTAGACTCGTGAAAGATGAGGTGTGTCCAAGTGCTTTAGCATCCGGGGCGGCAACGTTCCCTGTTGTCCGTGAACGCGTTTCCGCTTTGTGCATCGCGCCGTAATCTCTGCCGCTGAGAGCATTGACAATAACAAAAATAATCGTCAGAATACAGTAGAACCGAAAGCTGAGGGCATCAAAAAACATGGAATACCCGTCACGTTCGAGACCGATTGTTTTGGCGATATCTTCAAAGAGTCCCACTTCATAGCCGATCCATGTACTGACAAACGCAAGACCGGCGATCGGTGCACTTGTGGAATCCACAAGAAACGCCAATTTTTCACGACTGACGCGATGATGATCCGTGAGTGGACGCATCGTGGGTCCCACAAGCATGGCGTTGGAATAATCCCCGATGAAGATAACAATCCCCATCAACGCGGTGATAAATTGGGATGAGCGGGGTCCCTTTGCAAATTGAGAAAGCCATATAACAACACCACCAATACCACCAGACGCGACCACAACGGAGATCGTCGCCATGATGAGGCACACAAACAGAACGACCCAGAAATTGAAAAGATCCACACCGTCATTTCCAATGCTCACGGCACGGACAAACCAAACAACTTCTGTAAAAAAACCGATTGGGATGGCACCTTGTTGATACCACGAGAGCAGAATCCCCACACCTACCGCTATACTGAGACTCGGAAGCAGTCGTGTTGTGAGAATCGCCAACGTAACGGCAAGTAACGGCGGAATTACGCTGTACCACACAAGGGTCTCCGCATCGCTCACCTGCTCCGCACGCCATTTCAGTGCGAGATTAATTCCGAAAAAGATTAAAAAGCCTATTACATATTTTAGTTTAGAATTCATCAGCCTGTTCGACACACCCCCTTTCGGTTCGCACAATCTACTCTACGTGCTGATGTGCATAATAGCACTTTCGGGTGCAGTTAGCAAGCCAAAACTGTTCTGTCAAGATTGGAATAGGAGGCAAGCCGCAATCGTTGTAAAAATCTTGACACTCACACTCCATGTCAACTATAATTGTCAAAAATCGTTAGAAAGATAGGAACAAGTCGTGATAAACCAAGTAACACCAAAAGTTACCGTTGTTGGCAGTCTGAACGTCGATCTGGTATGCCGCGCACCGCGGCGACCCGGCACAGGCGAAACGCTCTTCGGCGATGCTTTTGATATTTTCACAGGTGGAAAAGGATTTAATCAGGCAACTGCCGCGGCACGGTTAGGTGCCGAAGTCACACTGATTGGAAATGTCGGTGCCGATCTTTTCGGAGATATGCTCCTCGCGGCAACGGAAAACGAACGCATTAATAGTAGGTTTGTCACAAAACGTACAGATGTTGGGACAGGTGTGGCAACCATCGTCATTGAACCGGATGGCGACAATAGCATCATCGTCGTGCCGCGCGCAAATATGGCACTGACAACAACAGATATAGACGCTGCGGCTGACGACATCGCAAACGCCGATGTTCTACTTCTACAATTAGAGACACCCGTGGCGGCATCCGAGCATGCCGCAGCAATTGCGAAGACACACAGAACGACAGTGATATTAAATCCCGCACCTGCGCAACCATTGCCGGATAGTCTGTTAGCGTTTGTTGACATTCTCACCCCAAACCAATCTGAAACCGAGTTATTATCAGGGGTGAAGGTTGACACTCATGAAGACGCACGCCGCGCAGCAGAGGTATTGCGCGCTCGCATGGTGGGTGCCACAGGCACTGCTGTTATCTTGACACTTGGAGAACAAGGGGCATTGCTGTTAACAGCAACCGAATCTGAACACGTTTCGGCATTGGCTGTTGATGCTGTAGATACGACGGGTGCAGGTGATGCGTTTTGTGGCGCACTCGCAACCGCGCTGGCAAGCGGCGCGACCTTACAGGCGGCCGTCAAGTTTGCAAATGCAGCGGGTGCGGCAGCAGTGACTGTCGTTGGTGCGACCCCTTCTATGCCTACACGCGCAAGAATTGAAAGAATCGAAAACTGAGGATAATATACAATGAAAAAAACAGGGCTAACGCTACTATTCATAGTACTAATCGTATGCTTAGGATTCAATACGCCTTTCTTACAGGTTTCTTCCGCAGTGGAAAAATGGGAAGCGGACATGAGAAAAGACTTCGCAAAGGTGTTGAAGGAAAAGAAGAAACCCGCGGAGAAACATCGTGAACTCATCCTCAAGTGGCAGAAACAGGGACGACTTTCCGTGCTCCTCACGCTTTATACCGCAAGGGAAAATAACCGCCAAGCACAACAACCTGTTACTCCCCCAATTAAGGCAGCATTCTATTACGGCTTGGGATACCTACATGCCCTTCAAGCAACAGAAACCGACGAAGCATTGGATACTGCTATTAGCTATTTACAACACGCCAGCGAGATCGATCCAAGGCTATTTTGGGCGCGCTTCAACCTCGGCGGTATCTATCAGAAACAGGGAAACCAAGATGATTTAGCACTTGCTGAATTTGAGGCGTGCATCCGTTTAAACCCCAACTACTATCCAGTTCACTATCGGATGGGTGAGATTCACTTAAAGCAACAGAATTACATAGAAGCACTACACGCCTTTGACGCGGCACGGAAGATAAACAGAAAGTGGGAATATCCACAGTACGGTATCGGTTTAGTTTATTTTGCACAGGGCGAGATAGATCGCGCCCGCGAGACCTTTGAGAATCTTACGGGTCAAAAAAAGAGGTTCGCGCCTGCTTACTTCAAACTTGGACAAGTCCTCGCGACAGAGGGATTCTTTGATGAGGCGTTGAAAGAATACGCGAAAGGATCACAGTATCAGGATTACTCGGCACCAGACCTTTACGAACTTGCGGTTATCTTCGACGAAAAAAGCAATACGGACGGTGCAATTCGGCTATACCAACGCACAATTGAGATTGAGCCGAACCATGCGAAGGCACATTTCGCGATTGGAGAACTCCTCTATGCGAACGGCGATACCACGACAGCAGTACAACATTACCAACAGGCATTATCCCACACCCCAAGCGTTAAGGATACCTTCTATGAACCGCTTGAACCTTACTTCGCAGGGTTGATGACCTCCGATGAAGCAATGCCACTCCTTGAGAAAGCAATGTTAGTCCTTCCTGACGATCCGCGTTCCCAATTTTACACAGGTATGCTTGAAGCCGATGCTGGTAATATCCAGAAAGCCATCGAATCTTACGAAAAGACCGTTGAGATCATAGAAACCGATCCAAGTCTTATGCAAACAGAACTCCACTTAGGCGATTTCAATGATGTTTACTTAAAACTCGGCGAACTTCATCACCAGCAGGGAGATGTAGAGGCTTCTACAGTTTACTTTAAACGCGCATTGGCATTAAATCCAAAATTAGCACATAAATTTATCGCGCAAGGGCAAAGTGCTTTTGAAACAGCGAACTATCAAGAGGCTATTGAATCTTTAAATACGCATCTTCTGTTGTTTCCCGAGGATGTTGGTGCTGTCTATCTGCTGGGACAGAGTTACGAGGCGAATGGCGACCCAGACAACGCTCTCATCTTTTATAAACGCACCTTGACATTAGATGCACAGCAAATAGATGTGCTTTTCAAGATGGTTCACATTTATCGAAACCGAGAGGCACATCAACAGGCGATTGACACCCTACAGAAAATCATTGAGATTGCACCCGACACGACCAAGGCACACTATTTACTGGCACTGTCGTATCTTACACTGGAGCAGTCCGATGCCGCTCTGTTCTCTTTTCTCGCAACTGTCCGGCTAACCCCTGATGACGTCTCAGCACATTACCACGCGGCAATCTTGTTTGAACAAAAGGGTGACATAGACAACGCCATCGTCCATTACGAGAAGACGATAGGTCTGGACACCACACGGCTTGAAAGTCCATTTTTTGAGGCGACGGAAGTCGCACCATTTTTCCGACTCGGTGCAATCTATCGCGAGCGCAATGATGAAGATAACATCATTCGGATCTATCAACCTGTGTTGGAGATTGAACCCGATCACCCGGAACTCCATCATCTTCTCGCTGTCATCTTCGAGAAGCGAGGTGAACGTGAAAGTGCCATTCGGTACTACGGATTGGCGAATCAATACAACCCTGAGAAGTTCGATTGGCACTATAGTTATGCTCGTCTGCTCCACCAACATGCCGAAACACTCGGAGATAACTATCATAAACATGCTGAAATGGCAGTCAAGGAGTATACCGAAACTATTGCTCTGAATTCAGACTACATAGATGCCTATTTCTACCGTGGGATGCTCACACTCCGTTACAGACACATTGGTAAAACGCTTTACCGCTATAGCCAAATTTTAGAGGATTTCAAGCAGGTCGTTGAGCGGCAACCCAAAAACCGTGAAGCGAACTATCAACTCGGTATCATTTATCTCGAAATTGATCGGCATCGTCTCGCTAAAGATGTTTTTGAAAATATGCTCTCTTATGCACCAAAATATAGAGGTATCCACTCGCACCTCGGACAGATTGCGGAATGGGAGCAGGCATGGAAGCAGGCAATTCAACATTATGAAGCGGAGGCGGCACTCATTCCACAACCCATTGAAGAAGGGGACAGCATTGCCATTAAGACGTATCAACGTCTCGGTGATCTATACTATGCACACGCTTTAGATTACAACGCTGCGAAAAAGACGCTGGAAATGGCACTCGCTTTGGACGACACGCACGTGCCGACACTGCTTAACTACGCCAACAATCTCTTCAGTATGGATTTACTCGGTGCCGCGACGGAACAGTTTGAACGGGTGATACAACTGGAACCCCGTAACTTGACAGCGAACTACAACCTCGCGCTCATGTATGAATACAGGGAGAAGCGTGAACAGGCGAGAGCGCAATGGCAACGTTTCCTCGAACTTAATCCACCTGAACAGTGGCGGATCGAAGCGGAAAGACATTTGAATCAGTAGCGTTATTAGTTTTCAGTTATCGGTTGTCAGTCAGAAGTCCGCTTCTCTTTCACGAGCAACTGAATACTGACAATTGGAGAAAAATAGAAAACATGAAACGATTACATAAAAAGGGAACTAATCGTGGAATATCATAAGAGAGATAGGATCTTTTTATACAGAGGGGATGCCCTTAACTGGTATGATAAATGGGAATCTCCAATCGTTATTATTTCGGACGGTCCTTATGGTATCGGGAGCTACCCGGGTGACCCACCTACCCCAGAGGAATTAGCCAAGTCTTATGAGCCTCATATAACTAAATGGTCGGAACGTGCAACGCCTATGACAACGCTTTGGTTTTGGAATACAGAACTCGGGTGGGCAAACGTCCATCCTGTGTTAGCCAATCATGGTTGGGAGTACCGAAGTTGTCACATCTGGAATAAGGGAATAGCGCACATTGCCGGTAACTCAAATGGCAAAACTCTTAGAAAATTTCCTGTAACAACGGAAGTGTGTGTTCAGTATATAAAAAAAGCCTTGTTCCAAGTCAACGGTACAAAGATGGATATGAAAAAGTGGCTTCGGTACGAATGGGAACGAACAGGACTTCCATTTTCCAAAACCAATGAGGTCTGTGGTGTGAAAAATGCTGCCACGAGGAAGTATTTTACGAAAGACCATCTTTGGTACTACCCTCCCCCTGCAGCGTTTGAAAAGATTGCCGAGTACGCAAACAGACATGGAAATGAGGACGGAAAGCCCTATTTCTCTGTGAATGGTTTAACACCCATTACAGGCAAGGAATGGGCAAATATGAGAGCCAAGTTTTACTTTGAGAACGGTATTACAAACGTCTGGCAGGAACCAGCTGTTCGGGGAACCGAGCGATTAAAAAAGCAGCACAAGAGCTTACATAACAATCAAAAACCCCTAAAACTCATGAACTTATGTATCCGATCAAGTAGTGACATCGGGGATGTTGTATGGGAACCCTTCGGAGGGCTCTGTTCGGCAGCGATCGCTTCACACCAACTGAAACGAAGATGTTACGCAGCTGAAATCCATCCTGACTATTTTAAAGTCGCTGTTGAGAGACTCTCAAATTACGACACCCAACAGGAGTTTGTATTCTATGGCGATTCCGATCGAGCCTAAAAGAAATCCCCCACAGAGCAACGAGGCTGTGTACAAAGTGTATGAACGTGTCCGTGAGGCACTCTTTGCCCTTCCCACCTACTTTCGGTCAGATACATCCATAGAAGGGATCTTAGCGACAGACATCTTCACCTTGAATGCCGCATTCAGCGCAACGATCGAGGACCAAGTGGTTTCAACGTTGAATCGGATGTGGGAAGTTTGGGACCCTGATGAAAAATTTATGTACCATAGGTTTGTCAGGCAACCGCAGACATTTCCAGACGTTCTGTTGAGAAGAGACGCAAGCGGAACAGACGGACATGAGAGTGAAATCTTACTGGGAATTGAGTTAAAGAGTTGGTATCTATTGGCGAAAGAAGGGGAACCCAGTTTCCGATTTCAAGTAACCCCCGCCGCTTGTGCCAAACAGGACTTAATTGTCGTAATCCCCTGGGCTCTCAGTAATGTGATTTCAGGCTATCCCAAAATATTTTCACCATACGTAGAATTAGCGAAGTACGCATCAGAATACCGAAACTACTGGTGGGAATGCATTCGGAAAACAAAATCGAGCGCAGAAATCATGATTGCGCAAAATGTTTCTCCGTATCCCCAAAAAAGCGATAAAATTTCTGATAAGCCTGTATCTGATCATGGAAATAACTTCGGGAGATTTGCACGAACAGGAATAATGGATAGTTATTTGGAGATAGCGAAAAGAGAATTATTATGTGGAATCAGAGCAGAACATTGGTTGAACTTTTTTAAGATTTTTCAGGAAGAAAGAAACGAAGAATCTGTAAATGCGGAACTTAGAAGACTGAGAGCTTTGGTGACAGGCACAAATCGGGAGGATGATTCCAATCTTATTGATGCCTTAGAAAAGATATTGCCAGGGGTAAATTCACTTTTGGATCAGAGGTAAACAACGTGATCGTCCTACCCGTTAAGATGCCCATCAAGGAATGGCCGGAAAGTAAGTTGCAAACAGACCAGAATTTATAATTCTTATGACTTTTAGGATACCGCTTCAGACGACACTTATCGGTTGCCAAATTGAGCATCACTCACAGGTCGCTTCTACCAACGACATCGCCCTTGCTCGCGGCAAGACGGGTGCGGCAGAAGGAACGCTCATCATGGCAGAGCACCAAACCGCCGGACGCGGCAGATATGGCAGAAGTTGGGAGGCACCGTCGGGGAAGTGCCTTCTCGCCTCTGTTATCCTTAGACATCGACTCCTGCGGGACCAGGTAGCACTCCCTAATCTCATCGGTGCTATGGCAATAGCAAAGGCGATTCGCATAACGCAAGGGCTTGACGCGCGGATCAAAATGCCTAACGATGTCCGTATTGAGAAAAAGAAGGTTGCGGGTGTCCTAACAGAACTTGCCTATGACGAGGCGGGTCAACCTTTTTTCGTTTTGGGTTTCGGTGTGAACGTCAATTGCGTCTGGGAGGATTTTCCGCTTGCACTGCGTGAAACAGCAACCTCCGTGCGTATGGCGTATGCACGCTCGGAAAATGGAAACCCCGAAATCTGTCGCGCCTCACTGCTATGTGATATACTCCGTCATTTGGAACAAAGTTACCTGCAACTGAAGACAGGCGAAACAGATTTAATCATGAACCAATTTGAGGTACTGCGGGAAAATGAAGGTAGTCATTAGTGCCTGTCTACTTGGTGTCCGCTGCCGATACGACGGCAGCGACAGCCGAAACGAAACAGCGATAAAACATGGGACGAAGTACGAACTGATTCCTGTCTGTCCGGAAGAATCGGGTGGGTTGTCAACGCCGCGTCCACCCGCAGAAATCGTTGGTGGCGATGGCGATGATGTTTTGGACGGCAAAGCAAAGGTTATGACTGCCGATGGTACAGACGTAACAGCCGCCTATTTGAAAGGCGCACATCACGCTTTGGAGGTTGCTCAATCAAACGGCGCGACCCAGGTAGTTCTGAAAGCGAGGAGTCCATCTTGTGGCTGTGGCGACATCTACGACGGCACGTTTTCAGGGACCCTCACATCTGGCGACGGTGTAACCACTGCCCTTCTGAAACGGCACGGCATTACCGTTACTTCGCTATAGTTCCCACTGGATAGCATTTGGAATCTTACAGAAGACGGACGCTCAAGATATTAAATTGCGAACCTGTTCACCAATGTCAGGACTCCGCATCAATGACTCACCGACAAGCATCGCCTGCACATCCGCCTCCTGTAGCCGCATCACGTCTTCACGCGAGTAGATACCACTTTCGCTTATCACAACCTTATCTGCTGGAATCGCTTCACGCAACTGAAATGTTGTGGCGAGGTCCGTATGAAATGTGTGCAGATCTCGGTTGTTGATACCGATAATCTGGGCATCCACGTCCAAAGCGATAGTCAATTCTTCTCGTGTGTGCACCTCCACCAAACACGCCAGTGACACCGACGTTGCAATATCCATAAACGTCCGCAATTGTGATGCTGTCAATGCTGCTACAATTAGTAAGATAGCATCCGCCCCTGCAGCGCGAGCTTGGTAGATGTGATACGGATCAATTGTGAAATCCTTGCGGAGGAGTGGCACGTCAACGATGTCCCGAATTGCACGCAGATAATCGAGTTCACCTGCGAAAAATTTTTTGTCTGTTAGCACAGAGATCGCAGCCGCCCCATTTTCGACGTAGGTTTTGGCAATTGATACCGGATCGAAATCTTCGCGGATAATGCCTTTACTGGGTGACTTTTTCTTCACCTCCGCGATAAGTTTAACGGTCCCTTTACCTGTAATGGCATCACAAAAATTCCGCGTTGGTGGAAGATTTGCGATCTTAGTTTCCAATTTAGCAATCGGCACCAACTTCTGTTCGGCTGCGAGTTCCTTCTGTTTATGGGCAATGATAGTGTCTAATATCAATCCATTTGTCCTTTTCTCGTAAAAGGGGTTAGAGTCTAACTGTTCGACACTGACTTCAGAGCCTCCAGTTTTGCCAATGCTTCGCCCGAGTCAATGGATTCCGACGCAAGTTCGATACCCACATCAAGACTATCCACTTTCCCGCTTGCAGTAATCGCCGCACCAGCGTTTAGCACAACAATGTCGCGCTTGGGTCCCTTCTCACCCTTCAGGAGATTAACTACGATTTCAGCGTTCTCCTCCGGCGCGCCCCCCAGAAGTGCTTCAGGTTCCGCTCTCGGAATTCCGAGTGTTGTGGGATCAAGGGTATAAGTTTTAACGGTGCCGTTTCGGAGCTCGGAGACGCGAGAAGTTGTCGTCGTCGTGAAGTCGTCCAAACCGTCATCTCCACGCACAATAAATGCGTGCTGACATCCGAGACTGTTCAGTGTATTCGCATGTGCCTCAGTCAGTTCTGATGCGTAGACACCGATCACCTGTGCCTGCGGTCCTGCCGGATTGGTCAGTGGTGCTATGGCATTGAAAATCGTCCGAATCCCGATTTCTCGCCGTGGTCCGATCGCGTATTTCATGGCACCATGGAGTGTTGGTGCAAATAAAAAACCGATGCCGACTTCATCAACACATTGTCCGACCTGTTCGGGACCGATTTCAATGTTCACACCTAATGCCATAAGTACGTTCGCACTGCCGCTCTGTCGCGTTACACCTCGATTACCGTGCTTTGCGACCGGCACACCTGCTCCGGCGGTAACTATGGCAGAAGTTGTTGAGATGTTGAAATGGTTTAAACCTGTACCACCTGTGCTACATGTATCGACGAGTCGTGGGACTTTCGGTGTAGCTTGCAAGTCAAGCGTATGACGGGTAGGAACAAGGGTAGCCTTAGCGCGCATGGCACGCGTTGCTCCTGTAAGTTCTTCTATCGTTTCGCCTTTAAGTTGCAATGCGGTAAGAAAACAAGCGATCTGAGCGTCTGTCGTCTCACCTTCCATGATCTCGTTCATGGTATCAATCATTTCTGCTTCGGTTAAAGCATTCCCTGCCACAACCTTTTGAATTGCTTCACGAATCACGCAATGTTCCTCCTGAGAATATTCTGTTCGCAATTATAACAGACACCCGCATATTTTACAAGATCGGTCTTTTGAATCTCGAAGCCACTCAACTTTCGGTTTTCCATCTTAGCATTTCAATTTTCTCAGGCGAAAATTTGTATTTTTTTCGCATAGCGTATAACATATCTTTGTCCGATAAATATAGTAAAACCCGTAATTACTTATACATTCAAAGATGGGCGAGGATACAATCCTCGCCAGCGGGGGTAGGGTGTTTGTTCCCTGACGAACTGTAAACATATTTTTCAATTTTACTATAATTGGCGTGAGTTAAGAAAAAGGCACATCCTGTAGGGACAACTGGGAGTTGAGATTCTCCGTTACGAACGAGATTTCATCAACAGGAAAGATGATTATCTTGAAATGGTTTGTGTTCCTAAGACGGACGGACTTTGTAAATAAGTCCACAAAAAGAGAGAAAGAGATGATCCGAAACTATAAACCGAGCGACCTACAGACCCTTCGACAAATCACCGCTATCTGTTTCGAGAAGGTGTCGATAGATAAAAATATCGAAGACCGGTTTGGGCGCGTTGGCGATATGGACTGGGAAGAACGCAAAATGTCCCATATTGATGACGATGCAGCAGCTAATCCGGACGGGCTTTTCGTGGCAGAAGTTGAAGGAGAAATTGCGGGTTACATCACAACTCGACTCAACCAGTCAAGCCGCATCGGTGGTATTCCGAACCTCGCTGTACTGCCGAAGTTTCAACGTCGCGGTATCGGCAGGCGACTCATTGAAAAAGCGTTGGTGTATTTGCAAGCAGAAGGAATGCTTTACGCTCGCATTGAAACCCTGGAGCAGAATCCTATAGGTACCAGTTTTTATCCAGCTATGGGTTTTACAGAAGTCGCGAGACAGATTCATTATATTCAGCCGCTATCAGAATCAGACGAATAGTTAATCTGCGTCAGTCCTGTTCTAAAATAAAAATCGGTACATCGGTTGATTTGTCGTAATTCCGATGAGGCTCCAGATACTACCGATGATGAATTCGCCTAAAATCAGACCGAGGAAGAGCGGAATAAGTTTCCGGTGTGCGCTCACACCGCCGTGTCGAAGAATGATCCATTTAATGACTGAACTCACTAAAATCGAAAACCAGAATACATTCATTGACCAACTGCTGGAGATAGCGAACCCAGCCGGATGAAAGGGCCACCAAAAGAGCCGCATCCGCATCACCATGAGAAAGCCGGTGATGAGAAAACCGATACACATCGCGACGATTGCTGGCACATCCGGTGCTCTCGGTGAGGTCAGCCAACTCTGGAGTCGATTGAAAGGTCTTCCAGCGAACCAATCCCGCGCGCCTTCGATGTAAGAGATATGATAGAATGCCCAAAATGAGGCAAACGTCCCAATGACAATTGCAATGCACATTGCAATGAGCAATCGTCGATTGGAAATTCCGGTCCGTTCTGCCAACTTAAATCCCTCTAAGATGTGTGGCATCGGATGCCCGCGGTAGGCGCGGTTGAAGAAGAACAGATATGCCATTACGGTTAAGTTGTGCGGACCGAGCAGACGTGTCCCGAAAATGCGGGGCATCATCTCATCCGGTCCAATGAAGTGCAAATCGTGGACAGGCGATCCGAGTTCCGCGCGCATTCGGGTCACTGCCGTAGAGATAGCATAATAGATACCAAAAAATACGAGGACCACCCAGATAGACATCCCCGCCGTTTTGCAGAATCCAACGATAAAGACAAGACTCGCGATGAGACCCAACACTGTCACTCGGTAGGACATCGGTTCATCTGAGTCGTCAACACTCTGATCGTTTTTAAATAACTTGCGCCCGACTTGTGCCAAGTGTTTTCGCGTCGCCACAATCGCGATGACAAATAAGCCGAGATATGCCCCGAAAGATTGTTCATCAGTGAAGGGGAAGTTCGGCATGCCACGGATCCCTAAAGCATCTCCGAAGACGCGTTCTGCCTTCCAGAAGAGATAAAAAAACCAGCAGGAGAACGACAAGTCCAGCGGAATAAAGAAAGCGATACCGACTGCGAACGGAAACACAGCGATCGGGCTCCATCCGATAGCACTCCAAGGTTTCTGCGTAAAGAATGGACGTAAATCGTAGAGCCTCCCACCCAAACTTGGCACGGTAGGGTAGAGGTAGTGGAGTCCATTGAGGATGTCAATTGCCCCTGCGATCCCGAAACCGAGCCACATCATCCTATTCGTCAGCAAGTTTGTTCTACCGCCACTTGTCAGTTCAAGTGGTAGTTGGATGATGGGGTAACTCAGTTTCTCGTGTTCTGTCCACTGCTTCCGAACAAGACTGTTAATACACACCATCAGGAAGACCATTACACATAGGAAGCCTCCCCAGACTAAAGTTGTTGTCAGCCATCCTTGTATAGTTTCCCATTGGTAAAGAGTTGTTTCGCCGCGATAATACTCCGTTAAGAAAGATCTTTCCTTGACAGCCATCCAATCGGGGATATACCGATGAAACAGGTCTACCCAATCATTTTCCGGTGTTGCATACCAGAATGCGTAAGGGATCATCGGAATCAAAACGCGAAGCACGTCATGTCCTGCGAGTGAGGAAGCAATCGCTAACATTACGTAAATCGTTAACAATTCGCCTTGTTGTATTGCAACCTTTGGTGCTATCCGTACTAAGATGAGGTTAACACCTACGATAGCAAAGACGCAGAAAATGACGTTAAAGTAGAGGGAGATCGTGGTCGGATACCCTTGGCCGGCAGAGTCCAGAATCCAGTACATATTCGGGATGATAAGGACTGTACCGAGTAGGATCGCTCGCCATGATGCTCCATATTTGGAGGGTTCTCCGAACCTGTGAGGTTCTGAGGTTAATTCACTTTTCAAATTGCGTGATGCTTCCTCTCTATGACACGCTTGTGTGCGTTTAACAACGGACCTCGGACGGCATCGGGAACTCTCAAGAAGAATAGTGAATTGCTACTGATCACTTTGGTGTTCACCTTCCAGTATCATCTGCCTAAACATTTCAAGGCTACCTGCTCCCAACGCCCCACGACGCAACTCCTTGAGACGTTTCAGTATTTCGATATTCTCAAGCATTGGCTTTAATTTCTGTACGTCGCTAGCGGGAAATCGAAACTCCAACGATTCAAGAATGCCTTCAATAATAGTTTCCCGGGCACCTTTTTCAATGCCTTCTTGCATACCCAGTTCCTTGAAGTATTGGACAACTTCTGATTGCATAAGGATTTCCTCCGGTATAATTTCACGAATGTCATCAAAATTGAAAATGACGTTACACAAGATAGCCATAGAGGCAAGATAATTTGGCTTGTCCGCTACGTCCATCGGAATAGTTTCGGCAACTTCAATACAACGTCCCAACCATTCTTTAGAACCCATCTCCTCCGGCGGCTTCATCAATGGTGCAAACGGAATGAGTCCTTTTAGTTTCGCATCCAGAATGTCTTGTCCCTCTATCTCACAGAGTCTAATTACCTTGTATTTGATGGTAACCTCGTACGCCAACTCGTCTTGGACGTATTCCCCCAGATCATTGCGACCTGCATTCGGATGGAAATAGATGACATGCGAATAGACAGGCATTCCAAATGTACGAATGCCTAAGCCGACGTAGCCTGCTACACGGCGAGACATTGGTACCTCTGTGCTATCGTGCGTCTGCAGTTCGAGATGCACGATAACCTCTTTGCCGCGGACCTTCGCATGTATGAAACTATCGGCGCGGTACCAATTCACAACTGGCTGTTCTGTTTCAAGAACCCGAATTGCCTCAGCATCCGAGGTTCCAAGGCTGAATCTGATTAAGTCATTTGGGTCCCCTCGAATGACATTTTTTGCCACCGTATCATATCGGCCACTTAGAGGGCGAGCCACATCGGATTCAGGATGCCTTGCATTTTCTACCATATTTGAATATTCCGTTCTGATTTTACAATGACTTTTTCATTCTATTTTCGTCCTTTCGCCTCTATCCTACTTCCGAATTAACAGCTTCCGCGTCGCTGTGAAATCGCCAGTTTTGAGTGTATAAAAATAGACACCACTCGCCACCGGTTCACCCCATTCATTTCTGCCATCCCAATACGCAGCACGACTTCGACTTTGATAAACGCCCGCGGGTTGAGACCCTAACACCAATGTCCGAATCAATGTGCCATTCACAGCATAGATTCGCAACGCCACATCTATTGTTTCAGCGAGTTGATAGGGAATCCATGTCTCTGGATTGAACGGGTTAGGATAGTTTGCCAAGAGTTGGGTTGTCTGAGGCAAGCCTGCTATGAGTGAGGGCGCAGCGAGTTCTTCACCGACTTCAAAACGGACGATTTCTGTGAAGTCATGTGTGATGCGGTTCCCGGCTTTATCAATAACGATCATTTCTTGAAGTCCCCATATCCCCGGTATACTTCCTTTCGGTAAAACAACGCTTTCGGTATACTTTCTAAATACATTTGGATCCCCCTGAAAATATAAGCCTCCACCATAATGTCCAGAAGAATAAACCCCACCGTTTGGATCCCTCAGATATAATTCACAAGAATTATATCCACTGATATTGTCCTTGACATAAAACGAAATATCAACGATGGTTTTACCATCGGGGAATTCTGGGTTCGTAGGCGTGGCATTAATGGTTATCCGGTTTAGATCAAGCGTAGGGGATTGGTAGTCAGGGGTATCTGTTTCAATCGTTATTTTGGCAGGTTCTTCATCAATCCGAACCCAGTTGTCTCCAATTATTTGTTTATCGGTAAACGAAATCATCATCGTGTTTGATGCTATATCCGAGATATAGATAGGATTTAATTGATATTCACCACCCGGCATATAATGTGGCATATCAAAATTACATTCCATCGTTGCTATATTGTTTTCCCAACTTTTGATGTTTGCATGTCCGAATCTACTGTAAGTTTCGAGAACAGAATCTTTTAAAATGCCGACGTTATATCCACCAATGCCTAAATCGTCTCTAACTTGCCAAGTCGCTGTTATTATCTGATAGTGTTCCCCTTTATCTGTAGTTGCATCAGACAAAGATAAACGGGTGGAATTAGGAACATATTCTGGCGGATGCAAATCCTCCAATGAATTATCTAAGTAAAGCTGCCAACCGAAATCCTTTTCAGAATGGTGTCTAACATGTTGGGAAAAATCCGCTACAGTAATTTTGGGCGGGACATAATGACCACTTTTTAGATGTTTAGAAACTGTAGTTTGCCCACTAAACCGATACCCTTTATCTATAGGATTCCCTGCTTCATCTATAGGCAATAACAAGATACTAAACCCGAAATTGCCGTTTTCGCAACTCACGCCAATATAGTTGGTATAATCCAATTCGTTTTCAGTATGGGTTTGGATTTCGACCGTTACTAATTTATCTGCTTCCGGTTCTCCCTCCACCTTTATATCTACACTCACTATTTTACCCGGATAGATATAGTCTGGATAGAGGTTATAAACCTCAAACGTCAGGTCTTCCCTAATTTTTGAAATATAGCGGGTGCCGTGCATAACTCGGTTCTGAATAAATTCATATTTCGCAGGTGATCGGGAACGCAATTTATTAGGGTTAACGATGTAATAACTAATGGATTCCGCCATATCCTCGTTTGGATTTTCGCCGTGTGCATAGGCGGATACAAATTCGGTCTGCTTCGTAGTAAACCATCTATCTCCCTCTTGGAACCAACCCCCTAATTCTATCCAATCGGCTTTGAGTTGTTCATCAAATAGATAGTGCCACAAAAAATGAGCCTTTTCGTGTAATATAAGACGTTGGGTATATTTGGTTATTCCACCCTTAAAAGCACTTTCCATAAACTCAATATAACCCGCAGAGGGCCAAGCAACAGCTGTAGCATCAGGGTAAAGTGGGTGCGGCGTGCCATCTAATCTTCTCACCAAGTATTTTAATCCCGGCGTTGAAAACATACCGGATGGATATTCCTCAAGCATAGACATAATTGATATAAGTTCTTCGGGTTTAAATCTGTCAAACCTACCAGCATGTTCTCCCGTCGTATGTTTAGTAAGTTCCACATAATCAGGAATATCCACACTTACACCATATCTAAGTTTCAGTAGTTCTTTTGTTAACCAACTTTTGCCATTATCTGTGATATACCGCACGATTGCCCGATGCAGTCTTTTGGAGAAAAACCTACCTCTAATCTCATCTATCTTAGCCATTAGGGGATTCGCATAACTAAATGCTGCTGCTGCGATAGTAACAAACTTTACGCCTCTAACCTCTATGCCAAACTGAATATCATGCGTTATATGGGCATCGTTCAATACCCAATAACTGGATCCAGGGTCCTGATTGAAATAGTTACCCGCCGTTGGCATATCATCAAGCGTTTTCAACAATAGGTACGTTTTTTCCGAATCCCATTGCGGAGATAGAAAAATCTTATATTTCGATGCCAATTTGGTCGCAGCACCATTAGATAAAGAGGCTTTAATACCGGAACCCTCTATTTCAACCACTATAGGTTCGGGTAAAGAGACGGATTCTTGACCTGAAGGTGTCTCATCTATCTCCCAATGGTAAGTAAACGTTGAGGCCTGCGTCACCGGCACCAAGAGCATGAGGCAAAATGTGATATAGAAACAGTGTGTTTTCATTGGATATGCGTCCCCATTATTACCCTATAAAGAGTTACAGAATAAAATTACTTTGAATTTTTTTCTGTGTGTCCTGTATAATGCACAATATGATTTGAATCTCAATCAACAGATCGAAGCGACTTTTGGCGAAGTTTGCAAGCCAAAACTTGCTATCAAAAGCCAACATGCTAAAGGATAAACGCTATGGATACTACAACAGATCTTAATCAAGCAACAGTCTTCACGCCAGAGCATAAGCAATTTGTCGAAAACAATGGGTATCTGCTGATTAAAAATGCTTTACCCTCTGATGTAGTAGCGGAAATTGATGCTGCCGTTGACGAGGTTTATGCCAAAGAAGAAGCCGCAGGCAGACTTGAAGATGGCGGTAAATTAAACCTCCGTAACTGCATCACGCACCACGAGGCATTTCTCCAACTCCTTGATTGGCAAAAAACGGTGCCGCTCGCCTACGGGGTTCTCAATTGGAACGTACAGATGATCACGTCACACCTCATCGTACTCCCCTCAAAAGATGAACCGCCGCCTGAGGTAAGAAACCGCATCGGTTTGCATCGCGACGGTGGCACGTCCCATGCCGAAATGCAGGAACCGCACCCTCGCATCATGCTCAAGATTGCTTACGCTATCAGCGACCAGTCCGATCCTGCTTCCGGTGCGACCGTACTGGTACCGGGGAGTAATCGATTGACGGGCAGGCCGCCACTCGACCCAGATACAGGCTGGGCACGCGGTGCGATCTCTATGAACGTCAATGCGGGAGATGCCTTCCTTTTTGAACAGCGCACGTGGCACGGCATTGGACATAATTGGTCCGGTATGCCACGCAAAACCATTTTTATGGGATATGCTTACCGTTGGGTCAAACCGATGGATTATATCACGATGCCCGATGAATTGGTCGCTAAGTGTAACCCAATTCAGAAGCAGTTGATTGGAGTCGTCAGCGATCCGCTCAGTTACTATCTACCGCAGGAACAAGATGTACCGCTTCGGACATTACTTGATGGACAGGCGTAGGGACAGGTCTTGTGCTTGTCCAAGTACCCCATATTGCAAAGCGAGGAGGCACTCACGCCCTATTCAAGTTCGCTTTTGAGCGAAAGGCTGTAATCAAGTAATGCATTGGCATACGGTATGTTGTGAAGTCCGTATCCGTTGTCGCCTTTAACCATATCGTAGTTCAACTTTGCGTCCAGATAGGCTTGCGAAACTTTGTCAGGCGCAGCGTCAAGCATCGTTTTGACAGCTTGCATCTTTGCCTCTATCTCGGCACGGTATTGCGGTAACTTCGTCTCCATACTGTTGTCGGCACTGTCGTGACACCCCGCGGTGCTACATGTCGAGAAATCCGCTTTGAATGTGTGCCCCCCGTGTTGCGCGACTATCTCTGGATTCTCTTTTGCCATGTGGCAGTGCACACATCGTTTCTTCATCGCGCGTACATGTGGCGATGGCATCCGTTTCACACCGGCACCTTCGCGACCGAGGAACATCTCCGATTGTGATTGGTGGACGATACCAGCACCTGCACAACCGCAGTCCATTTTATGGCAGTCAACACATAATTTCCTCGCAGGTTTCACCAATAGATGTTCCGATCTGCTGGTGTGTGAATGACATGAGGAACAGGCAACGGCGTTTACCGCTGTCTCTATGTTATAGGTATGCCCTGGGTAGATCCGATCGCTGAAAACTTCATAGCCAGAAGAGTGACAGCTCAGACATGAGGTTTGGAGCTCATACGGTCCTTCAATCAGGTTGACAAGGGCATGCGAATGCCCCGCGTGCTGCCATTCTTGATAGGCAGGTTCGGTTCCGTGACACTTGACGCATCCTTCAGCAAAGGGTGTTGTCGGATCAGAGGTAGCCGCCTCTACAGGTGCGGCGTGGGATATTGCAGTTGTATCGTAGCCACAAAGCGCAAAAATGGCAACCGTTCCCATCAGTAGGGACAACCCAAAAAATAAGAAAACCTGTTTCATTTTTTAATTTATTGCTCCTGGACACCGCTCTATTTCATCACGCGGTGGTTTTCGGTGATCCTATACCTATTTTGGATATCCGAATATATTTTTTAAAACGAAATGCCTCTAAGTTGACTATACCTTATCTTGATTAAATATCATACCCCATCTTATGAAATATGTCAACACTTAATCGGTGTAAGAATTTGTGAGTTTACCCTAATTTCATGCTGAACTCGTCGAGAAACTTCGATCTGGAGATCGGACTATAGGAGGAACTTTGATGTCTCAATCTGGAAACGGAATTAACCTCTTTAATGGTAAAAATATGGACGGTTGGCTCGCTCGCGGGGGCGCGCCACAACATGAATGGGACGCTGCCGGCAGCGCTGCCCTCGCCCCTGACGATTCCAAACTACTGACAACAACAGCAGGCGAAGGAATTTTTTATAACGGTGCCACCGGACGCACCGTTGATATCTACACTGAGGCTGAATACGGTGATTGTGAACTGCACGTAGAGTTTATGGTGCCACAAGGCTCTAACTCTGGTGTCTACCTCATGGGGAGATACGAGATCCAGATATTGGACAGTTGGGGAGAAACGGAACTTAGCTACGGGACCTGTGGCGGCGTATATTGTCGTTGGATTGACAATAAACCGGTAGATGGTGTGCCACCGCGGGTCAATGCCAGTAAACCACCCGGTGAGTGGCAAACCTACGATATCACCTTCCGCGCCCCAAAATTCGATGCCAATGGCAATAAAATTGCCAATGCTACCTTTGTGAAAGTCGTGTGGAACGGACAGGTAATTCATGAAAATGTTGAGATGGCGGGTTGCACGCGCGGAGCAATGATTGAAGATGAAGTCGCTACAGGTCCGCTAATGTTGCAAGGTGATCATGGGCCTGTTGCCTTTCGCAATATTTTAATTATACCTTGCGGAGAAACACTGTAAATTTGAATCAGGGATGTGCCCTCCTCAAATCTGAAGAAAGGGAAATTTGAGGAAACACCCTATCAAAAACCCCTATCAAAAACCCCCAGCAAAAACCCTGCGCCGATGTTGCAGGCTACGGGTTTTGGTGTCCGTAATGAAGTGAATAGAAGAAAGGAAGAAGAGATTGTTATGCAAAAACTGAAACTGGGTGTTATCGGTGCGGGCGGTATTGTCTGCCGAATGCACCTGCCTGACCTCGCAGAAGACAACGATTTTGAAGTCAGTGTCATCGGCGGCAGACGCGAACACCGTCTCAAGCATCAATGTCAAGAATTCGATATACCGCGCTGGACACAGGATTACGACGCAATCATCGCTGATGATACGCTTGATGCTATCCTTGTCGGTACTCCGCACCCTTTACATGTTTCGTGGGGTATCAAAGCCCTGGAATCCGGTAAACATGTCCTCATGCAAAAACCGCTCTGTGGTGATATGGACGAGGCGAACCAATTTGTCGAGGCAACTGAAGCGAGTGGCAAAACGGTCATGTGTCTTCCGCATTTCAACGCCGCCATCTACAAAATTCGTCAATTGATTGCGGAGAATGCGATTGGACGTGTGTCTGGTGCGAGGATGCGGAGTAGTCATGGAGGTCCCGAAATCTACTATGCAGAAATTCGTGACATCTTCGGTGAATCTGGCGATGATCTGTGGTTTTTTGATGCCAAACAGGCGAGTGTCGGCGCGCTTTTCGACATGGGGGTTTATGCTGTTTCTGGTCTCGTCGCGATGCTGGGTACCTTCAAGCGGGTGACCGGTTTCGTTTCCACGTTCGACAAACCAACGGAATTAGAAGACGTCGCGACACTTGTGCTTGAGATGCAATCGGGGGGAATTGTCACTGCGGAAACGAGTTGGTGTGATCCTGCGCGTACAGGTGAAGCGAGTGTGCACGGCACCGCTGGCAAATTCACGATGCCCGGCAAAGATGGAACGACGCTCAGTCAGTGGACCCCGACCTCTTATACGCGCGAACACGCTCCGGTTGACGTCAAAGCCATCGACTGCTCCGACGCAGCACCGAGCGGACTGCACACACATTTTGCAGAGTGTATCCGTGAGGGAACGCAACCCCCGCTCTCAAACGCCTATACGGCGCGGCATGTCACTGAAATCCTGCTTGCGGGTCTCAAATCCTCTGAGACGGGTAGGGCGATTGAATTGACAACAGAAGCGGACAATTGCGGAAATTGTTCATCATCGGACTGTTGTTAAGAGAGGTGGTTCGGAAGGAAAAGTAGGTGTGTTCATGTAGGCGCGCCTTTTAGCCGCGCCTACACGAAACGCTCTAAAGGTCTAACCTAAACTGGCGTGAAGTTCATACCAGTCATCAAGGTTGTTGAGATTCACAGCGTCTAAGATGGAGCCGTCGTCATCAATACCGCTTGCACCGAGGATGCTCCCACGGGTATCGTCGTCATGATCATAGCCCGCGATTGCAGCGTTCAGTTCGGCGACTGCTGATTCATCAAGGCTTCCACCACTCTGTTCCAAAACCCACGCTTCAAACTGTGGGTAGGTGGGAGAATTGTCACTGATATATGCCAACGTAGCGTCTTTGTCCAAACCGAGTCCATCTAATACCATTTGATCGAAGCCCGCGCCGCATGCCGGATAATCTTCATGCAGCTGCCCCTTGGCATCCATTAGCACTTTCGACCAGAATCGGGGGAGGTGCGACACGCCGAGCGGTCCTGCAACCCCGGAACTAATTGTCGGAATCATTCCTGCCATTCTCTTTCTCCTTCTTATAAATGTTGTGAATAATAGGCGGGCATCATCGGCACAATAGGTACCGTTGCCTGCCATGCGAAATTCCACGTCATTATAGCACAACGCGCAAAAAAAGCAAATTTTTAATTTTCCTTGCGGTTCGGTCAGGAAGGAACGCACGGCGTTACGCCGCAAGGTAAAATTAAAAGTCGGGCTTAACGACTTTAAATCTGAGTTCACCCGGCTTGATATAACCGAGTCGTTTTCTGGCGAGGCGTTCTTTTGTTAGCCTGTCGTTTTGTAGCATTTCGACGCGTTGCTTCAGCCGATCGCGTTCCGCCTCTAATTCCCGTATCTCAGCACGGTAGGCTTCCTCCGCAAGTTGCGCGTGTTGCCAGTCGCTATAACCGTTCATAAATTGCCTGACACTCACAAGGAGTAAGGCAAGCGCGATCAAGAATAAGATTGGGCGAAAAATTCCCATAGGGTCCCTTTTAAAGGAGATATTTTGGGACAGCACAAAGACTGTCCGTATGTAAATACAACGATTTAGCGGAGATCTGCCAAATTATAGAAAACTTTCCTGCCAGCAAAAATAGCACTCTCGCCTAAATCTTCCTCAATCCGGAGGAGCTGATTATATTTACAAACGCGATCAGTGCGAGAGAGCGAGCCAGTCTTTATCTGTCCGGCATTTGTTGCGACAACCAAGTCAGAAATAGTCGTATCCTCTGTTTCACCCGACCGGTGTGAAACAACAGCTGTGTAATTGAAACGTCGAGCCAACTCAATAGCATCCAACGTTTCTGTCAAGGTCCCAATCTGATTCACTTTGATCAGAATTGAGTTGCCAATCTGCCCATCAATACCTTGTTGCAAACGGGTGGTGTTCGTAACAAAGAGATCATCACCGACAAGCTGTACCTTATCACCGATTGCCTCAGTCAGTTGCTTCCAACCTTCCCAGTCGTTTTCGTCCATGCCATCTTCTATAGAGACGATTGGATATTTCTCACAGAGTTCCGTGTAAAAAGCGACCATCTCCACTGGCGATTTCGTCGGTTGTGCCTCTGCTTTTAATTCGTAAGTGCTGGTGTCCCGATTGTAGAATTCGCTGGAAGCCGCATCCAATGCTAAAAGCACATCGTTCCCGGGAGCGTAACTGGCACGCTCAATGGCTTCAATGATTACCGCGATTGCTTCTTCGTTAGAACCGAGATCCGGTGCAAACCCACCTTCATCACCAACAGCAGTGTTGCAATTTCGGGCTTGCAAGACCGCTTTGAGACTGTGAAAAATTTCAGCCCCCATGCGGAGTGCTTCGGCGAAACTCTTTGCACCCGCTGGCATTATCATAAATTCCTGAATATCAACGTTATTGTCAGCGTGAGAACCACCATTTAATATGTTCATCATCGGTAAAGGAAGTTCTTTCGCGTTTGCCCCACCGATGTAGCGGTAAAGAGGTTGCGCCACTTCATCTGCGGCGGCTTTCGCGACAGCAAGAGAAACACCTAAAATAGCGTTTGCACCAAGCCGGCTTTTGTTCTCTGTACCGTCAAGTTCACACATAGCGGTGTCTATATCATTTTGTGCCAAGGCATCTTCACCAACGAGAGCATCTGTGATGATGGTATTGACCTTTTCAACAGCTTGCTGAACACCTTTGCCCAAATATCGGTCAGCATCGTTATCGCGCAATTCGACCGCTTCGTGTTCACCGGTAGATGCCCCTGAAGGGACAGCGGCACGTCCGAACGCGCCTGTCGCTAAATTAACGTCCACCTCGACTGTTGGGTTACCACGCGAATCCAATATCTCGCGTGCGTGTATATCCATAATTTCTGACAAGATTCTTCTCCTTCTGATTTTTCCAATTGTTATTCTTCTATAACGGCATCTGCAAGTAGATACGCAGCGGCTAAAAAGATTAAACTATACCCGGCGAGCAACTTCAGCCAGAATCCGCCTTCCAATCCACCGGTTACCAGAAGCGAAACAGTGCATTTCGCACCGCCCATAATGATTGGAATCACGAGCGGAAGTAGAATGACAGAAAGAAGACTTTCACCGCCGTTTGCACTTGTAGACATGCCTGCTAACAGGACACCAACAGCGCAAAAACCGAGCGTGCCGATACTCAGCACGCCGAATAGTTTCAATAATATACCCACCGTCACTACATCAAGTAGATCCAAGAATTGAAGTGAGATGGGCGTGATGACAATTTCCAATAAAAATAAGAATACAACGTTGCTAATGACTTTAGAGAGATAGAGGTTACTCGCATCAACACCAGTGAGCCGAATACCATGCAGCGCACCGTGCGAGCGTTCTAAGATGAATGAACGGTTCAAACTAATAATTCCTGCAAAAACGAACGCTGTCCAGAGGACACTGGCGGTTAATTTACCACGTTCTACCTTTTCAGGAAAAATCGGACCGAACGCAAAAGCGAAGATGAGGACAACCAGTACGCTGAAAACGAAGATGAGTACCAACGTCTCCTTTGAACGGAATTGAAGTCCAAGATCCTTACGAATCAACGCACCAATTTGACGGAATGCCTTCATGCTTGCCTCGATGTGAAAGCGTCTACCTATAGCCCCTTCGGAGCGTTGTCTGTCAACCTCTCCTCATACGTTAGCAGCAATGTTTCTACCTCGATTTCATCTTTTTGCGCAACCTCTTCCAATTCTCCATTTATCATGAAGAGGAACCTCGTGCCGGCAAGATAACCTAACTCTGTGTTATGTGTTGTAATGACGATGCCTGTGCCTTTTTGTTGTTCTTTTGCAATACGCGCAAGGACAAACTGTCTCGCAGAAGCATCTAATCCAGAAAAGGGTTCATCAAGTAATAACACTGAGGGAGCATGGAGAAGGGCTCTGGCGATCATGAAACGCTGCGTCATGCCGCGTGAGAAGATGCGAAGAGGTTCATGTAAAAAACGCTGCAGCCCGACTTCAGCAAGAAGTGCTGTTGCCCGATGCTCCAACTGCTTAATACCGTACATCTGACCGAAAAACCGGAGGTTCTCATAAGGACTGAACGAAGGGTAGGCGAGATTTTCATGAATAACGACTCCCAACGTGCGACGGACATCCGAGGCATCCGCGATTGCATCCGTGCCTTCAATCTCAAGTTTTCCGGATGTCGGTTTCAGGAGGGTTGCGAGAATTTTGATGAGCGTTGTTTTACCCGCACCGTTGGGACCGAAAATCGTGACCACTTCTCCCGGATGAACCGAGAGTGTAGCATTTTTGACAATCGTGCGATGTCCGAAGTCTTTTGTGAGTTGGGAAGCACGAAGGCGCATGGCGTGAGAGATTCCGTATCAGTTAAAAAAGGCAATGGGCGGGACATAAGCCCGCCCTATCACCAATATCCTGGGTAAAAAGGATAGGTAAGCACAAAATCTACCAACCCCGCCCTTCTTTACATCATACGCTGGATGATCGCATCACCCTGCTCTTGACTAATGCCAAGCGGTTGATGCGCTATGGGACCGTTTTTCAAAACGGGTTCCATTTCATCCAATGACTGGCGGCTTGTATCATGGTAGAACAATCCAAGCTGCGTTTCGTGACCTGTCTTAACCGCTTGCGCAAGTGCAGCGGCTTTGTCACTTGTGTCATGATCTTCAAGAAAATGAACGCGTTCCTTCCAATAATCGAAGATTTTCATCTTCTCTTTCTTCCATGTCACACAAGGACTGATAACATCAATGAATGCAAACCCTTTGTGTTGCATTCCGTTATACATCAATTCCGAGAGTTCTGTTCGTTCCGAACTAAATGCTCTTGCGACATAAGTCGCGCCAGAGACAATCGCCATTGCGACCGGATTCAGTGGTGACTCTAAATTACCGAACGGCGTGCTTTTAGTCTGTTCACCTACCACAGTGGTCGGTGACGCTTGTCCAACAGTCAAGCCATACGTCTCGTTATTCATGACAACGTAGAGGAGATCAATGTTTTTTCGCATCGTATGAATGAAGTGATTTCCGCCGATGCCGTATCCATCACCATCACCACCAGTGACGACAACATTTAACTCGTGATTAGCAAATTTAGCACCGGTCGCCACAGCAAGCGAACGACCATGCAAGGTATGCATACCATAAGTTCTGATATAGCCAGGGAGGTTAGAGGAACACCCGATTCCACTTACAGTGAGGTGATCATGATTGCCACGACCGAGTTTGGCATAAGCGTTTTGTAGGGCACTAAGAACACTAAAATCACCACAACCGGGACACCAATCGGGATTAACATCACCTTTAAAATCTCGCGCTGTAGGAGCACCTTTAATACGTCTTTCTTGTCGAGTGGATCTTTCTCGTCTCGCCATCTGATTCTTCCTCCTTTATTAAACAACAATTTCTTGGTAGGGGATATAGAGGTCCGTTTTACCGCTTAAGAGTTCGCGGGCACCATCAACGATATGATGTGGCATAAACGGTTCACCGTCGTATTTTCGGATTTGACCGTCTGCCTTAAAGCCGGTTTCACCGCGCAGGAACCGAGCGAATTGACCAGTGTAGTTGCACTCAACGATGATGGTGTGTGCGGCTTTTGAAAGCACTTCATTGACGGCATCTTCATCCATCGGATAGAGCCACTTGAAGTGGATATGGTTGGTGGCAATGCCTGCTTCGGTTAACAATTGTGCTGCTTCACCGATGACACCATGCGTGGATCCCCACCCAATCAGCGTAACTTCGGCATCTTTGGGGCCCTCCAGAGTCGGAGGTGGGAGGATTTCAACGATGCCTTCCATCTTGCGTTGCCGTTTCTCCATAATATCACGACGTTTGTGAGGATCCGTGAATTCATCACTAATCAGACTCCCATCTTCATCGTGATCATCGGTAGCAACAACGTGGACATGACCCGGCGTACCGGGAATCGCTCGCGGTGAGATCCCACTGTCTGTGATTTGGTAACGCAGATATTCACTATCTGTCTGTCCTTGTTCGGTGATTAATTCCCCGCGTTCAATTTCCGGCTGCCAGTTGATAGAATCCGGCACGAATGTCGTGTGCCCTTCCGCCAGCGACAAATCCGTGAGTACCATGCCGGGGCACTGAAACTTGTCAACGAGGTTAAAGAGTTCAGGTATCGTATTAAATCCGTCCATAATGCTCGTGGGGGCGACAACAATCTTAGGGAAATCGCCTTGGCTTGCACCGAGAATCTGCCATAGATCGCCTTGTTCCGTCTTTGTCGGCAAGCCTGTGGAGGGACCTCCACGTTGAACATTAACAACAACAATTGGAATTTCCATCATACCCGCACTGCCAATCGCTTCGGACATGAGTGCGAAACCGCCACCCGATGTGGCACACATTGCGCGTGCCCCGGTATGTGCGGCACCGATTACCATGTTAATAACGCTGATTTCATCTTCACATTGCCGGACTATAATACCGAGATCGCGAGCGTTCGGGGCCATCCAGTGGAGAATACCGGTTGATGGACTCATCGGATAGGCAGCGTAAAATCTTACACCTGCGGATGCCCCGCCCATTGCCATCAACATATTACCACTACCAAACGCCAACGGAGGATCCTGTTTCTCAAATTGGACATCAAACGGCATAAAGTGTTCAGCAGCGTAATCGTAACTTGCCCGAGCAGCGGCGATGTTCGCATCCACTATGGCTTGCCCCTTGCGTTTGAGCAGTGAGAGAATGATGATGTCCTCAAGTACTGCTAAATCTATCCCTACCAACTGCAAAGCCACACTGGATGCACAAACATTCAGCATGATCTTTTTTCTATCTGGATCATTAGTCAATTCTTTATAAGAGATAGGACACAATTGGATGTCATCACGTTCCGGCTCTTGTTTGACATCATCGCTGTTATAGATGAGTGCGCCACCGGGTGAGACATGCGGTAGATGCTTCTCTACGCTATTAGCATCCAGAGCAATAATCAGGTCAATCTTATCACCGTGGTTCGCAACAGGCTCAGAACTGATTCGGATAGTCAGGAAGGAGTGACCGCCGCGGATGAGGGATTGATAGGCAGTGTAAGTAAAAACGTTCAGCCCATACCGGGCACAAATTTGGCTGATGCTCTTGCCAGCAGTTTCTATACCCTGCCCGGGTGCCCCTCCTACAGCGATTACAAAGTCGTATTTTGCCATCTTGGCTCCCTTCTAATAATTTCTCGTATTCCATTCTGATACCGCACAATTCACCGACAATGTAGCAACATCAGATGGGTGGACAAATAAGTAAATTGTTCGTTTGTTAATTACATGCGATATTTGCGCCTTTTTCTTAGTATTCGTGAACACATATATCATTCTACTTTTTTAATTATACCATATTTGAGTGATTTTTTCAAGTTTTTTACGTTTTAGCGAATTCATTACGTAGCAAATTTTTGTAAACCTACACCGCCTATCATCGTGTGTCTATTTAGGTTACGGGTGGTCATCTCCCACTGTGCCACAATAACCTGCCTCGACATTTTTTCCAGTTCCCAATGATACTTCAGGACATAGTGCCTTTGATACTCTTGAAGCAAAGAAACAAGTTAAGGGAAAACCTAAAGGCGAAATCAAAATAACTTTTCCATTACGCTTGGCTGAATGCTTCGAGTGCCTGTTTCGCTTCCGGGGTTCCAATTATACGCAATGCAAAAGCCGCATGATTTTGGACTTCTTCGGATTCATCATCAAGTGCCTTGATAAGCGCAGGCACTGCATCCGCTGCTGCGTCTTCCATTTTGGCAAGTGTGTAGGCAGCATAAGACCGCACCTCATCGGCCGGATCGGTCAAAGCTTGAATAAGTGCCGGTATCGCACGAATTGCTGCGGCTCCCATCAGATTGAGCGCGCGAGCTGCATATTCACGGAAATCTTCATTGAGTTTGTCAGATAACGCTTCCACCAAAACCGGTACTGCTGGTTCACCGATACGGCTAAGCGTATTACCAAGCGCGAGTGCATAGTACCTCTCAGCTATCGCCATCTGATCAATAAGCGCAGGTATTGCCGGTTCACCGATAACTGCCAAGACATCGGTAACTTGATCAACCACATCCCCAAGATTATCAGCAAGTGCCTCAATCAGTTGTGGAATCGCCGGTTCGCCGATAGCAATCAATTCCTTTTTAGCAGCTTCGTGGACATCTTCATCCAGCTCTGACAAATCTTCGATTAAATCGGCTATGATATGATCGCTGTCCATCTATCTACTCACCTTTTTTAACATACGCCAACATTGTGATAAGACGGTCAGTTTGCTCGGGTCGCAAGTACTTATAAAACCATTCGGAAAACTCACGTTCGGCTCTGGTGAGTTCCGCCGTGAGTGCTGGAACGGTAGATTCACCGATTTTTGCCAATACCTCCGCAGCATGATTCGCCATCTGCTCCATATAAACAGGAAGAGCGGATTCCTCAACGTGCGTGTAAAACTCCGCGCCGTACCCAGAGATATGCCAACATTCTTGCGTAAGGACATCGATCAACTGCGGAATAGCCGGACTGCCGATGGCAATCAATTCTGCTTTCGCGGTATCCCGAACGTTTTCGTCTATATGACCCAACATGACGATCAAATCAGCGATGCGGTGTTTGCTATGCATTGTTTCCCCTTTGTTGTTCTTCTAAGAGTGTCGTGAGGCGTTCCGTTTGCTCTCGGCGCAAGCGTTTGTAGACGCGCTCCGAAATCTCTTGTTTCTCGTGCTTATCATCAAGATGCGTGATAAATTCAAGTCTCGCGACGCGGACATGCTCAAGGTCGTCTGGATTCAGTTTACGAAGCCAACCTGCGTCTGATGGTGAAGAGGTGTCATCAGTGTCAGAAGTTGGACGATTGTTTGCTGTGCGAAGTTTAAAAAGGGCGACGACGAAGAATCCACCCGTCAATGCCGCCGCGACAGCAATAAGTATCAACTGTCCCAAGTTAGATGTTTGCCCGGGTAGGGTACCACCGGCGGGCCCCATGTTCACGTTAAGCGATAAGTCCACCGTTGTCCCTGCCTCAAACGCCTTTGGTGCAGTGCTCTGATATATAAGATAAATACTGTTGTGAATTTGTTCGCGCGTGGGTGCACCGAAAATCTTCGCACGCGGCACAAAGTTGATACTTTCCGGGACAAAGCATACAAATTGTTCCGTAGCAAAATTCAAACGACGTGATAAATCCAGTCTATTCTTTTCGACGTGGAAAATATAAGTATAGCCTAATTGTGTTTCCCCTGGTGGCAATGGTGTCGTGCGGATGGCTTGATTCGTAGCAGGGTTTATCGTCAGTTCCGTTGACTGATGTGGCTGAAAACCCTCGGTTCCTTTAGGAAGGGTTAAATGCAGTCCGACTGTTCGCGTGCCGTGTGCTGTTTTAAAAGGCAGATCACTTCGGTTTTCAATTTCAACCGCTTCAATGACTGTGACAGCACCATCTGGCGCGTGGTCCGGAGGCGGAGGCGCGATGACAAAACTATGCGACTTCACACGAATTTGCGTTTTGTCATCCGTAAACGCCCCAATCTCAAAGTCGATTTTGATACTTGGCACCCAAGTCGAGAGAACCAGATCTTTCTCGGTGTAGTCAGTCCCTTCATGAACCGTAGAAACCGTATAGTGGACACTTGGATCGAGCGGTAGATTCTCAAAACGATAGTTCCCATTTTCATCCGTTGTCGTTTCTTGGCTTTCAACAGCGTCAGTCCTGTGAATCGTAAGGGTTACAGTCTGGGCAACGAGAAGCTTGTCTTGCTTTCTATCAATAACCGTGCCTTGAATATCACCCCGTCCTGCCGTTTGTGCATAGGGAGTAGGAAGTAGGAAAAGAAACGTCAGAGCAATTGCGAATAGACTGAGCATCCACCACATAGGGACATTGTGAATCTGCGAATTGCCCTTTGAATTGCTATATGAAGATACGTTCGTGTACATGTTATGTTCCACGTTGTTGCTGTTTGAACCTCTCAATTTCCGCCTCTACATCTGACAAAGACTCATTTTCGAGTTGTATAATGACACGCGCCGTTTCTTGCAAGAGTTCCTCACGTAGTTCTTGATAGTCGGCATCTGAGAGCTTGCCAGTTTCGTAATCTTCGTCGAGATCTACCAGAGCGGCGTAACTGCGCTCACGTTCCTGAAAAAGCGTTCGCCGTCGTTCCTCAATTACGTCATCAGATGTTGCAACGGACTGATCCCCTTTTTTCGAGAAAATTGGAAGTCCCAGATACACCAGGAGTGCGATTCCAAGAATTACCATCCATAAAATCACGAGAAAAGACATGAAACACCCTTTCTGAAGTGCACGGTGTGCCTACTCTACCGCAAAAATCGCTACGCTTAGTTTTGCTATCTGTACTTTTCCAATTCAGCTTCAACTTGTTTCACAGTCGTATCGGAGACCTGTTGGTTTGGTTCCGCAAGCCCATTGCTTGCGACTGATTGCTGCCTTGACCTTCGGAGTACAGCGAAGGCAATACCACCGATGAGGACAAGAATGACGGCTGGCATAATGTAGGCGATCAAATTAATACCCTCTGCGGGCATGACGGCGTAAAACTGTGGTCCGAACGTGTCAAGATAATTGGTGCGAATCTGCTCAACGGTTTGCCCTGCGAGCAACCGATTACGAAAATCCTTTTCAATCATCCCTGCAGTATCGCACACACACACCTCAATCGTCTCCCGCTCGCAGCCACAGTAACAGTAGACCGTGGTGATCAGTTCTTCTAAATTGGACTCAACCGTGGTGTTTTCCACGTCCTTCGGTTCTGCAGCGGGAGGCGCCTCCGCCTGCGCGTGCGTGAGGACAGTAAAACTGCAAGCGATGAAAACCCCAACAATCCACATAAAATTGGCAAACACAGCGTTATTGGACATGGCAATGTGTTCACATCTTCCAGTTTTCATAGTCATGTTTTGCGCCCGTTAAGAATCTGTATTACGTTCAGATTTCTCGGCTATTGCGACAATCCCACCTAACACCATCACAGCAACACCGATCCAGACGACACCGATAAGAGGGTTATAATACGCCTGTACATTCACAACGCCGCCTGTCTTAACGTCGGGTGGAATGCTGCCAAGAGCGATATAAAAGTCGTTGACACCGAAGTGACGGATGGCAGATTCAATAGTATCCTGTTCTCCCTGTCCAGTCTTGTAATAGAAATGGCGCGCTGGTTCCATCGTCCCTATCTGTCTCCCGTTCTTTAGGACATCAAAAATAACACCGGTTCGACGATAGTTCTCGAATTCTTTCTCAAACGAGTCTTTCATAGTGAGCTGAAACTCGCCTACCTCCATTGATTCTCCGATTCTTAAACCCTTGGATTCAAGTAGAAAATAGCCTTTCGATCCCATAATGCCTACATAGAGGATAACGATACCGATGTGGATGATGTAACCGCCATATCGTCTCTTATTACGCTGGATAAGGAGATTCAAACCGTTGAGAAGGGAGGTCTCTTGTCGTTTCGCACGGAGTTTTGCCCCGCGATAAAATTCAGCAAAGATTGCGACGACCACGAAGGCACCTACAGACACACAAAGTGCCGAATAGAGCGGAGAAGTATCTTCTTTTACAAATACGAGAAATCCCCATGTCAATGCCCCGGCGACTAAACCGATAACAAGCGGCAAAGAAAACATCCGTCGGAAGTTGTTAGCGGTAATCTTTTTCCAGGAGATGATCGGCCCCGCACCTGTGAGGAAAAGGAGCAGCAATCCGGGTATGATAACGACTTGATTGAAAAACGATTCAGGAACGGAGGACTTTTGACCGTTAATCGCCTCGGAGATAATTGGCCACAACGTACCCCAGAGAATAATGAGTGTTAGTCCGACAAGGAGCCAGTTGTTTAGAATAAAGGCACTTTCACGAGAAAGAAGGGATTCTAAACGATTAGCACTCTTAAGGCGTCTCCAACGATAGATGATGAGTCCAATGACACCTGCTGTTGAGACTAAGATGAAACCGAGGAAATATCCGCCAATATCAGATTGTGCGAAAGCGTGCACCGAGGAAATAATTCCACTCCGCGTGATGAAAGTTCCCAATAGCGTGAATTGGAACGCAAGCGTAATCAGAAGGATATTCCATAGTTTAAACATATTCCGCTTCTCTTGAATCATCACCGAATGCAAATAAGCGGTGCAGAGCAACCACGGCATAAAAGAGGCATTTTCAACCGGATCCCATGCCCAATAACCGCCCCAACCCAACTCACGATATGCCCAATTGCCACCAAGCGTGATGCCGATGGTCAAGACGATCCATGAGAACAACGTCCATCTACGCGAGCGGAGTATCCAAGCACTGCTAATTCTACCAGACGCGAGTGCACCGACTGCAAACGCAAACGGTACTGTCAGGCTAATCCAACCGATATATAACGTTGGTGGATGGAATGCCATGCTTGGGGTCTGAAGGAGCGGGTTCATACCCGCACCATCAGGTGCCATCTGTCCATTGGGGAATCGGGAGAGTGGGTTGTAAACCCCTTCGATTAAGCCGGTGACGAGTAGGATGAAGAAAAGTTGTATGACTGCAATAGGAATTAGGGCATAATCGGAGAGGGTATCATTCGTTTCTTTCGTGTGTCGGTGATTCTGCCAGACGACAATCGCACCTGCGACAGTCAGCAACCAAAGCCAGAATAAAAGAGATCCCGACATTCGTCCCCAGAGTGCTGTGATTTTATAAAGGAGTGGTTGCGCTGCGCTGGATACTTCAACAACATAGCGCATTGAGAAATCGTCGGTTACAAAACCGTAGATTAATGCACCTGTTGCAATACTGATGAGAATGAAGGTAGCAATGACGGCGTTTCTACCGCTCCGGATGGCACTCCGATTTCGCGTGCGTAGCCCGATGCAGAGAAAGCCAATCGCCCACAAGCCAGAGAGCACAGAGAGAAATATAGCGGCTTGTCCAATTTCCGCAGTCATTCGTTACTGTGCCTCCTTAAAAAAGTGTTGTTGAACATATTGCTTAAGGTGTTGTTTATCCTTTACTCTGAGATATAAGAAGTCTCATTTGTGGGTGTAGCACTTTCTGCCCCATCGTATTTCGAGGCACACTTCGTCATGAGTTTAGACGCGACGATGAGGTTCTGCGTTGCATCGTATTTGCCCTCTACGAAAACACTACCCCCATCCGTAAAATTATCCGGTTTCAGTCGATCTTTGTAAATCACGTTAACTGTCGCTGCAGTTTCGCGGTCGCGTACAGCAAAGGTGAGCTTAAAATTGGCAGCATCCCATTCGGAACTACCCTCTGCAATAAGCCCATCAACTTGGACCGGTTGATTGTTCATTCTGTTTCCGTCTGTCACAAGCGCAGCGGGCGTGAAGTGCCGAACACTTGTCCTTTTAATTCCAGTTACCACTAAAAGTGCCATACCACATAACAAAATGAAACTCGCGGCAATCACTTTAAGCCTTCTCTGTTTTTGCACCTGGACATCCTCCATTAATCAAAATCAGTAGACGTGATTTCTCAATCGTACTGACGAGATGAATTCTTACTCTTTAAAATAATACTTGATTTTACATGCAAAATCAAGTTAAAATAGAATTTAATGTATCTGAAACTTTTAGTTTGCCCCCTCACAAGCACAATCTAACAGATTATGCTACAAAGATAGCAACCTGTGTTAAAATTAGCATAGAAAACCAAGTCAAGCCCGTAGGGGTTGACGACTCCAGAGGAAGGAAGGTTAAATTCCAAAGCCATTCGCTTTAACCGCAAGGAAAATTAAAAATATGAATTGGCAACACCATCCGTGGGCAGGTGTATTTCCGGCGACGCTCTGTCCCTTTCATGAAGATGAAGCAATTGACGAAGCCGGATTACGCGAGTATATGCAGGAACTCGCAAGTGTTCCGGGGATAAAAGGGGTTGTCTGTAATGGACATACCGGCGAAATCATGTCCCTCCGCTTGCATGAAAGACAGCGCGTTACGCAAATCACCGCCGAAGCCGTTGGCGATCGGGTTAAAGTTGTTTCAGGGGTTAGTGCGGAAGGAAGTCTCCCAGCAATTGATGACGCACTCGCGGCGAAGGAAGCCGGGGCGGATGCCATCCTGCTGATGCCTGCACATCACTGGTTGCGTTTTGGTAGGACCCCTGAAACCGCAGTCGGTTACTTTCAGGATGTCGCCGAAGGCGCAGATATACCGATTATTGTTCACCAGTATCCGGCATGGACAAAGGCAGGATATAGCCTTGAAGAGATGTTGGAAATGGTGAAAATCCCACAGGTGATCTGCATTAAAATGGGCACACGCGACATGGCGCGCTGGCGGTGGGACTATGAACAGTTGAAAGAAGCCGCACCAGACGTGCCTATCCTAACCTGCCATGATGAATATCTGCTTGCCTCTTTATTGGAAGGAAGTGATGGTGCCCTGATCGGGTTCGCAGGGTTTGTACCGGAGTTGATGGTGGATGTCGTCCACGCCGCACTCAACGACGACCTCATCGGTGCACGTAAGGCGCGCAGCCAAGTGGACTCGCTGGCACGAATCGTCTATAACTTCGGTGAACCGAGCAGTGACGCGCATCAGCGAATGAAATGCGCTCGCTGGTTGATGGGTAGATTCCCGTCAATGACGATGCGTCGACCTTTGCGTCAATTGTCCACAGCCGAAGTAAATAAGATCCGAGCGCGTCTTGAAGAGACCGGTTATCAGTGTGTTCATTAATAGCAGTCAGCGGTCAGCAATCAGCAATCAGTGGTAGGAGGGAACTCCGATTCCCGATGGATTGGCTCGTCTACTGCGGGAGGAGTAGCATGTCAGGTCTAAAATACGCCTTAATTGGCCACGGTAGACGCGGGGCAGCACATCTGTCAACAGCCGCTATATTAAAGGACACCTTTGACGTAGTTGCCGTATGTGATGCACATGTAGAATCCGCAGAAGCGGGTGCAGCGAAACTCGGTGCCAAAGCCTATACCGATGTCAGGAAAATGATTGACGAAACATCACCGGATGTTTGCGATGTTGTTGTGCCTATGCCTTTACATCATGTCGTTTCCTGCTACCTCTCCCGATGTGGCATCTCACATAATGTAGAGACGGGCCTTGCGCCAACACTCGGTTTGATGGATATGATGATAACCGATGCTGACGAGAATGGCGTAAAACTTCAGACATCAGAAAATTTCCCGTTCGTTCCTGTGGAACAATTCGTGTGTAAACTCATTAAGGAAGACGTAATTGGAAAAGTCCACAAGTGTTACCGACTCTTCTCCACAACCGGCTATCATGGGCTTGCCGCAATACGGTGCCGAATGGATGCCGCACCCAAAACGGTTAGTAGCATCAGGCATACGATGCCCGTTTCTCCCTACGTTGACAGGGCAAAACGGGACCACAATCGGGAAGGTCTTGAGTTTTATGCCGTAGATTTTGAGGATGGCGGTATCGGCATCGCTATGGTGGGGAACAAGAATGGATGCCTCGGACGAAACAAGCTCGTCGGTTTCGAGACCTGTGGTGAGCGAGGCACGGTTATCACGAATGGGAATCAAGGTGCGTCCGGGGGTGAAACGATTAACGTTTGCACGGACGAAGATCTCGTCAAGAACGCCGGAAGGGCACAGACATACGAATTCCAGAGAGAATATACTGACAGTGGCACTTTGCATCGTATTTTTGTGGAACTCCCAGCGTCTTTAGGTGGTACCGTAGAGTGGGTAAATCCTTATGGACAGACAGATATTTCAGAGACAGGTATCTCATTGGCGACAATGCTTGACGGTATCGCTCGCGCTGTCCGAGAAGACACACAACCGCTGTGGACGGGTGAAATGGGCAGGGCAGACCAAGAGATGGTGATTGCGGCACATCGGTCAATCGACATGAATCGACAGCCTATCGAACTCCCTCTTGAACCCGATCCGGCTGAAGAAGCCGCATTTGACCGCGATTTTGAAGTCCAGTTTGGTGTTCATCCACGCGAAAATATTGAAAAAGCGTTACGAGTTAATTTCAAAGCACGTTAGTTTGAAGTTAATATCACACTCATAAAGGAAAAAATGAGAGAAATTAAAATCGGGTTTATCGGATGTGGCGGCAATGCGAATGGACACATGAACCAATTAGCCGGAATCGAAGGCGCGCGTGTCGTGGCTGTCTGTGACATTCAAGCCGAACGCGCCCAAAGTGCCGCCGAGAAACATGATGCAGATCCCTATACCGCACACCAAGTCCTCCTCGAACGTGATGACTTAGATGCAGTCTATCTGAGTCTCCCAGTTTTTGCGCACGGACAACCAGAGTTGGATGTCATTGAACGAGGTTTACCATTTTTGGTTGAGAAGCCCGTTGCCATCAATATGGATATCGCCCGTGAGGTTGAAGCCGCGGTGGCGAATGCTGGACTCATAACTTGTGTCGGTTATCAACTCCGGTACCTCGGTTCGACAAAAATAACGCAGCAGATCCTGCAGGATAGAACGATTAACATGGTCGTTGGTAAGTACTGGTGCAGCACAGGACATGGGGACCCAAATGCATGGCTCCGACAGATGGACAGATCCGGCGGTCAACTCGTCGAACAAGCAACACACACCATCGACATGATGCGTTACATGGGCGGAGAAGTGGAAACCGTCTATGCCATGCAGGCGAACCGGTTTCTCAAAGAGACAGATTGTCCTGATGCCAACAGTGTCTCTCTCCAGTTTGCGAGTGGTGCCATCGGGTCTCTGACTGCGACTTGGGCTTACGCGGGGGACTGGTCGAACGCGAATATCCTGGATCTATTGTATGAGGGAGAGTTATTGAATTGGAATCCATCAAGGGTCTTGGTACAGGAAGATGGCGACTGGGTGGATAAAACAGAACCGAGTCCAACAATTGACGAGATTTTCGTGAACGCGGTACGTAACGGTGATGGTTCTTCAATCTTGAGTCCATATAGCGATGCAGTCAAGACACTCGCAATATCGCTGGCAGCGAATCAGTCTGCGCAAGAAAACAGACCTATCGCCATTTCAGAGATTTTGTGAGGATACCTTCCTGACCTGTCCTACAAAGGAGTTGGTTATGTCGCAAACTTCGTCGAAATATCGTGTCGCCATCGTTGGGTGCGGTGGTATCTCTAACGCACACGGCAATGCGTGGCGGAATCTACCAGAAATTGAAATTGTAGGGGCATGCGATGAGAAGCTTGAACCGCTGAAACGTTTTGCTACTGAGTATAACGTCCAGAATACCTACAACGACCTCCGACAGATGCTGGAAAAGCAGCAACCGGATGTCTTAGTGGTTGCAACGTGGCCCTCGAATCATCTGAAAAATGTCTTGGAAGCAGTGCGGTGCGGTGTCAAAGGTATCCTTGTTGAGAAACCGATTACGGTTAATACCACACAACTGGAACAGATGATCCAAGTTACAGCGCACGCCGACATCCGATTAATGGAAGCCTTTATGTATCGACACCATCCATTGACGCTCGCCGTGAAACAGAAAATCGAGGAAGGAGCAATCGGAGAGGTTCGCTATGCCCGTTCTACTTTTTCAACAGGACTCACAGACCGACAAAATTGGCGATTAAGAGGCGACCTCGGTGGTGGTGCCGTCATGGATTTAGGCTGTTATTGTATCAACATCATCCGTCATCTCGTCGGGCGAGAACCACAGTCCGTATGGGCAACCGGCAAGTTTGAAGCGATTAATAACGTCTGGGAAACACTGATTGGAACCTTAGACTTTGGCGATGGTCTGACCGGGCAATTGGATTGTAGTTTCGGTTGGACATGGCGTGAATCTTATGAGATCGCGGGAACGGATGGAACACTCTTTGTTCAAAGTGCCTGGGGCAACTCAGAAGGCGACTCCCACTTTACAGTAAATGGCGAAACTATTCGTGTTGCTAATGGTGTGAACCCTTATGCCGCTGAGATTTTGGATTTATGTCGAGCGGTGGAGACCGGGACCCCAACGCACTTACCAATATCGGACGCGCTTGGAAATATGCGTGTCATTGACGCATTACACGAATCCGCACACACAGGTCAGTGCATCAAACTCCCTGTGTAAAGACTTTAAATTGTCCTTACCACAATCGCTACTTGAACGATTGCTATCTGTTAGGACATAAGGAGAGCGGCTTTTAGGACCGGAAGAAGCACGTGGTTATCTTCAGTAATCGTTCAGTTTCACCAGAAATCCGATTAGCTTGTAAGTTCAATCGGTCCAAAGACCCAATAGTTAAAAATGTTTGAAAAAATGATGAAGTACCCCATTGACGTTTTCCGAGAGGGAAATTTCTCGTTTGGGGTACCATTACCAGGGCTTCTGATAGCCGTCCTACTCGTCGCGCTTTTCGTCGCTACAATATGGGCATATCGGAGTACTCAAGGACGCATCCAACGCGTCTTTCGGGGTTTTCTCATCTGTCTTCGCGCGATTGTACTCTGCCTGCTTGCCTTCTGCCTCCTTAAACCTTTTCTAACAATTTATCAAACAAACCCTGATGATTCCTACCTGTTGGTGATGGTTGATCGGTCCAAAAGTATGCAGATTACCGATTCTGCTGATTTAACGACGCGGTTGCACCGCGCCAACGACTTACTCTTTTCGGAAGAAGAGGGACTGCTTGAAGAACTGAACGCCAAATTCAAAGTTAGACTCTTCGCGTTCGACACTACGGCAAAACGAGTTCCGAGCGAGACGTTGACTAAATCAGAAGGGGAAAGCACGGATATCCCACAGGCATTAAACGAAGCACTTGATGACTTGCAGGGAATCCCACTCTCGGGTGCTGTACTGCTAACCGATGGTGTAGACAGAAGTGGTGTTGATATTGCAAAGTTCGCAATGCAAATCCGAGAACGGAAACTGCCGATCCATACTGTTGGCATTGGCGCGGAAGAGGGCAACCCAGATCTGGAGCTTGTCAAGGTCGATGTACCTCGGACCGCAGAAGAGGATTTTCCTGTCGAGGTATGGGCAACACTACAACGGAAAGGATTCAAGGGAAAGAAGGTAAACATCCAACTAACAAACAACGGACGGGTGCTGAAAACCGAGTCCGTTGATATGGATGAAGGTACCTCTTGGATGTCGCAACTCGGTGGAACAGACTCGGTTTCTGATACCAAGACGGAACGCGTCCTGCTTAAATTTACCCCTCGCGAAGCCGGCACCCAAAAATTTGAAGTACATGCAGAGTTGGGAGAAACAGAAGCCGTTCCACAAAACAACGCGAAAACATTCTTACTCAAGGTGGCACCTACCAAACGTGTAAAAATCCTATTTGTTGATGGTAAACCCCGTTATGAACTTGGCTTTATAAAGCGTGCCTTGAAAAATGATCCGAACATCCAATTGACCGATCGGTTTTTGAAAGGCTTCACTACTGAGGGACGTCCAACATACGGCGGCACCCTCACCGAGGCATTCAATGATTCTAAACTTTATCCGGACGATAAGGAGACGCTCTTTGACTTTGATGCCATCATTTTAGGCAACGTGGATGCATCCCAATTTACACTGTCGCAACTGGAAAATACAGTTGAGTTTGTACGCACCCGAGGCGGTGGACTGCTCATGCTGGGCGGTTCCAGTTCTTTAGGTAACCATGAACTTTCGGGGTCCTATATCAACACGCCGATTGCGCAATGTCTCCCTGTAGAATTGGAGCTTGGATCCGCGCAACCTCCATTGGCACCGAGGCGACTGGGTAGATCAACCACGAGTTCGCAGTCTATTAGAAACAAGGACTATAAATTGCAACTCACACCGGAGGGGAAAGTCGAAACTTTGATGGCTCTGGCGGATATGCCTGTCGAGAATTTGGAACGCTGGCAGATATTACCTGCGTTGAAGGGGTATAGTAAAGTGAAACGCGCCAAAGCAGGAGCACTTGTTTTGGCAGAGCATCCAACCGATCGGAACGAATCCGGTAATCGAATTCTTATCGCAACGCATAATTACAATGCCGGACGCGTAATGGTATTTACACCGCACAGTTCCTGGCGTTGGCAGATGCTACCTTCTCACGAAGATGGGGATCAACGATTCTGGCACCAAGAGGATACTCCTGAACGGTTCTGGCGACAGGTTGCAAAGTGGTTGACAACTGCTCCGAAGGAGCATATTACACTCAACATCGCAAAAACGGCTTACGCTTTGAAAGAACCTGTCGTAATTGAGGTCACCGCCACGGATCAACAGTTTCAGTTGACAAACAACGCGAAAATCCGAGCCGTGGTGCTTGATGAAGCGGGGAAACGCAGAGAGTTAAAACTGGAACAGATCCTCGGGAAAGATGGACGCTACACAGCACGTTTTATTCCAAATCGTTACGGCGAATACACTATCACCGCAACTGGAACCCTTGATGGCAAAAATTTGGGGGAACAACAGACTCTTTTCGAGGCAAAAACATCTTACGCCGAGTTTAGTAATGCTGAGCTGAACGTCGCACTTCTCAAAACGCTTGCTGAAGGGAGTGGAGGCAAGTACTACACCCTGGAAGAAGCCTCTCAACTTGTAAATCAGATTCCGCTTGTCGAAAGTGCAACCTCAAAGATTACGGATGTCGATATCTGGGATATGCCTCTCATCTTCGGCGCGGTTATCGCGCTACTTGGGTTCGAGTGGTTCTTAAGAAAACGCGGGGGCTTGGTATAGCAGAAAAATCCGTCATCAACTCACAATTTCCGAAAATAAAACATTCAACTTGTCAGGTATAGATTGGCACCGGGAGCTGTTATGGCTCCCTGCTTTTTTGTCAGGATTTCCACTTGACAAACCGCATCTTAAATATTACAATGCTTCTTATCAGAAATGCGCTATAAACATCAAAAGAAGGATTAAAGACATGACACAACAAGAACTCCACGAACTCGCGCAAGGGAGTCTCGCACCGGAACAGATCTCCATGACATTGGCGGAATTTCTTGAGAACGATATAGATGGATACGAATACGTTAAAGGAGAGTTAGTGCCGATGTCTCCGCCCACGAGAATACATAGCAAGATTAGCGTCAACGTCATCCGGCATTTGGATCGGCATGTGGATGAGCATCAGTTAGGGGAGGTCCATGTAGAGGCAACGTTTCAGGTCGATGAACGTGGACTGAAACCAGATGTGGCGTTTGTTTCAACGCCGCGGTTGGATGGAGATGAAAACATCGGATTTCCAATCCCTCCCGATCTGGCGATTGAGGTTGTTTCGCCGTCAGACGTTCAGTGGCGTGTTGTAGACAAAGCGTTCGCTTATCTGGATGCGGGCACACGCCTCGTTTGGGTTCTGGATCCCCGCTCTAAAACGGTGACGGTTTATCGTTCTGAAAGCGACATCGCGCTACTCACACTCGAAGCCACTCTCACAGGTGAGGATGTCGTGCCGGGATTTGCCTGTCCTGTCTCCCAACTTTTCGAGTAGTTACGTTGAACGAATTTATTATAGTGTAGGCACCCCTGCACCCTACGGAACCTGGCGAGACAGGGGTCCTCGTCCCACAGGATATACGGAGAATTATGAACAATTCCTATAAAAATGTCATGTTTGTCATCGCCGACGATTGGAGCCGCATCGCGAAATGCTACGGAAATGAGGTTATCCGAACCCCGCACATCGATGCATTTGCTGAACGCGGGGTCGTGTTTGACCATGCATTCTGCACAAGTCCTTCGTGTGCCGTGAGTCGCGCCTGTATTCTCACGGGACAACACAGCCATACGCACGGACAATACGGACACTGCCACGGCATTCACGGATTCCGCACGCACGAATATATGCAATCGGTGCCGAAAATTCTAAAAGCACACGGATTTGCTACCGCATGCATTGGGAAGAAACACGTTGAACCCGAAAGTGTCTATCCCTTCGATTTTGAACCGAAAGTCGATTCCCGAAGCCCTGCGGACATAGCAGCGAAAGCCACACAATTTCTCAACGAGAATGCAGATACGCGCTTTTACCTCCATATCGGCAGTAGTTATCCACACCGTGCTGGCAAAGGATTTGGGAATGACCGGACACATGCTGGCATTCAACCGAGCCCTTATGCCCCAGACGAAATCATTGTACCGAATTTCCTGCCAGACATACCCGCTGTCCGCGAAGACCTCGCTGATTACTACGAAAGCGTTTCGCGTTGGGATGCTGTGGTAGGTGCGGTTTTGGAGGCACTTGACGCTTCGGGGCGCGCAGATGAAACCCTCGTTTTTGTTACGACCGATCACGCGATGCCATTTCCGGGCGCGAAGGCATCCAGTTTTGATAGTGGACATCACTGTCCACTGCTTATTGCCAGTCCGACGCAACAGAAACGCGGTTTCCACAATCAGGCACTCGTTAATTGGGTAGATTTCTGTCCAACAATGTTGGATTGGTGTGGCGTTGCACACCCCGATGGAACAGAGGCACTTCCGGGTAGATCGTTGCTCACTGTCTTGGAGGACGATAACCCACATCCGGGCAACGGTGCCTGGGAGGAAACGTATTTTTCTCACTGTTTCCATGAGGTGACGAACTACTATCCATATCGCGTGCTACGCGGTAGACGGTATAAATACGTCCGTAATCTGGCATACCAACTGGAGACCCCTCTCCCAAGCGACCTGTTCCGTTCAATCTCATGGACAGCGGTGCGGAACGACAACGTTCAGCAACTCGGTGAGCGACAACGGACCGACTTTCTACAGCAAGGTCGTGAGGCTTTGTATGATATGCAGAACGACCCAGCGGAGTCGCAAAATCTCATTGATGTGCCAGAATTACAAAACACAGCCAACGAAATGCGTCAAAAGGTCATCGAATTCCGTCAGAAAACCGAGGATCCATGGCTTGAGCAGTCCTTTCAGGAAGGTGAAACGCAACCTTTTTTCACTTAAATAGCAGTCAGCAAAGAAGCAGTCAGCAGTCAGTAATCAGCAATCAGGCACAAGAGATTTTGTTAAATGAGAACCTCTTAACCGACGGCTGAAAGGGTTGCGTAGCAATCTGGGGAAACATCTAAGCAAAACATCTGACGGCTGATAGCCATTAAAAAATGAAAAATTACGATTTAGAAGCGATGAATGCCCGCATCCAAGCCGATAGTGGGCTTATACAGCAGATCCTCACAGAGACAGGAAAAGTTATCGTCGGGCAAAAGGCGTTATTAGAGGGGTTGGTGATAGGGTTGCTCTGCAACGGGCATATTCTACTTGAAGGCGTACCCGGACTCGCAAAGACGACTGCTGTGAGTGCCCTTGCCCAGACGATTGATGCTTCTTTTAGCCGTCTGCAGTTCACACCCGACCTGCTCCCAGCTGACCTCGTTGGTACACTCATCTACGATCAACAAAAGGGTGATTTTTACACGAAAAAAGGACCGATTTTCGCCAACATTATCCTCGCAGACGAGATAAATCGTGCACCTGCCAAAGTGCAAAGTGCCTTACTTGAAGCGATGCAGGAACGGCAAGTAACAATTGGCGGGACGACCTATCCACTTGACGATCCGTTTCTCGTTCTGGCGACCCAAAACCCGATTGAGCATGAGGGCACCTATCCGCTTCCCGAAGCGCAGATGGATAGATTTATGCTAAAGATTAAGGTTAACTATCCTTCGCATTCAGAGGAATTGCAAATTCTCCGACGAATGACGACCGAAGAGATATCTTCCATTCAACCCGTGATTTCCCCAGAAGATATTATCCGATTCCGAGAGGTCGTCAGAAACATCTATATGGCAGAGCAGTTAGAGAATTATATTGTCGATTTGGTGTGTGCGACGCGCGCGCCGGAAGCGTATCAGTTAGATGAACTCAGCACGTTAATTGAATACGGTGCCTCACCGCGTGCGACCATTTTTCTTGCCTTTGCGGCGAGGGCGCGAGCATTTCTCTCTCAACGCGGTTACGTTACCCCTGAAGACATCCATGCAGTCGGCATGGATGTTCTAAGACACAGGGTCATCATCAGTTACGAAGCAGAGGCGGACGGACGTGACGTTGAAAGTATCATTTCGCAAGTTATCGCAAAGATTGAAGTGCCTTAAACGTCTATTCCTCTGTCTGTCCCGCGACAGCCGATGCCCGTGCTCCTACGCCAAGGACTGCTAAGAAACCTTCTGAATCGGCGTGATCGAAATCGCCAATCGCCTCCATAGACGCTGTCTCTTCAGAATAGAGCGAATGCGGTACTCCGCCTGTGGCATAGAACGCGACGTTCCCTTTGTAGAGTGCAACTGTAACGGTACCACTCACTAAGTGAGTGATCGGTTCAATAGAAGCCAATAGTGCTCGTGTCGCCGCATCAAACCAGTACCCTTGATATATCTGTTCCGCAATCGTGACGGCTACGTCATCAAAATGTCGGCGAGCACGTCTGTCTAAAATCAGCTGCAGCAGAAACTCGTAACACGTGCCAAGCAATTCCATTCCCGGAGATTCATAAACACCACGACTTTTAATCCCGACAAATCGGTTTTCAACGGTGTGAATGCCGATCCCGACACCATTGCGTCCACCGATATGATTTGCGTCTAATAGACTTTGAAGCGGTGTGACGGGACTCCCGTTAACCTCAACAGGTGTCCCGCGTGCAAAGGTGACCGTAAAGTGCTCCACGTCATCAGGAGCGTCTTTTGGATGGACACCCATGCCCGGGGTAATAAAACTTGCCGGAGTTTTCAGGGACTCAAGCCGTCCGGCTTCATGTGTAAGTCCCAGCAGATTCGCGTCGGTTGAGTAAGGTTTTTCGTGTGTAGCAGTAATCGGTAGGCTGTGCGCTTGGCAGAAGTCTATCATCTCTTTCCTGCCCCCGAACACTTTGAGGAAGTTCGGGTCTCGCCAGGGTGCATAGACAGCAAAGTGTGGATTGAGCATATTGGTAGCGAGTTGAAACCGCACCTGATCGTTGCCTCTACCGGTTGCGCCGTGCGTTAAGATAGCAATGCCGCGTTTTTCCATCTCTGGCAGGAGTGCTTTCACGGTGACATGTCTTGCAATGCCAGTCGTATTCCAATACCCACCTTCATACATGGCTTGACCCTGGACGAGGCGGATGCCTGCTTCCGCAAGGGCATCTTTCGCGTCGACAATAATAGCATCCTCAGCCCCGCATGCCAACATCCGTTCCTGAATTTCAGAAACGTCCTGTTCGTCAGGTTGTCCGAGGTCCGCCGTAAAACAGACGACCTTGACCCCGTTATCGACCAACCATTTCGTGATGGTACAACTATCTAAGCCACCCGAAACAGCTGCACCAACCGTTTTTCCTTTTAATGTATCAATATTCAAAAGCAATCTCCAAAGTATTGTGTATTAAACTATGATGGAATTATACCACTTTTTGGGGACGCTTGCAAAGCAATATTGAGACATCTAACAAAGATGTATTTGACAATTTATCGCTTTTATCTAACTTCGGTGTCTACATCCCAATCCTTTAGGTTTGGGATGTAGACACCGCCCTCTTGGAAAGGACCAAAACGTTCATTTTTCCCTTGACATTCAGTCTAAAATGTGGTTTCATATGAGTGTATTCGGCATTGGTTGTGAGTTGTTGCACTGGTATATTGCTTGATATTCAGACAACTACGTAAAAGCCTCATACACCTCATAAATATCTAAAATATGCTTGACATGTGTTCGGGAAATCCAAGTCATGTTGTATCCCACGAGAATGTAAAAGGTTAATAGCCTTTCATAACACATCAAAATGTTCGTAAGGCACTTCGGTGCGGGGTTGGGATAGTGTCCCTTGTGCTTAGGCATAATAAGACTTTCGTTTTTGACATTCTCAAAACAAAAGCAATGTCGTTTGAAGCCACGAATGCTTCTGTAAAGAAAAACAACTTTGCAGAAGCCCAAGTCTTTAGGCTTGGGTCTATCACAGTATAATGGTTTCAACCGTGTGACGTCCCTACTCCATCTGGAGCAACAGACCCGAGAAAGGGAAGGTAGCGAAATCCTTTTCCTTCACCGTCTCACAAACGGCGTTAAGTTCGCAATTTTCACACGACTTTCTCAACTCGTTTTTTTACGGTTCCTGAAAACCCAATAACCTACGTTTTCTGATGGAGATCCCCTCACATGGAATCTGTAAAGGACATCATCCAGCAGTGCCATGAACGACGAGGAAAAGAGTTGCACCAACGGGAGACGATTGTCTCACCCACATTGCACGGTGATTACCCTTACCACTATATTGTTTATTGTGCGCGTCAGTATCCGTTGCTTTTGCATGACCTTGAACAAGCAGATATTTCGTTCATGCCGATTGGACAGGCACCGGAATTTGATCGGGGTCCAGTGTACTGTGGCGGCACTCGCTTTTTAAGACGACAAGGTACATCCAACTGGGAACCGAGACGATGGTTTTCGTCCTGGGGCATTCAGGTCTACACAGGAACGCCATCTGCGCGCGACGGCGCGAACTGGCACGACATCGAATTCACCTACAGAGCGATCCGAGACGCACCTGATGCAGTTGTTGCATGTGTGGACGCGCTCGTCAACGCCGTTATGAATCCGCTACTCACCTTACTTAAGGGTGGAGGTTTGCGGTTTTCGTGTCGAGTGCCGGACTATCTTCATCCGAATACTATGGATGCCAAACAGTATGTTCATAAGCATCTACCTGATACAAACCACCATCACGATCGTGATGTGTATGTTAGGATCATTGGGGATAAAGACTTTACTCGCTGGGATGCTCGCTACGAGATTCTTAAGGGCAACCTATTAGACCCGCCTATCATTTCCAAAGACGTGCTTTTTGCGTTTCTTGATGTCCTACGAGAGTTACTACATGAACCTGCCCCGACATCGGAATTAGATACGACGGATGAAGTGCTCGTGGATACACAGAATTTCGACGATTTCGGTGTCATAGAATCGTTAGAAACAGAGCACGTTGTGAATGAAAATATTCTTGCGGTACGACGCGGTGAGGTAAGTCCGATCGGAATGAAACGACCAAGACCGCTCCTTGAAAAAGTGGAACCCGATGCAGCGACAGATGAGAGAAACTTCTCTGAAGGCGAGGAACGTATTCTTGGGCTTGTGACGGGTTCTATAAGCAGTGAAAAAAAACGTGAAATCGAAGCCACGTTTCTTGATACCGCACCTATATGGATCAACGCTAATACCCCACATGATGCCGAAGAGGCAGAACGGTATTATGAAGGATTGGGTGTTTCAGTAGCACGTTGGAAACCGAGAAACTATCGTTGGGGGCAGGCGCAGTGGATACCGATTGCTGAACGGATGCAGAACCCCTTTGCGTATCAGAACCTCTGCGAAGATGCCAAAAGATGTGATGCATTGGAACAGAAGGGCGGTGACCCAAATAAAAGTATCTGCCCGAGTTGTCCCGTTTATGACGCGTGTCAAGAACGCGGGTATCTTTCTCAATTCGAGACGCTCAAGGAGAAGCAGGTCATTGTATCAGAAATTCCGAATCCCTTTCTGGATCGACGGTATGCGGCGTTTGTAGATGCGTTGATTGTTCCCAACCGGACCTGTATCATGAATGATTCCGAATCCCAACTCACGAAACTCTTTTCAAAGTATCATCTGTCCTCCGAAATCCTTGAAGGCTGGCTCATTAATTGGAGTGGTGCGGTGTTGGGTCAATTCGCGAAAACAATGCTGAACGCTATTCGAATTACAGACAGTCAACATGGTGATATCGCTAAGCGAATTCGCACTGTTGTTCAAGCGTTTGAAGGGTTAGAAAATAGCATTGTTCAGCAGATGAGCCAGGTCACTTGTACAGATAAAGAGGGTAGCAGGATTGCAACAGATACTGATAGTGCGATCCAGTCTGGGATGTTGGATATATCGACCCCAGAAAACATAGCGAAGATTCCAAATGTGTACCGCGACCCGGAGTGGACGTTATGGCATCAGTTGAAGACATTTTTTGCGTGTTACACGCGCGATATCGATGCGCCGATGTTTGTCGATGACGGGATTTTGCGGTTCTGGTTACCACCAAGGATTCATCAAACAATTCAGAAGCTTGTGTTCATATCGCCAGCATTCTCAGAAGATTATTTCAAAGAAGCGTTTCCTGAAAAGACTGTTTCGGTGAGGCGGGTTGAATCGCAAAAAACATCGCTTTCAGGGAATCAGGCTTTTCAGTTGCGGAGTGCGCCGCATATCTCCTATGCAATCGCAAACTATGAGGTTAATTGGGACGTGTTTAGCCTTTCTGAAATTGCGAGTCGATTTTTTCGCGGCATCCATCAAGAAATGAAGCGGCATCCAGATCGCAATCATGTCGTTATCTCGAGCACAAGCACAATGGTGATGCTGAAAAATGTTTTTGATAACATTATTAGCTACCACAACCTCATCAAAGACACCCCGGCACACTCTGAGGATTTGCGATCCACTTTTGAAACTGCTGACGTTTACGACAACCGCATCAACGCTCTACGATCCATCTTTGAGGCTGCTGATGTTGTCTGGATCGTTGGCACACCCTATTGGCCCCCACAATTCATCTGGGAACAAGCGAAAATACTGTTTGGAAACCAAGCGGAGCCATTAAATTATAACTTGACAATGAACCCTTATCAATTTGAAGATGAACGGATACAGGAACTCTACGAACAGAATGCTGTAGGCACCCTGACACAAATTATCCATATCGCTGGATTCAATGAAGTATCAGATAAAACGTTGATTCTCAATACAGCTTTGCGGATACCCACTGTCACCGAGGCACCAGAGACGGAATTGTTCGATTGGGAAGACTTTGAAATCGCTGACGAATTGGATGAACTTCCAGAGACGATTCGGATACGCGAGGGGTATGAGGCTGAATACGCGGACATAGATGCCTCTTGGTGTCGAGAACGCGTTGAATATTTGCTCGGAGTTTCTAAGTCGCAAGCGAATCGTATCCTGATGAGGGTGAGGGGCAGTAAAATCGAGCGGATTCCATTTCACGTGCAGATTTTTGAACTGCTCTTGGATGGGGAGAAAACAACATCTGAAATCCTTGAATCAATTCAGGGGAATCCGGGTTCCATTAAAAACGAACTCACCCATCTTGTGGAAACGGGCGAGATCGTGAGGGTCCGGCGCGGTGTGTACGCCTTGGTATAGTCGGGAACTCTCCTTTTTTTAACCCATCCGAGTGAATATACCTTCATACAACCAAACAACACACAGAGCACACCTACTCTAATAAACATCCGCTATTGTCTCATTCACCGTCGCACGCCATGAGTCTTCAAATAGCATGCGGAAAGACATCGTATTGTTATTAGGCGCGGTGATATTCATCGTACCATGTTGTGTGGCGTTTCGATATGCTGTTTCTAATGTTTCAATAAGTTTCTGTTTATAGGTGGTATCACTATTACCTTCAAGGTGTTGCCCTTTGGCTTCAAAGATGCAAAGCCTCTGTGGACCCGTTTGACTCCGCTGAAGACAGGCAACAAAATCGGGGTAGACGCGGTCGCGTCGCCACCCTTGTAAGAAATACCCTTGCTTCGCGGCAATGCGGTGCCACCATTGGATTGCGTTCTGTTTGTCCAAGTAGAGCGCGAAATCTGTTTCCAGATTATTAAATTCTGCTTCAAATACTTTTTCAAAAAGGTTCTGTTGTAACAGATCGCCGTGCGGATGTGTCATCGGTTTTGCTTCAGGCGTAAGGCTGACCACAAGCGTTTTTTCCATCTCATAGTTTAACGCATCATCTGCTTGGAGGTTAAACTGGATTTCTCCGGCTTCCAACTTTTCTCTGAATACGATCTCAGCGCGTTTATCAACGCGACTGTGCAAACGATGTTTCAGGTACTCCGAAAGGTATAAACGGTGTGTATACAACGTTTCTTCGTCAACACCTTCTTCACGGTAGGCAGCAAGCGTTGCTTTCACGATGCGTGCGGCGTGCCAGGGATTCGGCAGCACATCGCCGAGTCGCCGAACGAAAAACGCTACCTCCAAGTTGTGTGCCGCACTCGCTTGCAACTTTTTATCAATTACCGCTTCGTCTTGGAGGTGAATAGTGGCACGGATCTCCTGAAGTTGTGCCGCCTCGCCTAAATTGATAGGTGCCACCGGACCGAGTTGATGCCAGTCAATTGCGTTGAGAATGTCACGTTCGTAATTGAGTTCTCGCCAGTTTCGTCCTTGTTTATGAAGGACACGCGGTAGAAAAATGTCTACATTACGGTATCCGTGTTTACGTCCAATAGTTCGTTGAACACGCTCTACACCTGTCCCTTCAACAAAGTCGCCTAATCCTGTTAACCCTTCTGCCTCTAATCCTTTCTTGACATTGGCGACTGCCGATTTGACTTTCTGATTGTAACAGAAGATATAACAACTATCCAGTTCTGGATGGTTCGTGACACGGGCGTAGGGTTGGCGCATCACTCTCCCGATGAGCTGCGTCATCGCCGTCGCCGCCGTGGTGTTGTCAAGAAGGGCAAGGAGATAAGCAAACGGGCAATCCCATCCCTCCTTCAAGGCATCTTTCGTGATGATATAGCGGACAGGGCAGAACGGACTCATGAGGTCTATTCCTGCGAGTTCATCTTGCTCCGACGATTTTACCTTGATCTGTTCCATTGGTACACCCAATGCATCAATGAGTTCTTCGCGAGCATCCTCGGCGTGGACCTTCACACCGTCGCGCTGGTTTTTGCCGGTGCGATCCACACGAATCACGGCGATGGGACGGATATAGCGATCTTTCGTTTGCTGAAATCGTTTTGCTACCTCTTCAAGTCTATCGCGTTCTTCCTTCGTCTGCGCAAGCGTATATCTCCAATCCGAATTCGGAAAATTTCGGAGTTGAATCGGGAGTTTTATCATCTCTTCTTCTTTGAGTGCAAGACCGGAGACATTGACGAGGATATTGCTGATGCCGAGTTTCGGCGTGGCGGAGAGTTCCAAGACAAAACGAGGATTGAGCCGATTTACCGATTCCACAAAGCCTTTATTGCGAACCATGTCAGGACTTCCGTAAGCCTTGTGCGCTTCATCTAAAATCACAGTTGGGCGGAGTAGTTTCAGGACGTTAAAAAGGCTCTGTTTGATGAGCGTGTCTTTGGGGTTTCTGGCAAGCCGAGGTTGTGCAGCCTCATCATCTCCTGCCGTTTCAAGGTCGGGATGTTTTTCTGAGAGTGCTTGATGCTCCCGCATGTCATCCTCAACCGGAAAAAACGATGCATAGCCGCTACTATCACGGAAAATCTTGAGGAATTCCTTGTTTCGGTTCCGATTCGCGGCGGGCAGCATGAGGAGCATCACACAGAGATGGTTCTCAATATCCTGCTTTGTAAATCTATCGTCTTTTTGGAGCAGTTTGACGCGCCCTCCGGAAGCACGCTCCAGAGTTTGTCGATACGGATGCTCTTTATTGCGAAAAGCGTCCCACGTTTGCGTATAGATGGCTTTGGTTGGCACCAGCCAGAGCACAAATCCAGTGCCGAGTTTCAAGTGACGCACCGCCTCCACACCTAACAGGGTCTTCCCGCCACCTGTCGGGACCTTCAGACAGACATGCGGAATCGGTTCACCAGAGGTACTCTCACGCGGAATGTGTTCTGGAATTAGGTTCTGTCCTTGCGCATCTGTAACGCCCGGTAACACTGCGGCTTTTCGTAAACTTTCCCATGCTTGATGTGGATAATTCTCTACATCTCTGGTGACTGCAAGAGCAGTCTCACCCAAAGTCTCCGAAATCTCTTTTGATGATAATAGGTCCGCCCATTCATCGGCTTTCTGGCGCGCCTCCTTGAGTGCCTCCAGATAGCGGTCCAATGTATCTAATGCCTGTTGTTGATAGTCTTTGAGTTCCATTTCATAAGCCTCCAGACCCGGTAGGTGGGCTGTTTTTGATAGGGTGTTTTCCTCCTAACCACCCCGCTTCATAGCGTGATTATAATTTCTTCAAAAGACTCACCCTCTGTTCGGCGAATTGCCTCTTTGCGATTGTATTCTATCGTTTCGCGAAGCGTGACTTGCAGCGTTTCAAGTAATTCGTCCTTAGTCCGTTCTTGACCATTCACACCGGGAATTTCTTGTATCCAACCGATCCACCAACCTTCGTCTCGTTGGATGACAGCAGTATAGGTTTGGACCATCCGTTCTGTGCTCCTTACGTGCGATAAATCGCACTACTACGAACAGCCTGCTTGTAGTAGGACAATTCATTGCCCGTCAATTACCGAGTTATTTTCTGAAACTTCATTTAGATTATGCCTGCAAGGACGCAAACTGGAAGTTTACGCTACGAAACCACTCTCACATATCCGCAATACGATGGATGTTATAGGGCAACTGGCAGAAAGTGATCCCCATGTCTGTCAACTCCTTCTGACTGATGAATTTTTGAGGCGCATAGACATAAGCCTTTTTACCTGTTTCCTTGCACGCTTTGGCGATCTGCTCGGCACGCGCTCCATCTAACGCGGATTTATTGCTCTCCAAAAATTCCAATGTCGGTTCATAGATGAGATAGAAACGGAAGGCATCGGTTTCACCAAAACAGTAATCTTCCTGCTCTGCGATGGAAGTTAGCGCATTGCCCGTGGCAGTATAAGCGATATAGTCGGCTAAAGCCTCGTAGGTAGGAAGTGTTTCACCGGTGAGCATGCCTTCCTCGTCAATCGGTTCGCCGAGCGTGCAGTAGGTGAAGGAACCGCCAAGCCCCTCTCGCAGTGTCTCATCTTTGGCATTTTCAATGCCGTTGATGACGCGTCGGACGCGTTCAGCGGTAATAGTATCGGCATAGTCTTCACATTCCATGAGGATAAACTTTCGGTTACCACCATCTTCCTTATTGAGTGCGAGGACAGCGTGGGCAGTAGTCCCGGTGCCAGCAAAAGAGTCAAGAATCAGTGAATCAGAAGTTGTTGACAGTAAAACAAGCCTTTTGATTAAATCAAGAGGCTTGCTAGTATCTAAAACTTTTTCGCCAAAGATCGCTTTCTGTTCATTAGTAGCATCAGTCGTTGTTGCCAAGTCGTAATAGATAGTCCGTTCCTTGACCACCTTATCTTTATTTCTCATTTCATCAAAATAGATAACTTCGTAGGGAGTCCAACGTTCCTTTCTCTTTTCCCAATGGATATGATCTTGGTCCAAAACCGTTGGGCGTGTTCGCCAATTTCCATCTCTCCCATCTGGGGCTCTTGGGAAAAAATCAGTTCCGTCTGGTGCCTGGATTGAATAAAACATCGTTGGTCTGTCTTCTCGATAGGCATTAGATCCCCATTTTTCCAATTTTAAAAATTTACACTTCCGGCCGTTTTTGACTTTAGGAAATTCAGACTCAGTTCTTAGTGAAGTCCTGAATTTGATAGTGTAGACATCACTTTTCCGATAGCACAAAATATACTCATGTTCACGTGCATAGTATTCAGTGTCCTGTCCGCCTCCCGCTTTTTTTCGCCAGATAAGGTTCGCCACAAAATTCTCTTCACCAAAAACCTCATCCATTAGCAAACGTAAATTGTGTACTTCATTATCATCAATAGAGACAAAAATTACGCCATCATCGGACAGCAATTCATGCAATAAATGGAGTCGAGGCCACATCATACATAACCACTTATCATGACGTTCTAAGTCTTCATTATCAATCGGACTATGTTTCTCCAGCCACGTTTGCATCATCGGGCTGTTAACATTGTCATTATAGACCCAACCTTCGTTGCCGGTATTATACGGAGGATCAATGTAGATACACTTGATTTTGTCAGCGTATTTTGGGAGAAGTGCTTTCAGGGCGTGTAGGTTGTCACTGTGAATGATGAGATTATCATTTAAGGATGGATCGTTGTCGCCAGTCAGGGATTTATCTGCATCTATTTGCAGGGTGCGGATGGGAAGGGTAAGGTGGTGTCCGTATATAAATTGTTTACCTTTGAAATCGAGTGAGGGCATAGGGATTCCTCAAAAAAACCTCATATTATTGCGAAACATATCAAAAATATGCATAATTATAGCATAAAAACGTATAAAAATACATAAAAATACATAAAAACGCATATAATAACATTATATTCGGTTAAAATTCTCTCAATAGATATGCTGTGATTAACAAAAAAGGAAGGTACAGAGCATGGACAGAATAACTTTTAATCCAGAACAGTGTGGTGGACACCCCTGCATTCGAGGGATGCGGATTCGGGTAACAGATGTCTTAGATTTGCTGGCTGCTGGACTCTCTTTTCAAGAAATTCTTGACGAAATGCCATTGCTGGAATACGAAGACATTGTTGCTTGTCTCCAATTCGCCTCACGAAAAATTAACCATCCTGTAGTTGACGCATGAAGTTTTGGATCGATCAAAATACGCCTGTATCTTAGAAAAAACGTGGTTCGTAGTAGCGCAATTCATTGCGCTTTGTGGAAGGTAGATGTGTAGTTGACGCGGTTCATCAACAATCTCCGGACCGGTTACGCAAGACGAGAACATTAGTCGAGTTTTAAAGGTCAGTTATTTTAAGTTCGTCGTAAGGAGACCCTTTATCACCTGTGTTACAGCGCAATGAATTGCGCTACTACGAACAGGAGAAGATGCGAATATGTACCGCTATGAAGGCAACTTCGTCAGCGTGCTAAAGCGCAATGAATTGCGCTACTACGAACAGGAAGAGATTGGAATATGTACCGCCATGAAAGCAACTTATTCATCGTGCTAAAGCGCAATAAATTGCGCTACTACGAACAGGAAGAGATTGGAATATGTACCGCTATCGGGGACTAACACCTGAAGAGAAAACTGAAATCCTGCAGCAGCGACAATCGCATGGTTTCCCACCGCACGCACCACCGCACCTACACGATACCGAAGGTTGGTTTTTGATTACTACCGCCACTTATGAACATAAGCGGTACTTCCAGACCAACGAAGAACGAACATGGATACTGGGCGAGTTGCGAAAAGAACTCCAAATCCCCAACATCTCAATTGGCGGCTGGGTTGTATTATCAAATCATTATCATCTATTGATTAAGTGTCAACCGCTTTCGGTTATCAGTCAGCCCTTACGTCGGGTTCATGCCCGCACGGCACGTGAATTGAATCGTCGTGACGAACTATCTGGACGGCAAGTTTGGTATCGTTTCAGTGATCGACAGATTCGCAGTGAAAGACATTATTACACAACCCTGAACTATATCCACTACAATCCGACAAAGCATAACTACGTGCAAAAACCAAAGGATTGGACCTGTTCAAGTTTACATTGGTATGAAAAACATTTCGGGATTGAATGGCTGCGGGATCTCTGGCGAACGTATCCTGTACGGGATTATGGAAAAGGATGGGATTGGCAAAATTCAGGTTCGTAGTAAGGCGATTCATCGCCTTGTGGTGAGGAAACCGTCCACATGAATATCTAATCCTGTTTTAAAAGCCTTAAAGATTTACAAATCAAATAATGGCAAGACTGAAGACTTGATGAGTTTATATAAGGCTATTTGCAATGGTTTAAAAATTTCCTATGATGAGTCATTTTTTAACAACCCATTTATACCACAGATGCAAAATAATACCATTTCTGCATAACCGTTTTTCATTAGCAAAAAACCGGTTCGCAGTAGCGCAATGAATTGCACCAGGGACATTCGGAAACCTCATAGCGTTTCAAAATCTCTGAAATGCGAATTTATCAGGACTTACGCAAAATTGGCTTTCATGCCAAAATTGAGGGGATATTCCCGAAGAAAGCGCAATGAATTGCGCTACTACGAACCAAAGACCGCACGAAAACGGGTCAACTGCGTAAGTCCTAGGTTGTGTTTACATTTTGTGAGTGGTTACGAGTATTGCTGCGAAATAGACGAATCCGAGGTACCGAACACTTAATTTATCGTAGCGCGTCGCGACCCGACGATACTGTTTCAACCACCCAAAGAAACGCTCTATCAAGTTGCGGCGTTTATACAATTCTTTATCATACTCACGGGGTTCCGTCCGCCCTTTGCGAGGCGGGATCACCGCAATCGCAGCCTCAGACGTGATCTCTGCTATAAACGCATCCGAGTCGTAAGCTTTATCACCTATGACATATTCATAGGAATACCCTTCAATTAGCGCAGGAGCTTGTGTAATATCATTGCGGTGTCCCGCTATCAAAATAAAACGCAACGGGATACAGGCATCGCTGAGAGACAGATTCAGTTTCGTCGTAAATCCGCCTCGCGTTCGTCCGAGTGCCTGTGCCTCTTGTCCTCCTTTTTTTTCGGGGCCCCTGCTGCCGAGGCATGTGCCCGCACGATCGTCGAATCAATGAGGATCCCTGAGATGTCGCCAGCATCATGAAACTGTTCATGGAGTGCTTGAAAAACACCCACATCGCACCATCTACTGAATCGACGATAGATCGCATTCCAATTACCATAGACCTTCGGTAAAGCGCGCCACGTCGCGCCTTCTTTTGCGATCCAAAGCACAGCAGAGAGAAAGTGCCTGCACGTTTCTGGGTTTCCAACATAGACGTTTCGGCAGTCTTTGAGGAACGGTAAGATGCTATTCCAAGCAGCATCACTCAACTGCACTGGCAGTTCTTGGGAGTCAACGGCATTTTGAGTTTCCATAAAAAAAGGATACTAAAATCTCTACCAAATGTCAATACCTTTTCAAATGTAAACACAACCTACGGATTATAGCATTAATTTGATGGCATTGCCAATAAAAAACGCGTGAACGATAGGATATTCAGGGCGTACCTCTAACTGACAACCTAAAACTGAATGACTTGGGAAAACATTGACAAGCCCTCTCAAAGACGCTATAATTGTGAAGAAGATTGACATGATTTCTATATTGGAGGGAATATACATGGCAATTCGTTGGAGAGACCACATTGTTAGCACACCTGATATATTGCGCGGTAAACCGCGCATCAAAGGGACAAGAATTCCGGTAAGCCTTCTCCTCGGATACTTGGCAGCAGGGCATACAACAGACGAAATCATAACTGAATTCCCAGATCTCAAAGCGATGCAAATTCACGCCTGCCTTGATTACGCGCGTGAATTAGAAGATTCCAATCAATAAATCCCGCCAAAAAATCCTTGACATCCTTCCCGAAACTGTATACAATGCAACCCCAAGCAATGTACGTTTTATACGGAGGTTTCTCATGCCGACAATCGAAAAAGTTTTTGACTCCCCAGGACCCCAACCTAACGGAATGCAAGCCACCGAAGAAGGACTCTGGATCCTCGACCAACAGACCAACGAAGTACATCTCGTCTCTTATGATGGCGATGTGAAAAAGACACTCGCCACCGGCTCCGATAGAGGGAGCGGCGTTACAGATACAGGCGATACGCTCTGGCTCGCGTCCACTTATAGTTGTGAAATCCTCTCAACCGATCCAGAAAACGGCAAAACGCTCGCTTCTTATGAAACACCCGGTGCAGGTCAAACCGGCGCACACGGCTTAGAATGGCGCGACAATAAACTCTGGCTAGCGGTCCCGCCATCTGCCACCATCTATCAAGTCGATGTTGAAGACGGTTTCAAAGTGATTCACACGCTCCCTGCCCCCGGCGATCGACCCCACGGGATCGCATGGATAGGTGATGATCTCTGGTGTGTTGAGACGAACCATCGCGCAATCTTCCATCTCAATCCAGAAGATGGCAGCCACCTCAACAAAATCGAGATACCGGAACCACATCCTGAACCCCATGGAATGACTTACTGGGATGGGTATTTCTGGTATTGCGATGCGCACACAACTGCGGTGTGCCGTGTGGCATTATCCTAATCATGGAAGCGATCGGCAGACTCCTGAATATGGGGGCAAATCCCGCCGCGATGAATATGGCGATTGACGAGGCGATTCTGCTCTCGCAGAAGGAACAACCGAACCCGACGCTGCGGTTTTATGAATGGTCGTCCCCTGCTTTCAGTTTCGGCTACTTTCAAGATATTGCTTCAGAAGTCGATGTGGAGGCGTGCTGTGCAAACGGCATCGAATTGGTGAAACGGATGACCGGTGGTGGGACTGTCGTGCATGGATGGGAATTGACGTATACGCTGATTCTCCCACGGGCTGCCGCAGAAATAGGTATTTCCGACGCGTATCGATGCATCGGACAATCTCTTGTGAAGGCTCTTCAAAAACTCGGTGTCCCTGCGCAGTGCTACGCTGCGTGCCCCGATTCCTCCGAACCCGCTCCAAATATCTGCTTGACAAATCCTGCTTATCATGACGTTATGTCTGACGACAAGAAGTTAGCGGGTGTTTCTGTGAGACGGAACCGAGACGGGATACTGTTTCAGGGATATATTTCGTTAGATATGCCACCTGCTTCTATTCTCGATCACGTGTCAAAGGATCCAGCGGTCCAACAGAGTATCCGCGAAAAGTCAACTGCTATCAATGTAGGTGGACATTTTATAACAAGAGACGCGCTCATCCAAGCTGCCTGTGAAACATTTGAAATCGGAATTGCGTTTAATGCAGGAGCACTGTCAATGATGGAGCGAGCGCAGGCAGAAACTTTGTCTGAAACCAAATATGCCACAGCGGCGTGGAATTTTAATATAAATGCGTCAGGAAGTTAAACCTGCCAACATTGTACTCATTCCACAGGGCGCGTTCATCATGGGTACCGATATTGAAGCGTTCTACGGGACTGCCTTAGCCAATTCGGAGCATGCTAAACTTGATGAAGCACCGATGCACATCCGTTTTTTGGGAGCATATCTCATAGACGAGTACCCAGTAACAAACGCCGAGTACGCCGCTTTCGTACAGGAAACGAAGCATCCATTCCCGCCACATTGGAAGAACGGCGACTTCGCACCTGAAGAGGCAAACCTCCCAGTCGTTCATGTAAGTTGGCATGATAGTGCCGCGTATGCACAATGGGCAGGCAAACAACTACCGACAGAGGCAGAATGGGAGAAAGCCTGCCGCGGTCCCGATGGACGGATCTATCCGTGGGGTAATGTCTTCGTTCCTGATGAATCTGAATCTACAGAAATCCCCGCGGAAACCTTACAGATTTTGACGACGTCCCTCACTCCTGTAGGCATTCGTCCCGTCACAGTAAGCCCTTACGGGGTCGGTGACGCGGCAGGAAATGTTTGGGAATGGACTGCTGATTGGTATCAACCATATCCTGATCCAAAACCGCTTAAACAGGGAACAGATGATAAACAGAAAGCCTTGCGTGGCGGGTCATGGTTAGAAGTGCGTGATGGCACAGCGGAACGCTATTTTCGGTGTGCCAATCGCTTACATGCGCCGCCAGACTATGCCGCCGGAAATATTGGTTTTCGCTGTGTACGCGAGGCACCCCCCGAACAAATCGAATCGGTGCATGTCCCTGTGGAACCACTCGCTGACTATGTAAAGCAACGGAAGTTAAGTAACCTGCGTCTCCTTCAAAAACGGACAGAAAAGAACAGCCTCAAAGATACGCTCATTGCTGTTCTGCTCATCGGTGGAGGGGTTTATAGTATTGTGGTAAATCCTGAACTGGTGTTGGGTGGTATCACCGTAGGGGTCGTCGGTATTGGATTTCTTTTCAGTGCGAGTGTGAATTTCTGGCGGAGGTGGCGTGCAGTAAAGCGATCAAAGCAAGTGGCGTCTGATATTTAATTTTACCTTGCGGAGTAATCAAGGACGTTTGAACTCTTGTGTGCGTCCTCCCTATCCGTCCTCCATTTCATTACGGACTACGGGTTCCAACACACAAAGACAAACGGCAACACCTCTACAAAACGGCAGTTTGCAACAACGATGCAAGTGGACCTTAAAATGCACATTGACCGAAATTTGAATTCAGTGTAAAATTTAGCAAACTCAAGCATTGCGACCTTAAGTCGCTTCTACAAGGGGAGAATAATGAACCCGCTATGTTTGGAACACTGTTTGACCGAAACAGAAAAACAGCAATTTGAAGACAACGGTTTCTTTGTGGTTGAGGATGCCATCCCACAGGAGATGGTTGATAAGTTGATCGCCGCTGTAGACCGAGTCGGGGCTGAGCATCTGGGCAAAAATGAGCTCCCGTCCGATGCGCGTTTCAACCTCCTCGATTTTGTCGGCAGAGACGATAGCTTTATCGAACTGCTTGACTGGCACACGACATTTCCGAAGGTTTGGGGAATTTTGGGATGGAACATCAAACTCTACCATTCACATCTGATTGTGCTACCGCCGCTGCCACCCGAAGAGCGCGACAAATCCCAACGCCTCGGTTGGCACCAGGATAGTGGTAGACTCAATTTTGAATTGGAGGGAGACCCGCGACCTCGTGTATCGTTGAAAGTAGCATTTTTCCTCACCGATACATCTGTGCCGGGACGCGGTAATTTCTCCGTAGTGCCGGGTAGCCAGAAATCGAATACGTTAGAAATGCCTGATGACTCTGCGGCGGATCCGGAGGGCGCGAGACCTGTATTTGCCAAACCGGGTACGGCTGTCTTTTTCGATCGCAGGATCTGGCATTCCGCAGGACGGAATACCTCTGACCTCACTCGGAAAGTCCTGTTTTATGGCTACAGTTACCGCTGGCTGCAGCCACGCGATGACATGACGGTAGAACATTACATGGAATGCTCTGATCCAATTCGCCAACAGATTTTGGGTAAAAGCACAGGTGGACACGGCTTTACATCCCCCGGTGAAAAGGATGTGCCACTTCGCTCGTGGATTCAGGAAAACCTCGGTTCTGACGCGGTCGCGCGCTAACATAAAAACACGAAGGGCGGGCAACGCTGCCCGCCTTTCATGAGCATTTAGGGTGAGAGGCTCATCTTTCCAAACTCCCACAGCAAAATCCAAAAATATGCGAAGATTTTAGAGGATGGCAGCCCTATCTTACCTCGCGCTGCACTGTCCAAATAATTGCAGATTTTACCATAAAAATTCCACATTTCTTTGGCATATCTGAAAAGAAAATTGTATACTTTTATAGAACAACGCAAATTCCGCATAAGAACATCAAAAAACACTCAAGCACGGTGCAAGGGACAACCTACATAGCGTTCGCACGTTCTGTTTTCTCCTTCTTTACTTTTAATGTATGGAAGCAACCGAACCTCCTGCTCGCGCGCTGTAAACTTTTAAATTTGGACTCACGTTGAATACATCGCAGACAATTTTCTCACAAGGATAGGAGTTGCCAATTTTCATGAAGACTCTTTTTTGCCTACTAATGGTATTTTGGATTCCCACATTTGCCTTTTCCCAGACAGGAACAATTCAGGGGACTGTTTATGACAACAGTACGAAAGAGCCATTAGCAGGCGCAGAAGTTTTCATCGTTGACATCGACACACGTCAGAAAACTGATGAAAATGGAAAGTTCATTTTTAGTGCTATTCCCGCCGGAACCTATACTTTAATTACCACAGTGCCTGATACGGAGTTGTCGCAACGCACCTCGATTGTTGTTACGACAGAAGAGACGCTGGCACCTGAAATCTACGTCAAAACATCGCAGTATCGTCTTGAAGGTGTCGAGGTAACCGGTGAAAGTGTCCCCAAGACTGTCAGTAAAAAAAGCCTTCAAGCGCGGGAAATTACGCGCCTGCCCGGTACAGCCGGTGATGCGCTTCGCGCCCTTCCAGCGATTCCCGGCATCGGTGTCGCAAACGATTTTAGTGGTGCTCTCTATATCCGCGGTGGCTCCGATGAAGATAACCTCTACTATTTCGACCGAGTGCCTGTTGGTTACCCATACCACTTTGGCGGGATCGTCTCGTCCTTGAGTTCCGAAATTATTGATCGAATTGATGTCTATGCAGGCGGCTACGGTGCCGAGTACGGTGTAGATTCTCAAGCCGTAATTGACATCTACTCACAGGACAGCAGTCCAGCAAATTTACGCGGAAAATTTAACCTCAATCTTCTCTTTTCAGAGGGATTGCTTCAAGGCAAAGTCGGCGAAAAGGGCTACTGGTATGCCGCAGGACGCAGAAGTTACATTGATCTCTTCATCGGATCCCTGTCATTTAATACCGGGGCAATCACTGCCTTCCCGCGTTTCTGGGATTACCAACTAAAATCGGGCTATGACTTCAATGAAAAGCACCAACTCTTTTTTAATGTCTTTGCTTCTGGTGATCGGTTTGCCCTGAAGTTAGACGGCGAAAATGTAGACGAAGATTTTCAAGGAAATGTGAGTTTTGAAAGTGGTTTTGAGGGCGCAGGCATCCATCTCCGATCCTTTCTGACAGAACGGTTGACCTCCTATCTATCGCTGACCCGTTCAAAATTTCTATTTGATGTCAATTTCGGTCCATCACTTTCACTTGAGATTGATGCACCAGACTATGTGCTTCGCGAAGATCTCACTTATGAGTTAAACGCGCAGCACCGCCTCGAGTCTGGGTTAATCCTCGGATTTGAACCCGGACGGGTTACTGGCACCTTTACTCGGATTCCGGATGAAGGTGAGGATGACTTTGACATCCGGTTCGAGGAAAAAGTATCCTTGGACGAGTATGTACGCGGGTATCGCGTCGAAGCCTATCTGCAAGACCGATACACACTGCTACCGTTTTTGTCAGTCGTATTTGGGTTGAGGTTCGATTACTTCAATCGTATTGATCAACTTTCTGTCCAGCCGCGTGGCAGTGTACTCGTGGAACTTCCCAACAGTTCTGAACTCCAATTCGCCTATGGGATTTACAATCAGACCCCGATACCTGCGCAACTCTCCCCGAGTATTGGTAACCCCGCCTTGAAATCAAGTGAGGCAAGTCATTATATCCTTGAACTTAAACGGCCACTTTCACCAGATACAGAAATCAAAATGGCGGCCTATTACAAAAACCTCGCCGACTTAGTAACCGTTGACGAAGAAGCGGGTTATCTGAATCAAGGGGTCGGTTACGCACAAGGCACCGAGATTTTTCTACGACATCGGGGCGGCGACAGACTCTTTGGTTGGGTTTCCTACGCGTATGCCCTCTCTAAGCGCCGCGACCGCCCTGACGAACCTTATCGCCCCTATTCGTTTGATCAGACACATGTCGCCACGCTCGCCGCGAGTTACAATCTGACCCCTACATGGGAGATTGGCGCGAAGTGGCAGTACCGGACTGGAAATCCATATACGCCTGTTGAAGACGCAATAATCCGACTTGATCCGAGAAATGGAGAACCCATTTACGTCCCCATTTATGCCGAAACTAACTCTGATCGGTTACCTCCGTATCACAGACTCGATCTACGCGTCAGTAAAACCTTCCAATTTAAAGGGTGGAAACTCGGCACCTTCTTTGAACTCCTAAATGCATATAACCGACAGAATTTGCTCGATTACAGCTATAGCGAGAACTACACAAAGCGCGAAGATGTCAATCAATTGCCCATCATTCCTTATTTGGGGATTACAGCGGAATTTTAGACGTTTGCCGAGGAGACAAAAACCTGAAACGGATATTAATCCTTCTAATGCTCATACTACCCTTGAATGCCTTCGGACAGACTGATGCGGATGATACCGCCGAGTCAGATGCTGCAAAGGATGAAACCTCACAATCCGTTGTTACTTTAGATGAGATAACAGTTGAAACAACACGCAAGGATGAAACCTCACAATCCGTTGTTACTTTAGATGAGATAACAGTTGAAACAACACGCTTGGAAATAAAACCCAAACGGACGTTGAGTGGAGACTTGCTCAGGCGCGCGCCGGGCAGTGTTGGCGATCCAATTCGCGGAATAGCCCGCCTTCCGAGCATTGGTACAGTTAACGATTTCTTTGGGGCACTCTCTGTAAGGGGTGGCGCGCCGGGAGATAATCTCTACTACTTCGATCGATTGCCGTTAGGATACCCGTATCATCTCCTCGGGATTGTCTCGGTGGTGAGTTCTGAGACCATCGGGAAAATAGATGTGTATCCGGGCGGATTTGGTGCTGAGTTTGGCGCGGATTCACAGGCAGTGATTGATATACATTCCCGCCCACAGAAACTGGAGTCTTTAGGGTGGCTGGATGGAATGCTAAAACCGAGTTTTATCTATTCCGAAGGCTTTCTCAGCGGTGCTTTATCCTTTCAAGAGAGCCCCGAAGCCAAGGTCCCTCCAAACGGACCCGACAAAAAACCGTCTATTTTCCATCTTTCCAAGGATATACTTCTCGGCGATGCTCAGATATACGGTAGAGATGCAAACAAAACGAGCAAAACACCAGCGAGTACCGACCAAGAATTTTTAGAAAAAGCCAACGAAACAGATGAGAAACCGGCGAGCACTGATCAAGAATTTTTAGAAAACAGCGTGTTACCCGGGCAAGGCTATTGGTACGCTTTCGGCAGACACAGTTATCTGGAACCATTTTTTGAATTGGCATCGAGATTAGTGGAACTTGAGGACCTGGTTCGAGAAGTGCCCCGTTTTTGGAGTTATCAACTAAAAGGAGTTTATAAACTCAATGACACCCACGGAATGGTACTTAACGCTGTCACAGCGTATGACGCATCCGAATTCCGATTGGGATCAGATGAAGTTCACGACAGTGATCTCCACGGTCCCTTAAGTTCCGAAAACCCTTTTGATGTCCAAGGGATTCACTTTTATTCCCGGTTATTGCCTCAGTTCAGGTCTATTCTATCATTCACGCGTTCGTTTACAGAAAATGAAATCGCTTTTGGTGAAGAGTATTACTACCGGACGGCTGCTTCTGTCTACGCACTCCGACACGATTTCACTTATACCACATCCCCGGAGAATACCGATGAGGCTGTAGAATTCGGCTACTTGCTTTCAAGTACCCCGTCAACGGTTATCAGTCACGGTGCGCGCCGAGTTGAAGAGGGAGATCCTGATTATGAATTCCGAATTTGGCACAAACAGAAAAAAGTCAATGTCACGGAGACCCGAAATCTCCATCGTTTAGAAGGGTATCTCCAGGCTCGGCAGAATCTCTTCGCTTCTAACGTTTTCGGCACTCTCGGAATGCGAGCGAGTTACTTTAATCTCACGGATAACCTATCCCTCCAACCACGTGCCCAACTCCATTATAGTCTTCCATGGCAAGATGCATCCCTGAATTTCAGTTATGGACGTTATGCGCAAAATCCGAGATTAGACCAGTTTCTGCTGGGTGTAACACCAAATGCATCCCTCGAACAAAGTCTCGCAACGCATTACGTTCTTGAGTTGAGTCAGATGTTACCTTTCGGTACGGAAGTGAATATCGCTGGTTATTATAAAACACTCCGCGACCTCATCACCTACAATCAGGATGAGAGACAGTATCAGAACGGTCAGGAAGGATTTGTGCGCGGGTTTGAAGTTTCTTTTGAACACAAAATTTCCGATACCTTTAACGGGTGGATGGCATACGCTTACACCGTTTCCAAACGCCGCGATTTTCCTGAAAAATTCCATCGGTTTTATACTTACAATAGTCCGCATGTTCTAACTTTGGCAACGAATTACAGCGCGCCTCAGGGACTACTCCTCTCAATCCCTCTCATCGAATCGTTAGATATAAATGCAAAGTGGCAATACCAGAGCGGCGTCCTCTATGCCCCTTTAGTAGGCCGTACTCCCTTTACGAACTTTCGGACGAAAGAGAAAAAATGGCAACCGCTCTACGGAGAATGGAAGCGTAAACCGCCGTATCACCGGTTAGACCTCAGCCTCCACTTCCAACTGTTCGGTGATTTAGAAGATCACGGTTGGGAATTAGGGTTTGTCCTTGAGATATGGAACGTTTACAACCGCAACAATATACTTGAAGTTCGATACAGTCGGAATTTCACAAAAGAGGAACCTATTTCGCAATTACCAATTATCCCATTTCTGGCGATAACGTTGGACTTTTGATAAACCCATCCAAATTTAAATTTTATTTACTCCACTTTGCTTCCTTTTGCGTCTATAATATTAATTAACCTTCAAGTTACCACCTTATAGAAAACAAGAATTAGAGAGGCGGGGCACCGCAGCACACCAGAATTAGAGAAAATTCTTTATATTTGCAATCAAAAACGGTGTATGTCTGTCTAAACCTAAGTAACACCTTGGGTTGTATATTAATCACATCTCTTTCTCGAAAGGAGGCAATGTTTTTGGACGACTATCTACCTTCTTCACTTTCGCTGAAATCCCGATGGATCATAGTTTCCCTAACCCTTATTACGCTGTTGCACGCCGTTGTCACCAACGCTCACGCCGAATCCCACGATCACCAAGTTAAGGCATATCGCACCTACCAGAGTATTGAGATTGATGGTGATTTAACGGAAGAGGATTGGAAACACGCCGAACCAATCAGCGAGTTTGTGCAAATTGAACCGTATGAAGGCGAGATCGGTTCTGAATCAATGGAAGTTAGGATCCTTTACGATAACGAGAACATCTATTTCGGTTTTACGTGTTTCGATACAGAGATATCAAAGTTGGTTGCGAACGAGATGCGTCGTGATTCCCGCGATTTGCACGACAACGACACCGTGTTCCTGATATTAGATACATATAACGACAAACGGAGCGGCTTTTTCTTCCGTATGAACGCCCTCGGTGCGATACAGGACAGAGCCGTAACCAACAGCGGTGACACGTTTAATTCGGATTGGGACGCTGTCGTCGAATGCAAGTCTAAAATCAACGACACTTATTGGACTTCCGAACTGAGTATTCCATTTAGTCAACTTCGTTTCAAGCAGAGCGATCAGATAGTATGGGGTATGAACACCGGTCGCGAACTCGCCCGAAATCAAGAAGAGATGATATGGGTCCCCGTTCCAGCGTCCTATGGCGGCAGAGCGAAATACCGAACTTCTAACTTGGGCAACCTCGTCGGACTTTCAGGTATTGCCCCCTCTCGGAACTTAGAAGTGCTTCCATACATCCTTCCGGGCGTGACCCAAATCAATGAAGATGACGCAGGACTTGAAACAGAAGGGAAATTCAAAATTGGCTTTGATGCCAAATACGGTATTACCTCTAATCTGACCGCAGACATCACCTACAACACGGACTTCGCGCAGGTTGAAGCCGATGAAGAACAGGTGAACCTGACCCGATTTAGTCTCTTTTTCCCTGAAAAGCGTCCCTTCTTTTTGGAAGGTGCCGGACTTTTCGATTTCGGGATACCACGGACCAGTTTTCGTCGACCGCCACCGATGCTCCTTTTCTATAGCCGCCGCATTGGACTTGCCGAAGGAAACGCGATTCCGATTATCTTCGGTGGAAAAACGAGTGGCAAGATCGGTTCTTACGGCGTAGGGTTCCTCAATGTTTTGACGGATGAATTCCACGATGCTGATACGGAAGATGATCCACTTGACATCCCGCGCACCAATTATTCTGTAATGCGAATCACGAAAGACATCGCCTCGGGTTCCCGCATTGGCATGATTGCTGTCAATAAAGACGAAATTGGCGACTACAATCGCGCTGGCGGTTTCGACTTTGAATACCGACCCAACGACAGTATAGATGTGCGAGGGTTGTGGTCTCGCACGTTTGCACCGGATGCCTCTGGACGAAATAATGCATGGTATATCGGTTCCAATTGGCGAAGCAATCGTTTTCGTGTAGAGGGTTCATATACCGACATTGATGAGGATTTCAACCCCGCAGTCGGATATGTCAGACGTACCGGCATTCGGCAATTCCGCGGTGAAATGCGATGGGTACCGATGCCCCAAAGATTCGGAATCCGACAAATTTGGACAGGTCCAGAGGTTAACTATCTTCTCAACCACGACAACGAATTGGAAGAGTGGGACATTTCTTACACGAACTGGTTTGAATTTGATTCTGGAGATTATATCCTTTTCAACGGGAGGCGCACCTTTGAACATCTAAATGATATTTTTGAGTTCAGAGATGGCGTGGAGATTCCGATAGGCGACTACCAGTCCACTTCGTATCATTTACGGGTCTCCAGTAGTGATAGCCGTCCGATCAGTACAACAATCGGTGGTGGTCTTGAAGATTTCTACAATGGCGAAGTGCGCAGGGGGTACATACAAACCACGGTTAAACCGAACGGTCATCTTAGTGTGAGTGCTCAGTATCAACTTAATCAGGTGGTTAACCTACCCACAGCGTATTTCACTGATGGCAACCCGCGTCCTGTTTACGTGAATCTTTTTAGAGGTAGAATTGACTATTCCTTCACTACGGGACTCTTTGCAAAACTATTTGCACAATGGAACGCCGATACGAATGTTGTATCCACCAACTTCCTCATCAATTATATCTATCGCCCAGGCAGCGATTTCTACTTCGTTTTCAATCAAACGTATGATACGAACGGCACCACTCGATCGCGTCTATTGGATTCGACGGTGGTTGGGAAGGTAACATACTGGTGGAACCCATAATCCGAGAAACGAGACTGCCTTCATACAAAAATTGACACAAAACCGAAAATGTGTTACAATTAAAGTATGCCTACCGTAAAATAGGTTCATGAATTGGGAATAATCATTAGGTATTCTTTGTAAAACTTACTTTAGTTGACTTCTTAATATAGGAAACACGAACGAGCAGTATGCTGAGACCAAGACTATCCCTCTTTTTTTCGTAGGAGGAAACACAGATGAATAGTAGAACTTCTGGTATGCTCAGTCAGATGCAGCAGCGCCGGGCAGAGCGTAAAAAGCCGAAGCGTCTTGTCGCATTGAAAAAGGTTTCACTGGATGCCAGCCAGCAGCACAGCATTTTTACGGCACAAACGAATATACCGAAGCATCCTATCACACAAATGCACGTTGGACGGAGTTCCGCCGCGTTTGCAGTCGCAATGGTGTTTCATGGCCTTATAGCGATTATCATCGGTATCTTCTATATCGCCGATCGGATTGAACTTGAACAAGAGACGTTTGATGTGAGTATTGTCACAGAAGATGCAAAAACCAAACGTCGGTTCATACGCAGGGAAGCACCGAAATTTAATCAGACAAAACAGACCCAGCAAAAACTCGTTATCCAACGACCGGTGACGACTATCACTGACCAGCCACTATCGAATGATGCGTTTGCCATCCATCAGGGTCTTGACACTGCAGGGGACCTCACAACACCTGGCTCTGATGAGGGACCAAGACTTATAGATACCCAACGTGACTTTGTACAGCCCACAACGACGGTGGAACCCCAAACGACGGCACCGGGATTTGAGATAGAGCGTGAGGCACCAACCCTGATGGACAAATTTGAAACGCCCGCTCCCGATGACGCCCTTGGGTTAGGTGGCGTTAATTTTGAGAGCGAACCCGGCGTCGTTAGGCCACAATACAAGTTCAAGGTGGAACCCAAATATCCAGAAAGTGCCAAGAAAGCCGGAAAGGAAGGCGAGGTCCTCCTACAGGCAACTATTGATGAGAAGGGTATTCCGACGGATATTGTAGCGAAAACAGATATTGGGTTTGGGTTTGAGGAAGCGGCGATTGCAGCGTTGAAGAAAACAACTTTCCGTCCTGCCACAAAAGGGGGTAACCCGATCAGCCTTGAGGTTGAGATCCCTTACTCTTTTACGCTTAAAGACAAGTAGTGGGTTATCTATCTTAAAAGTCTAAAGGCAGTCCTTGGGACTGCCCTGGAGCAATACGCCACATCAAAAATCCGTATCGCGTGACCGAGAATCTGCGCGGAACGCGTAGAGGTTGGGTACCCCGATCCTACAGAACACAGACTAAGATCCCATCAATTAAAAGCCCATTTTTAGCAAGCCTTTTGCCGCGAAGTTACGAACTAAGTTCACAACCGAATAGCGTGCTGTGTCGGCTATTTGCGTCTGTTCAAAGGTCAATTGAGCGGCTTCCGCTTCAATGGCTTCTGCCTGTGATGCCGACATATTTTCAAAGAATCGGTCGTGTACGGCAGCCGGAGCGTTGTGTAGGGCAAGGGCTAAGGTCGGTTTGTCCAGCACTTGTAAGATTGTTCTGATCGCTTCATCCTCGAGATTCTCTAAGTCCTCAAACGTAAGCAGTCGTTCAGAGACGCTATCCACCACTCCAGGTCGCTTCTCGCCTAACGCTTCCAGCAATTCATTCTGTTCCGTTATATCCAGATATGATAACAATTTTGCCAGATTCGCTGTGCCTTCACCCAAGAAGGCGGTTTTTTGGATTGCTTCCTTAATCCGAGTGATCTGTTCATTCCAAATTTGCCGCGCGTGTTCGGACGCAACTGTTTCTGTCATCGTCACCTTCTCAGCAATACTCACCTGTTTGTCAAAAGGTAGTTGCGCAAAAAGTTTTCCCGCATGCGCGGCGAGCGCATCCCCCGTGGATTCACTTTTCAAGTGCGTACACATAACTAAAAACACTGCCGCATCGTTATCGTCAACACTTTGGAATGCTGCCAACGCTACTTGTGGATGCGTTTCGTCAAGCAAGTCTATCAGTTCTTGCAGGGCCGCTTCATCTAAAAAAGTGGGGGCATTCTGCGAGTCTGTATCAGGAAGGGACACCGTGTACCCCCTTTTCTCCGGCGATGACTTCACCAATGCGATAAGTGGATTCTCCAGACGCTTCAAGAGACTCCAAAGCAACATCAACGGCATCAGGCGCGACTATCACTACCATCCCAACCCCCATATTGAAAACTCTGTACATTTCTGCCGCTTCAACGTCCCCTTTCGCCTGCAAAAACGAGAAAATAGGTAGAATCTCCCATGTGCCGTTCCGAATATAAGCAGTACATCCATCTGGGAGAATTCGCGCGACATTTGCTGGTAGACCGCCTCCGGTGATATGGGCAAGCCCTTTAATGTCGCATACTTTACGAAGGGATAGAATAGAATTCACGTAACTTTTGTGGCAGGCAAGCAATGCTTCGCCGACTGTTTTAGAGAGTTCAGGCAGATAGGTGTCTACGTCGTAACCGCATCTGTCAAACAGAATATGCCGAGCTAATGTAAAGCCGTTCGTATGTAAACCCGCAGCCCCTAAACCGATGAGTTGATCTCCCGGCGTAATCCTCTCTCCGGTAATCACGTCGGTTTTTTCAACAGCACCCACAATCGTCCCCACCAAGTCGTATTCACCGAGTGTATAAATATCTGACAACTCCGCGATTTCACCACCGATTAAGGCACAACCAATCTCTCGACATCCCGACGCGAGTCCTGTTACGATATCTTCAATTACCGCAGGTGCTACCTTACTAATACCGATGTAATCTAAAAAAAAGAGGGGTTCTGCTCCCTGCACGACAATGTCGTTGCCGCAGTGTGCGACAATATCGAAACCGACCGTGTCGTGTCGCCCGACTTTAAAGGCGACCTTTAGTTTTGTGCCAACGCTATCCGTACTGGAAACAAGAATCGGTTCTTGATAGGTTTTGAGTGCAAAAAGCCCGCCGAAACTACCGACATCACTGAGCACTTCAGGTCGATAGGTGGTTCGAACAAGGCGTTTAAGCCGTGATATTGCCTCGGATTCCGCTTCAAATGAAACGCCAGCATCGGCGTACGTCGAAGGCTTTTTATCTGCCATCTGATTTTTCTTGTTCCTTTAATAATTGTCTACGAAGAGGTGAAATACTTCTCTTTGGTTTTAAGAGACTCACAACTAACACGATACCACTTATGCCTAAAGCTACGAGAACACCAATCTCTTCCGCCTCGTCTGCTCTCATGTTCGGTCTCAACTTCGCAATCAAGAACGGTAGAATTCTGCTCAAAACCATGCCGAGAATTGCACACCCAAGTAGGGAGATAAGCGTATGTCGCCCTTGCGCTGTACCTATCGGACTCGGTTTTTTCGGTTTGCCACGTTGTCTATACTGCATAAAAATTTCCCTTGTGAGGCTCACTTCCAAGTCCATATTAAGACCAGATTTAATCTACGATTAAGGGGAGTTGTTGTGAGGATTCTTCCACAAATGGAATCGGATATTTTCCATCGAAACAGGTCGTACAAAAATCCTGGGGTGTTTTCACTGATTGGAGCAGTCCTTCAATACTCAGGTACCCCAGACTGTCAGCACGGATGTATTTGCGGATTTCCTCAATTGTATGTGAACTCGCAATTAACTCACCACGGGTTGGTGTGTCTACACCATAGAAGCATGCGAATTTATTCGGAGGGGACGCAATTCGGAGATGGACAGCTGTCGCGCCGCCTTGCCGAACGATTTTGATGAGTTTCCTGCTGTTTGTCCCTCGCATAATCGAGTCATCTACAAGTACAACCCGTTTGCCGCGCAGCACGTCACGCACTGGGTTCAATTTCACTTTCACCATCAATTCCCGGATATCCTGCGTCGGATTCATGAAAGAACGCCCGACAAAAGTGTTCCGAGACAATCCTAAATCGAAGGGGATGCCAGATTCCTCGGCGTATCCGAGAGCGGCGATTGTTGCAGAATCAGGCACTGGGATCACAACATCTGCTTTGACGGGGTGTTCGCGGGCGAGCTGCCTGCCGAATTCGCGGCGCGTGTTGTTCACACTCTGCCCAAACATCATACTATCGGGTCGCGCCAAATAGATATATTCAAAGATGCATTGTGATAATTGTGACTGTTTTTGATGAAAACGAAATGACTCGACACCCCGATGTGTGGAGCGTGTGAATACTAATTCCCCCGGTTCCACCTCACGTATCGGTTCCGCCTCAATTACATCAAAGGCACACGTCTCCGAAGTTAACACGTACGCCTCACCGAGTTTACCGAGCCAGAGCGGTCGAAATCCGTGGGCATCGCGGGCACCTATGAGTGTGTTTTTATCCATACATACAAATGAATACGCACCCTCAATACTTCGCAGCGCGTCAATAATTCTATATTCCAACGCCTGCTTCCGCGAGTGCGCTATCAAGTGGAAAATGACTTCAGTATCCAAACTCGTGCTAAAGATGGAACCGGCATTCTCTAAATGATTCCGAACTTGCGGCGCATTGACGAGATTACCATTATGCCCAAGTGCAAGGGGACCTTGCTTGTAGTTCCGAACCAAAGGTTGCGCGTTTTCAAGCGTGCTTTCCCCTGCTGTTGAATACCGGTTATGTCCGATAGCGATATGCCCTTTCAGTCCCGCTAAAGCCTCAGGGGTGAAGACAGAATGAACGAGCCCCATACCGTGGTGGTATGTGAACTTCTCACCATCCGATGCGACAATACCGCTACTTTCCTGACCTCGATGCTGAAGGGCGCGTAACCCTAAATACGTCAACTCTACCGCTTTTGGATGACCGAAAACGCCGAACACACCACATTCGTCCTTTGGTTTATCATCGTATTGCATTTTGATGGGTGAAACCTCCAGCGTGCACGCTTGGATTTTCGCAATTGTTCATTAAAGATGCCTCTCCTGAATTTAAGCCTGCTCTACGTGCATTTCCGTGTTTTCTACACGTGTTAACCTGTATCCTAATATTGCACCGATAGGAACAGCAAGAATGTACCAGATTTCGACTGGCAAACCGAGGTATACCCATCCACGCATCGGTAATGAGATAATATACGCAAGTGTTTTAAGAACGGGAAGGAGCAATGCCAAGATTAGATTTGGTCTGCCAAATATTTCCCACGGAACGTTAAGCAGTGCCAGCAAACCGACGACAGCAGGGGGTCCCAAAAATGCCCCCGAACAAAGTGGTTTTAGCGGAATATCGGTGCCAAATTTTTGACTCACAAAACGGATCCCCGTGCTTGCCCCTACAATCACAACCCCGTATGTGACACTCAGTGAGATAAGGAGAAATAAACCGACCCAGAAGCCGTGGTCGACTCGATTCCCAAGTAGTAACTGCCAAATAAGTTTCTCAAATATCAGCAGGCAAATCCAGCCACCTACCAGCCCGACGATACTCCCCGCAACAATTTGCCCAAATGTTAATGTAATATTATTTTTCGTTTCCATGCGCTCCCGACTTTCTATTTAAAATCTTAACTCTATTGTATCACGATGCAACATTATTGTCAAAGTTATCTCATCTATTTTCTGTAGGGTCATTTAGGCCTTCTGTTGGAGGGAATTCCGATAGGGACGTTTCAATCCATCGCGCCCCAAGTTGAAAAAGTGAATCGTTTGCTGGTGTTTCAAAGGTAAAAACGGGTTTGCCCCACGCCAACACTATCTGCGCAAATTCCAAAATCTTACTATCCTCTGCAGCGTGGGCAATACAGATTTTGTCCGCAAGTGCCGCAACAAAGAGGTTGCGTTGGTGCGCCAATGCCGCTGTCGATCGCTGATGGCGACTCCCAAAAATAGATAGGATTAATAGACGCTTTTCAGATAACGCATCCTTCCACGCCGATTTCAGTCTCATCTTTTCGATGCTCCGTGCCGGACTTATGAGAATCGGCTGTGAGCCACGCAGTAAAACGCGTAGGCACTCCTGCTCAACTGGAGAGTGATACCCGCCTATCGTTGGGATACCTGCTTCTCTAAATTCTTGTGCCAAGTCATGCGCTTTCAGGATAATCTCTCCCGGGCATTTACTGGAGCAGAAAAGTGCCCAGAGGTCTCCGTTCAAGGTGGCGTTTTGCCCAGGTAACAGGTCAACACTCCCGCGTGCCCAGATCGTTTCGGGTGTCTCCGTTTTTAAATACTGCCTCAATCCTGTTGGATAATTCGTGTCTTTTTGTGTGATGTGTTGGATTGCCTGCGTCACTTACTGTTAGTATCCTTCATGTAGGTCCTACTGCTTACGTTCGCGTAGTTAATCACGCAATTAATCGCTTACCTAATCGCTTACCTAATCGTTTACCTAATCGTTTACCTTTTGTACGTACTTAGTCCCTCGTCCCTTGCCTACTACATGTAATAATCCTTTATTTGTTAGATCTTTTAGTTCCTCATAGGCGATTCGGACTGAGACATGATTAATCTCTATGTATTCCTTTCTTCGGTGGTGGCGTTTTCGCCTTGTGCAATGCGTTGTTTGATAACAGCGGTTTCCATAGTTTTTTAGGGTCCGACAATGCGGTCTTGCCTATACGCTTCCATTTCCTTTTGCAGTGTTTCGATCTATTGTTGCTGTGCCTCAATTTTTTCGTCCTGTGCGCGGACATCTCTTCGTTGTAGTGCGACAAGGATCTGAGGTATCCCGATGACCACGGCAATGAAAGCTACCAAAGCGATAACCAACATAAAAATCTGGTTCAGACGTTTGTCCATTTCTGCGATTGTGATGTTGACGGTTTTAATTTCGTTAGAGATATGATCCTTCATCCGTGTCTCGGATGCGTCAACGTATTTTTTTATCCGGGTCTCGGATGCTTCAATTTCTGCCTTGACAATTAATCGGATCTTATCAATGTCTGCTTGAGTGAGTTCACCGAACGCTGACGTGGTAAACAGCAGAAGTGCTACGATCAAAGTCATGATTAATTTCATTTTCGTCTCCTTTACCTATTCTTCCCCAGGATTTTCAACGGGCATCGGTTTACTGCGTCCCTTGTATATTAACTTAACCCGTATTGTGCCAGATTGACGCGGTGGGGGCGTAACTATGACCGCGTCCACGTTAAGGATGTCCTCTTCATCATAGACGGGAAAAGCGAGGCGTTGCTTCTGTTTTTTGTTCGTTGTGTTTTTTTGTTGTATAGTTTTCATAGACTGTTTAAAACTCCTTCACCTACAATTTTAACAGAAGTTGGGAATACGTGCAACCGTATTACACAGCAGTCCCGTAAAGGAAATAGTGCGCGTTTCAGAGTATTCAGAGTAAATGGAAAAATAATAGGTTTCAGGAAAAGTCCGTGAACCCATACTGGGACTGGATTCTCAGTGGTTTTTTCAGGAGGTTTCTCAGAAGTTTACTCTGAAATTTCAGAGGTGGGAGGAAGGCTTCGGTTTATACTGTCTGAATCAGGATTTTCAAGATTATAGGATTTTCAGGATAGGAAGAGAACAACGTTCTTCAGTCTACTGAAGGAAGATGTTTTCTGTGATAGGTTTTCAGTCCGATTCACGGAGACTTTTCTGAGAGCAGATGGTCCGTGGGTTCGTGGAACGCAATATGTCCTCTCTCCGTGAAAACACGAAATGAAAAATTATATTTAACGAAATGTTTCGCGTAGACCCTCCAGATGAATTAGCAATCAACGGAGGGTAGGCGCGGGATTGTTCGACGTTTTGACGGAGGGCGGAGCCAATCCCAGAGCATAATTGTCTGAATCAAAATTTTCAGGATTTTAGGATAAACAAGATAATGCGAAGCGCGCTAAATCTCCTGTCGTCAAACTTTTGGTGAGTGGGAAGCATGATTTCTCAACCAGTTTAGTCCGTTTCTGTATCATTCTGAAAACGACTACGGATAAACTCTGTTACCTGTGGGCCCAATAATCTTGCTTACCTCCTGGGGTCTTGACAAAGAGTTCCCCGCTGTTAGTGTAAAAGATCTCTTTTTCCTGTTGCGGTGAAATTACAAGTTCAACTACCCATAAATCTTCTGCAGTGCTTCCTTGTAAATCGTAAACATTATGAAATTCAATATCCCAATCTTCATCACTAATCGGAGGACGTATACCCCAAAGCTTTTCTGATACTTTACGGCGGACCTTATCTCTTTGTTGTTCATCAAGAGTTACACCTACCGTGATTCTATCATCCCTTATTCCCCAGAAAATACGTCCGCCTTCACTATTGAGAAAGGCGACAGCGTATTCATCAGCGGTATTTGTAATTGAACCAACTGGATTTCTGCCCTTGACTTCCTTAAATTCATAGAGGCGTGTTTCCTCAAAAGGAACAGATTGCCCCTGAATAAAATCAACTTGGGTTGGTTCGGTTAATTTTGCCCTATCAGTTGCATGAATTAGGTGTTCCTCAGCTAACCGTTTATTTTCACGTAACTCGGAAAGTTTACCTTCTGAATCCAACTTGATACCTACCTCAAAATATTCAATTGCTTTTTGATATTGCTTAAGCCGGAGAAAAGTTACACCCTTGCCGTTTAATATAATCGCTTTCTGAACTGGATCTTGCACCGCGCCAAGTGCTTTATCAAAATTCTCAAGGGCAGCTTGGAATTCGTCAAGATGAAGAAACGCCATACCATCATAACAGATATTCATTGGATCAATATACGAAACCAATTGTCCGGCACGTAGATCCTCTGCTGCCCTGGATAAGGAAAAATTCCCTCCTGTCATTGCATCAATATATCTGCCATGCAAAGTTGCCAAGCTCACTTGAGTCCTTTGTACCGCCACCCGAATTTGGAGTTTAGCATAAAGAATACCGTAAGCGGAAACGCTCATATCAGCAATAAGTCCTTCTGATAATCGGGAACCGAAATCTGAACGAAGTATGTGAGTAAACCAATCAAGAGTTGCATCCGTAGGATTTAACTGATTCCAATGTGCCCACGATTCACGAAACTTGTCCGTGTCATTGTGCAAAGCGAACAGCAGAGCTGAAGGGGACACGTGTAATATTCTACGAATCCCCTCTTTCTCCTCATCAGCTTGATATATTGAATTAAGATAAAAACGGCTAAGAATATAATCAACTAACTCAAAGTCAATTCTGGCAAAGTAATACTGAGAAGTAATAAACTGCTCTGCCTGCTCCTTATATTCCTCTTTATCCGATAAAAATTCTTGGGCTAATTGTGCAAAAGTCTCGATGTCTTTTTTGACAACATAGTGGTCAATCTTATCATTGCTTATTTTTTCGCAAATATTTTCTGAGACAAGTGCTGCAAGTTGCTCCTCTATAGCTACCAACGACTCACCAATCTCATTAGTAATTTCGTTGGCAGGGTTGAGAGTACAATCTAATAAGTGCAAGATAATTTTTTTACGGATTAAAGTATCCATTGCCTTCTCTATGTTTTACGATTTGCGAGATGCGTTCAATTTTCCTTGTCAATTTCCCGAATTACGATATTTAATGTCGTAGTTGGTGATGAAGTCAAATTTGTAACTATGCAGTCCGTAATAGATGGGAAAATATGACCGATTGTGAACACATTAAATATAAAATCATTTACCTAATCACCAACTCGATTAGTTATCTAATCGGTTACTTTCCTAACTTAACCATACGAACCGTTAATCCCGAATTTGGTCCGGGTGGTAAACCGAGAGCAGGCTCAACGCCTTTAGATTTTCTCAAATCTTCTAGTAGTGCCTCAACCGATAACTTTCTCCCTAACAAAGCTTCGGATTCGGGGCGAGGTTGACTCACGGATTTTCCACGATACACCTCAACTTGATTTACGCCCTCCTCTATCGCACGAATACATAAACCTCTTACATAATATCGATTAAACTCCCCTTCACTAAGAGTGTCGGGAGCGTTTACAGGAACCTTAGCATTCGTGAAACCACCACCCCGCTTTCTACGTTGCTCGTAATCTTTCATATAACCTTGACTGCGTAATTGTTGGGCAAGCCAAGTGTCATTATAGTGCTTTATAGCCTCTTTAAGAAGAGAAACATAATTCCGCTCTCCGAGTCCATTAAGGCGTGGGCTCATATAGAGATTCCCATTAGATAAGTCTGAATCAACTTCACTTAACATGAATGAACGCGTGCTTTCATCCAAATTTTCGTAATGTAGTGCCACAGCTATTTCTCCTCGCATGCATTTTAGAATTTATGTTCCACGCTTGAATATAGATAATCCAAGGAAACGTATAAAAATCTGTGTTCCTATTTTCCGATTTTGCTCGATTGTGTTGACATTACAGTATTCTCAGGAAGTTCGACTAAATAGTGCCAGGCAGAGTGAAAACCTTCCGAACCGTGTTTCAACGTCAACAAATATTAAGTATACCACATCGCGGAAGAAAAGTCAAATGCATTGCATTTTTGCGTTCGGTTCACTGCCTCACTTCCCCAAGCCCATCCGATATTTGATGTCGTAGTTGATGATGAAGTCTAATTCCTCATCTGTGAAGCCGTAGTGTTTCGCAAGCACATGGTCGATTTCATCTATGATGTGTTTAGATTTTTGAATCTTGAATAACTGCGTTTCAGTGCGTCCAGTCCGCTTTTGAACGCGAACTTGCATTATGCTATTACATTGTAGATCCTCCAAATACACTTTTCCGAGTTCAGCGAGTTGAGAATCATAAAGAGCAGACTTAGGGATTGGAAAATTCTTAATATCAGATGCAGAAAGATTTCGGCAGTCCGTCGTAATCGTGTACCACCACCAGAATAAATCACTACTCAAAACCGCAATGACAGGTCTCAATATTTCAGAAGTTTCAACACTAAACGCCCGCTCAGCCGTAGAGTTCCCTGATTTACCATTAACCCTAAACGCCGGTTGGAAATCTGTGAACACTTTCCAATATAATCCACCTGCTACGCGGTGATAAACTCGATGTTTACTTTGCGCCATGAATAACCTTAAAACAGTTTTGACTGCGGTACATTTCTCAAGTAAATCGGTTTCAATTTCCATTCCCAACTTTGGTGCCCAAGTTGCTGTTCTATGGCGTGGTATTTCCACATAACCAATATTATACATTAGGGAATCTCGATTATCGGAAGACCATTTCTGACAGTTTGTAGAAAAAGTCCTATCTTGCCTTGAAGGAGTTGCAATGAAAATAGTTAGTAGAAGGTTTACCATATCAAACAGTTTAGCAGGACGCCATGAATAGTTGGCATACCAAACATTACGACTTTCTTCTAAAATGGTTTGTATGGTCTGCATTCGTTGTGTGGAAACTAATGCTAAAGGAACAATCATGCTCATGCAACCATGTTGACTTAAAAGTTGGGCACTGCGATCTATGCACATTGCATGGATTGCTTTGGTTTCGTAGCTGGATAGGCTATTTGGAGGTAAATAATCGACCTGTCTTAATTCAAGGTACGGCGGATTGCCAATAATCACATCAAAGCCACCGTCCTTCAGGATCCCGTAAAACGCAATGAACCAGTGGAACGGCTTATGTGAAGAAAGCCATGCTTGATAAGCAGCATTGGTATCCGCCGAGTTGAGATTTATTCTGCTTATCGTTTGTAAAGTGGGGGGGGGGCACACTATATTCGCCAGCAAGGTATTCGTTGAGTTCGTTTTCTAACGCCCTGAGTTTATCCTGTAACGCTTGTTTGTCTGCTAGGTGCACATCACCACCTAATTCCGTCTGCTGCTCCCGAAACAGGAAAGACAGCCACTCAACATCTTCAACCTTTTCTTCAATGCGCTTCATGCTATCGTCGAAGTCAAATTTACCGGTGACTGCTTCCTTCACCTCATCGTAGGAAGTATAACCGACGAGGGTATTCCCTGCCTGAATGTTAAAGTCGATGTCTGGTAGCGGCTCAATCCGTCTCACGTCCTCAAGTTGCGCTACCATTTTAAGGAAGAGGCGCAGTTTGCAAATCTCAATTGCCTCGTCCATGATGTCTACGCCGTAGAGGTTGTTGATAATGATGGATTTGAGGATGAAGTAACGGTGATTCGGGTGCTGCTTGATGTCCTCAAGGATATTGCGGAAGTCGTTATATTTACGAGAAGGGTGTGATTCAGAAATCATTTCTATCTCGTCCAAGAAGACTTGCATCCGATCAAGACATACCTCATAGAGCGGTTCGAGGATATTCAGTGCGGCAAATAGGAACGCCCCGGAACCACAGGTGGGGTCGAGGATTGTCACCTGTGTGATGGCTTTCCAGAAGGCGCGGAGCAGTTCGGGCCCCTCACAATTCTCGATGACATCCTGCGCGAATTGGCGGATATTGAGATTGTAGGTAATCAGATCGTTGATGTCACGGACCTCTCCGTTTTTGAGTTTCGCTCGGACAGTTTCATAACGTTGTCGCCGTGCGACGACCTCTCGCCAAATCTCTGTTGGCAAGGCATATTCATCGGACGCGAGTGTGTTCCAACAATCGGTACGTTTGGAGACATCGCCAATTCCCACAGCAATTTCCTCTGGCAGATCGAATTCAACACCTTTTTTGACAGCATCGTAGATATAGCGGTCAGGATCTTCTTGTAGGAGGTGCCAGACGGATGCGTCGCCTTCAAAGGCGATTTTGCACGCTTTTCGCGCCTTGTCAAAAAGGCATGGAATGATGGCATTTTTGCTGATGTAGTCCGTGATGTCCTCTTTAGTGTAGTAGGCACCCATCTGCTTCTGGTTGATGTATTTCTCAAAAATACAACCGAGGACATCTGGGTTGATCTCGTTGTCGTTCCGCAGCGGACGATCGTCGAGGTGCCACTGGTATTGATCAAAGAACTTGAAAAGCTGATCGAATGCCTTGTCAGGAATCTCAATGTTTTCGCCGTGGAGGGTCTCAATTTGGTGTTTCTGAAAGATGCCGCCGTTGAGGTAAGGGATTTTACCCAGTAGGCGTTTCACCTCTCTGCTTCGTTCGGCTTCCGGTTTCGCAAATCCTTCAAAGAAGAGGGGACAGAGGAGCTTTTTGTAATATTGATCGGTCTCCTGTTCTTGACCGTGTGCCAATTTGGTGCATAGATAGTTGGGGTCGTTATCAAGAAAGCCTTTCTTCTGAATGAAGTAGATGAACATCAGACGGTTGAGCATGACGGAGGCGTACCAGCGTTGCATCTCTTCATCAGGAATACCTTTGAGAAATTTAAGGAATGCGTCATGCTCTTTCTTGAAACGGTCATAGAAACGTTTGGTGACTTTTTCAACGTCAAAACTTGCTCGAACCCGACTCGTCACGTCAAACAGTGTAAGTTGCCCTTCTTCCTCAAAACTAAAGGCAATGGCTTCAAGTTTTTGGATCAGCAAGTTCCCGGGTTGTGTTGTATGATACCGATGTTCACGACATGCTGTGGGTTTGCCGTGCTCTCGTCTTACCCACTGCCAGATTTGTGTATTTTTTTCCACATCGGTGTAAATGATAAAGTTCTCGTGGAAAGATTTTGCAACTTCCTTTTGAATCTTGCGGCGAGTGGCATAATCCGGCATGTGGTCATTAGATGTAGTTTGTGAACACTCAAAGACGACCATTCCGCGTTTTTCGGCGATGGCGGTGAGTTGGTATTCGATTCCGTCTACCGTGATATTGAGTGGTTGGATCCGGTGAAAATCCCAACCGAGTTCTTCAATAAAGAGGCTTTCAAATTCGGATTCTTTGAGATATTGACGTGTTTCTCGGACGTTAAGCATTAGTATCTTCCTTTTGTCATGTTCAGTGGAAAGCGTCCCAGCAATTTCTGAGAGTGTTTTAGTCGTAGTCCTCGTCCTCATCGAGTGCCTCCGGGTCCAGGTCCATTCCGAGGTAAAGCCCCATGGGAGCGAGTCCTGCTTTGACTTTTTGGAGCGATCCCATCCCAAAATTACTGATCAGTAGTAGTTCTTCTTCCGTTTTTTCGACGAGTGTGCGTAAGGTATAGATGTTTGCCCTTTCGAGACAATTGTGGGCTCGGGTAGGGAGTCTGAGTGCGGCGATAGATAGGGTTAAGTAATCATCCCGCTCCTGTTCCGTCACATCAGCGATCTCCGGCTCCCTGTAGATGTTAGGGAACAGCGGGTCCCGTTCATGTTGGGCCTCGATAATATCTATCCAGGGCGAATCCAATTCCTGTTCTGCCTCAGTAATATCTGCCAAGACATCCCGTTCCGGATTGAGCAAAGTTCTTTGGAGCGAAGGAGGGAGGGATTCCCAAATCCTCGCGTAATGCTCCGATTCTGACGCAGCTTCGCACCAACGGTCGAGAAAGGTCCGAAGCGTCTCGCTATCTTCCTTCCCCTCTGAAATCTGTGTTATGACTTGGAATAATTCCTTAAAAAACACAATGAGGTCTTCTACCGGTAACCATTTGACCCAATCGTAGGGCTTTGGAATTGGAACAGATTTGACGAGCAATTCGTCGTCTATAAGGTATCCGACAACAAGTTTAGCATCTTTCATCTGGAGTCTCCTTGTAGCAAGAATGTTGAATTTACGCCAATTATACATGACGTACTGATAGCATTCAAGATTTTTTGGAGGTCGGAGTTGCCAATCCTTCCTGCAAGTGTTAGAGTGGCATCCTCGGTATCTCTGTCTTCAAACCGAGAATCGAGCATCTCAGCATTCTGCGATCCCATGGGTAGCGGTTCATCGTTCTCAATGGCGTGTCGGTCAATCCAGCGCGTGCTTCCTGCGACAAGTGATACGCCATTTTGATATAAATGTGATAGGGCGGAATAAGTTCCTCACGCGCCCAACTCTGCTCGATAATCTCAACCAATTCCTTAGAAATATCGATGCACCATCTGTCATTCCACCGGTCTTCAAACCAGTCCTCCAATTTTTCGCAAGCATCCGAGTCAACAACATCAATATTGAGTTCTCCCTGATGCGACAGCCCAGAAAGCGTCAAATTGCTACTGCCGAGGTAACCCACAGTCGGTGCGACGAGGTCGGAGCGATAGATGAGATAGAGTTTCGCATGGAGGGTGTGTCGGAGAAAAAGTTTTACCTTTACCTTCTCGTCCCGAAGCTGCTGCGCCAATTGACGTAACCCTCTTTCGTCTGCACGCGTTGGTACACCGACGGTTAACTGTTCTCGGAACTCCTCTGCTAACCTCCGTTTCAAACGGAGTGCTGTTTGATTGTCGATCCCACCGTCCTGCTTAGCGAGTCGTTTGGCCTCGCAGAGTTCTTCTTCGGCCAAGCGTTGCATCCCGACAAGTAAACGGCAGCATTCGCCTTCACCCCATCCCAATTCTCAATATAAGATCCGAGTCCTCTCCATCCCCGGAGGTTAAAATAACCGACACAAAAGTCGGCGTATGTGGCAGTTTCAAGTGTCTGTTGGAGTGCGGGAAGTAGGGGTTGGTAGATATTATCAAAAATACGGGGCATTTAGAATGATGCCTCCTCGTCGTCCTCGTCGAACAGATCCATTCCCAGGTAAAGCCCCAAGCCAGCGAGTTTGGATTTGATTTCGTGGAGCGTCGCTTGTCCGAGCCCCTGGTATTCCAGGAGGTCCCATTCCATTTTTGCGACGAGTTCTCGGACGGTTTTGATATTTTCATTTTTAAGACAGTTGTGGGCACGAGCAGAGAGTTGAAGCTTGGAAATGTCGTATGCTAAATGTTTCTCCTGCTCTGCTTCCGTCACGTCACGTACCACCGGTTCAGCATCACCAGCGTGCATGGGTGAACGGTAATCCGGTTCCACGCCAACGATATCTACCCAGGGCGAATCCAATTCCTGTTCTGCCTCCAAAATATCTGCCAGGACATCCCGTTCGGAACTGATCATGGCTTTTCCGATGAAACCGGCGAGAGAATTCAAAAGTGTCGCGGGATCTTGCCCTTTTAAGGCAGCTTCTAAAGCATCTACGCTCCAATCGGTGACGACGGTCGGAGGGGTCTTGCTATCTTCTTCAAATATCTCAGAATCTTCCTCGCCTAAGGCTATTTCGCGCCAACTTAAGGCAATTTCATGCCAAAAGTCGAGAAAAGTCTGAAGCGTTTTGCTATCTTCCTTTTCCTCTGAAATTTGGATCATCAATTCCAGTAATTCCCCAAAAAACTGAGCAAGTTCCTCGTTCGCTAACCACTTGATCCAATCGTGAGATTCTGGAATCGTAAAAGATTTGACGAACATTTCGTCATCCATAAGGTATCCAACGACGAGTTTGGGCATTTTCATGTGCTATCTCCGTGTAGTCGGAATATAAGATTTCTACGGATTATACACGAGGCATTAATAAAGTTCAATTTTTTTGTGAAGGGGTAAATTTTTGAGAATTGGTTTGACACAATTTTGACTTTCCATTAAACTATCTCCACAAATTGCAGTTCTTGCGTTCAATTTATTATCGTCAGCGGCGGATTCAGTGCCGTTTCCAAAGATTGCGCCATTCGGGCACAATTTGTCTTTGCTTTACATTGGAGGCTCTCATGTCGAAAATTCTCGTGTTATCAGGTGAAAACCACGGTTTCAATGCAAGTGCCAGCATCATTCACGACTTTCTTTCCGAAGATGCTAATATTTCAGCGACGTTAACTGACGATAAAGGGGTTTTAGCATCATCGGAGTTGAATACCTACGATGCGTGTGTCTTTGGCACCGGCTTCACGCGTACAGAACGTCAAGCGGACGGCTCTACCGCTCGTGTCTCCGATTTAGCACCCGCTGAAGAAGACGGCTTGTTCCAATTTGTCAGTAGCGGTAAAGGGTTGGTCGGTATTCACGGGACCGCGTGGTGGATCAGTGGTCAAGCAATGGATCTCATCGGTGGTGCTTCCAATTGGCATCCGCCCGGCTCAACGTTTACTGTCCATATTGAGGATAGCGAACATCCCACGACCCAAGGTATTGAAGATTTTGATGTGGAAGATGAAATCTATATCTCCGCCCACGATCCGCACATCCACGTGTTGGCATCTGCTGAGTGGTTCGGTAAGGCACACCCGATGGCATGGGTGAGGTCTTACGGTTCGGGACGCGTCTTTTATACCACTTTAGGACACGGACCGGGGACCTTTGAGCGCTCTGGAATGCAGAAATTCCTCACCCAAGGCGTGAAATGGGCAGCAGCATCATAGTCTTGTGTAACAAGTTTTAGTAACCCGCAAGTTACACCAAAAATTCTGTAAGGCGAGGCGTCCATGCCTCGCCGCTTTATCCTCTAAAACCAAATGTCCACACTAAAAATCGCAAACATAGAGACTGAAGTCGTTCAGGTAAACCACCGTGGCAATTGGGTCTTCATTAAAGTCCATACCGACGATGGCACAGTTGGTGTTGGCGAGGCTTCCCACGGTAAAAATGACGCGAGCGTCCAACATACCATTAACACACTCAAACCTACGCTCGTAGGCTGGAATCCATTTCAGCTCGAAGCATTTCGTCAGCGTTTCTATCACGACTCTGAAAGCCACACTTACCATACCGCTCTCAGCGGAATTGAGCAGGCGATGTATGATCTGATAGGCAAAGCTCTGGATGTGCCGAGTTATCAATTATTGGGTGGCAAGTGTCGAGAAAAAATACGGCTTTACGCCAACATCAACCGTGCGACCCTCGATCGCAGTCCTTCCGGTTTCGCCACCAACGCCGAGCGCGCCGTTGCGGAGGGGTTTACTGCCATAAAATGCGCACCCTTTGACGATGTTTCCGTCGCGAATGTTTCACGCGGGACACTCACCCCTGCTATCTGCACCGGAATAGACCGCATCCGCGCAATTCGAGCCACGATTGGTGCGGATATCGATCTAATGGTGGACTGTCATAGCCGTTTTAATCCCGGTATTCTCATCCAAGTCGCAAAGGAACTGGAGGACTTGCATCTCTTCTGGATTGAGGATGCAGTGTCATTGGATAATCTCGATGCCTTCGCTTATATGAGCCACTCTATTGGTATCCCGATTGCAACCGGCGAACGCTTACGAACTCTCATGGATTTTGATAGGTTGTTAACCCAAGCACACGTTGATTATATTTTGCCGGATGTCAAACACGTTGGTGGAATTTCAGGTTTGAAAAAAATCGCGACGCTTGCAGCTGCGCGAAATATCATGGTAACACCTCACAATCCGAGCGGTCCCGTCGCGACTGCTGCGAGTGTGCAATGTATGGCGAGCGTCCCGAATTTCGCAATCCTCGAATACGCGTGGGGAGAAGTAGACTGGCGTGCTTCTCTCATTGATCCACCCGAAGAAATCGTTGATGGATTTATTGAAGTGCCTTCCCGAACCGGACTCGGCATTACACTTTAAAATATATGAGGAGTTTTAAATGATACCTCGCAATCTCGACAGACAAATCACAAAATCTATTTCTCTTTGTCTCTTGCTACTTGTCTTTACCCTTGCTGGGTGTCTCGGAAATATGCAGTCGATGCAAACAGCAACCGACGCGCCTGCTTCCACCACAGCAGAGACGGAAGAATCATCACGTCCGCTTGTGGAACTCCAACTCTCAACACCTAAAACAAATTATACTGCCAAGGAAGAGATCCCGCTTGAACTCAATATTCAGAACGGCAAATTTGACCTTCTCGTGCCTTCTTTTAGTGTTGCGACAAAGGGTGCCTTTACGCAGATAACGGTGAAGGACACGAACCAACAGATTGTGGAACCGAAGCGAGCGATTACACAAGAGAACCCACAGAAATATGTAAAGCAAGACGGAAAATCCGTCCGATGTATTCACGGATTTGACTTCAAAGCAGACGCGAATCAGGAACTGACACTGAAAGATATTCAGCGATACTATCAGTTACAACCCGGAACTTACACCATAACACTCGCAATTGATTTGGAAGTTTACCGGGAATCCATAATCGAGGATCACCCGGAAGTGGTTGAGTTGCAACGGGATCTGGCACGGCTTCAGAATGACCCGAATCTTCAAGCCGCTGCAAAGCAGGACGCTCTCAACTATTACCAAGAACAGATTAAATTTATTAAAGAGAGAAACAAGGATGAAGTGAAGGATATTTACCTACCCGTTAAATCGCGGCGCGGAAAGGCACCCCTTGTCTCCAACGACATCACAATAATGATAGAGTAGAGGATTTACGGAGATATTATGAGTTGCAGAAAGGCAATTACACAATCGTACTCGCCTCAGATGGAGACTTTGTCCAAAAAATGGACGGCGTTATAGATAGTAAGCCAATGTGTGGGTTTGATCCGTCAGTTTTGCCTGTCTCGCCGCAGCTGCAATTGCTAACAACCACATGGGGTGAAATCAAAAGCCAAGACTGAATCCAGACGTTGGAGAGGTGTTCTCGTGAAAAGTAGGTATGAACTTGATGTCCTCGCGTCCGTTAAAAATTTTACTTGCAAATTAGTGAAAAATGATATATAATTTTAATCAACGAAATCGTAATAGGCACGAAAGTTTTCGCTATATCGCAGTTCCCAAGGATAATCCAGAATGCTTTTTAACTTCGCAAATGTGCTAATTTTCTTGATTGTTGGCTGTGTATTTGTCGTCCTAAACCTTACTGTCTCTCGCCTCCTGCATACCAAGCTGTTCTCAGGCGAAAAGTATATCCCTTATGAATGCGGTGAAGATCCGATCGGTGATACGCGGATCAAGTTTAACACCCGCTTCTACGTTATCGCGCTCATTTTCCTAATCTTTGATGTGGAAACCGTGTTCCTTTTCCCGTGGGCAGTTGTTTTCCGGGATTTCGGGCTTTTCGCATTTCTGGAGATGCTCGTTTTCATCGCTATTCTGTTAGTCGGGCTGGCATACGTCTGGGCAAAGGGAGATCTGGAGTGGATCCGATCCACGCAGTTGGAAGTCCAATCCGTCCGGAGGGAAGAAAGTTATGATAATTGATGAGAAACTGGACAAAAACATTATTGTTACTTCAGTTGATGCCGTCGCCAACTGGGCACGTTCCTCCGCCCTCTGGCCCATGACGTTCGGACTCGCCTGTTGTGCTATTGAATTTATGGCGACTGCCGCCTCCAACTACGACCTCGACCGCTTCGGGGCAGGTGTGCCGCGCGCGACACCGCGTCAATCCGATCTCATGGTGATCTCCGGCACCGTAACACTCAAAATGGCAACGCGAATCAAGCGGCTTTATGAACAGATGCCGGAACCGAAATACGTCATTTCAATGGGAAGTTGCGCTACCAGTGGCGGACCCTATTGGCAACACGGGTACCACGTCCTCAAAGGTGTCGATCGGATTATCCCTGTTGATGTTTATGTACCTGGGTGTCCACCACGTCCAGAAGCACTTATTGAAGGGTTGCTCAAGTTACAAGAGAAGATTAAAACCCAGACTGTTGCGAAACGCGATCATGTACCGTTCCTAAAGAGACTCTTCACCAAAACTGAGTGGTACGAAATTGAAGGCACTGAAACCGCCGAAGAAGGCGATGAGGCTGAAACTACCGCCTAAAATACCAGTTCGTTCAACGGTAAGCGTGATTCGTAATCGCGATCATGGAGCAGGAAGTACGTGAAAATAGAAGAAATCTATGAAGTTCTAACCAAACAGTTCGGTGAAGCCATCCTCGGTTTTGATGCCGAACTCGCTGGTGACCCAAACATACACATTGCCCCCTCAGCCATCGCCGATGTGTGCCAATATCTCGCCGAAACCGACACATTGGCATTTGATTCCCTGATGTGTCTCAGTGGTGTTGATTTGAGTGCCAAGGATGAAGATTTTGCTATCGTTTATCATATCTATGCCATGCAACACCGGCATAGCGTAGTTCTGAAAACGGCAGTCTCGAAAACCGATCCGCGCCTTTCAAGCGTTTCGCATATATGGAAAACCGCAGATTGGCACGAACGTGAAGCTTATGACCTCTACGGAATCCTCTTTGAGGGACACAGCGATCTCCGCCGCATCCTGCTCCCCGATGATTGGGAGGGATATCCCCTACGTAAGGATTACACGGAACCTGAATTCTATCGCGGTATGCGTGTGCCTTATTAGGTATAGAGAGATTGAGTTTTCGTTTTGTGTCACGCTACACAGAAAATGTTACACTTTTAATCTTTTTTCGCTTTTTTCGCGGCGAAGCACAGAACCCAAAACGTTTCCAAACTCAGGCAGGACGTAGGTTTATGGGACGTGAATGCTAAGCATGAAATGTTACAGTAGTGTAACATTTTCCTATGGGAATGGGTAGGCAAATTACAACATAAACCTTCCCTGAAAAAACAGGGTAAGATTTGACATTGAATGGCAAAAGTGGTATCATATATACGGGTAAAGTCCACAGATGTGGAGACGAATCAGAAATCAAATCCGTAGTTCGTAACGAAGTGGAGGACGGTTTTCGAGAAAGGCGCGTCGAAGTTTTAGGGGAAACACCCAAGCAAAAACACCCATGCCGTTTAACCGCAAGGTAAAATTAAAGAATGGAAACGACACCTCAGACTGAAAGCAAAATTATAGAACTAAAACCGTTCGCCGATGAAATGGTTGTCAATATGGGACCTCAGCATCCAAGCACACATGGTGTGTTACGCTTGGAATTGAAATTGGATGGTGAGGTAGTTCGGGAAGCAATTCCGCACATCGGCTATCTGCATCGCTGTTTTGAGAAGCACTCCGAGAATCTCTCCTACCCCCAAATTATTCCCTTTACCGACCGAATGGATTACGTAGCGGCAATGAACCAGAATTGGGGATTCTGTCTTGCTGTTGAGAAATTGATGGAAGCGGATGAAAGCCGGGAATTCGAGGTACCAGAACGAGCGGAATACTTACGGGTACTTATTTGTGAATTGAATCGTATTGCGAGCCATCTCCTCTCTTTTGGAACCTACGGGATGGACCTCGGCGCGTTTACCCCGTTTCTCTATGCTTTCCGGGATCGGGAACGCTTACTCCTACTCTTCGAGAAAGTGTGTGGCGCACGGCTCACCTATAACTATATCCGCATCGGTGGGGTCTCCGAAATTATTTCTATGGAGCCGGGTTCGATTACCGAACAGAATTTTTTGGATGAGATCGAAGAATTCTTAGACTACTTTGAACCGAAGATTGACGAGTATAACGAACTTTTGACAAAAAACAGCATCTTCACCGAACGTACAACAGAGGTCGCTGTCATGTCAGCAGAGATGGCACTCAGCTACGGCGCGACGGGTCCTAACCTTCGCGGTTCGGGTGTTGATTGGGATTTACGACGAGACGAACCCTACTCTATTTATGACCGGTTCGACTTTGATGTGCCTGTCGCCGTGGACGTCCCAGAATTAGGATCGGTCGTTGGGGATTGCTGGAGTCGATACAAAATACGCATGGATGAAATGAAAGAGTCTGTCCGGATTGTGCGACAGATTTTAGCGGAAGGACTCCCCGGTGGTCCAGTAATGGCGGATTTGAAAGCTGTCCGTCCACCGAAAGGCGAAATCTATTTCCGCAGTGAAGCTCCGCGCGGTGAACTCGGATTCTACATTGTCAGCGATGGCACACCGAAGCCGGTCCGTCTCAAGGGACGTTCCCCCTGTTTCAGTGCTTTGAGCGCACTCCAAGAACTCAGTCGCGGTTTGATGGTCGCAGATATTATCGCGATTATCGGCAGCATTGATATTGTGATGGGAGAAGTGGACCGGTAGACATACCTGATAGGATTTGATGCTAATTTTTGTAGATGGAAGATTTCCGAATCAGACGAGGAGGTTCGATGTCGGATTTTAGGGCACTGTTTGCAAGCCCAAATTTCAACATATCTGAAAGTTTCTTACCCAATATAAACTTACAGAATCAACTCAATTGGGCGGAGGAATTTATACAGAACGTTGTAATCCCGCGGTTGCCGGAAGCGGTTGCTTCGCATTTTCCTGTGGAGATAGGCACAGTTCTCGTCATGTTTGCATGTGCCGGCATCTTTGTTGGAGTCGTCCCATTACTTCCGTTGGTATTGGTGCTTGCAGAGCGAAAAGTCTCCGCACGTTTTCAGAACCGAACGGGTCCTATGCGCGTCGGACCGTGGGGCACACTGCAAACGTTAGCCGACGGTGTAAAACTCATCTTCAAAGAGGATTTTATTCCACCACAAGGCGATAAACTCCTTTTCCTTCTTGCCCCTTATATCATTTTTGCCTGCTCTTTCGCCGTCTTCGCTGCTATTCCGTTCAGTCAAGGTATATTGGTGAGCGACTTTAATATTGGTATCTTCTATATCATGGCGATCTCCTCTGTGATTGTCATGGGGGTAATCATGGCGGGTTGGTCCTCAAACAGCAAATGGTCACTGTTGGGGTCGCTCCGCTCCGCCGCTCAGATTGTCAGTTATGAAATTCCGCTCGGTCTCTCTATTCTCACTGTTGTTATGCTCGTCGAAAGTTTGAGCATGCAGGAAATTGTCGCAAGCCAATCTAATGGCGTTTTCAGTTGGCTCATTTTCCGAACACCGTTTGCCTTTATCGCATTCTTTATCTTCTTTATCTCTTCCATTGCTGAGGTAAACCGGACACCGTTTGATTTGCCCGAAGCCGAATCTGAAATCGTGGCGGGTTTCCATACCGAGTATAGCGGTATGCGCTTCGCACTTTTCTTCATTGCGGAATATGCTAATATGTTCGCCGTGAGCGCAATTGCTGTGACGCTTTTTCTCGGCGGTTGGGAAGGGGTCTTACCGGGTTACGATATTCTCGGTGGGTTCCCCGGTTTCGTTATTAAATCCTTGGCACTCGTCTTCTTGATGATGTGGTTGAGATGGACACTGCCGCGCCTACGGGTAGATCAGTTGATGAATCTCTGTTGGAAATACTTCATCCCGATCGCCTTCTTTAACATCTTAGGCACTGGTATCTGGGGACTCATTTTCCCAGAGGACACCGTGATTAGCACCGCCATTAGCTGCGCAATTATCTATATTGGACTTATCGCCGCATACAAAGTCGCTGGACGCGGTCTCGCACAGAGACCCGCACCCCAACCGAGTTAAAGCTTTTCGTCTAACAAAGGGTTTCTCTTAGGCGAGTCTCAAAATCCGTAGTCCGTAAGCGTAGCGGAGGGGTTTTTGCTTGGGTGTTTCCCCTAGATCTACCGGAAGGCTCATGAGATACGAAACCGAGCTGACCGAACCGCAAGGTAAATTAAAAAAATGGACAAATACATACGAAACATTTACAGAGGCGTTTACACCGTTCTCGTCGGGATGCGGGTGACAATCAGGCAGTTCTTTGAACCGAATGTCACGCATCAATATCCGTATGAACACGATTTTGAAAAGAAACGGAACGTTCGAGAGATTCCGAAAGGGTATCGCGGGCAGCTTTATAACCGCACTGAAGATTGTATCGGATGCAAAAAATGCGAGATGATCTGCCCGGTCGATTGTATCACTATTGATGCCACTAAACTCCCAAAAGGTGAACAACTCTGGGATAGCATGAACGTCGTTCATCTCAAAGACGGACGGGAAATCATCGGTCTCATTGAAGGCAACGATAAAAAGATAAAGTCGGAAGATTCGATAACCCTCACGAATATCACCTCTCGCCAAGGCCCGCAGGAGGTCATAGACCGCCTTGAGCCATCAGGTGTTGAGAATCGAACCCGAACCTTTTCCAGCGACGAGGTATCACGTGTTGTTACCCGAAATCCGGTCGTTTTCTACCTCGATCAGTTCGATATTGATATGTCCCTCTGTATGTATTGTGGGCTTTGTACCGAGGTGTGTCCAACAGAATGCCTGACGATGAAGGATACACTCGCAGGTATTGAGTACTCCAAATTTGACCGGTCAGATCTAATCTTTAAGTTTGACAAGCAGGAGATGTACGACAAAGGGAGTACCGAGGAAGTGGATGCCGCGGATTAGTAGGTAAATTGGGAAAGTATGAGCATCAAATCCGTAGCCCGTAAGCGTAGCGGAGGGCGGATATACGTTGCGTAGCGTGATGTATCTAATCTCCCTGACCGAACCGCAAGGTAAAATTAAAATATGGAATTTACGCTCAAAACCTTTATTTTTTACGGCTTTGCCCTGATGACAATTTCATCCGCGCTTGTCGTTGTCACAGTACGAAACATTGTCCATGCGGCGTTTTCGCTTATGGTGACACTTTTCGGTGTTGCAGGGCTTTATGTCTTTTTACAGGCTGATTTTCTTGCCGCAACACAAGTGATTGTCTACGTCGGCGGCATACTTGTTCTCATTTTATTCGGTGTCATGATGACAAGCGGACGCTTGGAGATGCGGATTCATATTGAACGCGGGCAACTTCTGCTCGGTGGCGTGGTCTCGCTGGCACTGCTCATGCTGCTCTTGACTGTTATTGCGAATACACCGGCATGGAAGAATCTCACTGATGATGGCACCGAACTTCCACCGACAACAGAACGCATTGGCGAGTTGATTCTGGACGGACCATTTCTCTTGCCATTTGAAGTCGTCTCTGTACTACTGTTAGTCGCATTAATCGGAGCCGCCCTAATTTCCCGAAAGGAGGTTAGGGACTAAGATAGCCATCAGCCATCAGCCATCAGTCACAAGAGTCTTTTGTTAAACGAAATCTTCTTTACTGAAAGCCGATAGCCGATAGCCGATAGCCACTAAAAAAATGACGCTACAACACTACCTCGTTATCAGTGCGATCCTGTTCACGCTCGGCATTTTCGCCGTTTTGACCCGACGGAACGCTATTAGTATTCTGATGGGAATTGAACTTATTCTTAATTCGTGTAATCTTAACTTTGCCGCATTTGCGCGTTTTATGACCCCGCCGGAGGACATCAGCGGACAGATTATCGCCATTTTTGGGATTGTGCTCGCGGCAGCGGAAGCCGCTGTCTTTTTAGCTATTATTCTCGCTATCTACCGCGAGTTCGGTAGCATTCGTCCCAACGAAATGGATACTTTGAAAGGTTGATAAAGTAAAAGAGTATGGTTGTTCTATTAATTAGTATCATCTTACTTTGCCCGCTTGCCGCATTTGCGATCTTCGGACTTTTGGGCTTGGGAAATCGGAGTTTCCCGCGACAGGATTATCTATCCACTGCCGCAATGCTCATTGCGCTCGCCTGTTCGTTCCTGCTTCTGCGAGAGGTGGTCCCCGATCCAGTACCTCATACAGTTAAGTGGATCTCGCTCGGTAGTGTTACCTTCTCTATGGGTTTCTACTTGGACAGTGTCACAGCGATCATGCTGATTGTTGTCACGCTCGTCAGTAGCCTCGTCCACATTTTCTCAATGGGCTACATGCACGGCGATCCGAGATACCCACGGTTTTTTGCCTACCTTTCGCTCTTCTCCTTTTCGATGCTTTTCTTGGTAGTGTCGGATAACCTGCTCGGTATCTATATCGGTTGGGAACTCGTTGGACTCTGTTCTTATCTGCTCATCGGTTTCTGGTTTGAAAAGGACTCCGCCGCGAATGCCTGTAAAAAAGCATTCTTGACGACCCGTGTTGGTGATGTCGGTATGTTCATCGGCATGATGATGCTCTTTACTAAGTTTAAGACGCTCTCACTCTACGGAGAAGGTGGTATTTTTGCGCTCGTCGCCAGCCTGAATACCGGCGATATGGTATGGCTCTCAATCGCGGGTGTCCTCATCTTTTGTGGTGCTATTGGTAAATCGGCACAGGTGCCGCTGCATACGTGGCTTCCTGATGCGATGGAAGGTCCTACACCCGTCAGTGCATTGATTCATGCCGCCACGATGGTTGCCGCCGGCGTGTATCTCACGGCTCGGATGTTTCCCATTTTGACAGAGACCTCATCTCTGGTAATCGCTTATATCGGTGGTATTACCGCAATCGTCGCTGCGACTATCGCTATCGTCCGCTTTGACATTAAACGGGTTTTGGCATACTCCACGATTAGCCAACTTGGCTATATGATGCTTGGCATCGGGGTGGGTAGTTATGTCGCAGGTCTCTTTCACCTCACGACACACGCCTTTTTCAAAGCACTGCTGTTTCTCGGTTCAGGAAGCGTCATCCACGCCTTCCACGCTATGCATGCCCATGCCCATGGTGATGAACACGATCACGGACACGACGAACACGATACAGACGGACATGAGCACGGACACGAACACGGCAACCACGATTTAGTCCATGCGCACGGTTCCGAGATTCCGCCTGATCAGGACATGCGGAATATGGGCGGGTTACGCCATAAGATGCCAATTACCTTTGTCACAATGCTCATCGCAACGTTGTCTATATCTGGCGTACCCTTTGTCTTCTCTGGGTTCTGGAGCAAAGACGCGATTTTAGGCGGTGTATTGGAACGGGCGATGGAATGGAACTCTGTCCACCACTACCTCCTATTCGGTATAGCACTCTTCGCCGCTGGAATTACGGCGTTCTACATGTTCCGACTGATTTTCATGACCTTCTTTGGTGAACCCCGCAATCAGGAGATGCACGACATGGCGCATGAATCCCCGAAATCGATGACCGTGCCGCTCCTCATCCTGGCGGTTCTGAGTCTGCCTGTCGTGAATATATTTTGGTTTAACGATAACTATATTAAACCACCAGAACAACCGCATCTTCACGCACCGCAGCATGCACACGTCTCACCCGATAGCAAAACCGGTGAGGCAGGAATCACACTCTCGCTCTTCGGCATTTCTGAAGCAGTTGCCGCAGAAGAAGGCGGACACGACACACACGGCGCGCACGCGGACGATGCACATCATGGACACAGTCCTGCACATGCTATAGCGATGGTGCTGTCTATCCTTGTTGCTGGATTAGGTATACTGCTCTCATGGCTGTTTTATCATAGACGAAGTTTGTCTGCCGAATCTGTCGCAACGACTTTCCGACCGCTTTATAACCTCTTTTGGCACAAATACTACTTCGACGAATTTTACGACGGGGTGTTGGTTGCACTGACGGTGTGGAAGGCACGGCTTTTTGCGCAATTCGATGGGACGATCGTTGATGGTATTGTCAACGGTGTTGGAAAAGTAACGCGCGATTTTCTCGCCGTGTTCATCGGTGCTTTTGATAATCGTGTCGTTGATGGCCTCGTCAATCGGGTCGCCGAAGTTACATGGGCAATCGGTGGCAGAGTTCGTCGGATCCAGACCGGCGCGATTCAGACATATCTCTTCGTTGTGCTGGCTGGAATTGTGTTGTTAATCTTGATTTTCCGGGCGTTGTAGCTGAAACATACAATAGAAGCTGCCCCTTGATGGGAGAAGGAGAATTTCCACGAGATGTTATTATCGCTAATGATTTTTATCCCGTTGCTCGGGATGATCGCTGTTTTACTTCTGCCGCGCGAGTCAGAGGAACTGGTTAAACGCGTTACGCTCCTCTTTACACTCATCCCACTCGCACTCGCAGTCGCTTTATTCGTATCCTACGACCGCTCGACTGCCGGAACGCAGTACGTCGTTAACGTTCCTTGGATTCAGGCGTTTAATATCCAGTATCACATCGGCATTGATGGACTCAGTGTGACGCTTTTACTCCTCACTGCACTCTTAGGTCCCATCTGTGTTATTGCCTCTTGGCGCAACATCGAAAAAGGTATCAAAGCGTACATGGCGTTGTTCCTACTGCTTGAGACAGGAATGCTGGGTTTCTTCGCTGCGTTGGATCTGTTCCTCTTTTACGTCTTCTTTGAACTGACACTCCTACCGATGTATTTCCTTATCGGTATATGGGGCGGACCCCGTCGTGAATACGCTGCAATTAAATTCTTCCTCTATACCCTCTTCGGCAGTGTTCTGATGTTGATCGCCATGATAGCGGTCTATCTCAACAGTGGGGCACCCGGTGCGCGAACCTTTGATATTCCCACACTTATTACGTTAGCGTCTACAGCCGGACACGCCCTTAACGACCTCAACTTCCAGATCTGGGTTTTCGTGGGTTTCTTTATCGGATTTGCCGTTAAGGTCCCGATCTTCCCGTTCCATACGTGGCTTCCTGATGCACACGTCGAAGCACCGACCGCCATTAGTGTTATCCTCGCAGGGATTCTCCTAAAGATGGGAACTTATGGATTGGTGCGGGTCAACATGGCAATGTTCCCACAAGGCTTGGACTTCTTCTGTAATGGAATGGGTTTCTGGGGCAACAGCCTCGCACTTCTCGGGTTTATCAATATCGTCTATGGATCCTTCTGTGCCCTGGCACAAACCGACTTTAAGAAACTGGTCGCGTATTCCAGTATCGGACACATGGGTTTCGTTATCTTGGGACTCTCTGCTCGAAATGACAGTGGTATCACCGGTGCCATTCTCCAGATGTTCAATCACGGTGTTATCAGTGCGATGCTCTTCCTACTCGTCGGTGTCCTCTACGACAGAGCACACCACCGCGAAATTAACGGGTTCGGTGGTCTGGGAACCAAAATGCCCGTTTATACCGGCATCACGACGCTTGCGTTCATGGCTTCTTTGGGACTGCCCGGCTTGAGTGGATTCGTCGGGGAAGCACTCTCCTTACTCGGTGCCTACGATAAATTCAAGATGTTGACTATCTTGTCGACAATCGGTATCGTTGTTGGTGCGGCATATTTCCTCTGGACGCTCCAAAGGGTTTTCTTAGGGACACTCAACCCCAAATACGAGGAGCTTCCTGAGATCAATGGACGCGAAATTCTAACGCTGGTGCCACTCGGAATCTTGACTATCGTACTTGGTGTCTGGCCCAACTTCGCTATTGATATGTTCAGAGAGTCGGTTACTAACCTCATCGGTGTCCTGCAGGTAAATTAAAAACGGATTCTGTCAATCAGGTAAATTAGAAAGCCTGCAACAACGACGCAAGCGGATATACGCCGATGAACGTTATTGAACCCACGCACCTGACCAAACCGCAAGGTATAATTAAAATATGCAACCCTTAAGCAACATCGAAAGCCTCCTTTATTTCAGTCCAGAAATCCTCCTTGTTATTTTTGCCGCCGCCGTTGTTCTTCTTGACCTCGTTGTGAAGGACAGGGATAGCTCCGCTGTTGTCTATCTCTCTCTCGCAGGGTGTGTTTGTGTATTCGCTGCTGTCCTTATCACACACTTCTCTTTCGGCGATAAAGGTCCTATTTCCCTCTTCTTAGGAATGGTCCGACTTGATACGTTTTCCAGTTTTTTCAAGGTCCTGTTGCTGCTTGCAACAGCTGCCACGATTCTCTTTTCCCTCCGCTCTGAGGAACTCGACGCGCGGTTGAAAGGCGAATACTACGCACTCTTGTTAGCCATCACCCTTGGGATGTTCCTCATGACATCGTCGACGAATCTGCTGATGATATTTATCTCGTTGGAAATGGTGAGTCTTACCTCCTATATTCTCGCCGGGTTTTTGACGCATAACCCTCGTTCCAGTGAAGCCGCATTCAAATATATCACGTATGGTGCAGTCGCATCTGGGACTATGCTCTTTGGGTTGTCGCTTCTGTTTGGAATGGTTGGCAGCGGCGATGTCGGTCAAATTAGTGTGCGACTCACGGAACTCCTCGCATCTGGGGAAGTCGCTCCACTCGCCGTGCTGATTGCGATAACCTTCATTCTGGCAGGTGTTGGCTATAAGATAGCCTCAGTCCCGTTCCACATGTGGTCTCCTGACGTTTACGAAGGCGCACCTATTCCGATAACCGCCTTTCTGTCAGTCGCATCAAAATCCGCTGGGTTTGCTCTGTTCATCAGGTTCTTCTATTCCGGATTTGGTAGTTCTGAATTGATGCAGGCTGTTGATTGGACCCTCATGTTAGCGATAGTCTCGGCGTTGACGATGACTGTCGGAAATCTCGCCGCTTTGCCACAACAGAATGTGAAACGCTTATTAGCGTATTCCAGTATCGCACACGGTGGTTACCTTTTGATGGGGGGTGTCCTGCTCACCTCTGAAGGCATTGGCGCGATCCTCTTCTACCTCGTTGTCTATCTCTTTATGAACTTGGGCGCGTTTTATGTCGTCGTCCTGATTGCGAATGAGGAAGGGAGCGAAATGATTGAGGGCTACCGAGGTCTCGCCTCGCGTGCACCATTGGTCGCTTGGGCAATGGCGATTTTCCTCTTTTCGTTAACAGGGATTCCGCCGTTCGCGGGTTTCTTCGGAAAATGGCTACTCTTTGCCGCTGTCCTTGAGCAAGGGTATTATTGGCTCGCATTTGTCGGTCTGCTAAATAGCGTCGTTTCGCTTTACTATTACGCCCGAATTGTGAAGGCGATGTTTCTCGAAGATGCTGGTGAGGAAACCACACGCGTCACCTTTTCTACCGGCACGTTCGCGCTCTTGAGCGTCTTTGTCATCCCAACGATTCTCATTGGATTCCTCAATATTTTCTATACCCTTTCCAATATCTCAGTCTCAGTGATACCGATGCAGTAGGTTCTTGAAAAAGAATTGACAAACACGGTTAATTAAGATATGCTTAAAAACACAACGGGTCTGCAGACGTAGATCAATGCCCGGTCGTCTAATGGTAGGACGCGTGGCTCTGGACCACGTAGTGAAGGTTCGAATCCTTCCCGGGCAGTCCTCTTACTACAAACAAAATCATGTCCCAACCAAAGAGGAAACAGGGTGAAACGAGTAGAATCCTCGCCTGATGATTATATCGCAAGCCAAACACCAGATATTCGGGCAGTCTTAGAGGCACTTCATGCGCTGATTAAGAAAGCCTTACCAAATCAGGACTGCTGTTTGTGGGAAGGTGTTTTTTGGGGTGGCAGCGAACAACGAATCATCGGCTACGGCGATTATTCCTATCAACGCTCTGACAAGACGCAAGTCGAATGGTTCATCATTGGGTTGGCACGGCAGAAAAATTATTTCAGTGTGTATGTCAATGCGGTTGAATCAAAATGCTATCTGGCTGAACTCTACGGTCCGCAGCTTGGAAAAGTCAAGACTGGTAAAAGTAGCATCAGTTTTCGTAACTTGGCAGATGTCAATCTTGATGTGTTAACCGAGATGATCAAACACGCAGGGAAAATAACTACTGACCGCGACTCATAAGCATCGGGTAGCAGAACTGCACCTATAAGAAATTCAATATAATAAGCCGCTATCGTCTAGGGGTTAGGACGGGTGGTTCTCAGCCACCAAACCGGGGTTCGAATCCCCGTAGCGGTATCCTTTTCACTTCGACGGGCGGGGTTTCATAGCACCCGCCCATTATCTTAAGAGCGCAGATACCTTCTGAGTTAGCGTCCCACACATTGGAGAAATGCCCACATGCACGGTACACCCGAACACACCAACCGTCTTACCCATGAAACAAGTCCTTATCTGCTCCAGCACGCACATAATCCCGTTGACTGGTATCCGTGGGGCGAAGAAGCCTTGGCGCGCGCCAAACAAGAGCAGAAGCCTATTCTTCTAAGTATCGGTTACTCCGCTTGTCACTGGTGCCACGTCATGGAACGCGAATCCTTTGAAAACGAGGAGATCGCCGCGGTCATGAACGAACTTTTCATCAACATCAAGGTCGATAGAGAAGAACGCCCTGATTTAGATGAAATTTATATGAACGCCGTCCAGATCATGACACGTCAAGGCGGCTGGCCCATGACCGTCTTTCTCACACCGGATCTGAAACCCTTCTACGGCGGAACTTACTATCCACCCACCGATAGATACGGCAGACCCGGATTCCCAAAGGTGATGCATGCCGTTGCCGAGGCGTTCAGTGATCAGAATGTGGAGGTCCTGCAGCAAGCAGAGCAAATTACCGGACACCTCGCACAGATGGGGAACGTCGTTGACCCACACCACCATGAACTCACGGAAGAACTGATGACCCATGCGTTTCAGCACTACCACTCGCAATTCGATTCACAATACGGCGGATTCGGCAATGCCCCCAAATTCCCGCCCAGCATGGGGTTGCCCTTCCTTTTACGCTATTGGCATCACAGTGACAACGCCAATGCCTTAGAGATGGTCGAACTCACGCTGGAGAAGATGGCGCGTGGCGGTATGTATGACCAACTCGGTGGCGGGTTCCACCGATACTCCACCGACGCGCACTGGCTTGTCCCACACTTCGAGAAAATGCTGTATGACAACGCACAGCTCGTCGTCGCCTATTTTGAGGCGTACCAAGCCACTCAAAAGCCGTTCTATCGCGATATAGCCACCGAAACCCTTGACTACGTTCTGCGCGAGATGTACGACGCAGAAAACGGCGGTTTCTATTCAACGCAAGATGCCGATAGCGAAGGCGTAGAGGGCAAATTCTTCGTCTGGGAACCGAACGATGTAGAAGACATCATCGGCGAGGCGAACGCCGAAATCTTCTGTGAGTATTACGACATTACGCCACAAGGCAACTTTGAAGGAGAAAACATTCTCCAAGTCCAAACGCCACCTGACATTCTTGCCCGAAAACTGCAGATGGATGTCGGAGAACTGGAAACTCTCCTCGCAGATGGGAAACAGAAACTGTTTGATGAGCGAGAGAAGCGGATTAAACCCGGATTAGACGACAAAATCCTCACCAGTTGGAACGGTATCATGATCCGCGGTATGGCGATGGGATATCAACTGACCGGGAAACCGGAATACCTTGAGGCATGTGAAAAATCTGCTGAGTTTGTCTTGACAACGCTATCCCAAGAGAATGGACTCCTTTTGCGCACCTATCGTGCCGGTAAAAGCCATCTCAATGCCTATCTTGAGGACTACGCCTATTTCATCACAGGATTAATTGCACTCTACGAAGCCAGTTTTGAACCGCGGTGGCTTACTGAAGCCGAACGTCTCACACATCTTATGATAGATCAGTTTGGGGACGACTCAGGCGACGGATTCTTCTTCACGGGCAAAGCACACGAGGCACTTATCGTCCAATCCAAATCCGCCTATGACGGTGCTACGCCTTCCGGCGCATCCATGGCGATTCACAGTCTCTTACGGCTTGCCAAACACCTCGACACCCCCGAATTCCACGACAAAGCCGTTGAGACCCTGTTGCTTTATTTCCATCAGATGGAAGGGATGCCTGCGGGATCCGGGCAACTGCTCTGTGAGTTAGCGTTCCTGCTATCGACACCGAAAGAGATTGCGATTATTGGTAAAAAGGGAGACGCGAAAACGGATGCGATGTTAGCGGCATTGCACGGTGTCTATCAGCCCAACAAAATCGTTGCCTTGAGCGAATCCGCTGATGGACAGACGTTACCGCTTCTCGCGAACAAGACTCAAGTTGACAACACCGCAACCGCTTATGTCTGCGAGAATTACGTCTGCCAAGCCCCCACAACGGATGTCGAAACACTTGTAGAACTACTTCAATAAGAGAGGAGAAACAGTGGCACACACAAATGAAGCAGCAATTGACCTCGACTGGCATCCGCTCTCTGATGAAGATATACGACATTTTGATGATACAGGCTATTTCATCGTGCGAAACGTGCTGAATTCGGATACTATCGAAAAACTGATTGAGGCAAGTGATCGACTCATGGCAAGCGATCGACTCGAGAATCGCCAACATAGCTCTAACAACTTATACGATAGCTTCCGAAATTGTATCTCCATTGACGATGCCTTCATTCCCCTAATCGCGCAGGAGACCATCTTGCCCGTTGTGGTGCAACTTCTCGGTGCAGACTTGCAACTGATGACCTCACACCTGATATACAAACACCCCGATCCACCGGACACACCGGACACCGCCCGTATGCCGGGTTGGCACCGCGACTACGCCATCGCAACAAGAACACACGGGCACAAGTTACCACGCATTTTGCTAAAATGTGCCTACTACTTCACCGACCTGAGCGAACCCAATTCCGGGGCAACACTTGTCGCTCCCGGTAGCAATCATCTGCTCGAACGGGTTCCTATTCCAGAAGGAAAGGTGGATCCAGAGGGGGCACTCGAACCGAGCCTACAACCCGGCGATTGCCTACTGTTTGAGAATCGTGTTTTTCATGCGGGGGCAACAAACCTAACTGACCAGACCCGCAAGGCTGTAATGTTCGGCTACGGTTACCGTTGGGTGATGCCGATGGACTATCGGACACAGGAACAGGATTTGTTAGATAAGTTGTCGCCACTGGAGCAGTATCTGGTTGGCGAACCCTTCCAGAAGACGGCAGAATATCATCCGGGTGGCGGTGAAAACCCACTCGTTCCATGGTGTGAACAGCACGGTGCTCCAGCAGTGAGACCCTATTAACCCAAATTCAATTACCTCAATGTGGAAGGGGTTTGTAACCTCAATGTGGGAGGGGTTTGTAACCCCGATTACGTCAACGTAACAACGTCCTTTTTAACGATCTCTTTCGTCTCATAGTGGCCCGCTTGGGAGATGAGTTCCAGCGTTTCTGGCGATAAGCGTGCCCTCACCTCTTCCGACACCCGGCTCTCACCACGGTGTTGCGGTCTATAGCGTAAGGTCAGGACGCAACGATACCGATCCTTCGGTTTCCAAGGCAACGCACCGTGCGTCAAGAGTTCAGAGATGATTACGAAATCCCCTGCCTTTGGCGTGATGTTAACGACCCCTTCTGGAATATCATCGGCATCCTTAATCTTTCCGTTGTTGTAGAGATGCTCAGGACGATCGAAAAGCGTCTTGTGCGTACCGGGAACGACCAACAGCCCACCGTCTCCGGGATGCACGTCGTACAGGTAGGGAAAAATAACAAAATCATCACAAAAAATTCGACCGTTTCGCACCTCATAACGGTTGCAGTGCCATCCAAAATCCTCTCGTGCGCAATGTAAGCGGAGTCCTTCCGCCGACTCCGACACACCCGCCCGATCCGCAATCATCGTTCCACGCAGCAACTGGGGTTTATTATTTGTTAGTTCTTTGATGATGGGCCATGTTGATCGGTGCAGTGTGAGTGCCTCTAAGGGTTTCGCAAAGGCAAAACCATTTGGAAGGTTTTTTTCGCTGGAATCAAATCCGGGTGGGAGTTTTTCGGTGGGAGTATTGATATATTCATTTGCGGCTTCTTGCGCCGCTTTCAGTTCTTCGTCGCTCATAACATTCTTTAGATGAAGGTATCCGGTAACATCAAACAGATAACGTTGTTCGGGGGTCATCATAATACGTACTCCTTATTGATCTCTAAGATGTCGGTGCTTCCCACACAGGCGAGTCGTTCTCCTGTAACTGCTTGAAGAGTTGATCAAAGGTTTCACTACCGTCATCTTCCCATTCGTCCAAACGCACACCCGGAGCATAAGATTCATCCACGCCCTGCTTCATGAGACGTTCCGCTTGTTGTAGGTTTCGGTAGTAGTGCTTTATGCCACCGGGTAAAGTGACAACGGAGATGTGCCGCTCCCATGTCGGCTCAGGTGTTTGGGAGTAGCGTTTCACCGCATCTTCATCCAACGCGATCCCCAAACCGTGACCGTCCGGTACCCGCATAAATCCACGTTGGACTTTGTGAGGTGTAACAATTAAGTCGTCTTCATAGGCGTGACTCGCAGTGACACCGGGTATAGTGGCTGTCGGAATCACGGCACCCAGATGACACGCAAATGCCGCCGTGATACCAGTACCGACATACTGGAGTAGAATTGATGTATTCGCAGCTGCAAAAGCCCACCCCGATGCCAATGCACTTTTAACACTCTCGTGGCTACACAGCGCACCGTCAAAATCGCCTGCCCGAAGCCCAATCCAAGGACCAGAGGGTTGACGCGATGCGCCTTCGCGGATAACGCCGACACCATGCAAATAGAACGGAATCCGAATCTCTTGATGCAACCGCCGCCAGCCCGCCACGTCATAAGCGAAAATCGGTTCTTCGAGACCCTTGACAACTGGAATTTTCTCCAACTCCCGTAGAACAGGCAGTGCCTTCTCAACGTTGATTAACGAACCGTTGAAATCAAACTCCACGCGAAAGTCAGCAGGTGCGACCTCTTGGATCGCGTGCGATTGCTCGACAACATCGTAGAAGGCGCGTGCTTTACACTTCAAACCGCGGTATCCACGCGCAGCCGCTACCTCAACCTCAGCGGCGGTGTCTTCAGGGGACATGCATGGCATCCACCACCCCATCGCAACCCATTGCCGAACCTGCTGACCCATCAATTTCCATGCTGGTAAACCGAGATATTTCCCCATCAGGTCGTAGCACGCCATGTCGAGATTAAAACGTCCTTCACCCATGACGTGATCGAACGGATTCGTGCCGAGATAGGCGTCCAGCACTTCCTGATCAAACGGTAGTCCTGGGTTCTCTCCGAGACCGACGAGACCGGTATCAGTATAAAATTTATAGACCGTGACCAACTCGGTCATCGCAAAATGGTAGTATCTCTTGCGAATCCTTTCCTCGTAAGGCACACGTAATGGAATTGATTCAATCTCGGTAATTTTCATCTGTTCCTACCCTTACGGCACTAACTGTACCTTAATCGAATCCGACCCTTTCTGAACCATCTCGAATCCTGCGAGATAGTCCGTCAACGGCAATTGATGTGTCACAATATGCTCGACCTCGATTAAACCGCGATGGATATAATCAATCGCCAACGGATACGCATACGGACCTAAATGCGAACCGTGGATGTTCAACTCTTTTGTATCCCCAATGATAGTCCAGTCCACAGTCACCGGTTCCCGCATGACGCTGAATTCGACGAAGGTGCCTGCCTTCCGGATCATGTGTAACCCCTGCTCAACCGCCTTCGGGTGTCCCGTTGCCTCAATATAGACATCACATCCGTAGCCTTCTGTGAGATCTAACACCTCTTGAACAGCATCCGTTTCTGATGGATTAATTCCAATATCCGCTCCCAACTTTTTGGCAACCTCTAACCGGTTCGGCATCAGGTCAATGGCGACAAGCACACCGGGATTTTTCAACTTCGCTGCCCCGATCATACCGAGTCCGAGCGTGCCTGCTCCCGCAACCACTACAACATCACCAAATTCAATGTTTCCGCGTTGGACGGCATGAATAGAACAAGCGAGTGGTTCAATCACTGCCGCATTCGCCGTCGGAATCTCAGAAGGCACCTTATAGACAAGCGAGCGCGCCGGGAACTTCATATAGTCCGCCATACCACCGTTGACGACCGGTTGAAATCCATAGATATTGTGGACTTGGCAGAGCCAGTACTTCCCGGTTCGACAATACCGACACTCCCAACACGGAACTATCTGCTCTGCGATAGCTGTATCACCGATTTCAAGCTTATACTTCTCACCAGCCCCTGGACCGAGTTCGACAACCTCACCGATGAATTCGTGACCGGCAATGACGGGTGCCTCCACATACGGTTTGCGATGTTCATCGCCCCAGAAAAGCGGCGCGCCTGTATAACACTTAATGTCGCTCGCGCAAACGCCACATGCGTTCACCTTAATGACAACCTCACCGGGACCAGCCTTCGGCATCGGAACCTCTTCGAGACGATAATCCCACGGTTCGCGACATATAATCGCTCGCATCGTTTTCGACATTTTTTACTATGAACCTCGCTAAAATTGACCCATATAACTGTTGGCTATCGGTGTGCTGCGAATAGGTATGACTCACTGCCATCAGTTTCTCTTGCTGACTGCTGATGGCTGAATGCCGACAACTATTAAAATTGATGCAAGATGTGGTAGGCGGCGATACCAAGCGAGACATGAACGTTCAGTGATGCCCCCGCGCCATACATTGGAAGATAAACTACCATATCGCAGACAGCAAGTGTCCGTTTCGTTACCCCGTGATCCTCATGCCCCACAATGAGACAGATTTTATTTGGATAATCCACCTCGTCGTAACGCATGGATTGTGCAGTAACCTCTAAAGCACAACTCGTGTAACCCTCTGCTTTGAGCGATGCAATTGCGTCTGCTGCTTGTTCTGTGTATCGCCATTTTACCCGTCGGTGTTTCCCGCGCGACACTTTTCGCACCAATGGATGGGGCGGTTGTGCACTGATACCTGTCAAGATCAGTTCTTTCACACGACATGCGTCCGCTATCCGAAATGCAGAACCGACATTCACCGGGTCTTGCACGTCTTGTAGGATAAAAACCAGTTCTCTTTCCGGCGGTTTCACCTGCTTCAGAAAGTCTTTGAGCGGTTTGCCGCGTAGTTGTTTCATGTTTGGTGGATGAAGATGTCGAGGTTACAAACCTCTCCCACAAAAGATGGACTACGCTGCTTTGCGTTGTATCAAACGTCGTCTCGCACTCGCGCGTGCAAGTCCAACATCCAATGTGATATGGGGGTAATCGCTGATACCGAGATTGACCGCATGTGCCGTTTTAAGGTTAAAACCCCACTCGATCCATTCCGGCATATCTGCTTCCGGAATATCACCTGCGACGATAACCTTCATGATACTGATCCCTTTACCGAGCGAATACGCGCGTTCGATATACTCCAGATGCCGATCAAAGGGACCACCTTCTAACATCCTACCCTCTTTATTCGCCGTCGTCAAAATGACCTCAAGTTCTGGATGGTCAATCACTGCATCCATCACGGGACCTGTATAGAGATGCGTGGAACAGCCGATGACTCGAATTTTGCCAGCGGCTTTTGCTTCTCGGAACGCGTCGAGTGCTCCCTCTCGCGATGCCAAATCTTCAGGTGAGGAGATACCATGCAATAATAGAACATCTAAATAATCCGTTTGCATTTCCTGAAGCGAACGTGTAATGCTTGCTTTGGCACCTTCATAATCTTTCGCACCAGTTTTGGTTTGGATCACAACGTCCCCTCGGGAAATTTGACGTACTGCCTCTCCAAGATGCGGTTGACTCCCGTAACCTTCGGCAGTATCCCAGAACGTGATCCCTTCATCCAGAGCTTTCAACATCAGTTTGCCGCCAGCTTCGTAGTTCTCACAGGTATTGTTGAGATGTCCTGCCCCGAAACAGAGGCGTGAGATTTCTAAACCCGTTTCTCCGTATGCTAAATATTCCATCTTGTCCTCCACATCCAGTTGTTGCTCCCTTTAGTAGAAATTTCGGCGTAACTTGTAGGTTTCCAAAACTTGCGCCGAAGAAGTCAGACGATAGTTCCGTCAACTGGTTCAGATGTCCTTGGATATACTTTAACTGAATTTCTCTAAAAAATGCAACCCTTTTTTCTTGGTAACAAATCGGTTTTCAGGTATCATAAAAATAGCACTCGAACGTTGCGGAGGTATTATTATGACCAAGAAGCGTCATTCCTCGCCAGAAAACAGCCCGGAAAGCATCATTGATTTAGCCTCAGAGGGTCGGCATGTGTATAGGGGACACACACTTTTCAACAACACCCCTACCGAAATCGTATTCGCTGATGGTCGCGTTCAAACAATCCACGAAATAGGCTCCGCTAATAGCAACCTATGGATCGCACCCGCGTTGATAGACATTCAGGTGAACGGTTTCGCTGGATTCGACCTCAACGGCGCTACTGTTACGTCGGAAGATGTGTCTGCGATGGTCCGCGCACTCTGGCAGGTCGGCACTGGTTTCCTGTGTCCGACGGTTGTGACAGGGTCTTTCGAGGGAATTAGCAACGCCTTTTCTGCCATTAGGGAAGCGTGTAAAGCGGATTCACTCGTAGCACGTTCGATACTTGGGATTCACCTTGAGGGACCCTATATCTCCGCCGAGGATGGACCGCGAGGGGCACATCCGTTAGAACACGTTAGAGAACCAGATTGGGATGAATTTCAGCGGTGGCAGGACATTGCCGAAGGGCAAATCACCATCGTAACGCTCGCTCCTGAGAAAAGGGGAGCCATTCCGTTTATCGAAAAACTGGTTGCGAATGGGATTGTCGTCGCGTTAGGACATACAGATGCTTCGGCGAACGACATTCAAGCCGCAATCAACGCTGGCGCGAGGCTTTCCACGCACCTCGGCAATGGGGCGCATGCTCTCATCCGGCGACATCCGAATTATATTTGGGAGCAACTCGGTGCCGATGAACTCTGGGCAAGCCTTATTGTTGATGGACACCACCTACCGCCTGCCGTCGCCAAATCAATGATACGCGCCAAGACGCTCGATCGGTGTCTCCTCGTCAGTGATGCTGTCGCTTTAGCTGGAATGAAGCCCGGCATCTACCAGTTCGCAGGAAAATCGGTGGAGTTGACCCCAGAACGGTGTGTCCGATTGGTCGGGACAGAGTATCTTGCCGGTTCTGCCATTGAATTAGCACGCGGTATTGAGAACAGTGTCCGGTTTGCAGGTATCACCCTTGAGGAAGCCGTTTCACTCGCCACACTACAACCGATGCGTCTTCTTAACGCCGAAAAACGCGTAGCGGCGCAGACGAACCTGATTCTCTTTGAATGGGACGCGGCACACTGCGAAATCAATCTACTGGCGACGATTATTGGAAACGAATTGGTATATCATTCAGAGACTCGATCTACGGAAGAAAAATTAATACGAAAACCAAGCCCATAAGCGTAGCGGAAGGCGACTCGTGAGAACGCACGTTAAAGATGAAACCCACATTATTCATCCGCAAGGTAAAATTAAAAATTGGTTTGTAGGGAGCCTTTTCGCTTTCTGCTTCGTAACATCACTGGTTTCCGCGCAGCAAACCGATCAAGCGGAAACCGAATACTACACGCACGGAATGCGCGCAATCCGGTTAGGACTTTACGATGCGGCAATCAACGCGTTTCAACAGGTCTTGCAACTGAACCCCCAAAATGCCGGGGCATACTGTGAACTCGGCGCGGTCTACAGATTCAAGGAAAAAACCGACGATGCAGTGGAGGCGTATCTTTACGCGCTGGAATTGCCTGCCCTTCCACAGACACATGGTGTCGCTCACCTCTGTTTGGCGCGGCTTTATCATTCACAAGGCAGATTTGCAGATGCTGAAAATCACGGACAACACGCCACTCACCTGCTCCCCAAAAACGCGGAACCCTTTTTTCGACTCGCGGATATATACGTGCAAAGGGGAAAATTAGCATTGGCAGAACACACGTATCAGCAAGCACTTGCTTTGGATGCAAATCTCGCACCGGTCTATCAAGGCTTGGGCAAAATTGCGTTCCTACAGGACAGGTTAGCGGAAGCCGGGCAGTACTACCGGAAAGCTTTTACACTCGCGCCGTATCACGCCGAAACGCATTACAACCTTGGGCTCATTTACCGCCGTTTGGGACAGCGTTCCGTAGGAGGCATTTCTAACCCCGATGCCTCGCAGCATCTTGCGGAAGCGAAAAATCTGATGTCATCTTTCCAACGGGTGAAAACCTATAATGAACAGACGAATCGATACCGTAGGCTCTTGCTGGAGCAACCCACTGCCCTGGAACCACGCATTAAGTTGGCAGAAGCACACATTGAGATCGGCAACCAGCAGGAAGCGATTCGTGTTTATCAAATCGCTACCGCATTGCATCCGAATACACTCCCGCTCTACCACAATTTGGGTGGACTCTACATGCAGACAGGGCAGTTAGCAGAAGCAATCTCAGCTTTTCAACGCCTTATCCAGCTTGACGATACCGATGCCGAGGCGTATCTTCACCTCGGTTGGCTGCACGCCCGCCAACGTAAGTTCACCAAGGCACAGACTTACCTTCAGAATGCGATTCAACGTGATAAAAATTTAATCTCTGCCCACTACGGACTTGCAGAAGTTTACGCGCAACAGCGTCTATTTGCCGACGCGATCGCCGTTTACCAACAATTGACATCCACCCACCCCAATGAAGCAAAGGCGTGGGTACGACAGGGAGTACTCCATCTCAAACAGCAACAGGTCTCAGACGCTATCCTCGCTTTTACGCGGGCAATTGCTGTGGATGAAAATTCCGCAGATGCCCATAACAATCTCGCGTGGCTCTACGCGTCGCAAGGGGAACGATTGAAGTACGCCGTTGAATTGGCAGAACGTGCTGTCGCGTTAGATGCGAATGCCGCTCGCTTGGATACGCTCGCCTATGCCTGCTATCGCTACGGGGCGTATGCAAAAGCCGAACAGGCTATCTCACGCGCAATTGACTTAGAACCGAACAATACCGCCTACAAAGACCGTTTGAACGAAATTCGACAGGCGATGGAGGCAGCGCAATAGTGTTTTTAATTCATTTAAGGGTAAAACTAAAAATCCGTTTTTCTTTTCTGATATGTGCATTTCTCGCGTCGTCTGTGGCATGTGCTGTCACTTTCGTCGAAGTGGCTGAAGAATCTGGGGTCCACTTCAAGCATACCGACGGCGAAAGCGGCAAACGTCTCTTTAATGAGCAATACGGGTCGGGGGGCGGGTTCTTCGATTACGATAACGACGGATATTTAGACATCTACCTTATCAATGCCCGTCCACAAGTGGAAAAGACGAACCTCCCGCTGCCTACGAATATCCTCTATCACAACAATGGCGATGGTTCATTCACGGATGTCACTCGTGTCGCAGGCATCGGTGATACCCGTTACGGTGTCGGTGCAACCACTGGCGATTACGATAACGATGGCGACATAGACCTCTATTTAACTAATTTTGGCGACAATGCCCTTTATCGTAACAACGGAGATGGTACTTTCACCGATGTCGCAGCGTCTGCCCTGGTCGCAGATACCGGATGGGGAACAAGTTGTGCATTTGCCGATTTCGACAACGATGGATTCCTTGAACTCTATGTGAGCAATTATGCGAAATACGCCCCTGACGCTGATAAACCGTGTTATCGACACAACATTGCTGTCTATTGTGGTCCGAGTTCTTATCCCGCTCAACCAGATCTGCTTTATCACAACAACCGGGATGGCACTTTTACAAATCTAACCGAACAGAGCGGTTTGTTAAACGTCCCTGCTGCGCACGGTCTTGGCGTTGCGATTGGAGATAGTGATAACGATGGTGATGCTGACATCTACATTGCCAACGATCAAGATTTTAACTTCCTCTTCGAGAACCAGGGCGACGGCACTTTTGAAGAGGCGGGGTTGCTCTCCGGTGTCAGCTGCAGCGATATGGGAAAAGCAGAAGCGGGAATGGGAGTCGCCTTCGCCGACTATGACAATGACGGCAAGTTGGATCTCACAGTCAGCAATTTCCAGAACGAGACGAATACCCTCTATCACAACGAAGGTGACAACTTTTTCATTGATACCACAATTCCTGCTGGGATCGCTGAGCATACACATCGCTATCTCGGTTGGGGTATCGGTTTCTTTGATTACGATAACGACGGGTACAAAGATATATTCGTCGCAAACGGACACACGATGGATAACATCGCCGAGGTCGATCGGTCCACAACGACACCACAACAGAACCGGCTTTTTCGGAATTTGGGGAATGGGAAATTTGCGGATGTCACAGCACAGATGGGAGAAGGCTTCGCACTGCGTAAAACAAGTCGCGCCACCGCCTTTGGCGATTATGATAACGACGGCGATATTGATATCCTCATCACGAACTGGAATCAAACCGTCGATCTCCTGAGAAATGAGGGCGGGAATCGAAACAATTGGATACAGGTGCAAGCGGTCGGTACCAAAAGTAACCGTTCCGGTATCGGCGCACGTATCAAAGTCGTCTTCCGAACATTGGGTGGGGGCGAACTCACGCAGTATGCAGAGGTGAAGAGCAGTGGAAGTTATCTCGCATTCAGCGACCTTCGGGTTCATTTCGGGCTGAAAGATGCGGAAAGCATCGATTTATTGGAAATTCGTTGGAGCAGTGGGATTGTTGATACTGCGACCAATCTATCGGCAAATCAACGGTTTATCGTAGTTGAGGGGAAAGAAATTGTCTCAAAATAAAAATGTTATTTTTTTCTTGACAAAAATAGCGATATAATATACTGTTTCGTAACACAATGTGGTTATTATCACTTCCGCGTCAGACACCTCATACTGTGGGTAGATTTGTATCTATGTACGATAGAAGGTCCGCGTGAAGTGTGTAATCTGTTACAATAGTTAACCACGGGTCACCCTTCTTAGTGCTTGGCTTATGATAGGGCATTAACACCAAGAAGGAACACCCATGGAATTGCAAGCAAAACTACCAAGTGCTTATACCTGCTTAGGTAGCACCTTGGATTATTGGAACTTTCTAAGTTCCGAAGGAGACATTCTTGTTTTGCTTTCCTTTATTTAGACAGATTTATCGAAAAAAGGTTGATTTTTAATTTTAAATTCACTAAAGGAGAATAATCAAAGTGAAATTGTTTATTTCCATACTCGCCATTAGTGTATTGACGATTGGCGTTACGATTTCTGCGTTCGCAGACATAAATGATGGGGTTATCGCTGCCTGGACCTTTGACGATGGAAAGGTGACAGATGCCATAGGGAAGGCACACGGCGAACTCTTTAAAGCCGCTAAAATTACCGGTGATGGCAAATTTGGTAAGGCGTTGGATGTTGATGGGAGTGGCGATACGCGTGCAGATATCGAATTTAACGCAGATCTTGAAGCAGCCATTGAGGGACCGCATACCGTCTCTTATTGGCTTTACGTTCGAAACGGTGCAAATCACTCCGGCGTTTGGAAAGGCGAAAAAGTCGGTTGGGGCGCGCATTTCACCTTTCGTATCGTGACGACCAGTAGTACCGGTCTGACTTGGGGAACAACAAGTGCAGCCAGCGAAAATTGGTTCGCCACGGATGGTGCAATTGAAACCGATAAGTGGTTCCATCTCTGTCAAACGGCAGATGGTGATGAAGCCATTGGATACGTAACACCAGACGGCGGGAAAACCGAAATACCTGCCAGTGGTCAAGCGAACCCACAAGTTGCACCCGAACCTTACAACCTTTTTCCTGACCGTCCATTGGAACTCGGTGCAGGCAGGCAGATTGGTGGTAACCAAGGAGATGATACGTTCCTTGATGGCATCATTGACGATGTTATCATCTGGGACCGCGCCCTCTCTGAAGATGAAGTCGAGGAACTCGCGAGTGGCACACGTCCAGAGAAGGCACTCGCTGTGAAAGCACAAGGCAAGTTAGCCACTACCTGGGGAAAGGTCAAATCCTATCACCGCCGCTAAGTACAATTGAGCGTCTAAACACATAGCGGGTTTGTGAGATTCTATCGCAAACCCGCTAAGTTACAATTGAAACGATAAGGAGCTTTATTATGAAGCACATTTGTCTGTTTTTTATTTTAGCACTTATGGTATTTAGTACCAATAGTTACGCCGAGCTTGCAGATGGTCTCGTTTCTGTTTGGAACTTTGACGATGGCACGGCAAACGATTCCATCGGAAGTAACGACGGCGAATTTGTGAACGGGGCGAGTGCTATAAACGCGGAATTCGGTATGGCACTTAACGTTGACAATCCAGAGAATCCCGCAACCGGCGAGGACACTGGACAGTACGTCGCAATCCCTTCCTCGGCAAGCCTTGAAAAAGAGGACGGTATCTTCTCTGTCTCCTTGTGGTTCTACATCAGAACAGGCGGGGGCAGGAACCACTCCGCGATGTTCTTCAAAGGCGACAAGGTCGGTTGGGGTGACCACTTCATGGTGCGGATGTGTACCACGTCCGAGGCAAATTTGACCTGGGGTAGCTGCTGGGCAGGTAGCGAAGGTTGGTTTGCCACTGACAATGTTTACGCTGAAGAGGAATGGGTTCACGTCGCTTATGTTGTTAATGGTGAAGAAGCGACAGCATATGTAACCTCCTCTGTTACCGGTGATACTGTGGTCCCCGCCAGTGGACAGGACAATCCAAGGGCAATCGAGACCCCGCTGCGGACGTTCCCGGAACGTCCAGTTGAACTCGGTGTCGGACGGCAAGTCGGCGGTAATGCCGGCAACGACTTCTGGATTGATGGCATGATTGACGAGGTCTACTTCTGGGAACGGGCTATCAGTGAGGACGAAGTAAAAGAACTCGCTGGTGGCGCGGTGCTCGGTGCTGTCGCTGTGGAAGCACAAGGTAAACTTGCTACCACATGGGGACACATCAAGAAACGCTAAATGTTATTAATCTGAAACAGAAAGGCTCCGGATTCCACGAATCCAGAGCCTTTCTGTTTATGAAATATCGGTGTGTCGGAGGGAATACGCGATGAACGGATATTACGGCATCGGAGAGGTTTTCGTTAAAGTCACAAATCTTGAGCGAGCCGCGGAGTTTTACCGAGATCTACTCGATTTTGAAGTCGTGGAACGGGACAATCGGCAGCTTTATATCTACTTAGAAAACGGACATCTTGTTCTCAAGGAAGCCGGAAGCCCTGGACATGATGCTGGCGGACCGATGCATTTCGCCTTTGTGACAAGCACAGCGCGAATTAACCAACTCGTCGAACAATTCACAGTCTTACCTTATCGGACTCGCGGTCCCTTCAATTTTGATGACCCGCGCGGTAAATGTCGGGCTTTCTTCATCTTCGATCCAGATGGAAACGAAATTGAGTTCAATGACCTCTACTGTCCAGACAATTCGACTTAGGAACTGTCACCACATCATGAGGTAACCTAAAATGTTAACCCATTCAGAAATTGATGCCTTTGTTGAAAACGGTTATATTGTTCGTAGAGGTGCACTTTCTCAAACCGACATCCGAACCTATCGCAGTGCTATTGATCGCATACTCCACAAATGCCGGATTGAAGGATTACATGCCGATCACCTCCGCTACATAGATGGCGAATGTGATGACACTTGGGGGGTCAATAACATCTTTCATCCAAGCATTCGTGAGCAAGCACTTGTAGATGCACTCGCACATCCACAGATATTGGATGTCATTGAAGCACTGATTGGGGAAAGGTTAAAGTATCACCTCTGCACGCTTCTCGTCAGTTCCGAGCGGAAACCGTATCATATCAACTGGCATCGAGATTCGGCACCCGATGGAGAAGTGCCTCTTGAGACGCTCCGCAGTCGTCTCAGGAACCACGTCCAACTCAACGGTGCCCTCTATGAGGATGAGACTCTTTACATCGTCCCGGGTAGCCATCAACGCGAACTCACAGATGCTGAGCGCATTGTCATACAACAGACACCAAAGGCAGCGATGCCGAACCAGCTCGTCGTTAAACTGAAAGCAGGAGACATCGTCTTCTACAATTCAAGCCTGCTCCACAAAGGATACAATCCTACGGACGCAAAACGGCAGACCTTGCACTATGCTGTTCTCACGGCACCATCGGCGGGCGAACCTCCGAATCCAGAAAGTCCGACCAGTCAAGAGTGGCTCAACGACCCCATTTTTTTAGGAAATCTCCCCGAACGACTCAAACCGATTTTTGACAATTGGTTGAAACATGGCTAACGACGGCAAAGGTTCCGTGTACACCCTGCCGTTAATCTTTATGACAAATCATCGCCGTGATCCAGCAGAACCGTTTGAGGAATGGAAGGCATTTCAAGAGAGCTGTATCAATCGCTTTGAGGATTCGGAGACTCCACCGATAAAATAGGGGGATGGAAACGCATTTCTGCCAGAACAGTGCGCTCACTGCGGAGAGATGAAACTCACGATGCTCCAACTTTTCAAATTCAGCACCGACTGTTTCAATGTCGCCTACTGAAAAGTAACGCAACTTGCCAGAGTACTTCAGGAACATTTTTCGATACAGCCATACCGCTGGGTGATGGCGCATGTTTTCCATGAAAATCGCCTTTCCACCCGGCTTGAGAACGCGGTAGCATTCTTTCGCGGTTTGCCTGTGGTCTGTGAAAACCAATACGGATTTGGAGATAATAAAATCGAAGGTATTGTCAGGGAAGGCGAGATGCGTCGCGTCCATCAGTGCAAAATCAACTGCCTCCGCGACGTTGTGCTCCGCGGCTCGCGCCTGTGCTTCAGCAAGTCGAAAAGGCAGTAAATCTATGCCGACAACAGAGGCACCCCGTTTCGCCAATAGTGTTGCGGTGCCTCCTGTACCCGTACCGAGTTCAAGAACCTTTTTCCCTTCCAACGTCCCCATTTTCGGGAGGATATACTCGAAAACGGGGAGGTAGAAATCTTCCCACCAGAGCAAGAGATTTGTTTCAACGGTATCGGAACGCGGTGCCTCGGATGCAAGCAAACCTAAATTTTCCCCATCTTTCGTAGATTTTCGATGCAGCGTTCAGCACATTCAAGAGGCGGGTAGGCGTAACTTTCCTGTTCAACAATGTACCACTCCGTGCCACCGACGGTTTCACAGGCATGGAACACAGCATCCCACAGAATTTCACCTTCACCGACGTTGGCTTTGTCATTCGTGGCGGAATACTCTTTAAGGTGCACCAATTTCGATCTACCGGGGTAGCGTTCAATATACGCCACAGGATCGGCACCCGCGCGAAGGGCATGACCGATGTCAATTTGCATGACGACATCGTCGCGGGTATTACCACCGAATATGTCCCACGGAATTTCGCCTTCCATTGACGTGAATTCACCGGTGTGGTTGTGATAACCGGTAAACATCCCTTGGTCAGCAATCTTTTCGGCGATACTGTTGAAGCGTTTTGCTGTGTCGAGCCACGCTTGTGTCGAACCTTGGTACTCTGCGGGGAGTCCCGGAACAATCAGATACGGATTGCCGAGCCCTTTGTTGAACTCAACCGTTTTGGCGAGTTCATCACCGAGAAGTGTGTCTATCCCTGTGTGTGTGCCAGCAACTTTCAATCCGAGGTCATCGCACATTCCGCTTAATTCTTCGGCACTCCGATCGTAGTAACCCGCAAACTCAACGCCTTCATAGCCCATCTGTGCGACTGCTTGTAGTGTTAAAGATAGATCGCCTGCACAATCGTCTCTGACGGAATACAGTTGTAACGCAATCGGAATTCTATCGCTCATCAAGTTCTCCTAACGTATCTGTAAGCGCGGTTTGAACCGCGCCTATATTTACTTACGACATCGGTAAATTAACGACCTGTCCGCTATCCGCTGACACCAGTCCCGCTTCGAGAATTTCTTGGGCATCCCGACTGACTTTGGCACTGCACAGACCTTCAATCGGTTCGCCTGTCTCCAAACAGTGAATAAAGTATTCCGCGGCGTTGCGTTTGCCCTCTGAGAGTGGTTCAGGGGTAACTACTTCAGCGTCGCCATTTGCTGGATGCAGATGAACTTCGTTGCCGCTTACCATCAGGGCACCCTCAGTGCCATAGACCACTGGATTCGGTGTGATATAGCCAACCTTTTGGGTCCAAGACGCTTCTGTGAGTCCGAAGGCATTACCGTATTTCATGAGGATGACGGCGTTATCGTCAGGAACCGGGTAATCCTTGACGAAGGTGTCGCGAAACGCTGTTACCTGTTGTGGCAGACCGAGGAGGTAGGCACACATATCAGCGCAATAACAGCAGTAATCCATCAACGCACCTGCCCCATTTTTCTCCTCATCGTAGAGCCACTCGTAGAAGTAGCGAGAGCATCCGATTTCCATCGGTCCGTTGTGTGCGGAACGCCACTTGAAATAGAAGATGTCCCCGATTGCGCCGTCTTTGATGAGGTTCATTGCCGTATTGAGTGCTGGACTCCATGCCGTGGGCCAGTTCACCATCAATAAAGTGCCAGCGTTCTCCGCGGCGGTAAGCATCCGTTCTGCTTGTGAGAGTCGCGCCGCCATCGGCTTTTCGGATACGACGTGGATACCCTTCGCCGCTGCTGTCTCGACGATATCGGCTCCAGCGTTGTTCTCCGATGCCGCTTGGATGATGTCCAATTCCTCTTTCTCCACCATTGCTTGCCAAGAGTCATAGACGTTCTCAATACCGACCTCTGCGCTAAACTGGGCGCGTAATTCCGCATTGACATCGCCTGCTGCGACAATCTCAACGTTTGGATGTTCCTTCCAGTATCGGAGTTCACCCCATACATGGTCATGCACGAGGGATGCGAAGCCGACGCGATACGTTTTTGCCATTAATTGTGCCTCCTGTGGACGCGCAATACCAGCACACAATTCTGTGCACTTGGAACGCACGATTTTCTTGAATTTGTTTATTCTTCAGCCCGAACCGCAATTTTAATCGCCGTTTCACCCTTAATGCGATAGCCACCATCAAGTGCCTTAAATCCGTCCCCGACCTGTGAGAGTGGGAGTTGATGACTAATCATATCGGCAAACGGTAAACCGCTCTGTTCAAGGAGTGGTAAGCCACGGACGAAATGTTCGTAACTGCTTCCCCAAATAGCCTCGACGCGGAGGTTTTTGCGCATCAACAACTGGTTGATGTTAAAGTCAATTGAACCCATATCGACGAAGTGCCCAACCTCAACAAAAGTACCACTGCGTCGGGTGTACCCTAATCCTTCGGGCGTAGCAGGGAGAAAACCCGCGCACTCAAAAACAACGTCCGCCCCCTCTTTGCGTGGTGTTTCGGCTTTCACAAGTTCTGTCCGCTCCTCAACAGAGGTAACTTCCTCGATGTCAATTGTTACATCGGCTCCGAGTCGTTTCGCGAGTTCCAATCGTCCCGCGGGTCCGCCGACCATAATCGCTTTTGCGGCACCGCTCAACTTCGCACAGGCAAGCGTCACAAGCCCGATAGCGCCCGAACCCTGCACAACGACGGTGTCACCGAGTTTTATTTCACCGCGCATTGCGGCGTGAACACCGACAGTGAACGGCTCTGTAAGCACAGCGACTTCAGGCGACGCATCTGTTTTCATGAAGCATGTGTTCGGATAGTTGAGATACATATAATCCGCAAACCCGCCGCGAAAATGTGGTGCCTCATCTGGGTTCCACTGGAAGCCGTAAGCACCGTAGTTAGTTCCCGGTGCGAAGATCACCCTGTCACCCTCTTTTACCGGTTTCCCCACATAATCGGTTTCCACACCTTCACCAATTGCTTCAATAATACCGACGTTTTCATGCCCCAACAGAACTTCTTGCTGGAAGCCGTTCTGCCAATTGTGCAGGTCGGTTCCGCAAATCCCTGCTAACTCCTGACGGAGTAACACCGTGTTAGATTCAGGCTCGGGAACCGGATATTCACGGATTTCAAAATCTTTGCCGCACGCGACCACGGCTCTCCCTGTCCGACTCATATTGAGTTCTCCCTATGTTCATTTTTTGGATAGCACCTTCAAAACGCGCTACCACTTGACTCTATTCATACATATCTCCGCTTCTTCCGCGAGATCAGCACAATAACTATAATAGCGACAATGGCAATCGGTACCCAGAACGCTTTGAGGATTTCCCAGAAAATGGTAAATCCGATCCAAAGTAGAACTTCAATCCCGACAATAAAGGCTGTTTTGCTCCACGGGAAGTCGGCACCATACTGTTTTTTCAACCGACTTGCGTATATCCAAGAGACCACCAAAGTACCAACAATAGCCACGAAAAATAGCAAATTAACGAAATTTTGGATGCTGTTCAAAATGAAATCCATGAGCGTTTCACTCCTTTTAAGTTATGCTTACCCTTATAGAGACACGTCATTCCAAAAAGATAGAAAAAGGCACCGTACTATCTTTTTCGTTTTTCGCTATCCACGGTGAATGCGTTCTGGACAACTATAGACCGCCATACTCTGCCCCCGCATGAAACCTATTAATGTGAGGTTACCCTCTTTGGCGAGATCTACAGCGAGTGTAGATGCCGCGGACACGGCGACGATTATTGGGATACGAGCAAAGAGTGCCTTCTGAACGATCTCAAAACTGGCACGTCCGCTTACCATCAAAATATGCTGTTCAAGCGGTACCAAGTCAGCCAGCAACGCGTGTCCAATGACTTTATCGACAGCGTTGTGCCTACCGATGTCCTCTCTAATGATCAGCAGTTCACCATTTTCATCGAATAACCCAGCGGCGTGGAGTCCGCCTGTTTTTTCAAAAACGGATTGCGCTTTTCTTAACCGATCATTGAGTTTATAGAATACCTCTTGATTCGTATGGAACCCTGAATCCAGCGGTTGTACCTGCTGCCTCACGGATTCAATCGTCATTTTTCCACAGAGTCCGCAACTCGCATTTGCGTGAAAATTCCGCTGCCAACCCGATTCGGCATCAAGGTCCAGTTCTTCTGTAAGACGCACGTTGACAATATTCTGCAACGACGATAAATTGGAAGACTGCGTTTCAGAGTCCTCTTCATCACAGTAGGCAATAATTTCGATGTCATCTCCAGAGGTTATGAGGTTTTCCGTATAAAGAAAGCCTGCGGCGAGTTCAAAATCGTGTCCGGGAGTCCGCATCACAACGATTAAACTCTGTTGCCCGACTCGAATCTCAAGTGGTTCCTCAACAACCAACTCGTCCTCGATCTGGATAGGTTCAGCATCTGCCCAGCGCGTAATAAGTTTGATGGATGTCGGTTTCATTTTTTTAATTGACCTTGCGGTTAAGACGAGTGGGTGTTTTTGCTTGGGTGTTCCCCAAGAGATTTAGAGTTCCTTTCTATAGAGTTGCCTGCCACACAGATTTCATTGAGCACTCATAGTTGCTAAACCGTTAGAAGTCCCTAACCATACTTTATTGTTCACTACGATGAGAGCCTCTACTATTAATTCACCCGTGAGTATCTGGGGTGTCGTTGTGTACTGCCACACATCGGCAGAACGTGTCTGGTGTGTGTAAAGATCTTGATTCGTCGCTATCCACAGGACTAACGGAATTTGTGGCTTCGGAGGCGGTTCAATTTCTAATTCTTCCGTTTCCGGCGAAAATTCGGAGATTGTCGGATCCGGTATCTCTTCTACGGGTCCTACCTCAGGCTCTTTTTTCACTATGGGTGAAGTGTCCAGTGCACCTCTGATGTAAATGTTCCTTAGGTCGTTTTCATCCTCTATGCCTGTGTCAAGCGTTGTCGATTTTCCGTTCCCGCCGTCCATATCTGCTCGAAAATAACCGTTGGATTTTTCATCGGCATTGAACCACGTAAAGAGGAGTTGATCTTCTGCAATATCAAGTCCAACAATCCTCATGCCCTCTCGGATTGCTGTAGAGTGATAGGAATCCCACTCCTGTTTTTCCCGATCAAACATGACGACCTCTCCCTCTACAGAGGCACCCCAAACCGTTTGAGGCGTTAGCAACAAGGTCTCAATGTCGTCTGCTGGCAAGGGGCTGTTTTGGGTATTATAATGGAGAAAGGGCTCGATACCGCCGCGAATCTTGCGTATGATCCCGATATCCGTAGCGAACCAAATCTCTGCTGCGTCCATCTTAATGTCCTTAATCCAGGCAGGAAATCCATCAACTGGGGAATAGTTTTGGATGTCGCCCGTTAGTTGGTTGTAGTGAATCGCGCCTTGAGAACGTGTGCCAACCCACACCTCTTGCGAGTTTGCCGCAATGGCTGTGACATCTGGCACACTCTCCAGGGAGGTGTTAATAAGTTGTGCGACAACTTCAACCGTGATCCATTTGTCATACGCGATTCCAAATAGCATTACGCCCTTTGGCGTACCTATCCATAGCCATGTGCCATCGGTTGTCATGGCTTGGATATGGTTATCGGGGAGCCCGTTTGCCCCAGTATAAACTGTCCATTTCGTCTGATCCAGAATCTCCTTTGCGCGTTCCTTGACCGCTTCATCTCCGCTAATCTCCGCAACGAGCATTGCTTCGCCTGCGGCTTCTTCCAATCTACCCAGTTTTAAGTAGGTAGCCGCACGAATGAGGTGTGCCTCATAAATCCACTCACTTTCCGGATAGCGCGTAACAAACCTGTCTAAGGTATGAAGTGCATCTTCCAACTGATCCATGTCTGCTCGCAGTTTTCCAATCAGGAAAAGTGCCTTTTCGTGGGACGCCATATCGGGATGATCTTTGATTGCAGATTCGAGAAGGACTAATCCGCCACTGGGGTCCTCCAATTGTTCGATGCGTAGAAAACCGGTGAGATATTTCAACCCTGATGCGTCTGGGTGATCTGGGTAATAGGTGAGAATCAGTTGGTAGTTATCCGCTGCTACATCGTAAGCCTCGTTCGCGAGGGCAGTATTCCCGAGTTCATGAAAGAGTGGCACAAGGTCAAAACTGGATGCATCAAGGATGGCTACAGAACGAAATCGTTCCAATGCGTTCGCGTTGTCACCATTTGCTTTGTAAAGTAATCCGAGTTGATAGTGTGCATCTGGGTATTTTGGGAGTTCTTCAATAGCGGCTTCAAATCGTCGTTGCGCTTTTTCGGGAAGACCTAACTCCAAGAGTGTAAGTCCATTGTGAAAATACTTTGCGGCGGTTCGATCCGGAACGCGCGCTAAATTTGATGGAAAACTGAGCGTGTATCCTACCAATGGGAGTGTTAAAACCTGCCCGTTATACTCGATTTCAAAGTGAGTGTCGGTGGAACCGCGCCAACTGCCGGTGAGTCTATCGCCGTTTTCACTGTCCACAACGACATATTGTTGGCTATAGGCAAGATGCTGAAAAGCGAACAGGATGACTAAGGTTATTGGTACAAATAGACGGTAAACTTTTTGTTTTTTTACCTGTGTGTTTTTTATAAGTTTCTGGTGCAACATAATTTATTTACCTTATTTTTGCAGTTTTCAGTTTTCGGTCTTCAGTTAAAAGAAGGTGCCTCTGCTTGGGTATGTCTGCAGATTTCCGTACTGACAACCGATAACCGTTTTATAGAGTTATAATATCAGAACGTCCCAGAAAAGTCAAGTGCGTTTGCGGCTCATTCAGTCCCTGAGTTTCTCTGTAGGAGGGATATCCGAATCCCAACTCTTTCTAATGACTGACTGTTCTCACTTAACCATACTTGATACCGAACCAACTATCCGTTATAATACTTGTCATGAACGAAGTTGCGCTTCCAATTACAGAACTAAAGGAAACGTTTCAGGAGACAATCACAGCAGGTCCTGTAGTAATTGTAGCACCGACGGGTAGTGGAAAATCGACACAAATTCCGTCGTGGTGCGCTGAACTATCGGATGACCCAGTACTTGTTGTCGAACCGAGGCGTGTCGCATGTCGCTCGCTCGCGCGGTGGGTGGCAAAACAGCACGGCGAACCTTTAGGGCAGTCTGTCGGTTATACTGTCCGCTTCGAGGATGTCGGCTCCGACGCTTTAACACGTATCCGTTTTGTCACACCGGGGGTCGCCTTGCGGTATGCCGCGGGGTCGGAATTGGATCAATATGGGACCATTATCTTGGACGAATTCCACGAACGTGGTGTGGAGGCAGACCTCTTTCTCGCTATATGCCGAAAAAAACGGCGCGATGCGAGGCTCGCTATCATGTCCGCCACGATAGCCGCGCAGCATCTCGCACAATTTATTGGTGGACGGGTGCTACGGGCAGAGGGGCGCGTCTATCCCGTTAAGGTGCGGTATCTTGATGGGACAGTTGTCCCGACACCCCGTGATTTAGTGGAACGCGTTGGAAAAGGCGTCCGTCATGCTCTCAAAGAGACCACCGGGCATGTCTTAGTTTTCCTACCGGGTAAGGGCGAGATCAATGAATGCCACGAGGCACTTCGCAAGATGCGACACATTGAGATTGTTCCACTACACGGAGATTTATCACCCGACGCACAGGACATAGCGTTTGAGTCGCAATCCGAACACCGTCGCGTCATTCTCGCAACCAACGTCGCTGAGACATCAATTACGCTTCCCGGTATCACCGCCGTAGTGGACACAGGTTTAGTACGCCAGCGTATCCATCAGAACCGACGCATTGTTTTAGCACTGCGCCCAATCTCCCAAGCGTCAGCGGAGCAGCGTCGCGGTCGAGCAGGTCGCCTCGGCCCAGGAATCTGCTACAGACTCTGGGAAGAACAGGGGCAACTTGAGCAGGAAACGCTTCCAGAGGTGCGACGAGAGGATTTGACCCAATTCGTGCTGACGGTCGCATCAACCGGCTATCGTCCACAGGATTTGACGTTTCTCGATACTCCACCTGACTTCGCAGTGGAACGGGCACAGACTGCGTTGAAAAGTTGGGGAGTCCTCTCTGACGATGGCATGCTCACAGCGGAAGGGACGAAGATCTGTGCCTTACCTGTCAACCCACTGCATGCCCGATTACTCGTAAAAGCTCCACCATCCGTCCGACGTGATCTAATTGATTTGATAGCCACTTTGGAACGTCCTGCCCCGTTATGGCAGCGCATGACCCGTATGCCGATTGAACAACAGGACTCTGTTCGGAATGCCCGCCAGAAAGACCTATTTCGCGATGGGTGTGATGCAACGACGGCGATCCGAACTTTACGCTGCGGTGATGAGAAACGCCACCACCTCCATAAAACCGCCATTGCCGAGTGTCGTAGGATCGCGACGCAACTCAGGGCGTTTTTTCAACTGCCACCCGTGATGAAAGAAAACGCATCGCCACAACCTGACCGAGCCGCGCTTACTGCTTATCTTTTACGTGAGTGGGACGCTTGTGCTTACGTGCGCAGACGAAAAGGGAAGGCATGGGGGAATGAGCAAGGGGAGGTTTTACTTGATTCCGACTCACTTCTTCCAGAAGGACAGCATGCCGCTTTAATCTTGGAAACCGTTGGTGTTGGCAAAGGCACACGCGTTCAATTGCTCGGACGCACTGCCATGCCCTGCGCTTTTGCCGATCTCGTCGATGCGGGGATTGGCACTTCGCAACTTACCACTCCGAGATTGGAGGGTGAGGACATTGTTGCAGAAGTCGTAACCGAATATGCAGGCAGGGAGATCGGACGCGAACGTCGTCCACTACACGGTGCATTGTTAAGAGACGCATTGGCATCTCTCATTCTCTCTGGATCTCTGTTCCGTGGAGCTGGTGAGCAACTCACACGAGCGATCGATGCTTGGAAGCTGCATTGCGCCTTCAACCCCGATGTGCCTGCCTCGGAAACCGCAGATGTGACACCACACGCGTGGTTGGTTTCACGGCTCGCAACGTTAGGTGTAGAAGTCGCAGAGGAATCCCAACTTCTCTCTATGGACGATCTGGTATTTAGCGAGATAGCCGCTGACACCATCGCTGAAATTGAGGCACAGTATCCGAGAGAATTTTCTGTCAACGGTGCTAAATTCGATGTAGCATACAATCCCGCCCAAAAATTGGTTACGTTGCGATGGCAGCGCGGTATCCGTCAACCGACGTTGAGCACAGTACTGCTACCACGCTGGAATAATTGGAAAGTCCAAGTTGACATTCGAGGGCAACTGCGGACAGTCCGTCCCGCTTCCTAATCCACTTTAATTTTCCCCCAAAAGGTTGTTAGCAACTGTTCCGAAAGCGAAACATCTAACGCTGTTGGATCAAACCAATCCGCATCATAATTGTGTCCCACTTCTGCGTCTGTAAGCTGTACCGGTCTGCGGTTGCTCATATCGGTCCTGAAGAGTTGCATCGTCCATGGTGCCGGGCGCGTGACTACATCAGAGTAAATGAGATCACCATTATGTGGAGACCAAGTGGGTTCCATAGCGACTGCTTTCTCATCCTTAGTAATCTCACGAAGTTCTGTTCCATCACGATTCACGGTGTAGAGTTTCGCTCTTGACCATGTAAGAAAACCTTGCTGAAACGACCCATTGATTTTGGAAAAAGCGATCTTATCCCCACGTGGAGACCAAGCCGGATAGACAACCCATGGCATCTGGTTTTGTAGAAGCGTTTTTGTGGTGCGTGTCCGCAGGCTGAAAATGCTGAGTCGCGCGTGTTTAATGCCACCAGCCACAAAGGCTATTTCATAACCATTAGGCGACCAACTCGGCATAAATCCATCTGTTAATTTTTCACGAGAGTTACCATTTCTTGTGGCAATATAGATCGTTCGATTGGGTTCCTCCCCTTGTGCGTAGGCAATCTGTTTTCCATCGGGTGACCAGGTCGGATCTGTTCTATATTCATTGTCTCTGAACACCTTCCGAACCCCTCTGCCATCTGCATCCATAATGTATAAATCAGACAATCCATCCCGATCTGAGACAAACAGAATTTGCTCTCCATCGGGTGACCAGACCGGTTCCGTGTCCCAGACATTGTTCCGACTTAAGTTAATCTGATCGCTCCCATCTGGATTCATGGTATAGATTTGATTCCCGCCATCTTGGGTTGATGTGAACACTATTTTTGCAGTCGTCGGAGCTTTTGCCCAGACAGAAGATGTGGTGCCTAGTACGAGGAACGTGCCGATGACGTAGCTGAGTATATGGAACCTATAGATTACATGCCTAAAGTTGGATATGTGTTTCATGGGTGATCCCTCCTTTAAGATTTATTTCTTACTTTTGATTTCTCCCCACACTGTGGTAAGCAACTGTGGTTGCGGCGCAACAGGCAACGTCGTAAATGCTGGATTGAACCAAGACGGTGTAACGCTTAAACCACGACGCGTCAGTTGTTTTTTCCGTCGAGTCTGCAAATCAATTGTAACAATTTGACGATCCCTTTCTACGGCTTCCTCCACATACACCAGTTTCTCACCATCCGGGGACCACGCCGGCTGAAAGATACCCAGCACAGGTTTACCAATTTGTTTCAATCCGCTGCCATTGCGATTTGCAACATGAATCGTGTTCTTAGCTCCGAGACCCCATTTTAACCAAGAAAATGCAAGTTTTGTACCATCCGGGGACCACGCTGGACCGTACATCCACGGCTGCTGATTCGGCAGGAACGCCCGTACTGTCCGAGAACTAAGCTCCACAATGTATATACGACGACTTCCCTCGCCCGCAACGAAAGCTATCTCTTCTCCGTCGGGGGACCACGATGGATTACCACCCTGCGCCTCCGCCAAAGCCACCTGAACGCCACCGATACCGTGTATCGTCCCGGTCTGGATGCTCCATTGCGGCATTTCTGCATGATAAGCAATCCTTTGTCCATCCGGTGCCCATGTCGGTTCGATTCGCTGTGCCATTTTCTTAAAAACCCGCCGCACATTTCGGCCGTCCGCATCCATCAAAAAGAGATCGTGCCTGCCGTCACGGTTAGAAACAAAAAGTATGTGCTCACCTGTCGGCGACCAGACCGGGGAGAAATCGGAGGCTTTATGCCGTGTTAAATTAACCTGATCGCTCCCATCGGGATTCATAATGTAGATATCCCACGCACCATCACGATTTGATGAAAACGCAATCTTCTCGGTTCTCGGTGCCCTCGCCGATAAGGGATAAACACTCGCTAAAACGAGCGCGAAACTAAAACTATAGAGAACGAAAAAACGTGTAATTTTCATAGAGTTTTTCTCCAGTAATATAGCACTGGTGGCGAATCAGTCCTGTATTTTGATTCTCCCCCACGCTGAGGTGGATAACTGTGGTTGTGGAGCGACAGATAAAGCCAATGGGTCGAACCAATCTGGATCCGTATTGCGATCGCTGTCTGTCAATTGTTGTGAAACGCGACTGCCTATCCTGATTTCAAAGAGTTGGAATTGCTTTCCAGCGAGTAACTCATACACGAGTTTATTGCCGCGCGGTGCCCAAGATGCGTCAGAAGCCTGGGTGTCATCAAAAACGACTTGCGCTAATCCACTCCCATCTCGGTTCACGGTATAGATAGTCTGAGCTGGACCCTTGAAAAGTTTTGCGCCATCTTTTAAAACGCCGCCCAGAATTAGCGCGAGCAAATCTATGCGGGTAAAAGCGATTTTATTTCCATCAGGTGACCAAGCCGGATCGAAGGCGGTTGCTTGTTCCATCGCCAGCACTATGTCTTCTGAACGGGTTTGCAAGTTGATAGTGCGAATCCCAATGTCATCCAATGAAACAAAGGCTATTTCGGAGCCATCTGGGGACCATGCTGGATGCCAACCGTCTGCGATGCGTTCCTCTCCGGTGCCGTCGATTGCAGCGATGTAAATACCTGTTTCGCCATCTGCGTCAATACGGTAATAAGCGATCTGTTTCCCATCGGGTGACCATGTGCCGTGTTGTCTGCCTGTCAGTTTCCTGAATACTTGTTGGACGCTTGTTCCGTCCGCGTTCATCAGAAAGAGATCTGGGATACCATCGCGGTTGGAAGTAAAGAGAATCTTTTCTCCGGTAGGCGACCATGCAGGTTGCGAGTCGGCTGCAGGATGTCGCGTTAACTTGACCTGCCCCGTCCCGTCTGGGTTCATGATATAGATGTCTCTATTGCTCTTCAATTTAACGCTTGGTTCGGAGGCATAGACGATTTTTGCCGTCTCAGGTGCCCTCGCGAAAACGGAAAGCAGACTGCCGAATATAAATAATAGCGTGAGAATAGAAGAGATCGGTTTGTGTTTCATGAGATGTGCTTTCATGTCATGTTAGGTTCAGACAGCGTTTTCCGTTCACACGTGATATTCATTTCCTGATTTTTCCCCATATTGTTGTTAGCAGGTGTGGTTGTGGCTGGACGGGCAACGCATACTCTGGATCAAACCAATCAGCGAAGAAATTAATGCCCTTGCGGGTAAGTTTCTCCGGCTCACCCCCGTTCAAATCCACTGTGTAGATCTGGCGATTATTACTTTGAAGATCGTACCCCTCATAAACGAGTGTGTTGCCACTTGGAGACCAATCCGGATGGGCAGTCGAAAATCCAGCAAGGGGGACGACAATCCGCTCAGGAGTATTTCCACCACTGTCCGTAATATAAATTGCGAAGTTCCCTCCTTGTAACCAAGTAAAAACAATCTTGTCGCCCGATGGTGACCACGCCGGAGAATTCATAGATGTTAGGACCACTTTCCCAAGTAACACTTCTTGTTGATGAGTCGTTAAGTTGAATACGTGCATTCTGGAGGTTGTATGTCCCTGTCTTAATGGTGCATCAAAAACGATTCTTGTTCCATCAGGAGACCAGTTGGAATAACCATCAAAACGTCCAACAGTCGCGATCCGCTTTTCGATCTTTTTATCCAGTGATGCAATGTAGAGTTCTCTTACTGCATCAGTTCGAACGTAAGAAATCTGTCTTCCATCGGCGGACCATGCTGGGGCAAATCTGGATCTGAAATCCTTAAATACCTTTCTTACATTCGCTCCATCCGCATCCATAAGGTAGAGGTCAGACATCCCGTCTCGAGTTGATGTAAAGAGAATCTGCTCTCCTGTAGGAGACCATGCAGGTTGAAAATCGGATGCTTCGTGTCGTGTTAAGTTTGTCTGCCCTGTTCCATTTGGGTTCATAACATAAATTTCGGCATTACCATCTCGGTTTGACGTGAACGCTATTTTGGCAGTCGTCGGGGCTTTTGCCAAAACCTGACCTGCGTGAGTGAACACCAGTGCCAAACCAACTGAACACAGAATAAAGATACGTATACTTTTCATAAAATTTTCTCCTGATAGGATATAACACGTAAAGACACTCACTTGTGCCTGTTTTTAGATATTCACACAAACTATTCAATCCGCTCGAAGGAACAACGGATGTTCCCGCGGTGGAGCCACCCGTCGGGTGCTAATACCATACCGAGATCTAAAGTCAAATCCATCTGTCTCTCTTTCATAGAGATTCTCGGTATGTCTATCTTGAGTATTGTAGAGAGGGCTTCTCCATCACTTAAAAGTACCTGCTGAGGAGTGCCCTTTGCGAAATTGAACAGGAGATCCGGTATCTGTGCGCCGGAGATTGGATAGAAGTGGATTCTACCACTCTTCGGTTTATCCTCTCTATGGACCGCCCTTGTTGTGTATGTTCCGTGGGTTTTCGACATCATATTTTCAATTTGGTACTGGTAAGCGGTATCGCCGCTCTTCCAAAATCGAAGTGTGAGTCCCTTAAGCCTGCGAGCGGTGCGTGCGGCTTTCACTTTCAGAAGGTCCTCGCTCCCGCCTCGCTCCTCAACAACAAGTTCAAGAAATCGCCACTTGCCGAGCATGTCGTCCGATAAAAAGTCTCGACTGCGTTTAAACGTTGATTTCCGTCGAGCATCTTCGTATGCCTCACGACGGATGTCGCGCTCGTTCTGCATCTGCTGGTGTCTCGCAGAAACACAACCCGTGAGTACCAGAGCCATGATGCTAAGTGACATTAAGATTTTCATCTTTATTCGATCCGTCTGAAGGTACATCGCAGCCCTCCGGTTCGCATCCACCCCGTCGGTGTTAATTCCATATCCCCGTAGAGGACTAAATAGAGCGTGTCCTCCGTCACTGTAATTCCTGCGATTGAGGCAATTGTGTAAGTGGATTTTGCAGAGGCTTTCCGTCCGCCTTGTGCTCCCATCCTGTGCCTTCTTTCGACATCTTTTCGTTTTTTCTTCGCAACCATCTGTTTTATGGGTTCGGCACCGAATAGGAACTCAAGCATTTTCGGTCCCGTCCGCCGATTGAAACTGATGAATGGGAACGGGTCGTCGCCGTATCGCTTGGTAGTGATGGAACACCGTCCTGTGACATTCGTGCCGCGATTGCTACCGCTGTAATGATACGAGCCACGGTCCTCGGAAAATTCGATCATCAGGTTTTTGCGCGTAGATGCGATGAGTGCGACTTTCGCACCGAGTATCCGTTGATTGGATTCTTCATCGATTACCTCAATTGGGGGCAGACGGGGTGCGTTCGCTTCCGGGGACTGCGCGCCTGCCCCTATGTTCGGTGGGTTTTGTGCGTCCGTTTGTTCGGATGCATTGGGTGCTGTTGCCTGTCCGCTTGTTGTGCCCTTAGAAGCCACTGTTGTAGAGGAAGTCGAGGCATCGATTGTTTGCTGAGCCATCGGGCTGATCCGCTGCGCGTTGACAGTACCTTCCTCCACCTCTAAACCGACATACTGCCACTTCCCGACGAGAAGGTCTTTTACGGCTTCTTTAACTCTTTCAGGATTGTGTTTTTCGCGTGCGGCATCATACGCGGCGATCAGGCTTTCTCGTTCATACTGAGTTTCTGGGGATACGAACGTCCCACAACTGGTAAACACTATCACCGTAATACCTAAGGCTATTAACACTTTCATCAATTGTTCTCCTTGCTTCAAACTGCTACACGAATGTCGCCCCGCTGGGGCTTGAACTTCTACAAGAACCGTTTTCTACACAGAGGTCGCCCCGCTGGGGCTGAAGATAGAAACTTCAAATCGCTCCTTCCCAACGCCGACATTGCCCCTATGCTCCCCCTAAAGCAACAGTTCCTGTCCCAAACAACATTTATTCAATCCGCTTAAAGGCGCATCGCATACCACCGGTTCGTATCCAACCCTTGGGTGTTAGTTCCATATCTCCATGTAAAATCAGATAGAGTTTGTCGTCTGTCACCTCGATTCCCAGTGCTGACGTTGGGCCATAGGAGACCCCCTTGGGAGCAGCTTTTTCGCTACCTTTTCCACCCAATCTGCGAACGTTTTCATGCTTGTTCCACCATGGCGGTTGATTGGTATTTACATAATTTTTTCCTTCAACCCGTTGCATGTTTTCAGCATACGCTTGCTTGCCTCTCGCAGACCTAAGCCTCGCGGGTTCGGAAGTAAATAGGAACTCAAGCATCTTCGGGCCTGTGCGTCGTCTAAACCGGAGAAGCAGCATAGGAACATCCCCGACTCGTGGGGTCATGACGTTACATTGTCCTGTGACCCTCCTCCCACGGTTGCTGCCGCGATAATATAAAGATGTTCGCTCTTCATAAAATTCGAGCGTTAAATTCTTACGGTTCGCCGAGGCTAACGCCATCTTCGCCGCCGCTATCTTTTGGTTGTCTTCACGCTCTTCGACTGTGATCGGCGATAATTGCACCCGATTCCCGTCAGATGTCTGCTCCTCCGTGTCAGACGCACCGGATTCAAATTCTGTTGGTGTTTGTGCATTGGTGTCGGCAGGTAATATTGTTTCGCCGTCCTCGGATGTCAGGTTCGCTGTTTGTGCGTTGACAGTCTCGTTTGGAATTTCTATGCCGATAAACTGCCATCTGCCGGTCAGTTGTGCCTTCATCTCGCTTTTCATCTCTTCTGGGTCAAATTTCATGCGTGTATCTTCGTAATTCTCGATTGACCCATCGCCTTCCTGATATAGCGCGCTGGTACAACTTGTAAATATTAACACAAAGATAGTGAGTGGTATTAGCATTTTCACGATCTTCCCTCCTCAATACACGTAATTCGGGGTGTTTTTGCTTGAGCGTTCCCTCCGACAAAAAGTGGAACTTGAGGTATTATGCCGCTCCCACAAGCGGAAACCCCTACAGTCTTATTTAGCCCGCTGGAAAATACAACGGATCCCGCCGCTTCGAGCCCAACCGTTGGGAGTTAATTCCATTGTTCCGTACATTGTCAGATACAATTTGTCATCTGTCACCGAAACACCGAGCCAATTATCTTCAGCAGCTCTCATGGAAACGTTCTCTTGGTTTTTCAATCTGCTTGTGGACATATTCGTTAAAAAATCGTAGAGTGGTAAACCTGTATCCCGAAAAACCCGAAGATACGGAAACGATTCATCACCGTAACGCCGTGAACTGATTTTGAAACTTCCCGTCACCTCTGTATCTCCATTCTTACCGCTGTATCGACGGAACACGTTTCGGTCCATAAAAAAATCGAGAGTCAGATTTTGGCGAGCCCTCGCATGGCGTTTATACTTTAATGCCGCGATCTCTTCGCTGACATCGCCTTCAGCAACCTCTATATCCAGAAATTGCCATGTCCCCATCAGTTTATCGGTTAAGGCAGTTTCCAATTGCCGCGGGTCATATTTTCTCTCGGCATCTTCATGGGCTGCGCGTAGCCCGTCGCGTTCATTCTGCATCGCTTGGTACTCCGCACTGGTGCACCCTGCGAAAACCAATATTACGAAGGTGAAGGCACTTAATATTTTCATTTTTTAAATTTTCCTTGCGGTTAGGTCAGGGCGGTTTGATGAATGAAGTGCCTCTCCGTAGATATAGGAGAAACACCCAAGCAAAAACATCTCCTTTTCATTACGAGCTACGGTTTTGGGCTTCATTCCCCACTCCTTTCAAAGTAACACCGCACGCCACCACTTTGCACCCAACCATTGGGACTTAATTGCATCTTGCCGTGCATCGTGAGATATAGCCTGTCCTCCGTAACGGAAATACTAATCTCTTTCGCTGTGTCAAGTCCTCGAGCACCTGACAAACCGAGAGGCTTGTCGTCGGAACTTGCTGCGAAGAGGAGCTGTGAGATCTCCGGACCAGAGCGTCTAATGAACCGAATAAAGGGGAACGGTTCGTCGCCGTACCGGACAGTGATAACAGTAAATTGACCCGATACATCCGTGTTACCGTTTTTGCCTCGGTAGTTGTACATACCTTTCTCCTCGAAGAATTCAAGTATAAGATTCTTCAGATCAAGGGCATAAAGGGCGGCTTTGGTTTCGGCGACTTCTTGACTGATATTACTCTCCTCGATCTCAAGGTTCAGGAACTTCCACTTCCCGAGGAGTCTATCGGTTACGTCGGTTTTAACTTTGAGTTCATTGTGCTCCTCGCGGAGGTCCGCGTAATTCTTGAGCAGTTGATCGCGTTCTGCTTGCATCTTTTGATACTCGGCACTCGTACAGCCAACGAGCGTTAGAATACAGATACCAAAAATAATCCAGATTTTCATCTACGTTTCTCCTTATTATCGGCATGCACAGGGGTGCCCTCCCGTTACAGCGGTATTATACCAAAGCAACCTGTAAATGGCAATCCCTGACCCAAATTGCGCATCGTTCCAATCCTTACCCTCAAAATTCAACTGTCAATCCGAAATAAATGATCCGCGGGAGTTGCGGCGCATCAAAAACTTCACGTTCAATGCCGATCTCCTGACCTTGGACGTCAAGCGTTGCCTCTTCAAAAATGAACTGTATCGTATTCTTGCGATTGTATACATTCAGAATATCAAGAAATCCACCCACACGCAGTCCCCAGATATTCCATTTATAACTCACTCGAAGGTCTAACTTATGATACGGTGCGAGTTCAGTGCTTAATTGTTCGTCGGCACTCGCCAAAAGCGGGTTCAGTCCACGCGTTACGGGGTCTTGAATGAGAACGATGGAACTGATAGGTGCTTCGGAGGTGCCGCTGAGATATTGCCATTTCGCGCCGATCTCAAAATTAGGGCTGAAGTTATAGTTGGCAACCACACTAACGATATGCGTATTATCGAAGAGGTAAGGTTGATAGACAGCGTCTGGATTCTCGCGTCGTTCAGCGTGTGTATAGGCGTAGGAAATCCAACCGAAGAACTTATCTGGAATTCGATGCCGTAAGAATGCCTCCGCACCCGCGACAGACGCTGCCCCTTGATTGAGATAGTTTGAAACTTCATCGGGTGTTACCAACTTCTGGGCATCCTTGTAATAGGTGGCAAGTTTCAATTCAGTTCTCGATGAGAGTTCATGTTCCAATTCCATGATATAGTGTCGTGTGAGGCTTGATGCCAAGGCACTATTGCCATCTTCCGCCAACAGTTGAGAGGGTTGTGGACTCTGTTCATAATGTCCATACGCGAAGCGGAGATTTGAACTGTTTGGCAGTGTGAAACTCACACTGCCGCGTGGTTGAATGGAAACCTGCTCTGTCACATTCAGATAGTCAACTCGAACACCGAGTGCCACCGACAGAAACGAAAGTGGGTCATAGCGTCCTTGGAAGTACCCTTCGGCACGGTAAAAATCGTGTCCAAATTCGTCGTGTATCTCCTCAACAGTGCGCTCCGTAATTTCATGAGTTCCGTCACTCCGTCTGGCCACTGTGACTGAATCTTCATTCTCCTGTGCATATTCAAGGATTTCCGGAAGTTCCGCCGGATCTTCCACCTCACGTGTTTCGTACTCAGGAAACCTGCCATCCTCAAAACTGTTGGCAGGACTAAAAGAGAGGAGGAAACCCGGTTCAAATTGAAACTTCGGTGTGAACTGGTAGGATATATCTTCACGGAGCATATAGACCGGCACGTTAATCTTTATATCGTAGTGGCCATAGTCAGCGGAATGAACCCATTTCCCGTCGGGGTTCCGAGAAAACCGCTCCCTGACCGGAGTTTCAAGCGCGATCGTGAGAAAATTGAAGGAACGGGTCAGCGATAAATGCGAGGTGAGATTTTCGGTAAAGTCCGAACGGAGGTGGACACCTTGCCCATCGAAACCGTTTTTGAAAAGCACAGAGGCGCGTGCCCTTTCAATGTCCTCAGGCACTGTTTCGCCTTCGATTTCAAATTCTTCAAATTCGCTGCCTTCTTCCTCAATTCTAACTTCTTCCTCAATTCTAAAATGGTCAGTTGCGGCGAAGGCGTTCACGGTGAGGCGGTGTTTTTCACCGATCGGATAGGCACATTTGAGTTGATAATCTGAGAAGTAGGGCAGCAGCTGCGCTTGTCCTGTCTGTGCCTCAAGAATCGGTCCAGCGATGAGGTCTAAGTAACTCCGCCGTCCAGAGGCAGAAATATATCCCTTGTCACCGATTTTGGCTTCAAGTAGCCCTTCAGAATAGAGGATGTTCAAGTTAAATTTCCCATCTAACCGTTCCGAAATGCTGTCACGGGCATGGATGTCAAGCACGGCTTGCGAGTCCAGTCCGAATTCGGCACCATATCCACCCGCATAGATGTCAATTGTCTCAATCGTTTCAGAGCTGATCGTTGAAAGTAAACCACCCCAATGGAAAGGGTAGCCGAGAGGCGTTCGATCGAGATAATACAGGTTTGAGCCGGGTTCACTGCCTCGGATATAGAGTGCCCCGAAGTAATCGTTTGGGATACCGATACTCGGAAGCGTCATGAGTCCTTTGAGTGCATCATTGGCGGTCCCCGGAATCCGTAGGAGTTCACTGCCACGGATTTCCGTGCGACTCACCGTCGGCGGGAGGCGTTTCCCTTCTACCACAACTGTTTCGAGTGTAAAGGCTGCACCGAGGTGTATTTTGACTTCGGTGGTATCGCCACTGCTGATGACTACCGAGATTTTTGTGGGCGCGGCTTCCGCGGGATGGGTGACGACGAAAGTGTATGTGCCTTCGGGGAGTTCTGTGAACTGGAAGACCCCATTTGCATCGGTTTTTTGGTGTTGGTCGGTTTCGAGGATATGGACATCAGCGTCTACGAGGGACTTTCCTGTACTTCGCTGATAGACGGTTCCTTGAATATCGCCGGTTTGGGCTAAAACAGAGAGTGGCATGGTGACAAACGCAAGTAGAACTATGATGAGTTGTGACTTCATTCAGTCGTTTTGACCTCCGATTCGGGCATTAGCATAACAATTCAACGTTTGATTGAACTTTTGGGTTGACATAAGATTCATTTTCAATTGGCTTTTTGGTTGATGCAGGATTTATCGCTTCGTCAGTACGCAGAAAAACCGAGCGTGTAACATACACACGCTCGGTTTTGTCAAGGTCGAAAATGGATAAGTGGATTTGATATATGAGTGTAGTCGAGTGGTCTCAAAATTCCACTGTCAATCCGAAATAAATTATCCGAGGCAGTTGCGGGGCATCAAAGACTTCACGCTCAATGCCAACCTCCTGACCTTGGACATCAAGGGTTGCCTCTTCAAAAATGAACTTTATTTTATTTTCCCGGTTGTATACATTCAGAACATCAAGGAATCCACCTGCCTGCAGTCCCCAGATATTCCATTTATAATTCACCCGAAGGTCTAACTTATGATACGGTGTGAGTTCGGTGCTTAATTGTTCGTCCGCACTCGCCAAAAGCGGGTTCAATCCACGCGTCACTGGATCTTGAACGAGAAAAATAGCACTAACAGGCACCTCGGAGGTGCCGCTGAGATACTGCCATTTCGCGCCGACCTCAAAATTAGGGCTGAAGTTATAGTTGGCAACCACACTAACAATATGCGTATTATCGAAGAGGTAAGGTTGATAGACAGCGTCTGGATTCTCGCGTCGCTCGGCGTGTGTATACGCGTAGGAAATCCAACCGAAGAACGTATCTGGGATCCGATGCCGTAAGAATACCTCTGCACCCCCGACGTATGCCGTCCCTTGATTGAGATAGTTCGAGACTTCATCGGGTGTTACCAGCTTCTGCGCGTCTTTGTAATAGGTGGCAAGTTTCAGTTCAGTCCGCGATGAGAGTTCATGTTCCAATTCCATGATATAGTGCCGAGTGAGACTTGATTCCAATGCCCGATTGCCGTCTTCTGATAGTAGACGAGAGGGTTGTGGACTCTGTTCATAGTATCCACACGCGAAGCGGAGATTAGAACCGCTCGGCAGTATGAAACTTACACTTCCGCGCGGTTGAATAGAAAGTTTTTCTGTCACGTTGAGATAATCAAGTCGAATCCCGAGTGCTACAGACAAAAACGAAAGTGGATCGTATCGTCCTTGCACGTATCCTTCCGTCCGATAAAAATCGTGTCCAAATTCATCGTGTATCTCTTCCACGCCCGTTAGCCGCGTTTCCGGTCCAATCCGTGTTTCCTCTCCGATGACCTCCCCCTCTTCAATAATTGGGGTAACTCTTGTTACATCTTCATCACTTGTTTCGTATTCTGGAAACCTGCCATCCTCGAAACTGTTGGCGGGGCTAAAGGACAGGAGGAAACCCGGTTCAAATTGAAACTGCGGTGTTAACCGATAGGATACATCCTCACGGAGTGTATAGACTGGCACGTTAATCTTTACATCGTAATGGCCATAGTCAACGGAATCGAGTACCCACTCGCCTTCGCGGTTCAGGAAAACCTGTTCATTAACAGGGATTTTAGCCGCGATAGTGAGAAAATTCAGAGAACGGGTCAGTGACAGGTGTGAGGTGAGATTTTCAGTGAAGTCTGAACGGAAATGGATACCTTGTCCATTGAAACCATTTTTGAAAAGGACAGAGGCGAGCCCACCTTCAACCGTCTGAACTTCTGTTTCGCCTTCAATGGTAAATTCACTGCTCTCTTCGACAACTTTAAAATGATCGGTTGCAGCGAAGGCATTTACTGTAAGGTGATGTTTTTCACCAAGCGTCCTGGCAAATTTGAGTTGATAATCTGAAAAGTAGGGAAACTGCTGTTTCTGTCCAGTCTGTTCCTCAAGAATCGGACCTGCGATGAGATCTAAGTAGCTCCGCCGTCCAGAGGCAGAAAAATATCCCTTGTCACCGATTTTGGTTTCGAGTAGCCCTTCGGAATAGAGAATGTTCAAGTTAAATTTCCCATCTAACCGTTTCTCAATGCTGTCACGGGCATGGATGTCAAGCACAGCTTGCGAATCCAGTCCGAATTCGGCTCCGTAACCCCCAGCGTAGATATCAATTGTCTCAATCGTTTCTGAACTGATGGTTGACAACAAACCACCCCAGTGAAACGGATATCCGAGCGGGGTCCTGTCGAGATAATAAAGATTTGAGCCCGGTTCACTCCCACGGATGTAAAGCACCCCGAAGTAATCGTTTGGGATACCGATGCTTGGGAGCGTCATGAGTCCTTTAAGGGTGTCATTGAGAGTCCCGGGAATACGAAGGAGTTCGCTCCCTCGGATTTCCGTGCGACTCACCGTCGGTGGAAGGCGTTTTCCTTCTACCACAACTGTTTCAAGTGTAAAGGCTGCACCGAGGTGTATTTTAACTTCAGTGGTATCGCCGCTACTGATGTCCACCGATACTTTTGTAGGTGCCGCTTCCTCCCGATGGGTGACGACGATGGTATATGTGCCTTCGGGCAGTTCTGTGAATTGGAAGACACCGTTCTTATCGGTTTTTTGGTGCTGGTCGGTTTCGAGAATATGGACATCAGCGTCTACGTGGGATTTCCCGGTGCTTCGCTGGTAGACGGTGCCTTGGATATCGCCGGTTTGGGCTGAAACAGAGAGGGGCATGATGGTGAACACAAGTATAACTATGACGAATTTCAACTGCATTTAGTCGTTTTGACCTCCACTGCGGGCAGTAACACCGCGTGAATTCAGTATAAACACGGCATAATGCTGTGGGACACTTTGGATTGGCTAAGAAACCACTCCGGATTTAGTACCTCTTAACTGTTTCCAAAGCGTCCATTAAAAATGTATAGTATCCTTCTTCAATATAAGATTCATTCGATGTTTGGTAAGGTAAATGACCTATCAACTCCAACTGGGGCGATAGGACAAAAGAGTGTACCGAACGATCCGGGTTATGTGCGAGAGTCTTTCCATAGGCTTCGGTGACCCGTGTGGCTAATTTGCTTGCCTGATCACCCTTCGCCCCATTCTGAAGTTCCGGTAGATCTCTTAGGTGAAGGAACACACTGACATAGTGTTTATTGAGCAACTTGATGACCTCAGAATTAGAAAGGACAACTGCCCTCAAGGTTTTACCGGTCGCTCAGCAAGATTCATCGTCGAAAGCCCCCCATGTTAGAACGACATGAATTGGGCGTTTTTTGGCTTGTGCTTGTGCCACAACATCTTCAATAGGGTACCTCTCAATCTCTGAAAACTTGTAGAAGGCAGTCTCTAACAAATCCTTTGCTTCTTTTTCAGTAATGGCAATCTTCCAAACAATATCACGCTGATCCTGTGTGTTCCGTCCAACAAGTTCCATGCGCGGAACGAAAACCATATCTGCTGAGCCATAGGCGTTGATATCAACATTGGTATTGCGAGATGGAAGATAGAGCCAAAACTCGCGGATCGTGCCATATTTCCGGTTGAGTATGAGTCGACCGGTGAATTGTGCTGGGGTGAAGTAAGCACTGGCATCTCTATCAAGTAGGAATTCGGCGTGGATTCTGAAGACGATTTCGGCGTAAGTTGGCGAGACTGCCCGTATGCACGCATAGGCACCTTCTGACTCAAACGTATTTGAACGAAACAGAGTCATGCCAAAAACTTCTATGACAAACCCTGTGCCTGGATTGTTATGCATCTCCGCAGTCGCTCCCGGATGAAATTGACGAAGAAACGGAATAACCTTTTTAACATCAAGTTTCCATAGATTTCCTACGGTGAAACTTTCCTTCGGGAAGAAGACTCTGAAAGCGTCCGTCTCATATTCTTGGCTCGGATGAACCGGTGAAAGATTATTAAAAAGGGCAGCGTGCTGGGGCGAGTTAAGTGCAGCATCAGCAATCGGTGCCCAATAGGCATTCACCTGTATTGTCTTATTTCTATTTGAGGAATCCCCTTGGGTGTCGGATGTTGAGACTTTCTGAGAAATCTGCGGATCCGCGTTACCCTTTTCATCCTCGGACGTAGTTTGTCCAATCTGATTTCGGACGGAGGGTTTAGAATCCATATTGTGGATGATGGGGGCATCCACGATTTTAATTGTGGGTTGAGATACTGCTTCAAAACTATAGGGTTTCTGAAAGCGAACGAGATGCCGATTGTTACCACCTAACAAGAGTGTTACCAAAATAGTAAACGCGCCAACAGCAATCCATGGAAGCAAGGGTTTCGTAGCTGTTGGCGGTGTGGGGTCGATATCGGCGACTTGTCGCATAATGTTCTTTATTAGGTTTTCTGATAACTGAACCCCACCAAGGGTTTCCTGAATCAAAAATTCTTGATCTGCTTGCAGACGCTTTCGCGCACGCTGGAGCCGGCTGGCAATCGTGTTCACTGATACCCCTAAGAAGTCACCCATTTCCTTAAGGGTCATTTCACCGAGATAATAAAGCGTCACGACAGTGCGCTCGCTCTCTGGTAGTTTTTCAAGAAGTTTTTCAACGATTTCATACCGACGTTCGGTGGCTTCTGCCTCGCGCTGTTCGGAGACATAACGCTCGTAATCCGACGTTTCTGTTTCTTTCACAGGTGTCTCCTCCAACGATTGAACTGTTGGTTGCCGTTTACGCATCCAAGCAATGCAGCGCCGATTGGCGATAACGTAGAGCCATCCAGCAAATTGCTTGGGATTTTTGAGCGTCGAGAGTTTCTTATACACTTGAAGGAAGGTGTCTTGTGTAATCTCTTCAGCATAGTGAAAATCACCTATCTTCCGCCACGCAAGAGCATGAACACTTCTTTGGTACTTTTGAATTAAACGGCTAAACGCAGCCTCATCACCGGACAATATTTCGTGAATCAACTGGGCATCGTCTTCTCTTTCCATGAGGTATCCTCCTAATCTAATGAAAAATAATAGCGTTATAATATTAAAGACGCGATTTTATGTCAGAAAATGTGCATTCTCAAAAAAAAAAAGAAAATGTATAACGAGCATCGTTATGCATTTTTGAGTTTGCCTAAAATTTATCTATCTGTCCGTACGCAAAAAAGCCAAGCACATGGACCTCCACATGCTTGACTTTTCTGTGTTTCAGTATTTGTCCAAATGTTATTCCTGATGCAACGTAACCGACCGACGCGGTGGGCTAAATTCCTGCTCTGACAACGGCACTGCCATATTCCGATACACCTGAACCCGATAGGATCCAAAGTCCGGTACAAACATCAGACCATCATCGCTGACGGCGACAGATTTCGGTGAACGCAGATATTTCTGCGGTTCCAAGTCCGCCATGTCGCGCATCCGATTTGGGCTGGCGTTTGTCATCATATAAGCCTGTGACACTTTTGACAAAGTGGCATCGCCGAGGAATTTCTGCACATACCGCCCTTCAGCATTGAAGAGTTGAATGCGGTCATTGCCGCGGTCAGCAACATAGATATCGCCGTGCAAATCAACGTCAATCCCGGCAGGACGATTGAGTTCGCCGTTGCCACTGCCAGATTTGCCGAATGCGAAGAGGAATTCTCCCTCGGCGTTGAACTTCTGTATCCTGTCGTTTCGCCAATCAGAAACGTAGACATCGCCGAGTTCGTCTACAGCGACGCCCCACGGCATGTTGAATTCACCTTCACTGTCGCCATAACTCCCCCACCCTAAGAGGAATTTACCGTCTTTTGTGAACTTTTGCACCCGATGGCTTAGACTGTCAGCGACATAGAGATTCCCCTCTGGATCGAAGTTCATACCCGTGGGACCGTTGAGTTGCCCCGCCTCTGTGCCGTGTTCACCCCATGTGCCGATGTGTTCACCTTCGCTGTTAAAGGCGACAATCCGATGCAAGTATTCATCGGACACATAGAGGTTTTCTTCGCTGTCCGGGGTAATCGTCACGGGCCACGTGAATTGCCCATCACCCTGTCCGTAACCGCCCATTGTGCCGAGGTCTTCGTCCTCAACGGTATATTTCCGAATCATCGCAGTGCCGTCGCTACAGCACATGATATACAAACGTCCCTCTTTTCCGACTGCGACATCGATCGGAAAGTTGGTCGTTCGCCGCATGCTCAAGGTCTTGTGAAATGGATACCCAGCACGCAGCAAACCGTAAGGTCTACCCATGATTGCCTCCTACCGTTATTCTTGCGTCATTAGAATAGCAAGTTTCAGTTTGCAAGCTACACTGAAAAGGGGTGAATCTGTTCAAAATTCCCACCGACGATGTGCGTCGGGTCTACACCCATCCACTGCTCTAAAAGCGTTCCGTATATGCCGCGGAAGTCGATAGTATGCTCAAGGTCTTCGCCGTGTACCCAACGAGCCGGATCGAGAGACGGATATTCCGAGTAGAGTCCACCTTTCACATGATCACCAATGATGAACGCACCGCCACCGGTACCATGGTCAGTACCACTGGCGTTATCCCGGATACGTCTGCCGAATTCCGTGAAGACGTACATGACGATCTCTTCGGAGGCGTTCTGGGATCGTAGATCCGTGAAGAACGCTTGGATGGCTTCCGTGAGGTCTGTCAGGAGTCGTGGGTGCGCCGGAACCTCGTTGGCGTGATTATCGTAACCACCGTGCTGCGTATAGAAAACGCGTGTACCGAGGTTAGCGAGATGAACCCGTGCGACATCCCTTAGGCTCTTTGCGATCGAGCTTTCTGGGTACTCCACATCGGACGTATACATCGCCGGTGCCTTCTTGAGTTCATCGGCCCCCTTAATCACATCTAACCCGGTTTGGCTGAGGTAGTCCATTACGATACCGGTGCCAACCGCGCTACTGTACATCCCTTTGAATATCTCAAGTGCTTTTGTCCGTTGCGCTTCATCACCAATGCTGGTCATCAATCCGTAGTTATCCAAATCCCCAACAGAAGTGACGGGAATGCCGGAAAGCGCACAGGCACGCGGAAGCCCTTGTCCGAAACTGACACCCGTTAAGACGTTATGGCTCTGTGGATCGAGTTCTCGGACGAGCCTGCCGACCCAACCTTCATCGCCGATTTTCAGGGGTTCACAGGTATGCCAGATATCCATTGCCCGGAAATGCGATCGGTTTGAATCGGGGTAGCCGATTCCCTGCACAACAGCGACCTCACCGGCGTCAAACATCGCTTTCAGCGGATCCGCCTGTGGGTGCCAGCCCAAAGCGTCGTCCACCTCTGACGGTAGCACGTCTTCCGCTTTGATACCGACAACTGGGCGGGAATCGTGATAAATCCCGCTTGTGTACGGAATGAGTGTATTCATGAAGTCGTTGCCGCCGCTGAGTTGTACAACGACAAGGACGGGATCTTTCTTGATAGTACTCATGTCGATGTCTCCATTTATTCGCTTTCAGCAGTTAGCCATCAGCAATCAGTAAAGAGGTTTTCGTTTAAAAACTGCCTCTTGTTACTGACCGCTGACGGCTGAAAGCCGAAGGCTGTACAAAAAGGTTAGCCAAGTTGATACTCTCTTGAAGCGACGATTAACTGGAGCATACTGACGACCCGTGCTTGATTCTCCTCCGCAGCGTCGTCATCTGCCAGGTTGAGTTCACCGTTCGCTTCCGCAAATTGCGTAAGATACTCACGAGTGGTATCGCCTATCGTCAGCGGACCTGTGAGTTCAAGACACTCGTCCACAAATGCTTCCGGTGAGAGCGAGTCGCCGTTATTTTTCAGGCGTGTGATGATGTCCTGAATTCCGGGTTTCGACGCGTCGCTGACTTCACGAACGGCGAAGTTGACGCGAGCGGTAAGCAAACCACCATCGATCCATTCTTTACCCGTGTGCCACCCTTCTACAGTCGGTGGATCCATGAGTTTCTGTCCCATCAATTGCGTGGCACTGGCATACGGACCTATTCCGGGTTGAGGACCTTGGAAGGCACCTACCAGTTTCACGATCCCCGTGACGAGTTCCGTCGGACTCTTGACCTTTTTGAATTGGGCTTCTTTGAAGAAATCAGAATTGAAGAGGACACCGAGGACGTGGGAGATATTCCCATCAGATGCCATGAATGCGTCTGAGAGTGTCTCAATCGCATCCGGATCTTGTGGGGGTGTCACGTTCCACGACGGCACCTGTGGCTCATCTGCGACAAAGAAGTTATAAAGGTGTCTGGAAATGAATCTGGCACAAGCGGGTTGTTCGACGATGATGTCGACGATGTCATCACCGTTCAAGTTTCCGGTATGCCCCAAGAAGGTTTTCTCGCAGTCGTCGTGTTCCTCTTCATCGAACAAAAAGGGTGGCGAGTAGTAACCGTGGGGATACAACGGAATCGGCTGTCCGAATGTCCAACCTGTGAAAGCGAGAGCGCAGCTTTTTATATCATCTTCACTGTAGTTGCCCACCCCTAATGAGAAAAGTTCGAGGAGTTCTCTCCCGTAGTTTTCGTTGGGTTCGCCTTTACGGTTGTCGTTATTATCGAGCCAGAAGATCATCGCTGGATCTTTGGAAAGTTCAAGTAGAATGTCTCGCATCTGTCCCATACCGACACGCCGAAGCATATCAATCTGGTTCGAGGATGCGAGGATATGCTGATTCTTGCCTAACCCCGTTGCAAAGACATGGTGCCAGAAGAGTGCCATCTTCTCTTGAAGTGGACACCTGCTGTTCAGCATCCGATAGATCCAAATACCGACATAAGCACCTTCACCGCCGAAGTAGCGTTCTAAAATATCTTCATCAATGGGGGTCCCGCGTTCAGGATGGACGAGATCGTCAACTACATTCTCGTAGCCTTTTTCGACGTAGGCTTCCAGTTCGGTGCGGGTTGTTCCGAACCCTGCGCGGCGCATGAGGTGCGCCATTAACGCAACATCGTTCGTTGACATGTTCACCTCCGATACATTCACTGTGAGGAGGTCCCTCACGTTAGTAACTTCCGATGGAATACCGTTCTGATGTTCGGTTCTGTGCAAGCCTATAGAGGCTTGCAGGACAATGGATTGGAGAAGCCGCTATAAGATTACCTATATCTTAAAATTAAGTAAAAAAAATGTCAAGTTTTTTGTATTTTGCCCTAACCGCCAAGATTTGCCTGCATTCTCTGCTGTAGGAGCGAGTGTTTTTGCTTGGGTGTTTCTTCATGCTCGCGACTTTACTAACTGCTGACTGCCGTTATCTTAACTGAGAACTGAAAACCGACGACTGGCACCTAATTTTTACATTTTTTTTAGATTATGCACAATTCCCATTCTAAAAATGTGTCTTTAACTATAGAAAGGATTCTCTTTCTAAACGCTCTTAAGTCAAACGCACGTTTTTTAGACAAAACAGGAGAAAAAAAATGACACACCGATATATCCTGACATGCTTCTTTTTATTCACATTAATTCCACTGAGTGCCAAAGCATTCCCCCCCGCTTCCCCCGCTGGTGGAAACTATTTAGTCCTCGATGGCGTGGACGACTACGCCGTTTTAGACTTTAAAACCTCCGGTGTTCTCTTGCCGAAAGGCACAGAAGAGTTCACCGTTGAAGCGTGGGTCTATCCGACCACACCACCTGATGGGAATGTATATGCCATGATTCTCAGCCAACAGGTGGAGATGCACCTCGCGAGCGATAATGGGCAACGGGAGCACATAAAGGCACATATCGATTGGCAGGAGGGTGATTTAATCCTATCCATTCGAGGGCATATTATGGTTAAAGGAGGTCCCGCTGAGATAGGGCGCATAATGGCACTTTCCCCGAACCAGTGGCATCACATCGCATATCAGTCAGATGGAAGAGTGCAAGCAAATATCGTTAACGATTTCGCAGAAATACGGAACTGGCCGAGAGGATGGCCGCTCGCCCACGATCTCTCACACTTCCAGTACCCAAAGGATTTTACGCTTGGAGGGTTTGGAAAGAAAATTGAGATTCACGACAACTTCTTCCGGGGACCCTTTGCGGGATATATTGATGAGGTGCGTATCTCGACGGTTGCTCGTTATGATGTCAGTAAAGACGGATTTACGCCGCATAATAAATTCAAAAAAGACCGTGAGACACTCGCGTTGTGGCATTTCGATGAACCTGGTGGAAGACGAATATTCTCAGATGCATCCGGTAATGACCATCATCTGGTAGGTGAAGGTGGAGCAAGGACCGGCATCCCACTCGCAGTCGAACCCAACGGAAAACTCACAACAACATGGGGACGACTGAAGCAATAAAATCTCTTGTAGGAGGGATATCCGAACCTCGACGGTTGACCACTGTATTCACAAAATATGGAGGCATTTCCAATGTCAAGAATGTTCAATTCTAAAAAAGCCATCGTTATTAGCGTTGTTTTTCTCATTTTTTCGCTGATGCAAATAGAATCCTTTGCGGGTCAGGATTGGGAAGTGATAACGCAACTCCCCACGAAGAGATGGGAATTCGCTACCTCAGTCGCAGATGATAAGATTTACCTTATCGGTGGCAGTCTTTTTCAAAACAATGCGGGGCCGTTTGGACTTTCAACTGTTGAGATGTATGACCCGCAAACCAACACGTGGCAACGAGTCGCAGATATGTCAACGCCACGCACAAATGCAAAAGCGGCTGTCGTCAATGGCACGATCTATGTCTTTGGGGGGTATAATTCAAAAGACCAATTCCTTCAGAATTGGAAAATGGTGGATCACGTAGAGGCATACGATCCACTCACAGATACATGGACCCAGAAAAAGGAGATGCCGATTTCTCGCTTCTACTTCGGTCTGGGTGTCGTTGCTGGAAAAGTCTATCTCATTGGGGGGACAGCAGGCTTAGGTGAGGGAAAGGAACAACGGATGGACCGCGTTGATATCTATGATCCTGCCACGGATACGTGGACGAAGGGTCCCAAAATGCCGACCCGGCGCGATCCTGGGGGTGTGGAGGTTGTCAACAATCGTATTTATGTCATTGGTGGAGAAGGATGGCCACTCCCCCAAAAGTGGGGTGTGGATCCGTTTCTGGGGAGCATTGAGGAATATGACCCAATAAACCGTCAATGGCAGAAAAAGAAGGAGCTGTTGGAACTCAAAAATTGGTTCTCGAGTACTGTTGTTGGGTATGAGATCTATCTGATTGGGGGTTACACACTCGAAGGAGGCTTGCAGCAAGTAGCAACTGTGAATGTGTATCATCCGAGGACGGAAACGTGGCGGGAGATTTCAGCATTGCCAAACCCTCTTGATACTTTTGATGCAGCAACGGTCAACGGAAAGATTTATGTCTTCGGGAGTCTTGATGCAGGTGGGCGATTTTCTACAGATGTTCTCGTCTTTGATACTGGCTTTCGTGCAGTAACGGCAAAGGGTAAACTGTTCACGCCTTGGAGTGAACTCAAAGCAGAACATCAAAACCAACCTTAAATACACTGACTGCTAACTGATGACTGCTGATAATTAACTGGTAATCACTGTTTCTGTAGGAGGGAATTCCAATCTTGGGGAAACACTTTCTTCGCATTGGATTTTAGCGTTTGCAAAAACACTCTTAACTGAGAACCGAAAACTGATAACCAATTTTTACATTTTTCTCAAATTATGCACACTTTCCGCCCCGAAATTGTGTCTTTATAGTAAAGCCCTTAAATAAGTTGACAGGTTCTGAGATTTATGCGATACTTTCGTCTTATGAGTTATTCATCAGATTTACGCAAATGCGTGCTTGACTTTATTAGTAAGGGTGGCAGTAAAGCAGAAGCTTCGCGAAGGTTTTCGGTCTCTCGGACGTGTATTTATACGTGGCTGAATGCTCAAGACCCGTTGAGGTGTGAAAAGCCGGGTCCCCGAGGTCCCCGAACCCTTGATTATGATGCCCTGCGGCAACATGTCTGCGATTTTCCCGATGCCACTCAAAAGGAGCGTGCCGCCCATTTCGGTGTCTCCAGACACGGTATCTACTATGCGCTTGGCAAACTCAATATCACGCGAAAAAAAAGACCCGCACCTATAAAGAACAATGTCCTATGAAACGAGATGCTTATCTCTCAGCACTTGAGCAAGAAACCCAGGGCGGTGGCAAAGTGCCGGTTTATCTCGATGAGACGGGTTTCAGCGAAACGACTTTTCGCGAGTATGCTTATGCCCCCAAAGGGATGGGTGTCGCTGCGAAAGTGCCAAGCAACCGATATACAAGCACGACGTTGATTGCGGCACGGTTTGAGGCAGGTTTCAGGGTGCCTGTGCTTTTCGAGGGCAGTTGTGATGCGATTGCGTTCAACACATGGCTCTCGGAGATGTTGTGTCCTTTGCTCAACAACAAGCACGTTGTGATTTTGGATAATGCCTCCTTCCACAAAGGTTGGCAAACTGCGGATTTGATCGCAGCGACAGGAGCGAGTTTGTTATTTCTGCCACCCTACTCACCGGAGTTGAACCCCATTGAGAAGGATTTCGCTATTATCAAACGCATCCGTCAATACAACGCTGAGAAATCCATTGATGAAATTATAAAAATGTATAATTAATTACGGGCTTTACTATAATAGTAGAAGACGTTCTCTTCTTGAACGCTCTAAGTCAAACGCATGTTTTACACGAAAAAGGAGAAAAAATGACACACCGATATATCCTGACATGCCTCTTTTTATTCACATTAATTCCGCTGAGTGCCAAAGCATTCCCACCCGCTTCACCCGCAGGTGGAAACTATTTAGTCCTTGATGGTGTGGACGACTATGCGGTTTTAGACTTTAAAACCTTCGGTGTTCTCTTACCGAAAGGCACAGAAGAGTTCACCGTTGAAGCGTGGGTCTATCCGACCACACCGCCTGACGGAAATATATATGCAACGATTCTCAGCCAACAGGTGGAAATGCAGGTCGCGAGCGATAATGGGCAACGGGAGCACATAACGAAACATATCGATTGGCAGAAGGGTGATTTAATCCTACTAATTCAAGGGCACATTCTGGTTGGAGGAAAGCGCGCTACGACAGGGTCCCGCCCAGTAGCACTTTCCCCAAACCAGTGGCATCACATCGCATATCAGTCAGATGGGAAAGAGGAAGCAATCATCGTTAACGATTTCGCAAAGATAAGGAACGTGCCGAGAGGAACACCGCTCGCACACGATCTCTCACACTTCCAGTACCCAAAGGATTTTACGCTTGGAGGGTTTGGAGAGAAAATTGAGATTCACGACGACTTCTTCCGGGGACCCTTCGCGGGATATATTGATGAGGTGCGTATCTCGACGGTTGCTCGTTATGATGTCAGTAAAGACGGATTTATGCCGCATAATAAATTCAAAAAAGACCGTGAGACAATCGCGTTGTGGCATTTTGATGAACCCGGTGGAAGACAGATATTCTCAGATGCATCGGGTCGTGCGCATCATCTGGTTGGCGAAAGTGGCGCGAGGACCGGCATCCCACTCGCAGTCGAAGCAAAAGGCAAACTCACAACAACATGGGGACGACTCAAGCAATGAAATCTCTAAAAAAACTTATCGCTATTGGTGGTGTTGTTCTCATTTTCCCGCTTATGCAAACAGAATCTTTTGCGGGTAAAAATTGGCAACGGATAACACAACTCCCCACTAAGAGAGACAGTTTCGCAACGGCAGTCGTAGACGATAAAATTTACCTCATCGGTGGCTCCCTCTCTGTAAACTTTGATGGTCCTTTTGGGCTTTCAACCGTTGAAGCATACGACACGCAAGCCAACACATGGCAAAAAGTCGCAGATATGCCAACACCACGCAATTATCCTGAAACTGCAGTTGTTGGCGGAATCGTCTACGTCTTTGGAGGATCCAGTGCGAAAGACCGAAAAATTGTGAATATGAAATTGCCGGTTCGCGTAGACGCATACGATCCGGAGACGGATACATGGACCCGGAAAAAGGACATGCCCGTTTCTCGTATCAACTTTGAACTCGGTGTGGCTGCTGGAAAAGCCTATCTCATCGGTGGTTCAACAGGCTTGGGTGAGGGACATGAACGACGGATGGACCGTGTTGACATATATGATCCTGCCACGGATACGTGGAGGAAGGGTCCAAAAATGCCGATCCGACGCGAACCGAGAGCTGTGGAAGTCGTCAATGGTCATATTTATGTTATCGGTGGTTTTGGATGGCCACCGCCACTTGCCGGCATCGGTCGGGTGCTGCAGACCATTGAGGAATATGACCCGATCAGCCGTCAATGGCGGAGGAAAGGTGATATGTTAGACGTTAAATATGGGTTCTCGACGGTTGTTGTTGATAATGATATCTATCTGATTGGCGGTATGGACGAATCTCGCCAATTTTTACCGACGGTGGATACGTATAATCCACAGAAAGGGGCATGGCGCGATAATCCCAAACTGCCAACCCCTATGTATCCTAATGGAGCAGCAACGGTGAATGGCAAAATTTATGTTTTCGGAGGTTTTGAGGCAGGTAGAGATTCTCCAGACGTTATGGTATATGATACCGGCTTTCGTGCCGTTGAAGCAAAGGGCAAACTGTCCACAAGTTGGGGTGAACTGAAAAAATCCCATTAAACTATGCAATTATCGTAAAGTTTGGAAATATGAGGACACTTCAGGATAGGTTGATACCCCCTATCCTCCGCTGGCGAGGTTTCTAACCTCGTCTAAGATAATGTAAACGCGCATATCCCTTTATACGTTTTTTACACAAAAAAGGAAATAAGGAAAGGAGACGGCGTTTCCTCCACCGAATAAATTCGGGGATTTCCACGCCGAAAATTTGATGAAAAGCGCAATTATTAGTCGAAAAAGCCTTGTAGTGGTTTTAGGTGTTGTGTTGATAGGCATTGGCGCGCAGGGCATCAGTTATGGTCAAACTGCGGACGAGTATCCGCCAGCAGTAACCATCGAACTACTCAAGGACGGAATTAAAATAGGCTTTGAGACACACGGAAGATTTTCCGTTTTTAACGTAACGAACCGCAGTACTGCTTCTACCGATTCAGTTCGTAACTCCAAGTGGCAGCGGCGGGAGGATGCAGCGAGCCTTTGGGTTGATGTTCCTGATTCAGAAAGAGCTACCGGATTATACGGCTATGCGGTAACGCTTCCGGGTGAATAAATACAGATGGGTTGGCGAGGTTAGCCACAATAGTGTATGGGGCAAATACGCCAGTGGGAATATTCTTCAGCTCACGCCAGACGGAACAGCGACGAGCCGTCTCGCAGAAGTAGAGGGTGTCCCGAGCGATCCACACAAATTGGCACTTGAGGGGCATAGGGATGATGTCCTTGCCGTAGCGTTCTCTCCCGATGGTCGTATCTTAGCAAGTGGGAGTCGAGACAGGACGATTCGGTTATGGGATACTGACACCGGTGAACACAAAATGACGCTTGAGGGACATACGAATGGGGTCACTTGCTTAGCATTCTCTCCCGATGGTCGCACGTTAGTGAGTGGGAGTTATGTCGATACGATTCTGTTTTATGGCGATACGCTTCGGTTATGGGATGCAAAAACCGGGCAATACCTGCAGACGCTTAGAGGGCACAGATATGCTGTCGCTTCCCTGGCCTTCTCCCCGGATGGTAGCATGCTGGCGAGTGGAAGTTATGACAAGACAATTCAGGTGTGGGAACTGACACTCGCCACGCCCACTGTTGAACCCTCTCAACCCGCTACGCCCACCGTTGAACCAGCCCAACTCGCAGGTGATCTCAACACCGACGGTGTTGTTAATATCCAAGATCTCGTCCTCGTTGCATCGCAATTCGGGCAAGCTGGACAGAATGCGGCAGACATCAATGAAGATGGTGTGGTCAATATTCAAGACCTCGTTTTGGTGGCACGGGCGTTCGATACGACTGCGTCGGCACCCTCCGCACATCCACAAGTCGTTGAGACACTCACCGCAGGAGAGGTCCAAGGATGGTTGCGCGGTGCCAAGCAGCTTGAAGGTAAAGATGCAACGATGGCGAGAGGAATCGAGATGCTGAAAGATCTATTGGCACTTCTGACGCCAGCAGAAACCGCGCTGTTGCACAACTACCCAAACCCATTCAACCCAGAGACATGGATCCCCTACCAGTTAAGAACACCAGCAGAGGTTCGCATCACCATTTACAACCCGCGTGGCGTTCTGGTGCGTGAACTGTCGCTTGGGTATCAGGTAGCGGGTCAGTATACTTCGCGCGCGCGTGCAGCGTATTGGGATGGCAGGAATACAGTCGGCGAACCCGTCGCAAGTGGTTTGTATTTTTACACATTTACCGCCGGAGATTTCTCAGCGACACGCCGGATGGTGGTTTTGAAATAGCACCGAAAACGGATAACTAATTTTTACATTTTTTTCAGATTATGCACAGTTTCCATCCTAAAAATGTGTCTTTAATAATAGAAGGCGTTCCCTCTCTGAACGCTCTAAGTCAAACTCACATTATAGACACGTAAGGAGAACATGATGCTCGCAAAATGCAGGTATTTACAATGGGTTTTTATCCTCTTACTTGTTATCGTCTCTACCAGTTTTGCTGAGAATTGGGAGCAGATAACTGAACTGCCAATATTGAGAATTGGACATGTTCCCGCTGCTGCGGGTGGTAAAATTTATGTTATCGGCGGGTTCGACCACCATGAAAATTTAGGCGGACGCGCGCCTGCGCTTTCAACGGTAGATGTCTACGACACACAGACAAACACATGGCACATAGCCGCAAATATGCCAACCCCGCGGGTTGCGCCGCAAATTGCAGTATTTTCCAACGAAATCTATGTGTTTGGGGGCTATGACCGAAAGGGACCCGGGGGTGCACTCAGATACAAAAAAACCGTCGAGATGTATGACACTGCAACCGATACATGGAACAAGAAGGGGGATATGCCGACGCTCCGTCATGCGTTTATGACCGCCGTCGTTGATGGAAAGATATACGTCATTGGTGGGAGTGTTCACGATAAAAAACTTGGTCGTGATGTGGCAATAGGTCTCGTTGAGGTCTACGATCCGTTAACCAATAGATGGGAGAAGGGCTCAGACATGCCGACGGAACGAGGGGCGACCGATGCTGTCGTTATAGACGGTAAAATTTATGTTATCGGCGGTTATAATTGGCAGTGGGGTCCTCTTGTTGACAAGTTTGTTACATCTATTGAAGCATACAACCCGAAAACCGACCAATGGCGTGAACTCCCTGACATGCCAACACGCAAATTTTGGTTTGTGTCCATTGCCATTGATAACGAGATTTATACAATAGGGGGTGCTAATACATGGGGCGGAAATAAAATTACACGCATCAGCGATGTGGATGTTTATAATCCAATGACCCACAAATGGCGCGAAGTCGAGCCAATGACGATTCTAAAAGCGACAAGGTCAGTCGTTGTGAAGGGGACAATCTATGCCTTGGGAGGACAGGTAGATCGCGGACAATTTTCGCCAATCGTCGAGGCGTTTGACACCGGTTTTCTATCAGTTGACCCAAAAGACAAACGCCTGACACGCTGGGGTGAACTGAAAAAATCCCAGTAAACCACATGGTTAGGTCTCGTCCGTATCCAACCTATGAAAAAAATAGAAATATGATATACTGTTTTATGTCAGAGAAAATATTATGCGGTAAATCATTTGCTTGCTTTTCTCGTCTACCTAAGCGTGTTGATTCAATTAATTGTTTGTGGGATAACTGATGATAGGAATGTGGGTATAACCAAAGCTGTTCGCGTACCTTGGAGGATCCCGATGGTAGCAGACGATGTTCAACTCATTCGTAGAATTTTGTCAGACGATGACGAGGCATTTAGCATTCTGGTCCAAAAGTACCAAAAGAGTGTTCATGCACTTGCGTGGCGGAAGGTTAACGATTTTCACTATGCCGAAGAAATTACACAAGACACCTTCCTGCAAGCATACAAAAAACTCTCGACACTCAAAAACCCTAACCAATTTGCTGGATGGCTCTACGTCATTGCGAATCGACTTTGCATTAATTGGCTCCAACGCCACAAGCCTGCACTGCAATCGCTGGAGGACACGCCTATGGAAGAGATAGAGGAATCCGCTTATAACCATTATGCCGCGGAGCAGCGCGAAACTGAAGGTGCTAAGTATCGCCACGAAATCGCCCAAAGACTGCTGTCCAAATTGCCGGAGAGTGAACGGACAGTCATGACGCTCTACTACCTCGGTGAAATGACAGCCAACGAGATAAGCAAATTCTTAGGTGTCTCGGTAAACACAATTACAAGTCGACTCCGGCGGGCACGAGAACGTTTGCAGAAGGATCAAGAACGCTTGGTTCAGGAAGTACTCGGCGGCGTGCAGTTATCCAACAACCTCACCGAGAACATCATGCGGCAGGTCGCCGACGTGAAACCGACACCGACACCGATTGCAAAACCCCTGCTCCCGTGGGGTGCTTTTGGTATCGCGACCCTTCTAATTGCTTTGTTGTTAGGCGCGACCGGTCAATATCTTGTCCGCTTCCAGAGACCCTATAGTTTCGAGGCAGTCTCCGAACCCACGGTTGAAATTATTGACACTTTTATCGTTCTCAATGCCGATTCAAAACCCGATGTGCGGAACCAAGTCGGACGGGCGACTTCCGCCGATAAAAATATCGGGACAGGACTGCAGGCTTCCGAGACACCCATGATATCCGATACGCAAGGAAATTCTCCCAGATTTACTACAGCGCAGTGGACGCAGAAAGCGGACATGCCAACAGCCCGTTCTGACTTTTCCACCTGTGTTGTGGATGGAAAGATATTCGTGATAGGGGGCAGTCTACAGCTCAGAATGGACGAATACGGGGACATGTCGCTTTCAACCGTTGAAATGTATGACCCTGAAACGGATGCATGGGAAGGAAAGGCGAATATGCCGACAGTTCGATCTAATGTATCGGTCTCAGTTGTGGGTGGCAAAATCTACGCCATTGGCGGATCAAAAATGAAGAAAATTCAGGTGCCTCGCGGCTTCAGAACTGGGAGTGAAGAACTCCCAACTGTAGAAATGTATGATCCGGCGACAGACACATGGACGCAGAAAGCGGATATGCCGACACCACGGAAGACCAAGACCTGCGTCGTGGACGGCAAAATCTATGCTATTGGTGGGTGGTCAACTGCTAATGAACAGTCGCAGTTAGAAACTGTGGAAGTCTATGATCCGGTGACAGACACATGGGCAAAAGCCCAAAGTATGAACCATGCGCGTTGTTCCGCAGCAATTAGTGTTGTGAATGGAGAGATCTATGCTGTGGGTGGGATAGGGTGGCCCCCGAATCGGGACCAATCAGGTCGGTATTTTTCATCTCTATATCTTTCCAGTATTGAAGTGTTCAATCCCAAGATGAATCAATGGCAGGAAAGGACAGAGATGTCTGTTCCGAAAGCGGCTCACTCAACAAGTGTAATTGATGGCAAAATCTATGTCATGGGGGGCTACTTTCAGGAAGAAAGGAAACTTAATCGCCTTTCAACGATTGAGGTCTACGATCCCGCAACTGATCGTTGGACCCAAGAGTCGGACATGCTCATTGGGAAATCGGGACATGCCACTGAGGTGATAGATAGGCAAATCTATATTTTTGGCGGAGGACCGCCTACGAGTGTCCAAGTTTACGATCCAAGAACAGTTTCCCGGCGCGCTAATTCAATAGGAAAGTTGTGAAAACATGGGAGATCGTAGAAAACTGACGTACACTCGGTAGGTGCCGTTTCTAACCGCACCGGAGTGTTCACATCCTTCATCTACTGCTGGCGAGGTTTCTTGGGAAAATACCCAAGCAAACACCTCGCCTTTTCTGTAGGAGGGATCTCCGAACCCCGACGCTTGCCGACCGATGACTGCCTCCTTGTGGTAGGGACCTCCGAATTCTGACTGCTAATTTTTCATTTTTTTCAAATTATGCACCCATTCCCTTCCAAAAATGTGTCTTCAGTTATAGGGCAAAGTACGATTATAACGATCTTATAGTGAAGATGACTCATAAATTGTTGGAGCATACACAAGAAACTAATCATAATCTCCAAACCTCCAAAGTCGATGCGAACATCGGTGTCCAGACCCTGTTGACGCATATTGAATGGAATTTTGGAGGGACTGGTTCCATCCTGCGTATGCATTGCCCGTTTCACCACAACCGCACCTGCTAACTACGACTTGGGGAGAGGTGAAAAAGTGAGAATGAGATGCAAATATGCTCTCGGTAGAATCCGTAATGTTCGCCTTCTGTGCGGGTTTTATGTTTTTTCTGGTGTTATCACGTTTTCTGCGTTATAATTGTTTCTTTAACACCCCAACTATGTGATCCAATATACTCTTCTGAGTAACCCTTATGGCGAATGCGGACACAACCAATTTGTTCGCGCATCATGAGAGGGTCCTGATGATAAAAGACGATGTCCAATTAATTCAAAGAGTTTTATCAGGCGACGATGAGGCATTTGGTGTCTTAATCCAAAAATACCGAAAAGGGGTCCATGCCCTCGTCTGGCGGAAAATTGGCGATTTTCACTACGCTGAGGAAATTACGCAAGACGCTTTTCTTCAGGTATACAAGAAGCTTTCAACGCTCAAGAATCCCAGTCAATTTTCCGGATGGCTCTATGTCATTGTCGATCGACTCTGCATTAATTGGCTCCGAAGACACAAACCTACGGTGCAATCGCTGGAAGCAACAAGTAGAAAAGAGATAGAGGAATTTTCTTATACCTGTTATGTATCGGAGCAACGCGAAGCGGAAGCACTGGATCATCGATCTGCAGTCGTCAAGAAGTTGCTGAAGAAGTTACCGGAGAGTGAACGCACTGTGGTAACGCTCTACTATCTCGGTGATATGACAACAAAAGAGATTGGCAAATTCCTGGGTGTATCCGTGAACACGATTAAGAGTCGGCTGCGTCGGGCACGGAAACGTTTACTCGATGACCAAGAACTCTTCGTTCAAAAGGTTCTCGGTGGTATACAGTTATCAGAAAATCTAACAAGCCATATCCTGCGACAGGTCGCCGACATGGAACCGATACCGCCTCCGACTGCGAAACCACTATTCCCGTGGGTTGCTTTCGGCACGGCTACCCTTCTAATCACCCTGCTATTAGGCGCGAGTCAACCCTACCTCACCCGTTTTCAACATCCCTATAGTTTCGAGGCAGAATCCGAGCCGACCATTAAAATTATTGATGTGCCTTTTACGCTTGATACTGATTCAAAATCGCATGTCCGGAATCAGACTGGAAGTGCTGTGTCCCCGGGCAAAAACAACAGTGCCGGTTTACAGACTTCTGAAGCACATTTGACGCCCAGTAAGGAATCGGATGGACCCGCTAAATTCTCTACAGTGCAGTGGACACAGGCGAGTGGCCCCGAAGGGACCCCCATCTTTGATACCTTTGCTACGTCTGACGGCACACTCTACATTGACACACAAACGGGTGTCTATAGGTTAACAGCGGACACATCTACTTGGACACGCATCGTCCCGGATATCTCAACCCCTGGTGGTTATATGTCTATGACAGAGCATAACGACACCCTCTATATCGTTTCTGATGTTGAAATCTTCGCTTCCAGTGATGATGGCGAGACATGGGATGCCGTTTGTCCTCGACCAGAGGGACATTATCATGTTGGGCTGATCGTAACCGATGCACCGCAAATCACGCCTTCGCGAACAGGCATTGCAATGTATCTTGCGTTTCGAGATGAAGGCGTTTTTCGATCTACGGATGCCGGTACACGATGGGAACTCCTTGACAAAGGATTGACAGGTAAACGCATACGCGCAGTGGCGGAAATAGAAAGCGCAGTGTTTGTTGGCACAAACGAGGGACTCTACCGTCTCAGTGCAGAGCGGTGGGAGCAGGTGCCGGTGGAAATCTTCAAAGCTACCCGATCCTTTGAAACAGAGGCGTTTGCTGACGCAGACAGCGGGTTCTACCGTCTCAACGCAGAGCGGTGGGAAAAGGTACCGGTGCAATTCTCCAATGCTATCCATTTCCTGAAAGTCTTTGAAAACAATCTCTATGTTGGTGTCGGTTCGGATCTGTCTATGTGGCACTCGCCTGAAACGAAAAGAGGAATGATAGTAAATCCAAAAGCACTCAGAGGGGCAATTTTCCACTCAGCCGACTTGGGTAAATCGTGGACAGAGATAACGCCTAAAAATGAGCCTCTCTTCTTTACGGCAGGCACGGGTATGGAGTTTTGGGTTGCTGGCGAGACGCTCGTTTTAAACGGTTCTGAGCAATTTCGTTCAACGGATGCAGGGAAAACTTGGACAAAACTTGGCGTTAACACGCGTTCGTTGACGGGTCTTAATTCGCGAAATATAGGCGTAAACGTAAGGACTTTTTATGCGGTTGGAACGAACGGAATTTATCGAACAATTGACGCCGGTGAATCGTGGCATCCATTTATGGATGGGATCATAGGGACGAGGATAGGAAGTCTGGTGGCGTTCAACAACCGACTCTATGCGTATACCTACGGTGATATTGCCCAATCAACCGATGCCGGTGAATCGTGGAAAAGCGTTCTGATAGATTCCAAATCGACAGAGGAAGAAAAGGCTCCCGTTGATTTCTCTTCTAATTCAAACTTAGTGGTTGCAGAGGGCGCACTTTATGCGATTGCGTCTGAAGAAGAGAATCTGCGTATTTACCGCTTATCTACGGATACCAATATCTTTGCCCCAGTTCCAAGTATACCCACTTTTCATGTAGGAATGTTGTCCACCGAATTATGGAAATCTATTACGGAAGCGAAATATATATATCTCTATAATCGCATGGAAATGGATACTCGATTGATAACTGCATTGCGTAGGGCCGCAACCCGTGCGACAACCGGTGGATTTGCGATCAGTGATGGAACGTTCTATGCGGAATACCAGCGAGTGCTTTTCAAATGGAAAACCGGCGATTCAGAATGGACGAATACCGGATTAGTAGACCTTACCGAAGACTCGGAGAGGGGTAGACCTTGGAGACAAGGCTTCAGATTGGCGGCTACCGGGCAGACCGTCTACGTCGGAAAACGAAATGGCACCCTGTTTCAATCGCTTGACGAAGGGAACAGTTGGAGAAATATTACACCGAACCTTCCACTCCACTTTACCCGCTTCAAAGAGATCGTCTTTGTCGGGGCAACGGTTTACGTCGCAACGGATGAAGGGGTCTTGGTTTCACAGAACGGCGAACACTGGCGTGTACTCACCGATAAAATGGGGGATCGTCCAGCGATAGATAGATTCGCAGTCGATCATACTGACATTTATGGTGCCGGTAATGCCGGGATCTATCGTTTAGATACTCATAGCAAGTGGGAACAGATTTCTCCAAGTATTCGGCATAGAATTGACGCGCTTGTCGTCGGCAATAATAAACTTTACATTGATCTTATGCAAGGCGGGATGTCTCATATCTCCCTTGAAAAACTACAGTAGGGGCAGTTTCCCAACAATGAAATACACACGAACCTGTATCGCATTCTGTATCGTATTCCTGCTCAGTAGCAGTTTACAAGCCGCTCAGGGTCCAGTGCTTTCCTATGTCGTTGAGCAAGCAGGAACGGCTGAAATACACTGGGCAGATACTACTGGCAATATTATCCGTCGTATTAAAACGGACGTACCTAATATGGGTTCGCTCTCATGGTCTCCCGATGGACGGTATGTCGCCTATCAATCCAATCACGAAGGCACTCCCAATATCTATGTGATGGACGTCGAAAATAAGACATCTCGTCGGTTAACAAACCATGAGGGCAGAAATCTGAGACCCGCGTGGTCACCAAATGGAAAATGGATCGCCTTTGTCTCGGATCGAGCAGGAGAGTATCTGGATGTCTATAGAATGGATACCGACGGTTCAAACGTTAGACGGTTGACAAACCAAGGTAATAACTGGAGGCCGGGTTGGTCGCCAGACAGTCAATGGCTCGCCTTTACCGCCACTCATGGCAGACGTACCGCCCTGTATATAATGACTGCCGATGGAAGAGGTCGGAAACAGCTGAAACAAGATGTGTCCACATCGTCTGGAGGCACATGGTCCCTAAATGGCAAACAGATCGCCTTTGCGGCTGGGAATCTATTTGAAGATGGCATAAACATTCGTGTCATTGATACAAATAGAAACAATCCACAAAAACTAACGCAGGTTGGGGCATTGTCGTCGGCGACACATCCGGCATGGTCTCCCAATGGTGAGTGGATCGCCTATTCTGTGAAAAAGATAGTGAATCTGCCACCACCGGGTGTACGCGTCCCCATCGCTGAAGTCTATAGCAAATGTACCATTCATATCGTCAAGACTAAAGGAAATGCCGGTGAACCCCATGAAATCGTCAATGGGTTACCGCTACAACCGATGCCAGCATGGGTGCCAGAGACTGCATTTCCCGTCTCACCGAGTACAGAGAAACAGACAACCCTCTGGGGGAGACTCAAGCAAATGAACGAGTAATTCTAACGTGAGTTGATAAAAGGACTTTGTCGTCAGACTGTTAGTTTCCGATTCTTAAAACTACGCACGTATGTTAAACTAAACATATCAGCGGTGCCGTTTTCACTGTTTACAGTAGAACCGACCTTCAAGAAGTTTGCATGGGTATCTATCATGGAATTGACTGAAAAAAATAAATACATGTCGTCTGTGTTTTTTGTTGTACTTCTGTTAATCCACATGTTGTTCATAAGTAGTGTCTGTGCAGAAAATTATGGCGTTAGATATATCTCCTATACTTCCAACAAAAGCGGGAACTTTGATATCTATCTCATGGATACCATCAGCGAGAACCACCGCTTACTCACAAACCATCCGGCACATGATCGAGACCCAACGTGGTCGCCAGATGGACGTTTTTTGGCGTATACCTCTAACCGAGATGGGACCTTCAAAATTTATGTGATGGATGTCAAAACAGGGGAACATCGCCGACTCACACAACGCCACGCGAAAGAATGGGCACCGGCTTGGTCCCCAGATGGGAAATGGATTGCGTTTGACTCTGATGCCCCTGAAGATATTCTCTTGATGGAATGGGGTAAAGTAAATATAGCGAGCCACATCTACAAAGCGGATATCAACGGTGAAAATTTAGTGCAATTGACAGATCAAGGTAAAAACTTGAAACCGGCTTGGTCACCAGACAGCCAATGGATTGCGTTTGTCTCCTACCATCGGGGTAATGACAGGAAAGGCATCTATGTGATGGATGCCGATGGGAGAAGGTTGAGACGTCTTGATGACAAAGCAGTACAGGCACTTAATGCCATATTACAAAGCGAATGTGCGTGGTCACCTGATGGCAAACAGATCGCTTTTAGTATGCGTGTTCCCAGGACCGAGCAGGTGCATCTATGTACGACGGATGTAGATGGCAAGAATTTTCGTCTACTCACCCAAGACGGTCCTATAGCGGGACACAAGAACGTCAAAGAATCCCCGTTTCCTCGGGTTCAACACCCTGCGTGGTCGCCCAATGGCAAATGGATTGCTTATGTTCTTGAACAAACATTTGGCAATGCTGATATTTATGTCATAGATGCAAGCGGGAACGGACACAGAAAACCTCTTGTAAAGGATGCAGCTCGGTATCAATCTCCGGCATGGGTGCCGGGAACATACCTTTCCGTCTTCCCCAGTACACGCAAACAGACAACTCTCTGGGGTAGACTTAAGCAAGGTAAAAAGTAATCATCGCGCGAAATCAATGTATATCTCAATCAAGCCACTGATTCACAAGCAAGTCAGACAATGTATCTTGCGATTCGCCAAAAAGGTGTATTTCGCTCTACAAACGATGGCAAGCAGTGGGAACTTCTGAGCAATGAAAAGACACCTATCAATGAAGGAGAGTATCATGAAGTACTTAGTTTTACTCACAGTTCTGATCGCTCTGCTCAGTTGGGGATGTGTCAGAATTTAGCAATGGAGGGGCGACACCATGTTCGCCCTTTCCTTAAATCCTATAAATCCCAATTCAGACGATCTCGACGACCAACCACTGAAGCCTATTTGCCCCGCAAACTGTTAGTTTACGGCATAAGACCGGTAATCCTCCCACTCCCCGCATCTAATCACCACCAACACTATCTTCTATAGGAACGATCTCTTGGTCGCGACGCTCACACCCCCTAATAAGAGAGTTAGGGAATTCCTCACAACTGGTAACTGCCAACTATATAGTAGGGATATCCAAATCCCGATCGCTGACTGCCGACTCCTAATTTTTACATTTTTTCAAATTATGCACCCTTTCCGTCCCGAAAATGTGTCTTTAACAATAGGGGAACAATAGGGAGCTGTGATTACAACGATCCTTAAGATATAGGGGCATATTTGGATGAAATTTGTTGGCAAAGTGTTCGCGTTAATAGGGTGTTTAGTGTTAGGTTTCCTGTTATCCTACGCAGACGGGCTTGCACTGCAGGATGCGCACATCGAAAGAAACACTATGTTGCTGAACCCGAACCAACGCACTGCACTAATCGGAAAAACTGCTACGGTCATCTTAATTGTTAACGCAGATGATGGGACAATCGGCAACGGGAGTGGTTTCTTCGTTGGACGGGATCTGATTGTCACCAGTGTTCACGTCCTTGCCGGCATTCATGGCAAGTCCTATACTTGGGAGATGAGATCGGTTCACCAACCAGCGCAATATACGATTAAAGGTGTTGTGGCAAGCGATCCGGAGTATGATTTGGTTATCTTAAAGGTTGAAGGTAAGGAAGCAGGAATCCTCCAACTGGGGGATAGTGATGCGGTGAAACTCGGTGAAAAGGTTATCGCTGTGGGGACCCATGGGAGTCCTCACAAGAATGCCCTGGGTAAAATCATAGAGGGAACAATAAGCCGAATTACTGATGGATTCTTCCGCGTGAAAGCTACACTTCTTCCGGGGTACAGTGGCGGTCCCGTCTTGAATGCCACTGGAGAAGTAATAGGGATTTGTATAGAGGGTGGCGAAACCAAAAGTTCAGGATACATTATCCCTTCAAATCGTCTTAAAGCATTGCTTAAAAATATGTCTGAGCAAGAGAAATCTTTGGAAGAGTGGCGATCCGAACCCATGATACGTGCCTACGCACTTGCCAATCGAGGTGATGCGGAGAAGGTCATCGGAAGTGTTAAGGGTGCCATCGGGGGTTACGATGCCGCGATACGTCTAACCCCCGATTTTGCGGCTGTCTATGCCAAACGAGGATCGGCAAAGTATAATTTAGGAGACTATAAGGGGGCTATCAAGGACTACAATGCCGCTATTGGCACTGGACTCGATTATGCGGCTGTCTACGTAAATCGTGGTGTCGCAAAAAGGAACTTGCGGCACCCTAAGGAAGCCATCAAAGACTATAATACCGCGATTCGCCTTGATCCAGAGAATGTTGAAGCATACCTTAACCGCGGAAATCTAAGGGCGGATTTGGGAGATTATGAAATAGCGATTGAAGACTACAATACCGCAATTCGTCTAAAACCGAAGGGCATTATATTTCCGCTCGCACACGTTAAACGAGCCAGCGCAAAATCAGATTCAGGGGACTATATGGGTGCCATCAAAGACTATGATGAAGCGGTTCGTCTGAAACCAAACACCCGGGGTATCCTCATCGTCGCATACCTCAATCGTGGGATCGCAAAGTTTGATGTAGGAGATAATCAGAGTGCTATTGAAGATTATGACGAAGTGATCCGCCTGAAACCAAGGAATGTGATGCTTGCCAGCACATACGTCCATCGTGCTGACGCGAAGGCTAAATTGGAGGACAAGGACGGATCCATCAAAGACTATGACGAGGCTGTCCGTCTCGCTCCAGAGGATGTTGACTTTGTTGCTTATGTCTACAGCAAGCGAGCCGCTGTGAAATTGCAACACAGCGACAGTAAAGGAGCGATTGAAGATTGTGACGCCGCGATTCTGCTTGACCCTGAACTTGCTGAAGTCTACAAAACCCGAGGCGAGGCGCGATCGAATTTGGGAAACCATAGTGGAGCTACCAAGGACTATGATACAGCGGTCTACATAAAACCTGATTATGCTGAAGCCTACTATAAACGAGGTTGTGCAAAGGTTGAGATAGGCAATGTATCGGAGGCAAAAGCAGATCTCCGAACGGCGTTGAAACTCGCAAAGTGGGAAAGCGACCAAGTTCTTAAAGTGGATATTGAGGAAAAACTTCGCCTTTTGAAATGAATGATGGTAAAATGTAAAGCGCAACCAAGTCTGTTCGCGCATCATGGAGGATCCTGATGATAAAAGACGATGTCCAATTAATTCAAAGAATTTTATCAGGCGATGACGATGCATTTGGCACCTTAGTCCAGAAATACCGAAAGGGTGTCCATGCCTTGGTATGGCGGAAGATTGGCGATTTTCACTATGCTGAAGAAATTACACAAGACGTCTTTCTCCAAGTATACAAGAAACTTGGAACCCTTAAAAATCCCAGTCAATTTTCCGGATGGCTCTATGTCATTGTGGATCGACTCTGCATTAATTGGTTCAACAGAAACAAACCTGCGGTGCAATCACTGGACGCAACAAGTAGAAAAGAGATAGAGGAATTTTCTTATGCCTGCTATGTATCGGAGCAACGCGAGACAGAGGCAATTGAACGTCAGCATGCAACCGTCAAGAAACTACTGCAGAAATTACCGGAAAGTGAACGCACGGTGGTGACGCTCTACTATCTCGGTGATATGACAACAAAGGAGATTGGCAGGTCCTTGGGTGTATCCGTGAACACGATTAAGAGCCGATTGCGTCGGGCACGGAAACGTTTACTCGATGACCAAGAACTCTTCGTTCAAAAGGTTCTCGGTGGTGTCCAGTTATCGGAAAATCTGACAAGCAACATTATGAAACAGATCGCAGACCTGAAACCGACACCACCTCCGGCTGCGAAACCGCTGCTTCCATGGGTTGCTTTCGGCACCGCCACCCTTCTAATCGCTTTGCTGTTAGGCGCGAGCCATCCCTACCTCACCCGTTTTCAACACCCGTATAGTTTCGAGGCAGAATCCGAGCCGACCATTGAAATCATTGATGTGCCTTTTCTGCTTAATGTTAATTCAAAGCCAGATGTCCGAAATCAGGTCGGAAGTGCTGTATCCCCGGGAAAAAGTAACAGCACCGGTTTACAGACTTCTGAAGCGCATCTGACGACCGCTACGGAAGCGGATGTCCCCGCTAAATTCTCTACAGCACAGTGGACACAGGCAAGCGGTCCCCAAGGGACCCCAATCTTTGATACCTTTGCTGCGTCTAACGGCACACTCTACATTGACACACAAACGGGTATCTACAGATCGACAGCAGACACCCCGGCTTGGACGCGTATCAACACGAATATTCCAACTCTCGGGGATATGTCTATGGCAGAGCATGATGGCATTCTCTATATCGTTTCTGCTAACGAAATCTTCGCTTCAAGGGACGATGGTGAGACATGGAACATCCTTTGTCCTCGGCCAAAGGGACGTCGTCTTGTTGCGCTGATAGTCACCGATGCGCCACAAATCGCTAGCTCGCGAACAGGCATTACAATGTATCTTGCGTTTCGAGATAAAGGCATTTTCCGATCTACCGATGCCGGGACCCAATGGGACTCGCTTAACAAAGGGTTGTCGGGCAAACGCATTCATGCAGTGGCGGAAATCGGAAACACCGTATTTGCTGGCACAAACGCGGGACTCTACCGTCTCAACGCAGATGTTTGGAAGCAGGTGCGAGTGGGAACTTTCAAAACTACCCAATCTTTTGAAGACGGGACACTTGCTAACACAGCCAACGGGTTCTATCTTCCCAACTCAGAACGGCGGGAACAGGTGCCTACGCCATTCTCCAATGCTATCCATTTTCTGACAGCTTTTGAAAACAATCTTTATGTTGGAGTCGGTCGGGCTCACTCTATATGGCATCCGACTGAAATGAAAGCGCAGATAAACGCGAATCCAAACGTCCATCATTGCTCGATTTTCCACTCAGATGACTTGGGTGAATCATGGACGGAGATAACGCCTAAAGGTGGATATCTCTTTTTTAATGGATCTGGTATGGAATTTTGGGTAGCCGGTGAGACGCTTATCACACAAGGTGTTGAGCAATTTCGTTCAACGGATGCGGGGAAAACTTGGACAAAACTTGGCGTTAATACACGCGCCTTGACGGGTCTTAATTCGCGACATATAGGTGTGAACGGAAATATTTTTTATGTCGTTGGAACGAACGGGATTTATCGAACAATTGATGCCGGCGAATCATGGCACCCATTTATGGATGGGATCATAGGGACGAGTATAGGAAGTTTGGTGGCATTCAACAATCGACTCTATGCGTATACCTATCCCGACATTGTTCAATCAACCGATGCGGGTGAATCGTGGAAAAGCATTCTGATGGATTCCAAATCGACAGGGAAAAAACAGTCTCTCGTTAAGTTCTCCTCTAATTCAAACTTGGTGGTTGCAGACGGAACCCTTTATGGGATTGCGGATGAAGAAGAGAATCTGCGTATCTACCGGTTATCTAAGGATGCCAATGTATTCGCGCCAGTTCAAGGAATACCCGCTTTTTACAAAGAAATGCTGTCCACCGAATTGTGGAAATCTGTTGCAGAAGCGAAACTCTCGTTACCTGATGAAACGAGAATGGATCCTAACTTGGTAAAGGCACTGCGTGGTACTGTAACCCAAGCGATAACCGGTGGATTCGCGACCAGTAATGGGACGTTCTATGTGGAATACCAGCGAGTGCTTTTCAAATGGAAACCCGGCTATTCAGAATGGAAAAATACGGGATTGATAGACCTCGACGAACAGTCAAGACCTACGTCTTGGAGAAGGGGGTTCAGTTTGGCTGCTTCAGAGGGGACCGTCTACGTGGGAAAACGGGATGGCACACTGTTTCAATCGCTTGATGCGGGTGACAGTTGGAAAGACATCACACCAAGCCTTCCGCTCCGCTTTACTTGCTTCAAAGAGATAGTTTTTGCGGGGTCAACGGTTTACATAGCAACGGACGAAGGCGTTTTGGCTTCACAGAACGGCGAACACTGGCGTGTGCTTACCACTGAAATAGGTGTTCGCCCCGTTATAGATAGACTCACTGTCAATCATACCAACGTTTATGGTGCCGGTGATGCCGGGGTCTATCGTTTAGATGACCCTGGAAAATGGCATCAGGTTTCCCCAAGTGTTCCAGATAACGTTAGCTCTCTTGTGGTTAATAATGACAAACTTTACATTGCCACCCAGCAAGGCAGAATGTTTCATATTCCCCTTGAAAAACTACAGTAGATGATTTCCAAATCGCACCAAATATTTCCACCCCTGCTGGCGAGGTTTCCCAACCTCGCCTTTTCTGTTACGATCTTCCGATCGCGCCCTTGAAGTTTTTTGTGGGCGGGATTTTCAATCCCGACATTTTCATCATCCAACGCATCTGTCACCACTGAAGTTGTCATTTCCCACCGGTCACTGACAACCCTCTTCTGTAGGAGCGAGCTGTGCTCGCGATCCCTTTCTCATATTTACAGAATTCTCCGCGACATCTATTTTTTTACTTTTTTTCAAATTATGCAAGTTTTCCGAGAAAAATTGTGTCTTTAATGACTGAAGGACATTTATGTGATGTTTATAGTAAAGTGGAAAAATATATTGACCTTTTAGATGGCAGCCGCCCCGTCGGTCCCGCTGGCGCGGATTGTATCCTCGCTCTACAGCGTCAAAGTAAATGGGAGATACACTAATGTTAATGACCTTAATTCAAAAAGAGATGATGCATCATATCCTGAGTGCTCGGTTTGTCGCGCTGCTACTGATGTGTGTCCTGCTCATACCGCTCAACTTGCATATCAATTACCATCATTATCTTAAACGCCAAATTGACTATCAAGAACAAGAAATTCTCAAAGACGAAAACACTCCCAAAGACGAAAACGGTAAGGAATCGACAGGTCTGAGTTTTAAATTTACGACAAAGGCGACAGATACAAACTTTGAAGTTTCCAAGCTGATTCTTAAACCGACACCTTTAAGTGTGTTTGCGACGGGTTTAGAATCCGCGCTGCCGAGTTATTTGGGTATGACACGCAACGGAATAACGCGCGGGGAAGCGGCACTGTCTACCGCGCCAATAGCGTTTCTTTTGGGGCATCTCGACTTTGTGTTCGTCGTCAGCACGGTCTTTAGTCTATTGGCATTATTGTTTACGTTTGATGCCGTTGCGGGCGAGAGAGAAGCCGGCACACTGCGAATAACGCTCGCCAATGCGCTGCCTCGCGATATTTTTTTGTGGAGTAAACTCATCGGTGGATACCTCGTCTTCATCCTGCCGTTCTTAATCTCGTTAATTATCGGTCTACTCGTGCTCGTCTTGCAAGGATTTCCACTCGCTGAATCGGACATCTTTCTGCGCATCCTCTGTCTTATCTGCGTCTCGCTGCTCTATATCGCGGTCTTTTTTGCCGTGGGGGCGGTGATCTCAATTTATTTTGACAGTTCTAAGACAGCACTTATCGTCGCATTCACTGTCTGGGTGTTCGCTGTTCTGATCCTACCGCGGGTTGGGTTTCTCGCCGCACAAATCGTCGCGCCGACTTCAACAGCGCAGAGCGTCTACAGGGAAAAGGCAACGAGACGAGAAGAATTGCGCGCCGGTCTTGAAGTGGAAAGAAGTAAAATGATGAGTGAACTGTTGTCGGAAATGATGCGGAAATCTAACACCACGTCAGGAGAGAAACCGGGGACTTCCTTCTTTACAGTAGGTCCGGAACACACCGAGAAAATGAATGAGAAGATGGCACCGCTTGAAGAAGCAGCTCGGTTAGAATACCGGGATCTCGCAGCGGAACTTGATAGACGCTATCAGCGCGAGAGAAAATACCAAGATACAATCGGCGTGAATTTTTCCCGAATCACACCGACGGCTTCCTTCATTTTTCTCGCAACGGATGCGACACAGACCGGTCAGGCGAAAAAAGACACCTACTTCAAAACCGGAACCCGCTACTATGAAACACTTGATGCGGAAATGTTCAGCAAAATGTCAGAGGATATTCTTATCCATAGGGGGGAAATCTCGCCGCCGATGCCACCCCCGCCGCTCGTGGAACCGACATTGGGAGAAACATTCCAGCATGCCGCCCTGGATCTATTGCTGCTCTGTTTCTTCGCGATCGTGCTAACAACCGTGGCGTTTCTGAAATTCTTCCGCACAGATATTTAAACGGAATCCGTCAGCGTTTGAAAATTGTGGATGGATCCAAGTGCTTGCAAACACTATTCTACTATGGGAGGACAAAAATGAGACATGTATTTCTCCAATTTATATTATTTGTTCTGATACTTATCACAGCAAGATACACTACAGCAGATCTCACTAAAGGACTTGTTGTTTACTTCACGTTTGACAACGTTAAGGACAAGCAAATTCTTGATGAATCCGGCAACGGTCTGGATGCTAAGGTTATCGAAAATACGCAATTTGTCATGGGTAAATATGGGAAGGCAATCCGTATCACTCGTGAGACTGAAGATTGTGTGAATATCCCAGATTCCGATAAATTGAAAATCGACGATGATATAACGATGATGGCATGGGTGTATCACGAGAATTGGAAGGGGCGTTCTTCCCAATGGTTCGATAAAGGGATTCGTAGCAAAGATCGCCATAGTGCATACGGTATGGCAGTCTACGATGAAAAGGATATTGGTGGTGCCGGATGGTTCGAGGATGGCTCCGGTATTGGCATAGTATTGGGAACAGGTGAACTCCAACACCAGCAAATGATCCTGGTTAGTAATACAATGAAGGATAGAAAGTGGCATCACATTGTGGGGACTGTGGGGGATAATGGCGTGAAAATCTATCTTGACGGAGAATCTATAGTCCAAACTTTAAACGAAAACGTCAACTTCAAAGGCACGAATAAAGAGGATTTGCGGATTGGCTGTGTGAAGAATAAGCCACAGTACGCCTTTGAAGACGGCTCCATCGATGAAGTCGCGATATGGAGTCGTGTGCTCAGCGAGGATGAGGTCAGAGCTGCGATGCGAGGTCCCTTGCTCGCCGTTTCGCCAAAAGATAAGGTCACTATGACGTGGGGCAATATTAAGCGAAAGGCGTTTTATGGTGAATTATATAAATAAGTTGACACGTTTTCTGTAGGAGCGATCTCCGAATCGCGACCCAGTCTTGAGAGTCGGGAATCGGAGTTCCCTCCCACAGTGTAAAGTCATTGTAAAGTGTCAAAGTAATTCTAACATCTACCATAGTTGTCTGAATCGCAGATTTCGCGGATTATAGGGAGTCGAACACCATCGGCACTTGCGGTCTACCTCAGGATTTTCAGAATTACATGGATGTTAGTAGTGGGTTTCCATAATCCATAAATGGAAAATTGAATGCCCCTGGTTAATCTTTAGCTTAAAATCTTGATTTCCTTGATTTTTTCAGATTATGCAAGTTTTTCCTCTAAAATTGTGTCTTTAGTAATTGAAGCGTATCATATCCGGATTTGGAAACGGAGACACCTTAATGTTAATGACGTTAATTCAAAAAGAGATGATGCATCATATCCTGAGCGTCCGGTTCGTCGCGCTCCTTTTGATGTGTGTCCTGCTCATCCCACTCACGCTTTCTATTAATTATCGACACTATCGCCAGAATCGAGTAGACTATCAGGAGGCAGTTAAACGTTCGAGTGCTGAAGCGAAAGAGGCACCGCCAAATGCCCAGGATCCAGATAAGGAGGTTTCTAAACTTTATCTCAACCCCACGCCGTTGAGCGTCTTCGCGAATGGGTTAGAAGAAGCCCTCCCCACCTATCTTGGAATGACCCGTAATGGTGTCCGACGGGGTTCAACAACACTGGCGGAGGCACCGCTCTCTTATGCTTTAGGACATCTTGACTTTTTGTTTGTGGTCAGCACTGTCTTCAGTCTGCTCGCACTCCTGTTTACGTTTGATGCCGTTGCCGGGGAAAGGGAAGCAGGGACCCTGCGAATTACCTTAGCAAATGCATTACCGCGTGACCTCTTTCTATGGAGCAAATTGATCGGTGGATACATCGTCTTCGTCATCCCGTTCTTAGTCGCATTCCTATTCGGTTTACTCGTGCTTGTTTGGCAAGGGTTCCCCTTGGGTGAGTCCGACGTTTTTCCACGGGTACTCAGCTTAACAGGAGCCTCAATGCTCTATATTGGGGTGTTTTTTTCGATAGGAACGGTGATCTCCACCTATCTGGACGACTCCAAAACAGCTCTCATCGTCGCTTTTACGGTCTGGGTATTTGCTGTGTTGATTGCACCGCGGGCTGGTTTTGTTACAGCGAAACTCATCGCACCTACTCGGACAGTCCAAAGTGTCTATATGGAAAAGACAGCAGTTCGCAATAATCTCAATGCAGAGAAGGATGAGAAGATTACAAAAAAAATTATGGAAGCCGCAGGAGGCCGCCTTGAGATAAGACCCGATGGCGAGGACAATTTGCGAGAACTCCGCGAACCTATTGAGACGGAATATCGACTGAAATTCGAGAATCAAGCGAACAAAATTGACAGGGCATATCAACGTGAGAAGGTGAGACAAGAGTCCATGGGCGAGACGCTTTCCCGAATCACACCGACATCTTCCTTAACTTTTCTCGTCATGAACTTAACACAGACAGGAAAGTTAAAAAGGGATACCTACTTTCAAACCGGCGAATCCTATTATGCCCAACTCAATACGGATTACTTCACTCATATTTCAGATGATCCCTTTGCACAGATAGCACAAATGGCAGCTCGTATGAATCCATCTCAGTCAAGTGAGGAAAAAATCGCGCCACCCCCAAATGTGATCGTAACTTCCTTAGGCGAGACATTGCGCCGGTCTACAGTGGATGTTTTGCTGCTCTGCTTCTTTGCGGTGGCGTTAACAACCGTGGCCTTTTTGAAATTTTTCCGGACAGATATTTGAGTGGAGATTGTTAGATTGCGGATGTTCAGGGTGGCTAAACTATTCATTATCACGGAGAATCCCGATGCAAAAAGATGATGCTCAACTAATTCGCAGCACCTTGTCAGGTAACGACGAGGCATTCAGCACTTTAGTTAAAAAGTACCAAAAAAGCGTTCATGCCTTGGTGTGGCGGAAAATTGGCGATTTTCACTATGCTGAAGAAATTGCGCAAGATACTTTCCTCAAAGCATACAAGAAACTCTCGACGCTCAAGGATCCGAACCAGTTTGCCGGGTGGCTCTATGTCATCGCAAATCGGCTTTGCATTAACTGGATGCGAAAGAAAAAACCCGCAATGCAATCATTAGAAGGCACATCCGTGGGAGAAATAGAAAAATTCTCCTATGCCCATTATGTATCGGAGCATCGCGAGACAGAAGCCGCTGAACGCCGCAGTGAAATCGTCGAACAACTTCTTGCCAGACTGCCGGAGAGTGAACGGACAGTGGTGACGCTCTACTACCTCGGCGAAATGAACGCGAAGGAAATTGGTAAATTCCTGGGTGTGTCCGTGAAGACGATTCATAGTCGGCTGCATCGGGCACGAAAGCGTTTGCAAGAAAAAGATGAACTCTTGGTTCAAGAGGTACTTGGAGGTGTGTCATTACCTACACATTTAATCGAGAACGTCATGCAGCAGGTCGCTGACATGAAACCGACACCGCCGCCTGTTGGGAAACCGCTACTCCCATGGACGGCTTTTGGGGCGACTGCCGTCTTGGTTATACTGCTGCTGGGTGTGAGCAATCAATACATGACCCGTTTTCAGAAGCCTTACAGTTTTGAGGCACAATCTGAGTCCACGATTGAGATTATTGACGCGCCTCTTGTGCGCAACATTGATTCAAAGCCTACTGTTCAGAATCAAGTTGGTCGTGCCGTTACGCCGAGCGAAAACAGGGGTCTGGGTCAACAAATGACCGAGACGGTTTTGGCATCCAATACGCAGGAGAATTCCGCGAAGTTCAATAATTCGCAATGGACACGAACCAACGGACCTCACGGTGGTAATGTGTTCGATATCTTTGTTGCATCTACAAGCACACTCTACGCGGCGGCACCGACAGGTATCTATAGATTGGCATCGGACGCAACCGCATGGACACTCATCAACACGAGTATACCAATGGGGCAGTCCCGGATGCCGATGGCTGAGTTTGGGGACACCCTCTATATTGTTTCCACCGATAAAATATTCGCCTCAACGAATAATGGTGAAACGTGGAAGGTCTTTTGCTCCCGACCAGAGGGACATGCCGTTGGACTTATCATCATGAATGAAACAGGCGCGCATAACTCACAACCACGTCCTATAATGTATCTCGCCCTTCAAACGAAAGGCATTTTCCGATCCACAGATACTGGTGTCCAATGGGATCCCTTGGAGTATGGACTCACAGTCGAAAATGTTTATGCAGCAACTGCGGTTAAAAACACGGTGTTTGCTGGCACAAACAAGGGGCTCTACCGCCTCAATTCAGATGTATGGGAGCGATTACCCGTCCATCCATCCGAGCAAGCCATCCTGTCTCTAACCGTTTTTGAAAATAATCTCTATGTTGTAGCGGGACCTGAGCCAGCAAGATGGAAGTTTTCCCAATCAATCGAAAATATTGCAGTACAGATACACATCACGGACAGTCCAAGTTTAGAGAGGGTTTTCCACTCAATTGACTTAGGGGCATCGTGGACTGAAATAACGCACGGAAATGGATCCCCCTTTCGGAGTGCAGCACTTGGTGCGGTAGTTCTGACGAACACTGGCGAAACGTTTTTACCACAAGGGGTTGTAACGGCAGACAAGAATACTTTTTACAAGGGTGGTTCATTTGGTATTCATCGCACAACCGATGGCGGCAAATCATGGCAGCCATTTATGAACGGGATAATGGAAACGAAAATACGGGACCTGGTTGCAGTCAACAATAGACTTTATGCTCATACCGATAGGGGATTCGTTCAGTCAGTTGACGGGGGTGAGGTGTGGGAAACCATTGGGATTGATTTCGATAAACATACGCTTGAAGGGACAGAAGAAGAGCTTTCGCAGCTTTATTTTTCTTTCGCTTCACAGTTAGCAATTGCTGGAGACGTTCTTTATGGAATCGCCCCAGGAACAGACAACCTACACCTTTTTCAATTATCTGCAGATGCCAACACACTTGTCCCGGTTCAGAGGGCACCCACTTTTGAACGGGAATCCTCGCTTATGGATATTGAGTTGAAGACATGGATAGAAGAAGTCAAACAGGAACTTTTGTCTGATCATCGTGAAAAAAACGGGAACTCACCAGAAATGGCATCCTTAACGATAAAACATGACAGGATTGGTGGCTTTGCAGCCAGCGGACAAACGTTCTATACCGAATGGAAGCACCGGCTTTTCAGGTGGAAACCCGGCGATTCAGAATGGACAGATACCGGGCTAATAGATACCAGTGGATCCCTTAACGGCAGATTTGATAAAGGTTTCAAGTTAGCCGCTTCAGGGGAGACCATCTACGTAGGTAAACGGGACGGTAAGTTGTTCCAATCACTTGATGAGGGGAACAGTTGGAAAGATGTTACACCAATCCTTCCGCTTCGCTTTACCCGTTTTGAGGAAATTATTTTTGCGGGGTCAACGGTTTACGTCGCAACGGATGAAGGCGTCTTGGCTTCACAGAACGGCGAACATTGGCGTGTGCTCACCGATGAAATGGGTGAGCGTCCCGTCATCGATAGATTCGCCATCTATCATACCAACGTTTATGGTGCCGGTAATACCGGTGTCTATCGTTTGGAGGACCGCGGAAGATGGCATCAGATTTCTCCAAGTGTTCCAGATGCGGTTGGTTCTCTCGTCGCCAGCAACAACAAGCTTTACATTGCCACCCGACACGGTAGGATGTTTCATATCCCGCTTGAGGAGCAGTGGTAGGTGCGGTTTCCAAAACCCAAAATTTACTTTCTAATCACAAACTGAAGGAGACGCATGATGAAATTTATATGTATTGTCACTGTCCTTTTTCTTTTGCCCTTTTCCGGTTGGTCAGGCACATTTTTGGAAACCTTTGATGGCAAGAAATTGGACGGATGGCAAGAGCTTGTCGAGTTAAGAAAGGCACCCGGTTCTTGGGAGATCGTTAATGATGAACTTCACGCCGTAAGTCCTGATCCGGCTATACGTTTACTCACAACAGGTGATGAAACGTGGGAGGATTACACTATAGAATTGGATGTCAAGCCGCTAAAAAAACACGGTATTGGGGCTATCGTGATTGCCGCACGCGTTAACGGGACCTGGGTAGTTTCTTGCCGCATTGCCGATCCGGTAGTGCTGGTTGATGGTGGAGCCGTCCCTGGTGGAGAAGCGGTATATTGCAACTATGGCGATTTTCACGATATAATATTTGTAAGCCTTCATATTGAACCTCACCCGCTGTTAAGGTTGAATAAGTGGGCACATCTAAAGTTAAGTGTCCAAGACAACATCGTTACCTTCTGGATTAATGAAAAGCAAATAATGGAGCCCACGGAACTTCTGGTGCTCAAAGGTGTTCAACATGAAGAGATCAATTTTGATGAATGGCCCGACTTTCTGACCGGTGGTGTCGGTTTCGGTCTCGCAAATTACACGGCACGCTTTGATAACATTACTGTCACTGGCGATAGCATTCCAAATAGTGGCGGGTTCGCCGTAACACCCCAAGGAAAACTCACAACAACATGGGGAAACTTAAAACTGACTGCCCACCACTGATAGTTATCTTCTGTAGGAGCGATCTCTCGATCGCGACCGCCTCCTCTGTAGGAGGAATCTCCGAATCCCGACGCTTGCTGACGCATAAAGTTTCAGAGTAAACCTCCGGTTGCTCTTCAACAAAAACCGCCCAAAATCCAGTCCCTGCATAGACTTACAGCCTGTTTCCCAATTCATCATTTTTCGAGTATTTCTACACAGATGTCGCCCCTACGGGGCTAATTCACTGACAGCCCACTACTAACCGCCGATTGCTATTCTATTTCCGTTTTTTCTGCAAAAAATGTGAAGATGTGGTAGAATAGAGATAAATTGTGGAACCCAGTCCGACACGAAGGATAATTTGGAATCGCACCCCAAATACAGAAGTTATGAAGATCACTGACGTTAAAACTTACAACTTACGCTATCCACTCGTTGAACCCTTCGCGAATTCACGCGGTTGGACGAACACACGAACCGCCGTCGTCGTCGAAATTCGCACAGATGCCGGCATAACCGGTTGGGGTGAAGGCGTAAGCACTCCATCCGCCTCAGCCGTTGAAGCACACTTGATTGGACAATCGCCTTTTGAAACGGAAGGGATTTGGGAGGCGATGCGTGGCGATATTGGTGCGTTGAGCGGGATAGATATTGCACTCTGGGACATCATGGGCAAAGCATTGGACATGCCAATCTATCAACTCCTCGGTGGCGCGTTCCGATTGAAAATTCCGGCTTACGCGAGTGGACTATTCAAAAAAGACAAACCCGACATAACCGAAGCGTTGATGGACGAAGCGAAAGGCTACGTCGATGCAGGGTTTCCCGCCGTCAAGATGAAAATCGGTTTCGGCGAGGCTTACGATGTGAAGAACGTCGCGGCGGTTCGACGCGCTATCGGGGACGATACGCTCTTCGCTGTTGACGCAAATTGTGGCTACGATGTCGGGACCGCGATTGATGTCGGGCAGAAACTTCTGGACTACGATCTCTTCTGGTATGAGGAGCCGATTACGAGTGACGATGTAGCAGGCTACCGGGAGATCCGACACGCACTGAAGGTGAGAATCGCTGGTGGTGAGATGCTGAAAGGACGCTGGGCGTTCCGAGACTTACTGCAGGAACGTGGGTTGGATATTGTGCAACCCGATCTGAGCATCGCAGGCGGTTTCACAGAGTGCCGAAAAATCGCCGCTATGGCGAGTGCGAACTACGTGCGAGTGCTGCCTCACATGTGGGGGGGTAGTATTCGTCTTGCGGCGACGTTGCACTGGCAAGCCACGCTCCCAGATGCACCGCAAGCACTCAACCCGATTCCTTCGTTGTTGGAGTTTGATATGACCGAAAACCGTCTGCGAACGGCGTTGGCACAGCAACCGATAAAAGCCATTGATGGATATGTGGACGTTCCACAGACACCCGGATTGGGCATTGACATCAATCGAGACGTATTAGAGCAGTACGCATGAGAACACCAAGTGTAAGGACACTCCACCTTTGCTGGCGAGGTGTTTTTGCTTGGGGTTTTTGATAGGGCGTTTCTTTTCCCTCCTAACCTCGTCTTTTTACATGTATTGGTAATTATGGCTTTATTATAACTGACAACCACTAAAAACATGAAAAAACGAATTTTAATTATATCTCTCTTACTCTTATCCGTATGTAGCGTCCTCTTCCTCTACCACTTCCGCGTTGAGGCAGATTCACGCACCCAGCAACCGAACTCTGATGCCTCATTTTCGCATGAACTGTTTGATCAGGTTCTGCAAGAGCATGTTGATGAAAAGGGACGGGTCAATTATACAAAACTGAAGGCGAATCCTGAAAAACTGATAGCGTATTTGGATCTATTGGCTTTTGCGGATCCAGAGGCGTTGTCCTATAATGAACGACTGGTGTTTTGGATTAACGCCTACAATGCACTCGTCATTAAAGGTGTCGTCAACCACTACCCGATAACAAGTGTCAGGAAGGTCAAACTCTTCAACGGTTTCTTCTCTCGGTTGAAGTTCCAAGCTGCGGGGAAGATGTATACACTCGATGAGATTGAACACGGCATCATCCGCACAGAGTTTGTGGATCCGCGTGTACACTTCGTCCTTGTATGTGCGTCGAGGAGTTGCCCGCCTTTGTGGACTCATGCTTATTCTGCCGAGACAATTGAGGAGCGTCTTGAGACTGCAACGCTCAATTTTCTTCGGAATCCTGAACATGTTCGGATTGACCGCGCGAAACGCCATGTCTACGTCTCGAAAATCTTCAAATGGTATGACGATGATTTCAAGGAGGGGTACGACGGTATAGCGGATTTTCTCGCCGATTATCTATCGACTGAAGACGCAGAATATTTGGAATCGACAGATGTCAAGTTTCGCTACTTGGACTACGACTGGACCTTGAACGATTTTCCTAATAATTCGCAAGGCGTAAAATGAAGGGTTTGGTTCAACAACGGTTTTTGGGTACCGATCGCCTGCTGAATCCGAAACTCGTCTCCGATACAATACTTAAAAGCACGAGTATCGGGTTCGGTTGTTGTAGGCTACCATCATTCACTATCAAGAAAAAAGTACCAAAATCTGGAACGACGGTAACCAGATTTGATAGTTTATAGTAAAGTATAGAATTAATGAGACACTCCAAAGAGGCGAGGATACTAGGTTGTGTTTACATTTGAAAAGGTATTGACATTTGGTAGAGATTTTAGTATCCTTTTTTTATGGAAACTCAAAATGCCGTTGACTCCCAAGAACTGCCAGTGCAGTTGAGTGATGCTGCTTGGAATAGCATCTTACCGTTCCTCAAAGACTGCCGAAACGTCTATGTTGGAAACCCAGAAACGTGCAGGCACTTTCTCTCTGCTGTGCTTTGGATCGCAAAAGAAGGCGCGACGTGGCGCGCTTTACCGAAGGTCTATGGTAATTGGAATGCGATCTATCGTCGATTCAGTAGATGGTGCGATGTGGGTGTTTTTCAAGCACTCCATGAACAGTTTCATGATGCTGGCGACATCTCAGGGATCCTCATTGATTCGACGATCGTGCGGGCACATGCCTCGGCAGCAGGGGCCCCGAAAAAAAAGGAGGACAAGAGGCACAGGCACTCGGACGAACGCGAGGCGGATTTACGACGAAACTGAATCTGTCTCTCAGCGATGCCTGTATCCCGTTGCGTTTTATTTTGATAGCGGGACACCGCAATGATATTACACAAGCTCCTGCGCTAATTGAAGGGTATTCCTATGAATATGTCATAGGTGATAAAGCTTACGACTCGGATGCGTTTATAGCAGAGATCACGTCTGAGGCTGCGATTGCGGTGATCCCGCCTCGCAAAGGGCGGACGGAACCCCGTGAGTATGATAAAGAATTGTATAAACGCCGCAACTTGATAGAGCGTTTCTTTGGGTGGTTGAAACAGTATCGTCGGGTCGCGACGCGCTACGATAAATTAAGTGTTCGGTACCTCGGATTCGTCTATTTCGCAGCAATACTCGTAACCACTCACAAAATGTAAACACAACCTAGAGGAAACACCCTATCAAAAACCCCCTCGCCAGCGGTGGTGGGGTGCTTGTTTATTGAAAAACTGTCTACATATTTTTAGGTTTTACTATAAAAAACCAGGAGGCTAATCGTTTAAAAAATGGTAAATACAGCCGTTATTGGCTACGGATATGCCGGACGGGCATTTCATACCTATCTCGTCGGTCTGGCAAATGGACTTAATCTTTATGCGGTTGCGACACGGGATGCCGAACGTCGTGAAGCAGCACGCGAGGCATACCCAAACGCACAGATGTATCAAACGATTGACGAAGTCATTGCAGATGACGCTGTGGACCTCGTTGTATTAGCGACACCGCACGACACACACGCTGAACTTTCCATCAAGGCGATGGACGCCGGTAAGCACGTCGTCACAGACAAAATCATGGCGATGAACACTGCTGAAGCGGACGCGATGATTGCAGCGAGTGAGCGGAACAACGTCTTGCTCAGCGTCTTTCATAATCGCCGATGGGATTGGGATTACAATACCGTTAGAAAGATCATTGACGACGGATTGCTCGGAACGCCTTACCTCTTTCAGGTCGCGATTATGCGATACGGTCCGCCTCGCGGTTGGCGCGGTGTCAAAAGTCAGAGCGGCGGCATCCTTTACGATTGGCCCGCACACTTCGTGGATCAGGCACTACAACTCGTAACGGCACCCATTGAATCTGTGTATTGTGACATTCACTACGCTTCGAGATGGGATATTGATATCGGCAACTACGCCAACCTCATCATTAAGTTTGAAAACGATGTACGGTATCAGATTGAGATTAGCAACCTCTCCAAAGCTGAGAAACCGCGTTGGTATATCGTCGGCGATTTGGGTGGATTAATCAAATACGGCTTAGACCCACAAGAGGGACCGATGGTAGCCGGCAATATCGATGCCGCGCAGCAGGATCCCGAAAACTATGCGAAGGTCTGGACAGAGGCAGGTGGTGAGAACAGAGAACTCGTCGTTGCAAGCGTCCAAACCACATGGAAATCTTACTATCAAAACATTGCGGATGTGCTGAACAAGGGTGAGGAATTGGTTGTCAAACCTGAAGAAATTCGCAAGCTCATGCAGGTCTACGACGCGGCGATGCAGTCGGCAGATAGTGGAGAGACGGTGCGGATATAGGAAGGCTATTAATGGTCAGTTAAGAGGTAAAAATGTGCTAATGAAAAGACAAAAGATTTCAACGGGAACAAAATGGGAACCGATTGTAGGTTACTCACGGGCTGTCCGGATAGGGCAACATGTCTATGTTTCAGGAACGACAGCGACAGATAAAAACGGCAAAATCGTTGGTGTGGGAGATGCCTATAAGCAAACAGTGCAGACCATAAGCAACATAGAAAACGCTCTCATATCCGCGGGTGCCAGTCTGAAAGATGTGGTTCGCACACGTATCTATGTGAAGGATATCAACGATTGGGAGAAAGTTGGAGTGGCACACGGTGAATTTTTTGGCGAAATTCGTCCCGCTACCAGCATGGTCGAAGTCAGCCGCTTAATTGAACCGGAAATGTTAGTGGAAATTGAGGCGGACGCGGTCGTGGCAGAGTAGACATCTCTTACACACTCTGAAATCTCGTCCATTTTAGTACACTTTCCAAAACTGTATCCAAAACTCCTAAAATAGCACCATGTAATTTATCTTATAAGACCTTAGACGACATTAGGATTTTTTTTCATCAATGACCGATGTCAAGCCGTTAAGAATCGGGATTTGGAAATCCCTCCTACAGGAAGACGAGTAGATCCTAATCAAAATGTTCAGATTATGGACAATAGCGTTCATTTTTTGACGTAATTACCGCTTGAATTCCAAAAATTCGCACGGAAACAAGTTTGTAGCGTTGGCATCGTATTTGCTAACATTAGACTTACGAACAACTTGTTGAAAGGGAGAGACAACATGAAAATGCAACGTGGATTGATACTGGTATTATGCCTCGTGTTTGCGATCGTACAGAGCGGTATCACAGCAAATCATGAGACAGATGGATCGGAATATCACGAACTAAACGAACAGGTCATTGCGAGCATCGACCGTGGATTGGAGTGGCTGAAGGGACAACAAGCCGAAGACGGGCTATTCGCCAATCACCCCGGGATAACGGCTCTTGCGCTTACCGGTTTTTTACGACATCCTCAGAAAAAGTACTCGGAGACAGAACATCCGTTTATCCAAAAGGGGCTTCAGCGGTTGGTTGCGATGCAACAGCCGAACGGTGCGATCTATAATATCGAGATGCAGCCTGCACTTCCTAATTACAATACCGCTATCTCGGTAATGGCACTTTCCTCAACTGGTAACCCGGCATACGCGTCTATCATTGAAAGGGCGCAAGGCTTCCTGAAAAGTTTACAGGTCACAGATGAGGAGAGCGTCTACCACGGCGGGATCGGTTATGGAAGTCGTGAGAGTGTGCATGACCTGTCCAACCTGAACCTCGCCATTCAAGCGTTGAAAGAGAGCGGTTCCGACGACCAAGAGGTCTGGGATAAGGCGATTAAGTTTCTGGAACGCACGCAGAATCGGAGTGAGAGCAACGACCAGTCGTGGGCAGGCAACGATGGCGGGTTTATCTATTCGCCTGATGGTGAGAGCAAAGCCGGTACAGATACCGCGGGAAGCCCACGCTCATACGCGAGCATGACGTATGCTGGATTATTGAGTTTCATCTACGCCAATGTCGCTAAGGACGATGAACGTGTACAAGCCGCTGTCAAATGGGTTCAAGAACACTTCACAACGGAAGAAAACTACGGCATGGGCGCGCAGGGACTGTACTACAACTATCACACAATGGCGAAGGCTTTACGGCTTTACGGCCAACCCGTTCTTACGGACGCGAAGGGTATCTCACACGATTGGTACCGAGAACTCGCAGAAAAACTGATCGAGGTCCAGAAACCCGATGGGTCCTGGGTGAATAGCGAAAGTCGTTGGATGGAGGCACTCCCTGTATTAGCAACCAGTTATGCGATCCTCTCTCTGGACACTGCTTATCCGAAATAAATAGCCTGTTTCATTTTCTGATAGTCTCGCGGCGTAAAGCCCCACGGAATGCCACACGCGCATTCCGTGTTGATTCATGTGAGTTCTCTAACCCTGTCGTTCTCCCGCAAGGTATAATTAAAACATGTATCAGTCAGTTAAAGTCTGCGCAATTTCGTTAAAACCTACCAAATGGGATAAAGCCTCCAATGCTGAGAAGCTGGAGGCTTTCTTCGTTGAAGCCGCCCAAGACGCTCCACAGTTGATTTTGGCAACAGAGGGTGTCTTGGAGGGCTATGTCGTGATGGATGTCATTGAAGGCATAGCCACACCAGAAGCGATGCTTGAAATCGCAGAACCGATTGATGGCATGTATATACGCCGCTTCCGTCGGTTGGCACGCCAGCTCAAAACTTGTCTCTGTTTCGGGTTCGCTGAACAGTGCGGGACCTCTTCTGTTTACAATTCCGCTGTGTTTATTGACACCAATGGAGACATTTGTGGCACCTATCACAAAACGCAATTCGCTGAAGGAACGCATCCGTCGTGGAACTTCAATTGCATCGGCGAAACGATTCGTGCGTTTGATACCCCCTTTGGGCGTGCCGGCATTTTAATCTGCAACGATAGGTGGAATCCGCTGATAGCACGCACATTGGTTTTAGACGGTGCACAGTTTCTCCTAATTCCCTCCTATGGCTCGAAAGGTAAGACACAGAATCGGAACGTACTCGCCAGAGCGCGTGAAAATGGCGTGCCGATTGTAGAGGCGAATGTCGGGATGAACCTCATCATCAGCAAAGGTGAAATTGTCGCATATAAATGGGGTAACGACCAGATCAGTACGGCAGACATTGACATCCCAACTCTCCCTTCGACCGAGGCAGCGCGTCATTCGGAACAGGCGTACTTGCAGTCCCAAGGACCTGAGATGGAAACCCGCTATCGGAAGACGATTGACCGTTTGCGCTAACAAGGTAGCATTCCTCGTAGGAGCGACCTCCCGGTCACGACTTCCCACTGCCCACTGATAGTCAAATCATCCTTAGAATAAATCCAACTTGCATAAACCTATTTCTGATAATTGTGTCCAATACTTTATGGAGTCTATAGGGATTTAAAGATCCAGTGAAGAGCGCGAGCATGCGGAAGCACCCAAGCAAAAACACTCGTTCCTACAGTAAAAGAGTCATACCAGTATCACGAATAACTAATGGCGCAAGCCCGCAACACCGGCGCAGGCGGATACTAATCAAAAAATCGTCAACTTCCGAATCCTGTTGTTCCCCCGCAAGGTATAATCAAAAGAATGCTGACACCGCAATTCCTGAAACAACTTGAACCCTTCCATATCCGATCAAACCGTTCATTTCGAGGTAAATTCAGAGGTGAACGCCGGAGTCTGAACAGGGGTGTAGGTATGGAATTTGCTGATTATCGTGTCTATGAACCCGGCGACGACCTACGGCATGTCGATTGGAACATCTACGCCCGTTTGGGGAAACTCTTTATTAAACTCTTCCACGCTGATGAGGGATTACCGCTTGCACTCCTGATTGATAACAGTCGTTCCATGGCATTTGGTTCACCCACCAAGTTAACGTGCGCCAAACAGATCGCTGCGGCGTTAGGCTATATCGCTTTGGGACACGCCGATAGTGTTGCCGTCTATACCTGTGCCGAACGGCTCTCCGCGGCACTACCACCCGCATCGAGTACATCACAATTTTCACGTCTCACAAAGGTTTTGACCACAATTGTTGCAGATGGGCAGACGCGGCTGACGGAATGTCTCAGGCAGCTTCCGATGTATCAACGACACCCGTGCGCGGTTGTCATCCTTTCCGATTTTTTGGATCCAAATGGTTACGAACAGGGCTTCAAATTGCTCGCAGGACGCGGTTTCTCACTCACAGCCATCCACCTGACAAGTCCAGAAGAGGTGAATCCACAGGCATACTTGGAAAACACACCTACTGGAGGGGACTGGTTGGTAGCGGATGCTGAAACGGGTGAAACGAGAGCCGTTACCATTAATCCTGAAACGCTCTCGCAATACCAGAACCAGCAACAGACATTTTGCGACACCTTGCAACGCTTCTGTACCAACCAAGGAATTGGCTACGCCCAACTTAAAAGCGATACGTCAATAGAACGTTTTATTTTACACGAGCTGCACAGAACCGGCTTGATTCAGCGCAATCGCTAAAGGATAAGGAGGTAATCGAATGGAAACACAGATCGCACAAACCGAATTGGAACTCATCCAAGAGGATATAACCAAAGCGCAGGTTGATGCTATCGTGAATGCTGCGAACAGTGCACTTGTCGGTGGTGGCGGTGTGGACGGTGCAATACGGCGCGCTGGGGGTGATGCGATTGAGCAAGCGTGTGCGGAGATTCGCGCCTGTGAAGGTGGCTGTCCTACTGGCAAAGCGGTTATTACGACTGGAGGCGATCTTCACGCGAAATACGTGATTCACACCGTGGGACCTGTTTGGGAGGGTGGCAATTCGGGTGAACCTGAACTGCTTGCGAGTTGTTATCAAGAGAGCCTCCAACTTGCTGTAGAAAATGGCGTTCAGAGCATCGCTTTTCCTTCTATTAGTACCGGTATCTTTGGCTATCCCACAGAGAAAGCCGCACGCGTTGCGTTGACCGCTGTGCAAAGTTTTGTGGAGCAGAGCAACACCGCGCCAGCATCCATCCAGTTTGTTCTATTTGATGAGGCGACGTATACATGCTATGCGGACGCACTACACGTCCTTTTTTCCGAATAGGGCTATGGGTGGGGTTAGAAATTCCACCAGTGAAATGTGGGAATACCCACTGGTCCCTGAAATGTCTGCATCTTTAGAAATCCGCTGCTGAAAGTTATCCAAATTGAACGACCGCAAATTTAGTCGAGTCTCGCTAATCCTTCCCATTTATATCCCAGCATTCCTGCTGGCGACTGGAGGCGGCATCGTCTCACCAACGCTTTCGATTTACGTTAAATCGTTTGAGTTATCCTATACGTTGACGACGGTTGTCCTTGCTGTTGGTGTGCTTGGAAATATCCCTGCTGGTATTTTAGTGGAACGACTCGGTCGTAAACCATCGATGTTGCTCGGTTTGGTCACGATAGGACTGTCAACGCTGGGTATGGGAACAGCGGAGAATTTCTTTCAACTCATTGGTGCGCAACTTCTCGGAGGCATTGGACACGCACTATGGATGCTTGCCCGGCATGCTTACATGACGGATGTAATTCCGATAGCAAATCGCGGGAGAGCGATCGCACTGTTTGGTGGTGTGAACCGAATGGGCACCTTCGTGGGGCAGTTCTGTTCTATCTTTCTTGGGATGAATCTCCGTTTTCCCTTCTTCATCTATGCCGGCATTGTGACGCTGAACCTGTTCCTTTGTTTCTTTTTCATTCCCAGGATGGGGCGCGCCACAACTGAAGTAGCAGGTAAGAAACCCCCTTACCTAAAACATCTTCTTGAGATCTCGCGCCAGCATGCGCGACTCCTCGCCACTGCAGGCGTAGGACAGGTGTGCGTCCAGACGTTGCGCCGCGGGTGCAATATCATTATTCCGCTCTATGCGGATGAGGTGGTTGGGTTAACGACGCAACAGGTTCGCTCGGTCGTCATGATCTCCTCAGCTGTAGATATGTCAATGTTTCCAATTGCTGGTCACATGATGGATCGGTTCGGTCGGAGATATGCGACGGTGCCGGGGGTTTTCATTTTTGCCACGGGGATGGTGTTGATGCCGTTTACAGGAACATTTACGTGGTTGCTGCTTGCCGCAACCTTCATGCGTATGGGTAATGGTATCGCTTCGGGGACGATGATGACACTCGGCGCAGACTTGGCACCTCGCGAAGGGACCGGCGAGTTCTTAGGTTTGTGGCGACTCACGGGAGATTTCGGCGGTTCGGCGGGACCGGTTATTGTCGGCAATCTTGCCGATCTATTTGGGTTGGGTTACTCCGGTTTTGCGTTGGGAGGCATCGGTTATCTCGCGGTGAGCATTTTCCTATGGTTGGTCCCGGAGACGTTGAAGCGAGAGTGAAGCAGATAGGCGTGCTCGGACGGTTTTTTACTATCCCCGTTGTTTAACCGCCAAAAAGTAGAATTAAAAAAGATGCCGGGAAAGGGACTCGAACCCTTACGCGCATAAAGCACACTAGACCCTGAACCTAGCCTGTCTACCAAATTTCAGCATCCCGGCAAGCAATTATAGTATACCGTAATTTCCGTCCCTTGTCAAATTATATTTGGGGTGTTTCATCTGTAGGAGGGATCCCCGAATCCCGACTTTTAACCCGTGATAGCAACTTCCTTTTATACACCTTTAGGACGTGCAATCCATCGCACGACTATAAATGCACTCACTTGTAGACGGGAAATCGGATTAAACTTACAATATGCTTGATCAGTCTAACATAATTAACATACCGATTGCCTTGCTGCCAGTAGAGACGTTTTGGGGTCATGATTCTCTGAACAACAAAAAAGGAGCGCAAATCCATGAGAATAAGAATATTTTTTTGCACGATACTTACGTTAAGTCTCATCGTCGGTTATAGTCAAGCCGAGATCGATCCGGATAGAATTGTTGGTATCTGGTTAATGGACGAAGGTAAAGGCGATGTTACTGAAGACGCGTCTGAAAATGGACGTAAAGGTACGATTACGCGGGGGGAATGGGCAAAAGGCAAGGTCGATGGTGCCCTTGAAATCAAAAAGGGTGGGACAGTTACCATTCCGCTCGGTAAAGGCATTATCGAAGATAAAGTGACCTTCACCCTCTGGATAAATTTTACCGACATCGGCGGTCAACAGAACTATTTCTCTATATGGGATCAGAGCAACAACCGCTATGTTCCTTACAAAAACGGTGGAAATCTCCTCCGAAGTTGGACGAATACTTGGGATGTCGCCAGTGGTGTGACCGTCAAAGATGGCACCTGGTATCATGTCGCCAATGTCTATGACGGAGAAACCTGCACAATCTACGTCAACGGCGAAGAGGAAGTCTCACAAAAGGTGCCGAAGTTCCAACTCCAAGATCAGGATCAGACGGCGTGGCTCGCGACTGATAAAGGAACAGGTTTCCTCTCCGCCACGATTATGGATGAAGTCGGTCTCTTCAACGATGGACTCACCGAAGATGAAGTTCAAGGTATTATGAACGACGGTATCATGTTCACCGCTTTTGCTGTGGAACCGTCTGATAAACTTCCTGTACTCTGGGGAAAATTGAAGTCGAATTTTTAATTATCCCTTGCAGCGAAGTATCGGCTGGTTGTATCTGCGTGTTTCCCGTGTTTGAGTTGCACTCCATTTCATTCCGTGCTTGGTTTTTTAGGTGGTAACTTGCGTTAAGACAGTCTCAAAACCCGTAGCTTGTAATGGAATGGAGAGCGGACATAAACAACGCCCGTAAAAGTTCAAACGCGCGTGGTTCCTCCGCAAGGAATAATTAAAAAATGATATATTTTGCTTATGGGTCCAACATGAACCTCTCTCAGATGCAACAGCGGTGCCCGGGTGTCGCGCACATAGAGAAATTCCAACTTGACGGATTTCGCCTTGTTTTTAAATACCACGCCGATATTATTCGTGCGGAAGGGTGTACAGTCCACGGCGGACTCTGGGAAATTACAGAGGATCACGAAGAGGCACTTGATATCTACGAAGGCTATCCCGACTACTACGGCAAGTACCACCAAGACGGTGTTATGTTTTATAGGATGCGGGAGTCGTATGAGAAGAATTTTGAATCGCCTTCAAAATGGTATCTAAAAACCATCATTCAGGGTTACCGTGATTTTGGCTTGACACAGGAAGAATTTAAAGAGAGCCTCGGTGCCCAACATCTTGGGTTAGCACAAAAGGACCTTGAAGAGAGCCTCGGTGTGTCAACGAATGAACTCGCACGGCTATTTTCCCGCGTTGCAACCTCTCCTGTCTATCAGTAACCCCGCCCCTCAAATCACACGTTTCGCATACACATAATACGCCCCAATTGCTAACTCACCGGTTTCATCGGTGAATTCAGTATGCATACGCGTCTGACCCGCGGTGAGATTGAACGTAAACGTTACGCCCTTCGCATCTGGTGGAATCGTTTTTGTTGCAACCTCATCCCCGATGCGGATTTCCGCGTTTGTTAATGGCAGAGCCTTTCCGCCGTTGTAAAGATCGATATGCTCACCCGGAATGCCGTCTGTTATTGCTCTGTCCTCAGCAAGGGGCCACCGACGCAACTCGAAACTGTACTCACCGTCCTCAGGGACTTCAATTGCCCAATAGCCATTGCATTCCAAGCCTCGGCGAATCATTCCGTGATTCCAAGCTTGTGCTTCCCCGTGCCAGTCATGGGTTGTGATGCATGTAACGGGTTCGTTCTGCGTCCCGATGACGATCGGACAGTCCTCATCAAACCGTTCTGAAACCAGTTTCCACCACGCTTCATAATGCTCACGGAGTTCCGCGACGACCTCTGGGTGTTCGTCAGCGACATCGTGTTGTTGTCCGGGATCGGCTTGTATATCGTAGAGTTCAGTTCCGTTGATGAGTCGCCACCGTTGCGACATCGTCGCACTGTCTTTCCATTTAATTGGGTTTTCAACGCGTTGTGAATCGGTGACGATAACCCGTTCCTCCCATGTCTCCGTCTCGTTCCTCAGTAGCGGCGCAACGCTGGTGCCGTGGAAGTGTGCGTTTGAAGAGACCTCAAGATCGCAAAGATCGATCAGCGTCGGGAGTAGGTCGATGTTTGCGGTAAGTTCATGCACCTCGTGCTTTTCAGTGAAACCGCCATTGGGCCAATGCATAAAGAGTGGTACACGGTGGCCGCCTTCATACGGCGACCCTTTTCTACCGCGCATTCCGGCGTTGTAGCCTGCCGTGACGAACTGCTGTGCATCCAAGTCACATCCAGCCGCAGAACCGTTATCGGTCATGAAGATAAGGATCGTGTTTTCCTCAAGCCCCAGGACTCGGAGATGGTGCCGCAACCGTGCCATGTTGTCGTCTATATTGGTAATCATACCCCAGAAATTCGCACGGTCGCCTTCTACGCCTTTCCGTCGGTATACCTCACCGTAGGCATCGGGGACACGGAATGGACCGTGCGGCGCATTGGTAGAGAGATAACAGAAGAACGGACGGTTCTGATCGCCTTCCGCCTGTCTTTCAACGAATGCCATTGCTTCCTGAAACCAGACATCTGTGCAGTAGCCGTCAAAGGGTTGTTCGGAACCATTACGGAAATAGGTATCATCGAAATAGTCGTTGCCCCAATAGTCGGGGGTTTGGCTGATGCCGCCACCGCCGTGGTAGAGTGCTTCATCGAAACCTCTGTCGTGTGGACGGAAGGGATAATTGTCGCCGAGATGCCATTTCCCGAACATACCCGTCTTATAGCCGTTGCGTCGGAAGATATCCGCCATCGTGACCTCGTCACTGCGGAGAAGTGAGCGTCCACCGATGGTATGCCATACACCTGTAGAGTTGCAATAATGCCCCGTCATAATCCCCGCTCGTGTCGGTGAACAGGTGGGACCGACGTGTAGATTCTGCAGTTGCACACTTTCTGCGGCAAGTGCGTCCAGATTCGGTGTGTTGATAACGGGGTTTCCGGTGCTTCCCAAATCGCCGTAACCCTGGTCATCCGTAATAACGAAGACCAAGTTAGGTGTCGTCTGTTCTGCCACGATGGTATCTCCTATATGTCCTTAACAGACACACCTACCAGTTCTCTGGCGGCGTGTCCGATGTATGCAACGTCAACAGTGCTATAAGCGTACTTGAAAATGTTTATGCTAACGCCTTTTTGATTCGATCCAGTCCGCGGTTGATCTCTGTCAATGAAGTCGCGAAGGAGAGCCGCAAGTGATTGTCCGCACCGAAACCGTCTCCCGGCACCACACCGACTCCTGCCGAATTGAGCAGATAATCGGTTATGTCCATTGAGTTTTCGATCTTCTGTCCCCCAAGTGTTCTACCATAATGTGCAGAAAAGTCGGGGAAGATATAGAACGCGCCTTGGGGTCTGGCATAGCTGATCCCATCAATCTCATCAAAACGTTGACAGATCACGTCTCGACGTTCCTCAAATGCTTTCCGCATCTCTTCGACAGCGTCCTGTGGTTCATTGAGTGCGACAACGGCGGCTTTTTGTGCAATCGATGTCGGATTGGAAGTGCTATGTGATTGGATACGCGACATCGCCGAGATTACATCTTCGGGACCAGCGGTGTATCCGATCCGCCACCCTGTCATCGAATAGGCTTTGGACATCCCGTTGACAACAAAGGTAATCGCTTTCGTCTCCTCGTTGAACGAAGCAGGACTCTGGTGCGTTGCACCGTCATAGAGCAGTGCCTCATAGATTTCATCGGAGATGAGATAGACTTGGTGTTTCACAGCGAGGTCGGCGATTGCCTTGAGTGTATCCACATTATACGTCGTGCCAGTTGGGTTGCTCGGACTGTTAACGAGGATCGCTTTCGTCTTTGGCGTGATGGCTGCCTCGACCTGATCGGGTGCCATGCAGAAGTTTTGTGCCGGAGTCGTCTCAATAACGCGCGGCACTGCCTCCGCCAGTTTAACCTGCTCTGGATAGCTTACCCAATAGGGTGCAGCGAAGATGACCTCGTCGCCCGGATCACAGATGGCTTGGAAGATGTTATAAATCGTGTGTTTAGCACCGCATGAAACGATGACGTCGGAGAGCTTATAACTCAGCCCGTTGTCTCGTTTAAATTTCTCTGTGATCGCTTCTCTGAGTTCAGGGGTACCGGGGACAGGCGTGTATTTCGTGAATCCCGCGTTGAGTGCGGCGATTGCGGCATCTTTGATATAATCGGGTGTGTCAAAGTCGGGTTCGCCTGCACCGAATTTGACGACATCTACACCATCCGCGATCAACGCGTTGATTTTCGCGGTGATCGCCAAAGTAGACGATGGCGTTACGTTTTGACTCCGTTGTGATAATGAGATCATCTGCTCTCCTTTGAAAATAACTTTTTTGAGTTTGTTTGCGCTTTTGTGCCTTTTCCACCGATTGTTAGAGCTGTTTTCAGCATAGGTTTTTATACCGTCTTATCGAATTCTTTCAGGAGATTCCGCTGTTTGCGAGACAAAGATTTTGGAATTTCCACAACCAACCGCACCCGCAAGTCGCCTTTTCTGCCAGAGGCATCTACGCCACCCCTTCCACGTAAGCGGAACTGCTGTCCCGGTTGCGAGCCGGATGGGATTTTCAGGTCTACATCCCCTGTTAGCGTCTGTACCCGAACGGAACCGCCTAACGCCGCTGTCGTCATAGAGACCTTTGCATCTGTCAGTAGATCTGCCCCTTCGCGGGTCAGTGTCGGATGCGGTTGAACAGAGACCGTCACCAATAGGTCACCCGAAATGCCTCTACCTAGAGATTCTCCATGTCCCTGAATACGTAAGGTTTTTCCGTCCTGAATACCCGGCGGAATGGTGAGCCTCAGGGGTTTTCCTTGGACGTTGACCTCTTTCTTACTCCCTAACACCGCGTCCGCAAAAGGGACACTGACGTTCATACGGATGTCGCGTCCACGAGGCGGAGCAGTTGTGCGCCGCTGTCCGAACGCGTCACCGAACGCATCGCCAAATCCACCGAACCCACCAAATCCGCCGCGTCCAAAAATATCGTCGAGGTTGATGTGCCTGAAAACATCATCCATATTCCGGTACCCTTCAAATCCCATACCGTGAACGCCTGCGTGTCCGCGAGTATCATACATACGTCGCTTTTCAGGATCAGAGAGTACCGAATACGCGTTCGATGCCTCTTTGAACTTCTCCTCTGCCCCCTTGTCGCCCGGATTTTTATCCGGATGATACTGGACGGCGAGTTTACGATAGGCTTTTTTGATTTCTTCTGGAGTGGCACCTCGATCCACGCCGAGGATTTCGTAGTAATCTCTCATAGTACTTTCACAAATGATTCAGCGATTGTCCCTTAAAGCATCGCGAGAACGGCTGATATATCTCGTAAGGATTGGTACTGTTTAACGAGTGTTGATCCGAATTGAAGTGCGGCTTTTTCTACGCGTCGTTTTTTGGGTATATCAGTAATACCCTCTATATCTTTGACGTGTGCCACACCGATAAGGCGGCGTAGCATTTCCAATCCTGCAAATCCCACTGCTTCGTGGAAGATTTGTTGTAACGCTTGTTTTTTCAACATCCCATCAACTATTTTGAATTCGAGCGTGTAGGCATGCCATGTCTTTGCAATCGCTGCTTTGAGTGAAGATTGCACGTCCAAGGTGTCTTGATGCGAAAAATAGGATAAGAGATAGTTCGCCCAATATAATCCGAGGTCAAATCCTACGGGACCATAAAAGGCAAACTCGGCATCAATCACTTTCGCAGTGTTGTTTTGGACGAGAACGCTTCCTGTGTGCAGATCGCCATGCGTTACGGCTTGCTGTGCTGTTAGAAAAATCTGTTTGAGGTCTTCTGCCTGCTGCAGAAAGTCCGTATCCGATTTTAATCGCTGGACATCGGGTTCTAATCCTTGGGTCCAGAAATTCGTTTCATGTTCGGTATACGGAAAGGTGAACACGTAATCGGCAGTTATCGACTGCATGGTAGTGTTCGTAAATTGCTGTCTATAACGCTGCACGGTTGTGCTATCAAGGTTCTCGATATAGGTACGGCTATGTACGGCACCCATAAATCGCCCAACCTGTTCAGCAATAGCGGTGTCCACTTTGCCTGCGATTAGGTCGGCGCGCAGGACCTGGGCATCTCGGAGGTCCTCCATTGCTATGACAGCGGTTTCAGCATCAAAGTAGTATAGTTCAGGGACGGTCCCGCTTGCGAACTGGTTGTAGATATCCAGTGCACGGGACTCGTAAGTCAAACGCTCGATGGATAATGGATACTCGGGACCTAATATCTTAATGTAGGGTGGCGCGTGTTTTAGGACAATCGAACGCTCCGGATTCACAGCATCTGAGACGCGATAGACTGTATTAAGATTACCATCGCCAATCTCCTCTATACGGAGATCCGTCCCCAATTCAAACATGCCGATCTCAGCACGTCGTTGATATAGGTAGTCCGACAGCGTGGTACGGTCGAGTTCCATATCTTTCTGGCAGCCTTACAGCAGATTTTCGGCAATTTGGATAGCATTCAGAGCGGCACCTTTGCGAAGGTTGTCTGCGACTACCCAAAGATTCAAACCATTTTCTATGGAAGCATCATCGCGAATTCTACCGACATAGACGTCATCTTCCCCTGCGACATCAACGGCGAGCGGATACTGCTGGTTGTCGGGACTGTCCACAACTTTCACACCGGGTGCAGTGGCGAGGCACTCTCTCGCTTGGACTGCTGTGAGTTTCTCGTGTGTTTCAAGATTTATGGATTCAGAATGCGCGAAGAAGACGGGGACTCGGACGGTTGTAGCAGAGACACCGATCGTGTCGTCTGCGAGTATCTTCCGGGTCTCATTGATCATCTTCACTTCTTCTTCGTTGTCACCACTGTCTAAGAAGGGCCAATCGAATGCGACATTGAATGCCATCTGATGTGGGAATTTATCTAAGGTAACCGGTTTACCTTCGAGTGCCTCAGTTGTTTGTTGAACCAGTTCCATCACAGCACGTCCACTTTTACCAGAGACACTTTGATAGGTGGAGACAACGATCCGTTTGATGCCGACAAGGTCGTAGATAGGTTTAAGTGCTACCATCATTTGAATGGTAGAGCAGTTTGGGTTGGCAATAAGTCCATTGTGAGCGCGTGCGTCATCCATATTGACTTCTGGGACAACGAGAGGTGTCCCTGGGTCCATGCGAAAGGCACTCGTATTGTCAATGACAAGCGCGCCTTTTTTTACAGCAGTAGGGATGAACTCGCGACTGACAGACGCGCCTGCTGATGAAAACACTACGTCCACGTCTTCAAACGAGTCGTGTGTCAGTTCCTCAATGATAATGTGCTCTTCTTTAAAGGATAGAATTTCACCGGCAGAGCGATGCGATGCTAAAAGTTTGAGGGAAGCAATTGGGAACGATCGCTCTTCAAGAAGTTGCAACATGGTATTCCCGACAGCCCCCGTTGCCCCTACAACCGCAACACGATAACTCTCACTCATTTCTGATGTTTTCCTCTATTATGTTATTCAAGTAGGACTTTAGTAAAGTTTGTATAATTTTACCACAAACACGCCCTTTAAGCAAATATTTCGGTAAAAGCTGGCATGTTACAGCGGGATTTTTCACTCTCAAGACAAAAAAACTTGACAAATTGTGAAGTCTGTGGTATTAAAATTAAGAGATTTATGTACTATGTCAAGTTAACCTTATTAGATTTCTCTATTTCTAATAGGGGTATTTGGGATCAAGCGTTCGCTTTTTCTTGTAATTTAAGGTTAATTTTGGCGTTAACCAAATTTTATCTTGACATATCTATATTTGTATAGTATAATATAATTACTGTTAGTTTTTTGTTAAATCCATTTTGAGTCCGAAGGCTGGGAACCTCGGCTTCCGAATTGTGTCGGAAATCTCGGCGTTTTCTGATTCGGGCTAAAAATTAGAGGAACATTTGACATGGCAAAATTAATGAAGAGCGATGTGGTCGACAGTATCGTTGAACAAACAGATCTTAGCAAAAAAGATGCAAACGCTGCTGTTGATGCTTTCGCTGCGGCTATTTGCAACGCTTTGAGCAATGGCGACTCTGTTGGATTAATCGGTTTTGGCACATTTGAAGCCAAAAACCGTCCAGCTCGTACGGGTCGCAACCCGCAGACTGGCGCACCACTTCAAATTCCAGCGAAGACGGTTCCTGTCTTTAAAGCTGGTAAGAAACTTCGCGACGCTACCGGCTAAAACTGGCAGTCCTTTCGCTCAGTTTCTGGAAAAGCCGCCGGGCTGTGCCTCGTTTTTGATTGAGGGATGGCTGCGGCTTTTCCATGTTACGCCTATAACAAAAGTCTCTGCGGGTTTTTCTATAACGGAAACTACCTTCACAACATATTCCAACACTATACTATCGCCTGCAGTTATTGACACAATCCTTTGTCCGTATTGTTTGTAGGTACCCCTTCCATTCTTTTGTTTGCATCATCTATATTATAGGCATGCCTTCGGAGCGGGTTGGTTAAAATCTGATGTCAGGAGACTCATCATGTTAATCCGAACGAGAGCCCCAGTCCGCATCGACTTTGCTGGCGGATGGAGCGATGTAGCTCTTTTTACTGAACATTCAAAAGGGCTTGTCGTTAACGGGACCATTAACCGATACGCCTATGCGACCCTCCGCTGTGAACGCCAGGTGGCACACGACGATTCTGTTGAACTCCAGCGCGTTCTGGATAAAAGCATTCGTATCTATTCCGCGGATTTTGATACATTCATTGAAGCCGACGATATACGTCAACTTGAATATGATGGGAACATTGATTTAGTCAAGGCAGCTGTGCGACGAATGTCCATACAAATTGGCGGTTTCGACCTGATTACTCAGTCTACCGCGCCGCCGGGAAGTGGATTGGGCACTTCCGCAGCAATGGGAGTCGCACTCATCGGTGTGCTTGGCGCACTTAAGGAAGCCACTTATCTTCCTTATGAGTATGCGGATCTCGCAAGCAATATTGAACGTCATGAACTCGGTATCCTCGGCGGGAAACAGGATCAGTACGCCAGCGCAATCGGCGGAATTCATTTTATGGAGTTTCAGGGGGAAGAGGTGAAAACCTCACCATTGAAATTTCCACTACACATCCGTTGTGAACTTGAAAAGAACCTTGTCCTCTGTTATACCGGAAAGTCTCGCCTCTCTGGTAATATACATCAAAATGTGACCGATGCTTATAAAAGCGGAGAACCGAGTGTCCGCGACGCATTGGAAACCCTCAAAGCCACCGCTGAAGCAACAAAAACAGCACTCATGCGCGGTCGCCTGACCGAATTCGGCGAACTCCTCACCCAAAATTGGCAGAATCAGAAAAGGTTACACCCCTCTGTCACAAATGAACAGATAGAATCCTTCTTTAAAATTGCAATGACGCATGGCGCGATCGGCGGGAAAGCTTGTGGTGCTGGTGGTGGTGGATGTCTACTGTTTTACTGTGAACCTACACGTGAACATCGCGTCCGTCAAAAACTTGAAGAAGCAGGCGCGCGGGTCATTGATGTGAACTTTGATTTTGACGGTCTCCAAATATGGAAGGCCTCAAACGATTGAAAGGAACGGCTTTCGGCTTTCGGCTATCAGCAAAGAGGGTTTCTGGTGAAGTTACACATTCTTGCTGACTGCTGACCGCTGATGGCTGATGGCTATTTCTATGAAAAATGACATCGCAACGACACAGAACGGAACAGATATAGAAGCCGCCGAAGCCTTGACTTCAATATCAGTCGAGGGGGCGAAGGAAAATATTTTAAACCAACTCAGAAAACGAATCATTGGGCAAGACGAAGTAATTGATCAACTTCTTATTGCACTCTTTTCGCAGGGACACTGTTTACTTGTGGGTGTACCGGGGTTAGCCAAGACACTACTCATCAGCACATTCGCGCAGATTCTGGAACTCCCTTTCAATCGAATCCAATTTACGCCGGACCTGATGCCATCGGACATTATCGGCACCGATATTATTGAGGAAGGTGAGGCAGGCAAACGCGCTTTTCGCTTTATTAAGGGACCCGTCTTTGCTAACATCGTCCTTGCCGATGAGATTAACCGAACCCCCCCCAAAACACAAGCCGCACTCTTACAAGCGATGCAGGAGTATCAGGTCACCGCAGGCGGCAGAACGTATCCATTGGAACGTCCGTTTTTTGTTTTAGCGACGCAGAATCCGATCGAGCAGGAAGGCACCTATCCGCTACCCGAAGCGCAACTCGATCGATTTATGTTCCATATCACGCTTGATTACCCCGATAAAATTGCCGAAAAAGAGATTGTAATGACAACAACTGCGGCTTATGAACCGGAGATAGAACCCGTTATCACAGGAGAAGAGGTCCTGCGAATCCAACAGGTTGTCCGGAAAGTACCGATTGCTGAAGCAATCGTGGATTATGCGGTGGAACTGAACCGGCAGACGCGACCTGCTTCAGATGCCCTCGATTTCATTCAGGATTGGGTGCAGTGGGGTGCCGGACCGCGGGCATCGCAGTATCTCGTGCTCGGGGCTAAGGCGCGCGCCATTCTCCACGGGCGCTACCATGTCGCTTATGAGGATATCAAGGCAGTCGCCATACCTGTGCTACGCCACCGAATTTTGACGAATTTCAACGCTGAGGCTGACGGTGTCACAAGCTTGGATATTATCAATAGACTGTTAGAAAATGTTCAGCCACCAGCAGTTCAATGAATGGAAGTTTCCTATGCGTGCAATTGACGCTTTCAAAATGGATAAATTTATAAGCAACCTGAATGCCAAACAGTTAATCGGCGAGGAGATCAAGATACAGCGAAATGAAGATTGCAATTATAGGAACAGGATATGTTGGCTTGACCACGGCTGTGGTGCTGGCACATCTGAATCATGATGTCGCTGCGGTGGACAAAGACGAGAGCAAACTCAACCTTTTGCACGAGGGAAGAAGTCCTATCCATGAACCCGGCATCCAAAGTCTTCTCGCAGAGGTGCAACACACCCTCCGTTTCACACCGAATGTCGCTGAAGTTGTACCGGAGGCAGAACTGATTCTGATTGCTGTGGGAACACCACCGAAGAAGAACGGTGAAGCGGATACGCAACATGTGGAACAAGCTGCCAGGGAGGTTGCCCAAGTCTGCCTGCCTGATAGGCACTACACACTTGTTGTCAAATCTACAGTCCCGATAGGCACGAATCAACGTGTCGCTGAAGTCGTGGCGGAGGTATTTTCGGAACGTGGGATTCAAGGGAATATTTCCATCGCTTCAAACCCAGAGTTCTTGCAAGAGGGATTGGCGTTGCCAGGGGCGTTCTATCCGGATCGGATCGTCGTCGGTGCAAACAGCGAAGAAGCAATTGATACTTTACGCCGCCTCTATAAACCGATCCTCGAACAGACGTTTGACCCACCGAGCGAGTTTCCACGTCCATCTTCTTACCATCTCCCCCCAATGATGACAACGGATCCGAACAGTGCTGAAATGATTAAATACGCGGCGAATACCTTCCTCGCGCTTAAAATCAGTTTTATCAATGAAATTGCGGGGCTCTGTGAGGAGGTTGAGGCAGACGTAACAGAAGTCGCACGCGGTATTGGACTTGACGGACGTATTGGGAATCAATTTCTCCAAGCAGGTCTTGGATGGGGCGGCAGTTGTTATCCGAAAGATACCGCTGCTTTGTTAGGGGTCGCAGCACAATCTGGATACGAGATGCCGATTACAAAAGCCGCGCGCACCATTAACTTCCGTCAACGGGAACGTGTCATCGAAAAATTGCACAGCACATTGGGCACGCTCAAAGGCAAGACGATTGGTATCCTCGGGCTCGCCTTCAAACCAAACACGGATGACATTCGAGAAGCACCGGCACTTGACATTATCCGTGAACTGATTAAAGCGGAGGCAACAGTTCGGGCACACGATCCGATCGCTATTGCAAACGCACACCGCGCCTTAAGTGGGAACGGCGAAACCGACGATAACAGAGTGATTTTCACGGAAGATGTATACGAACTTCCTTACGATGCCGATGCCCTCGTGCTCGTTACTGAATGGAAACTCTATCACAAGCTTGAACTCCGTAGGCTCGCGAAGCAGATGAAGACTCCGATCCTCATTGATGGACGTAACGTTTATTCCCCGGAAGAAGCGAGGGCTGCAGGTTTTCATTACATTGGAATCGGCAGAGCGTAAATCCTAAGTATCAAAAACGTTAGCCCGTAACGAAGTGGAGGGCGGGTTTAAGGAACGTACGTGATAACTCAGGCGCACGTTGTTTAACCGCAAGGTAAAATTAAAAATCCTGAACCTTTTGATGTCAATTGGCAGCGATATTGTCCGCAAAAGGCGTTCCCGCCGTATCGCCATATACCGGGTGTCACGCCACACCCCATTCGCGATCCACTTGGACACAGTTACGGGGTGGAAGAAGAGCACGATGCTGAACCTTTGCCGCCAGAGATGTGGAGACAGAATGAAGATTACCTGTACGGCGTAGATCTTTATAACTTTGCTTATTGGTGGGAGGCACATGAGGCATGGGAAGGGTTATGGCACGAAGCAGAAGACACGTATCGCTTGTTCCTTCAAGGGTTAATTCAGGTGTCGGCAGCCTTCATCAAGTATCATACACGGATGCTGCGTCCGTTACGGACGCTTTCTACTGCCGGACGCGATAAATTGCGACAGGTTGTAATTGAATGTGACGACCCATCGGGAAATTACATGGGACTCAACCTACCAGCGTTTTTGGACACCGCCGACGCGTTTTTTGATCCATTCTTTGAGGATACCGTTACAGAAGCAACCTTTCGTCAGCACTCGGTGAAGCCGCTAATACTGTTACAAGATTAACGCATATTTTGAGGAAAGCAACATGCCAACACTCTTGCCTTTTCTCATCTTTAGTTTTGTATGTGTTTTTATTCTCGTGCTGCTGCTTGTTCTTTTTAAGATAGGTGCCTATTTTGGCAAAAGCGATGCGGACGAATTTCGGGCTGTTCGGTGTCCACAATGTCAAACGCGACGGAAACCCGAAAGGACAGGGACTGTCAGAAACCTCGTTGAACTTGAGATGCGTTGTCCGCGTTGCGGATATATCTCATGGGACATCCCACCGAAAACGAATCTTTCCACACGTCCGACCGACCAAGATAGGGATAAGATGCTGTGAGAGGTTGTCTTAAGACCTGTGCCTAAAAATCAGCAAAAGCCCCGTCATCTGAGTGCCAGAACATACCGCGCAACCGAAACGTCTCATCTCGAACCGCCTCAATAGCGGCATCGTCCATATCCACACCGAGTCCGGGAACCGTCGGTAACTCAATGAACCCGTCTCTGAACACCAAAGGTGTCGAAAATAGCCCTTCTCCGCGTCGGTGTCCGCCCTCACATATTAGTAAATTCGGCACAGTCGCCATTACATGTACCGATGCGGCAACCCCGATAGGACCAGCGGCGTTGTGTGGAGCGACTGCCATATTGTGAATCTCTGCCATCGCTGAAATCTTTTTCAGTTCCAGTATCCCACCGCAGTGCCGGATATCCGGCTGCAAGATCGCGCACATCTCGCGTTCAATGATCTCTCGGAAACCCCAGCGTGTCAGATGCCGCTCACCGGTCGCGATCGGCACTGTTGTTGATTGAGACAGCGTCAGCAGGGGTTCGTTGTTTTCTGGATGACACGGCTCTTCAGCAAACAACAATCGGAAGGGTTCCAATTCTTTCACCAAAATCATCGCCATCGTCGGGCTTAACCGCCGATGCAAGTCAACAGCGATGTCAACCTCGTCGCCCACTGCTGTTCGTACTGCCGCCACCCGCGCCACCATTGTATCAATTGTCTTCGGTGTGTCCACGAACCGGACAGGCTGCGATGAAGCTCCCATCTTCACCGCACTGAATCCTGATGCAACTGCTTTCTTGGCACTCTCTGCACACTCCTCAGGTGTTGTACCACCTATACCGGTATAAACGCGGATTCGATTTCGGACTGAACCTCCCAGCAGTTTCCATACCGGCATCCCAACGACTTTACCGAATACATCCCACATCGCCATCTCAATACCGCTCAGTGCGCCGACTAACACTGGCATGTTCCGGCTATAACTTGACCGGTACATCGCCTGCCAATGGTCCTCAATCTGTAGCGGGTCTTTGCCGACAAGGTATTCTGCCATGTCGTCTACGGCTTGGGCGACGACACGCCAGTGCTCGTAGTTCATGGGTTCACCGTAGCCGATCACTCCTGCGTCGGTGAACATTTTCAGCACCATTGCCCGACCTTGAATCGGTATTGTCTCAAATCCAGTAATTTTCATTATCTTCATCCTAAACAGGTTGCCATCGGATGACACAGAAGTGTGAGTTTCCCGTGGCGTTCTCCCATTTACTGACATCGCCATAGCAGGAACCGATGAAGGTTAGTATATCTTCTCCATCTAAACTAATGTGGCGCGGGAAACCAGCGACATGTCCGTGACAGAGATAATAGACCTCGTCGGACCAACTGTCGCCATTGTCGTCGCTCACCATTGCTCTACCACTACCGAGTTCACGCGGGTAACGGTGATCGTATGCCACAACAGCGCGGTGATTAGAAAGTCCGATTGCGGCACCGTGGCATTGCCCGTGCACACTGGTCAGTTGACGGAGGTTTGCCCATGTAGCACCGTTATCCACTGAGTCGGCGAGGAAAACGGTCTTGTCCGTGTGGGGTTGATCTGGTGGTCCCGGCTGGTATCGGATGACTGCGAGCAATCTTCCGGGGAAAAGTTCAGCAATGTTGACTTCGTTGCCGTAGCCCGACAAGAAAAAGCGGTTCGAGAAGGTATGTCCATCATCGTCCGAAACAAAGACATACGTCGGGTTAGTGCCTTCGTAGAATGGATCGTCCCGTCTTTTAATCGGTAGCAGGAGCGTCCCATCGCTAAGTCGAGTTAGGCTTGAACCGGCGACAGTTTTCTTAAACGGCGTGACATCTATTTCACTCGTCTGCTCCCACGTTTGACCTTCATCATCGGACAGCCAAACAGTGATTGGAGAGTCTTCACCCGGTTGATTCACGTTGATGAGTTGCCCGTGACGATTGGCTTGCAACAACCATCCGTTGAAACCGAAAGCAGACGGATCCCTATTGAGATGTTCCCAGCCCTTGCCACCATCGGTAGACTTGGAGATGATGGTCTGTTGCACTGCATAGATGGTACTATCGGGAGCAAGAACGAAATTCAACCCTTGGTAGTGCGCCTGCGGATCTAAGGGCATTCGGGTTTTCTCCACGAGGACCTTGTTCAACGTGCCTCCGCGGGCGTGTAGGATGTAGTCGTCCGCTTGCATCTCGCCTAATTGGCTTGGGGTGACGACAACGCCTCCCATATTTTCGGTTGATAGCATTTGCAGGACTCCCTCTACGGTAAATTTTCCCTTGTCTAACGTGATGAATTATGCCAAACTGTTTGACACCTCCTACTCTGCTAATTTACACTACAGCACCGGACAATGCAAGCCATATTTGAAGGAAACCATAGATATGAACATATTTGATGCGACTCGGAAACACTACAATGCAGCTGGTGTCCACCCGACGACTGACCCCGATAACCCAAGATCACAATTTGCCGTTGACAGATATGAAAATCACCTACCTAAATTGATAAAACCCGGCATGCGCGCCTTAGGCTTAGGCTGCAATGCAGGACGTTACACGTTTGCCATGGAAGAGATGGGAGCCATAGCAACGGGTATTGATTTCGCAGAGATTCCACTCCTCCACGCTAAAAAGGTCGCCGAAAAAAGGAAGAGTCGATGCCAATTCAATATCGGAGATATGGCCTTCCTACCGTACAAAGAGAATTCTTTCGATCTTGCGTTGCTTCCTCAAAATAATGGTTATTTATCATATCAGACGCTGGAGAGTTTAACAGTTCAACTTAAAGGGATTCTATCGGAGAATGGTATCTTCGTTGTCATTATGCACGATGAATTAGTCAAGAGAGTGGGCGAGGAAACCCTTCCGGAGCGATATGATGTCCAGACGGGTCTGATGGAAGGACACATCACAATTCCGGGTAAAGGCGTTTACGCTTCTCCATGGGTCTTTTGGACAATTGCTTTTGCCAAGTACATTGTTGAGAAGCATCTTGCTTTAGAAAAGGTAGAGCAAATAGGAGAAAATAGATATATGTTGGTGTTTCGGAATAAAAATAGATGAGGGTTAGCCAGCCTGACCAATGTATAGGATATGCGCAGCCATGTCCACGATAGCGGGTTCTGTTGCTGTTTCTAAGACTAACTCGACCCAACGTTCCCACTTTGCTGGGTCCTCTGCCACCGTATTAGTTACCGCAGATAATCCCGTTGAAAGCCCCTCACAGCCCACCATTTGTAGTGTGATTAACCCACACGATTCAGCAAGTTGCTGAAGTTCGGAAGCCCGAAAGAAGTGCCATAGGTTACCACCAACAAGGTTATTTCCTTTTCCTTCTTTTATTAATTCCCAATACTGAGGTGTTATCAGTTCCTGACTGTGCCGACTGAGAACGGTTCGCAGCATCGCCAGATACCCTATAACGGCAATCCCGACGATCCCTCCAGGTTTGGCGACCCTAACCAATTCAGAGGTAGCCTGGATCCGCTCGGTTGCGTCGCTAATATGTGTTAGTGGACCACCGAGGCATAGCACGGCATCAAAGTCATTCGGGTCAAAACGTGAAAGGTCTCGGACATCTCCGACAACCGACGCAATTAATCGACTCGAAACGGATTTCGGTTCTAACTTGATCTTTTCTTCAGCAAAAGCCGTGTATGTTGGGTCAATATCCAAAAGAACGACATCATAACCTGATCGACAGAACTCAAGCGCATAACGCCCGGGTCCACCGCCTGCATCTAAGATTTTACCTGTCTCAGGCAGATGTTTCCGAAGATAATGCATCGTGACCAAAAACTCCAGCGAGTGATAGGCGTCCATCACAAGTCGGTTCCATTCGCCAGTTTCGACTTCATTTTCTTTCTTCATTAAGTCATCCTTAATTTTCTGCTTGTCCGACATGATGAACTGTGGCAAAATAGTTGGGATGCTTCATCTCAACACACCATTGCATTGAAAAGCATAGGAGTTCTGCAAATGTCACAACAAGATGCAATAGAACATCTCGAAACATTCGGTTATTGTTTGATTGAGGATGCGATTCCTACGGCGCAAGCGGATGCAATGGCGGAGAGATACTTCCAACTCCACCGAAATCCTGCGAATCGCGACGCCTTTCAGGACCCAGATGCTGACCTGTATCAAACCCTTTTCGGTGTAGCCAACCTCGATGAGATGTGTTGGGAATGCATCGCACATCCACAGGTGCTACAGGTTGTCCGCCATTTTCTTGGCGATAACGCGCGACTGGGTGAGGCGTGTACAAAATGGGTCAAGCCGCGTGCATCACAAGGGGGTATCCATTCCGATTCGACGCACGACTTGCCAGGACGCTTGCCCGAAACCCCGTGGATGATTAATTCAATCTGGATGATAACGGACTTCACCGTTGAGAACGGGGCAACGCTCGTTGTACCATTTAGCCATCGCGCACGGCGTAGACCTTCGGCATCCGATATTGCAGAGAGTCATCCAGTATCTGTCTGCGGACGACGCGGCTCTGTGTTGTTATGGCATGGTGGGACATGGCACGGACAGGGCGCGAACAAGACTGACGACCAGCATCGCATGGCGTTGAATATCGCCTACTATCCTCCTTGGTGGAATCTCATGCGCGAGGGCGGCCATCAACCCGTTTTCCCAGAGACGTTTGCGCGTATGCCGGAAGACCTTCAGGCACTTGTCCGACACAAGGTGGCGAAACGACGTGCAGACATCTATGAGGTCTAATCTAACCAAACGCTCGCGTTATTGTTGCACTGCAGTCCTGAGAATCTCCTTGGTAGCATCGGAGATATCAATGTTTGATTGCATATTGTGGTTTATTTCACCCGTTGTCCGGCTTGAAACACCGCAGTCACTCGGCTAAACGCATCCACGTCATTTGTCGGATCGCCCTCGAAAGCGACGAGATCGGCGATTTTGCCCGGTGTGATAGTTCCAATTTCGTCTGCCATTCCGATCGCCTCGGCGGAGATGCGGGTCGCTGAGATGAGTGCCTCCGCAGGCGTAAATCCGACTTGAACGAGCAGTTGCAAATCATAATTGAGATGACCGAATGCGAGATTGCCGACCCCTGAATCGGTGCCGGGGACAATTCGCTCGCGGAGTCCGTAGTCGAGCATACGTCGCATTACATCCAAGCGTACTTCTGCTCGCGCCTCAAGTCGCTGTAATTCGGTTGCTTCGTCATCAGAAATCGCATCCGTGTCCCGTTTCGTGCGGAGTTCAACGATGCGGGGATACCCCGTCCATGCTTGAAGGGTTGGACTGATCCAGATGCCGGATTCTGCCATCATTTCGGCAATTTTGGGATCGAACCGGAGTTCACCGTCTGGGTCGAGAAATTCCGCATGTTCCATCAGGTCGATGCCTGCTTCAACCGCTCGCACCATCGATTCCTTTGCGCGGCAATGTGCTACAGTGAGTCGATGGAAATGGTGCGCTTCGTGGACGGCGGCGTGCAACTCGGCGACAGAGTAACTGGCGCGTCCCGGAATCGTTCCAGCAGTCCCTCCGCCGGATGCCATAATCTTGATGTAATCCGCGCCTTCATGAACCAAGCGACGGACCGAACGTTGCATTTCAGCTTCACCATCCGCTGTCTCGTTACACATGTGGAAATGCCCGCCTGTGCAAGTGATCGGTCGTCCGCTCACTAAGGTGCGGGGACCCGGAATATAACCGCGTTCAAGCCCTTCCTTGAGCGTGAATCCTACCATGTTTCTGGCACCGTGTTCGCGAAGGGTCGTAATTCCTGCGGCGAGGTGGCGTTGCAGATTCAGCGCACCGGTCAGCACCATCATTTCATCGGTTTCCGAGAACATCTGTACATAGTTCCGTCCATCGCCTGCGAGGCTCAGATGTGTATGACCATCGATGAGTCCCGGCGTGATGTACGCGTCTCCAAGGTCAATAACTTCTGCATCGGGTGGTGTCTGTTCTGCAATATCTTCTTGATGTCCAACGGCATCAATCCGACCGTCAGTTACAAGAACCGCCTGATCGGTTTTAGCGTATGTACTTATTCCATCGACGAGCCGAGTGGCACGGATCTGGACAGTTCGATTTGGCATATATCTAACTCCTTCAGATACTATACTGATTTCAGACTTTTACAACGAATTCGCACCCTTGTTGGAACCATTTCCGCAGAATGGTGTCTTCATTGTAGGTCCGTTTCGCCTGTGAACCTGTCGCCTGTGAGAGGTCTATCGTTGCCGAAACGATGTCATCTCCGAAAAACCCAGCCTCTATGATGACATTCCCATCTGGATGCACAATCTTCGAGTTGCCATGCGACGATCCGGGTGAACCGATGTCATCAGGGTTCGCGGGCGTATTCGCCATCAGGAGATAGATACCGTTTTCTGTCGCTCGCGAGATCGGCATAGCGCGATAAGCGGAGAGTTTATATTCCGATAGCAACCCTGCTTCACACGAGCAAAATATACAGAGTTGCGCGCCCATCGCTGCAGGCAATTTGACTAACTCTGGATAGCGGACATCGTGGCAGATGATGAAGCAACACGCAACGCCAGCGAGTTCCACAATCGGTAGCGGACCGCGATTGTTCCTGCACCACTTCTCCCCTGCGAGAAAGGTTTTGCCGTAACGGTATTTGAGGGTTCCTTGCGGATCGAAAACGGCGAGGTCGTTGTACCAATTTTCCCCATCGTGATGTGCGGAGCCGACAATAACGGCGATTCCATGCCGACGCGCCGCTTCCGCTATTTCCGCCTCAGCTTCTTTAAAAACCTGTGGCGAGATACGTTCCCAATAATCCGTCCGACAGCAGTAGCCGAACAGGCATCCTTCAGGGAATGCCGCAATCTGAATCTCCATCTCTGCACACGTTTCGATCTGCTGGAGCACTTTTGCAGTATTGGCAGAAACATCTTCACTGGTGAGCAATTGACATGCCGCTATTTTAATCTGGTTGTTAGCCATCTGAGTGCCTCCGTTCTGTTTCTGTCATTGTAGCATGTCTATCTGTTTGATTCAAGCACTGCTGACATCCACAAAACACGAAAACCAATTGACAGGTACCGAGCAATTTGGTATAAAGAAGCAGTCAGTCATCAGCAGTCAGAAGAATACTCATCAGCAATCAGCAAAAAGGTTTCCGTCAGCGGCCCCGCCGAAGGTTTCCGACGGCTGAAGGCTGATAGCCAATACTGGGAGAAATGCAGCATGAAAATCACCGACATTAAACCGTATCCTGTTTGGGTAGGACACAGAAATCAACACATCGTTAAAATAGAAACCGATGAAGGCATCTATGGGTGGGGCGAGTCTGGGCTTTCAAGTCGAGAATTGGCGGTCGTGGGAGCAGTTAGACACTATCGCGAATTCCTCATCGGGCGTGATCCGATGCGGATCGGTGGGTTGTGGCAGGAGATGTACCGGAGCCAGTATTTTGAGGGCGGTCGGGCATTGACGGGCGCGATCTCAGCGATTGACATCGCACTGCACGATATTGTCGGGAAGGCATTGAACGTGCCGGTTTATCAACTGCTTGGTGGAAAGCAACGGGACGCGGTTCCATGCTTTGCGACGACGGGCGCGTCTACGGTTGAGGAATTGATTGCGAACGCGAATTTATTGCTTGAGAACGGATGGAACGTCATCCGAACAAACGTCTTGCACCGTGCGAAGCCGGGCGATGCGGAAAACATCTTTGAACCACGCGAATCCATAAGTCTCGCGGCGGAATGGTTGACGGCACTTCGAGAAGCCATCGGATCCGAACCTGTTCTTGGCATCGACTATCATCACCGGCTCAGTGTCGCGGAAGCGGCATCTTTTTGTCAACGTATGCCCTCTGGCACGCTCGACTTTTTGGAGGAACCGATCCGAGATGAGACACCAGAAGCATACGAATCCCTGCGGACGATGGTCGATGTCCCGTTCGCGATTGGCGAGGAATTCTCCAGTAAGTGGCAGTTTCTCCCGTACCTGGAACGCGGTATTACGAACTTTGCCCGACTCGACGTATGCAACGTCGGTGGATTGACGGAATTAATGAAGGTCGCGGGCTTGGCTGAGGCACACTATATCGACCTGATGCCGCACAATCCATTAGGTCCCATCTGCACGGCTGCGACGGTTCATCTGGCTGCAGCAGTTCCGAACTTCGCGTGGTTAGAAATCCGAGTCTCTCCAACAGAGAAATCTGGACACTATGATGAGGACCTATTTCCCGTGCAACACAAACTTGACGGTGCAGTCATACCAGTACCAGACGGTCCTGGCTTAGGGGTTGAAGTTGATGAAGAACTCGTAACGGCACAGACCTACAAATTCTCGGAACCGCCACACCTTCGCCGACGCGACGGATCGCATACGAACTGGTAGTGTGCTTTAGGAGAAGTGTGCATCTCACACAAAAGTGGCAGTTGCATTCAGAATGTATGCTATAATCTGGAAAAATCGTGGTATTGTTCGCTATTGACCAATGTAAGGAGGGTTGTGTTAAACCAATGAAAACGCAAACGATTCGGTATGGAGAAAACGGTGGTGTCAAGATCATTGATGTTGATGTATCCGATCCACAGGCGGGTGAAGTGCAAGTTCAAGGTGCCGCCTGTGGGGTCTGTGCATGGGACTTAGCGACCTTTCGGGACGGTGGTTACGCGCCTCCGGGGCATGAAGGCGTTGGCTATGTCACAAAAGTTGGGAGCGGTGTCCCGGATATTGAGAAAGGGATGCGTGTTGCGAGTGTAGCGTTGGGGTTCGATGGTATCAAGAACTGTTCAACTGAAAACATATATGTCCTTCCAGAATCGGATATTGCGGACGAATACTGGCTTGTTGAACCGGTTTCATGTGTTGTAACAGGGCTCGACACCGCACCTTTGCTACCCGCTGACAACGTTGCAGTTATCGGATGCGGATTTATGGGGCTTATGTTCGTTCAAGCTCTGAGCCGATTCTACACGAATGACCTCATCGCCATAGACATCGTTGAGGAACGGCTGAAATTGGCGAAGTCACTCGGTGCTGAACTCACGTATAATCCCAAGGAAATCGAGACCTCTGAACTGGTGTCAGACCTGAAGTCACGTCCAATTGACGTGGTTTTCGACTGTTCTGGCAAGGGTGCGGGGTTAAACCTCGCCACTAAAATTGTTCGTAGGGGCGGGCACATTAATCTCTTCGGTTGTGTTCGAGAAGAAGTGACAATCAACGGTCGCGAGTGGCACGGTGCTGCATTCAATTTGGTCAGTTCATCGCCCGGGGCGAAGATTCGGGATACGTTTCCACCAGCAATTCGACTTCTCGAACGCGGCCATATCGACCTAAGACCGCTTGTAACACACATCGTCCCACTGGAAGACTATCCCACACTCCTCGAAGAAGCGACAGGTGGAGATGGAAGTTACATCAAAGGTGTCGTGAAAGCAATTCTTTAATTTTCCTTGCGGTTCGGTAAGGTAGGTTTCGTACTTAACGTGCCTTTCCGTAGATCCGTCCTCCACTCCATTACGGACTACGCGATTGTACTATACCAAGAATTTGTCCATAATGGCATCACAGTCCAGAGAGGAGAAATTAAAAATTCTGTGCCGTTGTTGCAAGCACCAGGCTGCGGACTTTACCAAAGTAAACTTTTTATCCAAACAAATATTTCTCCACAACATCTTCTCGCACCGTGACTCCGAGTCCTGGAACGTTTCGGATAGCGACATACCCGTCCTCTTGCACCCACGGATCACTGACTAATTCATGCTGCATCGGGGATTCATGGGGCTTAAAATCCGTACAATCGGCATGTGTCGAACTCGCTAACATGTGCAGACTCGCCGCAGTGTTTAAGGCACTGCTCCATGAGTGGGCACTGAACAACAGGTTCTCCGCCTCAACGAGTTTGATGACACGTCGGCTGCCGGTGAGTCCATGACAACGCCCTGGGTCAATTTGCACGATATCGACACCACCCGACTGGATAAGCCGTTTGTAGCTTTCGACATCCCATTCATCCTCACCTGTCCCGATGGGTGTCATAACTGCTGACCTCAACTGGGCATACGCTTCAAAGTTTTGGGGTGGCAGGGGTTGTTCAATCCATTTGAGCCGATAGGGTTCGAGGTCTCGGAAACGTTGAATCGCTGTCGGGACATCCCAAATACGCCGGTGGCCAGGCGTATCAATGACAAACTCAAGCTCATCCCCAATCACCTCACGCACACGACGGATCATCTCAATATCACGCTGACGATCGAGACCGAATACCGCCTCGGGTCGCATCCCCCATCCGCCTTTGACGATGCGGTAGCTCTGCTCACGCAACCACCGAAATTCGTTCAGTGTCCAGTCCAAGTCTTCCATATCGAAGATGAATGATGCCATTGCAACGATTTTGTTGTGGAGTTGACCGCCAAGGAGTTGACAGACGGGTAAACCGAGTGCTTTGCCCTTTAAGTCCCATAACGCCATATCCACAGCACTGACAGCGAATGCAGCGATGCCTTCGGGTCCATACCACCAGATGTGGTCGAGCATTTTATGCCAGTGCCGTTCCACATCCAAGGCATCTTCACCCGTAAGCATTGGTGCAAATCCTTGGTCAATAATTATCTGTGTTGCGAGTGTCGCTTCTCGGAATTGGGAGATACACTCCCCCCAACCCACGAGACCGTCATCGCTCTCCACACGAGCGAGCGTGATATAACGTTCGATACCTTTGTAGTGTGGCTCCGGATACGCAAGTGGAAACGCCTGAATTTTTTGAATTCTCATTCTATTTTTATCTCCTTTCAGAGTATTAGTCATCAGTAGGTGTTGTCAACACCGAAACCCTTTTCGAGAAAGGAAAACCGTCGACGGAGACTGACTGCTGACCGCTGGCTGCCATTTCTCTACTGTCCTACGGCCAAATTCCATAAGTCGGTATATTAAACACCATGCCCAATATTGTCCACAAACTTCCGACGGTAAATTGCCCCAATATCAACCCCAAAAAGAACGGCATCGCTTTTCGATGGGCATTCCTCCCGCCGTATTTCAGTAGAACCAGTTTCAGTACCCACACCACCCCCAGACTAAACCAGATGTAATTGACTGCCCAACTCCCACACACGGTGGCATACGCTGCCGGATGAAAAGGAAACCAGAAAAATTTCATCCGCATCAGCATAAGGAAAAGCGCGAACAACAAACCGATTCCGGTAAATCCTAACGCCCAATAGTCTGGATCAAGCGGATGTGCTAACCATTTCTGCAGTTGCATCCACGGTTCAGATCCGTATATAATCGGGACGCGAGACATCTCGTGTAAAGCACCGAGTCGATAAGGAACGGATATAAGTGCCCAAAACTGCGAGAGGATACCAACGAACAGTGCGATAAGGATCGCAAATAGCATAAAACGGCTCCGAATCCCTGATGTTGAGGCGAGTTTGAAGCCTTCAAGTTGATGGGGCATCGGATGAGAATCAAAGGTGCGCGTAAAAAACCAGAAAAAAGAGAACATCGAAAGATTATTCGGTCCAAGCTTACGGGTGCCTACAGCGGCAACCATGATTCGTTCGGGTCCCGTATAATGCAAGTCGTGCATTGGCGATCCGAGTTCGGCTCGCATCCGAGAAACCGCCGTGGAGAAGGCAAAATAGAGTCCAAAGAAAACAAGTATTGCCCAGAGAGACATACCTGTTCTCAAACAAAAAAAGGTCAGAAACGCAATGCCAGCAATAAGTGCGAGAAGCACCATCCGGGGTGACATCGGTTCATCACGCGTGGATGTGGGACGCACTTTCGCTGCCAGCAAATTCTGAAGGTATTTTCTGCCCCTCCATAAGGCAATCAGAAAGATGCCCATATAGGCACCAAATCCCTGATAGTTGACGTAAGGATAACCCGTCCCTTCTAAACCCATAATGCTTCCAACGACCTGTTGCCCCTTCCACACCCAAAAGAAAAACCAACTCGAAAACAACAGATCCAACGGAATTAGAAACCCAATGCCTAAAACAAAAGGGTAGATCCCTAATCTCAGCCATCCCATTGCGGAGAAGGGTTTCTCTGTGAATCTGAAACGGTACGCTTTCTCGTACACGGAGGGTATCGCAGGAAAAACATGGTGGAGACCGTTAACGACATCGAAAGCCGCCACAAGACCGAAACCGATCCACATCAACCGATTTGTGAAGAAACCCTCACTGGTCATTCGAGCCGGGAGTTGGATAATCGGGTATGCCAGTTTCTCATCTTCCGTCCACGGTTTCCGAACGATAACAGTGATGCAAACCATAACAAACAGCATCACAAAGAGAAAGGCGAACCAATTCATCACAGGCGTTAGCCAACCCAACAGATGCTGCTTTGTGTAGAGCGTAGAATCTCCCTCGTAATAGCCCGAAAGAACGCCCTTGTCCACCACGGCAAGCCAACTCGGAATATACCGCCAAAACAGGTCTTTCCAATCGTTCTCTGGCGTTGCGAACCAGAAAGCGTGTCCCAACGTGGAAACCAAAATCTCCATCATGCTGTGTCCCGCAGTAGCGGATGCGACAGATAGCATGACATAAATGACCAAGAGTTCACCTTGAGATAGAGCCAGTCGAGGCAGGAACCGCTTGAATATTTGGTTGAATCCCATTAACACAAGCACATTGAAAACAACCGTGAAAATAAGCGAGACGATTGTGGGCTGCGCGGAATATTGCACCAGTTCAATATAAGTAATCCAATAGCAATTGACAGGGATGAGAATAAGTCCAATTGCTATGGACCGCCAGCCGACGGATGAAGACGGTTTTGATGGGGATAAAGTCGATTTCGTGTGCGACATTTCGGATCTGTTTTGAAAATCCTAACCGAAAATAAAAACAGCCTCAATAGGAAAGGCTGATCTGGGGCGTTATCTTGTTATCATCATCAGCAAATCGCGTAAAAATCTGAATAGGTTCTTGCATTGCTATTGCTGACTTTCCGAAACCGGATAAATGGTGAGTCTCGCTTTCCCGCCTACCCCCTCATCAGCAATGATGAGCGCGCCGTCCGCAGCGAAGGTGATACCTTCAGCCTGCCGATGCCACTTGGCAGGAAACTGCTTGGCTGCAACGACCTGACCATCGGGCGTAATCTCCGCAATCGCCCCCTGACGCGCAGCAACGACGAAGTAATTTCCTGACGCAGGGTGTCGTTCGATACCGGAAGGCTGAAATTCCTTTCCCTTGATATGACGGGTGAATTCAATGACAGGTATGACGATATGTGCCCTTTCGATGAGCTGCTTCCTATCAATTGACCAATGATATATTGTCAACTGTTCCTTCAGGTCTGCTCTACGAGCACCTTTGCCCATCAGTAAGAGTGCTTGCTTACTCGCGTCGTACGCTAAGCCCTCTATTTCATAATCTCTGCCGACTCCGGTAGAATAGATATTATAAAGGACGGACTCCTCATCAGCGCCTCTACTGCTCTCATATATGCGTCCTGAACTTGTGACCAAATAGACCTGATCGTTAACTGTCGCAATCCCCTCAAAATCATCGCTTACCGGATTCTTCATATCTGCCAATTGGAATGCTTTTAGGATTGCCCCTTCCCTATAATCTATCTCGTGAATAACTCCCTTTTCATCATTGTGAGCCAAGAGTCGATTGTCCAGCGTCATTGCCAGACCAGAAATCTCCTTAAGACGTCCGGGCAGCTTCCAATGCGTCGCAGTCTCTACCTTTAGGTCGTAGTTTTCGAGAGATATTTTCCTTGGTGATACCGCCTTCGGGCCCATCGGAAAGTGCTCAATCATAAAGTCTGGATTCATATTTAGCAAATCTGCACTCAACCCCGCTGATGGGTTCTCTTTATTGACTTTCTCTTCGCTCAACCCTGTTGATGGATTCTCTTTAGGGGCTTTCTGTTCACTTAACTCTGCTGATGGATTCTCCCTATAAACCATCGACACCAAAAGAATAAGAAGGCTAAAGACAAGGAAGCCTAACAAGAGTTTATTTCCGTGATTCTGCATGTGCGATTATACCCTCATGGGTTCTTGCCCCTTCAGTTTTACGTTGTTGATATACCCTCTTCCGTTTTCTTTAATATCCTGTATAAAGGAAGGCAAAGTGACAGATTTTTTTAACCAAACATCAAACACGATAATGGCAGTTCCATCGGGATTTTTTGTCACATCTGCTTCCTGCCACCGTTTGGTAGTCGATTCAAGGATTTGCGCAGTCGATTTTTTAGCGACATTGACCTTTGTTGTGTGCACTTCGATCTGGGCGTTATAGGGGTTTCCGGTGGCACTCTCCCCTTCTCCAGAGACTGTGCCGAATTGTTGAGAATCAGCGATTCTCCAGCCGGATAGGACTTCCGGTTGCGCTCCAAAATTGCTTTTCCACACAGCCAGCGTTATGATAACAAAAACCAGTGATGCGAGGTAAGCCACTAAAATAAGTTGGGTACCAGCCGCGAGTCCTATTCCGATCGCCATAAGCATGTATACGGAATCCATCGGCTCTTCGAGTGAGGTGCGAAAACGGACAGCCGCCACAATGCCCGCCAAACTGAACGCAAGCGCAAGGCTCCCCTTGACCAAAAAAACAACCAGCGATATGGCAATAGGTATCACGAGCAAAGTATGTGCGAAGGATTGAATGTATTTCTTGCGCGGGCGCGTCCAACGATAGAGCCACGTAATTGGGAGCGTAACCCAAAAAGCCAGCACCAGAGCGACCATGACGGGAATGGTGTGTGCCGGATCAACAAGCGTGACCAAGGCTTCTTTGATGTTCCCTTCAACAAGCGTAGCCACTCCCTCTTTGATGTTCCCCAGTGTAACGGATACATCGGCTCTGGTGTTACCTTGTTGTCCTTCAAAGAAGCGTTCACGCTCTTGGGCGACGTAAACGAGAATTTGGGGGAAGAGGTGGAAAACCCCCCCGAGAGCCAAAAGCCAGGCGACATAGTAAACAATGAGACGTATAATGATGTTGTTGAGCATATAATATATTTTGTCGAGCATACGATACCTCTCCTATTTGAGTGGCTTAGAACATGAAACCGGCGCGCAGATACACCCCCACGAAGTCGTCGCCATTGACGACCGCAACGCTCAAGGTCTGCTTGCGCTGGAGAAAAGAGAGCCAGAACCCACCGCCGACACCGGTATGCCATTTGTTGGCAGTGTCCGGATCCTCGGCATAAAAGACCCTGCCGGCATCAGCTGCTATGAACACGCCGAACTCTCCCGGTACCAGGATTCTGAGTGGGATCAGCACCAGCCGCAGCTCGGTATTCGCATACAATGCGGTGTCCCCCGCGAACCGATTTTTTCGGAAACCGCGTAAATGGGCATCGGATGAACCGAGACCGATAAAGCCGGGACCGCCTAAGAAAGCACTCTCGTGGAACGGAAAGGGCCCCCACACTTTCTTTCCACCGACCCGCAAAGCCAGGGTCGGGTTCGTCGGAAGAGGTACCGTTACGTAAGTGCTGACTTCCCCATTTATGCTGCCAAAGGTGGACACCACATTCCAGATCCCCGGATAGACCGCTCCGGTAGCCCTGACGAAAGCACCATGCGTCGGATACGCCGGATTGTTACGCGTGTCGTACATGAGTTCTCCCGATGCGCCGACCTGACCGAAGGAACCCGTACCGTACACCGCAGCATCCAGAGAACCGATGAACTTGTCCTCGTTTGCCTCCGGTGACGTGTTTGAATACTTGAGGATCGGCCCCAGGCGGGCAGTCAATTCCGAGCGAAGCGGTTCCGTAGAACTGCTCGGCGCATCTTCATCATGTGCCTTCTTCTGAAAATCGAGGGAGGGGGCGAAAACGAGATAACTCTGTTCGACCTTATAGAAGGAAGACGCGTTCGGAATCTGAGTGTCGTTACCGAAGCCGTTGAACCGGATCAGCTGGATCCCGGAGTAATTGAAGTGAACCCTCGCGTTGAAATTGGGCAATGGGCGACGAAAATTGCCGGTATAGAAAGCAAATGGCTCGAAACCATTAGTGGCAAGCCCGACACCGAAAGCATGACGCGAAGAGAAGGGGTTTTTTCGATAGCCGAAATACTGACGGCTGTGGTGTACCCTCACGAACGTCCCCAAATCCGGACTGACCGTAAGGCTCGGAAAAGTAAACGTCTCCATGCCCCAGTCAAGTGCATACCGCCGGCCAAGGGAAAACTGTGCGGGAGCACGCTTGTAGGGGCTTTCATCAATTTTCGCTCCTTTGCCTTTGACGAACCGATTTTTCCCACGAGAATCATAGAACTGCGTCTTTGAGGCACCCGCCTCGGATGCGTTTATGAAGGTGTCATCCCCACCGCCCCCATCGATACGAACAACAATACGCCCATTTGCCCCTGATATTTCCACGTGGTCGGCTCCCCCCCGGAGATATATTCGGACTTCTCGGGTTTCTTTCGGGCGGAACATCCTCTGGAAATAGGGGAGGCTCCTTTCTCCACCAGGATCCTCTATGAGACCGATATGGACGACCAAATCACCGCCCGGTCTATGCTTACACTGGACATACTCGTTCTGATCGGTCGCCTGTATTTCAACCTGGCGGGTAATCAACGCATAGTACTTGCTGACAAATGCAGGCAATGCGTCCCGTCTCAATTTGAGTGCCTCCGTAAGCGTTTCCCCGACGATTTCGTAATACGGCTGTGGGAGTTTCCGGACTGCATCCTCTATGACTGGATCGGAGAGTTCCGTGCAAAATGTTGCTACTACCGAATCCCATGCAGCCTTATCGAGTTCGGCAAGGAACTCGCGATCCAGTTCCCAACCTTTAAACGTCAGACCCAACAGATTCGTATACTTATCCTCGAATTGGATGATAAACCTGGGTACCCCTCTACGCGCCACTGCCATCGCGAATCCGTCAAGGTCGATAAATGCCTGGTCGCGATCCTCCGGTATTGGAACCCAAGTATAAGACTCGCCATCGGGGAACCGCGCCCATCTCCACTGACGCTCATGACGGTCCTTGTCGTTGATGAGAAAATCCATCAATCTCACCTTTAGAAAAGCACGGGCATCAACGCGGTTAAGTGGCGTTTCTTCCAAATGCTCCCACAACTTTTCCGTTCCGCTGATCTGTCGAGAACCCGCAAAGCCGGGAGTATCGCCTGCCCCTTCGGAAGGGTGTTCCTGCAGCATCCCTACAAGACCGGCAAACTCCTCGCGATACTCCTTCAGTCTGGGATCATCTGGAATAACGACGAGCGTATGCTTGGAATGGAGGATACCGGTGGCTTCCATCAGCGGATCGACCACGAGTGCCCCTGTCGGCAGGAGCGCACTAATCATGTCCTGAAGGAAATCGTCGGCAATTGTACCCTTGAGTACATCCGATATTCGTTTGGTAGGATCCTTGTCCAAGGAACGTACCGTATACCGGCGACCATCTTCCCCTGTAAAATGAAGGGATATGGACTGTCCGAATCCGCCAGTGCGAAACGGTGTCAGCCCGCCGCCCACACTGTCGAGGTCGAGGACTGCAATTTCGATGGGGGTCGTCCAGAGATCCCGGTAGTCGCTGCCGTAGACCCAACGTTTGAACCCACCCGCACCGAACCTTTCCCCCGGAACCACTACGTGGGTTTTGGCACCTTGTGGCGGAATAGATCGATGAATCTGGTATCCTGGAGGGGGTGATTGGTTTTCAGATGTCGATTCTGCCTGAACAGAAATCGGAAACACCAACGAGAGTAGAAAGGCGTTCCACTTAAAAAATATCATTAATATGCCCGCGCCCCTTTGCAGAAAGGCGAAAAAAGAATCCATCATGCTCCAGTTTTGCGTAAGTCCTGATTGTTTTAATGTACGGAATCATACCTGTATTTAACTGATAGATCAAGTTAAATCTGTATACGGTTTCAAAATAAGGGAATTGGGATGATGTATAGGGAAAATGAAGTCTGAATATCTATAGCTTTTTGGGTGGCAACTTGCGGTACTATTCCAACAGCGGACTACAGTCTTGATACGAGAACACCAACGGCAGATGCACATCGTCCGCCAGCACGTCGCCTGTCTTCAAATTCGCAACCACTTCATCAGGCAGCGCGCTCTTCTTTCCATTGAATGTGGCATCCTCGGGCATAAAGAGCATGGCAAACGCGCGGCGCGGATGCGTCGTCATATTCGGTCCCGCTGCATGCGCGACCATCCCGCTGATGAATACACCGGCTCCGGCTTTCATCTCCGCGGCGTAGGGTTCAATCTCTGCCCACTCTGGATACTCGCGGAACAGTTCGCCGACCCCCGCTTCTCCGAGGATCCCGCCGACCTCAAAGTTGCTCGTCTTGTGTGTACCGGGCAGAAAATACAAACAGCCGTTCTGAACGGTTGTATCATCGAGTGCCACCCAGAACATGATTGCCTCATGTGAATAGAATGGGTCATAAGGATTATCGACATGGAAGTTCGTGGGATTTGCCCACGGTTGCTTGATCATAGCGTGGTCGTGATATAGTCGCACACCCGAAGTGCCAGCGAAGTCTGCTGCCAATTTACCTAACTGGGGATCAAGAATCAACTGTTTAACCTTCTCGCTCGTCTTCCACAAATTGACGCATTGAACGAAGACGTTCTTGTAGTAACTGTCTTCTCCGCTTTGATTGTGGTAGGCATCAGAACGGCTTACATGTTCTGCAACAGCCTCATCAACGGCATCCTGCCACACTGACAACTCGGCACCTTTTAAGAAGTCGTCAATAATCAGAAATCCATGCTCGCGGTAAAATTCGATCTGATCGTTCGTAACTTGTGTGTTCATTTTTTTTACTATTGCTCCTGGGCCGCTCTCCATTACATTATGAGTGGGTTTCTGGTTAATCCGCGATTGGATTTGAGTTATGTATCGTAGCGGCGGGGTCCTATCGCCCAGTACCAAATCATTGGAGGCTTGCTAATACGAAATTTAGGGAATTTCTGCTAATTGCTGGTTTTCATCATTCATTGGAGTTCTCCGTTCTGTGAATAGATTTAACAATTCCTTCAACTTCGGCTGGATTCGTCAGAAACCATTCTACTCCAACAACGTCGGCATCTGAATTCGGATCAAGCCAGTCCCCTCTCCTCTTTAATTCATCGTGTATTTCCGTTTCCAATGCTTTGCAATCATCTGTTCTGATAATGAGTGCTATTTTGGGTTTCTCTGGAAGCTGCTGACCAATTTGATCACTGACCCTGTTTTTAACGTCCCCGATAGTCTTACCGATGTTGCATGGAAAATAAGGCACTTTTAGGTGTAATTTATTGAATAGCTGATAAGTAGGAAAATAATAGAGATAAACAGACTCACCTCCCTTACCGATAACCCTCGGCTCAGATGTACCAACATTCTTTATAACTTTCTCTCTACCCCATCTTTCCCGAATCAGACGCTGGCGTACGTTTGAGACAATAGTCTTCCCTATACCTAATAACTCTGCCAGTTGCCTATCAGGAATATGCCAAAATAGGAAGAGATCGTTTTCGTCTTTCTTCAGATTCATGTCTTTCAGAATATGGTATGCCGCATCCCTATCTTTATCTTGCTGGATCATGCCTTTTGCTTCTTCAAGCCGTTTTTTAAACTCTGGATCCCTGCGATTAGCTTCAATTCGGCGGTTAGTGACTCTTGCCATAATTCTCCTTTATCATTTCTATTTCTCGTGTGAGTTCTTTAATTTTTTTGTTTTTATTCCTGATCTCTTTTGCCTCGCCACGCAGGAATACCTCTGGCTACCACATTTGGCCATTTTGGATATTATAACCCAAGTTGCCACTCTTGTAGCATAATCTGTTAGATTGTGCCTGTGAACCCCCAAACTATGGTAAATTTTACAACGATAGGACTTACGCAATGCGCAATGAATTGCGAGACTACGAACCGCTATTCCTTGGAGAAATGCTTGAATTTACAAAAGGTCTGTGTTTGTTCTGTAATTTAAACTATCTTATTCACAATTTAAAAGTTGACAAAGTTCTACTTCAAGATAAGCATCCGTCGCGTCGTAGCGAAATCTCCTGCGGTAAGTGTATAGAAATAGACACCACTTGCCACAGGTTCACCGAATTCGTTTCTACCATTCCAATACGCCGCACGGCTACGGTTCTCGTATAGACCTGCGGGTTGATGTCCGAGTGCTAATCGCCGGACGATATAACCATCGGCCGCATAGATCGTTAACGTCACTTCTGCCTCTTTGGCGAGTTGATACGGAATCCACGTCTCCGGATTAAACGGATTCGGATAGTTTGGCAAAAGTGCAGTCTCTTTGGGAGGCAATGATGCAAGGAGCTGCTCCAAGATGAGAAGTCCACGTTGAAAAGTAGCATCCTTTCGGTTCAGCTGTCGGGCATGATGAAGCCACTGTTTGATTTCTGACCTTGTTAGAACACCTGCCAAATCGGAATGCCGGGCTCCAGGAGCGGAATAGGTGCCCCCAAATGCTGCAGCGACAAGTGTCAGATCAACGATATTAACAACCCCATCAGAGTTGACATCCGCAGCATTTTCGCCGTTTTTACCGAAGTTCGATGCGACTAAAGTGAGATCAATGATATTGACGACACCATCAGAGTTGACATCCTCCAGTCTTTGCGTAGCGTGTGTGGGTTCAGTTATCTCAGCGTTTTCTGTTTGTGGTATAGAACTGCCTCCCGAACCATTCGTCAATATCACGTCAGAGAGACTCACAGTAGAGGTTTTTACAGCAACTACCTCAAAAATGAGGGTTGCAAGTGTGCCGTCCCCCTGACTTTCACCGGAAAGAGACGTTGCCGCAAGTGTTAGCGTGTTGTCTGTCAGAATAGGAGGCAGAACATAAGAACCTGCGGGCAGGTAATCCCCATTTGAACTCCCTACATAGTGCAAGGCTGTCGTATCAAATGACACGGTTGCCTGATAGCCCGCGACATTTTCGCCGTTAGTGATTTTTAGGGACAACTTGAGTAGTTGACCGATATTAGGAGACTCCACACTTATAGGCAAGAGACTCACCTTATCTGACGGTTCTCCTGTATCGTTATCAATAATTGGTTCAACAGGCCGGGACGAAATTTTGTCGTTATTCTTTAAAAGGAAGTTAGCAATGAGTTCAGCAACAACCTTGCCTTTAGAGTTTACCTCGTTAAAGGTTTGATAAACAATACCAATCCGTCCACGATTGCCATCTCGCACGATAACCGGATCCGCTCTGGTGGCTTGCGGGGTGCCTGTATCACTCGCAAGAACCTTTTCGGCAAACCAATTCCCAGTAAGTTCATCAAGGTGAAAAGCTCTATCGGATTGAAAATTCGTAAGACTTGGGGTAACCTCTTTGCCATCTTTCGTTACTACCATTGGGGTATTATTTTCCAACCCACCGTCCCACATTGTGATATGTGGAATATCCATAATGACTTGTAAAGCTTGGACACCATTTTGATCCCCTAATTCTTCTTGATGACCGCCGGCCCAAAAACCGAAGTAATCGCCATGGTTAAGAATAGTATTCCCGTCAGTGGATTCAATCCAATTTTCTGCCACAGAACCATCCGGTTGACTGTTAAAGGGTGGATAAATAGAAATTGGCAGGGTCCCGTAAAGGATTAAAACATCTACGTTACCATCTGAAGTTGTTTGAAGCATCCAGTCTCTAATAGAATCTTCAGTTTGAACGATTTCGGCTTGAATCCCTTTTGAAGCAAGCAATTGCTTTGTGATTTGAGATTGCCGATTGGCATCATCAAGACTCATCCAACTTACAGCCCCTGTATACATCAGAACGTTTACGTTAGACAAACCCTGTGAATATGTAATAGTGTCCATATCGGCAGGCACTTCTCCAGCAATGACCTTTGGTATGTCAAGAGTCATATCAATCATCACATAATTGCCACCGGTATCCATCACTTTTAGAACAATGTTGCTATTCCAATTACGACGATTCGCCTCAAGAGTTATTACGCTTCTTTTTTCGCCGTTCAAATAGTCCCAATCTATAACCTGTATGTCGTCTTGTCTAAAAACCTCCGCCTGATGTAGCCCTATATCAGAATTCGCAATCACTTCTAATTTGATGTTATCAGGCTTTAGAGCCGTGAGTTTGGGATTCTGCCATTCCACCCTCGGCACGGTAAAATTGTTCGCTCTGTTGTTGAATTGGTAGTGCTTATCCAGCCATCGTGCCTCGTAGTGTTCAAGTGCCTCTGGATCTTTACCTTCGGGCTTGTGATGTAAACCGAAAGCGTGTCCTAACTCATGAAAAATAAGACCTTCAGTGAAATGCCCGCTGTTTGTTGCAATTAAAACACCCCCACCATACCTATTGCTGTGATATGGCCACCCCGCACCCCAAGAGACTCCATTTGTCGCCTCTAAACCGCCAACTATAATCAACCTCACTCTGTCCTGCTTATCCCAAGGTGGTGTATCAGGATTAAATCTATCCGGTAATTCTGGTTGAATTTTCTCCCATGTGTTGAGAGTATAGTGCTGCCAGCCGTGTCTGCCATTCACTCTATGGATTATGATGTCGCGATTTGCGTCGCGTTCCAATCTAAAGGTTTTTTTGCCAAAGCCGTTACGATCCATCTCCATTTCATAGAGTATCTGCGCGCCTTCTACCATTTCCTTTATTTTATCCATTCTATGATTACCGATGTCAGATGGCTTGAAATATATCGTCTCAACTATAAATCTTGCATGCGTTTCCATACAGAAGATTAGATACATCGACGTAAAAATTACGACAAAAACTTTTTTCACGATTGGTCTCCATAAACCAACAATTTTCCAATCATGGTGAATTCTAAAAATAAATAGGTTCTATTTACCTTTTGATACCGAATCCAGTCACGGCGAGATTTCCATGGTTCTTCAAGGACCTATCTCGTCGGCAAACGATAACTTGATATTGATTGACTTTCCATTCAACAATAGATAGACGAGGTTTCCTAACCTCATCACCTCTCCAGTGCACACTTAATTGTGATTTTCACCATAATTGTAGAAAACTTCAATCATAGTTACTGGGTCGATGATCGCCCATGAGTCGTTTCTGTTGAGGGTTCGCTTGGTCAAGGATCGAGGCATCAAACTGAAATTTATTCAGATAGGGCGGGTATTTCTGTGTAATCATCCGCATGGCATAGTGGACCTGTAAGAGATAACGGGTTTCGGTACTCGTATTCGCAGAGCCACGATGCCAGACTTCACTGCGGAAAAGCACCACATCCCCCGCTTTACATAAGATACTCTCTTCGCCTCGATTATTCCACTCGGTTGCTCCGTTTGGAGAGCATCCGGAGAAATGGCTGCCCGGCACAAACTTCGTCGGTCCCAATTCCTCATACATATCGTTGAGATAGTAATGGGCAGTCGTGATGAAGATTGGAACTTTGACGCGCGGATCGGAACGAACGTCTGCAGGTAGGCTGATTGGCAGCCAATCGGTATGTAATCCCTGATCCGGACGCCCCGGTCCCGTCACCCACGATTGCATACCGATACAATGACAATCCTCACCGTGCGTCGCCTCAGCAACTTCAATAACGGGCGATTTGTCAAGGAACTGGAGATACAACGGATCTCGATTAAACGAGTTATTGATGATTTTGTTGAGAAATTTGTCACCATTTTCAGGCGTTTGGTGCCGATCCAAACACTCCGGGATCGTCTCCAATCGATCCATCATAGCTCGCAATTTGGCGACTTCCTCAGTATTAAGCACGCTCGGGAAATAGACATAACCATCTCTTTCCAATGCTTCCACTTGGCTTTCTAAATCGTTGTGTGCCACGAGTGAGAGGGCTTTTGCCATTGTCAGTACTCCTTGAGGATTTTAAAATTGTCCAAAGTCTGATAATTTAAAGTGCGCACTGCTGGGCTATCCAATCCCCTGAAGCCAGCAAACGTACCTTAAAAGGCAAGGTTTAAAAAAAGGCGAGGTTTGAAAACCTCGCCAGTAAAAGTAGAATGGTTACAGTTACTCTGCTAACACAATGACACCGCACCCGATACGCGCGCCTGCCGCACCCGAAGGTTGTGAGGTGAAATCGTCCGCGCCAGCATGCACAATGATGCCTTTGCCGACAACATCTATGTCGGAACCTGTGCCGATTTCCCAGAGATCTGTCGTCAATGTAATACTGCCTGTTCCATCTTCTCCGACGGTGCTATTGCCGATGTCCCCGAGATGAAACTCACCTACGCCCCATTTTCCGTGCGCAACATCCGTGGGATTCCAGTGACCGCCAGCGGATGTACCGTCGGGCGCACTGCAATCCCCGTTTGCGTGGATATGAACGGCGTGAAGACCAGGGGTTGCGTCCTGAATCTCAACTGTGAGCGTGATGTAGTCGCCGTTTTGTGTGAAGACTGCCATTCCAGTTACGCCACTGTCGTTCGATGAGTTAATTATGGCGTGTGCTTGTTTCGCGGGTGCGGTTGTAAGAACGTCTACCTGTTGACGCGCTCTCTCACAACCCATCAATATGATAGAAATACCAATCAATAGGAAGAATGCGGACTTTACACTGATGGAAAATAAACGCGTTTTCATGGATAACTCCTTTGTTAATCGTAATTACTGGGTCGATGGTCGCCCATGAGTCGTTTCTGTCGTGGGGTTGCTTGGGCGAGGATCGACTCGTCAAACTGGAACTTATTCAGATAGGGCGGATACTTCTGTGTGATCATCCGCTGGGCATAGTGCACCTGCATAAGGTAACGGGTTTCGTCACTCGTATTGGCTGAGCCACGATGCCAGACTTCACTACGGAAAAGTACCACGTCCCCTGCATTACATAAGATACTCTCTTCTCCGCGGTTATTCCACTCGGTTGCCCCGTTTGGCGAGCCTCCAGAGAGATGGCTGCCCGGCACAAACTTCGTCGGTCCCAATTCCTCATATATATCGTTGAGGTAATAATGGGCAGTTGTGATGAAGATTGGGATTTTGACGCGTGGATCGGAACGAATCTCTGCAGGTAGAGAGATCGGCAGCCAATCGGTATGTAACCCCTGATCCGGACGTCCCGGACCTGTCAGCCACGAATGCATACCGATGCAATGAAAATCCTCGCTGTGAGCCGCCTCGGCAACTTCAAAGACGGGGGATCTGTCAAGGAATTGGAGATACAGCGGGTCTCGATTAAACGAGTTGCTGATGAGTTTATGGAGGAATGCGTCGCCATTTTGAGGTGTTTCGTCCCGATCGTGAGACGCTGGAATCGCCTCTAATCGATCCATAGTGGCACGCAATTCAGCGATTTCGTCAGTCCCAAGCACGCTGGGGAAATAGACATAACCGTCCCTTTCCAAGGCTTCAACTTGGCTTTCCAAGTCGTTGTATGCAATGAGAGAGAGGGTTTTTGCCATTTTCAGTACTCCTTTCAGACGATAGCAACAGGTCAATGCTTATCCGATATGATATGTTAATCCCAACGAAGTTGTCAATGAAAAACGTGTCGGCGTTGGATTTCAAACACCCAGATTTCTTCTAAGGTCCACCACGAAGCGATTGCCCCGATCTCTCAACTATACCGCCTTGAGTTTGCGCCATAGGGTTGTCCGACTGATTCCCAAACGTTGTGCAGCGAGTTGTGGCTTTCCATCAGATTCCTCCAAGACCCGTTGAACGAGTTCACGTTCCAAGGCAGCAAGCGGATTGCTTTCCCTGAGTGCCTGCGTAACAATATCGTCTCTCGAGGAAATAAGGTCAGGCGGTAGATGTTGCTTTTCGATGCTTCCACCCTGACATTTGACGAATGCATGCTCTATAATGTTCTCCAACTCTCGCACATTGCCGGGGTAGGTATAATCCACTAAGATTTCAAGGGTATCGGGTGAGGTGCGATGAATAGATTTTTGGGTCTGTTGATTGAATTTTTCGATAAAGTGTTCAATGAGGCGTGGAATGTCATCTCGTCTTTCACGGAGTGGCGGCGGCGTAATCGGGACGACATTGAGCCTGTAGTATAAATCCTCTCGAAAACTTCCAGCATCAATTTCTGTTTTCAGGATTCGATTTGTTGCTGCGATGACACGTACATCTACTTTCCTTGTTTCGGTTGAACCGACCATTTCATATTCGCCCTCTTGCAAAACCCGGAGCAGCTTTGCTTGTGTTCCGAGACTTAACTCACCGATTTCATCAAGGAAAAGGGTACCGCCGTCCGCGGCTGCGAACCGTCCTTCGCGCGTTGCGATGGCATCCGTAAACGCACCTTTGACATGCCCAAAGAGTTCACTCTCCAACAAATTATCGACCAAGCCAGCGCAATTGACGCGGATAAAAGGTTTTTTTGCCCGCTCGCTATTGTCGTGGATTGCGTGGGCAATCGGTTCTTTGCCGGTCCCGCTTTCACCTTGAATCAGGACGGTCGTTTTCATGGGCGCGACGAGTCGAATTAACTCGAAAATCTCTTGCATTTTCCGATTTTTTCCGATGAGATTCCCAAACGAATGGTGTTCTTTCAATTGGGCACTGAGTGCCTTTACCTCCGAGAGATCGCGCGCAAACCCTTGGATGAATTCCCGCTCGTCATGCGTAATTCGGATCGCGCGAATTTCCAATGGTAAACGATTTTTGTTTTTACGGGACAGTTCCGTTTGAAACGTAATGGGATTTTGTTGGTCGATTCCTTTGAGCGTTTCTCGGGTGTTTTGAAACTCATTGGGAGGCATTAGGTCACACAGTGATAGATTGACGAGTTCCTGGTGTGTGTAACCGAGCCACGCACAGAAATTTTCGTTTACGGTAACAAACGCTTCTGTGAGTGATGGACAAATGAAAATTGCGTCGTTGGACATCTCAAAAAGTGTGCGGTATCGTCTGTTGTTTTCGGCGAGTTTGTCTATCCAATCCCCTTTTTCAATAAGAATTGAGAGTTGTCCAGCAATCGGTTTCAGTCGTCCAATATGTGCCTCGGAGAATGCCCGGGGGTTTTCGCTGGTGAAAAAGACGACCCCAATGGGTTTGCCCTGCACTTTAAGTGGAAGTGTCAGATTTGAGCGCATCCCCTCTTGGACCATCAGTCTTGTCCAGTTTGTCGGTCTTCTTGCGAGAATTTCCTGAAAATCGTCAATAATTCGTGCTTTCCCTGAATTAAGGATAGGCTCAAGGCTTGACCCTTTGATTTTTGCTGAAAACCCGTTGTCCAGCAAGATTTTTCTGTTGGATTTCGTTTTGCACTGCACTAAATTACCGGAGGATTCGTCAATAAGTGCGATGCCTAATCGGTTATGCGGGACTACATTCTGAAGTCCAGCGTGGATATTCTCAAAGACTTCATCGAGGGTCTTTCCAAGCTGAATCTGCTCAAGGATTTCATAGACCTGATCGGTTTCAATGGTTTGGTTAAAAACAGTCCCTTCGAGCCTGTTGTTAGCTGATGCTTCACGGGTGATTGCGATCTGAAGGGTATCTCCATGAACCCGGAGCGGATAGGTTCGGAGGTTTGGCGTGGTAATCGGACATCCACTTTTCAGATCGTATTGCCAACCGTGCCACGGACAGGTAACGACTTCACCCGCCAGTGTTCCCTCGTTGAGCGGTCCCCCCTGATGCGGGCAGATGTTATTGATCGCATAAAATTTTGTGCCTGTATTGAAGATTGCAATATTTTCACTGTCAAATTTGACAACAATATTCTGCCCCGGTTCAATTTCAGATGTTTTGGCAATGTTAATCCACTTCACTACTTCCCTCCACGCGTGAACAGGATTTGTTACCTATAGGTTACAGATTAGCATACAGTAAAGCGGATGTCAAGAATCTTGTTTCATAAATGAAAAGTGTTTCATTTGTGAAATAATCTTTATTTTTTAGGGCTTACACATTGATGCGATAAATCGCATCACTACAAACATAAGGGTTATCCTTTGAAGGATGTCCGTTTCTCAAAGGGCGCATGGTTCGTAGTAGCACAATTCATTGCGCATTGCGTAAGTTCTGTTTTTTGATCCGTAAGTAACCTCGCCAATCTTCTATTGTATAGGTAAATGTATATTTTACCATAGTTCAGGTTTTGTTTCATATTTGAAACATATCAGTAAAATCTAAAATTTCGTTTTAACCTGTAAAACGTTGAACTATCTCGATTGCATAGGAACCTGAACACTTGGCACGAAACTTGCAAACCTGTTGTAAAGAAAAAAGAGAGTTAACCCGATTTGGGTTAGCCGATAAGGTTTAGTTCTGAATTTCAGGAGGATTTAAAAATGAGCCGTTATCTTGAACATGCTAACATGAGCGTGAATGACCTTGAAAAAGCAATCGATTTCCTAACGACTGCCTTCCCAGATTTTCGAGTCAGGGGTGGTGGTGATAATGCGAACGGAACGAAATGGTGTCATCTTGGGACTGACGATTTCTACATTGCCTTGTCAGACCGCAAACAGCCGTTCACAGGTGACCGTGAAGGGACCTATGTGAACCATCTCGGTTTTGCTGTTGATGACGCTGAAGGTATCAGGGAACGCCTGCTGGCTGCCGGATATAAGGAAGGTTATAAAGTCGAACCACATCCTCATCGAAAACGGATCTATTTCATTGATGCGGATGGTTTTGAATGGGAGTTCGTCGAATACTTCACGGATGAGCCAGCGAAACGGAACGATTATTCACAGTGAAAATAAATTCCGTTCGGGACGCAATGCTCGATAAAACAAAACTTGTAGGGTTCAGGCATGGGGCTTGCCCTACAAGTTTTTTGCTGTCTTGCTGGAGGTTCCAACGAATTGTTTGCAATCGCCTACTTCCGTATCAACATCTTCCGCGTGGCAGTGAAATCACCTGCCGTTAGCGTGTAGAAGTAGATACCACTCGCCACAGGTTCACCGAACTGGTTTTTACCATCCCAATACGCCGCACGCGAACGGTTCTGATACATCCCCGGAGCTTGATGTCCGAGTGCCAATGTCCGCACCAATGTGCCGTTCACAGCATAGATATGCAGTGTAACATCCGCATCCTTTGATAAGTGATAGGGTATCCACGTCTCTGGGTTGAAAGGATTCGGATAGTTTGGCAAGAGTGCCATCTCTTTCGGGGTCAACGCTGTGAGGAGTTGTTGTAAGAACAGGATACCGCGCTGTGACATTGCATCGGTGAGGCCCAATTGCTGTGCAGCGGATAGCCACTGTTTAACCTCTGTGGCGGTGAGCATTTCTAAGGCTTGCGGATGCAGAGAAGGGGCGGCGGCAGTTGTGCCTAACGCCCCAGCGACGAGGACGAGATCTTGGATATTGACCACTTCATCACCGTTAACATCCGCACTATTTGTGCCTGGTTGTCCTAAACGCCCAGCAACTAACACTAAATCCTGAATGTTTACAATGCCATCACCGTTAACATCGCCTTTGAGGTGAGGGGCTTCAGTTACCTCTGCATTTTCAACCGTTGGCACAAAAGCCTCACCATCACTATTCGTTAGCAGCACATCCGTTAACATCAAAGTGGATGCCTTCTCTGTGACGACCTCAAAGGTGAGCGTAGCGAGGGTGCCGTTCCCTTTACTTTCTCCAGCAAGGGACGCAGCGTTGAGTTGGACGAGATTGCCCTCTAATTTTGGTTCCACAAAGAACGCACCGGCAGGCAGATAATCACCATTCGCACCTGAGACATAACGCAGGGCAGTTGTGTCAAACTGCACGGTTGCCTGATAGCCTGCGACTGCTTCGCCATCAGTGATTTTAAGGCTGAATTCTAACTGTTGCCCGACAGCAGAAGATGCTACTGAGGCGGGCGAGACGCTAACCGTCGCATCTGTAGCTGCTGTTGTCGGTGTTACCGGTTGTGCACTTGGAACCAATATGAAGTCTCCCGGTGCGGTTATGCCTAAGACTACATTCTCAACTTCACTACCGTTGAGATCCGTTCGCTGGATTCCGCCAAGTGAGTTTGCCCAATACACCTTACCTGCTGTAGTGTCAACAGAAATGCCAGTAGGCAGACCTTGTACCGTGGCGAGTGTTTCAATGTTTGTGCCGTTAAGATTCGCACGTTGGATCTTACCGGAATACTTACCTATTTCCTCTGCCCAATAAACTTTGTCACCCGCCACGACGATCCCGTATGGACTTCTTATATCGGGTATAAGTGTATCGAGACCGGTGCCGTCAAGGTTTACACGCCGGATGCGCCCGGAAAATTCCGTCCAGTACAACCTGCCATCCACTGGATTCAAGGCGATGTCTGTTGGAGAAGTTAGATTGGTGCGGACTATTTCCGTGCTACATTCTCCCCTCGTTTGAGAAATAGGAATAAAGAAGAAAAAGTAAATGTTTGGCGAACTACAACTTTCTTTTGTTTCTTCAAGTATTTCTTCCTCAAGTTGGATGACGGTGCTAATACCTTCACCCTTGAGGTCCGCGGTCTGGATTTGCAAGTCGGAGTTCGTCCAATACATCTTGTTTCTCACAGAATCAACAACTATACCGCGAGGAACGTTTGATAGTGAAGCGAGTGCCTCAACGTTTGCCCCGTCAAAGTTTGAACGTTTGATGGTACCACCGCTTTTACTACGTTCACCCCAGTAGAGTTTGCTACCCGCTCTATCCACGGTTAGAACCGTCACTTCTTGCGTAACAACATCAAAGTGCCCAGAGGACTCTATTTTGCCAGCACCAGTATTTACCCAAAACATCGGTTGCTGCTGTAATTCTGGAATTAACACTCGTAATTCTTTGCCCCCCTCCGACGTTGGTTCTGTCATAGGGAATGGCACTGCATCCGTTACTACAATATCTAAATCCACCTTTGGATTCGCATCAAGGAGCGCATTAAGTGGGTACGTAGACCAAATTGGATTACGCCCAAGTTTTAAATTTTCAAGAAATATCAATCCTGTGAGAGGCGTGATATCCACGATTAGATTATCCCTAAGGTTCAACTCTGTCAGTTGTGTCAGTTGCGCAAGAGGTGTGATGTCACTGATTCGATTATACGGAAGGTATAGCTCTGTCAGTTGTGTCAGTTGTGCAAGAGGCGTGATGTCACTGATTTGGTTATCCTCAAGGTTTAACTCTGTCAATTGTGTCAGTTGCGCAAGAGGTGTGATGTCACTGATTCGATTATACGGAAGGTTTAACTCTGTCAATTGTGTCAGTTGCGCAAGAGGCATGATGTCACTGATTTGATTTCTAATGAAAAATAACGTCTCCAATTGTATGAGTTGTGCGAGAGGCGTGATGTCACTGATTCGATTATACGAGAGGTATAACTCCCTCAGTTGTGTCAGTTGCGCAAGAGGCGTGATGTCACTGATTTGCGTGCTATCAAGATCTAACTCTGTTAGTTGTGTGAGTTGTGCCAAGGGAATGATGTCACTGATTTGATTACTACTGAGTTTTAACGTCTCCAACTGTGTGAGTTGTGCGAGCAGGGTTATGTCACCGATTTGGTTATTCCTGAGATCTAACGTCTTCAGTTGTGTCAGTTGTGCAAGCGAGGTTATGTCACTGATGTTATTGACTATAATGTGTAACGCCATCAGTTGTGTTGCATGTTCTAAGCCAGTGAGATCAGTTATTTCTTTACCACTAGCCCTTAACTCTGTTAATTTTTCCAATTCGGCTTTTGGGATTTTGAGGAGATCAACGCCCCCGCCAGTAGGAAGACGTAATGCTCTGCGTACTTCTCTTGCTAAGTTAGCATCAGCGAATTCCACGACGGTGTCAGGTGCTTCCTGAGCATAACCAACGCTTTGCATGCTGTATGTCAACAATATGACTGCGAAAATTGACACGATTACATTTCGATTTACGAATAAAGTTTTCATTACAAGCTCCTTTTGATTGATTTTAGGTTGGGATCTCCGATGGACTCACGTAAAGGGAGTCTTTCAAAAACGTTGTGCACCTTGAACTTATACCATTTCTAATTGAGCATCTTTCAGTAGAGATAAAGGTTTCAATGCTGTAGGAGGGAACTCCGATTCCCGGTTCTCTAACACAATTTGCTTTTTCCCTAAAAATATCGTATAACCTTTAGTTAGGTATAGGCTTTACTGTTTTTTAATTTACAAATATTTAAAATTGACCTATTATAACTATAACTGAAGATAGTTCATGAGTCCAATATATTCGTAGCACAAACTCTATGAAGTTTCACTCAATACTTCGGTAAGTCTATAAGGCTGGTTTTCAGTCAAGGCGGACCTCCACTACGCAAAGCTACACCAAGGAGAAGACCATGATAAGCAAGCACATCACCGTCAACATCCGAAAAGCAATTTTCTCGATCGCGACAAGATTGGGTATTTCCCAAGACCTACCGACGCGTCGCGCTGTCACGTCGTCCTCGGATAATACGAACAAGCCGTTAGACTGCCCCCCACTTTACACGTGTTAAGTTAATCAAAATCTTTCACAATACAGTATCGGCAGTTACTGCTGTGCTGGCTTCTTCGCGTCCGCGCGGCCTTTGCGTGGCAAGGCATGTCGCGGCTCGGGCTATTTTTGTTGGGGTCTTACTTATATTTGCAGATCTGTTTACAATTGAAGGCGTTGCCCAAACCGCTTTACCATCAGTACCTCAAAGCCTTAGAGCAACAGCAGTAGGCGATGGTCAAGTTACCCTTAACTGGGAAGCCCCTAGTTCAGGCGCTCCCTTTACTCACTACGAGTATAAGTTCCAATTCCTGCACTTCGGTATACCCTGGACAAGCACTAACTCCAGGACAGTTACTATAGATAACTTAACAAATACAGTCACATATACTTTTTCGGTCAGGGCAGTCAATACAAGTGGAAACGGAGCGGAAGCCTCAATAGAAGCAACACCTAACATACCTACACCTACAGGACTTAAAGCAACAGCAGTAGGCGATGGTAAAGTTACGTTGAGTTGGACCGCCCCAGAATTGGTTACTGTTACCCGCTATGAGTATAGTAAAGATGGTGGGACTTCTTGGACATCTACAGGGGGCACCAGCACAACCCATACTGTAATGGGACTGACAAATGGAAATGAGTATACGTTTAGTGTTAGGGTTGTGAGTGCTAATGGAAGTGGAAGGGCATCTAAGTCAGTAAAAGCAACACCTCGGGCTCCAGCCGAGGACCCACCCCCACAGACTCCTGTACAGACTCCTGCGGATACACCGCCTGCTGTGAATACACCTGCTACAAACACACTGCCTCTGGTGGAAACCAACCCAGTGACAAATAACAGTCTTACCGTCCGACGGGTTGGCAATCCAACCGTAGAACTCAGTTGGAACACCCCTACAGGCATCAACCCACAAGCCATCCTTGAGTATCACTATAGCATGGATGCCGGTGAAACATGGACACCTACCGGTCGCACAGGTACGTCCATTACCATCAACAGGGAGGGAGCACATAACCTTCCGATGCATCAGTTCAAGGTCCGAGCCGTGAGTCTGAATGCTGATGGCACCGCACGCGTCGTAACGTTCGTCCTATCCCCACCCTCGCAGCGGCGGATTATACAGGAATGTCCTGTCGGGTGGGTGAGATCCGACGGGTTTGCGGGACGAAACCGGCGAGTGCTTATCTATGAAGTCAAGTTAGAAATGGATATACACAACCCTGTCTCCATCTATACACCTGACTGGGTGGCTATCTATGTGCATCCTGACGAAGGACTTGAGAGTCTACAGGGCTGGAAACTCCAAGTCGCACTCCCGTATAATCACCATAGCGAGTATCTGCTGACGGCAGAGAACTCCGTTATTGTTGACGCAAAGATTGAAGGGGTCGCCGGTGGCTTTGCGTTCATAGAAAACCCCGAAGAAGCACCTTTCCCGATGACAGGGATGGGATTTACGGGGTCTCCTGCGCCAGGCTTTGATTATCGTCTGTATGATGAGACGGGTCGGCGTGTAGACTTTGGGATCGCTTGCTATAAGCGATTCGATGTCTTTCAGGTGCTGAAGGAGATGGAGGATCCACGCGTTTTACGGCAGGTGCTGCTTGAGAGTTTCGACTGGAATACGCACTACCTGAGAACTGAGTGGACGGTTCCGACACCTGCCCCTGCTGCGCCTTCTCTCGTCAAAAAGACGGTTGTTGGTACGTGGGGTGCCCTGAAAAAACAATAAGACGGGGAATACTTTTATAGATGCTCCGGCGGTCCCTGCCCTTGTGCGATCTATACAAGTGCTTTGTGAGCCTTATTTTTAGGATGGATGCGGAGGCGTGTGATTGACTGTAGCGTAAACTTCTGTCTTGCGCAGCGTTTGGCACAAACTATGGTAGACTTTAGAGTTACCTATACACGCTAAGGCGAGGTGGCGGGTTTTCGCTGCTATTGAAATGTAAACTTATAAACCCCCCATGCTACTTTTTTCCCCGTTTCCTTTCGTCCATGCTATAACGGTAGCTCCGAACACGGCGAAGCCGAAGAAAGTAAAAGGCATCTGCCAGAGAAGAAAACTCATGTGCGTATGAATATATGAGTGTGCCTTGAAGATGACAAACCACGATAAGGGTGCCAGCATCGAAAACCACGTCGTCCAGATTAATGCGATATAGTGTTGTCGTTGCTCTGCCATCGCCCTTTTACTTTCCCAAAATAGCAGCCCAGACATCACCATAAAAAGTACGATTAGGTATGCATAGCGGATTTTCAATAGGAAGTCAGAGACGAAGGTGTTCGAGCTGGATAGATAGTTATTGAGGTCAAAGAAAATACCGTTCACGTAAGTAATAACCACCCCTATCGTCCCGGCTTCAAGACTGGCAGCATACACTTCTGGAAAGCCTTCTGCCTCTCCGTGCGTTCGCTTCCCGAAGGAATAGAACACATGCGCAACGCCGTTCATGAACCCGTCCTTCGCGGCACCGATTTGGAAGCATAAAAGCAGAAGACTCAAAAAAATTGCCACGCCTGATCCGAGTCCGGCTGCGAGCGTCCACTTCATGTACTGGTGTCTACTCCACTTGTCGAGGATTGCATAATAGATACACGGTGTCACCATCATTACGAGAGTGGTCGTAATATATTCAAAGCCGTTAATGAAACACTTAATGAGAACTGAGAGGCAGATTAGGATACCAAACCTGATAAACTGATGGTTCGATGGAACCCTGTGGCGTTTCAGGAGGGACATGACCACAATCAGCGGCAAGTAGAACGCCCATAGACTCCACCAGAGATTCTTTCCAAACACTGTCAACCATTGTGAGAGCACCGCTGAACATAAGACGAATATCGCGACCCACCCGCCAAACTCCTCATAGAACCAGCCTATAATCGCAGTCAATGCGATTGCCGAGAGTAGTGCTGTTAGTACGTAGAATGACCACAACTTGATTTGAGGCGATAGTGGAATGCGTCTATCGAGTAGACTGAACAGTATTCCTTGTCCGCCGGTTTGTGACATATACGGCGAGAATTTATCAAAGGAGCCTTTGTTGAGATAGGCTGCATATTGGTTGTCAATCTGGTTTGAGGATATCCAGTCCTGCTGAATATTCGTCGTAACTCCCGCCCCCGTCAGTCCACCTACCGAGAAAGTACCATCTTGGCGAGATTTGACCATCCTACCTATAATCAGACTTTCAGTGTCTCGCTGATGTGTGTCAAACCACTGCTGTTCAGCGACATGCCATACATTAGAGAAAAACCCAAAGAATAGAAGCCCGATGGATAGTGCCCAAAGAGCTGTCTTCCTTGCGAGTTCTGATTGACTGAGATGTTTGAGCTGCATCGTAAACATATCGTTATGTTACCACGACTCTCTCCTTTTAGCAAGCCAAAGAAAGTGCCGGACAAGGGTATTCAGTTCTTCTGTAGGAGGGTAGAAACGCCCCAGCAAAAACACTCCGATTTCCGACGCTTACATTCCCTGCTGGCGAGGTTTCTAACCGCACCCCTTGTGGTTGCCTGCACATAAAACAAAAATCCACATTTTAACTGACGTGTGTTATAATTTGGGAAAATTGTGTTATTGATGGATGCTGTGGGATTTTTGAGCAGGTCTTACAGCCGAATGATCGCATAAAATTTTCCAACACAAAAGAGGGAAAATTAGATGAATGGAAAGATAATTTTGGCAAATGATGCCATTTTAGGAAACCTAATTTCGTTATGAGCTCTACTATAATTACCCAAGTTGCCACTTTCCATTTACATAGTGAAGAAACACCCAAGCAAAAACCCCTACGGGGTGCAACTCCTTGAATACCCGATTTTCTATTCTCACTGCGAAGCAATCACACCCCTACGGGGTGTAAAGAGATGTTTTTCTTTGAAAAATTCGTGTTGAAACATCCATGACTTATTAGGTAGCAACTTGGGTTATAATTGTGGATTTTACTATAAACCAAATTTGTAGCCTGCAACAACGGCGCAGGCGGGTTTACAGAGAGGCACTTCATTCATAAAACCGACTTGACCGAACCGCAAGGAATAATTAAAAATGTCAAACAGGGCGTTGATTATCGGCATCGTCTTAGCTATCTTAGAATGTTTAATCGCGCCCTACAATGATTTTGTTATTCGTAACACCTTTCTGGCAGGTGGTCATTTTCCGCTTGCCCCATTTTTTGTCCTGACCGTCTTGGCTTTGGTTGTTAATGCTGTCCTGAGATGCTTACATCCGAAACTCGCGCTCTCCGCGCAAGAACTCGTTATTATCTGGTGTATCATGATTGCCGTTGCGGGTATCCCCTCATCGGGAATGATGAGAGACGCACTGTCGACTTTCGCGGCTTACAACTATTTTGCCACACCAGAGAACGAGTGGCGATCCCTTTTCTTTCAATATATCCCCGAGTGGCGTGTCGTGCGAGATGAGGGCGCGATTGTCTCCTTCTATGAAGGCTTATCTGTCGGCGAGAGGATCCCTTGGGGCGCGTGGCTGAAACCGCTCTCCGTATGGGCGTTGTATGTTTTAACTGCCTATTTCGTTATGGTGTGCCTCGCGGTGATCCTCCGAAAACAGTGGATCGAATATGAGAAATGCACGTTTCCACTCGTTCAACTGCCTGTGGAAATTTCCGTCCATCGGTCAGGCATTGTTAATTCATTCTTCAAAAGCAGAAAGATGTGGCTCGGATTCGCTATACCGGCGTTCATCCACACGCTGAACGGGCTACAGGCGTATTTCCCTACCCTTCCCCATATTCCCATCCGAATTTGGCTCGATCCGTTCCTCGTCGGCAGACCGCTCAACGCCTTAAGACCCTTTCAGATTGTCGTGCTGATGTCGATGGTCGGATTTAGTTATCTGCTCACACTTGAAGTCGCATTCAGTCTCTGGTTTTTCTTTCTGTTTTTCAAGCTACAATGTCTCATCGGCGGTATGCTCGGTTTTCTCATAACGAAGGGTCCGGGTGTAAAATGGACAGCGTATTCCTTCAGTGCTGCGCAGGAAGCGGGTGCGTGTCTGACGCTTGGCGGATTCGCTCTCTTCAAGGCAAGGCGGCATATCAAGCAGTTGTTCTTAAGTGGCTTTGGACGCGGATCTCCTCAATCTGATGTCCAGAATGAACCGATGCCTGCCGGATTGACAGTCCTCGGTCTGATCGCAGGCTTGCTTCTCTTGGTATACTTAAGCGTTCTCATGGGAATGTCGCTCGGATTTGCGGTGATCTTTGTGATCTTCTCGGTAGGTGTGTTTGTTGCCTTGACATGGCAGATTATCAACGGCGGGATCCCTTTTATCAATCCCTCATTTTCACCCCAAAGCTTCTTCCTCACAACACTTGGAACGGCACGTATGACCCCGTCAACGACAACGTGGCTGTTCATGCAACCCACCGGCTTAACCTCACATCTGAGAGAGTTTATGATGCCAAATGTGATGAACGGGTTGAAGGCAGCGGATACGGTTAGAGCCAATCGGCGCAAACTCCTCATGGCGATGGGAGTGGCGATGGTGCTCGGATTGCTTGTTTCGTATTATTCCGTGCTGAAAGTCAGTTACCAACACGGTGCCTTACACGTGCACACGGGCAGTAGCGGCGGGGTGCGTTGGTTGAGTGCTGTCCTTACCAGTCCTTCAATAGGAACAGATTGGACGAATACCGGTTTTACGCTTTTCGGCAGTGCATTTACAATTGGATTGATGTGGATGCGAAAAGTTTTCGTCTGGTGGCCGATTCATCCGATCGGATACACGATGCTAAGCTCGTGGGCATCGTTCAAGCTATGGTTCTCTATCATGCTCGGTTATTTTCTGAAATATGGTGTTGTGAAATACGGCGGACTCAGAGCATATAGAGAGGCGCGCCCGCTGTTTCTTGGATTGATCCTCGGTGAGATGACTTGCGCTGGACTCTGGTCGATCGTTGGGATGATAACCGGGGTTCAAACCGGCTATCGCATCCTACTGGATTGACAGAAGACCTGAATGATGAATTCCCGTCTGGGACCCGCGTAATTCCTATCAATGAGAACGTTGCACAACACACCGAAATCCTGGATAATAAGTCCGTGTCGGATGCCCCCTATTACGGTTATTGACCCGGATAAGATTATCATAGTTTTCCCAACTCCCTCCACGTATCACACGCTCCGATGTTATAGCTTTATAATCCGACAATGGCTCACCCGCTAACGGATTCTCTCGTGGACTGGCAGCGTAGAAATTTTGCTGATACTCATCAAGACACCACTCCCAAGCGTTGCCTGCCATATCGTAAAGTTCGTAACTATTGGGCGGAAAACTCCCGACAGGAAACGTTGTCTTTCCACTACCGCTTCCCAGAAAATCGTAGTTTGCGCGGTGCTGTTCGTCATCTTCCGGTGCGATGTTACCCCATGGATATTTCTTCCCAACCAAACCACCACGTGCGGCGTATTCCCATTCTGCTTCAGTAGGCAGCCGTTTACCTGCCCATTCTGCATACGCCATCGCGTCATACCACGTCACTCCGACAACAGGGTGGTTCGGTTGATTATATTGTGGATCATTCCAGAATTTTGTCGGCTCTGGGTGTCCGGTAGCTGAAATGAACTGTTTGTATCGGGCGACCGTTACTTCGTATTTATCAATATAGAAGGCATCAAGGTGAATGGTGTGTACTGGCTTTTCATCCATATCACCGGCATTGCTGCCCATCTGAAACTCACCCGCAGGAATAAGCACCATCTCTGCACCATCTTTGTCCCAAATGATGGTTTCAAGCCTCGTTGCGCTCGGTTGTCCCGATGGTGTAACAGTCGTGATCTCTTCCGGCTCGGCATCAGCCATATCCAGTCCTTCCAAACTCCAGAGCGCGAGATGTGAAGCGTCCTTGATGAGGATGTACTTATCCAAAATGACGGGATGCGCCCAAGTCGTTCTATCCGCAATTGAATACCGAGCAATCGGTTCAAACGCTTGTGCATTCGGCTTAATGAGAATCAGTTCCGCATCGCCTGTTAAACAGAACAACACCTCACCTGCACTGACAATCGACGCAGATTCACCCTGCCGCCCTTCGCTTGTCCAAAGGACCTTTCCGGTCCGCGGGTCAAGGCAGAAGAATTGCCCCTTACGCTGCATAGAAAATCCATACAACAAGTCACCATTCAAGACAAACGATGCAGTGTACATGTGAATTTTCGGATTCTGCCAAACCAGTTCGGCTGCCCAGACATCACCATCCTTGCGGACACGGACTGCACGCGTCCCTGTTTCTGCAGCCGAAAGAACAAGAGTATCTTTGTAACGAACCGGGGTAGGGATAGTCTCGTCCCACACCTGTTCAAAGGGCGTTTTCCAAAAAAGTTTGCCAGTAGTCGGTGAGATGCCGATGCAGTATTTCCGAGTGAGTACAATGAGTTGTTTTGTTCCCTCAAATTCAACGCAGATTGGGGACGCGTAGGATGGACCATCTTCAGTCCACTGCCATGCGACATCACCTGTACGTGCGTCAAACGCCGTCAAGGCGCCGTTCTTCGGTTCACCTACATGGACGATGCAGTAACCTGACTCCACAATTGGCGATGTTGAACTCCCGAAGCCGAGGTGTTTTTTGAAATCTTTTCGCCAAAGCACCTGACCCGTTTCGGCATCAAATGCGGAGAGGGCTTGTGTGACTCCCAAGGTATAGACAACCCCATCGTGAAGTGTTGGCGTGGAAAATGGTCCTTGACCCCGCGATTCCGCCCCATGCCAAGGCCACATATATGGCACCGGTCCATAGGAATCCCGCCAAAGCACCTGACCCGTTTCAAAGTCAAGCGCAGTAACAACTTCATTTTCGCCTTGCCGTGTGTGCGTATAAATCCGCCCTTCGTTGACAATAGGCGAAGCGTCCCCACTTCCCAACTCTACATGCCAGAGTTTTTTCAGTCGTTTCGGCCAAACCGATGGTGCAGAGAATTGGGTCAGAATGCCGTCTCGGTTTTGTCCGCGCCATTGTGACCATTGGGCAGACGCAATGGTGGCATAAAGGCATACGATGATCCAGATACTTCTTGAAAATCGTTTCATTTTTTCTTCTCTCAATAGGTAATTTGAATTCGTAGAAAGAGTTTTAAACAACTAACGGAATGGCAGGTATGGGCAGAAAACGCTCTTGATCGAGCCTCGTACAATCACTAACAATTATATCAAACCTTCCTCAAAACATCAAGCAAAACCTCTCATCTGCCAGGACCATTTAGTTTTAAGGTTTTTGTCCAATTTATCGGAAAAGTCGGGAACCGGGGTGTTTTTGATAGGGTGTTTCCCCCTCCTACAGCAGATTCGCAGGGACCGAAAATCTAAAACTTCGGAAAACTGAATAGCCCTATCTCATCTGTTTCTTCTTTTTCCTTGACTTCTTCTAACAGACAATGTATTCTCGTCTCTATAAAATAATCAATACGAAGGATTGTAGATACTCGGAAACCCGTGCAAAGAAAGGCAAACCATGCGTACGTATGCTGATTTTTTAATGGAGTCGTATCAAGTCAGAGAAAAGATGGTCGCCGATAAGTTGCGACCGAAATACCACTTCTTACCGCCACAGGGTCGTTGGAATGACATCAACGGTGCAATCTTCTTCAACGGTAGATACCATCTCGGCTACCTACAAAAAATCAGAAATGGTCCCGATGAGAGGGACTTTTCGAGTTGGCAACACATTTCGAGTCGGGATCTGTTGCATTGGACCTATCACACGGCGTACCTCGACGAGCCACTCGAAGGGAAGAAAGGCGATTATTTCAATAGCGGCGACATCATGGACGGGATGGAAATTCCGACGATTATCACCAACATGCCCAGAAGAGGAATCTGTATTTATCAATGCCACGATGTCGATCTCTCACACTGGACACCGCTGGCGGAAAATCCGGTGATTCCAATCGATACGGACGAATTTCCCGAATGCGTGATCTTCGACCCAAGTGGCTGGAAAGAGGGTGATACCTATTACGCCTTAATTGGCAATAAAAACCATCGTCCCGGCTACGAAGGTGATTCGACCAGTCTGTTTAAGTCGAAAGACCTCAAGCAGTGGAACTACGTCGGTCCGTTCTATAAATCCTCGCGCAGATGGACAGCAGAGGTTGAAGATTGTGCCTGTTCCGACTTCTTCCGCTTTGGGGAGAAATGGATGCTGCTTATGCACACCCATCATCCCTTTAACAAATGCCAGTATTACATTGGACACTACGAAAATGAAACCTTTTATCCCGAAATTAACGGACAACTTAGCCATCGCGGCAGTATACTCTCCGGTCCCGAAACCCTCATTGATGATAAGGGCAGACGCCTTTTTTGGGGATGGATCGGCGATGCCCGCGACGCAGACAGATATGGCTGGCAGAGCATTATGACGCTGCCGTGGCACCTGAAACCAACATCGGATAACTGTCTGAATATCGAACCGGCTTTGGAATTGCAATCCCTGAGATACAATCCAGTTCAAGTCGGAGATCTGTTTTTAGATGCAGGGCAAGAGATTATCGTTGACGGGCTTGCTTCGGATTGCATGGAACTGAAACTGACGATAGAACCACAGTCCGCCCAGCGATTTGGGTTGAAACTGTTCTGTTCGCCAGATCTTGAGGAGGAGACGGTGATTCGTTACGATACGGGCCAGCAAGCCTTTATTGTCGATTTTGAAAATGCGAGTACCGACAAAACGCTTTCATACCGGTGTGGACGTGAGGTGCTGAAATCTGGAGAGTTCAAGCAAACCGTGCCTTTCGCACTCGAAGACGACCGAGTGCTTGAATTGGATATTTTCGTTGACAAATCGGTAATTGAAATTTTTGTTAACGCTGAGGTGTGCATTGTCCAGCGAGTTTATCCGATGCGACCCGACAGCAAAGAAGTACGATTGTTTTGTGAAGGTGGACGGATTGCGGTGAGAAATATCGTGAAATGGGAGATGGACGCAACCAATCCTTGGTAGATTTGTGGCTACAATACCCTGTCATCTCATGTGGATTTAACTGCTGCCACCTTAACGCTCGCCACCTCCACCGGACCCATTTTCGCATAGGCGGACTTACTGAGAACCTGAACGTCTTCAAATCCGGCTTGGCGAATCGAACCTAAATACTGGTCCTCAGGCAACGCACCTGAAATACAACTCACCCATGTGCTTACCGCAGTCCTCACCCACCCGGGCATATTGTTGGCGACGATGTCGGATACCACCAACCTACCGCCCGGTTTGAGGACTCGGAACGCTTCTTCAAAAACCTTGTCCTTATCCGGCGACAAACAGATCACGCAATTTGAAATGATCCAATCCACACTTCCATCTTCAACCGGCATGGATTCGATCTCACCCAAACGGAAATCGACATTCTTCGCACCTGCCTCCTCGGCATTCTGTCGCGCTTTCTCGATCATCTCAGAGGTCATGTCAATACCGATCGCGCTGCCGCTTTCACCGACAAGCTGCGATGCGAGTAACACATCAATCCCGGCACCAGATCCGATATCCACCACAACGTCCCCCTCTTGAACGTCCGTATATTCCAATGGATTCCCGCACCCAAAGGAGTGTTCAGCGGCATCGGTAGGAATACTGGAAATCTGTGCTTCGGTGTAACCATTCTTTTCTGCGGGGCTATCCGTATCGGTGTATGGACAGCAGGTGACTGATGAACAGCACGACTCATCCGTTTTTATTCTATCGGCATAGTGTTTACGAACAGATTCTTTAATCTGTTTTACATCTTGAGACTTCATAGTTTTCCTCGCATAAAAACTGGGGTTTGTATGGCGAACCATTTCACGATTTAATTCCAATAGCCCAATGTGTCACAGTATCCGCCCTTTGGGTATCTGCGAGTTCGGATACCATCGAGAATCGGAAGGCGGTGCGGGTTCGGGAGACTGCAGGGAAGCAAACGCAGTCAACTTCGGTCGGATCTCGTCTTCCCAAATCCCTTCGACATCATCAAACGTTAGGGGCGTGTGATTCGAGACTTCCGCTTCATAAGCCGATAGCAACTCCCGCGTCTTTTCACCAAAATGCGCCACGATATCGGTCACCATCTGTTCCCCAACTTGACGACTGGAGGACTCGTTGAAATCCCCCATTGCGAAATCAGGCGCGCGTGTGTCATCCGTCGGCATCCGCGACATATCCACGCAATCCGGTGCCACCGCCCAGAGCACTGAGGTTTCACCGCGTCCCGCGTGTCCCCCCAGTCCTTTGCCATCCTCGAAACGCTCGATATCCGCACCAATACTCATCGTTGAATACATCCGAACGCCAACATGTACTTGCATAATCTCAATCACTACCGGCACGTCCAACCGATGGGGACCCGAATGCCCTGAAAATAGAATTGCACCGTGAAAACCCAACGCATCCACTGCTCGAATGTGATAACAGATATTCTTCAAAAACATCCAAGGCGGTATAGCTGTCAGCCACGGTCGCTCTTGGTCGACTTGCTTGTGTCCCCATGAACCGTAGCCACCAATCTCATGGCAATGCCAGTAAAACGGGGGTGCAACAATCCCACCATGCTCCTGCGCCGCCTGGCACGAGCATTCATGTGCCCGAATCGCATCCATCCCAACCGCGTTGTGCCAACCGTGTGGTTCGCACAACCCATAAGGTAGATATACCATTGGACACGCCTCGAGTGCCGCCTCTAACTCATCTGGGAACATCCGTTCCCACTGCACCTCATGTCTCATATAATACCCCTTCCCGATCATTTGTGAAACTCTCTAAAATCCCATTTCAATCCAACCTAAAACGCGTTTGCATAAATCTATTGAACATGCGATAATGTCAAGAGTCTAACAGATATTTAAACTTGATGTCCACTCATTTTTATTACAGTCACTCAGTTTTCCGAACCTGTAGATTATGGAGGGAAACCCGATGATGCGTCTAATATTAATTGCCTTCAGTATCCTCTGCTGCCTTGCCATGCTTGTGAGACCCAGCGACTCTGAAATCGACCCGACAACTGCCGTTGGTGTATGGCTCTTTAATGAGACCGACGGCGACACAGCATCCGACTCCTCTGAAAACGGCAACGATGGTGCACTGGTGGGTGACCCGAACTGGGTCCCCGATGGCAAATTTGGCAATGCACTGGAATTGGATGGTGCAGGTGATTATGTCAGCGTCCCTGACCATGAAACTTTAGATACCGAAATCAGTGAGGTATTCTCAATCGTCATCTGGGTTCAAGGCACTTACAGACCCAACGATTGGCACGGGTTAGTGACAAAAGCACAGGGATGGCGAGTCGATATGTGTTACCTGTTGCAACGGGCTGCTAATGGCAAATTCGAGTTTGCTCTTTTTGGAGAAGGAGGTAACGACAGCTGGACAGCATCCAACATCCTTCCAGAAGATGACACATGGTATCATGTGGGTGCTGTCTATACCGGTGAAGAGGCACAGGTTTACGTTGACGGCGTGCTTTCTGCCACGCGTGTCTTTTCTGCGGAGATTGCCGACACAAATGCTCCCGTGGTTATTGGAACCAATTACCCAGGCGGCATTCAGCCAGTGGATGGTCTTATCGACGAGGCTGCGATTTTTAGTGTTGCTCTGGAAGAAGAGGATATCAACGCCATCATGAACAACGGCTTGGAAGAGACACTCGGTATACTGGCTGTCGAACCTTCAGACAAATTGGCTTTGACTTGGGGTGACTTAAAAGCCGGTAATGAGAAATAATGACGAATCCGGTGGTACAATCCGATGCGACACAAAGGTATTTTTTAATTTATGCTATCACTGACCATTCGTAGGTTTCGTACTGGAAAGGTCAGCGATAGCATACAATTCAGGATTCACCGACAGACTTGTTACGCTTGTTTTTCACCGGGTTTTCGTCGATGCTTTGATGCATAACTATCCCCTTCTGGATCGTAGGAAACGGATACCTGCCCATCTTCCACAACCAGTCTCGGTACAGTCCGATGACGACCATCCCGTTCAGGTCCCCGCATTACGGCGAATTGTTCCTCGGTCATATCCTCAACCATATTGCCCCACCGTTCTTGCGGATCAATCACACCACCACCCCAATTGACATTTTTTGACTGGTACTTAATCAGGACCCCGCGCCTGGGGATAGGATTCTTCCACGCTAAAGCACCGTGTGTGCAACCGCCGTCCATGAAGAAGAGCACATCGCCAGCCTTCATAGTGGGTTGTACCACTAAACCCATGGTATCATCACACGTCCGAATGCCGGAAGGCATGGAGTACTGGGTCTTGTGAGAGCCCGGCACACACGCAAAGCCACCGAGTCCTGGCTCGACATCACGCAATTGCCATGTAATCGTGACGGTCTCCGCATAACTACGTCCGTTCTTAAAATAATAACCGCGTGAGGGAGTCATCGGCTCGTTGCCATCGTGTAGCGAGTGCCCCGATGTTCCTTTAACCGCGCAGAATACGGTCGCGCCACTCGTGCGATAGCCGCTACCGCCCATCCAATTCAGTCGCTGCACCACGGTAGGATGCGTAATCATGCGCCGAAATGGAGCGTTATAGGGTGCTGGTAGGTCTAACAAACCCGGCAGGAGCGGTCGTCCTGTGCCAGCCTGACTTATCGACCCGCGAGCGAGTTCCTCACCTACAACGATACGATCTTGGAATTTATCCACCGCTTCATTCGCCTCTGCCAACCACTGCTCATCCATCACGCCGCGCACCACCAGATACCCGTTCAGATCCCAAAAGTAAAATTCTTTCTCATCAATGCCTGAGTTCGGGTCGCGAGTATAAATTGATGGGTGAATGACGGATGGGTTTTCTTCCACCCATGTATCTTCGCCATCTGTATTGATCACCGGTGGTGGACTTGAACCCTTATATCCAGGGACGTACAAGACCGCCTTTTGCGCAGGTGTTGCTTCGTCCGCCCATCCGGGTAAAGATTCGGTCTCTGAGTAAGGTCCATGTGGATTGGACTGCACTGCTGCACGCGCCGCATACCAATAGGACAACAACCTTTTCGGATCGCTTTTCCACGGTCGAACCCCTTGGAGCGTAGGTACCGCGACCAAGAATAGATCGCCTGCCTTGAGTTCCGGCTGCACGACTATCCCCATATCATCAGTGCCGGTCGCCAATTCGTGAGGCGTTTCGACATTGCTCTTGTGGCTCGCCTGGACAACAACGAGTCCACCGTCCCCTTCTGCAACATCGTCCAACACCCAGATCGCTCTCACGCCCTGACAACTCCGCCGACCGTTTTGTTGGCGATATGCCAAGGACGGGTTTCTCGGTTCGTCGCCGCCGACGAGTGTTGAACCGACTTCACCCTCCCGATTCCCCAACAATTGAGGGGCCTGATCAAGTCGGAAACCGTGTCCGATGATCTGATTCAAATACCACACCAATTTCGGATGTATCAGTAGGTCCCGGAACAGTTCGCGGTGCGAACTCTCTCCGCCTAATAGTGTCTCACGCTCTCCAACAACATCTAATGCCGCGTTGAGTGCCGCTACCTCTTCTGGATTGAGGACACCCGGAACGTGTAGGTAGCCTGCTACATCGAAAGCATAATTTTCTTCATTGCTCATGACTTCGTTATCCATTTATTCCTCCTGTTATCGGTGATGGACGTAACTAACTCGTGTGATCTTGTCGCTACAAACACCACGCATAAGGACCGGGACCCGTTCGGCGAACCATCTCGGCGATCTGCTGGCGCATCTGTACGATGCGGTTCTGATGTTCAGGGCGGTTGGCAATGTTTCGCATTTCGCCCGGATCTGTCTTCAGGTTATATAGTTCATCAATATCGAAGCGGTTCCGAACATATTTCCAGTGATCGTCAATAATCATTACATGCGCTGCCAGTTCTTCTCGACTGTTGGCGTTGTGATAGATTGCATCGAGACTGGCGATTTCGGCGAAGATCGGTTGGTGTTCCGGTTCTTGCCCGTCCAAAATCGCTCCCGCGACGGACCGCCCATCAATCGGCACTTCTGGTGTCTGACCCGCGAAACTCAGCAAGGTCGGCATCAGATCCACGCCCGCCAATGGGGTCGTGACGCGAAAACCGGATGGCAAATGGTTCTGCCATGAGAGCAGACACGGCACCCGCACCGAAGCCTCATACATCAAACATTTCTCGGTGTAACCGTGGTCGCCGAGCAACTCGCCGTGGTCACTCATAAAGGCGACAACTGTATTTGTTCCCTCAAGCGCGTTCAGTAGGCGTCCGACTTGGTTGTCGATGTGTGTGATGAGGGCGTAGTAATAAGTCATCATTCGGCGAAATTCATCGTCAGTGACCGTTGAAGGGATACGGAATTTTCCGTGCTTTTGAAATTCGGGCTTCCCATCGAGCGGGTCGCGCAAAGAGGAAGGTAGCGGCATCTCTTCCTCGCGATAACGTGCAGGGAGGTCGGGCGGCACTAAGACAAGCGGGTGTGGGTCTTTGATACTCGCAAATAGGAAGAACGGGTTATCGTCCTGCTGCTGAACAAATTCGAGGGAGCGGTCAATTGTCCACGTTGTGCGTTGCTGGCGAGGGTCTGTGATCGTGCCGAATTCCAAGATATTTCCGTATTGCGTCATCCCGGAGGCACCTGAGCGATAGAGGTTTTCAACACCTTCCGTATCGAAATAATCAAAGAGCGGGTCTGGATAGTCACCGAGATAACGATAGGTAGACCAAAAATCAGAAAATCCGTGTTGTGGACGATGGTCGTCCCCCAAATGCCACGGTCCGACGATACCGCAGTGATAGCCAGCACGTTTGAGAAGATCCGCAATCGTGATGTGGTCGTGAGGCAGGTAGCCGCCGAACTCGCCCATCCTTTTGGGTCCATAATTCCGTAGTTGTAAATGGGTATGCGGGTAGAGTCCAGTCAACCAACTTGCGCGTGCTGGTGAGCAGACCGGCGACGCACAGTAAGCGTTTTCAAAGCAGACACCGCTTGCCGCCAACCGATCCAGATGCGGCGTTTGAACGACTGGACTCCCAGCGAAACCGGCAGCGTCCCACCGCATCTGATCACACATAATGAGTACGATATTCGGTCGAGATGTTGTCATCACTTTGAAACGGCTATGTGAGAGGGCATGAAAAATGTTCAAACCTTCGTCAGATTAATGTGGTATGTGTCCCTTCTATTTCATCGCGTAATCTACTGTTACCAAAGCACTAACCTTCTTAGATATAGAGGAGACATCATCAGTACTCTTTTCGGAAATACCGCTCGAATCTGCGGAGCGCACGCTGAACACGCCCTGACGCGCAGCACGGAGCGGACCAAGGTTCACGCCGCTCCCTTCAGCCAACGTTTTGGCCCGTTCTCGCGCATCCTGAGTCGCTTCTACCAGCAACTGGCTTTTCAGCGCATTCACTTGCGTATAATAGTAATTCGGTATTCCTGAACGTAGGGCTATGCCCTCTCCGAGCAGCGAAGTAATTGCTGTAGATAGCTTTGATATGTTATGCACGTCCATCGATTTAACGCCAATTCCCTGTGAAAGTTCAAAGAATTCTATCTCATTTGTTTCATGTCCATTTTCTGATCGTCTCCTGCGCTCATTTACAGAGACCGCGCGAATTCTTATCTCCTCAGCTTCCACCTGGTTCTCCTGTAGAAAATTTAATACTTTCTCCCGGTGTTCAGCGAGAACAGTGTACGCTTCTGCCATATTTCTATCTCTTGCTTTGACTGTAATGTACCATACCACCATATCTGATTCGACTGGGGTCTCGGCATATCCCCTCACCTTAATAATCTGGTGAGACATTCGTATATCCCGCATTGCATCTGTAACAAGGTAGGTCGAAATCACGAGTCCAAGGGCGAGTATGAGGCCAAATGGTATAAATCCTTTCATGTTACGCGTATCTCCTCAATGAATGCTAACTTCAATATTTTGACTGCTGGTTATTACGGCGCGAAACTTGATCGCAGTTTGATGCCCCAGCGCCCTGCTTCGTAGGTTAAGACATAGAGCGATTCGTAGGCGGCAATGACCGTGCCATCGGCGCGATAGCGTGTGAATTGCGTGTCAACGTGGACCTTGGATTCTGAGATATGGACAATATTGCGTCTGTCCCAGCCGCTGTGATGCCAGCCACGTGCGGTCAGATTCTTTCTGATTCTCTCTACATCCTGTTCACCCGGTGCGTTGAGGATTCGCATATTGCCAGAAGCGAGACGGTAGTGTGGAAAGTGAAACGTTTTCTCCCATGCCACTATATCAAGACGATTAAAGGCAGCCATCCACGTGTCCAGAACCTTCAGGATTTCGGCTTCGATTGTTTCTTTCATTGTTTCACCTCAAATAGATATTACCAAACATCCGCTATTCTATCACAAATCTCCTATGCATACAAGCGGAGGATTTTTAACCGAAAGTTAAGGCTGTTAAGTTTTTGGTTATCGTCGACTCTCTTTGACTGCGCGTTCAAAGGTGTAGAATAGATCTTGGATATCCTGACGTAATAGGGTTGGGTTCACAGTCAGCATGATATGTCCGGCATGATCGCCATCTGGAGGTGATACAGATACTGAGTGCGCCTCAAGCGTCTTCACGAAACATCTACTATCAACATCCGCTTCTAACTTCAGTGGAAATATATTAGAACCGTGCTTAAAACGCTCAACAGTGATGCTTTCCAGCGCGTTGATTTTATCAAAAAGTGCGTTTGCCCGTGTCATAGCACGATTGAAACGTTCTTCAAACCCATCTATACCCTGAAGTGCCAACGCTGCCGCAAAGTTTGCTGATGCCAATCCGCCGCCAAACATACGACGGTCGTGATACAACCCATCTGCGAACTCAGCCGTGCCTGCCAATATCGCCCCGAACGGTGCTCCAAAATATTTATACAACGACACATACACCGTATCAAACAACGCCGCATAATCAGCGGGCGGAATGCCGGTCGCGCCTGCCATCATGTAGAGCCGTGCGCCATCAAGATGACTCCCAATCTGTTTGTCTCGGCAGTAGTCCGTTACCGCCTTCATTTCATCAAACGGCATAATTTTACCCGATTGGCGGCGCACAGGACTTTCGACCATCACCGCTCCAACCGGATTGATGACTCTTCCGCTCTCTGCCTGCTCTACTGCGGTTTTCAATGTTTCGAGTGTAAAATAGGGACACCCTTTTGCCAAGGGTATGAGGTTTATGTTACTGAGCCGCGTTACACAATCGCCACTGTCATTGTAGAGATGACTTTGCTCCTGGACTATCGCACGCGGTTTGATGCTGCAGAGTTTCCGAATGGCAAGATGATTGGCGAGTGTGCCAGTCGGCATAAAGACCGCTGCCTCCTTGCCCAACATTTCAGCGCATTTTTTCTCAAGCTGCTCGACAGTGCCACCGAGGGAATAGGAATCCGCTTTAAGCGTATATTTTTGGTCGAACTCAGCAAGCCGCTGTAGCATCATTGATGGTGTTTTCGGCTCTCCGTCCCCTCGAAAGATAACGGTGTTGCTCGACGGAACATCCCGGATGAGAGTTGTATCTGATCGGAGCAATTGGGTAGCATGGTGATCCGTTGTTTGCCTCAAAGTGACCTCCTTAAGGGGTTTCCTGTGCACATCATATCACTTTTTTGCAAGATTGACGACTGATTTCTTGAGTTTGGAAACAGGGATTGCTAATACCTCTGAGAATAAAAAATTGTCGCTTCCTTTCTCGAAATCGGATATACTTCTACAGAATCTTAATTCAGTGTTAATAGCAAAAAATACGGCCAAGCTATTAGCCTGCAACAACGGCGCAGGCGATTCAAGAGAAAGACACGTTAAACATGAAACCCACGCAACGACTCCGCAAGGAGAGTTCAAAAAATGAATATCGTTTTTCTGTTTTCAGATGAACACGCCGGTGCTGTGATGGGGAATAGCGGGCATCCGGTTGTCCGAACCCCTCACCTTGATCGCCTCGCCGAACAGAGTTACACCTTCGACAACGCCTATTGCAATTATCCAATCTGTACGCCTTCACGCTTATCAATGCTCACCGGACGTTATCCGCATCAAATTGGCGCGTGGGATTTGGGCGTAATTGCGGATCGGCAGTACCAAACGTGGGGAGATTACTTGACGGAGGTCGGTTATGAGACTGTGCTGTGCGGACGGACGCATTTCAACGGAACTGACCGGCTGCTCGGTTTCTCCCGTCGCTTGCTGGACGACTTGCCTCGATGGTGTAGCAGAAATGGAAGACCACCACGACGCACCCCAGACGCACGGCGAGGTTCCAACTCACACGTTGCTGAATGCGGACCGGGAGATCACGAACACACACGATATGACAGAAACGTCACGGACTTGGCAGTGGATTTCCTTCACGAAAAAGCCGTATCACCGAACGACAAACCGTTCCTACTCTACTGCGGATTCATGCATCCGCACTTTCCGCTGATCGCACCCCCCGAATTCTTCTCACAGTATGACCCGGACACACTCGAATTGCCTGAGACATGGAACGAACCGCTCGAATCTCAACATCCGATAATCCAACACCACCGTTGGGCATGGCGGAACGACATCCCACCACCTGAAGCCGTTGTACGTTGTGCGTTAGCCTCCTATTACGCGCTTGTCTCATGTCTCGATGCACAGGTTGGACGGATACTTGAGGCGATCGACACGTCGCCATTACGCGAAGATACGGTTGTCATCTATACCAGCGATCACGGCGAAATGGCAGGACACCACGGTATCTGGCAGAAGCAGTGTTTCTATGAACCGGCGGTAAGAGTGCCGTTGATGCTTCGGCTACCTTCCGATGAGACCGATCGTGTGGCAGAAAACGTCTCTTTGGTAGATGTCCTACCGACTTTGTTGGAAGTGGCTGGTTTGGAAAGACCGTCTGACTTACCGGGTGACAGTTTACTGGAGATAGCACGACAGAAAGCACAGGAAACAACGCGCACCGTCTTTTCGGAGTACCATCACATGGGGATGCCTAACGCTGGCTTCATGCTCAAACGTGGGGATTACAAATTGTGTCATTACGTCGGAAGCGAACCGCAGCTATTCAATGTGAATATTGACCCATTGGAGAACGATGACTTGGCACCGAAGCCCGAATATGCAACGATACGTAATGAAATGGAAGTTGCCTTGCGTGCGGTTGTCAATCCAGAGCAGGAGGATGCCCGTGCAAAAGAGAATCAGAGGTTGCGTCAAACCTCTCCATCCCAATAACTCAGGCTCGGGTCTTTACGGTAGATTTTCCCAACAACATACGGGAGTACCTTGTTTGAATCCGGGTATTCACTCACGTCGTGCGGTATGGTTGTACCGAGAATGAACAACGTGACCGGCGCATCGCTGCTATTTACGAACTTATGTGCCCCAATTGTACCCGGTGGAAACGCGAGGAAATCGCCCTCATTTACTTCTACATCGCCTCGAGGGGTTTTCAGCGTGCAGGCACCTTCCATAACATAGCACATCTCCTCCCCGAAATTATGAAAATGCATCGGGAAACTCATCTTCCCCGGTTGCAGCCGAATCACGCGATACCCTAAATTTTTGCCACCGATGAGCGGATCGATGTCTTTGTCCTCAAAGTCGTAAGGATGTGGGGCATTCTTATGTTGCCACGCGATTTCATCAACATGAATGCGGTTGATGTAGATGTCACGCCGCGCTTGCAGGCAATCAATGAGGTATTGGCGCGCATCTTTAAAAATAGAATGACCGTCACCGACGAGAATCGTATTGAATCGGAGTGCCAAGATTTTGCGCAGTTCAAGTGCCGCTTTCGGCGGATCGCTCAGTTTACTATCGGCAAGCAGTGTCAAGGCACCCATCGGTTCACCTACTACGAGATCCCCGAACAGGACGGTTTGCTTCTCTGGAAAATAGAGTGCAATTTCGCCGGGAGTTTTTCCGTGCCTGAGATGAATGGCGTGTAAACCCGGAACAATCGTTTCACTGTCCTGAACCGTTCGGGTCGGTGTGATATTCAGCGCGTCCGCATCGGCTTCATGTACAATTACGTCGGCACCCGTCCACTCCTGAAAGACAGTTGCTTCGCGTTCATGATCGGCGTTGGTTAGAATGATCGACTTCGCGCCGCCAAGTGCTTTCAGGTGTTCTCGGTCATCGTCAGACATTGGCACCGGATCTATCAGGATATTTCCGTCGGGACGCACCCATAAATGTCCATTAAAGTCTATCTGTCGGTCCCGGCTAAAGACCCCCCAACTGTATATATCTTCAAAAATCAGACGTTTCATTTTTTAATTGTTCCTTGTGGTTAAGGCACAGTGATCTGGCAAAGGCAACGATTTTCTTAAACCCACTTTCCATTTCGTTTCAATCTATGTAGTTTGATTTTTTAATTATTCACTACTGTTTCCCTTTGAGACGAGTCCGTAGACCTCAAGTTCGTGTATGAAGGCTCTACCCAACGCCATTTGTGGTACGATTACGCCACGTCTCGGATCATACTGACTGGCTTTCTTTTTATCATCCGTAGTAGCGGTGATGTAGATACGGATTGCATCCGTCACAACACCACTGACACGCATTTTAATGATCGGACTCTCGTTGTTCTGAATCTGCATAAGTGCGCGCCAACGTCCTTCGCCTTCCAGCTTCTCGTATATCATGGCGTTTATAATATTAGTCCCGTGGATGGTGATTCGATGAATAGCCTTTTGTGTTGGCAAGTTCAGGTGAATCCACCGTCCGTCGGCGTATCCCCTTGTTTCCGCATCGCCATCTATCATTTCTGATGAAGTGCAGGTGACCCCTTCCGTGACAGCGTAGTTATATAGTTCCTGCGGTTCGATCAGCATCTGCAGCGCTTTGGATTGGCATCCTGAAATGAGCACGACTCCACAGAATGCTATGAAAATGCAAAGATAACGTTGCATCTTTTCCTCCCGCCCTGTGTTTCTACTTTTGCAAAACATTATACCACATTTCCATTCTTCTTTAAACCAGAATTTTGCGAAAAGCGTTGCTTTAAAACTGTACTCGACCTATAATGCAGTATCCGGATTCATAATTAAAAGGAGAAGATACAATGTATAAAAGTGCCATTTTAGGGTGTCGAGGACGTGCTCGCGGGCATGCTCGCGCCTACGAATATGTCAAGGGTGGAAAACTTGCCGCCATTTGCGACATGCAGGAAGACTTACTCAACGATTTCGGGGACGAATTTGGGATTGATTCTCGCTATACCGACCTCGATGAGATGCTTTCAAAGGAGAAACCTGATCTCCTGCACATTGTTACCGCTCCCGTGCTGCGCGGGAGCAACGCACGCATACGCTACCCGTTGATGAACCAAGCCTCTGAACACGGTGTGCCTGCAGCGATCGTTGAAAAGCCGATTGCTGTGGAGAGCGAAGACTGGCGACAGATTTCCGAACTTGCCCAACGCACCAAAACGAAGTTCGTTGTTAACACCCAACTCAATTTCCATCCCCAGAATCTTGCTCTCAAGCGTGATGTCGCAGAAGGTAAAATCGGTGCAATTAAATTCATTGAGGCAAGCGCACGCAATCCACCCGTCGATCAAGCACCACACGTCTTGCAACTCGTGTCCTCCTATATCGATAACTCACGACCTGTGAAGGTCCAAGGACAAATCTCCGGTGCAGAACAGCTCGATTCAGCGCAACCTTCGCCCGCCAATGCTACGGCACTTGTGACCTACGCAAACGGTGTGCAAGTCTCAGTCGCATTCGGCCCGGAGATGGCACCACGCGTACTGCCCGATACAGGAAATAATCGGCATAAGCGCGTCTGTGTCTTTGGTGAAAAAGGGTTCGTCCACTGGCGGTTTGAGAGTTGGGAGCGGAATCTACCGGGAAGCGGATATGAAGGCGGCGACCTCAACTACGGCGCACAGGATGTTATTGCTCAAGGTGGACTCACAGACGCAGTCTTTGCGTGGCTCGATGATGAAACTCAGGAGCATCCAACACATCTGAAGCAATCCCTCGCTGAATTCAACCTGTTGTTAGGAATTTACTATAGCGGTTTGACGAACACCGTCGTTGAATTGCCCTTCGACCCACCTGATGGCATGATTGACATGTTCCGCGAACGGCTTTAAAATTAGTAGACGCGTGCCGTCCACTATTCCTCCGCACAAAAGGAACACCTTCATGAAGAACATCATCTACATGGACAACCATGCGACAACGCCAATTGCACCCGAAGTGTTAGCGGCGATGATGCCTTATCTCACCACGCACTTTGGGAATGCTGCCAGCATGCATCCACTCGGTGTTACGGCGAAGGACGCTGTGGACAAGGCGCGTCAGCAGGTCGCTGAACTGCTCGGTTGCTCAGGAGAGGAAATTATCTTTACCAGCGGTGCGACCGAATCGGACAATCTTGCTGTTAGGGGGATCGCCTACGCCTGTAGAGAGCAGGGGAACCACATCATCACAAGCACGACGGAGCATCACGCAATCCTCGATACATGCCACGCCTTGGCGACAGAGGGATTTGAAACCACGTATCTTCCAGTAGACAAATATGGGAGGGTGAGTCCTGACGATGTGGAAGCCGCCATTACGCCGAGAACTATCCTGATGAGTTTCATGTATGCGAACAACGAGGTCGGCACGATAAACCCGATTGCCGATATTGCCTCTATTGCTGCCAAACACTGTGTTCCCTTCCATTCGGATGCGGTGCAAGGCATCGGACAGTTGCCATCGGATATGGAGAGGCTCGGTGTCGATCTCGCATCCCTGACGGCGCACAAGATTTATGGACCAAAGGGGATCGGTGCGCTTTACATCCGTCAAAATGTTGCTCGACCATATTCGCTTTTCTATGGCGGTGGGCAGGAAGATGGGGTTCGTCCCGGCACTTTAAACGTCGCCGGGATTGTTGGCTTAGGAGCGGCGTGTGAACTCGCTAAAAACTATATGGAGACGGGAAAAAGCTGTGTTTCAACCTTACGGGACTCACTCCATCAGAAGTTGAACGCGTGTTTGGGTAACATTCATCTCAATGGACACCCTGAACAGCGGCTACCAGGTAATCTGAATCTCTGTTTTGCGGGTGTGCAGAGCCATGCCTTACTGATGGGGCTTAAGAGTGTTGCGGTTTCCACCGGGTCAGCGTGTGATTCTGAATCGGTGAAGGCATCACACGTCTTGGTTGCGATGGGGGTTCCGAATGAACTGGCGTTGACAACTGTCCGTTTTGGTTTGGGACGCTATAACACAGCGGAAGAGATTGACGTTGTCGCCGATGAGGTCGTAAAGGTTGTTAACCGGTTACGTGTCTTAGCACCGGAATAGCACAGACACGCCATCCCCTCAATAGGAGCTATTTCCCAGTTGCGACGCTCTCACTTTTCGCTAGCGAGGTTTCTTAACCTCGCCTTTTTTCATGTTCACAGAACGGTTGCAATTTTCCTGATAATATGCTATACTCTAAGCTATTGAACCCTATCCTAAGCACACATAGTATAGGAGGCTTGTATGTCATCTGTTGCAGCCCAAACCTACTTAACCCCCGAGGAATACATCGCAGCCGAACGGAAGGCGACACTCAAAAGCGAATATCTGAGCGGTGAGATAATCGCGATGTCCGGAGCTAGCCTCGCGCACAACCTTATCACAGTGAACACCGTAACTCAACTCTATAATCAACTCACAGAAGGCGGATGTAGAGTTTTTACCGGTGATATGCGCGTCGGCATTGGTGCGGGAGCCTCCTACTTCTATCCAGATGTCACGGTTGTCTGTAATGAACCTCGCTCTGAGGATGACGCTTTCGATACACTCATCAACCCCCAAGTCGTTATTGAAGTGCTTTCTGATTCAACTGCAAACTATGACCGAGGCGAGAAATTCATACGCTATCGGCAATTAGAATCGTTACAAGAATACATCCTGATTTCACAGGATCAGGTTCACGTTGAGCATTATCTCCGTCAAGGGAAGCAATGGGTACTCAGCGAATTTAGCGCGCTTGAAAATGTGTTGCCACTCATTTCAATTGGAGCAGAACTCTCCTTACGTCAGATTTATAGATTCGTTGAATTTGAAACCAATGCCGACCTTCAAACGACCCGTAGCGTCTAAAAGAGGAAACCCGTCTCATGCTGACTGTTGAACAACTCATCGCTTGCGGATTGGGCAAAGCAGAAGCATCAGAGATCGTAGAAACCGTCAATCGGATATTGGAGACGCACTCTCCGACTGCCTGTTGGTATGAAATTTTACGCTACATTCTCACCCCACACCACCCATTTGCACTCCACCAATTGCTTTATGATACGGTCTATGCCGACTTTGATCGCGCAACATACGGACCGCCGCCTGCTTGGTTTCCTACCGACGAAGACATCACCGAAGCAAATATCACCCGTCTAATGAGGGAATTGAATATCAAAACCTATCCTGAGTTTCACGCGTGGTCGGTGAGGAATCGGGACACGTATTGGCAGATGATGTTTGGCGCATTGGGGATTAAGACGGCATCTACAACCACCGAGCCACAACGAGACGCAACAGGCATCGTAACAAATCTACGTGAACTCAACATCGTTGAGAGCTGCTTCAGCGCACCGCCTGACGCTATTGCGATTGTTGCCCAACGAGAAAACGATAAGGATCTGGAAACATTCACCTATCAGGAACTGGAGTCGCTCACCAATCGCGTCGCGAACGGACTTGTTGAAATCGGTATGAGACAAGGCGACGCTGTGGCAGTCGACCTGCCGATGAGTGCTGAATCTGTCGCCATCTATCTGGGGATTGTTAAAGCGGGTTGTGTTGTTGTCGGTATTGCTGATAGTTTCGCACCCGACGAAATAGCCACCCGTCTCCGTATCGGTAATGCCAAAGCAATCTTTACACAGGATTATATCAATAGGGCAAGTAAACGCCTCCCGCTGTATGAGAAAGTGATCGCCGCAAACGCACCGAAAGCGATTATTTGTTCATGTGAGGGCGGTGAGGAAGTCGCACGGACCCAACGCGAAGGCGATATGACCTGGGATGACTTTCTCAATGATACGGAAACCTTTACCGCCGTTTCGTGCCACCCTGATGCCCATACCAATATCCTCTTTTCCTCGGGAACCACTGGCGAACCGAAGGCGATCCCTTGGACACATACCACCCCGATCAAGTGCGCGGCAGACGCCTATTTACACCACGACATCCACGCCAACGATGTGTTGGCATGGTACACAAACCTCGGTTGGATGATGGGACCGTGGCTCATCTACGCCAGCCTCATCAACAAAGCCGCTATCGCCCTATATGATGGTGGGTCTCCGACAGGGCGCGACTTCGGTGTTTTTGTCCAGAACGCGAAAGTCAGCATGCTCGGTGTCGTCCCTACGCTCGTCCGAGCGTGGAAGAATACTGGGTGTATGCACGGGCTGGACTGGCACGCAATCCGAGCCTTCAGTTCAACGGGTGAATGCTCCAATCCAGAGGAGATGCTTTACCTCATGTCCTTGGCGGGATATAAACCCGTGATAGAATATTGCGGCGGCACCGAAATCGGGGGCGGTTACGTCACCGGCACGCGAGTGCAACCCGCTGCGCCTTCGACCTTTACAACGGCAGCACTCGGTTTAGATTTCCGACTTTATGATGACCATGGAAACTCCTCTGACAACGGTGAAGTCTTTATCCTCCCACCCTCCTTTGGTCTCTCCACGAGCCTACTCAACGCTGACCACGATGAAGTCTACTTTGCAGGGACACCGCGACCGAATCTACGCCGCCACGGCGATGCACTCGAACGGTTAGCGGAAGGTTATTACCGCATTCACGGACGCGTCGATGATACGATGAACCTGAGCGGTATCAAGGTGAGTTCCGCAGCGATTGAAGAAGTGCTTAACGGTGTTGATGGGATACAGGAGACAGCAGCGGTTGCTGTCTCACCGGAAGACGGCGGTCCCAGCCGACTCGTCATTTATACCGTGCAGGCAGCATCGGAATCTGAGGAATCAACAAAACCGGAGATTCATGATGTGCTGCAAGTTGCTCTCTCTGAACATCTCAACCCGCTGTTCAGGATTCACGATGTCGTTATAATGGATGCGTTGCCACGAACAGCCTCTAATAAGGTGATGCGTCGGTTACTGCGTTAGCAAAATAGTAGTCAGTCATGGGAAACTGTCAGCCGTCAGCAAGAAGAGTCTATATAGATTATCAATACCTCGCATGTCACATACCGACTGTTGAAGGGTTGCGAAGCAACCCGTGCTGATAACCGACTGCCAATATGTAGAAATTTGACATTTTTCTGATAGCATGCTATTATTTTGAAAATTCACGTCCGTAAATGGAGTCACGCCATGCCAGAGAAACAATTCAAAGTTAGAGCGGCGCACTGTGATTATCGCGCAACGGAGGAGGAGATTTATCAAACACTCCGCCGTATCACTGATCCGCTCACCCGTGCTTGGAAACCAATTGAGACCGCCAAGAAGGTGGTCATGAAGTTTAATATGATGAAACCGGCTGAACGCATTATCTACTTTGAGGGTCGCCGCCGAGAATTGGTAGACGATGCGGTGTGTCGTGCGGTGTTGCGATTAATCAAGGAACACACCACAGCGGAACTGGTCGCTACCGACACGAATCCGTATACCCATGGACATCGGATGCCGCCCGGTTTCAACTACGAACATCACTTAAAAGAATTCGACGTGCAGTTCGTCGATTCCAACCTGCCGCCCTTCAAAGCCTACGATGTCCCCGGTGGTGGTTCAATGTTCGATCGTTATACGTTGAGTTCTTGTTTTGACGATGCGGATGCAGTCGTCTCTGTCGCGAAGATGAAAAACCACGCCTTCATGGGCATCACCTTGTGCACCAAAAATCTGTTCGGGTTGCCACCGATGCTGCTTCCAGAAGGCAGGACACGCAGTTATTACCATCATCTCATCCGACTCTCCTATGTACTCCCGGATCTGGCACTCATCACGAAGCCGTGCCTCAACATCATAGATGCGTTGACGGGACAATGGGGACGCGAATGGGGTGGCGTCGGCAGAATCTGTAACGCACTCATCGCGGGGGATCATCCAATCTCCACCGACACTGTTGGTATGCACCTGATGGGACACGATCCGCAGTCAGATTGGCCTACACCGCCCTTCAAGCGCGATCGGAATCATATCCTCATCGCAGCGCAGCGTGGATACGGCACTGTCAATTTGGATGAGATCGATTGGGAGAGCGAAGTCAAGGCACCGTTGGCGGAGTTTGATTCTGTCGAAACAGACACCACAGAGACGGTTGCTAACTGGCGACGAACGACGTGTGAACAAGGACTGGTTTACCTCGAAAACCAGAAAGACTTGATTGACCGCTATCGTAACAATTTCATCTATATGCAAGGTGGCGAAGTCGTTTGGAGCGGACCGGATCCATCAAATCTCGGCAGCCGTCGACAATTGAGTGGTGAAAAGAAGGATAGTGCGCTTTGGCTGAAACTTGTCGATGCTGAAGAACATGAAGGCGAACGTTTCAACGTCTATGAGGAGTGTCTGAAACCCTTTGCGGCATAAGTAATGCGTGGGCAGGCACAAGACCTGCCCCTACAGCATGTAACCTCATCAAGGAGAGTGCAAAATGGGTATCACCGAGGCGGAGAAGAAACAGTTGAATGAACAGGGATGCATCGTCATCCCAGACGTGCTTTCGGATGAGGAGATTGAGGTCTACAGAGCCGATATACTCCGCTTGGCGGAAGAGGAGAAGCAGAACGGATTGGCGCGCCAACATACCGACGGGTATGGTCAGCATGTCCGTTGGTTAGTCAACAAGGGACAGATGTACGAGAGTCTTGTTGCGCGCCCTAAAGTGATGCCCTTCTTTGAACATCTTCTCGGTCCCGACTATACGCTCAGCACGCTCACTTCCAATATCATTGATCCGGGCGCGCCGGATGGTGGTTACCACGTTGATAGCGTGCTTGGGTCGATGCCGGAGCCGCTACCGAGTTTTCCGCTGGTCGCCAACAGTCTTTGGTTGCTCGACGATTTCACACCGGAGAACGGTGGCACTCGTCATGTGCCGGGTATCCATCTTCAGCGGGTGAAGCCGCCTCCGGGGACTACCCACCATCCCGATGAGGTTCGGCTCTCCGCACCGAAAGGCTCCGTGTTTCTCTTCAACGGCGCAATCTGGCACTCCGCGGGTGCTAACAGAACTGATCAGCAACGCATCGCGCTCATCTGTTTCTGTTGTCGCTCCTTTGTTAAACCGATGTTCGATTTCGTGCATCACCTCAAGCCAGAGGTCATCGAGCGCGCCAGCCCGACTATGCGCCGCATCTATGGATTCGATTCCCAACCCCAACCTCCAGATCAACCCGCGCAGTAATCACCTTTCACTGGTAAGATTTTTTCTTTTATAATGGGCGTACTTTTTGCCAGCGAGGGCTTTAGAAGAACCTACAGATGGGTTCTTCCTTACCTCGCTACCTCGCTAAGAAAACTGTACCCTTAATCATATATTTCACGTTATAACTTAGGCACATATCTTGATTACTTGACCCTTTATGATTAAAATGATTGGTGTGGGAAAAGAATTTGCCTACTAAAAGGTCGCTATCCGAGAACTGAACAATCGCTTCCAGAAAAGAAAATAGGAGGAGATCCGATATTATGACGATGATAACCGTTCATTGGCAAAAATGTATCAAGAACTCCCTCTGGTGCCCATTCAATGAAAAACTCTTAAACGATGGCCGTCTTGAGGCACGTCTCGGCGACTATAGTGCCGGTATCAGTGGGGTCTATATTATCTGGACCGGAACTGACAACAATCGCACGGTCCTTAAAGTCGGAAGCGGAATTATCAAAGACAAATTGGCAGCGGATCTCAAAGACCCTGAAATTCAGGCTCATAAACCTGCACGATTGTATGTCACGTGGGGCTCTACCTTATCTACAATTGGACCAGAAAAGATACAAAAAGGGATAGAGAAGTTTCTTGGAGTCGTCTTTAAGCCGAAATTGGCGGAACATTTACCTGATGTTGATCTTGTAATGGTCAATCTGCCTCGTTGGAATAAAGGGGTGCCGCCGCTGTGAAAAACGGAAGTAAAGCACCAAAGAATGACAACAAGCATATGCCGATGTCCTACCACAACCGATGGGTACAGTCCCAACTGCCGCTGATCGAAATACTAAAATAACGTCAGGGCATTTACAGTGAATTAAAAAAACAAATAGCCCTTCCTCCCTTAGTAGGCAAGGTTCCTAATCTCGCCGATTTACAACCTCCAAGTAATTTCAAAATCTATCATAAATAGCCTTGAAACAACATAGATATGGTTTACTATATCCTACTTTTACTTGCTTTCAGTAGAGTTGAGATGTTATACTGATACCATATTCACATTGTTTCTTTCTGGAAAAATGACTTGGTCGTAATAAATATTTACAGGAAATATCATGCCGAATCGACGCGAAACAACAATCACAAATGAATTGGTGAACATCCTACGAAATATGCGCCACGGATGGGAACTTGAAACGGAAGTCAACGCCTTCATCCGCGGCAACAGTGAACTTGATGCACTCGTGGTCGAGCGGGGACGTGAACCCATCGGTATAGAAGCCAAATTCGCTACCACCACCAACGCCAAAAACCTCATCAAACAAGCCGAAACACGACTCGTCTATGAACTCGAAGCAGAATACCATACCTCCAGAAAAACCCTGAACAATGTCATGGCAATCCTGTATCCTGACCGTTTTAAGACGATGTCGGGACGGGACATTAATCCACAACTCCGAGCAGCAGACGACTTGCAGTATAAACTCATCAATACCCTCGGAGATACCGTTGGGCACTTCCCAAAAAATGGATGGGCAACTGGTACAGTTACAGACATTGCGAATGCGTTACACGTCGGTGCAATGCCTAACTCTCAACTGGAGCAGGCAGCAGAAGATATGGAACACAGCATTGACAGGGCAGCCTATCTACTTGAGGATGCAATCGTTGATCATCGCGCTATCGGTGTGAAAATTGAAACGATTCTTCACCAAGAGGTTTTTTCTAAAGACAAAGATGACGAAGAAGGAAAACTCAATATACAAACCCTTCGTATGGCAGCACTGATTATCACCGATGCCTTCGTCTTCCAGAGTTCACTCGCTGGCAAAGCCGAGATGGAATCCGTTCGCTCACTCCGTCAACTTCTGCCTACGATCGACTATGCTGATGTTATCGCTGATTGGAACACTATCCTCAAGGTTAACTACCGTCCGATCTTTGAGGATGCCCGTAATCTCGTTGAGGCACTCGCCACCGATGACAGGTTAGTCAAGCCGATCTTAACCCTTCTTTGTGAAGCAGCCAAAGACCTCGTTGATACAGGTATCGCGCAGATCCATGAACTTTCGGGTATAGTTTTCCAAAAACTCATTACCGATAGGAAATACGTTAAGGCAAATTATACACTACCGGAAAGCGCAGTGCTACTGTCAACCCTCGTGCTGCCGAAACTACCCGAAGGCAAATTCCCGAAAGTGGCGGACTTCGCTTGTGGGACAGGCACGCTCCTCAATGGTGTTTACCAACGCATCTTATCTTTATACGAACAGCAAGGTGGAAACGGCAGAGATATTCACCAAAAGATGATTGAGGAGAATGTTGGTGGTGCGGATGTCATGCCCAATGCTACACATTTAACGGCGGCAGTTCTCGCAAGCAGATACCCCGATATAAAACTGAGAGACACACGCGTCCTCACTGCTCCTTATGGTAAACTGGACAACGAAACTTACGCAGTCGGATCACTTGAATTGCTACACAGCACACTTTTGCTGCCAACAATGGGGCCGGAAGCAGAACAGGTTGGAGGTGAAGGGAACGTGATAGTTGACCTCCAACGAGCATTTCCATATAAACAATTCGACATCGTCATCCAGAATCCCCCGTTTACCAAGCCAGGGGCTGATCCCGCAGGTATAGACGGGGCCAAATCTCCGTTTCAAGGGAGTGATCGTCCTAAAAAGTATACTAAGGCAATGCAAGTAGCCCTGAATAAAAAGGAGACGCGGGTTACTGATGGACAAGCTGGACTTAGTGCCTACTTTGTGGAACTAGCAGACAGAATGCTTAAGCCTAACGGCACCATGGGGTTCATCTTACCGGCTACTGTTCTTGCTTCACCAACGACGCAGAAATTACGGGACATGTGGGCAACGGGATACCGTGATCTGGTTGTAATAACGATTGCAGAAGCGAAAGGGTTAGATTGTGCCTTCTCTGCTGATACGGACATGGCGGAGTGCATCATCGTAGCAACAAAAGGTAAAGGAAATAGGACAGGACGTGGCAAGTTTGTATGCCTAAATCAACGTCCGCAGAGTCTACTTGAGGCTGTCGAGATTGTAAACCGTGTCGTTCGCAGTAACGGAACGCACCACTTAGAGGACACACCAAGCAGTGGAGATCCGATACAGGTGGGTGAGGAGATTCTCGGATATATGCTTGATTGTCCATTACCTCACGGTGAAGGCTGGGTTGCAACACGCGTCAAATCAATGGCACTACTCCAGTCTGCTCACCGTCTGAGAGAAAGTAGATTGGAACTCCCAATGCAGGAACTACAAGGAACGGTTGTTAAGATTCCAATGTGTCGTGTTGCGGATATTGCCACTCTGGGGTTAGCTGAAGTCAGAGGCGTGTTTCGTAAAGAGGACAGTTATCGACCTGACGACTACGGATATCCTTGCGTTTGGAATGCAAACAGTGAAGTCCAGCGGTCAATGATTGTGCTCCCTGATTCACGCGCGATACCGTTTCCGAACGCCGAAGCTGCCGTGCAAAAGCGATCAGATCAAAACAGCAGAACGCACTACAACATGGCATTAAGGTTTAATTCTAATTCAGTGGCAGCACTTTTCACTGAAAAGCCGAGTATCGGTCCAACTTTAATAACAAACGTGGCATTTGAAAATCCACGGTATGAAATTCCGTGGACACTCTGGTGTAACTCAACCTTAGGGTTGTTGTGTCACTGGTTACATAGCGGGAAACAAAATGCTGGGCGCGGGAAACTAAGACTCACAGCATTAAGTAATTTGCCTACATTGGATGTCCGTAAGCTTTCTGAAAAAGCCTTAGAAAACGCTGAAGTGATTTTCGAGGAGTTAAAGTACAAACGCATGCTCCCGTTCAACGAATGCGCTCACGACCCTGTCCGACAAGACTTAGATGCATATCTGCTAATGGGGATGCTTGGCATCAAGGATCTCGGTGTCCTCACAGCCATGCAGACTTTGCGTGAGATGCTCTGTGCTGAACCGAGCATCCACGGCGGAAAGAAGTCTAAGTGCGACCTTGACGCGGAACTGGCGAAACTTAAGTTGAAGGGCATCCCTTTTCCAAGTTGGTATGTTGACGAGTAGGTCCGCGGTGGAAAGAAAACCCAAGAGAAAAGTATCCTGAATCTGTTTAATTTCATATTATCCCCCACATGTGGATCTGAGGTGAAATGTCTATGAGCAAAGCGTCTGAAAGGATCCGTCTGCACCGCGAGGCAAAAAAGCAATTAACTAACATTAGTTGTAATCGCAGGAACATCGTTGTTATCCACTATTCATGTGAAAGTTTCTATGACCTTCCTGACGGATCGTCGTCAAGAATCACGTCAATTGCTGTCCAAAACTTAGCAACTGGTCAAACGGAGTCCTTCTCAATCCATCAGATCGCCGAACGCAGTAAAAAAGCCTCAATCGGAGAAATTGACACTCACTACGATGAACTGGAAAAGAAGATGCTTGAAGAATTCTACGATTACGCGAAGAGGCATCAAAGTCATACCTGGCTACATTGGAATATGCGAAACATCAACTACGGTTTTGCAGCATTGGAACATCGCTACAAAGTGCTTGGAGGCAAACCATTTGAGATTCATGAATTGCGTAGATGTGACTTATCGCGGTTACTGGTTGAATGGAAAACAGGCTACGAAGAGGTGATGGAACGTTTTCTATAAACATGCCGTCCCTACGGGGTAAGTTGCAGTTCGGTATTTCCTACTAAAACCTATAAGAACCAGTTAGAATCTAAAGTTGTATCGTTTTTTTCTTGACAATACTTTGAGAAAGTGCTATACTACTTATATCACGTGGCGAGGACTTATCACCTGCACGCTTGTGCAGCCTCCTCGCCGACCGACTGTGATAAGCGGTAAAAGCGTGATACGTGAGAGCCCAATGAATTTGAGAACACAGCAAATAGAGCTGAATCCGAATAACAAGCAAGCCACACAAATATCTCAACATTGTGGCTATGCCCGTGTTGCCTTCAACTTTGCTTTGTCGTCTTTCAAAGTCGGTTTAGACCAAGACGAATGGCGAAGTCATGTTGACATCAAGCGTGAGTTTAACGCCGTCAAATACGATAAGTTTCACTGGTGTTCTGACCTCTCACAGAATGCGTCTAAGAATGCTATCCACAATCTTGGAGACGCTGTAACACGTTGGAAAAAAGGACAAAACAAGTTCCCCGTCTATAAGAACCGATCTGGTAAATGCTCTTACCAAGCAGATAATGGCGAAGGAACTGTTGACGTCTGTAAAAAACGTGTCAACCTTCCAAAGATAGGCTGGATACGCATGCGTGAAGAACTCCGATATTCTGGCGAAATCACAAAAGTGGTTGTTTCCAAACATAACGACAAGTGGTACGCCTCTATCACCGTCAGACGCCTCGATAGCAACAACTATAAGTACCAGCCACTCCTGTTCGACGATAAGCCACCGATAGGTATAGACGTAGGTATCAACACGCTTGCTACCTGTTCAGATGGCACTACCTACGATAATCCACGCCCGCTAAGGCGATATGAGCGGAAGTTAGCACGCGAAAATCGGAAGTTCGCACGTAAGCAGAAAGGCAGCCAAAACTGGTATAAGCAGAAAAAACGCTTATCTGCAGTTCATGCACGGATCGCGAATATACGTGAAGATGCTCACCACCAAGCGACGATACGGATTGTCCACAAGGCACGTGCTATCGGTATTGAGACGCTCAAGGTTACCAACATGCTTAAGAATAGGAAACTATCAAAGGCGTTATCCGACTCAGCACTTGGGGGCTTTCTGTCTAAACTCAAATACAAAGCTGACAGGCGTGGGATACCGATAACCGAAGCACCGCAATTCTTCGCGAGTTCCAAGACCTGTAGCACTTGCGGACACAAGAAAGCAGATTTGCTGCTTTCTCAACGCACCTATCACTGCTCCGAATGTGGCTTTGAATGCGACCGAGACCTCAACGCTGCGATAAACCTCTGTCCCACTTGACCTTCAAACCGTCGCCACGAGTTGCGAGGAGACGTAAAACGCCTGTGGAGTCCGTGTCAGACCTCGTTGAGAGGCAGTGGACGTTGAAGCAGGAAGTCAGGCACAAATCAAAAGAACATTGTAGGTTTTTATAGGGTCTTGAGATTTTGTTAAGTCCTACACAACGGCTAAAGTATGGAAAACTGGATGCCCATGAAATGGTCGTAAAAACGCCTTGATATCCGGATGGATTTATGGCATAATTTTTTAAAGGTCGCATAATTTCACGTCGCGAAAATCTGTCCAGAATTCAACGCAACCGTAGGAGACCATGAGATCAACTCACTATACCGATAATGTTTTTATCAATTGTCCCTTTGATCCAGCGTATAAACCATTGTTTGATGCAATGGTGTTCACGGTCCATGATTGCGGTTTCATTGCCCGGTGTGCCCTTGAGGAAGAAGATGCAAGTCAGGTCCGCATCGATAAAATTTACGCCATCATTGCGGATTGCCGTTATGGAATTCACGATATATCCAGAACGGAATTAGACCAAAATTCGGGGTTTCCACGATTTAATATGCCTTTGGAATTGGGTATTTTCCTGGGTGCAAAGAAGTTCGGAGTAACCGATCAGAAAAGGAAAAAGTGTCTCGTCCTAGATAAGGCACCGTATAGGTATCAACAGTTTATCTCGGATATTGCTGGACAGGACGTTCAGGCACATAACAACGAAGTTGAAACGATTGTGAAAGTCGTCCGGAATTGGCTCCGCATTGCATCGGACAGGCAAGCGATTCCTGGCGGCGGTATTATTTGGAGACGTTACCAAACTTTTATGGCGGAATTGCCTCAAACTGCTGAGGAACTTCGATTAGATGTTGAAGATCTGATTTTTAACGATTATGCTGCAGTGATTGCGAGATGGATGGAGATGAATAGCGGGTAACCTATTGAAATGTAATTTAGGGGGACAATTCACATGGCACCACAAAGAACAATTAAATATCCACCCAAACGCGGAAAATTGACAAGGCGACAGATTGAACGTGCAGTAGACAAAGTTGTCCGTGAGAGGCTTGAAAGCGGGACAGAAGAATTTCCTACACTTACCTACCCCGCGCAAGCCAGTCCGCTGCTTGAGGCCATAGCCGACGCATTAGACATCTCTGAAAGCCACTATACACAAGTTGTAAAGTTTTACGAATCGCTCGGCGCGTGGCTGGAACGGGACGAATCTATAGTTGCTTGCTATACGCCTGAAATTTATCCACAGGGGTCTTTTTTGCTCGGTACATTTGCAAAACCTATTTCTGGTCAGAAAGAATATGATCTGGACCTTGTCAGTGAGTTGAGTCTCCAGAAAACTGAGTTAAGCCAAGAGAAACTAAAAGATTTAGTTGGTTACGAAATCAAGGCTTACGCTCGTGCTACGAACCTGTGTTCTTTACCGGAAGAGACTCAACGTTGTTGGACCCTGAAGTACGCCAACGGTGCTCAGTTCTATGTGGATATCTTGCTTGCAATCCCAGACGCTGAACCGTTCAAACTATTCCTTGAATCGAAGGGTTACTCACCTTCTAACTGGTCGGATTTTGCTATTGCAATTACGGACAATACTCACACTAATTACTCACAGGTTGCTCCTGACTGGTCCCGTAGTAATCCAAAAGGGTATGCAGAATGGTTCCGAAGCCGCATGAGAAAAAGGGTTGGCGCGATCCGAAAGTCTCTAGCCCAAAAGCAAGTTGACAACTTACCCGAGTATAAAGTGAAAACCCCACTTCAGCGATCCATTCAGATTCTGAAACGGCACCGCGACATTTGGTTCGATAAGAATCAATCTGCCTATGACGAAAAGGCTAAACCATCCTCTATCATTATCACGACGCTTGCGGCGCATGCCTACAATAACGAGGGTGATCTTCAACAAACGCTACTGAAGATTTTAACACAAATGCTACACTATATTGAATATTATAATAATGGTGTAACTCTCATACGCAATCCGGTGAACCCATTTGAAAACTTCGCAGCTAAATGGCAGGAATATCCGATCCGAAAAGCGAGTTTCATGGACTGGCTTAAGCAGGTGCAGCTAGATCTGACGGAGGCATTGGAACTGGGCGATATTCAGAGTGTTGAAAAATCACTAAAATTCTGCTTAGGTGAACGAGTCGTCAAGGAAGGGCTACAGAATCTCTCTAATGACGAAGGGGAGCCTTATTCCACACTGGCAGCAACAGTAAAGACTAGAAAACCCTACGTCCACTAATTTCAATCACGAAACTAACCTCTACGAAGCCGAAGAGGACAAGAATTTTCAGGTTATTGCCTTTCAGTTATTCCCTGCTTGAGTGTTCCCCATGTTCCCGCGAGTTTACCTAATGCATCGACCGCTAATGCATCTCGCATATTCATCGTGATGTCTCGGATCTCGTCTTCGGTAAGTGCCTGATTGAACATTGCGACCTCATCAAGTACACCCGACCAGAAATCGCCTCTCGGATTTCCCCAGCGTCCGATTCGGACGGGTTCCGTGTTGTGATCCGGCGGGATTTCGGTCTTGGTTTCGCCCTCCATCACACCATCAAAATACGCCCGAAGGAACGTGCCATCAAAGGTAGCAGCAACGTGATGCCATTTCCCATCGGCAGCGACCGTCTTGCTAAAGGCGGTCTTCCATGCACCGGCAGTGGTGTAGTTCACGCCGAGCAGCTTCGTATTACCCGCAACGAAGATCCCATAATTCCTGGGGTTCCCAGCGACAGGTTCCTTTCCTATCACGGTTTGCCAGAGGCCGGTGGGTTCCGTTTTAATCCACGCCGATATTGTGTATTCGGTGAGATCGAAATCGGCGTGATGTGGGATTTCTACGATATTACCATCACCGTTGAATTCGAGTGCCATTCCTATTTTGCCCTGAACCCATTTCGCGCCCTGAATATCGCCCTCATGACCGTTTCCAGAGGCATCTTCCGCTGTCCCGCCTTGGTTCTCGTCGAAAAGCCATACGCCAACGAGCGCATCTTCCAACACATCCGCTACACTTATGCCAGTACCGCACAACAGAACCATCAATATCATCACAGGTGATTTCCAAGCAGTTATCATTGCGTGCTCCTTTGGTGTTAAATGTCAAGCGGACTCGGGGATTGGGAGTACATCGCGTTCGACTTCGTGAACTTTATCACGGAAGGTCTTACCGCGAATCCACATGACGGGTTGCCTTCGCCTACTATTGGGTGCTGCAGGATGTGCCCCCTCTGCTTGCGCACTGAGGTAGTGGACAACATAACTCCGCCGGAACCGCAGGCTCTGATTATCCGTGCTCTTATGAAGGAGATGGCTATGGAACCAAATAACCGCACCCGGTGGCACCTCGACTGCAACACCATCCTCGTCGCGGGCACCGCGCGCCAACTTGAACTCCCGTTGTTGTGAGCCTTCAAGGTCGTCATGCTCAAAAATATCCCATTTATGGCTTCCGGGAATGACATAGAGGCAACCGTTTTCTCTATCCGCTGCGTCGATAGCCGTCCATGTTCCGACAGTCGTTTCGGTATTAAACCGATTGCGAAAGTAAAACTTATCTTGATGCCACGGGAAACCGAGACCGATCTTCGGTGCTTTCCAGATAAACAGATTATTGATGCCGAGGAGGTCAGGACCGAGGATATCAACGAGCGGATCGGTGAGACGGGGATCACGCACACGTGCGAGGAATTCCGGGCAGTAACAACTCGGATGATGAATCTTGTGCATCGCATAGATGCCTTGCTCTTCTATTTTCCCGTCTCTGACGAGTGCGTTTTGATTAACGTTCGTGGCTGGAAATGGACGTTTGTTGCTCACAACGTTTTCAGCAACTTGGCGCAGGACACCATTCTCTTCCGGGGTGAATACGTTCAAGCGGACGAGGTAACCGTTCTCGTTCCAATATGCCAACTCATCTGGGCTTAAGCCAAAACGTCGGTCTTGTAATGCTAATTCTGTGTTCATTAATATTTCCTAAGATTCAGGGATCGGTAGGACATCCTGTTCGACTTCTTGGACTTTACCCGGATAGGTTTTGCCGCGAATCCACATGACGGCGGACCCCCCGGTCGGTTTAGGCTTTACCCATTCCGCTTGTGCACTGAGGTAATGGGCGACGAAACTCCGGCGGAATCGCAGACTGTGATTGTCCATGCTCTTATGCAGAAGATGACTGTGGAACCAGATGACCGCACCGGGCGGGACTTCCACCGCTACACCGTCTTCGTCGCGAACACCTTGTGCCATTTTGAATTCCTGCTGTTGTGAGCCTTCAAGAGCGTCGTGTTGAAAAATATCCCGTTTATGGCTACCCGGAATCACATAGAGGCAACCGTTTTCTTTGTCTGCTGGATCGATAGCCGTCCATGTTCCAACAGTTGTCTCTGTATTAAACCGAGTGCGAAAGTAAAATTTGTCTTGATGCCACGGAAAACCGAGACCGATCTTCGGTGCTTTCCAGATAAACAGCGTGTTGATACCGAGAATATCCGGACCGAGTAAATCGACAAGTGGATCGGTGAGGCGGGGATCACGCACACGTGTGAGAAATTCTGAGTCGTAGCAACTCGGAAAATGGATTTTGTGCATCGCATAGATGCCTTGCTGCTCTATTTTCCCATCTCTGACGAGTGCATTCTGATCAATGTGTACGGTTGGAAATGGACGTTTCCTGTCTACAATGTCTTCAGCGACTTGACGGAAAGCGTCGTTTTCTTCGGGAGTGAATACGTTCAAGCGAACGAGGTAACCGTTCTCGTTCCAGTATGAAAGTTCATCCGGACTTAGTTTAAAACGCCGATTCTGCGGCGTTGATTCTGTACTCATTTTCATCTCCTGTTTCTTAGTTTTCGGGAGCGGCGGTAACCTTTTGAACCGCTATGGAAATAATAACATACTTGATGGAAAAGTCAAACCCGTTTTTTTCTTGACAGATGCTGCCGAAAGGTGTATCTTCATGTGAAATTAGCAAGTACTACCCACTAAAGTTTGGGGAAATACGTGAAGTGTGCTAAAATAGCGTATTGGTTCAAAGTCACTGTCTAACAGGAGGGAAAAAAATGAGCACGAATGAAGCACCAGCGAAAGAGACCTACCGCGCGACAGCGTTTGCAGATTTCGAACCTGAACTTTCGGCTCCGGGTGCTACGCCTGAAAGATTGGCGTACCTGAAGGAGCACGGTTTTGTCATCATCAACGACTTTGTTGATAATCCTTGGATTCCCATTCTTCGAGAAGCCGGATGTCGCGTTACCGATGCGTGTGCCCCCGAACACTGCTACGATATAATCGACTCCTCGAAGGGTTACGTCCACCGCGCAGCCGAAGATGAACCGTGGGCAATCCGAGGACTTATCCATCCCGCTTTCGGGGAATCGAGTTTTTCCGAATTCCACGGCTCTTCGGATTTTTTGGACTTTGTTGCCTCTTGGTGTCACGGACTCCAACCTGAGGACCTGACGTTTAGTGGGATGTTGCTGTGGGCAAATCCTCGCAGGAACCAGAATGGACCCAGTTGGCACAGAGACGTGACGTGGTGGGGCGACGGCGCAGGTTACTTCTCACAGCGAGAAATCCGCGGAGATACCCCCGAAGATTACTCCGAAGAAGTAGAACGGATCCGTTGGAAAGAAATTCAAGAGAGTAACGAGAAACGAATCACCGAACGGAACGGCGTGAGCATGTTTTTGGCACTCACAGACGACGAATGCCATGAACTCATTCCGGGGAGCCACCACCGATGGCGCACCCCATTTGAGCACGACGTGCTACTCCCACAAGCGATGAAGGATCAGGGGGTCCCACACACACCGAGTTGGAACAAGGTCGATCCGTTACCCGGTCAGGTCGCTATCCGGCTCAAGCCAGGCGAGGCACTTATTCGTAATGGCAACAACATCCACACAGGACACACCGTGCCTGAGCGCGAGCGTAACACTTTGTCGATCGGCTGGTCGAAATGGTCGGGTGAATTCACCGACGAGCCTTCAACTGCAGACGCTCGAAACGCTTGGCAACTCGATCCCGCTATCCGAGATGCTCTACCGCACAAGTTCATGCAGACGGCATGGGATCGGTGGGCAGAAACCCAGAAACTCGGAGATACGCTTGAAGACCGGTACGCCGGATTTGACATCAGACAGATTAAATCTGGAAAGGTCGCCGGATGGTGCACTGAATTGGAACGTCAAGCGGCAGCAGCAGGCGACGCATGGGAATCTTTCCAAACCCTTACTGAACAGCACAACTAAATGTAGCATTAACTTACCGAGCCATCGGGATGAAACCCAACACTTCATCATAAGCGAATTTATTTCGTGGAAGTGTTGGGTTTCGCTATGAACTATCTGCATTCGGTAAAAACACGGTGTCCGAATGAACCCCGGTAGAGATAGCTCCCTGCCCCTATCTCATCAACCTTTTTTTGTTCTATCCACGAAAACCGAAAATCCCTCTAAGTTTTTGCTTGACTCTGCTTTCTGGGTATGGCATTATAAATTTCAAATATACTTCCGTGCCCACAACACACAAATCACTCAGTGCCTCATAATTAAACAGTCACCAACCATATTGCCTAAAAAATTAGCACTCAACAAGCGGAGTCTCGCCTGTGTTTTCATCCCCGGACAACGTCCGAAACGGGTTGGCTCACGCATACGTTAAAATAAATTATCAATCTTTTGTGTAAATTGGCATAAGTATTGCATCACACCTGAATATAGGCTTTACGCGATCCGCAAACCGTAGCCTTTATTATTTTTTCATCCGCGCTGTAGAATCACTGAATTCCCGACAGCATGAGGTAGGGAGGCTCATTGCAATGACAGGATTTGATGGATACAACACTGATGGATTCTATGATGAGATGTTCGCGCCAGACGGGAGTGCCCGCTCTGCTGTTCAGATGCTGGTGGAACGCATTGAGAGTTTTCCTGAAGGCGAGTTAAATCGCCGTCAAATTGCCGCTGAATACGCATTACTCCGAATGGGCATCACATTCAATGTCTACGCCGATGAGCAGGGCGTCGAGAAGATTTTTCCGTTCGATCTCATCCCACGAATCATTGATGCCAATGAATGGGAATGGATAGAGCGCGGGCTCAAACAGCGCATCCACGCGCTGAATCTATTCATTGATGATGTTTACCACGATCAGAAGATTCTCAAAGACGGCATTGTTCCGGCAGACGTTGTGCTTTCATCGGAACGCTACCTGCAGCCATGCATTGGTTTGGATCCGCCGCGCGGCGTTTGGTGTCACATCACCGGAACGGACTTGGTGCGTGATGGCGACGGACAAGTCTATGTGTTAGAAGACAATCTCGGATGCCCATCGGGTGTTTCTTACGTCGTGGAAAATCGACAGTTAATGAAACGGACTTTTCCACAACTTTTTGGGATGTCACAGATTCAGCCAGTGGAAGATTATCCGAGCCAACTCTTGAATATGCTTCGGTACCTTGTGACTGACAAAGTGCTATCTCCAGAAGTTGCCCTGCTTACGCCCGGCATTTACAACTCCGCCTACTTTGAACACTCCTTCCTTGCACAACAGATGGGGGTTGAACTCGTTGAGGGGCGTGACCTTGTCGTAATGGACGGCTTCGTGCATGCGCGAACGACGAAAGGTTTTGAGCGTGTTGATGTCATCTACCGCCGCATTAACGACGACTTCCTCGACCCAACGGTGTTTCAACCTGAATCGATGTTGGGCGTTCCGGGTTTAATGGACGTTTACAAAGCAGGAAGGGTTGCTTTGGTCAATGCCCCTGGGACTTGCGTCGCCGACGATAAAGTTGTCTGTTCGTTCGTGCCAGAAATTATCAAGTACTACCTTGGCGAAGACATTATCGTCCCAAACGTCCCCACCTATATGTGCTGGGAAGATACGGATCGAAAATACGTCCTGGAACATCTCGATGAACTCGTCGTGAAGGAAGCGAACCAGTCTGGCGGCTACGGGATGCTGATCGGTCCGCATTCAACTAAAGCAGAGCGTGAGGAATTTGCACACCGCATCAAAGACAACCCACGCAACTACATCGCCCAACCGACGCTCTCACTCTCACGGGTACCGGTGCTGATTGATGACCATTTTGAAGGACGACATGTTGACTTGCGTCCATTCATCCTTTACGGCGAAGATATCTATGTGCTTCCGGGTGGATTAACACGGGTCGCACTCAAAAAGGGTTCATTGGTCGTCAACTCGTCCCAAGGTGGGGGTAGCAAGGATACTTGGGTCTTATCGAATCCGGCGTAGGAGGATGTTATGCTGAGTCGCGTTGCAGAATCAATTTACTGGATGAGCCGCTATATAGAACGCGCCGAAAGCGTTGCCCGTTTTGTGGATGTTAATTTACAACTGATTCTTGATGCGCCGGCAGATATGCAGGCGCAGTGGGAACCCTTGGTTGCCACGACAGGCGATGACGAAGTATTCGCCGAAAGATACGGTGAGGCATCACGTGAAGAGGTTATTCGGTTCCTGGCATTCGACGCTGAAAACCCGAATTCAATTGTCTCTTGTCTGCGGGCTGGACGTGAAAACGCCCGGTCAATACGTGAAAACATCTCATCGGAGATGTGGGAGCAGTTAAATGATGCCTACTTACTGGTGACGAACACGTCCGAACAGTGGGCGATGGCTGAACCGCATGAATTCTTTAGGGACATCAAACTCGCGTCGCACCTCTTCATGGGATTGACAGATAATATCATGTCACACAGCGAAGGTTGGCATTTCAGCCAGTTGGGACGCCTTATCGAACGCGCCGATAAAACATCAAGAATCGTCGATGTCAAATACTTTATTTTATTGCCATCTATCTGGGATGTGAACACGCCATTTGACGATATTCAGTGGGGTGCCCTGTTGCATTCTGCCAGTGGTTTCGAGATGTATCGTCGGACGTATGGACTCATCTTACCAGACGATGTCGTCGCGTTCCTACTTTTAGACCGTGAATTCCCGCGCTCCGTGCTTTACTGTCTCTCCAAGGCAGAGGAGTCCCTGCACGCCATCTCCGGCACACCATCAGAGACGTTCTCGAATCCGGCAGAGCAGCGTTTAGGGCAACTTCATGCTGAATTTGCGTATGCCCAAGTTAAACAGATTCTCGCGACGGGTTTGCACGAGTTTCTTGACGCCTTTCAAACGAAACTGAACTTAGTCGGCGATGATATCCATAAGACGTTTTTCGCTTTGCGACCCGTCAATGGAGAATCTACGAACAGCGAAGCTTAACAGTGTGTTTTTACGGAACCTGTAGCCTGCAACAGCGGCGCAGACGGATCTAAGGAAACCACGCCAAAGACAGAATCTACGTTGTTACTCCGCAAGGTATAATTAAAAAATGGCAATCCGTGTAGCAATCAACCACAAATCTCTATATCGCTATGACCGGCTCGTCAACCTGTCTCCACATGTGTTTCGACTGAGACCTGCGGTCCACTGCCGCACCCCGATTGAAGCGTATTCACTTAGAATTGAGCCAGGGAATCATTTTATTAACTGGCAGCAGGATCCGTTCGGCAATTATCAGGCGCGTGTTGTTTTTCTCGAACCTACACGCGCTTTGTCGGTTGAAGTTGATCTCGTTGCAGATATGACTATCATCAATCCGTTCGATTTTTTCGTTGAAACGAGTGCTGAACACTATCCATTCACTTACGAAGCGCAGCTCAAAGAGGAATTAGCCCCCTTCCTTGAAGTCAGAGAGAAGGGTCCCCTGCTAATGAAGTGGCTGGAAGGTATTCCTCGGACGAAGCAGGAAACGAACGACTTTCTCGTTGACATTAACCAACGCCTGTGGAAAGATATAAAATACACGATTCGGATGGAACCGGGTGTCCAATCTTGTGAGCAAACTTTAGCAACGCGAATAGGCTCATGCCGAGATACAGGTTGGTTACTCGTTCAGGTTTTGCGCCATCTCGGTTTAGCGACTCGTTTCGTTTCCGGATACCTCGTTCAACTCGTCGCCGATCAAAAACCTGTAGACGGACCCGCTGGTCCCTCCCAAGACTTTACCGATTTACATGCTTGGTGTGAGGTTTATGCCCCCGGTGCGGGCTGGATAGGGTTGGATCCTACGTCCGGCTTATTTGCCGGAGAAGGGCATATTCCGTTGGCGTGTGTACCGGACCCGGTAAGTGCCGCACCTGTCACCGGCTATACAGATCCCTGCGAAACAGAATTTACCTATAGCAATACCGTTCAGCGCGTCCACGAAGACCCGCGGGTGACGAAACCTTACACAGAAACACAGTGGGCTGACATTAATACCCTTGGACAGCAGGTCGATGCAGATATAATTCAGAACGACATTCGGTTGACAATGGGCGGGGAACCGACTTTCGTATCCGTTGACGATACGGAAAGTGCAGAATGGGATACTGAAGCAGACAGTCCGAGGAAAAGGGAGTTGGCGGCAGGACTTTTACGGCGTTTGCGCGATAGTTTCGGATCCGATGGTGCACTCTATTACGGACAAGGCAAGTGGTACCCCGGCGAACCACTACCGCGTTGGAAGTTCGGGTGTTTTTGGCGAAAAGATGGGGTGCCTATTTGGCGAAACGATAAACTTCTCGCTGAACCGCATAAAGACTACGGCTTCAGTGTCCAAGATGCCGAAAGATTCATGCAATACCTCGTCAAACGCTTGGGACTCTCACCGGACCTGATCGTGCCTGCTTACGAAGACGCACTCTTCTTTCTTTGGACGGAAGATAGACTTCCTATCAATGTGGATCCGCTCGAATTTGATTTCAAGGAAGCTTCCGAACGACACCGACTTGGGCAACTCCTACAGGATGAAACGCTTGGGGAACCGATCGGCTACGCGCTACCGCTACGCTGGGATCTCGTAGGTGATGCTTGGGAGAGTTGTTCATGGCATTTTAGGGGTGGACGCATGTGCTTAATCCCTGGTGATTCATCTATCGGGTTGCGTCTACCCTTGGAGTCTTTACAGTGGGAGCCGTCGGAAGAACGGGAAATAGTTTACGAGCGCGATCCGCTTGAACCCCGCGAGGAAAGTTTACCGGCGTTAGGGGCAGAAAACGCAGAAGCAACATCTACAGCAGAAAGTAGAGAAACACAAACAATTTTTCGGACTGCTCTGTGCCTTGAGCCGCGTGACGGACGATTGCACATTTTTATGCCCCCTTTGACGCATGTAGAGCATTATCTGCGGCTCCTTGAGGCAATTGAAGCGACTGCCGAAGCACTGAACATGCCGGTGATTCTTGAAGGGTATGAGGTCCCACATGATTCCCGAATTGAATCCTTAGATGTGACACCCGATCCGGGCGTGATTGAGGTGAACATCCATCCAGCAAAGAATTGGGATGAAGTGGTACAGAATACCACGACGCTCTACGAACAAGCACGGTTAGCAGGGCTTGGGGCTGAGAAGTTCATGTTAGATGGTAGGCACACGGGAACTGGTGGCGGCAACCATATTGTGATCGGCGGTGCTACGCCAGCGGACAGTCCATTCCTACGACAGCCACATTTACTGCGAAGTCTCATCACGTATTGGCAACATCATCCCGGCTTGTCTTATCTCTTTTCCGGTACGTTTATCGGACCGACGAGTCAGGCACCTCGTGTAGATGAGGGACGTGATGAACACCTCTATGAACTTGAGGTCGCTTTTGAACAGATGCCTCCCGTAGAAACGACCTCTGCGTCTGGCAATGCGGAAGACGCTCCACCTTGGTTGGTAGACAGGTTGCTGAGACACCTCATGGTGGACCTCACCGGAAATACGCATCGTGCGGAATTTTGTATAGATAAACTTTATTCGCCCGATTCAGCAAGTGGAAGGCTCGGACTACTTGAACTTCGGGCTTTTGAGATGCCACCACATGCACAAATGAGCATTGTACAGATGCTGCTGGTGCGCGCATTAATCGCCAAATTTTGGAAGACCCCTTACAAGGGCAAACTGGTGCGTTGGGGGACAGAGTTGCACGATCGATTCATGTTGCATCACTACGTGCGGGCTGATATACAGGAAGTCGTCACCGAATTTCAAGAAGCGGGCTATCCGTTTGAGATGGCGTGGTTGGATCCATTTTTTGAATTCCGTTTTCCGAAGTTAGGCACTGTAAACGTCGGAGATATTGAAATCGAATTGAGGACGGCAATTGAACCGTGGCATGTGCTTGGTGAGGAAGTTGCCCGGACAGGGACATCACGTTTTGTTGATTCGTCTGTTGAACGGCTTCAGGTAAAGATATGCGGATTGACAGACTCCCGATACATTGTAACATGCAACGGACGCCGTTTAATTCTCCATAATACTGGCACACATGGGGAATATGTTGGTGGCGTACGTTATCGAGCGTGGCAACCCCCATCAGCATTGCATCCAACTATCGGTATACACTCACCGCTCGTCTTTGACATCATTGATACGTGGAACGGGCGCGCCATCGGAGGTTGCACCTATCACGTATCCCATCCGGGTGGGCGACACTACGACACTTTCCCAGTCAACGCTTACGAGGCGGAATCCCGACGTGTGAGTCGATTTGGGGCGGATGGACACACACCCGGCGTTATGCGACCTTCTCCGGCTTCGGCATCAACAGGACAGTTTTATCCGGAAGGGAATCCGTTGGGTCCGACAAGTGTCCCACCGGAAGAGACGAATGCCGAATATCCGTATACATTGGATCTCCGTAGGGATTCTTGACTTGGTGCCAGATGCGGAGTCCTCATTCGTGATAGCACCCACTACCTAAAGGTTGGGGCTTCGGCTTCGTAGACATTTGCGGTTTTCTCAGAGAGCCAACCGTCTTACGTTGTCTCCACCAGCAGGCGATTACCTAAAAGGTGAAAAAACCCCTTTAGGCACATCATGCGGAAACTTTCATGGCTATCCCCGCCTGCCCCTCTCCAAAAGGAGAGAAAAGTTGAAAAAGGGGCAGCAATACAACGTGCGGGATTTCACCTCCGCCCCGATACAAGCTTTCGCTCAATTACGCGTGAACTGCCCAGTATATGTTTTTAGAGTGGTATCACACTCACCACTTTTTGACTACCTCTGACAGTAGCGGACACCGCCTGCACAAGTGTGCAGGGTCAGAGTGGTGTCCAGAGTGTTAGTAGAATTATACCACATTTTTAGGTGTTTGTCAAATGGAAAATTGGAAGGTGATAGGCGACAATTATAACGCCCATAAGTCCGCGAACGTGCCCTATGGACATGCAAGCGACGTTCCGGGTGGACAAATTGATGAGATGCTGAATCCAGATGGTCAGGTCAATCCGCACTGGCACGCCTTTATGCGAGCACTCGATACTTTAGGGCTTGCAGAGATGGCATCCCGCGACGAAGAGGTGCGACGTCTGCTCCGTGAGAATGGTGTTACTTACGTTTTGCACGGAGAACGGCAGAAGCATCGTCCATGGGAACTCGATCCCATTCCATTTATTATCTCGAATACTGACTGGCAAACTATCTCCGAAGGACTTACACAGCGTGCGGAGCTGCTAAATCTAATCTTGATGGATCTCTATGGGGAACGCACCTTAATCAAAGATGGTGTGATACCACCAGAAGTGGTCTATGCCCATGCAGGATTTTTACGTGCGTGTGTCGGGTTTGCTCCGTCCGGATTCCCGTTCCTGTTGAATTATGCCGCAGACTTGGCGCGCGGCTCGGACGGCAAAATGTGGATACTCAGTGATCGGGCACAAGCACCATCGGGAGCAGGTTACGCGCTCGAAAACCGCACCGTACTTGCGCGAGCACTGCCGCATCTCTTTGGCGAAGTCGGCGTTCACCGACTCTCCTTTTTCTTCCGTGCCCTTCAAAACAGTGTAGCGGATCTGCAATACCAACTCGAAAGTGCTGTCCGCATTGCATCGCATCAAATAGACAATCCACACGTCGTCGTACTCACCCCTGGTCCACTCAACGAAACTTACTTTGAGCATGCCTATCTCGCAAATTATCTTGGCTATACCTTAGTCCAAGGTGACGATTTGACGGTATGGGATGGACGTGTTTGGCTGAAATCGCTTGACGGGCTACGTCCCGTCGATATTATTCTCCGCCGAGTTGATGATATTTTCTGCGATCCATTGGAACTTCGCCAAGATTCTCGGCTTGGTGTTGCAGGCTTACTGGAGGTAATTCGACAGGGAAATGTGGTCGTGATAAATCCACCGGGCAGTGGTGTTTTAGAGAATCCAGGCTTGATGCCATTCCTACCTGGCATCTCAAAACGGTTGATGGGCGAAGACCTTCGTCTTCCTTCTGTTGCAACGTGGTGGTGTGGGGAACCGAAGCAACATGAATATGTGCTGGCGAACCTTGAGGCGTTGGTTATTAAAACCATTCATCGTCAACCGGGCGAGCGTTCGGTGTTTGGGACTCAACTTAGCAAGGCGGAACTCGACGCGCTCCGTAGCCAGATTAATGCGAACCCACACCTATACGTCGGACAGGAACACGTCCACCTTTCGACAACACCTTCACTGATTGATGGAAAACTTGAACCGCGCAGCGCAATCCTGCGTTCTTTCCTGTTTGCGGAGAAGCATGGCTACGCAGTGATGCCGGGCGGGCTCACGCGTTGTGCAGGCGAAAGGGGTGAATTGACGATCTCGATTCAGGATGGTGGTGTGAGTAAGGACACCTGGGTGCTTGCGTCTGAACCCGAGCCGCATGTCAGTTTATGGCAACGGCGTATCAGCGAGGTACGGGGTCCTGCTTCTACACATCCTGCTGGATTGTCGAGTCGGGCGGCTGAAAATCTATTTTGGGTTGGTCGCTATGCGGAACGCGCAGAGGGACAAGCACGTCTCCTCCGAATCATGTTGGATAAAGTCAAGATGGGCAAGATGGGATTGGAGACTTCCACTTTAGGCGAGGTGCCACCGTCCACCGTTTTCACGGAGATCGTTGGTGAGGACGCGAGGGAAGTTTCTGAACTTGCATATCTCCGTAGTATGCTCGACTCTCTCACCGGTTTGAGGTCGTCTCACCCTGGCTTTGTCAACATGGATGAACAATCGTTGGAAAGTGAACTCCTTTCGATCATGCGGGACACAGAGAACACTGGGAGTCTTGTGTCTACACTACAGGCACTCCTCAGCGCGGCGTATGCAGTTCGAGACCGCTGGTCCACCGATACGTGGCGTGTGATGAACAACATTGAGGATTTATGCGCCACACTCGACAAGAATGTCCACGGAGATGGGAGTACAGATGCACAAATATTGACGGATCTCACCTTACAAGAGACAGAATTAGCTTCACTCGATCAGCTTATGATTTTCCTTTCAGCATTAAGCGGGCTTTACGCGGAGAGCATGACGCAAACGATCGGCTGGATCAGCTTGGATATGGGGCGGCGTATTGAACGCGCCTTGCTTCTCATTATGCTTTGCCGTTCAAGCCTCGTCGCAGTGCAAGATGACTGGATCGAGCGTCTTCTACTTGAATCTGTCCTCGCCGCGGCTGAAAGTTTAATCACTTACCGCAGTCGATATCGAGTAGCCCTCCATTTTCCAACTGTTCTTGAGTTGCTACTTCTCGACGAACACAATCCGCGTTCACTCCTGTATCAGTTAAAACGACTTGAGGAACAGATCGGTGCCCTTCCGAGAGAGAGACTCGGCTATCGGCTCAGCGAAGAGGAACAACTCATTTTGGAGGCACTCACGCAGTTGCAACTTTCTAATACAGTGGACCTCTCAGAACGCTCGGAGCATACAACACAACGTAGAGGATTAGAAAAGCTTTTGGTTCGGCTTGCGCAGATACTGATCGCTATTTCCGATGTCCTGACCCAGACTTACTTCAGTCACGTCCAAGGACCTCAACAACTTTTTTAGAAGAGTTATCAGCAGTCGGAAAGAGGCGAAGAAAAGCTTGGAAGGATAGGCACTCAATCTTCCATCCTTCCAAACCTAAAGGATTGGGTTTCCAAACCGTTTAACTGATGAATTATAAAATTGTTCACAAAACTGAATACAGTTACAGCGACTCGGTGAACCTCTGTTACAACGAAGCACGCTTGACACCCCGAAATTTTGTGCATCAGCATTGTAGCAAAAGCCAATTCGTTGTTGATCCGGAACCTGGGGCGTGCCGAGAACGTCAGGACTTTTTTGGAAACACCGTCTATTACTTCACGATCCAGCAACCCCATAGGGAACTTACTGTTACAGTTACGAGTCATGTGCAGGTCAAAGGCAGAGAGAGGCAACTGGATTTCGCCGAACATTTGGCTTGGGAAGAGGTACGTCAGCGACTACAAACGGATCTGGATCCGAAGCTGCTGGAGATACGGCAATACGTTCTCGACTCCCCAATGATTCCGATGATGCCTGAACTCCAGACGTATACTGAGAGATCGTTCTCCAAAGGACGACCGCTACTGGAAGCGGTTGAAGATTTAACCACGCGCCTCTACGCCGACTTTACTTATGACCCAAATTTCACAACAATCGCGACACCATTGGCTGATGTAATACAGCATCGTCGAGGCGTCTGTCAAGATTTTGCGCATCTCGGCATTGGGTGTTTACGAGCACTCGGGCTTGCTGCGCGTTATGTCAGTGGGTATATTGAAACCGATCCACCGCCGGACCAGGAACCCTTAGAGGGTGCCGATGCATCTCATGCATGGTTTTCCGTCTATCTCCCACAGTTGGGTTGGGTGGATTTCGATCCAACAAATAACCAGATACCGACAGATCAGCATATAACAATTGCGTGGGGACGAGATTACTCGGATGTAACACCGCTGAAGGGCATTATGTTTGGAAGTGGCACACATGAATTGTCCGTTTCGGTTGATTGCCAACGGCTTTTCAATGATTCGCAAGGCGGTCAATGAAGGGTTGGTTTGATGACGGTTTTCGCGCAAGAGTCGCCTGCACCATTGTTGCAGGCTTGCATCACTTTTTATTTTCCATGGACTACCCGCGTTCCCAAACCCCGTACAGAATTAACCGGAAACTTGCATTCCTGCTGCAAAGCAACGGACGCAGTAGACAGGAGCACATAAATTTAAAAAATGACAATTGAAGCGTTTCAGAAACAGATTGAAGATATCTACTACACGCGCGATGCTGAGCGCGGAGTGCCGTTAACCTTCACATGGTTCGTTGAAGAGGTCGGTGAGCTGGCAAAAGAGATCCGCAAACAGCCACAGGATATGGCACGGTTGCGCGAGGAATTCGCCGATGTTTTCGCATGGCTCGCTACATTAGCAAGCCTGCTCGGTATCTCTCTTGAGGATGCCGCGAAAATCTACGCAGAGGGCTGCCCAAAATGCAGCGGAACACCTTGTTGCTGTTAACGCGTAGGCAAGCTTAGTTCCCGTTTAAGAACCGATCAAAGTTCCCACCGAACAGGTTATTGACATCCCGTTCAATCTCTGCCGAAGTCAACGCCCACCCGACATCAAGGAGCGTTTGGTATTTTTCTACCAAGACCTCCGCGATAATCTGTCGTGAGTGTTTCCATTTATAAACGAGTTGATCCAAAATTCGCGCATCGGAGTGTTGCGGAATAATGCTCAAACCGAGCAATTCAATCCGCTCCCGTGTAATTTCCTCAATGACACTCGGATTGTTCATAAACCACCAGCATCCGAATATCATCAGATTCTTGAATTTCCGCCCAATTACACACAACTCATGCTGATTTTCGCGCGACAGGAGCGTAACAAGGAACTTATTATCAGGATTTTCACGGAGCAGTGCTTCCAGACTCGTCAAATCCGCTTTCCCGCTACCATCACCTGCCATCTGAAGTTGTGGGTTGACCGCACGCTTCACGCCAATCATGAGTGCGAAGGGCACGTTAAATTCACGGGAGATCGGTAGTATACAGTTGTCAAAGAGCCGTCCGAGAACACCGCCGTTGGGGTACTGAAAATCGGGTGGGAGAGAGACCGCCATGTATCTTGGGTTCATCCGTTGAATCCAAGTCTCTAAAAATCGGCGGACTTCTTTGTAGGTTTTAGCCGTCGATAGATTCGGATCGACATCGTAGCCGAGACCGCGGAGGTGTTCGTAACCGACTTCTTCATAGGTATTGATGAGCACATCCATCCGCAGAGCCGCTTCAAAGCGTGTGTCGCCAGTGTCGCCGGACTGCCATACTGGTGCCTCTGCCGCATCAAACGGGTCGTTCGTCATCACCACCTTAGAAACTTTGGCGCGCTCAAATACAGTGTCGATAAAGGCTTCGACGGTCGTATCTGCGAAGTAGTCGCGATAGTCCTGTAGGTTTCGCGAACCGACATCCAAGCCTAACGCATCTAAAGTCGTCACAATACCGCGGCACGCCTCGCTCAACGGTGAGTTCTCAATGAACAGTGTCTGCCAAATCAGTTCTGCTTGTTCTGCTTTCGACATCGCCCAAAATTGCTGGTATGAGACATCGGATTTGCGAAATACTTCTGCGATGAGGTAGTGATAGGTCAGTAGTTCATCAATACCCCACAGCAACAACTCACCAAACGGCGGACTAAAGAGATGTGTGTGAATATCTGTGACGCTTTGGGTGTTCACAGCATCTGAGACGGCGGTTTTTAGGTCATCCGCGGTTTCAATCGTCTGTGTATGATTTGATTCAGAAACGTTCATCATGATCCTCTCCTGTGACAAAATCAACAAAAAAAACGGACATTAACACCTTCTAACTCTCTGTATAAACTCGCGACAGTCGTCGATTGACTTGAGAAACGGATGATCTTTCGTCTCGATGTCGAACATCAGATCCGCCGGTCCAAAGTCGATATAGGTAATACCGGGTTTCATCCTCTAAAAATCTTTCTTTCAAAGTTTTAGACATATTATTATTTTTCTTGTGAGGGTAGCAAAACAGACTTAAACTCTGGATACTTCAATCCCCATTGGAATCTAATCGTATCCATCGTTTTCATGATGGATAGGGATTCATTCAACGGCATCACATCGCTTTCAAGTTTCCCTTCTCGGAGACAATTGATAACCTCGATCACTTGGTTTTCGAAGCCGTTGCTTTTGAACGGTATTTCAATGTGCACGGGATATCTTCCGGTCCGGATAAGCGTTGCGGAAGTGGCTTGCCAGAATTCGGGAATATGTATCGACCCCTTGGTACCGATGATGCGTGCTTCCTTCAAAGTCTCGGTTCTAATAGCACAGAATAGGTTGGCTATTTGCCCAGCATCGTAGCCTAACAGGATAGACGCTTGCTCATCCACGTTGGTTTCCCCGATGTGTGCGAGACTTGTAATCATAGATGGCGCGCCAAAGACCATATACGCCAATGCGATCGTGTAGACACCGACATCCAAGAGTCCACCACCGCCGAGTTCTGGGTTGAACAGCCTGCCTTCAAGGGTCTCGGTGCTCAAGGTTTGGCGAGATCCTTTGTCCGCTGTTAATAGACGCGGTTCACCGATGGCACCGTCAGCCAACCATTCCCGAACTTTAACGATTACGGGGAGAAAACGGGTCCACATGGCTTCCATCAGGAATTGGTTATTTTCTCGTGCGCATGCGATCATCTCTTCAGCCTGTTCGGCGTTTACAGTGAGAGGCTTTTCACAGAGAACCGCCTTTCCTGCTTCCAGGCAGAGCATCGCACCCTCTTTATGAAAGGGATGTGGCGTTGCCACGTAAATAACATCTACGTCGGGGTTGTGCGCAAGGTCGGTATAATTCCCGTGCCTGTGTGGGATACTAAACGTATCCGCAAATGCGTTGGCTCTTTGGAGGTCACGCGAGCCGACAGCGGTAATTTCTGCATCGGAAACCGCTTTCAATCCGGTGGCGAACTTCTGTGAAATAGTGCCGGGACCCAGTATGCCCCATCTTGTCTTCTTTTGCATCTGTGGTTCCTTTGTGAAATTCAGGGAGAAGGTTCTGACGCAATTTTGCTGGTGATAAAATCAACAACTTCCTTAGGGGAGTGTTTTCCGAATCGGACGTAAACACCACGGAAGTTTTCAAGGCGCGTGGGATGCGCAAATGGGCTGAGCAGCACGCCGTTCGCGTCAACGTAAAAACTGCGAAATGTCTCCCAAGATCGCTCCAATCTATAGCAGCAACCTGTGATGATAAGTCTATCTGCTTCACACTGATGATGGAACGGGAGAAAGTATTTATAGAGCGATCCGAGTAGAAAAGTGGCGGACAGCAGGGCAATCGAGATTGATTGGAAACCCCAATAGATGCCGATTAAAAGAAGGGTTAGAAAAATCCCTAATAAGACGGATTTGCGCCAACTCTCAACGAGTGGATGTACCGTCCATGAAAGCGTTTTTTTAATTTTCCTTGCGGTTCGGTCAGGTCGGTTTCAGGTTTGACGTTCCTTTCCGTAGATCCGCCCTCCAAATGTAAAGCATTCTCGCTGCGAAGCAAAATTATGCCATTTAAGGAGAACCCAATTTCATTACGGGCTACGGCTTTTCATTCTATCCAAGACAGCAGTCTGCAACAACGGCGCAGGCGGGTATTTGACACACATGTACGCGTTTCAACGCACGTAGTTCCCCGCAAGGTAAAATTAAAAATTATTCTGTGCTGTCAGTAGTACCACTGTCGAGTTCCGTCTTCGATGAGTCGTCAACAGTGTCTCCGCTGTCTCCACCTGTAGTCGTTTCAACGCTTCCTTCGTCTGTGGTATCAACAGGTTCGGTTGTGGCTTCCTGCGTTGTTTCCCCTTCGATCGGCGTGAGTGCTCCACCATCATTTTCGCCATAGAAACGCATTAGGAACAGCGAAATAACCATGAACCCGATAGCAAGCCATGTCGTCAGTTTACTAAGGAAGGTCGCGGCACCCCGTCCTCCGAGAACAGACTGCATTTCCGCGCCACCAAATGCGCTTGATGAAAGCCCTTCACCCTTGCTGTCCTGTAACAAAATAATCAGCGTCAAGACGACGCAGACCGGCACGAAGAGAAATACTACGAAACCGATAATAATTTCCATCTGATGGTTTCCTCCTATTGTGAGTTTTTCACGATTTGTGCGAACGATTCCGCCTCAAGACTTGCACCGCCAACGAGCGCACCGTCCACATCGGGCTGCGCCATGAGTTCCGCTGCATTCTCCGGTTTAACACTGCCACCGTATTGAATGCATATCTGCGACGCGACTTCCGCCGAGTAAACCTTTGTTAGCAAACCGCGAATGAAGTTATGGACCTCCTGTGCTTGGGCAGGCGTAGCGGTTTTCCCAGTGCCGATAGCCCAAACCGGTTCATAAGCGATGACACAGGACGAAAGGTCAGCGGCGGATAAGCCAGCAACGCCACCTGTAACGTGGCTCTCGATCACCGCTTCCGTTTGTCCGGCTTCCCGTTCTTCAAGTTGCTCACCAACACAGATGATTGGTTTTAAGTTGTGTGCTAACGCCGATTTCACTTTTTGATTGACGCTGTCATTCGTTTCACCGAAGTACTGCCGCCGTTCCGAATGCCCGATAATGACGTAATCACATCCAGCATCTTTCAACATTGGCGCAGAGACTTCGCCGGTAAAGGCACCGCTATCCTCCCAATAAACATCTTGGGCGGCAAGATGAATATTGCTACCCGCTATGGCGTCGCTGACAGCGGAGAGCGCAGTAAACGGTGGTGCAACGATGACACCAACGTCGGTGTCGTCCGCCACCAATGCCTTCAACGTCGTTGTGAGCGCGACTGCCTCTGAAATGGTTTTGTTCAGTTTCCAATTTCCCGCAATGATAGGTGTTCGCATATTTTTAGTAGCCGTCAGTCGTCAGCAATCAGTTAAAAGAGGGACATGATTGTTGTAGGGGCAATTTCTTGTGGTTGCCCTAACACTTTGTAACTCATAACTGACAACTAAAAGGGAACCCAAAGGGTTTTCCGTGCTGATAGCCATTCCTCTAATAGTTAAAAAACCTGCGCAGTGAGTTCGACGAGGCGGTTGGAATAGCCCCATTCGTTATCATACCATGAAAGGACCTTAATCAACCCATCTTCAATCACTTTGGTGAAAGGAGCATCAAGAACGGAAGAGAGTTTGTTCCCGTTGAAATCCGATGAAACGAGGTCGAGCTCAGAGTAGCCAAGAATTCCATCCAAACTACCTTCTGCGGCTTCTTTCAGTGATGCGTTGACCGCTTCAGCACTCGGTTTCTGCTTGAGATCGACGGTGAGATCTACGACGGAGACGTTCGGTGTCGGGACACGGATTGCGAATCCATCGAGTTTGCCGTTCAATTCTGGTAGGACCTTTCCAACAGCGACAGCGGCACCGGTTGTCGTCGGAATCATCGAGAGTGTTGCTGCACGTGCGCGGCGCATATCAGAGTGCGGGAAGTCGTGAACCCGTTGGTCGCCGGTATAAGCATGGACAGTTGTCATCAAACCACTTTCAATTCCAAACTCTTCGTGCAGGATCTTAGCGACGGGTGCAAGGCAGTTCGTCGTACACGAAGCGTTAGAGATAACATGATGTTCCGATTTATCATATTTATCGTCATTAACACCGATCACAACCGTGATGTCCTCACCCTTCGCCGGAGCGGAGATGACCACTTTTTTCGCACCGCCAGCGGTGATATGTTTCTCGGCATCTTCACGCTCTGTAAAGAAACCGGTGGACTCAATAACAACATCCACACCGAGTTCACCCCACGGTAGGTTACCGGGGTCACGTTCAGCGAGAACACGTATCTCTTTTCCGTTTACCACCAACCCACTATCTGTAGCAACAATGTCATCGGACAAAATGCCGTGGATGGAGTCGTATTGGAGAAGGTGTGCAAGTGTCTCAGGGCTTGTCAAATCGTTGATAGCCACAAAGTCCATATCCAACGCGGAGTTCTGCAATGCCGCTCGAAAAGCGTTCCTACCGATCCGACCAAAACCATTAATACCTACTTTAGTTGACATAGGATAAATAGATTCCTTTGAAAATATTGTGCCGTTACAGGGCTTTCTCCTAACAGCAAGTTTTAAAAACCTGCAAGCCATACAAGTACAGACGAACATACGGGGCTATTTACGATATAAGCTTGCAAGCGATGCCCCTTGATTTGTTATTATCCGAATTTCACAATTTAAACCTTTTTAATTATACCTTAAAGTGAAGTAAATTGCAAGCGCGTTGTTAAGTCCACAGCCGTTCTAAAGCAATTCCACTTGACAATTCGGAAGGTTTCAGATACCCTATTGATATGTCAACAAACACCGACACAAAAACGATTCAACCCACCGGAAGTTTCCGTGCGGTCCCTGTTGCGGTGCCGGAGAACCTCGCTAATGTCCGGGTTATCCTCTTTGAACCACGTGAACCGGGGAACATTGGTTCTGTCGCCAGAGTTGTAAAGGGAATGGGACTCTCGCAACTTTATCTGGTGAACCCGGTGCCATTCCAAAATGTCGATGCCGCATGGTATATGGCACATGGTGCGAAAGACATCCTCGAAAATTGCCACATCGTTCCCGAACTGAAAGACGCGCTTGAGGGTATCCAGTATTTGGTAGGAACAACGCATCGTCGCCGTGATGTCCGTCTGCCGCAGCCTGTCCCCGCAAGGGAAGCCGCAGAGACGATCGCCACAATTTCGCAGGATAAACAGGTCGCGTTGCTATTTGGACGTGAAGACTTCGGCTTATCCACCGATCAGATAAGTCTTTGTCAGCTGACTGCGAGTGTACCGATGGCTACAAAGAACCCTTCTCTGAATTTGGCACAGGCAGTTCAAATCTTTGCTTATGAGGTCTTCACTGCAAGCCTGAACGAGTACCCGCCCGCTGAGATTGATTATGCTGAAGTGAACGCCCTGGAAGAGTTCTACGGGCGTGTGACCCGTTTGCTGGATAAGGTAGGTATGTCGCCGTATAACCGAGAATGGGAGACGTATCTGAAGTCGCTGCGACGGGTCTTTTCCCGCGCTCCGTTAGAGGGACGCGACATCGCCACACTGGACATGATCTTCTCTACGACGTTTCGGTACATCGAACGATTGGAGAAGAGGGAAAAAGAAAAATGAGAACATTTAGCACCTACGGACCCGTGAATCCTGAAGAGCATTACGTCGTCTCACGCGCCGCGGAGCTCGCTGATTTCATCAAACGCGTCAAACTCGGACGGTATATCGTTATCTTTGCCCCCCGACAGACAGGCAAAACCACGTTTTTTCAATGGGCACTTGATGCCCTTGCTTCCGATACCGCAGAGACCTACTTCCCCATTGAACTCAATTTTGAAGTGTATGAAGACTATGCTGCCTCGAATTTTTATGCCTCACTCTATAAAAGGATTTACGAGGAGATTCAGCGCGTCTTTGAGAAACGCGGCATTGTGCCTTCTGAAACTTTAAGCCAACTCTTGGAGAACACAACGTTAACCGATCATGTTGCAATGCTTGAGTTCTTCCAGCAGTTTGGGGCTTTTCTCGGAGATGAGAGACTTGTCCTCATCATTGACGAGTTTGATGGTATCCCCCGCGATGCTGTGAAGGGTTTCCTTCGTTCGCTCCGTAACATCTATGTCCATCGTTCTATGCGTAAATGCCCCTATAGCCTTGGCGTTGTGGGCGTTAAGAGTATCGCGCAACTCAATTTAGACCGCTCTATCTCGCCCTTCAATATCCAAGACGAGTTCACTTTGCCCAACTTCACCTTGGAGCAGGTCGGCGAACTCCTTACGCAATATACGGATGAAGTCGGCCAAGCCTTCGCACCCCAAGTGGTTGAGAATATTCACAGACAGACTGCCGGACAGCCGTTCCTCGTCAACCGATTCGCGCAGATTCTTACGGAAGATATGAACATTCCGAAAACCGAACCGATTACAATGGAGCATTTCTCAAAGGCACACGCAGAGATTCTTGAAGAAAATAACACTAATCTCACACATCTGGTGACGAATATTCGTAGGGATCCGCGCTTTAAAAACATCCTGATGGAAATCGTCTCTTACGAGAGAGGTGTCCGCTTTAGTCTACGTCATGAACTCATCAGCGAACTCGCCACTTACGGTGTAATCGCAAGAGGGGCTGATGACCGTTGTGAAATCGTCAACCCAATTTATCACTACTGCATCCTACAAACATTCAAACCCATAGTGAATGGGTTAGAAAAAGACTACCTCCCTGAAGATACCGATTTTCTCGACTACCTCACGCCCACGGGGCAGGTTAATATGGAGATGCTCCTTGATAACTTTCGAGATTTCATCGCACGCGTAGGGTTTCGGATACTCCAAGTCCCAGAGACACCGAAAGAGTATGTCGGCCAAGACCTCCTCTATGCATATCTCGACCAGTTCGTAAGTCTGATCCGTGGAGTCATGTACCTTGAAGTGCAAACCGGACGCGGCAGGATGGACCTCGTTATCTTCCACAACGCGCAAAAATACATCGTTGAAACAAAAATTTGGGAAGGGAACCGTCGCTACAAAGCAGGCAAAGTACAACTCGCCGTGTATCTCAAATCGGAAAAAGTGAGCAAAGGATACTACGTCGTTTTTGATCACCGAGCGGAGCCAGAAACGCGCGTAGAGACAGAGGCAATAGACAGTTTGACACTCCGAAGTTACGTCATCCCTGTCGTCCAAGAAGTCCCCTCACAACAAACATAGAGCTGAGGACTAAAAAATTATGAAAGATAAAACGCTTGAAGAAATCGAAGCATTCGCAAAAGTGAAAGGTGAACTCTCACTTGAAGAAGTGATGCGTCGGGGTATGGATGCCCTTGAAAAAGAACTCAATCCAATTGAACTCAGTCGATTTATTGCCGAGTTAAGGCGAATGAAATTAAGTATCCTGAAACCCAGAATGGGTTATCGCTTGGTAAATGAATAAAACGGATTCGCAATAATTGAACACAAGGAATTAGAGGATTCCACTTGAATTCTGGGGCGGGTTAAGGTATCATATAATTGCTGGTGGGACTGACGAATTCAGCGAAGATGTATTATGCTGGACAAAATTTACTTGCAAAAAGCCTCCATGAATCTGCCTATGAACACAATCCCGGGTTTCGCCAATTCCGCGAAAGAAGTGGACTGCCGTTCCAAGCTCATCCAGAATTTAATAGAGTAGATCTTGATAAGCGGCAGAAGTTCTATCAACTTCTCGCTGAACAGATATGGAGCCCAGAACGGTTGTTTGAAGAGGCATCACAAACCTGACACTCATAGCAGCGTTTAAAAGAACAAAATGCGATACACCAAGCCCATTGTTTGGCTCATCTTTATCCTCTCCGGTGCCAGTGGACTCATCTATCAAGTCATCTGGATGCGACAGCTTACGCTCATTTTCGGGAGCACTGTTTTCGCAACGAGTACCGTTCTGACAGCATTTATGGCAGGACTCGCACTCGGCAGTTATTACTTCGGTAGGAAGATCGACGAAAGCGCACAGTCTCCGCTGCGACTCTACGCGCTTCTGGAAGCCGGTATCGGTGCGTTTTGCCTTGTGTGGCCCCTCATTTTAACAGTACTCGGTGCGATCTACGTGCTGATTCATCGCAACGTCACATCAGAATTCTATACCCTCTCACTGATTCGGTTCGTGTTGACGTTCGGGGTCATACTCATTCCCTCCACACTGATGGGTGGTACACTACCAGTGCTAACCCGATTTTTTGTAAAAAGACTGGAACAACTCGGCACGAACATCGGAATCCTATATGCGTTGAACACCTTCGGTGCCGTTGTCGGAACTGTGGCGGCAGGGTTTTTCCTGATCGAGGCGTTGGGCATCCGATGGACGCTCGGTGTCGGCATCGCTATTAATTTCGGTGTGGCAGCGGTTGCATTAGTGTTAGCACAAAAGGCACCAGGAACAGAAGATGTCAGCAATCAGCAATCAGCAGCCAGCAGTCAGCAAGAGACTAAAATGGAAGAGGAGAGGGATGGAAGAGGAGATACCGATCCTTCCACCGTTCCATCCTTCCACCCAAATGCGGAAAGCCGAGGGTTTCCGACAACTGACAGCCATTTGGCATTATGGGCGATAGGCATCTCTGGATTCTGTGCTTTGGCGTATGAAGTGTTATGGACCCGTATCATGGTTTTTTTCCTTGGGAGCACAACTTACGCCTTTGCGACGATGCTTGCGGCGTTCCTGTTCGGCATCGCCCTGGGGAGCATGGTGTTTTCGCGCTGGGTCGACCGGATTAAACAACCTATCGCAGTTTTCGGCACCCTCCAACTCGGTATCGGGCTATTCGCGCTTATCTTGATGCCGGCGTTTGAGGAATTGTACGGGATGAGCCAAGCGTTCCAATCGACGTTCGGTGCGAGCAGATTCTGGGCGTTCTTCTCCTGCTTTCTTGTGATGTGTCTGCCGACATTTTTAATGGGCGCGAGTTTCCCACTCGTGACAAAGATTTACACAGGCAGTGCGCGCCAATTGGGCAGAAGTATCGGAAACGTCTATGCGGTCAACACGGTGGGAAGCATTTTGGGCGCGTTCTGTGCAGGATTTATTCTAATTCCGCTTCTGGGCATCCGACCGAGTATCGTGCTGACGGTAGTCTTGAACACGGGCATCGGGTGTTTCCTTGTTTTAAGAGGCGGGTCGCGAGCTGAAACAGGAAAATCGCTGCTACAAGGAGTAGGGGTCGGAATGCCGGTTCTCAATGCCGGGTTGGCTGTGGTTCTCTTGCTTACGGTGAATCAACCGCTCTTTCTCAAGAGTACTATTTTCAAAACGCAACGCCCCGGCGACACGCTCATTGATTACAACGAAGAGGTGGACGCAACGGTAACGACGTTGAAAGACGATGAAGGGGTCTACCGTCTCTATGTGGATACAAATCAAGCGGCAGACGCCTCGCGTTGGGATTCTCCGTCGCATCGCGTCATTGCGCACCTACCGTTGCTGTTGCACCCACGTCCGAAACGAGCACTCGTTGTTGGATTCGGTATGGGACTTACCTCACATTCAATCACACAGCACGGTGTACGGGTTGATGCGATAGAGTTGTCCAGTGGCGTGATTGCCGCGGCACAAAAGCATTTCACACATATCAATGGAAATGTGTTTGAAAATCCGCTGTTCAACTATAGACTCAACGACGGACGCAATCATATCCTGATGACGAGAACGAAATACGATATGATCTCAACGGGTATTGTCCATCCGCTTGTGAGTGCAGGAAGTTCTAATATCTATACCGCCGACTTTTACCGGCTGTGTCGTCGGATTCTGAGCGAAGACGGGATCATGTGCCAGTGGGTGCCGCTGCATCGCTTACCGGAGTCGCATTATAAAATGATTGTGCGTACCTTCATTGAGGTATTTCCACACACGACACTCTGGTACAAATATACGCCCGATTTTGTGATTCTCATCGGTACACCTGAACCTCTCCGAATTGACTATAAAAACTTTATGGCACGCTCACAGATCGCGAGTATCCGAGAAGGACTTGCTGCCGATGACCTCGACGGCATGTCGCTCCTCGATTCATTCATGATGGGACCTGAAACCGTGCGTAAATACGCTGGCGTTGGACCTATTCACACGGACAACCGTCCTCAATTAGAATTCTTCCGTGGGACAGACTTAGTGGGAACGACAATGCAAAACGTTAAAGGGATGTCAGAATATCGGGAGCGGGTGCTACCTTACCTCGAAAACTACGGGGCAACACTTGCCGAGAAGCGAGTTGTTCGAGAACAACTCGACACCTATTTCAGAGCCACACAGCGATTAGTCCGCGGACAGATTGCTTATGCGAGTGGTCAGTACCAGAACGCTGCCGCACTCATGAACGATGCCGTAGAAATCAACCCTGTTGACGAAACAATTCGCTATAACTTTGGGGTCGTTGCAGGCTTAATCCGAGAGGGTGAGCAGGAAGAACTTCGACAGATTGAAAAGCAGGTTCAGCAAACGATGGCGCAGAATCCTGATGACATTCAGGGACACCTCCATCTGGCGACATTGTATGAGATGCAAGGTAAACTTGGAAAGGCAACAAGGGAACTCGAAGAATTACTCAGACGCGATCCTAAAAGATTTGAGGTCTACCTACTCTTAGGTCCCCTCTATGAACGCCAAGAACGCTACAAGGATGCGCTTCGGACTTACGAACGACTTGAACGGCAGGAGACAACTTCGCAACTACCTGCGCCTATTTTTGCGGTAATGGCGAGTCTCCACCTGCAATTGGAAAATCTAAAGGAAGCTGAAAGATACGGAAAGAAGGGCATCGCTACTGATGTCAATTCGTGGCGTTCCTATTACATTCTTGGAAACGTTTACGCCGCCATGAATCAACTGCAAAAACAGATAGAGTCCTACGGCAATGCCTTGAAAGCACTCGATGAAATTGTTCGTGTTACCGCAGATCCGAGCGATCTATTGAGTGCGAAAGAACAGATACAGAGTGAACTTGAACAGCTTAGAAAATAATATTTGGTTCTGATGTGAATTTCAGAAAGGATCCAGTGTTTAAGGATACAAAACGTCCTCCCTTTCTCCATCAAAACGCAAGCCCGTAATGAAATGGAGGGCGGATCTACGAAAATAAGCGTCAAAGTGCTAACCCACTTGACCGAACCGCAAGGAATAAGTAAAAAATGTCTCAAGAAACCCAAGAAGCCACATCATCTTGTTTAAAACGAACCCATTATTGTGGGGACCTACGCTTAACCGATACGGGTACGACTGCACAACTCAACGGTTGGGTCAACCGTCGTCGAGATCATGGTGGCGTCATCTTTGTTGATCTACGCGACAGGACAGGTATCACGCAGGTCGTCTTTGATCCACAGATTGACGAAAAGGCACACGCGCTCGCAGATGCTGTTAGAAGTGAATTCGTGCTGAACGTCAGCGGTACCGTCCGCGAACGCGATCCGGGCGAATTGCTCTTCCACGCCGATGCTGCGTACCAAACGGAACTCACCGATGGCGTTCTCTCCCCAGCGTTCCGATCCCTGTTTTCGGATGTCGATACGAAGTATACCCTCTCCGAAGAAATTGAGGTAGCGATCCGTGTCGCTGGCACGCGATGGCTGCTCACCGATGTCGAAAATAATCGGACCTATCACATCGAAAATGCAGATGATGGTCTCAGCATTTACCAAGGGACGGTCAATCCAGAACTCGATACGGGTGAGATCGAAGTCGCTGTGGATTCTCTGAATATTTTGAACAGTGCCAAAACACCGCCATTCCCAGTTGAAGACGACGTTGACGTAGCGGAAGACATTCGAATGCGCTATCGATTCGTCGATCTACGCCGTCCTGAGATGCAGAAGACTTTAGCGATGCGGCACAAAGCGGCACTTGCAGCGCGCAACTATATGAACGAGCAGGGCTTCCTTGAGATTGAGACTCCCATTTTGATGAACAGCACGCCTGAAGGGGCACGCGACGTACTCGTTCCGAGTCGCCATTATCCCGGCAGGTTCTATGCACTTCCGCAATCACCGCAGCAGTTCAAGCAGATTTTGATGATGAGCGGGGTTGATCGGTATTTCCAGATAGCACGCTGCTTCCGTGATGAGGATACCCGTGCTGACAGACAGTTGGAATTTACGCAACTTGATATTGAGATGTCATTCGCCGGCGTAGACGATGTACTTGAGGTCACCGAGGGATTGATGAAACGTATATTCGAGGGTGCCGGTGGTATCCCTGTACAAACGCCTTTTCTGCGGCTCCCCTATCATGAATCCATAGCGCGGTTTGGGAACGACAAACCCGACACGCGGTTCGGCATGGAACTCACCGACGTTTCGGATGTCATGGCGGACTGCGATTTTCAGGTATTTACACGCACTTTGTCCGCAGGTGGGCAGGTTAAAGCCATCGCTGCACCCGGTGGTGCGGATTTCTCACGCAAAGATATTGACGACCTGACCGCATTTGTCGCCACTTACCGGGCAAAAGGTTTAGCATGGGTTAAGGTAACAAGGGACGGGTTCTCGTCCGGGATCGTTAAGTTTTTCACGACAGAGCAACTTGAAACGGCACAAGAGAGAACAGGCGCGAAGCCAGGCGACATTATGTTCTTTGTCGCTGACAAGCCGCAGGTTGTCGCCGATGCCCTCGGCAACCTCCGTCTCCATCTCGGACGTAAACTGAACCTCATAGACGAGACCCGATACAACTTCCTTTGGATCGTTGACTATCCGCTATTTGAGTGGAATGAAGATGAGAATCGTTACGAGCCTTTCCACCATCTGTTCACCGGAGCGACAGAGGAGACTTTACCACTGTTAGATACGGATCCGGGGAAAGTTCAAAGTCAACACTACGATCTCGTGTGCAACGGGTATGAAATCTGTAGCGGAAGTGTCAGGATCCACCAATGGGATATCCAACAGAAGGTTTTCGACGTTCTGGGCATCACGCCGGAAGAGGTTGAAAGTCGGTTTGGTTATTTCATAGACGCATTGGCGTATGGCACACCGCCGCATGCTGGCATTGCTCCAGGCTTAGATCGGATGGTCATGCTGATGCGAAATGAGGAGAACATCCGCGAGGTTATCGCGTTCCCGAAATCGCAACAGGGGCTCTGTCCACTGACACATGCGCCATCTGTTGTAACGGATGCGCAACTTGAAGAGTTGTCGATTCGTGTTGATGCCGAACTTTAAGCACAATACCGTTTTTGCTTTCGATCTATGCCTTCACCGGTTGGGAATTCAAATCACGAGGAGACGAGGTCAAATGCCACTACTTACTTCCGTGTTGCAAGTTTTCGGTGCGCAAACTTCGCCAAAAAGGCAACATATTTTTGCTTGTACACTCACGCTCTGTGTGGCACTTTCCGTAATCCCACTCAGTATATCAGCACAAACCGTTAACATTCCGGATGCGAACCTGCGCACTGCCATCGCGGAAGCACTCGGCAAAGCACCAAGCGCACGGATTACAAGAGATGAAATGGCGACGCTAACGCGCCTTGAAGCACATGATGCTGATATCAGGAATTTGACAGGTCTTGAGTTTGCAACAAAATTGGAAGAGATAGTGTGCAATAACAATTCGATTGCCGACCTATCACCTCTCGCTGGATTGACAAAACTGCGCGTCATAGTGTTCAGGCAGAATGCGATAAGGGATTTATCACCAGTTAGAAAATTATTCAACTTGAGGCAATTAATTGTCCCCCATAACTTGATAACGAATCTCTCACCTGTTGAAGGGTTAATCAGTTTGCATGGGTTGGATATTGGACATAACGTAATATCTGACTTATCACCACTTGCGGGTTTAGTAAAACTTGAGCGGATATGGGCGGACGTGAACCCACTGGCGGATCTGTCCCACTTAGTAGGGTTAACCAGCCTAAGAAGTTACCGCTCTTGGGGGACACCTATACTAAACCTTTCGGCTTTGGCAAAACTACCAAAACTGAGAAGGATAGATATTTGCGGAGGCGAACTGTCGGATATCTCCCCTTTGGAGGGGTTGACAACTTTGGAAGAACTCTTTTTGGCTGACAACGAGATATCGGACATCTCTCCGTTAGCGAGTTTAACAGGTTTAACACGTCTGAGTCTTAAACATAACCAAATATCAGATATCTCTCCGCTTGCCTCTTTGAACGGGTTAACATTTATTGAACTTGAGGACAATGAAATCTTGGATTTTTCACCTTTAGATGTGTTCTCTGAGAGTGTTTTTATCACTCGGCACACTAACCCTGGATTCACACGGGACGTTCCGAAAAAAATAGAGGGACCGTGGCTTTGGACCATAGTACCAACAGCAGGAATGTCTGGTTCAAAAGCAGCTGCCTCTGGACAGGATTTCTTACGACAAATTAGTGGTGGTAGTGTAACGGAGTTGGATATTGCGACTCAAGGGGCAATGGAAGGCGATGTCGTTGGAAATAGAGTCTGGACAGTAGGTAAAATCTCCAAAAGAGGCGGCAATAACATAAACGAATTAGTGAATGCTACAGGCTTAGGAGCAGGCAATATAGACCATCATGTAGCCTACGGTTCGGTGAACTTGGATTCACCCAGCGAACAAAACACAAGAATGTTTGTTGGCGGCGGTGATGCTGTTAAGGTTTGGCTCAATGGCAAGTTAGTCCACAGCAATACCACAGATTCGGATGCTGATGACTTCCAAGAGAATTTCTCTGTTACATTGCAAGAGGGAACAAATGTCTTGTTAGTTGCTGTTTACGAAAGCGAAGGTTGGTGGAGCGGCTTTTTTGGATTTGATGCTGGCACAGAATATGCAATATGGACGCAGAGCCCCCCAATTCCGCTAAAACCATCACGTATTGCAGATGTGAATGGAGATGGATTTGTGAGCATTCTGGATATGATTCTCGTAGCACGCGACTTGGGAAGAAATAAGTTTGAACCGCGACTGGATGTGAACAGCGACGGGAAGATTAACATCTTAGACCTTAACCTTGTGGCAAAGAGCATGGACGAAACAGTGGGTGCCGCAGCACCCGCCGCCTTTGTAATAGATAATCGCATCTCTCCAATACTGATACAAGCATGGATCACACAGGCAGAGATTGAAAACGATGGATCGCTTGCTTTCCAACAAGGCATAGCGAACCTGCAACACCTCTTAGCATCATTGATTCCAGAAAAGACAGCGTTGCTTGCAAACTACCCAAACCCCTTCAACCCAGAGACATGGATACCGTATCAGCTGTCTGAATCCACCGAAGTTACAGTGCGTATCTATAAAGTAAGTGGGATTGTGGTTCGGACGTTGCATCTGGGGCATCAACCGGCAGGCATCTACCAAGCACGGAGTCGTGCGGCGTATTGGGATGGCAAGAATGAACTCGGTGAACCTGTAGCAAGTGGTATCTATTTCTATACACTCACCGCTGGCGATTTCACGGCTACTCGAAAAATGTTAATAATGAAATAAGGACCTACAGCCAAAAGATATAGCGAATCCAACTCGTTTCTACAAAAACGGAGAGGAAGATACATGAAGAATGTCATCAAAATTAGTTTTATATTAACATTAGCATTTATGCTCGGATATCAGAGTGCTGAGGCACAGCAGAACCCCGCACAAGAGGCGTATCTTATCTTTGAACAAAGTTGCTTTGATTGTCACGGACCCCATGGAGCCTTCACCGAAAATCTCGTTATTGAATCGGCATCACAGTTGGTTGCCACCGGCGCAATCGTTCGCGAGAAACCGATTGAATCTGAACTCTATAGACGGCTGCTTGACAAAGATCCGGCAAAACGGATGCCATTGGGGCAACCGCAACTTCCTCCCACAGCGATTCTAACCATCGGTAATTGGATTCAAGCAGGTGCGCCGAGTTGGGAAGTCGAACATGATGTTGATTTCATTCCCATGGACGCAATGCTTGACACTATTCAGAGGCATGTCCAATCGCTACCGAGGTTTGATCGTCCCTCGGCGCGCTATTTTACGCTGACGCATCTCTATAACGCCGGTGAAAGTTCAGAAACGCTGCGTGCCTATCAGATCGCCCTCTCAAAACTCGTCAACAGTCTCTCTTGGGGATCCGAAATCATCAAACCCATTCCCATTGACCCAAGAAGAACGATTTTCTATATTGATCTGCGTCGCTACGAGTGGGATGTCAGAGATGCGTGGACGCAGATTGAACAGGAGTATCCCTATAGTATTGAGTTCGATGTAGAAATGCAAGCCGGTTTACATAAGAAGTTGACTGATCTTCGTGAAGCAATGGAGTGCGATGTGCCGTTTGTGCAGGTCGATTGGTTCTTAGCAACGGCTTCACTGCCGCCGCTCTACCACGATATTCTATCACTGCCTGAAACGGATCGAGAACTTGAGCGAGACCTGGGTATAGATGTTGCGAGAAATCTCCAAAGTGCGCCGGGGGTTCGCGTCTGGCGTGCGGGTCTCAACGATTCGGGTGTCTCAAAAAATAATCGAGTCGTTGAACGTCACAAATCTCAACACGGTGCGTATTGGAAAAGTTACGATTTTGCTGGAAGTGCGGGTGTGCAGAATATCTTTACGCATCCGCTGACGTTCAGACACGATGGCGGTGAGATCGTGTTCAATCTGCCCAACGGGTTGCAGGCATACTACATCTCCGATGCGTCAGGGAGTCGGATTGATGCGGCACCGACAAACATTGTTTCCAACCCCGATGAGAGAGACGGCATTGTTCGCAACGGCATCTCTTGTATCGGTTGCCACACAGAAGGGATGAAGACTTTTGAAGATGAAGCGCGTGCTGTTATCATAAAAGCACCTGAGAGTGCTGCCAAGGTGCAAGCCTTACGCCTATATGTGGAAAAAGGGGTAATGGATGAGAAAGTGAGAGAGGATACAGGTCGTTACAGACGTGCGCTTGAAGCGACAGGGAGTGTTTTTGGTGGGATTGAACCGGTGTATCGGTTCTATAAGGCATTTGAAGGACCCGTGGATGCGGCACATGCGGCTGCGGCTGTGGGTTTAGAGCCAGAAGCCTTCCTCAGAAAGATTCGTGAAAAGCCGAGTTTACAACGTTTGGGTTTGCGAACATTGGAGAGTGCGAACGGTAACGTCAAACGCGATGCCTGGACGTCTAACTTTGCTGCGGTGATTTCTGCGCTGAACTCCGCGGATAGCGTCGGACCAAGCCCAGTTGTCCCTGTCGATGACCTGAGTCCGAGTGATTTGATTCCGATTCCAGACGTAAACCTTCGCGCTGCGGTTGAATCGGCACTTGGCAAACCGGCAGGTGCCTTGATTACAGCAGCGGATATGGCGAGGTTGGAACGTCTTGAAGCAGATGAAGCTGGGATTGTCAGTTTAACAGGACTTGAAGTAGCAACGAACCTTGAGCGTATAGAATTTCGTCATAATGCGATATCCGATCTGTCGCCACTTGCGGGGTTAACGCGACTGAATAATATCAAGTTACGAGGGAATAGAATCACCGATGTCTCACCGCTTGCGGGTCTAATCAACGTAGACTGGTTGGGTCTTGAGGAGAATGAGATCACCGATTTATCACCATTGAAAGATCTAATCAAACTGAACGGTATAGGGATCTCAGGGAATCCGGTATCGAACGTGTCACCGCTTGCGAGTCTCAGGAGTTTGGAGGGCATAAACGCTTGGAGCACCCCAATATCGGATTTCTCACCATTGGCGCAGTTACCAAGACTACGATGGATAGGATTTGGAGACGATAAATCAATAGCAAGTCTTCCATCTTTGAAGGGATTGAAAACGCTCAGACGGTTAGAAATTAACAACTGCAACATCTCAGACCTTTCTCCATTAGCGGAATTAACACAATTGCAATGGTTAGGATTGATTAATAATACAATATCGGACGTGTCGCCATTGAGAAACTTAAAAAACTTGGAACATCTGAATCTCGATGCTAATGTCATCTCCGACGTATCTCCGCTTGCGGGGTTAACGAAGTTGAAGGTTCTATACCTTGAAAACAACGTCATCTCCGACGTATCTCCGCTTGCGGGGTTCAAAAACTTGGATCGACTCGACCTCCGTAACAATGCGATATCTGATTTTTCACCTTTAGACGGATTACCCGAGAAAACATTCGTCCGGATGGACGGCAATTCCGGTTTTTCAGCAGGAGGCCCGAAAATAACGGGTCCGTGGTTATGGGCGATAGTCCGCGGTACCCGCCTTGATGACAACACGGATTTTCTATCGCGCGCAACTGGCGGGGCAGCGACAGAGTTGAAGGTGGCTACCAATGGAGCAAAAGAAGGAAAAGCAGTTGGAAACAGCGTCTGGACCCTTCACAGAATTTCCGCTACCGATGGCAATAACATAAACCGAATGACCGATGCCCTCGGTTGGGGAACAGGCGAGGAGATATACGATCATATTGTCTATGGTTCGGTCGTCTTAGATTCCCCAGCAGAACAGCAGACAACGATGTTCGTCGGAAGCGATGATTCCGTCAAAGTCTGGCTTAACGGTAAATTGGTTCACAAGGCATTTGTTGAGCGTGGGGCTGATGATTACCAAGATCTCTTCCCTGTCACGTTGAAACAGGGAAGAAACACCCTATTAGTCGCTCTTGATAACCATGGTCATGGCGGGTTTAGTGGTTTTTTTGGGTTTGCACCCGACGCGAGGTATGAAGTGTTTGAACCGAATATCAGTTTCAGCTTTTCCACAGAAGCGACACACATTGAAGTCGGCGATACGTTCACCGTGCATCTGAAAACAGAAAATGTTACTGATTTAGTGGGGTGGCAATCCAATATTACGTTCAATCCGGCTGTGTTAAAGGCAAACAGCATAAGCGAGGGCAATTTTCTGAAGCAAGGGGACGGACGCACCTTCTTTCAAAAAGGCATAATTGATAATAAAGCAGGTAAAATCACAGGGCTAAAGACAGTGCAACTTTCCAAAGGCGAAATGAGTAGACAGGGTACACTGCTCTCAATGAAATTTACAGCACTCGCAAATGGCAGAAGCTCATTAACACTGGCCAATTTCCAAGCCGGTTCTCGCAGAGGTGAGACGATTCCCTTTCACCCTTCCGATATAACCATTACCGTCGGAACGCCTTCCGTTTCGGATGTAAGTGATGACCTGTTTACCCTTTCTGCCGATGCGTCGTCTGTCAATTCTGGCGGTTCCTTTACCCTTCGTCTCAACACAGAAAAGGTTACCGATTTAGCAGGCTGGCAAACTGATATTACCTTTGATCCTGCTGTGCTTGAAGCCGTTAAGGTCAACGAAGGGGATTTTCTGAAAGCAGGCGGTGAAGGTAGCTTCTTTTTGAGGGGCGCGATTGATAATACAGCGGGTAAAATTACAGGCATCAGTGCTGCGCGGCTCAGCGGAGGGGTCAACGGCACAGGTACGTTGCTATCGGTCACATTCACTGCGAAGACTGTTGGGGAGACACGAGTGACATTTAGCAACTTCCAAGCTGGAAACAGGAGGAGTGAAGTAATCCCCACAAACACTCCCGAAATTATCGTTACTATTGAAGACAGCGCGTTTCCTGCATGGGATGTAAATCAGGACGGTCACGTAAACGTTCTGGATCTAATTCAGGTCGCACAACACTTGGGCTCCACTGTGTCGTCTGCTAACCGCCGATCTGACGTGAACGGTGATGGAATTATTAACGTTTTAGACCTGATCGCTGTGGCACAACACTTAGGTGAGTCAACGACTTCAGCATCTCCTACTATCGTTGCGATGGATAACATAGAAGGCTTGGATGCTGCGATGATACAGGCGTGGATAGAACGTGCGCAGGTTGAAAATGATGGCTCCATTGCCTTCCAGCAGGCGATCGCCAACCTTGAGCAACTTTTAGCGTTATTTGTCCCAGAGGAAACGGCTTTACTTCACAACTATCCGAATCCGTTCAACCCCGAGACATGGATACCGTACCACCTTTCGGAACCTGCGGAAGTCACATTCCGTATCTATGCTGCGAGTGGTGTTTTAGTTCGGACGTTGGCATTGGGGTATCAACCGGCTGGTGTCTATGAGTATCGGAGTCGTGCGGCGTATTGGGATGGTAAAAATGATGTCGGTGAACCGGTGGCGAGTGGTATCTATTTTTATACCCTAACCGCGAACGATTTCACCGCTACCGGCAAAATGCTGGTAAGGAAGTAGATTAAACTTGAATGTCAGTCCACTTACGTAGATCAATAATGTGTCAGCAGTCGCTGATTGTAGGGACGAGCTACGCTCATGATTCCTATAAATGGCGAATACAGACAATTATTTAATTTTCACAAAACTTCGTCAGTGCTGCGTTTAAAATTAACAACTCAATAAAAGAGAGGGAGTCAACTATGAATGAAAGTGGAAATAAGCCAAAGGTTAGTCTTGGTCTGCTTTACGGGATTATCATTGCGATTATTGCTGGGGCAGTCATCGGTGGGTTCGCGCCAGGCCTTGCAGTCCATACAACAATACTCGGTGAGATATTCCTAAACTTACTGAAAATGATAGTCGTGCCGCTTGTCATCTTGTCCATGATAGTCGGGATAACGAATTTAGGGGATATTCGCAACATTGGTTCTATCGGCGGGCGGACTGTCCTCTACTATATGGCGACAACCGCTATCTCTGTTCTCATTGGAATAATTCTCGTTAACATCATTTTGCCGGGGAAAGGGCTCTCACAAGGCGAAGAACGTTCCGATTTGAGCTACACGCTCTCCGGTCCTGAGATGCTCACTGCTGAGCTGAGCGGGGAATTCAATCGGACCTACAACAATAAATACGTCATTACCCTCACCGACCAAAACATACGCGGTGAAGTCGAATCAATTTCGGGAACAACCGTCACAGTAAAATCGTGGCAACCCTTCAAGGACGCGCGTTATGTCACCACGGACGATGGGGAACGTTTGTTATTCTCTGATGGTCGACTCGTCAGGATAGAACCTAACACTACTGGTAGCGGCATCGACATCAGTTTACCGATCGCTACAAGGATGTCCGACAAAACCGATCGGACGATGGGCAACACTATCAAAGAGGTATTCCTCGGTAACGAAGCAACCGGCAAAGAGGGGATGATCCCCTCAAACGTCTTCAAAGCGATGGTGCACACCGACATTCTGCCCTTAATCTTTTTCTCACTTCTCATCGGTGCTGCCTTATCCATGCTTGGTGATATTGGCAAACCCGTTGTCTCCGTGATTGCGGGATTAAACGAAGCCGTGATGAAGCTCGTTCACTGGATAATGTACGTCGCACCGGTCGGCATCTTCGGCTTAATCGCCGGCAGAATCGGTGAAGCAAAGGGGTTCGCAGGCTTCTGGCCCGAACTCGTTGCAGTCGGTAAATACAGTGCCACAGTATTGTTAGGACTCGGTTTACACGCTGTTGTCGTTTTACCCCTACTGCTGCTGTTCCTCGGACGTAGGAACCCGATCAATTACTTCAAGGGCATGGCGACTGCCTTATTGAACGCCTTTTCAACGGCGAGTTCAAGTGCGACCCTGCCCCTAACTATGGAGGGGGTTGAAAATCAGAACGGTGTTTCCAGACGGACGGCCAGTTTTGTTCTTCCGTTGGGAGCGACCATTAATATGGATGGCACCGCACTCTATGAAGCGGTGGCTGTCATGTTCATTGCACAGGTCTATGCGATAAATATGGATCCAGCGCAACAAATTGTGGTTGTGCTTACAGCGACTTTGGCAGCAATCGGCGCAGCAGGGATTCCAGAGGCAGGCCTCGTCACAATGGTTATTGTGCTCAGAGCCGTAGACCTTCCGGTTGAAGGTATCACGCTTATTCTTTCTATCGATTGGCTGCTTGATCGCTTCCGGACCGCAATTAACGTCTGGGGTGACAGCATCGGTGCAGGCGTGATTGAGACGTATGAATCCAGAGATTCAGCCGAGACTCCGGCAACCACGTAGACACTGGTGAGATTTTAAACTCTCAAGGGCCAATAAACCCACATAATGGACACACAAAACGAATCGAACCCACAGCAACCAACACTCAGCGTCACAGCGATTCTCTCAATTATTAGCGTTGTGCTCGCCGCGGGATGGATAGCTTTTGCCTATTACAAAGGCAGTGCCAACGGTAACCGGATACTCCTCCTACATCCGATAGTACCGATATTGCTGATTGTCCTGCTTATCCGCGTTTACCGCTGGATTGATCTAAAGAGCATCATCATTCTTGAAATACTGATGATAGGCGTGTGGATTTTTATACGCCTGTTGGGCGTGTTGACCCCTTTCATTTTGGGTTTTGGCTTCGCTTATGTCTTTCGATTTCTCTGGAATGCTCTCCCGTTCAAGGCGCGCTATCAGCGTGGACTTGCGACGGTACTAATTGTGCTCGTTTGTGGTGGACTGCTATTCTACACTGGAAAACAGGTGAGTAGACAGGCAGGTCAGATGGGGAGCGGATTGCTGAAGTTTTATCACGAAATTATTCTGCCTTATGTCGTTGGTGAAACATTTGGTGCAGTCGCGATTAGTGTTAATAGCAGTCAGCAGTCAGCAGTCAGCAGTCAGCAAGAGAATCTCTCAACTGAAAACCGACGGAAACTGATGGCTGATAGCCAACACGTAGAGACGTTTTACCTCGGGACGAACCATGGGGTTTATGAGATTCAACAAGGAACAGGAGGAGTGCTGTCTCGTATCGGTATTACAAATGGTGCCCTCCTTGGAAAACCGATACAAGCACTTGCGGCAACTGAAGATGTTATCTACGCTGGCACTCGGAGCGGATTATATCGGTATTACAAAGTATTACCCACTGAGACGACTGCCCCGCAAGCCTCTATAGGCTTGCACCAAATTGATGGTGATGAAACAAGTATCCAAAACGTCACACTGAAGACATGGCATAAGGCGCAGGAAACCCCTTTCGACACCATTTCTGTTCAAGCTATCAGTATTCCGATTTGGAACAACACCCAGATCTATGTCGGCACAGAAAAAGGGCTTTACAACAGTCCAGACTCAGGAAAAACCTGGCGTGGGGTTGATCCCGAAACCTACGACGAAAGATCCATTGCCAGTATCATTTCTGTTGTCGATAGAAACGGTGATAATGTAACTTATGTCGCCAGCACAGCCGCGATCGACCCTACACCTCCAGAGCAGACAGCTCCTCCGTCTACAGTTACAACGGTGCATTGGTATCTGGAAGGCTCCTCTCTTGAGTGGAATCCGCTCCCTTCCATAGCATATCCAGTTTATGCCTTGGCAGATGGAGGTGAAACTTGGAATGATGTGGAAGATACCTCTCAGGTATTTGACAGCGAACTTTACGCGGGTACATCCGACGGACTTTATGGATGGCATCGTCTTGGAAATCAGTGGCGAAAAATGGAAGTGACAGAGGCGATAACGACAATTTCGTTGTTAACTTCAGCACCTTCCGGCGTATATGCTGGTAATGATAATGTCCTCCAACATCGCACTATACCTGCCGCGAAATGGAAACCCTTCACCACACGTAACCAAGGCATTACCTACACTTACAGGGATCAACCAATCGTTCAGCAGGTGAAAACATACCTGACTGAAAGAATTCCAATGATCGCCCAAACCGGTGGTGAAGCTATCAGGGAAGGGGTTCAATTCGCAGGTTCGATCGCTTTTGGGTTCGGTGGATTTCTCGCCACAATGTTGCTTGCCTTTATCGTATTTGTCTATGCGAGTCAATCGTTTGACGACTACTTTCGTAGTTTCATCATGCTGGTGCCTGAACGTTATCGTGAAACTGCCAAAACCTATCTGCGCGAGATTGATAGGAATCTACAACAGTTCCTAAAAGGGCAAGTCGCGGTCATTGCGATAGTATCGGTCATCTCTTGCATTGCGTACAGTATTATCGGTGTGCCGTTCGCATTGGTTATCGGTGTACTCGCTGGAATTTGTAATGCTATACCGACCTTTGGACCTTTTATCGGTGGCGGTTTCGCATACATAGCGATGCTCATGGGACTGGCTGCTGGGGATTTCGGAATAGTTGATTTCCTCATTCGCAGTGCTTTTGTGTTGGGTGCGATTCTTGGTATCCAGACGCTTGATAACTCATTAATTTCACCCAAAATTATGAGTTCTGCTGTTGATGTAGATCCGTTACTCATTATGTTTGCTGTGATTGTTGGGGCATCTGTACTCGGCTTTTGGGGAGTATTGCTTGCAATTCCTATCATTGTTGTGGTAAAATCGGTTATCGCCGTTTCTCAATCAGTAGCGACGGATGGACGCTTGGAAGTTAACTCGACCAACGATGCTTTGGAGGAAGATTAATGGAAACCAGACGCCCCATTGTTGCGATCGTCGGCAGACCGAACGTGGGGAAATCATCGCTTTTCAATCGAATGGCTGGAAATAGTCGTCAGCAAGAACCAAAAACCGACAACCGTTCCTCGCGTAGATACGCTGTCGTCCACGATACCCCCGGCGTGACGCGCGACAGGAACTACGCTGATGTGGACTGGGCAGACCGTGCTTTTACCATCGTTGATACCGGCGGTTTGGACATCGATCCGGACGATCGACTTATTGATAATGTTCAATTGCAGGTGGATGCCGCCTTGGCTGAAGCGAGCCTTGTCCTTTTCGTGGTTGACGCACGGACCGGTATCATGCCGCACGATCTGGTTGTCGCTGATAAACTCAGAGTGGCTGATAAACCTACTTTTCTCGTCGTCAATAAGGTGGACAGCGACCGATTTCAGTATGAAGCCGCCGAATTTTACGCACTGGGATTCGCTGAACCTATGTGGACATCGTGTGCCCAAAACGATGGGATTCGGGAACTCCTCGACCACGTCGTGGAATCCCTACCAGAGACCGACGAGACCACTCATGACGCATCTGCCACGATGAAAATCGCCATTGTTGGTAGACCAAATGTCGGAAAGTCCTCGCTTATCAACAGTCTATTAGGTGAAGAGCGGATGATTGTCGATGACCGCCCCGGGACTACGCGGGACGCAGTGAATATCCGACTCGTTCATGACAATGTCCCTTTCGAGGTAGTCGATACGGCGGGAATGCGCCGCAAATCTGCTATCAATGATGAGCTTGAGTCGGCAACCGTGCAGCGCGCAATACACAGCATCCGCCAAAGTGACATCGCTGTACTCGTGCTGGATGTAACCCAGGATGTCGCACAGCAGGATAAGACTATCGCCAATTTCATCGAGCGACAGGGGAAAGCCTCCGTTTTAGTCATGAACAAGTGGGATCTGATCGACAAGGATAGCACAACACATCCGGCATTTATGGATGCGATAGATGTACAACTCCCGCAACTCGGCTACGTCCCACGCGTTTTTGTTTCCGCGCTGACTGGGCAACGCGTTACCCAAATATTGACGACCGCACTTGAGGTTTACCGTGAGTATTGTACCCATATCCCAACACCGGCACTCAACGACTTGCTTCTGGAGTTGCGCAATACACATCCACCACCGCGGGTTAAAGGGGCACGCCCTGCGCTCAAATATATCACGCAGGTGGAGACCAAACCACCTACTTTCCTGATTTTCGGACGGAATGTCCATCGCGTGCAGCAGCCGTATGAGTCGTATCTCGTCAACAATATTCGGAAGGAATTCGGATTTCACGGCACACCGATACGGATTTTTTATCGTAGGTCATAGGAATGGCTGTCAGCAATCAGCCATCAGCGGTCAGTCAGAAAAAGAACCCTTTGTTAAACGATAACCTCTTTACCGACGACTGAAAGGATTTTTTTGAAAAAATCCGCCCTGACGGCTAATGGCTATTAAAGGAGGAATGCCTTGTCCCGCTTTAAGGTTTTTATTACACGTCCTATCCGAGAAGAGATCCTCGCGAAAATAGCAGAAGAATGCGATGTCGATATGTGGCACACAAGTGCCATTTTACCGCCTATCGCTGAAAAGATCCTGCCACTTGATGGGCTAATGACTTATGGACATGAACCCGTCTCTCCAGAAATGATTGCTACATCACCGAACCTCAAAGCTATCTCTGTTGTCGGAGTCGGTTACGACCACGTTCATGTTGAAGCGTGTAGAGAACGAGGGATCGCGGTTGGGCACACGCCTGGGGTTCTCAGCGATACCACCGCTGATATGACAATGGCACTTCTGCTCGCCACTGCTCGAAATATTGTTCCTGCCTACAACCACGTCCAAGTTGCTAAACAGTGGCATTACTATGACCCAAACATCCTCTGGGGGACCGATGTACATCATTCGACCTTAGGAATTGTAGGCATGGGACGAATTGGGTATGAAGTTGCCAAACGCGCAAGAGCCTTTGACATGCGTGTTCTCTACTACAAACGTGAACGCCGCCCAGATTGGGAACAGGAACTCGGCGTAGAATACGTAACACTTGAAAACCTGTTGGAAGTCTCCGATTTCGTGACGCTTCATGTCCCACTGACAGAGGAAACAACACATATCATCGGCGAAGCGGAACTCGCTTTGATGAAAAAGACAGCCATTTTAATCAATATAGCGAGGGGTCCTGTCGTTGACCATTACGCTTTATACGACGCGCTCAAGCAAGGTCAAATTGCAGGTGCCGCCGTTGATGTAACCGAGCCGGAACCGATTAATACCGACCATCCGCTTCTCAGTTTGGACAATGTTATCATTGCCCCACATCTCGGTAGTGCTACTGTCCAAACGCGGATGAAGATGATGACAATGGCAATGGAAAATCTGCTTGCGGGTTTGAAAGGGGAACAATTGCCTTATGGTGTGCTTCAGCCAAACTTTTAATAGCCATCAGCCATCGGCTATCAACAAAGAGAGGTTCTGGTATACACGGTTCCCTTGACTGCCACAAAATGGCTATCAGTTTCAGAAAGAGGTGCTTGATGCGCATCGGAAACCTCTTTCTGATGGTTATTCTCCTGATTGCTGACCGCTGACTATTGACCACCAATAAAGGAGAGAAAATGATACTTGAAAAGCTATTTGCGTTAAAAGAGAGTAACACTTCGTTGAGACGCGAATTTGTTGCGGGTCTCACGAATTTTATGACGATCTCATATATAATCTTCGTGCAACCCTCAATGCTTTCGTTGTCTGGCATGGATTATGGTGCCGTTATGGTTGCGACCTGCCTATCCAGTGCCCTCGCGACGTTCTGCATGGCGTACTTTACGAATTATCCTGTTGTATTGGCTCCGGGTATGGGGCTTAATGCTTACTTCGTTTTTGATCTCTGCTTAGGTAAAGGCATACCTTGGCAGGAAGCGTTAGGTATTGTTTTCATAGCAGGTATGCTGTTTTTCATACTGTCATTTGTGGGGATACGTGAAGCCATCATGAACGCTCTTCCGCACTCGCTCCAAAACGCGATTGCTATCGGGATTGGGCTGTTTATTGCCTTCATCGGACTACAGTGGAGTGGCATCATTACAAAAGATCCTGCCACGTTTATAACCCGCGGTGCCCTTGACACCAGACCCGTACTCCTCTCAATCTTCGGTATTGCTGTAACGCTCACACTCATCGCACGCAAGGTGCGAGGTGCTATCCTGATTGGTATCCTTATTTCAGCTGTTGCCAACCTCATCGTTGGAACAGCCTCGTATGAAGGGGTTGTCGCTGCACCGCCGTCCATCGAGCCAACGCTCTTTAAACTACAGTTTCCCGATATATTTGCCGGACTGGAAACCATCCAGAAACTCATTCCCGTCATCTTTGTGTTTTTTGCGATTGATATGTTTGATAGCATCGGGACGCTCACGGCTATCGGCTATAGAGCGGAGCTGATGGAAGAGGGAAAACTTGCAAAAGCCAGAGGGGCACTTTTGACGGATGCGGGAAGTACCGTTGGCGGTGCTTTACTCGGTACCTCAACTGTGACATGTTACATCGAAAGCGCAACAGGTATCGCCGAAGGCGGACGGACAGGTCTCACCGCTGCCTTTACTGGGATTTTCATGTTGCTGTCCGTTTTTCTATATCCGCTTGTTAAGATTGTTGGTGGTGGGTTTCAGATCAGCCAATCTGCGTTCCTCTATCCGATTATCGCCCCAGCACTCATCGTTGTCGGTGGGTTGATGCTCAGGAATGTCAGTCAGATTGATTGGGAAGACCTCACAGAATCGATCCCTGCGTTCCTTACGATGCTGATGATGCCGCTCTCCTTCAGTATTACAGACGGCATCGGCTTCGGGTTTATCTCGTTAGCGTTTTTGAAGTTAGTGACGGGTCGTAGGAAAGAGATTCATCCGGTCATATACTACTTCGCCTTCTTCTTCATTGCCTGCTACATCGGCGATTTGTAGGTGTGATGTGCAATTACTGTTCTCTACCGGCGGGGTTTGTACCCCGCCATTCCCCGAACATCATAGACAACATTAATCTCCCCCTCACCAAACACCACAACTTCATCATCAACTACGACCGGAAAGTGAATGATTAGGTAAACGATTATCAAAAGGAGCAGGTCCCACATGTCGGAGAAAAACATCTCAGGCATCACCAAGATAACTGTCAAGGGTTTCAAGTCAATAGCGGAGGAATGTGAGATTGATATTCGTCCGTTGACGATCCTTGCTGGCGCGAACAGTTCTGGGAAATCCAGCATCATGCAACCGCTCTTGCTGCTGAAGCAGACGCTGGAGGCACCCTATGATCCGGGGCCACTGTTGATTGATGGACCAAACGCTCAGTTTACCTTGGCAGAGCAATTCCTTTCTAAGTTAACCAATGAAAAAAACGCGGATCGTTTTCAGGTTCGGATCGAGACTCATAAGTCTAATGTTTTTAACGCAGTGCAGACGACTTTCAGAAAGGGAAAGAATGGGATTGAAATTGTCGAAATGACTAAAGAAAATTCAGGACCCGATCAGACCTTATCTGCTAAGTCCATTACATTGTATCCAGAGATGTCGCCTGAAGAAATCAAGTCACTGGGTAATCAAGATCCAGCATTCAAGAATTTCGATATAGTGAAGCGTTCGCGCTGTTTTTTGTATTTGGGATCTCAGTATAGTAGTAGTCTCTATGAGGTTACTTATGGCTTTGGAGCATATATTTTCCATACCATTCACTTACCCGGCTTACGAGGCAACCCAGAACGCACCTACAAATTGAGTAGCACCGGTCCTTTGTATCCCGGTACATTTGAAAATTATGCTGCGAGCATCATTCACGACTGGCAGGAGGCAAAAGACAATCGCTTGAAAACGGTTGCCGATGCTCTTTGCACACTCGGATTGACTGGACAAGTTCGCACTCAGAAAATTGGGGACATCAGCATTGAGATTCAGGTCGGTCGCCTTCCGCACGACAGTGCCAATGAAACTGACATGGTGAATATCGCTGACGTGGGAATAGGGGTTTCCCAAATGTTACCTGTTTTAGTTGCTGTAATTGCCACGGAACCGGGGCGATTAGTCTATATTGAACAGCCCGAGCTACATCTTCACCCTCGTGCACAAGTCGCTCTGGCACAAGTGTTAGCAGATGCGGCGAAACGGGGAGTCCGCGTTGTTGTTGAAACACACAGTTCTCTACTACTTTTGGGAATTCAAACGCTCGTTGCCGAAGGAGATATCTCGCCGGAGTTAGTCAAGCTGCACTGGTTCACGCGGCGCGAGGATGGTGTCACTGAAGTCAACAGTGCGGACTTAGACAAGGCAGGGACTTACGGAGAGTGGCCCGAAGATTTCGCGAATGTCAGTCTCAACGCGCAGAGCCGTTTTCTTGATGCCGTTGATAACGTTAAATTTGGCAGCAAGGAGACTTCGTGAGAGTAAGAGATTCAAAACGATTGGTGATTGACACGGATGTTGTCCAATCATCTGGTGATGAAGACGCTACAGATCCACGAGCTATTCATTGTCGTGATTTTCTAAAGGTAGTGAGGTCACAGAATCATAAAGTGGTGATGACAAGAGAAATCAGCGATGAATGGAAAAGACATCAATCCCGCTTCGCCCTTGAGTGGCGGGTGTCAATGGATGCGCGTAGAAAAATAGATCGTATCAATCCCTCAGAAGATGAAGAACTTCAAGACAAGGTCACAAATACAGCAAGCGATGAAGATGAGATTGAAGCGATGCAAAAAGATTTTCATCTTCTCCAAGCTGCACTTACAACTGATCAGACCATCACTTCACTCGACGAAACCGTCCGACAACTTTTCAAACGAGCATCTCAAAGCGTTGGCGAAATCCGAAATATTATCTGGGTAAATCCAAATAGGACAGCAGAAGAACAACCTATCGTCTGGCTTCAAAACGGCGCACCGCCTGAAGCACATCGGCGACTTTCTGCCTAATTCTATATTCATTATTGGAATCACGAGCACGCACAAATTGAGGAACACCCTATCAAAAACCCCAAGCAAAAACACTCGCTCCTACAGGGCGCGTAGGAAGTGGAAGTCTCTACCCCCGCCAATTCAAATTGATACTGGTATACCCATGCGTATACTGCTGAAAATGTGGTGGTAAGTCCGCTAAGAACTGTCTGCCTTCTTCTGGGATTTCCCACGGAATATCGATATGGTGGTCCCGACTCCGAAAACCGACACCGCACGACAACCGAATCTCATCAATCTGGTTCGGGAACGCGCCGTGATACGTCCGGTGCGCAAACACAATCATATCCCCCGGATTCGTGAAGAGTGGCACCAATCCCGGAATATCAAATCCCGCATAAGCCTTTTCTTCTTCGCCTTCCTTATAGAAGGAGCGTTTGTCCGCTGTCAGCTTGAAGCCTTCGGGACCCTCCCAGTTCTCGACGTGAGATCCTTCTATGACGCACAACCCGCCGTGTTCCGGACGAGAACCCGTCAGGTAAAACCACTTTCCTGAGGGCCAGAGTCCACGGTTCAGGACATCTCCCGAATTTTTAGGAGCATCCGTTGAAAAACCACACCAGTCGGTATGCCATGCAACAGGCTGAGACCCAGGCATCCGAATGATAGCGGCAGACCGGTGGAGGGTCAATTCTTTGGTACCAATCAGGTGTCGGTGGATTTTCATAAAGGGTTCATATCCGAGTAATTGCCAAGCCCCAGGTCCCGACTCAATCCAAACGTGCCGGGTGCTGCTTTGTCCGTGCGCCAATTCCCTATTTGGATCCGTGCCATCGAAAACCGCCTGTTTTAAACTGTCAACTAAATCAGAGGGCAGAACATCTTTGATAATCGCAAAGCCGTGTGCCTCAAGGCATTCAGACACGAGGGAAAGCTGATCGGTTTCAAACTCGTAAGTGTAACCGAACTTAGGTTTTTGTATCTCTAAATATTGTTCATATTGTTCCATAAGTCAATTCCCATATTTCGTCAAATCTTATTGCCTAGGTCGTAAACACCGAGTGCCGTGATTTTAACAGTTATTCGCTGCTGGGTCAACTACATTTTTTCGGTAAGCGTCTGGTAACGAGTTATACGCTTGCACTAATTGCCAACCTTTGTTAAAATAGTTTTATCAGTATTTAGGCAACTTCACAAAGCAAAGACAGCATTTTAAATACTATCAATTACGTTATTCAATATGATATAGGATTCGGAAGTGCCAGAGTCAATCGAACACATCACACAAACAGACACAAATTATCCAATGGGATTGGAGCAATATTTAAAATCGGAGACACCGGAAACAATCTGGGCGCATGGAAATATCAACCTATTACCCAGACAAAACACCACCTTAAATGGGGAGTTCTGGGCACTTTTCTGTTCCAGCAAATAAGCCGCTTTTTGAACTCGGCGCGCAGGCTATCGGGCGTGAGTGGACACACAGATCCATCTTAAAAAATAGAAGTATCGGAGAATTTTTATGATATTCAAACAGGACAGAATACCCTTCAGACTTCGTGTTATTCACGGAATTCTGGCATCATTTTTCTTGGTAGCTGTGTTCTTTTTAGGGTGCCAACGTATTCAACAGGTTGTCGCACCAAAGGATTCGGAAGCACCCGATAGTACGGTTACTGTCAAAATCGGTTTTTTGTATAGCCCACCCGATCCGGGTACGACTCGGAATGGGGCAGAATTGGCTGTCGACCTCGCAAACGAAGCTGGCGGCATTAATGGACTACCGATAGAACTCCTCATTCGGGATGATAAAAAAGACCCTGCCCTCAGCGTCCAATACGCAAAGGAACTGATTAACGCCGGGGTATCCGCAATCGTGGGTCCAGACTACTCCGTTCTGGCAACGCCAGTAGGGGACGTTGTCCAAGAATTCGGAATCCCCATGGTGACAACCTATCCTACGAATCCTAAGGTTCCCGAAAACAGGACCTTCTCGTTTATGGGAGCGTTCACGGATCCATACCAAGCCGGTGTGATGGCGGGTTTTGCCGTTCAGGAATTAAGGGCGACAACAGCGGGCGTGCTTACAGAAGCGGGTGAAACTTACTCACAAAGGTTGACTGAGGTCTTCGTTGAAGAATTCACCGACCAGGGCGGCACAATTGGGGCCCATCAATTTTACGAGACCGGCACTACGGATTTCACTGAGCAATTGATAGCAATTGCAGCCGTGGAACCCGCTCTTGATGTTGTCTTTCTACCCGGTTTGGGCCCCGAATTCCTGTTAGCCGTGAAGCAGGCGAAAACTACCAATATCAACATTCCTGCGACCTTCCTCGGGGGTGATGGCTGGGATCGACCGGACCTCGTTGACATCGCGGGGACGGCAGCAGAAGGCAGTTTCTTTGCGAATCATTTTTCAGCAGGAGGGACCCCAGAACAGTTAGGGAAAGAAGCAACCCAATTCATTACCGCTTATACTTCACGCTTTGGAATTGCGCCTGACGGTCCGGCATCACTCGGATATGATGCAGCGAACATTATCATTGAGGCGATGAAGCGCGCACCTGACCTGACCCCCGCGGCAATTCGAGACCAAATTCAGGCAACTCAGAACTACAAGGGGGCTACAATCCTGTCGCATTTCGATGAAAATCGGCATGCAATTAAGAGTGCTGTTATCAACACTGTCAAAGATAGCAAGATACAACTTCATATAGCGATCGCACCGTAGTTTTTATTTAGGAGAAGAATAATGGCACAAACTGTGTTTTTAGGAGAACATGAACTGACCTTCCCTGGTCCACATCTTGGTGTGCTTCGGGACTGCAACGCCGTCCTCGATTCAGCAGAAGGCTTACACAACCAGATAGCGGAGGACGGGTATCTCCTCATTCGTGGCTTAATCGATAAAGAGAAAGTTGTCGCGGGGCGTCGGGCCATCCTTGAATACGCCAATGGCAACGGAAAAGATGACGTTTTCAAGCCTGGCACCGACATAATGAAAGCGGTCGCCGGTGAAGGAAGACCTGGGCGAACAATGGGCACGCCCGCCGTTACACACCATCCAGATGTGCAGGCGGTTTTGGAGGGAGACGAACTCTTCAAGTTCTTCCGAACCTTCTTTAGCGGCGATACCCGAACCTTCGATTACAAGTGGCTACGGTTCGTCCGTCCTGACGGTTGGTCGGGACCCCATTTCGATTTCGTCTATATGGGGAGGGGTTCAGAGCAATTGCACACCTGTTGGGTCCCGTTTGGCGATGTACCAGCAACGATGGGAACATTGACTGTGCTCGTCGGGTCGCATAACCTCCCAAGCTTCGCTCCGATTCGGGATACCTACGGAAAAACAGATGTCGACAGAGACGGCACCCCTGGACATTTCGGGAGCGTTCCTATGGAGATCAGTGAAAAATATGGCGGTGAGTGGCAGACAGCGGATTTCGAGATGGGGGATGTCATCATCTTCACCATGCACACGATGCATACCTCAACGAAGAACCTCTCCGATAGATGGCGAATCAGTTGTGACATCCGTTTCCAACCCGCAGAGCATCCGATTGATGAGCGATGGGTCGGCAAAAACCCAATCTCTCACACGGGCAGTCAGAAGATTTCGTTTGAGGAAGCGAAGCAACAGTGGGGATTGGATTAACCGAACAATGCTCGTCGAATTTGACGTACTGCCTGACGAATCCGATCTTCGTTTTCTACAAGGGCAATACGGATATAGCCTTCACCGTTATGCCCGAATCCCGCGCCGGGAGAGACACAAACCTCTGCCTCGCTGAGAAGTTTCATGGCGAATTCCATGGAACTTAGGTGTTTCCATGCTTCCGGAATCGGTGCCCAGACGAACATTGAAGCCTGCGGTTTTGGGACCTTCCATCCGATCCTGTTTAGACTATCGACAAGCACATCACGGCGTCTTTGGTAAATAGCAGCGTTCTCCATCACCGTATCCTCTGGAGTACGCAGTGCCATAATCGCGGCAACCTGGATCGGTGCGAAAATCCCATAATCGTAATACCCTTTAATCCGAGCGAGTGCCTCGATAATCTCACGATTTCCAGCGGCAAATCCACACCGCCATCCCGCCATATTGTAGGATTTAGACAGAGAGATAAATTCGATACCGACATCCATCGCCCCTTTTGCCTGTAAGAGACTTGGTGCCTTGTAGCCATCAAAAACAATGTCTGCGTACGCCAAATCGTGGATCACAACGATCTCTTGGCTTTTCGCGAACGCGACAATCTCTTCAAAGAACCCAAGGTCAACGACAGCACCCGTTGGATTGTGGGGAAAACTTAAGATTAACACCTTAGGTCTCGGCCAAATGTCACGTGTGATTTCGGTGAGTGAAGGGATAAAATCGTTCTCTTCTGTCAGCGGTATGCTCACAACACTTCCACCGGCGAGCACAATGCTGTACATGTGAATGGGAAAGGTCGGATTCGGGACCATCGCTAAGTCTCCATTGTCAATCAATGCTAAAGCGAGGTGTCCGAGTCCCTCCTTGGTGCCAACAACAGCGATTGCTTCTTCATTCGGATCAATATCAACACCGAATCGGCGTTCATAATGCCAACTGACTTCCCGGCGCAGATTGTAGATCCCACGCGAAACGGAATAACGGTGATTCCTGGCTTCTTGCGCCGCCTCCGTCAATTTATCAATAATAGGTTGCGGAGTTGGTTGGTTCGGATTACCCATCGCCAAATCGATAATATCAATTCCTTGCTGCCGACGTTCGTGTGTTAACTGTCTGAGTTTACCGAACATGTATGGCGGGAGTCGATTTAAGCGTTTTGAAAATATATCCATCTTTTATTTTCCCTTACGGATAAGTGTCGTGGTCTGTGATTTGACGCTTATTGTGTTCGAGTCGCCCGCGCCGTTGTTGCGGGCTTTCGGTTCAATGTTATACTGTACAGACATTTATTTCAGTTGCGGATTCACCAAGAACCTGCTCGTAATGTAACAGAGCGGTGTCCAGATGGCGATAAATTAAAAATTTTATTCGTTGTGCCGCCAATATCCCCGTAATCGATCACCCCAATGCGATATAACTCGCCTTGGACTTGGATGCACAATTTGCTGTCGATGGAGTCTCGATTCTTGGGCAAACAATTTTTCTCGACACATCTCAATAACTTCATCGTAGGCAGTATCTTGTGTGAGATTTTCTGTCTCTCCCGGATCGTCGTGCCGGTCAAACAACTGCGCAAGTCCAAGTTGTTCGGCATCTGGCCCTGGCGGCTGAAAATCCTCTACTGCTTTCGGTTTGTATTCTGTAACGTATTTATACCGATCAGTGACAATTGCGCGTCCCCAGTAATTGCTCTCTATGTAGGCGTAATCGCGCCAAGGCGCGTCCCTTCCCTCTGTCAGCGGACGGACACTCAGTCCCTGTACCCTTTCAGGCACATCAATACCGGCATAATCGCAGACGGTAGGGAATAGATCGACCCCAGAGACGAAATGCGCTTCGTCAAACCGATCTTTCTCTACAGGAATATCTTCTCCCAAGCACGCGACGATGAACGGGACTCTCACGCTCTCTTCGTAGAGCGTGAATTTCTGGAACATTTGGTGGCTACCGCATGCCTCCCCGTGGTCGGCACTGAAGATGATGAGCGTATTGTGGTGCAGAGATGTCTCTCGCAACAACGCGAGGACTCTCCCAATTTCTGCGTCAACCTTTTCAATGAATCTGTAATAGTTCCATCTCAGATAACGCCAGTGGAGTTCATCCCAACCCCGTATCCCTTTAAGAATAGCAGCGTGGATAAGCGCGTCGTCAACCCTCCGACAGACACGATGTAACGCCGTCTCCCGTTCATCGTAATCGAAGTTTTCTGGAAGCGGCGGCAGATCGCCCTCCGAAATAATCCCCTGTTCCAGTGGATTTGGGATATGCTTCTCCTCATGGTTATGCAAATATTCACATACATCATGTGGATCAACAAAGCCGATCTGGAGATAAAACGGATCATCGCCATCATAATTCGTCAAGAAATCAGCAACTGCGTGAGTGGACGCCGAATCGTAGTATGCGGCACCGCCTGCCCCGATGTCGCGTTGCCCGTAATAGAGTGCCCGAAAACTTTCTCGGACATTTCTGCCCGGAACATGCCACTTGCCGCAGTGGAATGCCTTATAGCCACCTGTGTTGAGCAATTGCCCAAGATCAGGAACTTCTGGGTGCACATATCCACCGTTAAACGGAACACCTGTTTCGGAAGTGTATAATCCCGTTGCCCAACTGGAACGAGCGGCGGCACACACCGGATCCGTACAGAACGACCTACGAAAGGAGGTCCCATTTCGATGGAGTTCATCGATATTGGGTGTCCGAAGATACGGATTACCGTAAGCCGAGATCGCATCCCATGAATGCTGGTCGGTGTTGATAAAAAGAATATTGGGACGTTCGTTCATAGACTGTCCCCCGTTTTCTCTCTAAGTACCAGCGTCTCGAAAAAGGTTGAAGCGATAGCGATGTTTCCGTGTGCATCAAGCCACCAATACGAGGGCAGAAGTCCAACACCGTAAAGGTAATAACCCTCAAGCGGAATGGGGGTCTGCGTTGACTCAAGGAAACCGAGTCTGCTTTTGCGTCTAAGTTGCTCCAGATCTTCGAGCACAGCAATGTCTATCCCATCGCCTGACGCTTGAATTGTTCGAGCGAGTGTCGGAATCACATCGAAAAGTGCCCAATTGCACGTCAATTTGACAGATGCATCCACTGTTCCTGCCGCGATTTCAGCACCGTTGATGCACAGCCTCACCTCTGAATCTGAGGTAAGATAGCCAGCACACGCCACTTGGGAGTATTGATCATTAGCACTGTTTCGGGCATCAACGCTCCAATTATCCCTAAGCGGACGGTAGTTTTCATCACCACACCAGAATTGCATTTGCAAATTTTCGCCGCTCGTTGTATTTTCGTATTTGACCGAGTAGTGCCACAGATTATCGTGCTTGCTCCGCTGAATGATAGCTGTTCCGATGCTTAGTGTCTCCGTGTTCTCGCCTCTGTTATAGCCGCGCCAATAGTTCGGTAGCACATTGTAAATATGCGTAATAGTCTGTGCCGTCTGGGTGTCGCGTGCGCCAACTTTCGGGTTATACCCGCGAAGTGTCTCAATTAATTCCTGTGCAAACTGGGGGTTTTGCGCACCGTAATTATAGTCGAACGACCAGTGGAGCAAATTGCTATCATTCATGGTGTTGCAATCATTAGAGTATTTCGGGGGATTTAGCTGGATGCGGCTTTATGTGCATAACGGGTTGTTTCAGGTAAGCGGTAACCTCGACAACATGCGAGTGTCAATGTGCGTGCTGAATCCAAAGAGATTTGGTGTCCTATGGATATGTACACCACCTGAACATTTCTACGCGTGCGAACAACGGTACCGATTATCTCTCCTTTATCCATCAGGTAAGTATAAGATCCCTGTTCCGATTCCGGTTCCTCGTATTGCCCACAGAGCCGGGACTTGGCACATCCGATCGTCGGCTTATCCAGAATCAGCCCTAAGTGGGATGCGAGTCCAAACCGCCTTGGATGCGCGATCCCCTGCCCGTCCACTATCAGCAGATCAGGTTCGGTTTGCAACTGCGTGAATGCTGTGAGTAGGGGCGGGATTTCCCGAAAGGACAACAACCCCGGTACATAAGGAAAACGAACAGGGCTTTCAGTAACCACGCTATCTATCACCTGCAACTCGGGAAAACTGAGGACTACCACGGATGCGCGTGCGATGTCCTTTTTCAGTCCGATATCTACCCCAGCAACGGTATTGATTCTCCCAAACCGGTCTGTTCTAACCACCTGCGTGCAGAGTCCATTTTGGATCCTCCGTGCTTCTTCAGGGGTAACATTCCATGAATGGAGGGCGCGATACTGCATAGCTGCCGCTGTTCGTTTTCAATGAATTGTCATTGTATTTTGCAATGTATCAGGCACGAAAAGAGCGCGCGGTGGTAAACCCTCCGCAGATGCTCACAAATTATAACACAAAACACTTCGATTGTCAAGCCCTTTTGGTGTAGCCTACAAGTCCAATGACTATTTCTTTCGCGTCGTTTCTTTGACTTCAACGGCACCGGGCTTCGTGATGTGCCGGATGCCCGCGAAGAAGGCAGAGAGGACTAAGTAACCGCCACCGATGCCGATGAGGGCACCCAAGCTGCCGATAACAATTTCTATTCCGTTGAACATCGTAACTTCTCCTCAATATATAAAATTTGTATGATAACTCTATATGAGTTTGTCGGCGTTCTCAAATTTTGAGTCTATCGCCTAAATTATTACATGTAATAAACGAAAATATCTATGAGTCGGTTTCAAATTTATTTAATGAGTTTCCTGACTAATAGATTAACACTTAAGGGGATAGCAAGAACCATGCCATCGCAGAGACGTCAATTCGGAAGAATAAACGAGAAAAATGTGTGTAACTAAACACAATAGGACGGGACTCTATGGCGTATGTAGCAAAATAGAAACATTCCAATGTGGCGTGTTTCAAAGTGAATTCTTTCAAACGAGCAGACAAAACGTGAATTTCGAGAGTATTGCTGGAGTGGCTTAGTCAAGCATGGCGAGGATACTGGAGGGTACAAGGTGTTCAATGGTTTCGCCCTGCTTCAACAGTTCGCGAACCTCTGTTGAGGACATATAGGCGTAAACATCGGGTAGTAGAAGGCATGAAACATGGGGGGCATATCGGTGAATTTTCGATTGGTTCATGAAGGATTCTATTGTCTTAATATCCGACTCTGCCCGATTCGCAACAATGAAACGGGCTTCTATAAATAATTCTTCTAACTCGGCGTGGAAATCTGTATAGTACTTCGGGTCGAAGATCCGCACGAGTGTATCGTATCCGACGATAAAATGGAACTCGGTTTCTGGTGGTAAAATGGCTTTTAAAGCCGTGACTTTATCAATATACCTGCCGTGGCTTGATACGCCGACAGACAATCTTTCTCGCTTCTCTGTGTACTTTTTGAGGGTCAGGAGTCTTGCGGCAAGGGGTAAACCGAACACCGTTTTATCTACGTTCGCTTTCGCAAGGAGTAGGAGCAGTTCGTCCAACTGGTATTCAGCAATTGTATCTTCGACCATCTTGGTATGCGCAAGCGTTAGTGGATTGAAAGAACCTGAAAAAACACCGAGTTTCTTACCGCGTTCGGATATGGATGGTTCTGACCGATGCACCAGTTCTATTCGCGGTGGGGCAGTTGGATCCAACTGATCAAAGAGTTCGGTGTACCGTTCATAGTCCGGATGGTTTTCGCATTTTTGTATCAACAGCTCCAGCAATGAATGTGCCATGCCCCCACCTGTACTCCAGTTTCGGTTCCTAAATTTCTATGTCCGGGGATTTGTGTAAAGATAGAATTAATCCGTGTCAACTTCCGCTTTTTTCGCTTCTTCCCAGATTGCATCGAGACTCTCTAAATCTTGCAATTCAAAATTTGTGCCACGGTGCTCTAATTCTGCTTCCATCCATTTAAAGCGTGCCATAAACTTGCGGTTCGCCCCTCGCAGTGTCTCTTCGGCTTGAATCTCCATAAAGCGACACAGATTGACGACGGCAAAGAACAGGTCTCCGAGCTCCATCGAGATTGCTTCCGGTTTATCTGCCTTGATACTCGCTTTAACCTCTTGGAGTTCTTCGTCGACTTTGGCGACAACATCGGCGAGCTTATCCCAGTCGAAACCGACACGCGCTGCTCGATTCTGTATCTTCTGGGCACGGAGAAGTGTCGGAAGAGCGTCCGGAATCCCATCAAGCACCGATTTCCGATCCTCATAGCCTGCCTCTTGGCGTTTAATCTCTTCCCAATTCTTCACAACCTCGTCTGAATCCTCAACATTGACATCGCCAAAGACGTGTGGATGTCGCCGGATGAGTTTTTCCGTCAACGTTTCGATTACGGCGTAGATGTCAAAATTTTTATGTTCTGCTGCGATCTGTGCTTGGAGCATGATGTTCAGCAGAAGATCGCCCAATTCCTCCTTCAATTTTTTTGGGTCGCCTGTATCAATCGCTTCAAGTGTCTCGTAGGTTTCCTCAATGAGCGTGGACTTCAGCGTTTCATGTGTTTGCTCGCGATCCCACGGACATCCGTTCTCACCTCTTAATGTCGCTATGACCTCGATAAGTTCTTCAAATAATTCTTTTTGCATAGGTCCTCCTCACTTCAAACCTGTTTTGTTTTTCAGAGTTTCTATATGCTTTCGGACTTCCGAGTAGCGTTTTGCTTCCGGGAAGTAGGTAAGATAGAGTTTGTAGAGTTGCAGCGCACGAACATAGTTTTTCTCTGCCTCTGCCTTTCGCGCTCGATCCTCTAATGCATCCGCTTTGGCATTCAGCAGTTCACTGAGCAGGTGCGCTGCGTGTCCTTCAAAGACGCTGCCGGTATATTTATCTCGGAATACCTCTAATACCTTTACTGTTTCAGTGTACGGTTTTTCATCGGCAGTCTCTTTTATCCGATTGAATTGTGTTTCGGCTTGGGTGCCGAGACGCGCTGCCGATTTTTTCGCCCTGCGGCACAGTTCTGTATCAGGCAAAATCCCCGCAATCTGCGTATAAAGTATCAATGCCTCACCGAGCCTGTCATCCTTTTCAACGGTTTGTGCCTTTTCAAACCCAGATTCAACCTGTTTCATGGGTCCGTACGTGATAAGCCATTCCCGCATTTTTGTTTTTGTCATCCACTGTGGAGAGAGTTTGTGCGTTTCATCTTTCCAACCCTCAAAAGTCACATCTGCCCTGCATTCTGTATAAAACTGCAAAGCACGTTTTGCACGTGGGTAATGTGGGTCATCCAGTTCCCCTACACCGTAGAAAAACGGATGTCCGCGGATTAGTTCCGCTGGTGGTGGATTCATGTCCACATAGCATCTCCCAGCACCAAGGACGAGATTCCCGGCTAACCGGTCTAACAGTTGCTCTCCGAGCACGGTAGTTGAGTAACCGCCTTGGCTATAACCCCCCATAAAAATGTAGTCTTGGGCAACGTTCACCCTTGTTGAGACAATTTCTAAAGCCTCATCAAAGAAGATTTTCTCCTTCGCCGTTTCGGCGAAGCGAAGCTTGTTATAGTAGGTGTCAGTTGCGTAATTCATACCGACAACGATAAACCCCTCTCCTTTCGTTACCTGCTTGAAGGGCCATGTTGTAGCTGTCCCGCGGTAGCCGTGGTAACAAAAAATGAGCGGAAACGGACGTTTGTGGGTGTAATCAACCGGGATGTAAAGCAGAAATGTTTTCCCTGTTTTTGGAGCTGTGATACGAACTTCTGTGCCCGGCGACACGGTGGATATATCAGCTGCAACTGCTCCACAAAACAGCAGGAGTGAGAATGCGATGCAGCACGCGATCCTCATGTGGAGGGATAAGTTATTGGAACGTAGACCTCTGATAGCAAGTTTCGGAAACCTGCAAGCGGCGTCGAAAAGACGTGTTTTCATGTGTCCGTTCCATTCTCTTGGTCTTGAAGGGTTTCTAATTGGATGATCAACCGACCAAGTTGAAGTCGCAGCAGTAACGTATAGATTTGCATCAGGAGCGTAACCTGTGCTTCTGTCGGCAAATCGCTGGCATGAACGACCGCGAGCAATCTGTCTGCGCGTTCTCGTACCTGTTCGGCTTTTTCTAAATCGTCATCTTCTGTCCGCACCGTGCTTTCTTTGATGAACTGCCAGATGCGATCCTGAATTTCCAGTATATAATTTTTTGCCATTGCGGTGCGTGCCCGTTTAGCAGAGTCCACCCAGATTGTATTCGCTTTCCAATTGAGCATAAAAGCCACACTATTGATGAGTACATCACGGAGGGTATCTTCGCCGGAAAGGAGTTCTTCAATATTGGTAATTCCCTCTGCCTCTGCAGAGAAGGTTCGCACACGCGTATACTCTTTCAGGTTTTTCAGCATCAACTCGTTTTCAGCGATGAGATGCCAAAGGTCTGAACTCGTTGAAAGCAAAATCTCTACACGGTCGCAAACCGAATCGGGGATCTGCGTGCGAATGCAGTAATAGTGGAGGCTATGGAGCCGACTCCTGAGGACTTGCAAACTCTCAGTCGTCTGGAGTTCCGACGGATGTGTGATGTGCGGGAGCACCTCCTCCCGAATCTGATTCAAAAGTGTAGGGACAGTACGTTCAGCATTCATGTCAGGAGTCCTATAATAGGAAAGCGTTTGTTACCACGATTTTCTTGTCTAATAGCGTAGCAGATTTTTCGGGAAAAGTCAACTTGACATTTGTTCCCAGAGGATGTTAGAATGTGGATAAGAAAGACAAGGAACCGAAGACCGCCATGAAACTGTTTATTGCCACTATCATTAGCATTACCTTCTTCGGGATGTTCATGGCTTTTGCCGATGAAACATCAGAAACAGCATCCCCGAAAGTAGGCGACATCGCGCCAGATTGGACGCTCCAAGATGCTGAAGAAAAGACGCATGCCTTGAAGAAGTTGCGCGGCAAGGTCGTCTTCCTTATTATGGGCAACCGTAAGATTCGGAAGGAAGACGACAAGTGGGCAGAAGCGTTCCAGAAGGCGTACGGCGAGAACGAACAGGTTGTCGCCTATATTATTGGCGATTTACGGAGTGTTCCCGGATTCATACCGAAAGGGTTTATCAGAAGGCAACTGCAGAAAAATCCACCTGCTGTGAAATTCCTACTCGATTGGAAAGGCGAGGTGCATAAACGGTATCAGACGGAAAAGAAGAAACCGACGCTCTACCTCATCTCCCAGAAAGGCACGATCGTGTTCCACCGAAAATCGGATTTTAAGGCAGAAACTTACACGGAACTCAAAACAGAGATCGACAGGCTTCTATCGATACCAGAGATGGAACAGAAGTGAAAATGAATAAATATATAAAAAAGTTAAAAGGGGATTGTCATTATGAAATATCTCGTCACCGGTTGCGCTGGATTTATCGGATGGAAAGTGACCGAGTTCTTGCTGGAGGCTGGTCACACCGTTGTTGGGATCGATAACTTAAATGCCTCGTATGACACGCAGGTCAAGCAGTGGAGACTTGATCAACTCGAAGGCACCCCCAATTTCCACTTTCACCGTTCAGACATTTGTGATCGGGAAACATTGCAGGCGATATTCAAGAGGGATACCCCTACATTTGATGCGGTGATTAACCTCGCAGCGCGTGCCGGCGTTCGGCATTCTGTTGAGGATCCATGGGTATATGTGGATACAAACGTGACTGGTACGCTGAATTTACTGGATCTGTGCCGCGAGTTTGAAGTGAAGAAATTTGTGTTGGCATCAACATCAAGTCTATACGGTTCAAATAACAGTCTTCCGTTCAGTGAGGAAACGAATACAGATGGACCTTTGTCCCCGTATGCTGCATCAAAAAAAGGTGCCGAGTCGATTTGCCATAGCTATCACCACCTCTACGGCATCGACGTAACAATTTTCCGTTTTTTCACTGTGTATGGGCCCGCTGGCAGACCCGATATGAGCGCGTTTCGCTTCGTGCATTGGATTCGCGAGGGGAAACCGGTTACCGTCTATGGCGATGGCAAAGAATCCTCACGTGACTATACCTATCTGGAAGACATAGCACGAGGGGTGATTGCGGGACTGAAACCGCTTAAGTACGAGGTGATTAACCTCGGTTCCGATAGTCCTATTGTGCTGATTGATACGATTCGATTGATAGAGGAACTGGTTGGTAGAAAAGCCGAACTCTCACACCAACCGTTTCATCCGGCGGATGCCCGCGCCACATGGGCAGATATCCGGAAAGCGGAAAAACTTTTAGGGTGGCGACCGCAAGTCAGTTTCCGTGAAGGAATCACTGCGCTCGTAGAGTGGTACCAAGCGAATCGGGAATGGGCAAAACACATCCAGACAGGCTAAACTGTAGTCGCGCCCCGCGGTCCCTCATTGTTAAGTCAGTAGGGGAACCGCTTTTTTTAATGCATCTGTCTCCACCTTTATTTTTGCTATCTCTACCTCGCGTTGGACATAGGCGAGCGTATGTTCCGGACTCATCGGGGTGGCAATGTCCTGAACAATCTTATGGAGACGTCTTACATCGGCTTTCTTGATGCCGGTCTGTGCTTCGATACGGGTATGTAGCGCGGCTGGGGTTTCTGGTTCTTTAACGGGGGTCGCACGTTTGGAAGGTGCTCCATCGGTCTTAGATTTCGATTTCGACGAGGCAGAGGTCGGTGTTTTTGCACGGCGAGTTCGTTTTCGAGATGTTCCCTGTTTGGAAGCCTGGATTTTTCCTGCCTCCAGCGATTTGACCCCACATTCCTTACACAGTTTCGCTGTAACATCAGTTAGGGTCATCGTCACAATCATTTCCGTGATTGCACCGCAGAGTTCACATTCGGAAAGGTTTTCGATGCTTTTAAAGATCTCGGCATGTATTACGAGCATCTTTTCTTTGTCGGTTTTTGTTTGCTTCTCTTTCTGACAGAGTGTGATCAATTTCTGTGCTGCTTTTTCAATTATGTCTAAATGTCCCATGTTTTCCCCCAAAGACACGAGGCACGGTGACCTCAAGATAAGATATTTTTGTAGTCTATTTGTAGGTGAGGTTATTGTGTCCCAATGGCATCCGTCACTGCCCTAAAACCGAACCCTAAGCCTGTAACGACGGCGCAGGCGACCCTTAAGAAAGGCACTTCAGAGTCTTGACCCATATCGTTTAACCGCAAGGTAAAATTAAAAAGTTTGCGACTAAGCAACAGAAGTTTTATCTGTATAGAGTTTATACTCGAAACTATCTATCAGGGCTTCGCAGCTTGCAGAGATGATATTCTCCGAAACACCGACGGTTCTCCAAGTTCTCTCACCATCACTCGCTTCAATCAGCACTCGGACCTTAGACCCAGTACCGGCTTTTGTATCCAGCACTCGAACTTTGTAATCTACGAGTCGAACTGTCTGTAAGGCGGGGTAGAACTGCTCAAGTGCTTTTCGGAGCGCAGTATCAAGTGCATTAACGGGTCCATCTCCATCAGCGGCGGTATGTGCGGTAAGACCATCTGGGGTTGTGACTTTTATAGTCGCTTCGGAACGCATGGCGAAGTCACTGAACTGTTCGATAATCACGCGGAAACCGACAGACTCAAAGAAGGATTCATATCCATTGAATACCTTATGCGTCAGAAGTTCAAACGATGCTTCGGCGGCTTCGTACTGGTAGCCATCCTGTTCCGCTTCTTTGAGGCGTTTGAAGAGTTCCAGCACCTGTGGTGAATCCTTGTCGTAATCGGGATACTCTTTTTCGATTTTTTTCATGATAGTGCCGCGTCCCGCTTGGTCGGAAACGAGAATTCGTTGCGTATTACCGACCGTTTCCGGCACGATATGCTCATAGGTAAGACGGTTTTTACGGATGGCATCGGTATGTAACCCCCCTTTATGCGCAAAGGCGGAACGCCCAACGTAGGGTTGGCGTTCATCATGCGGGAGGTTCGCCAGCTCACTGATGAGTCGGGACACGCTTGTTAGTGCTTGCAATTGCGTATCGGTGAGGCACTTTATTCCGAGTTTGAGTAGAATTGTGGGGATGATAGAGGCGAGGTTCGCGTTTCCGCACCGTTCACCGTAGCCGTTGAAAGTGGCTTGCACATGGGTTGCCCCTGCTTGCACGGCGAGCACTGCGTTTGCCGCACCCATTCCTGCGTCGTTGTGGGTATGGATACCGACAGGCAATGACAGATCGGACAGGACAACTTCAACACCTTCCTGAACTTCTAACGGCAATCTACCGCCATTCGTATCACAGAGGACGAGGCAACTCGCGCCACCAGTGGCAGCGGCTCGTAGCGTTTCCATGGCATATTCAGCATCGTCAGCGTAACCATCAAAGAAATGCTCAGCATCATAGATGACCTCGCGACCATTTTCCACGAGATAACGAACAGAACTCTCAATTAATTCCAGGTTCTCTTCCGCTGTGACGCGCAGGACATCCGTTGCATGGAGTCTCCAACTCTTCCCAAAGATCGTTACGGTCCTTGCCCCTGTATCCAGCAAAGCGGTTAGATTTGGATCAGCATCAGCGGTATAGGTAGGATAGCGCGTGCTACCGAACGGCACGATTGTTGCCGTTTCCAGTGCCATGTCTTTTGCCCGTTTGAAAAATTCTATGTCTTTCGGATTGGAACCCGGATAGCCGCCCTCAATATAACGAATACCTAATTTGTCCAGTGCCTCTATAATGATAAGTTTATCTTCAACAGAAAACGCTACGCCTTCTGCTTGGCTGCCATCCCTGAGTGTGGTGTCGTAAAATTCAACCATGTCGTTTCCACAGCAAGTTTTGGTTTGCAAACTTCCCTTACAACGCCAAAATTCCGTGTCTCCTTTTATGCTTTTAAGTCGCGATCCTTGTCTAACTTGTCTACTAATATCTTATCACATTTCAGGGTAAAAGTCAAATTTTGTCTGTGTTTTATGGAGGGTCAACGGGAGAATAAAAGCCTTGTGCGGCACCCTTTTTGAACATCTAAAATTGAGGTTCATTATTAACTATAATCGGTTTATATTTTGACAATTCACTCAATTGTGATATTATTAGAAGTCATGAAGACCTTTGTTATTTTTCTATTTTGCGGTACGCTGTTATTCTCAGGTTGCGGGATATTTGCCACCAAGCCGATTCAAACCGAACCGCCGACACCCCTTACAAATCCACTCGAAAAACTACACACCGATATCGATGCCGTTCTGGAGGCAGTGTTGTTCACAACCGCAAGCATCGGTATCAAAGTGATAGCCGTTGAAACAGGGGAAGTGATTTACGAAAAAAATAGCCACAAGTTACACCATCCTGCCTCCACAACAAAACTCTTCACGGCGGCAACTGCCTTAGCGAAATTGGGGTCGGACTACCAATTTGAGACGACCCTTTACGCTGATGCCGTTGTGAAGGGTGAAGTCGTAGGAAACATCTATCTAAAAGGCAGGGCTGATCCGGTACTTCAACCGCAAGATATTGTAAAATTGGGTGATGCGTTGCTTCAAATGGGTGTGAAGTCGATACAGGGTAGCATCGTCGTCGATGAAACGTATCTCGATGCTGTTTGGGAAGGTCCGGGATGGATGCGGGACGATAGACCCCTGTGGGTCAGTGCCTTGAGTATCCGAGAAGTCGAACCGAATGTAAGCACAATGAGCAGAGCCCTTGCCTGTGGACATTTTTTGAAAACCGCGCTTATAGAAAAAGGCGTTCACGTGAGGGGTGAAATCGTCTCTGGAGCAGTCCCATCGGATGCACACAGCGTAGCCAAACATTTATCGCCGCCACTCACGGACATTCTCAGACTGATGAACAAACCGAGTGACAACTGGATCGCTGAATTGCTTTTCAAGACAATCGGTGCTGAGGTAATCGGTGAACCGGGGACGTGGAAAAAGGGGAGAGAAGCCATCGCCGAATTTTTAGGGAAAATTATGGACGAACCGCCGGCCCACCGATTCGTTGACGGTTCTGGACTTTCTCGGTACAACCTCCTCAACGCGGAATTGCTCACGAAGTTGCTCGTCTACATGTATCACAATTTTGAATTGATGCCGGAGTATCTGGCATCGCTTCCGATTGCGGGTGTCGATGGCACCCTGAAAAACCGGATGCAAGGAATGGTCGCCGAAAGGGTATTGCGTGCGAAAACGGGGACGTTGAGTGGTGTTTCTGCGCTTGCTGGCTATACCGTGACAGCCGACGATGAGGTATTCGCGTTTGGTATCCTCATCAGTCATTATGTCGGTTCAGCAACGTCTGCACGAAGTATTCAAGATAAGATTGGGAATTATTTGACTGGATTTAGTCGTCTTCAGGAAGCGGGAAAATAAATAATGTGTGGGCAGGCACAAGACCTGCCCCTACAATAGTCTTTTGGGATAGAATTACCGAAATATTTATTTAAATCTCATCAAACCGCGCCTACAACTCTGATAAAAGACTAATCAAACCGTGACGTAATTTCCGGGGGTGGGTCTCCCACAGCAGACTTTCCATCTTTCAACAGCGGTTCGGCATTGCCCCACAAACGACTTCCATCATGCGAAAGGAGCGGTTCCGCCGAATACTGAGCAAGATAGGCACACCGCAGACCGCTCGTGTAGTTCGTGCCGCTGCAGTGGAAATTGATGCTCGTGAAGGCGACAATGCTCCCCGCAGGCACAATCGCAGGGACACCTTTTTCCGGTCCGAAATAGCCCACCATATCGTTGCTGCCCTCTTCACGGACATGCTTCACCCATGAGCGGATGCCAATACGCGAAAACGGCATCACATAGACCGTGCCGTTCTCTTCGGACATATCATCAAGGGCACACCAGCAGGTCAGATACGGCTTGTGGTCGGGATAACCGACGTAGCCTGAATCTTGATGCCAGCTGAACTTCATTCCCGCTTCTGCACCTTTGACGACGTACTGTTCCCAGAAAAGATACGCTGTATCCCCTAAGGTGGCACGGCAGACTTCCGCCATTAGATCGCTGAATAGGAATTCGCGAAGTTTTGGCTGTTTCCTGAAGCAGTTTGAGACGAAATAGCGTTTGTTGCGATGATTAATGCCGAGGACATCCGTGTCCTGTCGGTCCATATCGGCATCCATCTGATTGATAAAGTTTCCGCATTCACCGCGGAGCAGCTCCAGAAGCGGTTCTGGGATAACATTTTCTAAAATGAAATAGCCTTCCTCTTGGAATTGCTGTTTCTGTGCATCGGTTATGTTCATATTTTTAATTTTACCTTGCGGAAGAACAATGTAAGTCAGGACTTTGACGCCCCATTCTCACGAGTCGCCCGCGCCGTTGTTACGAGCTTGGGTTTTGATGGAGAACGGCCCATAATTAAGTTTCCACTCCACAAAGAGACTTCTACTCGATATTGACTTGACGGACAACCTGACCGTTGCTCTCCCAGTAGGTGTGTTTTCCAGTGATGTAGTCGGAATCACCTGCGGGTTGGACGTTTCCCATGGTATCAATGGCTCTTGAAACGACGGTGTGCTCGCCTTTTGAGGGGCTGTTCCAGTCGAGATGCCAGATTTTCCATGCGAATTCCGCGTCCTCTTCGGGATCTATCGTCGCCGTTTGCCATGTACCACCGTCAATGCTCACTTCAACCGTTTGGATCGGAGTACCCCATGCGGCACCGTAGATACGGTATTTATCGCCAATACGGGTTACCTTCGCTGCTAACGATTTCAACTTTGTTCTGCCAACGGAAGTCTCCATCCAGACGGATTCACCGTCGGGACGTTTCTCTTCGCGCATCGTGACATAGTCGCGTCCCATGAATCTCCCCATATATCGGGTGTCGCGCACCTCAATGCGTTTGAGCCATTTGACGCATGCGATACCGTACCAACCCGGAGCGATCAAACGCAGCGGCGCACCGTTTGGGTGTGGTAATGGCTCACCGTTCATCTCATAACAGAGGAGGTTGGTGTCTTGTAGAGCGTCTTCAACGGACATGCTTCGGGCAAAATTCTGACGCATTTTTACGTCGCGCCGTTCCTCCTCTCCGACATCGTGTCCGAAGAAGATAACCTCAATGCCGTTTTCCTTAATGCCAGCCTCTTTGAGGATCGGTGCGAGGGGTGTCCCCGCCCATTTTGCGTTGCCTATTCCACCCGTGAACGTTGGAAATCCATGGTTACCAGAACATTCCAGTGTAAAGGTTACCTCCTGTCGGGGACGCGCCTTGATGTCCTCAATCGTGAGCCTCAACGGGTTTTCAACCAAACCACTTAGTTCCAGTTGCCACATAGCGAGGTCTACTTCCGGCTTGCCGTAATGCGAAACGTTGAAAAATTCATCGTTTGGTGTGATAAAGGAATCGAGTTTGTCCCAATCCAGTAAACCTCGCTTTGAAGGCGGTTCCGGCGGTTGATCCGTAAACGGGATAAGCACTTCCCCTTCACGGCTTGGGAAGGCGTAGACCGCCCACGGGCTGAGCAACAACCCGGTGAGCGTTAAACCGCTCTGCCGCAAAAAATCTCTACGCTCCATGGTGTCTCCTCTTTTTCTCATTCGGCGCGACTTGTAGCCAAGTTTAAGCTTTCATTGCTGCGAGATAGTTAGCGTTAACCTGTTCCCAATTGACGACTTTGCCCCACGCGTCAACGTAATCGGCGCGTCGGTTCTGATAATTGAGATAATAAGCGTGTTCCCAAACATCAAGACCGAGGACAGGCGTGTGCCCCTTCATCAGCGGACTATCCTGATTTGATGTCGAGTAGATCTGCAACTTCTTGTTTTCATCAACGACGAGCCATGCCCACCCTGATCCAAAATGCGTTTTTGCCGCTTTGACGAACATTTCACTGCCGGCATCGAAGGAACCGAAAGTGGATTGAATGGCTTCGGCGACTTTGCCCGTCGGCTGACTACCGCCGGGGATCATGATGCTCCAGAAAAGTGTATGGTTCGCATGTCCACCGCCACTGTTGATAACGGCTTGTCGGAGGTGCTTCGGCACCTTATTGATATTTCGGAGCATACCTTCAAGGGTCATGTGCTGCAGATCGTGACTGCGTGCAATTGCCGCGTTAAGTTTATTGACGTAGCCTTGGTGGTGTTTTCCGTGATGGATTTCCATTGTGCGTTTGTCAATATGGGGTTCAAGCGCATCGTACGCGTAAGGCAGTGGTGGTAATTTCTGACCTGCCTGATGGTCATGCTGGGCATATACACGCAGTGGGCTGCTCGCGACGAACAGTCCTGCCAACGCGGTGCTTCCGTGAATTAAAAAGTTTCTACGATTCATTTGTTCTCCCTATCCTATTGTTTTGGACAGCATTTTAGCAGAAATTGTGGGTTTGTGTCAAGTGCCAAAATTCAGTTGATTTTGGCAGAGAGATGTGGTATTTTGGCTGTAGTATACAAAGATAACGGGAAATCTACGTAGGAGATACATTCGGAAACAATCAATGGAAAACACAGATACCTTCCACATTCTCGCGTTAGATGGTGGTGGCACTCGCGGCATATACACCGCCCAACTCCTTGCCAAGATTGAACAGGCTTTTGGGACACATATCAGAACCTGTTTCGATCTCATTGTTGGAACAAGTACAGGGGCAATCATCGGGGGTGCCGCTGTTTCCGACATTTCAATGACAGATATCGTCGAACTTTTTGAGACGGAGACCCCTTATATCTTCAGAAGAAGATGGTATCGCATCCCATTATTCCTCAGCAAATATCCCGACCAAAAACTCGCGAAAATTATTGCCAAGCATCTCCCCGCAACGCCGCTCGGCGAAATAGAAAGCCCTTTAATGATGACAAGTTCGGAGATCACCAAAAGTGAAGTTCACATCTTCAGATCGAATTATAGAAGTCGCGATTCGGAGATCGCCGCTACGGATAAAGACGTGAGCCTGAGAGATGCTATCCTCGCTTCCTGTGCCGCGCCTACGTTTTTCGCCCCAAAATCCGTTGACAATCTCCTGTTAGCAGACGGTGGACTGTGGGCAAACAATCCGTCCACGGTCGCCTTCACGGAGGCACTCTCGGCGTTTGGGAAAGAGGCACAAGAGATTCGGATGCTATCCGTTGGCACAGGACATTCAGTAAATATGTATCGCAACAGACGCGGATGGGGATTTATCACAGGGTGGGGCGGTGCGAAGTTGACATCCTATGTGATGACGCTGCAATCTCAGGCATCCGCGAATACGGCGAAACTGTTGTTAAAGGAGAATTACCTGCGAATCAATCCAGAAATCGATTTCTGGGAGTTGGATACTCTTACGCAGCTGGATAACTTAAAGTCTCTCGCTGCGCGCGATTTTGAGAGGTATGCTGCGGAGATTGAGTCGTTCATTCGCACTTAGTCCTGCGATTTAGATTCCTCAATATACTTTTTTGTAAAAAAATTTGACTATATATGTTGCAAAATGTATAATGTGTGCAAATCTGGCGAATTTTTCCGTCACACGTGATAATTTCTTTTTGGGATAAAACCTGACTATGGAGGTCCCAACAGTCAACTCCCCAGTAAGGGAAGAGGAGGAAATTCTCATGGCAGCCCTCAAACGAATTATAGGCGTTGTGCTTATCGTCATTGCGGCGATAGTCGCCATCCAGACGGTATTTGAACCGATCTACCATACTTCCACCGATGATAGTCCCTATAGCTCCGCTTGGGATTATATTAACCCACTCTCTGCTATTTCAGTAATACTGGGCGTGATATTCGGTTACATCCGCATGAGCCGTGCTGGTGCGGATTCGAGCGTTCAAGAGTTCATAGCGGGGAACATAATGTTCTATGGGTTCATGTTCGCGGCTATAATCTTCTTCTGGAACTGGTTCGGCATCAGCGACATTGGGTCGGACTTTACTGCTGTCGGTCACAATACTCGATCGTTGATATGGATTATCCTTGATGCCACACTTCCGTTGTTGAACGGTGCGATGGGTATGCATCTGATACGCTCCAGTGCCAGTGAATAGGTAGCCGGGATTGATATTCTGGTTCGTAGTGGAGTGATTTATTGAATGAAAGCACTACGATGACCCCTGAAAGCAAAGTGCGCACTTCTCAAGTGCGCACTTCACTTTTTTGTGGACAACTTTCATGATTCCTGATACCCTTTATTTTTACAGCAGAATATACAATTTATTAGTAATAACGTGAGTTTGAAAAAAGTTGAGTCATTAGAAAAGCATAGGTAAATCCGTGCTCCGCTGAAGTTCATCGAAGTTCAGGGAGGGTTTGTTCTCCGACAGCTGATACGCGATCAAAGCAGAGAAGACATTAACTTGAAAGTTTTCAAAACTTCTATGGCGTGAGTGTTCGAGCTGCATTTGGGTTTTCAGCACCCGGATCACCGATTCGATGAGCATCCGCTTTTTCAGCAGCACTTCATCGGAAACAGATACTTCCAAAGGTTTCATGTTCTTTCGGACTTTGTAAACCAAGTTTATCCCTTGCTTGCCGAGTTTCTCGCGTAGGGCTTTAGAGATGTATCCTCTATCTCCATAGAGGCTTCCGTGAAGATGTCCCTCGGAGACCGTCGAAAGCGGTTTGCGGTCATCGGTATTGCCGGGAGTCAACGCAACGTCTAAAAGTTCGCCGGTGTCATTGATAATCAGGTGAAGTTTGAATCCATAAAACCATCCCATAGAGGTCTTCGAGCCTCCCGCGCGCCCTGCGAAGACCTTGTGCGATGAAATCCGCCTGTTATCGCAGACCCGCAACCGGGTCGAGTCTACGAAAGAGATACCGCTGCACTCACCAAGGGTCGCAGACAGATAGGCGTTGAGAAGTACCAAGACTTCTTTTTTCAACTGTACGAAACGAGAATAACTCACCAGATGCGGAAACTCGGTGCGCCAATAGACACAGGCATGTTTGAGATAAAAGTGCTTAAACGTCCGATAGTTGCTTTGATGGAAGGCGATCAGGAGCGTCATCACCTCACTCGGATGCAACTGTCTCGGTCGCCCGCGTGTTTCGAGGGGTGTCGTCTCAGGGAGACACTGTGTTGACACCCATTGCTCATGTGCGAGAAAAAAGTCGTCTATTTCGCAGAAAAGTGTTAGGATATTCATCGGAGAACTCCTTTTGGTCGAAGAAATGAATGGTTATCACTTCATTCTACCAAAGGGGTTCTCTTTATACAAAAACTCTTTAATTATTTATCAAACTCACGTTAGTAATACCAATTCTGATTGATGATTCTTCTTAAAAGGTCTTACTGTTTTTGGTTATGCCCGGTGCGGTTAGGAAACCGCACCTACCGATCCTAAGACAAAACCAAACCGAGGAATGGAAAACTGAATAGTCCTATACCTCATAGGAGAAATCTATGGAAATACGACCAAATCGGGTGAAAGAGAAGTTAGCAGCTGGCGATCTCGCGTACGTCATCTCAGGATTGACAAATGCCGATGATATAGACCTCTTCGGTCCGAACGGATACGATGGCGTATGGTTGGAAGGTGAACACGGTGCTGTCGACGCGTCACGAATCGGCGATCTCACGCGGGCATGCGACCTCTGGGGTATGACCTCTATCACACGTGTCAACCGCAACGACCAAGGACTTATCTATCGCACATTGGATTGTGGGTCAATGGGCATCTGTGTTCCGCATGTCAACACGAAAGCGGAGGCACAAAACGTCGTGGATGGTACGAAGTTCGCACCGATCGGACACCGTGGGATGTATACCAGTCGCCAAGGTTATGGTGTGGACGACTATTTTGATGTCGCCAACTCGCAAACGCTCGTCATTGTTTTGATTGAAGACATCGTCGCGGTTAACAATCTCGACGAGATTCTCACCGTTGATCATATTGATGTATTTTTCGTTGCACCGTCAGATTTAGCGACTTCTATGGGACATATCGGGAATCTGACCCACCCAGATGTCCAGAACACAATAGATTCCGCGCTCGCACGTATCCAAGACGCCGGACGGGTTGCCGGCACCTTGACACTCGATGCCACAATTGAGAAATATGTCAAAGCAGGCGTGCGGTTTCTGATGACAGGTGTTGGCGGATGGATTACATCCGGAGCCGCGGCGTTTAAAGAACGCGCAGAGGATGCTAAATCCTAACAAACTTAACCTACCAAGGTAATGGGTGGACAGGCACAAGACCTGCCCCTACAATCGTTTTTTCAAATGGAATTACCGAAATATCCTATTAAAACTCATTTAACCGCGCATTTTCATTGACTTCAAGGCAACTACGCCAAAAAGGTTACACTCCCAGACGCTTCTCTTCCCTGCCAGACGGAACCTGTCGGATAGGTATGCTTCTCGACAAACTCAGGGTACATCTCAAGCCCCCAACCGGGGACCGTTGGCGTAACATAGGCACCATTGCGTACCTGAATTGGGTGCAGGAAAACGTCCTCTTGTAGGAAGTTGAGATATTCAACAATCTGTGTCTCCGAATGCGCGGCGACGCAAATTTGATCCCATAAGGCGTAATGTTGAATCATGTTACACAACCCGATGCCACCACCGTGCGGGCAGACGGGAATATCATATTTTGCTGCCATCAAGATGACACCGAGGACATCGTTGACCCCTCCGAGCCGCGTCGCGTCAATCTGGCAGTATTGAATCGCTCCACTCGTGATTAACTGTTTGAAGATGACAGGCGAGGGCACTTGTTCCCCCGTAGCGACTCCAATACCGTGTTTCTCTAAGGCGCGTGCGATTTTCACAAAGCCGAGGACATCGTCGCGTGCTGTCGGTTCCTCAATCCATGTCGGTTTGAACTGTGCTAATTCTTCCATAGAGGCGATTGCTTCATCGACACCCCAAATCTGGTTTGCGTCGAGCATCAAACGTGCTTCTGTACCTATTGCTTCCCGAATGAAGGCGAGACGTTTCTTGTCAAAGTCCAGATCCTGTCCAACCTTCATTTTGAAGCAGTCCAGTCCTGCGGCTTTCACCTGATTCACCGTCTCAATAATCTGTTCATCTGTCAGACCGAGCCATCCTGCGGTGGAATAAACCTTGGGTCCCTGTTGACGGAGTGTCTGCTCACGGGCCTCTCGGCTATCCCAGTGTGTGTTAAGAATTTTCTCTGCTTCGTCAGGTGTCAGGGCATCGCGCAGGTACCGCCAATCAATACACTGCACAATCTTCTCCGGTGGCAAATCGACCAGAAGTTTCCAGAGCGGTTTATCCACGAGTTTTGCCCAAGCATCCCACATCGCGTTGACGATGCTCCCGATCGCCATTCGGTTGACCCCATCAGCGAGCCAGCGCAACTGGTGATGGTCGACGAGGAGCTTGTGAAATGCCCCAGGATCATCAACGAAAGTAGCCATCTCCATCCCGACGACGAGTTGTGCAAGGTCTTCAACTCCGTAAGCGATCCAGTCGTTTCCGGCTCCAGCGGTGAACGCCACGGATATGCCGTGGTGTCCTGTGCTTGTTTCAAGTGTCGTTAGGACTGCTGAATAATTCGGTTTTTTATGAAAGGGATCGGAACCGAGGAGTGTATCCGATGTGGGGACGCGTAGATCAACAACGTCAACTTTTACGATTTTTCCTAAGCTACTCATGTTTGCTTGACTCCTTTTTCGAGAGAGTATATAATGAATCGCTATGAAAATCTATACTAAATTTGGCGATTCTGGAGAGACTGCACTTTATGGTGGAACGCGGTTAGGGAAAGATGAACCGCGCATTGAGGCGATCGGTACTGTTGACGAGCTGAACGCTTATATCGGTTATGCACAGACGCTTGTTGCGGATGTCGATCTTTCCGAACTCATGGCGCGGGTACAGAATCACCTCTTTGATGTCGGTGCAGATTTGGCAACACCAACGACACATACGAAAGCCGCCGAATTCCGCATACCAGCAGACTTCACCACAGAGATGGAAATCGCAATAGATACACTATCCGCGGAACTTCCGCCACTGACGAACTTTATTTTACCGGGCGGCTGCACCGCTGGTGCTATTTTACATATCGCGCGCGTGGTGTGTCGTCGCAGTGAACGGTGTGTTGTACGTCTCGCACGCGAAGAAGAGGTCAATCCGGAGATAATCCGAAGTTTGAACAGGCTTTCGGACCTCCTATTTGTTCTCGCTCGTACGGTAAACTTCCGTGTACAAACTCCAGAGCCGATTTGGGAATCGCTAGCAAATTGATAAAAAAGTATTGCATAATATCGTATGATATGTTAGAGTTAGGGAACTCCAATATTTATTTCTATTTTAACAAACAGAGGAGATAAAATAATGAATTTGAAATTGGCAAATCTATTCTTAATCACCCTCATTGCGCTTGTTGCGCTGGTAGGTTGTGAGAAGGCACAAAAAATGGTGGTGGATGGCATGCCATCAGCAGATGCCACTATGGATGAGACGATGACTGACATGGAAAAGATTCCAGTGAGTTTAGTCTGGTTGGTTGACTACCCAGAAGGCGCAAAGGATGTGTACCTTGAGTGGATTGCCTCCGTCGCTCCGACACTGCAAGCTCCCGCAGAGGTCAATCGGATAAGATCTTACGACAATAATGAGGAGACGACTCCACATCGGTTTGTTGAGTTTGAATTTGACAGTTTTGTTGATGCGATGATGTATATGAATCGCCCAGAGATAGCAGCCGTTTTTGAAGACCTTCCCAACCACGCGACTCAAGTGAGCGCACACACGTTTATTGAGCGTTCTGACTACGCGAAAATCGAGGGAGATGATTGGCCAATTAAAGGTATTATTTTTGTTGACTATCCCCTTGGTGGAAAAGCGGCATATCTGGAATGGGTTGCTTCCGTTTCTTCTGCATTGGTCGGGCCCCCTCAGGTGAAAGCAGTATCCTCTTACGACAACTACAATGGTGAATCTCCACACCGGCTTGTTGTATTGGAGTTTGCCAGCCAAGAAGATATCGATCTGTACGAAGAGTTGGAAGATATTATGGCGATTGAAGCTGAACTCGACAACCAAGCAAGCAACTGGGTACTGCATACATTTGAGTTGCGCTCGGATTACATCAACGAATAATATTCTATCATTGATCGTTTTTTGTAGGCGCGCTTAGAAAGCGCGCCTCTCTTTTTCAAATCTCACCGTGCGTGCCCTGGACCGCTGTATTTCCTACCGAACGCCAAACTATGGGGTTCTTCAAAGGGTCGGAACGGCACCATATCCGCGATCTCCTGAAGCCGTTCTAATATTTCTGAAGGCAACGGACCTGTTTCAACAGCACGAACATTCTGTTCAACCTCTTCAACTGACCTTGCCCCCACCAACACAGTAGAAATATCGGGATTGGATATAACCATACGGATACCTGCCTCTGGAAGCGAGAGTTCGATCTCATCCAAAAACCGATAGAGTGTTTTGAACTGTTCCTGACGCGGACGGCTCAGCCACCATGCCCCCGTCTCTACTTCGGCGTGACGGCGTGACAATGCCCCCTGCTGTAAGGGAGCACCGATGACAATTCCCATATTCTGTCGTTTCGCTTCTGGAAAAATTGAGATTGCCGCTTCACGCCAGAGTAGGCTATAGTTTTGCGCTGCCAGCACCACATCGTAGGCCCCTGTCGCCATAATTGCGGGGAGTTGATGTGCGGTTGTGCCGCCTAATCCGGTGAAACGGACAATTCCCTCCTCTTTGAGTTCCGCTAACAACTCACAGACCGGTCCATCAAATGTTTCGTGGCTTGTCCACCAATCGTATTGTCCGGGACGATCGGGTTCATGCACCATCAAAATATCAATCGTATCCCTTTTCAGCAAGCGTAGACTCTCTTCCACCGACTGACGCAAAAGCTGTTTATCTTTTGGATCAAAGGGCTGCGGTCTTCCACCGATTTTCGTGGAAAGATAGTGCGGTTGTAGCACACTGTCTAAAGCCTCTCCAACCACCTCTTCACTGTTACCGTAACTTGGTGCAGTATCAACATAGTTGACACCGAGTTCCAGAGCGCGTCGGATAGCGTTACGTCCATCAGCGCGATTCCTACTGCCAGCCGTTGAAACAAAGAGTCCACCCATCCCTAAAACACTCACTTCGAGTCCTGTGCGTCCGAGGATTCGCTTTTCCATAGTTACTCCTTTTGTTGTTCCTGTAGCGTTGGCGTATACGGTAAAATAGAGTTTACAATAGATTTTCGCTTGCGTCAATGTCTAAAGTCTTCATACACGATAGAAACGATTCCTATGCCTCTATCGAAAGTAAAATTTGTTTGACACAGTCTCACCGAATGTGATAAATTGATTATCAACCCTTATGAAAACAATGCCACCGTTAAGCGTGAACCCTATAGAACAGCAGGAGAGTAAACTTATGAGCGATCTACAGTTACAACAGTACCTCTTTGACGTGCAAGGTTACCTCGTCGTTGAGAATGTTTTGAGTCCAGAAGAGGTTGCGGCACTCAATCAATGTGTTGACGAACAACAACTTCCGACACCGGGAAAGGTTCAAAGGTTTGGGAGCGCCCCAGATGGTCCAGGTTTCCTGCAGTGGGGGAAACCTTTTTGTGATTTACTCGACCATTCAAAGATTATGCCGATACTTCAATTCCGTCTGGGCGATTGCTTTCGGCTCGACCGGATTTACGGGATGTATATGCGGGAAGGGATGCCGCGCGGACATCTACATGCCGACTACGGTGCTACCTCTCCCACGGCAAGAGCGACACCGGGGGAATACTACTCTTTCCGCGATAATGAGATCCACAACGGGTTCGTTGTTGTGACGTGGAACCTCGCAGATACCGGACCGGGTCACGGTGGGTTCTGCTGTATTCCGGGTAGTCATAAAGGCAATTTCAAACTACCACAACAGATAGCCGAAGCACCCGATAAGTCATCTTGTGTCATCATTCCGGAGGCTCCTGCCGGTTCAGCGATTTTGTTTACTGAGGCACTGACGCATGGCACAGCGGCATGGAAGGGCAAGCATCAACGCAGATCCCTTCTGTATAAGTATTGTGTTTCACATATCGCGTGGACTTCGCGTCGCGTGGCGATACCGGAAGGTATAGAATTAACAGAACGTCAAAAGATACTCTTCCGTGAACCCGCAGATCCACATCGTCATTTCCCATCATTATTTGAAGCGGCATAGTTGAAAGCAGCGTTTTTTAGCGATTAAGCTTCTGCCCTGCTTTCCACCTCGTTACAAGTAGATTTTCGATGAAGTTGTGATTGGAAGTGTTGATTGGAAGAATGGTGGGGGTCCCATCCTTCCAATCTCTTATCCAAACCCGCAGCCTGCAACAACGGCGCAGGCGACTCGAATGCGCAAGAGGTCAAAGACTTATTAATCCGTATTTATCCGCAAGGTAAAATTAAAATAATGCCAAATTTCACACAGAACCAGTTACAGAAAATCACAACCGACATTTTCAAAGCCGGGGGTGTTCCAAGCGATGAAGCAGAGATTATTGGGGAACTGCTCGTCGCTTCCAATCTCGCAGGGCATGATTCCCACGGCGTTCTCCGCATTCCGCAGTATATTGGACTCATCGAATCCGGACTCATTCAGCCGGGAGCACCGATGAAAATTGAACGTGAGTCGACTTCGCATGCACTTCTCAACGGCAATTGGGGATTTGGACATGTCGTCGCACAGAAGGCAATGTCGCTCGCGATCGAGAAAGCGAAGGCAAGCACAATCAGCGCAATTAGTGTCTATAACTGCAACCATATCGGACGTATTGGAAGTTACCCATTGATGGCAACTGAAGCCGGTATGGTAGGCATCACAATGGTGAACGCGGGTGGAACTGCGCTCTACGTCGCTCCGTTCGGTGGACGCGATGGACGACTCGCAACGAACCCTATCGCGATTGCGACACCGACACGCGAAGGACATCCAATTCTGTTGGACATTACGAGCAGTGTCGTTGCACAAGGTAAGATTCGTGTGGCGTTTAATCGTGGGGAGTCTGTCCCGCTTGGTTGGCTGATTGACAGTGAAGGCGAACCGACCCAGGATCCACGGGATTTGATGGAATCTCCGCAGGGCGCGCTGTTGCCGCTCGGTGGGATTGTTGGTCATAAGGGATACGCCCTCGCTTTGATGATTGACATCTTGGGAGGGGCGTTGTCGGGTGCTGGTTGCAGTGGATCCGGGAACACCCGTCTCCAGAACGGTGTCCTGATGATTGCCTTGGATATTGCTAATTTTACGCCACTTGATGATTTTTATGAGCATGTTGAAGGACTCGTTGCCCACGTGAAAGCCTCACCAATCGCTCCGGGATTCGATGAGATCTTGGCTCCGGGAGAAATCGAGGCGCGCCAAACAGAGCGTCGTTTGCGCGAGGGCATTCCTATTGATGATGAAACATGGCGACAGATTCAAGAAACAGCAGCGGAGGTCGGGATACCCGAACTTGAATTTTGAGTCAGTTGAAACTACCCGTCCGAACAATCATATTCGATTTTGACTATACATTGGTAGACTCCGCTCGCGGAACAATTGACGGTGTCAACTTCGCGTTTGAAAAAATGGGTTTGCCGATCGCTTCTGATGACGCGGTACGTCGGACAATCGGCTTGTCGCTACCAGATATATTGCCGGCGTTAGCAGGAGACGCATACACTAAGCGTGTCGATGAATTTACCCATTTGTTTCTCCAACGCGCTGATGAGACGATGGTTGCGTTGGCGGAGTTTTATGCAGAGGTGCCACAGACGGTGAAGGCGTTGCGGGGACTTGGTATCCAACTTGCTATCGTTTCTCAGAAACGTCGCTGCTACATTCAGCCGATTCTTGAGAAAGAGAACCTGTTGGAGTCTTTTGAAGTCATCGTTGGGGGTGGAGACGCAGCGTATAAGCCAGATCCTGAAGGGTTGCTGATGGCGGTTGTCCAAACAGGTAGCGTTCCCGAAAACTGCCTCTACGTTGGAGACAGCGTAACGGATGCTGAAACTGCGCGACGCGCCGGTATTGCGTTTGTTGCTGTGCTGTCGGGTGTCACACCACGAGCGGCTTTCGAGGATTACGAGGTCTATACGATTCTTGAAGATGTGTCTGGATTATTGGATTCAGAATTTTTGGTAAACTCCCAAACAAGGAGTTCTAATGCTAAATAGACAACCTACTATTGGTGAGTACCTTCTAAAAAAATTAGAAAGTTACGGCATTGGCCACATCTTCGGTATCCCTGGCGATTATGTAGTCCAGTTCTTTGATCTGATTGAGCAGAGCCCGATTCAACACATTGGCACAACGCGAGAAGAGACAGCAGGATTCGCTGCAGATGCCTACGCGCGCACAAATGGCATGGGGGCGGCGTGTGTGACGTATGGTGTCGGTGGTTTATCTATGATTAACGCTGTCACTGCTGCCTACGCTGAAAAATCACCACTCGTTGTCATTAGCGGTAGTCCTGGGATGAAGGAGCGTACTGAGGGTGCCCTTTTGCACCATAAAGGTAAAGACTTTTACACACAGCAACGTATCTATGACGAGATAACGGTTGCCTCAGCACTACTTGACGAACCTTTTACTGCCTTTAACGAGATAGACAGAGTGTTGGATGCAGTTTATTGGCATAAGCGTCCAGGCTATATTGAATTGCCACGGGATATGGTCGGTATAGAAGGGGCACTCTACCAACGCCCCTCAACGGGCACCCACCAAAGTGACTCGGAAACATTGGATGCTGCTTTAGCTAATGCCATCGCGCTCATAAATCAATCCGAAAACCCTGTCATTTTAGCCGGGGCTGAACTGCATAGATTCGGATTTCGAGACAAATTACTTCGGCTTGCAGAAGAAAAACAGATCCCAGTGGTGACGACGCTGTTGGGAAAATCAGTGATGCCGGAAGCGCACCCGCTCTACTTGGGTATTTATGGTGGCGCGATGGGCAGAGCAGAAATCACAATGCTTGTTGAAACTTCCGACTGTGTTATCATGCTTGGTGCCTTCATGACCGATGTCAACCTTGGGATTTACACGGCAAACCTTGCGCGAAGCCGTAGTGTCTATGCCATCTCGGATAAAATCACAGTCGGTTATTCGACTTATGAAGATGTTACTTTCGAGGATTTTATGAATGGCTTGTGTTCTCCACAACTCGACAAACGCCCCGAAACCAACTTGGAATGGGTACTGGAAGTGGCAGATCCCTTTGTGATGGTCCCTGACCAGGCGTTAACTGTACAACGCTTGTTCCAACAACTCAATCAATTTCTGCGTGACGACCTAATGGTTATCCCCGATGTTGGAGACTGCCTTTGGGGTGCTGTGGATTTACGTCTGCCGGAACACACGGAATTTATTTCTCAAGCCTATTATACCTCAATGGGGTTTGCAATTCCTGCCGCTGTTGGCGCGCAACTCAGCAAACCGAATGTCCGACCGATTGTGATCGTCGGAGATGGGGCATTCCAAATGACCGGCACCGAGTTGTCAACAACCATCCGCTACGGACTCAATCCGATCATTTTGATTTTAAACAACAAGGGGTATGGCACCATCCGTCCGCTCGCTGAAGGTTCCTTTAACACTATAGAGAATTGGAACTATACGCTTGTGCCAGAACTCTTCGGTGCAGGAAGTGCATTTTCTGTTCAGACCGAGGGCGAATTTGACGCTGCTATGAAGACGGCGCTTATCGAGACGCAACATTTTGTCCTGATTGAGGCAGAAATTGACAAATTAGACATGTCGCCTGCGCTTACTCGGTTGGCAGAACAGGTGTCTGAGAAAGTTTAATTCTATCTGAATCCTGATGATTCAAGGAATCTTGGGACACTGACTTTCGGCGGTCCGCTCTCTGTTGATGCAGCAGGTAAATTGACGCTGACATGGGGACACTTAAAGCAAGTTGTAAAGTAGTAGGCACACACCTTAAATAGTTGTCAGTCGTCAGTTATCAGTTAAGTAATGGGTTTGTAACAATCCATCCACTGCTGGAATATCCCAAGAAAGGGAGAATTGCTACAGGAAATTCTCTTTAACCGACAACTGATAACCGATAACCGATAACCAAAAATAATGTCTGAAAAAACGCGAAACCAAGAAGAACTTTTTATACAACTGCTGGAGAAGGCAGATAACTTATTGACCCACTTGGGGGGATCCTCGGTTCAATCGTCGAGTGCGATGCTTGATGCCCAACTCGATGACTATATCGCTTTTCGATGGCGATCACAGAATGGATTGGGGCATCTTATTCCCGTTAAACATCCGAACCTTGTGGGGCTATCGGATTTGATCGGAATAGAGAGACAGGAGAAGGAACTTGATAGAAACACACGTCAGTTTCTACAGTGTCTGCCTGCCAATCACGTCCTGTTGTGGGGGGACCGCGGCACGGGTAAATCTTCACTCGTCAAGGGGATGCTGGCGCGCTATGTTGACGATGGACTTCGGTTAATCGGTGTCAGCAAAGAGGGACTTGTCCATCTCCAAGAGATGGGTGAAGTGCTGTGGGAGCGTCCCGAACGGTATATACTTTTCTGTGACGATCTCGCCTTCAGCGAAGATGAACCTGAGTATCGCGAGTTGAAAGCGATGTTGGAGGGTGGAATCTCTGCTTGCCCAGACAACGTCCTAATCTATGCCACCTCGAACCGTCGGCACTTGATGCCGCGACAGGTCCGCGACAATCGATACCCCCAAAATGACGAGGATGAGTTGTATCCGAGAGAGGCAACAGAGGAAAAGGTCTCGTTGAGTGACCGTTTTGGGCTGCGTCTTGCTTTCCAACGGATTTCACAGGATACCTATTTGCAGATTGTCTCCCATTATGCGCAGAAACAGGGGCTATCGGTTCCAACGAAAGCGTTGCACCGAACCGCGTTGGAATGGGAGGCATCTTCAAGTGGACGTTCAGGGCGCGTCGCGTATCAGTTTGTTATGGATCTCGCTGGACGGTTGGCACTTTCTAAGGCATCGTCCAGCCAATAGAATTTTTACTACATCGCCGAGCGAGTAGGAAAAATATACAAGTAAATCAAAAAAGGAGATTTTCATGAAAAACCAATTGGTGTTCTCTTTAGCACTCACGCTCCTACTGAGCGGGATGCTCCTAATACAAACCGCAGATGCTGCACCGAAAAAAGGCACATTGCGGATCAGTGGTGATAATACTTGGGTTGCGTTTATCAACGGTGAAGAAGTCGCTGCAAGCGGGAACTGGCAAGTCCCCACGGTTAGTGAATTTGAACTGGACAACGGCTTCGCACAGATCGCTGTCTATGTCCACGATGCTGAACCGGGTGCCGCCGGTAGAGGCGGATTTCTCGCCGATATTATCCTCGATGATAAGCCTGATTACATCGGAACGGGTGAAGAGGGCTGGCGATGCGATACCGGCAAACTTCTCGACGATCGGAAAGATGGCTGGGAAAAGGTCGATTTCGATGACAGCGATTGGGAAGATGAACTCGAAATTTATGAACAGTTCGGTGGTGGTATCTGGGGATTTGGAGCTGCAATCATGGAACAAATTCTCAAAGACCCAGAGTGTGAAGCAAATTGGGTCTGGTGTGGTCCGAACGATGCTGAAGACGACATCTATTTCCGATATACCATCGGTACGCTTTCTGTTGAACCGGAAGACAAACTCACTACGACGTGGGCGCGTATTAAGAGAGAAACACTGTAACTGTAAAACCGTCGGGGACTTGCCAACGACACCTGTCGAACCCGGTGGGAAAGCCACTACGACGTGGGGTGCTTTGAAAAGCCACCGTTAAATAGTGTAGGTTGGATTGAAGGATACTGAGAAATCCGATACCGACATTCCAGATACACATCAAGGATGCAGTGAAACTCAACTTTATACCATCAGATTTTCGGAGACCTCATACGAAAAGCGTTGGGTTTCACTCGGTACCTTTGGAGCGTTTTGACATTATCTGTTCAACCCAACCTACGAAAACCTTGAATTGGTGTTTATAGGTTTCATCGCACTCAATCCCGCTGAATGCCACGCGCATCCAGCGTTGATTCCCCTCTATACGCTACAGTGCTTCAATGACCTCTGCGATCGTCCTGAAGACTGTTTCAATATCCGATTCTTCAAGACACGAATAAGCCACCCGTAGTTCGGTTTCGTCGAGTGAAATCGTGCCGATGCCGTGTTCCTCAAGAAGCCGATGCCGAACCTGCTCAGCGTTCCCAGATTTGAGGTTTAGACACGTGAAATAACCGGCATGACTCGGATAGACCTCCCACAGTTTTGCGTATCGCACATCCGATGCAATCTCTTTTACCTTCAAAGCGCGTGCCTTGAGAATTTCATAGTTCCTTTGTTTTTGCTCGGCATAACTGGGTGCCTTCATCGCTTCAAGAATGAGCGTCTGAGAGACCTGTGATGCACCAGAAGTATTTGCTCGAATCAGACCACTGAATTTCTGTTCAAGCGGTTGCATCGCTACTTCATCGAGTCCGAAACTGATAAAAGCTACGCGTAACCCCCACGCATATTCCTCCTTCGTTGTACCATCTATCTTCACAGGTACTACATTTGGGTGGCATCCAACTAACAATCCAAACAACGATTCGTGCATAACGGATGCATCGTACCACAACCCCGCATAGGCATCGTCAATCATAACAAGGATACGGCTACCAGTATCGGCACACGCTACAATTGCGTCCACAATACGCTGCGCTTCCGTGCGGTTAATCGCGTAGCCGGTGGGGTTGTGTGGGAAATTCAGGAGAATCAACAACTTTTCGTCGGTCGCATTGGTGAGTATCTCACGAAAGCCGTGTGTGTTAAAACCTTTTGCAGTGTTGAAGAACGGGTAGGTTTGAAGGGCCGCTCCTGCTTTGGTTTGAAAAATAAGCCGATAATTTCCCCATATTTTGTCAGGGAGGATGAGCGTATCCCCGCTGTCAACGAAAAGTTCGGTGAGTAGACTAAACCCGTGTGTCATCCCACTCGTCACAATTGGTAGACTCAGCGTTGCCTCCACAAGCAAAGGATTCTCTTTGAAAAGATGTATTTTCCACGCCTCCCGTAATTCGGGTTGACCGAGTACGGGAGCATACCCGTAAATGCCTTCCAAGGGTAGTGCTGGCACGAGTTCCCGCGAGACGGCGAGATGCATCATGTTATCGTTTTGTTGCGCGATTGCGCGTGTAGCATTGAAACGGTGCGCTGTCGTACTCGCCTCTGCCGTTTGGCTTAAGATACCTTTTGGTAGGTAGATGCGTTTCCCTAACTCGGAAAGTAGCGAGAAAACCGCTGGTGAGGCGGCGTGAATCTGGTCGTTTAACTCAATTGCTATAGGATTTAAGTCTTGCATAATTCCGAAAGCCGCGAAAAATGTAATTATTGAAGAATTGATGACGTTTAAGCATCTAACAAGTCAATAAAGGATATATGACACACCGTTTTTATAGTCGTGCGACTCATCGCACATCCAAAACCACAATATAATTCATTAAGCATCATCTCCATGGTAGGGCAATCTACGACACGTTCAGCGTAATTTATTACCAGCCTTACTGTAATTGTGGACTGCCACCAACTTAATGTCAACCATTTTCCGCCAAGACTCGTTATGCATTATATAAAATAAAGTGGGGTAAAAATAGTTGAGATAAACTCAGCAACGCGTATAAAGGAGTTCCTTTTAATGAAATTTAAAACACTATACAAATTAAGTGTTGTCCTCATGATGTGCGGATTGGCGATCTTGATTTACACTGGCTGTGGTGGTTATGATGCTGAGGAAGAATATAGTGCGCAAGGTGCATCTATCTCCTCACCGTTTGGGTTGACCCCTCCGAACGGTGCCGCCTATAACGATGTTTTCTTTAAGGATTATGGCACGAATCCATTTATTGATACAGAAGATGACCACCTTTCGACATTTGGTATGGATGTTGATACCGCCTCCTATTCCGTCACGCGACGCTATCTCCGAGACGGATATCTTCCGCCATCTGAAGCCGTTCGCGTAGAGGAATTTGTTAACGCTTTTGATTACAATTACCGACCACCATCGGCAGAAGCATTTGCTGTTCATATTGATGGCGCGCCCTCTCGATTTGGTGAAGGCAAACGGCTTCAATTGCTCCGAATTGGTATCCAAGGTCGCGTGGTTCCCGACGAAAACCGCAAAGACGCAATGTTGACCTTCGTGATTGACGTTTCCGGTTCAATGGACATGGAAAATCGGTTGGAATTGGTGAAACGTGCCCTAACGCTTTTGGTTGAACAACTCCGTCCGAGGGATAAGGTTGCTATTGTCGTCTACGGTTCTCGAGCACGAATCGTCCTGCCACACACTGGAATTGAAGGACGTGAAGAGATCCTTGCAGCAATCCGTTCTCTTGTCCCAGAGGGTGTAACAAACGCTGAAGAAGGACTTCGACTTGGATACTCGCTCGCCTTGCGCAATGCACGGGTTAATGGAATCAATCGCATAATTCTCTGTTCGGATGGTGTCGCCAATGTTGGAGAAACAGGAGCTGATGGTATACTCAGAGTAATTCGCTCCCATGTTGAAGAAGGGATCACACTGACAACTCTCGGATTCGGTATGGGTAATTACAACGATGTTCTCATGGAGCAACTCGCCAACAACGGTGACGGTAGTTACGCTTATGTTGATACCCTCAACGAAGCAAAACGCGTCTTTGTTGAGAACTTAACAGGAACATTACAACTCATCGCTAAGGATGCTAAAGTGCAAGTTGACTTCAATCCGCAAACTGTCAGCCGTTTCCGACTCCTCGGCTATGAAAACCGTCGCCTCGACCATGAAGACTTTCGAGATGATAAAGCAGATGGTGGAGAAATCGGTTCAGGCCACAGCGTCACCGCACTCTATGAAATTAAACTTCATGAAGGTGCCACTGGGCAATTGGCGACTGTTTTCATACGTCACGAGGACCCAGATACCCGTCGTATCTCAGAAATTAACGAGGAAATTTTCACAACACAGTTGAATAAGACATTTGAAGAGGCATCCTCCGAATTTCAACTTGCCGCTACTGTAGCGGAATTCGCAGAAATTCTGCGTGAAAGTTTTTGGGCACAAGAAGGGAGTTTAGAAGGGGTATCGCGGAGTATTGAAGGTATCGCCCCCCTAATTCACAATGAGCAGGTAAACGAACTCAGGCATCTCGTAAGTAGAGCAACTCGCTTTAAGGCATCAGACATCGAATAAATGATAGGGCTTACGCGAATTGGTGAGGCACCAAACTTGGTCAATCGTGTAAGGGTATGCATTCAAATTTAGCGTAAGCCTAAAAAAAATAATACACACGGCGGCAATAGGAGCAAACATGAAAGCATTTCTGAAAAGACTGGTATTTCTCATTATCTTCATCATTGCAATCGGTGCCGGCATCTGTGTATATCTCCTTCAAGCACCACCGGTTGAGCAGAAAAAGGTACCGAAACTCCAAATTCACACACGGACAGCACTACGCGGAAGACCCACGGTTGACTCAAAGCCGATTGTATATACCAAAGATGTTTATCGGTTTAGCCTGGATCAACAATACATCAGCAACCTGAATAGCGGTAAATTGGAGCGTGAACTTCTATTTAGCGCGGGATTGGCGCATCGGGCAAGATTGAAAACAGACCGTTTGGACGCGTCTTTGAAGACGGGCACAGATTGGCAAAAGATGTTCTCGGATATGACAAAAGACATCCGATTCCGTCCGAGCGCATCCCCTATTGAAGTCTTGCTAAGTGGCGAAGAGTGGCTACTCAGAGACACTACAGGTGCAGCTTATACAGTTGTAAAAACTGATAGCAATGTTGAGGTCTATCTCCCGGATTTAAGAGAGGCGTTTGAGGCACACAAAATTTCACTCTCAAAAGACTTGGAAACCTCCATTAAACAGGCAAACAGGCGGTGGCTCATCAAGGATAATGGATATAAACAGGCTTACAACGTTGTGAAAGGTGAAGGGAAACTTAACGTTTTTCAGCAATCGAAGTTTGAAATTCTGACGTTTCTGTTTGAGGCAGATGCGGCATCACAGAGTTCCCTCGCGCAAGAAAAGTTATCTTCTAAATTGATTCAAGAATTTGTTGCGGAGAAGATACCACTCTCGCGACGTGCCCAGGTATCAGCAAACGAAGATGGTATGAGTTGGCAGATAATCAATCCTCCCCTGAAATATAATATCCGAAAAGAGAACAACCGACTGAAGGTTTATCTCGACCTTGAAAGCAGATGGCTCCACATTAAGGTTGATGACACTACACAAGGCTGGGTGCAAAGTGAGCGCGGTACCATTTTTGAACCGCCGCCGCCGACACTTAGTTCACGTCAACACGCCAAGGAACGGCTTCTCGTACTCATTGACAGGTTAAAAGAGAAAGCCGGGCTTTTCAATGAATAAAATAAAACCCAAGATGCTACGTCCCGGTAGTCGTATCGCAGCGATTTCGCTTTCTTGGGGTGGTCCCGGCACTATCCCCTACCGTTACGAGATAGGTAAACGTCAATTTGAAGAAGAATTTGGCGTAACGGTTATCAAAACGGAACATGCCTTAAGCGATCCAGACTGGCTTGCTAAAAACCCCGAAGCGCGTGCCGACGATTTGATGGCGGCTTTTGCCGATACAACAATTGACGGTATTATCTCAACAATCGGTGGTGAAGATTCCATCCGCACACTCCCATACCTTGATTTGGATCTGATTCGGAATAACCCCAAGGTTTTTATGGGCTATTCGGATACCACGATATCACACGCTGTCTGTTTTAAAGTGGGACTTGTGTCGTTCTACGGTCCCTCGTTTATGGCAGGATTTGCTGAGAACGGAGGGATGTTTCCATACATGGTGGACTCCGTCCGACGTACCCTCTTTTCTACCGAACCGATTGGCGTTATTGAACCGAATCGCACCGGATGGACAGTTGAGTATCTGCCGTGGGAGAATCCTGAAAATCAATCAATTCGTCGAAAATTGGAGCCGTGTACCGGCTGGAGATTTCATCAGGACGAAGGTGTCGTTGAGGGACAACTTTTTGGGGGTTGTGTTGAGGTTTTGGACTGGCTCCGAGGTACTGACTATTTCCCTTCCGCTGACGATCTTCAAGGTGCCGTTCTCTTCTTGGAAACCTCGGAAGAAGCACCCCCTCCGTCGTTTCTAACGAGGTGTGTGAGATGCCTTGCAGCGATGGGCGTTCTTGAAGGACTTGGCGGTATTCTGCTCGGACGTCCCGGTGGAGGTGTTGATCCGGACACTTTCCACGCGTACGATGATGCACTCTGTAAAACGGTTCGCGAGGAATGTGGATTAACAGACCTACCGATCGTCACCAATATGGACTTTGGGCACACCGATCCGATGTTCGTGCTTCCGATAGGCATGAAAGTTCGCGTCGACTCCACAAAGCAGGAAATCGCTATTGAGGAGGCAGCGGTTATTCAAAACTAACCAAAAACTTAGCCAAGGCTCGTAGTAATGCAAAAACGGTGCATTGCGGGTCCGACAAGGCATCCGTATCCTGTTATAGTGGATTCTGTAATTACTTTTACACCAAACTCGGTGCGGTTAGGAAACCGCACCTACCGGGCCCGCATGAAGCAGGGCACGGGTTTTCCAAAATGTAAACTTATTTTCGGATTTTACTATAAGAGGTACTGATTGCACGCTTGGCATAAAATTAAAAAGATGAGAATTCTTTTCCTATCCCCTACCGTGCCATTTCCCCTCACGGATGGCGGACGCATTCGAGTATTTAACCTCCTCAAACAGATTGCCGCGAAAAGCGATGTGACACTGCTCGCCTTAGAAACACAACCGACGGATGCGGAAGGCGTTGCACAGCTCCAGCAGTTAGGCATTCAAGTCCACCTCATCCCGAACGCTCCGACACTTCCACCTCTATCGTTTAGCACGCTCCTTAAAGCGTTCCTCAGACGAAAACCGATCACCGTTGCGCGCTATGACCTCCCAACCTATCGCCAGAAGCTCAGAGAATTGCTCGCGACCGGAGCTTTTGATCTCGTTCACTACGAAATGTTTCACACAGCGCAGTTCTATCCGGAGGCACGCCTGCCCGGTGTGCTTTCACAACAGAACGTCGATTCCGCGATCTGGCGGCGGCTTTGCGATGAAACTGTCAATCCACTCTATAAGTTCGCATATTGGACGCAGCGACTCGCATTTCAACGCTATGAACGGGTGCTAAGCCCAAAATTCGAGGCAGTGACGTGTACTTCTGACATTGATGCCGACGTATTCCAGCGACACTGTGCCAGAGATGCTATTGAGATAATTCCGAACGGTGTTGATGTTACACACTATCAGCCCGATTTTTCCGCTGAAGCCTCTGCACATCTCATCTATATCGGGAGTATGGACTGGTATCCGAATGAGGACGCTGTTAGTTTCTTTGCGGATGAGGTCTTGCTACGGATTCAGGAGCGTGTCCCCGATGTTAGGTTTTCGATTGTCGGTGGGAATCCGTCGGCGCGCGTCCAAAAATTGGCGGAGCGAAAAGGGGTCGTTGTCACGGGACGTGTCCCAGAGATCAAGCCCTACTTTGCGGAGGCAACGGTTTTTGTCGTGCCGTTGCGAATCGGAAGTGGCACCCGCCTGAAAATCCTTGAGGCGTTGGCGATGGGCAAGGCGATTGTTTCTACTTCAGTCGGCGCGGAGGGATTGGATCTCAAAGACGGCGCGGAGATTTTTATCGCTGACGAACCTGAAGTCTTTGCCGATGCGGTCACCCGATTGCTCACAGATACCTTGCTTCGTCGTCGGATCGGCGAAAATGGGCGCGCTCGTGTCGAACGAGATTACGATTGGCGAAGCATCGGTGAGAAACTGCATCAACTCTATACCAAAATTCTTGACTGAGATCAGTAGGTGCGGTTTCCCAATCGCTCTGATGCTGTATCAGCCCTGTGTGGGTTGTGGGAGAACTTAAGAACTATTCAAAACGCGCTTCGAGTTCGTCCATTGTGGCAACAAAGGCATCTTCAAGATTAATCTGTAACTTGTCCGATAGAACCAGAATCGACCAGAGACAATCCGCTAATTCGTGCGATAATTTCGCCTCAATTTCTTGCTTCGGTAGCGCACCACGGATGCCCAAATGGGTCTGAATCAGTTTCGCCAAATCCCCAAGGTCTCCCATGAATCCCAGCGCAACTTCAGCCGTCGACCATTCACGTCCGTAATTTTCCCGTTCATAGTTTTCATAAAGCGATCGTATATGTCGTGCTCTGGCAATGATGTCTTCTAAGTGCATATTTCTTTTCCTTGCATCAGAATTTGATTCGTTAGTGCCAAACGCCACCATTTTTCTTCAAAAAGCGCGGAATTCTACAGAGTTGAAAGTTGAATATTCCCAACCGCAAACTCGAAAAGTTGATTTTCCGTCCCAGATGTGCTACCATGTAATCAACTTGAACATAATTCTTCGGTTTCAGTAATGAACCGTTGAAAAGGAGCAATTCTAATGAAAACCTTTATGTTGTTTTTGGCAATCACGCTTCTCCTAACGAGCACCACCTTAGGGATTGCGGGTGAAGATCCAGATTTAGTGGCATACTACCCGTTTGATGGTAACGAGGAGGATGCATCTGGAAACGATAACCACGGCGAAATTACTGGCGGATCCAAGTGGGTCAAAGGCAAATTTGGAGACGCGATCGAACTTGACCCAGCGGCTTATGTCGAGATGCAAGCCTCTGACTCTCTCCACGGCGACTTTTTCAAAGCGGACCCGTTCACAATTTCTGCTTGGATTCAGCCGAATTTCGACGGGACCACGTGGGAACACATCTGGCGGAGTCTACCCTCCGCTTCTGGACACAATACCTTATTCATTAACAAGGACCAAGGACTTATCTCTTGGCGCGGACGGGTCGGTGGATGGATGGTCCTGTGTCAAACCGACGGGGGGATCGTCGAAGCGGATAAGTGGATACACATAGCCGTCACAAGCGATGGCGATAAATACAAAATTTATGCCGATGGCGAGGTAGCCGCCGAGATGGACTTTCAAGAAACTGACGGTGGGAACATCACTTACCGCATGGGTGGTTCCGGTGGCGAAACGTTTGCGGGTATAATGGACGATTATGCCGTTTTCTCCCGTGCATTAGATGAAGACGAGATTAATCTGATAATGGAGAGTGTTGAGACGTTCCTACCGGTTGAACCGAAAGGTAAACTGGCGACACAATGGGCGGACCTCAAACGCTAATCTCAGACTCCGTAGGTGCGGTTTCTTAGGGAAACACCCCAGCAAAAACACCGCATCGGCTTCTCAAGAAAACTTCGCTGTACTGCTGGCGAGGTTTCCTTGGAGAAACGCCCTATCAAAAACACCTCGCCTCTTGTCAGAACCGAGATTTACGCGGATTGAATTTCCATTGTCTGAATCAGGATTCACAGGATTCAAGGATTTGCAGGATTGGATGTCCTTGTTGACTGTCAACTTACCCTCATAGAATTACCAAAATATTTATTTAAACTTCATGAAACCCCGCCAAACCTACTGACAACCGAAAACTGACAACTGAAAATTATTCTCCAGAGGAAACGAACCATTGCCGAAAAAGAAAACCGAAGCAAATACAAATCAAACCACACTTCCCTTTCCATCCGAGGACGAGAAACACTTAGACCTCCCTACTCTTGAAAACTGGCTACTGGATGCCGCGAATACCATCCGAGGCGCGAGCGATGCCCCAAAATTCAAGGATTTCATCTTGCCGCTCATCTTCTACAAACGCCTCTCCGATGTGTTTGATGACGAATTTGCAAGACAGATAGAAGAATTCGGTGATGAGGAATCGGCACGGGTAATTGTTGAAGCTGACCACGAGGACGCGCTCACATCGGGACGAAATCCGATTGTTCGTTTTTACATTCCACAAGAATATCATTGGGAGACACTTCGCAACCACCCTGCCGATGGTCATCTGGGAGAGTTTGTCACTGATGCAATGCGCGAGATTTCCCGTCTTAATCCACTCCTGCAAGGTGTCCTTGATGTTAAGGATTTCAACGAAAGCCAGAGTGGGCAACGCACACTTGACGAGGAACGTCTGGAGGCGTTGATTGAAGTGCTAAGCCGACATCGGCTCGGGCTGCAAGACACGGAGCCGGACATCCTCGGTCGTGCGTATGAGTATCTATTGCGGAAGTTTGCCGAGGGACAGGGACAGAGCGCAGGCGAGTTCTACACACCAAAAGAGGTCGGGTGGTTAATGGCACGCCTCACTAACCCTGAACCTTACACCACCATTTACGATCCTGCATGTGGTTCAGGTGGTCTGCTTATCAAACCCCGTCTGCTATTCGAGCAAACGCACCCAGAGGATAAAAGCCAAGCACCCCAAATCTACGGACAGGAACTGACTCCCACCACCTACGCCATGGCAAAGATGAACGCTTTCCTGCACGATTTCATCGGCGCGGATATCCAGATCGGAGACACCTTCCGCAACCCCCGTTTCGTTGCGAACAATTCATCGCTGCAACGTTTTGACTATGTACTCGCCAATCCAATGTGGAATCAGAAGGAGTATAACGACCCTTTTTACGAGAACGACAATTGGAACAGGTTTACTTACGGGATCGCACCGGGTTCCTCAGCCGATTGGGGATGGGTGCAGCATATTCTCGCTTCTCTAAAAGAAAACGGTCGCGCTGCGATTGTGCTGGATACGGGTGCAGTCTCTCGTGGTTCTGGGAGCAAGAACACCGATCGGGAACGCGATATTCGCAAAAAGTTCGTTGAGGAAGATCTCATTGAAGGTGTGATACTGCTACCTAACAACCTGTTTTATAACACCAGCGCGCCGGGTATTATCTTACTGCTGAACCGCAGTAAAACGAAGGAACGCAAAGAGCAGATCCTACTTATCAACCTCTCTCAGCATTTCGAGAAGGGCAAACCGAAAAATATCCTCACCGATGGAGGAATTGATGCAGCGACAGAAGTCTATCAGGCGTGGGAGTCCTGTGAGAAGTTGAGCAATGTTATCACGTTAGAAGATGCCCAAAAAACCGATTACAATCTGAGTCCATCCCAATTTGTAGACGTAGGCGACAAGGTTGAACACCGCCCCATGAATGAGATTCTATCAGACTTAACAGAAGCACGCACCGCCCGTGAAAAGGCGGATAAGACGTTGGAAGATGTGTTAGCACAGCTTGGATTGAATAGGGGGCATTAAGACAATGATTGATCAGATTGAATGGTCTGAACTTAAACCATACGAGTGAAGTGCCAACGTTTATTCAGACCAAAATTTAGCAAATTTAAGACAAGTTTTTTCGTTGAAATTCGAGAGGAGTCAGATACCCTAACGCCGAATGCGGGCGTTTGTGGTGATACACCTGTGTGATAAAAGGTCAATGCTTTTTTTTGGATGCCTAACGCCACGGTCAACCGCCCGACGAGGTGTTCAAGGTGAGCAATGCGCGCCGCCGCCTCGCTCGACTGCTGATCCGTTGAGGAACCAACACAGACACCGCATTTTCAAGGAACTCCTGCTTCCACTTCGAGACTTGATCTTCGCTGAGGTTATGTCGTCTACACAGTTCTGCTTGCGAGCTTTCACCGCGCAGGGCCTCAAGAACGACCTCCGTTTTAAACTCGGGAGTGAAGGTTCTTCGTTTTCGTTTCGCCATCGGAATTCTCCTTTCTGTGAGATTGTATTGTAGCACAATCTTGGTTTAGAGGGTAGTCTGAATTTCCGATGGCAGTACAGGTATCTCAAAATCCCGATGATCCGTATGAAAATTTTCAGGAAGTTAAGACACATCTCGACATTCAAGAAGCATCAGGGGACTCGTAATGCATGAAACGAATTTTCGGAAACATTGGAAGACCATTCGATTAGAGGAAATTGCTGACATCCGTGCGGGATCAGCGTTTCCTATAAAGTATCAAGGGAATATTGAAGGAAAATATCCTTTTTACAAAGTTTCGGATATGAATCTAACTGGTAATGAAACTTTAATGCACAGATCAAATAATCGGGTAGAGGAGGAGACAGTTACAACACTCAAGGCAAAATCATTTCCAAAGGATACAGTAATTTTCCCAAAGGTGGGTGCTGCTGTTCATACGAATAAAAAGCGGATGTTATCTATTGAGAGTTTAGTGGATAACAACGTAATGGGAGTAACGATTCGGGACTATGATTTATGTACGCCTTATTATTTGTTGTACTGGTTTGAATTTATTGATTTGGTAAACCTTTCAAATCCAGGACCACTTCCTGCTATTACTGCTACTACAGTAAAAAACACTACAATTCCACTTCCCTCACTTCCCGAACAACACGCCATTGCCCATGTCTTGCAGACACTCCAAGAAGCAAAGTTTACCCGACAACGCGAGATTGAATTAGAGCGCGAACGCAAAGCGGCGTTGATGGATATCCTCTTTTCACACGGCACAAAGGGTGAACCCCGTAAGCAAACGGAAGAAATTGGTGAGATTCCTGAGAGTTGGGAGGTTATCCAACTCAAAGAGATAGCGAATTTAAGACGTGAGAATGTAAAACCTACAGATAATCAGAACCTAAATTTTGTAGGACTTGAGCATATTGCCTCAGGAGAGAGCATTCTGAAACGCTGGGGAGATGCTTCGGCGATGAAAAGTGCGAAAAATCATTTTTATCCTGATGATGTTTTGTATGGTAAATTGCGTGCTTATCTGGATAAAACAGTTATTGCTGAAATGGAAGGAATTTGCTCAACCGATATTCTTGTATTCACCCCAAACCCAAAAACAGCTCCAAGATTTTTAGTCTATCTTCTACATACCGAAGCGTTTGTGAATCATGCCATAGCAACATCAACAGGAATAAGCCACCCAAGGACATCGTGGGATTCTTTGGGAAAATTTACCCTTGCACTCCCGTCACTTTCCGAGCAACATGCCATTGCCAATGTTTTTCAAGTAATTGATGAAAAAATAGCAGCCCTTGAACGAGAAGTTGAACATCTTGATGAACTCTTTCACGCCATGCTTGACGAACTGATGACTGGGCAGCGGTCTGCTGTGCCGCTGATTGATACTGAGATGGACGTGTGAGACATCGCCATTTTTACTAAACTGACAAACTTGATAACTTTTTTACCAATATGTTATACTATACACACCCAATTTCGGTGGTTCATCTGACGTAGACCAGCGCATTACCCACTGACCTTGTTGTGGCAGGTTGAGAGAGAAAAAGAACGAGACAAATCATAACAACTTAAAACATATATCAGAGAAAGTTTCACGCTTTTACGCTGCATATAGGAACGTTGGTAAGACTGGATTGTCAAGTACCCCCGACTGAAGTCGGGGGCTTGTTAAGAGGTTAACCCCAACAAGCCTGTTGTAATAACGGGTTTCTCGTTTCACAGAGGATGGTATCCCATACCTCTCCACGAAGGGCGCAAGCCGCCCTGTGTAAAATGTTCAGAGCCGCGTTGTGGTCGCGGTCGAGTTTCAACCCACAGAACTGACAATGGAACACACGCTCAGACAACTTCAGTTTAATAGGCGATTTCTGGCAGCATTCCGAACACGTTTGACTCGTATGGTGTGGCGGTACTTGATGGAAATGTTTACCATCGCGTTTTGCCACCCAATGACACCCGTCAAAGAACATACCCCAGGACGCATCAGAAATCGACTTGGCAAGGTGTCGGTTCTTGACCATATTGCTGGGCTTAAGTTTCTCAGCAATGACAGCATCAAAGCCCTTATGGTGGAAAAGACCATAGACGGTTTTCGCAATAAAGTCAAGACGCTGGCAGGCAACAATATCCGCTTGCTTTGCCAATGCGTCCTTCGCCTTATACCAGCGTTTGCTCCGATACGTCTTGCGAGACAGGTCGCGGTGAAGTTTGCTAAGTTTGCGTTCAGCTGTTCGATAAAAGCGTGGGTTGCCCTCTTTTTTTCCTTCGGAGGTCGTCAGAAAATCGTGTGTTCCAACGTCCACACCACAAGCAGACTTCGGAACACAAGGGATCGTATCTGGCACTTCGCAAACGATAAAGCAATACCAGCCGCGTGCCGTCTTTTTCAGTGTGACCTCTTTCGGGTCTCCGACGATTCGACGGTGTTGGCGGATTTTGACTTCACCGAGTTTCGGCACTTTCAAGCCGTTATACCGAGTGCCTGTTTCACGGATAGGATTCTGACGGACACGTTCACCCGTCTTCAGTTTGTGTTTTCGCAAGTTCCACGTCAGCGAACGGACAGAACGCTTATATCGCGGATACCCCTTTTTCTCCGCACCTTCGCGACATCGGCGTTGGAAATGCTCGTGTGCGGCGTTAACGCGTTTGATCGTAGACACCTGCAGGTCCTGCGAGTGATCGGAATAGTGCGAAGTCGCAGCACGGAGGTCTTTCAGATGGTTGATCTGATCATACATCGACACAGATTTGCGACCATAGTCCCACATCTGATCCCGCATCTGGAGCATATAGTTCTGCAACTGCTTCTGGTGGCGCAACTCGGCAAAGAGCCATTGCTCCTCTGTTTTTGTAGGCTTCGCACGGAACTTGAATGTCATTTTCATGATTTTTCACGTATCACGCCTTTAACCCCTTATCAGTGGGTAGGCAGACACGTTACCAAGCGGTAACGCTGATAATGTCTGCCAACGTGATACATCTATTAAACCATATTTTACTAAAAATGTCAAGGGTTTTTTTCAAAAAAACGCCTTGGCCTCACACACGAGGGCGGATTTTCCTCCCCTGAATGAATTCAGGGGTTTCCAATCCGTAAAAAAAGATGATGGATGGTATCATATAAAGACGGAAGGCAGTCATCGGCAATTTAAACATGCAACAAAAAAGGGTAAAGTAACGGTTCCTGGCAAGATGGGCAAAGATATTCCAAAAGGTACACGTAACAGTGTTCTGAAACAAGCAGGACTCAAGTCATGAAGGATAAACGAATGGAATACGTAGTTATATATGAAAAGGGTGACAGCAGTTATGGTGCTTATGTGCCAGATCTCCCCGGTTGCATCACCGTAGGTGAGACATTGGAAGAAACCCAAACATTAATCCAAGAAGCTATCGAATTTCATATAGAAGGATTACAAGAAGATGGTGAGGAGGTCCCACAACCGTCTTTAAACCGCCCTATTGAATGTGATATTCCAAATCTTGGCGTACATAAAGTCGTCGAAAACTATGTATATGACGACTATCCTGCCCTTTTTTCCTGTAGAGACTTTGCGGGTCATCTTTACCTTGTTACGGTTGGTGAAAACGATCAATATAAAACCTGGCTCCGAGTTGGAATCTCTGACGAACGCTTTAATCTCATACGCTCTGGTGGAATAGACCTTCGTAATGCGTTCACCGATGCAGAAAACGATTTGCTGTTCCAGATAAGAATTCCACATGATAATCCAACACAACTTTCGTTGGAAGTCATCCAACACAATCAGATTGACGAGGACCTGCTCCCGCTACCGGGTGAACGCCTCGGACTAAAAACCGATGTTGCGGCTAATACCTATATTACACCTGAGGCATATCTCGCTTCGGAACGCAGGGCAAAACTCAAAAGCGAATACATCCACGGTGAGATCCTCGCAATGTCCGGGGCAAGTCGCGCACATAACCTTATCACGGTGGATATAACCACTGAACTTAACATCCAATTAAGAAGACGAGGTTGTGAAGTCTACAGGGGCGATATGCGTGTCCGCACAAGTTCGACAAGTTCCTACTTCTATCCCGATGTCGTTGTTGTTTGCGAGAAACCCCGTTTTGAGGATAACGTCTTTGACACGCTCCTTAATCCCACCCTTGTCGTAGAGGTACTTTCACCCTCAACCGAAGTGTATGACAGAGGCGAGAAATTCGCACACTACCAAGAACTTGCGTCCTTGCGAGAATATCTCCTTGTTTCGCAGGACAGAATTCACGTTGAGCATTTTAGGCTTATTGAGACACAATGGGTAGGGAAATCATTTCACGCATCTGAAGATGTTTTGTTGCTCGATTCGATTGAATGCAAATTGCCTTTGCAGGATATCTATACACGCGTCACATTTCCTGATTAAGGTATGGGCGGGAAACCCTGTAAGCCTGATTTCGGTAGCATTATGTCTGAACGTTTCGCAGTCCAAGAGCCGATGCTTAAATACGCCGATGAAATTGGTTGGCAGTCTGTTTCTCCATCGGAAGCCATGCAGATGCGACATGGTGATACCGCCTCGCTTTACTTTCCCGATGTCCTGAAAGCACAACTCTTGAAACTCAATAAGGGTATCGTAGATGACTCCAATTGCTCGGACGTTATTCGACGACTCGGTTTGCTCAATGCAACACTTGAAGGAAATCAGGAATCACTTTTATGGATACGCGGTGAAAGATCAGCTTTTGTCGTCAGTGAGAACCGCGAGCGTAATGTCACCCTGATTGACTTTGAAAACCCCGACAATAACTTGTTTCACGTCACCGATGAATGGGAACAGCAAAACGCAGCCCAGCGCAATCGCGCCGATGTGGTGTTCCTGATTAACGGGATCCCCGTGGCAATAGTGGAGGCAAAGAACGCCGGGAAACCAGACGGATTAGCACTCGGTGTAGATCAAATTCGTCGCTACCACAGCGAAACGCCGGAGATGTTTACGACCGCACAACTCTTCGGTGTCACGCAACTCCTTGATTTTTTCTACGGCGTGACATGGAACCCCAGCCGCAAAAACCTGTTCAACTGGAAAACCGACAAACCCACCAACTACGAGCAGAAGGTTAAGACCTTTTTTGACCGAGACCGCCTTTTGAAGGTCCTGCAACAGTCGATTATCTTCCAGAGTAAAGACGACCAACTCACCAAAATTGTGTTACGTCAACACCAGACGCGGGCAGTGGAGAAGGTGATTGAACGGGTTCACGATCCGAACAAACGGCGTGGGCTTGTCTGGCATACACAGGGTAGTGGCAAAACCCTCACCATGATAACCATCGCTGCCCGTCTCCTACGCGGCGAGCAGCAGACAGAAAAACCTACTGTGCTGATGGTCGTTGATCGGAATGAACTGGAAAGTCAGCTCTTTAGAAATATTACTGGTTATGGCATTACCACACCTCGAGTCGCACAGAATAAGGATGACTTGGAAGAAATTCTATCCTCCGATTATCGCGGTTTGATCGTGTCCATGATTCATAAGTTTGACAAGAGACCTGCGAACCTTAACGACCGTGAAAGCGTTGTCGTGCTGATTGACGAAGCACACCGAACAACCGGTGGCGACTTTGGGAATTACCTGATGGCAGCTCTCCCCAATGCGACTTATATCGGTTTTACCGGCACGCCAATCGACAGGCTTTCCAAAGGTGAAGGAACGTTTAAGGTGTTTGGGGTAGATGATGATCAGGGTTATCTCGACAAATACGCAATCGTGGAATCCATTGAAGACGGCACGACTGTGCCGTTGAATTACGCGCTTGCCTCCTCTGATTTACGGATTGATCGCGAGACGTTGGAACGAGAATTTCTAAACCTCGCGATGACGGAGGGAATGAGTGATCTGGAGGAACTCAACGCGATTCTTGATCGAGCAGTTAATCTGAAAACGATGATGAAGGCACCGGAGAGGATAGACGGCATTGCGAGGTATGTTGCCCAACACTTCCGTGAGACTGTAGAGCCGATGGGGTTCAAGGCGTTTCTGGTGGCTGTTGACCGAGAGACGTGTGCGCTTTATAAGCAAGCATTGGATAAGTATCTACCAGCAGAATACTCAGAGGTCATCTATTCCGATAACAATCAAGATGCTGCGTTTATGAAAGCCTATCATCGTTCCGTGGAGGGAGAGAAGGATATCCGTAAAAAGTTCATCAACAAAAATGAACATCCGAAGATATTGATTGTAACGCAGAAGTTGTTGACAGGCTTTGATGCACCGATACTCTACTGCATGTATCTCGATAAACCGATGCGCGATCATGTGTTGTTACAGGCGATTGCCCGTGTCAACCGTCCCTACGAAGATGAAGATGGCCTGGTCAAACCCGCTGGTTTCGTCTTGGATTTTGTCGGGATCTTTGAGAACCTCGAAAAGGCATTGACATTCGATTCTGACGAAGTGGCGAGTGTGATTCGCAATATTGACGTTCTCAAAGACAATTTCGCCAAGCGAATTCGTGAAGACGCAGCGGCGTATTTACCCTTTGCTACCGGTTGGGACGATAAGGCGAAAGAACGAGCCATTGAACACTTTGAGGACAAAGATGATCGAGAAACTTTCTTCAAGTTCTTCAAAGGGTTGCAAAATCTCTATGACATTCTTTCACCGGACCCCTTCTTACGTCCGTTTATAGCGGATTATCAGGCGTTGGCAACCGTTTACGGATTGATTCGTAACGCTTATGCTGACCGTACCTATGTTGATAAGGAGTTAACTGCCAAAACGCGGAAACTTTTACAGACGCATACAGAAAGTCATTTGTTTGAATTGCCGGATGCCGTTTATGAATTAGGGACAGACACTTTACAGAAAGTGGATCAGAGTGATACATCCGATACAGTCAAGGTACTGAATTTGCAGAAGGCACTGCATCACACAGTAACCAGCGAAGGCAGCTCGAAACCCTTCCTAATTTCCATTGGCGAACGCGCCGAAGCAGTCGCGGAGGCTTATGAAAATCGTCAGGTTGCGACGCACGATGTATTGGCTGAGTTCAGAAAGTTAGCGGAGGAATATGCACGTGCTGCAAGGGAAAGTGCCCGCCTCGATTTGGATGATAATACCTTTGCGGTCTATACGGTTCTCAAGAACGTTATAGAGGATGTTAACCCAGAACAGGCGCGAGCCGTTGATCAGGTGTTTGTGCAATTTTCCGATTACCGGTGGAATGACCAACAAGAAAAAGAGTTGAGGACGATGCTCTATAAAACATTAAGACCTACCGTTGGTGCGAAAGAACTCATTGAAACAACAAATAAATTGTTACGGTTGGCGCGCGTATGAACGCCAGTAGAGAGGATTTGAAAGGGACAGTAGAGCAGTGGGCAGACCGTATCGGTGTGAAGGTTCAGGAGATTCATCTGCGTAGCATGCAGCGAAAATGGGCATCTATATCAATGAAGGGACGCTTGACGCTCAACACGGATTTGCTCAATTTGCCGGAGGCGTTGACGGAATACGTGATTGTCCATGAATTGGTGCATCTGCTTGTTCCGAATCACGGTAAGTTGTTTAAGAGTTTCATGTCTGCGTATCTTCCGGATTGGGAAGAGTGCTACACAGATGCCGCCCCTCTGGGGCTTTACCCATTTTTTCCGACGCATTTCTATACATCTATCCCCCGCTCAGGACACTAAAGACACCGCATCATCAAAAACTTTTTAAAATCCGCGATTGAAAATATAAATATATCGCCCTTACAGGGCTTGGGTTCTCTTTTCACACATGCTGCTATAGACATATCGCCCCTACAGGGCTAAATGCCGAATAATGTAATCATTGCTATAAGCAGACTGTTACACTGGGATTAAAGACACCCCACCACCAAGAACCTCTTAAAATCCGCGCAATCCGTATAATCCACGATTCAGACGAATATACACCTGTCGCCCCGCTGGGGCTTTATCCGTTTATTGAACCCTATGCTTATACACCTTTCGTCCCTCTGGGACTAAGACCGTTCAACCAAAAATCGCCGCAAATCCGCGCAATCCGTATAATCCGCGAAAATCCGCGATTCAGACGAATTACCTCCCTTTATGGTAAAACCGATAATTATTTATCCACTGTAAATGTGCTATAAATGCCGCCCCTACGGGGCTTAGGATTGCGAGGACCCTCTGATTCTACATAGATTTCGTCCCTACGGGACTAAAAAATACCGTTCAAAATATGTTCACATATTTTTAGGATTTACTATAAATTCTATGGGTGTGATGTTTTGCATTACCCGGTGCGGTTGGAAACCGCACCTACCGGGTTCGAGGAGTGCCACATTTCTCTTGCCTTTCTATTCCGTTTCTGATAGAATTGCCGATAGGTGAACATAACAGCATCATCAGGAATTAGACCATACCTATAGCAAAGAATATTTCCAAAACCGTAACCTGCATTCTCACTGCGCAGCAGGCGTAGGCGACCCGCGAGAAGGACGCGTCAAAATCTTAGGGGAAACACCCAAGCAAAAACACCCGCGTCGTTCCTCCGCAAGGTAAATTTAAAAAAGGACGGTAACGCATGGCACTTCCAAAAATGACACGGATTCAGCAGCGGTTTGAGGCACCCGTTCTCACCGATCTCCCCGCAACAATTCACGCGGAACTGGAGCGGATTAACGCCGCTGCTATTATCAAACCCGGCGAGACTGTCGCCATTACCGCGGGCAGTCGCGGGGTTGCGAATGTTGCGACTGCGGTCAAGGCGACTGCTGATTATCTCAAAACACTCGGTGCGCACCCCTTTGTCGTCCCAGCGATGGGGAGCCACGGTGGTGCAACACCCGAAGGACAGCGGAGTGTGCTGGAGCATTACGGTATCACTGAAGAGACCGTCGGCGCGCCCGTGAAAGCGACAATGGAGGTCGTTGAACTCGGAAAGACAGCGGATGGCTTGCCCGTTTTTCTGGATCGGTATGCCGCTGAAGCGGATCACGTTATACCCCTCAATCGCATTAAAGCACACACAGATTTCAACGGCTCCATCGAGAGCGGCTTGATGAAAATGATGGTTATCGGACTCGGCAAACAGGAGGGGGCAAACTTTTACCACCGCGCATTCTTCCAATACGGTTTTGAACACGTTATCACGGCTGTCGGTGGCTTCATCCTTGATAGCGGAAAAATCGCTTTCGGTATCGGATTGATTGAGAACGCACACGAAGATACCGCGAAAGCGGTCGCTATGCCCGCGGCACAACTCCTTCAAACCGAACGTGAACTCCTCGTTGAGGCGAAATCGCTGATGGGACGACTCCCGTTTGATGAACTCGATCTGCTCATCGTGGATTGGACAGGCAAGAACATGAGCGGCACCGGCATGGATACGAACGTCATCGGTAGGATGATGCAGAACTTTGAACCGGAACCCGTAAAACCTGCAATTCTTCGTATATTTGTCCGAGATCTCACTGAAGAGAGCGATGGCAACGCTACTGGCATCGGACTTGCTGATTTCACAACAACTCGCCTCGTGGATAAGATTGACCGACACTCTACTTATATGAACGGCATCACCGCGCTTGGACCACAGAAATCGAAAATTCCGTTCTACTACGACACGGATCAGGAAGCGATTGAAGTGGCACTCGACACCATCGGTCTCACGGAACCGGAGGATGCACGGGTTATCCGTATTGAGAGTACGCTGCGATTAACGGAACTCGACATCTCTGAGGTGCTACTTGAAGATGCGAAACTGCATTCGGGGTTAGAGGTTATCGGTGAGACGAAACCGCTTACATTTGACGCAGCAGGCAATTTGTTGCCGTTTTAGATAGCCGTCAGTTATCAGCAGTCGGCAGTCGGTTTTCAGAGAGAGTCGGGATTCGGAGATCCCTCCTACAAAGAGGGTAGTGAGGCGTGTGCGGAGACAGAAGATGGGAAAACTCAAGATTATCTTGGAGATGATCAAATTTGAACACACAATCTTCGCGCTTCCGTTTGCGGTCATGAGTGCCTTTATTGCTGCAGATGGGCTCCCTTCGCTGGCAAAGTTTGGCTGGATTCTCATGGCGATGGTAGGGGCGCGTAGCTGTGCGATGGCGTTCAACCGACTTGCCGATGCCGAGTTTGATGCGAAGAACCCACGCACCGCCATGCGTGCGATTCCGGCGGGGTTGATTACAAAGGGTACCGTGTGGGGTTTCACGATCATTTCGGCCGGACTGCTGGTTTTTGCGGCATGGCGACTGAATCCGCTTGCCTTCGCCCTGTCCCCGGTTGCGCTTGCTGTCGTTATGGGGTATTCCTATACGAAGCGTTTCACTGCACTCTCACATTTTTGGCTCGGACTCTCCCTCTCCATTTCACCTGTTGGGGCGTGGATTGCGATTCAAGGCAGTTTTGCGTTGCCACCGATAATCCTCTGCCTCGTGGTACTGCTCTGGACAGCAGGATTTGACATTATCTATGCGTGTCAAGACGTTAATTTTGACAGAAAGCACGGGCTGCACTCAATACCAGCGAAAATCGGAATCCGATGGTCATTGTGGTTGTCGTCTGCGCTGCACGTTATCGCCGTGTCTTTGCTTCTCGGCATTCCACTCCTTGTCGAGTTAGGTCTTTTCTATTACATCGGTGTCGGGATTGTCGTGCTAATCTTTATCTACGAGCACGCCATTGTCAAACCGACAGATCTGTCCCGTGTCAACCTCGCTTTTTTCACGCTGAACGGTATAATTAGTCTTGTTTTGATGGCACTTTCAATCGCAGATATTCTACTGTTATAGTTTTCAGAGGTTTTCGTCTAACACAGTTTACCTCCTAAGATAGCATCATAACCCGTAGCTCGTAATGTAATGGAGAGCGGATTTGAGGAACGCCCCCGATCGTTCTAACGTCCGTGATTTCTCCGCAAGGTATAATTAAAAAATGAAACTTTCACTCTCCGTACGCGTCGCAGAAACAGCATCGAAAAGAGATGCTACACATACCTTTGAACAACTAACTGAACTGGCGGCAGGACTCGGCTACGAAGCAGTCTGTATGCGTGCCTCCCAGGTCGGCATCCAATCGCCTTTGGAGCAAATCACCGCCGCTCGCAAACAGGCGGAGTCGCTCAATCTGAAGGTCTCGATGGTCACCGGTGATTTTCCCGTCCCCCTTAATAACGAACAGGGACCGGACGGACTCCGTAACATAACCCCCTATTTGGATCTAACAGAACTCCTTGGCGCGGACCTCATCCGCATTGCGATGAAGGTTGAGGCAGACATTCCGTGGGCACAACGTGCCTCCGATGAAGCCGCAGAGCGTGGTATCCGTCTCGCGCATCAATCGCATACGCAGAGCTTGTTTGAAACGGTAGAGGGTTCGGTTGATGTGTTGAAACGGGTGGGTAGAAAGAATTTCGGGATTATTTATGAACCCGCCAACCTCGACCTGTGCGCGCAGGATTACGGCGTTGAGACCCTTAAACGGTTTTCGCCCTATCTCCTTAACGTCTATCTTCAGAACCATATTCGCCGACCAGAAGGAAAGACGCGGCTCTTGACATGGATTCAGGGTGAAGTCCCGCACGATCCGATCCGTTTACAGGACGAAGGTGGCATTGATTATCCTTCAGTGTTTCGCGGGTTGGAGGCGATCGGCTACGATGGGTATGTAACGGTGCATCAGGCGTTCCGAGAGATCATGGAACCTGAAGATGCTGCCGAGCAGAGTTACACGTATCTTAAAGCGTTTTGTGGATAGGGAGAGGTAGCGTCTTTAGCCTATGAGCACACAGCAACCGAATATCCTGATTATCACGACCGATCAGCAGCGGACAGATAGTTTGAGCTGCTATGGATCAACGTTTACAGATACACCACATCTGGACAGGTTCGCCTCTGAAGGTGTCTGCTTGGAACGGTCATACTGTGCGAATCCAGTTTGTACGCCTGCCCGTGCCTCGATTTTCTCGGGGCGATATGTGAGCCGCCACGGCGCGTGGAACGTCGGCATGAACGTCCCAGAAGACGAACCGATGCTGTCACATCGGCTTGCTGATGTCGGCTATCGCACGCATTATATCGGCAAGGCACACTTCCAACCTTTCGGTGCATCTGCGGCACAGTCAATCGAAGCCCGCGGTGATACAACGCACTACCCGGATTTCCGTGGTCCCTACTACGGATTTGAGACAGTGGAACTGGCACTCGGTCATGCGACCTATGGCATCGCGGGACATTACGGTGAGTGGGTGCATTCGTGCGTCTCTGAGGAGACGTTCGCGGGTTACAGCAAAGCGACACGCCTGAGTGAACGGGGGTTCGGCGGCGAGGCTTATGATTGGGATATACCCCTGAGATACCATAATAGCGTCTGGACAGCGGATCGGACAATAGATTTCCTGTCGAATCGAGAGGCATCTCAGCCGTTCCTATTGGCAGTCGGTTTCCAAGATCCGCATCATCCCCACTGTGTCCCAACGGAATTCGAGGCGCGAGTTGATCCCGCACAAGTTCCACTGCCGGACTTTGTTGAAGGTGAGTTGGACGACAAACCACCCCACTTTTTAGAGGCGCGATGCGGGCAACTGGAAACGTCTGAGATCCGTGGAACCTTTGCCATCGCTGGGCAGGGTGGCGGTGCGGATTACCGTACAGTCTCCGAAACCGATGCCCGACTCGGTAGAGCGTACTATTACAACATGGTAAAGATTATCGATCAGCAGATGGGACGCATCCTGGAGTGTTTGGACACACACGGATTGGCAGAGAACACGTTAGTGGTTTTCACGACCGATCACGGTGAACTCCTCGGTGATCACGGTCTCTGGATGAAGGGACCGTTCCATTATGAACAACTCGTCCGCGTGCCAACGTTGCTTCGGTTCCCTGCGATGATCCCTGCTGGTCGGCGTACACAGTCCCTGTTCAGCCACGTCGATATTGTCCCGACGGTTCTTTCGGCAGTCGGTATGCCGATCCCGTCAGATACTGATGGCGTAAACGCTATACCGATGCTCACAGGTGAGACGGCATCCATCCGAGATTCGGTGTTAGTCGAGTGTGTAGACGATCCGCGCGGCTTGCGACTCAAAACGATCGTGACGGATACACGGAAGTTGACATGGTATTGTGGGCATGCTTATGGTGAACTCTACGATTTGGAGAAGGATCCGGGTGAGCGGGTCAATCAGTGGGAGAATGCCGCTTACGCCGCAGATAGGATGTATCTTATGAGCCGTATTCTTGAGACGATGGAACCTTTGGAGAGAAGGGCTGAGCGGTTATCGTATGCGTAGAGTTCGGTTTTTAGACTTGCATAAAAAAGGAAGATTGGGTATCATACTAAAATAGGAGGTACACACCGTGTGCCGTAACCAGATTTCCAATCCTCTTTAGTCCCGTAGGGGCGATACGTTTATAGAGGAAAACATTGAGGGCATCCATATGGAGCCTACGCTATCCATTGTGATACCGATTTACAACGAGGTTACAAGCCTAAAGGAGCTCCTGCAACAGGTTGCCAGCGTTGAAATCGGTATGAAAAAAGAGTTGATTCTCGTCGATGATTTTTCAACAGATGGCACACGCGATATTTTAAAGGAAATTGAAGCCATCCAAATGGAGTCAGATGAGATACACAGGTACATCTCAACACCCCAAACGCCTCCGATAGTCGTCAGCAATCAGCAATCAGCAGTCGGAAACCAAGAGAGTGTAGAGGTGTCAGAAACCTCTTTACCGAAAACCGAAAACCGAAAGCCGAAAGCCATTCCTGCAGAAAACACCCTTGAGATCTCCGCTAAAGTCTTTTATCACGAAGTAAACAAGGGAAAAGGAGCAACACTCCGTACCGGATTCCAGCACATCACTGGTGAAATTACCCTCATCCAAGATGCTGACTTGGAGTATGATCCAAAAGATTATCCTAAATTGCTTCAGCCTATCCTAACTGGAGAAGCCGATGTTGTATACGGCTCTCGGTTTATGGAGGGGAAACAAACGGGATTGTTACGGAGTTACCTCGCAAATCAATTTCTGACGACCCTTGCAAATATCGTCAATGGTACAAGACTCACCGATATGGAGACCTGTTATAAGGTCATCCGGACATCGATTCTAAAGGAGATCACGCTCTACTCCGATAGGTTCGGTTTCGAGCCTGAAATTACGGCGAAACTTGCCAGACGAAAGTGCAAAATCATTGAGGTGCCTATCTCCTACCGCGGCAGAGACTATCATGAAGGGAAGACGGTTAGTTGGAAGGATGGTGTCGCCGCAATTTTTCACATTCTACGCTTCCGATTCTTTTCGTAATTGGTTATCGGTCTTGGGTTATCGGTTTTCAGTTACCGTCAACGACGGCTGAACCTTCTCAAAAAAGGTCTCACGTTGACAAAACCCACCGACAACCAACAACTGATAACCGACAACCCTTAATAAAATATGTCCAATTTGCGAGACTTGCTTAAAGAGGTAGATGCTATTCTCAACGCGGAAACCGATGTGTCAGAGCCAGCACACGCTTGTGAACCGCCGACAGATCCCCTCTCAGTAGCACTCGATACCCACTTCGGTTACACTTCCTTCCGTAAAGGGCAACGCGAAATTGTCGAAGCGATTTTAGATGGTGAGAATGTATTTGCTGTATTCCCAACAGGTCACGGAAAGTCGTTGTGTTATCAACTCCCGGCACTGATGCTCGACGGTATAACAATCGTGATCTCGCCCCTTATTTCATTGATGAAGGATCAGGTTGATGCCTTACGAGAACAAGGAATCCATTCAGTTGCGCTCATCAACAGCACACAAACATGGGAAGAATATCAGAGTGAATTGGCGCGCCTGAGACGGAACGAAATAAAGCTACTCTATATCTCACCAGAACGTCTTCGAAGCCGACGATTTTTGGACATCTTGAATGCGTTTCCTATCTCGCTATTCGTCATTGATGAGGCGCACTGTATCTCGCAATGGGGACGTGATTTCCGCCCTGCCTATTTGTCCCTCAAAGATACAGTTGATGTGCTCCAACCGCGCGTCATCGCACTTTTCACCGCAACAGCACCCCCAGAGATTCAAGAAGATATTCTCAGTGTGCTGAACATACCAACACCTCGTACACTCACGCAAGGGATCGAGCGTCCGAATTTGAAATTGGTCGTCCAACAGAATGAAGATGACGACGAAAAGTATCAACACCTCGAAAAGTTTCTTACCGACCAGGCTTCAAATCATCTACCCATTCGCCTGGGGAATCTGAAGACATCACCGAAAAACGGGATCATCTACGCCGGACGACGACGAGAGACCGAAGATATCGCGGACTTTCTCCAAAGGCGCGGATTTCGAGCAGATTTCTATCACGCTGGGCTTGAACCTCACGAACGTACACGTGTGCAAGAAGCCTTTTTCGACAATAGCGAAACCGGATTGGATATTGTTGTTGCTACAAACGCCTTCGGTATGGGTATCGACAAACCGGATATCCGATACATCGTGCATTGGACACTTACTGGCACGCTTGAAGAGTACTGCCAAGAAGTGGGGAGGGCAGGGAGAGATGAAGAGGATGCACTCTGTATCCTACTCTTTTGTAACGATGACCGCGGGCTACACGAGTGGTTTATCAAAGAGAATGCCCCAGATAAACAGTCTTTGCTTAGAATCTTAAAAGTCGTTGAAAATTTCAAAGGGAGCGACAGGTACCGCACAATTTCTAACGATGAATTGGAGTGGATGAGTGGTGCGAAAGGGACAAAAGTCCACGTCTGCCTCAGTTATCTGGAGAAACTCGGGTTTCTGAAGCGGTGGTATAATGTGCCATCCCAACTTTCTGTGAGATTTCGCGGATCTTGGGTTGAAAAAGGAGAACCCGCGGAGGCAACCCAGCGTGAATTACTCCACCGATTGCGAGGTGGAAAATTTCGGAGGTCACGCGATCATGATCATCGTGATGGTGTGCTTCCGCAAAAAACAATTTTAGAACTCTGTGAAGTCGTTGGAGAAAACCCGAAGGTGATCATGGAAGCCCTCGCCGAGTTGCAAAGCGACGGTTATATTCAGTACTGGGGACAGGAAGATTTGCTCCTCATTGAACTGCTTGAGGATAGCCAAATGCTCAGCACACTGACGGATGAGCAGATTGAGGTAGGCGACTATGTCCGCCGAAAACAGAGCCAGATTGACCAGATGATTGTTTACGCGTTAGAGACTACCTGCCGAATGCGCGTGATTCGAGACTATTTTGGTGAATCTGTTGACGAAGGTTACCGGTGCGGGACGTGCGATTTGTGCCAATAGTTTTTTAATTTTCGGTGCGGAGTGCTTCAATCGGTGAAAGCTTAGCGGCGAGTATCGCTGGATAAACACCAAAAGTGATGCCCATGACAATTGAGAAAATAACGGAAGTCAACATCCACGGCAAAGAGAGAACAACGGGCCATTCTGGTACAACCCTGACAATTCGGACAGCGAGTTGTGCCATGCCTTGCGCCGCCAGCCAACCTCCCGCAATACCGAGAACCGCGCCACACAAACAGAGACTGATCGATTCCGTCAAGAACTGATAGAAAATGTGAATCTGTTTCGCTCCAACCGATTTCCGCAAACCTACCTCCCGTGTCTTTTCACCTACGGAGACGAGGCATATATTCATGATACCGATGCCGCTGACAAAGAGCGAAAATCCAGCAATGCTCCCCAAAGTGATTTTAATCACTTTTTCAATGTGGTCAAGGCGTCTTGCGGTCCGTTTTGCTATCCAAAGTCCGATAAAGTCATCTTTACCACGGTGTCTTTTACGTAAGATCTGCTTAACCGAATCAACGATGCTATCAATATCCGTACCTTTCTCAAAAAAGACGACCATATCTTCAAGATAACGGGTCCCTGTGATCCGTTGTTGGTATGTTGTTAGTGGCACACAAAGAGCATCATCTAAAGAATACCAGATGCTGAGGCTGCGGCCCTTTGGTTTCATCACACCCACGACCCGTAGCCTGACCGTCGCTCCACGCCAATGATACCGAACCTTTACCTCTTGTCCAATTGGCGATTCCTCTCCAAATAGTTCAGTTGCAGTGTCGGCACCCAAAACACACACCTGTTTTGCATTTTCAATATCGCCCTCCGCGAGGAATCTGCCAGTCTGAAGTTCCCATCTCATGCCGTGTGCGTAGTCTGGGGTAACACCTTCTAAAAGGGGTCTGGCTTGGTTCCCGTTTCGGGTGGTAACGAAAGTTGTGTAGCCCTCATGTTTGGGCAGGACATATAGAACATTCGGACATTCTGCCTCAATCGCAAGAGCGTCTTCAAGAGTATATCGCTCGGTGGTCCGCCGAACAAGCCGTCGCCGTTTCCAAATAGACGTCCGGGTCCAGAATTGGACTTGGTTTGCGCCGCCAAGTGTGTCAATGTCTTGGGCGATAAGAAGTTTCGCCCCATCGCCGATGGCGATCATGCACAGGACACTGGCGATCCCGATGAAAATACCGAGAATAGACAAACCGGCACGGAGTTTATTTTGGGCAAGATGCGCAATACCTGCGGTGATAGCGTCACGAAATTTCATTTTTTCTTAACAGGACGTGTGTCGCGTCCTGTTTTGTTTCCCGACAAGGTTGGGCAGTGAGACACACTGGGAATCTCTGTATGATGGAACTGCTGTTTTTTTAGAATAAATTTTGGTTTGCAAGTTCTGCGAAGGAACGTAGTGCAAGATAATGTTGTGTTAATTAGGGGAGTGGATCTCTACGAAAACTTCCACTTATACAGACCTTTGGATGCACTTTCAACGGGTTCAAGAAATTTAATTCAAGTGCCATTTTAAAGGATCACAGGTGTTTAAACCTCGTTTTTACTTGAAAATTCATCTTTTCAGATGCTGCTATGGTTATATAGAGGCGGATTTTAGGCAAAAAGGTTGCAAAAAAATAAGAGCCGGAATTCTGGGTATGTAGGACGGGAGAAACAATTGGAAGAGGAGTTTAGGTTTTAGATTGATTTACGGCATCAATAGGATTGAGATTGTTGAGTGCTTCTGCATAGATCTGTCGGAGCGGGACCTTGTTTTGTTCCGCAAGCCGTTTGCAGTCCTCATATTCGGGAACAGCCTTGATAAGGGTGCCGTTGAGATACCCACGTTTCGCTTGAATTGTTCCCCATTGCGTCTCGACTTGGATGAAGTCGCGCCGTAGTTTGACCCGATTGGCAGAAGAAAGTCTGACACCAAAGGTAGTGGTTTCAGTGAGCAAGAGTTTGACGAGTTCGTCGCGATGCGCAGTAGGACAGAGGACAGTTATCTGTGTGGCGGGTCTGTTCTTTTTCATGAAAATGGGTACCAGAAAGACATCAAGCGCGCCGTGTTCAAAGAGCTGAGCGGTGACATACCCCGTAATCTCTGGTGACATATCGTCTACATTGGTCTCGATGATGTCCACACTGTCAGTCTCGGCGTGATGGTGGGTCGCTTGCGAATCGCTACTTGAGATTTTTTCACCGAGACAGAGGCGGAGGAGGTTTGGTCGTTGTTCGAGGTCACGGGTGCCAGCACCATATCCAACTCGATCTAACCGCATTTGGGGCATAACACCGAATTCCTGCGATAACGTCGTAATGAGTGCCGCTCCAGTTGGCGTTACCAGTTCCTTTGGTATATCGGTTTGATGAATCGGAACACCCTTTAGGAGTTCCATGGTGCCGGGAACAGGAACGGGCATGAGTCCATGGGCACATCGGACAAAGCCTCTACCGAGAGAGAGCGGCGATGCATAAACCGCGTCAACGTCCAGATGCGCCAAACCGATAACAGAACCGACGATGTCCACAATCGAATCGATCCCACTCACCTCATGGAGATGAACGTTGGCTTTGCTCATATTGTGAACCTTTGCCTCTGCCTCCGCGAGTCGGTCAAAGACGTGTTTCGCAGTATCCCGAATTTCTGGGTCTAAATCGCTGTCATCAAGCAATTTGAAAATATCGGAGAGATGACGAGTCGGCCCGTGATCATGGTCATGGTGACTGTGATGTTCGTGATCGTGATGTGAATCGGCGTGCGAGGTGTGTGCAGGATGCACCTCTACAATCGCTCTGGTACCGGTAATACCATGTTTTGTGGCTTTTTCAAAGTGTAGACTGAACTCAGCGTCGAGTTTGAGCGTAGACAATCCGTCTGCAAGCATTTCCGGTGACACACCGATATCAACGAGAGCACCGAGCGTCATGTCACCGCTAATGCCTGAAAAACAGTCGAAATACGCGATCTTCACTGTATTTACACTCCTTAATCAGCAGTCAGCCATCAGCGGTCAGTCGTCAGCAAAAAAGGCGTGACTGACAACTGAAAGGGTTTTCGTAGAAAACCCGTGCTGAAAACCGATAGCCAATATTAGAAATCCTGAAGTAAGTCTTGGAGCAATGTTTTCGAGTCGTGGCGTTTGAGCTTAACAATAGCTTCAGCCTCTATCTGTCGAACACGTTCACGACTAATCCGAAGTTTGTTTCCGATGTCCGCCAAAGTATATTCAGTGCCGTCCATTAAGCCGTACCGCAGAATGATCACCTGTGTTTCACGAGGATTGAGTGTTCGGTTGAGGACCTCTGTGATAACCTCGATTTTGGCATAATCGAGCAAATAGTTTTCAGGCGTAATTTGGGACTGATCCGGAATAAGTTCGGAAAACGAGCCATCCGGGGAGTCTTCATTGATCGGTGCATCGAGCGGCACAGGATCTTTTGTAGCGTTGAAAATTTCGGAAACCTTTTTCTCCGTAAGTTCGACTTCTTTCGCAATTTCAGTTGTAGTGGGTTCGCGTCCGAGTTGGGTTGTCAAATCTGATTGTGCCTGTTTAATGGCGCGACGCGCTTCACCGATATAGCATGGAACACGGATCATCTGCCCCTGTTGATCGAGGGCACGCTTGATAGATTGCATAATCCACCAAGTCGCATAAGTGCTGAATCGGAATCGGAGGGTGTGGTCGAATTTATCCACGGCTCGCATCAATCCGAGGCTGCCTTCCTGCATCAAATCAAGGAAGGTTAGGGATGTCTTACTAAAGTGATGTTGTTTGGCGATACTGGCGACAAGACGAAGGTTCGCTTCGACAATTTTTAGTTTCGTTCCATGTGTGACTTGGTCCGCGGCTTCCAATTGTTCCGCCAACCACTTGACATGTGCGAATTCCCTTTGGACATCTTCAAGTACAAACCGAAGTGTGTGTGGCTTGCAGGCAACAGTCCGCTCCACTAACATATCGGCGGGCAGCTCCTCCAAAAGCGTTTCAATTTCATATCGGATGACGTCGAATTCCTGAAAAGCCAAGGATTCCTGCTCTTCGTCAAAACATGCTGTTGTGATGTGAGTGAGTTCGGGAATCGGATGCACTTCTGTCACGGTAGAGGTAGTTTTCCATTGCTGTGCTTGCGCTGCTTTTTTGTTAAAGGTGCTGATGTCGCTGCGAATCGCTTTGCGGGCGTATGTGCGGAATTCGGTACCACGTTTTGTGTCACTGTCGTCAATAGCTTTCAAGAGTCCGAGGCTCCCCACCTGCATCAATTCGGGCGATGCGGTGGGATCAACATACTTTTGTAGGAGATACAAGTTTTCTTCAAAGATTTTCCAGCGTGCCTGTTCTAACAAATTCGCCTTTGCCTCTAATTTCTCCAATAGGACACCAAGAGCTTGGATTTCGGCACGGACCTGATCTATAATTAATCCGTGTTCTGATTGTGCGGGTTCTAATTTTTCGCTGCCATTTGAAGTATCGTTCTCAGTAATATCAAGCAGGACTCTCATCCAATCGGGAAGCTGATTCAACAGGTTGGTAAACGCTTGGAAACCTTCTCGATACTTTTCAAAAAGGGTAGTTTCTTGTTCAGGTTCCAATAAAGGTGTCTTCGCAATCTTCTGTAAGTACGCAAAAGTCTCATCCCTTGGTGACTCTGTAGGGTTCTCTTCCCTCTCCTCATCTTCTGCGAAAACCTCAGATTCTACTGGGTACGCTGGGTAATAGTCTCTCATGTCTCCACCTCACTGTAGCCTCGATCTCCCGAACGAGATATTTTTTATGGTTGCCTAACACAGCAAAAATTATGAAAAAAAGTTTAACTTTTTATTGTGTATGTGGTATGCTATTATGCATAAATCCATTCGTACATCTACTGAGTAATATGATTGGCTTGCAAGCAGCCCCCTAAAATATCGTATAACAACTGGAGGCAATTAATTAATGGCTCAACTCACAGAAAATGAAATAATTAAAAAGTGTCAAGCCGGTGAATCTCTTTCTGGTGAAAATCTTGCAAACTTAGATTTAGCGAATCAACCGCTCGTAGGTGTTGATTTGTTGGAAGCGAACTTGAGCGGTACTGATCTGCGGAACGCGGATTTAACAGATGCGAACCTGAACGATGCGAACCTCACTGGTGCGAACCTTTCTGGTGCGACCTTACATCGGACGTATCTGGTCGGTTCCAATTTAACGGATGCCAACCTCGAGGAAGCGAACCTATGCGGTGCGTTCCTGAGTGGAAGTCTACTCTGTGGTACTAACTTCCGACGCGCTGACCTGCGTCGTGCTACCCTCGGTTGTCCAAAATGCGAGGTGCCTGGACCTTTCGGTTCGCTCACCAGTTTTGAGAACGCAGACCTCGGAGAGGCGATTTTCGGTGAAATTAAACTGATAGGTGTTGTCTTACTCGGTGCTAATTTCAAAGATACATATCTATATGAGGTTGACCTCTCTGAAGCCGTCTATCGTGAAGCCGATCTTGAAGGTGCTATCACCAAAAAGGGTCGAAATTAGGCAGCGGATATTTCTATTTTCTCCAGTGCCTCTTACCAATTTCGTCCATGTAGTTCCAACCTACCGGTTTTCTCTAATATTCCGGGGTTAAGACTGCAAAAACTTGGATAGCATTCACTGCGTTTCTCTAATATATGTGACGTTAACAAGAGGTAAGAGGTTTATCCAAATTGCAATTTTTTTTCAAGTTTCGACAATTTACTCACGATTTCCGATAAAGGGGCAACGTCCACGTAGGAGCAGTGCCGTGTTTACAAGGTTTCCCACCCCTAACACCCTTTAGGTTAACTGAACTGCATTTCGCAGAGTTTTTGATATAATCCTCTCTTTGCCAGCAGTATTTCGTGCGTTCCAGTCTCCAGAATTTCCCCATCCTTGATAACGAGAATTTTGTCCGCCCGGACAACGGTTGAAAGTCGGTGCGCGATAATAAAACTGGTTCTCCCTTCCATCAGGTTTGCCAGCGATTCTTGGATGAGTGCTTCAGACTGCGTATCCAATGAGGATGTAGCTTCATCTAAGATGAGAATCGGTGCATCTTTTAAGAGCGCACGTGCGATAGATAAGCGCTGCTGTTCACCACCAGAGAGTTTCATACCCGCTTCACCGATTGGAGTCGTATAACCTTGCGGGGTTTTCGTAATGAACTCGTGTGCGTTTGCCCTTTTCGCCGCTGCGATAACCGCCTCATCAGTGGCATCCGGGCATCCGTAGCCGATGTTTTCCATAATCGTGCCATCAAATAAGAACGTGTCCTGTGGAACAAGAGCAATACTTTGTCGCAGTGACTCCAAATTTACTTCGGAAATAGAGACATCGTCAATCAAGATTTTCCCTGAATTTACCTCATAGAAACGTAACAGCAGGTTCAGGAGGGTTGTTTTTCCACTACCACTCGGTCCCACGAGTGCTACAACTTCCCCCGACTTTGCCTCAAAGGTTACGTTGTCAATGACAGGTTTCGACTTCGTGTACTGATTATCCGAATCTGCTGTTAAAGGGTGCGAGTAAGAAAAAGAAACGTTCTGAAATGTGACAGTGCCGTGGATATTTTGCAATTGAATCCCGCCTGCTGTGTCCTCAGATTTCGTATGGAGATTATACTGGCGTCCCTCGTTCCCATCACACATCTCTGGTCCGAAGTCCAGGAGATAAAAGATCCGTTTCGCAGAGACGAGGCACTGTTGTAAAGCACTGTTGACACTGCCAATCGTTTTAATCGGTTTGAACATCCAGCTTACCATCGTAACATAGCCGATAAACCATCCTGTGGAGAGTTGTCCTGTAATGACTTGCCAGCACCCTAACCCGAAAACAGTTGCGACACCGAGGGCTCCCAACCATTCGATCGTTGGTGGAAGAAGCGCAGCGAAACGGGCGCGTCGGATCGCTGAACAGTACTGGTTCCAGTTGATGGTTCGGAAGCGTTTGATTTCAGTTTGTTCAGAGGTAAAACTCTTGATAATTTTAATACCGGCAAGTGTCTCTTTGAGTTGTGAATAGATATTTGCGCTCTGTTGCTGAATTTCTATGCTGGCACCACGAATTCGCACACCGATAGATGTGATGAAGTAAGCAAGGAATGGGAGAATAAGCAGGACGAACAGCGTGAGTTTGAAACTTGTGATTAGCATTACAGAGACAAAGACACTCACGAGAACAACAGCACGGACAATGTTCGCCATCGCAGCGACGAGGTTTTGCCACACTCGGACATCGTCTGTAATGCGTGCCATGAGGTCGCCGGTGCGTTCTTCACGCAAGATGCCTAAGGGTGCAGATACAATGCGCTCGTAGAGTGCGTTCCGTAACCGAAAAGATAGTTTGTGTGCAACACGCGCCATTACGTAATCGTTGCCATAAACGAAGAACCCTTTGACGAATACGAGAATGAGCAATCCGCCCAGCAGCCACAAGAAGGCTTTGAGGGCATCACCTGCATCTACCAATGACATCTCAAATCCGTCGAAAGCCAACAGACCTTCACGCTGAAAGTACCGGATGGACACAGTTTCTTCAAATGGATTTCCACCGACAATTTCAAGTGTATTAATCGTATCTGCTAAAATCTGGATAGCCCCTAAGTCGCACACGGCAACTACCAAGGCAAAAGCCATTGCTATGAGAAGGGAACCGGTGTAGGGGGCATGATACCGGACAAATCGAGTAAAGATTGCATTTTTTGCGAAAGTTTTTTTATCCATACCGAGTCTGTCTGTTGGTTGAACCGAGGGTGAAACCCAATTGATTTACTTTATCAGGACTTACGCAAAATCAAAGAATCAGGTTTACCATGACGCAATCGGTGCGGTTAGGGGATTTGGTCTGGGAATAGACCAAATCCATTCCTCGTATTACATTCCGCACCTACCGCGGAAGTGCGTAAGTCCTATTCATTTTAATTGGTAATTACCGAATTGGATGGCACATGCCTTCTTCGCGGTACCGCTCCCCTTTGAAAATGGACAATGGATACTGAATTCTCGCTTTTGGAAATCGATAGATTCAATGATCCCAATGGCGTAGGTATTACCGGTCGTATCAATTAAACCAATCAAACGGCGTTGAAAATAAGCGCGAACTTCTGCTGTGACGCGCCTCAAACTTAGATAGTTTTTGATATGCGTGATAGTTGCTTTGGAAAGCGATTTTGACACGATAAGGCACAAGGTGCGGTGTCCCCATTCAGCGTGGTAAACTTGCGTCTCGGCAAGCCGAGAAAGGATTTCTAATTCTTTCTCATTTGCGATGCGTCCGATAAAGAAAGGGGTGCGCTCAGCGCGAATCTGTTCAAATGGTAGGTGTTGGATGTTGTTTTCGGATTTTTGTACAGCAAGTTTTGACTCGCAAGCTACACCAAAATAGGCATCAAATCGGGCTTTTCGGTATCGGCTGCGTGCTTTGCTACTTTTAGATCGGACATTCCGGTGTGGAAGAAGGTAATGGATATTGAGCCAGTCCTGTTGACTGTAGCATGCGGTTATCTGTTTCAATTCGCTGGAACGCCCGAGGCATACCACGTGGTTCGGTCTGATGAGTTCAATTTTGTGCTGTTTGAGAGTAACAGCAGGTGCGTCGTGAATGTAACCGGTCGTATCAACGACAATGAAATCAGCGCCGGTTTCACGTGCGCGATCCACCATCAACCGAGTTCCCGTTAGCATTTCAGGAGAGTGTCCTCGTGGTGACAGATCTCCTACAAAATAGAGTTGGTCAGCGGTGCCATTGAACTGGACAGGGGAACTTGATGGGGTAAGAGATTTCATACCGATTGTCGTGGGGGGACCGATTTGAGATTGTCCGACATCTGCATCCACAAAAGCAGTCTTCAAACCCTGATCAATGGCAAAATCAGCCAAAAAACGGCAGAAGGTTGATTTTCCAACATCGGTTGCCCCTATCACAAGTACAACCTGTTGGGGCTTGACAATTCGACTCGCAAGTTTTTCCCAGTACTGGTTAACTTGATACGTGTCATTCATTTTTCTGGCTTTCGGCTATCAGCAATCAGCCGTCAGCAAGAGAATCTACTTACTGACAGAAACTGAAAGCCGATGGCTGACGGCTAATCCTGCTGAGAGTTATTTGCCAAGGTGCATTTCATAACGAAAAGTGACACCGGGGGGACTGAACATCTCGTCCAAAGAGGGCATCTGCCTAACACCGACGAGTTGTTCGAGCAGTGAGGTTTTTTTCTCCTTACGTACCACCTTGGGTTTGCCTTCAATGCCTGCTAACTCTGCGGCGGTTTTGATGGCATCCGGGAGATTACCGAGTTGGTCCAGCAGTTTTGAATCTAATGCTTGCTTTCCAGAGTAAATTCGTCCATCAGCGAGTTCAACAATTTCAGCACGCGTTAAGAGATCCCCTCGTGCCTCGAAGATTGTATCCACAAATTGATCGTAAACATCGTCCACGGTGGATTGGAGAACTGCCCGCTCCTGCTCGGTCAAATCACGGAAAGGTGAACCTGTATCTTTAAAGTCGCCGCTTTTAATGACCTGATGCCCTAAACCGACTTTGTCATACAAACCTTTTAGTTGTGTGAATTGCATAATAACGCCGATGCTACCTGTTAAGGTGCCGGGGTTTGCGAAGATTGTGTCAGCGGCGCACGCGACGTAATAACCGCCAGATGCGGCACTGCCTCCCATAGAAGCGACTATCGGTTTTTCTATCTTCTTCAATTCGCTGTAAATCTCTTGGACGGGGGCGACACTGCCGCCGGGGGAGTCGATTCTAACCACAATTGCTTTGATACCCGGATCATCGCGGTAGGTGTGAATGAGTTTAATCGTGGCATCTGATCGGGAGATAATACCCGTAATGTCTACGACTGCGACCTTCTCTCCGAGTGACACGTTGCTGCCTATCGACCGTAAAATCAGCAGCAAGAAGAACAACGCGATGATAGTTCCTAAAATAATGTAAACTCGTCTTTTTTTCATTTTTTAATTTTACCTTGCGGATCTTTAATTTTACCTTGCGGAGGAACAGTGTGCGTCTGGATTTTGAAGTACATCCCTCGAATCCGCCTGCGCCTGCTTCGCAGTGAGAATGCAGGCTATATGCTTGGAGCTAACGAAAACCTCTTCACCAATAACCGATTTTACCTTTATTCCTCATTTGGAGCGGCGCGGTGTGAAGATGACCACCCAAAAAGTTTTTAGCAACCACCCTATATCAGCAGCGATGCTCTGTGTTGCAATATAGTGGAGATCCAACGCAAGCTTTTTTGGCATCAACTCTGTTATGTAGTAATGCTCCGCATCGAGTTGACCTTTGAGTTTCTCCTCTTCATCGCGATTCGCGAGCTGTGATGGACCGGTCATTCCTGGCTTCACTTGTAGGACCCGTTTCTGCGTCTGTGTGTAGTGCTTGACGTAATCGGATGCCTCTGGACGTGGTCCAATGAGACTCATTTCACCTTTGATAACGTTGATTAAGTTTGGGAGTTCGTCCAACTTTGTCCACCGCAAGAACCTACCAATAGGTGTAATCCGTTCATCCCTATAGGTTGTCAAGCTACCACCGATCGCATCGGCGTTGACTACCATGGTCCTGAATTTATACATTTCAAAGATAGTTTCGCCTCTGCCGACGCGCTTTGCCTTGTAAAATACAGGTCCTTTTGACTGAAATTTTGCGAGCAGGCTCCCAAGAAAAAAAAGGGGGGACAAAAACAGGAATCCAATTGTCGCGAATAGGACATCGAAGGTTCGTTTTGCCCAGTCGCGTTTGGGTTCTATATCATCTTGAATTCCTGTGGTTAAACGCTTGGTATGAGGCATGCGCTTATCCTATTTTGTGGGGCTAACGACGGTTCGCTCTGGCGGCTTCCGTTTCCGTAGGAAACTGGATAATCTCAGACGCGCTATCTATATCGCTTTCTGTCAAGAACGCGCGGTTCGGCTGATATGTTGGGACCAGTTCTTGAAATTTAGAAACAATACCTTCTGAATCGAGAGCGTCTGCGAGTTGTGAGAGTTCCTTTATCTGGGAGAAGAGTTGACGTTCCTCTATCTGCTCCAACTGTGCGACGAAAATACGCTGGTGCTTTGTTGCTGTAACACCTTCTTGAGGGGTCAGGAGTTCCTCGTACAATTTTTCGCCCGGTTCTAACCCTGTAAATTCAATCTTGATGTCCCTATCGACTTCAAGTCCAGAAAGGCGGATAAGATCTTGAGCGAGGTCAAGAATTTTAATGGGTTCTCCCATGTCTAACATTAGGATTTCGCCGTCATTTCCCATCGTACCCGCTTGGATGAGGAGTTGCACAGCTTCTGGAATCGTCATGAAGTAGCGTGTCGCTTCGCGATGTGTGACGGTGACAGGACCCCCTTTAGCGATCTGCCGTCTGAAATTGGGGATTACACTTGCCCGACTCCCGATAACGTTCCCGAATCGGACTGCGATAAATCGGGTGCCGTTCTGCTTTGCTTTGCACTGAACCAACTTCTCTGTAACACGTTTGGATGCCCCATAAACACTCGTCGGGTTTACGGCTTTATCTGATGAAACGAGTATGAAAGCCTCTACCTCATGTTCGATTGCGGCATTGATAAGGTTTTGCGTGCCAAGTATGTTGTTTTTGACGGCTTCATCGGGATGGTTCTCCATGAATTTAACATGCTTGTGTGCGGCAGCGTGGAAAATAATATCGGGACGATACTTGCGTGTAACTTGCGAAACTTTAGCATTATCTCGAATGTCGCCGATCACTAAAGCGCGATTGAGTTGCGGTTCGGACTCCCGGAGTTCTATATCTGTATGGTAGAGACTGTTTTCACCGCGTCCGAAAAGGATAAGGAGTTCTGGGTTCAACTTCGCTACTTGACGACAGAGTTCAGAACCGATTGAACCCCCCGCTCCGGTTACCATGACGCGTTTACCGGCGAGATATTTAGAGACTTCAGCGAGGTCCATCTGCGAGGTAGACCGATTCAAGAGATCTTCAAATCGGACTTCCCGGATCTGACTGACGCTGGCACGCCCTTCAAGAATGGCATGAATGTTGGGGACGATTTTAAACTGACATCCGCGGTATTCGCACTGTCGGATAATATCACGGATCTTACCGCCGGGTGCTGACGGGATAGCGATGACAACCTCATCGATCTCACGCTTGCGGGCAATATAGGTTAGGTCGCGGGTCGTACCCAATACTTCAAGTCCTGCGACGCTCCTGCCGACTTTGTGTGGTGCGTCGTCAATAAAGCCGACTGGTACATACCCTTTTTCAGGATGGTTTCTCAGGGCACGGAGTACACCGATACCTGTTTCACCTGCGCCAACGATAAGAACTTTCGTTGATAATTTTTGTATGGGCAATTGTGGTTCAGCATTCGGGACGACTGCGCCTACGTCCTTTTGATATTTTCTACGTCCTGACCGTTTATCTTGCTGTAAAATTTGCACAGAGAATTTGGTAAATCCGATGAGTGCGAAGTTATAAAATCCATCAATTAAGAAAAGGACCCAAGCAATTTTCAATAACATGGAAAGCCCGATGAGTCCTACAGTCGCGAAGATGATCGCGGTTGCCAAGGCGCGGAATTCCTTAGCAGCGGCATATTGCCATATTGGTTTGTACAGATTGAAGGCTAACAACAGACCGATACGAACTATGGTGACAATAGCGGCGATACCGAGTCCAATAACATGCTGTGGTTGGAAAGGAGATGTGTCTACACTCTGCAGTATAGCGAAAAGTGGTGCGGGTTGCTCTAAAAAATCAAAACCGAGTTGCCTACTGGTTAGGTACGCGAATAGAAATGCGAGATTGACGAGAAATACGTCAACAACAATTGTAAAACTCCACTTTATTTTCGGTCTATCCATATTTCCCTCCTCAAGAGTATTTAACGATTGGGTTTCCGCTTTTTTAATTATTGAGTTTCTGATCCGATTGGTCTTACAACCCAATCGAGGTTCTATGCATTGGTGGTGATTAGGGCACTTAAAGGCTTACCATCAATAAGATACAAACACCGGTCTCGAGTTGTATTAATAACTTTACGGGACAGATTGCGGATTTGTTTCAAATTTCGGTGTATGTGCGGCTTGTGCATAGACATGCTTCAGACGTTCCCCAATAGCCTCCCAACTATAATTAGTTTCGACACGAGTTCTGGCGGTTTGCGTAAGGGCTTCTCTTGAATGCTCATCGTTGAGCAAATGAACGACGTGTTTCGCGAAGTCAGCAGGTGTATCTGCAACGAGTAGTTCCTTCCCTTCGTCTGCCTCTAACCCCATTGCGCCAACAGAGGTTGTGACGACGGGGACCCCCATTGCCATTGCCTCCAGATTTTTAGTTTGTATGCCCGATCCAGCACGTAAAGGCGCGACAAAAACAGATGCCTTTTCAAAATAGGGACGGACATCGGGGACATAACCGGTAACAACTACCCCTTCCTGTGTTTCAAGCCGCTTTACCTGATCCGATGGATGATTGCCTACTATATAAAACTGCGCGCTCGGATGGCTTTCTCGGATACGCGGAAAAATCTCATTACAAAAATAGGTTGCGGCATCCGAATTCGGAAAATAGTTCATCGTTCCGGTAAAGAGCATCAATGGTACAGGCTGTTTTGTCGGATTCGGTTGAAAGTACCCGAGATCAACCCCCATCGGAACTATTGACAGATTCAGGCTATCGTCCTGCTTCAAGAGATAGTCCCGATCGAAGCGTGCGACAACGGTGCCGCAGTCAAAAGCCTTCATAATGTTGACTTCATAACGCCGTACCCGCTTTTCTTCCAATTTTACCAAAAAACGCTTTGGAGTGCAATCTAATTTAATTTTCGCAAGCCACGGATTGCTTTCAAGTTCAGCGCGTCTGCTGAGATTCAGTGCCAACGAATCACACAAATCTAAGACTTTGGTGGGACCTTGGACTTCCGTTACGTATTGTCCCATCCGAAAGAGTTGCGCGTGAATCAACTCGAAGTCCTCTTGTTCGAGGAGTTGGTTGATCTTCCGTTGCATCTGGGGTGCGTACCAGTAATGCAACTGAAGGGGGCGAGCCGATAAGCAGTGGATCCCCATATTTATGAAGGCAAAAGAACGATGGAAACGGACCCACTCTACGCGTTCACAAAAAGGTTCTAAATGCTTCGCGGATTCAATATCGCTTTCAGATTCAGCAAAGTAAACAAGGGTTACGGCATGTTGTTTTGAAAGCTGCTTAATAAAATTGTAAGACCGGATCCGATCGCCTCGATGCGGTGGATACGGACACCGTAGGCTTAAAAATAAAATCTTCATGGTGGCGATAGCCGTTATTCACCCGGCATTTCTGCCTCATCAATAAGCATCACAGGGATACCTTCACGGATCGGGTAGCGACGCTGACACTCACCGACGCATACCAATTTCTGTGCGGATTCATCGTGTTCTATCTCACCTTTACATGCTGGACATGCGAGAATGTCAAGTAGCGTTTTTGAAATTTTAATTATTCCTTGCGGTTCGGTGAGGTCGATCGAATGAACAACGATCCTCTCCGTAGATCCGCCCTCCAAATGTAAAGCAAAGACAAATTATGCCATTTAAGGCATAATTTCATTACGGGCTACAATTTTGAACTTTTTTAGGACTTACGCAAAACTACAGAATTCGATCAATAGTGGCGCAATCGGTGCGGTTAGGAAACCGCACCTACCGGGAAAATGCGTAAGTCCTATTTTTTTAACTATTCCTTACGGATAAGTACAGGATTTTTGAAAAAATCCGAACCGAAACTTCCTAACCACCGTGGCATCTCTTATATTTCTTGCCGCTTCCACACGGACAAGGCGCGTTTCTACCGACCTTCGGCATGTTCCCCATTGCTTGTTGTGAAGCAAATTCGGCATTATCGCTGGTTGAGGCTGCCCCTGTGCCTTGGGGTGCCCGCGGCTGGGGTCTACGCCGTCTACCCGTCTGTCGACTGGGGACTCTGCGCGGTGCCTCGGTATTGACGCGAGATTTGAAGATGAATTCACTCACCTGTTCCTCAATCTGTTGATACATACTTTCAAAGACTGAGAGTGCCTCGTTTTTGAAAACGACGATCGGGTCTTTGCCGCCATATCCTGCGCCGAATCGAATACCCTCCTCAATATAGTCGATATTATGGAGGTGCTCTTTCCAATGATCGTCAATTCTATCCAAAAGTAGTAGACGTTCGAGGACGCGCATCATCTCTGGGCCCATTTCGGTTTCGCGTTCCTCATAAGCGGCGCGCAATATCTCGAGTGCCTGTTCCTGAATTTCCTCTGGACTCGCTTGTGCCAAGGGTGTTTTCCATGTTGGTTGGATTGGAAATGTGGTCATCAACCATTGCTGAAACCTGTCAGGGGTTTCAAGAGGACTTCCGACTTTTTCCCCCATATTATCCTCAATTGCATCTCTGACGACCCTCTCAATCATCCCCCAAATCGTGGTCTTGAGGGAGGCAGGCGCTTTAGCATCTTTTTCAGCGAGTGCGGCAAGCCCACCATCGTCTGTAGTACCTTCATGTTCTGGTAATTCGGCGACATCCGAGGTAGAAGCCAAGACGGTGTCACGCAAGGTGTAGATGGTGTCGCGCTGTGTATCCATAACATCATCGAATTTGAGGAGATTTTTTCGGATTTCAAAGTACATCTGCTCAACACGCGTCTGCGCTTTCTCAATGGATTTCGTAACCCACGGGTGTTCTAATGGGACATCATCATCCATTCCGACGCGCGTCATCAATCCTTGTAAACGTTCAGATCCGAATTTTCGCATCAATTCATCTTCGAGAGAGAGGTAGAATCGAGATGAGCCTGGATCTCCTTGTCTACCGGAGCGCCCACGGAGTTGGTTATCAATCCGTCGGGACTCGTGGCGTTCAGTGCCAACGATATGGAGTCCACCAGCGGCTAATACCTTCTTTTTGTTTTCGTCGCAAATGGCTTCTGCTTCTGCGAGTGCCGCTTGGTATTCTTCGGACTCCGGAGACAGAGTCTCTGTCTTCGCTTTCCGTTTCCGCAGCATTTCGATTGCCATACCTTCGGGGTTACCGCCAAGGAGGATGTCTACACCCCTACCCGCCATATTGGTTGCGATTGTTACAGCACCCGGCACCCCTGCTTGTGCGATGATGTCGGCTTCGCGTGTGTGCTCTTTGGCATTCAGAACCTGATGTTGGATTTTTCGGTGTTTGGTTCTGAGCATTTTGCTCAATTTCTCGGAGTTTTCAATCGAAACCGTGCCAACAAGCACTGGACGCCCTATCTCGGTCTGTTCGACGATATCTTGTAAGACGGCGTTGTATTTTGCGTCCTCGGTACTGTAAATTTGATCGGAATGGTCCATCCGGATCATCGGTTCGTTGGTCGGGATGACAGACACCTCTAACCCGTAGATATGTGCGAATTCGTTCGCTTCAGTCGCAGCGGTACCTGTCATACCTGCGAGTTTGTCGTACATGCGGAAGTAGTTTTGGTAGGTAATCTTAGCACCCGTTTCGCTTTCTTCAACGACTTTAACGCGTTCCTTTGCCTCAATAGCTTGATGGAGCCCCTCACTGAGCCGTCTACCGATCTGTTTTCGTCCTGTAAATTCATCAACGAGGAGGACTTCGCCGTTTTCGACGAGATAATCGACATCGCGTTTGTAGAGCTGATGCGCAGTGAGTGCTTGATTCACGTGATGCACCATAGCGATGTTAGTGTGTTCGTAGAGGTTCCCTACACCGAGGCGACGTTCGACTTCCTCAACGCCTTCATCGGTAAGAGTTACACTGCCTCTCGATTTCCCCTCTTGGTCAATTTGGAAGTGTTCGCCTTCTCGGAGTTGTGCGACGACCCCGTTAATTTGCCTATAAAGTTCTGGTGGTTTACCGGAGGGTTCTGAGATGATGAGCGGTGTACGGGATTCATCAATGAGGATGCTGTCAACTTCGTCAAGAATGGCGTAGACATGCCCGCGCTGTGCTTTATCTTCAATTGAGAGTGATTTGTTGTCCCAGAGATAATCGAATCCAAATTCGCTGTGAACGCCGTAAGTGATGTCTGATTTGTATCCAAGCCTTTTCTGTTCTTTCGGCATTAGGCTGAGTGTTAATCCAACGGAGAGTCCAAGAAAATTGTAGACCTTGCCCATCCATTCGGCATCCCGGCGTGCGAGATAGTCATTGACGGTGGCGAGATGTACGCCTTTTCCAGTCAATGCATTTAAATAGACAGCGAGGGTTGAGGTGAGCGTTTTACCTTCACCTGTGCGCATCTCTGCGATACTGCCTTGGTGGAGCGCGACGGCTCCCATAATTTGGACATCGTAGTGTCGCTGTTTTAAGGTTCGCATCGCGGCTTCACGGACGACAGCGAAGGCATCTGGTAAGAGATCATCAAGCGATGCCCCGGCATCCAACTGTCGGCGAAATTCTGGTGTTTTGGATTGTAGTTGTGCGTCGGTAAGTTTTTTGGTTTCAGGTTCGCGCTGATTGACAGCCTCGACGATGGCGCGAAACTTTTTGACATCGCGGTCCTCTTTGCTACCGAAGACTTTGGTTAGCACTTTTTGGAACATTTTTTAACTACTGCTCCTTGGCATCTTTCACGCATGAAGATTAACAAATAAATTGGGTAATCTTGGATAACACGACGTGCGATGAATGCACGTCGCATTTGGTCGAGTACGCCGCAAATCGCACGACTACGAACCTTTCTGCTTGTCGTCGTCCTATTGATAAACCGTTCAGAAATTACCCGATTAAATACTTAAACTTCATTTGCTAAAGGTAATACATCTTTACATCATGATTGACTTGGCATTTATGCCTCGTTCGTTCCGGTTAATTGTGATTCGGTGGGTACTAACAAGTTCTGTCCATCGAGTTTCTTTCGCACTATTGTATAAATTACCGTGTTTCCGGTAGAGGCGATTGAAAACAGGTATGCAATCACCAACCCTGCACCCATGAGGAGCGTGATCGTCAGAAAGATAGCGGTCACTGGGGTCGTAACTGTCGCTATCCCTGTCAGTGTCGGCATTTGATCACTGGCACTGGTGTTGAAGACCTCGAGATTATTAATATACGGCAGCGTTGCTATCTTTTCGACAGCCCCACCGAGCCATACGTTCGCGTAGCCCATAAATTGCTGCATCCCTTCGGTGTGAAAGAGACGCGTCGGGAGCATCACGATCGAAAAGCCTGCGAGGCAAAAGAATGCCCAGATTGGCACGAAAATACATTTGATAAGGAGCAACATCGCCTCATAACACACTAACAGCCAAGGTTTGTTCCAAACGATTGCGAACTGCTGATAAATTATTTCAAATGTATCGGCACCTGTCGTAGCGGCAACGGCTGGCACAAAAAGCAAACCGACACTGAAGACAATTGCTATCAACACCATCAGGAGACCGAAGAAAAATCCGATCGGCATGAGCAGTGAGGTAAGCATGAGAAACGGTTTTCCCACTGCTGGTAACTTCGCGATCCCCGCGATACTGACGGGGACTATCGCAAGAAATATCTGGATGAGAAGCAAGCCGATAAACGCGCCTAAAACAGATTTCCAATGTCCCCTGAGGAAAGTTAAGGCATCCCCAACCGAAAAGAAGAAATCCCCACGGAGCTGCTCAATGGTGATTTTGGAAGCTACTGTGCTTGCTAAGAAGAAGATGCACGCGAAACTGAGCATCCCTATCCACATTGAGATTTCAGTTGTCCGTGTAAGTTCAGCATCACCGAACGGCGGTAGGGGTAGGAGTGCATACTTATTCCAAAAGTCCTGCACGGCGGTGTCTCCTACGATGACAAGGCTAAGATACACCAAAGTTTCGTAAATTAGATATGCGAGAACGAGTCCGATGAGATGAACTGCGATCTTTCGTCCACTGAATCCATAGCGGATAACTTGGAAAATATCCCTGAAATCGAAGTAGCATTTTTCCATGAAGGGTTCTTCTGCTTTTTTGCGTATTCTTGTATTTAATGATACTACAATTTGAGGTATTCTGTCAAGTGTTTATTCGCTATCAGAAGAATGGCAGTCAGCTATCAGCGGTCAGCAGTCAGAAAGAATCGGGGTTCGGAGTTCCCTTCTACTGTTGGCGGTCAGTTGGGACGACTTTGGCGGTGACGGTGAGGGTCAGTGTTCGTTGATTTGGAAAGTGGGCAGTGAGGAGTGATGAAAAGGTGCCTCTATCTTTCAGGGGACCAAGTTGGATCGTGATGCGCGAGGTATCTGTCGGCAAATCGGGTGTTATCTCCCACGTGAGTGATTCATGCCCGGATGGCAGGAGACGGATGCCTGATGTGTTGAGTGGGTCGTTCACAGTGAGTTTGATGGTCTTTTGATGCCTCGTTTCGGGGGGGATGTTTCCAAACTCACAAACGTTCGGAGTGAGCGTCGCAAATCGTTTTGCTGTGGCGACAATTGTTAGGTGGACAATCGGGGTCTTGGGGCTGTTCGTGAAGATAATCGCGGTTGCGGAAGTCTCGTCATCGGGCAGAAGTTCTGGGTTGAGGCGTATTTGGAACGTGGTTTCTGTATCGGGTTGGATGACCTCTGGTCCTGTGATTTCAGCGTAACTACATCCTGTGTGAACCCTGTGGATGTGGAGGGGGTGTTTGCCTACGTTTCGTGCTGTCAGGGATCGTGTTACGGACCCTTCCCATTCGGGGAGCGTTCCGAAGTGAACCTGTTGCTGCGTCAGGACGAGTTCGGCTGCGGGTGCCTGCCGGTTGTTGATGAGGAAAATGATAAGTCCAGAGATCAGCAGTATGGGAATGATGATGGTTGTGAGGATTGTGCGCTTGGACATAGTTTGGTTTCGTCTGTGATGTCTGTGACAATGAATATAATTTTTTTCATAGGTCACGGGAGATACTCGTCCATATCGCCCACGAGCTTGCTGGTGTTAGCTTGTAGTGCTTCCTCATATCCTTCGTCTTGGGGGAAGATGAGTTCAAATTTTCTGCCTCTGATGTATTCTTGTATACCTTTATCGTTTTTACCTACGACGGTAAAAATTTCTTGATGTTTGCATCTCAAGTATTCAATAAACTTGCGAATTTTTTCAAAAGGGACTTCCGGCGGGAGCAGTTCTCTGAGTTTCTGTTCATCCTCCTCATCAAGAGGATCGGGGGTTGCCATCATCCAATGCAGATGTTCCGTTATGAGTGCGTTCTCAAATTCGTCCTCCTCATTTTTGAGTTGATCGAATGGGATTGCATCAATGGTACTTTTTAGAGTTTGAATGATTTTGAGCATCGTCGGCACGAGCTGTCGGACTTTGTTCGGATCGGCGTTTTTGAGCTGTTCAGCACATTTTTCATAAAGGGTATCGAGTTCTCTGACGACGTTTCGCGGGTGGCGGAGATAACTATCGCTGTAGGTTTTGAGGTAGAACTGCTTGTGTCCTTCATACAGGGGTTTGAATTTTTCGGGCATCTTCCCGTTTTTCGGGTCGAGTGTCCAGAAGTTGTGCGAAAGGTATCGTCGGATCTCGCCTTCACCGTATTTCTCTATATCGGCAGTGAGTTCGGTTTTGAATTGTTCGATAACGGCGGTGACGACATCGGTGGGTTTCATGAACTGCGCGAATTGGCGGACAGCGAATTCTTTGTGCCGCTTTGCGAGTTTGAATTTGAGATCTTTTCGTGTTAGCATGGTGTCCTCCAAACGTTATAGTTAACTATACGTTAACTTTTTGTAAGCCTCTCGGAAATGGATTTCAAAAGATGAACTGTGAACATTTCGTGAACATGGCACGGAATTTTATGAACATTAACGGTTTGTTCAATTTCCGTGTTCGCTCTGGAATGGGGTGTATATCCTTTGAACCCGTGAGTTTATGGTGGTAACAGATGCCGTATCAGATGATTTTTCTCTCACGATGTTCATGGTTGTTCATAAAATTGTTCGCGATTCTTTTTTGCTCTCTATAGCGGTGATAACCCCAGTAGACACATCGGTTTGTAACGTTATTGGAGTCTCGGTTCCCGAAGTTTTCATGAACAATTGGACTATTTTGTTTTTCGCGAATGCCTTTCTGGAATGTCTTGAACGTCCGTTTTTACTGGATCGGTAGTATTTGATCAATTTGATTTGTTTTTCAGTTGTTCATAAAGTGCTGATTTCTCAGTTAACGTTCGTTAATTCGAGTGATATGCGGATTGTCTGGCAGAAATGTTGCTTTGGTCGTTTTCTGAAAAACCCGTTTCTACATCACGTATGATAACATATCCATATATGATAACATATTTTATTTGGGAATGCAAATTTATTTTTTATTTTGGGAGAGGCGAGGTTCGGAAACCTCGCCAGCGGGGATGGTGTACTTTTTGTCTGAATCGCGGATTGACGCGGATTCTGCAGATTTCGCGGATTTTTTAATTGTTTTCGTCAGTGGTCGGTAGGGGGACGAGGGTCCTGTGAATTTTGGCATTTCGGTTGACTTTGTATGGTTTGCGTGCTATGCTGTCATGTAATCTTCACGCTATAGAGACTTACCAACTGGTGCATCTCTGTTGCCGACAAACTGACAAACTATAGTGAGGTGTTTATGTTAACTGAAATTAGTATAAGTGTGGCTATAGGACTATTAATCCTTGTTACATACTTGATGCAGTTAACTATCAAGCAAAAGGGGAACTTAGATCGGTTTCTTGGAAAGAAGTTTTCACTTCGACTGTCGTTGGTGCTTTCGCTGTTCTATGCTTCCGCTGTTTTATCAGCGGAGACCGTGACGTATTACCCGACAGATATGGGTAATATATGGGTGTTAGAGACCGAAGATAAGACAGAACGGGTTACCTACACTATCGAAGCGACCGAAGAACGTTTCAACGGTAGAGATACCTTCGTTCTGAAAAGAACAGCAGAGACACTGGGAGCAGATGAAAGCACGGGTGAAGTGTATTTTGTGCACCTTGATCAAGTCGGCATAAAACTTCATAAAGTTGTCGCGGAACTCGGTTCAGTATTCGGTACAGCCACGGCTGCATTTTCGCCACCTGTTCTGTTTCTCCCGGCATCATTGGAAATCGGGGACTCGTGGGAAATTGCGTTGGAAACAGAAGTCATACTTACAGGTCCAGTTTTAGTCTCCAATGTTTACGAAGTTGCTGCTGTAGAAGACGTAATGACACCAGCAGGTACATTTGAGAACTGTCTTAAAATTCAACTTGAAGCAAGAACCACCTCCAGGTTAGGGGTAAGCCGCTCGACCTCTTACCAATGGTTGGCACCAAATGTTGGGACTGTTAGAGTTGAGACGGATCAGGCGATAGTCTTTAATTTGGTAAGTTCCAATCTGCTCACGGATGCGTCCATTTATGATGTAACCGGCGACGGCATTGTCAATATATTAGATCTTGTCTTTGTTGTTTCTCGATTTGGAGATGTAAGTGAGGACGTGGATGTGAATGGCGATGGTAGCGTTAATATTCTGGACTTGAAGCTTATTGCGCAGAATTTCAGCAATTAACCCAAGATTCCTCAGAAGGTGGTACACGGTTTAGATCGGATAGTTGAAGGATATTTTTGGATGAACAAACTCTACTTTGGTGATAATTTGGAGATTTTGCGGGAGATGGATGCGGGTCGGGTGGATCTCATCTGTACGGATCCGCCGTTCAATAGTGGGCGCGATTATAATTCGTTCATTGGGGATTCGCTCGCGCAGAAGAAGGCGTTTACGGATACGTGGACGTGGGATACGGCGGCTCAGGACGCTCGTGCTGACATTGAGCACCGTGCCTACGCCAACGATACCCACAAGGCTCTCGATGAATGCCTCAAGGGGTATGACCTGATTCTCCGCCGTGCTGTGTCGGGTAGCAGTGGTGCGATGCGTGCGTATCTGGCGTTCATGGGACCGAGACTCGCTGAGATGCACCGTATCCTCATGCAAAAGGGGAGTCTCTATCTGCACTGCGATCCGACGGCAAGCCATTATCTCAAAGGTGTGATGGACGCTATCTTTGGGGTAGAAAATTTCAGGAACGAGATTGTCTGGCAACGCACCAAGGCACATAACGATGGTAAACAGTATGGGAGGGTCCACGACACAATTCTGTTTTATAGCAAAAGTAGTCAAAGGGTATGGAATCCTGTGTATACAGCGCACGATCCAGCGTATGTGAAAAGAGCCTATCGCCATCAGGACGAAAGAGGACCTTATCGAGTCGGTGATCTAAATGCCTCTGGAATTAGACATGGCGAATCTGGAAAACCTTGGCGAGGTGTGGATCCAAATATTGTGGGGAATCATTGGCGGGCACCGCGCAGAGAGGCGTGGCCCGAAGGCGTTGAACCACCTGAAGACTATGAATCTCTGTCGGTTCATGAAAAGTTAGATGTATTAGACGCAAATGGGTTGATTTACTGGCCTCCGAGAGGCAGTGTTCCAAGTTTCAAGCGATATTTGTCTACGTCAAAGGGGAGAAGGGTACACGATGTTATCACGGATATAAATCCCCTCACGAGCAAATCCAAGGAACGCCTCGGTTATCCGACGCAGAAGCCGCTGGCACTTTATGAACGTCTGATAAGTGCGTCCAGCAACGAAGGCGACATTGTTTTGGATCCGTTCTGTGGGTGTGGCACGACGATTGATGCGGCGCATAGCCTGAAGCGGAATTGGATCGGTATTGACTTAACGATTCTGGCGTTGGATCCGATGCGTCAGCGGTTGGCAGATCGACATGGATTGGAACCCTCAGTAGATTATCAGATTGAGGGGTATCCGACGAACATGCAGGAGGTTCGCAGGTTCTTAAAAGATGGCGATAAACGGAAATATCACGATTTCTCGAACTGGGCGGTGACACGGCTTGGGTTGAAGCCGACACGGGATGTCGGTGATGGTGGGCATGACGGTGTCGGGGCTATGACATTATGGAATACACAACAGATGAAAGAGACGGATGCCCGGATTCTCGCAGAGGTCAAAACGGGTAGAGCGTCGATTACGCAGGTGCGTGCTTTTTGTCAGGTGATGCATGAGAACAACGCGGAGATCGGGATTTTTATTACGATTGCACCTATCAGTGCGGGGATGCGGCAGCAGGCGGAGAATATGGGGAGTTTTGAGCATAACGGACGGAGTTACCCGCGTCTCCAGTTCTGGCAGATTGATGATTCGTATTTTGAGAATCCTGAGATTATTAATACGTTCGTTCGGTTGCCGATGGAGTGGCGGATTCGTCCGAGTCAGAAGTCGGAGCGGCATTTCGGTGGGGAGCAGCGGGAGTTGTTTAGGTAGTTATTGGCTGTCAGCCATCGGCAGTCAGTCAGCACGGTATTAACAGTCAGCAAAGGGCGGGAATCGGAGTTCCCTCTTACAAGAGGTGGAAAGAGGGCGAGGTTTCCCAACCTCGCCAGCGACTTTAAGGAGTGATGGTTAAGTGAGTGCGGTTGGGTGAAAGACCCTACCCGGATCGAAGGTCGTCCTTAACCCTGTTTGTTTACGAGGTAAATCCCAGCCGCTACCAACCCAGTTCCTGCCAACAAGCCGACGGTCAGTTCCTCCTCTAAAATTAGATGGCTGAACAGAACACCCGACACCGGCATGAGGAAGCCTAAGATGACGAGTTTGCTTGCCTTGTATTTTCTTAGCAGGGATGTCAACACCAAAAAGCAGAAACCCGTGACAATCCATCCTTGGTAGAGCAATCCTGCAGTACTTTCTAATGTCCATCCGATCGGCTTATCGCTCTCAAAAATGAGTCCGAGGACGTAAAAGCAGGGGATGTTTAGACCTAACAGCCAGACGAGGAGTCGGTAGGGGTGAATCTCTTGAACGAATACCTTTGTCACTGTGATGCGGAGTCCCAAAAAACACGACCCAAGGGTTACGATCAGGTCGCCGATGAGGTATCCTGTGACGCTGCCCCCTTGTAAATCCGGCATGAGCGAGAGAAAAACGCCCCCGAAGGCGATGAAAATTCCCACTGTTTTGGTGGCAGAGAGTCGATCATTTGGAAGATAGAAGTGCCCGAACAGGACTGTGAAGAACGGGTAGAGATAGAAAAAAATGGTTGCCCGAGAGGCTGTTGTGAGTTGGGTGCCGATGTTCAAGGTAATCGTATGCAAGGCATAGAGGGCGGCAATCAGCAGCAACCGACGGAGTTCCTCGAAACGCATCCGCATGGACATCCCATAATAGAGCCCTATGCCGCCAACAGCAATAATTCCCAATATGCAACGGAAGAGTGCCATTTTCAGCGGCGGGAAGCCTTGCAGCCCGATTTTAACGGCGAGGGCACCTCCACCCATCAGGGAAACGATAAACGACGCGAGGACGATAATCTTGCCTGATGGGTCTTCGTTCCTAAATTCTTTTTCAAGCATAAGTATAATTTAAGTTGTCCCCTCAGCAAGACAAAATGAGTTCAAAACCGCAATTATATCAATTATACAAGGTTATGTTTTTGGTTATAATTTTTTTGATTTATGGAGCCCAATAGGAAAATAATAGCACAGTTTCGGGAGCTAAATCAAGACGAATGCGATTTCAATTATCAGTTGTCAGAGAACGAGAGAGAAACGCTAAACAAAAATACTTACCCTCTAAATTGACGATAGCAGTTTTTATAGGAATGGGTGGGTTGTCGGTTAAGGCGTTACAGGTTTCACACATCGGAACCCGCGGAAGACGCTGGTGTAGTGCTGAGGTCCCCAGTCTCGGCAAGCGACTCGCAAGAATAACCCGTTATCACTCCAGCACCCTCCCCGCAGCACGCGGTTTTTGTCTGTCACGTTTTTGAAATTATTGAGGGTCGCTTCGATCGTCTCGTTTGGAAACGGGTTTTCGCGTGGGGATGCCGCGTAGAAATCGGGATCGTACTCATCGAGACACCACTCGGAGATGTTTCCTGCCATATCGTATAAGCCGTAGCCATTAGGTGGGTACTGCCCGACAGCGATTGGAGTATTATGATACCGTCCGTAGTTTGCGAGGGTTGCATCATAAGTATCGCCCCATGGATACGCTTTCCCACTGAGTCCGCCGCGGGCTGCCTTCTCCCATTCAGCTTCTGTTGGTAATCTTTTTCCTGCCCAGTGTGCGTAAGCCATCGCTGCGTACCAACTGACGTAAATGACAGGATGATCGGCTTTGCCTTCAGGATAAGCGTTGCCATTCCAGAGTCGGAGATATACACCGTCGTGGAATCTTCGGTCGATATTATCTTTTTGCCATTCGGGATTTGCATCGACAAACACTTTGTATTGGGCGTTTGTCACCTCGTGGGTGTCCATATAAAACGCATCGACATAGACAGTATGCGCTGGATTTTCATTGGTGGCTCCGTTGTCACTCCCCATTTTAAATTTACCTGCTGGAATCAGCACCATACCCTCAAGTGCATCACCGGCGTAAGGCGTGTGTTGTGTGCCACAGCACCATAGAACAGCAAAAAAAATGACGAATGCCATTGCTTTTCGAGTTATCATTTGAAACTTCTATGAGGTACCTCGTGATGCCACCGCTTTGTAGGTTCGACATGATGGAATTACCGAAATATAAACGGGATGCCATGTGAATAAAAAAGTGACAACTTGGATTATTTGGTTATAATAGGTCAATTACTTTTTTAATTCAAATTAAAAACAATAAAGCTCATACATAACTATAAATTAAGAAGTCGTCACAAATCGTATAAAGCGTTTTTAGGAGGGTAAGCAGTAATAGAGAGTAGGAGCTTCGCTGGCAGTCTGTACGTTTAGGTAAATGCGTTAGAAATCCATACCGCATTTTGAAACCGGACGTTCCTCACAAGAGAAAAGTAAGTCAAGATTACTGCTTGAGTCGTCCCCATATTTGGGTTAATCTTATCTCTGGAGAAACGTTGAGTCCGGTAATGGTGAAGGAATCCGCCCACGCCGCGCCGACCCACTCGTTTGCGATGTTGATGCCTTCCATGACGAAACCGAGAATTTCGATCTTATCGAAGTTCGCATCTTGGAACGCTGTGCGGAGTTCTCCGTCTGCGAATAATACAAAATGCCCGGCATTAAATTGGAGTTCCATCTTTTTCAGAACATCCGTTTCCCAACGGATGCGCGGCTCTCTGGAGAGCCGAATTTGGAAGGGATGGCTGCTCCCTTTACCGTCGAACCGCCTCGCTCTAATTTCATCTGGGAAAAACACGTAGAAGAAGGGATCCTCTTTCGGAGTGTCGGGAAAACGGCGGCCTACACAAAACCCGAAACGTGTTTTGTCGCCACCGAAGTCGTTTATCCTGATTGTGAAGTTTCTGTAGGGGGGTGGGCGCGCGATGAATTGGTAGAGTTCGTATTGGACATCCCAGTCCCGGTTGACCTCCGCGTGTAAGAAACCGTCGCTGATTTTCCAGATGGAATCGTTCCCGACGACTCGCCACGCATCGAGTTTTTCCGCATCGAAATCGTCGTGCCACGTCTCGGCGGAGGCGGAAAGGATGCAATGAATGAGCGTATAAAAGAGTATGAGGAGTGTTGTGTTTTTGTTTAGCATAAAATAGTTGTCGGCAATCAGCAGTCAGTGGTCAGAAGAATAGCAATCAGCAATTAGCAGTCAGTGGTCAGTAAGACGGAATTAGTTGTCGATTGTCTGAAGCAGGATTTACAGTATTACGGAACGTGCGATGAATCGCACTACTACGAACGAAGAACAACGGTCAGCAGTCAGCAGTCAGCAAGAGATTCCTAATTGATTTTGATGCAGTCGTACCACTGTTGTGTTTTCTTTCCTTTCCGACTCAGGATCCCGGGTTCGCGCTCAACAGGGGGACCGAAGTCTCCATCTTTCTGTTTCAGGACGTTCCAATCCGGGGGAAACCATGTTCTGAGGGTTTTGCAGTTGACTTCAAGGGTTTCGCCTTCCCACCCTCCGATTTTGTAGTACATCGGACAGACCCATCGTTCTGCACCTCGGGCATACCGCCGCCAGCCGATGACAGAGGCTTGTGCTCGGATAATATTCCCGTCCCGCCAGTGTCGTTCGATGCCGCTCCACGGATAGCCGGTTGTTCCTCCCCCTACACTAATTTCATCCCATCCTAAATCGTCGCGGAGCGTAATGTAGGAGAAGTTTGTCTCCCACGGCGTGTCGTCCGTGCCGAAATACCACCGTTGTCCACGATACCAACGGAGCGCGCCTCGGATACTTGAACGGGACACCGCGGCATTTTCGATGGTTTCTACGATGTCGAACCGCCCTCTATTGTTAAAAGGGTTGTGGACACCGGAGCAGAGGGTAAGCGAGTTGATTTCAGGTCCGAACCACGTGCCGCTTACACCCGGGGTTCTATAGTAGAACCCTGAATTTGCGGGTCTCGCACTTTCCCCAGGGTTCAATCTCGCTCCGGCGTAGGTGGTCCAAAACGCAATGGCAAGAACCACCACAAGTAAAAATGCATTGAAAATCAGATCCAAGTTTTTACGTAACATTTTTTAATAGTTCTCAGTTCTCAGTGGCGAGGTTAGGAAACCTCGCCAGCGACGGGTGAAATCAAGGTTGTTTTTGTTTCAAACTTGCCCATGTGGTTGTTAATTTTCGTTTCGGTGAGACTGCGAGTCCGTCAATCGTAAACGTGTCTACCCACGCACTCCCCGTGTTAACGTCCTCTGTGACAAATCCGGCGAGTACGAAGGCGATGGTATCAATGTGATCGAAGTTTGCGTCTGTGAAATCGAGGCGTGATTCGCCATCGGCATTCAATTGGAATCTGCCGTTCTTGAAGTGGAGTTCCATCTGTTGGAGTTCATCTGTGTTCCAGCGTCGCTCGGGTCCGACGAACGCGCCACCGTCTCTTGAGGCTTGTATATCGTTCGTAAAAAAGAGATAGTAGCCGTCCTCCTCTACTTCGGTCACGGGATTTCGGAAGTGCTTTGCAAGTGCGATACCGAATTGAGCGCGTGCGGCACCAGCGGTTTCAAGTGTGATTGTAAAATCATTATAGGGACCGGGATAGGCGATGAGTTGATAGCGTTCAAATATGACACTCCACTGGTTTTTCGCCTGAATTTCTGCCCTTAAAAATCCAGATTCGACCGTCCAGACGGAATCGTTTCCGATGTGTTGCCAATCATCCACTGCCTCTTGTTCAAAATGGTCTTCCCAGAAAGCGGCATTCGCGCCCCCTTGTAAAAGGAGGAAGGTATAAACGATAATGAGAGCGTTTAGCAGATGTGCGATGTTTTTGATACTCCCACGCCTAAAGTCGTGGGATTCTTGCTTCGTCATTTGTAGCCTCCTTGTGGAGGTCTTACACAAACTCCACAAGCGTTTTAACTCTCCGTGTGGTTTCCCACGGCGAGTTTCTTGAGATTTATCGCAGCGTTCTGGTCTCTATCTATTTTGGTCTTGCACCAGTCACAATGAAACACACGCTCTGATAACGACAATTCGTCTTTGACATACCCACAACTGCTGCACGTTTTGCTGGACGCAAAGAATTGTGGGGCTTCTACAACAGGTATTCCAAGCACTTCTGCTTTGGACTTAAGTTTAGAAAGGAAACCCCCTAACGCACTATCCGATAAGGCTTTGGCAAGTTTCCTATTCTTGAGCATGTTCGTAACTTTGAGTGTTTCTATGCCAATCGCACTTGCCATATTGACGATCTCTGTGGTCGCTTGATGGTGTGCGTCATTTCGGATACAAGCAATCTTATAGTGGAGTTTAGCAACTCTCTCTTTTTGCTTATACCAGTTATTGGATGGAAACTTTTTACGACTTAACTTGCGTTGCTCACGTGCCAGTTTCCTTTCATAGCGTTTCAAAGGTCTTGGATTATCGTAGTGTTTACCCGTATCCAATGTAGCAAGTGAGTTTATGCCTACATCTATGCCAATCACAGGGAGTCCACGTGTATCACGTGGAACATTTGGTGTTCCTGTGTCAACGGTGATAGAAACAAACCACCTATGTGCAGTTTTGGATATGGTAACACGAATTATTTTACCTTCAAAACGCAACTCTTGAAACATGCGAACCCAACCGATTTTGGGCAACTTGATACGCTTTCCTTCGACTCTTACGGATTGTTCGTCTGTGGTATAACTTAACTTGCCACCACGTTTCTTGAACTTCGGGAATCCACTGATTTTATCAGTCCAACGGTTTATGCCCTCTACAAGGTTTCGGATCGCATAGAACGCTGCCCGCTGGTCTTGTGCTTTCGTCCAGTCGTATTCCTTTTTCGCTTGATTGAAATGATTGTTTAAATCAATTCCTGAATGGAATACGCCAGAATCTAAACCTGTTTTGAAATGTCCAAGGGCATGATTACAGGCAAACCGAGCATAACCGCATTGACTACGAAACCATGCGTCTTGTGTAGAGTCAACGCGAAGGACTATCTTATGGGATTTATGTGCCATTAGGGTATTACCTTATCTGTGAAGTTTCCTTATCCCTCTATCAAAGGCGTGGGAGTGTTGATAGCACTCCCACTGATAAGGTAATACTATTATACCATATCAGCACTTCTGTTGTCAAGAAAAAAAGAAAATAAATTACTGGGTTTGACCCAAGTCTAAAGACTTGGGATTGTTAAGTAAGATTCTTCATTTGGTTCAACGGAGCGAGGTTAAAAACCTCGCCAACGGAAAATAACTATTTCAGTGGCAAGCAGTCGTACCAATTATCTGCGCCTTTTTCGCGGCGGCTGAGTTGGTTGGAATCGGGACGGAGTATCGGATCTGTCAAGTGTCCCTCGGTATGACTTAGGACTTTCAGGTTAAGCCGTCCCGTCCCAGTCGCACAGATGTAGTCCAGCGTTCCGACTTTAATGTATTTCGGTGTGAGATATTTTCTTCCAGTCTGTTCATAAGGGTAGTAGCCAATTATTTCCGCCTTGGATTTTACGAGGTCTCCCTCACGCCAATGTTCCTCGAACCCGCTCCAAGGAAACCCGGTAACGCTGTTGCTTGAGTCGATATCTGTCCAACCGATCTCGGATGCGAGGGTAACGCGGACGGTGTCTGTACCCCAAGGCGTGTCGGCAGTTGCAAAACGCCACTCCTGTTTCCGATACCACCACACTTTTCCGGGTCTTGAGGAGGGCCAGACTTGGGCATCTTCTCTGGTATAGATGATGTCAAAGAATCCTGCGTCGTTAAATGGGTGTGGAATCATCGGACAAAGCACCCGACTGTCGATTTCCGGTCCGAACCAGCGATTTTCATTTTCGGATGCTATGAATCTGCCTGGGTTTCGGTAGTAGTCGCCAGCGGCTTTCGGAACAGCAATCTCCTGAGTGATGATTCTTTCCCCGTCATTATATGCGCCGTGCAAGCCAGCATCAACCGGGAGAATGAGAAATAGGATGGTGACGATTGCTGTTAGCGTGAGTGTAAAGAAATGTTCATGTGTCATAGGTGAACGGAGAACCCTCGGAGGGAGAAAAGCGCGTATGGCTTTTCTAAAGACCCTACTACTTTGTAAAGGGTGTGCCGTCTCGCCTGCCTATGTAGATGCGATATACAGTACCAGAGGCAGGAATTTCAATCTGTTTGTGAATAAGTGTCCGTTGGTAACGTTCTGCCGTCGATGCTAATACCGCGTGGACAGCACGGATGTGGAGTTGATAGTGAGCCTCAGTTAGGTTGTGGAATTTAAATTTACCGCGCGTGTCTGTTTCTACTTCAAACCGATCCAGCGTCATTGACATGTCATAGGGCTGTAATTCCCACGGATACCATGAACGTGAGACGACAGCACTGCGGACAGGCTTACCTGTATCTGCCCAGAAAACTTGCCCTTGTAGCGTTGTTGTGGGTTGATTCGCTACGACACGTACCTGTTCGGAATTCATCGACGCGTCCACGTCAATTCGGGTCGCTGATATGTCGTCTCCAACGATATAAAGAATATATTTCTCCGCAAAAAGTCCGTCAACGCCAAAATCAAATTCCGTTACAGGGAAGTGTTTCGATAAAATTGGTCTCTGCAACACCAATGGATTCAGGCTTGGCTCCATCTGTGCATCCATGGAAAATACCTTCACAATATACTGTCCCTCAGAGGGTATATTCTGCGGGAGGATCACACGACCTTTAACGCTCTTCCCTCTCTTTAGTGGCAGAATTGACGGCATCTTACCGATGTCTACATTCTCGTATACCCTCGAAAAGTACCCTTTTTTGCTGACCTCAAGTGAAAGCAGTTGTGTCTCAGTCTCTAAGACCTCCAGTTGAAAGTTGCCTGCCTCGTCTGTTTGTGCTGATGAGAGGAGGGCACTATGCCCGTAAGACGTTTCTGTGTCCCGAGTTGCATGGATTTGCGCACTCGATATCGGTCGTTCTTGCGCATCGACAACCGTGCCGCGCAACGTCCTTAATTTTGGTAGATTGACGGAAACCTGTGCCTGTTTTTTTGGATTAATGGACTCTATAAACGCTATGATAAGACCGTTTCTCGAAATTGTCAAGGTGTATTCAATAGGGTAGAGTTCGGTAAACTGGAAATTGCCTGTGATGTCAGTCTTCGCCGCGTGTTCAACCGGTGCGGCGGCGCGGAAGAAGTCCGCCGACTTGGCATGCATCTTCAGATTCACAACAAGCCCAGCGACATTTTGTTTCCCAGAAACGTTGCCTCGCAGGGGTAGGGTCGGCTTCAACGCAACCGTTCCTAAATTATACTTACGTTTTCTGGGGGACATCTCCTGTCGTAACCGTTTCGCCTGATACTGCGGATGGAGTGCCATGAGGGAGAAACCGTAGTAGATTTGGCTTTCATTGGGAATGGTCAACGAAAAAGTGCCTTTAATATCTGTTACTGTTGCGTGTGCAAACTCTTGATCGGGATAGACACGCTCGATCTTCTCAGCAGCGACGCGCACGAGGACCTCGGGGATAGGGTGTCCATCTTCAGCATCAACGAACGTGCCGTGGAAGGTGATGTTATCCGGTGTTTGGCAGATGCCGGAGGAACTCCAGAGAAAGAGCAACAAAATAGAATGGATGATAAACGTGTTGTTCATGTAATAGTTTCACTGAATTTTTTACCAAGAGTGTAGCATAGAACAGAAAAGAATTCAGTCTGAGTTTGGTAACAAAAAACAAGCCCCATGGCAACAGAGGCTTGTCATTTTAAATGAACTATTTTGTGTTCACTTTGAGTGAGATACCCCCGACGAGATTTGAACTCGTGTCGCCGCCGTGAAAGGGCGGTGTCCTTGGCCAGGCTAGACGACGGGGGCAAAAAATGTGAGCCGTACAGGGATCGAACCTGTGACCACCTGATTAAAAGTCAGATGCTCTACCAGCTGAGCTAACGGCTCGAATTAACAACATTTAATAATACCATATTTTAAGTCGGATGTCAAATTAAAATTCAGAAATTTTAGCAAGTTAGGAGCCGGGATTCGGAGATCCCTCCTACCTCAAGTTTGACTTACCAGAGGGGCTGTCCGAGTTGCACGATTTGATCTCTATCCGGTCCGATGGAGATAATTGGAATTGGCACGTCAAGATAATTTGCGACATACGCGATGTAGTCTTTGGTCCGTTGCGGAATGTCGGCTGCGGTACGTGCTTCGGTCAAGGCTTGCTGCCATCCGGGTAGTGTTTCGTAGACGGGTTCGCATTCCTCTAAGACCTGTAGGCTACTTGGGAAAGTCGTCATCTGTTTTCCTTTGTAGCGATAGGCGACACAGACCTGCAGATCGGCGAGGGTGTCAAAGACATCCAACTTCGTCAATGCGATAGCGGTTAACCCATTAATTTGTGTGGCATATCGGAGTGCGACGAGGTCTAACCAGCCACAGCGTCTCGGACGTTGTGTTGTGGCACCATATTCTTTGCCGATGTTTCGGATTTCTTCGTCGAGGTCAGGTGGCATCTCTGTCGGAAATGGGCCGCCACCGACGCGTGTGACATACGCTTTGGAAACACCGAGTATCTCTTCAATTGCTTTGGGTCCGATACCGAGTCCGGTACAGACTGCTCCGGCGGTGCAGTTAGAAGAGGTGACGTAGGGATAGGTCCCGAAATCTATATCGAGCATAGTCCCTTGCGCGCCTTCAAAGAGGATCCGTTTTTCGGAAGCGAGTGCGTCGTGCATGAAAGCGACGGTATCCGTTACATAGGGTGCGATCCGCTGTGCGTAACTGTGATACGTTTCGAGAAGGATGTGCCGTTCGGGTCCACCTATTTGGAGTGCGTCTGCTTTGGTTTCGAGGTTGTAATCCAACTTCTTTTGGAAGTGGTCAAACTCAAGGAGGTCACCAACGCGAATACCGGCGTGTCGGTTCATCTTATCAGAGTAGGTGGGTCCGATACCGCGGGAGGTGGTGCCGATTTTGGTAGCACTCCCCATCTGTTCCCATTGTTCGACAGCCTTATGGTATGGCATAATGAGATGTGCGCGATCGCTGATTTGCAGGTTATCGCTGCTGACTTCAATGCCCTGTGCTTGTAACCGATCGATCTCACCGAAAAGTGTCTCCAAATTAATGACCACCCCGTTGCCGATAATATTCACGGTATCGGGTCGTAGGATGCCAGATGGAATTAAGTGGAGAATAAATGTCTTTTCCCCGAGAACGATGGTATGTCCTGCATTATCGCCGCCTTGATATCGTGCGACAATATCTGCATCTGCGGCGAAGACATCAGTCAGTTTCCCTTTACTTTCATCGCCCCATTGTGCGCCTAAGATGACAATGTTTGACATACGAAACCTCTTCCTACTCACACAAACTTATAAGCGCGGTGCCTGCCCGCGCATGATTTATAGCCCATGCGTCGTTTTGGAACTATAGTAAAACTGGTGATTTGACGGTACACTGTTGCTGGCGGAGAAGGAATGCACGTATAGCATTCCAGCAGGGGCTTCCAAAGAGGGTTGAAACCCAGCCAGCGAGAGATGGAGACTTGCGTTAAATTCTGTAAACGTCCGAAGAACTCGACAATTTTAACGTTTGGAGAATTGAAAGCGTGCCCGTGCGCCTTTCTGTCCGTACTTCTTCCTCTCGACCATCCTCGGATCGCGCGTTAGGAATCCTGCCTTTTTCAATGAAGCCTTCAAGGATTCATCCGCTTTGACAAGTGCCCGTGCGAGTCCGTGTGAGATTGCTCCAGACTGTCCAGTCTTTCCGCCCCCTTTTACGTTGACGTGAACGGCATATTCGCCGCCCTTCTCAACATGCTCAATGGGCCGCTGTGCTGCCTGCCAGTGGTCTGCGCGTTCAAAGTACTCTTGAATCGGTTTTTTGTTAACGGTCACTCCGGCATCACCACCGGGAATGATGCGGACACGCGCGACTGAGGTTTTGCGTCTGCCGGTTCCCCAGAATTGTTCAATAGCCATACTGTTCGTATTCTCCGTAGTTGTAGGAAGCCGTTTCTGCGAACGATTCCTCAACTTAGCTTAAAGTGTTAAGACTTCCGGTTGCTGTGCTTGGTGCGGATGTGTCGGTCCGGCGTAAACCCTGAGTCCTTTCATCAGTTGCCGACCGAGATGACTCTTTGGGAGCATCCCCTTAACGGCGTTCGTGAGAATCACCTCTGGTTTACGATTCATCTGTTCATCAAAAGTTCGGTATTTATCACCGCCGGGGTAGCCACTATGTCTAAAGTAGGTTTTCTGTTCCCTTTTATTGCCTGTGACGACGACTTTCTCCGCGTTCACAACAGCAACGCGAAAACCTAAATCGGCGTGGGGTGTAAACCGCGGGTCATTTTTTCCGCGCAGCACCTGGGCAATACGGGATGCTAAACGCCCGAGCACCTGCCCGTCCGCGTCCACCACATACCATTTAACGTCTTTTTCCGTTTTCGGGAAATAGGTTTTCGTTTTCAGTACCATGATTTTCTGTCCCTTCAACCAAATTTAGCCCATGCGAGGTCAAATTTGGCTTTGCTGTACGCTGCTTATTGTAGTCTGTTGTTCGAGCGTGCCTTTTTCAGAAAGGTATTTTCACAATTGCGAACACAACCGGATAATATTATACTATAAAAGAGAGCGTATGTCAAATTTTTTACAATTCTCCACCGGAGAGCATAATCATCGGTCATCAGTTAGCGGTTGGGAAATTGTCCCAATTGTGTGCTTGCGGGAAGCGTTAAAGTCAATATGAGATGCAAGTTAATTAAAAATTGATACTTAAATCGCTAATAGTCATATAGACGCATTACATTAACTATCATGTTAATAATAACGTAAATTAACTTTTAACATATCCTGAAATGAGATAAGTCAGATCGAGCAAAGGATACACACTTTACTTGAAAGAACGCGTAATTCTGCTTTGGACATTTCCCTTTTTTGTGTTATACTATATATATCAGGAAACACAAGAAATTTGGACAAATTACAAATAAGTTATAGGAAATTAAAAATAATGCGAATTATTCTTTACACAGGCAAAGGGGGTGTCGGCAAAACAACAATTGCCGCTGCGACGGGTATCAAACTCGCTGAACTGGGTTACAAAACCATCGTGATTTCGCTTGACGTCGCCCATTCGCTCCGAGATGCTTTTGATAACCACGAAAAACTCGTTCGCCAGCGTGAAGAGAAACAGATTCAAATCAAAGACAACCTCTGGATACAGGAGATTAACGTTCAGGAAGCAATAGTTGAATACTGGGACGATGTGTATAGTTATATCCGTTCGTTGCTCAATCGTTCTGGGCTTGATAGCCTCGTCGCTGAAGAGATAGCAGTATTTCCGGGAATGGAAGAGATTTGCGCGCTTCTGTATATCAACCAATATATCCGCGAAAAAAGTTATGACGTAATTATCCTTGATTGTGCGCCGACCGGCGAGTCGCTCCGGTTTGTCAGTATCCCGACGACCCTGGAGTGGTACATGAGCCATATTTTCAAATTGGAGCGCAACCTTGCGAGAGTTGCGGGTCCAGTCATCGAACGGGTGAGTTCCGTCCCGATTCCACGAGACAATTATTTTCAGAATATCCAAGATTTATTCGATAAATTGGAAGGGATTGATGGTGTCTTGACGGATCCGAAGATTACGACGGTTCGCTTAGTGACGAACCCAGAAAAAATTGTTATCAAAGAGACGCAGCGGGCATTTATGTATTTTTGCCTTTACGGGTTATGTATTGATGCTGTAATTATCAATCGTATCTTTCCTGATGGCGTTGATGCGGCATATTTTGAAACTTGGAAACGTTCCCAACAGCACTATATTGAGGAGGCAATGGATTATTTTTCGGACGTACCGATTTGGAAGGTGAACCTCTTTGAAGAAGAAATTGTGGGAGAACGAGGGCTGCATCGGTTAGCAGACACGCTCTATTCGGAGATTGATCCGGCGGATCAATTCTCTGAAGAACGTCCGTATCTATTCCAAAAAACAGGAGATGTCTATCAATTGTCTATGCGTCTCCCGTTTCTGAGCAAAGAGGAAATTGGATTGACAAAACACGGTGATGAGTTGATTGTCACCATAGGCGGTTTCAAGCAACATATCGCATTGCCGCGGACTCTCTCGAACAAAAAAACAACTGGAGCGAAACTCACCGGTGACCAACTTGTAATTAAGTTTGAGGGAGAATATCGGACCTAAGGCGTATGGGCACCAAAGCGGACAGAGCGGCTTTTACTGTAACAGGGACAACGCTTTTAACGTTCTTAATAGCAAGTCACATCGGGACTATCTGGATACTTTATCCGAACATACTCATTGCGGTTGTTTTGTGTGTCTATTGTATCCGTCTGATTCATGAAGATACATCGCTGCTTTTAAGTAGTTCTATTTTTGGGATAGCAACGACCCTGACCTACGTTCCGATGGACTGGCTTTTCTCGCGAAAAGCGCACTTAGTCTTCTATCTTCGTCCAGATTTTTTAGCGGATCTAACAACACCGATTGGAATTATCCTGAACTGGATAGTGTTTGCGACGCTGGCAGGATACTGTTACCAGCGGCTTGCGATGATTTTCCGAACCCGTTTTGCGTCCGAGGCTGACAATTCGAGAATTGGTTTCACAGGAACTGCGATGTTGGCGGCGGGCATCACCGGCATCGGTGTGGCGGTGGGAAGTAACATAATTTACGCGCTTGGGGAATCGCATCTGTGGGTGTGGAATGCAACACAGGTAGACCGGATACCAGAAATTGCGTCTGTACCGGTTTTTGTGCCGATTTCTTTTCTGGTTACTTTTCTGTTGTGCCCTTACTTTTTCGGAGTAGCCGATGGTTTTCCCAGGGAACAACACGCCGGTGTTGCTGGCATACGGTGTGGCATCTTTATGGGGGCACTACAGTTTTTCGGTTTTCTTCTGTTTTATGTCTGGAAATAGGTGCGGGTTGATAAGGTGTCGGTTCATTTCATCAATGCGTTACCGTTCGATTTTAAGAATAACGTACAGGATTATCAAAAACCTGCGTGTAACAAAGTGAAAGCGCAGTCCAGGAGCAATAAATTAAAAATGCGTATTCGTTCAACAACGATTTTAGCCGTTCGCCGCGACGGTGAGGTAGCTATTGGGGGTGATGGTCAGGTCACTTTAGGAGATACGGCGATTAAACACGGTGCTCGCAAAGTACGCAAAATTCATAATGACAAGGTACTAATCGGTTTCGCGGGTTCGGCATCGGACGCGATCACTCTCTATGAAAATTTGGAGAAGAAACTGGAGCAGTACCGTGGAAATCTTCAAAAATCTGCGGTGGAACTTGCACGGGAATGGCGTAATGATAGGGTTCTGAGACAAGTAGACGCTCTATTAATCGCCGCGGATGCCAGCGATAGTTACCTCATTTCCGGAAGTGGCGACGTGATTTCTCCGGACGATGATGTTCTTGCAATCGGTTCCGGTGGTTCTATAGCCTTAGCGGCAGCAAAGGCACTGCTTAAATATTCAGATTTGACTGCGCAAGAGATTATCTCAGAAGCCCTTCAACTCACGAGTGAAATCTGTATCTACACAAATGCTAAAATTGAAGTTGATACTATAGGGAAATAGCCGTCAGCGTTCAGCAATCAGCAGTCAGTAGGGCACCTGAGTATCGTTCCTGATAACTGCCCGAAGTTACTGATCGCCGATCGTTGATAGCCATTTTAGGGAGGTTTACCCTTGGAAAGACCGAAAGCAACGCGCGCGGGAAACATTTTGGCATCTGCTCTCACACCGAGACAGATCGTTGAGGAGTTAGATAAGTATATTGTTGGGCAGTTTGAGGCAAAACGTTGTGTTGCTATTGCCCTTCGTAACCGCGCGCGGCGACAGATGTTGGCAGAAGATATGCAGGACGAAGTGTCGCCGAAAAACATTATTATGATAGGTTCAACGGGTGTGGGGAAAACTGAAATTGCGCGTAGGCTCGCGCGCCTCGTTGATGCGCCTTTCATCAAAGTAGAAGCATCAAAGTATACTGAAATCGGTTACGTGGGTCGAGATGTTGAATCCATGATCCGCGATCTGACTGAAACTGCTATTAGCCGTGTTAAAGCCGAACAAACAGAGGTGGTTGAAGAAAAAGCACGGGAATCGACAGAAGAACGGTTGCTTGATTGCATTTTTCCTGTTCCACGCTCGCTCCAGCGACGCCCTCGTTTACAAGATGAAGATACCCTTGAAGAGCCGGAGGAAGAGGATGATGACGGAGTTCTGCAACTCCCGTTTGATATGGGTCCCGACATCGGAGATGAAGCCGAAGAAGCCAGAGAGAAGGAACGCGAACGTTATCTCAAAACCCGAGAGAAATTTAGAGAATGGCTGAGAGAAGGTAGACTTGAGGATAAACCTGTTGAAATCAATGTCAAGCATCAGAACATGCCTTTTGTGGAAATTTTCTCGCCCGGTGGTATAGAGGAGATGGACATCAATTTCAAGGATATGTTCAGTAACATCCTACCGAATCAGACGAAGAAACGTAGAGTTCCTGTCTCCGAGGCACGAACTATCTTGATGCAGGAGGAATCCGAAAAGCTTATCGATATGGATGCTGTCATCAGCGACGCGATTCAACGGGTTGAAGACTCCGGCATCGTTTTTTTGGACGAAATTGACAAGATTGCTGGAAGAGAATCTCGGCATGGACCCGACATCTCGCGTGAAGGCGTGCAACGGGATATCCTTCCCATTATCGAAGGCAGCACAGTGACTTCAAAGTACGGAGCGGTGCGAACGCATCACATCCTATTCGTTGCCGCTGGTGCATTCCATGTTTCAAGCCCGTCTGATCTCATTCCTGAACTACAGGGTAGGTTTCCGATCCGAGTAGAACTGAAAAGTCTGAATAAGGATGATTTTAAATCTATTCTGACGGAACCGAAAAACGCGTTGGTGAAACAATACGCAGCACTGCTGAAGACTGAAGGTATTGAGGCGACTATTACCGATGATGCGATTGACGAAATTGCCGCACTTGCTTTCCAAGTTAATGAGGCAGTTGAAGACATTGGTGCACGCCGCCTGCATACCATCATGGAAAAACTCTTTGAAAACCTCTTTTTTGACGCACCTAATCTTGAAAAGAAGCATATTACCATTGATGCGGCGTATGTCAGGGCGGAATTGTCAGAAATTGTTAAAGATCAGGATCTGAGCAGGTACATCCTCTAATATGGTTATCGGTTTTCAGTTATTGGTTATCGGTTACAAGAGGAAACCTTGTTTATAGTAAAGTTTAGAATTAATAAGACACCCTGTGCCGGTTCGGTTAGGGGATTTAGTCTATGAATAGACTAAATCCATAGCGAAAGTCGCGTGTGGACTTGCGGGACAATGTATTACATTCCGAACCTACCGGGGGATGCAAGTATCTCTTTATTTTTCGGTTTTACTATAAACGAAGGAAACGCCCCAGCAAAAACACCTCTTAACTGACGACTGATGACCAATGACTGATAACCATTATGCCGTGAAATACTACCGAATCTTTATCTTTCTATTCGTTTATGCCTTGTTCCTACCCGGCAGCTTCGCCGAGGATGTGACGCAATGGCGCGTGCTTAAAGATAACGAGGCACTCCTCGGTCCAGCCGCAATAAACGCGATAACTTTCTCTCCTAATGGTACACGACTCGCTGCCGCGAGCGCAAATGGTATTGCCGTATATGATACCTATACCGGTAGCGTACTCGTCCAACTCCCCTCGTTAATAAGTCACGTGACGGCGTTGGCTTTCTCAGCCGATAGCCGAACCGTTGCGAGCGCGTATGAAGATGCCACGATCCACCTCTGGAACGCACACACTGGTGAACACATAACAGACTTCACAAATCACACTGGTCCAGTTGTTGCGTTAGCGTTCTCACCCGATGGTACCACGCTCGCTGGCGGAAGTTTCAAAGAGACTCGCTTGTGGAATTTAACGTTGGGACAGATTACGGGTACCACAGTCTTTCGTGGACATCGGGATATGGTTACCACGTTGGCATTCTCACTGGATAGCAAGACGCTTGCGAGTGCGAGTTTTGACGGCACAATCTTGCTATGGGATATAGAAACTTCTCAACTCCGACATAGCCTCCCTGCACATACCAGTTCAATTTTGGCACTCACATTCTCGCCGGATAATCAAACTTTAGCAAGTGGTGGATATTGGAACTCGGACGCGGAGAGTACAATTCGTGTGTGGAATATACATACCGGTCATCTCATAGCAACCTTTGAAAACCACACTACGCCGGTTTTCGCTTTAGCATTTGCCCCAGATGCCTCCAGCATCAATGGAAGAGCACTTATAAGTGGGGGTTGGGATAACACAATTCGGATGTGGGATCCACATACCGAGCAATTACAGGCAATTTTTGAAGATAATACTGCTCCAGTCCTCGCTTTAGCGTTCCTACCGGATACTCGCGGTTCTGATAAGAGAACACTCGTAAGTGCCAGCCTTGATGGCACAATCCAACTGAGACCTCTGACGGCTTCTCTCGCTCGGATTCCAAACCAACAACGGAATGCGCGTGTAGCATTCCGTGGGGACGTCAATAACGATGGTGTCGTGAATATCTTGGACTTGACGTTTGTTGCGTCGCGTTTTGGGCAGACTTCACCGGATCTTAACGGCGATGGTGTTGTCAACGTTTTGGATTTGGTACTCGTTGCACAGCATATTGGACAATAGGAGTTAATCTATGAAGATAAAACAACTGCGTTTCTGTATAGAGGCACTTTGCAGGTGTGTCCAACTGCGCGGCACTATCCACCTCCAATTTTTTAGTTTGGTAATGCTTTTAACTGCGATCTGTTTTTTCCCAAACGTTCATGCCCAAGATTACACTCAATTGCAGTTACCTGAAGGTGCGAAGGTCCGCATTGGGAAAGGGCCTATAAACGATATAAAGTTTTCACCTGATGGAAACCTTGTTGCTGTCGCTGGCTCTATCGGTGTTTGGCTCTATAATGCACGCACGGGTGCAGAGGTTGCCTTGTTCACGGGGCATACACAGTCAGTCTTGAGTGTGGCGTTCTCACCAGATGGCAAGACCCTCGCCAGTGGTAGCTCGGATACTACCATCCGTTTGTGGGATGTGGAAACCCAGCAACACAAAGTTTCTTTTACGCAGCACAGGTATGGCATCTGGGCTGTGGCATTTTCGCCGGATGGAAAAACCCTTGCCAGTAGTAGCTATGGATCCGTGCGTTTGTGGGATGTAGAAACCGGTCAGCACAAAGCACACCTGAATGCCCAGACGGGTAGAGCTAAGGCTATCACATTTTCTCCAGATGGCAGAATTCTTGCTTATGGAGGTCACGAGTTACCACTCACAAGCAACAATTATATAGTTCAGTTGTGGGACATCGCCACGAACCAACACCTCGCGACGCTTGAAGGACACACGTCAGAGATTGAAGCAGTTGTGTTTTCATCGGATGGAAAAACACTCGTCAGTGCGAGCTGGGACGGCACAATTCGGTTGTGGGATGTAAGCACTAAAAGTCAGCTATCCACTTTCATAGGGAGTGCGGATTGGCTCACCTCGGTTGCGTTTTCCGCAGATGGCGAAATGCTTGTCAGTGGCAGTCGGCGCGGTGAAATTCGCTTATGGGACGCGAGCACTGGACAACACATCAGGACACTCAGCGCGCATACGCAAGAAGTCGCCGATATTGTCTTTTCGATCGATGGCACAACTTTTGCCAGTGCAAGTCGTGACGGGACAATTCGATCGTGGGACGCGAGTGGCGGTCACCTCCAAGAAACCACGCTAAAAGGGCATACGGATGGGATTACTGCGATGGCACTCTCTCCGAACGGTCGGACGCTTGCGAGTGGAACTTATGGTCGCAGACTTGCCAGCGGCAGTTGGGAAGCCCCGATTTTGTTGTGGAATGTAGATACACAACGATCGGAAACAGTGTTAAGAGGGCATACAAGGCAGGTTAATGCAGTGGCGTTCTCCCCAAACGGAAAAATTTTTGCCAGCGCGAGTGACGACAAAACAATTCGGTTGTGGGACGTAAATACTGAGCAATTACCATCGGTTATTGATTTCCAACCACGAGCGATTCTTAGAGAGCATACTGACGAAGTCCTTGCGTTGGCATTTTCTCCAGATGGCGGAACCCTCGCCAGCGGCGGTGGAACAGATCCGATTCGGTTATGGGATGTCAATACCGGTCAACAACAAGCGATTTTTGAAGAATCCGCAGAAACCATTTATTCCATTGTGTTTTCACCAGATGGCAGCACTCTTGCCAGTGGGAGTTGGGACGGCGTGATTCGGTTATGGAACGCAGAGACTGGGGAACCGAAGACGCTACTTAGAGAGACTTCTCGTTCAGGCCATCGGGTTAGAACTGTCACCTTCTCACCAAATGGCGAAATTCTTGCCAGTTGTTCGGACTATTATGGGATTCAATTGTGGGATGCAAACACGGGTAGCTCTCTTTTCACGTTCAGTGGTGGGCATACCGATGATGTCTATTCCCTCGCGTTCTCACCGGACGGTAAGACGCTTGCGAGTGGTGGTAATGACAGGACAATTATTTTCTGGGATGTCGCTACCGGTAACTACCTGAGTGCCCTTGAAGGACATACACAAGGCATCGTTGCCTTAGCGTTTACACTCGATGGTGGGACACTTGTAAGCGGGAGTTGGGATGGGACGATTCTTCTGTGGGATCTCACACCTGGCGAGCGTGAGTCGTCGTTAGTGCTGGTCTCACAAACGCCGTGGGATGTCAATAATGATGGTGTCATCAACGTCCAAGACTTGACACTGGTTGCCAATGGTTTCGGGCAGGATTCCCCAGATGTCAATGGCGATGGTATCGTCAATATTTTGGATTTGACGATCGTGGCGAGCCATCTTTCTGAGGAGGTGGAGTAAAAATGCTACAGACACGATTTCTCTTTTTTAGCATTTCTTTGCTATTTACTTCTGTCTATTTTCTACAGGAAGGTTTCACTGTGGATTCCACACGGTGGCATTTGCCCGAAGGTGCGAGTGCGCGGCTTAGTAAAGGCAAGCCGACTGGTGTTCAGTTTTCGCCGGATGGCACCCAAATCGCTGTATCAAGTTCCATAGGCATCTGGCTTTATGATGCGCAGACCTACCAAGAAATCGACCTGCTCACGGATCAGACGCGTGGCATCTGGTCATGTGTATATTCGCCTGATGGGACGATACTCGCTGGTGGCGGTGAGGATGGTGCGCTTCTTTTGTGGGATGTCGCGACCGGACAATTGCATGCTACACTCAACGCGCATGCGCGTCGAATCGTAACGCTCGCTTTTTCCCCGGATGGTAGCATGCTCGCGAGTGGTGCGGATTATGAGGATATCGTCCAGTTGTGGGATGTCGCTACTGCCGAACATCGTGCTACCTTTATAGGACACACGGAAGGTCTCAGAGTCGTGACGTTTTCGCCGGATGGCAGAACACTTGCGAGCGGGAGTCGGGATGGCAAGGTTCGGTTGTGGGATGTTGCCACTGGTGAACACGATGTTGTTCATATAAGGACTCCGGTTTGGGCTTTGGCATTTTCTTCTGATGGCACGACCCTCACGAGTGGAGACAGTGCCAATAGAATTCGCTTGTGGGATATGGAGACGCATCAGCTTCGAGATAGCTTCACAGGACATACACATATTGTTTCTGCCGTCGCGTTCTCACCGGAGGGCACATTCCTCGCCAGTGGGAGTGGAAACGGCACAATTCGCTTGTGGGATACAGGCACCGGACAACAGCGGAGGATGCTTGCAGCACATGGATGGCATATCCATTCCCTTGCGTTTTCGCCGGATAGCAGAACACTTGCCAGTGTAGGTGATGATAATACAGTTCGATTGTGGAACTTTGACACCCTGCAGACACCAAACACTGTTGATATTCAACCGAAGACTGTGCTCCATGCACACCCAGGGGTTGTTACGGCACTTGACTTTTCTCCAGATGGCAGCATGCTTGTGAATGGAAGTGAGGATGGCATCCTCCGTCTATGGAATGCAGAAACAGCACGAGAGCAGGAATCCGTCTTTACCAGACATAACGGTTGGATTCGGGCAGCAGCGTTTTTACCGGATGGCATAGCTTATATCAATAGGGTAAGTTCTGAAGGCACGGTTCATCTCTGGCATGTAACCGATGGCGCACAGACACTCCTCACGTTGCCAGATTTCTTCGGTACAGCGGTGTTTTCTCCAGACGGTAGAACCCTTGCGAGTACGAATGGAAACAATACGATTCTTCTGTGGAATTTAGCAACTGGAGAACACCAAGTTACCCTTGAAGGACATATACACTGGATTTTTGAATTGGCGTTCTCACCGGATGGCAAGACGTTGGCAAGTGGCGGCGGGGACAAAGCGGTTCTCTTGTGGGATGTCGCTTCCGGGCAACATCGCGCGACGCTTGGCAAACAGGAATCGGCTGGCGGACGTAGGGATGATGTCTTTGGGTTGGCGTTTTCGCCGGATAGTAAAACCCTGGCAAGTAGCGGAACTTATGGACCGATTCAGCTATGGGATGCAGACACTACAGAGAGGCTTTCTACGCTCAGAGGGCATACAGGTGAGGTTGGTGCGTTAGCGTTTTCACCGGATGGTGGGACACTTGCGAGTGGAAGTTTGGATGGCACGATTCTACTATGGGATGCATCCACCTTCCGTACACACGAACCTCAAGAATCACTCACTGCTGTCCTCAAAGGGCATACAAAAGATATAACACAGTTGATGTTTTCACCCGATAGTAGGACGCTTGCGAGTGGAAGTTGGGACGGCACGATTCTCCTGTGGGAGATTGCAGTGCCACCATCACAGGTTCCGTGGGATGCCAACGGCGATGGTGTCGTGAATATCCTGGACCTGACGTTTATTGCCTCGCGTTTTGAAGAGAATTCACCGGATCTTAACGGCGATGGTGTTGTCAATATCTTGGATTTGACCTTGATTGCACAGCATATTGGAGAATAGTTATCAGCGGTCAGCCGTCAGCGTCGGGAATCGGAGTTCCCTCCTACAGAGGAAGAGTCGGGAATCGGAGTTCCCTCCTACAGAAAGACCGAAGAAGGATTTGCAACTTGACACGCTTACTGTTTCATGATAGAATAGGGAAGTCAAATCGGATACTAAAAGAGAGGAAAAGATTAATGAGATTCCTACAAAAATACACGTTCCTATTGGCGTTGCTTGTCCTCGCTTCGCCGGTATTTGCTGAGGAACACGCAGCAGAAGAAACCGTTCCTCCTGTAAAAAAATATGTTGAGTTCACACTGGACGGTACCTACACCGATACTAAAACAGTTGGTACCTTTGGTGCCTCCTCAACAAAAACACTGCGGGGACTTTTTAAGAAATTAGATACGCTTAAAACAGATGATGAAATTGCTGGAGTTATCTTCAAAATAGATAACGTCGGTGTGGGATGGGCGACGCTCCAAGAAATTCGCAATAAACTTCACGAATTCCGGGAAGTCGAAAAAGAGACAATAGGGTATCTGGAAAGCGGTGGTAATGCGGAGTATCTCCTCGCTGCTGTGATGGAACGCGTTGTCCTGATGCCTACGGGGAGTCTTAATTTAACGGGGTTACGCGCCGAAATCCTTTTCTATAAAGGGTTGCTGGAGAAGTTGGACATCGAAGCAGATATGTTGGCGATGGGGAAATATAAATCCGGTGTTGAGCCCTACATGCGGGACGGCATGTCTGACGCCTTTCGTGAGTCGATGACTGCGCTCCTCGACGATTTATACGCCCAATTGCTGGACCACATCGCTGAGAACCGAGACGGTATCACTGCGGAAGGTGTGTCGGATTTGGTTAATCGTGGCCCGTTTACGGCAGAAGAGGCACAGCAGGAAAAATTGGTCGACGCGTTGCAATACTACGACGAACTCCTTGATACTCTGAAAACAGCATCCCCAGACGAAGATGTTCAGGTTGTCAAGCCGGATTACGAGCGCAAACGAAAAGTGCCAGATATGAATAGTTTCGCCGGCCTCATGCAGCTATTCAGTATGTTAAATCCACCGCAACGCTCTCGGACTGCCACATCAGAGAATCAGATTGCACTTATCTATGCTAATGGACCCATTTTACCAGATGTTGACTCGTTATTCCCTTCAACGTCAGTAATTACGCCAAACGAGTTGAAGGAGGCGTTTGAGAAAGTGCGCACCAATGATACCATCCAAGCAGTCGTGCTACGTGTAAATAGTCCGGGGGGTTCTGCGCTCGCTTCCGACCTAATTTGGCGGGAAGTCCTGCTCACACAACGCGAAAAGCCTGTTGTCGTCTCTATGGGAGATGTCGCTGCGTCTGGTGGCTATTACATCGCAATGGCGGCAGGGACAATTGTCGCACATCCAAGCACGCTGACAGGTTCAATCGGTGTGTTCGGTGGTAAACTGAACATGAAGGGCTTCTATAACAAAGTTGGATTGACGAAGGAAATTATTTCACACGGGCAGAACGCGACCCTCTACTCGGACTACGGCGGTTTTACACCGACCGAGCGGGAACGCGTCGAAAAGATGATGCAAACGGTCTATAAGGACTTCGTCAGTAAAGCGGCAGCAGGTAGAAACAAATCGTTTGGCGAAATCGACGAGATCGCACAAGGACGCGTTTGGACAGGCAAGCAGGCGAAAGCACTTGGACTTGTTGATGAACTCGGTGGGCTTGATACTGCGCTGTCTATCGCCAAAGAGCAGGCGGGTTTTGCCGATGATGATGAAGTTAATCTTATCGTGTTACCGAAACAGAAACCCTTTTTGGAGGAGCTCCTGGAACGGATGGTTGAGGACATGGAAGGTTCAATCCAGTTAGGAGATTGGAAGATTGGAAGATTGGAAGGATGGGAATTCCGTCCTTCCGTCCTTCCTGCCTTCCATTCCGTGTTTGGTGCGCGGTGGCAATATGTCGTTACGTGGCTGAGTCTGTTCGGTTTTAAAGACGGGGCACAGGTCGTAACAATTCTACCCTATGACGTTTTAATCCGGTGATTTATGAAATCCAACAATAATTTTCACGTTGATTTAACTGACGAACAAATCTCCTTTTTTCAAGAGAATGGATACCTGAGCATTCCACGCATCACGACAGATGAAGAGGTTGAATGGCTTAAAGGCATTTACGATGAACTCTTTACGGGACGGACTGGAGAAGCAGAGGGACGTTACTTCGATCTTGCCGGTCCGCGTGCACATAACGGACGCGAGACGTTGCCGCAGGTGTTAGGTCCAGAGGCACAATTTCCGGAACTCCGTGAGACTGTTTATTTCCGAAACGCGCAGCGGCTCGCCGCGCAATTGCTTAAAGTCGCACCTGACAAGGTGAGCGGTGGTGGACACATGATTTTGAAACCCGCGCATTACGGCAATGAAACACCTTGGCATCAAGATGAGGCGTACTGGAATCCAGAGATTCTACCGCACAGCTTGAGTGTTTGGCTTCCGCTTGACAAGGCGACCCTTGAGAGTGGATGTCTCCAATTTATCCCGAAATCACACAAAGGAGAGGTGCGTTGGCACCGTCACATTAACGACGATCCACTCGTACACGGATTAGTGACAGATGATGTTGACGCATCAGAAGCAGTTGCCTGTCCGATACCGGCAGGTGGTGCGACTTTCCACCACTGTCGGACGCTGCACTATTCTGCCCCGAACAGTACACCGGAAGCACGCAGAGCGTATATCCTTGTGTTCGGTGGTCCGCCTAAGAAACTGGATAAACCGGCACATCGTCCGTGGCAAATGGAGGAGCAGGAGGCACTCGCGGCAATTCGCAATTAGCAGGCGGCAGTCAGCAGTTAGTTAAGAGGTTTCCGCCTAACAAAGGGTGTCTCTTACGATCCCCTCAAAACCTGTAGTCCGTAACGAAGTCGAGGTGCTTTGCTTGGGTGTTTCTTCAGACAGGTGGAAGGCATACAACAGTTCAAACCTCCTTTGCGCAAGCTTATAGAGGAAACCTGCGGGACAATACTCCGCAAGGAAAAATTAAAAGATGAAAATTATTTGTACTGGCATCAGTTGTTCGGGTCGTAAAGAACTGATGGCGAATTTTAAGATACTTTGCATGAAAAGGAAACTGAACATCGGCTTTTTCAACGTTGGCGATGTTATGCACCGCGCTGCAGCGGAGGCACGCGTCCATTTCACAGACAAGGTACTTGACTCGGATCCTGCGGTTTTATCGTTGGCGCGACGCACGGCTTTCTATGAAATTGCGCGGCGTGCCGAGGATTATGAGCATGCTATTATTGGATTACACGCCTGTTTTCGATGGCGCGGGAGCCTGATTGAAGGGTTCTCTTTCAGAGATATTGAAATTCTCCTACCGGATCTGCTAATCAACGTTGTTGACAACATCACCGATATATCGGAACGGATGGAAAAAACGCAACAATGGGAAGGGATGGGAAAAGCGGCACTCAATGTTTGGCTGGATGAAGAAGAGTTCCTGACGCGGCAACTCGCACACTTCACAGAGAAGCCGCATTACACTGTCGCGAGACAACACGATCTCGAAAATTTCTATGAACTCCTCTTTTCACCGAAACCGAAATTTTACCTCAGTTACCCAATCACGCTCCTAAGAGATACGCCAAAGGAAATTGAGAAAATCCGCGAGATTGGGGAAAAATTGAGCCGTTCCTTTATTGTTTTCGATCCGCTCACGATCAAGGACATGGAACTCGTTACCCTCACGCAAGATGAAGATGCTGACACACCGCGTGTGAGTGAAATGGGTGAGGAAGTGATTGAACAGATTCAAACGCGAACGATTTCACGGGATTATCAGTTCGTTCACCAAAGTGATTTTGTGGTTGTTATTTATCCTACAGATAAATTGTCGCCCGGTGTTCTCAGTGAGATGAATTACGCTACCCGCCACAACAAACCTGTGTATGCAGTTTACCCTGGGACGCGGAGTATTTTCTTTGAGAATTTGTGTGACCGGATTTTTGACACGTTTGAGGAACTGGCGGATTTTCTGACTGCAACGTATAAAACGAAATAGAAAGGTTTATCCTATGGTTGATGCGTATTACACAACTGACGAATCTCATTACAATGAGTGTCTTGAGAAAGGCACTATTGTTCCGACGAAAGATTGGAATGGTAAAAGATTTTGCATCGAGGATTTTTTGGCAGGTGATCACCAGTACATTTTTATGTTTGTCAATGATCGCTATAGTATTTTTGACGAGAACGGAGAGGATAAAACTTTCGGTTTTGTCTTGGATGCCGAGTCATTGGTCACAGAGAGCCATGCCCTTGTAGGACCCGACTTACTAAACGAGTATCGCTCTCTGATGAACGAATGTGCAACATTTTCTGTTCAACAAAACCCCGCGCTAAAAAATGTCCAATTAATTGTTCGAGGCGTGCTCGCTGGCGCTGTTACAGAACCGGGGGTTGCTGAGACGATGCTGCTTTTTAGAACACGTGTATCTGAACTTCAAAACGAACATCGCTGTCGCGGAGAGGCGGCACTAAAACTTTTGCGGGAATCAACGGAACCGTTGGAACTGCTTATAGGTGGGGCTTCACCGTCATCGAGATAGCATTATGCATGCGCGTTTGCCCTCGGAAATCAATTTGACAAACAAGTGCGTGCATCGTATAATTTCACACTGATGACTGAGATAAAGTGTATGCTCCCAATAGGTATGTTGGGCGATTTAAGGCTGTACGAGTGAAATCAATCTTGAAAACTTATAAAATTTACCTTGATAGTTGTTGTGTCAGTCGCCCTTATGATAATCAGACCCAAAATAGAATTAAGTCTGAAACTACAGCCATCATGCAGATTATCTCTCGCTTTTGGAACGGGGAATGGCAGTCGATTACCAGTAAAACTTTACAATTTAAGATTAACCAGATCTCTGATTTAACGAAACGTTCCTTCGTAAAGGCACTTTTCACTTCCATACCTCAAACTACTTTCGTTTCTGTGGGTGCGTCGGAAACTTTCAGAGGTAAACAAATTGAAAATGGATGTTCTTCTTATGACAGATGAGCAAATTTTGGAACTCGGTTTTAAGGCATTAGTTGACCAACTTGGACCTGTCGGAATGGTACGTTTTATCCATCAATTTCGAGCTGGCATAGGTGATTACACCGAAGAACGACAGCAATGGGTAGGAATGTCCGATGTTGAATCGCTCGCTAAACAGATACAAGAGGCTGAAAACGACCCTGAGTGCGTTGCCAAAACCCTTAAAACCATAATACAATAACGTGAGTTTCCCTATTTATAGACATAGCCCTCTGCTGGCGTGCGGTTGCTTGAAGGTACGGGAATTCGGTATTCCTATTTGGAATTGGAAGCCATGCCAAAGGTGCCTGCCTCGGTCAGCAGTTAGTCTGTCAACAAACTATGAAAATCGGTATCCTCTCACGGGGTCCTCAAAACCACTCCACACGCAGGCTTAGTGAAACAGCCCTCACTGCAGGACACGCCGCAGAAATTTTAGATCCCTTCGGTTTTTACCTCCATATCGGTGGTACCGGTAACCGTATTACCTATCACGGGAAACCAGCAGAAGACTTCGATGTCATCGTGCCACGGCTCAGCCGGACAACAGCACAGTACGGCGAAGAGATCTTGGCACATTTTGAATGGGTCGGGACTCCTGTGGTGAATCGGGCAAAAGCGATCGCGGCGGCACGACACAAATTCCACTCTCTACGTATCCTTGCACAGCACGGTTTACCCATCCCACCGAGTCTCACCGTCGGTTCCGCTACGTTTTTAGAGAGTGCTGTGGCGGAAGTCGGGAATTATCCGTTTATTTTAAAACCATTCCATGGCACACACGGCACGGGTGTTATGTTGTTGGATACACCTACATCGCTTACCTCGGCTGTGGATGCGCTGTGCGATCTTCATCAGGACTATGTTATCCAGTCCTTTATTGCAGAAGCAGAGGGTGTTGACATCCGGGTTCTTGTCGTAGGCGGTGAAGCCGTTGCGGCGATGAAAAGGAGCGCGCCTCCGGGTGAATTCCGAGCGAATATTCACAAAGGGGCATCTGGGGAAACGATCACGCTGCCAGACGAATACATCCGCTTGGCTATAGATGCGGCAACAGCACTTGAATTGGAGATAGCCGGGGTCGATCTGCTTCAGACGAACGAGGGGCCCGTTGTTCTGGAAGTCAATCCATCGCCGGGATTTGAGGAGTTGGAGTCGGTCACAGGAATCGATATCGCTGGTGTGATTATTGAATTTGTAGCGTCGTATGCGATGCCATGAAATGGGGGGCGGCTCTACGGGGAGGCACGCTAATATTCAGACTCGCCTGACCGAACCGCAAGGAAAAATTAAAAAGAAAAAAATTTTGATGTTCAATCACGAATTTCCACCGATTGGTGGTGGTGGTGGTTGGGTCAGCTACTTCTTAGGCAAACACTTCGCGGCAGCGGGGCATGAAGTACATCTGATTACCTCCCGGTTTCGGGATTGTCCGATAGATGAGAAAGTGGAGGGTTTTCATGTGCATCGCGTGCGTGCGCTTCGGAAAAACCGTGATGTATGCGCGGTTCACGAAATGTTAACTTACGCGGTGAGTTCAAGTCTCTACGGATTGCGGTTTGCGAAGCGGTTTCAACCCGACATCGTTCAGGTCTTTTTCGGCATTCCTGCGGGTGGCGGCGCGTATCTTCTGCAGAAACTCCGTAACGTGCCATACATCGTGTTCTTAGGCGGGCGTGATGTACCGAGCCGTAACCCCGATCCGCCGTATTATCGCTGGCTATACCTGCTCCTGAAACCGATCATCCGAGCGATTTGGGGCAATGCATCAGCGGTTGTGGCATGTAGCGACGGTTTACGTGAACTGGCACGAGAGACGAATACGGATGTAAAGATGGATGTGATCCCTGATGGTTTGGATTTAGGACGTTTTGAGGCAGTCCAACGCGATGCGTGCCCAGAAATGGTCCGAGTGCTCACAATTGGGAGACTTATACCGCGCAAAGGTTTCCAATTTTTGATCCGTGCGCTTCCGCAAATCCTCGAAAACGCGGCACACAGATTTGAAATCGAAATCGTCGGCGATGGACCGTATCAGGGGGAACTCCTAAGATTGTCAGAAGACCTCGGTGTAGCGTCCCATATCCGCTTTGCGGGTTCAGTGCCGTATTCCGAATTGCCACAAAAGTATCGCGACGCTGACGTTTTCATTTTGCCTTCGCTCGCGGAGGGAATGCCTCTTGTTGTTTTGGAAGCGATGGGGACAGGGTTGCCGATCGTTGCCAGCCGTGTTCAAGGCATTGATGAACTCGTGGTGGAGGATGTTAACGGTGCGTTGTTCGATGCGGGTGATGTTGACGGACTTGCACACTCCCTTGTCAAACTAATCAACGCTGGTGAAGGTCGTGTTGAGATGGGCAAAGCGAGTGTTGAACGTGTTAAGCCATACGATTGGAAACACATCGCCGACGCTTATTTAGCCCTTTTTGCTGATATTCTATAGCCGTCAGCAGTCAGGTCGGTTTTTTCTACGAAAAAACCTGTCAGCGGTCAATTTAAGAGGTATTTGTTTAACAAAACTCTCTTGTTGCTGACTGCCGATTGCTGATTGCTGACACCTCTTATAGTAAAACCCGTAATTACTTATACACCAATACAAGGGCGAGGATACAATCCTCGCCAGCGGCGGTGGGTGTTTGTTCCCTGACAAACTGTAAATATATTTTTGGATTTTACTATAAAATGGAAAACGGAGGTCTAAACGGAAAAAATGCTGCCAACGAAAATACTTGCTATTGGCGCGGGTGGTTTACAACGCGCCTTAACCCACGAATTTGTCCATATTCTCAACCAACGAAACCTCTATGATGGCGGCATCTTTGTCGGTCAACCACGCGGCACTGAGAAAGCCGATGCCTTCAACGAGCAAGGCGGCGTATACCATGTTGTCACGTTCGATTCGAATGGCATTCACGACATTCAACAGGTCTCAAGTGTCGTTGGTGCGACAACACTTGCCACAGAGGCAGGACGCGAGCAGTTCTACGCGCAGACCGAAAATCCGCTGGATCTTCTCCTTATTGGTGTAACTGAAGCCGGAATCGCCAAGGGTGAACTGGCGATGGATGTATTGGAAGAGACCCTCTATCGCTATTTCTGCCATCACGGTGCGGATGCGACGCTTTGCGTTATTAACACGGATAACCTCCGAAATAACGGCGATATTATTCGCGATATTCTCTGCAATGCGTATCCGAGACGGAGCGATGCTTACGCGGCATGGTTGGCAGTAAACGTCGGATTTCTCAATGAAATGGGTGATCGTCTCGTGCCACAAGTTTACGCCGTACCTGATGAGATTAAAGCTGCTGCGCGTGCCCAAATTGAACTCCAAGATGAATTAATAACATACGCCGAGGCAATGCCGGCGACACCACTTATCTTGGAGGATTTCGACGATCTGTTGCGCGTGCCTTTCGGTGAACTTCAAGACTACGGCGTTGTTGTCAGTCGAGAGAGTATCGAACCGTATCATGACTGGAAATTGCTCTTGGTGAATTCCGTACATGTGCCGGGGATTACGCACAAAGGAACGCTCTCCGGTATTGAATATGTCAACGAAGCGGCGGCACACCCAACGTTCGCGCCACATCTGGAACGCCTAATGAACGGATACGCCGAGATTGTGGAAGCGGACATCCCGATAGCCGGGAAAAGCGCGCGTGCGTATACACTGGAATTTGTCAATCGCATTCGTAGCGTCAAAGACGACAATGCCCGGATTAATATCATTGAAACTGTAAAACTTCGCGAACGTGCCGCTGACATCGTCCGTTCACCGAACTATGATACCAGTACAGAGCTTTTCAAATCCGATTTTGCGTATTCTTTCGCAACAGTACTTCGGTTTTTAACACCACATACCATCTCGTCTCCCGACGACTACACAGGTCTCACCGATACCGGCGAGACATACGAAATCCGTGACCCCGATCGGACGATTCAGGAGGTTTTAAACGGAGCGTTTGGCGCAAGTTTGATAGATGTAGAAGAACGAATCGCTACTATTTTCTCAAATGCGGCACTGTGGTCCACGGGTGGATCTGCGTCTGCAATCGGTTTGGACGGGAATAGGGACTTTACGGCGCGCGTTGGGCAATATTATCATCGTTTGGTCAATGGAGAGACGTGTCTTGAGGTATTAGAAAGCATCAATAGCGTATCGGCTGTCAGTAATCAGCAGTCGGCAGTCGGTTAAGAGGCTCTTTGTAACAATCTACGGCAGTTTGGAGTGCTCCAAGCAGCGGTGAATTGTTCGGCACTTCTTGCTGATAGCCGATAGCCGACTGCCGATAGCCATTAAAGGGAGATAACGCCTTTTTTGCGTTGCAGGACAGCATCGTAGAACCGCATCGTGCCAACACAGTCGTGTATGCTGGATATTGACTCTCGATCTTCACGAATGGCGTTGACGAACTCAGTGAGGCTGATGCCATCGCCTGTCAGCTCACCGTTACGCTGATCAGAGAAGTTTGAGGTGAAGGTGTTTCCGGACTCGGTGAAGTGTTGCGCACCCCACAACCCGTCTAAAACGATGTATTCGTGTTGTCCGGTGATTTCAATGTAGTCATAGTTACGCTGCCATAGACGTTGGCTGGTTAACTGCAAACTCCCGACCGCGCCGTTGGTGTATTCTACGGCGACAGCAAAGGCACCTTGTCCGTCGACTTCATTGTGAAAAACGCTGAGTTCCTTCACATCTGCACCAGCGATGTGCCTCGCCAAATCGAAGTGGTGGATGGCAAAGTCGAGCAGATAACTTTTGACTGTTGGATATTTCCCACTACAGAACGAGCAGAAGAGCTGTGTGAGTTGACCGAAGGATTCGGTCTGCATAATCTGCCGTGCCTCTCGCACGCCGAGACTGAACCTGCGCTGGAAGTTCACCATCAGCGTCTTGCCATGCTGTTCTGCGGTTTCTGCCAGCGTGATCGTTTCTGCGAGAGATGGCGCGGGGGGTTTGGGGGTGAAGACGTGATAACCCGCCTCAAGCGTTTCAAGGACGAGCGACTGCCTTGGGTCGGGTCCCATAGAGATAATGACTGCCTCAAGGTCTTCCTTTTCAAACATTTCGTGCCGATCGGTGTAATATCTTCCTGTACCGAATTTACCGGCAGCGTCTTTTGCCCGGTCTTCATCGGCATCGCAAACGGCTTGTAAGGCGACTGGGGCGAGATGTAATGCGGGATAAATGGTGTGCCTTGCGAAACCGCCGGCACCGAGAAATCCAATCCGAAGAGGTTCCATATTTTTTAATTTTTCCTTGCGGGAGAACGACGTAGGTTAGAACTTTGACGCACCCTTCTCTGGAGCCGCCTGCGCCGTTGTTGCAGGCTTGCAATCCGATCTTAAAATAGAAGACAGGGCGAAAACCTGATATCGAAAAAGAGTTTATATGGAATTTAGCACAACTGTAGGGTGCTGTAAAGGAAAATTTTTGGGGTATCGGTCAAACGATAAAAATTTCAATTCAACCTAATTGCGGAAATTATGTCAAAAGATAAAGTGCAGGATTTCTGATTGCTGCGATTATAATACAAAAAATTTGGATAGGAACAAAATAGAGAATGCCTAAAAAAGTAGGTGACCAACGACGAAACTTTCGATTTGCAGTGCTCCAAGGCACTTTTATGCGTATCAACTTAGCGTTTGCGGATTCATCAACAGTGCTTCCTGCTTTTATCCATAAATTAAGTGGTTCCGACATTCTGGTGGGTTTAACGGGTTCAATGATGACGGCGGGGTGGATGTGGCCCCAATTGCTGATGTCAAACCTGCTTGAACATCGTCCGAGAAAAATGCCGTTCTACGTGCTGGGTATGAGCGTTCGTGTCTTGGCATGGCTTGCTGTCTTTTTCTGTACTATTACAATTGGCGAGCAAAAACCAATGCTGCTTGCCGCCTCCTTCTTGGGTCTGTATTTCATATCCTCCTCCGCCATGGGTGTTTCGACACTTCCGTACATGGACATCGTTTCTAAAGCGATAGCACCGCAGCAGCGTGCCCGTTTCTTTAGCCTGCGACAACTCTATGGCGGCTTTTTCGCGATCTGGGTCGGGTTCTTGGTTCGCGCAGTGCTCGGAGACGAATCTGAGTTTACGGGGATATTGGGAAGTATTACGCATACCTTTAAAGCGTTCACCATGTATTTTATAGGTTCGGTTTGTCGTTTGGACACCGATCTTGGGTTCCCGTACAACTATGCCTTTCTCTTCGTCTGTTCGGTGGCTGCAGCATTCTTTTCTTTCGTGAGTTTCTTAGGCGTGCGCGAGCCTATTCATCCTGTCCATCCGAGACGCCAACCGATGTGGCAACATTTAAAACACGGGGCATATTTCCTACGGACAGACGCAAATTATCGGCGTTTCATTCTCTTTCGCGTGTTCGCACACTTCTCCGGGATGGCAGCCCCTTTTTACATGCCTTACGCGTTGAATGAACTGGGATTTTCGGAAGCGACGATGGGATTTTTCATCGTCTGTTCCGCGCTAAGTGGTGTCGTTTCAAACACATTCTGGGGACATATCGGCGAACAATATGGTGTTCGATGGTTGCTGATTATCACGGCAGGTTTGATGGGTATCCCTCCTGCGCTTGCTTTTTCATCGGGTCTACTGCCGACTTCATTACAGATGCCTGCTTTCTTACTAATCTTCATCGTTGGGGGTGTATTGTCAAACGGAATGATGGTAGGCTTTATGGCATACATGTTGAATATTGCGCCGCCTCGGAACCGTCCGAGTTACATCGGTTTCATGAACACGCTGCTCATGCCTGTGAGCTTCGGGCCCCTTCTTGCCGGATTTCTTGCTCCCTATATCGGTTATCAGTGGTTGTTCGCTATTTCAATAGGTATCTGTCTCGCGGCTTTTCGTATTGGACTCCAGTTAAAGGAAATTATGCACGAAGATGAGATGACAGAGGAAACTGACGACTAAAATGTGATAATGCTGTTTCAATGATTTGCGTAGTGAGCGGGCACCCGTAATGGGAAAACTGAGTGTCCTTATTCAAAGAAGGGAGGTTTAGATGAAAGTCGTTGCAAAATTCGGTCCCGAAATTGCGGGACTCATAGATAAACCTGACCCGGTTGCCAAGGGTGAGTTCGTTGTCGTCAAGATTCATTCGGCTCCGATGTGTACGGAATATAAAGGTTTCAAAACAGAAGGTAAGGGTGACAGTTTCGGACACGAAGCCGCTGGTGAAGTGGTAGAAATCGCACAAGAAGGCACTGTCAAGGTAGGTGACCGCGTTGTCGTGATGCCACACTTCCCCTGTGGAAAGTGTTATATCTGCCTGACAGGCGAATATGCCCACTGTCCTGACGACAACAAGATTCTAAACGTTACCGAACAGACGGGTGTGACGGCGACTTTTGCGCAGTACATCCTCAAACAGGACTGGCTGCTCGTGCCGATTCCGGACGGTGTCTCCTATCATCACGCTGGAATGGCATGTTGTGGACTTGGATCAACATCTAATGCCATGCGGTTGCTGAATGTCAACGCGTTTGATACTGTTCTGATTACGGGGATGGGACCTATTGGGCTTGGTGGCGTGATTAATGCTGTATATAGAGGTGCGCGCGTCATCGCTGTTGAGAGCCATCCGTATCGCGCAGCCCTCGCGAAAAAACTTGGTGCGGCGGAAGTTGTTAACCCACAAGACGAGAAAGTTGTCGATCAGATTCTGGATTTGACGGATGGCAGAGGTGCAGACAAAGGCGTGGAGTGCTCTGCGGCTTCCGCGGCAGTCCGATTATTGACTGACGTAACGCGCCCGAAAGGACACATTTCATTGATTGGTGGAATTGGCGAAGTGGCAATTCAGGGAAGCAGTCTTATCAATAAAGGTTTGACACTACACGGCACGCGGCATTACAATCTCGTAGACACACCTGATATGATGCGGATGATTCCACAAGTGAAGGAGCAACTGGATACATTCATTACGCACACCTACCCTATGCGCCAGATTCAGGACGCGTGGGCGTTGCAGTGTACACATGATTGCGGAAAAGTCGTCCTTGACCCGTGGGAATCAAATTAACCGGACCTGCTTTGACGAAGGAAATTGTTATGAACTCTATGGCAAACGATACGCCTCTCTCAACGCCGCTGGACATTCGCCGCGGGCTTACAAGTGCGGCAGATGTTGCTTTTCCATTACGTTGGGGGATCCTCGGTGCTGGTAACATTTCAGCGCAGTGGGTATGGGCTTTACACGCTTGCGAAGGGGCAACTGTAACCGCTGTGGCGGCACGTGAAATTGACCGAGCGAAAGCGTTCGCGAGGCAGTATGGCATCGCTACTGCTTATGGGAACTACAGAGAAATGGTCGCAGCCGATGACGTAGATATTGTATACATCGGCACGATCAACCCGCTGCACAAGGAACACACCCTTCTCGCAATTGAGGCAGGCAAGCATGTACTCTGCGAGAAACCCCTCACCGAGACCCTCTCCGACGCGCAAGAGATGTATGCGGCAGCCGAAGAGAAGGATGTGATGATGCAGGACGGCATGTGGACCCGTTTTTTTCCGGCGGTGGAGCATGCGCGCGCCGCCATTGAATCAGGAACGATTGGGGAGGTAGTGCTCACCCAATCCGACTTCTTCGACCCAATCTATACTATTCAGGCGGCACCGCTCGCCTTCGGCGCGTCGGCAGTGCCAAGAGCGGTCACCGCTGTGGGTAATAGAGTCGGTGGCGCGATTGTCGACTACGGTGACGACAAGTACGCCGTGTTGACATTTCCGCCACGCAACTCCGAACTTCCAGAGGTGACGGAACTCGTCGGCACAGAAGGACGCATCACGCTTGAGCGACCCGCACATTGCCCAACGCGTATCTCTATCCGAATCCCTCCACCAAACGGCGTGCCTTCACAATACAGGACTCGAAACGCACCTGCCCCGCTGTATTACTTTGAGTATCCGCTGCCGGGATCCGTAGCGATGGCGAGATCCTCTCCGAATCAGCACGGTTTTCTCTACCAAGCTGAAGCCGTCCATCGCTGTCTCGCCGCCGGTTTACGTCAGTGTCCGCAATACGATAAAGCGGAGTCATTGCACGCCATGAACGTATTGACGGAAATCAACAAAGCGAAACAAGCGGCAATAAGTGCTAAAAAAAATCCTTGACATTTTTGCGAATTTAAAGCATACTGGAGTTATACAACATTAACCAGATATGCATTGGCGTTCCTGTTCGCTCCCAGTTTTGGTGGAGCGGAATGTTTATAGGAGGTGTACCATGTCAAAAATTGTTGAAACGACAATCGATGCGCAGAGCACTGCGAAATTCACTCAATCCAATCGGTTGCCGAAACTCAGACGAGCATTTGCGACAATTTTCAGCGAGGAACTCCGAGTTCCTGAAATCGCCTTGCTAAGTGAATCCATGCTTACGCAAGACTGGCACCTTTTGGAGGAAGATGCTGCCCGGGCACACCTCCAGCCGGAATAACTGTTTATTAAATGAGGTAAATCATGTTAAAAACCGTTGAAGCGACAATTGATGAACAAGGCAATGTGAAATTAGTCGAACCCATTCAGTTGTCAAAACCTGCTCGCGCGTTTGTAACGATTTTCAGTGAAGAGCCCAACATTCCTGAAACTGCTTTGCTAAGTGAATCCGCACTCGCTGAACATTGGCTGCGTCCAGAGGAAGATGCCGCATGGGCCCACCTACAGCATTTAGATCCGGAGAAGTCGTCTTAATCCGTTTTCCCTTTTCGGATTTATCACAAACAAAATTGAGGCCTGCGGTAATCCTCGCGGATGTTGGGCGAGGGGATTGGATCCTTAGTCAGGTTACGAGTAATCCACAGATAGGGACACCATTTATCTCGTTAACCGACACTTCTTTTGCTACCGGCTCGTTACGTTTCGTAAGTTATGTCCTTCCCGGTAAACTGTTTACTGCTCACCGTACGCTCATAGTCGCACATCTCGGCACTTTAAAATCAGACACGTTCAAGGAGGTTGTTGAAACTGTTATTAACATTCTCCGCAGAGCGATTTAGTTTTCGTAATTTTGGTTAATTTTCAGAGAAAGTCGCGGGCAGGAGCTCGCTCCTACGAAGCAGAGCCTTTGGACAGAAAATCAAGATTATTGGAGAACTGAATGCTTCTGGTATGCTTCGTACAAGTCTGAACCATAGATGTCTAAATTAAAAAAAATATGAACAAACCAAATATAGTGTATATTCATTCACACGACACAGGTCGATATGTTCAACCTTACGGGCATGCAATCCCGACACCAAATATCCAGAAACTTGCGGAAAAGGGTGCTGTGTTTCGGAACGCATTTTGTGCAAACCCGACGTGTTCACCCTCTCGCGCCGCACTCCTTACTGGACAATGGGCACACAGCTGCGGTATGGGTGGTTTGGCAAACCGCGGGTGGAGTCTTCCGGTGCCAGAGCATCTTATCACCTACACCTTGAACCAAGCAGGATATACCACCGCCTTGGCTGGATTCCAGCATGTCGTCCGAGATCTTAAGGAGACAGGATACCAGCGGCTCTTATCCGAAGGCACCGTACGATCCGGAGCAGAGGAACGCGCCCGCGACTTCATCGCAGAGAAGCATGATGCCCCATTTTTCTTAGATGTCGGGTTTGGTGAGACGCATCGTCGAGCGAAAGGATTCGATCCGCCGCCGGATGGCGAACCGAAAACCGACCCACGTTATGTGAAACCACCAGCACCGTTCCCTGATACCCCTGTCACTCGGCAGGATATGGCGGAATACATAGATGCGGCTCGGACGCTTGATAGGAAAATGGGTGTGGTTTTTGACGCGTTGGCGGAAAACGGGCTTGCTGAGAACACGCTTGTGATATGTACGACCGATCACGGGCTTGCCTTCCCCCGTATGAAATGCCACCTCAGCGACCACGGCATCGGTATCATGCTCATCGTCCGCGGTCCTGGTGGATTTAGCGGAGGACAGGTTGTGGACGGGTTGGTCAGTCAGATTGACCTCTTCCCGACGATCTGCGAATTGGCAGAAATTGAAGCACCGACGTGGCTACAGGGTAATTCTGTTCTCCCGTTAGTTCGCGGTGAGGCGGAAGATGTTCGCGATGCTATTTTTGCTGAAGTCAATTATCATTGCTGCTACGAACCGCAACGCGCGATCCGAACCAAGCGATGGAAATATATCCGCCGCTATGACGATGCGGAAAAATGGGCGTTGCCGAACTGCGATGACAGCATTAGTAAAACTTTTATGATGGAGCGAGGTTGGGGTGACCAACCCGTTGAATCGGAAAGATTGTATGATGTCGTGTTTGATGCGTCGGAGGCGCATAACCTCGCAGGGAACCCCAATTACGCAGACGTTTTGGTGGAGATGCGAGACCGTTTGGAGCAGTGGCGGACGGAAACCGATGATCCGGTGAACGAAAATCAGATTATGGTGCCACCGGAGACGGCTGTGTCGAACGACCCGACGGATATATCACCGGGGGATACGCATTATCCGGCGCGCGATATGGTGTAGGGAACAGCTATCAGCTATCAGCGATCAGCAGTCGGCAGTCGGCGGTCAGCAAGTGGGTTCTCTTAAACGAACACCTCTTTACCGACCGCTGAAAGGTTTTTTCGCAAGAAAAAACCGCCCCGATAGCCGACAGCCACTATGCCGACAGCCGATAGCCATTAAAGCCGGTTTCCAGCCCACAGCGCGCCGCGGCGGATCACTGTCTGAAAACTCGGATTCTCAAGCACTGCCGTATCGTGGCCGAGAGCGAAGTAGAACACTCTGCCCTCGCCGTACGTATGGTGAAACGCCATGACATGTGTCTCATCTTTCGTCTCATCATAGGCGTGCATGAGATGGTGCGATGCATCGGGATTGTGTTTTAGATAATAGAGTTCATCTGTCACCTTAAAATCGGCTAATCCTTCGGTAATCGGATGTTCGGTATTGCTCACATTAACGGTAAAGTCCATATAGGGACTGTGTCCGTCAAAGAACCCGTTGAGCATACCGTGGTAGCCTTCGGCTTCTCTGAAGGAAGCGGCTGCGGTATGCAGTCCGAAAAACCCGCCGCCTGCTCGGATATAGGTGAGTAGACCGGCTTCTTGTGCCGCTGTGAATTCCCCGACATCGGTGTAGAAAAGTACGGTATCGTATTTGTCAAGTCCATTCGCAAGCAAATTGTAGTCCTGTGAGAAATCGGCTTCAATGTTATCGGTGTCATTGAGCATCGATGTCAGGAACTGTCCGTTTCCGGCATGATCGTGGTAAATCCCTTCTGTTCCGACAAATACGAGCAGTTTAAGTTTTTCCATTTTTTTATTTTCCCTCGCGGAGTAATAGAGTGGGTTTCATGTTTAGCGTGCCTTCCACTTGAACCGCCTGCGCCGTTGTTGCAGGCTTGCGGTTGCGTTCCACGCGAGAACCTATGCGTAAGCGGAGCAGAGCACAGCGCGGAAACCTAATAAATAAAGAACCTTTAATGATTGGGCAGGACGAGAACTTTGACGGATCCGTGTTCATCACGTCCGGCGGCGACGGCGAACGCTTGTGCAACGTCGTCCAAGTCGAACCGATGCGTGACCAGTGGATTCGGGTCGAGTTTGCCAGCGGCGAGTAAGTCGATGGCAATTTGGAATTCTGTTTTCCCACCCCGTCTGCCGTAACAGAACGACCAGATTACCGTAAGTTCACGGCTTCGTGCGAACCGTTCTGAAAAGGAGAGCGGGGTACGATGACCGCCTACCATACAGATACGTCCTCGTTTCGCGGCGATCTCTGTCGCCTGTTCCAGCGTATTCGCGCTACCACCAACTGCCTCAAAGACCACATCCGCGCCTCTACCATCGCTCCAATCCATGATAGCCTCAACAGCATCTGTCTTATCTACGTTGATAGGCAAGGCTCCGACTGCCTCGTGTGCGATCTGTACCGGAGCATCTGGCTTGCCGAGCATGGCGATAGAGGTTGCCCCCGCGACATCGGCTACCTGAGCGATTGTCAACCCAACGGGACCACTTCCGACAATGGCAACACGATCTCCAGGCGACACCATCGCTCTGTTGACGGCATGGACTGCCACTGCGTAAACCTCTGCTAACGCGCCACCTTCAGGTGATACACTGTCTGGCAACGTGTACACGTTTGGCGTACGGGCAACCATAAACTCCGCAAATCCACCGCCACCGTGCCGCAGGTTCGCACAGATATTGTAATAGCCGTTGAAACATTCGGGGCAGTTGTTACAGGGAGTGATTGGTTCAACCGCTACGCGAGCACCTTTTTCATGCGCTGTAACGTCTCTGCCTATGTCGATAATCTCTCCCATCAATTCATGCCCACCAATGCGTGGCGATAGAGGTTTCTCTGGTTGATGATGGTACCCGTGCAGATCGCTACCACAGATGCCTGCTGCTTCGACTTGGACCAACACTTGTCCTTTTTCGGGTGTTGGATCGGGTACGGTTTCGACCCTTATGTCTTTTCCACCGTAAAATTGAGCCGCTTTCACAATAGTCTCCTCAAATGTTAAGAGTGTGTTTGAAATATAGCATAGGATCGGAATTGTGTCAATACGAGTTTCGGGAGTTATTAAATCTTTGACAAAACTCCGATTTTAGATTATACTTAACATGTAATATAGACCCTGGATTAAAATCCTAAAACCGGTTCTTCAGGCACTTTACGGAAAAGGAGGGACACCGATGCAAAATTACACAAATCAACCCAAAATCCCCTACGCGCCGACTGAAACGGAACTTTACCCAGAAACGGACGGAAAACCTATGGCAGTCAGTGATATGCACAGACGCATCCTCACTCGCATCATACAAACACTTGAGAATCATTTTACGCAACGTCCGGAAGTCTATGTCTCTGGTGATATACTCATGTATTACATGGAGGGGCAACCACAGAAGGTCGTCTCCCCCGATGTTCTCGTCACTTTCGGAATCGGTCAGAAACCTCGGCTGACGTATAAAGTCTGGGAGGAGGGGAAAATTCCTAATTTCGTGATGGAGATGAGCAGCAAAACCACTTATCAAAAGGACTTAGGGGAGAAGATGACGCTCTATGCTTCATTGGGAATACGGGACTATGTCCTGTATGACGCGGAGGGTCTGTATTTGCCGACACCGCTGATGGGGTTTACCTTAGCGGATGGGAGTTATGTGGAGATGTCCTCGAATGCGGATGCGGGTATCTATTCAGAGGCATTAGGTTTAGAGTTCCGAGTGCGTGATATGGACTGTGGGATTTACGATCCGGTTTCGGAGGCATGGCTTCAGACCGCTGCAGAAGCGGCTGAGGCGCGCGCTGAAACTGCCGAAGCACGCGCTGAAACTGCCGAAGCCGAAGCTGCACAACTCCGAGAACAACTCGCTCGTTTGCAAGCACACTCCCGATAAATCGCCCCACTACCAACAGAGCACCTTCAAAATAGGTGTGTTTCTCAAAAGTAGTATGGCTCGTAGTCGCGCAATTCATTGCGCTTGCATAAATCCTGCTACAATTCAAAAGTGAACGGTCTACCAGTTTTTCAAAAAAATTTGACAAAATCTGCTTTTGATTGTATAATTTTTATTAATCAAACCGAACGCGGAAAAATGCCGAGCGAAGGTGAAGAACATGCAGAGCAGATGCAGCAATTTTAATAGACTGAAAACGGCGGTCCCTTACGCCTCACAGTTATCGTTTGCGTCGCTTCTACGCGGGTTGTTCGTCGCTACCTTCTGCCGTTTAGATAGCATTAACAAGGCAATCTACCCCCCCCTCACACTTTACACATAATAAGTATAACACTTCACAAGGCAGTATCGGCAGTCCCTACTGTACTGTCTTCTTTGCGCTCGTACTCCCTACGGTTTCGGACAATGGATCCGGTACGAGCCATTTTCGTTGCAGTCGGACTGACCCGAGGCATGTTACCGCTGCCACTACTGCGGTTGCGGCGGCTTCCGGCTGTTTTTGCTGTTTGATACTGAAGCACGTGATGTGAGACGTGCAGGGGCATCAATCCCTACTGCCCCGTGATGTTTGATACGAATGTTTTTTAGTTTGATTTAAATGGAGGAAAATTAGGAATGTCGTCTCATAAATGGACATTTTCCCTGAAAATTTTAGTTGTGCTTCTGGCACTTGCCCTCGTTGTGCCGCACGTGTTTGCCGGCGATTTTAAAGTGGAACTTAGCATAGAGGATGTCAGCTTTGCTGATAAAAGTTTCCCTGAATATCAGCATGACATCCAAGTGGAGTTTAGTCCGAACACCCGTGTCTATGTTAAGTTTGATAAGGTCGTGGAGTATAGAGGAGGTAGGACACAAGATCTTCCTGCAGGGGAAAACTATGATGCTTTCAAAGATACAGGTATTTTTACCCATCACGATGTGGTCGTCCTAATTTATAACGAAATTGGACAGGTGTTTGCAACAATAACCGGCGCAGATACAGTCGTTATTGAGCCAAGGGATCGACATGATGGTAAAAACTACACGGTAACGTTTAATACACGCCAGGACTCCCCTCGCATAGAAGACTACAACAGAGTGCTCGTCTACATCAAGCAAGGTAGTGTGACGGCTGTGGATCCTGCAGTTACTGCGGCTGATAGTAAGAACGCGGAGGGATCGGTAGCGTTTGATTTGGTCTTTTCAGATGGACAGACGGTAGCACCAGATGGGTTTCTGTACACAGATGAGGATCAGAACACGGGACCACATGTTCGGAGTCCGGCAGTGTATGGGATTTCGACAACAGTTCTACGTGCCCGTGCTGGTGTCACTGAACCTTTTGAAGTTAAAATCCGGCTGAGTGAGAAGCCGAGAGAGGGCACTCTCACAACAGATCATATTAATGTTACAGAGGGAAAAGCCACTGAAATTTTCTTTTTAGGAACTGTGGATGCCGCTGTTGTCTTTGGGGCAGATGGAGACCCCTTTATTAGGTACCCTCCTCCCACTGGGCGTGGTCCAGGACATATATATTACGACTATCTTGTGACGATCGAGCCGAAATTCGAGAACAAGAACGACATTGTCATCAAAGTAAACGCGTTTGAGGATCTCGTCAAACCTAATGGTATCGATCCCAATGCACCCTATAAGTATACGCCTCCGATATCTGAAAACGAGTATATAGAGGGTTTTGATAAACTGACGGTCAAGGTCGGCAAAGAGGATCCGAAGGACAAGACTGCCGGTATTGAAGTCCCTCTCCTCAACGAAGGTATCATCCCGAAAGATGGCTACTTGGTCGTAACGAAAAGCAGAGCCGACTCCGCAGTTCGGGATCCCTCTGGGACTGCCGATGGTGATGATCCTAAGGAAGTGCCATCCACAACGAATCGTCAACCTTTCGGACGGACGTATAACATCGTAGGGGGTGGTGATTTGCCGAACTTAGAGACGTTCCTGATCAACGGTGGCACGATTGACCTCGTATCCCCGGATGCGGGTTTGGTCATCAGTGAGATCATGTGGGGTTCGGATGCGAGTATCCCCGATAGTTTCAAGAGCCAATACATAGAAATCCGTAACACCTCTGGTTCGCAGATTACGATGGGTAAAGAAGACTATAGGTTGGTGTTCTATGGTGCCGGTCAAACGCTTCCGGATATGAGTGTCGCGGCGAAAAACATCCAGGACCGGGTTGGCACCGTAGGTACGAGCGGTTACTGGTCAGTTGCTGGCAAGGGTCAAAGCGGCAGAACGGGTATTGGTGAAGCCCCTGGCGATCTTGCTGCGATAACACCGACGCAAGAGTTGATTTCGATGCAGCGTTCGATTGATACGACAGGCGTTGCCGCAGATGGCACGATGGCAAGCAGTTGGGTCGCCTCTGAACCGCCGGGTCTGAACTTTGATCCGACGAAAGAAGGCACGCGCATCGGTTCACCGGGTCGCGCACCTGTTGCGTATCCAGTGGCACCGACACCTGAACCCGCACCTGTGACGGTTCCCGTTGCGATGCCAGAAGACATCATGATTACCGAAATCATGGTGGATACTGGCGACGGACGTCTCCCACAGTGGATTGAACTCTCGAATGTGAGTGGTGCAGAGGTTAGTCTCGCAGGCTGGTCGCTTATGGTCACCAACTCCGAGGATGATGCCGATGTCGTTGGTAGTTCGCTGAGTATTGACCTGAGCAGTGCTATGCTCGGTATTAGTGAACATGAAGGTAACAAGGGTAAAGGTAAAACTCTCTTGTTGGTCGGCGGAACGGCTCGAAGTTCCAGCAACTTAAGCGAATCGATGGAAAAGGGTCGTGCGATGGATGTCTCAGATCAGTTGGATGAAACGGGACGGTATGCCTTCATCAGCCCGATGGCCTTCATGATTGCGCTCATTCCACCACAAGAAACGGGTGTGTTGGCGTATAGCGACACGGCAGGAAATCTCGGTGCCGATGCGGCATGGGACATCCCGATGTCCGAGAACGGTCGGAGTTCCTTGATCCGTCGTGAAATGCTGGATGATGGCATGGCGACGATGGGCACATCTGCGAACGGTTGGGTTCTCGCTTCGAGCACATCCTTGGTCTCCGGACCGACGACGTGGTATGGTAGCGATGAAGACGCTGGCACACCTGGCTATGACAATGGTGGACCGCTGCCCGTCGAACTTTCACACTTCCGTCCTGCTCGTGATGCAGCGGGCGCAGTGGTGATTACGTGGTCGACGCAGTCCGAGCTGAACAACGCAGGCTTCTTCATCAAGCGTTCGCAGCAGCGCGACGGTCAGTTTGAAGTCATCAATACGACACTGATCGCTGGCGCAGGTACAACAAGCGAAAAGCAGTTCTATACCTATACGGATACGACTGCGCAACCGAATGTCGTCTACTACTATCAGATAGAGGATGTCTCTCTTGATGGGAATCGTCAGACGCTCACCAACGGTATCCGCCTGAAAGGGCATATCGGTGCGGCCGGTAAACTGACGACGACGTGGGGCGACTTGAAGACATCAAATCAATAGATAGTAGCAACAACAAGGTTATTTCAGGGATATTTCTAACTAACCTACCCAAAACAATAGGGCGATGGACTTCGGTTCATTGCCCTATTGTTTTTTTAATTGTGAGTAGCATGGGCGAGGTTGGAAACCTCGCCTGCGTTGTGGTGGGGTGAAAGAGTGGTGGACTTCGGTTCATCGCTCTGTTTTTTTAATGGTTGTCGGAAACCGTCAGCAATCGGCGGTCAGTGGGCGAGGTTAGAAACCTCGCCTGCGCGGAAATGAAAGGATAATTGTCTGAATCAGGATTTGCAGGATTTAGGGATTTTCAGGATTGGGAAGGTGCGATGAATTGCACGACTACGAACTGGAGGATCGTGACCGGGAGGTAGCTCCTATAGAAGATAACCTCCGTTATTAGGGGGAATAAGAGTGTTTTTGCTTGGGTGTTTCCCAGGAATTGGAGTTCCCTCCTACAGAAGGGTTGTATAGTCCTGAAGCGTGTAGAATTTCGCTTGACTTATAGAGGGGAAATGGATAAAATCAATAAAACAAAATATCTGATGAGGAGATGAAAATGCGAACAATTAAATTAGGCTTGATTGGGGCGGGCGGCATTTCGGGGGCACACTGTCAAACGCTTGCTGAGATCGATGGTGCTGAGATTATCGCTGCTGCCGACCTTGTCCCTGCAAACCTGGAGCGTGCTGAAGAACAGTGGGGTATCAAGCGCACGTTCACCGATTACAATGAAATGCTTAAAATGGATGAGATTGAGGCGGTGTACGTCTGTACTCCCACCGGTGTGCATGCGGCACCGACCGTCGCCGCGCTGAACGCTGGCAAACATGTTTTCTGCGAGAAGCCGATGGAGGCGACGTTGGACGCTGCGGCTTCAATGTGGCGTGCTGCAAAAGAAAACGATAAAATCCTCATGGTCGGTTTGAAACTCCGGTATTCACCAGAGGTCGTTAAAGCGAAAGAGATTGTTGACGCTGGCACGCTTGGCGATATTTACTACGTCGAAACGGTTGCAGATCGACGACGTGGGAATCCGGGTGGCAGTTTTATCCGCAAGGCGACAGCGGGTTTAGGCGCGTCCGCAGACATCGGTGTTTACGCACTGGATACAGCACTCTACTTGATGGGGCATCCGAAGCCTGTAGCCGTCTCTGGTATTACCTCTAACTACCTGAGCCTACACAACACGTGGAATCCTGCGCTTAAAGAGACCGAAGTTGAAGATTTCGGTGTCGGTTGGGTGGTTTTCGAGAACGGTGCGCGCATGGTTTTCAAGACGTGCTGGTGCATGAATATGGATTCGCTCGGTGGGACGATTTTCCTCGGCAAAAAAGCCGGACTCCGCCTCGGTATCGGCGAGGTCCGTGGACCGCAGGACGGTGTCCGCGTTTATGGTGACAAAGATGGTGAGATTTTTGACCAAGAATTCACCGAGTTTGAATCGGTGAGTGTATTCCATGAGGAAGATACGGCGTTTATTGATGCTGTCCGTGAAGGAAAACCTGCGCCGATTGACCCGTATGGTGTAATGCTCACGAATGTTATTATTCAAGGTGTTATCGATTCCTCGAATGCCGGTGGACGCGAAGTTGCAGTGACGGTGCCGACTTTGTAATATTGTAAGGCGAGGTCTCCATACCTCGCCCTTCGTTTCTGGTGTTTGTTTTACTATCTTTTCTCACTCTCGTAGACTCTATAGTTATGTACAGAACGCGGTTGGATTTACAAAACCGGTGTTCAACCGAGATCCACACTTCGGCGCGGAGCATTGTGAGTTTGTCCCTTTCACTGTAACACGCGTTCCCGTAGAAAACGTAAAGGACTTTCAGGATGAAATTTGTTGAAATTACGGGTAAAAAATTCAGATTAGGGTCTCGATTCGCGCGCTTATTTGCGTTTTTCATTGATGGAATGCTCTTAGCGAGTATCCTATTGGTTTTGTTCTTTCTTCTCGAACCAGTGGGTTTCGGTCTTCAGATTGGATTACTCAGTGCTCTATTGTGGATATTAGGACCGAAAACTAAACTGCCAATACGCGCGTTGGTTGTCGCGCAAGTGCTTTTAGTTTTTCTTTTGGGACCGTTGGCAAATAATAATCCGGATACTTTAGCCTTGAGCGGTATCGCTTTGTGGGCAGCTGGTATGTCTCTTATGGACGGTTTCAAAAACGGACAGGGACTTGGCAAGAAATTGCTCTCCTTACAGGTGCTGAGATTGAAAGATGGTAAACCGTGTAGTTTCAAAGATTCTTTCATTCGCCGACTCACAAGTGTCTTTCAACCGTTGGATTCCTTCTGGACACTTGGAAAAAAACGACAGCGGATGGGGGATAAATTCGCAGAGACAGTTGTTGTGAAATTTGAACCGGAATCGGAGCAAACTGAGGTTGAAACTGAAGATCCAGAGCGGGTTTTAGAAGGCGTTATCGTTGAGATGAAAGACCGGCTTGCGGAAGCACGTGAGAAGGTTAATGCTTCTATCGGTGTTGAAAAACAGTTTCAGGATGCTTATGAAAACGCTGTTTCCCAAGCGGAGCGATGGCAAGAACGCGCACTTATCTCTCTCGAAGCCGGACGTGAGGATCTGGCGCGTGAAGATTTGGAAAAACGAAACGAATATCGACGGTTAGCGGATCAACACAAAAACCAGTGGGAAGATCAGAAACAGATGGTCCGGAATTTCAACGATCTCCTTGAGCATCTGCAGCAGAAAACGATGGAGGCAGAAGGGAAAAAAGCTGCTGTCATGGCACAACACAGAAACATCAATGCTGAAGCGCATCTGCGTGAGATGCTAAAAGAGATACAGGACAGCAAAGCATTCGACGCGCTTGCAAAAACGGAGCAGGATGCGACCGAGGCGGCCACTTTAGCGAAAGCGGCGGCTGAAATGGATGTCCCATATCAGGATATGAAATTAGAGCGTGAATTTTCGAGTTATGCTGAAGAGGCATTGATTGACAAGGACCTCGCTGAATTGAAAACGAAATTGCAAAAGTAGCACCAAATCTGAAAGATAAATTCGCATTTAAGAGATTTTGAAACTCATACGAAGGCGAATGTAAGAAGCGCAATAATGCACATCGCATTTGGGTGAGTACACCGCAGAATTGCGCGACTACGAACCGGGTTTTCAGGCATGAGAAGTGTTATTCAGAAATGGTATAATAGCTCATTGAATGTGTGGTACAAACACAAAAAGATTTTTAGGATTTGAAGATGAAGTTTATTGAAATAGCAGGGAAAAAATTTAAACTGGCATCCCGACTGGCACGGTTATACGCGCTCTTTATAGATATTGCGGTTTTAGGTGCCGTCCAATCCGTTTTCGGACTTCTTTTATCGGTTGTAGCGATTCTGTTTCTCGAAGACGCATCCTTCAATATGTTTGGGAAATTGATGGCTGGCATTGTTGGACTCAGCATCTTTGCTTCTTTGTTTACTGCTGTCTTGTGGATATTCGGTCTATTTTTTATCGACGGCTTCAGGAAGGGTCAGGGAATAGGTAAAAAGTTATTGTCACTACAAGTGCTTCGTTTGAAAGACGGTAAACCGTGTAATTTCAAAGATGCTTTCGTTCGCCGATTCGCGGGTATCTTTCAACCGTTTGATCTACTCTGGTTCCTTGGGAAAAATCAGCAACGGCTTGGAGATAAGTTCGCGGAGACAGTCGTTGTGCAATATGAGCCAGAATCGGAACAGACTGAGGTTGAAACTGAAGATCCGGAGAGTGTTTTAGAGAGCGTCATCGTTGAGATGAAAAACCGGCTTTCAGCGGCACGAGAGAAGGTTGCTGCCTCTATTGGGGTTGAAAAACAGTTTCAAGATGCCTATGAAGGGGCGGTTGCCCAAGCAGAACAGTGGCAAGCGCGCGCACTCATTACCCTTAAAGCCGGACGCGAGGATTTGGCACGCGAAGATTTGGAAAAACGAAACGAATACCGACGGTTAGCGGATCAATACAAAACGCAGTGGGGAGATCAGAAACAAATTGTCCGGGACCTCAGTGATCTCCTTGAGCATCTTCAGCAGAAAATGATGGAAACGGAGGGGAAAAAGACAGCCGTCGTTGCGAAACACAGGAACGTTGATGCCGAAGCACATCTCCGCGAGATGTTGAACGAGATACAGGACAGTAAAGCGTTTGAAACGCTTACGAAGATGGATCAGGACGCGACTGAGGCAGCCACCTTGGCGAAAACGGCGGCTGAGGTGGATGTTGCGTATCAGGACGCGAAATTGGAACGTGAATTTTCGAGCTATGCTGAAGAGGCATCGCTTGATAAGGATATCGCTGAATTAAAAGCGAAATTACAATAGGCATGTTGTTCTCCCGCAAGGTAATACCAATTCTGATTGATGATTTCTCTTTTGCTATGCCCGGTGCGGTTAGGAAACCGCACCTACCGGGGTCCAGATGAATGTTACTGTTTTTAGTTATGCCCGGTTCGGTTAGGAAACCGCACCTACCGGGCCCGAATGAATGTTGCGGTTAATGCGATATAAACTTTTAGAAATGGTATAAGTTTAAAAAATGGATACACACAGTTCTCCAAATATTGTCTTTATCATGGCAGACGATATGGGATATGGTGATGTCGGCTGCTATAACCCTGATTCAAAGATTCCGACTCCGAATATGGATAAACTCGCGCAGGAGGGAATTCGCTTCACCGACGCACACTCCCCCTCTGCAGTCTGTACGCCGACACGATACGGGGTCTTAACAGGGCGATACTGCTGGCGAAGCCGTCTCAAACACGGTGTGCTCTACGGATACGAGCCACCGCTTATCGAACCCGAACGCCTAACAGTTCCGCGACTGTTGAAAGATGCGGGTTACAATACCGCATGCGTTGGTAAGTGGCATTTAGGGCTTGAATTTTCGACAACACTGGGATACGATTTCGATTTCAATGCGCCGCTGCCGTGGCAGAACGCGGGACGTGAATTGGAAGAACATATCGACTTCACGGCACCACTCACCGGTGGTCCAATAGATCTCGGATTTGACTACTTCTACGGAAATGCCGGTTGTCCAACCTGCCAACCTCCTTATGGCTTTATTGAGAACGATACGTTTGTTGAGACTCCGAGTGTCTATCATGAGATACCAGAGTTTACGAGCCGCCCCGGAATGATGGTCCCCGGATGGGAACATAAGGATGCCGACCCGATTATTGCGCAGAAGGCGGTTGAATATATTGAGGGACAAGCCGATGCAGATGCTCCTTTCTTCCTCTATCTGACACCCTCCGCGCCGCATGAACCTTGCACAGAGGCAGTCGTCCCAGATTTCGCACGTGGCAAAAGTAGTGCGGGTCCTCGCGGCGATCTGGTGTGGCTTGTCGATTGGATGGTCGGTGAGGTGATGGATGCGTTAGCGCGGACTGGCAAAACCGATGAGACGCTTATCTTCGTCACGAGTGATAACGGTGCCCTACCCGGCGACCGAATCCAAGGCGACAATAGTCCAATGCCGTATCACCTCTACGATCATAAGTCATGCGGCGATTGGCGTGGCTATAAAGCACATATCTGGGAAGGCGGACATCGTGAACCGCTGATTGCGCGCTGGCCAGGGGTTATCGCACCAAATACTGAAACCGATGCGTTAACCTGTCTCACGGACCTGATGGCAACATGTGCCGCTATTGTTGGGACAGAAGTCCCCGATGATGCGGGACAGGACAGCTGTAATGTCCTGCCTGCGCTGTTAGGTGAAGAGATAGAGCATCCGTTGCGGGAGGCTATCGTGCATCACTCCAGCACGGGTGTTTTTTCTATTCGACACGGCGAGTGGAAGTTGATATTGGGGACACAGGGTTCAGGCGGATGGCCGCCACCGCGTGATGGTGGTCCGAAATCGGATGTCCCTGGGCAATTGTATCAAATTTACGAGGATCCGAGTGAAACGAACAATCTGTGGGACACACATCCAGAGATTGTGGATCAGTTGACGGCATTGCTGGAAAGGTTTAAGCAAGACGGACACAGTCGGATGTGAGGAGAGAGATTCATATCAATTAGTACTTCCATTACGGGCCGATTGGCACTTCAATTTCCTGAACTCGCCACGCGGCATAGGAAAGGGATTGACGAATGTCTTCCTCTTCTAAATAAGGGTAGGCATCCAAAATCTCGGCATTGGAACAACCAGAGGCAACCAAACCAACAATCATTCCGACAGTGACCCGCATGCCGCGAATACAAGGCTTGCCGCCCATTACATTTGGATTGAACGTTATACGATCGAGTTTTTGCATTTTTCTTGTTCCTATTGATCTCACAGAAGACACTCAGGATTTTACAGCGTCAGAAACGTAAAGAATAGTAGAATTATACTCTCAAATAGGCAAAAAGTCAAACTGATGTCGGGACATGCAGCCAAACCCTTACTTAAAGGAATAAGGACTATGGAAACACCTATGACACTTGATTCACTTTTCCGATTATCGGGTCCGTCGCAGGCGGATATCGACTCTTTTCATGACAATGGCTATATCGCGTATCCAGATGTGTTCACGGACGATGGTAGAGAAGGATTGATTGACGAAATCACGCAGCGTTTTGAACCGGCGCGCCAGTTCATTGAGGCGTTGCGTAACGGTGAGGAACAGCAACGCTCCTATTTTACTCGTCCGTGGAACGATCGCGGTGAATACAGTGATCGACTCATTGATGATCCCTTCATTACGGCACTGATACGCGCAACTATCGGTGACGCATACCATTTTTGCCATTCTGCGCTCAACATTGCACCCCGGGGGATCGGTCCACTTGGATACCATCAGGACCATCACCATTGGAAGCATGAGAATCCGATCAACCTCGCCGAACGCGATAACTACTATATACAGATTCTTTACTATCCGAACGGCTTCACACGCGGGGATCGGAACCTCAAAGTTATATCCGGTAGCCACAAGGTCGCACCAACGAAAGAGGCAACACCTGAACGGATGCTTGCAGGTGATTTCGACAGAGAAGCTGGACGCAAACTGGAAGAGAAACGGCTCAACTTGCCACCAGGGAGTATGGTCTATATTAATGCCCGTATCTTTCACGCAGTGGAGGCGAAACCTGTGGATTCACCGCAGCCTTATCGTATCTTTGCTATTGACATCTTCAAGGAAGCGGGACCACCCCATCGTTATACGCAAGAAATCCCTGCGGAATGGATAGAACGTGCTACCCCGCATCGCCAGAAATTATTTGACCGTGAGGCGTATACAGAAGGGTGTTGGAACTAAGTTAGCAGTCAGCCATCAGCAATTAGAAGGCGAGGTTAGAAACCTTGCCAGCGGGGAATAGTTCGTAAGAGTCGGGAATCGGAGTTCCCTCCTACAGAGAAATGGATTTGGCGAGCCTATTGATTTAAATCACTGTTTGCGGTAGAATCGTTGCCAAAAACAGGAGTGAAAATGAGTACATCAGATCGTCCGAACATTCTTTGGATCTCTATAGAAGATACGACCCCACGCTTTGGTTGTTACGGGGATACGGTCGCGAGGACACCGAATATTGATCGGCTGGCGGCTGGCGGCTGCCGGTTTCCGAACGCGTTTTCGACTGCCGGTGTCTGTGCACCGAGCCGTTCCGCAATCATTACTGGCATGTATCAGACCTCCATTGGTACGCATCACATGCGCACCGCCCATACCAATCAAAACACGCCTGACATGCCAACCCCGTATTCCGCAGTGCCGCCACCTTATGTGAAAACCTTTACCGAATATCTCAGAGGTGCGGGTTATTACTGCACGAATAACAGCAAGACTGACTATCAATTTACACCGCCAATCACGGCTTGGGATGCATGTGACAATACAGCACATTGGCGAGATCGTGAAGCGGGACAGCCCTTCTTTTCAGTCTTCAATCCGACTGTTACACACGAGAGTGGTATGTGGGAACGGGAGGATCGCCCGTTGACCACAACTACGAATCCGGACGACGTAGCGTTACCACCCTATCTGCCGGATACACCAAAAGCACGACAAGCGTTGGCGCGTCAATACGATAATCTCGCCACTGCCGATGCCCGCGTTGGTGAACTCCTTGATCAATTGGAAGAAGATGGACTCGCTGAGAATACTATCGTCTTCCTTTGGAGCGATCACGGTGAAGGACTTCCTCGCGGCAAACGGTGGCCCTACGATGCTGGGATTCGGATTCCGTTGATTGTGCGGTGGCCCGGTTCGCTTTCTGCTGGCAGTGCCACTGAACAACTCGTGAGCTTGATTGATCTCGGTCCAACGGTACTCTCACTCTGTGGTGTGCAAGCACCGGAACATCTACACGGACAACCGTTCCTCGGTCCGGAGAAAATCGAACGCGACTATATTTTCGCGACCCGCGATCGCTACGACGAATCTTATGATATGGTCCGTGCTGTGCGTGACAAGCGGTATAAATACATCAGAAATTATTATCCTGAAAAACCATATCTGCTCTGGATTCCCTATCGTAACCGGCATCCGATCATGCAGGAGATGTGGCGGTTGTATGCCGCGGGTGAGTTAGAGGGGGACCAGGCGGTTATGTTCCGTTGCCCGCGTCCTACTGAAGAACTCTACGACGTTGAAAATGATAGGTACGAACTCAACAATTTGGCGGATGATTCGGGACATCATAACGCTCTGGAAAGGATGCGCAACACACTAACAGAGTGGCAATCCGAATTCGGGGATATGGGGGATATACCGGAAGAGCAGATGGTTGCGACCTGGTACCCTGATGGCACACAACCTCAAACAGCGGCTCCAATTTTTATCCCGATTAACGCCGAACATCCGGGTATGGAGGTGGCACATGAGGGTGGCGAGTGGACAGCCCCTCTCGTTCTGCAACTTCACTGTTCCACCCAAGGGGCATCGATTGCTTATACAACGGAGCAGGGGGACGATGTACGTTGGCAACTGTATACCGATCCACTACGTCTATCAAAAGGCGAAACGACCGTGCGCGCCAAAGCAATTCGCATCGGTTATCGTGAAAGTGAAGAGAAAACGATTCATCTCGAAGTATCATAAGGAGATTAGCAATAATGGCGCAACAAAACAACCAAGACTATTTCGTTTACGTCGGCACCTATACGCAAGGGGATAGCGAAGGGATTTACGTTTATCGTTTAGACGGAGCGACGGGTGCCTTGGAATATAGCAGCAAGATAACAGGCGTTGAGAATCCGTCGTTTCTGGAGATACATCCCAGTGGACAGTACCTCTTTGCTGTCAATGAATTGGGCGAATTTGAAGGCAAAGATAGTGGCGCGGTCACAGCATTTTACATTCATAAAGAGACAGGGGAGCTGAGTTACCTCAACCAACGTGCTACCGGTGGTGGTGCTCCGTGTCATCTGAGTGCGGACGCTACTGGCAAATGCCTACTCGTGGCAAACTACGGCGGTGGAAGCGTTACTGCTTTTCCGATAGCGTCGGATGGCAGACTCGGTGAAGCTTCGGATTTTGTGCAACATCAGGGATCCAGCATCAACCCGCAACGGCAGATGGAACCTCACGCACACGCGATTATGATCGACCCGGGCAATCGTTATGCCTTTTCACCTGATTTGGGACTTGATAAAGTCCTCATTTATCAATTGGATGCGGAAAACGGGACACTCACGCCTAACACGCAACCGTGGGTACGCGTGCAACCGGGTGCGGGACCGCGACATTTCGATTTCCATCCGAATGGACAGTATGCTTATGTAATTAACGAGATAGATTCTACTTTCACAGCTTTTCGGTACGACGCGAGCGCGGGAACGCTGGCTGAATTCCAGACAGTCTCCACGCTTCCCGAGGATTTCGATGGTACCAGTCATTGTGCCGATATCCATGTTCACCCTTCGGGGAAATTCTTGTACGGGTCGAACCGGGGACATGATAGCATTGCGATTTGCGCAATTGATTCAGAGACGGGCATGCTGAATCCCATCGGTTATGCGTCAACGCAAGGACAATCACCACGGAACTTCGGGTTGAACCCGGAAGGGACATTCCTCTTTGCCGCTAACCAGCAGACCGACACGGTTGTTACGTTCGCAATTGACGCTGAAACGGGGAAATTAAATGCGACAGGAGACGTAGCAGAGGTACCGACACCGGTCTGTTTGAAGATGCTACCGTGTGCTTAGTTTTTTACGAGGACGGGCGGGTACAGAAACCCGCCCGAACATACAGACAACTTTTCACGTTATTGGCGTTGCCGTCTGCGCTGCTCTTGGAGTTGATCCCACGGATAGATGAAACAGCGATCCGCCCAGTCTCGATAAAGCCCAACAAGTTCATTTAACTTTTGCGGATGCTTGGCAGCGAGATCGTTGATTTCTGTCCGCTCGGCTTCCACGTCGTAGAGTTCCCAATCGCCGGGGAACTTGCAGACCAGTTTCCATTTATCTTGACGGACTGCACAATTGCCTTCGTGTTCCCAATAGAGAACATCTTTACCGTTATCCTTCCCATCGAAAATCGGCACTAAACTGGTTCCCTCTAACGGCAAAATCGGTTTCCCATTGTGTTCTTCAGGATAGGTTGCTCCTGAGGCTTCGAGACATGTCGCCATGATGTCCGGCAATTGTCCGGGTTGATGGCGTAACTCCCCTGCCGATTTTATCGCAGTTGGCCAATGTGCAATCAGTGGCGTAGCGATACCGCCCTCATGCACCCAGTGTTTGTATTCGCGGAACGGCGTATTGGACAGATTCGCCCACGGTACTCCGTAACTCTGATAGGTGGTCTCGGGACCGGGCATGATGCTCGGGTCGTTGCCACGATAGATGGGTTGTCCGTCGGAGGTCGTTTCGGTACTGATGAGTGAATCGCTGTCGCGTATTGCGGGAGGTCCTCCGAGTTCTTCGGCACAACCGCCATTATCGGCTAAGAACAGAATGAGCGTGTTGTCGAGTTCGCCTGTTTCTTCCAACGTGTTGAGAATCCGTCCAATACCTGCGTCCATGCGGGTGATTTGCGCGGCGTAAACCTCCATGCGACGTTGATTCCATTCCTTGTATTGCGCATCGCTCCAAGGTGGCTGTGAGGGATCCCGTGCCGTGAGCTGCCATGCCTCGTCCAAAATTTTCATTTCCCGCATCCGTGAGAGCCTTTCCTCTCGAAGCTCATCCCATCCCGCAGTGAAACGTCCATTGTAGTAGGCGATGTCCTCTTCATGCGCGTGCAGGGGCCAATGCGGTGCAGTATAAGCGACATAGGTGAAAAATGGACTGTCGGGTTTCTTTTCGGTGTGATTGCGGATATACGTCGCGGCTTCATCGCTGACAGCATCTGTGAAGAAGTAACCCTCTGGGAGTTCATCGTGTTGGATACGGGTGTTATTGCGCGTCAGCGTGTTCGGTTTCCAAAAATTTGCAGCACCGGTGATAATACCGTAGTACTGATCAAACCCACGCTGACAGGGCCAACTATGCTTGGGTCCATCGGGACCAGCATGCCGGGAGATATGCCATTTACCGCTCATATAGGTGCCGTAACCCTCTGAACGGACGGCATCAGCAATGGTGATACAACGATCGTTCAGGTCGCCCCGGTAGCCTTCTAATCCATCGTCGCCCATCATGTGCCCCACCCCAGTTTGGTGCGGATGTAGCCCAGTAAGCATGGAGGCACGAGATGGACAACAACGTGCGGTGTTGTAAAATTGTGTAAACCTCAACCCACCTGTGGCGAGTCGATCCAGATTCGGGGTGTGAACTTCGCCTCCGTAGCAACCTAAGTCAGAGAAACCCATATCGTCGTTCAGGATGAGAACGATGTTCGGTTTTTTATTTTCATTCATAGAATAAGTACCCTTTCGTTTGCAAAATTGGTGTTGCTTTTGGTGATACGGTATGTTACTATTAATTGAAGGAGCGCCACTTGAAAAAATATATTTAACCTGAAAAGACACAGAGACGAATAAATGCCCACAGATTTCCGGAGGTAAAAAATGATTGCAAATTTGATTACACTCTTCCGTCTGATCCTGGTTTTTGTTGTGATCTCCCTTTTTGGACTTCATGTCTATGTAGACATTCTGCTCGTCGGACTCATAGGCCTAATCCTATTTCTCGATGCGGTTGACGGTTACGTCGCTCGACGCCTGAATCAGACTTCCGCTTTTGGTGCGTTATTCGACATCGTTGGCGATCGGATTGTCGAATGTATCTTCTGGGTATACTTCGCCGTTGTTGGATTGATTCCGTTCTGGATTCCAGCTATCGTGATTGCCCGCGGTTTTTTCACAGATGGCTTGCGGAGCGCCGCCTTTGCGCAAGGCAAAACCGCCTTTGGTGAAAACACGATGATGTCTTCGAAATGGAGCCGTGCGCTTACCAGTTCACGAGTGAGCCGCAGTGTCTACGGTATCACAAAAACTCTCGCCTTCCTTTATCTTGGCGGTGTCATTGCCTTCAAAAACTCAGGTGCCTTCCCGGAATTAGTTATCGGGTTGGAATTGGCAGGCGTGATTCTGTCTGCTGTAGTTGTTACCATGTGCCTAATTCGTGGGATCCCTGTTTTGGTTGATGGCTGGAAATACGTCAAGGGTTAATAAGAAGGATCCAGAACGCTGAAGGTTAGAGAACTATCATCGGCTTGACATGCGGCTATAACTACCCATATTTAGCAGTAAATGACTGCCATCTTCACTCGCAAGCGAGGTAAAAAGCAATTTTGCCGCCGAATATGCCGCTGCTGGAAGTATCTTATCCTTAAGGGTAAATATAAGTCGATAAGTGATGATATTCTCAACCTGTCTATACTGTCGAGTCAATTCTGCGCTCTCTATGGTGTGATAGCTATCTTCCGGTAGAGCGGCACCCCATCCTTCTGGAATTTGAATACGAATCGTCTTCTCAACTTGCGTTGGATAACCGAAGTCCAATGAATAGAGGCGTTGGTCGTCAGCAAACGCTTTAGCATACTCCACAAATTCATCAATTGGTAAAGGCATCAACATGTTGTTGCTTAAAGGTGTAGCGTAATTCTCAACACGAAAACCGAGTCTAATTTCGACAGGCACATTGAGGTCATTGAGGTCTGACATCTCATGCCATATTATCTGGATACCGGGAAATTGTTGGCTGAGTTCAGTTGCCAAAGTGGATTTCATCGCACGAGGCTGTATCTGTTGATATGCCCACCGCGTATTTAGGTCATATTGCCCACTTGTCTGAAGATGGAGTGTCCCTTCTACAGTGCCTCGGTTGTTTAGGGTCAAATCTGTCGTGCTCACGAGTCTATTGGATTCAGGTGGGAAAACCAGTGTTTCCACAAATTCACCGTGTGTGTCGGAAATGAGAAATCCTGTGCGTCCTTGTGCATTATAAGGTAGATCTCCGTAACTACAAGTCGCCGAGGTGGGATCTAACCAAATATAGGTATTTGATCCGGTGGGAATTGCGGCAATCATGTGATTAAATTGGCTAAGTGCCGGGAGTGTTGTATCAATTCGCTCGTAGGGTGCGATACTCATCATAACAGGATAAGCCTTGATCCCGACGAGATCTAACATTGAAATTAGGAGTGTCGTTTTATCCTTACAGTCGCCGTATTGCATTTGAAAGACTTCAGTGGCAGATGTGGGTTGATAGGCACTCTGCCCAAGTTCAATACCCACGTAACGGATATTTGCGGCGACAAAATGGTAGATGGCGCGTATCTTCGCCTCTTCTGTTGTCAGATTTTGGGTTAACTGCTGAACTTTTTCCTGAATCTTCTCATCTGGTGTGTATCTCCCCTTTGCCAGTTCTTTATACCATAAGTAAACATCGTTCCAGTCGGCAATCGAAGAGTAGCGCAAGCGTGGAGCGATGTCATTAATATGTGGCATACCGTCCTCTATTGCCAGTGCGGGTGTTTCGCCGTATCTCCAAATATACACAACAGTGTCGTTTTCTGTGTAGGACACCTCAGGTTCTTGTGCGTTTGGGTTTGACGTATTAGCTATTTTCCATCGAAGATGCCACGTATCGGGTATTTGAAGGGCGTAACTCGTCTCAAAGGTAGCCTCAGTCGCTTGGAAATTGTATCCCCCAGTAATCCATGTCTCGCCTCCAGGGACTTTATCTTCAAGTGTTACCTGATATTCAATGCAGACTCCTGGTGCAAGACCGACCATGGAAATGACCTTCCACATTGCATCGGAATAGAGATTTTGGGACAATAATCCAGGTGGTGTTGCATCGTTAAAAGCTTCATGGGGCGGATATAGCACCGTGCCGTCCGCAGTAATTGTTCTTGCTATATTAACACCGATGTTTTGCGCGGTGGGTTGATAAGGAATGGCAATATCGCCGTATTTTTGGATGCCTCTTTCGGTGAGGATTTTAACAACCTGATGTGTTGTATAACGGGACTGCCCTGTGGGCAGAATATCATGGCTGAAATGGTTGAAGAGCACTAAGGTATCGGCATCAGGATAATCGCTCGCGTCTGGGGCACTCGCGATAATGTGCTCAACATCCGGATCGAGAAGCGTAACGGGCGGTACATCGACAATCTCCGTCGGACCGAAGTCTTGTCGTGCGAGCACTTGGAGTCGTGTTAAGGCAAGGAGATTGTCTGGATCAATTTCCAAAATCTGCTGGTATTGGAGCTGCGCTTCAAAATAACGTTCTTGGTTCTCATAAAGTGCAGCGAGTTGCTCCCTTGCCCAGATATCGTTTGGAAATAACCGAATCGATTCCCGTAGTTCTGCAATGGCTTCACCTATTTCACCGCGCTCTAAGTAAATTAACCCCAAGTAATTGTGCAAATTTTCGCTTTCGGGGCGTTCACATCTCGGATCAATGGACAATGCCCTGTAGAGCACTTCAATGGCTTCGTCGAAACGCTGCATCTGCTTGTAGGCTAAACCGAGGTGATTCAAGGCGTAAAGATTATCCACTGAAATGTCAAGGACTCGTTCGTAGTATCCAGCGGCGGCTGTATAGTCATGCAATTTTTCAGAGATGTATCCTACGTAGTTTAGCGCCGTAATATTTTTCGGTTCCAGTGCCAAAAATGCTACAAACGCGTCTCGAGCGTTTTCATACTCTTCAAGTTGGAAATATATCTCAGCGATTTTGCGTTGTACTTCACTTGCGTCCGAACGAATTGCCACAGCGGCTTCGTAAGCGGTAAGCGCGGCTCGTAAGTTTTTGCGTTGTAGTTCAGTATTGCCAAGTTCAACCTGTTCACGCCACTCGCGATTCCGTTCAACAAGTGGATCAACTACCAAGGGAGTAGATGTACTTTTTGGGAACATAGCACATCCACCTATAATAAAAAGTAGGCTTAAGATTAAAAGTATGTTGCCTCTATAGGGTATCATTATCCGCCTCCTTCGGCGGTTAGGTGTCTGATCCTCGGTTTTTCAGAAGTTTCGGGTTTTTACTGTGACGTTCTTTATCTCGGCGTGTCTTTTTTTCCATTGACTTTTTGAATGCGTCCTCAAGTTCGATGCCTGTTTGATTCGCGAGACAGATAAGTACGAAAAGGATATCAGCCATCTCCTCACCAAGGTCTAAGTCTTTCTCATTCTCTTTGAAACTCTGTTCCCCATACTGGCGTGCCATAATCCGTGCTAATTCGCCGACCTCTTCCATAAGGATAGTCGTATTGGTTAACTCCGAAAAATAGCGGACCCCAAAGGTGTGAATCCAGTCGTCTACAAGTTTTTGGCAATTTTCGAGTGTATAGTCCATATCAGTGTTGACTCCATTGATGATCTGTCCTCAGAACTTACAGGGCGCGATAATAGGTAACTTTGAAGGTGTAGTAGTGCCTTCAAAGTTACTACACGCAAAATCCAATTCTTAATATTTTAACAAGATTCATAAGAGAAGTAAACCTTTTTTTCTCGGAGCGAGTTTAACCAGACTGTCAGATGAAAACCCTTTGATTTTTCCGAACACTTGATGTATACTTTAATAGCACAATTCATTTAGGAGACGAATTCGGGACCATTTAGTTTGGTGAACCAAAGTCTGAACTATGGTGTGCTAAATGGAACTAAGGAGAAATCGTATGGGACTTACGAGTAAAGAACAGCAATTTTACGTAGAAAACGGCTATCTTCTGAAAAAAGGGCTTGTCTCTTCAACAGACATTGCACGAATTCAGGAGGAGATTCAAGATATACACAATCGTATGGCAGAACAACCTGCTGATGGCATTGGGATTTCTTGGGAAGTCTACGATTCGGAGGACCATCCACCGCGTATCAAACAATTGATGCACAGTGAGTTGGTAAGCCCGACACTGAACCGTCTGCTTCGTTCTGACGAAGTGTTGGATATATTGGAAGCCATGATGGGTGAAAACATATCGCTCTATCACAGCAAATTGCTTCCAAAAGCGGGTGGCGATGGAACAGCGATCCCATGGCATCAGGACTATGCCTATTGGAAAAATGATAACAACAAGCCGGTTATGATTAATTGTCAATTGGCTATCAACGAGGCGAACCTTGAGAATGGGTGCATTCAGTTTGTACCTGGTAGCCATAACTGGGGTTTACAAGAGCATGAACGGAAACATCAGACGTTTGGCGTGTTTCTACCCGGGCACTATCAAGAACGGGAAGACGCTGTTGCTGTCGAGATGGAACCGGGAGACGGGGTCTTTTTTAATGCCCTGATTATTCATGGATCTGCGCCAAATAATTCGACAAACGACCGGTTGATGAACACGTTTGCTTACAATGTGACGGGGAACGGTGAGACCCAATCTCGTGAAGTCTTACGCGGCAAACCTCTTGACGTGTGAAAAAGTAACGGTGTTGTCTGACGAATGGCACTTCCCAGCGAACCTGCTACCGAAATTTATGGAGATTGTGTGAAAAAGGTCATATTTGGGGAGAAAACACCATGAAAACTAAAAACGTAGTTAACGCTTGGAAGATTTTCTGGTTCTTGCTTATTGGTATTAGTGTGGTAGGTTGCGGTGGTGATGAAACCGGCAGTATAAACGTTGCACCACACATTCTGGTGTTTGAAGCAGAATCGGATATAGTTCCGCCAGGGGCAGAGGTGCCGATTCGCCTGAAAGCTGGCGATATTGAAGGCCACTCCCTATCATATACGTGGGCGGTTACGGGTGGTGAGTTAACGGAGAACGCCTCTGGTGCGCTCTGGCGCGCGCCGGACGTTGAACGGAGATACCAGATTGAAGTTACAGTAAGCGATGGAGAAAATGCTACGAGAAGTACACTTGATATCCAAGTGTGGCGGACCCGTCCTGGAAACTATTATCCGTTGGCTGTAGGGAATGTTTGGCATTATCGCGACACAAGTGGTGCTGAGATTACCTTCGAAATTGTGGATACGATCCAGATTCAACGTGCAGGTGGGGAATCCATTGAAAGTTTTGTCCTCCAGAAATCGAGTCAGGCTGAAGGTTTAGAGAACGTTGTAAACTACTCTTACCTCGGGCCAAGTCTTGATGAAAATGGTGAGGTTTCAGCGATTGTACAGCACGCGCAGAATACCACATCCGGCACAGGCGATACGATTCTGTTTGTGCCATATCTCCCACTCTACCAATTCCCACTTATTCCAGGTGATAGTTGGGAGGTTAACTTTCAGGCACAATTAGTCCCTGAACTCTTTCCGATTGGCGGTGGACTCGATGAATTTGAGGTGATTTCAGAAGAGACCGTGACCGTGCCGGCTGGAACTTTTGAACATGTTTTTCAGGTACAGGAATCCTTTCGGTGGGGATTTGACATTGAAAATCAGAATGTTCCACTTGACATCACTGTCGTAAAAAAATGGGTTGCCCCGGATGTTGGGATTATCAAATTTACACAATCACAGACTCGAGGTGATGTGACTGTCGACACGGTCTTTGAACTTGAGTCCTTTGAGTTAGTTCGGAATTAAATAAACCTGTGAAAAACACAACAAAAAAACCAGAAATCTTAACCACGACTGTGGGTTCTTATCCTGTACCGGCATGGCTACTGTCAATGCCAACAGAGCAGACCCTGCTTGATGCGACGCGGGTTGTCGTAGACATCCAGCGGCAAGGGGGTATTGACCTGCCGACGGATGGCGAACTCTACCGCTTTGATGCCAACCATCCAGATACCAATGGAATGATTGATTATTTTATCCGTCCGCTTTCTGGTGTGAGGGCGGAAGTGGGGAGGCAGGAATGGCATGAATTTCGGCAGATGCAGACGATGTCGTTTCGTGCGAAACCGGCAGGAGTTGTTGAGACTGCCTTGGGAGAAGGCACGTTAAACCTCGTTTCCGATTGTGAGCGCGCCGTGAGTGTATCAGGCAAGGACATTAAATTTACGGTAACGAGCCCTTACATGCTCGCGCGGACGCTGTTGGATAAATACTATGGCGACTTTGATACCTTGCTGACCGCTTTGGCGGAAGTGTTAGCGACACAGGTTCGAGAACTGGATTGTGCCTGTCTTCAAATTGATGAGGCGAATATACCGGGTAATCCACAAGACGGACCTCGCGCCGCGGAAGCTATTAATATCGTCCTCGATGCATTTAGTGGGGAGAAAGCAGTCCATTTCTGCTTTGGCAACTATGGCGGTCAGGTGATCCAAAAAGGGAACTGGGGTGCACTGGTGGACTTCTTGAACATGCTTCGGTGCGACCACTTGGTTTTGGAACTGCAACACCGTCCTGAGGCAGATCTTGAGGCACTCAGGGAAGTTACATCAGATATCGTCCTCGGTATTGGAGTGATCGATGTGAAAGTCAATCCGATCGAGACCCCGGATGACGTGGCAGCCAGTATCGAAACAGCAGCAAAGATGTTGGGTACAGGACGAATTGGCTGGGTGCATCCGGACTGCGGTTTTTGGATGCTCCAACGCTCCGTGGTAGATCGAAAGATAGAGGCACTTGTACAAGGCAGAGATAAGTATTTGGGGCTAACCTAACGGAATGGCTATGAAAGGACAGAGATGTTTGAAGTTCAACTGCCAATGTTGAAAAAACTTCAGAATGTTGCTGGTACCGCTGCCGGAATAGGGTTCATGCTCGGCATACTGATACCTGTCGTGGCTATCTTTATTTTACACTGGCAGTGCCCGTTTGGAGATGGGATTCTTCGGATCGGTAGTTTTTTGGTAATTGCAGGGTTTGGAAGTGCCATTATTTTCGGTAATATTGTTGCACTTGCTCTCATCGGTTTAGCGAAATATCGCCAGATACTATCCAATTCATCAAAAAAGCGGAAATAATGAGGGAATAAAATGGAGTTCAATCTTTTGCATGTGCTCTTGCTGTTTGGTACAGGTATTGCCGCGGGTTTCTTAAACACAGTAGCTTTCGGTGGCTCGCTACTTGCTCTACCTGTGCTCATTTTCCTTGGACTCCCCACTGCAGTAGCAAACGGTACCAATAGAATAGCTATTTTCTGCCAAAACCTCAGTGCGATTATGGGGTTTCGCCGTAAAGGTGTCTCTGATTTTGGTTACAGTTTCCTACTCGCCATACCAGCGGTTATTGGTGCCGTGATAGGTGCGATAATTGCGGTTGATATCAAGGACGCAGTATTCAACCTAATCCTTGCTGTTGTAATGATCACTATGCTGATTTTAACACTGATCAACCCAACGGAACGGTTAAAGGACAGGATCGAGCGCGAAGACAAGCGTTCCAAGGTCATCGCAATGGTTGTTTTCTTTTTTATCGGAATTTACGGTGGTTTCATCCAAGCTGGCGTAGGTTTGCTTGTTATCACTGCTTTACGTCTTCTTACCGGTATAGACTTAGTTCAGACGAATGCGATTAAAGTTTTTGTTATCTTCTTTTATACCGTAGTCGCACTCGGTATTTTTATCATAAAAGACAAAGTCAATTGGTATTTAGGACCAACACTGGCAATTGGTAACGCGTGTGGTGCCTGGCTTGGAAGCCATTGGGCAGTCGAAAAAGGCGATAAATGGATTAAAGTGGTGCTGATTGTCGCTGTTTTGGCTTTTGCCATCCGTCTCATTTGGCTGAGTGTGAGTGGAGGTTAGCGACTTAATTCTTGATATGAAAAGATAAGGCGGTGGATAGCGGTGATGTGTGAGGTGAGTGTGAGTATACCGAGCGTGCAGAGAAGAATCATTCCTGTACTTTGAAGAACAGGAAACTTATGCAAGAGTGCACCTTGTAGCAGAGTTCCAGCACCAAGTAAGATAATGCGTTCCGGCCGTTGCATGAGCCCTACCTTGCAGGTTACCTGAAGTCCTTCAGCTCTTGCCCTTACATAACTGACGAGTATTGAACCGAACCATGCGCTGAACGCGAGAACTATTCCGAGTAGACTTTCCAAACTGTAAAAGTAGATGAGGGCTCCAAGAAAAAGAAACCCCTCCGAGTATCGATCAATGACGGAATCCAAGAGCGCGCCCGATGCGCGTGGGTCTCTCTGTGCGCGCGCCACTGCCCCGTCTATCATATCGAAACTCCCTCCAAACAGAATCAAGACCCCACCGGTGACGAGACGACCTGTTGCAAAGTAAAAGGTCGCTATGAGGTTCACGACGAACCCAAGGAATGTCACCATATTCGCCGTAATACCGATTGCGACCATCTTATTTGCCACGACAGACAGGATAATTTCAAGTCGAGGTTTTAATTTCGCTTCAAACATGCGATTCCTCCTCACTGTCGGACGAGTTTGAAGAGAGTTCCATTCTACTTTTCGCTGCGAGCCGTAAGGATTCTTGCCGATTTTTGAATAATTCTGGGGTAGGAACTGCTTCTACTTGACAGAGGAGTTCCAAAATTGCGGATTCAATGTCCGTTGGACGCTGTGCGATTTTCACCTTCTCGTGCTCAGAAAATTGCGCATCCGGCGGCGCTACGAGTACAACCCCATCATTCCATATAAGTTCAGGATAGGCGTACGTACTGTCATAAGCTTCGTCGAAAACCGTGATGATAGGATGTGGCAATTTCAGCAGTTCCAATTCAGCGTTCTGAATCGCCTGTGCGCAATCTAACGAGGTTCGACGTTGGACTGTAGCGATGTGTACAATGGGCAGATTCCACAAAACAACCGGCTTTTTGAGTCGATGTGCCAGTGTGGTTAGCCGTAGAAAACATCGCCACTCCGCGGCACCGTTCAGGGTTCGTGCATCGCCTTGTACAAGGATGACTTTGGTATCTTGTATCCACGCGAGGCCAGCGAATCTAAAGGTTCCCTTACTTCCCGCTCTATCGCCGTAAAGTTTGATTGCCTGAGTGAAGGGTGGCTGAGGATATTTAGCGATATTTGATGACATATACCCAGGACCTTCGATGCGTAGCGAATTCTATAAAAAAGGCAGGGAGGTGTTTGAACACCTTCCCTGCCTAAAAGGTGATGGGTTTCGCTTATTCGCCGCTACGTCCACCAATGGCGTTGATAGCAAACAAGCCGACACCTGCTGCCACAGTCGTCAGAAACACCAAAGCGCGCTTGGATGAGGAGAGTTCCTCGTGGACACCTTTGGCATCCTCAAGTATCATCTTGATTTCGTTGATTGCCTTTTGATTAGCTTCAACGTTCGTCAAAAGCATTTTCACGTTCTCTTCGATCGATTCAACAAGTTCGTGGGTTGCTTTCGCTTGCATTTTTTGTGCTTCAAGCATTTTAGCTGCTTCTTTAAGATGCATGTCAAGATGAGCAATCTGGTCAATGATAGCCGCTTTGTTCGCTGCCAAGGCTTCTTTGAGACTGGAAGAGACTGCGTCACCAGATTGACTTACAGCAGCCATTAACTTTTCTTGTGATTTTAGGCTTGCCTCAAGTGCTTCGATTTGTGCCTTGAGTTCGTCCATACTCTTGCGAAGTCCGTTAATTTCTGCTTCGAGCTTATCCCGCGTTGCTTCGGATTCGGCTAATTCCGCCATTAACTTTTCAAGTTCAGCCTGCTGAGCGACAAGTTCTTCTTCAGCAACGTTCTTTACCTCTTTCATCATAGCGACGGGAATACGCAATTCTTCGCCGGGATAGATAAGGTGTGGGTTGGTGAAGTCGTTATATTTGCTCAGTTCGCGCCAGCGGAGTGGGTCCTTGAGGTGCTCTTGACAGAGATCCCAGAGCGTATCACCCTTTACAATAGTGATGAGCATAGTGTCGTCATCCCCGTCGTGGGGTGTGATCTTCGCGGATGCGGATAACACGTAAACGCCACTAAGTGCTGCGCAAATGTACAGAACCAGTGCCAACTTCAGTGTGCCTCTTATCATTTTCATCAGTTATCTCCTTTAAAATCTATAAGAGAGGGACGCAAAGTGAGTCGATCCGACGCCGTTAATTTCGCTTGCCATGCCATCTTGAATAGCATAGTCAATCTGCAAGCCGCCGATGTTCACGCCAAATCCGCCAAAGAGATTTTGGGTGTCGCGTGATGCTCTGACTCCACCTCGGATAGCAAGTGCGGTGGATTTGTAAGTGACAATGGTGTATTCAGCACCAAGTCTTAGGCTTGTCGCGCTCTCGTCAAGGTTGACCATCTCTTGCTCAAGATCGGCTGCGAATGTGACGACGTTACCCATATAGAGATCATAAGCGAGACCGAGGCTAATAACCATCGGGACGGTGTCATCACCGAGGGCTGCCCCCAAGTATTTCGCGGCGAGTCCGTAATGGAAAGTCGGGACCTTTTCTTCGCCGACATCTATGTGCAGTGCATGCCCCATGAGTCCGACATCTACACCGCCAAACCCACTCTGGCTTTCAACGCCGTCTGCGCCAAAGTTATCCGCCAACATGCGACCTGTTAGACCGATACCGAAACTTCCGAACCCAATGCCGTAGGAGAGGGAATAGGCGTTTGCACTATAGTTGAATGTGCCGCCGTAGCGTTCATTGGCATCATATTGCTGGATACCACTGACACCTGCATTTGTAACAGCAAGCCCGATAGATCCGGCTGAACCGAGTGCTTTCGTCAATGCGATGAAGTTATGGCTTCTGTCAAGATCGAGTTGCTGTGTTGAAAAATTGAGACTTAAATCCGCTGCGGAGCCGAGTCCTGCTGGGTTCCAAACGGTTGCGGTGGCATCATCAGCGATTGCTGTGAAGGCACCACCCATGCCTATCGAGCGTGCCCCGGCACCAAGCCGTAGGTGTGGCATGGCATCCACTCCGGCAAAGCTGACCGGTGACACCGCTAGGATAAGAAAGAAAAGGGGTATTAAACCACATAGCAATTTCGGGCCCTGTCTGGAAGCCCATTTAGCAATTTGCTTTGTCATTAACATTATATCCTCCAAAAGACTGTCCACATCGGGAACTGAACGGATGTCCAATTCCCGATATGCAGACTGCGGTATACTTAGCGCGTCAGTGCGAGTTTGAGAATGGCATATTCTGGCTCGAAACCGTCTGCGACTATAATTTCACAGAAGTAAACGCCTCGAGCTAAGTCTTCGCCAGCGGTGGACGTTCCGTCCCAACCGATAGCACCTTTGCGAACGTACTCGCCTGCATCCCAGACCTCGTTATCCACAAGGACTCGAACCGGACGGAGCGTCATATCATAAATGACAATGCTCACTGTGGATTGTCGAGTCAATGTGAAGGAAATACGAGTATTGTCCTTGAACGGGTTGGGCGCGTTAATCGGACGCGATGCCAATACTGGGCCTTCCTCGCTTTCAACAAAGAAGGTAAACTCATGAACCGCCATGTTCGCTTTACGGGCACCGGTACTCTTGTCAGAAACGTTACCCTCTTTATGCGCCATGTCAGATACTTCAAGTTTAACGGTATGTTGCCCGAAAGCGAGTTCGGCAGGCGGTGTATATATCACCTGCGTTGCCGATTTCTGATTCGGTTTGAGGTTAATCAGCTGGTCATCGAGAACAAAGCGGATAGAATCAACATCGACACCGGATTCAGCATCAGCGTAGGTTATCGAAATCTGCGGACGCCGTTCAGTCAGGCGCGCCTCACTCTGTGGCGATGCCATCGTGATAACCGGAGCGGCAGTATCGAAGTCAATTGTGAAACCACCCTTTGCTGTAGCGGAGTTGCCGATTGTATCGGTTGCCCGAACTTCAATCGAGTAAGTTCCCTCATCAAGAGGTTCTTCAGGAATGAAATCTAAGCGTGTGATACCTTCGACATCGTCTTCGCCATCATCTTCGGTGTCCCCTTTCACCTCTTTACCATTACTATCCATCAGGACGATATCCATTTCATCAACGCCTGATTCATCATTGGCACTCGCGGAAATTACCGGGAGCCCAGCACGGATAGTTCCTGTTGGGGTAATTGAGGTAATCGTAGGTGCGACATTATCGACGACCAGTGTGAAGGTCCATGAATGTTCTCTTTTACCGCCTTCGCTGATAGCAATGACCTTGACGGTATGCGTTCCTGCTGTGAAACTATCGGCAACCTGAACTCGCCCGTCAGCGATCTGTGCGGGTGCCACAGAACGAAGTGGCTTGTCGTTTATACCGAACTTCACACTTATAACCTTGGATTCCGCATCATTAACAACTGCTGAGAGCGTTACCCAACTTTCACCGTTGATGGTTCCAGACGGAGCCGTCTCAGCAATGACTGGTGGCGTTGTGTCTGCCGGAGTCCCTTCGATAGCGAACTCACGGGTAGCCTCACCGACGTTTCCGAGGACATCGGCAACTCGCACGGTTACGCGATACGCGCCACCACCGAGTTTATCAGTGCGGGTGTAGACCAATGTGCCGTTATCCGTTTCAATGGCATCCTGATCGACTGCGACATCAACATCTCCTGCTTCAGGGTGGATGCGTGCTATACCGACCGTTGGACCGACATTCAGTTCCGTGGTTGCCCACGCTAAGACTTCCTTGCCCGTGCTGTCAGTACCACTCCCGTCGCCATCGTTATAGGTTGCGTGAACGGTTGGCAAACTCGCTACCGTATGGTCTTCCGAAGGTGTTTGAATTTCGACCATCGGACCCGTGTTATCCAAGTTGATTTCTTTCAATGGGAGACCCACCGAACCATTCCGTTTGGTAACGACAGCATTCGGTGTATACATTCCGTCGGATACCCCTGAAACATCTACCTTGAGTGAGAAGGTATTTTCAGGATTTTCCTCACTTTCGGTTGGCACTTCACTGCCATCAACAGAACCGCTCAGTTCTTCAGCATCTAACGAACCGTTGTCAACATCAAAACCCACAGTCAGTGAACTTCGAAGCGGAATCGGTTCCTGTGGTGTTCTTGGAACATCCACACCGTCAACGGCCGTAACTGTCAGCCTTGTAACATCAGCGACTCGGAAGTTTAGCACATGCACCGTGGTTTGCGGCGATTCATCGGTTTGCACATTACCGAATTCGTCAACTGCGAGCGCGTGGATCATGTAAGGTCCATTTCCAAGCACTCCGACATCGGTTGTAATGTCCAACATTCCGGCTTCACCATCAATCATGGTTTCGTTGCCGTCGGCATCTACTTGAACTAACTGAATCGAGGCATACGTGCTCGAATCAGCCGTCGGTTCAACGGTATACGTTGCTATCGGTGTCGGAACTGTTTCATCAACGATTCCACCGACTGTGTAGTTGCCATCTGCGTCTGCCTCAATGGCACCAGCAACATCGGCAACGGCGACAATGTTTGTTGGCCCGAGTGGGGCGACATCGTCAACGTTGTCAACCGATAGATAGGTCTTGGCACCCGGACGTCCCGGAACTTCCTCAGCACCGCTGGTAATTGCGGTTGCATTGACCATATACTGGTTGTCATCTTTGGAAGCATCGCGTGCTGCGGCACTCTCTGCTGTGATGGTATCTTCCAGAGCCGTTGTATCTACCTCAACTGACCATTTCAGGTAGGTGGGGTAGAGAATTGGTTTTCCTGATAACGCATCCATGGCTGTTGCTTGCGCTGCAACCGCAACGATATCCGTGACGAAGTCGGTATTCTGCGCTAACGCCGCTATTTCTTCCGCGGTAGCGAGAACGCCTGTATCGGCTGTGCCGACAACTTCATCGTCAATCATCAGCTTAAGGGAAGCCATCTCTGGATATGTCCGTTGCGGCGTATATCCATTGATAACGACCGTGCCTTGTGGACCGCCACTATCTGGATTTGTTTTCGTAATGGATTCGGTGTCAAGGACGAGTGCCAAAACTTCAAGGTCAACCGGATGCACACCAGCATCCAAGTTTATTGAGAACGCCTCGGACGTGTATGGAATTTGAAGTGCATTGGTTGCCACAGCACGTACCATGACAGAATCACCTGCACTTGCGAGTGCATCAAAATCGACGACATCCCAACTCACTTCAAAGGTTGACACGTCTTCGCCTTCAGCGAACATCCGCGCTTCACCAATTGGCTGCCAATTACCGCTTGCGTCCATGTATTCCGCCCAGATATGTGCGGGATGCCCTGTACGCATTACGTCAAGCGTTAGCATCACGCCATCAGTGGTGTTGGAGTAGATGGTTCCGCTTTCGTAGGGTTCATCGGCATCGCCATCACCGTTCCGGTCGCCGATACTGGCGGCTGTAACGCTCGCTTTGTCAGCTTCTGGCATAACGACTCTGAGTCGCGTGGGTTTAGCATAGGAGCCGACGTTGAAGAGGGTATCAATCCCCATTGCCCGCACACCGTATTCACCAATCATCAGAGGCATATGTGCACCCTGGATGGGCATCATCACGGTGTGCGGTGCGTCAAAGGTAACCGGCACAAGGCGATCAACGATGTCTATCGTGGCACCTAAGGCTTGGTGTATTGCTTCAGCTTGGGCATCCGTTAGCGTGAAGTTCTTTAGCCCTAAACTCTTGAAAACCGAATTCGCAGACATTTGGATAGTCCCTGGCGAGACCAATGCCAATATTGCCTCAGGACTGGTAGTCATGGCGAGGTTCAGTATTGACGCGTCGTCAAGCCCGCCAACGAGCTGCGGGAAGTTCTGCTTCAGGAAAGAAACGATCTGGTCTCCATTTCGCGCAAGGACGGATGTCCAAATCCTGGAAGTCAACATGGTAGATTCAACTGTCAGCGGCATCCATGTGCTTGTCGGCATGCCATGGGAATCGAGTTGAACCTCTTGGTAGAACAGGTATCCTTCGCCTGGACCGACACCTTGACCTGCGTAAGCGGGTTTCGGTGTGCCTGTAACATTGAGTACTGCGGCACCAGCGTTAGGAGCAGTAGCAACGTAGATACCTTCGCTGTTCTCGTAAACTGCGGTATTTGCATCACCGGGCATAATCGCGATGTCTGCTCGTGGGGCGGTGGTGTCAACGGTAAAGGTTTCTTGAATCTGATCCACTGGATTTCCGGCGGCATCGCTTACCAGAGCCTCTAAGTAATAGTTACCATCATCAAGATTTGGAATGGAGGCAACCCACAATGACTCGGTTTCTGGATTGATGCGTGGCACTGTGAACACGGAAGCTAACAACGGATCAAATGAAGCCTCGAAATTTTCCATCAGTAACTTCGTATTGCGGAGCAATAGATTCTGAAGTCTGCGTTGTTGCTTTGGTGTAATGATACCAAGGACATCAGTCAAGGTAACTTGTTGGCCGCTTAGGAATTTTGCGATGATAGGAGCGGCTTGGGGTGACCCCAAAATGCCGATCATTTCAGCCCGTACATCATCGGTAAATATTGCGCCAATAATACCGCGATCGGCTAACTGAAGGTTACGCGGGTCAGGCATTGCCCAACTCTCAATTCGGAGTACCGTCGTTGCGGCCAAGATCCCTGCAAGAGACACATTGTGCGGATCCTGTGATATCTCAGCAAGTTTTTCGCGACTGAAGGTCGTGAGTTCCACCGGTTCAGCGAGTGTTACTTCAAAGTAGTAGTAGACACCAGTCCCCGGTGGAATGCCGATTTCTACTTCCCAAACGAACCCGTCTCTGCCAAGCATTGATTGCATATCAATGGCGGAATACGTTCCGTTCAAACCCTCAAGTGAATAGCGGAGCACAACACCAGAAAACAACTGGGTATCTAAACTGGGCCATGCGGGTAGGTTTGTAGCGGCGAGTGTTTCTTCCAGTCGGAAGGTATAAGAGATAGTATCCGCTTGGAATTCATCTGGCGTGACCATCTTACCTTCAATAGTTCTACCGGTAGACCCCTCACCTGAAAGACTAAAGGCAACACTGCCGACATTTGCCGATGGAACACGCGTATAAACCTGCAAACTATCTCTGGTTAGGTATTTACCGCCTTGCTCTAAGTATGCATAATCGGTGAAATTCGGCGTTATCGCATTTCCGAAGTTCTCAGGATCCAACTGTTTTGCTTCATTCGCGAAAGCAATGGCTTGATGCTCAGAAGTTAGAATCTGCCGAATCTGCTTTTTGGGGAGAAAACCCTTTGGCACCAATGACAGAATTGAATCCACGAGGGTTTCCGCTTCAACAGGTATTCCTAATGCAGCAATTATCCCGTCCACAAACCGCTTTCCAGAGGCTGTATTTAGAGAGAGACCACCGAGACGTGACTTACCGAAGAGTGCCTCATTTTCGGGCATTATCGGCGCAAATGGATCTGCTGATGGGGCTTCCATTGATGGCGGAGGCGGTTCCGGAGTAGGTGTTGGTTCCGGAGTAGGCTCAGGTGTTGGTTCCGGAGTAGGCTCAGGTGTTGGTTCCGGAGTAGGCTCAGGTGTTGGTTCTGGCGTTGGTTCCGGAGTAGGCTCAGGTGTTGGTTCTGGCGTTGGTTCCGGTGCGCCAACATTCAATAACCCTGCAAGTTCATCAATCGCTGCTGGATCTTGAAGCAATGCATGCACCAATGGATCATTGAGCAGTGCTTGGAGTCCCGCATCTTCTTTCAGAAGGGTTACGAATGCCGGATCTATGGTTGGAACGAATTGTACTAGGAGATCCGGATTGTCAACGACAAGACCAATGGTTGCGGGGTTCAAAAGGGGTTGGATGCTTGGGTCTTTTAACCCTTCCAAAACCGCTGGTAAGACCGCTTGAATATCCTCACGTTGAAGCGTCTCGCTGTGTTTTGCAGCTACCTGTTCTGCGAGAGAAGCTTCTTGCCCGAAAACAGTGTTCGGGATTGAAGTATAAAGAACACACAATGTAAAAATCAAAAAACAAACGAGTGTTCGTTTTTTCATTAACTCATCCTCCTCGTTAAGTCTGCGCGCTCGCAAGACTAAGTACTGAGTTTCTTAGATGGGCAAGCGAGAATACAACTAAAGACGACTGGGGTAGATGTCTGCCCATCCAATCAACATCCTACCAACGAGCGTTATAATTTCCCGATACCGATGTAGCCGTAGGATAGGGTTAGTATCACATAAGGCACAGGCCAAAAGCAAATGAGAAGCGGGCATCTGACTTTTAATGATTTGACCCTGCGGGAATTTTTCTTATTATTTTAACATAAAGTGGCAAAATTAAGCAAACATTTAATCGTTAAGTATCAGAGAGATTACGTTACACGGGTAAACCGGTAAACAAAATCGTCCTGCAGTTACGTGATGTTTTGTGCAATCGGTGAAAAATTTGTTCCCGCCGCATCGGTATATCATCGATTAAATTGCAGTCCGCCTATATAATAATACCACAACTCTCAAAATATGTCAAATCAAAATCTCAAATTTCTCCGAAGATTTCTGGCTATCTTCGTAGAAATCCACAATGTGTTTGACATATTACCAAAAAACGCTTAAACTGTCAAGAAAAATAACACCGGAGAAAAAAATGGCTATCTTGACTGAATCTGAAAAGAACCAATTGGACGCGCACGGTTTCTTGCTACTGGAAAGTCTCATACCTCCAGATACAACGACGCGGCTTCGGGAACGCTCCTTATCACTGGCTGCGGCAGAGCAAAAAGCCGGTAAAGGTCACTCATATCTTGCAAACGGCAGTGCACAACGCGTTTGGAATCTCGTTGACAAAGGCGAGATATTTGAAGAGGCTATTCAACACCCAAAGATGCTCGCAGCGATGGAGCATTTACTTGATGCGGATTGTACACTGAGTTCCTTCACAGTAAATGTGCTTTATCCGGGTGCGCCTGATGTCGGTCTCCATATTGATTATCCGTTATCTGGGCTCCCGACCCCACGTCCAAACTTTCCTATGGTTGCCAACAGCGTCTGGTTCTTAGATGACTGGACACTTGAGAATGGGGCAACGAGTTGTGTACCGAGGAGCCACAGGCGGCTTGAAGCCTTACCTGAACCCGGTGTGGCATACAACGATGAGCTACAGATTTGTGGACCCCGTGGCTCCGTCTTAATCGTCAACGGAGCAATATGGCACGGATCTTCAGAAAATAGAACGAATGAACCACGGGTTGGGTTACTCGGTTTTTTCTGTCGTTCTATTCTGAAGCCGCAGCAAGCACACCTTGAATTGGTGTCGGATGACGTTATATCACGCGCAACACCGACTTTAAAACGGTTGCTGGGTTTCGATTCGTTGCCGAATATGAACACTTAGTTTTAAGGCGGCCTCACACAAAGCGCAATGAATTGCGCGACTACGAACCACATCCCTTTTGAAAAACACGGGTATTTACATAAGCGGTGTTAATGGACAACGTGAATTTTTTCCGCCATCAATATCCATTCAGATTCTGGTGTCTTCGGTGTCAATTGGTACATCAATCGGACTGTGACTGTGTCACCGGTCGTCCTGGGTAAAGTCTCGAAACTGTAAGTTTTCTTCTCATTTGGAAGAAGGCGGTTCTGCTTCTTATCCGAAATTGAGATTTGCTCTTTTTGCCGTTGGGTGCCTTTTGGAGAAAGAAGTTTTACTTCAAGAATGATGGTGCGCAATGTGCCACCCGGCAAGATATGGCCGGTTTTGCTTTGTAGTTTCACATTCACTTTCTCAGGTGTGATTTCAAGTCGAAGCGTTGCAGCGCGTCTGAGTTGTGCAACACTCCGGCTGCCGCGCCACGTATGCTTTCTACCTTTGATGCTTTCATAACTAACTGTGCTTTGGAGTCGATTCACAACTGGCATGTGGCACGTGGCACAACTCTTATCTCCGTCGGCGAATTTACTCCCCAGAAAACTGGAAACCTGATCGTGTTCAGGAACGGTCGGTTGACCATGGCAGGTACTACAGAGCGTTGTTGGTGCGGTATAGATAGGATTGGTTACATTCGCGTGGAAATAGGTTTCTGCGCTCGCTTGTGGTCCGTGCATCGCGCCTTCGGTATCGAGATGACAAACGAGGCATGAAACACCGGCTTCTCGTTGTTTATTTCTAAGTTTCGGCATTTCTCCAATGCCTGTGATGAGGATCGGTTGAGGGGCATGGCACTGGTCACATTTCGTTTCCCTCCCCTCAATTTGACCTGCGATCTCCTGATAAATCTCGTCAACCCATGCCTTCGCGTGCATCGAATTTTCCCATTCTCTCCAGATTGCGGGGTGACAACTTTTACACTTTCCTTCCTGAAACCCCTGATATGCTTCTGGCACGCGATTTGTAGCCTCTTCAGCACGAGGTGTGAGGTTTCCGATTAATGTCACCAATACACATCCGAATAGCCCCAAGCTTATGGTAACTCTGCGTCGATACATTCTCATAAAGTATCGCGAGCTGGTGCTCGCTCCTACAAAGGAAGTCGGGAATCGGAGTTCCCTCCTACAAAGGGAAGTCGGGAATCGGAGTTCCCTCCTACAAAAAAACTAAAGAATCCTATAGTGCGTCTAAGAGTGTAAGTGCTGCCTCTTCTCCGCTCCGAATACAATCTGGGATGCCGACTCCATGGTAACCATTCCCTGCGAGTGCTAATCCTCGCAATTTGCTCGTGAACTGCTCTATACTACTGACAACATCTTGATGTCCTACCTGATACTGTGCCATTGCTTGTGAATGTTTACTAACCATGGCAAACTGTGGGGCATCTTTGAGCCCAAGAAGGGGTGTTAAATCTGCCTGACACAATTCGATGAGTTCCATTTCAGTTTTTTTCGACGTGGGTTCGCCAACAAAAGTGCGCAACAGAACATGGTCGGCTGGCGCACGGCTTTCAAATTTAATGCTACTGAAAGAACAGCCAATGAGAGATAGGTTTTCCGTAGCAGGGACAACGAATCCCATGCCATCTAATGGATGTGTGACATCTTCACGGTGGAACGCTAAATTGACTGTTGCAGAGGAAGCGTAGGGGATCGCGTTGAGTTTTGTGGCAAGTGGAGTTGATAAGTCGCCGATGAGTGTTGCTGTATGTGGTGCTGGAAGGGCAATGCAAAGAAGTTCGGCGTTCAGCGTTTCTCGGTTAGCAAGTGAAACATGCCACCCATTACCGTCGCTTGCTTGTTGAATATGTTCTACTTTCGCATCTAATCTGATACTGCTGGATACTGCTTGAGTAAGGGTATCAATCAGGGTCTGCATTCCAGATTTAAACGAAAGAAAAAGACTGTAGCGAGGCCCGCTTGTATCTTGACTGGTTTGGGCGGCTTGCTTTTTCTGTGCACGAAGTGCCTTGATAATGCTGCCGTGCGCTTTTTCCATTTCCAGGAATCTTGGGAATGTTGCCTGTAGGCTTAAATTTTCGGCATCTGAGGTATAAATGCCCCCTATCATAGGTTGTGCCATCCGTGTGAAAGCTTCAGTGCCGAGGCGACGCCTGACGAAGTGTGCTACAGCTTCGTCCGTGTCCCGACCCCTGCGCGGAATAACGAGGTCGAGTGCCATCCGCAGTTTCCCTCGCCAACTGAAGAGCGGCGTTTTTAAAAACGGCTTGAACGCCCCCGGTGCCATCATATAAAAACCTTCAGGGACGGGATGCAACGTCCCATTCCGGATGACAAAACTCCGGCGGACCTTTGGGTTGGTCCCAATGAATTGATCTGCAATACCAATTTCCTCACATAATGCCTTTGCGGCTGGTTTAGTCGAAATAAAAGCATCGGGACCGTGCTCAATGAGAAACCCATCACGGTGTTCGGTTTGAATAACACCACCGACACGTCCACCCGCCTCAAGGAGTGTAATGTCCAGCGGAATATCGCGTGCAGCAGCCTCGCGCTGTAAGCGGTAGCAGGCGGCTAAACCTGTGATACCGCCTCCGATAACAATGGCATGTTTTCTACGCAAGTTTTCCGACATAATCTATGATAGGGTGATAGGGTAGGCACAAGACCTGCCCCTACAGGTATCGGCGCGGTGCGGTTCGGAAACCGCACCCACCAACGAAGTGTGTGAGTCCTAATTTATTTTTCTTTCGCGGCCTTTTCATAGACGAAGTCTGCTAACATGTTGATGAATTTGGGATGGTCACCGACCGTGCCTGCCCGAATGAAATCGATGCCACAAGCTTCCGCGGTTTCTGCCGCCTCTATGTCCAAATCATAGAGCACCTCAACATGGTCGCAGAGAAAACCGATCGGTGAAGCAACGACAGTATCAATCCCTTCTTCCTTTCGGGCTTTAAGCCAGTCATTAATATCCGGCTGTGTCCATGGGATCGGGCTGTTTTCTACCTCACTCTGGTATGCTAAAGCGAACCGTGTCTTTCCGATTTGTTTAGCGACTGCCTCGCCAGTTTTTCCAAATTGTTGTGTATAGGGTGAAGTATCCGCCGCTGATTGGGGAATTGCGTGTGCTGTGAAAACAAGTTCAGCGTGTGCTAACTTGTCGCCACATGCAGTTTCGATGATTTCAGCGACGGCACCCACGTAACCTTTGTGTGTGTACCATGGATCGAGATAATCAACCGTCGGTTTCTCACCATCGACTGCGTCGATTCCTTTTTTCACTGTTTGTAGGTACCACTCCCAACTGACTGCAGATTGGTGAGGTGCCATGATAATGCCGAGTATTTTGCGGTGTCCCTTTTGTGCCATTTCCGCGATGACCTCTTTTAAATAAGGATTCCAATGCCTGAATCCAGTGTAAACAGGAAGTGGTAGATCGCGGGCTTGCAGTGCGGTTTCTAAGACATCGGCTTGTTTGAAAGTCAATTCGTTGAATGGCGAAAATCCGCCCAATTTTACGTAGTGGGCTGAGATGTCTTTTACGCGTTCTTTTTGAGATTCAGCTGCCCCGGCAATTCCTTCGACAAAACAGTAGGCTTCACCGGGACAGATGTCTTTATTGTATTTTTGACAGCATCCGGGTGTTGGTCCACCGAATGCCACGAGTAAGACGCTATCGTATTTCATTTTTCCTCCTATGCCATATTCGCTAACTGTGCTGGCATATACCTTGCGTCAGCAGCGATCGCCTTCGCGAAAGCCTCAAGCGCGAGTGTCTCGTCCCCATTTGTGCGATGTGCGAGTCCGATACAGAAGTATGCCTGTGCGAGTTGCGTCCCCTGAATTCCGATAACGAGTGCTTTATAGACGGATTCCAGTCCTGTTTTTGTTTCATCGCCATTGCGATAGGCAGAGAGAATGTGGCTGTAGCCACGCAACAAATATGCTGGTGCGTGATCAGGGTCCAATTCAAGGGCAATATTGAGTGCTCTTTTAGCTTCGACGAAGAAGTCTCCCTTCTCGAGGACACTTGACACCGTGCGGGACGCTTGTGTGAGCAAATCTGCGTATGCTGTCCACGCGTCAGGCAGATTCGAATATTTTTCGGTTGCGGTTTTCAAAATGGCAATTGCTAAACCAAAGTCATTGCCTTCCGCGACCTCTTCGGCGGTTTCTCGGTAAGACTGAAAGTCTTCAAGTGTGTGTATTTTTTGGTGAAGTTTTTCAGTATCTGCAGTCGGAATAACCGAAGGTTTCAGGTGTTGCCAACCCGGCTCTGGATCGTCGATTAATCCACGATATACTCTTAAAATTGCGTAACGAGGTGTTCCCCACACCTCAGCAATAGAACGAATCCAATCGGGTAAGTTGGCTTCCATTTCGGTGAGCAGTGTGTTTAAGGACATGCCTTGTTCAACACGTTTTCGGACTTCTGTTAGGAAATAGGACTCAATCTCAAGCAAGAGCTCAATTTCGGCATCACGTGCTAAGGGTCCATGTCCCGGTAAGACAGATTTAGGTTCATAAGTCCGGAGTTCCTTAATTGTGTTGATCCAATCGTGGTTCGCCATGAGTCCTTCATTCATAACAGGCTGTCCAAAGATGGGGAAACTCCCTGTCATAACGGTATCGCCAGAGACGATACAATCTTCCGCTGGGATCCTGATGGCAGTGGCATCATCCGTTTCTGCCTTTCCCAAGTGAACGAGGTGTAGCGGTTGATTACCCAAATCGAGTTCGGTTTCGTGTGTGAACGTCTGTTGTGGTAGAAAGGGTGGGTCGCCAAGAGTGAAGCCGCGCGAACGCAGGAATGCTTCCTGCCGCGGGGACCTATTCACCATAAAATCTTTGGTCATCTCGCGAGCGACAACGGTTGCCCCAACTTCATGAAAAACAGTGTTTCCATTGGTATGATCCCAGTGGTAATGAGTGTTAATTGCATACAGTATTGGTTTATCCGTAATGGTACGGATTGCGTTACGCAACCGCCGTGCCATCATTTGGTTTACCTGTGTATCAATTACCGCAACCCCTTTATCTCCAATGAGAATAGAAGAATTTACAATATTACGAAAGAGATATACTCGTTCTGTCACTTTAACGAGTTGTCCGTATTGTCGTGGTGCAAAGGGATTTTCGAGGATATTTCTCATCAATTTTCCTATAGTGTTTTTGCGCTGCGTACGAAATGCTTAACATTTTCAAATGGCGTATCTCTGTGCAGACCGTGGCTCAAGTTCAAAATATGTCCAGTTTTTCCGCCTTGCTTTAGACAGGTCTCAACGGCTGTTGTTATATCGGCAGGTGTACCATCACGAAGGATGTCGTTATCGACGTTTCCTTGGAAGGCAACAGCACCATTTGTGTCTGCCTTGGCTTTGCCAAGATCTACGCATTTCCCAACACTGAGGACCTTTGCCCCGCTCTGATGCATTAAATCCACATAGTTGCACTCTTTTGCGAACAGGATTCCTGGCGCCTCTGGATTGAGTTCGGCAAAGATTTGTTGATGATAAGGAAAAGCAAACTCTTCATATATTCGCCTCGGTAAGACATCGGCGATGGACTCGAAAAGTTGCACTATTTGAATACCCTCGCTGATTTGGTAGTTCAAGTAGTTAATAGTCATTTCGGTTAATTTGTTTAGTAGGCGATGTAAGAGTTCTGGTGCTTCTTCTATCATTCGGAAGACAGAGGCTGCTTTTTCAGATACTCCTGAACCCCGTTTGATCGGGCTTTCCCCTGCGATGAGAAAAAAAGCGAGCGTCAAAGGCGCCCCAGCGAAACCGATGAGGGGTAGTTCCTCGTTCAAGGTTTCGCGTAGTTTGCGAATGACACTTCCTGTGAATGCTAATTGTGTAGAGGGTTCATCGACAGGTCGGAGTGCGTCTACTTGTGCTTGCGTGCGGATAGATGGGTTTAAAATGGGTCCTGGATCGAATCGAAAATGTGCCCCCATAGGTGCAAGAGGAGTAAGAATGTCCTTATAAACAATGACGGCATCAACACCAATACGTTTGGGCAGAAGTGATATTTTGACCGCTGATTCGACTTCTGTTTGAGACATCGGTGCGGGGCAGGTCCGGAAGAGTCGTTCCAATGGGAGGTTAAGCTCACGTCGAATCTGCCGATAAACGGGATCTGACCTGCCTGCTTGTCGCATCATCCACACTGGGACGCGTTCTACCGGTTGGCATCTCGCTGCGCGAAGAAGTAAGTCATTTTTTAATTGTCGTTTCATACGGGTCAAAATTACCTCTTTAGCGCATTTTTAAGAGGAACGCAAACCCGAAACCTATCAGCATCCAATACTGATTCGCTTTGTTAGCAAGGAATCTTGTAAGAAATTTCATTGTGTGAGGTCCCCTTTTTGGTGTCGTTCAAGAAATTGCCGTAGTTTGGCAAAACTTTTAACGTTTTTCATGATCCTGCCGCTTTCTCGTTCCTCAAGGTAAAGAAAAAATCCCATAAAATAGAGACTCGCTAAAAACAGGAAAAACCCTGCGACACACTGTGCAATTGCCCAGTAGTTTGGTTGAAAACTCAGGTAAGGGGTGACAGCAACAGTGTTGCCCTTTGCGTCGGAGGCGTCCTGCTGAGGCCATTCCACCGAAACGAAGCCACCCCACCCAGTTACCCCAAGAGATAAGAAAGCGATTGAAAGGACAAAAAGGATGAAAAATGGGATGCCCATGTTATTTGTAGATTAATCAGAAACTTTTATCAAACCCTTCGTACAACCGTCTTCGCGATTGCGTACCTTTGTTATCCCCTCAACAAGTGATTCGAGTGAGAACTCATGGCTGATGATTTTGTCCATGTTGACATCGCCACTCGAAATAAGCTGTACTGCTTCTTCCCACGTGTCGGGTGCCAGCCAAGAGAACCGAATGGTTTTATCCATAAGGATCGTATCAAGGATGGGAACCTGCATTACATCTGTATCGCCGGGGAGTCCAAAGATAACGACAGTGGCATGTCTGCCTGTAACTTCTAAGGCAGTGTGAATCGCGTCGAGCGAGCTGGTCGCAGTAATTGCACGATCTGCCAATTCGCCGTCGTTGAGTTCCTGAATCATAGCACCCAAGTCTTCGACATAATGCGGAGAGTTGGTATCACTAACGTTGACGACTCCGTCAGCACCGAGATCCTTGCCACAGTCTAAGCGATAATCACGGGTTCCAACAAGCAGAACGTTTTTCAAGCCGCGACTTTTCAGGACTTGCACCATCATCAAGCCGATGGGTCCGGGTCCGAAGACAACAGCAGTTTGCCCTTCTTCGGCATTGAGATTGTTGACTGCATAAAGTCCACATGCGAGTGGTTCAGTGAGTGCCCCTTGGTCATAGGTCACGTTGTCGGGTAATTTGACTGTCCAACGATAATCTGAGACTGCGTACTCCGCAAACCCCCCATCAACGCCCACACCTAAGACACGTTTTTCGGGACATAAGTTGGACAATCCCTTCTGACTCCAGAAGGAATCTGGATTTGATTGAACAGGATTGACGACAACCCGGTCTCCTACTTTGAATCCACCTGTTTTTCCTGCTTCGTCGCCAACTTCGACGACTTCACCCGTAAATTCGTGTCCAAGGATAAGTGGTCCTTTTCCGTCGCCAGTTTCAAGCGAACTATTGCCAAAATAATATGCTACGTCCGAACCACAGATACCCACCGAACGGACTTGGACGAGCAGGTCGTTGTCACCGGCTGCTGGTACGGGTCGATCTTCAAGGCTCATTGATTCGGGTTCATAGAAAATTTGGGATTTCATTATCCGCCTCCTTAAGTCTGTGATGAATGTAGTTATTTTAGCATACCTAAAATCTAAATTACAATTTTTAATTTTTCCTTGCGAAGGAACGAAGTCGTTTTAGACTCAAGACTTACGCAAAATCAGTAAATCTCATCTATTCAGGACGTATTCGGTGCGGTTAGGAAACCGCACCTACCAAGGAAGTGCGTAAGTCCTAACTCAGAATATAAATCGCATTTCCAGAAATAACAATCGACTGCAGAACTCGCCGAGAAGCACTGTGATGATGGCGATAAAGAGGAAACCGGTCGCAGCGCGTGTCGCGCCGAGTACATCGCGGGCGACAGATTTCGGACGTAAGCAGTCCCATGTAATGAAGTAGAGGAACAAGGTGCCACCGATACCTATAAGGACCCGCATGCTGAAGATGATTTGATAGAAAAGGTTAAAGGAGACGGTATCTGTGGATTGCTGTCTAAAAAAGAGGTTCAGGCAGAGCAGGAGTGCCACACCGGAAAGTGTACAGAGCAGGACGGTATTAAACCGTTTCAGGTAGACCACCGGTAAATCAGGCACCACGAGGTACCAATGACCAAACCACATCCCGCTGTGGACTGCCCCGAGGAGCGCGGCGGCGATCAGGAACTGAAGGGGTAATAAGAACATTTCACCGGGAAGTTGTACGACTTGAAAATACCGCCCAGCACTCAAAATCAACCACGTCACACCGGAAATAAAACCAGCAAAAAAGAGGAGTCGTGTAAGGAGTGGTGTTTTGAACCACCAACTTAGTGTATAGATAAGGACAATGAGAACGAAACAGATGACAGAAATGGATTCAGGATTCTGCCAAGCCCCGAAGAAGTTGCGAAATGTAACAGGTTGCTGATGGAGCGCAAGATTTGCGCACCGTGATAACCCGCCTACGAGTAGATAGATGCTACCCATCAAACGGTAGAAATTCGCACCCACTAATCTTTTTGGGACTAAGAGGAGGAGGGCAAATCCACCCACTGCGAGTTGACTGAAAACAAGATAAAAGACATCAAGGATACTAAACATCCAATGAAGGACCTATTCCTAATGAAGATAAAGAAACAAATTGGGTAATTGACGGGCGATGAATCGCCCTACTACGAACAGGGTTCCCGCTTGTAGTAGTGCTATTTATAGCACGTTCGGAAGTCCCTGATTAAATGACTCAGTTTCGTCAAAAAATGGCAACCCATTATAGTTCGCCGAGCAGCGATGAATTGGGGCATCGCTATGTCAAGAACCATAATGGGTCTACCTATCGTGCGCGGTTTAAATACGCGCGGTTTGTAATGTAAGACGGTGTGCTTCCGTCTATATAATTTCGACTTCGGCGCCGAGAGCTTCGAGTTGTTCTTTCGTTTTCTCGGCATCCTCTTTGGCAATGCCTTCTTGAATGACGACGGGTGCGGATTCGACTTTCTCTTTCGCTTCCTTCAATCCAAGCCCAGTAATCGCGCGAACCTCTTTGATAACAGGAATCTTTTTGGCACCAAAGTCTTTGAGCTGAACGTCGAATTCTGTTTTCTCTTCAGCTTCGGCGGCTTCTTCTCCATCTGCAGCAGGGGCTGCTGGCATCATCCCAGGCATAGCGATTGCCGGTGCGGCTGATGCACTGACTCCGAATTTATCCTCTAAGGCTTTGACGAGTTCAGAAAGTTCCAGAACGGTCATATTGCTAATTTCGTCAATCAATTTTTCCAAATCTGCGGCCATGTTTGTATCCTCTCTATAGGTAGTATCAAATTAACTTGATAAGAGATTTCTTAATCAAGTCGTACAAGGGTTTACCCTGCGATATTGATATAAGCGTGGTATGCGCTTTGTGTTAGGCGTCTTCCGCCTCTTTCTTTTGGTCGGCAACCTGTGTCAGTACAGAGGTTACCTGACGTATCGTTCCACTGAGTACGTTCACCATTCCTGTAATCGGTGACCCCTGATGTAAGGTGTTGACAAGTCCGGTGAGAGGTGCGCCGATCATCCCGACGGTGCGGGCAATCAGGACATCTCGCGATGGCATATCTTTCAGGGCTTCAACGCCTGTTGCATCGATTATTTGTGTTCCAAGAATGCCACCTTTAACCTTAAAGTTTTCGTGTGCTTCTCCAAATTCGAGCAAGATTTTTGAAGATGTCGCCGGATCTGTACCAGTAGCGAGGGCTGTATTGCCTTTCAGATAAGGTGCCAAGCCATCAATACCTCTTTCTTGAGCGACGACGTTTATGAGTGTATTCTTACAGACCTTATAGCCGATATCAGCGGCTCGGAGCTGGTTGCGCAGTTCGTTAATTTCTGCGACAGTAAGCCCCTGAAAGTCTGTTAGCAGAACAACATCGGCATTGTCAAAAATCTCACGAATTTGTTCTGTTTGCTGAACATTTGCCTGATTCGGCATGTTTCAGTTCCTTTCTATGTAGGTTGTATAGTACCATGGCGCGGGACCTCGGTTTGTCTATAAACCTGTTAATTAGGTATACGATTGCATGCAAAAAGCCCCCAGGTACCTGGAGGCTCACATTCCAAAGAGGAGCGAACAGCGAGATTTTGGAGATGCATCAATCGTACATCACTCTTTCTGTTCCATTCAAGCCTCGGTAGGCAATTAAGCCAATGGCACCTACGTTCTACGACTCTATTCAGTTGTAAAACTATTCCATATCGTATCCTATACGAATTATGCAAATTGCTGTGGATCTATCCGGATACCAGTCCCCATTGTTGCTGATATAGCAACGCTCCGAATGTACCGACCTTTCACCGCGGACGGACGAGCGGCAACAAGTGCGCCCATCACTGCGTTAAGGTTCTGTTTAATACTTTCTTCCTCAAAAGAAACCTTGCCGATTGGGACCTGAACGACCCCAGAGGAGCGTTCTACTCGATATTCGATTTGCCCCGCTTTTATACTTTGGATGGTTTCGGTAACATCTGTTGTAACGGTACCTGCTTTAGCGTTAGGCATCAAGCCTCGTGGTCCAAGAACTCGTCCGAGTTTAGGCATGATACTCCGCATCAGATCCGGTGTTGCGATTGTTGCATCAAAATCGAGCCATCCGTCAACAATTTTATCAACAAGCTCGTCTGTTCCAACGAAATCCGCCCCGGCTTCTTCGGCTTGCCGTGCGAGATCACCCTGGGCGAAGACGACAACACGGACAGATTTTCCTGTTCCGTGTGGTAGTGCGACAGTGCCCCGAATATTCTGGTCTGACTGTCGGGCATCTACACCGAGACGTGATGCTAAATCCACGGTTTCATCAAACTTCGCGCTGCCGGTTTTTTTGACCAACGAGACAGCCTCGTCTACCGTGTAAAGCTGTAGTCTATCTACGTGTTCGTTGATACCGCGGTATCGCTTCCCTCTTTTCGCCATGTTGTTCTCCATGGGGCACAACTCTATAGCCCCGTTTCAAAGTGAACTTATCCGTATATCAATAATGCTCTGCTTCATCAGATGGATAAGCCCGCTAATTAATCGTTAGTCCCATGCTACGAGCGGTTCCTTCTACCATCCGCATTGCTGCATCTAAATCTGTCGTATTTAAGTCAGGTAATTTTGTCTGTGCGATTTCTCGAATTTGCTCCATTGTAACGGCAGCAACCTTGTTCCGATTGGGTTCACCAGAACCCTTAGCAATCTTTGCTGCGGACTTGAGCAAGACTGCGGCAGGTGGTGACTTTACGTCAAAACTAAACGATCGATCGCTATAACAGGTAATGACGGTTGTCACTACCATTCCGGTTTGATGCTGGGTCTGGGCATTAAACGATTTGATAAACTCCTGTAGATTAATCATATACGGTGCGAGACTGGGACCAACGGGCGGTTGTGGCGTCGCCTGTCCGGATACTAACTGGAGTTTAACTTCACCTGCTACTTGCTTTGCCATTGCTCTTTCCTATTTTGGGTTGTGAGCGTCCGAAGCACATTTTACAGTAAGGGGGTGCGAGCTCACAATGATGGTTCTTTATTTACACAAGGTCGTCTGAATTCAATTCAACTCTTCCACTTCGAGTAAGCCCAAGTCAACGGAGGTGGAGCGACCGAACATCGAAATGCTGAGTCGTAACCGTTGGTGTTCCATGTCAATTTCCTCAATTTCGCCGGGGAATCCACTAAACGGACCGTTTATCACCTTGACCTTATCACCTATTTCATATTCCATTGCGGGTACTGGTAGAGTTTCCTCTTCCTCGGTTGACATCTGGAGCATCGCTTCGACATCAGTAGGACTCAGGGGCGACGGATGTGAGGTGGGCCCTAAGAAGTTCATGACTCCCGGTGTCTCTTGTATAAGCGTCCAACTCCTTTGCCCAATCGGATTGTCGACATGTGGACCGAGTTCATGAGTGGTATTCACAAGGACGTACCCCGGATAAGAAGGTCGGAGGCTAACTTTCCGTTGACTGTCTTTAATCTCCACAACCTCAGTCTCTGGAACATTAACTTGCAGAATTTCTTCCTGTAACTCTTCCCTCGTGATCATGTTGTCGAGGTTGAGTTTAACCTTTTTCTCATGTCCAGTGTATATTTGAACGACGTACCAGTATCCATCCATATTCCGATTCACCAGTGTATGCAAATTATCGTTAACGAATAAAGAGGGTTCTGAGAAAAGCCATACCGAACCCTTCAAGGGAATTATTTAGGACATATTGGCTGACAAGCACAGCAATTAAAGGGATACAAGCTACTGCTGCCGCTATCACTTTTCGACTTCCATCATTCCCATCAGACGATTCGGCTTCTCTACTACTTTGTGGCTGATTTTCCCAACTTCGGACAATAAAGAAAACAAGAATTGGGAGCGCGGCCAGAAAGATCCAACCCAGCGGGTTGTTCCAGTCTGGAAAAGCGGAGTTGCCATCAACCAAGCCGATGAAAAGTCCTAACACGGCGGAAGCGACAATAACAGTAATAGTGCTACCTTGGACTTCTTTGGCATCCGGTTTAGACACTCTCTGCCATTCTTGATTAATTCCCTGAATGTAATTTTTGAAACGAGCTATCATAAGTAAGATTAAAAGGCAGGCCAGGAGGGATTCGAACCCCCAACATTCGGTTTTGGAGACCGACGCTCTAGCCGTTGGAGCTACTGGCCTGCAAGTCCCGCGTAGGAGATCGCACCCCTAACACCCCTAACACCTATATTTAACGGTTAGAGAGGTATTATCGGCGTCCCCTACTTAAAAGTTATCGCGTTTCCTTGTGGGATGTATGCTTTCGACAGAATCGACAGTATTTTTTCCGTTCGTACCGGTTTTGGTTTGTCCGGCGGTTCCGGGTCGTCACATAATTCCGCTGACTACATGCATCACATGCTAATATCACAATGTCTCTGGGCATAATAAGTACTCTATTTTCAATAAGTGGAGCCGATGACCGGGATTGAACCGGTGACCTCGTCCTTACCAAGGACGCGCTCTACCGACTGAGCTACATCGGCAAAGATAAAACACGTCAACAAGCGGGAGACGGGAATCGAACCCGCGACACATGGCTTGGAAGGCCAATGCTCTACCAGCTGAGCTACTCCCGCATACTACAAGGGGAACTGTCATACTACTGAGGCATGGTAATTTGGAATCTACAGCGAATACACTTTAGTAGTATGAAAAATCTGTAAGCTGCTCCGTAGCCTTGTCCCTTGCTCATATCTCGCTGCGATACTGCTTCCTACAAAAGCAGATGGGGGCAGATGGATTCGAACCACCGTAGGCATAGCCAACAGATTTACAGTCTGCCCTATTTGACCGCTCTAGCATACCCCCATTAAAAAAGCTGACGAGAGGAATCGAACCTCCAACCTAGTGATTACAAATCACTTGCTCTACCATTGAGCCACGTCAGCAGCATTTTTAATTATACCCACTTTATTGGTAATTGTCAAGTGATTTTGGATTTTTTTAGTGAGAGGTTGTTTGGGTAGGAGCAATCTCCGCCACTGACGAGATTTACAGGCCTTCCTCGCGCTCCTCTGGCTCAGCATCGACCTCGCGTTCAAGGAGTTCTTCACCGAATATATCACTTCCGTCTTCTGAATCTTGCGAGTCGGTAAAAATAGACGGTGTATTTTGAGCCGGTGCTTTGACTTCGCTTCTTTCAAAGTGAAGTTTACCTTCAACCAATTCTTGTGTTGCCACGGCGACAGGTTTCTTTTTCTTATCTGCAGTGCTTGAAGGCGCGATAGGTAAACCGTCTGCATTTATATCTCTGGCACGCTTTGCGGCAACATTCACTGCCAGGTATTTATTTGCTACGCGTTTCACTAAGTCCTCGTTGTAAACCACTTCGCTCATTTTGTTTCTCCTCATTAGATACAGATTTAGATTAAGCGTATATAATTATACCTAAATTCCGTCCAAAAGTCAAATTAAAATGGCAGAAGAGTTGACAAATCGGTTCTAAAATGTTAGAATTGGAATATTAGATTCAGCACCAATATGCTTTCATGAATTACACCGAGGAAATTTGTAAATGGATACAAACATCCAACCTATTCTTGAGAAGTCGCTTACGGGAGAACGGTTAGACTTTGACGACTGCCTGACGCTTTTCAAAAGCCACGATCTACTTGCTCTCGGGCATGCCGCGGATATTGTCCGTCAACACAAACATCCGGAAGGCTACGTCACTTACATTGTTGACCGAAACATCAACTATACCAATTGGTGTTATGTTGACTGTGATTTTTGTGCTTTCTATCGTCATCGTCAAGATCCTGACGCTTATGTTATGGAGCGGGAAGAACTGGGGAAAAAGATACAGGAAACACTCGACCTTGGCGGTGAGTTAATTCTCATGCAAGGTGGATTGCATCCGAAACTCAAACTTGACTGGTACGAAGATCTGCTCCGTTGGATCAAAGCAAATTACCCGATTCATATCCATGGGTTTTCTCCCCCAGAGTTGGACTGGTTTGCCAAGATAAACCGCATGTCGTTGCGAGAGATGCTTATCCGGTTGCGAGACGCTGGGCTTGATTCTATCCCTGGCGGCGGTGCAGAGATCCTCACTGACCATGCCCGCAATGAGATTAGTCCTAAGAAGTGCACTGCTGATGAATGGCTGGAGGTCATGCGTCAGGGACACTTGGTTGGACTCAAGTCGAGTGCGACGATGATGTATGGGCATGTAGAAAGTTACGCCGAACGTGTTGAGCACCTCGTCAGGTTGCGTGATTTGCAAGATGAGACAGGCGGATTCACAGCGTTTATTTGCTGGTCGCTACAACCGGCTAATACCCGTATGGACCATATACCGCCGGCAGGAAGTTTTGAATATCTCAAAACGCTTGCTATTTCGCGATTGTTCTTGGATAATTTCGACAACTTTCAATCTTCATGGGTAACCCAAGGTCCGAAGATCGGACAATTGTCGCTTAAATTCGGTGCAAATGATATGGGCGGGACGATGATAGAGGAGAACGTCGTCAGCAAGGCTGGAACGGTCTATTGCATGCCGATTGAGGAGATCGAACGTACTATAGCCGAGCTGGGTTACACTCCCAAACGTCGCAACTTCTTCTACGAGCTCCTGAATTAACGATAATCTGGATGGATCCAGAGTTCACTCGCCTTTTTGCGTGCGGCAAACCAATTCAAATACGTTTCCCGTTTTTTTGCTTGAATGAGGGCTTGACGATGCCGAGCTTTTTCAGCGGGATCCATTTGGAAGGTTTCAATGTTAGGTTCTTCCCGTTCAACGAGATGAACAATATAGACAGCGTTGTTCCCTCTGAAGGGACCAGCAATCTCATCAACCTTCATCTGAAATGCGGCAAACATAGTTTCAGCCGAACTTCCCATACCGGCAATGTAATCACTGTTTGGACTGAGTGCGAATAAGTTGCTTTCTTGGACAGAAAGCCTGTCTGTCGCTAAGCCTTCAGGAACATCATACTTCTCCAATAAGGCATCCAAGGATGTAGTGTCTGCCCGTTTATTGAAGAGGTTTTGTGCATCCGTAAAGGCACGCTCTTTGGACTTTTCTGTCTTTAGATCACTGAAGACTTGTGGTCTGATTTCCGAAAAAGGTGGAATATTCGCCGGTTTTTTCTCAAGAACGGTGGCGATAAAATAGGCTTCCACGCGTTCCCCATCCGATCTTTTTGCCTCAATAACTTTTATTACATTCACTTCCATATCAAAGATTTCTTCGATTAATCCTTGATAACCCCATCGTGCGCCAATCTGTGGGATAGTTGTAACATCACGGCTGAAGAACCCCGTTTCCAGCGCGATGAGGGAAAGTTCCTGATATCTTTCAAGCGCAAGAGCCGCTTCATAGTCCTGAATTTCAATTTCATAGAGAAGATCAGAGGCAACCTTCTTTGCCTCATCAACGCCGCTGACTTGAACGAGTTTTTGGCGGATTTCGTATTGGACCTGGTCGAAAGGTTGAACTTCTGGTGCTCTCTTTTCCTCCAACTTGATGATGTGAAACCCAAATTGTGTTTCGACTAAATCGCTGACTTCTCCTGGTTCCAAGACATCGAAGGCTGTTTCCTCAAAAGGTTTGACCATGTCACCACGTGCGAAGTAGTCACCGGGTGGAAGTTTTGGGTTTCTGCCTCTCAATGCTCCGCCTTGGGCACTGGAAGGTCCCTCTGAATGCGTCGTCGCGAGTTCTGCAAAATCCGCGCCTGCGGTGAGTTCTGCATTGAGGGTTTTAAGGAGCTCCTCTGCAGCAGTTTTGATTTCTGCCTTTTGTTCATCGGTTGCGTTGTCAGGAAACTGTTTCAAGATATGGCGTGCTTTCACGACTTCTGGTACCGTAAATTCCGCTTTGTTTTCCTCATAATACGTAGTTATCTCTTCGTCTGAAACGAGATCGGCAGGATTCACCCTGATAAATTTCACATTCACCTGTTCTTCCGATTTATAGTTATCCCGATTCTCCTCAAAGTACGCCTCTGCTTCTGCTTCATCTACTTCAGTTGCTGCGGTATAATCGCCATGCTTAAATTCAATAAATTTAAGTTTTGCCTTATCCGATTCAAGCCGATATGCTTGCTCTGCTTCCGTATCGGTTACCAACTCAAGCGATTGAATGCTATCTCGCAGTGCAGTGGAACTGAGTTGCAAACGAACATTCTCTGTATAGAGGTCTACTGCCCCGAATTGTTGATAAAGATTGTACTGCTCGACTCGGCTTGTGTCACTTCGGATGTAGCGTTCTATTTCAGCATAACCAATATCTACACTTCCAAGAATGGTTTGTTGCACCCAACGGTCGATTACCGATTTTTGGGTTTCCTCTCGATCAGGCGTGCCGAACCTCTGGTCTCGTCTTTGAGATTCTAAGGCATTGGCGACAGCACTTTCAAATTCTCCGCGTTTGACTTCTGTGTTATTAATCCTGAGAACGACTTCCCCTTCAGGACCTTCACCTCCGCCCCGCGTATTGCTGTAGAGGAACACTGTCCCGACAAGGAACACAATGGCGATTATCCACATAAAGAGTTGTGCAATAAATTTTTCGCGTAGAAAGATAATCATGTTTTAAAGGTATCTCCCGAATGTAATACAAGGAATGAATTTGGTCTATCCTCAGACCAAATTCGGCTTCTATGCTTTATAGATAAAGGTGTTAATATTATACACGCAAACGGGGCGTATGTCAAATCAGATCGCTGAAAATAAAGTAGATTTTGGAGATCGAGAATAAAAATTTGCTAATTTTTGGAATTTGCTATATACTAGATTAGCAAAAATCAAGGGCGTCGCTTGCGTGTCCTTATCAAAAACTCAGCAAACACACGATGCAGATTCGGGATGCAACAGATTTTAATTTGAAATATACCTTAGAATCGGGACAGTCGTTTCGATGGAACCGAATAGATGATGCCTATTACGGTGTCGTGGAAGGTCGCATCCTCAAAATTTGTCAAGTAGGAACTACCTTGTGTGTTGAGAGTTCTGCCACCGAGGATAAAACTACTTTCGTACCATTTCTCCAACACTATCTTGACCTTGGACGCAATGTTTCAAAGATCCTTACTGAAGTAAGCAATGATGCCTATATGCATCGAACAATTGAGAAACTTTGGGGGATGCGTATTCTCAACCAAGAACTCTGGGAAACGGTGGCATCGTTTATTCTATCTCAGAACAACAATGTATCCCGGATTCGTGGGATTATCCGCCGACTCTCCAAGCGTTTTGGTGAACGGTTGGCGTTTGCGGGTTACGTGGACTATAGTTTCCCGAGTCCAGAGGCGATTGCCACTACAACAGAGGATGAACTTCTCGCTTGTGGTGTCGGTTATCGAGCAAGTTATCTTCGAGATGCTGCGCAAGCAGTTGTGAGTGGTGAATTTTCGCTCGTGGCGGTGAAGGAGATGCCGTATCCTGAGGCAAAGCGTGAATTGATGCGCCGAAAAGGTATAGGTGAGAAGGTCGCCGATTGTATCTGTCTATTTTCGCTTGGACATCTTGGGGCACTACCGATTGATGTTTGGATAAAACGAATCTTTGAGACACTTTATTTGCGTCGGCGTGCTACGTATCGTGAGATACGCGAGTTTGCGCACGCCTATTTCGGGGATCGCGTGGGGTACGCGCAGCAGTACCTTTTCCATTACGTCCATGAATGTCCAGATTGGGCGGACGCTGAGCACCTATCGCTGATTGAAACAAGTGTTATTACTGGGGTGGCGCATCGTAAATCCACCGCGAATTAATAAACATACCACTTTGGAGGAATTAATATGTCTGACGCATTAGAACAAAGCATTGTATCGCTGCTGGAAGAACGTGTTGAACTTGCGATTTCAACCGTTCAACAATTGAGAACAGAAAAGTTGGAACTTGAGGCTGAAGTTGCCCGGCTCAACAGTGACCTACTGCAACGCGATGCACAGATTCAAGATCTTGAAGATCGTAATAGTGACCTTCGTGACGAGCTTGACGCAGAGCGTGCAGCAACTTCGGATGAGCGATCAGAAATTCGCGAGAGACTTGAGGGCTTAATGGATGTCCTCATTGCCTCAGATGAAGATCCAGTAGATATGGAGGATGAAATCGATTTTAAAGTGGATCATGATGAATCGGACGCGGAGGCACCTGAAGTTGAGGAGTCAGTGGTTCCCAGAGGCTTTGCGGGTGTATAGAGACTTAATTACTCGTGCGTGTCTTAGTCCTTTCTCATTCTTATATTATGAAGCCGTACCGACGAAAGTTCGCGCTCATTGCGGAACGTCCGGATGTCACATTACGGATTGTGGTTCCTGCACGTTGGTATGAAAGTTTCCAAGATATTGTCTTTGAACCAGACTCGGACACGTCGTGCGAAGAATTCCCGTGTCCAATTCGATTTTCGGGATACGGCAGTCGCTTTTACTATCGCCATGGCGTGAAGTCCCACTTCCGAGATTTTCAACCGGATATTATCCACTTAGAGGAAGAGGCATGGAGCCTCAACGCATTACAGACAGTTCGGTTGAAACGGAAATATTGTCCAAACAGTCGTTTTATCTTTCGCACATCACTGAGTATCCCGACTAAACAGCGGTTTGGCTTTTTGCCTATATGGATTGAACGCCGTGTCTTTCGAGAAACGGATAGAGCTTTCCCGCTGAGCGTGAATGCTGGCAAGATTCTAACCCAACGGGGTTATACCGGACAACAAATCCCATTCCCGAATGGCGTTGATGTACGGCATTTCTATAAAATGGATGTCAGCAAGCTGAAGGATGTATTGCAGCTTAGCGGCTGTTTTGTGGTTGGTTACGTCGGTAGATTGCTTCAGATGAAGGGAATAGATACGCTTCTTGAAGCCTTAGCGCACCTCGTAAGCCAAGATAAGACTCGCACATACAAGCTCTTAATCGTCGGGCAAGGTGAAGATAAACCGAGTTTTCAAAAAACTGCTGAAACCCTTGGAATTTCTGGACATATTGTGTGGATAGACGCGGTGCCGCCTGAAGAAGTAGCCGCCTATATTAATTGTATGGATACACTGGTTCTGCCTTCTCGGACGACCACCGGATGGGTAGAATTCTTCGGTAGGGTGCTCATTGAGGGAATGGCATGCGAAGTGCCGGTTGTCGGTTCAGATTCTGGCGAAATTCCGCACGTGATTGATAGTGCGGGACTGATCTTTCCTGAGGGGGACATAGAGGCTCTGGCAGAACGGATACATCGTATCGCACACGATACCTGCCTACAGAACGATTTGATTGCGCGAGGGTTTAATCGCGTCAAGGATTTTACTTGGGAAACGATTGCGGAGCAGACTTACCAAGCGTATCAGGAGTTGCTTGATGATGCTCCGTAGGTTAGTGACTGGAATTAGTCATCTGGAAATAAGGAAAGGGAAGATGCCCCCGACTGGACTCGAACCAGCATGCCAATTAAGGCACAGGCCCTCAACCTGCTGTGTATACCAAATTCCACCACAGGGGCATTGTATGGTTAATTATACTTTACCTCGGTAACAATGTCAAATTTTTTTGGGGAGGATTTAAAAAATAACGGTCGCGATTATCTCCCGCGACGTTGGCAGTTTTTAGATAACAAATATGGATCCTTCTACATCGGAAACCCTCGAACAACAATTATCTAATACGCTTGCAGGTGAGGTCCGCTTTGATCTGTATTCTAAGGCACTCTATAGCACAGACGCGAGTCTCTACCAAATACAACCGATAGGCGTTGTCATCCCCAAAGATAGTCAAGATGTCATTAAGACTGTGCAAATCGCAGCAGAAGGTAACATTCCAATCCTTCCGCGCGGTGGCGGCACGAGTCTCGCTGGACAAAGCGTCGGCGAAGCGATCGTGTTGGACATGTCCAAATACATGAATCAACTTCTTGAGGTAAATGTTGCCGAGCGTTGGGCGCGTGTGCAACCCGGTATTGTCTTAGACGAATTGAACCATAAATTAAAACCTCACGGCTTGATGTATGCCCCTGATGTTGCCACGAGCAGTCGCGCGAACGTCGGCGGCACCATTGGAAACAACTCCGCGGGTTCGCATTCCCTCATCTACGGTAAAACCATTGATCACGTCATGTCGCTGGACTTAGTGCTTTCCAACGCCGATGAAATTACAGCATCCCCCATTTCCCTTGCAGAATTAGAAAGAAAAAAACAGGAAAACACATTAGAGGCAAACATCTATCGTGAACTTTGCCGCGTGTGTGCGGACAACGAAACCGAGATCCGTAAACGTTATCCTCGTATTCTGCGTCGCGTTGCGGGTTACAATCTTGATGAGTTTATTCCAAATGCCGGTTCAAAAGAGGTTACGCCTTATCGTCGCGATGGCTGCGATGAAGATCATCCGTTTAGTTTGACGAAAATCCTTGTCGGTTCCGAAGGTACACTCGCAACGACTATCGAGGCAACGGTGAACCTCGTTCCGATCCCAAAACTAACCGCTCTGTGTGTTGTCCATTTTGAGTCACTTGTCGGCTCTATGGAGGCGATGCAACCTATCCTGGCGTGTAACCCGACTGCTGTAGAACTTATAGACCAGACAATCCTTGATATGGCGCGGGATTCGCTGGAATTTTCACGGCTTACCACTTTCATACAAGGTGAACCTGCTGCGTTGCTTGCTGTTGAATTTTACGGTGAAACACGAGCGGAATTGGAGTTTCAGTTAGATAAACTCGAAAAAACGTTGAAAAGTACAGGTTTCGGCTATGCATTCGTGCGCTGCTTGACCGCTGAGGAAAAGGCACGCGTCTGGGAGACGCGGAAAGCCGGACTTGGCTTGTTGATGGGTATGAAGGGCGATGCCAAGCCGGTTGGTTTCGTCGAAGATGCGGCGGTGCCGATAGAGCATTTACCGGAATACGTCCGCCGATTTGACGAGATTGTGACATCAAACGATACCACCGCTGCCTACTATGCGCATGCGAGCGTCGGGTTACTACACAACCGTCCTATTGTCAACCTCAAATCCGAAACCGATATTCAGAAAATGCACAACATTGCCCGGGAGGTTCGAGATCTGCTCATGGAGTTAGATGGTGCTATGAGCGGTGAACACGGTGACGGGCTCGTCCGCAGTGAGTGGATAGAAAGCATGTTCGGTCCACAGATATATCAAGCACTTGCTGAGGTGAAACAAGCGTTTGATCCGAACGGGATTATGAATCCGGGTAAGATCGTTGATGCGCCACCGATGACAGAGAATCTCCGATTCGGTACAGACTACAATACCATTAAGATTGATACTTACTTCGATTTCTCCAACCAAGATGGATTTGGTGGGGCAATTGAAATGTGCAACGGTGTCGGTGCGTGTCGAAAGACACTGACTGGCACCATGTGTCCGTCCTTTATCGCTACACGTGAAGAGGAACACTCAACACGTGGGCGTGCAAATGCGCTCCGATCTATTATTTCAGGTGCGTTGCCACACACGGAACTTACAGGTGAACGACTCCAAGACGTGTTAGACTTATGTCTGGGATGCAAAGCGTGCAAGGCGGAATGCCCATCTAACGTAGATATGGCGAAGATTAAGTATGAAGTTCTTGCCCATTATCACAAAGCAAACGGCTTACCTTTGCATCGGCGTTTGTTCGGCGAAATCGGCGCGCTCGCGCCTTTAGGATCGATGTTCTCGCCTTTCTCTAATTGGGCAGTCAACAACGGGCTTTCCAAATGGATTGCCGAGAAACTCATCGGTGTCGATCGGCGACGCGATATGCCAACCTTTGTACGTCCTACCTATGAACAGTGGTTCCGAAAGCGAAATTCCCGACGCACATCGGATAAGAAGGTGGTCCTCTTTCCCGATACCTTTATGAACTACAGTGAACCCTCTATCGGTAAAGCCGCCGTGAAGTTGCTTGAAGCGTGTGGATTTGAGGTGTTGTTGCCTGAGAAGAAGTGTTGTGGACGACCTCTTATCTCGGAGGGGATGCTTGACAGAGCGGTTGCGAATGCGAGTTACAATATTGAAGTGCTTCTCGGTTATGCTGACGCGGGCATTCCAATTGTTGGATGTGAACCGAGCTGTACCTCTGCGATCACCGATGATTACGTCGAGTTGATTAACACGCCCGACGCGAAACGTGTTGCTGAGGCGACCTGTTCGTTTGAGGAATTTTTCGTCCAACTCGCTGAAGAGGGTGAATTGCCCTTGGAATTCTCGACAGAACCCCGCGACATCTTGCTGCACGGACATTGCCATCAGCGAGCACTCGTCGGTACCCAACCGACTGTGAAGATGCTAAGTCTACCGTCAGAACATAATGTCACTGTGATTGATTCGAGTTGTTGTGGCATGGCGGGTGCGTTCGGATATGAGAAGGCACACTATGATCTCTCTATGAAAATTGGTGAATTGAGACTTTTCGAGGCTGTCCGTGAGAAACCACCGGGCAGTTTTGCGCTAAGTGCTGCTGGCTTTTCTTGTAGACATCAGTTGGAGCATGGAACAGGCGTGCAACCGAAGCATCCTGTTGAAATCTTACAAGAGGCGGTTTTTTAATAATTCGCAAGGTTTTTTAAGGAAAAATTAAAAAATGTCTAAGATTTATCAACCGATCGATGATTTCAGGATCGTTGAATTGCCAGAGAAACAGTTACCTTTTTGGAAAATTGCGGGTCCTGGTGCCATCTTAGTCGGTCTATCTATTGGTGCGGGTGAGAGTGTGATTTGGCCTCTCATCGCTGCAGAGTATGGCGGGAGCATGATCTGGGCGGCTGTACTCGGTGTATTCCTTCAACTCTGGATAAACTTTGAAGTGGGCCGCTGGACGATCGCCACAGGCGAGACGGTGTATACGGGGTACTGTCGTATCTGGCGAGGTTTTGCCCCATTATTCATTCTACTAACTGTGGTGGGTTGGATAGCCCCTGGATGGGCACGGACATCGGGACTGGCACTCAAAGCCCTCGTGCTCGGACCTGGTGGTTGGGGTTCTGATACTTTTTGGACAGTAGTGACATTCGCTGGGGTCGCGCTCATCCTCTTTGGGCCGAAGATGATTTATCAATCTGTCGAACGGACAGTTGAGGTACTCGTCGCCATCGTAACAATTGGTTTGATTCTGGTTGCCATCGCTGTTGGTTCAATGGAAACATGGCAAAAACTCGGTGCTGGTATGATAAATGTTGGATATATAGACCCAGGCATGTCGGTTAAAAAATTGTTTAGCGCGTTGGTTTTCGCAGGCGCGGGGGGAACAGCAAATCTCTTTTACACGTTCTACCTACGGGATAAAAACATCGGTATGGGTGCGCAGTTGCCAGGACTACAGAACCCGCTTCGAGGTAGGAGCGAAAAGGTGCCTGCAACAGGGTTTCTTTTTGAGGTGACGGAGGAAAACCGAAAACGTTTTACCGAATGGTGGCAGTATGTGAAAAAGGATCAGATACTGTTTTTTTGGGCACTCAACACGTTCACAATTCTGCTTTTTATTTTCGGCGCGCTCGCGGTTTTACATCCTCAAGGAATTGTCCCTGAACAAGGCAAACTCATCTATGATGAAGCGCGGATATTAGGCGAAATCTGGGGTGTGGCGGGGCAAAGAATCTTTTTATTGGTTGGCGTTGCGACGCTTTTTGGCACACAACTCGCCCTGGTTGATGGTGTGTCACGCTCTATTTCTGATATTATCTATACTAACTTTCGAGGGGCACAAAAACGAAGTTTAAGTTGGTGGTACCTCCTCATCGCAGGCATTTGGATTGTCGGTGGGTGTGTAATCACCTTCGTTATGGAGCAGTTAAACGTCAGTGAATTAGGATTTCTCTTTAATGCGGCGTATATGGGCGGTTTTGCTATGGCAGTTTATGTACCGCTTACCCTCTACATGAACTATCGCTTTCTACCTGATTTCGCAAAACCGAAAAGATTTTCTACCACCATGATGATAATCGCTTCATGTATCTACATCGGATTTGCGATTTCAAGTATCATCTGGGAAGTTAAACAATTAATTGGATAACTGGAGGCTAAAATGGATTTGAAGGAGCGAAAAGCGTTTTTTGAAAAGGAAGGTTATCTCGTCGTTGAGAACCTGTTATCGGCAACAGAAGTCGAAACGTGTCAAGCGGAAATCCACCGTTTGCATCAGTTTGCGGCAGGACAGGAGTCCGATACAGAGAAGGAACGGGCAGAGGTTGCACGTCGGCACGTGCAGCATGAACCGTTTGCCAAAGACGAAACACAAGCGGAGAATTTACCCGTGCTACGGAAGGCAGAAAATACGCGTCAGTACTCCGAAGTATTTCGGGATCTCGCGCAACATCCGAAACTCATTAGAGTTGTTCAAGAACTCATTGGGATAGAAGATCTGTTGCTCTTCAGAAGTACGCTGATGTTTAAACCGGCGTTTCATGGATCTTCGCACGGGTTGCATCAAGACTCAGCATATTGGCCCATGGATCCCCCGAGTCTGGTTACTGTGAGTATTGCCCTCAACAACGCTACAGTTGAAAACGGTTGTTTCAAGGTAATTCCAAGAAGCCACCTGTGGGGAGTGCAGTCGTGGGGACATATTGCACGTCAGCAGGGTGCAGAGTTGACGGATCGGAAAGAAGTCGCGGAACAACAGATGGATGTCCCACTTTCTGCAGGAAGTGCCCTATTTTTCCATAGTTTAATGGTACACGGTTCCGGGCCAAACACGACGCCTAACGCTCGGAACACGGCGTTGTATGCCTACTTTTCACCGCAGGTCCGGTACGTCCCGAAAGATGGAAAGCCAGGTGAGAAAACATTTCCCGTTGTTGCGGGACTTGGTGGCAGAACAGAACTGACGCTTGTTGCCCAAACATAGAGAACCTTCAAACCCTGAGAAAACACGCGAAGGTGTTCACAGAATTCTGAAATTGTGGCGTTTGATTTTCCGTTTTGAAGGAAAGTGCTATCTATTTCCACAGCAAGTAGATATTTGCGGGGGATATGTTTCACTTCTGAGGAAGAATGAAATGCCCCGCGCTACAAGAATTTAGTGGAAATTTGACATCTTACGGAGGGCTATACTGTTATCACTATGAGCGAAATTACCAAAGACGTTCCGAAAGAAAATAGCAAGATGCCTGTTGTTAGCACGCCCGGTGGTGCGAAGGTAGAGTTGGCAAAATCGAATGCCCTTGTTGTTTATGAGGAACAGAAAGTTACTCCCGAAAAAAAAGGGCTCTTCGGGAAATCGGGTCGAAAGCCGACCCTGTCTCGCGAACAAGTTGCACAGTTGGTTCAGGAGAACATCCAGACGTTTCCCGAATACGAAGGACAACTTTTACGGACAATCTTCGATTTGAAAACATTGACAGCGCAGGAGGTGATGGTGCCTTTGTCAGAGATAGTTCCTCTGACAGTAGGATCGCCATGTTCCGACATCCCGCAGTACTGTCGTGCTTCCAACTATCGTTACATTCCGGTCTATAATGAGCGCGTTGACTGGTTGCTCGGCGTAGTTGATGCAATGGAAGTCGTCACAAGCGAGCAACATGACCATGATTTAACACTATTTGTAAGGGAAGTGAGTTTTGTACCTACACTGAAGTCTGCCTTGGATTTATTGAACGAACTGCGGCAATCCGAGGTCCCTGTAGTGATAGTGGTGAACGAGCGCGGAAGTTGTGTCGGAATTGTAGAATTAATGGATATTTTGGAAAAGGTCGTCGGCGAAATAACAACGAATCGGAAACGGGATACGCCTCACATAGAGCAACTCGGAGAGAACGAGTGGCACCTGGATGCCCGCGTATTAATTTCTGAAGTCAATATGGCGTTAGATACCCAAATTCCGACAGACCAGTGTGACACCATCGGTGGCTTTATTCTTCTGGTGCTCGGCCGATTACCAGAGAAAGACGAAAAAGTTGAATATGAAGACCTTGAATTTAACGTAGACGAAGTCTTCAAATACCGCATTTCAGGGGTCAGTGTTCTGAAAAAAACTGTGAGGAAAACTAAGCGGTGAGGTGATACATACGATTTTCTGGGATACCGATACCTGCTAAAGCGGTGTAAAAACACGCTTGCAAACCTTATGACAAAAAGCCAAAGCGTCATTATGAAGCTGAAACGCTCTCGTCATCACATTTTTAAAAGAACGCGCATTCGAGGATTAATTGTGTGGTACCTCATTCTACTTGGGGGTATCATCATTCTTGTCTGGAAAATGCCAGCGATTGTTGCCCGCTTGTAACATAGAGCATCGGTATTCGGTTCCCTGATTATGGGAACCGGGTCTTTCAGTCAGACTGTCCACTTATGGTAAAACCTACAATTAATTAGGCACTGGCGACACGGCAGGCACTGGGAGCTTGGGGAAATCCGCAGAAATACCCACCAAGCAAAACCGCCTACGAGCTGCTTTCTGTTAACGGAGAAGAGGTCTACTTAATTTTCGACTTTACTATAATACGTTTGCATAGTAAAATTTTTGGATAAATATTACCCTATTACGTATTTTTAAACGTTTTTTTCTTGATTTGGTTACGGTTACGTGGTATCTTGTAAGAGGAGTCGGCGAAAATCGTGCCACGTGCCTCCAATGAGAAAGGTTTTCACAATATAGTTACTTTGGAGTCATACAAACGTCAATATGTGAAGGAGGCTTTGTTATATGTATACTCTTATCCTTATGTCATCTCGCAAAAATTCGGTCCGCCAGCATACATTCCACCGCGGATATGTATTGTTCTTCTTCTCCATCATCCTTTTTTTATGCATCGGAGCGATTGGCGGATTAAATTACGGGATATCTCAACAGCAGCAGAGAACCCATTCTAAAGAGAAAACACAGTTGGATGCAGAGAAGAAAATTGAACAAATTACGCAGGAAAAACGCCAGGTTGAATTGGAACTGATCGAAGTGAATGAGGAAATGAAAAGTATCCGCCGCATGGCAGCACAGATTCAGGAGGCTCTGGGCATCTTGGGTCAAGGCGGTGGGAATAGTCCCGAAGGAGCCGAGGGATTCGTTGATACGCAACAGGAAACTATCTCAATGATGGCTGGCACCTCGGAGACTACAGAGGAAAAAGAGGAAACGCTAACGATCAATAGTCTGAAGCATGAGATACAGCATCTCCATGCTCATGTTAACGAACATCAAAAACGGTTTGATGAATATCCTTCGATTCTACCGGTGAAACTCCAACAAGAGGGGGCGAAAAAACAGGTTTATTGGTATTCGTCTCAGTTTGGATGGCGTACCCATCCGTTAACGAAGAAACGCGAATTTCACCAAGGGTTGGATATTAAAACCCAATCTGGGGTTCCTGTTATTGCTGCTGCTGCTGGAACAGTTGTAAAGGCTAAAACGAATGGCTATTTAGGAAAGACAATTGAGATTGAACATGAAGTCCGCCTGTTGAAAACGGTGTACGCGCACTTGAAAGATTACGCGGCGGGTCTCAAAGTTGGGCAAAAAGTGACACGCGGTCAGATTATCGGCTACGTCGGAAATACTGGTCGTAGCACGGGTGCACACCTACACTATGGCATTTATGATATAGAAAAAGAGAGATGGGTGAACCCGATTAAATATATCTTTGATCAGCAACCAACGTTTTCACCTTAACTGCATGTCTTCAGTGTTGCTATCCGTATGAAAAAGGAGAACCAAAACATGCCCTATTTAAAACCCCTCGGACGTTGCAGCGCACATCTTGTAACGTGGGGGATTGTATTATGCCTTTTGACACTATCTACTGTCCTGTTTGCCCAGGATGAACTTGTCATTATTTCGCCACATCCAGAGGGTATTGAGACGGAGTTTGGAAAGAATTTCGAGAAGTGGTATGCGGAAGAAACCGGCAGAACAGTCAAAACCGACTGGCGAGATGTGGGTGGCACCTCTTCCAATTATCGGTTCATCGAATCGGAGTTTAAGCGCGTGCCAGGCGGTATTGGTGTTGATATTTTCTTTGGCGGTGGTACTGACAATTATCTCCGTCTTTCAAATAACGGTTGGTTGAACGCCTACAAACTCCCTGAGACACAACTTGTGCAGATGACGCAATCGTTTCAAGGTATCCCGCTCTATGATGCCGAATATCAGTGGTACGGTGCCGCCTTATCAAGTTTCGGCATCATGTACAATGAGGAGTTGCGCGAAATGCTCAGTCTCCCGAAAGCCACGGCATGGCAGGATTTGGGTGACGTGACGTTGCTCGGTAAAATTGGCGCAGCCGATCCAAGAGAGAGTGGTTCGGCACACATGGTGTATGAAATCATCCTTCAAACGCTCGGATGGGAAGAAGGGTTTGCCCTCCTGACAAAGATAGGGGGTAACGTTCGCGGTTTCTCCGCTGGTGCCAACGCTATTCCGACGGATGTCGTCGCAGGACAAGTCATTTATGGACTCGCAATCGATTTTTACGCGTACGGTCAAATCGCTGTTGTGGGTGCGGATAAGATCAAATACATCGTTCCAGCCGACGGTGCGGTCATCAATGCTGATCCGATTGCAATCCTCAAAGGTGCCCCGAATCTTCCGGTTGCACAAAAGTTCCTTGAATTCGTTTTATCGGCAGACGCACAGAAACTCTGGATGCTCCGCGACACTGATTCAGAGGGACCTAAATGGAAGGGGGGTCTGAACCGCGCGAGTGTGCTACCAGCACTTTATGACAAATTAGGCGAGCGATGCACCGTCCCAAATCCATTTGCTATGGAGGGAACTCCGTTCCAATATAACTCAGATAAAGGCAGCGAGCGATGGGATATCGTTAACGGCCTCTTTGGTGTTTTGATTATTGATTCGCACAAGGATCTCGTCAACACATGGAAGGCAATCCGAAAGTGTAAGGACCCGGCGAAACGTGACGCAGCGATTGCGGTTTTAACGAAGATGCCAATCACCGAAGAAGAAGCGATGGAGTTAGCAGGTGGGGCATGGAAAGATCCAACTGTCCGCAATGAAAAAATCAAGGAATGGGGACAATTCGCTAAGGAGAAGTTCAAAGAGGCACGCAATCTGGCAAAATAATCTTAAACAAGTTTAAGTATTAACGCTCAAGTTCTGAATCCGCAATTGGATTGGAAAGTCGGAAGGATGGAAGGTTGGAAGATAGCGAACATAGCGATTCTTCCAATCTTCCTGTGCTTCCGCCCTTCCTCAAAACCTAATATTGCTTATAGAAGTCAAGATTCATTTGCGGCAAGCGGAGGCGGATTGATTTCTACACCTAAGAAGTCAGAGAGTTTTTCACACTCCTCTCGGTAGTGGGCAATTTTTGCTGAATCGTCCGCCTCACCGGTCATCACCGCCGCCATAAATTCGTGTGGATAGTGCGTTTTCAGGTATGCCATGCGATACGCTAACATCGAGTAAGCAACTGTATGCGCCTTGTTAAAGGCATAGCGTGCAGAAGATTCAAGTGACTCGAATACCTCTTCAGTCTCTTCTTTATCGAAACCTTTTTTTATTGCACCGTCAACGAATTTTTCACGCTGTGCCGCAAACAACCCCTCGTTCTTCCCGCCCATTTTTCTGCTTATTGCGTGGCGGAGTAGGTCCGCTTCAGCGAGCGTAAAGCCTGCCATATCTTGAGCGATCTGCATTACCTGTTCCTGATAAAGGCACACACCGTGGGTGCTTTTGAGCACGCTCTCAAGTGCAGGGTGTATATATTCTACAGGCTGCCTCCCATTCTTTCGATCTATGTACCGCTGCATATCGCCACTTTCTATCGGTCCCGGACGATAAAGGGCAATAATTGCAGAAAACTCCTCAAAGTTGTCAGGCGTTAGTTGGGTAACAACGCGATGCATACCGGGAGAGGTTTCCAATTGGAATAAGCCAGCGATGAATCCGTTGCTAACCAAAGAATAGGTTTTCCTATCGTCAAAAGGAATATCTTCGAGCTTAATTTTGACACCGCGGTTTGCCTCAATCATCTGAAGACAGTCATGCGTCTCGCTGAGACTCCGTAAACCGAGGGAATCAAATTTGACCATACCGACATCTTCGACGGTTTTCCCTTCAAACTGTGTCGCGATTTCGTCGTGCCTATCCTTGAACAGCGGGACGTAATTTGTCAATGGACCGTCTGAGACGACTATTGCGGAAGCATGACAAGAGACATGCCGTTTCATACCTTCCACCGCTTTACTAATCTCAATCAACTCTTCATTTCCGGGGAGTTTCGCGAGTACCTGAAATTCGGGAACCTGTTCCAAGGCTTCATCAAGCGTGATATACGGAATACCCGGAATGAGTTTTGTCAACTTTTCAACAGTCTGGGAAGGTATATCAAGTGCGCGACCGACATCCTTGATAGCGGCTTTGGCACCCAAGGTTGCAAAGGTAGCGACTTTACTGACGGAATCTACTCCGTATTTCTTCGCGAGATACGCAATTACATGTTCTCGTGCGCGGTCGGCGAAATCTATATCAATATCTGGAGTGCTGAGACGTTCAAGGTTCAAAAATCGTTCAAACAGACAACCGTGATCCATCGGATTAAAACTAATTACACCGAGCGCGTATAGCACCAGACTGCCGGCGGCAGAACCGCGAGCGGATAGCGGATACCCCTGTTTGTGAGCATAGTTGACATAATCTGCCACAATCAGAAAATAGTTGGCATGGTTCCCTTGTCTGATGACCGCCAGTTCATAATCGATCCGTTGTCGGATGGGTTCGGAGAGTTGACCGTACCTTTCACGTAAGCCTTGATAGCACAATTCTTTGAGATAACTGTCGTGTGTATGCCCTTCGGGGACCTCGTATTTTGGCATCGGATCCTGTTGATAGTCGAGTTCAAGGTTGCACCGATTCGCAATTTCAAGTGTGTTGCTGATAGCCTCCGGCGGGTAATCCTTCAGTGCTTCTCGCATTTTGTCGTCGCTTTTAAAGTAGAAGTGGTTATCATAGCGGAGCCGCTCCCGGTCATTGACGGTTTTCTTCGTCTGGATACAGAGGAGAATGTCGTGCATCCCGTGGTCTGACTTATGAAGATAGTGGCAATCGTTTGTGCCGACGATGGGAAGATTGAACTCGTTCGCCAATTGTGCCATCACCGGATATGCTTCAAGTTCCTTGTCGATGTAGTGGTTTTGCAGCTCGACATAGAGATTACCTTTTCCCATTATCTCCATGAGTATTTTGAAGTTCTGGATCGCTTCATCGCGCTGGTTTGCGCAGAGAAGTTGTGGCACCTGTCCTTGGATACACCCTGTCAGTGCAATAATTCCATCGTGATGCTCGCGCAAGATATCCATGTCAATGCGCGGTTTATGATTGAAGCCCTCTGTGTATCCAAGTGATACCAATTCCAAGAGATTCCGATAACCCGTTGCATCCTCCGCGAGCAGCGTGAGGTGATAGGGATCTCCGTGTTCTTTCTCACTTATCTTTCGGCTACCGTGTGCGACATACACCTCACAACCGATGATTGGATTGATTCCCGCCTCTGTTGCCTTGTTATATAGTTCATAAGCACCGAACATGTTCCCATGATCGGTGAGAGCAACAGCAGGTACGCTATTCTCAACCGCCCAGTCCACCATATCTGAGATTCGGCAGGCACCATCAAGCATGCTATACTCACTGTGGTTGTGTAGATGAACGAATTCGGACGTGGTTGTAGATGAGACGCGAGTGCCGCCTCCAGGTGTGCTCCCGCGTTGTTGGACAGATGATGCGACAGCAGGTTCACTTTGAATCTCAATGCCCGCGGCAAGGATGGTGACGATAACCGTGTCTTCAGGTTCAGGATCGTCGTCTCTGTAGACCAGTCCAAATATAATTTGTGTGTCAAATGCTTCGTCTTGGAGCACGCCCATTGCCATATCCAACTCATTCATCATGAAGTCCGGTGGGGCACTAATCCTTGTGATCAGACCAGTTGCACTCCCGATGTTTTTCCCGTCCAGCAGTGGTGAGGCGATAGCGTCTTTCATAGCGATTCGCGCCCTGTTTTCACCGGATGCTTGCCCCATCCCCATTAACACCGTGCCAGCATCCTTCATGATGCTCTCTATATCGGCAAAATCAATGTTAATCTCGCCTGACTCCGCAATAATATCGGCGACAGTTGTAATGCCGAGCACCACGGTTTCATCGCTCATGCGGAACGCTTCGCTCGTTGAGGGTTCTGCGTCCACAGTATTAAGAAGTCGCTGATTCGGTACTACGATAACGGCATCGGTGTTCTCTCGGAGTTCATGGAGTCCGTGTTCTGCTTGTTCGGCTCGACGTTGTCCCTCAAAATCAAATGGACGTGTCACAACCCCTATCGTTAAAGCCCCGTGCGCCCGGGCGATGGATGCGATCAAGGGGGCGGCACCTGTCCCTGTTCCACCACCCATGCCTGCAGTAACGAAAACCATGCGAGCATCCGCAACGATGGCGTTGAGTGTCTCCAAATCTTCCTCAGCCGCCCTTCTGCCCACCTCCGGATTCGCATCTGTGCCGAGTCCTTGCGTGGTTTCAGCACCGATCTGCACCTGTGTCGCTCCATCGCACGTGCGGAGTGCCTCCACATCTGTATTAACAGCGTAAAATTCAACGCCTTTGAAATCGGAGGCAATCATCTGTTTGACAACATTGCCACCTGCGTCGCCGACACCGAAAACTTTCGTTTTGTCACGTGCCGGTTTGGATGTTTCTTTTTCATGTGCCATAGTTCTTCCCCTCTTAACTTCTTCAACGCCAAATTCCTCGCGCAGGAGTGCCCGAATTTGGCTGAGTCTTGTTTTGACGGTGCCAACTGCCAGTCCGAGTTCTTTCGCGATTTCTTTGATCGTCCACATCTCTAAGTAGTAGAGCACCGCGACAGCCCGCACCCGCTCCGGTAGGTGATGCACTGCTTCCGTTACAGCGGCGCGAAGTTCGGTTTCTCGAAACCGGGCAAGCACATCCCGATCGATAGTTTGGGCAAGCTCCTCTGCGCTCTGAAGGATTTCACCGCTTGCGTGCGAGTTGGCGGTGTAGTATCTTCTGCAAGTCGTGTATGCTATCTTCCTGAGCCAAGCACTGAAACTGCTGACTTCGCGTAAGCCTCTGATGTTTTCCCAGACTGCCACCCAGATATCTTGAAAAATCTCTTCAGCATCGCGGATCTGGCGGGAGTTTAAGACAACGAGTTGCCAAATCCTGGAACTGTGGCGGGCAGCGAGCTGGGCGAATGCCGCCTCATCCCCGTCTTGCACGAGCTGAATGAGTTCACCATCTGTCAGGTCTGTGTACGTTGATGAATCATATCGCATAGATAAATTCCTAATTAGATTTTCCCAATTAGACTTGATTATAAAGAGGGGGATTTTTGGGGAAAAGGTTTAAAATTTTCTGTGGATAGCGGAATTTTGTGGATGATGCTGGTTGTGGAACTTTTTACCGTCGCCGGGATGCCATATCAAATCCGACTGCTGTGACAAGTACGATCCCTTTGATTATGTCTTGCCATGAAGCGTCCATGTTTGCCATACTCATTCCGTTGTTGAGGCTTTCCATAACAAACGCGCCTAAGATTGCACCGAAGATACTCCCGCGTCCACCCATTAAACTGGCACCCCCGATAACGCAAGCAGCAATAGCATCCAATTCCAGCAGTCGTCCCGCCTCCGGACTGGCACTTCCGACACGTGCGGTCATAACAACCCCAGCAATAGCCATTAGTGCCCCCATTGTGGCAAACACTCGCAACGTAATTCCGCGCACATTGATCCCTGAGAGGTATGCCGCTTCTGAGTTTCCACCGACTGCATACACATAACGTCCGAAACGGGTGTGACTGGCGATGAAATGGAATATGAACGCTAAACCGAATAGAATGCACACAGGAAATGGAATTCCTTTGTGAGCATTCATCACGGAGATGAACGCCACAATGAGTGCTGACGTTCCAATGATTTTCAATAGAAAAGTTCTCAAGGATGTTTGCTCAGTAGCGTACTGCAACTGGGCGGTTCGCTGTCGGTAAAAGCGGTATCCGTTAATACCGATTCCAAGGACCATGAGTCCCCATCCAAGCGTTGACGAGAGATAGGCGTTCCCGATCGCTTTGAGCCAATTGTCTGGGAGTAGGATGGTCTCGCCTTTGGTAAATGCTAACATCAAACCACGATACGCCAAAAACCCGCCTAATGTGACGATAAATGCTGGGATTCGCTGGTATGCTACAAGGTAACCCTGCATCAATCCCATCAGCATACCGATGCATAAGACAGCAATGAGTGTCACGACGATCGATTGTCCCCACCAGACGTGTATAATCGCGGCAATGGCACCGAGCAATCCGGCACCGTAGCCGACAGAGAGATCGATATTCGCAGAAACGATGACCAAGGTCATACCGACGGCGAGGATCGCTGTGACAGCGGCTTGGCGGGAGAGGTTGGACAGGTTCCGAGTGCTGAGGAAGGTGCCGCCGGTGAGGAGTGTGAAAATCACCCAAACACAGACGAGGGCAAGCACCATCGCATACATGCGGAGATTTAGGTGCTTCATGTGTCAGGAATCACTCCTGCTTGGACGGAGCCTTTACCGCATTTATGGCACCACAACCGAAAAACGCCGTCAGTGCCAAACAACAAAGCAGCAAACAAAGAATGCGAACCGCTTTGCGTAATTTGTGCTTTGCGATAAATAACCGATTATTTCGTTCCATCGGAGTTCCTCCATGCATGCGGGTTAATGTGCAAAAAGTTCATGGAAATTTCGTGTCGTTATCCCACCGATTGTCTCTATAGTGGTGCTGCGGAGTTCCGCAATTTTTTCTGCTACGGCACGGACATAAGCCGGTTCATTCCGTTTGCCGCGTCGAAATTGTGGGGTCAACCACGGACAATCGGTTTCTATGAGCAGTTTATCCGCTGGCACTTCCCGCGCTACTGCTTGGACATCTTTGGCATTCGGGTATGTTACAATCCCTCCGATACCGATGTGAAACCCGATAGCGAGACTCCTGTGCATCAATTCGACATCACCGGTAAAGCAGTGCAACACACCTTGGATTTTCCCCTGCCGTGCTTCTAAAATGGGAAGGATGTCGATATAGGCATCTCGATTGTGGATAATAATCGGCATCTGCATCTCTTCGGCGAGATCCAGCTGTTTTTCAAACGCCTCTTTTTGCACCGGACGCGGCGAGAGGTTGCGGTAATAGTCTAACCCCATTTCACCGAGGGCAATTACTTTCGGGTGTGCAGCGAGTTCACGAAAAGCCTTTAGTGCATCGGGGGTCAGATCCTTCGCATCGTGCGGATGCATCCCAACGGTGGCATAGATATGCGTATGTTCCTCTGCCAATTCCACAGCACCGAGACTGGTTTCCATGTCGAACCCTATGACGAGAATATCGGAAACTGAAGCTTCGTGGGTGCGTTTTAGCACTGCATCGCGGTCGCGGTCAAATTGGGAAAGTTGAATGTGTGCGTGTGAGTCAATAAGCATTTGAATCCCAAGCCCGGTGTATTTCACCGACGCAGTCTGTAACTTCGCCTGTTAAGCCAGATACGTTCACATCAAGGGCGTGCGGATAACGGTCTCAAGCGTGTGTGCGCGGGGTGGCTGTGTCACCAGAAATAGGATGAGATCCGCGACATCTTCTGGAAGTGTGAGATGTTCAATCACATCGTCTGGATGGTTATCGCGGCGCATTTTGGTATCCACGGGACCGGGACAGACAACCGACGCTTTCACACCGTGGGGTCTACCTTCATTGTTCGTTGTCTCGGTGAATCCGACAACGGCGAATTTAGAGGCACAATACGCGCCGCCGTTGACGTGCCCAAATTTGCCGGAGACCGAGGAGACATTGACAATGTGTCCATACTTCTGCTCGCACATGTGGCTGAAAACGGCTTGTGTGCCGAGGAACACGCCCTTGAGATTGACTGCCATTGTCAGGTCCCAATCTTCTTCTCGGATCTTCGGAATCGGATTGTGGATTGCGATACCTGCGTTATTGACAAGGATGTCCACCTTACCGAAGGTGTCAAGCGTTTGGGCAACCATGGCATCAACATCCGTTTTCAACTGGATATCGGTTTTGATAGCGAGTGCGTGTCTGCCGAGTTGCCTAACCTCTTCGGCGACGGCGGTTATTTCGGTGTCTGTCCGTGCAGCGAGCACAATGTCTGCGCCTTCTTTGGCAAACGCCAAGGCAGTCGAACGACCGATCCCGCGCCCACCGCCTGTAATAATAGCGATACGGTTTTCAAGTTTCATATTTTTAATTATTCGCAAAGCGTTAAATTAGGTGATTGGTTTATCAAAGGGTTCCGAACTCCGCAAGGTATAATTAACAGGACTTACGCAAAATTGGATTCTATGCCAAAATTGAGGCGATATTCCCCAAGAATGTGCAATAATGCACGTCGCATTTGGGCGAGTACGCCGCAGAATTGCGCTACTACGAACCAAAGACCGCACAAAAACGGGGAAACTGCGTAAGTCCTAATTAAAAAATTTGATAGGGTGCGAGTTTCTCTTTATTGAATAGAATACCGTGCCCCGGACGTTCAGGTGGTGAAAAATGTCCGTTCCTGAGTGTTAAGGTATCGTCAAGGACCGGGTCAAGTGAAGGAATATATTCAACAAAAAGCGAATGTGGCACAGCGGCAGAGAGATGCACGTGCAAATCCATCAGGAAGTGTGGTGAGACGGAAAGCCCAAAGCATTCCGCCATGTGTGCAACTTTCATCCATTCAGAGATACCACCGACGCGGACGGCATCAGCTTGTATAATATCGGCTGCGCCCTGTGCAATGTATTCCTTAAAGACGTATTTGTTGTAAATGGTCTCGCCAATAGCAATCGGGATCGTCGTTTTCTCGCGGAGTGTTACATGACTGTCCACATCGTCTGCCTCGATGGGTTCCTCAAACCAGAAGAGGTCTGCTTCTTCGACCCGACATGCGAGTTGAATGGCTTCGCGGGCGTTCCACTTCATATTGGCATCAATCATAAGGTAAGGTTCCTGTCCGATCGCCTTTCTGACGGCGAAGATACGTGCCACGTCTTCATAGAGGCTATCTCGTCCGACCTTAATCTTGATACCTTTGAAGCCTTGCTCCACAAATTCCACGGATTGCCTAACGAGTTCTTCCTCGGAAAGGTGTAGCCAGCCCCCATCTGTATTGTAAACGGGGACAGTGGATCTTGCTCCACCGAGGAGTTGGTAGAGTGGCACCCCTGCGCGCTTTGCCATGAGGTCCCAGAGCGCAATGTCTACCGCAGCCATACCTAAACCGATGATGCCGCCTCTGCCTACCCAGTGTGTTTCCATCCACATCCGATTCCAAATCCGGTCGATGTTGAAAGCATCCTCTTCAAGCAGGATAGGTGTGAGGTAGGCATCCATTGTCTGCTTAATCGCTTCCCCACCCTTACCGATCGTGTAAGAGAACCCGGTACCTACAACGCCATCTGCGTCTTCAATTTCGATGAAAGGAAATTCCATAGAGACGAAAGTTTGAATGGCATCGACGCGTTCCACTTGGGGTGGGATGTCGTATAAAGATGTCCGAACTGCTTTAATTCTCATTAGATTTCGCCTATTGCTTTAAGTTCTCGACCATCGCCAGTAAGTTTTGGATACAGATGCGTGAGGCTTCCTCACCGGCTTCAGAGAAGGCTTGACCTGCTGGACGGTTGAGGATGGCTTCGTCAATTTTCAGAGAGGGTCGCCAATGCGTCTCAAGGGTAAGATGCCCTTCGTAACCGTCGTCAATGAGGGCTTGCAGTTGCCCTTGCCAGTCAATGATGCCGTCGCCGACGGGAACGGATTCTATTTCACCGGTATCGGGGTTCGGACCTGCGTCCTTGAGGTGTGCGTGGATCATCGTCGATTTCATACGGTTGTAGGCATCGGGATACGGGGTTTCGCCACCTTTCGCGTGTGCTTCATTGGCGGGATCCCAGATACCGCGAATATTTGGGGCATCAATTTGCTCGATAAATTCTGCTGTGAGTTTGGCGGTACGGAGCGAGGTGGTGGATTCGTTTTCCATGCCGAGGACGATGCCTTCGCCGTCTATCATTCTGCGCGGCTCATCGTAGGATGCGATAATCTCGTCCCACCGTTCCTCGGTTTCGCCGGTGTCCCAGAAAACGAAAGTGCGGATGAGATTGGCATCAAACGCCTTTGCGGTCTGGATGGACCCTTTGAGTATATCGAGATGTTCTTTTCGTTCTGCGGCGTTGTCCATATCGCATTTAAAGAACGGAGAGGCGACCCCAATAATCTCAATGTCGGTACCATCAAGCAAGCGTTTCATCTCGTCGATGTCGGTGTCAGTGAGTTCATGCGGGAGCTTATCCCAGACAGAGCGAATTTCTATAGAGTGTAGATTGAATTCTTTTACAAAATTGACAACGGTAGCGAAGTCTTGTGAAACTTCGTCGTTGATAACGCCGAGTTTAAACATAGCTATGTATCTCCTTTGAAACTTTTCCGATATGTTAGCACAGCGCGATGTTAATAGCAAGTAGGATTTTAGGTGGCGGTCAGCAGTCAGCAATCGGCGGTCAGCAAGAGGGCATCGTTAAACGAGGGGAACACCCAAGCAAAAACACCCCTTTACTGATTGCCGATCGCCTCTTCGCCGATAGCCAATATTGTCGGGAATCGGAGTTCTCTCTTATCGGAGAACTGAATGACCCCAATGTTTAGGAAATTGGCTTGCAATGAGGACGAAAGTGTGCTAAAATAAGATTAATCGTAGCGTTGCATAAAGAGGAGAAGGAAATGATGAATTACACAAAATTGTCACTCCCCCGACGTCAGAAAGAAGAAATTCATCGGATTTTATCCAATGCTTCGGATAGAGCCGGTGGTGTAGATAGTGCATCTATATTGCGAAGCCTCCAAGAGCTTACCAGCGACGATGCAGACCTCCAAGCATGCTTCGCGGACATTGTCATCCCCCTGTTGAAAGCCTCTATAAACTCACCCAACCCTGAAGCCGCTTTAAATCATTTTTCACGTTTTGTAGCGGCATCGTCCAATCGTAGATCGCTCTACCAACTGCTACGAGATGCCCCCCCTCTCATACATCCTGTTATTTTAAGTTTTGGTGCGTCCACCTATTTGTCCGAGATCCTAATTCGCACACCCGAATATTTCTATGACATCACGGATCCGAACGTGATGGGGATGCAGAAGACCTCCGAGAGGATGTATCAGGAACTTGCTCAATCAATATCTCGATTCGCTTCTGTAGCGCAAAAACTCCGTATCCTGCGTCGATACAAACGACGGGAGACGCTTCGCATTGGACTACGCGACCTACTTAAGATGGCAGATGTTGAAACAACGACGTTAGAGTTGAGCAATTTGGCAGAAGCGGCGCTCCAACACTGCTATGAAATCGGGCGCGACCAGATGATGAAACCGAAGTTCGGGACACCGATGAATGAAGAAGGCACTGCTCCGTGCCGTTTCGCTATCATCGGCATGGGAAAGTTAGGTGGCTATGAACTCAACTTTAGCTCGGACATAGATCTCATTTTTGTATACTCAGACGATGCGCGGACTGATATGGGAATTGACAATAGCGAGTACTTCTCTCGTCTTTGCGAATTTATCATCAAGGCGATGAGTGAGATAACACCAGAAGGCTATGTTTTTCGTGTTGACATTCGTTTGCGTCCGGAAAGTAGTGCAGGTGTTATTATTCGCTCTATGGAGAGTTACGAAAGTTACTATGAAGGATGGGGCGATTTGTGGGAGCGTCAGGCTTTAATTAAGGCGCGTCCTGTCGCCGGGGATATGGCTTTTGGCGATGAGTTTATTCGTATGATTCAGCCGTTTGTCTATCAGCGTTACTTAGATGGTGTGACGCTCACCGAGATTAAGGCAGACATTCGACGTACCAAAGTGCGAATAGAGGAACGGCTCGTCAGTGAAGGTGCGAACCTTGAGAAACATGTAAAACTCGGTCCGGGTGCTATTCGTGATATTGAATTCACCGTACAATGTCTTCAGATGATTCATGGTGCCAAGCGAAAATCACTGTGTTCGCACAACACCTTGGAAGTGCTTGCGGCACTAAAAGCGAGTACACTGCTCAGCGCGGAGGATGCGGACGCGCTTATGGCGGCGTATAGGTTTTTACGCACCGTTGAGAACTGCGTTCAAATTGAAGCGGATCAGCAGCGTTACCTGATTTCAGAAAGAGAAAGGGAGGAACGGGAACTTGCGCGGCGCGTGGGATACCAACATACGTCAGAAAGGGATGCACTGGAGGCATTTCGAGAAGATTATCGCATCCATACTGAACAGGTGCGCAGCATTTTTAAGAAGATCACTGCGACTTCGATCCAGTCTGAAGACGGGCTTGACATTGCTATTCTACTTTCCGAGGAGGATCCACAACAACTGGAAACGTTCTTGAGTACGTTCCGTTTTGAAAATGTAAGAAACGCGCAACGTCTTTTAAGGCAACTCGCGAACGGCGGGGACGGTATACAATTCTCACCAAGCGTACGACGCACCTTCTTTCAACTCGCCCCGACGCTTCTAAATGTCTTACGCGACTCCCCTAATCCGGACATGGCACTCCGTTACCTTTCGGCATTTACAGATAAAGTGGGGGCGCGGAGTAGTTACTACACAATGTTCGCTGAAAAACCGTCAACACTTGAAGTACTCACCCGTGTTTGTGGTTCGAGTTTATATCTCGCAGATATGCTGATCGCGAGTCCCGAACTTTTTGATCTGCTGACGGTCCCTACGTTGATAGAACGTTCCAAGACGCTCACTGAGAAACAAACAGAGGTGTTACAAGTGGTCGAGCAGGCACCGGAAGACAGGATGCTGTCTATGTTGCGGCGGTATAAGAACGATGAGATTTGGCGTATCGCCTTGCGAAATATTCTCGGAAACGCGTCATTGCCGGATACGACACAAGAACTCTCTGATTTAGCTGAAGCTACTTTGCAAGCCATCTATCCAGAAATCGAAGCAGAACTCTGCGAGGCGCATGGCACGCCACTTGCGCCCGATGGAACACCTGTAACGTTCGCTATTATCGCTATGGGTAAGTTTGGCGGACGTGAATTGAATTTTAGTTCAGACTTAGATGTTATGTACGTCTATTCAGCAGATGGTGAGACGACAGAAGGCATGCCGAATGTGGAGTATTTTTCAGCTGTCGGTTTGGAGTTAGTCAATCGACTTGCTGGAAATCAAGGGATGGGTATCTATGAAATTGATCTACGGCTCCGTCCGCACGGGACCGGCGGTGCGATTGCGCTGCCGCTGGCAGGCTATCAGAATTACTACGATAACACTGCAGAAGTTTGGGAACGTCAGGCATTAACACGTGCCCGCGTTGTCGCTGGAGACATAGAACGCCTCGGAAATCGGTTTTTGGAAATCGCCCACGCCTTCTGTTATGCGGATGCCCTAACGTCTGAGGAGATCGCTGAGATTGTGCATACCCGTCAACGAAAGGAAGCACAAGCGACCCGAAGGACATCGACTCGACGTAGAAGGGGCGGCAAAGCACAGACATCCATAGTCAATGTCAAGTCAGGATACGGCGGACTTGTGGATATTGAATTTGTTGTCCAAACCCTTCAATTGGTGCATGGTGGTAGTGCCACTTCTATACGTGTGCAAAACACGCCCCTCGCGATTGATAAATTGCACAAGATTGGTGTGCTAACAGAGACACAGCGTGATGGATTAACGGACGCGTATCAATTCCTGAGACGCGTCGAAAACGCCTTACGGATTGTCCATGATCGGGCGTTGGATGCGCTTCCGAAAAATCGTGCGGAACTCGGACAGTTGGCACGCCGTCTCGGATATTCGGGAAGTGACGATAACCCCGCCGTAGAAGCGTTTTTACAGGATTACGGAAAGTGGACCGAGATGACCCGTGCCTTTTTCAACGAGATTCTTGTCAAATGAACATTATTCACCCAATCCGTCTCACCGAACCGCAAGGCACAATTAAAATCCTTGAGAAATAGCGATGAACCTGCTAAAATAACTGCCAATTCTTTTTGGAGTAGGGAGAAATTTATGGTTTACGGACAAGGTACACATCAATATACTGTGCAAGAGAATTGGTGGACACTTCCAGAGGGTTGGGAATTCGGTTGGGTCCCCGCTGTTGGCGTTGATTCACAGGATCGCGTCTATGTTTACAGTCGAAGTGAACACCCGATGGTCATTTTCGACCGAGACGGCAATTTCATCGACTCTTGGGGCGACGATATTCTCAAGGATGCCCACGGGATTTTCATCGATGCCGATGATAATATCTATTGTACAGAACGTGATACACACGTTATACGGAAGTTCACTACGGACGGTGAGTTGCTGATGACGCTCGGCACACCGGATGTCCCCGGTGCGGAAGGTGACCCGTTCAATAAGCCGACAGATTTGGCAGTCGGACCCGATGGCGAAATATATATCACCGACGGTTACGGCAATGCCCGCGTTCACAAATACTCACCTGATGGTGAACTGATTAAATCGTGGGGACAACCGGGCACAGGTCCGAGTGAGTTTGACCTCCCGCACTGTGTCAGGGTCGATCCGCGCAATAGGCTTATGGTCGCCGATAGGGAAAACAATCGCATCCAATTCTTTACCCTCGATGGTGAGTACATTGAAGAATGGGGAGATCTGTTGCATCCAGACACGATTTACATTGGTGACGACGAACTTGTCTATATCGCTGAACTGGATCAACGTATCACAATCATGACGTTGGATGGCGAGGTTGTCTCTCAGTGGGGCAGTGAACCCGGCAGTGCGGTCCCCGGTGAATTTATGGCATGCCCACACGGTATCTGGTTGGATTCGCACGGCGATATATACGTCGGTGAAGTTCAGGCGGATGCCCAGCTTCAAAAATTCATTCGGCAACGGTAGGATCAGTAAAAGGGCGAGGTCTCTGTGTCTCGCCCGTTCCTACATTCAGGCTCAACATTATGGAAACCGAAAGTTTCTCATTTTTCCAGAAAGTGAATAGGGATTTTGACAAGGCGGCTCAATTCACGGAGTATCCGCGCGGGCTTTTGGAGCAGATAAAGATTTGTAATAGCTCGTGCCATTTCACATTTCCTATAAAACGGGATGATGGGACGATTCAAACCATTCATGGATGGCGCGCGGAGCATAGTCACCACAGTCTCCCAACGAAAGGTGGTATCCGTTACAGCACGCTTGTTAACGAAGACGAGATAATGGCACTTGCGGCATTGATGACATACAAATGTGCGATTGTTGATGTCCCGTTCGGTGGTGCTAAGGGTGGCATTCAACTCGATAGACGCGAATATTCAGAAAGTGAATTGGAGCGCATTACCCGCCGTTACACGTATGAATTGATCCAGAAGAATTACATTGGACCCGGTGTGGACGTGCCGGCACCTGATTTTGGGACCAGCGAAACCGAAATGGTATGGATTCTTGATACCTATATTACAATGGCACCTGATAAACTCAATGCTACCGCATGTGTAACAGGCAAGCCGATTGAACAAAATGGAATTCATGGGCGGAGAGGGGCTACCGGACGCGGGGTTGTTTTCGGTTTAGAAGAAGCATGCAGTTTTGCAGAGGATATGAAACCGCTTGGGCTATCCGCCGGTTTACACGGAAAAAGTGCCGTTATCCAAGGTTTCGGTAATGTCGGATACCATGCTGCGAAGTTTCTAATGGAGGCGGATGCCCGCGTCATCGGAATTATTGAGCGAAATGGTGGTATCTATAACCCGAAAGGGTTTGATGTCGAAAAAGTCGCTATGCATCGTGCGGACACCGGATCAATCCGTGGATATCCTGGTGCGAAACCTATTGAGAATCCGAACGACGGTTTGGAGTTAGAATGTGACATCCTCGTGCCAGCCGCACTTGAAAACCAACTTACAGCAGAAAACGCGCCCCGAATTAAAGCCGCTATTGTTGCTGAAGCGGCGAACGGACCCACGACACCGGCTGCTGATGAAATTCTCCAAGAACGGGGGATTATGATTGTACCGGACACCTTTCTCAACGCGGGGGGTGTTACGGTTTCTTATTTCGAGTGGCTTCGGAATCTATCACATGTACAATTGGGGAGGCTCGGTAAAAGGTTTGAGGACCAAACGCAACACGCGATGCGCCATGCGGTTGAGAAAGCAACTGGCTATAAGTTCTCAGAAGATGAACTTGAGTTGATACACGGTGCCGATGAGGAAGATCTCGTAAACTCAAGTCTTCAAGATACGATGATAAATGCTTATCAGGAAATGCGGGAAACTCGCATGAAATACAACAGCAAAAACGGTGCTATAGATTACCGAACGTCGGCATTTATCAATGCTATTCACAGAATTGCGAAATCCTATATGCAGTTAGGAATTTTTCCGTGATAGACCCAAGCCTAAAGACTTGGGAAACCTCTGCAAAGTTGTTTTTCTTTACAGAAGCATTCGTGGACCTCAAACGACATTGCTTTTGTTTTGAGAATGTCGGATCGGAGTCGAAAAGGTAATCCATGCAACCTGTAGGTTGCAGGATACCTTACGCTCCGAAAAAACGAAAGTCTTATTATGCCTAAGCACAAGGGACACTATCCCAACCCCGCACCGAAGTGCCTTACGAACATTTTGATGTGTTATGAAAGGCTATTAACCTTTTACATTCTCGTGGGATACAACATGACTTGGATTTCCCGAACACATGTCAAGCATATTTTAGATATTTATGAGGTGTATGAGGCTTTTACGTAGTTGTCTGAATATCAAGCAATATACCAGTGCAACAACTCACAACCCATGCCGAATACCCTCATATTAAACCACATTTTAGACTGACTGTCAAGGGAAAAATGAACGTTTCAATTGGAAAAGAATGTGACAAAATTCTGGGTATCCTTACGAACATGGTCGCTCAAAAAGCCTAAGACATTCGAGCGATGACTAATGGAGAAAAATGATAGCATTAAGTGTAAATGTAAATAAAATCGCAACACTCCGAAATTCGCGAGGTGGTGATATTCCGGATATTATCACGGCTGTCGATACCTGTGTCGCCGCTGGGGCACAAGGTATCACTGTGCATCCGCGTGAAGATCAACGCCATATCAGACCTGCAGATGTGCAAGACATAGCTGAACGGTTAATAGAAATCAATACCCAAAAAAGACTTAACATTGAATATAACATTGAAGGCGATCCGAGACCGGATCTCATTGATATAGTGCTACACATAAAACCGACGCAATGCACGCTCGTCCCTGTTGTCGTAGGTGAGATCACGAGCCACACCGTCTGGGATATTCGCAAAGATGGCGATATATTGAAACCGATCATCGAAACGTTGAAAAACGCGAATATTCGTGTGAGTCTATTCAGTGGAACCGATGCGGAACAGATAGAAAGGACGCGTGACATCGGTGCAGATAGAATTGAACTTTACACTGCCCCTTATGCGATGGCACAGACAAAGAGGGAGATCGAACGCGAGTTCGCGTTGCTGGAAACTGCGACGGCAAAAGCAACGGATTTAGGGCTTGGTGTCAACGCCGGCCACGATCTTAATCTTGAAAACTTACCATTGATGCAGAAATTACGGGGACTCCTTGAGGTTTCTATTGGGCATCATCTGATGGCAGACGCGCTCTATATCGGATTGGAAGCCGCTGTTAAAGCCTACCGACGTGCGCTGGGGCAACAGACGACATGACAGAATCCAAAATATGTGCCATTTTCGATTTAGATGGCACGATTATCCGTCTCTCCTCAGAGCAGGTTTTTCTGACACATCTGCTGAACCACGGCGAGATCCCTATACCGAATCTGCTTGCGTGGACATCCAATTTTCTGAGGGTTAAGTCCCTACCAATAGCAAAGTCCAACAAAATCTATCTTCGCGGTTTAGAAGAGGATCACATCCATGAAATCGCACGCCGTTGTTTTATTGACCCACTGTGTGCGAGTATCGCGCCCCACATTTCTGAATTAATCCATGCCCACCAAGCCGAAGGACGAACAGTTATTCTCATGTCGGGTTCGTTGTCGTTTCTTGTTCAGCCATTTCATGAACATTTTCAAACCGATATGATGGTCGCTCACGAGCTGGAAGTAACTGACGGAAGGTTCACGGGACAACGCATCGGATTGCATCCTTTCGCAGAAAACAAAGCGAAACTTGCCCAGCAACTCGCAACTGAACATGGGTTTGATTTGAGTGCCTCCTATGCGTACGGAAACCACCATACGGATGCACACAAACTGGAATTGTTTGGGCATCCGGTTGCCGTCAATCCAGACCGACAGCTTAGGCGTATCGCGACAGAAAAGGGTTGGCAGATAGAAAAATGAGACTTGAAAAGTATATCGCTACCTCAGGAATCGCCTCACGGCGATCGGTAAAAAAGAGCATCCGAGATGGGGCTGTTACCGTCAACGGCGCATCTATTTTGGTGCCGGGACACCCGATTGAAGAGGGAGTTGATGTTGTTGAATTTGAGGGGAAACAGGTCGAGCCGTTAGCAGAATGCACTTATCTGATGCTGAACAAACCCGCAGGCTACCTGACGACGCGTCGTGATGAACGCGGGCGCCTTACGGTCATGGAGCTTGTCGCGGATCTACCCGATACTATCTATCCTGTCGGACGCTTGGATTTGGAGACCGAAGGACTTCTCCTCTTCACAAACGATGGAGATTTTGCCTATCGGTTGTTACATCCAAGCCATGAAGTAGAGAAAACCTATCTCGCGTGGGTGAAAGGTGTGCCACGCGACGACGCGATTCAACGGTTGCGTCAGGGTGTCACGATTCCGAGTGGAATAACGGCACCTGCAAAGATCAAGCGTTTGAGAGAAAATAAAGACGGCACGTCAACGAAATTTGAGGTAGTGATTCACGAGGGAAAGAAACGGCAGGTACGTTTAATGTTTAAAGCCATGGGGCATCCGGTAATCCGTTTGAAGCGGACCCGAATCGGCAACTTGGGGTTAGGTACTCTTCCGTTAGGACAGTATCGACTTCTAACACCAGATGAGATTTCTGAGTTGATGGTGGCGTAGGTGCGGTTAGGAAACCGCACCTACCAGAAATGGTTAGTTGGAACTCGCCAAATCTTTGACCCGTTCCAACATCACCTCAGCGTTCTGCCTTATATTCTCGTCCTTGGCATGGTGGGACAAGTTCTCAAGTACCGAGACCGCATCTTCATAATGCCCTTTGATGGCGTATGTCACGCCGAGGTAGTATTGAGCGGGTTCATGTGCCTTGCTGTTCGAGTACGTGTCTATGACGATTTTGAAATGCGACACAGCCTTTTCAAAGTGGGTCTCGGCTTCTTCAGTATTTGCAAGCATAGCCACTTCAACGAGCGCGCCGTAAGCGAGTCCCAATTGGTTATGCAGGTCGGGTATGAGCTTCGTACGGTTTTTCGGGTCGTGCTCGAACGCCTTCTCACTGAACAAGACTGCTTCTTCAAGCTGCTTCCGTTCGAGATAGGTAAGCGCGACCTGCGCGTTAAGTTTGGCATCATCCGATTTCGCCTTCAATTCTTCCAATTTCTCTTGGAATGCCGCCTCTTTTTTCAGGGCATCTTGCATAATCGGTGAAAACTGTTCCGGTGTGAGAAATCCTGAAGCCCTTTGGATGAGACCCCCATCTGGACTGACGAACAGGACTGCTGGATAAGCAGTGACACCGTACCGACTCCGCGTCTCTTCATTGAGCGGATAGCTTTTATCTTCAGGATTCACTTTGACGGGAACAAACTTCTCAGAGAGTTCGATAATATGTGCATCCGTAAACGTTTCGGCATCCAGCCGCTTACAGAACCCTCACCAATCGGTATAGAAGTCCATCATCATCGGTTTGCCGGTCTCCGCGGCTTTTGTTATGCTGTTCTCAAGCGTTTCTTCCCATTTAATTTCCTCGCTCGCGATGAGTGCGGGAACTGTGCCCACCATCAGGAGTAGGACACCGAGCGATATGCGGCGAAAAACAGTATTAAACATTAATTTTCTCCTTTTTTCGTTAATAACGCCTTAATTTATTTACGATTTCATTAATTTCAGCAGAGCGTCTCATAAATGAGGCAGGACTTACGCAAAATCAAAGAATGCAGTCTATTATAGCGCAATCGGTGCGGTTAGGGGATTTGGTCTGGGAATAGACCAAATCCATTCCTCGTATTACATTCCGCACCTACCGGGGAAGCGCGTAAGTCCTATAAGGTGTTTGCGCTACTGTTGCGTTGGGGTATCTTCTCTGCTTTGCTCAAGTGCAGCCGCGCTGGTTGTTTTGCTCGTCAGCGTTGTTCGACACTTGAAACAGGTAATAGTAATTCTGACGAGCTCTTTCTGTCTGCCAATGTAGGATTGCTTCTGCTCAGTTTGAACGTGCCTTTGACAGCGAGGACACCACTGTTGTTTTGCTCCTAACATGATTCACTCCTTTGTGATGTTGTGTCCAGAATCAATGCCCTCTGCGTGTGTGCAGAAATAGACACACCGAATCACAGTAAAAGTTCTTATTAATCACTTTCCGACGCAGAACTGAGAGAAAATTCTATCCAAAATATCTTCAGTTGTTGTTTTACCGACAATGTCTCCGAGACCGTCCAAACTGATTCGCAGATCGACTGCGACAAGGTCTGGCGGCATACCGTTTTCGAGACTCTCTATGACATAATTGAGTCCTTCGTCTGCGCGTCGGAGTGCTTCTTGGTGGCGAGCGTTTGTCACAATCGGTGATTCACCGACGCTCCATTCGCCTCCAAGCAATTCCTCACAAATCGTAGATTTTAGGGCTTCAAGCCCCTTACCGTCCGGAATGGCTGTCTCGACGACCTGTTTTTTAGGACAGTGTACAAGCAACGTCGTTGCTGGTGTCAGAACCGGTAGATCCACTTTGTTGAGAATAAGAATTGCCTTGGTTGATTGTGCCGTCTGTAAGAGTTCCAAGTCCGCGCTGTTCAGCGGTTGTGAGGCATCAAACATCAACAGTAACAGTTCTGCCCTGTCACGCACCGCTTTGCTCCGTAGAACACCTTGCTGTTCTACAATGTCATCTGTCTGTCGAATCCCGGCGGTATCAATGAGTTTCAAAGGGATGCCGTTGACGTTAATCGTTTCCTCAATTGTATCGCGTGTCGTGCCGGGTATGTCTGTAACGATTGCGCGTGTCGCTCCAACGAGCGCGTTGAGCAGACTTGATTTTCCGACGTTCGGTTTACCCAATATAGCGACATTAACACCCTCTGTGATAATTCTCCCCTCGTGGGCAGTGTCGAGCAGTGCTGTTAAGTCGGTCTGAACAGCACGCGCCGCCTCAAGTTGTGTCTCCACCTTCATGAAATCCAAATCTTCTTCGGGGAAGTCGATGGATGCCTCAATCTCTGCGAGCAAGTCAGCGAGTTGGTCGCTGAGGGAATTGACAGTATTAGAGAGTTTTCCGGCGAGTGCCTCTATAGCGATTTTTCGGCTGAGATCTGTTTTTGAAGCGATGAGTTCAGCAACTGCTTCTGCTTGTGCCAAATCCAGCCTTCCATTGAGGAAGGCACGTTTTGTAAATTCTCCGGGTTCGGCGACCCGCGCCCCGCTCTTCACTACCAAGTTTAACACGGCAGTGAGTGTCACTGGACCGCCGTGGCAGTTAAATTCGACGATGTCTTCACCGGTATATGTCTTCGGTGCGTGCATGACACCGAGTAACACTTCGTCAATGACTTCATCAGCGGCGTTTGTGTCTACGATGTGTCCATAAGTGAGTGTATGCGTTGCCAGTTTTGTTGGAAACACACCGCGCGGGGATCGGAACAATTCAGCGGCAATCGGTAGTGCGAGGTTCCCACTCACTCGGACGATGCCAATGCCGGCTTCACCGCGTGCTGTTGCAATAGCTGCGATCGTATCGTGGAATTCCATAGAATAGTCATCAGCAGTCAGCCATCAGCAGCCAGCAACCAGCAAAGAGACCTTCGTTAAACGATACCCTCTTAACGGATCGCTGAAAGGATTTTTTGAAAAAAAATCCGCCGGACGGCTGACCGCTAATTGCCATTTTAAGGTTGTTGCGTTGTAACGACGACGCGTCGCATTTCACCCTCGCCTTGGCTGTAGGTAGACAGGACCTCATCCCCTTTCAAGGTAACGTGAATGATACGCCGATCGCGTGCGGACATCGGAGCGAGAACGACCTCCCGCTCGGTGTATCTGACCTTTTCAGCGACTTGGTGTGCCATTTCGACGAGTCGTTCTTCTCGGCGTTCTCGATAGCCTTCTGTGTTGACGAAAACGCGTCTTTTTACAAGCGAGGCTTTGTTAACGATACAATTAAGTAAACGTTCGATTGCATCGAGCGTCTGCCCGTGTTTCCCAATGAGGAGTGCGGGACTATCGGTGGCGATATTGAGGTGAGTGCTACCATCGACAAAACTCGATTCGATCTCAGCATCAATTGCCATCCGGTTGAGCATCTCCTTTAGGATTGTCTCGGGTGCGGTAGAGACATCTTGTTTGAGTGTTGCCCGAACCTTCGCCGGTTTAGCACCGAAATTCAAAATCCCTTTCGTAGGTTCGTTGACAATGTCAATTGTGACCTGCTCTCGAGTTGCCTCAAGTTCAGTCAGCGCAAGTTCAATTGCTTCCTCCACTGTATCACCTTCGGTTTCGATGTAGTGCTGCACAGGTTAATATCCTTTTTTTAATTATACCTTGCGGTTCGGTCAAGCAGGTTAATGATTTCACGTGCCTTTACGTATATACGCCTGCGCCGGTGTTGCAGGCTACGTCCTTGGTAAAATAGTTTTACTTTTGTTTCGAGTTGTTTCTTTTGTTCGTTTTTGCTGGTGCGGATTGATCTTCGTCAGTTTCACTTCGGTTTTGCAAGTATTGTTGTGCTATTGTGAAAACGTTATTGCACAACCAATACAACACAAACCCGGACGCCCAATTATAGAAGATGAAGATAAAAATGAGCGGCATAAACTGCATCAATTTTGCTTGCATGTTGTCCGTTGTTGGTGCCATATTGCCGACGAATTTCTGCTGGAGCCAAGTTGTCAAACCGTTTATTATCGGCAATAGTCGGACGGCATCTATCTGTGTGACAATCAATGGAATCGTGAAAGGTAGATCGACTAAAGTATCAGGGGCAGAAAGGTCATCGATCCATAACAGGAAGGGTGCCCCACGGAGTTCGACCGCGCTTCCAAGAAGTGCGAAGAGCGCCCAAAAAATCGGAATTTGCGGAAGCCACGGTATACAGCCCCCTAACGGGTTGACACCATGTTCCTTGTAAAGCCGCATTGTGGCTCGATTGAGTTTCTGTGGGTCATCCCTGTACTTCTCCTTCAATTCGACTAACTGTGGTTGAAGTTTCTGCATCTCCTTCATAGATTTATGTGCTTTGCGGGTGAAGGGATAAGAGATGACCTTCACCAAAGCCGTCAGAAGGATAATTGCGATCCCGTAGTTTCCAAAGATACCGTGCAAGCCCTTAAATATCCAGAGCATCCCCCATGCGAGGGGCCAGAAGAATCCGAAATCGATGATTTTCGAGAGACGCACAGGGTTTTCATCAGACGCATTCGGTGCCTCTATACTTTTTAGAATTGTATCGTTTTTCGGTCCGACGTAGAGCCGGAAAACATGCGTCATTTTCTCCTGTGCTGCGAGATAAAAACTCGGGACGACGAGTGCGGCAGTCTCCGTTGGTGCGGTGACAGTGATGTCGGTCGTAACATTTGCCTGTGGTGTCTCTATAAATCTATATGTAGCGGCAAGTTGAGGGTCCGGAATCATCAATGCGCCGAAGTACTGACTGTCTAATCCTGCCCAGAGCACTGTAGCTAAAGCCCGTTCAGATTTGAATTCACGCCTCGGTTTGTCCTCACCGATGTATGCTTTCGCGCCTTCTGTGCCGCGTCGTCCACGTTTGCCACTTTTCTTTTCATGTGGAAGCAGATCGGCATTGATACCGCGTCCCCACTGAAGTTGGTATCCGTTTGTGGGTTCAGTTCCGCCCATCAACAATGGTTCGTCAGAAACATTTTGGAAGATGAGCGTCATATCAACGAAGTAGCTGTCCGGATTGAAGGTGAACTGCTTTGCTATTTGTAATTTTTCTCCAATTGTTGTTCCGAAGATGAGTGTGTCCGTCTGTTGCCCGTTTGTGATGTTAATTTCGGATTTGTTAGCCTTCCATCTGGCACGGAGTGAATCGAGTTGCAGCTGCGAATTTCCGAACTCAAGTTTGAGACAACGCAAAGCATTTTCTGGGATCAGGTTCAAGGGGCTTTTGTCGGTATCTGTTCGGTCTGGAAAGTGATTTAATCGCCACTGTTTAGCGATTGCGAGTTTTTCATTAAAGACGATACTATAATTATCGGTTTGGACATTGACTTTTGCATCGTCTGGACTCTCCTCGACGGGTGTCCAGAGGTCAGGACTCACAGATGCATCGGCTCCATCGAATCCTTCCTGCGCCGCGGTATCCGATTGTGTTTCGTTTGGACTTGATGCTGCTGGCGTTTCGGTAGTTACGGTTTCATCGGGTTGAGGGGTAAAGCGTTTGCCGAAAAATAAGCTCCATCCGATCATCACAGCAATCATTAGAACCAATGCCAGAATGTAACGTACTCCCATGGAGATTAGATGCTCCTCACTTTTTGTGTTTTTTAATTTTACCTTGCGGAGGAAGGCTGTGCGTTTCGATGTTGACGTGCGTCCTTCATATCCGCCTGCACCGGTGTTGCAGGCTACCGGTTTTGATGCTATTTTAAGAAGTAAAGCGTGTTAGACAGAAACCTCTTTACCGATTGCTGATAACTGACTGTTAATTGGCATACCTGCTATTTTAGAGGATCAAAGCCCCCCGGATGGTAGGGATGGCACTTTGAAAGTCGTTTAATTGTGAGCCAACACCCTTTGAGGGCACCGTAGCGTTTTAACGCTTGGAGTGCATATTGCGAGCATGTCGGATAGAATCGGCAGGACGGTGGCAAGAATGGCGAAATAAAGCGTCGATAAAAGCGGATGGGTTGCAGAAGTATCACTGTCCCGCTTAATTTATTGCGTATCCATTGGCTTCTATTTTCGCTGATACCTTCTTCGCCGTGCTTATAATGTGGCACGCCTTTATTCCTCATGGATTTACAATTTGCGTAAATCATTGACCGTCGTAGTTTCTACCTTGCCTTAGAGGGTCCCTGGCTGAATTGTTTAAAATAGATGCTTTCCGAAAGAGGTGGCACAACCCATCTTTTGCTTCTTGACACGTGAGGCGGCGCGCTTGTGTTCTTCCGACGACCACAATGTCGTATTCAGTTTTTACCCACGGACGTAACTGCCGAAACGATTCACGAATGAGTCTTTTGACGCGATTCCGCTGAACGCTTTTCCCGACTTTTTTGCTGACGGTTATTCCCAATCGGAGGTTCTTGAGATGGGTGTGGAACACGTATATAACAAAATAGCGATTCCAATACTTACTGCCCTTCTGATAGGCACGCTGGAATTCCCAACGCTTTTTCAGTTTTTTCGGATCTTGCATGATTTAGTTGATATACAGGTATTTTCTCCACGACGGGTGGCACCCGCGAAAATGACGATTGAGCTGCAAATAGGTCAAAATTGATGGCGTTTTCGGCTGACGCTGCAGTTTCAGTCGTGCCTCGTAGAGCATTTTACTGCCCTTTTTGTTATTACACTTCTTGCAGGCAGTCACGACGTTCTCCCATGTTGTTTCTCCACCGCGAGAGACGGGTATCACATGGTCCATCGTGAGTTGCGCTGCTGGGAACTCGCTATGACAGTATTGACACGTATACTCGTCGCGGACGAGCACGTTCCTCCGTGAAAATTTGACGACGCTGCGCGGGACGTGGACGTAGTTTACTAACCGAATTACATGTGGGACTTTCACGGCGGCACTTGGTGAATGAATCTCAACATTAGAGACTTCTTCAGTCTGTGCAGTGCCCTTAAAAACCATTTTCATGGCGCGCCTGAGGTTGCAAACGTTGATTGCTTCGTAGCTGGCGTTCAGTACTAAGACAGATATTTCCACTGGCATGCCCTCTAACCTTAAATAACTGGCTTTAACCACACTAACTCTTATCAATTCTAACATATTTTTCGTCTAATTGCAACTAAAATCTCAGTTGTCAGTTGCCAGAAACCCCATAACTCCCGCTATCAAAGGGCAATAAGCCAACCATCTGGAAACGGAGAACTCACCGACAGGAAAAATAAAGATACCCCTGACGTACGGTTTTGTGTATAATGTCTGTAAAACATCTGTGAGGTAGGCGAGGTTAGGGGGAAATTGAGGAAATGCCCAAGCAAAAACCCCTATCAAAAACACCTCGCCAGCGAAGGCGTGGCGTCGTTCTAATCTGAGAGGATTTTGAATGCACAATAGGTTGCGAGACACTATTGCGGTCTTGAGTCTTACGTTTATTTTCAGCAGTTATGCGTCTGATATCCAATTTGTGGATGTCACTGAACAGGCGGGTATCCACTTTGAGCATGCCGGTGGTATCGACTTGCGTGTGGTGCCTGCGCTCGTCGGTTCGGGTGCGGCGTGGCGCGACTACGACAACGATGGAAAATTAGACCTTTACATTGTCAACAGTACCTTGGTAAGACCGGCATCGGGAGCGGTGCTACCGAAAAACGCGCTCTATCGGAATAACGGGGACGGGACTTTCACCGATGTAACGGATGCCGCTGGGGTTGGTGATACCGGTTGGGGGATGGGGTGCGCCTTCGCAGATTATGATAACGATGGGGACGCCGACCTTTATGTCACGAACTATAAGGCAAATCAGTTCTATCGGAACGACGGCGATGGGACTTTCAAACGCTTCTCGTCTGGGGCTGGTGGTATTGGTCACGAGGGTTTCGGTGCGGGGATCGCTTGGGGCGATTATGATCGCGATGGTTACCTCGACCTTTACATCGGGAACTATATTGAATATACCAAAGTTCCACAAGGTGATGAAGTTTTCTTCCCGTATGATTTCTTTGGGCAGATGAACGTTCTCTATTTAAATAAGGGAGATGGCGGTTTCATCAACATTACGGATGCCGCCAAAGCGAATGGCGGATTTCATCTGACACTTGGGGTCGCGGCGGCGGATTACGATGCCGATGGCGACTTGGATCTCTATCTCGCCAATGATACCGACCAGAATATCCTCTATCGCAACGATGGGGAGTTAACGTTCACGAATACGAACCGTCCAGATGCGAGGAGTCGCACGGGTGATATACGAAGTGGTATGGGTATTGCTTGGGGCGACTATGACCGTGATAGCGATATGGATCTCTTTGTTACGAACTGGTTAGATGAAAACAACGTCCTCTATAGAAACAATGGTGACGGCACTTTTACGGATATTTCTGCACAGAGTGGTATTTTTGAGTCGGGGCTTGGTAAAACATGCTGGGGGACTGCGTTGTTTGATGCGGATAACGATGGGGATCTGGATCTCTTTTTTTCGGCGGGACACATTGACCCGGCTTCGTGGGAGGCACACGGGCAAGCGGATGTTTTTCTTGATAACAACGGTGACGGCACCTTCACGGATATTTCCGAGGTTGTGGGGCTTCGGCACTCCGACTCGTATGGGGTTGGTAGAGGCGTCGCGATTGGAGACTACGATGCCGATGGCGATCTGGACATCTTTATCGTCAACAGTGGCGGGAAACCGATGTTGCTCCGAAACGACGGTGGGAATCAACAGCAGTGGCTTCAGATTCGCACGGTCGGTACAGTGAGCAATCGGGACGGTGTTGGTGCACTTGTGAAGGTGAGTGCTGGCGATCTTCATCAGGTTCAGCAGGTGACGGCAGGCGACAGTTATCTTTCTCAGAGCAGTCTCGATGTTGCGTTTGGTCTTGCACACCACAAGACAGTGGATCGAATTGTTATTCGGTGGCCGAGCGGCATTGTGCAAACGTTGAATGATGTACGAGCGAATCAACGGATTGTTGTGGTTGAGCGCGAGGAGTAATCGGCAGTCGGCTTTCAGGTCGGGTTTTCTCCGAAAACCCTTTCAGTCGTCGGTAAAGAGGTGTGCGTTTAACGATGCCCTGTTTGCTGACCGCTGAAAGCCGACAGCTGCTCGCCATTCTTGCCGATAGCCAATATTGTCGGGAATCGGGGTGTTTTTGCTGGGGCGTTTCTTCCCTCCTACAGTGACACGAAAATTTTGCAATTTGGACGCGGATGTGTTATTCTTAATTTAGTATCTTCACGTTTCTCAATTAAAATAAGGGGGAAAACATGCGACAAAGTTTATTTTTAGTTGTTTTGATTGCGGTATATGTTGCCGTAACGATCACCCACGATGCAAGTTCCGCCGAAGAGATTCGGGTATGGGGCGGCAAATTGGAGGATTTTAAAGATTCCGATGGCCGTATCTGGCACGGTGGACAGAACGAGAAGGAAGCATGGGGCGGCTGGGTTGAAAAGTTGCCGCGCATCGCTGAAGTCGTGGCACTTACAAAGGACGCTGAAAAACTCGCGAAGGCGGAAGGGTACGATCAGGAACTCTTCTATGCCGTGAGTTGGGCACAATTTCCTGATACGGTTAAGATGGACCTGAACACCGGCAAAGGCATGTTCACTGTTACCTATCTTGTGGGTGAACACTGGTCTCCGAACAATCGCGGTTTCGATATTATCATTGAGGACGAAATTGTTGAAGAGGAGTATGTGACACCGGGTAATAATGAGATAGATATTATACGATACGAGGGCATTGAAGTTAAAGACAAGGTTATGAGCCTTGAATTTGCTGGCAATCCGAAGACCGGTGCTGGAGACCTCAATGCTATGTTTAGCGGGATAGAGGTTATCCCCGCATTAGCCGTCGACCCGAAACAGAAACTCGCTACGACATGGGGAGTTCTGAAAGGTAACCGTCAGTAAAGAGCACCTTAAACCTTTAAAAATTAAAATGCCCCCGGTTTCTCATTACCGTGGGCATTTTTTCTGCATGGGCAAATTCCGGTGCGGTTGGGAATGCAGATCGCATTTGGGCGAGTACGCCGCAAAACCGCACCTACCGTTTTAGTCGTTAGCCGTCGAGAGGAATATCATACCTTGGGGGTCGTCAAATCGCCACTCAGGATTGTGGGGCACCAGAATTTCTCAATGTATTCAATGATGAGTTGCGTGCCTTCTTCGTGGCTGACATAAGGTGGCTTGAACGGGTTGTACATCGCATCGGTGAGGTCGCGTGCGAGAACAGCGTTGATGCCCCAACGCACCATCTGTTTAATGGCGAACGAACGGCCGAGAACGCACATATTGGTGTGAACGCCCATGAAGATAATGTTCTTAATACCTTTGTGATCCAGTAGGTTGTATACTTCCTGCCCATCGTCGCTGATCGCATCTATATCAGCAATTTCAATGGCTGGGTGCTGACGGTGCCATGCTTTGTAGCCATCGGTTTCGCCGGTATCTGAGCCACCATCCGAGGCATCAACAGGCAACGGTGGATCGGGGAGTTCACGTTCGGCGGGTGTGTCGGCATGTGGGAGTTCTAAGACCGCACGGCGTGCTGGATGTTCCTCGTAGAAGTCCATGGTGTCGGATGGCGCGTGGATAATCTGTACGCCCTGCTCCCGTGCCCGTCCGAGAACGATATTCATCCGGGGTGCCATCACGTTGACACGTTCTGTCGCGCCCCACGACCAGTGTTCGTTCCACATATCAACGACAACGATGGCGGTTTCAGAGGTGTTCCAGTTGACCTCTTCTTCAATGACACGCCAACCGTTTCTGCCGATCGTTCGTGCTTCCTGCCGGCGGGTTGAGAGGGATAGGTTTGTCGTCCCTGAGAAGACTTGACTTAAGACATTAAACAACATGAATTTCTTCTCCTTTTCGGAAAACGTAAGCGTCTTTAGAGCGTCCGTAGTAGTTTTTTCGGGTGCCACAGATGCGGAACCCGAACTGCCGATAGAGGTATTGTGCAGGCAGATTGCTGACGGCGACTTCCAAGAAAACTTCGCGTCCATCATGTGCCTGTATCATTTTTAGGGCTAATGTGAGCAGATATTTGCCGATACCCTGTCGCCGATAGGCAACCGGTACGGCGAGGTTCAGGATATGCGCATCTCCATGGAGAACACTGAACACGATATAACCGACGATGATGTTCTCGCGCCGTGCCAGATAAAAATACTCGTACGACCGGGGTCGCTTCAGAGACAATGCGTAATAAGTTTCGCTCCATGGATCCTCAAAGCACTCGTTTTCGATTTTTATTATCTCCTGCAGATCGCACGAACGCATCGGTTCAAAGGTGAGGTTTGGGAGTGGGTTTTGAGGCACCATTTTGTATCTCTGGGACTGTGCCCTACTCGGTTGGCGGGGGTTCGTTGAAAGGTTCACCTTTCCTTTCTGCCTCCATTCGGCGGAGGTTCCAAGCGATCACCTTTTGTGCGAGTTGCGCTTTGCCTTCTTCAATACCTTCGGCTTTCGCTTTCACAGCGGCTTCCGCAGCGGCTTTCGCAGCGGCTTTCGCAGCGGCTTCTTGAATCCGTTTCTCCGATCGGTCTGACCATAACATCATTAAATCTCCTATAAGTGTTAAAACACCAGCAATTAATCCGCCAACAGGGACAAATACTGATGTGTCGGTTATTACGATACGCAATGATTTATATCCCTTCCACCCGGCATTTATTTCCTGATAGATAGCATAGCCTAAAAAGAGGCTTCCGAGTATCAGACCGACGGTAAGGGCAAAGTTCGTTTTTCCCGTTTTCCAGAATTCTCGATTTTTGCGCAGAAACGCTTTCAAGGGCACCTCCAACCTGCACGTTTTATCTTTCACCACATTCAGTTTTGGTATTCCTCAAATTTTTGCGGTTACATTGTCAGGCGGTGTTATCTATTATACCATATAGGATTTTTCTGTGGCAACTGCGTTTCTGTTTTCGGTGTTGCCTTTTTTCACGGAGTCTGTTATAATTCATTTATGTGGAATCTGCCAAGAACAAGGAGAATATTATGAAAGATTTTGGTTTTACAGGCGGGCGACCGGATCCGTACACGTTCCCGACGGAAGGTTTAATTGCCGCGAGTGAAAAGGCTCTCCGTAAGTTGGGCGGCGATCTGGTTAACTATCCGGGTGAATCAGGTTATCAAGGATTGCGGGAACTGGCATCAATGCGGTTTGAAAGACGCGAGGGTGTTCCGCTGCCGATTGATAACATCTCAATTACCTCAGGCTCCATGCAGGCACTGGAATTGGTACTCGGGACGCTGATTAATCCCGGCGATACGGTACTGACAGAGGAATATACTTACAGCGGCACCTTGGGCATCATGCGGCACTTCAAGGCGAATATCGTGGGGGTGCCGATGGATTACACTGATGGTATGAATATGGACGCGCTGGCGGCGAAACTTGCGGAACTCAAACGTCAGAATATCCGTCCATCGCTCATCTATACGACATCGAACCATCAGAATCCGACGGGTGCGATTCTCTCGCTTGAGCGCCGACACCGGATGTTAGCCTTGGCGGAAGAATACGATACACTCATCGTTGAAGATGACTGCTACGGCGATATTGACTTTACATCGACACCGACACCGGCATCACTTTTTAAGTTGGATACTTCTAATCGGGTGATCTTCATTGCGACTTTCTCCAAGATTTTAGGCGCGGGTGTTCGGCAAGGTTATTTCGTGGCGAGAGAGCCTTATTGGGGGCAAATTCACCAGAACCGCTGGGACGGTGGGACGAGTGCGTTGGCAAGTGCAATTGTCGCTGAATTTTTCATGGAACACTTGGAAACGCATCTTGTGAAGACGAATGCGGCTGTGGGTGCGAAATGTCGTGCAGTGGTAGAGACGCTTGAAAAGCATGTCAGTGATCTCTGTACATGGACACGTCCGCGCGGTGGACTCTTCCTATGGATAGATTTGCCGGAGACCACGGATCTCAACAAGTTACAGGAACTCGCCTCGGCAAAAGGGGTCGGATACAGTAACGGAAGTGCTTTCCATTTCGCGAGCGAGTCGGTAAAGGCGATCCGATTGGCGTATGCCTACTGCCATGTGGATGATATTCCTGAAGGGATTACTTATCTGTGTGAAGCGATTCGCGCGGCGCAAGTGACCTCAGCAGATGTTGCGGCAGGGGATTAGGGGAATAGCCAATATGCGTAATATTATCCTCATCTCGTTAGATACACTCCGAGCATCGAGCATGAGTTGTTATGGCTATCGCGACTTAACAACGCCGCACCTCGATGCACTCGCAGAGAAGGCAACGCTTTTTGAGAAGTGTATCAGCCCACATATTCCGACACACCCTGCCCATACGACGATGTTCACGGGCAAAGATGTCTTGTCCCACCAAATTATTACACAGGGTGGAACGCTCAACTTGGCGACAGATATAAAGACGGCTCCTGAACTGCTGAGTGCGTCGGGCTATTTCACTGTTGCAGCGGACAATTTGGGACGCTGGTTTCAGCGGGGTTTCCCTGAAGCACAGTATCGTGGCTACCAATGGGAAACGGGTTACCGCAATGCTCGGAAGGCGGAGGCGGTTAACGAAACGGCGATTGAACTTCTGGACATCGCGCAGGCACAGGATAAACCTTGGTTCGCTTTTCTTCACTATTGGGACCCACACACACCGTATCTGCCTCCGCTGCCGTTTGAACGGATGTTTTATAGCGGGGACGAATGTGACCCAAACAATCGAAGCATGGATGCGGTTTACGCATGTGAACCTTTTACAGACTATTTCCGACAGTGGATGTGCACGCCAGACCCAGCAGATCCGGACAATATCGCGAAGAAACGACTCTGGACGGACAGGCGGTATGTGAACGCGCAATACGATGCCTCAATCGCTTATATGGATGCGTGCCTGGCACAGTTGTTCCGATATTTGGACGATTGCGGACAACTTGAGGAGACGCTGTTGATTATTACCGCCGATCACGGCGAGGAACTCGATGAACACGAACTCTGGTATGATCATCATGGGCTTTACGAGACCAACTGCCACGTGCCGTTAATTGTTCACTGTCCGGCACTTATTCCTGAAGGAAAGCGGCTTGGTGGTCTCGTCCGTCTTACCGATATTGCCCCAACACTCCTTGATTATGCCGGGTTGACAGCGGTGGCGGCGCGTGAAAAGATGGAGGGCAAAACCTTACGTGCCTTGATGGAAAACAGTTCAGATGATGGAACGACGGAGGCGGTCTATCTGACTGAGTGTGGGTGGATGAAAAAGCGTGGGTGGCAAACGCAGAAGTGGAAATTGATTGTTGAAACTGGTGGAACGCCTGCCGTTTACGGGACACCGGACTTGGAACTCTACGACCTTGAAGAGGATCCCGATGAAGTCTATAATCTATCTGAAGAGGCAGATGATATCGTTGTGCGTTTGAGAGCGGATATGGAGGCTTTTCTGCAACGCCGACTTGCCGAAACAGGTCTACCGGATCCAACGATTGAACAGGATATTACCATGCGACGCATTGGTGATACGTCTAAGGCAGTGCCGCTTTAAAGAGGAATACTGTGAAAAATAGATGTAAATTGTGCCTTATTGTTCCGATTTTCAATAACCTGATACGAACGCGAGCGGTGTTTGCGTTGCTCGTGTTGCTTTTTGTTGCCAACGGTTGTGCGGCGTTAGAGGAGGCACAGCGACAACGCGAGAAACGGATACTCGAAGAACGAGATTCGACTTCGCTCATGCTGAGACCATCGAAAGCGACGATTTTTCCGGTTAGACCGGACGCGCTCTTCGGTGAAAGTGATCACTATACCCTCAAATTTGCTGAAGATTTGCGAGCACTCAAAGGATTTGACGAAGCAGAAGAACGGAAGGTATTCATAGAAAGTGCGCTCGGTTATATGGAAAGCCTTTACGATGCAATGAATCGGCTCTTCGGTTTTCAGCCGAAGCATAAGATACACGTGACGCTGCATCACCTCTATAGAGGTACCAATCTCGCGGCGTTTACACGCACCGATTATCGTTCAGGTATTCAGGACGGACGCTATGTGAAGTCTATTAACGGTATTCAGATGGATTTCCCACTACAGATGTATGAAAAACACGGTGTGCGGGTCCATGAGTTGACCCATGCCTTTACAAATATCTATTTTCTCCCGGTATGGTTCTCGGAAGGTATCGCTGTTCTGATTCAGACGGAATATGCGAAAGGTGGAACGCATCCTAAGTTTGATAGCCTTGAACGGTATCTGGAAGTCGATCTTGATGGCGTGAATCAATTGGAGGGCTGGGGTGGACATACGGAAAACAATCCGCTGACGCATTGGCGCTATAGATATGCGTATACGCTTGTTGCTGAGTTGTGGGAGCGATACGGCACAGATTTTTATATCCGGGTTTTTCGGTTGATGGAAGCGGATGGTCTGCATCAAAAACTGGTGGGGAGCATGAAGACGAGTTTTTTGGTTTATTATTTCAGCGAAGCCGCGGGTGAGAATCTGGTGCCGTTCTTTAGGAAATTGCATTTCAAGGTGCGTAAATTGACCAAAGAGGATATTCTCAATCAGATTGAAGCGAATAGGGTAGGTCAGAGACGGTGATAGAACACCCTGCTAAAGCATGGGTGCTTCTGAAGAAAGTCATCAGAAGTTTCGTGCGATCAACGACCACTGCTTGCGATATGCAAGACTTCTATAGCCTCCGGCAACAGACACTATCCTGACTGCGTGCTAAAAAGCACCTTACGAAAAGTTTTGAGTCGTCTGTTTCAAACGGGATTCAGCATGACCTGTCTTTCCCTACTAACGACTGTAAGCTACGACTTTCAGGATTTTAGATATTAGAGCTTTACACTATAGGAATCTAACCTTAGAGGTGCGTAACAACCCTCTATAGTAACCTTACACTCTAAGAGTATTGTAGCATTTTTGACAGGATTTGTCAAGGAAAAACCTCGTCTCATTCACGAAAGCGAGACTGTATCCGCGCACGAAAGCACGGGGTTTTAGTCTCGGAAGGTTTGATAATGCGTGTTAAATTCAAATCATACAAAGGGTATGCATTCCTGTTGTTGGGGTTGGCGTGTCTATACTATGGTTGCAACCTCGGTCAGCAGTGGAGCGAGAACTATACACTCTTGCCGGGTGTAACCGCCAGCGATCCAGCAATCATTGATGGGAAAACTGAGACTATCGGTCAGTCTCAACGTAAGAAGGGGTCGGGCAGTGTCGTAACCGATCTTGATATCCCATCGGAGGCGATTATTTATTTGCCGGAGAAGAAATCTGTCTATCGGATTGTGATTCACTCGGCGAATTTGGAAGAGTTCGAGTTGATGGCGTTCAACTCGCGTGGAGAGTGGGACAAAATCTATGACAAGCGGCATAACAAGGACCCAATTATCGATATCCGCCTCAACAAAGTGGTTACGACAACGGGCATTAAACTGATCGTGCATCGGACGACAGAGGATGCCGCTCGGAGACGCGAGAATGTCCAGATACGACGCGAAAATGTGGAAATCAAAGAGGGACAGGTGCGGCGTGGACGTTTATTATACCGCGTAACTGGCCCGACAACGGCACTCGCAAAGATTGGGGAGATTGAGTTGTACGGCTACACGAATTAGCGGGCAGCAGTCAGCAGTCAGAAAGATGGCGGTCGGCAATCAGCAATCAGCGGGCAGCAATCAGCGGGCAGGAAAGACGGGAAGACGACTTTCCAACCTAATTGCGGATGCGAAACTTAAACGTTAATACTTAAACTTGCTTATGCAGTCCACTCGACTTCAACAGCATTTAGACCGATACCTTGGTATCCCGCTTTGCGTTTTGCTGCGTCTATTTTCTAAGCGGGCCCCGACAACACCCTCCCCGAAAAAGATTCTTTTCATCCAACTCTCCGCTTTGGGGGATACGATTTTGGCGATCCCTACCATTCGGGCAATACGACACGCCTTTCCCGATGCCGACATCACAATGTTAGCGTCCCCGACGAACCTCAATTATTTATCGGCGTGCCCTTATATTGATAGACGTATCTCATTCGATAAACCCGGATGGCGGCTGATTTCGATGCTGCGTCGCGAGGCGTTTGATTGGGCAATCGACTTAGAGCATTGGCCCCGATTGAGTGCGTTACTCGCTTATGCAACGGGCGCGCCGATGCGGGTCGGGTTTTTGACGAAGGGAGAGTATCGTCATTTTCTCTTCACAGAGACAGTGCCACACATCCAGGGACGGCACGAAGTTCGCAACTTCTTGAGCCTCGCAGCACAACTGAACTGTTCAGTCCAAGAACTTGGACTTGAGGTTTGGTGGCGTGAAAAGGAGCGTGCGTGGGTGCGCGAAATGTTGGCAGAAGCGGGTGTTTCGCTGGAGAAGCCGCTGATTGTGCTACATCCAGAAGCGGGTAGACGGCGTGAGCCGCGCAGGCGGTGGCCACAGGGACGCTATGTGGCGTTGGCGAATACACTCGTTGCGAGGTATGGCGCGCAGATCGTTCTGACGGGCGCGCCTGATGAGGTGATGGTCTCTGAAGAGATCGCTGAGCGAACGAAACACCGAGCAGTTGTATTTGCGGGACGGACGGATGTCAACCAACTCGCGGCACTTTTTGCGGATGCGACGTTGGTCGTGAGCGGTAATTGTGGTCCGATGCATCTCGCGGCGGCAACGGGAACACCGGTTATCGGGTTGCATGGTCCGACGAATTTTGCGCAATGGGGTCCTTGGAGTCGTAATGCGAGTATTGGGCGTGCGCGGATACCGTGTAGTCCGTGTCTCAATTTGGGATTCGAGTACGGGTGTCAAGCACTTTCGGATGGGACATCGCCGTGTATGCACACGATTGCGGTTGCGACTGTGCTACGGGAGTGTGAACGGTTGTTGTCAGATGACAATAGGTTTGACTTCTTATGATTTTTATGTTAAACTTGCAAACAGAGGAGGGTCAAATGATGTCAGACCAAGAATTCAGAGATCGGATATTGAGTGCGATTGAGGAGCTGAAACGGACCCATGAACGCTCTATTGACGATGTCAAGGAGACCATCGCAGAGAGCAAACGGACGACCGAAACCTCCATTGCAGAGGTCAAAGAATCCATCGCAGAGAGCAAACGGTCTAACGAACACGCTATTGCAGAGTTCAAACGGTCCACCGAACGCTCTTTTGAAGAGATTCAACACGACATTGAGATCATGAACAAAGAGATGCAAAACGATAGCAAGATTATGAACGACAGGCTCCAAAGTATAGGGCAGGACGTTGCATGGACGAAGGGCGCATTGGAAGGCAGGCAGGAACGCACGATAAATAAAGATTCACGATCCGCCATCTGGATAGCACTCGGGTCGGCTGTTGCGGCGATTATATCGCTGATCAAGTCGTTTTGGTAATATCGTTACAGTACAGATTGGAGGGCGAGGTTCGGAAACCTCGCCAGCGGAGACAGGGCAGCCGGTATTGTTGGGAATCAGAGAAAATAAAAAGGCGAGGTGCGGGGGAACACCCCCGCGACACCTCGCCTTTTGTGGTACTAAGGGTTTAGTACATGTCGCCACCTGGGGGCATCGGAGGTGCTGGGGCTTCCGCCTCAGGCAGTTCTGCGATGAGCGTTTCGGTGGTGATCATCAATGCTGCGATACTGGCTGCGTTTTGTAACGCCACCCGTACGACCTTGGTCGGATCGGGAATACCAGCTTCAAACATGTCGATGAAGCGTTCTTGATGTGCATCATAGCCGACGTTTCCGCCTTCGTCCTTAACCTTTGCGATGATGACGGAGTCTTCCTGTCCGGCGTTCTTCGCGATCTGACGGAGCGGATCTTCGAGTGCCCGACGGACGATAGAGACCCCGACCTCTTCCGTGGCATCACTGAGTTCAAGCGCATCAAGAGCGGCTTGTGATCTCACGAGCGCAACACCACCGCCGACAACAACGCCTTCCTCAACGGCGGCGCGTGTGGCGTGCATTGCGTCTTCGACGCGTGCTTTCTTCTCTTTCATCTCGACTTCTGTAGCGGCACCGACGTTAATGACGGCAACACCACCGGCGAGTTTTGCGAGGCGTTCCTGCAATTTCTCGCGATCATAGTCGGATGTTGTGTCTTCGATCTGCCTACGGATCTGATCGATACGTCCTTGAATGGATTCGGTTGTGCCTTCGCCCTCGACGATAGTCGTGTTATCTTTGTCAATAACAACGCGCTTTGCACTACCGAGGTCGTTCAATGTGATGTTTTCGAGGTTAATTCCGAGGTCTTCGGAAATGACGCGTCCGTTTGTCAAGACGGCAATGTCTTCGAGCATTTCTTTGCGGCGGTCGCCGTAGCCGGGTGCCTTAACGGCGGAACAACGGAGTGTTCCCCGAATTTTGTTGACAACGACGGTTGCGAGGGCTTCGCCTTCGACGTCTTCAGCGATAATCAACAACGGTTTGCCCTGTTGTGCGGTACGCTCTAATACAGGAACGAGGTCCTTGAGGCTGCTGATTTTCTTTTCGTGGATGAGGATCGCGGCGTCTTCCAGAACGGCTTCCATCCGATCCGCATCAGTGACGAAGTAGGGTGAGAGGTACCCCCGATCGAACTGCATACCTTCGACGACATCGAGTGTTGTTTCGAGGCTTTTTGCTTCTTCGACGGTGATAACGCCATCTTTTCCGACTTTTTCCATAGCGTCAGCGATAAGATCACCGATAGCGTTGTCATTGTTTGCGGAAATAGCGGCGACTTGTGCGATTTCGGTTTTCTCGGAGACCTCTTTGCTCAAGCCGTGAATTGCGTTGACGACTACCTCGACGGCTTTTTCAACGCCGCGTTTGAGTGCCATGGGGTTATGCCCTGCGGCAACGTTTTTCAAGCCTTCGCGATAGATAGACTGTGCGAGGATCGTAGCGGTGGTCGTCCCGTCTCCAGCGACATCGCTGGTTTTAGATGCGACTTCTTTGACCATCTGTGCGCCCATATTTTCGTAGGCGTCTTCGAGTTCCACCTCTTTTGCGACGGTAACACCATCTTTGGTGATCGTCGGTGCGCCGAATTTCTTATCGAGCACGACGTTCCGTCCTTTGGGACCTAAAGTAACTTTTACAGCGTCCGCGAGCTTGTCAACGCCTTGTTTAATAGCGCTCCGTGCTTCTTCATCAAACGCTAGTTGTTTTGCTGCCATGTGTTTAACTCCTTTTCTTAGTTAACCTTGGCTAAGAGATCATCTTCGCGCAAGATGAGATATTCAGTGTTGTCATAAGTAACTTCGGTGCCGCCGTATTTAGCGAAAAGGACGAGGTCGCCTATTGCCACGTCAACGGGCTGTCGGTCTCCGCTATCGAGAAGTCTACCGCTTCCAACGGCAACAACTTCGCCTTCTTGTGGTTTCTCTTTGGCGGTGTCGGGGATGATAATCCCACCGCTCGTTGTTTGTTCATCGTTATCTGAACGTTTGACGAGAATTCTATCGCCAAGGGGTACAAGTGCCATGTCGTTGAATTCCTCCTTGAGTATGGCGTGAAAATTGTGAGGGAAGGTGCCTATGCCTTCACTCAGTTTCTTTATATCATCGGGACTTACGCGAACTATTACCCTACGAAAGTGCGGTTAGAAACTGCACGTACCGCGGAAATTGCGTAAGTCTTGATCATTAGACGGCGTAAAAATGCCGTCGTCTCTTCAAGACATTTAGTAGCAATTTTCGTGCCAATTCCTGAAACTGCCGTATCATCAGGGTTCCGCGGAAGAACGTGACATTTTGGCAGGTTTTCTGAAGTGACAATTTGTCGTTTTCAAAAATAAATTTGGGGGTATCGTGCCATTTTGGCACGATATTGGCTGTTGGTAGTCAGCAATTAGCCGTTAGCGGTCAGCAATCAGTTGTCAGTTGTCAGTTGTCAACTGAAAGCCGAGAGCCGACTGCTGATGGCTATTTTACGTAGCGGGGCAGGGAACCAACTGTCCGGTTTCGCCTGCGCGATATGCGGCGGCAAGAATCTCGTTCGCTCGTAATCCATCATTCCCGGTCGTGATGGGTGCGACACCTTCATGTACACATGCGGCGAAGTGCTCAAATTGATATTGATACAGGTCTTCGTATTGCGACGGGATTAATTGCTGTTCGCCTGCAAAATAGGTTTTGATCTTCCACCCGTCGTCGTTGTAGATCCATACCGTGCCTTCTGTGCCGTAGAGTTCCAAAACGATATCGCAGTGCGGCACTGAAAAACTGAGGTCCGTGAAAGCTTGTGCGCCATTATCGAAGCGCATGAAGATGCCACCGGTTTCTTCGACAGCGGTGTCTTGGGTTGTGGTGTTGTAAAACGCGCTGACGGCGTTCACCTCACCGATGAGGTAGCGGAGTAAATCGACACTATGCGGACCGAGGTCCATGAAGCATCCGCCTCCACCTTGTTCCGGTTGTGCGCGCCATTCGTCTGGTGTGAGTTGGTACTGTTTCAAAAACGGCATACGTCCATGGACGATCGTGCCGAAACGTCCGTCGTCTATCCAAGCTCGGATCTGTTGGAAGCAGGAGTGGAACCGGAAGAGGAAGCAGATTTGTAGGTGGACTCCGTTTGTTTCGCAGGCAGCGATCATTTCCGTACATTCTTGTGGTGTAAGTGCCATCGGTTTATCGCAAAGCACGTGCAAGCCGCGTTCCGCGGCGGCGATTACCTGCTCAGCGTGTAGGTGAACGGGTGTTGAGACGTAGATTGCGTCGAGTGCGTCGTCTGCGAATAGTGCATCAACAGTGGTGTAGGCATGGGTTGCCCCGTGTTCCTGTGCCAACCGTTTTGCCCGGGTAGCGTCGCGTGAAAGCAAGGCGTGGAGTTCTGCGCCGTCTGCCTTTTTAATCGCTGGTATCGCTCTGCGTTGTGCGACGCTGCCTGCGCCTAATACACCCCATTTTAAGCTCATTGTTTTTGGCCCTCGTCTGTCTTATTGTTAGCGGCGGAAGATTGCGGCTTTTGTTGTGCTGTATATTATAGGGGATTTTAGGATATATTTCAAGTTGGCTGATGGCTAATTACTCAGTAGAAGATGCACACCGGTCACGAATAGGCAGAAGAGGACGATTCTTGAAAAGAGGAGTTCGGGCACGCGGTTGTTGAGCGAGATACCTGTTATCACACCTAATCCGATGAAGGGGAGAAGCGCGAGTGCTTCAATCAGAATCTCGAAAGAGAAAAGTTGCAACTGGAAATAGAACGGAATTTTGATGAAGTTGAGTAGGAAATAGGTGGCGGTTGTGGTTGCGACGAAACCGGTGTTGCCTAAGCGTTGGGGGAGTAGGTACATGACGACGACGAGTCCACCCATGTGCGCGAGGGTTGAGAACGCGCCAGCGAATATCCCTGCAAGGAGTCCTTGCCACGTTTTGAATTGGAGTGCTGTTTCGATGGATTGCCCGGAATTTCCGAGGAATGGTTGCCAATACGGACGTAGGAATTCTAATATCGCAAATAAGCAGGCGATGCCACCAATGACCTTTTTTAGATGGACATCAGAAATATCCTTCAAAATCAGGCTTGCTAAGGTAATACCGAGTAGGGAGCCGAGGATCAGTCGTGTGACGCTTTGGCGATGCCACCGTTTCCAGTAGTGGTAGAGTGAAAAGATATCTGTTGAGAATAGGAGCGGAAGCATCAACCCGATGACGTTTCGGGCACTACGGAAATGCGTGAACATGGGGACGACGATCATCCCGATGCCGCCGCCGAAACCGGCTTTGCTTACACCGGTGAGCCATGCCCCGAAGCAGAGGACGATAATTTCGTAGATGGTGCTGCCTCCTTTTTGGTGAGGCGAGTATAGCAGGTGGTCGATAAATTGTCAAGGATATTGGCTATCGGCGGTCGGCTATCGGCGGTCGGCTATCGGTAAGAGGTTTTCGTTTAAGGATGTCCTTTTAACTGATTGCCGAGAGGGTTTTCGTAGAAAACCCGACCTGACTGCCGACTGCCATTCTTCTGACCGCCGAAAGGTTTTTCGTCAGAAAAACCGACCTGATCGCTGATAGCCAGCATCAAAGAAATATTTGACATCCGGTGCGAGATGTGATATAATTTATAAAGTGTTTTTGTAATTTTATATTCTAACGGAGGCTAAAAAAATGGTTCAAGTAGAAGTGAGTGTCGATTCAGGTGAACAGTTTGACCGTGCCCTGGCACGCTTTAAGAAGATGTGTGGAAAAGCCGGTATTGTCACAGAAATCAAAAAACGGAGTTTTTACGAGAAACCGAGCGAGAAACGACGCAGGATTGAGATGAAACGGCAGCGGAAGGTGAAACCCCGCAGAATGAGCGGCGAACGTCCACAGTTTTACAATGGGAGTCGTAGTGAGAGTTCTCGGTAAATCGCTTGAGGAGGGATGCATGGCAGACTTGGCTAACGGCGAGGCTTTGGAAAATTATAAAGGGCTTTTGATTCAATATTGCCAAGAACGCGGGCTACGCCAACCGACTTATACTGAAACGCAGCACGGACCGGCGGATTCCCCACAGTGGCAGGTAACAGTGTCCTATGGGGACTGGGTTCATGAGACCCCGGAGCCGATTCCCGGTTCAAAAAGATTTGCACACCAAGTCGCCGCACAGCAGGTGTTAGACGAAATTAATTCGCGGCGCGAAAGTTTTTTAGCGGGTGATACAGTTGATGTTACCTCTGCGCCTATTTCGGAACCTGCTCCAGACTCGTCTGCACCGCTCGAAGCCCCTATACCGCTCGTGTCAAGCGCGCTAACGATCGCGAACGAACGGCTTACCACATCGCAACCTTCACGGTACCGAATGCTTACAGATGCCGAATTCTCGCAAAAACTTTCCAAACTGACGTTAGAGATTGTCCGGAGTCTGCTTGAAAAGGCAGAGGCGGATAAGATTACGCTTCGGTAAGTTAGCCATCAACCATCAGCACTCAGTCGTTAGAAAAGGTCATTCCTACAGCGGAGGCGAGGTTTTTAAACCTCGCCGTTTTTTTTGGCAAGAGGTTGTCCGTATCCAGCCTCTGTACGACTCCACTGGCGAGGTTTCCTCCCTATCAAAAACGACAACCATTCTAACCTCGCCAACGGTGAACGAAATGGTCCCTCCAAGGAGGGCAGGATTCGGTAACCTCGGCAACAAGGGGCGTTTTTCTTTTGACATTTCAAAAGACAATACTATATAATACGGGTATGATAGACAGTAAAGCTGAAGAGCAAGGTGCATCTGATAGGCTTGTCCTACCACATCAACAATTCGACATCGTTGCGAAAGATCCGTTTTACGTCTTTCCGGAAGACCTGTTGCAGTTCTTGATGAATAGATTGGACTTTGAGTTTATCGAACACGTTGACAGCAACTTAACAACAGTCGAAGTCCGCCACATGGACATCCTGATAAAGGTGTTGCTCGACGGGCAGCCGGTTCTGGTACATTGTGAGATCCAGACAGATGATAGCCAACATCCGGACATGGTGCGTCGCAATGTCGGATATCTCGGTAGATGCTATGAAAAGTATGGGCTGCCTATCTATTCCTTCGTGCTTTATCTGCGATCAACGGCTGGACATAGGGATCCGGGCGGGTATTTCCAAGATATACCGGGACATCGTCTCATCGTCGAGTATCAAGTAATTCGACTGAGCGAGGTCGATGGAGAATCGATTATCAAGGCACAACAACCGGGTTTGATGCCATTTACACCATTGATGAGACCTCCCGTGGATATGTCAGCGGTTGATTGGACGATGCGTTGTGCCGAGGTAACACAAGCACTGCCTGTAGATTCGGCGAAGCGGAATAATTTAATGGTAGAGTTATGGGTAATGAGTGGTTTGGCACATGAACGGCAAGACCTTTTAACACTAATTCCGGAGGATATCGTGAAACAGTCATCGGTTTACCAAATGATTATCGAACAAGGCATCGAACAAGGTAAGCAATTGGGAGCGAAAGAATTTGCCATTGAGCGTATCTTGAATTTACTCAATCGACGTTTCAATATGAGCACGGCACCTGCCTTAGCCCCTTCACTGGAAGCGATTGACGATTTACAACGCCTCAGTCAGTTAATGGACGAAGCGGCGGAGGCGGAGCACTTGGAGAACTTCATCCATACGTTGGAAACGTATATGGATAGGGCGTGATTTATAGAGGTGGTAGCAAGGTTTAAACTTCTCGCCAACGACAGAACACACATGCTTACGGCTTTCTTCCGACGAAATAGACGGCTGATGCCAAAATATGGGCATCTTTATGTAGGGAGAGTGGTACATCTAAGAGTAGGATGGGAAATGTCAGCCATCCGATGATAAGGGAAATTGCTTTCGCGAGGAGTAGGCTACCGAAGGAACAGATCAGTCCGATGTATTCTCGGAAGATCCAGTGTAAAGAGGTCGTCGGACCGGCGCAGGGACCGCTTTCGATTTCAGAGAAGGCGGCGCAGAGTTGAACAATGCCGGGGACTGTCCATCGCTGATAATCGTGAGGAGAGGCGTGGTAGCCTTGTAGGAACGGGACGGCAATGCAGATATTGCCCCCGGGTTTTAGGACCCGGTAGATCTCTGAGACAACGAGATTCGGCGAACGGACATGCTCAAGGACGGCTTCAGAGATGACTGCATCAAAGGTGTCGTTGCTGAACGGCAAAAAGTGTCCATCGGCGACAATATCGACTTCAGGCGTAATCTCGATTTCGAGGTTGATGACGTTTGGGGCGCGGCGACGGTTACCGGCACCGAGATCCAAGATTCTCGCGTCGGGACCGAGTCGCTGGATCAGTTTTCTGACACATCGATGCCATCGTGGGGCGGGATACGGGCATCCGATGAGGTAAGATAAGAACGGGTTTTGTCGAAGTTTGCGTTTTATGCGTGAAATCAAATCAGGTTTCGAGTCTGTCATAAGATACGATGATACATAACCTTTCCGATACATACAAAGGATATTTCCGCGATGCCCGGGTGTCTGTTTTGCGTCTCGGCGTGAACGTCTGGCATCAATTCATGGGGCATAAATGTCTTCAGCAGGCATCGTCATTAGCGTTTAACACGTTGCTCTGTCTTGTGCCGTTGTCGGCGGTTGCGCTATTTTTGCTGAATACGTTTGGTCTTGTGGAAGATGACACCTCGCCGTTGATCGGGCTGCTCCGTGATAATTTCCTGCCGCGCTATAGTGCTGAGGAGATTGTATCAGAACTCTCAGGATTTGCCAATAGAAATCTTGGTGGGCTGAGTGTCGGTGGGTTCCTCCTGTTTCTGTTGGTCTCGACGATGTTATTCATGTCGGTGGAGCAGCATTTTAACGATATTTGGGGTGCGCGGCGGCGGCTGCCAGTGGTGCAAGCGTTTCAGAAATACGCCGTTTTCTATACGTTGCTCTCCGTGGGACCCCTGCTGATTTGGCTCTTCTTTTCGACAGCTACCAACTGGGTGTTCGGTCATGTATTCCCATGGGTGTTGGTCTACTGCTTGTTTTTCCTGATGTATATTGCGATGCCGAATACATACGTGAAGTGGCGTGCGGCACTGATCGGTACACTTGTCGCCGGGACGCTCTTCCAGATCGCGAGGATCGCCTTTGGACGTTACCTTGAGTTGCTGTGGCAGAATTATAGCGACATCTACGGTGCGCTGGCGATGTTGATCATCTTTGCTATCTGGACCTACGTGGCGTGGGTAGTGATCCTGCTCGGTGCGGAGGTGTCGAATTCTGTTCAGCATCTCCATCGGCAGGACGTTGCACGCGGTCGGTTTCGCTATGAGACGCATGGTTATCTGAACGCTTCTGGTATTATTACGTTGTTTCTGATCGTTGCGGAGCGTTTTGCTAAGGGTGAAGGCGCGTGTATGGTGGAGGAGGTTGCCACGCGTTCAGGGGTTTCAGCAGAGGTTGTGCATCAGAGTTTTGAACGGTTCAAGGCGGCGGGGTTAATCTATGAGGTTGAAGGGGATACGGATGGGTATCTCCCGGCGCGCGCGTTAGAGGATATTACGCTGGCAACACTTGTAGATGCGGTTGAGGGTGAGATGACGATGGATTTTGCGCGGCGGATATCATCTGCGTCGGGTGCGCGTGTTTTGGGGACGCTTCGTGAGTCTCAGCGTGAGTGCTTGGAGCAGGTTACGGTGGCGTCGTTGTTGTGAGATTCGGGGAAAATTCGCTGGCTTTGACGTAATACAAAAATCCGATACACATCTCATCCGTCGTTTTTTCGCCCCAACCGACAGGGATCGGTGGATCGTGCGGGTTGGCTGGGTTCTCTGCGGAGTTATCGAAATGCGAGACGAGATCGACACGGGTGCCAGCGGGTAAGAAGATCGGCTCGCGATAGTGGTAGATGTCCTGCCAATTGAAATCCCAATCTTGGATCCAGATGAGGTTGTGCTTTTCACCGGATGGCGTTGTGGCGACAAGCTGCATATCACGTCCGAGTAGATGCATGTGCGGCATTGTTGCTAAAAGATAAACGTCTCTCTTGAAGTTTTTCGATGCTAAGACCTCATACCACGCTTCACCCGCAGGGATAACGAAATCGCTGTTAGTCGCATCTCCGATATGCAATTTCGTGGTTTTCGCCGTTTTGGAGAAGTATACTCCCAACCGCGAGCGATCCCGTTCGAGATGCCCAGTGCGGTAGTAATGCACCTGCATGACGATGTCGGCACCTTTCGGTAGGAGATACCCGACACCCTCGGGTAAGACCGATGGTGTAACGCCGGGTGCCCAACCGCCGACTGTTCCTGCGCTATCAAATCCGGGTCCTGTTCCTTCAGTGACATAGCCTGGCTTCGGGTCCTGTGCGTCGAGTTTGCGCGCTTCGCCGTTCACATCTAAGTAGGCGATGACGTGATGGACGGTCTTGCTGTTGCCGGGTTGCACGTCAACGGCTTGAACGTACATGTCCGTCTCGAAGTTGGTGGGTATGATGAACTGCCGATATTCGTCTTCGCCTTCGGGTTCGATCTCATATTCGACTGGCATTTCAGCGATCCAATCGGGTTCACCGAGTGCCCATCCTTCGGGGAACTGCGGCGCGGGTGGCACAGCGTCGAGGTCGCCAGCGGGTGCGCCGGATTCTACCCAGTGTGCGATCATCTGGATTTCGGTATCCGTGAGGTGCCGTTCGTTTTTGAAGTCGCCGTAGCCGGAGGCGGGTTTCCAGGGTGGCATGAGACGTGCCTGTGTATATTCAGCGATTTCGGTTGCCCACGCCTTTGCATCGCTGTAGTCAGTGAGTGTGAAGGGTGCGACTTCGCCTTGTCGATGGCAGGTCTGGCAGTTCTTCTGGAGAACGGGTGCGATGTGCTGGCTATAGGTAATCTCTGCGTGGAGATCGGTTTCGGGGAGATGGAGTGTGCATCCGAATGCGGGTGTCTCTTGCACGGGGATAGGCGTATCGGTGTGCGTTGCGAGCAGCGCGTCTCGTAGGTAGTGGTGTTTGACGCGTGGTTCGTAGCGGTTATCGTCAATGGCACCGCGGTAGCTGACCGTATGGGTTGTATCAACGAGGACGGCCTGCGGGGTCATGGTTGCGCCGAGCGCACGTGCGAGCTTACCGGTCGTATCCTTCACGACAAAGAAGAATCCGACATCACCGCTGGTGAGGTTTGCGACCTCGCCTCTTTTTGCTTCACCGCTGGCGAGGTTTCCAACCTCGCCTCTTTTTATCGGATAGTCCGCCTTGGCAATGTAGTTCTTTACGTCGTCTTCGGAATCGTTTTCATTGGCGTAGACTGCGACAAAGGTGGTATTTTTAGGTGCGAATTCGGCGTGCAACCGTTTCAGACGCATTGTATAGCGTTGTGCAACTGGACATTCGGTTGCCAAGAACGTGAAGACGACGGGTCCGTGTGCGGTGAGCGTGTTTAAATTATGTGTCTCACCATGAAGGGTTGTGAAGGTGAAGCTCGAAATTTTTGCGCCGATCGGGACATCGCTCGGTTGTAAAGATGCCTCTTGGATGACACGATGTTTTTTTGTGATTGCGTATTCGGAGGCGGTGTGTCCTGTGAAGGGTAGCGTGAGTATAAGAAGTAGTATTGGTAGATGCTGTTTCATTATGGGTCTCCGGCGAGTGTTCGCTATTTTTGTAGTAAAATCCACTATCTATACACTATCGGGGCGAGGTTCGGAAACCTCGCCAGCAGGGGATAGTCAGTTTTTCCTTGCTTTAGTATAGCACGTTTTGGGAGTGGAGTCAAGGGGATAATTGTTTGAAGCAGGGTTTATAGGATTTAGGGTGTTTGTTGATCGTCAGAATCGCGGATTTCGCGGATTTTTTTATTCGTCGGTAGGTGTAGGACTTTTGCCCCAGCGGGGCAACATCTCTGTAGATACGCGTATAATAGAACAATCGAACCCCGTAGGGGTGACATCCATATACCCGTATTCATATTGTGTCATCTGTCATTCAAATCGAAAACATATCTTTCATCGTAAGGGACATCAAAACGTTTCAAAATCTCAAGATATTCCTCTCTAAACGTTTTCTGTGAATGGTGTTTCTCTTGGTTTCTGATATAATTAATGATATTGTCCAATTGCGAGCGCGCGTAGGAAAACGCGCCGAATCCCTCCTGCCATTGAAATTTCCCGACAACCCACTGTTTTCGGTTGATGAATTTTGTCGAATTTGCTTTGATGTCTCTCACCAAATTGGATATGGTGGTGTCTGGTGTGATGCCAACAAGAATATGGATATGATCGGGCATGGAATTGATTTGGATGACGGTCTGTTTTTTCTTTCTGATAATGCCCATGATATAACCGTGGAGTTCGGATTTGTGTTGTTTCGGAATGAGGGATTGTCTCCCTTTAACGGAGAAGATGATGTGTATGTAGATTTGTGTATAGGTGTTGGGCATGGTTTTCCTACAGAGATGTCGCCCCTACGGGGCTAACGTTTGTGTTATTCGCATTCTACAGAGATGTCACCCCTACGGGGCTTGGTTTATTTGCGATGGTTGCATCTACAGAGATGTCGCCCCTACGGGGCTAACGTTTGTGTTATTCGCATTCTACAGAGATGTCACCCCTACGGGGCTTGGTTTATTTGCGATGGTTGCATCTACAGAGATGTCGCCCCTACGGGGCTTGGTTTCAGGTATGCCATGGTATCTACAGAGATGTTGAAGAAATTGAGGAAACCCCTATCAAAAACCCTTATCAAGGGAAATTGGGAAAGGGAAGTTTGAGGAAACGCCCTATCAAAAACCCCCAAGCAAAACACCTACGAGGCTAATGTTGGTATGTAAGAAAAAGGCGCGGCTTTTACACCGCGCCTTCGTTTATTTGAAAAAAGAGTCGGGAATCGGAGTTCCCTCCTACTTCAATATTACCATCTTGCGCATTGACGACATTTCATCGGTTTCCAGCTGGTAGAAATAAATTCCACTCGCAACCTGTTCACCGAGCGCATTCCGACCGTCCCAATACGCCGCCCGCTCGCGATCGGTGTAGTAGCCAGCAGATTGCTGACCCAACTGCAACGTCCGGATGACAACACCTTGGGCGTTGTAAATCGTGAGTCGCACCTCCGTATCGGTCGCGAGTTCATACGGGATCCAGGTTTCTGGGTTGAACGGATTCGGATAGTTGGCAAGCAACTGCGTCTGTTCTGGACGTGCTGTCGCCAAGAGTTGCTGGAGAAAAATCAACGTCCGTATCGCTGTAGGGGAACGATCCCCTGTCGCGATCAAGAGATCGATCTGTTCTTGGAGGCGCATTATCTGAGCGTTACTCAACTGCATGCCGAGAAGTGTCGGTGCAGCAGCGGCAGCACCGCCCTGCGTATAGTTATCGGCGACATCTAAGACATCCAAGACATCCACTTCACCATCTCCGTTGACATCGAATTTGGCATCGGGGTTCGGTGTGAGACTCGCGACAGCGATCGCATTCCTATCGGCTTTATTGACCACGCCATCGCCATTGACATCATACTTGGATTTACCGGTTTCCGTTGTGGTGGTTGTGGTGGTGGTTATGGTTGTACTGGGTGTGGTGGGTGCTTTGATACTGTTGCTGAGTATCATATCCCCCGGACTCCCTAAACCGTCAACAACATTCGTGATACCTGACCCGTCGAGGTTCGCACTCTGGATTCTGCCACGCGAGTTCGTCCAGAGCAGCTTACTCCGTGCCGTATCAACAGCGATTCCTACCGGAGCGGCAAGGATGGAGGCGAGTTGTGTCGCACCCGAACCGTTAAGGTTCGCACTGTTGACCGTGCCACCATTTGCACCCATCGCTTCCGTCCAGTAGACTTTCCCGTTAGCAATCGCGAGACTCTTAGGGGTATCCGTACCCGTCGAAATATCGCGAACGACTTTCTGGCCCCTGAGGCTCGCAAGCCGGACGCTTCCGTTACCTTGCGTCCAATACACACTGCCGCGGGCTAAGGCAATATCCATCGGAGTCGGCAGATTTTGCAACTCGTTCGTGATACCTGACCCGTCGAGGTTCGCAGACTGGATCCGACCCGCAGAGTTCGTCCAGTAGAGTTTACTATTGGCCATATCCACGGCAATCCCTATCGGCGTGGCATAGATCGAAGCCAGTTCCTTAACGTCTGAACCGTTGAGGTTCGCAGAGTTGATCGTGCCACCCTGCTCACCCGTTTTCTCCGTCCAATAGACTTTACCGCCACCGACGGCGATGTTCAATGCGTTATCCACACTCGGAGCGAATCTTTGGACGTTCGCACCCTCGAGTACGTAAATCCCGCCACCGTCTACCCATAGCATCGGCGAACGATTCGCCGCACCGACATGCACCTCTGTTTCTGACAGATTTATCTCCGTGTGAGGCGTATCGTCTGTGCTGGGTGTTGTGGCAGCGGGCACCTCTATCACGCCCCTGGTGACAAGACCGTAAGAGACCACACACGCACCGGGACCCACACACCTGTAGGTCGTCCCGCTCAGCGTCCGACTCCCGGTAAAGCTCAGGGTCTCCTCCAAACTTATCGGAATCTCATCGCCGACGTTATAGGTCCGGGGTGTACCGGGCGCGGGTGTCTCTGGGTCGTCAGCGGCTTCACCGACATCTATGATGAAAGAGACGGGTGCCGTAACCCCGGCAGCCCTTGCTTCAACGATGAGGTTGCCCCCTAATGGTGTGAGACTCGCATTCGCATAGCCGTTGCGATCTGTATCGAGTTGGACCGCCCGTCCGTTCCCGCGCTGTGAAAGCCGTCCCCGTCCGGGTGCGAGGATACGGAACGTCACTCTGACATCCGAAACGCCTCTGTCGTTGGTATCCAAGACTTGGACGCGGAGTCGGGACGCTTGGTTCACTGTGCCACGAATGGTGCGGGAACCGTCAATCTCAAGGCTATCTGCCTCACCAGCAGGTCCTGTTGGCGGTGTGGCGTCTGCTGTCTCTCCGGTTGTGCCTGGGGTGAATGTAACCTGAGTTGGGTCATATCCCACGGCACTGACGGTCAGTATGTGGCTGCCTGTCGTGGGTAACCCTGTCGGAATTGCGCGTCCCCAACCTGCTGGGAGTATGTCACCGCTTCCGACACGGGTGGCACCGCGGGTCAGCGTGAACGCTAAGCTGCTGCTTGGAGCAGGAGTCGCAGTCACACGAATCTGTTGATTTTCTTGAACGGCAGTCAGGGTCCCTGGACGCGTCACCCTAACAGATACTGAATCCGAAATCGTAGTCCCACCAATCGCGCCCTCCGCACGGATCGTATAACTCCCTGTCGTGCTCGGGAGGGTGACGTCGCTGCTGAAAGTCGTTGCTGTTCCGGATGCAGGATCGAAACGGCTCTGCGGGAAATCGCTGCTATCCGAACTGCTCAACTCGACTCGGATTCCGGAGGGGTTTGAAACCGTCAGCGTTATTTCTTCGCCGGGCGTGCCACTCGTGCTGGATGCCGATAGCGTGATGGTATTGGTCTGCTGTTGATTCTGATTCTGATTCTGATTCTGATTCTGATTGGAGCTTCTACCACTGATGTTAAAGGTTACCGTATCAACAGGTCTGGTTACATCTTCGACCATTTCTTCAATACTCGCAGTAACTTCCGGATTTGAAGAGCTGCCATCCCACTTGAATTCAACCTCTGCTACGCCGTCTGAATTGGGGATCTCTGTTACCTTTGGTCCGGTACCGGGCTCCGCGTCAGAAGTATTTGTCAGAGTCCCATCGTCTGTTCTGAATATAACATTGAACTCCGTTGCAGGAACGTCAGGTGGAACGGTCCCTGGGCCCACTGCTTTTCCATCGTACGTTACGAGCGCATACAAATCAAAGGTGTTGTTCTCTAACCCCTCACGAATTCGGAGGGCAGATAATTCCTTTCCGGCTGCAGATCCAGCAAACACACTAATATCATCTTTCATCAGCAACTCAGTGTTCGCGTTGTTCACCACACTGACAGTAACATCCTGTTTTCCGACCGGCCCAAACTCATAACCAACAGAAGCTATGCCTGATAAGTCGGCTAGCACATATAGTGTGTCAGCCGATCCGGAGGCCAGCGGTTTCTTATTAGTATCTAATATGTAGTCGAATCTTTCGTTATTGAGTTCAACAAGGCGGCCTCTACTCCGGCTGCCAAATACTATATCACCTTGGGTACTGGAAAATTTGACCACAGCCCCAGGGACTCCTCTGTTCCTACTATCTTTTATCGTAGCTGTAAAGAGGTTTTGGACCACCTCACCTGGCTTCGCCGGATTATCCTTACTCCCCTTCTCCGTCCCTTCCGGGTAATCTACCTCCAATTTAGGAGTCCCGTGAATATAAATACCGATTGTGTAGTTAACAAAATCAATAGGGCTAGCCGTTACGGTCACTATATTTGAATACCCTAGGCTACCCTCTGCAGCAGATCCATTCTGGTCCAGATAAACATCAATAGCACTTGATGTTATGAGTGTAGTCAAACGCCTACCTTCAAATGCCGGGCGGTCTGAAGTAGCAATCCCTTTTACATAAACACGTCCGCCACCAGCAACTCTGTACGTAACCAGAAAGTCCTCTTCGTTTGCACGATTTCCGCCTGTACGAATCCCTTTGTCATATTCACCAAAGTCCCCAAGGTGGTATCCAGTACTTACATCATTATTTAGAGAAATTACCGTTGCCTCAGTACCCGGTTTCACTACATAAAATGTGTAAGTAATATTCCATTTCTGGCGATTAGCTGTCGCCCTACGATCGGTTAAATCATCAGTAGTGCTAGTATCCAACTCAGTATAGGTTGTTGTATCCTCTATTTTAACTGTTTTTTCACCCACGGAGGTGAAGCGCACTCTTACTGAGAAGCTTGTACCTAGGTCAACACTATCGCTGAAAAATCGTCCATTTTGATCAGTACCGGTGGTAACATCACCATCGTAATCACCCTCTGTTAGTGTTACTGTGGTAGAGCTTGATGCAACAGGAGTTGCAACAGGGGTTATGAGCGAAACACCTTCACTCAGTGTAATTACGACTGTCTCTTGATCATTAGAGTCGTTTAATCTTACGGTAGTGCCTACTGTAGCCGTGCTACCAACTTGACGCATATTGGTATAATCAACTACATTGGTGGTTGGGTTACTTGGGTAGTTGATAGCATCCGTGATACCCTGCACGCTGAACACCAGCACAAGCACCATCAGCAGTCCGAGGACAATTTTTCGCGTCGTTAAGTTGTTCATGAAATACCTCTCTTTCGGTTTTTAGTTTCAGCGCGGGCTTCGGTGGGGAAACCCGCACGCGTGCCTCGCTGTCTATTATTTTTCCTATGTTCTTATTCAAAATTTGTCAGCAGTCAGTGTATCGCGAGCGTGAAGAAATCCGCAGAAATCCGCAGAAACACCCTATCAAAAACCCCAAGCAAAAACACTCGCGCCTACAGCAGAATTGCCGATGACTGAGAGCCGTTGTCTTTAATATGTATGACAAAAGAGATCGGATTCCGCAATATTATGCAAATTATAGCATATATCTGCATTTATTGTCAAGTTTTTAGTTTTTATTGGTTTTAAATAAGTATTTTAGCATATAATGATAGTTAACTGCAATTTTAAGCATTTTTATGCTTTTAAACGATGGGTTTTTAGAGGGGTTACGGAATTTGTCTGAATCAGGATTTACTGGATTTTAGGATTGGCAGGATGGGGGAACGTGCGATGAATGCACGTCGCATTTGGGCGAGTACGCCGCAAATCGCACGACTACGAACAGGAGGACGAGGGGTTTGTGCGGAGTGCTGAGGATTTTTCAAGAAACCTCTGCACCGACGGCTGATTGCCGACTGCCGATTGCCATAACCGTCTGAATCAGGATTTGCAGGATTCAAGGATTTGCAGGAACGGAAAACTGCATAGCCCTGCTGTAAGTTGGATTGAGCGTTGACAAATTGAAGGAAATATGGTTAACTATGCAAAGGAGGTGAGTTTAATGAAGTCTATTTTAGGCGTGTGCTTTGTCTTTCTTATGAGCGCGTCGCCGGTGCTTGGGGCGTTGACTCCTGAAGACCTTGACAAAATCCGTTTGATCGTCAAAGAGGAGATCGCGGCATCCGAGGAACGGCTGCGGGTAGAAATCGCGGCATCCGAGGAACGGCTGCGGGCAGAAATTGCCGACTCTGAGAGACAACTGAAACTGTATGTCGACACCAAATTTGAGAGCGTTGACAAACGGTTGACTTTGGTTGTCGGCTTTGTATCAGCACTCATCCTCCTCATTGTCGTAACTGTCGGTATTCCACAGATTATCATCGCTTGGCGAGGGAAAAATGAACAGACACAAAGTTCTTAGTCCTATTGATAACAGAACACCCAAAACACACCACATTTACGGAGGCAGGTATGTCATCTCTCGCAGCACAAGCTATTCTCACACCTGAAGAATACATCGCCTCGGAACGCAAGGCAACACTCAAAAGCGAATATCTCAATGGAGAGATACTCGCAATGTCCGGGGCGAGCCTCGCGCATACCCTCATCACAGGGGATATTGCGACTGAACTTAACATTCAATTGAGAGACAGTGAATGCAAAGTCATCACTAACGACATGCGCGTGAAGACTGGACCGAAGGGTGCTTATTTCTACCCGGATGTTGTCGTTTTTTGTGGTGAACCGCAATTTGAAGATAATGTCTTCGATACGCTCCTGAATCCTATCCTTATTATAGAAGTGCTTTCACCGTCAACCGCGGTGTATGATAAAGGTGAAAAATTCGCGCACTATCAAGAACTCACGTCCTTGCGAGAATATATCCTCGTTTCACAGGACAGGATTCGCGTTGAGCAGTATAGACGCATCAAAACCCAGTGGGTACAGACAGAATTTCACGGACAAGAAGAGGTGATGCCGCTTGTTTCCATCGGATGTGAACTCCGTTTGCAGGATATTTACAGACGCGTCCCAGAAGTTATCGGATAAAAAAGCAATTAGCAATTAGCAGTTAGCAATTAGCAGTTAGCAATTAGCGGTCAGAGGCGAGGTTAGAAACCTCGCCAGCGGGGAAGGGAGGGCGGCCATTCGTTAAGCCTCTAAATTCCCTCTTTGGGCATTGTTAACGAATGGATTGGCACGGGCTTTGGTTGCTTTAAAGACGGAATCAACAGCCCCAAAAAGGATAGGTAAGTTATCTAAACTGAAGTTTGTTCTATTTCGGGTAAAGGCGGCACCAACAAGTTGTCCAAATTGCCATAGCGTCCCATCGGTAACAATGCCGTAGACGGGAAAGTCGGTATCCTGATTTATTTTTTGCGCGGCGACTAACTCAGCAAGGCATTGCCCCCACCCTTGCTCGAAGTCGTTTTTCTTTGCTTCAACGAGAATTATCAAAGGTGTTCCGACACTCAGCATTCCGAGTTCGGATCGGGTAGAGATAAAATAGTCGGGTGTTCCATTGAGGACTTCGTCGTAACTCATGGCTTTCTTTATCCAGAGTGCGTAGTCGTCTGCGTAGGGTTTGTAGATCTCCTTTAAAATAGGAAAGATAATTGCTTCACAGCGTGCCGCCTCGGATGCGAAAACATCAATGTGTCGCCTGCAAAACTCAAATTCTTTCAGAAATTGTGCTGAGGGGCGGATTAAGGGTTCTTCAATGCCAAAGAAGTCATTTTCTGCGTATGTGATTCTAAATTTTTCTTGGACTTCCGGGATTGTCTTGAAATCGCTAAATGCCATGATGCGCTACCTCCTTTTGCAGGAATTATAGCGTATTTTGGGCGTATTGTCAAGGGCATCAGTTTTTAGCTTCCGGGCTATTCAGTTTTCCATTTTTACGAAGATTTTGAACCCCCAACCCGGTAGGTGCGGTTTCTAACCGCACCGGACCTGCTCAAAGTCCATAATTTCTTAAAACGAAATGACCCTATTTTTAGCTTCAGGGCTATTCAGTCCTACAGTTTGCAATGGACGCTATGATATGCTATAATTTGATCAGGACTTACGCAAAGCGCAATGAATTGCGCTACTACGAACCTGGCTCCTTCCAGAGTAGACACTCGCCTTTGCAATGGACGCTATGATATGCTATAATTTGATCAGGACTTACGCAAAGCGCAATGAATTGCGCTACTACGAACCTGGCTCCTTTTGAAAAACGGTATCCTTCAAAGTTCTTTTTGTTTGTAGTGATGCGATTTATCGCATCATGCGTAAGTCCTATTGATAACAGAACACCCAAAACACACCACATTCACGGAGGCATGTATGTCATCTCTCGCAGCACAAGCTATTCTCACACCTGAAGAATACATCGCTTCGGAACGTAAGGCAACGCTCAAAAGCGAATATCTCAATGGAGATATACTCGCAATGTCCGGGGCAAGTCTCGCGCATGCCCGCATCATCACAGATATAGCGACTGAACTTAATACCCAACTGAGAGGACAAGGGTGTGAAGTCATTGCCAACGATATGCGCGTGAAGACTGGTCCGAAAGGTGCTTATTTCTACCCGGATGTCGTTGCTTTCTGTGGCGAACCTCAATTTGAAGATAATGTTTTTGACACACTTCTGAATCCTATCCTTGTTATGGAGGTACTTTCACCGTCAACCGCGGTGTATGATAAAGGTGAAAAATTCGCGCACTATCAAGAACTCACGTCCCTGCGAGAATACATCCTCGTTTCACAGGACAGGATTCGCGTTGAGCAGTATCGGCTTATCAAAACGCAGTGGGTCCAGACGGAGTTTCACGAACAGGAGGACGTGATGCCGCTCGCTTCCATCGGATGCGAACTCCGTATGCAGGATATTTATAGACGCGTTATAGAAGTCATGGCATAATAAAAAAGTATTGTATGCCGTTATAGTCGTGCATTATCGCACGCCTCCCAATCCTGAAAATCCGTAAATCCTGAAAATCCTGATTCAGACGATGTTCTGGTGCAGTTGGATGAAAGATCCAGCAGATCGCATTTGGGCGAGTACGCCGCAAAACCGCACCTACCAGGGAGGGGCGTAAGTCCTATGTTTATTGGGAGCGTGCTTGCAAACGGGCGAGTTGTTCTCGGAGTTGTGCAGCTTCGGATTCGGCAGTTTCAGCGCGAGATTCAGCTGCTTCTGTAGGCGTTTGCAGCCACGACCCTAAAACAGGATCATAAATTCCAATCTCCATATCACGTAACCGAAACTCTAAACTTAACGCCTCTGAATAGAGACCCCCAGCCGCATTCGGCGACATCGCGACGTAACTGCCATCCACTAAGGTAAACCCCATCAGCGGTGTCGGCAAATACAGACCTTCCGCGTCATACAACACGTAGTCCCGTATGCCCAATGAAGCATAGAGCGTCATCTTCTCGCCTAAGTCCTTTCGATAAGTGGTTTTGCTGCTCATCTCCATCACGAAATCCGGCACCTTCCCCTCCTCCCAGACTTTATACGTCAACCGAGGTTTCTGACCGATTCCGAAAGTGACGAGAACATCGGGGGAAACGACCTTCTGGGGTTGCCCCTCCACGTAATACAGGAGTATATCGCCAGAGACATAGACTTCCGGACGTTGTGTAAAATGATTCTCAAGTGTTTGTATGATACGAGTGAGGATGCGTCTGTGCATATCACTGACTGCCATAGGTTTTCCGTCCGTTTCTGGGTACAGTTCCGTTTCAGTCGGCGCGTAGGGGATTTTGGGTTGATTTGTGTAATTTTGCATCGGTGTCCCTCCTTTTCCGTAAAGTGCCTGAAGAACCGGTTTTAGGATTTTAATCCAGGGGTCTGTATTACATGTTAAGTATAATCTAAAATCGGAGTTTTGTCAAAGATTTTAGGCGCGCAGAGACATTTCCGTATACCTTCGCCTTCCTCGGACTGAAGACAATAAATTAAAAATAGGGCAATGAACCGAAGTCCATCGCCCTATTGTTTTGGGTAGGTTAGTTAGAAATATCCCTGAGTTTACTCGTGTGTCTTCAAGTCGCCCCACGTCGTCGTCAGTTTACCGGCGGCTCCAATATGCCCTTTCAGGCGGATACCGTGGGTCAACGTCTGACGGTTACCATCAAGAGAGACATCCTCTATTTGGTAGTAGTAGACGACATTCGGTTGCGCAGTCGTATCCGTGTAGGTATAGAACTGCTTTTCACTGGTTGTGCCAGCACCCGGAACCATAGCTGCATTGATGACTTGGAACTGACCGTCGCGCTGCTGTGAACGCTTGATGAAGAAGCCTGCGTTGTTCAGCTCGGACTGCGTCGACCATGTGATCACGACTGCGCCAGCTGCATCACGAGCAGGACGGAAGTGTGAAAGTTCGACGGGCAGCGGGCCACCGGCATCATACCCGGGTGTCCCAGCGTCTTCATCGCTACCATACCACGTCGCCGGTCCGGAGACCAATGCCGTGCTCGAAGCGAGAACCCAACCGTTCGCGGCGGTGCCCATCGTCGCCATACCATCATCGAGCATTTCACGACGGATCAAGGAACTTCGACCGTTCTCGGACATCGGGATGTCCCATGCCGCATCGGCATCGAGATTGCCTGCCGTGTCGCCATACGCCAGAACACCTGTCGTTTGCGGTGGGATCAGCGCCGCCATGAACGCCATCGGGCTGATAAAGGCGTAGCGACCCCTTTCATCCACTTGACTGGAGATGTCCACAACACGATCGCTGTCAGCTAAGTTGCCGGAACTACGAGCGGAACCACCCACCAACAGGAGCGATTTACCCATTGTGCCACCGGCATCTGTGCCACCCCCGACACCGAGTGTGCCGCTCAGATTGATGCTTACAGTAGCACCAATCACATCGGTATCCGCATCAGAGTTCGTGATCATCAGAGACCAGCCCGCAAGACTGACATCTGCACCAGAGACGTTCGTCAGTTCAATCCACTGTGGGAGACGTCCGTCGCCGGTATCCACCATGATTTCAGTAATCATGATGTCATCTGCTTCAGCAACAGGGACGACCGGTGCGGGTGTGGGTTCAGGTTCAGGTGTCGGTGCCACTGGATACGACTCAGGAGCGCGCCCCGGTGAACCGATACGTATGCCTTCCTTATTCGGATCGAAGTTCACACCCGGCGGCTCAGACGCTGCCCAACTGCTTGCCATCGTGCCATCGGCAGCAACGCCTGCCGCATCAATCACACGCTGCATCGAGATGAGTGCCTGCGTCGGTGTTATCGCAACGACATCACCAGGGGATTCATCTACACCCGTTCTGCCGCCTTGACCCTTGCCAGCAACTGACCAGTAACCGCTCGCACCCACCGTGCCAACACGGTCCTGGATGTTGCTCGCCGCCACACTCATATCCGGAAGCTCTTGACCCGCACCATAGAACACCAACTTATGGTCTTCTTTACCCATCGTAATCTGCGAACCAGAGGTGTTACGGATTTCTATGTATTGGCTCTTGAAACTATCTGGGTCGATACTCGCATCAGAACCCCACATGATTTCACTGATAACTAAATCCCCAGTAGATGCTCCCTCAGCAGATACTACGAGGTCAATCGTGCCACCGTTGGTCAGGAACGTCTCTAAGTTCGGTAAATCATCACCCCCTACGATGTTATACGTCCGTCCGAAAGGCTGACGATTCGTTGTAGAGGGCACTTCCTTCGGATCATCACCATCGGCAGTCCCAGAGGGATCCCGAACTGCGGAGTCGGCTCTGCTTTTCGTTACGACCAAGTAGCCATCTTTCGGGATGATACCGCCTTCGAGAAGCTTGACTTCAATACCGGCAGTCTTGTCTGGCGGATCCTCTTTACCGACCTTGATCGTCAGCATATGCACACCCTCTGTCCGAGCAGCGTCGGTTGCGGGGGCAGTATACTTCTCAGGACCAGGTTTCTCTTGGCTCTCAAAATCATTGATTTTGATGACGATGGGGTCCTTGTTCGCATACTTCGGCGTGACCGTCAACACATACTTGTGAATCATATCGTCACGACCCGTAGCAACAGCCGACAGAACTGGAGCAAAGCCACCCAGATGTGTAACCGCCGTGATGTCGGCATTTGAAATATCGAAACGTTCCTTCGTGAAGGTATCCTTTTTCGCTTCTTCACTAATCTCGACAACAACATCAACGGTCGCTTCGGTGACGGGGAGTAAAACATCACCCGGCCTGCTAATAGAGTAGACTCCCGGTACGCCATCAGTATCATTCGGGGCTACTGCGTTAGGAACTTGACCATTGTTAGCACCGACAAAGTGAATCTCAAGCGACGCGGCGGCACTCTTACCCGCAGCTGTTCTGGCACCATCCCCATCAAGCTCGAGTGTCGGATCCGCAAGCTCAACCGCATGTTTCGGGATAAGAATCAACACTTTTTCTATTTCAGCAGCGGTAGGAGCGGTAGGATCTGCAGGAACGGGGACTAACGCTAAAGTCATCGTAAAATTCTTACCATCAGGTGTAGGTGCCATAGCAAGATCAGTTAATGCTGACGCTAATGGCGCCGTCCCACCAAAATGGTTGTATGCGATGACCTGAAAATCGTCGAGCTCAAGGTCCGTCACCCCAATGGCAGCTGTGTGAGTTGCATCGGTACCTGTAAACGTGGCAGTAGTATCCGCTTGCACCACTTGAGCAGATTGAACCATGATAGTAGTAGGTGCGCCATACGCCACTTGGATTTTATCAGCGAAACTGACATCAGCATCCTCTGCGAGAATCTTGATCTCAAACTCACCCATCGCAGACGACGCAACGAAACCGAACGCCAGCATTAAAACTAAAATTTTCAAGGAAAATGTCCATTTATTAGACAACATTACTAATTTTCCTCCATTTAAATCAAACTAAAATACATTCAAATATCGTGGGGCAGTAGGGATTAGTGCCCCCGCACACTTCACATCGTGTGCTTCATTGTCAAACAGCAAGAACAGATTTTCAGGGACGAAATCTATTCTGAACTAACCTTTAGTGCGTGCCTTTGAAGCCTACGGGGTTAGGGAAACCTCGCCTACCGGTAAGGGTAGATATCTTCAGAACGCGCTTGGAAATTTGGATTTGGGGTTCTCGCTTTATAGCGGTGTGTAACACATCGCTATAGATTGAGCCAAACCACTTGTATAAACGTTGTTAATTGTAAACGAGTTACGAAAAGATGTCAAGTCTTTTTTTGCGGTGTTAAGGAAATGCAGGATTCCATTTTACCACAGTTATGTAATTATTATACCACATTTGTGGTGTGGTGTCAAATTTTTCTTCAAAAAAATGTGTGGCGAGTTTTTGGGAGTTGGGAATCGCCAGAATCAAGATTCAGAAGTTCCTTCTACCAAAGAGTCGGGAATCGGAATTAACAAAGAGTCGGGAATCGGAGTTCCCTCCTACCAGTAGTATACAGTTAATTATTCGGAATTAACAAAGAGTCGGGAATCGGAGTTCCCTCCTACCAGTATACAGTTAATTATTCGGAATTAACAAAGAGTCGGGAATCGGAGTTCCCTCCTACCAGTATACAGTCGGGAATCGGAGTTCCCTCCTACCAGTATATAGTTAATTATACTGTAGGTTGTGTTTTTTGTCAAACTTTCTTGCAATCAGGATTTTGGGCTTGATTTTGACTTAGAAAAGTTCATTGAATATCAACACGCCTTGATGAAAGCGAGAACGACTCCAATAATAGCGACTTCGGCTCCGATCACCCATTTGAGTGTGCCGATTCCGGCTTCAAGGTGTTCCATACGGTGTCCAAGGTCATCTACCTTTTCACCGAGACTATCCACCTTTTGGTTCGTTGCCTCAAGGTCTACCTTGTCCACCTTTTGATCAATCATACGGTCAACGCGTCCTTCAAGGCGATCCAATCGGACGTTTATCTCTTTGAGTGTCGGCAGGAGCAGTTCATTGAAATGATTTGTCATGAAACCCCTCCATTTTTCCAGTATACCGGAAAGGGGTGTAAGCTGTCAAGCGATTTTATGCAGGGGCATTTAGTTCTTCTGACGGGTCTGGGCCCCTGGTGAAGTTACACCCTCTTGCTGATGGCTGACCTCTGACGGCTAATGCGTCTGAAGCAGGATTTACTGGATTTTAGGATTTGCAGGATGGGGGAACGTGCGATGAATCGCACGACTACGAACAGGAGGACGAGGGGTTTGGGCGGATTGCTGAGGATTTTCCAAGAAACCTCTTCACCGATTGCTGATGGCTGACCTCTGACGGCTAATGCGTCTGAAGCAGGATTTACTGGATTTTAGGATTTGCAGGATGGGGGAACGTGCGATGAATCGCACGACTACGAACAGGAGGACGAGGTGTTTTGGCGGATTGCTGAGGATTTTCCAAGAAACCTCTTCACCGATTGCTGATGGCTGACGGCTAATGCGTCTGAATCAGGATTTACAAGATTCAAGGATTTGCAGGATGAGAGTGGTGGCTTGTTCGTTTGAATCGCGGATGACACGGATTTCGCGGATTTTTTAGGCGTGGCGGTTTAAGTCTGTTTTATCAAGACCCTGCTTTTTGAGGGTCCTGTGTTTGGTGTGATCTTGTGGATTGTTTTTTCCGTAAAGCAACAATTGAAACAATCAAGGCAGCAACGGCACAGAGTGCAACAAGCCAGTCTTTTAGAAGTGAAAAAGCGATCCTGCGTCCACGCAACTCCGCAATATCCGTTTCGACGTTTCGCAGCCGATCATCCAAACCGTCGATTTTGGTGTTTGTTGTGGTAATCTCTTTCTTGATTTCCTCGTTGACAATCAATCTGATTTTATCGAGGTCCGCATCTGTTAACTCGCCAAGAGCCGGCAGCACTATTGCACAAAACAGTATTGAAAGAAGCCATACGTTTTTCATGGTATACCCTTTCCTACGTATTTATAAGCGTAAGTCCTATTCATTATAACCGAAGCTGCTACTTAAGAGATTTTGGGAAACCCGCGGATTTGAACAGTTTATCAAAGTGCGCCATATCCGTATTATACCGGAGACCCAGAAAAATATCAACCTATTTTTTCACCGGACCGATGTTCATCCCAAAAATCCAAGAATCCAGTGAATCCTGATTCTGACAATCAAAAAACAGAGCGATGAACCGAAGTCCATCGCCCTATTGTTTTGGATAGGTTAGTTAGAAATATCCCTGAGTTTACTCGTGTGTCTTCAAGTCGCCCCACGTCGTCGTCAGTTTGCCAGCCGCACCGATATGCCCTTTCAGGCGGATACCGTTGGTGAGCGTCTGACGATTCCCATCAAGAGAGACATCCTCTATCTGATAGTAGTAGACGACATTCGGTTGTGCAGTCGTATCCGTGTAGGTATAGAACTGCTTTTCACTGGTTGTGCCAGCACCCGGAACCATAGCCGCGTTGATGACTTGGAACTGACCGTCGCGCTGCTGCGAACGCTTGATGAAGAATCCAGCGTTGTTCAGCTCGGACTGCGTCGACCACGTAATCACCACGGCACCTGTCGCCTTATCACGAGCAGGACGGAAGTGTGAAAGTTCGACGGGCAGCGGGCCACCGGCATCATACCCGGGTGTCCCAGCATCTTCATCGCTACCATACCACGTCGCCGGTCCTGAGACCAAGGATGTGCTCGAAGCGAGAACCCAACCGTTCGCGGCGGTGCCCATCGTTGCCATGCCATCATCGAGCATTTCACGACGGATTAAGGAACTCCGACCCGTTTCGTCCATGGGGATGTCCCACGCTTCTGCGGCATCGAGATTACCTGCCGTATCACCATACGCCAACACACCCGTTTCTTGCGGCGGGATCAGCGCAGCCATGAAAGCCATCGTGCTGATAAACGTGTAACGACCTCTTTGATCGACTTGGCTGGAGATGTCAACAACACGATCGCTGCCGGCTAAGTTGCTGGAACTACGAGCCGAACCACCGACCAATAGCAGGGATTTGCCCATCGTGCCACCGGCATCTGTGCCACCCCCGACACCGAGCACTCCGCTGAGGTTGATGCTTACGGAAGCACCAATCACATCCGCATCGGCTTCGGAGTTCGTGATCATCAGAGACCAGCCTGCGAGACTGACATCTGCACCAGAGACGTTCGTCAGTTCAATCCACTGCGGGAGACGTCCGTCGCCGGTATCCACCATGATTTCGGTAATCATGATGTCATCTGCTTCAGCAACAGGGACGACCGGTGCGGGTGTGGGTTCAGGTTCAGGTGTCGGTGCCACTGGATACGACTCAGGAGCGCGCCCCGGTGAACCGATACGTATGCCTTCCTTATTCGGATCGAAGTTCACACCCGGCGGCTCAGACGCTGCCCAACTGCTTGCCATCGTGCCATCGGCAGCAACGCCTGCCGCATCAATCACACGCTGCATCGAGATGAGTGCCTGCGTCGGTGTTATCGCAACGACATCACCAGGGGATTCATCTACACCCGTTCTGCCGCCTTGACCCTTGCCAGCAACTGACCAGTAACCGCTCGCACCCACCGTGCCAACACGGTCCTGGATGTTGCTCGCCGCCACACTCATATCCGGAAGCTCTTGACCCGCACCATAGAACACCAACTTATGGTCTTCTTTACCCATCGTAATCTGCGAACCAGAGGTGTTACGGATTTCTATGTATTGGCTCTTGAAACTATCTGGGTCGATACTCGCATCAGAACCCCACATGATTTCACTGATAACTAAATCCCCAGTAGATGCTCCCTCAGCAGATACTACGAGGTCAATCGTGCCACCGTTGGTCAGGAACGTCTCTAAGTTCGGTAAATCATCACCCCCTACGATGTTATACGTCCGTCCGAAAGGCTGACGATTCGTTGTAGAGGGCACTTCCTTCGGATCATCACCATCGGCAGTCCCAGAGGGATCCCGAACTGCGGAGTCGGCTCTGCTTTTCGTTACGACCAAGTAGCCATCTTTCGGGATGATACCGCCTTCGAGAAGCTTGACTTCAATACCGGCAGTCTTGTCTGGCGGATCCTCTTTACCGACCTTGATCGTCAGCATATGCACACCCTCTGTCCGAGCAGCGTCGGTTGCGGGGGCAGTATACTTCTCAGGACCAGGTTTCTCTTGGCTCTCAAAATCATTGATTTTGATGACGATGGGGTCCTTGTTCGCATACTTCGGCGTGACCGTCAACACATACTTGTGAATCATATCGTCACGACCCGTAGCAACAGCCGACAGAACTGGAGCAAAGCCACCCAGATGTGTAACCGCCGTGATGTCGGCATTTGAAATATCGAAACGTTCCTTCGTGAAGGTGTCCTTTTTCGCTTCTTCACTTAGCGTGACGACGACATCAACGGTTGCCTCAGTGACGGGAAGCAAAACAGCACCCGGTCTCACAATGGAGTAAACCGTCGGCATACCATCAGTAAGGCTACCGGTACTATCAGGATCTCCATTGTTAGCACCGACAAAGTGAATCTCAAGCGACGCGGCGGCACTCTTACCCGCAGCTGTTCTGGCACCATCCCCATCAAGCTCGAGTGTCGGATCCGCAAGCTCAACCGCATGTTTCGGGATAAGAATCAACACTTTTTCTATTTCAGCAGCGGTAGGAGCGGTAGGATCTGCAGGAACGGGGACTAACGCTAAAGTCATCGTAAAATTCTTACCATCAGGTGTAGGTGCCATAGCAAGATCAGTTAATGCTGACGCTAATGGCGCCGTCCCACCAAAATGGTTGTATGCGATGACCTGAAAATCGTCGAGCTCAAGGTCCGTCACCCCAATGGCAGCTGTGTGAGTTGCATCGGTACCTGTAAACGTGGCAGTAGTATCCGCTTGCACCACTTGAGCAGATTGAACCATGATAGTAGTAGGTGCGCCATACGCCACTTGGATTTTATCAGCGAAACTGACATCAGCATCCTCTGCGAGAATCTTGATCTCAAACTCACCCATCGCAGACGACGCAACGAAACCGAACGCCAGCATTAAAACTAAAATTTTCAAGGAAAATGTCCATTTATTAGACAACATTACTAATTTTCCTCCATTTAAATCAAACTAAAATACATTCAAATATCGTGGGGCAGTAGGGATCCATGCCCCCGCACACTTCACATCGTGTGCTTCATTATCAAACAGCAAGAACAGATTTTCAGGGATGAAATCTATTCTGAACTAACCTTAGTGCGTGCCTTTGAAATCTGGTAGGGTTTAGGGAAACCCGATACGGCTATAAACCGCATCTACCATTTATCCAAAACACGCTTAGAAATTTGGGTTCGGGGTTCTCGCTTTATAGCGGTGTGTAACACATCGCTATAGATTGAGCCAAACCACTTATATGAACATTGTTATTAATTGTGAATACGTCTTAAAAATTGTGTTGGGTCTCTCAATCATTACAATCTAACGTATCGTAAAATTGTACCCCAACTTGCGTTTTGTGTCAAGTTTTTCTTGAAAAAATGTGTTTGGAACTGGAGTGTTCGGATTCTCGGTTTTTTGGCGAGGACTCGGGCTCCATATTTCTATATCCTTTTTAACACTCGTAATTGTAAAATAGTTACGAAAAAAAGGCAACATCTTTTCCGTATATCGGAATTTTACCGAAAATTAGGCATTTTTGTCAAGTACTTTCTTTCAACACATCGCGAAAAGCGCGTATTTCGGCGTTTTTACGGTTGAACTGATATTAATTATAACGTAACAGATGTTTTTTGTCAAATATTTTTGTCTTTGTAGGAGGGAACTCCGATTCCCGACCTCTTCTCTTTGTAGGAGGGAACTCCGATTCCCGACCTCTTCTCTTTGTAGGAGGGAACTCCGATTCCCGACCTCTTCTCTTTGTAGAAGGGAACTCCGATTCCCGACGCTTCATTCCATTTCATATTTACACCGCCAATACGGATAATCCTTTGGGTCCTCAACCAACCCCTTTCTCACAGGATTCTCATAACAGTACCGGACAACTTTGTTCAAGGATTCATCACGGCGGATACCGTGGTCGTAATAATTTTCCTGCCAAAGCGAACCTTTTCGGGTGAGATGGGTGTTAATCTGCGCGGCAGTATACCGCTTCAAAGATTGCATGAGTTGTGATAAAGTCTGTTTGTTCCCGAGTTGGAATATAGCATGAATGTGGTCCGGCATGGCCATAACACATATCCACTGGAGACGTTCATTCGTTTCCAACCAATCGAAGCATTGAAAAATGATGTCTGGTGCTCCGGGGTTTGTCAGGAGAGGACTTCTGTTGTCGGTAGCGAGTGTCACGAAATAATAGGCACCCTGTATTGACTGTCTACCTTTGCGTAGTTGATGGTGTCCTTTGTTCGGCGTTTGGATCGTTTTATTCATTCTTTTTCTGTTTTGAAATGCCTATTGGGAATCGGAGTAATAAAGAGTCGGGAATCGGAATTAACAAAGAGTCGGGAATCGGAGTTCCCTCCTACAAAATGGTCGGGAATCGGAGTTCCCTCCTACAAAATGGTCGGGAATCGGAGTTCCCTCCTACAAAATGGTCGGGAATCGGAGTTCCCTCCTACAAAATGGTCGGGAATCGGAGTTCCCTCCTACAAAATGGTCGGGAATCGGAGTTCCCTCCTACAAAATGGTCGGGAATCGGAGTTCCCTCCTATCTGCGTTATATTCTAACGGAAGGGGTTGGTAAATGTCAAGCAATAATTTCCTGATTCTGACGATGTTCTGGTACGGTTAGAAACCACACCTACCAGATTGGCTATCGGCGAAATAGCAGTCAGCCATCTGTATAGAACGAGAGAATCAGGACTTACGCAAAGCGCAATAATGCACGTCGCATTTGGGCGAGTACGCCGCAGAATTGCGCTACTACGAACCATACTGCTTTTGAGAAACACACGTATTTCCAAGGTATACCTGTTTGTAGTCAGGTGATTTATCGCCTGTCCGCGTAAGTCCTAAGAATATCAAGCAAGCGATTCAATTGCGGAGGATTACTGGCATCAAGCGTATCATGGAGATATTGAAGCGTGCTATTTGTCTGGATGGCGAGTTTCTCGATTCCACCTTGCGCGGCCACTACATTTCGTATGGCATGCACCAGCATGTCGATATCGCCATCCTTTTCGTAATTCTCTAAAGATACCTCCAGATACTGCTTTGCAAATCCGGGTTCAGCGAGATCTTTGAGAAGATAGTCAATGATGCTAATCTGGATTCCGGCATCCTGCTGTTCGTCTAAAAACGTGATGGCATTTGGAATCCCATGCATGGCATCAATAAGAATATCAGTGTCGATCACTCCGTTCGCGTGTAGCGTTGCTTCCATTTCTCACGTTCCTTTTTTACCCACGCCACACTATCATGCATCTCTTCTCGGTCTGCCCACATTCCAAAACAGGGTAGACTCGCGAAGTCCTTCAAGTCGTTGGTCCCTGTGCTTGTCCTATCGTTAGTGTCTATCGGCTCTATTTGTATGCGTACTTCGGTACCTTCAGGTAACGACAAAGGTTTTGATAATACAATACCTCCATTGCTTACCTTGCCCTGTTCTAGGATTAAAACCATTTTTCTTCTCCATTTTCACTGGTTTTCCGGTGCTGCATGTATCGTTTGGATCCGTCTATTGTTAAGGTGATGTTCATAATTATAGCACCGATGTGATGGGGTGTCAAACGTTTTTGTTGTCTGAATAACGCATTTCAATCACGTATCCTCTCTCATCCTGCAAATCCTTGAATCTTGTAAATCCTGATTCTGACAAATTTGCGAAACCCCTACGTCTATGCTATAATGTTTGATAGGAGGCACTTCACTATGACGGCAGATATTGCCATCGCACAGTTACTTTTAAGTACACTCCTTATCGGTGTTACCTTAATATGGGGCATCTTTCGGTATCGCCAGAGCGGTTACTGGCGGCGCGGTGTCCACACCAAATTGCAGGCGTATCTGCTCTGGACGTTGAGTGCGCTAATCGCGCTCAGCTGCTTCTTCCCTTTGGCACATCTCTATACAGAACACCTCTGGTTCGAAAACGTCGGACATGCCGATGTGTTCTGGGGACTCCAGAAGGTCCGGTGGGGTTTCTTCGGTGTCTGTTTCATCGTCGCGGCTGGATTTATGAACGCCAACGCGGCGATCGCGCATATCTTGTGTCCGGAATCCCGCGAGTTTCGACGGTGGACCCATACGCAGACCTTCTCTTTTCATCGGGTGGTCATCTGTATCACGCTGATTGCGTCACTTCTGCTTGCAATACCGATGCTCCTGTTGGACGATATAGTGCTCCGGTACTTAAATCAGCCCGATGCAGCAGTAGCGAGGTTAGGAAACCTCGCCAGCGAAGAAGGGAGCGCGGTGGGATCTCTCCACTTCGGGATGGACCGGAATTTCTACCTCTTTAGTTTCCCGCTCCACCGATGGGTGAGCCTCTGGATAGAGATAACGCTATGGGTAACGTGCGTTGTTGTCGGATTGCTGTATAATTTTTATTACCGTCGGGACGCGCACACGATGGCACGTGTGAAACGACACATCATTTTCCACGGCTCGGTTTTATGGCTGTTACTATTGATCGTCAACGGGTGGCGGAGTTATGTGAACCTCTGGGACAAGGTTTATACGCAACCGTTGACGAATGGGTTGCGGACGCTCCACGGCTTATTTTACGTGGACTTTCACCTTGCTGGTGCCACAAAGATTTATTGCGGTGTGCTGGTAGGCATCGCAATTGTTATCGGAATTAACATCTTCTGGCGGAAACGGCTGTTGTGGTATGTAACCGTGGCGGTGTGGGGCTTGAGTTACGTGCTGCTGATCCATGCATATCCGTTGGGACTTCATGTGGCGCGTATGCGTGTGGAACCGTTTCTCAAGGAAGGACGGTACTTACAGCGGCATATCGAAGAGACACGTCGTGCCTTTGATCTCGATGAGATTGTGAGAGTCGATCAAGCACCTGGGATTGCAACGTTGGAAATGATAACGGAGAACGCCGAAGTCAAGAAAAATATCCAGATTTGGGATCGACGCGTGCTGTATGAGGCACTCCGAGAGACGCAGATTAAACCGCATTACAACTTCCACCCGTATACCGATGTCGATAGATACACAGTAGACGGCGAATATCGGCAGGTCCTGATAGCCGCCCGTGAAATTGATCCCGGTGCCGAGATTACGGGGTGGGACCGTCTGAAAACGGATTTGCGTTCATTTACGCACGGCTATGGGGTCTGCGTCGCGCCGGTGAACGAGTTTGTCGGTGAAGGTTTACCGAAACTCTGGGTCAAGGATACACCGATAGAGAGTGCCTACAAAGAACTAAAAGTATCGTATCCGCAAATTTACTACGGTGAGATGATCCGCAATTACATGATTGTGAACACCGATCGCGAGGCAAATCGTGTTGGACGCAATGCGGATACCGAAAGTGTTGACAGTGTTGTGGAACCCCGAGAAATCCCTGAATGGATGCAGCATACATACACCGGGGACGGTGGTGTGCCTTTAGGGGGTTGGTTCCGGCGACTCTGTTTCGCGCTCCGATTCGATTTCTTCCCGATCCTCATTTCAGAGAAGTTGACCCCGGAGAGCCAAATTATGTTCCGCCGACGGATCGGTACCCGCCGAAACAACCGTCTCGTTAAAGACCGTGTTTCCTATATAGCACCCTTCCTGAATTACGATCCCGACCCGTATATTGTGATTAACAACGAACAGTTGTACTGGATCATCGACTTCTATGTGACGAGTCGGTATTATCCGAATGCGCAGATGTATGTGGACGATAAGACGCAACTTACAGATAGCGAGTTATATGAGGAGCCGGATTTCGATACGTTTAACTACATCCGAAATGCCGGTGTCGCTGTCGTCAACGCTTACACCGGTGCGGTGGATTTCTACGCCATCAAGAAAAATGACGCAGACGCAGCGGTGATGCAAACCTATCAGCAAGCGTTTCCAAATCTTTTTAAATCACTATCCGAGATGCCGGACGGGTTGGCGGCGCACTTGCGGTATCCCGACTATCTGACCCGGATCCAAGCGAAACTCTACGGCAATTATTATCGGCAAGCGAGCGGGTTTTATGATAATACGAACCCGTGGTCGATACCGAAAGAGGCGTACTACTCTTCAGAGGCGGATCAGGAGATGATGCCTTACTACGCTATGCTGAAGTTGCCGGGTGAGACGCAGGTCGAGTTTGTGAATGTGATTCCATTCGCGCCACGGGATCGCGAGAAACAGTTGAAGGCGTGGATGGTGGCACGCTGCGATCCGCCGCATTATGGTGAGCGTATCGTTTATGTGTTGCCTGAGAATGCGGGGGTCGCGGGACCGACACAGGTCGAGGACGATATTAATAAGAAGACCGGCGATCAACAGCGCGGTTGGCAAGCGGCGAACGATGTGATTCGGGGTAATCTGTTGATTCTTCCGATTGAGGACGCACTGTTCTATCTTGAGGCGATCTATCTGCAAGCGAAAAAGCCGGAGGGTGAAAATGGGGATGATGATAAACCGCGGCGTCCGAAGTTAGAGATGGTGGTCCTGAAAGCGGGATCGAATGAACTCGAGGCGGTACCGGCGCAGACGTTCGATGAGGCGTTGAATATGCTGCTGCTGGGGATTCCGACGAACGGTGAAACGCCAGCGAATGGTGAGCAGTCGTCACCGTTGGCGGAGTTAGTCCAGCAGTATCGTGAGCGGGCAGCGGATAGCGATCGGCTCATGGAGCAGATTCTTGAGAAGATGGAGGAGAGTGACCGGTAACGTGTAGGTAATTGTCGAGCGGAACCGCTAACACGCTTTAATGAAAGCGAGCACCACGCCGATGACAGCGACTTCAGCCCCAATGATCCATTTCAGGGTTCCAATCCCGGCCTCAATGCGGCCTACACGACTTCCAAGGTCATCCAACTTTTCGTTCGTCACTTCGAGATCCGCCTTATCGGCTTTGGTGTCAAGCTTTTCGCTAAGGGCATCCAACTTTTCGTTGGTGGCATCAAGGTCTGCCGTATCGACTTTTGTGTCAAGTTTTTCGCTTAAGCGGTCCATGCGCCCATCAAGACGATCCATGCGCCCATCAAGACGATCGAGTCGGACGTTTATCTGTTTTAAGGTCTGCAGCAGCAGATCGTTGAAATGATTTGCCATGGAAATCCCTCCTCTACCCTATTATACAGAAGTCGGAGCTGGATGTCAAACAATAATTTCCCGCTAATTGCCGATTGCTTCTTCACGTAGCGTCTCATAATACGCCAAGCATACGGCGAATACATCTTCCAATTCCGCGGGAAATGGTTCCGCTTTCGGACGATACGGCGCGAATCCTGTGCTCCGATGCACGTTCTGATACCAATACGGTGCCCATACGCCGTCCGCTGGGTTTCCTCCTGCCTCCCAAGATAGCATGGACGTTTCAAATTGCAACCCAAGCCGCTCACATAACTGCGATAAAACACCGGACGGGTTTTCTAATAACAGTCGTGCATCAAGGATTGACGGGGATTGCCCGACGGCGCGTAAGTCGGTTAAGAGATCGTGTTGCGTCTTGAATCCGGTGTCGGCGAGTGTGGGTGTCCCGATGATCTTCGCGAGAGACGGGAGCATCTCTCGCGGGTCGCGGATCAGGAGTACGTTGCGGGTGTGTTGGAGGAAACTCCGGTCGATGTTGACGAGGTGGTGTGCCATCTGTTTCATGAATAGCACGGGTTTCTCGCAGGGTCCGAGGATTACTTGTTCGATGACTTGCGCGCTGTCCGTTGACATGGATGCCATTACTTCCACTGCACCGGGATGTGTGCTATCGAGCGCCTGTGCCCCGTATTTTGTATGGAGGTAGTGGGCGTAGAGGGGTTCGTCAATGACTTGGGTATCGCTGCGTTGTGCGAAGGCGTACATGAGTGCGGTTGAGACGTTGCGGGGTCCCGACCAGAGGCAGATGCGCTTTGTGTCCAAGTTGTGCGTCCTTTATACATTTATATATTTACACCTTACATAAAGGTCTATAGGTTTTGATAACGAAAGACCATAGTTTAGCCCCGAAGGGGCGGCATTTGTGTAGAAACGCTCCGGGGCTTGGGATATGATGGTCGCGGTTTTCTACAAAAATGCCGTCCCTCCGGGACTTGGGATATGATGGGTCGCGGGTTCTATACACCTTCCGCCCCGATGGGGCTTAGGATATGAGATTTCTATACACCTTTCACCCCGCTGGGGCTTGGATATGAGGGTCGCGGTTTCTGCCGTTGATGCGTGCAAATGATGATGTGGTAGTATGCCGCTGGTATTGAAATCCTACCTCTGTACCGGTTGTGGCTACGATATTTGGGAGGGGTGGTCATGCTTGATTTTCTCCTGATTCGGTGCGGTTGGGAAACCACACCTACCGGATTCGGGGACCGAGGCCGTCCTCTTTCTAAAATTGACACCTATCGCCGTTGGCGGCGTCTGCCACGTCTATTTCGTTGACGCGACTTACCACTCTCGCCTTCTCCCCTGTCGCTGACGAGGTTCCCGATTTCACTTTCCACCACACGGGGACGGTTGCGCATCCAGAGTATAAGCGCAATCCCCAGAATAAATGCCGCGATACTGAAAATTTGTGCTGCTGTCATCCATCCAAGCACGCGAGGCGTAATCCGCCAAAACTCAGCGATAAACCGCTCTACTCCTAACGCCACAAGACTCGCACCGAAGAGAGCACCCGGGGTCGCCTCAAACTTACGGCGCTGCGACCAGAGAATACCGAAAAATGCACACGACAGGAGCGTCTCGTATATAGGGGTCGGATGAACAGGGATAGTGGTGGGGACAGTGCCGTTGGGGAACGCCATCGCCCATGGTAGATCTGACGGCGGTCCATAGTCGCCATCGCCAGCGAGAAGACAGCCGATGCGACCGATACCGTATCCGAGGATAACCGTCGGACCAACGATGTCGATTGTAGGTAGGAATGGGTTCGGGGAGCGGAGGACGACAATAGTAACGGCGAGACACCCACCGATGAAACCGCCATACCAGACTAACCCACTCGTTGAGAAAATTTCTCGGAAAGTGATTTGACCGTCGAGTAACGCAGAATAGAGTTTCGCGCCGACAATGCCCCCGATCGCCGCCGCCATAACGATAGCCGAGGCGAGTTCTGGGACAAAACCGCGTCGCTTCAATTCGGATTGTATAACAAAGACGACTGTAATAAATGCCGTGGCTAACATCAACCCGTAAGAATGGATACCGACGGGACCGAAATCAACAATTGTAGGATACATCTTATTAGGGCCTTACGACTTGCTGTTGCTTGAGTGTCTCGATTTCTTGTGTAAGCACTTCAATCTGCTTTTCGAGTGTCTGATCTTTTCTGCTTTGTCTGTGTGCTAAGATGCCCCACACCGTTGCACCGATCGCAAGAATCGCCAAAGGGATACCAATGCAAGCAATGATGATGTTATTTTGTCTGTCAAAATTCTTTTGAATATCGTCAATGCGGCTATTGACGTTTACAAAGCGGTCATTAACGTTTTCTTTTAGACTTGCAACTTCTATTTTCATCAGTGCCACGTCAGTTTTTAGCGTTACGATATCGGCTTTTATAGGCTTGATCTCGTCTTTGATACGCTTTTCCGTCTCATTGACAATCAAGCGGATTTTATCAAGGTCTGCATCTGTCAATTCGGCGAGAGCCGGCACTGTAAGTGCACAAAAGAGTACAGAGAAAAAAATGAGTATTTTCATGGCATGTCTCCTTCGCGTATAGTAAATCATATTTGGGCTTGGGTGTCAAACCTATTTTTATTCTCCGAGATACGCCTGCCGCACGCGTTCGTCGGCTAATAGGTCGTCGGAGGTGCCCTCAATTGTAATTTCACCGGTCTCCATGACGTAGCCTCTATCGGTCACTTGTAGTGCGATTTGTGCGTTCTGTTCGACGAGGAGGATAGTTGTGCCGTCGGTGTTAATTTGCTGGATGATCTCGAAAATCTGTTTGACGATAAGGGGTGCAAGTCCTAAGGAGGGTTCGTCTAACAAGAGCAGTCTCGGCTTGGACATCAATGCGCGTCCTATTGCGAGCATCTGTTGTTCACCACCACTGAGACTGCCCCCGCGCTGTTTCTGCCGGTTCTGTAGGACGGGGAAAAACTGAAAAATTTTGTCTAAATCGTCTCTAATGCCACTTTTATCGTTTCTTGAATAGGCACCGAGTTCGAGGTTCTCAAGAACACTCATATCTGGGAAGATGAGCCGTCCTTCTGGGACCTGCGAGATACCGAGCGTGACGCGTTCTTCTGCCGATGTTGTTGTGATGTCGTTGCCATCAAAGTGTACGCTGCCCTCAACGGGGGTGTGTATACCGGATGCGGTCATAAGCGTCGTCGATTTTCCGGCACCGTTGGCACCGATCAAACAGACCATCTCGTTTTCGTTGACAGTAACGGAGATGCCTCGAACGGCGCGTATGTTTCCGTAATAGGTATGAATGTCTCGAAGTTCAAGCATCGTCAGAAGCCCCCAAATATGCCTCAATGACGCGTTCGTCGTTCTGTACGTCTGTGGGTATCCCTTCGCTGATTTTTTCGCCGTGGTCGAGCACGGTAACCCAGTCAGAGATTTGCATCACCAGTTTTACGTCGTGTTCAATGAGAAGCACGGTGACAGCTTGCTCTCGTATCGCGTAGATGAGATCAATGAGTTCTTGCGTTTCTTGCGGGTTCATTCCGGCAGCGGGTTCGTCGAGGAGAAGGAGTCTCGGTTCGGTTGCTAAGGCTCTGGCGATTTCGACGCGTCGTTGGTCGCCGTAGGAAAGATTTCCTGCTGTCTGATCGCTGATGTCATCTAACCCAACAAATTCGAGCATATCGTGCGAGCGTGTGGTGATCGCCTCTTCCTCGCTTTTCTGTCTACTCGTGCGGAAGACCGCCCCGACAAGCGTGCTGGTAGTGCGGGGATGTCTCCCGATTTTGACGTTATCAAGGACCGTGAGTTCTGCGAAGAGTCGTATGTTCTGAAATGTCCTGCTGATGCCGAGTGTCGTAACTTCGTCCGGACGGAGTCCAGTAATAGATTCCCCCAAGAAGTTAACGGTGCCGAATGTCGGTGTATCTAAACCGGTAACGCAGTTGAAGAGTGTCGTCTTCCCTGCACCATTAGGGCCAATTAAGCTGAAGATCTGCCCGGGGTGTACAGCCATTGTAACTTCCGACAATGCAATGACACCACCATAGTGCCGGCTGAGTCCATCTGCTGAGAGCAGGCGTATGGGGGTACTTTCCATTTTTTTCTCCTCGTTCGATTCCTATCTTTTTGTAGAAGCGAGTTCTCCTCGCGGATGTCGGTAAAGTTTGTTAAAGTATAAAACATCTGGAACCTGAAGTCAAGAAAATTAAGCATCGCGAGCATGGCGGAAATTGGGGAAATATCCTATCAAGGGAAACCCTCGTTCTTATACCATTTCTGAATAAATGTTTCTCATTAGCGAAAAAACCGTTCGTAGTGGCGCAATTCATTGCGCCTCTTACATATGGAAACTTCCTATGAGTTTCAAAATCTCTGAAATGCGAACTTATCTTTCAGATTTGGTATTAGAGAAGAAATGCGGCACAGATTTGACATCTATCCTCATTCTATGTTATACTTCCTTATATATTAGGACTTACGCAATTTCCTATGAGTATCTACGGCCCGCACACCGCTGGCGAGGTTTGAAACCTCGCCAGCAAAGGGTGCTGCGTAAGTCCTATATATTAAGGTATAAAGAAAATACTTCCTCGAAATGTAAATGGATATGACAGATTCAAAAAAAAAGAACACACCCCTTGAATACTGGCTGGCACTCGCCTCTGTTGAAGGACTTGGCAGCGTGCGGATTAGACGGCTCATCGCACGCTTCGGCAGTGCGCAGGCGATTTTCGAAGCGGAACTCCCCGAAATCGCGCGGTTACCCTCCTTCAATCCGGTTCTCGCCTCCCGCATACTCACAGTATCCGGTAATTTCCCGACCTTTCGGGAGAGACTCAGTGCTCTCGAAGACCAGGATGTCCGGGTGATGTGTCTTGAAGATCCAGACTATCCTACCCAACTTAAAAACTTGCCGGATGCGCCGGGGATTCTCTGCAGCGTCGGGACGTTAACGGAAATTGGCGACCGATGTGTCTCGATTGTCGGGAGCCAGAATCCGAGCATAGAGGGGATCGAGTTGACGCTTTCGCTGGCGACACAACTCGCGCTCGCCGGATTCACGGTCGTCAGTGGATTGGCAACCGGCATTGATACGTATGCACACTCTGGTGCGCTCGCGGGTCTGGGAAAGACGATTGGCGTTGTCGGCACAGATCTGTCTTCTATCTATCCGGGACGGAATAACCCACTCGCTGTGAAGATTTATGAGCATGGATGCTTGTTTTCAGAGCACCCATTCCGGACAACACCCTCACCAGGCAACCTCGTGCAGAGAAATCGTATTATCAGTGGACTTTCTATAGCAACGATTGTGATTGAGGCGCGAAAGACTGGGGGTGCGATGCATACAGCACGGTATGCGCAGCGTCAGGACAGATCCGTAATCGCGTGCCGCTGGGATACAGCGCACGCGCTGCGCGAGGGACCCCAAGAATTGATAAGGACAGGCGCGTTTCCTTTCACACCGACCGAGGTTGACAAAGTGGTTGATGTCCTCACCCATCCAGAACGTCTTGAAACGTATGCGAGTGGAGCAGCAAGTGAACAGATGGGACTGTTTGAAAATTAGCCATCAGCCGTCGGCAGTCAGTCAGAAGTCGGGAATCGGAGTTCCCTCCTACAGAAGAGGCAGTCAGTCAGAAGTCGGGAATCGGAGTTCCCTCCTACAGAAGAGCAGCTGACTGCCATTAAAAAATTGCTTTTTTTTTCAATTTGTGATATACTATATAATGTCCTTAAACTTGAACTTACGAGTACATGTATCAATTTTTTTCTTGACAACGTTAAAATTTATGGTAAATTTACGGAAAAATGAAGTTTTCTCTTGACAAAAGAGACTAATTTTCATATAATTTTGGGAAAATTCGTAATTTTACCTTTACAAAGTTTGCAATTTTTGCTAAACTTTAAGGTACTCGTTTAGATATTGACTTTCGGGCGAGGGGTGCAACAATCCAATAGTGTTTTACTCTGTTAACTGCCCTCGCGGAATTTTGTTCTCAACGTGTCGGTTTGTTCTTTACGCATAGCGGAGGGAACAACAAACGAAATAGCCCTACGTTACTTGACTTAACGAGAATATGATCACAGGTTTCAAGGGCATTGCTGAATTGTACAATCAGCAGCGTAACCGAAACCGACTTTCCCGGGTGCTCTCGTGAGTGTTTATGGGAAAGGACCGAAAGTTTTAGGACACCCTGTTGAAAGGGTGTATTTTGATAAACTTTACAATTTAAGGAGTTAACTCTAATGACAAAAATGTTTAGAACCTTCGCTTTATTGCTGGCAGGCTTGTTCGCCTTGTCGCTGATAGTCGGCTGTGGTGGCGAAGATGACCCGATAGACGACGCTGCACCAGCTAACTTCGTAAGTGCAACCCCGCCGGGTGGCGAGATTGCGGCGAATGGAAGTATTACGGTTACCTTTGACAACGCACCGGCGGATGTCACGGTAAGTGCCGGTACTGTCACAGTCGCAGGTAAATCAGCAACGATCACAGGTCCCTTCACCCCCGGTCCGCTCGCATTGACGATCACCTGGGCTGATGGCACGCAAGCACTGAACTATACGGTCACCGCACCGGATGACACTCCGCCCACAGTCACTGGCGGCACCGTCTCTGATGGTGACAAGGATGTCGATCCCGAAGCTATTAACAGTGCCGCGGCGATCGAACTTGAGTTCAGTGAAGACGTTTCTGGTAACGTTGCGCTGCAGACCGAAGGCGGCGACGATGTCGGTTGGCTTGGCAAAGTCGAAGGCAACAAAGCGACGCTCGAGCTTGTCAAAGGTAAAGAGATTGGCAACGAGACGACCTACGTTATCGCAGGTAAAGTCTCCGATGCTGCTGGCAACTCTACTGATGTCAGTGTAACCTTTGTAACCAAGGGTAAAGAGTAAATTCGAGGCTATTTCGACGAAAAGGGCGGCGTATTTTCAATACGTTGCCCTTTTTTTCTTTACACAATTTTCGGAATAATGCTATAATAGCGTATAAAGTCTATTATTTTTTTGAACGGTTTTCAAAAAGGCGTTGTCTAACCCGTTAATCAGTTAGAAACTTGAAGGAGAAAGTTCGGTGGAAAGAACTGAAGCCTTGCTCATTGCCGACCTCTGCGAAGGCGACGAGACAGCATTAGCACCGTTGGTGGAAAGATATAAGCGGATGGTCTACCGTCTCTCGATGCAGATCACCAAGAACCACGCGGATGCCGATGATGTCATGCAAGAGACCTTTATTAAGGTGTACCGTTCGATTCGGACGTTCCGGAAGGACGCGGCTTTTGAGACGTGGCTCTACCGAATAACGGTCAACGAAGCATTGAACTTTGTCAAGCGTAGAGAGCGTCAGCGAGTGTCTACACTTGAAACAGCATCGGAAGCAGACTATGAAGCGAGCACTCGATACCGTGCCCAGATCGCCAATGACCCACATGCCCATGCTGAAAAAGCTGAACTGCGGCACCATGTCACAGAGGCAGTCAACAGTCTCTCACTGAAACATCGGACAGTTGTTATCCTTCATGAATTTGAAGGTTTAACGCACGCGGAGATCGCTTCAATTCTCAATTGCTCCGAAGGCACAGTCCGCTCCCGCTTACACTACGCGCGCAAAAAGCTTCGAACTTTGCTCCAATCGTATGTAGATGCGAATCACGTTTAGGTTTCGATTAGAAGAAAAATTTCGGTTACCGAAATTAGTAGAGTTTCGTGGGTTTATAGACGTGTGGAACACACAATCTCGAGGGGAAGATCAATGAGATCGACGTGTGAGAAAATAGAACGCCTTTTATCTGACTATATAGATGGGACGCTTTCGGAACGACAGACAACCGATGTCACATTGCATCTCCGCTCCTGCGGATATTGCAAACGAGAAGTCGTAGACCTGAAGAAAACGAACCACCTCCTCGAAAACTTCTACGTTGAACCGGAGGCATCCGATGCCTATTACGCCCGGTTTACAACACGACTCCAGCACCGTATTGAACAGAGCGCGCCAACTGCGCTCCACCAACGACTCTCGGCAGTCGCTACGCGTCTTGGGTGGCATTTACGCACCCGGCTGCATCGACGTATCGATCATTCTCGTTTCGGCGGGTTTCTCTCGATAAGACAACACGCTTTTCCGTATTACATTTTCGGGCTAACGCTGGCGATGTTAGTTGTTGCGCCGCTTCTGCTTAACCAGGTCTCGCCACACGATAACGGTGGTTCCAGGCTCGGTCGTCTGTATGCGGCAGCGAAAATTCGGTTTTTTTCTGGCGATTCACCTGCCTCGGTCCAACCGACCGCTGCACTTGCTATCAAGCAGGATACGGAAACTGGAACTCAACCGGCTGACCTCCGTCGAAATGTCAGTAGCGGGCGTACGACAGAAACCCTTGTTGTTGACTCAGGATCCGATGTCTGGCTATTCACCGATGAACCGATGACAGAAGGATATATCTTCACCGCACTCCAAGAGAATGATTCTGATACAGTACCGAGTGTCGCGTTAGACATTGACTCGGAATTGCTTGCTTATGCCGAACTTCCGGCACAAGGGACGTTCTGGGCACGTCTCACGAGTCGTGATGTATTAACCGAAAGTAGGTACGCTCTGCTCTTGTTACAGGGCATGGATGCCGGACAGCATGGACTCCAACAGTATGAGCGGAAGTGGAGCGGATTTAAAGGTTTTTCACAAAAATTATTAGATGTACCGTTGGAAATATTGTCTATTCCAGAAGTCTACGATTCCAGTGAGTTGTAGGTATTAGCCGTCGGCAATCAGCGGTCAGTAAAGAGGTTTGTAGCCCCAGTGGGTTCTCACTGCGAAGCAACCTTTGTAGAATTTATAGAAAATTTCTTTTTTGTTATTACAAATCGAAAGTGTTTGAAGTTAGTTTAGCATTTAATCTCGTGAGCGCGTTTTCAGCGCGCACGACGTAAACAAGGAGAATACGAATGAACCCAAGGATTTTGGGCATTATTGGTGGTCTCGCCTTAATAATTGCGCTCCTTTCACCTTTTATGATGGGTAGCTCGAAGAAGGTGGAACAACTCTTCCAATCCGCTGAAGATCTGTATGGACAGGCGGATTATGAAGGTGCAATTGAAAAGTATGCTGAGGCACTCGAAGAATCCACAAAGCGTGGTGTGAAAACCGAAGTTATTGACAAGGATTTCGCAACCCTCGCCAATTATAAGATTGCGGTGAGTTACTCACGTCTCTCTGAACAGTCAGGCGATGTGAATCACTACGACACTGCGATTGAGTACATCGAAAAGGTTGCTCCGACAGCGACTATCCCGAAACACCAAGAGGGGTTAACCTATCTCTGGGGACACATCCTCTATCGGACGGAGCAGTTTGAATTGGCGGAACCGAAGTTCACGCAGCTCATTGAGAACTTCCCGAATAGTCTTTTCGTCGAAAATGCTTGGTATGCTATCGGGCAGCTGAACTATAAACTGCAGAACTACGAGGACTCCCGACAAGCCTTCAAAGCTGTTCTTGATGGTTTCCCAAATTCCGATTTTAAAGATGACTCACAGCACTTGATTGCGCAGTCGTTCCTGAATGAATCCAACTACGAGCAGGCGTATCAGGAGTTCGATAAAATTGCTACAGAAGAATTTAAGAACTACCCGGATCTGCAAGCCGAAGCGATGTATAAAGCCGCTTATAGCTTGAACCAACTCGGTAGGGACGATGAGGCAATCGGTCGGTATACCAACTTCATCACGCAGTTCCCGGAAAGCCAATACGTCACGGCGGCATACTTCGACCAAGGTGCGATTTACGCCCGGCAGAAGGACTATGACAACGCGCGCGTGAACTACGAGTTGGCACTCCAAAACACTGCGGACCGGACACTCCAATCAGAAATTCAGTCTGCCATCGGACGTACCTACTTCGATCAAGGGGACTATGAAAACGCTATCGTTTCCTATAAGACGCTCCTTGAAGAATACCCGGAGAGCGATTTTATCGCCGAAGCGAAACTCGGTATTGCCGATAGCCATTTCCGCTTACAGAATTGGAGTGAGGCAACCACAGCGTATCAACGTGTTATCAATGAACACGAAGAAGCCACCGATTTTATTCCGTACTGCTCCTACCAGATTGGTGAAGCCTACTACAAACTCGGCAGCGATCAGGTAAAGGCTGGGGAAACTGAACCCGGAATGGCAACGCTTGAACTTGCCCTGCAATGGTATCAAAAAACGGTTGACGACTATCCGCAGGATCCCGTTGCGCCGCATGCGCTCTATGGCGCGATTTGGGCACTCAACGATCTCGGGCGCAAAGATGAGTTGGAAACAATTGCCCGCGAGTTTATTGAGAAGAACAAGAACGATAACGAGTTCGACATCCTCGCCGCTGAGGTGCAACTCCGTTTCGCCGACATCAAGCGGACTGAATTCAAACAGTACGTTGAAGCCGCTGAAGAATATGCGAAATTGTGGGATTATCGTCCCTTACCGAAGTTCCATCTCGTCAAGCTGATGGGTAAATTCTTTGAAGGACGCTCCTACTACGAAGCCGCCAAACCTGAAGACCATCAGGAAGGCGAGGCAGGCGACAACTTCAATCAGGAATACTTGCGGAAATCGGTTTCGGCATATCAGGAAGCTACCGCCATGTTCAATGACGATGCATTCCTGCCAGGTGTCGCCCAGGAACGTTACGATGATTTCAGTGAGCGTGTCGCTCAGGTGGAAGCGTGTATCATGAACGAAGCACTTTCGCACGAAATGCTCGGTGACTGGACGCAAGCCCGCGACCGCTATGCATCTGTTCCTGACACAAGTGAATACTACGAACGCGCCCTGCTTCTCGTTGCCAATAGTCATGTCAAGGAAGGCGACAAAGAGGGTGCAATTAGTTACTACAATAGCATTTTAGACAAGCTTGCCGACGCTGACAACCGTTCGTTAGCAGCGATTAAACTCGCTGACCTGCTCCGTGCAGAGGAACGGTTTGAAGAAGCTGCTGTCCAGTATCAAGCTGTGGTGGATGGGAATCCGACAGGTGAATACGCAGACGATGCGCTCTACCTCGTCGGGCTTTGCTATTACCAAGCGGCATCTGAAAATCCGGCACTCTTGGAATCCTCCGAATCGGCGTTTAAACGCGTGATTTCCGACTATGCCGATAGCCCCAACGCTGTTGAAGCATATTACGGCTTGGCACTCGCCTATCGCGATGCGGCACAGAAGCAGGATGATGCCGAAAAATGGCCCCTTATCCTACAACTCGCCGACGAAGCGAGCGATAAATACGCATCCAGCGACAATGATCTCGTTCTTAAGACCCTCGGACATATTGACTTGATTAAAGCCACTGCTATTGAAAACAGTAGTGAAGAGGTCGATATTGATGCGCTCGTGGCATCGCTGAAGCGAATTGTCGATAACACAGGTGCGCCGGAAGAGGCACGCAGTCGTTCGCAACTGAAGATCGGTCACACTTACTATGGTGTAAAACGCTATGATGAAGCACTTGCAGAGTATCTCCTCTTTGTGCAAATTTTCCCGAATAGCGAACTCGCACCGAACGCGCAGTACCAAGCGGCAGTCTGTCATTATCAGATCGCGCAAGCGGCGACGGATGCAGGTAGTAAGCAGTTAAGTCTGCAGAACGCTGTGAGCGCTGCAGAAAAAGTGAACACGCTGACAGACGAGACGAACAACCTCATCAGTGCTAACTACACTGCCGGTTTGGCGTTGCTCGGACTGGAAGACAACAAAGGTGCGGCAGACGCATTCAAAGCGGTTACAGCATTAGAGGGGCAGACCGCAGACGAGGCACGTCAGTCGCTTATTTTCCAAGCACACTCCCGTCTCGCTGAACTCAACAGCACTCTCGGCGATTACGCCGCATCGGTGCAAGAATATCAATACATTGTTGAGAACACGGACGATGCAGATATGAAGGGACGCTCCTACTTCGCAATGGCATTTGCCCAAGAGGAGCAACTGAAAACTTATCAGGATGCCTTGATGAGTTACCAGAACGCCATTGAGTTAGTAGAAGATGCCGTCGTCAAAGCGCAATCCTACTACCGGATGGGCTTGATTTATCAAGACCAGTTGAAACAACCGTCTCGGGCGTTGGAAACCTTCCAAACTCTCATCGGAGAATATAGCGGTTCGGATAACACAAATATTGCCTCAATGGTGGCAGATGCGGGTATCCGTCGCTCAACGCTCTACGTTGAATTGGGACGTTTGGATGAAGCGATCACCGAAGCGGTCGAAGCGGTCGATCGGACGAAAGGCAATCCGAATGCGACTGTAGCGGAGAAAGCCGCTGCGCAATACAACCTCGGTTTCCTGTATTCCGACAAAGCGCGTTCCCTCTTCTCCACAGAGGCGGGCACAGATCTGCAACCTTACATTGATGCGAGTCGAAACGCGGCAGGCACATTCTTTGAGGTCGCTTCGATTGCCGCTCCGGTTGAAAAGGCGGACAAACAGACGGTTATCCCGTATGTTCAAAATTCGCTGTTCCAATCCGGTCAGATTTACTATTCTGTCGGTATTGGCATAAAACTTCCACAAGACTTAACGAGTGCCCTGACACCACTCACGACATTCGTGAGTTACGTTGATAAGGGACTCTTCCCGAAATCGGATGGACTCCGCAAGAACACGGAGACCGCACTGAATTACACTGCCGCAGCGAACTTTGAGCTTGGGCGGATGCAGGTCGGTATTGACGGTGAGATGTCCGAAAAAGCGGTGAGTTACTTCATTGCCGCTGGCGAGGTCTTCCGTGATATGGTGGGTCGTTATCCGAGTGCCAATGATGCCGCTTTCTGGCAGTATCATGTCGGCGAATCTCACTATGCCGCGCAACAGTTTGAGAAAGCGATTGAAGAATACGAGAAGGTTCGCCTTGTGAACAAGACTCACAAGAGTGCTGCCGAATCGTTGTATGCTATCTCGACATGTGCGCAGCTCCTCAGTGAAGCCGCCGAAAAGTCTAACGATGAAGAGGCGAAGCAACGCTGGTATGATCGGCTGTTTGAGGCAAATGAGGTCCTCGCCGCTGAGTATCCGAACAGTCAGTACACTGCCGATGCGCTTATCAATATCGGTAATAAGTACTACAACGCAGGCTCCGAACAAGATCTGGAGCAACTGGAACGGATCCGTCTCTATCAAATGGCGATAGAGAACTACGAGAAAGCAATCAATACGCCCGGTATCGGTGGGGATTCAAAATCCACGGCGCAAGGCTATCTCAATGACACTGCGAACGCTCTTGCTTTCTACGAGTATGAGCAAGCAACGTCTCTGCTAAATGAATCGAAACTCGCGAAGGGTGAGGAACAGAAACCTGCTGTCGAAGCCGCTATCGCTGAGTACATGAAGATCATTGAGGCGTATCCAGGGACCAAGTATGCAGACCTCGGTCTCGTGCAGATTGGTGAAGCATACATGGTGTTAGCGGATAGCGACGATGCGTATTTCAACGATGCATTGGATTACTTCAACCGTTTGTGGGCAAAATATGAGACAACACCGCCCGTAGACACGAAGGTCAACCAGGCACTCACGTATGCAATCAGCCAGGTCCAGACGATTATGAGTTACATGCAAGCGAATAACCTGGAAATTCGTGGTGGTGCGGCTGGTGGCGGCGGTGGTGGTGGCGAGTAATTGCCACATCCTTTTCCCGTAGCCTCGCTCCCCTGAGCGGGGCTTTCCTAAAGGGAGGGTGCGGTATAGCACCCTCCCTTTTTTGTGACGCATTCCCCCCTCACGCCAAGACTGTTTAACTTTCCGGTAGGAGGGAATTCCGATTCCCGATTCTCAGCTTTGTCGCGATTCGGAGATCGCTCCTACAGAAGAGATGTAACCTTATTTTCTTTCCGGTAGGAGGGAATTCCGATTCCCGATTCTCAGCTTTGTCGCGATTCGGAGATCGCTCCTACAGAAGAGATGTAACCTTATTTTCTTTCCGGTAGGAGGGAATTCCGATTCCCGATTCTCAGCGCTTTGTCGCGATTCGGAGATCGCTCCTACAGAAGAGATGTAACCTTATTTTCTTTCCGGTAGGAGGGAATTCCGATTCCCGATTCTCAGCTTTGTCGCGATTCGGAGATCGCTCCTACAGAAGAGATGTAACCTTATTTTCGGAATCTACTATAAAGGCGAAACCGTAAGCCCGTAATGTAAAGGAAAATTAAAACGTGTATGATGAATTAATAGCACCTCCGCGCGTGCTACTCGGTCCTGGACCGAGCGAAGCCAACGCGCGGGTTCTCAAAGCAATGACGACCCCAATGTTGGGATACTTAGACGCTCAATTTGTCGAAGTGATGGACGACACAGTCGGACTGCTCCGCCGGGTTTTTGGAACCGAAAACAGATTGACATTACCTGTCTCCGGTACGGGGACTGCAGGGATGGAAGCCGCGCTTACCAACGTTATTGAGCCCGGTGATGGTGTTGTTGTAGGGGTCAAAGGGTATTTCGGCGAGCGGATAGCCGATATCGCTGCCCGCTGCGGTGGCGTGGTGACAAGAGTAGAAGCGGAATGGGGTACACACATCTCTGCCGCAACAATCGCTGAAGCCGTCGCGAAAGTGCCTACCCCAAAACTGGTTGCGTTGGTACACGGGGAGACCTCCACGGGTGTCCTGCAACCGCTGAAAGATGCCGTTGAGATTGCCCATCAAAGCGGTGCTCTCTTTCTGGCAGACTGTGTGACCAGTCTTGGCGGACAGCCTGTAGATATGGATGTCCTCGGCATTGACATTGCCTACAGTTGTACCCAAAAATGTCTCGCCGCTCCACCGGGACTCTCACCTATTAGTTTCAGTGATCGTGCTGTTGCGGTAATTCAGAACCGAAAGACCCCTATCCAGAGTTTCTATCTTGATATGACCCTCCTCGAAAACTACTGGCACGGTGAGAAGGAAAATCGGCGTTATCATCACACTGTCTCAATGTCCCTTATCTATGCCTTACGGGAAGCATTGCGCGTTATCTTGGAAGAGGGCTTAGATGCCCGCTATCAACGGCATGCACATAATGCCCACGCGCTACTGGCGGGGGCAAAAGCGATCGGTCTGCAACCTGCTGCCGAAGAGGGCTACCGCGCCCCGATGCTCACCACACTGCGTATTCCTGACGGCATTGACGATGCGACGATTCGGAGACGCTTAATTGCGGACTACGGCATAGAGATCGGTGCTGGCTTGGGTGTTTTTGCTGGAAAGGCGTGGCGAATCGGGCTGATGGGTGAATCTTCAAACGAACGAAATGTTATGCTCGTCCTGAGTGCGTTAGAAAAACTTCTCATTGAGGCGGGGCATAGGGTAGGGCGTGGAACGGCTGTTCACGCTGCATCGCAAGTCTATTCAGCCTGACGGTTATCAGCCGTCAGCAATTGGCTATCAGCGGTCGGCTGTCGGCTTTCAAGCGATCGGAAGTCATCATCACGGATTGCTTACACAACCCTTTCAGCAAAAAAGACCCTGTGGCATTCCCATTGAACACAACCGTCACAAAAATTTCTTGCTGATGGCTGATAGCCGATAGCCGACAGCCAAAACTATTCCCATTCAATCGTGCTGGGTGGTTTTGAACTAATATCGTAGACGACCCGGTTGATGCCTTGCACTTCATTGATGATACGGTTGGAGATTCGGGCAAGCACATCGTTTGGTATGCGGGCCCAATCTGCCGTCATTGCATCACTACTTGTGACAGCTCGGAGTGCGACAGCGTTTTCATACGTCCGTGCGTCGCCCATCACGCCAACGCTTTTGACGGGCAAAAGCACAACTAAAGCCTGCCAAATTTGGTCATACAACCCCGCCTTTTTAATTTCAGAAATAAAGATAGCGTCTGCTGAACGGAGTACCTCTAAACGTTCATGCGTAACTTCGCCTAAAATGCGGACAGCGAGTCCGGGTCCGGGAAACGGGTGTCGCCCGAGGACGTGCGCCGGCATGTTCAGTTCCGCACCCACCGCTCGCACCTCGTCCTTGAAAAGTTCTCTGAAGGGTTCGAGCAATTCAAACGGCATGTCGGAGGGGAGTCCTCCAACATTATGGTGCGTTTTAATCGTAGCCGACGGTCCCTTCACAGAGACACTCTCTATAACATCCGGATAAAGTGTGCCTTGGGCGAGGAACCGGAAGTTGTGTTCCAATTCTTGTACCGACGTTTTGAAGGTTTCGATGAATTGTGCCCCAATTACCTTCCGCTTCTTTTCTGGATCGGTCACGCCTGCCAATCCATTGAGAAACGGCTTCACTGCGTCAACAGCGACGAGCGGAATTTCGAGTTGCTCACAGGTTTTGAGCACTTCAGCGGCTTCGTTCTGCCGAAGGAGACCATTGTCAACAAAAACGGGTACAAGCGCGTCTCCGATTGCTTGATATAAGAGTGTCGCCAGCACCATCGAATCGATACCACCACTCACAGCACATAGGACGCGTTCATCTCCGACCTGTTCCTGTATTTGTGCTGTGGTGCGGGTGATAAAGGCACGCATTGTCCACGCGTTACGACATCCGCAAATACTCCGTGTGAAGTTCGCCAAAATTCGGTCGGCATCCTCGGTGTGTTCAACTTCAGGATGGAATTGTAATCCGTAAAATGTGCGTGCGGGATCCACCATAGCGGCGATGGGAGCGTTCTGTGTTTGTGCGATTGTTTGGAACCCAACGGGTGGTGCCTCAATACGATCGCCATGGCTCATCCAAGCAGAAAAATGTGAGGAAAGCCCTGCGAAAAGCGGATCGGCTGCATCAAGAATTTGGAGGGGTGCGTGCCCATATTCTCGCTGCGTCGCTGGATGGACCTTTCCGCCTGCTAACAGTGCCGCCATGAGTTGCATACCGTAACAGATGCCTAATATCGGTGTTTCCAACTCGAAGAGTTTCGGATCAATTTTTGGGGCATCTGTCTCGTAGACGCTTGCGGGTCCACCGCTGAGAATAATCCCTTTTGGTGCGATGGCTTCTATCTGTGAAAGGGATAACGTGTGCGGATAAATTTCGCAGTAGACGTTTTGCTCACGGATACGGCGGGCAATAAGCTGCGTGTACTGTGAGCCGAAATCCAAAATGAGGATGGTTTCTTGCTGTGTGGATACTGTGTTTGTGTTGTTGGTGTTCGTCATATCTCTGACTTTCTAACCGCAGAATACTGTTTCACAAGCCCCTGTGGGCAGGCACAAGACCTGACAGTGTGGGCAGGCACAAGACCTGCCCCTACTTCGATTAACCGTAAGGTACTGTTTCACAATCAATAATGTCCCCTGTGAGCGGCTCGAAAATCGTGCCGTATGCCCCAAGAGGTGCGAAATCGACATCGCTTGACATAGCCAAACCGGTGTTCGCGTCCTCTAAGTAGTAGCATCCACGGTATGGATGTCCGGGTGTATTGATGGACCGCAGATGGTAACAGTGATTGTGGAACTGAATGGTATTGCCGTAAATGATGATATATCTATCTCCAAACAGGCTCATTGCGACCTGATTGACGAGATAAGGGTCTTTGTGTTGCACGAGTCTTCAGTTTGTCTTGATAATTATATCGATCCTGCGGTTCTGTTCCTCTTTGTTCACGCCATCTTCGATGATAGGCTCGGTTTCTCCGAGACCTACAGTGGTGAGACGTTCCGGATTGACACGTTCTTCAACAAGGGATCTCTTGATTGCGTCTGCTCGCCCCATACTTACATTTCGATTGACGTTCGCATTTCCCAAGGCACTGGTGTGTACCTCAATTCGGACAGGGTAACGACTGAAGCCATCTCTACGTAAGACCTTGGCGAGTTGCTCAAAGGTCGGGAAAAATACTTTCTGAAGTTGCGTGCTGCCATGGGCAAACGCGTTGCCTCTGATACGGATGAGGACACTATTCTCCAGCTCTATAACGGAGGCTTTAGGGATTTGCCTTGCGGCTTTTAGTAAGTCTGACTTCGCCGACGTTATCTGTTGTGCGTTTGCAATGGCGCGTTCCAGATAACCGCTGCCCTCAGCGGAAGTTTTGACAGCCACCTCATATTCCTTGTTTACTAATGCGGTTTTTGCCTTTGCATAAGCCGCAGTGGCAAGTTCATAGAGCCGCGCCTCTAACTGCGGAACTTGTGTCTTTGCTTGTGCCGTGAGTTTCCTGTTTAAGGTATCAATCGCTTGTTGTGCTTCCGCTTCTTGCCGATCTAATTCCCTCTGTGCGCGTTGTCTAAATTCTGCCGCTTCTGCCCTCATGACAGTCTCGTCGGCGGTATGCTGTGCTTGTTGTGCAAATTGTTGTGCTTGTTCGTAGCGATTGGTGGCTAACTCCTGTCTTGCACGTTTCAACTGTCCAGTTGCCTCTTGAAACTGCTGCGGTGCGTGCTGGCTGGCGTTGAGGTGCTGTGCACGCTGGATGATTACTTCTGCTTTCGCAATAGAGATGTGTGCGACGGTTCTGGCTTCTGTCTCCGCCTTCTGGTTTCTCTGCGCCAATTGGTAAAGGTTGTCGACCAGCCTCTGTGCTTTCGAGATAGCAGTCTCCGCTTCGACGAATGCCTCCTGTTCAATGAGATTCGTTATTGAAGCGATCGATGCTTGGGCGCGTTCATAGTCCGCAGTTGCTTCGATCATTGGATAGGTATATTTTGAAATGTTAACGAGCGATTCTACACCTGTGAGCGAGAGGCGAAGTTCTGCTTGGCGCAACGATGTTTTTAAATGTGTGATTTCTGTTGAAAGTTGTTCTGTCTGCTGTTGTCCCTTGTCGCGAGAGTTCATCGTACGGGCGAGCCGCTCCTCAAGGATTGCCTCACGGATACGCGCGATTTCGAGTTCGTGTTCATGTGCCTTTATAATTCGTTGGTATATCTGTTCCCGGACGGTAACAGCGTTTTGCCGAGCGCGGTGCTGCCGGGCTTTTGCGCCGGCAATCTGTGCGACTAATTCCGCCTGATATGCGAATTCAGCACTTTGGGGGATATCCCCTTTTTCTTGCGAGTTTCGAGCGAAATTCAGAAGTTTCACTGCACGCCCGTATTCCTCCGGTACCAAAGGTTCAGCATCCAACGCCGCCGCATTATTGATCGCCTGCTGCGCGTCTTGGAGTTGTGTCGCGAGCATGACTTCATCAATCTCTGGTACGGTGCATCCGGATGCGATAAAGCATGTAACTAAAAGTAGCAATCCGTAATATTTCATTAGAATTTCTGTAACGCCTCAAGTTCAACTTTCATCGTCTCAAGTCTCTGGAGCACTTCGTCAACGTTCTGCTCGGCGAGCGTGAGCTGCGCCTGTACCTCTTGAGCGTTTGCTTCCTCACGAATTGCGATAGCGATTTCAGTTGCGATTCGTGCGTGAAGATACGCGCGGAGTGCGAGTCGATATGCCTGCTCTACATCCCCAGCATTCATTGCGTTTTCAGCCGTGACAAGCATCTCTTGAGCGGTGCGTAGTGGGGTATCGGCAGCCTCCTGTGCCCCCATCGCGTTGGCAGAAGTGAGTGCTACCTGAGCATTCTCCATGGTTTCCATGGCGAGTTGCCGTATCTGTCCGCCACACCCCAACACCACGGTCAGCGTTATGACGGATATTGTCCATTTCATTTTTTAATTTTTCCTGCCTGTTTCGAGTCGGTTGGGCAGGCACGCGTCGGTTGGGCAGGCACGAGACCTGCCCCTACAACGCGTGCGAATCTGTCGGATTTTTGGAGTAAAAAAGCCTCGCTTGGGGTGGTGCGGGCTGCAACACCCTAAGGCGAGGCTTCTGGTCGTAGATTCCTGAGACGGGTAAACCCGCTAAAATTCAGGACGCTCTGTATAGACACTCACCTTCCGACGATATTTGTCTTTTCGCTCAAACCATACATATCCATCAATTTTCGAGAAGAGTGTATAGTCTCTTCCGACCCCAACGTTGTTTCCGGGGTGGATGTGCGTTCCACGCTGTCGAGTGAGAATGCTCCCTGCAGTGACATAATTTCCGGAAAATCTTTTGACACCGAGTCGTTTTCCGATACTGTCGCGTCCGTTTCGGGTGCTTCCGCCACCTTTCTTATGAGCCATCAGATTGTTCCTCCACCGCGCCAATGGCGGTAATTTTCACGCGTGTAAATGATTGCCGGTGCCCTAACTTACGTTTATAACCTTTACGGCGTTTCGATTTGAACACGACCATCTTTTTTCCGCGTGCCTGTTGAACCACCTCGGCTGTAACTGAAGTATTGTCAAGATAGGGTGAGCCGGCTTGCAACCGACCATCATCGTCAGCGACAGCCAAAACGGATGAGAATGTGACGCTGTCACCGACCTCTGCATCGATTTTTTCAACGTCGATGAGATTTCCTATTTCTACCCGATGCTGTTTTCCGCCGCTCGCAAAGACTGCATACATTTTACATATCACTCCTTTCTACTTAAATTATACCCTAAAAACGCGCCGATGTCAATTAATCAATAGGATTTACGCAAAATCCCTTCCGTTCCTATCAGAATCGGAAGACAAGGAAGATAGGAAGACAGGAAGGGTGGAAGATTGGGTGCCCATCCTTCCTTCTTCCGTGCCTTCCAGCCTTTCCTCACGATATTCGCTTTCAGCGTAAGCCCTGTTAATCAAGAAATAATTCTTCACCTTTTCCAACGAAGATTCGATAATCTTCGAGGTGCAAGTCGGCATCCGGTTCCAGAATAAGATCTAATTTTAATGACTTCTTAAGTTCCCGCAATTTACTCGACATCTGCGACTTGATATGCGAAACGACATAATCATTAGCGATAACACGTAATTGGGACTGACGCGTCTGTTTATGCGCCATCTTTATTGCCCGCAGCAACTGAATGACGACGGTTTCGACGGATAGAACAGTGCCATGTCCATCGCAGTACGGACACTCTTCCATCAGCAGGGTAGAGAGGCTTGGACGGGTACGTTGACGTGTCATTTCGACGAGTCCTAAATCCGAAAAATGCAGGATATTTGTGCGGGCACGGTCCTTCCGGAGTGCTTCCTGTAGCATTTTAAAGACCCGTTTCCGGTGCGAAGCCTCTTCCATATCAATAAAATCAACGACGATAATTCCGCCCAAATCCCGTAATTGAATTTGGCGGACAACCTCCTCAACAGCCTCAAGGTTAGCACTGAGAATCGTGTTATCTGGATCAGATTTTCCAACGAATCGTCCAGTGTTGACATCAATCGAGACCATGGCTTCAGTCTGTTGGATGATAATATGTCCTCCACATTTGAGCCAAATTTTCTCACTGAGCGCCTCCTTGAGTGCGCGTTCAACACCGTAAGCATCGAAGAGAGTTGGATCCTCCCGATAGAAGGAGACCCGAGATTGCAGATTGGGCATGACAGAGGAAACGTATTCCATCGTCTCTTTGTACCCCGTCTCTGAATCGATAAACAGTTGCTTGACCTCCTTCGTGAGCATATCCCGGACGATTCTATTGGTGAAACTGAGGTCTCTGCTCACGAGACTGGGTGCGGATTTTCTGTCTGCGCGTTTGCGTACCTGTTTCCATTGATCGATAAGATACCGGATTTCGGCTGCGAACTCGGTTTCGTTCAACCCTTCAGCGGCAGTACGAATGATAAATCCACCTTCAACGTCGGCTTTGACTGCCTTTGCCATGTTCCGTAGTCTGTCTCTTTCAGTGGCAGACTCAATGCGTCGTGATACGCCAATATTTGAGGAATTGGGCATGTAGACGACATAACGTCCGGGGAGTGTGATGTTACTGGTAACCCGTGCCCCCTTTGTCCCGATAGGTTCCTTGCCAACCTGAACGAGGAGTTCCTGCTTCTTTGAAATGAGGTCACTTATGAGGAATGGGAACCCGCGTCCACCGCGTGTTTGCTTGGACTGCTTTCCTTTCAGGTCCAATACAGCGGCATTTTTGTTGGATCTTCGGTCTCCGTTCTGCTTCCCATTTTCATCCTCATCTTCGTCAGCGTGCTCATATTTGAGATCGGAAATATGTAAAAAGGCATGCCGGTCCAATCCGATGTCAACGAATGCTACCTGCATTCCGGGTAGTACGTTCTCAACGCGTCCTTTGTAGAGATTCCCCAATGTTTGCGCTGCTGCTTTGCGTTCAATGTAAATTTCATTCAGCACCCCCTCGTCAAGTACCGCACAGCGTGTTTCATACTCATCATCAGAAATAAGTATCTCCTTTTCCATTAAATATTCGAGAAACCTGAGCCCCTATCTTTAGGCAGGAGCGGAAGGTTTCCGCCTCCTTTTTGTTTTTATAGCATATATTTATTGGTGTATGCTATAATATTCTTAGAGAAGTTCGATCACACAGCAGTTGTGTATAAGGTTGTCCGCAGTCTACTGGTGTCTATATCTTGCGGAGCGTAAAGCTGAAAAAGGTATACCCTTCTCTATTTCATCTGGGTTTGCGAGCTGCGCCTTACAGCCGCGGTGTTAGCGTTACGACAGGCGTTATGAGTTCACCCATCGAGATACCACCGTGCTGGAACCCTCCTTGAAACTGCCGTTTATATTTATAAAAATCGTTCGGATAGACGAAATAATAATCGTCTTTCGCGAGAATGTAGTCCTTGCTTGTGTTTTCCGCCGGTAGCCGATATTCCTTTGGGTTTCGGAGATATACTGCTTCACCTTCTTCGCATCCTAAGTTAGCACCGATTTTAAACCGAAGGCTGGTGGTTGTTTCACGATTACCGTAAGCGCGGGTTGCTCGGTTACAAAAGACAGAGCCATGATCGCTGGTGAGGACTACAGTTGCGTTTTGTGCTGCAATAATGCGTAAAATATCGAACAGTACCGAATGCGAGAACCATGAGCGTGCCAGTGCTCGAAAAGCGGATTCATCAGGGGCAAGCTGCTGCAGAACATCGGATTGTGAGCGCTGGTGGGTCAAGATGTCAATGAAATTGATAACCAGTGCCGAGAGACTCACGCGTGTGTTTGCGGCGACCCGTTTTTTGTAGGTGTTGCCACCGCGAGCGTCAAAAATCTTGAAGTACTGGATTCCGGGCTTCAGTTTGATACCCCTGCGCTTCAGATGTTCTTCGAGGAATTGGCGTTCGTAGCGATTTGTACTCGTGTCCCCATCAGATTCTTCCTGCCAGTACTGTGGATAGCGTTCGGCGATCTCTATTGGGAACAAGCCGCTGAAGAGGGCATTTCGTGCGTACATTGTCGCACTCGGTAGGATTGAAAAACTATATTGACGTTCGATAGAAAAATAAGGGTACAAGAGTGATTCCACTGCCAACCAATGATCTAATCGGAAGCAGTCAACCACAATAAAATAAACAGATTTTCCATCTTGAAGTTGAGGGATAACATGCTGGTCGAGGACGTTGACCGACAAGGGTGGTGCGTCTGAGCTACCTGCGACCCAATCAGGATAATGCGTCGCGACAAAGTCAGAAAATTCGGTATTGCACTCTTTCTTCTGTGCGAGATGTGTTTCTTCTAACCCACCCTCGGCTAACTTTTCAGATACCAGATCCCATTGTAAAAGTTTCACATAGATATTGACCCAGTCTTGCCAACTCGGTGACGCGTCTTTCATGGCGCGGATAGCGTTAAAATCTGTCGTGTACCGATTCGGAATCTGATTTACGACGATCTGCGGCTGATCAAGGATACGCTTTAGTGTTGAAACGATCTGGGCTACACCGATCGGCTTCACTAAGAAATCGGTTACTTGCTTGCCGAGAGCGACCTCAACAAATTGTTCATCACTGGATTGGGTAACGAGAATGACTGGGATTTGCGCATTGATGGTACGGATTGCATCGAGCGTTGCCATTCCATCTTTACCGGGCATAACCTGGTCAAGTAGGATAGCACTGTACTGCGTATCACCGCGCGTGAGAAGCGCGATGCCGTCTTCACCATTTGTCACGGGCGTGACGGCGTAGCCTCGGTCGCGTAGTACGAGAATATGCGGTTGCAACGCTTCTATTTCATCATCAATCCATAAGATTTGGTGTGTCTGTGACATACGTAAGCTTACAAAATCTGCTCAGGTGCGACATCGTGCCCAATTAACGAGAGTGAAAGTTCTCTCGTCAGCGGAAGCAGGAAAAATACCCAGGTCATTATTTTCTCCACAACGGCTGTTAATATGGACTATGCGACTGGCAGTCGAATTTCAAAAGTTGTTCCGTCAGGACTCGTTTTAATCATACGGATGCTTCCGTGATGGTATTCACGGATGATCCGCTGTATGACAGTCAATCCGAGTCCCCACCCGTGTGCCTTGGTAGACATCCCCGGTTCAAAGATCTTTCGTTGATTTTCGCGGGTGATCCCGCTTCCATTGTCGGCATACTGGATAACAACATCGCTGTATCGTTTATCATAGGTTGGTTCAATCTGGATCCATCCGTCCGCTTTATCCATTGCATCCAACGAATTACGAATTAGGTTTTCAAACACCCAGTGCAACAATTGCGCGTTTGCGAGTATAGGGGGTGTTTCATGCAGTCTCAATCGGATTTCGACGCGTCGACCAATATGCGGCAGCCGTTTTTCAAAATAGGCTCGGACTTCTTCAAACACTTCATTCATGTTGACTTCGGTAAGTGGAGGCTGCGTGCCAATCATACCGAAGCGCGCCGTTGTTTTCTGTAGACGCTCCAGATCGTTTCTCATACTTTCGGAGAGTTCAGCGAGTGCGTCATCATTTTTTTCTTTACTTCGTTCATGCAGCAGTTCTGTCCATGCCAACAGCGACGAGGTAGGTGTTCCGAGTTGATGCGCAGTCTCTTTGGCTAAGCCTCCCCAGATTGCCGAGTGTTCATAAGACTTTATCCGTTGATAGACAAGGAAGCAGACAGTTCCAAATACTAATAGGACCACCGGTGCTATAAGCGGCACGACTAACCCATAGTAGGGCTTACTTTCATAATAGAAGTAGCCTTTGTGCCATTTCGGTGTTGTTTCAATCACAGAGGACGCTGGTGCGTTCTGAATGAAAATTTTCGCTCGTTCCTGTTCCTCCGCAGTTGCCTGATCTGCAGTAATAACGTCACCCCAAATCTGCCATTTCTGAGGTGTACCCGCGGTATCGGTTATTACAAGAGGCAGGTGTGCCATTTCACTCGGTGCGGCATCACCATAGTAAATATACCCCTTCAGCTGCCTGTTTTCAAGGAGTATGTGTATTTCACGAGGCAGATGTTTCTTTTTCATGCGCGCTAATGTTGATTGTAACAAAGCGTGCTCATTTTGTGTTAACGATATACTCTCATTTTCGTTGACATTGATATCCAAATTGTCGATCTTCGCGTCTAATTGTGGGTCAACCCCTCGCGTAATTAAGACGTTTCCGCGTGCATCCGTGATGATAAACGAGAACGTACGTGATCTGTCTTCAGCGAATGACTTTCTGACGATCGTAATTAACTTCTGTTGCAATCCTCGGTTTTCGACGCCGGGAATTTCCGCTGCCAGATCGGCGAAAAGGTCTATCTGGGTTTCTATATCCGCGTTCAGTCGAGAAATCTGCTGGATATAATGGAAGAACCCAAATACGAGCGTGCCCAATCCGACGATGAAGTAAACGAGTATTAAACGGGTGGTCGTATACCCAGGGATAATTCGACGATTCAACCGCAACTTCGTATTCCTCCGCACACATCGGACGCAACATGTTTGCCTATTGATTGTCTACATCTTAATTAATGGTATCACTTTTAAAAGGAAATTGCAAGTCTATTTTGATTCGAGAACGTCTTGTGCTGATTTTTCCGGCGAGTCTGTTCTTTTCTGCGGAAAGCGAAACTCACAGCACAACGAAAACTGAACCTCCGCGATAAAACCACATATCGCTTGATTTTTTCGGATAAATCGGGTAAAATGGAATTGTGCTCTTTAACATGAGCCGCCTCTATAGTGAAATAGGAACGCACATTAGAAATGGAAAAATTTTGATGCTTAAAGCTATTACATTCGATTATTGGCAAACCCTTTATGCCGATTCTGACAGCAACTGGCAAAAGCGTCAGGCGATACGTATTCAACTATGCCATACGTATCTCGACAGTCGCGACTATGCTTGCACATTGGATGATGTAAGATTCGGACTTGAAGAGGCGTACAACTTAGTATCCTCTCTATGGCATAAACACCAAGGGATCTCAGTGAAACGGTGCCTACAGCGATTCGCTGAAGTGCTTCACCTCGGGCTTGTAGAAGAAGATCTCGATCAGTTAATTGAGTGCCTTGGTGCGGCTTTCTTGGAAGCACCGCCAATTATGATGCCATACGTCAAACCGGTCATTTCTCGGTTGAGTGAAAGTTATCCACTTGGAATTATCTCAGACTCGGCACTAACGCCCGGCAGTTTCGCTCGAAAACTAATGGCGCGTGACGGCATTTTACAATACTTTACGGCTTTCACATTCTCCGACGAAACGGATCATACGAAACCTCAAGTGGTGCAATTCCATTCGACTTTAGCACAATTGAACGCTGAACCCGCGGAAGCGGTGCATGTTGGCGATATTTTCCGAACGGATATTGTCGGTGCGAAAAATGCCGGGATGAAAGCGATTCGTTTTGCAGGCTTCAATAAAGGAGAAGGAGATGACACACTGAGTGATGCTGTTGTTGACGACTATCAGAAGTTAGAGACCGTTATCACTGAGTTGTCAAAATAGAGAACGCAAGGAGAAAAAATGGCAAATGTCTTGGTCTCCGGTGGAACTGGATTCATTGGCAGTCGAGTCTGCACTGCCCTCCACGAACAAGGCGATACCGTACATGTATTATCTCGTAACCCGACACGCGCACAAACGCAATTGAAATCCGCAAGAGCGGTCTACGGTTGGAACCCTGAAACCGAAAAACTGCCTTCAGAAGCCACATCAGACGTGAAAGCGGTTGTTCATCTGGCGGGTGAAACCATCGCAGGTAGATGGAACGCCGAAAAAAAACGGCGGATACGGGATAGCCGAGTTCTTTCGACGCGAAACCTCGTTGAATCGTTTGCTGGCGTGTCTACAAAACCCGATGTGCTTGTCTGTGCCTCCGCAATCGGGTACTATGGCGATAGTGGCGATGAACACTTTACGGAGGTGTCGCCTGCTGGAACCGACTTTCTCGCCAAAGTCTGTCAAGAATGGGAGACAGAGGCACAAAAAGCGGATGCGTTTGGGATCCGCGTAGTCATGGTTCGCATTGGGCTTGTGCTTGGGTTAGGCGGTGGGCTGTTAACACAGGTTCTTCCACCCTTTAAAATGGGAGTCGGTGGCGTACTGGGTAGCGGTCGGCAGTGGATGTCTTGGATTCATGTCGACGATGTCGTTGGTATAGTGATACACGCTTTAGAGAATGAAGAGATTCGGGGTCCTCTGAACGCGACGGCACCTGTCCCTATCAGAAATGTAGAGTTCACGAAGACTCTCGGCAGTGTACTACGGCGACCAACACTGCTTCCTGTCCCGACGTTTGGTTTGCGGTTGATGATGGGCGAATTTGCGGATTTCGTTGTGCTGAGTCAGAACGTACTTCCAGAGAAAACGGAAGTCAGTGGCTACGAATTTCGTCACGGGACGCTTGAATCCGCTTTGAGGGACCTACTATAGACGCGCAGAACCCCAATAAACCATGAAGATCCGCGATGTTCTGCTTTCTGATTACGGAAAAACCTCAAGTATACCATCCCCTGTTAACCAGCTGATGACCGATTTTGCTGTCGGTTTTCGAGACGGACGCGACATCAACCTCGGTGTTGGATACGTCAATGAACGGACGATTCCGCGTCAGCAGATTCAACACGCCTGCGAAACGGTTCTCGCGCACCCTAAAAAATACCGCGCTTCCCTCAATTATGGCGGCGCACAAGGTTCGCCGAACCTGATTGCGTCGCTCAAGAGGTTCCACATTGAGAACCGGATTGGTGGAATTACTGAACAGACCTTGAACAGTCGGGACATTGTTATCGGCGCGAACGGTGCGACGAGTCTGTTAGAGAGTATCACCCATCTACTTCCTGCCGGCATTGTGCTGACAGCGGATCCGATGTATTATATCTACTGCAACGATTTAGGCAGGAAAGGTTTCAGCGTTATCGCGATACCTGAAGATGACGAAGGACTTAATACTGAACGTTTGCGGATGAAACTCAGGACGCTTGGCAACGAAAAAGAGGCTATCCGTTTCTTCTACGTCGTAACGGTTAACAATCCGACCTGTACAATTCTATCCAATAATCGTAAGAAAGAACTCGTTGATATTGTTACTCGACTTTCATACGAAGTCGGACGGAAAATCCCGATTTTTTTCGACAACGCCTATCGCGACCTCGTGCATGACAGTGCCGTTGAACCTTTGGCGTCTGCACTCTGCAACGATACACTCGGCATTGTCTATGAAATTGGCACATTGTCAAAGATCCTCGCCCCTGGGTTACGTATCGGTTACCTCATCGGTCCGAAAGGTCGGTTTCTCGACAGCGTTATCCAACGCACAAGCGACCTCGGCTTCAGTGCCCCGTTAATCAATCAAGAAATCGCAAGTTACTTGCTTGACCACGGTATAGAAGCCCAAATCCAAAAGGTTAATAATGGGTATCACCAGAAGGCGAAACAGGTCAAAGCGTGGATAGCAGAATTACTGGGTGATAACGTTCAGGAGTGTCGGGGCGGGAGTGCTGGATTCTACTACTATTTGACGCTGGCGAATGTCACAACGGATACGACTTCTGATTTTTTTAAGTTTTTGACGCGAACGACTGGACGGGAAGAGATCGATGGACCGCCGGGTTCCCAGCATCCGAAAGTGATTTACATTCCGGGTGAACACTGTGTCCATCCAGATGGTGAAATGGTCGGGGTTGGGAAGCGACAGTTCCGTATATCCTACGGATTTGAGGAACTCCCTCAGATTCACGAGGCGTTGAAACAGATGAAATCCGCGATAGCCTATAGTATTGGATTAAGCTCTGGCTATGGACTGTAATCACAGAAATGAGTTCCAACATGTGGTTTCTTTCTAAATCCTCTAAAAATCGGAAAGGATGCATAAGATGCTTGATCTACTCAATATTCCAGAGTTAGGCAAACTCGAGATTGTAGAAGTATACGAATACTACGATCAACCTGTTCTTTACTCCTGCAAAAACGCCTCAGGGCATTTTTACCTTGTTGTGGCTGCTGCTGAAGATGCCAAGTTTTTAACCTGGCTCTGTGTTGCTGTCTCCACTGAACGGCTTAACCGTATCCGATCCGGCGAAATTGACCTCCACGATGCATTCGCCGATTCTGAAAATCCCTATGCAATTCAAGTAAAGGTTCCATACGAGGAACATGCTTCAGTCCAGACAGATTTTATTCAACCAAATCAGATACCTGAGGATATGCTTCCAGTGCCTGGTGAATGCCTTGACTTTGAAACCAAAATACTCCCAGTATTAAGCGATGCAGAAGAAATGGCAAAATCCAAAAGGCAAGAAATTCTGAATTTAATTCTTAACCTCGCTACAGGTTCTAAAACACAAGCCCCTATAGTCTTGCTAAGCGATATTTTCGGAAAACTCCAAAGTGTAATTAATACAATTGGAATGATCTGCCTTGACTCATCTCAGGTCACTGAAGGAATCAGGAGCAGCATGGAAATGTCACTTTTACAAGTTAGTCCTGGATCATTCAATATTCACCTCGCCTCTCCGGAGGTTACTCAACTTGACCTTTTTGACCATTCTGATTGTGGAGAAGCAATAGAAAAGTTTTTTGAACTCCTCAATGCCGAAAACAATCAAGAAAAACTTAAAAAACTTTTAGGACAACTAAAATTAAGAGTAACTAAGGACTATACCAATTTCCTCAAATCACTTAGCGAATCCGTAATAGACACCAAATTCACATGGAGATCACCAAATCCAGAAAGGGGTGGAACAGCATACCTATCCAACTCTCAAATGCAAGAAGTAATTGAAATCCTTGAAAAATTTCAAGAAGAAGCACCATCAAGGCTTACTATCACCGGCACTTTAATTGCTGCCTCCCTTAGAACCAATAGATTTGAAATAAAAACTCCAGAAAGAATCTATACCGGAGACATTGCAGAGGAAGTCTTCGAAACTGTCGAAAACATAACTCTAAACCTAAAATACACCGCTGAGATTCAAGAAGTCACCGAACGAAGCGAAGCCACAGATGAACTCACTAAACCGAAATACCTACTCCTCAGTCTCAGCCGATAGCCAATAAGTACTCAATAATTACGCCACCTTGTTACAGCCCACCGGTGTGTCTACCACTTTTAACCTACAAGTTGGGTTGATTTTGCAAAGCCCAACAAAAATCCGCATAATCAGCAAAATCCGTGATTCGGATGCCCTATGAAATAGATAGAAGAAGGAAATTGAAACATGCGATTGAAGGATAAGGTTGTGTTGTTCGGTGGTGCCGGTTCAAACATGAGTCGCGCCACTGCCCTGCTTTTCGCGCAAGAGGGCGCGAAGATCATACTTGCAGCACGCACGACAGAGACAATGGAAGAAACAGCAAAACGCATTCGTGCTAACGGTGCGGACGTGCTAACGCATCAAACTGATTTGATGGATGCGGCACAGGTAGACGCGCTTCTTGAAACTACAGTGGCGAAGTTCGGCGGCATTGACTGTTTTATTCACGCTGCGGGTGGGTTCTTCTCAACGGAACACGATATTACCGAGATGGACCCAGCATATTGGGATGGTGCCTTGCAAAACAATCTGCAAACGCTGTTCAATCCTGTGCGTCGGCTTGTTCCAATTTTAGAAGCGCGTGGCGGTGGGTGCCTTATTACTATTTCAGCGGGTGAGCGGGTGCGACAGGACGCCAATAGTGCTTATGCCATAGCGAAGGCAGGAATGGTCGCGGCAGCGAAAAACCTCGCGAAGGAGTTGTACGATAAAAACATTCGCGTCCACGCGTTGGCTCCGGGCATTATTTGGGATCCGTTGCCAGACGGAGAAATCGCCCCAGTAGCGACACAGTTGGAACGGCTTGGCAACCCGATTGATGTGGCTTATGCGGCATTGTGGCTCTGCTCAGACGAGGCAGCGTGGGTTACGGGTTTGGAGTTGACAATTGATGGTGGCGATTCACTGTTTATTGATTCGCCAATTCGACGGGGATTTTTGGCGTAGCAGGATTAAACAAAATAGGCGAGGTACACAGACCTCGCCCTATAGTAAAATACGTCGGACTACCAACCCACCTCACAGAATTCCTCGTAATCAATCAATTCATGGATAGTGGGATTTTCACCACACATCGGGCAATCACTATTTTGGCGGAGTTTGAGTTTGTTGAAATCCATCGATAACGCGTCGAAAAGCAGAAGGCTCCCTATTAACGGATCGCCGACATCCAGTAGGACTTTAATCGCTTCAACGGCTTGAATTGTGCCGATAATGCCGGGTAACACACCTAAGACCCCAGCCTCCTGGCAACTCGGTGCCATACCTTGGGGTGGTGGTTCGGAAAAGATACAGCGATAACACGGTCCTTTGCCCGGATATAGGACGGTGACCTGTCCTTCAAACTGGGAAATACTGCCGTGCACGATTGGTTTGCCAAGCATAACAGATGCGTCGTTGAGCAGATAGCGAGTCGGAAAGTTGTCGCACCCATCCACAATCAGATCATACTGCTCTAATATCCCAAAAGCGTTTTCCGAATTGATACGTTCGTTGTGGGGAATCACCTTGACATCTGGGTTCATCTCTGCGATAGAGGCTTCTGCGGATTTCGTCTTCGGAACGCCGATGTCGCTGATGCCGTGCAAGATTTGGCGTTGCAAATTACTGAGATCGACGACATCATCGTCAATGATACCGAGCGTGCCGACTCCTGCCGCTGCGAGGTACATCCCAATGGGCGATCCGAGTCCGCCTGCCCCGATGAGTAGCACTTTCGATTCAAGCAACCGCGTCTGCCCCATCCCACCGACCTCTTTGAGGATAATATGTCGGCTGTAGCGTTCAATCTGTTCGTTGCTGAAGTTAAACATCTTAGGCTCCCAGATTAGAGAGGAGTTCAGAAATCGGTTTATTCGAGTTCGCTGAGATTCGCAAAGCGAACCGTTCGCGTGCGTCTTCGGAGGTGCGTTCCACCGTGAAATCATCACCGCCATACATCTGTTGTAGGACAGGTGTTAGGTCTGCCTGAACGGATGCCGCTGTTTCCGATGTATTCGGTGCGATATGCCGGTTGTTTATCATAAACAGGAGATCCGCGCCGTTGAAATGCACTGCGTTTTCCAACTCCGCTGCTGCTTCAAGCTGCTCGCATTTGGAGAGCACTTCTGTGAGTGCTTGGCGAATCCTGTCGGCATTGTCGCCTTCGACTGCATGTTTCCGATTGTAGAGGAAACCGTCTTCATGGTAAGCATTGTCAATGCTATAGTTTGCTTGCTTCAAAATCAACAGCACACCCGGTCCTGCATCGACGTGTGAATAGTCAGCGTAGTTCAAATAATCTTCTGAATCCGCTTCCTCCATCCAACGATTGAAGACCTTGATGAAGTTGGTATAGTTGATTTTGCTATCTTCGGTTGCGAAAACCTTAATGTTAATTTGTTGTAGATCCATTCTGCTAAAAAGTTTCCTATAAACATAACGCCCTAATGGGCTTTTCTTGTGAGAGCAGGCTTCACCTGCGATATTTTTGTCCCATCGTTTTAGAATTACCAGCACACTCTCTCTTCGGTAGTGCTGTCCGACCTTCTTGGTGTCAACGATCTCATGCCATCGTTTTGGTAGGAAGCCCCTCTCATTTTTTGTCCTGTTTCCGAACCTCCTCAACTCGACGTATTTCGTTCAGAAACGTTTCTTTATCAAGTGTTTCCATCCACTTATGCCGTTCGATAGAATAATCACCCTTCCCGTCTTTGTGCTGAAATATTTTTTCTAAAAGCGCGTGAACATCTGGATTTCGACGGCGGAGTTCTTCCATCTCATCTTCAAGCAGAGTTTGTATCTTCATGTTTACTAATCTCCTCTAACCATGTATAAGGATTTTCAACACGGACACGAAGTTGTAAACGGAAGCGTTTTGCCCTTCTAAGCATCCGATCATCCGTCGTTAGGAGAATATCCGCCTGACCACTCTCGGCACAAGCGATATGCAAAGCATCCAGCCACTTAAATCCCAATAATTCTAATTGCGTTCCGCGTGCCGTTTCCGCTACCCCAACTGTGACATTTTGGTCTGCGAGATCCAACAACACTTTCATTTCAGTACGTAACGTTTTATTGGGAGTCCTGCTGATCTCATTGATTAGCACCGTGCTGGTAAGCCACTGCCATTGCGTTGTGAAGAATCGAGCAAGAATTATCTTAACAGCTCCAGTTTCCTGACGAATCCTTGCTTGTGTCTGATCGTTAAAAAGACGATTCAAGCAACATGTATCAAAATAGATTTTCCAGTTCTGAAGTTGGAGCTGCACGCACTCACTCTATTGAAGGGGTCTGTTATTGTTGAGTTTACTATCGTTACACGCCTACTATTTTTTTCATTGCAGTAACGGTTTATAGGGATGAGTTTGAAACCCACCCCTACAAGATAGAAAACACATTATACTTTACTCACCCTTCCGGACGGTAAGGCGGTAGTGCTTTCCGACCTTCTTGGTGTCAACAATCTCATGTCCATCGTTGGTGAGGCTCTTCGGCACGTTCTCAAACGGTTCGCCATCATCGATGGTGACTTCGAGAAGTTGACCGAGGTCCATCGTTTCCAACCGAATCTTTGCTTGGACATAGTTGAACGGGCAGGCAACGCCTTTGAGGTCGAGGCTATCCACGATTTCCTCAACGGGCTTCGCTTTTCTGACAACCCTTGGTTTCCGCGCCGGTCGTGAGCGACGTGCTTTGCGACGGCTTTCTTCCTCTTCCTCCTGCTTAATGCGCATACGATTATACACGTTATGCGATTCTTCTACAAAGAGGGTGGCTTCCTCAACGCGACGGTGTGCCAATTCGTGGTCAAACGTAGAAGCATCTTCCTCTGTTGCCTTGAAGATGTGCGCACCGTAACCGGGGAAGAAGTTACCGGGCTCAAAGAAATGGGGGCGGAATTCGTTGACGGTGGTCGCGTCGTCAATATATTGCAATCCTACCGTCGTCAAGAGACCGTCCGCGGCTCTGATCATTGCATTAAAAGCCAACTCCGCGGAATCCTGATATTCACCCTTTTCCAAGTTCAAACCGGACTCATAAATGAGTCGATCTGCCTCTTCCAATTTCATAGAGACGAGTGCTACGACCTCTCCTGCACATTCACCGACACCTGTCTTGAGTTGGTAATCTTTCGTGTCGCCGGTGTCCACATAGAACTCTGGTGCTTCCTCATAAGACGGGATCTTATCGTATTTGGACAAGATCTGCTTGATTTCCGCCTTACCAAGCCGTGCGACGTAATCAGTGAAGGACTCTTCCTCATTGCGTTCGGCCGTGTACTTACCGGTTAATTCCTCAATGAACGCCGGAATATATTTGCCGTGGATTTTTCCATTGGCAAGTCCATAAGAACTGGCGTTCTCGGTCATGTGTCCACCGAGTAGCACCTGATAGTAAGGCGCGATATGTTCACCCATCCGACGTGAGGAGCCGAAGAAACCAATATTCGCGATGTGGTGCTGTCCGCAAGAATTGGGGCAACCACTAATCTTAATCCGAAAGTCTTTGATTTCATTCTGCACACCGGTTTCAATGAAATAGTTTCGCAGGTGCGCTGCCAGACCGCGAGAAGAAGAAACACCGAGTTTGCAGGAATCAGTCCCGGGGCAAGCAGTAATATCAACCATAGATTCTGCCCCCGGGTCACCGAGACCGATCCCCTTCAGTTCGCGATAGAGTGCGGGGAGATCCGTCATTGTTACCCAGCGGAGAACGATGTTCTGTTCGACTGTAGCACGGATGGTGTCTTTCACATATTTCCGCGAAATATCTGCCAAAACACGCGTCTGATCTGCAGTAATATCACCAAGCGGCAATGTAATCGTCACAAAAGCGTAACCGGGTTGACTCTGTAACTGCACATTCGATTGATACCACTCTTCAAACCCTTCAGGTTTTGAAGCACCATTAAGCTGCGTCGGTGCCTTGAGAGGACTTTCGTTGTAAGCGTCGAGATTGTCCAGATACGCAGTCCATTCCGGATCGTGGCGTAGCGTAGCCCGATCTTCAAGTACCTGTTTACGAAATTCCTCAATGCCGTATTTGGCGATCACAAACTTTAAACGCGCCTTATTCCGATTCCGGCGTTCACCTAAACGGGTGAAAACCCTGCAAATTGATTGTGAAATCGGGAGGAGTTCCTCTGCGGAAACGAAATCATCAAACACTTTCGCCTGATGCGGGACTGCGCCGAGTCCACCCCCGACATAAAGTTTAAAACCGCGTTTGACTTCACCATCTACCTCTTTAACGGCAGCGACTGCACCGATGTCGTGCATATTCGCTAAACCGCAAGCGTGCTCTTCACATCCAGAAAACGCAATTTTGAACTTACGACCAAAGTCCTGCGCGTCTGGGTGTCCTAAGAGGAACGCTGACAATGCCTGAGAATAGGGTGTTACATCAAATGTCTCATCTTGGCACACACCGCTGAGAGGACATGCCGTAACATTTCGCACGACATTACCACACGCTTCTTTGGTGGTAATGTCTACGCTTGCGAGGCGACGCATGAGTTCCGGCGTGTTGTTGATGTCTACGTAGTGATATTGTACATCTTGACGGGTGGTGATGTGGATGATATTATCCGAAAATTCTTCGGCAACATCCGCCAGCATTTCGAGTTGTACTGCTGTGAGTCCGCCGAACGGGATTTTAACACGGATCATCTGCGATCTATCATCGCGCTGCCCGTAAACCCCGTGCCGGAGTCTAAATTCGGTAAACAGCGTCTCTTCCACTTGGCCAGCTTGGACCCGACCAAGTTGTATCTCATAAATTTCAATTTCGCGGGCAACATCTGGTAGAATCGCCGATGTATCAAAGGGACCCGCGTATTCAATAGCCATGCTATACTCCTTAATTAACCTCGGATTCGTAGCGTGCGTTGATTAATGTCCGATGGTTTCTATTTAGCCGAAGGTTGCGTGCCGATTTGCATGGTATCCAGCCATTAGAAATCCTTTAAATTGTATAGTATACCGTAAAATGCGATAAAAATCAAGGACAATCTTCTGTTTTACGTTTCTGGTGCGTCCCCCCAATCTGGAATTGGGAGCAATTCTCCATCTCGTAGTGCAGATTCATGTGCGACAAATCCGGGAGCGCAATACCGAACCGCTTCCCAAACGTTGACGCGTGGTAAGCGTTGACGATTGACGGCATCGACGAATTCGTGTACGAGATAGGCGTGTGAACCCCCATGCCCGCCGAGATCCGCGGTGAGTGCCTCTGGGAGTTCTTCGTGTGATCTTGAAGGCTCAACGATTTCCCGCTCGTGTTTGCCTGCCCAAACGCTCCCTGCGAGACTCTGTTCGTAACTGCCCTCTGTCCCATAAATACCACTGACGCGTTCGGATCCGGGATGCCCAATTCTTCGGAACTCACAGATTTGCATTGTCGAGCCGTTGCTCATTGTAAAAAGCCCGACTTCATTTGAGAACGGATTTTTGTGAATGGTGTCCGTCCGAAACCAATCGTCGTTTGGATAGACGTACCCTTGTGCGGAGACCGATGTTGCGTACGCCTTCATTACGGAGATCGGGAAACAGGTTGAATGGGTTGGATAATACATCGGTATACCGCCCATCTTATCCCGCCCCCACTGCGCGCCCCACCGATTTTTCGCCACATCGTAGAGTCCGTGGCTCATGTCATGAAAATACTCGGCACAGCAATGGACGAACTCCCCGAATGCACCCTCGGCGGCTTTCTGGCGACAGAAGGCGGTTTCCGGACGGAAATAACTCGTCTCACCGTTCATGTAAATCATTCCGGTTCGTCCGACCGTCCTGACAAGAGCCTCACATTCATCCAAGGATGCCGCGGCAGGGACAGCAGTATAGACGTGCTTTCCTGATTCCATCGCTTGAATCGCCTGCGGTGCGTGCATCCAATGCTGTGTAATGATAACGAGCGCGTCTAAATCCGATTTGCAGATGTCGTCAAGGCTTGAGTAGGTCTCAGTAATCTCAAATTGCTTTGCATATTTTGCCAACCGGTCTTCGCGCAAATCGCAGAGCGCAAGACGGTGGACATCTGGATGCGACTGATACGATTGGATAAACGCCGGTCCAAACATTCCTAAGCCTACCATCCCGACACTGATACTCATCTGTTATTCCTCCTTCACGCTTACAAGGCGTGCCTGCGGAGATTGGGGTCGTAAATTCCGTTATGAAACGATAGCACGCATAGGAATCGCTGTCAAGTGTATTTTGAAGATATTTATTGACAAAACCCCGAACAGCCGTATAATAAGTGCAAAGTCGCTGCGGGGTGTTACGAGCAAGTGCAAATTTAAACTGCCCGTCTTCACCTATAGGCGAAATCAAACTTCATCTTTGGAAGGAATTAATAACAAATGGCATTAAAAGTTGGCGTTGTCGGCATGAGTGGGATTGGTAATAACCATGCGAATTGCCACGCGAATGACGACTTAGCGGAACTGGTTGCGGTGTGTGACATTATGAAAGAGCGTGCAGACAACGCAGCGGAACGTCTCGGTGTAAAGGCATACTACAGCTTAGCTGATATGATTGATGGCGAACCCGACTTGGATATCGTTGATGTTGGCACCGGTGGAAATGAAAACGGCAGCTGGCACTATGAACCAACAATGGAGGCTCTTGAGAAGGGAAAGCATGTGCTCGTTGAGAAACCGATCTCTAACGATATCGGACAGGCACGAGACATGGTCGCGAAAGCCACAGAAGAAAACCTCTATCTCGGTTGTAATCTGAATCACTATTTTACACCGCCTGCGGAGCAAGCGAAGAAATATATTGACGATGGCCACATCGGGGAGCAGGTTTATTGTCTTCACAAAATGGGATTTGCTGGCGGTGAGTTTGGCTATAGTTACTCGAAAGCCCCTCGTTCTGATGGATTTCCCTATTTTCATGTGAAAGCCTTCCTGGCACACCCTTTCAGTGTGATGCGCCATTTCTGCGGTGATGTGACACACGTTCAAGCCTTTATGAATCGTCCTCATTTTAGACGCGGTGCTGGAGATGTGATGGTCTCCATTAACAGCATCCACCTCCGTTTTGAGAACGGGTGTATCGGTTACCTGCTAAGCCAACGTGGTGATGCTACGTTCGGTCTCGGTGGTTGGTGGAGTGTTGAACTCGCAGGTACACGCGGCACCTTCTGCATCGAAAACTGCATCGAGAAGGTGACCTATTGGCCCTCCCCGGGTGCGCCTGACTTCTCTGGCGAGCCTATTGTCACGGAATCCGGCATCAGCGATTTCGGTGAGACTTTCCCTTTAAGGATTCACGCCTTTTTAGAGGACGTCACGAACGGCGTACCGAAAGAGCAGCTGCGTGCCTCCGGTAGAGACGCACTTGCCACGCTTGAATACACCTGGGCAGCGATGGAGTCTTATGAACAGGGTGGTATCGTAGTCCGTCCGCGTCCACTTCCGCCGTTAAAAGGGTAATTGTAGAGAATAACGCAATATCCATCCCTACAGAAGGAGAATTACATTTGAAATTAGGAGCAAATTCGGTACTGTTCGGCGGTTACGATATGGAAACCGCCTTTAAGCACATCGCGATGGCTGGCTATGATGGCATCGAACTTTCAGCGATCGACGGGATGAGTCAGCATCTCGTGCTCGCGAACTGGCAGGAACTTGCTGACGACATCAAACGATTCGCGAAAGAATACGAAATCGACCTCTTGGCAATGGAACAACCCTCGCGCGATCCAGAACGAATGGAGTTGGCGTTCCAAGCCGCGGCTGAGATCGGTGTCCCCATTATTAACTGCGGTCCCGGTGGTGCGTCGGACGATGAATCTGCGTGGCCCGAAGTTGTCGATTCATTGGGCAGCCTCTCCGAACGCGCGGAACACTACGGTGTGACGCTCTGCGTCAAGGCACACGTGGGCGCGAGTATCTATAACACACCGACGACGCTTCGCATCATGGAAGAGATTTCGTCACCGGCATTTGGCATTGATATGGATCCGTCCCATATTCATCGTGCGGACGAAAATCCTGTGGAGGCGATCGCTGCAGTGATCTCGCGTGTGAAACATGTCCATATTCGAGACTGTAAAGGCACACAACGCGGTCCTGGCGATCCTGAATTGCAGGCAAATGGACGCGGAGACATCGACCTCGTCGGCTATATCCGGGTCTTACATGAAAACGGCTATACCGGCCCGTTAAATCTTGAAGTCATCGGTGCGAAAGCGTATAGTTTGGCGCAGTGTTGCACAATTGCGGCAGAATCGCGTGGGCACATGCAAGCGTGTTTGCAAGCGTGTGGTGCGCGCTAATCTATGAATTGAGTAGGCGGGTTAGTAGCCTGCCTACTTGCGAACATGCCTTACGCCATGTAAAATAAAACGGAGGAGAAGCGCGATGAAAGATAAGAGACTGTTGACTGTGCTTCTGGTATGTCTCGTTTGCTTTGGCTGTGGATCGGAGAAAACTTCGGAGAAAGCCTCGGACTACAACAGGCGTGGGCTGGCAAAGGCAAAGAGTGGTGAATACAAAGAAGCAATTGAGATGTATAGTGCTGCTGTTCTCCTGAATCCTGATTACGCAGAAGCCTACAACAATCGGGGAGTGGCAAAGAAAAGGCTCGGCAGATTCGAGGCAGCAATCGCTGATTATGACACTGCCATCCGCTTGGACCCGAGTTTGGGGACACCTTACAACAATCGTGGGATCATAAGGAAAAGGCTCGGTGAATACGAGGCAGCAATTACTGATTATGATGCCGCCATACGCCTGAGACCGGATTACGTGAATGCCTATTACAACCGGGGGATCGCAAAGGCAGAACTCGATCAATACGATGCTGCGATCACGGACTATGATGCCGCGATTCAGTTCAACCCTAAGTATACCAAAGCCTACCTTAGCCGAGGATCGGCAAAGAGAGCTCTTAACAAGACTTTGGAGGCAAAACAGGATTTTCAAACCGCCTTGGAACTCGCAACACAAGCGGGCAATGTAAAACTGGAAGGCAATATTGAAAACTTGCTACGCCAATTTAAATAGTGCGTTCGGAGCGGCACTGAGAACCGAATTGTCTTTCTACTGAAGTCGGATCTCTGATAAGGGGATCCCGCTGTTAAACATTTGCACCGGTGGAACCGGCTCTTCCACTTCTGCCAATCCACATAACCAGTTCCATGTCAATTCACCCCTGCGACGATCACGGTAAGATTCCACTTCTGTTACATAGGGATGTCTTCCTTGATGTTGATAAGGCGGAATCTCATCGGAATCCCGTGCCCAATCCCGTTTGGGCATCGCCGTCCGGTAGTAGGAAAACTTAATCATTCCGCGTCTATCAGCATTGAGTTTTGGACCTGCCTTGTGCCAGATGCCGTAGCGTGTCATAGCGACGGTGCCTGCGGGGACGGTAAGTGAGAGTTGTCCGAGGATGTCCCCATAATGTGCGATCGCTTCCCTATCCACAAGCCGATGGTGGGAACCGGGCAATATCATCGTCGGTCCATCTTCGATTTTCACCGCTTTCGGATAATAGTAGCATTGGAGATGTGTAATACCGTATCCGTATTCGGTAAGACCATCGGAATGCCACGTTTGCCCGCGGTGTGGTGCTTCAAAGAGATGATGATGTGCGCTCGTCGGCACAAGGAAATCCTCACCTAACAGCGAACGGACGACACCCGCGACATCCGGGTGTAGCAGGACGTTGCGGCGAAATTCGGCTGTAAGAACGAAATCGCTGAGATGCCCACCGTGTACGGCATCACACGCCTTATTGAAATCTGGATCAATGACGCTCTCTAATGTTATATAGCCGTTATGGATAAACTGCATGATTTGATGGTCATTGAGTGTCGGTTCAACATTAATCATCTTGCTGTTCCTTTACACAAATTTTTCTAAAATAAACTCATAAGTAAGATAGGCGTTGTCAACATCCGTAAAGTTGTAAAGTTCAGGACGCGGAAATTGGACGATCCGCCACCCATCGTTAACCGCGTCGAGTACGGATGCATAGGGGGCATCTTGCGAGGGAAGTACGGGTTCATCGGGGGCGGTTGGGTCATACAATGCCCATCCACCGAGCGGTGAGCGTAGATTTGTTGATTTAGAATAGAGATAAAGGATTAGTTGTTTCTCAGAATTCAGCACGGTAGTTACACCGCGCAGATCATTCTCCATCAACTCGCCTGTCTTAAGTTTTTCGATACAAGTGTCGAGCCATTCTTTTATCGCTGGTTTCACACGAATTTCTCCCTTCGTTACGGTTATTATCATTGTAGCACAAAAATGGAAAATATGTTATAATAGTTGAGAAGTTGTAGAGTCATATCGAAAGGATTTATTATGAGACTGGAAGGTAAAGTTGCGATTGTCGCGGGTGCCGCCTGGGGTGGCATTGGGGCGGCGACTGCTTATAGGTTTGCTTGCGAGGGTGCGAAAGTGGTTGTTAACACGCGCCGCCGCAAGGAAAAACTTGATGAAACTGTACACCGCATTCAAGATGCTGGCGGACAAGCCGTCTCCGTCATGGGCGATGTTGCCGATGAAAAGACTTGGCAAACACTCGTCGAAACCGCCTTGTCGAACTATGGGAAAATAACAACTCTTGTTCATAACGCTGCACATTCCTATACGAAAAAAGCAATTGAATTTACGACCAAGGAATGGCATGAAAGCCTCGGTGTGACACTCGGTGGACCGTGGCTCGGTGCGAAGTATTGCATCCCTGAAATGATCCGTAATGGTGGCGGCACCTTGGTCTTTATCTCCACGGTCAACGCTACAATTACAAATCCAGGGTTTGGGCTTTACGGTGCCGGAAAGGGTGGTTTGAACGCCCTAACGCGAAGTATTGCGCTTGATTACGGTAGGGAAGGTATCCGTGCGAATGCCATCGCCCCGGGACAGATTGTTGGCGAAAGAGGTGAAGTCTCTCTCACTGAAGATGCCCTCGAAGAACAAGCCTCTCGTGATTGTTATCCGATTGGTCGCTACGGAAAACCCGAAGACATTGCGAATGCTGCACTTTTCTTGGCATCTGATGAGGCGGATTTCGTTACTGGAATTGTCTTGACTGCCGATGGTGGCTTGACGCTTCAGTCTCCAGAGGCACTCGTGCGGCCCTCTTTCCGTCTTCGTTGGAGAGATGATATTCTTGTCCCACAACCGAAAAAGGGTGTGTAGGATAATCCTCGTTTGATAGGAGTAGACATCCGTGTCCACTCCATTTTAGGAGATTAGAAAATGTGTGGACGCTTTACACTCGCAAGCGATGCTGAAGCGTTAAATCAAACGTTCTTCAACTTTGCGGGACCAATGAACTTGTCGCCGCGCTACAATATCTCACCGACACAAGATGTGGCTGTTATTGCAAATACGGCACCCGATACAGACGAACATCCAGAAATCGGACAGGTGGAATTCTTTCATTGGGGACTCATTCCGTCTTGGGCGAAAGACCCGAAAATCGGAAACCGGATGATTAATGCACGTTCGGAAACACTCTCAGAAAAACCCTCCTTCCGAAACGCTTACAAACGCAGGCGATGCCTTATCTTGGCAGATGGCTATTACGAATGGAGAAAAATACCGGGGGACAAGCTCAAACAACCGGTGTACATTCGTCTGAAATCGCAGAAGCCGTTTGCACTCGCAGGGTTATGGGAGGTATGGCAGGGGGATGGGATGGATGAACCGCTCCACTCCTGCACTATTATTACGTGTCCACCGAATACGCTGTTGGAGGAAATTCATCATAGAATGCCTGTAATTCTACCACAAGACGCTTATGCGGAGTGGCTTGCCCCGAACCAAAAATCGGCAGACACCCTCCAACCGCTCCTTGTACCCTACCCTGATGAAGGGATGGAAGCATACACGGTATCAAGGTTTGTTAACCGTCCTACGAACGATTCACCGGAATGTATCGCGCCCTATTTTTAATTTTACCTTGCGGTTCGGTTAGGTGCGTTTAGATAACGCAGGACGTTCCGGCACACCAAGAAACGCCCAAGCAAAAACGCCTCCATTTCATTACGGGCTACAGACGCTCGAAAAAAAGAAGGAAAGGAATTATGTCAAAACCGAGTAAAGATCAGATGCTTTACATGTATCGTAAGATGTTAGAGATTCGTCAATTTGAAGAAGCCGCTGGAACGCTTTATCAGAGCGGTCAACTCCCGGGTTTCTTACACCTTTATATCGGCGAAGAAGCCACAGCAGTAGGGGTGTGTGCCCATCTGCAAGATGCTGATTACATCACGAGTACACATCGTGGTCACGGTCATCTCATTGCGAAAGGTGGCAAACGCGATCGGATGATGGCGGAGTTGTTCGCACGTACGACCGGTTATTGTAAAGGCAAGGGTGGTTCGATGCATATCGCCGATAAAGAGACCGGTATTCTGGGTGCCAACGGTGTTGTTGGGGCTGGAATTCCGCTCGCGGCGGGTGCCGGACTGTCTGCCAAACTCCGTGGGACACAGCAGGTGGCAGTGTCATTCTTTGGTGATGGCGCGACGAACCAAGGCGTGTTCCATGAAACGCTCAACCTCGCTGCCGTATGGGAATTACCTGTTATCTTTGTGTGTGAAAATAACCGGTTCGGGATGGGAACGCCGCAACGAGAGCATCAACGGGTAGTCGATATTGCGGCTGTCCGTGCTCCTGCTTACGATATGCCGGGTATCACTGTCGATGGGAACGATGTCCTTAAGGTTTACGCTGCAGCGGACGAAGCCGTCATACGCGCACGTGAAGGCGGTGGACCGACGCTCCTCAACTGCGATACGTACAGATTTCGCGGACATCACATCGGTGATCCGGGGACATCCTACCGCGACCGTGAGGAAGTGCAAGAGCAAGAACGGCAACGCGATCCCATTCGGAGACTCGCTGCGGTCCTCATCGAAGAAGAGGGGATGACCCAAGACGAACTCTCGGCACTTGAGACCGAACTCGCAAACGAACTTGAGGCGGCACTTGAGTTCGCCAAGAACAGTCCAGAACCTCTTCCAGAAGATGCTTTGAACGATCTTTATGCGGGTTCTATTCAGCCATGATACAATAGAGACTCTAATTAGGTTCACATTCGTAACTGCGCCTAATCTCAAAACGGACAGATGGTAGGAGGTTATAGACATGCGTAGCGCACCTACGACAAGAGAGATGTCTCCGTCAGAACTGGCGGAATGCAGAGAAAACCTCAAACACCAATGGGAAAATCGTCAAGTTGACGAAGAGCTGCTTCAACGCGCATGGGAGACAGCGCATCGTCTCGCCACTGTCCTTTATCGAGACTTTGGTGCGACGAAAGTTGCCGTCTTCGGCTCCGTCACTGAACCGAAACGGTTCACCCAAAACTCAGATATTGATATGGTTGTTTGGGGGGTCTCATATAACAAATGCCTGGACGCGCTCTGGGAGACAAAAGGCTTGGATCCTGAGTTTAAAATAGATATTATCAATTTTAAATCCATTAACAGTTTATTCCGTGAGCGGGTTCTAAGCCAAGCTATCCCTATTGATAAAGCAGGAACGGACATTCTCACATTGATGAACACATCGGGTACAGAAAATGGAGAAACTTACACAGTGAATCGCGACGAACTTATTCAACGTATCACTGATGAACGCACAAAAATAGAACGAACTGTCCGAGGCATCGCGAATGCCTTACAAGATATTGAAATCATTGCAGCTAACCACAAAAAATATGTAGAAAAAACAATTGCTTCTGATCTCGCTGAAGTTTACAGCGGCATTGAGAGAATTTTCGAGCGAATTGCCCATGAGATAGATATGAAAATTCCGAGAGGGAGTCGCTGGCATAATGATCTACTCGAACAAATGGCAGAACGACGACCAGAGCGCCCTCCTGTGATTTCCGAGAAAACCTTGCCGAGATTAAAAGAACTTTTAGGTTTCCGACACAAAGTTAATAACATTTATGGCGACGAGTTGATTTACGAAAAAGCCGAGGAACAGGCAAAACCGATTGGGGAACTATTTGTAACCGTTTCTGAAGAGTTAGATACATTCATCGCTTTTCTAACCGAAACCTCGTGAATCAGATGAGAAACGATGAACGCCCGAAATCGCACGGTGTCACGTGGAAGTCCGTTGCCATTACGCTCGTGCTGATTCCGTTTAATTTTTATTGGATCATTGCGGGTGAAGTCGGGCTTGTCGGTTATGCGCTGAATACCTACGCTGTGCCGTTTTACAATGTCGTCTTCGTCGTGTTTGCTTTCACACTTCTCAATCTTACAGTTCGCCGCCGCTTATTTACCGATGCGGAGCTTCTCACGATATACATCCTGCTCAGCACGGCTTGCGCTTTTCCCTCCATTACGCTGATGACGATTCTCGTCACGACCGTCGGACACGCCTTCTATTTCGCAACCCCCGAAAACGAATGGAAACAACTCTTCTATGATTACCTTCCGAGATGGCTTCTTGTCGACGATTCAAAGGCACTGACGGGTTACTATACAGGAGAATCAAGTCTCTCTATTGTAGATATAATCGGTGTATGGATAGTGCCAATCTTATCTTGGGCAGGGTTCATGACAGTCCTGGTCCTTGTGATGTTGTGTATCAACGTTATCTTGCGGAAACAGTGGGTGGAACGCGAGCGACTCGCCTATCCGATCACGCAGATCGCGTTTCATGTCACCCACAACACAAAATCACTGTTTTCGCACCGTATTACATGGCTCGGATTCGGAATCGCGGCATCTATAGCGATTCTTAACGGGTTGAGTTTTCTGTACCCGACACTTCCGACTTTACCGATTAAGCGGATCGGTGGCTGGCAGGGGTTTGGACACCTGTTCACAGAAAAGCCGTGGAACGCTATCGGTGGCATCAGTATGTCTTATTATCCATTCGTTATCGGTCTTGGATTACTGATGCCGCTTGACTTATCGTTCTCCAGTTGGTTCTTCTTTATTTTTTACAAGGCACAATTAGTCTTAGCAAGTGCCGCTGGCTTGTCGAGTCTGCCGGGATTTCCGTATATTGACAGACAATGCTTCGGTGCCGCCATCGGGATTTTCATTTCTGTCGTAGTTCTGAACTTACGGCACTTTCGCGGGGTCCTCCGTATCGCGCGTCACCGCACGGGTGAGGATGCCAACGAACCGATTTCCTACAGGTTAGCACTCTGGGGTATTGTTATCGGACTCGCAATACTTTTTATTTTCTCCAAGCGCATCGGTATGTCTCTCTGGTTAATTCCGTTGTTTTTTGCAATCTATTTTATCATCGTCTTAGTGCTCACACGGATGCGCGCAGAGCAGGGATTCCCTGTACATGCGATGGAAAACATGCCGAATCATCATATCCTCGTCGACGGTTTCGGCACGCGGATGTTGGGCACAAACAACCTTGTCGCTCTAACGCTTTACCGTTGGTTTAATCGGAGTTACACGAGCAATCCGATGCCGCACCAATTAGAGGGTTTTAAACTGTCGGAACGCTCTGGAATTGCACCGGGACGGTTGTTCTTCGCGCTGTTAGGGGTTTCGGCGTTCGCTGCCGTGATGGTGTTCGGCGTTATCCTTTATATCTTCTATACCTATGGTGCTTTGAACATGGGCGGTGGCAGCGGTTGGTCAACAGGGTTCGGTGGACGCGTTTTCAACGGGCTCCAGCGTTGGATCTATTACCCTACTGAACCGAATCTCTATGCGACTGGCGGTATCGCGTTTGGCTTACTCTTTTCGACGCTCTTGATGTTTATGCGGGCGCGTTTCTTCTGGTGGCCCTTCCATCCGATCGGGTTCGTTGTCTCCAGTGATTGGGGGATGCGGTATTTGTGGAGTTGTATGCTGGTGAGTTCGATTATCAAGTGGGCGGTTTTGAAGATCAGCGGTCCGCGGGCATCACAGCAGTTGGTAATGTTCGCGATTGGCTTGATGTTAGGGGATTTCACTGTCGGTGGTATTTGGAGTCTCGTCAGTGTCGTGACACAACAGCCAATGTATAATTTCTGGCCATAGAAAGCAGCAATGTCCTTCTGCACCAATAGTTAGGGACCCATCACCATGACAGGGACAGATATTCTTTCGGCGGCAGTGTCACTGTTCTGCGCCATAGTATCAAGCCGATCCAGTGTCGCAGCAGCATAATACCGCTGACCGCATTCTTGGCAGACACCTACCGGAACATTCTTAATAATTACCAGTTTGCCTTCATACCAGTGATCTACAGTGACTTTTTTCTCGCGAATCTCGCCACTGCAATATTCACATTCAGATGCTTTCATGATTGTGTATCCTCTGTTGCATAAACTGTTATGATTCGCAATTCGCCTGAATCTAAAATCCGGCAAATTACGTTGATTTCCCTTCCATCGCGAGCAGGACCTCGGAGTCTATAATCGTTTTTAATAATCGCCGGTTTGTTTTGATTTGAGAAATTGTTACAGATATGATACAATTTCTGATAAAAGATGAACACAAAAAAGGACGAACTATCACAACTTGGCCTATGCCTTAATAACGCAGGATACCCCGCTTCTCTTGAGGTAGGGAAAGTATATCGTGTGATTCAAGATGACGAAGCCGCATCTCACGGTTATATCCGCGTTATAGATGAAAGTGGCGATGACTATGCCTATACAGCCAACCGTTTTCACCTCATCCAACTACCCAGTACTGTCGAAAAGGCACTGTTGGACGCGTCACCGAGATAGATTCTATTTCGCTATAATTAAAACGGGAAAACCGAAGAGGTCTTTCTGTTTTTTGTTGCACGCCAAACCTTTTCATGCTATCCTATTCTCTAAGGAGATAGTGGTATGCGTCAACCCACAGACACTGAACGGCCACCCCTGATTTCCAAAGTAACTTTTGAAAACCTACAAGAATTTTTAGAGTTTCGCTACCTTTTTATTCGTTTCGATACTGATGAACTGGATTATCAAAAAACAGAACAGAAGGCAAAGCAGGTTAACCGGGTATTTGACAGCATCTTCAGAGAACTCGATGCTTTCATTTTCTACTTAGAGAAATTGGAAGATGACTGACCAACCACGGTTTAAAATAAACTCTGAAATTTCCGGAGAATTACGATGCCACATTTAGATCACACAACTGAAACCACTGCGACTCGCGGGAAAACGATATATCAGCGACTCCGAGACAAGGTCGAACCACATTACAACGGAAAATTCTTGGCGATTGACATTGAAACGGAAGATTATGAAATTGATGTCAATGGTACGGCAGCTGTTACTCGTCTCCTCGCGAAGCATCCTGATGCTGTGATTTACCTACTGAAAATCGGACACCGGGCCGCGTATCGAATGGGTTTTAGAGGCACTTACAGCACGCTAACAAACAAAGTCAAGGCAAACACGAAACAATCACAATGATAACAGGAAAAATCGTTGATAATCAAGAAGCAATCATTGAACTGGAAATTTTCGACGTATTAGAAAAATGACTGAACAGACCCTTCTTCAACAAATTACAGATTTCTGCCGTCTGCTCCGACAGATGGGTATCAATGTGACGACAACCAACCAGTTGAGTTGGTGTGAGAGCGTCCAACTGATTGACATCGGTGAGCGGGAGGCGTTTTATCATACGGCACGCACGAATCTCATCGCTGGAGAAGCCGATCGCGAGACATTTGATGCCGCTTTCAATCTGTTTTGGCGATATCCGCGTCCCGAATTCCAAACTGTGGAGACGGAAGAGGAGACATCAGAACCGTCCAGTCTCCAGGAACTCTCCGATGCAAGCGATGAACAGGACATCGTGGAACAGTGGTTGGATACCGAAGCAGAGGATAATGAGGAAGGACAGGAAGACGATCCAATCGCTTACAGTGCCGAGGATCTTCTGACTCGGAAGGATTTCAGTGAGTTCACAAAAGAAGATATAGAGAAAGCACGGGAGATCGTCGCAAAACTGGCGGCAATATTGGCGACAAAACTTAGTCGACGAAAGGTCGTTGGTAAAAAGGGAAAAACTATTGATTTCCGACGAAGTTGGCGGCAAAGTCTTATGCACGGTGGCGAACCTCTTGAATTAATTCGGAAACAGCAGAAGATTAAGAAAACCAAGATTCTACTCCTTTGTGATGTCAGCGGCTCAATGGATTGTTATGCCAAGTTTCTCATCCAATTCATCTACGGCATGCAGCAGGAGCTGAAAGAAGTGGATGTCGCAGTCTTTAGCACACATCTGACAGACATCACTGGACTTCTCCGAAGGAAAGGGTTAGCAGAGGGTTTGAATGAGGTCGCGAATGTTGTCCCGGACTGGTCGGGTGGAACGAAGATTGGGGAAAGCCTGCTGGAATTCTATCGGCAGTTTGCGCCGTCTTTCTCGGCATATCGTTCTGTCGTTATCCTTATCAGCGATGGCTGGGATCGCGGCGATGTAGATGTGTTGCGCCATTCTATGGAGATGATCCATCGGCATGCGTATCGGTTAATCTGGCTCAATCCATTGCTCGGTAGTGACGGCTATCAGCCGATTTGCCGAGGTATTCGCACGGCTTTGCCTTATGTCGACTATTTCCTTCCTGCACACAATTTGGAGAGTTTGGCACAATTGACAAAGATATTAATTCCGCTCTGGGCACGATGAATGGTGTCTATCAACCCTAAAAAATAAGATAAGGAACTCTAACTATGCAAGTTCAGGCGGCGGTGATGCTCCAACCGGGACAGATAGAAATCCGCGAATTCGAGAAACCGAGCCCCGCAGATGACGCGCTCCTCTTACAAGTGGACAGCGTCGGCATCTGTGGAAGTGATAAACACATGTATCTCGGGCATACTGCCCTAAAATTTCCCGTCATCCCAGGACATGAAGTCGTTGGCACGGTTGCTGAAATTGGTAAAAATGCGAATCAGGTTATGAATGTGATGGGAGGTCCCATCAAAGCCGGGGACCGTGTGACTGTAGTGCCCGGTTCAAAGAACTGCGGCAGATGCTACTATTGTTTGCACGTCCCGGGTCGTCCAACCTTATGTTCTGGACGCACCATTTATGGGTTTAGCAACAGCGAAACACCACCGTATCTGAACGGCGAATTCGCCGAGTATACCTATATCCACGGCAACTCTTGGGTGTATAAAATGCCGGAAAGTGTCCCGGATGAGATTCGCGTACTGACGGAGCCGGTAGCGGTTGCGACACGTGCCGTTGAACGGGCGTGTGCCCCCGGTCTACCACAAGTCGGAGATGGTTACAGTATCGGAAGCAGCGTGGCAGTCCTCGGATGTGGACCGATTGGTCTCCTCGTCGTCGCTGTCTTACGAGATAGTGGTGCTGGTACTATCATTGCCACTGACCTTGTTGACAGCCGATTGGATATGGCGAAGCAGATGGGGGCAGATGTGGTCATCAACGTTGGGGATACAACACCTGAAGAACGGGTCGAGCAAATTCAGGAACTTACAAACGGTGTCGGTGTGGACATCGCCATTGAATGTGCAGGCATACCAGCGGTTTTCTCCGAAGCATTGGACGTAGTGAGACGCGGCGGAAAGGTTATCGAAGTTGGACATTACACCGATTCTGGCGATATCCGTGTCCGACCGCACCAGATTTGCAACAAAGATTTAGATGTCTGCGGCGTATGGGCATATCCACAGATCCAGTTTCAAACAGCGTTGGATTTCCTTCAGATAACGCGCGCCCCGTTGCATGAATTGATAACGCATCACCTACCGTTGCACCAATTGGAAGAAGGCATTGATATGCTTGGACAAGAAGGCGTTTACAAAGTTGTGATCGAACCGCAATTGTAAGAGTGGCAGTCGGCTTTCAGCTGTCGGCGGGCGACCTGTCAGTTTACGTAAACTTTCATCTCACAAGGAACCCAAGGGGACTAAAAAACTCTCCTTGCCGACCACTGACACCTAAAATTGTGAGTGGAGGGAACAATGAAAAACTACAGCAGTCAGCAAAGAAACGATTATCAATCAGCAGTCAAGAGTCAGCAAGACAGGGTAGGTTCATCAGAATCCCCTTTACTGATGGAAACCGATAGCCGATGGCTGATAGCCATCTTTCTGATATGTTGTTGTCTATCGTTGAACTTTTTGATTGGCATTAAAGACGGATCTACCGCCGATAGCGAGAGTCCCCTTTCCGACGAAGTGCCAGTAGAGGGACCACCGCTCTTCAAAACCATAGAAGGCGCGAAAACTTACATTGTGCAACACCAGAACAAAGATGGTGGCTGGCCCCTAATCCCGGGCGGAGATAGCAATGTGGAGAGCACCGCTTTCGCGGTTTGGGCATTGATCGATGCCGGGTGGGGCACTGGATCACAGGTAGTCCGAATGGGGGTTCAGTACCTCAGAAATATGCAGTGGGATAACGGGAGTTGGAACAACAACACGGCACACACCACTTTCGCTCTTGTTGCCTTAGCGACCGCGGAGACCGATCCCGAAGTCCGTTTTAAAGGGCTCCGTTGGCTAAAAAAAGCACAGAATCGTAGTGGCGGATGGGGGAAAAAAGAACGGAGTCCTGACAACGTTCTTTACACTGCTGCTGTATTAGCTGGATTCAGGCGGCTCGGCTTCAAACAAAACTTTGAACCGATATCTAAAGGTGCAGATTGGCTGGCTGAAGGCATTAATTTTGATGGGGGCTGGGCATTAGAACGTGGTGGCAGATCTGACATTTTCATAACATCTTGGGTGGTCCAAGGCTTGGAGACTGTTTACGATATTGATGTTCAAATTGCCTGGCTAAAGCAGTTTCAGAATGATGATGGTGGATTCGGGAGATATAAGGGGAGTCCAAGCGATCCAGAAATCACAGCGATTGCAGTTATGGCACTCGCTGCCGGAAATGATCCGCTCAATACTCGGCGAGTTGCTATCAACTATTTAACAAACGTGCGGCAGGAAGACGGCAGTTTCATCAGCAATACACCGATTGAACTGTCGGAACCGACCGCCAATTTACAGTCCACCTGTTTCGTTCTTATCGCTATCCATGCCAAGACGGCAGATGAACTTAATTTGCAGTGACAGACACATCACTCAGGATGAAAAACGGCGCATTCATCTCCGTTCATCAGCTCCAATGCCCTGCCTTGCCAATGCCCCCGGCATAATATAGTGTTCACCTTTGGTTACCTGAGCGACCTGCCGTTGGAAATTATCTCCGATGGAGTTGCTTCGCATGGAGGTAACCCCGCCGATGACGTAAACCTGAGCAAACGCACCTCGACATACTGAAATTGCTTTGCCCGCGGTATACCCTTTTTCTGATCGTTTGCTCGTTGGTTCATCTGTGACGATGATGAGAACAAGATTGCGTCCTTCTTCGGTGCGGAGTTTTGGCACGCCTTCAATGATGGCATCCAATAGATGCTCATCGCCGTTTTTTGGGAGGCGAAACAGCGACTTTACCTGCTCTGCTTCCAATGGAGGCTTGGTTATAACAACAGTACTCTCGCCACCGCCAACTGCCGCCCAAAACCGGATCATCCCAAACCGATAATCCAGTCCCGCCGTCTTGAATACGGAAACCATGAGATCCAAACCGTCGCATGCGGGATCCGTCTTGGTTTGCATACTCAAACTGTAATCAAAGACGAACACAACGTCTACTTTACCGGGGTTACTCGCAACCAGATTCTCGGCAATGCGTTTAAACAAGCCATCAATCCTGAGGAGTGCCTTGTCGGCAATCGTTCCACCGCTCCGAATGCGCTGTCCATCCATCCGCCGTTGATTTGAATCAATTGGGTACCACACACCGTTGGTTTGATCCGTCAGTTCCGCCTGAATCTGTTCGCTAATACCGACAAAGTTGAGTTGTACGTCGTTTTTTCGACAAAGGTCGATAATTTGTCCGCTAATTTTACTTTTTGCCTGTGCTTCTGTCCATGAAGTGCGCATCCGAGTGTTGGTTATCACGACGAACTGCGTTACAACCCCTTCTCGGAATTCCAACTCGCTCAAACCTTTTACTACAGCATCAAGTCCATATCCAGATTCAACGTTGTTCCCGGATTCGACTCGCATATCCTCGAACGCACTTTCAATGCTGAGGTAGTCAAATGTCCATTGATGGAAATTGACACGTGGTTCTCCGTATACCGAATGAAAACTTACCAATGCAAATCTGTAGTCCATCGTTTTCGCCTCCATAACGGTGAGCATGTCAATGAGTTTATTTTCAAGGCTGGCGAGATGTCGTGACATCTGTCTGCTACCGTCCACGACGAATACTACATCTACTTTCGGATTCTGAGCATGTTGCGTTGCGCGTTTTGCGATGTCCTTGAGACTTGCCCCTATATCCGCTTTGAGAGTATCTTTTTCCTTCTTCGCCGCCGGGTCTACCATAATCCTGTGTTTCCGTCGAGGCGGACGCACCTGTGCTGATGCTTGCAATGTGGATACCAATATGCTTATTGCGAGTAAACAGTATATCCAAACCTTTTGGTCCCACTTGCCAACTAAACCTTGCTTAACAAAAGTCATATCATCTCCGAATTAAAATTCAATTATGGTAAACTTTAGAATTAATTGTACACCCTGCACCGGCGAGGTTAGAAACCTCGCCTACCCGGGGAGGGGAGAATGTCTGCTTACTTTTCTGGTTTACCATAGATGCTGCGGCACTCGCAGCTAATATGTGTCCAAGTCAATTTCTTCCTCGCTAAACCGGAGGTGTGCTTGATTGATTAATTCAATAATACCGTCCCACTGCTCGCGCGTCCCGTCAGAAATACCTTCCTTTTCAAGTGCTTCAGCAAATTCAAGGAGGGTTTCGCTAAACTTGTCTTGCAAGTAGACATACTCCTCGGTCTGATCTGCGTTCTTGGGTGGCTCGAAACTTGAGATGCTCTCTGCATATCTAACGAGTCGTTTCACCGCCTCAATGGCTTTCTCTTTGCTCTCTTTATCATCAAAGTAGTCAACGACAACAAAATAGTCATCTATCATCAATGCCATAAGTGCTTTGAGATCGTCAACCTCAGGCATATCTTCCTCTGGAATATCAGGCTCCGGTGCTTTTTCGGCATCAGGCTCCGATGCTTGTTTCAGAAAGAGAGCATAACTCATAACCAACGTCTTCTTTGGAATCAGAGCGACTGCGTTTGAAGCATCTTCATGACCGTTGATAACTTCGACATCCACTCCCACTTTGAAAGCATCGTCTCTGCCCATACCGATGAACTGCGTGAGAAATCCTTCCGCTACAATAGCGTCTGACGCCTCATGTTCATAGATTTCCACCTTTACAATTTTCCCTCTCATGTCCAATCCAACGGCACCTTTAATAACGCCGTGCGGTCCCTCTGTATCAGCTAACAACACCAAACCCATCGGCTTCTTTCTATCACTGATCGGAATATAGAAAGTCGGTTTCAGGTCTTCCGCTCGAAGCTTAACACCGAGTTCCTTCTCAATAGCAGCTATCTTATCTGGCACAAGGACAGGGTTTCGTTGAACAAATTTTTTGGCATTTGGGAAGATGGTTTCCGCCAGTTTTTCACCGGATGCCTCACCAGCACTGCTAAGTAATGGTGTGCTCAGTATAAAAAAAATAAGTGCTAACAGAATACCTGCTCGAGGGTAGCGATGGATTTTGAAAAACATCTACAATCTCCTTTAACTATGGGAATCAGGGTATTGTTCCAAATGTAAAGCAAAGACAAATTATGCCATTTAAGGAAACCTAATTTCGTTTCACAACGGTGTTTGGTTAATTCCAACGCGGGGTTTGAACGTTTTTTTACGAGCTTTTACTTACGCCGTAAGTTTATCAGAAATCGTTTTTTTTAGAAAGACTTTTACTGAGGCTCCCCATTCAAGAGAGTCCGCAGACAACTTAAACCTTTCGCCTATAACCCTAAAACTTCTAATCGAAAAGTAATGCTATGGCGGTTTAACCACAACACTTCAACGTCTGGTCTGGCAGGCACACTCACCTTTGGTCTCAAAAAACTGAACTGATAGCCGAACGATCCATTTAACTGCGCTACCCCAAAAATACTGTCAATCAGTCTTACTTTGAGTCCAGTAGACGCTTCCGCACCAAAAGTATTCTGAATATTCGCTGGCGTAGCGAACTGTTCCCTAAAGGCATAGAAATTTGATCCGAGTCCAATAAAGGGTGCCCATTTCCCACGTCCACTCAGCGTCAACATCATACCAACAGTTTCAACGTCCAACATTCCGAAGGGCAGGACATCTGTACTACCCCCGCGAGTATCCACGACGTAACTACTGAATGGGACTGAGAACTGGAGTGCGGATGTCAACTGATATCCTATTGAAAATTCTTCGGTGCGTGCGGTTTCCAGTTCGTCGTTGGTGAGTGTTAATCCGCGACCGGTGCTTACGACCGCCCCTTTGGCAACATGTAAGTATTTTTCAAGTTCAAGTGCAGTACCAAGAGTTGGTAACCCGATAAGACCGACAAATATGCAAATGCTGAATGTAGTTAGAAGTTTCATGATGCCTCCAATGCTGAAAAAAGTAATCCTTAAGCAAGTTTCAATATTGAAATTGTGTTTTTGATTCCAAAATTGGTTGGAAGATTGGAAGCATGGAAATTTGGAAAATAGCGGATACGCGGTTTCTTCCAGCCTTCCTCAAAACCTGATATTGATTTCTTAATATTGCTTATGTATCTCCTCTACCGTTGGCGAATCCAATGCTCAATAGGATAGAAGAGGGAAAATAACACAGGTGCCAAAATAAGGTTAGCCACCGTTGCCGAGACCATTCCGCCGAAGGTGGGGACCGCGATAGGCTTCATCAATTCCGCGCCAGTCGTGGTGCTGATTTCTGCCAACATGATTGGTAATAATGCCAAAATCGTGGTTGCTGTGGTCATGATGATGGGACGGACGCGCAACAAGCCAGCATTGATTACGGCTTCGTCAATAGGTTCACCGTCCCGGACGCGTGCCAGCAGGTATTCGATTAAGACTATCCCGTCTTCGACGGCTATGCCAAATAAGGCTATATATCCCACCCACACCGCTGTACTGTATTTAATGGCGTAACCGCCGCCGAGTGCCTCTGGCACGTACGCCATCAACCACTGCATCCACATACCACCGATGAAAGCAAAAGGAATCGCAAGGAAAATTGAAAACATCGCAGAAGGTGACTTGAACTGGAGGTATAGCAACATGAAGATGACGGCGATACATACCGGGACGACGATTGTTAACCGATCGCGAGCTTCAAGCTCAGCTTCGTACTGCCCGCTAAAAGCGTAGAAATAGCCTTGCGGCAAGGTTGGCTTAATTTTCTCGTCAAGGGTTTTTTGGGCTAATGTGACGAAATCAACCAATCCAATAGTATCAACATCCACATCACAAAAAACTCGGGAAAAAAGGAGTGTATTTTCGCTTGCGATCTTCGCGGGACCGGGCCGCCTTTCGATTTTTACGAGTTGCTCAAGTGGGATATGTAGTCCTTTTGGGGACGGCACGAGGACACGCTTAAGTGCTTCAATATTATCCCGCAATTCTCTCATGTAACGGATACGAATCGGAAATCGCTCCCGCCCTTCAACGGTATGGGTCAAATTCATACCACCGATCGCAGTCATGATAATTTGCTGTACCGCCCGGATTTGGATGCCGTAGCGAGCGGCTTCCTCTCGATCAATGTGAAATTCAAGATACGGCTTATTTCCAATGCGCTCGGCATAGGGACCCCGTGCCCCCTCAAGTTTAAGGAGTTCCTGCTCAATCCGTACCGCGATATCTTCAATCTTCGCGAGGTCTTTACCAAACACTTTAATTCCAATCGGGGTTTGTATGCCTGTTGCAAGCATATCAACGCGATTACGTATGGGCTGCGTCATAATGGGTGAAACTCCCGGCATTCGGGTAGCCTCCGTCAGTTCGGCAATGAGTTCGCTGCGGTTCTTGGTCCGGAAATAAGTCTTATGCTTGAGGACAGGCTCAATCTCTTCGGCGATCTGATGAAGTTTCACCTCAGTCTCAGATTCACCTATTTTAACGTGTTCCAATCCCATCCCGCCCATCCGCTTTTCAGCGAGGAGTTCTTCTAAAAGGATTCGTAATAACCAGATGCGATACAATTGTTCGCGCTCGTCAACTGACAAATAAGAATTGTGATATGTTGTTGCTAAGGTATCAAACCGTTTTACGGTCACCGTAACAATATCATCGAGAAAATCAGCACTCATATGACTGGCATGTTCCGCGCTTATCAGTCCGTCGCGTGTTAAGCGCTGAACGAGATCAGATAGAAGCTCCTGTGTTGAATTGCGTTTAATCGCTCGTCGGGGCCACTCCGCTGGATCCATTATATTGACAATGGTTTCAAACATACCTATTGGGGCAGGATCGGTTGCTGTCATCGCGCGCCCCAATTTTCCGACGACAAGTGAAATCTCCGGGAATCGATTCATAATCAAATCTTGCTTCGCCATCACATCTTTTGCTTGCGTAATTGAGGCGCCGGGAAGCAGCACCGGCATAAACAGCAGTGCTCCTTCGTTAAGTGGCGGCATGAATTCCTGCCCAATATTCTTATAGAAAGGGGTCAGTGGCATGCTTACGAGAAATATAAGTATCGCCAAAACAACAACAGCGAGCTTCGTCCAAATATTTTTTACAGCCAACCGAATAATCGGACGATAACTGGTTCTGAGTACCCACGTAATCCCATCGGCTAATTTTCTTAGGGGCCAGCTGAGTAGCGCGAAGAACTGTGCTATTCGTTTGGAAACCAGACCCGTTCGGGTACGGGTTGGGTCTGCAAGTAGAAATGACGCTAAAACTGGTACCAGACTAATCGCTATGAGGGCTGCCCCAAGCATAGCGAAAGTTTTTGTATAGGCAAGCGGTTTGAAGAGTTTACCTGCTTGACCGGTGAGAGAAAAGACAGGTATGAAGGCGACGATAACGATGAGCATTGCAAAGAAGATAGGGGGTCCCACCTCTTTAGCGGCACGGGTTACAACCTGAAGTTTGCTTTCACCTGGATGCGGTTCCCGTAAATGTCGCGTGATATTTTCTGTCATGACAATACCGGCATCCACCATCACCCCAATCGCGATGGCGATGCCGCCCATCGACATGATGTTCGACGGTAAACCAATAATCCGCATGCCCACAAACGAAAGCAGAACCCCCATCGGTAAGACCAGTGCTATTATCAGGCTACTTGAGACTTGACCCAAGAAAAGCAGGATAATGACCGCCGCGACGATGATTTCCTCCGTCAGCGTTTCCTTCAGTGTGTCCGTTGCGCGGTGAATGAGATGGCTCCGATCATAGAACGAAACGATTCGGACTCCGGGTGGAAGCCCAGGCGCGAGCTCCGCTATTTTCGCTTTGACATTCTCAATCACACGTAACGGATTGTCACCGTATCGCATGAGCACGACCCCGCCGGTTGCCGGGATGCCTGCTTTGTCTAAAGCACCACGCCGAAAATCGGGACCTTCGCTGACTGTCCCAAGGTTTTTGACATAGATGGGCACGCCGTTATGTGCCTTGACAACAATATTTTCTATGTCCGCGATGCTCTTGATGAAGCCCAAACCTCGAATCAGGAACTCCATCCCGCCTTCCTCAATAACTTTCGCACCAACATCAAGATTGCTTCCTCGGACAGCGTTGTAAACCATTGATAACGGCACGTTATACGCCAATAAGGTATTTGGATCAATGTCAATCTGATACTGTTTGACGTATCCGCCGACCGAAGCAACCTCGGAAACGCCATCAGCAGAAGCGAGATAGTAACGAACCGTCCAGTCTTGGAGGGTCCGAAGCTCATGAAGCTCCAAATTGGAGGCAATAAGCGTCTCTCCATCTTCTGGACAGGTGCCCGGCTCGGCATAGCGTTCCGTCGGATGATTCGGGCAATAATACCCATTCTCAACGGTATACCAAAATACCTGTCCAACACCCGTTGCATCGGGACCGAGGACCGGCACAACTCCTTCTGGCATATCTTTTTGCGCAAGATTCATACGCTCCAATACACGTGTGCGAGCCCAATAGAAATCGACATCATCCTCGAAGATAATATTAATGTAGCCAAAACTAAACATTGAAGTCGAACGAACATCCTTGACATCGGGAATTCCGAGCATGGTAATACTCAACGGATAGATAACTTGATCTTCAATGTCTCGTGGGCTTCGTCCGGGCCAATCCGCGAAGACGATAACTTGATTTTCGCCGATGTCCGGCATAGCATCAATTGGCGTCTGGTTCAATGCCCACCATCCCGCCATTGTGACAAAAACAAAGATAACTAATACCAATAGGCGATTCTTCATACAGATTTCAATAATTCGGTTAATCATTTTTAGTGGTTATCGGTTGTCGGTTAGCAGTTATCGGTTAAGAGGTTTTCGTTTAACAACGCCTCTTATCTGATGCCTGAAAGGATTTTTGAAAAAATCCGTACTGACAACTGACGACTCCTTAATGTTGATGGACAGGCGCGGTTGATTCTTCATCACCGAGTGCTCCGCCATAGGCACCTGACGCGGAGCCTGTTAATTGGGTCTGCGAATCTATGAGGAAGTTGCCATGGGTGACAACCATATCACCAAGGGTAAGCCCACTCACAATAGGATAATATCGGCGTTTGGTTTCTGAGTCTTCCGATGTTCCCCAAGCTTCGGGACCCACCTCAACTTCAATCTGTTCATAACCTGATTCACCGCGATCCACGAAGACTATCTTCCGTAAACCGGTATCAATGATCGCACTCTTGGGGACAGTTAAGACCTCACCTGTCATAATAAGTGGCTTCCCATCACGTGGACATAGTCCTGGGACCGTTGCGTACGCATCCGGATGGTCAGGGCACTCATACTTGAAAATTAGTGGCGGCTGATCTGCACGAAGGGTAGGTGCGGTCATGGAATGATGTGCGTGAGAATGTGCACCCGTTGTTGACTGTTTTTCAACGAGATCCATACCACAGATGGAACACTCACCAAACTCATCAGACTGTTCTTCCGGATGCATCGGACAGACCCACATAGTAGATGCTGCCGTCTCCGCGGGTGTAGACACCTCTGCTCTTTCAACGAGATCCATACCGCAGATAGAGCATTCACCAAACTCATCAGACTGTTCTTCGGGATGCATCGGACAGACCCATTTCCCCTCCGCTTCAGACGCAGTCATATCGGTGTGTGTCGGTTCCAAGTCCATGCCACATATCTCACATTCAGTGGGATGTTCAGAGGTAATCCATGGATGCATTGGACACGCATAGGGCGCTTTCGAGATGGCACCTTGGGTATAGATTTCTGCAAGTGTCGGTTTTATTTTAAGGGTCACATACATTCCTGGACGGAGTCGTCCGGTCGGATTGGGGACTTCTATTTGGACTTTCTGCGTCCGCGTTTGTGTGTCAAAGAACGGATAAATATAGGTGACTTTGCCAGAAAACGCTAACCCTGGCATAGATTGCGTCGTAATTTCAACCGCCTGTCCCATGTAAATCCATGGCAGTTCATACTCGTAAACGTCCGCCATAATCCATAAACTATTAAGGTCGGCAATGTGGTAAAGATTCAGACCCTTTTTCACGTGTTGACCTTGCGTGACATTCATGTGAACCACAGTCCCAGCCCTCGGTGCGAAGAGCGGTAAGGTCGTACTGACTTCTCCTCGGTTGCGAATATCCTCAATCTGATTTAAGGTCAATCCATACAATTCAAGTTTGGATTTCGCAGCGGCAAGGGTCTGTTCAACCGATCTACGCAGTTCGGCGTATTCCGTGTTTCGAAGTTCCTCAATACTTTTAAGCGCAGTCAAGTACTCTTCTTGTGCTGTGACTAATTCCGGGCTGTAGATAGACAAAAGTTCATCACCTTTACGCACTTTGATCCCAGTAAAATCAATGTGTAAGTCCTCAATCCATCCTGAAATTCGTGTTGAAGCATAAGCCATACGCGTCTCGTTATAATCAAGAACACCGACAGTTCGGATTTCACGTTCAACTTCGCGGAAGACAACAGGTTCAGTACGCACTGGAATCAGTGCTTTCTGTTGTTCAGTGAGTTCCAGTCCTGACCCTTCGTAAATAGGAATCAGATCCATCTTACAAACTGGACAACTGCCAGGTTCCGACATTTTGACCGTCGGATGCATAACACACGTCCAGAAACGAATCTGTTTTCCATCGTCAGTAGACATCGCCATTTCTGCATGACCCGCGTGTTCATCCATGCCTCCGGTGTTCTCCTCCGATGTTGTTTCAAGTTTTTCAGCTGGTGCATGATCGGCGTGTTCATCCATGCCTGATGTGTCCCCTGATAATGTTTCACGTTTTTCACTGACATGATGCTCCATCTCAGCTTTCTCTTGCTGATTACAGCCGAATATAAAAAGCAAAGTAATTATCAGTGTGGTGGCGAGGCAGAAATTTTTAGACATTTTGTGAACTCCTTTTAAGCACCTCCGCGGGGTGCAATGTCTATAGGGGTTGTTTGGGCAATATCATGCCAACTGCTTGTTCCAACTGCGCAAGATGATGGCGATAATCACGCAATGCTCGCTGCTCTTCAATTCTCAAATTTAATAGCGTGCGCTGGGCATCAAGAAAACTCAAAAAGTCAATTTGCGCTGCTTGATAGGCTGTATTCGCGGCATCCAACGCTTGCTGTGCTTGCGGAAGGAGCGTCTGGCGGTAAAGACGAATACTCCGATTTGCCGTTTCCATTCCAAAATGATGCTTTTTTACAACAAAATGGATTTTGCTTTCAAGTTCTTCGATCCGATGCTCCATCGCTTCAATTTTTACATTCACTTCATGGATGTATGAGTTTCGGTGGCCGAACCACGCTGTATGTGTCGGATTTAATGTGCGTTGCGTCATAAAAGTCATCGGCATTCTTTGTGTGTGTTTTAAGTCTGGCATGCTCCGGTTTTCAAAATAACTTGCACCGAGGGTCGGGTCAGGGTAGGTCATCTGTTTTGCCATTTCCACAGCCAAGCCCATTTTACTAATTACCAACTTCTGTTTTTGGATTTCTTGACGTTTCTGCGCTGCTAACGCATACAACTCAGGCAAAGTAGATACAACACGTTCCTCTTCAAGTGGCACAGGAATTCCTAACGGCACATCTGCTGAAGCGTTCAATAACGTATTAAGACGCGCAATGATAGTTTCCCGCTGTTGTTCAAGCGTAATAATCACGTTTGCTAACTTTGATAACTCCACCTGTGCCATAATGACGTTCGAATATTTGCCTTGTCCGACGCGGAACTTCGCCTGGGCAATAGCAATCATCTGCTGCAGTAATTTCTGATTTTCTTCGTTAATATGGGTCGCCTCAACGACAAAAAGATAATCGTAGTAAGCCAACTTGATCTCGGTCACCAGATCTCGTACGGCAATTTCAAATTCTTTTTGGGCAATTAGGACATCTTCAGTGATGATTTGTCCCTTCAACGCTAAGGTATCTGGAAACGGAAACTCCATTGCCATCATCTCTTTATGGCGCATCGGTCCAACCTTCGTATCAAGTTGTTTTGTGAAAGCGTTATACTGACGTAACACATTCTCTAAGTAGACGGCTTGCGGATATTGCTCCAGCACTGCCCGAATTTTTTCACGGGCAGATTTTAACCCCGGACTCCATTCGTATCCAAGTGCCACAAGGAGTTCTAATGCAATAGGTTGCGCAAGCCGGGCTCTTGCTTCTTCAGGTGACGCTGCCAATTCCCGATGTGCCTTCATGGCGTCTGTCGAAAGATCGTAAAACAGATTTGGCATCGGTGTTTCGCTTTCCAATTGAGCTTTCCACTGTTTCTGGTACTTCAACACCTTCGCTTCAATTTCGCTGAGAAATTGGTCTGATTCCACAATTGGATCAATTTCAGTCTCGGGCACCTTTTTTTCGACTTCTGTATAGTAATATGGGGATTGTTGTATCTCAGCACTACGCAACTCTTGGTAGGTCTCGAGTCGATGGCTGGCACACCCACCTACCAAAACAGTGAGCATTATGAGACCGATTTTACTGAAAACTGATAACCGATAACTATTCAATGTGCGAATCATCAATCTTTCCCCCAACGAGTTTCTCTAACCGTGCTACGTTCTGTTGATAGTCTGCAATGGCACGCAGTCGAGCGAGATTAAAATTCAACCAAACACTCTGTGTCTCAAGAAATCCTGCAATACTTTTGGGACCTTCCTGATGCCACGTCTCAGCGACCTCAACAGCAGCACCTGCTTGCGGAATGAGTGTAGTTTCATAGAGTTCGACAAGCCGTCGCGCATTCTCCAGACGAAAGTAAACTTTCCGGAGGGCAACCTTTGTTTGATCCTCCAAGGCGCGCTCGTTCGCTGTGACGACCTCATGATTTTGCTGTGCCTCGCGAATTTTGCTACTATTCTTTAAGCTTGACCACGGAATTGTCACCCCAAAACCGATACTAAACGGGTTTTTACCACTGCCGGGTGCGTCTAACATCAAGGCTTCACCCGTTTCTATTGTCATTAAGTCAAACTTAAGCATGGGCTTGGTTTGGAGTTCGGCAAGCGCAATCCGTTGGGCGGCTTTTTTAACGCTTAACTCCGCAATTCGCAACTCCTGTCGCTTTGATAATGCCTGTTTCTCTATATCAGTCAATTCTACATCAAGCGGCTCGTAAGCAACAGGCACCGTCGCCCCAAGCGGCGTTGTTGAAGGAACAGACAGGATTCCCTTGATGTTTGCATGTTCAACGCGCTGTAATTCCTCCAACAGGACAAGATCATATTCCAACTGAGCCAGTTGGCTCTGTGCCTTCAACACATCATTGAGTGCTGTTTTCCCTTCGGCATAACGTGCAGTGGCAATCGTGAGAATAGAGGCTACCAGTTGATGATTTTGCTGCGTCAACTCGACCGCCCGCTGAAGATACGCCAATTCATGGTAACTCAGTTTCAGGTCAACGATGAGATCACGTATCACCTGTTCATGCTTCACACGTTCAATCTCAATCGCCTTTTTGACAACTTCTCCGGCTGCATCAAGGGTCCCCGGGTATGGAAATGCTTGTGAAAAACTAACCCGATGGCGTTGAGGTCCGACCCGCGTTTCCACGTTTCGCAAGAAGTAGCCGTACATGAACATCGGATCGGGCAATGCTGTCACTTGCGGGTATTGTTCAATTGTCGCCTGCCACCGTGCCTTCGCGGCACTAACTTTAGGATTCCGGTCAACAGCAACCCGAATTAAACTCGATAGTTCAAGGGTTTCAGCAAATAGAGTTGACACATCAATTTGCTCCCGGATTGCTGCTGTCTGCGTCATCCCGTATGCTTCCGTTTGCACCAGAATGCTCAATAGCAGCATACCGCCGATAACAATTGCTGTCGTTTGATGGCGTAAACTGACTGTACGCATTATCGTCTCCTTGTTAATAGTTATCAGTTGTCAGTCGTCAGTTAAGAGAGGGTTTAGTTAAATCAGCCCCTCTTTAACCGATAACTGATAACCGACAACCGACAACCATCTTAAAGCGAAATCTTGACAGCTGGGCTTGTCACGCGAACGCGAACCTCATGTTCTGTACCTGTTGGCATAGTAATAAAGCCTTGGTAGGTACGCGTCATCTTGCTATATTTCAGTAATGCCATCTTCGTTTCCCCTTCAGTATTGGTAACCTGAATGGCGAGTTTAACATCACCTAACGCAATCTCTCCATGCTCTTGCGTCGGGTATATACTGAAATAGTGCGTTTTTCCCTTAATCTCGTCGGCTTTTATCATGCCTCCCATTCCCATGTGAGACATCATCATCTTGTACGCCTCTGTCGTTATCACATTGAGATCGAATGTCAAATTTCCCACTGAAACTGTCTGGAGGTACTTGTCCGGATTCGCCTTGAACATCTCCGCCTGCATGTCGTTGCAGAAATAATAGGCTTTTCCGTCCTGTTCGACTTTGACCATCGCCGAAGGCTTCATCATCATGCCATCAATTGCACACCGCACTTTTTCGCCATCGCCCATCATGTGATCACCGTGGGACCCGGCTTTATGCGCTTTGTGTGCCTCCTCCGCATTCAGCGAAAAGATCGAAAACAGTAGCACAGCCAAGACTGCCAAGAAAGAGGCGACGATGCGTCGCGTCATTTTCATTTTCATTTTTTTCTCCTTTAAATTAAAATGAATAGGTTGTGGTCAAAGAGACCAAATTGCCAAATTCAATCGCGTCACTTTCATCGTAAAGGGTTTCCTGCGTCAACGGGAACATGACGTTGACAGACACAAAAATACCGTCCAGTGCCGCCAAGGACATGCCCAGTGCCGCCATACTGTAACGCATCCCGGTGTTTATATCACGCTCTCCAGCCCAAGAGGCAGAAGTTTGATAAAATCCGAGATAGTTTCCGTTAAATGAAAGCCAATCGGAAAGGCGGTATGTAAAACCAGCCGTGTAAGTTAACTCTGTTGAGCCTTGATAAGTCTTGCTGTTCTCATAGAACGGAAACGTTCCACGTGCGGAAGCCGTGATATTCAGACCTCGGTAGAGAGGTAGGTTGTACTGCAAACTTGCACTCGGGTTAAAGGTGCCGGTCCCGAACTGAATATGGAGATGTGCAATGCCTGCATCTCCAAGTTCCCACGGGTTTTCCTCGGTTCTACCGGTCGGAACCGTTGTGCCGAACCGAGCAAATAATACGTCCCCAGTTTTAAAGAGTCCACGAGCTTTGTAGCCTAAGAACAGATCCAGATCCGAAAGTCCGGTATAGGTTTCATCTCGATGATGAATATCCCGACTCCGCAAAATGGCATCCTCATCTTCAGGACTCACCGGATCAATCCACTCAATACTTGCGTCCTGGTTTCTGACTGCATACGGAACGTTTGCCTGCAGTGTCCACTGGTCGTTCAGCAAGTATTGCAATCCAACATCAATCCGGTAAGTGCTCAACGCCACATGGTGTCTATGTAAAGGCGCGTCGATAATTTCACCTGTTGGTGAGAGCCCTCTTGATTCAAGATGCCCACCTTGTGCATCTGGGGACACTAACATATTGATATTTACTCGAAACTGATCTATCTCTTGTGAAGCCAAACTGACTTCATTCATCAGACCGCTGGGCGGTAAGACGGGATTACTTCAAGCGGGACAACTTTCTTGTGTGAACCCGAAAGAAATAAACATCCAATTGAACAACATCGCGCATAAAAACAAACGGATTTTCATAATTGTGATTTTTCTCATTTGATAAAGTAGTGTAGCGTGGCGAGACACGCCCTGCGCTACAGGTCTATTAAGGAGTAGGGTTTACGCACAAAACAGAATAATTTCACAGTTTTCATAGCAAAATCGAAAATCACTGGGTTTGGCAAAAAGCGATAAACCCATACCCCACTTGGGTTTTAGACGGTTTTCGTTTCCTGTTGCTATGAAGGCTGCTATGAAAATTGCTATGAAAATTGGGTGAATCCAGTTTACGCCAAGATTCCATAAGACGATAGGTCGAGAATCCCTTGATTTCTACCAATATTGCGGAAGTCCTGAAGAGTTCTCCTTGCAAACCTTCATGAAAAGAAATCTCGGGAAAACGCTATGAAAAAGTAATGGGATCAAGGAATAGGCGCGTGCCTAAGCGACTTTTGTGGAATTCGCTTAGCACTGGGTAAATGGGGGGCCTCTATGGGATAGAGCGTGATCGGGGAAAAATGTGGAGGTTAAAGGCGCGGGGGAATTTTTGAACGATTCCCACGGTGTAATAGGTAAAGTTGCTGAGATAGGAAGCACTGAGACGAGAGACTGCTCAATCGACTCACGGGATTCGTGGGTATTGTATCTATCGTCTGGAAGAACAAGTTCTAAGTCTTTTGAACAACACGGATTATCGCTTTCTGATGGAGCATCGGCATTACCCGCTGTGCCCGTTTTAGTGACTTGACAGCAGGTTGATCGGGTTTCGGTATCTCCGCCCAAGACCGTTTGAGGGACGCTATGGCAAGACTTCTGTTCCAAAGTTGCACATAGAAACGGGCACACCGAATACACGTACAAGAGTCCCGCAAGTAAAATGAGAATTTGCCGATGTTTTCGTAACACTGTTCAAATAACTCCGCTATTTTCGTCAGAAAGTGGAAACCGAAAAAACACTTTAGGACATTATACACCTATATCTAAAAAAGTTGCAAGAAAAATCAGATTTCCACAAATACCTTTCACAACACGACTCCGATAAAAAATAGGTGTAAGTGATATTTATGCGTCTTTATGCTATTATATGCGTTTTTATTTCATAATTATGCATAATAATGGTATATTATGCTATAATATGATATGTTATAATCTTTTTTAGGAATCCTTATGCCCACGCTTGATTTCAAAGGTAAACAGTTCATTTACGGATACCACCTTACCGTCCCTGTCCGGACACTCCAGATAGACAAGAAGAAATCGCTAAACATGGATCTATCTCCTCGCAAATCTCCGTTGGAGGATAACCTGATTCTTCACGGCGACAACCTACACGTGCTGAAGGCACTTCTCCCGAAATATGCCGGTAAAGTCAAGTGTATCTACATCGATCCGCCCTATAACACCGGCAACGAAAACTGGGTCTACAACGACAAGGTCAACAGTCCGATGATGCAAGCGTGGCTTGCGAAACACAGTCCGGTTGACGTTGAGGATTTAGAACGCCACGATAAATGGTTATGTATGATGTGGCCTCGGCTCCATTTGTTACAGGAGTTACTGTCCAATGATGGTGTGATTTTCATCTCCATTGACGATAATGAAGTGCATCGCTTGCGAATGCTGATGGATGAGATCTTTGGAAAAAGCAACTTTGTTGCTAATATTGTGTGGCATCACAGAAAATCCAGCCAGAATGATATAGATGTTTCACTTTCTCATAACCACATCCTTTGCTATGCGTTTGAGAGGTCCTCCTTTTCCTTCAATGCTGGGGACGTTGATGAAAGCAAGTTCTCTAATCCTGATAACGATCCTCGGGGTCCCTGGGTCGCGGATCCAATGGATGCTCCCAACGTTAGAGAAAATTTGACATACAAAATTATCAATCCCAATACTGGTAAAATACATCTTCCTCCTACTGGTAGACATTGGCGGTTCTCTAAAGATAAATACGATATTGCGTTATAGTAAAGCCCGTAATTAATTATACATTTTTATAATTTCATCAATGGATTTCTCAGCGTTGTATTGACGGATGCGTTTGATAATAGCGAAATCCTTCTCAATGGGGTTCAACTCCGGTGAGTAGGGTGGCAGAAATAACAAACTCGCTCCTGTCGCTGCGATCAAATCCGCAGTTTGCCAACCTTTGTGGAAGGAGGCATTATCCAAAATCACAACGTGCTTGTTGTTGAGCAAAGGACACAACATCTCCGAGAGCCATGTGTTGAACGCAATCGCATCACAACTGCCCTCGAAAAGCACAGGCACCCTGAAACCTGCCTCAAACCGTGCCGCAATCAACGTCGTGCTTGTATATCGGTTGCTTGGCACTTTCGCAGCGACACCCATCCCTTTGGGGGCATAAGCATACTCGCGAAAAGTCGTTTCGCTGAAACCCGTCTCATCGAGATAAACCGGCACTTTGCCACCGCCCTGGGTTTCTTGCTCAAGTGCTGAGAGATAAGCATCTCGTTTCATAGGACATTGTTCTTTATAGGTGCGGGTCTTTTTTTTCGCGTGATATTGAGTTTGCCAAGCGCATAGTAGATACCGTGTCTGGAGACACCGAAATGGGCGGCACGCTCCTTTTGAGTGGCATCGGGAAAATCGCAGACATGTTGCCGCAGGGCATCATAATCAAGGGTTCGGGGACCTCGGGGACCCGGCTTTTCACACCTCAACGGGTCTTGAGCATTCAGCCACGTATAAATACACGTCCGAGAGACCGAAAACCTTCGCGAAGCTTCTGCTTTACTGCCACCCTTACTAATAAAGTCAAGCACGCATTTGCGTAAATCTGATGAATAACTCATAAGACGAAAGTATCGCATAAATCTCAGAACCTGTCAACTTATTTAAGGGCTTTACTATAAAAGAAAAACGCATTCTCTTCGGAAAGCGGGGGACTTCTAAACCTCAATATAAGAGGTTTCTCAGTGAAGCACGTGAAAAAGGGGTCAACATTTTTACGATATGGAGTGATGTTGGAACTGCTACCGATGGTACTAAGGAGCTTATCGGTATTTTTGGACGCGGTCAACTTTTTCCGACACCAAAACCGACAGATTTAATTCAAAAAATAATCAGAGTATCTACCGATAAAAACGATATTATCCTTGATGCTTTCGCTGGTAGCGGCACCACTGCCCACGCTGTCCTCACACTCAACAAAAAGGATGGCGGGAACCGGAAGTTTATCCTCATTGAATGTGAGGACTATGCAGATACGATCACCGCCGAACGCGTCCGACGCGTCAGCAATGGCGTTGAAAATGCAACAGACGAGACCCTCCGAGAGGGTCTCGGTGGCTCCTTTACCTATTGCACCCTCGGCGAACCGATTGATGAGGAAGGCATGCTCACCGGCGAGAATCTCCCCACCTACGAAACCTTAGCCGACTATATCGCTTATACCGCAATGGGTTGCGCGTTAACCGCTGATAGAAAACAGGAAGATTACTACTTCGGCGAAACGAACGACATCCGTTTCTATCTCATCTATGAACCGTCATTGGATTTTCTGGAGAGCACTGCGTCTGCGTTAGATGGGGTGCGTGCCGAGCGGATTGCTAAAGTGTGCAAAGAAACGGGTCAAAAGGCGTATGTCTATGCCCCGCAGAAATTCGTCAGTCAGAAGGAGTTGACGGACATGGGTATCACTTTCTGCCAGCTTCCGTACAACATCTATCGCATTTCAGATGCATAGAGAGTGGTTTGTGAGTGTGGAGTCTGCACGGGTTAGTCAATGTACCCAAGCCTAAAGACTTGGGCTTGTTAAGAGATCGCTAAACAACAATTGTTTAGCATTCCCAAAGCCCGCGTCTCGTGCTTCGTTCTTGTTTCTCGTTTCATAGAGGTCGGTAACCCAACGCTCTCCACGATGGGCGCAAGCCGCCCTAAAGAGTATGTTTAATGCGGCGTTATGGTCTCGGTCTAAAGACACGCCACAAGACTGACAATCAAAGGTTCGTATCGCAAGAGAAAGTTTCCTTTGCGATTTCTCACCACAAGCGGAGCAAGTCTGCGAGGTATTCTTGGGATCAACTTGGTGGAAGTGGAAACCGTCTCTTTCGGCTATGTTTCCAGCCCACTCAAAGAAGGTTGCCCAAGACGCATCGCTGATACTCTTGCTAAGGTGTTTGTTCTTTACCATGTTAGATACGCGTAAGTCCTCTGCCACTAAGACATTGTTTTCTCTGTGGTGGTAGAGTTTGTAAACAAGTTTCCCGATAAAGTCTTTGCGTTTGTTGGCAGTTCGTTCATGATGCACTGCGAGTTTCTGTTGTTGTTTTCGCCAACGCTGGCTGCCTTTTTTCTTACGCGAAAGGTCTTTAGAGTGTTTTCGGAGTAAGCCTTCTGCTTGACGATACCAGCGCGGGTTGTCCTCTTTTTCGCCTTCAGAAGTGGTCAGGTAGTGGGTCGTGCCAACGTCAACCGCAACAGCAGCAGTCGGTTCAACTTTCGGCGTATCGGGTATCTCACAAACAATATGGGCATACCACCCCGAGGCTTTCTTGACGATCGTAACTTCTTTCGGGTCGCCTTGTAACGGGCGGTGCATGCGTATCTTGACTGCGCCTAACTTCGGCACTTTTAAGCGATTGTGTCTAAAATCGGTCTCTATGATTGGATTCTCACGGACGCGTCTCGTCTGTTTGTCAGTGTCTTTGGTCTTTTTACGAACCACTTTGGTATATTTGCGGAGACTCCACGTCAGAGAACGCACACGCTTTTTATAGCGAGGGTAACCTTTTTTCGCTGCACCCTCTTTACAACGGTTGCGGAAAGCCGTAAACGCTTTATCGTTTCTGCGGAGCGCATGGTTCTGAAAATCTTGGGGAACTTCGCGGAAGTCATCATATTCCTCACGCGCTGCGGTGAGAAGGGTCTGCTGGTCAGAGAGCGACACAAAAGCACCTTCCGTCTCAGACGCAACGAGTCGATCATGCCGGGCAGAGTTCTGGAGGTCACACAGATGGACAAACCACTTTTCTAATATTCTTTCTTTTACCTGTGTCGGATACATAGGATATATAAATGTTAATCTCATGGACTATCAGGTATCAGGCGTTTATCCCCTTACGAGTGGGAGGCAAGCACATAGCCTTGCGACTATGCTCGTAATGCTTGCCAACCTGATATACTAATTATACCACATTTTAGACCATAAGTCAAATCTTTTGTGAAGGGTTGGTCTAATTCACAATAGCGGTTTTTCCTCCCAAAGCTAAAGCATTGGGATTCCAAAACCGACTATTCCCTTGAAAGTTTGACAAAGGCTTTCTTGGATCTAGTAGTCTGTCACATCTAAACTGCTGGGTATAGCGTTTTAAGTTTGATGCGTGCGTCGTGAGTTGTAAACTGCCATTGGAGAGTCGCACGTTGCTGATTTCTTCGGTCTTGCCACATCTGGATCTCATGCTTTAAGGTGGCTTGATCGGCGATCCGCCTTGAAAGACACTGCCGAGAGAGTACGGAGAGTTCAATCTCCGCCATGTTCAACCAACTCCCGTGCTTCGGCGTATAGTGAAACTCAATCTTTTCAGCAATACGCCGGGCTTCATCGGGATGAAACGCTTTATACACCGAAGCTGGCTTATGCGTATTGAGATTGTCGCACACCAGCAGGATCTTTTCGGCATCTCGGAAATGAACATCCACGAGATCTCGACAGATGTGCGCAAAATCAAGGCTTGTTCGTTGATCCGTGACTTCAACATGCCGAAACCCCTGAAGGGGTGCGAAAATCATAAACAGATTGCTGACGCCATTACGCTTGTATTCAGAATCATATCGACTCGCGGTGCCTTCGCTGACCGGCAAAGGGTGGCGAGTTTCTTGGAGGTGTTGTTTACTCGTTTCATCAACACACACCAAAGGATACGCAGCGGCTTCGGGACGATGATAAAGGTCTAAGACATCTTCCATCGCAGCGACGAATCCCGCCGAGGCTTTCGGCGGAATACACCATTGCTGCTTTAACCAAGGTCGAAGTGCGTTTTTTTTAGCGTCCGTCTTATCGTTTCATGACAAACACTCGAAACATGGTTCAACTCTACCATTTTTTCAGCTAACAGCCGCAGCGTCCATCTTGAGAACCCTTCCGGGGCTGGCGAACACGCTAAAGCGATCAGATGGGCCTCTTTCTCCCCATCAAACTTTTGCGGTCTTGGCGGCTTTGAACGCTTTTTAGGCGTCAGGGCAGCTGTGAGGCCTTCAAGGGCAAAAGTTTTACGGGTTCTCTCAATAGTGGGGATTGAGACTTCAACCGCTTCTTTTATCTGCTTATCAGCGTAGGCGGGACCCAGCTCGCCTTCATCAGCTTTCAATAAGATCCTGCTCCGGGTCAATTTTCGGGCCGACTCGGTGCCCGAAGCGATCAAATCAAGAAGATAATCACGTTGGCACCGGTCAAGTAGGACGGGGTATCGTTTCGCAGGCATAAGTGTCTCCAAGTTATAGCAGTGATTGACTGGAGCCTCAGGATACCAGATTTTAGATTAACTCTCAAACTAATTGTGACAGACTACTAGCACAGCAATCTGATAGATACCGCTATCCTTTAGACGCTGAATTCAAACAAGCACTTCTGGTTAAAGGTGTGTATAATAATCCCATAAGGTGCCAATATTTGTTACGCAAATTGGAGAACCACGGGAATAAACAACCTATTTGTATTGAGAATTATACGGTAGAACATGTGATGCCACAAAATCCTGATCTGTCTGATGAATGGAAACAGGAGTTGGGCGAGAATTGGAAAGAGGCACAGGAAAAATATCTTCACACAGTTGGGAATCTCACCCTCACCGGATACAATTCGGAGTTGGGCGATCGTTCCTTCTCTGAGAAAAAAGAGCTTAAACCCGGGGGGTTTCGTGATGGAGGTTTGCGTTTGAATGTGAGTTTGGTGCAAGCAAAACAGTGGGATGAAACTGCTATCCAGATGAGAGCAGAGGAGTTTGCAGAGAAAGCACTCAAAGTCTGGATTTATCCTAATAACTAATCGCAGGAGGAACAGGACGTGATTAACGTGAGCTTGAAATCGACAGTGGCCCAAATTTCCGATGGCAGTACAATTCACGAAGAACCTTCTTTGTAAGATTAAAACAATTCGCACACTCAGCAACTATATCTTGCAATTCATGATTCTCTCGATCAGAGAGAATCTCAAGGATAACAGGCTCAATATCCTTAGTCGTTGGCAAAGAACTTACAGACATCTTACCATCCGTTTCCAATGTGTTGCGAATTCGCAAAAACTTAGTTTGTCTGAATAAAGTAACCATCGGCATCATAGTATCCTTGCGGAACAAACTGACTAAAAACTGCAACCGTTGCCGCATATTTTATCAACTCTTCTTCGGTTTTTGCACGGCTTATTCTATCGACAATTGCAACCGCAGCTGCCGCCTCAACACGTGCCGTTTCTTCAACACCAGCGTTTTTAGCGCGAATCGTTTCAGCGCGAGCAATTTCAGCGGATGCAATGCTGTTCGCGATTTCAATTTGTCTGGCAGCTTCAATCTCCTCAGATTTCGTTTTGCTCTCCAGTCGCATCTGGACGGCTCCAATTAACGCTTGCATCCGAGCTTGTTCTACACCGACTCTTGAAAGCAGCGTTGCTTCCTCGAGATTCGCTTGAGCATTAATTTCTTCTGTAGCGATCCTTTCATACGCCTGAATTTGATATTTCTTAATTTCGGCCTGGGACGCAATTTCGGTGATACGGATTTCTTTTTCAGACGTAATCTCGGCTTTACGGAGTTCATTCTTAATCTCAAGTTTACGATTCTCTGCATCTAATCGTGATAATTCATAATCGTATTCTGCCTGTAGTCGTGATAGTTCAGCCTCCGCTTCCCGTTTACGGTTCATTTCCGCAAGCGTCTGCTGCCAACGTTTCTCTGCTGCGGCACTCTCCATCTCGGCTTTTATACGATCCCGCTCTCGTCGTTCCTCCAATTTGCGGTTTCCCTCGGCAACTGTCTGTTCAAGTTTACTGGGTCCGCAACCTAAAAACAACGAAACAAAAACTATCGTGACGATCAACCTAAACTTTAACACTATCTATCTCCTCTTCGGTACTTTCTGCTTGATGGACACTTCGGAAACAATCATACACTTGGGTATGCGTATCAGATCATCAAATCAGAAGGGAATGAGCCGGTCCAAACGGACAACTACGTTCAAGCAGAATTTCAGTTTGCATAGACTCGGCACTTGACTAAAAGAAAATGAACCGTTTTTTCTTTTGAGGTTTTACGGTATCTTTTCCAAGTGGCGGCTCTGTAAATGCTTCCCCACGCGCTTCGGCTTCAAGTCGTCGGGTATTCCATTCCGAAAACTCTTGAATCCCTTGCTGATAGCCTTCTTCGCGTTGTTTTCTGCGTTCTTCTCTCGTGCGTCTAAGAAACATAATATCAATCCCTTCGTCAATAAGCGTCAAGAGTGTGGCTGCCGACAGAATTTCCGAGACATTATGCATAACAGCATAAAGCCCGTCCGTGATACTATTCCGCTTTAAAACAATCTCGTGTAGAAAACATCTACAACAGTCGCAATCGCAAATACCATGAAGGTCATCATGGCATTTTCAGCATCGCGAACGGTAAATACAGAGGATCATTTTTCGTGGTCAGTATCACACATGCAAGAAATTATAGCACCTTTGAAAAAAATATGTCAAATCACACATAACAACTTCCGATGAGTCCTTGTACTGCCATCGGAAATTCGGGGCACTCTCTAAACCAAGATTATGAGTGCGTTTTAACGAATAATGAATGAAGTAATAGTGGTCTTACGACCTAAAGCGTTTATCGCCACATGAAACTGGAAGGTCTCCATGTGCGGTGAAAGTGGCACGCATGGTTTGGAGGGGGCACGGGACGTGTGAACGTCCTGCGCTACCCTACTACAATACAATCGGATTAGATTTTCCGTATAATCTTTTTAGGCTGTTACACTCCAAACCAGTACCGACACTTGATGAGGAAGATGTTTTTTCCGGCATCTGTGAAGCTGCTTTGCAGGCGTTGGAAGGGACGGAACTCTAAATCTGCTTCTTTAATCTGCTCCAGATGGGCTTCGCGGGATTGCGTCCAGACGACAAAAAGTGTGCTGCCGGGTCGAAACTCCCAACGAAGGACGGTGTTGCCTCGTAGAGACCGCCGATGGAAGTCTCGGTTTTCGTTCAGGGCATACGGCTTGAACTGATAGGATTTTGGCTCAATCAACTCTTTAAAGTTGGTGTAGTCTCCGATGGTAATAAAGGGTTGCACGTAGAATTGGAGACTCATCGTTGGTGTAAAACTGATATTTGCGCGGGTGGTGAAGTCGAAGGTGCGATTTTCGAGTTCTCCGTAGACATAGTGTTTTTTGACGTGTCCGTTGATGTTCTCTTCAACCATATCGATCCATTGGGCATCTCGCACCTGATACTCATAACTTGGACCGAAGCTTATCTCGATGTTGGATGCGACCCGAATACGGAGCCGGAGGCTTACATCGTAATCATAGGTGTGTCTGTCGTCATTCCACGAGAAAATTGGATTCAGTTGGAGTTGGAGCAGTTTGCGGCTGTCGGTTCTCAGCCGCGTAAAGATCCACCAACCTGGAGGGTTCTTGATGAGTGTGCCACCGCGGCGAACATCATCATCATTAAAGGACGCTAAGGTGCGTCCAACCCAGAGGTCATAGTCCCAATAGTTCTTCAGGCGTCCATTTGTCCAGATTTCGGAGTAGCGGCTGATACTCACCCGGTCATAGTTCCATGTCCGCCAGCCGTAGAGCCCGAAAATGACGCGTCGGAAGATACTAAAGGGATTATTCTTTCGTGCAGTGAGGTCGTAATTCCACTCAATCATGTCGGCGCGACGCCTGTAGCCAAGGTCGTTTATTTCTAAGTCTGGCGAGAGGACTCTAAAATCGGTGTCAAGTCTCAGCCAACCGCCCTGTTTGTCGAATTCGAGGTGGGTGAGGTAGCCAGTCTTGGGTTCATCGCGTTTTCCTGCCTGACTGCCTGCTATTGTCCCGCTGATCTGGTAGCGTTCCTTGGCGAACCTCAGATCCCAATCCAGCCCTCCGACATAGGCAGAATTTGAACTATGGCGATTGACGGCGGTCGTTATCAGCCCAATGTAAGAGTTGTCTAATATGTCTTGCTTGACCCTGCCAGTGAAATAGTTGGTTAGGGGTTCGACAAGGGCATCGCGACGGGTGCCTGCCTTCTCGATTTAGGCGTATTCACGTGCAGTGACAGCTTCCATGATACCGAAGGAGGTTCTGCTGTTGGTTTTCCCGACGATCTTGGCAGCACCGAGGATTGTTGTGGCTTCTGGACGGCTGAGTTCTGTAGCGCCGTCTGGAAGTTCAAAATGACTCGGTTTCCGTCCGATACGTCGGGAGTAGAAGAAGTTATAGTCGGTGTTTCCAAAGATAGATGCACCTTGGACAAAGAAAGGTCTGCGTTCTTCAAAATACTCCTCATAGGCAGAAAGGTTTAGGCTGGCTGGATCTGCCTCTACCTGCCCAAAATCGGGGTTGACTGTGGCGTTGAGCGATATGCCAGAGGTAATGCCGTATTGTACATCACCGCCGAGGTTCCCCCATAGACCGTTTTTGTTGTTAAGTGTTGTCCGCCCCATGGTGTAGGGGATGAGTTCCAGATGGTGCGGTGGATGGATGTTCTCAATACCTGTGAGGTCACCAAAGCGAGATACCCAACCCGGATCGTCTTTTTTAATGAAACGCCAGAGTGTATATTCTTTTTTTCTGCTAACACTCCGTGCGACTTGAAGTCCCCAAGTGTATTTTTCTTTTGGTGCGAAGCGTAGGACGTGATATGGAATTTTATATTCGGCTGCCCAGCCGTTTTTGTGTATTTTTGTTTTCACTTCCCATACACCGTTCCAAGTACTGTCCCACCAACCTCCGTTGGAAATAGTTCCATCTGTTACTGAGCCTGAAGGATAGACAGAGAACCAGAGGGCATTTTGCCGACTGTAATGTGGGTCGAGGATCACATCGACTCTGTCAGATGTAACGTAGTCGTCACGCCGAACAAGTCGGGAGAAAATCTTATCAGGTTCACTATCGTAGCAGACAACCCCGAAGTAGATGGCTTCGTCATCATAGGCGACTTGGAACGTAGTGCGTTCGGTTGCGGGTTTGCCTTCGTCGGGATCTTGTTGTGTAAACGCCTCGTGGAGTGGTGCGGCTTTCCATGCCTCGTCATCTAAAACACCATCTAACTGGGGGGGTGTGCCGTTGATACGAACGGCGATTGCGGTTTTGTGAAACGGTTTTTCCTCATTTTCAGCTTTTAGGTCCCCTGGAAGTTGTGCGGCGAGAAAAACGACGATAAACGCCCAGGGGCTTCGTAGATTCCATTGGGTTGCCAATGATTTTTCCTCTCTTTTTAGGGTGTTTTGCTTAAAATATTTTACCTAATTAAATCCTGATTCAGAGAGAAAATTCAGATTTTTTTCGAACTGTGTCTGTTTGGTGCTTGATAATGGTGTACTGCCACCGGAAATTAGGGCCACCCCCTAAACCAAGATTGTGCTATAATAACAATCTCACAGAAAGGAGCCTCCGATGGCGAAACGAAAACGAAGAACCTTCACCCCTGAGTTTAAAGGGAAAATTGTGCTTGAGATCCTCCGCGGTGAAAGCTCCCAAGCGGAACTGTGTCGCCGCCATAACCTCAGTGAAGAACAACTCTCCACGTGGAAACAGCAGTTCCTTGAAAACGCGGTGTCTGTGTTTGAATCGGCGGATAAGCCGTCCAAGGAGACGACGGAGCGAATCGCTGAACTGGAGCAGCTCGTTGGACGGTTGAAGGTGGCAATGGACATCCAGAAAAAAGCCTTGACTTTGTTGAGTGAAAAGAGGGATCCGGACGCGCAAGGCGGAAGCGGTTCATCTGAATGACGCTGAGGCTATCACCAATGCCGGAGCCCGCATCGGGCATTTTATCACAAACACCCGCACGCCGCGTGAGGGTGTTTGATGCCTGTTGAATGTGAGCAACATCACTCGTCTTAACTTTACCGATTTTTGGCATAAATAAACGTTGACACTTCAAGCCGCAGAGTTTAGGTCCTAACTTAAAAGGGGACACGCCTGAAAAGGAGCAAAATGGCGTATCAAGAATTACGAGCACATAAACAAGATATCCTGAACGAGATCGGTTCGGAGTGGGTCCAAAAAGAGAAAGCGATGTTAGTTTCTTATGGCGTTGTCAATTGGGGTATGTCAAGAAAAGAAGCATCGGATATGGCAAAGCTTACTGTGGAAGAGATGCTGACCGATGCTGCGAAACGTAAGGCGGAGGGTTTGCCGTGGAAGATGCTTTTTCAACCTCAGGATTAACTTGGAGACAAGCAACCCCTACGAGGTGGATTCTATTTTCGGAAAAAAGGGACACTGGGTACTTCAGACTGATAAGGTAGACAGGAGAAAAATTATCACTCTGGGAAGTCTCACCGCTCTGCCTCTATATGAGAGGCAATAATAGCGATACCCCCTGTTAGGGTCACACACCCGAAAATAGAGCCCGCAGCAACGGATTTCATTTGAGACGATCGCATCCTCGTCTGATAGGCATCGGCGTAAAGTTTGACATACTCAGCCGATTTTCCGATCAATCTCTCAGGTGGCGGATTCGGTGGACGGATATAATATCGAAGCAACAGACTGAAGGCCCCCGCGGCACTCATTGAAGCCGTCAGATAAAAAAGCTCGTCCTGTCCCTGTCCGAGCGTTGCGTCAGCAATGAATCCCGTCATCAAACCACACATCCCTGCGGCGAAAGTCGCACTCATGCCTGCTCCAAAAGAAGCCAGCACCTCCATATCGCGTTTGGCATCCGTCGCCGCTGCTACTTTTGCCTGAAGACGTATCGAGTCCTGCTCCGCAAGTGGCATCTGCGCAGAATATTTAGCACTGCAGCCTGTAAGTGCAATAATCCACACACTTGATAAACATCGTAAGAACTTCAAATAACGACGAGAGTTCTGGGTGGAGAAAGGGGTCATATACACACCGAATCCCTTTTATAGTAGAGCCCGTAATTACTTATACATCCTTAGGAGAAGAGTCGGGAATCGGAGTTCCCTCCTACAGGGTTCATGAAGCAGGGCGCAGGTTTTCCAAAATGTAAACTTATTTTCGGATTTTACTATAATGGCGGATGTCCGATAACCGTACAAACGTGTATCCGTCTCGTTTAAGCGCAGTAATGATCCTGTCTGTTGCCGCTATGGTGCCCAGACGGGTCGCGTTCCCATAGACGCCTTTCCCATCGTGTAAGATGATAATGGAACCCGGCTTTACCTTCCGCAACACCGTTTTGGTAATTTTGTCGGGGTTCTGTGTTGTCCAATCCCAACTCCATACATTACCGCTGATGTGTGCGCGGTCCCGTTTCGCGAGCACCCACGCCACCGGCAGAAATCTTGTTAAGATAGGTGCCCGAAACACAATCTCACCCTTTACACCGATGTGGCGAAGCAGTGCATCCGTCCGTTCAATTTCCCGCCGGACAGAGGAGGTCGGCAGCAAACCCAGTACCGGATGGCTATAGGAATGGTTACCGACTTGGTGTCCTTCAGCGATCACGCGGCGTACCGTTTCAGGATACCGTTCAACCCGATTCCCGATCATAAAGAACGTGGCTTTGACATCATGTTTGGCGAGGACATCAAGCAACTGATGGGTATAAGGCGGACTCGGTCCATCATCAAAGGTGAGCGCGACGATCCGTTGATGTGTATTCAGGTGAACAATATTCTCTCCGAAGGGCGGTTTGAAGAAAACCCACAACAATGCGACCCCTGACACAGCAGCGATTATTAATTTCATATTTCTACCCATTGGTTCACAGAGTTATTTAACTTTACAGTGTTAATTATATCAGGTATTTTTGTTTTTGTCAAATAATTTTTGCGCGGGACTTCGACACCGTTTCGGCGATGCCGTCGTCTCTTTTATAACTTAAGGACACAGTTTTAGCAGAAAAAAGTGCAGAAATCGTGTGATAACTCTCCGAATTCGATAGAGTAGCCGTAGAGGATCGCCCCTCTACGGTTTCCCTCCCCGAACCGTTAATCCTGAAAATCCTGATTCAGACAAAAATTTTCAATTGATTTTCTTTCCCGTTGCATGTTATTCTTTTACAATGTCTACAAGCAAAAAGATTCCTATAGGCATTGGGTACTATCACAACGGAGGAAAATCTCATGGCGTATATTAAAATTCCAAAGGGATGGGAAATCCCTGAAAATCAGGCGACATCTGAATCAGACTATATAAATCGCCGAAAATTCATCAAAGATTTGGGGATAGCAGGTGCGGGCGCGTTGCTCTTTTCGAGTTCAAATGCGTGTGCGCAGAATAAAGGCGTAGCAAAGCAGTTAGAGCCTTTCCGTGCACAAAAACTTGCTGCGGAAAATAATGCAAACTTTACTGTAAAACGGCAGATGACTGATGAAATAGTTGCCGCTACCTACAACAATTACTATGAATTTACCAATAGGAAAAGCACAGTTTGGAAAAAAGTGGAAAAATTCAGAACACGCCCATGGGAAGTTGAAATATCGGGATTGGTCGAAAAGCCGATGACGTTGGACGTGGACGACTTAATCAAACAGATGCCGATCGAAGAACGCATCTACCGACTTCGGTGTGTTGAAGCGTGGGCGATGGTGGTGCCGTGGATCGGCTTCCCAATGAAAGCGTTGCTTGAAAAAGTTCAACCTAAGGCTGAAGCCAAATATGTCCGGATGCTTACATTCTTGGACCCCGACATGGCACCCGAGCAACACAATGCACGCTTGCCGTGGCCCTACTTTGAAGGGTTAACGCTCGATGAGGCAATGAATGACTTAACGCTACTCACTGTCGGAATTTATGGGCATGTCTTGCCGCCGCAGCACGGGGCACCTATTCGGCTTATCGTCCCTTGGAAATATGGATTTAAAAGTATTAAGTCCATTGTTAGCATTGAGTTGACCGATCAGAAGCCACGGACTTTTTGGAATACGCTCGCGCCGAGGGAGTATGGCTTTGAGGCAAATGTCAATCCCAATGTGCCGCATCCACGCTGGTCGCAAGCCAAAGAACGGATGATTGGAAGTAATGAAAGACATCCAACGAAGATTTACAACGGCTATGGCAGTTATGTTGCTCACCTCTATTAAGGACAAACCTTTCAATCAAAGTCGCAAAGTGGCCGCTTGAAACAGCAGGGAACAGATGGATAAAAAACAGACAGCGACAATAACTTTTATTGGACTCTTCTGCTCGGTTTTGCTACTATTCGCCGGATGTGACGAGTTTCGTGCGGATATGTTTGACAAGAAGGAAGTTAAACTTGAAGTTGGTCCCATTGATAACAGTGTCGTCACGGCGAATACTAAATTTGGTTTTAACCTGTTCGATGAAATCCGTAAAACTGAGCAGGATAAGAATATTTTTATCTCACCGTTCAGTATCTCTGTTGCCTTGGCAATGACCCTGAACGGCGCATCCGGCGAAACCGAGCAGGCGATGACCAACACATTGCAACTGCAAGGATTAGACTCCGAAGCGATTAACATTGGCTATGCTGGATTGCGCCAGACACTTTTGACAGCAGATCCGAAGGTAACACTCACGATTGCGAACTCGCTCTGGGCGCGTCAAGGTGTCCCATTCAAACAGGATTTTCTGCATCGGAACATCCAATTTTTCGGCGCGGAGATTTCAACACTGGATTTTGACGACCCGAGTGCTTCACAAACAATTAATCAATGGGTAGATACCAATACGAAGGGTAAGATAAAAAAAATCGTTGGCGATCCAATTGACCGCTTCACGGTGTTGTTCCTAATTAACGCCATCTACTTCAAAGGGACGTGGCAGAGAGAGTTTGACCCATCAAAAACACGAGAGGATCCTTTCCATCTCGCAAATGGCGATGTAAAAGTGGTGCCAATGATGAGACAGCAGCGTTGGTATCCATACTACCGAGGGGAGAATTTTCAAGCGATTAGCCTCGCTTATGGTGATGGGCAGATGCGTATGTATATTTTCCTGCCCGACCCTGAATCCGATCTCAACATTTTTTTAGAGAACTTGAATGCCGAAAATTGGGAGAATTGGATGTCCCGATTTCATGGACAAGACGTGTCCTTGGTCATGCCCAAATTTAAGTTGGAATATGGAAAGAAACTTAAAGACACGCTGAAAGTACTCGGCATGGATGTTGCGTTTGACCGACACCTTGCAAATTTCAGCCGGATGGCACCTCCAGACCCACGTTGGATTAATTTGTATATTTACGAAGTTATCCATAAAACCTTCGTTGAAGTTAACGAAGAAGGGACTGAAGCCGCAGCAGCAACCAGTGTTGAGATTCGTGGCTTTGACAGTGTGCCACCACCACCAATTCCTTTTGTTGTAGACAGCCCCTTTTTCTTTGCAATTCGTGATAATCAGACAAAAACGGTATTGTTTATGGGTGCCGTTGTAGACCCAGCCCCTTAGGTGGAACATGCATGGGGCTTGTAGATATATGAAAAGTCTTATTTTCCTCCTATTCCTATTGCCTATATTTTCAGCAGCAGCCTGGCAATCAGTAGAAAGCCCACACTTCCGAGTCTACTATCAGAAAGGAACAGCGGATCCAACGTCGATTCTTCAGATTGCGGAGGATTTCTATGCCGAATTGCCACAGTTGACAAGTCGTATTCCGGCGGGAATGATTGACATCTGGGTGTGCGACACACAAAAGGAGTTTCAGGCTTCCGTTCACGCGCCGATCCATGACTGGGCGGTTGGATGCGCCTTTCCGTTGAGTCGGCGTATCGTTATCCAAAACCCGAAGCATATTGCCCTTGCGAAGTTGCAGTTAGTGCAAGTTCTACGTCATGAGATTGCACATGTCCTCTTTGGGCAATGTACACGTAAAGCCGTCAGAGAAATCCCACTCTGGTTCATAGAAGGCATCGCAATTTATTTCGCTGAGGAGTGGGTGCCGAGTCGACACGAAACATTGCTAAAACATATTTTCTCAAAATCTATTATACCACTTCATGAACTGGAACGGCGTTTCCCACGGACGCAAGCCGGTGCGGACTTGGCTTATGCTGAAAGTCAGGATACCGTCCGTTGGTTGGCTGAAGTCAAAGGTAGAGATGTACTGTTTTCACTGATTGCTGAACTCCACGCTGGCAGCAATTTTAGGACGGCTTTTGAAACTGTCGTTGGATGGGATCTCGCCACATACGATGCCCTCTGGCGCGAATCGCTGACAGAACGTTATCAGTGGGCATCCCTCTTTTCTAATTCCTATGTCTTGTGGGGAGGTTTCGGTGGACTTGCCCTTATTGGTTATCTCGTTTGCTGGAATCGTAGACGCCGACACTTGAATAGACTCGCGCAGCAAGAAGACGCTATAGACCCATTCTTCAGAACTTAAAACAATGAACATCCCTCTAATCGTCCCCGCACTCTGCCTCATCTGTTTCACTTCCGCTGCGACCGCCCAAACCACACGCCTCTCGCAGTACCCTAACCAACTGACGCGCGACGGGCATGTCGTTGTTCTCCCCGACCACGGCACTCTCTATATTGTTTCCGATCTGCACGCACATTGGGACGATTTTTATCAATGGTTACAACTCACGAAACTTGTTGAACGAATTCAAGCGGACGAAGACGTTTACGGATTGATACTTGGTGATGCGGTTGATTATAAACCCGATGAACCGAGACATCCGCCTTATGGGGATACACTCATCGTTAACCGAGTTATGGAACTCCAAAAACAACTTGGCGATAAGGGTGAAAGACTCATCTATCTCCGCGGAAATCACGAATTTGCTGCCGCAGATGCATACGCAATGCTCAAAAGGCAAGGGATGACGGCACAGAACCAGAGACACTTTATTCGGGCTTTATATGAAAGTCCTCTCGGTTCCTATTATAAGCAGTTTAACTTTATTGAAAGAATGACGGACACACATTATGAATTTCTGATGGGTCTTCCGACGGTGGTCGTTGGAAAAAACGGATTCGTCGGTATCCATGCGGGTCCCGCGCGTTTTGTTACAAGCCTTGCCGATCTGATCGATCCGAACCCGAAAACCCTTGAGGAACTCCTTTGGCATCGTCCAGAGGTCGCTTCGAGCGGCGGATACACCTTAACGCATATTAAAAATTTCCTTGAAGCCATCCACGGGACTTTCCTTATTGTTGGACATACCCCGATTCACTATTTCCCAAGTCAAAATATCAGAGATGGTATAGCGACGTTCGGTGAAAACCAACTCATTTTTTCGACAGGCTACAGCGGTCGACCTGGAATTCCGGCGTATATTGAAATTGACTTGGCAGAGAGGTATCCGTCTGTAAATGTTCTAAAGTTAGGAACAAATATCCATCATCTCTATAGCGAAACTCGAAAGCCAAAATCCGACTAAACGGATATTTTCGTCAGAAAGACGTTCACCATGCGCCCACTCGTTTATATCATGACCCCGGTGTTGATTCTTACTATCCTCCTCGCTTCTCGTTTCGTAACATGGGATGCGATAAAGGGGGCAAAACCCCAGGCACAAGCAGACGTAAGGGAAGGGACAATATCGTTGAGGACATGGAAGATTCCACACGCAATAGCGGCGTTTACACGTGCCATTGAAACTGAACCCAAATACGCTGAAGCCTACGTGAAGCGTGGACTGGCACATTATCGTGTGGGACAGTACAAAGCGGCTATCTCGGATTACACCCAAACGTTAGACCTGAATCGGTATCACGCCGATGCGTACGCAAGTCGCGGCGATGCGTACCGAGCGTTAGGGGACGGACAACACGCCATTGCGGATTACTCAGCCTCGCTGAAAAAAAGATGGAACGCCAGCGTCATGCAAAGGCGAGCACAAACCTATTTTGAACAGGGCGATGTTCAAAATGCGTTTGCTGACTATAGTACTGTAATTAAGCGGCAACCGAGTGCTGTGGCTTATTATGCACGTGGTAATACCTATCTACGACTTTCCACCAAAAGTGACGAAGATCGTTTAAGACTCGCTTTGGCAGACCTGAATCAAGCTATTAGTTTGGAGCAGTACTTTGCTGGTGCCTATATCAGCCGCGCCCAGGTTTATGTGCATTTGGGAGAACAGGCATTAGCAACTACTGATTACAGGAACGCTGTAGAACTTTTGACCGAAACGATTCGCACATGGCAAGGTGAACCGAATGCGCTCACACAGGTTTATCTATGGCGTGCCTTCGCTTACGAAAAATTGGGCGAAGTTAGTAAGGCAGAGACGGATGTCCGTGAAACGTATAAGCGCGTTTTTAGTTTTTTCTTGAAAAAAATAGGAAATTGTGATATACTATAAGGGTGAGGTCAGGGTGAGATTTTAGCATTTCACCTGATTTCCCCTTTTTTTGCGCGCGGATTCGCGATCAGAAAATTGCTTCTATTGTACGACTCAGAAGTTAAAAACTCGATCTTATTTTCAATTAATTTTCAATAGGAGGCATCAGAATTAATATGACCGGAGAGGCATTGGGTTTAGTAGAAACGAGAGGCTTAGTTGGGAGCATTGAAGCTGCCGATGCTATGGTGAAAGCGGCAAATGTTCACCTGATTGGTTATCAGCAAATTGGTGCTGGTTACGTGACTGTCATGGTTCGTGGCGATGTTGGTGCTGTGAAAGCCGCAACGGATGTTGGTGCCGAGGCTGCGGCGCGCGTCGGCGAAGTGGTTTCAGTTCATGTGATTCCACGGCCACACGCTGAAGTTGAAACTATGTTGCCAAAGTCTTAAATTAGGTAGCCCTCGGATTCATTGGATGTTCCTTTTTTCATGACGTTCAGTATATCCTAACCAAGAAGGCAGAACATAGATGCCAGATCGCGCCCTTGTTGAGTTGATTACCCAGCGTGTTGTTAATAGACTGACGACAGACCAGGCATGTAGCGGTTGTGCTTTACGGACTTGTGATGCAGGAAATCGCGCGTGTGATGCTGTTACACAGCGGCAGCAGATTCCGGTTGGCGTTTCAGCACGACATGCCCATGTAACACAGGAGCACCTCGAAATTCTATACGGTGCCGGACATCAACTTACTGTCTACGCCCCACTTTATCAACCTGAAGCATTCGCTGCGAATGAGACGCTAACTGTCGTTGGGAAACGGATGCGCGCTATTGAAGCGGTTCGTATCCTTGGTCCCGTACGGGATTATTCCCAAGTCGAAGTCGCTCAAACGGAAGCAATTCGGCTTGGATTAAACCCGCCCATTCGAGACTCAGGTGACCTTGTCGGTGCCGACCCTATTACCCTCGTTGGTCCCGCCGGAAGCATTTATTTAGAGGAAGGGGCAATCTGTGCGACACGACACATCCACATGACCCCTGGGGATGCGAATGCGCTCGGTATTCGCGAAGACGACCTTTTAAAGGTACGCTTCCGTGGTGAGCGCGCTTTAATCTTTGAAAATGTCCGTCCTAAAATTTCTGAAGATTATGTGCTTCAGATGCACTTAGACACTGACGATTCCAATGCGGCAGGCTTAAAAGGCGGTGAACCCGTTGAAATCGTACGCGATGCTGGTTGAAACGTATGGGTTTCCTAATATTTTGAGGCAGTATGAATCAGGAGCTGATTGACCAGATTAGGAGAATTGTGGAGAGGGTACTGCAAGAGCAAACGCCGGTTTCCACGCAAATTACACACGAAAAACGACTACTTGCTATTTTTGGTGCAACACAACTTGAGTTACATGAAGCAATCCAGCAGCTTCAGACTTGCAGACAAAATGGATGGAAAATTACGATAATTTTGTCTGATCTTGCGACTAAGGTTGCAAACCTCGAACCGATTCATGTCGCATTTGGTGAAGAGAACGTTTTGCAGGAGAATTCCCTAAGTAACATAACAACGCTTGTGGAGACTTATCAGCAAATTGTGCTTCCTGTCCTCTCGTATCCGATGGCTGCGAAGCTTGCATTAAGGTTAGTGGACACACCGTGTACCTATCTGGTGTCCGAAGCACTCTCTAAGGGAAAGAAGGTTATAGCAGCCTCTGACGCACTTAATCAGAGTGAAGTTTCCGTAAAAACGGGTCCTATTTTCAGTAAACTTGAAAACGATTATGTAAACGCTTTGTCTGAACTCGGCGTTCAATTGGTACCGATAACCCAAATCGCCGAGTCGGTCATAGAAAAAATGAGTGGTTCGCGTGCTGTTGTGGAAAAAACTTTAATTAGCGCAGCGACTATTTCAAAACTGGATACGGATGTGCGAGAATTAGTTTATGAAAACCCAACGATTATTACGCCACTCGCCCGTGAACATGCGAAAAAAAGAGGTATTCAACTGATACCTAAAAACTAAAACCATTTAGTTTTCCCAATATGTTAAGAAGCCCGTTGGTTCTTAAAGGGTGAGTCGTGATTAGGGTGTCTGAACTATTGAACGGCGTTAATTAATCCTTGACAATTCTTAAAGAAAATTGTATTATTTTCATGGCAATTTGATTAAGATAGTTTATCTTTGGTACGCATACGTTACCGCGCTCGGTGGGTAAAAGCCTATTGGTAATACCAAATGAAGGACATGAATATAGGAGGAGGATTCTCATGAAGACCCGTATTTCTATTTTAAGTGCAGTATGCCTCATCAGTTGCTTTGCAATTGCTGGGTTGTTAACCTCTGCCGCTGCGGATTATGAGTACTACACGGACCGATTGAGTCGAGAGCATCGCGTTGCAAATGATGTCGATGAATGGATAGAACGTGGGAATGCGACAATTACAGCCAGTCCGCGTTTTGAAGACGGTGTCCGGCTCACCGCTTGGGCAAATGCTGCCGAGAACGCGAATAACTACGAATTTGCGATTGCCAGCGCGGTATATCTCTTTGAAATTCCAGCAGGGACACAGTACATTGAAGTTTTGGTGAGATATCGAGGGGAACCGCATCACCTGGAGATTGAAGACTACGAAGAACCCATTGCGGGACGCGTTTGGATTCGTAACACCCAGCGCGAGGTGACGCGCCGAGGTTACCATGACGAGAATGCTAAGGAAACACGCTATGGTGACACCTTTGTCCTGCGAGCAAAAAATCGTTCCGAGCGCATTAAGATTCCTGCCGTGGGTCATATCAAAGATGGATGGATGGAACTTCATATAGTCGCAGAAGGTGGCGAACAGATTGACGTAGAACATCTTGAGGTATCTACTTATCAGAGACAACCGAAGGTTAAAGTGATTCAGCGGTATACACCGACTTATCGTTGGCGGCCGTGGCATCGCTACACCTACCTCTATTTTTACGATGGTCCCATCTATTACGCGACAGACCACGACTACTATCTCCGATGGAGTTATCCTATCTACGATCACCACTATATGTCAATCCGTTCGCATTATGGCGGGTATCTTGGACGTTACCGTAGGTATTACTCAGGTGCCTACTACCGCGGTTATTCGCCGTATTACGGTTCCTACCAAGGTCGCTACCGTGGCACACCAAAGGTTTACCAGCGACGGACGCGTTTGAATCGGTGGAGTACACAGCATGAAACAGCACGTCGACAGTATAGCCGTAGCCGCTTGGCTGCGAACAGTCGTCAAGGAGAACGGACAGCGGTTAGGAGAAACATCCGCACCGCGCTTGAAACCCATCGCAGGCAGACACCGGCGACAACGGAACGGATGCCGCGCCAGTCAATTATTTCGGAGAAACGGCGTTCACTTGCCTCTGCATCAACACTCCAACGGAGTAATATAAGACGAAGTACATACTCTGGAAGTGCGTTTAGCAAGCAGCGGCCTTATTCGGGTTCGACAGCACAGAGAGCGAGCAGTTATAGAAGTTCCGTAGATAGACAGCGGACGACACCACTTTATAGACGCTCGACTCCTTCTTCAAACCGGTCGTTCTCGTCCGGTACAAGTAACGACTCGCGTTCAAAGTATAGGAGTTCGACGTCAAGTTCAAGTTCAACGCGCTCGCGTTCAAGCGTAAGCCGTTCCACTGAAAGGTCTCGCATCAGTCGTTCGAGTTCGACGTCAAGTTCAAGTTCAACACGCTCGCGTTCAAGCGTAAGCCGTTCCTCTTCTTCTACAAAGACTCGGACGCGCCCGACGACATCAAGTTCGAGTTCATCGCGTAGTAGCTCAAGCAGTAGCAAGGATGACGATGATAATCGAAGTCGAACAACGGAACGGACGAAACGGAGACGTTAATACGTTTATTAGGAGTCGTATAGGCTTTGCGCACTTCTTAGAGGCGTAAAGCCTTATATTCAGATGCGATTTTTGCTAATTTTGTCACTATTGTTGTTTAGCCTCCACGCCAGCTTTGCGCAGGAGGCTAAAAACGGTGCAGATACCGAGCAGCAAACACCTGAAGTGGTGGAAGAGGAGAGACTCGTCTCGCCGATTGGTGCTATGGTGCGCTCTGCCGTTTTCCCGGGGTGGGGACAATTTTATAGTCGCGGTTATATTCGCGGCAGTTTTACTGTTTTGGGAATAGGTGGTTCTGTTGTCGGTGCTTTGTTGGCACAGCAATCCTTTCAGAATCGTTACAATGCCTACGCGACGTATGCCAGTTTGTATCCCAATGATGATAAAGGTGTATTAGAGCAGTACGAATTCGCGAATCAGCGTTACAAGCTCAGGACGTTTTTTATGTATGCGGGTATCGGGATTTGGGTTTATAGTCTCATTGATTCTTATGTGGGTGCAAACTTCTACAATGCGACTACACTCATTCAGTCCATTGAACAGGATGCAAAGGATATTGAAAAATTGGGGATTGAGGTCGGGGCAACCCCATCACGTCTTTATTTAGGTATTGTTAAAACCTTTTAAATAAGGAGGGTACTTATTATGTTCAAGGCTTTTGCCAAAGTCACCGGCGTACTCATCTTACTCATAGGTTTTATGGGGTGTGGGGACGCTGATAAGGTTGGTCAGGTTCCGCCTGAAGAACTCCTTCAAATCAATAAAATCTTAGACCAATGGCGGCAAGGTTATGAGACCGAAGATGTTAACTCGTATATCAACACCTTCTGGGAAGACGGTTTCCTCTATGTTTCTGATATGGGGACAGACGGGGACAAAACCGACGACTTGGAGTTTGATGACATTCGAAAGGAACGCGATGCTGCCACTCGGGTCTTTGAGAAGTTTCAAGATATTGAGATAGAACTCTCTGTCCCACCAGAGATCTCTATGAACGAAGATGGAACACAGGCAGAAGTACGGAATCACTATAGAATCCAACTCTTCATCTCCGATGGACACTCGCTTGAGGGTGGATTTAGTGGTGTGTACGCTGAAGGTGACAACCTCTTTATCTTTGAAAAGAGAAATAATGAATGGCGTATAGTTGAATGGCATGACGAAGCCTTTAACGAGGAAGAAATTCGTATTGCCAACAATCTATAGGTTTGAGAAAAGGAGGGGCAATTTCCACTTCAAGAATTGGGTGGGAATACCGCGCGCTCATGCCGCAACAGGAGGAACATCTCCGCGATTATCTTCAACTTATTCGAAAGTATGATTTTACACTTTGCCTGAGTGTTTTGTTGGTATTAGGAATCGCCCTGGTTATTTCACTCCGCTTGCCTAAAACGTATGCTGCCTCCACTTTAATGTTACTCGTCCAACCGAATACAACGTCTGCCCTTCCTTCAACGAACCTGTTTCAAAGCGTACTCTCTGGCGGTGTTGACCGACGGGAAATGGAGACAATCAGTGCTCGATTTTCCACAGAATCGATGCTGAAAATTGCAATCGAAAACCTTGAAGAGAGTGGTAACGCTGAGGCAGTTTCTCTCCTCCCACCGGTCGGCAAACTCAAACGAATGCTGAAGGCTCAGCTGAATCCGGACTCTGACTATATCAATCTTTCGCTTGCTTTGACCGAGGCGGAGGGGGGGGAACGTAATGCGGCTCTTCTTGTTAACCAGCTCGTAGAGGTTATGAAAACATTGAGGCATGGAGATGAAGAAACAAAACTCAAAAGACGGATGGAATTTCTCGAAAATAAACGACGAGAAATCCAAATCAAAATAGAAAAAGATTTAGACGATCTTCTCTTATTTGTTCGCCAAAATGGCAGTCCAGAAACCTGGGTCCCGACTCTTACCAATTTGCTTGAACGTCATGCCAGTATCCGGGAAAGGCTTGAAACGAATCAGCAGCAACTCTACGCGACGCGCGCCCACATTGCCCATTTACAGGAACAATTAAAAGCCTTATCAGAGCAGACGAAAATATCAGAAACCACATCCTACGACCCGGTTTGGCTTTTTCAGCAGGAAAAACTCTTCAACCTTGAATCGCAGCGTGTTGCGGATGCAGAACAGGTAGGCAAGACTGCCTCAGAATTGAAGGGTCTTGATGCCCAAATTGCTGAAATTCGGAAAAAAAACGCTCAAATCTCTCCTACAACTACCACCGCTACTTCCGGCACCTCCGCCCATTATACCTATATAAAGAACCAGTTATTGACGTTTGTTCCAAACCTCGCGCGTTATGAAAACGCTGTAGAACGCCTTACGCAGGAACTTAGCACATTGAAAACTGAATTGGCGCAAATGCTGGAACAGATCCCAGAAAACCAGATAATTCTTACGCAGACGGTTGCCAAGCTTCAAAAAACCAATGAACTCGCTGAAGAGATTGCGAAACGATCCCTTGAAGCTGAAATACTCTATGCTGAATCCAAGTTAAATACCGCTCGCAACCAAATAGGCGGTATTGAAATCATCGACCGCGCGGTCCCAAGAAAAATTCCCATTAGTCCCCAACTTAGGTTTGTCTTGGTCATTGCGGGAATCGCTGGTCTGTGCTTAGGTGTTACGACTGCTTTGTTTATCGAATATTTCAACAAAAGTCCTGAAACCCTAAAAGACGCGAAGTCTTAATTTCTTAAAGTTTTATAGCCAATTTTCAGGCTTAGAAGCCTATATTGATGGTGGTATGAAAAAAAAAATGTCAATTTTCCTTAAAATGTAGTATAATTATAGCGCGCCCAATGTGCAGAGTTGCATAACTTGTTTGCTGCCGTTGTGAGGATACTAACAAATTCATACGAGGACCTATCACAATATTTTACTTAGGTCCTAAGACAATACAACTTTATCATCTATTTTCTATTGTCTTCAGGTGTCTCCAAGAGACAGTAGTTTCCAAAATGATCCTCATATTAGGGACGCACCCACCCTGCCCAGTATTTTGTGGGATAATTACTTGGGTGCATGCGGAAGTGATTTGTAGATCGCGACTCATCCTTAAGATGGGCGAAAAACCGGAAATAAAATGGTGCTGATATGATTAAACTTGAAAAATATGACGTTTGTGGTATGATATGTGAGATTACCACCCCAATGCATGCGTTTTTTCTGTTAAAAACTTGACAGAAATTTGAATCAGTGCTATTTTAAATGCTTAAGAACAGTTTTGTGGGTATTTTATCACCTGTTTGCAGGGAATTACCGCAAAACAAACCCTTAATTTGTTGGAAGGAGATTTGCTTTTTACATGCTTCGTTGGGTGTCCACAACTTTATAGATGCCTGCTTAGCAGTAGCCGGAAAGAACGAAATTGAAGTAATGTTAGTTTCATTAACGAGATTTTGGGACTTTTCGCTTACATTAATAAAGCAATTTTCATCCATTATTTAAGGTTTTTTGTCGGAAACCTGAGGTAGGGACAGCGAAACGTGAAATTCATATCGTGGTTCCGTCGCCCAAACATCCGATTCATTATTTCCAAGGAGGAAAAACAAAGTAATGAACAGGCTAAAACAATCATTTGATGTTTTACTTGTAGCGACCTGTATCCTGAGTGCTTTTGTGCTTTACGGTTGTGGTGCACAGAGCCTTGGTCCACAAGAACCCCTATTGCCAACAATTGAGGGGAGTTCTAAATTTTCAGCACGGTTCCAGTTAGAAGAAGAACCACAGTTCTTCTATGACCTGTTCGGAAAAGAGCTGCTTGAGGGTAACGAGGTCTATAACTATATTGAGGAGAAAGAGTTTGACCAGGCTGGCATGTTGATTGTTGGTCGGACCGGTCAGCTTGATAGCGAAAGATTCTCAGCGCAGTTGGATAGAACCGTCTTGACAGAAGACAGTTTCCGTGGTAGATATACCGAGTTTGCTATTGGCGATAGCATGCGTTTTAAGCCCTCTACATTGTTCCCGAACCGCTATATCCTCTACAAAACAGAGTTTGATGGGCTTCGTTGGGATATCTCTTTTGCACAGGAACGCCACCTTTTCACGCTCATTAACTCACGTATCTCGAACCCCGTTCAGCTGACAGACGCAGCGGCAAACCTCGCGCCGACCCTTGGACGTCGAAATGGTTTAAATGAAGATGCTGGCGTTCGGCATATTGAAAACGCACGCCTCATGGGCTTCCGAGCCCAAGGGCTTTTGGGCGATATCTTCCGCGTTGGGTTTACTTATGTTAACCTTCATAAAGAACACCCCGAACGCGTTGAAAATCCGATTATGGGTACTGTAGCGAATACACCGCCCGAGGTAATTTCTGTTGTTTTCCGCGATGATTCTCCTGAAGACAACCATGGATCCGTCACCCTATTTTCTGGCTATGATGAAAACAAACATGGCGGAAACATCCAAGGTGGTGTCGGTGCGGCTTTCAAGAAAATGACAGCTACAGTCATCACGCAAGCGTTGGAAGACTTAACACCTGAAGAAATTGAAGAGGGTGCTGAACCTAAAGCGCAACCCGCACAAACTCAAAAGATTGATATCTTCAGTAGCGATGTCACTCCGATTGATGTAGGCGGACTTCCCTCTGATATTCGTGAATCAGGAGATTGGGCAATTGTGGACGGCTTCAATAAAATGAAGTATGACCTCGTTTTTGAGGAACATGACATTGAGCCGCGGACTGTTCAATCGGTTGTTTTCGATATGGTCGTAGCTGGTGATTATAACATTGCTATCATCGGATTCAGTGATGCCAACAAGGCTGCTGAAGGTGCAGATCCGTTTGCTGAAGAATGGATTAAAACCGAAGATGGGCACATTGAAATGCCATACCGCGATGTTATTCAAGCCCCAGGTAACTATGGACAATCCTCGGATTACATTCAGAATCGCGATGCCCGCTTTGATAATCCGGATAGTTGGACAGGTGAAGGCAGACCGCGTAAAATCCGTTATCGTTACGGCGCGGCACGCGCTGCACTCCTTTACGGGCTTGACTTGGAAGGTAGCATTGGCAACGTCTTCGTTCGTGCCCACTACTCTATCAACGGTAAATATAAGCAGTATCCAACGATCCCCAAAGATCAGACTGGGTTTAGCAGACTGACACCGACCATTATAGGCGAAGATGGCGAGGAAGAAACCGGTATCTCTGTTGATCCGGCAACAGGTCTGCCGTTAGATCGAAACGGTGTACCAACCTATTCAGAAACCCAAGGTGAGCGATTTGAAGCCAGGTTGGGTGGTGATGGAACCGACGAAAGCGGCGACGGAGAAATGGGCAGAGAAACCGCTTGGTTCGTCCAACTCAAATCTCGCTTTGGGAAGTTGTACCTTGAAGGGGTCTATTACCACATCGATCCTGGCTACACAACAACTTATCTCAACTTCGGTGCGAATACCGACAGAGACCAACCCTACTCGCTGGATCGAACTCCCGAATCTCAGGCTGAAAGAGATCCTTGGGATGAAGTTAATTACGCCCTCATTGAAGATGATGATGATGATGATGACTGGCCCGATGACATTGACTTCGACGGAGTCCTACCACGCGCTGATGATAGAGACCAGAATGGCGTTTTGGATTTCCAAGAAGACTTTCTCATCTTTGATGCCGACCCGCCGGTGTTTACCGACCTCGTCGATCTGAACAACAACGGCACCATCGATTCTCTTGAGGACGACTTTGAACCACAATATGAGTACGGGGTAGACAGGCAAGGATACCATGTCTTCGCTGAATATGACCTCCTTGATAACCTTTCACTCAAAGTCGGGTGGCTGAATGAAAACGAAGTTTCAAGCCGTCGGCAGAATGATTCCAAATACCTACATGTCACCTACCAACGTGACATCCCTGATTTTGGAACTGTCCTTTTCCAAAACCGATTCGTCCGAGTCCGAGACGATATTCCAGATTATACCATTACCCTACGCGTTGGTGAATTGGAGCCTGTCCAAATTTCCGACGAGCTTGATTTCTACAATGCTCGTGTGAATACGACAACGCTGCAGTTCCTCTACACTGCTGTTCCTAACCTCACCCTTGAAGCAAAATTCCTCGTTGTCCTCCAAAAACAGTTTGAGCAGGATCAGGAAGGTGCTATTTTCTTGGATGTTGAGGGATCAGGAGAAGATGGCGACCCACTCAATGCCGATCAACGTGTTGACTTCATGGTTCCCGTTGAGCAGGTTCGAGCCTCTGGCGACAAACGGGAATTCCCATTCTATCCAGATCACGGAATTAACGCTTTGAACCCTGAGGATCCGGGCTTAATCTATGATGCTGAAAACTGGAAGAAGCGTCGTTACCCGGAACGAGATATTCGTAATCAGCAAACAATTCTCAAAGCCAGATACGAGATACCACTTGGTGATCTCCCCTTCATTGACAGAATCGGTGAAGATTTAACGCTTACGCCGATGGTGAAGTATATTTGGGATCGCGCTTTCGATCGCGGTGCAGAGGAAATTGGGGATGCTCTTAATCCACGTCTGTTTGTTCCGACTGATGACGAACCCATTGAATACTTGCGCTTCAACCGTAGAAGTCGTGAAGATGTTCTTGGCGTACGGCTTGACTATCAGTTCACGCAAAGAATGAACATTCTTGGTGGTTTCCAGTACAGGAAATTCACCAACCGGGATGATAACTTCAAGCAATATTTGACGAATTTCCCGGAGGATGAGGATGTACCAGTTCTTTTCCGACCCGATCTACGAACACGGATATTTGAAGTTCAAGCAATCAACCGTGGTGAATGGCTTGGGTTTAACATTGTTATCCTCGCTGGTTACCGGCGAACCACCATCCTGCTCGATCACACGACGAGTAACACGACGTTCGTGCGAGCAATGATGGGTTTCTAAATGATGTTTGGATTGCTGGACACAATTTTTCGGGTCCAGCAATCCCTATCTCGCTATATTACCTATGCTCCGATTTTCTGTGGCGTTTGAATATAATGCGTAACTTCTTAAGTGCTTAGGTGTTATTAACGAGAATAGTGTTGTAAACGGTGGGCGCGGTTTCCTCACCACTCCTACCCGACCTAAAAGCTTATTTGGTTTTTGAAATACTCAAGTGTGAGTAAAATTGAGTTGTTGGGGTTCCCACAACATTTTATAAGATGACTTGTAAAAACTTGCCAATGTATCCGGCAAGTTATCCTAAGGAGGATCAGAACGAATGACTCGTTTAAGTTTGGTGTTAATGTTGGTTGCTTGTATTGGCATGTCCGCGGGTGTTGTCTTCGCACAAGATAGTGGCGGAACCGTTCGGGGTCAGATTGTTGATACAACCACAGCACAAAGCCCAATTGAAGGCGTCGAAGTCAAGATTGTTGCCCAAAGTGGTGAAGAATATGGAGCATCAACGGATGCTAACGGTGATTATGAGCGCTCCGGTGTTCCCGCGGGTCGCTACCTCATCAGTATCTATAGAGAAGGATACGGGGATCGACTTGGTAAACCGGTTACAGTCGTTAATGGCGGCGATCACTTCGTGCCACTCAAGATGACCAAGAAAGACAATATTGTTACCTTCTTCCAGAAATTTGGATTCGTCTTCTGGCCGCTCGCGCTCTGTTCTATCACGGCGTTGACTTTCATTATTGAAAGACTTTTCACCTTTGTTCGGAGCCGTTCGCGAATTGGAACGGAACAGTTTATCGCCAGTATTGCTGATTCACTGAGGAAAGAGAACATTATGGAAGCCGTCTCGACTTGTGAAGAAGCCGGTGGACCGCTTGCTAACGTTCTTAAAGCAGGATTGCTGCGATACAGCCAAGCCCAAATTGAGGAACGCGATATTACCAAAGAGGAAATTCAGGAATCTATTGAGGAAGCAAGTCTGCTTGAAATCCCTGAACTCGAAAGAAATCTGCCGGTCCTGGGTACGGTTGCAGTCGTGTCTCCGCTGTTTGGTTTGCTCGGAACAGTTACAGGTATGATTAGTGCGTTTACGACAATCGCACTTGAAGGTACTGGTGACCCGCAGCAGCTCGCTGGTGGTATCTCACAGGCTCTCCTCACAACTGCTGCTGGTTTGACAGTTGCTATTCCCTGTTTGATTTTCTTCCAACTCTTTGATAGTTGGGTCAACAGGCACATGGTTGAAATTTCTCAGGTTTCCACTGAGATTGTGAACCAGTTGATCGTTGGTGAAGGCGGCGATGCGTAATCTTGGAACGGAACGGGCGGGTACTTTCACCCGCCCTCTCCTAATAGACTTTTTAGGCTACCAGGTCTGCATACCTTAGCCTTAGTCTCATTAACGAAAAAGGAGATTCTGAAATGCAACAAGCCGGCGGTGATGCCAAATTGAGTTTGGTGGCGACCAAAATTCGGGAACGCAAGCCACCAACGCTTAGTATGGCACCTATGATTGATTGTGTGTTCCTGCTCCTGATCTTCTTCATGGTATCGACAACCTTCTCGCCGATTCCGGGCCTCCGGGTACAACTTCCCCCACCGGGGAAACCGTCACCCGATAAACCAAAAGGGCTGACTGTCCGAATCGCAAACCCGGAACCCGGCGATGACAGAGGCACTATGGTGCTGAATGATGAGGTCGTCCAGATTGATGAAATGTTCAACAGATTCATCAATGCGCCTGACGAAGCAACAAGTATGTTGATTATCCAATCAGAGCGAGACGTGTTACATGAACAGATCGTGCAAGTGATGGATATCGCAAAACAGGCAGGTATAGATAAAATCGGGTTCGCTATTGTCGCGAGAGACTGACTTACCTCACGCGATAACAATAGCACTCCACTCTTTACAGGAGGAGAATTTAGATGGCTTTGAACATGTCTCGGCGGAAAAAAACAGGCGACGATGATGACATTCCGATGGCACCTATGATCGATTGTGTCTTTTTGTTGCTTATCTTCTTCATGGTGTCTGCTGTCATGAAAGCCCAACCGCCTTTCACTGTCACCTTACCTGATTCCGCGACCAAGCACGAATTTACACGGAAGAAGTTCAACCTCTTCATTAGTACTGACGGACGGATATCGATCGATGACCAAGAGATGTTGACACTGGAAGATATGGAACTTTTTATTGCGGCCCATGAAAACCAGATCAGTACCCTAATTATCAAAGCAGATAAGCGTGCAAAACACGGGGTTGTCATTGATGTAGTGGAACGAGCGAAACAACGCTCCAGTAAAACAGAGGGGCTTGAAATCGCTTTCGCGGTCTCGGAAGAAGACTGAAAACTGTAAGGCAGTTAACAAAAAAGGCAGCTTCGGCTGCCTTTTTTTGTGGTAATATACTGTTAAAGGTAGGTATTTGACACTTACCCAGCAGCTGAGTTTTAGCGTTTACGACCTCTGCGTCCGGCAGCTCTTCTTTTAAGCTGGACAGGTGCTGGCGGCGGTGGTGGCGGCGGCGTTACAACTTTCCAGAAGTGTGGAAGGAAAGTTTCCCAATTGGTAAGGATTTTCTCAGCATATTCACTACCGGTATAGGCTACGTGATTTTGTATAAGAGCCATTAGATTCTTAATATCCGTCTCACCGGTTACCTTTTCTAACTTCACCCAATCCGAGTTGTACTTCTCCTCAAACTGTTGTTTCTCGTCGAGAACGTAGACAGTACCACCAGTCATTCCAGCTCCAAAGTTTCTACCCGTTTCACCGAGAATTACAACTGTCCCGGCTGTCATATACTCACAACCGTGGTCCCCGACCCCTTCAATGATAGCAGTCGCACCGCTATTTCGGACGCAGAACCGTTCGCCAGCTCTGCCCGCTGCGTAAAGCGAACCACCAGTGGCACCATACAACACTGTATTCCCGATAATTGTATTCTCATAAGTTTGGAACTGAGCAGTCGGTGTGGGTTTAATAATAAGTTCTCCGCCTGCCATACCTTTACCTACATAGTCATTGGCTTCACCTGCCAACACGAATTGCACGCCACTGATACAGAATGCGCCGAAACTCTGCCCTGCACTGCCCTTAAAGTTGCACTGGATCGTCCTGTCAGGCAAGCCGGCGTCGCCATAACACATCGCAATTTCACCGGATAACTTTGCGCCGACTGTCCGATGGGTATTTCGGATGGGATAGGAGAGTTGTATCGATGTTTTTTGCGAGATAGCTTCCTTAGCATCTGCCAGAATCTGGTCGTCAAGAGAAATATCATCCCGGTTGTTTCGGTCTTGTAGATGATAACGTGGCTGCGCTCCGGTTGGATCGGCAGGAGTTAGGATTTCGCTTAAATCCAGCGTTTCCGTTTTTGGGTAATCAGGCAAATCGACGGGTTGAAGCAATTCCGGACGCCCGATAATATCGTTAAGGCTCCGGTGCCCGAGGTTGGCAAGGATAACTCGCACTTCATTCGCTACACCGAGCATGAAATTGACAACCATTTCAGGGGTGCCGGGATATTTCGCACGGAGTGCCGGATCTTGGGTAGCAATACCAACTGGACACGTATTTAAGTGGCATTGACGTGCCATCACACAACCTGTCGCGACCATCGCTATTGTTCCAAATCCATATTCTTCTGCGCCCAACATTGCGGCAATAACAATGTCGCGTCCGGAACGCATTCCACCGTCAGCCCGTAGCACGACACGGTCCCGCAACTCATTCGTCACGAGTGCGCGTTGTGTTTCAGCAAGTCCGAGCTCCCAAGGGGTACCTGCGTTCTTAATGGAACTGAGTGGGGATGCTCCGGTGCCTCCTTCATGTCCACTTATCTGTATTACATCAGCATAGCCCTTTGCCACCCCTGACGCAATCGTTCCAACGAGAAATTCGGATACCAGTTTTACAGCTACCTTTGCCTGCGGATTCGCTTGTTTCAGATCGTAGATAAGTTGCGCTAAATCCTCAATGGAGTAGATATCATGATGTGGGGGAGGCGAAATCAGCGGCACTCCAGGCACAGAGTGTCGAAGAGAGGCGATTTCGGCTGTCACTTTATGTCCTGGAATCTGTCCACCTTCTCCCGGCTTTGAACCTTGTGCCATCTTAATTTCCAGTTCCTTCGCCGATATGAGGTAGGTCGGGGTCACACCGAAACGTCCGGATGCGACCTGTTTGATGGCACTGGATGCAAGGTCACCATTGGGTTGGGGTTTGAAGCGTTCACTGCTTTCACCACCTTCCCCACTCCCTGATTTTGCGCCGAGGCGATTCATCGCGATTGCCAAGGTTTCGTGGGTCTCGCGACTTAATGCGCCAAAAGACATACTACCTGTTGTGAAACGCCGAACGATATCTTCCGTCGGTTCCACCTCTTCAATCGGAATAGGGGTGCTCGGTTTGAAGGCGAGCAGATCTCGTAAACTGGAAGGTTCTCCATCCTCAACAGCGGCGGCGTATTTTTCGTAGTCCTCGGATTCACCGCCTTTGACAAACTTGTGAAGTGACTTAAACACCGTGGGATTAAAGGCGTGGAATTCGCCATTCCTACGAAATCGGAAATAGCCTGCTTCCTCTAAGGACGTATCGTCTTCATTTCCGGAAAACGCTTTCGTGTGGAAGTGGAGCGTCTCCGCTGCGATCTCAGCAAAACCAATGCCACTTAAGCGTGAGGTGGTGCCTGTAAAGCATTTGTCAATAACTGTTGAGTTGATACCAAGCGCTTCAAAGATCTGGGCACCGTGATAACTTGACACCGTCGAAATTCCCATCTTTGCCATAATTTTCAAAATACCTTTTTCGACGGTCGCTTTATAGGTTTCAATGGCTTCCGAGGCGGTGAGCTCTGCGAATTCACCGTCCTCAGCAAGTTGAACAATCGTTGAGAAAGCAAGGTAAGGATTGACTGCAGTTGCGCCATAACCGAGAAGAACAGCGAAGTGATGTTCTTCTCTTGCATCTCCGGTTTCAGCGATGAGACTTGCCCGCATTCGTTTTCCTTCCCGAATCAAATGGTGGTGGACAGCACCAATAGCAAGTGCCATCGGAATCGGAGCAAGGTCAGGGCTAACCTCTTTGTCACTTAGCACGAGGAGTGTTATACCTTTATCGATAGCCTCAGAGGCGCGTTGGCAGAGCGTTGCCAATGCTTCTTCCAGACCTTGTTTGCCAGAAACTACGGGGAAGCAAACAGGGAGTGTCTCTATCTGAAAATCGGATATATCGAGTTCACGCAATGCTTGTAAGTCTGTATTTGTCAAAATTGGGGAATGTAACCGAATAAGTCGAGCGTGTGCTGGCGTTTCTGTGAGCAAACTATACTGCTTTCCGAGGTGTGTTGTCAGAGACATCACCAAACGTTCCCGAATCGAATCAATAGGTGGATTCGTAACCTGCGCGAAACGTTGTTTGAAGTAACTATAGAGCAAACGCGGATGCCGAGAAATCACAGACGGTGGTGTGTCATCCCCCATTGAACCGACGGCTTCCTTCGCTTCCGACACCATAGGTTTAATAAAGCGCTCTACGTCTTCAGTCATGTAGCCGAAAGCCTTCTGGTATGTTGACAATTGTTCAGGGACAGCATCTGCCGTGACACCCGTCTCATTTTTCTCGGTTGGCAGCGTTACGATGCCTTTCTTCACCCACTCAGCATAAGGCTTCCGTCTGGCAATATTATGTTTAATCTCGGGATCTTTCAGCAATTTCCCTTGCGCTGTATCAACGGCAATCATTTGCCCAGGTCCCAAACGCCCCTTTTCCACGACGCAACTCTCATCAAGTTCAATAATGCCAACTTCGGACCCCATAACGACCGTACCGTCTTCTGTGACTTTGTAACGTGCCGGTCGTAGCCCGTTTCTATCCAAACTTGCGCCGACAATAACACCATCAGTAAAGGCGACCGCCGCCGGTCCATCCCAAGGTTCACTGACACATGAGAGGTACTCGTAACAGGCTTTCAATTTCTCCGGCATATCGGGAATCTGCTCATAGGCTTCGGGGATCAGGCACATCATAGCATGTAGGATATCGCGACCGGAGTGTGTTAACAACTCTAACACGTTATCCAAACTCATAGAATCGCTTCCATGTGGATCGATAATTGGAATGAGTTTTTGGAGGTCTTCGTTCCAAAGCGGTGATTGTAAATCGGCTTCGCGCGCCCGCATCCAGTTCCGATTTCCCATCAAAGTATTGATTTCGCCATTGTGTGCGAGTGTATGAAAAGGTTGGGCAAGCATCCACGTGGACGAGGTATTTGTACTGTAGCGTTGATGGAAAACGGCAAGTGCTGCCTGAAAATCAGGGTCTTTTAAATCCGAATAAAACTGGGCAAGCTGAGGTGCCACCAGCAGTCCTTTATAGACAATTGTCCGATGCGAAAAAGAGGCGATATAAAATTCGTCAAGTGCTGCCGCTGTAACGCGATGCTCTAACTCTTTACATATCAGATACAAACGTTGTTCAAAAGCATCATCGGCAAATTGCTCTGGCCGTCCCACCAATACCTGCTGGATTTCGGGCAGCGTTTCGAGTGCCTTAGCACCGAGAGCCGAAAAATCCTGAGGGACTGAACGCCATCCAAGAAGAGGAACACCGTACTCTTGTAATATCTCTTCAACGATCGCGCGCCCCCGTGCCTGTGCATCCCGGTCATGCCTCGGCAGGAAGATCATCCCGACACCCATATCATTTATCGAATCAAGGTGGACACCGAGTTTCTGAAGTTCTTTTTGAAATATTTTTCCTGGAATTTGCGTTAAAATGCCTGCCCCGTCTCCTGTCTTGGCATCAGCCGCCACTGCGCCTCGATGTGTCAAATTCGTGACCGCTTGCGTCGCCATCTTGATAATATCGTGGCTCCGATTTCCAAAACGGTTCGCGACAAAACCAACGCCACAGGCATCTTTTTCATTTAATTCATTATACATTTGTAAACTGACTCTCCATACATTCTTCTTTATCAGGACTTACGCAAAACCAGAGAATTCGGTCTATCATGGTGCAATCGGTGCGGTTAGGGGATTTAGTCTGCGGATAGACTAAATCCATTCCTTGTATTACATTCCGCACCTACCGGGGAAGTACGTAAGTCCTATTTATTTTTTTTGAATTGGCATTGTAGAGTGGACCCCCTGCGACTCGCCATTTTGTATTTTATCTCCGGGGCGAGGTGTACGTGTCTTAGCCCTACTCCTATTTATCAAGGGTACAAACAATTGAGAAACGGATTCAGTTTGCAAGGCTGGATAGGGTATTTCGTACGGCTTAAATCGGACGCTGACTACTCATATCCTGCCAGAGGTAACGCGCCCCAAGGCAAGAGATCCTTTGGAATCAACGGCGATCCGCGATCGCGTCAACGGTGATTCGCGACCGACTTGGCGGGCTTACATGCTTCGGTTCGGTTCTCAGTCTTTGAACCGAAACCGCCTGCTTGTCTTAATATTATACCCTAATTTAAGCCAAAAGTCAAAAAAATCCTCTCGTCTCAATAGCCGACTGCACACCCATCTCGTCTTGGATCTGAACCTGCGACGAGGGTGTCAAAGGACGGATTGATAAAAATTGCTTGACCGCCTCCAAAAAAAGTGTGCCCCGGTACGATATGATGTCCCTTTTGTGCCAATGCGGCCTGTGTATTCATCGGAATGCCTGCTTCCAGCATAATCCGCGAGTCGTCCATCACTCGAAATCGAGGCGCGTCCAAGGCGTTCTGTACGTCCATATTGAAATCTACAAGATTACATACAAATTGTAAATGTCCTTGTGCCTGCATTTGTCCACCCATGACTCCGAAGGTGACCAACGGCACACCGTTTTGTGCAATCATACCGGGGATAATCGTATGCAGTGTACGTTTATGTGGCGCAATACAATTTGCATGGTTGGGGTTAAGCGAGAAACCCGCACCCCGATTTTGTAACATAATACCTGTATCACCAGCAACTAAACCTGAACCAAACCCAGCGAAGAGACTGTTTATAAAAGAGACGACATTCCGCTCGTTGTCAACTGCACAGAGGTACACCGTATCACTACCGATTGCGGGTACGCCAGGACTTGGCGGCATGTTCGCCCTTTCTGGTGAGATACGCTTTCGTTGGCTTTCTGCATAGTCGTTAGCAAGCAGTCCATCCACTGGTACCTGCACAAATGTTGGATCTGTCACGTACTCATAGAGGTCCGCGAACCCCAATTTCATTGCCTCAATTGCATAGTGTAGATGCTCAGGACCGTTATGCCCCATCGTTCCGAGTTCAAACCCTTCAACGATGTTGAGTGCAAGGAGGGCAGCGATGCCCTGTCCATTTGGTGGTATCTCATAAACATCGTAGCCTCGATAATTGGTAGAAATTGGTTCTACCCAATCTGATCTGTGTTCAGCAAAGTCGCGTTGTGTAAACAAACCTCCGTTTTCATCGGAGAATTTCACGATTTTATCAGCAATTTCCCCTTGATAGAAGGCATCGCGTCCGCCTTCTGCAATCAACCGAAATGTGCGTGCAAGATTCGGTTGATAAAAGATTTCCCCGGGTGCCGGTGCTTTTCCATCTTGGAGGTAAGTTCGTGCTGTGTCGGGGTGCTGTGCCAACATCTGGGCACTTTCTTGCCATGCGAGACTAATCTGTGGGCTGACAGGAAATCCCTTTTCCGCGTAATTGATGGCAGGCTGAAGGACCTCAGCCAACGACATTGTTCCACATTCGTTGAGGAGTGTTGCCCACCCGTCAATTGTACCAGGGACCGTGACTGGATACATACTCCCAAAAGAAGGAATACTCATCACCCCTTGCTTGGTAAAGAATTCTGGTTCTGCAGCGTAAGGTGCTCTACCACTCGCATTTAAGCCGCGAATCACTCCATCTTTGGGTTGATAAACGAGCATAAAGGCATCTCCACCGATGCCGGTTGACATTGGCTCAACAACGTTAAGTATTGCGGCAGTCGCGACCGCTGCATCAATGGCGTTTCCACCCTTTTGTAAAATCTGCAACCCGCCCTGCGCCGCGAGCGGTTGACTCGTTGCCACTGCCCCATGTTGGCAGATGACAGCTGAACGCCCAGGCCCAAACAGGTTTGGGGAATATCCATCAAACATCCATTTTCTCCTATTATCAGACTGGTATCACTGTAGCACACCCCATATTTTTTGTCAAATTTAGCACTAAAGGCACATTTGATTTCCATGGGAGCACTGCCCCAGAGTGTCGATTTTCAGGGGTTGGATGGTGTTGCGCTTAGGCTATCTTACCTTGACAACCCTCAACCTTTGTGATAAAATTCTATTCGTCTTTTTTATCTATTAAGTTTCTGCTTTCCACTTCGCTTCACACACACCATTGGTATAGCGGAGAGACTTTTAAGAATCGTGCAGATCCTTATGCGTGTCGGAATTAACCGAAACCCATTGCGAAATGCGGTGGGAGATTTGACCATCAACTCGCCTCCGTTATAGAATGTTAAAGCACGAGTTGACGGTTAACAGGAGGCCATGGTAAGAAAAATGTCAACGTATGATCTTGGAATAATAGGTGGAGGACCAGGAGGTTACGTCGCGGCTATTAAAGCGGCACAACTTGGCGGCAGCGTCTGCCTGATAGAAAAAGGGGAGTGGGGTGGCACCTGTTTGAATCGCGGATGTATCCCGACGAAGACCCTTTTTGCAGTTGCCAACTTGGCGACACAGGTTCAAGAAGCATCTGCCTTCGGTGTGAATATTAATAGCGAGACGACAATCGATTACTCGCAAGTATTGAATCACAAAACTTCGGTCATCCAGCAACTAACAGGCGGTATCGCACAACTGCTGAAAGCGAATGGGGTTGATAGTCTTAACGGGACAGCAACACTTATTGACAGAAACACCATTGCCGTCAGCAAACCTGATGGTACAACCGAACAGTTGCAGGCAAAAAATATTATCATTGCCACAGGTTCCGAACCTGCGGAACCGCCTATTTTTGACATAGACGAGAGCCAAGTCTTGACGACAACTGGTATTCTCAATCTCACGGAACTTCCTGAAAGCCTACTAATCGTCGGTGGTGGCGTTTCAGGATGTGAGTTTGCTTCCATCTTCAATGCCCTCGGTTGTCGCGTGACTGTGTTGGAACTTCTCCCTACAATTTTAGCGACTGAAGATATTCAAGTTATTCGACATATCCAGCTCTTCATGAAGCGGAAAGGTATTACGATCCATACCGGCGCGCAACTTACCGACGTCAAAAAATCGGATGCGAGTGTCACAGCAGTGCTTGAATCAGGTGAAGAGTTGACGGCGCAAAAGATGCTCGTCTCGATTGGAAGGCGTTACAACACAGACGGGATAGGCTTAGAAAAGGTTGGTGTTCGTACAGAGGGTGGAAAAATCGTCGTCGATGCTCGACTACAAACGAACGTCGCGGGTATCTATGCTGTTGGAGACGTCGCGAGTCGATATTTGTTGGCACACGTTGCATCAGCAGAGGGAAAGGTTGCGGCACAAAACTGTCTTGGTGACAACGCTGAGATGGATTATCAGGTTATTCCGTGGTGTGTTTTTACCTTACCTGAAATTGGACACGTCGGTATGACAGAAAAAGAGGCAACAGATGAGGGTTACGAAGTGAAGGTAGGACGATTTCCGTACGCTGCTAACGGAAAAGCATTGGGACTACGCGAGACAGACGGGTTTGTTAAAACCGTTTCTGATGCCGACAGTGGGGATATCCTCGGTGCTCATATTGTTGGTGCCCATGCTTCAATCCTTATTCATGAAGCCGCTGTCGCGATTCGCACGGGTGCGACCGTGATGGACATAGCAGGTACCGTGCACGCACATCCTACTCTCGCAGAAATGGTGATGGAATCTGCTGAAGCAGCGTATGATAGAGCAATTCATAGCCTACATTAGAAACGGACGGCTTCTTGAAGTTCACGATAACGGGATGAGATTTCAGAAAACTGCACATCTCTTTGCCGATTAATACTGAAATCTTCAATATTAAAAGAGGCAACAACCGTGCCATACACCATCGCGCTGCGTATTGCTTCCTCAGAGGTATCTCCAATAGATGCGAGGTAGCCCATCATACCCCCAGCGAAACTATCGCCAGCCCCCGTCGGGTCAACGACTCGTGTGAGCGGGTACGCCGGCGTGCTAAAGAAGGATGATTCCGTCGCGCTGATTGCCCCGTGTTCCCCCTTCTTGATGATAACTCGCTTTGGACCATAACGTAAAATTGCTTGTGCCGCCCGCATCAAATTGGAATCGCCAGTGAACAATAACGCCTCACTATCGTTCAAGATAAGAATATCCACGCGTGCTAAGAGCACCTCTAACGCCTCTCGCTCCTCGTTAATCCAGAAGTCCATGGTATCGCATACAATAAGTTGCGGATTCGCCGCTTGCTCAATGATGCTCAACTGCGATACCGGGGAGTTATTTGCCAAAAAAAGATAGGGAGTTTCTCTGTAAGCTTCAGGTAAGATAGGGTGGAAATCAGCAACAACATTTAGTTCTGTAAAAAGTGTATCTCGCACGTTAAAGTCTTTGGCATAACGCCCCCCCCAGCGAAATGATTTGCCGTTACTTTCTCGTTTTAACCCTTGAAGGTCAATCCCGCGGGTATGGAGAAAATCTGTGTAAATGCGCGGAAAATCAGCACCGACGACTCCAATAAGTCGAACAGGGTTCCGAAAAAAACTCGCGGCGACAGCAGCATAAACACCAGAACCGCCAAGCACATCCTCAACCCGTGTACTCGGCGTTTCTACTGTATCTAAAGTAACCGTCCCAACGACTAAAACTCCCATATTTTAAACTTTTGTCCCCAAATGCGTAGATAGAATCTTTTCTCAAAAAGAGAAAGGACCCGGTCTATTCTTGTTTGCCCGTAGTGCTCGGATAATGCGTCGCAGTCGGCGAACGAAAATAACACCAAGCACAATGATAACTGGATACTGCGAGAAACTCAACACTTTTAGCAATGTCGGTGGAAGTTGCATTTGTTGAGAGGATGCTATCCAAATCGGTAACAACAGTACCGCCGATACGAGTAGTATTACCCCCTCCAAAATCTCTGATTTTTTCATAGGTGTCTCACAAAAGGGTGGTATCTAAACTTGTAACAGTATATAAAACAATTCTGGAAATACGGCACTAAGTCCCCATTTCCCACGAGTTGAGGTATTTTTCCTGTTCTGCCGTGAGCGTATCAATTTCAACACCGAATGCTTCCAACTTGAGTTGTGCCACGGTCTCGTCAATAGATTCAGGGACATCATATACACGATTCTCAAGACCATCCCGATTCTTGGCGATGTGTTCAACACACAACGCTTGATTTGCGAAACTCATATCCATAACACTCGCCGGATGCCCTTCAGCAGCCGCCAAGTTTACCAATCTGCCTTCGCCGACAAGATAAAGTTTCCTGCCATCTCCGAGGGTGTATACATCTACATACGGTCGCGCTTTCCCTTTATCAACGCTTAATTTCTCTAATGCCGGGATGTCGATTTCAACATCGAAATGACCGGAATTCGCTATAATCGCGCCGTCCTTCATCGCATTGAAATGTTCTTGACGTAAGACATGAATATCCCCTGTGAGCGTCACAACCAAATCTGCTTCCTGAACTGCTTTCTGCATCGGCATGACCCGGAATCCGTCCATCACAGCTTCTAACGCTCTTAATGGATCGACTTCGGTTACAACGACATTTGCGCCTAAGCCGCGTGCCCGGTTAGCAACTCCTCTGCCACACCACCCATAGCCTGCGACGACAGTAGTCGTTCCGGCGATGAGTAGATTCGTTGCTCTGATAATACCGTCTAATGTACTTTGTCCGGTGCCGTATCGGTTATCAAAAAAATGCTTTGTCTTTGCGTCATTCACAGCGATGATCGGATATTTCAACACACCTTCAGTTGCCATACTCCTGAGTCGGATAACGCCGGTTGTTGTTTCTTCTGTTCCTGCGACGACTTGCTCCACTAAAGCTGGATTTGTTTCTTCAGAATGAAGTCTTGAAACGAGATCGGCACCGTCATCCATGGTGATCGCTGGTCGCGTCTCAAGGGCGGCATCAATGTGTTTGTAAAAGGTTTCTATATCCTCTCCGTCAATAGCAAAAACACCTATTCCCTCGTCAACGACGAGAGATGCGGCAACGTCATCCTGCGTACTGAGCGGATTTGACGCACAAACAACCGCCTCCGCACCCCCTGCTTTCAGGGTTTTCATCAAGTTCGCTGTTTCAGTTGTGACATGTAGGCACGCTGCCACTTTCAATCCGTCCAACGGACGTTCATTTTGAAACCGGTCGCGGATAGAATCCAAAACGGGCATGAACCGATTTGCCCAATCGATGCGTTGTTTACCAGTCGATGCGAGTTCCGTTGTTTTTATATCGTAGTTCATTACTATCCTTTTTGTTTATCAGTATTCTCAATTTGTCCAATCTACCGGAGTTTTTCGACATAGTCGGTTTCTTCCCAGGTAAAGCCGGGTTCTTCACGTCCGAAATGTCCATAAGCGGCAGTATTTTGATAAATAGGCTGGCGTAATTTCAAGCGTTCTATGATGCCAGCCGGTGTTAAATCGAAGTGTGTATTAACAAGTTGAGTGAGAGCCTCCGCATCACCAGTCCCAAATGTATCCACCATGACAGAGGTGGGTTCTTTTCTTCCGATTGCATAGGAGATTTGAATTTCGCACCGTTCTGCGAGACCAGCGGCAACGAGGTTTTTCGCAACATGTCGTGCTGCGTAAGTCGCGCTCCGATCTACTTTGGTAGGATCTTTCCCAGAAAGTGCGCCACCCCCATGCCGACCCATCCCCCCGTATGTATCAACAATAATTTTTCGCCCGGTTAATCCGGCATCCCCTTGGGGACCTCCCGTCACAAAACGTCCGGTTGGATTGATATGATATTTAATATCTGGGCTTTGGAGATTTTCAGGGATAATTTCTTTGATAACCTCTTCAATAATTGCTTCACGGAGTTCGCTATCCGTAACATCAGGATCGTGTTGCGAAGAAATGACAACTGTAGTGACAGTCTTAGGCTTATCGTCTACATATTCCACTGTTACCTGAGATTTTCCATCGGGACGGATAAAAGGGAGGGTGCGTTCTTTGCGAACTTTTGCCAAACGCCGGGTTAATTGATGGGCGAGGGTAATCGGCAATGGCATGAGCTCCGGCGTTTCGGTACATGCGTATCCAAACATCATTCCTTGATCACCTGCCCCGCCGGGATTTACACCCATTGCAATATCAGGTGACTGTTTATCAATGATGCTCAACACAGCACTCCGTTCAGCATCAAAGCCGTATTCAATATCAGTATAACCGATATCAGCTATCACTTTCCGTGCGATCTGCTGTGCATCATAGTTTGCTGTAGTCGTGATTTCACCAGTGATGATCGCGAGTCCAGTTGTGACCAAGGTTTCACAGCCGACTCTTGCCATTGGGTCAGTTGTGAATATGTTATCAAGTACCGCGTCAGAAACCTGGTCTGCGATTTTGTCTGGGTGTCCTTCAGTAACGGATTCGGACGTAAACAGAAAATTTTTTCTCAATTCCACGTCTCCTAAGTCTACGTGCCTATGCTCCATCTTGTGGAGCAAGGGTTTTGTGCCTCGTCAAGTCTCTATGTACAAGAAAGGACGGGTGGGCACAAGTGCCCACCCATGCGGGTGAAATAGCGAAAACACACGCAAAGATCCACCCCTACGTTTGAAACGTAGGTAAACTTTGTAATGAGACCTTTCATTTTGTATTTTCGCCTCTGCTCCGAAAGTTTAGATGTAATCTCGGACAAAGACACGAAAAGATTAATTTTCAGAGTTCTCAGCGTCTTCAGGGTTCTCCGTACTTGCGACCTCTTCAGAGCCTTCAGCGACCACAGCGTCTTCGGAACCTTCTTCACTTGCGACCGCTGCAGAATTCTCCGCTGTCGACTTACCCATCTCTTCTTTGAGCAATGCCCCTAACGTGGTGACAGTCTCTTCGCGTACAGGCATTTGCCGTCGTGGCTCCCGCTCACGTCGTGATCGAGACGGTCGCTCGGATCGAGTTCTCGCCGGCTGTTCTTCTTCAGTTGTCACAGCGCGTTCTTGCTCGGCAAGGAGTGCTTTCAAACTCAGCCCAATCCGTCGGTCTTTTGGAGACAGATTAATCACTTTTAAATCTAACTCATCGCCCACGGAAACCACTTCTTCTGGTTTTTCAATCCGTCGATCTGCGAGCTCAGAAATATGAATTAAGCCTTCAATGCCTTCCTCAAGTTTGGTGAACGCTCCAAAACTCGTGAGATTGACCACTTTGCCTCTGACAACGGAACCAACCTTGTACTTCTCGGGTACTTCTGCCCATGGATCAGGCTGTGTCTGCTTGAGCCCCAATGAAACTCTACGTTCAGCAGCGTCAATCTGCAACACGACTACCTCAATTTCACTGCCTTCCTTAAGTTCTTCATTGGCTGCAGTACCACGCTTAGTCCATGAAAGGTCTGAGGTATGGATTAAACCGTCAATTCCTGGTTCGATTTCAACAAACGCTCCAAAACTTGTCAAATTTCGGATACGTCCAGTGATCTTACTGCCAACAGGGGATCTCTCTTCCAAAAGTTCCCAAGGGTTTTGTTTTAACTGCTTGAGTCCAAGTGAAATCCGCTTGTCCTCCCTTGAGATTTCAAGCACAATAGCTTCGATTTCATCACCCTTATTGACAATTCGCGATGGAGCAACGTTGCGGCGAGTCCATGCCATTTCAGAGACATGAATCAACCCTTCAACACCCTCTTCGAGTTGTAGGAACGCACCATAATTGACAATATTAACAACAACACCGTGAACCGTGGCACCAACAGGATATTTTCCCTCAATGTCTGCCCATGGATCGGGAGTTTTCTGCTTCAAGCCCAAGGAAATTTTCTCATTTTCTTGGTTGATCCCAATGACTTGGACTTCGATTTCTTCTCCAACAGAGACAACATCAGACGGATGATGTATCCGCTTCCATGCCATATCTGTCTTATGAAGTAACCCATCGACGCCACCAAGGTCAACAAACGCCCCAAAAGCAGTGATGTTTTTCACGACTCCTGCCACATGCTGACCCACTTCAAGTGTATTGAGCACTTCCGAGCGTTTTTGGACGAGTTCGGCTTCCAACCAAGCCCGCCGCGACAGAACAATGTTATGCCGCCGCTTGCTCAGGCTGATAACCTTCATTTCAAGCGTTTGTCCTACATACTGTTCAAGGTTCTGGATAGGTCGCAACTCAACTTGCGAAGCCGGTAAAAACCCTCGAAGGGATCCAACGCTGACTCGTAGACCGCCCTTAATCCGTTCGGTGATACGCCCCATGACGGGGGCACCCGTTTCGTACGCGGTCGCGATTTCATCCCAAATGAGTGTTTGGTCGGCGATCTTCTTCGAAAGGACTATCTGCCCTTCCGAATCTTCGCGCCGCACAATATAGACATCGATTTCATCGGCCACCTGAACAGTAGGCAAACCGTCTTGCCCGGCATCAAATTCAGATGCCGGTATATAACCTTCGGACTTAAATCCGATGTCAATCATTACTTCATCGCGGGTGACATCTACGACGACCCCTTTAACAATTTCGCCATCTGTAAACGCCTTAATTGAATTATCATACGCTTCTTCAAGAGATTCTGGACTCATTGGTTCTGCTGGCTCTTCCGGTGCTGCCGCCACCTCTTCAGAAGTAGTTTCATCAGTGGACGTTACTGTTTCTTCAGCATCCGCAACGCCCCCTTCTGATACCTCTTCAGGTACGGTTTCATCAGCAACTTCTACTACTTCTTCAGCATCGCCATCAGCCATTTCTACCGCCTCTTCGGGGACGGCTTCGTCAGTTTGCTCGGAATCAGCGTCACTATCAGTCACTTCTGCCACCTCTTCAGTAGCACTTTCATCAGTAAGCGTTGTTGTTTCTTCAACATCGGTGTCGCCAGCAGTCGCTTCCACTTCACCGTTTGTGGCTTCTTCATGCTCTTCAGCGTCTGCGTTGGTTGCAGAAGCAGTTTCTGCAACTTCTGAAGCCTCTGTCTCACCCGCTACTTCCTGATTCACTTCAACTGAACTCTCAGTTGAATGTTTTTCCTCTTCCACATCAACAGTGGAAGCATTTGTATTCGCCTGTTCGTTGTTCATCAATCTTCGGGCTGGAGACCCCCTAAATTCATTCGGGGGAGGAAAGCCCATCTCCTATTTTATTGATATAGGACTTACGCAGTCGACCGGTTTTCGCACAGTCTTTGGTTCGTAGTCGCGCAATTCATTACGCTTTCTTCGGGAATATCCCCTCAATTTTGGCATGGAAGCCAATTTTGCGTAAGTCCTATGATATAGAAAGTACATGCCGTTTTTTCGCCACAAGCACGTAGGCGATTCTCTCGGATGCGCTGCTTGGTTCAATAGGACTCGTACTACCTATCTACTTGACCTGACACAGTATCTTTGAGAAAACAGGTAATGACCCTTTCGGGCTCTCCGCTTTCGCGGGTATATATTGCCCCATCCCGATCGCGATGTCCGAGAGGTGTGAGACTTGGGGAGCATCCTTGAGTAATACCCCACCACAGGATATTACCTTTTAACACACATCGTTTGGGCTGCCACGCACAGACACTGCGATATGTTACGGTAGTCAACAAGTTACCCTCGTAAAACCTATAGGCTTGGTTACCGTATTCCACAAGCCCCTAACTTCAGGTAGGGGTTATTGACTAAGATACCTGGTCCATGTGATGCCACCCACACCTTAAAGGGTGGGGCTAGTGTTTTTAGCACTTTCAAATCGGTTACATAATAGTATATCATAAATGCATAAAGAAAATCAACAATAATTTTTTTATTGGTACGATTTAATTTTGAGAAAGATGCTCCATTGGAAAATGTCTCTTTGATTTGCGGTTCAAACACAGAATTTTGCTTGATTTTTTTATCGGTTTAAGATAGAATCTAAGTAATGGCTCTTTGAGTCAGGACTGGCTTTAATCTATGAGAGGTGATTTCTATGGATTCGACAAAATTAATGAAGCTCCGGGAGGAATCCGGTATCAAAGTAATTGAAATAACAACAGACTTGAGTAGTTACGCAGCATCCGATTTACGGAAGGTGCTTGAGGGACTCTTAGCGGAAAAAGTTGAAAAGATTGTTGTTAATCTTAGTCAAGTAAGTCATATAAACAGTACGGCTGTGGGCGCATTGGTAGGTGTTGCCAAGCGGCTCCGCCAGAGTGGTGGTGACCTTAAAATTTGCGCGCTTGCAGACAACTTAACACGGACATTTAATCTCATCGGGGCATCCAGCGTCGTTGAAATCTACGAATCGGAAAACAGTGCCCTCGCAGCATTTTAATCAAAGTAAATTTAGTACATGTCGCAAGCAGATATTCAACTTCAAATTCCGAGTGCTGCCTTTTACATAGAACCTGTTCGGGCATTTGTTGGTAATCTCGCGCAAAGCCTCGGATTCTCCAGAAAACGTGTAGCAGACATTCAACTCGTGCTTGACGAAATCTGTAGCAATGCAGTCCATCATGGCTCTGCCGATGCTACAGTTGGCGTTAAATTGTGTATCAGTATTGATACAGATGCCCTTGAAATTATAGTAAGGGATACTGGTGGGCGGCATACGGGAGAAAAGAATTGGTTAACACATGAAAGGCTCTCAGAGATTGAGATGAACCGTTCTCCAAGCAATGAGAGTGGGCACGGCATTTTCATCGCTAAATCTCTCGCGGATATGCACAAAATGCAACCAAATAGAGACGGCGGCACTGATGTCCGAGTTGCTTTTCGCTTTTCAAAACCAAGAAATCCCGAAATTTAATTTTCCTCTGAAACTTCAACAGCGATAAGTGTTAAATCGTCGTCTTTCGGGCAGTTGTCAGTGAAGGTATCAATAGCTTCCGAGACGCTGGTGATGAGTCCTGCTGCAGATTTATCTGCGTACGTATATACTAATCTTTGCAGGCGATCTACTGTAAATTCCTCACCCTGTCGGTTTTTGGCTTCGTAAACACCATCGGTATAAAGGAACATCCTGCTCGACCGATCAAATGGGTAATGTATTGTTTCATAGACCGAATCTCGCCAAATGCCCAACCCGTTTCCTGTATGCTGATCGCCAATGGTTTGGTATGTTTGTTGATGCGCATTGTACAAAAAAGGGAATGAATGTCCGGCGTTTGCACAGATGAGTTCGCCTTTATCGAGGTCAATGATACCGCAAAATGCTGTTGCAAACATGAACAGTCGTGAACTAATCAAATCATTAAAACGGGTGTTTAGTATTTCAAGCAGATACCCGGGATTATCTTTGACTTGTTGCTGGAATTCCGCCAAAATTGTTTTAATAAAGACGGTTACGAAAGCCGCTGAAACACCATGTCCCATAACATCAGAAATAAAAACACCGAGTCGATTCGGTGCGATTTCCCAGATATCAAAAAAATCCCCACCGACCGCCATTTCAGGACGGCAGTGTGAAGCAATTCGAAACCCTGATAATTCCTGGACGCCATCCTGAGGAATCAGAATTTCCTGAACGCTTCGTGCCATTTGGAGTTCTTCTTCTAAGCGGGTGTTATATTCTGCGAGTGTATCTTGGTAGCGTTTGATTCGCAAGAGTGAACGAACCCGGGCGAGCACCTCTAAACTATCGAAAGGCTTCTCAATGAAATCATCAGCACCTGCCTCAATGGATTTGATTCGATTTTCGCGGGTATCCCGTAGAGCAGTTATCATCACAATCGGAATGAATTCGGTAGCTTCGTTCGATCGGATTCGTTTAACAACTTCAAACCCATCCATTCTCGGCATATTAATGTCCAACAAGATGAGATCTGGCATTTCTTTTTCGACAATATCAAGTGCCTCAAGTCCATCAGCGGCTGTATAGACTGTATATCCGCGTGCGTTGAGGTGAATTTGGAGAATTCTGACATTTTTGGGTTCATCATCAACAACAAGGATTTTCGCACCTTCTTGCTGTTCGGAAATCGCTTCCTCGTTCATGTCTCTGTCCTCTTGATGTGAGTCTCTACACGTTCCACCAAAACTTTGATGTCGATAGGTTTACTGAGATAATCGTCGCATCCAGCTTTGAGGATGCGTTCCCTGTCACCAGCCATCGCCGCGGCTGTCAGGGCGATAATTGGTATATCTACCCATGCCAAGTTCGCTTTAATGCGTCTCGTTAAATCTTCACCGCTTTGTCCGGGTAAGGCAATATCCATAAGAATAAGTTGTGGTATTGCGTCCTCCAAGCTTGCGACCGCTTCCGTAGCATCAGTCGCTTCCACGACTGTATAACCCCTTGATTGCAGGACAATCCGCACAACTTTTCGGTTCAACTCTTGGTCTTCAATCACCAAGATCCGTTTTTGCGTTTCTGTCTGTTCCTCGGTTGGGGGTGAGTTTTCAGTTTTCACAGGTTGCCTTCTATTCAAACCAGCAGTTAAAAAATGAACCGAAGTTGCGGAGCTAAATCTCCTATCTGTTTGTCCTATGTTACTTTACCGGATCTATGCTGGATTTACGCTTTGATTGTTGAAGGGGATTCTCAGAGCGAAATTACTCCCTTCTCCTTCTTGGCTTGCCACGCTAATCTCGCCACCGTGCAAGATGACAAGCCTGTGTGTCAAGGCTAAACCGAGACCTGTCCCACCGTACCGGCGAGACTTTGACGTATCTATCTGTGTAAACGGAGCGAAGAGTTTCGCCTGATCTGCTTCGGAGATACCTATGCCTGTATCAATAACCTCGGCTCGGAGTTCTGTCGTTCCGACTTCCAGTTCTGTTGTTACTTTACCGCCTTCTGGGGTGAATTTCACTGCATTGGAGAGTAGGTTATAGAAAATCTGCTTGAATTTAACTCGATCAGCTTCAATCATACCATTCTGGTTGTAGCTCAAAGTAAGGTCGAGATCCTTCTTTACAGCGAGTGCGGTAATAATGGCATTGACCTCCTCGACGGCTTCAACAATAGAGAATGTCTCCAATTGGAGCGCCATTTTTCCGGCTTCGATTTTCGAAAGGTCAAGGATGTCATTGATCATTTCGAGCAAATGTTCGCCGCTAATGTGAATATCATTGATGCATTCCCTTTGCTCATCGTTAATGCTTCCGACGAGTTCATCCCGCAAAATTTCGGCAAATCCGATAATCGCGTTCAAAGGTGTCCGCAGTTCGTGGCTCATATTTGCCAGGAAATCGCTTTTTGCCCGGCTGGCGTACTCAACGGCTTGTTGTGCGCGATAGTACTCAGTTATGTCCCGTGAAATACCACATGTTCCTACTATGCGTCCTTCTCTATCTCGAATTGGGACTTTCGTCGTCGATACCCACGTATCCTGTTCATGGGGCCAGGTCTCTCTTTCCTGTTTCCCCTCAATTGGTTTTCCAGATTCAATGACATCTTGTTCGTCCTGATACGCTTGTTGGGCATGTTCTCGGGTAAAGAAGTCAAAGTCGGTTTTATGGGTAGCCTCTGCGGGATTTTTTAAACCAAACCGATCTGCTAAAGAGCGATTGATGCGTATAAATCTACTCTCTGTATCTTTGAAATAGATGTGATCAGGGGTGTTCTCCATCAGGGTATGCAAAAGATCCGCTTCTTGGACATGTTGTGCTGCCAGTTGCTGGAACCGTGTTTCACTCTCTTTCAATTTCGCTTCTAACTGCTTTCGCGGTGTTATATCTGTTGCGATGACGTAATAGAGTTGCTTTTCATCGTCTTTTATCGCGCGCCATCTTAACCATCTGTAGGACGCGTCTTTGCGCTGAAACCGGTTTTCAAAGGCAACAACACCGCGTTTTCCTATTTCCACCTTTTCGATTTCGGCGAGTACCTCCTCCCGTTCCTCTGGATGTATGAACGATACCCATTCGGAGTTTTGAAGTTCTGATCGTGTGAATCCAAGAATTTCTTCCCATACCGAGTTGAGTGCGACGAAACCACCGTCACAACTGATATACCCGAACATATCTGTGGAAACTTCCAAAAAACAGCGAGGCTCAATGATTTCATCCGTTAACATGTGTTTGCCAGTTGTGTCTTTAAGCTTCATGTCTACCTCCACAAGATGCGAGGTAAGAGCACCTCATGAGTCCGGTGAATCTATGTTGTTACGAGGACTGCTCGGTTTGAGAGTTTCACAACACTTTGTGTAGTACCTTGGAAAACAAGTTCGTACAATCTTCCGTGATGACTGGCACTCAGTGCAATGAGGTCGCAATCATTTTCCTCTGCGTTTTCCAAGATGTTTGTTACCGTAAAACCGCGAGCAGTGAGGAAGTCGGTTTGAACGTCATAATATTTCAAATACGCTTCCATCTGCTGCTTAATCTGGGTTGACTCCTGTTGCGTATTTGAAAGGGCGAGTCCTAATATTCCAGCTTTTGTTAATTCCCCGATTTCGGCGACAAGCTCTAAGGCGTGATCAGAATAAGCATCGCCATGATGTACAGCGAGAATTTTCCGCAAGAGTGTACATTGTTCGTGTACCACAATAATAGGTCTCGTGATGTGGAGCAGCACATCATCAATCTGGTCCTGGATAAGTTTGAGGCGCCGCTTTCTTACATCTTCAGGGAGGCCGACAACGACCAGGTCAGCGGAACGTGCTTTTTCGCAGATCATTTGTCGCGGGTTGCCAGCGACAGCCTCAACGTGGTAATCCAAAAAATCGTAGAGCGAGCACTCCGCTTCCGTTCGACGTATGACGGTCTCTGCGACATCAGCATTTCCACCGTGCTGGCTGTCCTGAAAGAAAACACATGATAAGTGTGTTCCCAAAAGCACTGCCAGTTGCCCGGCGTACTCAAAGGCATTTTTCTCGTAATCTGTATCACCGATGGCAACAAGGATATTTTTTATCATGAGACATTCCCTTATAGATGCGAGGCAGTAGGGCTTTCCTTACAAGTCAAGGCACCTCTCGCTACAATAAAACTAAGATTAACCTGAATTTCACTCGGAGTGCTGCAACAAGGCGGCAACAGCATCGTCTTCGCTTTCAAAGCTTTTAAAGACGGTGATTAACCGCGCCATGACAATGAGGTTCTTGACATGTTTGTTCACATTAATCACTGCTATTTTGCCCCCCTGCGGGTGGATTTGAGAATAAATTTTCATAAGGACACCAAGCCCCGAACTATCCATTCCAGTTACTTCTTTAAAGTCAAACAATAGTCTCGGAGGTGAGGAGTGCACAGCAAGTGCCTCCTCCACGGTTTCCGAGACCTCTTTGACCGCCGGGGTGATAATTCTGCCGCTGAGTCTGAAAATAACGACCCCTTCTTTCTCAGACACGGTAATTGCCATAGTGTACATACTCCTAATGCTACTGTGCGTTTAGGTCATGGGTAGGTTTTCCCCATCACGGCACTTAACTTTCACTCGACAGTGCCGAAACTGCGGCATCCTCAGTCTCGAAATGTTCAAAAATACTAACGAGCCGACTACGGACAATTAGGTTTTTGATGTTTGTGCCGACGTTGATGACACCGATACGCCCCTTCTTTCGCGTTGCGGCGACATGTGCCCCCATCAGAGTGCCGAGACCTGAACTATCCATCATGTTGACCCGATCAAAATTGATGAGAATGCGCGGTGCCTCGGAGGCATCTATCTGTGAAGTGATCGCCTCCCGTAATTCCGATACTGAGGAGCCCATTATTTTTCCACTCGGTTCTAAAATTGCAACGCCATCTTTCTGACGAATCGTGGTTGCCATGATTATCTCCTTTTTTATCTCCTGGAAAACTGAAACTTCGATTCACATTTCTAATTCTACACTATTTGAAAATATTTGTCAACCTGCAATTAGGGTATCTCTTTGATTTTTTTAAATCTTGGCAAAAAGGGTTTCTCACTTTCAATCTTAAATCTTTTTCAAAGTAAAGATAACCGTTCAGTTGTGCGAAAAACCAATTACTATTGGTCTATGTTGTTTCATCTGCATGGCAGAAAATGAGGACTTAATAATTCTGAAATACAACCAGATTTTGTTTGTCTTTAATGCTGAAATAGGATACAATGTCAATGGATTTCTATTAGCAGAAAGGAACACAATGTATAACGAGTCCCCTCCACGAATTAAGGATCTTCCTGAAGATGAACGTCCCCGTGAAAGACTCCGCAAATATGGACCGGAGGCTCTAAGAGATTCTGATCTCTTAGCTATCATTCTCAAAAGCGGTTTCAAAGGCACAACCGCTGTTCAACTCGGTGAACAAATTCTTACGGCTTTTGAAGGTGATTTGAAGCGGATGGCGGATCACAGGTCCAAACAATTTGAGAAGATTAAAGGCGTTGGTGAGGCAAAGGCAGCGCAGATTGTCGCGGCACTTGAACTCGGAAAACGATTGGCACGTTTCCACGCTGATCGTGACAAAATTACATCCCCGGCTGATGTCGCAGACCTGATGATGTCTAAAATGCGGTACCTACAGAAAGAAGTCGTTTGTGTCTTATGTCTTGACACGAAGGGTGGTGTGACAACCCAAGGTGTCACTGGTGATCTCAATGACGATATGACCTGGGGCAAAAAATTATTGTCAGAAGGAACAGTCTTTGAAGGCACGCTAAATGCCAGCGTTTTTCACCCACGCGAAATTTTCCGATTCGCTATTGAGGAATCAGCGAACTCAATCATCCTTGTTCACAACCATCCATCTGGAGATCCTCAACCGAGTCAAGAGGACATTCGTGCAACAAAACAACTGATTGAGGCTGGAAATCAAATTGGGATAAAAGTATTGGATCACATTATCATCGGCGATGGAATTTTTGTTAGCCTGAAGGAAGAAAATTTCATTTGAAGTATGGTGATTCATTTCACAGCACGCTGTCGAATTACTTCATATAACAGAACGCCCGCTGCTACTGAAACGTTGAGAGAGTCAATTTTTCCGAACATCGGCAGGTGAATCAGATAATCGCACTTTTGCTTGACCAGTCGTCGGAGTCCCTTACCTTCACTTCCTAAAACGAGACACATCGGCACACGAAAGTCAGTATCTGTATACAAACAGGATGCCTCCTCAGCGGCACCAGCAACCCAAATCCCTACGCTTTTAAGCGTGTCTATGGTATGTGCAATGTTTGTCACTTTGACGATAGGCATATACGTGGAAGCCCCTGCTGATGCTTTGTGTACAGCTGCTGTGACACCGACAGCACAATTTTTCGGAATGATAACAGCATCGGCATTCACAGCCTCAGCAGTACGAAGAATCGCCCCGAAGTTCCTTGGATCTTGAATGTTATCTAATATAATTAAGAGCGCGTTGTGTTCACTGCGTTCTATTTTCGCGAGTATTGATGATAGATCGGCATAACGCGCTGGACTGACAAAGGCGATAACACCTTGGTGTGGTACAGATGGCTCAAGCCTATTGAGTTCGCGTCGTGTACAGCGCTTTATAGGGACCCCCGCCTTTTCTGCCATTGTGACGATATGTTGGATGCGCGAGTGGGTATTCTCTTCGGCAATCCAGATTTTTTCTATGGCTTGAGTTCCGCGCTGTAGATACTCTATAACTGGATTTCTACCAACAATGTATTCGGACATATTATCATGTGAGCACATTAAAAAAAGCGGTACTGCGTTTGTGCTAAACAAAAAGCTCAAGCAATACTCGAAATTTACTGACACAAGACTCTACATTTTTTATCGGAAGGGGCTTAAAATATTGGGGTTTGTGTATTGCCCGACTTGATTTTCTATCACCATCAAGAAGCGTTATAATTTCCAAATGAACTGTTGGGGTATGGGATAGCAGTGTATGAGTAGGTTCACTACCTAAATGTACCTGTTTACCCGCTTCACTGTAATCTCCGCCCAAGCCGTTTTCAAATTGAAACACACAAAACAGTAGTTTCGGGTAGAGCAACTTCACAACCAATTCAAAGTCCTTCAAAGTTCTTTTGAGCATAGCGTTTTCTATGTATGACTTGCATTCTATACCTAAAATTAAATTATCGTCTATCTCTACTGCTCTATCAAGTTCTACCTTGTAAATATACCTCCCTCTATTTTCCCGAATATGGTTCCGGAGAACATCCGGTGTTAGGTTTTTAACATAATCCTCTTCAATCGTAATTTCACCAGTCCGTTTCCGTATATCAAATCGGTTCGGCTTACCCCCAATTTCATGCCATGCCAGAGAGACTATTGCATCAACCATATTCTCTACGAGTGCGCCTTTCGCTCCACGAATCTGTCCCGCAGTCATATCATACATGGCATAGATGCTTTCCGTATACAAATCTACGATTGATTCATAATCGGGATAATGAAGTAGCATTTAGCTGCTCTCTCCTATAAGCAAGCGTTGTAATCTATCCTCTGAAATTTAGTAATATTCAGGGACAGCGAGTCTTTACTAAACAAAGAGCTTGTACTGCCCCCCTAAATTCGGGCCACTCCCTAAACCAAGATTGTGGTATAATATCCACGACTTGAAAGGAGGCCCCGATGGCGAAACGAAAACGAAGAAACTTCACCCCTGAGTTTAAAGGCCAAGTTGTTCTTTAGGCACTTAGCGGTGAAAGTTCCTAAGCAGAAGTGTGTCGTCGACACAACCTGAGTGAAGATCAACTCTCTAAGTGGAAGCAGCAAGTCGTTGAAAACGTAGGCTCTCTGTTTGTGTCCACAGAGAAACAGTCCAGCGAGGCAGCGGAGCGGATCGCCCACCTTGAACAGCTCGTCGGGCGGTTGACTGTGGCATTAGATATTGAAAAAAAAGCAGCGACTTGGTTAGACCAAAACTGACGGAGCAGCGAGAAATAGTTGAGGCACTCCGGACGGATTATTCGGTTCGACAGATATGTGAGGTGCTGGGTTTCACCCGAAGCACCCTCTATTATCAACCCAAGCAGGATCCGTCTGAAGTCGTCCTCCGGGCGGAAATAGAGACGTTGGCACTCCGGTATCCGACCTACGGATATAGGCGTATCACAAAACTGCTGGTGCGTATGGGATACACCGTTGGGTGTAAACGTGGGGTCTCCCGCTTGATGAAAGCTGCCAACTTATTGGTGTCCGTCAAACGGGTCTGTCAAACCACGACCTCTGTTGACAGTGTGCGTCCGTGGGGCAATCGCCTCAAAGACCTTGAAGTCTCCCGATGCGATCAGGTCTGGGTCGGCGATATTACCTACGTCCGCAAAAGAGGCTTCGTCTATGTTTGTTTGCTCATGGATGTCTTCACGCGTATGATCAGAGGGTGGCAGGTCAGTCAACACTTGACGCAACCGCTGACCTTGAAACCTTTAGAGGCAGCCTTACGTCAAAGTGTTCCAGAGATCCATCATTCGGATCAAGGCGTTCAATATCTTTCAGATGCTTATGTTTCGATGCTCAGGCATCATGGGATTGAGATCTCCGTCGCCCGTCGCGGAGGTCCCTTGGGAGAACGGGTAGATTTCCGAAAGACTCATCCGAACGCTGAAGGAGGAAGAAGTTTACCTCAACGACTCTGAAGACATCCATGAAGCGATAAATCGTATTGGACATTTTATCGAACAAGTGTATCACCAAAAACGCCCCCATTCGGCGTTGTAAGGTAGTCGTAGAGGGTCGCCCCTCTACAACCCCTTCCGAACTATGCGTGCGACTTTCACCGCACATAGCTCTCCAGTTGAGTGTGGCGATGAACGCTTTAGGTCATAGACCACTTTTACTTTATTTCTTATCCATACGTCTATGACTTCTATAGACTGCAGGCTTTCGCAGGATTTCACGTCTATAGATAAAATATTTTCAGAAATGTTTCAAAGCACTCAACCTGATTAGGCTTGTCTAATGAAAGACTCTCTAATCTCCTCTCCCATACATTCTCAGAGAGATTGCTTAGGGACTTTCCAGTTGACACCTATGGAATTCGAGCAACAAAACTTGGATTAACTTTGCGAAATTGTGGTCTGAATAAACGGTGGCACTTCAAACCATATTCTCTGCGAGTGCTCCTTTTGCTGCACGAATCGGTCCTCCATCTTTTTCTCCATGTATTTCATGTAATTTGTACATGTGATGTATACCTTTTGTATACATATCTACAATTGATTCATAATTGGGATAAGCCAAGGACATGTCAATCGCCATTTAACTGTCCTCATCAAGGATTGAGGTTTCTCGGAAAATAGGTAAGATTCTTAACCTATCCTCGGCGATTTGGCAATATTCAGGCGAAATGTCTATACCCAAGTACGGTCGCTGGAGTTTTAATGCTGAGAGGCAAGTTGTTCCAACTCCCGCAAAAGGATCAAGAACGACATCCCCTTTGAAACTGAATAGTTGCAGCACTCGATTTGCTAATTCTTCTGGAAACATCGCAGGATGTTTGAATTTGTGCATGTTCCGCTCTGGTGCAATTGTCCATTTTGCCGAAACCCATTCTTTGAATGAATCAGCGTCAATATCAGCGTTCTTTGGATCGCCCGTCTTTTTCAAAGAACCTTTGCAAAAGACTTCTAAAAATTCCCACGTATATTTGAGATAAGGACTTGATGGACTTTTCCAACTTCCCCAAGCGGTATACTTACAGTTATAGTGATTTTTTTCCCATAAGATCTCACCTTTCCAGATGAGTTTCTTCCGTATAAAGTATTGAGAAATGAGGTGATGCGTTGGAATATAATCTGAAAATAGAGGTTGGACATTAACAATGATACGTCCACCATATTTCAGAACTCTGATGCACTCATCAAAGATACTAAACAAAGCCTTGAAGTAAGAGTCCCACGCAAAAGCATCTTCGGTATCCTCGTAATCTAACCCAAAGTTGTAGGGAGGGGAAGTGAAGATGAGATCGATACAATTGTCAGGCAACTGTTTGAGAACGACTTGTGAGTCGCCACAAATAATTTTATCAGTAAATTCGGCAGGAAGTGGATGATTTCCTCTGCGAAAATCATGGGTGTTCGCGTAATAATGTTTCCCGCGCGTGGTTTCTTTTTGTTTCCGATTCCTTACTTTCCGTTCTTTGTTGATATCTTTTCTTGCGAAATTATTCCGTTTTTCAAACATAGATCACCTCCAATGGAAAATTCAAACCTTCTCAAGCGTATTGGAATTTACCAAATACCTGTCATTTTATCCTCCAACGACGATAAAAGAGTAGCAGAAACAGAATAGGTTCTAATCCGTGGTATTGCCACCCAAACGCATTATAAGAGTATAACAGAAAAACAGGAAAATTACAAATTTTCCGCTTATCCCTCGTCTCTTATTCCTTATAGATTAGTCGCCACGAACGAACTTAACATCTGGTCCGCGCGGTTCAATATTAATATCTGGGTCTGCCGTTTGGCATTTAACGCAGGTAATATCCCCGACGTTTGCGTTTTCCATGCGTGGCGCGAGTGTCCCCAACTTAAACACAAATCCCAAAATGTCATTTGCTGGGATTTTCTCGTCGCATGAACCGCAAGGAATCGCCTCTCCTGATTTGGCTTTCGCTAAAAGTTCTGATGCTTTCATCAAAGTTTACGGATTGGAAACCCCCGCGCTTTAGCTGGGGGAGGAAAATCCGCCCTCGTGTGTGAGACCATAGCGTTTTTTTTTGAAAAAACACTTGACATTTTTCGTAAATTGTGGTTTAATAGACGTATCACAGTGGAAATCGACATTTGTAGCGTAACCGCAAGGTTACGTGTCGGTTTCCTACCCACTACAAAGGGGTTAAGACTGTGATCTGTGATTATCCAATGAAAATGACCTTCAAGTTCCGTGCGAAGCCTACGAAAACAGAGGAACGTTGGCTTTTTTCGGAGTTGCGCCATCAAAAGCAGTTGCAGAACTATATGCTCCAGATGCGTTCGCAGATGTGGGACTATGGTCGCAAGTCTGTGTCGATGTATGACCAGATCAACCATCTCAAAGACCTCCGCGCCACTACCTCTCACTATTGGGAACATCCGCAAGACATGCAGGTGTCTACGATCAAACGCGTCAACGCTGCACATGAACATTTCCAACGCCGATGTCGCGAAGGTGCAGAGAAAAAGGGGTATCCGAAGTTCAAGCGTTCTGTTCGTTCGCTGACGTGGGACCTCCGAAAATATACGAAAGTCCTTCGTAAACAGACCAAGGATACAGAGAAACAGACGATACGGGTTCGTCAAAATCCTACCCGTGAAACAGGCACCCGGTATAACCGTTTGAAAGTGCCGAAACTCGGTGAAATCAAGATCCGCCAACACCGTTCTATCGTCGGAGACCCGAAAGAGGTCACGTTGAAAAAGACGGCACGCGGTTGGTATTGCTTTATCGTTTGCGAAGTGCCAGATATGCGCCCTTGTGTTCCAAAGTCTGCTTGTGGTGTGGACGTTGGAACACACGATTTTCTGACGACCTCCGAAGGAAAAAAAGAGGGCAACCCACGCTTTTATCGAACAGCGGAACGCAAACTTGTGAAACTTCACCGCGACCTGTCTCGCAAGATGTATCGGAGTAAACGCTGGTATAAGGCGAAGGACGCATTGGCAAAGCAAGCGGATATTGTTGCCTGCCAGCGTCTTGACTTTATTGCGAAAACCGTCTATGGTCTTTTCCACCATAAGGGCTTTGATGCTGTCGTTGCTGAGAAACTCAAGCCCAGCAATATGGTCAAGAACCGCCACCTTGCCAAGTCGATTTCTGACGCGTCGTGGGGTATGTTCTTTGACTGGTGTTATTGGGTGGCAAAGCGCGATGGTAAACATTTCCATCAGGTGCCACCCCACCATACGAGTCAAACGTGTTCGGAATGCTGCCAGAAATCGCCTATCAAACTGAAGTTGTCCGAGCGTCTGTTCCATTGTAAATCGTGTGGCTTGAAACTCGACCGCGACCACAACGCGGCATTGAATATCTTACACAGGGCGGCCTGCGCCCTTCGTGGAGAGGTATGGGATACCATCCTCTATGAAACGAGAAATCAGTTATTACAACTCGCTTGTTGGGGTTAGCCCCTACAAGCCCCCTGCTTTAGCGGGGGGTACTTGACAACGTTCCTTCATTTACATTCATCATATTATTATAGGAAGTATCGTTCCTTTTGCTTATCCGATTCGTATTCTTCGTAGGCCTCTTGTGCCGTGTCAACTTCGGAGACTTGTGCGATAGGAACATCCCACCACGATTCATAGCGTGGCACTCCTTGGTAGTAGTCCACATCAATCTTTACAACGGTTGTGTGCTCAGCTTCGCGTGCCTCATGTAGGGCGGCTTTTAGGCTTTGCAAGGTTGTCGCTTCAATTACCTTGGCACCAAGACTGGCGGCATTCGCGGCGAGGTCCACTGGTAAAAAGTCGCCTTCAAGTTCACCAGTTCCTTCGTCTCGGTAGCGGAACCGGGTGGCAAAACCTTGTGCACCAGTTGCTCGAGACAACCCACCGATGCTACTATGTCCCTCGTTATTCACAAGCACAATAATGAGTTTAAAACCTTCCTGAATTGACGTGATGATTTCCTGTGCCAGCATTAAGTATGAACCATCACCTACCATGACGTAGACATCTCGGTTCGGATCTGCCATTTTGATACCCAATCCACCGGCAATTTCGTAGCCCATACACGAGTACCCGTATTCTAAGTGGTACTGTTTCGGATTACGGGTTCGCCATAACTTGTGTAAGTCCCCAGGAAGGCTCCCTGCGGCACAAACCATAACATCTTCGGGACGCGAAAATTCATTAACCACACCAATAACTTCGCTTTGGCTCGGTAAAGGGCTGTGACCAAGATGATAAAGCCGATCCACTTCTTCCTCCCATTCGTCGCGATAGTTCCTGATTTGCGTGACATAGTCGGTATCAACGTGATAGTTTCCCACAGTAGTGGCAAGTTCTTCAAGTGTGACACGCGCATCGGCGACGAGTGGTAAGGCGGCATGTTTAAAGGCATCGAATTCAGCAACATTAATGTTGATGAAACGGACATTTGGGTTTTGGAAAGCAGTTTTAGAAGCAGTCGTGAAATCGCTTAAGCGCGTGCCGATTGCAATCACTAAATCCGCCTCTCGGGCAGTGATATTCGCGCCGGGGGTTCCTGTCGCGCCTATTGCCCCAAGATTCTGAGGATGATTATAGGGCAGTGAACCTTTCCCTGCGAAGGTTTCACCGACAGGCATACCAGTTTGCTCTGCGAATTGAGCGAGTTGTGCTGTAGCTTCGCCATAGATAACCCCACCACCGGCGATAATCAAAGGAGATTTACTCTCGCGAATCCACGCCGCTGCGCGATTAAGAAGACTTACATCGGCACGAGGTCGAGATATAGTATAAACACGCTTCTCAAAGAGTTGTGAAGGATAATCGTAGGCTTCAGCTTGAACATCTTGTGGAAGTGCTAAGGTTACTGTCCCCGTATCCGCTTGCGATGTCAGCACCCGCATTGCCTCTGGCAAGGCAGTAATTATCTGTTCTGGGCGATTAATCCGATCCCAATAACGTGAAATCGGCTTGAAACAATCGTTCACTGAATAATCTTGTGAATTGGAGGACTCCAACTGCTGTAACACTGGAGCAACTAAGCGTGTGGAAAAGATGTCCCCCGGTAGTAAGAGGACCGGCAGTCGGTTAATCGTTGCCCCTGCAGCACCTGTAATCATGTTTGTTGCCCCGGGTCCGATGGATGACGTGCAGGCAAAGGTTCGCAGGCGATTGTTCATTTTGGTAAATGCAGCAGCGGTGTGCACCATCGATTGTTCGTTCCGAGTCTGGTAGAAACGGAAGGAATCGGAATACTGGTGCAAGGCTTGCCCGATACCCGCGACGTTTCCGTGACCGAAGATTCCGAACATACCGGCAAAAAATTGGGTCTCGTTCCCATCTCGTTCGACATATTGTTGTCGAAGAAATTGAACAATAGCTTGGCCCATCGTGAGTGTTTGTGTTTTCATGAAGATTGCTGCTCCTTTGACAAAGTAGTGTATGGCTGCGGTATGGAACCTAAGCCACAGTGTGTTTACCATCCGCCGCGTTCGGCGATAAATTCATCAACTTCGAGCATTGTCGGCATAAAGTTAGCACACCCGTGCCGTGTTACGACAATTGCTCCCGTGGCATTACCGAGACGGGCAGATTTTTCCCAACTCCAACCACTGAGATGACCGTAAATAAAACCACTTGCGAAAGCGTCACCGGCACCGAGCGTATTGTAAACTTCGACAGGAAACGGCTCGGCGTGAATAATTTCTCCGTTCGTTAAATGAACATCCGCACCTTCAATCCCACGTTTTACTATTAGCGCATCTGGACCGGCACCTAAAAGCGTCTCAATGGCAAGTGCCATATTCCCTTCAATCGTAGGATTTGAGATTTGAGAATGCTCAATTGTGAGCTGTGAAAGATTCGTAAGCGTTGCGGCTTTTATTTCTTCCTCTGTCCCGATGGCAATATCAATATAACGTAAAGCCGACCGCATGACAACACCGAATGCTCTTGGATCATGCCACTGATCTGCCCGGAAATCGAGGTCCAAAAAGACGTGTTTGCCGAGTGCTTGTGCCTGCTCTGCAGCGTAGAGTGTTGCGCTGCGACTCGGTTCTTTACTCAAACCAGTTCCCGATATTAGCACTGCTCGACTTTCAACGATTGGCGCGGCGAGAACATCGTCAATAGTGAGTTCAATATCCGCACAGTTATCGCGATAATAAATCAATGGGAACCGATCTGGTGGTTCAATACCGAGTACGACAGCACTTGTCCGGTATCCCGGTTTGTGTGGAATAAACTGGATTTCAACGCCCTCATCTTTCAAAAACTTGAGTAGGAACTCTCCAACGGGATCTTCACCGATGGCGGTAAGGAGTGCGGCTTGAAGCCCAAGCCGCTGGACACCAACGCTGATATTAGTGGGGCACCCGCCAACAAAGGCACCAAAACTTTTAATATCTGGAAAAGCGGCACCAATATCGTTGGCGTAGAGATCTAAAGAACTCCGTCCGATTGAGAGAATATCGTAAGTTTTCATTTTCTTATCGCAGCACGTGTACCAAAAATTAAAAACCGGTAACCGGTCATTTATAGGCGTTTGAACCCCTTACTGCACTTTTGAATTTTTGATGTTCCTCAGCAAATTTACGAGTTAAGAGAAAAGCATCATTTCCACAGGCAATCAGTTGAACACCAAGATTTAACCACTGTTCACCGCTCTCAAAGTCGTTGACATAACAACCTAAAGGGATATTACGTGCCTGTGTGAGGTTTATAATATTTTTTATCGCTTCTAAAAGTAGTGGGTGGTTGAGTTCACCAGAGATACCCATAGATGTGGATAGGTCGTAGGGACCAATAAATACAACATCTAATTCACCGGTATCGAGGATTTCATTTAGGTTCTCAATGGCTTGGATGGTTTCAATTTGCCCGATGGTGAGGATTTCCTGATTTGCGTTGTGGACATATTCTCTGGTATCAAGCTTTGTAAAGTCCCCATAATCGGTATGTCCAATGCCGAAAGCGACACCTCGGTCGCCTTCAGGCGCGTATTTTGTCCATTTCTTAATTTTTTCAATGTCTTCACAAGATTCGACCCGAGGAATCATGACCCCGGTTGCACCAGCGTCAAGGACCCGAGAGATAAAATGGCGTTCAAGTGCGGGGACACGAACAATACAGGGCAGACTTGAACCCCGTGCATTCCGAATTGTCCGTCCAATAGTTTCTATGGAGAAGGAGCTATGCTCCAAGTCTGCGATAACAAAGTCTGCCCCGGCACTTGCGAGAAGTGTTGCGATCGCGGAGCCAGCGAATTCAAGTACAAATGTTCCGACAAGCACTTCTCCGCGCTTCAAATCTGCTTTCACTGATGTAGTTCCTTTAACTTTCGACCGGGATCTCCGACATTAATTTTTGTGCTTCGTTTACCACTTTTGTCGGTGTAGACATTTTTTCACCGACTGCCAAAATTAACGTGTAAAAGTCATAAGCAGTTTGTAATTCATTATTGAGATGAGCACTTTCAGCAGCGTTAAAATAACAGACGGTTGCCATTCGATGGCATTCTTCGACAAGGGGCAGCAAATTCGCGTAGCCGTGGTTGTAAGCGGCGAGGATATAAGATTTTCCGGCTTCTTCCCATGAACGCTGCAGCTCAAATTGGCGTGCCAAGCGCGTGTAATAAATCCCACCTTTCTTGGCGTTTTTCTTGGCGAGACGCTGCTTCTCCGCGACGGTATAAGCAAAGCGAGCGCGCGTATAACAGTTGGCAACGAGTTCTAAATCGTCTTTCTTGACAAAGTTGTTCGCCTGTTTTTGATAGAATCTACCGAGTTTCCTATAAAGTATGTGGCACTGCCGGGTTCGCCCCTGTTGTTCATAGATTTGAACTTGCCGGAAGATACGAAATGCTTCCACTTCATGTGGATATTGGATATCGTTGTGAACCTGGTCGAGTAGGAATTCTGGTGAGGCTTCCTCAATTACGAGTCGATAACTGCCGGTTGCCCTCACGCGGGGTTGGATGGGGGTTATATCTGTTGTTTCTTCTGGTGCGGGTCTTTGATGTTCAAGCCATGTACGCAGGACAGTGTTTTCATTCTCTGGTAATTTCTGAATGAGTGCAACAATTTCCTCAACCGTCGGATTTGCTGGAAAGACCATGTTCGCGGCATTGAGTTCTTCAAATAAATCGTCTATAACTTTGGTTAAACTCTGGTCGTCAATATAGAGGCGGCTTGCTCTGTGGAGTTCTGATAGTACGCCTCGAAAGTCTTGGTTTTCGATGTAACGTGTAGCGAGCGTATAGTGCCTGTGGACTTCGGTTGCCAACTTCTCGCGTTTACTATTTTCCTCTTTCTGCCTTCGTTGAAAAAAGAGGTTTTGATTCATTCGTTCGGCATCTGCGAGCGAGAGGCGGAACGTCTTACGGTATCGTTCAAGTGCTTCTGCTAATCTTGGATTATTGGAGTTAACGCTGGCATCAATCAGCTGGGAAGCTTGTTTAACATACTCATCTTGACGAATCCGATCCAGCTCTTCGTACATCTCATCAGCACTCTGATGACGTTCTGGGAGTTGTCGGTGAAGTGCTTTTTGCAGGAAATTGCGGAGTACTTCGGGACATCTATGGATTTCTTCTATTTCTCCAGCGGCTTTCTTTTTATCAATTTCCCTATTTTCACCTGAAAATGGGAATCGCCCAGTTACAGCTTGATACAAGATGAGCGCTGTGGAATAAAGATCTGCCCGATAGTCGTAAGCACCGTAGTGTTGTTCGGGTGCCATGTACCGTCGGGTGCCAGCCATAGTTTCAGCGAATTCAGTGGTTTCGCCAAATATGCGAGCGATGCTAAAATCGGCGACTTTTGCCTCTTTTTCGGTTGTGAGTAAGATATTTTGCGGTTTGATATCGCGATGCATAATCTTGTGAGCATGCGCTATTTTTAGTCCACGACAAATGTCTAAACCGATATTGAGAGTATCTGTTAGGCTGAGTGCCCCCTCCTGCATTAGATCGTGAAGACTCTTGCCCTCAACATATTCCATTACTATCCACGCGACATAGTCATCTTTGCCGGGTTCAACGGTATGAATGGAGACAATATTTGGATGTCCCCAAATCTTCGACATTGCCTGAAATTCGGTCAGCAAAAACTTCATTCTGCTGGCAGGATAGGCGGTTTTTGCTAAGGCTTTAATTGCAACGATTCGATTTGTCATCTCCTCGCGAGCGCGAAAAACTGACGAGAATCCCCCTGAATTGAGAAACTCAAGTAATCTATATTTACCTAAGATTAGTTGGTCAATCTGCATAATAGCCTTTTAAAGGGGACAAGATATACATCTTAAGTAATAAAAAGGGTTAAAGACTTTGCGCACCTCATCAGCACAAGCTAAAAGATTACGCTACAAAGATGGTACCTTGCGTTAAAATTAACAGAATTAAGATTAATTGTCAACATAAAAATACATTTTTAACAATTTTAGACTGAATTAGAGCCTGAACGGGCGTGTTGTACCTCCTTCACCAGTCTCTCAGCTCTCTCAGTGAGGATTTCAAATTCACCAGCTGCAATGAGTTGATTGTTAACGAGAGCACTTCCGACCCCCAAAGCGGTAGCACCCGCTGTGATAAAATCGGCTGCGTTTTCTGCGTTGATGCCACCTGTTGGAACCAATGGGATCTGCGGCAGTGGTGCTTTCACATCTTTTATATAGTCGGCACCGACCCCGCTTGATGGGAACACCTTCACATAGTCTGCTCCGGTTTCCCACGCCATCAAGATTTCTGTTGGCGTAAAGGCACCGGGGATAACAACTTTACCGTAGCGGTTACAAATCTCAATTACATCTGGTTTTGTAACCGGACTGACGACAAAATCAGCACCTGATAACATCACAGCGCGTGCTGTTTCTGCGTCTAATACCGATCCGGCACCTACGAGAACTGTATCTCCATAAGTGGAAGAAACGTCGTCAATTACTTGTAACGCATTCGGCGTTGTCATCGTCACTTCAATTATATTAACACCACCGGCATGAATTGCCGCCGCCGCTTCAATCAATTCATTTGCACTATTGGCACGAATGATAGCGACAATCCCACATGCTTCAATCTGTTGCATCTGTTCTAATTTTGTCATGGACCTCCTCAAAATTAGCACGATTCGTTTGAGGTTAAGGCATATCTTAACATTGGCTTAGGAACAACACTTACAAGAGATAATATTTTTGTTGCGATTTTTTTGTCAATATGTTATCATTAAGTGGACAAGGAAGCCTAAATTACAAATTATCGCTGATTCAGTGTCCTTAATAGCAATTTTCGGTTTGTAGTTCCGCTGAAAAGTTGTTTTCAAAAAAGAATGGAAGTTGTTCCACTACTCCCCTATCTGATCGGTTTAACAGGGTTACTCGTCCTTTCAGGCTTTTTCTCCGGCTCTGAGACGGCTTTATGCGCACTTACCCGCGTCCAAATTGAAAGGCTCCGTCTTGAAAAGGGCAGCGCGTCTGCAATTGTCAGTTTCGTTGACAACCCACGCAGACTGTTTATCACCGTTCTACTTGGTAATAATCTTGTCAATGTCGCATTCGCGATTCTGATGCTCTGGCTTGTTAAACAAGTGCTCCCGCAATACACAGAATTGCTCCAGTTTGCCACAGCCACAGTCCTTAGTGTCGTTCTCATGCTTATTTTCGGTGAGATGACGCCGAAAACGTGTGCGATTAAGCATGCAGAATTTTTTGCGAAAATCGCTGCGCCACCCCTATGGATATTTTCCATTATCATTTCACCATTACGTGGCTTGCTACGCAGAATAATTGACTTTCTGATTCCAGTATTTGGCGGGCATCCATCACCTACGGAACATCTCACGGCGACAGATTTTAGAGAGATTGTCGATACCTACCACGAAGAAGCACTTCCAAGCAACGAACGTGAAATTGTGAGCAATATCCTCCAATTGCGTGACATTGAGGCAAAAGAGATTATGGTGCCACGTACTGAAGTCATTGCGGTTCTGACATCAAACACTATTCAAGAAACATTAAAGCAGGCAAAGGAATATGGATTTTCACGCATTCCGGTCTATCAAGAGCAAATTGATAATATTTGTGGCATCTTCTATGTCAAAGATTTAGCACTCTGGCGACACACCGCGGTGAATTCACTTACCCTTGATGCTTTTCTCGAAAAACGGGATCAGATTTCTGAAGCCACGTCTAATGCCTCCCTCATTCGCGAACCCATCTTCGTCCTTGAGACCCGTAAGATTGGGGCATTGCTACTACAACTCACACGCGAAAAAACCAAAATGGCGATCCTACAAGATGAGTATGGAGGCGTTTCAGGAATCGTTACCACCGAAGACATTGTTGAACAAGTTGTCGGAGACATCGTCGATGAACATGATAGAGACGATTCTCCACCTGATCTTGTCAAACACTCTGAAAAACCGTTGTTACTTGAAACTTCTGGACGTATGAGCATCCGAGAGCTCAATCAGAAATTTTCTGAACTAAAACTCAGCGAAGATGACGTAGATACTATCGGTGGCTATGTCCTCGGACTCTTTGGTCGCATTCCCTCCGTTGACGAATCCTACATTGATGAGAACGGGATCGAATTTGAAATTACTGCTACAGAAGGCAATGCGATCACAAGCTTACTCATCAAAATGCCGGTTACCGACGGAAACCAAGCTGAAGTGTAACAACAACGCATACCGGATACGAGGCAATTGAAACTTCTTTTTCTATCAATCTTTTTAATCGGTGCGGGTAGCACAGGACAGATAACTGTGTTAAGTTCACTTGTGCTGGCACTTCTTGTCTGCCTTGTTCTATCAGCTTTCTATTCGGGTTCGGAGACAGCACTTGTCTCTGTGAACAAACTTCGAATCAATCAGCTTGTTGAATCTGAGAATACCAGAGCAAGTATCGTTCATCGTTTAGTAGAATCGCCCCAGAGAATGCTTGCACTCACATTGGTCGGGACGAATCTTGCCAATGTGCTTATTGCTCAGCTCGGTGAAGGTCTTGTTGCCCGAGGATTCCCCAACCTTGCGGTAAGTCTACAAGGACTCATTGCAACGGTTGGCATAACGACTCTACTCCTTATTTTTGGAGAAATTTTACCGAAAACGATCTTTCGTGTCAAGGCAGATGCGTTGGCACTCCGCTATGCCTACCTCCTACGCCTTTCTGAAATGATTTTAGCACCCCTTATCTACCTTGTGCAAACTCTGACGCAGTTTATTGTTAAATTCATAGATAGGGGGGCAAGTACACCAAGTCCTGATGCTCAGCGTGAAGAACTACGACTTCTCGCAACAATGGGGGAACGTTCCGGCAACCTGCACACTGACCAACGGCGTATGATCCATAGTCTGCTCAATCTACAAAACCGGACGGTCGCACAGGTCATGGTGCCGCTTGTCGATATTGTTGCAATTGAGAAAAACACAAAATGCGAAGATTTTTTGCAAATCGCTGCTGACTCCGGCTTTTCAAGAATCCCGGTCTACGAAGAACACATCTATAATATCGTTGGGATTGTTAACCTCCTGGATGTTATTTATAATGACGCTGAATCAGAGGCGCATTCACATCATCTCGACACATCAGATGCCCTGCCTAACACGATTGAACCTTTCATCCGAACAGCGTTACATGTCCCTGAATCAAAAAACATTAACGCTCTCCTCAAAGAGATCCAGCATACCCGACATACAATGGTATTTGCCGTTGATGAATATGGTGGCACGGTTGGTCTTGTCACCATCGAAGATCTTGTTGAAGAAATTGTCGGCGAATTTGCCGATGAACGCGATGCCCCGGAATTTATCCGTCTAATTACGCCCCAGATCCTTGAATGTGATGCGAGAACTGAAGTAGATGTACTTGAAGAACACTACGGACTCGCAATTCCTGAAGGTGATTATGAGACAGTTGCTGGCTATATTCTGGATCGGACTGGTACTATTCCAGAAATTGACACTGAACTTGACCTGGGTGATTCCATCATCACAGTTATGGATGCTGACGCACGCGCTATCCGCAAGGTCCGAATTCGGCGACGACTTGGACGTTTTACCACCTGAGAACACTCATAGACATATCGCTTCAATTTCTCCGATTTGGCATCAGAGAAGATTCAAATCCGTTCTATTAGAGAATTCCAAGCGGTGGCATTACGACAATTTCTTCAGTCACCATACCCGATGGTTGCTGACAAACAGAGACAATCGTATCAGCAACATGTTCTGGTGTTAACATCTGTTCAAAGTCCGGGTGTTCTGGAACGCCGTCCCAAAATGGGGTATGCACTGACCCGGGTAACACAGCGGTAACTCGAATATTCTGTTGACGGACTTCACTGGCTAAAACCTTTGTCAGTGCTAATGCTCCTGCTTTGGCGGCACAATACGCACTTGAAGCTTGAAAAGTGACTTTCGCGGCGACTGAAAGCACATTAATAATCTGTCCACTGCCTTGTTCCAACATGGACGGAAGCGCGTACTTTGCGCAGAGATACACAGCCTTTAAGTTGGAATTGAGTACCGCATCCCAGTCGTCAGGCTCGAAATCAACAACGGGTCCGAAATGACCGATCCCTGCATTATTGATTAGAATATCCACGTGTTGGTAAACATCTAATGTCTGTTGGACGAGTTGCTTCACAGCATCGACGTTGGTAACGTCTGTTGGAACAGCGAGTATGGAATCGGGGTTAGAAACCCCTTCTACTTTTTTAAGCTCCACTGCGACCTGTTCAAGTGTCTCACGTGTTCGGGCAGCGATCACAACCTTCGCGCCTGCTGCTGCGAAAGCGAAGGCGGTTGCTTTACCAATCCCTTTTGACGCGCCGGTAATCATTACGACTTTACCGTCGAGCCTTTCTATTTCTGTCATTTTTTAATTATACCTTGCGGGTTCCCGACGTAGGTTGAAATTTTCACACGTCTTTCTTAAGAGTTGAAGAAATACCCAAGCAAAAACCCTTCCGCTACGTTACGGACTTACGGTTTTGAGAAAAAATAAGAAAGGTAAACGAGAAAGTCCGAGAAATATCTTAGGATACTTGAATGCACCTCAGAAACTCGGCGCGCGTTGAACTATCTTCACGAAACGTCCCGCGCATGACATTCGTTGTCATTACCGGTGCTTGCTTTTCAACACCGCGTGCCATCATGCAGAGGTGTTGTCCCTCCATCACGACTGCGACCCCTCGCGGGTCAAGGGCGGTTTCGAGTGATTCGGCAATCTCGCGCGTAAGACGTTCTTGAACTTGCAACCGACGGGAAAACATATCTACAATACGCGGAATCTTACTCAAACCCACAATTTGTTTCCGTGGGAGATATCCAACGTGACATTTACCCCAAAACGGAAGGATGTGGTGCTCACAGAGACTGTAAAATTCAATCTCCTTCACAATCACCATTTCGTCATAATCCTCATCAAAGATGGCTCCATTCAGAATTTCATCAACACTTTGATGATAGCCGCTCGTCAAAAATTCCATCGCTTTCGCGGCACGGTATGGTGTTTTCACTAAGCCTTGACGACTCGGATCTTCACCTAAGTTTTGAAGGATTTTTGTATAAAGCCCTTCTAACTCAGGGGTAACGTTCGCCTGATTAAACTCCATTATGTTAAAATGTGCCTCCAATGGGCTGTGTTTATATATGCCTACTGGGCAGAAGGTGGCTTACTCGCCGTAGTAGTCGAAATGGTTTTTGGGTGTCTCTCGCAAGCGAAGGCGGTGCAGCACCACTGGTCGCAAATTCGGTTCTAACACCTCCCACAGCACTTTGACGAAGTTCTCCGAAGTCGGATTGAGCATCTCAAATTCAGGTGTATCGAGATTTAGATGTTTGTAGTCGAAACGCGCATGCACCTGTTTTTGAACGGCTTCGTCAAGAAGGTTCAAACCCGCAACCAATCCGGTTTTCGCATCTACGTCGCCCTTTACGGTAACTTCAAGAATATAGTTATGCCCATGCCCAGCCGGATTGTTGCATTTGCCGAAGATCTCTTGGTTTTCTTCGTCACTGAGTGCGTGGCTGTGCAAGCGGTGGGCGGCACTAAATTCGTAGACTTTCGTAAGATAAACCACAGGTCCTTCTCCATAATAGTCTGCAAAATTTGCCGCATTTTCGTAGAGGCGCACCCTGTGCAACATTCCCTCCGGCAAAGAAGAGACAAGCCGCTGCCAAATCTCTATGGTGATGTTCTCACATGTCGGTTGCAGATGAGAGTTCTTTGCGAATATCGGATGTTGATGGTTTAAATGCTTGTGATCGTAATTGGCAAGCACTTCGCTCTTCAACAACGTATCCAAGGTCACCAGATTGATGACCATACCGTCATCTACATCTACACTGCCTTTCACCATTACCTCAAGCACATAGTTATGCCCGTGGCTATTTGGATTTGCGGCGGCACCAAACAACTCAAAGTTCTCTGCATCGCTCCATTCAGGGATACGATTGTAATGTGATGCTTCAAACGCCGTCTGCCGAGTTAAGTAGTACATCGGTTCGTGGTGTTACGTTGTGTGCTTAAGGACCTAAGCATCGTGCCGCGGAGGAACTACAAGTTCATCGTCAATTGACTCATATTGGATCGCCATGAGCCATTCGCCTGTTCCGCGTATCTGGACGTTGCACTTTTTCAACCACTCGATCAAGGTTACGCTATCGCGTGCTTCCCATTCGCAAATCATCCGTCCTGACAGTGTATCGCACAAGACTCGGATATTGATTACATCGGCGTTTTCTTCTTCTTTGAAACGCTTCAGCAATCGTGAAACGTCTTGGCGTGTCATGCAAGCAATAACATGGGTGGAAACAAATTTAGGCATTTTTAATTATACCTTTAGTCGCGCGCAATGGGTGCTCCGACGAGGTTGCCCCATTCCGTCCAACTCCCATCGTAGTTGCGGACCTTCTCATAACCGAGTAGATATTTCAGCACAAACCAGGTATGCGATGAACGTTCACCAATACGGCAATAAGCGATTGTTTCCTTGCTCTCATCAACGCCTGCACCGCCGTAGATGGCTTGCAGTTCGTCGTGAGACTTAAAGGTGCCGTCTTCAGCGACTGCTGTTGCCCACGGGATATTCGCTGCGCCGGGGATGTGTCCACCGCGTTGCGCGGTTTCGCTCATACCGGGAGGTGCAATAACTTCACCAGTGAACTCAGCAGGCGAACGGACATCGACAAGGTTAACAACGCCTTGCCCTAATGTGTAGCCAACCGTAGTTGCTGTAGCGCGGACATTGTCGTCGGGGAATTTCGCCTGATATCCTGTGCTGGAATGGTCTGGAACGTCAGTGACAAGCTCTCTGCCTTCATCGATCCATTTTTGACGACCACCGTTCATCACTTTCAATAGACTTTCATCGTGTCCGTAATAGCGGAATTGCCACAAGGCATACGTTGCGAACCAGTTATTGTTATCTCCATAAAAAATAACAGTAGTATTGTTGGCGATACCGCTGTCATTGCAGAGTGCCTCGAACTGTTCTCTCGTGAGGATATCACGTCGAACTTGGTCGCACAATTGCGTTTCCCAATTGAGTCCGACTGCCCCAGCGATATGTCCCTCACCGTATGCTGAGGTATCCACATCAACCTCAAGCAGTCGGATGCCGGCATCACCACCGTGTGCAGCGACCCATTCTGTCGTTACCAAAACATCAGAATTTGCATAATCAGCCATTTTTGTATAAAGTCTCCTTGGTATATTCTTGTTAAGGCCTATTCCTATGGGCATATAACTGTGCCCGAAAAGGACGTTTCTTGCTTATATTATACATATCTAATCCCGATTTGTCAAATAGAAATACGATTTTGCTATCATCTCGCCTATTTTTGTAGGGTTCGCCAAGTTTCCCAGCAAAATTGGTTTCAGTTGAGATGGGTTGAGTTAATCGATAGAACATCTTTAGAAAACACTCAGGACTTACGCCTATTACTACGCAGTCGGTGCGGTTAGGAAACCGCACCTACCACGGAATCGCGTAAGTTCTAAACACTATAGTGAAAAAAACAATAAGCCGCGTCAAAGGATTGACGCGGCTTATTGTTTACAGGTAGTTCTGTGTTGTTCCTAATTAGTATCCCTACAACCGACTCGCAGCATTCGGTAACTTTTTCGGGGCACTATCTATTTCGCCATCAGCGAGAGCACTCGCAGGAATATAGTTGCTGTAATCCGAGATGCTTCCGTGTGTCACCGCATAGACGACGACGTTAATGAGTTGTCGTGCGGCGGCTGGTGCGAATTCATCTAAGATTCTATTCCGATCCTGATAGTGACCGAAGAAAGGTTTCTGGACGGCACCATCCATCACATGTATCATCGCTTCCGTATCAACAAGAACAGCCAACCGATCCTCAATGAAAACACCTTGCAACTGACGATAGGGACCATGATGGAGAACGGTAGACCCAATTTTCCGAACAGGAAAACGGAGCGGTCCGCTCAACTCATAGAAACTGTTGTAAATCTCATGATCTTGAGGGATAGTCACGAGATGATATTCAGGAAGAATTTGGCGCAAGACCCGCAGCGCAGGTTGCATTGCCAATTCCGTGTTTCCGTGTGTCGGCATATAGATGAACCCGCCGCGGTTGATGACATATTCGCGGATTCGCTGCGCTTCCCGATCGGTATAACCGAAGGAAGGACGATCCCCTTTCGCATTCCAGATATTGCCACCTAACAGCCCGTTCTGGAGTTGCACTGAGGATTTAGGAACCGGTTCCATAAAGATAATGGGTGACTCAAAGAAGGCTGCATCCGTAATTTGGACTGCGTCAACCATTTGGGTTTTGACACCTGTTTCTGCATTCAGCGACTGGACTAAATAGGGCAGACCTGCCCCGAATCGGAGATGTCCGATGCCGCTGCCTCATATATCGAGATTCGGATGCAATGGGTCGTCGAGACGGACGAGGTTAAGGCTACCAATAATCTCTGTTCCCCGACCTTGAATGATGGCACCTGGGCTTCCCTTCGGAAGCTCTGGAACACCATTACCAAGAACCATGTTCTTTTCGACATTCGACAGCGATGCGCTAATATTTGCGGCACCTGCCCCTGCTACGAGTGAATTCAGACTGCCACTCCCCTGTGTTCGTCCTTGCCCAAGATCGGACCCTGAACCGAAAGTCCCACGCCCGGTCCCGCTACCTAAACCGTCACCAATACCTACGCCTATACCATCCGCCACTGCCCCGCTACTCGGCAAGCCTGCGGTGGGTAATCCATCTGATGTTGTCGGTAGTTTTGCAGCCGTTGACAGCGGTTGTGCAGTATGCTGGATCACGGGAGACGCACTCGGAATTTTGATTTGCTGTCCTCTTGGTGCGGCTGGTGCGCTCGCCATGAGTGATGCCGCAGGTGCGGCAGTTGCGGACGATCTTGTCTCGCGTGCGACTGTTGTCCGACGCTGCGTTGTCTCAGTTTGAGGAACGACTCTCAAATCTGGAACAGGGGTTGTTACAACAGCTGGCTTTTGAATAACATCTCTTTTCGCTGCTTGTGGTGGTGTAACGATAAAGAAACTCAGATCAATAGTATCTTGTGCTTTCTGTACTTGAGATGAGATGGCGACATACCCTACAACGACTGCGAGGCAGGCGTGTATGACGAGTGATACCATCCATACGAGAGGTATTCGGCGCGATTTCATGGGACGCACCTCCTATGTGGTTAAGCGTTCGCGCTTTAACGTGTTGTTACATCCGATTTTTCTCTCATTTATATTATCAACGTAAATTTGACGTTAAAGAAGTTAAAAAAGAACCGTTGTGTAGGACCTATACAAATCTCACAAATCTGATAAAATGTATTGAAATCTATACAAATATAAAAGAAGTGTTTGACTGTTGCCATACTTCCTGCTTCAACGTCCACTGCCTCTCAACGAGGTCTGACACGGACTCCACAGGCGTTTTACGTCTCCTCGCAACTCGTGGCGACGGTATTAAGGTTAGAAAAATATGAACTACGTCACTACGTTTATTGTGGTGGGGCGGGGTAGAGTGTACCCCTAAGGTTTTCCCGCCGACGTAGTCCACTCATTATACTATATCTTTCACCAGAAGCGAAATAAAATATCTATAGATTTATGTAAATTTGACTATATTTCTATAGATTTTTGGCTACTGCAACTTACCCTTCTGATTATTAAAGACACAATTTTAGGGTGGAAAGGGTGCATAATCTCACAAAGGTGAAAGAAATTTGATAAAACTAACGATTTACCGGAGAGAATTTCCCAAATGTTTATGTCAAACTCACATTATATTACCAATTTCCACACTACCTGTCAAGTTTTATTTTTTCAGGGCACAAAAAGGTTAAATTCCAAACCAATACCGACACTTAATCAAGAAAATGTCCTTCCCAGGATCCGTGAAACTGTCTCTCAAACGATGCCCAGGTCGAAACTCAAGCTCCGATTCTCCAATATCCTCCAACGCAATCTCACGCGACTGGGACCAGACCACAAACAGTGTGCTCCCAGGGCGAAATTCCCAGCGCAGGACGGTGTTGCCCCTCAGTGAACGCATGTGGAAATCGGGGTTTCGCTTTAGCAGATACGGTTTGAACTGATATGACTTGGGTTCAATCAATTCTTTGAAACTGGTATAGTCGCCAATGGTAATGAAGGGTTGTACGTAGAACTGAAGACTCAGCGTCGGGGTAAAACTGATGTTTGCTCGCGTTGTGAAGTCAAGCGTTTGAGCCGTCAACTCCCCATAGACGTAGTGTTTTTTAATGTGTCCATTGATGTTTTCTTCAATTAGATCGACCCATTGGGCGTCGTAAACTCGGTAACGATACATCGGTCCAATGCTTAGTTCAATGTTCGACAGCGGACGAATGTTTAGGCGAAGACTGACCTCTTTTTCAGAACTCTTGGTATCATCATCCCATGCGAAGATCGGATTGAGTTCAAGATACACCATCTTACGGCTATCCGTAGAAAGTCGGCTAAAAATCCACCAACCCGCAGGATTCTTAATCAAGGTTCCACCGCGTCGAACATCCTCATCCCGAAACGACTCCAAATTCCGTCCAACCCACAGGTCATACTCCCAATAGTTCTTCAGTTTACCATCTGTCCATATCTCGGAATAGCGATCGATGCTAACGCCATCGTAGTTCCATTCTCGCCAACCGTAGAGTCCGAAAGTGACTTCTCGGAAAATGCTAAAGGGTTGCTCTTTTTTGACGATGAAGTCATAGAACCACCTCATCATATCGCCGCGCTGCGTATACCCTATGTCATTTATATCTACGTCTGGAGAGCGAACATTAAACTCGGTATGAAGTCGCCACCATCCACCCTGTTTATCAAATTGAAGGTGGGCAAGGTAACCCGACTTGCGTGCCTCAACTTTTCCCGCTTGGCTCGCTGCCACCATCCCACTTATCTTGTACCGCTCCTTCGCAAACCTCAAGTCCCAGTCCAGTCCACCGACATACGCCGCGTTGGAGGCACGTCGATTCACCGATGTTGTTATCAGTCCGACGCGAGAATTCCCTTCAAGGATGTCTTGTGTCACTCGACCCACAAAGTAATTTGTCAGCGGCTCAATGAGGTGATCGCGCGTCTTGCCTTTTCCCTGAATCTGTGCATACCCTGGGGCGGTGACAGCCTCCATGATACCGAAAGAAGTCTTGCTGTTGGTTCTCCCGACGATTTTGGCGGCACCCAGAATCGTTGTTGCTTCCGGACGACTCAGTTCAGTCGTCCCGTCTGGAATCCCAAAATGCCCGGGCTGTCGTCCGATCCGCCGCGAGTAAAAGAATTGATTTTCTCCCTCTCCGAAGTTAAAAATGGATGAGCCTTTGACAAAAAAGGGTCTCCGTTCCTCGAAAAACTCCTCATAAGCAGAAAGATTTAAAGTCGCAGGGTCGGCCTCTACCTGCCCAAAGTCAGGATTCACCGTGGCATTGAGCGTAATGCCAGAAGTGATGCCATATTGGACATCGCCACCAACATTGCCCCACAAATCAGTTTCTCTGTTTAAGGTCGTTCTGCCCATCGCATAAGGTATTAATTCCAAATGACGAGACGGTTGGATATTCTCAATTCCTATCAGATCCCCAAAATGCGATAGCCACCCCGGATCACCCTTTTTAATTAAACGCCAGTGGGCACGCTCTTTTCTACGACTAATTTCTCGTTCTACCTGCAATCCCCATGTGTATTTGTCTTTCGGTGAAAATCGGAACATGTAAAACGGGATTTTACATTCCACTGCCCACCCATTTTTGTGAATCTGAGTTTTTGCGTCCCACACACCGTCCCAAGCGTTGTTCCAGCCATTCCATCCGTTACCTCCAGTAATGCCATCTATGACAGAGCCAGATGGATAGATAGTAAATGAGAAGGCTCGCTGCCGATTGTAGTGCGGATCAAGGAGAATCTGGACTTTATCGGATTCAACGAAATCATCTCGTCTGACGAGACGGGAAACTATTTTATCAGGCTCACTGTCATAGCACATGACAGCGAAATAGACCGCCTCATCATCATAGGCAACTTGGAAAGTCGTGCGTTGGGAAGCGGGTTTCCCTTCATCGGGATCGCGCTGACGGAAGCCTTCGTGGAGGGGCGCGGACTTCCAGATGTCATCATCTAAGACACCGTCTAATTGGGGGGGTACGCCTTTGATTCGGACGGCAGTCGCGACTCTGTGATTGGACTCCGTCTCAGCTTTCACTACACTTGGGAGTCGCAAAACGAAAAATGCTGCCAACAACGCCAAAGCGCGCAAAAACTTTGATTTGATTTCCAAGTGCTTTTTCCTCGGTGCTCTATAGGCTTTTTACTTACCGCCTGAAACCCAATACGGACAAAAAACTTCAAAATTTTTGAGGATTAGTCAGAAACCTCTGTCCCGCATTGTGGACATGTATCCTTCCACGTTGAACGTCTGCCTTCACCGCAAACATCGCAGATACCCAGCGGATATTCATCGGGTTTCGCACGAGCACCGCCTTTCTTGTAGGTGATGATGCGCCACACCGTCTCACCATCCTCTTCGTAACAGAGCCAGACGCCTTCTTTTCTGCCATCAGCAGAACTGCCATCATGCTTTCGGTAGGGACCGCCCCATTTGCGGTTTCCGTTCTCGTAATAGCATATATACTCGCCTTCGTTTTTGCCATCATGGAAGGAGGCTTCGCTCGCTTTGTTGCCGTTCTTGTGGTACTGGATCCAAAGCCCCTCTTTTTTACCTTCAATGTAGCGACCTTCGCTCCGCTTAAATCCGTTCGCGTAGTAGGTGACCCAATAGCCGTGCTTCTTGCCATTGAGCATTTCACCATCTGTAAGTGATTTTGCCATTTTTAATTTTTCCTTGCGGTTTTAAGAGCAATCAGCAATCAGCCGTCAGTAAAGAGGGATTATAGCTTAAACAAAAACCGTTCCTGCTACAAAGTCTTCCTGACAACTGACCGCTATTCTTTTGACTACTGACCGCTGACTGCTATTCCCCTGATGTGTCCCCAAGTTGTTGTCAATCTATCAATTGGGGAAACGGACAGTGCCTTCTCAAGTCCTTTTTCCATGATGTCATTGAGATCGTCTTCGCTGAGTGCAGTATTGAAAATAGCGACCTCGTCAAGGACCCCTGCAAAGTCCCACCCCGCTCCACCTTTCCAACGGGTTAACCAGATTGAACCCCCATCGTGTTGCTGACTGAAATCCGGGTTTCCGACACCTAAATCGGCGACCGCCTCGCCATCAACATAGAGGATAAGCGTCTTACCGTCGTGTGTTAAGGCGACAAAACTCCACTCATCCATCTCCCAAGTGCCACCCCGGATTTGACTATTATCTATTCCGCCACCTTTGACGAAACTGCCATAAAAGTCGGTTGGACCGATAAGAATGTTCGGATTATGCCAATCCCTTTCTATGAGTCGAACGTGCGGGCCGGAAGGGTTACGAAGCGGTTTTGCCCAAAGCAGATACGTAAATCCATCGAGAAAGTCATCGGTGGTCTTACTCGCTGGGATCACCACATGACTTGCTCCATCAAATTCGATTCCCATGCCTTCCTTTCCTTCTACCCGCTGGGCATCGACAATTTCTCCATCGTTCCCATTTGGCGAGGAATCCTTAACCACATCACCTTTTCCCTGATCAAAGAGCCACATTCCCATAAGGGTTTCTGGGTCGATTTTCGACCTGCTTTCCTGAACCCATATTCCTGCAATAAAGAGAACCGTCACCGCGATAAAAGCACCTATAACTCTCATCGTTTTACCCCTTTTTTATACTATGCATATAGTTGGGAAAATATTCACGTGATAGACAAGCACTCTGTGTCGTGTGGAAACATTTCTGGAGGTCGTTAACCCACATTACAATTAGATCAGGCTTGCTACCTTTCCGTTGTCAGGATTATACTCTAAACCTACCTACAAAGCAATATTATCGAGTTCAGCACCACATTTCGGACAAGTCTCCTTCCACGCCAAACGTTTGACTTCGCCGCAAACATCGCAGACTCCAAGCGGATATTCATCCGGTTTCGCACGGCTACCGCCTCTTTTGTAGGTTATAATTAGCCACACAGTCTCACCATCCTCTTCGTAATTGTAAAAGGGGCCCTCCTTTCTACCATCGTAGGACTTGCCGACATGTTTGGGAAAGACCCCTCTGGATCTGAGGTTTCCATTTTCATAGTAGGTGAAACAGGGACCTTCGTATTTTCCATCGCGGAAGGAGGATTCGCCCGACTTGTTCCCATTTTTGTGGTAATTGATCCAAGGTCCGTCCTTCTTACCATGAATGTAGTTACCTTCGCTCCGCTTGAATCCATTCGCGTAATAGGTGACCCAATACCCGTGCTTCTTTCCATTAACCATTTCGCCATCGGTGAGTGATCTCGCCATTTTTCTAATTCTCCTTGCGGTTAGACAACGTGGATGTTTTTGCTTGGGTGTTTCCCCAGAACTTTGATGTCCGGTTCTCAAGTCCGCTCTCCAAATGTAAAGCAAAGACGAATTATGCCATTTAAAGATCGCGCTCACAAGTTACGGACGTTACATTATTAGATAGGACTTACACAATTCTGATATGAAAGTGCGTCCAAGTAAGCCTTGGTGTTAATCCTTAAAGTTGTTTATGTGTGGACGGCACGACGGAGCGTGCCTACTACCTTGCATCGACATTTCTCAAATGCGTAAGTCTTATTAAATGTCACTGGTGAGGATAAACCCCCAATCCCAGTTTTCCATACGATGATGAATGACTGTGGCTGTAGCCGATGGATAAATCGCTTGATGCTTCAGCACCGCAAGCAGTGGATGATCTATCGAAACACAGAACATGTGGACATGATTATCAAGCGGCTCAGTATGTCCCTGCTCCGCGCAGGGTCCGAACTGAACGTGTAACAGTGGCATCCGCGAGTGGGTACTCTGCAAAATTATGTCCTTTTTACCTTCTAACGACAGATAAGAGATGTGCCCAAAGTGATCACGTAAAACCGCCTCGACTTTTCGCATCTGCTTAGCATCTAAAGAAACGATCCCTAACTTTGTTGCGATTGACATCGGGGCAAGCGGAAAACGTTTTAGCATGAGTGCAACGCGGTTCGGACGTTTTGTGTCGGCATCCATGGAAATGGCATACCCGCGAGAGGAGAGCGGAGATAGTTTTGGAAAGGCATGCGTGAATATTGAGACAGGCAGGTATCGTCCGCGGTATTGGGGATGAACTTTCAAATCACAAAGATACCATACCGCCTTTGGCTTTTTATGGCGCGCAGGGGGTACACGACGCAAGATCGCAGCGGCTACCGCTACCACCCGTTCTCCATCAAGTACCACATAGTAGTGGAGCTGCCCCAAACGCGTGAAAAACGCGAAGTAATCCTCACCGTGGTCAATCTCAAATCGGTCTTCACCCAAGGGATAATTCGTTCCCCTCTCCAACGCCGCGATTCGGGATTGGAAAACCGTCCATTCCTCATTGCGTAATTCCGTGATATTCAAAGAACGGTTTATCCGCATCCGATACCTCGATACCGCTACGATGCCCGTGTATGGGGTCCGCGCACCTCGCGATAGATGCGACGCTTTCGGGACTTGTAAAGTCCTTCATACAGCGAATTGAAGACGCACGCGCCAAGACGTAATCCCTGTTCAATGTAGTACCTATTTTCGACATCCGCTTCCCATGCAGGACGAAGCACATCAAAGAAATCGTCCGCATGTTTAATATCAAGGTCTTCATGGAGATTATAGTGAATCAGTTTTTCCGCACGGATCCACCCATGATTCACAACCTGTTCTCCGAGCCATCCTGCGATGTCTGAGAACATGCGTTCGATGATCCCCATGACACCAGCACCAATCAAGTATTCATCCATCACACAAGCACCGACAAGCACCGTATTAAAGGCGCGAACTTCGGGCCACATTGCACGCTTCGCAATATCTTCGGGTTTAACTCCGGCTAACCTGTCAAGAAAAGCGATAAACGTTTTCTCGTGCATGAGTGAGGCATTACCTTCACCATGTTCCTCCCAAACATTACGAATGACCTCTAAACGCAATTCTGATGTCGGGATCTTCGCAGCAAGTGCCGCCATCGGACGGTTGAAGAACACGACGGCAAAATAGAATTGAATTTGTGTTTCGACGAAATCATCAAAATCAAAAGTATCGTCGCGTAAAGACCGAAAGTATGGGTTCATCCATATATTCGTCTCTTTTAGGATGTCGTCAATGCTTACGTTCATTGGCAACTACCTCCTTCTTCCCACATGAACGCTGGAATAAAATAAGCTGCGTTCGATTTCTTGGAATTGGATTCCCAATGCTGGATTGAACTCGAATGAATCGCCAAAGTAAGTTGAAAGATCGGTGTAATTATTGAGTTGGCGATATAGAACGCTCGCGCCAGATTTCATCTCGTTTTGAAGATGACCGATAAGGGAAGCACTCTCAACTAACGGCATCCAATCCATGATGTTGGATAGAGATATGAGATCAAAGCGTTGCAGCTCCGGCACCTGATCCAGTGTGCCTTCGACCATCTGAAAATGGTAATCGGTGGGCGGTGCTAAAAGATAGTAAGGTAAACTCGCCGGACGCTGAAGATAGTACCCAAGGAATACATGGTGAAGGAAGTAATTATCAAAGGCTTTTGCAGAGGTCAATCCTTTTTCAAATAACGTCTGAAAGTACCGCGGATAACTCCCGGCTTCAGCGTGTTGCGTAGCATTTGGACCAAACATCGTATTCAGAAGCGAGTCACTAAAGTACAGATCGAACGCCACTCGCCAATACTTACCGGAGAAGAGTACCTCCGAGACATCGTTAAGTCGACCTTCCTCTTTAAACAACCTGCGAATTTCCGTTTCATCAGCGACCAAATCAAAGATGAACTCTCGCAAACCTCGGAACAGCGACTCAAAGTTCCCATTTTGATTGAGTCCTCTTGGATCGTTAGTCCCAATATTAAATCTCTGATGCCGCGTCGCTTCATCAACATCGTGCAAAGCACTCATTTTTTCCTGAACCCGTTCTAACTGCGCGGGATTAAAATCAACGAGCGTGATATGCAAATCTGGAAATAGTGCTTGCAATGTTAGAGCGGTGCACCCACCGGAAGCAACTAACAGCACGTTGCTCGCCTTTGTTAATCGAACTAACTCCACCTCCACCATCGGATCTTCTCTGACGACTGCAAATTGGACATTATTATCCCGCATATCCTCAACTCCACAGACAACCATTGTGCGTATTTCTGTTAGGCTGCCGAATCAGTACCGCACGTGACCATCAATTCTCAAAAGAATATCACATATCCAAAAAGAAATCAAAAATCAGTCTATTTCTATAGGACTATTCAGTTTTTCAGAACTATTGTCGGTACTGTGGACTACATCGCGACCGGGAGGTCGCTCCTACAGGGAGGTATCGGAATTCGGAGATCCGTCCTATAAACCTCAATGAACCTATAATACGCCATCAAGATATGCCTCAATTTTCTCCAACGTCTTTTTCCCGATGCCCTTAAAACCTTTTAATTTCCCTTCATCAATTGCTGTTCGGAGCGAGACAAGGCTATCCACACCAACCTCTTCATATAACCGTTTAATCGTCTTGGCACCAAGTCCAGGAATAGGCACAAGCTCGACGACTGTTCGTGGCGTATCACCGGCGAACTCCTCTAATTTCGCACTCGTACCCGTGTCCAGAAATTCCTGAACTATTTTCGCCACGACTTCGCCAGCCCCCGGAATCTCCTCTATCAACCGTCCTTGGACAATGAGATCCGACATCGGCTCTGGAAACCGAGAGATATAATTCGCCAACCATGGATAGCGTGAGGCGTGGTCATCTGGATAGTCGGCAATAATCAGAAAAGTGTGCAGTTCCAAGAATTTGAGTGCAATTTCATCGTTCTGATGCCAGCGCGTCCGCCCTTTTCCATCAATGTAAGATCCCTCTTCTAAATTTTTCCCATCGTTCATTATTCATTCCTCCAGTGTAGAATCTGGATTGTAGCATCCCAAAGTGCGACTGCCAAATACTCACCATTTGGCGAGAAGGCTAACGCTTGAATGCCTGTGGGATAGGTTTCCCAAATCACCGATTCGCCTTCGGAAATGTCCCACACCCGAAGATCGCCTGCTTCATCCCCGGAAGCGAGATAGTCTGAAGTTGACGAGAAGGCAAGGGCACGGGTCCAATACGCTTCAAACCCAGATTTTGTGAGGAGTGGTCTGCCGGTTGCAATTTCCCAGATACGGATTCCAGATTGAGCGTTCTTTTGTGTATCAACGGCTAACATCATCGCATCCGGTGAAAATAGCACGTTCCAGACCCCTAAAATCTCGCCTGTGTTAAAAACTTTTATGGGATGCTCATCGGTTGTGTCCCAAATCTCAATAGCCGTCCGATGTCCTTCGCCGTCTCGGTAGGTGCCTTCCGCTACGGCGATAAATTGACCGTCATCAGAAAGCGTGAGACCATTCCTGACCGGAAAACTTGTCTGAAGTACTGTCAACGTATGAGCAGATCCCTCACTTTCCCCAGTTTTTGGACCTTGCTTCGCGAGTTGCCAAATTTCAACTTCGTTGTCACCTTTTGACAGCACCGCAAGCGTAGCATCGGTAGAAAGACTACCGCTCTCATACTGTCCCTTCGTCAGTAGCAACTCATCACCACTCTCTAACGAGAGAATATTGATGTTGTCATCCGTGTCCCTGACCAACAATTGATTCGTTCCGATGGCATAGGCAAACCACCGCTGTGCGTGAATATGACTTATCTCTCGTTTTTGTCGGCTCTGGAGATCCCACTCCACCACGGTGCCGCCCATTCCTTTTGCTACCAACTTCGTGCTATCATTACTGAAAGCCATTTGTCGTGCGACGTCGGGGAGTAGCTTGTCGAGTCGCGGCGGCTGCTTCTCACCAAGTTGAAAAGCAAGTTCCAACGTTGCACCTTGAACTGGCACGCATAACACGTTAAACAGAAGAGCGATAAGCAAATTTTTCATGAGTCAAAAACAAGTCGGGTGAGGCATAGAAACCTCACCCCATAATACCAATAAATTGGTATTATTCATAGAGTTCCGTCGCTGTTTCGCCGCGAGCGAAACGGTGGGCAGTTTGGACAGCGGAATCGTTTCCAGCATTTCTGCGGATATCTGTTGCCCATCGTGCCAAACCGACTATCAATTGATTTCTGGCAGGATGCGCTTCACAGGTTTTCCATTCCTCAGATACAATGCGAATCGAACTCAGGAGATCATCACCGTTATCATCCTTAAGAATACACACACCCATTTCAGTCATCAACCGCTCGGCGGAGCACCCAGCGTTAAGATACTCACGGGTTCGTCGTCCAATTTCTTGGATGCGTACAGATTCAATCACATCTAAAATTTCGGACAGGGCCGTGTCTTCATCAAGGACTTTAGGCGTTGCAGATGCCCTTAATTCTGTGATCGATTGGTGGCGGATGTTAAGCCATCGGTTGTTGAAAAATCGCCACGCGGCGTGGTAGAGTGCTTTGGCGGCAACCTTGGTTCCGGCGTATTGAAGCACTTTTCTCACCGTTGACGCGATTTCCATCTCCTCTTGGAGATCCCACCAACCCGGACTCATACTCACAGGTGTGCGCGCCATCCTATCCCCTGCTGTCATGACCATAGTCGTCGCCAACGTGTTAATCGGAACACCTGCCGTAAGCATTTCCGTTACAGCATCAAACACTTCGTCGAGATCCCCACTCACGAGAGCTGCTGAAAATTTATCTTCGTCGTAGTTAACGGAACTCTCAGTTGATGTTCCCTGCGGAAGTTCATCAAAGATATGACCGATTTCTTCCAGTTTTTGGATGGCTTCACGGTGAAGTTCTCCCGGTCTGCCGCGTCCTTGTCCGAGTATCTTTGCGCCGAGGCTGCAGACTAACTCCCCCGTTAACTCCCATCCAAATTGCGCTAACAGTTCAGCCAAGTGTGCGAGATCAATGAGATTTCTGGAGTGGTTGAGGAAGAAGGGTTCAACGGCGCATTGAAAGAAAAGCGGAATGATTTTTTCATCGTGTCCACCCAATTGTCTTGCGGTGATCAGGCATTTTTCGATGCCTTCCCACTCTTTATCGGTGGAGAACACTCGAATCCAGTCTTCCAGTTTTTGCCAGTCAACCGGAGGTGGAAGCGGTTGTCGATCAGGTCGATCACCGAGTCTCCCCGATGCTCCATCGGCAGCCATCATGAACGGAATGAGTCGATCTTCGGGTTGGTACATACGTGCGACTTTTACCCCGTTCATCATCATTGCCAATTTTCTACCACCCTCGAACGCGTTCCTATCTGTAGAGATATGCCGCCCCATGTGCTTCACCATCAGTTCCAACGTCTCCTCTTCCGAAACGCCCTTAGCTAACATAATGGCAATGGCTTTAGAAAGCGTCCAGTTGTCGGTAGTGAGCAAACCTTCTTTCAATAAAAGAAAATGGGCATCGTCGCGTTTCTTTCCACCGCTGGCAACATCTATATAGATATCGCCGTTCCGAACTTCGACGGGGAATGTGGCGAGGTCGTCACAACCGCCTGTGAAACATCCGCCGCCTTCCATGTCGTAACTCCAACCGTGCCAATCGCAGGATAAAACACCCTTCCTGACGCGTCCCCTCACGAGCGGATAGCCCATGTGTGGACATTGGTTGTCTGTTGCGTAGACAGCACCTTCATGCTGAAAAAGGGCAATGCTATGTCCTTCAACTCTAACAGCCCTCGGTTTTCCCTCTGCCACATCACTGAGTGCAGCAACTTTGACGAAATTAGTATTCACTGAATTCATCTCCTCTTGCAATGTAACTCTTCTCAATTGTTCAGGTTGATAAGACATTACTCTTCAAAGACCTCAATTGTCGTTCGCCCTTCTGCAAACCGCATTGCGGTGGTCGCCGCAGATTTGTTATCCGTGTTTGATCGGATATCTGTGACGTAGCGTGCCAATCCGACTAAGAGTTGCGCCTGTGCAGGATGTCCTTCGGCGCGCTTCCATTCTTCAAATACGGTTCGCAATGTTGGGAGGACTTGACTCCCTGTATCATCCCAAAGTGCTGTGTGTCCGATTTGTTCAATCAATCGTTCGGCACAGTAACCAGCGTTGAGATAGCCGAGGACACGGGTTCCGACCTCTTGGACATTGAGGGTCTCGATTGTATCAACAATATGCTTGACTCCGTCTGTCTCATTCGCAACATCCAATTTTTCTTGGCTCAGCGGTTGGCTGAGGGGGCGTGAGGGGATATTAATCCAACGATTCGCGAAGATTAACCACGCAACGTGGAAAAGACCTTTCGCCGCGACCCTGTTGCCACCAATCTGTTGGGCACTTCGCAAAGATGCTGCAACGTTGAGTTCCATTGTTAAATTTCCCCAACCGGCATCCACGTTCACGGGTGTGTGTGCCATCCGATCCGCGGCAAGGAGAACAAGCGTTGTAATGAGTCTCTCTAACTTTACACCATCCGTCAAAACTGCTTGCACTGCCTCAAATGATCGCTGGAGATTGACGCTTGTGAGTGCCTCAACAAAAGCATCTTCGTCAAATTCAACGGTTCGCTCTAACTCAGCACCTTCAACAGTAGGGAGCATTTCTCTCATAAATTGGATTGCGTCTCTACGGTAGCGTTCTGGATCATCTGGGCGATGTCCGACAAGTTCGGCTCCGAGATAGAAAAACACATCTGAGGCGTGTTCCCACCCAAATTCATCAACAACTTCAGCGAGATAACTGACATATAACAGAATATGAGCAGCATCAATAAAATGAGGTTCGACTGCACATTCAAAGAGTAGTGGACACAACTTATCAGCGTCTCCCTTATGATATGCAGTAAACAAGCATCGCTCAATCCTTCCAGATTGCCCTTCATAAGAGAAGTTACGGACCCATCGACTTATCTTCTCCCATGTGACAGGTTCTGGCAACGGCACAACCTCAAGGCGTTCCGATGCGGGTCCTGCCGCAGAGCAGGCTGAAGTCGTAACGGCGATAAGTCTATCGGCATCGGTATATCTGCGTCCAACTTTGAGTCCATTGATGAGTCGGGAGACATCGCCTCCGCCTTCTGCGCCGTGGGAACTCGCGATGTGGCGACTGACGTGTTCCAGAACCGTTCCCATTACTTCTTCTTCTGGTACACCCCCCTTTAGCAGTAGTGAAATCGCCTTGGACATCGTCCATCGGTCTTCACTTAGAAGCCCTTCTCGGAGCAATTGTTTATGTTCTTCTGCGCGCCGGTAGGTCAAATCTCCCGGCTCTATCCAAACCTCGCTTCCGCGGATGTCAACCGGAAAAGTGCGCAAATCATCGCATTCAACATGGAAACAGCCACCGCCCTCCAAATCGAAACTGCGGCGGTGCCAATCACATGTTAGGATGCCATTGCGAACCGTCCCTCGTGTTAGTGGATACCCCATGTGTGGACACTGGTTATCGGTGGCATAAATTTTTCCGTCAACGTTGAAGAGAGCAATGCTACGCCCTTCTCCCATCTGAATCGCTTTCGGTTTCCCTTCAGGCACTTCGTTCAACTCGGCGACTTTCACCCAGTTTTGTGTTTGATGCTCCATGATTTTATGTTCCTCCTAATTAGGTTTGCTTGCCATAATATTAACTAATATAAATTATTATATCATAACCCAATTAAAGATGTCAAGGCGAAATTAAACATTTTTCTCTGCCTGATTTGCATATTCCGTGAGGAAATCTGCAACAGATTTCTTGCTCGTTTTTTGGGCGTAGTCGAGTGGCGTTTTACCGTCCGCATCGCGAATGTTAATGTCGCCGCCGTGTTCTATTAACGCCTGTATCTGATTTTTCCCGACCCCTTTTTGCGCGATAATATGCATCGGGGTCCGTCCCTTGTCATCTGTTACATTCGGATCCGCACCATTCTCTAACAGACACACAACACCTGGGGTCAGACCGCGTTGCACCACCCAATGCAAGGGTGTCCACATGCCATGCCGATGCTTCTGACGCGCGTTGATGTCCCAACCTTTGGCAAGAAACCCTTTCACCAATGTATCAAATCGTTTAGGTCCCTGCCCAACAAGCACATACCAATCCCGCAAGTTGATCTCATAACCTGCGTCAATGAGCAGATCAACGATTGCGGACTGTTTGCTTTGAAGTGCTACCTCAAGAAGTGGCATAGTCGGTCCGACCTGATAGGCATAGACGTGTCCACCGGGAACTTCATCTGTTTGCTGGTCATCAAGATCCTCTGACTTCAACGTTGGTATAATGTAGCCTTTCGGGGATTTCACATTAATTCGGAGCTTGAGGAGTTCGGGATTTTTTTCAAATTCCGCCTTTGCGCGTTCAACATCACCTATCGCACAATAGAGGACAATATCCGCCTTGGCACCTTGCTCAAGAAGATAGCGACACACCTCAGGCCGTCTCCTCACCGTCCATTGTGCTGGCGTGCCGTTGTGGTCGCGGTCTCGTAGGTTTATGTCTGCGCCGTGTGTGAGAAGGAGTTCAGCAATTCGAGGGGTCGCGGCGAAGTGGAGTGGAGACATGCCATCGCTTCCGGGTGCGTTGACGACTTCAGGATATTCGCGAATCAGTTCGGTGAGTTTCTCGGACATGTCTAAACCTGCAGCGGCGTGCGCGTCAATGGTCGCGCCCTGTTCAATCAGATACTCGGCAAGTTCTCTGTTGTAGTTCAGCATGGAACCGGTAGCGTGGTGTAACGCTGAGGTCCCGCCTGCCCACCAACTGCTCTTGACATCAATGTTCGCACCAGCGTCGAGCAACACCTCAATGAGTTCGCGGTTGTCGGCAGAGGCGGCAAACACGATCGCAGGCGCATCGAAACTGAACCACGGCGCATCAATTTGAGTGGCGAGTGTCTTATCGGTTGCCAATAGATGCTTGACTGTATCTATGTCGCCATCTTGTATGGCTGTCATAAAGGTTTGTTTATTTTTCATGAATATTTCCCTTTTTTATACATGTCTTTGCTAAATATGGTTTAACTATTATACCATATCAAGTTATTAAGCGTCAAGTAAAAACAATTTAAAGCATTTGGCGAGGTTAGGAAACCTCGCCAGCGGTGAAGTAGGGTCAAGTTCTACTTTGTTTGTATGCTTCTCTTTTTAATCGACAGTGAACTGGATGGTGTCGAAACGACGGGCGACTTCTGCGACTTTCGGTTTGAGTTCTTCAGGCGTCCCACCTGAGAGTGCTGCGACAATACATTCAGCGATGTCTGGCGCGTCCGTCGGGGTCATACCCCACCGTGTAACCTCTTGAACACCCATACGCAACCCAGATGTGCCAACTTCCGGCGACAATCCCGCCGCACCCGCAATAATATGGCACGCTTCCAAATGATTTGCGAGCGCGCCGCCTTCCCCGTACTTATCCACAATGAGTATCAAGGTATGCGACTCCGTGAAACCGAGCTCGGCACCGAGTATCGGAACACCACGTTCCGCTAACGCCTGTCCGAGTGCCTTTGCATTCGTAACAATCGCATCTGCTTGTGCCGCACCGCATTCCATCCACTCTATAAACGTCCCTGCCAACGCTGGCAGTCGATTCAGGTGGTGATTGCTCATCAACAAGGGATAAACGCCCGTCGCAACTCGCTCAGCGATGGATGCATCGTTCGTTAAAACCATTCCGCCCTGTGGTCCCGCAAGCGTTTTATGCGTGCTGGAAATGATGACATCCGCGCCTTCATCAAACGGCGATTGGAATCGTCCACCGGCGATGAGTCCAATGACGTGTGAGGCATCATAGATGAGGTATGCGTCTGGATTCGCTCGGCGCATCGCATTTTTCAACTCCCGCACGGGTTGCGGGAAGAGAAATACACCAGAGCCGATATTGACGATACTGGGTTTGTGTTTCGCAATGAGTTCAAGCGTCGCTTCAAGGTCGATGTTTGAACGTCGTCCGTCCCACGGAATGGGAATGGACTGTAGTTCTATCTTGAGTGGCGAGGAGAGTAGTTTTTGGGCATAGTGGTGTCCGTTGTGAACCTCTAACGCCGTATCACCCGGCCTTGCTAATGCAAACGTCGTCGCAATCCCTGCGATGTTCCCCGATAGCGGTCGAAAATCAACATGCGCTGCCCCGAAAAGTTCCTTTGCTAACGCTTGCGAGTACCCTTCTATTTCGGCGATGTAGCGGTTGCCTTTGTAATTGCGTTGGTAAATGTCAACGCCAGAATAATTCCCATATCGCCGCGCCAACCGTTCATCGAAAAGTTCCTCTACCAACGGCGAAGGCGTGTTCTCCGAAGCAATGAGATTGAGACAGGTGTCCCGATACGTTTGATGTTTATCGAGAAGTGAAGTGAGTTTTTGGACTTTTGTGTTGTGTGCCATTGACAAAACCTCCATTTGGTTGCAGTATAAGGAGCAGAGAAATTGCTTGACGGACCGTCGGAAATCTGTTACGATTTAAGTTCACTGCGCTTTTCCGCAAGGTAAAATTAAAAATCCGAGAGAACTCCGTAAGTTCTAAAATAATACAAAACCCGTAGCCCGTAATGAAATGGAGGGCGGATTTAAGGAAGACACGCCCACCATTCAAACCCACTGCGTTTCTCCGCAAGGTAAAATTAAAAATTATGACAAAACCGACAGATATCCGTATCCTTGACGTTCATTACGATTTTGAAGAACACCAATATCGGACCCCACTCAAGTTCGGTGGCGTGCCAACGGATCATTGCGTCCTCTTTAACGTCCGGGTGCAGGTCGAGACGCGCGATGGCAAAACGGCAGAAGGAAAAGGCTCCATGCCGCTCGGTAACGTCTGGGCGTTTCCACCGCGCTACGCGCCTTTTGATCAGAGTCTCGCCGCGATGAAAAAACTCGCCGAATTGGCGGTAACGGCGACACGGGATTTCACGCTCTGTGCGCACCCGCTTGAACTTTCTGAAGTGCTTGAGTCAGAATTTTTAAAACTCGCCGATGATTTGTCTCACACTATGCAACTCGCGTCGCCGATGCCGAAACTCTGCGCCGTCGTTACGACGAGTCCGATTGACGCCGCAATCCATGATGCGTTCGGCAAAGCGAACGGGATCAACAGTTACGACGGATTAAGCGCAGACTTCATTGAAGCGGATCTGTCGCATTTTTTGAATGAACGGTTTACCGGCGAATATCTCGACCAATATACAGCACGCCAACCGAAGCCGAATATGCCGCTCTATCATCTCGTTGGTGCGTTGGATCCGCTCACCGACGCGGATATCCCAGAACGCCTTAATGACGGTCTCCCAGAAACGCTCCCTGAATGGATTGTTGCCGACGGGTTGACACATCTGAAAATTAAACTGAACGGCGACGACCTGGCGTGGGATGTCGCACGCGTCCTCGCAATCGACAAAGTCACCGCCGAAACACAAGCAAAACGCGGTGTTGACACGTGGCACTACTCCGCTGACTTCAACGAAACCTGTGAGGATGTTGAATATCTATTGGAATTTCTCAGCCGGATCCAAGAAGCGGAGATTAACGCTTTTCAACGACTTGCCTATATTGAGCAACCGACGGATCGGGACCTGAAATCGCATCCCGAAAATAAGATGCACAAAGCCGCTGAGATAAAACCGGTGGTCATCGACGAGTCGCTCACCGATTTTGAGACCTTCCTGTTGGCACGCGAGCAAGGGTATTCCGGTGTTGCGCTCAAGGCGTGTAAAGGACAGTCTCAAGCATTGCTAATGGGTGCCGCCGCCGCGGGATACGATATGTTCCTCGCTGTGCAGGATCTGACGTGTCCGGGTGCCTCGTTTTTACACTCTGCCGGACTCGCCGCACGGATTCCGGGTGTAACGGCTATTGAAGGCAACGCCCGTCAATTTTGCCCAAGTGCCAATGACGGTTGGCGAGACGAGTTTCCCTCAATTTTCAACATCACCGATGGCACTGTGGGAACGCAAGTCCTTACTGCACACGGACTCGGTCACTTTTTTTAATTTACCTTGCGGTCAAACAACGTGTGTCTGGGATTTCACGTCCCTCTCTTAAATCCGCTCTCCATTTCATTACGAGCTACGTACTTTCTGTTACGAAGATACTGATTTTTTAATTATTTCTTGGTCATACCTTGGAGATCATTGGGGTGATGGTCCCTCAGTCTCCATCTTTGAGTCCGCAACAGTAATGTTGGTAACGACATTTCGTTGCTCAGGGAGTCGGACCGGAAAATCTTCGATGACATCGTTAATTAGTTTTTTAATTTCCGCTTTGACCGGGTCGAACGGTATACATTCAAGGACGATAATAGCGCGATGTTTTGAAGGCGCGATGTCATACGTCAGCCCGTACTGGAGTCCGAGATGCATCAGTTCCGGTTCAATGCTAATAGAGATCTGCCGGCGTTCTTGCTCGGTGACAAAGAAACTATCAAGGATGAAGTGCGTGTGAATCCACGCTTCTCTTTCTTCAACGATTCTCATATTTTAATTTTACCTTGCGGATTTTTAATTATACCTTGCGGGAGAACAATGGGCGTTAGAACTATCGGATGCGTTCCTTAAATCCGCCTGCGCCGATGTTGCAGGCTACTGTTTTGGGTTACGAGACACCTCTTAACTGACTCCTAATTGCTGAACGCTAATTCCATTTTTTAATTTTACCTTGCGGAGAAAGGACGTGCGTTAGAACTATCGAATGCGTTCCTTAAATCCGCCTGCGCCGATGTTGCAGGCTACTGTTTTGGGTTTACGGGGCACCTCTTACTTAACTGACTCCTAATTGCTGAACGCTAATTCCACCCCATTTATTGTAGTATTAACGGCGAAAAGTGTCAATCCTGAGAAAATGTAACAATTTGACGGATCGGCACTTTACTTAATTGCTGAACGTCGCCGTTGTGCCATCGGACCTGGAGGTTATCTATCCGCGAGGCATTTCCCAATCCAAAGGTGAGACGAAGATCGTTGCCTGACAGGTAGCTTGCCCCACAGATAACTTCCCGTAAGAGCACTGTCCCATTCGTTTCGAGTTGAACCTGCGCGCCGATTGCATCCGTATTGCCGTCTGACCCTACCAATTTCACCGTTAGCCATGCGTTCTCGCTACCGATTTCATTGCTGAGAATGACCGCGGGACGGTTCGATTGACAAAGCACGACATCCACATCGCCATCGGTATCTATGTCCCCAAAGAGCATCCCGCGGACGACGTAAGGTGTTTTATCCAGTCCTGCTTCAGCGGTAATCTCGGTGAAGCCAGTGTGATTTTGTAGGGTGCTCCCCTGATTGCTAAACAGTTGCACGGGCTGGGCGTAACTCTGTTTCGCGTCAATCTGTTCCACGTTGTCCCAGATGTGTCCGTTCCCGACGATCAGGTCTAACCAACCATCGTTATCGAAGTCGATGAAACGGGTGCCGAAACCGAGCGCGTAGAAAGAGGGATCGGCGAGATTTGTGTCAAACGTCATATCCTCGAAATAGCCGTCGCCATCGTTTTGCATGAGGCAGTTTGCTTCCAATGCGAAATTGGACACCCAGAGGTCGATATCGCCGTCGTTGTCATAGTCGCCAGCGTCTATGCCCATTGAACCGTTTGCTATGCCGTCGCCGTTGTAAGCAACACCGCGAGGCACACCCTCCTCTCGAAAAGTGCCATCACCCTGATTGATGAAAAGCGTATTCGGAGACATATCGTTCGCGACATAGATGTCCACCCACCCGTCATTGTCTACGTCTGTAAAGACAACACCGAGACCCCGCGTCGTGGGTTCATAGACACCTGCGGCTTCCGTTATGTCTGTGAACGTGCCGTCTCCGTTATTTCGGTAAAGCACATCGGCGATACCGTGATATTCGTTCGGACCGCAGTAGATACGCAGAGTGTTTTTGTAATAGCACGGGATATCGGTCTCCAAGGCGTATTCGACGTAGTTACACACGTAGAGATCCAAGTCGCCATCCCGATCAATATCAGCAAATGCGGCACTTGCACTTAACAGAGGACAACCCACCTGTGCGTCGTCGGTTACATCGGTAAACGTGCCGTCTCCGTTGTTTCGGTAGAAGACATTTTTGCCTAAGTTTGTCACGTACAGATCGCGATACCCATCAGAATCGTAATCGGCAGCGACAGCACCGAGACCATAACCGGTATCCCCGACATTTGCGGATGTTGTGATGTCAACGAAAACACCCGCATCGTTTCGATAGAGCCGGTTTGTAGGAGCGGATTGTGCTGATGGTGAGAGCGAATTGCCTTGAACGAGATAGAGATCCAAATCGCCATCGTTATCGAAGTCAAAGAGTGCACCACCGCTACCCATGGTTTCAACGAGTCGGCGTTCCGCAGAGAAGCCATTGATGTGCTGAAAGTCAAGTCCCATAGCATCGGTCACATCTCGAAAATAGGGGGCAGCACTCCCAAGTAGCGGAAGCATGAGAAGCAGAAAGGTTTGTAGTATGAGGAACAGGAGACGAGACAGGTCGTGTTTCGGTTGGAACATAGTCATACGGAGGCTATTCTTTTAGTGCTGGACGCGGACGAACAACCCGAAATCCGATTGTATGTGTTGAATCCAAAGGATAAAATTTAAATCGTAGACTTGAACGGAGAAACGCTCTCCCCGCGTCCCACGCGCCGCCTCGAATGACCCTTGGGCGTAGGACATCTCGGAATCGGAGATTGAGTGGATTTTCGGAGTTTTCACTTCTGTGTTGCAGATAGAAAGTTGGACTGTATTCATCGAGGCACCATTCCCAGACATTTCCGGCAAGGTCGGCAATACCGTTCGGAGATTCACCTTTCGGGAACTGACCCACCGGCATCGGACGATTGTAGCGGCGTGCGAAGTTGGCGTGCTGACGTGCTTTCGGTGGTGTATCTCCCCATGGATATGTTCGTCCTTCTGCCCCACGTGCCGCTCGTTCCCACTGTGCTTCGGTCGGTAGGCTTCCGCCGATCCATTCTGCAAACGCTTGTGCATCAAACCATGTCACACCGACGACAGGTTGCGTGTCACCGTTGAGTGTCTCATCTGCCCAGGTCTTCTCGCCGTTGTGTCCGCGCGGTGGGGGACGGTTGGTTGCCTCAATAAAGGCGCGGTATTGGGTATTGGTGATTTCATACCGCGATATTTCGTAAGTGCTTAGGTAGACTTGGTGTCGTGGGAGTTCAGCATCGAAGGTATGTTGATCGAGCATGGAACTCCGCAATTTCGCGTCCTCGTAGGCGGATTTTGCTTCTTCAGGGGTCGATCCCATCAGAAAGGTGCCTTCGGGAATCGAGATCCATTCTATAGTCGCGAGGACCTGCTGGGCGGCACTGCTAACTTCGGCAGCAGCGAAATTGTTGTGGAGAATAAGAGTGAGGACGAGAATTGTAAAACAGGCGCGCTTCATCTATCTTGTCCTTTGTCTAAGAGCCGGGGCGGTTAGAAACCGCACCTACCAAGGGAGAGAGGGACACAAAGCGTCGGGTTACAACCCCTCCCACAAGATTACTTACTACCTTTAGAATTGGCGTAGGAACCGAAGATCGTTTTCGTAGAGGGTACGCATGTCCGGGATGCGGAACTGGAGATTCGCGAGTCTTTCTACCCCCATACCGAAGGCGAATCCGGTAACTTGATCCGGATCGTAGTTCACGGCTTCAAATACTGCTGGGTCAACAGATCCAGCCCCCATGATCTCGACCCAGCCTGTGCCCCCACAACTCCGACATCCTTTTCCTTGACAGACGCTACAGGAAATATCCATTTCTGCACTCGGCTCCGTAAAAGGGAAGAAGTGGGGCCGGAAACGCATCTGCGTCTGGTCGCCGAACATCTGCCGGGCAAAGGAGGTCAGAATCCCCTTGAGTTCGCTAAAAGTAGCGTGCGTATCAACGAGCAAGCCTTCTATTTGATGGAACATCGGTGTGTGCGATACGTCATAGTCCACCCGATAGCATTTCCCCGGCACGATAATTCGGATCGGCGGTTTCTGATTTTCCATTGTGCGAATCTGAACGGGTGAGGTATGGGTGCGTAAAAGATGCCCGTCTGTTAGGTAAAAGGTATCGTGTAAGTCGCGAGCGGGATGATCGGCAGGCGTGTTCAGTGCATCAAAGTTGTAATACTCGGTCTCAACGTCGGGTCCCGTTACCACTTCAAACCCCATTTGACCGAAAATTGCTTCAATCCGCTCTAAAGTTTGCATCACGGGGTGTGCTTTCCCGTAGGCGGGCTTTCGTCCGGGAAGCGTGATGTCAACGGCTTCTGCGTCAAGCTGCTGTTCCTGTTTCTGGCGATGCAGTGCCTGTGTCGCGGTTTCAAACGCCTCTGTAAGCGTGGCACGCACCTCGTTTGCGAGTTTGCCTATTATCGGACGCTCCTCTTTGGAAAGCTTACCCATGCCCTTCATGACGTCGGTCAATTTTCCTCTGCGTCCAAAATACGTAATTCGGAGCGACTCAAGCGCGTCTGGTGTTTTCACCGTTTTTAAAGCTTCAAGTGCCTCGGCTTGAATCGCTTGTAATTCTGCTTTCATTTTTTAATTTTACCTTGCGGAGATTAGGAAGATATCTATCAACAAAAAATGCCTCTCACTTCGTCCACAAAGGTTAATTGCCTTCTGGGGACGAAAGTGACAGGCATCAACTTCCGCGGTACCACACAGCGCGAGCCTACAAAAAAAGCGACCCGGAGTCACGCCGTTGAGGTCACTCCTAACAGAAAGCGAGTAACCAAAGCATACCGCGACCAGAGATCGCTTCTACAAGAAGATGGAAGCGAGCTTGTAACTAACCTTTTGCGAGGGTGACGAGCTGCCCGAAACCGGCTTCGTCCTTCACGGCGATGTCAGCGAGGGCTTTCCGGTCAAGTTCAATACCAGCGACTTTGAGCCCGTGTATGAATCGACTGTAGGTAAGTCCGTGCAATCTGGCGGCGGCGTTAATTCTTGCGATCCAAAGTCGCCGAAAATCGCGTTTCCGTGCGCGTCGGTGTGCGTAGGCGTGGTTCCATCCCTTCTCTACCGCTTCTTTAGCGGTGCGTTTGAGATTATTCCGACCCCCGCGGTAACCTTTAGAATGTTTGAGGATCCGGCTACGACGTTTGCGTCGCACAGACCCCGTTTTTACTCGTGCCATTTAAAAAACTCCTATTGCGATCGACAATACTATCCGTGATCGCTTCCACTATTTCGCCCCGGATATATCGTTGTTATCGTATGTGCCGGGGATTACGTTTATTGATGAATGAGGCGTTTCAAGCGTTTCGCGTTGCTCGGATGGACAAGGGTTGACTGTCGCAGTCTCCGTTTCCGCTTTGAAGACTTCGAAATGAATAAGTGTCCTGCGTAGGCGCGATTGCGACGAATTTTGCCTTTCGACGTGAACTTGAAACGTTTTGCCGCACCTTTATGTGTTTTAATTTTTGGCATCAAAATATCCTCGAAAAGTATCGCGACCCGACGAATGCGATACGCGCAAATGTAATATAAGGACCGGATCCGGCGTTAATTTAAGGTCGCTCCTACAAAAAGAAAATGTTGTGACAGGGAGATCACTCCACAAAAAATTACAAGCGGAAACACGTGTGCGACACCAAAAAATTACACAGATTTTGGTGAGAGGATCATCGACATGATACGGGTTTCCATCCGTGGTGGTTGTTCCACATCGGCTATTTCTTCCAACTCGTCTCTGAGCCTTGAAAGTAAGCTTCTACCAAGCTCGGTATGGAGCATCTCACGTCCTCGGAACCGTACGGTTGCGCGGACTTTCCACCCATTTTTCAAAAAATCTTCGACATGTCGTTTTTTGAATTGGTAGTCATGTTCGGCGGTATCTGGACGGAACTGCATTCCTTTCAGAATAACCTTCGACTGCTTTTTCCGAGCCTCGCGTGCGCGTTTGTTTTTCTCATACTGATACTTCCCGTAGTCCATGATTTTACAAACGGGAGGCTTAGCATTCGGTGAAACCTCTACCAAATCCAATCCAACTTCCTCAGCAAGTTTCATTGCGTCACGGGGCGTCATGACACCCAGATGCTTATTCTCGTGATCTATCAATAAAATCTCTTTGGCTCGAATCTGATAATTGGAACGACTCTGTCTTTCCTTCGTCCTCTGAGTACGTCTGCCTTTGTAGTGTATTTTTCACACCCCCAAGTCAAGGCGCTGCTATGCGCCGCTTGCAAGTCGGTATAAACTCGCCATAAGGCACCGCTTACAAGCCTATACAAAAACGAAAGCGAACAACTGATTTGTTCTGCTCCGATATACAAAATAACTCTGCCTACAAAACGTCCTATATCCATTCGTAGGTACACTTCGTCTTGATTTTCTGTCAATTCTGTAGGATAGATCGGGATTTCGAGATCCTTCCTACAGGAGAACTAAATGCCCACCGACTCGAACGTTGCAAAGCACGCCATATACGTGATTCGCAATGTTTGTCCGAATGGATTAATTAATTATACCATATCGGTAACAAAAATGCAAGTTAAAAAAAGCCAATTGTCCATAAAGTCCGCAAAACAATCAACCCACCTGCCAACCCACCGAAAACAACAATAAAACTGATGCTGATTGCGAAGGCGAGACGGATAATCCGTTCACCAAGTTCTGGTTGCTCGCTTGCCCATGCCCGCGCCAACCAGAAAGTTAATGCAACACTCACCAAACTCAGGAGGCACGCGCCTAAAACCGCCACCAACATGCCTGGAAAGTCCACCATCTGTATCGTTTCTGGCAGTGACCCGTATTGAGAAAAGTGTTGGATAACACCAATCAAAACGCCTCCCAAAACAACAACAAAACCGATGAAAACGATGAATGCTTTTTTAAAGGCAGTTCCCATTTTCGGGAAGATTCTCCTCAAAAATGTTACAAGAGTGTAACATTTTATGTGTAGCGGTTATCGCCATAAAGCCCTGTAACCGTAAGGGTTCATAGACGTTTTCTTATAAGTTTCCGTTTTGAAAAAAAATAATTTGGCGGAAAGTGTAACATTTTGCCAAAGGTTCATAGATTTTCGTCGCAAGTCGTAAAGAGATTTAAGTTTCTTGGAAAATATAACATATTTTAAGCATATCATTATATGCAGTAAAAAGTCAAAGCAAATGAAAGGCTCTGACAGAAAATCTGAAACCGCTTGATTTATTTCACGAAAGATGCTAAATTACTTTCAAATTAGACGCATTTGGACGCTAAGGAGTTCTCTCATGGATGTAACATACACATCAGCAATCGCTGAAGTTATCGAAAAGTTAGAAACGGGTAACCCGCTCCCGACACTCGTGCCACAGAAAGCGTGGAACAGTGAACTGACGGATACTTTGGAAGCGACCTCCCTCGATAAACTATTCGACGGAGAATCGCTGAAAAACACGACGTTTGGTGAAGCCATTAAAAGTGGCTTGCTTCTCTGGAACGACGCACTGGATGAATCGCATACCATCTCACAGGGATTAGCAGATCAGACGGGTAGTTACTGGCACGGTATCATGCATCGCCGTGAACCGGATTACCCGAACTCCAAGTATTGGTTCGGCAGAGTCGGGACACATCCGATTTTCCCAGCACTGCGTGAACGCGCACTCGAACTTCTCAAAGAAACAGCAAACCCATCGGACGCGCTCAGAGACATCGGGCAGGCTATCGCGGCACAAGAAAATTGGGATTCTTACCAGTTCATTGATTGGTGCCAAGCTGCTGAAGGCGATGCCGATTCGGATGTAACTCGTTTCTTGCAACAGGTACAGGCGGAAGAGATCAAACTGTTACTGGCGTACTCCTACCGTAACGCCGTCTAACACACGCCAATCCACCTGAAGGAGACAGACAATGTTTCCGCGAAACGCGCGTATAATGTGCGTGCGATCCCGTCTACGTTTCTGATTGACGGGTCGGGTATCGTCCGTAGGGTGAATCTCCGAGGCCTCGCGCTTGAGAGTGCCGTTGCAGAACTTGTGCGGGAGAATTTAGCGAATTAGGAATCGCAAGCACAATTCGCTCCTACAACAAGAGGAAACCTCTGATACATCGCACATAGATTCATACAGAGGAGGTCACGATGTTCTTCCAAAATGAAATAACTTCACAAAAAGGTAGAAATAGAAACCTCTATGCGCATTTCATTGGCGTGCTCAGCAGTTTTGTGTTAATAGGTTTTTGTGCGAACCTCACTGATGCCGCCTCAGTGAAAGCGGCTTACAAATATCAGAAAATTAAGGCAATTTCCAAGAGTCTCAAGCAGCGGAGCGAACAGGCAGACTTCGAGAAATTAGTTGAAAAATCCGAAGAATTTGTTGCAGCACATCCAAAATACAGACGGGTGGATGAGGTATATTACCTACTCGGCAACGCCTTGGTTCAGTTGGAGCGCGTTGAAGAGGGCATTAAAGTTTTCGAAGTCGTTATCAAGGAGTATCCAGAGGCTCGCTACGTTGAACGCTGTCTGTTAGATTTGGGACTGGCGCATGATAAACTCGGCAATCACGACGCGGCAGACGGTGCTTACCAAAAATTGATAGACCATCCGAAGTACGGTTCACGATCACAGGCGAAATTTGCGAAGAAAATTCTTGAACAAGATAGAGTTGAACGAATGGGTGAATTACCGAAACCGCCTGGGCTGAGCATGAGCCCAAGGGAATGGATTGGGAAGCCAGCACTGGATTTTCAGGTAACGGATTTGAAAGGTGAAGAACTCTCGTTGGAGAAATACCGAGGGCAGGTTGTGCTCCTCGATTTCTGGGCAACATGGTGTGGACCCTGTATTGCGGAGATACCGAACGTTAAAAAGACTTACGAAAAGTATAAAAATCAAAAGTTTCAGATTATCGGTATCAGTCTGGACAGGTCAACGGAACCCCTTGAGGATTATATTGAGAAGGAAGAACTCGGATGGCTTCAATATTGGGACAAGAGCAGCAAGATTGGCAATCTGTACAAGGTACGCGCAATCCCGTCAACTTTCCTGATTGACGGTGAGGGTATCATCCGCAAAACGAACCTTCGCGGACACGCGCTTGAACATGCCGTCGCGGAACTGGTAGAGGAAAATCTCGCGAAACTGGCAGCAAAAAAAGAGGATGTAGTCCCTCAATAAGAGGCTTTAAGGAGAAGTGATGGCAGAAGTTAGTCTGAAAGATGTCACCAAAATTTATGACGGCGACGTTCTCGCGGTGGAACAGGCAGATTTTCAGATTCCGGATGAGTCGTTTACTGTGCTTGTTGGTCCGTCGGGATGTGGGAAATCAACACTCTTGCGGATGATTGCTGGATTAGAAGAGATAACGGAAGGCGATATCTATATCGACGATGAACGGATTAACGATATTCCGCCCAAAGATCGGGACATCGCCATGGTCTTCCAAAACTACGCGCTGTACCCGCACATGACGGTGTATAAAAACATGGCGTTTGGGTTGAAACTGCGGAAATATCCGAAAGCGGAGATCGACGAGCGTGTCAAAGAGGCGGCGGAGATCCTGAGTATTTCGCACCTCTTGAACCGTAAACCGAAGCATCTCTCCGGCGGTGAACGTCAACGCGTCGCTGTCGGTCGGGCGATCGTTCGACACCCCAAAGTATTCCTATTCGATGAACCGTTGAGCAACCTCGATGCGAAACTACGCGTGCAAATGCGGATGGAGATCAGTCGTCTACACGACCGTCTCAACGCTACTATTGTCTACGTTACGCATGATCAGGTTGAAGCGATGACGATGGGAGACCAGATTGTGGTGCTCAATGAGGGGAAAATTCAGCAGATTGCTGATCCCGGAACGCTCTACCATAAACCTGCGAACCAGTTCGTCGGAGGCTTTATCGGCACACCACCGATGAACTTCATAGAGACGGACATCGTGAATAATGGCAGCGCCCCGATGCTTAGATTTGAAAATTTCAAAGTGGAACTGAATGACCATCTCCAATCGGCACTCGGCAAACTTTCAGGAAGTTCAGTGACGCTCGGTATCCGTCCAGAGGACATTCACGTCGGGGAAAACGGGAACAACCAAGTTGGAACGCAGGTAGAACTGGTTGAACCGCTCGGAAACCATGCCCTCTTATATCTGCGGACAGAGAAGAGCAGTTTCGTTGCACAGTCCGACCTTATCGACATGCCGCAACACAACGCTCTGGTGACAGTCAATTTCAATATGGAGAAAGCGCACCTATTCCATCCAGAAACAGGTGAATCCTTGACAGCTTTTTAATTTTCCTTGCGGGTAAATGACGTGGGTTTAGACGTTAACGTGCCTTTCTCGAAATCCGCCCTCCATTACATTACGGGCTACGGTTTTTTAGGCTAAGAAGAGAATTGTAGCACGATGTTTACAACGCCTGAATTTGTGCCCATGTCTCGGTGTCTATCGGAATGCCTTCCCGTTCCCGCTTGCGCTGTTCTTCCCAACCGCGTTCACCCGGCACCCGAATTGCATCGACCCCAGCAGCACGCTTTGCCGATTTGAGATAGTTCACAAAGCGTTCTATCTCCGCGCTGAATCCCGGAAACCCTCTAAAACTGGCAACATTCATCACCAGCACAAACAACCCATTGCCAACGCGGGCATCTTCATCCCTGCTACACCCCGCGCCTGTGAGCGCGCCCGATAGGATGTCAACGATAACGCTGAGTCCGAACCCTTTGTGTTCAGAAACCGTTCCACCGAACGGCAATAATGCCGCAGGGGGGACATCATAAAAATCGTCTGGATTTGTTGTTGACTTGCCTTCAGCGTCAACGAGCCATCCGTGCGGGAGTGCTTCGTTATGATGCTGTTTGACCCGAATCTTCCCCGATGCGACAACACTCGTAGACATATCCAATACAATCGGATATTGCCTCTCGATCGGGACCGCACACGCCATCGGGTTCGTAGAAAGTCTACCTTCAACACCGCCGTACGGTGCGACGCACGTGCCACCCCCATGGTCGTTCGCCATGAGTAACCCAATCATTTCCGCATCTGCAGCAAGGCAGGCGTATCCACCTAACCTTCCTGTCTCATTGCACCGCGAAACCGCAACCGAACTTATATCCGTCTGTTTTGCTTTCTGGATTGCCATCTCAACGGCACGGGTTGCAATTACGGGACCGAATCCCCAATTGCCATCTAAGACCGAGATTGAAGCAGATTCGTGTAAGGTCTCTGTTGGGGCACCGGGCTGGATTAACCCCTCTTCCAATTCACGCACATACTTCGCAAGATGGATCACACCGTGTGAATCGTGTCCGACGCGGTTAGCATCCACCATAGACTTGGTTACTATTTCTGCTTCGGCTGTCGAGATATTTAATTTCTGGAAGACGCTTAGGCAAATTTCGGTGAGTTCTTCGGCTGTAAAGTTCGGCATCGTAGACTCCTTGCATGAGATACACCTATTTTACAGGTCTCTATGAGTCCCGTCAAGCACAAATTCGGCTGCATCCGAAGCGAAACCACTCTCCATATCCCATTCCCTGAAACCTACCCACACGTTTTCTTCTCAAGAGGCGTTCTCATAAGTCTTGTCCATAAAGAATACTCTTGAACCGAGAAATACCAATAATCCCATAAACCCTCAAATCTTATGGACGATGATCCTGACAATCAACCCCATACAAAAACTGAAATTTTTCATTTTTTTCCATTATGCACGTTTTCGCCCAAAAGAGGGAGTCTTTAAGAAGGAAGAGTTAAAAGTATGCCGACACGCTAAATTCTTAAATCAAATTCATGTTTCTATGAGACTTTTTTTCAAAATCCGCATTCATAGTTTATGAAAGCATAAAAATCTCATTTTAACTTTTGAGATTTGCGAGACTGCTTTCAACTGGAGAACGCTATATCAAGTGACCAAAGACGAGACGCAGAACTCGTCCATCAGATCCTAACTGGCGACGAAACTGCTTTTGATGCACTCTATAAGCGACACAAGCCTCGTCTCTACGGGTTCATCGCCAGCAAAATCGACGACCGGCGTGATGCTGAGGAATTGGTTAACGACACGTTCCTCAAAGCAAAAGAACATTTACACACGCTTCAAGAGCCTGAAAAGGTTCTGAACTGGATGTTCCGTATCGCCAGCCAACTGGTCGCGGGATGGCACCGAAAGAACAAAAAGCCCGGTGCAACGCAAGACTACACAAACGTTTATGAGGCTGAAGGCGAAGTCGCAGCGACTGCTGTTATTCGTCAGGCTGCTCAGGACTGTACAATGAAATCGGAAAGATGGACAGCCGCCTCAGCATCGATCGCGCAACTTCCTGAGTTAGAGAGGAAGATGCTTCACCTACAACTCGAAAACAAGAAATATGAGGAGATCGCCGACATCTGCGAAGTCTCTGTATCCTCTGTGAGAAATCGGTTGTCTCGGGCAAAAAAGCAACTGAAAACTTGGGCGGTAGCTTGGGAAAAAGCGAATGCCGAAGGCCAAGACATGGAGTTCTCAGATTTCAACGAAAAGCAGAAAAAATCGTGATTGGTTTTCGTTTTGTAGAATAGCACTATTGGCTCGCTGTGCTGAGTCATGGTTATTCATTGATTTCGGTTTGAAAAAAGCACTTTTTTTGGTAAACTTTACCCAAAGTGGTAACAGCATTGGACGGAGAAACTGCCATAGAGATAGATCCGGTATAACAATAGCAACGAAAGACTATAGCACAGAACTAATGCATTTTGTGACGCTTTTAGGCTCGTACCTTAGATAGAAGACAAAATACACAGGGATTGCCAAGAACGTAACACACTTCTCTGTTTTGCCTTCTCCAAGCAATCTGCAAACACTTTTCACCAGAGAAACCATGTTCAAACTTATGAAGCACTTCACAGACTTGTTTCTTTTTATCTTGGGGATTTTTGTAGTCTCCGTGAGTTCTGCTGCTGCCCTAACGTTCCTCTACTCTGGCGAGGAACATGGACAACTCGGTTTGCACGGGTGCGGTACCGAACAGGTAGGTGGATTGGCACACAGGCTGACACTTATCAACGATCTCCGCATAAAATATGGCGAGGCGTTAAATCTACACACAGGAAACCTAATTGATCCAACGGATGCAAATGCTGAATGGGTTTACCAGATAGGACTTTCCGCCCTTGAGGCGATGCAAGTAGATGCCTTCTGTCTGGGACCTAACGAATTATCCCTTTCACAGGAAATGCTTGCAGCAGTGCACGCAAATCATTCGGACATCACGTTTGTTTGTGCAAATCTAATAAATACAGTTGCAACGCCGTATCTGATACATGAAACATCTGCTGCCTCTGCCCCTGGAGATGCAACGCCTCGACAGAAGGTCGCAATCGTCGGTTTGGTCTCTGAAATCTACGCGCCTGAACTCCCGGTAACTCAGTTACTTCCGCCCGAAAATGCCTTAGCTGAACTCAAAGCAGAACTCGTCAATGAAAGTGATGTCATTGTCGTGGTATTCCACGCCACACACGCAGAAGCAAAGACCTTAGCCGAAAACGTGCCGTGGATAGACGTTCTGATTGTTGCGGGAGATGCCCTAAAGGATCCGGCAGCCCTCCGCAAAGCCGCTGTTTTTCGCGGCGAAGCCGCAATCGTGATAAATGCTGGACAAGGCACAGCCATCGGCGTTTTAGAAATGGAACACGATCTGGCACTACCAGGAGACACGTTCACAAACGCATACCATCCTGTATCTGAAAAGATCATGCCAAATACAGACATCGCGCATCTGTTGGAAGCCTACGAAACTCTCATCGGAACGACGGATTCTTTTGACACAGTGGAGCAGAACACCCTTGAGAATACAATCCACATCGCTTACTTTCACAAACATGGATGCCAGAAATGTGCCCGGGCCGTGAAACACCTGAAAACGCTCAAAACGAAGTATCCTACCATCGTGATTGAACAGCGAGATGCCAAAACGGACCAGGCACGCTTGGAAGCGATGGGTGCCCTTTACGATGTCCCCGAAACGAAACGCCTCACAACCCCTGCTGTTTTCATCGGGGATACTGCGTTGATCGGAGAATTGGATGCTCAACGACTTGAGAGGGGCGTTGAAAAATATCTTCAAACGGGTGTTGCCTCGCGGTTAGCGGCAGCAGAAACACAATTGGAGTCCGCTGAATCCGAGATTGTCAATCGGTTTTTAGGGTTCGGGACCCTGGCGGTCGCAGGGGCAGGGCTCATCGATGGTATCAACCCATGTGCGTTTGCCACGATTGTGTTCTTCATCTCCTACATGAACCTCGTCGGTCGTGGTAGGAAAGAGATGCTTATCGCCGGCGGGGCATTCGCCCTTGCGGTCTTTCTGACGTACTTCCTGTTAGGACTCGGAACACTCTCTTTCATGAAGTATCTCCATCAGTTTTCGGGGGTAGCCAAATGTGTCTATCTGCTCGCTGCGATGGCGACTTTTGCCTTGGCGGGGCTGAGTCTCTACGATGCAGTGAAGGCGAAACAAGGGAAAACAAAAGAGATTCTGTTGCAACTCCCCCGCTCGCTAAAACTGCGGATTCACAAGGTCATCCGGGAACAGACACGCACCTCTGGTATTGTCATAGGGGCCTTGACGATCGGGTTTGTTATCTCAGCGTTGGAGTTGGTCTGCACGGGACAGGTGTATCTGCCAACGCTGACCTTCGTCTCCAGTATTGATGGGATGCGTGTTGACGCAATCGCCTACCTGCTCTTGTATAATTTGATGTTTATTGTGCCGCTGATAGTTGTGTTTGGATGTGTCTATTGGGGGACCACTAGCCTGCAGCTCGGTGGTGTTTTACAACGACACCTCGTTCGTGTGAAAACTGGAATAGGACTCCTGCTTTTCGGACTCGGGACCTGGTTGGTGCTCAGCGTTTTTGCTTAGGACAGCGAAAAAATCTTAACACCGAACGTCGCCTAAAGCGATACTCGGTGGATGTCAGGCGAAGCGTATTTCGTGCGCTACGGTCGTTATACCGTCAAGAGCCGCCCTACCCCGTTTGAAAACGGGGCATGATTTGAGACGCTCCTACTGTGGGAGATGTCATATTGTCTTTGTTTTTTCAAAAAAAGGAGAATTTCGATGTTTGCGAAAATGCTCAAACCCCTCACAATGTCATTTTTTATGACATTTATGTGTGTATGTGCTGCCACCTTACTATCTAACGCCGATTACGGCCCCCGGCAAAGTGGGAAAAAATGTTCATCTGCTTACACGTCGCCGAGCAATACGCAGTGTAGCAAGCATTCAAGCGAATCTAATTGTGGTTCTATTAGTTTCACACGATATGGTGGTTCCTGTGAAGATGGGGACTCAGATGATACGTGTCGGGTTAAGTACAACATTACGGGTAAAAACTGCGACCGCGACTGTGAGTGGCGGGATGGAAAATGCAAGAATAAAGGGTCTGCGTCTTGTGACAGTGAAAAATACGATTCCTGCGGTAGCTAACCGAAAACCATCGGTTAAGACAAAGAAGTTTCTGCAGCGATTTTCCGATAACGAATCTATTCAAGCGATTAAGTTGTTAAATCACAATCGTTAGTTGAATCTTTTTTGCACCGAACATTGAAGTCGGGAGTTGAATTTTCCATAGGAAAATCTCAAAACGCGAAGAACTTGTACCCCGTGCCAATTCAACTCCCGATTTTTTTATCCCAAAAAAATCTAAGGAAACGCTCGTGCTTCCTGTTCTTGTCTCGAATGGAGTTTTTATGAAATTTGCCCTTACACTCGTTTTGATACTCTTTCTCTTTCTTTGGGGTCACACAATAGGAGCACGCGAAATGGATACAAAAACCCTTATTTCCTTTCTGAATTTGTCAAAAACCCTTATTCAGGATGGCGAATTCAAGTTCATCCTATATGATAAACGCCTTAAGCGTCCTGAAGAAATCGGAGATACACAGCGTGAATTCATAGCGATGCACGAACAAGAACTGCATCAAACCGATGAAAAACTGTCAGAAAGACGAAAAGAAATTTTGAAAGACATAGCGGAACTCAAAAAGTACGGGGAATTCCGTGACACACCTGAACACTTTGGATTTTTTGAAGTCAATCTCATCTTCCAAGTAGCATCAGAACCTATTGTGTCCCAATCTCAGGATGCTTTGAGTCCTCTCAGTTACCGTATTGAGTCCATTGAGCGGTTTGAAAAATTTCCTTCTCTTGAACAGCAGCGTTATAATAACGCGGGAAAACAAATCCTCTTTTTTCCGAAAGAGGATGGGGGCTTAATCCTTATTTACCCACCCCAATTCACAAAAACGAACACCCTCGGGGTTCTTGAATATTCCAATTGGGGGCAGTATTTTCCACCTATTTATCCACTCAACTACATTGATGAAAGTGAGGCAGAGGTTACGCAAACTCGATCTGGAACCGGGGAAGATATCGTCTACATTACCCACTTTCCGTATGCAGGAGAAACTGTGAAAGTTAAACTTTATATCCGGTTCGTTGAGGGGTTGCCCCAAGTCTTTCAGGAAGAATTCCACTATCGGAGCAGATCGCCAATTGCAGACGAGGAGGGGTACTGGCTACGAGTCAAAAACGTCTACAGCGACTTTAAAATAATTCCGTCTCTCAACATCCCTTTTCCCAGATACCATGAGGCGAAGTACTATGAATCTGATGGGTGGCAGCGCAGACGAGAGATCGTCTCAATTAAAGAGATGGATGTCAATCTTGGCCTACCAGCTAACTTTTTTGATTGGGATGAAGAAGAAATTCGCTTAGAGGATGGGCACATGGCTATCACGGATTTTAGAGGAGAGGATTTAGAATGAAGAAAATCTATAAAGTTATTATCTGTTGTATTGTATGTTGTAGCGGCGTACTTTGGCTTTTAAAAGTTCACTTCCATGCCAAATCCACCCCCGAGGTGATAAAAATCTATAAAGCCGTCCCGTTGAACGCCGAGCTAACACATGCCACACCGGTAGAACGCGTTGAAACCGCCACAGCAGATACCTTTGCGAAAACGGAAGACTCTGACAAAACTCAAAAAGGGTCAGAGTTCTTAGATGACACTGAGTTAACGCCTGAAGAAGAAATCGCCTTTTGGAAGCGGCTCGCGTCGCTAGAAGCGGAACCCTTCACCAACACTATGGAAATGGAACCTGAAACCGAAGATTCAAAAGTGCCCGAATATCCAGTTCAACAGCTCACCCCATGGGAAGAAATTCAAATCATTGATGAAATCTTTCCCCTTCGTGAAATCATCACTGCGTACGGAGGCAATCCAAGAGGTAATGGCGTTCAATGCCCTCTCTGTTCTCATCCGGACGATTTTTACATTACAAGAGAGGGCACTTCCTGGTGGTGCCACACGTGTTCAAATGACGGTGCCCATGACACTTTTGAGTTTATCGCGAGAATAGAGGGTATGACTCGAGACGAAGCACACGAACGCCTCGCGGAACAAGCAGGGTTACGTAAATGAGGCCTCATTTTATGAACGCGCTTTTTATTCATATTTTTCTCCTATCCACAACTGGACCTTTTATTGTTGGATGTGCACAAGAACATGCTCCTAAAATCGTGTTCGAGAAAACGACACATGAATTCTCAGAGAATCTTATTCTCAATGCGTATAAGGAAATTACGGTTACCTTTCCATTTAGCAATAAAGGCAACGCTCCTTTGAATATCCAAGCACTTGATGCAGACTGTGGATGTATTGCGACAAAGACATCGGCAGAGCAAATTCCGCCCGGTGGTACAGGGGAAATTCACGTCAAAGTTGAACGTGAGATCGGACATTTTACACAAAATGTTTATGTCTATTCCAACACTCCGGACACACCTATCGTTATACTACAGGTTGCGGGATATATTGTGCCTCCCATCCAACATACCAAAGCAATCCAATTTGGTGCCATTGTAAAAGGAAGCAAAATCGAAACAAGGGCACTGACACTGCAAAATTTCACCGAGGCAGAGGTCTCCATCGCTTCCTACACAAGTAGCGCGCCGGGCATTGAAGTGGATATCCCAGAGAAGGTCATCCCTGCCGGTGGCATTGTAAAACTTCAACCGAGTTTGTCTCTTGATACCGTCGGCTTTTACAATGAAACCGTCACTCTACATCTGGATGATAAAGACAACACTGAATTAGTTGTGCAGTTAAAAGGGCGTGTTCTCGGTACTATCAATGCTGTTCCACGTCAACTTTTCTTGGGAGTGTTTAACACCTCAACTATCCAACGCGAGTTGCAAATTGAAAGTGATATCAATCACCCTTTTACAGTGACCCATATTAAATCGAATCATTTTCACGTGACTGCTCCACTGGACTTACAACCGCGTGTCGCACATAAATTGCAACTGACGTGCTCAGTAGAAAGTCGCACCAAAGGGCTTATTGAAGATACCCTCCGTGTCCAGACCGATTCTACAGATGTCCCTTACATTGATATTCCCCTAAAGGCAATCTTACCATGAAAACAATACAGTTTCTTCTCGTCTTGATTAGTGGTCTTATCTGTTCATGCCAACAACACACACAAAACATAAAGGAACAAACAATCATGCCAACCGAGATGATACACGTTCCAAGAGGCACTATAGATGTCTTCGGCAACGGAACCATCATGCCCGTCGCTGCTTTCTATATGGATAAACACCTCGTTACTTACTCACATTATGAACAGTTTATCAAAGCAGGAGGCTATGAAGAAAAGCAACATTGGTCCGAAGAAGGGCGAAAATTTCTGGAACACTATCAATACACAGTGCCATCTACTTACCCTGAAGAGTACCTCAACCGTGGACAATTGCCTGTCACAGGCGTGAGTTGGTATGAGGCAGAAGCCTACGCCAATTGGCGAGGTGTCCGATTGCCAACCGCTGCCGAATGGACGCTCGCCTGCCAAGGCTACAACAAACAGCGTTATCCTTGGGGAAATGATTTTGACTTTGATGCCATTGACTATCGGATCCGCTTAGCACCCTACCCTATCGGGAGCCGTCAAAAGAACGTTTCACCCTTCGGAGTGTTTGACCTCGTTGGAAATGTCTGGCAATGGTGTGCAGACACCTACGAAGGTGAAAATTTCCGGAGCAGTGTCATGCCAACCGGCACACGTCCGGGGCCCCAGAAAATTCTCCGTGGGGGCGGGTGGATGTCCCTCCGAAAACACTTTGAATCGGATTATCTCTATTACGATAAACCATATCACCGGCTTGCAACCTATGGATTTCGATGCGCAAAGGATGCTGATTAACGCAACATGAGAAGAAGTATTCCCTCTTTCATAGGGAAAATCGCAGCACTTTTAATACAACTCTGTAGATACTCCCTGCTGTGCGGTATCCTGCTCCTCGCCTTCTGGATGCGCATCCAAATGCGAGACACCGTCCCCGATGGACTGTTTCTCGGAAACGACCCTTATCTCTACTATTGGCAGGCACAAATTATCTCGGAAGAGGGACAACTGCCCGAACGCGACATGCATCGCTGGCTACCCCTCGGTAGAGATTTAGGGCAGACGCTGAATCTCTACTCTTACGCCCTCGCTTATACCTATAAGGCCCTCTCGCTTCTGTTTCCAAGCATCTCGCTATATCAGGTAACATTCTACGCACCTACTATCTGTTTTGTTCTCGGACTCGCCGCGCTTTGTCTCTTCCTCTACCGCACCCACGGACTCCTCTTTTCTTCGATCGTGGGCTTACTTTTATCAACCTTCCCTGGCACCATAGACCGGAGTACTGTCGGATTTAGTGACCGAGATAGTTGGTGCCTCATGCTCGGAATCTTCACGGTTATCACCTATCTTATTTCCTTACAAACACAAAAACATCGGAGTCGCTTTCTGTGGGCACTTGCTTCCGGTTTTTCTGCTTTTTTAGGAGGTATGAGTTGGGAAGGTTTTGGCGTTTTCCTTTTGGTCATTCTTGCCGTTGAAGTCTCGCGTTTTTTAAGTACAGAAAAAGAGGAAGGCCTCGTTTTTTACCTAATATGGGTTTTAACCTTCGTACCCACGCTGTACCTTGCCTCTCCCGCTTATCGGAGCGGGCAGGGATTTGCAACACATCTCTTTGCTTATGTATTGATACCCCCGTTGGTTCTCTTAGGTCTCCGAGTGCTTCGGTATCTTCTCATTTCAAAAACACAAAAACTTCGCTCACATGAGCGAACAATTGCCCTAGTAGTGAGTCAAGTTTCTATTGACAGTTATTATGAAAAGTGGTATGCTGCGTGTCACTGTCATAAATCCTTTCAGTTGGAGTCTATGATGCCAGCGAAACGTTACCCTGTTCTTCTTGACTCAGAGCAACGAGCGTCTCTGATAACTCTGACGACTTCAGGGACGGCCTCTGCGAGAAAACTCACGCACGCCCGTATCTTGTTGAAAGCAGACGCGGGCGAGTTTGGACCCGCTTTCCTCGATAAAGCGATAAAAGCAGCTCTTGATGTCTCCCTGTCTACTATTCAGCGCGTGCGTAAAACCTTTGTGCTTGAAGGTCTCGAAGCCGCCCTGCTCCCGAGAAGACCCTCTCAGGGGGCAAGACCTCGAAAGTTTGATGGCGAAAAAGAGGCACATCTCATCGCCTTGGCGTGTTCGGATCCGCCAGAAGGATATGCCTGCTGGACGCTGCGGCTGTTAGCTGAGAAAATGGTGGAGCTTGAGCATTTTTCAAGTATTTCTCATGAAAGCATCCGACAGGTGCTAAAAAAAACGAACTGCGTCCCTGGCGCAAGCAGCAGTGGTGTATCCCAGCAGAAACTTCCGAGGCGTTCGTGACGGCGATGGAAGGCATCTTAGACCTCTATGGGCGTCCTGAAGACCCGAGGTATCCTGTGGTGTGCGTTGATGAGACGAGTAAACAACACCTTCAGGAAATGCGTCCACCGCTGCCGCTAAGGCCGGGTAAACCTTACCGATACGATCCTGAATATAAACGCAATGGCGTCAGCAATCTGTTTATGATTTTCGCACCCTTTTTCGGGTTTCGACATGTCGAAGTCACTGACCAACGCACGAGTATTGATTTCGCACATATCTGCCGAGATATCGTCGATGTGCATTTTCCAGAGGCTGAAAAGATTCTGCGGGTTTGCGATAATCTCAATACACACAAACTCGGTTCTTTGGATAAGGCATTTGAAGCCGACGAAGCCGAGCGGATCGCTGAAAAGTTAGAGTTTCACTATACCCCGAAGCATGGCAGTTGGTTGAACATCGCCGAAATAGAGTTTTCCGTCCTCAGCAGGCAATGCCTTTCAAGGCGTATCCCCGACCAACAGACCCTCAAGCGCGAGGTCCAGGCATGGAAAGACCGAAGAAATCAGCAACGTGCCACGGTCAAGTGGCGGTTTACGACCGACGATGCACGGATCAAACTCAACAAACTATATCCTTCAACAGAAGGTTGACACACTACTAGTCTTAACACTTGTCAGCATCGGTATCGCTATCAGTTTCGCTTTCACGCGACTTGATACCTTCGGCAGCACCACTGTACCCTTCAGTCAAAACCGACTTATGCAGTCCATTGGCGAACTCCATCCGCCCCATTACAGCGATTGGGTGCTCCGCTACGGCAATCTGTTTCTCGTCGCAAGCCTTGGATTAATAGGGAGTGCTGCGCGATTCTGGGGAAAAAACGGCACGTTTTGTGTGTTTCCACTCATCCTATTCTGTCTTACCATATTCTTTCGAGACTTTCTTGATAATGTTATCGGGCATAGACTCACCTCTAATCTCTTTTTAGGTTCAATGACATTAGTTGCCTTCATCAGCCTCACTGTCATCTATCTTAAGAATACACAGAGAAAAAATGAATTCACTACGGTCGCCTGCGCAGCATGGTTTCTTTTGTGGATCATGCTCGCCCGTGATGCCAGACGATACGATTTCTTCGTGGGACTCTCCATTGCCTACTTTGCCGCATACGTCCTAACCGATGCTTCAAATACCATCTCCGAAAAACTCCGACAATCCGAATATACCACCGAGAAGTTCAGGAGAAACTTGCCACACGCAAGACTCAAAATTGCAATCGCATTGCTTATTTTCGCAATACTTTTGTTTTGGGTGCCCCCTGGTAAACAAGTGGAACGCCTTAGCTATGCCACGAAACAAATACAATTAGTTTTTCCGAGAACGCCAGAAGTCAGAAAAGTATTCCAATGGATGAAAACACAACTCTTACCTTCTGATATCGTAGCCACCAACCCTGACATGGGGAGTCAGCTCAATGTTCTCGCCGGAGTCCGAACTGTGACAGACCAAGACCATTACATACAACATTGGATACATCTTTACAACCGACACGTTTTTGGTATCCACACCAATGAAGACATACTTCAATTCCTAAAAACCCACGAGGCAACACACCTACTGTTAACAGCAAACGATGTTATTTTTAATGCTGACACGAATTCTAACATAGGCACCAATGAAAGCGGAGATATCAGATGGGAATTCACACCGTTACAGCGACAGGTTCCGCAGGAGATGGAATACCGTATGGCTCCGGACTCACACGTCGATACCCCTTTGGAAGCTATTGACTTTGATATGACGGAAAACACGTTGACTGTCAAAGCAGAATTGAAAACAGGCGACATCGTGAATCTCCCTGCCATTGTGCTTATCAACAAAAGGCGTGTAACCGCAGCTGGGGAAAATGAGCACGGGGGGGTCGTGATTGTTTTTGATGAATACCAACATCCCGGAGCTGCCTACTATATCCCAGTTATCGGATGGGAGAGTCTCGCTGTCCGGTTGTACTTTCGCGGAGATATACCCGACATCTTTCATCCTGTTTACCCTCCAGACAGAGATGCTGCTGCCGATGTCAAAGTCTGGGAAATACATTACCCACCTGACATCAAAACCGATCCGAAATACCTCAAAACAGGCATTCCTGAAATAGACAAGAATTTACAGTTTCAATAACCATGCTGGCAAACACCATCACAATCGCACGCACCGTCTACACCTTTGGGGTGATCGCACTCCTTGGACGACACCCGCCCCTCGACATCGCCCTGATTTTCAGCATCGCGGTCATCTTTATACTCGATGCAGTCGATGGCATTGTGGCACGCAGGCGCAACGAAACTTCCAAAACAGGGACTTTCCTTGACACGCTCGCCGACCGTATCATAGAAAACACTTTTTGGATATACTTTACCGCGATTGGGATCATATCACTTTGGATACCTATCGTTGTCATGGCACGCGGTCTTATTACGGATACCTTGCAACGTACCCACGGATACCCAGAAAAGGGATGGACATACACCCTCACCCGTTCTCGCGTGAGTCGTGGGCTTTACGGAGTTCTGAAGATGCTCGCTTTTATGATCCTCGCAACGGTGTCAGTTTTCAACAACGCCCCCTTAAAAAACGTCAGCCTCATCCTCGCAACGCTTGCCGTCGTGTTCTGTCTGCTACGCGGACTCCCCTTCTTTTTCATCAGGAAACCACCATGTCCACGAAGTATCTAAAAACGATTGTTTTCCTCAGCATCGGTGTGTTGTTTTTTGTGATCTTCGGGTTCTTCAGGACGCGACGCGTACAGACAGCAGCCTTGACGCAACCGCAACACGAAACACTTACCGAGACGACGCACCCTGTCTCGCCTCGAGTGTTCCGCAAACCTTTATCAACACCCCAAGACTCGCTCTCGGATTTTCAGAAAACCGAATTCTACCGGACGATTGTTGACAACAACCTGTTTCGTCCGTTCGGCTGGCGACCGCCACGCCCCAGAGAACCGTATCGCTTGCTCGGCACACGCACGTCTACAGACTCAACACCACACCCTTGCTGAAATGAAAGGAATCCCCAAATATTGTTATCTCTCGACGACAAACACCTCATCACGCGCACGCAACAGGGAGAGACCGAAGCCTTTTCCCCGATCGTCGGCAAGTATCAAGACCGCCTCTATCGTCATATCCGCAGTCGCGTCAAAGACCCCGAAATCGCAAAAGACTTGACCCAAGACACATGGCTTCGTGCCTTTCGTGGTATCCAGACCTTCCGTTGTGAGTCCGCTTTCTATTCCTGGCTGTATCGCATCGCCGAAAACGTCATAAAGGATCACTTCCGAAAGCAGAAACACCGAGACACCGACCCCTTACACACTGTAGACGAACACCGCATCACAGACACGCACACCTGCCCCAGCCGAGATATAGAACGTCAAGAACTTCGCCAGCACCTGCGCACCGCCATCGCACAACTGACACCCCTGCGCCGACGTGTGTTTTGCCTCTATTACCACCATGAACTCCCCATCAAAGCCATCGCCCACCGGCTTTCAAAGTCCGAAGGCACCATCAAATCACACCTTCGCAACACACGACTCCAACTCCGAGAATGCCTCACCCGGTTTTTCGTTTGAAAAACTTTAAGAAAAGAGTGTATAATTTTTAGCAGTCAGCAATCAGTCATCAGCGGTCAGAAAGAAAAACTCTTAACCGATGATTTCCGATGGCTGAAGGAAACCGATAGCCAATACGAAGTTTGGAGCTGTGAATGATATGCTGAAAAAAACGCGACGCTTCGGGACTCAAGGCCGCTTATATCCTGAAGATAACTATCTCGTCCCCCGGACAGCAGAGGTTGCCGACTTTATCAGGCGCGTCAAAGAGGGGAAGTATATCGTCCTTTTCGCGTCCCGGCAGACGGGTAAAACGACTTTCTTCCAATTAGCACTCGCAGAACTCGCCGCTAAAGATTTAACCTACTTCCCTATACACCTCAATTTTGAAGTATATGAAGACTGCACGCCTGCAGAGTTTTACGGAGGTATCGCGGAAGATATTCCTGAGAAAGTAGTGGATGTCTTCCAAGAACGGGGTGAGTCACTGCCTGAAGCACTCACGCAGTTTTTGGAGAACTTACAATTCACGAACCACCTCTCCTTGCGAAGGTTCTTTAGACAATTAGCAGGATTTCTAAAGAACCAAAGGGTTGTCCTCATTATTGACGAATTTGATGCGATTCCACGTGGTGCCGTGACGGGGTTGCTCCGCGTGCTCCGTGATATTTATCTATCGGGTAAAATACGGTGCCCCCATAGCGTCGGGATCGTTGGGGTCAAAAACATCACACAACTTGATTACGACCGTTCCATCTCGCCGTTCAATATCCAAGATGAATTCCACCTTCCCAACTTCACGCGCGAACAGGTAGGCGATCTGCTTGCGCAGTATACGGACGAAGTTGGACAAACCTTCGCTCCTGAAGCCATCAAATCGCTCCATAAGCAGACTGCCGGGCAACCCTTCCTCGTCAACCGATGTGCACAGATCCTTACGGAAGAACTGGACATCCCGAAAACTGAAACGATTACGATGGCACACTTTGCAGCAGCGCATACACGCCTCCTTGAGGAAATAAATGTCAATATCGCCCACCTACTGACCAATATCCGCAGAAATCCGCGTTTTGAAAGCCTCCTCATGGAAATCGCCTCTTACGAGAGCGGGGTGCGCTTTAACCGGGACGACTCGGTCATCGACGAACTCACGACTTATGGTGTCATTGTGAGAGGGGCTGACGGAATGTGTGAAATTCTCAATCCTATTTATCAGCAACGTATTTTGCAAACGTTCAAGCCGCTTCGATCATCGTCAAAATCCAGAAGCGCGAACAGAGACAGAAACCGTTAACAGTGTGAAGATTCGGAGTTATGTGATTCCGGTGGTGCAAAAACGCCCATCGCAGGCCCTCTAAATCTGATAGATCGTTAATCTCTCGCAAACTGGCAAGTTTGTCCAAAGCCTCGCAGGTTAACGGTTTCCTATGGTACATTCGCGAAAAATTATGCGCTATGTCTCTTTCGCCTGCTGTAACAATTCTGTCAAGCGATCAGCGAAACGGAGTTGGCTGTCGTCCTCTGGTGCGTAGCCTATGACTTTCCGCGCATTGGCGATACTCCAGAACTTATGCGAATTGTCGCTGATACCGTAGAAGATTTGGAAGGGGACTCCGTTTTCGTCCTCTATGTCCTCTGTCTCAATGCTCTTGACGAAGAGTTGGACCTGATCCCGGACGCTCAAATACGCGCCGAGTCCTCGATGCATCGCCTTCAGATCGTCCGCTGAGGAATTCGCCATATCCGTCTCACGCGGTCCACCGATACGCAACTGGACGTTCTGTAATTTCTTACCGTCAACGTGTCCCGTCGCAAAAACAAAGCCAAGATGTTCATACGCCTCTTTTGCCCATCCGTAGAAGTTATCGGAGAGCGGACGCATCTCTGGTGTCACCACATCCCATTTATCTGCCCAGATGAGCCGTTCATAATAGTCAGCGGCGTGGTTGGAGCTACAGACAACGACACGCCGGACATCGGTCTCAATACAGGTCTGATAGAGATTGTATGCCATTTGGACGTTGGCGAGTTCATTCTCGAAACTACCGCCCTTAAAAGCACAATGGACGACTGCATCAACGCCTTCAAAATGATGACGATATGCGTCTCGATTGGGGTCGGTTAGTTCAGCGATTTGAATGCCTTCGACCTCTTCTCCCTGCCGATCCGTGGTTTTCACGTCTAACAGAACGAGGTCGTAGCGTTGGCGAAATTCGGGGCGCATCCGTCCAGCGATATAGCCGGATGCGCCGGTGATAAGAATTTTTCTAGGGTTTTCCATTTTTTAAATTTTCCTTGCGGTTCAGATAACGTGGAATCTGGTACCATTCGTTCAACCCAACCTACGTGGCCCCGATGCAGTTTTTTCTAAAATTGACGGCTATGGGTTCACCTACGGTTCAACCTAACTTACGGACTTACGGAATCTCCAACTTTTCTTTGCAATGCCGAGCGAGGATTTTCATATCCGCGATGACTTGTGCCTCGGTTTGCATCAACTGATTAAAGATGGGTGGAAGAGGTTGCCTGCTGAAAAGTCTTTCAAAGAAACCTTGTTGGACATCGGGCGGCACCGCAAAACGTGAATTTCCAACACGGTCAGGGTCCATCCCTAAGTATTCAATTGAGAGATAATGTGAGATCTCGTCCTGGGTAAGGTCGCCTTCATAGATGCTGCCGGTATTCCTGCGTCCGTAACTCACGAGATAGACCCTGCCACTCATTCGGTTGAGAATCGTATAACCTCCCACATCGACTGCTTCATTCCAACACTTCTCAAACCCGTTTTTAGGGAGACGTTCGCGAAGTTCTTCAGCGGAGCGAACTACGAATTTGTTCTCACGCGGCGTTTTGATGATACGAAACTCTTCACTTTGCTCCTCTAATGGCAGTTGCCCTGTAAACAAATCAACGGAATCCAAAGTCCAGACAATACCATCTCGGATGCCCTTCGCCATGTTATGATGCCTTTCAACAAATTCCCCATTCAGCGGATGTAGACGATACGCACCACTCCCGTTAAAGACACTCCGCAATTTTCGGCGATGTTCTATGACAGAAAACCGTTTTTTAGCGACGGGTATCTCTAACTGGAGCGTATATCCGGTATGCAAATCAGTTGTGAGGTTCAGCTGGGATTGGCGAAGTTCGGCTAAGCGAGTCAAAGCCGTCTGGCTTTTCGACAAAACTCGTCCGATCAGATACTCTCGGCGGAGTCCAGGGATTTCCGTGGCAAGTCGTCCAAGTGTTGGGGCATCCAACTGCTCCAACATAACTTTGTGCTCCCACCGTGTGCCGCGTTCATGCATTAAAATTTGGAACTGCTGTGCATCGCCGGCAGTTCGGATATAGCCGAGTGCTGTCCACGGGTCGAATGTCGCACGGTAGTTTCCACTGGTTTCGGAATCTCCATGCGCCAATACGCAATCTCGTCGTTCATACCGAGAATAGAGTCCAAATTGAAATTCAAAATCTTCGTAGGGTCCTAAAGCTTCGCGCAAATCGCGGGCAAACTCTTTTCCTCGAGCAAAACGTTTGAAAATTTGCTCAGTCTGTTTCGGTCGATTGAGCGCGTCAAGGAACGTTCCAATTTGAATCCCCCCCTCTTCTATACCCTCATCTTCATTTTTTCCAAAAACCTTGGTTTTGGTTTTAAAAGGTGGGTTCCCGAGGGATACATCGCGTTGTGAGACGAGATGTAACGCCGCATCATCTGTTACATCCTTGAGTGCGGGAGCATCGCCGAGGATTTCTGCAAGTTTGACATCATCAATTTTTTCTGTTAAGTCAATGCCGCGTTTTAATTCAGCGAAATGGATGATGTCATCAAGACGATATTGTAGGGGTGCACTCGAAGAGAGATTATCATAGTTAGAGCGATGGAAGCGGATGCGTGGCTTAATACGAAAGACCGGTGTGAGACCGTAATCCTTCAACAACACATACAGTGTGACGGTATAGGAATCCACGTGAACCTTCTGTGCAAGGATTCCGTCTTGCTTTGTGTCTTCTTCCACGATTAACCGTTCTTGAACGAGACGGCTATCGTTGCCGAAAATCATCATCCGATGTTCTTCTCTGTTATCATCAACTAACATTTTAATTTTTCCTTGCGGATAGGTGACGTGAATTTGAACTTTGACGATCTTCGCTTCCGAGCCGCCTGCGCCGATGTTTCAGGCTACGTCATCTTCCAAATTGTACAAATTCTCAAATCCGGCACCGACATTACCGAAAACCTGCCCGTAAGCGTAGCGGAGGGCAGCGCGAAAACTCAATCATTAAAAATCCTTTGCCGCGCTAAGGCTGCCGCCCCAAGGATACCGGCATTGTCTCCCAACTTCGCTGGCACAATCTGGACCCCACTTAGCGTATTGGGTAGCGCGTATTTTTCAGCGGCGGCACGGATATCGTCCAAGAATGTATCGTCGAGTGCTTCAACGACACCGCCACCCAGTACAATCATCTCCGGATTCAAGAAATTCACAATAGAACCGATGCCGACCCCGAGGTACTTCGTCGTCTTTTTGATAACTTTCAGTGTTAACTTATCGTTTAAACGGATCGCTTTCGCCAAAACACCACTCCGAATAGCGGTCAGGTCACCGCCTGTGAGTTCGGAGAGCACACTTTTCCGTCCCTTTTTTATTGCCTTTTGAAACTGTTTAGTCATTGCGGTACGGCTCGCAATTGCTTCCAAGCAACCCCGTGTACCGCAACCACAACGAGGCCCCCCCGCTTTGACAATGATATGTCCGATTTCACCGGCTGTCTTACTCGCACCGTGGAACAATTCACCCTGTAGAATAATACCACCACCAATGCCAGTCCCAACAAAAATCCCAACGACGTTCTGGAAACCTTGCCCCGCACCGAACACGTGCTCACCAAGTGTCCCCACGTTCACATCATTGTCAACAAAGGTCGGAAAGCCGACGCGCGCCTCCAATTCATCCTTCAGTCGAACATCCTTCCAACGGAGATTGGGAGCGAAAATGACAACCCCAGTCGCCGGATCAAGCGGTCCTGGTGCTCCAATCCCGACAGCCCCAATCGATGTAGGGGCAACACCTGACTTGTCAATAGCCTTTCGGATACTGTCGGCGATCCGATCGATTACAACGGATGGACCTCTGTCTGCTTTGGTTGGGACCTTGGCTGTCCCTAAAATATTACCTTCTGGACCGATAACAGCCGATAGAATCTTAGTGCCGCCCATATCTACACCGATAACATTCGTGCTCATTATAGTAATCTCTCCTATGCGCGTTTCCCACGAGCGCACTTTGGCAATTAGTCATTATGATGCCAACTTTTTAACAGCAAGTTTTCAGTTCACAAGTGGCATTGAAAAGCGATAGCAACTTCTGTTTGAAATCTATTGCAGAGAGTTGGTCCCACTTTCCCAAAAACGTTTCATAATCCACTTTGCGGGTCTTCTCTGTCCGAGCGATGAGCCTAACAATACCCGGATGCCCAGCGTCTTGTTTTCCTTGATCCCCCAATTGAGGGGCATAATCCGTTAAAACTTCTAAGACGACATCAGCGTCATGAATATCGCCGAGTATCTCTTGCAAATCAACGATCACCGCGAGAAACTCAGTGTACTGGCTTTTAACAGTCGGCAATCCATAAACTACGCAAAAAAGTTCCATCGCATATCGGAGGCGTTTAATGGAAATTCGCATGTTGTGGAGTTCTTCGCGCCTCGTCTCGTCCCGAATGAACGGCTCCCACGTGTAAACCTCCTCAAGCCTTTGTGGAAGAATGACACATGCGTTTTCCTGATAGCTCCGTAGCGGTGCAACACCGATAACTTTCTGCGCCTTCGCCATTTTTTAATTTTACCTTGCGGATAAGTAAGGATGTTTGCGGTTTAACGATTTCCGTGTTCGAGTCGCCCGCGTCGTCGTTGCGGGCTTGGTTTTCGTTAGACCCGCACAAACTAACAGTTTATTCATTCTTAACCCAAAAACTTGTGCGCAAGCGCAACGGGGCACAGCCAAGCATCTATAATTTAAAAGTCTCGCGCAATGAAATGAAGCGTAGCCCAGGAGCACCTAATTAAAAATCTTCTCCTACAAAGAATCCCAAAAACTTGGTCTCAAAACCGGTTTCTTCGAGTTCCTCAAAGAGTGCCAGCATCGGTTGCCGTGCTGCCTTGTGTTTCCGTTGTAGATGCTCAATCAATCCTCGGATGTCAGTCTGCTCTACTTCGGTCAGATTCGTCAATTCGTTCTGGAAACGAACGATTAAGACATCCAGATCTCGGACGGCTCCCATCGTTTGCGTTATTGCTTTTATCTTTTTGTAATGTTTTTTAAACGGTTTCTTTGGAAAGCAGTCAGCGAAATTATCCATTGCGGCTCGCAAGCGGCGCGAGGTGACTCGCATATCGTGGACAAACTCGATATCAGTCCCCTCTTTAGCACCCTCTTTGTAGGACATCATCTCATGAAAATAGCTCACGATTATCCACCGAGCACAGGCTTCCAAGGCTTGGTCAGGCGAGATGTCTTCAATCGCCGATTTTGTAATCATTGCCCTATTCCTCATTAGAAGAATAAACAGTTCATCGACATCGTGTGTGGTATGATTGTTTGACACTACATCAGGATTTCGCGCGTTGGCGGAGTAGATGATCCGTGAGGACGAGTGCTGCCATCGCTTCAACAATAGCAGGGGCTCGCACCAAAACACAGGGATCGTGTCGTCCGCTTGCTTCTAACGTCACCTCATTCCCCTGCATATCAACAGTCTGTTGCGGTTTACCGATTGTCGCTGTCGGCTTGAAAGCGATTTGGAACAGAATATTTTCGCCGTTTGAAATACCGCCTTGTGTGCCGCCGGAATTATTCGTACGTGTCCGAATGCGCTCTGTCTGATCGTCCTTTTCGAGATAAAAAGGATCGTTATGTTCAGATCCGGTCATCGTCACACCCCCAAAGCCAGAGCCGATCTGGAAACCCATCGTTGCGGGGAGAGACATCATTGCTTTTGCCAAATCCGCCTTGAGCTTGTCAAATACCGGTTCGCCGAGACCTACAGGTACATTACGCGCAACCGATTCGATGATGCCACCGAGAGAGTCAAGGTCACGCCGCGCCTGATCAATGCGTTCCGCCATTTTCGGAGCAACAATAGGGTCGGGACACCGGACAGGACTCGTTTCTATATCTTCAAGCGTCACCGTGTCTGCATCCACCTCGGCTTCCAGCGTATGAATCTGTTTGACATAAGCGAGCGTTTCAGTTCCAGACATTTCACGCAAGACCTGCTTCGCAATCGCCCCCGCCGCGACACGTCCGATGGTTTCCCGTGCACTCGCTCTACCGCCGCCTTGCCAGTTTCGGATACCGTACTTCTCTTGATATGTAAAATCGGCGTGTGAGGGACGATAGAGTTGCTTAAGGTGTTCATAGGCTGCGGGACGCGCGTCCTTATTCCACACCAGCATGGAGATAGGCGTTCCGAGCGTCTTACCTTCAAAAACACCAGAAAGTATTTCAACGACATCGCTCTCCTGACGCGGGGTTGTGAGATGACTCTGACCCGGTCTCCGCCGATCCAGTTCAAACTGTATTGTGGATATATCCAAGGCGATCTGCGGTGGACAACCGTCAACTACAACGCCGACAGCCCCGCCGTGCGATTCGCCCCAGGTCGTAATCCGAAAAAGGTGACCGAACGTATTCATTTTTTTATAGGCGCGCTTGGGAAGCGTGCGCCTTACTTTTAGAATTGTATATTTTGGGTATCCTATGGTATACTGTATCAAATTTCATTGCAAAAAGCAAGCAATTTAAAGGATTTTTAACCATAAGGTTTCTGCTCTGCGTCCATTACAGGCAGGTTTTTGAGTATGTTGTCGGATGAATAGTCCGTAATGAAATGGAGGGGTTTTTGCTTGGGTATTTCTTCAGATATATGAAAAGGGCACCAAAGTTCAATTTCCCGTCCTTTAACGGCAAGGTAAAATTAAAATATGCTGTCAATTTTTAAACGTTACATTGCGCTGCTCCTGATTTTCATCGGCATCGGGTTTTTGTGGAATACGCCGTTTGTGTATCCCCTCAAAATCTTTGTCGTCTTTATGCATGAGGTGAGCCATGGGCTTGCGGCGATCGCCACTGGAGGTCGCATTGTAGAGATCCAGATTAACCCGCAGCAGGGAGGACACGCCCTGACACAAGGCGGCTCCCGATTTTTGACGTTGACCGCGGGTTATCTTGGCAGTCTGCTCTGGGGTGGACTCATCCTACTCTTGGCGGCGAGAACTCACTTCGATAAAGCAATTAGTATTCTTATCGGCATCGGTATGGTGGCTATCTCTATCGGCTACGGCGAGAGTTCATTTACGTATCTGTTCGGCATCGGCTTTGGTGTTGCGCTGGTCGCCATCGGTTTCTACCTCCCAGAGGCAATCAACGACTGGGTTCTCCGTATTATCGGCGTGACAAGTTGTCTCTACGCGATTCTTGATATTAAAAGCGATGTCTTGGACAGGTCCAACCTCCGTTCGGATGCCCGAATGCTCTCGGAGGTAACAGGCATTGCCACTGAGATTTGGGGTGTCCTGTGGATTCTCATTGCAATCGGACTCACTTTATGGTTTCTCTACCTCTCCGGCAAGACCTCGACTGTCCAACAAACATCTACTGAAGAAAATACCGAGGAAATCTCTAATTTATAGGGACACTGACGATTGAGGCGCATACCGATTCAAGAATTCTGTATCATCAAAATGGACTAAAGTTTTCAGACGATACGCCACTGAAGAAGATAAACCACACACAGAGACCTAACAGAAAAAGTGGCACGCAGATAAGCACTATGAGAATGAGAAATCCCCATATCCACGATTTTTTCGATTTAGCAACCGTTGCCAGCCGTGCGAGCAACAGACCACCACACACCATAACTACAACAACAAAAGCGAATACCACCATCATTACCATTTCTTGCTATCTCCTCCCATCAGCCAAAGAATTAGCGATCAGCGGTCAGCCGTCGGCAAGAAAACCTCTTACGCCTGATAGCTGACGGTTCCCGATGGTTCCCGACAGCCATTAACAAAGCTCCTTTTAACTGATTGCTGATAACTGATTGCTGATAGCCAAAAAACATGAGACACCCATCAAAAAGCCCTATTACGCTACGCGCAACGCTGATCGGTATCCTCCTCATCCCCTTTAATAGTTACTGGGTTCTACATCTGAGTTATATCTGGGATTCCAACCGCCCTACGAGTTTGGCATTACTGTTTAATGTTTTATTCACGTTGCTCGTCCTGATTGGGTTCAGCGCGGTCCTGCGCCGTTTACGCCCCACACTGGCGTTTACGCAGAGCGAATTGTTAACCATCTATGCGATGCTGTGCCAAGCCTCCGTTTTCGCAGGTCGCGATATGCTACAGGTCTTGGTGCCGTTAATGGGTAACGGTTTTTGGTACGCAACGACCGAAAACGAATGGGCACAACTTTTCCATCAACATCTCCCCGAATGGCTTGTCGTCGGAAAACAGGAGGTACTGCAAGGCTTCTACAAAGGCGAATCCACATTCTATCTTCAGACAAACATGCAGGCATGGCTGCTGCCAACACTGATATGGGTGGGCTTCTGCCTCGTCATCGGGGTGACAATGCTCTGTCTCAACGTGCTTTTACGTAAGCAGTGGCAGGAACATGAACGACTCACCTATCCGATCGCACAACTCCCTTACGAAATCACACGCGCGGCTTCAAACGTAGGAAGCTCCCTACGAACGACCTCTCATCTATTTTTTAACAAACGGATGATGGTTGTCGGCTTATGCATCGCGGCTGTCCTGAACCTACTCTATAGTTTACACCAAATCGATCCAGTTTTCCCTACAATTCCGCTGTATCGCGGATTCCGACTCCCCGATAAACCGTGGAGTGCGATGAACAATCCGGGTTTCCGTATCAGTTTCTTCCCGTTTGCGATTGGCGTAGGTTTCCTGATTCCGCTGGATTTAGGGTTCTCCTGCTGGTTCTTTCACCTGTTTTGGCACTTCCAACGGATTGTTGGTGAGATGTTCGGTTGGCGAGGTGCTATCGGGTTTCCGAGAGAAATGGCGCAAATCCGAGGTGTATGGATAGCCCTCTTCCTCTGGACATTATGGATGGGACGCTCCCATGTCAAGGTCGTGTTGCAGACGATTTTCAGTAGGGGCGGGGGAACCCCACCTCTACACGACGAAGGTGAAGCGTTACGCTACAGGACAGCGGGAATCGGGGTGGTTGTCGGATTTATTTTGATTATGGCGTTCTGTCTCAAGGCAGGGATGTCGCTCTGGTTTGCGGGTCTATTTTTCGCGCTCTATTTCGCGATGTCCATAACAATTACCCGGATTCGTGCCGAACTCGGACCGCCCGCGCACGATCTCTACAACGCCGGTCCAGACTTGCTTTTGACAGATGCGTTGGGCACACGGCGCATCGGGAATCGGAATCTCTCAGTGATGTCCCTCTTTTTCTGGCTGAACCACCTCTCCTATCGCGCGCACCCGATGCCGCACCAATTGGAGGGATTGAAACTCGCACATCAAACCCGTTTCAATCCGACCCAATTGCTGTGGGTATTAGCGATCGCCATTTTTGTAGGTGCACTCTCCGCGGCTTGGGGACATCTACACCTCTCCTACGAAGTCGGCTTAGAACAAGCACGCTCGTGGTATGCCCGCGCCGCTTTCAACAGGCTCGCGGGATGGCTCTACAATCCCACCGAAACGAGCGTCAGCGGCATGCTCTATACCAGCGGTGGATTCGCTTTCGCCGTCAGCCTTTTGCTCCTGCGATGGCGGTTCGTTCAGTGGCCCCTACACCCCGTCGGTTACGTCGTTTCAAGTTGGTGGACCTTTACCGGACTCTGGTTTCCACTCTTAATCAGCTGGATTATTAAACGGATTCTTCTCTCAACTGGCGGTGTTCGGTTGTATAGACGTTCGATTCCCTTTTTCATCGGCTTGGTTATTGGGGATGTAATTGTTGCCTCTATTATTAGCATTCTGGGACTAATTTTCGATTTCCGCGTCGTCTATCTGAGTTGGTAAGCCTCCTGTAAGTACGTGCGAAAATTAATTGACTTCCGAAGTATATTGGTGCTACACTTTTTGTGGTGGACTGAAACTATGAATTTTTAGAAAAAGCGCGTAAGCGCAACCAACGGGCGCGCTGGCTGAACGGAGAGGCACTTCATTCATCAAACCGACTTGACCGCATCGCAAGGTAAATTGTAAAAAAATGGACACAACAGATTTGTCACTCAGTGTGAATATCGGCGGGATTCAGATGCGAAATCCTGTCATGACAGCATCTGGCACCTTCGGCTACGGTAGTGAATACGTCGATTTTGTGGATCTGAACCGACTCGGGGCAGTGGTCGTTAAAGGCGTTACGAGCGTGCCGTGGCCCGGCAATCCGATGCAACGCATCATGGAAACCCCGTCCGGCATGCTGAATGCGATCGGACTCCAAAACGTCGGTGTAGATGGCTTCATTTCGGAGAAACTCCCCTATCTGCGTGATTTTGATGTTCCGGTGATTGTCAACGTTTGTGGCAAAACAGTCGAAGAATACCTAATCGTAACTGAGAAACTGAATAGCGCAGAGGGTATTGCGGGTATAGAACTCAATATTTCCTGTCCGAACTTAGACTGTGGTGGTATGAGTTTCGGTGTTGATGCGACATTGGCACACCAACTCGTCAAAGAGGTTCGGGCGAAAACCGACCTACCCATATTGGTCAAACTCTCCCCAAACGTTACAGATATTACAGTGATTGCTCGTGCTGTTGAGGACGCTGGTGCCAACGCGCTCTCTGCCATCAACACACTCCTCGGCATGGCGATTAACGCGGAAACACGGAAACCGGAACTCGCAAACGTGACAGGTGGACTCTCCGGGCCCGCGATAAAACCTGTGGCATTAAGATTGGTCTGGGAGGTTTACAAAAGCGTTTCTATCCCCATCGTTGGAATGGGAGGCATTATGACTGCGACAGACGCTGTCGAATTCTTCATCGCTGGATCATCCGCTGTGGCAGTTGGGACAGCGAATTTCGTCAATCCTCAGGCATCAATAGAAGTGGTGAAAGGTATCCACGCCTATCTCAAGCAGGCAAATATGAAGTCGGTTAAAGAACTGGTTGGGAGTCTAAAAGTCAGTCTTAACTTACCATAAAAACGTTGATATTTCCCGACACTCTGATGTAAAATAATAACATGGCACAGTATTACAACAATGCATCGAAATATATCATGCTGGAACACTCACAAGAATTCGCAGAATTCATAGTCGGACATTCAAATATCAAAGTTCTAGAGAAACTCGAAACTGAAGAACCGACACTCAAAACGCATCAAAATGATAGTACTTTGAAGGTGCAGCTCCCAAACGAAACAGTAATACTCCACACCGAAGTGCAAACAGGCGATAGCCAAAAACCGATGTGGAGCCGCATTGCAGGCTATAACGGTTTTCTTATTCATCTACATCAGATACCTGTCTATTCTAACGTCATCTACCTGCGCCCTAATGCAGGTAGAAATGATAAAGGTTATTATGCTTATAAGGGCCCCGGTTACGAGTACATACTACGCTATAAAGTAATAAGACTGATTGAGATAGACGGACAATCGGTTTTGGAAATGCAGGCACCGGGATTATTGCCTTTAACACCGCTGATGAAACCACCAGAAAGAATAGAACCAAACCGCTGGCTGGAAAAATGTATTGACGTGACAGCGTCGGTACGCGCGGATCAATACACCCGGGATATTTTACTCGCAGCACTCGGCATTTTTGGTGGATTGATTTATGAACCACAATTGATTAAACACCTTTTACCGGAGGGCATCATGCAAGAATCTCCTTTTTTTCAACTTTACATTCAAGAGGCAAAACAAGAAGCTCTTAAACAAGGAATTGAACAAGGAATTGAACAAGGAATTGAACAAGGAATTGAACAAGGAATTGAACAAGGCGAGAGAAAAGGCACTATCGAAAGCATCATCGCATTGTTGGCAATGCAATTCAACACTGATGCTGTTGAAACCTTAAAGCCTGCCCTTGAATCTATAGACGATTTGCAAGACCTCAGGCAATTGCTACTCACAATTCCTCAATCCGATAGTCTTGAAGCGTTCATGCAATCCCTACGCAGATAGAAACTCGTCAGCAAATTCAGAGGGTACGTTTAAAAAAAAAACGTCTCCAGAGGAGAAGAATGCGGCATCTGGTAACACTCGACGATTTGTCGAATTTTGAGATTGAGCAGATCTTTCGGCTCGCAGCAGGCATGCAGTCGCAACTGGAGACATGGGCAGGGATCTGCCGAAGTAAACTGCTGGCAACTCTCTTTTATGAACCCAGCACGCGGACACGACTTTCGTTTGAAAGTGCGATGGAACGACTTAACGGTGGCACACTTGGCTTCGCCGATCCACAAGCAACCTCTGCTACGAAAGGGGAAACCCTCGCTGACACCGCACGGATGGTAACGAACTACGCCGATCTTATTGTCGTGCGGCACAACTGGGCAGGTGCGGCGCGTGTCATTGCACAGCACGCGCATATCCCAGTTATCAACGGCGGCGATGGAAGTCACACGCATCCGACACAGGCACTTGCAGACCTTTATACGATTATACAGCGAAAATCCAAGATAGAAGGGTTAACTGTGGGCATCTGTGGCGATCTCCAGTTTGGACGGGCGGCACATTCCTTTGCTCTTGCAGTCGCCCGATTTGGCGGGAACCTGATTCACATCGCGCCGAAACCGCTACAAATGCCACCGTGGGTGCTCGCACAACTGGAACAGTGCCATAGGCAGATACCCCTCGAGGTAGAAAGTATTACAGAAGTGATTGACAGGTTGGATGTCATTTACGTCAACCGACTCCAAGAAGAACGGCTCCCACCAAATATGGATGCGGCAGCCGTCCGGGGCAGTTACCTATTGAACGCAGCAGTCATGAAGAATGCCAAACCCGATGCGATGATTATGCATCCACTCCCCCGTGTCAATGAACTCGCCTATGAATTAGATGACGATCCACGTGCAGCGTATTTCGAGCAATCCGCGAACGCAGTACCCGTTCGGATGGCACTGATCGCGAGCCTTGTTGGACTCGAGCAACTCATTTTGACCCAACCCCCAGAGCGAGACATTGCGGTTTCTACACGGACGTGTGAAAACACAAATTGCGTCACTCATCACGAGACCTACCTAACGCCTGAGCGTGAGACGTTTAAGGGGGATGTCAAACTGGACGCTTGCGCCTACTGCGGAAACCTACTCTCGTAAGGCACCCACACGCAATTTACACGTTTTTTTCTGTTCTGACCACCTCATCGGGGCGGACCTGGTAACTCCAAAATCAGATCTTCGCGGCGTTCCCCGACTTTCAGCACAAATATCTCCGACGTTGCGCAAAGCCCCTTATATTCAACTGACACTCTGTAGCTGGTTGCCCTATTCCTATCTACATACTCCACAAAGTATCCTTGAGCATCGGTCTGCACCGTCCCTTGGACACCCCCAACATTATTTCCATGTAAACCTTGTGCTCTTATGTTGATGTCAACCGTTTTGTTTGCCAAAGGGGTGCCGTCTGCAAAAACGATTTTCGCGCGAATCCGCATCCGGAACCGGACTGTGACTTCTACGTTTTCGATTTGAGTGCCCGGCGTGATAGAAAAGGTGTTTAGCGTAAAAAAGAGAGGGAGCAAATCATTCGGATGGTAAGTAAAATCTCCGACTTTGACAGAAAGAAGTTGATATTCCGTCTCAGGGGACAGACCGTTCTGATACTCAGGAGCCAGCATCAATTGAAATTCCCCGTGGATATTTGAGACGGAGAAATGTCCTGCATCGTCGGTCTCCGTTTCCATAACTGCAGCGTACGTCCATAGTCCCGTATGAGTGTCAATTTCGCGAGGTTGAATCATCAGTGCAAGCCCAGCAACCGGATTCCCATTTTCATCAACAACACGCCCCGCAAAACCCGACGTGTCTCCTTCTATCACGGTTTCGGATAACGCGACAGAGGATGTATCTTCAGTGTAACCACAACCGAGCAGGGTGCAAATCACGAGGGAAATTACCACAATTCCATACAAAAGGTTTTGGCGATGCATAAGTTGCCTCCATCTCATGTAAGCAAAATGTTCCACACATCCCACCCAAGTTAGAGCAAACACTGAAAAATCTATGCCCCACATCAACACATCATAGGTTTTGTGGTAAGGATTGACTAACTTAATTGGAAAAATTGCACAAGAGTAATCGAACGGCCGTAGATGCTAAACGATCATTTCCCCTGGGCAGGAGAGTTATCAAATACATCTGCTTTTTCGAGGATCGCCATCTCCGTCATACGCCAGAGGAGACTGTCAGGACCAACGGCATACCATTGTCCATCGGTGAACGTCATAACAGCATAGATCCTCCGGTTAACATCCAAGGATTCAGCAAAGATATAATCGGGTAACCAGTTGGCGTAAGTGATAGGTTCACCACTCTCCCATCGCCATTGTGTTCCGTTAGGAGTTGTGCCTGACGGTGGGACGCGGCTGAGTCCGATCCAATAAAGCTTATGCCCAAAAACTCCGGCTAACCATGTTTGTTCCGCTGCATCGTTAATAGTGACAAGATGCGCGTTTTCTGCCTTCGCTTGTTCGACTGCATGGTCGCGAGTTTCACAATAAATCCGTTTGTAGGCATGCAAATTCGCGGGATTGACTATCCAGACCTCCTCAGATGACGGTATAGACGGTCTTTTCGGTGGAGGTGTCGTAGAGGGATCAAATACTATCTCATGAGGCGATGGTCGTGGGGGCACTGGCTCACTATCAAACGTCAAGGTCAATCCGTCAAGACGTTCCCCTGGATCAAGGCGAATGGGACCAGCCTCTGCGGAAATATCTTGGTATTCCACCGAAAACGTGTAGAACGCCGCAGCATCTTTCTCATCGAGATAATGGACGAAATACCCCGCAGCATCCGTTTGCGGTCTCCCCCCCGACTCTCCGCTACCTGTCCCATCGACAGTCCGAGAACGGAAGCGGAGGTGGACCCGTGCGCTTGCAAGGGGTGTCCCATCTTTGAAAACGATGCGTCCTCGAATCCGCATCCGAGGTTGCACTGTGACTTCTACGTTCTCAATATGCGTTCCGGCCCTGACACTAAACCCAATTTGTTCATGGTCGGTACGTGAATAGAAGGTTATCCCTCGGATACGGAGAGATAAAACCTCAACATCGGGCTCAAAATCATCCTGCATCTCCATAATTCCGCTCGCGTGGAGGGTAACTATATCTTCCTCTTCCATAGCCTTTGTAATCTTCGCCGTAAAGTCGTCTGGCAGGCGTGCATCTATATCGTAAGGGAGTGCACCGAAGTAGGAAAGTCCCGGAGCAATACCCGTAATGGAAAACCGTCCATCCGCATCTGTAAGTGTGCGTCGGACAATAGGATATTGCGTTGGAAAAAAGGCGGATCCAATCCTCGTTCCTATAGCCATAGCAGGTCCAATCATAACCGGCAATTTCGGAACAGGATTTCCTTCTACATCCACAACGCGTCCGGAGAAGGTTCCGGTTTCCTCGTCAGCAATGCTATGCGAAGCGGATTCGATGAAAAGCGAACCAACTACCATCAGGAATGCCAAAATCTTGTTGCGGGTTTTTGAACGTTTCACAATTTTTCTCCTTCCGGTGAAACACAAGACTTATTTCTTCATAGGAGGCACTTTTTTCTCAATAATTGCCGTTTGGATCCAGCGCCATTGACCGTCCCAAGGGTTAATATCTTCCCATTTTCCTGAAGGACCCATGATGACCCAATCTTCATCTTCATTGTTTGCATCATGCGGTTCCTGAAATCCCCAGTTGGTATAGGTAAGCGGTTCGCCGTTGTCCCACCACCATTCTCCTTCTTGCGCAGTATCATTCAGTCCAATCCAACTCGGTTGATTCCCAAAGACAGTCTGCAACCATTTCTGTTCGGCTGCATCGTTAATTGCAACGAGATATGCCCCCTCCGCGGCGGCTTGGGTTCGCGCGGCTTCCCAATTTTCACACTTAATCTTCTTATAAGCGTGTCCCTCAGTTTGCCGAGAAAAGTCCGGTTGTATCACCCATATATTCTGTGCGATAGAATTTGTTGAGGCGGACGCGCTCGCGAAATTCCTACGCCGCACCTGCAGCGGTTCTTCCAGCAAACCAGCAAAGGCGAAAACAATGTTGTGTGTCGGATCCCCGGGTTTAAGTAAAATCGGGTCTGCGTCCACAGTCTGTCCCTGATATGTCACCGAAAACATGTAAAAGGTTGGTTCCCTTAGATCCCTATCGACATAGTGCGTGAAGTACCCCTCAGCGTCTGTATGTTCACTTCCAGATCCAGAAGAATTACCGTGCAGACTCACCCTTCGTAAATGGCGTCTGATTCTCGCATTGGTGATCGGTCTCCCATCCATGCGTTGCACTTTCGCTCGGATGTGTGGACCTTGCACCGTAACTTCAATATTCTCAATGGACTCACCCGGGGTTGGAGTAAAGACAATTCCACGATCCATTATTCCGCTTGCATAGAACAACAATTCACCGATTTGAACCCTTAAAATTCGGACTGACGAGTCATGGAGTGGAAAAAGCGACAACAGTACGGGACCGGAGATAGACTCGGTGATCGTAAAACGTCCTTCTGCATCACTCTCCACGTGGAGTGCCGCCGCATTTTCGAGAGCACCTTCGTGCCCACGAATTGGAAACCAAGCCCCATTGCCATCTATCACAGGTGTAACGGCTATCTTGATCCCAGAAACCGGTTTCCCGGCTTCATCAAGGATGTGACCGGAGGCGGAGGAGAATAGTGTTGCATCCGGGTTCTGATGTGTCCCATCGTCTCTACCGATTGCATCTTCGTTGCCAAATTGATTCCGAATATCCGGTTCGGACTCAAGATTCAGCACAATAGGGGCTTCAATGAGTTCAACTGTCATCTCTGACCTGGCATCGAAACTATACGGTTTCTGAAAACGTGATAAGTATTGCTGGCTTCCAACACCCAACATCAAAAGCACCACTGCCATTGTAGAAATCGTAAGCGCCCACGGCACTATCGGTTTACCGCCAGTAGGCACAGCGGGTTTCATACGCGCAATTTCACGCATAATATTTCCAGTGAGGTGCGGCGCGATTTGAAAATTATTCAAAGCCTCTCGAATCATCGGTTCTTCCTTCCTTAAACGCTGCTGCGCCCGGCGGAGACGACTCCTAACAGTATTTGCTGACACCCCTAAAAACGTGCCGATCTCTGCACTGGACATTTCACCGAAGTAGTGTAGTGTGATCACCGTGCGTTCACTTTCTTGGAGTTTTGAAAGCAACTTCTTCACGACTTCGCGTTGTGCTTCCACCGCTGTCCGCTCATTTTCTGCAATGACATATCCGGAATATGTCGCCTTTTCTAACCGAGCACGACTCGTTTCCTCAAGCGACTGCATCTGCAAACGTTTTTTACGCAGCCATGTACTGCAGTGGTTCGCAGCAATCACATAAAGCCAACTCGCAAAACTCTGTGGTTTCTTCAGCGTTGCCAATCCCCGATATGCTTTTAAGAATGTATCCTGCGTAATTTCCTCGGCGATGTGGAAATCCCCAATCTTACGCCACACCAGCGCGTGAACCGGTTTTTGGTATTTTTTCACAAGCTCAGTGAAAGCAGTATCGTCGCCATCAAGAACACGGTGAATGAGCTCAACATCGATATTTTTCATGCATCACCTCCGATTGCTCTATAGTGACGCTTCTTAGGTGTAAAACTGGTGCATAATTTTGCTGGAGATAAATCACAGACTGACAAATATTATTGCCCATCAAGCTTATCCGGTTTTTCAAGGATTGCCATTTTCGTCATACGCCAGATAACACTATCAGGACTCACCGCATACCATTTTCCATTAGTGAGAGTCATAACTACATAGTCTCTGTCGCTGGCATCCAAGGACTCAGAAAAGAAATCGTTGGGTAACCAGTTTGCATAGGTGATAGGGTCGCCGTTATCCCATTGCCACCATTCTTTTGTCCGTTTAGAAAGCGCGCCTGTCGTGGGGACACGCTGGAGCCCTATCCAATAGAATTTATGACCGAAAACTGCCTCTAACCACGCCTGCTCCTCCGCGTTATTAATCACGACAAGATGTGCTTTCTCCTCGGTGGCTTGGGCAATGGCATCGTCGCGAGTCTCACAGTGAACCCGTTTATAGCCGTGCCCATTTTCGGGATTGACGACCCATACATCATTAGACGTTGGTCTCGACGGTGATTCTGATGCGGGAGGGGATGGTGCAGGCTCGTCAATTTCAGTTTTTTGAGGGGGTCGTTTGGCGGGAATCGGTTCGCTGTCAAACGTCAATGTCAGTCCGTCGAATCGGTCCCCGGGGTCGAGGCGAATCGGGTCAGCCTCCACAGAAAGATCTTGATATTCAAAAGAAAACGTGTAGAACGCAGCATCATTTTTTTCATTTATATAGCAGGTAAAGTATCCCTCAGCGTTTACCCATAAGTCTCCGCCGCCACTGCCAGTGCCGGGGCCACCCACATTACGATAATGGGTGTGGACGCGGACGCGGGTATTGGCAAGCGGTGTTCCGTCCCTGAAAACGATACGTCCCCGAACCCGCATCCGAGGTTGCACGGTGACCTCCACGTTCTTCATAAGTGCACCCGACTGGAGACCGAACGCGATTTCATCATAATCGTTGCGTGGGTATAAGGTTATCCCTCGAATACGGAGGGACAAAACTTCAACGTCCGGCTCAAAGTCCTCTGGATCCATACCGAAGTTACTGGAAACGAACGCATCTATATCGTCTTGTGTAAACTTTGTCCAATCCCTGGACGTGAACGCCTCTACAATCTCTTCAAAGTCCTTGGGTAGGCGTGTATCTATGTCGTAAGGAAGGGCACCGATGTGTACTGGCCCCGAGGGGACATCCGTTATGGAAAACAGCCCTTCTAAATCTGTGTGTGCCCGGCGCAACTGGGCATGCTCATTAGGCAAAAACACTGGCGACATATATCCATCGCCATCATAAAGAGGTGCAATAAATATCGGCAACCCCGTAACTGGCTTTCCATCCGGATCAACAACGCGCCCGGTAACAGTCCCCGTATCTTCCTGAGCAACACCCACCGCAACAAAACTGATGAGAAACGTAGCCACCATCATTCGGCAGATCAGAATTTTTCTTTTGGAATTTGTGTATTTCATGGTTTTCTCTCCACAAAACATCCGCTGCGAACGCACAATGCTCACTTCCGCACAGGAGGTTTTTCCTTCTCAAAAAGCACTGTCTGAACAAAACGCCATCGGATGTCTCCAGGACCCATGTCTATCCATTTATCGCCCATCATAATGACGTAATCTTCATCTCCGTTGTCAGTATCCTGTGGTTCATACTGTGCCCAGTTGGTATATGTGAGAGGTTCCCCGCTGTGCCACTGCCATTGCCCCTCTTCCTCAATATCGCTGAGTCCAATCAAGGTTCGCATCGGCGAAAGGGCTCGCTCCAACCAGTGCTGTTCCGCCGCATCGTTAATAGCGACGAGATAAGCACCTTCTTTAGTTGCTTGCGCGATGGCATCTTCCACGCCGCTAAAAGGGACCTTTTTGTAGGCGTGCCCATTTTCGGGATTGACAATCCATACACCTGTCGCGTCAAGCCCACCATGGAAACGGAAACGAGGGGAAGCGTTCCCGGGCACATCAGGAATTAGCGGGGTCTCGAAGGTGAAGATCGCCTCGTGCATTAAATCTGAGGGTCTAACCACAATCGGATCCAATTGTGCGCTTCCGTCCCGACATGTAACAGACATGAAATAAAACATAGGTCTATCTACATAAGGGGGAATGTACTGCACGAAGTTCCCCTGGTCATTCGTTTCTGTGGTCCATGATGTCCTACCATCGTATTCTCCATCTAAACTGAGTTGTCTTACTCTGAACTTGACACGTTGTGCATTGACGAGCGGACTTCCGTCCATCTTCAGAACTTTCCCTCGGAATTGTAGAAAACGCTGCACCGTGACCTCAACGTCTTCAATGCGTTCACCCGGCTCCGCAGAAAATACAATGCCACGTCCCCACGATTCTTCAGGTGCATAGAGAAACATATCGCCGATTTGGACCTTTAAGATCTGCGCCTCTGGCTTATGATACGGAAACAATCCTAACAACACGGGACCGACAATGGCATCGGTAATGGCGAAACGCCCCTCTGCATCGGTTTCCGCTTGAAACGCCATCGGATCATCAGGCCACTCACGTTCGTTTACTTCAATCGGAAACCACGCGCCATCTCCATCCGCAACGGGCATGAGGACCACCGTAAGTCCAGCAATCGGATGCCCGGCTCCATCAATAACGCGACCGGTGAAAGTGGTTAATGCCCCTTTCTGCGCGTCGCTCCTTGACGCACCCGCGAGAAAAAGGGCTATAATCCCAATGAAAACTGTAAAGACCTTCCTTCTGAAACACAAATGTGCCATCGCCCTTACCTCCTTTGGTTTGACTTTGCTATGGACGCTTCCAATACAGAACTTACGCAAAGCGCAATGAATTGCGCGACTACGAACCAGGCTCCTTTTGAAAAACGGGTATCCTTCAAAGGTACTTCTGTTTGTAGTGATGCGATTTATCGCATCATGCGTAAGTCCTAAACACATAAAGACAACTTACTTACCCATAGTAGAAACCAAGCCGTCTTTTTCGATGACTGCCCATCGTGCCATGCGCCAGAGCGGACTTTCGGGACCGGCGGACTGCCACGCGCCTTCTCTAAAAGTAACCACGACATAGTCCTTTTCGGTGTCTGGTAGTCTATCAGCGAACATTGGATGGGTTGTCCAGTTGGTGTAGGTGACGGGTTCACCGCTATCCCACCGCCATTCGCCCTCCTTTTCCACATCAGTGAGCCCGATCCAAAAGGGTTTGTGCGTAAAGATCACTTCAAGCCAGTGCTGTTCCGCTTCATCGTTGATAGAGACGAGGTGCGCGCCTTCCTCAACAGCCTTGCGTTGGGCATCCTGCCAGTCTTCACAACGAACCTTTTTGTAAGCGTGTCCATTCGTGGGATTAATGACCCACACACTTTTTGCTGGCGGCGGTGTGGGTGGCGGACGGAACCTAATGTTACCGGGGACGGGAATGTCATCAGTAGGTGGCTCAACGGGATCCGGTTTACCTTCAAGCGTTAAGATAATCTCCTCAGGTTGCACGCCATCCTTGAGCAGAAAGGGACCCGCGCCCGCAGAAAGATCGTTATATTCTACAGAGAGTGTATAGAACCCAGGTTCGTCCGTATATTCCGTAAAGTAACCACCGGCATCCGTAAAAAAGTTGGTGCTATGGCTGCCACCGTGATTCGGGCGGAACTCATGACGCTGTTCCATAGAGAGATTTGCCTCGGCATTTGCGAGAGGTGTGCCATCGGCGTAAACAACGCGTCCACGAATCCGAAGCCGCGGTTTGACGGTAACTTTGATATCTTCAATAATTACACCGGGTTCAAGCGCAAACGTAAGTCCTTCAGAAAAGGGGTGTTCTCCGATATTGAAGAAGGTGACGGTTCCGACTTGAATAGCGTAAATCCTTTTATCCGGCTCGCGGTGGATATGTCCTATCAACTCAGGAGGCATCTCTCCTTCTGGAGGAAATCTCTCCGGATCAAGCATCTCAAAGGGATCAATCGAAATGTCAGGAAATGCGACTAATTTAACAAGCCCGGGCTGAATATCACTGATAGTGAAAGCACCCGCCGAATCCGTTTCTCCCTTGGGTAAATCGGCTGGGTTCCCTCGATCAGGTTCCAGAAAGCCGTCGTGTAGTTGGACAGGTTGAATGCCAAATGTGAAGCCAGCAACAGCGTTACCCTCTAAATCGACGACTTTCCCAGAAATCCCACTAAACTCTTCTGCCGCTACTTCAACGCCTATCACGACAAACAAAAGTATCAATGCAAGTACCATTAACTTTGGTGTAATATAGGTCCGATTCATGTCAACATCTCCTCGTGTCTTTCGGAACTCCCGCGATCACGATTATCGCGATGGCGTACTTCCGCAGATGTACTTCAACGCTTTTCAATATCGCCGTTTGACTCAGGTGTTCCAACGGTGAAATGCGCTTTTTCCAGAATCGCACGTTCAGTCAGGCGCGCGAGAGGGTTGCCTTGACGCGTTTCTTGCCATTTCCCCGTCAATCCGATGAGAACGGTGTAATTCTGGTCTGCATGATCGGTTTGACCAGCCCCTTCACCGTCAGCAGTCTTCTCCGGTTGACTCCAGTTGGTATACGTGACAGGTTCGCCATTATCCCAGTGTGGGTTCTCCGCTTTTGAAACGTCAGTCAATCCAATCCAATAGTTTTCTCGTCCAAAGACTTCAAGGAGCCATTCCTGTTCTGCTGCATCGTTGATAGCGACGAGATGCGCCCCTTGTTCAACAGCGCGGGTGTGCGCCTCCTCACGGCTTTCGCAATACATTCTTTTGTAGGCATGTCGGTTTTCGGGATTGACTGCCCACATACCTTGGCGATCGCGGTTCCACGCGGCTTCAAAGCGTTCTCTGTCGGGGGCGCGAGCGACCGCTCGGTCGGGTTTCAGAGGTGGTTTATCATCGAGCGTCAAGACGAGTTTATCATGACGTTCCCCGTCTTCAAGCAATATTTCTTCCGACGTTGCGGACTGTCCTTGATATCCCACAGAGACGGTATAATAGGCAGGTCTTTCCACGTACTCCACAAAATAACCATCTGCATCAAGGTCCCTCGTGCCGCCGCCACCACCACCGCCCCTACCTTCTATTTTGCGGCGTTCTATCCTGATGCCAACGCGTTCATTACGAAGCGGAGTGCCGTCTGCGGAAAGAACCCGTCCACGAATCCGCATTCTTGGACGAACGGTTATCTCTACATCTTTGACATCCGCTCCCGGTGTAATAGCAAACGTGAGACCCCCATAACGACCGCGGTTCTCATCAATATAGAAAGATATACCCTCAATTTTGGCAGCATGAATTTCATACGCTGCAGCGCGAAAGGGAAGTAACACCAATTGAACCGAAGGTGAAGTAATCTCACCAATCATGAACTCACCAACATAATTCGTTTCAGTTTGTTGAGAGGGGAGAAACACAGGCTCATCTTGGTCCTGAGGTGTGGTCACTCTGAATCCAGGCAGAGCTAATTCGACATCAGAAACGGGCTTTCCTGCCTCATCAACAACGCGACCGGAAAATGTTGTTGCTAAACTCTCAAAAGACATCGAAAACAAAAGCGCGATACTGGCGATAACAGTTAGGGAAAGGACATAAGAACGGTTCATTGTGCAAGTCTCCTTTTGTGGATTTCAAGGGTTTTGCTCAAGAAGGTGAATGTGTGGGGAACGCACGGAACCAAGGTACTGTAAAAATAATAACACGTCTGAGGGCATGTGTCAATCTTGTGGATACTTGTGGAGTGCCTAATATAATTTTAAACGATAAACTTAAGATACCAGTTTACAACTCAATCCGTGTAATCCCCTCTGCTTACCTCATAGTGACACCAATTAGGTGTAATAATGGTGCATAATTCTGGAAAGAATAAAAATATATACGATAAGTTAAATATAATTTCACATTCGTTTTTTCACGAAGAGACGATACATTGTATCTTGGAAACCCACGGCCCACCTACGACCATAAAAACCTCCGTGAAGCCTTTGTGTAAACTAAAATATTCCCACCGTGCAGACGCTAACAAATCCGGTTATTGACAAAATTTACGGAAAATGGTAACGTAACATCAAAATCCACAAAGCAATCCGTTTGGCAGTCAGCAATCAGCAGTCGGTAAAGAGGTTTTTGTTAGACCTAAGCGCGTAGCCCATAAGCGTAGCGGAGGGGTTTTTGCTTGGGCGTTTCCCCAGGTCTACGGGAAGGCAGCATAAAGTCCTAACTCCCCTGACCGAACCGCAAGGAACAATTAAAACATGAAGATAACAAAATTGGAAACTTTTCTGGTGCAACCGCGCTGGCTCTTCCTTAAAATCCATACGGATGAAGGGTTAGTCGGTCTTGGCGAACCAATTTTAGAGGGACGTGCAAAAACGTGTGCGCAAGCCGTCGACGAACTTGCCCCCTACCTCATCGGTCAAGATCCGAGACGCGTTGTCCACCACTGGCAAGCGATGTATCGCCACGCGTTCTACCGCGGCGGTCCCATCCTGACAAGTGCATTGAGCGGCGTAGAGCAAGCACTCTGGGATCTCGCAGGGAAGTCGCTCGGTGTTCCCGTTTATCAACTCTTTGGTGGACCCACGCGCGACCGCATCAGACTTTATAAAGGGGGTGGCGATCCAGATGGAATCAAAGAGTGGATTGATAAAGGCTTTACCGCATTCAAGACAGGTCCTGCAGGCGGAAGACCCGCACGCATCATCGAAAACAAAGCCTTTATTGACAGAGCCGTGGATCACTTCGCAGCGTTACGTGAAGCGGCAGGCACAGAAGTTGACCTCGCGATTGACTTTCACGGTGCAGTCAGCCCGCAGACAGCGAAGGTTCTGATTAAAGCGTTAGAACCCTACCAACCGATGTTCATTGAGGAACCTATCCAGTGCCAAAATGTAGATACACTCGCCGAAATAGCACGGAGTACGCACATTCCGATTGCGACAGGTGAGCGGGTGTTCACAAAGTGGGGTTTCCGTGAGATTTTAGAGAAACAGGCAGCATCCATTCTCCAGCCCGACCTCTGTCACGCCGGGGGCATCAACGAGGTGCGTATCATCGCCGGTATGGCAGAAGCCTACTACGGTGGTATTGCTCCGCACAACCCTCTCGGTCCCATCTCTTTAGCGGCGTGTATTCAGTTAGATGCGTCCATCCCGAACTTCTTGATGCAGGAGCATACAACACTCGGTGAAGGGTATCTCAAGAACCCCTTCGTCTTCAAAGATGGATTCGTTGAACTCCCCACCGGTCCGGGACTCGGCATCGAACTTGATGAAGATGCGCTTGAGGACAAGATTGACCACGATTGGGAGAATCCCGTGACGTACCACCCCGACGATGGTTCTGTTGTCGATTGGTAACGTAATAGGCACGTTTCGCTGTGCCACAAAACCGATGGAAAAAATATGAAATTTATTATGTTCACGAAACATCTGGAAGGCTTAGAAATTCCAGATATTATTACCGCGCTACAATCGGTCGGCGTGAGCGGTGCTGATCTATGTGTTCGTCCCGGTTATCCGGTGAACCCAGAAAACGCGACGGAGGCGTTACCTGCCGCTGCAAAGCAGTTCGCCGCGGCAGGCTTGTCCATTCCACTCGTCACAACACCGGGTGATTTTCTTGATCCCGAACAGGAAGAGACGCGTCGCGTCTACGCCGCGGCAGGTGAAGCAGGCGTTGAAAACATCAAACTCGGATATTGGCACTGGAAACCCGCAGAAGATGGCGGCTACTGGGCACAGGTCGATTTTATCCGTAAGCAATTGGATGGGTTTGCGAAACTCTCTGCGCAATACGGACCTCGGACATGTATCCATAACCATTCTGGGACCTCCATGGGACTGAATTCGTGTGCAGTGATGAACCTCGTAAAAGGTTTCAACGCGCAGCACATCGGCGTTTTTGCCGATACAGGACATCTGTCCATCGTCGGGGAACCGATCAACATGGCACTGGATATCGTCAAATCGCATCTCGCAGTTATGGCATTCAAGGATCTGGCGCGCTCGCCTGGTATGGGCGGCGGCAGCGTCGTCCGAATGGGACACGGATTCGTTGACTGGGAAACGGCAGTGAATACGCTACAAACAATCGGTTTTTCAGGTCCGGTCAGTTTTCACAGCGAATACAGTGGAGAGCCTGTTGACACCGTTATCGATCTTGCGCGTATAGATGTCCGTTTCATTAGAAGTTTGTTGGAGAAATAAGGGGGTTTTGAAGAGCAAGTTTTGGCTTGCAAACTTCGCCAAAAAGCATGGCACAATTTCAATTAGCCTTAAATACAAGCACAATCCGACCTGCCGGATTAATGGATAAGATTCAGATCGCTGCCGAAACCGGCTATTCAGCGATTGAGTTGTGGAATGACGATTTAACTGCTTACGAGGAACAGGGCGGCTCGCTTACGGATGTCAAAAAGGCACTTGATGACTATGGGCTTTCGGTGCCTACCGTTATCGCTTTGCACGGCTGGCTCGATACGACAGGCGAGGAACATCAGGAAGCGATTGAAGAGGCAAAACGGCGTATGGCGCAAGCCGCCGCTGTCGGATCGACCTACATCATCTCAAGTCCGCCGCGTGAGGTAGCAAACCTCCAATTAGGTGGCGAGAATTACCGCGAACTGCTTGAACTCGGACGCGAATTCGGGGTTAAACCTGCCATGGAATTTCTCGGTTTTGTCGATGGTGTCAATCAAGTCAAGCATGCGTGGGAGGTGATGGAAGTGGCAGATCACCCAGATAGCACGATTGTCCTCGATCCGTTCCATATCTATCGCGGTGGTGGGGAAATAGACGACATGCGTGGCATCCCCGGCAACAAAATCGCCGTCTTCCATTTCAATGACGCGCCTGCCGAACCTGCGCGTGCGGAACAAACAGACGCGGATAGGGTTTATCCGGGCGATGGGATTCTTGACCTCAGACAGATGATCTCTATTCTAAAAGATGCCGGATACGCAGGTGTCATATCACTGGAATTGTTCAATCCGAGTTATTGGGAACAAGATCCCGCAGAAGTCGCACGTATCGGATTAGAAAAGATGCAGGCTGTTATAGAGAATTAGAAAAGTAAGGAGGTACTAATTGCAGAACGGACAAAAAACGGTTAGCGATTTGTTTGACGGGAGGAAAATCTTTAATATCCCAAAGTATCAACGTGCTTACGCTTGGGAAGAAAAGCAACTCAAAGATTTCGTTGAGGATATAGAAAATCAGAGACCTGGCAAAGACTACTTTTTTGGGACAATTCTGCTGCGAGAACAACCGCGGGATAAAAGATTTGAAATGATAGATGTCGTTGATGGACAACAGCGGATCACAACGCTCATTATCTTTATGAAACTGCTTTTAGCACGATGTAAAGAAGCAGAAAACGATGTTAAGATGCTGGAGAACACCTACATCCGAGTTCACAATAGGTACAAACTCCGCGTTTTGGAAACTGATAATGATTTCTTTACATCCTATATCTTGCAGGATAACCGTCCAGCCGACAGTCAGGTGTACACGCCATCCCAAAAGCGATTACTTAAAGCGAAGAATTTCCTCTGTCAATGGATAAAAGCACATCCAAACAAAGTCAATGAGTTCATAGACAAAATAGAAAATATGAAAGTCTTAACCTATTCCGTTGAGGATGATGCTGAGGCCGCTCTCATTTTTGAAACAACCAATGATCGTGGCAAACCGCTAACTAGCTTAGAGAAAACTAAAAGTTTCCTGATGCATAAAACTTATATTGTATCAGACAATCCCGAAATCGACCTGGACACTCTCCAAAATCGGTTTAGCGAAATCTACCGAAACTATGAGGAAATTGAATCTGGCGTAGATGAAGATTCGATTTTGCAGTACCACTTCATTGCTTTTGAGGAGTGGCAGCGCAAAAGCGACTATCAACATTCTGTCCAGATGATAAAACAGAAGGTAAACAACCTGATAAATGAGGATACAGGTGCAGTGGCAGCGATGTTCATAGACCGGTGCAGCCGGGAATTAAAAGAGAGTTTTGAAATCACAAAGACCCTGTTTATGAGTCGCGAGCCTTACCTTCTTGATATATTCGCCCTCAGCCGCCAAGCAACATTTTACCCTCTGCTCATCAAAACCTACAAATCGGACAACTCGGATGGCAAGGATAATTTCAAACGGGTTGCACAATTGGTAGAAATTATCTGTTTCCGCCTCAGCATCATCGGATCCAGAGCAGACAAAGGACGTGAGTTCCTTTACGGACTAGCGAAGGGTTTCAACGGAGATTTCCAGCAACTTATCCGCAAACTCCGACATTTTATTACCTCCAACTGCAGCGATCTTGCTTTTGAACGCGCTCTTAAATCACTTTCCTTCCATTCTGATGTGAATCTAAATGATCAGCGGTATTTCTTTTGGAAATACGAGAATTATCTCAGAGGTATAGACGGTTATTCCGAGATGTCCTATGACGAATTTACGAACAACAAGCCGCGGTCAAGATTCTCAATAGAACATATCATCCCACAAAACCCCAAGGAGAGTAAGGTTGTTGTAGAGGACTCAATTCTGTCAACCACCGATTTTGAATCGTCAGAATTTAAGGAGAATTATCTCCACAGTATTGGGAATTTGACGATTGATCCAATCTCCGCGAACGCCAGCAAATCGAATCAAAACTTTCCATACAAAAATCAAAGGTATTTCTGCAGAGCACCCCTCATGGCACAAAACGAATTGATCGATTTCCTGAATGATGAAACAGGACAATGGGATACAACTTCTATTTCAAAAAGATTGAAGACGATTCGTTTGTTTGCTTTAGAACGTTGGAACCCTCTGAAACCGGGGCAGAAATCCTCGGAAATTGTCGAGGAGATCCCTTCTCGGATATCCGAAGAGGAAGAGATTGAGAAGATGTGGGAAGATATTTGGTCATCTACAGAGGAACCAGTCGAGTAGTAAGCACTCTTAACAACCATATTTGTCCAACCGATTCAGAGTCACTAATTTTTAGGTGAACTGATTTTATGCAAGAAACAGCAAAGCGCGCGTTTAGCACAAAACTGAATGAATTTGTTAAAACGCTCAATGCATACGTTAGTACTGCTGATGGACAGTGGACAATCAAAGGTTTCATTGACGTTTATCAGAGAATTTACACAGTTTCATCAGATACCAAAATAGTATCTAAATTATTGGAAATCCATCTGTTTCCCCGATTGATGACGTTCGCGGAAGAAAACGGTTACACGCTTGTTCCCGCGGAAAAGCAGAATTATTACCCAGATATTTCCTTGGTGAGTGAAACTGCAGAGCATAAGTTTGCTCTTGATTTTAAAACAACATACAAACTTCCTGAAAATCCAGAATTTTGTAACGGATTCACGCTGGGTTCGCACGGAAATTATTTCATAGAGCGCGATAACCGTAAAAACATTCAGTTCCCCTACAATGAATACGCAGGACATTTCTGTTTAGGAATTATCTATACACGAGCAAGTGCTACCTCAGTTGATGAAACAGCGTCGTACGCGCTTGAACACTTGGATTCGATTCCCTCTGTTATTAGAGATTTTCAGTTCTTTGCGGCCGAAAAATGGAGAATTGCAAGTGATAGAAGTGGTAGTGGTAATACTGCAAATATAGGTAGCATTGATAAAATCACTGACATTCTATCAGGCAACGGCATGTTCTGTTTGTTGGGCGAAAAATGGTTTGATGACTATTGGATGAATTACGGAAAGATTACTGTGCAAAACGACACAGGCAAAACGAAAAAAATCACAAATCTGCATGACTTCATCACGTACAGAGGCGGAGATACAAGCCTAATTGTTCCGCGAGCATCACGGAGGAAAACACGTTCAAAATGAAGGTCCTTATTCCACCGATAAAGTGCCAAGGTATCAAAAGTAAACTGGTTCCATGGATAGCAGAGACACTTCAATGGAACGAGGAAGGGATCTGGATTGAACCGTTTATGGGGTCAGGAGCCGTCGGATTCAACCTCAAACCGCGCAAGGCACTTTTCTGCGATACAAATCCACATCTTATCTCCTTCTATCAAGGAATAAACAGCGGCACGATAACTCCGATTGTTGTTCGCCAATTTCTTGAATCAGAAGGGTCCCAGTTAGCGAAACATGGTGCCGATTATTATTATGAAGTCCGAAAACGATTTAATAGAGAAAAGTCTCCTTTGGACTTCCTGTTTTTGAATCGATCCTGTTTTAATGGACTCATCCGCTTTAACAGGAACGGCAAGTTTAATGTGCCCTTCGGACATAAGCCAAGACGTTTCTCTAAAGCGTATGTCACCAAAATTGTGAATCAGGTAGAATGGGTCGCCAAACGCGCTAGCCTCAGCGACTGGACTTTTTTGCATCAAGACTTCCGCAGTACGCTAGCTCGTGCAACCGAGACTGATCTCATCTATTGCGATCCACCTTATGCAGGACGACATACCGATTACTTTAACACTTGGAATGAAACACATGAAAAATCGCTTTATCAAGATTTGAAAACAACCAAAGCACAATTCATCCTCTCCACCTGGCACAGTAATGAACATAGAGAAAATCTCGCGATCCCGAACCTATGGTCAGAATTTAATGTCATCACAAGAGAACATTTTTACCATGTCGGTGCAAAGGAATCGAATAGAAAACCGATGTTGGAAGCACTCATCACCAATTTCAAACTGCCAGCACCTGTACCGAGAAAAAATACTGACGAACTTGACAACTATGCAGCAGACGCGCTACAGTTGAGATTCATTCGTCAGAAAAAGCAACGGACATATACTTTGGAAAACCCTCTTTCCGAAGAAACAGAATAACAGAAAAATTGGATTTTCCTGTTGCTTTTCTGGTAGTATATGCTATAATTGTATAATAAGGAACAATTTTTTGAACGCTGCACTCACGTGCAGCGTGATGTATATTAGGAAACGAAATTATGACTTACGTTGACGGATTATTGTCATCGCTGACGCGCGTAAAAAAAGCACGTTCGTTGCGCGCTGCTTCATGGGATACAACAGGCAGGAACAACGATGCTTGGAATGTCGAACCCGGCGAAACTCGTGTGATCGCAGATCTTCAAGGACCGGGCTGTATCAATCATATCTGGATGACACAACCAAATGGTTATCGAAACGTACTGATCCGGATGTTTTGGGACGATGAGGAACACCCGAGTGTCCTCTGTCCATTAGGGGACTTCTTTGGACTGGGTAACGAAATTGTTAACTCATACGATTCCATCCCGTTCTCTGCTTCCACACACCAGAACAATCAGTTCAATACAGGATGTGCGCTTAATTGTTACTTGCAGATGCCCTTCAACGGCAGCGCAAGGATTGAACTTGTCAACGAAGGTGATACAACCCACCGTCAATACTTCTATATCGACTATGAGCAGTACCCTGAGCCATTCGGTGATGATATTGCCTATTTCCACGCACAATTCCATCGTGAAAATCCGTGTGATGGGTGGGGGCACGAAATTACTGTGAACACCCCAGAAGCCAATATTATCAACGCGGAACGGCTCGCGTGGGACACTAATTACCTGATTCTGTCCGCCGAAGGTAGAGGACACTATATCGGTTGTAACCTGTCGGTTACAAACTTTCAAGGCACATGGTGGGGTGAAGGCGATGATATGATCTGGGTCGATGGCTATAAATGGCCTCCAGATCTGCACGGCACAGGTTCAGAAGATTACCTCAACCAAGCTTGGGGGATGCAAGAGAACGCGTTTGCACACAACGGTTCCTCTATCCATGAAAACAATACCGACGGCTATCAGACCTCCTATGTCTACCACATTGAAAACCCAATCCGCTTCGAGAAAGAAATCCGGGTTACGATAGAGCACGGACACGGGAATCATCTCAGCAATGAGACATCCTCTGTGGCGTACTGGTATCAACTTGAACCGCATACGCCTTTCGGTGTGCTACCTGTTGCGCAACGCAAGCCTGTGCTGAAGGACGCATCTGGAGCATGGCAGATTGAAGCATCTGCACAGACGCCCTCAGCGGAACTCGTACTCAATGACGAGATGAAGCAGATGAAACAGAAATGGAGTGAGAAAGAATAGATGCTCACCAGTTTTCAACAGTTTTTAGTCGCGTGTATCGGGCATACAGAAGAAGAGAACGATCCATCAGTTTCCGATACACAGCAGCGTGATGAACACCAAACGGAATTAGAATTCGCAACTGACGATAATTCCACGAATGATGCTGAATCCGTAGCATCGGATACCTCCGATACCGCGATTTCTGAACCCTCAGAAATCGAAAACGCTGACGCGCTGTCTGAGTCAGAGGAAACATCTTCTGAAGACGATGCACCGTCTGTTGCTATAAATGATGAGAGTCCTCAGAAGCAACCCAACAGTGAGGTCTTACCTATCTCTGTAGACGAAGAGACGCATGCCAGTGAGGACGACATTTCCGGCACACCCAGTACAGAAGAAACACCTGTCGCCGAAATCGCCAACCTTACTCCGTCCGAGGATGAAGCAACTGAGTCAGCGGAAGATACTGATCCCGTTTCCGAAGATGAGACAGAATCCCCAACAGAGATTGTAATATCTGAACAGGAAAGCGAGGATGCCATAGCGCAGCACGCGGAAGTCATAGCAACTCAAACGGAGGAAACAGACGATGCCGAAACAGAAGCAGAACAGGAAGTAATGCCTTTAGAACTCGGCATTATTGAAGAGATTTATGACTTCGTGGAGATGTTCGGACAAAGTACTGTTTCCGGTACAGAGCAGGCATCCGTCAGTGGAGCGGACCGTTCCGGAGGCGTGGCAAAGCCCGCTATCTTTGAACATCCGATCCCAACCGAAACCGCAAAAATCGACTACACGCTGTCCCTTCCAGATGTTAACAAAAAAGAGAAACTCTTCCTACATTTTTCCATCGGATTGCGGGATGGTGTTGTTTTTGACGACGCGGACCGCCAACCTGGAGGCGTAAAGTTCGCCATCGAAATTTTCGATCTTCTTAATACAGGTTTAGAAGCCGTACCGGAAAGATGCTTCAAATCTGTATCAACCGAATGTCAGTGGGCAGAAGACAGCATCGAACTGACATCATACGCTGGCAAAGAGGTCGTCATCTCATTCCTGACGGAATGCAATATAGAAGGCAACAGTAACTACGCGTGGGCTTTGTGGGGTAAGCCGCAGTTACGCAAACTCAAACAGATGCCCCTTCGGAAAGGGAAAAGAGCCGCCGAACCGGAACTGCGATGTGGAATTGCTATTTTACACGCCAGCGATGACACGATGCTGTTACGTGAGTTTAGTCAATCCACGTCAACAACCGTATCCGATTTAGTGAATATTTGTCTCGAGTCGCATGAATCAGAAGAGCCTCCTGCCAAAATATCGCTTTACGCGGCACAACCGAAATTGGAAATTGTGAATGTAGGTGCGACAGCTGCAGTTGTAACTGCAGGTGAAGATTTTGAAGTGCAATGCACACTTCGGAATACCGGCACAGCACCGCTCGGTAAAGTAGATACTGCGCGCATCTCTATCAACGGTATGAAACTACGGCGTGGACGACCCAGACAAACCATTAAAGAAATTGAACCGGGTGAAGAAACCTCCGTCTTTTGGATAGCCCGCCGTTTCCCAAATCCGACTGTAGCCCCCATTTCTGTCTCGCTCAAATGTCAAACTTCAGCAGGCGAAGAACGTCAAACAGCCCAGGAAAGCGTTTCGGTTCTTCCTGAGCCCCCTAAACTCGCTGCCAAAGTGATGAAAGAACTGCACACCTACACGGAAAATGGTAGCGTTGTGCTGGGAAATAAACATCTTCGCATTGTTTTCGTCCGTGGGCCTGAAGCAACATCGGAAATCAACAACGAAAACAACCAAGAAACGAACCTCCTTGACAAAAAGGCTGTTGAGGGAGGGTTTGAGTACTATATAATCTTTGTCGCAAAAGGCGGTAATTACCAGCAGGTAGCAACCTGTCCTGCCCTCTCCGAGGTTGTCTATTTAGATGCATCGCAAAACCGTCAAACCTCGCAACTTGCGCCTACAGACTATCAACTTGCCGGAAACAATCAAGGGGAGTCAATTGTCCGGCTAAGCGGTTCGGATACAGATGTAGATGGCATTGAGTGGACTTATGAGATGCAGTGGGCACTCAGCGAAAGTGCGACGCGGGTGAAAACGGAATATCAGTTGCAAACGAATGGAAACAGAGAACTTCTCGCCTTTCGTGGTCCGATGCTTTATGCGGGGCAAGGGCGGAATCGTGAGAAGAAAACAGCAGCACTTTTCCCCGGGCTCGAATTCTTGGAAAACAATGAACGTTCCTCAAGTACACGTGACGCAGCTCCACCGTTCGATAACCGTCTTGTCCCGCATCCCTATAAAATCACAGTGCCAGTCATGGCAGTAGAGATGCAGAAATCAGTGGTCGGCATTGTCTGGAATCCTCTGGACACTTGGGATGGTAAGAATCAGATGCTCTCTGCGGTATTTGCCTCACCCAATTGGCATCAGTACCAGAAAAATCACGCCCTCGGTGTATTCGTCCCAACTGTACCAGCATGGGTCCCAGAAAATCAGACAGAGGCTTCTATCCCCTATCCACTAATACCGTCGCAGCCGGTATCCATCAAAACCGAAATCATCGTGGATGGAAACGCCACTATTTTAGATGCCATAGCGCATTGGAACGATGCTTACGGTGCTCCTGAACCGTTATCACCACCCCGTAGCGACGCAGAAGAGGTTTTACTTTCGCGGCACGGGTTTATGCAGACGACATGGGACGAAGTCACCCGAAAATCCCGGCACTGCGTAGACTGGGCGCCACACAACGAACCTGGCTTCGGCACTCTACTTTGGTACGATTATCTTGCGACAAAAGATGAGCATGTAAAGGAACGGGTGTTAGAAATAGCCAAAAACACCATAACCGAATCCGGGGAAGGTAGCTTGGCTACACGCGGTTCGTGCCACATTTTAAGATGGGAATTCCCATTCTATATCGGCAATATCGATCCAGCATTATCCCACATGGCGGAAGAGATTCAACAACGTATTGCTACACAAGAATCGGATGGAAGCTGGCGGTGGCAACCGACAAATGCGAAAACTGCCTCCCTCGGAAAGGCAGGTGAAGCAGTGCTTGGCACGTGTGCTGAATCAGCACTTCTACTCCTTAAACATGCTCGAATTACGGGAAATAAAGCTTCGCGTGAAGCAGGTTTGAAAGCACTGAAGTTCACGCAGCAATTCTCCGTGCCACGTGGTGCACAAATGTGGGAATGCCCACTGTATCAACCCGATGTCCTCGCGGCTGCTCATGCTGTCGGTGCCTATGTTGAGGCTTATGAATTAACGGCGGAAAAAGAACACCTCAAACGCGCAACATATTGGGCGGCAACAGCCCTGCCATTCCTCTATCATTGGCATCTCCCAGACCGACCCGGTATGCAGTTCGCCTCAATCCCTGTTTTCGGGACGAGTTTCTACACGCATCCGTGGTTCGGTGTTCCTGTTCAATGGAACGGATTAGTTCTCGCCTATTACTTACAACGCCTGAATCAGCACACCGAAGATGACAGATGGCTTCAAATCGCTGAAGGTATTACGGTAAGTGCAATGTATCAACAGTGGGAAGACGGCGAGCTTAAAGGCACTTATCCTGATGGATTTTACGGTTTCTGTACCGAAGGCAGAGGGCCACACTTGAATCCCGAGGATATTATGATGAACGTTTATACACTTCGAGGGCTCGATCCGGGAATTAAAACCGCTATCGCTGGGGAGATACACCTCAGTTCTGGGGCGAGGGTAGATGGACTCACCTTGACCGATAAAGGTCAACTGAACTGGCAACTCAGCTACGCCGATAACGAAACGAGTCATACCCTGATCGTTGGCTATGGACGGGCACCACAAGCACTTCGGGTACGCTATCAGTTTTCATCATCCATAGACGATCAACCAATTACCGATGCGGATACACCCGCTGACGATACTGAATCCGTCAACATATCGGGCAAATATGCAGAAACCGAGATTGCAGGCACCCAAACACTCGAAGATGTCGAATCCGGATGGCTTTATATCGAAGATAAGGACGCTATATTGATAAAGTATCTGCACGCCACCACGGATGTGCAGTTTGAGATTTTTTAATTACTGAGGTCTTCGTTCTGCTCTCCACTACGTTTCGAGCAGGTTTTTGGTGAAGTTCAAGCGAAAATTAGGAGCACGCAATAGCTCCCAAATTCGGCACAGAATTAACCAGAAATCATCATGGAATGTAGCGGAGCGATGCTCGGAGGACTATAGTTAAAAAACGCAAAATAAGGAGACTGTTAAAATGGCTAAAAAAATTGTATTCACCACACTTATCCTGGTTACTGTAGCAATTGCCACCTTTGTCCTATTTTCACATAACGCCGTTGCCCAATCTGATGTCGCTGCGCCTGGAGATGCCCCAATGATAGACTTCAAAGCCTTGGGGGGTTTTATCATTGAAGGTGTTGTTTTTAGCATCGTCGGTTTAATCATTCTGATGGTAGGTTACAAAGTCTTCGATATGGCGACCCCATACGACTTAAACCGTCAGATTGCCGAAGAGAACAACACTGCTGCTGGCGTTGCGGTTGCGGGCGTTCTCATCTCACTGGGCATTATCGTCGCCGCAGCGATGGGCTAAATGCTACTCGTTGAACTCACGTTGTCTTTACTAGATGATGAGAAGACTGAAAAGTTGGAGCAGCGTTTTTCCGCTTCTCGCCTTTCAGTCTTCTATCCAGATGTGCCTGTGGGAGCATCAATTCTAATCGTATAACTTCAGGAACGCGTAAATATCATGGACAACTCAGTAAGAAAAAACTGCATCGTCCTCCACGAAAATTGTGCGACTGCGTTAGAGAGCGGGCGCATTGAATCCAAAATAGATTTATCCTTTCTCGATCCACCTTTCAATCAGGACAAGGCATATAATATGTGGGATGACAATTTGTCTCCAGCAAAATATTGGGGGTGGATGCATGAAGTCTGTGCGAAGGTGTACGCTTTGACTTCCGATGGCGGTGCAATTTACTTCATGCAACGAGAAAAAAACACGGAATTCGTGTTGCGATGCTTACGCGATACCGGATGGAGTTTCCAAAACCTGATTATTTGGAAAAAGAAAACCTCGGCAGTACCGGGGTTGAAACGTTTCGGTAAACACCATCAAGTCATTACGTTTGCAACGAAGGGCAAAACACCGCGTGTTTTCCATCGGCTGCGCATTGATCCGCCACTGCCGGTAGGCTACAAGCACGCGCGAGAGAACGGTATGTTTGTTACGGACGTGTGGGATGATATCCGTGAATTAACCGCTGGCTACTTTGCAGGCGATGAAGCGTTACGCGATGCCGAAGGAAATCGCTTACACAAACAACAGGCACCTCTGCAATTGCTCCTCCGGATTATCCTTTCTTCTACAAATCCGGGGGATGTCGTTCTCGATCCGTTCGCGGGTTCGGGGACAACGCTCGTTGTCGCCGAACAATTAAGGCGCTACTCCATAGGAATCGAACTCGACTCGCACAACGTCGCGCTTATTCAAAATAGACTTACCGAGCAGAGACAATCAGATAATGTCTCGCGCTTTTTTAGGGATTATGCCTGTACCCCAGACCTGGAAACTATTTGGAGCGACCGCGAGCTAAAAGGATATCGAGAAGTTAACGGCAGGCAGAGAAAACATCATCCGAACACAGATGCAAGAGGCAGGTAATGACATACTTTCCTTACCTATTCGCCAGGTTTTTTATTTAATTCGGGGTAGAAAACAGTCAAACGTGAAAGTCTGCTTGATTCACGGAAAGTTTTTCGAGACCGTGCCAGTTTCAACACTAATTTCAGAGTCATTCGCCCAAGCTTTAGAAGAGCGGCTAAACGAACTTGAAGAAACTCTGCCGACACCAATGAGACAGAAATTGCTGGATCTGCTTAGTGAACAACAAACTTTCAGTAAAACAAGAAACGTAGACGATGCCTCAGTACGGTTACGTTTTCGTATTATGACAGAAGTTAAAGCTGGTGCAAATATTCTGAATCCGAATCAATATCCTCAAATCCGAGATAATACATTGAACTTCGGTATTCCATGTCATAGTGAGGCCGATCAGAATGGTCTGCACAGTCAAATGAAATTTGTCTTCAAGGAAATGAACCGCACACGGCTATTTTCTCAAATGGAAGTTTTTGTTCTTCAACACCATTTTAACGGAAATTTTCTTATTTTTTCGATGAATCTACCAACTTTGACTGAAGGAGCGTAGAACAATGGCACAAACAACCTACTTGGCAGATCAGGTTGTCAGTGATGAACAAATTCAGGAGTGGGTGGAAACCTTCCACCAACGAGGCTGCCTATTTTTGCAAAATGTTTTGACACCGGATCACTGCGCGCAACTTCGACAAGATTTAGAATGGGCACTTAAAAACGATCCGAATGGCTTAAACGGTGGAGGTCCTGAGCGTCGTATGCACTTAAGCCATCGGATGTTTGAACACAGCGAAGCGAATCGTCGCTTGTTCGACCTCGAACCTATCGTTTCCTTCGCCGAAGCACTCGTCGCAGAGAACTGTCATGTCATTCACAACAATTCGTTCCAGACGTTCCCAGGTGGTGGAATCACATCGTGGCATCAAGATGATGCCCCCCATTACATCGTAACGGACGGTGAACCGCCAAAGAATGTTCGGTTGCCGGTGCTACTCTTTACGGCAAATTATTACCTCACCGATGTCACTACAATAGAACACGGTGGCACAGAAGTTGTCCCGGGTTCACATCTTTTCGGCGCATCGCCTCCGAATCCGATAGAAGGAACGGAGTGGGAGGACAAAGTCCAGTATAACCTTGGACAAGCGGGAAGCGTTATCATGTTCAACAATCAGGTATGGCATCGCGGGGGTCCGAACCAGACCGATCGCATCCGATATATCACACAGGTGACCTACGGACGCCGCCTTGTTGGGCATAAATACTATCCGTTTATGAATTACAATATGCCGGATTCTGTCCACAAAGAGGCGAGCCCCCGTCTGCGCCGACTCCTCGGTTTCCTCAATCACGGTGCCTACGGATAAACTGCCGCTCCGTGCCGTCAAACATAGCGTGCCTGAGCAATTTGTCGCAAAGGATTGGAAATGCATCAAGAATATCTGAAAGCATTTACAGATAAAGCAGCATCAGACGTGCGCGTATTAGGAACGTGGCTTGAAGGGAGTTTCGCAAAAGGCACTGCCGACAGATATTCAGATATTGACATCCATTTATTGATCACCGAAGAGAATAAAGAAACCTTCCAAAACGGATTAGAATCTTGGTTATCCGATATTCAGTCGTTGGTTCTCTTCAAAGACACGTTTCCTGGACAGATGATGACCTGCATCACGACAGCAGGCTTGCGAGTTGATGTCTGGTTACACACAGGAAATACAATCATCCTTGAACGTCCTAAAGTTCATCTGCTGTCTGCTGCCGAGGGATGTATTCAATTCAAGGAAACACGCAGAGACCCAGAATCAAAAGATGTCAGTTCGTTACTAAAGCAGCATTTCAACGAGTTCTGGCGTGTGCTTGCTATCCTTCCTACAGTCTTGGGACGCGAAGAACGCATTGCCGGATTTATGGGCACCACATTTGTTGTGATGTCGCTGACAGAAGTCCTCATCATAGGAAGTGGGAAGCAAAGAGACAGAGGCGTAAAAAACATTAATGCTTTTGTACCGCAAGCTCTCAGAAAAGAAATCGAAGATGCATTAACGATGCAAAGTATTAATAGAGAAGGCATTGCAAAAGCACATCTCCGGTTAACAGCGATTATGCAGCGGTACGGACCGGATATTGCCAAACAGCACGGAGTCGTTTATCCGTTGGCATTGGAAAAGGCTGTCCTTAATTATATCTCCAGAGAATTACAAATATTAGGACTTTCTGATTGCTTAGATGAGTTGCATCGGCTCTAAACTACCAACCCTAACGTGAATCAGAAAGTTTACACCATCTATTGTCCGTTTCCTTCCACCGCCGAACGAAAATATGAAAGCAATTGTTTTTTCAGAACAAGGCAGCGCGGAGGTACTTCAGTACAGAGACGTACCCAAACCGACGCTTGATACGAATGAGGTGCTGGTTAAAGTCGAAGCCTGTGCGGTGAACTATCTGGATATCCATGCCCGGCGGAATCGCCCCGAGATAGAAGCGAAACTTCGTCAGGGGGATACACCACATATACTCGGCTCTGACATTGCTGGAACAATCGCCGAGATTGGCGAGGCAGTCCGCGGTATTTCAATCGGGGATCGAGTCGTTCTCGCACCTTGTATTCCGTGTGGTATCTGTAGTGACTGCCATGGCGGTGCCGAAAACTTGTGTGACACACAAGAACTCATCGGTTTCCAAACAAACGGTGGATACGCAGAATACGTAAAAGCCCCATCCCAAAACGCTATTCAGATACCAGCGTCCCTGTCATTCGTCAACGCCGCTGCGATGCCGATAGCGTATCTCACAGCATGGCATATGTTGATGACGCGTGCACAACTTCGCCCTGAGGACGATGTTTTAATTCTCGGCGTGGGGGGAGGTGTCGGAAGCGCGGGATTACAAATCGCAAAATTAACGGGTGCCAGAGTTTTTGCCACAGCGAGCAGCGATGAGAAACTTAAACGCGCACGACAAATGGGGGCGGATGTTACAATTAATTATAAAGACACAGACTTCTCGGAGATCGTACTTGATGTAACCAAAGGACGAGGCGTGGATGTTGTCCTTGAGCATGTCGGTGCGGCGACCTGGGATCAAAGTATCGCGAGTCTTGCTAAAAATGGAAGACTCGTTTCGTGTGGTGTGACAACAGGCAACATTGGAACAATTAACATCCGAAAGATGTATCAAAAACAACTAACAGTGATGGGCTCCGCCCTCGGCACGGTTCCTGAACTCCGAACGCTTATCCATCTCGCTGGACAAGGAAAATTGGAACCTATTATTGACAGGATTTTACCGCTCCACCGTGCGGGTGAAGCGCACCTGCTATTAGAGAACCGACAAAATTTCGGAAAAATCTGTCTCTGTCCAAATCTCCAAATTTAAACGGTGTTTTTGCTTAGGTGTTCTCTGATTTCTTGACTAACAGAACCGAATTCTCGCAACCCCAGTTAGATTTTGTTCAACACGAAACAGTCTACTATATATTCGAGGATTTTTCCGCTTTCATTTTAAGAAATTCATAAAACTCGTAGAGCGTTTCCTTGTCTTTTTCCGTAAATTCCATCATCCCCTTGAACATAGCACTAATCTTTGGATCGGCTAAGAGGTCATCGTAACTTTTGTCGGCTTTTCCAAGTAGGTAATCGGTAGTAACTTTTAAGGCATCGGAAAGACTTGAAAGTGTTTTAAACGACGGTTTCCGGGCTCCTGATTCAAATTGGGAGATCGCAGCAGGCGTTAGGTTTGCCACCTTTGCAAGCTCTGTTTGTGTCAACTTCAGTTCACGACGACGTAGTTTTATACGTGAGACGACTTTATCCGTATTAGAGTCTTTTGGTTCTTTGCCCACGTTTGGCTCCTTAACATCAGACAGCAAAATTACTATTGGGCTGCCGCTGAGTTTTCTAAATTTTTTAGTATTGCTGCAGTATTACAGTGAAATGCAGTTTGAAGAGAATTTTGCTTCGATGAGAGGCAAAACCGTGAAATATATTTTAACCCAAAAAAGCGTTAAATGCAAATTTTAATTTGACAAAAATTGCAATAATAATATACAATATACATATTGCCTCCGAAAATTACGCCAATAGGCTCCGAAAACGGGAATCCATAGTGAAAAGCGGCTGTTTCATGCCCGTATGTGACTGACCGGCACTTAAAAGAGGCGGCATAAAAGCAACCACCGCATTTAAAGAAGAGCGGAGTCAACACGAAAAGATAGAAGAAAAGATATATAAACTGCATTCTACTTTGTAAGAATGAGCGGAAGCTGGGGATGCCTTACTCTTCGCGCGCTGTTTTTTCGCGTATCCTCTCAGAAACATCCAAATGCGCTTGGAGAGAAATTTGAAAAACCAGAAAAAGGCGGGAGATTTCACAACATGAAAATTCATAGTAGGCACGAATGCCACATGCGACGCTTCAGTGCGCTTTTTGCGCAACCCTATAGAGGCTTGCGGGACAATGTATTAATGTTTTCCCTTTTCGTTTTGCTTGTCACTGGGCAACTATCCCATACTGCCTACGCACAAACAGTTTCCAGTACTGGTATGAAATCTGCAGCCATTCAGATTCGGGATGACCTCTCTATTGGCAACCTTCGAAAGGATATTGCACGCCTCTCAAGCCTCGACAGTCGAGTAACCGGCTACCCACAAGCCGCGAGTGGCAGCAAATACATTTTTGACCGTTTCGTTGAAACCGGCTTGCAAAACGTAGAGAGCCGCGAGTTCACCGTCACTGTGCCGATCGACCACGGTGATAGTGTTATTGAAGTACTCTCGCCAGAAGCCAACCTACTACACACTTTTAAACTCACTCCACTCTGGCCCAACCTTGTACGGACCTCCCTGTTAGCAGACGGAATCAAACACACTGCATTAGCAGGAGAAACACTCAAAGACATCGCAGAAAGTTACCAAGTTGACGAGACGATTATCCTCGCAGATGACCGGAATAAATTTCTGGCGACTCCAGTTGTTGAAGGAAGCACCGTGTTTATTCCAACAGGAGGTTTATCTGGTCCCCTCCTTTACGGCGATGATGGCGAACTTGCCGATTTCAACGGCACCAACATTGGCGGATTTTGGCATAGACTCCAAGACGGAGATACACTCACAACGCTCGCCCGACGCTACCGTATCACCGAAGCCAGCATCACCGATGATATACTTAATGAACACCTGCAAAAAGCGTCCGACGGCATTGATAATGATGAGGATGGCACTATTGATGAGTACGGTGAAATTCCGCTGCTCTCTGAAATCCTTGGGTGGGCAACAGATGGCATTGATAACGATGCCGATGGTTGGACAGACGAAATTTCCGGTGACGCTACCGATGGAATTGACAACAACAACGATGGACGAGTCGATGAATCCGGCGAGTTTGTCGCTGCGAGTGAATCACACATTTTTATCCCGAAAGGTGCGATAGTCCTTCTCGATTTTAACTCCAGCACCCGTTATATTAATGCGGCAATGCTCGGTGGCACCGCCGTTATCTTCATCCAACCCGAAACAACCATCCGAGGGGAAGCAGAAAATAAGTTTGGCACCGTTCCTGCCAACATACCGCGATTCTGGATTTCCAAAGAAGATGCGGCTGTCCTCACCGATTTGTTGGAAGAACAACACGCTCAGGGTAATCAAGTTAATGTGCGCCTCAGAGGTAAGATGACCTGGGAACGCCGCGTAGGACAAAATATACGTGGGTTCTTGGAAGGCGGAGATCCAACCTTACGCGATGAACTCATCGTTCTTACAGCTTATTACGACTCCATGTCCGTTGTCCCCGCAATGGCACCCGGTGCTGATCCGACTTGCGGTATAGCGACCCTCATGGAACTTGCCCGTCTCTTTAGTCAACCGCAATATCGACCCGGCTATTCCGTCCTCTTTGTTGCAGTCGATGGACACTTCCAAGGGCTTGCTGGCATACGTGCCTTCATGGAAGGCATTGGACAAGACATTGTCGGTTCTGACACCGATTCGCCCGGTACTCCAACAATGCACGGACTTCGCCGTGGACTCTCTACAGATGTCATCGAGTTTGAAGAATTGGGCAGAAGGCTTCTACTTTCCATTGACCGGACTGTCCTCGTTGATCTTCCTGCTGATTTTTTCCACGGTATACACCACGTAAAGTCTGACTTGGACTCCCTGACGACTACACTGGATGGCTTGGCAGAAACACGGTCTGAAATTGAATCCCTCACGGAGCAACAGCGGGACTTTTCAGAACGCCAGAAGAAGCAGACAGATCGGAATCGAAAACGTGAAAAACAAGGCTTCACAGGCGAAGAGAAGAGTCGTTTGTTAGCAAATCTTGCCCGCTCGAAGAAAGAGGCTCTGCAAACGACGCATTTCCTCCGAGATATTGTCAGCAGGTTAGCTAAGGTTCGTGCTGTCGCGCTCGATACCAGTCGAACCGCGCAGCGCGAATTAATCGAAACGCTCGGGCTACCGATTGCCCGTCTTGACACATGGGCAGTAAAAAAACTCATTCACGCGATAGAGACCGGCAGCACCGACGAATATAAAACGCACCCAAATGACGCATACCTTATTCCGGTGGAACAGGGTTCAGACTGGCAAATCCTAATACCGGAAGACCTTCCGCAAGAACTCATCGCCGATATCGAGTTGCTTAATCAAACCCTCGCAAACTGGGAGATGAGCGATAAACGCAAATTCGCGCTGATGTGGACACCTGAGAAGATACTCGACCGGCATCTCGATTTACATTCACTCAACAAAGCCAAAGAAGCACGCAGTGTTTTACGCGACGCCAACAACACCCAAGAAATCGCGATCCAGCGAGAGATCCAACTACTTGAAAAGGTCCTGGCACAAATACCTGACAGCCAACCCGTTGAAGACGATATTAAAGATAGCATTCGGAAACTCAAGGAAACACCGATGGGGAGACCAAGCGGGGATTCCCTGATTTATGGCGGTAAGTTTTTATCGAAAGCTGGGATAGAACGTCTCAACACCATTGATACCCAACTTCGACAGCGATTAAACGAATCTGAAGACCCTGTTGATGTCGCTATATTGATAGCAGATCTTCTCAAAGATAAACAAGGTATCTTTGAAATTGCACTTCGGAACGCTCGATTGGAACAGACACGTATCCAGAACTTAATCGCGACAGCCGAAACGTTAGGGCGGGTATACTTGGATGAAGAACGCCTCATTTTGGAAAACTACCTATCAGACGATGAAGTAGAACAGATACTTTCGCTACGCTCTCGTATCTCATCACATATTAACGAAAAAGAGCTGTTAGATATCGTCAAAAAGCGTGCGGACACAGATATCGTAGCACTCGGAAACCTCGTTAAACGGTTGCCCACATTAGATACCGATTTGGATGCGGAGACTAAAGTGCTCCTACGCGATAACATGTTGACACTCCGCAACGCACGTTTCCGTAACATTCAAAGTCGCATCGAAAAGATGTTACGTATTGACACCAATGAATACAATCGGAAACTCGGACAAATCGAGGCGGCTATTGCACTTCAAGACCTGTTTAACCGGTATTACACTTCCCTCTATATTAGCATTGACCTCTCCTCACAATCGAACCAGTTCGGGGTATTCAACAAGGGATGGTTCTACGATCAGCAACCCGAATTTGTATTACGTCGCGAGTTTGCAAGCATCGGTAATAAACTCGCCTCTTACGCCGAAGACGCTGATTTTGGTGTCCGTGTCCGCAAACTTTGGCAGTGGACAGATGACCAAATTCGACAAGCCGTTATGGCACGTCAATGGACAGTTGCTAATGGGATCTCTGATAAAGCCGCCCTTGAAGGAAAGACGCTTGAAACGCTACTGAGTTCGCACTTTAACAAACTCACCGATCTCAGCGGCGTGAGTCGACTGATGAAAATGCAGTTTGAGCAGTGGCGCAATCAAGGTGAACCCTCCGAGGATATGCTCAAGGATATGGATTACATCCGTAAGGAGGTCGAGCGTTTCATCCGAAATGATGTTCGCACTGCCAAGAAGAATCGAAAGAACAACATCCGTACACGTGAACAGTTGGATGCAATGCTCCAACTTCGACACGAAGATCCGGACACTTTCTCCGATGAAGAAATTGAGGATATTAAAACGCTCATTTCAATCGCGGGCCTCGGTGGCGAGTCAAATTTCGTTAACGCCATCTCCGCAAGCGGCGGAAAGACTTGGAAAACCTATATCCCCGGTAAGATCGCTTTTGACAGCGAGGTTGCAACGCTCGTTGGAAAAACCGGAATCGCTTTCGCGACCATTGAGGATGCCCGCGTTTTAACGGACACACCCCTTGATACGATTGAACGCGTTGATCTGCGTGAAGGCGGCAATCTCCATCAGCAAGCACAGACATTAGCCTCATTACTTATACAAGCACTTCGGGACGAAGAAATGCCCACCGCTGCACGTGTGGGAAATTTCTACTGCAACCTTTTCGGGGATGTCGTTGAATTTGACGCGCGGGAGTCCGCACTCCCGAATAAACCGGTGCCTTATCCTATCTTGACGCTCCGCAGAAAACATAAAACTATGATGGGTGTTCGTGGTGACCTGTTTGTGATGGGCGACAACAAGGGAAACTTTGAAGTTGCCGGGTTAGCCATGGAAGGTAGAGCCACACGCCGTCTTGGTGGTGCACAGGAAGTGGAAGCATACATCCTTGACAAGGATTCAGGGGACATCGTCTATGCCCCAGATTTAGGGAATTACGGTGCGAAATTACTGCCGAATAAAGTTCCCATTAATACCCGCAGGCGCGGTTGTCGTGTCGTTACATTCCCCTGTGTATCCACAACCATCTACGACTTGGTAGATCAGCGGTATCTTCGGACGCTACGGGAACTCGAAGTCTATGACGCTCTTACCGACAGTTCGCCGGAGAAGTTCGGGATGTCTAAACCGTGGCAGCAAGAAGGTGTGTCTGCAGCTGAACCCATTGCCCTCGTGTATAGTGAACCTAACACCCGTATTAAAGTCGGGATGGCATACGGACAGATCGGTAAACGACTTCTTCTCATCAAAGCAACAAAGAGCGGTATGAAGAATCCGACGCTTTACACGGGTGAAGGATTTGTCGTCCGAGAAAACGGGCAGATTCGTCTCACTCCGTACGTTGTTGTCCGGGATATGTGGTGGCTCGATGAGAACCGTTCACGACTTTATAAACGGTTTGGTATCTCCAGTGACCGACTTGATAAACTCCATCAATTTGCGAACGATTACCTCGCACGCGCCGAGACTGAATTACTCCAAAGCGACTATCAACAAGCCCTCAAACTCGCCCGTGCGGCATGGGGCTACGAATCGCGGGCATATCCGGATGTTAAACAGACCGGTAACGATGTCGTTAACGGTGTAATGTTCTATCTTGCTTTACTTATGCCGTTCGCATACTTTATGGAGCGACTCATTTTCGGATTCCCGAATATCCACAAGCAGATTTTGGGATCATTCGGTATCTTTTTACTTGTATTTTTCTTCCTAAGCCAAGTTCACCCGGCATTCCAGATCACCACCACACCTGTGATTATCCTGATCGCGTTCGTAGTGCTTGCATTGACGGTCATTGTCATCAGTATCATTGTCCGAAAATTCGAGGAGCAACTCGAAAAGATCCGGCAAGAGGGCAGTAAGGTTTATAAAGCCGATGTCGGTAGGTTGAGTGCGAGTGCTGCCGCATTTAGCTTAGGTATTTCCAACATGCGGAAGCGAAAAGGGCGAACGATCCTGACATGTTGTACGTTGGTAATCCTTACCTTTACTGTTATATCGTTTACCTCCGTGCGGACGTTTATGCACCCGAATAGGACGAGCCTCCCGCAAGTGACACCGCGCTATACCGGACTCCTGATTCGTGACCAGTATTGGCGTCCACTTGAGGAACCGGTGCTTACCTCCGTGCTGAACGACATGCAAAAGACGCAAATCACACTTACGGCTTTAGAACGACTTCTTCAACGGAAGAACGAACTCTTAACCAAGCAAGGGCAGCAACCGATTGACATCGCAGAAGCACGCAGGGATTTAGAAGAAGGGGGCTTTATTGAACAGGTAGACGAAGAATCCCTACTGGTTGTCCGGAATATCGTCGCCCCGCGGGCATGGTATCAATCGTCAGGAACTGGTGACCAATCGTTTGTCCAGCTCACACGTACGGAAAACCCAGCAGATCCATCGCCGCCGACGCACCAACTCACGGGTGAAGCATTGACTTTCGCTGCAAACATGCTCGTGGGCATGAACGAGTCCGAACCCGGTGTCAGTGGCATCAACAGATACCTTCAATACGGAAAATGGTTTGACCCTGCAGATGCTGACGAATGGCCGACAGAGTGGCCCTACGCTATTGTGCTACCCAAAGGGATGGCAGAGTTGCTCAAGATCACCGAAAGCGATATGGGGAAAGCTACCGTTTCTGTCTACGGCGCGGACTTTACCGTCGTCGGTGTCCTGGGTATCGGCTTCAAGGACCTCACCGATAACGATGGAGAAGAACTTACACCTGTTGATTATCAGTTAATGCAACAGCAGCGGAGCCGCGGTGCCACCGGTGATGAGACGCTTGAAGGTGAATTACAGAAGTACCTCCATCTCACACCAGACAGTGTCGCCATCCTACCATACGAGGTGGTCATGAACCAAGGCGGGACGCTCCGAAGCGTTGCTGTTAACATGGAACCGAGAGAGGACGACCCACAATTATTAGAGGCAATAGATAAGTTGGATCTCATCATGGCACCGCTTATGAACCGCATTGCTCTTGACTTCTTCGTGGGGCGTGATAAAGATACATACCTCTACAGTAGTATCGGAATGACGAGTTTCAGCGGGATGGGTAACTTGTTTGTACCGATCCTTATTGCGGCTCTTATTGTTCTTAACACCATGCTTGGTGCTGTCTATGAACGGGTCCGAGAAATCAGTATTTACAGTTCCGTCGGACTCGCACCTGTGCATATCGCCTTCCTCTTCCTGGCAGAGGCATGCGTATACGCGATCGTTGGTGCGGTGTTAGGCTATCTCATGGGACAAGCGATAGCAACAACCCTTGTGCATTTCGGCTGGCTTGCTGGGTTAACACTCAACTATTCGTCAATGTCGACCGTTGTTGCAACGATTATCGTCATGATCGTCGTGCTGTTGAGTACGCTGTACCCAGCGATCAAAGCCTCACGGATGGCTGTTCCCGATATTGAACGTAAATGGAAACTCCCGGAACCTGAAGGCGACGTATGGCATTTCAACCTGCCTTTCACCGTTCTTGAAGAAGAGGCACTCGGTCTGAACGTCTTTATGCGAGATTATTTCGAGGCGCATGCGGACGAATCCGCCAGTGATTTCTACACAGACCAAGTTGCGTTTAGTCAATTGGAAACTGAAGATTCCTATCAGATCGGGATGATGGTTTGGTTGGCACCTTATGACTTGGGTGTGAGCCAGTCTATTCAGTTTGTCACATCCCCGGTGGGTGGTGAAGAAGAGGATCTTTACAAAATCACGTTGGATGTGCATCGCGAGAGTGGTGAGATTGCCTCTTGGAAGCGAGTTAACCGACGGTTCCTGAACTTACTGCGGAAACAGCTTTTGATCTGGCGGACGTTTAGCGTTGATATCAGGGCAGAGTTTCATGAACGCGGAAGAACCGAAGGCACAGACGGGGTGGACGAAGAAACAGCACAGATGGATCCCGTACCGACCCCGGCAGATTAAGGTTTTTGAAACTATTAATCATCGTGAAATGCGCAGTCAATGCGTAACCAGGGCTGAGTAACGCCAGCCCATACAGAACGATGCTCAGAGGACCATAGTTAAAAATGGAAAAATTAGCAAGTCTTATTATCATCATTGGCACCTTCTTATGGCTGTTCAGTATTTTCGCCCTTAAAGGACGTTGGCAATGGCAGATGTTCTCAGCTCTTGTGCTGACAGTTGGTATTTTCTGTGCACATTTCTGGGAAGAACTACGAGACACCGGCGACACCGAAGAATCAGGGGAAGAGTAAGAATTAGTTGTCAGTCATCAGTTATCGGTCGTCAGAAAGCCAATTTCTACCGATAACTGATAACCGATAACCGATGACTAATGGAAGGAGAGCACTCAATTTGGCGAGAGAAAGAGTATCACAAGCAGATGAATGGCAAGCTTGGGCACAGCGATACGACATTGAAGGCGGTATTCGTACCTTTGAGTCAGGACTAACAGTTAAGGTGTTCATTGGAGCACTTTTCGTTGGCTTGCTGATGATGCCGGGTTCCATCTATCTGAGTTATGTATCCGGTGAATCCGGTGCTGGTGCAGCACCTTGGGTTGCCGTTATTCTATTTACCGAACTCGCGCGGCGTTCCTTTACAACTGCCCGGCGACAGGAGCTTTATATGCTCCTCGGGTTAACAGGTGCAGCTGTCGGAAGTGGGCTTCAGTACCGGAACTTTATCTGGTACGCCTACTTTGTTAACACCCCGCAGGCGGCATCCTACGAAATCGCGGATAAGATTCCAGAGTGGATTGTACCCGCAGGCGATTCCGTCGGCGTGCTCACGCGAAGTCTGATACATCCAGACTGGTTCCTGCCTATCGGTATCTATCTCATAGGAAAACTCTTGGGTACCCTGCGTTTTGTCAGCGGACAGTATATTCTGTTCCGGCTCACGGCGGACCTCGAGCGACTCCCATATCCGATGGCACCGATTAGTGCCCAGGGGGCAACAGCACTCGCAGAAACGACAGGTAAAGAAGAGACGTGGCGCTGGCGGGTTTTTTCTATTGGCTCAATGGCAGGACTTATCTGGGGCTTCCTTTACATCGGTGTGCCTGCACTCACCGGTGTCATGATGAGTCAGCCGATTCAGATTCTGAAGATCCCGTGGATAGATTTCACACAGAGTATAGAAGGCTTCGCACCAACGGGTGTTTTCGCCCTCCGAACCGACTTTGGACAAATGCTCTTCGGGTTCGTGTTACCGTTTCCAATTGTAATGACAGAATTTATTGCCGCAATGGCGACGCAATTTGTCTTGAACCCACAAATCCTTTACCGGTATGAGATTCTCCACCAGTGGTCTCCGGGTTTGGATGTTCGTGGTGTCGAGTTGTTCAACAGACTGGATTTCTGGCAGAGTGCCGGCATGGGAAAATCCTTTAGCTTCGCCATCGCAGGTATGGCGGCTTCGATTCCGATGCTCTTTAAAATGCGGCGAGCTCAGAAAACCGCAGGCGAACGCGGTTCCTTCGCTCCGCCTCCGAACCGTGGTGATTTCCCGATATGGTTGATGGGATTAATGTGGCTCCTCGGTATGGGTGGATTTGTATGGCTCATTCACTGGATGGTCCCGAATTTCCCGTTGAGTTTCTTGTTAGGTTATGCTTTCCTGTATACACCGATCAATTCGTATATTACCGCACGGACCTTCGGTGTATTGGGGCGCGACCTATTTGAGATACCGTATCTACACGAAATTACCTTTATTTTGAGCCGCTATGAAGAGGTAGATATCTGGTTCGCGCCACTCCCAGACGAAGATTATGGACGCGGCACGCAGAGTTGGCGAGTCCTCGAATTGACAGGAACTACCTTCACTTCAAACCTCGCTGGCACACTACTAATTATGCCGATCCTACTTGTCAGTGGAATTGTGGTGCTTCACTTTATTTGGAAGATTGCACCTATCCCGAGTGCCCAATATCCATTCGCACAGATGATGTGGCCCATTAACGCCACAAATGAGTGTCTCTGGAAAACGTCGCTGCGGGATGGAAATAGCCAAATGCTTCAAGCAATTCGGGGGGATTACATCGCTGCTGGATTTACGGGAAGCCTTGCAATCTATGGAATGTTGTGGGTATTTAAACTACCCTCAATGTGGTTCTACGGTATTGTCGGTGGCATCGGCGCGGATCCGGGAAGCATGGTTGCCCGATTACTCGGTGCAATTATCGGGCGGTTCTACATGATCAAGCGATTTGGGATGCGGCGTTGGTACATGTTCAATCCGGTACTTGCGGCAGGGTTTGCCTGCGGCGTCGGTCTGATCGGTATGGGAACTGTCGCAATAGCCCTGGTCTCTAAAGCCGTGATCGTCAAACCGTTTTAATAGCCGTCAGTGGTCAGCAATCAGCGGTCAGAAAAGAGGCGTTCTGTAACGCTTGCGTTTTAACTGATGGCTGATGGCTGATGGCTGATGGAAACCGATAGCGATTCTTCTGATAACTGATAACTACAAAAAAATGGACTGGACACTTTTTGGCTGGGCAGGCATACAACTCGAAATCCCTACGACATGGGAACTTAGCGGACTCAGCGGAGATCAGAAAACAGGATATCTCCGACTCGACGATGCAGAGATGCCTCGTCTTGAACTCAAGTGGGCGCATACCCGACGCAAAAAGCCAGACCTTCATGCGACGCTTGACGAATACTTCAAGTTGATTCGCAAGACTTATAAGAAGGGCACCGAACTCTCCTTCCGCCGGAACGTTACTCTCATCAAAGAAGACGAATTTTTTGATGGACGCACCGTTCTCGGTTTCAGTTGGAAGGGGAGTATTCGTGCGAATGGGCTGATTTTTCACACTGGGAAACGAATTACAATCGTACAGGTGATGGGACGGCTCAAGGAGAATTGGCGACCCACGGTTCTTCGGATTTTCAAATCAATTACAGACCGCAGGGACGCACCCCTAACGCTCTGGAGTGCTTACGGACTTAAGTTAGGGGTTCCGAAAGAATACAAGTTGGAAAGTCAGAAACTGCTCAGTGGCTACCTGTTGTTTGCCTTCGTTGCAAAGCCTGTTCGCTTTCAGAGTGCAGTAAGGCTTGCGAAACTGGCAAGCAGTCGCCTACGAAATAATGGTTCTATAGAAGATCGTAGAGGCGAGGTAACCTTGGGGAAACACCCAAGCAAAAACCCCGTCCCCGACAAAGGACGACTGAGTGTAGAGCGATACGGACCAGCAGAAGTGATGCTGAGCGACCATAAAGATGCCGAAAATCCATTAGAGGCATGGTTTCGCGCCAAATACGCAAAAGCCATTCGTGGCTATGGGTTTGAAGTAACATCCGATACAGATTCGGCGGATGAACGCCTGACGCTTATTGGGGAACAGACGCGGCTCTATGATGGTGTGCCATTCAGTCCCGTGTTGATGTTTGATAAGTTATCCAAAAGGACAGCACTTGTATTTCATCTATGGCAATGTAATCAGTCCAACCGTATCTATGTTATCCAATCCATCGGCAGTACCGATGCACGTTCGACCGTTCAAAAGGTTGCTGAAAGTATTGCATGCCACTGAGAATGGCTATCAGCAATCGGCTTTCGGCTTTCAGTCTTGGGAAATTGTAAAATGTACTAAAGTTTCAAAGTGCCTAAAGTTGAAGAAAACGCTACAACTCGCCAACTCTCTACTGACCGCTGATGGCTGACTGCTAACTGCTATTATAAACAGATGCTAAACAGAATTCTGTACGCTCTCAAACTTAAGAAACGCCCGGATATGGATCGGACTCGGATCATGAAGTCGTTCCCTGTTCGGAACCAGTTGATAAACTGGGAGATAGATGACAAAGGCGAAGCCTCGCTCGTTGTTCCACAGAAAGACAAACTCTGGACCCGACTCGCCAGCAAACTTTTTATGCTCCCCGATAAAAGAGTTATTGTATTAGATTCCATCGGAACGTATGTGTGGAAGATGTGCGACGGTAAGCATACCATTTCACAGATTATAAAGGGAGTCCAAAACCAGTACCAATTGACTCGGAAAGAAGCGGAAACGTCCCTCTTTACGTTTATGCAACAACTTGGCAAACGGAATTTCATAGGGTTCGCCATTCCTAACCCTCAACAGAATGCCCCCGTAATGCCCGAACCCGAACCTGAAAAATCAGGACTCTTTGGATTCTTGCAGAGACGATAATCCGTGCCTTCATCGGAAATTTAGGTAAAATAGGAGAAAAAAATGAACATCCCAACAGAAATCGGCGATGTGAGTGCAATTCTCGCCGAAACGCCAGACAAGTTCCAACGCATTCTTCCGAAGGAAAATACAGTTCGCGTCAGGAACCTCATCAAGCGATATGAAATGGGAACGCAGACCGTGGATGCTCTCCGCGGTGTTAATTTCCAAATCCAGCGCGGTGAATATATCTCTATTATGGGTCCCTCTGGCTCAGGGAAGTCGACACTTTTCAACATGATTGGTGGCTTAGACAAACCGACCGAAGGCAGAGTTTACATTGACGAGGTGGACATCGCGCAACTTGACGCGTACGAACTCGCATGGCTCCGCTGTCGCAAGATCGGTTATATCTTTCAATCGTTTAACCTCATTCCTGTTATGACGGCACTCGAAAACGTCTCACTCCCGATGATTTTCGCCGGTATGAGCGCAGACGAAAGCAGAGAGAAAGGTGTAGATCTCCTTACACTCGTTGGATTGGGTGACCGCGTGCAACACAAGCCGTTGGAGCTCTCTGGTGGACAACAACAGCGTGTCGCAATCGCACGTTCGCTTGCGAACGACCCTGCGATTGTTCTCGCCGATGAACCGACGGGAAACTTAGACACTAAAACCGGACTCGAAATCATCGCCTTGCTCCGTCGACTCAATGCTGAAAACGGCGTAACCATCATCACTGCAACGCACGACCACAAGATGTTAGATGTCTCCGACCGCATCTTCCACATGGCAGACGGTAAGGTAGACAAGATTGAATCGCGCGATGAGATCGACCTCCACGTCGGTAAATTAGACGGTGAAGAGGTTGGGTAAATAGTTTTCATTAGCAAGAAAAGGATATTTTTAAATGAAAACCTTTTTACTGCTTGCGGAAAGGATTGCGTAGCAACCCGCCCTGACTGCTGACCTCTATAAAAAATGAGCATTTACAAACGCTTAGGCATCTCTACAGTCATCAATGGCAACGCAACGCTCACACGGCTCGGTGGTTCGATTATGCCGCCTGAAGTTGTCGCGGCGATGGCAGATGCCGCCAAGCATTTTGTAGACATCATTGAACTCCAAAAACGGGTCGGGGAAGAGATTGCGAAACTCACCCATAACGAAGCGGCGTATGTCTCCTGTGGTGCCGCTGCTGCCTTGACACTCAGCACTGCGGCGTGTATCACTGGACTTGACCCTGACAAGCGCGAAAAATTGCCTCATCTTGACGCGTCAATGAAAAGTGAAGTTATTGTGCATCGTCATGGTCGTGTCGGATATGATTATGCCGTTCGGCAAGTCGGTATCACTATGGTGGAGATAGGCGATGACCGTGAGACAACTCCTGACGAGTTAGAAAACGCCATTACGGAGAAGACCGCCGCAATCTTTTACTTCGCAAACCCCAGTAGAGAACATCTCTGGGTCTCCTATGAAGAAGCCATCTCAATTGCCAAAAAGCACAACATCCCCCTCATTGTTGATGCCGCTGCACAGTTACCACCACCAGAAAACCTTTGGCGTTTCACTCAGATGGGTGCTGATTTGGTACTTTTTAGTGGTGGAAAAGGCTTGTGCGGACCGCAGAGTAGTGGGTTAATCGTCGGGAAAAAAGCGTTAATTGATGCTATCGCCTTCAACGGACCACCACACCCTTTTATCGGCAGGGGAATGAAGGTCGGGAAAGAAGAACTGGTAGGGCTACTCGCTGCTGTCGAATGGTACTTGGGTCAGGATCACGACAAATTACAACAATCCTACGAGGATCAGGTTACTTACTACGACGAAGTGTTTTCGGACATCCAAGGCATTACAGTACATCGTATCTTCCCCTCCGAAGCCGGACAACCGATGCCCCGTACCGAAATCCGATTTAATGCGGAGCAGCTCGGCATTACACGGAACGAAATCCTTCAGCAACTCGTAGAAGGTGAACCCTCCATTGACATTTCTGGATCAGGGGAAGAGGGTGTCATCATCAATGGACAAACGCTCATGCCCGGAGAGGTAGAAATCATCGCCCAAAGACTAAAGGAAATCCTCAATGCAGCTTAACAACGGCATCCGCCTGACATGGCTCGGACACTCCACCTTTAAAATCGAAGCAAACGGACAAACGCTTCTCATAGACCCGTGGGTAACCAACAACCCAGTGTGTCCTGATGCGCTCAAGACTTTCGACAGTCTCAATGCTATCCTCATAACGCACGGGCACGCCGATCACATTAGCGACGCGGTGCCGCTGGCGAAAAAACATACGCCGACAGTTGTGTCTATCGTTGAAATCGCAGGATGGCTTGGTAAACAAGGCGTTGAGAACACAATTGGCATGAATAAGGGTGGCACTGTCACTGTCGGCGACGTGAAAGCAACGATGGTCTCAGCAAACCATAGTAGCAGTTTCACAGAGGAAAACGGTACGACAGTTTATCTGGGTGAACCCGCAGGCTACGTGATTGAATTCGGGAACGGTTACAAAATTTACCACGCCGGGGATACGAACGTGTTCGGAGATATGCGGATTATCGGTGAGATTTACCAACCCGACCTTGCGTTGCTTCCCATCGGCGACCATTTCACGATGGGACCGCGTGAAGCCGCCTATGCCGCGCAATTACTCAATGTTCCAGCGATTCTTCCGATCCATTATGGGACTTTCCCACTATTGACAGGAACGCCCGAAGAACTCCGTAAGTTGACGGCATCTCAGGATGTAGAAATTATTGCGTTAGCGGTTGGGGAAACCTTAGATTAAGACACTCTGATAGGGACCCTGGAGACCAAAGGCATTTATGGTCTTCAGCAGATCCTGGGGATTTCCCGTATCGTAACGCTGACCTGCGACGCGATACCCGTACATGCCTTCCCGTTTTATCACTTCCGACATTGCATCCCGCAGTTGAATCTCGCCATGCGTCACAATTCGGTGTCTATAGTTATAGTCGAGAATATCAAAGAGGAGAGGGTTAAGGAGATCGATGCCGAAGTTGCAGAGATACTGTTTCTCTGGAATTCCTTCAACGCGAAGATGCTCCTGCGCAAATTCGACCGTCGGTTTTTCGGAGATTTGTGCTAATGTAAAGCCTCTTGGGGATTCAGTGGAAGGACTACCGTGAACGATGCCGTTGAGCGAGAGTTCACTCTCATGGCAGAGATCAAGACTCGTGACAGATTGTCCAACCTGTGTGTAGACATCTATCAATTGTTTAGCGCAAGAGACACTCGACTCGGAAATATAGAGGTGGTCACCAAGCAGGATCATGACAGGTTCGCCAGCGGCGAAATCCTTTGCACAATAGATGGCGTGTCCGAAGCCTTCCGGCTCTGCCTGAATTGCGAAATGCATCCGTTCGCCAATTTCCTCTAACCGATCCGCCTGTGCTGCTAATTCCGCCTTTTCTCGAATCGCGTCCGCAACGGTACCAGAAAAATAGTCGGCAATCGGCTCGACCTGCTGGGGTTGGGCAACGAGACACACCTCTTCCACACCTGCCGTTAACGCTTCCTCAATAATCAACTGAATGATCGGCTTTGCGATACCATCCTGAGCGACAATTGGAAAGAGTGCTTTTGGCACGGCTTTCGTTGCGGGGAAAAGGCGTGTCCCGTATCCAGCAATAGGAATAACCGCTTTCTGAATGCGCAAAGACATCGGGATTACAAATCCCTCCCACTATTTTAATTTCTCAATGCCTTGAGGTAGCCCCAAGTCGCCGAGAGTTTGCCAGCAGGTTCCACAGGTAATTGATCGCTCTGCGACTCAAAATTCTGTGCAACCTCGTCTTCGTCAAGAATCCGGTCATAAATACGGACGTTATCAATCATACCGATCAGGAATCTACCGTCGTGTTCGCTACCGATACGGCGTTCGTCCATCAGTTCAGGGGTTCCGCCGGCATTCCCTTCGTCAACCAATTCACCATCAACATAGAGTTTCAACTCATTGTCTTTGGTATTGCTGGTGTAAATGATGTGATACCATCTTTCGGTTTCAGCATCCAAACGAATTTTAACACCGTCGTTCTTATGAACCTGGATCTGGTTTCCCTCAAATTTGAAGTGGACTTTGCCAGCCGCCCATTGCCATGTCGAAACGATGCCTTGAATGCCAGCAAATTGACCTTCAAGCGCATAGCATTCAATACTCACATGCTCAAACTCACCCATCGCTGGGATTTCGATGTAACTGTCGCCTTCAAACTCCAACGCCTCTCCAGTGCCATCGGTCGCACCTTCGACGGATTTGAGAGAGCCTTCGATTTTTGCATCTTTGCCACCGAAGATATCTTTGACAGTCTTGCCGTCAATATCCGCCTCATTGAGCGTATATATAGCAACGAGTCCATCGGTTACGAAATCTTGTGCATCAGCCGCTGTCACATAGCAGAACACTGTCAGGAGTGCAGCGAGTACACAGATTATTCTGATATTCCTTAGACGCATTTTTAATTTCTCCTTTTGGTTATAGAAATAAGGTTTCGTTTTGCAAGCACCTATTTTCTATAGGTGCCTTTCTCATTATGCGCAACAAGGTAGGCGAAATACGCAGATGAGCCCACACCTTTAGGCGTTACACAACAACTAATAAGACAAACCCATAACTATATCGGTTCGCCAAAACTCATTCAGACATTTTACCTTATAGATTTCAGGTCTGTCAAGTCAATTTGCCTGTGTATCTGAAGATATCGGCTCCGTCAATTTACGTTCAAGCGTGAGATTGTCCTCGTAAACGGTTTTGATTAACTCTTCAATATCAGGTTCCTGAACGGATATGTCTACAATTTTGAATCGCTGAAGGATTACACCGATGAGATCCGCTGTGCTAATCTCTTCTGGGGAAAATCGGTACTGCACGCGAGCCCCCTCCTGATACACAATGTGTGCGCTGGGAATACTGACATCTGGATACGCTTCGGCATAATCAACAGTCAAAAGCCGTTCCGTTGAAAGTAAACGCCGAAGTGTGGCGAGTTCCCCGTCAAAACAGAGACGGGCATTGTCGATGAGAATCACACGCTTGCAGAGTTTTTCGACGTCATCTAAATCGTGTGTTGTCAGCACGACCGTGACCTCTCTTTCAACGTTAATTTTCTGGATAAACTGCCGGATACGCGCCTTGGCAACGACATCCAAACCGATCGTTGGTTCATCAAGGAACAGCACATCCGGATCGTGGAGCAGGGCAGCGGCAATGTCGGCACGCATCCGCTGACCGAGGCTTAATTGACGAACAGGTGTCCGGAAAAAATCGCCAAGATTGAGCAACTCATCAAACATCTCCACGTTATAGCGGTATTGCGTCTCTGGAATCCGATAGATACGCTGCAACAACTCAAATGATTCTTGAACGGGTAAATCGAACCACAGATGCGATCTTTGCCCAAACACGACCCCAATGTGTTTAGCGTTTTCTTTTCGCTGACGATGTGGGATATATCCATTCACGGTCACGCTGCCCGATGTCGGCACCAAAATGCCTGTCAGCATTTTGATAGTTGTTGACTTTCCAGCACCATTTGGTCCCAAATACCCGACGATTTCCCCACGTGCTACGGTGAAGGAGACCCCGTCCACCGCTTGGACCACGCGGTGTTTGCGAGAAAAGAGATTCACAAAACTCCCGAAAAATCCTTTGCGATGATGATAGACCTTGAAAATTTTGCTAAGGTTGTCAACTTCAATCATCTTGTCAATGGTACCCACACGCTAAAGCGTGGGGCTTGTGCTTCCTCGCGACTGCGGTTTTCTCTGAGAGTCCACCGTCTGAGTGTCGCTCCACTTTAGGCAGCCAAGCCTGCCCGTTTGATATTGATAGCAGCGTTTACGTCTCTGTCGTGGTGTGAACCACATTCGGGACATGTCCACTGTCTATCTGAAAGAGAGAGGTCTTTGTTGTGGTATCCACAATCGGAGCAAGGTTTTGTCGTTGCTGTCCATTGACTGATTTGCACAAACTTTTTGCCATGCTTTGCACACTTTTGTGCCAATATCTGCAAAAACTGGTAGAAGGCGTGGTCGGAGACTTTGCGTCCCCAGAGGCGTTTCATACCGTCAAGGTTCAAAGTCTCAAAGCAAAGCGTATCAAACGCTGTACAAAGTTCGTCAGCAAGTTTCCATTGCCAATCTTCTCTTTGTCGGGCAACTTTTCTGTGGTGCCTTGCCAACGCACGACACGCACGATACCAATTGTTAGAACCTTTGACTTTGCGACTCAGTGCCTTGTTGAGAGATTGCAACGTCCTGAGGGATTGTTTGAAAAACTGCGGAGATGCTATCTTGTCGCCTGCGTCGCTGATGAGGAATGTTTTGTTTCCGTAATCAAATCCTGCGCTCTGACCCGTCTTGGGTTTCGGTTCGGAATCTTCAACATTCTCACACGAAAAGCATATCCAATAATCACCGCACCTATCGCGTTTGAGTGTGATCGTTTTGATGACACCGTTTATTTCACGGTGTTTATGAAAAGAGAACCCTGTCTCTATGCAATTGATTTTGATACGATTCTCTTCAAGTGTGTAGCCTGCTTGGGTAAACGTCATGGAGTTGTATTTATGGCGGGGTTTTATCTTCGGGAAACCGACTTTACGTGTGGTTTCACCCGCTTTACGCGCTTTTATGTTATCAAAAAAAGCGTCCCGAGATTTGCCGTAACGTAACACAACGTCTTGAACAACTTGACTCGGCAAATCTTTCCAATGGGGGTGGGATGTTTTCTTTAGTTTAGCAACGTGTTTATTTAGCCGAGATATTGATATGTTTTTACCAAACATGTGGTGATACCTACGATCAAGACGCATGATATGAACGTGTATCTGCCACATATCATCAATCATATTACCAATTCTAACGGTGTTCGATTGGTTCTGGAGTTTGAACTTGTAGGCTTTTCTCATTGACCGCTTTGACCCTCAATATAGTCTTTTATCACTTGGAGCGTTACGCTACCACAGGAGCTGACAAACTTTGAACGTGTCCATAGCGACGGCAAACGACTTTTTAATGACGGATATTCTTCTCGCAAAACTTTAGCCGTATAGCCTTTGATTTTACCAACAATTTTATCAACAGAATGTCGTGGCGGTATTTCAATCAGCAAATGGACATGTTCAGGTTGTGTTTCAACCTCGCGGATTTCATACGCATACGCGTCCTGTTTTTCGCGTATGAGTTGTTTGAGACGCCCTTGTATCTGTGTATCCAAAACCTTACGACGATACTTGGTACACCAAATCACGTGATATTGACAACTATAGAGTGTTTTGTTCGTTGTCCGGTAATCACGCTTTTTATTCGCGATTTTCAGTGGCATAATATATTACCTTTCTATGAGAGTGTATAGCATATTATACCCTATTTTGATTAGATTATCAAGTTTATTTTTACGACAAACCTAAACGCCGTCTACATCCCGCAAACTAAAGCATGGGGATTTGACGGGGGAGTGTTAAACTTACCTTGTGGAGAAATAGCGGTCATTAGTGTCTTTGTAGTCCGCTTCTCAAATCCGTCCTCTACTTCGTTACGGACTACGGTTCCGACTTTAAGAAAGACCTAATAACCGAGAACCTATTTGTAAGCGTAGTAGAGAGCGGGGAAACCGAAACCCAATAAATTAGTGCCCCGTGCTTTGGTAGTGCAAGACCCCCCATCTCCAAAATAACATGGTGATACCGAGAAACAGAAAACCGGCACCCGGTGCTAACAGGACACCAATTGGTGAACCTCCTGATGATCCAATTTTTTCGAGCAGAAAGAGAGCTGGGAAATAGTTAACACACGCCAATGGAACAATAAAAGTAAAAAAATGTCGAAACCACCATCGATAAATGGAAAATGGGTAACTTCCCATGAAAACGCCGCCGTTCGTGAAGATATTAATAATCTCAATGGATTGGACAGTCCAAAAGCAACTTGTCGCGCCGATTACGAAGAGACCAACAAAAAAACAGGTCCCGCTTACCAACGAAATCAACAGATACCCCACTTTGGTAAGTGACCATGATATAGTTATCTGCGAATTGGCAATAAGGAATACAACCAAGGCTTGTGCGATTCTCCCTAACCGACGAAGCAGGAATTCATGCGAAAACACTTGAAAGAAAGTGCCAAGAGGACGGATGAGAACTGTATCAAAGTCGCCGCGCACAATATGTGTCTGAAAGACATCAAAACCCCTCCCAACCATCTCAGCAAGAGCAAAGCAGATACCAATCATGCCGTAGAGGAATCCGACTTCCCATAGACTCCATCCCGCTAACTCTTTAAAACGGTTAAAGAGGAGAGCAACCATGAAAAAATCGATGACAGAGATGCTCGCTTGGGCAAAGAGGTCAAAGACAAACGAGAGTCGATACTCCATCTGTGACCGGATGCGGAGTTTGACAAAATGGAAGTAGAGAGAAAGATGGTGCATTTTTTATTCGTTGTCGGCTGTCCGTTAAGAGGTAATCTGAAACGAAGAAACACCCAAGCAAACACCTTCTTTACCAACCGCTGGCTGCTGATTGCTGACTGCTATTCTACTAACCGCCTTGTATCACCAACCGCGAGAAGCCACGGGTTAAGAGAAACCGTCCCAAGCCAATAAAAAAGAGGTTCCACCCCATCTGTTTGCCTATAGCAATCCAGACTTCAATACCTGTAATCTTGCCCAAATAGATACTAAATGGGATGTCAATCAAGCCTTCAAAGGGTAGCCATCTGGCGATGTGTGCCAACCATTCGGGCCATAGCGCAATTGGGACCAACATTCCAGAAAACAGGGTGATTATGGAATAAGACATTCCAGGAATTCCTGTTGTATCCAGCGTCCAGAACCCCGAGCTAAAGATTGTTATCGTGATAGCATTACTCATGAAAACAGCAAGCAGCATTGAAACTGTAAACGCCATCAAAACGGTGGGCTGCTGCGGAATTGTAACCTTGAAGAAGAGCATGCTGATAAGGAAGGTCGGAAATCCCCGCATGAGTAAGAAATAAAAGGCTCTCCCGCACTCATCGGCAAACCAATATGCCTGGAAATCGACAGGTTTGGTTAATTGGAGCGCAACGCTGCCGTCTTTAATCGCGCTTGTAACTTCAGAGCGAGTCCCCCAAAGCGGCATGAGCATGAAAGACACCTGACACAGAACGAAATAGGTGATAATTTCATTCAGACTAAGGGGTTGGGGAGCGGTACGCGCTGCGTAGAAAGCAGTATAGACAAAGATATGCACCAGCAGAAAGAAGAAATTAGTCGTCAAGCCTGCAAGGTTTGCGACCCGATATTGCATCCTTCTCTGAAACGATTTCTTTATAAACGCCAGATAGACCTGGACCGCCAAATAGAGGGATTTCATCCGGTAGCGGTACTTAAATCTGCGATAGGCACAGATCGTCCCTTTTCTGAGGATTCGTAGATGCCGTCAAGCATCTGCATCAGCATAATGCCCTGTTCCGCTGAAGAGATAGGCTTTTTACCGTCAACAATACACTCAACGAAATGTTTAACTTCCTCGTCAAAACTGTTAATCGAAGATGCGTTAAGCGGCTTATCCAACTCTTTGCCATCCTTTTCTGTATAAAGGGTGAACGGACTGAGAGTTGCTCCTGCTTTCGTTCCCGCCACTTTAATGTAATTGTCGCCCGGTAAGTTCAGTGCCCACGTCGTTTCAAGGATAATAGTCGCGCCATTTTCAAAGCGGATCTGTGCAAAGGTTGCATCGTCAACATTGTATTTAACGTCATCAGGCACGAGATGCTTGAAGTGCGTATATGACGTTCCCATAACTTCAACGGGTCTCGGGGAATTCATGAGCCACCAGACACAATCTAACGCATGGACTCCAATGTCAATGAGAGCACCACCGCCTGCGCGTTCTTTATCAACAAACCAACCTTCCTTGCCAATAGGAATGCCGCGCCGTCGGACATAACCCGCTTTACCGAAGTAAATTTCACCAAGTTCGCCTTCCCGTATCAACTGCTTGAGTCGTTGGGTACTTCCATCAAACCGCTGCACGAGGGCGTACATTAATGTCTTTTCATTTTGGATGGCTGTATTAGCCATCGCCTTTGCTTCCTGGGCACTTCGAGCAGGAGGCTTTTCACAAAGTACATGCTTGCTAGCGTTCAAAGCGTCAATAGCGATAGGGGCGTGGAGGAAATTCGGTAGGCAGACACTCACGGCATCAATATCCTGATTTTCCAACATCTCCAAGTGACTGATATAGGTGTTCGGTATATTGTGTTCCGATGCCACCTGCCTAACATGCTTCTCATCTAAATCGCAGATGGCAATCACTTCTGAACGCGGATCGGCAGTATAGCCTTTAAGATGTTGCATCCCGGGCCAACCAAGCCCGACGACAGCCGCGCGAACTTTCGTTGTTGGATTTGACACAGCACGTGCTCCTTTATTTCTTAGCGGTCAGCAAAAAGCAAAAAGGATATTTTTAAACGAAAACCTCTTTTACTGACTGCCGAAAGGTTTTTGCGCAAGAAAAAACCGTGCTGACCGCTGATTGCTAATTTAGTCATGGCGCAGTGCCTCTGTTGGGGTGAGACCTGCGGCTTTGTTCGCTGGATAGAGCCCAAAAAATATGCCGATTAATGCGGAAACGCTAAATGCGATCAAAGCGGCTTGGACAGACACAACAGCGGGCCAACTCGCCTTCATGAGTTTTGAAATAACCAAACCGGAAACAGAGGCGAGGCTGCTTCCAATGAAAATGCCAATAAGCCCACCGCAAATGCTTAAAACAATGGCTTCAATGAGGAATTGGATCAGGATGTCGCGACGTTTTGCCCCAAGGGCTTTGCGCAAACCGATTTCACGTGTTCTCTCCGTTACAGAGACCAACATAATATTCATGATGCCGATGCCACCAACGAACAAGGCAACGCTCGCAACACCCCCCAAGAGTATCTGTACAATCCGACTGACGTTACCTACCTGTTTTATAATCTCCTTAGCAGTGAAAAATTCAAAATATTTTTCATCACCGTGTTGTTGTCGCATAGCGACTTTGATTTCAGCGACGGCTTGTTCAACCTTTTCATAACTCTCGGCTTGTGCCCATAAGTAGATCCGGCCTTTCTGCTGCCCAATAAAACGGATTTCCATTGTGGTGAGGGGAATAACCACCCGATTATCCCATCCCTCACTCGCCATACTGTTGCCCTTTTCCTCCATGACCCCAATGACAGTAAACCGTTCCTCGCCGACTCTCAATTCAAGACCAATCGGGTCTTCCCTCTCAAACAGGTCCTTGCGGACTTCAGAACCGATGACACAGACGGGTTCTCTCCGCTCCATGTCACTTTCCGAAATAAATCTGCCAGCTTGAATGTACCAGTTATTAACCTCTTCATAGAAAGGTGTAACGCCTTGGATATTAAGCGACTGATTCACGTGCTTATGCGATACAGTGAAATTCATCTCTGACAACGCTGTCGCTGCTTTAAGAGAGGGACAATTCTCAAGGAGAAAATCCAAATCCTCGTATTCAATGTATTCTGGATGCCTATTTTCGTAGTAGGAACCATCCTCTCTACGAAATTCCCCTTTCCTAAAGCAGACAATCAGTCCTGCCCCGCCGATGCGTTCCAATTCAGCGAGCATAAGATGTTCAGCACCGCCGCCAACAGAAACGACAGCCACAACCGCTGCAATACCGATGATAATTCCGAGGGTTGTGAGCACAGAGCGCAACTTGTTACGTTGTAGTGCTGTCAAGCCGACAGTCACCCCTTGTGTAATCTGCATAATTCTATAATTCTCGTAAGCGACTTTTACCCTTCAGGTTCCATTGACTCGCCGTGCAACAAAAACGCACGGATGTCGTAACGCCCAGGGCGTTCAATAGACAAATCTCCGCTTTCGATCATTAAATCCAGTGGATTGGCATGCGTCCGCAACGGTAATTGGACGACTTCGTGCATACGTGCGGATTCATAGATCGCCATTATAATTTCAACAGCGGCGCGCCCATGTTTCGCCTCGCCGCGGTGCTCAGGACCGCCATCAATCCATTCAATCAGTTCAGTTGCTTGTGCGACGTGCTGGTCCCTGCCATCTGAGGGACGTTCTTCCCAGTCTGTAGCCTTATTGTTGAGGAGACGGACGCGCCCTTCCGTTACATCTGCGATACCATCTGTCCCGTAGACAATGCCACCCTGATAGTTCGGTCTACCGATCTCCTGCAAGAGCATACCGATGCAACCGTTTGAGAAGCCGATAATTCCAGCACTCCGGTCCTCAATCTGAATATCGCGCTCGTAACGCTCTGTTTTTCGTTCAACGTTACCGATAACCCACTGCGGATCCGGGTCGCCGATGACATAGCGCATCATATCAAAGAGATGCGAACAATCATTCAGTAACCCTTGACCACCGTGGCAGACAATTTGTCGAGGTTCACCGATTGCCCCCTCAGCGATGAGGTTGCGTGCATCTGTCCATGCGGAATTGAAGCGGCGTTGATGCCCGATGACGACTTTGACACTGCTGCGATTCGCGGCGATTAACATTTCATCACATTCACCGAGGCTTACACCCATCGGTTTTTCACAGAGTACTGCCTTTGGACTTCGCGCGCATGCTGCGATTGTCATTGGCGCATGGAGTTTGTGCCACGTCGCGATACTGACAATATCAAGGTTTTCGTTATCCAACATCTCGCGCGCATCCAAATAACAGTTTTCAGCGGATACGCCATAGGTGTCTGCGAATTTGTCAAGAGCTACTTGAACTGGATCGGCAAGTGCGACAATTTCTGTCTGCTCAACACCTTGATAGCCGCGTGCGTGAGCATTGGCGATACCACCACATCCGATAATTCCAACACGATATTTAGATGCCATAGTTTTATTTTTCCTTGCGGGTAAGTAACGAAGTTTGTAACTTGACGCTTTTCGTGTTCGAGTCGCCTGCGCCGGTGTTGCAGGCTTGGTTTTTGATGTATCCCGTATTCCTTTTTAAAGAGGGACAAGAGTTTCACCAGAAACCTGCCCATTGTCCCGCAAGCCTCTATAGGCTTACGCGAAAAATAGAGGGCAGCCCAAGCGGCCATAGTTACAAAAACGTTTCAAGCTTGGTTTTCGCGATCCTCTATGGAATATATATTTTACTGACCGGCATCCGTATCTTCACCGAAATGCGAAGCAACAAGCACTAAGTCTTGAATATTCACAGCCCCATCACCGTTTACATCCCCTTTAAGGGCTTCTCCAGACTGACCGAATGCGTTCGCGACCAAAACCAAGTCTTGAATATTCACAGTCCCATCGTCATTAACATCCCAAGGTGTCGGGGGCGGTGGTGTCACTTCTGGTGTTGGAGGCGGTGGAGGCACTTCTATAGTTGTTGTTATTGCAACTTCAGCAGTCATTGTGTTATCTGTTTTGGAAGTTGCCGTCACACTAATGGGATAGTCACCAGGTTCTGTCAAAAGATCCCCTGAGACCTTCAATGTTACTTCTGCATCTGCACCAGCCTCAAGTTCAACCGACCTGTCGCTGAGTGCTCCAAGGACACTCCCTTCAATGCCTACCTCTGCTGAGGCTTCAAGCGTTATCGTGTCCATCATATTACCAGTATTCGTGACCTTGAGGGTATAACTTACACCTGCAACGGTATCCATTGTAGAGAGTGCTGTATCTCCGACGATTTCCAAGGACACACCTGCAACTATTGGAATAGGGGGTGTCGATTCTGCCTGTTCTGTGTAGATATAGTCTCCAGTAGGTATGAAATTGCCATCGGCAGCGTTGCCGGCGGCGTAGAACGTAATCGGTCCTATGTCAGCGTCAGGAGCAGTCCATTTAAGGGTCCACTGGTTCTCATTATTTGTTCCTTGCGCGCTTCCGTCAGCAGTGTGCATAATATACTGCTTACCACCCTTCTCCTTCAACTGCGTCGTTGCCACATCTGCGGTTTCAAAGGAGCCAGCACCTGCGCCATTGCCATCAAGTGCTGTCATTTCAAACCCCCAACGACTTTGCCCATCACGGGCAAGACTGACAATAATTTCATAAACCTGATTTGGCTCATAGGTTCCAGGGGTTGTCAGCATCAGTGAACCGCCTGAAGCATTTAAGTCATTGCCTGTGTGACAGTTCGCGTCCGCACAGGTCCCTTCATTAGGGGCTCCTGTTTTCTCCTCTGGCGGCCCGAAAGAAAAGGCGAATACACTACCAGTGCTCACAGCAAAAAGAAGGACAAGCACCCCCCAAACAGGTAAAACATTTTTTAGATAATTCAAAAAACTTCTCCCTTGCGCATACATTAAAAAACGCCCCAACGCCGACTGCTAATCGGCGTTGGTTTGCGGTTAGCTCAACCGGTACCTCCGAATAGCACACAGGGGGGCGTTTTATTTTTGAATTTTTTAACTATCAGATTCTAATCGTTAAAAAATCGCTGCTATACCTACTTCAGGATAACCATCCGTCGGGTCGCAGCAAAATCTGATGTCTGTAGCGTATAGAAGTAGATACCACTCGCGACACGTTCGCCTACAGCGTTCTTACCATCCCAGTACGCAGCACTCGACGGCGTCATATACGAACCTGTCGGTTGCCATCCGAGATCCAACGAACGAACCAAGCGACCCGATACATCATAGATATCGATCTTCACTTCTGTCGCCGCACTCAACTGATACGGAATCCATGTTTCTGGATTGAACGGATTCGGGAAGTTCTGCGCCAAGAGCGTGTCTTGTGGCTGAATGTCTCCTACGTTCAGTTGCAGACTTAGGAACGCGTTGCGAATGTCACTCGTCGTGACCGTGCGTTGGAACGGACCGGAGACGATTCTGTTGTTGTCGTCGTAAAGTGCGACTTCGAGTTTATCACCCGCTTCAACGACGCTCTTACGGTTCAGGTCTGCCCAGACGGCAGAGGAACGTCTCGCTGCGTTTGTAACATTCTCCGTGGCAATAATGCCAGTGCGGAGGTTCTCAGCAACGAGTGTATATGCCGTGCCAGTGTCCATGCCGTGGATGTCGGAAGTAACGATGAACGCCCATGCGCTCTTGTAGGTTGAGAGTGCGGGTGCAGCGGGTGCAGCGGCATCACCACCAGCATCTGCAACATCTTCCTCAGCAGCATCGCCCTCAGCGGCTGCGTCATCAGCGGCTGCGTCATCGGCGGCTGCGTCATCGGCGGCTGCGTCATCAGCGGCTGCGTCATCAGCGGCTACGTCATCGGCGGCTACGTCATCGGCGGCTACGTCATCGGCGGCATCTGCCTCAGCATCTGCAACAGGAGCTTCCTCTTCAGCGGCTGGTTCTTCAGGCTGCTCAGGCTGGTTGTCCCATGCATCACCTGTGAACTTCACCATGCCCCCAGCAGGTGTATTCACGATATAACCCTTGCCACCGTCAATACCAAAGCCATCACCTTCATCAGCTACCGTGTAACCCACGAAACCCTGCGTTGCTGCATCGAGCTGGATCACAACCGTCGCACCCAGCATTTCTGCAAGTGATTTTGCTGTGTAGGGTTCTGCCGGCATCAACGGAATCGAAATCATATTCAAACCGGATTCGAGTGTGACATCAAAACCAGGACCGGGTTCCGGCATCGGTTCTTCTACGACGGGTTCCACAGGAGCTTCTACTGGCGTAATCATCAACATTGCTGTCGGTTCATCCCAAGCAAAGGTTTCACCGACTTCACCAACACCCTGGATACCTTCGTGTGCCGCAATTACACCACCTTCGGTGGGAACGCGTTCATTGCTCATCGGTGGATCTGAAGCCTCATCTAAACCGAGGGGTCCCGGAATATCGGAAGCCATTTCTGTGTTATCTTCACTACCGGCATCATAAGCGTTTAAATCGAGACTCGCCGACACAGGTGCGCCATCCTCATCAAAAAGTGCTACATCCGTAGCGGCGATGAATGCGTCATTTGTTGACACGAGCATGGAACCGACAGAAAGTGAAGAGTTTACCATGTCAGCCGTCACAGTGACGGTAACGGATCCACCAGGAGGAACCACACCCTCAGCGACCATGCTGTTCGCGCCAGCAACGGCTGCGAGTGCAACGAGACCCGAAGCATCGCCATTTTCAGCCAACGCAACCAGTGCGGGACTTGCGGGTTGACCAACTTCGGCAAGATTGATACCAGCAGCGTGTGTCACAAAGATTGGGTGTGAAAGGACTTGTCCGCCCGTTCCGGGTTCACCGGTGGTAAGGTTCGTGAGGGTAATCTCGAACATCTGGCTCACTGGCATTTCAGGAGCAGCATCTTCGACAGCGGCATCATCTGTAGCTGCGTCATCGGCGGCGGCATCATCACCGGCGGCATCATCTGTAGCTGCGTCATCTGTGGCGGCATCATCTGCTGCATCATCTGCTGCATCATCTGTCGTATTATCAGCGGCATCATCGGCGGGTGCTGGACCAGCACCATCGACGGTAACCATGCCATCCATGACTGTGATGTCCAAAGGTGCAGAAGTGGAATCAGAGACGATAACATCGGTCAGGCTGATAGCAGATGCTTTTGCTTCAAGAACCGTAAACGTTACGGTAGCGAGTGTGCCATCGGCTTCCGCTGCGGTACCTGCCAGAGAAGCTGCCGCGACTTTGACGCTACTGTCAGTCGCAACAGCTGGTACGGCAAAGGCACCCGCGGGCAGGTAGTCGGCATTCGCGCTGGAGACATACTCAAGAGCGGTCGCATCAAAGTTCACGACCACTTCGTAGCCAGCGACATCCGCGCCACCCGTTATATTAATACTCACCATAAGTTCTTCCCCGACCGCCGGGGACTCTACTTCAGCAGGTTCTACAGAAACGACGGCTTGACCGTAACTCATTGCTGTAAACCCTAAACACATTACAACAGCTAATAAGGAAAAAAGGATTTTCCTATTAAAAAGCTGGTCTTTCATAAGACACTCCTTCATAATTAATTCATTGATATGTTTGACGTTCCTTACCTCTCGGTAAAGATGATAGACCCTCGTTTGACAAAAGATTTCAACCGTCATAAAAATGGGAGATTCTTCCGCACCATCGCATTGGAATCAGAGCACAAGGCGAGCCTTTCAAACGGGACTTTTAAGGTTAAAAGATAAGTTTATCCTAATTTTAAAACGTTGTCAAATCAAATTCGGTTCAAATTTAAATAATTTTCCGTAAATTAGGCGAACATACCCTTTGTTGTCTTAAGTATAGCATAAACACGAAAACAAAACAAATTAAAAATAGTCTACTGGTTTGCGCGGGGCGCGAGCGCATTCCAGACATCACCCAATTCAGCGATAGCCTTGTAAACCGGATAGATGGCTTCCCACATCGCTTTACGCGCTGCGATAGCGGTGTCCGCGTCGCCCTCATCAAGTGCTGTCTTAAGTTGAGTGCCCATCTCCTGTTGAACTGCTGCACAGGTGTGGGCAAGTTCTTCCAGCAATTGTGCGGCATGTACCTGACGCGCAACGAGTTCCCCTATTGACTTCTGCATATCCGGCTCAACATCGTAAGCACGAGGCGGGGAAAAATTGTGCGGGAGCCGTTCACCTTCATCTGTACGTGGGGTGTGTGTAGGGTGGATATGTGGCGTAACAGACAGATACATTGTCATCGGTTCATCACCGAGAACTCGCACTATGTGCGGTTGATCTGCCAAAGCGACACACATCTGTCCTGGTCCTAACTCCTCAGTTTCGCCATCAATCTCAAACTCGACGCGTCCTTCGAGAATTAGGAAAATTTCATGTCCCAAGTCATGGCTATGAAGTTGGGCACTTTGCCCAGGTTCCATCCTTAAAAACCGAGAGCGGATTTGTGGTGTAACCAACACATTTCGCACATCTGTGCGGTAATCGTAAACAGGAAATCCCATTGTATGCCTCCATGGTGTTTTGACACAAATATATAATGTCCCGTGAAAATTGGCAAGGCAAATTAGGGGATCGGTGTAATTTTCTCTTGACACGCTTTGTCACAATGATAAAATATTGACGTGATAAAATATTGGTAAAAGACATAACACCTCATTTCTTGAACTGGAAGGACATAAATTATGGATTTGACATACCAACCGCCACGTCGCCCTTCAAACCTCGGAATCGCTGGGATTGTCGGTGTGGCACGGCTGACAGACAAGGCACGCGCACATAACGCGGAAACGCTCGGGGATTATCTCTACGGTGAGAGTTCTGGTTTGGATCAGCGCGTCTTAACGTTTTTAGGGATTTCCGACGCTGCTTACGCTGAAGCAGCTGACGAATACGACGATGCGGCACTCGGGTATTGGGTGCTTGAAACAAGCGGAAAGACGGCAGCAGAGATTGCCGAATTCAACGATGCTGCTCTCAGTCAACTGCCCGATACGGAAGGACACAAACAGCGTTTGAAGGACCGACTCGCTCGCTTTGCCCCAGGCAGAACCGATATTACAACGGTATTACAGTCGATGGAACTCGACGATTGGGGAAGCTTCTGGCAGATCGACCTGACTGCCGGACCGCCACGCAGTGCTCGCTCTAAAGATGTCGCTGGCATCTGTGGTGTCGCACGGATGACAGACAAAGCGCGAGCAGAACGCGCAGGCAAAATCGGTGAGTACCTATACGGGGACAATTCCGGGCAAGATGTACGCATTTTAGCATTTCTCGAGATTGGCGCTGCAGATTTTCAGGAAGCCGCAGTCAACAACCCGAATAATCTCGAACTCGGTGCGTGGGTCCTGGAAAACTGCGGTAAATCGCAGGACGAGATCGATGAATTCAACGAAACGTTGGTAAACTATGGGCCCAATGAAGCAACACGTGAACGGTTTGAAGCGCGATGCCAAGAAGTAGATCCGACCCGCACAGACATTACCACGTGGGTAGCACTTCAGGACGTGGACGATCAGTTGAGTTTCGGTATCGTTGACCTCAATCGCCGTGCGCCACGGAATCCTTACAACACCGATGTCTACGGCATGGTTCAACTCGCACGGTTGATTGATAAAGGGCGCGCATCTAATAGCAATACGTTGGGGGCATATTTTTACGGTGAAGATTCTGGGATTGATCGAACAACGCTCGGTTTCCTTGGTATATCTGCAGCAGAATTCACTGAAGCATTAAAAACGTTGGCAACCGATGCAGAGGTTGAGGCGTGGCTGAAAGCGAATCATCCCAAAAGTGAAGCAGACATTGAAGCCTATAACGAACGGATGAGCCAAGCGGGTCCCACGGATGAACGCTATAAGGCACTAATGGCGAAGATGATCAGCCGGATTGCTCCAGAGCGTACGGACATCAATACATGGTTCGCACTGATGGAACTCGATGATGAGAAGACCTTCGCGTTGTAAATAGGAATCGAGAAATTGACAGAACTGCCTGCACGTCCGGTTTGTGACAGGCGGGCAGTTTCCTTTGTTTTCACGTAATCTCTCTATGGAGCATAAAGGATGAAAAATCTCGAACTGCCCGCTGAACCTCTACCTTCAGACACCTTGAACGATGTTTTGGCGGATTTCTATCAAAACGGTGTGACGATTGTCCGAAATGTACTCTCACGCGAAGAGTGCGAACGGATCGTTGCGCGCGTTGACGAAATTTTTGCTGAGCCTTACTTTATGCAGATGCGCAATGTCAAAGGTTCTCGACAAGATGGTAAAGACCCTATCGTGGTTCATCGCCTTTTTGAGTGTGATCTCATGTTCCGCGACCTACTCGTGCGTGAACCGATTATCAGCATTGCTGAAAGTGTGTTAGGTGAGCATTGCCACTGTATCGCTCAAGGGTGTATCCTCAACCGAAAAGATTTAGGGATCAATCGGTTCCACATCGACGATGGTGTGGAATTTCCGATCACACCCGAGATGGAACGGCATGACCCCAAACTCCGGATGCCTGTGCTCCGTATGTCCGTGCAAATCGCCCTGACCGACCAAGATGATGTTAAATACGGTCCATCCCAATTCGTTCCGGGTAGTCACTACTCTGGACGACAACCCGATGACCCAGAACACCCAACTTTCGACGGCAAACCACCTGTTTCACTCCTTATGAAAGCAGGGGACCTCTACTTGCTCAACGGACAGACTTGGCATCGAGGGGCACCGAACCAGTCCGATCGGGTCCGTTACCTGTTTCACCAAGTTTACGGACAACGTTTTGTTGCACAGCGGTTCTGGCCCTACCTAAACTATCGTATGCCCGATTACGTCTTAGAAGGTGCCGATGAACGTCTGTTGCGGGTCCTTGGCAAACATCCCGAAATGGCTTACGGATAAAGAAAATCGCGATGCCAGAAAAGTGTAAACGTGACGCTATAGGCGGTTCACGGTTTTTGTTGGGAGGTCCTTCATGGACAGAGAAATTTTTAGAGAATTCAAGATAATTTATATGGAGTTTGCAAAACTATTTTTACGATGTGGTTCGCATCCTATTGCCAAATCATTGATTAGCATTATGTGTATTCTTATGTGTATAACAAGTTGTGGAAAGACAAGGAATGTCCCGTCCCACACCGAGAAAACGGAATGGGGTTACGAACCAGAAAATGGACCGGACGTTTGGGCGGCACTCAGTCCAGAATATATCCTTTGTGCTGAAGGAAAACATCAATCACCGATTGATCTCGTGAACCCCACGCCAGTAAAACTGCTCCCTATCACTCATGAGTACTATCGGACAACAGACCTGAACATCCGCAATACTGGCCATACAATTGCAGTTACTTATCCAGAAGGGAACTGGATTGTGGTTGATGGCACGCGGTACCAACTTCTCCAATTCCATTTCCACGCGCCGAGCGAACACACAGTGGCAGGTAAACCATTTGATATGGAGATGCACCTCGTTCACAAAAGTGAGGTTGGCAGCTTGGCAGTCGTTGGATTGCTGATCGAGAACGGCAGCCACAACTTCGCATTTGACCCTATTTGGGCCCATTTGCCTGCAGTCCCAGGCGAAACGCAACACATTGGGCATGTCAACGTGGATATTCACCTTATGCTGTCAACAAATGGACAGGTAACCGACGAGGCGGGACAGCCTTTTTCCAACACCTACCGCTACGATGGTTCACTGACGACCCCGCCTTGTTCAGAAAATGTCAAATGGATCGTGCTGACAACCCCGATCGAGATGTCTGAAGCGCAAATCGCGGCATTTAAAGCAATTATCCATGATAACAATCGGCCCGTCCAGCCGTTGAATGGACGCAAACTACTCACGGATGTTGAGGCAAACGAATAGGTCGCAATTATCTATTATTTACGTCACAAAAATCTAAAGGAGATTCATAATGTTTATCGAGATCATCAACCAAGATGGGAAGTATAACTCTTCCTATCGAGGGATGGTGAATATTCAGTACGTACACCAGATTCAGATAATCAAAGGGAGGCATCGTTCGTACGAGTTGCATATTAATCTGTTAAATTCCCCCAGCATAGAACTGATCGGCACGAAAGAAGAATGTGAGCGATTCTACAATCAGTTGCAAGAGGTTCTGAAAACCTATCAACAATTATCCAAAACCCATATGCTCATCTTCCCGCCGCGATTGCCATCAGAACCGTTCATAGACGAGGATCAAGGACAGGAATTATAACAAATGATTGCGACAATATTTGATATTGACGGCACTCTTGTCGAAAGCTTTGGTTTCGATGATGCCTGCTACATCTCCGCCATAAAAGAAGTCTTGGGTGAAGTTTATATCCATGATGATTGGAGCAAATACAAAAACGTGACCGATACAGGTAGTTTGCGCCAAATCATGGAAGAGAATAAGATTCAGGAAAAGGAGCAAATTAAGGAAGTCCGCACGAAATTCGGAGAATTGATTAGACAGCATTTTCAAAACGGTGGCGAATGTCGTCCAAAGGAAGGGGCTATTCACCTGATAGACAAACTCCTCACCTCAGATGGCTATGAAGTTGGATTCGCAACAGGGGGTTGGAGACACACCGCGAAAATGAAACTTCGGCACGCAGGATTTAACTTGAAGAATACGGTTTTAACTTCCAGTGATGACGGTGATGAACGCGTAGTCATCATGCAGAAATGCTTATTTGCGTTGGGGAATTGCTTCCATCGCATCGTATACATCGGTGATGCCGAATGGGATATGCAGGCGACTGAAGAACTCGGATGGCATTTTATAGGAGTCGGGACGCGGTTAAAGGGAAAATGCGAATTTTGGGTTGAAGACTTTTCGAGTCCCGACATATTCATGAAAATGCTACATGCCTAACAAAGAGACTGTATTGTTTGTAGCAGGACTTACGCAATTATAATTTTATCAGGCGCTGTTAGATGTGAGTTCTCGAAAAAAACCTCAATATCCTTGGCACAAACTAACAGTTTATGCTACAAAAGAGCGTTATGCGTAAGTCCTATGTAGAATATCTTTGATTAGAACCTGATGGATCTTTTAAGTATTCCCGACACACCTAACGATATTACACCTCAATGGCTCACTGAAGCCTTATGTTCAACTGGTATATCCTTGAACGCCATCGTAACATCACTGCGTATTGAACCAATCGCGGAGTTGACTTGTGCGGGACAGTTAGCACGTTTGCATCTCAGTTCTAATCAACCTCAATCAACACTACCAAACACGTTGATTGCCAAACTACATGCACCAGATGAACCCCTGCGGGCAAGAACGCGTCCATTTACGCCAGATAAGTGCGAAATTTTGTTTTATCAGCAACTTGCAAGAGAGACACACCTTCGGACTCCGCATTGTTATTACAGTGCTATGAATGTCTCCGATGGGAAGTATGTTAGGATTCTTGAAAACCTTGCTCCAGCGAAAGTCGGAGATCAAATCAGAGGAAGCACACCAGAAAAAACAGCACTTGCCCTCCGCGCAATTGCTGGTTTCCATGCTCACTGGTGGCAAAGCGAAAAACTTGCAGGAATCGATTGGTTACCTGGCTCATCAACGGACTCTGTTTCTGTTACCCGCTGGGTTCTCGATCAATATCGAAATGCCTTTCCTATTTTTGTGAACAAAGCGGGAGTTCTGTTGACCGATGCAGCGAAGGCTTTTGGAGAACAATTGCCTGAGACATTAACGGATAAGTCCCAATTTGGGAAACCACCGAGAACCTTGATTCACGGTGATTTTCGCTTGGAAAACACGTTTTTTGGTGCTTCTCTTGGAAAACAAGGTTTTGCTGTGATTGACTGGCAAGATATATCACGCGGAGAGGGCGTTTGGGATGTGGCCTGGTTTGTTGGCGGGTGCTTACAAGTTACATCAGAACGGCAAGTGGCGGAACAGCAACTCTTAAAAATCTACCATGAAACCTTGAAGAAAAAAGGGGTTAGTGGATACACCTTTGATATGTGTTGGGAGGACTATAGGATCGCTATGTCGCGTTATTTTGTCCAAGCGGTACTTATGGTAGCCTCGTTAAATCCAGAAAATGACCGAGAAAACAGACTGGCACGAGCAGTAGCCGAACGATTCATCGCGGCAATTACGGATTTGCATTTAACCGATGGATGAAAAGACGATCATCCTTTAATAGTCAAACTTTCACCTAACCTACTCTTGCTAACGAAAGGGTCACACGAATGACAGTCGCTATGCAGACTCCAACAGAATTCAGCGATGGAACAATCGCAATTCGGACCTACCAACCCAGCGACGTTCACGCTTGTTTTGAGGCTGCGCGGGAGTCAATTGCAGAGGTATCGCGTCATCTACCGTGGCTTCATCAAGAGTACTCAATCAAAGAAACACGGATGTGGATTGAAAAAACGGTCCCAAAACTCTGGGAACAACAAAGCGAATATCACTTTGCCATTACCGATGTAGGAACCGGTAGTGTTCTGGGTGCGTGTGGCTTGGACCAAGTCAATTGGGTTGACCAAACAGCAAACCTTGGGTATTGGGTCAGAACCTCTCGAACACGGCAAGGTGTGGCAACTGCTGCCTCCAAACTTCTTGTTCGCTTTGGATTCGAGCATCTTCGACTCAAACGTATTGATGTGGTAACTTCAATTGGCAATATTCCGAGCGCACGAGTTGCCGAAAAACTCAACCCATCTGAAAAGAAAAAGGTAAGAGATAGTTCTTCGACCGGAGGAAACGTCTTAGATACCATAGTATTCTCGCTATTCCCACAAGATGCACCTTAATTCAAGAAGTTTTGGTCACCGTTTATATCTACTATGGTTGGAGTAACCATAAAGTAGAAAGGAAAATAGAGATAACTGACTTGATAAATAAACAGGCAAAGCAGACAACCATACCTGTATTTTTATTATCCGCTTATCATAATCACCGAGTCTAAAACCCCTTGCTTCAGCGGGGGGATACAGACTCGCTCTCTTGAATTAGGCAAAACCTTTGCTTAAAAAGATTTGACCAATGTCTAAAATTGTGGTATAATTAGAGTATCAAGTTGGCAGACAGTTCAAGCGTAATCGCAAGGTTGCGTGTCTGCCTACCCACTTGAACGGGGTTAAAGACTTGAGACTTGATATACCATGCGAAACACAAAACATAAACTTTTCAAAGATAAGACGTTGCGCCACTTGCACGATGATTTGAATATCATTGGTGTTGTGCGAAATCATTTCATTGCCCTGTGTATGCGATACTATCGCCGATATGGCAAAGGGATTTCCTATAAGAAAATGTCTGCTCATTTGACGAAACTCAAGAAACTTGAGAAGTATCAACATTGGAATATTCCCTACTCGTGGGCTTTGCAAAACATGCTCAAACGTTTGGCACAGTCCTTTCGTGAAATGAAAACGCTCGGCAGAGGACACCCCCAATTCAAGTCGTGTAAGAAACATAAAGGCATGACCTTTCGCGGCGAACAGGTCAAATTTGAATATCTTTTGCCGAAGCAGAAAAACGAACGAACCCATCCAACGTATCGTATCCGTCTCAATGAGCGTTGGTATCGTTTCGCCTTGCACAGGCCGATGGAAGGTCGCATTGTGCAGGTTCAAGTTACAAGAGACGCACTCGGAGACGTATATATCACCCTCACTGAAGCATGCACGGAAGTCAAACCTGAACCCAAGACGGGTAAAGCCGAAGGGTTTGATATGGGTATCAAAGACTTCCTAACTGGTAGTGACGGACACCGATATACCTCTCCGATGTTCTACGAACTCAACGCCAAGAAGTTGGCAAAAGCACAACAAGCGTATTCCCGTAAGGTCAAAGGTTCTGAGAATCAGGAACGCGAACGCAAGAACGTTGCGCGTATGCATAAAAAGACTGCCAATCAAAGAACAGACCACCATTGGAAACTTGCGATAGAGGTGTGCCAAAATTCGATATTCTGTTCTTTGAAGACCTGAACCTTGACGGTATGAAACGCCTGTGGGGAAAACAGGTTTCTGACCTCGCCTTCGGGGATTTCATGCGGAAACTCAAACACCAATCTCGCAAGCGTCTGCGTTGTGTTCTGAAGATTGACCGCTGGTCTCCGACAACAAAATGTTGTTCTGTTTGTAGACATAAAAATGAAAATCTCACGCTATCAGATAGAAACTGGACGTGTCCGAAGTGTGAGACACACCTGGACCGCGACCAGAACGCTGCGATGAACATTCTCAAGGAAGGGGTAGCTTCCTTTGGGTTAGGCGTTGTAAGACCGATTGTCCTATTCAATAGGATTGTTGGCTGCTCCGTTGAACCGTTCAGTTCGGTTCTCAATTCCACAAATGCTTCTGCATAACTTTTGTAGAAGCCCCCATGCTTTAGCTGGGGGTCTATCACATTTTTATGAACTATCACGAAAAAACAAAGAAAATTGCCCATCACACTGAAACGGTATGCTGGGGCTACGAAGCAGAGAACGGACCGGACGTTTGGGAAAAACTCAGTCCAGAATATGGACTTTGCGGTGCAGGGATACACCAATCACCGATTGACATCGTGAATCCGACACCAGCGAAACTTCCGGTTATTACCTTTAACTACCAGTCAACATCTTTAAATATCCGTAATACGGGCAATACAATCGAAGTTGTGTATCCAGAGGGGAGTTGGATTGAGGTGGACGGGATGAAATATCACCTTCTACAATTCCACTTCCACGCACCGAGCGAACATACGGTGTCAGGAAACCCGTCCGACATGGAGATGCACCTCGTCCATAAAAGCGAAGAGGGTACGTTGGCTGTTATTGGCATCCTCATTGAGAGTGGGAGCATCAACACGGCGTTCGATCCTCTTTGGCAGTATTTGCCCTCTGTTCCGGGTGAATCCGAAGAGATTAAAGATGTCGCCTTAAATGTTCTCGATTTGTTACCAAGCGCGAAGCATACCTATCGCTATACGGGTTCGTTGACAACACCACCCTGCTCAGAAGGCATCAAATGGTTTGTGATGACGACGCCGATCGAGATGTCTCACTCGCAAATCGCAGTGTTCAAAGCGATTCTGTACGGCAATAACAGACCTGTGCAACCTTTGAACGATCGCGAATTACTTATAGATGAACTGGCGAATTAATAAAAATTATGGTAAAATTTGAAAACATGCTGACATTCCAGTGACAATACTCCCGCTGAAGACTTGTGGAGAGGCAAACAACGTAAATGAGGCTCAGTTGTAATGTCGGAAAGCACCTCAAAGGAGAGAACATTATGTTTATTGCAACTTACAACGCTATCTATGCCGTAGGAGATGATGGAAATAGTGAACCCACCCTCGCCTATGAAGGCACACTCGGCGGAATGGCACCTCATGGTGCAATGGTTTCACTGGCAAGCGGCAAAGCCCTGGTGTCTGCCTTGTCGGATGGGACGCTACTGGTTTTATCGGAGAACGATGAGAAACGAATTCCAACAGGTATAGAGGATCCAATCGCTTCGTTGCTCGTTGTTCGTGAGGATCCGTTGACACTGCTCATCGGAACGGATGAGGGTGCCTATGTCTATCGCCTCGTTGGAGAAGAAGGACCGGCTGAACGGGTCGTTGCGTTTGATGAATTAGCGTGTCGAGAAGAGTGGTATACGCCGTGGGGCGGTCCGCCAGCCGTACGGACTTTTGCCAAAACCCAAGACGGTTTTTGTTACGCAGATATCCATGTAGGAAGTATCATGCGTTCCGCGGATGAAGGAATTTCGTGGGAACCCGTCACGCCAGAACTTCATAAAGATGTACACCAAGTCGCTACGTGTCCTGCAGATGATAATCGAGTTTATGCGAACACGCAAAACGGTGTTTATATCAGCCCAGATCGTGGAAACTCATGGGAACATCGACCTCAAGGTTTACCGCGTCGCTACGGCACCGCGATTGCTGTACATCCAACAGACCGAGACCTACTCATTGCCACAGTCCAAAACGGACCGAGGGGTGGTGGAGCTTGGCTTTGCCGTTCGGCGGATGGCGGAGCGACGTGGACCCAACTCAATGATCAGCTCACAGAATCTACCGATCGGATTAGCACGGGCTGTATCGCATTTACATCCGATGGGACAGCATGGGCAGTGATTGGAAAGACACTTTACATCGGTCAGGATCAAGCCACAGATTGGCGCGCTTTCTGGACAGCCCCCGAACACGATGGTGAGTACCAACCACCGTCCGACGAGTATTCTCTGTCCCATCTCCTTGAATATCCCATCCAGACCCTTGTTGCTTAGTACATCATTTTGGTTGGTGTTGCGGAAATATTAACTATGAACGTACTGGGGATTGACTTTACTTTCTTTGCGGTGAGCGATATGCAGAAATCGCTCACCTTTTATCGTGACCTGCTTGGAATTCCACTGGCATGTCTGGTGTATGAAGGGACATGGGCAGAATTTGAGATAAATCCCGGCACACTGGTGTTAGGGCAGGGTCATGGTTTTACACAACCGGGTGGAGGGATGGTCGCGCTTGCTGTCGAGGACGCGAAGGCTGCTGTAGAAGAATTAGAACAATCAGGAATTCATATCCACTCGCCTTTAGGTGAATCCGCTGTATGTTTTTGGGCGATTATTGAAGACCCCGATGGCAACCGTGTCATCATCCATCAGCGCAAGGATCAGACAGTCGGTTGAACAGAACGAGGTAGAACTCTGATACGATATGACAAGGACTTTCTGATATTACAAATTAGATTCGCTCAGAAAATCGCTGAAGTCTCCGATCAGGCTTTGGAAGATGTGTTAATAGACTACACAATCTTACGAACGCTGTTCAACTTGCGAGTCTCCCATAACCTCCCCAATCCACTGTGGGATGTATTCATCAAAGGTCTCCGTCCGTCCGATACTCCCGAAGAATGGACATACGACTTCTATCTTCAGCGTTTGGCTGTGCAGACAACGCCTCCCGACGATCGACAATTCTTTGGGTGTTTCTCCTACGTCTATCCATGGCGTGGTACAAAAAAACTTCGACTCCACTTTGAAAATCGTGAAATTTCTGAACACGGTACCTTAAGCAAAGAAAGAATGATCTACCGAAAGTCGGAGCTGTCAGCGATGTTTCGATACATCCAAGTGAACCATCCTGACGTAGAAACGGTCCGGGGTGGTTCTTGGCTCTACAACATACCCGCCTATCTTAGGCTCTTTCCACCAGACTATGTTAAGACGGCGAAACCCGTCGGTTATGAAACCGAGTTCTGGGCATTGTGGGGACAATTTATTGCCCGTAAGGGATCCATTCGACAACCTATTGCCTCACAGTTCTTGGATTGCCTGAGCAAGCAAAAAACGGTTGATGGTTGTCTTCAATGCTTTCCGTACCAAGTGCTGAGACCTGAATGCCCGATTGGAACGTTCTACGACTTCTATAATTTGTAAGTCAAAAATAGCGATTCTCCACGGTCTACTTCCTAAGATTTAAAGGGACACCCCCAGATTTTTTTGACATTCACGGAAATTGTGGGTATAATTAACACAATTCTGCCATTTTTTGCAAATTTATCGCGATTTTTTTGACATTTGCGAGAATTACAGGTATAATTAAAAGATAATGAGATTCGTTATCAATTTTTTAGAAGTGTAATCTCCAACAAATATTCAGACTACCAATCAACCAACGACTAAATATGATAATGAGTCTCAATATCATATTAAAAATCATATTCATGAAGAAACAACAGGCAAATTCTATTAGATTTCTCGCGGTTTGTGGAATGTTCATTTCACTCAATGTCGGTGTTATTGCTGAATCAAATCCATTCTCGGTCTCCGGATACGGCGTAATTAACTATTCCCATTTCGATTGGGACCTTGACCCAGATAGACGTGCTGCTATTGACGTAGAACGTTTCGTTATCGCGCCGAAATACCGTATCAACGACACCATCCGACTCGAATCGGAACTTGAGATTGAGCATGGTGGCACGGGCAGCACGATGGAATTCGACAAATTTGAGGAGTTCGGGGAATTTGAGACAGAGATCGAAAAAGGCGGCGAAGTTATTGTTGAAAAGCTTGCTGTTGTCTTCTCCTTTCAACCCTCCTTTAATCTACGCGTTGGACATATTACAGTCCCAGTAGGACTCGTTGCGAAACGGCATCGACCGCAACACTACTTTACGACGACGCGTCCCGAAGCAGAAGCACATCTGATTCCAACGATTTGGCATGAAACCGGTGTCGAATTTTTCGGTTCACTCGGTTCGCTACAATATCAAGCACAAATTGTCAACGGATTGGATTCAACGGGTTTTAGTTCCCGACACTGGATCGTTCGGGGACACCAACTTCGGTTTGAAACTGCGAACGCTGAGGCACCCGCATTCGTTGGACGACTCGATTATGTGTTTCATGAAAACGCGACCGTCGGTATTTCTGGCTACTACGGAGACACGGCGGCGAACCGACCGAAACCTGACGTAGACTTCGATGCATACGTCGGGATAGTGAGCCTTCATGGGTTTTATGAGGTAAATGCAGTGAAGGTGCGAGGATTATTCCTCTGGGGAGCACTCGAAAACGCGGATCGTTTGTCTAAAGTTAACCGGACCCTCTCCAATAACCTCAATGTAAAGCGAACACCGATAGGGAGTTCAGCCGTAGGTTGGTACATTGAGGCGGGTTACGATATCTTATCATTTTTCAGACAACCTAACAATAGCACGGAACATCAAAACCTGAAGGACACACCTTCAGACAAGGTTTTAGATGTCTTCGCGCGTTACGATTTTTACGACACAATGGCGAGTGTTGAAGGTATTATCTTCGACAATCCGCGGTGGGAAAGAACCACCTGGACGTTTGGGATTAACTACCACGTCCACCCGCAACTCGTTTTCAAGAGTCACTACTCACTGCGGCGGTTAGCGACAAAGAACAAAAACAAGGAAAATACTTTTTCGCTCGGCTTGGGTTTTCAATATAAATAATAGTTGTCAGTTTTCAGTTATCGGTTATCAGTTAAAGAGCAGTTGATAGATAGATGTCTTTAACCAACTGAAGACTAATAACTGTACCATGGAAGTTTTTATGAAACTCTATAAGATTTGGACACTTTTTGACGCAGCTTGCAAGTCAAAACTTGCTATAGGAATGTGTTGTTTGCTACTCGCATCCGCTTTTGTCGTGGGATGCGGTAGCGATGATGAAGATGAGAGCGATGAACAGTTACAAGGCGAAACTTTTGACGCAGGCACCATGCTTAATGACTTCGCCAATACCGTCGTGTTAGCCACATACACCGATTTGGACAACAAAGCAGAAGAACTTTTGACAGCTGTCAAAGCGTTGGCAGCGGATAACTCACAAGCAAACCTTGAAAAAGCGCAGCAGGCGTGGAAAGCAACGCGAACCCCGTGGGAACAGAGCGAAGCGTTCCTGTTCGGTCCCGTCGACACGCAAGGACTCGACCCAGCATTAGACAGTTGGCCCGTCGATCATGTTAACCTACAATCCGTTTTGGACAGTGGAGATACCTTAACAGTGGACTTCGTCAGCGGATTAGAAGATACCCAAAAAGGTTTCCACACGATCGAGTTCCTCCTGTTCCGCGATGGCGATCAACGGAAAGCATCAGATATAACTTCACGTGAACTGGAGTACCTCGTTTCGACGACCGAGAACCTCAAGGCGAGCACCTCACAACTACGGTTGGCGTGGGCACCAGAAGGTGAAAATTTCAGCAGTGCAGTCGCACAAGCTGGTGTGGGAAGTGCTATCTATCCATCGCAGAGTGCCGCAGTGCAAGAGATGGTCAACGGCATGATCGTCATTGCCGATGAAGTTGCGAATGGCAAGATCTCTGATCCCTACAACGAATCGGACACAACCCTTGTTGAATCTCAGTTTAGCTTCAACTCCATCTCGGATTTCCAAGACAACATTCGCGGAATTCAGAACGTCTATATGGGAAAATTCGCAAGCGATGGGCAAGGTCTCAACGAATTCGTGAACGGTCAAGATCCCGATTTAGATGCGCGTTTCCAGCAAGAGGTGCAGGCAGCGATTAATGCGATCGGCGCAATTCCGAATCCGTTCCGCGACTCGATTACCGCGAACCGTGGGACTGTCCAAGCCGCAATCGACGCTGTCAGCAAGATACAACAGACACTCGAACAAGATATACTCCCGCTCGTCCAGTCGAGTGAGTTTAATTAATATATCTTGTAGAAGAGATTTAACTTTTAAATATGTAAACTCGAAAGGGAAACCATTTCGTTTTTGCAAAGTAGTAGGCACGCTCCGTTGTGCCGTCTCAGCTAAAAGAGATGAAACATCTTCAAAGTTTATTCTATTTAATTCTCTCGGTGTCAATTCTGTTAAGTGCCTGTGATTCCGAGTCGCCTGTGGCTGTAGAATCGACACCGGTATTTTTAACAAGCGAGCTTTCCGGTGGCGAGACGACTGTCTTTGATGCGTCAAGCCACGCGTTCTCAATCCCTGCGCCCAATCTTTCAGACGCAGCACTTGCGAAGCATCTGGAAGGTGATGTTGAATTTGAAGCCGTCTTTGTGACAGCACCTGCGGTGGTAAACCCCGGGCTCGGACCTATCTATAATAACGTTTCATGCATTAACTGTCACTCTCGTGATGGTCGCGGGCGACCGCCGGGTGCTGACGAGGGACTCGTGTCCCTGCTTTTCAGGCTCAGTCTCCCAAAGGCAGAGGATACGATGCAAGGAAAGCCACCGACCCCAGTGCCTGGCTTTGGGACCCAGCTTAACAACCGTGCTATCGTTGAAGCAAACCCAGAAGGCAAAGTGAAGATTGAGTATACCGAGCAGACGCTGACAACGACGGACGGTACGCGCGTACATCTGCGCTATCCGAATTACACTGTTACGGAAACTTATCAACCATTACCAGAAAATGTTGAAGTATCGCCACGCGTCGCGCCAGTCGTCTTTGGACTCGGTTTATTAGAAGCGATTCCTGAAGAAGCAATTCTTGCTTATGCAGATGAAGCCGATGTCGATGGGGACGGTATCTCAGGCAAGCCGAATTACGTATGGGATGTCGTAGCAAAGCGTTATACGCTCGGACGTTTCGGATGGAAAGCGAATCAACCGACACTCCTTCAGCAGGTTGCAGCAGCCTATAACGACGATATGGGCATCACGACCTCACTGTTCTCAACAGAAAACTCGGCGGGACAATCACAACTCACTGAACACAGCGTAACACCGGAGGTGAGTGACGAGATTTTAGAGGTGGTGACGTTCTATGTTCAGACGTTGGCGGTACCAGCACGGCGGGATGTGGACGATCCAGAGGTTAAACACGGTGAACAACTTTTTGCTAAAGCCCAATGCGCCAGTTGTCATGTTCCGACATTAAGAACGGGTGTTTTAGCAGGTGTACCTTCAGTGAGTAACCAAACAATCCATCCGTACACAGATTTGCTGTTGCACGACATGGGACCTGATTTAGCGGACAATCGTCCCGATTTCCATGCCAGCGGTCGCGAATGGCGGACCCCACCGTTGTGGGGCATCGGTTTGGTGAGAAGGGTTAACGGTCATACCAATTTCCTCCATGACGGCAGGGCGCGGGACTTGATGGAAGCGATTCTCTGGCATGGTGGGGAAGCAGAAGCATCACGGCAAGCCGTTGAACAAATGTCAAAAGCGGAACGCGATGCACTCATTGCGTTTTTGGAATCGCTGTAGAAAGGTAAATTTATTTTCAATTTTCAATGTTGCAAAGTTTCGATCTTTTTCTCGCGAGATGTGTGTGTATCTCTAATCACTTCGTCTATTCGGTGAATGATTTGTGGTAATAACATTTTAGTCTCCACAATCCCCGCTTATCTATTCTGTCCTTAGTCTCGGATCTAAGGCATCACGGACGGCATCGCCGAAGAGGTTCGCAGGTAGTACCAATCCGAACATAAACACAAACGCCGCGGTGAGATTCCACCAAACAACCGGGTCGCGAGCGAGTTCTAAGCGCGCAGTGTTAATCATATTGCCCCAACTCCCCGTCGTCGGTTCAACACCGATTTGGAGATAACTCAGCAACGCTTCTGTCAGCACCAACCCACTAAATCGCAAGATAGTGGAGATCAACACGATATGCATGAGGTTCGGAACGAGATGCTTAAGAATAATAAGACTACGACGTACACCAAAGGCTTCGGAGGCTTGGATGTACTCCAATTCTCGGAGTTTCAAGGTTTCACCGCGTAAAATACGACACAGCCCCGTCCAACTTTTGATACCCATGATGAGACAGAGATTGAATAACCCCTGTCCAAAGAGGAGCATAAAGGCGACAATAAGAAGGATAGACGGAATGGAATCGAGCGTGGCGTAGATATACTGCACTGCATCGTCTATCCATCCACCAAAGTAACCGGCGATGACACCGAAAAATATGGCGAATGGAACAGCAATCAAGGTGGTAAATCCACCGATAACGAGTCCGGTACGGATGCCTTTTAAGGCACGGTAGAGGACATCACTGCCCACCTTGTCTGTGCCAAGGAGATGACTCCGGGGATACTGAAGCGGTGGATAGTCACGAACCGTCCGTCCATCGGGGGTCTGGAGGGTACTTTTCGCATACAGATGTGTTGCCAAGGGAGCAGAATAGGTTTTCTCGGTTCGTTCCCGAAGCGGTGTACAAAGTCTATCAAGGAGGCTCAAACCTCTCGGTCTATAGACAATGGCACCCTTCTCATTTCGAGTGAGTGTTTGGTCAGTCCGCCGTATGAGCGGATCACGCCAACCAATGCTATCCAACACACCGACAAGAAGGTACCCTAAGAGAACGAAAAGACAAACAATAGCGAGACGATTTCTGCGAATCTGCCGTGCCGCGTTTCGCCAATACTCTTGCTGCGAGGCGTATCGGAGGAGCCATCCCGTACCGACAAGGCATGCGATGACGATGAGATTTTGATAAGCATCGGAACGCCAAACCCAACTCAGCCGATCGTCAATCCCGATGTCCGGAGCGTTTGTCCCGATGAGAAAAATAGGCATATTATATTAGTTGTCAGTAATCAGCAGCCAGTAATTATCGGTCGTTACGTTTTAGTTCCCTGTGCTCAGTTAAAGATTTGATATTATCAGACCCTTCTTGTAACCGGAAACTGATAACCGAAAACCGACAACTATTCCTGATAAACGGCTTCGCGTGTGTGGAATCCATCTTTAATGACAACTTCATCCAAGTTCTCTTTGTCAACTTGGATAGGTGTCAGCAGGATCGATGGCACCTCAATTTTGCCGTTGTTAACAGTCTGTGTCGCTTCAGCGATCGCCTCACCTTTTGCGAGTGCGACAGCGGCTTGTGCCGCCTTCGTTGCGATGAGATGGATCGGTTTGTAAACCGTCATGGTCTGCGTGCCTTTGACAATCCGTTGACAGGCGGCAAGTTCCGCATCTTGCCCTGAAATGAGAACGCTTCCCGCTAAATTCTGTCCCTCAAGTGCCTGTATCACGCCACCAGCTGTGCCATCATTCGATGCAACGACAACGTCTACTTGGTTGTTCGTCTGTGTCAAGACCTGTTCCGCCTTTTTGAGTGCATCCCGCGGATCCCAATTAACCGCCCAATGCTCGCCTCCTGCGACCAAACGAATAGCACCCCTATCAATTGCGGGTTGCAAGGCGCGGAGTTGACCCTGGCGGAGGAGTTGTGCGTTATTGTCAGTGGGTGCCCCGCCGAGCAGGAAGTAAGCACCCTCTGGCTTCTGACGCAGTAGGTACTCGGCTTGCAAATATCCAACCTGTTCGTTGTCGAAAGAGATATAGAGATCGGGTGAACTCTCGCGGATGAGCCGATCATAGGCGATGACTTTGATGCCCTCTGCGTGGGCGACTTGGACAATTTGGGCGGCAGCGACGCTATCCTTCGGAATAACAACGAGAACATCCACACCTTGGGTAATCATGTTTTCGGCTTGCTCGTTCTGTCGACGTTCATCTCCATCAGCAGACTGGACGATAACTTCGGCACCGAGTTTCTCTGCTTCAGCCGTAAAAATATCTCGGTCCTTCTGCCAACGTTCCACACGCAACGAATCCATAGATAAACCGATTTTGATTTTCTTGGTAGCAGTAGCATCCCCCTCTTCGCTCTTTTTCTGTGTGCCCGGGTCAGCACATCCAAATAGGATTACGAGACACGCCGATAAAACGCAGAAAAGCGATGTAATTTTCACACAAACTTTGTTTTTGGGAGCACTCGGAAGCCCAAAGTTACCGTTAAAAGTCGGAAGGCGCATCGTATCACTCCTTTTGAAACTCATTATTGCTCTTCAGACGAATCTGTTTCCGATGTAGATTCCTCGGATGGGGCAGAATCGGGTGTAATTTCGCGAACAGCATCACCAATTTTGAGGGGTTCCGTTGTCTCAACAATTCGGAAGATAGAAACCTTATCATTAAGGATTTCAGAAATCGCCACGAGACCAATCTGCTTCGGTACGTATGTAAGGATTTCACCTGTATCTAAATCTCGTACCGGCTTGCCTCTGGTATAGACAGCGAACTCTTGGTTGATCGCTATCCGCTTGCTGGAACCGATATTGACATAAATCTTATCCGGATGCTCATTGTCCACGTACTGAATTTTGCCTTTGACAGGTTCCCCAGACACCGTTTCTGGAGCTTCTTGTCCTTCTTTGGCGGTACCGGTTTTCGATTCCCAAGGCGTAATGAAATTGGGTCCGACGTTGTCTCGAAGTGCCAAAACCACCTTGATTAACGCCTCGTTGGTTACGACGCCAAAAAGGGTTCTGTCGTATTCAGTACTCGCAAACTGGATCTGATTAAGTTCGGTTGGTCTGACAATCGGGCGTGGATTCTTTCGCTGCGTATCCCTCGTTTGACCGAAAGAGAGATTTGTTCCTTCCTCCGTCATACTGGCTTCAAGAGAGGCGAATTTTGTCCCCGCATACGAGTGGTCTCGACTGGCGGAAATTCGAGGCTCAGCCACAAGGTTGCCGGAGACATTGTAAAATTTCATGTTCAGTTTGATGGTAGCCCGGTGTAGAGATCCTCGCAGGATAACAGGTGCCAGGTAACTCGCACTCCCAAGCCCTCCCTGCGCTTCACGCCCACCTTCCCGCAGTGTGCGTGAGGCGTTAGTTCTCAACCGCTCCTGATTAAATTTTCGGATATCGCCCACGACAATCACGTCTGCATTAAGATGCTTCGCAAGCGTTGAGAGTTGCGCTTCATCCAGTTTTTTCAGGTTCTGCCGTGAGAGCGTCATAAGTGCCATAGCATCAAGGAGTTCATCTTTACTGACCGGTTCATACACATTCGTTTCGACGAATTTCCGATTGAGCATTTTGGCAAATCCTGCCTCCAAATCCCATCGTTTCTTTGTGCTGAACAGGCTACCAATGAAAGCAGGAACACAACCGCATCCGGTAGGAGAGTCAAAGCGACTGTGATCCTCAAAATAGAGAACAGCAATGCGTTTCTTTGGCGTTGCATCGCTAACGGTAATAGTGCCCATCATGAAACACAGACTGAACCCTATCACAAACAGACTTTTTAATTTTACCTTGCGGAGGAACGACGGGGTTTGTGCTTCGACGTGTATCTCTTCAGAGTCGCCCTCCATTACATTACGGGCTTGGTTTTTGTTGTTATTAAGACATGAAAAAAAGCGTTTCACCCTTTTTTACCCTCCTTTTTCCTTCATTTATCCTTCACACCTATAGTCTAACAGTCCTGTGAAGATTTATCAAGGAAATTTAAGATTGTGGGAGACCGTTATCTTTAACAGGAAATCACTTGAAACACCAGAAAATATCTGGTATCATTTGTAGAAGTTAGCGAAAAAATTTGTAAGCGGCAGCTTACTGCTATACAAAACACAAACGAAAAAGGAAACGCTATGTTTACAAGAAACAGATTCGCGTATCATAATTTACCACATATATTAATATCCGCCGCTTTGGTTGTGCTAATTGTATTCTATGGGTGTAGCGACAAGCAATCGGGTGAAAAAGCGAAAACGGGGGACACCTCACCCGAGCAAAAGGAATGGCTCTCGATTTTGGGTGGTGTGATAGGGGGTAGTTTTTCACAATTCGCGGGGGGCGTTAGCCGTGTTTTGACGCATAAGGAACCACATCTAAAAATATCAGTCGATGCTTCCGCAGGCTCGGTCGAAAATACAAGGCGTGTAAATAACGACCCGGAAGCCCTTGGTGTCGTCTTTGCGGCTGAAAGCTACCTCGGCTATCACGGTGAAGAAATCTTCGCAGAAGAGGGACCGAAAACCAATATCCGCATGGTAACGTTGCTTTTCATCGCTTACGACCAATTTTCAACGCTGGCGAACAGCGATATTCATCAGTTTGAAGACATTGTTGGGAAAAAAATCGCCTCTGGCGCGAGCGGGTCCGGCACCGCACAAACGTTGGAACGCTTGTCAAGACTGGCGGGTATCTGGGGGAAGTTTACGCCGATCTACAAAGGCGGGAGTGCCGCCGCCGAGGCTCTTCAAGATGGACAGGTCGCTGCTTTTCAATGGCTCGTCAGTGTGCCGAACAGTGCTGTTATCCAGTTGACGGCGATTAAATCTATTCGGATGATCGATCTTGACGTAACTGCGAAGAAGCATGGGTTCTACGAAAAGTATCCGTTTTATCTCCCCGGATCTCTACCAGAAGGGGCGTATGAAGGCAAAGTGGAGCCGGTGAATACGATTCTGATGCCAACGGTACTCATCTCGAACAAAGCGGTGAGCGAGGAAACTATCTACAAACTTCTAAAGCATGTTTATTCCTCAGAGGGACATCAGGCGATGCTTCAAACGAATCAAGCCGCAGCGGACATGACGATAGAGAACGGACCGAAAGCCTTTGTAATTCCGCTACACCGCGGGGCATACAAATTCTGGAACGAACAAGGGGTAGAAATTCCGGCGCACGCGATGCCGGTTGATTGAGAATAAACCGTTATCATCTCAAAATTTGCTTTAAACATGGAGAATATGGTAGAATAATATTTGAAAACATTGTGGGGTGCTCTTATCTGCTTGAGAGCTGAGAAAACACCCATTGAACCTGATCTGGATCATACCAGCGTAGGGAAATATGCGAGAATAGTTGTCAGTGCGGTTTTTCTAACGAAAAACCTTTCAGTTATTAGTTTTCGGTTAAGAGATACACAAGAATTCTCTCTCCGACAACCAGTCTTCTGAACTGATACCTATCAAAGCCGTTTCTTTTTGGTGTCGCCACTGCTGTGAATAGAGCCACTGGCGAACGGGTATGTTTCCCATATCCGCTTTTCTCAAGCAAGTTTTTGGCTTGCAAGCGGTGCCAAAAAAGAAGACGGCTTTTTGTTGTTAAGGAACAGATGCCAATGTTCAGCAAATTTGCGATGCCTGTGGCTATCCTACTGATAGTATTGGGAATATGGGAAGGGGTCGTTCATCTTTTTGAGATGCCGCGCTATATTCTGCCAGCCCCTTCAAAAATTGTGGTGACGCTATTTTCGGAACACGCGCAATTACTAAAACACACGCTCGTGACACTACAAGAGATGCTTCTTGGATTTCTCCTCGCGGTTAGCATCGGCGTTCCGTTAGCCGTATTGATGTTCGAGTTCCCGGCATTAGAGAAAGCCTTCTATCCGTATGTTATCGGTTCACAGACGGTTCCAGTATTTGCTATCGCTCCACTGCTGGTGCTATGGTTCGGCTTCGGTATCGCCTCAAAAGTCATCATGGCAGCACTGATTGTATTCTTCGCAATTGTGCTGAACACACTCGATGGATTGAAATCCACCGATCCAGATACAGTAAACCTGTTCCGAATTTTGCGAGCGACGCGATGGCAGATACTTTGGAAAGTACGCATCCCGTCGGCATTGCCATTTATTTTCTCAGGCGCGAAGATAGGCATTTCCATCTCTACGATTGGCGCGGTTATCGGTGAATGGGTCGGCGCCAAGGCGGGACTCGGATACCTCATGCTGTATGCGAATGGACGACTCCAAATCTCACTCGTATTTGCGGCTATTTTTTGTTTAACGATTTTAGGTTTAAGTCTCTTCGGATTGATGACAGTATTGGAGCGGTACGCAATGCCGTGGCGGCAGCATCAATACGAAAAGTTAGATGTCCGATAAGCGTGTCACTCGCGCACCGGACAAAAAAAAAGGAAAATTCTCATGAAAACAGTAATTTGCTTAATGTTTCTCATCGGTTGCGGTATACTTTTAACAGGGACCATCGTCAGCAACGCCGACACCCATCAGAAATCCGAAATGGAAAAGGTTACGCTGCTCCTCGATTGGGCACCCAACGTGGATCACGCGCCGCTTTATGTTGCCCAAGAGAATAAGATTTTTACCAAACACGGGTTGAAAGTCGAATTACTCTGGGGTGGCGACCCAGATGCGCCACTCAAACTCGTGGCAGCAGGCAAATATCCGTTTGCTGTCAGTTATCAACAGAGCGTGACAATTGCCCGTGCAGGCGAGGAGGTCTTGCCGGTTAAATCAATCGGATTACTCGTGGAACACCCGCTTAACACGATTAGTTTCCTGGAGAAGACCGGCATTAAAACGCCTGCAGACTTCAAAGGGAAAAAAATCGGATACACAGTCGCACCGTTGGATGTACTTCTGTTTAACGCAATCGCTGCGAACGCTGGACTCATGGAAGAGGATTACGAATTGATAAACGTAGGCACGAATATTGTGGGACCCCTCTTGAGTGGTCAAATCGATGCAGTGATCGGACCCTTTCGGAATTACGAGATTAACCTGTTGAAACTTGAAGGGGCAAACGCCGATTATTTCGCACTTGAGAAACACGGTATTCCAGACTATTATGAATTAGTAATCATCACTAACGATGCTTATTTGGAAAACCATCCTGAAACCGCTAAAAAACTGATGATGGCAATTCAGGAAGCGATTCAATTTACGAAAGAGAATCCTGATGATGCGCTCCAACTCTTTTTTAGGGCAAACCCTGATGCCAGCAAAGAATTAGAAGAACTGGCGTTTCAGGATACATTGGATGTGTTCGCGACAACACAGGTGCAATCCGTAGAGAAATGGGCAGCTTTCGCAAAATTCGCCTATGAAAAAGGCTTGATTTCCAAAACAGTTGAGGCAACAGACTGTTTTATCAATGTGTTGGAAGAATAACAGTCTTACCCGACAACATTAATGAAAAACAAAAAGATTCTCATCATCGGTGGCGGTGTGATTGGCCTCGGTATCGGGTGGCAATTGGCGAAATCGGGTGCTTCCGTTACCATCTACGAACAAGCTGAAGCGGGGCGCGCTGCTTCTTGGGCAGCTGCTGGGATGCTCGCGCCACTCGCCGAGGCACATACCGAAGAACCCGAACTGCTGAAATTAGGATGCCAAAGTTTAGCACTCTATCCGCAATGGGTTCGGGAATTAGAGGCGGATGCCGAGATGCCTATCGGGTATCGAGTGGAAGGCACCCTGATCGTCGGATTAGAGCCTGATGATACACATCAACTTCGGCATCTTTACGCCTCACAACAAGATTTAGGGCTGAATGTCGAATGGTTGACAGGACGAGCGGCGCGTGAAATCGAACCTGCACTTTCGCCTCGCGTGACGGCAGCCATCCACTGCGAGACCGATCACCAGGTCGATAACCGACTCATGGTAAAAGCACTCCAGCGCGCCTATCAGAGATACGGTGGTGCGTTGCACGAAAACAACGCAGTCGAAAGTATCCAAATCGGGAATGGAATCGCAACTGGAATAAAGACCCAAGACGGCGAGAAATACAACGGGGATGTTATTATGCTGTCGGCAGGATGTGAATCTGCCCAAATCCAAGGACTTCCAGATGCTATCCGTCCGCCAGTGCGCCCCGTGAAAGGACAGATGCTGGCGTTGCAAATGGAAGATGGCATCACAGTTAAAAACGTTATCCGCACCGTCAGAGCAAGGTACCCGATGTCGGTATATTTGGTACCGAGAACCGATGGCAGGCTCATCGTCGGTGCGACAAGCGAGGAAATGGGATTTGACACGCGTTTGACCGCTGGTGGTGTGTTTGAACTGCTTCGCGGTGCATGGGAAGCGGTGCCGGGTATTTATGAACTGCCGCTTCTGGAAACATGGACAGGTTTACGTCCCGGTAGCAGAGACAATGCCCCCATACTTGGGGAAACACCCATTGAGAATCTGATATACGCCACAGGGCATTATCGTAACGGTATCTTACTGACACCCATCACGGCTTACGAGGTTTCCAAACTGGTTCTGACCGGTGAGACTTCGGAGACAATTGCCCCGTTCGGGTTAGACAGATTTTTGGCATAACGGGAGTCAAGAATGAACATAAGCGTCAATGGCGAAGAAAAAACGGTTAGCCCGGATTTAAATATCCACGATCTACTCACGGTTTTAGAAATGGATCCAACGCAGGCAGGCATTGCTGTTGCAGTCGATCGGGAGGTTATTCCGAAAACGGAGTGGCAAACGATAGAAATTCGTGAGAACAGTGAAGTTGAGATCATCCGCGCCGTCCAAGGCGGGTAACATCCTCACACAACAAGCTATAGTGGAAATAAGGGTACCGGTTTAACGCTTGATAAAGAGGTTTTAAAAGTGCTATACTAAATTGGAAGCACAGAGACGTGTAACATTTAACATTCTATTATAGTAAAGCCCATAATTATTTGGACACTCACAGAAGGCGAGGTTACAAACCTCACCAGCGGGGGAGAATGTTTTGTGTTTTCTAAAGTGTTCACTTATTTTCAGGTTTTACTATAAAAAACAGGTTTGGCACTCGAAAAACAAGAAATGCAAGAATTCAAAATCGCTGACCAGACATATACATCAAGACTTCTTATCGGAACAGCAGGGTATCCGAATTTCCACATAATGACGGAGTCCATCGCCGCGAGCGGCGCCGAAATTGCGACGGTGTCGATGCGTCGCGTAAAATTTACAGATACATCCAGTGAGAATCTGTTCGCACTCCTACGCGAACGCGGTATGACGATCCTCCCTAATACCGCAGGTTGCTTCACTGCCAAAGACGCGATTTTAACAGCGAACCTCGCAAGAGAGGCACTGGACACATCGCTCATTAAACTCGAAGTTATCGGAGACGAGGAAACACTATTTCCGGATGTGGAGCAGCTGCTCAGGGCAGCGGAAACACTCGTAAAAGACGGCTTTACTGTACTCCCGTATTGTAACGACGATCCGATCACCTGTAAGAAATTGGAAGACCTCGGCTGTGCGGCAGTGATGCCGTTAGGTGCCCCGATCGGTTCAGGGATGGGGATCCGTAATCCGTATAATATTCAGATTATCCGAGACCTTGTGCAAGTGCCGCTCATTGTGGATGCCGGCGTTGGTACGGCATCGGACGCAGCCATAGCGATGGAGTTAGGGTGTGACGGTGTTCTGCTCAACACAGCGGTAGCGAAAGCACACCGTCCGGTGCTGATGGCGGAAGCGATGAAAAAAGCAGTTGAAGCGGGTAGAGCGGCATTCTTAGCTGGACGTATCCCGCGGAAACTCTACGCGACCGCCTCAAGTCCACAGGATGGAATGATGGAGTAAGACAGAGACTTATATATCATAATGTCTACGGATTAGAAAGGAATAAAAAAATGAACCTCGTAGCGTTAGCAGGTCTGTTAGTTGGTCATAGAATTGGAGTCGGTGTGTGAAAAGAATATCCCACTTTTTTTGGATATGTCTGATTATTTCTACGCTATTAGTAAGTAGCGTTCTTTTATCCGAGATGCAAAGTGCTTTTGCACAACTCCAGGGCGAATTCGGACAGAGTCTTCTCAACAGAGAATCCGAAACCCCTGAAAACGATCCTGCAGAACTGACAATTAACTCCCACTTCTCTAATACATTTAACAACCACATTGAACTCGGACTGAGTGTAGATCCTTACACCAGTGGTCTCGCCGGTCAGGAAGACCCACAACTCGAAGGTATGATTAACCGCTTCGGCATTGATCTGCTCGGGGATTTACCGGTAAGTGACAAACTCCGGCTCAAATTGCAATACGCGCCACAAGTTGAAAATTACACTGGTGCTGACGGAAAACTCAACGAATTCGATGCGTTCAGCGATATATTCCTAACAGAACTTAGTTTCCAACCCGTTGCGAATTTACCGCCTCTCGTTACCTCACATCAACTGCAACGCTTCGTCCGAACTTCAAACGTCTATAATAACACTGACCGACAATTCGGTCTCCGCTTTGGACGCATCTTGGAATACAACCTGCGGTTACACCGATTCGACGATGAAGAAACGCGAAGGGAGGACTTCCTACTTATCGGCTCTACCAATCATACCATGACTGGACGCTTGCAATTTGGGATTCTTAAACAGATCCTTAGCAAACTGGAATACCGAATAGAGCAGAGTAGCTACCAAACCAATTTGAACAATCTTATCTTAGGTATAACAGGACTTGACGATGATGAACGTCGAAACGATTGGCGACACATCGGTTCCGTGAAACTGATACAGGTAGCAATGGATAGGCTCGTGTTCCAAGAAGAGGTTAACCTATTTTTGAACCGTTCCAACGTCGATTTCTTTAACTTCGTTAGCACCGAAGTTGCCGCGAGCACCTTTTACCGCCTTGAGACGGGACGGTGGATGCGGTTTCGACTCTCCAGACTATGGGTACAGTTTGAAGGTAGACAGATATTGGACGAGACGGGATTCGTAACGGAAAACGCTCCAAACCGTCGGGACACACAGATAGGTGCGAACGTGCAGTTGAACTGGCAATTTAATCCATATCTAACACTTAACGCCGATTATCAGGTCAACCAAAACCGTACGAATGAGGCGGATCCACTGCTCGATTTTCTCAACTACACGCATAGCATCGCGACGCTTACGCTCCGCGGTCAGTATTGATTTTTTAATTTACCTTGCGGGTAAGTATCCGTTATTTGTACCTTAACGTTTGCAGTGTTCGAGCCACCTGCGTCGTTGTTTCAGGCTACCGATTTGATTGTAAGGCAACGCGTCGTTACCGCTTCCCCTTAAAAAGCTTCAATTTTCCCTCAGCTGCGACCAATGTATAACAAGTCTCAATTGCCTCGGCGACAATAGGGTTGTCTGGGGTATCCCATAGCAATAGATAATCTACATTGTCAGCATAGTCGCAGAGACCAATCCTTTCGGGCTCCCAGTGAACGATTTGTACCCATTCCTTCTCGTCCAATGGCGTCTCAAAATCGGTGTTGAATCGGATTGGAAAGTAGTCGAACTGTATTTCATAGTTGCCGAGATTGATACATCCATTGTCAAGGCAGTAGTAATTGGCAGCGTTGACAAAGATACCCACGCGTTTAGAACTGCCTCTCGGATCAAAGTGAAGCGGAAGGATAACCTTGTTCTTTCCAACCCGCTCTACAAAAGCGTTAAACTCGCGTATCTCGGCGTTGAGATTCTTGAAGAGAATACCAACATAGAGGATGTTAAGGAGCACGAGAAGTGTGACGACCGCTGTGAACACGCGCCTCCATGGAAGAGAATCGAAAACACGAAACCATGCAAATATGGCAAGGACAGCCAAAATAGCGAGTCTATCATTAACCCAGCCACCGGGACCTATAGCGTTTGGCAAAATAAAATAGAGTCCGAAAAGTATCCCCGCAAGGTAGAGAAATGCCCTCTGTCCGAGGTATCCGTTTTCGGTGGTTTTTCTATTTTGCCAGATTGTTACAATAGTCAGAAAGAGCAAGAGGACGGAGACGGTGCTGGAAACCCAATTCGGAGGATCGGTATAGGCAACAAGCACGTGCATACCGATTAAGTTATTGAATAACTCCCCGACCCGTCCGATCCCAAATTCTGGAGATTCTCCTGCAAGGAGATCAGAGGTCGGAAGGTAGACAAGGATGAGTACAGCCGCAGGTAGCAGATAACATCCTGTAATCAAGATCTGCTTGAGATTCCGTCTGAAATGGAATAGTGCCAGCAAGGCGATAGAGAATAGAATAAAAGCGTAAGAGATGAGGTGCGCAAAATAGGTAATAATGATAAGCAGATTGAGCAGAATAATTCGTGTTCTACTCATTTCATCCTTGTGTCTCCACCAGTAACCGAGTGCGAGAAAAAAGAGTGGCACGCTGACGGCAAAATTATAGAAACCCATGAGAAAGAGGTAATTGTAGATAAAGGTAAAACTGAGTATCACGAGCGCATGCCGTCCACGTTGGACAGCATCAAGAAAATAACGGATTGCAAGAGGGAACAGGATAACATAGAGACTCAGAAATATTTTCTCAGCGACAAGAGGCGGGAAGACGAACATCAACACCGCTAACGAAAAGTGGGAAAGCCAATTCGGGAAAGGGTACCAGTTAATCTCGTAATAGTCGCGAAACTGATATTCTGTGTTGTTATATTCGGTCAAAATCTGCGAGTTATAGACGTGGCTCACTCCGTCTTGTGTTGGAAAATAGGGGAACAACCAGATCGGTAGTAAATAGACGACAATTAGCGCGCCCATCAAAAGCGATTCCCTGTTGTATAGAAGTGTGCAGAAGCGAGAAAAGAATGTCATCGTTTTACCTTTCACTCCAAACTTTAGGCATTGAAATTTTCAGGACTTCAGTTATAATGTTATCATGTTTCCGTATTTTGGAGTTAGCACTTTTCTATTCGCTACATCATACTATTGTAGAAGTAATTTTTTAGGAGTATTCAGTTTTATCTTCAAGACACGATCTTCTAATATAAATTTTCGGAGAACAATTCCATGAATCGAGATGACATCAAACATTTCGTTGAAGAGAAGAGTATTGAGTTTTTTCTCTGCTCTTTCGTAGAGATGAGCGGTGCCCCGAAGGCAAAGGTTATCCCATCAACACACCTTGAAGATATGGCAGAAGAAGGCGCAGGGTTCGGTGGCTTCGCGGCAGGTGAGATCGGACAATATCCGCACGATCCGGAGATGGCAAGTATCCCTGACTTTAACTCACTGACAATTGTGCCGTGGCGGAAAAATATAGCGTGGGTAGCAGGAGATATGTATGTCGAAGGTGAAGCGTGGCACTACTGCCCGAGAACCATTCTGCGGCGGCAATTGGAAAAAGCGAAGGAGAACGGTTATATCTTCAACGTCGGCATAGAAGCAGAATTCATGCTATTGAAACAGGATGAGACGGGTGTCTATGCCCCATGGGACAAACTTGATACGTTGGATAAACCGTGCTACGATCTAAGGGCACTCCATCGCAACCTTGACACGATGACCACTTTGATTAAATACATGCAAGAATTGGGATGGGAGCCCTACGCAAACGATCATGAAGATGGAACGTGTCAGTTCGAGGCAAACTGGACCTATTCAGATGCACTTACGACAGCGGATCGACATACCTTCTTCAAGTGGATGGTCAAAACGCTTGCAGAGGAACGCGGGCTGCTGGCAACATTTATGCCGAAACCGTTCACCAATTTGACGGGCAACGGTGCCCATTTTCACATGAGTCTCTGGGATGAGGGAAATCAAACGAATTTGTTCCTGGATGCGGATGATAGAAACGGTTTATCGCAACTTGCTTACTATTTTACGGGGGGAATTCTCAAACACGCGAAAGCAGTAACGGCGGTTACGAATCCGCTTGTGAACAGTTACAAACGTTTAGTTCGCAGGCCACCGCGCTCGGGTTCATCATGGGCACCGGTTTACGTCACCTACGGGGCAAACAATCGGACACAGATGATTCGGATCCCCGCACCCGGACGGATTGAGAACCGATTAGGCGATGGCGCGGCAAATCCTTACCTCGCGGCGACAGTTCTACTTGCCGCCGGTCTGGATGGTATTGAAAATCAGATCGATCCGGGGGTCCAGAACGAGGATAACCTTTATGAAGTGCCGGAGGACGAATTGCAACAGCGAGGTATTGGTTCTTTACCTGCGACGCTTGGCGACGCGACAGACGCCCTCGAAAAAGATGAAGTGATCAAGAACGCACTCGGAATGGAGTATGCGGATTACTACATTCAGGTTAAACGTGAGGAATGGCGTAACTACCATTGGAACGTCAGCCAATGGGAGACCGATAACTACTTGGAAGTTTATTAATATCAACAATCGTGAATGAAACTTGTACCTACAGGACTTACGAATTGATGCGATGAATCGCATCACTACAAACCTAAGGACCTTTGAAGGATGTCCGTTTCTCAAAAGGCGCAGGGTTCGTAGTAGCGCAATTCTGCGGCGTACTCGCCCCGGTGAATGCCACACGGCATTCATACCGTTGATTCATGCGACGTGCATTATTGCGCCTTGCGTAAGTCCTGACCTACAAGAAGATAGGGAAAAAGAATCGGTGAAAATCTTATTCAGACTGCTCGGTTTTGCCTTTATATGTTTGTCCGCTATTTATATAGTGAGTTGTGGACAGAGCGAAGATGATGACGAGATTACGCCAGTTGGATTGGTGAGTGCAGAGCCAGCAGATGGAAGCACTATTGACGCAAACGGAATTATTACTGTTATTTTTAGCGATATTCCCGGAAACGTGTCAGTGAATGTAGGTATTGTTAAAAACGCCGGAACAACGATCACAATCTCAGGACCTTTCAACCCGGGTCCCCTCACACTCACAATTACTTGGGAAGATGGCGCGCAAACACTCACTTACACCGTCACAGCACGTAAATCTGTGCCAACTGAACCAATCCTTGAAGTTGAACAGGAATCTATCCTTGACCCCGAACCTATCATTCCAGATGGGATGGTTCTGATTCCGGAAGGCGAGTTTAAGATGGGTAGCAATGATGGGGGTGCCGATCCCGATGAACAACCGGTGCACACCGTTCACCTTGATGCGTTCTATATAGACGCAAACGAGGTAACCAATGGCGAATTTAAGGATTTCGTTCTCGCGAACCCAGCGTGGCAAAAAGACCGTATTGACGACAGATTCGCCGATGATAATTACCTAAACGACTGGAACGGTAACAACTATCCTCTCGGTGAACGAGATCATCCAGTCCGCTATGTGAGTTGGTATGCGGCAATGGCTTACGCCGTGTCGATAGACAAACGTTTACCGACAGAAGCGGAATGGGAGAAAGCCGCACGCGGTGGATTAGACAAAAAACAGTATCCGTGGGGCAATGGCATCAATCTCAATAGAGCAAATTATGGTAAGCGTCTTGGCGAGACAACCCCTGTCGGTGATTATCCTCCGAACGACTATGGTGTATATGACATCGCGGGAAACGTCTGGGAGTGGTGTCTCGATGGATACGAGGTTGATTTCTATGCCAACTCTCCACGTCGGAATCCCACGGCAGGCGCGAATAATGTCGAAGAGATCGTCAACGATTTCGAGAACATTGTAGATTTTCGCGTATTACGGGGAGGCGGTTGGAACAGCGAACCTGAATGGCTACGCGCAGCGAACCGTCACGGGACGAGTCCGGCTTACGCTGGTATTGGTGCCCTCGGATTCCGTTGTGCGAAATCCGTATCGCCTTAGCATATACCTAACCCGATTCACGGAGACCCAAAATTTTGTGTATTGAGACAAAAACGAAAATTTGTTAGAATGGAGCCTAAGCGGAAAAGGATCTCAGTTGTTTTCTGCTTTTTGTATTTTGTATAACGTTAAGTTATTTTCACTTTCGGAGGAGAAGTAAATGAAAATCTTTTCAGTAATCACGTTCTGTTTGCTTTTATGTGCGGCATTTTCGCACGCTGACTTAATGGAGGGGCTTGTTCTATATATGCCTCTCGATGAAGGTTCTGGAACCGCAACACAAGACCTATCCGCAAACGGTTTTGAAGGCGAAGTGATGGGTGGTGCGAAATGGGTTGACGGACAGTTCGGACAGGCACTCCAATTTGCGGCTGCCGCAGATCATGTCGTCGTTGAAGACGATACCGCCTTTCATATTGAAGGGGCGATCACACAAGCCGCCTGGGTCCAGTTAGACAGGCTCCCAAGCGCACACGCCATCATCTGCGGTACTCGGGCGAGTGGTGCAACACGGCACATCGGTTTCGGTTTCGGTATGAATCCAGCAAATGGTATCAAAATCTGGACAAACGGGGCCGCCGGTGGCTTTAAGGACATCAATGACAATGAAACAGAACTGGAAATAGGCAAGTGGTATTATCTCGCCTACACCCATACAGACGATAGCAACGGCTTAGTAGAAATCTACTTGGATGGCGAGGTAACACACTCGGAGGAATCGGGAAATCCAGTTGCCCCTGCCCAAAATACGAGTGCAGTGACGATCGGCACTTGGGGCGGTGAAGCGTGGACTGGAAGCGTGGACGAAGTTCGGATCTGGAACCGTGCGCTCTCGGCAGACGAGATTAAAGCAAGCATGAACCAAGACGCTGAATCCTTCCTGACCCCAGTAGAACCACAAGGTAAACTCGCCACGACCTGGGCGAACATTAAATCGAATAGATAATCTGTAAACGAATCATCCAATTTTGTGCTAAGTTTCCAAAGGGCTGAGGCTTCAGCCCCAGCCCTTCTACTGATGTACCAATAAGGGGGTTATCATGAAAATGTTGTTATTTTGCTTGGTTTCCTTTGGTGCGATTCTCGCGCTTTCAGCGAATGTTGAAGCAATTCGGAATGACGCAGACCTGGTAATCTACTATTCCTTCGACAAAGATGGAAAAGAGGTTGCAGATGACAGCGGCAACGGGTTTGACGGAGAAGTCTCAGGCGCGGACTGGAGCAAGGAGGGCAAACACGGTGGCGCGATGGAATTTGACGGCGGCAGTGCCATCAAAAGCCCACAAGAAATCCCTGGCTTTACTGATACCGAACTCACAGCAATGACAGTAGAGCATTGGGTGATGCTGAGTGCAATCACCGGCGACACACAGCAAGTTTGGGAAGCATTGAATGCCGCAGGCGCGTGGCCCGCAGAAACCTTTATTGAAGGAACTGCGGACATGGTGTTCTATATCTATGATACCAAAAATACGGAACATCGGACCCCGATTCCAGAACTCCCAGTTAAAAAGTGGGTGCATATTGCTGGTACGTATGACGGCAAAGTCCAGAAATCCTATTTTAATGGTAAAGTGGTGAGTGAAACGGATTGGAGCGGTAAATTTACGATCTTCGCCGCGCCTACGGGTGCCATCGTTCTCGGTAAGGACAACGAGGCAGACATTCAATACCTGAACGGGTTTATCGATGAGTTCGCCTTCTATACGCGTGCCTTGAGTGAGGATGAGATTAATGCTGATATGAACAAAGGCGTTTTATTTGCTGTTGATCCCAGAGAGAAACTAAGTACCACATGGGCAAATATCAAGGCTGAGTATTAACCAGAGTCGTCAGTTTTCAGTTAGAGGCATATAGGTGTTCATCGTCAGAATCAGGATTTTCAGGATTCAAGGATTTTCAGGGATTTGATAGCATCCGTTCAACCCAACGGACGCTGCTGCGATGGGGTTTCTCTAAAATTTACACCTATGGACCCTCTCTTGATAACAACAGAAGCCCAGTTAGAATCATACTTATCCGAACCGACAGACGAAGTGATAGCGTCAATGACGGCACTGGCGGGGGATATTCTTATCCTTGGTGTCGGTGGAAAAATGGGACCAACGCTCGCCAAACAGGCGAAACGTGCGATTGATCTCACAGGGATAAGCAAAAAGGTTATCGGTGTGTCCCGTTTTTCGACACCGGGCGTGCAAGAAGATTTACACGAAGCCGGTATTGAAACGATTGCCGCGGATTTGCTATCAGAAGACTGTTTGCAAAACCTGCCTAACATTCAAAACGTGATTTTGATGGCAGGTCGGAAGTTCGGTTCCACAGATAATGAAAGTCTAACGTGGGCGATGAACAGCTATATGCCGGGACGCGTGGCAGACAGGTTTAAAGATTCTCGGCTGGTCGTTTTTTCAACAGGGAACGTCTACCCGCTGACCCGAGTCTCCCATGGGGGCGCGACAGAATGTTTGCCCCCTGTCCCCATCGGTGAATACGCGCAATCGTGCCTGAGCCGTGAGCGGATATGTGCCTACTTTTCATCGCAATTCGGCACACAGATGGCGATTTTGCGCTTAAATTACGCGATTGATCTCCGCTACGGGATACTGCTGGATATCGCCGAAAAAGTTTACACAGAACAACCAATTTCACTTGAGATGGGCACTGTGAACGTGATATGGCAAGGAGACGCCAATGCTGTGGCTTTGCGAGTTTTCGCACACTGCCAAAGCCCTCCATTGATCCTTAATGTGACGGGACCGGAGACTGTTTCTGTCCGATATCTCGCTTCACGTTTCGGCGCGCTTCTCAACAAACCACCGCGGTTCGAGGGTGAAGAGGCAGAAACCGCACTGCTAAGTAATGCATCTCGGTGTCATCGCCTATTTGGATACCCACGTGTCTCTCTGGAGCAAATGGTCGAGTGGACAGCGGAATGGGTTCGGATAGGCGGCACAACACTCCGTAAACCGACGCATTTCGAGGTACGTGACGGAAAATTCTGATATTTTGTCCCAAACTGTAAAAACAACATAGACAAAAAATGCGAATTCTGTTAGCATATCAGAGCAGTATTTTTGTGATATTCGCACTTTCAATCGGTAGTGCCTTGTGCCAACCGCATCCACCGGTGACCATCGCTTTTGCTTCGGATGTAAGCGGTGATTGGGAAATTTACCTGACAGATACGACGGGTAAACAACCGGTGAATCTTACACAAAATCCGGCTGCGGATTATTATCCGACGTGGGCACCCGATGGCGTTCAGATCGCTTTCTTCTCTCGGCGCGATGGGAATCATGAAATCTATGTGATGCAGGCTGATGGTACCCATCAGCGACGCTTAACACATCACCCAGCGACAGATAAGGCTCCTGCTTGGGCACCCGATGGTAAGCGTCTTGCTTTCACATCAAATCGCGATGGGCATTTCAACGTTTACTTGCTCCATCTCGATAACGGCGAGGTGACCCACCTCACCGAAAATCCATTTGAAGATGAAGCCCCTTCGTGGGCACCCGATGGAAAAACCTTAGTTTTCCACTCAAAACGGGAACTCAACTGGGATATCTACGTGATTGATGTAGCCAGTGGGGTGGAACGGCGATTGACACATCAACCGCTAATGGACACCTATCCCGCTTGGTCACCGGATGGTACACGGATTGTATACGCGTCTATGCATCAAGAGGCAGAACTCGCTGATTTCGATTTGTATATCATGGACGCAATTGATGGTGGGAACAAGCAAGCACTCACCGACACACCAACGGATGAAGCCGTTCCGGCATGGGCACCTGATGGTAAAACGCTTGCTTTTCAATTTGAAAAGGACGGCAGATGGATTATCCACCTGATGCATGCCGATGGAACCGAGCGACGTGAATTGATTAACAATGGGGCATGGGCGGCACAACCGAAATGGTTCAGCGGTTCGGATGTTCTGCCTATAAAATCGTCAACATTACAGATTCAGCAATGGGGCAAAATTCGAGATTTTTAATTTTACCTTGCGGAAGAACAACGTGCGTTTCGACTCTCACGTGCGTCCCTTATATCCGCTCTCCATTTCATTACGAGCTACAGGCTTGGGACTCACGAACACCTCTTAACTGACAGCTGACAACTGACAACTGATAACTTTAAAAAAAGGAGACATTTTATGCGTTTCAAAACGTTAGTATTAGGTATGCTTTTCATGTTTGGTTTACTGCTAACAAGCGGTATAAGTTACGGCTATGAACGGGCGATCGAGGCAGAAATGGCGGATGTGATCGAAGCACCGATGGTAGTTGCCGACGATTCGGATGCTTCCGGCGGCCAGTTTATATGGATGGAGGGTGAGCCCGTTGCTGGTGGCGGTGGTGAAGGTTGGGCAGAATACACGCTGCATATCCCGGCACCCGGCACTTACGCACTCTGGGGCAAAGTCATCGCATGGGATGGCAATAGCGATTCCTTCTGGGTGACATGGCAACCCGCCGATCCAGATGAAGATGCACAAGCAACTCAGAATACTGAGTTCCGCTGGGGCGTTGCTCAAGGCGAAGCATGGCATTGGGATCGGATCAACCACTGGTTAGACGGCGGCACGTTTGAACGGGAATGGGAGATAGAGGCAGCCGGAGACACAACACTGCGTATCGGCGTTCGGGAAGATGCTACGATGCTGGATGTGATATATATCACTGACAATCTCTCTGAAGACGAAGCGGAAGCAAGTCCGCGAGATCCGATTCCTGAAGATTCCTTAACCCCTGTTGAACCGCAAGATAAACTCGCTACAATGTGGGGACAACTCAAAGCGGGTAAATAGAAGAATGGCTGTCGGTTATCGGAAACCGTCGGAAACCGTCAGTAAGAGGTTTTACGGCTAAAAACACCCTCTTTACTGACGGCTGACGGCTGACAGCTGACGGCTATAAAGAAAGGAGCATTTTGGTGAAATACGGAATAATTCTTCCGATGCTTATACTGACAGCGTTTTTATGCGGTATCGTGGGACTCAGTGCTGAAGTAGAAATTGCCGTCGAAGCAGAACTCGCAAACGAAATTGTAGAACCGATGATTATTGCAGACGATAAAGATGCATCTGATAAAAAGTTCATCTGGATGGAAGGTGAGCCGGTAGCTGGTGGCGGTGGTACAGGACACGCCGACTTTATTATCAACATCCCTGAACCTGGGAAATACGCACTCTGGGGTCATGTCATTGCGTGGGATGGCAACAGCGATTCGTTCTGGGTCGTATGGCAACCCGCTGACCCGGATGAAAATGCACAAGCAACCCAGAATACTGAGTTCCGCTGGGGCGTCGCCCAAGGTGCGGCTTGGCATTGGGACCGCATCAATCACTGGTTAGATGGTGGCACTTTTGACAGAGAATGGAAGTTTGATAAAGCCGGTGAAACGCTCCTACGTATCGGAGTGCGGGAAGATGCCACGATGCTGGACGCAATTTTCGTGACGACTAACGTGAAAGCAACAGCTGCGGATCAAGCAAACGTTCGTCTTCCAACCGATAAAGATAGAAAAATACAGGTTGAGGGACTCGCTGTGGACGCGAAAGGTAAAGCCGCAACCACATGGGGCTCCCTGAAACAGGCATATCAATGAGAAATGGTGGAAGAACAGGAGCGTAAAAGATTGGAAGAGTGGAAGGTCGTTTCTTTCTTCCATCCTTCCATCCTTCCATCCCCGCTTGCAGCCTTCCAGTCTTCCAGCCAAGTTTCACTGGGGCAGCATCAATGGAAAAGGAAGCCTCCAGTGGTTTTGCCCCTATCAAACGATTGTTGCGAAACAGATAGCACTCCTCTCCGTAATAGTCGATGCGCCATCGATCAAAACCACGTTCAAATTGGACAACACGATCAGGCGGGCCGAGGTGAAGTTTTAACTTCTCCATTGCCTGCTTGTCGCGCGTTACAAGCGCATAAGTCGTATACGCTAACCCCGAGAGAATCCCTCCCAAGGCTATTTTCCCTCTTAATTTGACCGAAATACCCTCCGCAGCTGGTGTTAATCCCGAAATTAGGCATAGAATAAGCACAAAAGCACATATTTTTTTTGTTTTTCTACAGAAAATTTGACATAAATTTTTCATAAGTGCGTTAACCTTGACAAAAAAACATTTTGCGTGTATCCTAATTGGAACGATTAAAAAAGAGTCGCTACTTAGGGTACAGATTGCCAGCCCATATTGAGGAGATTGAAAATCTGTAAAAATCTTCAATCTCAGTCCGAAGAATCGGGGTTACAAACCCATCCCACAGTGGAAAGCGGTCCAGGAGCAATCCATTAAAAACCTAATTAGCGATCTACTCGGAGCGTGTAAAGATGACTGTCATGCATTCTAAGGGAGAAACTCCCGACACAACAGATGCACCGAATTGTACGACAGAATTGAGTCTTGAGGACGTTAAACAAGAATTGTACAACCGTCACCATCCAAGTTTAACGTTTCTCGACATAGAAGCCCATGCAAAGACTATCCACAAGATACGGGCCCTGAAACAGAAGCACAACGTCGTGATGCTCGGTCACAACTACATGGAGCCACTGGTTTTTGGACTTTCTGAAAAAGAGGAACAGGGTGATTCGCTCGGGCTGAGCATGTACGCTGCAAACACAGAAGCACCCTATCTAATTTTCAACGGCGTGCCGTTCATGGCAGAAACAGCGAAAATTTTGAATCCGAGCAAAACAGTGCTGGTTGCGGATAAGACAGCAGGCTGTTCACTCGCCGATAACTTCGGTGCCGAGGATGTCAAAGAGTTGAAAGCTTTGTATCCGGGCGCGCCAGTGATGATTTACGTCAATAGTTACGCCGACGCGAAAGCAGAATCGGATATCTGCTGTACGTCGGCAAATGCGGCACACATCGCGAAAACAATGCCAGGGGATACTGTGATCTTTGTGCCCGACATCTTCTTTGCCCAGAATTTAGAAGAAGAATTGAAGGGCGAAAAAAATGTCGTCTATCCCGGCAAAGACAACACAGCGCGCGGTGCCGTCTGTGAAGTTCATGAAAGGTTCACACTTGATGATCTTCTCGGAATCCGCGAATCGTTTGAAATCCCGAAAGGTCATCCCCGTCGCAAACTATACGCGCACTGGGAATGCCGTCCAAATGTTTTACAGGAAGCAGATTTTTACGGCAGCACGAGTCAAATTATGAAGGACATAGGGGAACGCGTTGCCGCGAACCAACTTGAGCGCGCTTTCGTTGCTTCGGAGTGTGAATTAACCTCAAATTTGGCACAGGAGTTTCCAGAAGTTCAGTTCTGGACAGCCTGCTCGGTCCGATGCTCACACATGGCACAGGTAAGTTTGGGGAAAATAGCGAACATTCTGGAAGCGATTGATCAGAATGCGGACCTCGGTGAATACGAGGTTACACTGAGTCCTGAAATTATTGACAAAGCGCGCACACCGATCCAGCGAATGCTTGAAGCGAGCGTGTAATTAGCCGTCAGCCATCAGCCGTCGGCTGTCAGTTAAGAGGTGAATCAAAATCCCCTGTGACCGATGGCTGATAGCCGACAGCCGAAAGCCATTAAAATCGTGTGATAATAGAGACCCGATGGGCATTGCCGACATAAGCGTCGGGTACGAAAGCGTAGTCAAACTGGAAGTCAATGTTCGCTAACGCATCTTCACCACTGCGTCGCACACCGATACCGAGTGCTAACCCATCGCTGGGATTCTCGTTCATCCCAATCCGGTATCCGATACGCGCAGCAATGCTCTCATAAAACCACCGTTCTGCCCCGATATGAAAACTCGGATTTGCATCAATGAGTGGAAGGTTCGCATCCGCAACGAATGCCCACACTTCACTGGGAGGCATTGTTTCGTCCGCTTCTGCCGCCGGTTGTTTCCACGTTCTATAAGCCAGTCCTGCGCGGAGTGCCATCGGCAGATTTTCCCCACCATCTAAGACCCCCGCATTCTGGACAGCAACCCCGATTCCAAGGTGATTGTCAAGCAAACGCAAGATCACCCCGACATCTGCCGCGACACCATAGGCATTCTGAATATCCAATTGTTGTGAAATTACCTTTGCTGTACCACCAACTGACATCGCTGTGCCAAGTGGGTAGGCGACGGACAACCCCGTAGCGAAACCTCCGACTGTCACAGTGCTATCTGGGTCTTCCGTTGGTCCTTGTCGGCGTTCAATTTCTGTAAAACTTCCAAGGAAACTCGCACCCCAGACGAGGCGGTCTATCCGCTGTGCGTATCCGATGGTTTGATTGTTAATGTCCGCGAATGAGAAGTGTTGCATTGCGGTCAGTTCCTGATCGTGGACAGCCGTTAGTCCTGCTGGATTCCAAAAGATAGTGTTAACGTCATTAGCAAGTCCAGCGAAGGCACCACCCATTCCAACGGGCCGACTTCCACCTTCAATTTTTAGGAAAGCGGCACCAGCTGTTCCTGCTCCATCGTGGATACTAACTGCGTGCGCGCTTGGGGTGACCACAGTTACTATGAGAAGCACTATTGCGATTTTTTTAATTACGCGCAGGTTTCCGATCATCCTATACAAGTTTCTTAAAGGTGAGCAGTTTATTTTCATTTTTTAATTATGGTCTCCTCGTAGGGTGCCCATTCTTTTTTACTAAAATCCACAATTACCTATACACCAGCGGAAGGGCAGTTTCCAGTGACTCGTTCGTGACATGATTTTCACCGCGAAGCAATTTTCAACTGCCGCACGTTCTACCGACCACTGACCGCTACTCTAATCAACGACCAGCACTTTTCCGACAACGTTCGCGTGATTTCCGGCTGCATTGACGGCTTCCAATCTGAAGACATAGAGTCCTCGTGCGACAGGGGTGCCCGCTTGATTCTCTAAATTCCATTTCACCAACTGATCATTGCGCTGCCCTGATACAACATCGGGATACGTTTCAGAGAGTACCATGTCACCACTCCAATCGTAGATACTCAATGTGAGTTCAATCGTCTCTCCGCGTGGCACATTGACATCAAAGGAGAAGAAGGCAACATCCCGTTTTGAAAGTCGGAGTGGGTTTGGCCATCCAAAGGTCGTGCCTCGGAAGGTGAGAGACACAGACATAGTATACTCACCAATGTCATAAACCTCGTAGTTTCCGGCATTGTCAGTGACCCGGACATCCAAGTCATACTCACCGGAACGTGTCGGCAGATAGTCAATGGACCAAACACTCCACGGTTCCTGTTCTGCATTGCTATCATCAACAGCAGCAACAGGATCTATGGGTTGTTTGTCGGGTCCAGTACCGACGATCTCAACGAGCCATACACCGGATGCCGGGACTTGAATTTCACCTTCACCGAGCCGCTGTGTGCCACTTGGGTCAGAGGCTGTGCCTTCTAATGGCAATGCCTTATCGGTGAGTTCGGTTTCACCACCATCACTCGTTATAGCGGCAGTCGGCACGGTCGTTTCATACAGAAATTCAGTAGTCAGCGAATCCGTTGGTGCGAATCCGAGCAGTTCGGAGTCATTCCCGACGCTCATAACCGTGACGTTATAAACACCTTGGATTCTAAGTCCATCGGATTTGAAAATGAGAGTGTCCACGCCGTTTTGCTGAGTACTCCCTGAGATGTCCGATCCATCCGGACTCGTCACAATAACCTTCGATTGCGCCAAGTTGACCCCTAACCCCGTGTCAAAGATATTTGCTTGTATGACAACGCCACCCGTGGTCGAAACGGCTGTCGGATAATTTTCTGCATTGATGTCAACAAGAAGTGGTGCGTCATTGATAAGTAACGTGGTTGCGTCAATCATCGGCGGACTCGTATCGTAGACAAAGACCTTTTCATACGGCTCATCGTCGTTACCTGCGCGGTCTTTCGGGTTAAGGGTGATCCGATATTCACCATCTGCGGAACCGTTGTCTGCGAGTGGCACAGTAAGCCGAAAAGTAAGATTGTCCTCTCCATCGTCAGATACCCGTCCCGAAATTTTAGCTGGATTCGGTGAGAGGCGTTCAAAGGTTAACCACTCCTCATCAAGGTTTTTCCAATCGATTCCGGACGTTTCATCGGTAAGATTGACATGAATCTCTGTCAGGGAATTATTAACCTCAGGTTCTGCAACAACAAGGCTAATCGCCTCGTCAGGCTCAATTTCGGGTGCCTGTGTGTCGTAGGTGAAGGTTAATCGTTGAACTTCACCGCTCCGTCCAGAAGCACTAATAGGGGTGAACTCAATGGTATAAACACCATCTTCGGAGCCATCAGTAGCGAGTGGACGTACGAGGTTATAGATTAACCGATCATTTGCCCGTTCCAATTGTCCCGCGACCACCTGAGTGGCTGGATTTAGTAATCGAAGCGTTGACAGGTGATTTTCGTCATCCGTTTCAAGCGTTACTTCTATCAGCTCGAGCTCCTCATTCATAAACGCTTCATCCGCGGGTGCCGTAATTGGTTCTGTTGAAACGATAGCGGGCAAACGTCTCGACAATATAAAACTCTGCCTAAAGTCGGTAGCGTCTCCATTGCCTGCCCGGTCAACGGTTTGCACACGGATAATATATCGACCATCTTCAACAAGTTGACTGGTAGTGAGAGTTAACTCCGCTTCGCCATCGCTAACGAGTTCACCTGATATTTCAGCACCATTCGGATCAATCAATGTTACCGTAGTCACCGCCCAATCAATACCACTACCGCCCTCGTCGTTGAGTTTCACTTGTATCTGCGTAACATCCTCTGTAAGTAAAGCACCATCAGCTGGTACTGTACTCACCAATGTGGGTGCTTGGGTATCGTAGACAATCAAGTGTTCGACGGTATATGGATTTCTCGCCTTATCCACCAACTCAATAAGGAGCGTGTATTCGCCATCCATACTGCCATCAAGCGGTAAGGGTTGGTCCACTGTGAGAAAGAGTTGGCTTGCGGCATCCGGGTTAGAACCTCCTCCCACAGTGAGTTGTGCTGGGACGAACCCACCACTTGCATCGCGGAGGCTAACTTTCTGATCCGACAATTCGAGGTCTGCGGGACCGATATCAGCGACACGGACGTTGAACTGCGTTAAACTTTCGCTGATATACGAAATGGGTTGACTTAAGTCGATCGGGGCAGCCGATAGAATTTCGGGTTCTTGGGTATCATAGATAAACTCACGATACACCGTGCTTCCCTGCCGCCCAGCTTTATCAACAGGTGTAATGTATACTTTGTATCTTCCGTCCGTGGTGCCATCCGATGTAAGCGTTATCGGTTCCCAAACGATCAGGTCTGTTCCATTGGAGCCTGTCGTTCCGGGAACAACGGTCGTTCCATCGGACTGCGTCACTGTGATGTCCGAGCCTTCACTCCCAAAGGATAACCCTGTCTCTGTTGGGTCAAGAAAAAGGGCACCGATGACCATATTGTTTGCGTTGACGTAAGTAACATCACCGCTTGCATCCGTCTCTATGCCACCGATAACAACAGAATCCACACGCGGTAAGGGTATATCCAAAATGAATCTATACGCAACGGCACCTGCCGCGGCATTCCCAGCGACATCTTGTGGTGTGATAGATAAGGTATACGAACCGATCTGTTCCAAATCCAAGAAACTGAGGGTAACCTGAGATACACCATCATCTTCCAATGTGAGCGGGATTGATGGCGTCGTAGAGACACCATCTGCATTAGTTGACTCAGGTCCCATCAACGTAATCTGAGTATTGGCAAAATTAATGTACGTCGCCTCTTCAAATTGGATGGTGATACTGTTTATGGATTCCACAATCTCGGCAATTCGATTCGGGACAAGCTCGATCGGTGTATCGGTATTCACCATGACCGAACCTAACTGTGGTGCTTTGGAGTCATAAACAATGGTGTATTCCGCATCCGAACGATTCCCCGCTTTGTCAACGAGCGATATCTTTGCTGTATATTCACCATCAACACTTCCGTCCCGAGGAAAGGAGGCAGGAAGTGCCAAAAAGATTTGACTTGTTAACTCGTCACGCGTCACAGCGACCGGAATACCAGCACCAGACGCATCCATCACTTCAAGGGTTTGCTCCTCCAAATATAGATCCGATGGACCTACATCTACAACAGTAAACGCAAACTGAAACTGTCTTAAAGCACTCCCGATATACGTAACAGGTTGTTGGTTAAATATTAGAGGTGTAGGTACAGTGATGTGAGGTGCTTCTGTATCATAAACGAATTTACGATAGATGAGTCCACCCTCATTGCCAGCCCGATCTCGCGGTGTAATCGTGAGAACGTATTCACCGTCTTCGGTCAACGCATCGGAACTGACCGTCAAAACGGTCTGCCCATCATTCACTTTGGTGACAGGAATACCGGTTCCATCCGAACCTACCAGCGATATGACGGTTGCTTCAAAATCAACATCGTTAGACGTTTCATCAAACACAACGGTCACCTGAACGATAGGTTCGGCAATATATACAGTGCGATCCTCAATAAGAGGTGTTTGGGACCCTGTTGCCACTTGGACCTCTTTAACCGTGGGAAATAGGGTATCTAAAACGAGTGGGAATCCTTGTGTGAAGCGGCGTCCTGTGAAATCTACAAACGTCGCCGTTACAATGTACTCACCATCCGCACTTCCATCACGAGCAACGGGGACTTCAGCTGTCCATGTTAAGGAATCGGGGCTGGAAACCCCTCCTACAGTGTGTTCAAGTTCTTCTTGAGGGACCAAAATACCTTGGGCATTTCTGACGGTCACCGTCGACACATCAAAATCTATACCTGCACCGACATAATCCACGAGTTCAACAACAATCGTCGGTAAACCGTTGACTACTGACGTTTCAGGCATCACCAATCGGACTTCAGGTTCGTGCTTCTGGCTGACGAGATAAAACTCCCGCACAACAGCAACACCTGTATTACCTGCCCGGTCAGTCGGAGAAACCGCAATTGCGTAGGTACCATCGTCTGAACCGTCTAACGCAATCGGTTTGGCAAGTGTCAGTATGACTGTATCCGTACCGTTACTTGTAATATTCACAGGCACTTCCGCATCACCGTGAGTGAGTTGGAAGGTACTCTGAAGGAAATCGATGCCACTCGTTAACTCACTGAGTTTTACTTCAATCTGTGATAATTCCAAGACGGTTTCATTCGCTGCTGGCACCGTAGAAACGAGCGCGGGAATTTGGGTGTCTAAAACGATCGGAAACTCCTGCGTGAAGCGGCGTCCTGTAAAGTCTACAAACGTCGCTGTTACAATGTATTCACCATCCGCGCTTCCATCACGGGCAACGGGGACTTCAGCTGTCCATGTTAAGGAATCGGGATTGGAAACCCCTCCTACAGTGTGTTCAAGCTCTTCTTGTGGGATCAGAACACCTTGCGGATTTGTGACAGTCACCGTTGACGCATCAAAATCAATACCCGCACCGACATAATCGATCAGTTCGACCCCGACCGTCATCAAACTATTGACTCTCGTTGTTTGGGGCACTGCCAATCGGATTTCGGGTTCATGCTTTTGACTGACGAGGTAGAATTCCCGCACAACCGCAATCTCTGTATCGCCTGCACCATTGCGTGCAAGATCGACTGGGGTGACTGTAATTGCGTAGGTGCCATCGTCTGAACCGTCTAACGCAATCGGTCTCGTGAGTGTCAGTGTAGCGGTATCTATACCGTTACTGTTGACATTCACAGGCACATCCACTTGACTTTCATCTGGACTTGCTGTTTCATCAAAGCGCGTCAGGCGGAAGGTGCTCTGAACGAAATCGATGCCGCTGGTTTTCTCATCGAGTTTGACTTCAACCTGTGATAACGCTGAGACCGTCTCATTGGAGGCTGGCGTTGTAGAAACGAGTGTTGGAAACTGCGTATCGTAGACAATTTGGTAATCGTAAGTCTTGGTATTGCCAGCGGTATCTACTGCTTGAACGTTGAGCAGATAGTGTCCATCTTGGGTGCCATCCCGACTGACGATCGGCTGATTTAGGATGTAAGTTAATGTTCCGGTATCCTCATCCGTGACGACTCGTCCTTCAAGGACATTAACACCCTCCCCAGATTCTTTCGGTGTTCCAAACACAATCTGCGTAGATTGCCGTCTACCGGTCAGGTCAACAAGCTCAGTATCTTCAAAGTCAACGACAAACCCGGTGATGGGGAGATTGTAATAATTGGTATCGGGAAAGAGATCAAAGTCGTCGGGGCTGCCCATGGGCCTTACCGATGTGGGGCTCGGTGCCCGGTTATCGTAGCGAAACGTGATCAGCACCGGATCCGTTGAGTTACCCGCCTTATCAACGGCGGTGACCTCAATGATATATTCACCGTCTTGGGAATCGTCGATGCCTAACAACGGTGTTAGGAGGGTCCACCGGATTCTACCGCCTCCAGCATCCTCCGTTTTTTCTCCCGGTATCCTCGTCGTAGATTCATCAATTTCGATGCGATTAAGATAGATCTCAGATGCAAAGAGGTCTATCCCGTCTTCAAGGTTATCCGTGAGGACGGCTTCAACATAAGTGAGGCGTTGGCTCACACCAGCCCCGGGAATAAGTCCCCCTCTGTTGGTAGAAGTTCTTCTCAAACGGGGTGCGACGTTATCAAAGGTAAATTCCCTGATGCTTTGGACCACATTACCGGCTTTATCTATTAAGATGAGAATAAGGGTATACGTTCCATTTTCAGAAGGATCGTCTAAGGGATCTACTAAAGTAAAGGTGAGGTCGTTGTCGTTGTAATTAAGGGTCCCCTGCACGACAGCCTGCTGTGCATTTCTCAGAAAAACAGTGTTTCGCCTGTTGGCGAGATCAAGACCGCTCAGGTTCTCTGCATCTGCTCCACCGTCATCTGCACCTTGTACTACAATTGATGTGAGTTGATCCGCGTTGATAAAACTGCCCTGGGTAATTTGCGGACCTGTAGGACTGTTTGCTAAGACCCCGGCAACACGCGGCGCACTCGAATCTAAAATTGCTGGTGCCTGTCCAATCTCTTCATCCTGAGGATCACCATCATCAACAGTAACGCGGATCGTATAGGTCTTGTCTGGAAGTTTTGCACCGTCAATGGTGCCGTCCCAGAACACGTTCACCGTCTCATTTGCGGACACAACCCCTTGCTCGATAACCCCCCGACTGTCGAATCTTGGAGATTCACCTCCGGTGAAATCTCCCACTTCAACGATATACGGATCCCCCTCGTCGTCAACATCATCATCAACCGTAAAAATAATCCGCAACCTATCTACGCCGCCTCTAAAACGATTATCCCCGCCTGAGTCAACCGTCAGACTGATGAGATCCGCCCAAAGGGTCGTAGGCATCGTTAAGATGACCAGAGAAATAAAAATCTGAAAAAAGAGAAAATTCGCCAACCCAGAACGGGTTGGGAATCGGGTGGGAGGATAACTTCCACTATCACGTCGATCTCGACTTTTGTGTATCGGGTTGCAAGTTACACTGGACATATCTTTATTTTTTGACACTCGCTTCTCCCTGCTTGTCGCGAGTCCGAAGATAACTAAATTTCGGTGATTCGCGTGAAGGCACAAGTTTCCGGATAGGTTCCGTGCCCTATTTTTACAGTTGCCAGTTATTCATTAAAAGAGGACAGGACCGTCTCTTAACCGACCCCTGTTAACTATTTTGTATCTATTGACTGCTTCCGATTTTTTTATTTCACGTTCTTGGGGAATAGACGTGTTTAAGAATTCCCCTTATTTTAGATTAGACGCAGAAATTTCAATTAGGTTGATAAAATTATAGAGACTCCAGCGGAACGAAACACTGTTACACTGCGCGCTTAACGTGTAAACCGCGCAGTGTAACGTGTAGGCATAGCACCTAACCGACATCACCATTGGCAACCATCGTCAGCAACGCAGAATCGTCCACTGTCAGTGGTAAATCAATCTTTGCCCGCTGTCGGCTCGACTGATACGTGGCAAAAATGAGTTCAGTTGCCTGAAGTGCCTTCCGACCGCTGAGTTCCGGCTCACGTCCCGTCTTTACACCGTGAATAAGGTCAAGCACAGAGAGTGTCGTTGCGTCTCGCTCAGCGACTAAGCCGCTTAAATCAGGCTCTTCCCATCCGTCTCCGTCCTCGCGGAGCATCCGCAACGGTGTCCCACGTCCCCCAACATCAATGATGCCTTTCGTGCCGATGAGACGATTGCCGAAACCTCCTAAAGACGTCCCACCCGTCGCGAGAAGACCCTCAACGCCGTTCTTCCAGCGAATCCACGAGACACCACTCGTTTCAACCTGAACACCGAAGACAGTCTTTTCTTCGGCTACATCTATTTGACCGATAACCCAGTCAACAGGTTCGTCATTATTGTAGAAAAAGAACATATCGAACCAGTGGGTTCCCCAATCAAGTAGATTCGGGCAGGCCCCTTCAAGCCGACGCAATTCACCGATCGCGCCTTCATTTGCAAGGCGTTTCGCTTTGACGAACTGCGCCCCGAAACGGCGTTGATGACAGAACGTTATCACGACGTTGTTATCAACACACGCTTGATAAAGTGCCTTAGCATCACCCCAGGTGGGTGCCATCGGTTTTTCACAATGGATGGCTCTAATCCCACTATTGGCGGCGGCGATTACCATGTCCTTATGGAGTTCAATCCAAGTGCAGACACTGACGAAATCAAGGGATTCTGTATCCAGCATCTCTTGATAACTTTCGTAGGTGTTAGGTACCTTAAACTCCTCAGCGAAGGCGTTTCGGGCATCTTCAACCGGATCAGAACAGGCGACGATGTCCACATCTGGGGATGCCTGATACCCGCGGGCATGCGAGCGTCCACGTCCGCCACAACCGATAATTCCTGCTTTATAAGTTGCCATATAATCTTCCTTTCATCGCGATCGCGAGATCGCTCCTACTGATGCGTTCAAGTTAATTGATTTACGAGTGTGTCCTCTAAGTGGATACCGTTAGCGAGGTGTGCTTCCCTCTGACGATATGCGCGTTCGCCTGGGATAAGAATCTCTGCAACCCCTGCTTCCCGTCGATTCGCTTTGACGCGTGCAATGAGTGTATCGACTTCCGTCTTGAACTGTGTCAACGGAACAAAACTTGTTGGGTCTATTGCGACAATGAGTAAGCCGTAGTTTTTACCGGGAGGCGGGATTGTAGCGGCGTTGACCAATGCTCCCGCAAGGATTTGTGTGATGAGTGCAAGCCCAAATCCTTTATATCCACCAAATGGACGCACACTTCCCTTCAACGCTGCATCAGCATCCGTGGTTGGCTTACCCTCAGGATCAAAGGCGATCCCTTCAGCAATCGGAGTGCCTTCCTGCATAGCGACGAGCAGATCGCCATTGGTAATCGCAGCGGTAGACATATCAAATAGGAGTGGAACTGTGTTGGATGGGATTCCAACAGCAATGGGATTGGTACCTAAAATGGCTTCGGTTCCGCCTTCAGGCGTAATTCGGGGCAGACAGTCAGCAAAAAGCAGTCCTATGACATCCGCCTTTCGCGCCATATCAACATAGTATCCTGCCATACCACAATGCGATGTATTGTGAACACCGACGATGCTTGCACCGCTCTTTTTTGCGCGTTCAATGGCAAGTTCCATTGCGCGATAAGCGACGAGGTAACCGGGTTGATTTCCGCCATCAATCCGCACGCACGGTCCGTTCTCCTCGTCAATCCGGATGTCAGTCCGTTCACCCTGTTCATAGCGGCTTTTAATTCCGGTTAATCGGATAAAGCCGTGCGTTTTTCGTCCGCGGAGTTCTGCTTCCAATAGGATATCTGCAATAATAACGGCATCCGTTGGTGCGATGCCACCCTTTTGCAAAAAAGTTTCCGCGAGCTGCCGCGCATCAGTGATGGAAATATGCACGTTGTCGCTCCATCTATAAATTGCGTCACTTACCCCCATTTTTTTTCGAGGGTAGATTGTAGTTGATACCGTGAGGTTTGTCTGTGAGAAAGTCAGTCAGTTCCAAGCGTCTGCGACAGCGGATCCCCGCTGGTATGTATCTCCGTGAAAAAGGAGAGCAGAAAGTGTTGGTTCCATAAGTCCGTGAGAACGCGTTTGATAATAGTAATAACAGAAAAAGTTTTTCTGTTATTACTATTATGTGCCTTCTGCCAATGTGTAGAGGCGACCTTCTCATAACTAATAAACAGCAATCCATAAGAGAGGCAGGCAGCCAACCAAAGCACATCAAGGCGAGCTTGGGTCGGTTTTTTCAAGACGAGTTCGCCAAATCCGAAGCACGACTTTATATCTCGGAATCCGTGTTCAATCTGCATGCGGCGTTTATAGCAGTGATGTATCTGATGACCACAGAGGCGATTGGAGATAAGATACATCGGGTCTTTGAAGGCATCATCTCTGAGGATATAAAGTCCAAGCGGTATCTGCTGGTGCACCTGATACAGGATATGTGGATACCAGCCACCTTTGAGGTCATCAAGTTTCTTCGTGCTGCCATCAAGCGTGATACCGACATGCCTCGGGACACGCATCACGAACGCAATATCCCGATCCTTGAGAAACTTGATGACGTATTGCGCACGCGCAAAACCGCGGTCAAAGACCAAAACAGGGCAGGGGGGCTGGGACATCGCTCCTAAAACTGTTTGATGAACATAACCACAGAAGTATCGGATGATCTCGTTATGACTCTTATAGACACCGGCGCGGATCTGCGCATCGCTATAGATGAACCAAAACACAGGAATCGCACGATGCCGAAACGGGATCGCAACGACAAGCGCTTTCCACCCAGCAATCAAATCCGTCTCATCAATGAGCAAATACAGATGATCACCCGCATCCTTGAAAAACCAGCGCAGAACCGACACAAACCAAGCTGCCTTGAGCGCATCAATCGGCAGCGGGGTTTCAAGAAAACGCAGAAACCTTTTCTGTTTCGACTTCTCCCGGGCAACACCGACAGGCAACCGAGACGCAATCTCATTGATCCGAAACGTTTGGGCAACACCGATCGCAATCATGACGAACAGCAGATTCCGGAACATCGGCTTTTTCATACCAACAGATTTCAATATTTCTTCAAAACGTGTTATCATCGGTTCTGGATTTACCCGTTTCGGGTACGTCTTTTTCATAAAATACCTCCTTACATGTTTTGTGAACTCCGTTTACAAACAGTAGCTGTAAGGAGGTATTTTATCATAAACCCACTGAGTTTCTCACACGTTTTACAACAAAAACCTTTCACCACAAGCCTTCAGAAAAAAATGGGGGTAAGTGACATAAATTGCTTATTGACTTCTATTTTTGGGTTTGCTATACTTTAGCGCAAATCTGGTTCAAATTCAAGTCACTTTTTAACTCGTACTGTAGGTGTGGTTCTTTCAACCACGCAAAACACCCAAGGAGGGACTACAGATGGCGAACGAAAAACACGACCTGGTTGAATATCCAATTCAAGACAACGTTCGGTTAGAGTCATACTGGCGTGACGATGCGGGTGGACGCGGTCCCGCGGCTTCGTTATTTGTTTATGACGATGAAATCATGCGTTTCGACTGCTTCGGTGGTGATAATGGACATTGCCACTTCAATTTACGACAGACACGCGGTAGACGGTGGATGTACCCGGACGGCTCTTTCCAAGACCACATTCAGCAGAGCCTGTTCGATCTCCGCACAAATTTGAATTTCTGTCTCCAAACCCACCAAGATGAAAGGGTTCAAGAAATACAAATAGAGCAGGAAACCTTAGAACAGGCAATCCCGCAAATGGAAGCACACCTGTTAGTGCTCGCTGAAAAGTTACAGAGCAATGCTGCATGAAAGTCGTGACCGCGGCGGAAATGCGCCAAATCGATCAGGACACTATTGAAGGTATTGGCATTCCCGGCATCGTTCTTATGGAAACCGCTGGGAGTGCCATCGTTCGCGCAATCGAACGACACTACCCAACATGCCAACGGATTGGCATTTTTGCTGGCAAGGGCAACAATGGCGGCGATGGAATTGTTATCGCACGCCAACTCGCTCACGTCGGGCGCGATGTGCATCTCTTCCTCGTTTCCCCATCAGATAGTTTCACCGGCGAGGCACAGACCAATCTCCAAATTGCGAAACGTTTAACAGCAAGTTTCGGCTTGCAAGCTGTGCCAAAAGGTGGGTTACGAATTGAGGAAATCCTGACGGGGACAGGGTTTTACGGCACAGAGACTGTGCCTCCTACCTTAGCGAGTTGCGAACTCCTTGTAGATGCGATCTTCGGCACAGGGTTGCGTGGCACTGTGCGCGATCCAATCGCCGCCATAATCAATGCTATCAATAGGCTTCCCACCCCCGTCCTTTCCGTCGATCTACCCTCCGGTCTGGATGCAGACACGGGACACCCGTTAGGTACCTGTATACAAGCGGATCGAACGGTAACAATAGGCTTGCCCAAAAGAGGATTGTTGATGCATCCGGGTGCCGAACTCACCGGAAAACTGGAAGTTGTCGACATCGGTTTCCCGGCACAAGTTGTAGACGCACAAGACATCAAGGTAAACTGGACATCAGCGACGCAAGCGACACAATGGGTGCCCCCGCGTCCGTTATCCTCTCACAAAGGGAGTTATGGACGAGTCCTCGTCGTTGCTGGTTCGACAGGTATGACTGGAGCCGCCGCACTCGCAAGCGAAGCGGCTTTGCGCGCCGGGGCAGGGTTGGTGACACTCGCAACACCGAAACACCTCAACCCAATTTTAGAAGGTCTCTTACCCGAAGTGATGACGCTGCCGTTATCAGAAACGGATACCGGAAGCTTGGCAGTATCCGCGACTTCAGCTATCCTCGAATTTGCAGAAAAAACGAAATCAATACTTGCAATCGGTCCTGGGCTTTCCCAACACCCCGAAACAGTGTCACTCGTCCATCACCTGATACGCGAGAACCGGGAACACGGACTCGACTTACGGATGGTTATTGATGCGGATGGATTGAATGCCCTCGCGCACGATAGAGAAACCCTCTCATTACTCAACAGCGAGACGGTGCTCACACCACATCCCGGCGAGATGGCGCGGTTAACGAATACCGCCGTCCCTACATTAGAGAAAGATAGGATCCGCACCGTTCAACAGTTTGCAAGCGACCACGGTGTAACACTTGTATTTAAAGGGGCACCCACCGTTACCGGCACCCCAAACGGTAACCTATGGGTAAATTCAACGGGTAATCCGGGCATGGCAACAGGGGGTATGGGCGATGTGCTGACAGGCACCATCGCGGGGTTAATGGCACAAGATATATCAAGCGAAAGCGCAGCCGCGCTTGGGGGCTACTTACACGGCTTAGCGGGAGATATCGTCGCCGAGACATCAGGGATGCATGGTCTCATCGCAAGCGACGTGCTAAAGGCGGTCCCGGAGGCAATTTTTTCTTTAACAGGACTTACGCAAAATCACTAAATTTCATCTATTCGGACGCATTCGGTGCGGTTGGGGGATTTGGTCTGGGAATAGACCAAATCCATTCCTCGTATTACATTCCGCACCTACCGGGGAAGTGCGTAAGTCCTAAATTCATTGCGCATGCGTAAGTCCTAAACAATAAAAGGAGGAATCATGGAACTCGGATTAACCGGAAAAGTTGCTGTTATTACTGGTGGTAGTGAGGGGATCGGTAAAGGTATTGCGCTCCGTTTGTGTGAAGAGGGCGCGAAAGTCTCAATTTGTGGGAGACGTGAAGATGTTTTAGCGAGCACCGCCGAGGAAATTCGGACGCAAACAGGCGGCGAAGTCCTCGCAACCGCCGCAGATGTAACGCAACCGGAGACATTAGAGAATTTTATTGCACAGACCGCAAGCCACTTCGGAAAGATCGACATTTTAATCAACAACGCCGGTCGTTCAGCAGGTGGTGACTTTGAAACCATGAGCGACGAAGCGTGGTACGATGACCTCGACCTTAAGTTAATGGGTGCTATCCGCTGTGCAAGACTGGTAATCCCGCACATGAAAAACAATGGCAGCGGCAGGATTATCAACATCACGCATCCCGGAGGCAAACAGCCCAGTGCAGGCTCCTGCCCGACCTCAGTAAGCCGAGCAGCTGGTATCGCTTTGACAAAGGCACTCTCTAAAGAACTTTTACCTCACAAAATCTTGGTTAACACAGTTTGTCTGACCTCGATTAAGAGTGCCCAAGGGGAACGTGCATGGAAAGCGGCAGGTTCGCCGGGGACGCTTGAGGAATATTGGGAAGAACGGGGCGCGGAGCATCCGCTCGGACGTTTAGGTGAACCGAACGAGGTGGGTAATCTGGTTGCCTTCCTTGTATCGGAGTGTGCCTCGTTTATTACTGGAACCGCTATCAACATTGATGGTGGACTCTCGGCAGTCGTATAGTAGACCTTTTCTAAACGTATAGAAAAGGGCGGCTCCCATTCCCTGGGACCGCCCTTTTTGGCGTAACTCACAGGTTTCCAAAACTTGCTATATACAAAATTTTCAACTTATGGAGAACAACATGGAGATTTATAGAATTTATCCCGTCCCAGCGGCAGACGCATCAACAGCCTTTCAAGTGGAACTGGATCCGCGTGCGATCGCGGCATCGGAAGACCTTGAAAATAGCGGGGCACAAGGCACTGAAAGAGAAGAGATCCTACAGAAACACCTCGGTGCCGATTATGAGAAAGGCTACCGAGGGACAGCATGGAGTTTGCACGGTATTTCTGAGGGTTTGACGCCAGCGCGCTTGGCGGTTTTACTGGAAGCACACGGTGAATACTTCGATCCCTGCGCCGAACGCGAAACATTTGACCACAGCCTAATGGTTAACGTTGAAGAGGAATTAGCCTCGCAGTTAGAGGATATTCCTGAGTCTATTTTAGAGGCAATTGTTGAGGAATATAAGGCTGAACTTTTAGGCATGTGACACCATAATTTTTCAGGAACTTTTCTGGAGAGGGAGTGTGCAAACAAACAAATGCAGAAATTTACCTTCACAATATCCCGATGAATAGGAGATTTTGCATATGCTAAACACAATCCTAAGGTTAAAGACTTACACCTCCAGATTCCTCCTATCACATACAACCACAACGCTTCTGATTGCTATCCTATTGAGCCTGACTTCAGTTACTTTTGCTGATAGAAATCAACTTCTGTTTGGTCAGGAAGAACTCAAAGATCCGGGTAGTTTGGCGGTAAAACTTCAAGACCCACGCGCTACGGTATCCAAACCTATAGCCTCACAACTCTCTCCCGAAACCCAGCGACTATTGGGCGAATATGATGGTATCAGGTAAAAATATGCTTCTAACGCTCATTCAGAAAGAGATAATGCATCATGTTCTCAGTGTCCGGTTTGTCGCGCTCCTTTTGATGTGTCTCCTGCTTGTTCCGCTCACTTTACATATCAATTACCGTAATTATCTCCAAAACCAGGTTAATTATCAGGAGTCCATCAAACTCTCCACTGCGGAAACTGAGGAGAAACCACCAGATTCCCCAGCCCCAGACATGGAAGTTTCTAAACTTTTTCTTGAACCGACACCTTTGAGTGTGTTCGCGAAAGGTTTAGAAGAATCACTTCCCAGCTACCTTGGGATGACACGCAACGGTGTAAAACAGGGTTCAACGTCACTTGCGGAAGCACCCCTCTCCTCCGCTTTAGGGAACCTTGATTTTTTGTTCGTGGTCAGTACTGTCTTCAGCTTACTTGCGTTGTTGTTTACATTTGACGCTGTCGCAGGCGAAAGAGAGGCAGGAACGCTTCGGATCACCTTGGCAAACGCACTCCCTCGGGATCTCTTCTTATGGAGCAAGTTGATTGGCGGATACATTGTTTTTGTCGTTCCGTTCCTCGTAGCGTTTCTCTTAGGTTTGCTCCTGCTCGTTTCGCAAGGGTTTCCCTTGGGGGAATCTGACATCTTCCTACGAGTGTTCAGTTTGACGTTAGTCTCGCTGCTCTATATCGGCGTATTTTTTGCAATAGGGACAGTGATTTCCACCTACTTAGATAATTCCAAGACAGCACTTATCATCGCCTTTACTGTTTGGGTGCTTGCCGTGCTGATTACACCCCGCGTTGGGTTTCTCACGGCTAAACTTATTGCACCGACCCGCGCGATTCAGAGCGTCCACATGGAAAAAACTGCGATTCGCAATAACCTTAATTCAGAAAAGGAGCAAGTGCTTGGTAAAAAAATAACAGAAACTTTAGGGACCTCGTTTAACTTCAACGAGGCTTTCCCAAAAATCAAGGAACTCAGGGAACCGATTGATGCCGAGTATCGACAGAAATTCCAAGAACAAGTCGACAAAGTCGAGCGAGAATACCAGCGTGAAAAAAAGCAGCAAGAATCGGTCGGAGAAACCCTTTCCCGAATCACGCCTACATCTTCCTTAATTTATCTCGCCATGAATTTAGCCGAGACCGGAAAAATAAAAAGAAACACCTATTTCCAAACAGGGACTCGCTATTACGTTCAGCTTGAGGAAGAGTATTTCAGTAAAATTACGGACGATGACTTTGCGACGATGGCGCGATTCGTATCCGGTAAAGCAGAACCGAAGAAAATCGCCCCGCCGCCGGACATAACGGAAACCCCTTTATCAGAAACTCTCCGCCACTCCGTGGTAGACCTATTGCTGCTCTGTTTCTTAGCGGTCGTGTTGACAACCGTGGCGTTCCTGAAATTCTTCCGTTCCGACATTTAATTCAACTCCCGCACCGCGCAGATTACAGCCAGAAAAATCCGCCCATTTTCCTATCCCACGTAGTTTTTACTATCTTTATTCATCTCAAACGTCTCTAATAGACAAATCCCTAAAACTGCAATTTTTAAATCGAAATTCAGATTCTTCATTATTTTTTTAAATTATGCAACCTTTCTGCCTTTAAAACGCGACATTATGATATAAGCCAAAATGTCGTTTGATGGCTCGACCTAACAAAATAGAACGAAGGGATATAATGTCTCTAAACTTTTAAGGAGATACCATGTTACGAAACCTTATTCGCCAAGAACTTTTGAGCCATCTGATGAGCGCGCGCTTTCTTGCTGCTGTTGTGATTACGCTTCTTCTCGTCGTCGCGAATGCCGTCGTTCTCCTTGAAGATTACGAGCGTCGATTGGGAAGATATAGCCAGCAAGAAAATACGCATCGCCAGAAAGTTCAGGAGGCGAAAACCTATTCAACTTTAAAATTGTCTGTTGAACGTCCTCCGAATCCCTTAAGTCTTTTTAGTATGGGATTGGATAAACGGCTTGGAAGCACCTTTGAAATTTACCACGGTTCCGTCCCAATGATTTCGGATGGCTCGGCGCGAAGTCTCGATAACGCGTTTCTTAACCTTTTTTCAAAGATCGATCTCGTCCTCATTTTTCAAGTTGTTTTGAGCCTGATGGCACTGCTCTTCGCTTACGATGCAATTGCAGGAGATTGGGAAAACGGCACCTTGCGCCTGGTTATCTCCCACCCAGTGAGGCGCGGGACAATTTTGCTTGCGAAATATATTGGAGCGATGGTTTGCCTGCTGCTCCCAGTGCTGATGAGTCTCCTGATGATCCTGATTCTGTTATCCACCGTCGGTTCGATCCAATTGGATGGCGCGGATTTTCTTCGGATTGGTGGGATAGTTTTAACGACCAGCATCTACTTGTCCGTATTTTACCTGATTGGACTGTTGATTTCTACAGCAACACGCCGCACTGCCACATCCCTGATGCTCTGCATGTTTTTGTGGGTAACTTTGGTACTCGTCTATCCAAACTGGAGTCGATTTACCATCACTCCGGTTGGTGATACCCGCGCTATACATTCGTCAGCAGATCAACAGATTGAGCAGATATGGGAAGAGGTTGACAAAGAGGAACAGCGATTTTTAGCAAACAGTCCGCTTGAAGGCAAACCTCAAAGATTTAATTTGGATACTATACAGTCAGGTAGTTTCTCATCAGGCAGACGGTATGGTATCGATATGAAATTGGCAAACCCATCAGATCCCCTCGTGCCGCATGTTCAAGAGTATCATGCGACCATGGGAGCCTTGTACATCCGCTCGGCAGAACAGATCGCTTTAGTCCGAAAACAGACCTTGGACCGGACCTCTCTCCGGAGAGCGAGATGGCATGAACGCCTGATGAAACTCAGTCCTGCAAGTCTCTACACGTTTGCAACCGCGGCGTGGGCAGGCACCGATCTGGACGGTATGTCTGATTTCGTCCAAGCCGCCCAAGGTTACCGGCGCACCCTTATTGACTATTTCCATGATAAAGATGCGTTCGGCAGTCGGCAATGGTTCGCCTCTGACAAAGGCGCAGTAGACTGGTGGGATTTACCCCAGTTCCGCTTCGCACGGGCGGATGTCTTGGAAAACGCAACACGGGCACTGCCAGAACTGTTTTTGCTTCTGCTCATCAACCTGGTTGTGTTCACGGTGACATTTCTGATTTTCACCAAACTTGAAGTCTAAATGCTGCTTGCGCGCTATCAAAGTATTCAAGTGAACGTATTTTCTTATTGTGTCCGCTACACACATTAGTTAGAGACTGTAAGCCCAACCAACGGGGGGGCTGGGTATACGGAGGGAACCGTTACTTCCACAGCTGCCCTGACCGAACCGCAAGGAAAATTAAAAATATGATTTGGCATATCATTAAACGAGAACTCTTTGACCACATCAACAGTCTGCGTTTCATTCTAACCGTTGTGATACTCTCCATCTTAATGGTTACCAACGCCGTGGTGCATCTTCGGACGCATCCGGAAAGGGTCCGTGATTATTCGGAGAACGTTACCGGTTCCCTCAACACGTTGAAATCCCGGGCGGATTTGTATACCTTAGCGCAAAAGGGACCGGGAAACCTTTATAAAAGTCCTTCTTCGCTTACTTTCATCGCCGATGGTGGCGATGCTTATCTGCCGGGACGTATATCGAACGAGGGGTCTTGGTCCAAAAGCGGTCCAGGGTGGAAGGCAAAAAGCAACTGGTGGCTGAGTTATGGATCCGCGAATCCAGATGCGAAAGATCTCCGTCCGCAGGCAACACAGATAGATTGGGTATTCATTATCACCTACCTGCTCTCCTTCATTCCGCTCCTGTTCACCTTCGACGCGCTCTCTGGCGAGCGACAGCAAGGAACCTTGCGATTGTGTCTGGCAAATCCGATTTCGCGCCCGGTTCTGTTAATCGGTAAATTCCTCGGCACCTTAATAACCGTCCTCATACCTTTCGTTTTTGCAGTGCTACTGAATTTGACAGTAATCTCCACCGACAATTGGACCCAACTGAGCGCAGCGGATTGGGGACGTTTAGGGTTGATTCTGTTAATTGCTTTCAGTTACGCCGGTATCTTTGTTGGATTGGGGCTGATGATCTCCGCTGGCACGCGAGAGCCTCGGGTGAGTCTGGTCATTCTGCTACTGATTTGGGTAGCCACCGTGATTTTTATGCCATCGACCCTCGGTACCCTCTCCACAAAATGGATGCCTCCGCTCCAAACGATCGATCAATTTCATGCCGCAAGAGATGCCGCCCTTAAGCAGATTGACACAGACTATAATGACCGATTGAACGCGATTAAAGAAAAAAAGACCCCTAACCTTCTCAGCTTAGATGAACTTCAGAAACTTTTTGAAACATCCCCTGAAACTGCCAGAGCGGAAGCAGAAAAACTCATGGCAGCGTGGGAGGTAGAGGGTGACGAAGAATTGGCACTCAAGGCGGAACTCGTCAATAGAGATGTAGAAACCCGAGAACGCTTTAACCGTGAGTACTTAGCGGCACAAATCGCGCAGGTCCAGCGCGCACGAGGGGTGACCCGGTTTTCACCGGCAGCGATTGTCCAATACGCCCTTGAATCAATGGCTGGCACGGGTTTTAATCGGCACTTGCAATACTTAGAACATGTCCATGATTACACAAAACAATTTCGACAATTTATCGTCGACACCGATAGAGCAGACACCGAAAGTCGCCACCTTATCGGCATCCCTGAGGGTATGTCCGAGAAGCCGTTCTCAAGTGAGGCGATTCCGAAATTTGAGGATAAGATCGCCTTCAGCGATACGTTCAACACCGCGACTTTGGATCTGCTGCTACTCGTTCTACTACTTGGCGTATTTTTTTCGGGGGCATTTCTTATTTTTTTACGTTCAGAGGTATAAATGCCCATGTCTCACACTGAGAGTGTGGAAGGAATTTGTAATCCCGAATTATCAACAACCTATTACTGATATAGGACTTACGCAGTTCCTCTTAAAGTCCCCCTGATAAGGGGCGGGGAATGCCATAAGGCATTCATACCGTTGATTCTTTAGGGGGTTAAATCACTGAAAGGAATCTATCATGTTGAAAAGATTTCGTATCGTTTTGAGTCTATTGTTTATTTTTGGCTTCAATGCTACACTGTTAGGGCAGGAAAGGAAAGATACCTATTTCTCATACCTGCCTGGGAGCTACTGGGTTTACGAGGATCAGGATGGAAATGAATTAACACGGTCGGCTGTAGAGAAAAAAGAAATTGAAGGTGAAATGTATAGTGGTTTCACCTATGAACCCACTCTGGAGAATTGGATAGATTACGACTATCACATCCATCCGAATTTCTACCAGATCGGTGAGGAGAAGGTCACATTCTTGGTCGGGGATGCGGCACAGAAAGCCGTCAAAGCACGCCTTAACAAAGAGATGGAAATCTTCCGGACGACCCTCCGGATGCTTATGGAAGGATTTGATCTCCTCTACGATATCGAAGCAGAGACAGAAGACTCTTTCTATGTGTTTCCAACGTCCGTCCCTTTCAACGAAGCGTGGGAGGCAATGCAGATAAAAGCCAAAATTACGATGCGATCTGATCCACCACAAGCTCCTGAAGAAATCATATTTGACCTTACTATTGTTGAAACAGGCAAGGTGTTAGGCACGGAAAATGTCGAGACACCTGCCGGCACTTTTGAAAACTGTTTGAAGATTGAATACCAGACGGAGACAAAAGTGGAAACATCTCCTTCTGACCAGGCACCAAACCCGCCCGGTGAATCCGTTACGACGCTGTGGGTAGCACCCAACGTCGGAATCGTCAAGTTTCACCAAAAAAGGGAGGATACCGTTCTGAAAACTATTCCTCCGCCTCCACTCCCTCTATTTAAGGTTTCAACCACGGTCAAAACTCTTGAATTAAAGAGGTATGAAGTCAAATCTGTTGATTCGGGTGCCGAATAACATTCGGTTCCCCTTTGGTAAACCAGATGCGAATAAAAGGAGCTCAATGACAAAATCTAAGAAGTTAGTCGCTTTTGTGATCTTTCCTCTCCTGTTTCTATCATTGCTTGTCCTTCTCCCCGTCATGAGCGTATTGGTCAACTCACACACGACACAAGCTAGATATACCGTTAATCCTGAAGGACATTTAGCAGTTGACATAGAGTTCGGTGAGATCATTATAGAAACCACAGATCGTAATTATGTCGATATCGCCACCAGAAAAGAATGGAAATCAAAAAGTGGGATATTGAAACCGAAGTTAGGGAAACGAGCTGCTGAATTGCTTGAGGACTTTGAAATCACGATTGAATGCGACGATCCAGATACCCCATCGAATATCCGAATTGAGGGAAAATTCAACCATGGACGGGAATATTGGCAAGAGGCACTGAAGTGGCTGACGGTTGAAATTCGAGTGACAGTCCCGCGTCAGTATAATGTCACGCTCAAAACCCCATCTCATGGAGATATTCACGTTGGCGACTTGGTCGGGACAGTAAAAGTCGAGGCTTTAGCTGGTAACCTCCATCTCGGTGAAATCCAAGGTGAAAGCTGAATTTTTTACATTATGCACCCTTTCTGCTTCTAATACGTCTCTTTAATTATTAAGAAGGTAGCGATTGTCTAATACACTCTCGAAACAATGGCAGTACCCGGATTGAACCGCCACTTGCAATTCCGATCCGGATGGGACGATTTGAGAAACTTCTCGTCATAAATAGTGTGTACAAAAGCACAAGCGAACGAAAGAAAAATTTTGCAACCTTTCTGCCCCTAAATCGCGTCACTATAGCATAAGCCAAAATATTATTTGGTGATTGGACATGAAAAAATAGAATGAAGGGATACAATCCCTCTCAGGGTAAAAGAATAAAGGAGATGCCAAAAAATGAAAAGTAATCTTTACACAGAACTTTCACACCGGCACAAGCGGAAACTGATAAGGGCTTCCTTGAAATCGGCTTAAATTTCCGGTATCATAGATTTAGAAGTAAATCAACGATAGGAGAACAGCAATGTTAGAAACCCGCGAACTCACGAAAGTTTACAATGACAGCGTCTTAGCCGTCAACAAATTGAACATGAAAGTGGAGGACGGTGAAATCTATGTCGTCCTTGGTGCCAACGGTGCCGGGAAAAGCACGACCATCTCCATGCTCCTGAACTTCATCGAACCCACAAGCGGTACTGCCCTGATAGGCGACATCGAGATACCGAAGTTCCCGTTGGAAGCGAAGAAGCATCTCGCTTACGTTTCTGAGAATGTGGAACTCTATCGCAACTTTACGGCGCGGCAAAATCTGTCCTTTTTCGCAAAACTCGGTGGACGCAAGAAAGTATCAAACGAGGAACTCGATGCCACGCTTGGACGCGTCGGTTTACCGGAGGAAGCGTTTACACGGCGTGTCAAGACCTTCTCCAAGGGGATGCGTCAACGCCTGGGCATCGCCATTGCGATCATGAAGAACGCGCAAGCCGTTCTCCTTGATGAACCGACTTCAGGCTTGGATCCGAAAGGCGGTGCCGATTTCCTGAATCTGCTCCGTGAGTTAAAAGAGGAAGGCAAAGCCATCTTCATGTCTACGCACGACATCTTCCGCGCGAAAGAGATTGCCGACAGGATCGGGATTCTGGTGGAAGGTAATCTTGAGCGTGAACTCACACGCGACGAGATTCAAGCAGAAGATCTCGAAGCTCTGTACCTACACTATGTTGCCGGATACGAACCTGAAGAAGATGCAACAGTATAAGAGATAGAAAGGTGGAAGAGAACTATGGAAGACTGGAGAAGAAAATGGAAGACTGGAAGCTTGGAAGACTGGAAGGGGGCAACGCTCTTTCAACCTTCCACCCTTTCACCCCTCCTGTCTTTGAGGCTCGCGCTGGTTTTTATGAGTGTGATAGGGATATTGCTGTTCAGTACGGACGAGGTGACCTCGCCCCTACTCGCAGCGGAATCCGAAGAGATTCCACCTCTTAACGATAACAGCCCGAAAACCAAAGAGGAACAGAGCCGTCAAATCCTGATTGAAGTCGAACGCCTGAAGATGGAATTAGCAGAAAAACTGATGAACAAGAAACAGGTCGACCTCGAAAATCTCAGGGCGATGATGATGGAAGAAGACAACATCGTCACCGTCTCCGAAGTCAACAAAGCCGAGGAGGCTTACGAACGCGCTGTCGATGAATATGAACAGGCAAAATTGACGCTTCAACAGGTCGAACTTGACTCCCTAAAAGATGAGTGGCATATCACGGTAGAAAAGACAAGACTCTACGAATCCGCTGATGGTCGGGAGTTATTCTCAATTACCTTGCTGAACAGTTCGTCACCCGTCAAACTCGTTGAAAGCTCGAAAGTGCTCGGACGCGACATTATCATCAGTGCGCAGATTGACGACATCTTCGTCGAGATTAAGGAACAGGAAGGTTTTGGCACAAGCGGAGCAACCATCACCGAACCCTATGAACGACGCATTGAGACGCTCAAAGAGGGTGAATCTGTCACTTTGGAGTTTGAACTCATAAAAGAGAATGTGCGGGATGTCGTCGTAGAGTTGAAGTACTCGGGACGTGAGGAGCAGAAAAACATCCACCTGAAACAAGAGGATCCGTATATCTCGGTCGTGTCAGCGAGACGGTATAAGGAGGGGGATCGGAGACGTCTGGAAGTTGTCCTTACCTATGGTGCCTTGGAAGGCGAAACAGAAGAAACAGGTACCAACACCGCACAAGAAATCAATAACGTCTACGTCTCCATTAAAGACGACACCGAATCCATCATCGGCTATCCTTATGAACCCCGCATTCCGACGCTCAAAGACGGACAAGAGAAAACCCTCGACTTTGAACTGCGGCGGAATGTCGATAACCTCACCGTTAATCTCAAATACCTTGATAAGGATATTTCCTACAAAATTCATCTTGAGGAGGACACGCGCTATATTTCTATCCTCAGTGCGAAGAAGTTTCGCCTCGACAACCAAATGATGGTGACGATTCAACTGAAAAACACATCTACGACCGAGGCAATGCCCGTCAACGCCGCCCCTGAGGAGATTGCAGCGGCAAATGAGATCCGCGGAATCTATGTCTCCTTACTCGACGTTGTCGATGACACGAACATCGTCAAGCCCTACGAAGAGAAAATCCCAGTGCTCGGTTACAATGAAACCGCGGAATTGACGTTCCAACTCCAGAAGGATGTCGAGAGTCTGAAGGTATCGTTAGACTATCCCGAACTTGACGAACCCGACACGCGGCTCATCTATCTGCAAAAAGAATCCGCACTCGATGTGGTCAATGTCAGCTCACTTCGCTTCTCACAGGAAGGGAACTTGGGAAGCAGCGTTACCTACGATTTGACGCTCGATCGGTTGGCAGAAACGGAAAACACATTCCAACTCCGCGTTATCAACCTGCTGAACCGCCTCTCCTTTGAATTCCAAGACCCAGAGACAAAATCTCGTCAGTCACAAGTGAAATTTACGCAGGAACAGTCAAAGCGGAATCTTTCGCTGATTGTCTATCTACCAGAGGAATTGGATGCGTCTTATCTCGACAGCACGCTTGAGTTCCACGTCGCTGTGCTTGATGAGGCAGAGGCAACTGAACTCGGTGGTGTTAACAATCGGTTGGATTTACCTGCCGATAGGATTGCGGGTATCCAAGGCGGTGTCGAGCGGTTTGAGTTGATTCCAAAGGGTGTACCGGAGATTGAAGTATTTGTGCCGAACGCATTCCAAACGATCAAGATAGGCGAAGAGGTCAACATGACGGCGACGCTAAAGAATATCGGCACCCGCGACCTTGTTGACATTCGTATGCTTGTCGATGTCAATACGGATTGGAAATACACCGTTATCCCGGAAGTTATTGGTACATTGGAACGGAACGAAGAGAAGGAGATTCAATTGACCTTGAGTCCCCCCGCGGACATCGGCGTGGGTGAATATCAAGCGAAGTTGAACGCCGAAGTCACCGTCGACAACCGTAAGTTTGAGGCACGCAATCGCTCGATAACGGTGCAAGTGGAGTCTCAGACGCAGATGTCGGTGACGACGCTGCTGTTCGGTGCGTTGATCCTCCTGATGATTGGGATTGTTATCGTTACAATCCGCATCAGTCGACGTTAGAGATGGTTTTCGGTTCTCGGTTCGGTTTTTCTCCGAAAAACCTTTCAGTTCTCGGTTAAGAGGTGTTTTTGCTTGGGCGTTTCCCCTCGTTTAACAATCCCTCTTGTAACCTTAACCATCAACTCGACTCCGTTAGAAATGTTAAAGCACGAGTTGATGGTTAAAACCGATAACCGATAACCGATAACTATTAAATTGGAGATTGTAGTGAACAAGAGGTTAAGAAAAATATTAGCGATCTGCCTATTTTTTACTATCGGGAGTACTATTTCAGCGCAGCGCCTGGTAGTACTTCAGCCAGCACGCGCCATCGAACTTGCTCTACAGAACAACGAAGCGGTGAAACAAGCGCAAAAAGTCGTGGAACGCGCCAAAGCAAATCTCCGTGTGTCCAAAGCTATTTACCTACCACAGGTCGGACTCACCGGCGAATATCAACGCCAAAAAGATGGCGATATCGATGACAGAGACTATATCACTCGTGCCCAGGCAAGCATGCTGCTCGCACAATTTGGCGAAATCCCCGAAAGTCTCGACGCCGCACAGCAAGATGTCCGCAAATCAGAAATTGAATATGAACGCGCGAAAAAGCAAAGCGTTCACGCCGTTCGGAATCTCTGGAACAATATCATCCTCACACAGGAAGAAATTCAGGAACGGCGTGCCATTGAAACCGAACTCAATAAAAAACTTAAAGGCACCCAAATTAAGCACGCAGAAAAACGGATACCTTTCCTCAGTCGACTCAATACAGAACTTGAACTCTCCGAACAACAACTTGCCATTAACGAACTTCAACGACGGCTCGATGTGGATACTGCGGAACTCATCAGTCTCATCGGACTCGATCCACTCGCAGAAGTTACCCTCTCACAACCCCTGCCTGACGATGATATGACACTCGGAACCGCCGTTGAACTCGCTCTTTCAAACAACCTCAATTTACGCGACTTACAAGGCGATATGCTGCGTCAAGAACGTCTCGCCGCAGAGACAATTTGGAACCGATTTCCTGAACTCTCTGCTGAAGCACGCTACAAAGATCTTCACGTGCTGCTGGAACAACACCAACCCAGTGTAGGTGCCAGGGGGCAGACATGGGACGCAAAGGCATTCTACGATCCGGTGATACTTGACCGGGAGCGAGATAGGTCAAGCATTTTTCAAACAAACCCGCGAACACAAGATGGCTGGGAACTGCGTTTCAACTTCAACATTCCCCTCTACGATGGAAACAGGACGAAGAACCTGCGTGCCCGAGAACTCGCAGAGCTGGAACGGCTTCAGTTATCGTATATCGAAATAACGAAGTCGATCCGTGTAGAGGTGCGACGCAACTACCGTGCGGTGGCGAATGCGAAAGAACGGATGGAGATCGAAGAGACACGCGTGCGGATTTTTGAGCAAAGGTTACGAACCATCGAACGCGTGCTTGATGAAGTCACGGTTGAAATACCGGGGTATCAAAATCTGACTTACAACGATGCGTTCCAAACACAAGCACAATTTACAGAAGCACAACGCGTCTTTTATCAGACACGCCGAGATTACGCGAAAGCAAAGGAACGCCTCCGAGAAACAATGCAATGGATCGAATAGCAATCAGTAAAGAGACTTTTGTTAAATGATAACCTCACTACTGACAACTACTAAACAAGGAGAACAACATGAGCAGTGATTTAACAATACACACGGAGCTCAACCCTCTCGATGAGCAGGAACTCGTCGCGCGCGTCCAGAATGGCGATACAGAGGCATTTACCCCACTCATGCAGAAATATCAACAAAAAATCTACAATCTGATTTACCGCAAGGTTCGGGATCGTGAGACAGCAAAAGACCTCTGCCAAGAAGTGTTCTTGAAGGCGTGGCAGGCACTGCCGAACTTCAAGGGACAATCTGTATTTTATACTTGGCTTTACCAAATTGCTGTCAATCGCAGTATTGATTTTCTCCGCAAACGAAATAGACGACATGTTATAGAATCTGAAGAATTACCCCAGAACGCAGATGATACACTTCAAATGACCGAAGTGCAACCTCCGCCTTGTGTCCTTCTCGAAAGGAAAGAACTCGAAGAGATTATCCGTAAAGCCGTCTATCAGTTGCCTCTCAGTCAACGCAATGTTTTTTATCTGCGTCACTGGGAGGAACTCCCGATAAAAGAGATTGCATCACGTTTAGACAAATCAGAGAACACGGTTAAAACATACTTACATCACGCACGTCGAAAACTCCGTAGAATGTTGCTTCCCTACCTACAAAACGAACCTATTGCGTGGTACACAGAAACTTGAATCTAAAGGTGTCTACCACGGCTAAATCTCTTGGAGACACCGTCTGATGTAAGGCACATCGTCCACCCACAAACCATCAATACCCCCAGATTTCTGCGGTGAGACCGCCCAAGCCACATCCTTCGCTGTCTGAATAAACCCGGCATCAACAACAACGCTGTTTTCTCGGAGTCGCTTAACTTGGCGCGTAACAGTCCGCGTGAAAGCGTTATAAAGCCCGAAGTGATTAATCCCACTCCAGCCTAAGATAATGCGGTTTGCATCAATAGTAGTCGCTGCCTTGAGGAAATTCGCAGCGGGATTAATGAGAATCGCGCTCGTCTGCAACTTCGGTTCTAAACGTTTAGTATCTACAAGCAGATGCCTTCGTAAGTAAAAAGTGAGAATATTGACAAGGTGAACGACTTCAAAGTGGCGGATCCGTTCCACGATGATTGGGAGTAATTCTGGTGTATCCGTTTTTGGCTCAACGAAGCACGGCATTTGGTTTTCTCGTGCGAAACGGAGCGCGTCATCAAGATGGGCAACAGGTTCATTAGATGCCTCCATCGTTAATTGTTGCACCTCTTTCCAAGTAAGTTCACTGAGGGATTTGGAGCATCCTGTAGCTTTCTGAATACTGTGTTGGTTGAAGCCAACGTGAATCAGAACGGGTTGCTTATCTTGAGTGAGACAGACATCACATTCATATCCATCAGCACCGTCCGCCAATGCCTGCCTGAAGGAAACAAGGGTGTTTTCGGGAGCACGTCCCATGCCTCCTCGATGTGCAAGAAGTCGAATATTCATTTTTTAATCCTACCTTGCGGTTCGGTCAGATGGATTGGGTATTGATGTTCTATTCCGTTTTATGCCACATCCGCTCGAAGTTATCTTGGGGGGCAAAACCTAAGATGCGTTTCGTTTTGACATTCGAGAACTGCTGATGCGGTAAATCTGCGAAGATATTGAAAATTTCACAGCGTGATGGGAGGTCTTCCAAATCAATCTCCAAACCGAGTCGGAAGGCTTCTCCTGCGTCACGCCAACTGACAGAAAAGGGATTGAGATCGGTGCCTTCCGCTTGATCCTCGTGCTCCCGGAAACTGAGGAACAGATAGCAGAGGACATAGAGGTCGTAATGTTCAGTGAAGACTTTACAGATTTCCTGTCCCAATCCCTTGGTTAACGGATAGAGTCCGGTGCTTGTGTGTGGTGGAACATCCGGGTTAATCTCGTAATCGTAGGTGGTATAGTCATCCCCTTGGATGGTGAAATGGGGTCCTGTGTTGATAACGCGACGGATCCCGTGTTCGACAGCGGCACGCATCGTATTATAACACCCACGCGTACTCACATCGAAAGCCAACTGTCGATCGTGTCGCAGGACGGAGCAATTGAGAATCGCGTCCATCCCCTCAGCCGCTCGCATCACCTGATCCAGCGAACCGACATCAATGTGCATCGATTCATGCTTCGTTTCAATGTCGTTGATGTCTGTGACGCGCAAAGTATAGTAAGGCTCCAACGCCTTGACGACATGTGGACCAAGATACCCGTTACCGCCTAAAATAAGAACTCTCATTGTATCCCCCTTGAGAAACGTTGCTCCTACTGAGATGATGGTACGAATTGCGGCTCGAACTGCAGATGTCCTTTGGCTTTCCCAATCGAAAAACGGGAGCCGGGGAACTCTGACTGGATATGGAAGATTCGCCACGGCGCGGTAGATTCAAGTGCTCCTTGAAAGGCGGTGACTGCATCGTCCATCTCAAGCCACATTGAATCCGGTTCGGCGGTTGCGGCAACATCCGCAGTAACGAGATTACCGAGGCGAAGGCACGTCACATTGAGCTTGCCCTCGCGACCGAATTCTCTACACGTGAACTCGCCAAGATGCTTCGAAAGCACGAAACCATCAACAGAAAGACGAGGTCGCCAACTCTCTGTAACCGTCCAGTCTTCACCGTGTTGTTCAAAAAGACGAAGCGTGCTTGCATAAATAACATGTTTCACGCCTTCCTCCGATGCCGCCATCAGTAGGTTATAAGTGCAGCGCGTCTGATAATCAATCGCGTAATTGTTGGGTTGATCAGCTTCGGCAAGGAGATCAGGCGGTATTTCAGCGATGTGGATAATGGTATCCATGCCGCGCACCAGTTCGTTGGTTGACTCGTCGTGTCCAAGTTCGCTTTGCACGAACGTTCCTTCAACAGTGTCAACAGGATATAACTCCGTCAAGCGGAGCGTGTGCTCTTCCGCTAATACTCTCGCTACGTTGCGTGCCAGCTGAGAACCAGCGGAGGTAATCAAGATATTCATTTTTTAATTTTTCCTTGCGGTTAAACAACGTCCGTTGGACCTTTGACCTGCCTCTCTTAGATCCGCTCTCCATTTCATTTTTTTAACTATTCCTTGCGGTCAAACACTGTAGGTTTGAACTTTAGCATGCCTTTCTTATATCCGCTCTCCATTTCATTACGAGCTACGTATTTTGTTCTACACTTTTGACTAATGATTAAAAATTTAAAGCCCTATGTGTCCAATCGGTTCTACAAGGCTTCTCGAATTTTTGCCGCAATGTTGCCGATTTCCTCTATATCCCCTTCGCTCGGTCGCCATGGTAACCGGAGCGGATCGCCTTCCCACCGGGGAATCAGGTGGAGATGAAAATGGAAAACGGTCTGAAATGCTGCGGCTTCATTCGATTGAAAAAGGTTAAGCCCATCAGCATTCAACGCCGTCCGGATCGCTTTTGCGAGTGGCATCGCGGCTTGCATGATCTTACCCCCCACTTCTGTGGGCATATCAAAGATATTCCGATAGTGCTGCTTCGGTATAACGAGGGTATGTCCCGGGTTCGCGGGGGCAATATCCATAAATGCGAAGACATGTTCATCTTCATATACTTTGACTGCTGGAATGTCACCAGCAACAATGGAGCAAAAGATACAATCCATTTTTTATTTTCCTTGCGGTTAAACAATGTGGATGTTTTTGCGGGGGTATTTCCCCCAGAATTTTGACATGCCTTTCTTACATCCGCTCTCCATTCATTACGAACTACGCATTTTGAATAAAAAACAGAAGCGTTTCAAAGAATGAGTCTCTTCATTATTTTAGCAAATTCGGTACAGAAAATCAATTGGAAACTTGTCCTCCAAAATGCAGAAATGTGATATACTGATTTACCGAAAAACGAGAAAAAACAGTCAAAGATAAAAACAAAGGAGAACCAAAATGAAACGGATTTTCGCCCTTCCAGTCATAGCACTGCTCGGTATTTTTGCCAGTTCTCTCCTCTTCGGGTGTGCCAGCAAACACATCAAGACTGATGCATCCAAAATGCGTTTTAAAGATGGCAAAACTGCTCATCTGTCTACAGATAAAAGTGTAAAGACGAAACCTCTCAAAGAAGATTTCACTACCGGGTCTAATCCGTCCAAGGACGATCCAGATAACATTCGTCTGCATAACCGACTCATCAAGCAATTTGGGGACATCCCGCAAGTCCACACTTATATCCGACTCAAACAAAAACTGGAGCGTCGCATCGGGCTTAGCATTGATGAGGCAATAGAACTCTACACTGCAGAAGTCTATCTCTATCCTACGCCTGCCGCAAAGGAGATGTTAAAAGACCTGAAATCCGACAAAAAGCGATACGAAAGACTCGGAATCCCAGCAGATGTACCCGTATTGACAGACACCGCGCCAAAAGAAAACTTACCGCCGCCAGATTTTGTGCTCGTTAACCCTTTCACGGACAACCCAGATAATCCAAGTCCGCATAATCCATTGATAAGGAAATTTGGGGATATTCCAGAAGTTCGCACCTATATGCGACTCAAACAAAAATTTTACAGCGGCATCGGGTTTAACATTGATGAGGCAATAGAACTCTACACTGCAGAAGCATCCCTCTATCCGTCAGATGCCACAAAAGCAAACTTAAAAAAGTGGAAAAAGGACAAAGAGCGATACGAAAGACTCGGAATTTCAATGGACGGATCTGTATTGAGGTACACCGGGAAGACATCCTATAGCAACGGCAAAAAAACGATCATTCACCCTGATGGCAGCAAAACCATATACGATTCCCGCGTAGAAGGCGGTGTTATAGAGGTCCCACCGCAAGCAGAATCCACTTACACAGACGATGCAAGCGATGAAAAATCCCGATAGATGCAAAATTTTGCTGGCGAGATTTTAAACCTCGCCAGCGGGAAAAAGGAATCTAATTTTATTTCAGCATCCTAACGATATGTCTTAAATCCAGCCTCCACACGCGTTTTACGATAGAGGTTTAGCACATCACCCTCAACGCGGGCAGTCGCCTGTCTGCCATCGCTGAAGGTCACCTGAAATTGTGTATCGGATTCCTGCGAGATCGTCTCTGGTTTCGGTAAGGGAATGTCTTTTTGTTCCGCCCACTCCTGAATCAATTTCGTGAGGGAATCTGCGTCACTCGGTGCGGATTTTGCGTCCTTCAATTCAATACTGAAAGCCGGCATACTTTTCTTGACGTAATTAAACCAACGCGCCGTCCGTAGAAACGGCACGAGTGCCTGCAATGCTTCAGCAGTGCCAATCCGAGCCAATGCCTCCGAAGAAAAGCCACGCACATACGCCGACTCGCTCATCAATGCCTCCCGCAATGCGGGGATAGCCTCTGTCGCATCCGGTCCAATACGAGTCAACGCCTGCGCCGCAAAGAACGCTAAATCCGTGTCTTCACGATCTTCCAGAACCTCTACCAAGGCCGGGACTGTTTTCGACACTGGCACTTTAATCATCCCCAATGCCGAGGTTGCATGCCGTCGCACCTCTTCCGATTCATCCGTTAATAACGCAATAAGTCCATCAACTGCCTCTGCTGCGACAGGCCCCATCTCGCCTAATGCATACGCTGCTGAAGCGCGTACATTCTCGCGTTCGTCCTGCAGAGCCGCTATGAGCGCGGGCACGGTTTCTGAAGTACCCGTTGCCGCGAGTCCGTGTGCCGCATCACAGATATGGAGAATCGGTTCCATATCAAACGCCTCTTTTTCTGAATCAAGCGCGCCAACGAGAGGTTTAACAGCGGGTTCACCGATCGCACCCAAGGCATAGATGGCATTCCGACGTACCGGTTCATAACTATCTTCAAGTGCATCTACAAGTCCAAGGACAACCTCGGCACCCTCCGTTCGCACTTTTTTAGAGCAAGTTTTGGCTTGCGAGCTACACCAAAAACCCAATTCGTTCGCCGCTTTCATACGCGCATTCGGATCACCTGTTTTCAATGCCGCAACTGCTGATGCGACATCCATCTCGGTATCTGGACGGTCGGTTTCATATAGATCGGTTTTGCCGTACATCCAATTCCAGATATACGTCCAGAGTATCTCCGCATCGTAAGGAACGTGGTTGACTTCAGGGGGTTGCCACAGAGAGGTCTCACTGTTCCATGAAGGTGCCGTCGGCTGCTCAGTGCGCATAAAGACGAATTTCATGCCGTAGCGATTCAGAGGAATATAGTTCTGCAAGAATGAATGCACCATATCAAAGTGCATAATCCACACCGTACCGAGTTCACCGGACATCGGGACCAGATTGCGATTCAGGAAACCCTCAGAAAGCAGTCGCGTCCCATTTCCACCTGCTGCATGTATCTCGTGCCGTTGACGTTCACCATCCAACATAAATTCTCGGATATATTGCGTCCCCGGAATGATACAGGTCGGTCCCTGATCTGCGAGACAAGGTTGCGGATAATAAAAGAGAATCGCCCAGCGAGGCGTTCGGTGCCGTGGTCGCTTTCCACCGGCGTGTCCATCCTTATGCAGCGGCATCATCAACCGCTCTTCATGCTCTTCCTTCCCGCTCGGTGCACTTCCTAAAAAATTGGGGTGGCAATGCCGATGTGGGTGCATGACATACCCGTTCCCCAAAATGCTGGTGAGCGCACCGCGCACCTCTGGCGACTCCAAGACTACCTGAAGTTCTGGCACCACCGGTAAAATGTTATTGAGTGGGTTGTGTTGCCTATCGCTTCGGAGATCCGTCGCGCCTGCGAAGAGTTCATCGGTTTTATCGTAGATGGTTTCGTGGATATGTGTCGGCACGTCGGCGGTGACATTGACGTACCCATTGACGATAAAATGGCGAATCTGTTCATCATTTAGAAGATGATTTTTAATTTTTCCTTGCGGATTTTTTAATTTTCCTTGCGGAGGAACGACGTGCATTTGAACTTTGACATCCCTTCCTTAAATCCGCCCTCCATTTCATTACGGGCTATGGATTTGATAAGAAACCGAGATCCAACTCGCCCCTACAGTTTATACTACAATAATCAACCACGGCCAATAACCTGCTCCCCTGATCTGGTTTAATGTTTCATTTGCCACCAGAAACCTGGCTGTAAGCGGAGCGGAGCGCAGTCAGATGCCCAAAAAATAAAATTTTCTAATACCACGCTGCCTTATTAACAACGTTCTGCAACGGTTCCGCTTCGGCGAACCGACGCGCATTTTCCAAGAGAATCTCAAACCGTCGTGCTGGAAGGTTTTCTGCGTCTTTCACAGCGATGTGTGGCGTTATTAACACATTGGGCAGATGCCACAACGGACTTTCAGCAGGTAAAGGCTCAATTTCAAATACATCCAAGCCGCAGCCCGCGATGATCCTCTGCTCAAGTGCCTCAACAAGGTCGGCGAGTTTCGTCGTCTTACCGCGTCCGATGTTAATGAAGTAAGCCGTCTGTTTCATCAGGGCGAAGCGATCTTTGTGCCACATTCCTTCGGTTTCAGGTGTATGTGGGGTCGTGGTTATCACAAAATCGGCGAGTGGAAGGAGCGTGTCGAGTTCTGTGGATTCGTGTTTCTCTACAAAAGGCACTTCATACTCCCACCTCGGATCAACACCAATGACTTTCATTCCGAATTGATCGCAGAGTCGTGCGGTCTCATGCCCGATACCGCCAACACCGACGATTAATGCCGTTGCCTGCGCGAGGTCGATGTATCCACTTTTACGGGCATCTTTCTCCCAGCCCCCTTCACGTTGCGCGTCCATATAATAGGGTAACCCACGAGAAAGCGCAAGCACGAACATCATGATATGTTGCGCAATGTGGTCGTTGTAAATGCCACGTGGGTTACAGGCGACAACGGGATGTTCGATCAATGCCGGGTAATAATAGCCTGGAAAAGGACCTGCCGCGGGGTTCTGTAACCATCGCAAATTTTCCGCCAACGGTAGTTGTTCCGGGGACACCCAACCGTAGACAGCATCTGCGTTGGGTAGGTGTTCCTCCACTGCCGCGTCTGTCTCCGGTAAAACGACGGTGTATGCGGGCAATTCATTTTGGAGACGTTCAGCCCATTCGCGTAACTCCGCGTCCTGTGGCGGCATGATTATAAGTTTTGGCACGGGTTCTGTTTCCTCTCTGTGACAGCACCCAAACCTAAAGGGTTGGGCTTCGGTTTCATAGCGACTGCGTTCTTACTAAAGTTTTGAACGTCTTATTTTCGCTCCACCCGCGGGCGATTCCCTGAAACTCTGAAACGAGTATCAGGCATATCATGCAGAAACTTTCATGGCTATCCCTGCCCGCAAAATATTTATCGCAGCGTTTATGTCCCTGTCGTGGTGTGAGCCACAGTCAGGGCATATCCACTGTCTATCGTTCAAAGTTAGGGTTTCGTTATGAAAACCACAATCGCTACACGGTTTCGTTGTCGCCGTCCATTGACCGACTTGAATAAACTGACGCTTATGTTTTTGACACTTATACTTCAATATCTCAACAAACTGGGAGAACGCAAGATCGGAGACCTTACGTCCCCACAAGCGTTTCATACCGTCAAGATTCAGGGTTTCAAGGACTATGGTATCAAATCGTTTACAGAGTTTGCTTGCCAGTTGCCAATGGAAATCTTTGCGTTGATTTGATACTTTACGATAGAAACGTGCCAGTTGCCTCACGCACTGCCACCAACCATTAGAACCCTTGATCTTACGAGAGAGACTTTTGTTGAGAGACCGAAGTTCCTTCAAAGATTGTTTCAAGGGTTGTGGGTGTTGTATCTTCCCACCCGTGCTCAGTGTCAAGTAAGCGTCTTTCATACCGAAGTCTGCCCCAACTCTCTGACCTGTTGCTGACAGTTCTTTGGTATCTGTGTGGTCTGTGATAATACAGAGCCAATAATCACCGCAGTTATCACGTTTGAGTGTGATACGTGCGATAGTTCCCTCAAACTCACGGTGTTTATGGAACGTGTATGGCACTTTATCAAATCGCCACTTACCCTTATCCCATTTGCGAAATGTGAGTGTGATACGGTTGTTAGTGAGTTTATACCCAGTTTGTTTAAGCGTGATAGACTTAAACTTATGGCGAGGTTTGATATGGGGTTTGCCACCGAGTTTCTTGAAAAATCGGACATACGCATTGTCAATGCGTTCCAGTTCTGCTTGAATCGCTTGGCTTGGCAACGACTTCCAATGTGGGTGTGTGGTGCGTTTCAAATCTTTCGCGTGTTGGCACATTGCAGCGTAGTTGGCATACGGCAAGCCGGCTTTGTATCTTTGGTCTTGCCACTTATGAAAATACTCATGCACTTGCCACATATCGTCAAGCAGGTTGCCAATGCGTATCGTATTCGATTGATTGTATAACGGATATTTATAGGTTTTCATGGACTTTCACGTATCACGCCTTTGACCCCTATTGAGTGGGTAGGCAGACACGTAACCTTGCGATTACGCTCAATATGTCTGCCAACGTGATACTTTAATCATACCACAATTTGGACGGAATGTCAAATATATTTTAGACGTTTGGTCCTTCCCAATAGGGCGGAATTTCATCCCAAAGCTAAAGCATTGGGAAACCTTCATTCCGTAAACTTAGGTAAGTTTTATATCTAAGATACGTGCATTTTAGCATAGTACTATTAGAAAATCAAGGTTTATCAAAAAAGGCTTGAACGCCTGTGTAATTTCGGTATAATAGAGGCATCAGCAACTGACGGAAACCCGAATTTAAAACGTTGAGAAACCATTATGTCCTCGCCACTTAAAATCGACTTTGACAAAGGCACCCTCATCCTACAGAATGTCCCAGAGCCACTCCAAACACGATTGCCAGATCTCCTCTGGGACGAACGCACACTCACCTTCCGTGCGCCCGCCTATCGCTACCGGCATATCGTTTCGCAACTGCGCGCACACGACATCGCGTATCAGGACACAGCACGGGAGTTCACAGTCAGTCCCTTCACATATAAAAAAACAATGTCTCCTTATCCTTACCAGACCGAGGCAATAGACGCATGGCATGCCAACGGCAAACGCGGCGTAGTGACTCTCCCCACCGGTGCAGGTAAAACCTTTATCGCGATTCTGCTTATCGCTGACACGCAGCGTCCTACACTCGTACATGTGCCAACAATCGACTTAATGCACCAGTGGTGCTCCGTGTTGAAAGAACACTTCGGACAAGAGGTAGGACTCTACGGCGGCGGCTATCACGAACTTCGAGACCTGACTGTGACGACGTATCAATCCGCCGTCATGCACGCACCATATTACGGAAATCGATTCGGCTTCGCCATTTTCGACGAATGCCACCACCTACCGAGCGATCAATATCAGTATGCAGCAATCAGCAGCATTGCGCCTTTTCGATTGGGATTGACAGCCACACCGGAACGCGTTGATGGGAAAGAGAGCCGACTCTATGCGCTCGTTGGCGAACCCTGTTACGATATAAAGGTACAAGAACTCTCTGGGAAAACGCTCTCCGAGTATAGGGTTGTCACGATAGCAGTTGACATGGAAGACACAGAGCGGGTTCAGTACGAAGAAGCCCGTCGCATCTATTTAGACTTCCTCAAACAGGAGCGCATTAATATGGGGTCACCGCGCGGCTGGCACCATTTTCTCTGGAAAACCTCACGAACGGAGGAAGGACGTGCCGTCTTTAAAGCGTATCTCGCCCAGAAGCAACTCAGTTTTGCTTCAACTACAAAACAGGAATGGGTCTGGAAACTCATTCAAAGGCACAGTGGCGATCGGATCCTCATTTTTACACAGGACAACGATACGGCGTATCAGCTTGGCACGCGTTTCTTTCTACCAGTGCTAACGCATCAGACGAAACCCAAGGAACGGAATGATTTTTTGAACAAGTTTCGCGATGGCACCTATTCCATCCTCGTCACCTCAAAAGTCCTAAACGAAGGTGTAGATGTCCCGGAAGCGAATGTTGGCATCATCGTCTCAGGAAGTGGAAGCGTCCGAGAACACGTTCAACGATTAGGACGCATCCTCCGCAAGCAGGAAGGCAAACAGGCAGTGCTTTACGAACTCATCTCCAAACAGACCAGTGAACATTTTGTTAACAAGCGACGCAGACAACACCACGCTTACCAGTCTTCTAAGAAGGTATAATTAAAAAATGCTCACCAAAGACCTACTCCGTTACAAAACTCAAAACGGGCAAATTCATCCACAATTTGTAAAGCCTACCGACACGAAATTATTGGCAATTGCTGAGCAATTGATCGCAGTTTTTGAAGAATCACCAGACAAGCCACGCGCGACGCTCTTAGAGACCAGCAAGCACATCATTGATAGCACAACGGGACCTCCCATAATCAAACGCGGACTCGAAAAACTCCTCTTAGATCGGACAGAGTTTGATACCACACCCAACGAAGAACTGATTGCGTTTCGACAAAAACTCTTCACCGAGACGAGTCGCTTGCTTTCACAAGAACAGTTTGAAAATTACACAGATTATACGCAAGCCGCGTGTGGGCTGGTAGGACAATCTAAAGTGTTAGGGACGACAGAAGAATCGCGACCAGAGGTTGCTCCGATAGAAGCCGAGGATCTGACTGCTAAACTCTATGCAGACCTACCGAGTTGCCAACCTGTTTTGGCATTCAAGACGCTTTCTGCTGAACATTTGCTCCACCGTTATAACACCGCACAGGTTCAAGGGTTGCTTCTCCATAGCAACAGTCTCACGCTAAAACTCGCTGACTCCCTGACAGCCGAACTTCGTCAACTCTTCAAGTATCTCAGATTCAACCAACTCCTCTCCACAATCCAGAAAGAGAAAACCGAAAACAACGACGTCTATCAGATTACGGTGGACGGACCGCTCAATCTCTTTTATAAAACAAAACGGTACGGCATGAATTTGGCGAATTTTTTCCTTGCGGTGTTGCATCAACCCAAATGGGAACTTACAGCGGAGATCCAGTTCCGAAATAAACAGCGTTATGGGTTATCGCTCAATGAGTCGTGTGGTATTAAACCGATTTCACGACAGTTCCTCGCCTATATCCCTGAAGATATCCAACTCTTCCAGACGATGCTCCGTAACAAAACCGATGACTGGCAGATCCGTCCCGGAAGTCAGTTCGTCCCTTTACCGGGGGACTTCTACTGCTTTCCAGACTATCAACTCGTTCACAAAAGCGGTGTAGAGACTGCTATTGAATTATTTCATCCATGGCATCAAGGACACCTCATTGCGCGACTCAACACCCTCGCTGAACAGACGGATGTGTCCCTTATCCTGGGTGTCTCAAAGGAGTTGGAAAAAGAATCACTTATCGCGGAATCACTCACAGCATCTACATATTTCTCGCAGTTCGGCTTCACATTTCGAGATGTCCCAACTATACGTACCCTGCTCCCGATCCTGAACGCACTTGTGTAGCCTAACAATACATACCGCCCAAAAAATGTGACATTCCACCACTTCTGTGGTATCCTTAAAAGCAGAGACTCAAAATCTACAGCACCGAAAATCCTTCTCAAAAATGAACATAGCAGACTTAACTCCCAACCTAATCGCCGCACCGCATGAGGTCGGACTCTCAGCAAAACGGCTTGCGTGTATTTCTACGACTTCGCAAAAGTTTATTGACGAAAAGCGACTCGCGGGTGCGGTCACGGTTGTGGCACGGCGTGGTAAAATCGCACACTTCGAGGCATTCGGCATGATGGACCTTGAAGCGGATAAGTCGATGCAAAGAGATACTATCTTTCGTATCTACTCAATGACAAAGCCGATCGCTGCTGCTGCAGTCATGATGCTCTGTGAGGCAGGAAAACTGCATTTGGATGCCCCAGTTTCAGCCTACCTACCAGAATTAGGTGGACTGAAAGTAGGAGCGGATACAGATGGAGAATTACTCACATTAGTTGAAGCGGATCGGGACATGACTGTTTGTGATCTGATGCGTCACACCGCCGGACTGCCCGGTGCCGCCCGATACATGGCAGGACAAACAGGGATCGACAAACGCTATCGCGAGGCGGGTCTACACCTCCTGCATGAATGCGATCTGCAAGAAATGGTCGAGAGGCTTGGTAGGATTCCGTTGTTGTACCAACCCGGAACAAAATGGCACTATAGCATCGCCGCAGATGTTTTGGGAAGATTGATTGAAGTAACTTCCGGTCAGCCTTTTGATGCGTTTTTAGCAGAATGGATCTTTCAACCGTTAGGTATGCATGATACCGGTTTTTATGTGCCGAAGGAAAAAATAGAGCGTTTCGCGAGTATGTACGGTCCAAAACCGGAGGGAGGTTTGCAAACCATTGATGCCCCAGAGGGCGGAACGGGTCACGTATCGAGAAATAGTTTTATACAGAAACCGAAATTTCTATCTGCCGGTGGCGGCTTGGTCTCTACCGCTACTGATTTTGCTCGCTTTTGTCTGATGCTCTCAGGCAAAGGTGTACTTGAAGACGAACGACTGATGAAATCGGAATCTGTCGAATTGATGACGCGCAATCATTTACCAGCGCATTTGATACCGCTCGACAAAAAACCGAAGGAACGTTATGCCGGACTCGGTTTCGGACTGGGTGTCTCGGTTCGTGTCGAGCAAACGGACTGGATACCGGCTTCCCAAGTCGGTGAATACGGCTGGATCGGCGGTGCAAGCACCGAATTCTGGATTTCACCGCGAGACGAATTGGTGGCAATTATCCTCACACAGAATATCCCTTTTTCCGAACTGAGCGAGAAGGTTAAACCACTCGTCTACGCGGCAATCTCAAAGGAATAGCCTCTGACTAAAATGAAACGTTTAAAGTGTCTTGGAAACTTCTTTAACCGATAACTGAGAACCGACAACCGATAACTACAACATGATCATCAAAAACAACCCTGAACACGTCAGTACAGATCAGATAGTGCTATTTCCATTTGACGACTACAGCATCCCGTTTCAACACGGTGTCCGTTTACAACTTGTGCCTTATAGAGCAGGAGTCGATCGGACCCGAATTGTGGTGTCTCCGGGTCCGCCTGGCGCGCCAGACAGTGCCTGCGTCATCTATTACGGATCCGTCCACCGCGTCGGCGACGAACTTTGGATGTGGTATCTTGGACACGGAGATGACGAGAGTTGGCATCAACGGGTGTGTTTCGCAAAAAGTCGTGATGGATACAATTGGGAAAAACCGGAACTCGGATTGGTGGAATATAACGGTTCCACCCGAAACAATCTCGTCGATATACAAGGCGGAGAGTACCACATTCAGGCGTGTGTGGTGTATTATGAGCCAGATGACCCTGATCCGACACGTCGGTTCAAAGCCATTATTGAAACGTCCAAATATTCCCCAAAATTCGCAGTCATGTTTAGTGAAGACGGGCTTCAATGGCACGAAACTGAACGGCACCCGAATCCACCATCCTGTGAAATGTCGGGTGTTACGAAATTCAATGGATGCTACTATCTGAGTGCCCACGGTGGAAGCCACATGGGTCCTACACGGCAGATGGTGATGTACGCCTCCTACGACTTCGAACACTGGATTGAAGCCTCATGCTTGGGGTTCAGGCGGGGTAACATCCCACCAAGACCTGTGGTGTCAGGGGCGCACCAAGGCGAACAGGTCCATCTCGGTGCGGCATTATGGAATCGTGGGAATGTGATTCTCGGTTTCTATGGGCAGTGGCACGGACCGAAAAATAATGACCGTCGACACGTGACGATGGATCTCGGCTTGGTCGTCAGCAACGACGCGCTGCATTATCGCGAACCGATTCCGGATTTTCAAATGGTAGAAGCAGCAGAAGACGACTTTGAACACCTACCAACACCGATGAATTTCAAACACGCCGCGCTTATGCAGGGACAAGGTTTTGAGAATGTCGGCGATGAGACCCTTTTCTGGTATGCTCCCTGGCCGGAGCAACTGAGTAACGGGGTCCGGATCGCAACGTGGAAACGCGATCGACTCGGCTACTTCCAAGCAGCGGACATGCGTCGCAAAACAGAACAACCTCGTCACGTGATTTCGGCACCCATTGATCTTGAAGGACAGTCTTGCACAATAGCACTGAATATCGACGGTTTGTCGGAATACAGTCAGGTTACACTTGACATCTTAGACGAGCATTTTCAGCCACTCGAAGGGCATACCAGAGAAGGCTGCCTCGCTCTCACGTCAGGCTTTCATCAGACGGTGGCGTGGAAAAATGGAGAACGGATTGACGGGAGAAACGGTAGAATCCGAATCAGGTTGAATTACACCGGCATCCGTCCAGAAGATCCAAAGGTCTACGCCATTTACGTGGAAAAATCAGAGACCCCTTGATTTCAATGCTACCTTCTGCTAATATTTAATGGAGAGACGGAGGGAAATTATGAGTTTTCTATATGGACTGAACAAATTACGCTTCGGTGGGTTACTGTTAATTATAGGTTTGATGCTTTGTCTGACTGCATGCGGTCCGAAAGCGATCCCTTATTCACAAAGCACGGACGCCCCCGAACCGAACGATGTCGCTGTGGCTCACTATAATTGGGGTATGGCATACGCCAACGACGGCAATTTTGGACAAGCCATCATGGAACTCAGCTTGGCAATCGAGAATGAACCCGGGTGGGTAATGCCGTTTTTCACATTGGGTGTTGTCTATGGAAATTTGGGAGAACTCGACAAAGCCATCCAAGCGTGGGAGCGCGCCACTCAGTTAGATATTGACTTCGCGAAAGCACATTACAACCTCGCGGTTGCCTACTCACATCAGGCAGAGAAAGGTCTCTCAATTGCCGCGTTGCGTGAGGCAATTCGTGTCGACAAGGCGGCACTTTCCGCTGCGAAAACGGAACCCGCATTTGACAACATCCGTAACTCCCCGGAATTCCAAGAATTAGAGAAAGACACTGAATCAGATTAGCAAAGCCTCAGCGGCAAAATATGGCACGCTACACAACCCTTTCACCCACAGAACTCGCGCACATTGTCGCACAATACTCGATCGGCAAACCGCTGAAACTTGAGGAAATCGCTGGTGGATTTGGGAACAGTAACTTTAAACTGATGACCACAGAGGGGGAATTTCTGCTAAAAATTTGCGATGAAAAAGACTCAGCAGAACTCAACATGCAAATCGCACTGTTGCAACACCTCCAGCAGCATGCTTACCCCACGGTATACCCCATCCCGACGAAAGACCAGAAACACCTCATACATGAAACATTTGGCAGTGTGATGCTCTATCCGTTCCTGCCAGGGGAACAACCACAATCCTCACCAGATACGTTGGCAAAACTCGGTGAGGCGTTGGCAAAACTGCACTGCATTCCACCAATCGTCGGGCTGCCTCGTTTTGCGATGGGGATTTCACAAATGGCTCCTTTCTTCGAGGAGGTCCAAGGCACACAATTCACCACACATCCGTTTGTTGGATCGTTGAAATCGCAATTGGAATCAATGGAACCACAACTCAATGCCTCACTTCCGATGGGGCTTCTACACGGAGACCTTTTTTTGGATAATACCCTTTTCGATGGCGATCAGATGGTTGCGATCCTCGATTTCGAGGAGGGATGTTATGATACATTGTTAATCGATGTTGGAATGACGCTTATTGGTTGTTGTTATACACCGCAGCATCAGCTAAATATCGAGGCGGTGCAACGATTTTTAGAGGCTTATAACGCCTCGCGCCCTTTGACAGAAAGCGAGTGGAAATGCTTAGACTGCTTCGTTCATTACGCCGCCCTCTCCATAGCGTTCTGGCGATTCAGGCAATTTAACATCCGTCGTCCAGACGCACACCGCGCCAACACATATCAGGAAATGATTACCCGCAGTATTCAATTTAAGCGTCAGAAGTCGAACATTTATGGAACGCACGTCAAAGTCTAAGCGTCCGAAGTTCCTCCGCAAGGTAAAATTAAAACATGTCTTTAATACGATTAGAACACGTCACCAAATTATACGATCCAGACCTGATTCTCGACGATATTTCGGTCTCAATTGAGCATGGCGACCGACTTGGGTTAATTGGTCGTAACGGAACCGGAAAAACAACGTTACTTAAAATTATAAATGGTCTGCTTTCCAATTTTAAGGGGAAAGTAGTAGCTGCTAAGGGGTTACGCATCGGCTACCTCAGTCAAGAGCCGGAACTGGCACGCGACTGCACCCTAAGGCAGGAAATGCTTAAGGTTTTTGAAAAACGGCGCGCGCTTGAAGATAAAATGCTCCTACTCGCCGAGGAAATGGAGACAGAAGAGGCACCACACCTCTTAGCAGCGTACGCTCGGATTCAAGAACAGCACGAACAACTCGGAGGCTACGATTATGAACACGAGATTAATCGAATCCTCGGTGGTTTAGGCTTCAGCGAACTGGACTTCAATCTCCCGATTCGCGTCCTGAGCGGTGGACAAAAAAGCCGAGCAACACTCGCGAAATTACTCCTTGAAAAACCAGACCTACTGCTTTTTGATGAACCAACGAACCATCTTGACATCAACGGGATTGAGTGGCTCGAAAACTACCTCAACATCGAATATAACGGCGCAGTCCTCGTCGTTTCTCACGACCGGTATTTCTTAGACAAGGTTGTCCGAAAAGTTTGGGAACTCGAAGACCATAAAATAAAAGTTTATCGCGGGAATTATTCAAAGTACATCGAAACCAAAAGGGTTGAGGCGTTAGTCACAGAACGATCATTCAAAAAACAACGGGCATTCATTGAACACGAAGAGGACTTTATTCGCCGCAACATTGCGGGGCAACGTACACGAGAGGCACAAGGCAGACAGAAAAAACTGAACCGCTTGGAACGAGTCGAAAAACCGAAATCCGATGACCCTACTCTCAACCTTAACTTTACACCTGAAACTCGCGGTGGAAATGATATTCTCCGATGTCAAAATGTCGGTAAAACGTTCGGCGACAAGGTCATTTTCAGGGATTTGAATTTTGAGGTATACCGTCGCGATGTTATCGGAATTGTCGGGGCGAACGGCACTGGAAAAACAACGTTCTTCCGGATGATCTTAGGCGACGAAGCATCAACCGACGGCGAAATGTGGGTAGGTCCCACGCTCAAGTTTGGGTACTATGCACAAGAATTGGAAGGACTCAACCCAGACAACGAAATTATTGACGAAATCTGGGCACTTCGACCCAAACATACACACGGCGAAATACGTAGCTTCTTGAGCAAGTTTCTATTTTCGGGTGACGATGTGTTCAAGAGGATCGGGGACCTGAGCGGAGGAGAGCAGAGCCGTGTGCTACTCGCAAAATTGCTATTAGCGAACGCGAATGTCTTACTCCTTGATGAACCGACGAACCATCTCGATATTCCAGCACGTGAAGCGTTGGAAGCAGCATTGGCGGAATATCCAGCAACACTTTTTATTATCTCTCACGACCGGTATTTACTCAACAGCCTCGCAACGAAATTGCTAATCTTTGACGGTAAACCCGGGGGGACTGCTGAACTTTTTGAAGGGAACTATGCCGAGTATGTTGCACATCAGCAACTTCGGAAGTCACGCGATCACGATCATCGTGATGGCGTGCTTCCGACAGCACTTCAAGTGAATCAACCGAAGGAAAACAACCAAGAAACGCAACACACCCAAACGAACTCACCGAAACCTAAGTCGAAATCGAAGCGAAAGCGAAAAATGAAGGCACAACGCCTCGTCGGCAGCAACTAAAAACTGCTAATTTTGTAAAAAATGCAGATGATTTTTAGTCAAACACCGAGTTTGGACGAGAAAAACGCCGAAAATTACTGTTTTTTGCAGTTTAATTTGACATCTGGATAAAGTGAGTGTATAATTATTGTATCGTATACGATGTAAAATATATCCAATATAGGATATATTAACTTTAATGATTTAACAGGGGCTTGAAAGCAACACCCTTCACTGCCGACTTTCATTCAACAGTAAGTTTGGCTTGCAAGTATCGCCAAAAAATGTCTAAAAACCAGGAATTCCATAATGAAATTGATGTCGTGATGCGTGTGATGCGCCATGCGCAAGCGGCTGTTAAATCCAGGTTTATTCAGGAAGTCGTCCCCAATCGTCTGACGATTGTCCAGTTCAACGCTCTCCAACATCTTCATTGGTACGGGCGCGAGGCTGGTATGTCAGTGAGTGAACTCGGCGAACACTTGGGACTCGCCCATAATACAACATCCGCTTTAGTCAGTCGCCTTGAACGGCACAGTTGGGTAATCCGTCGTAAATGTGATCAGGATCGGAGACGTGCCCGGATTCAACTCACACCACAGTCTGAACAACTTTTCCGAGAACGTGTAGTACACGAGACAAATTTTTGGGAAAGCACCTTTGGACAATTATCCCCACAAGAACAGGAAAACCTGATTGAAAGCCTTAAACGGCTGAAACAGGTGATGGCAAAGCCGGTGTGGCCGAGTTATGCACAGTTACATCCACGTGACGCAGACCACCTACAAAAACGGCTGGAAGTGGATCTGGACGAACTTGCACAAGCAAAACTCAAACTTGTCGGGATGCGACTGATTCTGGCACAAATCGCCGAAAAACGCAATGAACATGAACTTGCAGCGTACTTGAACCAAGCTGCTTCCGAGGAGATACGCCATACGAACCAACTGTTAGGAATGCTTGGACATGGTGAGAATTTTGAGAAACTCCTCTCATCACTCGTCCATGAAGACTCCCTGGTCTATGAGGAATTGTTATCCGTACTCGAGACGAATTCCCATGCCGAAGAAAACGAGGAATTAATCGTCCTACAACAGATGGTTCAAGATAGTCAAAGATATAAACGTTGGTTTCGCAGTATCCACAAACAAACGAATCAGTGACTTTCATTTTGTCAATGACCACCTGAGTTTCTGATTTCCGATGACGGTTTAGTGACGTTTGTATAGCAAACTTCGCCGAAAGTTAGAAACCACTCTCCCGGTCAATGATGCTAAAGAGGAGAACATGCAGTCCCAAAGCCCAGAAAGCATCCCTCCAGAATGTAACAGGGATGTTGAACTAATTGAGCGATTTCAACAAGGCGACACCGCCGCGTTCGATATGCTCTTTACCCGCTACCAAAAACGCACCTATCGTTTGGTGCAACGCTTCGTCCCAAACCCAGAAGATGCATCGGACTTGACACAAGACGCTTTTATACGCGCATATCAAGGATTAGGCGACTTCAAGAGTCAGTGTCAGTTTTACAGTTGGCTTTACCGAATCACGGTGAACCTCTGTATCGACTTCCTACGGAAAAAAGCGAGATCGGAAGTACTGCTGTACGACACCGACGAATCCGAGGAACTGCCGATGTCCAACATCCCGGATCCCCGCTCAGAATCACCAGCAAAAGCCATCGAAAATAAGGAGTTGAGAGCCCATATCCGGAAAGCAGTCCGCCGACTTCCACCAAAGCAGCGGCAAATCTTCATTTTACGACACTGGGACGGACTATCGCTTAAAGATATTGCGGCGACGGTTGGACGATCTGATGGAACAGTCAAAGCCCATCTGCTCCACGCGCATCGTAATCTTCGTAAACACCTGCGTCCTTACCTACGAGAAACCGATTCCTAAGAACTGTTGTATGCGCGCTTAACCCGCGCGCATACTTCTATGATGTAGGTAAGTCATAAGGTTTCAAAACGCACACATGTAGGCAACAGAACTCGACGTTTCTTAAGCGTCTGCTGTCTCATCCGCGAAGAGTGCTTCAACGAAATCTGCCCCCGCAAAATCTCGTAAATCGTCAAGCTTCTCACCAATGCCAATAAGTTTGACGGGTGCACCGATTTCCGCATTCACCGCGATAACAATACCGCCCTTAGCAGTGCCATCAAGTTTTGTAACTGCTACCCCCGTAATCGGCACTGCCTCATTGAAAATCTTCGCCTGCATGAGGGCATTTTGACCAACAGTCCCATCAACAACAAGCAGTACCTCATGGGGTGCACCGGCGTGCGCTCGTCCCATCACACGTCCAATCTTCGACAATTCATCCATCAGTGGTTTTTTCGTATGCAATCTGCCAGCAGTGTCTACAATGAGTACATCCGCATCGCGATGCTTCGCCGCGTGAATCGCATCAAAGACGACAGAGGCGGGTTCAGCATTTTCACCGCCCCGGATGAGTTCTGCTCCAGCACGCTCACACCAAATACCGAGTTGATCCTCGGCTGCCGCGCGGAAGGTATCACCGGCGGCAACAAGCACGCGGTGCCCATTCGTACTAAAGCGACTTGCGAGTTTGCCAATAGTCGTCGTTTTTCCCGCACCATTTACACCCAAAACTAAAATCGTATACGGTTTCTCATCTTTAATTTCTAATGGCACATCCTCTCCAAGCAAATTGAGAATCTCCGATTTTAGGACAGATGCCAACTCTGAAGAATCGCTCAATCCTTCTGACTTTACCCTCTCTCTAACATTATCCATTAAGGTCAAGGTTGTATCAACGCCTACATCTGACTGGATTAAAATCTCCTCAATTTCTTCCATCAAATCCTCGTCAATTCTTCTGCCAACCCGGAGGAGCCCTGACAATTGAGATATGAACTGGTCTCGCGTTTTCGTCAAGCTGGACTTGAGTCGATTAAACCAGTTCCCCTGTTTATCTCCACCGGGGGATTCATCGTGGTTTTTATCATCACCTTTAAACAAATTTCTGAGCATTATCTTTCCTTTTTTAATAGCGGTCAGCATTGTCCCGCAGGTTTCCCACACGCGGCTTGCGTCGCAATCCGTAAAGACATTCAATCGCGCCGCTTTTATGAGCAGAAACCGTATCTGCCTCTTTGATATGGTACAGTAACAATAAGCAAAAAGGCAAACGAAAATAGAGGCGTGTAGATGTGCTTGAAATTTCCATTATTTTCTTGTATACTAAATTGCGTAATCAAAATACAATTTTCCTTCGTTACTTACTACACTGTTAAAATATCACCTTGAAAACTTAAGTTGGAAATAGGTGAGGTGTTTTGCTTGGATGTGTTCCCCAAAAATCTCACCAAGAAAATATAAGGATTCATCAGTCCATAAAAAAATGAGGTATTCATCATGAGAATGCAGACACGAAACCTGCTGGCTGTCCTGGCGATAACGCTACTCTTCACCGCCTGTGCCAGCGAAAAGCAATTGGAAGAAATTATTCAACAATCCGAAGAAGAAGAAACCACGAATTGGGAAGAATCTACCCATCCCGAAGAACCGGTAGTAGCACTCCCCGGTTTGCCCGATGATGTGGCAGGTTACACACAATGGCTTAAATTAAACGCAGAACCTATCCCTCCGGTGGCTGGTGGCGACCCGCACAACGGCACAAAAAACGTCTACGTTAACCAAACACGGGACACCATCGCACCGAACGGAACCCAGCAGTTTCCATATCCGGATGGGAGCATCGTTGTAAAGGATGCAACCCGTCCCGGTAAGGATTATATTGGGCTTATCGCGATTATGCGGAAAAAAGCGGGCACGGATCCCGATCACAACGATTGGGAGTTCATTGAATACGTCCGAAACGCGGCAGATGCTGAGTTCAGCGTCATAGCGCAAGACCGTGTCTGCTGGGGATGCCATGCCCAAGTCGAAGACATCGATTACGTTTTCACTGAACTTGAGTAAAAGATAAGGAGAACCTTTTGAATTCACACTACAAAGACTGGGTGAGATATCTGAGTAATATCACTCCACTGCCAAGATCATTGGATATATCCAGAAGTGTATCATCACTTCCATGGCTCATGCTCATGGTTTCCAGTATCTCACTCAGCCTTTTTTTTCCGATCGTTGTGGAGGCACGGCCCGAGTTTGCAACCGAGCTTGAGAAAGAGTGCAGCTTTTGTCATCTTGACCCAGCTGGCGGTGGACCCCGAAATCGGGTCGGCGAGATTTTTGAAGAGAACTATTTTGAATTTCCCGAAGATTTCGACATGGAAGCCGTGACCGAAGAAGTCAAGGAGGTCGTCAAGCGACTCACAACTTCTCTTGATTTTCAGACCGCTTTTATCAAGACAACACATGTCAGCGAAGAGGATAGCGAAGGGAGTGGGGCCATCGCTGGATGTAATTCATGCCATTCTTCAGTCGACAGATTTCTGCTCATGCAAGCAGAAGTAACGTTCAACGCACAAGCCTCTGAACACGTTCGGCTTACCCTTTCCAATAACGTTGGGACAACGATGAATGCATTTGCAACCGTAGATGCTATTCCAAAACATCTCTATGTCAAAGTCGGGCAATTTCGACTACCCTTCGCTATCAAACAGAAGGACCATAACATCCTTGTTCGGGAAGGGTATGGACTCGGTTCTAATAAACGAGATGTCGGCGTTGAATTCGGTGGAAGTGCCGGAAAAGTTTTCTATAATGCGGCTTTTTTTAACGCTAACAACACCGCAGCGAAAGGTGGACTTGGGACCCTTGGTACCCAACTCGGACCGATCCGAGCAGGCGTATCCGCAATACTTGAAAAACCAGGCGAAGATTGGGAACGACTCATCGGGGCATTTCTCACTGCTTCCTACGCAGGTGTGAGTATCGAAGGTGAATTCAATTTTGGAAATAGTGGAGAGGTCGCCTCTTTCACACCAGATGCTGTTGATTCAAAGGGGTACTACGTCGGGGCAAAATACCGTATTCTCCCTCAACTCACTGTTGCGGGTCGATACGGTCTGTTCGATCCAGATCGAATGGTTAAGGGAGATGCAAGCCAACGGGTCACACTTAGTGCTCAGTACAATTTCATCGAAAACGGGGCAATTTCTCTCTTTTATTGGTCAAACCTCGCCAATGCTGATCATAGGGTTTCCGATGATGCCACCAAAGACAAAGGCACATTACGCCAACTACAAGGTACAGACCAGATTATTTTGATGTCACGATTCTGGTTCTAAAGGCATTTCGTCGATATCAAGGCACTCAGTTCTATTTAGGACACGTTTTGGCTCAAAGACTACATCCAAAAATGCTTTATGTGTAGGGACGGACTTCCATATCCGTCCCTATGTGTTTATATTAACACATAATGTCACCCAAAGACACTTTTTTCACCTGTTTCGGAGTGATTAAACCTGACGACTACACCTTATAGTAGAGCCCGTAATTACTTATACATCCTTAGGAGAAGAGTCGGGAATCGGAGTTCCCTCCTACAGGGTTCATGAAGCAGGGCGCAGGTTTTCCAAAATGTAAACTTATTTTCGGATTTTACTATAAATGCTTAACATAATAACCAAAGTTCGATTGGCATAAAAATTGCTGATAAAGAGTGCTTGGAATTTAAGTATCTTCTGTCCTTACTAAGTGGAGGGCGGATTTCAGGAAGATCCGTCCAATATTCAGATTTACGTCATTTCTCCGCAAGGTAAAATTAAAAAATGGCAGCCAAACTCTCCAAAAATTTTTCGGTGAAATCTGGAAACCGAAACTTGCTCTTAAAGAGTTTAATCGGCGTGATAGGGCTGATGTCTCTACTCCTTGCTGCCTGTATCCTCTACATCGTACAGGGTAACGTGCGGGCTCGGACGCGATACAGTGTCAAGACCTTCACTCCACAAGGTGCGGTCCCACAATGGGTCGATTTTTCGATTACACTCTCAGAGGCGATTATTGATAAGTCGCGTATCGGGACCGAAGTTCCAGCAGAGGCACTTCGGTTTACGCCAGCTGTCCAAGGCACTGCCCGTTGGATCGCCCGCGATAGAGTCGGTTTCTTTTTAGACGCACCTTTAGCACCCTCCGCACAATATACTATTCAACTCACACCAGAACTCAACCCATCCGAGACATTCCTACTCACCGGACAGAAAGAATTCAAATTTGCCACCGATCCTTTTGCGGTCCAGCAAGCACGCATGGAATTTACCTCCAATGATGCCCGTGAACACGCAACAGGTTTCGGGACGATAGCATTTAATTACCCTGTAACTATTGTCGATTTAAAGGCACACCTCTCTATTGAACTCGATGACGAAACAGAAATCCCATATCAGATTGAAACCAACGCAGCGACAGCGCGGACAGTAAGATTCGAGACAAAACGCATAAAACGTGGCACTGCAGACCGAGAGATAAAGATTAAGATTGAAAAAGGGTTCAAATGTACAGGTGGAAAGATCGGTTTAGAAAAAGCAAGTGTTACACCGGTCATACTCCGAGGGAGAGGAACACTTGGCGTAACATATTCGGACGTATGGGAAAGTGATGGAACCCCTTATATTTCGGTGAGTTTCAGTGCGCCGGTACTCAGTGACGCCATTGAGCCGTACATAGAACTTACCCCAACAGTAGCATATCAGGTAACATCCGACTATCGAAACGTTCAGATTCACGGTAACTTTAAGCGGCGCACTACCTACACGCTAAAGATTCGGCGCGGTCTAACCGCCCGAAACGATGCCGTTTTAAAACAAGATTACATGACACGCCTGACAATCCCGGATATCCGACCCCAACTCCGGTTTCTCGGCGATGGTTTCTTTCTCACGAGAAAGGGGCAACTGAACTTAGGTCTCGCAACGATTAATATTAAACGCGTAAAACTCAATATCGAAAAAGTTTTCGCGAACAATCTTATCTATGTATCGAAATTAGAACGATGGAGTCGCTGGAGCAGAAACTTAGGCAAACCGATTCATGCAGAAGAACTCGATATCCCGTCCCAATTGAACGAAGAGGTAACAACCCCTATCTCCTTGGAGGAGTATCTCTCAGACGAACATGTCGGTATCTTCAAAGTTGTGGCACGAAACGCACAGAGAGAGTGGGACAGTGCGCATCAATGGGTGCTTATCACAGATTTGGGTATCACTGCCAAACGTACAGGAGATAGGCTCTACGTTTGGGTGAAATCACTTGCGACTGGCTCGCCAGTTCCAAGAGCGCGCGTCAAACTTATCAGTGATAATAACCAGACGCTACTCGACGGGACAACGAACTGGGCAGGATATGCCGAGTTTACAGATGTTACGGAAAAGACAGAAGACTTCACACCGTTTATGATTACCGCCGCGAAACAGGATGATCTCGCCTTCATTCAACTCAACCGGCACGAAATCGCGACAGCAGACTTCAACATTGCTGGCTCTGCTTACTTGCAAAAAGGTTATGAGGCGTTTCTCTACACAAGCAGAGGTGTCTATCGCCCCGGCGAAACTGTCCAACTTGCGGGAATTGTTCGAGGACCGAAGCAGGTAACACCAAAACCACTTCCCGCGCGGATTGAAGTGCTCTCTCCAAATGGCAGAATCATGCGAGAGTTAAGACTACAAACCAACAAAAGTGGTGCCTGTGATGTGCAAATTCCCATTCCTGACTACGCGCTGACTGGTAATTATATTGCTAAGATGCGGATCGCTGATCGGGTCGTTGGAAGAGTCCAATTTCAGGTTGAAGAATTTATGCCTGATCGGATAAAAGTCGCTGTAACAGCGGATAAATCTACTTATAAACTTGGAGAGGAACTGGGCATTGAGGTGTCGGCTATTAATCTATTCGGTCCTCCAGCAGCAGGTCGCAAAGTGGAAGCCTTCTGTGAATTGGAAGCAGTTCCGTTTGTAAAGAAGGACACAATACCCAACGCAGGTACCACACAATGGGACTCGTTTGTGTTTGGAAACGCCCGCTCCAATTTTGAAAAACAGAGAATTGGGTTGGGAGAAGCCAAAACCGATGCAGCAGGCAAGGCTTACTATCAATTCACGGTCCCTGAAACGCTGAAAGCATCCGCTCTGCTAAACGGTACGCTGACAGCGACCATCAGCGAAGCCGGTGGCAGATCTGTCACCGCTTCTCACCGAGTTGTGATCCATCCATATTCGCACTATGTTGGGCTCCGACGCACAACGACAGGGGACGTAAAAATCAACCAACCGCTTCGATTCGACTACATTGCTGTTAACGAGACAATGGCAGTTGCATCCGGAAGAGACCTAAAACTCAGCCTCTACAAAGTTCACTGGAACACAATACTTCGTCAGAACGGTGCGGGACGTTACGAGTACGTCTCCGAACCTCAGACAACGGAAGTGGAAACCGTGTCATTAACTTCGGCAGAGACAGTGCAGACGGTGACTTTAACGCCGTCAGACTATGGTGAATACCGCGTTCGTCTTCAGGACATCGCCTCACAAGCGACTGCAGAACTCGGATTTTACGTCAGTGGATGGGGAAACATCCCAGTTTCTATGGAACATCCCACTCGACTGGAACTGACACTTAATAAGCCTGCTTACCGTCCCGGCCAAACAGCAAAACTATATATTAAGGCTCCGTTTCCAGGCACACTCCTGCTGACTGTCGAACGGGAAAAGGTGTTGAGCTACCGGACAATAGTGATGAAAAACAACACTACAACTTTATCAATCCCAGTCCGGTATGCTTATAGACCGAATGTGTATCTCTCTGCGACACTGATCCGCGCCATCCCAATAGAAGGGGCTGTGACTGATAAGAAATCGCCTCTTCCCGCCCGCGCGTTTGGGGTAATTCCATTAAAAATAGATGAAACGCGGAGGCGGCTTTCGATAGAGATGTCGCTTCATCAGACGAATGACGCCGGGGATACGCAGAAGATTCCACTCGCCAGTCCGGAAAGGAGTACAGAGTCCACAGAAGTCTCTGTAGGGACTGGGAATGTAATACAAGGAATGGATGGTAGTGATGTGACAGTCCTACCGAATAGTGAAGTGACTATTGCGTTCCAAGTACATGGTAGACGTTCTTGGCAAAAATATGATGTCTGTATCGCAGCCGTTGATGAAGGGATCCTCGCGTTAACTGATTTCAAAACACCCAACCCACACGACCACTTCTATCGACAGCGCGGGCTTAAGACGCGTTCCTTTGACCTGTATAGCGGGATCCTACCGGAAATCGCAAACGTCACAGACGATTCAAGTACGGGTGGAGATGGGGCCACGACACGGCAGGCGGAACTGCGGAAACGATTGAGCACAGGCAGTATCCGACGCGTCAAGCCGATTTCACTCTGGTCAGGATTCGTGAAAACTGATGGAAACGGTCGCGGTACTGTTCAATTCAAGATTCCACAGTTCAACGGGACATTGAGGTTGATGGCAGTCGCATTCGCGGGTGGAGATTACGGGGGCACTGAAACGTATCTGACTGTCCGCGAACCCATCGTTTTAACGCCGACATTCCCACGATTCCTTGCAGGTGGTGATAAGGTTCGCGTACCTGTTACTCTTTTTAACGACACAGGTACAGACGGAGAATTTACAGTTGAATTGCAAGCATCAGGCGATGTGCGACTCCTTTCAGCAAGTGACCTCAATGCGTCCGAAACGTTGCCTCATGGGGATTCAGAGAAAGAATCGGGGTTACAAACCGCGCCTACGAACATAATAGGCAAACTCAGTATAGATACGAGGGTTGACGCAGGCGCAGAAGCACAAGTCTTTTTCGATATTCTCGTTCAGGATGCCATAGGGGAAGCCAACTTCAACCTCTCGGCGCACGGTAATACACAAACAACACAGTTGGAAACAAAGATCCCCCTGCGTTCCGTCACACCGCCTATCACGAAAACAGGACAGGGAATGGTACGCTTAGGTGAACCTGTTGATTTCATTTTCCCATCGAATTTAATACCCGATTCGTCAGAGTTTAGTCTCACGTTATCGCCGTTCCCAAATATCAGGTTCGCGGACAGTCTCCGCTATCTTATACGTTATCCACATGGATGTTTGGAACAAACAACGAGCAAGGTTTTTCCACTGCTTTACTTCAGCGACTTGGCGCGAAGCATCGAACCGATGTTGGCAACAGAAGGTTCAGTGGACCATTACATCACATCGGGTATCATGAAAATCGAAAGTATGTTGAAGTCAGATGACCGTTTTGCTTACTGGCCCGGCGGTTCTTACGTAAACCCGTGGAGCAGTATTTATGCGTCTCACTTCCTCGTTGAGGCACGAAAGGCGGGCTATGAGGTAGCGGACAGGGTTTACGACGCAATGCTGAACGGTTTAAAAACACAGGCGAACTTCTCACCAAACATGGAAGACAGCAATGAAGCACAAGAGATAAGAAATAAGATTTCATTGGTAACCTATGCCGCCTACGTCTTAGCTGCTGCTGGACACCCTGACCGAGGCACAATGCACTACCTGAAAAACAGAGGTTTGAGCGGACTCAGCGACTACAGCCACTTTCAACTCGCTGGCGCGTTCGCCCTCAGTGGCGAACTGGAAACTGCCCTGTCAATGCTTCCTGTATCAGTAGCACCTACTTTCAATAAGGGGAACGGACAACGAGAGACCGGTGGCACACTCGACTCCCCTATTCGAGCCCAAGCCATTATGTTAGACGTTCTTGCCGAAGTTAACGAAAACCATCCATCAATCCCGATGCTCGTTCAAAATCTAAATGAAGCAGCATCTGAGGGGAACCGATGGGCAACAACACAAGAAAACGCCTTTGCGTTTCTGGCACTCGGTAAGATTCTGAAGAAACAGATGGATAGAAATTACACCGGTACCCTAACGCTCAACGGTGAGCATTTCGCTGACTTCGACGCAACGGAGGTCTGTTACACCGATAAAGCATGGGATGGGACGCGGGTCCAACTCTCTGTCAAAGGTGAAGGAAGTTGCTACTACTATTGGAGCGCGTTTGGTATCCAACGCGACTCCTTCATCGAAGAATATGAACGTGAACTACAAGTACGCAGACGCTATTTTAACAAAGATGGCGAAGAACGGTCGGGCACCTTCGTACACGGGGAACTGCTCATCGCTGAGGTAAACGTCAAATCCCTCACTGCCAATCTCGAAAACGTTGTCGTCGTTGATATGTTGCCGACAGGGTTTGAAATTGAGAATCCACGGTTAGAATCCCGAGCAGGTATTCCATGGTTGAAAGCACAGGATTTCAAGCCGGATTATATTGATATTCGCGATGATAGGCTTATCTTCTTCGGCACGTTCCCACGCCAACGCGAACGTAAATTCTATTACGCGCTACGCGCCGTCACACGGGGTGAATTTACCTTACCTCCCATTGTCGCTGAGGCGATGTACGATACAACCAAATCCGCTGTAACGGGTAGCACGCGTATTGCAGTGGTTGCAGAGTAATGAATAGTTTTCAGTTTTCAGTTTTCAGTTTTCAGTTAAGAGGTGTTTTTGCTTGGGCGTTTCCCCCTCGTTTAACAAAACCCACTTGTAACCGACAACCGACAACCGACAACCGACAACCACCCTTCCGAAGACTCATAACTCTAATGCTACCCCTTTTATTGATTGTCGTTCTCTTTATGCTCGCAAACTGGTGCTTCCCGCTCCCCAAAGCACGTCTCCATCCCCCTGTATCTCAGATTGTATTGGACAGAAACGGCGAGTGGCTTCGAGCATTTTTAGCCGACGACGGCATGTGGCGCATAGCAGTCGGTTTCCATCAGCAGTCAGCCGTCAGTAAAGAGCGGTCTGTGGTCGAAGGTGAGACGCAACCTGAGAGCCGAGAGCCGAGAGCCGAGAGCCATTTCCTACACCAAGCAATACTAACATCAGAAGACAGATGGTTTTACTATCACTATGGCATCAATCCTGTGTCAATTGCAACAGCTTTCTATGACAATTTGAAAGCGGGTGAAGTGGTGCGCGGCGGTTCAACCATCACCATGCAACTCGCGCGACTGATGGAACCCAAAGCGCGTACCGTTCCGAACAAACTCATTGAGATGTTCCGCGCGCTTCAACTTGAACATGCTTATTCCAAATCAGAGATTTTAACGTTTTATTTCAACATGCTCCCGTATGGTGGAAATATAGTTGGAACAGCGGCAGCCTCGCGATTCTATTTCAACAAACCGCAACACGCGCTGAGTCTTGGAGAAGCCGCACTTCTCGCTGCCATTCCGAACGCCCCAGAACGTTTGCGACCCGACAGGTTCCCAGAAAACGCGCGAAAGGCACGCAAAAAAGTCCTGAATCGTCTCCTGGCACGTCGCCAAATTTCCGAACAGCAGTGGCAGGAAGCAATCCAAGAACCGATCCCGCACAAACGCTACCCACTTCCATTCAAAGCACCACACCTCTCACGTCTGTTGGTTAAACATGCAAAATCGACAAGAGACGGCAGGATATACACGACAATAGACGCAAAGGTTCAGGAGACTGCAGTCCGCATCCTTCGTGAATACTTGGATGCAGAGCGTAAACCAAACTTGCGCGGGTCACATAGCACCAGCACAGGTGCAATCATTGTCATGGATACCCAAAGCCGCCACGTCTTAGCAATGGTAGGTTCCCACGATTTCTTCGACCGGAGCGCATTAGGACAGATAAACGGGACGCTCGCGCCGCGTTCTCCGGGTTCTGCTCTCAAACCTTTCGTCTATGCACTGGCGATGGAAGAGGGCTTGATTACACCAGAAACCCTATTATTCGATGTCCCTGTCACCTACGCCGGATATGAACCAGTGAACTACGACGGGAAATATAACGGTTATGTCACCGCCCGTCAAGCCCTGGCACGTTCTCTCAATGTCCCCGCCGTTAATCTTAACGCCCGCTTGACAAACCGAACCCCCAATTCGCCTCCGATACAAGACAACAAAACACGAGTTGGAAGTTCGACACTACACGCCTTTCTGAAACGTGCCGGTATCTCTACACTCGCGCCTGCCCAAAAGTACGGACTTTCTATGGTTCTCGGTGGATGCGAGGTGAATCTACTTGAATTGACAACACTTTATGCAGGCTTGGCAAATATGGGAGAATTTGGGCCTTATCAACTAACGCTCTCACGAGATAGCCGTCAGAAGAATGGCAATCAGCCGTCAGCAATCAGCCGTCAGTTGCAAGACGGATCTGAACGTTCAATACCTCTTAACCGAAAGCCGAAAGCCGAAAGTGAGCGCAGCAAACGCCCCGAAAACCGATCCTCGCAACGTCTACTCCGCGAAGAGACATGCTTCATCATAACCGAGATGTTAACAAACTCACAACTGCCTACCAACACCGTTAGAAACCCAGAAGCCTTTGAAAGGACAATGAACTTACCCAAAATTGCGTGGAAAACTGGGACTTCTTATGGGCATCGGGATGCATGGTGCATCGGATACTCGCCGAAATTAACAATTGGTGTATGGCTCGGTAATTTCAATGGAAAAGGGGTTCCGATGCTGAGCGGTACAGATGCTGCCACCCCTATCCTATTCGCGCTCTTTACCGCCTTGACAGGACAAGACATGCATGGCTGGTTTACCGAGCCGGAACAATTGAAAACACGACAAGTATGTGCCCTTAGTGGCGCGTCAGTCTCATCACACTGTCCAGTCCACAAAGAGGATGTGTATATCCCGGGTATCTCATCTGTAGCGGTTTGCACGATTCATAAACGTATCTATGTTGACGCAGCAACTGGGTATAGTCTCTGCTCCCATTGTCGTAAGAATAGCAATCAGCCGTCAGCAATCAGCCGTCAGCAAAATAGCAATCAGCAATCAGCAATCAGCCGTCAGAAAGATAACCAATACACTGGAAGCCGAAAGCCGAAGGTTTCCGAAAACCATTCTACAACACACACATCATTTACCGAAGCACAAGCACAAATATTTGAGGAGTGGCCCGCCGATGCGGCAACTTGGTTGGCGGAGAATGGATTTGCCGTGTCTGTCCTGCCGAAGCACAATCCTTTGTGTACCGGAACCATTGCGGGGAACGCTCCGATTATTTTATCTCCAGCAGCAGATACTATCTATTACATTCGGGAAGGGATACCGTTGGAAAACCAAAAGATTCAATTGACCGCCTCGGCTTCGAGTCGGACACAAGATCTATTTTGGTTTTTAGATGGTGAGTTAATTTTTCAGGGGAAGGCAGGAGCGCAATATTGGCTTACACCGAGCAGGGGGAAACACGTGTTAACGTGTGTGGACGCGGAGGGTCGCTCAGCAACCCGCCCGCTCCACATCTCCGTAATCCGATAGGTGTGTTAGGTAACACTTAAAACCCGACGCTGCGAGAATCGGACTTAAGTTTACCCCACGTTGTTGTGAGTTTGCCACCCGCTTTCACAGCAAGTGCCTTCGCCATACTATCTGCGACATCGTCAGCAGTGAAGGCGACACTCCACATCTTAAATTCATCAATCATACCGTTGAAGAAGTTGGCGTTGCCCTGACTCGCTGCGATACACATACCTTCAGTACCGAAATCCATACGGGCATCTCCACCGGCTTCTGCTTCGGAATCAAGTTCTCCGTTAATATACATCCATGCGGTCTTTTTGCTCTGCGATCCGACGAAGTAGTACCACTCGGATTCAAATGCGTCATAGTTCGTGACCGCCTCCAGTTCAACCCCTTGCGTCGCAAAGTAGAACCCGAATAACACGCCGCCACGGTTGAACGTAATATGAGGTCGTCCACCCCCTTGCAAACGATAGAGCAAATCAATTCGGGCACCACCTTCAATTTTATCGTCGGGTTTGAACCAAAACTCAATCGTCATTTCCTTTGGCTGATCGATTTTGAGCGGATCGAAGTTAACACTTCCACCATCAAAATGGAGTGCCTGACCGACGACTCCCTCTACCCATTTCGCATTTTTCACGTCACCAACGAATCCATTTGGCGAAACATCTTCCGCTGTGTTCCCTTTACCCTCATCAAAAGGTAAATAGATAAGTAAATCCTTATCTGGATCGACTGCATGCGCGAGTACACAACTCATCAAGAATGCGAGAACTGCCAAAAGATATGCTAATTTTTTCATCTTTATTTTCTGTGAAAGCATCACCTTCACATTTTTCTCCAATTTTTTAATGGCTATCAGCAATCGGCTGTCAACAATGGGAAACTAAGAGGTTTTCTGGTAACCGCTGACTGTTTCTTCTCTGACAGCTGACTGCTGATGGAAACCGATTGCTATTTAGGGGACTTCAGATTTCCCCAAGTGGTTGTTAATTTACCGGTCGGTTCAACCGATAAAACCTCTGGTAGATAGTAGTTAACGATGAATTCACCCATAATCGCGCCCCACGAGACACCCGGATGCGGCACATCACCAACATAGGTCTGGACGAAGATGCCGAGGCGGCCGCCGGTATCTTTGTTGTATAGCACAGCCGGTTCAACCCGCGGATCTTGATCATCATTCTCAGCAAGCGCGACCTCTAACTCCCAAGGACTTCCTTCGTAATCCTCAAGATGGAACGGATAAGAGGTGTTATACTTTTTCAGACTCGGCACATGGTCTTTGCCCTCCTGTGTCGGGGTCATTTCAACTGGAGCACCCTGCCAAGCGTCCGGACCTTTGCCCTGCCATACGAATGCTTCTGGAACGTCGACGACATTGGGTAATGCGGCTTGTCCGTTCGTTTCATCGGGTCCTTCCGACGTATAAAAGGTATATTCACCCGTATTGAAAATCGTATTACCCGCATCAAGGAACTCTTCAAGAAGCGAGCCATCAGGTTTTGCGTTACCAATTGGATAAATTGTTGAAGGGGTGATCCCTGTCAGAATCAAAGTATTCCCACCACCCTCTGTGTGTGCCTTGACCCAATCCGCTAACCCCTTAATATCCTTGGGATCAAAAGCCGTTAGGTTTACCTTATTATCAATAATCTTAATCAAGGCATCAATTTCCTCTTGGGCACCTTTGGGATCTTCACGCGCCCAAGGATGTGAGTCCGTATGAAGTCCAAAATTGAAATTGGCTTCAACCTGCGTAGAAATCAAAACCGTGAGAAAAAGAATAACCAGTCTCTTCATTGTCTTTCTCCTATATGTTGTAGGCGGGCACGTGGACCCGCCTCATCTTTATCTACTTTTCAATTCACCCCACAATGTCGTTAATTTGTCAGCCGGTTCCACTGCTGTCGGTGGGATGCCCTCACCATTAATTTCAACATATTCATACGCAACGGTTGAATCCCTGCCCCCTAAGCCGGGACGACCCTTATCGTAGGTTTTATCCTGGTTTTCAACCATCAGTTTCCCATCAATGTAGGTTCTGAGAGTTTCGCCTTCTGTTTCAAAAACAATTGTATATGCATCGCCACCTTTGGTGTCTTTGGAATCGGGACGTTTCGGACGCGGACCACCGGTAATCTCATTCCCAGCACCGCCTTGAAACATGAAAAGCGAGGTGGTATGCGAGTTATAGCTGATTTCCATGAAATAGAAATCTACCGCTGGCTCCTGCGTCCGAACGAACAGATGGAAATAGGGTCCATCAAGTTTCCGTGCCTTGACTTCCATTCGGTAATCCGCCCAGTTTTCTTCCCCAAAGTAAATACCTGAATTCTGCCCACCGGCAACGGTAAGTTCAAGCATACCGTCTTTCACCTTTGCGGTTGCCTGGGGTCCCAACTCCCAATCCGCAATCTCCTTGTCACTATCAAACTCATAACGAATCGCCTGGGCAGTGTGCCCAATTAGCATAAAGCCTAAACAAATGCACGCGTAAATCCATTGGGTGTTCAATTTTCTCATGAGAGCTTCTCCCTTTTTCGTCCAGCAAACATAGGACGCTCGCGGTCAGCATAAAGTGGATAGATTACATTCTCTTCGTTCCAATTATTTTACACAAACATGCCATAACTGTCAACTGTCAACTTTAAACAGACTGAAACGCAGAGGTTTTATCCACGAATCGCAGCGAGGGTCAGACAAGCCCACCCCACGATAAATGCCAACCCACCGATCGGAGTAATGGCACCGAGCCATCGAACCCCCGTGAGACTAAGGATATAGAGACTGCCCGAAAAAATCAGGATACCTGCGAAAAAGCACCATCCCGATATAGCCGTGAGTTGGTTCTGCCACTGCGAAACCGCCCACGCCGCAGCAATCATCCCCAGACTGTGATACATCTGATATCGAACTGCTACTTCAAAGGTCTCAAGCATCTCCGGTGAGAGTTTCGATCGTAGGGCATGTGCCCCAAACGCACCCAAAACAACACCGAGTAGACTCAAACCTGAACCGAACGCGAAGAAAAGGTTTTGCATAAATGTATCCTTTCAGTTTTTCTAATTTAACGCAAGTTGCTACTCACGGTATGAAGGTTCTCCATAAGGCATTCCCTGACCCTTATCAGGGGACTTTAAGAGGAAATGCTAATTCCTATTCATTATACCTTAAACCACAGACGTAATGTCAGACGTTTTTACTTGAGGTAGTATTGATAGAAATATTTTCTTGACATTTTTGCCATAGTATGCTAAGATTTAGTTTTAAACGGCGTAGCTCGCTCTATTCCGTGTGGTTAACAGTAAAAGGAGAAATTTTTGGACGTATGAAACAATACAGAACCGACCAGATCCGAAACATTGCAATTATCGCGCATTCAGGAGCAGGCAAAACATCACTCGTTGAAGCGATGCTTTACAACGGTGGTGCCATTGAGCGAATGGGGGCTGTTGATAGCGGAACTTCTGTAGCTGACTATGCCGCTGACGAGATTGAACGCAAAACGACCCTCAACTGTTCAGTCTGTATTGCAGAATGGGAAGGACATAAACTAAATCTGATTGATACCCCGGGCGCAGACGATTTTCATGGTGACCTCCACAGTGTACTCCGCGTCGTCGACGCGGTTGTCGTCGTTGTCGATGCAACAACCGGTGTCGAAGGTGGAACCGAAAAGGTGTGGGAAATCGCAGACAAATATGAACTGCCACGCCTCATCTTTATCAATAAGATGGATAAAGAGAACGCCAACTTTGAAAACGCACTCTCAACTGTTGAAGACATCTTAGAAACCCGGGCGGTTCCTGTTCAACTCCCGATCGGTCAAGAGGAGCAGTTCGCCGGTGTCGTCGATGTCATACAGATGGCGGCTTATCTGCAACCCGATGGAAGCAAGCGCGCAACAAAATCTGAAATACCGGCAGACTTGGAGACAGAGGCTGAAGAAACTCGCGAAGCAGTCGTCGAAGTCGCCGCAGAAAGCGACGATGAACTCATTGAGAAGTTTTTTGAAGGTGAACTATCGGACGAAGAGATTCAGAACGGCTTGCAACTTGGGATTTTCGAGAATCAGTTTACCCCCGTGCTTTGCGGTGCTGCCTTAAACAATATAGGCGTACAACAATTGATGGATACACTGCTGACGGGTTGCCCATCTCCCACCGATGTCGGTGCAGTTGCGGCTGCAGAAAATGAAGAGGAGAGCCGAGAACCTATACCGGATGCCCCGATGTCCGCTGTCGTATTCAAATCGATTGCCGACCCGTTTTCAGGACAATTGAGCTTCTTCCGTGTTTATTCCGGTACGCTGGAAGGGGATACCCAAGTCAGCAACTCGACGCGAGGACAAGTTGAACGCCTCGGAAAAACGGCGTTCATGAACGGTCAAGAGGCAATCAGCACGCCACAGGTAGAAGCAGGAGACATTGGTGCCCTCACGAAACTTGCGGCGACCCAGACTGGGGATACGCTCTGCGACAGAGACGCCCCTATTCAACTGCCAGGTATCGATTTCCCAAATTCGGTCATTTCCTATGCCATCCGCCCGACGCGCGAAGGCGACGATGAAAAACTGATGACCTCCCTCACACGGATGTCCGAAGAAGACCCGACGTTTAGGATTGAGCGGAACGAAGTTACGAAACAACTTCTCATCTCCGGGCTTGGAGACCTGCACATCAACATTAATCGGGAACGAATGGCAGACAAATTCGGGGTCGAGACGGAACTCTCACCGCCAAAAGTGCCATATCGGGAAACAATCCGCCGGAGAGTCCAAGGCGTCCAAGGTAGACACAAACGCCAATCCGGTGGAAGAGGACAGTTCGGTGATGTCACGATTAATCTCGCTCCCGTACAACGTGGTGAGGGCTTTGAGTTTGTCAACAACATCGTCGGTGGCGCGATTCCGCGCAACTATATCCCGGCTGTCGAAAAAGGCATTCGCGAGAGAATGGACAGAGGTTTACTTGCAGGCTTCCCCATCGTCGATATCCAAATTGATCTCTATGATGGTAAATTCCACCCTGTCGATTCTTCGGATATGGCGTTCCAGATCGCTGGTTCTATCGCCTTTGCTGCCGCTGCCGAACAATCAGATCCGTGTTTGCTCGAACCGGTGATGAGCGTCGATATCACGGTGCCCGAACAGTTCATGGGAAGCATTATCGGCGACCTAAACGGACGACGTGGACAGGTAATGGGTGTGGAACAGATGGGGAAAAAGCAGGTTATCCAAGCAAACGTTCCCCTTTCGGAGATGCTCCGGTATTCGATCGATCTCAAGTCGATGACGAGTGCACGCGGCACTTTCACGATGGAGTTCTCACATTACGAGATCACACCCGACGATGTTGCGCAGAAAGTAATCGCTGCGTCGAAAACCGAAGAAGAAGAGTAGTAATCTTACTGCTGACGAGGTTTTAAACTTCATATCTTTTCTCTTGTAGGCGCGATTTTTAATCGCGCCTTTTCTGTTTAAAGAGCACATCTATTCGCAAAAGATAACCCCGCTGTCGCAATAAATCAACAGCGGGGTTATGTATAAAAATTAGGACATCCAAGGTCTACGCTTAACTATCCAAATGGAAGACTGCCATCTTCAATTCGGTCATCTCTTCTATGGCGTATTTCGGACCCTCTTTGCCCATACCACTCTCTTTGACCCCGCCATACGGCATCAGATCCGCACGCCACTGCGTACCCCAGTTCACCATCAGGTTACCCGATTCGACCTCGCGGACGAACTTCATCGCCCAATCGACGTTCTGTGTAAAGATCGCGGCACTTAGCCCATAGTTGGTATCGTTGGCAAGGGCGATCGCCTCGTCGATGTCGTTGACACGCGTCACACCGACAGCCGGTCCGAACACTTCATCACAGGAGACTTTCATCTCCGGCTTGACATTGGCAAGGATAGCAGGCGTAACGAATTGGTCCTGCTTATCTCCGCCAGTGAGCAGTTCCGCTCCATCCGCGACAGCCTCCTGAATCCATTCAGCGACACGGGTAGCATCACCTTCTCGAATCATTGGCCCCATCCGTGTCCCTTCTGCGAGAGGATCGCCAGTGTTAATTTGAGCGACTTCGGCTTCAAACGCATCTAAGAAATCACCGTAGATTTTCTCATGTGCGATGACACGCTGCGTTGAGATGCAGACTTGTCCGGCATTAGAATAACCGGATGCCGCTGCTGCACGAGCGACCTTTTCGGGATCCGCATCGGGCATGACGATGAGCGGCGAATTCGAGCCGAGTTCCATCGTGACACGCTTTAACCCTGCCACCTTGCAGATATGCTCGCCGACATCACGGCTACCGGTAAAGGTAATTTTTCGGACGCGACGGTCCCCGCAGAGGGTATCACCGATTTCGCCGCCGGGTCCCGTCACACACTGAATCGCCTCAGGTGGTGTACCTGCTTCTAAAAAGAGTTCCACCAGTTTCAGTGCGGAAAGCGGTGTGTCTGTCGCAGGTTTGATGATAATAGCATTTCCACCAGCGATTGCGGGACCCGCTTTGTGACAGACAAGATGTAATGGGAAATTGAAGGGACTAATGCCAGCAACAATACCACACGGCATGCGTACTGTAAAGCCGAGTTTGCCTTGGACACCGGGTGCACCTTCAAGGGGAATCGTTTCACCGGTCAATCGTTTGGATTCCTCTGCAGAGAGGGCGATAATTTCAGAAGCACGGGTTGCTTCAATCGTCGCTTCAGCGAGGATTTTTCCCTCTTCACGGGTGATAACTTGGGCAAGTTCGTCCGCCCGTTCCACCATCAAGTCCGCAACTTTACGCAGAATCTCGTAGCGTTCATAGCCGGTCATTCCTGCCATGATCTTTGCACCACGTTCTGCCGTCTGAATAGCGGTTTCAACGTCACCTGCGTCTCCTCTGGGTACAGTATCAACAACCGAACCATCAAAGGGACTGAGTACATCAATTTTATTGGATTTATCAATCCATTCTCCACCTACGTGCATTTGCATAATGCGTTTTCTCCATTTTCGTTTTTAGGCATACAGCGTGTAGGCAGGCACCAGCCCTGGGAAACACCCAAGCAAAGTCCCTACAGCACACGGGTGTGCCTGTTATTTATTTTTTCGCTTTTAGCAAAGCCCAAGTTGTTGCCAATTTGCCAGCCGCATCAACGGCGGCATAATCAGCTAACCCATTCTCCATAACATCGTTGAGTTCATCTTCAGAGAGTGCTTCCGTGAAGAAACCTACCTCATCAAAGAGTCCTGTTGCAGCAACGTTGCCGGGACGCGCGCCGATCCAGATAGGCGACTTACTCGTATCCAACGTGCCACCACTCGGTTCCTCACCATCCAATTTCCCATCAACGAACATCTGAACGGTTTTACCGTCATAGATTTTGGCGATATGGTGCCACTCCCCATCAGCAACAATGGTCTTACCCTCAATCCGCCCGACCTTGCCTTTGACGTGCCACATAAACACGGGATAGTCGGCATCGTGAATCCATATATCGAGATGACGGACATCCTCTGGTTCGGGCCAGACATCCCCATTGCGCCAAACAACGTATTGCCATGAGGCGGCTTCTAACTTAACCCACGCAATAAACGTGTAAGGATCGGAATTGAAAACATCGTCGTGATCAACGCGGACGTAACTATCACCTTTGCCCGAAAATTCCAAAGCACCCCCGAATTTGCCTTTCTTTACCCATTCAAGTGTGCCTTTGATTTCGCCATCGTGTCCGCTGACAATGTCTTTGACAACCTTTCCACCATTCTCCTCAAAGAGCCAAGCACTCGCCAAACCGAGTTTCGCAGCCTGTGCAGAAATACCGAATCCCATCGCGAGGATGAGCGAACTCACAATAACTGTTAAAGCCTGTGCTCGACTGGCAGCAGATATTTTCATTTCTTTCTCCTCAAGTGCGACAATTATCAAGCGCGTCCTCATCCAATTCAACGCCTAACCCCGGTTTATCTGGAACAGTTGTGTATCCGTCAACAAGCGGAATTGTTGAAGGCGTAACAAGGTCAAAAGCGCGCAAAGCATTTAGTGTAATCGCTGGCATGGTTGCGTTCGGCATCACTGCGGCGAGATGCATAACGTAGCAGGTCGTCATACCGAGTCCAACAATTTGTATCCATACCGGAAGATGGGCAGCGTTTGAAATAATCGCCTCCCGTTTGGCATTGGCAGGGCGCGAGTCCGGGTAAGCGATAATAAATGAATCGTTCATATTTGCCCGTATCGCTTCAATCGGATCCGGGTTCCCGAAGTGAATTGTTATCGGTATATCGGTGTTTCGTTTGATCTCTTGGTATCCGGCAATATCAGCTTGTGGAATCGGCGTTTCCAATGACTCTATATTGTACCCTTGAAGTTGGCGTGCGACTTCGAGGGTATGTGCTGGGGTCTCAAAGGAGTCGTTTGCATCAACGCGGAGTCGATAATCATCCGGCACAACCGCTGCGATTGCTTCGACCTGCTCAAGCACCTCAAACCATGGACGGGCTTTGATTTTGTGAAGTCGATAGCCGAGGGCATAAGCGTGTTGTGCTTCTGCCGCCCACTCCTCTGGTGTCATGTCAATCGACCAGTAGCCGAACTGCGTTTTATCGTGAACCTTTTCACCTAAAAGTTGATGCACCGGCACACCCAGAGCTTTCCCCATGATGTCGTAAAAAGCCTGCTGGAGAGGTGTAGGTGCCCAACCATTCATAAATTCAAACGGATTTCTACCGATGTAGTGCTGAATGACATCGTCCGCCTGAAACGCGCCATCACCAATCCCGACGAGCCCTACATCGGTGTGCACCTTGTAGACGTAATCAATCTGGTAAAGATTTCGACGCGTCATGAGTTCATAAATGCCTTCATGGTACGGCACTCTCACTTTGATAACGTCAATTTGAGTAATCTTCATATTTTTAATTATGGGCTCCTGGACTGCACTCCATTCTATTACGTGCAGGTTTTTGGTTATTCTGTGCGTACTTCTTAAAACCGGATCCGTAGCTCATAATGAAATGGAGAGCGGATATTCAGGAAGACACGTCAATGGTTCAAACCTACGCTGTTCTCCCGCGAGGTAAAATTAAATTATTCATCACGCCGGATCCAACTGACGACATCCTCTGCCTCCCCTGTGCCACCTTCAACCCCATCACTCCCGAAAGAGATAAGATCGTATCCGTAACGGTCATGATTCCCCGGTCGAACATAGACATAGGGATTTCCCCACGGATCTTCCGTGATCGGAATTTGAATATAGGGTTCTATCCAGTTTATAGGTCTTGGTGGTGCTTCAGGCATCTCCCAAAGTGCCTTCAATCCCTGTTCAGTTGAAGGATAATCACCGTTATCTTTCGCATACCTATCAAGTGCAATACCCAGTATTTCAATATCCTCAGCGGCTTGTGCCTGCAAAGCCCGTCCCGCTTGTCCGAGTAACCGAGGTGCCAAAAGAACTGCCGCAACAATTCCGAGAACGATGACGACAACTAAGATTTGTATTGATGTTAATCCTGCTTGTTTAGAATCGATCGATTTCATGTATTTTCCTCCGCTAATCTGACATAGCAAATTGGCTATCGGCTTTCAGCTATCAGGGGGTGCCCTTTCGGTTTTCTGAAACGCTCGAATCAAACAGCAAATTGATGGTCATTCAAAAAACTGCTTAACCGACAGCCGAGTGCTGACAGCCACTCTTTAGTGTATCACATCTCCCGAATTCTGTCAATTTTAAAAAATCCTTGACAGTCCTGCCCACGCGTCATATAATAACTTATTAGATTTACCATGCCATGATGTCTGAAATACTGCCCTACCCATAAGGCATTGAGAAAACTACTCGACTTTACTGATAAAAAACGCCCAGTGTCTCCACAATTCATAACTCTTTTCACAGATCAGATGCCAAGGCCTGAGAACAGACGTTGATTCGGTGGGCGATCTATGCGCTACAGCGCATCCGAACTATCTCGCAAGAAGGAAAATGAACTTATGACTACACCCAAAAAAGTGCTTGTTACAGGCGCGACTGGGCAGATTGGTTACATGACATATAAGCGACTGCAAGAACAACCGGAAAAGTACGATGTTTATGCCCTTGACTGCAAACCGGAATCGTCTGCTCGCGTTCCCAAGTCATGGGAACTCGACATCCCAGACGAGAAATTCATTTTGTGCGATATTGCTGATTTCAATCAGGTGCGACAGGCTGTTGAAGGCATGGATGTTGTGGTGCATCTTGCCGCAGATCCGAGCGGAGAGAGTTGGGAGAGTTTGCTGAACAACAACATCATCGGAACCTACAATGTCTTTGAAGCGTGCAAAGCCATCGGAGTTAGGCGTATTGTCGCCGCCAGTAGCATTACGGTCTCGCAGGGACATCGTGATCAGGAACCATACAAGGCGATGATGGAACGCCGACATGCAGACATACCCGACGATGTTGAGATGATTACACCGGATATACCCGCAGAGCCGAGAGGTCTATACGCCGCAACCAAAGTATGGACGGAGTCTTTGGCGCGAACTTACGCCCATCGTCATGGATTGTCGTGTATCTGCGTCCGCATCGGTCAAGTCGAGCGAGATCGTCCGCGACCCCCGCAGGGTGCCGACATCTACGTGAGCCAACGAGACATCGTCCAGATATTCGAGCGGTGCATCAACGCTGATGATAACTTACGATTTGAGATTTTCTACGGTATGTCGGACAATGATTTACGTTGGGTAGACACCTCAAACGCGCGGCGAAAGGTCGGATTTGTACCACAAGATCGAGCGGAGGATAATCACGACTACGACGCGTGATTGATTAAATGTGATATATTTAGGACTTACGCATGCTGCTCTTTTGTAGCATAACCTGTTAGGTTGTGCCACAGACCGTCTGCGTTTTTTATACGATCCCTTTCTCATAGCGTGGACGATGATCAAAATTGCGTAAGTCCTGATATTTTCAAACCCAAACTCATGTTTTACTGAGAGAATGTAGTTCGGGATCCTTCTGAAAATAAAAATTTGACTTTCTTCTAAAAATAGGGTATATCTATAATACATCGTAGCGGTGGATATAATCTTCCGCCTGGGACATTTCTTAGTGGCATCTATGAGACAGTGGAGGAATTGGGGATGACAAAAACGGTTTGCATTGTCGGCACAATGGACACGAAAGGTTTGGAATTCTCGTTTATCAAGACGCAAATAGAATCAACGGGCACCTCAACGTATGTTATCAATACGGGTATATTGGGAGAACCACAATTAACACCGGACGTTTCTGCAGACGAAGTCGCACAAGCGGGTGGTTCGTCTCTCCAGGCTTTGAGAGATGAAGGCGACCGAGGTAACAGTGTCGCTGTGATGGCACAGGGTGCCGCAGCGCTTGTTGCTGAAAAACAGGCAGCAGGCGAAATTGACGGGATCATCTCACTCGGTGGTTCCGCAGGAACGACCATCGGCACGACGGCTATGCAGGCAGTCCCAGTAGGTGTCCCGAAAATTATGGTGTCAACCTTGGCATCGGGGGACACGAGTCCGTATGTCCAATCCAAAGACATAAGTATGATGTACTCTGTTGTGGACATCGCTGGCATTAACAGGTTGTCACGGCAGATTCTTGCCAACGCCGCTGGTGCAATCGTCGGGATGGTGAATGCGGAAGTACCTGCGGCAACAGTAGACAAGCCTTTAATCGCCGCGACGATGTTCGGTGTGACAACACCATGCGTTACAAAGGCGATGGAAATCCTTGAAGCCGCTGGTTATGAAGTCCTCGTTTTTCACGCAACGGGTACCGGTGGGCAAGCGATGGAAGATCTGGTCAAAGGCGGCTTTCTCGCTGGCGTGTTAGACGCGACAACAACAGAACTTGCTGACGAATTGGTCGGTGGGATACTCAGTGCGGGTCCCGATCGGTTGGAAGCCGCGGGAGAATCTGGACTGCCGCAAGTTGTTGCGCCAGGTGCCTTAGATATGGTGAATTTCGGTCCCCCTGACACAGTGCCAGAGCAGTTCAATGATCGGTTGTTTTACCAGCACAACCCGACTGTGACCCTGATGCGGACAACCGCTGAAGAAACCGCTGAACTTGGACGCATCATGGCTCGTAAACTCAACGAGGCACAGGGACCTACAACAGTTATCATTCCAACTCAGGGCGTATCGGCGATCGACAAAACAGGACAACCTTTTGACTCTCCCGAAGCACGCACCGCATGGAGTGAAAATCTGAAGGCACACATCGGTGAAAATGTAACGGTTATTGAGATGGACGCTCACATCAATGACGACGAGTTCGCAACGAAACTCGTAGAAACACTGTTAGCGAGTATTGAGTAATTGTAGCGTCTGCACAGAACCGCAAGGAGTAATTGTCAGTTCTTGGTTAAGAGGTTTTCATCCAACACCACAGAGGTTTTCTTCGGATAGCCTCAAAACCGATAGCCCGTAATGTAATGGAGGGCGGTTCTACGTGAAAAACCTCAACCTACAAATCACCCGACCGAACCGCAAGGAAAAATTAAAAGATGGCAAAAACCTATAGGACACTTACCCAAGCAGATATTAACCACTTCATTGAGAACGGACATGTTATCCTGAAAGACTGCTTTTCGCGCGAGTTGGCAGAAGAATGGCGAGAATACGCTTTTAAGCGGCTCGGTTATGATCCAGGCGATCCGACGACTTGGGAAGAACCCCGAGTTCATCTGCCTTCTATGAACAGGGTACTGATTGAGGATGTCGCACCGAGGGCGTGGGACGCTATCTGTGATCTACTCGGCGGCGAAGACAGGATTATCAATTTTTGGGGCGACTCAAAGCCGGGATGGAGCGATGGTTTCATTATTAACTTTGGGTTAGGCGCGGACACGCCGTGGCAACCGCCTTCTCCAGAAGTTGGTGGGTGGCATAAAGATGGCGATTTCTTCCGTCACTTTTTAGATAGTCCGGAGCAGGGACTACTCACGATCGTCGTTTGGTCGGATATTTATCCGCAGAGTGGCGGCACGTTTGTGGCGTGCGATTCGGTCCAGCATGTCGCACAACGGTTGTATGAACACCCAGAAGGATTGTTGCCAAGCGGTTTCGGTCAACTCATTGACAAATGCGAAGATTTTGTGGAAATCACTGGGAACGTAGGCGATGTTGTGCTACTGCATCCGTTCATCTTGCACGCCGCTTCGCAGAATCCTTCGGGACGCGCCCGTTTCATCACGAATCCGCCAGTTTCCCTCAAGGAACCGATGAATTTTAATCGTGAAAATCCAGACGATTTCTCACCGGTGGAACTGGGTGTCCTGCACGGATTAGGAAAAGATCGACTTGATTTCAAACCGACGGCACCGCGAGAACGATTAGTTCCAGAGCGCGTCAAGCGTCAGCAGAAAATGCTCGAAGAACAGAAAAAGCGACTTGAAGCCGATTCCAACAGTTGATGAAAAGACAGCGCGGTTCTTAATGTGTAGGCCCCTCGTGCTGCCCATAAAATCTGACTTCTCGGATCACAATGTCCTCAAAGGGCACTTTAATTTTCTGCGTCAGAGGTTCTCGCTCAGCGTGTGCTAAATCCCGATTTGCATGGATAACGAGTCGAAGCCAACGCGCAGGTTTGTCAACATCGATGCGGATGACTGCCCCATTTTCGGATCTCGCGATCTTATGACTTCTGACAGGCTCAAAGAGGTGCTCTGACATTCCGGGTTGTATCTCAGCGGTCGTTGTATATACCAAAAGACGATAAATGTTTGAAACGGGATGTACCTCAATGTAGGCAACAGGAGTCAGCGTGCCAAGTTGAATCCACGCCTCAACCTTATTTCTGCCTTCCAACCAATCGTCATATCGTCTCGGAAACGTTACGCCCCCCTCAGTGTAATCCTTTTCAATCATGCCCTTTACCTTGAGGATACCTGTTGTCGCGAGGTTGCCATCAACGAGTCCTGGATACGCCTCACAGGAGAGACGCGTTGCTTCTATCCGTCTTGGAAATGTCTGACTTAAGGGGGCACAACTGAGTAAGAAAAGGGACATCAGACATCCGATCAACACAAATGGGGTTGCTGTGAAAATGCGATTCATTTGCCAATCTCCTTTTCTCGTGAGTTGTTTGATAATTTACCATGATTCTCAACCGTTGGTAACGAGACATCTCCGTCTGCGGTTTACATTAAATTAAGTGCACCGGTGTGGTTGGAAACCACATCTACATCTATAGTTTAGGCATCAAACTGGTATTTACTCTGACGACATGCCGTGCCTTTACCGCGAATTACATCCGCCTGCTGCCATGTATCAACAGCATGACAGATAGCATCACTCTCACCGAGACGTTGTTTTAGTTCAGATTTTGTGAACCATTCACAACCGTTATTGGCGAGGGCATCAATGTCTAAGTTTTCATCGGAAAAACCGTAAACGCGGCAGATGCCATCTGCCTCCTCAACATCCTCAATATAAGACATCCAAGAGACTTCTAAACCGAATTGCGTTTCGGTGAGTTCTTGCAGTGAACCGATCCGAGCACCGACATCCCAACCAACACCTTTCTCCTCTTCCCAACCTTCGCCTCCCGGCAACTCCCAAGCACTTGTTTCGGCATCCCGGCGGAGCAAGAATTTTGATTCCTGACTTGATGAATCCTCAATAAGCAGACGCGTCGTTGCAATCGGCTTGTCAAAACAGACGGGAATGAGACGCTTCCCATCGTCGCTCAATGCGTCCAACGCCGCCGGGTTGTAAGGATAATATCCTGCGGCGGGTGGCGCGTCTATTGCACAATACTTATTGAAAATACCACATCGGTCTTCGGTTGTAGTTCCAGCGGGTGCTTCGTGCCAGACATGCTCGTTGACGACAAGCAAGTCCCCTGCTTTGACTTCCGGATCAATGAAAGGAGGCAGCATCTCACGATCGGGACGGGTGAGGTCTAAGATGTGTGCGTCTGGATCGACGACCTGCGTCAACTTGTGTGATTTCGGAGAAACGAGAAAGGGACCGTACTCCGTATCGAAATCGGTCAATGGGATGATAGCGAACACCCAGTTCATCGATGAACCGACAGGTCGCCAGCGTTTGTAGTCGCAATGCGCGCCACCCCCCTTATCACCAGGTGTCCGCAGGTACGCAACATAGGCAGTAAGATGCGCCGGTTGACCGAGTGCGGATTCCACGGCACCGATAACTGTCGGATGTTCGGCAATTGCGGTGAGTCCGGGATCAGCGAGACGGTTACCACTGACGGTATATTTCGCTGGCTCAGGATATTTAAGCGAAGATGGGTAGGCATCGCGTTTTACCTGTTCTTGAACGATGCGCCGAAGCGCATCCGCTTCCTTCGCGGACAAGACATTGCGCACGATTACGTAGCCGTCCTCATGGTAGTCGGCGATCTGCTGCTCGCTGAGAGTTGGGGTTATTGCTCTGTCCATCATGCAACCTCCTTTACTTTAATAATAACCTAAAGAGTAGGGTAGGCACAAGACCTACCCCTACGGAATTTTATAGCGGGGTTTGGCGTTCAAATTTCGCCACTTTAGAATACCAAGTTTTAACCCGCAAACTCCCTCAAAATCGGATGATCTAAAACGGACGCGACTTCTGTCCAAGCTTCTTTGCTATTCTCGTATGAAAGGTCCGGTATGAAGCCGAAGTCAAGATAAACTTTGATTGCTGCCATACGCCCGGTTGACGTGCCGAGAAAACAGCGCTTGTGAGACTGTTTCAGACGCTCCATCGCTACAGTCATCATAGGTTTGGAAAGTCCGTGTCCTTGGTAGTCGGGATGGACCGCGACCCAGTGGATCTGTCCCCACACCTCTCCATTCATATCTTGCCACCATGCCGTGGTTGTTCCTATTTCCTCGCCTGCGTCCGTGGTTAGGTAAAAACTTCTATCCTCCATCACTGAGAGATGGTGTCCGAACTCACGATCAAAAAGTCCATCGTCAATGTCAATGTAGGGTTCGCCTGCCTTCAGAATCCGCGTCCAGATATGCCCCTCATTCCGAAGATAATTCCGAATTGCGAATCCCTCTGGAATCGGAAATTGCGGGATGTTTTCCATGTTCTCACGAATCATTCTAACGCTATAGTTTTTCATATTGGGTGTGGAAACGCGAAAGATGAAGTTCTGAAAGACTGTTTTATTGCGGATAATATAACATACGCCATAGAAAAACGGCAAGGATAAAACGTAATTGCTTTTCTGGCAGGTTGCATGATATGATATATCTATTATGGAAAAATCGCCTGCCCACACCCCAATCTATACCATAGGCTACGGAAGTCGTTCGATTGCGGAACTCATCGAAGTGCTACATCAGCACGAGATTGCTTACCTCATCGATGTCCGCTCCGCCCCCTACTCGCGCTATAAGCCGGAATTCTCGAAAGCACAACTCGCGAAGGAACTCGAACAGCACGACATCCGCTACGTGTTCATGGGAGATACACTCGGCGGTAGACCTGACGATGAAACGTGTTACGTCAACGGGAAACTTGACTATGAAAAAATCAAGGAGAGGGAGTACTACCAACACGGTATCGAACGCCTGCACACTGCATTCTTGCAGCAACACTCTGTTGCCTTGATGTGCAGTGAAGGGAAGCCGGAGGAGTGTCACAGATGCAAACTCATCGGGGCAACCCTTACAACACAGGAGATACCGGTCATCCATATCGACGAAAATGACGAGCCAGTGTCGCAGGAGCAAGTCATTGAACGTCTGACAGGCGGGCAATTGTCGATGTTCGGGGAAGAGACGTTTCATTCTCGGAAAAAATACACTTAATTCCACTCACTATGAAAATCAAAATTGTCACCATCGGCGTATACGGCTTTGACGAATCCAGTTTTTTTGAAGCACTCTGCAAGGCAGAAGTCGATACGTTTTGTGATATTCGCAATCGGCGCGGTCTCCGCGGTGCGACTTATGCATTCGCCAACAGTGCGAGATTGCAAGCGCGTCTGTCAGAACTCGGTATCCGATATATCCATCGAAAAGACCTCGGTCCAACGGAAACCGTCCGAGACAAACAGGCCGCAGCAGATAAAGCAAGCAAAACCGCTAAACGCAAACGCACCACATTGGGGGAAGCATTTATTGCAGCGTATCACACCGAATGCCTTGCCGAATTTGAGCCCCAAGGTCTGCTGGATGAACTGGAATCGGATGCCAAAGTCGTTGCCCTCTTTTGTGTGGAAACCGCACCGGAGGCATGTCACCGCTCATTGGTAGCGGCTAAACTGGCGAAAACACTCGATTTGGAGGTTGAAGACATTTTACCGTGAGAGTACTCATTGTTGCGAAAACCCGAATGGGAAGTGGCGCGTGCATTGGCGCGATTACAGAAAAAGGGGAAAGTGTTCGGCTCATTCCGTTCAATGCGGATCCACATGACGGCGCGAATCAGGAATATGAGGTTGGCGATATTTGGGAAATTACGGGTGCGCCTGAAACTTCGTTGATTCCACCCCATAATGAAAATTTTGTTGTGCATAAAAAGTCCCGTATTCGCACCACGAAAGATATGAAAGATTTGGTAAGTGCGATCGAACTCTTAATGCCGCCAAAGGTTGGAAATCCGCGAGTACTCTATGACGGTTTATTGAAAACCACAGGCAGCGGTTCGCTCTACGTCTCTGTGGGAGATGATGTGCCACCCTACAGCACCACATTTTGGCGAACGGATCAACCCCTCACCCGCGATACACAGGCGAAGCGGATAAGGTATCATTATCCTACAGAAAATGGCGGTTGCACGCTCACGTTCGTCGGTTTTCAAGAACCACTTGCGACGATTCCCACCGGGACACTTCTGCGCGTGTCGCTGGCACATCGGTGGCGACCGAAGGATCAACCCAATGTTGAAGAACGACATTACGCCCAGATTTCCGGATGGTTTCTTGAAGATGTGCAATCAGATGCACCTGCCCCCGCTGCTCAAGCAGAACCGACGCTGTCTTCAACGCTCACACAAATCCCATTAGACATCCTCAAAAACGTTTTCGGGCATGAGCAGTTTCGTCCACTTCAGAAGGGCATCATTGACCATATCCTCAAAGGACAGGATGCGCTGATTGTTCTACCAACAGGTGGTGGAAAATCGCTCTGTTACCAATTACCCGCTCTCATCTTTGACGGCGTGACCGTCGTTGTTTCTCCTCTAATTTCGCTCATGCAGGACCAAGTGACGCAGCTCGAAAATCGAGGTATCCGTGCCGCTTTTCTCAACCATACCGTCACAGATGCAGAGTACGTCGCCACAATGCAAAGGGTTAGAGAAAATGAAATTAAGTTGCTTTATCTGGCTCCTGAAACGCTCGTGCGTCCTGAAATACTTGTCATGCTTGATGAAGCAGACGTTGCCTGTCTTGCTATAGATGAGGCGCATTGCATTTCGGAGTGGGGGCACGATTTTCGGCCGGAATATCGACAACTGGTTTCGATTCGCGAGCGATTTCAAAACGCTGTTTGTGTCGCCCTAACAGCAACTGCTACTCCACGGGTTCAAAATGATATTAAAAAATTACTCAAGTTTGGCAACGAAAACCAGTTCATCGCCAGCTTTGATAGAGAAAACCTTTTCATCACCGTTGAGCCAAAAGTTGAATTACTTGAGCAGACATTCGCGTTTCTCAATACGCATCGTGAGGGGTCCGGCATCATTTATTGTCAGACAAAGAAACAGGTTGAATCCCTATGCCGTAATTTAACTGCTCGGCGGATTTCAGCACTCCCTTATCATGCGGATTTGGATAGCGAAACCCGAAAACAGAATCAGGACGGTTTCATCAACGGTGATATCCGGGTGATAGTCGCCACGATCGCCTTCGGCATGGGTATCGATAAAGCAAATGTCCGCTTTGTGCTACATGCGGGTTTGCCGAAGGAGCCGGAATCTTACTATCAGGAGATCGGGCGCAGTGGACGCGATGGGCTCCCAGCAGACTGCCTTTTGCTGTTCAGTTACGGAGATGTAGATACTTCCAACCATTTCATTGAACAAGGTGCACCATCCGAAAAACAAGGACGGCAGGAACGATTAAATACACTTATCTCATGGGCAACCTCACTGGTGTGCCGCCGAAAAGCGTTGTTAGCCTACTTTGGGGAGCAATACGAAAATGAAAACTGTGGGATGTGTGACAACTGCCGCAACTCAGAAACAGAAAGGGTAGATTTGACGATACCGGCACAAAAATTTCTCTCTTGTGCGCTGAGAACAGAGGAACTGTTCGGGGAAGCCTATATCATTGACGTATTGCGGGGTTCACGGCAAAGAAGGATCATTGAAAACAGACATGATGAACTCTCCACGCACGGAATTGGCATGGAATACAGCAAGACACAATGGCGATATTTGTCACATCAATTCCTCCAATACCAACTGCTTGAGCGAGATGCTCGACACGGTAGTCTCCGCGTGACACAGAAGGGGTGGCGTGTACTCAACAGAGACGATCAGTTTTGGGGATTACCAGTAGAATCGGTAGGAAACGCACCAGTTGAGGTGCCGCCTGAATATTCTTTGGTACTCTTTGAATTACTTCGGACAGAACGGGACAGAATTGCTGAAACGGAGGGGATATTGCCTTATGAGGTTTTCCACGACCAGGTACTGCAGGCAATGGCGACCTATTTTCCGACATCCGAGGAATCGTTCAGACTCATATCTGGCGTGGGACCGACGAAATCTGAAAAATATGCTGATGCCTTTTTGCCGATTATCCGTGAATACTTCCAGAAACACGGGACAGAATCAGTAAAGAACACAAATGAAGCACCGAATATATCTGAAGAACCGAACGAACATGCTCTGGAATTTTTTGAGCGACTTCGAGACAAGCGCAAAACAATTGCCCATGAGGAAGGAGTTCCGGCGTTTGTCGTCTTTAGTGACAGAACGTTGCGAGAGATAGCAACCCATTTTCCGAAAACCGAAGAAGAGTTTCTGCAGATTCATGGTATTGGACCAAAGAAAATAGAAAAATATGCCAAAGCCTTTTTGCCGATTATCCGTGATTATTGCAAGGAACACTGTCTCTTGTAAGTATTCGTCTTCCCAATCTAACGCTGCCACTCTACTATCTTTACCTGTTAGTTTTTTATCGGCGTTCGGTCGAAGAACGTGGCATCTTAGAGCAGATTGTCTCTGAACACCACAAGGCTTTGGAATTCTCGGCACAGGAGGTAGAACTCATGCAAAGCATGGCAGAACATTACTTAGAGCAAGGCATAGAACAAGGCATAGAACAAGGCATAGAGCAAGGTATAGAGCAAGGGGCACGACAAATGAGTATTGAAAACACCCTTGCCACGCTCAACGCCCGTTTCCCAAAGACAGATGTCAACGCCCTGAAACCGATCCTCGAAGCCATCGAGGATCTCAATCGTCTCAAGCAGTTGAATCTCATAGCTTCCATCGCTAAAACTTTTAACGCTTTCCGAGAACACTTAGATGCATAACCGAGGGGCGAGCTGGGGTCTCTGACGACATAGAGGTTGAGAGGTATCCGGTGTGTTTGATGATAAAGCAGGTGTGGATAACTCCCGGCTTCAAGGTCATCTGTTTGTGAACTTGCCCTTTTCCGGGTCCATCTTTTTTTCATAAAATACCTCCTTACCCACTTCTGTATTTCGCAGAATGTGGGAGTTGTTTTTTATGTAAGGAGGTATTTTATCACAACCCCACTGACTTTCGCATACCTTTTCCACGAATAACTTCTCAATACATAGGGTAAATGAAATTGATAAAAACTTGACATTGTACTGCCACCGGAAATTTAGACCACTTTCTAATATAAGATTGTGCTACAATGGCAATCTCATTGAAAGGAGCATTCCGATGGCGAAACGCAGAAAATTCACTGCTAAGTTTAAAGCAGAAGTTGTGCTTGAGGCACTTACAGGTGAAAGTTCCCAAACGGCGAGGGTGTCCTTGGGAGAACGGGTATGCCGAACGCCTCATCCGCACCCTCAAGGAGGAAGAAGTTCACCTCAACGCCTATGAGAACATCCACGAAGCGAGAGAACGCATTGGGCAGTTTATTACACAGGTGTATCACCACAAACGCCCGCATTCGGCGTTAGGGTATTTGACTCCTGTCGAATTTCAACGAAAAAAATTGGCTTAACTTTTCTAATTTTTGGTCTAAATAAACGTTGGCACTTCATCTTTGTTTTCAAGTCTAAAACGACTAACCGCAAAACATTTATTGTGAAAAACAACTTAACCAATCCCGAAACTACTAAGTGCGTAAATATAAACTAATAGTACTGGTCTTATTCCTCTGCCAATAAGATCCGCTCAACTCTCTCCTTTGCTGCTTCTACAACAGCATCAGCTTCCTGTCTTAATTCTGCGACTTTCGCAAGGCGGTTTTTAATCTCTGTGACAATTTTATCTTGAACCTCAATTGATGGGAGAATAATTGGGAGGGATTTGAGAGCTTTGTAGTCCAGAGCAGGGCGGGTTCCACCTGTTACTTCTCTAATTGACAAAGATTTACCCAGCTCAGAGTTCAGAAAAGCCGCGACATAATTGGGGTTGATAATGGTGTTTGTAATTCGCTCTTTGAGACGAAATCGAACAGAATGCTGATTTATGTTTCCTTCAAAGTTGTCGGGGACAACGGCGACACTTCCAATTCTCCCTGTTATCGTAAATACCAAGTCATCTTTTCTCAGTTGTGAGCGTTTAAGCATGCCGTTATGAACTTTCGGTGTGATAAATTTTGCATCACTCAAATCGATTCCTTGGCTTGTAACGTTTTGGACTCTTAAAAACGGTACCCCAGTTGACGAATCCGTATAATAGTTTTCGTCAACCTTCGGTGTAGCACCGCTAGAAATCTCATTTATCAAAGCACCCAAATTGAAAACATCAAACCGCACGTTTTCCATAATTTGATCGACGTTTTTAAATTTGGATTGGTAGTAGAACGAATCAACCCGTCTACCAACCATTTCACTGGTATAAACTGAAAAACACTTCTTTTCCTCAACTGCTGGCATCTCTATTCCCAATTCTTTCAGGACATAATCATCAATCAAATCTAAAAGTGCGTTTGCCGCTTGTTCCTTCCGATTCTTCTGGTCATGGGCAGATCGCATAAAACTAACGATATGGTTTTGTATATTAGAGGGTGGCAAAATAACGCGGATGGATTTTAGAGCGGTTTGACTGATCTCAGGAATAACTGCCCCATTGTTATTCTGAAAAAATTGAAACTGTCCGACCTGGCTTCTTAAGTACGTCTCAAGATATTCTGGTCTAATTTTAGTAGTATCCAAATTGACCTTGAAAATGTGGGAACTCAGAATAGCTTCTTTGATTTCATCTTCAATGACCGATACCAGTCCCAAAGAGCCGGAGCGGGAGACCAAAAAAGAGTTGTTTGTCAACTTTATTTTATCAGGGATTTCCTCAACGTCAACATATCTTGGATTATTATTCTCAATGCCATGCTGTCCTAAATCTGAAACTCGTAAATACCTATAACCGTTCTCCGAGTATGTTCGGATTTCCACACCGTTTTTTAAGTCGGTTATTAAACTGGAAAATGGAACAACCGGATAGCTGCTTGCTGATAGTGCTTTGTGGAAATCACGATATTTTGGTTGGTGAAAATGGGAGTCAATCCGCTTGTTGATTGTTTCGCCCCGATAGGTGAGAAAAATTTGATTTTCCCTATCAGGGCTTACCCGAAAAAATCTGGGTTCTCGGTGAACTTTCGATATTCTTCGCAGATGGTGTCGAGGTCGTTAACGGGGTCTTTGCGTCCGGTTGCGTCATAACCAATACGCTCGGCGATCGCCATGAAGATCGGATGGTTGGCGTTCTCCCGAACCCATTCGCGGATATCCTCGGTGTCCTTATCTTCCCACTCCTCTTTAACAGCATCAATCTTTTCCTTGTATTCTGCTTTGACTTCGCTTTCCCATGCTAGATCGGCTGCCGCTTTGAACGCCGCTTTGTATTCCTTCTCCAGCGCGTTCAGTCCGCTTGTCTGTGCCTTAAGTTCTGTGCGGGCAGTTCTCGGATCGGACAACTGAAATTCCACCCCAGATGGTTCACCCGTTTCTGAAATGAAAAAGGCACGGAGCCTTTGAACGGTTTTCGATGGCGTTTTGCTAAGTCCCCGATTTAAACTCTCAATATTGTCCAAAACCGCCTTGAATCTCGGTCTATAAGTTTCTTTCACGGCGACCTGTTCTGGAGAACCTTCCCCAATAAGTGTCCTTCGTTCGTCTTCAAGCACCATAATTTGAGGCGTATAGACGGCTTCATTCTTTTCAGTAATCCGATTGATAGCGGCTTGGTAGCGTTCATATTCCTGTTCCGAAAACTTTCGGAGAAACAGAATGGACGTTTTAACACCCGCGCCGAAATGTGAGAAGGCAATCTGTGGGAGCGAGATGACAGCGAGGATTTGAAAATGTCGTTCAATGTAATCACGGACATCTTGCAGTGAGGAATTCGTCAAAATTCCGTCGGGTAAGATAATCGCGAGTTTTCCGGTCTCCCATTTGAGAAAGTCAAAGCAACGTTCGAGAAACAGAATTTCAGTCTTTCGAGAGGTTTTTCCTTTGCCAAGTTCGTAATTTTCAAGATAAGGTAATTCTGCTTGCTTGACATCTGCTCCGAAAGGTGGATTGGTAAGGATTACATCGAATCTCTCTTTTTCAAAGCCTCTGTGTTGGTTGTAGAGGGTATCAAAATCGACAAGGGCATCATTGCTGATAACGTTGCTATGCCCATCATCGTGGATAATCATGTTCATCTTGGCAACGCGCGCGATGGAATCATTGACTTCGATACCGAAAAGCCGATCCTTCGCAAAATCGTGCCAGTGGGTATAGTATTCCGGAGTACCTTCGGTGTGAAATTCAGATGCTTGTTTTCGGATGTAATCCATCGCGTGCAGTAGAAACCCACCTGAGCCACAGGCGGGATCGAGGACGAGTTCTTCATGGTGTGGCGTAACCATGTCAACCATAAACTCAACCACTTCGCGAGGTGTAAAAAACTGTCCGATTTCGCCTTTGAAAAAATTGCCCAAGAATCGCTCAAAGGCAACACCTTTCACATCCAAATCGGTCTGGTTGAGGCTAATCCCTTGCAAGTGATTGACAACCGAAAACAATCGATTTTCATCGATTTCAATATCCTCTGTAAATACCTCTGGATCTTGGTCTTTTGCTTCTCGATAGAGCCTGTTAATTCGGTTCGCAACGGATTTCGAACTTTCACGCGTCTTAATCTGAAAATCGTAAGGTTCGCCGTTTCGTCGCGCCTTCTTTTCATCTCGGATTTTGATAAAGAGGATTTTGGCGAGTTCATCAAAAGCGTCGGTCGGTGTAAGTCTTCCGCCCTGCCAGAGCGTATCGTGGCACTTCTCAAGGACGCGGATGAGGTCGCCCCTTTCAATGACGGATAGTTCCCAATTCGGGTCTCCTTTTCTATATCGCCACTCCTGAACTATATCGTATCTAATGGGTGGCGAAGCGATAATATTTTCGGAGCGTTCACCGGGCTTATAGTTTTTGACATCGAAGGATCTACGCGTATTCCCTGCAATAACAATTGCGTAATGTCCACCCAAAGAGTTGCAGTTGCCAAAAGCCTGTTCAGTCGCCTGCGCGAATTCCGCCTCAGAAATTTCTTCCTTCTTGCACTCAATCACGATAAAAGGATTTTTCCTTTCATCGTCTTGGAAAACGACAATGTCGGCGAGGTCGGAGGGAGTTCTGCGTGGAACACGCACCTCTAAATCTATGCGGTTTTCGGAGTATTGGAAAAGTTCGATTAATTCGACGTAAAATCTTGCGCGGACCTGTTCTTCGGGGTCGGTGAATTTATATTCCTTGTCGGGAGCGACATAGTGGATTGTTGTTCCTTCTTTGAGGAGTTCAATATAGCCCTTTTGTTGCCCGATATGGAGGAAATCGGTTTGATTATTTTGCACGTGTGCCTGCCTGCTACTTGAATAAAATTAATAGGATTATAGGGGATCTGAAACCGTTTGTCAAATTCAAAATTTTACACAAATGCCGCCCCTACGGGGCTTGATTCTGGGATGCAATGCTTTTCTACACAGATTCCACCCTTACGGGGCTAAAGACACCATTGAGATTACATCAGGCAATTAGAAAATCACATCTACCATAGGCGGGGCAGGGCGAGGTTGGGAAACCTCACCAGCAGATAGATGGGTGGTTATATACATGCCAACGCTATGGGCTAAAGAATCGAAGCGGGACACACTTCTATAAGCATACGACTATATTGTACTTTAAGGCGCGTTAGGGAATGGATGGGAGTCCCGAAGGTAGTTCTTGCATCACAGGAATGATGTAACTCCGAACCGTTAAACCCTCTACTGTTTCCGTTTCTACTCGCGGTTCCGGGTCCTGTCGATGATCAAAGACGATGTAATATCCTTCTGTTATACCTTCAGAGCTGAGATAGGCTGCGAGCTGCCTCTTACCCGACTGATAACGATTGTCCCCTCTCCAAATTTTCGTTTCCACGATATATTTCTGCTGGTTATGGATGATAATGATGTCCATCCTACCGCGGCCGGTTGGCACTTCAATGTGCATAAAACCACCGATAAGTTTAATAAACTGGTCAAGATAGGCGAGCAGCAGATGTCTGCCAACCGATTCTTGGGGTGTATCTGGCACTTGTAGAATCCTGAACCCTGCGCGTATAATGAAATCTCGGAAATTGTCAAGTAATGCCTTCATATCAATGCGTCCGGTCGGTGTAATATAATTGAAAAAGTCTTCATGACTCCCGCTGGGAAGGTACTCATGCTCCAGTCCATTGATTATCGGTTTAAAGGTCCTCATGATACGGTAAAGATAAAGCGGGTTGAGGATTTCACACATACCATCAGAGGCTCTTTTGATGACTCCATAAGTGGCGAGTTCATTGATAATATCATCGTCCATGTTGAAGTCCACACCTTCATCCCGTGCCATGATACGCATGAGAAAGCTTTCAAAGCGTGGATTTTTTCGGATGTTGGTTGTCAGATGCTCAATGTTAGTATTCTGTCCATGAAGAAGCTCGGTGTGTGCCTCTGAAAAGTGCGACATGGTAATGGACTCGGTTTTCGGAACCTGCAATTCTTCTGTGAGAATCTGTGCGAATCGGTTAACAAGGACGGGTTGCCCTGCCGTCTGCTTATGAATGGATTCTATAACTTCTGGGACAAAGGCTTGCCCGACTTCGTCAGTATACTGTTCTAACAGTTCCTGCACCTGTTCAAGCGTAAAGTTGGGGAGATGAAATTCATCTTGGATATTGAAAGGTGAAATAGACCGGTCATAATTAAGTTGCGCAATACTTTTTACGCCAATGATGCCGACACTGTGTGGGCATCGGGGTTTACCGGCAATATAGATATGGCGGAGGGTATGAAGAAAATCGCTCAGGGCAGCCTGCGGGATGCCGTCGAATTCGTCAATAATGAAGACGAATTTCTGGGGCGTTAGCAACCGTTCAAGGCGTCTAAAAAACCTTCTCAGTGTGTGAGGGTTCGTTAGTTCCGTGTCCGCCAGCAATTGAATTAAAGCCTCAGTCGGTGTTCCACCGCGTCGCTGGAACAAGTTCTCAATTTCTTCGCAAATATCTTGGTAAAGGTTGGCATAAAAATCGGCAACAGACGTATTCTTATACACATCGAAATTCAGTGGAATTGGGAAGTAGGCTGCTGGTGAAGCGGCTCCTGCTTCGATGCCAGAATCCGCTACGAGTACGTCAAGGGCACGTCGAAAGAAGGTGGTTTTACCTGTCTGACGCGGCGCGAAGATAACGACATAACGTCCCTCTGCAACACGTTTGATAAAATCGGTAATCTCGTCGGAACGTGAAACAACGTAGTGTTCTTGAGGATTGACGGGACCTTGTGTTCCAAAACGTCTCATTTTCCTTTCCTTTCCGCCAAGTGTATTAAGAAGATATTGTATTACATCCCGTTGACGAAATCAATAGGGAATTTGGTCTGAGTGTGTGAATATTTGTCGAAAGGTAGGACTGTGCAGTGCGACTTCAGCGAGGCGTTATTTTTTGTCTGAATCGCGGATTATCGCGGATGATACAGATTTCTCGGATTTTAAGACCTCCTCGTGTCAAATCATCGCTGCTCCATCTGGGCTGAAAACCCCTGCTACAAAAGAGAAGAGAGAGTGTATGTTAAATATCCTCAATTTTCCCTAACACGGACGCAACAATATCCGATGTTGACTCCCGATCCAGCCACTCAATGCGTGTATCTTTGCGGAACCATGTCAGCTGCCGCTTGGCGAACCGACGGGTGTTCTGTTTCAACTGCGAGATCGCTTCCAGATACGTGAAGTTCCCGTCCAGATACGCGATCAACTCCCGATAGCCGAAACTCTGGAGAGCAACCGAATCACGTGCATATCCTGCGGCTAACAACGATTCGACCTCCGCTACTAACCCGTTCGCAAGCATTACATCCACACGTTGTTCGATGCGACGGTATAGCAGCGCACGCGGCATCGTGAGCCCGAAGGCGATGAACGGATACCGCTGTTTTTCCGGATGCCACTGCTGCTGGAGCTCGGACATAGGGGTGCCTGTCAATTCATAGACTTCTAAAGCACGGATGACGCGAACGAGGTTGTTGGGATGGATTCGCTCGGCAGATTCTGGGTCGCAGGTTTGGAGTCGCTTATGAAGCGTATCAACACCGAACTGCGCCGCTTCCTCTTCAAGTCGCTTTCGGAGTGAGGGATCCGCTCCGGGTCCCTCAAACAATCCGTCAACAATCGCTCGGAAGTAGAGTCCCGCACCGCCAACAAGCAATACCTGCTTGTCTCTGTTTTGGATGTCAGTAATTGCCACGTCTACGAGGGATTGATAATCGGCAACGGAGAAGGCTTCGGAAATATCAACGCAGTCTATGAGATGATGCCGTGCCGCTCGCTGTTCTTCAGGGGTGGGTTTGGCGGTCCCGATGTCCATCTGACGATAGATTTGGCGGGAATCGACAGAGATAATTTCGGCGTTGAGACGTTGTGCGAGTTGAATCGCTATCTCTGTTTTGCCGACCGCTGTGGGACCGAGGAGGCAGAGAAGTTCTGAGGTCATTTTGGGTTTTACGACGGAAGATCGGGGTTACAAACCCCTCCTACAGTGGTGTCGCGGGCATCTACAATCCAACCGCCGCCGAGGACGTATTCCCCATCGTAAAAGACGGTGGCTTGGCCGGGTGTAATGGCACGGCGCGGCTCATCAAACTTCACGACTGCTTCTGTGTCGCTGGTAGGCGTTATTGTCGCAGGACCGCCGTCGTCACGGGATCGGATTTTGACGTGCGCACGGATCGGTTCCGCCAATTTGTCAATGGCGATGAGGTTGATCCGTTCAACGTGCATCGTGTCCTCAAGGAGGGCATCGGATTCGCCGACGACAACGGTATTCTCTGTTGCGTTGAGCTGCGTTACATAGAGCGGTTTGCCGACTGCAATGCCTAACCCACGTCGCTGACCGACAGTATAAAATGGGACACCTTCATGCTTACCGAGGACATTCCCTTCTTCATCTATAATATCGCCACCCTGAATCTTTTCAGGGACTCTGTCTTGGAGGAAACGTCGATAATTGGTGTCGGCAACGAAGCAGAGTTCTTGGCTCTCAATCTTTTCAGCCGTCCGCAATTGATACTTCCGAGCGAGGTCACGAACCTCGGCTTTTGTGTGTTCACCGAGGGGCATCATCGCACAGCGTAATTGCTCCTGTGTGAGTGCGGCGAGGAAGTAGGATTGGTCCTTGCTGACATCGCGTGCTTTGCGTAAGAGATAGCGTCCCGTTTCTGGATGCTGTTCAGTGCGGGCATAGTGTCCCGTGGCGATGGCATCGCACTCCAAGGTCTTGGCGAGGTCGAGAAGCCTGCCAAACTTCAGTTCTCGGTTACATACCATACAGGGACTCGGGGTTCTGCCGATGAGGTATTCCTCTACGAAATAGTCGATAATCTGTTCGCGGAAAGCATCCTCGTAATTCACACCGTAGAACGGGATACCGAGTTGCGTGGCGACACGGCGGGCATCCTCAATACCTTCAAGCGAACAGCAGTTGGGACGTTCCGGTTCTACCTCGATTGTATCGGGCGCGCCGAGGCGCATGGTGATGCCCGTGACATCATAGCCAGCGTCTACCATCATAGCAGCGGTAACGGAACTGTCTACGCCACCGCTCATTGCGACGAGAATCTTTCTCATTTTCTTTACCGATTGCTCTTTAATTTACCGTTGTTTAGGACTTATACAAATCTCACAAATATGTAAAAATGTATTAGAATCTATACAAATCTAACAGAGTTGTTTGATTGTTGCCATAATTCCTGATTCAACGTCCACTGCCTCTCAACGAGGTTTTACACGGACTCCCCAGGCGTTTAGCGTCTCCTCGCAACTCGTGGCGACGGTTAAAGGTCAACTGGACACAAGTTTATCGCAGCGTTGAGGTCTCGGTCGCAGTCAAAACCACATTCGGAGCAATGATAGGTTCTCTCAGAGAGTGCCAAATCTGCCTTCTTGTGTCCGCAGTTGCTACACGTTTTACTTGAGGCAAAGAATTGCGGTGCCTCGGTTATCGGTATGCCCCGTCTCGCTGCTTTGTATTTGAGTTTCGTGAGAAAGCCACCCAACGCTGAATCGGATAATGCTTTGGCAAGTTTCCGATTCTTGAGCATGTTGGTAACCTTCAGCGTCTCAATACCGATAGCACTTGCTTTACGGACAATCCGTATTGTTGCTTGGTGGTGAGCGTCCTCACGGATATTACCGATACGCGCATGCACAGAAGTGAGTATACGCTTTGCCTTATGCCAGTTCTGACTGCCTTTCTGCCTGCGCGAAAGTCTGCGATTGGCGCGTGCTAACTTGCGTTCATATCGCTTCAGCGGGCGTGGATTCTCAAATGTTGTCCCGTCTGAACACGTCGCAAGCGTATTGATACCTACGTCAATGCCTATCGGTGGCTTATCGTCAAACAGGAGCGGTTGGTGCTGATAGTTATTGCTATCGAGGCGTCTGACGGTGATAGATACATACCACGTGTCATTGTGTTTCGACACAACCACTTTTGTGATTTCGCCAGTATACCGCAATGCTTCACGCATGCGTATCCACCCTATCTTTGGAAGGTTGATACGCTTTTTATAGACTTCAACAGTTCCTTCGCCATTATCTGCTTGGTAAGAGCATTTACCAGATCGGTGCTTATAGACCGGGAACTTGTTTTGTCCTTTTTTCCAACGCGTGACAGCGTCTCCAAGATTATGAATAGCATTCTTCGACGCATTCTGTGAGAGGTCAGAACACCAGTCAAACGTATCGTATTTGACGGCGTTAAACTCACGCTTGATGTCAACATGGGTTCGCCATTCGTCTTGGTCTAAACCGACTTTGAACGACGACAAACCAAAGTTGAACGCTACGCGCGCATAGCCACAATGTTGAGACATACACGTAGATTGCTTGTTATTCGGATTCAGTTCTATTTGCTGTGTTCGTAAAGGCATGGATTCTCACGTATCACGCTTTTACCGCTTTTCACTGTCGGTCGGCGAGGAGGCTACCCTTGCGGGTAGGTGAAAAGTCCTCGCCACGTGATACACTTATTATAGCACTTTCTCAAAGTATTGTCAAAAAAAAATGACACAACTTTAGATTCTAACTGCTTCTTATAGGTTTTAGTAGGAAATACCGAACTGCAACTTACCCCAAAGCCGTTTCATACCCTCAAGGTTCAGGTCTTCAAAGAACAGAATATCGAACTGACGGCACAAGTCTATGGCAAGTTTCCAGTGGTGGTCTGTTCAAGGTTTTCATTTCTCTAAAAGATTGTGATAGACGCTTCAACATATTTTGTAAGGTCCATGAGTAGGGGATATTCCAATGTTGATACTTCTCAAGTTTCTTGAGTTTCGTCAAATGGGCAGACATTTTGCGATACGAAAGACCTTTACCATATCTGCGGTAATATCGCATAGAGATCGCCAAAAAATGATTACGCACAACACCAATGAAGCGGAGAAAGCGATGTATTTCCAAAGAGCACCAGCACTGTTAGCAACCGCGCCTACCGGACTTGGCGCGAACCGAGGCAGTTAGGAACCGCACCTATTCTAATTAGGATGGGGTAAAGAATCAGCCGATCTGCCAATCCTCTTTTCCGGCGTAGCGATCATCGTACACATCTTCATTGAGCTTCAACCCAAGTCCGGGGGTATCCGGGACGGTGAACGTTCCATCGGTGAAGGCATAGTTAGAGGTATCGATCACATCGCTCGTGAGAGTTGCGACTTCGCCATAGAGGAAGTGAGGAATCGTTTTGCCAAATTGGAGACTGAGGTAGAAGCCGAGCAGGGAACCCCAGTTATGGGGTGCACACCGGACACCGTGTGCGGCAGCCATATCAGCGAGTCGCCGCCAGCCGGTAACGCCAAGTCCCTTCATATCGTGCTGGATGACATCAATAACTCCGGCTTCAAAGAAAGGATCATAGAATTCAAGCGGGTCGCGCGTTCGAGTTTCACCATCGGCAATGAAGGTTTTCAATCCCTTCTCTTGGATAAAAGCTTTGAGGTTGCGGTACAATTCGACCTCTTCCTCAAACATCTCTTCTATCCAAAAGACATCACAGTCGCTCGTCTCATTCAAGAAAGTAATCACTTCATCGTAAGTGTAGCCGTTGTTTGCATCGACGAGAATATTGAAACCTTCGCCCGCAGTGCTACGGGCAAGTTGGACGAGTTCTATATCTCGTTGCAGACCCGCTTTGCGTTCCATGAGATAGCTACCGCGTCCGATTTTCATTTTGCATGCGGTAAATCCATTGGCGAGACTGCTTTTAACATCATTTTCGATCCGTTCGAGTCCTTCGGCTTTTGTCTCATACAGGAGATCATTGAAATAGATAGTACTGTCGTAAGCGGGCAACCCGTTTGAAAAAACATCGCCGCCGATGAGCTGATAAGCAGGCTGTCCGAGGATTTTGCCGATTGTGTCCCAGAGGGCAGTTTCAAGTCCACGAAATTCCTCAACAACCCCGTCCTCAGGATTTAAGAGGTCAAACGGGTTTTGACTGAGCACACCTTCTGCATTTTCAGCGGTTGTTGTTCCCCAACTGCCAGCCCCCCAACCAAGCGTACCATCGTTGGTATGGATGCGGATAATACGCTCGTTCCATTTCCCATTCGGGTCAGGCTGCTGAATCTCCGTTGCGCGGGAGTTACAACCAATGGCAGGCTGATCAATTTCGACCGTAACCTGTTCAACTTTGGTAATCTTGATACCCGTTGGATAATTTGACATTTTTTAATTTTACCTTGCGGGTCGGTCAGATAGATTGGTATGTCAAAGTAACCTCCGCCCTCCGCGACGCTTACGGGCTACAGTTACGAAAATTATCTTAAGACAACACCTTGCAACAACAGCACAAGCGGATAAAAGAGAAAGCATTGAATAAACAAAGGTTCCTCATTTAACGCCTTGCGAATAATTAAAAGTATCTACTCAATCACAAGGAGCAGTTCATTGAGTGAGTCTTTCACCATATCGTTGGTTTCGGTTTCCCTGAAGTAAACGTCCAGCTTATGGGGCAGATTATCGTACTGGTCAGCCTCCTGAATCTGTTTTACCAAAGCAGGTTTCTTAAGCAGTTGAACGATACGGAGTCTGTCTTCATGATTAACGACCTCAGGATCGGCTAATAAGACGATTAACCGACCAGCTAATCCATCAGCGAGTCCGTTTTCGGCGTAATGGTTCAACGTATCAATAGAGGCTTGCTTAGTGTTGAGGCTTGAACCGTTTGTGAGAATTGCGACAAGACCGTCAACAGCACCTGAATCAGGATATTTCTCTAGTGCCTTGGCGATGTCCATACGCACGGTGTCATCGGAATCGTCAAGCGCATCAATCAACATATCAGTTGGATGTTCTTTGAGGTACATCATAGACTTTGCAGCGGCTCGCCGAACAAGAGGGTTCGTATCGGTCAAACCTTCGACGATTTTTGCTTCGGCATCTTCGTTTCCGAGGTGATAGAGTGCGGTGTTAATTTCCATCTTCAACCCTCCATCAGCGGTTGCATTGTGGAGTGCCTCTAACCCGGCGACAGCGGATGCGTCTCCTATATCCCCTACAACACGGACGAGCAAAATCTTCACATCAGGGGGTGTCTTGCTGTCGCTAGCTGTCTTCAGAATTTCGCTAATAGCTGGACTGCCGATGTCCTTCAAGATTTGAAGGAAGTCACCCCGGACATTGAGAAACCGATTTTTAACGAGGTCTTCCAAAACGAAAGGCACAGCGGGCGCGCCTTTATCAACGAGGATCTGCATAGCATCTTTCTGGACCCTATGGCGTTCCCCAAGAATGTATAGAATCCTCTTCATCTCATACTCGCTCAATTCACCGACACGGCGGTCGCGTTCAGTTTTATATCTATCTTCCACATTATGCATTCTTGCCGCGCCCGTTGAAATAGCATGACCATACGCAATAATCAGGAGTGCGCGAGGTTCAATCTTATTTTCCTCTTCCTGTTCGGCATTCTCAAGATGCTGAACGGCTTCCAGTGTGAGTCCGGCATCTAACAACTTACTCCTGCCAACCTCAAGTTGGGTAATGATTTGTTCCTGCTTACAGCCGAAACTCACAACTCCTATCAGTAGTAATATCAGCAAAAGTTTTTTCATGTTCCGTTTATCTTTTCCTCCTGGAATCTCGATTAGACTTACCCGTCGGTGCCGCTTGTCGCGCGCATGCTTCATAAAAACAGTGCGCACTCTTCTATAGAGCACAACTTGCAAGCAGATAAAAAAGTAGCGATCCAATACCTTTCAACATAGTTTGGCAGGGAAAACCGCAGATTCTGGATATCGCGACATATTCGACATCTACCAAACAGGAACTACACATCTGGGCAAGTACTGATGTAAAGGACATTCTAAAATAAATACATTTTTATGTCAACAATTTAAGGTGAACCAGCAAAACGGTTCAGTTTCCCGTGAAAACCGTGTTAATCCTCTCGTAGGCACAAACATTTTCCAATCGTAGCATCGCGACTTTCTCTTTAAAACAAATGCCGCTTTGTGGGAAACAGGTAAGAGATGAATTGCAGGACTACTGAAGTGCATCAAGGAGTTGTTTAAGCGACGTTTTGACGAGTTCGCTCTCTTCCTTCTCCTTTTGGTATTCATAGAGCTTGAACTCAAGATTATCGTACAACTCTGTTACCTGAATCTGCTTCACAAACGGTTCCCTTTTCAGAAGTTGAACAAGATGGAGACGATTGTTGGCATCGCTAACGGTTCCGCCAATGAGTAGCATTGTAATGCGCTTTGCCAAACCTCTCGCAAGCTTGTTTTGTCCATAAACGTCGAGCGTATTAATCGCTGCCTGCTTCGGATTTTTGCTCAACCCACTGGTAAGAATATTTACGAGTTCATCAACAGCGTCAGCATCTCTATGCTTTTCAAGCGCCTTTATGAGTGATGTGACGACTTCAGCGTCGGTATCTTTTAACCCCGCAATGAGTGTCTTCGGTGATACGTCACTGATATTAACCATGGCTTTTGCAGCGGCGCGTCGGACAGTAACATCACTATGACTTAAGCCGGCGATGATGTCCTTTTTATACGACTCCTCACCGAGTTGATAGAGTGTTGTGTTAATTTCCATCGCCAAACCAACTTCACCCGTCCCACTTTGAAGTGTTTTTAGCGCATCTATGGCTTTCGCGTCGCCGATCCCAGCGAGGACCTGAACGAGTCTAATCTTGATAGCAGGTGGTGTCGTTTCATCCGTCAGTTTTGCCAAAACCAAATCAAGACCGTCGGAACCTATCTGAACAAGCATTTCCGTGAAATTTGTATGAAGCGACGGATATCTCCCTTTGATAAGACTATCGAGAATAATTACCGATACTTCAGGTCCCTTGTCTACGAGTGCCTGCAAGCCATCTCTCTGTACCCGCGACGGTGTGCTGAGAATTTGTAGGACTTGTTTTATCTCAGCTTCAGTAAGTTCTTGTATCCGCTGTTCTCGTTGGTTTTTGAACTTGGCTTCAACGCCGTGGCTACTTGCACTTCCGGTAGAAAGTCCGTGAGAGTAAGCAACAACGAGTAAGGCACGTGGTTCGAGTTTGTTAACTTCTTCCTGCTCTGCCTTTTCGAGGTGCTCAACGGCTTCCAAGGCGTTACCACTGTCAATCAATTTGCTTCTGCCTACGGACAGGTTGCTCGGACCTTTCTGCTTTGTATCGCACCCAATACCGGCAAGCAGTAGGACAACGAGCGGAATGATCATTACCTTTTTCATTATTTTTCCTTTCCCTCCTGACTTCTGTAGATAAGATGGCGTTTTTTAGGAATGCGTACCGAAGGCAACTGTGTGCTACGACACGTTGCAACCTTTAAAATATCCATCTGTAACAATACCACAAAATTAGAAAAATGTCAAGTGCATATATAGTCGTCAGTTAGAAAACATCGCGAACATAGCGGAACCCCAAGCAAAATACTCGCTCCTATAGCGAAGAAATCTTGAGCAGGAAACCCTATCATAGGAGAACTGCATCAACGTAATGACTTGACATAGTACGAGGTTTTGATTATACTTAAACGACTAAATCCACTGAGGAACCGTGAAGATTAAGCCGCACGCGCCTATAGAAAGGGAACCATTTATGAAAATCTCTGGATTCTTTTACGCCAATCTCATACCTCCGTTTTATCGAAAATCGGGGTTACAAACCCCTCCCACAATAGATTCTCAGAAAACTGATACCATACCCCTGTGGCGTATACTTAGTGTATCGCTAAGAATAATAATGTGCGTTGTGTTGCTACAGGAACCGGTTCATGCGCAACTGATGACTCCTGAAGAGGTACTCGGATTCCAAGTCGGTTCCGACTACCAAGTGGCGGGATGGCAGACAGTTTCTGATTACATGCGACATGTAGCAGCGAATTCAGAGCGGGTTCTGTTGGAAGAACTCGGAAAAACGACAGAGGACAACGACTTTCTGATGCTGTTGATTTCCGCACCAGAGAATTTAGAGAATCTGGCACACTACCGGCAGATTCAAAGGCGGCTCGCGCTGCCGAATGCCCCCATAAATGAAGACAGCACTGCAGAATTGGACGCGCTTGCGGCAGAAGGTAAAGCAGTGGTGCTGATTAATTGCAATTTGCATTCCACAGAGATCGCCTCCTCACAGATGTCGATGGAACTTGCGCATCAATTCGCAACCACAGAGATGCCACAAATCAAAGAGATTCTTGAAAACGTGATAATTCTGCTCATCCCCTCAGCGAATCCGGACGGTTTGAACATCGTGGTGGATTGGTATAATCGCACTGTCGGTACCCCTTATGAAGGATCGGAAATCCCGTGGTTGTATCACAAATATACGGGGCACGATAACAATCGCGATTGGTTTATGCTGACACAGATAGAGACGCAAATATTGACGCAGGTGCTTTATGAAGAGTGGTTCCCAGAGGTCGTCTACGACGTGCATGAGATGAGCTACCGTGGACCTCGGTTTGTGATACCCCCGTATTTCGAACCGGTCAACCCGAATATTCCGCCGCTTTTACAACGGACGCTTTCGCTTATCGGCGCGCAACTCGCTTTCGATTTGACGAGCGATGGATTTACGGGTGTGCTTTCGAGTGCTGTTTACGACACATGGTGGCACGGTGGATTTCGGACGGTGCCGTATCGCCACAACATGGTAGGTATTTTGACGGAAGCCGCACGCGTCGAGATAGCCACACCAATTTTCCAACCACATCACACTTTGAAAGGCTACCGACGCGGACTGGATAAATATACACTCCGCACAAACTTTCCTGAACCGTGGCCCGGAGGTTGGTGGCGATTGCGAGACATCGTAGAATATGAGAAGGCAGCGGCACTGTCAATTCTCTCTTTCGCCGCGGAGCATCGGATAACCCTGAAGACAAACTTTTACAAGATGGGACTCAATGCTATAGCGAAAGGGAAGGATGAACCCCCACGTGCCTTCCTGATCCCAACACAACAACGCGACATCCATACAACGCTCAAAATGTTGGATATTTTGCGACGCGGTGGGGTGGAGATTCATCAAGCGAACGCTCCGTTTATCGCTGACGGCGTAGAATATCCCGCGGAAACTTATGTCGTTTCGATGTCCCAACCGTTTCGGGCACATGCGAAGGATCTACTTGAGGTGCAACGCTACCCAGAACGTCGCCTTTCGCCGGAATCACCGCCCGAACGTCCTTACGATATAGCAGGCTGGACACTGCCCTTACAGATGGGGGTAAGAACAATCACAGTCGTGCATCCTTTTGAGGCGGATTTAACGAAACTTTCCGCCCCTTTACAATGGAAGGCACAAGTGGCAGGAACATTAGAGGGTGTCTCTGAACCGACCGGTTATCTGTTTGAAAATCGAACGAACACCGAAGCAATTGCGCTCAATCGTTTGTTCAAAGCGAGACTCGCAGATAACAGTCCAAAATACACGCTCCATTCGGCACAACGGGACGTAGAACTCGGTGGCAAGACATTCCCACCTGGGACTATCCTGATTAGGACAGTAGAACCACCGTTACAAGAGATCGAGGAGATGCAGGCACTCGCGTCGGAATTCGGTATCCACATCCACGCCGATGCATCCATCGACGAAGAAATGTCGAGTCGTAAATTCTCAAGAATAAACGCCCCGCGCCTTGGTCTGTATAAACCGTGGACAGCAAATATGGACGAAGGTTGGACGCGCTGGGTTCTGGATACGCACGCGTTCGATTACAGTAACCTCACGAATGCGGAAATGCGTGCGGGGGATTTGGCGGCGCGTTACGATGCAATCATTTTGCCGGATCTGGGTGCTTCTGGTATCCTTAACGGGCATTCAACAGGGAAACTACCGCCGGAGTATGTCGGTGGGATCGGGACAGAAGGGTTGGCGAATTTACGAGTGTTCGTTGAGGACGGAGGGACGCTCATCTGCTTGAATCGTGCGACAGAACTCCCTTTGAAATACTTCGGACTTGACGAAAAAGGTATTGTGAACGTGGTCGAGAAAGAAAATCAACCGAAGGAAGATGCGTTTTTCTGTCCCGGTTCATTACTACGGGTTCGGATAGACACAAAGCACCCCATCGGACATGGGTTGGACCCAGAGATGGCTATCTTCTTTAAATCGGGACCGGTTTTTGAAGCCGGACGCGGTGGCGGAAACGTGGTAGCGACATACCCGGAGTTTAATCCATTGATGAGCGGTTGGCTTGAAGGCGAGAAAAGGATTCGGCAGAAAGCGGCACTTTTGGAAGTTATCTTAGGCGATGGACGCGTCATTCTGTTCGGGTTCAAACCGCAGCACCGAGGGCAATCTCAGGGGACCTTTAAGCTGCTTTTCAATGCGATTTTCTACAGCACACAAGACTGAAAGGCAGATCGGGTGAATTTTCCCTTGTTAAAAAAGATCAAATGGAATTAAAAAATTAATTTGATTAGGACTTACGCACTTCATTGGTAGGTGCGGAATGTAATACGAGGAATGGATTTGGTCTATTCCCAGACCAAATCCCCTAACCGCACCGAATACGTCCGAATAGACGAGATTTACTGATTTTGCGTAAGTCCTGTTGATATAAACATCAAGCAAAACAAGGAACGCAAAATGGCAGAAACACAACAAAATCAACCAAAACCAAAATTGCTATCCGCGCAACACACACTCTTAACAGCCGAAGATCTGTGGAAACAGCCTGATGATGGGTATCGGTATGAATTGGTGAAAGGGTTAATACGTAGAATGCCACCAGCCGAGTTTGAACACGGGATCCGATCGGCTAAAATTGGAAGACATCTTGATGCTCACGTTGAACGACATAAATTAGGCTATGTTTGTGGTGCCGAAACCGGATTTAAGATTGCCCAAAATCCAGATACTGTACGTGCACCAGATGCTGCGTTTGTGCGTCAAGCCACAATTGATGAACGGGGTATTTCAAAGGGATACTGGGAAGGTGCCCCCGATCTTGCGGTTGAAGTCATCTCTCCAGGCGATACTTACACTGAAGTCGCAGAAAAGGTGGATGAATGGTTAAATGCGGGGTCTGCCATGGTGTGGGTTGTGAATCCGCGTCGAGAAACCGTAGAAGTGTACCGATCTCCTAAGAATATGACCGTTTTGCGTGGAGATGACATTCTTGAGGGTAGCGATGTGATTGAGGGGTTTCAGTGTAGGGTTAAGGACTTATTTGTGTAAACACCAGACAGTTAACCAAAACCTTGGATGATAATACGGCATTGCAAACGCTATTTCTGATTTAAATCATCATCTGCAGTATCAACTGCCTGTCTGTAAGCATCCAACTTACGGTGTAGTGTTCGGACCCCGATGTCAAGAATCTTCGCTGCCTCTGTTTTATTGCCGCCTACTTCTGTGAGCGTTTTTTGGATAGCCGCTCTCTCAATTTCTGCCATTGTCATACCGACCCTGCCGATGATTTCATCATTAAGCACGGGTAGATACTCGCCCTGCCCCTGTGAGGTGTCTTGCTGTTCCATTGGCGAAGCGATAGGCACTTTTGAAGGTTGGGTTGCAAGCGTCGCCAAGATCCCATTCTGTGCTCGATTCTCAAGCACTTTGGCTATCGTTGAAAGGACTTCCAACGCTTTTTTGAGAACGTCCGCCGCGTCGTCTGTTTCGCTAATTTGCATCCAACTGGTATCTTCATCCGGTATCAGAAACGGCATCTCTTCGCTCGTGGTAGCGGTTGGCTCCAGCAAACGAATGGCAGAGAGAATAAGCCCTAAGATCGTTCTGTAAATTGCTATGTTTTCTGTTGCGATTGCACTACCAGCAGTATCAACAACCTGTAAGGAACTCCCCGGTACATTAAGAAGTTCAGCTTCTTCATCGGCAGTGTTAATCACCTGCGTAGGTACGAGTTGTGTCCCAGAGGCTGGCACCGGAAGTAAAGCACCCTGCTCAGATTCCGAATCCAAGGGAAAATCGTTAAGTTGTAACTCCTCAGTCGTGGAGAGAATAATAGCGGTTTCTATGGCATTCCTCAGTTCACGGACGTTGCCATGCCAGTCAGCATTTTGGAGATAATTGAGCGCTTCTTGGGTTATGCCGGTAATGGGTTTACCGTGTTCTGTGCTTAATTCGGAGATGAACGCAGAGACGAAAAGCGGGATATCCTCACGCCGATCGCGCAGTGGTGGAATCTGGATACGAAAAAGGTTCAATCGGTAGTAGAGGTCCTGCCTAAATTTCTTTTCCCTCACGGATGTCGCGAGGTCAATATTTGTGGCGGCGATAATTCGGACATCGACTTTAATATTTTTCTCGCCACCGAGCCTTGTGAATTCCTGTGCTTCGAGGACACGCAGAAATTTCACCTGCACTTCAGGCGACATTTCGCCTACCTCATCCAAGAAGAGTGTGCCGCCGTTGGCTTGTTCAAACACACCCCGCCGTTGGCTCGATGCCCCGGTAAAAGCTCCCTTCTCGTGACCGAAAAGTTCACTTTGGAGGAGGTCTTGGTAAAACGCTCCGCAGTTGACCGCTTTGAAGGGTCGGGTTTTACGGGGACCCCTTTCGTGGATCGCCTGTGCGATGACATCTTTGCCAACACCCGTTTCGCCTGTGATGAGGACAGTCGCTTTCGTCGGCGCGACCTGCGCGACTTGGCGCAAAACCGTCTGCATCGGTGCAGATTCGCCGATAATGCGTCGCGAATTATCGTTGGTAACAGGTGCTGGGAGATTCATCTTTTCATGTCCTTCTACAACATCTAAAGTCATCTTTATCTGTTAGCCAGCGCAATTTTAGGAATCAGTTGTGGGTTCTGTCTAACCTTTTCAAAACTCTGTAATCCTTCACAACAGACAGCATCACACAACCGTTTGAATACAAACCCTTTAAGGGCAACACCCATGACTCCAAGTTCACGTGCTAAATCACTACCAGTTGGAACGAAATGGACATTTGGTGAATCAGGTATCAACTTCCTGTAGCCCGTGCCAAGCAGAAAAATTTGGGTAACCGTCTCTGGAACCTCAAAGGGGAGTTGTAACGCTTGGACGTATTCTCTACCTAATAAGAAGAAAACGAGGTCGTAACCAGCGATTAAGGTTTCTACGTGTTTGTGGAGTTGAAGACTATTACTACGCGTTAAAAGATCGCTTTTGTTAAGCCCTGAAAATGTGACGTTGTAAGGAACAATAACATCATCTTCGGCAAGTAATCCGTACCCAGCAGAAATAATATGTAAATCAATAACCGCGGATCTATAAGCCTTCCGAACTTCTTCCAATCCTGCCCTCAGGTAGTGATGTTGTTGACCGGTGTACATCTCTGTAGCAGGGACTTTGAAATCCTTCAACTCTGCTGTTCGCTGCTGAAGACGCTCCGGTGAAGCAAAATCTTCATAGTTAAGTTGGTTCGGAGGCTTATATTTTTTTCGACCTGTGCAAGAGGTAATAACCAATATGGGCATAAATCGATTACGACTGCTGACTATGTGCGATTTCAATTAACTGCTGAGGGTCTTGTTTGACCTGTTCAAACACACCGAAACCATCACGACAGGCGGCTTCACACAACCGCCTCAGGACGACACCCTTCAGTGCCCAATTTGTGGTGCGAAGACTTTTCTGCAAAGCACTTCCAGTTTCAACGACATGAAGATTCGGTAAGTCCTCATTAACAACGTGTTTGTGACTTTTCGCAAGCAGGAAAATCAGCGGTGTCGCCCGCTCTACCTCAAAAACGCGTTGTAGGGATAGAATATCGTCGGGTCTCAATAGCAAAAAAACGAGGTCGTAACTCTCTATTAAATCTACCGTCTGCTCAGGGACGCCACTCTCACCGAATTCTAATACCTCAAGATCGTGAAGTGGTGCCGTATCAAAAGGCACGATAATATCTTCCTCGTTAACTGGACTCTTTTGCCCATCAACACGGCAGAAATACCACGGAAAATACAGATCAAGCGTTGTCTCACCGTATTGCGCGTGTTCCCGAATTTGTTTTAATCCTGCCCGCAACTGGGTATTCAAAGGTCCCGTGAACATCTCTCCAGCGGGCGCGCTGTAGTCTCGACTCTCATGATACCAACCTTCATCGTTGTAACCACAGAGTTCTTTTATGCGCCGCTCAAGATGCTCAGGTGAATCGCAATCTTCACCCCGAAGGAGGTTATCGGGTTTATATTTTTGCCCGGTTGTATAAGGGCTTAAGACTAATATTTTCATATCAATGGCTGTCGGCCGTCGGCTATCAGTTTCCGTCGGTAAAGAGGTTTCTGGTGAAGTAATGACCTATTGCTAACCGCTGATTGCTATTAAGCCTCTGCTGGCTGTTGCCCTCGATTCCAGAGATACAGGATCGGACTCGCGATGAACACTGAAGAGTATGTACCGACTAATATACCGACGATGATTGCTAAGGCGAATGTGTTAATCTCCTCGCCTGAACCGGTGATGAGAAAGATAACCAGAACAACAAACAGCGTTGTCAAAGATGTGATAACGGTTCGACTCAGCGACTGATTGATGCTCCTGTTCAAAACTGTAATATAGTCAGTGCCGCGTAAGGATTGTGAATTTTCCCGAATTCGGTCAAACACGACGATTGTATCGTTGAGCGAATAGCCAATAATCGTGAGGAACGCGGCAACAGTCGGTAGATTAATCTCCTTTGAGAGAACGGCAAAGACCCCCAAAGTAATGAGGACATCGTGGACCAGCGCGGCGATTGCCCCGATGGCAAAACGGAATTCAAACCGCCAAGAGATATACAGCAACAAGATCGCAATCGCACCGAGCACAGACCAAAGTGCCGCCAATTTAAGGTCGCGTCCAACACTCGGTAGGACTTCAGTGATATTGACCCCGCCAGCGAGTGCCTGCCAGCCGTTTCCTCCCTCAAGTAAGACATCTGTGAGAATTCTTCCGACACTTGCTTGAACTTGAATAGTGGCATTTTCAGTCAAGTCAACCCCGAAGGGTTCCGCGAACGTCAATTGGATTGCGCCATCTTCGGCAGTATCATCAAGTGCGACAATCTCATTGCGCTGTTGCATACTGCCATCAATGAGTTGGACAGTGTCACCCGCTTCCAATAGATGTACTTTCTGGGCAGTACGGCTCACTTGCAGATGGGTAGCTGTTGCATTACCCGGATCTGCCATGATAGGGATATTAATCAACTGCTGCTGAAATTCAGGACGATGCCCCATAGAGACGAATGCCTCATTTTTGCTGGCATCTACCTGGATCTTGACCCGTTCATAGCCAACTTCAGTGAGTTTGGCTTGCAACTCAGCTTCCGTAACTGCCCTATTGAATTTGGCTTGGATCTTAACGCCACCGCGGAAATCAATGCCGAAATTCGGTCCTTGATGAATCACGAGGAAAACCAAACCGATAAAGATGATTACCGCTGAGAAGACAAAGCCTGTTCGGTGTTTGCTGATAAAATCGAAGTTTGTATTTTTAAGTAGTTCCATATTTTAATTATACCTTGCGGATTTTTAATTATTCCTTGCGGAGTAATGAGGTGGATTCAGACTTTGACGTTCTTTGTGTTCGAGTCGCCTGCGCCGTTGTTGCAGGCTACGGCTCCAGTTCTAAGAAGTGCCTGCAGAACAAGCGAAAATCTGAGCGTAAGCGAAGCGGAGCGCAGGGCGAAAACCCGATTGCTAAAAAACCATTAAATGCTGAGTTTTTGAACGTCTCTATTTCCAATCGTCAAACCGTATATCTCACGTGTGACAATAATCGCCGTGAACATACTCGCGAGAATACCGATACCGAGTGTTACCGCAAACCCTTTAATCGGACCCGTCCCGAAATGATAGAGGACCAGTGCCGTAAAGAAGGTCGTAAGATTCGCATCTAAAATCGTTATAAATGCACGTTGATAGCCACTTGTGATAGCCGACCAGACGGTTTTGCCGGTTCGCAATTCCTCGCGAATCCGCTCGAAGATTAGCACATTCGCATCAACAGACATACCGATCGTCAGGACAAGCCCCGCAATACCGGGAAGCGTCAACGCCGCGCCGAGACCTGCCAATGCCCCAAGGATGATGAGCATATTAAAGACGAGCGCAGTAATCGCAACAATTCCTGATAAGCGGTAGTAAATCACCATGAAAACGAGAACCCCGCCTAACCCAATGAGTACAGCGAGAACGCCATCGTCAATGGATTCCTGCCCAAGCGTGGGACCGACGGTACGTTCCTCAGCGATCTGGACACCCACTGGAAACGCCCCTGCCTTCAGGATATTGGAAAGGTAACTTGCCTCCTCATAGGTGAAATTTCCTTGAATAATGGCATTCCCGATAATCTGATCTTGGATGACAGGTGCAGATTGCACTCTACCGTCAAGGAGAATCGCCAAATGTTCACCAATATGATCACCCGTGACCTGAGCGAATTTGCGTCTGCCGACACTATCAAAACTCATTGAAACGACAATATCAAAACTGGTTCTACCTGTAGAGGGTCCAGCATCGTTAATACGGTCGCCACTCAGGAGGACAGGACTTTCCAACACGTACCAGTTGCCGGTTTCGTAGTGATAGCGGACTTCACTATCATCGGGGATATTGTCCGGTGGCGGTGTATCAGCAGTTCCACTCCACAAACTTCCACCCGTCGGTGATTTTCTAACAAGTTTAAACTCGAGCCTGCCCATGGTCTTAACGATTTGTAAAGGCTTCGAGGAGTCTTTGGCACCTGGGAGTTCAACGATGATTCTTGGATGATTCGCTTCTCGTCGGATAGAGGGTTCTGAAACGCCAAATGCATCAACGCGATTCCGCAAAACAATAAGCACCTGCTCAATCGCTTGTTCGCTATACTGCTGAATACCGCGTTCGCTGAGTGCTATCTGATATGTAGACTGTGTCTCTGTTTCGGTACTCACCTGTGCGTCTTCAAAAAATTCGATTTCATTGAGGAGACCTTGGGCTTTTTCCAGATATTTTGTCTTTTCATTCGCATCTGACCGGAATCTGGAAGGGATCCCGACGAAAACGTTTAGTGTGTCTTGTCCCGCTACCTGTTCAACTTCTCGACATAAAACATCGTCTGCGCGAAGTCGTTCGGGGATCGAAAGGATGTGTTCACGAAGCAACTCTGTTTTGGAGGTTTCCAAATCCACCTCAAGGACGAGATGGACACCCCCCTTGAGGTCCAACCCCAACTTCAATCGGTTATTGGGTATGAGCCGCCGAAGGACGGTTGGGAGGCTACCGTATAGGTGCAAATTGTCAAGTGTTGTGCGTGGGTTCTGACGTGCCTTCTCGGAGATGAGTCGAACATAAAATTCGCGTGCTTCAGTGGTATCAAATTCGTAATCACGCGTCTCCTCAAGTTCAAGTTTCCTTAAGTGGACTCGGAAGACATCCTGAAGTTCAAAGGTTGCATCCTGGAAATTGATTCCTTCGGGGTACTCGACATCTGCAAGACTCACCTTCAAAGCGTTGTCTTCAGTGACTTCAAAGGGTGGGAGTTTCTCCTGCATCCAGAGCGGTAGGTTTCCGTACAACGGATTATAGAAGTCGTCCGGGGTAGGAATGAGGTATAGTACGGAAAACAGAAAGACCCCGAGGATTAAAACTATTTTCCAGATACTGAATCTGTACATTTTTTAATTATTCCTTGCGGTTCGTTGAGGTAGATTGGAAATTTTGATGTTATTTCCCGTAGATATAGGGGAAATACCCAAGCAAAAACCCCTCCACTGCGTTACGGGCTATAGTATAGTAGCGTCTGCGGTTTTTCGTTACTCACAGTTTGGCGATTCTCTCCAGTGTGCGGCTTCGTTAAAAACGCGCCTGGGAGGAATCGAACCCCCGACACGAGGCTTAGGAAGCCCCTGCTCTATCCCCTGAGCTACAGGCGCAAGCGTTCACCCTAATATTTAATGAGCGAAAAAATATCGTAATCTGGAATCTGCGCTCTACCGTTGAGTTCGGTCAACTCAATTAAAACAGCAATACCAGCGATGTGCCCTTTCAATTTTTCAATGAGATCAACTGATGCAGCAAGTGTCCCTCCAGTTGCTAAGAGATCATCACATAACAGGACCCTGCTGTGTTTCGGAAACGCGTCCCGATGAATTTCAAGCGTATCACTCCCGTATTCAAGATTATAAGAGGCTTCGTGCGTACCGTAAGGTAATTTGCCCTTTTTTCGGATAGGGACAAAACCCGCACCGAATCGATACGCGAGCGCAGTCCCGAAAATGAAACCGCGCGCCTCAGTTCCAGCAACAACATCGATCCTCTCAGATTTATAACGGAGCGCGAACTCATCAAGCACTCTATGAAAGGCATTTGCATTTCCGATAAGTGGGGTAATATCTTTAAATATAATACCCGCTTTTGGAAAATCGGGGATGTCTCGAATAAATCGTGAAAAATCGTGCATTACGTCCTTCTTCCCTCCCCCTGATGCGGGTGTATCATTATCTTCATCCCTTGCCGGGACTCCATTGTCTCAAACGCTTTGTCGATTTCAATAAGCGGAAAATGATGCGTAATGAGCGGTTTCACACGTACCAACCCCTTCTCAAGGAGTCGGACTGCTAACTCATGGTGGCGCGGCACACAGCCGTGTGAACCTGTAACAAAACATTCTTTATAGTGGATAACATTGGAGAGGACACTCATCGGACGCATGGTCTTTGGTAAGCCACCAAACAGATTGACGTATCCCCGGTGCGCTACCATTTCAACTGCTTGTTCGTGTGCTTCAACAGAAGCACATGTAGTAACGACGATATCGGGTCCCTCGCCTCCCGTTTCTTCCTTGCATCTCTGAATCACGTCTTCCTCTTCGGAAGCGATATAAGCGTCTGCTTCATAGAACTTTGCAATTTCCATTCGGAGTTTGCTGCGTTGTATACCAATCACCTTCGTCGCACCCATAACCCGAGCGAGGTCAATCATCATACACCCAATCGGTCCAAGACCAATGATGACGACGGTCTTTCCAAGAGACATGTTAACGAGCTCAAGCCCGTTGATAGCACACGCGAGCGGTTCAGCAAGTGCGGCTTCATCAAAACTCAGCGTCGTATCGAACGGTGTAACCGGTCCCTCCTCCAAAACGAGGCGGGGCAGTTTCATATATTGTGCGAAAGCACCGGGGATTTGGTAGCCGATGGCGTAGTTGATGTCGCAGTTGTTTCCGAGTCCATCTCGGCACCAATGACACTGCCCGCAGGGGACATCGGCACCGATTGAAACGCGATCGCCTTCTTTGACGCGCGTCACATTTTTGCCTGTCTTAACAATGACCCCGGAATTCTCATGTCCAATGATGGTGGGTGGTTTGACTCTTGGATTTCCGTGATGGAGAATACGGACATCAGAGCCACATATACTGACGGCTTCAATGCGCATCAAAGCGGCATCATCGTCAATTTCGGGTTCAGGTACCTCTTTCACACTTAAATTATCAAGACTTTCAAGTATAGCCGCTTTCATATTTTTAACTTTCCTTGCGGAGTAATGAGGTGCATTTGAACTTCGATGCGTATCCCATCTATCCGCCCTCCATTACATTACGGGCTATGCCGTTTGGGCTAATAGAATTTTCAGGCTCTCTTTCATGTGATGGAACACAGCGCAGATACAATTTTTAAAAACACTTGGCAGACGGGTGAATTAAGACTTTCGCGTAAAATTCACTTTTATCTCGCATCCTATGTAACATGTCAGTACTCTCAACCAGTGGAACTTTGTGCGTTATTAGAGGCGTAAGCGTTAGCATACCAGCGGCAATCGCTTGGAGGACAGTCCGCCAGTCATCATCGTTACCTGCCGCGCTGTAATCGGAATTCCAAGTTCCAAAGATAGACACCTCACGCCGCATTAATTGCGAAATAAGAGCTGCCGGTAGTGTCACATCTGTAGCCGGATTTCCGAGTAAAACGACACTCCCTCCGCGTCCAACACTTCCGAGCGCATTCCGATAGGTATCAGGGACCCCCGCAGCCTCAATACAAACATGCGCGCCCTTTTCATGAGTCCGGGCATTCACGACTTCAATAGGCTCTTCAGTCGTGCTGTTGAAAACTTTGTCGAAACCGAGCCGTTTCGCCAGTTCCAATTTCTCCGTAACAATGTCAAAAAGAAGGACCTCTGCCGCGCCCATTATCCGCGCCCATTGCGCTACCATTAACCCGATCGGTCCGGCACCGAAGATAGCCACTACCATTCCGGCGAGAGAGGTTTCAACACGACGGAGTGCGTGCAGTGCGACTGCAGCGGGTTCTGTCATCGATGCCTCTTCCAGCGTCACTCCGTGCGGCACAGGTATTAAATTCGCTGTCGGTGCGACCACAAATTCAGCGAAGGCACCATCGCTGCGTGAACCGAGATAGTCATAATCATGACATTGGACATATTTCCCTTGTTCACACGCCGGACACGTACCACACCAGACCAATGGAAAGACGACGACAGGATCCCCTGGTGCGAAATCTTCAACCCCAGGACCGCATGTCTCCACAACACCAGCGAACTCGTGCCCACAAACCGTTGGAAAACTATAGGTGCCTTTGACAAAGATTCTCGGAATATCGGAACCACAGACTCCACAGAACCCAATTCGGACGCGCACTTCCCCTTCAGCGAGAGATGGCACTGGAATTTGCTCTAACCGTAAATCTCCGATTCCATGAAGAACAAGTGCTTCCATTTTTTAATTTTACCCTGCGGTTCAGTCAGATGGGTTTTTACGAAGAACGCCCCTTGAAGGAGTACCTACGCCCACTGCCCACCTTCACGTCCTGCGAGTCCGAGTGCAATCGCTTTCTGTGCCCTTTGAAGGTTCTCAAGCCGTGACCCCGATTTTTGAAAAACGCTACTGGTTCCGCCGACCAAGATATCCGCGCCTGCGGATACCATTTTGGGGATATTTTCAAAACTCACGTTTCCATCAACCTCAATAGGTAGATCGACATCACGTTCGCTCAAAAAGGTGCGACATTCCGCTATTTTTCGGAGGGTCGCTGGTACTAACTTCTGTCCCGCAAACCCTGGATTCACCGTCATAATCAGCACAAAATCGAGCCGTTCCAGAACATAAGCCAATACAGAGAGCGGTGTTGCTGGGTTGAGAGCGGCTCCCGCCTTGATCCCGTGTGCTTGAATAAGAGACAACGTTCTATCGAGATGCGTTGCTGACTCAACGTGAACGGCTATCTGCTGAACACCAATTTCAGCGACCGCATCAACAAAGAAATCGTTGTTTTCTACCATGAGGTGAATGTCAAAAGCACAGTCTGTCTTTGCGCGTAATTGTTGAATAAGTGCGAGTCCGATCGGCATATTCGGGACAAAATGCGCGTCCATTAAGTCAAAATGCAGCATGCTGATGCCAGCATCTTCTAATTCCTGAATATCCGTTTCCAAGTTGCATAAGTCCGCACACATCACAGATGGCGCGATGTGAACAGACGGTTCTGAAAACGTTGTATTTACAACAGACAAGATACCACTCCCAACTCCGCACAAGTCTATAGCGGAAACCTGTGGGACCATGCAAAGCAAAAATTTCCGTGCTTTTCCTAAGGTAGGCTTGCAAACGAAACCGTTAATAGTATAGCACAAAACGAGGAATTTGTCAAATTTTCACACAGCGCGCGAGGTCAGGTACACGCCAAAACTTCGCGTAGTTGTGAATCCAAATCTGCGGGAGGATCAAAAGGGAGGTCAATCGGCTTGTGAGAAATAGTACTCGCATAGATGCCCAAGATCGCATTGAACTGGTGCAACGCGAGTTTTAGATTCGTTTCGACCGGGCGGGTATCGTCTTCAATCCAGTCAAACATCGCCTGCGTCAAGTTGGCTTGCGCGAGGTCGTTTTTTGCGCGCCAAGAATCGGGGGTTTGCACGCCGCTTTCGGTTAACCGGGTGGTGATGATTTCCCATCCACTGAATTCCTCAAAGAGCACATGCCCGTTTTCGCCGTAGGCGGCAACACGACAGTGCTTGTAGATAGCATCGTCGTCTATGACGCGTGGAGAGGTAGCACCGGTGTTCCAAAATCCGTGGACACCGTTTTCAAACAAGACCTGACACGACGATGTATCGGGAGCAGGATAATCGCTATCAAGCGATTCAATACCGCTTGCAGTGCCGAAGACCCTGACAATCGGCGAATCGTTGTTCAGAGACATCGCCCAATCAATGATATGCGTGCCTTGGGCGGTGAGGTTCATCCCACACGAAAAATCTAAGAGGTGAATCTTCCCCAATTCACCGCTCTCCACTGCTTTTCGGCAATTGGTGAAGTCGGGATGCCACCGGTACTGTTTGCCAACCCCGAATTTTGTAGCAGTCTGCGCCTCCAACTCGCATAGAAAACGCCAGTCTTCGACACTGCAGGCAATCGGTTTTTCAACGAGGCACGCCGGAACGCCCAGTTCTGATACCATCGGCATAAGCTCACGCCATTGGTCAGGCATTGCGACGAGGTGAACCAAATCAGGCTGCTCGGCGCGGAGCATCTGTTCAGTGTCCGCATAGCCGGTGATACCGAAAGTTTCGGCGAATTTTTCACGACGGGCAACATCTGAACGGTTTGCGCACGCGACTAACTCACCGCCCGAAACTTGCTGATAGGCGTTCGCATGACCATAAGCCCTACCCCCACAGCCAATAATCGCACTTCTTTTAATTTTTCTTTGCGGAATTTTAATTATTCCTTGCGGAGTCATGACGCACCTTATGTTTTGAAGGTTTTCGCGTTCGAGTCGCTTGCGCCGTTGTTGCAGGCTACGTTTTGGGTTGTAGGAGGAGGGAAACACCCAAGCAAAAACACTCCAATTCCCGATTTCGCCCCTCCTACCGACAACCGATAACACTTAACCTCGTCAGTGATACTAATGCTCCGACTTCACGCGTGCCCACACCGTAGTCAAACGACCTTCTGGTGACACAGGCGTAAACCCAAAGAGTTTACCAAGCCCTTCGTTCATAATATCATTGACATCGGCTTCACTTAATGCGGTATTGAAGACACCCACGTCATCCATGAGACCCCATGCAGGTCGCTGATCCGCCATGCCACCAATCTGGAGTGATTGCCCGGTCAATCCAAAAACACCACCCGTATTGGCTTGTGCATCAACTTTACCATCTATATAGGCTATCATCTTTTTTCCATCGTAGGTGAAAGCGATGTGGTGCCATTCATCGTCATTGACGACTGTTGGACCGGCGACCCATGCCGGTGCGAGTTGATCACTGCCGATCTCAACTTTACCGTGCCCGCCACCGCGTCCGGGCCCGAATATGTTCAGTAAGCAGTTATATTGGAAATTAATGATGGCATGGTCGTCGTTACAGCAACCACCCAAAACGACTTTCTCTTTTTTCTTGAGTTTCACCCACGTCGTAGCGGTATATTCTTCAGCACAACTGTCCAAACTCTTTGATGTCTCGACCATTGCAATCTGAAACTCGTCATCACCGGAGAGACTCAATGCCTTATCAAATTTTCCGTCATCTACCAATTCGGCACCTTTAAGCAATTCAGCATCATTGCCGTTCTCAGTAGAATCGGGAGACATATCTTTGTTATTGACCTCATCAAAGAGCCACACGCCGACGATGTTTTTGGTATCAATTGCCGCATCGCTTACAGGGACAAATATTACTGGAATAGCCATTAAACAAACTATTCCCAGAACAGATAGTTTTCGCAAAACATTTTCCTCCATTGCTCAAAATATCCATCATCTTATCATAAAAGGGTTAAAGACATCAATAGAAAAAAAATGTGCAGCTTCGCGCTGAATCTGTTAAAATAGAAGGAAGGAGTCAACAATCAACCATAGAAGGAGATAAAATGAAAATTCTAACAGTTTTGATGCTTTCAGTGAGCGTATTTTTGTATTTCGGCGTTGCCGGCGAGCTTAAAAGTGCCGCCGCTGAAGCGATAGGCGTATGGCTCTTTGATGAAGGTAATGGCAATACCGTCAAAGATGTATCAGGGAACGGACATCACGGTGAAATTATCGGCGAGGTGGCGTGGGTTGACGGGAAATTTGAGTCGGCACTCGAATTTGATGGCGGACATGTTCTCGTGCCACATGAAGATGTTATGAACCTCAGACAGTGGACAATGACGGCATGGATAAAAGTGCCTAAGATCGTTGAGCCCTACCAAGTGATCGTTGGTAAAGAAGCGTGGCCAGATCGAAACTATACGATGTGGATTCGTCCCGGCGTGATGACGTTTGGGTTCACGCTTCCTGGGGGTGCGCAAGACTTGCAGGTAGGCAGCACAGTCGTCACGGATAATAAATGGCATTTTGTCGCAGGGGTCTACAACGAGAAGCATCTCATCCCTTATGTTGACGGCGCACCCTTTAATCCACGGGGAGCCGCTGGCAAACCCGCAACGAGCAACGCACCTTTGATTATTGGCGCGCAAGGACCCGACGGCAGAAACGGACCATTGAAAGGCATCATTGATGAGGTTGCTGTTTACAACACAGCGCTCGACGACGATGAACTCGAGGAAGTGATGGAGAGTCTCACGAAACAATTCCAAGCAGTGAAAGCAGCAGGGAAACTAACTGTGACGTGGGGACATCTTAAAGGGAAATAGCGTTTTTAGTAGTTGTTAACTGTCAGGAGAATGGTTTTCAGCGCACTGTAATTTCAGTTTTCAGTTAAGAGAACGTTGGTTTAACAACATCCTCTTTAACTGACAACTATAAAACTTATGTAAACAGAAAGCGTTTATTTTTCGTTTGCAATCAATCAAGATTCAATTTTAAATCCCGTATTACTGCAAATAGACAGATTTTATAAGGCTTATCACGCCGCGGTCTTAGTACCGACAGAAATGCAGTTAATACGAAAAATCAGGGATATACGTGCAGATACATTTTTTGTCGAATTTTGTAAACCGGTTAACCTTAAAAAAGCAAAGCCTGCTGTTAAAAACTGGGATCATTCTTATTATTCTCCTCTGTTCAATGTCTGAAGTTGTTGTAAGCCGTATCGCTGAAGAAGAGACTGAACCCGAAAACAGCAATCAGCAATCAGCAGTCAGCAATCAGCAGTCGGTTTCCGATAGCCCCTCCTCTGATACCCCAAACGCTAAAACCGGATTTGGGTTATTCACCCGCAACCCCTTCGATAACAATAGCGAACCAAAGCACTTTATCTGGCAAGAGGAAAAGGAGCAAACCGAGGTTCCTGACGAGGTAGAGGAGGAAGACCTCCTCATACAACCTTATCTGGACAGTCTCCGATACTGGCGGTATCCCCCCGAATTAACCGATCTCAACAAACTCTATGACTGGAAACCGAAGCCGAAGCGGGATGAAAAAGGGATCGCCCTGCCGATGGATTCCAATCTCAGGATAACAGGCTTACAATCCGTAACTGTGGAGGCGAACAAAACCCACTACTTCGGTGAAGGGGATTTGAACCGATACGGTGGGTATGGCTACGGAGGGGGATATGGGAGTTACTCGTCAGGACTCGACTTAGGGCTCACCTCATCTTATGGTTACGAAGGCTTCGGCTATGGCAGTAGCGGCTTCGGTGGTGGTGGATACGGTTCAGGGTATGGGAGTGGCTCCAGCAGTTATGGCTCAGGCTACGGCTCAAGTTACGGTGGTTATAGTGGGGGATACGGTAGCGGAGGCGTTCCACGCGCAAGTGGATTTAATCTACGTCAGATACAGCAATTTGGGCTACACGGTCGCGTAGGTCAACGGACGCATATCGCTATGGACTATAGTGCTGGCGGTAGCGGCTTCGGTAGTGGTGGATATGGCGGTGGATATGGTGGATACGGCGGTGGATATGGTGGGGGATACGGCATCGGCGGCACAAAGGAACAGAAGATCAAAATCTGGTACGAAGGCACACCCGAGAGTATTATAAAAACTATCTCCTTTGGCGACATCACACTTAGTTTGCCGAATACTCGCTTTCTGAACATCAACCGGAATCTGTTCGGACTCGAAGGTGTTTTTGAATGGAAAAATAGCCGTTTTACGGCGTTCTATTCACGAAGCAAGGGGATACGCGAGGTGCGTACTTTCCGTGGACAGTCGCGGCGCGCTGGCGGCAGTTACGGCTATGGACCGCGCGGGATTCAGATACCGGACACCAACTACGTTAAAAACCGGTTCTATCATATCCACAAAGATGAAGATGGACTCCTACATGACGCATACCTGCCTATCAAATCAGGGAGTGAGCAAATTTACATTGACGACGGCGTTGTAGGGAACAATCAGGGGGGTCAACGGACGAGTCAAGGCTACTTTAACCCACAATTCTCCGGTCAGGACTACAATATTGACTACGAAAGCGGTGAAATAGAATTCCTATCTCCGATTTCTGCCAACTACACCATCGTTGTTGCGTATGAATACTTAGGAGCCGGCGGCGGCAGCGTTGGGAACACTGAAAAAGTTTTTGTCGATGAGAACGGAGATGGAAGGATTGACGAAGAAGGTGAAGAAGTCGGCTACGTCGTGCTAAAAGAGAAGGGATTTCGCGGTACAGAGGCAACGCACGTTTATAGTCTCGGTAACCGTAACATCAGCCCACGCGATTTTACACTCACGCTCCTCCGGCAAGGGCAGAATGAAACCTTTCAGACAAACACCGGATCCGTTCGGTACATCGAAATTTTCGGATTGGATCAAAACGGCGATGGCATCGTGGATGCGCAATTTATAGACTACGACAGAGGTTTACTCCGTTTCCCCACAAGAGACCCGTTTAAAATTACAGAGGCAAGTCATCCATATTACGCCTATCGCGATTCGATTAACAACACCGCTATCTACCTCGAAGGCAGACGCACAGATGCCCAAATCTACACAATTATAGCCGACTACGCGTATCAATCCGAAACGTACAACGTAGGTTTGTTTGTGATCCCAGACAGCGAGACGGTCCGGTTGAACGGACAACTCTTGACCCGCGATACCGACTATATGATGCTTTATGAGGTCGGGACTATCCGTTTTTTTAAACAACTCGATGAGTTCGATGAGATCGTTGTGGAATTTGAAAAGACCCCTTTCGGCGGTTCCTCACAACAAGCTGTCGCTGGGGTCTGGTTAGAGTATGCGCATAAACCGAAGCCCAAGTCCAATAGGGAACAGAGTCTTGAGGATAGATTTAATAGGTTAGGTGGCACACAAAGTATGAGTGGAGATATGCTCGGTGCAGGAACGGATGCCTTTGGTGAAGGATTGTCAGGTGGACTTCAACGGAGAGGCGGGAGTTTGGGGGGCTTCGGGGGTAGATCTCGCTTCGGAAGCGGTGGTTTCGGTAGTGGTGGATTCGGCGGATATGGTGGAGGCTATGGGAGTTACAGCAGTTTAGGAGGTCGATCGCGAAGTTCCTACGGTAGTTATGGCGGCTCGATGAACTATTTCAATCCTGTTTTTCAAAAAGGATTTTCGATCTCAACGGGTTACATTCTCAACACCGGACAAAAACCGGCAGAAATACCAGATGTGAACAGCGTTCCAAACCGCTTGCAAGCGTTCAACGTGAATACGAGTTTTGGAAGGGAGTTTAACGTTGCTGGTATTTTAAACCTGTTGCCCTTTATTAACGTGAGAAACCTGCCTCTCTCATTTGACTTCAGTGGGGAAGCGGCTTATTCACATAACAATCCAAATAGCATTGGCGTCGCGCTCATCGATAGCATGGAAGGGGCAAAGGAATCAACGATTGTACCGACACTGAAATATAATTGGAAACCAAGCAGTGTGCCACACGTATCAGAGGACGCGCCAACATCCTCTGGAGATGCCGCCTACTCTGTTATACCGACCAACGAGAACAGAGCGGTCTTTAACGTCGTACTGAAAGACAAAAACGAAACGGAAGCAATCGGAAACTACATGCGAAACCGCGATGTACCCGCCTCGTCCATCCAACCTCTCTCTCTCTCAACCGAAGAACGCCTCATTATGGAGATCGGCTACAATTTTACAGACGTCATCGCGGAATGGGGAGGTTTTTCAAACGGACTCTCGGCATCCGGAGTAGACTATTCGGAACGGAGTTTCGTTGAAATCTGGATGCGCGTTCAAGGCGACGACAATGTGACACTACATCTGAACCTTGGTGTCGTGAACGAAGATGTAGATGCAGATGAACGATTGGATAGCGAAGATCTTCCAGAAACGCTGACTGATATAAATGGAGACGGAAGTATTGATGCATTGGATTTGGACCTGGAGAATCTTTCAGACATCGATCGCTATCGTGGGAACGGTGCGCTCGATACGGGCGAGGACATAGGTTGGGGACTCAACGGTCCGCTTGAAAGAACCTCTATCGGTGTAGGCAACCAGATCCTGGACAGCGAAGATCTCAACGGTGACGGTGTATTGGACAGTATAGATGCATATTTTGAGGTTGCGATACCACTGAATGAGATTCCGAAAGAATGGGTCAAAAGCGAAAATGCAAACGGTTGGATGTTCCTCAGTATTCCACTCTCAAAGTTTGTGCCCGCAGGTTCCCGCTTGCCGAGTTTGGTTTTTGTGCAACATTTCCGACTCTGGTTAAGCAAAAACGCACCCGGTAGTGTAGAAGGTCTACTACAGTGGGCAGATATCGAAATTGTCGGCAACAAATGGAAACAGGGGATTATAACTCGGTCGAGCTCCCAGCTTGCTATCGACCCCACCACGGGCGAATCCATAATTAACAACCCGGCACTCGCCGCGAGTGGAGAAACCTTGTCAACGAGTACAATTGTAGAAGACACACTGGAAAAATTCATCGTCGGGACGCGGGATAACTTCAGCTATGACGCGTATCAAAGCGCGTATCTGGACATCGAAGATAACGAACTTTTCAAAAAATTACATCCATTCACAGCCACGTCCCTCGGTTTTCAAACACAACAGCAACGCGAACAGACACTGAGCCTTGAATATTACCTCTTCCCCGGTTCCTACGGTATTACTTCAAAACAACTGAAGGGTTTAACACAAAGCGAAGGACAGGATTTCAGCAAACACGATACACTCCGCTTTTGGCTCTATGGGGACAAAAGCGATACAACCTTCGTTTTACAACTCGCACCAACTGTCCGAACCGGTTATCGCAGCTCCTTCTATAGTTCAGACCCGTTTATCAATCAGACACAACAGGAAGAAGACATCAACGTTTTTGAGAATATAACGGACTACTATGAATATACAGTTCCGATCGACTTTGAGGGCTGGAAGTTAATTGAAATTGATTTGCGGGACCTCCGTGGAAATGACTATCCAGATGTTAATAGCGATCAGCCGTCAGCCGTCAGCAATCAGCAAGAGCTATTAGAGCAGGCACAAACGGAACCGTCAGGGCAGGCACAAGACCTGCCCCTACAATCAGACGACGGTGATACGCCGGATGGACAGCCCGACGGTTTCACGATTAGAGGTACGAATAGCACGCAGCTTTCTATTAAAAACATCGGTGGCATCCTTCTGGGCATACGTAACGACACCGGACGTGAAATTAGCGGAGAAATCTGGGTAAACGAGATTCACCTCGGCGATCCGCTTGTGCGTGCCGGATGGGCACGTCGCGGAGATATGTCGGTGTCCCTCGGTAGAATCGTTAAATTACGCGGCGGGTACGCAAGCCAAGACAAAGATTTTGAAAGTGGCGCGGGTGAAGTCGGTAGACAACGGCTCTCTTCACGCGGGTATAGCACAACAAACAACGATTTCAATATCGATGCAGATGTCACGCTATTTCCATGGCTGCCGATCCGGTACGGGATCCGACACCAAGATACGGAAACCGAGAGCCAACGCGGTAGCTACAGCAGTTTCCAGAGCGGAAAAAGTGAAATTCGGACTCGAGATATTTCTGTGCAGTTCGTTCAAAACCCGTATCCTAATCTCGGCTTCGCTTACAACTTTCAAGACTTTTGGAACGAACGCCAAGGCACGCAAATTAGCCATCTTTATACAGGAAGCTTTCGGTATGAACTCGGTTCAAAACTCGGGGTCAACGCCCAATATCGGCACGAAGACATACTCGCCAAACCCGAAACTGCAACAGAGGCTTCCTCGGGAGCCTCAACATCCTTCTATAGCTACGGCTACGGTAGAAATCGAGACGAAAAAACGGATAGCGGCACAATAACATTTAATATCAGTCCAACGAGCATCTTCAGCCTGAACCCGAGTTACGATGTCCGCCGGACACTTGAAAGACGGGAAGAAGAGAACCTCACGTCCGGATTTTCTGGTAATATAACGACAGGACCAGAAACGCCGCTATCTGAAGAAGCGGAATCGGTTCCCGAAGACATCAAATGGTCAATTGCTGAGCGAGAGCATCGGTTGTCGCTGACCCCACGCTTAAATCGGGATCTGCTCGGCATGCGTCCGACCGTAACAAGCCGTATGAGCTTTCGTGAGAACTGGTTTCGTGAACAGAAAAATGCTTCACTCAATGGAAACGTCAGCTTCGGCGTGAACCTCCGTGTTCAAAAATGGTTTGGATGGTTTCTGAAAGAGAAAACACCAGAAACAACAGTCAGTGGTCAGCAGTCAGCAGTCAGCAGTCAGTCCGCCGTTGACGATGGTTATTCCTCTTCGCAAGAAGGTAACGCCTCAACAACCCCCCTGATGGAAACCGAGAGCCAAGAGTCAACCGCTATAGAACAATTGAGGGAAAATGGTATTGACGAAACACAAATCCAAGAATTGGAAGAGAATCGAGGGGATTGGATCGAACGCGATAAGATAGCAGTCGGCAATCAGCAGTCAGCAGTCAGTAAGAATGGCAGTCAGCCAACGGTTTCGGACAGCCAACACAAGGACGGTATCCTGCCTCGAATTCTGAAAAGTTTCACTGTCAGTACCAACGCAAATTTCACTGCTACCGAATCGTATCGGCAACTTGCTTCCGGGCTATCAATGTTAGAAATCTATTCGCTCGCGGACGATGCAAAGGAACGGACGAACTCTCGGCGCGGCAACCGTTATACAGTACGTAGCTCGGTAGACCCGTGGAATTGGGTATCTTTCGGAACAAACGTCAGCACTTCCGACACCTTCCGGAAAAGTTCAGGTACAACTTACGTACAGAACACCAATGCTTACGAAGCCGACGTAAAACTGAAAGCGAGAGAAACTTCGAGTTTCCAACTCCGCTATAGTTATACAACACGAAATAACGGGACGTTGGACAATATACTCGGCGACAGCAAAGCACATATGCCCTCACTGAGTTGGATGCAGACATGGGGTAAAGAGACTCGGACATCTTTGGGGGTCCGGACGACACTTCGAGACCAGCTACGGAGCGGGATTCGGAGCAACGCGTTCATTGTCACGCCGAACTTGAGTATTGACTACAAATACAGCACAGAAAATGGCATACGGATACCGTTTTTCGGTAGAATCCCGCTGAAACACGATCTCGATTTAACGAATACGCTCTCTTGGGCTATCCGCAGAGAACAGTACGGCGCGAACCTCGAAGAGCGTTCAGAAAGGTATGAGACGACCTTGCGCGTCGGTTATAAAGTCAGTACCCACATTACAGCGAATTTCCATCTCGGTCTCAGCTACAACCATGATAGGGTTGAAGAGGGTAGAGACTTTCTCTCCATCGCGACTGCACTCACCGTCCGCGGCGAAATCCAATAGAAAACTTGACAACGAATTCGCCCGCCCATCCAAACAAACTTAGAAAAAAATTGGAAAGAAAAGCGATTTATGATATAGTAGCCATCAGTACGGATTTTTTGAAAAAAATCCTTTCAGTTGTTAGCGGTCAGTAGACTTTGTTAACAGTAACGGTAGTTTTTAACTCTCACATCTTCTTTGCCGATTGCTGATTGCTGACTGCCGATTGCTATTAAAAAAAGGAAAAGCATGAGAGGCAATAATACAGATATACCGCGCCCAGAGTATCCGCGTCCAGATTTCCAACGCGGAACGTCAGAAGGCATCGATTGGATCTGTTTGAATGGTCCATGGGAATTCGCTTTTGACCCTGACGATACAGGCGAACACAATCAATGGTTTGCCCCAGAGTTAACCACGGATTCCCCGTGGACGTTGCAAATACAGGTCCCGTATCCATGGGAAAGCCTTGCGGCATGGGGCGATGAAGAACAAGCAGATAACGAAACCTACTTGAGCAAAAACGCCTATATCACACCCGAAGCAGTCACTTGCGGCGGTTTAGAACGCGGCGGAAATTATCGGGACGCACCGAGGCATACAATCGGTTGGTATCGCAAAACGGTCTCTATCCCTGAGAATTGGGGTGATAGACGGGTTATTTTGAACTTTGGTGCTGTCGATTGGGAAACGACCGTCTGGGTGAACGGCCAAATCATCGGTAAAAATGAAAACGGGTATCTGCCGTTTGAATTCGACATCACAGACGCACTCACCCCCGGGGAACCCGCACGTATCGTTGTTCGGGCTTACGACGCACAAAACCACGGCGAGCAACTCGCTGGAAAACAGATAGGTTGGTATGAACGAACCAGCGGTATCTGGCAGTCTGTCTACTTAGAACCGAGAAACGCAACTCACATCGCGCAGTGCCATATAACGCCTGACATCGACAACGCTTCCGCTACATTTGACGTTAAGATAGACGGATACGTGGAGAATCCTGGATTAGTCTTGCGTTGGAATTGTGGGGTCGAGGGGACCTCGCCCCTACGAGGGACAGTTGAAGTCTCTCACAGCGATACACAACTTACAATTACTATCCCTCCAGAACAACTCCGCTTGTGGGACGTAGATACCCCAAATCTCTACGATGTGACGCTTGAACTGCTGGCGGAAAACACCGTCATTGACAGGATTACTACCTACTTCGGAATGCGGAAGGTTTCTATAGAAAAAGCTCCAGGTGGAGATTATCAGTATATCTACCTCAACAACCGCCCTATCTATCTGCTGGGTGCACTCAATCAGTCGTTTACCCCGGAAGGCGTGTATACGTTCTTGACAGATGAAGCGATTCGCAGAGACATCGAACGCGCAAAAGAATTCGGATTCAACTTCCTCCGACTCCACATCAAGGTAGATGAGCCTCGTCTCTACTATTGGGCTGACAAGTTGGGTTTGCTTTTTATGTGCGACATCCCGAATTTCGGCGATTATACGGAGAAAGCGAAGGCACGATTTGAGCAAACACTTCGCGGAAACATTGCGCGTGACTACAATCATCCGTCAATCATTTCGTGGTGCGATTTCAACGAAACGTGGGGACTCGGGGGCAGAGAATACAAAGACATGCACGAACGGCAAGAATGGGTGCGCGAGATGTACCACCTTACCAAATCCCTTGATACCACCCGTCTCATTGAGGACAACTCGCCTTGTCTGTACGACCACGTAGAAACAGACATCAACTCATGGCACTTCTACATCAACGATTATGAAGACGCGAAAAAACACATCGCTAACGTTGTGGAAGAAACATATCCTGGTTCAGCGTTCAATTACGTTGGTGGTAATGTTCAGAGCGATGCGCCGCTGATTAATAGTGAATATGGTGGTATCTCAGCAGGTGCGGGTGATAAGGATATCTCATGGTGTTTCAAATACCTTACCAATGAACTTCGTCTCCACCCGAAAATCTGTGGTTACATCTACACCGAGTTGCAGGACATCGAGTGGGAACACAACGGTTTCATGAACTACGACCGTTCGATAAAGGCGTTCGGATATGACTATCTCGATATCAATACCTTAGATTTCATCGCTATTGATTATCCGCCGGGAACAACAGTTACACCCGGTGAAAAGATAAAGGCTGGCATCTACACGAGCCATTTCTCACACAAAACCATCACAGATACAACACTCCACTGGCAACTGGATACAATGTCAGCGACGGGAGACATCACACGAGGATGTGTCTCAGGCAACGTTGATATTCCATTTCCGCAGTACCAGGTGGAAAATGTGCATCAACTTGAACTTACCATGCCTGATGTCCACCCTGCGGTCGGTACGCTCCACGTCTGGGTAACAGATGGCTCTGGTGCTGTTGTCGCCCGTAATTTCATCAACTTCGAGCATGTGGGAGGGGATTGTATCCCCGAAGTCCCTGTAGGAGGGGTTTCTAACCCCGAAGTCCGAAGCGATTCAGGGGTGGTGAGTATAAACTACCCCCCTGGAAACGTGTCCAAATCGTCTTGGGCTCTTGTAGGAGGGGCTTCTGAATATGATTCGGGCGATTCCCGATTTTTGAATAAACACCTGTTTTCCGCAGAGGGAAGCGGTTATGTAGAATATGAGATTTCGTTGACAGAACGGATCGATCCAACAAATTCCGCGGAGATGGAATTGATTTTTGAAGCCTCCAGCACAAACGGTGGTGCGCGTCAAACGGAACCTGACAAACATCCATCTGACGTGACGATCTCTGTCAACGGCGTTGAAATCGCGACGATCCGCATCCCCGACTGTCCTGCGGATGCGCGCGGTGTGCTCTCTTACATCCACGGGCAACCCGGCACCTATGGTTATCTTTATAGAGTTAAGGTAGATCCGCCCGTTGTTTTTGAGAACGAGGCAGACACATTAACAGTCCGATATGAAGTGAAAGCAGATGCTGCAGCGAAAGGGGGGTTTGCCCTCTACGGTGCACGCATGGGTAGATACCCGACGGGTCCCCATCTGCGCATTCATCGTTAATTGGCTATCGGTTATCAGTTATCAGTTATCGGTTAAAGAAGCTCTTGATAACGATAACCTAACACTGAGAAAGGGAGAAGGGGTTGAAAGTTTATTGGAAGATGCTCACGTCACAGGAGACGTAACCGACAACCGACAACTGACAACTGATCACTATTATGGCAAGTCCTGAATTTGTATTCACACGTCACCCCAATTTAGAAATTTCTTGGCCCTACGTACACGAGCAGATGGTGCGTCGATTAGAAGAATTAGGTGTAACACTCGTCCTCAACACAGAGAGCCGAGACCCGATTCACGAACAGGTCGACTTAAGCGAAACCATCGGCATATCCCACTTCGGCGGAAATCTGACCGAAGACTGTATCGCGGCAGCCCCAAACCTGAAAGTCTTCGGAGCGATGACCGACAACTCTGGACACGGGATTCCATATCAGGCACTTCAGGCACGCGGCATTCCTGTGATTGAATCGACGCGCGCGTGGTCGCAATCTGTAGCGGAATGTGCCTTTGGTCTCGCGTTGTCCTCGCTACGCCGGACAGCACAGTGGCATCTGCGGATGGCACATGGCGAAAAACTGTGGGATTGGGAGAACCCGATGTGGGGTTCGCTCAACGCACGTGAAAGCGGTGCTCCCTTGGATAAACTCCCTGCCGCACATCAGTTCTGTGACGACCCCGATTTCGTCAACGGCGATCTCGGAACGAAACGGATAGGTGTTATTGGACTCGGGCAAATTGGCGGAAAAATCGCAAAATGGTGCAGTGTCTTCGGTGCAACGGTGAGCGGCTTCGATCCGTATGTATCGGACGAACTTCTCCAAGAATGGAATGTGCAACGCACCGATATGGACACACTCGCCGATAGCTCCGATATCGTTTTCGTAGCAGTCCCACCGACACCTTCAGCCAAACATCTGCTGAATCGAGAACGGATCTATCACCTAAAGAAAGGGAGTTTGGTTGTCGTGATTACGCGCGCCTTTGCTGTTGATATGGACGCACTACGAGAACGCCTCGTGAAAGACGAACTCGCTGGTGCCTTCGACGTTTACGATATCGAACCGGTTCCCGTTGACGATGAACTTCGTAATCGGGACAACGTTGTTCACACACCGCATATCGCAGGAAGAACGATAGATTCCAACTTACGCGTGGCGGACATGACCGTGGACGATTTTGTGCGGGTCCTCAAAGGTGAAACACCCATCGGCGCGTTGACACCGAAAGCAGTTGAGGTCCGGACTTCACCCACCCCAACCCAATAGAATAGCCATCGGCTATCGGTCTTCGGCAATCGGTAGAGAGATTCTCGCGACAACCACAAGCGTATCTCCTATCGATTGCTGATTGCCGACGGTTTCCGACAGCCATCAAAAAATGTCAACCAAAACTCACTATCAAAACCTCGTTCGTTCAGACATCGCGGATATGGCACCCTATACGCCGATTGTGCCTTTCGATGTCCTGAGTAAACGCCTTGGCATCCCCGCTGAAGACATCATAAAACTTGATGCAAACGAGAATCCTTATGGTCCCGCGCCTTCCGTCTATCGCGCCATTGCCGATGAAAAGCATTATCACATCTATCCAGATCCGGACAGCACTGCGCTCCGTCAAGCACTGAGTCGGTACACAGGCATTGATGCGACGCATATCATCGCCGGGCAGGGTGCAGATGAACTGATTGATCTCATCGTTCGACTGTTCGTCAGTCCTGGAGATGCCGTCATCAACTGTCCGCCAACATTCGGGATGTACCGTTTCGACACGGAACTTAACGGCGGAAAAGTTATTGATGTCGAACGAAAAGCCGATTTTTCCTTAGATACCGAAGAAGTTGTTAAGATCGTAGGGGCTGGGTCACCCAGCCCTTACAGAAACGCCAAAATCCTCTTTATTACAAGCCCGAACAACCCTGACGGCAGTGTTCTCAGCGATGCGTGTCTTCAGCAATTGCTCCAGTTGCCACTCATTGTCGTATTAGATGAAGCCTACATCGAATTCGCTGGAGGCAGTCGTGCAGACTGGGTTCTACAACATGAAAACCTGATCGTGCTTCGGACGTTTAGTAAGTGGGCAGGACTTGCGGGGTTGCGGGTAGGCTACGGTATCTTCCCCGAATGGATAATTTCGCACCTGTTGAAGATTAAGCAGCCATACAACGTAAACGTCGCTGGGTCGGCCGCGGCAGTGGCTTCGCTGTCAGATGTCCGTCACCTACAAGAGAATATCAGGAAAATTGTGGAGGAGCGCGAACGGCTCTATTCCGCATTGCGAAATTTCGATTTCTTAGAGCCTTATCCGAGTGAGGCGAACTTCATTCTCTCAAGGGTCGTTGGAAGAGATGCAGCCGGATTGAAAGCGGCATTAGCTGAACGAGGCATTCTTATCCGATATTTTAACACACCCCGCTTACAAGACCACGTCCGGATTAGCGTCGGTAAACCGTCCCAGACATCCGTCCTCTTGGATGTGTTAGAAGTTGTCGGTTAATCAAGTCATCAAACGCTCACCAAAAACCGAATATCCCTGAAACACGCAAAACTCAGACATTCATGCAAGCCAAGGCACGTGGCGATGTAAGATAAAAACCTCTGAGTAGGTTGGGTTGAACGGGTCATATCAGAGACCTTCGGATTGAAAGAAAAGTTGCGTCTGCTCTATACGCCCTCCATTTCGCAAATATGAAGTGAAACCCAACGCTTTCGAGGAACCCGAGACACGGATGTTATGAAGTTGGGGTGCACTCTGGGCTCGGAGATAGACGCGGTTGCTTTGGAGTTAAGACGGATTTGGAGCACCGACATCAAAATTTGGAGGATGGTAACCGCAAATGATTTTATCCAACAGCGACGGCATAGTCCGTTAACGCTGGGCTCCGCTTTTTGGCACGTTTGGCGGTATCAACAAGTTCTTTGACTGTATCAATCAAGGCATCTACCGTCTCCGGCGTGAAAGAGGCTTCTCCATCTTTGGGACAAACCCATGCCCAGACATTTTGTACTCGGACAGATATGCCATCCTCGCTATATTCAAATACGGTCTGCTGCCACACTTTTTCTGTGTCGTGTTGGGTACAAATTGGAGTCGGTTTGTGTGTCATAAATTATCTCCTTTTGCGTCTCCGACGCTTGAAGGTTGGAGGTTCCCATTGAACCGCATCCGGAATATACACAGTCACAAATTCAATATAGACCGGATGGGCATATTCACAGACCACATGCAGATAAATTGTGATATCATCTAAGATGACATGTCCACAAACCAAGACTCGCTGCACATCAAGATATTCTTCAATTATATAGATTTGAGTAGCGTTGAGAGGTTGAACATTGTTGATGGATATTAATCCGTCTCTTTATTTTCTTTCTCATCCTCTACAATGCTTATGACAATCGCATCCATATCGAGTCCGTGTCTTTCGGAGCGTTCTTTGTCCTTTATCAAATCCTTGAGCGCAGCCTTTGCGGCATCCGAGGGATAGAGACGTACTTCTGCCGTATAGAGTTCTATTCCCTCATCAATGGTTAGCCCTACGTTATGAAGTTTTCGCTTGAATCGGATATAGGTGCGGACTTCAGGAATATCCCCGAACTTCTTGACGAGGGGATTGTGTGGACTCGGGTTATCTGGATCATCGTTTAACGGATTGAAACCAATGATGAAATCCTCTTTAGGAGTCACCTGTTTCTCATTGATGGTTTTTGCACTCGGAAGGGACTTATTTATATTTTTCACGCGCGTCAGACCGCAACTCGAGAGTAACGTGATGAAAATGAAAAAACTGACGACAGTGTTGAAAATCTTCATTGGGTTCACCTCACAATTTGCGTGCTGCTTGGATAATTAGATTCCTTTTCTTCCAAAAAACTCTCGAGGGCTTTCTTGGTTCTGGGATCTGGCCACAGATAAAACTTCACCATAAGTGTCAATTTTAAAAGAAACCGTTTCAGCCATGCTAACATTCATGTTGATAACTCTTGAGGACTTCCTCTACGGAGCGGGTATTCGGAAACCAGCCGACGATCTTCTGCAATACCTCGTCCAGTAACACATCAGGGCAAGAGGCACCAGCAGTCAATACAATATCAGTGGGAGTGGCTTTCGGCTTTCGGCTTTCGGCTTTCGGTAAGACAAAGAGATTTCTTTCTTTCTCTTTCTGACTGCCGACTGCCGACTGCCGACTGCTATCTTTCTGACTGCCGACTGCCGACTGCCGATGGCTATCTTTCTGACTGCTTTTTGGAAAAAGCCAATCCTTTGTGGTCTTCACCTGTTTCGTTTCCAACGCAAGGTGTCGAATCTCTTTAGGGCTCAGGAGCTCGTCTGCATCTCGAATGAAATAGGTAGGGAGCCGTTGTTGGCAAAGCTCGACAAGATGGCTTGTATTCGATGAATTATAGCCCCCGACGACCACTGCAATGTCACCACCATCAGCAATGAGAGCGAGCGTTGCGTCTTGGTTCTCCTTCGTGGCATAACAGAGCGTGTCTTTGGTATCGGCGAAATGTGCCCCTATCTCAGCGTCCTCCGCGTCCCCATACCTCGTCCGGATTGCCTCACGTAGCAGATCGGCAATTGCCTGCGTTTCGGTGGCAAGCATTGTTGTTTGGTTGACAACACCGATGCGCTTGAGGTGGACAGTGGGATCGAAACCGGGAGAGAACCGGTCTGCAAACTTTTCAAAGAAAAACGCGGCATCCTCTTCACCCGATATCACCTTGGCTAAAGCTTGTGCCTCCGAAAGGTCACGAACTACGACAACAGGTGCGTCTGCTTGGGCATGGGAAAATGTCGCTCGGGTTTCTTCATGGTAGCGTTTTCCGTGAATCACGACAGTGTAATCTTGCTTGCCGATTTCCTCACTCCGTCGCCAAACTTTTTCAACAAACGGACACGTCGTATTATATGCCGTCAGCGTAACACCGCGCGCTTTAAGAGCCTGCTCGACTTCAACAGTTGTCCCAAAGGCAGGAACGATGACAACATCGTCAGGCATTAAAATATCGAAAGGGAGCAGGGGTGTCCCGGCGGTATCCATCAGGAATTGGACTCCGCGCTCTTTCAGGTTTTCGTTGACATGCGGGTTGTGAATAATTTCGGAGAGTAGAAAGATGCGTTTGTCCGGGTTTTCTGCTAACGCCTGATATGCAATCTCAATAGCATTTTCAACACCGTAGCAGAACCCAAAATGGCGGGCGATTTTAAAGCGGACAGGTCCGAAGTCCAATAAAGTTGGTGAAAGATCTCGCTTTCGGACATCGGTTTCTCGGCGGGCATGTTTAACGACAGAAATAACCGGACTGTGATAGAAGTGAGGAAGTTTAAAAGTCCGCGGCATCTTTTAATTTTACCTTTTTTAATTTTACCTTGCGGTTAAACAACGTAGGCTTGAAATTTGACCTTCCTTTCAGAGAATCCGCCCTCCATTACATTACGGGCTACAACGTTGAAGTTAATTTTCACAAGCCAGATACGTGCCTCTATCTAAATAACACATTATTTCAGTCACTGCTACAAACACCCGACCAGAGAAATGGTTTTCGGTTTTCAGAGGAAAGAATTGCATAGCATCCCGAACCGATAACCACTTTTAGGCACTCAGGGTTTTCCGTCCCTTGGCGCGGCGGCGCGCAATCGTTTGCCTTCCATGCCGCGTGGACATCCGTTTCCGGAAGCCGAGTTTATTTTTCCGTTTCCGACGATGCGGTTGATATGTGCGCTTCATGTCTTTTTAATTATGACCTCTTGGACTGCTCTCCATTCCATTACGAGCAGGCTTTTGGTGAAATTGCAGGTTAAAAAAATCAGAATGATGTTACTTTTGGCTTTAAAATGATACCTCATTTATCGATGTTTGTCAAATTTTTTACCACCTTCTGTGCTGCGTGTCTGTCTAAATTTAAAAATCAACTTGGTGAAATTTTGATTTCAGTCCAGAATATTTTTTCAGCGGGGATTGCAACATAAATTGTAAAACGAAAAAAAGTTTTCTACAAAAGATGTTGACATTTCTGTAATATAATGATACGATATTTCTTATAATTCATAAAAATGATATTCATGACTTTATCATCATAATTTCTTACAGGAAATATGCTCATGCGGCACACCCCCAACGAAATTTGGCTGGAAATTTTAGAAAAACTCAGCGAGACAGCGAGGCAGGATGTCTATCTGCACCAAGCCGTCCCGCTTTCAATTACAGCGGATGCCCTGAATATAGCTGTCCCATCCGCGTACACGCGTGCCAGGATTGAGGAGCGTTTTCGTGCTGACATCCAACAGGTGTTAGCGACACTGATCGGGGCACAATGTGCCCTCATCCTTACCGTGGACGAACCCATGTCCGAAGACAGTGAAGATCTTGAAGAAACGCAGAACGAAGAGCATTTTAATCGATTGCCTGATTCAAGCCGGTCATCCGACACTCATGCCCCTACACCATCAACACAAAACGAGACGGGATTGAATCCTAACTATCGGTTCGATAGATTCATCGTTGGTTCCAGCAATATGATTTGTCACGCGACAGCCTTAGCTGTTTCAGAAAACCCTGGGCGTGACTATAACCCGCTCTTTATCTATGGCGGCGTGGGGTTAGGAAAAACCCATCTGCTACATGCTATTGGTAATCGACTTTTGGCATACCAACCCGATAAGAAAGTCCTCTACGTCACATCAGAAACCTTTATGAACGAGTACGTTGAGTCGATTGTCAACCGCGGATCAGCACAAGGATTCCGGGCAAAATACCGAACCACGGATATGCTCTTGATTGATGATATACAGTTCTTACAAGCTAAGGAGGGTACACAAGAGGAGTTCTTCAATACCTTTAATGCCCTTCATATGAATCAAAACCAGATAGTCATGAGCAGTGACCGGACACCAGACAACCTCGAAAACCTTGAAGAACGCCTCCAATCCCGGTTTCAATCAGGCATGGTCGCTGAAATTAGCATGCCACAATACGAAATACGTATCGCTATTCTCCGGCAGAAATGCCGAGACCAAGGGCTGGATAACCTCTCTGACGATGTGCTCAGTTACATCTCTGGAGTGGTCACAACCAACATCCGAGAATTGGAAGGTACTCTTGTGCGGCTCATTGCACAGGCGACAATACTCAAAGAAGACTTGACTTTGGATTTCGCGCGGCAGGTACTGAGTGATGTCGGGACCCCTTTACCCATTCAACATACAAGAACTGCCACATCAAAAGCCATACAAACAGCTGTCGCTGATTACTTTGGCATCGAAACAGAGGATCTCGTCTCTCAGAAACGGACAAGAGAATTGGTGCAACCGCGTCAGATCGCTATGTATATGTGTAGAGAACTGACGCAAATGTCATATTCCAATATCGCCCAAGCGTTTAATAGGGGCGACCATACCACCGTCATCCATGCCTGCAGACAGATAGAAAAAATCCTTGCGGCAGATGGCGAAGAGCGACAAACCATTACCCTATTACTCGATCAATTCCGCTAACGAAATCTGCCGGTGCTGTCGTCCCAAATTTCCAATTTTCAGTTCTAATTCATCCCTTTTTTTAGTTTTGTGGTGTACCTTAAACCTGTGGATAACTTGTGGATAACCTGTGGATAACTCTGTTAACCCCTGTGGATAACTTGTGGATAACTTGTGGATAAACTACAAATCTTTCGTGCCTGTGGATAACCTGTGGATAAGTCAAAAAGTTATCCACAGGTTATCCACAGGCTAAATTCAATGGCCACAAGGGTTTAAGCGAGTTATCCACTTATCCACAGCCCCTACTACTGCTACTACATATTGTATATAATATATATATCGTAATTAGTACTAATATTAGGGATTGTGGATAACTCAAAAATTATCAAACAAAACTTAATGAAAACTATCAAAACTTAATAAGAATTATCAAACAAAACCCACCAAAGTTTTCAAACAGGACTCAACAATGAAGGAAACTTTCACCTAAAACAAATGCTGCTCAACAATATTGTTCTCCGCAATTTCCGTAACTATGTCGATTGCGAAGTGAGTTTTTCCAAGCCTGTCAATCTAATTATTGGTGGCAACGCGCAAGGGAAAACAAGCCTCCTTGAAGCAATCTATTTTCTTTGTACTGCTGAATCACACCGAGCAACTCGCGATGGTGAACTCATTCGGCACAACGAAACAGGATTTTATCTGAGAGGAACGTTGGGAAACAGTAGTAACGATGTCATGTCGCTTGAGGTGATGAAGCGCGCGCGTGGACAGTTTAAACTAAAAAAGAATGGGGTACTGCAAACGAAACGCTCTGAATGGATTGGGCAGTTTAACGCGGTGCTTTTCTCGCCAGAATCACTGGTATTGGTGAAGGGCGGACCCGCAGAACGCCGAAGGTTTTTGGACTTGCTCATTTCACAAATCGACAGTATCTACTTAAAAAATTTGCAGGAATATAGACTGGTTCTCAGGCAACGAAATGAACTGCTTAAGCAAATTCGTACGACGTTAGCAGATGCGGTACAGTTAGATGTCTGGGACAAACTTTTAGTTGCACATGGTACTGCAATTATCATAAAGCGGTTAGAAATTTTTCACGAATTAAAAGTCTATGCCATGCAAAATCATCAAAAACTTACTGGTGGCAAAGAAAGCCTCGCATTGACGTATTTTTCCGCATCAGTAGGAAAAAATACGTTAAGGCATAATACAAATAGTAAAGAGGATGAGGATACTGAAAATCCAATCGGCGAACCAGAAATTGGGTTCCTTGAGACCAAAACTGAAACCGAGATAGCAGCGCATTTCGATGCAACTTTAAATGCATCGCGCGGGGCAGATTTGCAGAGAGGCACAACCCTCATCGGACCGCATCGCGACGATTTTCTCATCGAACTGGAGAACGCGTCTGGAACACCCGGTTTTGATCTCGGAAACGAAAATTACGCCGAAGTCGCGGACGCTGAGAAAGAGGAGATGGATCATGAGGAATTCCACAGTCAAAATCCATTTGTAAAACCTGAAATCGGAGTATTCCGAGAGGGAGCGCGCGCCTACGGGTCTCAGGGTCAACAACGGACGATAGCATTAGCACTTAAACTCGCAGAGTTAGAATTAATCCGAGCTGTGACGGGACAGGATCCGATTGTCCTTCTGGATGATGTCACTTCAGAATTAGATTACAAGCGAACAGAATACCTATTAAACGTCCTCCAAAATCTGAGTGCGCAAACCTTCATTACTGCGACCCGCGCCGAACCCCTCGTGCAACATCTCAACCAACCAAACGTTTTAACAGTAGAGAATGCCCAGATAGACTGTGCTCCCAATGTATAGCATGGACAAAACTCACAACCTACGCTATCTTCTCAGTGAACTCATCCGAACACACGACCTTGAGCCGAAGATACTGGAACAGAAAGTCTTCGGTCTCTGGCGGGAGTATCTTGGCGCGCCACTTGCTACAAAAACCGTACCCGTATCGCTGTCGAATGGTATCCTGAAAATTTACACAGAATACCCTGCTTATAGGACAGCGCTGTCGTTCCACAAACCGAAAATTATAGCCGACATAAACGCTGAATTAGGAAAACCCGTTCTGACGGACCTCCGGATAGAAATACACCAAGTCCACACGGCGGAATCTGATGAAACTGAAGACCGGCCCCCAAGCCCAGAAACATCAACAGAAGATTCTATTATTGGCAACACCGACCAAGAAGTCACACCTGAACAGTTAGAGGAAATTGAGCAAACTCTCGCAAGCGTGCAGGACGCAGAACTCAAAAAATCCCTATGGCAATTGTTTACGACACAAAGCAAGGACAAACCTTGACAATTTCAATAGTTCCAGATTTGGATTTGTCCCGTGTGTATTGTGCGAAAAAGTGCATTTTTCCCTTGACAAAAAGCACCATAAAATGATATAATACCTTTACTACAATGAGCGGAAAATCAATCATTAGCGTCCGTGTTAACGCCCCTTTTAATTACGTGTAAAGTAACGGACTGTTATCACTTACGTTAAGTTTGTTAAGGAAGTACGCAAGGTATTTCCCAACATAGGTACCAACGCCCCTAAAAATTCTTACTGTAAAGCAAAAAAGCAAACCATGCCCGTTAGGGTAAATTCACAGCGAGGGATCATAATTAAAGATGCCAAAAAAAGTACGCACATATACGGCAAGCGATATACAAATCCTTGAAGGACTTGAGGCTGTCAGAAAACGTCCAAGTATGTACATCGGCAGCACCGGTCCCGCTGGATTACACCACCTCGTCACAGAATTGGTTGACAACTCCATAGACGAAATCGGTGCCGGTTACGGGACACAAGTCGAAGTTAAGCTCCATCGCGATGGCAGTGTAACCGTTACTGATGATGGTCGAGGCATTCCTGTTGATACCCACGCAACAGGAGTCTCTGCCCTTGAGGTCGTTATGACTACACTGCACGCTGGTGGTAAATTTGATGGTCGAGAACAGGTCGGCTACCAAACCGCTGGTGGCTTGCACGGTGTCGGTGCGTCTTGTGTCAATGCCCTCTCCGAATGGCTCCACGTTCAAGTTTACCAAGGTGGCCAAGTTTACGAACAGCGCTACGCGCGTGGTATTCCACAGACACCTGTAGGAAAAGCGGGTAAAAGCAGAAAAACAGGCACCCAGACCACATTTATGCCCGATTTCGAGATATTCGACACGCTCGACTTTTCGCACGAAATCCTTCGGGACCGGCTGAGAGAACTCGCCTTCCTAAACAAAGGCGTACGCATCCAATTTCACGACACTCGCGATGATGAAAATTCGGAACCCCTTGCTTTTCAATACGATGGTGGACTTGCTTCCTTCGTTACCTACCATAACCAAAACAAAGAAGTCTTGCATTCCGATCCTATTTACATAGAGGGTGTCGAATCAGAGATCGCAGTAGAAGTCGCCTTTCAGTTCAATACGACCTACACAGAAAATATTAGTTCGTATGCCAACAACATTCGTACCACTGAAGGTGGGTTTCACGAAAGCGGTTTTAAGAGTGCTGTCACCCGCGCTTTCAAAACGCATGCCACTGCCAACGACCTCCTGCGGAGCGTCAAGATAAATCTCAACGGCGAAGACATCCGTGAAGGAATGACTGCGGTCATCAGCGTCAAAGTCCCCGATCCGCAATTTGAAGGACAGACCAAGTCGAAACTCGGAAATACAGAGGTCGAAGGAATCGTCCAGAGTTTCGTTGGCTCCCGGCTCAAAGTGCTCTTGGAGGAAAACCCTGCTGTTTCTAAACGCATCATCCAAAAAGCGATTCAAGCCGCGCAAGCCCGCGAAGCCGCCCGCAGTGCACGTGAAGTTATCCGCCGCAAAAGTGTTCTTGACTCCGCTTCTATGCCCGGAAAACTTGCTGATTGTTCTGAACGTGACTCCGCTTTAACTGAACTTTTTCTCGTGGAAGGAGACTCTGCCGGTGGTACCGCTAAACAAGGAAGGGATCGGCAGAACCAAGCCGTGCTCCCGCTCAAAGGTAAAGGCATCAACGTAGATAAATCAAGACTTGACAAAATTCTCAAAAATGCCCAAGTCATTGATATTGTTACTGCGTTAGGAACAGGGATCGGTGCTGAAGAATTCACTCTCGAAAAACTCCGCTACGCCAAAATTATCATTATGGCGGATGCTGATGTTGATGGTGCTCACATCCGAACGTTGCTCTTAACATTCTTCTTCCGGCAGATGCCTGAACTCATCGCCTCCGGACATCTCTACATTGCCCAACCGCCGCTCTACCAAGTCAGAAAAGGTAGAAATTCACAATACTTGCAAGACGATGAGGAAATGGAAGATTATCTTCTCACCTTGGCACTTGACACTGTGCAGATAACAAACTCTCGGAGGGGCACGCCTTACACGGCATCAGAGTATCGAACTATCGCCGGTTCTGTTCGCAATATTCAAAGTCTCCTCGATCAAATCAAACGGAGCAATGCCCCGGTCTCAAATTTCGGAAGCGAGGTTTCCCCAAGTTCAACGGACACCTCCGATAATGTAGACAGACTCCTTGAAATGCTTAATGTGTCCCCTATTCAGGTGGATGATCCGCTAACTACAGAACAGGAAACTCCCGAAAACGTAGTCTCCACGAGTCCTCAAACGACGTTTCTTGGAGATGCTGAGCACAGTGAAACCGATGAGGTCGTTAGTAGACCGAGTATCGCGGATCCTGCTCCACGGACATGGCACCACGAATTACGGCGTGAACTGGAAAAACTTGCTGAGTTTGACATCCAAAACACGGATTTCCTTTCCTCGGAAGGGGCAAATGATCCAGCGGCATTAGAGCACCAAAAATTGTTCAGTGTTCAGTCGGAAAGTGGAGAGACCTATCAAGTAAGTGACATCTTTTCGCTTGTGCAACACCTCTTCGAGATAGAACACCGCGGACTCACTATTACCCGATATAAAGGCTTAGCAGAGATGAACGCTGAGCAGTTACGCGATACAACTATGCGTCGAGACGAACGTATTCTTCTCAGGGTAACGCTTGAAGATGCCGTCGAAGCCGACCGTGTCTTTACACTACTCATGGGGGATACCGTTGAACCCCGACGTAAATTCATAGAACGTTATGGAACTCAGGTAAATCTTGATTTATACGGTGCCTAATATTTTAATTATACCTTGCGGAGAAATTGCGTGCGTTAGGACTTTTGCGTCCGTTTCTCAAATCCGCCTGTGCCGGTGTTGCAGGCTACGCGGTTTGGTAATAAAATTAAAGATAACAGGATTTACGTAATTTTGACGATATGACGCTCCATTAGAGGGTAAACTCTAAAAAAACACAGACCTTCTCGTGGCACAACCTAACAGGTTTGCGGCGTACTCGCCCCGGTGAATGCCACACGGCATTCATACCGTTGATTCATGCGACGTGCATCATGCTACAAAAGAGCAACCTGCGTAAGTCCCAGATAATACAAAAACCGTAGCCCGTAATGTAATGGAGGGCGGATATACGTAAAGGCACTTCAATATCCAAACCTACCTCACCGAACCGCAAGGAAAGTTAAAAGAATGGAAAACATCCAAGAACGCAACATAGAAAACGAACTGACGACATCGTATCTCACCTATGCGATGAGTGTCAACACCAACCGGGCAATACCTGATGTCCGTGATGGTCTTAAACCGAGTACTCGTCGGATTATCTACGCGATGGGTCAGATAAATCTCACTGCAAATCGGCCTTATGACAAATGCGCTGCTGTTGTTGGGGAGGTGATGAAGAACTATCATCCACACGGCGATGGTCCCATTTATGGTACGCTTGTTGGATTAGCACAACCCTTTAGCACGCGATACCCATTAGTGGATGGACAGGGCAACTTTGGAAGTATTGATGACGATCCGCCGGGTGCGATGCGGTACACCGAATGTCGCCTTTCTGTTATTGCCGCCGAGATGCTCGCTGACATTGAAAAGCAGGTGGTTGATTTCCAGCCCAATTACAAAGACTCCCTTGAAGAACCGACAGTGCTTCCAGGGTTATTACCGAATCTGCTCATCAATGGCACAACAGGTATAGGTGTTGGTTACCTGACCCGTATACCGCCGCATAATCTCACTGAGGTAGTTGACGCGCTGCTTCATAAGCTCACGGATCCAGATGCCACTTCGGAAGTCCTTATGGAACACATCCCTGGACCCGATTTCCCTACCGCCGGTATTATCGTCGGTACGAGTGGTATTGAGCAGATGTATACCACTGGCAGGGGCAGCATCACTACCCGTGCCAAGGCAATCATAGAAAGAGTTTCCATACGCGGGTCGGAACGAGAACAGATCATCATAACGGAAATTCCGTATCAGGTAAAGAAAAATCATTTGTTAGAGCGGATGTATGAATTGGTTGTCAGTAAAACTATTACTGGAATTGCTGACATCCGGGATGAATCAGACCAAGAGATTCGCATCGTCATACCCCTTAAACGCGGCGAAATTGCGCAAGTTATCCTGAATCAACTGTATAAGCACACACAAATGCAGGTGAATTTCAGTGCGAGTCTTCTCTGCCTCGTAGAGGGGCTTCCGAAGATTTTAACACTTGAGGAAATCGTTCGCCGCTATCTTGAGCACCGAAAGGATGTAATTCGGCGGCGGACAGAATTTGAACTTGCACGTGCCGAACGCAGGAACCACATCTTAGAGGGGTATCTCTTAGCACTACAAAACCTCGAAGCGATTATCGAACTCGTTCAAACAGCAGAATCACCGCAAGCGGCGGAACAGGAACTCCGAGACACTTATCAACTCACCGAGCAACAGGCGAGGGAAATCCTCACTATGACGCTCCGTCAGTTGACAGGATTGGAACGTCAACGAATTCACGATGAATATACGGAAATCCTTGATCAGATCGCTGAATTTCGCGCGATTCTTGCCGACGAAACATTGGTAACGGATATTGTCCGAACGGAACTTGAAGCCCTGAAAGAAAAATACGGTGATGAACGCCGTACCGAAATTACGGGTGAGGTAAGAGAATTTGAAATCGAAGATTTGATTGCTGATGAGGAGATGGTGGTCACACTATCACATGCTGGCTACATCAAGCGTCTACCTATGGACACCTATAGGAAGCAGCATCGCGGTGGGGTAGGAATCAGAGGTGCTGCGGCAAAGGATGGCGATTTTCTGGAACATATCTTTGTCGCTACTGCCCACCAGAGCATTCTGTTTTTCACAGATATGGGCAAATGTTATACGCTGAAAGTCCATCAAATTCCTGAAGCCAGTCGTCAGTCAGCCGGACGTGCTGTAGTGAACCTGCTTCGTTTATCACAGGGTGAAAACATCACAGCCTATGTTACAGTCCGTCCGAAGGTCGCCAATCAAGAAGTTGAAGAAGTTGAGGGGGCTGATGCCGCTGATGCTGGCGAAGTTGCAGAGGTTACATCGGATGAATTTGTCTTCATGGCGACACAGCAGGGTATTGTCAAAAAGACAGGACTTTCCAGGTTTGAGAACACGCTATCAAGCGGTATTATTGCTGTTAACCTTGATGATGGCGATAAACTGATCGGCGCACAGGTAACAAACGGCAATTCCGATGTTATCCTCGTTACCCACAAAGGTGTTGCCATACGCTTCAGCGAGAAAGACGTTAGACCTCTTGGACGCAATACGCGGGGCATGCGGGGAATCGGCCTAAGTGACGATGACTTCGTCGCACAGATGGTCATTGTTAACAGTGAATCGTCTGAAGCAGATGAGAAAAGTGCTCCAAAAGGAAAAAGAAAAGGAAGCGATACTCTGCTAATTGTTACAGAAAATGGATACGGTAAGCGAACGGCTGTCTCCGCGTATCGTTCACAGAAACGCGGCGGGAAAGGTATTATCGCCATCGGGAAATCTGCCCGAAACGGAGCAGTTGTTGCTGCAAAGCGCGTCACAAATGCTGATGAACTTGTCCTCATTAGTTCAAACGGGTATGTTACCCGAACAGCGGTCGGGGATATACGACGTATCGGGCGCAACACCCAAGGGGTGCGAATAATGGCACTCCAAACAGACGAAAAACTTGTTGACGCAGCAAAGATCGAACTCTCATCCTCCCTACTATAGACATATCACGCCAGATACAAGGAGACGCTTTAAGGAATAAACGATGAAACATTTTACCTATCAACAAGGAAATCCTTTGCTCCAGCGGAGCAATATGTCGCTCTTGATTCTTGTTGTTTTAACCGCAATATGTCTCTCTTTGGGTTCCAACTTGCAGGCTCAAACCGGAGGTGAGACACCTGAGTTGGTGGTACTCCGCGATGCTGATGCAGAATTAAACGCTGATCTGACTCGCGTCGTAGAACTCTATACGAGCCTAATGTGGGCAGCATACCACAGGACAGCGGAACGAAATATTCCGAAAAGCAAAGCCCTCTACGATGCCTTAATCGAGGAAATTGATGACACCTCCACTATCGTCGAAAAAGGGCTTCTATCTCCACGCGAGATAAGTTTTATTTATGCCGAGCGTGCGTCACTTCGATTTCCGAAATTGCAGGATACCACAGGTGCTGAAGAGGATGCTAAAATAGCCATTAAGTTTAATCCTGAAAATATAAAAGCAACATGGGTCCTCGCCCAAATCGAGACGCACCGATTCATTAATTATATGGAACGGAATAGAAGTGGCAACATACCTAATCTCCTACAAGAGCAAAAGGAGATGTTTGATATTCTAAGCCGCGTGGTTGAGTTAGATCCAGACCACGACATGGCGCATCGCTACCGTGGCAGCATGGCGCGGGATCTCGGCAATATTGAACTTGCAATTTCGTCCTTCAAGGCACTTACACGCATTATGCCTTATGAAGGCCAATATCATAAGGAGCTTGCTGAACTTTATGAAAGGCAAAACCGGCTTGATGAGGCTTTGCAGTCCTATGAAAGAGTCGTCACTATTCGACCGGGACAGAAAAGTGAGAGAAATCGTCTCGGACAACTCTATCTTCAAACCGGCGATTATCCTGCAGCTATAAAGACTTTTCTCTCTATTTTGTCGCCGCTTGAAGAACAGTCGGAAACTAACAGTGCCCAAGAACGCACTACACGTAATGTTAATGGCTATGAAATTGAAGCACATCACGGCATTAGTCTCGCATATCAGGCACAAAATGATTTTGAGCGGTCTGAATTCCATATTATGCGTGCAATCAATTTGCTGGAGGAACAAGTAAAACGGACTCGCAGCGGTTTGCGGACAAGAAGTAGAGAACGCATTGAATTAGCCAGACGCATCCAAGACGCGCGCTACACCCTCGGGCAAATTTACATCAAATTCAATGCGCCCCGGAAAGCTGTAAGGACTTTCACGAAGATTCTGGATGTCAATGATAAATATGTCCCTGCGCTGTCTGGTATAGGGATGGCGTATCAGATGCAAGACGATGTGAAACGCGCAGAAACTTATCTCCGCAGGGCAATCGAGTTATCTACTGAAGAAGAATTGCCGGATGCCTACAACGCATTAGGATATCTGTATGCCGAGCAGGGAATTAATTTAGATGAAGCCGCAGCTTTGGTTCGCCGTGCGCTTAAAAGCGTCCCGAAATCTGGAGCATATCTTGATAGTTTGGGGTTCATCTACTTTAAACAGGGGAAACTTGATGCCGCGATAGAAAATTTGGAGCAGGCTCTCCACTATTTGCCCGATACACTTGAAATCCTCTTGCATCTCACTGACGCTTATCTTGGGAAGGGCTTGAAACAGAAGGCACTGCAAACTTTGGAGCAAGCCGTCCTACTTGAACCAAACAACACTGAACTGCGCCAGAGACTTGAAAGAAGCCGTCAGCAATCAGAAGAATAATTGTCAGTGCAGTTCATTTCAGTTATCGGTTATCGGAGGCATAGTTGTCAGTGCGGTTTTTCTACCAAAGATCCTTTCGGCTTTCAGCTTTCAGAGACATAGTTGTCAGTCAATTGACAACCGGTCCGCATCCGTTCTTTGCTGGTGGTGTGCTTGCGAAGTTTTTGATTGTAGCATTATTGCTTTTGGGGTATCCCTACAGCAGTTCAGCATATATCTGCGGGACACCGCATCTATCAAATAGCCGTCAGCAGTCGGCGATCAGTCTTCAGCAAGAGGACTTTGTTAGACGAAAACCTCTTAACCAACGGTTTCCGGCAGCTGATACCCAACAGCCAAATGCGCCTGCCTTGCCTGCTGCGCCTGCTTTGCCAATTGGCACAGAACGAACTTTCTTCGCCCCTGATTTTAGAAGCATGCAACAGTACACTGTCTCCGCCGTTCTACGCGGTGTAGGTAGTTTCTGCTATGTTTTCGTTGAGGAGGCTGAGTGGAACACACGGGTTACCGCCGAAACCGTTCAGGCAATGATCCGTGCTTTTGACGCTGCCACGCCAGCGAATCCACAGCAAGGAATTTACCCGACGTTGACGAAGTTCTTTGGAGCACCACCAGATATTGATGGAAATAGCAGAATTATCTTACTTCTGCTCAATATTCAAGATGCCCGCGGTGCAAACCGTTACACAGCGGGTTTTTTCAATCCGGCGGATCAGAATCGGGGCTTACTTCGGAACCCGGGTTTCCGAGGGTTTCCTATTCGTAGTAATGAAGCGGAGATGCTATATATCGATACGCAACCGCTCAACCCGAACAGTGAAAGAGCACACAGTGTTATTGCCCATGAATTTCAACATCTTCTCAATTGGCATCATGATTCAAGAGAGGTAACCTGGGTTGATGAGGGATGTGCAACGTATGCCTCGTTTGTTTGCGGTTATTCCCTACAGGAACATATATCGGCATTTGAAAGAATGCCGTCTATCTCGCTTGTAACATGGCCGGAGGGAGATTCGGACTCACTTCCGCACTACGGTGCTGCCTTCTTGTGGATGCTCTATCTTCACGAGCAGTACGGAGGTATAGGGACACTTGTGGAAATCGTCCAAAATCGCGGCACATCGCTCACGGGTATGTCAGATGCCCTCTCATCTCGGGGGGTAACCCAAACAATTTCTGACATCTTTGTTGAATGGAAATTGGCTAACTATTTATCCGAGTATCGTGCTGTCAGTCTTTCTCTCGCGCCTCGTCACTGGCATTACGCTTATCCGAGCGGCACGCAGCAGGGACAGCTGAATAATTTTTCGGCGGACTATATCGGCTTTAGAGGTGCCGAGGGGTTAACACTTGGATTCTCAAGTAGTTCTCCAGCGAGTAGTGCTGTTCATGCAATTGAATTTCATAAGACTGGTCGTGTTGACATCAGGGAGATAAAATTGTCAGCAGGTAATGCTGGCTCCCTTGTGTTAGCGAATACTGCTACAGAGGTGCTTCTTGTTCCGAGTTTGCATTCGGAATCAATCAATCTTCAAGCGCACAACTCGACATACCAGTATAGTGCAACCCGAGGTGCGCATATTAACTTTACAATCACTGCACTTCCGAATCCGGTGCATCCGCGTTACTGGGACATCATCGCTGAATCGGCTGAACCTCTCGTTGGACTCACGCCGACTGTAACGCTAATGCTTTCTGACAGCAAAACGGAACGACTTTACCGAGAAGCACAAACGATGTATCTTATAACACAGAATCCACAGGATAACCGCTTGTATCGATTCTCGTTCCTTCTTGAACCGGAGATAGCACCGAAGTCTGTGGTATATCAAGTTTCGCTTGATTCAAGACTTGTTGGTACAGGATCCTTAACCGATTTTTAATTTTTAATTACACCTTGCGGTTCGGTCAGGTGGGTTGGCTCTTTGAAGTGTCTTTGCGTAGACCCGCCTGCGCCGTTGTTGCAGGTTTTTAATTGTTCCTTGCGGAGAAATTGCGTACGTTAGAACTTTTGCGTGTATTTCTTAAATTCGCCTGCGCCGTTGTTGCAGGCTCATGTTTTTGATGCACAGGTAGTATAATTCAGTCACATATCAACCATAAACCTGCCCGAAATGAAATTATGCCTTAAATGGCATAATTTGTCTTTGCTTTACATTCGGAAGGCAACTTAGGAGGCCACAGTAAAAAATGCAACCTACACTTTATGCCGGAACCATTGGACAAAGCGTCTGGCGCAGTACTGACAACGGAGACACATGGCACCGGGCGAGTAATGCGCTCTTTCCAGAAGCTGATGTTCGCGCCATAGCGGTTAACCCAAGTAATTCAGATATTCTCTATGCTGGGACTGAGAAAGGTATCTTCCGATCAGACAATGCTGCTGAATCATGGCATCGTCTCTCAAGTCCGATGGATGAGTCGGAGGTTTGGGCGATCGCTATTGATTCAAAGACACCGGACACACTCTACGCGGGTACGTGTCCCTCTGCGCTTTTCAAATCCACTGATGGTGGTAATAACTGGAAGCAACTCAACGCTGATCTCGCACAAGAATGCGAAGGGGTTCCGATTATCCCGCGCGTCACAACCTTTGTGGTTGATCTCGAAGATTCGCAGACGCTCTATGCTGGGATTGAAATTGATGGAATGCGCCTGAGTACAGATGGTGGTGAGACATGGGTTGAGCGGAGTGAAGGGCTCAGTAGCCTTGATATCCACGGGCTTTGTGTGGTCCCGGGTTCACCTAAAACTATCATCGCTGCGACGAACAATGATGTTTGTGTAACGACAGACATGGGACAACAGTGGACGCCATTAAATGTCAAGGCACACTATCCCTGGCCCTACTGTCGTGCCGCGTTTTTCCTCAATGGAAACTCGGGTCGGGTCTTTATCGGTGCTGGGAACGGTCCTCCGGGTGATCAGGGCGGTATCTTCTCGACGCTTGATGCTGGGAAGACATGGAACCGAGCCGATATCGGTAGAACAGCAAATAGCACCATCTGGTGTTTTGCTCACAATCCGCAATTTAACGATCTTCTTATCGCTTGCAGCGTGAGTGGACAACTGTACCGTAGTACAGATTCTGGCAACTCATGGACTAAACTCGACCACGAATTTGGAGAAGTTCGAGCGTTAGCTATCGGATAAATGCTTGACTTATTTCTGTAATTTATGGTATGTTGTTAGAAAATGTAGGGTAACCAAGATAAATTGTGCTTTGATGGCACAGTTTGGTTTCCGATATGTGGGTGCGATCGCTTAATCATGCCTATGATGAAACAGGTTTACAAACCGGATCGTCAGGAAACCGGATCGAAGAAACCCAAGATATCGAATATGCCAACGAGATTTTAAGTGGATACAATCGCATCAGAAGTCTCGCGGCTTATAGGTTGGGATGGGAGATAGGATTCTGACCCAATCTACAAAATTTGGCTTTCAAATTACGCCGAAAATTATAGGAGGCACACTTCAGTGGCACGTTTCTTTACACTTTTATTTATATCGCTTCTCTGCATCACAATGACGGGTTGTATTGGTAGTAATGAGGATGGTCACCCTGACGTTGATACCCCACCCCCGATTAGTGATGCAAAGCGCATTGCAATTGTTCCATTCTTTGCTGAAACAGGAGCAGAAGAGGACGTTGGCCAGTTGGCTAGACGAATTGGCGTGAACCTCGCAACACGTATGGAGCTGATATTCAAAGAGGCAGAGTGGGTTTATGACATCTCAAACAAAGTTAAACCGGTTGATGATAAACTCACAGCGTTAGGATTAACGGTGGAGCAAATCTACGCAGATCCTGCCTTGGCAGCGAAACTCGGACAAGAACTCGGCACTGATATGGTCATCATCGGAAGGGTAGAAAAACCGAAGATGACCGATCAGGATTACAACCAACTTCTTATGAAACAAGGCAGACAAGGCGGAATCTCCGGAACATCCACCTATATTCGCACTCGCCTGACCATTATTGGTCGTACCCGGGTCAGAGTCATCAATGCTAACTCTTCAGAGATCATTTTCAATAACCGTATCCGTTCGTATCTCAAGTATTGGTACGCCTATCAGACCCAGCAGAGCGAACAGCAAATATTTAAGAGCCGTATGGATAGACTTGCCGATTTAGGTAAATATCTCCCGCTCAGGATCGCTTATATTCTCTATCCAACAGGGTTAAAGTTAGAACCGGAAGAGCAAATTCTACTTAAACCGGACATGGTGCTCAAGGGGACAGGCGGTATTGTTGAGTTTAACTAAGGCGGATAGATACGGTTTATGTTCAAGCATCTGTAGAATAGGCGCGGTTTATGACCGCGCCTATTTTATGGATGAAGGTGAAAGATTCAAGAAGAAATTCTCGAGTTGATGGATATAAGCTTCACCGTACTCCAAAAGTTGGAGGGCGGTATCATAGAGTTCTGAAGGAGCGAGTTCTTGGTAAGGATTCGCTATTTTCTCATAGCACTCTAAAGCCCTCGTGAAAAAATCCATGGTTTCTCTATTGATAGCACCACTTTGATGTAAGGCGCGAAAACTGTGGTGCTTTTGTTGTGGCGGTGTCTGTCCACTAAATTCGATAATAACATTGTTGATGTCTACAGCGCGTTGAATGATCATAAGGAAGCAACTTTTAACATAAGAGTGTGTAATCCTATCTCCCTCAATATATTCTTCTTGATCCGCTGGCAGCCCATGTCGTAATTGATCAAAACATTCATTTATAGATTCTAACTTCGCTTTTACTGGGTTGAATCGGCGGTTCGCAGTTTTCTTTGGGCTTCTGACATTCCTTTTTCCCATATCTTCTTCCCCTTCTTGTATAGTTTTTTGTTCTTTCGGACATTCAATTCCTTTAGACGTTGATAAACTCAAAAAGTTGTAACCTTCTTGTTTGTCTGGGCATCCAGTTTGAATATGATCGAGAATCTGAAATCTGCCTTTAAAGTTGGTATAACCTTACCCAATGTGTTAAAATTAGGTAAAATATTAAAAGAAAAAACGGAGTCAGAATAGTGAAAGCCATTATTAGAACAGGCGATGGCGGACCGGAAGTCCTGCAATTAGGCGAAATCGCATCACCGAATCCAACAGAAACACAACTCTTAGTGGATGTCCATGCGACTGCTTTAAATCGAGCCGATATGATTCAACGACGGGGCGGATATCCACCACCACCGGGTGACTCTGAGGTCCTCGGTTTGGAGATTGCTGGCACCGTTTCAGCGATGGGTGACGCTGTAAAAGGCATAGCGAAAGGGGATCGCGTTTTTGGGCTTGTTGGCGGTGGCGGTTATGCGGAACAAGCCGTCATTGATTACCGCATGGCAATGCCGATGCCTGACAAGTGGACTTTTGAACAAGCCGCCGCGGTGCCTGAGGTATTTTTTACCGCAAACGAGAACATTTTCACCTTGGGCAGATTATCAGCTGGTGAGACAATCCTGATTCATGCCGGAGGCAGTGGGGTTGGCAGTGCTGGTGTCCAAATCTCGCATCATGCCGGTGCTAAAGTCTTTGTCACTGCAGGGACCCCCGAGAAGATTGAAAATTGTAAGGCACTCGGTGCGATAGAAGGCATTAACTACAAAGAAAGTGACTTCGTTGCCGAGATTCTGCGTTTGACAGATGAACAGGGTGTGGACGTTGTTTTGGACTTTATCGGAGCACCCTACTTTGAACGAAACCTCTCCATACTTAAAACAAAGGGCAGACTGTTGCAAGTCGGGTTAATCGGCGGTTCAGCTACAGAGATTAATCTCAACACAGTGATGCGCAATAGGCTTCAACTGATAGGCTCAGTCATGCGCCCCCAGTCTATCGACGAGAAAATTTTCATCACGCAACGCTTCATGGATCGTTGGCTACCGGAATTGAAGAGCGGCAAGATCCGCCCCATCATTGACACCGTTTTCCCATTAGCGCAAGTACAACAGGCACATGCGTATATGGAAGCCAACCGCAATTTCGGTAAAATTATTTTGAAGGTTTTTTAAACTATCAACTCTCGCGCTGTGTGCCTTTACATTCCGTAAAATTAAAAAATATTTTAAAAAGTGAAGGATATGAACTTCACATAACACTTATAATGCAAGTGTGTGGGAGGGCTTTGTAAGCCCGAATTCAAGATATCGGAGGAATAGTTGTCAGGGTCAGAGTTATCAGTTATCAGTATCAGTTATCAGTTACAAGAGAACTTGCGAAGAAAATCTAAAAAAACATCCAAGCAAAAACACCTCTTAACTGAAGACTGAAGGTTTTCGTAGAAAAATCGTACTGACTGCTGAACGCTATGCTTCTGAAAACTGAAAACTCAATGCTATTCTTAAAACAGATAGGAACGAGGCACAAACCTGTGTATACCTTATTCAGGAATGTAAGGCAAAGACAAATTGTGCCATTTAAGGCACAATTTGGTATTATACTGTGCCTCCACGTTCTCACCTTTGTAGGAGGGGTGTTTTTGCTGGGGCGTCCCCTCGATTCCTTCGCAGAGATTACCCAAACGACATCGGCAGACGGAATCACCCTTCAATTCACCTTGCCAGAATTGACTATATCTGAGGCGATCCGAGATAATATCCGCTATCAAGACGTGCGTTATACTGACTGTCACTTCACCGACGAGCCCGGAAATCCGAAAGTTCCTGTCACGCGCCTCATGTTAGGTATACCGGCGGCAGCCACAATTGAAGCAGTTGATGTCTCAGCTGCGTCTGCTGAGACGCGTGCCGGTATTCGCCTCGCTCCGGTCCCCGTTTTCGATATACACGAACTTAATTCACAGCATTCAGCTTCGCAACGCTGGTCGGAAAGTGGGAGCGCGTATTCAAAGGCAAATGGCTCGTTTGCCAGAAACCGTTCATACCCAGGACAACCCCTTGCCCGGATCGTACGTGAAGGCTATATTCGTAGTCAACGTGTCATCGCAGTGGCACTATATCCGGTGCAATATCTGCCGAACACTCGTCAACTGCGTTTGTATTCACGATTCACAGTGAACATTCGTTTCTCTTATACAAATAGCCGTCAGCAAGAGGGGATAGGTTCACCAGAAAGCCTTTTCGCTAATAGTCAGTCTGTGCCAGAATCGGAAGTTTTTGAGCGTACCTTCTCACACCAACTTTTCAATGCTGAACAAGCCGCTCGCTTCCGCGCACCCCGTCCACTGGCACCTGCAGCACCCACACTCATTCCCAATGGAGGCAATGGAACACGCTATAAGTTATTTATCCAAGAGACAGGTATCTATGCGGTGACGGCGGCATCTCTGCAGAACGAGTGGGGTGTAGATCTCATTGGTACACATCCGGCGAGACTTCGACTCACACAAGGAAATAGAGACATTCCTGTTTACATCAGTGGGGCGGCGGATGGCAGTTTTGACCCGAATGATGCTATCTTTTTCCTGGGTCATAAGCCAAAAAATCAATATAGCCGTTGGAATGTCTATTGGCTCATGCTCGACAACACGGGTCGCATTTCCACACGGGTACCGCAGATTACCGCCAGTCCCACAGACCAAACAGCGACACAGGTTCCCACCTTCCGCTCCAAAGTGGATTTTGAAGAGGATTACCTGACGAGTAACCTCGAATTTGTTCATACCGAGGATGTTTCGCCGGGTGACAAGCACGGTTGGTTCGATGCCTTGGATTTCTGGTACTGGGATGGTATCAAGAATGGGGGCGATTCCGCAGAGATGCGTCTCGAATTTCCGCTTTATGATGTTGCAAAAAGTTTCGATCCGCCACGTATCTCTGTTGATTTGCAGGGTGGTACACCGGTATCACATGAGGTTTTGGTCGCTATCAATGGGGTTCGGATTGACTTCGCTAAGTGGGAACAGCAAGACACACTCACGATTGGACGTACTTTGCGCACTTGGGACACGCTCAAGGACAGCGTCGAAGGCGAACAAAACGTGTTGTCCTTAGCCAGAGTTGACAGCAACGTTGATGAGGATACCACCCGCTACCCATATCATGTTTATCTCAACCGTTTTTCTGTCGAATATACCCGCCTTTTCCGAGCGGTTGCTGACGAATTATGGTTCAAATCACCCACTACCGATACGAACTCCGAGAAGCAACTCCCCGGAGGGCGTAAGCTTCAATATAAAATTGAGGCGTTCCGTGACCCGGGAGTACACATCTTTGAGACGGATGGTACGCATCTCACCGCTCGGATGCAAGGTGTGAACGTGGAGTCAGATACGGCACGATTTAATTCATATAATGCACTTTTCCAAGTGCTTGATACCCGAAATACACAATTTATCGCTGTTTCCAATACAGCATTGCGTCAACCGCATCACATTGATGTCGTCGCGTCTACAGACTTAGCGACTGGCGTGCACGGTGTTGATTATCTAATTGTGACACACCCGAGTTTCCTACCTGCAGCACAAAGATTGGCGGCATGGCGATCGACGCCTGGTGGTGGCGGATACCGTACGAAAGTTGTTACAACCGATGATATTTACAATACATTTGGTGATGGTGGTGTCAGCCCGAACACTATTAAGGCGTTTCTAAAGCATGCGTATCAGTCTTGGACCCCACCGGCACCGACGTATGTCGTCCTTTTTGGTGATGGCACCTTCGATTTTCGTGGCGTTGACACAGACATCTATGCTGAACCGCCTGAACTGACTGGATATATCCCTACCCATTATATTCGAACCGATTCCTTCGGACGGACCGCGGCAGACCATTGGTACGCGACTGTCTCCGGACACGATGAATTCACCGATTTCTATATCGGCAGACTCAGTGTTGAGACCGTAGACCAGTCTGATGCCGTTGTTGACAAGATTATCGCTTATGAACAAGCACCCCCTAACGGGGACTGGCGAAGAAGGATTATTTCTGTTGCTGACGACGAGGTTAGCAACTCTGGAGACTTTATCTTCAAGAAAAGTCTTGACGAAATAGCGAAAGATCACACCCGTCTTGGATACGAAACGGTTGAGGTGTTCCTTGAAGATGTTATCGACCAAGTAGAGGCGCATCCGGCGGATTACCCCGGACTCTTGCCACAACGTGTCGCAAAAGATAAAATCATTGAGGCACTTGGGGAGGGGGCTGTACTCGCGCAATATGCCGGACACGGCGGTAGAATCGTTTGGGCACACGAGGCGATATTTGATAATGCCTCCGTTGACCAAGTTGAGGAAACCACAAAGGTTCCTTTCATGTTGGTCCTCAGTTGTTACAATGGCTACTTCGACAAGCCCGGTGAACCGAGTATGGCAGAGAAATTGTTGCGCAAAGAGAGAGGTGGTATCATCGGCATGTTGAGTGCGACCCGACTCACCTATGGCAGCGGAAACGATGCACTCAATCGTATCATTTTCGACATGCTCTTTAAACGGAACATCCGACAACTCGGTCCCTTGAGTTTTGACTCAAAGGTTGAACTTTTAATGACAGAAGGCACGAGTCAGATTGATATTATGATGGAATACACCCTTTTCGGGGATCCTGCCTTGCAAATCGCGATCGCTAATGGTGAAATTCAGCCTACGATTGAGACGAAAACAGTTGCGCCCGGGGATACCCTTCAAATTGCTGCAGGGCAAGTACAAACTGCCACTTACGATCCAGCGACCCGAACGAAACGTTTTGTTCCTAATACCGATTTTAACGGAACACTCATCGTTAAAGCACTATTTCCTGGAAAAACAGCCATTGCCCAAGGTGTGGCGGGGCCGGTTAGATACTATACCGGAGATGTGATTCTGACAAAAACACTCGCTGTTAACCGCGGTGCCTATCCTGCGGCAACTTTCTCCGTCCCGAAAAATATTGCCAGTGGTGATGCCCATGTCGAGTATTATGCACAAAGTGACACGACTGTTGCTGTTGGTGGCGACGGGTTTACCGTCAATATCCCAAAAATTCTCGACATTAAACCCGAATTAGTCGGTGAAGACAAGTTCCGCATCTCTGTTCAGGTCTCCGATGAAAAAGAAGAACTGTTCCTTGTCCTCTTGGACTGGCGCAACCCACAGAGTAGAGAATGGGAGAAGGTCGAACTTGTTCCGGCAGATCCACCCCCACAGCATCCAAAGACAGAAGACGGGTGGTGGACAGTCCCTGAGCCTCTAAACGCACCTACCGACGGTTCCGCTATCCGGTATGACATTCAGGTCACGGATACGGATAACAATACGGTTACAAGTCGGAGACTTCAGTATTATCCTTACGTATATCCGAATCTTTCGATTGTAGAGGTTGACAGAACACATAGGATTGGGTACGGTTACAACACCAAAACGGGTCAGTGGTACCTCTCGGCGGATGTGCAGGTGGAAGGGGAAGGCGAGAAAAACCCAATCGAAGATACCGCTATTGAAGTTGCTTTTTTCAGTGGCAATCCAGATGTTGATGATGACACGCTTGTTGACAACGATGTAAATCTCCTCGGTACTACCCGCATCCGACCCAACGACTGGGTGCAACGCACGCCGTTGGTGAACTCCGATAAAGGGAAGGATGTTTATGAACCCGATCCGCTGAATACACTTCCAATTGCAACCGCTGTTTTAAATCTGAAAGACCCGCTGCCTCTCGGCACACATGACATATTTGTCTATATAGATGTAACTGAAACTGAAGCGGATCAGCCGGGGAATGTCCTTGAAAACGATGAGGAAGATAATATCTCCTACCGACGACTTTTTGTCGATATCGGTGTGGTGGAAAAGGCCTCTTCAGGTCAGATTGCCAGTTTGGACAGAAACTGCGTCATCACTGTTCCGCCGGGTGGCTTCCAAGAAACGGCAGTGTTGGCAGTCCGTTCCTTAGATGAACGAAAGTTTGCGATTGTAGAGACGGGTTCCCTCGATACTTCTGCGATATCCGCCCCCGCAGGAATGTCCAAGCGCGCGCCGCTTCCTGGGGGTGCTGTCCATGGCTATGAAATTGTTGTCGGCGATCAGTTATCTGCTGTCAGTGCCAGGAACGTTTTAACTGAAAGCCAAGAATCAATAACTGATAACTCGATTAAACTTGCCGCGCCAGTGGCGATCGACTTGAACTTCGACCTCAGTGCGCTCAGAACACAACTCACGCGGGAATTGTTAGGCGGTCTGGAATCCGAGGAGACCTCTTTAGAAGATCAATCGAATGAATTAGGGGTTTCAGATACAATTAACACTGCTGTCGCATCCCGTGCGCGGGAGTTGGGGATCTATATATTTAACTCGACACTCGGAACTTGGACGAGGCTCCCTTCACAACAACTCACCGACACTACGGGTGCGTTACAGCAACGCATACATGCAACAAATGTGAGTGAAGAAAATATTGGGGAAAGTGCACTTCGCGATGTCCGTATCCATCCCGAAGGCGCACGGACCGGCAAATACGTCCTTGTTTTTACAGGTCCTCAAACCTATCGGCTTTTCCTCGCTCCTACGGTAGATGATACGCGGACACTCGCACCATTGGAGGTTATTTCATCAACGGAACAACTTGCAAACTTTAGTACAGACCTCCCTAATTTTAGACACGGCTTCTCGCTTAATGTGGAATTTGATTTTGAAAAACCTTTGACGTTCGGAGATGTTCTGACATTCAACATAACTGCCCTTACCGAACCTGTGGATGTTGACTCCGATTTCGATACGAATCAACAACAGCAGCGTTGGTATGCATCTGGATTCAGGGACACCAATCAAGGCACCGGGACCCTCAGTTACATTGAACTGCCACCCGACACCGACATGCCCGAAGATAAGTGGATTATCTTCCTCCTTACCGATACTGAATTTCAGGTAGAAGGCGAGAGAACGGGTATTTTGCGTTCCCAAGCTGATGGGAATCAACCCCTACGTGGAACAGTCGGAGAACCTTTCTCTTATGAGCCTTACGGCTTGCGTTTTCAACTTACACATGGTGAACGTTCCTTTATGCCTGGTGATAGATTTCGGTTTCAAACCCGACCCGTCGGTACCATTCGGGCTACAACGGATCGACTCGGACCGATTACGCTGTTGTATACTGATGATACTGTGCCACCAGATATACAGCTCACCATTGGTAATCAACAGCACTTCGTTCCGGGGGACGCAACAGATTCGGAACCGCTCATCGGGGCAACATTAACTGACCCGAGTGGTCTTGATTACCTCACCCGTCCGCTGTCGTTGGAAATTGGAGACGCGTTCGGCGAATATGAACATATCGATCCAGAGGCGTATCAGGTGACACATCATCCCGGCTCAAATCAACTCGTGTTAACGTATCCGTCTCCGGAGCTTGAGCCACGGGAATATGAGGTTCGCCTAACTGCAAGCGATGTACATGGAAACACGGATACAAAACAGATCACATTTCGAGTCCATGACGCTTTGCAACTGCTGTCGTTTCTCAACTATCCAAATCCTTTTCCGCGAAAAACAACGCTCACCTGTGAATTAACAGCACCTGCTGATTCGCTCATTGTGAAAATCTATACCCTGAGTGGACGACTCATCCGGGAACTTTCTCTCCCAGCGACTCCTGGATTTCTGATGGTGGAATGGGATGGCAGAGATGCTGATGGGGTTGAGGTTGCAAACGGTGTTTACTATGCTAAACTCCGAGTCCAGCGCGACGGTGAAAAAGATATAACCGAAATACTAAAGATGATGAAATTGCGTTAATAGCCGTCAGCAGTCGGCGGTCAGCCATCAGTTACAAGAGGTTTCCCGCATGCATATAACCTCTTTACTGGCAGCCGATACCTGATAGCCGATAGCGATTAAAAAATGAAACACTTTAAAAAAAATACCTTCTATCTTCTTGTGTATGTAATGACGTTCTGTGTAGGCACGCTCCAATCTGTTGATGCGAGATACACTGCTGATTTCCTAACACTTGGGGTTGGAGCCCGTGCACTTGCGATGGGCGGTGCGGGGACCGCTCTGAGCGACAATGCTTATGCACCGTATTGGAATCCTGCTGGATTGGGACAACTCACTCGATATGAAGTCAGCTTCATGCACTCTACGCTCAATGGGGAGGACGCTTACGATTTTGTGAGTTTTGTGGTGCCGCTTGCAAAACACAGCTTGCAAGACAAAAGTCATCCACTGAAAAAACGAGGTGCAATCGGTGTCAGTTGGCTCCGAGTCGGTGTTGACGATATTCCTATAACCAGTCTACCTGTGGTCAGTCGTCCTGTCGGACCTACAAACCGTCCAGAGGTAGTTGGGTCTTTTAACAATACCGATAACGCTTTTCTCCTCTCTCACGGCTGGAGACTGCCAGCTTTTCGTGGTATTCATTTACAGCTGGGTGGAACGCTCAAACTCCTCTATATGAGTGGGTATCGAAGCACGAATGCCATCGGCGGCGGGGCAGATGTCGGTGTTATCGCAATGACCAACCCAGAAAAATCTCATCAACTCCTGATCGGGGTACAGGCGAGCGATGTCTTTACGACAAAACTCTATTGGAATACACCACCCCCATCGGTGGATCAGACATCCCACACCGAAACGATACTGCCACATCTAAAAATTGGGATCGCCACAATACACGCGCTTCCTATCTTCCGAAGTACACTCATCCTCGCACTGGATACCTACGTCCAAAATCGGGGTGGCTCAGGAGCTAAATCTGATGTAGAAGCACCACAGGGAAGTCCCGTTGAGTTACATGCGGGTGCCGAATGGACGCTTTTCGACCTGCTTGCTTTACGGGTTGGAATGGCGGAGCGGAGCGGGAGCCTTGAGAGTGTGCGCCACTTGACAGCGGGGGTTGGATTGAACCTCCGGTTCGTCACAGGAGCAGGGGCAGGATTAGATTACGCGTTTGGGAACCATCCGGCGTTAGGTGGCAACCATCGAATATCCCTCAGGATTCGGTTTTAAATAGCCGTCAGCGATCAGCGATCAGCTAAAGAGGGGTATCCACATGCAGAAAACCTCTTGTGATTGATACGTGATAACTGAAAGGATTTTTTTAAAAAATCCAGGATGAAAACTATTTCCTTGCTTATTCGTCTGTTTCAGTCAAACCCTTGCGAATTTCATTCCAATCCCACAAGAGGATTGTGCCATCCTGTGCTGCGCTGACGAGTGTATTTCCATCGGGTGAAAAATGCAATGTCTCCACTCCTTCCGTGTGTCCGTTGAGAGCGATGAGTTCGTTTCCTGTTGTTATGTCCCACAGTTGGAGTTTGCCGTTTCCGTCGCCATTAATAAGCGTTTTATTATCTGGTGAAAACACTAACGCCTGAGAACCTTGAAAAACGGCTTTGCCCTCTTCACGGTTGTTAATTGAAGAGATTCCCTTTCCCCAATTTCCGACTCCCATGTTCCACAAACGAATCTGCTTATGAGTTCCTGCAGCAAGCAATTTACCATTTGGAGAAAATGCTAATACTAAGATAGGTTCCCGATACGTGGCGGTTGCGTCGGGAGATATGGTTGTCACTACGGTGGCGTCCCGGTCTGCCTTTGCTGCCTCTTTCACGCCATACTTTACATCGTCTGGATCCCGCTCTGTGAAAGAAACTAAGCCAATTCCAGTCTCTGTATCCCACATCTGAATATTTCCGTCCATGGTTCCACTGACTAATTTTTTCCCATCTGGTGAGAATACCAAGGTGCTGATTTCAGGTTCCAACCTCTCGGGAAAATTGTTCTTCGGATCCGAAGGCGACATATTAAGAACAGACCCTGTCTCTGTATCCCACAAACGAATTTCGCCGTGATTGCTGAAGGCTACTGTTTTGCCATCAGACGAAAATACTAGGTTTGAGGCACCTGTCTTATCTTTCAAGGTTGCCACCTCGCGTCCTGTACTTATGTCAGTTAAGCGAATTAGAGAATCAGGAAATATCACGCGACCAAATCCTACGACCATGGTACTTTCTGCGCCAATACTTACGAGTTTTGTTCCATCAGGCGAAAACGCTGAGGTTGCCAACCAATCGCGATGTCCCGTAATTTGGGGATCGGTCTTTTGTGAAATCTTTATATCCCAAAAGGTAATTGCTCCGTTAAACGCTACACTGGTAAGTGTGGAACTATCTTTAGAGAAAACGACTGCTTTCACCCACTCAGTGTGTCCAGTGATAGGCGTGGATAGCGGATCCCCATTTTCTGTGTTCCAAAATCGGACCGTGCCATCTGTGCTCCCACTTGCGAGCGTAGTGCCATTAGGCGAAAACGCTAACGCATTAATGCCGTTGAGATGTCCAGTAAGTGTTGCAATTGGTTCACCCGTAGCGGTATCCCATAACTGTACCGTTTTATCAGTGCTTCCACTGGCGAGTATCTTTCCATCTGGAGAGAATGCTAACACGTTTGTCCAACCTGTATGTTTTTGAAGCACAGTCGATTCGCTATTGCTGGCGTTATCCCACAATCGGACTGTGTTATCCTTACTTCCACTTGCGAGCCGCGTGCCATCGGGTGAAAATGCTAACGCTAAGACGCGTTTCCGGTTTAGAGGTGAGGGAGGCAAGCGTGAAGGAAGCGGTTGAGGGGGTGAATCTGCATGTCCTCTGAGGGTGAATAACTTTTTGCCAATTGTTGTGTCCCACAATTGAATCTTCCCGTTCCAACTCCCAAATGCGATCTTATCAAATGTGAACGCGTAAACTTCAGAAATAGTCCCGACTTCTGATTCAGGTTTCCCTTTGAGCGTTGTCACGTTTACTTTTCCACTCTCAAGATCCAACGTGCTAATTGTGTTCCCTAAACTACTCAAACTAATAAGTCTTGTGCTATCTGAGGAAAACTGTAATGTTGTGGCAGAGATGGGTACATTGGCGAGTGGTACTTTGTACCCTGTTGTTGTGTCCCACACTTGTGTTTCGTCCGTTGTATACTTTCCGCCACCGTTTGCAAGGTAGCGGCCATCAGGTGAGAATGCGAGTGCTTGGCACATGCCTGTGAACAGTGACAGTTCTTTGCCTGTCTCTACGTCATAGAGCCACACACCGATATTACTACCGACTGCGAGTCGTGTGCCATCGGGTGAGAATTGGATTACATTAATTCCGCCCTTTCCCAGCCGCGCTTTCGCCTCTTTTGGCAGTTCCCATTTTGCGTAATTTTCGACGGTTTCATCCGTTTGTGCTTCTGCATATAACGCTGGATTATCATTCGGTTTCCGGTCAGGTATATTACTCTTATTGGGTGCGTTTGGATTTCCGAGGTGTGTTCGCGTATCCGTTTTGGACGCGAGGTTCAGCACAATCGGTGCCTCAATGAGTTCGATCGTCATCTCTGAAGTCGCATCAAAACTGTATGGTTTTTGGAAACGTCCTAAATATTGATGGTTTCCGATGCCTAACATCAGCAAAACCACTGCTATTGTCGAAGTTGCAATTGCCCATGGTATGAGAGGTTTACCGTTGGACGGTGCAACAGGTTTAATGCGAGCGATTTCCAGCATGATATTCTCCGTGAGGTTCGGTGTGATTTTGAAGTTCTCTAAAGCGTCTCTTATCATTGGTTCTTCCTTTCTTAAACGCTGCTGTGCGCGACGGAGCCGACTCTTAATCGTGTTTGCGGATACACCTAAAAACGCGCCAATCTCTGTACACGACATCTCACCGAAATAGTGGAGCGTGATAACTGTGCGTTCACTTTCTTGGAGTTTCGCGAGCAACTTTTTAACAACTTCACGTTGGGCATCTACGGCTGTGCGCTCGTTTTCCTCAATGATATACCCAGAATACGTTGCTTTTTGTAACCGTTCATTGTCTGCTTCCTCCAATTGCTCTAATGGCTGCGTCCACAACCGTTTTTTACGGAGCCACGAACTGCATCGGTTTGCGGCGATCACATAAAGCCAACTCACGAAACGTTGAGGCTTCTTCAGTGTTGAGAGTCTCTTGTATGCCTTCAGGAAGGTATCCTGCGTAATCTCCTCTGCGATGTGGAAATCTCCGATCTTCCGCCACGCGAGTGCGTGAACCTGCTTTTGATATTTTCTCACAAGCACGGAGAAGGCATCATCGTCGCCAGCGAGAACGCGTTGGATGAGTTGAATATCGTCGTTTTTCATGAGTCGTCTCCAGAAAAAGAGAGTTTACCATTGGGGATTCGTATCTGGTGACGCTATTTAGGCGTGAAACGGGTGCATAATTCCGCAAAAAAGGAGTGTATTTGGATAGAGAGGAACAAAGTTTTATTTTTTCGTTGCTGAAAGTCGAAGGCTATTGTGTCATGGACACACGAACTTACCAAGAATTTTCCGCACAGACGCGCCTGTCGCGGAAGGTAAGTTTCCAGTCTGTCCGTGAAGGGATTCATTCGCGAGGATTGCGAATGCTATTGCCTCTTTAGCATCCGCTGAGATGCCTGAGGTATCCACGGGTTCAACGGCTGTGTCTACTAATGCTTCGTTGAGCCCTTGCATTATTGTTTGATTGTGTACTCCACCGCCGCTCACATAGAGTATATCTATTGGGTTCTGTTCCGCCACAAATTGCGAAATGTAAAGGGCAACCGTCTGGGATGTCAATTCGGTCAACGTTGCAATAGAGTCGTTATCCACGAGACCGTGTTTACGGCATGCCGCCAAACATTCCATTGCGAAGGTGTGTCCGAACATCTCGCGCCCAGTCGTTTTTGGGGGTGCCAGTTGCCAAAAAGGGTGCTTTAACCATTCGTCAATGAGAGGTTGGTAAGGGGTCCCCTGCGCGGCGCGTTGTCCAGCTTTGTCATAACGTTCTTTTCCATCCGTTATCTCGCTCACAACTGCGTCAACACACATATTTCCCGGTCCTGTGTCTGCTGCGGAAACCGAATCGAACGATCCGTTTGCGGGGAGCACTGTCAGGTTCGCGATCCCCCCGATGTTCAGGAGTCCTACTGTTTTAAGGCTGTCATGGAACAGCAAATAGTCTGGGTATGATACTAACGGTGCGCCTTGCCCGCCTGCTGCCATATCTGCCACCCGAAAGTCAGCGATAGTGGGAATACCGGTTTCGTGTGCGATGACCGCAGGCTCGCCAATCTGCAATGTTGATGGATATCGGGAATCCTTACAATCGGTGTTTAGGTCTCCGGGCAGGTGATGAATCGTTTGACCGTGTGAGCCGATGAGGTCAATGTCACTGGTAGATATTCCGTTTTTTTGTAGGATGTGTTTGACAGCCTCCGCGAAAAGATGTCCAATGTAAAAGTTCATTTCACAAATGTCGTCGACGCGGCTCGTATCGGGTTGGCAGAGGGCGAGGATACGTTGTGGCACATCGGGTAGAAACGGAAAAGTCTCAAAAGCGATCAAGTCTACTGTCGTTTCCAAACTATGCCCCGTAATTTCAACAACGGCTGCATCAATACCATCGACAGAGGTGCCAGACATCAGACCGATCACATATTTCTTATTTTTTTTTAGAAGTTCATAAAATTTTTTAATTTTACTTTGCGGAGGAACACCGTGAATTTCGACTTTCACGAGTGTCCCGTAAATCCGCCCTCCATTTCATTACGGACTACCCAATTCCGTTTTTCTAAGTGTAGACGTGATACTGCGTTGTATTTTCACACCACACCTGAAGTGCTTCAGTCCACTGTACTCGGATTGTATCCAACGACTCTCCATTTAACAACGCATCTCGGAGCCAGTTGTTTCCTGCTAATCGATCAAAGTGCGTGGGTCGGAACGCAAAATCGTCTCTGTATTCAGTGGTTAAAGTGGATAACATGTGGATAACTGTTTCTACCGGACGGAAGTGCCCTCTATCGGTAATGTGGATTGCAACCCCACCACAGGTCTGTTTCGCGTGCTTTGTGTTTTCCGCGACTGAGGCAGGTGTAAAGACGAGGGGACGGAACAGAACACCGGGTAAAGACAATGCATTTAGTGTTTGAGCCCATCTTTCACCGTTGCACCAAGGCGCGCCAATATATTCAAAAGGTTTCGTCGTTCCTCTGCCCTCGCTCATATTTGTGCCTTCAAATAAACATAAGCCGGGATAAAGGACAGCGGTTGTGAGTGTCGGCATATTAGGGGACGGTGGCACCCACTGCAAGCCAGTCTCATCGTACCACATTCCGCGCTCGTATCCGTGCATCCGTGCCACCTTTAAACGACACGCTGGCACACGCTCTGCCTTCAACAGTGTTGCCAATTCACCGGTTGTTAATCCATAACGGATGGGCAGCGTATGTATACCGACGAACGATTCACACCCGCGCACCAATATCGGTCCCTCCACGGTATTGCCAGTAATCGGATTCGGTCGATCTGCGACGATGAACTCAATACTATGGTCGGCGGAAACCTCCATGGCATGCAGGAGCGTCGAAATATAGGTATAGTAACGCGCGCCGACATCCTGCATATCGTAGATGAGCAAATCAATGCCTTCAAGTTGGTTCGCTGTCGGACGGACCGATTGTCCGTATAGGCTATAGACCGGAATGCTTGCGAGATGCGACTGCGATAAGTTTTCGTCCGAGACCTCGAGATTATTGACAGTGATACCGTCTTGGACCGCGCCCCAGAACCCGTGCTCTGGAGAAAAGATCGCAGAAAGTCGGCATGATGGCATCTCCGCTAAGAGTTGGTAATTGCTCCGTAGGGTGGCATCAACGCCCGTGTGGTTTGTAATCAGACCTATTGATTTCCCCCGAATCCAGTCGCGTTTCTCTCTGAGAAGGACATTCAACCCCAATTCAACTTTTTGCTGTTGTGCTGTGGCAGACATTTTTTTCTGTTTGGATGAAAGGATGGGTCCCCTCCTTTCCATCCTTCCTCTCCGTTCATTCCAATCTTTTAACCGACTGCCGATGGCTGACTGCTGAAGGCTATTAAGTGGAAGATTTTTCGGAATTCGATAATACCCCGCCGATCGGCATTGGGATGCACTCGATTTGTCAATAGAATTGCTGCAAGTTTTCTTTTTAAACAGATTCGTATTGAAGTGCCAGTGAATCCGGTGTGGTAAAGACAGCCATCATCAGTCACAGCCCAACCGATGCCTCGGCGTTCTCCTTCTGCTGAAGCGACGTGTTGCATTGTACAGAGGCTCTCCGGACGTAACAGTTTGCCACCGTTGTCCATCAGCGTTCGGCAGAAGTTACCGAGATCTGTTGATGTGGAGAAGAGTCCTGCATTGCCAGAAACGCCGCCGAGGAAATGCGCGTTCTCATCGTGGACCTGCCCGACGATCACACCTTCTCGCCAATCGTAGCGTTCGTAGTTCACCATCCGGCGTTCAAAACTGTTGGAGTCCTCAGTGGCTGCACAATGCTCACGCCATGTGTGTGGTGGGTTGAACCGCGTCCGTTCCATACCGAGCGGCGCGAAAATCTGATCGTGCGCCAATTTATCCAGCGATTGTGTTGTTACGCTTTCAAGTAGTGCTCCTAACACGATATACCCCAAGCAACTATACACGGCTTTTTTCCCGGGTTGAGATTCCAGTGGTACCCCTCCGAGGTAGGAAATTACATCCTCTTGTGATGGTGCCCGCAGATAGATAGGTAACCAGGCAGGCAGTCCTGAGGTATGTGTTAGCAGATGTTTAAGCGTCACCCCTGTCTGTTTAAACTCCGGTAGGTATTTCTCTATGAGGGAATCCAAAGAGAGTTTGCCTCTCTCAACGAGTTGCATGCAAAGTGTTCCTACGACGATCGGTTTCGTTAGCGATGCTAAATCGAATACCGTCGTGTGCAGCATCGGTAGCCTTTTCGGTTTTACACATCGGTGACCAAACGCTTCGTGGTAAAGTACCTCTTTATCAGTAAGGATACAGGCGACAGCACCGGGAAACACCTTTTCGGCGATACTATTCTCAATAAGGTTTTTTAAATTTACCTTGTGGTCAAATGACATGGGAGTAGAACTTGACATTTCTCTCTCAGAATCCGTCCTCCTTACGCAAGACGCGTGTGGGCTTGCGGGACAATACGGAGAACGCGGTTTGGGCTATGTTTGAGTGTGTGCCTCTTTTGAGTTGACGCCAGACTGTTTGTATGATACACTACTATTGAGTTTTTGTAAGCATTTTTCTATCTCTGCCTTACATTTTTTGATGCATCTGTCCCACAATTCGGAGAATTTAATCATGCCTTTATGCCCGAAAGAGCTTCAGGAAATTGTGACAACTGAAAAGCCTTGGGGTCGTTTTATACAATACGTTCTCAATCAACCTGTTACCGTCAAAATTTTGGAAATTCGGGCAGGCGAGCAGGTGAGTTATCAATACCATCACCACCGAAGTGAGTTGTGGGTTCCACTTGATGAGGGTGCCTGTATAAACCTTGAGGACACTATTCAGCGTCCCGCCCCTATGGAACCAGTGTTTATTCCACAAGGGGCTAAACATCAGCTCATCGGGGAATCTAAAGACTATCGAATCCTTGAAATTGCGCTTGGGCACTTTGACGAAGAAGATATCGTTCGTCTTTCAGACAAGTATGGCAGAATGTAGGTTTCTAATTGATGGACTCCTGGACCGCTCTCCCTTTCATCACAAGCAGTTTTCTGGTCAGTTATCGGTTAAAAATGAGTCCAAATCGCGTAGCCTGCAACAACGGCGCAGGCGACTCGAACGCGAAAAGCGTCATGGTACAAACGTCGTTACCTATCCGCAAGGTATAATTAAAAATTGGACAGTAAGTTACGTTTCTTAGTTGACGATGGAGCAGTCGGTTCATTTCCACAGGCAGCACAACAAAAGGTTGATACCGCTTTGCAAGGGATTCACCTTCTATTTCAACGTGAAACAGAAGCACCACTTACCGAGTTGGAGTGTGGGCTTCGTGCGTGGACCCGGAGTCATCTCCAGACCGAGGATATTGCCCAAGTTGCGGCGTTAGCCACACGCGCACGTGAGGCGTTTTCGGTGTTAGTCACCATTGGGGTTGGTGGTTCTGATCTGAGTGCCCGCGTCTTTCACGATTCTTTCAACCATCCCTATCATAACTTGTTATCGGTTGAAGAACGCGGTGGTGCCCCCGAAGTCTATTTTACGGGTGATACCTTCGATCCACGCAAACTTACCGGCTTACTTGAAATGCTCAAGGCGAGGAATCTTCTTGATAGGACGCTTTTCAATGTCATTAGCAAATCCGGAACAACAACCGAAACTATGGCTACGTTGATGGTTATCCGTGATGCGCTTGGTGATGTCAACTGGCGGCAACAAGTCCTCGCCACTACTGGGTTAACCACCGACAGTGTGCTCTTCCGCATGCATCAGCAATCACCTTTCTACGCGGATACACTGCTTCCTGTTCCTGATGGGGTTGGCGGACGATTTTCAGCTTTCTCTCCGGTCGGATTATTCTTTCTTGCGGCAACAGCAGGAAAAGGTGAAACTCCCGATACCCGAATCCGCGCCGCTGTCGACGGTGTGAATCAGGCTCACGAAGACTTTAATCTCGCTTATAATCATCAGGATAACAGTGCCTATCAATTGGCGCGATGGATTCATCTCTCTGAAGAAGTTATCAGCGACCAGCAGTCAACAGAACCCCATAGGGGTGGTATGTTTATAGGGGAGCAATGCCCAAGAGACCATAGTTTAAATATCGTTTTTTATAACTATGCTGATGGTAGTTGCCTTGGCGAATGGTTTGTCCAACTTTATACAGAGTCTATTCAGGAGCGCGGCGGTGGAGCTAATGTCATAAATGCGAAAGGACCCACGAGCAATCACTCTATTCTCAACGGTATTATCGCCGGTCCCAGGGATAAGGTTGTTTTATTTATCCATTGGGAGGCACTGGGTCCAGATTTGCTACTGCCGAGAGAGACTGGAATGGACAGCAAATTAACTGAGTTTGAAGGTTCATCCATAACGCACATGCAGACTGCTTCGTATCGCGGGACTGCTTTAGATTTCAGTGAAATGGGGGTCCCTAATGCAACGCTAACCCTACCGAAGCGGGACGTTCAGTCTGTTTGCCAGTTGATGCGCCTCTTAATGGACACTATTGCCGTAAAAGGTCGGCTCCAAGGGTTACATCTTGACAATGATGGCGGGAGTGAGTTAACATACCTGCAGGATGGTGTTGAAGGCTATAAACGGAATTTCCAATCTTTTTTAGCGTCTCCAGAAGAATAGTTATCGGTTACAAGAGGTGGGTGATACGCTTAACGTCTCTTGTGACTGATAACCGTTTTCTCTGACAACTATTGGCAATAAAAAAATGAGGAATAGACTCTCCGGTTTACGATTCCATGATAAAATATTTATCGCTTATGGCTTCGTCTTCCTTGTCATGTTTGGCGTTGTCTTTGGGAGTACCAGTTTCCTAATTCGGCTTGCTTTTAAAAGGGAGATTGACACTTATGTTGAGAGGGTTCAGGCGCAAATTTCAAACAATTATCAAAAGTTGCTCAACAAAGTTCAGAAAGAAGTCCACGCCACAGCTGTTGATGTAAGATTGCACCGTGTCATAGAAAGGGAGTCGTACGTTCCTTATCTACCAGCACCGGATTTTGATCTCTTAGAGTATGGTGCCCCGGATGGAAGGTTACTATATCCCGACACAAGGGTAGGACAAAGGGTACGAGCGTATAATTCGTTGGATGACGCGGATGAACATATACAACTCAGGAGTATCCCCGAACAGCGGGATCTGGGGTTACAATATGTGGTTCAGGTAACAGAAGCCGGTGAGTGGGGGTTTGTGACAGGGGGTTACCTCTTGCAGACATGGTTAGAGACGACCCAAACGAGCATCCAATCAGATGAGCATCCGATTTTTCTTGTAGGAATATCCCAAAGGTCGGAGGCAACATCCTTTGACACCGAACCGAGGGCGACAGCGGCGGAGGATTGGCTGCCATTAAATTACGCCTCTCAGACAGCGCAAAGGGGATGGTTTAAATCACTTCCGAGTTGGCTTCCGGAGCGAAAAATCTTTTTACAGGGAACGGAAGAGACCGGTGAGTACGCTTTTACTGCTTTTCGGATAACTCCTTTCAATTCACCCTTCGCGACGACGCGCGAGACCCCTTCTGTTGGCTTAGTCGTCGCCTATTCGCATGAACGTCAAATGAGATGGCAGCAGCAACTTACGATCACGCTGCTTTTGAGTGGTATCGGTGGACTCGCGTTAGTTTATCTCATCAGTTATATCATTAGTCGTCGGATTACCCGCCCTATCGCAGTCCTACGCGAAGGGGTGAGTCACATTGCGGCGGGTGATCTCGATCATCGCGTTAAAATCCGATCACGTAATGAGGTGGGACAGCTTGCCGAGGGGTTCAATCAAATGGCGCAGGACCTGAAGCAGAGCTTGGAGGAACGTATGGCGGCAGAGCGTGCGGCGACTTGGAGAGATGCCGCGCGACAAGTCGCACATGAAGTCAAAAACCCACTCTTCCCGATTCGACTCTCCGTTGAAAACCTGCAGCAGGCGAAATCTAACCCTGAAGTTTTTGAGCAAATATTCAGTGAATGTACGGATACAGTCATTGAAGAGGTCGATCGGATTGGGAAACTCATTGACGAGTTCCATCAATTCGCTCGGATGCCGAAGCCGCAGCGGAAATGGAGCCAGTTGAATGACATTGTGAGATCTGTTCTGACGCTGTACACCGGCAGACACATACCGGATCTTGAACCAGAAAATGAAGGTGTATTGATGAGTTCAGAGCAGGTGGACTCAGTACTACAAAATTCTACTGAGAAGTTTTGGCTTGAAAACATCTCCAAGATTAATGTTCAGACCGAGTTAGCTTCGCTTCCGCAACTTTTAGTTGATCCGGAACAAATTGCCCAAGCACTCGGTAACCTCTTGAAAAATGCAATTGAAGCGATGCCTGAGGGTGGATTGCTTAAGGTGAAAACCTATTTCACACCAAATGGCAGTCAGCCAGAGCACGTTATGACAGGGGAAGATGATAACAATCGCCATACACCCAATAGCCGTCAGCAAGAGGATCTTGTGGCAGATGAAAGCGGTAGCAACCGCCATGCCCTGAAAGCCGAAAGCCGAAAGCCGAAAGCCATTAATGGCACAGTTTCACTGGAAATCCAAGATACCGGTCACGGTATGTCCGAGGAAACTATGACGAATCTCTTTGTACCTTACTACACCACCAAGTCAGAGGTGAATGGTAGAGGACTCGGTATGCCAATTGTGAGAAGAATTGTCACAGAGCACGGTGCCGAGATAGACTTTCAGAGCACTGAAGGCGAAGGTACAACCGTCCTTCTTCGTTTTACGCACAATCAAGATGCTCGCTCTGAAGAATTCGCATCGGCAGTTGAAGACTTAACACCACACACGAGTTTGGTTACTGAATTGGAAACCGAGGATCAGGAGATAATCATTAAAGACTGAGCCTATCCGCTCTTAAAACACTCAGCATTAGGACAGAAAAATGGAAACTATTCTTATTGTAGATGACGAAAAAAATACGCTTAAGATGTTGTCCCAAGGGCTCAAAATGCGTGGGTATCAAGCCCTGACAGCTGCAAGTGGCGAGGAGGCATTGCAACAGTGCATCAAGTCCGATGTAGATATTGTGCTATTGGATATTCGCATGGAAAATGGGATGGATGGTGTTCAGACGCTTGTAAAACTTCGTGAACGCTACCCTGAGTTAAATGTGGTCATGATGTCTGCCCAACAAGATATCGAAATTGCCGTTAAAACAATGGAACTCGGTGCAAAGCGATATATCACAAAACCGATTAGTATTGATAAAATCCTCTCCAGTGTTCAGCCGTTTTTAGATATATCGCGTTTATCGCAAGAAAATGAGATTCTGAAATCGCAGATTACACCCACGGACGAAATGGTGGGTGAGAGTGCTGTTATTTCGCATCTCCGCTCGCAAATTGCGCGGGTCTCCGGAAGCAAACTCGGTGTTCTCATCTCTGGCGAAAACGGTACTGGTAAGCAGCTTGTTGCGAATGCGATCCATCGACAAAGCAGGCGTGCCGCGAAAACCTTTATCCCGCTCAACTGCGCCGCTTTACCCGATGAACTTATTGAAAGTGAACTCTTTGGACATGAACGTGGTGCGTTCACTGGCGCAGATTCACGCAGACAGGGACGCTTTGAACTCGCTCACGGTGGAACCATCTTTCTCGATGAAATTGGGGATATGAGTTTAAAGGCACAGGCAAAGGTCCTTCGCGTCATTGAAACCGGTGAAGTCGAACGTCTCGGAGGAAATCAGATTCGGACGGTAGATGTGCGCATTATCGCCGCGACTAACAAACACCTTCCCGAAGAAATTGAGAAAGGACGATTTCGACGCGATCTGTTCTATCGGCTTAATGTTGTGCCGATTACCGTTCCACCTCTCCGAGAGCGGACAGAGGATATTCCGCTGTTAGTAAAATACTTTGCTGAACGTTTACAACTCAATATAGCGTCCACCCCGAAAGTCATTGATCCGGGAGCTTATGCTGTGTTTCAGGGTTACAATTGGCCTGGAAATATTCGAGAGTTAAAAAACATCGTTGAACGTCTCCTTATTATGGTAAATCGAGATGTTGTGATGGCACCCGATGTCGCTGAGGCTTTGTCTTTGATTCCTCAACCTACTGCGTCATATCCACCGCCAAGTGCTACACTGAATCAAGGTGCTTTGCAGTCTGCTCTGGGGGTACCGCTCTACAAACCTGGGATGGCTCTGAGTAAGATGATGGACACTGCCGAGGCGCAGTGCATCCTTGCGGCTTTGGAAGAGAATAAATGGAACATCCGTCGTACTGCAGAGGCATTAGAGGTTGAGCGGAGCAACTTGTACAAAAAAATGAACCGGTATGGCATTTCTCGACCAAATTCTGCGAGTTAAATTGTAGGAGGGAACTCCGATTCCCGACTGTTACTATGCCAAAGAAAAATATCAACGAAAGCGACGGGATGACTCGACTTCAGTTGATTATCCTTGTTATTATAGCCATTGTCATTGTGGCACTTTCTTTTCCACCATGGCAGGAATATCGAAAAGTGGGCACAGCGGATATAGATGTCGAAACCATTGCCGTTGCCATTAAGAAGTACTTCAAGCATACCGGGGGGTATCCAACTAATTTAGATGCCTTGGTAAAGGATCCCGGTGTTGACGGGTGGCGTGGGAACTATCTGGAATCTGTTCCTAAGACCCCTTGGGGTGGAAATTATGTTCTCCGTCAAGACACCTATAAGGTAGGGATTGCAAAAAATCACTCGCGTGTCCCCGAAAAATATCGAATCGGCGGTGTCGCGGAGATCAGCAGAGTCTATCACGCCGACGCGCGCCTCGGCGAAAAGTATTGGTGGTAACTTAGTTATCGGTTCGCCTGCTACGCAGGAAACCTTCAGTTGTCGGTTTTCGTTTCACAGAAGTCTCGTGTAACCGATAGTTATAAAACCATAAAAAAATATGTGGGTCTTTATTTTCCTTTTTGGTTTGGCAGTCGGCAGTTTTCTCAATGTATGTATCTATCGCATTCCGCTCCCAGACGTATCAATTCATTCCCCCCGTCGCTCTTTTTGTCCTGACTGTAAAGAACCGATAAACTTTTATGACAACATCCCTGTTTTAAGTTATTTGCTTTTGTGGGGAAAGTGTCGGTCTTGTAAGGCGAGAATTTCCGTTATATACCCGTTGGTTGAGTTAGCGACGGCTGCCCTGTTTCTACTCATGTTCTACCACTTCGGGGTAACCCTCGAATTTCTACTCGCGCTCGCTTTCATCGCTGTATTGTTGCCAATCTCTGTAATTGATGCAAGACACTATATTATTCCAAACGTCATCATCCTTACCGGATTGATTCTCGGTGTGGTTATCGTTTGCGCGATCGCGTATCAACGTACCGATGTTTGGTATCTGCTCACACGTTTCATCGGTGCCGTTGCTGGAGGGCTGGTGTTATGGTTGATTGCCGTAATTGGGAGCGCTATCTTACGCAAAAAAGCGATGGGGGGTGGTGACATCAAGCTGATGGCACTCATCGGATTATTCCTCGGTGCGTGGCCCGAACTCGTGATGGTGATCGCCTTCTCTGCCCTGAGTGGTGCGATTGTCGGGAGTGCCTTGATTCTCTCTGGACGCAGAAGTCGTCAGAGTCCTATCCCGTATGGTCCGTTCCTCGCAGGTGCCGCTGTGTTTGTGCTTTTATGGGGAGACACGCTCTGGAGTACCTACTTGCGATTCGTAGGATGGAATTAAAAGTAGCAGGCACACGCCGTGTGCCATAGCCGTGAGATGAGCGTCAATATCGGATAGATAGATGGGTTGAAGCAGTGCATCAGATGCCGAAATGGAAGCAGGACTTAGGTTCCTGTTGTGTTTGGAATCTCAATATTGGAGCGAAACTTAACGCGTTTCTTTCTTGAATTAATGCGTACCGGTATAGTTTCTTCAGCCCAGCGGAGCGACAGGTGTGTAGAATTGGTTCGTAGTAGGGCAATTCATTGCCCGTTCTTAAACTCTTCTCACTGCAAAGCGATGTGATAATGCACGTCGCATTTGGGCGAGTACGCCACAAAATCGCACGACTACGAACCTACCCTAAAAATCAAAATGAATAACAGTATTAGCCCCAGCGGGGCGACATGTGTGTAGAAATAGGGATAAACATAGTAGTCAAGCCCCAGCGGGGCGACATGTGTATAAGTGCTTGTAGATTTTTCTAAGTGTTTGAATCGAACTGACAATGTATAGTTATCTTTGGAGAGGCTATGAAGATTTTTTGCGTAATCATCTGCCTGCTGCTATTCGCTTTGAGTCAGCAGGTTGCGCAGACACAAGAGTCGCCTGCGACAGAACCGACGGAAAAATCTGCCGAAGGTTTTGTTAAACTGGGAATGCCTCTGCAAGAAGCACTTACCAAAATTACTTTCATGTATCCAAGTTTAAAAAGCGGTGACTTGATCGGAGCGATCATTTTTGAAGGTGAGGGTGTAACCCGGGAGAAAGACTACATACAACTCAAAAAACCGATAAAACGGGTGGATAGGTGGACCGGTGAAGAAGAGGTGTACAGGCACAGTTATTATACGCTTCTATCTGAATATGCTGTTGAAGGGGATCGGTATATTTTTGTACCTTTAGGAGTGAATGGTGGGGGTTCAGGAACCTTTTGGGGTCTCAATGTAGTGGATAAAAAAACACTCAGAACCGTTGAGTCAGTTGGCTTGGGAGATCGCGCTCGCATTGAAAAACTCGCTTTGGCTGATGCACACAGTGATACTGTGACTATCACTTCTATTAGGCGGGAGATTAAAAAAGGTGAGCCCTTACATGACCCGAAAAAAGCAATAGAAAAACACTTTAGGATGTTAGAAGGTATACTTCGAGAGGTGGAAAATCCGTTAAGTCCGTCCGATCCTGATATGATGTTTATCCCTGCCAGTGATTTCGATATGGGAAGCAACGATAAAGATGCGGAAGATGATGAAAAGCCCAGGCACACTGTCTACCTTGATGCATTCCATATAGACAGATATGAAGTGACGAATGTGCAGTATAAGAAGTTTGTTGACGCTAACCCAGAGTGGCAAAAGGACCGAATTCTTAGCAAATACCACGATGGCGATTACCTGAAACACTGGAACGGAAACAATTACCCATCTGGCAAAGGGAACCATCCTGTTGTTTATGTGAGCTGGTACGCAGCGATGGCATACGCCGAGTGGGGTGGGAAACGTCTTCCGACGGAAGCGGAATGGGAAAAAGCTGCACGCGGAGATCGCTACGGTAGAGATTACGCGTGGGGTGATTCCCTTGATCCGCATAAGGCAAACTACGGTGAGAACATTAGCGACACGACCCCTGTTGGCACCTACGATATGAACGGATATGGTTTATACGATATGACAGGAAACGTGTGGGAATGGTGTCTTGATGAATACGATTCGGATTTCTATTCTGTTTCTCCGCGTCGTAATCCTGTTGCCGGTGGAACTGTAAATAATGTGGTATCCGATTTTACGAATGTTAAAAGCGTCCGTGTGTTACGCGGCGGCTCTTGGGTTAGTGACGCTAAATTTGTGCGGGTCTCTGATCGCACAAGGTTCACGCCACAGATCACGAACAACGCTCGTGGGTTTCGCTGCGTGAGACCTGTAACACCTTAATTCGGAGTTGGCGAATTACGAGAAAGCCGGCATCTTGCAATTAACGGGTCAGTAGGGTATAATTAAATCCAATAAGGAGGATCTGAGTTATGGATGTTAAAGACGCAATTCTTTCAAGACGCACCATTTTTAAGTTTAAACCGGAACCGGTACCGAATGATGTCATCGAACAGGTTTTCAGCTTTGGGATATGGGCACCGAATCACCATGTCACAGAGCCGTGGCGGTTCACCGTTATCGGCGAGGAGACGAAGTTAACTCTCGCAGACCGCTACCGCGAAATTAAGATTGAGGATACACCCGACCACGTTGATGCCGAGAATCTTGCCAAAATCGGTGAGTTGGCTTACGAGAAATTCATGTCCAAGCCGACGATTATCGCCGTTTCGTGCATACAAGAGGGGGATGAGCAACGCCGACGCGAAGACTACGCCGCTGCCTGCTGTGCAGTGCAAAATGTCCAGCTCGCCGCATGGGATGCTGGGGTCGGAATGCAGTGGAGCACCGGCAGGATCACGCTCGAAGAGCAGACCTATCAGTTGCTCGGGATTGATTCGTCACAAGAATACATCATCGGTTTCTTCTACACGGGGTATCCCGCCGACGTCGGCGCACCGAAACGACAACCCGCAGGCGAGTTTATCCGTTGGGTGGCATAAAAGCCGTCAGCAATCAGAATATAAGCGATCAGCAGTCAGCGGTCAGTAAGAGGGAATTAGTTGTCGAACGCCCCGACTGCTGACAACTATTTAAGCTGATACGCTGCCTTGGCGTTCTGATAGAAGAATTTCGCCTTGACTGCATCGCCTTTCGCACTAAAGTAATCGTTCACGATCTGTTGCACGACTTTGTAGGGCGCGAAGCGTTCAGATACGGGCCAATTGCTCCCGTAGATAAGCCTATCCTCACCAAAGGCATCCCATAAAACATCTATCGTTGGGGTGTAATAGGCGACATCCGTGGGCGCAGGGATTTGTCCTGTGTGCTCTGCGAGTCCAGATACTTTACAATAGATATTTGGGTAGCGAGCGACTTCATGGATTGCGGAAACCCAACTCGGATCGGGTGGCTGTTCTGATATTCGAGCACCTGCGATGTGGTTGATGACAATACGCATCTCTGGTGTATGTTCGACCAAGGTTGGCAGTGTTGATAACATCTCAGGGTTAATCAACAGATCCAAAGTGAGTGCTTTCGCTGCCAACTTTTCAATATTGGCTAAGAACATGTGTTCACCGATGGCACGTAAGTGTCCGCCACCGAGACGTATCCCGCGAAAGAGCGGGTTTGCGGAAAACCGTGCCAGAGATTCTTCAAAATTCGTGTCATCGGGTTCTAAATGTCCAACAAACCCGACAATGAAAGGCTCATCTGCGGCGAGGTCCAGAATCCATTGGTTGTCTTCAAGCCATTTGCTCGCCTCAACGACGACAGTGCCTGTCGCGCCTTCGGGGACTGCGAGTGCTTTGAAATCTTCTGGCATCACTTTTCGGTAAAGCACGTCATCATCTGGATTCGGCCATGGGACACCTTCAGGACGCGTTGGATCGTAGAAATGTGTATGTGTATCAATAATCATTTTTTAATTTTACCTTGCGGAGCAACAACGGTCGTTGCGGTTTTAACGTGCCTTCTTTAGATCCGCCTGCGCCGTTGTTGCAGGCTCACGTTTTTGATGCTATACGAAAAATCCAATTGCTGAAAAACCTTGCGGGGGAACAATGGGCTTTAGGACTTTAACGTGCGTTCCTTTTATTGTAATAGGACTCTTAACCTATTTGCTGTTTGGATGTAATCCTTCCGATCAGACCCAGCAACAGAGGCGAGAACTTCAACGTGATGTGTTGAAGCTCAGGATGGGACAGGCGCTCAACCCGACAGATGCGGAAGGGTATATTCAACTCGGTAAAGCCTATCGTGAACTCGGTGAATATGATAACGCTATGGATGCTTTCCAAAACGCTATTGTACTTGATGACCGGCACCATCACGCCTATAACAATCTCGGTTTGGTTTACACCGATCTCGGCTTGTTTGTACCTGCGATTGAGACGTTCCTTACTGCGCTTGAGTTATCCCCGGGAAACCCCGCCTTCTATAACAATCTCGGCTATGCTTACGACATGACAGACCAGTTCGACGAGGCACTTACCGCCTTTCAAAACGCTATTGAGATGGAGCCAACCTTTGCCGATGCTTACTACAATATGGCAGGGGCCTACCTCCAACGCGAAATGTATCAGGATGCTATTCAGAATTACGAGGCTGCCCTTGAAATAGAGGAGGGGGACGCTGATACCTATTTTAACCTCGGTCTCGCTTACGAGGAGAACGAGGAATTTCTTCGCGCCATCCAGTCCTACGAAATGGGCTTGTCCCTTGATGACAGCGATGCAGAAGCTTATTACCGTCTCGCGCAAGCGTATCAGAAAAATGACGACCCGCTCATGATGCGTCGCTACCTGGAAGTTTTCTTAAAACGTGCTGAGAGGCTCCCGCATCTTGAAGAGGAGATTCACGCCGCTGAGCAGATGCTTGATAGATAGCATCGCTATTGCAATTCTTCCTCAGTGAGTTGAAAATCGAAGACCTCTTCCTCTTCTTCCGTTCCTTCAATTTCTTCTTCTGTTAGCTGAAAATCAAAGACTTCCTCCCCTTCTTCGACCGTTTCCATCTCTGTATCCGAAGGCATAGGGCTTTGGGGCTGTTCGATGGCTTGCAGGGTTTCTTCTGTTTCAAGTTTAGGAGAACTTGCACCGAGGAGCGTTAACCCCGTAATTCCCGCGACACAGACAGTCGTGACTGTCAATGCAACTGGGCGTTTCCAGAGAACAGCACGCTCGCTTCTGTCTAAAAACGGAAGGAAAAGCAAGAGTACTATACCGACTGTCGGGATTACAAACGTGCCAACGATTTCAAGGGGACCTTGGAAATACTTCAGCAGTTGAAACAGGAATAGGAAATACCATTCGGGGCGCGGGTCGTAACTCGCATTCGTCGGATCGGCGATACCTTCAAGCGGAACAGGAATGAACAGCGCAACGGCTGCCAGGACAACAAAGAGGATAAGCATACCGACAACGTCTTCAAAGACCTGATCCGGATAGAACGGTTTCCCCTCCTCCACAGATTGAGAAGGCATATCTTCGGGGGTGTTCTGTGGGATGCCTGAAGAACCGTAGTAGCGGACAAGGAGAAGATGCACACCGACCAAACCGAAAGCCAACCACGGCAACCAGATCGTGTGGAGCGCGTAAAATCGTGTCAGCGTCACTGCCCCTATCTCTGTTCCACCGCGCATAACCTTCGCTACGAAATCGCCGAGTACAGGCGCAGTGCTGGAGATTTCGACACCGACAACCGTTGCCCAATACGCCTTTTCGTCCCACGGAAGGAGATAGCCCGTGAATCCGAAGCCGAGTACGACCAACAGCAAGAAAACACCGGCGATCCATGTCAGTTCACGAGGGGCTTTGTATGAACTGTAAATGACGACACGGAGCAAGTGCAGAAAGACGATAATGACCATCGCGCTCGCACCCCAATGGTGCAAACCGCGCACGAATGACCCAAACGGTACCTCTTCACTGATATAGGTTACCGCATTGTGGGCATGCTCTGGTGAGGGCGAATAATATAACGCCAGAAATGCACCCGTGGCTGCCTGAAGCAGAAGCAGAAACATCGCCAAACTGCCCAGTGAGAAAAGCAGATTGATGTGTTTCGGTAAGGGTTTGCGTAGATGTGCAGAGAACTCCGTTAGCGGGAGACGTTCGTTGAGAAATTGCCGCATTACGTCTCCTTCACGTACAGAATGCCTGCTTCGACTTTCGTTTGCAATTTCTGCAGTGGACGCGGCGGTGGTCCGGCAACAACGATTCCGTTCTTGTCGAACACCGCGCCATGGCACGGACAGAGAAAAGATTCCTTCTGTTCATCCCACCGAACAAGGCAACCCAAGTGTGAGCAGGTTCGCGAAAAGACCGTCCATTCCCCATTACCGGCATCCGTCAAATAGACAGAGCGTTTTTTCGTCGCCTTGACCCAGCCGTCTTTTGCAGTGAAGGTATAGTCCACTTTTTTAAAACGGCTGTTTTTGAGTCGGTCGGCGAGACCCAGGTCCACCCATTTCGATTCCCCTTTTTTGAAGGCGGGCGAAATCGCAAAGCCGATGAGCGGAATGCCGGCAGCGAGACTCATAATCCCACCGATAAACGCTGTACCGATTTCTAAGAACGAGCGTCGGTTCCCCTGCTTTGCCATCCACTTTCTCCTTTTTTAAGGGTCATCAGTAGGGCTTTCTGATGAAGTTGAATAAAATATTTGGGTAATTCTATAAAGAACAGTTTTCAATCAAGAAGGCTCCATTATCCTGCAAATCCTTGAATCTTGTAAATCCTGATTCAGACAATGAACACCTACATTACCCGATTAAATTCTTAATCTTCATGCGAAAACCCTTTCAGTTATCAGTTTTCGGTTAAGAGGTTTTCGTTTAAGACAACCCTCTTGTGACCGATAACTGACAACCGACAACCGACAACTATTAAGGCTTTTTCCATGTCTGCCCTTCAAACGGTTTTCGTAAATCGTATCGTCCCTCTTCTAAGACCGGCAACGTGCCATCGTTAACCATGAGTTCAAGAGGCAATTCTTTGGTTTCCATCGGTATGTTGACGACATCCTTGATACGCAAGGATTCATAGATAGCCATCATGATTTCGAGTGTATAGCGTGCTTGAACGCCACTGCCGCGATGGTCGGGAATGTCACCCTCTATCCACTCGATGAATTCATCATACTGGTTTTTGGTTTGTGGTGGCGGTGTAATCGTTTGCCAGCCCTTCGCGTCTCCATTTTGGAGCAGAAGTGTGCCGTCAGGTCCGTTGCGGATTTGTCCCTCTGTTCCAGCGATTTTGGGGTGGGAGACTGACGGTTCTGGAAGATCGCCTTCGTAGATACCGCGGGCACCGCCTTCAAAGCAGACTAAACCCATACAGAGGTCTTCACAAATTGTGCGGCGTTCCCAGCGATCAGTCGTCCGGGAGGTCTGACCAATCACCCAGAGGGTCTCAGGGTCGGAGAGAATGAAGCGCCAACCGTCGATGGCGTGCGTGCCTGTATTCAGCAGCCCCGCGTGCCTTTTCGCGCTGTGATGGACAGTCGTGGGTTCACCAATTGCCCCTGCAGCGACGAGTCTGCGGGTCTCTATATTTGCCGGCGCATATCTCCCTTGGTGACCGATAATCAGTTTGACATCGTTCTCTTCACAGGCAGTCAGCATAGCGTCAGCCTGTCCGAGTGAGGCTGCCATCGGTTTCTCGCCGAAAATGCCTTTCACGCCTGCTTTCGCCGCGGCGACGGTGGCTTCCGCCCGCGGTCCCTGCCATGTTGTGATGCTGACGATGTCTAAATCCTCTTTTGCCAACATTTCATCAACGTCGGTATAGATAGCCGGAACATCGTATTCGTCCGAGACGCGTTGTGCCGCTTCTTCATAGATGTCCATTGCGGCTACGACTTCTGCCCTCGAATTCGCGGTCCATGCTCTGGAGTGGGATCTGCCCATTCCGCCGCATCCAATGATTCCAACACGATATGTCTGATTTCCCATCTGTTTAGCCTCCTTCTATTTAGCAAGGATTCTATCAATTTTTGGGCTTTCGGTCAATAAAAAAGAGACACTTGGTTTTTTAATCGTGGGTTATCGATTTTCAAATTTCTGTGGTTTTCTCAAGGTTATGCACCCTTTCCGATTCAAAATAATATCTTTAATTATAATAAGGACTTACGCAATTTTTCCATGAAGCCATGCGGATTACGAGCCACTGAGGAGGTTCGGGACCTTTTCCGGCAAGGATGGTTACGTAAATCCTATTCAACAAACTTTTTGGAAACTTTCAGGAGTAAATCGTGATAAAATTAGTAATTATCGGATTGGGGAGTTTTTTTCTGACTTTCTCCGCTTTGGCGGGGACATTTCTAAATACTTTTGATGATAAGGAATTAGTCAATTGGGAAGAATTAATCATGTTTGGTATTGATGATCCCGGTTCCTGGGAAATTATTGATGGTGAGCTTCAGGCAATAAGTAATACTGGGGGAGTAACTCGTTTACTTACGACCGGAGATGAGACGTGGCAAGATTATGACATTGAATTTGATGTGAAACCGCTTGAAAAACACGGACCGGGCAACATTGTAGTTGCTGCTCGGATTAAAGGAACGTGGGGTGTAGTATGTGGGGTTGGGGACGTAGATAATCCGGGAGCACCCGAGGCGGAATGTCTTGCTGGCAATTTGCGCGGAAGAGCGTTTTTGGTCTACGATCAAAAACCTCACCCTTTGTTGAAATTGCGGAAATGGTCGACTTTCAAATTGAGTGTGCACGGAAACCAGTTGACCTTCTGGATAAATGGAAAGCGTGTTCTGGATCCCATAACTTTAGAACCCCTCCATGGATTTCCCGACTTTCCAGCCGGTAGAGTTGGATTAGGGATCGCGAATTACACAGCGAGATTTGATAATTTCAAAATCACAGGACCCGATATCCCAGATAGGAATAGATTGTCAGGAACGCCCCACGCAAAACTCACAACAGTGTGGGGAAACTTAAAACGATGAAGTGCATTCTGCTGAAGTTTCCAAAGCACGGGGTGTTAAGATCCTACTGGCAAAACCTATTGAGGAACAAAATCTCCCTAAAATCTTGACAAACCTTCAGAAACGTTGCAAACTATAGGAAGCAGTATAGAATTGATATGCATACACATTTCTACGATCCAATGTAGCCTGCAACAACGGCGCAGGCGGATTCGAGAAACGCACGTGGAAGTTCCAACGTCCGTTATGCCTCCGCAAGGAAAAATTAAAAATGGCAGATTATGAAGATAAAGGTTCTGAGATTCGAGTGACGAACCTTGAGGCTTTCCCGATGGGCGTGAAAGCCTACGTCAAGATTGAAACGAACATGGGTGTGACGGGGTGGGGCGAGATTAACAATATGGAGACAACCGTCACCTGTGCTTTAGCGCGTTCGTTGTCGGAGCTGATTATCGGGGAGAATCCGACGCGCATTGAACATCACTGGCAACGCCTGTTCCGCGCACACCGCAACATCCGAGGCGGTGGATTGATGGTGCATACCATCTCCGCCATTGATATGGCGTTGTGGGATATAGCCGGAAAACTCTGGGGTGTCCCGGTTTATCGCTTACTCGGCGGTCCCTGCCGCGATAAGATTTGGAAGTATCCGAGTCCGAAAGCGATTAAGACGGGACCTGGAGGCTCTCAGCCGTTTGCTGGCACCCCCGATGAGATCACCGATCTCGTCCAGCGCGTGCGCGATGCGCGGGGGAAAGTCGGTTCCGATGGTGCTGTGATGTTTGATGCACATAGTTGCCTACCGCCACCGATTATCAAGCAATTCGCGAGTTACCTGCAGCCAGACGACCTGCTTTTTTTAGAGGAGGCATGGGTGCCGGGCAATATTGAAGTGATGCGCAAAATCCGGGAATCCGTCCCTGTTCCACTCGCCACCGGAGAGCGGGACCGCACGATATGGGAGGTTCGAGAGATCCTCGAAGCGCAAGTGATTGACATCCTTCAACCCGATGTTGGACACGGTGGCGGCATTACGCAGGTCAAAAAGGTCGCCGCACTTGCGGAGGCACATCACGTCCCGATCGCGCCGCACTGCACGATGTCCTACCTCGGTCTCACCGCAAGTTTCCACTTATCCGCGGCTGTGCCGTTTTTCCTTATCCATGAAGGCTATGAGAACGTCCTTCCAGACGGTGTTGCCCACAAAACGTGGGAGATGGATGAAGAGGGCTACGTTTCACTTCCAGAAGGACCCGGCTTAGGGGTTACCGTGGATGAAGCAAAGGTTATTGAAGTCGGGCAGGAAGACGGGAGACGTTTCACCTGGCCCAACAGCCGATTAGCGGATGGCTCCATCGCTGATTATTAGAAGTATAAACACTGCACTTTCGCTGGTGGGGTTTACTGAAATACCCAAGTAAACCCTCTCGCCAGTTCCTCTATATTCCTTTGGGCTATCAGTTGTCGGGATTCAGATATCCCTCCTACACGAGAACTAAATATCCCTACTATTTTCCCACAACAACAAAAATTTTAAATAAAAAGGCATTTTATGCAACCTTGCCCCTGTTAAAATACGACATAACGTCACGAGGCAGTTCTGGCGAAACTTGTGGGTTTCCGAAACTTGCTATCAGATGATTTTGGAGGGTAATCGTGAAAAACGAAGATGTTGATCTGATTCAACGCATCTTGTCGGGTGATGAAAATGCTTTCACTACGCTGGTCGAAAAGCACCGGAAGTGGATTCATTCGCTCGCATGGCGTGAGATTGGTGATTTCCATGCCGCACAAGAGATTACGCAAGATACTTTCATTCAGGCTTATAAGTCGCTTCCAAGTTTGAGAGACCCGAACCGTTTTTCAGGCTGGTTACACGTAATAGCGAAGCGTCAGTGCATTGAGTGGCTGCGGCGGAAACCGATGACGATGCAGTCCCTGGATGCGATGCCGAATGCAGAATTAGAGAGGGTGTCCTATGCGCGGTATCTTGACGAAGAACGGGCACAAGCATCAACAGATGGACTGCGTGAAGTCGTGGAGCGTCTCCTCCAAAAACTGCCAGTCAATGAACGTTCTGTGATGGTATTGCACTATTATAAAGGTTTAACCTGTGAAGAGATGAGTGTGCTTTTGGATGTATCACTGAATACGGTAAAAAGTCGGTTGTATCGCGCTCGAAAACGATTGGAAACGGAGGAATCAATGCTTCGCGAAACCTTGGACACAAATATCTTAAAAAACGAACCGCGTCGTGTCGACTTTCAAACGACCGCAGCAACGGAAACCGGTAAACATTTAGCGGAAGGTGGTTTCAATTTCAACCGGACGGATAAGGTTTTCACATCGTCTGGCTTCCACACAAGGGGACGTAGCGATGGGGATCCGTCGCCGATGTACATGTTGCTGCACTATCTTAACCATGGTGGGGTTGACATCTTTAGATTTCCTTTGGTGGTGGGGAGTTTTTGGGAGCAGGGCGGTGCTTGGAAATTGCATGCGATGGCAACCTTAGAGGATTATGAAACAGTAAGTGTCTCCGCGGGTACTTTCTCGGCGTGCCTGAAACATAAAACTGTTTTCACAGACGCTGACGTTGAGATCGTTGAGAATGCTGATGCTGAGTTGCGAGACACTCTTGTAAACGGAACGCGTTATCTGTGGTTCGCGAAAGGCGTTGGACTCGTGAAGATGCGCTATGAGCACTCGAATGGTGTTGTCACCGAAGCCGAATTGATTAAGTATGAAATTCCACTTCAGGACGAGGCATATCTCCCCGCACAGATAGGCACGCAGTGGACATATAAATGGCATAACACCTATCGCGACGAAGCCGTTATTGAGGAGTGGCGCGTCATCAGGAATTTCCGACGATTAGAAAATCTTGAGAACCCAATGGAACTTGCGTCGGCAAGGTATGCCGTTAAGATTGATGCTGATAATCCGCGTCTGGCGACTGTTGAGTGTGTGCTGACGCCAAAAGCCAACAGCGACACAAAAGGGGAGCGGAAGCCGTTGCTGTTATCCATGAGCCGTTTTGGGACTGAATGGCTGGACGATGGATATGGTCATTATCTACGAGACTTGACTGTTACCGATGCGAATGGGAAGTCACTGGTCATCGAGGAGATTGACAAAACGCAGTGGGCGGTTGATACACGTGATGAATCGCCTGTGACGCTGCGTTACAAAGTATTGCTAAACCATGATGAGCGGGAGTGGCATTGGGGGCGGGATGAAGCCCCTTATGCCCAAGATGACTGTGTTTTCTGGACCGGATATGCGCTGTTTATTGTCGGTGAAGTGGACGATGTTGAACTCTGTGTTGATGTGCCTGATAATTGGGCGGTCTCAACGCCTTGGGAACGGATTGAACCGAATCGGCATCGTTTCCTTTGCAAAGACCAGAACGACCTTATGTATGCGTATCTTGTGCTCGGCGAACATTCTGAACGTTTGGTGGAAACCGGAACAGCAAAGATTGTGCTTGCGCTTGGTGGACGTTTTAAAGGGGCTATGGATAAAATAGAGCAAATTGTTGCAGCACTGCTCGGTATGTATTCACGGATTTTCGGTGGCACTCCACAAGATCAACTCTTATGTGTCGCGAACCCTTATGGCGAAAAAGAATACAGGAGCGGTGGTGTGTCCCGACGTAGCATCAGTATGCTGATAGGTGAGACCTTAGATGAAACCAACAGAGGTTTTTGGTTACCTGTGGTAGCACGCCTTGTTTGCTATCTCTGGAATGGAAGTTATATTGATATTCGGGATGGAACGGGTGCCATCAGTTTTAAGGAGCAGGAATACTGGTTTTCTGCTGGTTTCACCCAATACTATTCAGAAATCGTTTCTGTCCGCCTTGGTCTCGTCTCTGAAACCGATTTTCTCAGAAATCTTGAACGGACGTGGGAGGCGTATCTCTCTCGACAGGGTGAGCTTTCTATCCACGAAGCAGGGGAAGACAAATCCGCCAATCGCGAACTCGTCTATGACGGTGGGAGTTTGATTGCTGCGGCTTTGGACTTGCAAATTCGCTCGCTCACGGAAAACCGAAGCGGCTTGGACGATGTGATGAAACAGATGTATAGCAAGTTTGGTCTCACCGGTATCCCGTATACAATGAACGATGTCATCAGAATTGTGAGTCGAATGACGGGGACAGATTTTAAACCGTTCTTCCGAAAATATGTGACGGGGACGGAGCAACTGCCTTTAGAGGAATACCTTAAAGAGGTAGGTGTGGATGCTGAGATAGAATTTGGCGAAAGACTCCCTCGTATTGGTTATATCGTGCATGAAATGCTCGGTATTGGTGGAATCGGGGGACCCCCAGGTGGAGGTCTGTTCATTGACAATTCACGTCAGTATCAAAATAACGACCAGTTGATAGCCATCAACGGCACGCCGGTGAAAATGTTTGATGACATCAGAAGGGTTGCCAAAAATTGGAAGTCTGGTAATGTGGTCGAGTTAACCCTTGAAAGAGAGGGCGAAGAGATTATTCTGCCTGTCACGTTAGCTGGGGACACGTCTAAGAAGCCGCCGTTGGAGGCGGATACTATTGACGTTACCATCACGAAAAGGGCGGATAGCACGGACTCACAGCACGCCATTTTGACTGGTATTTTAGGCGATGGTCAATGATTTTTTATGGAAGCAAAATAGGAGAAAATAGGAGATGACACGCCTTTTCGTATTCTTGGGAGTGTTAATAATGCTTTTGTGCAATGCATCTAACGCCGTTTTGGCGCAGCGAGATACAACGCCACCGCAAATTGAGAGAACTGTTCCCGATTTATCTGAAAAAGTTGCACCGGAACTGAAGGCGATACGCATCGTCTTTAGTGAGAAAATGCAAGGGATGGATGTAGGATTTTACGGGGTTCCGGTGGGGGATCTTCGATGGGCAGATGACGACACGACCCTCGTTGTTTCGTTTCGGCAACCCTTATCGCCTTCAAAAGTTTACCGCCTTATATTAGGAGATGATGGGAACATCAAGGATAAAGCGGGCAATCCGTTGGCAGAGCATACCCTTACCTTTACCACCGAAGGTCCGGATCCGGTTACGCCTACTTTTGCGGACATAACGCCTGTCCCTGTAACAGGTAGTGAAGAACTTGATTTTTCAAAGGAGCTGCTTTGTCGCGTTGCTGAGGTGCCTGCAGAAGGGTTTAACTATCCATACTATCTGTTCATTCCGCACGGTGTAGATGTCAATAAACCGCTTCGCTTACTGGTAGAGCCGTGTAATTCAGGCACAACGACGGACAATTTTAAAAGCCACGATAAGAAAGCCAAAGGTTTAGCGGAGGCATCCCCTGCCAATCAGATCGCAAAAAAACTGAAAGTGCCGCTGCTCGTGCCTGTTTTTCCGAGACCCGGCGGTGATCGATGGCACATTTACACACATGCGTTAGATAGAGATACCCTCCTGATTAAAGACGGAGACCTTCAGAGAATCGACCTGCAGCTTATCAAAATGATTGCCCACGCGCAACGGTTCCTACAGCACAACAACGTGAAGGTGAAAAAGAAGGTCTTTATGAACGGGTTTTCGGCTTCCGGGACGTTTACGAATCGGTTTGCGATTTTACATCCAACGGTTCTTCGCGCAGTTGCGACTGGGGGGGTCAACAGCATTCCGACCTTTCCAACGGATCGCTGGAAGGGGACCCCGATGCGTTATCCGGTGGGCATTGCGGATGTGAAAGAGATCGCTGGTATTGACTTTGACGAAGCAGCTTATGAGAAGGTCTCGCAGTACATCTACATGGGTGCCTTTGATGACAACGACACGGTTCCCTATCGTGATGCCTACGATGAAGTGGATGCCGAGTTAGTCAAAAATCTCATTGGTGCGAAAATGATGCCGGATCGGTGGGGCGTGAGCCAGGCGATATACAGGGAACTTGGTATTCCTGCACAATTTGTTACTTACGAGAGTACCGGGCATGAAATCAAAACGGAGATGATTGATGATGTCGTCGCATTTTTCAAGGCGAACTCGGACGCGGAGATCATTGAAATTGACCCGCATCAATATGGACCCGAACGCCACATCGTCTTGAATGCTAACACTGCTACAGAAAGCGGACGACATTTGGCAGAGGGCACCGTCGATCTCAGGAAAACCGATGCGGCTTTGACGTCTGCAGGTTATAGTACCCGTGGAATGGGTTTGGACGATCCCTCGCCGAGGTACATGTTGCTAAGTTATCTTGTCCACTATCCAACGGATTTGTTTAGATTTCCTTTAGGTGTCGGAGATACGTGGACGCAGGAAGGAAAGTGGGATACACAAGTGGAAACCACCTTGGCGGGTTATGAGCAAGTAGTAGTTTCCGCAGGCACTTTTCCAGCGAGCCTCAAGCATAAAACTGTCTTTGCGGATGCCAATGCAGGCTCTGATCTCAAAAATTCACTTGTAAACGGCACGCGCTATTTATGGTTCGCCAAAGGTGTTGGCCCTGTGAAAATGCGCTATGAACATGCCAATGGTGTCGTCACGGAAGCCGAATTGCTTGAATACAATGTCCCCATTAAAGGCGACGCATACTTCCCCTTAGAGGTTGGTAATCAGTGGACCTACAAGTGGCAAAACGGTTATCGCGCCGAAGCCGTGATTGAGACGTGTCGTGTTGCCAGAGAGTTGGGGGCATCCAAGGAATTCGATAATCCGATGGCACTTAAATCGGCAAGGTATGAAGTCACAATAACTGCCGATGAACCGCGTGTCGCAAAAGTTAAATGTGTTTTAACTCCGAAAGTCGACGGTGGCGAATTGATTGGGTTGTACATGAGTCAGTTTGGGACTGAAGGGATACTTGATGGATATGGAGGTTATCTTCGCGACCTAACAGCGACGGACACTGATGGTGTGCAATTACCCATCGTAGAACTCGGTAAAACGCAATGGGCGGTTAAAGTAGAGAATGAATCCCCTGTGATGCTAAGTTACAAAGTCCTGCTCAATCATGATGAGCGAGAGTGGCCGCCAGGCAGGTCCGAAGCCCCTTACGTTCAAGAAAATAGCATTTTCTGTCCGGGATATGCGCTGTTTATTGTCGGTGAAGTGAACGATATTGAACTACGCGTCGATGTTCCTGAAAGTTGGCATGTCTCGACCCCTTGGCCCCGCATCGGAGGTGAAAAGCACCGTTTTGCTATCACAGGCCAGGACGACTTAATATATGCCTATATGGTGCTTGGGACGCATTCCGAAAAGGTGGCGAAATCTAATGACACCGAGGTTGTATTGGCTATCGGTGGCAGTTTTAGAGCCGCTGTTGATGAAATGCAAGGCACCGTCGCAGCATTTCTACAGGAGTATTCAAGGATTTTTGGGGGTACCCCGAAAGGTAGGATGCTGTTTGTTGCGAATCCGTATGGTGGAAAAGGCGAAACGCAAGGCGGCGTTTCTGGACGCAGCATCAGCGTTTTAATCGGGGGTGCGTTAGATAAAGCGAGCAGGCATCTGTGGGTGCCGCTTGTCGGACACGAAGTTGTCCATATCTGGAACGGCAGAGCGATTAATTTTCGTGAGCAGGAATATTGGTTCAGCGAAGGGTTCACCGAGTACTATTCAAATATCGTTTCTGTCCGCCTCGGTTTTACTTCTGAAAGCGATTTTCTCAAGAATCTTGAACGCGCCTGCGAAGCGTATCTGTCCCAACAGGGTGAACTCTCTATACGCGAGGCAGGGAAAAACAAATCCGCCAACAACAGCCTGGTATACCAAGGCGGGAGCCTGATCGCCGCCGCAGTGGATGTGCACATCCGCAAACGCACAGCGAACCAAAAGAGTCTTGACGATGTGATGCAGCAGATGTATCGAGAGTTCGGGACCACCGGCGAAACGTATACGATGGAGGATGTTATTCGCATTCTCTCTGAGGTTGCGGGTAAAGATTTTGAGCCGTTTTTCCGAAAGTATGTGTCCGGGACAGAAAGATTGCCTTTTGCTGAATATTTCGGAGATGCAGGGTTGGATGTCCAAGTGGAAGCGGAACTTCCCGATCTCGGTTATGTTCTCAAAGAGATGCTCGGTATTCAATCCGTGAGCCAGACCCCGGTAGGAGATTTGATTATCCATAGATCTCCTGCGTATCAAGATGGGGATAATCTGATGGCTATCAACGGGATGCCGGTGGATGCGTTTGAAGATATAGCGAAACTTGCGAAAGATTGGCATTCAGGCGATGTGGTGGAACTAACAATTGGAAGAGTGGACGCGGAAATTACGATGTCCGTCACCTTAAGTGGCACGTCTGAAAAACCGCCATTGGATGCGGGGCTTGTTGATGTTACTGTCATGAAACGGGCAGACAGCACAGCTGCACAGCGCGCCATTTTGGCTGGTATTTTGGGCGATGATCAGTGATTTTTTATGGTGACAAAAACCACAATACCAATTTTGCCTGTGATAAGCAAAATTAATTTTTCTTTCCTATTTAACATTCTCCGATGATTTTTGAATCGTCGGGCTGGAGGTCGAAAAGATGAAAAATCAGAACAGTTTTTTAGTGGGGGTTACCGCTTTGATAATTAACATAGTTTTCGGAGTAACTGCGGCTTTTGCCCAAGATACCCCGCAGGACATCATGGGAAATTTTCATGTTAAACCGGGTGGCAAATTAACGATTGATTCAGAAATTGGCACGGTTAACGTGCAAACTGCAGACAAGAATGAGGTCGAGGTTGTCGTCACGAGGGAAGTTGAAGGAAAACTGGATAGTGTAGCTCAAAAAGCACTTACCGATTTTGAAGTAACGTTTGAACAGAACAATTCCGATATCCGTATTGAAGGAAAGTTCAAACGCGATCGCCAATACTGGATGAAAAACGGGTATCCATTGCGGCTTCATTTTCAAGTGACAGTGCCGTATCAATCCAATGTTGATCTGAAAACTGCATCTGCCGGAGCTATTCACGTTGACAACCTTGATGGTACTGTGAGAGCGGAGGCTTCTATTGGCAACCTACGTCTTGGTGAGATCCAAGGTATCGTCTGGGGAAAGACAGGTGGCCCTGGTAGTATCACCTTAAAAGGGTGTCAGAGTGATGTAGATTTAGAATCTGGCATTGGAAATATTGAGTTAGGTTCAGTAGGGGGCAAAGTGATTGCCAAGACGGGTGGTCCTGGCAAGGTTGTGCTAAAAGAGTGTCAGAGTGATGTAGATGTAGAATCTGGTATTGGAAATATTGAGTTAGGTTCAGTAGGGGGCAAAGTGATTGCCAAGACGGGTGGTCCTGGCAAGGTTGTGCTAAGAGATTGCCAGAGTGGTGTAGACGTAGAGTCTGGTATAGGGAACATCCATGCTGAAATCCCAACACAACCGATGCATCCATGGATTTTGCAGACATCGGGTCCTGGAAAAATAGAGATCGTGCTCAGTTCCAAGGCTGCTGTAAACATAGATGCCGAAACGAGAGGACCCATTTCAAGCGACATTCCCGTTCAAATTCAAGGTCTTTTGACAGAGCATAAGTTGAACGGAACTCTTAACGGTGGTGGACCGTTGCTGAAACTTCGGACCTCTTTGGGGGAAATACGCCTGAAGAAGAAAAGCGTGGAGGATAGACATGAAAAAGGACAACGCTGAAGTGGCAGTTTAGATTACAACAAAGATACTCGCAATGCGAATTGGAGGAAATATCAATGAGATGGATAGCATTTCTTTTCATCACCGCACTATTCACTGCCAACCAAGCAACTGCTAAATTAGAAAAGGATCTCGTCGTTTATTTTACCTTTGACAAAGCGCAAGGAAAGAAGATTCTTGATGATTCTGACAACGATCTTGATGCCGAAGTCGTTGGAAATATAGATTTTGTCAAGGGCAAATATGGGAATGCTATGCATATTGCCGCTGCAGCGAAAGACGATACTTGCGTCCATGTTCCTGCGGACGATCTGCTAAAAATCGAAGACGAGATAACGATGATGGCTTGGGTGTATCATGAAGATTGGGAAACGGTTTCGGGACAGTTGTTTGATAACGGGAGTCATATCTTGGGTGAGGAGAAGAGGTCCTACGGCTTAGGACTATTCCCTGATCCCGAACATTTCGGGTTTCTGAGGAATTTTGATGATCCAAATATCGTAATGCACTTGGGCGGATTTGACGGAGATAGAGACGGTACGTGGCGCTTCTGGTCCGGGGGGCGGATGGTGGATAAGAAGTGGCATCACATTGCTGTGACTTATGATGGTAGGACCAAAAGAATGTATATGGATGGCGAAATTATTTCTGATGATGCGGTGGTGGACTTTGAGTTCATCGGTACGAATGACTCAGATTTGCGCATCGGATGCGCCAAAAACCATCCACAATATACCTTCAAAAATGGTTCCATTGACGAAGTAGGATTATGGCGACGCGCCCTGACGCAATCTGAAGTCAGGAAAGTAATGAAAGGGGCTTTGGCGGTTTCACCCAAAGATAAAATTGCCACCACTTGGGGGAATATCAAGCGTTCGGTATGGAAGAATTGATACTAAAATCTTTCAAAAGGAGAAAACGATCATGAGATTTCCAAACTTCAGACACCCGCTTGTGGTTCTCGTTGGGATTTTGGCACTTTTCATCCTACCCTTGTCCAGTAGTGCTGAAGAAGAAGCAAGCATACTCTCCGGACGCGTTATTGATATGGAAGGGCAGACCATTTCCGATCTCACATTAGCAGTTCAACCGATTGACATGATTGAGGGTGAGATGTGGCAGATGCCCATGCTGATAAAACACGCGCGAAGCGATACAGTAGGGAATTTCCGAATCAAGGGTATCCCTCCGGGACACGCGAAATTAATAGTCCTCCCAAAAAGGGGAGATTTTGAATCAGACACCGAGATATACTCCATTAGTATTGGAGGTTTGAGTTTCTTGCCGGTTGACAGTCCAAATCTCAAGATAAAGGGCAACGTGCCACTTCTTAAGGGGGCTAATGTTGATCCGAAGAAAGTGTCAGCTGTAGGGGGAATCCCGCTTTATATCAAGTCAGGGATGGAGACTAAAGACATAACAGTGAAGGTGCGGCCTCGGATGGGCGTCCGCTGTCAAGTCCTTTTGCCAGATGAAACCCCCTTAGCCAGCGCAATCGTAAAGTTTGACCTACACTATCGGAGTTTAGATGGCGCAAATAGTGGGAATTACAGTGTTACGCCAACGTATACCGATTCAAATGGCTACTTTGCGAAGTATGTGAATTTGCCCATATTTTGCACAGTGTTTGTAGACTATCAGGGGGACGTGGCAACGTCGGAGACGTTTAAGATCGGGGAAGGACAGCGGCGGCATGATTTGGTTTTCCGGTTGAGCAAGGCTTCAATTCTGCCTGTTCCGAATGCGCCAACGCCGCCTCCGAAGGATATCCAAGTGCCGCCACCAGTCCCACAGATACCGCCTGTTCCAGAGGACGTCCAGGTGCCGCCACCGGTCCCGCCGATGCCGAACCCAATAGGGGCGTGGGTGGTGAATCCTACCAATGGACACGCTTATAAAAGGATTCAGTGTAAGGCTTGGAAGGATGCCCGCACTATGGCGATTGCCGAAGGAGCGCATTTGGTGTCGATTAACGGCGAAGCGGAACAAGAGTGGCTCGTGGAAGTCTTCGGACGGGATCCGTTTTTGATTGGACTGACGCGTCTGGAAAATCAAACCGAATGGCGCTGGACAAGTGGAGAACCGGTTGCTTACACCAACTGGGCACTTCGCGGATTGGCAATGGATCGGAACGCACTCGTGTTTGTGGATATGATAAATGGGAAATGGCATGTCGGGATGCCTGAAACTTTACAACGTATCGGCATTGCACTCCTCGAAAAAAAGGTGGATCGTCTCGAAGCAAAATAGCCATCAGGCACCAGCTATCAGCAAAGAGGGTTTCTGGCTGATAGCCGACCGCCGAGGGCTGAAAGCCAGTAAGAGGTAAATTCATGGGAACACTTTGGTTGGTTATCCAACGCGAATTCGTCTCAAATGTGTTGACATCCCGCTTCATGATTGGGTTTATGGTGTGTGTGCTTTCAACGGTTGTCGCTGTTTTTGTTCAGGTGGATGATTACGAAAAACATTTGGTAGGGTATAATACTGCTGTCAGAGAATCCCAAGCGGAACCACAAAATTGGAAACTCTACACGGATATTAGCCAAAAAGTGCATAGAACGCCGAATCCGCTCGGCATTTTTAACATCGGGATGGAAAACTCTGGTGTGAATACTGTCGTTGTTGAGCCTGACAAGCCGATTTGGACACGGGATAGCCGTTCCCCCGGTTGGGGTGAAACGACTCAGAAGATCGGGGCAGACAACCCCTTCCTTGCGATGTTCCTCTCCGTTGATGTGGTTTTCGTCTTCAAAATTGTGCTCAGTGCCTTAGCGATTCTGTTTGCTTACAATACCATTTCGGGAGAGAGAGAAGATGGCACGCTGAAACTTGTGTTATCCAATTCGATACCGAGGGATACTGTCGTTTTGGGAAAATATCTCGGTGGAATGCTGTCGTTGTTCCCGATTGTTTTGGTGAGTTTAATTGTGGCACTGTTAATTGCAATCTCTTCTCCGGTTACCGGCTTTGATGGAAACGATATTGCCCACATCGTCCTGATATTCGCCGTTTCGTTGTTGTACGTATCAACGTGGTATCTTTTAGGACTCCTTTTGTCCGTCTGGACGAAGGAAGCCTCAACAACCTTGATTCTTTCGATGTTTCTCTGGGTGGTTCTGACAAGTGTTCATGCGAACGTGGCGACATTTGCGGTGGCGAAGTTTTCTCCACATAAACCGGACTCGGAAGAAAAAGTTTTTCAACAGACGATTCAACTCTGGGATGACTTCAGAAAAGAACGCTACGATTACCTCAAAAAGAGGGGGTACGATAGTCCAACAAAGACGGTTTCTTGGCACCGCGATGAAAAAGGTAGAAGAGGTGTGTCTTCTGGGACTTACTCCACCTCTGCACAATGGTTTCTTATAGAGAGTTATAACATTGGAAATATCAAGTACGCCGACGTTTCTGTTCTCCAGGAATTTTTAAGTTATCAGGAACCACTTCGGATTGCGTATACGGAAAGGGCGGAAGAAATTCTCAGAAAACCTGCGGACGACCGAGAGCGGAACGCGAGGTTCGCAGATCTTCTCTCCCGTATCTCCTTCGCAGACGTGTATCATTTTGCTGTTGGTGCGATAGCGGGGACCGACCGGCAGAATTATAACGCTTTTCTTGAGAGTTCCAGGACCTATAAGCGTGAGATTGTTGAATATTTGAAAGATAAAAAGGCATTTTCTTCGCGAGCATGGTTTTCCGATGATCAGGGTACTGCAAATGTGACAGATCTGCCGGTTTACCGACATCATCGGCTCTCCCTCTCCGAAAGTTTCTCTCGCGCTTCTGTAGATATTCTGATTTTGTTAGCATGGAATATTGTTCTGTTTATGTTGGCTTATGTGTCTTTTCTGAGATATGAGATGAGTTGAAAAGGAGAAACAGATGATTTTGCAGATTGCGAAGAAAGAGATTCATCACAATCTCACGACGCTCCGGTTCGCTTTGATGATAATTTTGCTACCCCTTCTGATGATAGCGAACGCGTTGATATACGGTTATGGTGATGATGGATACATAACACAGGTCAATGCTTACAATAGGCAAATAGAAAAAAAGTTATCTCACGTTGAAACGTATGCCGCTCAGAGTTTAGGGGAGTTGGCGATGATAGGTCCCGGCGATATGCCGAAACGTCCGAGTCCTCTGAAATTCTGCGCTAATGGTGCTGATGAGGTGATACCGCGTTCTGTCGTCATGCAGGCGTACGGAAGTGCCAGTCGCAGTTCTCGTTCTGATGAATTTGAGGCTTATGCATGGAAGGGACCCTGGATATTAAGGTATCCGTTGAATAGTTTTGATGAAGGAAGCGCAACCCGCCGTATCAAAATAGACTGGGTTTTCATCGGTATGCTGATGAGTTTTTTCGCGATTTTATTCACCTTTGATGCCATCGCTGCGGAACGGTCGCGTGGCACGCTAAGCCTAATAATGTCCAACACCGTCTCGCGAGCCCAGGTGTTGTTGGGGAAATACCTCGGTGCGTTTTTGACGCTCATGGTGCCACTCGTAATTGGGATTCTGATAAACCTGTTGCTTGTTCAGTTCTCCGGGAGTCTTTCCTTTGATTCGGGAACCTCCCTCAGAATTCTGGGGATGGTCGGACTTTTTGGGCTGCTCGTTTCCATTTTTATTTTTCTCGGACTGTTTTTTTCAAGTCGTGTCTCAAACGCTATTACAAGTTTGGTATGGCTCTTACTCACTTGGGTCTTCTTGGCGTTCGTCTTTCCGAACCTACTCGGGATCTTTGTCGGCAACCTGAATCCAATTCCATCAGTTGACGAGGTTTCGTTACGGAGAAAGGCACAATTAGAGCAAATTAGCGATCAATTTCAGCCTTGGGGCGCATCCGGTGAATCATCGAGTAAGTTGAACCAAGCACCCTCCACCGAAAATCCATCGGCGACCCGACGATGGGCGACCTACTTTACCACGATGAAGACAATAGAAACAGAAAGTATGGATGAACACATTGACCAGCAGTTTAGGCAGGTGCAACTCGCCCGCGATCTCACCCAAATTTCACCAATAGCGACTTTCCAATATGCAATGGAGGGACTTGCGAACACAGGTGTTGTTGGTTATATGAATTTTGTCAAACAGGCGCGCCGCTATCGTCAAACGTTCATAGACTTCATCAAGGTGGAAGATCAAAGCGATCCTGAGAGCCTCCATATCTATCCTGTGAAAGAAGGGTTGTCCCAAAAACCTGTGGATCCGAATGCTGTTCCCGTATTTTCGGAGCAGATTTCCTATCGGAGTGTGTTATCCCAAGTCGGTTTGCTGGTGCTATTTAATCTACTCTTCTTCATTATGACGCAGGTCTCGTTTCTGATGAGCGAGGTAAAGTAATACAACTTGACATCTTTATGGTCTAATCTGTTAGGTTGTGCATTTCAGGGCGCAGACGCACAGTCTACGCTACAAAATGCCTGTGAATGATGAATCCATTTCACTGTTAATTTCTAATTTACCTTGCTGTTTTGCTGGTGATGTGTTACTATAACGTGAGTTTGATAAAAAGTATTAGAAGTTACAGGGACGATAAAAAATTAGGGTACTTTCCAATGGAATCTGGCTTGCTCAAGGAGATAAACATGGAAAAAATAAAGAAGGTCGAAATTCATAACAAGGTCTTCGAGGAGAGCTATACCGCTCACATCCAGAAAGACGGAACCAATTGGCTTGGGTGGATTCCAGATGTTCCGAAAGTCAAGTGCGAGGAATTCACGGAACAAGCACTACTGAAAATCCTTGAAAACAGACTTCATGAAGCCTTAGTTGCCGAAGAAGAAGCGTGGGAGAGACGGTTTGAGGGAGATGTGAAAGCCGGAAAGTTGGATCACCTCTCGGAAAAAGCAGTCAAAAATTATCGAGAAGGCAAATGCCGTAGCATAGATGAACTTCAGAAACTGTTGTAGTATGGAACACATTCTCGATGAAGATTTTTGGGAATCTTGCGCCGAACTGCCGCCCACTATCCAAAGACGCGTCCCTCAGAAGTTTCAACTCCTTCAGCAAAATCCCAGACACCCTTCTCTCCGTTTTAAAAAGGTCGGAGACCTTTGGGCAATACGCGTCAGTAGAGGTTATAGAGCATTGGCTCGTGAAGAAGACGGGAATTTCATCTGGTTTTGGATTGGGACACATGACAAATACGAGAGGCGAATCTGATACGTAGGTCTACCGTCTGTTTCAATATATGTATAATATAAATGTCACCGTCTGCAATCCATTGTTAAGGACTCCTTTATCGCTTATCGTTGACGATTCGTGTCCGGTGGTTAATCTCACCTATTACTGGATACACCAACGGCACGCCTGGAAAGCGCGGCACCAACCAAATATCCCTCCAGAACGCTGGGAAGGCAACGCCGCGCAACTGAAAAGCATACCCCCCACAATCCCCTCAGATTTCGCGGCGGAGTGGGCAGAATGGTGCTGGGAAAACGGTGTGAAAGGCAAGTTTAGCCTCGTTCCTTATCCAGCAGGGGTCGGACGCGTCGATGAAGGATTTCCCGACTTTCCAACGCGTGAATATCAGGCGTGGCTACGAATCTACAGGGAACTGATTTGGCCGAGTTTCGACTTGACACCGGAGATGCTCACACATACCGCTGTCGTTGATCTGGATACATTCAGCCTCACCGAAGAGTGGGAACAGGTTGAATGGGTCGATCCGCCTGTTGATAATAGACTCACCGACTACATCATCACAGCGATGGAAATGCTTGATAATGTTGGTATTCCGTGTGAGGGCGTGACGAGTCCCGGTGCCTTTGGAAAACGTCAGGAAGCGGCGTATGCGAAAGCCGTGCTAACCGCTTCTCAACATGTCAATAACAACCCGCGTCCTTTCTATTTTCTCTGGCTTAAGCATGACGAACTGCCTGATGTTCCTATCTGGTATCCTGAGAAGGAGAAAGGGATTGCGATTGCCAGTATCGTTTCATGTGCGGGTGACTGGTTCGGCGGTTGGACAGGGTATGATTTGGGGGATGCTGATCGGTTCATTACAGAAGATTTACAAGGGGGTCGCTTGCCGCCGATTCTCGAAAAAGAACTGCCGTGTGTCGTCGTTGGGCATTGGCCCGGGTTCTATTTCAACGGTGAAAAATGTGGGTTTGATATACTAAAGACTGTCAAGGCACGGCTCGACGCTTATGACCCGGATGGCACGAAAACGCTCTGGATGAAAAATTCGGAGATTGGTCACTACTATATGGCACGTGAGCTTACCGACATAGTAGTAGGCAGATGCCGTTCTGCCGTAACGCCAGTTAACCTCTCCACCCAATTCCCGACGGCAAACTTTACGCTGGCTCTGGATGCCCCGATACGCACTATGCAGGTGAACGGATGGGATCTCCGCGAAGTTCATTCCAGACGTGATTTCCAGAGCAATACGTTTCTCGTTGAGGGCAAACAGACCTTTGTTGCGTTCGATTTAGAGGTCGGCGACACAATTCTTACGGTTACGGAATGAGAATTCTGCCCCCACTTGCAATAACGGTCGAACCTGTCATGTAACTCGATTCCTCGCTCAAGAGAAACGCTATCACATCTGCCATTTCTTCCGGTTCACCAAGCCTGCCGAGTGGTGTTGTAGACCGAAGTTGTTCCACCATTTCTGATGAAACTTCTCCTAACATGTCTGTCGCAATTGCCCCAGGGGCAACCGAATTGATGCGGATGTTGTGTGGGGCAAGCGGTCCACAGCACGATTTCGTCAGGGCGATAACGCCAGCTTTCGCTGCCGCATAAGGCAATTGATTCGGACGGACTGCCAATGCTGCGATTGAGGACACATTGACGATACGTCCAAACTGTTGTGCAATCATCCCAGGTTTGACTGCCCATAACACGTTGAAGGGACCTGTTAGGTTGATCGCGATGATCCGGTCCCAGTGTTCAGGCGCGAGTTCGTCAAACGCCACATCGCCGACATCTCCGGCGTTGTTTACCAGTAGTTCGATTGTCCCGAGTTCTTCTGTCACCGTCGTGACCATACTATTCACAGCATCTCTATCGGCGATATCGGCTTGGACAGGTATCGCTTTCTGCCCCAATCCACGAATCTGTTCACAGACGGCTTCCGCTTTTTCAACGGCGCGAGAATAATGAACAGCGACAGTCGCCCCTTCACTGGCAAGTTTGAGTGCAGTTGCCTCTCCTATCCCACGGCTTGCGCCGGTTACTAATGCAACCCTTCCCTTGTATCTCATTAGTGTTAGTGAACCTCTCTTTATTTTTTATATCTCCTACAAGAATTTTTGTAGTTGTTCCCACACGTCGTCGGGGACCGGTGTCGTGGCGGCGGCACGATACTGCCAGACATCGCCGATTGTTAGACTGAGGAGTTCAGAGATACGTCCTCCAGTGGGAACACTTATAGTAAAGCCAGAAAATATCTGCACACCGTCGGTAGGTGCGGTTTCTAACCGCACCGAGTTTGGTGTAAAATTAATTACAGAATCCACTATAAAATAAAAAGCCTACGATTGCGTGTCTCAAAGGTGCCGTGAAACATGCGGAGACGCGGCGGATTTCGTAATTATCGAGAGGTCTTGTGCCTTTTATGACGTAATCCTTTTACGCGATCGCCTGTGGCTTGATCCAATATCGAGGCAACGAGTTCAGAGAGACTCATGCCTTCTGCCGTTGCACGTTTCGACAGTTGTATATGAACATCGGTGGGAACCTGTTGAACCCATGTTGGCGATGAACCCGGCTTCGGTATTTCCTGCCCGTCTTCTGCTGCAGCCTCAATCCAGCACTGCAGGGCATCCTTTCCATTTTCAATGGCTTCTTCAAGCGTCTCGCCATCGGACATACAACCCGGAAGGTCCGGAAACTCGATTAAATAACCGCCACCTTCTTCTGGGAGTAAGACGCGTGTCATGAATGGATACATCAGTTTTTCCATCGATTTTTCTCCTTTCTACTCATTAGCGGCTAAGGTCCTTTCAATCATCCGCACAAGTTTCCGAATATAGACAGACTTTATCGGACGACGGGCGGGAATGCTCAAATTCTGATGCGAGGCGTGCAGGAGGGTGACATGACTTCCGCCACCTCTCGGGTGTCGTATTGAAAAACCATATCGTTTTGCCAATGTCTCGACATCAGAAACCTTCCAGTCGCCACGCGGATTGTTTTTCATTCTTTCAAGGAGTTTATCAGAGCGTCGTCTTTGAGCAGCCATTGAGCACTGTTCCTTTCAAGATAAAACAAGGATTCTTGTGCCTTTCATTTCCCATACCGCTGCCATTAATTCTTATAAGAATTTTTGTAGTTGTTCCCACACGTCGTCGGGGACCGGTGTCGTGGCGGCGGCGAAATTCTGCTCTACTTCTGCGACGTTCTTAGAACCCGTCAGACTCATCGCGATACGAGGTTGACGGAAACAGAATTGGATGGCGAGATTCAAGACATTCAGATTGTTGTCGGTTGCCCACTGATAGAGTCGATGTGCTTTTTCAGCGTCAGATGTGTCTAAGTGCATCCTTTCAGCGGATACATCCGGTTCAATCCCTGAAAGCAACCCCATTGCAATCGGGCTTCCGTTGATAACCCCGATGTCGTTTTCAGCGGCAATCGGTATCAACCAATCGTTTGCGGTTTGGCTCAGGAGCGTGTAATCCAAATACGTCAGGATCACATCGACAACACCGGTTTCGATAGCGATCTTGTGAAATTCGTGTTGCCGAACCCCGAGTCCGATAAACTTAAGCAATCCTTCCTCACGCATGCGTTGGAGTTCGTCGAATGCACCGTCTTTTGCCACAACGGGGTCCATGCTATCTGGGTCGTGCACTAAACAGACATCGAGACAATCGGTGCCGAGTAGACGCAGGCTATTTTCGACGCTTCGACGGGTCCCCGATGCACTAAAATCGCCGCGCCATTCGGGGTGCGTTCCTATCTTCGTGGCGAGATAAATCTTCTCACGCCAACCGTCGGCGAGTGCAAGCCCGACCCGTCTTTCGCTCTCACCGTAGAGCGGTGCGGTGTCAAGATAGTTTACCCCTAAGTCGATGGCTCGGTGGACGGCTTCAATCGCTTCATCGTCGGTAACATCGCCTCTGCCGATGCCCGCGCCTCCCATGCCGAGGCACGTAACCTCTAATTCTGTTCGTCCTAAGCGTCGCAATGGCAACGGATTTTCTTGTATTGACATAATTTCACCTTTCTTGATAAGCGCACACTATAGAATTAGTCGCTTTTCTCCTGTACGTATTCTTGAATTTTGTCTATTGCTTCTAATATATCCTCAAGATAGATGTCAGAGTCCTGCGACATACTCAATTTCCTTTTCGATGCATGGTCGCAAGCGTGGTTTGAGCGAATCAGCAATGACGAGGTCAATCTTCTTTTAAAATAGGTCTTCGAGAAAAATGCGGAGTTCCATATATCGGTCGAATGACAGTTCTTCAAATTCTACAAGTAGATCGATGTCGCTTTCGCTATGAGCAGTGTTTTTAACATAGGATCCGAAGATCCCGAGGCGTTTCACACCGTAGGTTTTCAGTGTGTTCTGGTGGCTGAGCAGCGTTTGTTTAATTTCGCTTTTGGTAAGGATTGCTGTGTTCATAGTGTGCATTCCTTGCTACGGCACAACGGGATATGCCTATAATTCTCGATGCAAATGTCCACGGCGGGCATCAGGCGGAATCACGCTCACCCACTGTACCCCTTTAACAACATCGTCTGGGGTATGTCCATGTTCAACACCTTTAGGCGTAACAACAAAATCCCCAGGACCAATACGATAGGACTGAGACTGTCCGTCAGCGTTTCGGAGCGTCACAGTCGTCATGCCTTCCGTGAAATACCAGTACTCGTCGAAATCGTGATAGTGGAGTTCGGTGGGGTTTTCTTTGGAAACGGCGAAAGCCCCGATCGTTGTCATGTCTGGGGTATCCAAAACTTCCCCGAGTACATCGCCGATGCGTTCCCCTTTACTAAGTCGAATAACACAAAGATTTGTATCCATTAGATAACTCCGATATCTTTCAAGTGTTGCAGTGAACCTGCCACCCGCGCTTTGGCTCCTGATTCATCGAGGTTTTCACCCTCAACGCCTTCTAATTCCATTGTGAAGGGACCGTAGAAACCCGCATCGTTCAAGGTCTGGAATACCGCTTTAAAATCGACAACACCTTCACCGAGTGCCGGGAAATTCCACGTTCGATAGCCACCATTTGTATCCTTCAAGTGGACGGCACCAACATGTCCGATGACCTTCTGAACTTCCGTAACAGCCGTTACATTGTGGTTGTAATAGTAAACGTTTCCAGTATCGAAGTTGACACAGATATTCGGATGATTCACGGTTTGCATCGTTTTGAGGGCGATGTCGCCGTTATGTACCAGGTCTGGGTGTGTTTCCAGGCACACTTTAATGTCGGCGGGTGCGGCATTTTCGCCGATGGCGCGGAGCCGATCATAAACGGCATTGATGTCAGCGTCACCGGCGTGTACACTCACAAAGATGATCTTTACACCCATCTTATCAGCGGTATCCAGCGTCGTCTGAAAATCTGATACGACGGTTTCAGACAGAACGTCACAACTGCCAAGCAGACTGGTAGCGGTGAGTCCGTGCGCGTTCAATTCCGTCTGGAGGGCACCGACAGATTCAGGTGCAGGCACACCGATTTCCACATTCGTTAAACCAATTTCCGCCAAGTGGGCGTACGCTCCATCGCGAAACTGTCGGTAGCTTCCCAAATTACATGCGATAATATTTTCCATATTTTTAAATTTTCCTTGCGGTTCGGACAAGCAGGTTTGAAGTTCTGGGGGTCTTCTCCGTATACCCGCTTTCCACTTCGTTCCAAGCTATGTGCTTGGTTTCCCATTCTTAGATTTTCCTTAGGAATATGCTTTCACGGTAAACGAATAATCAAAAAAATTAAGGGATTTTCCGTAAAATTGTATTGCTCAATAAAATCTCGGTTCCCAGTAGGAGCACTGCGGGTATAAGAAAATATGCCGCTAACTCCTTGTGGGCAACGACGTTGATCGTCTCAAATTTTGTCTTTTCAAAACGGTCAATTTCTGCGTAGATTTGTTTCAGCGATTGCGTGTCTGTGGCACGAAAATAGCGACCGCCTGTTATGTTGGCAATCTGTTTGAGTGTATCCTCGTCGAGGTAGGTTAAAACCTCGCGATAGCGTTTGCCAAAGGTTGTATCGGCGTAAGGAATGCGTGCACCACCCTCTTTTCCCATACCGATGGTGTAGACCTTAATCCCGAAGGATTGTGCAAAGGAAGCCGCTGCTCCGGGTTCAATGCTACCGGCGTTATTTTCACCATCGGTTAAGAGGATGACAATCCTTGTTCTCGATTCCGAGGCGCGTAACCGATGGGTAGCCGTTGCAAGTGCGTCCCCAATAGCCGTGCCATCCTCCAGCTGCCCGATCTCTACATCACGGAGCAATTCTACTAACACTGAATAATCCGATGTGAGAGGGCAGAGCGTGAAACTTTCACCCGCAAAAACGACTAAACCGATGCGATCATTTTGGCGGTGCGTCAGAAAATCGTTGACGACTAATTTAGCGGTCTGGATGCGATTGGATCCTTCAAAATCCTCTGCCCGCATGCTCTCCGAGATGTCGAGTACTAAAAGAATATCGATGCCTTCGGTGAATTTATGCTCGCGGCTTTGGGACAGTTGTGGACGGGCAAGGGAGATAATGAGGAGCACGAGAACAACAAATCTCATCACTCTCAGTATCGGCAGCACTTTTACCGAAAATGTATCCTGCATCTGACGAATACCTGCGGCAAACCCGTGTTTGAAATCAGAAAAACGTATGACCGGAACGATTGTCTGCTCACGTAACCAGCGCAAAGCGAATATCAGTAGTGGGACTACAATGAGCAAACTCAGGAAGAGCGGGAACGCTAACTGCATGCTGACTACACTCTCTCCGACCAAGAAATGTTTCTACGCGGTTCTCGCGAACGTATCATACTGATGCCGCTTAGCAGGCAGAGTCCAATGGCGATACTATTGACAATGAGAAATGCTACCCAGTCGATATAGGGCAAAGATGTTGCCATGAAGTAGAGGATATAACCAAATATAACTGCCAGCGGTCTCCATCGTCCTGAAAAGAGGGTGCTACCGAGCGTTAGAAAGATCGCTGCCTTACCACAGATTGCCAAGGGAACCAAGAGCGAAAGGGACAATAGCATGAATGGCACACCGATGATTGACACCGTCAACACCGCAAAGAAGAAGGGGATCATGACTAACGTCAGGATGCCAAATAATATACTGCTGATAGGTCGCCTCGCGAAAAGTTCGCTTATCTCGTTTATCGGTTTTGAAAGCACAGCGACTATCAACAGATACATCAAGAGGGAAAATCCGATTTTGATGAGTGTTAGGCGAAAATTCGCTTGCTTGCTGATACCCCAGAAGGTATGGGGGTGCATAGCAAGATGGACCGCAGCGGGTACCAGATGCCAACCATTGCTTACGTGAAGGTCAGCGACGCTTTGTGTATTTCCTGTAATCTGTCCACCGATAATGTGTAAAGTTCCGTTCACTTGTGCCGCTGGCGACAATTGAACATCTCCGCCGATAACTAATACATTGCCGGTCACCTGCCCTTGTAATCTCGCGTCTGCCGCAATTATGACGAGGGTTGTGAGTACCTCACCTTCTGCTAACTGATAGTCGTTAATAATCTTAAATATCCGTCTCGTCTCTCTCCGTTGTATATGCCCTTCATCTGTGGTTTTCCCGTTCTCCGAATCGGCAGCATCACTCTGCTTTGTGGACGCATCAGGAACCTCTTCCAAATTCTGTGCCACTAAGCCTTGCGCAACAAAGCCACCTCTCGTTGGTTTTTCGTGCTTAAGGTTGGAATGTTGTGCGTCTAAAACCTGCAGGCTGTTATTTGAAGTCTGTCCAAACACGGACAGGGTACCAAAGATCAAGAGCAAAGAGATAAATCCTATCCGCTTCATATTTCCTGTGGGAGGGGTTTCCAACCCCGAATTCCTATATTGAGATGAGTGCATGAAAACATTATAGATGAAAATTCCTGTCATGTCAACGCTTTTTTAAATATAGGACACCGCGCCTGTGAGTCGATGTGCCTTCTTCGGATCGGTGTATTCTGCGTAAGTTCTCCATTCAGATTGAGTTCCTAATTTTCGTATAAAAAAAGAGCTGAAACGTAGTGGCATCAATGTGTACGCAGAACCTTTTCACTAAAAGTGAGATCGCCTTGAATTTCAATTTTTCCTTGACATGTACCTATGAATTTGATATGATAGATGTATGTGATGTTTTAGCGGCGATTTATGCCTTCGCACGGTTGTGGTGTCCGCATGAATCGCACGGATATGTGTGTAAAGTCCTTGAGTTTGTAATATTGAGCAGGAGGTAAAAATGAATTTCAGTATTATTTCTGGCAACAAGTTTTGGAAACCTACGAGTGTAGTCCTCGTGTGTTTCAGTCTTTTTGCGGTTGGTGTTTTGTTCGTCTCTACCACCTCTGCTGAGATTGATCCTGATACCATTGTCGGAATGTGGCTTTTTGATGAGGGCAAAGGAAATGTCGCAACCGATGACACCGGAAATGGGCTGGATGGTGACTTCAAAGGTAAGCCAAACTGGGTTAAGGGTCAATTTGGGCAAGCACTTGAATTTGATGGTAAAGGTGCTTACGTTCAGATCGCCGAGCATGATAATCCGACGAAAGCGATCACGGTCTCAGCTTGGGCAAAGAGTCCGAATGATACTTGGAATCAACACGGTTGGATGGTCGAAAAGCGGAACGCCTATATCATCCATCCCAACCAAGGCACAAAAAATGTAGCGTGGCCGGTTTGCAATGGAGGCTGCTGGAATAAACCCGGTGGTTGGAATGATGGTAATGTTGGACCCAAAGATATTACCCAATGGCACATGTACACGACCACTTTTGATAGTAAGACCGGTAAGTGGGTCATCTATATTGATGCGAAAGAAGCCAGCACATTAGATTTGGCTAAGAATCCTATTGATGCCGATAGCGGTCCCGTCAATATCGGATTTGATGACTGCTGCGGTGGCGCGCGCTTTGGGGCAGTGACTATCGACGAAGTTGTAATTTTCGATGTCGCTTTGGAGCAAGCGGACATTGAAACGATGTTGGACGGTATGCTTACAGCCTTAGCGATTGATCCTGCTGACAAGATGGCAACCACTTGGGCAGACGTGAAGATCAGGTACTAAGTGGTGCGGCTCTCGGCTCTCGGCAGTTGGCAGTCGGCAGTCGGCTTTCAGCGGGTGCCCTATCGGTTTTTGTAAACTCTTGTCTTACAAAGAAACCGATGGTCGTTAGAAAACCTCTTAACTGACTGTTGACCGCTGATTGCTGTTTTGCTGGCTGCCGTTCTCACTGCGAAGTATATTCATAAAAAAAATAGAAACATGGAGGGAAAAATGACATCATTTAGCTACGACGAAACAGACGATTTTGATGATGAACCACAAGATTCACTTCTCGATGAAGAGGATGCCGATGACATTGATTTGGAAGATGACGAAGAGGAGTTAGGGGATCCTGCTACTGCACTCTCTCGGGCATTTCGTGAAGCTGCAGCAGTTGAGGAAGTGGAAGAGGATGAAGAGGATGAAGAGGATGATGATGAAGAGGTAGAGGCAGAGGCAGTGGAAGAGCACGACGATGAAAAAGTAGTAGAAGCGAGCGGCGATGAAAAGGAAGATAGTCCGGAAGTGTCAGACGACGATGACACTGAAGCATACGAACAACGACTTGCTGAAGCGATAGATGCGTTGTCAGATGAAGAAGATTTAGAAGTCGTCGCTCCGCCGTTAGAAATACCTTCGTTGGATGTTGAGTTTTTCCGACCACAGGAGCAAGGTAATCTCGCTTATGCAGACGCTGTGAAAGCCTACTATGAAGAGAAAAATTATCAACGCGCAATCGAAAAATTTGGAGAGGCTATAGAAAACGAAACCCAGTATACGGGCGGAGATATGCCAGATTCCAATTCGGTTGCAGCGAAGGCGATGTACTGGCAGGCAGAAGCGTACGTCAAAATGCAAGACATTTCGCAAGCCATTGTAACTTTTGAGAGTCTCATCCAGAAGTATCAGGAACATTACCTTTCGTTAGCCGCACAGCGGAGAACGGTTCAGTTGAACCCAGAATAGCAATCAGCAGTCAGCCATCGGCAGTCAGTGGTCAGTCGTGTGTTGTGGCAATTGTTCTGTGCGGGTTTCCTCTACAGGAAACCCGCGGGACAATGCGAAGCAGTTTGTAATCGCTACAATGCTCTCTTTACTCATGGCTGATGGCTGACTGCCGATAGCGATAAAAAAAGGATTAACAAAATTTGTGGAAACCTTAAAAGATTTTCTTAAACAGAAAGCGACGAACCTACGCATTCATTCGGTTATCTCCACATCGGAGGCAGGTTCTGGGCATCCAACCACGTGTCTCTCAGCCGCGGACATTGTCTCAGCACTCTTTTTTCACGCGATGCGTTATGATACGACCGATGCTCAGAACCCGAATAACGATAGATTCATTTTGTCCAAGGGGCATGCGGCACCACTACTTTACGCTGCTTATGCGGAAGCAGGTATTATCCCAATCGAGAAATTACGCACACTGCGGCAAATTGACAGTATCTTGGAGGGACATCCGACCCCTCGATTTGAATGGACAGAGGTCGCAACAGGCTCACTTGGGCAAGGCTTATCGCTTGGACTCGGCATGGCTCTCAACGGTAAATACTTAGACGACTCTGACTACCGTGTTTATGTTCTCCTTGGTGATGGTGAGACTGCCGAAGGTGGGGTCTGGGAGGCGGCTGCTTTGGCGTCACACTACAAGCTTAATAATTTGATCGGGATCGTGGATGTCAACGCGCTTGGACAAAGTCAGCGAACGATGTATGCCTTCGATGTTGATACGTATTGTCAGCGTTTTGAGGCGTTTGGTTGGCAAGCCATCGGTATTGATGGGCACGATTTTGATGAAATCCTTCCTGCCCTTGAGCAGGCTCAGGCTTCGAGCGAGAAACCGACGATGATAGTCGCTAAAACTTTTAAGGGAAAAGGGATTTCGTTTCTTGAGAATGCCGATAACTGGCACGGAAAGGCACTTGCCGAAGGTGAGGAACTTGATAAGGCTTTAGCTGAACTTGGACCGCTACAGTCAGAGGTTTCCGTTCAGGTTAAATCGCCAGATGCTGTAAATGGGAGTGTCGCTCGTCCCGTCGTGGTCGAATGTGAACCTCCTGACTATCCGGCGGACGAAGAGATCGCAACGCGTAGTGGCTACGGCGCAGGTCTTGCGAAACTCGGCAGCGCGAATCCCAATGTTGTCGCTTTGGACGGGGATACCAAAAATTCTACTTATGCCGAGGAATTTATGACACTCCATCCGAACCGCTATTTCGAGATGTTCATCGCGGAGCAAAATTTGGTCGGTGCTGGCATCGGTTTGGCAAAACGTGGGAAGATTCCGTTTGTTTCGACGTTTGCAGCGTTTTTATCGCGTGCCTATGATCAGATTCGGATGTCTGCGATCTCACAAGCGAATATTAAGTATGCGGGTTCACACTGTGGGGTCTCAATTGGTGAAGACGGTCCCTCACAGATGGGTTTAGAGGACCTCGCGATGTTCCGTGCGATTCCGGGAGCAGTCGTGCTGTATCCAAGCGATGTCGTCGCCGCTGAACGGCTCGTCGCGGAAGCTGCAGCCTATGAAGGTATCGTTTACCTCCGCACGTCGCGTCCAAAAACCGCTATTCTCTACGATGCTGATGAGCGTTTCCCAATCGGTGGATGTAAAGTTATTCGGGAAAGCGGTGAAGATAAAGTGACCGTTGTTGCCGCGGGTGTTACCCTTCACGAAGCGTTGAAAGCACACGAAATACTTGCTGAAGAAGGGATTGCTATACGTATCATTGATTTGTATTCCGTCAAGCCGATTGATAAGGAAGCACTACAAAAGGCGGCATCTGAGACGAACAACACTCTCATCACCGTTGAAGACCATTATCCTGAAGGGGGTCTCGGTGATGCTGTCCTTGAGGCTGTGTCGACGAAAGGGGTCTGTGTCCACAAACTTGCTGTTACAGGAGTGCCGAGGTCCGGGAAACCGGAGGAGCTTTTGGAACATCACGGCATTAGTGCGGACGCTATAGTGGAAAAAGTTAAAAGTCTTTAGTTAACAGTTATCAGTTAAAGAGATGCTTTGTTTAATCAAGAGTCTCTGACAACTGACCACTGACCACTGACGACTGAAAACTATAAAAATGCAAAATACCATCGTCTGGATTACTGTCCTGGGTGTTATCCTCCTCGTTGGGATTGGGATGATTTACGCCTTACGCGCCCCGCGTGCGGCACCTAAAACCTATCCGGCGGATAATGGTCCCAACTTTATTGATGTTACCACCTATTCACCTGAAATGCAAGGGACTTACGAGCTTTTTACCCGTAAATGTAGCCGATGTCATACCGTCGCACGCCCAATTAATTCTACTTTTACCGCAGAGGAATGGCGAAAATATGTCTATAAGATGATGCGGAAACCCGGGTCAGGGCTCACTCCAAAAACTGCGGAAAAGATCATTAAATTTCTGATCTACGATTCGGAACACAGGGAGAAAACGACACAATGATTCTCGCAATATCAATGCGCAGTCTTGGGGGCATAATGTTGGCAGTAGGTCTGTTCTGTGCAGTAGGTTTACGAGTAGGGGTGACCGAGGAGCGGAATATGAATAAAGAGGATTTACAAATTACCATAGATGCCCGACGCGTCACATTCACTGTCTCTCCTATTCTTAAAGATGGTGAATGGTTCGTGCCTTTGGAACCTTTCGCCAAACAGCTCGGCTTAAAAGTGGAGTACCCGGAAGGTGAGAAGATGGCGGTTCTCTGTGGTGATGTGACATCAGAACTATGTGTGCCTCTCGAATTCCAAGATACGGGTATTGTTGATATGGATGGCGTAACTTATGTCCAACCGGCGCGAGTTACGGAACCCTTCGGCTTTGAAATCTATGAAGTCTCGGCGAACCGGTTAGAGGTTATTCAACCCATGCACCTTGCACCCGAATTCACGCTTCCCGACCTTGAAGGAACACCAAGAAACTTACGAGATTTCAGAGGGAAAAAGACACTCCTCTATGTTTGGGGTTCGTGGTGAGGATGTCGTGAACAACTGCCAGGCTGGCAGAAGTTTTATGCCAAACACCGAGAAAAGTTAAACTTTGTCTCCATTGCACTCGATGCACAAGGCGCATCCGTCGTGCGTCCTTGGCATGATACGGCAAACGCTGATTTTGTCACGCTCGTTGATTCACAGAATACATTCGGCACTCGCTATGACCTTAAAGCTATTCCCTATGGTATTATGATTGATGAGGCAGGACGGTTGGTAAAAGGACCTTTCAACATCAATGTTGCGAATCAAAAAACCCTCGCGATGCTTGAAAAGTGGGTGTCGGATCCCAATTATAATGTGAAATTGCTTCGTGATGTGATACCCTTAGATGCGCTGGTTGCACAAACTACTACTGAAGCTACTGCGCGTTTCCAACTTGGTCTGGTCTTGTTAGAGGTCGGTAAAGAGGAGGAAGCGATGGCAGAATGGCGGAAGGCTTTGGCATTAGACCCCCAAAACTGGATTATCCATAAACAAATTTGGGCGGTGGAGCATCCGGACAAATTTTATGACGGCGATGTCGATTACGGTTGGCAGAAGACACAGTTAGAGGCAGAAAAAAGTCAACCCTAACGCATATTTAGAGAACCATTTCAGGAAAATCTTGTCTAATCTCTGGAGGAAGTAATGAACGAGAGTTTGCAAAACATAGGGGACCTCATCGCTGAACCGAGTGCCACGTTTTCTCGTCTCAAATCACAACCGAGATTTGGCATCGCACTTATAGTCTTTTATCTGTTTTCTGTTCTCATTGGGTGGGCTCTTCTTCCTTACACCGACGCATTGACCGCTGTCCAACTCACGAAAAGAGGTTTGCAACCAGAACAACTTGACGCTGCGAACAATATCGGTCAGATTTTCAAGAGTATTGGTATCTTCATCGGACCAGTCTTTGCGCTTCTGATATTTGTCATTATCAGTGCCTTCCTCAAGTTAGCAACTCGATTTCTTGTGAAAGATAGTCCGTTAGAATTTAAGCATATCTACGCCGCTGTTGTTCATCTTTCGCTGATTGGTTGTCTTATGCAGTTGGTGAACGCTGCGCTTCTACTTGTTTTTAAGGACATAGAAGGGGTCAAGAGCGCGGTAGACCTAAAAATGATTCCCGGATTACATTTACTGTTGGGAGGCAGCGCGAACCCTAAGTTAGCAATGTTGCTCAGTCACATTAACCCGTTGAATTTATGGTTGATCGCGGTGATGGCAATAGCAATCGCTGTGCTTACCGGTATAGAAAAGAACAAAGCCCGTGTTGCTGCAGTAGTTCTGTGGGGAATCGGTGTTCTGCCTGAGGTCGTATTTGCCACCTGAGCATCGGAATTATGAAAGAGAGTTGGCAAAATCTCATTGATCTCATTGCGAACCCGAAGGCTACATTTACGCGGCTGAAATCCAAGCCAAAATGGGGAGTTGCGTTCGGTGTCTTTTGCTTCCTTGTCGTGGTATTGGCATGGATCGTTTTCCCGTTTACGCAGAAGTTCATTAACCCACAGTATACAGGTAGTTTAGACGGTATTGAGTTGTTTGGATCTACTAAAGCGGTCTCTATGGTCTTTGTTGCGATAGGTGGGATTATCCTTGGAATTCTCTGTGCTGTTGTGTTCAGTATTCTACTCACCCTGGTATCGCGAGTTTTCAAGGTAAATGAGGCACTCAAATTTAAACATATCTTCGCGGCTTGGTGGCATACGATCTTGATTAATCCATTGATATTTTTTATCAATATCGCATTCCTTCCAGTTTTTAGGAGCATTGAGGATATCGAGACAGTTGTTGATATGAGAATTATTCCTGGGATCCACATGTTGGTGGTGTCCGTCGAAAATCAGTACCTTCTGTTTTTTTTGAGTTATATGGATATCTTGGGTATATGGAATATCTTTGTTTTAACTGTGGTGGTTTCTACACTCGCGGAGGTCAGTAAAACAAGGGCATGTCTTACGGCAGTAATCATTTGGCTATTAAGAATTGGCGTTGATACTTTATTCCAGGTTGGTTCTTCTTCTTAAAAATATGTGGATGACAGAGAAGTGGTAGAATCTTATGAGGCGTGGATGATATAAGTGGAGGAAAGTGATGAATACACGAGAAGGTTACGCAGAATTACAAGCAAGGATTTTAGCCGCACGGCGTGTCTGGAAACGGAGTCTCTTCTGGACAGGATTTGCCATCGTCCTAACGGGTATTATCGCTTTATTTGTGGGTGAAGCCGTCGTTGATTGGTTGATGCCGCTCCCAGGTGCTGTGCGCGTTGCTTTGTTGGCTATCGGTGTAGGTATTATCGTTTACCTGTTATATAAGTATCTCGTTCAACCGCTCCAAGCGTCGCTCACGCTCCGTGATGTTGCCCTCAACGTTGAACGAAACCATCCGAACCTTGAAGATAGGCTGGTGAGTGCTATCGAGTTCGGAAACCGAGAATCGACGGATCCGATTGAAGCGCACATGCTCCAACGCTTGCTTGAGGATACCAGTGATCGGGTAAAAGGCATCAATTTCAAAGCGACGATTGATCACAGTCGCGCCCGTAAGCATGTGGGCATAGCAGCTTTGGTCCTTGTCGGTTGTTTTATCCTTTCACTTTTGTTTCCGACAGAAATCCATACGAGCTTGCTCCGTGTCCTGGTCCCTTGGGAGAAAACGGATCCGATTTTGACGACTAAACTTGCTGTTGAGCCGGGGAATGCGCGTATCCTCCGCGGCAAGAGTCTACCTATTCATGTGACTGTCACGGGTAAGTCTGCTGAAAAGGTTGTTTTGACGTATAGAGATGTTAGCGCGCAGCAACCCTCCACATCCGAAGCCAAGGAAGACGAACAACAATCCCAAACTATGATTGACATGTTACAAAACCCGAATGATAAACGCGGGTTTGCCTATGAGATTTTCAACATTGATGCCGATATGGAATACTATGTCGTTGCAAACGAAGCGACTTCAGAACGCTACACTGTTGAAGTCTTTGAAATGCCAAAGGTGACTGAAATTTCCGTCGCTTACACTTACCCTGACTATACGGGTCTTAAACCTGTTGTGCAAACAGGAACAGGGGATATTCATACTGTCGTTGGCACGCAAGTAGAAATTAGGTTTACGACGAATAAAGCGATTCAAACTGCAACGTTCTCCCATCAAGTTGATGTAGTGGGCGACTTACAGGTTTCGACTGTTGAGGAATTGCATACGACTTCAGAACCTGTTTCATCCGAGATGGTTATCTCTGGTGGAAACACGCTTACGACCACTATAGATGTTGTTGAGAACGGAAGTTATGCCATTCAGCTACTGTGCATTGATGGATTCAACAACGAGATACCGATCGAATACACAATCAGAGCCATTCCAGACGCTGTTCCAGAAGTCGTTATCAAAGAACCTGGTCGAGATGTGAAAGCTACAAAGTTGGATGAGGTGGAAATCATCGCTGAAGCGACAGATGACTACGGCGTTGCGGAATTAAAACTCATGTATCGCATCGGATCCGATGCGTTACAGGAACTCGTGATGGAATCCTCGAAAGAAGCGGTCAGCAGTCAGCCGTCAGCCGTCAGCAACGAAAACCTCTTACCTGAAGGTTCCCGAAAGCCGACGGTTTCCGAAAGCCAATATGCAGACGGCACCTATACTTTCTATCTCGAGGAATTCGACGTTGAAGCCGGGGATATTATCTCTTATTACGCGCACGCTATTGACAACAATACACGCACCGGTCCCGGCGAAGCCAGTAGCGACATTTACTTCATTGAGATCCGTCCCTTTAATGAGAATTTCCACGAAGGAGAAGGAGAAGGGGAACCCGGACAGGCTGAACCCAATCCACTTTCAGATGTGATTAGCTCGCAGAAGGAGATTATACGAGAGACATGGAAGCATATTAGTGCGGAACCTGTAACGGTTACTGACAAATATCAGGCTGCCGTTAGGAAAACGGGTGAAAAACAAACCCAATTAAAGGATAAAACGCAACGAGTTGTAGATGAATTTAGTGCAGCAATGCAAATGCAATCGGGCGTTTCGCCTGAAATCTTAATGAACTTGGAAGATGCGATAGATAGAATGGGTGAAGCGAGTGATAGTTTGAACGCTGTCCGTCCTGACGAAGCGATTCCACCGGAACAGGAGGCACTTGAACTACTCATAAAAGTGAGTCTCGAGATCCCCAAGGTGCTCATGCAGATGCGGAATAGTAATCCGCAACTCGCTGAGGAGCTTGAACTTGAAATGGAGGAGTTGCAAAGCGAACTTGAGAATCAGCAGAACGAGCTCGACACGGAAATGCAGGAACAGACCCATGAGATGTTGGATCAGGCGCGTCAGATGTTAGGGGAACAGCAGCAACTGAGTGAACAGAGCCAAGAGTTGGGGCGTGAAAACCAGCCTTCGCCGAGTGAGATGCAGCAGAACAGCCAACAACAGGACCAGTTGTCACAACAAGCGCAACAGATGGCACAGCAACTTGATGCCATGCAACAGAGCGGACAAGGCACCCAAGGACAACGCCTAAACCAAGCGGGACAAGCGATGCAACAGGCGGGTGAACAGATGGAGGAAGCCGCGCAGGGCATGCAACAGGAGGAACCGCAGTTGAGTGCCGCTAAGGGGCAAAAGGCGGAAGAGAGACTTGGGGAAGCCATTGAGCAGTTGGAAAAGGTCGCCGCGGAATACACGGATGCTGCGCTTGATAGAGCCGCTCAACAACTTCAGCAGTTGACAGAGGCACAATCTGATGTTCAGCAGCAGACACAGGAACTCAGAGGTCGTTCTCAGCAATCAGAAATGCGTCCTGAAGATTTACAAAGGGCATCTGAACTTGCCAATCAGCAGCGCGAACTTCAACGCAACTTGGAATCACTTGAGCGAACACTGAGAAACGTCCAGGAGCAACTCACTCCGGACAATCCGGAGGCAGCCCAAAATGTGGGGGAGGCGACAAGACGTCTCGCTGAAGAACAAACTGCCGGTGATATGGCGACTGCACAACGCGCCTTGCAATGGCGCAGTTTCCGAGCCGCTGACCAGAATCAGCAGGAAGTTTTAGATACATTAGAACAGACACGAGGGGATCTGCAGCAGGCGCAAGCGAATATGGCGAATACTGAAGAGGAACAACTTGAAGCCGCACTTGAACAACTCCAACAAGCTCGGGAACGGATGGAGGACATCCAGCGCGAACTTCAAGCGATGGAAGGTCAGGAGCAGACGGAGGAACAGCAGCAGCGGCGGGAACAGCTCGCGCAGCAACAGCAGCAGGTTCAAGAACAGATGCAACGCGCACAAGAGGCAAGGCAACGGCAGAGTGGGAACCAACCTGGAAATTCCGATGAACCCGCAAATCAGGAGGGTTCCCGTGTAGGGGGTAGGGAGTCAGATACGGAGATTGATAGACTCTGGCTCGGTATGCTTGATACAATGGACTATCGACCCGGAAATCGCTCGAATCCATTTCCTAACTACGAATTCGTTATTAGAGACCTTGGTGAGTTGGAAACCGCACTCGAAGAGCGGCTTAACACGCTTCAGGAGAAAAAACGGCTCGCTCAGGTCACAAAGGAGGATGTTCCGCCTGAGTACCGTAGACTTGTTGATGATTACTACGAGTCTTTATCGCAATAATTGGTTATCAGTACGGGTTTTCTACGAAAACCCGTACTGATAATTGACAACTATTAGAAATATGGAACTTGAAACTAAGAATATCATCAGACCCGGTGAATTCGTCAATCTGAACGATTACGCGCCCGATTTCACGGGCGATTACGAAAAAAAAGGGCAAACGAAGCGCAGGCTGAAAAAACTCCATAAGCAACTCCTGAAACTTCAGGAACTGCTTTACGCTGGAAATCAGCATGCACTTCTCATCATTCTGCAGGGCATGGATACATGTGGCAAGGATGGCACTATTCGGAGGGTAATGGCTGGCATCAACGTCCAAGGGTGCGATGTTGTGAGTTTTAAAGTCCCTTCTGCCGATGAGCTTTCTCGCGATTTCTTGTGGCGTGCACATAGAGCCGTTCCATCGAAAGGGAAAATCGGTATATTTAACCGTTCGCATTATGAGGATGTCCTCGTTGTTCGGGTACATGATTTGGTGCCAGAGGCGGTCTGGTCGCAGCGTTATCAACAAATCAACGATTTTGAGAAGATGCTGGTTGAAAGTGGAACGATCGTCCTGAAATTTTTCCTTCACATCTCAAAAGATGAACAGAAAGCGCGTCTTGAATCTCGGATTAGCGATCCGACAAAACATTGGAAAGTCATGGAATCTGATGTTCGTGAACGCGCCTACTGGGATGATTATATGCAAGCTTACGAGGTGATGCTCGAAAAGTGTAGTACCGACTGGGCACCTTGGCATGTAATTCCTGCGAATAAGAAGTGGTATCGGAACCTCGTTATCACGGAATGTATCGTTGAGACGCTTAGAAAATTGGACATGCGATACCCCGAACCTTCTGTTGATATTACCAAATTCACGATAGGTGACTGAGGAGTGGTTGTTAGTTATCGGTTATCGGTTATCAGTGACAAGAGGATTTTGCTAAACGAGGGGAAACACCCAAGCAAAAATACCTCTTAACCGACGACCGACAATTGAAAACTGATAACGATAAAAAAAATGCTTTCAGAACAGCAATTATCACAATTTGAAGAAAAAGGCCATTTACTGCTTTCCGGATTGATTCCGCAAGAGACTGCCACAAAAGCAGAGGCAGCGATGTGGAAGATGATGGGCATGGAGGCGGAGAATCCAGATTCATGGGGACATTTCAAACGTCCGCCGCTCTCCGGTTTTTATATGGAGAAAATGGCAGACGGAAGGCGCATTGAACTTTACGGCGTTACCCATCTGGATGTCTTAGCGTGTTTTACACCTGAGTATCTCGCCATCATTAAGCAACTCGCCTCCGGCTACCCAGAGATTCTACATTGTAAGAGTCAACATCCGGATGGCGTCTGGGCACTCAATCAATTTCCTATTTCGGGTTCCGAGTGGAAATGTCCGTCCCCTCACTTGGATGGCGGCTTTCGGGATTTACGGCTGGATCCTGGGACATTCCGAGTAACCAGTTTAACCTATCTTACCGATGCGAATTCACACGGCGGAGCGACTGTGATATGGCCCGAAGGTCCACAACGGATTCGAGAATTCCGTAAGAAGAACCCAGAATTTTCTAACCATGTTCGCGATGTTGGCGCGCTATTTCCAAAGATGGATTTAGGTGAACCGATGGAAGTTGTTGCCAAACAGGGAGATGTCTTGTTTTTCCATCACTTATTGCCACATTGTGGCGCAATGAATGTCGGTGCTACCCCGCGCTTTGCAATCCGATCTATGTGTTTATGCCTCACATGTCGCAAATGGGAGAAAAAAGGGGAGTGGAATCTCTGGATGCCATAAGAAAATTGGATGGAGGAGTGAAAGATGATGACCCAAGATAAACGTGTTGGCTTTGGTTATTGTTTTCTGTTGACTGTTGTTATCGTTTTGAATCTTGCTATCGTAAAAACCGCAATTTCCCAAGAAGTTTACGCACAGACAGGATTTGAGGAATTCTCGGTCGGTAACCTGCCCAAAGATTGGGAGGTAATTGGCGGTGACTTTGAAGTTTCTGGCGACACTGTCAAAACCGATAAAAAAGCACTCGCTATTTTGGGTGGCGGAGACGGAGATGGACTCGGTGTGCCGATAGAAACCGAAAATCCTATTATTTCGGTCGAATTTTGGGTTTATATTGAAAGCGGTGGTAGGTCTTTCAATCTCAAAGTCGCTACTGCTGACGGCATAGGCGAAAACACCGGGTGCACCTACATCAACTGGGACGCTGGCATTGTCCGGCTTTACGATGGCGCGGCGTGGCAACTTATTGGCGACTTTGAAACCGATACATGGAAATACGTTCGCGTTATCGCTGATGTCGGTAAAAGCGAATTCGATTTCTACGTAGGGGACAATAGAAACGATGCCTTGGGTGCCAAGCCGGAAAAGGGGCTTCCTTTTCGGAATGCTGCGCTCGGTCCCGTTGCCAAGTGGGTCGCTTTCTATACGTGGGGAATAACTGCCCCCGGTTATGTTGATGATTTACTCATCTATGAAGGGGCAGATCCGCTCGACCTTGCCGTTGATCCGAATGGAAAACTCACAACACTCTGGGGACATATTAAGAAACAGTCAACGCTGAAATAAAAACGATTTGGAGTCGTGACTTCCGAAGTTTACAAGCGGAAGCCTTTGTTGTGTCGTCTATAAATTATGATGTGTATATTTTTCTTTAGTCCCGTAGGGACGGCATCTTTGTAGAAACATGTATCAACAAAAGACCAAGCCCCGTAGGCGCGGCATTTGTAATTGTGGAAATATTTAAACTATGAGATTGATACGAGATCTGGGTGAGCGTGCTCGCACTGCAGGTGCATGGGGGCGAGATCTGATAAATACCTTTCAAGAATTGAAAGATGCCATCCTTTCTATAGACAAGGAACGGATACCAAATCCTAAAGAAGCTATTCAAGCCTTAAGAAGATCCGTGAGTATTGTACGGAAGGCGGGATTAGATGAGTTGAAAAAGTTGGGAGAGGCTATTCAGGATCTGCAAGATGCTATTGACTCTCTAAGAACTAAAGCAGAAACACAGATGCCGGATCTGCCTGTGGCTGAGTGGTGGTGGAATCTGAAAAATGTCCTTGATAAATTGAAAAAAGCGATTCCTTCTATAAATGAGATACAAATCCCAAGAGTAGATGACTTACCGTTAGACAAGATAGCGGAAGTAATTGCCGGGTTCGGAGTGCCTGGCCTTGTGTTGGTTATGTTAATGACATCTTCACCTTGGTTCGGTGCGGCAGCGATAACATCATCGCTTGCCGCTTTGGGACCATTTGGGATGCTCGGTGGAATCGCTGCGTTGGGAGTTTTACAATTTATGTCAAGAGCACTCACCAAATTTGGTTTTGAGAAGGTGTTCTCAGCAGTAATTGTTAAATTAGAAGAAGATGGCAAAACTTGTGAAGAAATTCGAGAGGAAATTGGTAGATATCCGATTTCCGAGGAACTAAAGCAAAAACTTGCGGAGGATATAAAAAAGTTTTACGAGAAAGAAAATCATGAACAATGAAACGATCAGTCTAACCCCAGCACAACGTCTCCATTTCGATATCTACGGCTTTGTGTTATTGGAGAATGTCCTAAACGACGATGAAATTGCGCGCATGAAGGGCGCGCTCTACAGAATGAAAGCCGACGAAAATCTGGATGCCACACGCGTCTATGCCCGGGGGAAAAGCGAGCACCATGTACTTTTCGGTAATCTTGTTGCGTATGATCCGGCATTGTTAGAATACGCGGCGCATCCGCACTTGGTGCCCCTCGTTGAGGAGGTGGTGGGTGGCGCAGTCCGTCTTGAGGAAACCGAAGCGATCATTAATAGTCGGAATCCAGAGATAGAAGTGGACGAACTCTATAAACGCCGCTATAATCCGACGGGGTTCCATCGTGGAACGCAACACGGGTGGGGCACCTATATAGAGCAGAACAAGTTTCACTGTATCTTTGTCAAAACACTCGCCTACCTCACAGATGTCGGTCCAGACGACGGTGGGACGTGCGTTATACCCGGAAGCCACCGCTTAACGTGGGATCATAAGGAAATGATCGAAGCCGCGCTCTCTGACGACAAACTCATCTACCAAGTCGAAGCATCAGCGGGTTCCGTCCTGCTTTTTGCCGAGGCGTTGATTCACAGCACGACTGTCATCCGTAGCGATACGGAGCGTGTCATCCTCATCTCCGGCTATACACCACCGATGGTGCGCGAATGGCCTGGCAACGAGGTCAGTCCTGAGTTTGTTGAAACATTGCCGGAAGACATCCGTCCGCTTATTTCAGGAAGCGACAGTTGGCACTGGAAACGGCGGTAGTCAATGTACCCAAGCCTAAAGACTTGGGAAACCTGTTAAGAGTGTTAACAGATTTCCTATCGGTCTACCGATAAGTTTCTCGTTTCAGTGAGGTTGGTAACCCAACGCTCTCCACGACGGGCGCAAGCCGCCCGTAAGAGTATGTTTAAAGCAGCGTTGTGGTCTCGGTCTAACGAAGTCCCACAAAACTGGCAGTTAAAGGTCCGTATCGCAAGAGAAAGTTTCCTTTGCGATTTCTCACCACAAGCGGAGCAAGTCTGCGAGGTATTCTTAGGATCAACTTGGTGGAAATGGAAACCGTCTCTTTCGGCTATGTTCCCACACCACTCAAAGAAGATACCCCAAGACGCGTCGCTGATACTCTTGCTAAGGTGTTTGTTCTTTACCATGTTAGATACGCGTAAGTCCTCTGCCACTAAGACATTGTTTTCCTTATGGTGGTAGAGTTTATAGACGAGTTTACCGATAAAGTCTTTGCGTTTGTTTGTTGTTCGCTCATGGTGTAAAGCGAGTTTGTGTTTTTGTTTCTGGCAACGCTGGCTACCTTTTTTCTTACGCGAAAGGTCTTTCGAGTGTTTCCGTGTAAGTCCTTCTGCTTGACGATACCAACGTGGGTTGTCCTCTGTTTCACCTTCAGAGGTCGTCAGGTAGTGGGTCGTGCCAACGTCAACAGCGATAGCAGCTGTCGGTTCTACTTTCGGCGTATCGGGTATCTCACAAACGATATGGGCATACCACCCCGAGGCTTTCTTGACGAGTGTGACTTCTTTCGGGTCGCCTTGTAAGGGTCGGTGCATGCGTATCTTGACTTCGCCTAACTTTGGCATTTTCAAGCGGTTATGGCGAAAGGTCGTTTCTATTATGGGATTCTCACGGACGCGTATCGTCTGTTTGTCAGTGTCCTTCGTCTTTTTACGAACGACTTTGGTATATTTTCGGAGGCTCCATGTGAGAGAACGCACACGCTTTTTATGGCGAGGATACCCTTTTTTCTCAGCGTTTTCTTTACAACGTTTACGGAAGGCAGTAAACGCTTTATCGTTTCTGCGGAGGGCGTGATTCTGGAAATCTTGGGGAACTTCACGGAAATCGTCATACGTCTCACGGGCTGTCTTGAGAAGCGACTGCTGGTCAGAAAGCGAAACAAAAACGTCTTGCGTCTCATACGCAACGAGTCTATCGTGGCGAGCAGAATTCTGAAGTTCACACAAGTGGTCAAGCCATCTTTCTAATGTTGTTTCTTGTTCCTGGGTCGGATACACAGGATATATGAATGTTAATCTCATGGTCTATCAGGTATCAGGTATTTATCCCCTGTTGAGTGGGTAGGCAGACACGTAATCTTGCGATTACGCTCGTTATGTCTGCCAGTGTGATACATCTATTAAGCCACAATTTGCTAAAAATGTCAAGTGTTTTTTCAAAAAAAACGCTATGGTCTCGCACACGAGGGCGGGCTTTCCTCCCAAACCTAAAGGATTGGGTTTCCGGTTTCCCGTTAACTTGATGAATGGTATTGGTGTAGTATTGCTCCGTCTATGCTCCCGAAGTCCTCGGCATCCACAACGGTTCCTTCCCCATTTCCGCGAATAGCAATTTCATCACCAAATCTGCTTTTAACTCGGCATGCTCGACGGAATTCCATAGGTTATTGACTTCTCCAGGATCCTCTTGCAAGTCAAATAACTCGCCATAGTCTCTGTTATAGTAGACGGTGAGTTTATAACGATCGTCAACGTAGGTTTTGACGTGTACCGTTGTCGGTTCATGGTGATTTTCGACGATGATATGGTCGCGTGCCTGTTCTTCTTGTCCCGACCAGACCGGCATCTGATTGACACCCGTCATTGGTGGCGGAACGTCGATATCCGCAGCACTCAAGAACGAGGGTGCTAAATCTACGAGCGTCTGCAACGCCTCCGATTGTTTCCCCGCAGGTACAACTCCAGGATACCGCGCGATGAAAGGCACCCGAATGACATCTTCGTAGTGGAATGCCCCCTTTGCGACGAGACCGTGTTGTCCGTAAAAGTGTCCATGATCGGATGTGAAGACGACTAACGTGTTCTCTGCCAGCCCTAATTCGTCGAGTTTCGCCAATATTTTCCCGATATACTTGTCCATTAGGCTCACCATGCCGTAATAGACAGCAATATCTTTGGCGAGTTCATCTCGATCCCGTAGATGCGAGTTGAAACCGTGTACGCCCTTTCCACTCTCGCGCCAAGCAGAGAAGTCCGGCTTTTCTTGTTGTGTGAGTTGAAAGTGCAGCGGATTCTTATCATGTTCTCCCTCGGTTACGGAAGGCACTGTCAGCGCATTTGGGTCGTACATCGTATCCCACGGCTCTGGAACAAGATATTTCGGATGCGGATCGAAGAAACTTGTCCAGAGAAAAAAGTTTTCGCCGTTCTGCTGATAATTTTCCATGAGTGCATTGGTACGTTCCGAAATCCATGTATCGTAATGGTATTCTTCAGGAATCGGCCATTTACGATATTGACCGCGAGCGTTCCCTGTCGGCGGCGCGAAATAGTCGCGCCAATTTGCGCAGCCGTTCTCTTCCATCCAGATGGCATAGTGTTGTCCGACGTGTGCTTCGTCGGCGTGATTGCGTGCGAGTTCAACGTGTTCAAACCCGTAAAACGGTTCCTTGAAGCTACGCCAAAAGTCCAAATCTTGGAGAATCGGATAAGATTCCAAAGATGGAAATTCCTCTGTTCCGTGCAAGGGTTGAAAATGTGCTTTTCCGACGAGGGCAGTCCGATACCCCGCATCCGTAAAGTCTTCACCGACGGTGTGCTCATCTTCAGAAAGTTTTGTGCCGAGGGACCAGGCACCGTGTTGGCTCGGATATTTCCCAGTAATAATAGATGCACGCGTCGGTGTGCAGGTCGGGTTCGGGCAGTAGGCTCTATTGAAGAGGGTACCTTGTTGTGCCAATGCGTCTAAGTGAGGGGTCTGGATTTCAGGATTGAGACAGCCCAAAGTGTTCCAATGCTGCTGGTCGCTGGTAATAAGTAAAATATTAGGTCTGGTTTCAGGCATACTATTTCCTTAATCGGTTATCGGTCGTCGGTTATCGGTTAAGAAGTTTTCGTTTAACAAAGTGCTCTGACCGCTATTATGTTGTATTTATTACTAAAATCAGCATAGCACGTAGGAAGGAATAATTCAAGAGGAATGCAGGAGGGCACAATCTCTTTTTTCGTTGACGGTATGTGAAGAAGGTGGTATCTTAGAGGAAACCGGCTATACTTAGGATAAAATCACCATGCCGTCCAGACAACATCCCAATCTCCTCGTCATTATGTCCGACGAACACGCACCCATGTACAGCGGTCCCTACGGGCATCCTCTCGTTCAAACCCCACACATGGACAGACTCGCCGAAGAGGGTATTACCTTCACCAATGCGTACTGCAATTCGCCGCTCTGTATGCCGTCCCGGATGTCCTTTGTCAAGGCACCCACACGCTAAAGCGTGGGGCTTGTGCTTCATAGCAGTTCGCGTTTTTCGAGAAAACGTCTTACATCTGCTCCACAGAGGGACCCAAGGCGGCCCTCAAAATGTTTATCGCAGCGTTTACGTCTCGGTCGTGGTGAGAGCCACATTCAGGACACGTCCACTGTCTATCCGAAAGAGAAAGATTTTCGTTATAATGTCCGCACTCCGAACAAGGCTTTGTTGTCGGTGTCCACTGTCCGATTTGTAGGAACGCACGCTTATGTTTCAAACACTTGAACTTCAGTATCTGAACAAACTCGTAGAAGGCGAGGTCAGAGACTTTGCGTCCCCAAAGCCGTTTCATACCCTCAAGATTCAGCGTCTCGGTAACGATGGTATCAAACCTTTTGCACAGGTCTGTAGCACGCTTGTAGTGCCAATCTCTGCGTTGGTTCGTGATGTGCCTGTAGAGTCGTGCGAGTTGACGGACACATCGCCACCAATTGTGAGAACCTTTGACCTTACGGCTCAGTGCCTTACTGAGGGTTCGGAGTTCTTTCAAGGACTGTTTCAAGAATTGTGGCGAGTCTATCTTCTCACCGGTGCTGAGCGTCAAATAGGTATCCAGACCGAAATCTATCCCTACGCTCTCACCTGTAGCAAGATAGGGTTCAGTCGAGGAGTCGTCTGTGATGACATAGAGCCAGTAAGTGCCAACCGAATCGCGAAGGATTTGGATATACCGGACAGTTCCGTTCCACTCGCGGTGCTGATGGAACGAGAACCAGCGTTTGTTGAATTTAAAGGTTTGCGAGGATTCATCCCACGCTTTGAAAGACAGTCTGACACGCCCTTCCTCAAGAAGGTACGCCGATTGGAACTTCGCAGAACGGTAGCGATCTTTGCGTTTGAACTTCGGCAGTCCACCAAGACCGTCAAAAAATCGGTCATAAGTGATGTGGATACGGACGATCACTTCGTCAAGCGTGTCGCGGGGTATCCATGCCCAATGCTTGTGAGTTCTTTCGAGCAACTTCGTCAAATGCGGTTGCAAGCGAAACCTGCCAGCGTATTTACCATAGATACGGTAATACCGTTTTTCCAGTGCCAAGAAGTGGTTGTGGACATCGCCAAGGTCGTCAAGCATATTGCCCAAGCGCACATTTTTCGGATGTTCGCGTATCTGATATTTATACGTTCTGCAAGCACCTTTCTGTTTTCGCTTTCGCTTTTTTTTCATTGGATTTCACGTATCACGATTTTATCCCCTACAGAGTGGGAGGCAGACACGCCACCGGGGTCCCCACCCGTTACTGGGAAGGGGGCGGTGACGCTCTGTATGTCTGCCAACGTGATACATCTATTAAACCACAATTCGCTTAGATTGTCAAGTGTTTTTTCAAAAAAACGCTATGGTCTCACACACGAGGGCGGACTTTCCTCCCCAACCTAAAGGATGGGGTCTCCAGTCCGTATTTTAGATGAAAAAAATGGAAACTTGCTCAAGGCACTTGAAGCGACCGGGCAGTTGGAGAATACGGTTAATGTCATTGTCCGTTTGCTGTTACTTTCTGATGACCATTTTCCGAATGATTTCCGATGACTCACCGGTGTTCAGTTGGTAGAAATAAACGCCCGAAGCGAGTCTTTCCCCCAAATCGTTGCGTCCATCCCAATAAGCGGCACGTGCTTTGCCGATGTAATAGCCCGCTTGCTGGAATCCGAGGTCCAAATGTCGAACGAGTTGTCCTGCTGATGAATAGATACGAATCGTAACTTCAGCATCGTTTGCGAGTTGGTAAGGCAACCATGTTTCTGGATTGAAAGGATTCGTATTCGGGAAATTAGCATACGGATAGTCGTCTCCGCCATCGACCAGGAAAGTGATCGTGACCATTCGGAAAGTGCGATCCGCATCTCCTACGATTTCACCGTTCTGCACGACTGTATCTGTCGGGTTTCCATCTGCGTCGGTGATGACGAGCGACTGAACCCTTGAACCCTCTGGCAGTGAAGTGTGAAAGCTGAACGCCATTCCTGCGATTTGTGGGAAACGCCCGGGGGTTGAACCGCCCCCTGACGCAGCAACTGTGTGTTCGATGACTTCGAGCAGTTCCGCTGCGCTTAGGGTCAAAAGTGTCAATCCGTTGTTGAATCGAAGCGTATTTTCAATATCGATCTGTGAAATCTGACCCGCCGCTTTACCAACCAAATCGTTCGCAGGTGGCGGAAGCAGTTCGCCGTAGACAGACACACCGATTGGCGCGCGAATACCGCCGCCATTTTTCAAGGAAACAACCACGCTGGGATCAACCTGTTGCCCTGCGGCGAGGTTTGCCTCGGCGATTAGATTGCCCATATTGGTTTCCTCTGTGCGGACGGAGCCACGATTCCCGTTCAGATACACACTCGTTTGCCCAAAGAGATTACCGCCTTTTGCGATCACAACATTCTGCACCGCTTCTGTGATTTCGACTACGCGCGCTGCGGGTTCCGCATTGCCGGTATCCGCAACCCCCTGTTCATCGGTAACGAAGGCACCGCTGACTGCAGCGTCAATCGATTCGGAAATTAAAACACCGGCTTCGTCAAAGTCGACAACCAACCGCCCAACGTACCGGTAATTCCCATCTGTACCGACGATTGCGATCGGTTCATTGGTTGCGGATTGCGTCAAAATCGGATAGGACCGGTCTGCAGTGTCACCCGGGTGAAGTCTATCTGTGGCATCTGCGAGGAGGGTGTTTGAACCACCCGCAATGATAATGTCAACATCTTTCAGATGCGTTGCGATGGTTTCATCAAGACTGATTTGTTGAAGGTGTCCGGTAAGAATAATCTTATTAATGCCGGTTGCTGTCAATGCGTCAACGGATTCTTGGATAATCGCTGCCAATGCCGCCATATCGTTTGGATCCGCGGGTGCAATTCCGACGTTCCCGGATAAAGAGAGACTTCCAAGCAGCGGTGTTGTCATGCCGACAACGCCCACTTTTTCGCCTGAAGGCGTCGTGATAACCACACTCTTAGTGATGCTGTTCGGGAGTGTGCTCGCTTCCTGACCGGGGTCAACGACCAAAGAGGCGAGATTGCTATCAGGACCAAAATCTAAGTTCGCGCTCAGGAATGGAAACGCTGTGCCGGTGTAATCCCTATCTGCCGCAATCAACCCCGCGAGTGTGCCGGTGCCTGCGTCAAATTCATGATTACCGAGTGCCCCCGCCATGAAACCCATCGCGTTGAGCATCAGAATATCGGCGCGTCCTGAACCTTCTCTTCCCAATACTTCACGAAGGCTCTCGTTATTGGCAGCTGCGAAAAACGGACCGGGAATATAACTATCGCCAGCTCCGATGATGACTGTGTTTTCAACCTCGGTTTTAAGGGCATTCAGCACTGATGAGAAGCGAGGGGCGTTTTCGAGTGCCTCAATCCCGCCCTCCATGTCTGCTGCGTGGAGAAGTTGAAGTGTACTTTTAGATGTAGGGGGCTCTGCGTTTTGGGAAAAGGCGGGGGTGCTGCCTAACGTAAGAGTGCCTAATAGTAGAATAGAAAGGATCGCCGTTGTCGTATGGGCGTTCAGAAAACGCCCTACGAAGTTTGGAACAAAGGGTTCCTTATTCTGCCTCAAAAGATACTCCTTTAATTGGATTATACTCAATTTGTAGCATTTTTTGACTCGCGTTTTGAGTCTCCTGTGCTGGTGAATAATTAAAATATGTAAGACATCTTGTGGGGTGCCTCTTGTGAGTGCACGCAAACTCGCGTTACCATAAATGCCTCTACAATATGCGCCAATTTTAGCACAATCTGGTGAACTGGAGCAAGATATTTTGCTTCTAAGGCAGAAGTATTTAATTCTCCAATAATAGTTTTCGGTTCGCTCGCTGCGTAGGAAACCTTCGGTTGTCGATTAAGAGCGTGTCACTTCATCAGAGAACCTCTTAACCGATAACTAATAACTAATAACTATTACTCTATTTTTCTCTTGAACGATCTGTTGGAATATGTTATGCTGTAGGAAATAGAAATCATAATGATCCTGGCTTTGGAGTCCTTTGATGTCTTATTCAACAACTCAGCAACCGAACCTTATCTATGTTTTCGCCGATCAACTCCGCTACCAGTCGTGTGGCTACGCTGGCGATGCTCGCGCACATACACCTAATATCGATCGACTTTCTACGGAGAGTGCGGATTTCTGCAACGCTGTCTCCGGTAGCCCGATGTGCGCGCCCTACCGCGCCTCACTCTTCACCGGCAAATACGCGAGTAGCACCGGTATGGCGATTAATGAGCTCCGCATGAACCCGAATCATGACTGTTTCGGTCACGTTTTACATCGCAACGGTTACCAGACAAGCTACATCGGGAAATGGCATTTGTGGGCAAATCAATTGGGGAAGCACAGCGATCCCGAAAACTCTTACATCCCGCCGGGACGGCATCGGCTCGGTTTCGATGGTGAGTGGTCGGCTTACAATTTTCATCACCTCTACTTTGATGCGTATTACCACAAAGACTCACCTGAAAAGATTGTGCTTCCCGGGTATGAACCCGACGGTCAAACCGATATGGCAATCGATTACCTGCAACGGGCATCAACGAGCGATGATCCGTTCGCGCTTTTCCTCTCAATCGGGACACCGCACGATCCGTGGACACAGGACAACGTTCCACCCGCTGATTATGAGATGTTCCGAGATGTTGATTTCCCGTTACCACCAAACTATCGCGATGAAAACGACCCTTACGGCGATACATGGGCAATTATGTCCGAGGCAGAGCGTGCTGCACTGCCTGAATGGATGCGTGTCTATTACGCAATGACTGCGAATCTGGATCGGAATATCGGACGATTGCTACAAGCCGTTGACGATCTCGGAATACGAGACAATACAATCTTTGTGTTCACTTCCGATCATGGCGAGATGTTCGGTGCACAGGGTCGCCGTGCAAAGAACATCTTTTATGAAGAAGCCGTGCGTGTTCCGTTCCTGGTCCGGTGGCAAGGACATATTCCGGAGGGACATGTCTCAGATGCCTGTTTGAACACACCCGACATCATGCCAACGCTGCTGTCAATGATGGATTTACCGATTCCAGCGGCTGTTGAGGGGACGGATCGCAACGACGCTGCGTTTAACCGACCCACTGACGAACCGGAAGTAGCGTTCATGCAAGGAATGGGATGTACTGCTAAATGGGAGGACGGTTATGAATGGCGCGCCCTCCGGACAAAACGATATACCTACGCCATCCATCGTCCATATCGAAGTGAGAAACTCTTTGATAATGTTGCTGATCCGTTCCAAACCCGTAACCTGATTAACGAACCCAAATCGATCAACCTCCGGAATCAATTCCGAATTCTCTTGCAACGGCGCATGAATGCGATTAACGATACCTTTGAGGCGTGTACGTGGTATCGCGATAATTGGACGGAGGATCGAATTATCCTGCGCACCGCGACGCTAACTTAAACAAAAACTTGATGGTGTATACCAACAGAAGTTTCGGAAAGGGGTAAAACTGTGGATAAGAAATACCGTATTCAGAACGTTGAGACGATACCGAGTCCATCGTTGGTGGTCTATCTCGCACAGGTTCAGTATAACATTGAGCATGCGATTGCGACCGTTGGCGGCGATGTCTCGAAACTCAGACCGCATGCGAAAACGCATAAAACCGCTGAAATTATAGCGATGGAACGGGATGCCGGTATCCTCAAACACAAATGCGCGACGTTACGGGAAGCAGAAATGCTGGCACAAAACGGCATAGAGGATATTCTGATTGCGTATCAGATGGTAGGACCCAACGTCAACCGTTTTGTTTCGCTGCAGGTCAAGTATCCAGATGCTGATTTCAAGGTGATCGTCGATCATCAAGAGTCCGTGGCAGCACTCTCATCAGCGGCGGCGAAGCAGGGCTTGAGCGTCAAGGTCATGCTGGACCTGGATGTGGGAATGAACCGCACGGGGATACCGGTTGGTGATGCCGCTGTGGATGTCTATGCGCAAATTGAAGCTGCAGAGGGATTACAACCGTGGGGATTACACGTCTACGATGGACACATTCACGATGAAGATGTCGCTGATCGGAAAGCCTCCTGCGATAAGAGTCTCGCGCAGGTAGAGGGTATGAAGGATAGGCTTGCTGCTAAAGGGCTTGAAGTGCCTTTGATTGTGATGGGCGGCACACCGACCTTCCCTATCTATGCGGAGACACCAGGTGTGGAGGCATCCCCCGGCACTTTCGTATTTCATGATTACGGTTACAGTACCCATTTTCCTGATCTCGGTTTTACGCCTGCCGCACTGCTCCTGAGCCGTGTGATTAGTATTCCTACGCCGCATAGGATTACCCTGGATTTGGGGCATAAAGCCATCGCCGCGGATCCTGATGGCGTGCGAGGGATCGTTTTGGATATTGACGGTGCTGAAGTCGACAAACAGCACGAAGAGCATTGGGCAATTAACGTTCCTGACAGTTCACCGATGCACATCGGACAAGAAATTTACGTCTGTCCGACACATATCTGTCCGTGTGTGGCACTCCATCCTTTCTACTATGTCGTGGATGCCGATGGGTATTGTCGTGGGACATGGGAGGTTATCGCGCGGAATCGGACTGCTGCGTGAGTTTCTTAAAAAACGCTCAGGGCCACGGGAAGAAAGGTGCGGGAGTGTTCGCGCCCCAACTGATGAGCGTCCATATAACCGCCATACTGAATTCCCCGAAGACCATACCTAAGAAGAACGGACGGAGCCGCTGATATTGTCGAATACCGCTGTAACGCAGGAGCGGCGTTTTGATGCCCCACGCGATGAAAACGGGGAACCAGAACACTATCAGGGTCCATGAAGCCGATAGTGCGTATCCAAGTGGGTGGAGGGGCCACCACCAATATAACATCCTCAAGATGACTAAACCTGTTGTCACTAATGCGCCGATACCGAAAAAAAGTCCGCCTGTTGTGCGGAGGTCTGATCCTAATCCTTCCATCGCTGCAACATTGTCCTGAAATGCCCAGAGTGGGTTGCCGCGATAGGTGTAGCTATACATGTAGTTCGCACCGTGGGTGTAAGGGAGCCACAGGTGAATAACTGCCGCGCATAGGAATGCGAGCGTACTGCCTAACACGAACACCGCTACCAATGAACGGTGAGACATTCCCACCCGATCCCTTATCTTTAAACCGTCTAAAAATCCTGTGAGGATTAATCCGCGCTGATCGCGAGTGAAGATCGCGTCCAGAAGTGACAACACGGTGAGACTCTGCGCGCCCAGTGCGGCTTTGGTTGAGACGAGTTGATAGAGATCTAACGGGCGGAACGATGTTTCCGTCATCAGCAATCCACCTTCTGCTGTGCTACGTGCCATCACCACGGCAACGATGCATACATAGACCAGTATCTCGAACGCTGCGAACCCTAAATTCAGTCCTGCTGTATAGCACCACACTATCGCGAGGGTTAAGCTGATGATGAGTCCCCAAACTGCCGTTCGGTAAGGCAAAAGTTCCTCCTTATCATCCACTTTCGTCGCAGTAAAGGCACGACGAAACGCCTGTCGGAAGTGCGGGAATCCCATATAGATGAACGAAACTACGAGTACCATATAGGCTCCGGCAACTTGATAACCGATATAGAGTCGGGTTGGGTAGAGCGGCATGGTGCTTACCCGCCACCCAAAAACCGCAGCGACAACATCTTGGAACCGTGTGAGTAGAAAAAAGAACCATAGGCTGAAGAGGAGTTGAGTGGGGAGTAGATAAAAGAACCCTACCGCCGCGAAGGACAGAAAAATCGGTGTGTAGACCATAGCGTTGAAGGGGCGTTCTGTGAAGTATTGGTTGAGTATGTACCTCAGCGGTAGATTCGGAATTTGGGGCCAAATTTCATGAAGTCCGTTCAAGGTAAAGATAAGTGCGGGCAGTGCAAATCCTAACCACATAAGACGGTTCCGAAGAAAGCCGCGTCCCTCGTGTACAAACTCAAGTGGTAGTGAGACTAACGGGAATGTGAGTTTCTCGTTTTCAATCCACTGTTTACGTAAAATTGCTGCTAAGCAGAGAAACGCAGTGAACACCAAAAAGACAAGTACACCCCAGACACATAGGGGTTCTATCCACGCACGCCACGGAATGCTATCACCTGTTTGTATACCCTCATAGAAACTGATGGCAATAGTTGCTTGTCCTTTTTGTTCAGGTGAAAAGGGAATGAGCCACGGCTTGATATGTGGGAAAAAGAGGGTGTCCCAACTGTTGGTTTCGTTAGTGAAATAGTTGACTGCAATGAGGGCGGGAATGAGTTTTTCCATGACCCCGCGCGATGAGATCATGGAAGCGACGAGCATCATGCAGTAGATACACATCAATTCGCGAGTCGACAGCCCAAAACGGGCGTTCAGTCTTTCGAGCAACCGATTCCCTAATACGAGAAAGAAGAATAACCCAATAACCGCAGGTGGCAGTTGTAAGAACCCGATTTGGATGTAGGTGATTACTAATTCGGCGTAAGAGACGATGCAACAGATAGCGATAACGAAACAGATGCCGAGCAGGAAGGAACGTCCTGAGAGACGATTTTCGTATGTAGGAAGCAATATTGCCCTGTCCTCTATGAAATTTGATAGAGTTTATCATGATGTCCTGGATTTGTCAAATGCAACTTAACAAGATTGCTGCATCCTAACAGGCTACAACGCTTGTGTGTTAAAGAAAAATGCCATAAGTTTATTTTTTTGTAACCAGTTCATAAATAGGAACGTTATATAAAATATGAATAACTCTATTTCTTTATGGACTGAAGCAATGCGGAATGGGTCACTTCAATCCTTTGCGAAAATTAATCCCCTTGTTGGGTTACCTCCGAAGACTTTGCGCTTGTATAGCGCGTTGGCGGTTTTTAAAAAGGAATATTGTTTTGGTGAAGAACCGGGATGGTTTCGTGTGCCAGAATCCGACCAGCGTCTTAAGAATATCGGGTTTTCTAAGCGGGAGCTTAGGAGCGCGTTGCAAGAACTGGTCCAGGTAGATTTATTGCAAATCCGCACAAAACAAGGTACACGGTTGTACTACCTGAAGTAGCATGCAAACGCACGAGTTCCCTTTAAAAATCCCGCAATTGGTTCTCGCATCTGCGTCACCTCGCCGTTCTGCTTTATTATCGCAGATTGGATTAACTTTTGAGGTGCGCCCAAGTGATGTTGTTGAACCACTACACAACATACATTCAAATAATCCTGCCAGTGAAGTAACACAAAAGCTTGCTTTGCTGAAGGCAACGGCTGTTGCTCAGCACTTTGATGATGCTATAATTATCGGTGCGGATACTTTGGTGTCGTTGGAAGGGAAACTTCTCGGTAAACCGTCTGATGATGCAGACGCATTTGAGATGTTGACACACCTTAGCGGCACATGCCACGAGGTTGTTACAGGTGTAGCCTTAGTGGACGCGGGGACAGGACGCAAAATCGTCTGGTCAGAAGCAACCCAGGTTTACTTTCGAGAGTTGCAGAGTAACGAGATAACCGCCTATATCGCAAGCGGGGAGACATCAGATAAGGCGGGCGCGTACGGGATCCAAGGACGCGGTGCAGCTTTCGTTCGACGTATTGAGGGATGTTATTTTAATGTCGTTGGACTTCCGTTAGCGAGCCTCGTTGAACACTTTAAAACTTTAATACCAAAACTGTAGCCCGTAATGTAATGGAGGGCGATTCGTGATCAAAAACTTTCAAAGTTCTTATCACGATACTTATCCGCAAGGTAAAATTAAAAAACCTACCGAGGACTATACTGAAATTGTAACGTCCGGCGAAATGGGCATCACGAAACTCCATTTCGGAATTCTTAATCTCACCCCCGAAACAACCTTCTTTGATCGTTCTGATGATACCGAAGTCGCCTTGATTGCGTTAGGTGGACATTGCACCTTGCTGGTGGGTCATAATGGCAACAAAGCGAACGGGGTTTTGGGCGAGCGTCCGGACGTTTTCCACGGCGAGGCGTGTATAGCGTATATTCCACATCATACCACTTATGAGGTGCTTGCAGGCGACACAGGCATTGAGATTGCAGTTTGCAAAGTACCATCATACGCCGAATCCGCTGCGATTATTTTGGAGGCAGGAGAAACAGCCGATGAAGGGGAGACACACCTCAGAATATGGGAAAGCACCTTATCGGATGATTCGGAGGTAGGAGCAACGGATAGGCAGATAATGCGTCCGGAAGAAGAAGCAATCTGTCTACACAGGTTCCGAGATGCCGATGGCGTTGCGACTTTGGACATCACGCGCACCGTAGAAACGGTACGCGTGCAATTGTATCACAACGATGTGTTAGCGGTTTCAAAACAGGATACCATTATGGCATTGACTTCCAAAGGGGTCGGCTACCAGGTGTGGGTACAGCCAAACTTCTAAGGAGATCATACCTGACGACTGACAACTAAAAACTATTCACCTTCGATGAGTTCGCCACCTTTTTTCAGAAAGGCAACAGAACTCCGCGAAATTTGAACCTTTACCTCTTGGCTATTCACTTCTCCAACGGTAATGAGGATAAGATTCTTATCATTGCTAAGTCCGAGAATTTTGCCGTGCAACCCGCCATTCGTAACGATTTCATCGCCCTTGGTCAGATTTTCCAGCATATTCTGATGTTTTTTGCGTTTGGCTTGTTCCGGACGCCATAGCAAAAAATACATAATAGCACCCATCGCGATGAACGGAACAAGCAAACCTGTTATCTGGTCCATGAAGTCTTCCTTCCCTTTTTACGTAGTTTGCAAGTCAAAACTTGCTGTTAAAAAATCAAAGAATTAGCATGGCATCGCCATAACTGTAAAAACGATAGTTATGTTGGAGCGCCGCTTGGTAAGCCTGCTGAATCAGATCCCTTCCTGCGAAGGCACTCACGAGCATAAGTAAAGTTGATTTGGGTAGATGGAAGTTGGTAACCAACGCATCTACCGCGTTAAATCGGTGTCCGGGATAAATAAAAAGTTCACTATAGCCGCTATACGGATGAACAGCCCCTGTCGCACCTGCGGTTTCCAAGGATCGCACGACTGTAGTCCCGATAGCAACGATTTTTCGTCCCGTCTCTCGCGCAATGCGAATCCGGTTCGCTTCCGTTTCGGCGAGATGGATATATTCGGCATGCATCTTATGTGCCGCAATATTTTCTGATTTCACGGGTTGAAACGTTCCGGGGCCAACATGCAGTGTTAGCATCGCTGTTTCTATCCCGCTGTTTTTTAATTCCTCCAGCAATTCTTGTGTAAAGTGCAGACCTGCCGTAGGGGCTGCGATTGCGCCTTCGGTGGTGGCATAGACTGACTGATACCGCACCTTGTCTTCAGCATTCGGTGGACGACGAATATAAGGCGGCAAGGGCATCATACCCACATCTGTCAGAATAGTCGAAAACTCGCCGATATAGTCGAAACGGACGCTACAGTGTCCGTCATCCGGTTTCGCGAGCACCTCTGCTGTTAGAGCAGCGTTACCAAAGACGATCTGTGTGCCGATTTGGAGGCTCCGCCGCGGCTTGGCGAGTACCTCCCATGTGTCTGTCTCTTTTTCGCGGATGAGAAGGAGTTCTATCTTTCCTCCTGTCCCGCTTTTGTTGCCAATTAACCGTGCCGGAATTACCTTCGTGTCGTTGAGGACTAACAACGCATCGTCGGGTAAGTATCTCCCAATCTGCGAAAACTGCGTATGGTGGAAATTACCAGTGTCGCGGTCAACTACCAAGAGTCGTGACGCATCACGCTGTTGAAGTGGGCTTTGCGCAATCCGATCAGGCGGTAGATGGTAGTCGAAATCTGTGAGTTTCATATTGCGAACTATGAGTTTCTGGACATCGTTCTGTTCCGTTGAAAAAGCCATCAGCGGTCAGCAATAGGTGCTAACTTCGACAGAAATCTCTTTACTGACGGCTGACAGCTGAAAGCCGATTGCCATTAATAGAACAGCGATGGTTGGGACCCTACAGGATAGTCGAAATACTCATGGGCGGCATCGGTTGCGACACGTCCGCCTGGTGTTAGCATCAAAAATCCTTCTTTGATATAGTAAGGTTCGTAAACCTCTGCAATAGTGCGTTCATCCTCACTCAGAGCGACAGCGAGTGCCTTGAGTCCTGCGCGTCCATTGAATTTTTCGATGAGGGTCTGAAAATAAGCGTAGTCTTGTGCGTTTAATCCGCGTTCATCAATGTCAAAGAATTTGAGTGCCGCTTCCACAACCCCAAGCGAGAGGGTACCGTCTGCTTCGACTTGGGCGTAATCCCTAACGTTAGCGAGCAGTTTGTTTGCGATTCGCATTGTGCCACGTGAGCGACAAGCCAATACGTATTCTGCGTCTTCGTCGATATTAATGTTGAGTTTTGCACTGTTAATGCGAATTGCCTGTTGGATGTCTTTTGCTTCGTAGTAATCGAGATGGATGCGGATGCCGAACCTGTCGCGAAAAGGACCGGAAAGCAAGCCTTCGCGTGTTGTCGCCCCGACGAGTGTGAATTGCTTAAGAGGCATTTGCATGACATCCGATGCGGGACCTTGACCGATGGCTAAGTCCAGTTGGTAATCCTCCATGGCAGGGTAAAGCAATTCTTGGACGTACCCTTTCATACGGTGAATTTCATCAATGAACAGAATATCGCCCTGATCGAGATTCATTAAGGTTGAAGCAAGGTCGAGTTTCTCCATAACGGGACCGATCGCTTGTTTATAGTTGCCCTTGCTTTCATTGGCGATGATCCTCGCAAGCGTAGTCTTCCCAAGCCCGGGGGGACCGACAAATAGAACGTGTTCCAGCGCGTCCCCGCGCCGTTTGGCGGCTTCAATATGGATACGAAGTTGTTCTTTCGCCTGATGTTGCCCGATAAATTCGCTTAACGTTTCCGGACGGAGGCTATATCCAATACTGTCGTCTTCTGTTGCCAAATCTTGCATCCGGTCGAAGTCTGGTATTTCGTGATTATCCATTTTGGGGTCCTAACACAGGGGTTTCAATATAAGTAACAATCGGCTTTCAGCGAGAGGGTGTGAAGGTCGTAAAACAAACGCCCCTGTTACAGAGTTACTGACTGCCGACGGAAACTGACAGCCATTAAAAACTAATTTCGAATATATCGAAGTGCTTGCGCAATTAGGTTTTCTCGTTGCGCAGACTCCCCGAGAACTTGTTGTGCCTTCTCGACGGCTTGTTCTGCTTCGAGTTCTGAGGCACCAAGGGTGTTAACGAGGATTTGGATTGCCTCTGCATCTGGAGCTCCAGTCGGTTTTCCAAGATCGACATCACCTTCGAGTTTCAGTTTCATAATGTTCTTTTTCAGTTTGCTGATGATGACTTGGGCGATATCTTTGCTTAAGCGTGGAACCCGCATAAGGGTTGTTGCATCTCCGCGGTGAACAGCGCGTTGGAATTGGGCAGGGGACAGCCTCGCAACGATGTTTTGTGCGAGTGCCGGTCCTACACCGGAGACGGTCAGAGCCAATCCAAAAACTTTGAGTGCATCCTTTGAAGTGAACCCGTAGAGCGTAATTTTGTTGTCTCGGTTTTGGTGATAGTATGTATAAAGAATAACAGTATCACCTATGGGCGGTAAATCCGTTACAATTCTCGGTGGCACATCGATAGCGTACCCAATGCCGTTTACATCTACAACAATCTGTGTTGTTTCTTTATCTACGAGAACCCCTTTGATATAAGAAATCATATTTTAATTTTTCCTTGCGGAGAAACAACGGCATCTCAACTTTTACGTGCGCTCCTCAAATCCGCCTGCGCCGTTGTTGCAGGCTACAGGTTTGGGATCTAACACTCCCTCTTTGCTGATTGCTGACGACTGACGGCTGACAGCCATATTTAATTTTCCCTTTGCATATATTTTTCACGGAGTTGAAGGACTTTGTAGGAGCGGGCATGGCATAGTGCAAGCGCGAGGGCATCTGCTGCGTGATCAGGGCGAGGTGGTTCCTTGAGTTTAAGCAGGGCTTGTGTCATCTTCTCCATCTGAGATTTTGTGGCTTTTCCGTAACCAACAACTGCCTGTTTGACTTGCGTCGGGGTATACACAGTAACAGGGCGATCCGCATTCGCGGCTGCAAGTTTCACGATACCTTTCACTTCACCTACGATGAACGCATTGCTTATATTTTTACTAAAGAAAATATCCTCAAGCACTATACTCTCGATCGCGAATTTAGTGATCAGTTGGGTTATGGCATCGTAAATTTGTTTCAGCCGTACCTCCGACGCTGTTTTTGGACTGGTTCTGATGTTTCCGAAACTCCGCGCAATGAGGCGATTCGCGTCCGCTTCAACCACGCCGTATCCAGTATTCGCAATGCCCGGATCAATGCCAAGAATTATTTTTTTAATTTTTCTTGCGGTTCGGTGAGATGGGCGTCCTTCCCGTAGAACCGTCCTCCACTACTTTACGGATTCGGTTTTTGATGCTATGAAGGATTTTTAATAGTTAAGTCGTCGCAAGTGGTATGCGGTAGTTAAGCTGCGGCTTCTAAAAGGTTATCGGGGATATCGAAATTGGCATAGACTTTCTGGACATCATCGATTTCGTCGAGGGCATCCATGAGGCGTATCATCCGTTCCGCTTCTTTCCCATCAAGTTTCACGGTGTTTTGTGGAATCATACTGATTTCAGCGAGTTGGATTTCAGCCGATGTTTCTTGAACTGCCGTTAAGACGCTATCGAACATCTCAAAGGGTGTAACGATTTCCATACCTGTTTCGGAAGCGGTTACATCTTCAGCACCGGCTTCAACCGCCATGAGGAACAGTTCTTCTTCATCAATACTATCAGGCGTAACGACGATCAATCCACATTTATCAAAGCCCCATGCGACACATCCACGTTCTCCGATTCTTCCTTCGTGTTTAGTAAAAGCGTGTCGAATCTCTGCAACCACCCGATTGCGGTTATCAGTCAAAACTTCTATCATTACTGCGACACCACCGGGTCCGTAGCCCTCATAGAGAATTTCTTCATAGGTTTCACCTTCAATCTCACCGGTGCCTCGCAGTATCGCTTTCTCAATATTATCGTTAGGGACGTTGCTTGATTTTGCTGCTGCGATTGCGGTACGGAGCCTTGGGTTCATGTCTATATCGCCGCCACTGGTACGCGCCGCTGCGGTAATCTCTTTCACCAATTTTGAGAAAAGTTTGCCACGTCTGGAATCGTTTGCTGCTTTTTTATGTTTAATTGTTGACCATTTAGAGTGTCCTGACATAATCTGTATCCTTTCTTATTATTTTTGGTTGAATTAATGTAGCATAACGCTAAAAAATATGCAACGTGAATCTGTGTTACCGAAGATGAAACGTTGCCTTGTCAACTACTTTCCTACCTTGGTGTTTACTGATGCCCAATCAATTTTGCGTATTGCTTCAAACGTGGGTTAACGCAAATCTGTTATAATTGACTGGACAAGAATGGGAATGTGTGCTAAACTTGTTACATCCTTCCTTTAAGGAGTTGATATAGGTTGTTATGCTACCTTTTATTTTGAAAATCGCAGACCAACCCGTAGAGCGTTTACAGCGTATTGATACTGAGAGCCAGCCGCTTGATGTTGATGTGCAAGTGGAACTTTACTCTCGCGAGATTGACCGTGCCGATATAGAGCGGACAGCGCAACCTCGGCGGTTAAGCCAGTTAATCTTGCACGAAGCCACTGAGAACGCTTATGCGACATTTATTACGTTCCTCCAGGATAATGCGGAGCCAGAAGTTTTCCTGCCGTTTGAACGTCTTTCTCAGCATCCTTGTCGACAATATGCGTTGATTCTCTCAGCGTCACGTTCGCATGAACTCTTTGAAATCTGCCAGATGCAACCTGATACCAGTCCTTCTATCCTGCACTACGGCGGATATGAAATAGTAATCAAACCACGCAGATACATTTTGGATACCGCGGCTTATTTGGTAGCACCCGATAAATATACGCTTTTTATACGACAGGTGCGAGAAGATGACACAATTCGGGTCTATCGTAGCGATTTTATCAATCTCACTCGAAATTCACCGCCACCGTTTAAATTGGATACCCGCGATATAATTGAAAATGTACAATTGGAACTCGTGGGAGAACAGGGGCAGGCTTTGCCAATAGAGCAATTGCTCATGTTTCCACCGAGTACCGAAGAGGCGAACTCCCTTCGTCTTATGAAATGTCCTGAATGTGGTGGGCGTGTGCGCCAACTCGGCAGAGAAGGCATTTTCTGTCTTGAGTGTGATTGGGATAACCTACCACCGCTGAAACATCCGCGATAATGATCTTGGATTTATCGGGAATATCGTAGGCGCGTCTTCCCAGTCACTGCTGCAGTAAAGACAGACGTTCTTGTCCTCTAACTTTGACCCCCAAGTTTTGCCATGTACAAAATGAATACCGTGTTGCCAACAGCGAGCACTGCGCCGACGACGGTTTGGAGAAGAGTGTGTCGTTTTCGATAAACCCGCGCCCAAGCAATCAGTGGCGTTAGCAGGAATAGCCAACCGAATTGTGGGTTGACGAGCATGACGAGGACAGTGACGCACCCAGTAGCGACGCTGCTGTGAAAGCTTATTTTCCACATCGGGGTAATTGCGGAAAAAATAAGGCTGTTTACAATATAAGCAATGCCTGCCCAGACGATTTCCCGTGCCGCACCCAGTTGATGCAGTAGGACAGTGCCTACAACCATACTGACGAGTGTACAGCATAAAGGTAGGAGACGCTCTTCCCTGTTATGCAAGTGCAGATCGCTTACTTTGGCATACCGAGCCATCACTGCAATTGAGAGTACCGGTAGCACGGTAACAAATAGGACAACAATTGCCAACCAGCGAAGTGCATTTTGGGGAGCCGCGTGTTTTTGGATAACGCCAACAGCGGTTGCGATTGGGACCAAAAATGGGCTAAAAAGAATAGAGGTGCCCCAAGCGATGCGTGCCGGAATTGTTGATAAATCGCTACGCCCCATTAATTAATCTGATGTTTCCAAAGTTTTGAAGAAACCAACTAAGTCCGCACCGTGTGTGCTGGCGTTGACCTCTTTATCAATTTCAAGAATCTTCCCTGTTTTATCAATAATAACAGCTAACCGTTGAATCCTTCCATCTGGGGCGTTCGTCGCACCAAAGAGGAGGGCGAGATTGTGTCCGGTGTCTACCAAAAGCGGGAAATTCAACTGATTTTCTTCCGAAAATTTTTGATGAGAATCCGCATCGTTCGACGTAATCCCAAAAATCTGTGCCTCGTATTTCTCAAAACTACTCGACTCATCACGGAGTGAGCAAACTTGAGCCGTTCAGCCACGCCCAAAATCGCGCGGGTAGAATGCTAAGACGACGTTCTTTTCCTGATGCAATTCGCTTAATTGGTGCCTTTTACCGGTTCCGTCGGTTGCAATAAAATCTGGAGCGGGTTGTCCGACCTCTATCTTTGGTAGGACTTCTTTAAGCAGTGCGGCGACATCTTCACCATGCGTTTTGACATTGACATCCGTATCAATGGCACGGATGTATCCCGCTTTATCAATGATGAAGGTTGTCCGTTTTGAGGCGTTGAAGCCGTCAATGATACCGCTATACTGGTTGCTCACCTCAAATTCGGTGTCGGCTAAGAGTGGAAATCCGAATTTCTGTTCTGTTCTAAACCGTTTGTGCGATTCAACATCGTCAACACTGACCCCGAAAAGGACACTATCGGTTGCTTCTATCTCGCTCAAATTATCACGGAGCGAGCAAAGTTCGGTCGTTCATCCACCTGTAAAATCTTTTGGATAGAAAGCGAGGACGATATTCTTTTTACCTAAATAGTCGCTGAGACTCTGCTCAACGCCTTCTTCATCTTTGAGTGTGAAATCGGGGGCGACCATGCCCACTTTTAGTGTATTTGGCGTTGTCACTGCTTCCTCCCCTGAAGCTGCTGGAATCAAAATTGCTGTTATGAGGATAACAGCCCAGACGCTTGCATTCAGCCGCGTTTGAAACATTGCGTTATGCCTCCGTTAGATGCGTTAAGTTAATAAAATTATACGCTATTTTGCTATGGATGTCAAGTAGATTTGCCTTTAACATAACACGGTTCTGTTCTTCAGTGACCTCGGCATTTCAGGTAGAAATGATACCTTTTTCTTCAAGCCATGTCTTCAAAGGCACGTCACCATCTTTGGGTGAAAAATGCCCGTTTGCGTTGGTACCACCACCAAGTAACTGCTGTCGGATCGGGTCGTTCCGCGCAAACATCTCTGCGGGTATGGTCATATCGTCCTTACTCCGTAGCCATCGGTACCCGTATCCGTAAAAGAGGCCTTTGCGGGTGATGTCTGAATCGTTTTCGCTACGGGCGTGCCATAGCCGTCGATCAAAGAAGACCGCATCGCCCGGTTTGCAGCAGACAGGCGTTGCCCCATTCGGCATGGAACCGTCTTCTGGTCGATCGAGTTTATCCCAGAGATGGCTTCCCGGTATGACGTAGAAATTCCCGCGTCCTATTTCGGAGCAGTCGGATAGCCAGTAGACAACTTTTATGGAAAGACGGGGTCGCGGCGAACTTTCGATCTCAAAATTAACGCGTCCACTGTCCTGGTGCCAACCCAGTGGGGTCGGTTTCCCACGAACCTCATCCGGTCGTGGGGGCGTGATGATGAAATGGCTGTGATAAGAGTAAATGTTCCATCCCAAGATTCCCCAGACCTTCGGGAATGTTTTATACCAATCCAAAATATTCACGAAAATCTGATCTGTACCGAGAAAATTCGGATAGAAGAAGTTGTTATGCGCAGTAAGTTGACTCTTGCTATATGGATCGTAGCCCGTATCAAGATGATTCTGGTAGATGCTGTCTACCTTTGTTTCGAGCCGTTCGACGAGATCTAATGGGAGCGCGTCTTCAACGGTAAGATATCCGTTTTCGTTCAGTTCGCGGTGTTGCTCGTCGGTAATCTGGTGTTGTAGATGTCGTTCGTCAAGCATAGGGTGAGTCTCCAGTTTGTGATGTTTATCCGATTACACGCATCGGTTAATCCGGTAGTGGACCCTCTATCTGGTCAACAAAATGAATAGAATGTATAACATCACGGAGGTCTGTGAGTGGGACTTGCCGGTTACGGACGCAATCGACGAAGTGACGATGCATCGTCAGCACGCCTTCGTAGTTCGGGGTATCGCGCTCGTCGACACCGTCAACTTCCCAACCTCCCATAACACTTTTGTTGTTGTCCTCATGAATTTCGATTTCTTCTGGGATTTTCATATAACAGCCGATGCCGACACCGTGCAATTCGGAGCGCAGTACGCGTCCGCCTGATGCGCGACTTCCGAAAAGCACACCTGTGACATTGTTATCGAAACGGACGAAGGCGGTGTAGAAATTGCGTTGTTCCGCATCAAATGTGTCGCGATGTGCCGTAACTTCCACCGGTTCACCACCCGCCATATAGCGGAGTAGATCGACAACGTGGCAGACATCGTTCCAAAGCGTTGTCGTAAATTCTCGATTTCCCCCGAGCATTTGCTTGTTAAAGGTGGTGACGGCTAAGGTAACAGGTCCCTTTTCTGCGACGCGTCGCATGGCTTCGCGCGTAACAGCCGCGAATCTACGCTGGAACCCTACCATACAATAGACATCGTTAGCGACTGCTGCCTCAAGGAGTTGTTGCGTTTCATCGCTGTTCGCACCGGGTGGTTTTTCGATGAACAGATGCTTGCCAGCGTTTAGGCAATCCAGAGCGGGTTGCAAAATCCACTTCTCGTTCATCACACAATAGACGACGTCTAAGTCTAAGGTATCCAACATCTTCCTGTGATCTGTGAAGGTGTGCGGAAACTCATATTTCTGGACAACCTGTGCGAGTTTCTCCTCGTCCAGTTCACAGGCTCCGAGCATCTCAACATCATCTTCCAGCCGATTCACGTTTGGATAATGTGCGCCTTGACTGCGTCCCCCTGCACCGATAAATCCTGCTTTAAGCATTATAGTTTCTCCTTCGTCTCAATGTTCACTGAATTTTGTGGGTCGGAGTATCCGTACTTTAGCACAAGCCTCAATCGATTGCAAGAAAATTTTTCAAACATTAGGTGGCACTCGCTTATCATTGAAAAGTTTGATTTTCGCGATTTTTTGTGGTATCCTTAAACTACATTAACGCGAGTTTGATAATAAAAATTGAAAGGGACTCCGTAGGTTGGGTAGAGCGGGAGACACATCAAAAAACTCGTCTTTGGGACCAACATGCCGTTTTTTTAGCCTCGATCTGCCTCAATAGTAGTAGCAAAACCCAACATGCCACTTTTATTAAGCTCACGTTACTGAATCGATTGATAAGGAGAGAATCATGCCAGTTTTTGACGCAGAAGCCTTAGAATTTTGGGAAGAAAACGGTTACGTCGTTGTGCCGGAGGCGGTACCACTTGAGAATTGTCTCGCCGCGGAACAAGCGGTCTGGGATTTTCTTGAAATGGACCGTGACAATCCGGAGAGTTGGTACCCTGATCCGCCGCGCCGGAGCATCATGGTGGAAATTTATCAACACCAAGCATTATGGAACAATCGCCAATACCCGCGCGTGCATCAGGCGTTCTCTGAGATTTGGGAGACTGAGAAGCTCTGGGTCAGTTTTGATCGGGCAAGTATGAACCCGCCTGAACGCCCGGATTATGAGTTCACCGGTCCCTATTTGCATTGGGATATGTCATTGGACGATATGCCGGTGCGGCTAAAAGTGCAAGGTGTTTTGTATCTGGCGGATACCCCTGGGAATCAAGGCGCGTTCACCTGTATTCCGGGTTTCCATCGCAAGTTAGAAAAATGGTTGAAAGACTTACCTGACGATGCCAATCCTCGGGAAACTGTGCGTGACTATCAGGCGGAGGCGGTTCCAGTCGCAGGGAAAGCCGGAGATCTCGTAATTTGGCATAGTGCCTTGCCGCACGGCAGTAGCCCGAACTCCGCTGAGCGTCCCCGAATGGCACAATACATCACGATGTCCCCGGCACCGACGAACGGAAATCCTGAGGCTCGGATTACAGGGTGGCGCGAACGTTTAACAGGACTCGGAAGAGAGACAAAAGAGAAAGAGCATTACCACGGTAAAACAGCCGAATTGACCCCTTTAGGGGAAAAACTCCTTGGACTTGAATCGTGGAATGCGTAAACACAATAGGGGTCTTTCACCTAACCGCGCTGCGCCTACTCCTGCTTTGCTGGCGAGGTTTCCTAACCTCGCCAACTATAAAATGTGTATAGGTAATTAGGGACTTTACTGTAATAGTTCGGGTGGGTTTCTGTACCCACCCATCGGTGTGTAGCTGGGCGGATAACGGAGGTGCCTCTCGTGACGGATTTGTTGGCAGCACGCGCACAGATGGCGATGTCGCTCGCGTTTCACATTATCTTTGCAGTCATCGGTATAGCAATGCCGTTGCTGATGGTGATTGCAGAGGGGTTATGGCTCAGAACGCGGGAAGAGGTCTACCTGACGCTTGCGAAGCGGTGGGCAAAAGGCACTGCGATTATGTTTGCTGTTGGCGCAGTCTCTGGCACCGTTTTGTCTTTCGAGCTTGGTTTGTTATGGCCCAACTTCATGGCTTACGCCGGTCCCATCATCGGCATGCCGTTCTCGTTGGAGGGATTTGCGTTCTTCCTTGAGGCGATCTTCTTGGGACTTTATCTCTATGGTTGGGACCGTATCCCAAAATATGCACACTGGTTTGCCGGTGTGATGGTGCTGCTCGGTGGCACCTTGTCCGGTATCTTCGTTGTCACCGCGAACGCATGGATGAATACGCCTACCGGATTTTCGGTTGTCAATGGTGAGGTAACGAATGTTGATCCGATTGCGGCGATGTTGAATCCTTCGTCATTCAGCCAAACACTTCACATGACGATTGCCGCCTTTCTTGCAGTCGGATTTGCGGTGGCTGGCATCCATGCCTATCTTCTGAGGCGCGACCCGGACAACCTTTTCCATCGTCGAGCGTTCGCTATTGCGTTGAGTGTTGGTGGCGTATTCGCACTTCTCCAACCGATTTCGGGTGACATTAGTGCCAAGAAGCTTGCGAAGTACCAACCCGTCAAACTCGCAGCGATGGAAGCACAATGGGAAACCGAACGCGGCGCGCCCTTACGCATCGGTGGTATCCCTAACGAGGACACTGAAGAAACCCGATATGCACTTGAGATCCCGAAAGCACTCAGCTTTCTTGCGCATTCCGACTTCAACGCTGAAATTATGGGACTCAAGGCAGTGCCACGCGAAGATCGTCCGCCGGTGGCAATCGTCCATTTCGCATTTCAGATTATGGTTGCGTGTGGAATCGTTCTGATTGTCGTTGGTGTTCTCGGTGGCTGGCTCGCGTGGAAACACAAAAGCCTGCCGGACCAACGCTGGTATCTGCGGTTGGTCACGCTCTGCACACCTCTTGGATTTATTGCGATCGAAGCGGGATGGACGGTCACGGAAGTCGGGCGGCAACCGTGGATTATCTATAATTACATGCGCACAGCAGAGGCGGTAACCCCAATGCCGAACCTTGTTGTGCCTTTTATCGCTTTTACAGTACTTTACATTTTCCTCTCAATTATTGTTGTTATCCTATTGCGTCGTCAAATATTTTTAAACTAACGCCAAGCGTTAAATAGTGTATTACTGATAACTGACAGCCGATAGCCGACAGCCAGTACTTATGTTAAGTCTTGAATTTTGCATCGCATGCGTGATGCTTATCTCCCTGATTATCTATATGTTGACGGGCGGCGCAGATTTTGGCGGTGGCATCTGGGACCTATTTGCTATAGGTCGCCGTGCGAAGGCGCAACGGTCGCTGATCGCACACGCTATTGCACCGATCTGGGAAGCGAACCACGTCTGGTTGATTGTAATTGTCGTTCTGCTTTTCGTGGCGTTCCCTGTCGCATTCGCAGCGATTAGCACGGCTTTACATATTCCACTGACGTTAATGCTCATCGGTATTGTGCTTCGCGGCACGGCGTTTGTATTTCGCACCTATGACGACCAATCGGATACAACACATCGCCGGTGGAGCCGAGTATTTGCCGTTGCGAGTGTCATCACGCCTGTGATGTTAGGGATTACGTTGGGTGCGGTTGCGTCCGGCACGATTCACGTTGATGTGGAAAGTGGACAGGTAGAGACCGATTTCATCTCGGCGTGGTTTGCGCCGTTTCCGTTTGCAATCGGTTTTTTCACCTTGACGTTGTCTGCCTTGCTTGCAGCGGTATATCTCACCCTTGAGGCTGAAGACCCCGCATTGCGGGAGGATTTCCGGCGACGCGCCCTCATCGCGGCAGTGAGTGTTGGCGCGATGGCTGGACTGAGTTTTGTCTTATCTGCAGACGGAGCACCCGCCATTCGACGTGGACTCGGTGGTGCCCCTTGGTCAATCCCCTTTCAAATTTTGACGGGCGCGGTTGCACTGTGGGCGATCTGGACAATTTGGAAACGTCAATTTCGACGTGCGCGACTCCTCGTTCCGATACAGGTTACACTCATCGTTTCCGGTTGGGGACTGGCGCAGTATCCGTATCTTGTCACGCCAGACTTAACCTTTTCAAACACGGCTGCCCCGGATGCAGTGCTGCGTCCGTTGCTGATTGTGCTGGTTGCAGGTGGGGTCTTGTTGGTGCCTGCGTTCTGGTATCTCTACGCCGTGTTTAAGGGAACGGCGCGAAGGACAAGGCAGACTGACTAAAGAGGGGTTGCTGTTTATCAAAACAACTCGGAGTGAATCCTTCGTTTGTGGAATGGCACATTTATTGTAAACTCCACTGTAAATGCCTCTTTACTTCATTATACTGAAGAGAATCTCTTTAACAAACTTCTATTTTTGCGGAACACGCGTTAAAAAAAGTTGACAGTTTGGAGATTTCATCGCATACTTAATGGTAGCAAGATTTCTGCGAACATCTTTGATGTTTGATTCGCCTATCAGTAGGTTTTTGATGTGGTTATCACTGCCACAAGGGACACCCCTGACAACCGATTACTATTTTTCCGATACGAAAGAATTATGTACTACACTTATTTAATTGGATGGAATGCACAATGGAAAAAACTGCAATGTTTATTGCGATGAAAGGGTAGAGGCGAAATTTCTCAAATGACTTCTCCTTTACCCGCCTAGAGGAGCGAGTCATGAGAATTAATCCTGAACACTCTCAACTTGATAGACTTTATCCTACTCTCACCCGTTATATTTCCACTATCATTCTGCTTTCCGCAGAAGAAGAACGGACCCTCGCCCTTAAAGAGTCGGCTGAAGCACGCGACCGGCTTATCCTGTCTCATTTGCCTCTTGTCAAATCCATAGCTTTCAATTTTAACAACTGCGGTATTGATGTAAAAGACCTTTTCAATCAAGGTGTAATAGGTCTTATCAAAGCCGTTGATCGATACAAGCCTGACCGTGGTAGACTCGCCGCATTCGCCCGGTGTTTCATCTTGGGCGAAATTTACTGTTATCTCAACAAGAATCAGAAGCTTATACATCTCCCAGAACCGCTGCGGCGTGCTGTGAATAAGTTTTGCCGCGTGCGTAGACAACTGGGAGAAGGGGCAACCGATGCCTCTATCGCAGCAGTGATGGACAGCACGGCTCATGAGGTGTCCTTTTTGCGTGAATGCGCGGGATATGAGGTTGAGAGTCTTGATGCGCCGTTGGAAACTTCGGAGGATGCTCTGACACTTGGTGAGACGCTTGGCAGCATGGATCCAGGGTTTGACGAAGTAGAGGTTCGAGTATCAGTGGCACAGCTTCTCTCCCAACTTTCTTCACGAGAATGCGAGGTGATCTGTTGCCGTTATGGGCTTGATGATGGCATTGCAATGAGTTTTCGGGCGGTGGGATCCCGATTTGGCAAGTCGCATGAGTGGGTTGCTAAGGTGGAGAAAGCCGCGCTTTTGAAGTTGCGGAAGCAGGTGAAATAAAAAAAGTTGACAGTTTGGAGATTCCAACACATATTTAACAGGACTTATGTAAACACCTCTGTTGGTGAGGTTTCCTTGGGGAGATCCGGGGATGTTTGCATATAATTGGGGAGACCTATTATACTGGTTCATGTCTCTTTTACCTAAAGGAGGATTGTAGAGATGCTTAGAAATTTTTTCTCAACCCCGAATGTCATCGGTCGTCTGTTGATTGTCTTGCTTTTCGTGGGCGGACTGGTATTCGCGGGCGCGTTTAATGGGTTTGTCGTGGAAACCGATGCCCAGAGTTGCTGTGGCGATAGGACGGATACCTCTGTACTCTCTGACAGTAGTTGTTGCGAGGCAACAGAGACATCAGGGTATACATGCAGCAGGAAGCCTTCGGGCAGCAATCAGAAATACTGTAAGATCTCCAACGGCACCCATACGAGAAAGTGCTCTCATGATTGTTCAAGTGGAAAGCAGTGCAGCTATTCGGGATGTTAAGTACAGAAATATAACGTTGAATGTTGATACGAAACAGCAGTTCTAATCAACATTCAACGTATCTATTTTGAAAAGGGAGTATACTATGCAAGACAATATACAGGATCAGATAAAGGCATTAGAAGAACGGATTGCGGAATTAGAGAAACAACTTGGGCGTGTACAAAATACAGATACTGTCGTGTTTAACCAGATAGAGTGCCAAGACTTACGGATTGTCTCCGAGGAAGGGAACGTCCTTGTCACCCTGAGTGCACCAGAGGAATCTGAAAGCGGTGCCATCAAAGTGTTCGGCAAAACGGGTGAGGTTTTAGGTATCATCTGCGCCGATGACGAGGGGGGTATTGTTTCGGTGAGACCAACAGGGCAAGAATCTCCGAATCGACTTGGTGCCGGTGGTGCAGAAATGCACGTTGATGAACATGGAAACGGTTTCGTGGCTGCTTTAAATCCTGATGGTGGTGTGCGTGCTTCTCTCGGTGTTGCCTATCCTGACCTCGGTGGTGGTGGACTTGTCACTGTTCATGGGACAGTGGACAATCGCGAGCGTGTCGTCATCGGATGCAATCCAGAAACCGACGGTGGTAGTATCAAAACCTATAGCGGGACTTGGCAGGAAACACACTCGCTGGAGAATGAACCCGGCGATCTACGAATGATAGGACCGCCAGCTGGATATAATTCGGATTTACGTGAATATCGGCACGTATTGGAGAAGATTAAAGAGAAACTTCAAAATGAGACGGATGAGACGCTGAAACACTTCTTAAACGTCAAAAAATCAGCGATTTCCCAAGTACTCTCGGAACGAAGGTAATGAATTGCCGTGATGCTATCGCTGCAGGTATTGCACATCTTTCTCAAAACCGACTCCGCGCGGGATTGTCCATTCTCGGTATCCTCATAGGGATTGCCAGTGTGTTGTGCATGATGGCTATCGGCGATGGCGGGAAAAAAATTATTGCGGATGGGCTTGAAACACTCGGCGGGGTTGACCAGGTCCAATTACGAACGCTGTACGGAGTCTACCGTAGGGGACACTGGCATAGAATGACGGAACGGCTCAAATATGACGACGCACTTGCAATTGAAGCTGAAATCCCCAATATCCGATTTGTCCTGCCGAAAAATGAAGACTATGATATCCTCATAACCACCCAAGAAGGTGGGCAGTTTCGTTCTATTCTGGAAGGTGTGACAGCAGACTATGCCCTCGGAATGCACTGGTGTGTCCAGACCGGCAGATTTATTTCTGAGGGCGATGTTACCCAAGCACTACAAGTCTGTGTCTTGGGTAACAACGTTGCTATGGAACTGTTTGGAGAGACATCCGCAATTGGAAAAGAGGTGAAGATCAAGTATCACGATTGGCGACGCGCTTCTATGAGAGCGAGAGTTATCGGTATAATGGCAGTGAAAGGTAGAAGTGTCAATTCTACATGGGCACTTGACGATGTCATCTGTGTCCCATTGACGACGCACCAGCAACGGATTTCAGGCTATGACTATGTAGAACGTATTACGATTTTCACGGAAAAGGATGTGGATATGTTTGCGATTATTAACGCGGCACGTGCTGTCATCCGCAAAAGGCACCGGAACAGAGATAATTTTGTCCGTCATTGGGTACCCACAGGAGACGTGAAACGACTTGAGCATATCCAAAAAGTGATAAAAATCGCTTTAGGTAGCATTGCGAGTTTCTCCTTATTTGTCAGCGGCATCGGCATCATGAATATCTGCCTCGTTTCTGTCGGTGAGAAGACGCGGGAAATAGGGTTGCGAAAATCCGTTGGTGCGAGATGGATTGACATCTTCTATCAGTTCTTAACCGAGTCAATAGGTCTATGTTTCTGTGGCGGTATTCTCGGTATTGTGGGAGGCTGGTTCGCCGCGCATGGCATGGCACGGCTCGCCGTTCGCATCGTGCCGATAGTGCCGGAGTGGCCCGTTGTTCTCTCTTTACATTGGATACTGGTTTCTGTTATCTTTTCGATTTTTATGGGGGTTGGTTTCGGGGTCTATCCCGCAATACGGGCGGCACGGCTTTCACCGATTGAGGCACTCCGAACCGAGAACTAAAGAAAAATGAAATATTTACAAAAACTGATACCGTGGGTTCTCTTAGGTCTCATCCTCCTCATTGCCTTCTGGATTCGTGCCAAAGGCGTATCCACTATACCGGAGGGACAATTTACCGGAAACGATCCGTATCTCCACTATTGGCAGGCACAAATCGTCTCTGAACATGGAAAACTCCCGGCACGCGATATGCACCGTTGGCTTCCCCTCGGCAGAGACCTTGGACAGAGCCTTAATGCCTATTCTTATGCTATCGCCTACACACATAAAGCGATAACACTGATCTTTCCCAATGTATCGCTCTATCAAGTCTCACTATTTTCCCCCGCTGTCTGTTTTGTGTTAGGTTTGAGTGTGCTTTGCTTCTTCCTTTATCAGAACTTTGGATTACTTTTTTCGAGCATCGTTAGTATACTTTTAGCAACTCTCCCCGGTGTCATTGAACGGAGTGCCGCCGGATTCAGCGACAGGGACAGCTGGTGTCTCATGCTCGGTATTCTCACCGTCACAACCTATCTCACTTCCCTACAGACAAAACACTCGCGCAGCCAACTTTTGTGGACGATCGCCAGCGGCTTTACGGTCTTTCTCGGTGGTGTCAGTTGGGAAGGTTTCGGTGTTTTCCTCGGTATTATCCTTTGTGTGGAACTCTGGAGATTCCTCATATCTGAAAAGGAAGAAGGGCTGTGGTTATATCTTCTGTGGGTGTGTACTTTCGTGCCTACGCTCTATTTTGCATCGCCCGCGTATCGGAACGGAGAGGGCTTCGCAACACATCTCTTTGTATTTGTGTTAGTGCCTCCACTCGTCCTATTAGGGCTTCGCGCCCTCCGACACATTCTCCTGACAAAGTCTGCACTTGCTGGCAAATTCCGACCACATGCCACAAACCTTTCCCTTGGGTTAACACTCGCGAGCTTCGCTCTTGCACTCGGATACGTTTGGATACAATTTGACACCTTCGCAACCACTACCGTCCCTTTAATTCGAAACCAGCTCATGCAAACCGTAGGCGAACTCAGAGTGCCGGATTATGGATATTGGGTATTCCGATACGGCAGCCTCTTTTTCTTAGGGAGTTTTGGAGTCATGAGTACTGGGATTCGTCTCTGGAAGAACAGTGGTACGGTGTTAGCAGTGTTTGTATTGTTGTTTATGCTCACCACCTTTTTTCAAGCGCGACTTGAGACGCTTTTAGGTACATCTGGGTGTAAGATCCTCTTTTTCGCGACTCTTGGAGGCACACTCCTGGTGCTCCTCTTCATCGCTTGGCGGCAGCGCGAAGCACCGACACACGAACTCATTTACGTTGCGATGGCAATCTGGTTTCTGGTATGGGTAGCACTTTCGCGTGATGCGAAACGCTACGACTTCTTTATCGGACTTCCGATTGCGTTTTTTACCGCTGAACTGATATACCGGGTCGGATTGTCTATAACTGAAAAACTCAAGAACATCCAATTTCTCAATGCGTACTTCAGAGAACGGCTACCACTGCGTTTGATAAAAGCCAGCATTGCTGTTGTTCTCGTTACTATTCTCATGTACTGGAAACCCGCCGGGGAACACGCAGAGCGCGCAACGTTTGCCGCAGCGGGGATGCGATCAGCCAATCCGGGGGACACTCCGGTCGCAGAGGCGTTCGCGTGGATGAAAGTAGAACTGCCACATACCGCTGTTGTTGCTGCCGAATGGAGTTTCGGTAGCCAACTCAATGTTCTGGGTGGGGTCAAAACCGTTATTGATCAGGATCATTACATCCAGCACTGGATCTACCTCTACGACGAACATGTCTGCGATGCCACCGATGCGAGAGCAGCATTAGAATTCCTAAAGACCCACGGAGCGACACATCTCATGCTAACGCAACAGCAACCCCCGGAAGTTTTTCTACAAGGCGAGTTGAGCGAGGCGTTTGTTCCTGTCTATCCGACAGAGAACTTTACCGAAGCAAGGGTCAAGGTGTGGGAGATTCACTATCCATTGGACATCCAATTAAATCCAAAATATCTCGCAACGGAACCGGGAGAATAAACACGTATGGTCGCAAATACTATAACGTTCTGTCGCTTGTTGTTAACCTTCTTAGTCGTTGTGCTGTTTGGATTGCATCACATGTTAGACATCGGGTTGATTACGACTATCGTGCTAATCTTCGTGCTTGACGCAGTTGATGGGTACGTTGCACGCGCGCTTAATGAAACTTCAGAGATTGGTGAGGTCGTTGACACTATTGCAGATAGGATTATTGAAAACACTTTCTGGATTTACTGGACAGCAATAGGATCCATTCCGGTATGGATGCCCATTGCTGTCATGACACGCGGTTTTTTAACGGATGGCTTGCAACGGTTTTTGGGTTATCCGAAATTCGGATGGACACGCGTGCTGACTCGCTCGCGTATCAGTCGCGTGCTTTCAGGGATAACAAAACTGTTCGCGTTTACGAGTCTCGCAGCTGCGAATTCTTTTGCACATCCCCTATTGGAACAAGGAAGCATGATACTCGCCACAATTGTTGTTGTTTGCTGCATCGTCCGCGGGCTTCCGTTCTTTTTCATGATAAGAAGAACACCGTAGATTCTCTCATTCTCATGATCTCCGCTACTTGCACCGAATAACTCTGGCTTCTCCATAAGTATTCAGAAGTATTATGCGCAACACAATCATTTACAGGTACTGGCAACCCGGGGACGATGACGCTGTTTTGGCGTTTCGACCGAATACCAACGAAAATTGGTTCCGGCATAAGTTTGACGATGAGGACCTTGAACCTGAAGGGATTCGTTTGGCATTTTTCGGTGAAAGACTTGTTGGACATGTAATGGGTGAACGCACGACACTCTTTATTGAAGGAAAAATTCAGGAATTCGGGGAGGTTATGGATGTTTTTGTTGCTCCAGACATGCGCCGACAAGGTATTGCAACCCGCCTGATGCAAGAGGTGCACGCCTACTTTGAAAGGAAAGGTTATCGCGGAAGTATCCTTGATCCAGATACGGAGGCATCTCGTCAGTTATATCAAAAACTCGGATATCAGAAGGTTACCGGAAGCGACTCACTTTTCCTTGACTTCTCCCTTATTTCCTGCTAAACTTAAAGCGGTTATGGATAGTTTTTTATTACTTATGGTTTAGTACGTACTTGCGAGGTCTGCTAAAACGCTTCATCTCGGATAACAAATTCGATCGATGCATTGAAACAACACTCAAAAAATTATATCTTTCTTACAGTTTCGGTGCTGTTGTGCCTCTTTATCTTAGCCGAGGTCAACTATCCGCAGCTTACACCGCAATCAGAGTTAGCACTCTTTGCGATGCTGGGGTTAATAGTGGTATTTCTGAGATACCCTGTTCATCCACGTTTTGCGAACAATCGTGCTTTCCGGCTTTTGGATGTGGTGCTAATAGGCAGTGTGGTTGTCTGTTTCGGCTACGTTCTGGGTCAGACAGAACCGATTTTTCAGGCGTTCTGGTTAGACGGCAAGTCCCTCGGTGATCGGGCGGGAGCAGAATTGCCACTGGATTACATCATCGGCGGGCTCGGACTTCTCTTAATCTTAGAGGCGACCCGCCGTTCTATTGGGATAACGCTTCCACTCCTCTCTCTCGCATTTCTTCTCTATGCCGGTTTTGGACAGTTTATGCCGGATTGGCTGTTCCCACATCGCGGGTACTCTGTGCAGCGCATCGTCAGCCAGACATTTTTACACAGTCAAGGCGCATTTGGCATCGCGCTTCGGGTGATGTTCACGTATGTATTTCTGTTTGTGTTGTTTGGAGCGTTGTTGGAGCGAACCGGGGCAACTAATTATGTCTTGGATTTGGCAAGGCGTGTGTTCGGTTCGAGTACAGGGGCACCAGCGAAGGTCGCTGTCCTGAGTAGTGGCATGATGGGATCGCTATCGGGTTCCGCCGTGGCAAACACAGCAACGACTGGGACATTCACAATTCCGTTGATGCGACGCGCGGGGTTTCAACCAGCGATAGCAGGCGGAATTGAAGCCGCAGCGAGTTCTGGTGGCGCGTTGGTCCCCCCTATTATGGGCGCAGCGGCGTATATGATGCTGGAAATCGTAGAGCCTGCAGTTACGTATCTGGAGATTATCAAGGCGGCACTGCTACCAGCAGTTTTGTACTACACAGGAATGCTGTGTATAGTACACTTCGCGGCGAGAAGTCGTAGGCATGCGCCCGGGGTTTCCGTTCACAGCCCTGAAGAAACGAATGCCAACGAACAGAGCGAGAAGCATGGAAAGTTTTTGACGCTACAAGGAGGCATCTTTCTTGCTGCGTTTGTTACGCTCATTGGGGTCCTGCTGATGGGGGCTACGGCATTCCGCGCCGTGAGTTGGAGTCTATTGGTAGTCATCGCGATAAGCCTATTGGACTTCTTGGTCCGGCGAATCCGCGGACAAGACTCTGCCACTGAGAGGCATCGCGATTCGGAGATCGTTCCTACCGGTATTGGCGTTTCGGATTTACGGAAAGGGATAAACTTCTTAATATCGCCTTGTGAGCGGGCAGCACAGAGCGGTGTGTCATTGATTGCGGCTGCAGCATCTGTTGGTATCATTTTGGGTGTGGTGACGCTGACGGGCATCGGTGGCAAGTTACCGTCAGTCCTCTTACCACTTGCGTCTACAAACCTGATGTTGGCACTGTTCTTTCTCATGATTTCAACGATTATTCTGGGAATGGGGTTGCCTTCATCGGTCTGTTATCTGCTCATGGCGATCTTAGTGGGTCCCGTGCTTCTGGACTTGGGAGTCGTGCCACTTGCGGCGCACTTTTTCATTTTCTATTTCGGGATGATGTCGATGGTGACCCCACCCGTTGCATTGGCGGCGTATGCGGCATCTGCCATCGCGGGTTCGGGAATCATGGCAACGGGGTTCGCGGCGTTCAGGTTCGCGCTTGTCGGTTTTGCGCTACCTTACGCGTTTGTTTTGAGACCCGCACTGCTCTGGCTCAGTGAGAGTGGTGGGACACCAGATGTATGGACGGTTTTCGTGAATTTTTCGCTGACACTCATCGGGACAGTTATCTTGGCAACTGCTATCGCGGGTTATATATTTAACAGATTATCGCTGTGGACGCGCTGCGTCCTGTTTGTTGCGGCATTCATTCTCTTTTTTGCACCGACAGGTCTACAATTTATATGGGTTCATGTGATAGCCGCGCTTACGAGTGTTGCCATTTTTTACTATAATAGCCGTCAGTCATCAGCGATCAGCAATCAGTAGGATGTGTGGCAGGAGAACGTCTCCAATATCCAACTCCTGAAAGTTGATAGCCATTAAAAAGGGGGACATCATGAGACGTCCGGTGAGAGGAGTGTTATACGCACTTCTCGTGTTATTGTTCCTACTTCACAACGATTTTTGGCTCTGGGAAAACCCGCAGCTTGTTTTGGGGTTACCGCTAGGCTTGCTCTATCATATAGGGTTCTGTCTTGCAGCAATGGTGCTGATGGCGGCTTTCGTCAAAGCACGGGGGGATTGGGGAGAACGATGAGCCTTGCGGTTATTTTTATATACCTCGCGATGGTCTTGGTTCTCGGTGCGCTGAGCCATAAACTTTTCCGAAATACCGGAGAAGATTACTTTGTCGCGAGTCGAACGATTAATTGGTTTATCCTGTTGATGACGCTTTTCGGCACGAACATGACGGCGTTCTCGATCCTTGGTGCGTCGGGTGAAGCCTATCACAGAGGTATTGGTGTTTTTGCACTGATGGCTTCTTCCTCGGCGATAGTCGTGCCGTGTGTGTTCCTCTTTATTGGGACGCGTCTCTGGCGACTTGGAAAGCGGTTTGGCTATGTGACACAGGTGCAGTACTTCCGAGATCGGTGGGAATCCGATGGTTTAGGACTGCTTCTCTTCATTGTGTTTGTGTTGTTGCTTATCCCATATTTGTTGATCGGTGTGATGGGCGGTGGTGGGACATTGGCGACACTCACAGATGGTCAAATTCCACAATGGGTAGGTGGCTTACTCATTTGTGCTGTCGTTCTGTGTTATGTTACCTACAGCGGTATGCGAGGTACTGCTTGGGTCAACACATTCCAAACGCTCGTTTTCATGATCCTCGGAGGCATCACCTTTTTTGTCATTACGAATCGGATGGGTGGGTTTTCAAATGCTATCTCTAAAGTGGACGTAGGTTTACTGATACAGGCGGAGCATATCAAGCCGTTGGAACTCTTGACGTATCTCTGTATTCCGCTCTGTGTCGGCATGTTTCCACATATCTTTTCGCATTTCCTAACGGCGAGAGATGTCGGGACGTTCCGTTATGCGATTATTTTGTATCCGTTGTGTATTGCGGTTGTATGGATTCCGAGCGTGTTGCTGGGAATATTGGGGAACGTGGATGTCCCAGGTTTGCAGGGAGCACAAGCGAACAATGTGCTGATTCAAATGATTCATATACACGCCCCTGGCGTTTTGGCTGGGTTTTTAGGTGCTGGTGTCTTCGCGGCGATTATGTCATCATTGGATTCGCAATCGCTTGCTATTGGGAGTATGTTTACGCACGATATTGTTGGGCATTATCGTCGGGAAGCGTTTTCCGAGCGGCAGCGGGTGTGGGTAGGGCGGTTATTTGTGAGCGGCGTGCTTTGCGTTACCTATCTCATTTCGCTCATCGCGACACCCAGCATTTTTAGACTCGCTGTTTGGTCGTTCACTGGGTTTGCCGGTCTTTTTCCGATTGTCGTTGCGGCGTTGTTCTGGCAGCGTAGTACAAAGCAAGGCGTATTTGCCGCGATCATAAGTGTAATTCTGTTATGGCTTTATTTTTTTCTCCAAAACTGGCAGACGCCGGGGTATAGTGTCGGCGGCACCGGGATTATGCCTGCCGCGATTCTGATCGCTGTTTCGTCTGTCGCGTTAATAATTGTTTCTTTGCTCACGAAACCGCCGAAATTACAAACACTTGAGAGGTTTTTTGATGAATGAGGATTGCACTGAAAAATCGGACAAAATGAGAAACAGAAAACCTGTACAATTCCTATGACCCGTCGCAATCTTACCAAAAACCATCATGAAACGAAATGGAATGATGATAAGAAACCTCATAGTTAAAAATAAGGATGGTAAACAAACCGTGACACTCAAAAAAAATATCTCCCTTTTCCTATTGATGGCTTGCATTTTCGCGTGTGGGGAAGCGGAAGAGACAACTGAACCCGAATCTGAAAAACCGGTGATGCTCGAATACGGTACGGTCTCTGGAACCATCAACGATGCTGGAACCGGAAATCGTATTCCCGGGTCGACTGTGATGCTGCTCGGGCAATCCTTTGAAACTGGCGTAGATGGCAATTACACTTTTCAAGGTATTCTTTACGGGGATGTTCATACCTTGACCGTTACGGATCCAGATTACAAGCCGTATAGCCAGCCGGTTGTGCTTAACCAAGAACGGTTAGTTGTGGATATTGCGATGACACCACTAAAAGATCCAGTGGTGGAGCTACAGGAATTTTTTGACAATTTTGCGGCTCTCCTTGAATCAGTGGATATGGAAAACATTGAGGCAGTTGAAGCACTCTTTTCGGAAACTTATGTCGCCGCGGACGATCCAGCCACACTTTTCGGCGTGGCATCAGGGATTGTTCCTGAAAATTATGTGGATGTCGTTCCGGCGATGACGCAGCTTTTTGAGGAGTACGTCTCACTTCAGTTCCTATTCCAGGATATAGAGATGGATATAACGCATGCCCGGAAAGCGGCAGCAGTCCTTCAACTCGATGTTAACGCAGAAAAAGGGGAAGAACGGGACTTAAGGGAGCTCAAAGCCAGCTGCAGATTTGAATTCCGTCGTGAAGAACGGGATTGGAAAATTGTGTATTGGCAGCTTTTTGAGTTAGATATCCGTCTTTAATTTTACCTTGCGGGTAAGTATCGGTTACTTGTATTTTAACCGTTGCTGTGTTCGAGTCGCCTGCGCCGTTGTTGCAGGCTTGGTTTTTGATGCTATACCCTACATATCCTTTTAATTAAAAAACAAAAAATTTGCGAGAGCTGCAAATTCAGTGATGTCCAATGTTTCAGCACGCCGTTCTGGGGCTATACCGAGCTCCTCAAAAGCGGTCATCAATACCTTCGCCGATGCCAGTTTACTCCTAACTAACGTGTTTTTTAGCATCTTCCGCCGTGTCCGAAATGCTGTCCGGACGACTTTAAAGAAGAATTCCTCATTTTCAACCGTAACCTTTGGGTTTTCGCGCATTGTCAATTTTAGGAGTGCCGAATCCACTTTGGGTGCCGGATAAAAATTTTCTGGCGACAGCGTGGCGATGAGTGTCGCATCAGTCCGGTAAGCGACACCGATTGTCAATGCGCCGTAATCCTTTCCTCCCGGTTCAGCAACAATCCTCTCTGCGACTTCCCTTTGCATCATCAACACACAACTGTGAATCTGTTTGTGATGATCGAGGAGTTTCCACAAAATTGGGGTCGTAATGCTGTAAGGCAAGTTCGCTATAACCTTAAAAGTAGTAGGCACAGTCTCTGTACCGTCAGCCTTAAAGGGATTAGGCATAGTCTCTGTTCCGTCTGACAACAATAAATCGAATTCCAGTTTAAGAATATCGGCGTTAAGAAGTTGAATGTGTGAATCTGTTGAGAATTGCGCTGCTAATGCCGTGTATAACAGTTCATCAACTTCAACAGCGATTACACGTTTGGCACGCCGCGCCAAAACCTCCGTGAGACACCCTAAACCGGCACCAATTTCTATGACTGTATCTGTGTCTGTGAGTTCTCCTGCTTGGAGGATAATTTCGAGGGCTTCTGGATTAACGAGGAAGTTTTGTCCTAATTGTTTTTTCGGGCGGATATGATGTAATGCAAAGAAGTCGCGGACATGTCGGTGGTTCATTTGTAGGAGAGCTTTGTCGGTTCAATTTCTTGGATAGTCTATTTCGTCCTATTTCGTAGGGAGACAACTTTCGTTAGGATAGCATCTGCCACGTCACGCTTTGAAGAACGTGGGAGTTGTTCACAGGTACCGTCTCGGTCCAGTAAGGTTACAATATTCGTATCGACTTCGAATCCTGCTCCGTCTGCAAGGATGTCATTCGCGACAATGAAATCGCAGTTTTTACGTATCAACTTCTTTTTGGCGTTCTCGAGAAGGTCGTTCGTTTCGGCGGCAAAGCAAACGAGAGTTTGATTCGTTTTCTGTTCACCAAGTGTCTGCGCGATGTCCGGATTCCTTTCGAGTGGAAGGGTCAAGGTTTCGGCGGTTTTTTTGATTTTATGGGGCGTAAATTCGCTGGGTCGGTAATCGGCAGGCGCGCCCGCCATGATGACAATGTCTGTTTCTTTGAAAGCTTGCAGGACTGCATCGTGCATCTCAAGCGTCGTCTCAACGTGATCGGTCTCAATACCGACAGGGGTGGGGATGGTGGCGGTGCCGCTAATCAGACGCACCTCTGCCCCGCGCTGTGCCGCCGCTTCAGCAATGGCGTAGCCCATCTTGCCGCTCGAACGATTGGTAATAAATCGGACGGGATCGATATATTCGCGCGTTGCCCCTGCTGTGACGAGAACGCGTGTCCCTTGTAAATCCTGTGCTTCGACCTTAGGTGCCGTGTCCGATTCCGTCGCAAGAATATCATGTATCCGCTGCAGGATCGCCTCTACTGTATTCAACCGTCCCGTTCCTTCATAGCCGCATGCCAAGTCGCCACTGGCAGGTTCAATGAAATGGATCCCGTGTGTTTTCAAGGTATCGATATTCCGTTGCACAAACGGATTGTGGTACATGTGTCCGTTCATCGCCGGTGCAAGGAGGATTGGGCAGTGAACGGAAACCGCAACAGTGGACAGCGCGTCATCAGCGATGCCGTTTGCCATTTTACCGATGATGTTCGCTGTCGCGGGGACAATCACGAGGAGATCCGCACGGTCGGCGAGGTCGATGTGAGGCGGTTTCCAGTCGGTTCCGGTGTCGAATAGGTTCAGGAGGACAGGATTCCTCGAGATGACTTGGAATTGCAAGGGCTGCACAAGACGCGTGGCGTTTTCTGTCATGACAACGTGAACGGAAGCACCGCCTTTGACGAGTTGGCTTGCCACGTCAATCGCTTTGTGAATGGCTATGCCGCCTGTAACACCTAAGATAATCGTCCGCTCTTTAAGTTCCATTGCTTCGTCAAGTACCCCCCGCTAAAGCAGGGGGCTTGTTAGAGTGTTAGCTCCAACAAGCCTGTTGTAATAACGGGTTTCTCGTTTCACAGAGGATGGTATCCCAGACCTCTCCACGAAGGGCGCAAGCCGCCCTGTGTAAGATATTTTTCGCCGCGTTGTGGTCGCGGTCAAGTTTCAAGCTACAGGATTTACAATGGAACAGACGCTCGGACAACTTCAATTTGATAGCCGACTTCTGACAACACTCCGAACACGTTTGACTCGTATGGTGGGGTGGCACTTGATGGAAATGTTTGCCATCGCGCTTTGCTACCCAACTGCACCACTCAAAGAACATGCCCCAAGACGCATCAGAGATCGACTTCGCGAGGTGTCGGTTCTTCAGCATGTTGCTCGGTTTGAGTTTCTCAGCAACAACAGCATCAAACCCTTTGTGGTGAAAGAGTTTATAGACGGTTTTCGCGATAAAATCAAGACGTTGACACGCCACAATATCTGCCTGTTTCGCCAATGCGTCCTTTGCCTTATACCAGCGTTTACTTCGGTATTGCTTGCGCGAAAGGTCGCGATGCAAGCGTATCAACTTCTGTTCCGCTTGGCGATAAAAGCGCGGATTCTCTTCGGTTTCACCGGCAGAGGTCGTCAGAAAGTCGTGTGTCCCAACATCCACACCACAAGCAGACTTCGGAACACAAGGGATCGTGTCAGGCACTTCACAAACGATAAAGCAATACCAACCGCGTGCTGTCTTTTTCAGCGTGATCTCTTTCGGGTCTCCGATGAGCGGACGGTGCTGGCGGATCTTGACTTCACCGAGTTTCGGAACTTTCAAACGGTTATACCGAGTGCCGGTTTCACGGATAGGACTCTGACGGACACGTATCGTCTGTTTCTCTGTATCCTTGGTCTTTTTACCAAGGACTTTCGTATATTTTCGGAGTTCCCATGTCAACGAACGGACAGAACGCTTATATCGCGGATACCCCTTTTTCTCTGCGCCTTCGCGACATCGGCGTTGGAAATGCTCGTGCGAGGCGTTAACGCGTTTGATCGTAGACACCTGCATGTCCTGGGAGTGATCGGAATAGTGCGAAGTCGCAGCACGGAGGTCTTTCAGATGGTTGATCTGGTCATACATCGATACAGACTTACGACCATAGTCCCACATCTGCGAACGCATCTGGTGCATGTAGTTCTGCAACTGCTTCTGGTGGCGCAACTCCGAAAAAAGCCAACGTTCCTCTGTTTTTGTAGGCTTCACACGGAACTTGAATGTCATTTTCATGGCTCTATCACACATCACACCTTTAACCCCTATTCAGTGGGTAGGAAACCGACACGTAACCTTGCGGCTACGCTGAATATGTCGGTTTCCAGTGTGATGTATATATTAAACCACAATTCGCTGAGAGTGTCAAGTGTTTTTTTCAAAAAAACGCTGTGGTCTCACAAACGAGGGCGGATTTTCCTCCCCCGAATGAATTCGGGGGTTTCCAATCCGTAAAAAGAGATGAAATATCGTTATCCGTTGACCCTAAATCGAATCCACGCTAATCTACACTGTCAATACCGAGTAAGGGATTGAGTGTCTCTATCAGTTTTGGATCAACGCGAGATCGCTCAGCACTAATGATCGTCTGAATCTGTTGAACTGCCTGTTGGATTTTGCCTTGTGGGTTGCTCACCCAATAGTCGTAGTGCTGAATCTCAAGAACTTCGGATTTTGCTATATCCAATCGCTGTTTCAGTTCCGACTCCGATTCTGTGTCTCTGCGGCGGAGCCGTTTCTCCAAGGTAGCGAATGATGGCGGGACAATAAAGATGAGGATACTTCTTGCCGGTGCGAGATCTTGTTGTCGTTTTCGGATTTCCAGAGAACCCTTTACCTCGATCTCTAAGATGGCATCTTTCCCGGTTTCACGGGCATCGGCAATTTCAGATTTGAGCGTTCCATAGAGGTTGTCGCCATATTCTGCCCACTCTAAGAATTTGCCCTGCTGGATGGACTTTTCAAATTCCGCTCTCGTTAAAAAGTGATAGTCAACACCATCTACTTCACCGGAACGTGGCTTACGCGTTGTTGCGGAGACGGATAGTTGTAAGGTTTCATCCGTTTTGCAGAGGGAATCAATGACGGTGCTTTTCCCTGAGCCGGACGGTCCAGAGATGACGATGACGAGGTTCGGTTTATAAAGGTGTGTATTCGTCATTGGAAGCGTTTTGATTTATGGAGTTTGGGTGCAAGCCTATAGAGGCTTGCAGAACAATGCCCTCCGCTGCGCTTATAGGCAGGTTTCTGGTGATATTCAGACGCAGCCTGCAACATCGGCGCAGGGTTTTTGCTTGGGCGTTTCCCCTAGATATACGGAGAGGCACTTCAATATCCAAACTTACCTCATCGAACCGCAAGGTAGAATTAAAGTTAGTCTGCGGCTTCAGCAAGTTCCACAAGAACGGGGGATTCAACGCGGATAGCGTCCTTGATGCAGACCTCTTCGCACAGCTTGCAACCGACACAGTCTTTCGGTTTAACCAGTTCGCAGATGCCGAAGAAGCTTTCGGCGTGTTCGCCAGTCTCTGGGTCCTTGAGTTCAAGACAATCCCATGGGCAAATATGGACACAGAAGTCGCAGCCAGAGCAAAGTTCTTCGTAGATAACGGCGATAGGTCGGTGCGTGGGACGACGAATGAATTTACACACTTCTCCGAATTGGTCACGGATTGCCTCGACTGGACAGACCATCCCGCACGCGCTGCAATCGATGCAAATATTCGGATCGATGATGTGTAGCATGTTCCTATCGCCGGTTATTGCATCAACCGGACAGTTCGTCAAACACGCCATGCACCCAATACACTCGTCGGTGATATAATATGCCATGAATCTTTTTCCTGTTTTTGGCTTGCAAGCCAAAACTTGCTATCCTAAAATTGGGGCAGAATCTTTAGAATTAATACGCTCAATACATATATTTTAACACAATCTTTATTAATTGTCAAGCGTGTTTTTATTTCAATGAAGGCATTGAGCTCTTCTGTAGGAGGGAACTCCGATTCCCGACCGTATTGGCAAATGGCAAATGGTTGTCCGCTAATCTTGATAGAAATTGGTAGTTATCTTCCTGCCAACTGACATCTATAAGAATCCTGCAAATCCTTTAATCCTGTGAATCCTGATTCAGACAATGCCTGACGACTGACAACTATCCCGTTGATATTTTTCGAGAGTATCCGCTATAATAGCGACATAGAAATGTTAGGGCTTGCTTGGTAAGCCCATACTACAAAAGGAAACGGGAGATCTAATGAATTTAGGACTAAAGAACAAAGTGGTGGTCGTAACGGGTGCGAGCCGCGGCATCGGACGTGCTATTGCACACGGATTCGCTGAAGAAGGCGCACGATTGAGCATCTGTGGCAGAACCCAAGATACACTCCAAGACGTTAAGAATGAACTCACGGCAAAAGGCGCGGAAGTCTTTGCGAAACTCACGGATGTTACGGATGGCGAACAGGTCGACGCGTTCATAGCGGAAACAGTGGAAACGTATGGCGGGATTGATGTCGTTGTGAACAACGTCGGTGGCAGTCGATGGACCCCTCTGGAAGAAATTTCGGATACCGAATGGCACGAAATCCTCGACCTGAATCTTGTTTCTGGGGCACGGATAAACCGACGCGCAATCCCTGAAATGAAAAAGCAAGGGAGCGGTGTAATTCTGATGATAACCTCTATCTACGGTAGAGAAGGCGGTGGACACATCACCTATAACGCTGCAAAAGCCGCCGAGATCAGTATGACAAAGTCGTTGGCAAGGGAGTTGGCACCGGACAATATCCGCGTAAATAGTGTTGCACCGGGTTCCATTCTCTTTCCGGGGGGTGGCTGGGCTCGCCGCATAGCCGCGGATCCGGAAGCGATGGAAGCTTTTGTGAAAAGCGATATGCCGCTTGGTAGGTTCGGAAAACCCGAAGAAATTGCGAATGTGGCGGTTTTTCTCGCATCAGAACGCGCCAGTCTTGTGACGGGTGCTTGTGTGAACGTGGATGGCTGTCAGTCGCATTCAAACATTTAAAATGGTCAAAGTATCACAGATATGGGCAAGTCTATGTGTTGTCTTTAGCAAAACGACGCGTTAGGCTTGCCCTATAATATGGTGGATCATTCCGTTCCAATATCGGTTTTTGTGTCGATGATTGGTAATTGATAACACGCTGCCTCGCGGTCATTACGCACCAATAAGTAGGGACCCGCAAGTGCCGGCGTGTTCCATGTTTTACCCTTTATCGCTGAAAAACGTGCATGTTCAATATGACGCTCAGGGTCTGGTTCAATGAGGGCAACTTCGCCTGATTCAGTGGTTACCAACAGGACATCTGAAATTAGGAGTGTTTGTCCGTGTCCGTATCTACCGCTTTTCCATTGACGTACGCCGTCGGCTGGGTTTATACAAGCCAAGATTCCGTCATCAAGTCCGTACAGATAGCCTTCGTAATGAATGATATTGGTGAATTTTGCTTTGAGGTATATGGTTTCCCATATAATTGAAACGTCGAATTCACCGGTGGAATTCTGCGAGAGTTGATAAAGTTTAGCACCGACACCGTAGCCGGTTGAGAAGAGAAGTTTGTCATCAGAAATCGGCACCGGCTGCGCGACACATTCTGCGTATGTTTGCACCCACGGTTGCTTCCACAAAAGTTTTCCAGTTGAAGGTTCATGAGCGGTAATTAAACCTTGGTTAAAGAGAACAACTTGCTCGGTGTCTGCTAAAGTTGTAAGGAGTGGTGAGCTATAACCACTTTGTGTTCGATAACCTGTCCACACGATTTCGCCTGTATCTTTGTGGTATGCGACTGCACCACCGGCACTGACGATAACAAGTTCATCGAAAACGAGCGGTGAAATACTCACACCCCAAGGTGGTAGATCCGCTTTGTTCTCTTCAAAGGTATGGGTTGTCCAAAGCGACTTACCTGTTTCAATATCCAAACAGTTGAGGATCCCTGTTGAACCGACGGTGTAAACCCTGTTCCCTGAAATTGTGGGTGTGGCACGTGGCCCGAGCCCAGCAGGCGGCATATTATAGCGCGCTTGGTCTTTATGACTCCACTTTACTTCGCCGGTGTGTAATTCATAGCAGACCACTTTTTCCCAGTTATCTTCCTGTTCTTGTGTGATTGCTGAATTTCCAACGACTGCAAAGCCTGACCAACCCGCGCCGATAGGTTGTCGCCAAACGAGTTTCGGTGGATGTGTGTCCCAATCAAGGTTTAACTTGATGCCTGTCACTACGCCGTTCCGATGTTGACCGAGGAATTGTGGGTAATCAGCAATAGAGATTTGGGTGTCGGATGTATTGCTTGGATCTTGTCGGAAAGCCGTCGGTTCATCCCGCCATCGCCATTCAAATATCGGGATGAGGTCGCCACTGAATCCTTTGAACTGGAATAGATTTGCACCGAGAAAAACTCCTAAGATGACTATGGCAAGGGTCGTTAACTTAACCCGCCAACCCAGACGCGAGAAACCTAATAGCCACAAGGCACTCAGAACGGCTGTAAGGACGATAACTGTAGCTATCCAAAATACTTTGCTTTGACGGTGATCCATGTCCAATATTTGGATTATCAGAATGCTTAAAATGGCAACAACAATAACAATAGACAGGAGCCACCAGCGGATCGGTTTTTGTATGCGCGACACTATAGAGAATTTCTCCTTATAATCGTGAAACGTGAAACTAAAACTAAATGGCTTTTGATACTATCTCACTAACTATAATATCATTTTACAGTGAGCGTATCAAGCCGAAATAGATAGAGGTCTACTAATCCAGGTTGCTGCTGTAAATCATTAAGTCTATTTCGTTTTTATTCTTTTATGGTAAAGTACAAAAATATGTAGATTTGTTAGAGATGGCAGATATACCCTGCTCTCCATATTATTATATTAAAATTGCTTTGTTTAAAAGGAAGAGAGATGCTAAAATAGTATAGTTGAACGTAACGAGGAGAGTAGATATGGACGCGGAATTATGGGTTCCAGAATACGACACGCCAGAGTTATGGCATAAAGAAATCTCACGCCGCTGTTTTGTAAAAGGCGGTATCAGCAGTTTTCTGGGACTCGTCGCGATGCAGCACTTCAGTTTGAATAGCCTTGCGCAGCTTGAGGATGTTCTGCCGTGTGCTAAGCACTGTATCGTGCTGTTCATGAGTGGGGGCGCAAGTCAATTAGACACGTTTGATCCCAAGCCCGGCACAAAAAATGGTGGTCCTTTTGCAACAATCCCGACAAACGTTAAAGGCATAGAGGTTTCCGAACATCTCCCGCGTGTTGCAGAGCAGACGCACCATCTCTCTATTATCCGATCGATGGTTTCACGTGAAGGCAATCATGAACGTGCACGCTATTTACTTCATACGGGGTATGCACCTGGCGGTGCTGTTAGGCATCCCACCCTCGGTTCACTCACCTCTTACTACCTTGAGGAGACTCTCTCCGATCTTCCGAGTTGTGTTAATATTAATTCGCCGACCTATTCCGGGGGGTTCCTTGGGGCAACGCACGATCCGTTTGTTGTCAAAGATCCGATGAAACCTGTCGATGATCTCTCTTACCCTTCTCAGATGGATACACACCGTTTCCGCGAACGTCTGAAGATGCTTAAAGCGATTGAGGCAGATTTTATCTCGAAACGGACGGGACGCAGTACAGAAGCGCATGAAGCGATTTACAAAAAGGCGGATCAGCTCATTAACTCCCCGAAAATAGATGCGTTTCAACTCAACGAAGAACCGATGGCGATCCGCGAGGCTTATGGGATGAATAAATTCGGTCAAGGCTGCTTGATGGCGCGTCGGCTTATAGAGGCTGGGGTCAAATTTGTTGAAGTTTCGCTGGATGGTTGGGATACACATGAAAACAACTTTGAGCGGACGAAAGAACTTCTTGCTACGGTAGATCCAGCATTCGCAATGCTCCTGAGGGACTTGGCTGAACGGGATATTCTTGAAGAGACTATTGTGCTATGGCTCGGTGAATTCGGTCGCACACCGAAGATTAACAATAACGATGGACGCGACCATCATACCACTGGCTGGTCAGCTGTCGTTGCGGGAGGCGGTACCCGTGGCGGACAGGTCATCGGAAGCACAAATGAAGATGGAACTAAGGTTGTCAGTGGGACCGTCAGGGTACCGGACCTATTTGCGTCACTCTGTTTCGCGCTTGGAATCGATGTTGACGAAGAGAACTATTCTCGCTCCGGACGACCGATCCGAGTCGTTGACGATGGCACAGTCATAGAGGAGTTGTTCAAAATTTTGTAGTTTAGTAGTTGTTAATGGCGATTTGCCGCGCAATAAGCGTTCAGTCGGCAGAGTATTAGGGGCGAAACCCAAGCCCGTAATGTAATGGAGGGCGACTTGAGAGAAAGCACATCTAAGTCTGAGTTCACGTCTTTTAGCCGCAAGGAATAATTAAAAGATGAGAGTGATTGCTGGCACATTCAGAGGTAGACGTTTGATAACTCCGAAGGGAAGTCGTCTCGTCCGCCCGACTGCCGATCGGGTTAAAGAGTCGGTTTTTAGTATTCTGCAGGAACGGGTAGTAGATACAAATTTCCTGGACCTGTGTGCAGGTACCGGGAATATGGGAATTGAAGCGTTGAGCCGCGGTGCGAAACATGTCACGTTTTTGGAGCGCGACCGGCGGTGCATCGAGATTATCGAACGAAACCTCCACACGTGCGGTCTGCTTACTGAATCCCATGCGCGGTATCATCTGCTCCGTCGCGATGTTATGAAAGGGATTGCATACCTCTGTAAGCGATCCACGACGTTTGAAATTATCTATTTTGATCCCCCGTATGGTGCTGATTTAGCAGGGGGATCGCAACTGTATAAGACCTGTTTACCACTGCTTGCCGAGAGTTCGCTGCTCTGTATTGATGGCATTCTGCTTGTTGAGCATGCAAAGCAGTGTGTTGTGCCAGATGGCGTCGGGAATTTGAGGCGGAGTCGGCACGCGCGTTACGGGGATACAGTTGTATCGTTTTATGAAAAGAATCTTTAGGTATTAAGCAATATAAGGCATCTTATGCTTTAGAGACTGGTGAGAAATATGGAAATTTTGAATCTTCAATCCGGAACGCCCTTTCAAATGGGCAAAGGCAAAAATTGGCGTGTCGTGCATCCCGATATGGGTTCCAAGCAGCTGACCTTAAATCATGGGGTTCACGCCCCCGGTCAAGAGTTTACGCAGCATTATCACGATGCATCGGAAGACGCGATTGTCGTTTTAGAAGGTGGTGGAGCTATCCGCCAAGGGGCGGTCTATACACCGATTGCTGCGGGCGATGTTATCTTTGTGCCGGCAGGCGAGGTTCATGGAACGGTGAATACGACCCCGAACATGGCGCGTTTAATTAGTTTCCAAGCACCACCGGATATGGCGCTCTACCGAGGCGAGCGAGATACCCCGAATACAGCGCCTACGCCTCAAGACGGACATCGAAGTAACGTCCAAGTCATCAATATGGCGCGCAGTGGTCCTGTGTTTGGAAAATCCACCGAATGGCGAAGTGTGGTCTCTCCACAAAAAGGCTCTGTACACCTCTCCTTAGATTACATCTATCTCAACAAAGGGGAAAACTTTGCACATGAACCGATAGACAGCGAGTCAATTTATGTGCTAAGGGATGGATGTGCTGAAGTGACGACTGATGCCGGAGAAACGTGTGCTTTGAAACGACATGATGTCTTGTTCCTCGACCCCAGAGACACCTTTTCGCTTTCCCAAACGGGGGATGAACCCGCGGAGATCATATCTTGTTGGGCAGTTGCCGCTTCCGGAAGTTAATGGCTTTCAGAGGAATAGCCATCGGCTGTCGGCTCTCGGCTTTCAGTAAAGACGCAAGCGTTTCAGTCACGTTTCTTTCTTTGCCGGTTGCTGGAAGGATTTTCGCAGAAAATCCGACCTGATGGCTGACAGTCCTGCCGCTGACAGCCACTATAAGATATAAAGAGGTAACCAAAAGGAGAGCCCGTAAGCGTAGCCGAGGGGTTTTTGCTTGGGTGTTTCTTCAGATATACGTCGAGTGACCTTATTCATCCAATTAACCTCACCGAACTGCAAGGAAAATTAGAAAACATGAGATCAAATGTGATAACAGTTTCACGGCGGGGCAACCTCGCTGTGATAAACCACGCTAATTTTGAGATTAAGTTTAACCTTTCAAAAGGAACATGGGATTATGTCGATGAGAGTGGTCACACAATTATCCGAGAGGGGTCCACACAAATAACCCTTAACAATGGAAGTACCATCAAAACTGAAGACGCTGGCACTCGCGAATTTAACACTGAACTTCCGAAGACTGATGCTTTCGGCAGTTATCATCAAATTCGCTTCTCTCATGAGGCGACAGGTAAGGGGGTGCGGATAAATACCTATCTCAAGTGCTATGCGGCACACCCCGCGATACACCTCAAAGTTGGTATTGAAAACCTAAAATCGGAGCCACTACGACTCGATAGTGTAACGGTGCTTGGGGTTTCAGGCAACCGGGGTGCTGTGTCACTTGGCGGACTTCCATCGGATTATCATCTCTTTATTAACATGCCGCCTGTTTCCCCTGGCGTCAGTAAAAGACTCTATGAAGGGTTTCTACTGAGTGAGACCGACGCTATGCATCCGGGCAATGATGGTGTAATTTGCGATACAAAAGGCGGGAAAGCACTTGTCTTCGGTTTCCTGACGACTGAGAAATGGTGGCCCCGAATTCAAGTCGGCTGTGATAAAAATGGTGGGAGCGGCTCGCAATCGCGTGGTAAAAAGTCGTCCGCGTCAGGTGTTAATCCGTGGTCCCTTTATCATGAGTGTAAGCAGCAGTGCGATTCCGGTAAAGAAATCACCTCCGAAACTGCTTACATCAATTTTACAGATAAGGTGTCTGCAGCTTATGAACATTATACTTCGATTATAGCGGCGCGGAATATCGCACACGAAAGCGATCTTACTGAGGCTCAGCCCATCCTTGAACACAGCATGCCCACTACTGTCTGGACGCTTGCCGATACAGACGGATCCCTTGATGCAAATGCTATCTTGACCGAAACAGACGCGCTCGCCGAGAACCCGATGTTTCAGCCGAACTGTCCAGGGGGTATTGATTATATTCAATTGAATGCAATCTTGGAATCAGAATTGGGGGTTTTTACGCAGGGTTCAGAGGCTTCGGTATCACAAAATCGTGAGGAAATGCAAGCGATTACCAGTCACATCCGAGCGAAAGGTTTCAAAGCGGGTATCCGGTTCAATCCGTTCTGTGCCGCACTGGATTCGGCACTTGTCCAAAGCCATCCAAACTATTGTATACAGGAGAAAACTGCGTCCCGTGGTGGGAGAAGATACTCCCGTAGGCATTCTGCGCGTAACGGTTCCAAACCTGCCACAGTTCATTTGCCAGAGAGTGGTAAAGAGGTCGCCCTCTTAGATGTTTCGCATCCAGAGGTGCAGTCCCGTATTCGTGAACAGATTAAACAGATCGTTGGTGAATGTGGATATTCATTCATCAACGCCGACTTTACAGCTTATACGGTCGGACTCACGAATGCTTCACACAACTTGCATTGGCGTGATAACAGTTTGACCTCAGTCGAGCTTTATCGTCTCGCTGGAAAATTGCTCAGGGAGGCAGTCGATGAGGCGCGGGCGGAAAACGTGTCTCTGAAGGATGATATTCTACTCGCCGGATACAATGCTGTACCCGGTCCATGCCTTGGTAGCATTGATGTGAATACGCCACTCCTCAGTCCTTCCCTTTCTGCTGTCGGCACGGCTTCCAATCGGGCAAATGACTCGTGGCATCATCAGCGTGGCACAAAGCATCGTCTCGGCAGATATGCCGCACATCTGAGGGAGCATAACGTTCTCTGGGGACACGTCTTTGGTGAGATTGCTGTGAATGAACCACGTCCTGTCAACGAGGCAATTGTGGAAATGACAGCGGCGGCATTGAGTGGTGGGACAGTTTTGTGCGCAGACCAATTTACGACACTGACTTCGTCGCGTGCGGATTACTTGGCAAAAATTTTTCCACTCACAGGTAAGGCGGCTACACCTATAGACCTTTACGATGAACCTTTTCCAAAAATATGGTGTCTACCGGTATCAACACCTCGCGAGGCTTGGTATCTCGCCGCAGTTTTCAACTGGGACGACTACGAGAATGATGCCTATTTTGAACTGGAGACACTTGGGTTACCGAAATCTAAAGAATTCCTGGTCCACGACTTCTGGATGCGCCAATATCTTGGAAAGGTTTCAAACAGTGTAACTTTGTTGAATATTCCACCCCGTTCTGCCAAATTGCTTTGCTTCCGTGAGGAACAGAACGTACCGCAATTGCTTGCCACAGATATGCACTATACGCAGGGCGGTGTTGAGATTTTATCTGCTGGTTGGGATACACACAGCCAAAGTTACATGCTCGTTTGTAATCCACTTAGGCAGGCTGAGGGAACCTGCTTTATTCATGTACCGGATGATTACCTACCGATGAATGCGGCGATCTATGGAAGCGATTATCAATATAATTGGGACAAACCGATTTATAAACTGACATTTACCGGAGTACGACCAGATCAGTTAGTACACGCCAGCGTTCACTTCGCGAAAACTTCCGGAGGCAACCTATAGTTCCATGGATTCCGCTGGCGAGGTTTGTAACCTCGCTTCTTTTAGAGAAATTGGTGTGAAATGATGAGTAACGTTCAGACACAGATGCAAGCCCTCAAAACACGGGCAAGTGTTTGTACGGCTTGTGATTTAGCGAAAACCCGTGCGAATGTTGTTTTCGGTAGCGGCGATGCTACCGAAAAGTTAGCGATTGTTGCGGAGGGTCCGTCTGCCGCTGATAATCGGACAGCACTGCCGTTTTCAGGTCCCGCTGGGGATATGCTTGATGATGTTTTGACCGCAAATGGGTTAACGCGTAGCGATATCTGGCTCACAAACATCATTAAGTGTCGTGCGGCAAGTTTTAAAGGCGATGTGTTGAAGAACCGTCCACCGAAGGCATCAGAGATTAAAGCGTGTTCCAAATGGCTCGACGGTGAGCTGACTTTAATGCAACCTTCCGTGATTTTGTGTATGGGTGCGCCTGCCGCGAAAGTGCTTATCCATCGTAGTTTTCGCATTACGGAGGAACGTGGTGTCTGGTTTACAGATACCATGTATGCTCCCTTCGCTATGGCGACGTTTAATCCGGCTTATGTCCTACGGCAGGAGGGTGAGAATTTTACGGCACTCCGACAAACCGTTGTTGACGATATCGCCGAGGCAGTGCGAAAGTTACAAGAAGCGGTCAAAGTTCCCAAACTGACGCTTTTTTAGTAGGACTTACGCAAATGGTCAATAGATCGCCTTGCTACCAACAGGGACACTTTCAAAATACGTATGTTTCTCAAAGGTGATAGGTGCGGTTTGTAGCCGCACCGATTTAGAGTGTATAGATAATTCTAAAATCCACAATAGTAAAAATTTTTTGTTAAAATCCTTTTCAGCCAAGTACCGTGTTGCTGACGACCCTGTGGGGAAAACTAAAGCAGGAATAATATCCTCCGGGCGCGCATGGAAGCGCGCCTATCGGAGATCGTCTATTACCATGCCTACCTACTGTGTGTCCGTCCCAACTTAATTTTCCCCCAATTTGTTGTAAGTTTACCCGCCGGTTCGACAGCAAGCGTGGCTTCTAACCCGTTATCCATGAGCATCTGAATGTCTTCTGCCTCCAGTGCCACATCGAAGAGTAACATTTCGTCGAACAGACCCTCCCATTCTCTGCCGCCACCATCCCAGGAGCCGATCCGTCCGGGTCCAAACTCTCCTGGCAAAGGTCCCCATTTACCCTCTGCGTCAAGTTCGCCATCGAAGTAGACGCGGACCTCTTCATCGTTGCTGCTGTAGGCAACTGCGAGATGAAACCATTCATCCAAGATGTCTTTGTCCGCCGTGAAATCCGAATCAGGCCACCCCGGATGTCGGACTGGGGCATTAGAGTGAATAGCCATTTCCATCTTGTTGTCCGGACGGAATTGATAATGGACATATCCGGCAGCCCAACCGTCACGATTGAAGAAGCATCTCCACAATCCAACCCTACCTGTCGAATTGAACCATTTCATGAGCGTGAAGTCCTCAAGCGGTCCAATCTCTGGCACAGTGACCCAAGCGTCCTTACCGTTGAGTTCAATGGCGTTACCAAATTTACCCTTTGCCCATTTCGCACCACCGACGAGGTCGCCGTCGTTGCCATTGTCGGATGAATCTTTGGCGACTTTTCCACCTGTTTCATCAAATAACCACGCGCCGACGATAGTGTTCGGGTCGATTTCAGCGTTGCTGACTTGCGCACACATGAAACCTACCATGATTAAACTGATTGTAAAACGAATCATCTCGGTTCTCCTTTGTTTGTGGATTATTGATTCCTGAAAACTGACTGAGGAAATTTCTGAGTTAAATTTTATCACAAATCGTTGGAGAATTGAACATAATTTTGCTAACTTCTGTTGGAGAGTAGGAGATGTGATGGACGACTTAATCCTGAGGTGAGATAGAGGTTACGAACGGGTTACCCGTCCTACTATTTTCTATTAATTTAAATTTGTCATATTCTGTGTGAAAATTTTAAAAATTGGTTGACAAACTTTTCAAGACATGGTATAATAATTAACGCTCATGCGCGAATAGTACGGTGATGGGGTTTTAGTGTGCTTTTGATTGAATCCGTCTGGAGTTGACGCGTGTGTCCAGTTTGTGCAGAACAGACTTCCAAATGCGGAAAGATTTTGGTGACATTTATTTCAAATTTGGGTTATAATGTTTGCGATTTACCTTTAATTCGTGGGTGTAGCGCGTAAGCGTTATCCTACAAGATCGGGGGTATAAGTGGTATCTCGACGTAAATTTTTTAAATTTCTCGGCTGGGGGAATTTCGTTGCTGCATTGGGATTGACCTTCGGACCGGGATTGGTTCGGTATTTGTATCCACGTGTGCTGTTTGAACCCTCCTCTGTTTTTAAAGCAGGATTTCCAGCAGAATATCCACCGGGTAGCGTTAGCGAAAAATTCAAAAAAGAGCCGTTTGGTGTTTGGATTGTCCGGAAGCAAGATGGCGAGTTCTACGCGCTCTTAACGATTTGCACACACCTCGGGTGCACGCCGCGCTGGCTCGGTTCTGAGAACAAATTCAAGTGCCCATGTCACGGTAGCGGTTTCGACCGAGAGGGCGTTAACTACGAAGGTCCTGCGCCACGACCCCTTGAACGTGTTAAAATTATTTTGGCAGAAGATGGACAGCTCGAAATCGACAAGTCTGTGAAGTTTTTAGGTGAGAAGGGGCAGTGGACCGACCCAGGCTCCTTTTTGAAGGTCTGAAGAAAGGAGAGCATTTATGCTTGGCTCCGGTCAGGTAGAAAGGCGTTTCGGCGTTGTAGGGCGCAGTTTCAAAGCCAGTATCGCAACGTCCACGTCGAAATTTGCTAAAAAAATATGAACGAAGAACGTAAAGGGCTCAAAGAAAAGATTACGAATTCCGACATTTGGCGCTCTATGTTCCGCCACGGATATGAAGACACTGGGCGCCGTTATACCTTACAGGTCCTCCAAAACGTCTGGTTACATCTCCATCCTCCCCGGATTTCTCGCCACGCGCTGAACTTCCGATTTACATGGTGCATGGGCGGTATCACTTTCCTCATGTTCCTCGTGACAGCCGTCACTGGCGTACTCCTGATGTTCTATTATCGACCAACAGCTGAATACGCCTTCCACGATGTCCAGTACCTCGAATTTGACATTCCGTTCGGCATGCTCCTGCGGAACATGCACCGCTGGGCGGCACACGGAATGGTTATCTCGGTGATGCTGCACATGTTCCGGGTTTTCTTGACCGGTTCCTATAAGAAGCCTCGAGAATTCAACTGGGCAGTCGGGGTTATTTTGTTGCTTGTGACATTTTTCCTGAGTTTCACGGGCTATCTGTTACCGTGGGATCAACTGGCATTTTGGGCTGTGACTGTCGGCACGAACATGGCACGTGCGACACCGGTTTTGGGGCATGAAGGTCCATTCGCCCCACAAGACATCACGCAATCCAACGATGTTCGATTCGCGCTGCTGGCGGGTACGATCGTAGGTCCCTCAACGTTATTGAGGTTCTATATTTTACACTGCGTTGCGGTGCCTCTGTTGGCAAGCGTCCTCATGGCTTTGCATTTCTGGCGAGTCCGTAAAGACGGTGGTATCTCTGGACCTCTATAAAATAGCTATTAGCTGTCAGTAGTCAACCGTCAGTTAAGGGAATTATGATGCATCCGCATCTCTTGAGACTGACGGCTGATAACTGAAAGGATTTTTTTGAAAAAATCCATACTGATGGCTATGAAAAGGAGCAGACGAATATGGAGCATCTTATAGCATTGGTGACGAAGCCGGATAATGTCCCCATTGTTGCTATTCTCTTTTTGATACCTTATTTCATCTGGCTTTCATACCGGCAGGCACGCCAGACGGACAAAACAGGTGTCCCTTCGGATGCCGCTCTTAACGATAAGGTTTATGTGTGGCCCTATCTGTGCCGGAATGAGTTTATCTGCGCTATTATCGTGATGCTCGTGCTCGGTGTGTGGTCGATTATGATTGATGCACCGCTTGAGGAACCCAGTGATCCGACGAAGACACCGAACCCTTCTAAAGCACCGTGGTATTTCTTGGCACTTCAGGAAATGCTCGTTTATTTCGATCCGTGGATTGCTGGAGTGGTGCTCCCTGGACTGATCATCGCAGGCCTGGTTGCTATTCCGTACATTGACATCAATCCGAAGGGCAAGGGATATTACACAATAAAAGAGCGTCCGTTCGCGCTCGGAGTATTCTGTTTCGGATTTATCATTTTATGGATCGTTCTGATGGTCGTTGGGACATTCCTGAGGGGGCCCGGATGGAACTTCTTTGCGCCATGGGAAGCGTGGGATCCACATCTCGTTGTCCCGTTGACAAATGTGAATTTGTCGTATCTTTTCGGCATCCGTAATGCGGATACTGCGAACTTTTTCGGGTTCGTGGTGGTTGCAGGCTATTTTGCAATCGGTCCCCTTTTCTACTTATGGAAGTCTAAGAGTAGCCAGTTCTTACAGGAACTGGGTCTTGTCCGATATGTCGTCGTTTCATTTCTGTTCTTAACCATGCTCGCGCTGCCGATAAAAATGATTCTGCGTGTGGTTTTGAATGTAAAATACATCTGGGTATCCCCGTGGTTCAATATTTAAGGGAAATTAGAAAAAGGGAGAAAATTTCGTGAGGAGCAAAAAGGAAATTCCTGCTGAGAGTAAGTCGTATTCTGCTTTGTTCTTTATTTTGTCCGGATTGTTAGGACTGGTGACGATATGGGGATTCTGGGATGAGATGATTACTCGTCGTCCGTGGAAGCAGATCCAGCAGCAATTTTATCAATATGAGTATGAGAAAACAAGCGCGGAATTAGAGAACGCACAATTGGCTTTGCCTGAACTCCCCACACCTCAAGAACCTGACGCAAAGGAACTTGGTCGGTTAACGAAGGAAGTCAGGGACGCTCAGGTCGCCGTAGAAGAAGCACTGCAAGAACGCAAATTCCGACAGAGCGAATCCGATGCCATTAACTATAAATATCAGCATAGTCTCCATGAAGCGAAGGGTAAACGCAATGCTACCGTTGATAAATGGCAGGAAAAATTAGCGGATTATGAGTCCCAAATTGAAGGCGAACTCACCGAAGCCGTTTTGAACGCAGAAGCAACCTTTGCAAATGCGAACAAGGCTTTGGCGCAGTTTTATCAAACCAATGAGGACGCACAGAGTGCCCTTAGCACCTATCTCATTGCCCGGAAGTATAATCCTACGGATACGGAAATTACTGCAGGTATCGCCGCCGCACAAGCATCCCTTCAATCATTGCAAGCCGACAAAGCACAACACGAAGAAGTTACGCGCCTTCAAGAAAAACTGCATTCGGTCGGCGGTATTAAGCGAACCTTCTTGGGGAGTCTGTTAGAAAATCCTTTCCGTGAAACACGAACCATCGTTCAATACTATCTTGAAGACTTTAATCATACCGCAGATCGGTGTGCTACCTGTCACTTCTCCGCTGATAAAGAGGGGTACGAACAATCCGCACAAGAGGTGTTTGAGGTGGAAGGTGATGGCGAAAATCCTGTTGTACATCGTCTCAAGCACGCAAGCGTTAAGGTCGGTAGCGAGAGTGTTATAATAGATGGATTTGACGCAGAAGCGGATGAATATACATTAGAGGAAAATGGCACGCTTACCTTCAGTGACGTGGATGTCTTCGGTGAAGTTGAAGTCTCCTATGAAACCGGCTATCGTCCTGTTCTTCAGACGCATCCTCACCGCGATGTCCTTCTCGCCAAACACCCCGTTGATAGATTTGGGTGTACGCCCTGCCATGGTGGGCAAGGTCAAGCACTCACAGCGAAATCCGCCCACGCCTTGACGCACGCTGAATACTGGCTCACCCCTGTCCTCGGATTAGATGAGCACACCGGCAGAACATCTGAAGAAACAGAAGGGTATATGGAGTCTAACTGCCGCCGCTGTCATGATGGCGTGATGATGTTAGATTACGGTGTGAATCCTGAAACCGATGAACCACAAGACTATGCACCGAATTTGACGAAGGGATTGGCGCTCTTTGAAGACCTTGGATGCCACGGATGTCACGCCGTTGAAGGGTATAGTGCCCTCGATGACATCCCTAATGTGGGCCCATCACTTGCAAAAGTCGGCAGTAAGGTGAAAGATACAGCATGGCTTGAAAGTTGGATTAAGAAACCTGAAGCGTACCTCGCAAATACGACAATGCCGAATTTCTTCCCTGTTGATGGTATGACGCAGGTCGTCTACCTCAAAAACGGCGGAAAGCGCACGGGCGTTGTTACCAAAACAGCCAATGGTATCGTCATTAAAACGGACGATGGCACAGAGTATCCCTATCCTGACAGTTATGTTCTCCGCATTGTTGATGAGGTGAAGTCTATCTCAGCTTACCTTGCTGCGATGAGCGATCCGAACCTCGATGAATCCAATCCCGATTATTTCACATCCGAACGTGCTGTTAAGGCAGGCGAGGAAACCGTCAAAACCGTTGGTTGCCTCACATGTCATGCTGTCGATGGCTTAGGAAGTGATTTTGCCCCAGCACTCGACAGTGTTGGCACAAAGGTTACAGCGAGTTATCTCCGCCAGTGGATTGAGGATCCAAAAGCGTATGATCCGGATACAAGTATGCCGAGTTTGCGGTTAAGTACTAGCGAACTTGACAACGTTGTCGCCTATCTGATGAATTTGCAGCAAGCAACGACAAACGTAGTTACGGACTCCATCGGGGAAGTAGATGTAGCGGAAGGTGAGGCACTCGTCAGGACTTATGGTTGTTTCGGTTGTCACACGATTCCCGGTTTTGAGAATGAGTCAAAAGTCGGTGCGGACCTCGGAGAGTTCGGCGCGAAATTTGCTGATGAACTTGACTTTGGCGACACGGTGGGCATTGAACACAGTTGGACGGGATGGACGATCGGTAAAGTTAGCAATCCACGACGTTATCAAACCCGCCGTATTGTTTCTCGGATGCCTGTTTTCCAAGTCAGTGACGAAGACGCGAAGGCACTTGCAGTACTTTTGAAAAGTTTCCAACCCGAGCAGTATCCGCTGAGTTATATCCATAACCGATCCGAGAAATTGAACGACATTGATGCAGGTAGGCGATTGGTGAAAAAATATAACTGCACTGGATGCCACGAAATTGAAGGCGCGGGTGGCGATTATCAGGATGTTATCATCGCACACGAAGGGTTGAGTGAGATGGTTGCCAAGCAATTGGCACCGCCACCATTGAAAGCTCAAGGCGCACGGGTTTATCCAGACTGGTTATTTGAATTTCTCAAAGAACCGTCAGAAATTCGATACGGACTCAAAGTCCGGATGCCGACATTCGCATTACCTGATGACGAAGCAACGACCCTGGTTAGGTACTTCTCCGCCCTTGACGATGAACCGTTCCCTTATGAAACGCTCGAAACGCCAACACCGACACGTGCTGAATTGCGAGTCGGTAAGCAGATTTTCGATACACTTCAGTGTATTTCCTGTCACCCAGCAAAAGGTGAGGTAATTCCTGAAGGCAGTGACAAGGCGGGACGACCAGATCTGTCATTGGCAAAAGAGAGACTTAAAGCGGATTGGCTCATTGACTGGATGAAGGACCCGCAGTCGTTCCAACCCGGAACAGCGATGCCGCAAGCATGGCCCCTCGTCGGTGGACAACACATGCCACTCGATGGTTATGCTGACAATGATGCTGAAAAACAGATTCGACTCGTCCGAGATTACCTCATCTCCTTGGGACGCTAAACTTCAAACGCCCTTTATTACGCCGCAAGGAATAACTAAAAAATGAAACACCTTGTGGTCATTATTGTTATGATTATGGTGTGGCTCAACGGCTTAATCTGGTTGGCTAAGCAGGTTGATCCGAGTACGAAGTATCAGTCAGAGGTTGAATATAAGTACGCCCGTTATTGCGCCGGGTGCCATGGAAACAATGGGGAAGGCAATGGACGTATCGGACGTTTTAAAAGGTTGGATCCTGCAGACCTAACCGACAGCAATCTCTGGGGCATGCACAGCGATGAACAATTGCTGGACAGTATCAACACCGGAAAAGATGATATGCCGGCGTTTTATTACTACCTTAATGATGAGGAACAACGCGAAATTCTCGCCTATATTAAGGAGATGTTTCGTCCGTAATTTGAAAGTGAATCTTTAAGAAAAATTAATTTGAATTTTTAGGTCTATTTATTTGCATCCTAAAACTTTGGGGTGTTAATATATTGCAGGTAAATTTAAAACATATAAGGAGAAGCCAAATTATGAAAATTTTCGTCTCCCTGCTTGTTAGCACAATGCTCGCAAGTGCTGCGTTTGCAGGGACCATCACCGGCACCGTAATGTATGAAGGCGACGCACCCGCGCGCCCTGCCTTAACGGCTACTAAAGATCAGCATTGCGTTGACGCTGTAGCAGGCACAAAGTCCGAGGCACTTGTTGTCTCAAAAGGCAAAGGCATCAAAAACGTTGTCCTTTACGCCCGTGTTCGTGGCGCAAAGCCTACCGTCCTGGATAAGAATCCTGTTATGGACCAAAAGGCATGTGCTTACTACCCGCACGTTCTCGCAGTCGTTGCTGGCTCTACTGTTGATATTACCTCCAGTGATCCAGTCGCGCACAACGTGCATTCTCACGCGAAGAAGAATGACGCGATAAACTATCAGATTCCACAGCCCGGCAAAATTATCCCACACAAAATTGCCAAAGTTGAAGAAATTAAGTTCACATGTGATATCCACGCGTGGATGACCGGCTACATCGTCGCTGTTCCTAACAACTTTTTCACGGTTACGGGGTACAAAAATGACGGTGGTGCCTGGATTAGTTCGGATGACTATGAGAAATCCGCTGATGCCGGTGCTTATTCGATCGCTGATGTGCCAGCCGGTAAAGTACGTGTCATCGCATGGCATGAAGAACTCGGTTCAGCAAACAAAACCGTTGAAGTGCCAGCGAGTGGCGATATCGCCGTAAACTTCACAAGTGCTGACTTCAAGAAACGTTCAAAATAAATAGCATTGTCCCGCAAGTCCACACGCGGCTTGCGTCGCAATCAGTTTTCGGCGGTCAGTAAGAAATCCTCTTTACTGACAGAAACCGAAAGCCGACGGCTGACAGCCGAAAGCCATAAAAAATGTCTAAAAAGAGACTCTATCTTATATTTGGTTGTGTACTCTTCGCTTATGCCGTATTAGCTATTGCTCCGGTGTTTGCACAGGACGTGACCGAGGCGGAATATCGCGCTTTCCCGAAGATCGGCAGCCGAAATGCAGCGTGGATCGCTGCCCAACTCCACCTGTTGTTCGGATCTTTTATTCTCGGTGTCCCGATGTTCGCCGTTATCATCGAATTTATCGGTTGGAAGACGAAGGACATGCGATACGATCGGATGGCGCAAGAGTTCATTAAACTCTGTATGGGCGCGTTTTCGACGACAGCCTTACTCGGTGGTGTTCTCGTCTTCATCCTCATCTGGTGCTATCCCAAAGTCATGACAAAGCTCAGCGGGATATTTGGACCGACGATGATTTTTTACGTCATCCTATTCTTCGGTGAGACCTTTACGCTTTACCTTTACTCCTACGGATGGGACAAGATGCAGGGACGCCATAAAGGATGGCATCTCTTCCTCGGCGTGCTTCTGAATGTGTTCGGCACTGCGATTATGTTCGTTTCTAACGCGTGGTTGAGTTACCAAACCAGTCCCGCAACCCAATACGGCGTACTCTCTGAAGGGAGACGTAAGTCTTGGATAGAGGAGAAATTGACTGCAGATCCAGCACTTACACCTGAAACCGCTATGGAGGGTGTCACAAGCCATACGATGGTGCCGCTCCACAACGAGACAACAGGCGAGTTCATGGGAACCGTTTGGGATGCCGTCAACAACTTTACCTGGATGCCTGTCAATATCCATCGACTCGTCGGTAATATTGCCTTTGGGGGTTCCATTGTAGCCGCTTATGCGGCGTTCCGATTCCTCGTCGCCAAGACGAAAGAGGACAAAGCGCACTACGATTGGATGGGCTATACCGGAAACTTCATCGCTCTCTGCGGATTGATACCCCTGCCGTTCCTCGGCTATTGGCTCGGTAGAGAAATCTACATGTTCAATAACACGATGGGCATTAACATGATGGGGAGTCTGTTCTCTTGGCTATTTATCATTCAGGCGGTGATGATTGGTGTGCTCTTTATTGGCGCAAACTACTACCTCTGGTCAGGCATGGGACGAATTGAAGGGGCAGAGATTTATGCGCGCTACCGTCCGTATATGATTACAGTTATTATCATCTGTGTTGCAATTTGGATGACCCCGCGGACGCTCTCTAAGATTTCGAGTGCCAGCGAACTGAGCGCGATGGGCGGCGCAAACCACCCACACCTCGGTTTGTTCGGCTTGATGACTGCCAAAAATACGGCTGTTAATATCATTATTCTCACGACTTTCTTGAGTTTCCTATTCTATCGGCGTTCAGGTAAGATACCTACGGCAAATTGGAAAAAGATTGGCAACATTGGCATTTCTGCAGCCTTCTTCCTTGCCACGGTCTCGATTGTCGTTATCGGCATCGTCGGATTTACTGTCCCGACAGATTTACGTGTCAATATCCTTACGCCTTATCAGGTCCTGATTGCACTCGCGGTGATGGCAGTCGTAACAATCGTTGATATTTTCATGTACCGCAAGGCGACAACGTCTGGCACCATTAAATGGGGCGAAATGACGGATCGCTCACAGTATGTGTTAATTCTCGTGGCGATTACGTTTACGTCCCTAATGGGACTAATGGGATACGCACGCTCAGGGCTTCGAGAGGCGTGGCATATCTTCGGAGTCATGCAGGATACATCCCCTGATGCTTTTACACCGCTTCTCAGCGAGGCAGTGAACATGGTAGCGATTATCATGGTGGCTTTCTTCGCGCTCGTCGGATTTATCTTCTGGCTCGGTTTGTGGGGTGAAAAGAAGAAGCAAGAAGCAACAACTACCACCGAAGCAGCGGTTCCTGCTGAAGGTGATGACTAACAGGGGTTAGAAACGTAACTTTTGTGAGGGGGCGTACGGAAACGTTAAAGTTCAAACCCACGTCATTTAACCGCAAGGAATAATTAAAAAATGTCAAGGAATATGCTCGTAAAAATTGCGAGTCTCATCTTAATGGTGGTAAGTTTCATCGCCTATATTGCGGGGGCATCCGCATTTCCGATTGCTTCGGAGAACTTGCTACCGTGGTCGGTCTGGTTTCTCATCTCGGTAATCGTAAATATCGTTTTGTGGTCGAACGTCATGAAGTTGCTGACGTTTTCGCTTGCCGTGATATGGTTTTACGCCTTTGTCGCGGGGCTTGTTCCAGAAAGTTCCACAGCGGTGAATCTGACTGAGTTGGATTGGAGCGATCCGGAGGCGGTTGCTGAGCAGGGTGCCTTGGTGTTTAACGGAAAAGGGCAGTGCAGCGCGTGCCACACCGTCGATACCTCTGCCCCGAAAGGGAGATGTCCTGATCTCACAGACATCGGCATTAACGCAGCAAGTCGCGTACCCGGCACAGATGCAAAAACCTATCTCATCGAATCGCTTTATGAACCTCACAAATATCTTGTGCCCGGATACGGCAAGATTATGCCAGAGATTTGGAAAGCCCCCATCGCGCTCTCGAAATTGGAGATTGAGGCAGTTATCGCTTACCTCCAGAGCCTCGGTGGTGAGATCGATCCAACACCGTTTGATGAGCCTATAGATAGAGCAGACCCAGGGACAGTAGCGGCGGCACTGCCACCCCTGCTTACGGGTGATCCGGAACTCGGGAAAAAGGTTTTTGTCACTGCAGCGTGTATCTCGTGCCACGCTGTAACAGGTATAGAAAGTCCAGCCGCAGGTGAGACGAGTACAGATTTTGAAGTTGTCACTGCGCCTGACCTGTCTGAAATTGCTGCCTTTAACGACATGCGGTATCTTGAGGAATCGGTCCTGATACCCGGTGCCCAAATTGTGAGCGGTTATGGAGCCGTTATTGTCCGTGCCAACGGAACGACCTATCAGGGAACGCTTGTCTCGCAGGATACAGAACAGATTGTCGTCCGAACCAAAACGGCAGATGGCGTTGAAGAGGAGCATACCCTCTTATTGAGCGAACTTGATGACGAGCCGATTGAGGATCTCACGAATCTACAAGCGAGAGGCTATTTCACGCTAACGCTAACGCCTACGGATGCAGATGCGCCAGTAAGCGGTGAAATCGTTTCGGAAACCGATGACACCGTGACGCTTAAGGTCGGTGGCGAAGATCGGACATTTTCTAAGACAGATGTGAAAAGCCAGATGACTGTTATCACTTTTGATGACGATGAAATTGTTGGCGATTACGTTTCAGGCACGATGGACGATGACGAAATCGTCCTAATGGTTGACGGGAGTGAAGAAGTATTTGATACTTTTGATTTAAATGAGGCTATTTTTACCCGTGCTTCTGGTAAAAAGTTACTGGTTACGTCGCCGATGCCCGAAAACTTCCCGCTACTGTTATCGGTGTCGGATATGAGCAATTTGCTCTCTTTCTTAAGCACACTTACGGGCGCAACAGCAGAAGCAGTTTCTGAAGGGGCAGCGGAGGCAATTCCGGCGGAATAAAAGACCGGTGCCTGACAACCGATAACCCTCTAAACCATAGTCCGTAATGTAATTGGAGGACGGATATACGTAAAGGCACTTTATTCATGAAACCTGCCTAACCGAACCGCAAGGTAATATTAAAAGATGAAAAGACTGTCGCTCTTCACAATATGTCTCATAATTCTGATTGGTTCTTGGGCCGTACTACGATTTGCCGTTGGCGGCATCGTCTCAGTGCCAATACCGGGCAGCGTAATTGCGATGTATATGGGGTTGATTATAATTGCTATCTTGGTGCATATCTCCGTTGAGGATTCACTCTTTCGCGAATTTCTGCGCCCTATTCATGAAACCCTCACCGATAACAATCGCCGTGTCCGCCGCCGTGTTGTCGCGGTGTTAATCCCGTTGTTCCTGCTCGGTTATACCTATTCGATTATCGCCCAGCGCGCGAATCCACCGGGGAGTCCACGTGATGCTCATCCATCGCCGCCGCTTGAATTAACCTACAAAGATGAGGTTATTGGCACGATGCAAGATGTCGTGAACCCTTTCCGGCATTATGAAAAGGACGATCCAGAAGCGTTTAAAGCGCATGTTGAAAACGGCAGGCGTGTTTATTATAACAACTGCTTTTACTGCCATGGGGATCACCTTGATGGACAGGGACACTTTGCGTCTCACCTCCAACCGCTACCCGCTAATTTCCAAGATCCAGGGATTATCCCGAACTTCCAAGAAGGGTTCTTTTTTTGGCGAATAGCCAAGGGTGGACCAGGGTTACCTGCGGCTGGCACACCTTGGGATTCAGCGATGCCTATCTGGGAAAACCACTTGACAGAAGACGAAATTTGGGACGTCATCCTCTTTCTATCTGACTACACCGGTTATCAGTTCCGAACCTTTGGGGAGGCACACTAAGAATGAGAACCAGAAATGTAACTCTCCTGATGTTGGTTTTGGGACTGCTATATACTGTGATGTTAGCCCACGCACAGAACGCTCCAGAGGCTTCTGAGAAAGGGAAATCGGTGTATGAGCAGAGTTGCGCACACTGCCATGGGACTGAAGGGAGAGGCGACGGTTCCGCCGCTGAGAATCTCCTTCCGAAACCGCGGGATTTCACACGCGGCTTGTATAAGATTCGTTCTACAGAGAGCGGTCAACTCCCAACCGACCAGGATCTCTTTGACATTATTACCATCGGAATGCCCGGATCCTCAATGCCGGGGTGGGAAACTTCCCTGAGCGCTGATGATCGCTGGGAAGTGACGGCATATATCAAAACTTTCTATGATGGGTTTAAAGAGAGTGAAACACCGCCACGGCAAATCAGCTTGGAAGGTAAAATCTCTTACGCTGAAGAGAGCGTGGAAACCGGAAAGGGACTTTACGTAGAACTTGGTTGTGTCGAATGCCACGGTAACGTTGGACGGGGTGACGGAACGTCTGCGCCTACGCTGACGGATGAATGGGGCTTCCAGACATGGCCCGCGAATCTCACCCAAAGTTGGACTTTCCGAGGTGGAGCTGACACCGAAGCCATCTTCAAACGGTTCATCGGCGGTATTGCCGGATCACCTATGCCCGCATTTGAAGGCGATAGTTTCTTGCATTTCGGATTAACAGTAGAGGAATCCAAACGCCTCTCCGAATTGGAGAACAAAGACGAGATGACGGAGGCAGAGGAAGCGGAATCCGAGAAGTTTTACGAGAAAATGGATGCCGCTGTTGACCTCGCGCTCAATCGGACGGAGGGTATAGAGTTGACCGCCGCTGAACAACAAACGTATGATGACGCGATGAAAGTCGTCTATGAAAAGAGTTGGCATTTGGCGAACTATGTTAAATCCCTCGCACCTGAAGAACGTCCCGAATCCGCAATTGGGAACAACGTCCTCCGTTCGCAATACCTTCAAGGTGGGTTACCATCAATGGATGATGCGGCGTGGGAAACGCTACAAGCTAAGCATTTCCCGCTGGTTGGACAGATAGTCATCGAACCTCGACAGTTTAACCCGACAATTGATTCCGTGAACGTCAAATCGTTTTATAACGACACGGAGGTAGCGTTCCTCTTCACGTGGGATGATCGGACGCACACGACTGGTGACGAAACGGATGAGACAACGGGGAAACCGCTTGAGGATGCCTTGGCAATTCAATTTCCGGTAAAGGTGCCACAAGGTCCGACCGCGCCGAAGCCTTACTTCTTATGGGGGGGTAGACTCCCGGTCTATCTCTGGCAGTGGAAAGCCTCCACGCCTGAGCAGGTAACTGAGGTCACCGCTAAAGGGGTCAGCAATGCCGAAGTTCAGGAAGCGCAAGGCGAATTACAGACGCAAGGTGTTTACACGGATGGGCAATACAAATTGTGGGTGAAACGTGCCTTGAAGACCGAGGACAAGAAGGACTTACAACTCGAACCCGGTGTCTTTGTGCCCATCGCTTTCTCTGCATGGGATGGCGCGAACGGCGATGTTGACACAAAACGGGTCGTGTCGAGTTGGTATACTTTTGTACTTGAACCCGTTCCGTCTTCAAGACGGTTCGTTTATCCGCCTTTGATTGCAATTCTCTCTCTCGGCTTGCTCTTCGGTTTACGGGCAGTCGTACAGCGGAGAAATTCCTGAGGATAACCAATCCTCAGTTATCATACGGGTTGGGTTTCCCAACCCGATGGATTTCTGAAACGGACGAGGGAAACCTCGCTCCTACGACAACTGATAACTATTAATAAAGTAATAAAAAATAAAGGAGAAAAAATGAAAACCTATTTGTTAGCAGGGCTTGCCTTGCTTCTCACTTGCTGTTATGTCAGTGGCACTTTTGCGGCTGATAGCGGGGCTGGCGAAGTGGAAATGTTGGTATTTCCTGATTCCTATACTGCTGGGAGCGTTAGCGGTGGTGGCACAATTAGCGGCATAGTAACGTTTGAAGGCGACGCGCCTGAGATGAAAAAACTTGAAATCACAAAAGATCAGGCAGTCTGTGATGCGACTGAAAAATATGATGAATCGCTTGTTGTTGGTGAAGGTAACGCTCTAAAAAATACCATTGTCTACCTCATCGACGTTTCAAAAGGCAAAGATTTCGACAAAGCCGCCAAACTGGAAATTGATCAGAAGGGCTGCAAGTTCACTCCTCACGTCCAAATTGTTCCAGTCGGTGCTCGGTTGACGATGCTCAACACCGATAAAGTTAATCACAACGTCCATATCTTCAGTAGTATCAACAAGCCAGTTAACAAACAGCAGACGAAAAACCGTAGGAAAATGCCGCTTGCGGGTGTAAAAAAGGCGGAAGGACCCGTATCTGTAAAATGCGATATTCATGGATGGATGTCCGCTTGGATCGCTTACGTGCCGCATCCGTATTTTGCTGTGACGAACGAAAACGGTGAATTCACACTTGAAGATGTTCCCGCAGGCACCTATAAACTCGGTTATTGGCATGAGGCGTGTGGCTCGAACAGCGGTGCTCCAGCCTCTGTTACCGTGGAAGCTGGCGGTACTGCCACACAGAATTTCACGCTGAAACTTAAATAGCAGTCGGCAGTCAGCAAGAATAGCCGTCAGCAGTTGGCGTTCAGTTTTCAGCAGGTGATGCGACTTAAAAGTTTTCGTAAGCACGATAACCGTCGATGACAGAAACTGCTCGCTGATGGTCTCGAATACGCCGACTACCGTCAGTTACAAGAGGAAACCTTTGTTAAACGAAAACCTCTTAACCGACCACCGACAGCTGACGGTTTCCGATAGCCGAATTGAGGTAGAAAATCTTTCGCATGCATATCAAACACGGCGCGCTCTCGACAGTGTCAGTTTTAGCGTCTCATGCGGTGAGGTTTTTGGGCTCCTCGGACCGAACGGGAGTGGAAAAACAACTCTCTTTAGAATCCTGTCCACGCTGATGCCGGTCACGTCCGGCACCGTTCGTGTCCTCGGACACGACTTAACCACCGAGGTGAAGGCAGTTCGGAAGCTTTTGGGAGTTGTTTTCCAACACCCAGGGCTGGATGGCAAACTTACCGTTTTTGAGAATTTGCGGCACCATGGACACCTCTATGGACTTGCTGGCAAAACCCTACGCGATCGAATTTCGGAACTCCTCGAACGTTTTGGTGTCTTGGATAGGGCGAAGGAACGTGTGGAACTCTTATCCGGTGGTTTACAAAGACGGGTTGAAATCGCGAAAGCCATGTTGCATTCTCCGCGTCTTCTACTCCTTGACGAACCGACGAGTGGGTTGGATGTGGCGGCACGCCGACAACTCGGTAATTATCTTGGCGCACTCGCGGATACAGAAAATATCCTCGTCCTCCTCACGACGCACCTACTGGATGATGCCGAAGCGTGCAACAGAGTCGGTATTCTGGATGAAGGTAGGCTCGTCGCTCTCGGCGCACCTGATGAACTCAAGGCGCAAATCGGTGGAGATGTTGTCCTCATAGAATGCGTAGACAATGAAGTCCTCCGCACCGAGATCGTTGAGAATTTCGGCATTTCGCCGGTGTTGACCGATAATCAACTTCGGGTTGAATGTGAACGCGGGCATGAGTTCATCCGAGATTTAGTCGCCACCTTTCCAGATGAGATTCAATCGGTTCGATTTGGGAAACCGACACTGGAGGATGTGTTTATAAAATTGACGGGCAATCCATTCGTGTAGAGGAATGGCTATCGGTTATTAGCCATCAGTTGAAGGGCATTGTCTAACAATCCCAAGTCTTTAGACTTGGGTCCAATGGGTTTATTATCTTCCGAAGTCAAAAAAAGAGTTGACATTTTTTCTAAGAAAGTGATATAATTGCTATATCGCATTGGCAAGCATAATCAGCGTAGTCGCTTGACTGCGTGCTTGCCAACCCACTGATTAGGGGTTAAAAGTGCGATATGCGATAACCATATGAGAAAACAAAAACAGGACTACCGCAGTTATATTATTGCGACTGCGGGAAAGTCGGAGCGTTTAGATAGTATCAATCGTTTAGGCGGTCGTATCTATTCTAAAACCGTATCGCTTGTGCAAAAGACGCACGATCAGAAAGAGTTTTGGCTCTCGGAGAGTGGACTTAAGAAGTATCTAAAGTTCAAAGACTATCCATGCCATGCCCATAGCGTTCAGGCAATTATAGACGACTATTGCGGTGCGAGGCGTTCCTTCTTTAGCAACCTCGATAGCAATCCGAATGCCAGACCCCCTTTCAAGCGGAAGTGGTATCACCCGTTGACATGGCGTGCGACAGGTATTTCCTACAAACGCGGTAAACTTCGGTTATCTATGGGGATTGGTAGAGACCCCATTTATATCAAGATAGATAAGAAGTTCCACAAGAAAGTGCCAGCAGAGGTATCACTCGTCTATAATCGAAATACAGACACTTACGAGTTTCACGCAACATATCAGACCGAACCTGCGAGATATAAAGCAGATATAGGAAGGGTCGTCGCTGTAGATTTAGGCGAAATACATCCCATCGTCTCTTTTGACGGACTCACCTCCGAAATCTATAATGGCAGATACTTACGGAGTCTCGTTCAATATCGAGAGAAGTTCAAAGCCACAATAAATCAGTTGCTTTCACGATGTCAGCGTGGAAGTAGGCGTTGGAAGAAACTCAAACGTGCCAAGAACCGAACTCTCAACAATCTTAATAATCTTATCCGTGACGTTCGACATAAAATCACGTCTCGGTTTGTCTCTGCGTGTAAAGCTAAGAAAGTGGAGACGATTGTGATAGGTGATATAAAGCACATACGACACTCTATAGACTATGGATCAAAAGTCAATCAGAAGTTGCACCAATGGGCGTTTTCAAAGTTTACAGAGATGATGACCTACAAAGCAAAGGCGTTAGGTATCGAAGTTGCCTCCGAAGACGAAGCCTATACGTCTCAAACCTGTCCATCCTGTAGCTATAAAAAGAAGCCTAAGAATAGGGTCTATCATTGTCGCCAATGCGACTGGCACGGACACCGAGACGTCGTAGGTGCGAGCAACATTCTGACGAAGTATCAGGGTTGGTTATTCAACCCTGTAGTTGGGGCGGTGGTATCCCCCGCAGGTATCCGGTATCATCCTGACTTGTGTAGACTTGATAAGTGGTCACCGTTTACGGGACTCAAATCAAGTAAGCCTGCCAAGAGCAGACAAAGAAGCACACGCCTTTAGGCGTTGTGAGTATCACAGAAGTATCTTCAACTTCGAATACCTCTTTGCTGACTGCTGACTGCGACGCAAGCCGCGTGTGGGCTTGCAGGACAATGCTGACTGCTAATGAAACCGATTGCAACAATATGGTGGCGCGAAATCATCAGATTTTATCGCCAGCGGAGCCGACTCTTCAGTGCTATTGCGCAACCTTTGGTATTTTGGCTCCTCATCGGGAGCGGTTTGAGTGCTTCCTTTCAACCCTCTGATGCAGTAGATGGGGTCAGTTATATTGAATACTTTTATCCCGGTATCGTTGTTTTAGTCTTGCTTTTTACGTCCATTTTCGCTACAATCTCTGTCGTGAATGATCGGCGCGAGGGCTTCTTGCAGGGCGTACTCGTCGCTCCTGTGCCAAGGTGGCACATTGTGCTTGCCCAGGCGTTAGGCGGGACGACATTAGCACTTTTACAAGGGGTGTTACTGCTAATACTTGCACCCATAACTGGCATCCGATTCGGTACAGCGTCGCTCTTTGCCACGCTCGGTGTGATGACACTTCTGGCGTTAGGCTTGACAAATCTCGGACTCCTCATCGCGTGGCGGATGGACTCAACGCAAGGGTTTCATGCAATTATGAATCTCCTGCTGATCCCGATATGGCTGCTCTCTGGCGCGTTTTTTCCGAGTACGGGTGTGCCCGGTTGGTTAGAATGGACAATGAAATTCAATCCGTTAACGTATGGGCTCGCCGCTTTTCGGCAGAGCCTCTATCTTGACACCACCGTGAAAGCAATTGGAGAGGGACCGACTTGGGCACTTTCTATGCTGATTACCGGTCTGTTTTGTGCTGTGACGTTCGTGGGGGCAACGCTTACCGCGTCTGCACAGACGAATTAGACTTGTTAAAAACAAAAATTTGACGCGTTTTCACTTTTCAATAAGTGAGATGCACTGTTAAGGAGGACCTATGCTGCAATGGCTCCCAGAAAATGTATCAACGTTCGGGCAAAGCGTTGATAGCCTCTTTTACGCTATCTATTATCTTACCCTCGTTGTGTTCATCCTTGTGATGGGAACCCTTATCGTTTTCCTGATTAAGTATCGTCATCAGGAGGGGAAGAGGGCGGACTACATTGAAGGTAGCACAACGTTGGAAATTGTCTGGACAGCCGCCACAACGGTAATTGTCTTCGGGCTCGCGATGCTCAGTTACCCACAGTGGAATAATATTAAGTCGCCCACACAATTTCCTGAGAATCCAGATGTTGTTGTCCAGGTCAGTGGAAAACAGTTTAACTGGGATATGACCTATCCCGGTCCTGATAACGAGTTTGGAACAGATGATGACCTGGAATTAGAAAACGAATTGCATGTGCCGATCAACGCGGTCGTGCATATCCGCTTAACCTCCGTGGATGTCATCCACAGTTTTTTTGTGCCGCAGTTGCGACTGAAACAGGATAGCTTGCCCAACCGATTTATCAATGTTTGGTTTGAGGCAACAAAGGCAGGTCGTTATGAAATTCCGTGCGCTGAATTGTGTGGATTTGGGCACTCCGGAATGCTCGGGTATCTCAATGTGCATACACAAGAAAACTACGATGCCTGGGTGCAAGAAAGATGGCCTCAGTAGGCTGAAGGAGGATAATAACGATGCACGATAACGAACATACGTCACATCATCACGAAGAAAGTTTTATTCGCAAATACCTCTTTTCGCTCGACCACAAGATGATCGGCAAGCAGTTCCTTATCTACGGACTGATTATGTTTTTCGTCGGTGGCGGGCTCGCCCTCCTCTTTAGATGGCAACTCGCCTATCCCGAAAGACCTTTGCCGATTATCGGCGCATCGCAGCAATACATGGATGAAGGTGAAGTTGTCACCGGGGCTGACAGGATGTGGGAGAACATTTATGAGTCCGAGAAAGAAGAGTGGCTTGAGGTAAACATGCCCAATGGGGTCGTCGAACCGGCATTTTACAACATGCTGTTTACGATGCATGCCACTATCATGGTCTTCTTCGTCGTGGTCCCCATCTTGGTGGGGACTTTCGGAAATTTCCTGATTCCGTTGATGATTGGAACACGCGATATGGCGTTTCCTATCCTCAACATGCTTTCATTTTGGCTCGCGGTTCTCGCCGCAATTATTATGGCAATCGGGTTCTTTGTACCCGGCGGTCACGCCGCTGCTGGATGGACAGGCTACGCACCGCTCTCCGCCGATCCGCAGTGGACGGGGGTCGAGTGGGGACAAAACCTCTGGGCAATTAGTTTACTCATTCAAGGGTTTTCCTCGCTGGTAGGATCTATTAACTACATCACGACGATTATCAATATGCGCGCACCTGGGATGACGTTCTTCCGACTCCCCTTAGTTATCTGGTCGCTTTTCATCGTCGCGATCCTGTTGCTACTCGCCTTCCCCGTGCTGTCATCTGCGCTCGCACTTCTTATCTTTGATAGGCTTGCGGGAACGACGTTCTTCTCTGCAACAGCTGAAGGCGGCGGCGACCCGCTCTTGTGGCAGCACCTCTTCTGGTTCTTCGGACACCCTGAGGTCTATATCCTCATCTTGCCCGGTATGGGTATCGCTTCTGAACTAATTGCTGTCTTTTCACGGAAACCTATCTTCGGATACCGGTCCATGGTTTACGCCATGATTGCCATCGCGTTTTTGGGATGGATCGTCTGGGGACACCACATGTTCCAAAGTGGAATGCGACCCGGACTCGGCTCTGTGTTCATGACGACAACTATGCTCATTGCGGTGCCGTCAGCCATCAAAACATTTAACTGGCTGGGGACAATGTTCCGAGGGTCAATCAAATTCACGACACCCATGCTGCACGGTATTGCTTTCGTCTCGATGTTTGTGATTGGTGGGTTAAGTGGTATCTATATGGCAAACACACCGGTCGACATCTTCATCCACGATACGTATTATATCGTCGCTCACATTCACTATGTTGTGTTTGGTGGAAGTCTATTCGCTATTTTCGGCGGCATAGTCTTCTGGTTCCCGAAGATGTACGGACGTTATATGAACGATGTACTCTCCAAAATTCATTTTTGGCTGACGTTCATCGCGTTCAACTGCACCTTCTTCCCGATGCATATTCTCGGCGTAGGTGGACACATGCGGCGTATCTCTAACCCAATGCAATATGAATTCCTGCAAGGGTTTGAAGGTATGAACATCTTTATCACGATGAGTGCATTTACCCTCGGATTTGCGCAGTTGATACTGGTCTTTAACTTCTTCTGGAGCATATACCGTGGAAAAGTTGCCGAACAGAATCCATGGCAGGTAACCACCTTGGAATGGGAGGCACCTACACCGGTACCGCACGGCAATTTCGTTCAAATTCCGACTGTCTACCGCGGTCCCTATGAATATAGTGTTCCCGGTGAAGAAAATGATTGGATCCCGCAGGCGCAATCTGAGCATGCACCCGCGACCAGTGGTGACTAACTGAGGTAGATGGAAGGATGGAAGAGAAGACTGGAAGGATGGCCCCCCAGCCTTCCAATCTTCCTACCTTCCAACCAAGAATCTTCCTGTCTTCCATTCTTTTGTCTTTGGTGGAAACTTGGCATGAAGCAACACACCGATTATAGTCCATGGCTACACAGAATAGCACGCGCTACCGCAGTAGCGACTTTCTTGTTGATTGTCATCGGTGGGATTGTCACAAGTACCGAGTCCGGATTAGCAGTGCCTGATTGGCCGACGACCTTTGGATACAATATGTTTCTCTATCCACTCTCGGAAATGGTGGGGGGCATCTTATACGAGCATAGTCATCGGCTCATGGGCTCTCTCGTCGGACTGTTCACAGTGGGACTCTTTATTTTTCTTTTGGTGAGAGATTCCCGCAAATGGTTAAAATGGCTTGGATTTGCTGCTTTGGTCGCTGTCATTGTGCAAGGCGTTCTCGGTGGACTTCGGGTTACACAGATTAATCTCAACTTCGCGATCGTACATGCCTGTCTCGCACAAGCGTTTTTTGCCCTGCTTTGTGGAATTGCTTGGTTCACCTCTCGCGATTGGTGGCAGGACTTTCGTACAGCAAGTTTTGGCTTGCAAGCTGCGCCAAAAAGCGAACCAGACAGGCAATCAGCAATCAGCAATCAGCAGTCGGTAAAGAGGTTTTCGTTTAACAAAAACCCTCTTGCTGAAAGCCGAGAGCCGAGAGCCGAAAGCCATCTTAAAACACAGAAGTTACGCCGGTTAAGCCTGATTACGACGTGCCTTATTTATGTGCAACTCATCTTTGGCGCGATTTTGCGGCATACCGGAAGCAGACTTGACGCACATCTGCTCTTTGCTTTTCTGGTCGCGTTGCATATCTTTTTATTGGCGAGACGTGTTCTTAGTATGAGTAGTGACGCCCAGAGAATTGGGCAATCGATACCTATGTTATTGCTGGGTTTGCTTGCTATTCAGTTGATGCTCGGCACTGGGGCGTTTTTCGCGAAACTTACCGCCTTCGGAGAAACATTTGCAACCGCACTCACGGTCACAATCACGACTGCGCATGTCGCAGTCGGTGCGCTTATGTTGGTGAGCAGTTTTGTGCTTACCCTGAAAATCTACCGATTCACTGATGCATCGGTAGTTGTCAGAGCACCTGCGAGTGATGCCTTGCTGACAGAGTGAGTATGTTCGTAGTAGTGCGATTCATCGCACGTTCTTTAATAGGTAGTTGTCAGAGCACCTGCGAGTGATGCCTTGCTGACAGAGTGAGTATGTTCGTAGTAGTGCGATTCATCGCACGTTCTTTAATAGGTAGTTGTCGGTGCCCCCGCGAGTGATGCCTTGGTGCCAGAGTGAGTAGGTTCGTAGTAGTGCGATTCATCGCACGTTCTTTAATAGGTAAAAAATGCGTTCAACAACGGTAACATTGCCAGATAATACAGATACAGCAAAGCAACCATCGAAGCAAGACGTTTTCGCGCCAAGTGTCGCAGACTTTATCGAACTCGTCAAGCCGAGATTGGTGGTGATGATACTCATTACGACTGCCGCGGGCTTCTATCTCGGCGCACAACAGACTGTAGATTGGCTCCGAGGTCTACATACTCTCCTTGGTGCTGGGTTAACCGCTGCTGGTGTCTTAGGGCTCAACCAGTACCTTGAGCGCGATGTAGACGCTCAGATGAAACGGACGCAGGAGAGACCGCTCCCTGGACGGAGAATGAGTCCTCTGACCGCACTTCTTGTCGGTGCTGTCCTTACAGGCAGTGGGATGCTTTACCTGACAATATCGGTCAATATGCTGAGCGGTTTTGTCATTTCGCTGATAGTCGTGAGTTATCTCTTTCTCTATACACCACTCAAGCGGAAAACCTCACTGTGTACGCTTATTGGTGCTGTACCCGGCGCGCTCCCACCTGTCGTTGGATGGGTTGCCGCACGAGGCTCCTTAACAGGCGGAGCATGGGTGCTGTTTACGATACTCTTTTTGTGGCAGATCCCGCACTCTCTCGCAATTGCCTACATCTATCGCGAAGACTACGCAAAAGCAGGATTCCGTTTGTTGCCGGTCATTCACCCGGATGGGACAAGCACGTGCCGTCAGATTGTGGTTAATTGCGTCGCGCTCCTCGGAATAGGCTTGTTACCGACGTTGTATAACATTGCTGGGACAGTCTATTTCTTCACAGCACTACTATCAGGCGTGGCGTTTCTATCAGTCGGTATCTATTTAGCACGCACACGTTCAGTGAAAGCCGCACGCTATCTGCTATATGCTTCGCTGCTCTATCTGCCGTTGGTATTTGTCACAATGGCGTTGGATAAAATTTAGTCGGGGGTCCGCAGATTATGAACATGCCAGAACACCGCAAGCAAAACCGCCGCCTCGGACTCATTTTGTGTCTACTGTTTGCAGGATTGTTTGTCGTCGTAACGATTGCAATTATTACAGGCAGCAAAGCACCTCAGTCTGTTGAAAGTGTCATCAAGAGTCTGGTCGTCCCTGTTTTGGGTGTCATCGGACTACTACTGGTTATCGCCGCAGTCGTTGAGATTGTTCTTCGGATTGTAAGAAATAGGGTGCGTGACTGATGGCAGAAATGCACGAACGTTCACCCTTGAGCAATGCACGGTTGGGCATATTAGTCCTGCTTGGTGCTGAGACGATGCTGTTCTCAGGTCTCATCGGGACATTTCTCGTATTTCGGGTCGGTAATGTTACCTGGCCCCCGCCGTCGCATATCGGGATTGAACTGCCACGCGCGGTAACGGGTATCAATACTGTTCTGCTCTTATTGAGCGGCTACACGATGTTTCAAGCGCGTCGCGCAATTCAGAAGGACAAACTGAAGCAACTCCGCAATTGGCTATTGCTTACGGGAGGGCTTGGCTTACTCTTCCTCGGCGTACAGGGAAGTGAATGGATACAGTTGATTCGCAATGGGCTTACCCTCCAATCTGGTGTCTATGGTGGTATCTTTTATGTACTCATCGGATGCCATGCCGTTCACGTGCTGAGTGCTGTTATCTGGCTATTTATAGTTTTTGGGATGGCGATGGCAGGTCGTTTCTCAGCCGAACGTTACGTCGGCATTGATACTTGTACTATCTACTGGATTTTTGTTGTCGCACTTTGGCCAATTCTCTATGTGTTGGTATATCTCTTTTAATGGTTGTCGGTTATCGGCTATCAGGAGTCGGTTAAGAGGCATATCCGTTGAACCAGAGTCCTCTCTAACTGAAAACTGACCACTGACACCTATAAAAAGGAAATGTTGAATGAACAAATCGTTTTATACAAATGCTGTATGGGCTTCCATTTTGATACTCGTCATGCTCAGCATACCAATGTCCCTTGAGGCATGTCCAGGCTGTAAAGAACTTGATGAGCCGATCGCTAAAGGTTTTAATTGGAGTATCCTTTTTCTGATGGCGATGCCGTTTACGGTTTTCGGTCTCATCGGCGGCACGATTTTCTTACATTGGAATGGTTATCGGTTATCGGTCATCGGTAGTCGGTTAAAGAAGGATTTTCTACGCATCAGGAATCTCCTTAACTGACACCTTAAAACGGAAAGGAGATGTTCCTAAATAGTTCTTTTCCTATGTTTTTCTTGAAAAATCTATGTTTAACGGCAAATGTAGGCATTTGAGAGGGGTTCGATTCCCATCTGCCGTATCCAGTAGTATTGTGCAAAAACCAAGCACACCCGACAAAAACCACGTCGGTTCTACTGCGAGGGGTTCACACACGAGTGAGACGAACCCTGACACTGTGAGGACACTCGGAAAGTAAAAAAGCGTTAGCATTGCAATGCTAACTTTGAGGGTTACTCCACATAGCGTATTTCTTTTGCTATGTGCCTGCCGTCTCTAACTCCTGCTACGTCGCAGAGTTCACCATGGGTTAGAGACAGGCTTAGGACACGACGGTGTCCGTAACAGGGACTTAAGGAATCCCGTAGAGAACTGTGTTTTTCAGATTTACATAGATTAACATAGTTTTTTACTAACAGTTAGATATAGTGGAACACGCTACCACTTTAGATCACACTGAAGATGTATATGAGCCTTCGCTTACACCGGACAGCCTTGGTAAGCTCGGTATGTGGGTCTTCCTCGTTGGAGATACCATGTCGTTTGGTGCCTTGCTGGCGGCTTATGCCGCCATTCGAGCAGGGGTAGGCGCAATCGGTTGGGCTCCGCCAACTGAGATTCTTGGTATTGAGCTAACCGCGTTTATGACATTCCTGTTGATATGCAGTAGTGTCACGATGGTGAAAGCACTGGAGTCGATTCAGAACGGTAATGTATCGCGCATGTGCATGTTCCTTGGATTGACGATCGGGGGAGGCATAATCTTTCTTGGGCTACAGGCTTATGAATGGTATCATCTGATTCACCACGGGTTGACACTTACGGGTATGCCCGACCACGGGTTGTCGGGTGCCGCAATTAGTGGCTCAACGCTTTTTGGTCCCACTTTCTACGCCATCACGGGTTTCCACGGGATGCACGTGACCGGTGGTGTTATTTACCTCATTGTTATTTTAATCCACGGCTTACGCGGTAGATATACGGCTGAGTTTAACCATGAGGTAGAAATCGTCGGACTCTATTGGCACTTCGTTGATCTTATTTGGATTATGGTCTTTACCTTCATTTATCTACTATAGGAGGACATGAAAATGGCACAGAATGGGCACAAAGAGCATCCGAAATACATGAATATTTTCTGGTGGCTCGCCGGGCTGACTGTCCTTGAGCTTTTGGTCGTCATACCGGATTTTCCCACGGTAGTCAAAGCCATCCTACTCATCGGACTGGCATGTGCTAAGGCCATCTTAGTTGCAAATTATTTCATGCATCTGAAGTTTGAAAAGAGGACGTTGGCGCTTATTGTCTTAACGCCCTTCATTATCTGCGTTCTGCTCGTTTTTGCGTTGATGCCCGACCTCACGTTAGACTCACGAATCGAAGGCGCAACGCAACCGACAACAGAAGTTGTAGATACGTCCGCTCACTAACTGCTGGTTGGGTGCTCGGTATGGAAACACAAACTGAAAGTGTAGGAGGGAACTCCGATTCCCGACTTCGAGAACGAAAACTTGACAAAAGCACCCTAATCTGGGTAGTGCTGGGTGTTATCATCATCGGCATTGCCGGTGTCAATTTGTGGTCGGTATTTAGCACCAAATCGGAGGTACCGGTTTCTAAAAGTGCTGCTGTCAGCGTGCCGGACTTTAGCCTGACAACACAGCACGGAGAGCCGTTAACACTGTCCGACATGAAGGGCAAAATTTGGGTTGCTGACTTCATCTTCACCAATTGTCCAACGATTTGTCCGGCAATGACACAGGAGATGGCACGCCTTCAATCCGAATTTGTTGCGGATCCGGTCTATTTTGTCTCTTACTCCGTGGATCCGGAGCGGGATACATCAAGCGTTCTCTCGCGCTACGCAAAGGCTTATGGGGCTGATGATAGACGTTGGCACTTTCTTACTGGGGACAAGACAGCTATCTACCAGTTAGCCGAGGAAGGATTCAGTTTAGCCGCGGGGCACAACGGCACGGAGCTCCTGCATAGCACGCGGTTTGTTCTCGTTGAGCCGGATGGAAACATCTATGGCTATTACGATAGTCGAAGCAAACCGGCACTCTTGCGCCTACGGCGGGATGTCAAGGTACTTCTTGGAAGATGAAAGATGTGAACCTTTTAATCTCCCTCGCGGCTTTTGTTATTCATTTTACGTTCGGATTTTACCGTAGCAGGTTTAAGAGATTCAGTCGTCCCTGGAGCAGATGCCTCTACATACCGATTGTTATTAACATCATTGTGCGGCGTTTTGTTCTCCACTGGGCATGGCAAACTGCGATGATTTACCTATGGCCCGCAACGTTGATGGCACATATCCTCGGTGGTTTTCTGGGGGCTCGTAAGGAAAATTAAAAAAATGATCAAAAAAATATACGTACCCGTTGACAATTCGGACTACTCGGACGCGAGTATCGCTCTATCAGTTGCGTTCGCGAGGAAGTTCGGGTCCCAGTTGGTAGGTTCGCACGTTTACGCCGCAAAAATGCACGATGTTCGCTTTAAGCAGATGGAGTACACCCTCCCGGAGGAGTACCAAGACGAGGTCGAACTTGAAAAGCAGCGTCGTATCCACGATACGCTCATTACGATGGGGCTCCAACTCATTTCGGATTCCTATCTTGAGGTGATGCAGCAGAAATGCACTGAATTTGAGATTCCGTTTGAACCGAGAATGCCGGAAGGCAAACATTTCATAAAACTTGTTGAGGACATTCAGGAAGGCGATTACGATCTCGTGATTATGGGAGCACTCGGTATGGGTGCCGTCAAGGATAGCCTCATCGGTGGTGTCTGTGAACGCGTCGTTCGCCGTATTAATACCGATACGCTTGTCGTCCGGGACCTTGAATCGATTGAAGAGAGTGAAGGAAATATCCTCGTCGGAATTGATGGAAGTCCGGAATCTTTCTCAGGCTTGAAAACCGCGATACAACTCGGACGTAAGTTCAATAAACAGGTCGAAGCCGTTGGTGTTTATGATCCGTATCTACACTACATCGTCTTCAATTCCGTTGTGAATGTACTCACGGAACGCGCCGCGAGGACTTTCAGGTTTAAAGAGCAGGAGCAACTCCACGAAGAGGTGATTGATACAGGTTTGGCAAAAATCTATCAGTCGCACTTGGAGGTTGCGCGCGCTATCGCAAAAGAGGAACACGACTACGCTCTAAAAATTACCCTACTTGATGGAAAAGCCTACGAAAAAATCCTACAATACGCACGAAAAACAAATCCTTGGCTGCTTGTCTTAGGCAGAATCGGAGTCCACAGTGAACAGGATATGGACATCGGTAGCACTGCCGAAAATCTGTTGCGTTTGGCACCTTGCAATGTTTTCTTATCGAGCCAGCGTTATTTCCCACAAATCGATGTGAAAGCGGAGGAGACGCTCGTCTGGACGCAGGAGGCTATGGATCGGATGGAGAAAGCACCATCACTCGTCCGTGGCATTGCCAAGACAGCCGTCCATCGGTTTGCTATAGAACGTGGGCATTCCGTGATTACCGAAAGCGTCATTGACATGGCGATGGAAGCAATTATGCCACAACGTGCCTCTGAGCAGTTGACGCGTGTCGCCAAGGAAATCGCCGAACAGAAAGTGTTGGAATCGGATGCCGTACAGACGTACATCTGTGGAGAATGTGGTTACGCTGCGCACAACCAACAACCCGTGAAATGTCCCGTCTGTAGTTCACCACCGGAGCGTTTTCAGATGGTTGACAAGGGGTCGCTGCAGCATGTTGCTGTAGACGAAGGCGGCACTGCCGAAGAAGAGACGTTTGATGGCGTGCGGCTCCAATGGTCGGAACAGGCGAAAAAGGCACTACGGCGTGTCCCACGCGGCTATATGCGCCGAAACGTTAAAGCGCGTATTGAGAAATCCGCACGTTCTCAAAAGATTGCCACTATCACAAACACTTTCGCAACCGAGATTATTGACGACAGTATGGGTGAAGCGGCGGCTGTCCGTGAAGATGCTCCCGAACTCAGAGCCATGCAAGCACAGAGCGACGCTCAGAGTGCTGAAGTTGTGCAGGGCTTTGAGAGTCCGGTGCAGTGGACTGAGGAGGCAATCGAACGCTTGAACTTGGTGCCTGCTGGGTTTATGCGGAATATCACGCAAACGCGGATTGAGCAGCGAGCGCAAGAGAACAACGTTACCGAGGTTACACTTGATTTCGCCGCTCGTGTCATTGAGGACGGCAGAAGTCTCGCCAATGAGGTGCTTGGACAGTACTACCAACAGCCAGATCAGGACTGATACCCGCTCCATTCTAAAGCGTAGAAATTCCTTTGCGTCGTATCTTATAGTAGTCAGCGCCATTCAATTGTCACGAACCATGATTCTTTCTTTTGTAGGAGGGTTTATAACCCCGATTCTTTCTTTTGTAGGAGGGTTTGTAACCCCGATTCTTTCTTTTGTAGGAGGGTTTATAACCCCGATTCTTTCTTTTGTAGGAGGGTTTATAACCCCGATTCTTTCTTTTGTAGGAGGGTTTGTAACCCCGATTCTTTCTTTTGTAGGAGGGGTTTGTAACCCCGATTCGGATAACTGATGCATCCTTAGGAGATTGACATGGCATCCCAAGATTCTCGCATTGAGACAGTTGAAGTCGCGACGGATATTTTCAATGAACCGCGTCAGATTACGGTTTCAGATGCCTATAACACCGATGTGGATGTTGTCCTCTTTGATGGGGATTGTAGCGAGTTGCTAAAAAGTGTTCCGTCAAATTCTGTAGATTTAATCATCACATCTCCGCCATACAATATAGGGAAAAAATACGAGAAGCAAACGTCCTTACAAGCTTATCTTAAAAACCTTGAGCCTATCATTGCGGAAATAGTTCGGGTGCTTGCCACGACTGGAAGTCTCTGCTGGCAGGTCGGAAATTACGTTGAAAAAGGTGAGGTGTTTCCGCTTGATATTTACTTTTATGAGATTTTCAAACGCTTTGGCTTAAAATTACGAAATCGAATTATCTGGCGGTTTAATCATGGCTTGCACTGCACAAAGCGGTTCTCAGGACGATATGAAACTATTTTGTGGTTTACGAAGGACGATGAATACGTTTTCAATCTCGATCCAGTGCGTGTTCCCGCAAAATACCCAGGTAAACGACATTTCAAAGGTCCAAAACGCGGTCAACTCTCAGGAAATCCGCTTGGCAAGAACCCTTCTGATATTTGGGATGTAGTTAAACAGGACTGGGAAGATGAGGTTTGGGATATTCCGAATGTGAAAGCAAACCATCCGGAGAAAACCGAACATCCGTGTCAATTTCCTGTCGAATTAGTCCAGCGATGTGTTTTGGCTCTCACACAACCTGGTGGGGTCGTTTTGGACCCTTATTGTGGTGTTGGATCTACTATCATTGCTGCCTTGCAGTATAGCCGAACAGCAATTGCTGCTGAGCAAGACTCAAATTATGTCGCTATTACGCGTGAAAGAATACAGAAATTTGCGCAGGGAGAATTGCCACTCCGTCCATTGGGAAAACCTATTCACAAGCCAACCGAAAAAGAACGGGCGGCACAGATGCCTTTAGAATGGAAATAGATGGTGGAGATGGAACAATCGTGATTATTGCTGCCGAGTATTCATTCAATAATGGACATTCCATTCAAAAGACGCACCCTTGACCTTGATATCCCTGTCCTCATTTTTGGTATTGATGTTTAGATAAACCGCAATTGTTGATCAACTGGTTAAAACGTAGGTGTAGGTGTATGTCTGATATTCCAACGGTCACGTTCCAAATCCTTGGTCCCAATGAGGGGACAGCGGAAGGCACAGCCCAGAGTTTATGGTTTAAGGTACAATCGACGCCTCCGCCACCAGAGGATCTTGTTATCGGTTTGAAGGTCTGTTCGTCTAATGGAAAAGTTCAACAGTCCGGTGTAATCATGGTCCTCAAGCACGAAAGCCATTCCGCAGATCTTATCTATAAAAGGGTGGAAGGTCAGCTCGACATATCGCTGGAAATTGAACCGTTTGCTTCCCTTTCCAATCTGGAGTTCCCCGTTTTCACAAACGAAGGTTATGTTATAGAGGCTGGACATGAGTTCCTTGAATACGATGTCGGTAGTTTATCAAAAATAGTACCCTATCAGTGGAATGGTCCTGATAGAGGCGTATGGACGGACGAAAAGCGATGAAGAATAGCAGTCGGTTTCCATCAGCCGTCAGCAAGAGGGTGTTGTGGAGGATAAAACGATGGCTCCTGCCACACGAATTACTGACGAAAACTGAAAGCCGACAGCCATTCCCTATATCAACGAGGATTACGGAGAAGGGGTTATCATGCAACATATTTTAAGAAACACACTAACACTTCTACTCGGGGTGTTTATCCTTGTGGGCAATAGTTTTTCTGACAACTGGCACCAGTGGCGCGGACCGAACAACGACGGGGTCAGCCAAGAGACCGACGCACCTATCCAATGGAGCCAAACCGAGAATATCCGATGGCGTTTGCCACTTCCCGGTGACGGTGCCTCTACGCCTGTTGTCTCGGAAGATAAAATTTTCCTCACCTCTGCTGAAGGCAACGCGCTTGTTTTGATGTGTATCAGTACCGAAGGCGAAGAACTCTGGAAGCGGACTTTAGGACGTGGCAACCGCGTCGTCCGCGGCGGCGAAGGCAATTCTGCCGCTCCGTCTCCTGTGACCGATGGTGAACACGTCTGGGCGTTCCTCGGCACTGGGGATCTCGCCTGCTACGATTTCGATGGGAATCAGGTCTGGCACACCAATCTCGCCGACCGTTACGGTAGGTTTAACCTCTATTTCGTCATGTCAGCAACCCCGTTGCTGGATAAGGATCGGCTTTACATCCAACTTATCCACAGCAATGCATGGCTCGTGCTGGCACTCGACAAAATGACGGGGAAAGAGATCTGGAAGCATAAGCGCGACAGCGACGCAACCGAGGAGTGTGAACACGCCTATACCTCTCCGATTCTCTACCGTGATTCGGAACGTGAATATCTCGTCGTCCACGGCGCAGACTATGTTACGGCTCACAGTCTTGAGGACGGCAGTGAAATCTGGCGGTGCGGGGATTTGAATCCAAAGGAGCGTTATAACTATTCCCTCCGATTCGTCGCTTCTCCGGTGGCAATGGAGGGACTTATCGTCGTTCCTTCAGCGAAAAATGGACCCGTTGTGGGCATCGATCCAGCTGCACAGGGCGACATTACGAACAGCGAATGGCAGCGTTGGAAACTTCAGCAAGGCACGCCAGATGTCCCCTCTCCACTTATCCATGACGGTTTAGTGTATCTCTGCCGAGAAAACGGGGATCTGATATGTCTTGATGCCGAGACCGGCGAACAACTCTATCGTGAGCGGACACATCGCCACCGACATCGCGCCTCACCGATCTATGCGAACGGATTTGTTTATCTCACATCTCGCGATGGGGTTATCACCGTTGTAAAGGCGGGACGTGAATTTGAAATCGTTGCCAGCAACTCGATGGGAGAGGTCATCGCCGCATCTCCTGTTCTCGTAAATGGGACGCTCTATCTGCGCAGTTATCAGGCACTCTATGCTATCGGTGGAGAATAATGAGAACTTACAAAGAACTACCAAGCGATGCCGGTTCCAACATTATCGGGCAAGTCGAGGCACAGGCGAACCGAGTCCAGAAACGACTCGCCTCGGTCAAGTACACCGTCGCGATTATGAGTGGGAAAGGCGGTGTCGGCAAAAGTTCACTCACTGCGAACCTCGCCACCGCGCTCACACTGCAGGGGAACACCGTTGGGGTTGTCGATGCCGACATCAACGGACCGACGCTCGCCAAGATGATGGGGGTACGTAATGCTACGCTGGAATACACACCCGCCGGAGTCAAGCCTGCGATGACCGCACTCGGCACCAAGCTTATCTCTATGGACCTACTCTTGGCGGAAGACGATGCTCCGGTCCTTTGGAATGCTCATACCCAGAAGGATGCGTTCACGTGGCGTAGCACGATGGAGGTCAGCGCGCTCCGAGAATTCATCGGCGATACGGAATGGGGAACGTTGGATTATCTCCTGTTGGATTTGCCTCCCGGTACCGATCGACTTCCAAACGTAGCAGAACTTATCCCTGACCTTGGGGGTGTCGTTGTGGTGACAATCCCGTCTGAGGTATCGCAGTTCATCGTAAAAAAATCGGTAACAATGGCGAGAGACGTTCTTAAGGTCCCAATCATCGGTATTGTCGAAAATATGGCTTCCTATATCTGTCAGCACTGTGGCGAAGAGGAACCCCTCTTTTCCGCTGACGAGACGTTGGATACTGCATTCCAGCAGGATCTTTTGGGCAGTGTGCCCTTTGATCCGAAACTCGTCCGTTCCGGTGACAACGGAACGCTTTATCTTCATGAGTACCCGGACGCTCCCGCGAGCAAGGCACTCATGCAGGTGGCTGAAAAAGTTCAAGCATTTTTTTAATGTAGCACGAACTGTTAGTTTGTGCGCTTTGTAACACATTAACTGTGAGATCCCAAGTCATTTAGTTTTCTGTAGGAGGGAACTCCGATTCCCGACGCTTGCTGAGTGCCGATTGCTGATGACTGAGGATTAAAGAGCCCTAACCAGACCTGTAGCCCGTAATGGGATGGTTCTCACTGCGAAGCGGGGTTTCAGGAAAGCCCATGAAATACGAATCCCGCGTTGTTTGACCGTAAGGAAAAATTAAAAAATGAAGTTCTTATGTACAGACTGTGATACAGCGATGAAATTTAAAGACGTAACCCGTCCCGAACAAGGCTCCGTGACAGCACTTTTTGAATGTCCTGACTGTTTCACAGAGATCGCCATGTTCCTGAATCCGTCGGAGACCCAGATGTTAAAATCCTTGGATCTCAAACTCGGTGGGAACAACGAAGCGGCGCAACCGATGCAGATGGTGCGTTCACAGTTAGAGACAGGAAAGACCGAAGCGATGCCGAACGAGTTCTCTCCAGGAATGGGTGCCGGTGAAACCACTGAAGGCGGCAAATGCCCCTTTACCGCTGCCATCTCGGACGCATTTCAGGAAGAGCCTGCGCCTGCCGAACCGAGCGGTCCCGTCTGGTCAGCGGAAGCACTCGAACGCTTAGAGCGAATTCCTGCGTTTGTTCGTCCGATGGCGAAGATGGGGATTGAAAGTTTTGCCAAAGACAACGGACACGATGAAATCACAGCCGAAGTCATGGATGCCGCACGCGGAAACTTCCCCGCACAATTCTAAAACCGAATGAACGGCACACACCAACCGCTGGCGAGGTTTCCTAACCTCGCCCAGGCTTCATCGTAGGTTGGGTAGAACAGATTCCACTAAAACCGTAGAAAATCATAGAAAAACGAAGCTTTCTTCATATACGCCATATAAACCACAGACCGAGTGAAACCCAACGCATTTGTTGTGAAGTTCCCAGGATTCTAACGCTATGAAGTTGGGTTTCACTGCGATGTTGAGAGTATATACCCATTGTTGGATTTGACGTGTGTTTGGAACGCTTACATCCGCGTCCTTAACGCCGTTCTACCCAACCTACGGGCACTGAATTGTGTATTTTGGAACCTTTTCGTTAAAAAAGGGAGCGCGCCCGATGGACGATCAAACCAACCGCTGGATACAAAGAGCCAATAGTTTTCGCAAAGCATTTTCGTGATTGAAAGAAGGAGTGGATTTGGCACGACAGCGTGAACTGTCGGATTTGGAAGCACAAGGGTTGATACAAGGATTTGAATATACCCATGAATTGGCGTGGAATGCCCTGAAGGATTTTCTTCAAACACAAGAATTTAAGTTATACGGTTCAAGGGATACGACCCGTGCGGCTTTCAAGGAAGGGTTAATCGAAAACGGGGAAGCGTGGATGGAAATGATACGCCACCGCAATTTAACAACGCATACCTACAACGAGAGCGTTGCTGCGGAAGTTGTTTCTGCGATTCTTGATATATATTTCTCTGAATTTGAGGCATTGCTTGCGAAAATAGAACACCTAAAACAGGAACAATCGCTATGAAATACGGTTTATCAGACCGCACCCGTCAAAAGATAAGAGATGTTTTCAGTCATTATCCCGAAGTTGAGAAAGCGATTTTGTACGGTTCGCGTGCCACGGGTGGTTATCGAAATGGATCTGATATTGACCTTACCCTCTGTGGGGCAGCACTAACGCACAGCGTCCTCTCCCAAATTGACACCGAATTAGACGATCTACTCCTGCCCTATACTATTGATCTCTCCATTTTCCATCGGATTGATAACCCTGCTATGGTCGAACAGATTCAGCGTGTCGGTGTAAACTTTTATGAGAAATACATAGATGCCTGAGAAAGCTCCAATCCTGTCTATCCTCTAATCCTGTAAATCATAAGGTAGTCGTAGAGGGTCGCCCCTCTACAACCCCTTCCAAACCATGCGTGCGACTTTCACCACACATGGAGACCTTCCAGTCGAGTGTGGCGATAAACGCTTTAGGTGATGATAACCACTTTTACTTTATTTCTTGTCCATAAGTCTAAGACTTCTATAGACACATGCTTTCGCAAGATTTCACGTCTATAGATAAAATGTTTTTAGAAATGTTTCAAAGCACTCAACCTGATTATGCTTCTCTCTTACGAGAGTTCCTAATCTCTTCAACCTTATAGGCTCTATGAGTCTACTTAGGTTCTCTTTGACTTCCCAATAATAGACTTCGTTGACGGATTTAGGAGTGTTCTGTACCCCGATTCATTGAGCATCTCAACGCTGTATTCATATCATACGCAATAGATTGCCAAATCAGAGGACAACCTTATGAATACCATAGTTTTTCAAGGCGTTTCTATGTCTTGTCTAACGAGGCTTGCAAGCATTCAACTTTCGCTTCTCCGTGTCCGTCATTTATCGGACGTGCCAGTTTTGGCGCTCTTGTGAGGTCGCCTTTGCCTCAGGCATTCGCCATTTCCCCTTGCTTTCCACACGGCTGTTTCCAGCAGTGCGGTTAGGGTAAGATATGCGGAGTGCGTCCTCCGAGTCGGAATCTAACCGACATTCTATTATTATTTGTCAAAGCGCACCTGATTCAGACAATATACACACCACATCCCGCCTGACACACTATCCTGCTTTCACCGCACTTTTTCGTAACGCCCTTAACCGAAATGACGTTAACCCCTTCAGGAGAGAAATTTTTAAAAATTCGCGTTGAAAACCCAACCCGACGAAGAAACTCCAAAACATGTTCCTGCGTTTGAATTCGCTTGAAGGGGGAAAATGACGAATGTTCTTTAATAAATTGAAATTTATCTTAGTTTTTGCAGTGCTGTTTGTTGCCGAGCTCGCCTTCGTTGTTACACCCGCAACCGCACAAGTAATACCGGTTCTGTCGGTGCCAGATGAGGTAGAAGATGTTCCCGATGAAGCGGACACGACAGGCATCCAGGTCTACGGTATCAGAGCCGAATCCGTTTCTTTCGAGTTGACTGTCACGTTTCAAGATAATGGGAATCAGAATGCCAATACCCGAGTAACCGGTTTTGATGTTGAGGATATTCAATTGTTCGCTGCAGATAGCGACGATGAGGTTATTCCCGAGGGTGCGACAATTTCTCGCTTTCAATCCATTGGGCGTGGCAGCGTATACACAATGACAATCACTGCCAGAGGGAATATCAGCAAAGTATTTATACGAGTGCCAGAGGGAGCCGCCACGACCGTTGGGACAATAAATAACGGTAATCTTAGCCCAGGGGTGTCTACTAACGTAGATGCTGTACCAGAGGCTTCTAATACAATTGTAGGATCGGTACCTGAATTGGTACAACTGATAGTCAATATAGTTCGGAGTGCTGCCCCCCCGCTCACGCTGACCCCTGATAAGCTTGTTCGTGGCGACACACCCTTTACGGTGACGTTAACCTCAACAAAGTCGATTACCCTGAAGTCCGCAGATCTCAAGATCACCAACGGATATCTTGATAGTATTGTCCCTGACGCTGCCAAAAGAGTGTGGACGTTAACAATTGTCCCTCTTCCAGGCAGAGCAAAGATAACAGTGGAAGCGGCAAGTAACGGGGCGTATATCTTCCCGAAAGGCACCTTTACCGTAGATACGACTGGACCCATCGCAACGATTTCTGGCGCGCCCCCTCTCGGCGGGGGTCCCTTTCCGATGACGATCGCCTTTAACGAACCGCTGCAAGCGGGCACCACGCTACTCGCCAGCGAAATCAACGTCACCGGTGGCACAATTTCTTCACCTATCCCGATCCCCGGTTCAAACGTCTACGCCGCAACGCTCACACCCAATCCGGGGGCTACGACTGTGACAGTGCAGGTCAACACGGGGGCCGTGGCGGACGCAGGTGGGGTCCAAAACGCAGCAACGCCTTCCCCCGCATACAGTTTTACGGTCGCGCCAACCGGTACCCCCACGCCACCAGAAACCACGCTAGGACGTGGAAATGTAACGATTAGCGAAATCATGTTCGCTACCGATGCAGGCGCGGATGAAATCCAGTGGATTGAACTTTTCAATAGTTCTAAAACAGAAACCGTCGCCTTAGATGCTGGTACTGGATGGGAACTCATCATTGAAAACTACAACAATCCGCGTGCAAACAACGAACCCCTGTCCGCAGCAATTAATTTTAAGGAGAGTGGACGCGTGAAAACGATCGATCCAGAGCAGTCGGTGCTCATCGTCTCAGCCAATGGAAGAAACTCTGGGACCACTCACGCGAAAGGACAACTTTTCGGATCTACCCGTGTCTTCAAGGTTTACCCGGCACTCGCCGCTGAATTTGGGATGCGCACCTCGCGAGATGCATTCTTACATCCGACCCAGGGATTCCACATCAAACTCGTCGATGGAAGAAATAACCTCGTTGATGAAGTTGGAAACCTTGATGGCAGCGTCCGGACCGCTGATCGACCCACATGGGAATTACCGAACGGATGGACAGAAGATGGAGACCGAACCTCAATTATCCGCCAGTATCGCGAGTATAACCCACGGACCCGAAGATACACGAACAAAGGCATCGCGCTTGACGGGACCCTGAGAGAAGCGTGGGTCCGCGCGGCTGAAACTTCGTTCCTCTACTTATCACAGAAAAATATTGAAACGTGGTACGGTAGTAGAACCGACCACGGAAGCCCAGGTGTCCGGGCAGGGGGGGCACTTCCGGTCCAACTCTCACAGTTCCGTCCAGACCTCACGGAGACTGGGACGGTTGTCATTCATTGGACGACCGAGTCCGAGGTGGACAACGCCGGATTCAATATACTGCGAAGTCAAACGAAGACGGGTGAATTCAAGGTCATCAACGCTCAACTGATTCCCGGAGCAGGCACCACTGCTGAGCGGAATACCTACACGTGGACAGATACCTCAGCGAAGCCGAACGTCGTCTATTATTACCAAATTGAGGACGTATCTTTGGGTGGCGAACACCAGACGTTAGCGACCGTCCGTCTGAGAGGATTTGTTTCTGCTAAAGGTAAGCTGACCACGCAGTGGGGACAATTGAAACACTCACGAGATTAACCGAGAGAGATTCCAATTACATTCCCTGAAACAACCAACGGGCAATGCCCACTGTGGCATTGCCCGTTCTCTTTTGCTTTATTCGTCGAGTTGATGCACAACAGCGAGTGGCGTTGCGGCGAGTAGACCCGCATCAATCGGAATCGTGACACCGGAGATCCATTTCGATTCGTCGCTGGCGAGAAAAACGGTTGCCCACGCAACATCCCACGCGGTTCCCTCCGTGCCGAGCGGTCCGATAAGCCGTCGCCGTTCCCGCTCCGCTTCACTCAGATACGGGGCAGGGAATGAGGCGTAAAGATGCCCTGGCGCGATGCAATTCACCCGAATGTTGTCGCGTCCGTGATGGACCGCCATCACTGTTGTCGCGGAAATCATCCCACCCTTCGCGGCGGCATACGGCAGATTCCGAGACGAACCCGCACGCAACGCATCGATGGATGAGACGTTGATAATTGAGCCGCCGCCCGCCTCCGCCATCCGTGGCACGGCGTGTTTGCACGCCATAATCATGCTTTTGAGGTTGACATCCATGACTCTGTCCCACTTTTCTTCGTCCACCTGCGTGACCGTCCCGGAACCGCCAAGCCCGACGTTGTTGAAGAGGACGTTCACTTTGCCAAAACGTTCGACAGCGGCTTCTACCATCCCAGCACAGGCATCTTCTGTGGACACATCTCCGATGAATACCGATGCTTCGCCACCCTCTGCCTCGATTTCTGCAAGCGTGGCGTTGGCATTCTCAAGGGAGAGGTCCGCCAACAACACTTTCGCACCTTCTCTCGCGAAGAGTATTGAGGTCGCATAGCCGGTGCCATCGACTTCCCCTTTTTTGCCGGCACCTGTAACAATCGCAACTTTCCCATTCAATCGATTCATTTTTTAATTTATGGCTCCCTGGACTGCTCTCCAAATGTAAAGCAGAGACAAATTATGCCGTTTAAGGAAAACCTAATTTCATTACGAGCAGGTTTTCGGTTAAGAATGAAACATTAAACCCAAACCGTAGCCTGCAACAACGGCGCAGGCGGATATACGGAGAGAAACGTGAATGCTCTAAGTCTACCTAAACGAACCGCAAGGAATAATTAAAGAATCCCTAACTTATCGTTAATCTCCTTCTGGTAGCCTTCCAACTCGCAGTTTTCGATCTCTTCAATTGTCACTGGGCGACCAAACCATCCGGATTCATAAACAGCCATGCAGATGGCTTCCGACCGCATACCTTCAACGGCATCCACTTCCGGTTTTCCACCGCTCCGAATGGCATCGGCGAAGTACTTCAGTTCAATCGCGACGGTATCTTCGATGCCACCCGGGAAGTAGTATTCCCGTTCCGAGTCGCTGAGGCTATTCGTGAACTCCTGCATGAGGTCATCATTGGAGATCGGTTCGCCGCCGCGCGGCACCAACCCTTGATTCCAATCAAGCGAGCCTTCGCTACCGTAGACGGTGTGCTGACGGAAACCGTGTCCGGGGGCAGAGCCGACCCATGTCCACTGCGCTGTAACGCCCTGCTCAAACTTGATAGTGGCGATCATCGCGTCCTCAACGTCAACGGCGTAGCCGCCTTCTCTTTCTGCGGGATTATCGTAGCGGAAAGGTTCATAAGCCTTGTTGATTGCATAGACCTCCTCGGCTTCCATACCGAGAATATAGCGCATCAGATCCGTGAAATGCACACCGCCGTCTAATGCCCAACCGCCGCCTGCATCCATCTTAAAGTTGCGCCAACCCCATTTCCCTAAACCTTCGCCGGCCTCTACCCAGAAGAACATACGAGGATCACCGATACGTCCTTGGGCGATTGCCCAACTGCGGGTGCGTTGGATGCGTGCCAGACGATAGTTTTCAGCGACAGAGATGATCTTATCGTTTCGATCCGCGGCTTCCATCATCAGTTTGCATGCCCGCATTGTGATACCGAACGGCTTTTCAATAATAACATGTTTTCCAGCCTCGAGCGCAGGTACGGCAAGCGTATGATGTGCACTGTGGAGGGCACAAATGTCAACACACTCCAGATCGGGGTGCTTCGCCAGCATATCATCAAGTTCTGTATAGACCGCGGGCTTCGGTCCGCCTTGGAACTCGTGCGCCTGATTTGCCTGTTCTTCAGCGCGTTCCACTGCGATGTCGCACGCCGCCACAATTTCAAAGTCCTTGATGCCTTTCGACCAGAGTTCACGATACCCACCCATGTGCGCCCCGGACATACCACCGCATCCGACTAATCCCATTTTAATTCGTTCTGCCATGTAAGCCTCCTTATGTGCCTCTTGTAATTTACGCGTACCCAACACGCCTCAACAAGTGAACATGCGAAATTATAAGAGATACCCACTCTCATGTCAACATTTTTATCTCCGGGTGAAGTCATTCAGTTCTACGAGAAAAATAAGCAGACATTCTCCCCTCCCCGGGTAGGCGAGGTTTCTAACCTCGCCGGTGCAGCGTGTACAATTAATTCTAAAGTTTACCATAGTTCTACCAGATTTAGATTTTCCATTCGGATTCGATGTATCAGTCGAGCAAGTTCTCTCATCCTGAAAATCCTATAATCCTGAAAATCCTTGAATCCTGCAAATCATAAGGTAGTCGTAGAGGGTCGCCCCTCTACAACCCCTTCCAAACCATGCGTGCGACTTTCACCGCACATGGAGACCTTCCAGTCGAGTGTGGCGATAAACGCTTTAGGTGATGATAACCACTTTTACTTTATTTCTTGTCCATAAGTCTAAGACTTCTATAGACACATGCTTTCGCAAGATTTCACGTCTATAGATAAAATGTTTTTAGAAATGTTTCAAAGCACTCAACCTGATTATGCTTCTCTCTTACGAGAGTTCCTAATCTCTTCAACCTTATAGACTCTATGAGTCTACTTAGGTTCTCTTTGACTTCCCAATAATAGACTTCGTTGACGGATTTAGGAGTGTTCTGTACCCCGATTCATTGAGCATCTCAACGCTGTATTCATATCATACGCAATAGATTGCCAAATCAGAGGACAACCTTATGAATACCATAGTTTTTCAAGGCGTTTCTATGTCTTGTCTAACGAGGCTTGCAAGCATTCAACTTTCGCTTCTCCGTGTCCGTCATTTATCGGACGTGCCAGTTTTGGCGCTCTTGTGAGGTCGCCTTTGCCTCAGGCATTCGCCATTTCCCCTTGCTTTCCACACGGCTGTTTCCAGCAGTGCGGTTAGGGTAAGATATGCGGAGTGCGTCCTCCGAGTCGGAATCTAACCGACATTCTATTATTATTTGTCAAAGCGCACCTGATTCTGACAATTAACGCCTAACCACTGAGAACTGACAACTGCATGCGCCACCAAACGCTTGACTTAAGATTCTTTTTCTGTTAGAATATCGCAATAAAGGGGGAAATAACTATGTTCATCAAGGATACAAAATCTTTCTATAGCATCAGGTTCCTCTTCATCGCAACAGCGGTTTTGGCACTGATCGGGGGTCCGTCTACAGATGCCGCGGTTGACGAAAACACCGTCGCCGTCTGGCTCTTTGACGAAGGTGCCGGCGATGTAGTGAAAGACGTTTCCGGTAACGGACACGATGGCGAATTCGCGGGAAAACCTAAATGGGTCAAGGCAGAATTCGGAGGAGGATTAGAATTTCCCGGGAATGACGGTGGTTACGTCGTTGTTGAGTCTACCAAGAAACTGGAATTGGAGACACTCAGTATTGAAGCATGGGTCAAGGTAGCAGAAGGCACAGGAAAATGGCAGGGTATCGTTTGCAAACAGCAGGCAGGATGCGGCAACCGAAACTACGGTATCTGGGTTCATGTGGATCAACATGTGCTGCATTCAGAAATCGGTGCGAATGGGGCATGTGGATTTAGCATAGATGCCACGACCAAGATCACCGACGACAAGTGGCATCATCTCGCCTTTACCTATGATGGCAAAATGGGACGCGCGTATGTTGATGGTGAATTGGAAATCGAAGCACCCAATGGTGCTACGTTTCAGAGTGCAGATCCGATTACAATCGGCGTGCCGAACCTCAATAACGCAAATGGATTGAAAGGTGTCATTGACGAGGTACGCATCTCCAATGTCGCACGAACCGAAGAGGAGATTCAGGAAGCAATGGATGTCGGGTTAGCCGCAATTCTCAGCGTTGAACCCGGTGGCAAACTCGCAACACGTTGGGGGTACCTCAAGCGTGCGCCATAGGACTTCCAAAATCGGTCGGTGCGGTTTGATGATGATTAAAAAGTAGATTCGGTAATTGAGGCGCAATGAATTGCGCGACTACGAACCGGGCTGTTTATCTATTGCTGGCGAGGTTTTGCGGCGTACTCGCCCAAATGCGACCTGCATTCCGAACCTCGCCTCTTTAGGGGGTCTAATGAGTTCTAAAATCTACCATAAAAGAAAAAGGAAAATAGATTGATAAAAATAACCTACACATGTTTACTGCTTTTTTGTGTCACCACATTTGCTTTCGGACAAAGACTACCCATGGCGGTACCGGAGGAGGTCGGTTTTTCTGCTGAGCACCTTGAGCGCATCCGTCCTGTCATGCAAAATTATGTTGATGATGGACGTATACCCGGGTTTCTGACAGTTGTAGCGAGGCGGGGGAAGATCGTTCATTTTGAAACCATCGGCATGCGAGATATTGAAAATAACAAGCCTATTGAAGCCGACACAATATTTCGTATCCACTCTATGTCAAAACCGATTACCAGCGTCGCTGTCATGATACTCTATGAGGAAGGGCATTTTCAACTCGATACGCCTGTGTCCGATTTCATCCCCGAATTTAAAAACATGAAGGTCTACAACGAGGACCAAACCGAAATCTTAGATGCGAAGAAAGAGGTAACCATCAAACATCTTCTCACACATACCGCCGGGTTAGTCTATGGCTGGGGCAGTGGATCGATCGATAAACGCTATCGGAAGGCGAACCTTTTTCAGCCCGGCACGCCGCTCGGAGATTCGGTAAAGAAACTGAGCGACATTCCGCTCGCGCATGAACCGGGTGAAAAGTGGACCTATGGCGTCTCAACGGATGTGCTCGGCTACCTCGTGGAGGTGGTGTCGGGGATGCCGTTTGAAGAATTCCTCCAAACACGACTGTTTGAACCCCTCGGTATGGTGGACACCGCATTTTCAGTGCCTGTGGAGAAGGTGGACCGGTTTGCCGCAGTGTATCAACTTACGACACAAAACGGGGTGAAAGGTGGGAAAGGCAAAGAAAAAAAGATGGATGATAGAGAGAAAGGGAAGGGGATGAAAGGTGATAAAGAAAAAATGAAGTTGGAACGTGTTGATAAAGATCCACGACTCGCCAGCGGTGAGATTCGTTTCTTTCCAGGCGGAGGTGGTGGACTCGTCTCAACTGCTCCCGATTATATTCGGTTTTCTCAGATGTTGCTCAACGGCGGCGAATTGGAGAGTGTCCGAATATTAAAGGAGGAAACGGTTGAACTCATGCGCTACCCCCATCACGATGGTTGGTTTGGACTCGGTTTTTCTATCGTAAATGATAAGAAGTCGAAAGACACAGATGATAAAGAACCCAAAGACACACCGGAGTCGATAGGAACTTACAGTTGGGGCGGTGCCGCCGGTACCCTCTTCTGGATTGACCCCGAAAAAGAGTTGATCGGTCTGCTCATGACGCAAGTCAGTGACGTGTCCACTTCCCACGATCAATTTAAAATGCTAACCTATCAGGCATTGTCCCGCAAGCCTCTATAGGCTTGCACCCAGGAATAATGGCGGTCAGTATCAGTAATCAGCAATCAGCGAAAGACGCAAGCGTAACCGAGCGATTTTTGTTACCATACACCGCTTTACTGATTGCTGACTGCCGACTGCTGATAGCTAATACAGGAGATTTTGATGGCAGTATATGAAGGATTACCGCGAGCGGTCCCGGAAGATGTCGGTATCTCAACCTCGCGGTTAGGACGTATCGCGCCGGTCATGCAAGGCTATGTTGATAACGGAAAAATCCCGTGCGCATTGACGATGATCGCGCGTGAGGGTAAACTCGTCCATTTTGAAAAGTGTGGTATGCAGGATATCGCCGCCGCTAAACCGGTGGAATTTGACACCATTTTCCGCCTCTACTCAATGACGAAGCCGATTACCAGTGTCGCCGTCATGATGCTCTACGAAGAAGGGCATTTCCAGCTCAGCACACCTGTTTCCGAATTTGTTCCCGCTTTCAAAGACATGAAGGTTTATACGGAAGATGGCAGTGCGATTGTGGATGCAGAACGTGAGGTGACAATCAAACATCTACTCACGCATACCGCTGGACTTATCTATGAAAGCGATAGGGAGGATCATCCGATTGATCAGCGATATGAAGATGCGGATCTCTACGGCGGAGACCTCACCAACATGATAAACAAGCTCGGAGGTATCCCGCTCCTTCATCACCCAGGTGACGCATGGAAATACGGCATGTCTACTGATATACTCGGCTACCTTGTGGGAGTCGTATCGGGTATGCCGTTTGAGACGTTTTTGAAAACCCGTATTTTTGAGCCTTTAGGTATGAATGACACCGGTTTTTCGGTGCCAATTAAAAATGCTGACCGATATTCAAAGGTATATGAATTCGGGGAAAACGGTGAACTTCAAGCAATTGAGAAGGTTCATGCGGCAACTGGACCGCTGAGTTTTTTCCACTCTGGTGGCGGCGGGTTACAATCAACTGCCCCGGATTATCTCCGATTCTGTCAGATGGTACTCAACGGTGGCGAACTTGATGGCGTGCGATTGCTTGGGAAAAAGACGGTTGAACTCATAACGATGGACCACATTTCTAAAGGTTGGCAACCCAATCAGAGAACGGGATCCGGTTTCGGACTTGGGTTCGCCGTTGTCACGGATGTCGCTGAAACGCACACGCTCGGTTCTTTAGGGACTTGCGGTTGGGGCGGCATGGCAAGCACTACATTTTGGATTGATCCTGTGGAGGACCTGATCGGCGTTTTCATGACACAATTGGTCGGTGCCGATTCTCCCTTCCATGCCCAATTCCGGGTCCTTACCTATCAGGCGATTGTTGATTGAGAAGGAAAATTACCATGACTGAAAAGGGAAAAAACAGATTGAGGAAATTATTGGCTTACACATGTTTGCTGCTTTTTGGTGTCACCACACTTGCTTTCGGACAAGGATTACCGATGGCAGTGCCAGAAGCAGTCGGTGTTTCTGCCGAACGCCTTGAACGTATCCGTCCTGTCATGCAGGGGTATGTCGATGAAGGGCATCTACCGGGATTTCTAACGGTTGTAGCACGGCGCGGGAAGATTGTCCATTTTGAAACCATCGGCATGCGAGATGTTGAGGATAACAAACCGGTTGAGCCGGACACGATATTCCGCATTTATTCGATGTCGAAACCGATTACCAGCGTTGCTGTGATGATGCTCTATGAGGAGGGGCATTTTCAACTCGGCACACCCGTTTCTAAATTTATCCCTGAATTTAAAAACATGGAGGTCTACAACGAGGACCAGACTGAAATTTTGGAGACGGAGAAGGAGATGACGATCAAGCACCTCCTCATGCACACCGCAGGACTCACCTACGGGTGGGGCAATAAACCGGTTGATGAACGCTATAAGGCGTCGAAAATTTTTGAACCCAACACAACGCTCGTTGATATGGTGAAAAAACTGAGTGACATTCCGCTCGTTCACGAACCGGGTGAAAGGTGGACCTATGGGGTCTCTGTTGATGTGCTCGGCTACCTTGTGGAAGTTGTGTCCGGAATGCCGTTTGAAGAATTCCTCCAAACCCGTCTCTTTGGTCCTCTCGGTATGGTAGACACCGGGTTTTCAGTGCCACCAGAGAAGGTTGACAGATACGCAGCACTGTACCGACATAACAGAGAAGAGGGACAGAAACAACGTGTTAAAGATGCGCCCCTCGCAAACGATGAGATCAGTTTTTTCCCGTCAGGCGGTGGCGGACTCGTCTCGACCGCTGCGGATTACATGCGGTTTTCTCAAATGTTGCTCAACGGCGGTGAACTCGACGGGGTCCGCATATTAGGGAAGAAAACCGTGGAACTGATGCGGTATCCGCATCACGATGATTGGTTTGGACTCGGCTTTGCTGTTGTTACAGATAAGGAACCCCCAAACACTCTGGAATCGGTAGGGAATTTCAGTTGGGGCGGTGCCGCGGCTACCACTTTCTGGATTGACCCTGAAGAGGAATTGATCGGCTTGCTTATGACGCAGCTTCTCAATAACCCGCACCCTTTCCAACAGCAATTTAAAGTGCTGACCTATCAGGCACTCACTGAATAATGGTTGTCAGTTATCGGTTATCAGTTCTCAGTTAAGAGGGTGAACTTAAACGAGCGGAAATCCGCAGAAATACCCCGCTGACGCTCACTGCGAGGCAACACGCGCATTCAGCATTGATTCGCAAATACCTCTATCAAAAACACCTTTTACCTGACTGCTGAAAGGTTTTTTCGCAGAAAAAACTGACCTGATCGCTGACTGCTAACAGCGAATATAGGAGTTTTTAATGACATTATATGAAGGGTTACCGCGCGCGGTACCTGAAGATGTAGGCATGTCGACATCGCGGTTGGAACGCATCGCTCCGGTTATGCAACGCTGGGTTGACGATGGGAAAATTCCCGGTGCGCTAACGATGATCGCGCGTGAGGGCAGACTCGTCCATCTTGAAAAGCTCGGTATGCAGGATGTCGCTACTGAGAAACCGCTGGAATTTGATACCATCTTCCGCATCTATTCGATGACGAAGCCGATTACCAGCATCGCTGTCATGATGCTTTATGAACAGGGACATTTCCAACTCGGTACCCCCGTCTCTGAATTGATTCCGGCTTTCAAGGACATGCAAGTTTACACTGAGGGTGGCGAGAATATTGTTGACGCAGAACGCGAGATGACAATAAAGCATCTCCTCACGCACACCTCTGGAATTATCTACGGTGGTGACTGGGACCACCCGATTAATCAACGGTATAAGGAAGCGAATTTCTACGGCGGAGACCTCGCAAACATGGCGCAAGAACTCGGAAATATTCCGCTTCTCCACCATCCTGGTGATGCATGGAATTACGGCATGTCTACCGATGTACTCGGCTACCTCATTGAAGTCGTCTCTGGAATGCCGTTTGAGGAGTTTCTGAAAACCCAGATTTTGGATCCGTTGGGGATGACAGACACCGCTTTCTCGGTGCCGGACGAAAAGGCGGATCGGTACCCGACGTTATATGAACCCGCCGAAGACGGTGGTATTCAGGTGATTGAGAACGCACCTGTTTCAAGCGGACCCCGCAGTTTTTTCCATTCTGGGGGTGCTGGACTGCAGTCAACCGCTGCAGATTACCTCCGCTTCTGTCAAATGCTACTCAACGATGGTGAACTCGATGGTGTTCGACTGCTTGGAAGGAAAACCGTCGAACTCATCAGAATGAATCATATCTCTGACGATTGGCATCCGCTTGAGAGAACGGGATGCGGTTTCGGACTTGGATTTGCTGTCGTCACGGATGTTGCTGAGACGCACGCCCCCGGTTCTGAAGGCACGTATAGTTGGGGCGGACTCGCAAGCACCACATTTTGGATTGATCCCGTGGAAGACTTAATCGGCATCCTAATGACGCAATTGATAGGTGATTCCCCGTTCCACGCTCAATTCCGCGTCCTTACCTATCAGGCAATTACCGACTAAATCTGCAAAGTAGTAGGCACGCGCCGCGTGCCGTAAACATAATTTGTCTAATTTCGGAATAAAACAATGAACCTCCTCCAACTCGAAAACGTCCATAAAAAGTTTGGCGATTTCACAGCCGTGTCGGATATCTCCTTCAGTATTGAAAAGGGAAGTATATACGGACTTCTGGGTCCCAACGGTGCCGGAAAAACAACCACGCTCCGCATGATAATGGATATGATCGCACCGGATGCGGGCAGTATTACCTTCAGTGGCAATCGGCACATCCGAGATTTTTTGGATCAGATTGGGTATCTGCCGGAGGAGCGTGGCTTATACCGCAAAATGAAGGTGCGGGATGTCATTCTTTTTATCGCCGAGTTAAAGGGCTTATACAAGCAACAAGCACTCGGTGAAATTGAGCGGTGGTTGGAGAAAATGCAGCTGTCGGAATGGGCGAACAAACGGATTGATGAGCTTTCTAAGGGGATGGCTCAGAAAATTCAGTTCATCACCACAGTGATTCACAATCCGGAACTGATTATTCTTGATGAACCCTTTTCCGGTTTGGACCCCATTAACATGACACTCCTCAAAGATATGATGCTTGAACTGCGTGACGACGGTAGCACAATTATCTTCTCGACGCATGTGATGGAACAGGTGGAAAAACTATGCGATCACATTTGTCTCATTCATCAGGGCAAAGTATTACTTGAAGGTGAGCTCCGCACTGTGAAGCGGGCATTCGGCAAAAATTCCGTCGAGATTGAATACGTCGGTAGCCTTGAACCGATTCGCAATTCCGCTTGGATTCAGGGATTCAACGATTTTGGGCAATACGCTGAAGTCAAGTTGAAGACACCAGAGAACTATCGTCCACTTTTTCGCGAACTGGTCGAGAAGGGTATTGATGTGACACGGTTTGAATTAGTTGAACCGACGTTACACGAGATTTTCGTCCAGAGCGTTGAGGCACACGGAGGGGTCGTGCAAGATGCCGAATAAAATTGTTACCGTCATTAAGCGTGAATACATGACGCGGGTTAAATCTAAGGGGTTTCTTGCTTCCTTGTTTCTCATGCCGGTGTTGATGTGCGGGTTAGTGTTATTGTCCAGTTTTCTCGCAATCATGGAGGACAGAACCAAAGAGATGAGAAAACTCGCAGTTATTGATGAGACGGGCGAGATCTTTACAGAGATGCAAGCAGCTATCTCAGGACATTCGACCTTTCAACGTAAAGGGGAACTCGTCTATCAACTCCATGAGGAGGCTGCTACAACAGAGGAGGCAAGAGCCGCACTCCGAGAACGCGTCAACACAAAAGATCTCTACGCCTATCTTGAAATCCCGAAAGATGTTTTTGCCAACGGGGAGGTTCGGTTCTATGCCAGAGCAGCAACGAATTTTGAGATACAAAGGGCACTCCGCCGGATCATTTCAGACATTGTCCGCGACAGACGGTTTGCTGAAAGTGGTTATTCTCGGAGTGAAGTCAGTCAACTGATGCGCTCCGTCAGATTCAACGCTTACGCTGTTAAGAGCAGCAGAGGGAAAGACGGGGGTGCAGAGGTTGAAAGTCCTATAGAGACTGGTGCGCGGATTGGACTCGGATATATTCTTGTTTTCGTGCTTTACATGTTTGTCCTCATCTATGCCAACTCCATCATGCGGAGTGTGCTTGAAGAAAAAACGACCCGAATCGTTGAGGTGATTATTTCATCGATTAAACCGCACCAACTCCTACTCGGTAAACTCGTTGGCGTGTGCTCTGTCTGTTTGACAATGTTCGCTATCTGGGTGGTATTTGGTGTACTGCTGTTCATGAATATAGAACCGCTGCTCAGCATCTTTGGCATTGATAGCCTACCGATACAGCTCATCCAAGTAATTGAGACCGTCAAAGCGAGTAGTGCCGAAATGCTTGCCTATTTCTTTATCTATTTTATTATCGGTTTCTTCATGTATTCAACGCTTTATGCCGTTGTCGGTGCGATTTGCAGCAGTGAAGAGGAGGCGCAGCAAACGGGCGTACCACTCACGATGCTCATCGTTGTTCCGTTCGTCCTGATGTTCCAATTATTTAGAATCCCCGATTCGATAGTCAGTGTGCTGCTCTCTCACGTCCCATTTTTCTCGCCGATACTGATGTTTATGCGCATCAACGTACTAATGCCACCTTTATGGGAAATTTTGCTGAACATCTTATCAATGTGCGCGACTGTCCTGCTCGTCACACTTATCAGCGGGAAAATCTATCGGATTGGGATTTTGATGTATGGCAAACGCCCCACCTTGAGGCAATTATGGCAATGGGCGCGATATTAAGAATCGGTAATTCTATAAGGATAGTTTTCGGTCAAGAAGGACATCCAATCCTGAAAATCCTTGAATCCTGAAAATCCTGATTCAGACAATCAACACCACGCATTGCCGAATTAAATTCTGAATTTTCGTCTAACCTTGCTCATATACTATAAAAACCTTGAAAGGAAAAAATTATGAAGATCGCAGTCATAACCGGTGAACACGGATTCCAAGAAAAACAGTTTGACGCGGTGTTTGAAAGTATGAAAGGGATTCAATTCGTCCGAGAGGATCTGGACGATTTTGTAGACGATCCAAGCCAGAAGGACTACGATACCGTCGTCTTTTACAACTTTCACCGTCCCTATCCGACGGATGCACAAGCACAGGCGATTCTCGGTTTAACGGAACGTGGACAGGGCATGATAATTCTACATCACGCCATCTTAGCGTTCCCAGAATGGGATGCCTATTCCGAAATGTGCGGAATTCACGATCGAGATTTCGGATACTATCCTCGGCAAACGCTACAGGTACAAATCGCTGATACGACACATCCAATTACAGAAGGTCTCACCGAATGGGAGATGGGCGACGAAACCTATACCATGGAGTCCGTTGGTGATGATAGTTCGATCCTGTTGACGGTTCATCATCCGAACAGTATGGATGTATTGGGATGGGCGCGCAAATACGGCAATTCTCGTATCTTCTGTTTTCAAAGCGGACACGACGATGTCACCTTTTCTAATCCGAACTTCCGAGAGGTACTGACGCGCGGCATTCGCTGGTGCGCTCAAAAGTAGCAGGTACGCGCCGCCGTGCCGTAAAGCAAAAAAGAGGTGCTAATCAGCAATGAGAATTTTTTCTTTTCGTCGATCTGGAAGCGGGATATGGCACCCCGCACTTCAAATTGCAGCAGCTTGTGCTTTTTTCTTATTTTCAACAATACTCACAAACGCAGATGGAGAGAAAACGATGGCGCATACAACGTATTCAGTAGCAGTAAAGACGATTGACGGTTTTCAAGTTTACTACCTCCAGCAAGATGAAAAAGCCGTCGCTAAGATTGTGCCTGCACTTGGTAATAACTGCTACGCCTTCAAAGTCGCAGATGGGGATACTTGGTTGAACCTGATAGATGCACCGCCGGATCTCGCCACCTTGGAGGAACGTCCGACGGCTTACGGCAATCCGATTCTGTTTCCTTTTCCCAATCGGATTCGGAACGGCACGTGGCAATTTGAGGAGGAAACCTATCAGTTCGACAAAACACCCGACTCTCCAACAACGATCCACGGTTTGTTGTTGAATCTCCCGTATCAGGTCGAGAGCCATGTCGCCGACGAAAACAGGGCAATACTCGTATGCTCACTGAATTCTCAAGATTTTCCCGATGTCGGTCGTCAATATCCGTTCCCTTTCAGAATTGAGATTACCTATACGCTCAAAGATGCCGTGTTAACGATGGGGATTGCTATCAAGAATACGGGCAATCGGAATATGCCGACGGGGTTCGGTATCCACCCCTATTTTAGCGTAGATCTCGGCACCGAGGCGAATGCCGCCGAAGCGATAATTACCGTCCCTGCTGCGAAGTATTGGGAATTGGATGAGGTCCTCGTGCCAACTGGTACACAACATGATGTCGCTGACACATTGGATCTCCAAAGTGGGCAGCCCTTCGCGAAACTGAAACTCGACCATGTTTTCACGGACGTTCAATTGGTTGATGGTGTCAGTCGCTGTCTCATTGAAAATAAAGATACCGGCTACGGCATGGTGATGGAATCGGACGCACAGTTCCGGGAGCTTGTTGTCTATACACCGCCTGATAGGGATTCTATCTGTTTTGAGCCTTACACCTGCCCGACGGATGCCATCAATTTAGAGGCAAGAGGTATCCCCGCAGGTGTGATAGTGCTCGCGCCTGATGAAACCTTCTCTGGAACCGTCCGCTTTATGCTGAAATGAAACTTATCGCACTGCTGCTTTTTCCGATTTTGTTGCTAACCGCGCAGCCGTCTGTGGCAATCCGAGAGGGTACAGCGACCGCTGATGTCTTTATCAGACGCTACAGGCAGTCCGGCGATTTTGGCAGGCTTGCCCTCTGGTACGAAGCCGCCGCAGAATGTCTCACGCGCATCTCTGTTCCGATGAGTGAAATTGCGTACAACTACTACAAAAAGCACGGCTACGAGAAATGGGCGGCACGCGCCGAAAAAGAAGCGCGTGAGATTCAGGAACTGCATCAATATCACCGCGCGCGTGCTAAGGCCGCATGGCAGCAATCGGAAACATCAGAATATAGCCTGAATGCCGAGCGCGAAAATATCGCAAAGTTTATCGAAATGTGGCTACCGCGCTACCCAATTCGGTTTTACGAGTTTGGTATCTATCCTACATTTTTTAGGAAACAGCGGGAGTTGGCAGCACAAAAGGGGAATTACGCCGAAGTTTTGCGTCTCGAAGCGGATGCCGCGGAGATGTGTGCCGCACAGTACCAACAAATTCCAATCGCCTACGGACTTAAGCATTATGAAAAATTTCGGGATGCCTATCTCCGACATGCAATACACCTTCGCGAACTCGCGAAGCAGAATCCAATAACGTTACCCCCAGAGATAGACGAGGGTAAACAAATACTGGATTCATTGGAAACTCAGAGGATCCCTTCTCAGAAAACAGCAGATGTAATTCTCCGCATCGCGAAATCAGACACACGAGTAAAGACAACTTTAGCCGATCAAAACGGAGTTCGCGCATACCCGTCATTTCAAGGGTTCGTATGGATCGTCAGTTTCTCGAATCACAGTCGCGGGAATATCGCTACTGCAATCGTTGATGAAAAAACGATGGAACTATTAGATGTGTTTTAGCATTTTTTCTGTTCATACCCGATAAGTTCGGTTTTCTAACCTCGCCTCTTTCAATCCTGTTCATCCTTTAATCCTGAAAATCCTGATTCTGGCAATTAACACCTATCGGCTTCCCATAAAAGAGGTTTTGCTTGAATCAAACGCCTCTTAACTGACTGCTGACAACTGACAACTATTCCCTGACGACTGACGCCTATTAAAACTGATAACTGAAAACTGGTAACTGGAAACGAATCTCTACGTTTTTATTTTATTGACAACAATTTCCAACTATGAAACAATAGTTGGCAAATATTGGGCTTTTCACATCAGAATGTTGTCTTAGAATGCTTAATATCAAGCAATTTTGGAGTATCAGTAGGGGCTTAATACAAAATTTGTTCTTTCTGAGGACAACGAATCTGGTTTAAGGGCGGTTTTTTAATTCATCCGCCTGAACATTTTATATGGAAGTAGTTAATAATATAAGGAGATTTCACATGAACGTAAAAAGAATCATAACATTCGCGTTTGTATTCGCGATTATTGCTTTGACAGTCGGGCTTTCAGGTTGCGAAAAGATCGCACCGATGGTGCCTGACGACACAACGACAATGCCTGAAATGATGGATGGAGAGGTTCCGATCGGTATGGCAGTAGCACTGACAGGACCCTTTGCCGAACCGTATGGGCTCCCGATGCAACGCGGTTTTGAGTTGGCACGAGAAGAGATTAATATGCTCACCGATGCGAACATCACGTTCGTCCCTGTGGACACTCATAGCACCGTAGAGGGCGCGGTTGCCGCCGTCCAGGGATTGGTCGATCAAGGTGTCCCTGCCATCGTCGGGGTTGGTATCTCAACACAGCTTGAGCAGGCTTTTCCGATCGCGCAAGAGAATGGAGTGGTCGCTTTTAGTTCGATCTCCGCCGCTGCGGGTTTAAGCTCAATTGGGGATTATGTCTTCCGGACCGGTATCGCCACAAATATACTGAATCCGGGTGGTGTGATGGCGACGCACGAGAAACTCGGCTATACAAAAGTGGCGACGATCTATGATGCCGCGGATACCTACGCCACAAGTAGCAACGAGGAAATAACGAAAGCACTTGCGGCAGGCGGAGTCGAGGTTTTGACAGAGGAAACCTTCCAAACTGGTGATACCGATTTTTCTGCACAATTAACCAGTATCATGGACATGGCACCTGAAGCCGTCTTTATCTCTGCTCTGTCGTCAGAGATGGTGCAGATTGTTGTTCAAGGGCGAGAAATCGGTATTCCTGCTACTGTTCACTTTATTGTTCCGGATTTAACCAACGACGAAATACAACAAATGGGTGATGCCGCCGAGGGTGCGATCGCTTTTTCGGGGTGGTCGAGTATGTCTGACGCACCCGGAAACCAGACCTTCGTTCAGAATTATCAAGCAAAATACGGTATTGAACCCGAACCGTGGGCAGCGCAGTCGTATGCGACGCTCTATATTCTCGCCAACGCCATTGCGCACGCACAATCGGCAGATTCCGCAGCGATTCGTGACGCGTTAGCGCAGACGATGGATTTTCCAACGATTTTAGGCAATTTCTCGTTTGATCCCAACGGCGAGGCGATGTATGACCCGATTGTCCTTATGGTCAAGGACGGAGAACTTCAAACGTTTGAAGTGGCAGTGTCTGAAATGCCTGAAGTGGTGGATACTGGGATTCCTATTGGTCTGGTCGTATCCCTGACAGGAAAAGATGCAGAACCCTATGGGCTCCCAATGAAACGCGGCTTTGAGTTGGCGCAAGAAGAAATTAACGCCCTCGGCATTGGTCCCGGCCTCACGTTCGTCCCCGCGGACGATCAAAGTTCCGAAGCGGGCGCGATCGCAGCCGTGCAGCAGTTGGTGGACCAAGGTGTACCTGCTATCGTTGGTATCGCTATTTCAGATTATCTTGAAGATGCGTTTCCGATTGCCCAAGACAGCGGGGTTGTCGCTTTTAGTTCGGTTTCCACCGCTGCGGGTTTGAGCAGCATCGGAGATTATGTCTTCCGTACCGGTCTCGCTGTAGACATAGCGAATCCCAATGGTGTGATGATCACTCACGAGAAGTTGGGCTATGAGAAAGTGGCACTGATATATGATGCCGCCGATACCTACTCCGTAAGTAGCAACGATGAGTTGAAGAAAGCACTTGAAGCGAGCGGTGTTGAGATTCTGACTGAGGAAACCTTCCAAACCGGCGACACCGATTTTGATGCGCAATTAACCAATATCATGAGTATGGAACCTGACGCACTCTTTATCTCTGCGCTGTCAGTAGAGATAACGCAGGTTGTCATTCAAGCGGGAGATCTCGGTATTCAACTGATTGTGCCTGATTTGACGGCAAAAGAGATCCAAGATGCGGGCGATGCCGCCGAGGGCGCGATCGCTTTTTCGGGGTGGTCGAGTCTGTCTAACATCCCCGGAAACCAAGAGTTCATCCAGAGGTATCGAGCAAAATACGGAATTGAACCCGAACCGTGGGCAGCACAGTCGTATGCGACGCTCCGTATTCTCGCCGCGGCGATTGCGAAAGCAGGATCGGCAGATGCCGCCGCGATTCGTGACGCACTGGCACAGACGATGAATTTCCCGACGATTTTAGGAAACTTCTCGTTTGACCCCAACGGCGAAGCGGTATATGACCCGATTGTCCTTATGGTCAAGGATGGGGAGCTTCAGCTCTTTGAATAGTCCCATCGTTGGATAAATATAAACAGAGCCTGTCATCGGTTCCACGCTGCTGACAGGCTCTTTCATTTTATAACCCAAGTTGCTACTAACAGATTTTCCGCTTTTACTATAATCAAGCAGGCTCCAGAATCTTGTAAATCCTTGAATCCAGTAAATCCTGATTCAGACAATGAATACCTACATTCCCCGATTAAATTCTTAATCCTCATGAGGGCTGATATGTCTATAGAAAGGGCTGATAAAATTTTTGGGATTGACAATAACATCCAACTATGAAATAATAAGCAGGAGGTGAGTTCTTCACACCGAGACAGCTGACCGCTAACACGCCAATAGCCATTATGAAATACTTAAGCATTTTATTCATAGCCATCCTCCTTGTAGGAGCGAGCTGGGCTCGCGATGCCGAAACCTCTCCAGAGAACTTGCCTTTCGCAGACATCGCTTCCGAAGTAACCCCGGGTGAGTTAATAATCCGTTTGACCCCAGATGCTGCCTCAGATGTTGATCGGTTGCAAGCGAACGCGCCAATCTCTGTCCTGCACCTCCAGCATAAGGTTGAATCCTTACACCCACTGTTTCCCTATATCGCGCGTCCAGCACTGAATCCTAACCTGAAACGTATCTATCTGTTGCGATTTGCTCCTGACGCACCGATCGAGGATCTCAAGTCTGTTTACGAACAGAGTCCATTCGTTGAGACTGTCGAGTATAATTACCTCCGTCCGACCCTCGCGGACCCCGTCGTTCCCAATGATCCGATGTATCCTGAGCAGTGGAACCTACCACTGATGAAGATGCCGCAAACCTGGGCGATCGAAAAAGGCGACAGGAACGTTGTAATTGCCATTATTGATTCCGGTATCGATTACAGACACGATGATTTGGCACCCAAAGCGTGGATAAACCCGGGCGAGATGCCTGATAACGGATTAGATGACGACGGCAACGGTTACGTTGATGATGTTTATGGGTGGGATTTTACCGACGCACCTAATTTGCAAGCGGAGGGTGATTACCTTGAAGGCGATAACGAGCCGATCGACGAAAAAGGACACGGCACGCACGTCGCCGGTATCGCTGGTGCTATGCCTGATAACGGGATCGGTATCGCCGGAGTGGCGTGGGAATGTCCGCTCATGGCAATACGCGCGGGACTCTCACTCGGTGGAAGTTCCCGAATGCAGGATGATGACTCCGCCGCTGCGATTGTCTATGCCGTGGACAACGGCGCAAGTGTTATCAACATGAGTTGGGGCAGTAAGCGTCGCTCTTTCGTTATTCAGGACGCAATTGATTACGCTTATGCACGAGGTGCTGTCCTGGTCGCCGCTGCTGGCAATTCTCAGAAGCCTGCCGCAATTTTTCCCGCGGGCTATCGGAAGGTCATCGCTGTCGCATCTACTGAACAGAATCAGCAACGGTTCTACCAGTCTAATTTCGGTGCGTCTGTAGACATAGGTGCTCCCGGCAACGTAATTCTCAGCACACAAATTAATAACCAATATCGGCTCCTCACTGGGACATCAATGGCATCGCCACACGTGGCTGGCGTTGCCGCGTTAATCCTCGCCAAACGTCCCGCACTGACACATGAAGAGGTACGACACATACTCATTAGCACCACTGATCCAGTCTATCAAGAGGATAGCGATGCATTGGATGAAAGATTTGTAGGCGCGGGCACTGTCAATGCCGAACGCGCACTCCTCGCCAGCGGGGTGTTACAGGCACGTATCCTCGCACCTGAAACCAATAGCGGTGGTGCGGATGCAATTACCGTCGTTGGGACCGCAGGCGGCTATAAGTTCCACTCTTGGCAGCTCAGTTATGGCGCATCTACGGTTCCCGTCGAATTTACGTCTTTCACACAATCTTCCAACGCACAGAAAATCGGTGAGACGTTGGCTGTTTGGGATACCACAATGGTTCCAGAGGGGATTTACACTGTTCGATTAACAACAACAGCTACGGATGGGCAACAGGTGCACGACCAAGTGGTATTGAGTGTAGACCGAACACCCCCTCAAATTATCTCCCTTACCGCAACGGACACGCTTTACGGCGAGCGACCTCTTACGATTTTTACATGGGCAACAGATGATGTTACCCAGAATACACTCTATTACCGGCGAAAGGGGAGTCTCGCGCCTTTCGCTCCTATTGAGACCACCGATCTTGGCGTAGAACAATTCCTATTTTTAGGTTTAGAGCGCGGCACTTACCAGTTTTTTGTTGAAGCAGAGAATACGACAAACCTCAAGACGAGAGAGGATAACGGCGGGGCATTTTATACGACTGATGTTGTCGCTGGATATATCTCGCCGAGCGGATTCACTGAAAAATTTCTCGATATTCCACCACTCCACATCGCAAGCGTCACCGCTGACTTCGATAGAGACGGTCAACTCGAAATCGTCGGCAGTCCACTGTCCTCTGAGACTCTCGATACCGAGTTGCAGGCGGCTATCCTCGCAGTTTATGAACGCCTTCCAAGCGGAAGATATGAACTGGCACATACCCTTGAGAGTGTGGAGGGGCTCTCAAATCTCGAAAAGTTCGTTACGTGGACGGTAGATGACACCGATAACGACGGTTTGCTCGAAGTTTTGGCGACCGACGATGCGAGAACCTTCCTCATGGAGAGTCTTACACCGCGAGGATACCCGCACCAGATTATCTGGGAAACGCCGTTTCTCTCCGGTGGCACGGTCGCTGATTTGGATGGTGATGGACAAAAAGAAATTATCGGCGCCGATAACAACAACGATCGACTCCTTGTTTTTGAATACGACAGTTTGACGAGCACCTATGTCGAGAGGGCTGTGTTAATTAACGAATCCGCTGGCTCTAATGTATTCGCGCAAAACTTCGCTATTGACGATTTTGATGCTGATGGAAGCATGGAATTGGTAGCGGCAGATAGCGAAGGAGATCTTTTCGTTTATGAATCTACCTCTATCCGTAATACGTTCCGTCTTGAGTGGCAAACGCAACTACCACTTAAGGACATCACACAACTCACGGCAGGGGATCTCACCGGTGATGGTATGCCTGAATTTGTTGTGGGGGGGCTACTGTCGCTGCCGGATAACCCTTCAGGACCGCTGATCTGGAAGTTTTACGTCTTTACGCACACGTTACGCGGCTACGCGATACACTCAGAAGGGACCCGTAACGCGACTATGGCAATCGCACCGCATCGACGAAACGGGAACAGTCTTGCAATCGCAGACGTGGGAGGTGATGGTCATAATAGGTTGGTCATCGCTACGTATCCGAATCTCTATGTGATGCAGTGGGATGGCACGGCGATGTTGCCACTCTGGCACCGAAAGATGGAGGAGACCCCTGTCCTCCTTACCGACGAACTCAATCAAAATGGGTTTGACGAGTTTTACGTTAACCTTGAAGATGGTGTTTACCAGCTTGAATCCATTTTCGCAACAGATCCAGATGCCATTGATACGCTCAAACCGTGGAATGTTGAAGCGAAACCACTGACACAGAAAGCCGTTCACGTTACATGGGATGCCGAGGAGAACGACGAAACAGAGGTCGAACAGTCGGGTCAGACGCGCTACTTTACTGTCTATCGCGCACAAGGAGAAAAAAAGGAGACACCTGCATCTAACGCTTATGAAAAGGTGGGCGAAAACCTCACCGTTACAAGATTTCTCGATAGACGTGTTACGAAGGATACTACCTACTGGTACGCTATCACGACGAGGGACGAAAAAGGGAACGAAACGAAACGCACCGAGCCTGTTTCTGCTACACCGCGAGAACCACCTCAGCTGATCGGGGCAACCTATCACCGCCCAGGGAGGGATAGCCGTCAGCAAAAGGATCTCTTTCCTGATAGCCAACAGCCGACGGCTGACAGCCTTTCTTCTATGGGGGGGAATTTTTGGGTCCTCGTTACCTTCGACCGTCGGATGGATCCTGGGATTGGGGACGAGAATCGGTATGTTTTACGAGCCGAGAAACGGATTGGCGGTGTGAGTCCGGTGTCTGCTATCCGGGACCGGATGGGCAGACGCGCACTCTTGGCGTTTGATACAGACAACCTGCTTGAGCACTTCGGGAAATCGCTTACGGATACAACGGATCAGTATGAGATTACCGTGTCCAACGTCGTCGATATTGATGAAAATCCTATCCGCGCTGCGACGCGTCCGCTTGAAATACCGCTTGATGTGATCGGAGCGGCAGTGTCGGATCTGACGCAGGTACGGGTCTATCCAAATCCGGTGCGTCCGAGCATCGCTGACAAAGGAGCAATCACTTTTGATAGATTGCCTGCCGGCACACGCATCCAGCTCTTTACCGTGGGTGGTGAATTGCTTGAAACATTGGATGTGACTGATCAGGATCACAACCGTAAGGAGTGGTGGCTTACGAGTAATAACACCGCAGACGTATCAACCGGTATCTATATCTATGTCCTGGAATTTGATACCGAAAAAAGAATCGGCAAAATCGCGGTGATTAAGTAGTTGGAGGAGTAAGTATGCAGGATTTTAGGAAGTTACAGGTGTGGAAAAAATCACATGATTTAACTTTGAGAATATACAAATTAACATCGCAGTTTCCACGTGAAGAAATATATGGATTGATAAGCCAAATTCGTCGAGCGTGTGCCTCAATACCGACAAACATCGCTGAAGGTTGTGGAAGAGGGAGCTCTGCTGACTTCGCGCGTTTTCTTCAAATAGCAATGGGATCAGCAAGTGAAACAGAGTACCTTATTCTTCTTGCTCGTGATCTCAAATACCTTACCCTGGATCAATATGCTGAGCTGATTGATATAACTGTTCGCGTGAAGAAGATGTTAACCGCTTTACTGAAGAATGTCAGAATGAGTGGTAGATCTGTGACCGACAACCGACAACCGATAACTGATAACCCTTAAAATCAATGAACAATTTTGTCCTCATCGCAAACCCCATTTCCGGTAAGGGACACGCGAAAAACGTTGCTGAACAGGCGTATGCTGCCCTTACTGAATCTGGAGCTCAGGGGCAACTGATGTTCACGTCGGCATCTGGGGATGCCAAGCGTTTCGCGCAAGAAGCCACCTCTGATGGAATTCGATCCGTGATTGCGTGCGGTGGCGATGGGACGCTCCATGAAGTCGTCAACGGCATCGCGACGGTTCCAAATGTAACTTTAGGTGTGCTTCCGTGTGGGCGTGGCAACGATTTTGCCGCAGCAGTCGGGGTGCCGCTGAAACCCGAAGCCGCGATCGCAACCCTCTTATCTGGCACGCCTATCCACGTGGATTTAGGATGTTGCTATCATAGCGGTCAGCAGTCAGCAGTCTCTTCTGTAGGAGCGAGTTCCACTCGCGACTCTGACAACCGAGAACTGAGAACCGACAACCATTTTATCACCATTGCGACCTGCGGTTACGATACGGAAGTGAGTCGCCGCGCAGCGAAAGGAACACCGCTGTTTGCAGGCACTGCCTCCTATGCTTACGCCGCGGTGGAGACGCTTTTCTATTACGAACCACCGTTTGTGCGTCTTGAGGGCGATTTCGGTGTCCACGAGGGACCGCTCCTCCTCGCGGCAACGGGCATCACAAACCGATACGGCGGCGGATTCCAGATTGTGCCGAACGCTCGCATCGACGATGGGCTTTTCGATGTCTGTATTATCCGTCCAGTTTCCGCGCTAACGGTGTTACGGCTACTGGTAACACTTTTCTGGGGTGGACATGTTTCGCATCCTGCTGTATCCATGCACCAGACCCGCACGTTAACAATCGAGACCGACACCCCCATGCTATTGTATGCCGATGGCGAGCCGATGTGCGAAACCCCTGCCACAATCGAGATAATCAAAGAGGGACTTGCTGTAATGGCACCTTGAGTGAGTTTTGGACAATTTTCGGTAGCCATCCACCCTCAGAGGGTGTGGTATACTTTCTTCAGGTCGTTAGGTGTGAACGAAAACGTCCCGCGCGTCAGCGAGGGACTGGATTTTGAATCTTTTAAACGGAGACTGACGCACCTTGCCAGTCGGCAATAGGTGATAGGTAGCAATCTCAGATGCAGAAAAAGAATAACATGTCGTGCAATTAAGAGGTAAAGGATAAACTTCTCAATGATTTACTCCTTTACTTCCAAAAAGTACCAAAAGGAGCAAGTCATGAGAAACAAACTCGACTTCTCTCAACCTCACCAACTTTATCCAGAATGTGAACGTCTCATATCTTCTACGCCGATGTTGAGTCTTGAGGAAGAGCAGGCATGCGCGCTTCAGGGAACAGATGAAGCCCGCGAGCGGCTCGTGCTCTCACATCTGCGGCTTGTGAAATCAATGGCATTTGGTTTTGCAGGTTGCGGTGTTGATGTGAAAGATCTCTTCAGTCAGGGCGTGATAGGGGTCATTAAATCGGTAGATCAATATCTCCCTTCCCGTGGCAGGCTCGCCACATTTGCCCGGCATTTTATCTTGGGCGAGATCCTCTGTTATCTCAATAAGGCAGAAACACTTTTCCATCTTCCAAGCCCACTGCGGCGTTCGGTGAACAAATTTCGCCGCATCTCCAGGAAACTGGGGGAGGGCGCGACGGACACAGAGATTGCCGCGGCGATGGGGTGTTCGATTGAACATGTGCGTTGTTTTCGTGAATGTTCAGAACAGACCTTTGAGAGTCTGGATGCACCGCTTCCCGATTCGGATGAAGCACTGACGCTCAGTGATACGCTTGGCGATATTGACCCGGGGTTTGCTGAAGTTGATGTCAGGTTAACAGTGGATCAACTCCTGTCCCAACTTTCCCCTATCGCGCGCGAAGTGATTTGTCTACGGCATGGGCTCAACGGACCTCCCCTGAGTCTCCGCGCCGTCGGTGATCGTTTCGGAAGATCTCATGAATGGGTTTCTAAAATCGAAAAAGCCGCAATGATGAAACTCCACAAACACGCAAAATAAAAAAGTTGGCATTTCAGAAATTATATCATTTCTGATTGAAGATCTTTCAATAGGATTTTAACAAAAAGATTTTCGATTGTAGAACAAACTTTATGATGATTCAGAATTTAAATTCGATAATCCTGATTTTCCCCCAGGCCCGGTAGGTGCGGTTTCCTAACCGCACCGGGCATCTCCAAAATCACCTTCACCTCTTCAGCCCAATCCACCGTTGTCCGACGCTCATGAATCTCCACTGACCGCCCCTCCGTAGTGTCTCCGTAAACATGAAGACCGGAGTTATCCCATTCTGCTTATACTCATAATCCGCGCGTGTGACTTGACCCAGACGCACCAATTGTTCTTGCCGCAGCCTCCCCAGCAATATACTCTTAACGACACGCAGTTCAACGAGTTTATCAAAAAGCAATTGCAAGCAAGGACAATATCTTTATAGGAGAGCTCTCCCGACATCTAAGCCCCATAGGTCAGAAATCTTTGGCCCCTCTGGGCTTTTTCTTGGAGTACTATGTAGGAAACTTACACTCCCATGGATACCTTTGAAAAAAAAGTTGACACTTCATAAATTTCAGCACATATTTAATGTAAGTGCTTCAATAATTGATAGCGATGGGGTGTTGCTAAAAAGTTTCTATTTACTGCTACGACATCATTAATGGTGTAAATCCTCGAAATTTTATTAAAAATCGACTAATTTTTTCTAATTTTCCGAAAAAATGCAATTTTACTCTTAACTTTTTCGTTTGAGGGTTAATATATATAAGAGATTACGCGATTTATCAAAAATTTAAATTGAAGAAATCGTTCTCTTGTAGGCACGAAAATCCGTTTGCCAAGGGAGAGTAAGGGGGTTGTATGTTGAATCTTCCCAAATCCACTCATCAGTTACACAAATTTGCTTCAGGAGATTCCCTCTACCTTGTGGATATTGACGCGCGTCAAGTATTAGAAATCAATTCACTGATTTGGGATATCCTTGAACGTTGTAGTCAGTATGCGAATGATGAAATTATTGAACAATTAGAACCCACATACAGCCCCCAGGATATCCTTCAGGCATTTGAAATCTTAGCGTTTCAGGAAAAACAGGGGCTTATTTTCGCCTTGCAGAAGCACTACTTATCAATTGTGGTTACACGCAAGATTGTCCGGTAATTGACTCCTGCTATGCCACAAATGATGCGCAGTGGGCTGGGTGTGGGAAACCAAATCCGGAGAACGGTCTATGTAGAACAGATGGCGGTTTCTGCCCTTAAAGGCTAGAAACGCTGTCTAACACTCTTAATCGGATTGGTTACGCAGCGATTTAGGGGTGCGTAACCAATCCGCTGCACTAACTAAAGAGGATAGAACCATGACACCAACATTTTCTCAGCGAATCGTGAGGGGTCTCTGTTCACAGAGGGGACTTTTTACCTTATTGATGGCTCTATTCATCGCATCGGCACGTCATGCACCCGCTGATGCTACAAAGATTGCCTACCTAACAATGCGCGGTGAAACGTTTAGATATGATCTCAAGGTGATGAATGCCGATGGGAAAAAAAACATCCAACTCACCAAAGGGCAGGCATCGGACTTTAGCCCCGCCTGGTCTCCGGATGGAAGACAAATCGCCTTTGCTTCGGACAGAGATGGCGACTATGACATCTATGTCATGGATACCAAGGGGGACAATACCATTCAACTGACTAACAACCTACATACAATAGATCTTGAACCCTCTTGGTCTCCGGATGGTGAGAAAATCACCTTTGCCTCAAAGAAAAATAGCATCTATGATGTCTATGTCATGAACGCGGATGGCTCTAACTTTGTCAACCTAACACAAAATCCAAGAATAGACAGATCTCCTTCTTGGTCTCCGGATGGTGAGAAAATCACCTTTGCCTCAACGAGAAATCGCGGCATTTTTGATGTTTTCGTGATGAATGCTGATGGTTCCAACCCCATCAACCTAACACGAAATCCAGCAAGAGACGACTGGTATCCTTCCTGGTCTCCGGATGGAAGGCAAATCACCTTTGCCTCAGCGAGAGATGACGACTTTGAAATCTATGTCATGGACCCTGATGGCGACAATATCATTCAGCTAACGAAAAACCAAGGAGACGATGATTATCCCTGCTGGTCTCCCGATGGCTCACAAATCGCTTTTACCACGGACAGAGATGGCAGTTATGAGATCTACGTGATGAACGCTGATGGCTCTGCCCCGGTTAACCTCACTCGAAGTTGGTTTGAGCACGATATACTCCCCGCCTGGCAGCCAATACCACTGTCAATTTCCACCGAAGGGAAACTGGTAACGCTCTGGGGAACAATCAAGCAGCTTAAATAGAAAGTAAGCCAAACGTCATAGCATCCAAACCTAAAAGATTGGATTTCCAGTCTGAACGCAGATGATTTTTGGGAAAGGATATTCGATGTTTACGCAATTTGAAATGATTTTTGAAGTTAATCGCAATCTTGTCAATCCACAGTATCGGGAAATTGATTTCTGCGCTGATGGCTAGAAATTCTATTCACTTCTGTTGTCTGTTCAGTTAGGCAGCGATTTATTGTTGCCTAACTGAACAGACATATTCACCAAAGAGGAACGAAATCATGAAGCCCAAATTTTCTCAACGAATAGGACTGTATTTACGGAGGTGGTTTTTTACCCTATCCGTGAGTTTTCTCATCACATCGGCAAGTACAGTCCCTGTTGTTGCTATGAAGATTGCTTTTCAGTCAAATCGGGATTTCCCTCATGGATTTAATATCTATGTGATAGGTGTCGATGGGAAGAGCCTCGTCAGGCTCACGAACGAGCGAGGATTGAACACGAGTCCTTGCTGGTCTCCGGACGGGACGCGAATCGCCTTCAGCTCAGACCGAGATGGTAGCCTTGGAATTTATGTCATGAACGCTGATGGTTCTCATCCCATTCCGTTGGTGAAAAACGTAGGAGGGGTAGATGCCGGGCCCGTTTGGTCTCCGGATGGTGCACAAGTTGCCTTTATATCAGACCGCGATGGAGATTTTGACATTTATGCCGTGCATGTGAATGGGGGTAACCCTACCAATCTTACCAAAAATGTGAAATGGGACCAGGGCCCTAGTTGGTCTCCGGATGGTGCGCAAATCGCTTTTTCCTCCGACCGCGATGGAGATTTTGACATTTATGTCATGGATGCTAATGGCGGCACCCCTATTCAACTGACGAATAACCCATGGGCGACAGATGATTTTCCGTCTTGGTCTCCGGATGGTGCGCAAATCGCTTTTTCCTCCGACCGCGATGGAAATTTTGAAATCTATGTCATGAATCCTGATGGGACGAATACCCTCCAACTGACGCAGAACATAGCGATGGACACTTTTCCGTCTTGGTCTCCGGATGGTGCGCAAATCGCCTTTATGTCAGACCGCTCCGATCATCATTTTGACATTTACATAATGAACGCTGATGGCTCCAACCCGGTTAACCTCACCCAGAATAAGAGTAAAGACGATCAGTTGCCTTCTTGGCAGCCAACGTCTCTGGCAGTGTCTGCAGTAGGAAAGGCGGTAACACTATGGGGAGCAATCAAACAGAGCAGATAGCAATCTATCTAATATTAGGACTTACGCAATTTTTCCATGAGGTTCTGCATATTACGAGCCGCTGGAGAGGTTCTTAACCTCGCCAGTGTATAGGTAATTTTAGATTTTACTATATTCAAAGATGAGCGTGGATAAAGGGGTATTGAAGTGTTCGTATTTATTATTGTAGAGTCCGAAAATATGTTTACAGTTTTCGTAGGGGTTGGATTACCTAACCCGTGTGCACGCCACCGCCGCTGGCGAGGTTTCCTAACCTCGCCTTCCGCAGTGTAAAATTAATTGTGGGCTTTACTATAAAGGAGACCCGATGTTTACCCAATTTGAAATGATTTCTGAAGCCAATCCCAGGACTCTCAAGCAGCAGTATCGGGTAAATGAATACTTTACCTATCCACTTGCTGATAACAAGAATTTAGTGACAATGAGACATAGTGCTTGGGTTATTTTGGACGATCAAGAATTCCAGTTACTCTTAGAGGAAAGAGTGGAAGAGTCCCCTGAACTCTATGCAAGCTTGGAAGGTCTCGGAGTTATCTTAACTGAACACAATCTCCCTAATGTTGTTCAAACTGTTCGTAATAGGTATACACACCTCGTAGGTGTTCCAAAGACATTAATATTGGTGCCAACCAATCGATGTAATGCAAGATGCACCTATTGCCATTCCAAATCAGAACTCGCGACAGATGCAAGTTGGGATATGAACGAAGAAATCCTCTACCAGACGATGGACTTCTTTCTATCCGTTCCAGAAGTCGGTGGTCCTCGAGAAATACACTTCCAGGGGGGAGAACCGCTTATCCGTTATGATTTAATTCAGAAGGGGATGGACTATGCGATGGAGAAAGCACAGCAAATTGACATTGAAAACCTGACATTCACAATCGTCTCAAATATGACCTTAATGAATGATGAGATTGCCCAAGACATCAAAAATCGCGGTAATATTTCCCTCGGCAGCTCTCTTGATGGTCCAGAATCCATTAATAACAAACAGCGATTTTTCGCAAGTGGCAAAGGTATGTACCAAAAAGTCATCTATTGGGTTAAAAAGTTGAAGCAGGAATATGGACTTCATGTCAATGTTATGCCGGTTCTGACGGTTAATCACATCGGTTATGAAAAAGAACTCATAGATCAATACCTTGAGTTGGATTTACCAGGTGTATACCTAAAATATGTTAGTGTGCAGGGGCCACATGAGCGGGCGTATCCACTCAAATTCGCGCCTAACCAATATGTTGATTTTTGGAAAAAAGGCTTAGAATACATACTGGAGATTAACAGGAATGGAAGGTTCTTCATGGAAGGGGACACCATGGTGATGTTGCAAAATGTTTTGTTTGATACACAGGATTTCATGTGTATGCAAAGGCCGTGTGGTGCAGGAACTTCGATGCTGACAGTTGATCAATGGGGCGATATTTTCCTTTGTGATCTCGGTCGGTCTATAGACTTGATGAAATTCGGTAATGTAATGACCCATACCTACGACGAAGTGATTACCTCTGACTCGGCAAAAATGCTGAGAGGGATTGCGAGTGAGACTTTACCGAAATGCAATTCTTGTGTGTTCAGTGGATACTGTGGGCACTGCGCCGTTAGAAGCATACGTGAGCACGGCAGCCCTTTGCCAGAGGGGCCTGATGATTTTGAATGTGAGGTGGCACTCCAAAGATGGCCATATCTTTTTAAAAAATTGATGGAACCTCAAGATTCAGCAATTATGACGAGCTGGGTAAAGGTATATCGGGATTCTAAATCGGTAGATGTGTAAGGCTTTGTATAGACAGAAGTTTCATGGCTTTATCGTTTCAGAATGATAATGGGGACCCAAACCAAAAAAATCTATGCTGGAGGAAGTAGATATGTTTTTCTACCCATTGAAACAACCGAAAAATCTACAGAAAAGTCTGCTTGTCTTTGGGGGGATTGTCGCATGGATAGGTATGATGCCGTATGCTGCAGCGCAAATCGCTTTTACCTCTGGGAATTCTTTTGAAAAAGCAGATGTTTATGTAATGACTGCTGACGGTAAGAATATCCAACAGCTTACCCACCATGAACGATACGACGGGGAACCCACTTGGTCTCCAGATGGTCGGCAGATCGCATTTGAATCAGAACGGGTTGGGCATCCAGAAATCTATGTAATAAATGTAAAGGGGGGGCACCCTATAAACCTAACCCAACATCCCGCACCTGATAGCAACCCTGCTTGGTCTCCAGATGGCCGACACATTGCCTTCGTCTCGGAAAGAGATGGAAACGTAGAAATTTATGTAATGGACATCAACGGGACGAATCAAACACAACTCACCGACCATCGAGCGTTGGACAACTATCCGACTTGGTCTCCAGATGGGAAGCAGATCGCGTTTGAATCGACTCGTATTTTCGGATCGGATATCTTCATTATGAATGCCGACGGCACAAACATAAGGCGAGTTACTGACTCTCCAAAGTGGGATACACAACCTGCGTGGTCTCCAGATGGAAAACGGATTGCCTTTGCGTCTTACCGCGACAAAGATTGGGACATCTACACCATAAATGTGAACGGTGGAAAGGAACGAAATCTGACGAACAGCCAATTCACGGACACACATCCAACGTGGTCTCCGAGTGGTCGGCAGATTGCCTATTCATCAAAACGTGCTGGCCTTTATAGTCTCTACGTGATGAATGCTGATGGAGGTGCGGGTGTTGTGCTTGCTGATAACTTAAAATTGGCGGTGGTCCCTTCGTGGGCCCCAAGGCCATTGGCTATTTCCTCGAAAAGGAAGTTGTCAACTCTGTGGGCAACGATCAAAAGTAGGACTTACGCAGATAGGCGATAAAGGTTCTCTACTCCCAACAGATACACTTTGGAAATACGTCCGTTTCTCAAAAACGGTGTGGTTCGTAGTAGCGCAATTCATGACCCATTGCGTAAATTCTGATGTTAAAACTGGCGCTAAGCATCCTCTGGATACATCTCTTCAATCGCCTCCCTGTTGAACATGTGCGTTGTTTTCGTGAATGTTCAGAACAGACCTTGAGAGTCTGGATGCCCCGCTTCCCGATTCGGAGGAGGCACTGACGCTCAGTGATACTCTTGACGATATTGACCCGGGGTTTGCTGAAGTTGAGGTCAAGTTAACAGTGGATCAACTCCTGTCTCGTCTCACATCTCTTCAGCGCGAAGTGGTCTCTCTGCGGCATGGGCTCAACGGACCTCCGCTTACGCTCCGCGCGATAGGTGACCGATTTGGGAAATCGCATGTGTGGATTTCTCAAGTCGAAAAAGTCGCGATGATGAAACTCCGCAAACATGCGATATAAAAAAAGTTAACATTTCGGAGATGACAGCACATATTATAGTAAAGTCGAAAAATCTGTCTCTTGTGGAGTAAACATGAAATGGAGGCACACAATGTTTCAGAGATGCTTAATCGGCGGACTTCTTTTTTTTGTTTTCATTGTCGTGTGCGGGTTTCTTTATCTGGAACACGTCAAGCACATTTCTGAAAAAGAGGTCGCGAAAACGAAAGCGGCGTTGTCACAGTCGGAACCTATCTCACCCATTCAACATAACCAGGGACCCGAGACCTCAGACATCGACTTTGTAGAACAAACAGATACACCAACAACCGATGATCCACACACCTACGACCTCGCGGTTGAAGAGATAGATGTATCGTCTACAGACGACACGGATCTTACGGTTTCCACGGATGTATTGGAGATTCCCATAGAAACGGAAGTTTCTGAACCAGAGGATTTCAAAACAACCCCAGATGGGTATCCGCTCACACCGTATTGGGATTATCCTGAAAACGAGCAAAACGATTGGTCCTATGACCATAAGTTGATAGACCATGTGCTTGTAAAACTTTGGCGACAGGGCGCGCGGGACTTTGCGGGCGGTTCGATAGATCACGACACTCACAAGGTTCGCGCACATTACCTAAACACACTCTATGTTGAATGGAAAGAAGTCGAACATCCTGAAGGTGGGCGGGTCGAGATGATTACGAGGGCTCTTGGGGCTGGCGATGTGAATTGGGATCGAAGAGACCCTTTCGACCTTCCCCCCGCTGGTGTGCGTTTAATTGATATCAATTCAACTGAAGGCAGAGGCATTGATCCCTTTACTTTCCTAAACTCTGAGGAGTTACCTGAATGAAATTTCTGACAATTCTCACAACGGTTATTTCTTCGATCGTTATCCTTGTTCCTTTCCCAGCTTACACATGTGGGGGCGTTGCAGGCGCGAGTGCATGGGTTACAAGTAGCACCTCGACTGCATTTTCAAATATTAATGCAAACAATGCGAAGAGGGGCGGATACTCCTTAAGTTGTACAGGAAACCCGGGACTCATCCACTGCAGCACCCAATACTGTTAATAACACTCAGCAGCCACTGCCCGAAGATGAACGTTCCGATTTATCTTTTGAAAATGCCGGTGAAGTGAATGAGATAGGGGCTTCAAGTCGTGAGACGGTAAACACTCAAGTTCCAGTTGGGGAGAACGTGGAAACACAAGACGATGGCTTCGACTGGCAAAGCGATAATGTCCAGCCGCATCAGCACCCGCCTCAAATAGATCCCTGGCAGTCTGCAACGGACCGTATAGCACTCAGGCGAGAGGGGCCAAATATTACCCCTGAAGCTTTACGCAGTCAACTTGTTGGAAGATTTGCGGACATTCCGCAAGTTCACACCTTTGTTGAATTGGATCAGAGACGCAATCAAAATGAGCTCATAGAATTCCTTGCTGCTGATTCGTACTTGTATCCATCTCAAAACAAGACAGAGTTATTAAAAAGATTACAGGTTATAGCGGCTGAAAAGGCAAAAAAAGAAGGCAACACGGGCTAACTTTTCAATAACTTATGATGAGGATATAGATTAAGCGTCCTCTGGATACATTTCCGCAATCGCATCGCCGTATCGTTCTATAATAACGTTCCGCTTCAACTTTAGCGTGGGTGTCATCTCATCGGCTTCTTGAGAAAATTCCTTTTCAAGCAGTGTGAACCGGCGTACCTGTTCAAAGTCCGCAAAATCGGTTAAACGGCTCCGGATTTCGCCTTGAATCAGTTGTTGCACCTCACGCGTTTCAAGCGTCGTCGCGAGGTCATCCGTCGCAACGTTATTCTCTGCCGCCCACGCCTTGAGCGCATCAAAATTGGGAACGATCAGTGCCGCGAGATTCTTGCGTTCGTTGCCGACTAACAGAATCTGGTTAATGAAGGGACTTTGCACCAACTCGCTTTCTATCGGTTGCGGTGCGACGTTCTTGCCGTTGGAGAGCACAATGATGTTCTTCTTCCGGTCAGTAATTTTAACGAACCCGTCCTCATCAATGATACCGATGTCGCCTGTGTGAAACCAACCCTCTCCATCAATAACCTCTGCTGTCGCCGATTCGTTGTTAAAATAGCCCTTCATGACGTGTGGACCGCGAGTTAAAATCTCACCATCTTCAGCGATTTGTACCTCTACACCCTGGACAGGCACACCAACGGTTCCGAACCTCCATTGTGCTGGGTGGTTCATACTGATGACAGGTGAGGTCTCTGTTAAGCCGTACCCTTCCAAAATCAGTATCCCCGCCGCGTGGAAAAATTCGGCGATCGATTGTGGTAACGCTGCGCCACCTGAGACGAAAAAGCGCAACCGACCCCCTGTCGCTGCCTTCAATTTCGCGAAAACCAGTTTGTCGGCGATATTCTGTTGTAATTGCAGAATCGCAGACGGTTTTTGCCCCTGCTGGATCGCTGAACTGACGGACGAACCGACTGAAACACCCCAATGAAAAATCTTCTGTTTCAGCGATGAGCCTTCCTGCACAGCACGCAGAATCCTATCGTGCATTGTTTCATAGAGTCTTGGAACGCTGAGCATCACCGTCGGAGCGATCTCCCGCATATTCTGTGCGACCGTAAACGTGCTCTCCGCATAAGCCACCTGCGCACCGGAGAACAGTGGCACGTAATGCCCACCGAGTCGTTCAAATACATGCGATAACGGCAGGAACGACAACAACACATCTGTATCACTGACCTCAATCAGTGATTTACATGCCTGTAGATTTGAAATGAAATTCGCATGTGTCAGCATGACACCCTTCGGATCTCCTGTTGTTCCCGAAGTATAGATAATCGTTGCGATGTCGTCTTCGTTCGCGTAGGAGGGGTTTCTAACCCCGATTCCTTGTCCTTCCAGTTCACAGACTTCCTCAAATTGGATAACACCCTCTGGGCATTCACCTTCAATCGGGTCAAAGACAATTATCTGTTCAAGTGTCGGCACCTCATCTCGGATAGCGGTTACTTTCTCCAACTGCCTACTTGTGGAGACGCAGATAATTTTTGATCCGGAATCTTTAAGGATATAACCGACCTGTGCCGCAGTCAGCGTTGAGAACATCGGCACGGTTACCGCACCGGCTTTGAGGCTACCAAAATCCGTGATTGCCCATTCCGGACGGTTCTCGGAGAGAAGCGCGACCCGATCTTCCTTTTGCACCCCTAAGGCATTTAATCCTTTACTGAAAGCGTCCACTGATTCACCGAGTTCAGCGTAAGAGATGTCTTGATAGGTGCCACCTTTCGGTTTATGTGCCAATGCCGGTTTACTACCGTAGTGCTGGATTGAGTTTTCTAAAAGAGATATGAGTGTCATAAGAATGCTGCTCCTATTTACTTCGCAGATTTCTTGTAGAAAGGATCTCCGAATCCCGGCACTATCCTAACATACGGACTGACGGAAGTCAAGTTAATCGTTCCACCACAGACGAAATTCTACCTAAACTCCTTTTTTCCTTGCTTTTGTGTTGCGAATTGTGCTAAACTATTGAAAATTATCGCAGTAGACCCAATTTAAGCGGAATCTGAATAAATACTCGCAAAATTGTGGAAAATGTGGTAAACTCTATCGTAAAGTCATCCCCTGCTGTCTGAGGAGACGTTCAAATGTACGATAAGAAGAATCCTAAAACTGCTGGTCTGGGTCCCGATGGGAACGACCTGTTTATTGAAGATGACGAGGAACTTGAAGAGGAACTCACTCCCGAAGAGGAGGCAATGAGTTCTGGCTATTCGTTGCAGTTAATTCACCATATTATTACCGAGACGCCAGTAGATGACCGACGCCGTCGGTGGCTCATGGAACTCCGTCGCTCTATTCTCAACGATGAAGGTGAATTTCAGGAGAGAGTCCACTCGATTCAGCAGGAGGCACTCCGTATCCACGCGGAAATGGAGGAGCAGATTGAGAAACTCACCGCACCCGCGAATCGGATTGGAACCTTGCTCGGATTGCCTAAAGAGGACATTGCCCGTGTCATCGTCGGTGGCTCCGAATACTACGCAAATGTTGACCCAGAACTTGAAGGGGCTGACCTTAAAAAAGGGTTCAGCGTCCTGTTGAACGACGCTTTTGTCGTTGTCGGCGAACTCGGATACAATGATGCGGGTCCTATTGCGAAAATAGCCGATGTTATGCCAGATGGACGGCTCCGTATCGGACAAGAACCAAACGCTCAATCTGTCATCCTTGAACGCTCCACAGACCTCGTAGATATGAAACTGAAGCCCGGTGATGAGGTTCGGATTGACTCGAATTTCCGTGTTGCCGTTGAATACATCGCCTCGCAAGAGACGGACGCTTACGCGCTTGAGGCAGTGCCGAATATACCTTGGTCCAAGGTCGGCGGGCTTGACAGTACTATCCAACGCATTAAGGACACGATTGAACTTCCGATTCTACATCCCAAACTCTTTGAACGGTTCCAGTATAGTGCACCGAAAGGCTTCCTCCTCCACGGACCGCCGGGATGCGGAAAAACGCTCATCGGAAAAGCGACCGCTTACAACTTAACCCAACGCCTCCGAAGGGAAAGCGGTGAGGACGTTGAAAGCTGTTTCCTGCATATCAAAGGACCTGAGATTCTCAATATGTGGCTCGGTGAATCTGAACGGAAGGTGCGAGAGATTTTTCAGATTGCCCGGGAGAAAAAAGAAGATGGCAAGCTGGCGTTTGTCTTTATAGATGAGGCGGAGTCGATATTGGGCACTCGGCGTGCACTCAGATCCCATAGTATCTCGAACACACTTGTCCCGATGTTTTGTGCGGAGATGGACGGTATCGAATCTCTACAGGATGTCGTCATTATCTTGGCGACAAACCGTCCTGACCTGATTGACCCTGCCATTTTACGTCCAGGACGTATCGATAGGAAAATTAAAGTAACCCGTCCAAATGCAGAGGCTGCGAAGGATATCTTCCGCATTTACCTCACCCCCGATCTACCTATTGCTTCACTCCTTGATGCAGAGAAGGATACCGAAACAGCAGAAGGTGAAGCACCACCTGAGGTTATCCCGGCTGAGAAAGCCGTTGCAGATCTTATCGCACAGGCTGTTGATGAGATGTTCCGTGAGGACGAAGACAACCGATTCCTCGAAGTTTCTCTCAGAAGTGGCAGACGCGATATCCTCTATAAAGGACATCTCTGCAGCGGTGCAATTATTGAGTCGATTGTGCAGCGGGCGAAGGAGTCCGCACTCAAGCGTGCGATTCAGAACCCAGAGAAAGAGAGTGGTATCACACGTGCTGATCTGTTAGACGCACTCGCTGCAGAGTATGGCGAAAGCGAAATCTTCCCGCCAACTGAGGCAACGGAAGACTGGCTTAAGCTCCTTGATTATGATCCAGCGAATGTCGTCAAAGTTACGCCTATCAAGACTGAGAAACAGGAGCGCCACAAAGCCTCTGGATCACGCGTCATTTAGGTTTTTTAATTATACCTTGCGGGAGAATAACGTAGGTTTAGACTTTGACGTGTCTTTCTTAAATCCGCCCTCCTATCGCAAGCCTCTATAGGCTTGCGGGACAATGTTACGGGCTATGGTTTTGATGGTATACCGTACAAATTCTTATAATGGTTGTAGACTCACCAGAAACCTGCGCGTAATGCAATGGAGCGCAGTCCAGAGGCTCGTAGTTTAAAAAATGGAAAGACTTTTTGGAATCGAAACTGAATACGGAATAACACTCGAAAATGAAGCGCACCTTGATGCTGTCAAGCAGTCAATTGAACTGGTAAAAAGTTACCGACAAGAAGATTTTCGACCTGTCTGGGACTACAGCGGCGAAGATCCGTTTCGGGATGAACGCGGCTTTCGAGCGAACACGCTTTCCAATCATCCGGATGAGAAGGAAGAGGAAAAGCGCGATCGGAAACGCAATATTAAAGAACGGCTCTCTTTCGCTGAGATCAAGAGCGATCACATCCTTGCCAATGGCGCACGGCTCTACAACGACCATGCACATCCAGAGTATTCAACGCCTGAATGCAGTAGCCTCTTTGACCTCGTCGCACACGATAAAGCCGGCGAACGTATCCTTCAACGGTGTGCCGAAACACGCAGCGAGAAACTCGGGAAACGAGTGCTCTTATACAAGAATAATACCGATTTCCATGGGCATAGTTACGGGTGCCACGATAACTATCTGATGGCACGCGAAGTACCCTTTGAAACGCTTAAGCAAGGTATCATGCCGTTCTTTATCACACGCCAGATCTTCGCAGGCGCAGGGAAAATCGGCATTGAAACAGAAGCTGGACTCGCAACCCCAGGACACTATCAGTTGTCCCAACGATCCGATTTCTTTCACGTCGAGGCGAGTGTGGATACGATGCACAATCGTCCTATCGTCAACACGCGAGATGAACCCCACGCCGATGCATCCAAATACCGTCGATTGCACGGCATTGCTGGGGATGCAAATATGTCCGAATACGCAACGGCACTCAAGGTCGGCACAACGGCACTCGTGATTGCCTTGATTGAACAGCAGAGGATTCCAGAGAGTCTAGTACTCGTCAACCCGATTGATACCATCAAAACTGTATCACATGATCAAACGTATCGTTGGATGGTAATGACGGCAGAAGGAAAAGCGATGTCTGCTATCGACCATCAGCGTGAGTACCTCGCACTCGCACAGAAGCATCTCGGTGAAATTGCAGGACTTGAAACTGACTGGGTGCTCACCGAGTGGGAGGATACCCTCAACGTACTTGAAGCGGATCCAATGTTACTCACGGATCGACTTGATTGGGTCGCGAAGAAATGGTTGCTGGAGACGTTCGCTGAGGAAGAGGGCGTCGAATGGGATGACCCGTGGCTCCAAAGTTTGGATTTAGAATATCACAACATTGATCTCGATGAAGGGCTATACTACGGGATTCCGATGCGGCGTATCGTCACGGATGAACAAATTGAGGCTGCGATCCATAATCCGCCCGCTGATACACGGGCATACTTCCGCGGACGCGCTGTAGATCGGTTCAGCAGCTCTATAAAGGCTATCCAGTGGGATAGTATTACCTTCACTGTAAACGGGCGCACCCGCGAAGTCAATCTGAATGCTCTCGCGGATGCAGCGATCGCACGTCAATATAATGAGGTACTTGATCAATCACCAAACGTTGAGACGCTCATTGAAAAGTTGCCTCTATAAAAAAAGGAGATACACAATGACAGCCAAAATGATTGCTCAGCTTGAACGTAAGCAAAGAGACACCAAACCCATCGGCCCTGGTGATGGCGATGGCGATAGTGAAGGACCAAAGCGGCAGAAAGTCAGTCGGCCCGATACGCAAGAACTGCTCAAACGGATGCGTCGTGTTGACAAAGATCAGTCCAGACGTTACCGCCAAAGAACGGGAGAGTGATGAATCAAGAACCAAAGAACCTCACTCCTTCAGGTGTGGGAGTTGTCAGCCATAAAGGTGACTTCCTAAGCCTTTTAAAACACGCAAACTATCCGTTGAAAATAGATTTGCCGTCGGAAACGACAAAGCACGGTGGTGACATTGAGATAGCACACAGTACAACTGTTGTCGCTGTTCGTTACCGAGATGGAGTTATGATCGCGGGGGACCGGCGTGCTACCGCTGGCACTTCTGTTATCTATGATCGGGCAGAGAAAGTTTTGCAGATTGATAAGCATTCCGTACTCGCTATTTCAGGTTCACCCGCTATCGCTTATGAAATCGCCAGAATATTGGAGCACTCGTTTCAATACTTTCGTCGCAGCCAGCTCCAAGAGTTGAGTCTTGAAGGCAAGCTCCGAATGTTGTCGCGACTCATCCGGGAGAATCTGCCGATGGCACTTCAAGGCATCGGAGGCGTTATCCCAATCTTTGCCCTCTACAATTTGAATGCCGCTGATGACGAGAATGGTGGGAAAATTTTCTTCTATGATGCACTCGGTGCACACTTTGAAAACGTCAATTTTGCCACGACCGGTTCCGGCTCTATCTGGATCCGTGGTGTCTTGCGCTATATCTCTCGATTTGGCGATACGCCTTTACAAGAGATGGATGTGCAACAAGCAACCATTAATATCCTACGCCTCTTGGACACAGCGAGCGAGTACGATGCCGCGACAAGCGGTTACAACGCAAGGGCACAAATATTTCCAAATATCAAGACAGTCACAAGCACCGGTGTTGAAGATATTTCCGATGATGAATTGGAAACCTGTTACGCTGAAGCACAATCAGAGCAAAGGTAAAATTAAAAAATGCGAGATGAGCCGTATCGCTGGATAGAAGCGATCCAGGACCGACGAGATTACATTGAAGACCAACTCCGGGTTGGTAGTCCTGTTGTAGGGCTTACCTATGACGAAGGCATGGTGCTACTCACTATTGGGAGAGGGCAACGCAAAATTTTTGAGGTGCATGACCGAATCGCGCTCTCCGCAATCGGACACCCTGCCGATATTGAACGTCTCCGAATGCTTGTTACGGACACCGCCAGTGTCCAAGGTTTTCAAAATGCTACCGAAGATGTAAACCTACACCGACTCACGAACTTTGTTTTAGCACATACCTTCAAGCAGGCTTTTGAGTCCATTGTCGGTGAAGCGTATATCATCAAAATGTTGCTTGCCGAACTCGGCAACACTGATGATAAAAACCGTTTTACCTGTATCAACTATGACGGTAATGTCCGAACAGAAACAACCTCTACTGTTATCGGCGGTACAGAAGTAATCGAGACGGGAATGCAAAACTATCTCGCTACTGCTTCTACAGATACCGACAAAGATTTAACCGCCGCGCTCCAATTGGGTTTAGAAGCGTGGGCGGTTGGTAAAGAATTAAGTTCACGGGAACCGGAGGAGGCTGAATCGGAGAAGACCCAGATAGATACCACGCAGATGCACGAAATTATTGATGCCGCACGGGGAGATGGTGAGATTGAAGCTGGGATTTTGGAAACCACACAGCGCGGTACGAGTAAGTTTCGTCTCTTAACTTCTCAGGAAATTGAAGCCGCCCTCCCATAATTTCTTTTCCTTTTTCTACCAGCTCGTAGCCTGCAACACCGGCGCAGGCGGATTTGAGAAACCTACGTGATAGACATAATGACCGTTGTTCCTCCGCAAGGTAAAATTAAAAATCCGCAAGGTAAAATTAAAAAATGGACAAAAGAATTTTTGGAATCGAAACTGAATTCGGATGCATGACGGATGCCGAACGGATTCGTGGCACCTCTGAGGGAGTTGCGGCGCGCGTACGCGACTATGTCTTCGATGTGTTGGAACTCGGTCTTCGGGATATTCACTATCGAGATTGGGGCGAACCTCCCGGTAACGGCGGGTTCCTATTCAATGGAGGCCGTCTCTACATCGATATGGGGCATCTGGAGTACGCTACGCCCGAATGTGGTACACTCTTTGACCTTATCGCTTACGATAAAGCCATTGAACATGTCATCAACGGTATCCTTACGGATACAGGATTGCCTACAGCTTTCTTCAAAAACAATATCGATCATTTTACCGGGGCAACCTTTGGATGTCATGAAAACTTCCAAATCAGTCGAGACGTTCCCTTTTACCGTGTTGTTATTCCGACGCTGATGCCTTTCTTCGTTACACGCCAAATCTACGCAGGAGCGGGCAGAGTCGGGGCTTATGATGAAATGATTGAATTCGGCGATTTTCAAGATGAACTTGGTGAGCAACAGTACTATCAGATTTCACAGCGTGCCGACCACATCGTCACTGAGATTTATGAATGGATCCAGTTCAGCCGCGCAATCATCAATACACGAGACGAACCCCTCAGCGATTACACCAAATACCGCCGCCTCCATCTTCTTGTTGGGGATTCCAATATGTCGGAATACGCAACCGCGTTGAAGGTCGGCACCACTGCACTCTTGCTTTCTGCTATTGAAACATTCCACGAGATGCATGGCGAAAAATTGCCACTCCCGGGCTTTGAACTCGCGGATCCGGTCTACGCGATTCGACACATCTCGCGCGATAATACCTTCACGTGGCGCGTCGAGCTGAAATCCGGAAAGACAATCTCTGCTGTTGATTTGCAGAGAGAGTATCTTAACTTCGTTCAGGCTTTGATTACCGAACGGGACGAAGAGACCGAATGGGTGCTTGCGGCATGGGAGTCTATTCTTGATGAACTCGAAGATGATTGGCTAAATGTTATTGATCGCGTCGATTGGGCGGCAAAAAAATGGTTACTGGAAGCTTTCATTGATGAAGAGAAATTGGATTGGGAAGATTCTTGGATTAAAAGTCAAGATTTAGAATATCATAACATCCATACGGAGAGTGGACTTTACTATGCCCTTCAGGAACAGGGTCAGATGCAAAGAGTTGTCACCGATGAACATATTCAGCACGCCGTGGACAATGCCCCGCAGGATACCCGTGCCAAGGTTCGATCATTCCTGATGCGTACGCTCAGCCAAAACCGGATGCCTTGTATTGTTGATTGGCATCAAATATATGCAGGACATACGGAATATTTTGAGATGAAAGAACCGTTTGACACCAACATCACCAAGGCACAAAGATGGATGAAAAGGCTACGGAAGCGGCCCGTGCGAACTTGATTTTTTCAGATCCTTGCTAAGACTTACGTTTTGGGATCCCCTGCTCATCTTATGAGCCACTGCTATAAACGTCCGACCTCACCTCTCAATTTAAGGAGGAAAAGGACCATGGCGAAAAACAGATGCGTACATACAGATTGTGAGGGATTTTACCGCCGAGATTTTCTCAAAGCCGGTGCCCTCGGTTTGTTCGGTCTCAGCCTCACAGACCTATTCCGACTCAAAGCGAACGGTGCGACTACCTTTCAGGGAAGGGAAACCGCTACCTCCGTTATTCTCGTTTGGTTGGGAGGAGGACCCAGCCACCTTGATATGTGGGATCTCAAGCCGGATGCCCCTGAAGAAATTCGTGGGCTTTTCAAACCGATATCGACAAACGTTACCGGTATTCAGATTAGCGAACATCTTCCCAAACTCGCCCAACAAACCGATAAACTCTGCATTATCCGCTCGATGACCTCGCCAGAGGCGGCACATGAGCGTGGAACGCACTATATGATGACAGGTTATCAACCCTTACCGGGTTTTGCTGTCCCAGGGTATGGTGCTGTTGTCTCCAAGCTCAAAGAACAGCGGAGTGCATTACCTCCCTATATTGCTGTACCTGCTCCGGTCGCCTATGGGGGCGGCGGATTTTTAGGCGCGTCGCTCGCACCTTTCTCGCCCGGAGGAAACCCGGCAAGCAGGAACTTCAAAGTGCGAGATTTGGAACCTCCCAAAGGGGTTTCCTTTGCGCGCGTTGAACGGCGACGCTCATTGCGACAAGCCGTCGATGCCGCTTTCAAGAAATATGAGACAGGCAATCCGGCGGCTGAAGCCGTCGATAGTTTCTATACCTCCGCTTATGACCTGATGAGTTCCACCGAGGCACGTGCTGCGTTCGATCTCGGCAACGAGTCAGGCAAGACGCGCGATGCGTATCAACGGAATACCTTCGGGCAAAGTTGTCTCCTTGCCAGAAGGCTCGTTGAGGCTGGGGTTAACTTTGTCACTGTCAGTAACGGTGGATGGGATAACCACAACAACATCTTCTCATCGTTGCCGGGGAAACTCAATGCCTTCGATCGTACGATGGCTACCTTAATCGAAGACTTAAGCGATCGAGGATTGTTGGAAACGACCCTCGTTTTGGCTATGGGTGAATTTGGAAGAACCCCTGTCATTAACCGCGACGGCGGACGCGATCACCATTCCCGTGTTTTCTCGATGATGTTAGCTGGCGGCGGTGTCCGCGGCGGACAGGTCATTGGGGCTTCAGATCCGCTTGGTATGGAACCCGCGAGAACTCCTGTGCGTCCGGAAGATCTCTCAGCAACGCTCTATCGATCCCTCGGCATTGATTATAATCAGCATCTCGAATCGCCTGATGGGGTTCGCATTGTCCTCTCACGTGGCGGTAAACCTATTCGCGGCGTTCTCGCATAGTTAGCGGTCAGCAGTCAGCAATCAGCAAGGCAACCTTGTGGTAGAGGCATAGAACTAATATGCCATACACTCAAACCGACTGCCGATAGCCGACTGCTGATTGCCATTTCTGAGGTCTAAGTATGGGCAAAAGACTTCGCAATGTAGGAACGTTATTAGTAGCGTCCTATATCATCTTCGCAACGTCTCTCTGTTTCGCAGCAGTGCCTCTATCCCCGATCTGGTCACTTGAATTTAGTCCCAATGGTAAGGTGCTTGCTGTCGGAAAATACCAGTGGGTGGAAATCTGGGACCTCGAAACGCAGCGTGTCATTCACACGTATGAACCACATGTCGGTGAGGTGCGGAGTCTCACGTTTTCTTCAGATGGCAAAACCCTCTATACAAGCAGTGGTCTCGCTTCTCGAAGTGGCGAAGTCCAAGTGTGGAATGTCGCCTCCGAAGAACTCATTAAAAGTTTTGAGATTCACGGCGATACCATTGAATCCATCTCGCTCAGCCCACGTGACACGACGTTGATCACCGCGAGTATGGATGAGTATAGTGCTGTTATCGACTTAACACGACTTGAGGATACTGACTTTTCGATAGATACACGGGTATCTAAATGGCTCACCCAACACGTTGGCAGGGTCCTCTGCACTTTGTATCATCCAGAGGGCACTTACTTTGTCACCGGTAGCGAAGATAAGACCCTAAAGGTATGGAATCCGAGTACTTACACCGTTTTGGTGAACTTAGATGCCAACGATGATGCCGTCTATAGTCTCGCGTATTCAGCCGAAGAAGGTGTGATCGTCTCTGGTTCTGCCGATAATACTGTGCGAACGTGGCGTGTTTCATCGGTTGGAGGTGGCAATCAAGGGACCGCGGGGCGAAATTCGCTGAAGATGACGGGGGCACTCGTTCGTGAATACAATGGACATCAAGGTGCCGTCTATAGTGTTGATGCTGGACGTGTCCCACTTAGATCCGCAAATAATCGGATGACAATGATTGCGTCCGGTAGCGCGGATACTTCAGTGATTATCTGGAGTCTTCGGTCGGGCAACCGATATGAGACTTTCGATGCGTCAACGGATGCTGTTTATGCCGTCCAGTTCAGTCCAAATGGTGAGTTTGTCGTGGCGGGTGGTCGTGATGGCAAAGTACGGCTCTATAATCTCCGTGAGCGTGCCTTAACCCACGAATTCTAAGAAATAGCCATCAGTTCTCGGCGAATTGACTATTAGCCTACTTCGCAGTGAGAACAAAAAGGAAGCTTTCTGACACGCTTGCGTCTTTGCTGGCGGTTTCCGACAGCCGACGGCTACTCTTGGGAGGTTTCACAATGCTAACCAATACAAGGTCATTTTTGGCTAAGTGGTATCGCCTCAAGAACATAATCCAGACCCTTTTCACATTGCTCTTCCTTTCAATTGCTATACCTACGTTTGCGCAAGGCGTGCCACGGCTCAATTCACTGTTTCCGGCGGGCGGGCAGCTCGGAACCATTATCGAGATCGCAATCCAAGGTTCCGATTTAGAGGGAGCACACACCCTTATTATTGAAGGTGAACCCGGCATCACCGCCCAGCTTCATCCTGGTGGTGGCGCGGTTGATGACACGCATGAACCCGTCTTTGAGGCGAATTGCGGGCAATGTCATGAACTCCGATCTCCAAGCAACCGGTCAATGACGCCAGCACAGTGGGAAACCACTGTCCGACGGATGGTTACAGAGAAAGGCGCGGAGATCAATGCAGAAGCACAGTCCCAGATTATCATGTATCTGACATCGGCGGCGAGAGCTGGTGGCGGATTAACAGCGCAATTGTCAATCGCATCGGATGCCCCTATCGGGATGCGCGAAATTCGGGTCGTCGGTAAACACGGCACCTCCACGGCGTGGCCCTTTGAGGTTAGCCAAATCCCTGATGTCCTTGAAACAGAATCGAATAATACCCCAGAAACTGCTACCATTATTAAATTGCCGGGTCTCATCAACGGGCTAATTAATCCCGGTGGAGATGAAGATTATTACGTTTTTGAAGGCGCGAAAGGACAGCGGTGTATCTTTAGTGTCAACGCCTATCGTCTCAACAACATTAGCCAGCAATTCTTCAATCCTACACTCTCTCTTTTCGATGCAAAGGGTGTCGAATTGGCACGGAGTAACGGATTCTATAGTTTAGATCCACTTCTTGATGTTACGCTCCCTGCCGACGCGTTTTATGTGTTGCGCATCCGAGACCTGTTGCATCGCGGCAACCCGGATTCCGTTTATCGTTTAACAGGCGGCGTTCTTCCTTACAATACCTATCTTTTCCCCGCGGGTGGCACGCTCCCCAATGGAGGTCGGGAAGTAGGGGCAGGTCTTGTGCCTGCCCACTTCTACGGACCACCCACGCCGCCCGAAGCCAATATCGTTCAGTGTGTTATTGGAGGCGAGAATCTTCCGCAAACCGAATGGCAGGTTGAATTAACTGCAGATGAACACCCAGGACTCAAGCAGATTCGCACCCCCTACGGCATTTTTCCATTTATTGTTAACACACACTCGGAAGTTGTCGAAGAAGGGCTGGTAGTTCAATCCGCGTCGGATGAAACAGTGGCACAGGAAATCGCGCCTCGATTCACGGAGTCCGAAATCCTTTTTGGGGCGAAATGTACGGCGTGCCATGAACTCCGTTCGCCGAGTAATCGTGCACTCTCTGCCGAGGAATGGGGACGCACCATTACACGTATGTCGAATAAGGAGAACGCCGACATTACACCGACCGAACGCGACCGTATCATCGCTTTCGTTGCCCAAGAGGCGCAACGTTTAGCGGGACTCGTCGCACGCCAACTTGAACGCGCACAGCACCTCACGACCCCAGGTGCCCTCAGCGGACGCATCTCAGAACCCGGTGAAGTAGACTACTACCGATTTACCATTTCGGAGGGAACAAGCCTCGGTCCGTGGTGGGTGATTTTTCCGTTTGATAACATTGACGAGAAAGGGTTTGATACCGTCTATCCTCCTGAAACTGAAATAGATTTCAATAAGGAATATATCGGCAAAGAGGGACGAAAGATCGGGTGGTATAAAACCGAGAGTCGGGGCGAAAATGTCTTCTCAAATGTCCCAGAAGACGATGTCACAGGTTATGCCTTAACCTACCTCGAATCTGACCGCGACCAGAACTATCTATTATCCCTCGGTTCTGACGATACGATCAAGATATGGGTGAACGATGCGCTTGTTTTTAGCAAATACGTCCACCGACCGCTCCGCCGTGCCGATGATGTTATCCAGTTGCCGGTCTCGAAGGGCAGGAATAAGATTCTGGTAAAAGTTACGAATGGATACGGACCGTGGGGATTTTTCGCAGATATAGGGGGTTATTCGTTGACTGTCTCCGCGGAACGTCTCAATTCGCCGCTGAGTCCCTCACTCACCTTACTCAGTGCCCGTGGCGAGGTGTTGGCAAACAATGCTGGTGTCGGCGGAAGACGCAATGCCATCATTGATTACAGTTTCGATGAATCCGGTGTGTATGCTGTTCGCATTGAGGATATCGCTGGCAATGGAGGACCCGGGTACGTTTACCATTTAGATGCGCGTCCGACGATGCCAGATTTCGCTATCTCCGTAACACCCGATAACCCGAATATCGGGCGGGGTGGAACTGTCCTATTGGAAGTGACGCTACAACGCCGCGTCGGGTTTACAGAACCGATACGACTCTCTGTTGAAAATTTACCTCCTGACATTACTGCCAGCGAAAGCGCGATTCTCTCCGGTACCGGTGTAACACAGGGATACATAACCCTCACTGCTGCTCCCGATGCTGAGTTGACGCATCGCGTTGTTCAGGTCGTTGGTGCTGTCACGACCGCCACCGGCAATGAATACCGTCGTGCCGCGACACCCGTTGAAGTCTATCGCATTCAAAACAATGACCAGACTGTCCAACGGAAAAACGTTGTGGTCAGCGTTACAGAGACCGCCTCTATTATAGTGTCAACGGGACTGCAGGAGATAGTGGTAACGCCTGATACCCCGATTGACATCCCCGTCAAGGTTGAACGGCAGAGCGGTAATCGACAGAACCTAAACCTAACCGCTGTCGGTCTGCCCTTTGGCGTGAGACTCCAACGGCGAACGACTGTCCTCCGAAAAAATAAAACCGAAACCACCTTGAAGCTTATGCCGAATATTATTACGACTGGCACCACTGGCAATCAATTACGCCGTAACCCCTTTGTTGGCACACAGCAGACGCTCCCATATACTATTGTCATCAATGCCTCGGTGGGTCGAAGGATTGTGGCAAGCAGTCCTGCCATCAAACTTTGGCTCGGAACCCCTGACTCTTCGGCAAAATAGATTTGACATTTATCATTTTTTTGGGTATACTTAAACTCTATTGCAAAATAGATTTGACATTTCAGAGATTTTGTGGTATACTTAATCTCACGTCGTTTGACAGTACCGAAAATCCTGATTCAGATAATCCCTCGGCAAAATAAATTTGACATTCTCGGATTTTTGTAGTATACTTAAAAGCGTCTTACGGATCAGTTACTCAGATAAGGAGTATCGGTTGGAAAAACCGTAAGTGAGGTGCGATTCCTCCCTGGTCGATTTTTGAAAATAAATTTGACATTTGTATCGTGATTGTGGTATACTTAAGAGGTACCGCATGGGGGTGTAGCTCAGTTGGGAGAGCATCTGGTTTGCAACCAGAAGGTCAGCGGTTCAACTCCGCTCATCTCCATCGTCTAAGAAAAGGTGTAAGTCTTTCTTAGGCATTGTTCTTTGACAATTGTATATAGAGGGTAAATCGGTAGAATATGATATTACTTATCAAGCTACTAAGAGCTTACGGTGGATGCCTTGGTGCCAGGAGTCGAAGAAGGGCGTGACAGGCTGCGATAAGCTTCGGGGAGCCGCTTAATAGGCTTTGATCCGGAGATTCCCGAATCGGGCAACCGAGCAGGTTAATCCCTGCTACTCGTGTTTACACGAGGGACAACCAGGAGAAGTGAAACATCTCAGTACCCTGAGGAATAGAAAGAAAACCTCGATTCCCCCAGTAGCGGCGAGCGAAAAGGGAACAGCCCAAACCCGGTATATGTTCAAGCCTGTGTGCGTTGTATATCGGGGGTTGTGGGGTTTGTTAGGTGTGGATACAGCCACACCAGGAAGGACCGTGCTTCTAGTCTAATGTCTCTGGAAAGAGCAACCGAAGAGGGTAAAAGTCCCGTGGATGAAAGAAGTGGCGCCTTCCAACGAGTACCCCAAGTACTACGGGATAGACAAACCTGTAGGAATCCGGGAGGACCACCTCCCAAGGCTAAATACTCCCTGGCGACCGATAGTGAACGAAGTACTGTGAAGGAAGTGGTGAAAAGTTCCCCCATTAGGGAAGTGAAAAGCCCCTGAAACCGTATAGCTTACAAGCTGTGGTAGTGCTAAGTCACGTAAGTGACATGCATGACCGCGTGCCTTTTGCATAATGAGCCGGCGACTTACTCTGTGTAGCAAGATTAAGCATTTTTGATGTGGAGTCGTAGCGAAAGCGAGTCTGAATAGGGCGTATAGTTGCATGGAGTAGACCCGAAACCAAGTGATCTATCCATAGGCAAGGTGAAGCATATGTAAAAATATGTGGAGGCCTGAACCCACCAATGCTGAAAAATTGGGGGATGACCCGTGGATCGGAGTGAAAGGCTAATCAAACTTGGTGATAGCTGGTTCTCCCCGAAATAGCTTTAGGGCTAGCCTTATGCGTTTGGCAGTGGCGGTAGAGCTCTAATTGGACTCGCGGCCCCACCAGGTTAGCAACTCCAGTTAAACTACAAATGCCATTGTCCTAAGCATGGGAGTCAGTCAGTAGGGGATAAGCTCTATTGACGAAAGGGAAACAGCCCAGACCACCAGCTAAGGTCCCTAAATACACGCTAAGTGGTAAAGGATGTTTTGTTGCTGAGACAGCCAGGATGTTGGCGTAGAAGTGGCAATCATTTAAAGAGTGTGTAATAACTCACTGGTTAAGCGACTTTGCACCGAAAATTTCCGGGGCTAAGCGTGTTACCGAAGCTGTGGATATCCCGTAAGGGTTCCCGTAAGGGTTCCCGTAAGGGGTGTGGTAGGGGAGCGTTCTATAGTAGGACTGAAGGAGAACCGTAAGGTGCTCTGGACGAATTAGAAGTGATTATGCCGGCATGAGTAACGATAAAACAAGTTAAAAGCTTGTTCGCCGAAAGCCTAAGGATTCCTGAGCAAGGTAAATCCCCTCAGGGTTAGTCGGATCCTAAGCCGAGGCCGAAAGGCGTAGGCGATGGGAAGCAGGCGTAATATTCCTGCACCACCATGACACGGATGAAACTAGGGGAGACGCAGACATTAAGGACTACCAGCTGATGGATACGCTGGGTTAAGCCCCGCGGAGCGCACCAGGCAAATCCGGTGCAATACGCTCCTCAGGGTGAACAGGATTCCGTAAGGATGCAAACTGTCCCAACGGTCTGCCAAGAAAAGAACCTCGAGTTGACAACTCATGGTGACCGTACCGCAAACCGACACAGGTAGGCGAGGAGAGAATCCTAAGGCGCTCGAGAGAACTCTCGCTAAGGAACTCGGCAAAATTACCCCGTAACTTCGGGAGAAGGGGTGCTTTGAGTAAGTGCCGCGTTCTTCGCGATACCGAAAGAAGCCGCAGTGAAATGGCCCATGCGACTGTTTACTAAAAACACAGGTCTCTGCTAAATCGCAAGATGATGTATAGGGACTGACGCCTGCCCGGTGCCAAAAAGTTAAGGTGAGGAGTGAAAGGCAACTGGAAGCTCCGAACTGAAGCTCTGGTAAACGGCGGCCGTAACTATAACGGTCCTAAGGTAGCGAAATTCCTTGTCGGGTAAGTTCCGACCTGCACGAATGGCGTAACGACATGGGCACTGTCTCGGCGAGAGACTCGGTGAAATTGTAATACCGGTGAAGATGCCGGTTACCCATACCAAGACGGAAAGACCCCGTGAACCTTTACTATAGTTTGATATTGGGTTTTAATGTTGCATGTGTAGGATAGGTGGGAGACTGTGAAACTGGTGCGCCAGCTTCAGTGGAGTCGCCCTTGAAATACCACTCTTGTTGCATTGGAATTCTAACTCCGGCACGTGAATCCGTGCCGAGGACAGTGTCAGATGGGTAGTTTGACTGGGACGGTCGCCTCCCAAAATGTAACGGAGGCACCCTAAGGTTCCCTCAGTGCGATTGGAAACCGCGCGTAGAGTGTAAAGGCAGAAGGGAGCTTAACTGCGAGACGGACGCGTCGAGCAGATGCGAAAGCAGGGCTTAGTGATCTTACGGTGCTGTGTGGAAAGGCCGTAACTCATTGGATAAAAGGTACTCCGGGGATAACAGGCTAGTCGCCCCCAAGAGCTCATATCAACGGGGCGGTTCGGCACCTCGATGTCGGCTCGTCACATCCTGGGGCAGAAGCATGTCCCAAGGGTTCGGCTGTCCGCCGATTAAAGTGGCACGCGAGCTGGGTTTAGAACGTCGTAAGACAGTTCGGTCCCTATCTGGTATGGGCGTAGGATATTTGAGGGATGCTGCCCCTAGTATGAGAAGACCGGGGTGGACGTACCTCTAGTGTTCCAGTTGTCACGCCAGTGGCACCGCTGGGTAGCTATGTACGGAGCGGAGAAACGCTGAATGCATCTAAGCGTGAAGCCCGCCTCAAGATAAGATATCCCACAACGTTAAGTTGGTAAGACTCCTTCGAGATAAGAAGGTTGATAGGCCAGATGTGTACACCGTGTGAGCGGTTCAGCTAACTGGTACTAATAAGTCGAGGGCTTGATAACTTTTATCTTTCTACCGACCCCTCACACATATACAATTGTCAAATATTCTTGTAACGGCTCAGCAACATCAAGAGATGCTGATTTCTAAATAGGCTGAGTCATACAAAAATTTTCCGGTGGCTATAGCGAAGGGGACCCACCCGTACCCATCCCGAACACGGTCGTTAAGCCCTTCAGCGCTGATGATACTTCGGGGGCAACCCCGCGGGAAAGTAGGTCGTTGCCGGGAATCTTCTCGAAAGGCAGGTTATGAACCTGCCTTTTTCTTTTAAATATTTCTATTAACGACTGAAAGGATTTTCGTAGAAAGTTCGTGCTGAAAGCCGTTACCGAAAGGAGAATAACCGTGAAGCGCATGGTGAACACGACTCAGAATATGGTGGCGAACACGATTAAGAGAACTTCAATGCCTATCTGTTTACTTGTATTGATAGCGGTGTTCGGGTGTGCAACGCTTGCATATACAGCAAAACCGCCCGAAAATATCCTCAACAATGGTGATTTCGATCTCAACCTTGAAGGATGGCACCACTGGACACACGCCGATGCCGCCGCCCTCTTTCAACCCGAAGGCAAAAAAGCAGAACCCGTCATCGGAAAGAAAGTCACTTATGTCAAAATCAGTAAACAGGGCAACGCCGTCTGGCATATCCAATTCTATCAGCAACCCTTCACGCTGGAGAAAGGCACAACCTATACCTACAGCTTGTGGGCAAAGAGTGAAAAACCGAGAACTGCCGTAATGCGCATCCTGCATCAAGGCGATCCGTGGAATGAGTATGCTCGACAGACAATCAATCTGTCTGAGACATGGAAGGAATTCTTCATCACGTTCAAAATGACTGGCGACGACGTTAGTTCGCGCGCCGGTATAATTATGGGAGCAGAGAAAGTCGATGTCTGGCTCGATCATATCCGTCTCTATGAAGGCGAGTTTGTTGCTGACATCGATGGTGCCGAACCACAGGCTGTTGATCCTGCAGATAAATTAACAATGACATGGGCAGCCCTCAGAGCCTTGTCTTTTTGATCGTGCCACCGAACTTCCTCCAATCACGAAGCATATATTCGGTAACTATAAGTGGTTTTTCTCTGATGACAGCCTTTGCTGGCACGTATTCAATAGGTGTGGCGTTCACTGTACCACCTGTACTACCTATAGTATCATTACTATTTTGTTTTCCCACTTCATCAGCAGATATAGCGTTATTAGAGGGCGGAGAAGTTCGTGGTCCTGGTTGATTATAGCGCACAATTAGGTTGTAAAAAGACTGTAATAGTATAAAATAAATTGAAGAATATATTGACTTATTATAACTTATTGAGTAAACTATTTTTTAAGCAAAACGTTTCTATACCACAGGAGGGATAAAATTATGAGACATAATCTGTTTTTTTCACGAGAGACTCGCCACGCATTACTTACGGGGTCCCCATATTCAACCCTATCTGCTTGCGTCGCATCGCTCGTTTTTGTGCTGCTAGCGATCAATTGCGGCCCCCCACCTCAAGGACAGTATCATGTCCCTGAAACCGCGCTCAAGGCTGCTGATAAGAACGTAACACCGCAATCAACGGAAAACCAAGTCAGCTTACCTGGGAGTGCGACTGTCCGGTTGGAGGAACAACCTTACCTGAGAAATACCTTCAAAAACGCTTTCAGTGAACCGATACCTGCCGGTAAAATGGGGCTTGATGATTTTTTCGCAAGGACACGAGGAAAAGTGCAGCACGCGGCTCTTGTCTCTGGGGCATCGTTTGATGTGCTGAAGGCGTTTATTGCCAATGGGTGGGCTCCAATTGTAATGATCCAGTTTCAGGGACGCACCCCAGAAATCTTGCCGGTCTCTGACTATAACAACCAACTCAGCGAGGTCTCTCTGCAAAATCCCACCAGCCTCAACAAGCGTCGGTTGACATACACGGAGTTTGAAACAGCCTGGAGCAAGAACTCGCGGAACAAATTTGTCTTAATCACGCCACAGCGACTCAGCGAAGGCGACCTTGAGACAGTCTTAAGCAAATATTTACCTGCGGAAGCGTTCCAGCAGGTTACCATCAGAAGCCGTTAGCATAATCCCGTCGAATCTCGTGCTTTCGCGTGCGGGATGTAGACGGGAAACTATCATATCTATTCCGTGAAATTGACACAGAAGATGGTTTCTAAAGATAATATAAACAAATCTAGGAAATCGTTGGTAAACAGATAAAAGCAATCACATGAAAACCGCAGGGCTACACTTTAGCATACAAATGATAGCGCCTCATACAAGGCATATTTTCAAAAAGGAGCACATTCATGAAACCGATCCCGAGCATTCTTGCCTCAATCGCTATTGTATTCGTAAGTCTTATCAGCGGCTGTTCAGGAGGTGGGGATGAGGAATCGACAGTCCAACTTGCCCTGAGCGATACTTATGATAATGTTCGAGCCGGGGCACATCTAATCATGTCCTATGATGCAGCCACCAATTCTTTTAAAGGCACTGTTAAGAATACAACAACCGGAACATTGACGCGAGTCCGGGTCGAAATTCATTTATCAAACGGTGTAGAACTCGGACCGACACCGCCAGTTGACCTCGCACCCGGTGAAACACGACCCATTGTACTCCAAGCAACTGGCACAGGCTTTGACAAGTGGACGGCACACCCCGAAGTCGGTGGCAGCACCGCTTAAAAAGATGGGACTTATACAAAATCGAATCGAAACGTACACCAGTTGGCAGGATTTGAAACCTCGTCAACAAACATAGCAAATTACCTAATTCTCCATGAATTAACGTATACCCATATATTAAAAGGAGCATACTAATGAAATCCTATTGCGGAATCCTCATGGTAATAACTTCCGTATTAATAGCCAGTATTATCGGATGTTCAGGGACCGATGAAACGTCCGAGGGACCAGAAGAAAATCTCGTTTCAGCAAATCCAATCGCAGTTGACGCAGGTGACGAAGAATCGGCAGTGCAACTCGCCCTGACTGATACTTATGATAGTATCCGAGCCGGTGCACATCTCATTCTCGCTTACGATGCAGCCACTAATTCCTTTAAAGGCACTGTTAAAAATACGACCGGTGCAATTTTGCCTCAAGTTCGCGTCGAAGTTCATTTATCAAATGGCGTGGAACTCGGCCCGACGACACCGCAAGACCTCAATCCCGGTGAACAAGTCCCTGTTGAGTTGATAGCAGAGGGCCCACCCTTTGACAAGTGGACGGCGCATCCCGAAGTCGGCGGTAGTTCTGATGGCGGCGGTGAAGGTGGCGGCGAACACGGCGGCGGTGAAGGCGGTGGCGAACACGGCGGCGGTGGCGGACATAATTAATCGCAGTGTAGTTGGAACGCCTCTTCAAAGAAGCAATATACATCAATTACGGCTTCTTTGTAGAGGCAAATCATAATAGATTATATTCCATTCATATATAGATTATACTTCATTTTTCATTAACTGATACAACGCATGCTTTTAGAAAGGAGCATACTCATGAAACGCAATTTTGGAACCCTCACCCTACTCCTGACTGTCATATTGATGGCAGCAACTATGGGTTGTGAACGGACAAACCAGCAAATGATACCCGTAGGACCCGCACCATCAGATGGCATGATGCCCATGGGTCCAGCGGATGACGAAGAATCGACAGTTCAACTCGCCTTGACTGATATTTATGATAATATCCGAAACGGGGCACATCTGATTATGGCTTACGATCCAGCCAGTAACGCTTTTAAAGGCACTGTTACAAATACCACGGCTGCGATTTTACCCCTGGTTCGTGTCGAAATTCACTTATCAAAAGGCGGAGTTACAACAGCGGAACTCGGTCCGACAACACCCACGGACCTTGCCCCCGGCGAAACACAAGACATTGTGCTGATGGCAGAGGGCCCACCCTTTGACATGTGGACGGCGCATCCTGAAGTCGGCCCAATGAGTGGTGGCGGCGGTGAAGGCGGTGCTGAAGGTCCCGAAGGTGGTGCTGAAGGTGCTGGGGGTGCTGAAGGCGGTGGTGAACACGACCAAGGTGCCGGCGGCGAAGGACCTGAAGGCGGCGGTAATTAAGCCAAGCACTTCGATGAGGAAGGGAGCAATACACCAATTGCTCCCTTTTTCATAAACACACGCATCTACGACTCCTTAATCTCTTATTTTGAAAAAATAACGTTTATAACTCATGTCTTTCACAAGGAGCTACAGCCATGAACCCTATTTACAGTATCCTTGCTACGAGTACTATCCTGTTAATGGTGAGTCTAACGGGATGTTCAAAAAAGGAAGAACTCTCTGTTCGCGATGAAGGTGAAGAATCTAACGTTGAGTTCACATTGAACGATCAATACGACAAAGTTCGCAACGGAGCCCGACTCATTCTAAATTACGACGCACACAGTAATTCTTTTAAAGGCACCGTAGAAAATACGACAAACGAAACTTTGAAACGCGTCCGTGTCGAAGTTCACTTGTCGAACGGAAAAGAACTCGGTCCGACGACACCCGGAGACCTCGCTCCTGGTGACAAGCGAGAAGTCTTGCTTGCAGCAACAAGTACTAACTTTGACAAGTGGACAGCACATCCTGAGGTTGGCGACGATGAACACGGTAGCGGAGAAGGCCGCGGCGAACACGACCGAGAAAGCAACGAACACGGTAGCGATGAAGGCCGCGGCGAACATGAACGAGAAGGTGAAAGTGGACACAAGTAAGTGTCTCTAAGACCCAACATTGTAGGGCGGCGATTTTGTTCCTCCGCCCTACCTACTGTTTATAGTACCTCCATGAAACTAACACGATATTATACCTCAGAACGATATTACGCTTCCCTCCTCACATTCAAAATGACTGGCGACGACGTTAGTTCGCGCGCCGGTATAATTATGGGAGCAGAGAAAGTCGATGTCTGGCTCGACCATATCCGTCTCTATGAAGGTGAGTACGTTGCTGACATCGATGGTGCCGAACCACAAGCGGTTGATCCTTCAGATAAATTAGCAACGACATGGGCAGCCCTCAAAAATCTGTAGAAGCGATCTCCCGATCATGGTGTATCCCTTCTTCGCTGACACATTTCCAGTACCGGTAGGTGCGGTTTTGCGGCGTACTCGCCCCGACGAGTGCCACACGCGCACTCGGCGTTGATTCATGCGATCTGCATTCCCAACCGCACCGGATGGAATCGTAGGTTGGTTGAACGATGTGCTTTCACGCCCCTTATACGGGTAACGCATTATCCTGCAAATCCTAAAATCCTGTAAATCCTGATTCTGACGACCAATAACTGGATCGCTCTGATACCCAATATCATTTCCCTTGCATCGGTGTCCAAAACGATATATAATATACATCAGGGTCAAATAAGGGTCGGAAGCACTTTGCTTCTACTGGATGAACACATTGCACACCATGGGTTTACGATACCCAGGAGGTGAACCAATGAAATTAGGTCTATTCCTTACACTCGCTTGCGCAGCAGTTAGGGGTTTCGCAGCGGTTAACACAGAAATGACACACGCACAATCCCTTGAAGACGGATTAGGAGGGCATTGGACCTTTGATAAAGGCGATACCGATGCCAAGTTAGCCAAAGATGCCCTCGGTGAAAACGATGGAGAGATTAAGGGTGCCCCGACAATTGTAGAAGGCATTGTCGGAGACGCACTCAGTTTCAATGGCGAAGAGGATTATGTCGTCATGGGAGCCGCCACCACAGGACAGGATCTTACCTACGCAATGTGGATTAAACCTGTAGCCTTACCCGACGGTCCTAAAGTTATCATCTGGGACGATGATCCACAGGGGGGTGGTGATTCGTGGCTGGAACTCTTGGCAGATGGCACGATACAAACCCAAAGAGGGGGCGACGGATTCGGTGTCTTCAAAACCGAGACCGCTATTGAAGCGGACGAATGGACGCACATCACGTTTGTTGCTGCTGGGGCAGACGATAAAAAATTCCTTTACATCAACGGTGAACTCGATGCCGAGGCGGACGGAAAGATAAACAGTCGCGACACACGCAGCCATGTTGTTGTCGCAGTCGGACATGACCGCAACGCCTTTATCAAACCGTTCTATTTTGAGGGTGAGATTGACGATGTCGCTGTCTACCACCGTGCGTTAGATAAAAAAGAGGTCATGGAAAATTACCAAATCGCCTTTGATGTTGAACCCGCAGGTAAACTCGCACTCACGTGGGGTGCAATCAAAGCGAATTAAGTTTTTTAAATTCGGCGGCTGAGTGGGCCATATCTTAGCCGCCTTCAAAACAGTGGGGTTTAACACGATGGCGAAATTGTATACTGAAATCCCTCAGAAACTACAGCAATTCATCAGTGAACAAAAAATCTTTTTTGTCGCAACCGCTACAGCCGATAGCAGAATCAATCTGTCTCCGAAAGGCATGGATTCGTTGCGTGTCCTGGGTCCGAACCGTGTCGCTTGGTTAAACGTAACGGGGAGCGGCAATGAAACCGCCGCACACGTTCAGGAAAATCCACGAATGACGCTCATGTTTACCGCTTTTCAAGATAATCCCGTGATCCTCCGACTCTACGGCACTGCGAAGGCGGTACACAAAGACGATGCCGAATGGCAACTCCTTTTCCCTTTGTTTACGCCACTTCCTGGGGCAAGACAGATATTTGACCTCAGCGTTGACCTTGTGCAAACCTCTTGCGGAATGGCTGTCCCGCTTTATGATTATGTCGGTGAAAGGGAGCAGCTAAACGCGTGGGCAGCGAAGAAGGGTGAAGAAGGCGTAGAAGTGTATTGGAAAGAAACCAACCGCACCAGCCTCGATGGAAAACCTACCCGGTTCGCTTGAGCAGTTATCAGTTAAAGAGAGGCGCGCCTTAAACCTCTCTTGTTAACTGACAACTGACAACTGATAACTGATAACTATAAAAATATGAGAGTATCGCTTACCGTCATCATCGCGCTCCTTATAGCGTTCTTACCTGTCGCACACGCACTTCCACCGGATCCCGAACTCCAAAGCGCGATCCAAACCGCTCAACAGTTTACTCATCTCAAACCGAGATACACTTCAAGCGAAATAACGGAATGTGTAACCGATAGTTTTGTCACCATCGCTAAGAATTGGCAAAATTTGCCCTCTGTACATCGGCAGAAGCTGAAAGGACTTTTCCTGCGACCCGGACTCCCCGGTAGTTTCTTCGGTGAGATAGAGTTACCAGAGAGGTTTGATACACCGCATTTTAAATTCCATTATACACGCGTCGGACCGCATGCACCACCGCTTGAGGATTTCCACCCGCGCAATGGCGTTCCCGATTATGTCGATCTCTGTGCCGACGCAATGGAACGGGCGTATCGCGTCCAAATTGACCTGATGGGATTCAAAATCCCCTACATCGACTTTTGGGCGGCACAAAACGGCGGCAATCATAAGTATGATGTCTACCTCTTTACCTTTCCTGCACTCGGTATCACTACCGCTGACTGGTTTGAAGGACGCGTCTTGTCCACCGCACTGACTGTCGCACCCTATTTCATGATTAACTCCCGTATCTACGATTACGTCGGAAAAGCGGAGGGAATTCGCTATCTTGAGACAACCTGCACACATGAATTCCTGCACGGTGTCCAGTTCGGATATAACGCCTATATGCCGACCTGGTTCATGGAGGCATCCGCAACTTGGATAGAAGTCATGACTTACGACGGTGGGCTTATTGACGATGGCGATACACTCCCGGATCCCGATGAACCCAACGAAACCGATGCTTATAACTATTATATCCATCAGCTCCGTCGCTGGTTTCTCATCCCCGATATTTCCCTTGAGAGTCGTATCGGCGATCATGAGTATGGCTCCGTTATCTGGGCGTTGTATATGACAGAGCGGTTCGGATACGACATCGTCCGCCAATTTTACAGAAATTCCACCGATGGCAGTTATCGCGAGATGGGCAATTTTTACGACGTTTTTACGGATAACGGCACGACCCTCGCTGAGGCGTTCAAGACCTTTACGGTGTGGAACTATTTCACGCATACCCGTGCCAATACGGCGACTGGAATGCCCGGATATAGAAACGCACATCGTTTCCCACCGATCGCTATTCATCCCAACGATGTGCACGCGAGTTATCCAGTTCGCGCCGATTTCGATTCCGAATCAATGCCTGAACATTTCTCAGCACGCTATATCGTCTTCCGTCCCACGGGTATTATGCCGGAATTCGCTGTCAAAATTGATGGCGCAGATCTCGCACCGATAAGTCTTCAACACCTCGCTCCTGATGATCGACAGGACATTCAGGATGAACTGCAGCGGCACGTAGGCACCGGTTTGCGTGGATGGGCTGCCAAATTCATCGTCAAAAAACGGAATGGGACCACTGAGATCAAGGAGGCTTTTACCTATCACCGTTCCCAAGAAGCGCAGATAACCTTCAAAGATTTCGGCGGTGATATTCAGGAAATTACACTCATCTTAATTAATATGCACCCCGATGTTGAACGCGTCGTAATTCCGGGTGGGAGTTTCGGTGGTTCTGTCAGTTATATGGCGGGTACGCCACCAACGGGTACGCTTTCAAACGCACAGGTTGTTCAAGGTTCTAACGGACCGCTTGTGAAGTGGGATGTTGACAATCCGTCTGGGATTCGAGAGGTGGCAATCGTGCGAAAACGCTACATACTACAGAATGAAACGGATGTCCCCCAACCCTTTCAAAGCTTTGATGAAGTCCTCGCTGCTGCCGACCGCGATGGAAACGGCATCCCTGACGACGATATAACTATTGTCGGACGCGTGAATATCTCACAAACTCAGTTTGGAGACTCCATTGTCTTTGAGGGAATTGATGTCAATAGCGAATTCTTTGATCCGAACAATTTCCACTACTACTATGCTGTTGTGCCTGTTGACGCAATGGGATTTATGGGGACACCGAGTATCGTTCCAAACAGCATCACGCCGAGTGTGGACACTATGAGTGGAGCACCTACCTTCTTCATTCAGACGCAACCGCACGGTACAGGCGAATGGAATGTTGAAGTACAAAGCACGTATCCACTGCAGGCTTCACCCCACTTGGTAGTGGAGGGACCGAATAGGAATGAATACACTGTCTTTTTGACACAGGAAACCGAAACGAAATGGTTGGGGACACTCCGCACGAACGGATTTCCACCGACAGGTATCTATCTCTATAAAATTCGGGGACAAACCGCTGCTGGCATAACAGGCACCCGAATCTGGCAGGGACGAACCTTCAATTATGTCGCAAATAGCCAGAACCGTAATGTTGTTGTCGCACCTAACCCGCTTTATGCGGGACAAGGTAAACACCTCACCTTCTATCCGAAGGGTTTAACCGTTGAAATCTACGATGCTTTGGGAAACTTAATTAAGGTACTCGATGGTGCCTCCGAGTGGGATTGTACGAACGCACGCGGCGAAATGGTCTGCACCGGATTATACTTCTTCCGGGCAACCGATGGAAACGGATTCCAAAGTACCGGCAAATTCTGTGTGGTAAAATGATGAAAAGTTGTCAGAGAATTAGCAATCAGCGATCAGGACGGATTTTTTTTCAAAAAATCCTTTCAGCGATCAGTAAAAGAGGTCTTCGTTTAACAAAAGCCTCTTTACTGATTGCTGATGGTTTCCGACTGCTGATGGTTATTCTTCTGTTCCTCTGTGGTTGTGGAGATGAAGGACTGATTGACCCGCACGGTGAAACAACGCTTCCACCACCTGAGACAAGAGGATTCCAGGCTATTGACCTTCCAACGGCTCCAGGTTCCGCGTGGACATACATCAACGTTGATACCAATCAGGAGTTTACGATGCGAGTCGAAGGCACACGCGATATCAGTGGCACAACGCATCGGCAGTTGACCATCAGCGGGATTACCACCGAGGAACCTGACCAACTCAGCGTTGAGGCTGTTGACCACTTGGCGGCGAATGCCTATTATTTGCGGATAGACACCGAGTTTTTTGACGGATTCCCGTTCCCAATTTTTGCTACCTATTTTGCTAAGACCCATCAAGCATTGGTAGAATCTGCGTTTGATATGTACCTCCCGAATTCTGATAATCCCGGCTTTCTTCGTATATCTCATCGAAAGCATTTCCCGCCGCGCCGTCTATGGGATTTTCCGTTGGAAGTCGGGAAAGAGTGGGTGGTTTTTGAGAAGACCGCTGGAATACCGGTCACGGTTACACGCTATGTAGTCAGCGACAATGAACAAGTTACCGTCCCTGCCGGTAGCTACAGTACGTATGTTGTTCATGAGGAGGTCGTTTACGGAGATAGTCCAGAACCGTCGGTTTTCTTAATTAGTCCACCGGCAATTTATTGGATCGCGCCATCCGTTGGGGTTGTCCAGTATCGGTACAGCATCTACCGTGCCATCGATGAACCGTCGTCACGAACCTTCGCGTTGAAGAGCGTGTATCTACCACCACCGAATACCGATTAGGGTTCTACAGAATGAATAACCGACGGTCTCCGAAAGCCATGTTCACTGACAGCCGACTGCTGACGGCTGACCGCCATCTCGCACATCGGAATCTCCCGATTACCATCATCGGGGGCGGGATACACGGTGTATCTATTGCAATTCGATTGCTCCGTGATGTGCCAGCAGCGGCGAAACATCTCGCAGTTGTTGATCAACATCCGCAACCCCTCACCCAATGGCGGTCTAAAACCGAACGCCAAGGCATGATGTTTCTCCGCTCACCCGCTGTGCATCACATTACACCCGATGCCCTCGGTATCGTTGAGTACGCCGAACGACACAACCGAGTGAATGAGTTGGCACCCCCCTATTCGCAACCCTCCACGCAACTTTTTTGGGATTTCTGCAAAAGCGCGGTTGCTGAACTCGGAGAGCATCGGGTTTATTATCAGTTTGATGTGGCGAAATTGCGGTGGGACAAAGGCGCAGGTAGATTTCCGTTCCGCCTCATCTCGAAAAATAATGAAGGGTTTCGGAGTCGTTGTGTTGTCCTCGCCACTGGAACTGATGATTGTGCTTACGTCCCATCTGAGTTTGTCCAGTGGCAACGCCGATACTCCGATCAGATTTTACACGCCTCCCAATTTTCGGTGGATTGTGAAGATAGACGGGAGAGTGAGGAAAACCGAGTTGTTATCGTTGGTGGTGGGTTGACGGCAGGGACGCTTGCAAAAAGCCTCAGTGAACGCGGGCATAATGTAGCACTGATTGCTCGGAAAGCGTTAAGGACGGAGCAGTTCGATTTTCCGCCCGTATGGTTAGGTCCCAAGGCACTCGCTGAATTCGCAAGCGAGACAAATTTTCAGCGGCGTTATGAGATAATCCAACAGAACAGAGGGGAAGGGAGTATCACGCCCGATGTTATGGATGCTTTACTGAGTACTCCGAACATTGACATCTACCCTGAGACCCGTGTCCATAACATCACTACCGAGGAAGAAGGTCTATCTATCCGAAGGCTACGGGTTGAAACCACGCGTGGTGTGATTACGGATGTGTCTCGTGTTATCCTCGCGACGGGATACAGGTTCAATCTGCGTCGTTACGGATTTTTAACGGAATTACTCACACGACACCAAATCCCGCTTGTTTGTGGATTCCCACGACTTGATACCGATTTACAACTCCACCCCATCGAGAATCTCTTTGGATCTGGCACCATCGCGCAACTTCAAATAGGTCCGGCTTCAGGCAACATCGCTGGCGCGAACCTCGCATACCAACGCCTACGTGAAAAACTACTTTCGCACCTGTAGGAGGGATCTCCGAATCCCGACTCTTCCTGATTGCTATTCCTACCGCGTCAATGCATAAGCAACGACGTTCATCCCCTGTTTAAATGCCCAAGTCCGCTGTTCCTCACCACCGGGTTCGCAAGGTCTGCCTTCCCACGCACAATTCAGGTCGCTCGGAGAGAAATAAGCGATCACACGATCGTCGTCCATGATTGCCTCGTCATAGTCACAGACGTCAGGGATGAGTTTATCGCCGCCGAGATACTCGTCATGCTGATAGAGAGTATGATAAATCGGATGACTCATCTCCAGTCGTTCAAAATTCTTTTCCGGATAGACCTGCCGCATCATCTCATAGATATATGGACGCAAGCCGCCGCGATAATTGTTGAGCCGTGCATCGCAATCTTCAACGTGGAGAAAACCACCCCGTTCAAAATATTCTCTCAATTTTCGGACCTGTTCAGAGGAAAGCCGAATCCCGGTATGTCCCGTCATATACAGGAACGGATAGGCGAATAAGCCTTCATCGTCGATGTCAACGTATTGCGGATGCTCGCGTACCTCGACATCAATCGTCGTATTTTCGGCGAGGACCTTAGAAAATTGCAAATCCGATTGCCAGTAATAGTAGTTGACAATATTTGTGTACCAGTCACCACCGGGGTACTTAAGGCGAACAAATGTGAATTTCTCACCTGTCGGATTCATCTCAGGATAGTGATGTTCGATTCTCCCGTATCGTCCGTAGTGATAATCCCCTGCTGTGTCGTAAGGAAGATATTCTCGGAACCGCCACTGGGCATCTACTGGCAAAATTAACTTATCTGCAGCGAGTGCAGCGACAGCAAGTCCAACGGAACCTTTGAAAAAGGAGCGTCGCGACAGTCTTTTCGTTTCCGGTTTCGATTCCACGCTGGATGTAAGTTCCGGGTGTTCGTTGCCAGCATTCAATTTCTTTCGAGGTTCGGGGTGTCTATTGTTGCTTGACATGACCTTTCCTCCTATTCCTATTGTAGCCAAATGTATCTTTTCTTCTGCTACTCACTAACGACGATTTGTTGTGCTTACGTTATTTTCCTCTATTATAACTTAAAACCGCGAAAAAATCAAGATCGCATCCGCTATTGCGCGTCCCTGTTGCCTCGGCATTGGACGTATCCGACGATTCCCACGGGCGGTCTTCCTGTTTTTCTCTACTTGTGCCTTTTTCCCTTCAGATACAGCACTTTTCTTCTTGACACTCACAACCTCGTCCCGAATTACGAGCATTGATGAATTGCCGCCGTCAAGATTGAGCGCGTCCGTCGCTCCCCATTCCAGAAACAATTCCGCGAGTCGTGGCAGCATAACGCCGCGTCGGACACCTGCTTCTGTCGCTGTGATCGTCACAAAAAGAAGTGTCCCGTCCGCCTTCTTACCGACTGCCGTTCGCGGGTGCCAGAAACTATGAAATGACCGATCAAAACCCTCTTGTTCGTAAGATTTCGTCGAAGGCGCGATACCACTCTGCAGTAGTAACGGACCACCTCCGACAATATGCGCGAAACTTGCCCACAACTCGCTGTCCCCGACGCGTTCAGAGATGATGGTCTCACGAATCTGAACCACATCGCCTTCCGAGATATGGGTTAAGAGAGCCTCGCGCCTTTTACCGCTTGCAGACAGAACGTAACCGTCTGCCGGAATACGTGAGCTTCCCTGTTCGTTGTGGATACCGATGACCTCGCCGTTTCTCACGACGACTTCTACGCCATCGGGCATCGTCAAGGTCACGGCGTGAAAATGTGGACGGTAAATGACCAATTCGTTGCTGCCACGGTTCCGATTCATACCCTCAATTAGCAATGTTTCTCCACTCGGTAGAACAAGCTCCTGTCTCAACGCAATTCTGTCGATGGACGCTTCGATTTTCCCGTCAACCGTTCGGAACCCCATCACCGCTCTGCCCTGTTCCGGTTCACTTATCCATTTACCGTCAATCTTCAACGCACCGACCGACTCGCCACAGAACGTGCCCACCATCTCAAAAAAACCGCCATTTATCGCAGCGAGTGCCTTATGCCGTCGCACAAGCGACACCAATGTTTCAGTCCCAATCCCTGCACTTAACGCTCGGTATGGACGGATGTCCACGGCATCAGGAGACACCGCAAGGATGTTTGTTAGCATTCCGTTGTCTTGTATCTGTCGGTGTTCAATTCCCCGCGCAACCGATTTTGTCACATCCGTCCGATCACGCGCTGTAAAGGAACGGAAGTAATCGGTTATTTTGCTGAACTGAACCGTCTGTCCCAACCAAATACCGATACTCAAAATCAACAGGAAGCCAATTATCGTCCATGTGCGCGGGTAACGCCTGATGAAACGGAAGCACCGCCGTCCTAAATAGGTAATATCAAACACTTTTTAACTATTGGGTTTCTGAGCTGCCCTCCGCTACACTTACGGGCAGTTTTTGATTAATTTGAGGCGGAGTTAGAGAATTTCCTTGCCATGGTAGGTGCGGTTTCCTAACAACACCTAAGCGTCATGATGTTGTGTGAATCCTATCTAAAAAGTTTCAAAAACCGTAACACGGAACGAAGTGGAGTGCGGATGTAAGAAACACCCGTCAGAGTTCAAGTTTACGCTGTTCCTCCGCAAGGTAAAATTAAGAACCGCAAGGTAAATTAGAAATCCGTTCCTCCCATTCATCGCATGTTGCGTGGGTAAGCCGCACTGAGGCACCGATATAATTCGTCGGATCTCGGAGTGCTTCGCGCTGCGGTTCCGTCAACTTATCAAGGAACGGACGAAACGTCTCATCTTCCCACAATAACGCCGTCAAACTCTTTCCAGTCTCATGCACCTGCCCGATCAACTTCCGGGTATGGTCGTATGCATCGGGAAACCCGTAATACGCCATCAACAGATAAATGGGTTCCGCAATCGTATCCTCCGCGCTCAGCGCGAGATTGCTTTGCATGTTATCCGCTTTGACATCCATTTCGTCCAATGCCCGCCGAAGCCGATAGATAGAGTAATCGAACGCCGTGAACAGTTCCGTCACAAAACGGCTTGATGCCGAATTCGTCAGGTCGCGTTGATGTTCTAAAATGCTATCCATAAAGACGGTCTGCATGCGCGGCACAAACGCCTTCCACAAACTTTTGATGTTCTCATAAGCCTCTGGATTCACTTTGTGCGGCATCGTCGATGAACCGACCAATTGCGGATTGTATTTCCTGCCGACCTCAGCGATTTCGGTGCGATAGAGGTGTCGCATATCATCAGCGAAGTTCGCAAGTACCGTATACGCCGCCGTAATCTGATACGCCAGATCCGAGATAAACTCCGGCTCGACACATTGCGTGAGGTGTGTGTATCTGAAGGCTTCAAGTCGAGCAGTGCAAGGAAATCCGCCTCAATCTGCTCTGGATGTTCATGAATCAGCGTGAGTCCATTGAACGCGCCGACCGCCCCTGAGAATTGCCCACGAAGGTTTTGTCCGGCTCTGTGGATCTCTTCAATTCGGGTGCCGAGACGACTCACATAGAGTGCCAGGGCATAACCGAACGTTGTCGGTTCGGCGTGTTGACCGTGTGTCCTACCGATTTGCACCGTCCCTGCGTGCTCGCGCGCCAGAGCAATCAATTGCTGTTCCAAGGCAACCAGATCCGGAATGATAACGTTTTCGGTGAGTGCCTTGAACCGTAAAGCAGTCGCGGTATCCAGAATGTCCGCAGAAGTGGCGAACAGATGGACATACGGACGCGCTTCTGGACTAATGTTCCGCCGGATTACATTAACAAGGGAGCGGATATTGTGTCGAATACGAGACTGTTCCTCATAGACCTCTTCCGCTGTTACCATATCTACGGCTTGTTCCACCTCATCAGCGATCTCAGAGGTGCAGACCCCATAATTTGCCAAAGTGCGTACCAGTGCCGCCTCCACTTTCGCCTGATATGTGACATATCCTGCCTCAGAGACATACGGCAGCAACCGTTTCATAAAAGCGGGATCACTGCCATAATATCTAAAATCCAACGGACTGACGGCTTCATAAAGTTCCATAAAATATCTTCTCCATCATCTTTGTTTTCCTTCCAATTATACACGCAATTTAGGACAATGTAAAGCGTTTGTTTTCCTGTAGGAGGGATCTCCGAATCCCGACTTTTCACCTGAGACGGACAAAAAATCGAGTTTGTAGTAGGGCAATTCATTGCCTGTCCCTCAGATCTATAAATATCCAAACTCGCCTCCGCTGACGTGCGATCCTCGTTCTCTGCTGGCGAGGTTTCCCAACCTCGCCTTCTTTCCCGTATCTCTTGCTAAAACGATATCTTCTTCGTATGACGCACTATGATACCACAATCACTTCCCTGACTATCTTTCTGACTACTGATGGCTGATTGCTGACTGCTAAAATGGTAGGTACGGTCGATGACAATATTGAATCCGTAAAAGATTCGGTGGAATGCTTTTTGCACAGCGAAATCCGAGCCAGCTGTTCGTGTTTGTAGGTGTATCGCTGCCGCGACTTGCTACATGAGCAGGCCCCGGTGTATTCCAAGAACCGCCACGCGATACGTGCTCCGTCTGAACGCTCGTGAAGTTTTCCATCAACGCCTCAATATCGGGAACACCAGCAATCGGGCTTTTCTTGGGAGAATTTCTATAAAAATTCTTGTCAAACAGGTCCAAGCAGTGTTCCCATACGTTCCCACCCATGTCATACAAGCCGTACCCATTCGGTAAATAGCTACCAACAGGCGAGGTCCGTCGTCCATAATACCCGTAATTTGCCTTGCTCGGGGCTCGCGAATCGCCCCATACATAGCGTCTACCCGCTACGCCACCGCGTGCCGCTTTCTCCCATTCTGCCTCCGTCGGAAGCCGTTTACCTTTCCACTTTGCATAAGCCATTGCTGCGTACCAGCTCACATAGACAACCGGATGATTGGCTTTTCCATTGGGATAGTCGTTTCCATCCCAGAGTTGAAGATAGTTACCATTATGGTATTTACTGGAGATGTTTTCTTTGCTCCACTCTGGGTTCGCATCAATGAACGCTTTAAATTGCGCGTGCGTCACCTCATAAGGATCAATATAGAACTCGTCAAGATAGACGGTGTGTAGAGGAGTCGCGTACATGAGTTCTTCGCTACCCATCTGAAACTCGCCTGCAGGAATCTTCACCATTTCAGTAGCAGCTTTTTCCAATTCCTGTGCTGATACAGTGCCGTGTCCTAAAGATTGCATCATCTTCGTATAATCTTCTTTTGCCGCCTCTTGTCGTCCAAGGGCTTCTTTTGCTTTTCCACGGCTGTCATAGGCTGGGGTGAAACCAGATTTGTGTTCGATGGCTGTATTAAAATCTTCTATTGCGCCGTTATGCTCACCGAGTGCTGCCTTTGCAACACCGCGAGTGTGATAGGCGGAAGCATTATCTGGTTTTAGTTGAAGGGCTTTATCACTGTCCGAGATCGCTGCGTAATAGTGTTGCTGCGCTTCAGAGTTCTTTCCTTGTTCCGTTTTGAGCCGCCCGAGGAGGTACTTCGTCCATCCGCGCCCGTTGTAATGTGAACTATCGTTCGGGTCTAACTTAATGGCTTTGATATAGTCCTTTATCGCCGCTTGGTACTGTTTACAGGCTTTACTAAATTTCCCTTGTTTCATGTGCGATTGTCCAAAACGGTGCTTTACCTGTCCACGCCTGCTGTAATTCGTGCTATCGTCTGAATCTAACTTGATGGCTTTGGTATAGTCCTTTATCGCCGCTTTATACTGTTTGTGGGCTTCTGTTGTATTGGTTTGCTCGACTTCATATTTACCGTATTGAGACCGCGCATGACCGCGCCCATGGTAGTTTTCATCATTTTCAGAATCCAATTCGATGGCTTTGGTATGGTTTTTTATCGCCGCTTGATGCTGTTTCCGAGCTTTGGCGATGTTCCGCTCGTACTTGCCTATAGCATCGGCATAATGGGACATCACGTACCCGCGCACTCTGTAGGCATAAGCGAACTCTGGATCCAATTCAAGGGATTTATTGAGTTCAAGTATTGCTGCTCTATCGTCATTGTCTTGATATTTATGCTCTCCTCGTGCGTAATAGGTGTAGGCACGTATCCGTTTTTGCTGATACCACTTCGCTAACGGTTCACTTTGGGCAGGTTGAGAAAGCAATGCTTTAAGCGCGTCTGAAGGGATGGCGTAACTGTAGAAATCACTAACGCGGGAACTGATGCCAATGACTTCACCGCTATCGTTTAGGATAGGACCACCGCTGTTCCCTCTGGCAGTGTCTGCTGTTGTTTGCATCCATCTATCTTTATATCGACTGTTCCATACAATCCCTTCCGTTAGTTTGTATTCCCCACCACCCGGATAGCCTATGGCGTAAACAGTCTCACCTTTCGTAACGGCACCACTATTACCGAGGGGGAGCGGTACACCTTCACCTGCGATTTGTAAAATGACGAGATCGTTTTCTATATCAAAGGCGGTGACACCTTCAACAGTCCAAATTGTCTCATCGTCGCTGAGTTTTGCGAAGATAACACCAGGATGTGCAACAACGTGCATGTTCGTTACAATCTTATCGGGTGCCATAAAAAAACCGCTCCCTGCCCCTATGTTCCACCAATTTCTTCTGTCTGTAAACAGACTACCGCCTGTAAGACGGACGACAGACGCTTTTCCTTTCTGGGCTACGAGGTCTGCTGTTAGCGTTGGAAGTTGCTGTTTTTCGGGAACGATATGCTGCTCCTTTTTCGTACATGAGAAGAGGAGCACTAAAGTAAATAGACTGAGTAAACCTTTTCTACCGCGCTGCATAGGTCCATATCCTTGGGTTCAGTGTCTACCGAAAGATTGGTCACAATACTTCTCGGTAGGCGAAGGTTCCTAATCTCGTTGATTCATAGTGTATGAGTATCCCACCGCAAGTTATATATCTTTTGTTTCGCTGGGATTCAAGAGTCTTCGGTAAAAATTCTATTATATTGATTGGACACCAAATCTCACGCTTTCTGAAGAAATATTTGACATCTTCCGTGAAATATAGTATCATAATTGATAGGGATAAGTTTTGCCACGTATGGCATTTACAAAGACATCACGCACCTGTTAAGCGAGACATGGACAGGAAAATGCTTACGACACCGACACTGCAATATAAGGAACCACTGCGCTACAACACCCTACATCAAGACAACCTTCGGGCTGTCACGGGTTCGCGCGCCATATCCATTATTATTGCTATTCGTCGTGCTGTGGTGGGCTAATCACGAGCAGTTAAGAAGTTTCTATTACGACGCCCATCACTGGAGCAAACGATTTCAGTGAGGGTGTTTTTTTTTGTAAATACATAGGAAATTAATTAGGTAATACGACAAAGAACGATTTTCAATCAAGGAGTATCTCGAATCCTGAAAATCCTTGAATCCTGAAAATCCTGATTCAGATAATCAGTACATACAGTACACAGTTAATTTTTTATCTTCATTGAGGGAAAACGGCTTACACCGAGGAGATGTCACATGAAAAACCGCTCTGATCGAACGCTTGGTGATAAAATATTTGAAGAGGTATCCTCCCAATTCACGTTTGCTGAAAAAGAAAAACAGATCTTGGAGTTCTGGCGTGAAAACGACATCTTTCAAAAGAGTATGGAGATATACAAAGACGCGCCGCCGTTCGTTTTTCTGGAAGGACCCCCGTTTGCGAATGCACCGCCCGGCGTGCATCACGTCCTCGCACGAATCATGAAAGATGCCGTCTGTCGTTACAAGACCATGACAGGGCATTACGTCCACCGCAAAGCGGGTTGGGACACGCACGGACTTCCCGTTGAATATCAGGTCGAAAAGCAACTCAATATTACAAACAAAGCCGAACTGGAGGCTTACGGCGTTCAGAACTTTATCGAAAAATGTAAGGAAAACGTCTTCCAATACGAGCAGGATTGGCGGCGGATGACCGAACGCATCGGATATTGGGTTGATCTTGATGAAGCCTATATCACGCTGTCGAACGATTACATTGAAAGCGTCTGGTGGGTCCTCCGACAAGCTTGGGACAAAGATCTCCTCTATCAAGGGCATAAGGTACAACCGTATTGCTATCGGTGTGGCACAACCTTAGCGAGCCACGAAGTCGCACTCGGTTACCAAGAGGTCGCCGATCCGTCCATCTTTGTTCGCTTCCGGCTGAAAAACAAGGAGAATACCTATCTCCTCGTCTGGACGACGACCCCGTGGACGTTGCCTTCTAACGTCGCTGTCGCCGTTGGTGAGGATTACGATTACGTTGCCGTTGAGGAAGCCGATGGACGGCATCTCATTCTCGCAAAGGAGTGTATCCCCAGTTTATTCAGAGATGAGCCCCCGCACATCGTTGACAACTATAAAGGCAGAGACCTCCAAGCGTGGGAATACGAACCCTTGTTCGATAGCGGACAGCATCCGGAAAAGTCCCACTACATCGTCACCGGTGATTTCGTAACCACGACAGAAGGAAGTGGCTTGGTTCATATTGCTCCCGCTTTCGGGCAAGATGACTATGACATCGGGCAGAAACACGGTCTCCCGCTCGTGCAATTGGTCGGTCCCGACGGTAGATTTGTCCCGGAAGTTAAAGACACGTGGGCAGGTGAATACGTCAAAGACGCTGATCCGAAAATCATTGAAAACTTGGACGGACGTGGGCTGTTATTTAAAGCTGCCGAGTATACGCACCAATATCCGTTCTGTTGGCGGTGTGATACCCCCTTGCTCTACTATGCTCGTGAATCGTGGTTTATTCGGACGACCGCCATCCGAGATCAGATGCATCAGCACAATCAGCAAATCAACTGGTATCCGGAACATATCAAAGACGGACGTTTCGGCAATTGGTTGGAGAACAATATCGACTGGGGATTGAGCCGTGAACGGTATTGGGGCACCCCTTTACCGGTCTGGGTGTGTGACGACTGCGGAGATCCACATTGTGTCGGGAGTATCGCCGAATTGAAGGAACTCGGGACCGATGTGCCGGATGATATCGAACTTCACCGTCCTTATGTAGACGACGTTGTCCTCGATTGTGAAAAATGCGGTGGTACAATGCATCGCGTGCAAGATGTCATTGATTGCTGGTTTGACTCCGGTTGCGCGCACACGGCGCAGTGGCACTATCCCTTTGAGAACAAAGAGATGTTGGAACAGGCGTATCCCGCCGATTTCATCTCCGAAGCCATCGATCAGACCCGTGGATGGTTCTACAGTCTCTTAGCGACAGGGACGCTTCTCTATGACAAACCCGCCTACAAAAACTGTCTCTGTCTTGAGTTAATTATGGGACCCGACGGTCAGAAGATGAGTAAGAGCCGAGGGAACACAATCGATCCGTGGACCATTCTGAACGAGCAGGGTGCAGACGCGATGCGTTGGTATATGTTCACCGCAACCACACCGTGGACACCCCGCGCTTTCAAAACAGAGGGCATTGATGAAGCGTTGAAGAAGTTCATGGGAACGCTCCAGAACGTCTATAGTTTCTTCGTCATGTACGCCAACCTTGAACAGGTTGATGTCTTGCGAGATGCACCACCTGTTTCGGAACGCGCAACGGTAGACCGGTGGATCCTGTCTCGTCTCCACACCCTCATCGACAGGGTACGCGACGAAATGGAAAACTATCATCTCACGAATGCCCCGCGCGCTATTGAGGCGTTTGTCGATGATCTCAGTAACTGGTATGTCCGCCGTTCCCGCGATCGCTTTTGGGGCGCGAAAGCCGGACCTGACAAGCATGCCGCCTATGCCACGCTTTATGAAGTCCTCGTGACCGTTACGAAACTCGCCGCACCCTTCGTTCCATTTTTGGCAGATGAACTCTATCGTAACTTGGTCTGTTCGTTGGATACTGAGGCACCGCCAAGTGTGCATCTCTCGGAATATCCGGTTTCGGATGCCGCACTCAAGGACACGCAATTGGAAGCAGATATGGATTTCACACGCGACGTGATTAGCATGGGGCATGCCGCTCGCAACCGTTCCGGCATTAAGACGCGTCAACCCTTGGCAGAAATCACCCTCGGTGAACTCTCCGACACAGAGAAAGCGACCGTGAATCGTTTGGCAGACCTCATCCACGATGAACTCAATGTCAAAGCGATCGCCTTCACAGAGAACTTGGACACTTTCGCACAGGTGACACTCAAACCCAACTTCAAGGTATTGGGACCCAAATACGGCAAGGGTGTGCAAGCCATCGCCAAAGCATTCGCCGCCGCAGATGCGGTCGCATTGAAAGCGGAGTTGGAAGCCGCTGGGAGTTTACAGGTTGAAGCATCAGGCGAGACATATACCCTTGAGCCGTCCGAAATCGATGTGCAGACCCAGAATCGGGAGGGTTTCTTTGTGGAAGCAGATGCGAAGAAATTCGTCGCATTGTCAACGGAATTGACACACGAATTGACACTTGAAGGTTTAGCACGTGAGTTCGTCAATAAAATCCAGAATATGCGGAAAGAAGCGGATTTCAACGTCTCCGATCGGATTAAACTCAGCCTAGATACCACTTCCGAGCTTGTAGATGAGGCATTTCAGACGCATCGGGACTATATCCTCCACGAGACACTCACAACTACAGTCGTAGACACGCCGAGTGAAAAGGCTTTCACCCTCACCCAAAAACTGAACGGCGAACCCGCAACCTTGAGCGTTGAGCAGGTTTAGCCGTCCTTTCTCCGCTGGCGAGGTTTCCCAACCTCGCCAAGTTTCCGTAGCAGATGTCGTTGATCCCCTTCTCCGCTGGTGAGGTTTCCCAACCTCGCCCTACCAACAACTGAAAACTAATATCTTAACCGCTAATGGCGGATTAATGAAAACTGGATGCCTCTTGCTACTATATGCAAGCGAACTTGACATATAGTGCTACTATATGAAAACGGACGTGACATATAGTAGCATTATATGCTACTATATAATGTATGGTAGATAGACGATTTTGGCACAATCGAATCGAAACAGCTTGGAAACACCGTTCGATCGTATGGTTATCCGGGGTCCGGCGTGTTGGAAAAACGTGCTTGTGTTAGACACTTTCCGATATTGAATATTTTGATTGTGAACTGCCGCGTGTCAGGCGATTGATAGAAGACCCACAGGCATTTCTGGATAGCATCGGTAATGGGCGGGTTGTACTTGATGAAGTCCACCGGTTACCGAATTCATCAGAATTGTTAAAAATTGCAGCGGATCACTATCCACAGATTCAGATTATCGCGACAGGTTCATCGACGCTTGGTGCCAGTGCCAAGCGGCGCAGCTTGCAAGCGCGTATTGCAAGTCGGGATACACTTGTTGGACGCAAATCTGAATTGTGGTTGACTCCACTTATAAAGGCGGACCTTAGGGCTTTCAATCGAGTGGACCTTCACCATCGCTTGTTGCACGGCGGGTTGCCCCCGTTTTTCCTTGAGGCTGAACTTCCCGAACCTGATTTCCAAGAATGGATAGATGCTTATTGGGCAAAAGATATCCAGGAACTTTTTCGACTTGAGCGCCGCTACTCCTTTCAGAGATTTACTGAACTTCTCATGGCTCAGAGCGGTGGGGTTTTTGAAGCCTCCCGTTTCGCACGTCCATGTGAGGTAAGTCGGCCTACCATATCAAACTATCTCTCTATTCTGGAGGCAACCTTCGTCGTGCATGTCATCCGTCCCTTCAGTTCTCATCGTTCAACTGAGATTGTCGCTGCACCGAAAGTCTACGGATTCGACACCGGATTCGTCTGTTATTATCGAGGGTGGACGCAACTCCGACAAGACGATCTCGGTTCATTGTGGGAACACTTTGTTCTCAATGAAATTATGGCACATACGCAATCCCGCGATATTCGCTATTGGCGTAACAAGAGGGGACAAGAGGTCGATTTTGTACTCACACGTGCACGGGGTCTACCAATTGCTATCGAGTGCAAGTGGGCTGCCTCTGGGTTTTCACCTCGTTCCCTACTGGCATTCCGTAAGCAATATCCGGACGGCGAGAATTTCATCGTGGCACACGATGTAGATCGTTCTTTCACAGGCAATTACAACGGCATCCAGGTTAAGTTTATGAATTTGGATACGTTGATTGCTGAAATATTACCCCTCAACAGAAGATAAAAAACTTGCCTTAAAACCGAATTTTTGCTATACTACGGTTTAAAATAAATATATCTAAAACCTATCTCATAAGTACCGATTTCTGTGGCGGGGTCTCCGCGCCTCAGCCCCCAACTTTTTATAAATTGTGAATTCCAGTTATAGTAACGAAAGGAGATTCCGTTCATGCAAGATTTTTCCTATGTTTCCGCGCAAACGCTGTCGGAAGCCGTTGCACTGCTTGATGAAAACGGAGAAAAGGCTCGCATCTTGGCGGGTGGGACCGACCTCATCGTTAATGTCCGAGAAGGACGTCGAGACGTTGGCTTGATGATTGATGTCAAATCCATTCCAGAGGTGAACGTCTTAAATTATGATGCAAACATCGGCTTAACGCTCGGTGCTGCAGTCGAGTGTTATAAAACTTATGCCGTTGATGCTATCTGTGATGCCTATCCCGGTTTAATCGACGCAACCAAAATTATTGGTGGCACCGCGATCCAAGGACGTGCTGGCGTTGGTGGTAATTTGTGTAACGCCTCACCCGCTGCGGATTGCATACCGCCTCTAATTGTGCTGAATGCTACGTGTGTCATTGCCGGTCCAAACGGCGAGCGTGAACTACCTGTCGAACAGTTCTGCACAGCCCCAGGGCAGACTGCTCTGGAAAAAGGCGAGATGCTCGTCTCTCTGAAGATACCAGCACCCGCAAGCAATTCCAGTTCTTTCTATCTCCGGTTTATTCCGCGCAATGAGATGGATATCGCTGTCGTTGGTGCCGGAGCATCTGTGACACTTGATGCTGCGAAACAGACAATTGTCTCTGCCCGTATTGCACTCGCTGCTGTCGCACCCACACCGCTTTTTGCTGAAGAAGCGAGCGTGTTACTCGCCGGTCGCGAGGTTTCTGATGCCGCGATTGATGATGCCGCACGAGCTGCACAAGCCATCGCACGCCCGATTAGCGATATGCGTGGGACTGCCGAGCAGCGGACACACCTCGTCGGTGTGCTGACGCGACGCGCACTCAACGGGGCAATCCAGAGAATCCAAGACGCAGCGTAGATTTTTTTGATTTTTTAGATTATACTTTGCGGGGAACAAAGGTCGTTAGGACTTTGACGTGTGTTTCTTGGATCCCTCGGCACTGTTATTGCAGGAAATCATGAGTTTTGAACCTTTGTAGCGTAGACGGTGCGTCTACGTTTTAATCGAAACCCAAGCCCGTAACGTAGTGGAGGGGTTTTTGCTTGGGTATTTCTTCAACTCTAACACGAAAAACGTCAGGATACAAACCACTGACACTTATCCGCAAGGTAAAATTAAAACGTGAAAGGAACCATATTATGGCGAGAAAATCGCACGTACAAACCACTATCAATGGCGAAACAGTAGAATTTCTCTGCGAATCCCGGCAAAGCCTCCTCGAAGTTCTCAGAGATGAACTCTACCTTACAGGTGCTAAAGAAGGGTGCAACAACGGAAATTGTGGAGCTTGCAGTGTCATCCTCGACGGCAGACTCGTCAATTCATGTCTCGTCCTTGGTGTAGAGACTGAAGGCAAATCTGTCGAAACTATAGAAGGCCTCGCGGAACCTGACCAGTTACACCCTATCCAAGACGCATTCTTAGAGAACGCCGCACTCCAATGTGGTATTTGCACACCCGGCTTTATCATGAGTGCCAAGGCATTGCTGGATAGCAACCCAAATCCAACCGAACATGAAATTCGGTACTGGTTGGCGGGGAACCTGTGTCGCTGTACCGGCTATGATAAAATTGTCAAAGCGGTGATGGATGCCGCTAAGGAAGCCTCTGCTTAACTTCATACAAACGCAATCTCATAAATCGGAGGAATATGCGTAATGGCTGAGAAAAAAGAATATAAAGTCATCGGCACCCGTCCCATCCGCCATGATGGAGTCGACAAAGTCACCGGTCGCGCACTTTACGGGGCAGATTTTCAAATGACCGGACTCCTGCACGGGAGAGTCCTGCGCAGCCCGCACGCCCATGCGCGAATTATATCGATTGACACCAGTCGTGCCGAAGCCTATCCCGGCGTTAAAGGCGTTGTTACCGCGCAAGACTTGCCTGAAGCTGAGGACAGAGTCGCAGACTTAGGCGAAGGCGCAGTCAATCTCAAATATCTCTGCGATAACATTTTGGCAAGCGATAAGGTGCTATACAAAGGTCACGCCGTTGCCGCTGTTGCCGCGACAAGTCCGCATATTGCAGAAGAAGCTTGTACACTCATTGATGTCGAATACGAGGTGCTACCACCCGTCTTAGAGGTGCGCCAAGCAATGGAGGCGGATGCACCCCTCCTACATGAAACCCTGAAAACGACCTCAATGGGTGAGACGGCTGACGAACCGAGCAACGTCGCGAGTCATATCCAGCATCAGTTGGGTGATCCTGAGAAAGGGTTCGCCGAAGCGGATATCGTTGTTGAACGTGATTTTGTTACTGGCACCGTTCATCAAGGCTATATTGAACCCCACAACGCCACGGCGCATTTCAACCAAGATGGGCAACTGACCATTTGGTGTAGCACACAAGGGGCGTTTACTGTTCGTGAACAGGTCGCCGAAATCCTCCAGTACCCGATTTCCAAAATTAAGGTTGTTCCGATGGAGATTGGCGGCGGTTTTGGTGGCAAGATTAGCGTTTACATTAAACCCGTTGCCGCGTTGCTGGCAAAGAAAACAGGGAAACCGGTCAAAGTCCTCATGAACCGTGCGGATGTATTTGAAGGCACAGGACCGACACCAGCCTCCTACGTTCGTGTCAAGATGGGTGCAACTAAAGAGGGTAAGATAACCGCCGCTGAGGCGTATCTCGCTTTTGAAGCAGGAGCGTATCCCGGTGCCCCCGTTGGACCTGGCGCAATGTGTATCTTTGCACCCTACAGCATTGAAAACGTCGTCATTGACGGTTACGATGTCGTTGTCAATAAACCGAAAACCGCGCCCTACCGCGCCCCCGGGGCACCAAACGCTGCTTTCGGTTCAGAGTCAGTTGTTGACGAAATTGCCGAGAAACTCGGCATCGATCCACTTGAGATCCGATTGCTCAACGGCGCAAAAGAGGGCGACCGACGCGCCGACGGACCCGTTCACCCGCGCATCGGCTGTATTGAAACGCTCGAAGTCGCGAAAGCGCATCCGCACTATACTGCACCGAATGGGAAGAAGCACCACGGTCGCGGTGTCGCTTCCGGTTACTGGTTCAATATCGGCTTGGAGTCGAGTGTGACGATTAATGTCAACTCCGATGGCACTATTAACCTTATTGAAGGTTCCACAGACATCGGTGGCACTCGCTCGTCAATCGCTATGCAGGCGGCAGAAGTTCTCGGTATCCCCGCTGAATCGGTCAACCCAAGTGTTGTTGATACCAATTCTGTCGGTTACACCGCCGTAACGGGCGGTAGCCGTACAACCTACGCAACCGGTTACGCCGCGTATGAAGCCGCACAGGATGTCAAGCGGAAGATGAGTGCTCGCGCCGCGAAACTCTGGGAAGTTGATGAAGACAACGTGCAGTTCGCAGATGGCGAGTTTTCATGCATCAACGGCAAAGAAGAACAGATTAGTTTCCGCGACCTATGTGCACGGCTCGGTGAAACCGGCGGTCCGGTTGTAGGTAGCGGAACAGTGAATCCTGGCGGTGCCGGTGGTGCCTACGCAACGCACGTCGTGGATGTGGCAGTCGACGAGGAGACCGGTAAGGTCGAGATCCTCCGTTATACCGCAGTCCAGGATGCAGGAAAAGCCATCCATCCGAGTTACGTTGAGGGCCAGATACAGGGTGGTGCTGTTCAGGGTATCGGCTGGGCGTTAAATGAGGAATACATCTACAATGACGAAGGCACTATGACTAACGCCAGTTTCCTCGATTATCGGATGCCGACCTGCTTAGATTTACCTATGATCGATGCTGTCATCGTTGAAGTCCCGAATCCGGGGCATCCGTATGGTGTGCGTGGGGTCGGTGAAGTGCCGATTGTGCCACCAATGGCTGCCATCGCCAATGCTATCTATGATGCAATCGGCGTTCGGATGACAGAACTCCCAATGTCGCCTGATCGGCTCCTGAAAGCCATGGGCAAAATTTAGCGTGAGTGGGTTTTGAAACCCCGATTCTGTAGGGGTAGGTCTTGTGCCTACCCCTTCTTTGTAGGTCGTGTGCCTACTTTCTTTGTAGGAGCGAGTTCCTCCAAATCGTGACGGATTTCCGTTAAAACTTTACCCAACTGAAAGCCGACTGCTGACAGCCGATAGCCACTAAAAAAATGCCAACCGTAGTTATTCCACCCCTCATGCGTAAGTTTACAGGCGGCGAAGAGAACATTACACTCCCCGGTGCGACTGTTCGTGAAGTGATTGATAATTTAGAAAGTCGCTACCCAGGTATCAAAGAGCGGTTATGTGAAGAAGATCGTCTTAAGCCCGGCATCGCCATATACATCAATGGCCTCCTCACTCGGGGATCCTTCCTCGAACGCGTTGACACCGACGCAGAAATCCATTTCCTCCCTGCCATTGGCGGTGGTGTCGCAGAACCATCACACTGAAACTCTACAACTTTTTGAAATGTTTGGGCGAGACAAATGTGTTTTCTTATTCAAACCACAAAGGAGGAGTTATTATGAGATTAGAAGAGGTGAGATTCAGCAGCTTCACACTCTTTTCATTCATACTCATCTTAATATACGCGCCGCTTTCTGTTGGCGAGGTGCTGTTTGAGGATGACTTCGAGAAAGGAGACATTGACAAGGGTAAATGGGCACCTACAGGAGGCTGGAACTTGGATGGTGGGACACTGGAAGTTAACGGCGGAGAAGTCGGGATGAGTGTCAAAGATGACTTCACTGACTTTGAATTCTATGTCGATTTTCACATGATAAACCCATACGCCGTCTACATCCCACAAGCGAAAGCATGGGGTTTTGACGGAGACCGATAAACGATGCGAGGAGTACGGGATTCCTATCCCTGAGACCTTTGGCTATCCTGCGGATTGTCGCGGACCCGAAGCGTTAGAAGTGCTGACAGAAAAAGGGTATCGTTTCGCGCGGCGTGGCATTGGACCGGAGTTTCCATTTCATCCGGAAGGCGGACGTGGACCGGCTTACGATCCGAAGGTCCATCACCCGTTGGTCGTTCCGTCAACAGGTGTCCCCGGTCCGAACTACGGATTCGAGGATTTGGTATGGGCGGTTGAACAGGCAAAGGACGGGAAAATCGCAGTCCTGACGTTTCACGGTGTACCGGCTCTTGAGCATCCATGGGTTAATGTTTCACCTGAGCAGTTTGAAACTTACATGGATTATCTTTCGGACAGCGGTTGTACTGTTATTGCGGTGCGCGATCTGGCGAAATACGTTGACCCATCAGAGACGGTTGGGAAAAGCATAACATATTGGCCATAGAGATACAGAAAGTGGCAGATGGTGTGGAACAAACGCGCGCCTGAAGCGCGCGAAATTGCGTAAAAATTAGGCAAAAATGCCGAAGACCGCGAAAAGAGACCTTTTTATCGAAAAAAGTGATGAAATTGTTGTAAAAATAGACTTTTGGGGCAAAATTATGCGTTTTTCTTACAAATTTATTTGACAAACCTTTTCTGAGGGGGTATAATTAACATTACCTTTTGAAAGAAAGGTGAATTTGTTCTTTGAAAGTTAAATAGTGAACGTGACGTGCCTATTAATAGCTTGTGAGTACACTTCAATTTTCTTGAAGATGTACTTCAATACTTGTGAGTATACTTCAATTTTCTTGAAGATGTACTTCAAAACTTTTGTGAGAGTATGATACCGGCTCAGGACGAACGCTGGCGGCGTGGATTAGGCATGCAAGCCGAACGAGAAGCCGAGCTTCGGCTCGGTGGAAAGTGGCGAAAGGGTGAGTAACGCGTGGGTAATTTACCTCTGAGATGGGGATAACGGTTCGAAAGGGCCGCTAATACCAAATACGATTCGGTTGACTTCGGTCTGCCGAATGAAAGGTGGCTTCGGCTGCCGCTCGGAGATGAGCCCGCGTCCTATTAGCTTGTTGGTGAGGTAACGGCTCACCAAGGCAACGATGGGTAGCTGGTCTGAGAGGATGGTCAGCCACATTGGGACTGAGACACTGCCCAAACTCCTACGGGAGGCTGCAGTCGAGAATATTTCGCAATGGGGGAAACCCTGACGATGCGACGCCGCGTGGGGGATGAAGGCCTTCGGGTTGTAAACCTCTGTGTTATGGGATGAATTGGTCGTTGCCGATAAAGCAACGTTTTTGACGTTACCATAGTAGAAAGCCCCAGCTAACTACGTGCCAGCAGCTGCGGTAATACGTAGGGGGCAAGCGTTGTCCGGAATCACTGGGCGTAAAGCGCGCGCAGGCGGTAGAGTAAGTCAGACGTGAAAGGGTTCGGCTCAACCGAGCCATTGCGTTTGATACTGCTTTACTTGAGTCTAGAAGAGGAAAGTGGAATGTATGGTGTAGCGGTGGAATGCTTAGATATCATATAGAACACCCGTGGCGAAGGCGGCTTTCTGGTCTAAGACTGACGCTCATGCGCGAAAGTTTGGGGAGCAACCGGGATTAGATACCCCGCTAGTCCTTACTGTAAACGATGGGTACTAAGTGTAGGGGGTGTTGATTCCCTCTGTGCTGTAGCTAACGCATTAAGTACCCCGCCTGGGGAGTACGGCCGCAAGGTTAAAACTCAAGGTAATTGACGGGGGGCCGCACAAGCGGTGGAGCATGTCGCTTAATTCGACGCAACGCGAAGAACCTTATCCAGGGCTTGACATCGCAGTGACCGCTATAGAAATATAGTTTTCCTTCGGGACACTATGACAGGTGCTGCATGGCTGTCGTCAGCTCGTGTCGTGAGATGTTGGGTTAAGTCCCGCAACGAGCGCAACCCCTGTCTTTAGTTGCCATCAGGTAATGCTGAGCACTCTAAAGAGACCGCTGGTGACGAGCCAGAGGAAGGTGGGGATGACGTCAAGTCCGCATGGCCCTTATGCCCTGGGCTGCACACGTGCTACAATGGTCGGTACAGAGGGATGCCAAACCGTGAGGTGGAGCAAATCCCAAAAAGCCGACCCCAGTTCGGATTGCAGTCTGCAACTCGACTGCATGAAGTTGGAATCGCTAGTAATCGCGAATCAGCAGGTCGCGGTGAATACGTTCCCGGCCCTTGTACACACCGCCCGTCACGCCATGGGAGTTGGTAGCATTCAAAGCAGGTGACCCAACCTTCGGGAGGGAGCTTTCTAAAATGAAACCGATGACCGGGGCGAAGTCGTAACAAGGTAGCCGTAGGGGAACCTGCGGCTGGATCACCTCCTTTCTAAGGAGCATTAACAAATGGATTCTAACACAGTCCACTTGTTTAGTTCTTTACCTTATATGACACGCACCAACACTATTTGACTTTCAGGAACATTTTCTACTTCATACAGCAAACCTCTTGCTATACTAACCAATCCAATTTTCCTTTTATTTATACCCCAATCTAATTTTCCTTAGAACCGAACTTACATAAAAGAATTTAAGTTTAATTTCTCCGTTTCCCAATTTGCCTCGTCAGTGTTTGATCCACTCACACAACCAAAGGAGAGATGAAATGAGAACTGCGGTATTTGTCGTAATGCTTCTCTTTTTAACAGGGCTTGGCATCGTAAATGCGGAAATTCTTTTTGTCGATGACTTTGAACAGGATAAAATTGGCGAAGAACCGGCGAGGTGGGAGCACCTCAACTTTAACTCGGGTAACTCAAAAATCCTTATTGAAAAAGATCCTGCCGATCCGAAAAACAAAACCGCTAAAACTACAGGTATAGGACTTTACATCCCAAAAGCGGATGGAAGGGAAGGATGGCGGGATTACATTTGGGACTTTGACTGGTTGTGGGAAAATGACAGTTTTGTAGGAACGATCTACCGAGCGGAAGGTGGGCTTAAAGGGGCTGAGGCGCATTTTCACGGCACGCGTCGCGTTGGCGGATCCAATATTCAGATTTATACACGTAAAGCGGGTGCTTGGGCTTTGCTTGGAACCGGGCAGTTTCCAAATGAAAACAACGTCTGGTATACCCATCGACTGGTTATGAAAGGCGGACAACACCAGATGTATCTAAGGAAGCGAGAGAAAGAATTACCGCCCGCGGATTGGCATCTTAATGAGAAGCCTATTATAGAAGTTGATGACGATACTTTCAAAACAGGTCCCGTTGGTATGATGGGAATTACCAGCGGTGTTAGTTATTTTGATAATATCGTTGTTGTCGAAAGTATTGCCGATATTGATAAGGTTCGTCCTGTTTCACCACGTCTTAAGTTAGCAGCGACATGGGGAGTAATCAAAGCCCGATTTTGACAAATTAATTTGACAAATCTTTTTTTCGCGTGTATACTTAATAGTGCTTCTTGACAAACGAAAACGAAACTATCTTTTCGCAAACATCTCTCCTTTTTGTGGGCTTATAGCTCAGACGGTTAGAGCGCGCGCCTGATAAGCGCGAGGTCCCTGGTTCGATTCCAGGTAGGCCCACTTTTCCTATCTCCTTTTTTAGTACCGTCAGCTGATTATTGACAATTCGTGCGCGTATCCTCTCTTGGACTCTCGAACTACCTTCGCTTTTTGGCAACCCACTGATTACCCCTTCCCTCTAAAAACTCTTTCCCAACAGTTGTGACGAAGCGTAGAGGGAAATTTTAGTGAAGACAAATAGGTAAATTCGGTTATAATATATCAAGACTGCCGACCTGATATCTTTGTGTCAGCGGTGTATGGCTTCGTGCTTCGTTAGTTAAAATGCTTTGCATTCACACGAAAACAGTTTGTTAGGGAAAAACCGCATGTTGGTAACACTCATCCGTCGAGAACTCCTCGACAATCTAATGACGTTCCGCTTTGCCGCAGCTGTTTTTATCACGCTCTTGCTTGTGGTCGCCAATACCGTTGTGCTCCTCAAAGATTATGAACAACGCCTAACCGCTTACAACACGGCTACGCAGGAAAGTCACCAGAAATTACGCAAGGAAAAAGCCTATTCCCATTACTATGAAAAATTAGTTGTCCATCGTCCGCCGAACCCTTTGAGCATTTTCAATCTGGGATTGGATAAGCAGGTGGGTAACGAAATTTATGTATACCACGCGTTCGTGCCAACAATTTGGGATGCAAAGAAGCATGGGGCGGATAATCCGTTTCTCAATCTCTTCAATTCAATTGATATCGCGCTTGTTTTTCAAGGGGTACTGAGTCTGCTCGCGTTGGTTTTCGCTTACGATGCGCTCGCTGGTGAACGTGAACGGGGGACGTTACGCCTCGTGCTGACGCACCCAATCCGGCGCGGATACATCCTATTTGCTAAGTACATCAGCGCGATGCTCTGTCTACTTGTGCCGCTACTGATAAGCCTACTCCTGTCCATCATCTTTCTGACCACATCCGCTGCGATTTCCTTGAGCACGGATGAATTTCTTCGCATTGGCGGTATTGTCCTGACATCACTGCTTTATGTATCGCTGTTCTATCTCATCGGCTTATGCATCTCCGCGATGACGCGTCGCACCAGCACAGCGCTCATGCTTTGCATGTTCACTTGGGGATTCTTAGTGCTTGTGTATCCAAATCTGATTCTTACCGCTGTTGAAATTACCCCCAAACCAGACGCGAAAATATCCGTCTACAATCAAATCAAACAGATGTGGGAAGAATTGGAGAGAGAAAAGAAGCAGTTTCTCCGCAATGATACCATCCTAGGCCCCCCATCGCGTGGAGGTGAAGATATGGATTCGGGATTTCACTTGGAAGGCGTTGAATACACCTTCTGGGAGAGTGAGGACAAACCATTAATATTACTCTATTTCCACCAAACCGGGTTGTACGCCGGAAAAATTAAAGCAGAATCTGAGCTGAAGGTGCCACTCGTACAGAATTATTATCGCTTCTACAATGGAGAGACTGTCAATACTGTAGAACGAACGTGGCTTGCCCGGAAACCAGCATTAGAGGCTATCTACATCCAACCCGCGAATCTCGGTCGAATGCTGTTAAAGTTTTCACCTGTCGGGTTGTATGATGGAGCAACAGAAGCCTGGGCAGGCACCGACTTAGAGAGTATTCAAGACTTTTTTAGCGCGGTTCGACGTTACCGACGCGCAGTCCTTGACTATTTCGATGACGAAAAAATATTTGAATCGCGACAGTGGTTTGCTGCCGACAAAGGCACAGCTGACTGGGACGCGCTCCCTCGCTTCTCCTTTCAGAGAAGTGGTATAGACATAAATGCAAAAAGAGCGTTACCAAATTTAATTCTATTGCTGGCGATCAACCTAATTCTATTCACAATAATATTTCTGATTTTCATCAAGAGTGAAGTGTAAAATGGCTGTCAGCGGTCAGGTCGCTGCGCTTTCAGCCATCAGTTAAGAAACATATTTGGCAGTTGCTCGTGTGCTGACTCTCGCAAGTTACTGATTACTGATTGTGCTTACTAATATGGTACAATCCCTCTTTGCTGAAGGCTGATTGCTGAAAGCCGACAGCCATAAAAAAATGATTTGGCATATTGCAAAACATGAAATCTACGATAACCTCAATAGCCTCCGATTCGCTCTAACAACCGTGTTGTTGCTGGCACTGATGGTAACCAATGCCGTTAGGCATCTCCGAGAGCATCCAGAGCGGGTGCGGGAGTATCAGAATGCTGTCACCGAATCTTTGAATCACTTAACGAATCGCGCCGATGCCAGCCTCTATACACTGGCACAATACGGACCTGGAAACTTCTACAAAAAACCGTCTCCGCTTCACTTCTGTGCAAACGGAGGTGAACCTCTTTTACCAGATGCTGTTGAAGTGGACGAACCACCTGTGTTTATGACCGATTCAGAAGGCAACCGGCTACTCGAAGGTATCTGGAGCCTGTCCTATCCAGATGCCAACCTCCAGAATAAGGACGTTGGACCGGATGTTTCACAAGTAGATTGGGCATTCATCATCGGTTACGTCTTGAGTTTGATAGCCATTTTGTTTACCTTTGATGCTGTCTCTGGTGAACGTGAGCGCGGCACACTCCGATTGATGTTAGCAAATTCAATTCCGCGACACACTGTCCTTATCGGCAAGTTCTTAGGGGCATTGCTCAGTATTAGCATCCCGTTTATACTTGCTGTGTTGGTGAACCTCTTATTGATTTCTACTGCAAATACTGTTCACCTGACAACAGAAGCGTGGGGACGCTTAGGTATCATTTTCTTTCTCGCGCTTTTATACACGAGTTTGTTTCTGGCGTTAGGACTGTTGGTCTCCACGCGTGTGCAACGGAGCGCGGTGAGTCTGATGATACTTCTTTTGACGTGGGTAACTTTCGTCGTTTTTATGCCCAGCACCCTCGCTTCAATTGCAAGTAGTTTCTCGCCTGCCAGGTCCTTTGATGAATTTTGGAAGCAGCGGAACCCAGCGCAAGAGGATTTATGGGATAAATACGGGAATCGGCTCTGGTCGGAGAAATCCGACGAAGAGACGTTGAGAGCGAAAAGCGGTTTTTACACCGAACATGTTGAAAGGTCCGAACGCTGGCGCGTAGAACGATTAAAGTATCGGGCTTCTCAGGTACACCGCGCCCGTGCCATCACCAGCATCTCACCCGCCACACTGCTCCAGCACCTCATTGAAGCGTTTGCTGGAACGGGGTTTGACCGACATTTGCAATTTGTGGAGAATACGCAACGTTACGCCCGACAATTCCGTGAATTCATCGTTGACACCGATAGCGGTGACCCTGAAAGCCTTCATATCATAGGTATTCGTGAGGGCATGTCACAGACACCTGTCAGTCCAGCGGCAGTTCCGAGGTTTGAAGACACGCTCAGCCTCCGTAAAGACTTCAATGCCAGGGCAATAGAGATCCTGCTGTTGGCGTTGTTCGTTGTGGTGCTTCTGTCGGGTGCGTACCTCGCCTTTGTACGTGTTGAGGTGTAATAGATGCTAATAACACTTATCCGTCGAGAACTCCTCGACAATTTAATGACCTTCCGATTCGCTGCAGCTGTTTTCATCACGCTGTTGCTCGTTGTTGCCACCACCGCCGTACTCATCCAAGATTACGAGCGTCGATTGGAAAGTTACAACACCTCCGTTGAGACACATCGACAGCGATTGCGGAAGTGGCAAACCTATTCGCCCGGGATGGAAAGATTGTACGTCGATCGTCCACCGAACCCCTTGAGCCTGTTCAATGTTGGGTTGGATAAGCGGTTGGGTAACAAAATTCGGGTGTCGCACGGTTTTGTCCCATCACTATGGGATGCCACAATGGACAGCTCAGACAATTCGTTTCTCAATATCTTCTCTTCCATTGATATCGTCTTTATTTTTCAGATAGTCCTCAGTCTACTCGCACTCATATTCGCCTACGATGCCCTCGCTGGCGAACGCGAGCGCGGTACCTTACGTCTCGTTCTGACGCATCCTGTCCGTCGTGGACATATCCTGTTTGCGAAGTACATCAGTGCGATGTTCTGCTTGTTGGTTCCGGTGCTGATGAGCCTGATTCTCGCCGTGATTCTGCTAACGGCATCCACTTCAATTTTCTTGAGCACCGATGCGTTTCTCTGCATGGGTGGGATCGTTCTATCATCGCTTGTGTATCTCTCAGTGTTTTACCTCATCGGGCTCCTAATTTCAGCGGTAACACGCCGCACCAGCACTGCGCTGATGCTGTCAATGTTTGTTTGGGGGTTCTTGGTATTGGTCTATCCGAATATGATCCTTACCGCGATTACGCCACAGGCGACCTCGGAGGCGCGCGGCATCTCTACGTTCACTCAAATAAAGCAGATGTATGAAGAACTCGACAGAGAGCGAAAAAACTTCCTCGCGAACGACCCGGTTCCAGGAGACGATCCAATGTTTGATATGGACGGTCCCAGTGGATGGACGGGCGGCGATGGATTTACAGAGAATCAATTGACGTTATTGTATTACTATTGGAGTGTGATCTCCTATAAGGAATTCTATGACAGATACCTCCCCCGGGTCCCACACGCCCAAAATTACTACGGTTTCCTCGGACCTCGCATTGTCAATATAGCAAACCGAACATGGCTTGTCCGGAAGCAGGCTCTTCAGGACCTCTTCGTGAAACCGGCGTTAATGGATAGAATATTGTTGAAACTCTCGCCAGTCGGGATATACGATGCCACCACACAGGCGTGGGCAGGCACCGATTTGAGAGGTATCCAAGATTTTTTCGACGTGGTTCGACAATACAGACAAGAAGTGATTGCCTATCTATACGATAAAAAGGCGTTCGGCTCTCGACTGTGGCTCGCCGCAGACGAGGGGAAAGTGGACTGGGACACACTGCCCCAATTCTCCTTTCAAGGAAATGATATACGCACAAAGGCAAAACGAGCCTTACCCGATCTGTCCCTACTGCTGACAATCAACCTCGTCTTGTTCACAATAATATTTCTGATTTTTGTTAAAAGTGAAGTGTAAAAATGTGGCATATCGCAAAACGTGAACTCTACGATAACCTCAATAGCCTCCGGTTTGCGCTAACAACCGTGTTACTGCTGGCGTTGATGCTAACTAACGCCGTTGTGCATCTCCGAGAGCAGCCCGCGAGGATACAGAAATATCTCACTGCTGTCACAGATGCACGTAATGCTTTAGAAGCACGGGCGGACAGTTTATATGGACTCGCACAAAAGGGACCCGGAAAGCTTCACAAAAAACCGTCCGATCTTCACTTTTGTGCAGAAGGCGGCGACCCCTTTCTGTCAGGGGCTGTTGAAGCAGATCACCACTTTTGGGAATACTCTTCGGAATACGCAGATTTAAAGAGTTTCTGGCAGATGCGGTATCCAGCTGCAACCTCGAATCTGACAAATATTCGTCCGGACGTTACGAAAATAGATTGGGCGTTTATCATCGGTTATGTGTTGAGTCTGATAGCACTGCTGTTTACCTTCGATGCCGTTACTGGTGAACGGGAAAGCGGCACGCTGCGGTTGATGTTAGCGAATTCAGTGCCGCGCCACACCGTACTGATCGGCAAGTTTTTAGGGGCATTGATGAGCATCAGTATCCCCTTCGTGCTGGCTGTCTTGATAAATCTGCTGGCGTTCCACGTCAAGTGCTATTCATCTCAGTGCCGGTGCGTGGGGACGCTTAGGCATTGTCTTTTTTGTCGCCCTCCTGTACTTATGTTTATTTCTGGCGTTAGGTCTATTGGTATCTACGCGTGTGCAGCGGAGTGCGGTGAGTCTTGTGATACTTCTACTGATGTGGGTTACCCTTGTGGTTTTCATGCCCAGCGTTCTCGCGCTAATTGCCAACGGCTTTTCCTCGCCCATGTCGAACGATGAATTGCGGATACACCAAAAACAGATTAATGACAAACACCTTGAGGAATACTATCGCGTAATGGGCGGAACTAAATCAGAAACTTGGCAAGCCGGGAGCAAGTATGTCACACAAGAAGCCGCGGAGCAGGAACGCTTGATTGAAAAACAGTTAGACGAGCAGATTGCACAAGTTCAACGCGCACGCGCCATTACCCGCATCTCACCGACTGCGGTTCTTCAACATCTTCTTGAATCCTTTGCCGGAACCGGTTTTCAGCGACATCTACAATTTTTAGAAAATGCCCAACGCTACGCCAGCGAATACCGAAAATTCATTGTTGACACCGATAGGGGGGATCCGAAAAGCCTCCATCTCATCGGGGTTCGTGAAGGTATGTCCCAAAAGCCTGTCAACCCAGATGCGGTGCCGATATTTGAAGACGCACTGAGCCTGAGCAAAGATTTCAACGTAGCGGCGATGGACCTGTTGTTATTAACGCTGTTTGTCGTTGTTTTGCTGTCGAGCGCGTATCTCGCGTTTGTGCGCGTTGAGATTTGAATTTACAATGGTGCTTCTGTTTCTTCATTTTTCGCTGGCACGACAGAGATTTTGGCAAGAAAAGTGTTGGTACTACCTTTCTCACAGAACCAATTTCCCGTTGCCCCTAACTTGAATCGCTGTCCGCGTGCGAATCGGTAAATTATTTGTCCGGTGACCTTGGGCGGGATGTCCCATACGGAAGCCAGCGCGTCGTTCGGAAATCCCTCTGTCGGCAATTCAACGTCAGCGTCATACAGATCGAACGAACCTGTCGCTTCGCCTTCGCCTACCTCTATATCAATGATAAGAGTTCCGCCGTGTTCAAATGGCGTTGTGTCAATCTCAATGGATGTATAATCCTGATAGCCGGCTCCGGGCGCGCGAAAGGTGTTTGAAACCTCCATCAACTGATTACGCAAACTGGGATCGTCTGATTCCAGTGAAGGTTTCTCTTCCAACGCATACGCTAATAACGTTAAATACCCTTGTGCCCGATTGTTGTGAGGGAATTTGCTTTCCGGTTGATGCATAATGACTGTCGCTTTGGGATTCAGGATCTGAATGTCCACTGGATAGGTGTAGTAATTTTTGATTGATGTAGCGAAATGGCTAACCCGTTCCCCTTTTGCTCCCTCTATAAGTTCTGGTAATTCGCGAAGTGTTACCCAGGTATTTACAAACTTCTCGTTGAGCATTTGTATCACTTCTGAATCCGAGAGCGGACCCGCTCTCAAGTTTTTACCGTTCGCTCAGCAGGATTCATCGTCTAAAGGACCCCAAGCGATGACTACGTGAATCGGACGCTGCGTCGCTTCGGATTCTGCAACTGCCGCTTCAATCGGTAGCCAGTTGATTTCGGCGAACTTGTAGAACTTCAATTCCAATCTTTTACGTGCTTCTTCGGATGTGATTGCATCTACCCACTCGATGTCGTCCGATGTTTTTGTCGGTGTGGCGAGGAGTTCCATGCGCGGCACGAAAACCATGTCAGCATACCCAAAGTCGTTGATGTCCACATTGCTATTGCGTGGCGGAAGCGCGAGCGAAAAGTCACAAATAGTGCCTGTCTTCAGGTTGATGCGTAATCGTCCGGCATATTGTGACGGAATAAAGCGGGCTAAATATACCTGCCTCTCATCACTTCCCGGTTTCCAGTCCGGATTGGGACGAGTTGCCAAAGTAAACTCCGCATGAATTCGGAACGTAATGTCTGCATAATCCGGCGAAAGTGCACGTAGGCAAGCGAAAGCCCCTTTCTGCCCGTGACGCAACTCTCCTGTTGCACCCGGGTGAAACTGGGAAAGGAATTGGATAACGCTATCCATATCCAGTTCCCAAACATCTCCTATCGTCACAGTTGACGGTGGAAGAAAGGCGTTGAAAGTCTCTCCCTTATATTCTCTAATGGGTTCGTGTGGTGACAGATCAAAAAGTTCAACATTTTCTGGTAATTTTTTGTGTAAGTTGTAAGTCGCATCGGCAATCGGGTCCCAATGTGCATGGACTTGTAAGGATGCTGAATTCTTCAGGACATTATTCAGATCTATCACTGGTTTTCCTCCATTATATAACTCACCTGTAAATATTCTTGGATGCACTTTTTTCCGCTGTTGAGGCGATGGACAGCTCATATTCCCGTGTTGAATTATCAATCTACGCCTATGGCAGCGGTTCACCTTCGTTGGCAGTCATCTCTGCATAAAGTTCCTGTAGCCGCGTTGTCACAGGGCGGATTCCTTCGTCCCCAATTTTCCTGCCATCGACCTCCAAAACAGGACTCAACTCACCGACAGTACCCGTCGTGAAAACTTCGTCCGCGGTGTAAACTTCAGTCAACGAAACATTCCGCTCCGTCAACGGAATACCCGCCTCGCGAGCGATTTGAATGACCGTGCCTCGCGTGATCCCCGGTAGGCAGCTATCAGCGTATGGGGTCAGAACTTCTCCACGTTTTATGAGAAAGATGTTTGTTGCATTCGTCTCTGAAACGTAACCGAAGATGTCGAGCATAATCGCATCGTCCACGCCAGCGACATTCGCCTCAATTTTGGCGAGGATGTTGTTAATCAGGTTGTTGTGATGGATCTTAGAGTCAACGCACTGCGGCGGATTCCGTCGGATCGCCGAGGTGATTAAACGGATACCACTGCTGGCGTAGATGGGTGGCTTCCACTCTGCGATCGCAATTAAAGTGGTCCCGTACTGATTGACACGAGCATCCATGCTGGAGGTAACCTTTTTCCCGCGACTCAGCGTTAGACGGATATGAACACCATCTCGCATGCCGTTGGCTTCAAGCGTCTCAAAAATCGCTTTTTTGATTTCATCGCGTGTTGGAATGCCTGCGAACGCCATCGCGTGGGCTGAATCTATGAGTCGATCCAGATGTGGGTCGAGTGCGAATATCTTTCCATTATAGACGCGCAAACCTTCCCATACGCCGTCTCCACCTTGAACGAGGCTATCGAACACGGAGATCTTCGCATCTTCACGAGGTAACAATTCACCGTTAACGTGGATTAATATGTTTTCATTTCTTGCATCAGGTAATTTAGGTGCCATCTCTCCTCCGTTTTTTGGCTATCGGCTATCGGCTATTAGCCATCAGAAAAGAGGCTTTTTTAAGCGAAGACCTCTTCTACTGACCACTGAAAGGATTTTTGAAAAAAATCCGACCTGATTGCTGACCGCCACTCCTACCATGTATCCCGGACGCTCACACCTTCATCCGTCAGGTAGGTTTTGATGTTATCAATTGTAAATTCGCCGTAATGTGTGATAGAGGCGACAATCGCGGCATCGGCGTTGCTTTCGACAAAAACGTCCCGTAGATGCTCTGGGTTTCCCGCACCACCGGAGGCGATGACCGGCACCGGCACCAGATCCGCGATAGCACCCGTCAATTCGAGTTCATACCCGGCTTTTGTGCCATCTGCATCGATGCTATTGACGACAATTTCGCCTGCCCCTAAATCGACCCCACGCGCCGACCATTCCAGCGCATCCCAACCGACCGGTGTTCTCCCACCATCTATGAAAATTTCATAGCCGCTTGGGACCTGTTCGCTTTTCGGGACCCGCTTCACCTGCATACTCAGAACGACGCACTGACTCCCGAAGGCTCGTGCCCCCTCCGCAATGATTTCAGGGTTCCGCACAGCACCGGAGTCTATGCTCACCTTCTCTGCACCTGCGAGTAGGACACGGCGCATATCTTCAAGTGTGCGCAACCCACCCCCGACAGAGAACGGGATAAAGATTTCGGCGGCGACAGCGGAAACAACGTCGATCATAATATCACGGCGTTCATTGCTTGCCGTGATGTCGTAAAAGACGAGTTCATCGGCACCACCTTCGTAGTAAAATCGCGCCATCTCGACGGGGTCGCCGACATCCACATTGCCTTGGAAAGCGATGCCTTTGGTGACCTTTCCCGCACGCACATCTAAACAAGGAATTATTCGTTTCGTTAGCATTTTTTAATTAGGGGACCTCGCTATGATTTTTTGGCTATTGGCTTTCGGATTTCGGAAACCATCGGTAAAAAGCAATTTGTGGCACACAAAACTATCGCAACTGACACAGGTTTCTTACCGACTGCCGACTGCCGACTGCCGACTGCCATGTTTAAATATATTCAGAATATCGTCAAATTCCGAAACCTTCAGAAACTTATACATTCCCGCGAGTGCCAACAGACTCAATCCGATAGGGGCAAACACCCCGGTAATGCGTGGAATAATGCCGACTGTGCCGAGCCAATCCTGCTCAATGACGCCGTTTGTCAGCCAACAGATGAACCCCATCACCACTGAAGCAGTTAAGATTTTGAGCGTCAGCGGGATGAAGGATCGAAGCCCCAATCGTCCAACCTTGCGGCGGAGTAGTAGCAGTAAAACGCCGCAATTTAGCGTTACAGTCAAGACCGTTGAAAATACCACTGCCCGCGGGTCCAAGAAGAATTCTCGATAAATAAACAGATAGTTGAGGCAGATATTGAGTATAACAGCACAAATGCTAACGATAACCGGGGCGCGGATATCTTTGTAGGCATAGAAACCATCTGTAACGATCTTAAGGGTCGAAAATCCGCAGAGACCGAAGGCATAAACGAATAAAATCCCTGCTGTTCCTATTGTGTCTTCTTCAACTGTTACACCCCATTCGTAAAGCAAACGGCAGATCGGTTCTGAGAGAACCATGAGTCCAATTCCAGCTGGGATTGTCAGGACAAGCATTAAGCGGAGGGCGTAAGAGAGGGCATTGCGAAAATTTTCCGTCTCTCCTGCTGTTACGAGCCTCGCGAGTTGTGGCAGTGCCACGGTTGAAATCGCAACGCCAAATATCCCAATCGGGAGATGCATAACGCGATACGCCCTACTGATCCAAGTCAACCATCCGGAACCTGAAGTAATAAAAAACGTGTTCGTGAGTAGATTCACCTGCACCGCCGCGACCCCCAATACAGCAGGTCCGACGAGTTGAACAACTTGGAGGACTCTCGGATCTCGCAGACTCAGCAGCGGACGATACCGAAAACCAACCCGATACATAGACGGTGCCTGAATTAGGAATTGGGCGATGCCGCCAACAATTACACCCATAGCCATGCCTGTGGCTGGGTGAATCGCTACCAGTGGACACAAATAGTAACCGCCTATGCCGACAGCGAGAGAACTCACGTTAAAGAAGGTGGATGCGCAGGCTGGGACACCAAATCGTCCCTTGCTATTCAATAACCCCATGGCAATTGCCGCAAACGACACGAAGAGTAGGTACGGAAACATCAATTGCGTGAGATAAATTGCCAGTTCAATCTTGCTGTCAAATCCGAAATGTTCTATGGTGTCTAAATTTCTATCAAAGTTATCTCGTGCCAACACATCGACAAGAACAGGAGCGAAGATGATACCGAGTGCTGTAATACCAAGTAAAACGAGGAACGTTAGATTAAAGATGCGGTTCGTAAGATTCCACGCTGCTTCTTCGCCATCTTCAGCCTCTGTAGCAAGGAATGTGGTAATAAATGCTTTGCTCAAGATGCCTTCGCCGAACATATCGCGTAGAAAGTTTGGGATACGGAAGGCAAGATAAAAGGTGTCCGCACTGACTTTTGCAGGGAAGTAGTAACCTATTGCCGTTTCACGGGCGAGACCCAATATCCGAGATACCATCACAGCAATGCTGACAATTCCCACTGCACGGGTGACCTTTTGATTCGCTTGCGCTGCGGATTTCGTTTCGTTTTCCATTTTATATTCGTTATTGGTTATCAGTTTTCAGAAGGAAGCGTCTTTAACCGAAAACCTCTTAACCGAAAACTAAAAACTACTTCTCCTTGACATCGCTTGCGATTCAGTGTAAATTTTAGAGCAGTGCTAATACAAATTTAATACACATTATCCACTGTGAACATAAGGAGACAAAAAGATGCAGGAAAAGCGATATTTTACGCTCGAGGAAGCAAATCAATGCATCCCCGAATTAGTTGATGAAATTTCACTGTTAAGAGCGATAAGAGCGCAACTCGCAGGACTCCACGCAGAAATTACCCCACTCCTGGAGGTGGTTTCCTCCAACGGTGGCAGTAAGCATACACCTGCCTTGCTCAACGCGACTAAACGCTTTCAGGAAATTCTGGATCAGATTGAGACACGCGGGTGTCATCTGAAAGGACTCGACCCAGGGTTAGTCGATTTCCCACACCTCCGCAATGGCAAAGAGGTCTACCTCTGTTGGCGGATGGGTGAAAAGAAGATCCGCTACTGGCATGAAATTGAGGACGGATTTGAGGGACGACAGTCCTTGTAGGGGCTGGGTTCCCCAGCCCCTACGACCTGAAAAAATGGTTCGTCGGACCGTGTCCGTGCCCGATGTCCAAAGCGTGCTGGATGGCACCGGTGATATACGCTTTTGCCGTATTGATAGCGTCGCGCAAATCTTGGTTTCCGTGTGCGAGTTGTGTCGCAATTGCCGCCGAATAGGTGCAGCCCGTACCGTGCGTGTTTTCTGTCTCAACCCGTTCTGCCTCAAAGAAAGTCCATTGACCATCGCAGTAAAGCACATCGGTTGCCTTGTTTCCGCTAAGATGTCCACCTTTGACAAGTACGGCATGACAACCAAGTTCCGCGATCGATTTTGCGGCACTTTTCGCGTCGTCTGTGTTTCGGATGTCCTGTTGCGCGAGGAGTTCTGCCTCGTAAACATTGGGCGTAATCACTGTCGCAAGTGGAATCAACGCTGTTTTGAGGCTATCAATTGCCTCCTCCTTCAATAGTGGAAACTTGCTTTTGGAGATCATCACAGGGTCTACAACAATAGTTGGCGGTGTATGTTCCCTCAGTTTTCCCGTAACCGCTTCGACGATCGCTGATGAGGAGAGCATCCCCGTTTTGACGCTGGCAACCTCAAAATCTGTGAAAACAGCGTCTAACTGTGCTTCAATCAGTGAAATAGGCAAGTCAAAAGCGTCTGTGACCGCGACTGTGTTCTGTGCTGTAACGGAGGTAATTGCTGACATAGCGAAGCCACCATTCGCCGAAATCGCTTTGATGTCCGCTTGTATGCCTGCACCTCCACCTGAATCTGAACCTGCAATCGTTAAAATCTGTTTCATTCTTTTAATTATACCTTGGGGAGTAATTGAGAGGGTTTCATGTTGAAAGTGCCTTTCACCTATCCGTTCTCCATTTCATTACGAACTCTGACTTCAGAAGCACTCGTTAAAAAATCAAGATAGTGTTTCGCTTGTATGCTCGCACCTTCAGATGACATAACACCTGACATCACAGCCACCCCGAAAGCTCCCGCAGTTAAGCATTCAGGCACTCGGGCGGGTGTAATACCTCCCAATGCGAAGACCGGCAGTTTCACGGCTTCAGCCACTTTAGCGAGACTCGCTGCGCCGACAGCCGGACCGTATCCCGGTTTGCTTGCTGTAGGGTAGATAGGACTATAGGTCAGAAAATCGGCACCTTCTGCTTCCCGTTTTTTTGCCGTATCAACAGAGTGCACCGAACACCCAATATAGAAGTTGTCGCCTATCTCGGTCTCCTTTAGGGAACCTACGGATTCTACAGTTGCTGGAAGATGAACCCCCGCAGCACCGACATCATTGGCAATACGCGTATGTGTATTAATAAAAAGGTTTGCTTCGTAATTATGACACAATTCTGCAATCGGTTGTGCCAATTTAATCAATTCAGTATTGCTTAAATCTTTCTCGCGTAATTGGAAAGCGGTGATGCCTGCGTCCAATAATGCTGATACAATGTTGACTAATGGAGTGGGCGCGCATCGGTGTCTATCAGTGATGGCGTACAACCTGAAATCGACGCTTTTGATTTTACCTTGCGGATAAGTGACATGGTCTGTCATTTGAAAGTTTTTGATTTCGAGTTGAAAAAACACCGGATTTGGTCTGGGGATAGACGAAATCCTGTATTTCTGCGGATTCCCCAAGAATATTGACGTGCCGTTCCGTGGATCCGCGCGCCATGTTTTCACACACTTCTACATTTTTTTTCGGAGACGTGCCGCGAACGCTCCATCAATCCTATGTTTGTGTGGGAAGGTCTGGACGAAACCTTGTGGTGTTATCGCGCTCAGCGGAACATCGGGCAGGAAACGTCGTGCGTTTTCCACCGTATACATCGGAAAATCTGCCAGAAATCGTTGGATGACTTCCTCGTTTTCCATCGGTTCTATGCTACACGTACTGTAGACGAGAATTCCGCCCGGTTTAATATGTGGTGCTGCGTTCTTCAGCAGATTATATTGTATCTCGCTGAGGGCACGAACCTGTTTGAGTGTTTTGTTCCATCGGATATCAGGATGCCGACGAAGCGTTCCGAATCCTGAACAAGGCGCATCAATAAGCACAGCATCCGCTGTTTTGATAAACGCAAGGTCAGCTTTCGTCGCGTCCATTACACGGGTCTCAACGTTGTGTGCCTCGACGCGTCGGCAGTTCTTTTGCAACAACGCTATTTTTTCTGCTGAGACATCCACGGCGATAATTTTTCCAGTATTCCCCATGAGATGTGCCAAATGCGTCGTCTTACCACCCGGTGATGCGCAGATATCTACGATGAATCCGGCATCCTCCGGTGAGAGCAGATGTGCCACTAACATGGCACTCTCGTCTTGAACATAGATGTCATTTCGGTTAAGGATGTCCTTCAGTGTGAGTTCGCCAGCAGTGTCGAAAGTGGTGATTGTGCGGTTTTCAAGTGCTATCCCATCGGGCGCGATTTTGGAAAGGGACGCGGGTAAGCCTTTCATTTCCAAAAATTGGCAAACTTTTTCGCGTTGTGTCAGGAGGGTATTTACACGGAACGCGAGCGGTGCGGTTTGGTTGCTTGCACGGCAGAACGCCAGCGTCCACGAAACGTCATGTGTTTGAAGCCATTGCTTTACTAACCATGTTGGATAGGACTGTGAGAACGCAATGTGTTCAATCGGATTTGTATCGAGTGGTGGATAGGCGACTCTTGTGCCTTCGCGTTGGATGGAGCGGAGCACTGCATTGATGAACCCCGCGGTTTTCCCTCTACCTGAAGATTTACGTCGGGGCGAAGTCGCGAGTTGGACGGTTTCAAAGATCGCTGCATGTGCAGGTATCCCATCGAGATGTAACAGTTGGAACGCGCCGAGTCGTAGGATATTACGATGCCTCGCGTCTAACTGAAATTTGGGATTGATAAACTGATTAAGCACCCAGTCCAGTTGCTTCTGCCACCGAATAACGCCGTAGACAAGTCCGTTTACCAATCGGCGTTCACGCCCTTCAGTCGCGTGCCGTCCGAATGCACTATCAACAACGGATGCTATTGACGCATTGCTGTGCGAGAGGGTCAACAGGCATTCTAAGGCGACGATGCGCGCGTTCATATCTCGCGATAACGCGAGGTGTCGGATTCGCTGTCCCGATGCCTCGCGAGTCTCCTGTGTTTTGGCAGCTATTCGTCTAACAGAAAGCCAAAATTACGCGGCTTCTGCAGTGAGGGCATGCAATTTGCGGATGAGTCGGGACTTTTGACGGTTTGCTGTCCCTTTTTTGATGACACCTTTACTGGCAGCTCTATCTAAAAGGCTGGTTATGGTTCGGCACAGTTCCTGTGCTGTTTCAACGTTCCCGTCCGCAAGGGCGGTTTCTGTCTGTTTCATCACTGTCCGAATCGTTGCTTTACGGTGTCGATTACGTATCCGCTTTGTGTTGTCCGCACGTGCGTGCTTCTTTGCAGATTGTCGATGCAAAACGAGTGCTCCTTTTGAAAACTTGTCCCTCGATGATCTCCAAGACAATCGAGGTTTTAACTGTCTTTCACACTATGTGTACTTTGTGTACTTAATGATACCACAAAATATCGGGTTTGTCCATATTTTTTTGAAGGTTGCTGCGTAAAGTGGATTTAATATCTCGTGTTTTGCTGAACCCACAATAGCAAAGTGTCTCGTACCATGAAGAGTCCTAAACAGAGTGAAAAACCTATTTGATTTCTCACCACAAAGATTGTAAAATATATATCAAAGGAGAACGCTTATGAAATTACCGTCCCTTCTACTGATGTTCGCGATAAGTATCGGATTTTGCACGGCTGTAGCGGCAGCACCCCAAGACCCTATTGACACACCGCCTTGGCAACCCACAGGACAATATACACATCCCGATATCCGAGAAAGCTCCGGCATCGTCGCAAGTCGACAGTTTGAAGGTGTCTATTGGACGCTCAACGACTCTGGTAACCCCGCGGCACTTTATGCCACGAAACTTAATGGCGAATTAATCCAAAAGATCGCAATAAACGGCTCCCGGAACTTCGATTGGGAAGCACTCGGAATTGATGACAAAAATCAACTCTGGATCGGCGAGATTGGGAATAACAGCAGGTTGCGATTCGATCTGAAAGTCGTTGTCGTCGCAGAGCCAGATCCATACACTCAGACGGAAGCGGAGGTCATCGCAAGTTATCCATATCGGTACCCGAATGAGAATGTAGATGCGGAAGGACTTTTTATCGTGGAAGGTATTCCGTATATCGTCTCTAAAGAGCGCGAACGCGCAGTGCTTTATCGGTTCCCTTCACTGCAAACGGATACAAAACAGGTATTGGAAAGGGTTGGCGAATTCATCGGTGCGAAGTTCGTTACAGGTGCCGGGGTATCCGAAGACGGAACCCGACTTGCTGTCTGTACTTACGACGCACTCTGGGTATATCGCGGCACTTCGGGTGATTTAGCACAGATGATTCAAAGCACACCGTGGCACTTACCTCACAGTTTCTACGGGGAAGCGGTCTGTTTTGATGACTACGATCTTATCTTGACAAATGAGGCGCGAGACCTCTATCATCTCCCCCAATTTTGGTATGAGAAGGAGTGGACATTACCACCCAAGAATACCCACTCGGCTATTGACCTATTACCTAAGACAACGACACACGGCGTAGCAGTCCAGACAAAAAGCTACCGAGCGGAAGGCATTGATATTGGTGGAAGCCATATCACTCTCACGCAGGAAACTGCTGGACAGGCGGCTGCCTTGACTGTCCCAATTGAAGTGCCTTACAGGGATATTTATGAAATTCGTGCCGTTTTAATGCGTGGACCAGCGTATGCCCACGTCCAATTGTCTGTAGATGACACAGCCGTCGGTGTTCCTTACGACTGCTATACTCCTGAGCCGAGAGCTGGGACGTTGGTTTCATTTGGGACTGCCCCTTTAAACGCCGGTGAAAATCAGATCGTGCTCAGTATTGTCGGAAAGGCATCCGAAGCCACAGACTATAAAGTTGGCATCGATGCCTATCAAGTATTGAACGCCTCTCCTTATGTGGACCGCTACGCGGTTTTGGGTCCGTTCCCCAACACGGATATTGCTACCCTTAATGAATTGCTGCAGTCTGGCAGTCGATTGGACTTGGAGAAAACTTACACAGGCGTTGATGGTAAACCCGTCCGCTGGCAGGAAGCAACTGCAAGGGCGGACGGTTATCTCGATTTACGTAAAGACCTCAGTCCGACGCCAAGGACTGTCGGATACACATTGGTATACATCCACGCGTCGAAGGCGACCGATTCTGTGATGTTGATTGGAAGCGATGATGAAATCGCTGTTTGGTTAAACGGAGTTGAGATTCATCGGAAAAGTATTGACGCTGGGGCATGGGCAGATGCAGATGCGGTTCCGTGTCAACTCAAAGCAGGATGGAATACGGTTCTGTGCCAAAAAGTCGATCTCGGTTGGTCGTGGGGACTCTATTTACGATTCACGGACGCAGACGGCGTTCTCAAGTATGCCCTCCAACCAACGGACTAAAAAGGATAAGTTCATCTTTGACCCGGTAGGTGCGGTTTCCAACCGCACCGATCGTCGTTGGAAAGTCACCACATTAATTTTCTTAATCTTTATTTCCCTCCGCTTAGTCTCACCCTTTCCTTATGTCCGTTCCCTTTCTATGTAAATCACAAACCCCGCCATCTGTACCCATTTTCATAGATTCAACGTTAAACGTTGTAGATACGTATATCACTAACTCAAAACAGCAATGGGGTGTATCCGATGCAATTCAATTTTCTTCGAGGGCGTAGGCAACGTCTGCAGCAAATCATTCAAAGAATCGGTATCGTCGGAATGATATTGGCAGCCGTATCCGTTTCTGCGGGGACTTCCAGTATAAGCCAACGGGATATTTTTGTGGGGGCAAGTGCCCGCGCCGTCGGGATGGGCAGTGCGTTCACCGCAGGTCCCTCCGCGACCAACGGTTTTCTATGGAACCCGTCTTCATTAGGATTTATGGATGGTGTGGAAGTCAACATGGGTGGAATGCCGTTTCCGGGAAATTTCTCAAGCCGAGATCAGGCGTTCTCTATCGCCGCAAATCCGCAGACGTTCGGGGTGACGAACAGAAATTTAGGAAATGTCTCCTTTGCGACGTGGCTTGACGGGTGGAAAAATAACACGACGGAGTCTACGCAGATTGTCCTTTTAGGGTACGGGCTTGCGCTCGGACAGCGTGCCTCGGCGGGTGCGAACCTGCGCTACTATCAGAACAACACACCCATCAGGACCAATTTTCTCTGGAGTGTGGACTTAGGGATGCAGTTCGCCTATCCATTGCAAAAATGGGGGGATTCGGTAAAAGTAGGCATGAATTTTGCTGAGTTGAGCAGCGGCATTCGTGAGAACGGGGTCCTTCTTGAGAGTGCCCCTTTAGCCGCACGCTTCGGGACAGCTTATGAGGTAGGTGGGGACACACTCTTTTCAGCAGATCTCGCTGTTCGGGGTGCGAATGACGTAAATTGGGGGGAACGACTCCGGTTGCACTTCGGGGCAGAGCATTGGTTCATTGATGGGCACATCGGGTTGCGTTTCGGTTATACCGCTTTAACCGCTTCTGAAAGATTCTGGAGTGGTGAGTTGGCGCGCGGGCTGAGTTTCCGAAATTCTTCGGGACAACTCGATTATGCTTATGTGAGCGGCAGTGAATTGGAACAAGGCGTGCATTGGATCTCAGCAACGTTGCGTTGGGATGGAGACGAAATGGTACCCGTATCGGTGGCAACTCGCACCGAGCCGTCAGATGCCGAGAAAGCCGGACCGATTTTAATGCCGGAAACGCTCGAAATAGACCCTGAAACCATTGATGGAGAATTGGATCTCTCCGAACCCGCAATTTCGCCGAATGGCGATGGTGTGTCCGATAGCACCACATTTCGTTTGCGTCTTGGAGAAGATGGCACCGCACCCTTACGATGGCAGTTGGACATCCAAGATGAGTATACCGAAAGTGTATGGAAAAAATCTGGGACAGGTGTGCCAACGGAAGGTATCGTCTGGGACGGCTTTGCAGATACCGGTAACTTGGTCCCTGACGGAAATTATGAGGTTCAGCTCTACATTCTCGACGCACAAGACACACTACACTTCATGGATACTGAGACAGTGACAGTGGATCTCATTCCGACGACCTTGGATCTTTTCGCGAAGACACCCACAACTGTCGGTGTGAAGGTGTGGGATATCAATCCGCTTGACCATTGGAAATTTGAACTTTTCGATACAAAAAGCGCACTGATTGAGCAGGTGGAGGGAAACGGTTCGCCTCCCACCGAGGTCGTCTTAAACAAGATTCAAGTGGATCCGAGTGCCGTTTACACTGGCAAGTTACACGTTCAGGACATTGCTGGCAATCAGAGCACGGAACAGACGCAGCTCCAGTTTGGTGTGAACAGTCAGCGAAAAAGAGCGTCGGTACCCAGTAAGATGACGCTCATGGTAGGTTCATTCGTAGAACGTTACTACGCTGAAGCGATGGAGGAAAGATTACAGTTGCAGAACCCGGATCAGAAGGTCGCTCTCCGTGTCGCTACTGTTGGCGGAAGAACTGTGCATCGCGTAACGATCGGTGAATTTAGCACGCGGGCAGAATCAGTAGCGTTGAAGCAACACATTCAAGAGACCCTCGGAATCGAACCGGTATTAATTTCGCTTCAATAACATCTTTTCTCCAACAACGGGTAGGTGCGGTTTCCTAACCGCACCGGATCACTTCATATCCGGTCCTCTTCTCCTTAGTCCGATAGGATTTATTTACTACGGTGTTACAAGTTCCGCGGGTTGAAAAGGACATGTGTAACGCTACCAAATTTTCACAAGAGTAGCAACGATTTGTAAAACCTGAACAACGGTTTCATCTGGCATATCCCCTGCATACCGCGCGCGTCTTTCCCACCAATCAAGGCTTTTGATATGATCTGCTTGGATGACTCCGTCAAGCTCAATAATTTCGGTGAGGTCCTTGCTACGAATTTCTACTCCGGGTGGGATCGGAACATCAAGGTCTGCGCGGTAAGGTTTCCGACTGGTCGTGATTGGGCACATAATTGCCAACCACAATCTGCGATTATAGATTTCTTCAGAGAGTACAAGAGCTGGACGCTCTTTTGCTTGCTCATGTCCAGCGTGAGGTTCAAAGTTAATCCACACGATATCGCCGTGTCGTGGAACATACATAGTGGTATCACCAAACCTCCCTACCCACTGGTGGTCCGGTGTCTGTCTCTTCCGAAAGGCCAGGTTTTCGGGCTTCGACTTTGGGTTCTGGGACCTTGGCTAAAAGTTCTTCTATTGTATAATTCGGACGCGGTATAGGTCTGCACCTTTCTTTACTACGAGGTGTTATCCCAGCCTTTTTACGGCGCAATTTGGGTTTTGGAACTTCGGTAGAATGTTTCTCGGATGTAAAGTCTGTCTTTTTCATCTACGTTTCGGTTTGGAAACCCAAGTCTTTAGACTTGGGAGGAAAAACCGCCCTCGTGTGTGAGACCATAGCGTTTTTTTTCAAAAACACTTGACATTTTTCGTAAATTGTGGTTTAATAGATGTATCACGTTGGAAACCGACATGTGAAGCACAACCGCTTGGTTGTGTGTCGGTTTCCTACCCACTTCACAGGGGTTAAAGACGTGATACGTGAAATCCAATGAAAAAAAAGCGAAAGCGAAAGCAGAAACGCGCTTGCAGAACGTATAAATATCAGATACGCGAACATCCGAAAAATGTGCGCTTGGGCAATATGCTTGACGACCTTGGCGATGTCCACAACCACTTCTTGGCACTGGAAAAACGGTATTACCGTATCTATGGTAAATACGCTGGCAGGTATCGCTTGCAACCGCATTTGACGAAGTTGCTCGAAAGAACTCACAAGCATTGGGCATGGATACCCCGCGACACGCTTGACGCGGTGATTATTCGTATCCACATCACATACGACCGATTTTTTGACGGACTTGGCGGACTGCCGAAGTTTAAGCGCAAAGACCGCTATCGTTCTGCGAAGTTCCAGTCTGCCTATCAGCTTGAAGAAGGACGTGTCCGCATTTCGTTTAAGGCGTGGGATGAGTCCTCGCACTCCCTGAAATTCAACAAACGCTGGTTTTCTTTTCACCCACATCGCGAATGGAATGGAAATGTCCGGTATATCCAAATCCTTCGGGATTCGGTTGGCACTTACTGGCTCTATATCATCACAGACGACTCCTCGACGGAACCCTATCTTGCTACAGGTGAGAGCGTAGGGATAGATTTCGGGCTGGAGACGTATCTGACCCTGAATACCGGCGAGAAAATCGAACATCCGCAACCCTTGAAACAGTCCTTGACCGAACTTCGGAAACTCAATAAAAGCCTTTCTCGTAAGGTCAAAGGTTCTCACAATTGGTGGCGTGCTGTCCGCGAACTCGCCCGTCTCTATCAGAAGATTGCCAATCAACGCAAAGACTGGCACTACAAACGTGCGACCGACCTCTGCCGACGGTTTGATGCCATCGTGGTCGAGACACTCAACCTTGAGGGAATGAAACGGCTTTGGGGACGCAAAGTCTCTGACCTCGCCTTTGGACAGTTTGTTGAGATACTGAAGTTCAAGTGTTTGAAACATAAGCGTGAGTTCCTACAAATCGGACAGTGGACCCCGACAACAAAGCCTTGTTCGGCGTGCGGACATCATAACGAAAATCTTTCTCTCTCTGATAGGCAGTGGACATGCCCCGAGTGTGGTTCCCACCACGATCGAGACATCAACGCTGCAATGAACATCTTGAGGGCCGCCTTGGGTCCCTCTGTGGAGCAGATGTAAGACGTTTTCTCGAAAACGCGAACTGCTACGAAGCACAAGCCCAACCCTTTAGGTTTGGGTGCCTTGACAAGGTAGTCCCTCTTTGGAAAAGAGATTTAAGATAGATAGAATATTGAAAGAATTATAGCACAGATAAAACAGTTATTCAAACGAAATGGAATAAAATTCCGAAGCGTTTTCATAAAAGAGCCTATTTCTCTCCGCATCCGACGCATCCGCAACGGTCTCTAAAAGTGCCGCAACCCATTCCTGATATGTCGCCGCCAAGGTACACACGGGCCAATCACTTCCGAACATCAACCGTTCATAGCCGAAAGCCGCTACCAGATGTTGGATATACGGTTTCAGTTCCTCACGGGTCCAGTTCTCACTCGCGGTCGTTACAATCCCCGATACTTTACAGTGGACGTTCTCGAAGGCGGCAAGTTCGTTGATGTGCATTGCCCACGACTCGAATTGTCCGCCTTTTATGTCCGGTCCGCCGCAGTGGTTAAGAGCATGCCGAACGTCCGGTGTCGCCTTGACGAGTTCGATTGCAGCTGGAAGTTGTGCATGATTCGCACAGAGTTCAAAAGAGAGATCATACTTCGTCAGCAATTTCACGCCATTTATCAGTTCAGGCGTGGCATAAAACTGGGGATCCGGATGATGCCACGCCATTCGACGCACTCCCACGACAAGCCCGAATCCGGTGAGTTGCTCGAGAATCGCCTCGGCGTTCGGTTTTTCAAGCGGTGCCGCCGCCGCTATTGCACCTATCATCCGATCTCTCTCGGAGATCTGTGTCAACCACTCGACCTCTTTAACCACATCCGCTTCGGCGGGATCTCCTTCAACGTGTACCGATCTGACGACGTTAAGGTCCCCAATCGCCTCGCGGTAATCTTCTGCTGTGTATCGCTTTCCCAAGAGGTCGAACCCTTCTAACCAAGGATATTCCAAATTAGAGGTATCCCAAAGGTGTTGGTGTGTATCTATTATTTTAAGCATCTATCGCTCCTCTTCTATAAACATACCGCCCCGCTGGGGCTTTATAAGTGAAAATGATTTGAATTTCGTCGGAATATCCTGTATAATTTCTTAACCGAACAGATATTCAACAGCAGAATCAAACGTTCTTCTTAAAATCGAACCGCAAGCCTGCAACAACGGCGCAGGTGGATATACGTTGGGTAACGCGATATATCCAATCCATCTAACCGAACCGCAAGGTAAAATTAAAAATCCGCAAGGTAAAATTAAAAATTTGGAGGTGTCTATCATGTTTTTAGGTTTCTTTGATCCACTCTATTTCGTGTTTCTCGCACCGGGATTGGCACTATCCCTCTACGCAACATTTCGCACAAAATCGACATTCTCAAAATACTCACAAGTCGGATCGCGTAGCGGGATGACGGGCGCGCAAGCCGCCGATCTGATGCTAAAACGGCACGGTGTTAGCGGCGTACGGATCGAACGTTCAAGTGGCTGGTTAAGTGACCACTATGATCCGGGTCAGAAGGCACTCAGGTTATCCGATGACGTCTATTCAAGTCAATCGCTTTCCGCAATAGGCGTTGCGTGCCATGAAGCCGGGCACGCGATGCAGGATGCACACGGTTATGCGATGCTAAACCTCCGTACTGCCCTCGTCCCGGCGACGAATTTTAGTTCGATGGCCTCTTATATCCTGATAATGGTGGGTTTCTTTATTCAACCTTTCCTGCTGTTCGGTGTCGGACTCTTTGCGGTAGGTGTTGTCTTTTCGTTGATAACGCTTCCCGTTGAGTGGGACGCAAGTAAACGTGCCAAAGTCGCAATGGCGGAAGCAGGAATGCTCACGCAAGAAGAGAACCAGCATGCCAGTAAGGTACTTAACGCTGCATTTTTGACGTATCTCGCAGCGGCAGTGACGAGTCTCCTTACACTGCTCTACTACCTATTCCGATTGGGGTTATTGGGTGGCGGTGATGAGTAATTATATGGATGGCGCGGCGTGAAACCGCGCCTGTCGATGTCGCTGAGAATTATCGCCTTTAAGACTTACTGTCAATATCTACACCGGGCCACTGATCGTCTTGTTCAGTAATATCGACGACGATGCCGTCCGGGTCTTCTATCTTGAAGGCTTCTGAAGGCAACTCATCCGAATTCGGATCGTAAGGTTTGTCACCACCTAACCCTTCCCAAGTGATTGTGAAACCGAGGTCCTCACACCGCTGTGCCGCTTCCCGCAAGTTCGGGACACGGACCCCGATATGGAGGTAGTCTAACATCCCGCCGACATGTTGCGGACGATCGGGACCGCGGTGCTGAAACACACGGAAGTTGTGATAACCGTCCGTAAGGTCATAGCATCCATTCATCGTTGAGTAGACTCGCAATCCGAGCGCATCGCGCCAGAAGCGGATACTTTTTTCCAAATCGGTCGTACGAACGCCGATATGTACAAGTGTTGTTGACATAGGAAATCTCCTTTTTTTATCTTTCCTTGCGAAGTGGTTTAAAAATTTTTAGATCCAGACAGTCGGTTCCCGATTTTCTGCGCGATGCTCATAGAGCAATTTGACATCATCTGGGAACTTATCGAATGTTTCGCTGGGAATCGTGGCGGTGTTCGCGCCAAAGAGTTCTAAATTCAACCACCATGGTGCGTATCTGACGACGACCGCAGTCCGTTTACCGGCACTCGGATTTTCTGCGTTGGAGTGCCAAATCCGGCTGTCCATGATGAGTACACTGCCCGCGCCTCCAATAGCTTGCATTTCCCCGTCAATTGGATTCCGGTCACCGATGCCGTCTTCTTTGCCTCTGGGGTTCCGAAGGTCCACGTGCGTTTTTGGAACAATCCAGGTCCCTCCGTTTTCTGTTGTAAATTCGGAGAGCATCCAGAGGGTAGTAATACCGATAACAGCACTTGGGAACGGTTGTGGGATGTGCCATTTCTGGTTCAGATCGTATGGAAAATCGGAGTGATATGCACGCACCAATTCGTAATGTGGAGGGCGAATCTTGTACTCAGTCTGTGAAATACGCACTTGTGGTCCGAGTAACTGCTGGATAGTTGTGAGGAGCCGCTCGTTCGCAAGATGTGCGGCGAACTTCGGCATGAAACTAATAACGTTGCGTCCCCATACACCGTGCTCTTTTCTGAATTCGTTATAGTCCGCTTCCGAGGTTTCGACCTCTTCGCGAACCTCACCGACCACATCGGCGGGAATAACGTTCTCCAAGACGCACCAGCCCTCTTCCTGTAGGTGCGTAGCGTAAGGTTTGGTCGTTTCTAATAGATTGTCGGTTTCCATTGATGCCTCCTTGGACCTTAGGAATCGAAACCTGTTTCTCGCTCGCGGTTGTAACGGACTGCTGTCTTGATAAGTGGCGCGAGCCGCATCACCTTACCAAGGGAACCGATGACACCGATCTCGCGTGTTGTTATCGCTCCCATAACGTTGAGTTCGCCTGTCCAGAATTTGTAGGCAACGTCACCTGTCATAGTGAGTTCAACATCTGGGGAAGTGTCGTCACGGGTACCGCGGGCAATAGTGTATTCGCCATTTGCTGCCGTTAGGGTTATCTGGCAATCGGGGGCACTGTAGTTAAATTGAACATTCAGCGTCACTGCCTTCAATGCCTCCTTTGCTTCCGGTAGCCTGGCGATTTCTTCAAACAGTTCACTGATATAACCATAGAGTTGATCGGGTGTTTCAAATATAGCCATAGTTTGCGGTATAACATACCGTATAATACCTATGAAGTCAAGTAACTTTTTTAGGAGTATAAAATGAATAGATTAAACCCTCTTGAACGCATCACCGAGACATTGGACGGTATCCCGAGTTTCTGCTATAAGTCTCCTATAGGATGGATAGACATCATCGCAGAGGAGGACCATGTCTTGCGGGCTTCTTTTATCGAAGTAACGCCCTTTCCTGAACCGACTGGCCACCCAACTATCCCCGTTTTTGCCCAAACGGTCGAGTTGCTTGACCGTTATTTTGGTGGGCAACCGGTTGATTTCTCTGGGATACCGGTACGATTAGCACACGGGACAGACTTCCAGCGGCAAGTCTGGAATACCATTCAACAGATCCCTTATGGAGAGGTGCGAAGTTACAAATGGATTGCAGAACAGATAGGCAGACCGAAAGCAGTCCGGGCTGTCGGCAGTGCGGTTGGCGCAAATCCAGTCTCTATTCTCAACCCGTGTCATCGTGTTATTAGAAGCAATGGGGCATTGGGAGGCTACGGTGGCGGTTTGGAACGGAAACGTTTATTGTTGGCATTTGAAGGTCATCCTGTCGGGAGATTAAGATAAGTGTAGGGTCGTTATTAGTTCGCATTGCTACGCAACTCTTTCAGTAGTCAGTATGCCTCGCAGTGAGAGTTAAAGAGGGTTCTGATAGTTCCAACATCTCTTGTAACTGATAACTATAAAGGCGTAAACCTGCCCGAAACATAGTGGAGGGCAGCTCAGGAGCACATAAATTAAAAAATGACATCTCAAAACAATTTAGGTAAAGCCACTCAAGCCATCCATGCGGGTGAGGCACGAACAGCCTCCACTGAGAAAACCGGAGTTCCTCTGATACCGCCTATCTATCAGAACAGTACGTTCCGTTTCGCTACGGCTGCTGAGTGCGCTGAAGCGGTCCGAGATGAGGAGAGCGGCTATATCTATACGCGCTGGGGGAATCCGACGCAGGAGGTATTAGAGCAGAAACTCGTTGTCCTTGAAGCCGGTGAAGCCGCGCTCGCGACTGCGTCAGGGATGGGAGCAGTCAGCACAGCGTTACTTACCGCCTTAGCGGATGGTGGACATGTCGTCGCGATGGAGAACCTCTATTCTGCTACGTTCCAAATCCTTAATGAAGATCTCCGACGATTCGGGATTGAGACGACGTTTGTTGATGCCACAGACACCACACAAATTGAACGCGCTATCCGAGCGGATACCAAAGTCCTTTATCTTGAAAGCCCAACAAATCCGCTCCTAAAACTTGTTGACTTACGAGCGTCTGCCGAGATTGCAAAAGCACACGGCTTAACCTCAATCATTGACAACACCTTCGCCACACCATGTGGTCAGCAACCGATAACCTTTGGTATTGATGTCGTTGTTCACAGCATGACGAAGTATATGAGTGGTTCTGGTGCTGTTATTGCTGGTGCGATTATTGGGCAAAAGGAATTTGTGGTGCGTGCCAAGGAAGGGGCACTCCGCAACTTTGGCGCAGTTATCAGTCCGTTCAACGCATGGTTAACGCTTCATGGTCTCACGACACTACCACTACGGTTTGCACGACACAGTGAAAACGCTACACGTGTCGCAGCGTTTCTTGAGGCGCATCCGGCAGTAGCATGGGCACGCCACCCCAGTTTACCGAGTCACCCGCAACAGGAACTCGCCAAATGCCAGATGGATGCGTTTGGGGGGATGATAACGTTGGAGTTGAAAGGTGGACGCCCCGCGGGTGAACATTTTGTCGATCACCTCCAACTCTGTTCGTTGGCAGTCAGTTTGGGGGACGTGCGCACCCTCATCTGCCATTCTGCGTCAACAACGCATTCAGAGGTCCCCGCGGAGATCCGTCGGCGGACCGGAATTACGGATGGCTTGGTCAGAATTTCTGTTGGACTGGAAGATGCCGAGGATATTATCGCCGACCTCGGACAGGCGTTAGAGTCCTACACTCCTTAAATTTTGGATGTAATTCTCATTGATGTTATTCGACGGATGCGTTGCCTCTTTGTGGGGTTCCGGAAATTCTGTGATTAACTTCTGATATGCGTCTACCGCTAAATCCGTATCACCACTGTCCTCATAGATTTTGCCAACCGAATACTGTGCTGCCCGTCGGGTGTCGTAATCGTAGTTACTGTTGGCCGCAACCTTCTGATACGCGTCAACGGCGCTTGCCATATCGTTATTTGCATAGGCAATTTGCCCGATATAAATCTGTGAGTTGGCGGCGTTTTCATTACGCGGATACAGGTCAATGGCTTCTTCAAGTCGAGCAATAGCTTCGTCATATTTGCCAAGCCGTTCATACGCCCATCCCATATAAAAATACGCATCCTGCCCTACCTTGGCGTCTGGATAGAGGTCTATGACTTTCTGGTAGCCGTCGATTGCCTCCTGATATTTCCCCTCGGCGAGATGTGATTGCGGGATACCGAAACTCGCAATCGGCGCAAGGTCCGGGTCTCCGGAATCAACGACGTTTGTAAATTCCACTCGCGCGCTTTCATAGTCCTGCTTCTTGAGGTAAATTTCGCCGGTAACGTATAGAATCTGATACAGCAAGGGGCTGTCGCTGAACGGCTCTCTGAGCGCATCAAACTGAGCGAGGGCAAGGTTCAATTCACCCTTTCCATAGTAACACATTGCCGTGTTAAACTGTGCCTGATCTGACAGTTCACTACCCGGATACACCGCGATTAATTGGTTGTAAAGCGCGAGGGCACGGTCATAGTAAGCATCCACGGATTCAAGCGTTCCCGTCTTTTTTAACTGTTCCGCAATCTGATAAGAGGCGAAAGCGATGGCGTACATCGAGTCATCTGCCCACTCACTATCTGGATAATTGTTGATAAGTCGGCGGAAGAGTGCGAACGCTTCTTCATCGGTACGTGGAATGCGTGAAGCGAGTTGATAGATAGCGTCGTCTGCCCAGAGGCTGTCGGGATATTGATCAAAGACTTCGCGGTACGCAGCTCGAACTTTGCGTAAACGGCTTTTGTCTGGTTCATCCAGCGTTATTGGTGGGTTATCGATTGCTTGTGTTGCTGTCCATGCTTTGTCGGCGTTGTCGTAGTAATTTTCGTAACTCGTGTCGGTACCCGTGATGCGCCCGAGCCAAAACCCGACGACGAGCGCGAGCACAACACAAATTTCTGCGATTATAAACTTCTTCATCTTTTTTCTCCTTGGCAAGTATTGGTTCAAATTATACTAACAAGGTTTCCAAAATGTGTCAAGCGTAGTTTATAATAGAATCCTGAAGTATATGCCTTTACTTTAGCAAATTCTGTGCCGATCTGACGACATCAACTGCTACGATGCTTAGCCAAATATTGAGGGTGTACTGCACGAAAAAGGGCATACGCTATCTTCAGTTGCACGGAATGGGGCAAATTGGCAAGCCTTTAATTTGCTTGACAACATGAGAGTGGTTTGATAAAATGTATGGAAGTATAACAATCGCTTTTCTCTTTATAGTAAAACCCGTAATTACTTATACACTAAAAGATGGGCGAGGATACAATCCTCGCCAGCGGAGGTGGGTGTTTGTTCCCTGACGAACTGTAAACATATTTTTCGATTTTACTATAAGAGTAAAGGCATAAAAGAGATTTTGGTAGAATTGTGAGCAATTATAACAAAATCTAATTAAGGTATTTCGTTAAACGATCCCTATAGTAGGGATCACATTGAAAAGAGAGGATTTCTGTGCGTAAATTATTGTTTCGCGTTTCCGCATTGGTTTTAGCAATTGCATTGGTAGTTCCATTACTCGCCGAAGGTGAGGAAGGTATTCTGGAAAAAGTTAAAAACAGAGGTCGGTTGATTTGTGGTGTGAACAAGGAATTGCCCGGTTTCGGTTTCCTTGGTCAAAATGGTGAATGGAAGGGGTTTGACGTAGATTATGGTCGGGCGATTGCCGCTGCCGTTCTGGGGGATCCCAATAAGGTTGAGTTCCGTCCCTTAAAAGCCGCTGAACGTTTCCCTGCTCTCCAGACAGGCGAAATAGATGTCCTTATTCGCAACACCACTTGGACACTGACTCGCGACACGGATCTCGGTGCTGACTTCTGCCCACCGACCTTTTACGACGGCCAAGGTTTCATGCTCCGCAAGGAGCTCGGGATAACATCACTCAAGGAGCTGGCGGGTGCCACTATCGGTGTCACTGCTGGCAGTACGACCGAATTAAACCTCGCCGATACCACCCGCGCCTTAGGAATCGAAGTGGAGTCTATCGTCTTTGAGGAAACTGAAACGCTTTATCAAAGTTACGATCAGGGACGTTGCGATGCCGTGACAAGCGACAAGTCCCAATTACTCTCACGCCGCCAATCCTTAAAAGACCCTGATGCACATGTTATTCTTGATGTAACCATTTCTAAGGAACCGTTGGGTCCCGTTACTGTCCATGGAGATAACAACTGGAATGATGTCGTGAGTTGGGTCGTTTATGCCACGTTCTCCGCCGAGGAGCACGGCATTACACAAGCCAACGTTAGCACCTTTAAACCAGAGAATACAGAGAATCCCGAAATCAAGCGGTTCTTGGGTTTAGGTGAAGGTGGAGGTATGGGTGAAAAACTCGGGCTGTCGAAAGATTGGGCACGCCACGTCATCGCCGCTGTTGGCAACTATGGCGAAATTTTTGACCGTAATCTGACACCACTGGGCCTGCCACGTGGCATTAATAAGCCGTGGACGCAAGGTGGTTTACTCTACGCGATGCCGTTCCGTTAAAAATGGAAAATAATTCACCGAAAGTTGTATCGGGAAAAATCCCCTTCTGGCGAGATATCCGAGTTTTGCGGATCCTGTTTCAGGTTACTTTCTTGCTCGGTGTGGTTTTGTTGTTGGTCATTCTTTACACGAACATGCTAAAAGGGCTTCGTGGGCTTGGACTAACACTGAACCTCGATTTTCTTCAGGACGAAGCCGGGTTTGACATTTCGGAGGGGATTCCCTATGAACCTTCGGATGTGTACCTCAAAGCGTTCTGGGTTGGGATCCTGAATACCCTTAAAGTCAGCATCATCGGGATCGTCTGTGCGACCCTGCTCGGACTCCTTTTCGGCATTGCTCGACTGTCGAGTAACTGGTTAATCCGAACGATAGCGACCGCTTATGTTGAATGTTTCCGGAACGTTCCGCTCCTGCTTCAGATTCTGTTTTGGTACACTGCCGTTGTCGGTCAGCTTCCCAGAGTTAGGGAGAGTATAGCACTGTTCGGAGGCGTGTTCATTAACAACCGAGGGATATATCTACCGTCGCCTGAGCCTACCTCAGGTCTGGGAATTTGGCTCGGTTTTCTTGGCGCGGGTTTACTCCTGGCAGCGGTTCTCTATGTTCTGCGATGGCGGAAACTCCAACAGTTGGACCGCCCCGGTTTTCGTGCCAAGTGGGCACTGCCTGCCTTCCTTATCGTGGCACTTTGTGGATGGTTTCTCACCCCAGGCAGACCCTTCACGCTGGATTTACCGGTGTTACAAGGTTTCAACTTCAAAGGCGGGATGCGCTTTTCACCAGAGTTTTCTGCCCTTTTAATTGCACTTTCGGTGTATACAGGGGCTTTTATTGCCGAAATCGTGAGAAGCGGTATACAATCGGTCGTTAAAGGGCAACGCGAAGCAGCGAGATCCATCGGTTTGAAGGAATCGCAGACATTACGGTTAATCGTTCTACCGCAGTCTATCCCGATCATTGTGCCCCCGCTGACAAGTCAGTACCTGAACCTCACGAAAAATTCAAGTTTGGCTGTTGCAATCGGTTTCCCCGATCTGGTGAGCGTCGGAAATACGATGATGACGCAGACGGGGCAAGCCATTCCCATTTTTGCGATGATTATGGCGAGCTATCTGGTGATGAGTTTGACGACATCAGCAGCCATGAATTGGTACAACCGTTGGATTAACCGAGTTGGACGGTGATTGAATTATCAATCACTTATAACCGATGAGAAAGGCGCATCACACAGTGGAAGAACGAGAGTTTACGCAAGAAATGAAGCCTCCAGTCCATACAAAGGGTGCCACGCGGTGGCTTAAGGACAACTTATTTAACTCTTGGTACAACGTGCTTTTGAGTGGATTGGTGTTTGTCGTCCTTTTCTTTGCTTTTAAGGGGCTTTTGACGTGGGCTTTCACAGAAGCAAAGTGGGGCGTTATTCCGGCGAACCTGCAGCTCTTTGCCGTCGGGTCCTATCCACGGGAACAGATATGGCGCGTATGGAGTGTGATTTATATTTTGTGCGTGCTTGTGGGTTTGAGTGCCGGCATCTGGGGGGGCTTGGTTCTCCGATTTACCCTTGTCCTTGTCGGTATTTGGCTCATTGGTGCCCTGTTCCCCTTTGAACTCTCAACGCGAGGATGGTTTTTAGGTGCCGTCGCCACAACAGCAGCCTCTTTTTTCCTTGGACATGGGAGAACAAATTTACGCCCCTGGATTTTGGGGGCATGGCTGCTCTCCTTTCCCTTGATAATGATAGTCTTACGCGGGTTCGGGGAGAACGGGGTTCTCACAAGCAATTGGGGTGGACTTTTATTGACCCTGATTTTAGCGGTTGTCGGTATCGTCGTCTCTTTTCCGCTGGGTGTGTTTTTAGCACTCTGCCGTCAGAGCGATCTTCCTGCTATTCGATGGATTTCAACGGCTTATATTGAGGCGGTCCGCGGTGTGCCGTTGATAACGATCCTATTCATGGGGAGTATCTTGATACCGATCTTCATGCCAGGTTTTGATATTAACCAGGTTTTACGGATGATGCTCGGAATCACCTTCTTCTCTGCCGCTTACATGGCAGAGAACGTTCGTGGCGGACTCCAAGGGATTCCGCGCGGACAACATGAGGCCGCACAAGCGGTAGGACTTAACTACGTGCAGACAATGCGGTTTATCGTCTTACCGCAAGCACTCCGGTCGGTCATTCCAGCGATTGTTGGACAATTCATCGCCTTGTTTAAGGACACATCCTTAGTTGCTATCATCGGGCTTATCGACCTTTTAGGTGTCGCCAGAAGTGTTATCGCCAATCCAGACTGGGTTGGACTGCAAGCCGAGGTCTATCTCTTCGCTGCAATTATCTATTTCATTTTCAGTTATTCGATGTCCTACGGCAGTCAGGAAATTGAAACAGCACTCGGAGTCGGGGAAACTTAGCAATAGGTGTCGGAAAGTTTTTTAATTAAGGGTCTCCTATACTGCGCTCTACTTCGCTACGCGCAGATTTCTCGGGGAGACCGTAGCCCGTAATGAAATGGAGGGGTTTTTGCTTGGGCATTTCCCCTAACTCTACGGAAAGGCACGTCGCAGATGAAGACTCACCTGACCGAACCGCAAGGAAAAATTAAAAATCCTATTATTAGCTGTGAAGATGTACATAAATGGTTTGACGATTTCCACGTCCTCAAGGGAATTACGACCTCATTTGAAAAGGGCGAAAGGGCGGTGATATGCGGTCCCTCTGGCTCCGGGAAGTCTACATTTATCCGAACGTTAAACCGTTTGGAGGAGCATCAGCGTGGCACAATTATCGTTGATGGCGTTGAGCTCAGCGATGATCTCCGCAATATCAATCTTATTCGTCAGGAAGTCGGTATGGTGTTCCAGCAGTTCAATCTGTTCCCGCACCTGACGAACCTACAGAATATCACCTTAGGTCCCATCCGGGTCAGGAAGATGACGAAAAGTGAAGCCGAAAAGGTCGCCTTATCGCTTCTGGAACGGGTGGATATTGCAGATCAAGCGTATAAGTATCCCTCAGAAATTTCGGGTGGGCAGCAACAGCGGGTCGCAATCGCAAGAGCACTGGCGATGGAACCCAAAATTATGCTCTTTGATGAACCGACAAGTGCACTCGACCCGGAGATGATTACCGAAGTGTTGGATGTGATGCGTGAACTCGCTCGTTCCGGTATGACGATGCTTGTTGTGACGCATGAAATGGGGTTTGCACGTGAAGTCGCCGATCGGATCCTCTTCTTTGATGAGGGAGCGATTGTCGAGGACGCAGCACCCGCAGATTTCTTTGATAACCCCCAGCATGAACGCACGAAGCTTTTCATTTCGCAGACACTGCAACATTAGGGACACATTGCAAAATGGCACACCTCTGTGGCCGTGTCTGTTTAATGAGATGCCTGCAGGGACATAATTGGGATTGTTTCAGAAATTGATGGCGTATACGATGAAAGCGAAATCAGATTACTAACCGGTGGATGTTGGAGAATATCCAAGACGATCTCTCGAAGATCCTCTGATAATTCGCTTAAGCCTGTGAGAGGGAAACTTCGGGGCCCTATGTCTGTCTTCTGGGCAAGCAAAGAGTACTCCAGAAAAGTGATTCCGATAGCTTTATGTTCCTGTTTATTGAGTCGTAGCAATATGTGCGGGGTTAATTCAATGCCTGTTGCTTGTTCACCGGGGGCAAACGAAACGTAGAGCGTATCGCTGACTTCATCATAGTTAAAAATTGGTTGAGTCATGATTCTTTTTTCACCTAATCCTTTTTTGGTAAGCTGTGACAATGTAATTATTTGAGATGGGTTCACTATCTGAGCCCTTGCGAAACCGAAAGAGGACAATTACGGTAATATGTGTATTATCTGCTGGCAAGTCAATAAAGGCATTAGTGTAGCGATACTTTTGTGGGTTTAACATATCCTGTTTTCGCCTTCCATGCCGAATTGTTGTCTTTAGGTATTCCTCATAGTTTGCCATATCCGGATGATTAGTTGGAGTGATGATATGTTGCCACCGCTCGTGGGTTAAATAAATCTCGTTTCCATACCGGTCATGGATTTTCCAACGTATGCCAGTTGTAATCATGTATGCCTCTTTAGATGCTTGAATCCTAACTTAATTATATCATACAAGGTAAATGAAGGCAAAATATGATTTCTCGAAAGGTGAACGGGTAGGTTTTATAATGCAGAAGCCATCTTTAACGTCTCTACCCTTCATGAGAAAGACACAGGGAAACCAGAGCAGATGCGATTGAATAACAAAATAGCCATTGTCACAGGGGCCGGACGCGGTATCGGTAGAGCCGTTGCCCTTCGGTTCGCCGAGGACGGAGCGAAAGTCGTCGTTGACGACGTGAACGACGCCCTCGGCACAGCAACCGTTTCTGCGATTACTGATACGGGCGGCGAAGCACTGTTTATCAACGCCGATGTCTCCAATGCTGCGGATGCCCAAAGACTCATTACTGAAACCGTTGACACCTACGGTCCAGTTGATATTTTGGTGAACAACGCCATCTGTTCCACAGCCGATGTGCTGAACAACAATTGGGACGCAAACTTAGCCGTCGCCCTCCAAGGCACCAGCCATTGTTCTAACGCCGTTATCCCTATAATGCAAGAGGCTGGAGGCGGTAGCATCGTCAATATTGCTTCTGTCAATGGACTCATCGGGTTACAGGCGATCCATGCGTATTCTGCTGCGAAAGGTGGCGTTATTGCTTTGACCCGCTCGATGGCAGTCGCGCACGGTAAAGACAACATCCGTATCAACTGTATCTGTCCCGGAACAATTCAAACCGAAGTCTGGGAGCCGATGCTTGAACGTAACCCACAAATCTTGGACGAAATCACGCCGTGGTATCCGTTAGGACGGATTGGACAACCTATTGACATCGCGAATGCCGCGCTCTTCCTCGCATCAGATGAAGCCAGTTTTGCAACGGGGGCAGTCTTCGTCATTGATGGTGGGTTGACCGCAGGTAATCACCAGTTCCCGATTTAATGACCGCCCTATCAATTAGTAGGTCCGGTTTCCTAACCGCACTTGCGAATCAAAAACGCATCGTAGAAGCAGAGAAACGTAACCACGACCATCTTTCACATTAGCACAGGAAGGACACGCCTCAATGTCAAAAGAAAAATTTGACAAAAAATTGATCAAACTCCTTGAATCCAATCCCGACTTTGTTGATGAAGCCGGAGTACTTCACCGCGCAAACGTCAGAGAACGCGCATGGAAACTGGACCACGACCTTATCAAATTGCTGCTAAAGGACAAAGAGATTGAAGCAAAATTCTTTAAGGAAATTGAGGGGCGTTGGATTTTCGATAATAACACCTTCGTTGACTACATCACCGATAAAAACTTCTTTTCAGACTCTTATACTAAGTTTCGTAATAAAATCGGTTTGAACATTGATGGAAAATTTCTCGCTGAACGCGGTGAAGTCGCGCTCGTCTGGCCATACAAGGATTGCGTCTTGGAGGGCGGTCAAACGCGGGAAGAAGAAAAGCGCAAAGAAATATTTTTTAATGAAATGCTGGCACCGGACGAAATTAACCGGATGTTCGATCCGAAAGTCCTCACCAACTGGAAACGTCATACTGCTAACGGTGAACAGGATATAACAACGATCAAGCGCGATGAGAACGGCACAATTCGAGAAAATCTCATTATCAAAGGCAATAACCTCATCGCACTCCACACCCTCAAAGAACAGTTCCGCGGAAAAGTCAAACTGATTTACATTGACCCGCCGTATAATACCAAAGGTGAAAGTAGTACTTTTGGATATAACAACTCTTTTAATCATTCAAGTTGGCTTACTTTTATTAGAAATAGACTTGAAATAGCTAAAGATTTATTGCGAGACGATGGTTTGATCATAATAGCAATAGATGATGAAGAACAAGCCTATCTGGCTGTTCTGTGTGATGAAATTTTTGGTAGACTAAATCATATAGGCACGGTCATAGTTCAGAGCAAACCGAGTGGTAGAACAACTGATTCTTATTTTGCTACCTGTCATGAATACTTGCACATTTATTCTAAACAGGTAGGCTTGCCATCAATCAATTTTCTTGAGCTAACTGATAAACAAAAGAAGCAATACACTGAAGGGACAGGAGATAACCTTTTCAGATGGCGTGATTTTTTAAGAACAGGCGGACTTTCAACTCCTACAGAAAGACCAAACTCATATTACCCAATCTACTTTCTGCCCAAGGACGAAAAAATTTCTGTGGAAAGGATTTCTGATGAACAAATTGAAATATTGCCGTTAGATAGTAATGGAAATAAAAGAGTTTGGCGAAAAACACGTCCTTCATTTTTAAAGCATGTCAACGATAAAGAAATAAAAATTGAGCAGAGCAAATCGGGCGAATGGAAGGTAAAAATTATCGATAAAATAAAGAAAGGTACCCGACCTAAAAGTGTTTGGACAGACAGTAAATATGATGCATCTTCGCATGGAACGAAACTATTAAAGAACCTTTTTGAAGGGCAGAAAGTTTTTAGTTATCCCAAATCAATAAACGCTGTCAAGGATGTTATTGAAATACTCTCGGAAAGAAGAGGCGACGATATAATCTTCGATTTCTTTGCGGGAAGTGGAACAACTGCCCACGCTGTTTTAGAATTGAACAAGCAAGATAATGGAAATCGGCAATTTGTTTTGATGGAACAGATGGATTACATCGAAAATGTTACCGTTAAACGCGTGGAAAAGGTAATGAAAGAGCAAGATATTGGTAATTTCATCTACTGCGAACTCATGCCTTACAACGAAGTTTTTATGGAACGAATCCAGTCAGCAGAATCAAGCGAAGATTTATTGGACATTTGGCACGATATGTCAAAAGATTCCGTTCTGAATTGGTACGTCACACCTCAAAAACCCGAGGAAGCCGAAGAACATTTTATCGCTACCAACGACGTTGAGAAACAGAAACACCTGTTAGCGGAGCTGCTGGATAAGAACCAACTCTACGTCCATCTCTCTGAAATAGCGGATGAGACGTTTAAGGTCAGTGAAGCGGATAAGAAGCTTAACCGAAGGTTTTATGAAGATTTAGACTAAATAGCGGTATTGAAAGGAGAATGATGAAATGACTGAGGAAAAAAAAGAGGAACTAAGGCAGTTGCTAAATGCAGCAATCGCGTCTTTGGAAATACGGCCACGTTGGGGGAATCATCCTTCATTACCTGTGTTCGTATATGGAAAACTCTTACAAGAATACTGGAAATCTTACTTGCCTAATTTGGCATCGCAGGTGGAGGGTTATGAATTTCATTTTGTAAACGAAACGACAAAATTAAAACTGCTTGATTTCATAAAGGAAGAATTCGCTGCATTTATCCATGAAGACAAAATTCAATCCGCCAGTTTTTTTGTAAAAGGTGGTATTTACGAGGGTTTTCCCCTGGGTTCCCTATTGGATCAACTTCTGAAAATTGCGATTGGCAGTGGGATAGAAATAGCAATATTGGATTTTGATAGATGTACCCAAAGTACGCCAGGTTCTTTTCAATGCATCGCACTACTTGAGGGAATAAATGTGGAGGAGGAAATACAGGTTTTTGAAAGTACAAGACTTGTTCCTATCTCCAATTCAACGGGCATAGAATATTCGTGCTATCTGGATGATTTCATTATACGTGCCTCCCGTAGGTCAAAAGATGATTTTTTTGGAAAAACGCTACTTATCACTGATTGCTCTATCTCGCCCAGATTGCACAAACCTGTCCAAGCAACAAATCAGGAGTATTCGATATCAAAATATCGTATATTTCGGATTGAAGTAAATAGTAAAATTTTTCCAAAAACTAATATGGAGGAATTTTACACCTACATGGAGGAGTTTGATACCGAATTTTGCCGAGCACTATCCTTGGCTTGTAATTCTTCTGTTCAAATTGCAATTAGATGGAGATCATTGGCAGAAAATCAATTGTTTAATTTGAGTAGTGGGAGTAGTGGAGGGCAATTTAATCATGTTGTGCTTGCTAATTCCATTCTTGGAAGTTCGATTAAGACTGGAGAGACTCAAATAAATGAAGCCAAACGTCTATATGACCGCCTAACCAATCTCAATACGGAAACTTTGGAAAAATTACGGATACCGATTGATAGATGGATCAAGTCAAAAACATCTGTAAATCCCGTTGATAAAATGATTGACTTGGGCATAGCCTTTGAAGCTCTCTATCTATCAGATATATCTGAACCAACTGAATTATCTTTTCGCCTTCGTCTTCATGCCGCGTGGCACTTAAAGAAAAAGAAGGAAGACAGGAAAGCACTAATGAAAGAATTTGTAGAAATATACAAGTGGCGTTCCTCAGCTGTCCATAAAGGAAAATTACCTGAGAAAAAACTCGGCAAAAAAAAGAAAAGACCCTTTACCCAAGAAGAGATTACAAAATTTATCACAAAAGCACAGAACTTGTGTCGGGACTCAATAATGAAGATTCTGGAAGATGGAGAGTTCCCTGATTGGAACAGTTTGATACTCGGTGAAGAGGCTTCGTAGCTCAAACTTTTAGTTTGCGTGCTAAGATGCACAAACTGAAAGTTTGTACTACAACTTACTTTATAGGAAAATGTATAATGTCTGAACAATTCCTCTATGAACAACTTGATACACTCTCCAATTTTGGCGTTTTGGACAAGGAAATGCCGGATAGTATCATGCAAAATCTGAAACCTACTTATGAACTTCGCCCATATCAAGTGGAGGCGTTTGCAAGGTTCATTCACTGCTTAAACAAGGATTTTCCGAACAAGCGAAAGCCTTTGCATCTGCTGTTCAATATGGCGACAGGCAGCGGTAAGACGCTTATCATGGCGGGATTGATGCTCTATCTCTATGAACAGGGATATCGTAACTACCTCTTTTTCGTTAATGCCGATAATATCATTGAGAAGACAAAAGATAACTTCCTTAACCCAATATCTTCAAAGTACCTTTTCAACAAAAATATCTATTTCAAAAACGACCAGGTTAAGGTGACGGAAGTAGAAAATTTTGAAGCGGTCAACGAGAACGACATCAACATCCGATTCACGACAATTCAGAAGTTACACAGCGACCTGACAACAGAAAAAGAGAATGCCTTAACCTTTGACGATTTTAAGAAAAAGAAAATTGTTCTTTTGTCTGATGAAGCGCATCATAGCAACGTCTCTACAAAAAAAGCACAACAGATCGAATTGGACCTAACAGGAGAGAGTCGGAATCCAAAGGAAAAACCGACATGGGAAAACACCGTTGAAAAGATATGTAACGCAAACGATGATAACCTGTTGCTGGAATTCACTGCTACTTTTGATGACAAAACACCTGCAATCGTCCAGAAGTATCGGAATAAGGTCATCTACCGCTATGATTTAGTCCAATTTCGGAACGACAAATACTCGAAAGATATTGAAATAGTGAGGTCCGATTTCAGTATCGAGGATCGCATCTTGCAGGCAATCATTCTCAATCATTACAAGCAGTCTGTTGCAATAAAATCCAAAATCCAACTCAAACCCGTAATTCTGTTTAAGGGCAAAACGATCCCGGACTCCGAAAAGAACAAAGCAGACTTCCATAAACTTATTGATGGACTCACCAGAAATGATATTGACAGGATTCGGAGGTCTGAAGTTTCGATTATTAAGCAGGCGTTTCGCTTTTTTGATAATCGTAATATCAGTTCCGAGCGACTGACACACGATCTAAAAACGGATTTCCACGAGAAATACTGTCTCGCCGTTAACTCTAAAATCGAGAGAGAGAAGTATCAGGTCCAAGTCAACAGGCTTGAAGAAAAAGACAATCCGATCCGTGCTATCTTTGCCGTGCAAATGCTCAGTGAAGGGTGGGATGTGCTAAACCTATTCGACATCGTCCGCTGTTATGATACTGGGAGCACAGGACATAACAAAATTGGAAAAGCGACCATCGCCGAGGCACAACTTATCGGGCGCGGGGCTCGCTATTACCCTTTTAGCCTGCCACCGGAACACGAGGATAAATATATACGCAAATTTGACGAAGACCTCGAGCATGAACTCCGCGTCTTGGAAGAATTTCATTATCACAGCATTAACGATTTGCCCTATATTACTGAGATCAAAAAGGCATTGGTTGAGAGAGGTTTAATGGACGAACAGACTGTAACTCGCAAGTTAAAACTCAAAAAAGAATTCAAAGAAACCGATTTATACAAATACGGCGTTATATGGGTAAACAAACAGGTCTCAAGAAACTATCAACACGTCAAATCTTTTGAAGACTTGGCATCCTTAAGTGTTAAAAAGAAATGGCATGAGCATACCGTCTATGAAGGATCTGGAGGCGTAACGGGTATGACAGAAAGTGACCAAACCTATACCACGCGGGGCAAAAATAGCGAGGACATACCACTAACGGATATTGAAAAGAATATTGTCCAAACTGCTATTGCGCGTAACCCGTTCTTCCAGTTTGCATCACTCAAACAGTATTTTCCACAGTTGAAATCCATGCGCGAATTTAGAACTTCGGATAACTTTTTGGGTGGCTTGAAAATTACCTTCAAAGGAAATTTCTTTCAATGGGAAGACAAAGTTTCGGAGAAACTCAGAGCATGTTGCGATCTTTTAGAAAAGATTGAAGCCGAACTTCGCGAAAAAATTACTGAGCACGAAGGGACAGAACACTTTTATAGGGAACAAATCAGCGATGTTTTCAAAGCGAAAATTCTGAAATTTAATGCGAAGAGTCCGCGCGCTGATGAGAATCACGCCGCCGAGCGTATAGCGAAAGCCGAGGAATGGTTTGCTTTTAATGGTCTCTACGGTACGAGTGAAGAAAAAGCATTCGTGCAATTTCTACAGACGCAGCTTGAGGAACTTCAAAAAACCTACGATGGCGTTTATCTCATCCGTAACGAGCGGCATTTTTCTATCTATAACTTCTTTGATGGGCAAGCCTTTCAACCTGACTTTGTTCTCTTTTTGGGCAAAGAAAATGGCGAAACACTGAGTTACCAACTTTTTATTGAACCGAAAGGTGAGCATATTGAAGACTTTGACAGATGGAAAGAAAACTTCCTGAAAGAAATTGATACTGAACGCAAAACTGAACTCATAATAGAGGATAAAAACTATCGCATTATCGGGTTGCCATTTTATCAAGAGAAAAATCAAAATGAATTTCGTGAGGCACTTGATGAGGCACTACAATTATGAAGATTAATTCACACGGAGAAATACAATGGTAACACAAGAACAGGTCGATTTTTTTCAGGAAAACGGCTATCTCAAGTTTGGGAGAGTTTTAGATAGCGATGGCGTTGAAGCCATGCGTGCGGGATTAGATGCAGTCATTGAATTGGAACTTAACGAGGGCGACGATTCCTCGCCAGAGTTCAAATACGGACATGACCGACGCGAGAACCGACTTACTCGAGGGAGCGGTCACCCGCGCGCGATTCATCAGTACGTGAACATGTGGAAGCGGGAACAGAATTATGAAGCAGCCATTCATCATCCGCTCATCGCTGGGACGGCACGTGCCCTGCTGGATACACCTGAGGTCCGTCTCTGGCACGATCAAGTCATTTCCAAACCGCCAGAGGATAACGGTCATTTCGCATTCCATCACGATTTTTTCTTTTGGCCCCTCAGTCCACCGAACATAGTGAGCTGCTGGCTCGCTTTGGATGATGCCACGGTGGATAGCGGGTGCATGCACGTTATGCCGAAGAGCCATAAAGATGAACGGTTCTCGGTTGCAGCAAGAGCCGCATTCAATGCGGAATCAGCAAAAGCGAGCGAAAAAGAGCACGAACCACCTCCAAACCCGTGGACAGAGAGAGGGAAACTGGACATCAGTCACGGTGTCCCGGTCGAACTGAAAGCAGGCGAGTGTATGTTTCATCACTGCCTAAACTGGCACGGCACGCCACCGAATGTTACGGAGCGTCAACGCCGCGCGTTTGTTATGATTTTCATGGCGCAAGACGTCTGCTATAACAACACGCAATCGCCGAACCACGTCCTCGTTCCAACAATCGAGGTCGAGGATGGTGAACCGCTCGTCGGTAACGGATTCCCGGTAGCGTAACCTGCATGGCATCGGGGTTCCAACCCCTCCTACAGCGGAGATGCCGAGGTGAGGTTTAATGACATGAAAGATTCAGCTTTTATTACAAGAGTTGTTCTGAAGAACTATAAAAGTATCGCCGCATGCGATGTCCGGTTGGGACCGTTGACGTTCCTTGTAGGACGCAACGGTTCGGGTAAGAGCAATTTCCTTGATGCCCTGCGATTCGTTGCCGATTCGTTAAATTCATCCCTTGACCATGCCGTACGCGCTCGCGGGGGTATCAACGATGTGTGTAAACGATCTGATAGATCTATAACCGTTCCAGACCATTTCGGCATTCGTCTTGAATTCGCTCTACCCAATGGTGCTGCGGGATACTACGCCTTCCAAATCCAGAAGCGTTTGATGAGGTACGTGGTACAGACAGAAGAGTGTAAATTTCATAATAAGAACCTTACCGCTCCTGATAGTTATTTCCGTGTTGATAATGGTGAGGTGACAGACACAAGTGTAAAAGTCGCCCCAGCAGCTGCCAGGGATCGTCTCTACTTGGTAAATGCTTCTGGACTGCCTGAATTTCGCCCTATTTACGATGCTTTTTTACGCATGGGGTTTTATAATTTCAACCCTGACAAAATCCGAGGCCTGCAAATACCCGATTCAGGCGACATGTTGATTCAGGACGGAAGCAACCTTACTAGTGTCTTCGGCCAACTATCACCCATGGTCCGGGAAAATATTGAGGAATATCTGGCAGTGTTAGGACCTGGCGTGCAAAGCGTACGTGTCAGGAAGTTTGGACCGAATGAAACATTAGAGTTCCGGCAGTCCATTGTGGAGAACGAGCGTCCAGAGAAATTCCTCGCGAACAATATGTCTGATGGCACGCTGCGCGTGTTGGGGATCCTGGTAGCACTTTTTCAGGGAGATCAGGACACACAGAAACGCGTGCCACTCATCGGAATTGAGGAACCAGAGATCGCGTTGCATCCAGCTGCGGCAGGTGTTCTGCTTGATGGACTTCGAGACGCTGCCTACAGAAAGCAGGTTATTGTGACCAGCCACAGTCCAGACTTGCTTGAGGACAAGCATTTGGACGTGGAATCAATTCTTGCAGTTGAAGCACATGGTGGGAATACAGCAATCGCTCCTGTGGACGAAGTTGGAAGGTCTGTCGTGCGCGACAAACTGTTTACAATAGGGGAGCTGCTACGTGTAGATCAATTGCAACCTGATGAGGCATCCGTGGTTTCCGCTGAAAAAGCGAAACAACTCCGTTTGTTTGATTTTGAGAGAAGAAATTCTGGCAAAACGAAAAATAAGGAAAGACGCGGATGACGGTCAAAATCGGTTGCATTGTTGAAGGACATGGTGATGTAGTAGCTGTACCACTCCTGATTCGCCGCATCGCTGCAGAACTTCATCCAGACTTGGTGATTGAAACGCCACGCCCGATTCGTGTTCATAGGAATCAGGTTGTTCAAGCGGACAAACTTGAGCGGAGGGTTGAATTAGCAGCTCAGAGAATTGGGGGACAAGGAGCCATATTTATTATCCTTGACGCTGACGATGCCTGTCCTGCACAGTTAGGCCCTGAACTGCTTAATCGGGCATCACAAACTCGCAGCGATCTACCAATTGCCGTTGTGCTGGCAAAATACGAGTTTGAGGCATGGTTCTTGGCATCAGTTGAGTCACTCCGTGGGCAAAGAGGGTTAAGAGCTAATATTCAGCCGCCCAACGAGCCAGAGACAATCCGCGGGGCAAAGGAATGGTTGACCCATCGAATGGAGGGCAGCAGAATGTATAGTGAAACACACGACCAGCCCGCACTCACAGCACTTTTTGATATGGAACAAGCGCGCCGCGTAGACTCGTTTGACAAGTGTTATCGAGACCTTGTTCGTCTGCTTGAAGAATCGCAAAAAGCGAGCGATCCAATCCAGTGAAACGGAACGTCAAAACCTAAATCCACCTCACCGAACCGCAAGGAAAATTTAAAAATGGAAAATAAGCCAAATGTCATCTTTATTTTAACCGACGACCAAGGACCGTGGGCAGCAGGCTGTTGCGGCAACGATGAAATCAGGACCCCTTATCTTGACCAGTTAGCCTCAGAGGGGACCCGCTTCCCCAATTTCTTCTGTACAAGTCCCGTTTGTTCACCGGCGCGTGCAAGTCTCATGACCGGTCGCATCCCTTCAGCACACGGCGTACACGACTGGATCCGTGACGGAAACATGCCGCCAGACCCCGCCCAATACCTTGACGGATTAACCTGTTATACCGATGTTTTAGCCGATAATGACTATACTGTTGGACTGAGTGGCAAGTGGCACCTCGGTGATAGTTTGACCCCACAACACGGGTTCAGTCACTGGTTCGCTTTGCTTACAGGTGGGAGTCAATACAACGACGCGGATATGATCCGAGCCACCCCCACTTCAGAAGGACAGGTTGAAATGCAACCCGGCTATCTTACCGATGTCATTACTGATGATGCGTTGGGCTTCATTTCAGCGAATCAGGATGGACCCTTCTATCTCAGTGTCAACTACAACGCACCACATACACCGTTTACTGGACACCCTCAAGATATTGTTGACTCCTATGACGATTGTCCCTTCAAAACATGTCCACAGGAGGCGTTACACCCGTGGGCTGTGCAAGGTGCAGCGGTGCACATGGGCAATCGTGAGTCGTTGAAAGGCTATTTCGCGGCGATTACCGCACTTGATTTGAACGTCGGACGCATTTTAGAGAGGCTTGCGCAGTTAGGGATTCGCGAGAATACACTCGTTGTCTTTAGTAGTGACAACGGCTATTCGTGCGGACATCACGGGTTTTGGCATAAAGGAAATGGAACATTCCCACTGAATATGTATGAAAACTCCGTCAAAGTCCCCTTCATTGTCAGCCAACCCGGCAGTATTCCGGAAGGTCGCGTCAGTGAAGCGATGGTGAGCCAATACGATTTCATGCCGACACTCCTCGATTATCTCGGCTTACCCGACCCGAATGACGATATGTCACCCGGCAGAAGTTTTGTCCCTGCGCTCTCTGGTGAGACGAACGACGCGAAAGACGAGATCGTCGTCTTTGATGAATACGGTCCCGTCCGTATGATCCGAACACAGGAGTGGAAGTATGTCCATAGGTATCCTTATGGTCCACATGAATTGTACGACTTGGTAAACGATCCAGGTGAACGGAAAAATCTGATAGATGACAAGTCTCAGAATGCCCGCATAACTGACATGAAACAACAGATGGGAGCATGGTTTCAACGATACGTCTTACCCGAATTAGATGGCGCGAGATGTTCCGTTACCGGTGGCGGACAAGCGGCAAAGATTGAAGCGGGACAATGTGGTGAAGGTGCCTTCCATCCGAGATATGCCTCACCTCGACGGGATGTGTAGAATAGTGAAAGCCTTTGCCCCCGGCAACATTTCGTGTGTTTTCAAAATTATTCCGCACGCCGATGCAACCCGTATGCACTCGCTCGGCATGGGGTTCACCGTTAAAGAGGGTGTAGAAGTCACCGTTTCTGAGCACCATGAGACAAAAGTGCTGTTTAACGGGCAAAGCATCGATTTTCCCACAGTACAGGCTGTCGTTGATCGGTTAACCCGAAACACGAGTGCGACAGGTATGGAGGTAGACATAGTTTCTCCACTGCCTCTCGGTTGCGGCTTTGGACTCAGCGGTGCGGCTTCGCTCGCAACGGCATACGCACTCAATGAACTGCTCCATCTTCACAAGGATACAGAGACACTCGCGATGGTGGCGCACGTTGCAGAAGTTGAAAATCGCACTGGGTTAGGTGATGTTTGCTCGCAATATCACGGGGGATGCCTCGTCAAGTTGACGGAAGGCGCGCCATTGGTTGCCGATAGGTTACCGATAACAGAGCAACCCATCTATTACCGCTACTTCGGACCGATTCAGACCAGCGAGGTGCTCGGAAACAGAAAACAGACGATCCGAATCAATCGCGCCGCCGATGCTGCGTTAAGCGTTTTACAGACGCTTACCAGCGCAAAACCGAGTGCCGGACTCTTTAACGCCTGCTTCGAGGTATCAAAACGGTTTTCAGTGGAGAGCGGCTTGCTCAGTGACGCACGTGTGATAGAGACAATCGAACATATTGAGGCGGAGGGCGGTGTCGCTTCAATGATTATGTTAGGGAACGGCGTTTTTAGCACGCATCCATTTCAGGGGGCAGTGGAAACAAAACTTGTTCATAATCCAGCACGGCTCATATAGCCGAGTAGCCGTCAGTCGTTAGCAGTCAGCAATTAACAAGAGGGTTCTATTTTATCAGAAAACCTCTTTATTGAAAGCCTACGGCTAATAGCCAATATACCGGAAGGGAACCTGCTGACAGCCGATGGCTGACAGCCGATAGCCGAAATGAAACTTGTCCTTATCCTTTCATTTTTTACGGTATCTGTTGCTGTTGGTGCAGTAGAAGTTGAGAATGTGACATTCGGATTCGGTGATAGTTACCGAATAGGTACATGGGCACCTTTAACGATAACTGTACGGAATCAAGATGAGCATACTCTGTTTAGTGGAGAGTTGGTTGTCGAGGTGCGGAACTTCTCTTCGGACGTACCTATCGAGCGTTACGCAACGTCCCTGCACCTGATCGGGCATGGGTCCCAACGGAAAGACTTCTATATTTACTGCCCGAAAAATGCTACGCAACTTGTCATTCGACTTGTACCCGTCACACCGTCAGAGGCGGCAGAGGCACATAGTACAGCAACCGATCTGGTGAAAGATATACTGCTCCCAACACCCCTTGCTCGTAAGGATTACTTCGTGTTGGTATTGGCTTCGAGCGGCGACACGTTGAAACGATTTGTTGATAAGAAACAGTTAGCGGTTTCTGGTGGTGCGCAGGCGCATGTCAGGTACCTTCCGAATTCGAGATCGCTGCCGCGCGACTGGATAGGTTACAGTGCAGTTGATGTACTCGTTGTTCGTGAGGTCCGATTGACCGAAAGGCGTATCTTTAAAGCACAACAGACAGCAATGCTTGATTGGATACAGCGTGGCGGTACGCTTATTGTCTCCGGCGGTAGCAGCTTTAACTACCTGAAAGGCAGTTTTATCGAACCCTTTCTTCCTGTTGAATTAAAGGGTGTGGAGAAGACGAATACGCTCCCAGTTGCCGTGCTGCAACAACTTAACAGAATCGCAGTCAACGGTCAGCAAGAGGACGTAACTTCACCAGAAGACTTCTTAACTGAAGGTTCCCGACAGCCGATGGCTGAAAGCCAATTTGAGTATATCCAATTTGCGCCGAAAGCTGGATGTGAAGTATTGATTGGTACGGCGGCGCAAATTTATGTCGCGAAACGGAACTTTGGAGATGGACAGATTATCTGCCTTGCCTTTGATTACAATGCCTCTCCGTTTGGCGTAAGCCAGGAAAATAATGTAGGGGTGGGGTCTGAGGAGACACCCAAGCAAAAATACCCAGATTCCTCTCTCACTGAAACGTTCTGGCACGGATTACTGAGTAAATACGGGAAATCCCCGCGACATCTCCCGGATCGGTATGCGCTTTCACTCCAACATGAGGAGGAAATTCATAAGCACTTTCTATCAGAGATGCCTACCCGGGTACCGCTCATTAAACTGTTGGCTGTAGTTTTGCCAATATACCTGCTGGGTTTTGGTGGTTTTTTGCTCTATTTTGGGAAGTCGAGACAAAAATCACGCACCTATTGGATAGGCGGATGTCTCTTCGTTCTGCTGTCGGTGAGTGCGATTGCATCGGCGCGGACAGTTTGGTTTCCAAACACTGTTACAGTTGATAGATTGTCAATTTTATCGGTTTATCCTCAACGACAGCGCGCACACTTTTTAAGTTATGTGTCCCTCAGAACCGCATCGCGCGCCGAAACATCTATAGACTTCACAGAAGGGACTTTCGTTCGTTATCAGGAAGTTGAGGCATCAAAGGGAGAACGCCTTCAAAAAATTGGGACGTTGGTTCAAGATTCACATGTTCAACTTCGAGACGTATCGGTGGAACCGTGGCATCCGACGACTTATGTAGAGGAAAAATTTTTTGCGTTGGATCGTAGGGGCGAGGTTACCTCGCCCCTACCGAACACTCTTGAGAACGCTTGGCGCGTTGCGGGAAAAGAGATGACTTACTTAGGAAATGTCGCGTTGAAAGACGGAGCAGGTTTGGAAACACCTTCTATATTCGATCCTTCAATGGCACGTCTTCGACTGAAAGTGACACCACAAATGCCGCCTGATGAGGAATTGGAGGGTGTCCGAAAGACGTTTGCGAGAATCCTACAGCGAGATTACGTGTTGCGATATCTGGCGACAGAGGCCGACCTGAAGCCTCCGCCTTACTTCATTGGGTGGATTTCTCAGGGTTTTACTGATGAGATAGCGGATGGAAATATTAACACAAACGATGAAACTTTAGTAATTTTTCGTCCGGGTGCTTTTTAATTTGTGGGCTCCTGGACTACGCTCCGCTGCGCTTACGCATAGGTTCTTGGTGTCATACAAGACGCATAGTCCGTAACGAAGTGGAGGACGGTTCTACGAAGAGGCGCGTTAAGTCGTTAACTCACCTGAACGAACCGCAAGGAATAATTAAAAATCCGCAAGGTAAATTAAAAAAATGGATGTGCTATCGCTCGGCATTTATGTCGCTGATGTGTTGGGGCGACCAATAGATCAGTTTCCCGAAAAGGGAAAATTAGTCCTCTTTGATGAACTCGAAATCCATGCAGGAGGTTGTGCTAACAATACAGCTATTGCACTCGCGCGCTTAGGGATCTCTGCTGGCGCGATGGGTAAAGTTGGCACTGATGCTTTTGGCGACCTGATCCTGCAAACTCTCATAGATAATGGTGTAGACACGGCGGGCATGCAACAAGATACGAGTGCCAGCACTTCCTTTACATTTGTCGCGGTCGCCTCCGATGGGGAACGAACTTTCTACCATTACATCGGTGCGAACGGCGAACTCTGTGAGGTGGATCTCAATTGGGAGGTCATAAAGCGTGCCAAAATTTTGCACATCGCTGGTGCGCTTGTCATGCCACGTTTTGACGGGGCACCGATGGCGAACGTCCTCCGGGAAGCGAAAAGTTTGGGGATAACTACCTCACTCGACACAGTCTATGATGCGACTGGGAAGTGGATGGAGACACTCGAACCGTGTTTACCCTATGTAGACATGTTTATGCCAAGCATCGTCGAAGCGCAACATCTCACTGGTATATCTGATGCTCGCGAAATCACCCAATTTTTGCGGAGTCGCTACGATATCCACACGATTGCAATTAAAATGGGTGAAAACGGCAGTTACGTCTCTACACCGGAGCGGGAACACTTTGCGTCAGCATATCCTGTGAACGCCGTTGATGCGACAGGAGCAGGGGATGCTTATGTCGCCGGTTTCCTCGCGGGGACTCTCATGGGCTGGGATTTAAAAGCAACAGTGGAATTGGCTTCCGCAACCGGTGCCGCTTGTGTCACCGCCATGGGTACAACTGCCGGTATCCAGAATCTTGAAGAAACCTTAAAAATTAGTCGTCAGAAGAATAGCAGTTAGCGGTCAGCAGTCAGTGGTCAGTAAACGGGTTTCGTCTAACAAAGTGTTCTCTTTGTAGTATAGGAAACTTTTGGTTTCCTGCGCGAAGATGCAAAACCTAACAGGTTATTTTACAATAGCCTCAAAACCCGTAGCCTGCAACAACGGCGCAGGCAGATATACGGAATGGAACGTTAAACTTGAAACTCACCTGACCGAACCGCAAGGTAAATTGAAAAATGGAAAAATTAAAAATTGTTCAAACGGAAAATCTTTCCAAATGGTATGGCGAAGTGATGGGGGTAAACGATGTAACCCTCGCAATTCATCCAGGAATAACTGGCTTGCTGGGTCCGAATGGCGCGGGGAAAACGAGTTTAATTAAGCTCATGACGGGGCAACTCAAACCCAACCAGGGCGAGGTCAGAGTGCTGAACCAGCCGGTATGGAATAATCCGGAACTCACGAGACGGGTCGGCTACTGCCCCGATATAGAGTTAGCGTATCAATTCATGACTGGCTTTGAGTTTATCACTTTTTTCGCCACGTTGAGCGGATACGATAAGTCGGAAGTTGAATCCCGGAGTCTACGCGTTCTCGAAACAGTGGATATCCTCTCCGCGAAGGATCGTCCTATCGCTTCCTATAGTAAGGGGATGCGGCAGCGTATCAAACTTGCGCAGGCATTAGTCCATGAACCGGAACTTCTCTTTCTTGACGAACCTCTCACCGGTTTAGATCCCAATGGAAGACGGCATGTCATTACGCTTTTGCAGGAACTTGCTGCTCAGGAGATTAGCATCATCGTTTCGAGTCATATCCTCTATGAGATTGAGGCGTTGACAGAGACGATACTGCTCATCCATCAGGGACGTATTCTCGCTGAAGGCACGATCTCCGATATCCGCGAACTCATTGATGAACACCCACACAAAGTCTACTTGAGTACGGATGAACCCCGCCGTTTAGCGCAGGTCTGTCTCCCCTTTGAGGATATTCTGAGTGTTACCTTTGTTAATGGCGATAATATTCCGAATGTAGGGGTAGGTCTTGTGCCTACTGAAGAAAAAGAATCAGGCGATATTATCATAGAAACCGCCAAACCTGATGCCTTCTACGCCCGGCTCCCCGAACTGCTGATCGAGAACGAATTGAGTGTCTCCCAACTCTACTCACCTGATGATAATCTTTCCTCTGTGTTTAAATATCTTGTCGGGTAACCTGTCCGAGAATCTGCGAAATCTGATAAATCCGCACTTCAGACAATTTTCCCACCGATTCCCGATGCTCTCACCTAATCGGTAGGTGCGGTTTCCTAACCGCACCGATGTCCCTACAGAAGAACGGATGTCGGTTTATGCTACAAAAGAACAGCATGCGTAGGACCTGCATTAGATGCAGATTCAAGACAGTTCTCTATCACAATTAGACTTCCGTAGGTTGCCCCAATTTCACAAACTGCCCAATATCGGGTCCGCTATCTGCTAACGCCCCAAAACTCCCGTCGCAAATGGCGCGCCGAATCCCGCGCATTAAACTAACATAGAAATGCAAGTTGTGCAATGTGTGCAATTGCGAACCGAGAATCTCATTTTCGACATGCAGGTGTCGGAGATATGCACGTGTAAAGTTTTGGCAGGTGTAACAGGTACACGCCGCATCCAGTGGACTGAAATCGTTCTTATATTTCGTGTTGCGGATGCGGATAATGCCTGCCGTCGTAAACAGAGAACCGTTGCGCGCATTCCGGGTCGGCATCACACAGTCGAACATGTCAACCCCACAGCGTACCCCATAGACTAAATCTTCAGGTGTACCGACACCCATTAGGTAGCGCGGCTTCTCTTCCGGTAGGAGCGGTGCGATGTATGCCAGGGTCTCATACATCAAATCCTTCTCCTCACCCACGCTTAAGCCGCCAATCGCGTATCCCGGAAAACCGATCGATACAGTCCCGTCGATACTCGCCTGACGCAGATCGCGTTCCATACCCCCTTGCACAATCCCAAAGAGGAGTTGATCCGAATTCCGATGCGCCTTTCGACACCGCTCTGCCCACCGCAAAGTCATCTCCATTGAGTCCTTGAGATATGTATAATCGTTCGGTAGCGCAGGGCACTCGTCAAACGCCATAATAATGTCGGCACCGAGAGCGTTCTGAATCTCGATGGAACGTTCCGGGCTGATAAAGTGTTCCGCCCCGTCTATTGTGGAACGAAACGCTACACCCTCCTCCGTAATCTTGCGCAACGGACCGAGGCTAAAGACCTGAAATCCACCGCTATCCGTAAGGATGGGGCTATGCCATCCCATAAACGAATGCAAACCACCCGCTTCTTGGACAATCTCGTGTCCGGGACGTAGGTAGAGGTGATAAGTATTCGCGAGAATGATTTCCGCCTGAATGTGCTCGGATAGCGTTTCGGGTGTGCATGCTTTCACCGTCCCGCGTGTTCCAACGGGCATAAATATTGGTGTGTTCGCAACACCATGCGCCGTTTGGATCTTTCCAACTCGGGCTGAAGTTGCTTCGTCTTGATGGATAAGTGTATAAGGCGATTCTGTCATCTTGGGAGGTATTTCAGAGGAATAGCAGTCGGCTATCGGCGATCAACCGTCGGCAAAGAGGTTTCTGGTGAATTAGTCCTCTTGTCGACCGCTGACCGCCGAAGGCTGATGGCTAATGAATAATCTTTACCTTGACAGGAGGACTATCCTGTTCAAACGGTTTATTGTTAATCGTCACAGAGCCACGGAATTTAAACTCGTACGTCTCCGGCGTTAAAGATCTGAGTGCTATGAGTGGAACTTTAACCTCCGTCTCATTCGCAGGGATAGTTACCGCTTCCGTGGTGAAACCTTCTGGGACATCGATCGGTGTGAGTGTGATTTCATCTGTGAAGCCGCCTTGCCGGACGACCGTTAACGTCAATATCGCTTCCTTTGTTTGCGGATCATCATTTTTTGATGTTTCGGGGCCTGCTACTGGGTTTCCCGCAAGTGCCACGGTCTCGATTTCAGATCCTGTGGTTGGGTCGCTTTTTGCGGAGGTGCCCGTTGCAGGGAAAACAATACTAAAGCGCAGAGGTTCAACCGTTACAATAAAGGGTGCCTCGACGATGGTCAAAGGAATGGCAGGGGTCGATTGTTTCACCGCCTCGCCATTAACAGTCGCCGTTCCAGTAACTGAAATATAACTTGTACCGGGTGTCGGCAGAACAGAAAATTCCTCTCTCCGTTCAAAGGTCCCAGCTTTAACCGAAACCTTCGCTTCTGTTTCGCCTTCTGCAATAGTGACAGGTTTTTCGGAAACAGGATCAGGAAGAGCCGAAACGCGATTTGGAAGTCCTGATACCGATAGAATGATAGGACCGACGAAGTCATCGCGCCGATCCGCCGTCACGTGGAGGTCAACCGTTTTGTTGTGAATAGCACTTAAGCCGATCTCCGCAACGGTCAGTGTGAATTCTGGAGCGTCCATCACAGTGAGCAGGATTGGAGAAGGATCGGCAACGCGTTCTATTTGTCGACCACCGACGGCACAAACCCCAACGATGGAGAGCGGCATGAGTCCGAGTGGGGCATCCGGCGGAGCCGTTATCGTGAGCATCGCTCGGTTTTGGGCTGCACCAACAATAGTTGGGCTCACATTAAACGTTTTCGGAATGTCTGGACAGAGCAGGCGAATTGGACCATCGAATAGGTCGAGACGAGTAACATCAACCTGCAATGTAACGCTGCCGCCTCTGCTGACGCGCGGGTTATCCATAGCGATCGGACGATTCCGGATGTCAAGTGCCACTACACTGAGTTGGCAGTCTGGTTCCAATGGACGGATGTTTAATCGGTATGGATAGGTCTCACCGCCTTGCTTGTTCAGATCTCGAATGGCGACAGAGTACTTTCCAGGCTCTTCAAAAGTCCAGTCAATACGTGCATCTGCATTGATGGCATCGTCGTTTACCATTAAGATCTGTTCCGCTGGCGAGGTTTCCCAACCTCGCTCGCTATTTGCCATTTCTTCCGAGCCTTCCATTGGTTTTCCCGGTCCGTAGAGCGTAAGCAAGGCATCGAGGTTTGATGACAGTTTATTTCCTTCTACCTCAAAAACGAGGAGTTGCGGTTCTGCAATCTCAAACGAAAACCAGTCAACATCACCGGATTTGTCGATTTTCCCATTGAGTGTTATCGGTGTCGTTACAGCATTCGCATTTCCAGTCGCGTTATTCGGTTCAGTCTCCACCATTTCCGCCCAATTGCCGATAGCAAACGAATGCGGATTGGTAGCCAACCCGGAGGGTGTCTGGACCCGCAGAGACTGTTCGCCTGCTGGCGTTTCAGCACCTATTGAAATCTGTATAGATTCAACTGTGTCGAGGTTCGCGCCGGTGACAGCAATCGTGTTTTCGGTGCCGCGTTGTCCACCGAGAGGGAAAATTGTCTCAAGATACGGCAATTCACCGATGCTCAATCGATAACCGTAGCCATCTCCGCCTTTGTAGCGAATATCTCGAATGTGAAGCGTATATTTTCCAGTTTCAAGGGCTGTGTAATCCAAAACGGAGTCAAAGGCATTACCAAGACCACTGTTGGCGACTTCAGTCCCGTTAGCATCGCGGAGAACGAGGTAAGAATCCAGCAACGAGCCTATTTGTTGTGCTACCACTTCACAAATCAGCCGGGCATCCTTTTTCAGTTGAAAGGTGAAACTGTCTTCGTCATCGATTGAAGCAATTGTACCGTTCACGGTAACGGGCAACGCAAGCCAGTCGGCTTCCATCATAGACGAGTTTTCCGATTCCGATTCCTCTGTTTCTTCTTCAATGATTTCTCGCAGGTTTCCAACGACGAAACTGCCTGCGTTGGAAGCACCATAAGGTGTAACGAGGCGTATCTGTTGGACACCTAACGGTGCGTCTGGGGCAATCGTCAGAGAGGCAAGCAGTTGCGCGTCGCTCGGAATACTACCAGAAACGCCAATACCATTGAAAACGACAGCGGCTTGCCCCGTTTTTTCTTTAATTTCCGCGGTGATACCCTTTCCACTGAACCACACCGCTGTTGCCGTGCCAAGATTCGTACCTGTGAGTGTGACTTCTACGCTGCGTCCCTGTTGACCGCCTTGTGGAAAAACAGCCGTCAAGGTGGGTTGAACCTGCGCGTGTACGAAACCAATCGTTAGGAGAAAGATCGCTATCACCAGAAAGGACTGTTTTATTAACAGATCAGGGACCTGTCTTCTATGTTTCCGAAATAGCGTATTCGGCATTTTTGATTACCTCATTATTATGGTGAATCCTAAAAATAAGTAGACATCCTAAAAAAACGACGCCCCTTCTCCGCTGGCGAGGTGTTTTTGCTTGGGTGTTTCTCTCGCCTCTTTAGAGTGTCTAAGTAATTGTAAAATCTACCATAGTTATCAGGGCGTTCACTTCGTTCACTTTCAGTTATCAGTGTATTGGCAATCAGCAAAGATGCAAGCGTTACAGAACGGCCTCTTTTCTTGCTGACCGCTGACTGCCGACGGCTATTCCTCTGATTGCTATTCTTTACGTAAAGGCACATTGATACTCAAACCCACTTGACCGAACCGCAAAGAAAATTTAAAGGACAGAAGTTTTGAGGCTGAAAGCGTTGCGGCTCCCTTTCGCACTGTACGGACTCCCGGTAACGAACAAGCGAAACAACTTGCCTTCGTCAAAAGAGTAAGTGATTCTTTCGGTCTTTTCGGGGTAAACCGCTTCTATGGCGAGGGTATCGAGAGCGTCCACATAAGCATCACCTTGTTGACGTTCCCAGACAGAGGTAGGTACGCCTTCAGGTGCTTTTTCTGTCGGGAGGTTCTTGTCGTCATCAAACAGGTAGAAAACCCCTTCCGCCTTACCTCTCCCGACGCCGATATCCAGCGTAAGTGTGCCGCCGTTTTCAAACGCCGTGGTATCAATCTCTACGACGGTATAGTCTTGATGCGGTATCATAGGGGTCTGAAACGTGTCCATTATCTCTAATGAGGGGAACTCGCGGGTGAGGACAATTCTACCCAACCCAGGGCGTTTTCCTGCTAAGGCTTCCGATAGGAATAGACGGTACCACTCCATTTCGGAGAGTCCCCGATCTCTACTATCTCCGTGGAGTTCGTTGACGAGTTGCCTACCCATCAGTTTCAGTTCAGGCGAGATAACAAGACAATCTACTGGCGAGTGTAGTTGCCACCCGTTCATGATAGCTTGTGCCAAGGGGTGTGTTGTGCCAACCCCTTTGAAACCGCGCTGTGCAATGTAAGCGCGCTTGTTTGGTGTACGCCCAAAGGTCACATTGGACACCCATGTGTTGATAAAATGTTCGTTCAAGAATTGGATGTTTTGTTCGTTGGAGAGAGCACCTGACCTCAGGGCTTTGCCACTCCCTCAGCAAACCTCGTCTGCCAAGGGACCGTCTATAGAAATGACGTGAATCGGTTTCTGCTGTGCTTGTGCTAATTCCAATGCCGACTCCATCGAGACCCAATCGATGTGCTCCGATTTGTAAAACTGGCTGTTTAGCGCACGCTCGGCTTCCGCCTGTGTAATGGCGGTAGAGTCGCTCATTTCGCTGTCCAAACGGGTTGTGATGTCTCGTAGAACGTCTTCGGCGCCAGCATGCAGTTCCATTTGAGAGCAAAAACCAGTATCCATAATCCAGTTGGAGTCATCCCAACTCTTTTCATCCTGCCAGGCTACCTCAAAGTTCACAGGACCGTCCGGCAGGCGCATCTGAAAAAACGAGATGGTCTCTTCCGGACGGTTGATAATGAGATGTCCCGTAAACTGTGAAGGCGTGAACCAACCATCACCTAACCTGAATTCTGTATGAATGCGAAACACAATGTCTGCAAATTCATCCGTGTAGGCACGTAAGCATGCCCATAACCCAGGATCCCCATAATCGCGCATATCTAAACGTGGGTCTGGGTGAAGTTGCCGCAGCAGTTCAAGGGCACCCGCTTCTTCAATCTGCCACGGATTTCCAACAGACACCGCTTCGTTTGGTAAAAACGCGCGAAAAACGGATGCCGAGTACTCCTTTTCTGGCACAGCGACTCGGAGATTCGCCAACTCGTCCCACTCAAACTCTACGTGGTAGTTGCTGAGGGTGTGTTCAATCGGGGCGATGGAACCTTTGATGGAGACTGTGGCATCACCATCAATATTAAGCGTAATTTTGTTGGGGTTCGGGTTCATATTTGTAAAAGGATTATCGGAAGAATAGCAGTCAGCAAACAGCGGTCAGCAATCAGCAAGAGGCGATAGGTTCACCAAAAACCTCTTTACTGAAAGCCGACAGCTGAAAGCCGATAGCCAATGCACTAATAACCAATTAGAATATCCCAGCAATTGGTTCGCCTTTCACCAATTCACGTGGTTGATCCAAATGGTTGTACACGATGGTGTGCGGAGCAATACCGAGTGTATGGTAAACCGTGGCAAGGATGTCCCGCGGATGCACCGGGTTCTCAAGCGGTGTTGAGCCTGTTGCATCGGACTTCCCGTAGACCTGTCCACCTTTAACGCCAGCACCTGCAATCAGACCTGTGTAACAATAGGGCCAGTGATCGCGTCCGTCAGGCGCGTTGCTGTTACCGGAGGTACTAATACCCATCCGCGGCGAGCGTCCGAATTCACCGATCGCTAAAACGAGGGTGTCTTCCAACATACCGCGTTGGTCCAAGTCTTCCAGCAGTGAGGAGACGGCACTGTCTAACTTCGGGCAGTGAAGGTTTTTCAACGGACCAAAGTTTGTTGCGTGCGTATCCCATGCTGTGGTGTTCGGATCACCGTTAGCAACAGAGGGCCAGTTCACCTGCACGAAACGGGTGCCTGCTTCCACCAAACGGCGGGCGAGGAGTGCACTCTGTCCGAACGTGTGTCTACCGTACTTATCTCGCATCTCATCCGGTTCTTGTGACAAGTCGAAAGCATTGCGTGCCCGCTGCGACAAGATGAGATTATACGCCTTCTCATAATACTCGTTCAAGGCGTAGGAGTCGGCAACCTTATCAATTTCGGGCATCCCTTTGTTAATCGTTTCAAGGAGATTTTTACGCCGTTTCAAACGTACCGGTGGCACCTCTGGACGTAAACTCAGATCATCGAGGTTAATCTCCTCATTTGGATCTTGAAAGAGGAAATACGGATCGTACGCTCTGCCAAGAAAACCAGCATTTCCACCTTTACCGATGATATTACTCTCCTGCATCGGACGCGGAAGTTGCACTGCGGCGAGCATCGGTTCATCGGGTGGACGATAGTTTGCGATATGCGATGCGGCATTCGGATGATCTGCTGGTGACGGCGGATCGAGCTGTCCCGAAGGCGCAACCTTATCCGGCGTTTCACCGGTTACCATTTGGTACATCGCAGCGGTGTGGTTGAAAAGTCCCGCCGGTGTGTAACTTACGGAGCGGATAAGGCAAGCTTTATCCATCTGTTGTGCCAAACGCGGCATCGTTTCAGATAATTGGATTCCCGGCACGTTCGTCGGGATCGGACTGAATTCACCGCGGATATTCGACGGAGCTTCCGGTTTCGGATCCCAGATGTCGAGATGGCTCGGACCACCTTGCAAGAAAAGAAGAATGACCGAGTTGGCTTTTCCCCATCCGTTGAGCGGCTTGGCGGGGTCAACTGTTGTATTCGCGTTGGCTTGGAGTGACAATACCTGTGGTAAACTAATACCGAGCATCGCCGCACCACCGACACGTAGAAATTCACGACGTGAGAACCCGTCACATAAGCGTCCGGGTAGTTGTGGTAACGATAACATCTATTGTTTCCTCCATTGGAATGGCTGTCAGCCATCAGCGGTTAGCGGTCAGCGAGTCTCTGATTGTTGGACTGCTGATCGCCTACTGCCGAAGGCTGATGGCTATTTAGCGATTGAATAAGAAGGCGGGACTGTTAATGAGTGCCCACAACAAGTCTTGCGCGCCTTCTTCCTTAGATTCGGCGTTCGCAAAATGCTCAATCGCTACTGCATATTCGTTCTTCTCTGGTAACCGAGAAAGCGTTGCGAGATAGAGTTCCTCAACAAGAACTCGGTCATCATGATTCGTTTCGATGAGTTGTGCAATACGTCCTTCTGGATCGATGAGGGACTCTGCAACCGTCGGTCCATTAATAAGATTCATTGCGTGTGCGAGGCTAACCTCGGTGGTCCGTTCACATTCGCACGACGTTTCACGTTCAGGTCTGCCAAATAATTTCAAGAATCCGTCATCTTTGACTTTGCTGTCTGGCAACTGCACGGCGCGGAATTTTTTCGGCATTTCTTCAAACCGTGGTCGGCTTCCTGTCGCAACACCGATGGCATCTAACAACTGTTCTGCCGTCAAGCGTCTCGCAGCTGCGTGTGAAAAGTTAATCGTATCAGCCTTGTTCCACTTATTCGTTATGATACTCTGTTGATAGGTTCGAGAACGTGCGATTGTCTTCATGATATGTTTCATGTCGAATCCACTGTCCACGAAGTCCTTTGTCAATGCATCAAGCAATTCAGGGTTAGTAGGTGGGTTACTTGTGCGAATATCATCTACAGGTTCGATAATCCCACGTCCCATGAAGTAACTCCAGATGCGGTTCGCACCTGCCCGAGCAAACATCGGATTCTCTTCGGAGGTGAGCCACTCTGCAAGCATTTCGCGTTTGTCGTCGGTTTCCGCTGCAACTTCTCCGAACGGTACTGACGGTTCAACCACCGCTAACGTTCGGGGATGTTTCACAGGTTCAGGAGTATAATTAGCATAGACGACCTCATCGCCGGGGAGTTGTCCTGGTTTGACCTTGACATCCGCGAAGAACGCACCGAATTCGTAGTACTGGTTCTGTGTCCATTTTTCAAACGGATGGTCGTGACATTTGTTGCAGGAAAACCGGACGCCTAAGAAAAGCTGCGTCGTATTTTCCACCGCAGCCGTGTATTCACGGGAGACGCGGAAATAGTTCGCTGCCGGATTCGTGTAGGTGCTACCGGTTGCCGTAATCAGATCTCGTACGAACTCGTCATAAGGACGATTCTGGGCAATGGCTTGATGGATCCACTCTTGGAAGAGCCATATCCCGCGCTCGCCAAGAAATTTACGGTTAGACTGCAGCAGATCACCCCATTTATGTGTCCAATGGTCGACAAACTCTGATGTCTCGACGAGAGTATCAATGAGTTTTTCCCGTTTGGTTTTAGAGGCAGTCGTATCGGTCAAGAAACTCCGTACTTGTGCCGGAGTCGGTGGAAGACCTGTCAGATCGAAATAGACGCGCCGTACAAACTCTTCATCCGTACAGAGTTCAGAGGGTAGGATTTTCATCCGCTTGAGTTTATTGTGTACGTGCGTATCAATGTAATTATATTCAGGGGTTTTGACCCACTTGTAACCGCTTCTGTCCCCCATAACGATGATGCCGTTGGTGCTATAGGCACCTTCGTATCGGGTGAGGATCGCCGTTTCGCCGCGGCGTTCTGCGGTTACCACGCCGTTGTCTGTGACCTTTGCCACTTCATTGAGGCTACTTGTGAACTTCGCTTCACGGGTGACATCCCGGCTTGTACCATCCGGATAGTGTGCGATCACTATAAATTGTTGTTTCATGCCCGGCGTTGCGAGTTCAGCCGAATCTGGTATGACCTCCAACCTTTCGACGCGTTTTGTGGTATGAACGTCAGGGGTAGCCCCTTCCGCTATCCATTGACGGATAATTGCATAATCCCGATCTCCTGGGACGATTACCTGTCCGCCTTTGTGTGGCACCTCCGATGTCGGTTTTAGTAACATTAGGCTTTGTTCGGGGAATGCTCGGTTAAACCGCCGTCCGGATATGTCCTCAATTAAGAGTTCATAGTCGAAATCGGGATCGTAGCCACGAAGCGAGAGTTTGAACCCATTTTTGCCCTTTGCTGCACCGTGACATGTGCCGTTATTACACCCAGCATGGCTCAGGAGAGGCATGACATCTCGCACGAAGCTGACCGGTGGGGCATCCATACTTTTAACGTTCACGGACAATTCGGTGCTAACACCTTTGACCGTTACCGTAATTTTTGTTGTGCCTACCGCCGTCGGGAAGATATAACCATCTTCATATACCTTCACCCCCGCAGCGGGAGTCAACGCAGCCCATGGTGTTACATCTACCCATGTGCCATTTTTCGTCTTTCCTGACACCAGCACCCGTCTACCGTCACGTGCGTGCTCCAATGTCAGGGGCTCAGGATGAACCTTCAACGCTTGCACCGTCGGAACTTCTGCACTCACAGGCTGTTCCATCTCGCTCGACGCCGTTAATTGGAATGCGAGAAAAATGGAGAATGCAACAAGGAATGTTGTTACAAAGTTAGACCTGGGTTTCATCAAAAAATTCGGCGTAGGACCCCTGACTGTGATCGATAGGGGAGACGCCGTCCTCCTTTTTAATTTTACCTTGCGGTTCGGTCAAGTGGGTTGGATACATCGCGTTACTCGACGTATAGCCACCTGCGCCGTTAATGGACACTGAATCGTCGTTAATTCGCCTCAAGTTATTACTTATTTTCGTTCTATATGAATGATTTAGGTAAGATCCCAGATGAGTACAGTGTGATCGTCGCTTCCGCTGGCGAGGACACTTCCATTCGGAGAATACGCGACATTCCTGACGCTGCCTGTATGTCCTGTGAGCGTTCGTGTAGGAGGGGTTTGTAACCCCGATTTGATCACTTCCTCGATATCCCATAAACGAATTGTGTTGTCATTCCCGCCACTTGCGACGCTTTTGCCATCAGGTGCGTAAGCGACACCCCAGACATAACCGGCATGTCCTGTCAGTGTCGTTAGCAATTTCCTTGAGTCTGTATTCCACAACCGAACTGTGCCATCAATACTTCCGCTCACAAGAACTGCTCCATCGGGTGAATAAGCGATCGAATCGACAATATGTGTATGTCCCTTGAGTGTCGCTTTGTGCCTTCCGGTAGTAGCATCCCACAATTCCACTGTGTCGTCTCCGGTTCCAGCGGCGAGGGTGCTTCCGTCTGGGGAATATTTAACACATCTGATAGAGTCTGCGCGCCCTGTGAGTGTATTTTTAGCCTCTCCTGTGCTGGTATCCCATAACCGCACGGTCCCATCAGGGCTTCCACTTGCGACGGTGGCACCGTCCACGGAATATGCAACACTCCTAACAGCGTCTGTATGTCCGACGAGCGTTGCTGTCGGAGATCCAACGGTCGCGTCCCATAAAACCACCGTATTGTCTGTACTCCCGCTGGCAATTGCACTCCCATCGGGAGAATACGCGACGCATCTGACGTATTCGTTGTGCTCAACGAGGAGGTTAAGTCCGAGACCGCTGTCCACATCATAGACCCAAACTCCGATGTCACAGGCGACTGCAAGTTGCGTTCCATCCGGTGAAAATGCTATATCTCCGGTTAAGTTTCCTTGGTCGAGGCGTACTATGACACCTTCGGGTAGATTCGATTGTGAGTCTGTCTGAGCGTTTAGAGTATCCAATGCTAAAGTATCCTTTTGAGGTAATCAAACTAAAATTTGTTATTATTGCTGTCTTTGCGATAGATTTTACAATTACCGATACAAGTATGAATCACAGTCATCCATCAGTTACAAGAGGTGTTAGACATATCAGAAGCCGGGAATTGGGGCTTCATCCTACTGATGACTGAAAGGGTTTTTTTCTAAAAAATCCGACCTGACTGTTAATGGCTATTCTTTAGTCGTCCCCATACGATTGGCAGCTTACCACCAGCGGAAACCTCTGCGTATTCCGATTCACTTGCCAACCAATTAATGACGTTTTCTGTAAGTTTCTGTATTTGATCAATATCCTTGTTGTTCTTGTGATAATTCGGGAGTCGCCAGTTCATGTTGAACACCTTACCGTCTCCAGCTTCCCAATAACCGAACGCTGCAATCCTATCCGTGTAATTGGTGCCCCCCTCCCAAGCATGCGCAAGCGTCGTAAAATTCTTCCAAATCGTGTCGAAATAGTCACCACTTACTGGATACCCAGTTGAATTGACCTGAATCCAATCCTCGACCTGGGGTGTTTTTCCATCGACATTCTTAAGTCCGTCTACCAACCCGAGTGCCAGTGTCTCTTTCAAGACGATAATACCGACATTACTTCCATCGTTTTCAACGGGTCCAAATGCGCGGGGTTGCGCGTTTTCTAATCCCAACGGCGTAGCATACCGGATAGCTGCACCTGTCAAGAGCACCGCGCCGCCGCTTTCAGCGTAGTCTAAGAACGCATCAAGTTCTGCGCCAGATAATCCCCCCGGATCGGCATCGCCATCATGCCACCAGATAACCCCAAACTGCTTGAATGTCTCACTTTTCAAATCAGCCTTCGCGAGTTGCTCTGTTTTAAAGGTCTTTTCAGCAAACTCCAATGCAGGTGAAGTAAAGTTACCCTTGTCGCCGAGGTAGATGAACCCGACTTCCACCGCCGCGCCACTAACACTTATACCACAAACGAGAAGAAATGCCAAACAAAATACGATGTGGCTTACAAGTTTCGCCAAATCTTGCCATTTAAAAGTCCGTTCCATGATGCTCCTTATATGTTTACACGAAGTGGCGCGCGGATGATTATCCCTACTGATAACATTCTTCAAGGGAATTGTCGGTTTTGGAATCCCAATCCTTTAGGTTTGGGAGGAAAAACCGCCCTCTTGGAAAGGACCAAAGCGTTCATTTTTCCCTTGACACAAAGTCTTTGTTATGCTACAATGTTCCTTGTAGTGTAAGGTTGCAAGTTATGCTGCTGTTCGCTATCCCCGTGTGCGACTTGTGTAAAGCTACAGCACTATACGGAAAAGAAACAGACAACGCTGCTGGAGGACAACTTGAGTGTATCGGGAACAGAAATTGCGTAACTGCACGTTCCCAAAATAGCACTCGTATCTTTTTAGGGTGGCTTGCACCCTTCGTGGAGAGCGTCGGGTTACTGACCTCTATGAAACGAGAAACAAGAACGAAGCACGAGACACGGGACCTACAAAACGCAAAACAGTTATTGCTTTTTGCTACAAGGACAAGTCTTTAGGCTTGGGTACATTGACAAATAGCGTTGATGCTCGTATCAGGTTCTCTTTCCTCTGGTCCTCCACAAATAGTAACATAAAATAACGTTTTTGTCAAGTCTTTGGCGTGGAATTCACAAATATTGCCTCTATAAAGACAAGTCTGAGTCCTTATAGCACTCACGAAGCCGTTTATTGCCCGCTTGCACAAAACTCGGTTCAATCTCAAATCCGATGAAATCTCGCTGATGCCGCTTACACACCACAGGACAGGTGCCAACTCCCACAAATGGATCCAGAACCAAATCCCCCGGTAATGAACTCGCTAATACGATCCGCTCAATGAGTTTCTCCGGTTTCTGGATCGTGTTAAGGGTTTTTCTACTCACTAACTCTTTAGATTTGTAGGTTAATTGCTTTATATCGCCCCAGACATCGCCAGGATTCTTTCCTTTCGGATTGTATTTCGTCTTGCCAAATTTACCGTTCGTTACGGATGGTACATTTTCGCACCGACTCCGATGCTCTAATTCAACAAGTTGCGCGACTCTGATAGCATCTAAGTTGTAGCACCGCGGCTTTTTGCCCTTGATGAAGTAACAGATAATATCGTGGTTATTAGTGTAACTAATTCGTCCCTGGGCAAGTCGACTCGGTTGATACCATACGATCTTTGAACGAAGATTTAAGTATTCTCGATAGTCTATGAAGTCGATGCAGTCCGGTTTTCCAAACAGATAGAGCGCGCCTCCATCCTTCAGTTTCGGTGCGAAATCTTTGATAAGCGTGAAGTTGTATTCCTGAATTGAGGAAATCTCGTCCCACGAGTTCTCCGTTACACCATACGGTCCATCACACACAATCAGGTCCACTGAAGCGTCTTTTACCGCTTTCAGCAGCGTAAACGTATCGCCGCAATGGATGGTGTTCCGCTCAAGCATAATTCCGTTTTGTCTCAATCTTTGTAGGCGTGGTGTATTGCCTTTCCGGCGACTATTCCAAGTCCTGTGATAAACACTACGAGTGTCAAAATTGCGACCCATTCCATTATAATTCCTTAAAGAGTGTTACATCGGTCCCACGCGTCGCGATCCTCTGTCCATGGCAAGCATGGATGCATCAAAACTCTGTTTTAGAAGTTCAAATTTGACCCCTTGTTTCGCATCGACATGCCAGAGATTTTCAAACTCGTCTGGGTCATTAATGAGGTCGTAGAGTTCACCCGCTTCGTGTCCGTGATAAACTACTAATTTGTAACGTTCATTTCGGTACATTGTTGCGAAAGTGTGATCCGGCAGGTCCACAGCGTCGTAATACTCGCATCGGACGAAATCGCGGTGATGGTTCGGATCCGCTTCACCGCGGAGAAGAGGCAGGAGGGATTTGCCGTGCATCTCGTCGGGGACTGTTAAGCCTGCCAATTCCAAGAGCGTTGGTGCTTTGTCAACGAGTTCGACAAGCGCGTCACTCTTAAGTCCGTTCGCAAACTGCGTCTGCCATGAGAAAATCAGCGGTACCCTGACCAAGCCTTCGTAAAACCTACAACCCTTTTGGATGAGTCCATGGTCGCCGAGTGTCTCTCCATGGTCACTCGTAAAAATGATGACGGTGTTTTCCCGTTGTCCTGTTTCGTCAAGCGTTTCAAGGATCCTGCCCAATTGCTCGTCAATCAGTTGAATCATCGCGTAATAGGCGGCTATAAGTGTTTTGGCATCTCTTGCCCCGACTGCCTCTGCTTCTTGACGCGGGGTCTGCGGTAAGATTGGACTCCGAATGTCCAGTTCATCGGGGGTACGTACTTTGGATTGAAAATCGACCGTTTGTAGTCGGGTCTGCTGTTCGAGATCGCTGCTTCGGAAAAGTGGCTCTGGCATTTCTGCCGGATTATATTGGTCTCGGTGTGTTTGTGGTGGATTGAAAGGCGGATGCGGGTCGTAGATATTGACACTCGCGAGCCACGGGCAATCTCGGTCTTCGCGAATGAACTCAATCGTCTTTTCCGCGCACCATGTCGTCTGATGCAACTCCGCTGGAACGCCTTCTCGATTCTGGTTCAACTCACCTAAAATATACCCCTGCGTACGGACCCAATCAGCGTAGTCATGTCCGTGTTCCCAGTCATCGCGTGGCGCATGACTGTATTGCCAGTAACGGTAACCGTCGTTTACGCGTGGTTCCACCCGACGGTAAGCACTCGCAAGATGGAGTTTGCCAATCAGTCCGCAATCATAACCGATGTCTGCGAGGGTACGCGTTACAAGCGGATATGCCTCTGGAAAAAAGTCGTTCCCGTTGCGAATCGCGTGTGTTGCGTTTGGGTACATGCCTGTGAGAAAACTCGCTCGACTCGGCGTACAGATGGGACTTTGACAATAGGCATGTGTAAATGCAACACCTTCCGTCACTAAATTGTCGATGTTCGGTGTTGACACATACGGGTTACCTAATGCGCCAATTGTGTCGTAACGCTGCTGATCTGTGCAAACCCAGAGTATATTGGGTGCCTTAACAGCCATACATTAGCCTCTTCACGCGTACTATTTAGGTTTCGCGCTAAATCCGGTCTCTTTAACGAGGGTCGCGAGGGCATCTGCAGTAACAGTGTTCTTCCGAACTTTAATGATGGCTTGATCGGGGAGAGAAACCTCGACACTGATAACGCTCTGGTGTTGTGTAAGTGCATCCTGCACTTTAGCGACGCAAGCCCCTCACGTCATGCCTGTCACTACGAGAGCGACCTCCTCGCTTCCCGCCGGTTCAATCGGTACAGACATAAATGCATTCAGGAGTTTACCGGTGGCGGTATCAAATATCCGAATCTTTCCGTCAAAACCGCCTGTGGCGAGTTGTGTGCCATTTGGATGGAACGACACTGAGAAAACACCAACCGCATCGCCTTGCATACTTGCTAAACGCGTTCCATCTTCCGTGTTGTAGATACGTGCTTCACCGCCTGTGCTACCAGTCGCGAACCGACTACCATCTGCTGAAAACGCGACACCTTCAATGGTACCCGACTGTGCTTCGTATGCTTGGATGAGATTAAAGTCCGTATTACCTACATCTCTCCGTATTTCACGAAAGATTTTGTAGAGACGTGGAATACGGTCTTCACCGCCATTGAGAACCCAGTCTTCAGTCGGGTGCCGTGCGATGGTGTTGATTTCTCCATAACCCTTGTTGCTGGAGTTGATGTCGTCAACGAAAGAGCCTGTGTCTACTTCAACCAATTTGAGGGCAGTATCCCGTCCAGCACTCACGAAATGAGAGCCCTCCGTAGAAAACACCGTTCCGAACACCCAATCGCTGTGGTTATCAAATTTAATCAGCTCTTTCTCGCCTTCAACGGACAGCACGCGTACAGTTTGGTCTGAACATCCGAAAGCGACACGACTCGCGTCTGGTGAGAAAGAGAGCCCATATACAGTGTCATAACTGGAACGTATCGCTTTGATGAGCGAATTTGTTGCTGTATCCCATAACTGCACTTCGCCGAATTGCGCTGGCGACCCACCTGCCATGCCTAAAATTTTTCCATCTGCCGTATACGTCAGCGATTCTATGCGATGTGCTTTGCCTACCAGTCTTGCTTTGAGTTGAAAGCTCGTTGTATCGTACAACAAAATTTCACGGAATCCTGACACCGCGAGTGTGCTACCATCAGGCGAATATGCCAGGGCGGTAACCACCGGAGGCACTGTGTAAATCGGGTAGTTTCCTTCATCCATATCGTCGACTTCATCCGGCGTGTCGTCGTGCGCGCCTTCGAGAATCCAACGTCGAAATAATTCGACCTCTTCGGTTGAAAGCGGTTCTTGGTTCTGTGGCATTGCCGGTTCATCGCCGGAGATAAGTTCAATCAGGAGGCTTTCATCCGGTTCCTCAGGGACAATCGCATCACCCGCCATTCCACCTCGCTTGAGATCTGCGTAGGTTGTTACAATCAGGTCACCATTCGGATCACCGGGGTGATGGCATCCTTGACAACTCCGTTTGAGGAGTGGGACGATCTCGGAATGGTAACTAACGGCTGAATCTGTAGCGTGCTGGTCTGCTATTCCGTACGGACTCAATGCTACAAAACAGAGCAGATACACCCCTAAATAAATTGCAAACCTTGGTCGTGATACTTTCATGTTTGTTGAAAAACCCCCCTCTCGTTACACCACTTTGGTGAGTTGTCTCAAAAAGGACGCAGCTAATATAACTTTATTTAATAATTATATCACAATTTTGTAATGAAATTCAAGAAAATTTTGTGCCGAACATTTTACATTGACATCTGTCAAAAAATACAGTATACTTCTTTTGCCGAATACAAGACAATATACGCTTATAGAACTTAACTATCAACTGAATTAAGGAGATCTTTTTCAATGAAAATAGGCTTAGGACACAACATACGAATCCGCTATACTGCTGCTCTTGTTTTTGCCTTACTCATCAGCGGCTTCACTGGAAACATACAACGTGCGGATGCAGCAGATACGTATGAAATTGACACAGCACATTCAATGATCATTTTTCGAGCAAAGCATAATGGGGTTAGTTACAATTACGGCAGATTTAATGAGTTCACCGGCCAGATCATGATGGACCCAATGGGTATTGACAGCATGGTGGAATTTGAGGTCAAGGCAGCGAGTGTTGATACTGGCAACGAAAAGCGAGATCAGCATCTCAGAAGTTCCGACTTCTTTAGTGCGAAGCAGTTTCCCGTCATCACCTTCAAGAGCACAAAAGTTAGTGCGAAAGAAGGGGAAGAGGATGTGTTAGAGGTCACGGGCGACCTCGAACTGCACGGTGTTAAAAAATCGATCACGGTGGACGTTGAAATTACGGGGCAAGCTAAAGGAAGAGAGGGTGAATCCCTCATCGGGTTTGAGAGCACCTTTACGATTGATCGAAGCGAGTTTGGTATGACTTACGGGATGGGTCCCGTCAGCGACGACATCCGAATCACCGTCAGTATTGAAGCGGCGCAAAAATAGGCTTTTTCAGCAGTGTTAATATTCAAACAACTGATACTTGGTTTACTCCTACCGGCTATTGTTACCGGCGGAATCCTTGTGTTTGCCAAAGCTTTGGCTTCTAAAGGAGAGGGAGAGAGCACTGGAAGGGAAACCGGTATATCATCGGAATGGCTCATCGCTGTCGCATTGGGTGCTGGATACATCGTTGGATATATCGGTTTAGAGGGTTTGCCTCCTTTCCCACCCCGTGAGGGTGTCCATTGGCTCTGCTATCTCGCTATTCTTGGGGTAATTCTTGGGTGTTTTTGGAATTTTTCACTTTGGGGACGCTTGTTGGCTCAAGTGGTGCTCTCGATTGTTATACCACGGCTCCTTCTGAATTCGGTATTTAAGTATACATGGGGACAACTTGAAGGCGTTATCTGGTGGGTATGTCTCGCCGTTGTGATTTTTATCTTTTGGAATCTCGTCCAGCAGAGTTTCACTCTCTGGTTTCCGTCTGGTGCTTCGAGTCCATTTGTATATTTTGGACTTTCTGGCGGTACTGCCTTAGTCCTTGCTGTCTCCGGTACGCTGCGGTTAGCGCAACACGGTGGTATTCTGGTAGCGATTTTTGTGGCGAGTTGGATTGTTACGCTCGTTCTACAGCGGCATTCCAGTAGTTGGCGCGTCTTTCCACTCAGCGCATCGCCGGTTGTGACACTCCTACTTGCGGGGATCTGGATGAACGGCTATTTTTTTGAAGAGGTTCCGGCGGCAAGTGCTATTTTGTTAGCGATCTCACTCTTTTTAGCACCAATCGGGCGGATAGGGGCGATTCAGAGACTTGGTGCGCGGCGTTCTGTGCTTGTCCAGATAGCAGTCATCGCGCTGCCCGTCGTTATTGCAATCGGTGTGGCTATCGCACGTTCCGGTCTTTTTGGTGACAACAGCGGTTATTAATTATTTAACAACATGAGTTTGGTAATAAAATGTGAGTTCGCTTTAATCACTTTTCATCTAAAAGAAGGTGGATTATTGTAGCATAAACTGTTAGTTTGGGTTTCCGTTTTTTGCCAAAACTGACAGAGGACGTTACGGGTGAAAACTTTTTTCAAACTCACATTTATAGTAAAACCGGAAAATAAAAGGGCACTTTGGAAAACCCAAAACACCTCGCCTTCGCTGGCGAGGATTGTATCCTCGCCTTTACGTTGGTGTATCGGTAATTATGGGTTTTACTATAAGATGAACAAAAGGTGAGAGAAGTCTGTCTAAGTACCTTAATGTAAATTCGACTTAATAGATTTTCTGCAGCATCCCAAACGATTGGTCAAATCTGCACTGTTTTGGATAGTTGCATGTAGACGCTGCCCCATTTTGTGCAAGGCTTTCTAACATTTCGCTGAGGGATCCCGTTAGTGCAGTATTGTTCGGATTGGCACGGAATTTGCTACGATTGGTGTAAGTTTAATCTAAGGATGTATCGGAGGAAAAAATGAGTTTGGCACGTAATCTGACCCGTTTTGGCGTGTATTATAAGTCAAAACTTGCTGTTAATAGTTTTGTCATGGTACTTCTCTTCTTTGGCATCTTGTTCCTTTTTAACGGTTGTGTCAAGATGGAGGCAACTCGGAAGGCGGATTGGGAGACACACTTCACCGATCTACACTTCGTCAATCATAAACAGGGATGGGTTGTCGGACAGCAGGGGTTAATTATCCATACTGCAGATGGTGGTAAAACGTGGAAGCAACAAGAAGTCGACACAACAGGTGTTGGATATCGCATGCCCGATGCCTCCTTAGACTTCAAAGCCGTCTACTTCACGAACGCAAACTACGGATGGGCAGTCGGCGATGAAGGGTTAATCGCAGTTACCGACGATGGTGGTAAACATTGGACCTTGCAACGAAGCGGCACTTCCGCGATGCTGCTTGATGTATATTTCGCCAATTCAAAAGAAGGCTGGATTGTTGGGGAAGATTCGGATGTCCTCTACACCAAGAATGGCGGAAAAGAGTGGAAACGGTACGAATACGTCAGTGAATTTATGCTCAACGGTGTCTGGTTTGTTAATGATTCGATGGGATGGGTTGTCGGTACCCATGACAGGATTCTTCACACCAAAACCGGTGGTGAATCGTGGCGGGAACAGAGCAATCGCTTTGCGGGTGAGCGCGACCGGATGATTAATGACAATAAACAGGTCTTCTTCGTCAGCGATAATGAAGGCTGGATTGTCGGCAGTGATGGATCTATCTTCCATACAGCAAACGGCGGTATCAATTGGGGGCGTCAAGACAGTCGGATCCCGCTGATTAATGGGCATGTCCGGGATACTATCAACGGTATCCATTTCACAGATGAAAATTACGGGATCGCCGTGGCAGATGTCGGCTTTATTACGCGTACCGAAGACGGCGGTGACAACTGGCAATTGATGGAAAGTGGAACCGAAAACAATTTGACAGGAATCCAGTTTACGACACCCACAGAGGCATGGGCAGTTGGGTGGTACGGTACTATTTTGCACACGACGGATGCGGGTGCGACGTGGGAGATGACCAGTGGAACGACTGCGAATGACCTGCAGAACGTCCAGTTTACGGATGCGAACCGCGCAATCGCAGTCGGCAAGCGTGGCACGATGGCGATGAGCAATGATGGCGGACAAACTTGGAGCGAAATTGAAACTGATATCTGGGACGGCATCTGGAATATCTATTTCGCAACCGATAAACACGGCTGGGCGGTTGGTGATCGAGGTCTTATTGTTCATACCAATGATGGTGGTGCGAATTGGGAGCGTCAGCGTAGTCCTTCTGCATTTGCACTCCGTGCTGTCCACTTTGTGAGTCCTCAAGTCGGCTGGATCGTCGGAGATCTCGGTAGTATCCTACACACAATTGATGGCGGCGAAACATGGCTTCAACAAACCGCCACGGGCGATTTTCTTTCTTTGATGCTGAAGGGTGTATTTTTTCTTGATGAAAAGAAGGGTTGGGCGATTGGATGGCCCGGTGTTTGCCTCACGACGGAAGATGGGGGTTTGACATGGAATCAGCAGACGACCGGCACTTTCAACGAACTCTATGCCGTTTACTTCGTAGATGAAAACATAGGGTGGATTGTCGGACAGTTTGGCGAAATTCTGCATACGAAAAACGGTGGAAAGCGTTGGAATTTCCAGCGCAGCGGCACGCAAGAGAATCTGAATAAACTCTATTTTGCTGGTACACAACACGGATTAATCGTCGGCGATAATGGTGTGATGCTTACCACCGTCAACGGCGGCAAAAAGTGGGAAATGCAAGAGAGCGGCACCGGCAACGACCTGTATGGGTTGGCACTCTCACCCGATGGTGTCGTCGCTGTCGGTAAGGGCGGAATTGCGATGCGCTACTCTATTGAAAAGGCAGAATTGCCAGCAAAATTGCCACCTGTTGCTGAAGAACCAGAGGTAGTTACGGCTGAAGAGGAAACCCCTGTTGAACCCGTTGCCTACCATTGGGACATTATCCGTCAAGCAACTTGGCGAACGAATTTCGCCGATACCCATTTCGTGAATACGCAGAACGGATGGGCGGTCGGTTCAGGCGGCGCAATTGCGCATACCACAGACGGCGGTAAGACGTGGTTGCCTCAACACAGTGGGGTCACTGAGGATCTGCAACAGGTCGAATTTTCTGACGAAAAGCATGGACGAATCCTTGGATCTGGTATCTTACTTCAGACCGAAAATGGTGGTGAAACGTGGAAACCGATTCTTCAGGCAACAAAGCAGAACCTGCCACGCGTCAGCACGATGTACTTCCTAAATGCCGAAGAGGGATGGCTCGGTGCCAGGATTGGACAGACCTTACATACGACCGATAGCGGCAAGACATGGAAGATCCAAAAGACTGGAACGACAACGGCAAACATTACTGATCTCCACTTTATCAATAGTCAGAAGGGGTGGGCGGTCACGCCGCAGCGTCGAGACGGTGGGTTTATTCTCCATACCGTTGATGGTGGCGATTACTGGAAAATTCAGGCAAAAACGAATCAGCCCGGTATTGCTGTCCATTTCGCTGACGAAAACCGCGGTTGGGTAATTCTCGGCAACGGCAACTCTTTGTTGACTGAGGACGGTGGTGAAACGTGGAGATTGCAGACCACGACACAGAGCACGCGCGGCTTACGGCGCATTACCTTCCGTTCGTATACCAATGCTTGGGGGCTCGGTAGTGATGGTGCTTATATCACCAGAGATCAAGGCGTGAATTGGGAACCTGTTCCTGTCGCTACAGGAGACGATATGTTCGCCTTATGGGAAACTGAGGCAGAGATGCTTGAAGAAGCCGAGCCAGAAGTGGAGGAAGACCCAACGGAGGAAGAGGAAGAAGAGGTCGCAGAGGGACCGACGCTAACGTATGACGAGACACCGGAGGAAATTCAAAATCGGTTGCGAGCACAGTGGCAACGTCCCGGACGTTTCGCTCCTGAAGGCGAGCTCCCGCCTAATCCCGAACGGGCGGCTCCTTCACCCGCACCTCGGCAGCAACAACCCCCTCCACCAGCACCTGAAGGACGCCGCAGACGCGGAGCACGCCGAGTCGCCAGCGTATATTTCTTGGATGCAGAGCACGCATGGGCTGTCGGAAGTGGCGGCAGTATCTACCACACCGCAGACGGTGGAGAGACATGGGAACGTCAACTCGGTGAACAGCAGCGTAATGACTTCCGAAAGGTCCTCTTCTACGATGACAAAAACGGTTGGATAGCAGGGGACAGCGGTGTCCTACTCGAAACCCAAGACGGTGGACAGACGTGGGAGACGCTTTCAAGTCGGACGCGTCAACGCCTCATCGGGGTACACTTTGCGAGTCTCGAACCTGAAAAATGGGGGTGGGCAATGCAACGTGACGGAACGGTCCTCTATACGACAGATGGCGCGATTTGGACAGCCGGGGATACGCCTGAGCAACCGCCTTTCATGGAAGGCGATCCACCCGGTACATTCTCGCTGAACGATGTTGACTTCGGTAAGTTTTCTGAAGGTTGGGCAGTCGGTAGACTCGGATATATTATCCATAACAAAGATGGCGGTCCCACGTGGACACCTCAGCGCACCACTGCAAATGACACACTTATGGATGTGGATATGAAATTCGCACCCCTCGGTTGGGCAGTTGGACAGGGCGGGGTAACCCAACGCACCATCAACGGTGGTGAGTATTGGCGGATGCATGAAACCAAGTCGAATTACGATCTCAATGCGGTCTCATTTATCGCCAAGCGGACAGGATGGGCGACCGGTGAAGCCGGTATCGTCTTGAAGACGACCGATGGTGGTTTTACATGGACACCTAAATTGACCGGCGTTAACAAAACGCTCCACGGCATCATTGCACTCTCCGATCAGGAGATCTACGCCGTCGGTGAAGAAGGAACAATTGTTCGTTCAACTGATGGTGGTGAGACTTGGGAGCAGGAGCACACCGATATTGACAACAATCTTTATGTCATCACCCGTTCCAAAGATGGTAAGACGTTGTGGGTTGTTGGACAGTGGGGTGTTGTCCTGCGTCGGAAATTAGAGACCCCCGTGCGGATGTCAATGCGATAAAAAGGTAAAAGTAAAAAAATGAAGTCAAAATCCAGTAAAGCATTGCTTATCTCTGTCCTATTGCACCTCGGTGTTGGGGTGCTCGGTCTTTTCTTTTGGTTTAGCACCAATCCACAGCGGAATGCTGACGCTATCAATGCCCTATTTGTCATCGAAGAAAAGCCGAAGGTCAGGCGCGTGACACCTCCGAAACGCACACGAGTCAGGCACAGAAGAACACGTGATGTCAGCCAACCACGACTGAAAATTCTCACGAGCAATCAACCTGCCAGCAACCGAGGGGTTGTCTCCGCAGCGGAACCCGCACCTTTTCAACCCTTCGATACCGAAGACGTCGGAGAACCTGTTGGACCCACCGCAACCCATGTCGAATTTGACGACACGCCACGTGTGCAAAGGGTCATCGAACGTCCTTTCAGAAAAGAGAAAAAAGCCAAAGCACGTCCCAAAAGCCGGTTAGTGAGGTTCATTGAAGCGCAAGAGGGACCGCAGCGCATCGTCTACTGCATTGATCTCTCTACGAGTATGCAAAATCTGCCGCCCCGGAAACTCAAACGGATTATAGATCTCATGCGGAATTCGCTGACCTTCCTTGAACCCCACGATAGTTTCAATATCGTAGCGTTTAGTGCAGAACTCATCGTCTACCAAGAAGGCTTCGTCCCTGTAACCGAGCAGACAGTTGCCACATCGTCAAACTATCTCGCCGACATCCAATCCCAAATCCACACAAAAGGGACCGACCACGATATGCTATCGGCGTTGACCGAAATTGCCAAAACCGCACCTACTATCGTTGTTTTGTTTAGCGACGGCATTCCTACCACGATTTCGGGAACGGATCTCACGCTCGTTGGTCAGCACGCCGCAGGTAACGGACGCATCTTCGCGATGGGGATCGGAATGGCACCTAATTTCCCGGGTGCTGTGATGTTGAGACGCCTCTCGACCGTCAGTGAGGGAGATTTATGGCTTGTTGACAGAGGTAGAAGTAGATAGGAAAAATTAACCTCAAAAACCGTAGTCCGTAACGAAGTGGAGGGCGGCTCTTGCGCAAAAACCGTCAAATCATGAACCACGTCCTACCCCCGCAAGGTAAAATTAAAAAACGTGCGTCTTTTCTGTGACGCGAAACCGTAGTCCGTAACGAAGTGGAGGGCGGCTCTTGCGCAAAAACCGTCAAATCATGAATCACGTCCTACCTCCGCAAGGTAAAATTAAAAATCCGCAAGGTAAAATTAAAAAACGTGCTGAAGAGATTGCCGAAGGGCTCTATCCACATCAGATAGAAGGAATCGCCTTCCTGCTCGGTCGTCGCCGGGCACTTCTTGCCGACGATATGGGGCTCGGCAAAACTCGACAGTCCATCATCGCGATGGTTGAGGCTGAACCCGAAGGTCCCTATCTTGTCGTCTGTCCTGCCTCTGTTAAACGGAATTGGGCGCGTGAAATCGAACTTGTGCTTCCCACAGCTGAACCTATCATTGTAGGTCCGGGGCCCCTTCCTTCAACCGCCAGTATTGTTAAAGGGCAAGATTGGGTTATCATCAACTATGAGATTCTCGGTAAACACCTGGAAGGACTCCTCGCGTTTGAATGGAAAGGTGTTGTCTTTGATGAAGCGCATTACTTGAAAAATCACCAGAGTCAACGCAGTCGGAACGCCGCTAAACTGGTGAAAGCGATTCAACGCCAGCCAATGGTCCACGCGTTAACGGGGACCCCGATGACGAACCGTCCTCGTGACCTCTTCCCAATTTTGCAGTTGGTGGATCACCCCCTCGGTAAGAGTTTCCTCAGTTTCGCCAAACGGTATTGTGATGCCTATCAGGGAGACTTCGGATTGGTGGCAGATGGCGCGAGCAATATTGAGGAATTGGCAGTTCAATTACACGGCGTGATGCTACGACGCACCAAAAACGAGGTATTGGACCTGCCACCCAAAGTACGAACATGGTTGGATGTTGAGCTGCACCCTTATGCGATACAGCACTTCAATAACGCCGTCCGCGAATATCTAACAAAGTTTGACGCACCTGAATCTATTGGTACGATTGAAAGTGAATCGGAAAATTCGGAACGGCGACAAGCGGTTGGCAGGTTAACGACAGCACGTCGAAAACTCGCTTTTGCCAAGTGTCGACACACTATCAAGTTTGTCGAAAACGCATTGGAACAGGGTGAAAAGGTCATTCTTTTCACTGCATTCCTCAACACACTGGAACGTTTCCACAAACATTTCGGTGACCGAGCCGTTTTCGTTTCTGGAGAAGTTCCGACCGAAGAGCGACAGGACCGAGTCGATCAGTTCCAGAACGATGAAAACGTCAGACTCTTCATCGCCAATATGCACGTCGCGGGTGTCGGAATCAATTTGACCGCGGGTCGACAGGTCGTCTTCAACGATTTAGATTGGGTCCCAGCGAATCATTGGCAGGCAGAGGATCGTGCCTATCGCATTGGACAGACGGGGACTGTTAACGTCACCTATATGATTGCACGCGGCACGGTAGACGAATTCGTCAAAACTGTGTTGGAGACGAAAGCCGCGCTAATGGATGCTCTTGTTGAAGGTACATTGTTGATACCTGATGAGGACGGTGCGCTCCAGCCCGATGTTCTCAGTGAACTTAAGCGAATGATGAATGCGCTCTCTGTGCATACTGCCGAGGTCGAAGAACCACAATTGCTCAATGTACTCCAACAAGCGAGCGATGCCTACCTTGAAGAAAACGCCTCTCATCTCCAAGAAGCGACCCGTGCGCAGTTACGCCCATATTCTGAAGAAGCCATCCGTACCTTAGCCCAAGTCCTCGCCGGTCCCGATCGGAATGTTTATCGCGCTGAGAGTTCATCGCAAAAGGGCAAGTTTTATACACTGGAGGTTGTCGGTGTAGATGTAACGTGTGATTGTCCTGGCTTCACGCACCGCGGTAGTTGCCGACACGTCCGTCCACTGAAATCTGCCCTTGTTGCAGGAAAGCCGTTGCCGAAAGGATATAAGAAAGTTTCCTGCGATTAGGCATGCTTGTTCTCTCGCCAGTGCGTGTATATACCTACGCCTGTGGTAGGGTATATACGCCCCACCGGACCTTTACGATCTCGCCCGCATCTACAAGACGTTTGAGCTCATTTTTTATCGCTTTTGGATGTCCTTCAATAGCCGCAACGAATTCGGCTGTTCTTTTTTCGCCATCGGCAGCCAGAAGCGTGAGGATTTGCTGACGGAACGGGACACGTAAGGTTCTTCCACCCCTGAGCCTTTGCAGTACACGATTTGCCTGCCTTGAGGAACATCCTAAGACCTGTTCAACTTTTTCCCTACTGGATTCGGCGGTTAGATTGTCGCGTTCTGTTTCAAAATGCTGACGTGTGGCAATCGCCTCAGGGAGTTTGTTTAACCCACCAGCGACTTCAAAATCTTCCCAGTCGAAAAGAAGCGTTTCAGGCCTGTCGGTAATATCGGGGAGTGCCAAACTGGAGATTAATACAACTTTCTTATTTGTCCAGTGGTTCAACCTCACTCGCAGGATGAGTCTCGTGAGTAATCGGGCAACAGCTTGTTCATAAATGCCTTGGATCCGCTCATCCTTATAGCGGAGGGTATCCGTTTCTTCTTCCTCATAAGAGAGCGGTTCTTCGTCGTTTCCAAACAAAATCTGTGCACTCCGCCAAACGAGATTCGGATTCCATTGTGGCGTGCCGACTATCCAAACGACTTGTGCTTCTCTAAAGGTAGCGTTCAGCCCATTCACGTTTTTGAAATCGGTCACGAGACAGACATTTTCTTTTTCTGCGATATCTTCCAATCGCACCGCGATTGACTTGTAAGTGATGATGGCATGCTTAGGGCTTGGATCTCTCTCAATTTCTGCACGTATACCCGCAAAAAAACGCTGTCCCGTTTTAGAGATGCCGGTGATATCTTGGTTGCCGTTATAGTTTAAAATTGTATGTCGTGGATAAACACCTGTGCGAATTTGAAATACTTGGTTTCCTGCCCTCCACGCTGCTGGTTCGGTACGATTGACTGTGATTTTGTCATCAGGAAGTGCCCTGCGAAGATGTTCTTCAGGAAGAATTAGCGATGTGAGCAGGAGGCGTTTGACGCTCGGGTGCAGTACCGGTGGTATCCAGAACCTCAAGATTTTGTTGTTCCACCGTATCGGTGCGTCAGCATCTCGCGTGTAGTGCGTGAAGAAGTGCTTGAGTTGGTGCCAATATGTCCAGTGTGGTTCCTTACCTTCTACATTGACCTCGCGCATCTGTTTGACGAGTGCTTCTTCTTGCCATTCAAATACTTGAACCGCCGTACGGATCCGTTTGACAGAATCGGCATGAGGTTTATCCTTGATTTCTACTGCATGCAGTAAAGTTTTGGCGAAATTTCCTAAAGCACTTCCTTTCCAGTTTAGACTCCACTCTTCTAATACATTTTTAGATATTCTACATTCAGGGAAGAGTTGATATGCTTTCGTTTTTGCGACGATACAAAGCTGTTCTGCATCATCTCCCTTTTCGAGCATTTCTTTCACTATTTCTGAATGTTGTGGATCGAAAAACAGTTGATGAATTGCCGATATCTGTATCTTTTCACTTGGCAAATTTTGCTTTTGGAAGTGTTGTTTTGCTTCTTCTACCAGTTTGACATTTGGTAGGTTTAGACAGGCTGCACCACCCTTGCGGACATGGGATTCAATTCCATAGTTCTTCTTTTTCTCTCTCTGGGTAACAAGCCCGAGGATGTGCGAAGTTCCATCGAGACTACGCGCTACCTGAGCGATCTGCGTTTCAAAGGTCTCATCAACTGCATTGGAGCGTTCTGATTTCTGCAGCACCGGAGGCGGACGTTTTACCGCCAATGGACTAAGTTTTCCTTCCCGCACAGCATTCACTTCATCAAAGACAGACAACCCTATGGCAGGTATTGGTTGTAGAATGCCTGTATCGTTCCAGATGTCAGTGATTGATGTTGATGTTGTAGGCAGCCCGACATTAGGTGAAGAGGCGCGTACCCATACGATGCCGTCGCTTTCCCACAGCGATACGTATGCGTTGCCAGCGGGGTTATCAGGGGACATCCAGTAATGATACCCATCCTCTTGTCGGACATAAGAAAAACCGTGCTTCAAAAACGCCACTTTTGCCAAGTTAAGATTATGCGAACCGAGAGATGCTGGCGCAGAGGCAGTATTCTTCTCCAGGGCTTCGTTTTCGGTAACCGATATTAAACTTGCATCTTCAAGAGGAATAGGTTCGTGGAGTTCAGCGCGGAGGGCATCAATAGGAGCAAAGAGGACCTCTTTGGCAATGATAGGGGGATCCAACAGATTTCCAAGCAAGATTTCATAGCGAGCGTCCCAGCGGCTGTATCCTTCTTCCCCGAGAATTTCAAGATATACGTCGCTTTGGTCTGGGATTTTTGAGGTGGGTGTATGTTTGTGGATATATAATTTTTCTTGCTCGGTATTTGGATGGAGGTAATCAAGCACTCTGCAAGAGAAACGTAAGCCGCCAGATCTTGACATCGTCAATAACGGGTTTGCGACAGCGTTGACGAGTGCCTCAATACAGGCAAAAACCGCATCGGGTGCGGCACAAATCGCTTCATATGTAAAATTAATGTCGTGCCATCGGGCACCATCGCTTGCTGAGGGGACTCCAGTATACACTTGGAGCCCCCAGGAGGCATGCCATCGTCTTACCCCCCAATTTTGTTGACCTTGACGTTTCAAGAACCGCTCACCGTCAAAGTCCCTCGGGCCCCGGTCGTACTCTGGGGCGCGTCCTATTGGCATAAAGGAAATGTCGGCCTGCTCCATGTCAGCAAGCAACACAGGATATCTCTGCGCACAATAAACTGTAACCTGATAAGAATAACTTTTATTATATAAGGCAGGTGTTACCACTGTTCTCCGCTGCCGCAGCGGCTTTTCGTGCCGTTGGTGGCAGCGTTCAATGAGTGCTTCCAAAGAGTTCATTGTCATTAAAGTGCTCCGTCAGTTAAAGCAAGGAGTTTTCATCTTCTGCAAAACGTAGATTGTCGGGTCAACAGGAATTTCTCACACAAATGAATTTTGCATTCTTTTTTCTTGATTTTCCTGAAGTTGATGTCTAAACCCTATGAATCCGTTGAGTTCGTTTCTTACGGAACTTATAACCAACCTGAAAAAACAAGAAGTGTACTGCCGAAATCGGCGCGCCGATTTCGCTACCCCTCTAAATCCTGATTTGAAATTTATGGGAGTGCATACACTCCGCGTTGCACCCTTACAATCTCACCAGTATCTGCAAGACGCTTGAGTTCATTTCCGATTGCCTGTGGATTTCCATGAGTGGCTGCGACAAATTCTGCTGTCTTTTTCTCACCGTCAGCAAGCAGCGCGAGAATTTGCTCACGGAAGGGAACCCGGGGGATATTACCGCCCCGAAGTTTATTCAACACACGGTTCGCCTGCCTTGAGGAGCATCCCAAAATCCGTTCGACTTCTGTCCTGCTGGTTTCGGCGGTTAATTCAACACTTTCAGTTTCAAAACGCTGGCGCGTGGTGATAACCTCAGCAAGTTTGTCTAATCCACCTGCAACTTCAAAATCTTCCCAGTCGAAAAGGAGGGTCTCAGGTCTGTGAGTGATGTCAGGCAGTTCCATACCAGAGATTAACATAACTTTCTTGTCTGCGAAACCGTCTAACCCAGCGGCCCCTATAATCCGAGTGAGCAGGTAGATAACTTCTTCTTCATAAACGCTTTGTAACCGTTTGTCTGTGTAGGTACCTGACTCTGTTTCTCTTTGATAAAAGAGTGGTTCCTCGTCGTTCCCAAACAAGATCTGTGCGCGTTGCCAAACAGCACGGAGGCCCACCTCCGGTGTGCCGACTATCCATAAGACTTCTGCTTCTTCAAAATCAGCCTCCAACCCATTTAGATCTCGGAAATTTGTCAGCAAGCAGACGTTCTCCTTCTCTGCGACATCGCCTAACTGTTTGAGGGTTGTCCTATGTGTGATAATCCCATGCTTAACGCTCGGTGTTCTCTCAATTTCTGCAAGGATACCGAGAAAAAAGTGTTGCCCGGTTTCGGACATGCCGGAAACCACCCAATTGCTATCATTGTCCAACATGGTATCTGGGGGGTAGGCACCCGTGCGAATCTGAAAAATTTGGTTTCCGGGTATCCATGTTGGGGGGGCAGTCCGTAAAACTTCAATGTCGCTGTTCGGAAATACGTTTTGGAAGTTCCGTTCGGGGTCGATTGTAGAAATTAACAAAAGCTGTTTGATGCTTTGGGGCAGCACTGGGGGTACCCAGAACCGCAGCCCTTCGTCATCCCACCCCATCGGTGCGTTTTTATCCTGTGTATAGTGTGCAAAGAAGCGTCTGAGTTGATGCCAAACCGTCCAGTTCGGGTTCCGGCAGACTGTAGGGAATCTCTGAATATTCTGGACGGTTTCTACGTTCAAAATACCCAAATCAATGGCTTCGGTCATCAGCATGGGAATTCTCATCTCTTCGTCAATCACAAAGTCGCTGAGTTGAAAAAAAGGTAACCCGTTTGAAATGAATGCCTCTACAGCTGTATCGTCGACCGGAATGTAGGCAAAAGTGCCTGCTTCAAACGCAACGGCAAAACGTGCTAATTCTTTTCCGGTTTCAGGATCAATAGCCCCGCGTCTCACCACGACCCCTTGCGCATTGACGTGACACATCTGCCTGATAATGTCTGCCTCTCGCCATTCAAACGTCTGTACCGCTGTACGGACACGTTTGACAGCATCCGTATAGGTTCTACTGCTGATTTCTAAGGCATTCAGCAAGGCTTTGGCGAAACTACCCAAGGCATCTCCGTGCCAGGTATTACCCCACTCTTCCAATAAACATTTTGGTAGCCTACATTCCAGAAACAGATCATCCGTTTTTGTCGGTTCAATAATACAAAACCTATTGGAAGACAACGATGTAGATTCCATCTCCTCCGTTTCAGCCTCGCCTTCAAGCAGCACTTTCACGACTTCCTGGTATTGTGGGTTGAAAAACAGTTGCGGAATCTCCGAAATCTGCACCGCAGCACGGGGTAAGGAGAAAGATTGCGATAGATAACCGAGGTTCTGACATTCAGCATAGACCTGACATTGTGGACAGATACTTTCACGCGGGTCCCCGCCTTTTTCCTCAAGTGCCTCGCACCGCTCAGGATCCTCACAGACATTCCCATGTTGAAAAGGATTTTCCATTCGTATCTCAATAGGTATCTCTTTCACCTGTTCCCATCGGTACATTCGAGGTTTATAGTGAGCAAGAGGGAGCACGGTTGACTTTTGTTGGTTTCCTTGTTCTGCTGCTTTTCTCCATCTGTCATTTGACACGTTTAAGCAGATAGAGTTATTGATAAGTAACGATCTGATTTTGCTGTTTTTCTCTAAGGATGCCCCGGCAATAAGTCTGACGATGCGCACATTTTCGTTGAAAGTCCGCTGTATCTGAAGTGCATTCTCTTCAGGGGTTCCATAAATCTTTCTCGTGTCCCCCGGGTGCGGCTGCAGAACAGGCGCGGGACGTTTGATCGCCAACGGACTCAGGTTCCCCTCCCGGACTGCAAGTACCTTATCTGAAACAACCAACCCCTTGGCGGAGATCGGTGGCAGAATGCCAGTATCAGCCCAGACATCTGTTATTGGGGTCGGTTCAGTGGGGAGTTCCGCGTTAGGTATAGACGTGGATATCCACACCGTCCCATCGCGCTCCCATAGTGAAACGCGCCCATCGCCAACGCTACTCGCGTCAGAAATCCAGTAATGAATGCCATTATCTTCCCGGACATAAGAGAAACCGCGTTTTAGCAAAGCCTCTTTTGCGAGGTCCAACTTATGCGAACCAAGATACCGTGGCACATTCGGAACGGGCGGCTCCAGTTTCCTCACCGCAGTTGGTGCAGGTTTGTGAATAGCAACCCGGAGTGCCTCAATCGGTCCGAAGAAAATCTCTTTGGTGATGAGAGGCGGCTCTAACAGATTACCCAACAGGATCTCATAGCGCGCATCCCAAGGATTGTATCCGTGTTCCCCTAAAATTTCGAGATACACCTCTGTTCGGTGCGGGTCTTCTGCGGTCGGTATATGTTTATAAATATACAATCGTTCCATCTCGGTCTTCGGATGGAGGTAATCCAGGATCCTGCAAGAGAATCGGATCCCGCCGGATTTTGACAACGTCAAGAGCGGGTTTTCAACAGTGTTGACAAGTGCCTCAATACAGGCATAAACGGCATCCGGGGCGGTGCAAACAGCTTGATATGTAAAATCGAGATCGTGCCACCGTGCACCGTCACGTTCCGAGGGAATGCCAGTATACACCTGAATGCCCCAAGACTTGTCCCAGTGTCCCATTGCTGAGCTTCTTATCCCTTGACGTTCCAAAAACCATTTCCTGTCAACATACCTGGGACCGTGATCGTTTTTAGGTGCGCGTCCTATCGGCATAAAGGAGATATCCGCCAGTTCTATGTCATTGAGCCTCACAGGGTAATTGCGCGCACAATAGATGATGTGTTCGCGCGGATAGCCCAGGTTGTAAGCCGCAGGTTTCACTACTGTCTTTCGTTGCCGAAGGGGTTTGTTATGCCGTTGATGGCAGCGTTCAATGAGATCTTTCAAGGAATCCATTATGTGAGTAAGAAAGCGGATGTGAATTTTCCGTTTTGTTAACGTCTGAGTAACTACTAACGCGATTAACATCATACCACAAATCCTTTTTTAATCAAGATTTTAAAGCAAAAAAAGCAGTGGTGGCAAGAACCACAACGATTATCATAGTAAGACAAAACAATAAATAGTTTGTAATAATTTGTTATGTCTTAAAATGTATATCTATCATCAAAATCGCTGGGAAATCAACGAACATCAGGTTACTTGCTGCAGATTGGATAAGACCTTGCAGAACCATAAAAGTCTTACCATGACTGGCTCTGGAACCACAATGTAAACCCAACCTACTCACATTTGTACAATTCCTGAAAAAAATAGTTTGGTTTTATAGTCCAAATTTGCTATAATTTCATATTAAGACATAAAATATTAAACTATTATGATTTTTATCTTGTCTTAATACGCAATATATATATAATAGAGGATATGCCGAGTGATTGAGGGATCATTATCAACATATTTATACGGTCACCATAAACTTCAATATACTGTTGTAGAACCAGCAGCAGAACAACAGTAAAGCCCGCTGACCAAATATACTGTCAAGGAGTTTTGAAATGCGTAACCTAAAAGTCATCTTAGCAGTCATTGGAATTGCTTTTGCTTTGACATCAGGGTGCGTTAGAAACCCTGATGCTATACCCAAAAAGTTCGTCAAGTTAGACGCACCTCTCGAAAATGTGTTATCTAAAATTACACTCTCCACTCACGATGTTGCTGTTGGCGATACCTATACCGGCACGATCATACCCCCCGACAGTGAGGGAGAAAGTGATAGAATTGAGTATACATTTCTCAAGCAATATGCTGTCGAAGGAACGCGATCTATCTTTGCGATCGTTGCCTATAACGCCGGCGGGAGTGGCGTTTTTCACTATCTGACTGCGGTGGATAAAACGACGCTCAAAAGTACTGATGAAATCTTCCTTGACGATCGACCGAAAATTGTACAGGTTCTATTGACGGACCCTAAGATCGATACCGTATCTGTCACTTATATTAAGAGAGAGGGCGTTGAATATCCGCCTAAAAATACAATACAACAACACTTTATAGTGAAACAAGGTAAACTACAAGAAGTCTCGCGTTGAGAACTAACCACACTACGTGGGGCTTGCCCACCAACCTATAGAGGATTCAAATGAGAAAATCAAGTCTATTTTTTTACTCATGATTGGATCGTTATTTTCCCTAATCGGATGTACTCGCGATCGTGGTCATATCCTAATACCCGATCCGATTTCATCTCCGATGGAAGTTGACGAACCTGAAGTTCTGAAAATCGGTTTTATGGATGGCGGCGTTTATGCCTTAATGAAGCATAGGTATTCTTCCCCATCCGCCTAATAGAAAGGAATAGAACACGTCACGGATGTCACCTAACCAATACATTGAAGAAGCCATATTAGAGACTCTTTCGCAAAGTAAAGCGGATTATGTCCATGCCGATGATATACCAGAGCGGATCCGACTGGAACTTCCGATGTCGGATGAAGAAAAGAATCGGATCATTAACAAATTTTTAGATAAATTAGAGACAGAGAAACGCGTAGAAGCAAGGCGTAGGAAAGACGGAGGCGTAATTGATTGGAAACTGTCCGCGTCAGAAGCGAGTCGGCGAGGGTTGAAAAAGTTCAGCAGGAACGAGAGACTCGCGGACGGAGATATCCCGGGACCGCCAAATTCTGGGAACTCCGAAGATTACTAACTCGGTTGATCCACTGCGAAACCGAATGTCGTCTACTATTATCGCATAGAAGATGTGTCGTACGCCGGGAACCACAAGCAACTCGCAACCGTGCAATTGAGAGGACTGGTCTCTGCGACCGGTAAACGCATCACACTGAAAGGATATTGTATGTTTTTTATTTTTTCTCTATCACAAGATTGGCAGTCTATTTTCAAAACCGTTGTTATCGGATTCGTCGTGTTTTGTGTGCTTTTCACGGTATCGGAGCCGGTTGCGGCCCAAGCACCCGCGGTGGTTTCGATACCCGACGATGGTTTACGACAGGCAGTGCGCGATGCCCTCAATTTGGCGGCAGACGATGTGCTTGAAGCAGATAAAATGCGTAGATTAAAAGTTTTAAAGGCCCCAGAGCTGAGTATAAACAAACTCACGGGGTTGGAACATGCCCCGAATTTAGAGGAGTTGGATCTGAGTTGGAATGGGATTAGTAACTTTTCGCCGCTTGCGGGTTTGACGAAGCTTAAGAAGTTAAATCTCAGTATTAATGGGATTACTGATATTTCGCCGCTTGCGGGTTTGACGAAGCTTGAGGAGTTAGATCTCAATCTTAATCTGGTTAACGACCTAACGCCGCTTGCGGGTTTGACGAAGCTTACATTGTTAGATCTCAGTATTAATACTATTAACGACCTAACGCCGCTTGCGGGTTTGACGAAGCTCAAACACTTGAGGCTGGGGGGGCTTGAGGATCGGATTCAGATTAGTAACATTTCGCCGCTTGCGGGTCTGACGAGCCTCACAATGTTAGATCTGAATCAGAATAACATCAGTGTTCTCACGCCGCTCCAAAGTTTAACGAAACTCCAGACGTTGGACCTTTCAAACAATCAAATCAGTGATGTTGGAGCCCTTTCGGGTCTAACTTCGCTCTTATTCTTATACCTTGATGGAAACACCATCACAAATTATCAACCGCTTCACACGCTCAGGGCGGCGAATCCGGATGTTTGGATCGATATTCTGCCTACCGATACGACAGCTGGGGCACCGCGACAGGCAACATCTCCGCACACAGCACTCTTGTCCAACTATCCGAACCCGTTCAATCCAGAGACGTGGATCCCTTATCAGTTGGCAAAGGCAGCAGATGTCACGGTGACGATCTACGATATGCGTGGGGTCATGGTTCGTGAGTTCGTGTTAGGATATCAACGAGCAGGTGTCTACCGTAGCCGTGTCCGGGCAGTGCACTGGGATGGACACAATGACTTCGGTGAGAAGGTCGCCAGTGGCGTCTACTTTTACACGCTCACAGCAGGCGAGTTCACAGCAACACGGAAACTCCTGATACGGAAGTGACACCGGACAGGCAGGGGATGGCAGCGGATAGACAGCAGCCCCCCTGTCTTATACCAAAATGGGGCGCATTATGCAAATTCAGATTAAAACCAGTTTTTTGTTATACATGTTTATGTTCTCCCTCTGCCTGAATACCCTAAAAATGTTGTATAATTATACTTAACACTTTGGACACCGCTTTGACCCCCAACACTCGTTGGGGAGGTGTCCGCTTCGGTCAAAGGAAGTCAAAAGGTGTTAAGTGTGATACCACTGAAAACATATACTGGGCAGTTCACACATAATTGAGCGAAAGCTTGAATCGGAGCAGAGGTGAAAGTCTGCGCGTCGTATTGCTGCCCTGCTTTTCAACTTTTCTCTCCTTTTGGAGAGAGGCAGGCGGGGATAGCCATGAAAGTTTCCGCATGATGTGCCTAAAGGGATTTTTCACCTTTTAGGTAATCGCCTGCGGGTGGAGACACCGTAAGACGGTTGACTCTCTGAGAAAACCGCAAATGTCTATGAAACCGAAGCCCACGCCTTTAGGCGTTGGGTGCTATCACAACAGTTCGGTTGGGAAACCGAACCTACCATGGTGTCAAAATAATTATGGATTTTACTATAAAGGCAAGTGATACCATCCACTGCCTAAAGGCAGGGGCTTCGGTTTCGGACGCTGCGCTAAAAATCATTCAGAATACAAAATCTGACATCTGACATCGGTGTAAATGAACCCACAGAATGTCCTGGGGGTGCGTTTGCTTTTGAAAGTCAAAAAAGGACTCACAAATAATGCTCAAATCGTTTATGTCATTTATTCTAAGTTTGTTGGTGATCGGGGTTATGGGGTGTGATAATGTTAGCAAAGTGCTTACATCGAAACCAGCTTCTACTGTGAAAATCGGATTTCTTGTCGCTGGAGACAGAGCAAATTACCTTAACGGTGCGGAGATGGCGGTATCTGAAATAAATGGGCGTGGCGGGTTATTCGGTATGCCTGTTGAATTGATTAGTCATATCAACGTGGATTCGGGACCAGAAGTCTCTGTTGAAGTTGCCGAGTCTATGATACGCGAAGACAAAGTGATTGCGTTGATTGGTCCCAATCGTTCTTCTCACGCTGTAGAGGTTGGGCGTGTTGCACAAAAACATCAGATACCGATGATAGCGACAACCGCGACGAACCCGAATGTTACCGGGGCAGGTGAGTTTGTATTTATGGCATCGTTTACCGATAGTTTTCAAGGGGCAGCGATGGCACGCTTTGCCAAAATGGAGCTGGGTCTGACGACCGCGGCGATTATGACACGCAGAGGGGATCTCTATACCGAAGGTATCTCCGAATTTTTTATGACACATTTTATTCAGCTGGGTGGGAAAGCCACTCAGGTGTTTTATGAGGCAGGCACAACCGACTTTACGTCATTATTAGAGGAAGTTGCCGGAGAGAAACCGGATGCGCTGTTCGCGCCAGGGTTTGTTGAAGAACTTCCACTTTTGACGCAGCAAGCCCATGCGATCGGATTGCAAAATAGCATCGGAACCCCCACAGTGTTCTTAGGTTCAGATTCGTGGGACAATCCGTTGTTGCTAACAACGACAGCGACTGCGATAGAAGGGAGTTATTTCACCGGTCACTTTTCACCGGATGCCGATGAACCGAACGTGCGCACTTTCGTTGATACATACACCTCTATTTACAGGGATACACCCGTTGGGGGTATCGCTGTCAGTTATGATGCGGTTATTTTGCTTGCGCTTGCTGCGGAGAAGGCAGGGAGTTATGAACCAAACGCGCTCCGTCAACAACTCGCTGCAACACAAAATTATACTGGCGTAACAAGTATTGCACACTATGATGAAAACCGCCACCCGACAAAAAGTGTCGTTATTTTTACTATCAAGAACGGTAAAAAGCAGTTCTATAAACAAGTAAAAAGCAGTTGATTATGAAAAAATTGTTTTGTCTTTTTATTTTACTGTTCGCTGTCTGTTTGGGTAAATTAGGGGGTGTCGCGGCATAAACGGTGAACGATGACTTGTACCTATCGTGGTCTTCTGATGGTAGAAAAATCGTCTTCACGGTTTCCCTAATGATGGCACGGCTGATATTTCGGTGAACCTGTGGCAAGTGGTGTGTATTTCTATACGCTCACCGCAGGAGACTTCACGGCGACACGGAAATTGTTAATACGGAAGTAGCAGACGACACAAGGGGCTTCTGGGGGAAATCTGTTCCATTCCACATGATACATTCATCAGGTTTCCCTCGCCTTATTTTTCTGCGGGTTTGCTATACCGCTTTGTCCGCTTGCCACCGTTTTACAGAAGGTGTTTATGCCCTCCCCAATACTCATTATCGAAAGCCGTCTGGGGTCAACGGATTGTTCGGGATGCCGTATTTTTCGGCGCGGTCGCGCGCTTTTCGCCAAACGGTTGCGGCAGCCGGAGGACAGCCGGAGAGGCAGAAGCGGCCGGAGGGAAATTACGATCCGAGATCCCAGAATCTGGACGGCAGTCAGAAATCGTGAAGGTAACGTTCGGTCAAAGCTGATAGACAGCGGACCCCTGTCTTATACCAAAATGTCTTATACCAAAATGGAGCACATTATGCAAATTCAGATTAAAACCCGTTTTTTGTTATATATGTTTATGTTGTCCTTATGTCTGAATACCCTTTTTCTTGGCAATACGGATGCACAACTCATCACTGAACCCTTTGACTCATCCACCGGTCCCACCTATACTTTTGAGAGCATTGATGTCCCCGGTGTAGATTATTTGGAGTTAACCGCGAGTAGCGACTTTGAGGATTACGCAGGGAACACCCGGTCTGCCGATGGTCAAAAAATTGTCGGCTTCACACTCATTGACGGCGTTTTTGCGACCTACGATTTCCCCGGCTCACAAAATACCTATTTCTATGCGCTCGGTAATGATGGGCGGGCTGCCGGCCACTACGAGGACAGCGAGGGTCTGTATCATGGTGTCGTCTTGAAAGATGGCGAGTTGCGGCAATACGATTTCCCGGGTGCTGTCGAAACAGAGATATATGGGATGAGTGATGCGACCGGGGTACTGACAGGTAATTTTATTGATGAAGCGGGTGTGCGCCGCGGTTTCTCAGGAGACATTATCGTTGAAGCCCCCGATGCCTCCGCAACTTATGCTGATTTTGTGAGCGCGGGCCGTATCGTAGGGAGTTACATAGATGCTGAAGGCATCTATCATGCATACATACGTACGCAGGATGGCAGGTTTGCGTCTTTTGATCACATAGGATCATCTGACCCAGAGTACCTTTTTATTCACGGCATCAATGACGTTGGTGTTCTCGTCATTAGAGCCAAAGCGGTGTTTGATATTCCGCGCACTTATGTCGGTAAATTCACAAGGCTACAGGAATTACAGTTTCCAGGCAGCGTGAGCACAGAAGGTTGGAATATCAATCAGGACGGCTCCGTTGTCGGACATTACGACGCAGCCGATGGACGCAGAAACGGGTTTATCGCAAGACCCGTAGCGGACACCGGGGCACACGACGAAGATGAACCCGTTGTCACACCCGTCGACTCCGACTATACTTTTGTGAATCTTGATATTCCCAGTATAGCGTTCTTAGAGTTGACGGCGAGTTCCGACTTCAACTATACATTTGAGAGCATTGACGTTCCGGGTGTAGATTTTTTAGAGGTGACATCGAGTGACGATTTTGAAAATTACGCTGGGAGCACCCGAAACCCCGAGGGCGAAAATATAGTCGGCTTTACGCGCATTGATGGCGTTTTTACGACATACCATTTCCCCGGCGCAAAGAACACTTATTTCTATGCGTTGGGGAATACAGGCATCGCTGCCGGACACTACGAGGACAGCAACGGTCTGCACCACGGTGTCATCTTGGAAGACGGCGAGTTACGGGAATATAATTTTCCGGGTGCCGTCGAAACGTTCATACACGGCTTTTCTGATGCGACCGGGGCATTGACCGGGAATTATATAGATGCTTCGGGCGTGCGTCGCGGATTCTCAGGGGACATCATCATTGAGATTCCCGGGGCATCTGAGACCTACGCAGATTTTGTCAGCGCGTCAGGGAGCGTCGTGGGTAGCTATGTAGATGCTGATGGGATATATCACATGTACATACTTTTCCCAGGCAGGATTACATCTCTCAACTTTCCACACGCAGAAAATATAGAATACCTTTTTGCGCACGGTGTTAATCAAGCATTAATTTACGTTGTTCGCGTCAAACGGGTAGATGATGTGCCACGTACTTATGTCGGTGGGGTCCACGGTCTACATGAGTTTCAGTTCCCCGGGAGCGTCAGCACGGAGGGCTGGAATATTAATGAGGATGGTTCTGTCGTTGGGTACTATGACACAGCGGATGGACGCAGACACGGCTTTATCGCCAAACCCGCAGCGGACACCGCTGCACACGTCAGCGGTGCCCCCGTTGACGGATCCCTCACCGGTGCCGCCTATACATTTGAGAGTATTGACGTTCCCGGCGTAGATTTTTTAGAGGTGACGGCGAGTTCCGACTTTGAGGATTACGCTGGCTACATACGCAGTGCTGATGGTGAGAATAAAGTCGGCTTTACGCGCATTGATGGCGTTTTTACGACACACCATTTCCCCGGCGCAAAGAACACTTATTTCTATGCATTGGGGAACAATGGCGTAGCTGCGGGACACTACGAGGATAGTGAGGGGCTCCACCATGGTGTCATCTTAGAAGATGGCGAGTTGCGACAATACGATTTTCCGGGTGCCGTCGAAACGTTCATACATGGCATTTCTGATGCAACCGGGGCATTGACGGGTAATTATATAGATGCTTCAGGCGTGCGTCGCGGATTTTCAGGGGACATCATCGTTGAGTTCCCTGGAGCAGCGGAAACGTATGCCGATTTTGTCAATGAGCACGGCAGTATCGTGGGCAGCTACGTAGATGCTGATGGGAGATATGAGGCATACGTGCGGACCCCGGATGAAAGGTTTCTGTCTTTAGACTATACAAACAGAGCAGACCTACACTTTACAGACACACCCGAGTTGGAATACATTTTTCTGCACGGTATCAGCGATGTTGGTGTTATCGTGGCGCGTTCCAAAGCGGTGGGTGATGTGTCGCGCACATACGTCGGCGGTCCCGAAGGCTTACATGAATTGCGGTTCCCGGGGAGCGTTTCCACGGAGGGTTGGAATATTAATCAGGATGGCTCTGTCGTCGGGCACTATGATTCACCCGACGGACGTAGACACGGGTTCATTGCCAGACCTGTTCCCCAGGCAGAGAGCGATCATTTTGGCAACTTCTACACGGTCACGCTCTCTAAAGGTTTGAACATGCTCTCCGTGCCGTTGGCACCCCCAAAACCGATGACTGCCAAGTCACTCGTCGCTATGACAGGGGCGACAACTATCATCATGTTTGACGCGCCACACCAAAAATTCGTTGCGTGGACACCAGACGCACCCAATGATGGTTTCTCAATTGAAGGTGGACAAGGCTATATCATCAATGTTCCAGCAACCCGCAACTTTGCATTCGTCGGCGCACCGTGGACAGATCCAACCGAAGGGGCTGCTGCAGCACCCTCCATATCCACACAGATGTCCCAAGAAGCGTGGGCGTTCGTTGTCAGTGGACACTTGGAAGGTAAACCAACGTTCGATGACCACCAGGTAATCGTTCGTAACCTGAGAACAAACACCGTGATAACTGTTCCAGTACAAGGGGATTATTTCGCTGCCGCAACTGCCGACCTAACGCGGCGGAGCGTCGTCGAAGTCGGAGACGTGATTGAATTACGCCTCATCGGTCCCAATGGAAATGCTGAGTTACAACCCCTCAGTTTCAAAGTGACCCCTGAGCACCTTGCCAACGCTGTTCTGTCTGTTAAACTTGATGACATCGGTCAACCGACGCAGGATCTCCTGCTGCAGAACTATCCGAACCCGTTCAACCCGGAGACATGGATTCCTTATCAACTTTCCGAAGATACTTCTGTATCGATATCCATTTACGATACAACGGGTCAGTTGGTTCGCACGCTTTCACTCGGTTTTCAATCCGCGGGCTTCTATAATAGTCAGGGGCGTGCGGCGTATTGGGATGGACGCAATGCCCTCGGCGAACGCGTTGCGAGTGGTATCTATTTTTACCAGTTGACGACGCCGTCTTTCCAGCAGACACGGCGGCTCGTCATTGTAAAGTAGACTCCATCCGTATAAACCTACAGGATCCTCGCTTTTACCGTATTGTTGAACGCAAATTTGCGATGCTTCAACAGCATCTGTCATCTGTCAAGATAGGTATCTGAAAGATTGTTTCTATTTTCTTTTCATTCTTTTGATAAATATAGGGCTTACGTATGCGGCTCTTTTGTAGCATGATGCACGTCGCATGAATCAACGGTATGAATGCCGTGTGGCATTCACCGGGGCGAATACGCCGCAAAACTGTTAGTTTGTGCCACAGACCGCCTGCGTTTTTTATCCGCTCCCTTTCTCATGGCGCGGGGGTGATCAAAATTGCGTAAGTCCTGAAATACTTTAAATGAGGGTTTCGTTATGCAAACTCAGATTAAAACCAGATTTTTATTTTACACATTTACGTTGTTCGTATGCTTTAGTTCCTTTTTCCTAATTAACACACCCGCACAAGTTATCGAATCCGCCAGCGACAACTATACCTTTGAGACGATCGACGTTCCGGATGTAGATTTTTTAGCGGTGACGGCGAGTAGCGACTTTGAGGATTACGCCGGTTATACGAAAAGTGCTGATGGTGAAAAAGATGTCGGCTTTACACTCATTGATGGTGTTTTTACGACCTACGATTTCCCCGACTCGCAGAACACCTATTTCTATGCCCTCGGTAATAATGGGAACGCCGCTGGACACTATCAAGACAGCGAAGGGCTCTACCACGGTGTCGTCTTAGAAAATGGCGAGTTGCGACAATACGATTTTCCGGATGCTGTTCAAACGGAGATATACGGGATTAGCGATGTGACGGGGGCATTGACGGGTGATTTTATAGATGTTACCGGGGTTCGCCGTGGCTTCTCAGGAGACACAGTCGTTGAAGTCCCTGGAGCGTTAGCAACGTATGCCGCTTTTGCAACCACATCAGGAGCCGTTGTGGGTAGCTACATAGACGCGGACGGTTTATATCATTCATACGTGCACGCTCCGGACGGCAGGTTTATATTTGGCGATGTTTTACCAGCATCGAATCTGGAGTACATTTTTACGCATGGTGTCAACGATATCGGTGTTATCGTTGCACACGTCAAAATCGTGGGTGATGTCCCGCGCACCTATGTCGGTAGACCCGGACAACTACACGAATTACAGGTTCCGGGTAGCGTTAGCACGGAGGGGTGGAATATCAATCGGGACGGCTATGTCGTCGGACACTATGACTCTCCCGATGGACATAGATACGGATTTATCGCCAGACCCACAGAAGATACGGCTGCACAAGTCGACACGCAACCCGTCACTCCATCTGCCAGTGCCGACTATGCGTTTGAAAGTATTGACGTTCCCGGTGTAGATTTCTTAGAGTTAACTGCGAGTAGCGACTTTGACGATTACGCCGGTAATACCCTGAGTGCTGATGGTAAAAAAATCGTCGGCTTTACGCTCATTGATGGCGTTTTTACGACCTACGATTTCCCGGGGGCAAAGAATACCTATTTCTATGCGCTGGGTAACAATGGACAGGCTGCCGGACACTACGAGGATAGCGAAGGGCTCTACCACGGTGTCGTCTTAGAAAATGGCGAGTTGCGGCAATACGATTTCCCGGGTGCCGTCCAAACGGAGATATACGGTATTTCCGATGCGACGGGTGCCCTGACGGGTAATTTTATAGACGCTCCCGGGGTTCGTCATGGCTTCTCAGGAGACACGATCGTTGAAGTCCCTGGAGCGTTAGCAACGTATGCCGATTTTGTGAGCGGGTCAGGGACCGTCGTGGGTAGCTACATAGACAGTGACGGTCTATATCACGCGTACGGACGCCTCCCGGACGGCAGGTTTATATTTGGCGATGTTTTACCAGCATCGAATCTGGAGTACATTTTTACGCATGGTGTCAACGATATCGGTGTTATCGTTACCCGAGTCAAAGCGGTGGGTGATGTCCCGCGCACTTATGTCGGTAAATTCGGGCAACCACACGAATTACAGGTTCCGGGTAGCGTTAGCACGGAGGGGTGGAATATTAATCAGGATGGTTCTGTCGTCGGACACTATGACTCAGTTGATGGGCGAAGGCACGGTTTCATCGCCAGACCCACTGCGGAAACTGCTGCGCCAGTTGAGGATCCATCTTTGGTCTCATCCGTCAGTGACAACTATACTTTTGAGACGATAGACATCCCAGGCGTAGGTTTTTTAGCGTTGACGGCGAGTAGCGACTTTGAAGATTACGCCGGCTACACGAAAAGTGCCGATGGTGAAAAAGACGTCGCCTTTACGCTCATTGATGGCGTTTTTATGACCTACGATTTCCCCGGCTCACAGAACACCTATTTCTATGCCCTCGGTAATAATGGGAACGCCGCTGGACACTACCAAGACAGCGACGGGCTTTACCATGGTGTCATCTTAGAAAATGGTGAGTTGCGGCAATACGATTTCCCGGGTGCCGTCCAAACGGAGATATTTGGTATTTCTGATGCGACCAGGGCACTGACAGGGAATTTTATAGACGCTTCTGGCGTGCGCCGTGGATTCTCAGGGGACACAATCATTGAAGTTCCCGAGGCATTGGCAACATACAGCGATTTTGTGAACGCGAGCGGCGGTTTGGTCGGCAGCTACATAGATGCCGAAGGGATATATCATCCTTATGTCCGTACCCCGAATGGCGATTTTATACCTTTTACATTTTTAGACCCCCCCGATCTGGAATACTTTTTTGTCCACGGTGTTAACGACGCAGGGTTTATCGTTGCCCGGAGCAAAATTATAGGTGATGTACCGCGCACCTTTATCGGCGCATTCCGTGAAGAATACCAGGAATTGCAGGTTCCGGGTAGCGTTAGCACGGAGGGGTGGAATGTGAATCAGGACGGTTCTATCGTCGGATACTATGACTCAGCGGATGGACGCAGACACGGATTTATCGCCAGACCTGTCGCAGAAGTCAGTGATGAATCCGTTGTCACCCCCACCATCTCCCAGTATACTTTTGAGAATATAGATGTTCCGGGTGTGGACTTCTTAGCGTTGACAGCGAGTAGCGACTTTGAGGATTACGCCGGCTACACGAAAAGTCCCGATGGTCAAAAAGATGTTGCCTTTACGCTCATTGATGGCGTTTTTATGACCTACGATTTCCCCGGCTCACAGAACACCTATTTCTATGCCCTCGGTAACAATGGGAACGCCGCGGGCCACTACCAAGATAGCGAGGGGTTATACCACGGTGTCATCTTAGAAAATGGTGAGTTGCGGCAATACGATTTCCCGGGTGCCGTTGAAACCCAAATCTTCGGTATCAGTGATGCAACCGGGGCACTGACAGGGAATTGGACAGATGCTTCCGGGGTGCGCCGTGGCTTCTCAGGGGACGAAATCATTGAAGTTCCCGACGCATCGGCAACTTATGCCAATTTTACGAACGAGATCGGTCTTGTAGTCGGTAGCTACATAGATGCCGACGGCATATTTCATGCTTATGTGCGGCCCCCGAATGGCATATTTTTACCTTTTGACCTACCGAACCCAGCTGAGTTGGAATACATTTTTGTCCATCACATGAGTGAAAAATTGACTGCCATTGCCGGAGCCAAACGGGTCGGTGATGTCCCACGCACCGTTATCGGCACACTCGAGGGGGGGATATATGATTTTCAGTTTCCGGGCAGCGTCAGCACAGAAGGTTGGAATGTGAATCAGGACGGCTCTGTCGTCGGACACTATGACTCATCCGATGGACGCAGACACGGATTTATCGCAAGACCCGCCAACAAGGTGAGAAGCGATTATTTTGGAAATGTTTACGATGTCACGCTGTCTAAAGGTTTAAACATGCTATCTGTGCCTTTGGCTCCCCCCAAACCGATGACAGCAAAATCACTCGTTGCGATGACAGGGGCAACAACCATCGTCGCACTCGATGCCGAAAACCAGCGGTTCGTCGCATGGACACCCGGCGCACCCGACGACGGTTTTCCAATTGAAGGTGGCAAAGGATATATCGTCAATGTCCGTGAAACTCGAAACTTTGCTTTCGTCGGATCACGATGGACAAACCAAACGGAGAAGACCGCTGCAGCACCATCTGCCATATCCACGGGCAGGTCCCAGCAACAGGCAGCGTGGGCGTTTGTTGTCAGTGGACACTTGGAAGGTAAACCTGATTTTGATGGCTACCAGGTAAGCGTCCGTAACCTGAGAACAAATAGCACGATAACCGCCTCCGTTCAAGAGGATTACTTCGCGGCTGCAACCGCCGACTTGGCGCGTCGAAGCGTCGTTCAAGTTGGAGACGTGATTGAATTACGCGTCATCGGTCCGAATGGAAATGCTGAACTACAAACCCTCAGTTTCAAAGTGACCCCTGAGCACCTTGCCAACGCTGTTCTGTCTGTTAGACTTGATGGCATCGGTCAACCTGAGCAGAATCTCTTGTTGCAGAACTATCCGAATCCGTTTAACCCGGAGACATGGATTCCCTATCAACTCTCCGAAGATAGTCAAGCATCGATATCCATTTATGATACAACAGGTAAGGTGATTCGGACGCTTTCGCTGGGCTTCCAATCCGCAGGCTTCTATAATAGTCGGGGGCGTGCGGCGTATTGGGATGGGCGTAATGCCCTCGGGGAACGCGTTGCGAGTGGTATCTACTTTTACCAGTTGACGACACCCTCCTTCCAGCAGACACGGCGACTCGTTATTGTAAAATAGCGTCAATCCGCAACTCACAAGTGCCAGAGTTGTACTATTGATGTAACTCTGGCACTTTTTATTGTGCTCTTAGGCGATTTCAATACCGAAGCCCCCAACGGGACAGCGTATCAGATGCTCATTGACGCAGAATATGTTGACACATGGCAGACGGAGCAGATAGGAAACACCTGTTGTCAGCAGAAAGACCTCGGCAATGACATCAGCGAACACATCAAACGCAAGGAGACAAACGTTACATTGAAAAAGAGGAAGTGCCTATGGTTTACCCAATTCTGATTATCGAAAGCCATCTGGGATCAACAGATTGTTCAGGGTGCCATTTTTTTCGGCGGGGTCGGCGGATTTTCGCCAAACGGTTCCAACAACCAGAAGACATCGGTATCGGAAAGTTTGTCGCATTACCCGTAAAAATAGCGGAGTTGCCAACACCCTGTGCTGCCGAGAAAGCATTGAAACGTATTGATGCGGCTCGGCAGAAGCGTAAAGGTATCGTGGATATCAGGGATTTAGAAACTTAACACCCCGAAATAGAGACAATAGGTGAAATTAGAAGTCTCTCGATTGCGAGATTCAAACAAACTTGACAATATTACCATCCTCTTTTAAACGTTGGAAATCGTAAGAACGTAGCAAAAGGATACACACGCTAAGTTTATAGAAGGGGGCATATTTTGTTTTCTGTTAAATTTTTGTTTGTACGGTTTTTGGTATTTGCTGTGTTTTCATTTTCTCTGGTTCTATGCTTTGGAGGCTGTGATGAAAGCACAGGAAAAATCCTATCTCAAATAGAAAGTTCAAATGAGACACTCCCCTTTAGCCCCGATGAGTGGGAAATTATAAGAAATCTCTCTCCTCTTCCGGACACACCGCCGCCGAATCCCACCAACCGCTTCGCTGATGACCCGGCTGCCGCAGAACTCGGACAAAAGTTCTTCTTTGATTTCCGATTTTCAAAAAATAGCACAATCGCTTGTTCGACATGCCACTCCCCCTTTTATGCGTTTGCGGACACTGAATCGACTTCATTCGCTACCGGACGCGGCACGAGAAATACACCGACAGTCCTTAACGCCGCCTATAACGACTGGCAGCTTTGGGACGGCAGATCCGAAACCATGTGGGCACAAGCACTTTTCGCACTCGAAGGTGAATCCGAAATGGCTGGCACACGTCTTCAATACGCACACGTCATAAAAACACACTACAAAACGGCGTATGAAGCCGTGTTCGGTCCGCTCCCTGAACTTGAGGATGCTATCCGATTTCCACCGGAAGGCAAACCCGGAGATCCAGCGTTTGATGGTATGTCCGAGGCAGATCAAATTGCTGTAAATACCATCTTCTCGAATATCGGAAAGTCGGTTGAAGCCTATCAGCGTCTCCTGATTACGCCTGACGCAGCGTTTGATCGTTATGTCGCAGGTGATGCGGCAGCGATTCCGCTTGAGGCGAAGCGAGGTTTGAAGATATTTATCGGAAAAGGGGGGTGCGTTGATTGCCACAATACACCGATATTTACGGACAATGCGTTTCATAATATCGGTGTGCCAGCGGGATCGGAAGAAGATAAAGGGCGTTTCCAAGGCATCCCAAAACTCTTAAACAATATATTTAACAGTTCTGGTATCTATAGTGATTCAAGGGCAGCATCGACACAAATGTTGGATGTTCTGGAAACGAAACCCGAAGACCAAGGTGCGTTTAGGACACCAACGCTCCGCAATGTCGCCATAACAGCACCTTACTTTCACACAGGTGAATTTTCGACACTCGCCTCAGTGATTGCGTTCAAGAATGCCGGTGGCTACACAACGACGTTCCCCCGTGTGGGAGCAGTGCCCATAGAACCGCTTCGTCTCAGCGAGGCAGAACAAAGCGATTTGATCATGTTTTTGGAGACATTGACAGGTGAGGTCCCACCCGCACATTTGCTAACGAAGCCCGTAGAAAATAGAAGGTGAGTACCATCTGGTACTCAGAGAAACAGAGTCAACCTAACAAAAAATTCCAGTAACGTTAGGTTCAAAGCGGGAAGGAGAAGTGATGTCAGACAATCCCATAATGAACATCGGAGATTTAGCAAAACCTGCTACCGCACTCATTGAGAAGATAGCGAGCGCGGGATACATACTTTATGAGCCATACCATATCAAAAGAGTCGCTAAAGCAAAAGCCGAGGCTGCAGTAATTGAAGCAGAATCCCAAATTAAGATAGCTAACTTGCATCGGGTTGAAGAGGAAACCCTATATGAAAAGAACACTGAAGCAGAATCCCAAATTAAGATAACTAACTTACATCGGCGTGCCATGGTTCGTTGGGTTGAAGAGGAAGCCCGAAATCAGAAGAACATAGAGGACATCACTACAAAAGCAATCAACCAGTTAAACGAAGATGCAGATCCTCATCGCATAGACAACGACTGGATTGTCAATTTTTTTGAGCAATCTCGATTGGTATCCAATGATACCATGCAAGATTTATGGGCAGGTATTTTAGCCGGTGAAGCCAATTGTGCAGGCTCTTATTCACCAAAGGCATTGATGACCTTAGCAGATATGGATCAGAAAGTTGCAGCGTTGTTCAATAGGTTTTGTTCATTATGTATTATATCCTTGAAAGATCCACACGCATTTCTAAAGTCGCCATCCAATTTTGAAATTCAAGAGGCCAGAGTTCCCATCATAAGGGGTACTCTGGTCGATATATCTACTCTTAGACATCACAGTACAAAATATCTTGAAGTATTTGCCGAAAATCCATGTCCATATATCAAAAGCATGATTTTGGTATTAACGAGTTTCAATTATTATTAGAACATGGGCTTCTTCAGGATGACACCTCTTCAGGCTACCGGTATTTTTGGTATAATGATGAAATCTATATCTTCGAGAATTCATCTGCTACGACTCTCAACAAATCAGAAGATATCCAGCAAATTCAATTATCAGGCTTCCGATTATCATTTGTTGGACGAGAACTATTCCATATCACAAAGCGAGACAATCCGCCTGAGTATTTAGGATCCTTGATTGATTTTCTGCAAAAATATTATAAAGTAAAAATAATCAGAATCTAATTCAACTTGAAAGAGAATACTTAGGTCAAAAGAAACCACAGAATATCAGGTAAAGGCTAAAAGCAATATAGCGAAACTTAAGTCAATGCAAAGGACGCTATTTGAATAAAGGAGCTATTTATGCCAAGTATCAAATCCAACAAGGATAGGATTTTAGAAAAAATTGATGAAGAAATAAAAGGGATATCCCGTAAGTTAGATGGAAATCATGTTAGGAACTCTTATGATGCTATCAGTCTTGCTGGGAGGAATCAAAGCATTGTGGTGAGTGTCAAACGATTCCATGATACCAACCGGTCAGGATGGCATATCCTTTTAGGACTGATTTCAGCGGGAATATATCTCCTCATTGTCTGCGGCTTTTTCAAAGGCACAGATGGCGAGAATAAGTATGGTGACCCCTCATCTCTCATCGAAAAGGATTCATTTGACGACTCACAAGAAGGGGTATAGCAGATGAAGAGATCACGGAGATGCGTTCGCGTTATAGGCGTATTTGGCATTATTCTCTCGACGCTGCTCGGCGGCTGCGGCGGGGACGATGGGTTCTATATTATTCCACATCCTGTGGGCTTGGTTTCAGCCAGTCCAGAACCAGGTTCAGTCATTGACGTGAATGCGACGATCCTTCTGACCTTCGATGGTGCCCCTATGGATGTCAGTGTCAATCAGGGCACGGCTGTGCTTTCGGGTCGTAAAACGTGGGTTGTTAGCGGTCCCTTCTTTCCGGGTCGTCTCAACCGAGTCTATCTCAAGGTTACTTGGAATACGGGGACTGCGCTCCTTATTTATAGCTTTAGAGCATGAGGGGTATCGCAAGCAAGCAACGTCTTTTCGGCGTAAACGGCACAGCAAAGCGCAGCAGACAAGGAGAAACTTATGTTCAGAATCGCAGTATGCGTCGTCAGCATACTCTTGTATACGAGCGTCGTGCCGATTGTCGCTGAAACACCAGAGCTGGTGGCGGCACGGAGCGCAGGTGAAAACGACGCGAAAGGTTTTCAGTGGAAATGGTTCGCTGCGAGCTATATGACGACGAATACCTCAGTGATAGCACTTTGGTTGGTTTTTTCGCTCAACGAGACTTTTTTCTTTAACACACTTGAGACGATCCCGGCGTGTTGCGGGACACTCTACGGCGTATACATACTGACACCGACAGCGGCTGCGCTGATCGACTCACCCACACCGCCAGCGGATCGGCTCTTAGGAAAATCGCCGCAATGGGTAAGTGCTTATACCAAAGCCTATCAGAAAATCAAGAGACGACACAGAGCCCAATCCAGTGGGGCGGGGTGTTTGTTGGGAGGGATGGCCTTGTACGGTACGCTTGCTATCCTGGGGCCTGCTCTTTCGTATGGCACACCCGGAGATGTTTATTAATTAGGAGTCGCTGCCTTGTTGGGTACGGTTTATGCCTTGGCTCCGGGGATTTTCGGGAGCTTTCAATGAAAAAAGGGTTTCTATTTATTTTGTTACACCTATTCTTCGAGACGCGTCGGATCGCTGCGCCGATTTTCTGCATTTTCGTCCTCATCGGGGCGTGCTGTCTCGGCTGTGATCCTGACGTTGAGACGATAACGAAAAAGGCAAGGCTCATTGACTTCACAGTGCATATCACAGAAGAGCGACCTGCACTCGTCATCTTTGAATACACCGGGACCGTCGGTGGCTGTGACTGGGCTCACGACCCAGAACTCGAATGGTTAGGTGGCAATCGTTTTCATATTCACGCGTTATATGAGTCCGTAGGCCCAGGTGGTGGTGACTGTCCAGATATTGTCCATGATTACGACCAATACGTGCTCCTCGGTCCCCGAGATCCAGGGCATTATAGGGTTTCAATAAACGAGTACGTCTGGCATTTCGAGGTTCCACCGGAACCCGGATGTCATACAATCACATGGGGAACTGAGAGCCAGCCGCTTTACTCATTAAGTATCAGTGAGGAGGACTAAAGAGATGCGGTTTTTTGTTCTTTCCGTATTATTTTTCTTCTGTGTTCTGAGTCTCTGCATCTCAGGGTGTGGGGGCGATGATGAAGATACATATATCGAGACACCCGTTTTGTTCCACTCGGCACGTCCACCCGGCGGTGAAATTGCCGCGAATGGGTCGATCTTCGTAACGTTCGATGGCATGCCTTTCGATGTTGCCGTCAGTGAGGGCACGGTCACTGTCGACGGTAAAACAGCGACGATCACGGGTCCTTTCACCCCGGGTCCTCTTGTCTTGACGATCACTTGGGTAGATGGCACCGAGGAACTCAACTATATTGTCACTGCACCCGACTGATGCGCATCGAGTGTCACGGGTGGCACTGTCTCAGATGGTGACAAGGATATCGATCCTGAAACTCTCAACAGCGACGGGAAGATCGAAATTGAGTTCAGTGAGGACATGACCGGGTACATTGCGCTTGAAACTGAAGATGGTGAGGATGTCGGCTGGATTGGAAAAGTTGTGGGCAATAAAGCCATACTTGAACTCGTCAAAGGCAGAGAGCTAAAAAACGAAACCACCTACGTGATTGTAGGGAAAGTTGCGACTGCTGCTGGCAACTCTACAGATGTCAGTATCACCTTTGTCACCAGAGGTAAAGAGTAAGAGCAATGATGGGAGTCCGTCATTCCACTTTCACCCCTGATAAAAAAGAGGGGTGGGTCCAACCTTTCACACCGCCACAAACAAGAAGGACAACAGCAATGAAAGGCACCCGACGGCGTGACACCACCGAACTCCGTTAACACTTGCGTGAAAACTTTTTACAAAGGAGGATTTCTTGTGAGACATCGAATCATCTTCACTGTATCCTGTCTGATATTTTCTATCGTCGCCTTAAACGCCTCGGCGCAAACCGTTAACATTCCCGATGCGAACCTGCGGGCTGCGATCGCAGACGCACTCGGTAAAGCCCCGAATGCCCGGATTACCGTCTCGGAGATGGCAGCATTGCGGGAACTTCACGCGCTGAGCATGGACATTAAGAATTTGGCAGGTCTTCAAGCCGCAGTGAATCTGGAGAACTTAGTGCTTAACAACAATACAATCTCTGACATATCGCCGCTTGAAGGGTTGAAAAAACTGCGTCACATCGAGTTAGAAGAGAATGTCATCAGCGATCTCTCACCCCTTCAAGGATTGATAAACCTTGAGCAGTTACGTCTGGCACATAATGTCATCAGCGATCTCTCACCCCTTGCGGGATTACTCAACTTGAGAGGCATCGCGCTCCATCATAACGCCATCTCCGATTTATCGCCCCTCGCAGGATTGGTGAAACTCGAATGGATCGGGATGAGCGATAATCCGCTGGCCGACCTATCACCGCTTTCAGGATTAACGAACTTGCATAATTTTCACGGGTGGGGCACGCCTGTCGTCAACCTTGCCGGCATCGCGAAATTGCCGAAACTCAGAGAATTAAACGTTTGTGGTGGCGGGATCTCCGACCTGTCCCCCTTAGCTGATGCGAAGGGTTTAAAAGCACTTTACATCGTCAATAACGGGGTTTCCGACCTGTCGCCCTTGGCGGGGTTAACAGGTTTGACAGACTTGGGGTTGGAACACAACTCGGTGTTGGATCTCTCCCCGCTTCAGGGACTCCACAACTTGACCTGGGTCAACCTCCGGGACAACCAAATATCGGATGTGTCGTCCCTCGCAGGATTGGACACATTGACATGGATTGATCTCAGCCAAAACACGATAACAGATATATCTGCGCTTGCGACCTTACCGAATCTGACATGGATGGGACTCTCCGGGAACACGCTCACCGACCCCGCTCAGATGGAGCGATTTCCCGCGAAAACATCTATTTCACACTCGGATTTCGTGAACGCCGCCTTCCCAGAAGCCGGTCCGAAGATCGTGGGACCCTGGTTATGGGCAATCGTCCCCGGTGCAAGCGTTTCAAATACAGACCTCCTCGAAAAAGCCAGCAAAGGGGCGGCGACAGAGGTAAAGGTCGCGACCTTTGGTGCCACCGAAGGAAAACCGGTCGGGCGTCGGAAGTGGGTGGCACACACGCTTGCCCCCGTGGGCGGCGATAACATTAACCAAATGACAGATGCCCTCGGCTGGGGAAGCGGTTGGGAGGTATACGACCACGTGGTTTACGGTTCCGCGACAGTGAATTCTCCACGCAAACAAGAGACGACGATGCTCGTCGGCAGCGATGATGGCGTCAAGGTCTGGCTCAACGGGGAAGTCGTCCACTACAATCCCACCACTCGGGGTGCCGGTGATTACCAAGATGCGTTCCCTGTCACGTTGAAGCAAGGCACAAATGTCCTATTAGTTGCCGTTGATAATCGCGGACATGGTGGATTCAGCGGTTTCTTCGGGTTCGCGAAAGACACCGACTATACGGTGAACCCGATTGGCAAGAAATTTACCGTCCAAATCCCGGCATGGGATGTCAACAGAGATGGAAGGACAGACATCTTAGACCTCATCATCGTCGGACAGGACTTCGGAAACGCCAGGTCCACCAATGCACGAACGGACGTAAACCGAGACGGAAAGCGCAATATCGCGGACCTCGTCCTCGTCGCACGATACCTCGGTGACCTCAGCGGCGTTTCAGCGGCACCTTCTGTCCTTGCGATAGACCGTTTCGGGGTAGATCCAGCGATGATACGCCGATGGATCGCGCAGGCAGAGATTGAAAATGACGGTTCACTGGCATTTCAACAAGGCATCGCCACTCTCCAACGCCTTTTAGCGTTGATGACACCGCATGAGACACAATTGCTCGCCAACTACCCAAATCCATTCAACCCAGAGACGTGGATCCCGTATCAGCTGTCCAAAACCGCTGAAGTCACAGTGCGTATCTATACGGTCAATGCGACGTTAGTTCGGACGTTGCATCTCGGACATCAACCTGTGGGTCTGTACCAAGATAAAAGTCGTGCCGCATATTGGGACGGGAAAAACGCCTTCGGTGAATCCGTTGCCAGTGGGGTCTATTTCTATACGTTGACTGCCGACGCGTTCACAGCGACCCGCAAACTGTTGATAAGAAAATAGGAAGGACATTCTTTATGAAAATCCACAAATATTTCTCATTCATCTTCTTAACGTTCATTGTGCTTGGGAGTCATCGGGTGTCCGCGCAACAAAACGTTGCGCAACAGGCGTCTGCGATTTTTCAAAACAGGTGTCTCGGCTGCCACGGCGAGCATGGCCCTTTCAGAGAATCCCTGACGATCGACACCGCAGCGGGACTGGTTCAGTCAGGTGCGGTTGTCCCCGGCGCGCCCATCGTCTCTGAACTCTATACACGACTCCTTGAAGAAGATACCGCAAAACGGATGCCCCTGAATCAACCGAAGCTGTCTGCTGAGGCAATTCTGACGATCGGGAACTGGATTCTCGCAGGCGCACCGAGTTGGGATGTCCAGCACGATGTCTCCTTCATCACGCCCGATGCCATGCTCACTGCGATTCAGAGGCATCTTCAAACACTGGATACATTTGACAAACCCTCCGCCCGTTATTTCACGACGACGCATCTCTATAACGCCGGTGAGGGCCCCGAGACGCTACGTGCCGCGGAAGTCGCACTCTCGAAGTTAGTCAACAGCCTCTCGTGGGGGTTCACGATTATCAAGCCGGAACCGATTGACCCGCAAGGGACGATCTTCTATATTGATCTCCGCGATTATGAATGGGATCTCCGAGCGGCATGGACACAGATTGAGGATGCCTATCCGTATCGGATTGACTTCGATGCGACGACCCACGCGAGTCTGGCGCGAAAACTCGTGGCACTTCAGCAAGCGACGCTATCGGAAGTGCCGTTTGTCCAAGCGGATTGGTTTCTGGCGACGGCATCGCTGCCGCCGTTGTATCACGACATCCTCGCCTTGCCGGAGACGGAGCGAGCGTTGGAGCGCGAACTTGGGATAGATGTGACTCGGAATCTCCAGCGTGCACCGGGTATCAGCGTCTGGCGTGCGGGGACCAACGATTCGGGGGTCTCGAATCACAATCGCGTGGTGGAACGACACACGTTTCGGTATGGCGCGTATTGGAAGAGCCACGATTTTGCGGGGAGTGCGGGGGCACAGAATATCTTCACGCACCCGTTATCTTTCGAGCGCGATGGGGGTGAGGTGATCTTCAACTTACCCAACGGGTTACAGGCGTATTATATTGCGGATGGTCAAGGGAATCGGATAGACGTTGCACCAACGCAGATCGTGTCGAATCCAGCGGCGAAGGAGCCTGCCGTGCGCAACGGTCTGTCGTGTATCGGGTGCCACACGGAGGGCATGAAGACGTTTGAAGACGGTGTACGTGCGACGATTCAAAAGACGGCGCGTCCGGCTTATGATCGGGATCATGCGTTGCGTTTGTATGTAGAACAATCGGTGATGGATGCGCTTGTTCAGGCAGATACGGCGCGTTACGAGGTGGCTCTTGCCAAGACAGGCGGTGTTTCCGGCGGTATTGAACCGGTGCATCTCTTTCATGAGGCGTTTCAAGGTCCATTGAATGCGGCGCAGGCGGCGGCGGCAATCGGTATGGAGGCTTCTACCTTCCTTTCAAAGATACGTCAAGAGCCGAGTTTACAGAACTTAGGTTTGACGGGGCTGTTGAGCGGTGGGAATGTGAAACGTGATGTCTGGGCGTCTAACTTCTCGGATCTCGTTGCGTGTGTGTATGGTGATGACTGCGTGGAACCGGTCATCGTAACGCCGACACCAACGCCGACACCAACGCCTGTTTTTGGGCATCCGATTCCGGATGTGAACCTGCGGACTGTGATTGCAGAAAGACTCGGCAAAGCCCCTGCTTTGATTACGACGGAGGACATCGCAAGGTTACCAGAACTTATCGCGGACGACAGAGGTATCGGGGATCTGCGAGGTCTTGAGCATGCGACGCGACTCGAACGGATAGAATTGCGTCGTAATGCGATCTCCGATCTCACACCCCTCGCAGGATTGACGCGCCTGAACAATATCAAGTTGCGCGGCAACCAAATCACGGATGTTTCACCCCTGGCGAAGTTAACCAATCTCGACTGGCTCGGACTTGAGGAGAACCAAATTACCGATGTTTCGCCGCTGAAGGGGTTAGTAAAATTGAACGGACTCGGGATTGAAGGCAATCCTGTCTCCACCGTGGTATCCCTCACAGGGTTACAGAGTTTGGAAGGCATCAACGCGCTGCGCACTGACATCTCCGACTTTTCTCCTTTAGCGAAACTCCCGAGACTGCACTGGCTGGAGTTTGGAGATAATGCGTTGATCGCCGAACTTCCATCTTTGAACGGGTTTAAAACACTCAGACGCTTGGTTATCAGGGATACCCGTATCTCAGATGTCTCCGGGTTGGAAGGCTTAGTGAGTTTGACGGAGCTGAATCTTGAACGGAATGTCATCTCAGATGTCGCACCGCTGGCAACGTTAAAAGGGTTGAAAAGATTGCAACTCAACGGCAATGTCATCTCGGATGTCTCGCCACTTGCGGGGTTAACCCGCTTGGAATCCCTGAACCTTGAGGACAACGCGATCTCTGACTTCTCGCCGCTAAAAGCGTTATCGGATAAAATACCGATCCGATCCGAAAACAACCCTGGAACTTTATGGCACGGCGGACCGAAAATAACAGGACCCTGGTTATGGTTTTTTATCCCTGACGCACGGTGGGAAAACTTTCACAACACAGATATGCTGGCACGAAACAGTCGAGGGAAGACAACAGAACTCGAGATCGCGACGCACGGGGCAACCGAAGACCTGCCGATCGGGGAGCGTCTTTGGACGTCCCACAAAGTTTCCGATGGAGATAATAACCTCAATACCTTGGCGAGAGTCTTCGGTATCCCGATAGGGGATCGTCAAAACGTCGTTTATGGGTCGGTCACCTTAACGTCACCGCGGCAACAGGATACACGGATGTTTGCCGGCAGCGATAATGATCACAAGATTTGGCTCAATGGGAAATTAGTGAACGAGAAGTATGGCGATTGGGCCCATGATTACCAGCAATCCTTTCCTGCCACGCTGAAAAAAGGCAAAAACGTTCTTTTAGTTGCTGTTTTCACGTGGGGCGGGGGATGGGCAGGCCATTTTGGGTTCGCTCCCGATGCCGAGTATACAGTGGTCTCTGCCGGTTCTCGATTCGCCGTGTCCACAAATGCGACACACATCGAGAAAGGGGATACCTTCACCCTCCGTCTCAACGCCGCGAATATCACCGATTTAGCAGGATGGCAAACCGATATTGCCTTTGACCCCGCACTCCTAAAAGCAAACGTCGTCACCGAAGGCACTTTTCTCAAACACGGCGGCGGACGCACTTTCTTCCAGAAAGGCACAATTAACAATAAGCACGGCAAAATCAGTGGTATCCAGGCGGCGAGAACCTCCATAGGGGGTGCCAAAGGCGAAGGCACGCTCCTATCGGTGAGATTCACAGCCCTCGCCAACGGGAAAGGAAATATCGTGCTACGGAACTTTCGAGCCGGTTCGAGCACCGGGCAAACACTCCCCTCTCCGTCTCCCGATATGCCGATTGTTGTCGCGCCGCGGGTTCCCACTTTCCCGGCGTGGGATGTCAACGCCGATGGCATCACGAATGCAACGGATGTGGGGTTAGTGACAGGCGCATTGGGACAAAAAAACCCGAAAAACCCGCGTCTCGATGTCAATCGCGACGGTGTTGTCGATGGAAAAGACCTTGCGCTCGTTGCCGAACACCTCGGCGAAAGAGCGGCACCTGCTGCACCTGTAGGCGCGAGTTTCGGATCGCAACCGCAAGGGTTCACACCCGAAACGGTTGAACGCGCCCTGGACGTTTTGCGTGCATCAGACGATGGATCGTTTGCCTTCCAACGCGGGATCGCAAACCTTGAGCAACTTTTGGCACTGTTCGTTCCAGAGGACACCGTTTTACTTCACAACTACCCGAACCCGTTCAACCCAGAAACGTGGATACCTTACCAACTCTCGGAACCTGCCGACGTCACGATACGAATCTATGCCGCAAGTGGTGTGCGGGTTCGGACGTTATCACTCGGGTATCAACCGGCGGGTCTCTATCAGTACCGGAGCCGTGCGGCGTATTGGGACGGTCGAAACGCTCTCGGTGAACCTGTGGCGAGCGGTGTCTATTTCTATACGTTGTCTACCGGAGATTTCACTGCGACCCGTAAGATGTTGATACGGAAATAATTAAGAAAACTCCAAGGGCAGTCCCGCAGTGCCCGCTCGTGAATCTAAAAGGAGGTTTTTGTGAAATTTGACTTAACACCTTTCAGAATTTTAGCGTTTCTTATGACAGTCTTGATGTCCAGTATGCCTTTTATTACCTTTGCCCAACAAAATTTGGTCCAAGTTGAAGCGACTGTTGCTGCTGAACAAGATGCTCAATCTGATGTGAATGGAGCTCTTTGGTTTTTGGGGGGTTGTCTTGGAGGCGGTTGCTACGTTGTTCCTGGCTTGCTATTTACTATTTATGCTTCTCATCATAAACCTTCTCTACCTGCACAAAGGGGTCCGAATCTTATGGGTAAATCCGCGGAATATGTTGCCTTTTACACAGCCGCCTACAGTGCAAAAGCAAAAAGAATTCAAACTAACAAAGCCCGGACAGGTTGTATCACTGGTACCGGTGTTCTGGTCGGCCTAGCTGTCGTCGGTTCTATGATCCCTTCCGGATCTTCCGGACCTGGGTTTTTTTGGTAGAACACCCAAGTGGGCCTCATGCTGTGTATAAGCCCAGCGTGCCACTATCTTGTTGAAAGCGGATATGAACGGGCTGGAGTAGCCGGATACGAAAGTCTCTGAGGTGTTTGGGTGCCACCCACAGTCGGTATTGAATGCCTCTGCTGAGCATTGCTTTTACGCTTGAGTTTTGGAGGCTTTTGTTTTAGCAAGTTTAAGTATTAAACGCCAGTTTGAAAATAAATCTGTAGGTGTTTTTGCTTGGGTGTTTCCCTGAGGTAGAGCGGTAAATATACCGAAAAAATCGCAGAATATGGAGAGATATACCGTGATTGGTCTTTTCCTCCTTATGAGTAGCACATCTGATAGCACACCGGATACGCCTTTTGATTTGCCCGTGGTGCCCATCATTGTGCCTGTCATTCACGTGGATACTTACTGATTTCGTTGAAAGACCAAAAGTGGCTCTGCCGAGCAGAGACTGTTTTTTAGAGGCAGAAAAGAACCCCATTGCTTTCGCTGTGGGATTACACCAAAAGGAGAACTGAAATGAAGAAACGATACATGGCTTTGAGTGCCATTCTCATAATATCTGTCGTCTTTGTCTCCTGTGAACGAACGCAGCAGATGTTGAAACCCGTGGCCGACGACACAACGCCGACCGATGAAATGATGGAGATGCTAACGATCACCGAAGCCCATCACGCCTGGGCGCATGTGATGCTGCCTGTCCCTGGCGCACTCGATACGGCGGCAGATGCCTCTGAAACGGGTGAAGTCCACGGCAAAGGCAGCCGAACCGTCTATATCAACGCTGTCGGTGCTGCGGCGAACCAAGCGGGGACACCGTATCCCGCGGGTACGATTATCGTCAAAGAAATCATGGATGACACCAACACGTTCGTTGCCAAAACCGCAACCATGCTGAAATCCGATGATCCGATGTATGCTGCCCACAACGGCTGGATTTACAAGAAATATGCCCGTGCGTCTGCGTCTGTCGCGTATATGCAGGTGAAAGGCTCGAACCTCGAAGATGCCGCCAACGGCTGCCACGGCTGCCACGTCAGAGCGGAAAACGATTCTGTGTTCGTCTCGCTCTCTATGGACACGGCTGTGATGCCGGAAGCGATCTCTATCGGTGTGATCGTCGCCGAGACGGGTCAATATGTCCAAGCCTATGGTGCGTCGATGCGACAGGGATTCGCGTTGGCGCGCGATGAAATTAACGCCACGCAGCCCTCACATCCGCTGAACTTGGTCGTCGTAGACGATAGGAGCACGCTTGAAGGCACCGTTGCTGCCGTTGAGCAGTTGGTTGCCCAAGACGTGCCAGCGATTGTCGGGGTCGCCGTCTCAACGCATCTCAAGGCAGCGTTCCCGATCGCACAGGAAAACGGTGTTGTCGCCTTTTCTTCGCTCTCGGCAGCTGCGGGGCTGAGCAGTATCGGGGATTACGTCTTTCGTGTCGGACTCGCCACAGATAGACTCCTGCCTGCCGGGGTTACGGCAACACATGCGAAACTCGGCTACGAGAACCCCGCGGCGATTTATGATGCCATCGATGTCTATTCGACGAGTAGCCACGCAGAGATGAAAAAAGCACTCGCAGCCGTGGGGCTGACGTCCGTCATCGAGGAGACGTTTGAAACCGGGGATACCGATTTCACACAACAGTTGACGCGGATCAAGGATCAGAAGGCAGACGCCCTCTTTATCTCTGCGCTCTCCCTGGAAACCTCTGAGATCCTCCGGCAGGCACGCGCCCTAGGGATCACGGCTGCCATTATCCTGCCGGATCTCGGGGTCGTCGAGATTCAGAAAGCCGGTGCTGCTGCCGAGGGGGTTATCACCTTCACAGGCTGGTCGCCGGACGCACAGACACCCGGCAACGCAGCTTTCATCGAAAACTATATGGCGACGTACGGGCAGGCTCCCGACGCGTGGGCGGCACAATCCTATGCGACGCTCTATATTCTCAATACTGCTATTGAAAACGCAGCTGCCACCGATGCCGCCGCCATTCGAGACGCACTCGCGGAGACACTGGCGGTGCCAACGATCCTAGGCGATTTCTCCTTCGACACAAACGGTGAAGCCGTCTATGACCCGATCCTACAGATCGCCAGAGACGGTGAACTCCAGATTTTAGAATAAGGGGCGGGGGTGCGAAAACCGATGGGCATCGTCTGCGTCTTTGGGTAGGATCACATAAGGATGCAGACATGCCACCTACATTTTATTTCGCAGAAGGCGTTGAAAAAGTAATGAAGTGCCAAAAATAGGAGATATTTACGATGAAGCGTTCAGATTTTATACAAAGGCGTGTCGATGGGCAATTAATAAATCCATTCATCGGCATCGTACTTTTCTTCGTTATTGCGGTCTGCCTATTTCCAGGCTGTAGTGACCTTCGGCAACCTGTTCTCTCTGCCGTGTCAGACGGCAGGACTCAAGATGGCACGGTGGGTTTTTCGGGTCGCGTTCTGGGATTAGAGGGAGAGGCAATTGCAGGACTCTCGTTAGCGATTCAACCTGTCATGTTTGCTGATGATGCAGATGAGGTAGAGTGGATAGAACCCTTAGAAACAGAGACCGACGCGGAGGGGGCTTTTTCTTTCATCGGCATTACCCCGGGGCACGTTCAATTAATATTACCCTTTGATATAGAGACGGAGAAGCAATTTTACGTTGAACCCGAAGATGAGATCCTCTCCATCAAAATAGGGGCGGTAACTTACCATCAGGAGCCACCCTACACGTTTGGTGGCATCACCTTTACGATCACGCCCGGGGTGCACATCCAAAATGTTGAGGTTTTAGTGCGTCCGCGTATGCGGATTCGGGGACGTATCGTGTTCAACGACGGTGCCCCACTCGCAGACGCAGCCATTGGCATAAGTGTGAGGCAAAGGGATCTCGATGGCAGCGGCGGTGGACATTCAAGTGGGGGTACGCAGACAGATGCCGATGGAACCTTCACGGAGTATGTTTCTGGAGACGGTCTGTATACCGTTACCGTCGCATATCAAGACCTTTCTGTCTCGTCGGAGCCGTTTCTGCTCAACGCCGGGGAACGACGCGAAAATCTCCTGTTGATGTTTGAGAGTCCACCGATTCCACCCGTGGCGGAAGATGTAGAAACACCGACACCGCCGGCCTTCGACCGCAGAGGGGTCTGGGTCGTCAACCCTGAAAATGGACACGCCTACAAAGAGGTTTATGTTGATGGACCTGAGGAAGCAAAAGCCTTGGCAACTGCAGAAAATGCCTATCTCGTCTCTATTAACGACGAGAGGGAACAGCGGTGGCTTGAAGGACTTTTTGACCCCGACCCCTTTTGGATCGGGCTGAGTGATGTTGAAACCGAGGGACACTGGCAATGGGAGAGTGGCGAACCTGTCACATACACCAACTGGAGCCGCAACCCAATCTTTCCCGATGACCTTGATGATGCCGAAAAAGATTATGTCGTCAAGACTTTTACGGGAGAATGGCAGGCTGTTGGCACTGAAAGTCCGTTCTGGCGGATTACGCGTAGAGCCATTCTTGAAGCCGATGCGTTACCTGCCGAAGCACTCCCAGCGGAGTAAACGCGGCACTCCTGAGTTTGCCCGAAAATGTGCAGCGTCGTGATATTTTTCAACAAAACCGTCCATAAATTGAACGCCGAAAACCAGATATCCGACAAAAGTGGCGAAAAAATCCGTTTATAGTAGTGTTTTGGGCTTGAATTGCTTTTGGCACGAAATTTGCTTTGGGTTCAATAGAACCGTCACAAACGGTGATTGATTATGAGTATGCCAACTGTTGAACTATGGGAGGGTTGCCATGAAAGCGCGCACCACTCTTTTCAGACGAAGTTTGCACGTCTCTATTGCCCTGATGAACATTGTTTGTCTTCCATGTCTCGCGTTTGCGATTCAGCCCATCGGGTCCATCGGAGCACCGATACCCGAACAACACGCTTTTCTTTCCAATGAACGCCTTGTGCGTGTCGTGCCAACACACATCCAGATTCTTAACCCATACACAAACGAAATTATTGATGAATTCGGGGAACGCCTACTCTACCCAACACATGTCAGCGATGTGTTCATCAGCCCAACAGCCGAACATCTGGCAATCCTAAACTATTCCATTGATTCAAGGATAACAACGATAAATATCTGGGATGTCAAAGCCCGTGATCAGGTATCGCAATGGGAGATCCGAGCCCGGATAGATGTTGCGACATTCAGTCGCAGCGACGCTTTGTTAGCCCTCTCTTTTAACGACGAGATTCATCTGTGGAACTGGCAAATCGGTGCGTTTCGAGGAAAGATGCTCGGTGAACGCCGCCGCTTCAACCGATGCCATTCGAGTCGCGGGGGTGGGACAACCTGCACATCGATCGCTCGGGATTATGCGTCGGTTTTCAGTCGAGAGGGTCGCTACCTCTTCGTCGCCTCAAATCGTTCAGATGTTGAGTTGTGGAATGTTAAGACACGCCAATTAGAAGGACATTTTCAAGGACACACCGGTGCCTGGGTTGAAGATGTGGTGATCAGTCCCGACGGAAGACGGCTTGCGACGTTTGAGAGAGATTGGAATGAGATTTATGTTTGGGATATAGAAACACAACGCCTCTTATGGCAAGAAGAAAGTGGTATTGGACGCATTGCGGATATGGTCTTCAGTCGAGACTCTCAACACCTCTATGTCGCTTCACGGACGGGGACACTACGCTGGAGGGGTCAGGATCATTGGGAAGGTTGGGATGATCATATCCGTGTCTGGGATGTCGAATCCGGAAAACAGATGGATACCTTCGGCGACGATTTTTATCACTGCGAGACCCTCGCCGTTTCGCCAAACGGCAAAACGATGCTCCTACACTATGAGGATGCCGTCGTCTTCTGGGATCTTCAAAGCAAGCGGTCCTTGAACGTTTGGGCGGATTTCGTCTACGGGTGGGACGAGCAGCTGAGTCCCGATGGGCGAACCTTTGTCTCTGTCTCTCGATATTTTATGAAGACCTGGGATGTGCCTTCAGGAAAAATGCGCACACTCACTTCAGCGGAGGGTAACCTTTTTCGCGAATTCTCCATCTCTGCCGACGGTGAAAAAATCGCTATCGGTCGAGACCCTTGGATCGAAATCCGTAATACCCTCACAGGTGCTGTTGAAAACCGATTTCAGTATAACTCTGGATATTCTGACATTGCCTTCAGTTCAACCGGGAGATGGGTCGCCGCCCGTGGATACAACTCCATTTTCCTCTTCGATCTCGAAAACCCAGAGAAACTTCAGAGACTCACGACAGAAGATGGCCCCGAGATCGACATCAGTTCACACTTTACGTTCAGTGAAAACGACGCATATCTCGCCGCCACCACCCGCACGTATACCCACAACGTCTGGCAATATTGGTGTCTGTTGTGGAAACGCCATGGAGAGACGTTCAACTTTGAATACGCCTGGAAACTCCCCAAACTCTACAGCGATGCAAAACTCGCTTTCGCCGCTGATGCCGAGGGGTCAGCCGTGCTGGCAGTCCCCAACGCCAAAGAAACCCAGATATGGAAACTGCTCCCAGAGCACCCCGAACTGCTCACAACGCTCGATACAGGCACACCTGCCCACTTCACACCAGACGGACGGCATCTCTTTGCCGCCCGCGAGTGGCACCTCGACATTTGGCAATGGCAGCGAAACAGACGACTTGACACCCCTTCTATCGAAAACTATTTTGCCCTGAGTCGAGACGCAACACTTCTGCTTTCATACGCAGAAACAGGAGAAATCCATATCTGGGACGCCCAGGCACTCCTACCCGCAGAAACCGTCAGTGTTCACCCCAACGCGAAGCAGCTTCTCACATTCGGGGCGGTAAAACAGAATCAACTCTTACAAAACTTTCCCAATCCCTTCAACCCAGAAACCTGGATCCCATTCCGACTCGCAGACGAGAGCTCTGTCACGATAGACATCTACGCACCCACAGGGCATTTCGTCCGTCGCCTCTCACTCGGAAGAATGCCCGCGGGTGACTATACTTCGCAAGACAAAGCCGTTTACTGGGATGGACGCAACCAGACCGGTGAACCCGTCAGCAGCGGTATCTATCTCTACACCCTCACTGCTAAAAACTTCTCGGCAACCCAGAAAATGTTAATCCGAAAATAATGTCAACTTATCGGAAAGGAAAAAATTGGATGATGTTGAAAACAATCGTTCAAAAAGTGTCGCGATCTTTGAGATATGGTTGACTTATAGTAAAATCCAAAAATATGTTTACAGTTCGTCAGTGAACAAGAGCCCACCGCCGCTGGCGAGGTTTCTAACCTCGCCCTTGCGTTGGTGTATAAGTAATTACGGGTTTTACTATAATATGGTCTTACGTGATTTAACGAATGTTTTTTCTAAGCGTTCCATATTTTCCTTTCTGCTAATTCTCTGCTTGACAGCTATCCAAGAATTTGCTACAATTGACATAAATCAAGGGAATTGTCAGTTTTGGAATCCCAATCCTTTAGGTTTGGGAGGAAAAACCGCCCTCTTGGAAAGGACCAAAGCGTTGATTTTTTCCTTGACACTGGGTCCGAAATTGTAGTATAATGAAAGTATCAGGTTGGCAGACATAATCAGCGTTACCGCTTGGTAACGTGTCTGCCTCCCACTGATTAGGGGATAAATACCTGATACCTGATAGTCCATGAGATTAACATTTATATATCCTATGTATCCGACACAGGCAGAAGAAAGAATATTAGAAAAGTGGTTGGCACACCTTTGCGACCTTCAGAACTCCGCTCGCCACGATAGACTCGTTGCGTCCGAGACGGAAGGCGTTTTTGTGTCGCTCTCTGACCAGCAGACCCTTCTCACCGCAGCGCGTGAGAAATATGATGACTTCCGCGAAGTTCCCCAAGATTTTCAGAACCATGCGCTCCGCAGAAACGATAAAGCGTTTACGGCTTTCCGTAAACGTTGTAAAGCGGGTGCAGCGAAAAAAGGTTACCCTCGCTATAAAACGCGTGTGCGTTCTCTGACATGGAGTCTCCGCAAATATACCAAAGTCGTTGGTAAAAAGACGAAAGACACTGAAAAACAGACGATACGCGTTCGTGAGAACCCAATCATAGAAACCGAGTTTAGGCACAACCGCTTGAAAGTGCCGAAGTTAGGCGAACTCAAGATACGCATGCATCGCCCGCTTGAAGGTGACCCGAAAGAAGTTACGATCGTCAAAAAAGCCTCGGGGTGGTATGCACATATCACCTGTGAGTTGCCAGATACTCCAAAGGTTGAACCGACGGACGCTATTGCTGTAGATGTGGGAACGACCCATTATTTGACAACTTCTGAAGGTGAAACAGAAGATAATCCTCGCTGGTATCGCCAAGCAGAAGGACTTACACGGAAACACTCTAAAGACCTTTCGCGTAAGAAAAAAGGCAGCCAGCGTTGGCGAAAACAACACCAGAAACTCGCAGTGCATCATGAACGAACTGCCAATAAACGCAAAGACTTTATCGGGAAACTTGTTTACAAACTCTACCACCACCGAGAAAACAATGTGTTAGTGGCAGAGAACTTGCGCGTATCTAACATGGTAAAGAACAAACACCTTAGCAAGAGCATTGCCGATGCGTCTTGGGGTATCTTCTTTAAGTGGTGTGCAGACATAGCCGAAAGAGACGGTCTGCACTTCCACCAAGTTGATCCCAAGAATACCTCGCAGACTTGCTCCTGCTGCGGTAAGAAATCGCAAAAGAAACTTTCTCTTGCGATACGAACCTTTAATTGTCAGTCTTGTGGCACGTCTTTAGACCGAGACCATAACGCTGCATTAAACATACTCTTACGGGCGGCTTGCGCCCATCGTGGAGAGCGGTGGGTTACCACCCTCACTGAAACGAGAAACAAGAACGAAGCACGAGACGCGGGCTTTGGGAATGCTAAACAATTGTTGTTTAGCGATCTCTTAACAAGCCCAAGTCTTTAGGCTTGGGTACATTGACCGCGAGGAGGCTTGACAAATGAGATTGATGATAATCGGAACTGTCTTACTCTGTTGCCTGTTACCTATGGCAACGCGGGCAGAATTGCCCCTTGATGATCTTGCCCTCTATATGTCTTTTGATGACATTCAAGGCAATAAGGTTACGGACGGTTCAGAACACGGCAATCACGGAACGATTATGAAAGCATCCCTTGCAAAGGGCAAAGGTAAATATGGCAATGCCATGGAATTCAAAGGCGGAGATAACCATGTGCTGATTAAAAGCTCTAAATCACTCTCAATTGCCGATGAAGTCACAATTTCCGCCTGGGTTAATTGGAACGATGCCCCCGGCAATGGTTGGTTGTGTGTGATGGCAAACGGGGCACAAGGTGGACCCTGGGAGAATTACGGACTCTTTGTCAACCGTGGTGCTCGCTACTTTTACTTTACACTTTCTGTCGGTGGCGAGGGTGCCCATAAGGTGATGAATTCTGGCAACGGTACGACCGAACCTGAGAAATGGACGCATTGTGTCTGTGTCTATGATGGCAAAAATGCCAAAATCTATATTGATGGCGATCTGGCAAATTCAGCACCTCATGGGGGCAAATTAATTGCTGGAGAGCAGGATTTGAGGCTCGGTCATCGGGGTGGCAGCGGGCACTGGTACAACGGTTTGCTTGATGAGATCGCAGTGTTTTCGGTCGCTTTAGATGAGGATCAGGTGAAAGAGGCAAGCGGTAACATTGATGAGGCACTTGATGTTCAGGCGCGTGGAAAACTCGCAACCGTCTGGGGCAAAGTGAAAGCGGAACGGTAGTCTAACATCTTAAGTGTTGTTTGTGTTTCTTGTATGGTTGTAGTTGGAACAGTTTCTAATTCAAAAAGTAGGCGTGATGGGGCTCGACAGAGGTTTCCGATGTGGTACCTGCTCCATTTCGCCTTTGTTTTTGTCTACCTTTCCTGTTCCGAAGAGGAAGCATCCGAACCGCCTGAAGGCATGGTTCTGATTCCCGCAGGCACCTTTCAGATGGGAAGTACCACAGGAGATGTTGATGAGGTGCCAGTACACGCTGTGGAACTTGACGCTTTTTACATTGACCAATATGAAGTAACGAACGCCGAATATCAAGCGTTCGTCGCTGCCACGGGACACCCTGCTCCACGCGGAATTGGCTATACAGCTGTCTATGAACTTCTCAAGCACGGTTACGAACCGTGGAATGACCCAGATTTTAATCACCCAAACCAACCCGTCACAACGGTAACATGGTTTGATGCGGTTGCCTACTGTGAATGGGTAGGCAAACGGTTACCGACGGAGGCGGAATGGGAGAAAGCGTCGCGCGGTGGCTTGGAAGGCGCACGCTATCCATGGGGAGATACCGAACCCAATAACGCAAGTGCCAACTTTGCTGACAGCCAAACAGAATTTGAATGGCGGAGTGCCAATATAAACGACGGATTTCTTTTTCCCGCGCCTGTTGGAACGTTTCCTCCCAACGGTTACGGTTTGTATGATATGGCAGGGAATGTCTGGGAATGGTGTGAGGATTGGTACAGTCCAACCTACTACAGCGATAGACAAGATGTTGAAGGTCCGCTCAGGAATCCGAAGGGACCTGATACCGGTGAACGCCGCGTCTTACGGGGCGGAACGTGGTATCGTGCTGCGCACACGATTCGCAATGCCGAACGCATTAGCGATTATCCGGACAATAGCCTAAACGTTGTTGGATTTCGATGTGCCATGGATGCCCCTTGACTGTTCCGTGCCCTGAAGGGTCAAGATGCTTTTGTTCCTTACAGGACTTACGCATGATGCTCTTTTGTAGCATAACCCGTTAGGTTGTGCCCGAGAACATCTGTGTTTTTTAGTTGATTCATGCGATCTGCATTCCGAACCGCACCGGATTTTACATAAATTATAGTAAAATCCGAAAATAAGTTTACATTTTGGGAAACCCGCGCCCTGCTTCCTGCCCGCTGTAGGAGGGAACTCCGATTCCCGACTCTTCTCCTATGGGTGTATAAGTAATTACAGGTTCTACTATAACGGAATTAGTCGTTTTGGACTTGGAAGTTTTGATTTTTTTACATTTCTCCGCTCATACCTTCGGTGAGAAACTTCGCGAAGATATTTTCATCAAGGATGGGACCCCAGTCTTCCAAAATATCCACCTTCCCATCGGAGTCGGCAGGTTTTGCAACTCGTTCGTGATACCGGAACCGTCGAGGTTCGCACTCTGGATTCTCCCACGCGAGTTCGTCCAGTAGAGTTTACTTCCCGCAATATCAACAGCGATCCCCATCGGGACAGCCAGGATTGAGGCAAGTTCCGTAACCCCTGACCCGTCAAGGTTCGCAGCGTTGATCGTGCCACCCCTCTCACCCGTCGCTTCTGTCCAGTAGACTTTTCCGCCACCGACGGCGAGGTTCTGTGCGGTATCTACACTCGGTGCGAATCTTTGGACGGTCGCACCGATCCATTGCATCCGCGCTACCCTGCACCCCCAACGCCAGCACGCATACCATCAGCACGCCGAGCACAAATCGGTTTCTGAAAAATAAATTCTGCATTGAAAAAAACCTCTCTTTTTCTATGGCAGTCAGTTGGCATCGTTGCAGTATGTACAGGGGCAACTAACTTCGTAAGATCAAGGGTTGTTATCGTTGCAAAGGGTGCACCCGTGTCTTCAGTCCCATCCTGAACAACGATTTGCCCGTCCTTATCATAAATAGTGAATATGAACCGCTTATGGAACTCCTTGTCTATTAAGACGTACTCGGCAAATTTAAGCGTGAACGTCAAATCACTGTCTGCGCCAATACGACCATCCTCCTGTAATCCAGGATGCGCCAATTGCAAACCATCGGCATGACTTACATCGCCGGTCATGTCAAGGGACACGCCAAATTCAGCCAGGGAAGATCGGTGGGGTTGGAAAGCAAGCGTGGAAGTGTGAGCGGGTGCGGGTGCGAGCGCGCAGGGGTTGACGAAAGCGGGGGCTTCGGGCCCCCGCGTCTTATAGGGATATGCGCGCTATGAGATGTCTAAGCGTTTGCGGAAGGTCTCAAAGTTCTCTGTGAAAGAGGCTTCAAGGTTCAACGCCCTCAGGCGGTCGAGGTCTTCAATGGCTTCAAGGACGGGGGCAAGCGTATCGACCGCCGCCGTGGGGAACCGGTGGTTGAGGATGGCAAGTGTGCTTTCAACGCTCGTTTGCCGCGCACCTTGCTCGATGCCTTGTTGTATACCTTTTTGAAGTCCGCGTTTTTCGCTGATTTCAATGATGGATTCAGCCATATTGACGATCTCCTGATTCAGTGTATGCTCTTCAGCGAGGATACGAAGTAAGTGTTGATGTTCATTTGCGTCTCTGCGGTGTAGGATGAGGAGGAAGAGATACAAGATGGCGCGCGTATATTCCTCTGCGTCGTGTGTGTGCGCGTCCCTGAGTGCTTCTAAAGCGTCGCTGAGTGCTTTTCGCATGACGGGTGTCTCGGATGTCTCGTGCCGCAGGACGGTCAATAACCAGCCGAAGGCGTGCCCTGTTTGTGTCAGTTCTTCGGGGTCAGTGGCGTTGACATCGAGGAGCAGGGTGTCGAAAGTCGGGACGAACCGTTTGAGAACCTCAGGGATGTCCATGAGAGCCGTCAGAGAGATCGGTGCTTTCCATTCTCCCGTGCCGGTGTAAAAGACGATCGGCACGATGGGTGTCACGCGCCAGTCTGCCTGTGGGCGTTTCTCTTCGTCCCAGAGCCGTCGTTCCTCCATCCATATCTGGGTCATGTAAGAGAGCAGCCGCAACCCCATAGACCGATCGACGCTGGATTGGTGTTCTATAAGCAGATAGACGATCACTTCCTTGGATGTCTCAGCCGGCACCCGAAACGGGATACGGAAGACCATATCGGATTCTTGAGTCCGTAGTTCATCGGTGATGAAACTTCAGAGAGTCTAACACACCTCAAGTCCCGTTGTCAAGGAACAAATCACGCGCTTGAAAAATCAGTTGTTTTTCTGAGGGAAGGGGTGTATAATAAGGGTATATGTTGAACATCAACGAAGTTGTCTCTTTTTTCAGGGACTCGCTGGGTCAGTTTTCAGATAGGAGTGCGAAATGGCTGTTATCGAACCCGGATCACCTGCGGGGTCTGCTTGAAATCATCGGTAGCGATCTGTCGAGTTCTCTGGATTTCAGCAAAGTCGAACGCGTCAACACCACTTTTATCGCCGATAACCTGCGCGAACAAGAATCGGATCTGGTATTCCTCTTACCGTTCCGGGACCCCGATGCCACAGAGGTGCTGATCTACATCCTCATTGAACATCAATCGACGGTAGACCCTGTGATGGGGTTTCGGTTGCTGTTTTATATGTGTCAGGTCTGGGATCAACAGCGTCAGCAGTGGGTCTCCGAGAACGTCCCAAAAAGTGAGTGGCGATTTCGTCCGATCATCCCCGTGGTATTTTACACGGGTTCACAGGCATGGAAACCAACACCGCCCTCGCTTGAGGCGTTAATGGATATTCCGCAGGCACTGCTGCGCTTTCTTCCACGGTTTGAGACGCTTTTTCTCAGCGTCAAGACCGAACCCGATGCGAACCTCGTGAAGACCGACACCCCCTTTGGGTGGCTCATGACGGTCTTCAAACATGAGGACGTTCCTGAGACAGCCGTGTTCGTCTCTGCCTTAGAACGGTTCGGGGAACATCTCGGCACTCTCAGCGACTCGGAGCGCGGGGCATGGGAGCAGGCGATCTACTATCTTTACCTCTTAGTTTTCTATCGGCGGTCGGTCGAAGAACGCAGCACCTTAGAGCAGATCATCTCTGAGCACCAAAAGGCTTTGAAACTCTCAGAACAGGAGGTAGAACTCATGCAAAGCATGGCAGAACATTACTTACAACAAGGCATAGAGCAAGGCAGACAACAAGGCATCGAACAAGGGGCGCGGCAGATGAGTCTTGAAAGCACCTTGACCATCCTCACCCGACGCTTCCCGGATGCCGATGTCAATGCCCTGAAACCCACCCTCGAAGCCATTGAAGACCTCGACCGCCTCAAGGCGTTGAATATCGAGGCTTTCTCAGTAGAGCGTTTTCGGGACTTTCAAGACGCCTTAGACCCTGATAGGTAGTCTCCGATACCTCTTAGAAAAAGAAACGCAGGCACGGTTCTACCCCGCGCCTGCGTTTCTTTTTTTCCGGCTGATGGAACCCCTCTATAGGGTGTGTCAATGGATGACCCGGAAGCTCATAAACATCAGCCGTCGGGGCATCCATCCTCTGGTCTTATGAAACTATTTTTCAGGGGCGATGTTTTGGAGGGTTCCGCTGCCGATTTCACCGGCTTTGCTCTTCTGAACAGGGCGAGACGTTCGGCAGGCGCGTTAGGCATCAGCGTCGAGGTTCCAGTCGAGCTCGTCAAGGCTATCTGCGGTCAATCCCCTCTCAAAGAGGGTATCGAGGTGAGCAAGATTGGTGAGGGCATGTATCTGTGTTGCCACTGCCTCGGGAACGTTCTGAAACCGGTGGACGAGAAGTTTCAAGAGGGCTGTCTGTTTGGCGCGGGTTTCCCCTTGCTCGATGCCTTGCTCGATGCCTTGCTCAATACCTTGCTCAATACCTTGCTCAATGCCTTGTTGAAGCCCCTGTTGAAGTCCGCGTTTTTCGCTGATTTCAATGATGGATTCAGCCATATTGACGATCTCCTGATTCTGTGTATGCTCTTCAGCGAGGATACGAAGTAAGAGTTGATGTTCATTTGCGTCTCTGCGGTGTAGGATGAGGAGGAAGAGATACAAGATGGCGCGCGTATATTCCTCTGCGTCGTGTGTGTGCGCGTCCCGGAGTCCGTCTAAAGCGTCGATGAGTGCTTTCCGCATGACGGGTGTCTCGGATGTCTCGTGCTGCAGGACGGTCAATAACCATCCGAAGGCGTGCCCTGTTTGTGTGAGTTCTTCGGGGTCAGTGGCTTTGACATCGAGGAGCAGGGTGTCGAAAGTCGGGACGAACCGTTTGAGAACTTCAGGGATGTCCATGAGAGCCGTCAGAGACAGCGGTGCTTTCCATTCTCCCGTGCCGGTGTAAAAGACGATCGGCACGATGGGTGTCACGCGCCAGTCTGCCTGTGGGCGTTTCTCTTCGTCCCAGAGCCGTCGTTCCTCCATCCATATCTGGGTCATGTAAGACAGCAGCCGCAACCCCATAGACCGATCGACGCTGGATTGGTGTTCTATAAGCAGATAGACGATCACTTCCTTGGCTGTCTCAGCCGGCACCCGAAACGGGATACGGAAGACCATATCCGATTCTTGGGTCCGCAGTTCATCAGAGATGAAACTCCGGTTGAGTTGCTCAACGCGCGCAAAGTCAAGCGCATCGGCGATCTCACCTTCAAGCATTTCAAGGAGTGCTTGGAGGTGTTCTCGCTGCCGAAGCAACCATTTCGCACTCCTATCGGGGAAGTGGCTGCTCGAAATCTCCGACAACTCCCGAAGGTCTCGGTCTCTAAACATCTCTCCTCCTCTTGAGAAACCGATGCCGCCTCAGAGGCAGACGCATTCAACTTCTATCATAAAGTCTAACACATTTCAAAACCCGTGTCAAAGAGGAAAATCGGAAAATATGGGTATAGGAAGATAGGACTATTCAGTTTTCGGTTTTTTGTCTGAAAAACCCCTAAAGAATCAGAATCAACGGTATGAATGCCTTATGGCATTCCTTGCCCCTTATCAGGACGCTCCGCATTTTTTGCGGGAAAACTATAGTAGTTTCTGAAAATAAGTTTACATTTTGATAAACAGGTCCCACCGTTTCGCTGGCGAGGTTTCTAACCTCGCCTCTCTGTCGGTGTATAAGTAATTACGGGTTCTACTATAAATGCTCCTGATCAGAGAACAAAATCATTCGGTTCTTTGGGACAAATTATAGTAAAGCCCGAAAATACTTGCACGCTCTTGAAAACACAAAACCCACATTGCTGGCGAGGTTTCCTAACCTCGCCACATTACAGAGTGTAAACTTAATTATGGGTTTTACTATAAAACAAAAAAGGGCAATGCCGCTAAGCATCACCCTTTCTTGTGGTTAAGGTTAGTTCAAACAAATTTTATCCCTGAAATAACCTTTTTGTTCCTACTACTCATTGGACGACTTCAACTCACCCCAGAGGGTGGTTGCTTTGCCAGCAGCACCGATATGCCCTTTCAGGCGAATGCCACGGGTCAGCGTCTGACGATTCCCGTCAAGGGAGACGTCTTCAATTTGGTAGTAGTATACGACATTAGGTTGCGCAGTTGTATCCGTGTAGGTATAGAACTGCTTCTCACTGGTTGTGCCTGCACCGGGGATCATTGTGGGATTGACAACCTCAAACTGACCGTTGCGTTGGTTGCTCCGCTTGATGAAGAATCCAGCGTTGTTCAACTCAGACTGCGTTGCCCAGGTAATCACGACTGCCCCAGTCTGCTTATCACGTGCGGGACGGAAGTGTGAAAGTTCCACGGGTAGCGGTCCACCAGCGTCATAGCCAGGTGTGCCAGCGTCTTCATCGCTGCCATACCACGTTGCCGGTCCAGAGACCAGTGACGTGCCGGAAGCGAGCACCCAACCGGTGGCAGATGTGCCACTAAAGTTCTTGCTCGGAATGTGTCCTGGTGTCTCGGGTTTGTAATCTGTTTCACGACGGATCAAGGAACTCCGACCGGTCTCAGCCATCGGAATCTCCCAGGCTTCTGTAGCATCTAGGTTGCCTGCGGTATCACCATACGTCAATACACCTGTCTTTTGCGGCGGGACGAGTGCGATCATGAACGCCATATCACTGATAAGCTTATAGCTTCCCCTTCCACCGACATCGCCTGAGATATCCATAACACGCGTACTACCTTCGAGGTTGCTGGAGCTGCGATGATCCCTTGAAACGATCAGAAGAGATTTGCCCAGCGTGCCACCGGCATTTGTTCCGCCTCCGACACCGAGCGTGCCACTTAGTTTAATGTCCACGCTAGCACCAATGGCATCCGTATCGGCTTTGGCGTTACTGATCATCAGAGACCATCCAGCGAGGCTGACTTCCGCACCACTGACGTTCGTCAGTTCAATCCACTGTGGGAGACGTCCGCCGCCGGTATCCACCATGATTTCAGTAATCATGATGTCTTCCGCCTCAGCAACAGGAACAACAGGTGCGGGAGTTGGCTCCGGTTCAGGTGTCGGTGCCACTGGATACGACTCAGGGGCGCGCCCCGGTGAACCGATACGTATGCCTTCCTTATTCGGATCGAAGTTCACACCCGGGGGCGAAGACGCTGCCCAACTGCTTGCCAGCGTGCCATCGGCAGCAACGCCTGCCGCATCAATCACACGCTGCATCGAAATCAGTGCCTGCGTCGGTGTTACCGCAACGACATCACCAGGGGCTTCTTCTACACCTGTTCTGCCGCTTTGACCCTTGCCAGCAACCGACCAATAGCCGCTCGCACCCACGGTGCCAACACGGTCCTGGATGTTTTTCGCCGCCACACTCATATCCGGAAGCGGCGCACCAGCAGGATAGAACACTAACTTATGGTCTCCATCACCCATCGTAACCTGCGAACCAGAGGTGTTACGGATTTCTATGTACTGGCTCTTGAAACTATCTGGGTTGATACTCGCATCAGAACCCCACATGATTTCACTGATAACTAAATCCCCAGTAGATGCTCCCTCAGCAGATACTACGAGGTCAATCGTGCCACCGTTGGTCAGAAACGTCTCTAAGTTCGGTAAATTATCACCACCCGCTACGATGTTATACGTCTGTCCGAAAGGCTGACGATTCGTTGTGGATGGCACTTCCTTCGGATCATCACCATCGGCAGTCGCAGACGGATCGCGAACCGCGGAACTCGCTCTGTCTTTCGCAACGACCAAGTAGCCATCTTTGGGAATGATACCTTCGTTGAGAAGCTTGACTTCAATACCGGCAGTCTTGTCTGGCGGATCCTCTTTACCGACTTTGACGGTGAGCTTATCCATGCCTTCTTTATAACTAGTTTCGAGGATAGGAGGCTCATACATCTTCCTCTCATCTGGCATCTTTTCCTGATCATAAAACGCTTTCACCTTTACAACGATGTTATCCTTGGTTTCATACTTCGGCGTAATTGTGACAACGTAGCGATACAGCATCCCGTCACGACCACTGGCTCCGAGATTCGTAGTAGAAATTGTCGTTGGAGCGGGTATCATATCTAAAAGAACAGGATCCGCAGCGGTTGCGTTTGAGACCTCGATCTTATCCTTTTTGAATTCACCCTTTCGAGCCTCTTCAGTGAGTGTGATAATAACGTCAAAATTAGCACCTGTGACAGGGCGGAGTTCATTACCGGCTCTCATGATAGAGGCAACGCCTGGTTGGCCGGTATTGAGTGTGCCTGCGCCATCGGCATCAGTCTCAGTTCCACCAACATAGTTAAGTGTGAGGGTTTGCTTGGTGTTTTTGTTCGTTGCATCATCGACTTTATCTACCGAATCAGCCTTTAGCGTTATGACAACCTTTTCGACTATAGCATCAGCGCTAGCATTGGCTGCAGGTGAAGGAACAGAAACTACAGTAATCTTGAAATTCTTACCATTAGCAACAACAGTCTCAACACCCAAAGTATTGAATGCACCTTCAATAGTACCAGTAGCGAACACTGTGCCGCCAAATGCATTATAGGAGACAATAGTAAAATCGGGCAGTATTTCTAAAGCACCAGTTCCATCCTCTGCGGTAGTAGTTTGAGTACCAAGATTCACAACCTCTGGAGATGTAACCTTAATCTCAACAGCCTCCCCATAAGGCACTTGAATCCCATCCGCAAAACTGACATCCTGATCATCTGCGTTGAGTTTTATATCAAACCCTGCCATCGCAGTGGATGCCACAAAAGCAAATGCAAAAATCGTAATTAAACTTGTCAAGGAAAATGCCCATTTATTAGACATCATTCGTTCTATCTCCTTGTTCTTATGGAATAAAAATTTGTAAACATAAACCTATAATGGCTGTCGGCTGTCGGCTGTCGGCTGTCAGTAAGAGGTTCTTGCTAAACGAAAACCCTCTTTGCTGACCGCTGATGGCTGATGGCCTCTTTGCCATCTAAAACCAAGAACGGATCCAGGGATTGTAATCCATTCAGTATTTGAACTTAACCTTATTACACATAATGTTACATTCCTACACAAGAACACGAAGATGTGAGGGATCAGCAGGGCGTGTAAGACGAGGTTCAAAAACCCCGTTAGCGAAAGATACAAGCGTCAGGAATCGAAAGATTTTTGCTGGGATATTTTCGACCCTCCTACAACTAATTTGCAATTTTACTTGACTTTTTTGCGTAAATAGTGCATAATTAAGTTAACCTCTTGGAGAGAGGTTAAACTTAACCCCGTCCTGAGGACGACGCTAATCTCCTCCATTTAATCAAATTAAAAGGGTAGCGGGAGAGTGTTGGGAACTCTCCCGTTGTCCTCTCACCTTTAATAGTTGTCAGTGCCTTCCGCTGCGCTCCATTTTCAGTTACCAATCTTCAGTTACAAGAGACTTTTGCGAAACGAGGGAAACACTTTCTTCGCATTGGACTTTAGCGTTTGCAAAAACACCTCTTTACCGAAAACTGAAAGGATTTTCGTAGAAAATCCGAACCGATAACTATTCTCCATTTTACACTCTTTTCTGAAAAATTAGCACTTTTTGACTAATTATGCGTTTTTATGCGTTTTTATGCGTTTTTTTCGCAAAAAACGCAATATTTTGTAATTTTAATTTGACAAAAAGCATTTAATAGGGTAAAATTATATCATCAAGGGTTGAAAACGCAATATTTCGCGTGTTATGTGTTGAAAACGCAATATTTTTCACATTTACGCAAGTTGAGCCTCTTGATGATAACACATAATTTTTTGAATGTAACATTATGTGTAATAAGGTTAAGTTCAAATATGAATGGATTACAATCCCTGGATCCGTTCGTTCCCTTTTAGTTTGATTAAATGGAAGAAATTGGTATTGTCCTCAGGACAGGTTAGGTTGAGTCTCGTTCCCGGAGACTTACGCTGAGAATCTGATTTCTTTGCAGAAGGGTGCACTTTTTACCAGCTTTCAAAGGAAAGAGTGCACTTTTTTGTTCTGAACTCCTCTGAACTCCTCTGAACTCCCTTCGGTATTTTCACGCCGCTATATCCGCTATATATTAAGAGGAATCATCAATTAGAATTGGTATAACCTCAAAAAAGGATTGACTTTCGGAGAGAAAGACAGATATAATATTCCTATGCCATACTATGACGAAGTGTTCAAGCATATCACAGGTGAGTTTCCACATGGGTTGGCAGCCTTAGCATTGAATACACCGGATGTTGAAGTCGGGGATCGTCTGGGCACCGATCAGGCAACGGTACTGCACCACATTTCGCAACTCGATGAATTCTTTGAGAAAGTTATCCACGCAAAAACAATCGAGGATATCCAATATTGAAAAATGCCACAAAATAATACAAATCAACCGAATGTTATCGTTTTTTTCACCGACCAACAGCGATGGGACACCTCCGGCTTGCACGGCAATCCACTTGACTTAATGCCCAACTTTGACCGGATGGCACAGCGGGGGACACATGTCCGCCGCTCTTTTACATGTCAACCCGTCTGTGGACCTGCCCGCTCGTGTCTACAAACCGGATTATACGCGACTCGCACCGGATGCTTCCGAAACGGTATCCCACTATCACCGAACCTCAAGACCCTCGCGCACCACTTTGATGAGGCTGGCTACGCTACCGGATACATCGGTAAATGGCATCTCTATAGCGGCGGCACCGGTCCGGGACCTGTGCCAACTGAGCATCGAGGCGGGTATGACTACTGGTTAGCGTCCAACACCCTCGAATTTACTTCCGACGCGTATCAAACAACGCTCTACGATAACGACAATAAACCTGTTGACCTTCCCGGCTATCGTGTAGACGCGCTCACTGATGCCGTGATACGTTACGTTGATCGGCATCAAACGGGTTCTCCCTTTTATCTCTTTACGTCATACATTGAACCGCACCACCAAAATCATCTGGATGATTATCCGCCGCCGGACGGATATCGGGAACGGTACACTGGGAAATGGATACCCCCGGATCTCGCCGCGCTCGGTGGTTCGACGCATCAGCACTTGGGTGGCTACTACGGTATGGTGAAAAGGCTTGACGAGGCACTCGGCAGACTTCTCGATGCCCTTAAGAGCCTCCACTTGCTGGATAACACTGTAATTCTTTTCACTTCTGACCATGGGTGTCATTTCAAAACCCGCAACGGCGAATATAAACGCTCATGCCACGAGAGTTCCATCCGTGTTCCGACGGCGTTCCACGGACCCGAATTCATCGGTGGTGGACAGGTCCAAGAACTTGTAAGTCTTGTAGATCTCCCGCCGACACTCCTTGATGCCGCAGGTTTGGAGGTACCGGGTGAGATGCAGGGTAAATCCATTCTACCCCTGCTACGTGGGGAAACAGATGACTGGCAAGAGGAGGTTTTCGTCCAGATCAGCGAGGCACAAGTGGGGCGTGCCGTCCGGACACACCGCTGGAAATATGGTGTGGATGCCCCCGATAAAAATGGCGGTGCAGATGCCGGATCGAACCGGTATGTCGAACAATATCTCTATGATCTCCAAGCCGATCCCTACGAGTTGCGAAACCTTATTGAATTGCAATCACACGAAATTGTCACAGCGGTGATGCGCAAGCGGCTCATTCGCCGGATGTTAGAGGCTGGTGAAGAGGTACCCACAATTGAATCTGCACCCATACAGAGAAGCGGGCAACGCAGCGTCTCCGAAGCGGAAGCAAGGAGTTAACAAAAAAGGTTAATTGAGCCCTTTGAGATGCAACAAGGGCTTGGTTTTAACAAGAGCCGCCTGCAACAACGGCGCAGGCGAGTAAGGTCCATAATTAAAAAATGAAGATTACAGATGTCAAAACCCTTGTCATGGGAACCAGTTGGCGCAACCTAACGTTCGTGAAAGTTGAAACCGACGAAGGCTTAACCGGTGTCAGTGAAGTGCGGATGAACAACCGTACCGACGCACTCGTTGCCTATATTGATGGTGCAAAACGACGGCATGTCATCGGAAGCGATCCATTCAACACCGAGGACCTCTATCAACGTCTGTTCCGCGACGATTATGGTCGCGCCGGTGAAATTGTTGCAACCGGTATCAGCGTTATTGAAATCGCATGCTGGGACATTGTCGGTAAAGCACTAAACCAGCCCGTCTACCGCTTACTCGGCGGAGCCTGCCGGGATAAAATCAAAGCGTATGCCAACGGCTGGTATCGTGTTGAACGTTCACCGGAAGAATTTCACGCCGCCGCCAAACGTGTACTTGAAAAAGGCTATCGGGCACTCAAATTCGATCCGTTCGGTGCTGGCTATTATGAACTCTCTTATGAGGAGAAGTTAAAATCTGTTGGGCTCGTTGAAGCGGTACGTGATGCTGTCGGACCCGATGTCGAAATTCTTGTTGAGATGCACGGGCGGTTTAGTCCGTATATGGCAATCGAAATTTCTGCAGAATTGGAGAAATTCCAACCGAGTTGGGTTGAGGAACCTGTGCCGCCGGACAACATCGCGGCACTCGCAAAAGCTGCTGAAAAAATTAATCTCCCCGTTGCCACGGGGGAGCGGCTCCACAACAAGTATGAATACCGGGAATTGATTAACTTACAAGCGGCGGATATCCTACAGCCTGACATTACCCAGACAGGTGGATTCTTGGAAACCAAGAAGATCGCGGCGATGGGCGATATGTGTTATATGACGGTAGCGCCGCATAACGTCGGTGGACCTGTCTCCACAGCAACCGCTTTACACTTTGCCGCGGGTACCACTAACTTCAAAATTCAGGAACATTTCAACGATTTCTCTGAAGCGTGGGTAAAAGAGGCTGCCACCGGGTGTCCCGAAGTCATTGACGGCTATTTTAGTCTGCCTAATGGACCTGGACTCGGTATGGAGTTGAATGAAGACCTCATCGCTGAACATCCATATCGTGAAGGGGCATTCAACCTCTTTGAAGACGACTGGCACAAACGCGAATATTAAAAGGAGCCTATTCGGAAACAGATGAGTTTTCACTATAAAGACGGGTACCTCTACTGCGAAGAATTGAAAGTTAAAGACATTCAAGAGCAGGTGCCCTACAGTCCATTTTACCTCTACAGCCTCGCGCAATTGGAGGCGAACTACACCGCATATCAGAAAGCACTTGACGGAATCGATTCAATTATCGGCTATGCGATTAAGGCAAACAACAATCTCGCCCTACTCAAACGCCTCAGTGTGCTTGGTAGTGGTGCTGTCCTTGTTAGCGGAAACGAATTGCAGATGTCACTCGCGGCAGGGTTCGATCTGAAGCGGACAATCCTAAATGGCAACGGAAAAACGCTTGAAGAACTCAGACTCGCCGTTGAGCACGGTGTACTGATTAACATTGACAGCGAATTCGATTTAGCGCACATTCAGCAGACGGCAAAAGACCTCAGCGAACCTGCCAATGTCCTCATCCGTATTAATCCGGATGTGGATCCACAGGTGCATCCGTATGTTTCTACGGGCATGAAGAATTCCAAGTTCGGTATCCGCAATGAGCGGCTTGATTGGTTTTTAAACGAAATTCGCAAGGATCCATTATTAAATTTAGTAGGGGTCCACTGCCACTTAGGGTCAACGATTAAGAAGGTGCGGATCTTCCGAGACGCTACTGAAATTATGCTCGCTTTCATACGTGGGATTCAAGCGGAGGGGTTTTCGCCGCGTTATCTCAATATTGGCGGTGGCTTGGGAATCGATTATGAACACACGGGTGAGGAGATTCCGACACCGTCCGATCTCATTGATTCCATCCGTGATCTGCTACCTAACGAGATTACACTCATTATTGAACCCGGTCGTTCTCTCGTTGGCAATACTTCTGTCTTTGTCAATCGTGTCACCGGTGTGAAAACCAACGGTAACAAGCATTTCATCGTCACCGATGGTAGTATGTCAGAACTTATCCGACCGAGTCTCTACGATGCCTATCAGCATATCCAGTTTATAGAACCGATTGATGGCGCGGTTGAAACGTACGACATCGTCGGTCCCGTCTGCGAATCCGCAGATTTTCTGGGCAAAACGCGTACACTTCCTACACCTCATGAAGGTGCTGGACTTGTCGTTTGCGATGCGGGGGCTTATTGTCATGCCATGAGTTCCAACTACAATTTAAAGATGCGTCCACCGGAGTATCTTGTGGATGGCGATAACTTTACCTGTATCCGCCGAGTTGAGACACTTGACGATTATCTACGATTGTTTGAGGTATAGGCGTGAGGAATAAAAAAATCCGTCCTGATGGCTATCCTCACAACTGCGTCTCTAAGAATGCAATCCCGGTTTCCAAATCAATCTCGTGTTCACCCTGAAAGTGATCCAACACCAATCGGTCGCGTTGTCCTGATGCTGCGTAGATGTTCTCGAGTTGTCCGAACGCCGCTAAAGCGTCTGACTCGATAAAACATGTATCGTCGGAACCGATCTGCACCATACATGCTCGCGGGGCAATGAGTCCGGCTACGTCAGCGATATCACCGGCTTTCCGAAGCCCGAACATAAACTGTGAACCGCACGTATTCCCACGTCCCCTGTCATTTAATGCATCCGTCAATGTGCTGAGGTAACAGACAATGACTGATGCCTTCACCCGCTGGTCCAGGGCGGAAATATAGGTCGTCATGGTGCCACCGAATGAACATCCCATACATCCTAAACGCCGGGCATCAACTTCGGGGAGCGACTGGAGATAATCCAAACACCGTTGTCCGTCTGAGATATTCAGTTGCATCAGTTGATAACCGAAGTACCCGTAGGCGAGATAAGCAACGTTGCATCCATCGCGACTGGGACGGCGCACCCACTCGTCTCTGTCCTTTCGTTCACCGAAGCACCGCCAGTCGGGTGCTAATGTAACAAAACCGCGCCTCGCCAATTCCACTGCGTACTGTTTCTGGTAGTCCTCCACAATCCCGACTGCCCCATCTTTACCAACGCCGTGTCCATGTGCACATAATACTGCAGGTGCTGGATTCTTCGCACTCGCACTTTCTGGAATTAAAACATACGCCGGGATTGAAGAAAATGGATCTGGGTTAAAAATTATCTTTTTCCGTGTGTAACCGTCCCGCTTTATCTCCTCTAAGACTTCGACTTCCAATGGCAATGCTTCCGGCGAAGGTCCCAGGTCCTTGACGAGGTTACGCCGGAATCTTCTTCTCCATTCTTGCCACTCCGTTTTTGTCGTCCCATTGAAATGGAGGGGTGGCGTTGCTTTCAGAAGTTGTTCAACGCCTTGTTCTGCCGTCAAAAAACGCTGTGCTACCATAATTGTGTCTCCTGCTGGTAATAACGTAAATCCCTATTACGCGCGCTACTTATTTTCTCCCTTCTTATGTATACCCCAAATTTAAGAAAAAATCAACTCTTATTTCTTTTCTCAATTTCCGTTGACGCTCACAAAATTCTGTGCTATAGTAATCTCATGGACGACACATTGCTTAGCGTACAGAACCTCAAAACCTATTTTCGCACTCCCGAAGGACTTGCTTGTGCCGTTGACGGCATCTCTTTTGACATCAAACCGAACGAAATTTTCGCGCTCGTCGGGGAGTCGGGTTGTGGGAAAAGCGTCACCGCGCTCTCTATAATTCAGCTCGTTGCGCAACCTGCTGGGTTCGTTGCTGATGGTGCTATCTATTATAAGGGGCAAGACATCGTACGCTTGTCTGAGGTTGAGAAGCGGAAGATCCAAGGCAACGACATCGCCATGATATTCCAAGAACCGATGACCAGTCTCAACCCTGTTTTCACCATCGGTAACCAGATTTCAGAGGCAATCCAGGAACATCAAGACCTTCATGGTTCCGCTGCAAGGAATGCGGCAATTGAGATGCTCGACCTCGTCGGCATTCCAGAACCTGCCGCCCGTTACAACGAATATCCACACCAAATGTCTGGCGGTATGAAACAGCGTGTCATGATTGCTATGGCACTCTCCTGTCGTCCGGGACTCCTTATCGCCGATGAACCGACAACCGCACTCGATGTCACCATACAGGCACAGATCCTTGAACTTATCCAACGTCTCCAACGAGAATTGCAGATGGCAGTCCTCCTAATTACGCATGATTTGGCGGTTGTCGCCAACGTCGCTGACCGAGTTGCTGTTATGTACGCCGGAAAGATTGCTGAGATGGGGACGTGGGAGCAACTCTACGAAACGCCGCAGCACCCTTATACGGTAAAACTCCTCGAATCGACACCGGCGCGAGATAAACGCGGAACGGAGTTGCACACGATTACCGGTAGAGTCCCGAAAGCAACCGAGTATAATGACGGTTGTCGATTTGCTGATCGGTGTCCTAAAGTCATGGACGGATGCGACACCATTGTTCCGACGCTACACGCTGTCAACGGCAGCGAACACAATATTGCTTGTCATCTTTACAATCCTGAACCGCCGTTTAATTCTACCAGGGTTCCAACTACGAGACTTGAACTTGAAACAACGGTTAACAAAAAAAATGAAGAGTCTTCAGAACAACCGACAGCGTCACATCCTCAACTTCAGGTGAAGGATCTGTGTGTCCACTACCCTATTCAGAAGGGCATCTTCAAACGGACAGTCGGTTATGTTTACGCCGTTGATAATGTTACGCTTGATATTCCGAGCGGCAAAACGCTCGCACTCGTCGGTGAATCTGGATCCGGAAAGACTTCCTTTGGTAAAGCTATTCTCCGATTGGGTGTGCCCGTCGAAGGCGACATTGTTTATGAGGGTGCTAATATCGCTACAACCACCCGTCAACTAATGCATCCGTATCGGAAGAGAATGCAAATTATCTTCCAAGACCCCTACGCCTCCCTTAACCCGCGAATGCCTGTTGGTGCTATTATTCAGGAGGGGATGCAGGCACACGGTATTGGCGCATCCGACGAAGAACGGCGGGCGAGAGTCGCAGAATTGATGCGTCGTGTTGGCTTATCTCCAGATATGGTAACCCGCTACCCACACGAATTTTCCGGGGGGCAAAGACAGCGTATCGGCATCGCACGGTGCCTCGCCGTCGATCCGGAGTTCATTGTCTGTGACGAGGCGACCAGCGCGTTAGATGTATCCGTGCAAGCGCAAATACTAAATCTGTTGAGATCGCTACAGGTCGATTTTAATCTCACCTACCTCTTCATCACGCATAACCTTGCCGTTGTTGAGTACTTTGCTGATGAAGTGGCAGTGATGTATCTCGGTAGAATTGTTGAGCGTGGAACAACAGAGGAGATTTTCGATTCACCCAAGCATCCTTATACACGTGCACTCCTCTCCGCCGTACCGAAGATGGATGAGCAGACGGGTGTTGAAAAAATTCGGTTGGAGGGTGACGTGCCTTCGCCAATCAATCGTCCAGTGGGGTGTCATTTTCATCCACGTTGCTCGGAAGTGATGCCCGTGTGTAAAGACGAATATCCGGACGCAACCAATTTTACACAGACGCATTCGTGCCACTGCTACTTGTATCAGGCAGAATCGCGTAAGACTTGACGGGATTTGGAAGTCTCATCGATTCGGTAGCCTGCAACAACGGCGCAGGCGGATATGAGGAAGGCGCGTCAAAGTTCCAAACGCACTCTGTTTCTCCGCAAGGTAAAATTAAAAATCCGCAAGGTAAAATTAAAATATGGCAAAAATTAAAATACTTTCCGCAGATGTTGCCAATAAGATCGCCGCAGGCGAGGTCGTCGAGCGTCCTGCATCCGTCGTCAAAGAACTCATTGAAAACGCTATAGATGCAGAAAGCTCCTCGATCCGCGTTGAAATTCGGGCAGGCGGGAAACGGCTCATACGCGTGTCTGATAACGGTGCCGGTATGGAACGCGAGGACGCACTCCTCGCTTTGGAACGCCACGCGACGAGCAAAGTGGGGCGTATAGAGGACCTTGAGCATATTCAAACCTTTGGGTTCCGCGGCGAGGCTCTGGCAAGTATCGCCTCCGTTTCACAATTTGAGCTCCTCACTCGCACCGCTGACGCGCTTGAGGGCACAAAGGTGGACGTTGAAGGTGGCGTTTTCCGTTCTGTGCAAGAGAGCGGATGTTCCCCCGGCACCCACATGTCAATTAACAACCTTTTTTACAATGTCCCCGCACGTCTGAAATTCCTCAAAACCGATACGACCGAGATGAATCATATCACAAATCAGGTGACATGGGCGGCACTCGCGCATCCGAATATCCATTTTTCGCTGACGCACAACGGCAGATCAATACTTGATGTCCGTTCCTGTGATTCATATCTCGAACGCGTGCGACTCCTCTACGGTAGAGAGTTCGCTGAAAACCTCATTGAATTTACAGAGGAACTCCCTGACCTGAAGATGTACGGGCTGCTCGGTAAACCCGAATTTACGAAGCCGAATCGCGAGTATCAACTCTTTTTCCTCAATCAGCGACCCATACGCAGCCGTATCATCGGTGCCGCATTGACAGAGGCACTCAACGCGATGGTTGCTAAGGACAGGCAGCCTGTTGCTCTGCTTTTCCTAACGCTGGAACCGGAGACGGTTGATGTAAATGTGCATCCCGCCAAAATTGAGGTGCGTTTTCGGAACGAGCGCACGATTTATAGCGGTGTCGTCCGGATACTGCGTGACGCTGTCCACAGGGCGAAATATATCCCCAAAATTGAGACCCCCATTGAATCGACGCAATCCGAAGGAGACACTGAAAGACGCGATACAAACCTATCACAACGGATTTCCACGCCGGGGTCCCCAACCGTTGTTGGGAGAGGGCAACGGACAACGCCTATCCCACAATCGCAGCGCATGCAAACGCCGTCTGTCACATCTCAGGAGATGGAAGACACGGATCAGACTTCGGGGGCGCATACGCCGTCTACACCTACCGAGATTGTTGTGCAGCCACCGCAGCAGCGAATGCCTGATGATGCAAGTCTCAATCTACTCGACTTTGAGAATGTCCAACTCAAGGCGAACCTTTTTAAAACCTATATTGTCGTTGAGGCAGGAGATAAAATCTTCTTCATCGACCAACACGTCGCTGCCGAACGCGTCCTTTATGAACGTTTCGTTAACCAAGTGGAAACCGATGGGATTCCTGTACAGGGATTGCTACTGCCAGTAACTTTAGAAGTTACACCGCAGCAGCTTGGAGTCCTCAAAATTCACGGCGACCTCTTCAAGAAACTCGGCTTCGATCTGGATGAATTCGGTGGGAATACGGTCCTCATTCGTGCGATTCCGTCGCCTTTACCCACCCGTATCGCCGCACAGACCGTCACCGATCTGCTTGACAAACTTCCCGAAGCACCCCATACCGACGTGCAAATCCCAGAGGCGATCGATAACGCCTTGATAACACTCGCCTGCAAATCGGCCGTTAAAGCCGGGGACACATTGGATACCAAAGAGATGATAAACCTCATCAAGGAACTCTCCGAGGCGAAACTCCCATTCAATTGTCCGCACTCACGTCCTATCATCGTCGAGATGGGACGCGATGAATTGGAACGTCGATTCCACCGGTAATCTCTGTTTTTCCAGGTCCGGTAGGTGCGGTTTCCGAACCGCACCGGATATAGTTAATGTCCCTTCCCACCTAAAATCTACCATAGAAACACTGGTACAATACGTTAATATTATTTTCACATTCGTTTTTCACGGAGAGACAGTATAACGCATTTTGGCGACCCACGTCACGCCTACGTCCGCAAAACCTCCGTGAAGCCTCCGTGAAAGTTAGCCTCCCTTCGCAACATTTATAGTCAGATATACAATTTTTTCCATGTTCCACCTTTTCCGACTTAAAATCTGTCTTTAATGATGTACGATGTAAACCCTATTGCCCTACTTGATGTTAAAAGATGTGATACCAGACTCAGGCTTTCAGTAGACGCTATGGTGTCCTCGAAGGACAGAGAATATTTCACCCCTCCGTTACCGAAATCTTGGTAAAACTGAATATGGAAAACCTATAAGGAGAAATTACGCGTGAAAACTACACTATTTTCGATTTTAGTTGGACTTTTGGCGATATTTACTGTCGTGGCAAACACCTTCGCACAAGACGACGCAACGTTGGGATTACCCGAGAGTGCTAAAGCACGTCTCGGCAAAGGGAAGATAAATGAAGTAAAGTATTCCCCAGACGGCACACGTCTGGCAGTCGCAAGTAGTATCGGTATTTGGATCTACGACGCACAGACAGGCGAAGCACTCGAGCTGATCAGAGGGCATACGTCTGGGGTCAATAGCGTCTCGTTTAGTCCCGATGGCAGCACCCTCGCCAGCGCGGGTGAAGACAGTGACATCCGTCTCTGGGATGCGAACACGGGTTCACATCTCCGCACGCTCACGGGGCATACGGATAGGGTCTTCAGCGTCTCGTTGAGTCCCGATGGCACGACTCTCGCAAGCGGAAGTGCAGACAACACCGTCCGTCTGTGGGATGCGAACACAGGTAGCGAGCTCCGCGCGATCACGGGGCATACGAAGTCGAGCAGAAGGTATATTAGGCCTGGGATTCTCAGCGTTTCGTTTAGTCCCGATGGTAGCACCCTCGCAAGCGGGAGTGCGGACGACAACACCGTTCGTCTGTGGGATGCGACCACGGGTAGCCATCTCCACACACTCACCGGACATAGGTCTGCGGTCAACAGTGTCTCGTTTAGTCCCGATGGTACGATGATCGCCAGTGGGAGTTGGGACAGCACCGTCGAGGTCTGGGATGCGACCACGGGTAGCGCGATCCGCACGCTCACGGGGCATACGGCTGCGGTCTTCAGCGTCTCGTTGAGTCCCGATGGTGCTACTCTCGCCAGTGGGAGTGGTGACAACACCATCCGTCTGTGGGATGCGAACACGGGTAGTCATCTCTACACGCTCACCGAACATACGGATTGGATCGTCAGCGTCTCGTTCAGTCCGGATGGTGCCACCCTCGCCAGCGGAAGTGAAGATGGTACCGTCCGTCTGTGGGATGCGAGCACGGGTGATCCCCTCCGTACACTCACGGGGCATACGGCTGGGGTCGCCAGCGTCTCGTTGAGTCCGGATGGCAGCACCCTCGCAAGTGGGAGTGGTGACCGAATCGGCCGTTGGATGGCTGGTGACCACTCTGTCCGTCTGTGGGATGCCAACACAGGTAGTCATCTCCACACGCTCACCGGGCATAGGGATAAGGTCAACAGCCTATCGTTTAGTCCGGATGGTGCCATTCTCGCCAGCGGGAGTTATGATGACACCGCCCGTCTGTGGGATGTGAACACGGGTGGTCCACTTCGCACGCTCAGAGGACATACGGATTGGATAAGGGATGTCTCGTTTAGTTCAGATGGGACGCTCATCGCAACCGCGAGTGGTGACAACACCATCCGTCTGTGGGATGTGCCCACGGGTAATGAGCTCCGCACGCTCACAGGGCATACGCATTGGGTCAGAAGTGCAGCGTTTAGTCCGGATGGGATGACCATTGTAAGCGGGAGTTATGACAACACCGCCCGTCTGTGGGATGCCAATACGGGTGAGCATCTCCGCACACTCGCCGGGCATACGGCTGGGGTCGCCAGCGTATTGTTTAGTCCGGATGGAACGCTCATCCTAAGCGGGAGTTATGACGGCACCGCCCGTCTGTGGGATGCCAACACGGGTGAGCATCTCCGTACGCTCACCGGGCATAAAGGGTCGATCGTCGGCGTATCGTATAGTCCGGATGGAACGATTGTTGCAACCGCGAGTTGGGACGGCACCGCCCGGGTCTGGGATGTGGATACGGGTAGCGAGATCCGCACCCTCGCTGGACATACGGCTGAGGTCAACAGTGTATCGTTTGGTCCGGATAGCAATACCCTCGCAAGCGGGAGTTATGACGGCACCGTACTCGTATGGGAACTCAATCCCTCTACTGAATCAGATGCCACTGAAGAACCTATATCAGATGCCACTGAACCTACAAGGCGCAAAGAGGATGTCACTGGGGATAATATTGTTAACATCCAAGACCTTGTATTGATCGCATCAAATCTTGGGAAATCTGGAAGTAATCCTGCGGATGTCAACAGTGATGGGATTGTCAATATACAGGACCTGGTCCTCGTTGCGGGTGCCATAGGTGCAAGTGCTTCCGCGCCTGCTTTGAATGCTCAGATCCCCCAAACGTTCACTGCTGCGGAGGTAGAAAAATGGCTTCAGGAAGCCCGACGATTGCCCCTAACAGACCCGGCTTTTCAACGCGGTATTCTCATTCTACAACAACTCCTTGCAACATTAACACCGAAACAGACCGCTTTATTGCCGAACTACCCGAATCCGTTTAACCCAGAAACATGGCTACCCTATCAGTTGGCAAAACCTGCGGATGCCAAAATCTCTATCTATGCCGCAGATGGGCAGTTAATCCGAAGGCTTGCGTTAGGCACGCAAGGGGTGGGAATCTACGAATCACGTAGCCGTGCGGCGTATTGGGATGGTAAGAACGCTTTCGGAGAATCTGTTGCGAGTGGTATCTATTTCTATACGCTCACTGCGGGCAATTTTGAAGCAACGCGGCGGATGTTAATTCTAAAATAGACGTTCTGGATCGCAATCCAAAGGTCCGGTAGGTGCGGTTTCCCAACCGCACCGAGCATCTCTATGAAATTACCGAATTTATTTTTTTATCTAACTTCCAAACATTTATAGGAAGATATACAATTATCCCTCCAGCACCCAGAAAGTTTTATATCGATCGGTGTGAAATTTTCACAGCAAATTTCATAGCAACTTCATAGCACGCTTTGATGAAAACCGTCTAAAACCCAATGCCCATCAGGGTTTATCGCCATTCCGATAAATATTGATTTTTCGATTTGCTGTGAAAACTGTGAAAATTCGGTTTCTAACATCCCCAGTTTCATCGAAAAAAGATGTGAAATCCGATAATTTCTTAAAACGGGATGCCTCTGTAGCGGTATCTCCTCATTGAAATTCGATTTTTTTACATGTTGCACCTTTTCTGACTCGAAATCCGTCTTTAATAATAGAGGACGTAAAGTGTATCGCATGGCTTCGTTTTAATAATTGTCGGTCATCAGGGAGAATTTCGTGGAAAGAGAAGACGATGTTCAACTGATTCAGAGAACCTTATCGGGTGACGATACGGCATTTGGTATCTTGCTCCAAAGATACCAGAAAAGCGTCCACGCGCTCGTATGGCGAAAGATCGGGGATTTTCACATCGCTGAAGATATTACCCAAGACACCTTCCTTCAGGCATACAAAAAACTCTCAACGCTCAAGAATCACAATCAGTTTGCCGGATGGCTGTATGTTATCGCAGATCGACTTTGCATAGATTGGAGTCGCAAGAGAAGACTCATAACGCAATCGCTGGAGGACACACCTGTGGAAGAAATCGAGAGAGCCTCTTATGCACATCACGTATCAGAACAGCGGCAGACGGAGATTACCGAGCATCGTCATGAACTCGTCAAAAAACTGCTCGCGAAACTCCCTGAGAGTGAACGCACGGTGGTTACGCTCTATTATCTCGGCGAAATGACGACCAAAGAGATTGGGAAATTCCTGGGCGTGTCAGTGGATACCATTAAAAGTAGGCTTCGTCGCGGACGGAAGCGTTTGCAAGAGGACGAGGAACTGATGATTCAAGAAGTTCTCGGTGGCGTGCAAATACCGACGAGTTTAGGCGAGAACGTCATGCGACAAATCTCTGAGATTAACCCCGCGCCGACTCCGGCTCCTAAACCGTTCCTCCCATGGATGGCTGTGGGTACAGTTGCGGTTTTGATCGCTTTACTCCTCGGTACGAGTAACCGATACCTCACCCGTTTCCAAAAGCCGTATAGTTTCGATGCACAATCTGAACCGACGGTTGAAATCGTTGACGCGCCTATTATCCTTGATATAGTAGCGAAACCCACTCTGCGGAATCAAGCCGGAGACGCTGCCACTCCGGACGAAACCAGCAGTGTCGGCACGCAAGTTTCTAATGTAACCTCAACATCTGCTACGATGGAGAATTCCACCAAGTTTTCTACCGCACAGTGGTCGCAGGGAAACGGACCGCCAGGGGGTCCTGTACGCAATATCTTCGCTACACCTGATGGAACCATCTATGCTGTCATACAAACAGGGATATACAGATTAACAGCGGATGCGACTGCGTGGACACGCGTTGACGCGAGTGTTCCAATTGGCGAATCTTTGATGCCAATGGCAGCACATAGCGGGACGCTTTATATTGTTTCTACCGACGAGATATTTGCTTCGGATAACAGGGGTGAGACGTGGAGTCCATTGGGTTCTCGACCCAAGGGAGATGCCGTTGAACTCGTCATTACAGATGCCGAACCAGAATCCACTCCAAAAGCACCTATGACAATGCATCTCGCACTTAGAGATAAAGGGATATTCCAATCCACGGATGGTGGCGCGCACTGGTGTCCTCTGAACGACGGATTGACGGTTTCCGAAAAAATTTCCGCAATGACTGCCGTTGGAAAAACAGTGTTTGCGGGGACAGAGAACGGTCTCTACCGTCTCGATTCAGGTGTCTGGAAAAAATTGCCAGTGGATACATTCGGAGCCATCTGTTCCTTAGCAGTTTCTGGAACTGATCTTTATGCTGGCATGGGGCACAAACTGTTGGTGAGATTAACGCCAACGGAGTTACAGGAGGTAGCACAGGATGATAAGTTACATTTTGTCAAAATATTCCATTCGACTGACTTAGGCGCGTCGTGGAATGAAATAAAGCTTCGACGAAGTGAACATCTTCACAAAGCTTCACCCACAGCAGGTATAACGGTTTTAGCAACAGGTAAAACGCTCTTGGCATTGAGTTCCGCGCAATTTCGTTCAACAGATGGCGGACAAACGTGGACAGAACTTGAAAAGGATCATAATTTTGTGGCAAAGAGTCGCCTTCCAGTTGTAATGGTCAACGAGAGAACGTATTACAAAGCGAATGCAGGGGGCATTCACCGCACGACGGATGGCGGTGCGTCATGGCATATATTTATGAATGGGGTGATCGGAACTCGTATAAGGGATCTCGTCGCGTTTAACAATATGTTATACGCCCATACCGGCTATGACGTTTATCAATCAACCGATGGAGGCGTGTCTTGGAAAAAACTTTGGAATCATGAACGGGAAGCTGTACTCAACATCCCCACTACCAGGAGGATTTATGCGCCAAAACTGATACCTGTTGGTGACATGCTTTATTCTCTTTCAGGTCCAGAAACCGGAGTAGACAATGTGGGTATTTTCCGTTTATCGATCGATGGGGATATGCTAATTCCAGTTCAAGGTGTCCCCATTTTTGATCGTAGAAAAATCGGCTATGAAAAATTTTATTATAAGTCAGAGGATCGAGAGTATATTCGTACATTTCGTCTGAGAACTGAGACTGCTGCGGTGAGTCGTAATGTGTTTTATGTAGAATACGCAGGTGAGCTCTACAAATGGAAACTGGGCGATTCAGAATGGACAGGCACTGGGTTAGTAGACGATGGTTATCGATATGATGGGAAATTCGGATTGGGAGAGGGATTCAAATTAGCGGTTCTGGGAGAAACCGTCTATGTGGGGAAGCGGAACGGTGAGCTATTTCAATCGCTGGATGAAGGGGAGAGTTGGAGAGACATCACATCGAGTCTGCCGCTCCGCTTCACTCGCTTCAAAGATATGGTCTTTGTAGGGGCAACCCTTTACGTCGCAACAGATAGTGGCGTTATGGCTTCCAAAACCGCGGAACATTGGCACGTGCTAACCGATAGCACTGGCACGCGTCCCATCATAAATAACTTTGCTGTAGATGGGAGCAACGTTTATGGTATCAGCGATATGGGTATCTACCGCTTGGATACCCGGAATCGATGGAAGCAGGTTTCTACAGACGTGCCGGATGAAATTCGTTCTCTCGCTATTACTAACGATAGACTCTATAGTATCGTCGGCAGACAGGGAATATTTCACACCTCCCTGGTCTCCGAAGAACAGTAAATAACGTGAGTTCGACTTGAATATTTATGGCGGAAGTCTGTCGTAGCACAAACTGTATGAAGTTTCAGTATTTAATCGGGTAATTTCCGAACGTGCGATAAATCGCACTACTACGAACCAACTCGTTTGTAGTAGGGCAATTCATTGCCCCTCAATTACCGAAATATTTTATTAATTCTCATTTAATTTGTGCCATCTTACGCCGCAAACTAATGACGTTTCAGCATTTCATGACGAAAGAAGGAAATAAAAAATGATATACCGACAAATCCTCGCATGTCTCTTACTAATATTACTTCCGCTGAGTGCGAAAGCGTTTCCACCCGCTTCACCCGCAGGTGGAAACTATTTAGTCCTCGATGGGGACGACGACCACGCCGTTTTAGACTTTAAAACCTTCGGTAGGCTTTTACCAAACGGCACTGAAGAGTTCACCGTTGAAGCATGGGTATATCCCACCACACCACCTGACAAGGACACAGCGGGGGTGATACTCCATCAACAGGTGCGTATGCTCATCGTGAACGATGAATTTCAACCGCTCCTGAATAATCTGGCTAATGCGCTAAATATCGAGCCCCCGAAGGGGGACCTAATCTTGCTAATGAGTGCCTATCTTGACGGAGAGCTCGGGCGGAGATTACCTTTCCCAATCCCGCTTGAGCCGAACCAATGGCACCATATCGCTTATCAGTCAAAGGGACCTCACACAACAATGATCGTCAATGATTTCGTAGCGATATGGCCACACGGGGACCCTCTCGGACACAATGCTTCGCATCCACTGGACTTCGTGCTTGGAGGGTTTGGAAAAATAATTCGGATGCTTGTTAAGGAAGAACAGTTTTATGATTCCTTTACTGGCTATATTGATGAGGTTCGCATCTCAACGGAGGCTCGTTACGATGTTGAGAAAAAAGATTTTATGCCAGACGGCAGGTTCAAAAATGACGCAAAGACGGCTGCGTTGTGGCATTTTGATGAGCCGAGTGGAACACGGGAATTCTCAGACGCATCAGGCAATGCGTATCATCTGGAGGGTAAAAATGGCGCGAGAACCAGCATCCCACTTGCAGTCGAAGCAGGAGGAAAACTCGCCATCACATGGGGACGACTTAAGCAATGAAACGGCTCTCTTTTACGTCAAGGAAATGGTATATTACCTCGTCTACGTCTTTTATCCTCCCATGGAGGTAGGAAAAGATTACAAAACCCACACAGCCATCTGTCCCGCACCGCGATTGCACCACGCATAATACGGAATTGCCGTAACATCTGTCCGCTTCAAACCTATTTTTGAACGTAGATAGAGATTATGTCCCCAATCGGAGGCATCAAGCACTGTACCTGTACCATGGATGCGCGTAACACCCCCTAAGAGTTCACTGTCAAACGTTGCTTCTAAGGGAGCACCCTCTACCAGCGACAACGTCTGGAAACCGCCATCGGGATTGTCGACATCTTCAAAGCAGTAGACCAGCGGACCGCGGCGTAAAGCGTACCGTCCGATATTTTCTTTAACGAGTGGATGTGCGTAAACCCGCTCAATCAGCATGGTGAGTGTCAAGTTAACTGTGTCCTTGGCATGCCACTGTCGCTGAATTGAGAGGTACCCGTTAGCGTTCGTTTCTGACGTGTGAATTGCCCCGTTGACACGCACTTCAAAGGCATCACACCAAGCCGGAATTCTTAAATTTAATCCGAACGTTACAGGCGTTTCCGGTTCCACTGTTATCTTGACATCACCGGACCACGGATAATCCGTTTCTTGAGTCACTTTCACCGAAACGTCTCCGGCGACAGTCGCGTCAGCGGTGCCACCGATATAGAGATTCACCCATACCCCTTCCTCCGATTCGGCATAAGCATACTGTCCGATGGATGCGAGAAGTCGCGCAATATTCGGTGGGCAGCATGCACAGCCAAACCATTCGTGCCGATGTCGACCGCCATGGCTTGCGAGTGGATTCTGATAGAAGAAGCCCGTGCCATCAAGCGAGATGCCAGAGAGCGCACCGTTGTAAAGTGCCGTCTCCAATACATCAACAAAGCGCGACTCGCCTTGCAATAAGAACATTCGGTGTGCCCAAAATATCAGTCCGATAGACGCGCATGTTTCAGCGTAGGCAGAGACGTTCGGCAACTCATAGTCGTTTGTGAAACCTTCGTTGTGTCCAGAGGGACCCACACCACCGGTGACATATAATCGTTTCTCTGTTACGTTCCGCCATAGTGCTTCCAAGGCATTTATAATTGCAGTGTCGCCTGTCTGGTATGCGATGTCGGCGGCGGCACTATAGAGGTACATCGCACGCACTGCGTGTCCAACACACTCCGTCTGTTCCTGTATCGGGAGATGTGCTTGCGCGTAATGCCCCTCAAATTTTCCATCGCGTGTGAAATGGTGTCGATACGCGTCGAGTCCACCCGGAATGTCCGGATTCTCTAATTCTTTCTCAAAGACCGATGGAGAATGTCCACGTCGGGTGACAAAGTATTCCGCGAGCACCGAGTAGCGTTTTTCGCCTGTAACGCCCGCCAACTTCACGAGAGCGAGTTCAATGCCTTCATGTCCGGGCAGTCCGTCTTGTTTATCGGGTCCAAAGATGCTATCGATTAGGTCCGCGAACCGGCATGCAACGTCAAGCAGCGTACTCTTTCCGGTGGCTTGATAGTGCGCAACGGCTGCTTCAAACAGGTGTCCGGCACAGTAAAGTTCGTGCATGATGCCGAGGTTTTGCCACCGCTTCGTCGGCTCGACGAGCGTAAAATAGGTGTTCAGATAACCATCAGGCTGTTGGCTTGCTGCGATCTTTGCAATGACCGCATCCAGATCCGATTCCCATTCTGGGCTCGGATGTGTCTGAAGCGTATACGATGCCGCCTCCACCCATTTGTGGACATCGGAATCGTTGAAGAAAATACCTTCAAATTCGCCAGACATCAAGCCAGCGGCTTTCGCGAAATTATCGATTCTACCTGTTGTTTGGCACTGCGCCAATTCGTGTGGGATCGTTACCTCGGAATTCGTCTGCTGCCGAGGTGCCCAAAACCGGTCATTAATTGTAACAGCCGTGAACGGAAGTGATTTCAAAATTTTTAACCTTCATTCTATAGGCATTATCAGTTATCGGTTACGGTTACAAAAGGGGGTTTTTGCTTGGGTGTTTCCTTGTTAAACGAAAATCTCTTCACCGACGACCGAAAGATTTTTCGCAGAAAAATCGCACTGACAACTGATAACCACTTAGCGACTTCTTACGCTAATCCCTTGGAACGCTTCTGTAGGTAAGTATCTGCCTAACACTTTCTGAACGTCTATGTCCGAGAGTTGTTGGGGTGTGATTAAAACGCATTTATTCCGTGAACTCTTGCTCCAAGTTGTCTCAAAATCTGCGTAATTCAATCGACGTTTAGCCGAGCTATTCGGATTCTGGAGTGATACTTCGCCCAGTTGGTCGTTGTAATCGGGCAACGATAAAATTTCCGGGCTGCGTCCTTGGAATTGAACCATCACAATGGGGGGCCACCCTTTCGCAATAAATGCCTTTAAGACATCGAGCGAACAGTTGGAGATAATAGCGACATGCTGCACTGTACCACGGGTCGTCGCATAAAAATCATCAAGTCCACCTCGGCTACCGACGCGTGGAGGTTCTTTGAAGGCGTTTCTGACATAGGGTAGTCTTTGTAACTGGATCGTGGCACTTTCAGGTAAGCTAACTTGGCTCTGGCTGGATCGGGGGCTCGTGTTTCTCTCAGCAGCAGCAAGTGCCGTTTCAGGGACGTGGTACTGCCCTTGAGGGGGTGGACCACAGTTTATTGCCAAAAGTGGAAAAACAAGTGAGGCAATACAAGCGCACACCGTTGAATATGACGAACCGGTGAGTAATTCTTGACGAAATTCTTTTAGATAAGACAGATAATGTTTCATCAAAATTTTCAGTGTGGAACCCCTAACTTCAATCGGGGGAGGAAACACCGCTCCTTTTTTTCTTGACATTACATGTTCAAAAATGTTAGAATATTCTCAAAGTAAGAGGTTAAAAACCCTTGCTATATGGGACGCGTTGATTATATCCGGGTCCGAGTAACTCGAAGACATTTGTTCGCTCGAACAACTTCCACATTCGGAAGTGTCTGAGGTTCTAAGTTTGGAACGAAAGTTCCATGAGGGTGGCTTCCCCCCAACGCGGTGGCACTTAGGTAAAGTTACGAGCCGAGGCCGCGGTAGCATGAACAGCCGAGAAGAAAGGGGACTTCATAAGTTTCCCCGACTTTAGTCGGCGGGTAGTTGACGGTTCATCCTCCTTACATCTCCCTACATATAGAAACGGTTTGCGTCAGATATGGTTTACAGGTCGTTTTTAATCGATCTTGACTGCGACTTCCCGTTTTTCCTTCCACGATTCCACAATAGCTTCAGTAATGCGTAACGCTTGCAAACCATCTCTCCCCGTTGGGGCAGGCGGCCGGTCGGCGAGTAAGTCATCGACGAGGGCAGCCACTCGTAAAGCGAATGTTCCATCAAAAGCAAGTTGTTCCTCTCTAAAAATGGAGGGACGGTATTCTTCGACGATCTGATTTTCCCGTCTCATCAAGGTTGCGCGTGTTAAAACATTATCAACGACGATCTCGCCATCGGAACCGCAGATTTCGAGTCGCTCGATCGGATGAATGAAATCGCTATCCCAACTCGCCATCAACGTAGCGACGGCTTCTGTTTCATAACGGAAAGAGATAGCCATGCTTGTATAACATGCATCTTCTCCCTCACGCACTTCGTGTTGCCGCGGTTTCGCCATTTGCGCGCAAACAGCGACAATTTCGCCGCCAAACCATCGAAGTAGGTCGATCGCGTGGGTTTCCAGTTCATAGAGCAGATAATATTCACCTTTCCAGGTTGAGGCGGGTCCACCTTGAGATAATTTCATATCCAAGTAGTAGGTCTGCCCAATCGCACCGGCATCAAACCATTTCCGAGCCTGGACGTACCCGGGCGCAAACCGACGATTGTAATCTATAGCAAGGTGAACGCCTTTTTCGTCTGCCTTTGCGACCATCTGTTCTGCTTCATCGATGTAAAGTGACAACGGTTTTTCAGAGATAACGTGTTTTCCAGCTTCCAGACATTCCATCACGGGTTCAAAGTGCAGGTAATCGGCGGTTACAACGTCTACGAGGTCGCACTCTTCATTCGCAAGCATCTCTTTGATGGAAGGGTACCACTTCGCGATACCGAGTTCTTCAGCGCGTGTTTTTGCTTTAGCAGCGTCTATATCGCAGACTGCCACTAATTCCGCACCCGGATGCTGAAGATACCCCAGTTGATGACGATGCCCGATGCCACCGCACCCAACTGCTGCTACTTTCAGTTTCCCTGCCATGATTGTGTTCTCCTTTACGCACTGGCGCGCGTCGTGAGCACAATGTGCTCCTATCAAAGTTCTGATGAAGACTGACAACCTTCTGCCCAAAATTTTTCTGATGTTTGTTGTATGAATTACAAGTTTCGACCTAAACATATAATATACAATGCAAAAAAAAATAACAAGGGAAAATTTTCAAAAGTAGTCGTTTTATGTTATACTGTCTCTCATCATATTTCGGAGGAGGACACATCGATATGAACTGTCCACGCTGCAAACGAGAAAACGCTGTCAAAAATGGGAAAGCAAGGGAACGCCAACGCTATAAATGTAAATCTTGTGGGTTTCAATTTACACGACTTACCTCCCGTGGAAGACCACCGTGGCAGAGAGCCTTAGCAGTGTTCCTATACTGTCGTGGGATTTCTATAAGCAAAATCGCGCGAATGTTTTCTGTATCACCGAGTACCATCTTCAAATGGATTCGGAAATTTGGCACACCCCTCGGACCTACACCTGAATCCGATACAGATGGCGCGGTCCTTTTGGACGACGCTGAAATATCACAGTATCTGAAAACGCAAAGCGAGAGTCACGAATCTGGAAAGATTTTTGTCGTCATACCGGAAAATGTGTCATCTGAGAATGTAGTCGTCGGGATCAAGCGGGATTAACTCCCATCCTAAAATACCCAAAACTGCAAACCACATTGTCTTCTCGCAATTCGGGGTCCCCTTGCAGATTATCAAAATATATAGACCCGTCAGATGTTGGCAGTCCCGCCCAACCTTTCTTCGCTGGCGAGGTTTCCAACCTCGCTCGTTTACAGTTATTGCCCGTCAATACACGTTTAGAATGTGCGATGAATCGCGCGACTACGAACACGCCTACTTGTAGTGGATGACTATTATTGCCTGTTAACTTAAACGGTTCGATAAATTTCTAAGATGAATATCCGTCCTTACAATTCAATTTACCTTGACAATCTCGGCAATCTATTTTAAAATTACGCGTAGGAGGCTATGAGAATTTATGAAAATCCGACTTTTAACGGCAGGTTTTGGCTCGCAGGCTATGCCGAAACTTGACCAAATTATTAAGTATAGTGCAGGTATATGTTTGCTAATACTCTTTTTTGGTGGTGTTGCAGTTGCAGAGGATTCGTTCGGCGACCCGTTTGAGAAGGGCAAATTACAGAATCCGAATTGGAAATGGCAAAACGAACCCCCCAAATGGGATGTCGGCGATACCCGTGAAAATTTTCTGTTTATTGACAGTGAACCCAACCGGAATCTTTGGGCAACTGATATGTCTCATTTTCTGTATCAGGAAACCGATACCGATATTTTCGATGTTGAAACCCACTTTTTCGCCAGATGGGATGCCAATTCCGGGGTCAATGGACTCGTCGCGAAAAGTCCAAAGGATGATAATTGGGTAACCATCAAATTCTGGTCACGAGATGCGGCAGCAAAAGGACAAATCCAATATCAAACCAAGCAGAATGAAAACGGCAACGGTTTAACAGGAAATGCTGGATTCACCCCTGAGTTTGGTGAAACCGAACTGTTCCTCCGACTCGCCAAGGATGGAGATGAATACAGTGCTTGGTATAAGACGAAGGAAAACGAGGATTGGCTTGAGATTGGCGTAACCGAATTCAAACTCACGCCACCCTTGTGGCTCGGTATTTACGCCGGTGTCGCGGCAGGCGCGGGGAGTCTTGAAGTAGACTACGAATATTTCAATGATAATCTAAATCCTTTCCCTGTTGAACCCGGTGGAAAAGCAACAACAACTTGGGCAGCCGTAAAAACCCAATATTGAGGATGGAACACCCCTTATGCAGTACCGTCTGATGATTTTTTTGATGTTCTTTGGGGTCTCCACCTTAGCAGCGTCGACCTTCACCGATGTCAGTCTCACTGCAAATGTCTATCAACGTGAAATTCCTGTTGATGCGGAATCCGGGGCTTGGATGGGTCCCGGCACTGCTGCTGCGGATTATGATAACGATGGCTACTGGCTTGACATCTTCGTCGTTGGTGATGGCGGTTTACCCAACGCACTTTACCGCAATAATGGCGATGGCACTTTCACGGACGAAGCAGCCGGAGCGGGGGTCGCAAACACGCCAAGAGGACGCGGATGCGTCTGGTTTGACTACAACAATGACGGATGGCGCGATCTCTATGTAACCTGTGCTGGTCCTAACTTCCTCTTTCAAAACAACGGCGATGGCACCTTCACAGACGTGACACAGCAAGCAGGTGTCGGAGACGAGAAACACGGCACGGGTCCCGTGCTTGCTGATTATGACCATGATGGATGGCTCGACATCTACATCGCTAATTGGGGACGATCGGCATCCCTCCTAAACCCAAATCCTGCCCCAAAAAATAACGTTCTCTACCGAAACCGAGGCGACGGCACTTTTGAAGAAACCACCGATGCCGCCGGGGTTGGCGACGACGGTATCGCTTGGGGAGCAATCTTCTTTGACTACGATGGTGATACATGGGCAGACCTCTTTGTTGCAAATGATCATGGACCCGACAAACTCTATAAGAACAACGGTGATGGCACTTTTGCGGATGTTTCTGAGCAATCCGGTATCGTGACCGAAATCAACGGCAGACCGACAGGTGCGATGGGACTCTGTGTCGGCGACTATGATAACGACACGGATCTGGATTTCTTCATCACGAATTACGATGCAGATCTCCTCTGGCGTAATAACGGAGATGGCACTTTCACGAATGTCGCTGAAGCTGTTGGGGTCGCAAACGAGGGGGTCGGGTGGTACGCCAGTTTCATTGACTATGACAACGACGGTTGGCGTGATCTATACGTTGTCAACGGCGATGTTGATAACTCACAGAAAACCAATCGGAATCGCCTCTATCACAATCGAAACGGGCAATTTGTGGATCGTGCCGATGTCCTCAACGTCAGCGTTGATGCCGTCGGACGTGGCGCAACCGTCGGTGATTTTGATAACGATGGCGATATTGATTTTTACGTCGTCAATAACACAGGTAATACGCTCCTGCAAAACGATATCGATTCTGGCAATCGACACATAAAAATTCGGCTGCGCGGAACGAAAAGCAATCGTGATGGGATCGGCACACGGGTATCAGTCGTTGTCGGCAACCGTATTCAGGTACAAGAGTTAATTTGTGGGACCGGCTTTTTGGGCAGTGATAGTTTAGAACTGGAATTCGGTCTCTCTTCTGTTCACCAAATCGATGCCGTCACCTTAGCCTGGCCCTCAGGTCTTGTTGAAACTTACCATCATCTCGGTTATGATGCGGATGTGCTTACTTTCACCGAAGCCGAAAACGTAGCGGTAGCGGTTGAACCCGTTGGGAAGCAGAGCGCGACATGGGGGAAGATAAAAACTGCTGAAGTTTTGCAAAACTATCCCAATCCATTTAATCCAGAAACGTGGATTCCCTATCGGCTTTTCGAGTCTGTTGATGTTCAGATCACAATCTACTCACAAAGCGGTGAATTGATTCGGGACTTTAACCTCGGACAGCAGTCTCATGGTGAAAAAACGCTTTATTGGGATGGTAAAAACCGAAATGGGGAAACCGTCGCCAGTGGCATCTATTTCTACCAGTTCCGAGCAGGCGATACACAAAGCGTTCGGAAAATGTGGCTACTGAAATAGGTTTTCAAGATAGAGGGTTCTCACTATGGATAACATATTTTTCAGATGGTGGGGATGTGGCGCATTTGACGTACGCTTTGGAGATGTCAATATCGCTTTCGATCCATATCTGTTCGATCAGAACTTAGCAGATGCTGAACCGATATACGACTACATCTTTATTTCCCACGAACATTTCGACCACTGCCACCCGGTAACCTTACAGAAATTGTGTTGTGGTGAGCGTTTTAAAAAATTGTTCGTCAACGTTGGTTGTATGACACCCGCACACCCCATCGCTGAGAAATACGGAAATGCCGCGTTTGCGCGGGATCTGCCGATTACCAAGCATGTGCCTACCGATAAGGTCCAGGTTCTCTATCCGAAACATCTCAACGAAAAACAGGGAGTGTCGCGCACCTTTCAAGGTTCAGATACGCTTGATCTCGGGGAGATTCGAGTCGAGACGATTGAAAGTGGTGAAAACCAAACACCAAACCTTCCGACGAACGGATATCTGATAACACACACAACAAAGAATGTCTCTGTTTTGCACACTGGAGATTTGCACGAACCCTATCCAACGTTGGTGAACCTCCGTGGCAAGGTGGATTTCCTGATTCACATGAAACTCGGTCTTGGTGAAGGACTTGCGTCTCGACTCGTAGAGCTTGTCGACTTAATCCAACCACGCTTTGTGATACCGACGCATTACCGAACCGATCGGAAATCCGATCCAATACCCGCCGGACACTGGCCCCCCAACGTCACCGATGAAATGGCATTTATTGAATCAATCCGTGAAATCGTCGGAGACAGAGCATACGTCCTTCCGTTTACCGCAGGCATAGAGTATGAGGTGGAAATGCCAGAGAAGCGGGTAATCTGGAAATGGGATTGGTTCAACACGTGGGACGTTCCCCCTTGGCGTGAATAAAATTCCCACCAATGGCTTTCTGCGAATAAGGAGTTACACCGATGAAACTGACAGGACTTTCGATCTTAGTGATACTTTTTGTTGGGTCGGTATTGCTCCCACACGCCTTCTCTCAAGATTATAACCAGTGGCATTTACCTGAAGGGACGAAAGCACGACTTGGTAAGGGCACAATCACAGGGAACGTCCAGTATTCCGCGGACGGTACACTGCTCGCGGTCAGCGGCTCTATTGGTGTCTGGCTTTACGATGCCGACACCCATGAAGAGGTTGACTTACTCATAGGGCATACGGCTTGGGTCTCGTGCGTTGCGTTCTCACCAGACGGACAAACACTTGCCAGCGGAAGTTGGGACAGAACAATTCGGTTATGGAATCCACAGACACGCCAACACAAGAAAACCCTTATGAGAGACGGTATGTGGGATGTTACCTCCATTGCGTTCTCACCAGATGGCAGCACGTTAGCGAGTGGGAGTGGAAGATGGGACAAAACAATTCAATTGTGGGATACGGAGACGGGAAATCATATAGAAACGTTTACGGGACATAAGGGAAATGTCACGTCTCTCGTATTTAGTCCTGATGGGCAAATGCTTGCCAGCGGCGGTAGTTGGGAAAACAACACAATTCGATTATGGGATGTGAAGGCTGGATACCAAATCGCTAATTTTACAGCACATAAAAGGTGGGGCAAGTCCGTGGCATTCAGTCCAGATGGAAGGACGTTTGCAAGTGGCGGTATAGATAACACGATTCAATTGTGGAACCCACATACCGCTGAGCGTAAAGCAACCCTCACAGGGCATGCGAGGGCGGTCAATTCGGTGGTATTTTCCCAAGATGGGCAGACGCTTGCGAGTGCAAGTGATGACAACACCGTTCGATTGTGGGACGCTGTCACTGGTGACCTCAAGGCGACCTTGACGGGACATACGCATTCGGTGAAATCGGTTGCCTTCAGTTCGGATGGCAGAACACTTGTCAGTTCAGGCGATGATCAGGTAATTCAGTTTTGGGATTACATTACTGAGCAACACAAGGCGACCCTCACGGGACACACGCTGTCGGTTAATGAGGTTACATTCAGTCCAGATGGCGAAATACTTGCCAGTGCGAACGATGACAAATCAATCTATTTGTGGGGCGCACACACAGGGCATTTCCAAAATACCCTCACGGGGCACGGCGGGCGCGTCTTGTCGGTTGCGTTTTCGCCAGATGGTAAAACCCTCGCCAGCGGTGGAGGAAACCCTGACACCACAATTCACTTGTGGGATGCACACACAGCGCAACCTAAGGCACCACTCACAGGTCATAAGTATGGTGTTGGGGTTATCGTGTTTACTCCGGATGGTCACACGCTTGCGAGTGCGAGTTGGGACAACACCGTTCGATTGTGGGATACTCGGACAGGCAGAAATAAAGCAATACTCGGGGACACACAAGATGTCTATGCTGTTGCGTACAGTCCGGATGGTCGCACACTTGCCAGCGGTGGTAAAAACACCACAATTCAATTATGGGATGTAGGAACTGCGCGACGCCAATTGACTTTGACAGGGCATACAGAGCCTGTTCAGGCTATCGTATTTAGTCCGGATGGTCGCACGCTCGTGAGTGCAGGTCGGGATAGGAGAATTCGATTGTGGGATATACAGACCGAACAACCCAAAGCAACTTACGGGGGAAATGTAGGTCCGATCAGATCCCTCGCGTTCTCCGCCGATGGTCGCACGCTTGTGAGTGGAAGTTGGAACAGCACAATTCGATTATGGGATGTGGACAGTGGGAGACGTCTCGGGGTCCTCGCAGGGCACACGAACAGAGTTAACACGCTTGCCCTGTCCCCAGACGGTCGCACGCTTGCCAGCGGCAGTGAAGATGGCACGGTTTTGCTGTGGGACTTCACGCCATTTCTCCTACAAATACCCGGAGATGTCAACAGTGATGGCGTAGTGAATATTCAAGATTTGGTGTTGGTCGCATCGCATTTTGGGCAAACTGGCGTGAATACTGCGGACGTGAATGGTGATGGCGTGGTGAATGTCCAAGATTTAGTATTGGTTGCATCATATTTCGGACAGAATTAACACGGATCGGCAAAAACCTTTACCTCAAAAATTTGGAGAACGTTTATCGTGTCAACAACATCACGCGTTCGCGTCGCTTTCTATGGGTGTGGAAACTTCGCGAACCGGACCCGAATTCCGAACCTATTACAAACAAATTCGGTGGATATTGTCGCTGTGTGTGATAGCAGCCTACAGACCGCACAAGAGACAGCGGCACGCTTCAAGATTCCAAGTGTCTACCAAGACGCACACGAAATGCTTGACACCGAAGCAATTGGCGTGCTATACTCTATCGTACCGGCGTATGTGCGAACCAACGTTGAGTCGACCGCCGCAGAAAAGGGTATCCACATCTTCAGTGAGAAGCCGCAAGCACTCAAGATGCAGGTGGCACACCGAATTAACAACGCGATTCAGCAAGCAGGAGTTATCAGCACCGTTGGGTTTCGCGAACGGTATCGTCCAATCTTCCAAGAGGCTCGCCGATATTTGATGAACAAACACATCGTGCATGCCCGGTTTCAAAGTTTCGGAGGCTTGCCGCCTTCAACGGAGGGTGGGCCCAAAACGTGGTGGGAAGATATGGGAAAATCTGGTGGGAGTGCTCTTGATTGGGGGGTTCATGCGACCGACTATACACGTTTTATGACCGGATTAAACGTTGCTAAATCCCAAGCATTTTATTGTGAACGCCCGGCTTATGCGAATGCGCTGTCTACCAGTTTCAATTACTGTTTTGAGAACGGGGCTACAATGACGCTTAACTTTGTCGCAGCCGGTCCGGGTCCGAAAAATGAACCGCGGTTTACTATTTTCTATGAAGGTGGATGCCTTGAGGTTCACGGATACGATAGGATTGTCGTAAATGGCGAGGTCCTTTATCAAGCCGACGAATTTGATCCTTGGTTGGAACAGGACAAAACGTTTATCCGCGCCGTTCAGTCTGAGGACGCGAGCCTTTTGCAAAGCGATTATTACGATGGGCTCTTCTCTTTAGCCCCTATTTTAGCAGGATGGGAGTCCTCTCGGCGCGGCGGAGAATGCATTGATGTCGCAGCCTTCATGAATGACACATAATATCGCTGTCAGCAATCAGCAATCAGCAAAGAGGCATTCTTAAACAATAACCTTCTCTACTGGCTGCTGAGAGGATTTTTTCAAAAATCCGTCCTGACTGGTAATAAAAATAAAGGAAAAAATATGGACGCAAAATTGAGAAAAATTCAGATTACACCGATGAAATTCGATAAAGATGGCGAAATACAAAAAGAAGAATTCGCCACACTCACCCTTGAGGTACCGATGGATAGCACAGCGCAACGCGCCGCAATTATAGAATTGTGTGAACTCCTTGACCAAGAATGGGTTATTGTTAACGTTGAAGGCAAAACGGTTATAGCTGTTAACACTGCCTGATGTGAAACCTACAAACAGTTGATTTGTGGTAGTGCGATTTTGCGGCGTACTCGCCCAAATGCGAAGCGCATTATCGCACGCCCCGAACTTATTATCCATGAAAAAAGAATTACTTTTTACACCCGGTCCCACACCAATTCCGCCTGAAGCCCTATTGGCGATGGCGCAACCGATTGATTACCACCGTAGCGATACCGCTGTAACGCTTATTAAAGACGTTCTTGAAAAACTCAAACACGTTTTCCAAACCGAGAACGATGTCCTCTTTCTAACATCGTCCGGAACCGGTGCTATGGAAGGCGCAGTCGCGAATCTTCTGTCTCGTGAAGACAAAGTCATTGTCATTCAGAGCGGTAAATTCGGAGAACGGTGGAACGACATCTGCACCGCTTACGGCATTGAAGTGATCTCGATCGATGTGACATGGGGCGATTCTGTTGAACCACAGATGGTTGAAGCACTCTTAACAGAACACCCCGATGTGAAAGCGGTGTTTGCAACGCTCTGCGAGACATCAACGGGTGCCTTGCACGACATTGAGGCGTTGGCGAGTCTAACGCGAGTTCGTCCGACACTTCTGGTTGTTGATGCTGTCAGCGCGCTCGCTGCCGATGATTTACAGATGGATAATTGGGGGGTGGACGTTGTTGTTTCCTGCTCTCAGAAAGGCTTAATGACACCGCCGGGTCTGGCGTTCGCTGCGCTCAATCAACGGGCATGGGATGCCGTTAAATGCGCTGACCTTCCGAAATACTATCTCGACTTCCGAAAGGCGCACCAAAGCGGTTTGGAGGGTTCTGTGCCCTACACGCCAGCGATAACACTGCTGACGGCACTACAATGTGCCTTAAATCGCATCTGTGCGGAGGGTATTCGTAATACCATTGCCCGGCACAGTCGCTTGGCAATTGCGACCCGAAGTGCGGTTAAAGCACTCGGTCTTCCGCTCTTTGCGACATCTCCTGCAAATACTTTGACCTCTATTCGCTTGCCAACAGAAATTGATGGAAAGGCCTTTATCAATCTGATGCGTGACACTTATGGTGTCACCTATGCGGGTGGTCAGAGTCAGTTAAGTGGGAAAATCGTCCGGATCGCACATCTCGGTTGGATGAATGAAAACGATGCTATCGTCGCCATTTCTGCCTTTGAGCGGGGGTTAGTAGAGATCGGATATGAGGTTCCATTGGGTGCTGGCGTTACCGCTGCCCAGGAAGTTTTTTAATGGTCGTCACCAGTTGGACTTCCCGAAAACCGCTGCGTAATGAAATCGAGCAGCGACCAGATTTAATAGTTTAAAAAATGGCTGAAACTACACTTTTTGACGCTTCTTACGAACACCGGAAAAAGCCGCTATTGACCCAAACGCTGGAGCGTCTGCGTCCCATCTATAGCAAATCTGAATTGGACGCTTTACGTATTGATAGTATGAGTCGAGAGGGGTTAGCACAGCGCTCTGGACGCGGATTTGTCAATCGAGATATCCTTGAGACTGTACTCGGTAATCTACTGGAATGTGTTGCACCGGGATCGCATAACGCACCGCAGTTGCGTAACCAAAGACGCGAACTCTCAGAAGCGATTGAAGAAGTCGCAGACCAGTTGTATGCGATGGTAGCACAATCGTTTTTGGCTGTTACGGACGACACACGTCTCGGTGCTGCGCTTGAAACCGCTTTTTCGCTCCTCTGGGAACTGCCGCGGCTCAAAAGTCGAGCCCTTTGGAATCGCTTCGCCTCTCTTAAAGATCCGGCTGTCTGGGATGCCTATCTTCTCCACACCGGTATCTCGCGTGAAGAACTCGCCGCACTTGATTTCCGTTCCCAAATCGATACCGCAATTCAGGAACGGACCTTTGAACCCTACCAAGACTTTCTTGGTAGTCTGAGTCTCGCATCTGTTTTGGATTATCAACTCCAATTGGTAGGGAGTACGTATCCCGGTTGGCGAGTACTCTTTTACCACGATGTCGCACACGCTTTAACCCGAAGTGATGACCTTGAAGAGAGTCCAAACATTCACAGGATCCCGGTCCCATTGTTGCCGCGCGCCATCTCAGAACTCGGTGGACGCTACTATCAAGCCGATTTACACCCGGAAACGCAGATAGGCGATGCCAATTTCTTGGAACACCCACATCGCGGGGTAACCACTGGACAGACGGGCATCATCGGTTGCGGATGCGTTATCTATCCAAGCACGTTCGGTGGCTTGAGTGTCAAAGTAAAGCAACGACATCCCGTCATCGGTGATTTTGTTGAAATCGGCACGGACACCAGCCTGCTCGGACCTGTACAGGTCTCTGACTATTCCACTGTCGGAACGAATACCGAGATTTATGGGTTTGTTGAAATTGAACAGCGGTGTCGCATCGGTTCATCAGTTGTGATTGGGACAATCCGAGGCGCGGCAGAGCATCCCGGAAGAATCTATATCGGAGATGAAGTGCGCATCGGAGACGGCACTGTCATTGAGAATACATCGGAAATGGACCTGATTATACCCAACCGCTCGCAGATTCCGGCGCGAAGCCACGTCGCGAACGACGGATTTGGGTTCCCTCGATACCTTACTTGAAAGTAGTAGGCATACGCCGTTATGCCGTTAAACCTTTGGATTTATTGCTAACGCGGTTTCAAACCTTGCCAGCATTCTGGACGAATCAAAAACATGACAAAAATAGAACGCGCTTTGATCAGCGTCTACGACAAAACTAATCTCTTAGAAATAGCCAATGCCCTCACACAACGTGATGTAGAAATTCTTTCCACCGGTGGTACAGCCCGACATCTTCGAGACGCTGGAATTGAAATCCTTGATGTTTCTGACTACACCGGTTTCCCTGAAATGCTGGATGGTAGAGTCAAGACCCTCCATCCCAAAATTCATGGAGGACTCCTCGCTGATCGGGACAATGCTGAACACAATACCCAGGCAGAGGCACACGGCATTACTCCCATTGATATGGTGATATGCAATTTATATCCGTTTGAGGCGACCGTCGCCAAGCCCGACGTGACACTCCCCGAAGCGATTGAAAACATCGACATCGGGGGTCCAACGATGATTCGCGCCGCCGCAAAAAATTATCGGCATGTCGCTGTTCTCACGGAGGCAAACCAATATCCGCAAATTATCGCCGATTTAGATGCAAACGACGGTTGTCTTTCGGAAGAGAGGCGATTTGAACTGGCAAAAGAGGCGTTTGTCCATACCTCACAATATGACACCGCAATTGCTGCCTATCTCGCTCACATAGATTCACCACCCGACGAATTCGCCACTGACCTAACGCTCCATTTCAAGAAGGAGCGTACGCTTCGCTATGGCGAAAACCCGCATCAACGCGCCGCTTTCTACAAAACTGAAACCAGTCCAGGGGCATGCGCTGCGTGGGCAAACCAACTGAGTGGACAACCACTCTCCTTTAATAACCTCCTCGATTTAGAAGCCGCCTTAGAGATGGTCAAGGACTTTGAGACCCCCGCTTGTGCCATTATCAAGCATAATAACCCGTGTGGGCTGGCGACGGCTGACAATCTGCAAGATGCATTCACGAACGCGTTAGAGTGTGATCGGACCTCTGCCTTCGGTTCGATTGTCGGGTTGAATCGGAAGGTGACGATCCAGACGGCAAACATCATCCGCGAAGTCGCAAATGCAGGTGTGAAAATTGACGCAATTATCGCACCGAGTTACACTGACAAGGCGTTGCGAGCCTTGTCTCGTGTCAAACGCCGACCAATTCTTGAGGCTGGGTCGCTCTCGGCTACGGAACCTGTCTCGCAGATTCGCAATATTACTGGTGGCGTGCTGGTCCAAGACCCAGATGTCCACGACTTAAACGCTGATGATTTGGAGGTTGCAACCTCTCGCGCGCCAACGGAAGCAGAGATAGAATCCCTCCTTTTTGCGTGGAAGGCGTGCAAACATGTCAAATCGAATTGTATCCTGCTTGCCAACGGCACACAAAGCGTCGGTATCGGCGCAGGTCAGATGAGTCGCGTGGATGCCGCTATCATCGCTATCCGGAAAGCGGGTGAAAAGGCGAAAGGAGCGGTGTTAGCTTCAGATGCCTACTTCCCGTTCCCTGATGGTGTTGAAATCGCCGGTGAGGCGGGTATCAGTGCGATTATTCAGCCCGGCGGTTCCGTCAATGATGCCCCTGTAATTGAAACAGCAGACGCTTACGGTATGGCGATGGTACTGACCGGTGTACGCCATTTCCGGCATTAGTGCCGGTCACAAAATTTAGTAGGGAGAAAAATCTTATGAAAAAGGTCATGATTTTAAAATTTATTTTGTTATTTCTTTTTCTTGTATTTCCTCGGCGCAGTTTTGCCCAAGATTACACACAATTAGGTTTGCCCGAAGGAGCTATAGCTCGCCTTGGTAAAGGCGGTGAAGTGGCGGCTGTAACATATTCTCCAGATGGTAGGACGCTCGCGAGCGGGGGCTCTGGAGGAATTCATCTATGGAATGCCGCGACTGGCGAACACAAGTTGACTCTTGGTGAGTCTTCAGTTAATTCAGTTGTGTATTCCCCAGATGGTAGTACATTAGCGTACGGGGACTTTGGAGGAATTCATCTATGGAATGCCGCGACTGGCGAACACAAGTTGACTCTTGGTGAGTCTTCAGTTAATTCAGTTGTGTATTCCCCAGATGGTAGTACATTAGCGGGTAGTACTGCTAATGAGATTCTATTCTGGGATGCAAAAACAGGCGAACACAAGTTGACTCTTGATAGACCAGTTCCAGGTATATCGTCAATTGCATATTCGCCTGATGGTACTCAGCTTGCAGTGGGGAGTAAAATTGGTGTTTGGCTTTATAATTTGCACTTAGGGACCGAAATAGGCTTACTTACAGGACATACGGAGCAAGTTTACTCGGTAACATATTCTCCAGATGGTCGCACCTTAGCTAGTGGGTCGAAAGACGATACGATTCGTTTATGGGATGCGGAGACAGGAAAACATAAGCACACCCTTTCTGGACATAGGTTCTACGTTGTGTCGGTTGTGTATTCTTCTGATGGTAACATGCTTGCAAGCGGTGGAACATATCACGATCGTACGATCCGTTTATGGGATGCGGAGACAGGAAAACATAAATATACCTTTTCTGGGCACACAGATGGTGTTGAGTCCATAGCGTTTTCTCCAGATGGTAATACACTCGCGAGTGGTAGCAGCGACGAAACAATTCTACTATGGGATATCACTTCTTTTACTAACACTAATGCTATTGTTAGTATATCTCCCTCTCCTCTGCAGTCTCCTGCACTTGGGGCTCAGTTAACGCTTTCTCTCAACATCGCCGGTGGTAGAGATGTAACAGGCTATCAAGCAACTGTAGAATTTGATCCTTCCGCACTCCGTTATGTGTCAAGAACTAATGGAGATTATATATCCAAAGGTGCCTTTGTTGTACCAGCGGTTGTCACGGGGAATACTGTCACGCTTGCAGCAACGTCTCTTACCGGTGGAAGTAATGGTGGTGGCAAGTTAGCAACGCTGACGTTTGAAGTTATCGATGTCAAAGCCTCCACGTTGAGTATATCTGACGTACTGCTAACTACTGGCACGGGTAGGATTTCACGCCCTCGAATTCAAAGCGGGCAGATAACAGAACCGCCAAGTTTAAAAGGGGATGTGAGTGGTGATGGGATCGTGAACATTGTAGATTTGGTATTGGTTGCTTCAAACTTTGGGGAGACAGGGGATAATATTTCAGATGTGAGTGGTGATGGGATTGTCAATATTGTGGATCTGACTTTGGTTGTAGCGGCGATGAGGAATGCCGCAGGTGCACCGACCACATGGAGGCATGATCTAGATATCTTTCCTACAATTGCGGAGGTGCAACAATGGCTGCATGAAGCGCAGCAGGTTGGCTTAATGGGTTCTGATTTTCAGCGCGGTGTTCTGATGCTGGAACAACTCCTTGCCTCGTTGGTTCCGGAAGATACTGCACTCCTGCCCAACTATCCTAATCCGTTTAACCCAGAGACATGGATACCATATCAATTGGCAACGCCTATGGAGGTCAGTGTTTCGATCTACTCTGCAGATGGAAAACTAATTCGGGTACTAAAATTAGGACAACAAGCGTCGGGCGTTTATAAATCGCAAGGTCGCGCTGCGTATTGGGATGGAAGAAACGAAATCGGTGAGTCTGTGGCAAGTGGCGTATATTTCTATACGCTCAAAGCAGGTGATTTCACTGCAACGCGGAAAATGTTGATTCGGAAATAGAGCTTCTGATTGAAACTTAATCAAAAGAGGATTGAGGCACCTCAAGAATGACTGAAAGCATGAAATACATCAAGATCGTCGAATGGTCGGATGAGGACGAATGCTTCATCGGGTATTGTCCCGGAATCATTGGTCCCTGCGCCCATGGCACTGATGAAGTCGAGGTGTATCGGCAGTTATGCGAGATCGTTGATGAGTGGATAGAAATCTTTCATCGCGACAATGAGGCACTCCCACCGCCTACTATTGGTAAAAATATCGAAAAATTTTTGAATGGTACAGGTAATAACTAAGGAGCCACGTATGAAAACATATGCATTTGAGGTTGTTTTGGAAAGGGACAAGTGGCCCGATGAGCCAGATGAGAAAGCCGTTTGGCGGGCGTACATCCCCGCACTGGAACATCAAGGGGCAGCAAGTTGGGGGTATACCCAAAGAGAGGCTTTAAAAAATCTACGAGATGCTGTTGATTTGCTCATTGAGTCGCTTTTGGAACACGGTGAAGAACATCTTTTGGAGTCAATAGTACAGCATGAGAAAGAGGGTGCTTCTGAACCCAACCCACGTATTCAGGTTAGCGATGTACCTCTAATTGACGTAACTGTTTGACGATTGCGTTCACTTCACATTCAGTTGAATACAATAAACTTCTTACAGGAATTTAAAATTGCCTACGACATTAACACTCCCACACACGATAATTACAGGCGCAGGCGCGTCCGAAAACGTCGGCGAACAGGCGAAACGACTCGGCGCAACGAGCGCACTCATCGTGACCGATCCGGGTATCGCTAAAATCGGATACGCCGACAAGATTGCCCAAAATTTAAACAATGCCGGAATAGCCTCCTCATGTTTCTCTGATGTCACACCCGACCCAACCCTACAGAACGTCCGAGATGGCTTAAAGCAGTTTGCTGATGAAGCCTGCGATGTGATTGTGAGCATCGGTGGCGGAAGTGCGATCGACTGCGGAAAAGGCATCGCCATGAAACTGACAAACGAGGGTGACTTCGCCGATTACATGGGTGTGGACAAGATCCCGAATCCGGGTGCCCCTCTCATCGCGATACCGACCACAGGCGGAACGGGCAGTGAAGTCTCTAAAGTTACTGTCATCACCGACACCGAACGGAATGTCAAAATGATGCTCAGTAGCCCTTGTTTGTTGGCATCTATTGCCCTCGTGGATCCGCTGCTATCCCTTACAACTCCGCCGCACTTGACTGCGGCAGTCGGTGTTGACGCGTTGACGCATGCCATAGAGGCATACATCTCCAAACGCGCCCAACCCATAACCGATGCACTCGCGTTGAAGGCGATTGATATGATTTCTGGCTCACTGCGACAGGCATGGGCGGACGGTGAAAACATCCCTGCCCGCACGGATATGATGATCGGTGCCTCTATCGCAGGGATGGCGTTCAGCAATTCATCTGTGGCTTTGGTTCACGGGATGTCTCGTCCAATCGGTGCGTATTTCCACATTCATCACGGGTTATCAAATTCGGTGTTATTACGTGATGTGATGGAATTTAGCGTCGTCGGTGCCCCCGCTCGTTTTGCCGATATTGCGTATGCCATGGGCGAACCGATTGACGGGTTGTCTCCAATGGAGCAAGCGGATGCAGCGATTGATGCCGTGGAACGGCTGGTCACCGATATTCGGATGCCACGACTCGGTGAAATCGGTATTGACAGAGAGAAATTCGAGGCTGTCATTGAGCAGATGGCAGTTGATGCTATTGCAAGCGGAAGTCCTGCCAACAATCCGCGGCAAGCAACGGCTGAGGAGATCGTTGCCCTGTACCGTCAGTGTTTTTAAAAAAAGGAATGAATTGTGAACAAACTTAAAATCGTTGTTCCGGGTGATTCACCACCGCAAATTCAAGGCTCGTCGCATCTGGAACGTTTGGAATCTTATGGCGATGTTATTCTTTACACTGACCGACCTGAAACGCCCGAAGAGCAAATTCGTCGTGCCGGAGATGCAGATATCCTCATCAATTCACGCGGGATCGTCAAATGGCCCGCGGAAATCCTACGCCAACTCCCCAAGCTCAAGTTGATTTCACTTTGCTCTATCGGTACCGATATGATTGGGCTTGATGAGGCGAAGGAGCGTGGAATTACCGTTTGCAATCAACCCGGACGTACCGCTCCAGTTGTAGCAGAACACGGATTTGGATTGATGTTCGCACTCGCCAAACGAGCGGCGTTCCTGACAGCGTCTATGAAGGCAGGGGGATGGCCCCGTATGGATAATATCTACCTTCAAGGGAAAACCTTGGGCGTTATAGGCACTGGGCATATCGGGACAGAGATGGCACGCCTTGGACGAGCGGTCGGGATGAACGTTATCGCGTGGACGTATCACCCTTCGAGGGCACGCGCGGAGGCGTTGGCGGTTGAATTTGTTTCTCTGGACGAACTGCTTCGTGCTGCTGATGTTGTGAGTTTGCACGTCAGACTCACAGACGAAAGCCACCATCTCATAGGGGAACGTGAACTCGGTCTGATGAAGCAAGGCGCGCTCCTAATCAACGTCGCACGTGGCGGTGTAATTGATACAGATGCGTTGGTCGCGGCTTTGAACGGCGGACACCTCGGTGGGGTGGCTGTTGATGTGTATGATCAGGAACCGCCCCCGGCGAACCACCCGCTTTTGGAATGCGAGCAGGTAATTTTGACCCCACATTGTGCGGATATGACCCCTGAAGGTGTTGAGCTTCTTAATGAGGGCGCGGTGGACAATATCATCGCTTTTTTGAAAGGCACACCCCAAAATGTGGTTGTCTAATAGCCATCAGCCCGTAGGGGTAGGTCTTGTGCCTACCCAAAATCAATAAGAGAAAATTAATGCCCAACTACCAGCAAGCCAAAGAAACCGAAAGGAAACGTAGTGGATGCCTGATAGTCGAGAGCCAGTAAAAAATATCGGAGTTGATACGGGTGGTACCTTCACCGACATTGTGCTACGGATGAATGGCGACCTATTCACGCACAAAGTCCTGTCCACACCGCAGAACCCTGCTCTCGCTGTAATACAAGGTGTGAGTGAAATCTTGCGTATGCACGATGCCGATACCGAACGGCTGGACATTGTCCACGGATCGACAGTAGCAACGAACGCGCTTCTTGAGCGTAGAGGCGCGCGTATCGCACTCGTCACGACGAAGGATTTTGAGGACATTTTGGAGATAGGCAGACAGGCACGTCCGAACCTCTATGATTTCTTCGTGGAACGTCCCGCGCCCCTTGTTCCGGCCGATAGACGCTTCGGTATATCAGAGCGGACACTGCACACCGGTGAAATCCAAACGGAGATTGAGTCAAGCGATTTAGAGGCACTGGTGTCCAAACTCGCTACATTGGAACTCGATGCCATCGCTGTCTGTTTCCTCTTTGCCTACGTCAATCCACAGAACGAACAAATTGTTGCGAAACACCTTGCGCGGCTTGATATACCCGTTTCGTGTTCACACGAAGTTTTACCGGAATATCGGGAGTATGCGCGTTTCAGCACCACTGTAGCGAACGCGTATATCCGTCCTACTTTGGAACGGCATCTCTCTACGCTGACGGATTCTGACTTGCTGCGCGGTTTTAACAAAACCGTTCCGCAAGGTAAAATTAAAAAATTGTTCCGTTTGATGCTCTCCAACGGTGGTTGTATCTCTGCCGAGATTTTTCAGCGTAGCTTGCAATCTGAAAACTTGCTATACAGGGGTGAATCCGCGGGTATCCGCACAGTCCTTTCCGGTCCCGCTGGTGGTGTTATTGGTGCATATCAAGTCGCCAAAACCGCTGGCTACGATCAAATCATCACGTTTGATATGGGTGGCACTTCAACGGATGTGAGTCTCTGCAATGGCGGTATCTCCCTCACAACCGAGAGCACGATTAGTGGACTCCCAATCAAAGTTCCGCTGATCGATATTCACACCGTCGGTGCAGGAGGTGGTTCTATTGCGACTGTGGATGCGGGTGGCGCACTACGCGTCGGACCAGAAAGCGCGGGAGCAGATCCAGGTCCCATCTGCTACGGAAACAACGGAGAAGATGTCACGGTAACCGACGCGAACCTCTACTTGGGACGCATCGCTGCAACCCAGTTTTTAGGGGGGGCGATGTCCCTGGACTCCGATAAGACGCTGACACACATTGAAGAGTTTGCGAAACGTCTTGGTGTTCCACCGATGCAAGCGGCGGATGGCATTCTTAAGGTTGCTAACGCAGCGATGGAACGTGCCATCAAGGTCATTTCTGTGGAACGCGGGTTTGATACACGCGATTTCACGCTCGTTTCCTTCGGAGGTGCTGGCGGTTTGCATGCCGCATTTATGGCAGAAAATCTCGGAATTGAGACAGTGCTTATTCCGCCGAATGGCGGTTTGCTCTCTGCTTACGGGATGCTCTTTGCAGATGTCGTTAAAGATTATTCGCAGACAGTACTATGGCAGTTTGAAAAGAACAGTGAGGATAGTGGAAGTTTTATTGAAGCGTTGAACACCGGTTTTGATCCACTCTTGACCCGAGCGGAGGATGAAATGGCAATGGAGGGCTTCGCCCCGCATCAGCTTAAAATTGACCGTTCGCTTGATATGCGGTATGAGGGGCAGTCTTATGAGTTGAATATCCCGTTTTCTACCACGGAACATGCGTCTTCAATCGAGATAGAAGCTCTTGTTGAGAGATTTCACGCCGCACATGAACTCCGGTTTGGCTATGCCCGAAATGACGCGCCGGTGGAAGTCGTGAACCTACGACTTACAGCCACTGGGGAGACCGATAAACCTCCCATCCAATCAGTCCCACTCGCCGATTCTGATGCCTCTGAAGCGTTTACTGTCCAAAATCCTGTTATCTTTGAAGGTGAAGCACTCCCCACCGATTTCTACCGCCGTGAGGCGTTGCGTCCCGGTAATCAAATCGCAGGTCCTGCGATTGTGACAGAATTTAGCGCGACGACGGTAATACCCCCGAATTTCTCCGCTGTTGTTGATGCCTACCAGAATCTTATTTTGACGAAGAAATAGGCGTGAGAGAATTCCTTTGAAAGGGTTGCGTAGCAACCCGCACTGACAACTATTAAAAAGGTATAATTAAAAAATGAAGATTACAGATGTGAAAACCATTCTGACGGCACCCAACGGGACTCGGCTTGTCGTTGTTAAGATTGAAACGAGTGAACCCGGTTTATACGGAATCGGGTGTGCGACATTTACACAGCGTCCACTCGCTGTAGCAACCGCAGTCGATGAGTATCTCAAGCCCTTTCTCATTGGGAAAGATCCGACGAACATAGAGGACATTTTCCAAACCAGTTTCGTCAGTTCCTATTGGCGAAATGGTCCAGTGCTCAACAACGCACTCAGCGGTGTGGACATCGCCTTATGGGACATCATGGGCAAGCGTGCCAACATGCCTGTCTACCAATTGCTCGGCGGTAAATGCCGAGAGGCGGCAACACTTTATGCGCATGCAGGTGGTGGCACTTTTGAAGAGGTGGAGGAGAGCATCCGCGGTTATATGGAGCAAGGCTATCGCTATGTTCGCGCACAGGTGGCAATACCGGGGTATTCGACCTATGGAGCAGGCGGTGGAAAGCGGAGTTCACCTGCTTTTGAACCGACCCCTTATGTCAATACCATCATCAAACTTTTCGATCATCTGCGGACACATCTCGGTGATGAAGTGGAACTCCTACACGACGTGCATGAACGCATCCCCCCCATCCAAGCGATTAATCTCGCGAAAGGACTGGAACCCTATAACCTCTTTTTTCTCGAAGACCCGTTTGCCCCCGAAGATGTTGATTATTTCCAACTCATGCGTCAGCAGACGAGTATCCCAATTGCGATGGGTGAATTGTTCAATAACCCGAATGAATACGTCCACCTTATCAAGGATCGGCTTATCGATTTTATCCGAGTCCATATTTCGCAAATCGGGGGTATCAGTCCTGCGCGTAAACTCGCCGCGTTCTGTGAATTTTTCGGTGTACGCACCGCATGGCACGGTCCTGGTGATGTCTCGCCGGTCGGTCATGCCGCCAACGTTGCGCTGGATCTCGCATGCTATAACTTCGGGATTCAGGAGCAGCATGTCTTCGGTGAAAACACGAAAGAGGTCTTCCCCGGTTGTCCCGAAATTCGAGATGGCTGCTTTTGGGTAAATGAGGCACCAGGGCTCGGCATTGATTTAGATGAAGAACTCGCGGCGCGGTTCCCATTTCCAGAGGATCCACTCAACGGCGGTTGGGCACCCGTGCGGCGGATGGACGGCACAGTTATCCGACCATAGGTGTCGATTTTAGGAAAAATATAAATCTCAATCCCAGGCATGGTAGGTGCGGTTTGCAACCGCACCGGATTCTCAGCGAAGTGGCTGATTAGTCGTCAAATCCCAACCGTTTTACCTCTGTTTGTAAGGAGATTCCTGTCTTTTCGCGCACCTGTTCTTGGATGTAGGTGACCAAATCCAACACATCGCTCGCAGTGGCGTTGTCGATATTGAGAATGAAATTTCCGTGTACCGTGGACACCTCTGCGCCACCAATACGGTGACCTTTCAAGCCGCTGATGTCGATCAACCGTCCCGCGGAATCCCCGGGCGGATTTTTGAACATACATCCCGCGTTCTCTTCGGCGAAGGGTTGCGTTTCAACTTTCTGCTTGTAAAACGTTTGCATCCGTGCCGTGATCACGTCAGCGTCCCCGGATACGAGTTTCAGCGTCGCACCTGTGACACAGAAATAGGCATCCAAACCGCTGTGTCGGTATTCAAATTTTGCCTCAGTGTGGGTTAAGTTGAGCAGCTCACCGGTGTCGTTCATGACCGTGACATCTGTAACGACATCTCCAAAACTACTCCCCCATGCGCCAGCGTTCATAATCAGGGCACCACCAACGGAACCGGGAATACCGAGCGCAAATTCCACACCGCTCAGCCCCTGTCGCGACATCACTTTTGAGAGTCGCGGTAGTGAGAGACCCGCGCCGACCGAAACGATGTTTCCATCAACCGCCAGTTTCGCTAATTCTCCGGCTAATCTGATACCGATGCCATTGAAACCGGTATCGCTCACCAGCAGATTTGAACCACGACCAATAATTGCGACTGGGACATCCCACTGCCGATGAAAACGTGCCACTGCTGCCAATTCTGCTACCGTGCTGACTTCAATGTAAGCAGTGGCTTTGCCGCCAATGCCGAAGTAGGTGTGTTTTGAGAGCGGTTCCCCAAATCGGAGTGTTTTTGCTTGGGCGTTTCCCGAGTCTTTTACCATGTTCAACAGTGCATCTTTCCAATCCATTTTGTGCTCCCTTTCTCTCTATTATAGCATGCATATTGGAAGGTGTCAACAGCGCGGAGGCGTTGAATTACGTATATTTGGTTTTCGGTTTGACACTATTTTCAGCAACCCAGAGAAAATAAAAACGAACCTTTTCCGAACAGATTTGACTAAAAAGGCAGAACCAAATTGTGAACGCCTTTCAAAAAGTATTGGAGGTATTCACAAAATCAAAATTCCAATAGGAGAAATAAAAATGAAGCAGAAATTTTTGACAATCAGTGCAATCGCAGTTATCGCAATCGTAGGTTTGTTTGTTTTTGAACATGCAACATCGGCACAACGACCCAACCGGGACGCACAAGGTCAACGTGGAAACCGTCAGGGCGGCGACCGGGGCGGCAGGGGAATGATGGGAATGATGAACTATGTGTCTGTTGTTGATAACTCTTGGCTTGATTTAACGTTTAGTGTGAAAGTGGACGATGAAACGCTCGTAAAAGCACGCCCCATCTATCAGGCAAGTCGGGACAAAGTCGCGATGAAGGTGGAAGAGTTAAGTCAACCCGATATGCGTGAAGCCGCAACAAAGGATATCCAAGCAATTCTCATGGATGTCAATGCGAGTCTCAAAGAGGTTTTAACTGAAGAGCAGATGGCTAAACTCAACGAATTAACGAAGAAACGGGTCACAGAAATGCAGCAACGTATGAACCGTTGGCGTAGCGGTGGAGATCGTCGCGGTGCAGGTGGTGGCGGCAGACAGTAATCGTCGCACATCAGCAAATGCACGTCTCATTCGTTATTACACATTAGGTCGGGCAGAGAGCCCGGCCTTTCCTTTTAATTAACCGTTGCTTGTAGGAGCGAGTGTTTTTGCTTGGATGTTTCCCCGTGCTCGCGATTCTGACACTTGGCAGAATAATCAGTTACCACTGTGATCTTCGACCCAATCGAGGATCATCTCACGGTTTTCAGCGTCCCCGTGTTGCTGGAACCACTTGGCGAGTCGTCTGCCGGTTTCAACGACCCGCGAATCCATCTCTTCAGATGTACCAGATCTTTTAACAGAATTCAGCGCGAGTTGATATTTTTCGACTGCCGCAGTTGGTTGTTTTCGATGCATTAAGGTAATAGCCAGAAGACATCGGACCTTGACGAGGGTATCCTCTCTCATTTTATTCGCACGTTTACGGATTAACTGAGATTCTAATGACAGTACATTCCTGAAGGCAGGCATGTTAATCGGATCTTTCCGCAGAACAGTTTCAAAACCAGCGAAAGCTTTCGCGTGTTCACCTTCTACGAGGTAGAGGTAACCGATAGTGTTGTAAATCTCGATGTCGCGCGCAGATTCGGGAATCGCCTCAAATTCAGCGAGCGCATCGGTGTACTGCCGTTCTCGCATGAGAGCGTTACCACGTCGGATTTTCAGGTTAATCTGCTCCTCTTTTGCCTGTGGATTTTCTGGTGCTTGTGCCAAAACACGCGCTATTTCCGTAGCGGCACGCGCATAATCTTCAGCACCTTGATAGGCGTTCGCCAAGCTCAACCGTAAATTCAGGTCGGTTGGGGCAAGTCGGAGTGCCTCTTCAAGCAGTTGGATCGCTGTTGTGTCGTCTCCGGCATCGCTGAGGCTTCGCGCATAGTGATGATAGGCGGCAATGAGGTTATGTAGGGCGTGATCGGCATTAGGATTGACGTTATAAACGTGCTGAAATACCGACAACGCATCGGCGTAGTCGCCTTTTTTGAGATATAATTCCCCAAGTAAATTACGAATATGCATTTCGTTCGGATGGAGTTTCTGCAATTCGAGATACGCCACCACGGCTTCGTCTAATTCGCCTGCTTCACTATGTGCCTTCGCCTTTCGGGTAAATGCGTCGCTCAGGTTAGTTCGGGCAATTTGGAGTGTCGGCATCAACCGCAAAGCATTGCGATAAGCAGTAATCGCCTCGTCCCATTTTCCACGGTTTCGTAGAGATACACCGTAATTGTTATAGCATTGTGCGAAGTTTTGTTGTGTCAGCACATCGACGGGATTAAGATCCACTGCTTTCTGATAGTAGCTAATAGCCTTTTCAAATTGTCCAGCTTGGGCATATCCGTTGCCCATGAGTTGATAGGTAGGTGCGTCGAGGGGCTCTATCTGCAGCACCCTTTCAAAGGTGGTAGTGGCGGTCTCAAAGTCTTTTGATGCCAGTGCTTTGAATCCTTTGGCTCGGAGAAGTTGATGTAGGTTTCGCCGTGCGGCTTTGTGATACGGTGCGATGTGAAGTGCTTTTTCGAACGCCTGTATCGCTTTCTCAGCATCTCTTTTCTCGTAATAGAAGATGCCGAGCGTATTGTAGTCTGCTGGCGACGCTTTCTGAGTTATCCGTTTCTCAAGAAGAGCGATTGCCTCGTATGTTTCGCCTGTCTCATGGTAAACTTGGATCAGTTTCTCTATGGCAGGTCGAAACTTGGCATTTAACCGCCTACAGGTTTGAAAACTGTCGATTGCGGATGCGGTATCGCCTTTGTCGAAGTAGATGGCTCCGAGTAGATAGTGTGCCCGCAGTTGTGTTTGAGGATCGGCATAGGGTTTCTGTTCAATCTCGGTTTTCAGCACCTTGATAGCGACATCGTGTTGTGGTGTATTAAGGGATGTGTTATAGAGTTTACGCAGCGTCGCTATATCGCGCTCAGATGGCTGTTGTGCCGTTGCTGTCGGATAACAGATGTCTCCCGGATGCGGGCTGTGTCCCCACAAGCCGATTGCGTGTCCGAATTCATGGACGCATACTGTTCGCATCTCTTCTTGGGACAATTCCCCGACAGTTCCGTAACCTTCTAACATGAGGATAACCTCTACTGTAAAACTGATCTCGTGTACTGTTTCGGTTGATCGATCTTCAACTGCAGTGGCAGAACCTACTTCTAATCCGTTAGAAAAGGTACCGATTTGGACGCTATCTTTGAGACGTGTTAACTCTGCACTGCCGAGTCTCGTATCCTGAAAATCGGTGAGGAGACCGGTGTAGCCCCAACTGACACGGATATCTGCGTTCTGGGGTGTCTCTGTTTCTTCAAAACGGATGTTGTCCTCACTGGCGGTCTGCCATGTTTGCATAGCATATCGGATTTCAGGTAAGTACGGACTCTCTCTGAGGACGGGGGAGATGTATACCTGAATCGGCATCTCTGTGAAACGGGTGATCCTTCCTTGAGAGAAAAGCGTGATGTAGTCAAAATAGTCCGTATTCGCCGATGGAGATGCTTCTTGCGCTGTCGCGTGTATTGTGAAAGTAAATGCTGTGAAGGTGACAACAAGGAATGCCTGTAAAGTTCTGATTTGCATGAAAACCTTTTCCTTTTCCGCGATGAATTAACTCCGACTTGCCAGTTTGTTTGAAAAGATGCTGATGAGTCCACCTAACATCAGGTACCCGAAAATAACTTCCAGTGTAACGAGAAACCGCGCTGCGGCATTGTCGGCGACGATGTCTCCAAAACCGAGCGTCGTGAAGGTAACAATGCTGAAATAGAAACAGTTCGAGAATGTTAACGGTTCACCGCTGTAGGCACCTGTCGATTGATGAAAGAGAGGGGTCCACTTTTGCATCCAAGATGGCACCCACGTCGGGAGCGGCATGTACGCAAGCGCGAACAGAAACGCAAAGAAAAGAGACCAAAACGCCCAGAGTGCCAGGCTCCGACCGTAGTCGGAACTCCATCGCCATAACTTTGCCAATATCGGATTTGCCTGATTGAACGCACGTATGAACTGCTGATCAGCGACGTACCTTTTAAAAAAAGGGCTTGCAACCTCGTCTATGTGTCGGCTATCTAAGTAGAATTCGGTCGGACGGTGCTGTTTTCTGCCAAGTTTGGCTTTCACGGCATCGGGAAGTGTGTCTTGGGTGTATTTAACGTCGCGAAAGGAAGCGACAGAGACAAACTGGGCAGCAGTAAAGTTGGCGGTACCGAAAAATGTGGCGTTGTTGAACGCTGTCGTTTCAGGGAACCATGTCCCTGTGCAGTCGAGGATGCCTTGGAACAGCACGCTCCGAAAATTGACTTCAGTGAGGAAGTTAGCCTCGTGAAAAACTGCGTTTTCACGGAATTGAACCCTGTGAAAATCGGCGGCGTTATAAAATCGCGCCCGCCAAAAACTGGCACTCTTGTGGAAGATTGCGCTGTGAAAATCGGCACGTCTCTGAAAGATGGCTTCACGGAATGCGCACGGACCGTGTAAAATCGCTTCATCGAAGTCAAGATCTGCCTCAAAGAGGGTACGCCGAAAATCCACCTCTTGTTGAAAGACGATTGTTCGGAAATTGACGATGTTTTTAAACGTACACCCCGTGCAAGAGAGTCTCTTATTCAGAAGAATCCGATCGTTTTCATCCCGCTCCAATTCCATCAGAAAAGGGTCAACAACCCCTTCAATCGTGCAATTCGTGAAAGTCACGGATAAGGCATCGCTTTGTAAAGCGTCAAGGAAAGCTTGTGCTTTGATTGTTTCTCCGTGTTTCTCGTACATCTGTCTTTTTAACCTTGATTTTGTATTTTATAAGTCGAGCGAAGGGCATACACTGTCTTAAATATCTGTAAGGAGGTCGGCAAGTGGATTCTGGAGAACCGATTTCCTTTTCGGTTGGACAATGGACTGGCTTATCCCGTCTTTAATATGGTATACTTCCACATCTTCAGGCATTAACCAACATAACTTTGGGACGCGCGTCTCCATTTCAGCAGCAGCTTCTGGATTCTTCTTTGACCGTCGTCCGGCGGTTAAGAGGCTTTTAAGGACCGCCAAAAGATACGGGCTGTGGGTTGTCATAACGATCTGGCTATCAGTGTGATTCCGTATCAAGGCGATGATGTGCATGAGATGTTTCTGGGTTGTTGGGTGAAGGTGTGCTTCGGGTTCTTCAATGACACGAAAAATCATTTCGTTGTAAAGCATACTCATGAAGGCATCTTGTAGGATTCGAATGAGATTTTGCTGTCCTGTCGATGCGTTCTCTAAGAAAGTTGTGTTCTCACCACTTGGGTGCGAAAAAAGTCGGGATTGAGAAATTTTGTCTATTGTTTCATATTCACCGTTTAAAATGACGGAAATCTTCTTGAGCAAAAATTCCATGATGGGTTTATCGACGTCTTCTGATTCTTCCTCCATTCTTTCATCAAAAAGGCTCCGAAAGTTCTGTGTGCTAAAGGCATCAAGGAATTCTTCATTTTTTTCCAAGAAGCGTGCGATGAGATGAAGGTTGGCACGTGAACGGGTTGCAGCACGCGTATGAAGATCACTTTTTATGCCACCATAGAAGATTCTTTTAAGGGCATCTGGATAGTTGGCGGCGATATTCCTATCTGCCGGAATGAAGAGACTGTCACGATGTGTACCGGCTAATTTCTCGGTGATGTCACTCATTCCGATTGCCATATTCAAAATATAATGAAATTGATTGGTGTTTTTATTTTTATCAAGGTCATCCTCTGAAGGCGCATCTGTTTCATCGGGTGAGTCCGACTCCGTTGTGACACTATCGGACTGTTTTATGTCAACACTTTTTAGTTTCTCCAGTAAGTTGTAACAGAGGTCTTCAACTTCGTCCATAACGGCGGGTAAGTCAATATGGAGCGATTTCTCATCGGTTAACGTTAGCCTGATGGCACTTTCAGCTGTATAATAGTAAGTGATTTCAAAGTGGCTATCGGAAACCGTCGGCTGTTGGCTTTCAGTAAAGAGGTTCCCTGATGAAGTAGAGTGTTTTTGCTTGGATGTTTCCTGCTGACTGCTATCCAGTTTTGGAAATCCTGTGACATCACCAAAAAACTCACGAAATTTACGGGTAATTTGCGTACGAAACACTATTGATAATTCTTGTCCGGGTGTTTTCAGGTGTTCTGGCGGGTAGGAATTGATTTGTCTGATGTATTGACGAAAGTCGCGGATTAACTCTTGAAAAAGGTAGAGCAACTTCGCGAGAACGCTTTTTCCACTGGCGGTTTCACCGATGAAAACCACCAAGGTTTTGTCCATGTCGATTTCTGCTTCACGGATATTTATGAAATTTTTTACAACCAGCTTAGGCATAGAGCCTCCAGGGAAGGAATAAAATATTGCTTGTGAACCGATTGAAGGGTCGGTTGCCAAGCGGAATAACAAACAATCTTTCGGACAGCGCGCGATCACGATGATCGTGATCGCGGGACTGCCGAGTGGTTAGCCAGGGATCTGTGTCCATCCCTTGCTTGTCCGGATTGCATCAATGGCGATTTGATAACGCCAGCCATCTTGAAAGGTCAGATAGGGTTCGTGTGGACGGTTCTCAATATCCGCGAGAAAGTCTCGAACAAGCGCAACCCATTTGTTTTGGATATCGTCGCCGATCCGTGGTAGCGCGTCGATAAGACGTTTCGGCACGGGCAATTCTTTAGCCGTATCGTCAATATTTTTCAGCGCGGTTTGCGAGTCCATCGTGTACAGCAGAATCGGAGCTAAAATGTGTCTGCCTTGTCCAACAAGCGTCCCGTTGCTGCCGTAAAAGTACCAACCGCCTGTGGGTGTATGCGTTGGTACACCGGGATGTGTCCGCATAGTCACCAAGATTTCTCGTGGGGACTCCGATGCCTTGACAGGGGAGTGTGCCATCCGAAAAAGTGCTGAGAAATTGTCCTCTGCATCGCATATCTGCCACTCAAATTTAGATGCCTCTTCGACCGTAAGTCTTTTACGAACCCACACGCGAAAGTCGCGAATTTCTGGCACAACCGGGGCTTCTCTGATAACTGTTCTGGCTTCACCTATCGCAGAGACGACTTTCATGCCTGTCATCCGCTCCAGCATACCGAGTTGATGTGTGAGTCCATTGTTCAATATGCCACCACCGTGCGCTAATGAATTCATCCAATTCCACGGTTTCACTGTCTCAGAGGAAGTCCCGTTTGAAATTCTACGATTATATCCGATATCAACTTCTTTTAACTCACCTATGACTTTCCGCTGCATCAGCAATTGGCGCATATAAGCGACACTCGGATCATATAGATGTGTCGCCGCAAAGCCGTGCTTCAACCCTGTGTCTTTAATGAGGTGGTAGATGTGTCCTGCTTCTTCCGCGGTGAGTGCTAAGGGTTTTTCGCTAATGATATGGCATCCGAGGTCCACTGCGAGTTCAATAACCTCGGTCCGCAAAATAGCGGGGGTTGTGAGTGCGACGATATCTGGTTTGTGTTTCAACAGGCTTTTACGCCAATCGGTTGAAGCTTCAGCGATGCCTAATCGAGAGGCAACTTTTTGCACGACCTCTGGTTTACGGGCACAGACTGCCAAGACTTCAACACCGTAATGTTGAAACGCTTTCGTGTGTCCTTCAGCTGACCAGCCAGCACCGACAACAACTGCTTTTAATTTTTTCATCAAATCCCAATAAGTAGGCGCGCTTAGAAAGCGCGCCTAAAAGACTGTTTCGGGTTATGCCAAGAGCTCACTGACAATGCGTGCTTTCTCTTCAACGCCCGTTAATCGATGGTCAAGCCCTTGGAACTTGAAGGTTAACCGCTCGTGATCGATGCCAAGCAGGTGGAGAATCGTCGCATTTATATCCCGAACATGGACAGCGTCTTTGACGATATTGTAACTGAAGTCATCGGTTTCGCCGTGAACGACACCACCCTTGATACCGCCGCCAGCCATCCAGCGGGTAAAGCATTTCGGATGGTGGTCGCGCCCATAATTATCCGGCGTAAGAGTCCCTTGACAGTAAACAGTTCGTCCAAATTCGCCGCCCCATACGACTAAAGTTTCATCGAGCATACCGCGTTGTTTCAAGTCTTTGATAAGTCCAGCCGAGGGTTGATCGATATCTCGAGCTTGGTTGCGGATGTTCATAGGTAGTTGCCCGTGTTGATCCCAACCACGGTGGAAGATTTGAGCGAGTCGGACATCGCGCTCCATCATCCGACGTGCAAGGATACAGCAATTGGCGAATGTGCCGGGGGTTTGAACCTCGGGTCCATACATCTCTAAGACGTGTTCAGGTTCCTGAGACAAATCCGTAAGTTCAGGGACACTCGTCTGCATACGGAATGCCATTTCGTATTGTGAAATACGGGCATGCGTTTCGGGATCACCGATTTCCTCGTAGAGTTCCTTGTTGAGTTCAACAAGGGTATCTAACATCTGTTTCCTCGTCTTTTCATTGACACCGTCAGGGTTCGAGAGGAATAAGACAGGATCGCCTTGACTACGCAGTAGTACGCCTTGATGTTCTGATGGGAGGAACCCGGAACCCCAAAGTCTATTATAAAGTGCCTGCGCGCCCTTCGGACCGCTCCATGTAGCGTTCATCACAATGAAAGAGGGTAGGTTTCTGTTTTCACTACCGAGTCCATAGCTTAACCATGCCCCAAGACTCGGTTTACCGGGACTCTCATCACCAGTACAGAAGAAGGTGATCGCGGGGTCGTGGTTAATCGCCTCGGTGTGTACCGTCTTGATAACCGCAAGGTCTTTCGCTACTGATCCGGTGTGTGGTAACAGTTCACTCATCCATACACCGTCACCCCCGTTATCATGTTTCTGGAACTCAAATATAGAGGGGGCGATCGGAAATTTATCCTGTCCTGAGGTCATCGTTGTGAGGCGTTGACCCATTCGGACAGATTCAGGGAGATCCGTATCGAACCATTTTCCCATATTCGGTTTATAGTCGTAGAGATCCAGTTGGGACGGGGCACCAGACATGAACAGGTAAATGGCACGTTTTGCTTTCGGTGCAAAGTGTGGTAACTCTGGTAAACCTCCAAATCCCGGTTTCGCTTGACTTTCGAGCGCGTTGACAACGGCGTTCGGTAGTAGTGAGGCGAGTGCGGCACCACCGAGACCTGACGCACATTTACCAAAAAATTGGCGGCGGGTTTCAAGCTTCAAATATTCCTTAATTGGGTCCATTAGTTTATCTCCTTGCTTAATAGTTGTTGGTTACCTAACCGACAACCATTCTACCCCTTGTTCAGGACTTCGTCCAGGTTGAGAATCAGGTTTGCAATCATTGTCCATGCAGCGACTTCGACTGCATCTAAAGTCTCATCAGGTGGCGATTCACCGACGGTTATAAGCTCTTTGGCTGCTTCCGGGTTTGCCTCTAAGTCTTGATAGTGCACTTGGAACGTTTCTAAAAGCAGTGCTTCTTCCTTCGGCTTCGGAAGGCGAGCGGTTGCCATCTCAAAGATGTAGGCGATACGCGCTTCTGGTGTTTCGCCTCCGTCTTTAATAGTGCGCTCTGCCAAAGCACGAGCCGCTTCAAAGAACTGTGGATCGTTCATCAGCATTAACGCCTGCATCGGTGTGTTGGTACGTTCACGGCGGATGGTGCAAGCTTCACGTGACGGAGCGTCCAGAATGTTCATCTGTGGTGGTGGTGCGGTACGCTTCCAGAATGTATAGAGACTCCGGCGGTAGACCTTATCCGCACCAGTATCCTGAACGAATGTGTCAGTATTAGATCCGCTAAACCCTACGGCTTTCCAGAGTCCATCGGGTTGTGGCGGTTTGACGCTTGGACCCCCAATTTTAGTATACAACAAGCCGCTGAGGGCAAGAGCGTTATCACGCACAATTTCAGCATCAAGTCGATACCTTGGCGCACGCGAGAGCAGCACGTTGTCAGCATCGCGTTCCAATTTTTCTGGTGTGACCTGTGCGCTCTGCCGGTATGTTGAGGAGGTCAACATCAATTTGAGCATGGCTTGAATATTCCATTCCGATGCGATAAATTCGGTCGCAAGCCAATCAAGAAGTTCCGGATGCACCGGTGGGATGCCTTGTGTACCAAAATCCTCCGCTGTTCTCACAATTCCAGTACCAAAGACGTTTTGCCAAAATCGATTAATTGTGACACGAGCCGTAAGCGGATGTTCCGGTGAAAGCAGCCATTTCGCAAAGCCGAGACGGTTCGATTCTGCATCTTCTGGTATCGGTGACAGCACTGATGGGGTTTGCGGATAAACCTGTTCCTCCCGGTGCTGGTATTCACCGCGTGCTAAGACGTATGCACCTCTCGGTTCCTCTCGCTCTTGCATGACAAGTGTCGTCGTTACCGAAGCATCGAGCGTGTTCCGCTTTCCTTGAACTTCTGATAAGTCAGCAAAAAGCGTTTTTAGATCGGCGAAGGCGCGTTTGGCGTTCTCATTGATGCTCTTATCTGGCGTGATGTTCTGCCTGTAAAAATCTCGAATCTGTTCCATCTGTGCGGTTTCGCGTTCGCCGCGAGGCATACCCGCAATATCGACAATATTTGCTGGCACCATCGGTGGCGCACTTTCAATACGGAAGTAAAAACCCGAAGGACCTGAGTAGTTGACGACTTTCAGGAGCAGTGTGTTGTTGCCGGGCTTGAGGTTGACCTGCACCTGTTCTTGGTCGGCAGCGGTATCCCGTTGAACGTTTTTTGCAAGGAGTTCCGTACCGTTCATCCAAACCTTCAGCGCATCGTTGCTTCCGATATGCAGGACGGCTTTCTGTTGGGTAACAGAGGTTATGGTCCGGGAGAGGTAGGTGGCACTATTTTCACCAACGATGTCGTTATGCACCTGTTCGTCAACCCAGTGTGTCTGCTTCTCCCATTTGATGGTTTTATCGTTCACCTCAAATGTATCGCCTGTGTTGACGTTTTTCGTTTCAGGTTCGTAGACATGGTAGAAAGCGAGATTACCGTGTTCAGCGGTAAATGGACCAGCGGAATGCCAGTCGCCTAAGGTGATTTTGGAACCGATGGGATAAATCGTTGTGGTATCCGTAAGCGCAAGTCGGAACCGTCCAAGTTGCTTCTGTCGCAAGTCATATTCATGTTTAAGGCGGATTTTCAATCTGCCCCTGTCTGCCCCAAAAGGAGTGGCAACAAGAAAGATGGCTTGCCGGTTCTCGCTCCTTCGATCAAGTGCCCATCCGGTTTCCAGCTTATCGTCAATCGCGTTTGCAACGACACCCTCGAGATTATTTTCCCCAAGTGCCTGTTCATGGTCTGCCCATGCATGCACGACTTGGATACGTGTCCATGGATCGTCGGTATCGGTATTTTCGGTCTCGCTTTCCACGCTCGCGTCACCTGTTGATGTGCTTTCCGTTTCTGCTTCGGTATCAACATCAGGGGCAGGTGTGCTTCCTGTTTCTGCTTCAATGTCGGTATCGACGGTAGTTTCGCTGTCTACTTGCGTTTCAGCATCGGCATCATTATCGCTGTCTTCTTCTGTCGGAGAGGCATTGCTTTCTACGGATGGCGCGATGAAAAGCGCGAAATCTGTCAAAACAACATTGCCGTTATCGCTCCTACCGAACCCACCTTTCGGTAGCGACTCGTGCGTAAGACCTTCTAAACGAACGGCACTCCATTTTCCAGGTGGCATTTCGACAATGACCTCGTAGGTCTCCTGTTCAGGATTGTTGCCACTGACTAATATGGAGTTGTCCTCTAAAACTTCGAGTGTCGCACTGCCTTTTGAGTAGAGTGAGGTCGGTTTCAGGGTCGTCCAGTGCGGTATCCTATTTTCCCAAGCGATTTGCGTCGCATCTATTTCAGGGATAGGAGCTTTCGTCTGCGCGTCGAGTTCAGTGATCTGTTCATCAAACGCGGCAAGCTCAGCTTCCTGCTCCGGGGTCGGCAACTTCACAACAGGTGGAGAATCCTTGCGGTTACCATCCATAGCCTTTTCGGTGATGTTGTTGAAATAGGCGTAGAGTTGATAGAATTCCTTCTGCGTAATCGGGTCGTATTTATGATCGTGGCACTGCGCGCATCCGACAGTTAATCCCATCCAGACAGTAGAGGTGGTGTCGGCTCTGTCGATCGCGTATTGGACATAGTATTCCTCATCAATCGAGCCGCCTTCACTGGTCGTGACATGGCATCTGTTAAAACCAGTAGCGATCTGTTGTTCAAGCGTCGGTTCCGGCAGGAGATCTCCCGCTAATTGTTCGATCGTGAACTGGTCAAACGGCATGTTTTTATTGAATGCCTCAATAACCCAATCACGGTAGGGCCACATTTCGCGGTAGTTATCTAAGTGGAGTCCGTGCGTATCCCCATACCGTGCGACATCTAACCAAAAACGTCCGAGATGTTCGCCGTATTCCGGCTTTGCCATGAAGGCATCAATAACTTTTTCGTAAGCGTCGGGTGAATCGTCTGCGAGGAATTGGTGGATTTCCTCACGTGTCGGTGGTAAGCCAGTGAGGTCTAAACTTAAACGTCGGATGAGTGTTCGTTTATCGGCTTCGTTTGCGGGGTGTAAGTCTTCTTTTTCAAGGCGTGAAAGTATGAACGCATCAATGGGGTTTCTTACCCAATCTTCGTTCTTGACATCTGGTGACGTTGGGCGGACTGGTGTAGTAAACGCCCAGTGCTCTTCCCATTTCGCTCCTTCTCGAATCCACTGCGTGATCGCTTCAATTTGTGCTGGTGTCAGCGTTTTATTGAAGCCTGCTGGTGGCATGCGGTAATTGTCGTCGTTGGAGATGATGCGAAGGTGGAGTTCGCTCTCTTTCGGTTCACCGGGAACGATTACAGGATATCCGCTCGGTTCAGAGAACGCTCCTTCTTTCGTATCAATCCGCAGGTTCGCTTGTCGACTTTTCGCATCTGGTCCGTGACAAGCATAGCAGTTATCTGAAAGAATAGGGCGAATGTCAAGATTGTAATTAAGGGTGGCTTGTGGCGTTTCGTGATGTTCCGCGGAGGCAGTCGGAAGTCCTAATATGGCAAGGCAGAAACATACCCACAAAGTTCCTATGAGTGGAATTGTGTTCTTAGCAGTCTTCACTGGAATCTTCTCCCTTTTCAGCGTTGTAGACAGCAGTTCGCAAGTTAGCTGATTGCAAATAAAGTACAAGCCGCGACTTGCTATAACAGATTTAGCAATTGTGACGCTAAGCCTGTCAAAAGGTTTAGCAATTCGGCTACAATTTTACGGTGAGGTCGCTTTTTTGTCAAATATTTCCGGCATTGATTGTCAAAATCTTGTTTATACTAAATTAGGACTTACGCACTTCCCCGGTAGGTGCGGTTTCCAACCCCACCGAATGCGTCCGAATAGATGAAATTTAGTGATTTTGCGTAAGTCCTGCTAAATTATAAGGTAAATCCTACTGTGTTGCAATCTTCTCGAAGATAATAACATGCTGCCACGGCAAATCATTGAGGGTTTCTACCCAAGAAAGCGGGTGTGGTGTCGCCTCTTTAATCACTTGCAACTCACTCATCTTGTGCAAACGCTTGATCGGGACATGTGGGTCCTCAGCGCGGTATTCTACGAAAACTACCCTGCCACCCGTTTTGAGCGCACGACAGATATTCTGCATCATCTCATACGGATGTGAAAACTCGTGATAGACATCCACCATAATCACCAAATCTACCGATTCCGGTGGCAATTTTGGGTCGGCGATGGTGCCCAAGACACCTTTAACATTCGTGATTCCCGACTCCGCCATCTTTTCAGCAAGTAGATCGAGCATCTCCTGTTGAATGTCAACACCGTAGATGGTGCCTGTCTCACCGACTTTCGGGGAAATACGCCGAGCGATATAACCCGTGCCAACACCGATATCCGCAACGATGTCTCCTTCTTTGAATTTCAATAACTCAACAAGGACACTCGGCATCTCTTCGTGTTCACGTTCGGGACGTTCCAACCATTCTGCACCTTGATGCCCCATTACACGAGAGATTTCGCGTCCCATGTAGAATTTGCCGATGCCGTTTCGGCTGGGTGTGCGCTGTTCGTAGCGCGTACTTGCTGGACGCTGTGCATTTTGTGCAGTTATGGCGTAACTCAGCAGGAGAGCCACGCTAACAATCAGCAATTTCAGATAGGTCTGCTTAGTAAACTCACCAAGTGCTCTTAGCATCAATTAACTCCCTATTTCTCAAACACTGATAATCCTGTCCATCCTCAAATCCTGTAAATCCTGATTCAGACAGTCGCTCACCACCTTCCGAGGTAGAGTGTCCGATTTTCCATCGGCATCGGCACCCGAACCCCTTGCTGCCGTTGTGAGTCAACGATTGCAAAAACCATCTCGGTGCTTCGGTGCGCGAGCTGGATGTTGCCTTGCGTCTCGGTATCGGTCTCGATCGCATCAACGATATCTTCGATACAACCGACGGTACCACTCTTCCGTTCATAGGGTGGGAATTGTGCTTCTAAAATCTCGTTAAACTCTCCTTGCCGTTTGCGGAGATAAAAACCGAGTCCGTTATTGAGTGCCCGAACTGTGCCTTCGCTACAATTTACCTCAAATTCGTAAGCCGTGCCTGGAATGCTGATGCCGTTGATACCGTTCTGGAAACGGATAAATCCCATAACAATACTCGGATCGGTTTCGGTGCGATTATCCTCAAAATCAGCATCGCCAACGGCAACATTGCCTTGCACGTATTCTATTGGAGAATCGCTTGCCAAAAAGAGGAGCATATCGGCGGCATGCGTGTATCCCCAGAGAGCAGCACCGCCGCTATAGGCGATAATAGAGCGTCTCTCGCCGAGTTCACCACTTTCGAGAAGCTCGCGCATCTTGATGTAACCTGGTGTGTAACGACGCTGCGTGCCGAGATTGAACTTGATATTGTGTTTTTCGCACACCTCTACCATGGCATCCGCCTCTTCCATGGAAGCACAAAGCGGTTTATCGCAATAGATACCCTTCACACCATTTTCTGCGGCGAATTGCGTTATGTCGGCATGGTTACCGGGACGTGTGGCGATACTGACAATATCCGGTTTCTCTTCAACGATCATCTCACGATAGTCTAAGTAATACTTCGGAATATCCCATTTATCGCAGACGTATTGTGCCTTCTCTTCGACGACATCTGCGGCGGCGACAATGTCTGTCCGCTCAAAAGCGGTATATCCTGCCGCGTGGGAATATGGCAGGGCACCGTAGGGTGTCGCGCGAACCTCTTCATCAATTGTGCCACCCATTCTACCACAGCCAACAATGCAAACACGGTATTGATTCGTTCCCATTTTTTTAATTTTTCCTTGCGGTTCGGTCAGTTGAGTTTGGGCTTTTATCTCCCTCTTCGTAGACCCGCCCTCCACTACGTTATGGGCTGCGCGCTTGAGCTTGTCAGAACGGGTGCTTTAAAAAGGCGTTAGACGCTTAACTCTACAACATCTTGCTTGACAATTTCTTTCGTGTGTCCATAAGACGCGGTTTGTACCAGTTCTTGAACTTCGGGTGTTAAACGGTTAACAATTGGCTCCGGCAGACTTATCCGACCTTCATATTGCGGACGGTATCGGAGAATAAGGAAACGTCTATCCCTATCTTTCGGTTTCCACCGTAAAACGCCGTGTGTCAACAGTTCAGAGATGACGACAAAATCGCCTGCCTTCGGAGTAATATTCGTAAAAACGTCATCGGGTTCGGGGTCAATGCCGTCGGGTCCTGGGGTGAGGAGGTCTTCAGGTCTCTCAAATTTGCTCTTATGCGAACCGGGGATGACAATGAGTCCGCCATCGCCGGGCTGCACGTCTGTCAGATAGAAAAACGCCACGAAGTCGTTGCAGTAGATCTGGCTATCCTGAACCTCATAGCGGGTGAGCCAGTGTCGTCCCTCACGTGCACAGTGCAAACCTGCTGGATTTGTTCCCATCGGTTGTCTATCCGGATTATGCTGCTCCAGCGTGAGAGTTCCTGTGACGAATCTCGGCATATCGAACGTGAACTCTTTGATGAGGCTCCAGATAGCGGGGTGCACTGTCATCGCTTCGAGACACCGGTCGAAGGCGAATCCGTGTTCGTATCTTCCACCTTTACCGGGTTCTAAGTCGCGGGGACGCGTCGTAAATTCTTCGGGACGTTCGTCAAGCGGTGTATGGATATACCGATCCACAGCCTCCTGTGCCTTCTTGAGTGCGGCTCCTTTAACTGCACCCTCGATGTGCAAATAGCCTGTAACGTCGAACAGGTAGCGTTGTTCTGGTGTCATTTTCGCTCCTTTTAGGTTATCTGGACATGTTCACTTTTGACAATGTCCTTAATATGTGTATAAGATGCGGGTCGCGCCAATTCAAGGGTTTCAGGGGAAAGTCGCTCCATCACTTCAGGCGGGAATGGATCCCGATGTCCCTTGGTATCTTGGAAAAACTGTGTTTTGTAACGCAAAATAATAAACCGCCGATACCGGTCCTTCGGTTTCCAGATGAGGACCCCGTGTGTCAGCAGTTCGGACAGGACAATGGCATCACCGGCGCGTGCTGTCACGTTAACTAATGCCGGATGGAGTTCATCGGGTGGATCCTCCGGATCCGGAAAGAATATCCCCTCTGGGCGTTCAAAGTTCGCTTTGTGGGAACCCGGTAGTACAACTAACCCGCCATCGCCCGGATAGACATCGGTGAAGTAGAAAAAAACGACAAAGTCGTTGCAGTGAACCTGTCCATCCCTGACCTCATGGCGGCGTGTCTGCCATCCACAATCTTCGCGAGCACAGTGTAACTTACCAATAACCTGATCGTGCTCGGGTCCCTTGGCAACAAGGCTGCCTCGGTTAAAACGAGGTTTATTGTTAGTAAGTTCCTTTACAATTGGCCATGTTTTCGGATGAAGTGTGAGTGCTTCAAGCGATTTGTCGAACGAAAAACCGTTGGAATAGCCACCACCCCCATAGCCAATACCGGGCGGGAGGTCATCTTGCGGTGTCTGGACGCATCGCTCAACCGCATCCTGAGCATTTTGCAGCTCTTCGTCACTGAGGACGTTTTTGAGGTGGATATACCCCGTTAAATCAAAAAGGTATCGTTGTTTGGGTGTCATATTCCTCGCTCCATCTGTAATTGACGTATGTTGATAAAGTCCGCTGATCGTTCGCACGAAAATTATACGAGTCATTCCGATTTTCGTCAAATGTTTTTTCTGAAATGTGAACCTTGAACGCTAAGGGCGAGGTGTTTTGCTTGGATATTTCCTTGCCAGCGAAGTACAAGACCGTCTCAAAATGCACTTGCGAGTTGTCCTTTTCTGTAGTAGAATGTCTAAAAACGGAACAGGGGTTGTCTATGAAACTTGGATTTGTGAGCGCAATTTTACCGGAGCAGACGTTGGCACAAGTTGTTCAGTTCGCGGCTAACACCGGATATGATTGCGTTGAATTGATGTGCTGGCCCAAAGGAAAAGCGGAACGCCGTTACGCCGGTGTTACACACATAGATGTAGCGGAACTTTCCGAGACAGAGGCGGATGAAATCCTACAATGCGTCTCGGATGCGGGGGTAACCATTAGTGGTTTAGGCTACTATCCGAACCCACTGACACCTGACGAAGCAGAATCGGCTATCTATAGCGAACACCTGAAAAAACTGATTCTGGCAGCGGAACGTTTGTCAGTAGACATCGTAAATACATTTATCGGTAGAGATCAGACACGGACGGTAGATGAGAATTGGCACCGCTTTAAGCAGGTGTGGGAGCCTTTAATCCAATTCGCTGCCGACCATGGTATCCGTATAGGGATTGAGAATTGTCCGATGTTTTTCACCGAAGACGAATGGCCCGCCGGACAAAATCTCGCTTATTGCCCCGCGGTTTGGGAACGGATGTTTGAGGAAATTCCCTCCCCAAATTTCGGGCTTAACTTTGATCCCTCGCATTTTATATGGCTCCAGATGGACTACCTTAAACCGCTCGTAACCTTTGCTGATCGAATCTTTCATGTGCATGCAAAGGATGTCCGGTTGGATCGGGCAAAACTTGATGAGGTCGGCATCCTCGCAACGCCTTTGTCGTATCATACGCCGAAACTGCCCGGATTGGGGGATGTCAATTGGGGCAGCTTTTTCTCCGTTTTGAGCGATACAGGTTATGACGGGGCGGTCTGCGTTGAAGTGGAAGATCGAGCCTACGAAGAGACGTTGGGAACACGGCAGCGATCCTTAAACCAAAGTCATATCTTCCTGAGACAGTTCATGGGGTAAATCTGCCGTTGTAGGTATTCGTAGAGGGAACTCCAATACCTGACTTCATTGGCTTAGGAATATCTACAGTATAGCACTAAAAACTAAGCCCGTACGCGAAGCGGAGGGCGGATCTACGCAAAGGAAGATGAAATCTAAGACTCACCTGACCGAACCGCAAGGTAAATTAGAAAACTGGTTGGACACAGAACGTGCAGTGTTGGAGCAAGCTAACTTGCTTCGCCATCTTCGTACCGTCATGAGTGCCCCAACAGGGACAATTAACCTTGATGGACGAGATGTTGTGTTGCTCGGTTCAAATAATTATTTGGGGTTAAGCACGCATCCGAAGGTTATCGCTGCCGCTGTTGAGGCGACGCGAACTTTCGGCACGGGCGCGAGTGGTTCCCGTCTCATTTCAGGAAATAGCGAACTCTACACGATCTTGGAAACCAATCTTGCGGAGGCAAAGGGAACCGAAGCTGCACTTGTCTTCAGTTCCGGCTATGCCGCCAATACAAGTGTTATCCCTGTGCTTGCGGCGGAAGGCGATCTCATCTTAAGCGATGTGCTTAACCACGCCAGCATCATAGACGGGTGCCGTCTCAGTCGTGCCACCAAGAAAGTCTATCAGCACTGCGATGTGGAACACCTCAAAACCTTGCTATCAGAATCCCATGCGTTCCGGCGACGACTCATTGTCACAGATGGTGTTTTCAGCATGGATGGCGATATTGCTCCCTTGCCCGATATTTGCGATCTCGCTGCAGAGCACAATGCAATGGTGCTGGTGGATGATGCACACGGATTTGGCGTGTTAGGGAAGGACGGAGGTGGCACTGCTGCGCATTTCGGATTAGAAGGGGCAAACATTATTCAGATGGGCACGCTCAGCAAAGCAGTTGGCGCACTCGGTGGGTATATCGCAGGAAGTCATGCCCTGATTGAATTGCTTGTTAACCGTGCCCGCGGTTTCATCTTCACGACAGGACTCCCACCTGCAACGTTGGCTGCTGCGAATGCCGCACTTGGCCTCATCCGATCTACACCCGATTTACCAGAACGCCTGTTCTCCCATGCCAAGCACCTCAAAACAGAGTTGATTGATTTGGGGTATACCATATTGCCGAGCGAAACACAAATTCTACCAGTAATATTAGGGAGTCCGCAACGGGCGACAAACGTAGCAGAATCACTGCTTGCTGAGGGAGTGTTCGCACCAGCGATCCGTCCTCCAGCTGTGCCGCCGGGGACAAGCCGATTAAGGCTTACCGTCATGGCAACGCATACGGAAGTGGAAATTCAACGTGCGATTGATGCCTTTACAGCAGTTCTTCCCTAAATTTCATTAGTAACAGTTTCAATTCACGCCGAACGGTCCCAAAATCTCTTCCAATCCGCGTAATCCGCACAATCTGTGGAATCGTCGGAACGTCGCTATTAGTTCTATTATGTGGAGCGGGTTCAATGTGGCGTATGTCCGCTTCATTTGCGGTTATATTATGAAAAAGATCTTGAAGATAGCCGCTACTGGGAACCAACGATTCATCTCTTTCCAAGATAATCCGCGATTCAGACAATTGGCACCATACACATCTCACTCAAAGGCTTTACTTTCATCTCTTGAATTTTTTCCCGCTTCATGCTAAACTATGGCAAATCTTAACGAAGAGAGACGTATTAGACATGAGCACAAAGGCACATATCATCGACTTTGAGAAACAGAACCCTATAGATCGAGGAACAGGTGTGAAAACCGTCCCGTTAGCCGGTAAATGGATCGATTCCACGTCACTCACCAACGGCGTAACAATGTTTGATCCCGGTGCCGCAATCGCGCGCCACTATCACAACTGCGATGAGTCCGTTACGATTCTTGAAGGTGAAGCCTCCTGTGAGGTTGATGGCGAGGTTTTCGCCATGAAAGCCTTTGACACGACATTTGTTCCAGCGGGTATCCCGCATCGGTTTTGGAATGAAAGCAATGCTCCCATGAAAATCCTATGGACCTACGCTTCTGTTAGCGTGACCCGCACCTTTACAGATACAGGCGAAACCGTGGAACACTTGTCACCGGGCGATCAAGCGGTTGTCAAATAACGGTTTTAATTTATCGACTTCTGTTCCCCTCTCTATTCCGTTGCGAGCCGGTGATTATTTTCTATGTCCTTCTTAAAATCGGACCCCGAGTCCGTAACGAAGTGGAGGACGACTCGAACACGAAAAGCATTAGATTCACAGATGCTATGACTTATCCGCAAGGAAGAATTAAAAAATGTCCGTTCAAACCTATATTAAGGACAATCAAGTTGCGCTTTGTAGGTTGCTCCAGGAACTCGTTAGGATTCCTACTGTCAACCCACCGGGCGAAAATTATGCCGAGATTGTTGGGCTACTGGAAGCGAAGTGTCAGGGATTGGGAATGCAGACACAGATTGCTGAGGTCCCAACGGCGCGTGCTGAACGAGTTATCCCGAACGCCGACAGCCATCCGCGATTGAACCTTATTGCCCGCTGGGATGTCGGAGCAGAGAAGACGGTACACTTCAACGCACACTACGATGTCGTTCCAGTCGCAGGGGACTGGCGTTTCGATGATCCATTCAGTGGCGAGATTGATGGTGAGTGGCTTTACGGGCGTGGCTCCGACGATATGAAGGACGCCATCGCTGCACTTCTGTTTGCAATTCAGGCTGTCCAAGAGACGGGGGGCAAACCGCAGTTCAACCTCGAATGTTCTTTCACTTGTGATGAGGAAACCGGCGGAGAGTTAGGCGCGGGATATGTTGTCGAGGAAGGGTTAGTTCATGCGGATTATGTTGTCAATTGCGAAGGCGGTTCGGAAATGAACATCGGCAACGGGCATAACGGTGTACTCTGGTTAGAAATTGATGTCCAAGGCAAAGCCGCACACGGCGCACAGCCGGATAAGGGGATAAACGCCTTTGAGAAGGCTGCCGAACTTGTAACGGCACTCCAGCGGGTTAAACGAAATTTGAAATCACCGGAACGCGCATTTAAACTCCCGGATGATAGCGACCGTTATCCAACATTAAACATCGGTGGTACGTTTCGTGGGACTGATGGCGATAAAGTCAACACCGTTCCGGCACGCGTCACATTCTCGGTTGATCGGCGAATTACGCCGAATGAGGAACTCGAATTTGCCGAACTCGAATTACGGGAAGCGATTTCTGGTGCCTGCCAATACTATCCCGATTTGGTGGCAGAAGCGAGAGCCATCTTGCGAATTGAACCCTGTTTGACGGATACTGATTCGCCGATAGCACGGGCGTTCGCTGACGCAGTGCGCACAATCCGTTTCAATCAACCGCGATTTAAAGGTACTACCGGCTTTACAGACTTGCACTATTTCGTCAATACAGGCTTACCGGGCGTTGGCTACGGACCGCGAGGCGAAGGCGGGCACGCCATCAATGAGCGCGTGCATATCCCCGATCTGGTCAGGACCTCCGCTATCTACGCCACCTTCATGACCCGCGCGGAACTATGATTATCAAAAAATTCCAACGCCACATTGAAAATTTCACCTGCGCGCATTGTGGTGCTTCTGTCAAGGGTAACGGCTACACCAATCACTGTCCAGAATGCCTCTGGAGCCAGCACGTTGATGTGAACCCCGGCGACCGCTCCGCGTCCTGTCACGGCTTGATGGAACCGATAGACTTTACTATAAAACACGGCGATTATATCCTTACCCACCGCTGCACAACGTGTGGTATAGAGAAAAAAAATAAAACCTCAAAAAATGACAGCTTTGAGGCTATTCTTAGCCTTCAAGGAGAACAGATAAATGTCTAAAAAAGGAATTCTTGCAATCGGGGCTATCTGTATTGCTGCAATTGTTGCTATCGTTTTGGCAATAATACTCTATTCAACCTCAGGCAAACTCAAACAGACACAGGCGGAATTGACTACCACCAAATCCATATTGCAGAGAACTGAGACTGCCAAAACCGATTTGGAAGCGAAGTTGGCTGAAACCCAAACTCTGCTGGAGGAAACACGTTCAAAACTCAATCAAACACAGGAAATATTGCAGAATGCAAGCGAAGCCGCTCGAAAGATTGCTGCTGAACGGAATGCACTCCAACAGAATAAAAGTGCACTTGAACGCGAAAAGGAGAGTCTCCGCGCAAAACTGGCAGAGATTGAATCGGAATTACAACGGATTCGGGTACAGTCGCAACGTTCAATTGTTGCTATCCAAGAGAAATTTAAGGATACAGTCGGCGCAGTGTTAGATGACGCAGGGCGGTTGAGACTTGACGTCAAAGGGAAAATTCTGTTTGAGACAGGTAGTGCGATCCTGAGCACGGACGGAAGGGCACTTCTTGATGCGATTGCTGAGGAAGTCCTACTAAATACGAATTATGCAGATTATGCAGTGCGGGTCGAGGGACATACTGATGATGCCCCTATTGGGGGTTCTGAACTCCGAAACTGGAATCTCTCAACCGAGCGGGCAATTGCCGCTGTGAAATACTTACAGGTGCATGCTAAAGTCAATGCCCAACGCTTAGCGGCGACAGGATACGCTTTCTACCAACCGATAGATACTACTGATACACTTGAAGCGAAAGCCAAAAATCGGAGGATCGAAATTATACTCGTGCCGCCCCAAGATTTCTTATCCGAACTACTGATATCACTCCAAAAGGTGATGGAATCTATTGAAGCGAAAACGTCTGAGTAATTTCTGCTGTTTCTTTTGATGATGCTTATTATTTAGAACCCCCTGAAACCGCACGCTTCGCTTCAATAGTAAGTCTTGTCGCTTGTTTAATCAACCGTCTCGTTTCATCGATCTGGTCGATGAGTCGCTCGTTTGTCCACGAAACAGCGGCAAGGTACTGTAACGCCTCTGGACTATTTAAAGTCTCGGCACCGAGAGCGATCTGAAGCCCACTTGAAGTGATATATCGCATCCCCGCATTCACATCTGCACCATCGAATTCCAAGTTCATCGTGATGTCGCCTCTCGCAAAAGCCGGTTGAAATTCTTTGCTTAGACCGACAAACAGACCTACAGGATTTTCTCCGAAAGCAAATCGTTGTGTGCCGACACCGATGTGCCCAGAGAATTGGTGAATCCGTGGCAGGTTAAAGATTTTACTGACGGCGAGGAACGCTGATAGGTTTTCATCTTCTTCCCCCGAAAAAAGTTTATCACCGAGATTTTCAATCCCTATCGCTACACTCGGAATTACCCCAACCTCTTGTTCCTTTAAGAGTTGGACCTTCAGGTTTACAGCCCGGTCGGTGGAAAGTTCGGAGTTGTATTCATTCCATAGGTGTTCTAACCCGACTTCAACCCGATCAAACAGCCCGAAGTTAAGGCGAATCGCAGCAGTGTTCCGCAGGTTTGTAGTAGGGAAACCCTCCATCGCCTGTTGTTGGAAACTGAGATAAGTGCCTGCCCCAAATATTCCGTGCCTTAGCACCCTACCTGTTGGGGTGTCCACCAATCCACTCTCTGTAAATATTTCACCACTGGCTGGATGAGAGATCGTGATAAAGGCAAGAAGGGGTAGGAGGAACAAGATTTGGTATTTAACCATCGGTGTTATTCCATATATCGAATGCCGGAAGGCGTGCCGATGATGATTTTGTCGGCGCGATTAACAAATATCCCATTCTCCACGACGCCGGGAATATTGTTCAGTTGCAACTCGATCTCTTTCGGGGCAGGAATCCCATCAAAGTGGCAATCAAGGATATAATTGCCGTTGTCAGTAATCAGCGGGTGTTGATTCCCGTCCTGAGTAGATGTAAGGCGTAACGTTGATTTCGCACAAATCCGATTGACTTCCGTTTGCGTGGCTTCCCATCCAAACTGAACAATTTCCACAGGAAGCGGGAAGGTTGTGCCGAGGACGTGTGATACCTTACTTTCATCAACAACAATCAATATCTCTTTGGATGCATTAGCGATTATTTTTTCTCTGACAAGTGCCGCACCGCCGCCTTTGATGAGATTGAGGTGTGCATCGACTTCGTCGGCGCCGTCGATCGTCAGATCGATACTCGGGTGGGTGGTGAGCGTCGCGAGGGGTATCTGTTGTGCTGTCGCAATTTTTTCGGTGCCCGCAGAGGTCGGAATGCCGATGATTTCAAGCCCGTCCTGAACCATCGTACCAAGTTTCAAGAGCGCGTAGTAGACTGTAGAACCTGTTCCTAATCCGACAACCATGCCAGACCGGACACGCTCTGTCGCTTTTTCTGCCGCAATTTTTTTCTGGTTTTCTGTGTTCATGATACATATAAGTTTACCAGAGAATCCCCTTGAAATCAAATTTTTATGTGGTTACTGTGCTTTGCAGTGAGAACGGTTATCGGTTCTTGGTCGTCGGTTCTCGGTTAAGAGATTTTCGTTTAACAGAATCCTCTTGTGACTGATAACCGTTAACTAACGGTTTCCTGCACAGCAGGCGAACTGAAAACCCTTCCTCCGATACCTGAATACCCTTAAAACATTTGATTCTTTTTACCAATCGTGCTAAAATAACCCTTATGAGGAACAAGATTCGCCATAGTCAACTGGTCGTTGGGCAATTAGTCGCCGAACCCGGAACCCGGATAGAAGGACATATCAAGGTCGGCAGCATGCCTGACGGAACGGCTGTCCGACTGCCTGTTGTGCTAATCAACGGGAGGTACCCCGGTAAAACACTCTACATCCAAGCGATTAGCGATGGAGATGAACTCAACGGAATCGCCGTTATTCACAAAGTACTTTGTACGATCACACCAGAGCAGTTGTATGGAAAGATTATCGCTGTCCCGCTCGTCAACTTCCATGCGTTTCACACGAAACAGGCACTGAATCCCGTGGACAACCGCAAAATGAACCGCTGTTTTCCCGGTAGGCGCGATGGAACATCAAGCGAACGGACAGCATATCACCTCTTTCGGCGCGCGATCCAGCAAGCCGATTACTGTCTCGATCTGCACCAAGGCGGCGTACATCCGATGATTGACGAGGTCCGCGTGCGTGTTGACGAGAAACACGCGCTTCATGGCGACTGTCTTGAACTGGCACGTGTCTTCGGTATAGGACATATTCTCAATCAGAAGGGCCCGGAAGGACAACTCGCTCAAGCGGCACCAGAGGTCGGTATTCCAACGATTGACCCTGAATTGGGTGGTACCCACGGATGGGATGCTGAAAGCATCGAGAAGGGGGTACGCGGCGTGCTCAATGTACTACAATATTATAAATTCATTGCCGGAACTCCACAGATTCCTGACCGCCAAATCGTTGTCAAAAAGTTTGTACCGGTCCTCAGCAATGAAGGCGGATTTGTCTATTACAAAGCGGAATTATATGAACAACTTGCGATGTATCAACCCATAGCAGACATCTGCGATGTGTTTGGCAATGTGCGGGAGTCTATCCGTGCACCAGTCGATGGTATTTTCTGGGCAAAGCCCATCTATCCAATGGTCGCCAGCGGTGGTATCATCGGCAAAATCGGCACGCCGATCGAATATCTCTAAAGCAGAACTTACACATACTGATCTTTTGTAGCATGATGCACGTTGCATCTGGGCGAGTACGCCGCAAATCTGTTAGGTTGTGCAGTCAAAACCCGTAGTCCGTAATGAAATGGAGGACGGATAGATGGAACGCACATAACAGTTCAAACGTCCTGTGCGCAAGCCTATAGAGGAAACCTGCGGGACAATACTCCGCAAGGTAAAATTAAAATATGAGGAGGGAATGGCTTGCATAAGCAGAATCGCGAAGCCTTTATCGAAAAAATGGGACGTGGCGGGGTCGCTATCTTCGCCAGTACACCCCCCGCCATCTGGAACCACGACACCGAATATAATTATCGTCCAGATCCGAATTTTTATTATCTTACGGGGTTTGAAGAGCCAGAGTCGATCTGTGTCATCGCGCCCGATCATCCGAAACACCAGTATATCCTGTTCGTGCGTCCGAAAGATAAGCAGGCGGAAATCTGGAACGGTAAACGCGTCGGCGTTAAGGACGCTCGTAAACGCTACGGGGCAGATAAAGCCTATTCGATAGAGAAATTCAGTGAGAAGATCGGGAAATACCTACAGGGTGCCGAGCGGCTTTACTATACTCTCGGTTCCAATCAGGATGTTGACAGCGAAATCCTCGCGCGCTTCACGCAATCTGTGAGGTCACGAATTCGATCTGGCAAAGGGTTTGATACGCTTGTCGATCCGAGTCCTATTCTCAGTGAACTGCGGTTAGTCAAAAACGAGACCGAACTGCAGCGGACCCGACTCGCAACGGAGATTACCGTAGCCGGGCATGTCGCTGCGATGAAGGCGGTTCGACCGGGATTGTATGAATACGAACTTGAGGCTCTCGTTGAATCCACGTTCCGTATGAACGGTGCAAACGGCATCGCCTTTCCTACTATCGTTGCCAGTGGCGGAAACGCGACGACGCTCCACTATACAACAAATGACTGCCGGATTGAAGACGAAACGCTCGTGCTCATTGACGCAGGTGCGGAGTATGGTCAGTACTCTGGGGATGTGACCCGGACCTTCCCAGCAAACGGTACCTTCACTAAAGCGCAAAGAGAAATCTATCAAATTGTTCTTGAAGCGCACTATGCTATTATTGATTCTATCCGTCCTGGAGTTTCCATTGGTGAACCGCACCAAAAATCGATTGAGTTATTGACTGAAGGAATGCTCAGCCTCGGTCTTCTTGAGGGAAAAGCAAAGAAATTGATAAAGAAAGAGGCATACCGACAGTTTTATATGTACCGAATCGGACACATGCTCGGTTTAGACGTCCACGATGTCAATTGCGTCCACGAATCGAACGGCGATTTCAAAACCTTCCAGCCCGGAATGGTGATGACAATTGAACCTGGACTCTACGTCGCTGACGATACAAAGGATGTCCCGCCGAAGTATCTCGGCATCGGTGTCCGCATAGAGGACGATATCCTCATCACAGAGGACGGTTGTGAAGTGCTAACGGACGGTGTCCCAAGAGAGATTGACGAAGTCGAAGCACTTGTCCAATCGACAAAGTGGTAGGCATACGTCCTGGGTTCCCCGTTTCTCAAGGGAGTTTCGTCGTGATTGAAGAATTAAAAAAATAGTCGCCGAGCAGAAGAACGAAATCCAACAGCAGTATAAAGTTGAAGTTAAAGGCGTCTTCGGCTCGTATGCGCGCGGCGACTTTCACGAAGACAACGATCTGGATATTTTGATGGCAATGGATGTCATACAAAATTTGCCAATTAACTGGAAAAACTTGGAAACTTGTATTACAATGCTGATGTGTTACAATTCTAAAATCGGAGGAAGCAAATGCCAAAACATGGAATTCCGAAGCAAAAAAAAATGAGAGGCATGAACAAATATCAAAAGAAAGCGCATCGTCGAGGTGAAGACCGGTTGCGCGGTAACGAGGTTGAATACTATCTCTCTCTTGCCTACTCTTCCAACCCGGATGATCGCGTCGAGGCAATGGACAATCTCTGTCCCTGTCATGTTCGGAAAAGCATCGACAAAGTTTGGGTGGCACTCTACAAAGGTTTGGTCGATCCCGACGTGCGCGTCCGAAAGGCCGCGTGGCATACACTTGATGACGGTGGGAATCCGAACGATCCGAGACTGCAACCGCTCCTTGAGAGAATTGTCAAAGAGGAAACCGATCCGAGGCTTCGCCAAAATGCCCTTGACCTTATCGCTGCTACCCGAAAAGTTGAGGAGCAGAAGGAAGTTTTGTTGGGGCAGAAAGCACATACCTTTTCTGGACGATGCGATTGGTGTGGTGCGTCAAACGTGCCGGTCAGTTATGATTACGAGACCGAGTTTGAGACAAACGACTCCAAACGTTTCGCCTTGGTCTGTGAGGCGTGCGAATCCGTATAACGTTTCGGACTTATAGTGAATTCTAAACACTGAAACCATCTCTACTGCCGCTGGCGAGGTTGCCTAACCTCGCCTCTTTGGGGTGTCCAAGTGATTCTGAAAATTACTATAGTGCTACATGATTTCTCTTTTTGGGTTCTTGAAAATAAAAAATGAAGAAGAATTGATTCCGACGCAACAGAAGAGATAATGTCCCAATTTATCTTTTCTTCCGTCAAGACCGCATGCTTTAGCTTGGGGATGTAGACGGCGTATGGGTTTGTTGTATCAAAAAGATTTGACATTGACCTAAAAGTGTGGTATAATTCTACTAACACTTTGGACACCACTCTGACCCTGCACACTTGTGCAGGCGGTGTCCGCTACTGTCAGAGGTAGTCAAGAGGTGTTAAGTGTGATACCACTGAAAACATATACTGGGCAGTTCACGCGTAATTGAGCGAAAGCTTGTATCGGGGCGGAGGTGAAATCCCGCACGTTGTATTGCTGCCCCTTTTTCAACTTTTCTCTCCTTTTGGAGAGAGGCAGGCGGGGATAGCCATGAAAGTTTCCGCATGATGTGCCTAAAGGGATTTTTCACCTTTTAGGTAATCGCCTGCTGGTGGAGACAACGTAAGACGGTTGACTCTCTGAGAAAACCGCAAATGTCTACGAAGCCGAAGCCCCTGCCTTTAGGTAGTGGGTGCTATCACGGACGCGTTTACCACTTTTGGAAAAAAGTGAAGGAAAATCGATTCCGGTTTTTAATTTATTGCTTCTGGTCTGCACCGCATTTCATTACGCGCAGGTTTTTGATGCGTTTTATCAGATTTCGGAATTTTGACGTTTCTTTTTTTAACCCAAAATTGTAGCCTGCAACAGCGGCGCAGGCGGATTTGAGAAAGGCGCGCGAAAGATAGCATTCACGTTGTTTAACCGCAAGGTAAATTAAAAATATGATTCCTGATGATGTGTACGTACACAAAACAGTGGAAGGCGATGCCGAGGCGTTCAATGAGCTCGTCAATCGGCATCATTCAAAAATTTATGGGCTTGCGTACCGAATGCTCGGCAATCCCGAAGATGCTGCCGACGCGACGCAAGAAACGTTTTTAGAGGCATACAAGTCAATTAAGGCGTTTCGATTTCAGTCGCAGTTCGGGACATGGCTATATAGTATCGGCATCAATACGTGCCAGCAGTATATCCGTAAATCCCAATCGCATGAACGCAAGCTTACCGCTTACACCAGAGAAACGGAAGTCGATGGGACGGTTTCTGAAACGGACTCACCCGAACGGGCGGCGATTAAAACCGAGCAGAGTGAAATGGTCCAAGGTGCCATTGATCGGTTACCACAGAAGCAACGCGAAGTCGTCACATTATACTATATGCAGCACCTCAAGTACCGGGAGATCGCTGAGATTTTGAAATGTTCCGAAGGCACTGTGGCTTCACGGTTGAATCAGGCACTGAAAAATCTCAAGCGGAAGTTGAGCAAATATTATCTCTTGGAAGGAGGGTCTTGATGAATTTGAATTGCGAACAGACTCTTAACAATTTGCCACACCTCGTCGTGAAGGGGGAGGCACGGACAACAGAACCGATTTCTGAAGAAATTTCGCGACGCACCCTTTTGGAGCATCTGCGGACCTGTCCAGAGTGCCAGAGAGAGTACGAAGCGTTGTGGCACACCGCGGATGTGTTGGAGAATACGGATGCTCCAATTCCACCACCGGAATTAGTCGGAAACATTCAACACAGCGTCCGGCAACTCCATCAACAACAGCAACTCGCATTCTTCGCGAGTCCCTTAGCATGGTGTCTTGACCGATTAAAGTTGGATCTCTCCCCGAGGTTGGTTAACGCTATCGTCCTGCTCTTCTTTCTTGTCGCTTCCGGTTTTGTTATGAAACTTGCATTCTTTACAAATTCGCCGGAACCGGAGTTCGGTTTGACCGCAATGGAAAAAACGCGGCTTCGGCACGTCAGGATCTCACCGTCTCCATGGGCAATGGTTAAAGACACTGAAACAAAGGTAGAGAATCCCGCCATGCCACAGCAGCCTGTAATCGCTGTCCAGCAGGGGAATGATTCTTTCTTCAGTCCGACGCAAAATTCATCAGAGATGTGGCGCACCGATACCATAGGTTATGAAGAGGAGACAGGTGAAGCCAGCGTCGCTAACTATGCCCGAGATATTGCGAACGAAAAGCTGACTGTGTTTTGGAATCACATTAAAACCGAGTTGTAGCCTTTTGATTGAACGAAGACCCAATCAAAAAATATTCGCGAAAAAAAGGGGCTCATAGTAGTCCAATTTAGTACTTGGTCATTGGAGGCGCGGTTTCTAACCGCGCTCTTCTTTTTTAAACGCTTGACATCGAAATTTGGAGAAAACAGTTGACACACAACAGTTTTTTGTGTATAATAGCCAAAAGTTTGGCATATCCTCTAAGGTAACCTAAGAGAATGGCTTCAGCGCAAAATACATCTCACGAAAAATCGCTTCTGGAAATTTCGGGCTTAAAAACAGTTTTTCCAACAGACGATGGCATTGTAAATGCCGTGAACGATGTCAGTTTTAAAATTGACCGCGGGCAGACCGTCGGCGTTGTCGGCGAAAGTGGTTGCGGAAAAAGCGTCACTGGACTATCGTTGCTCCAACTCGTGCCGTCACCGGGACGTATCGAAGCCGGTGAGATCCAGTTTTGTCGCTACGGTGAAGAGGACCCGTTAGACATTGCACAGGTGTCACCGAAAAGCGAATTAATGCGCCAAATCCGCGGCAACGAAATTGCCATCATCTTCCAGGAACCGATGACCTCCCTCAATCCAGTCTACACGGTCGGAAACCAGATTGCTGAGGCGATCATTTTACACGAGCAGGTTAATAAAAAGACGGCGCGCGAACGCGCAATTGAAATGATAGCGCGCGTCGGTATACCTGCCCCTGCCCAGCGCGTCGATGAGTATCCGCACCAACTTTCCGGTGGTATGCGTCAGCGGGTCATGATTGCCATGGCACTCTGTTGTTCGCCGACACTGCTCATTGCCGATGAACCCACGACTGCCCTTGATGTGACGATCCAAGCGCAGGTGCTTGGTCTCATGCAGGAACTCCAAGCGGAAATGGGGATGGCAATTATGCTCATCACCCACGATCTTGGTGTCATCGCCGATCTTGCTGATGAAGTCGTTGTCATGTACGCAGGGCGCGTCGTCGAGAAAGGCACCGTTGATGACATCTTCTATAATCCCCTGCATCCATATACGCAAGGATTGCTAAAGTCCATACCCATCCTCGGAAAAACGCCGCAGAAAAGCCTGCCCTCCATTCCCGGAACAGTGCCGCACCCCTTGACGCTGCCAGCGGGGTGCTCGTTTCAAGATCGGTGTTCAGAACGGATGCCAGAATGTGAGCAGATGCCGGAACTCGCGGGAATCAATGGAAAAACGGAAAACAGTGGACACGTTGTCCGATGCTGGCTTCACGCAGATTTTTAATGTATTGTTCTGAGGTTGAACCAGAACGGTAGCCTGCAACACCGGCGCAGGCGGATATACGGAGCGGCAGATAAAAGTTCAAACCCAACTGACCGAACCGCAAAGTAAAATAGCAATTAGCAGTCAGCAGTTGGCAGTCAGTAAGAGGTTTTCGGCTAACACAGTTTACCTCTTAAGATGGTGTCAAAACCCGCAGCTCGTAATGAAATGGAGAGCGGATTTAAGGGACGCATCCTATAGTTCTAACGCTCGTGATTACTCCGCAAGGTATAATTAAAAAATGAAGTTGCTTGAGGTGAACGATCTCAGAAAATATTTTCCGATACAGAAAGGTATCTTTCAACGCACTATCGGTTATGTCAAAGCGGTCGATGGTATCAGTTTTGATGTCCAACGCGGTGAAACGCTCGGTCTCGTCGGTGAAAGTGGTTGCGGAAAGACCACAGCCGGGCGATGCCTACTCCGATTGATTCCGCCCACGAGTGGGAGTTTCATTTTCGGCGAGGAAGAGGTAGATTTAGCAAAATTGACTCACCATGAGATGCGTCCTTATCGTAGACGTATCCAGATGATCTTTCAGGACCCGCACGCCTCGCTGAATCCACGGATGACGGTGGGAGACATTGTTGGTGAGCCGATGCGCGTCAATCAGACCGAGAAAGGAACAGCACTTCAAGACCGGATTGTTGAGTTGTTGGAATCTGTGGGTTTGAGATCGCAGGATATGCGCCGCTACCCACACGCTTTCAGCGGCGGACAACGCCAGCGGATTGGTATCGCGCGAGCGTTGGCACTTCAGCCTGAACTCATTGTCGCAGATGAACCAGTCTCGGCATTGGATGTTTCCGTACAGGCACAAATCCTCAATCTGTTGGCGGAGTTGCGTGAAAAGTTCCATCTCTCTTATATCTTTATCGCTCATGATCTGAGTGTCGTTGAGCATATCAGCGACCGGGTGGCAGTCATGTATCTCGGTAAGATCGTGGAAATTAGCGATGCTGAAACCCTCTATCAATCGCCGAAACACCCCTACACGGAGGCGTTAATATCCGCTGTGCCACTTCCAGATCCGAGTGCACAGCGCAAGCGCGAACACATCCGTCTTGAAGGCGATGTGCCCGACCCATCTCAACCCCCTACTGGATGCTATTTTCACCCGCGGTGCCGTTACGCAACCGATATATGCAAACAGGAAACGCCAGAACTCCGTCAGGTAGCATCGGGTGTTCAGGTGGCGTGTCATCACAGTGATACATTGGAGTTACAGGGAGTAGAGTGATGTCAAAACAAAAGATGTCTCCAGACCAACTCTCCGCATGCAGAAAGCGACTGGAGCAACTCTGGAAAAGCCGGATAGTGGACGAAGGTTTGCTCCATCGGGCATGGCATACTGTGCATGAGGTGGCTGCACTCCTCTACGAACAGTTCGGCGCAACGCAAGTCGCTGTCTTCGGTTCACTTACAGAGCCGATGTGGTTCACAAGTAAGTCAGATATCGATATCGCCGTGTCCGGACTTTCCCATGATATGTATGATAAAGCTTACAGCAAAATTATGGACTTTGATTCAGAATTTAAAATAGACCTTATCAATTTTGATATATCAAAAGGGATTTTCCGAGAGCGGGTAAAATATCAAGCGATTCCTATCGAAAAAAGCATGCGTTCTCCGAATGGTATGACAGATGTGTGGCGGACGCTCTACAAACATCTTCAGCAACAGGTTTTCCCCGCTAACGACGGAGAAATTTACGAAATGAACCGAAAAAGATTGACGCAACGCATCAACGATGAACTCGAAAAAATAAATGAAACGCTCGAAAGAATCCAAAGGGGATTGGAAAGTATTGATGTATTGCCTGTTCAGGCGAGAGAATTCATCGAAAATACTATCGCTACTGATCTCGCCGATGTCTATAGAGGGATAGAGAACATCTTTCTACGGATCACCCGTGAGGTAGATATGCACGTGCCGACTGGAAGTAGATGGCACAAAAATCTACTCGCGCAAATGACGGAACAGCGACCGGAACGCCCCCCCGTGATTTCCGAAAATACCTCTATCCAATTGGAAAAACTTTTGGAATTTCGTCACAAAGTCACGAATATCTATGGTAGGGAATTGGTTTATGAAAAAACAATAGAGCACGCCAAGTCAATTGACGAATTGTTTACAACCGTCTCTCAAGAGTTGAATACCTTCACGGATTCTCTCGCAAAGCCTGAGGAGGACGAGTGAAATGCGAAAGTTAATAGAAACCTCTCAGACTGTGGCTAAAGTCCTGATTATTTTGCTGATTTTCGTTGCTGGGTGTTCAGGTAACCCATTGGAAGATACCTCCGATTTTCCGCGTGGGCTTGAGGCGAAAGAAGCACCGATGTGGGCAAAACGCGTCGCCGAAGGCAAACTCCCCTCTCTCGCCGAACGGCTTCCAGAAAACCCACTCGTCGCCAAAACGAATTTCGACGGCTATGAACGTCCCGGTCCCTATGGTGGCACGTGGCACCGGTTTCATACACATCCAGATTTAGGAACATGGAAGATGACAGCGGGTTACGCACCACTCATCCGATGGAAATTTGATGCCTCTGGTTTGGAACCCGGTCTTGCTGAATCATGGGAGTTTAATGCGGATGGTAGTATGTTGACATTGCATCTCCGTAAGGGGGTCAAATGGTCGGACGGACATCCCTATACTTCTGCCTCGTTCGCTTTCTATTATGCACTCTGCCTTGATGAACGATATAAGTACAGCCCACCGGTTTGGTGCCAAGTAAACGGCATACCCATGGAAGTCGAAACACCTGATGATTATACGATTGTAATGAAATTCGCAGGTCCCAATTGGCTCGTGCCGCTCTGGTTAGCGACTGGCTTTTGGTGGTGCAATCAGTATAACATTCCCGAACACTACATGGTACAGTTCCACCCAGATCACAATGCAAAATATGCCGATTTCATTCAATTCGAGAAGGAAGATATCCCGCATCAGAACCCAGGGCGTCCAACGTTGTGGCCCTGGCGGGTGACAAAATATGAAAAGGGTGGCTTCCGTGTTGAACTCGAACGTAATCCGTATTACTATGTCGTTGATGAACTCGGCAGGCAGCTCCCTTACATTGACAGAGTCAAGACAAGTTTAGTACCCGAACCGCAGGTTCGCGTCCTCAAAGTCCTCGCGGGTGAGATCGATTGCCAATATCGTGGGATGGAACTCCGTGATCTTGCACTCTATCTAAAGGGGCAGGAGAAAGGTGGCTATAAGGTGCGACGGTGGAAGAGCACTGCGGGGGCACAACCTGCTATTTTGATTAACTGGACCGCACCCGACCCTGTTTTAAGACAACTCATTCGGGATCAGCGTTTCCGTAAAGCACTTGCTTACGGTATTGATCGCGTGAAATGTAACGAAATCGCATGGCGTGGTTTATTAGAACCCCAAGCGGCGACCGTCAGTCAAGAGGGATGGCACTTCGCTGATGAAGATGGGCAAACCCTCTTTGAAGAATGGAAGCGAGCCGATGCAGACTTTGATATTGCCGCAGGAAACCGTCTCTTAGATGAAATGGGACTCACGAAGCGTGATGGAGATGGGTATCGACTGCGTCCAGATGGCAAACGGATTGAGATGCTTATGGACGTTCCGAGTTCTAATCTCAACAGCCAACAGAATGACATCGGGCTGATTATTCAGGAGGGATGGGAGCAACTCGGCTTGAAAACGCTGCTCTATACACCTCCGGGTGCCGAGTTAAGTTTGCGGCGCACGCTCGGTAAATTCACAATCAGTATGCACGGTGAAGCGGAGATGGACCTCTTCACATATCCCGATTGGGTATTTCCGACGCTCCCCAAGTACTGGCATCCAAAGGTGGGGAAGTGGTATGAGACGGGTGGTAAAAAGGGTGAACCCGCCACCGGACCCCTAAAAAAGTTGCTTGACTTATACGACGAAATTAAAAAGGAACCTGATGAAAAACAGCGACATCAATATGTCCGGGATGCAGTCAGGATTCACATCGACGAGGGACCGTTTCATCTCGGTTCTGCTGCGCGTTCGCCATCGCTCTTAGTCGTAGCGGACCATTTTCACAACGTCCCAAATGACGGCATTTTGGGTCCATGGGCAATTGTCACGCCTGCAACCAGTTATCCCGAACAATGCTGGATGTCTAAGGAATAGCCATCAGCAGTTAGCAGTCAAGAGCGATTTGTGGCGATGACATATTATGCAACTGCCACAAGTATTTACCGATAACTGACAGCCGATAATTCTCACTGCGAAGCAAGCCAATAAAACAGGAGATACAGCCATAGTTACCTATATCATTCGCCGATGTTTGATCGCAATTCCGACACTCATGGCGATTTCCATTATCTCTTTTATCATTATCCAACTCCCGCAAGGCGATTACCTCGACCGGGAAATTCAACGCTTAGAGGAGGAGTTCGGCGATAGCAGTTCACTGGCGCATGTTGAGGAGTTACGGGAGCGCTACGGTTTGAATGAACCGCTCTGGAAACGCTACTTTATCTGGATAAGTGGCTTTGTGCGCGGCAACTTCGGCGAGTCGTTTGAGTATAAACGAGAAGTTCACGAATTGATATGGGACAGAATAGCCTTCACCCTGATTATCTCTGTCGGATCGCTCATCTTCACCTATGTTGTCGCTATCCCCCTCGGTGTCTATTCCGCCACGCATCAATACAAATGGTCGGATAATTTTCTCACCTTCCTTAGTTTTGTCGGGATGTCAATACCAGCGTTTCTCTTAGCACTATCGCTGATGGTCTTCGCTTTTGACATCTTCGGCGTTCCGCTGTTTGGACTGTTCTCTGCTTACTATGAGGGCGCACCGTGGACCTGGGGCAAACTGACCGACCTTTTCAAGCACCTTTGGATACCTGTTATCGTTGTCGGGATTAACGGAACCGCGAGCTTGATGCGGATTATGCGGGGCAACCTACTTGATGTGCTGGGACAGCCTTTTGTCCAAACAGCGAGAGCGAAAGGGCTTAAAGAGATCGTTGTGGTGAGTAAGCATGCAGTCCGAATTGCAATCAATCCACTCATCAGCATTTTGGGAATGAGTTTACCGGGTATTCTCTCCGGCTCAGCGATTGTCTCAATCGTCTTGGGATTACCGACGGTTGGACCGATTCTCTTACGCAGTTTGTTAAACGAGGACATCTATCTTGCGGGGACGTTAATCATGATGCTGAGCCTTCTTCTGGTGATCGGTAACCTACTCGCAGATATAGCCCTCGCTTGGGTAGATCCGAGGATTCGTTATCAGTGACACCGCGCTAAAGCGCGATGCTTGTGCGAAGCGTGTGCTGAACGTCCAATCCACAAGGTAAATCACTGATTAGAGTAAAATATCGCGTATCTGGTGGTAGCACACCGTAGGATGGTATAGATGCTCCCCAAGTCCATATCCGCTCCGATACGTGATCTCGATGGGGCAATACATACCCTGAAAAGGAGTTGCTACAAACATTGTTTGTTCCAGTTACAGCAAAAGACGGTGAACAGTTGATGCCAACAACACCGCCTGTTGCAAGACATCTCATCAATATCCGTGATGCAACACCATATTGGAAAAATGGTGTGTTTTGTATTAGACTAAATCGAGAACCCTCAGGTCGATACAAACAGGATATCGCTGTTGGTGTTGACCCGGGTAGTAAAAGGGAAGGGTTTACCGTCAAAAGCAAGTCACACACCTATCTGAATGTGCAATCCGATGCGAAAATGACCGTTGGAAGGAAGATTGAGAAGCGTCGCGAGTTACGCAAAGGTAGACGTAGCCGCAGGTGTCCAAATCGAAAGAACCGTATAAATCGCTTGGCTAATAAAGCGCGTATTCCTGCCGGAACGCGTGCGAGGTGGGCATGGAAACTTCGAGTATTAGATTGGCTGTCAAAACTCTATCCGGTCACACATACCTGTGTTGAGGACATCAAAGCGAGATCAATAGATCGTGCGCGAAGGTGGAATCAATCTTTTTCTCCTTTAGAGGTTGGCAAAGAGTGGTTCTACAATGAAATTCGCAAGAGATGGGAATTTATCTCCCTTCAAGGATGGCAGACAAAGGAACTGCGTGATAGACTTGGTTTGAAAAAGTCATCCAATAAACTCGTAGAATCTTTTGACGCGCATTGCGTTGATAGTTGGTGCCTTGCATATCATACGGTCGGTGGTGATGATGTTGTGGACAACAAGAACATTTTCTGTATATCACCGATAGAGATACATCGCCGATCATTACATAGACAGAACCCACAAAAAGGTGGCAAACGTCCACGGTATGGTGGGACAACTTGGAATGGTGTTGTCAAGAATACGCTCGTCAAACACATGAAATATGGATTGGTACGTATAAGTGGATTTGGTAAAACTGGTATTTCTCTGTATTCACTTGAAGGGAAACGGATTTGTCAAAACGCAAAAAATACGGATTTTAAGATACTAACACGATTGAACTTTAACTATAAGGATAGTCTGGAAACCTCTTCTTAAAAATCGAAGTTTTCAGACCGAAGACTTGATGGATAAAGTACAAAGCACTCCTGATCAGTCAATTGAAATAGGACAACTGAGTTATCGCCAACTGATATGGCGACGGTTTCGCAAAAATCGGATGGGTGTTATTGCTGGCGCACTGCTGCTTATCTTCTACATGCTTGCCGTCGGTGCCGACTTTTTCGCTCCTTATCACTACAACGAAATTAACATGCGGTTGCGCCACGTACCGCCCCAACGTCTCCATTTCTCGGTCCAAGACGGATTCTATGTTCACGGCTTAAAATCTGTCCGCAACCCAGAAACTCTTGAGTTGGAGTTCACCAAGGACTTAGCACAGCGGCATCCTGTTGAATTCTTTTTTAGGGATGCGGACGGCAGACGGCATCTGTTCAGCTCCGCGGGTCCCATGTTCCTGTTAGGCACTGATCGGATGGGGCGCGACCTGCTCTCGCGAATCATGTACGGGGCGCGCGTCTCAATGACGCTCGGTTTAGTTGGGGTCTTTCTGAGCATCATTCTCGGTTCTATCCTCGGCACTGTATCTGGATACTGGGGCGGATGGGTAGACAACCTCATCCAACGTGTTATTGAAATCCTTTCGGCATTTCCGGATATCCCGCTGTGGATGGCACTCGGTGCGGCGTTACCGCCGGGTTGGTCGAGCATCCAAATCTACTTCGGTATCACCATTATTTTGTCGATTATACGGTGGGGAGGGTTGGCGCGACAAGTGCGTGGGAAAGTCTTAGCATATCGGGAAAGCGATTTCGTCATGGCAGCGCGTGCCGCAGGCGCGGGACATTGGCATATCATCACAAAGCATTTGCTACCCGGATGTTATAGCCATATCATCGTTATCGCCACGCTCGCTATCCCAGGCATGATTTTGGGGGAGACCGCACTCAGTTTCTTAGGATTAGGGATCCGTCCGCCGATGACGAGTTGGGGTGTCCTACTGGAGGAAGCACAGCGTGTTACCGTGCTGCTCCATTATCCGTGGCTCATCTTTCCAGCACTCCCAGTACTTGTCGTCGTAATTGCCTTTAACTTCTTAGGAGATGCCCTCCGCGATGCCGCAGATCCATACTCCGATTAAAAGTAGTAGGCACACTCCGTGTGCCGTCCACTCTGCCGTGAAATCGCGTTAAATAGTAGGCACACTCCGTGTGCCGTCCGCAAAACCAGCAATTTACCTTTCTATTATTTTCGGAGAAATGATATGCCAACAGACCTTGGATTCTTCGCAACAGATGTTTCGTTCACAGGCAAATCCGCAATCGTGACAGGTTCCAGCCGTGGCATTGGACGCGCAATCGCCATTGAATTGGCACGTCAGGGTGCCGATGTACTTATCAACTACAACCAGAATCGGGATGCCGCCGAATCCGTCCAGCAGGAAGTGGAAGCACTCGGCAGAAAAGCCGTTATCATCCAAGCAGACATCAGCGATCTCGATGCGCATGAAAAACTACTCAATACCGCACACGATGCCTTCGGGAAGGTTGACATCCTCATCAACAACGCCGGGATCACCCGTATCGCTGACATTCTTGAGGAGACACCGGAACAGTTCGATCTAATTGTCAACACCAATCTCAAAGCGACCCACTTTCTCACGCAACGCGTCGCAAACTACATGGTAGCAAACGAGATTCGCGGGTGTATTATCTATACGCTCTCAATTTCCGATATAATGGCATCTGATAACCGCACCGCCTACTGTATCTCAAAAGCAGGATTAGAGATGAGCATGCGTGCCTTTGCGGGACGCTTAGCGGGACACGGCATTAAGGTGAACGGCATCGCCGCGGGTGTGATTGATACAGACCTCTCACGCGTCCGTATACCGGACTATGAAGAAGCAGCGGAGAAGGGCTATATCTTTATGGTTCGCGCCGGGGCACCTGAGGATGTCGCGCACGCCACGATTTCCGCGATGAAACTTTACGATACCGGAGTCGTCCTCCCTGCCGCTGGCGGCGTGATGACACCCCTATTGAATCTCAGATCCATGGCAGAATTAGATATGAACAAAGCGTAGGATTTACGTGTTTACAAGGAGACCGAGATGTCTGATTTTCCCTGTAGTCCGATGCGTCCGCATCGATGGCACGTAAGAAAGAGTGGACACATCACGAAATCTCAGTTGGGCCATCGCGGCACAATACTGACGGAGGGCGAACTGATGGCGTTTGAGCAGGAGAGGAAACCACGGACACCTGGCGTCATAACCCTCAACGACTTAAATCAACCAAGATTTTTCCACTTTGATTCGATCATCGAAGCTGAGCGAGAAAAGATGCTTCTTAATATCCACGATCGAGCACTGCGAAAAATTTATTGTGAGATTCACAGCATAGAGATGCCCAGCCACCCAGAGACACATTTCTCGAGAACCGAGTTGTTAGACCGCGGACACTGGACAGAAGAACGAATCAACACGTTCTTAGAACCAGAGTCGTTTTCCACATCTCTTCTCGACGTTCGTATTGAATATGTGATCTATTCTAAGACATCTGTCCGCAAAGTCGAGAGATCCGAAGCATATAAAGCTTTGTGGCAGGGAGAAAAAGAAAAGAGAGCCGCAAGACGCAAAGAAGTTCGTGAGAAAGAGAAAATCACGCAGTCACGCCTGATCTCCGAACGTGGTTGGACGAAAGGATTAATAGGCGACCTACTCGGCGAACCTGATCTGCTCGTAGACAATCCACATTACAAAACAGCACCACAAATGCGGTTGTACTTCCTCGATCGCGTCAAAGAAATCGAAGAAACAAGCCCGATTTTTGCTAAGCGACGCAAAAATCGCAAAAAACAGCGTATCAAAAGTCCCTTGGCATCTAATAGAATCCCGAAGCTTTAGGTCGGGAATGTCAGACCTGCTTCTGATTTTGAGGGTCTTTTCAAAATTCTGGTATACCTGAGGATTCGGAATTTCTTATTCGCAAGACTCCATTTCCCACGCTGAGCAGACGCTCAAAAACAAGAATAGTCGTATCGTAGTGGAAAGAGGCCAAGTCGTAAAAGTGAGCAAAGATACAAACGGGATTGTCAGTCGAGAGGTATTGACGAAACACTCGACAGACTGGATCGGCTACTGGTCTTCTATTTTTACGTAAAAAATGGAAATTCAAGTTGTTGTGGTTCTGCCTGTTTAAGCTTCGGTTGTCGTACCTGTTCTGTTTCAGTTTTAGGTGCGGTATGTGTTTCCGGTTTTTGCATCGGTTTAGGAAAGGAGCCTGTATCCTTTCTATATTGATACCCATATCCATCGCGATGTCTGAAGCGTCTTAATTGGCTGAGGTTACCTGATTCGCGTTTGTCTTTTGTATCTTTATAAAAATTATTTACACGGCATTTTTGCGGTTTCCTTGGGCGGGGCTTTTCAAAGCAGTTAATTACACCTTCTACGCGCCTGTTCTCCTTTGTTAGATAGACATGGTCGCCTCTGTGAAAACCGTTAATGTGAGACGCTTTAAAAATTTTCTGACGGAACCCTGGAAATTTTCCGCCTGCGGTACACCCAAAACGATATTTGAGGTTATTCCGGCTTCCGTAGCCAAGGGCATGTATCACAAGCACAGGGGCTTTTGCACAGGCTTCTTGGGGTGTGTTTTCAACGGAGGCTGCATCATAGTAATGTGTCTTCGGCAGTCCAGCCTCGTTACGATTGTGTGCCGTCTGTCCGCCAGAACCACAGAATACAGGGAGTTGTGTCGCCTGGAGGGTCTCTACGAGTTTCCACCGAATCGTATTCACTGCCGCCGCGTCTGATAGCGAGAGTCCGCGCTTTGATTTTGATAATATAGTCTTTATTTTTTTTGCAATCTCTGGATGCCGCTTTTCTAATTCTTTACCCCAAAGTCTCCCCTTTTTCTGGTTACACGCATGACATGCCATCGTGAGGTTGTCGAGCCTGTCTGAACCGCCAAGGGCTTGTGGGTAAATGTGTTCTATCTCTAAACGCTGCCCACCTTTGCCACAATAAGCACATTTTCGCTTCGTTAATTCCAATAAATACGCTCTCTTTTCACGTCTGTATAAGGGGCCCCGTTGATATTCAATACCGTGAATATCAGGATTCTCTAACAGTTGCATATCAAACTTGACTTCCTCAATAGCGAGACGTTTTATCGGATAAAGATTTATCAATCGGCGTGTCCATGTTTCTAAGTTGAATACACGAGACCTAAGACTCGGGGCAATCCCGCCGTTATTCGCACGTTTTTTGTGTCCAATACGCTCACGTTTCCAACGATACTTCGTCGGTGGTGTATTCTTCAACTTTGCTTTCAGGGCACTTCGTAAGAACCCTAACCTTTTCGACATCAGGGCATCGCGTTCCGCTTTTTTATCACGCATCATGATATGGTGAATCAGCTTGTCTCTTGTAAGACGTGCGACCTTTGCGTTCGTCATCTCAGGCATGAATTCTTTACGGTTACGGGATTTTATACGAGTATAACGATACCGCTTGTCTTTCAATTGCGCAGACGACACTCTCACAAACTTGTTCTTCGTTTTTGACGAGTCTTTCGATAGATCGGACTCGTCTTCAGCACGTTTGTATTTCCATCCTTCAGTTTCCGTCAGAACAGGCACTTTACGTCTACGATTCGCCCAGCGCGCTTGCCGGTATCGTAAATTACGGGTTCTCCGCCCACGACGAAAGCCCGCTCTCTTTTTCAAAGCCTTCGTTATCTGGAACCCTCGATGATGAAGTTCTGCCTTCATGACAATGTTGTTCTCATTGTCTAAAATCGCAATCCCTGATATTCGGGAACCTGGGTCCCAATTTAGAGAATAAACACCCGTTACAATCTCGTCCTCTGGTATCACGCGCTTGAGGATAATTGTAAACGGATATTTACACCATACCGCCGCCGCTCCATCACGAAGCAAACGCCGGGCAACTGCGGGATGGCAGGGTTCCAAGACTTTCTTTTCAGAATCTATAACCGCAACTTTAAACATAAATGTTCTCTCAATAAGGTATAATTCTCCCACTAAAAGCAGAAGATATTGACCTTTGGAGGTAAAGTGAGCCTCGTCAATGTTATCCGTGCTTTCTTCAGGATTGACAGCGTATTGTAAAGCTGTTTACATTGTCCTGACGGAGCTTTAGGCTGGCGTCATGCACCCAAAGGTGTCTATATCACAGGTAACGTAGTTAAAAACTTAGACTAGATACCGCTTGAGCATGGAGTTGCAAATTTGCCGTCAATCTCCCGGTGAATTCACACGATCGGAGGTCGACAGCAAAACTCTTAAGAGGATTGCCAGTGACACCTACATTCTTGTATAGCGTTGCAACTCCACCATGCCCAAGCGATAACCGGTATGCCAGTCTGCGCAATAATCCGCGCCGTAGTGTTGCAACTCCACCATGCCCAAGCGATAACATCATCGACGATTTCTTTGCGAGACTTGAGGCGAAAGTTGCAACTCCACCATGCCCAAGCGATAACGTGCTGTGCAGTCCGGTGTTTTCGAGAAGTGGAAAGTTGCAACTCCACCATGCCCAAGCGATAACATGACTTGCTCACAGCGAGTCGGCCAGACACCCGCGTTGCAACTCCACCATGCCCAAGTGATAACGCAAGAGATACTTGAGATTACCGAACGCGCCGCGGCGTGGCAACTCCACCATGCCCAAGCGGTAACGCGCATAGGAGGCGAGGCTGGTTCTGATAATGGACGCTACACATCACCGTATTTGTGAAAGCAGTTGAGACCTCCCAAGTCCAAGCTACCCCCAAACCCCAATATCCCGTAATATCGACTTTTTGATTTTGCAGACCATCGTATACGCAGGATCGAAAACGTTTCCCATATCGTATTCTACCGCCTGCCCTAACAGGATATGTGCTGCGCTTTTTTCCAAACCGAGTTCACCCAACCATCGAAGAAGTTCCGTCGTGGCGTGTTGCACCGCCTGATCCAGCGGACGCGCATTACCCGCCGCGAGAATATAATCACTGTTTTCCGCACGGGGCCAGTTGATGCTTTTTCCTTTGAGCACTTCAACCGTAAACTGCACATCGAAAGAGATTTCGATGCCCGTGCCGACGATTTCACCGTCACCTTGCACAGCGTGTCCATCACCGAGAAAAAAGAGCGCACCGGAGACAAAGACTGGGAAATAAACGGTAACACCCTCCTGAAAACCGCGGTAATCCATATTACCACCGTGTGTAGAAGAAGTCGCTGTCGAAATGGCTTGTCCTCGCGGCGGTGCCACGCCGAAACACCCGACCATCGGTTCAAGCGGGAGCGTGAGTTTACCCAACTGTGTCTCTGGGGTCACTAACATCGCTGTCCATTTCTCCACATCCACATGCCACTCAGCGCGCCCACCTTCGGGCATCTCGGATGCGACGTAGTGTGGATCCAAAACATTGGGAGCAACGACCATAGCCGTCCGCCCGATTTTTCGATTCGGAACGACCCGATCAAAATGAACTGCTAATGTATCACCGGGTTCTGCCGATTCAACGTAAAAAGGACCTGTCTGTGGATTGCCTCCTTCGGTGACCTGTGTATCGTTGGCATCGTAACCGGCGTTATCCACAGTAGTTGTGAAAACGGTGTCGCCGCTCTCAATATGGAGTACCGGTTCGTGTGCACCAATTGCTGTATAATAGACCGTCGGTTCAAAGTGATGTGTCGCCATTTTTTAAGTTTTCCTTGCGATTCGATGAAGTGGGTTTGATGAATGAAGCACCTCTCCGGAAATTAAAAAGTAATGTGAATAATATACCACGTTTAAGAGACATCGTCAAGAACAGATAACACATCACGGAATCATGGAAACCAATCCTAATCGTGGTGAATCACATAAATCACGGGTCAAAAATGATTTGACATCCCTGAACTGCTGTGGTAAACTCTTAAAAATTCAAAGTAATAAAAGGAACATCATGAAACAAGCCTTTAAAAATATGATTAAAAGCCGCACAGTCTCGACCATTTTCTTACTTTTAATATTGGTCACAAATGCCAATGCCCAACATGACTGGACAGAACAGGTTGCCACCTACAAACCGATGGTGGTGAATGTCGAAACCTCCTCCGAGGTAGTCTTTGAAACAGAAGTGAAGGGCACGAATTTTGCCACCGGTTTCGTTGTGGATGCGGAACATGGCATTATCGCCACGAACCGACATGTTACCGGTAGCAGTCCCGCCTATGTCAAAATCAACTTTCACGACGGTAGTTTCACGGAAGCGCGTATCCTCTATTACGATCCGACGCATGATTTCGGATTTTATCAAATTGATCCCACTGAAGTAGATTTTGAACTCCAAGCCGTTGAACTCGGTGAATGGTCAGAACTGTCTCTCGGAGATGAACTCTTGCTCATCGGCAACAATGAGAAAGAGGAATATACGATCAAATTCGGAAGAATTACCAACCTCAACGTCAACAAAGGCGATCGGCACTCCAGTTATATCCATACGACATTTGACCGGACGGGCGGCTCAAGTGGGAGTCCCGTGTGGAATACCAAAGGTGAAGTCATCGCGATTCACGCCCGCGGCACAGACACCTCCAGTTTTGAATTGCCGATTGATTACCTCTACGATGCCCTTGAATTGATTCGTAATAAGATATCAATCCAGCGCGGCGAAATCGGTGTCGATTTGGAGCTTATCTCTATTGGTGAAGCCATCAAACACTTCAATTTCCCGAGTGCTTTACGAAAAGAGATCGGTCCCTCCAAAGCCGGAACACCCAAGATTATTCAGATTGAATCCATTGTCCCAAGGACAACAGGCGAAACCATCCTCCGTGCATCCGATATTATCTATCGTATTGGTGATGAACTTATCAGGGATGACCTCTATACCTTTGATGCGATTCTGAACCGGAACGTCGGAGAAAATGTTACGTTGGAAATCTATCGGAACGGCGAAAACCTGAAACTTGATGTCCCTGTGGAGGATTTGGAGGCGAAGAAGGTGCGGCGATTCGTTAGATTCGGCGGTGCTGTCTTTCACGATATTACCCCGCAACTCCGACGGATACTTTTCTTAGAAGCCGATGGGGTTTATTTACCGCACGCCGCTGCAGGCAGCAGTTTCTCGCGTGTCGGTTTACAGGAGCGGAATGGGAACTCCAAGGTAGTGATTCTTGATATAAATGGAAAACAGATCCACAACTTAGATGACTTCATTGAGGCGTGCAAAACCATTACCGATGGACAACACACCTACGTTGTCGTTCGAGATTTCAATCTGTTCGATAGTTCACCGACGCCGAAGAGTTTGACGGTCAACCTCAAATTTGGTCCGTTACAGCAGTTTGAATGGAATCAAGAGGCGTTGGATTGGGAAGACGGAGGCGACAAATAGTTGTTATTGGCAATCGGCCCGGGTTGCTGCACAATCCTTTCAGTAATCAGCAAGCTAACCTCATGGTATGCGAGTGAGACGAGCATACCGCATACTGACGGCTGACGGTCTCCGACAGCCAATGGCTATTAAAAACTGATAGCTAATTCAATAAAATCGGACGCCGAGTGCTTCTCGAAAATTCGGGCGTAATTGATGTATAAAATCTCTTTCCATGTAATCCCTATGCCGCCTGTTAGTGATCCATTTGAGATGCCGAGACGAATAGGGAGTATTGAGAAAGGGTACCACTCGGCACCGATGTATAATTCTGGAGTTTTACCTGCGATGGGAAGGGCAAAATCAACAGAAAATTCGCAGGGTGCTTTTCGCAACCAATGCTCCACATAACGATAGGAGATGCCGAGCGTCAGCCATTGGATGCCATAACCCTTGAGGTTCTGCGCAAGGCACCCGAACTTGAGATTCGGACGGGGTTTGAAAAGTAATCCGAGATCGTATGCCGTCTCGTAGCCGAAAAATTGGTAAACATCGGAGGGATGTCGCCGTTTAAACTTGAGACTGAGTCCCGCTGCAAGGTATGGACCGAGTTGACGCGCGACACCGTAATAGTTGAAATCGGGAACACCACTATCGACACCGATGGCGATTTTGTTTCCCCAAAATAGGCTATAGCCGCGGTAGCTATAGCCTATACCCTTGGGGTCGAATCGGTAATCACTTCGGTCGTGGAACTTATTGACAGCAAAGAGTTTCACGCCCTGCCACTGAATGAGTCCAGCTGGGTTCCAAAAGCCTGCACTGGCATCGTCAGCGACAGCAGTAAAGGCGTTACCCATCCCTAATGCCCGCGCACCGACATACAGGGGGCGCGCCGATTCAAAGGGTCTTTTGTCAGGGATCGTCTCCGCACATACTGGGACTATCAACCAGAGAAAACATAGCGTAGCGTAGATAGTTTTCATTTTCGGTAATTTAGCATGAAATACACAATATCGCAAGGGGAAGGGCTATCAGCAGTCAGCCATCAGCAGTCGGCAGTCGGCGGTCAGCAAGAGGGTTCTCTTAAACGAACACCTCTTTACCGACCGCCCCGATAGCCGACAGCCACTATGCCGACAGCCGATAGCCATTAAAAAATGGACACGCCACCCGGTACGCTTTACCTCGTTAGCACACCCATTGGGAATTTAGAAGATATGACTTTGCGTGCCCTCCGTATCCTTAAAGAGGTAGACCTCATCGCCGCTGAAGATACCCGCCAAACACGCCGCCTGCTGACACATTATAAGATTCAAACACCACTCACAAGTTACTTTGAGGGTAATCAGCAGATGAAGGGAGACAAGTTAATAGAACGCCTGAAGGCAGGTGAGACAATTGCGCTCGTTTCAGATGCTGGCACGCCGATCATCTCCGACCCGGGATATCCGCTCTTACGTGGATGCATTGAGGCAGAAATTCCGATCGTTCCTATTCCTGGGGCATCGGCAGTCGTCACGGCGGCATCCATCTCCGGATTGCCCCTACATAACTTCACTTTTGAAGGCTTCCTCTCTCCGAAATCTGGGAAAAGAAAGCGTCAGTTGCGTGTACTTGCTGACGAAGAAAGGACGTTAATTCTCTTTGAATCCCCGCATCGGTTCCGACGTTTCCTTGAAGATACTCTTGAAGTGATGGGTGAACGTGACATTGTCATCGCGCGCGAATTGACGAAACGATTTGAAGAAGTATTTCGTGGGAATGTCAGTGAAGCACTGGAGAAGTTCCGAGATACCGAGCCGCGAGGGGAGTTTACTATTATTATTGCTGGCGGAAGGAAAAAAAATGACAGTTGATGGAATCGCACAAATTGCAGTTATCGGGGCAGGATTGATGGGGCACGGCATCGCGCAGGAGTTTGCAAGCGCAGGATACCGCGTCCGTTTGCACGATGTCGCCAACGAGCAACTCGAAATTGCCCTCACCCAAATTGATCAAAATTTAAATGTACTCGCTTCAAATGCTATTATTCAGCAGGATGGTATTTCCCAGACCCTGCAGCGGATTCAAACCTCCACAGAACTCGAAGCAGTCGCAGAAGGGGCAGACTTTGTGGTGGAAGCGGTTACTGAGAATTTAGCACTAAAACAACAGATATTCGGTAAGTTAGACACAATATGTCCACCGCACACAATTTTGGCGAGCAATACGACGGCATTAATGCCAAGCCAAATCGGTGTGAACGCGAAACGTAAGGATCAGATACTCAATACCCACTATTTTAATCCACCTTATCTCATTCCGCTCGTCGAACTGATTCGTAGCCCTGATACTTCTGATGAAACGGTTGAAGTAACGTTTGAACTCTTAACAACGATCGGTAAAACACCCGCAATTATTGAGAAGGAAGCCCTCGGTTTCGTCGGACCACGCCTGCAAGCCGCTTTGATTCGGGAAGCGTTCGCTATTGTGGAACAAGGTATCGCCAGCGCAGATACCGTGGATCTCGTTGTACGCAACAGTTTTGGGCGAAGGCTCAGCGTTGCCGGTCCCTTTGAGGTCTTTGAACTCGCAGGCTGGGACCTCGTACTTGCCGCGTTTGAAGAACTCTATAAAGATCTGAACAGCTCATCTGATATCAATCCGCTGCTCCGACAGATGGTCGAATCCGGGAAACTCGGCGTAAAATCTAAGGAAGGCTTTTACAATTGGACGGATGAGAAGATACAGCAGCTTCGGGAACGAATGAATCATGCTTTGATACAACAGGCAAAAGATGCAAAGTAGTAGGCACACTCCGCTGTGCCGTTCACAGAAATGTCTAAAATCATAAGCAGACTCCGCTCAGTTTTGGGACACAGAAAGCGTCGTATTATATTACTACTTGTGATGTCCATTGGGTTCGTGTGTGGCGGTGTCTACCATAGACAAATTTGGGGATATGTCCTCGAGCTCACTGCTGCTTTTCAGAGTATTGAGACAGCGCGAGCGTACATCGCGGGCTATGGCGCACTCGCACCTGTTGTATCGGCGATACTCATGGTCTTTCAGAGTGTGATCGCGCCTTTGCCAGCGTTTCTGATTACCTTTGCAAACGGCACACTCTTTGGGTTTTGGTGGGGTTCACTTTTGTCGTGGAGCAGTTCAATGGTGGGCGCGGCGTTCTGCTTCTATATTGCCCGTTTTCTCGGTATCCAACGGATTACGCGACTCATCAGTCAACCGGCGGTTGATAAAGCAAATGATTTCGTTGAAAAATATGGCACTTACGCCATACTTATTGCTCGCTTGATACCGTTCATCTCTTTTGATGTTATCAGTTATTTTGCCGGGGCAACTCGGATGCGGTTTCTCGGATTTTGGGTTGCCACCGGGATCGGTCAAATGCCAGCCACCTTGGTTTATTCTTACCTCGGTGAGAGTGCATCGCCACACATCAAATGGATTCTTTTCGCTTTTGGTATCGTCATTGCGATCTCAATTATAAGGTGGCTAATGAAAACCCGAATCCCTTGTAGGAAGGCTTTGTAAGCCTGACCTTTGTGCTCTGAATTTCTCGTAGGAGGGCTTTGTAAGCCCGATCTTCTGTTGTAATAGGGTTTGTGAAAACCGAAAACAAGAGTTATAGCAGTTTCTAAAAATAAGTTTACATTTTGGTAAACAAGTACCCCCGTTTCGCTGGCGAGGTTTCTAACCTCGCCCCTCTGTTATAATTAATTGCGGGTTTTACTATAAAACCTCTCCGACAGAATTTGGGTTGTAACCCCTTGTAGGAGGGCTTTGTAAGCCTGACCTTTGTGCTCTGAATTTCTCGTAGGAGGGCTTTGTAAGCCCGATCTTCTGTGGAAAATTTAACAATGAAAACTGTTGAGAAAAAAGGCTATAGTCAATTACGGAAAGGCCGCTACTCAGTACCAGAAGCCTTCTATTTACTGACTACCACTACGCACAACCGCAAACCAATTCTCACAAAAAAGGGTGTCGCGCAAATCATCTTCGATGCCTTTGAATGGCTTGAAACTGAAGAACGCATTAGGTGGTACTGTATCATGATTATGCCAGATCATTTGCACGCTATCGTCCAACTACGTACGCAATACACTTTATCCAGTATCATGCATACTCTCAAGCGTTTTACAGCGAGGCAGATTAACAAACTCCTCAAACAGGAGGGGGCCTTCTGGCAGGAAGGGTATCACGATTCTGGGATTCGGGGAGACGCCGCTTTAAATGAAATGATTCGCTACTGTTATGAAAATCCCGTCAGAAAAGGACTTGTCGAAACGGCAAAAGATTATCCATATTGGCGATGTAAATTTGAGATGGAGTCATCGGGGTTGGAAACCCCTCCCACAGAGATTCGAGGTTGAAAACCTCTCCTACAAAAAAACGAACTTCTTGTAGGAGGGCTTTGTAAGCCCGATCATTCAGTAAGAGGCTTTAGGGTGTTCAAGTCATCGGAGTTAGGAACGAACTTCTTGTAGGAGGGCTTTGTAAGCCCGATCTTCTATAGAGTCATCGAGGTTGGAAACCGGTTCCACAAATATCCGAGGGTTGAAGACCTCTGCTACAAGTGTTAAAGAGAGGAGATTCAAAATGGTTCGCATAGGTGTAGTCGGAGTCGGTGGCATGGGAAATGCCCATTGCAACTCGCTCCCAAATGTTGAAAATTGTGAATTTATAGGTGTCGCAGATCTCCGCTTGGACGCAGCGGAAGCCGTTGCCCAACGGCATCAAATTCGCGCCTTCCAAGACTATCACGAATTGTTTGATGTTGTGGACGCTGTCGTGGTTGCAACACCGCCTATTGCACATACGCAGGTAATCGTTGATGCCGCTGAAGCAGGTGTGCATGCTTTCTGCGAAAAACCGCTTTCATTGACCCTCGCTGATGCAGATACGATGATCGAGGCATCGGATAAGGCAGGAACGCATCTGATGGTAGGGCAGGTATTACGCTTCTATCCTGTCCACGAACTCGGTAGGCAGGTGATTGATGCTGGCGATATTGGGGACATTACCTATATCGAAACCGATTACACGGGTCCCTATAATGCGCCGCGCAACCGTCCCGAAAGTTGGTACGGCACTGTCGGTGGACTTCTGGAAAACGGTATCCATAAATCCGATCTGATTAATTGGTATGGTGGCACTGCACTCACCGTCGCTGCTGAAGTCGGCAGTTTTTCTGGGCATGACGATTGGGAAGATTACACCGTCTCACTCATCCGTTACGATTCTGGAGCGGTCGGCATTCTACGGTGGGGTGGTTTCCTCGGTGCCCGCGGCACCAACGAAACCATTATTGACGGCTCCGAAGGCTCGCTCCGCTTGGATATGGCAGCCGACCTCGCCTATCTCAAAAAACGCGGCGAGGCGTGGAAAGAAATCGTTCCTGACCGAGATGGACCCCACGGGGTCGTCGGTGAATTGACCCATTTTGTCAACTGTGTCCGAGATAACAAAACCCCGATGATTGACGGTAGAGGCGGGAAACACGCCGTAGAAGTCGTTTTGGCAACCTATCAATCCGCGAAAGAGGGAACCAAGGTCACGTTGCCGATGGAGGAATAGAAGGACTTGGATGGAAAGAATTGGCTGGAAGGGAGGAAGGGTGGAAAGAAGCCTCCTAACCTTCCGATCTTCCAATTTCCCAATCTTCTAATCTTTAAAGCCTATGCTCTTCCTCGTACTCAACATCGTCCTGCTTTCCGGCTTTGGGCTCTTTCTCAAGCATGCCAAGGATAATCAGCAACGCTTAAACCCGATCGGTTTTGTCAATTACCTCGTTGCTTTCTTTATCAGCATCTGGGTCCTGTCACAGGAACAGGATTTTGAGTTCTCAAAGTTAACCTTCGCGTTAGGCATATCAAACGGTGTGACGTACGCCGCCGGATTTGAATTGTTTACGCTTGGAATCCGACTCAGTGGGATTGTTGTCACGGCGGCACTCGTTAGGCTGTCGATCGTGGTACCGATTTTAGTGTCGATGCTGTTCTGGAAGGAGATCCCCAATCTTTGGCAAGCTGTCGGACTTCTCTTAACTTTCGCGGCGATTCCTCTCCTCAGCCAGCGCGAAAAAGAGCCGACTTATAAATTTACACCTGATAGACCGGAAGTGAGTCAAGGTTTGGGGTTCGTAGTCGTTATCACAATTCTACTTGTCACCGGCATTTCGCGACTCACTATGAAAGCCTTCAACGAGATGTGTCCTATTGATGAGAAATCGATTTATATGAGTCTGCTTTTCGGGGTCGCCACACTCATTTATTTAGGGATATGCCTTTATCAGAGAACGTGGCCGAATTGGTGGGAGGTCTTCTACGGTACATTGGTAGGCATCTGTAATGTCGCTGGAAGTTGGGCACTCCTCATTGCACTGGATAAGGTAAGTGCCTTAATCGCCTTTCCGATGTCAAGTTCGGGTGGCGTACTGTTTACGATGTTCGTTGGCATGGTGTTCCTCCGTGAACGGTTGAGTCGAACCTCTCTCGTCGGCGCGGTCGTCGCAATGATCGCATTGGTTTTCGTCAATTTGAGGTCGTGACTCGCCGTCTTGGTGTTGTTGATGGAACCCTCACAAACCATAGGCTGCTGCTACCTCTGTTCAAGTGTGTAAAGCAAAGACAAATTTGACTTTGGACGCAAAATATGGTATCATTTATCAAAAATAGGGATTCTAAAAAAGAATGCGCGAGAGCGTGGAGCTTGTTATCCGAGGTGTTCATCTGTTAGCGGCGATCGTTTGGTTCGGTGGTGTTATCTTTTCTACCTTCGTCGCGATGCCGATTCTACAAGGCAACTTACCGCCGCAAAACCTGTTAGCAATTCACAATCGTTTTCGGGTCCTGATACGATTGATGATTCATGTTTTACTGACGACAGGCGCGATGGTGTTTTTTATTGTCGCATGGAATAACGGCTTTTTTGCAGGAAATGCTAACGATGACTTCAGGTCCTATATGTTAGTTTTTGTCGCGAAACTTGCAGCGTTTGGCGTAATGACCCTCTTTTGGGGGTTATACAGTTCGGGCTATCGGCGGCACCTTGAGGCTATCCCTTCTCATGACAAAACATATCGCAGCCCAAGCCCGTATATCAATGTGTGGAGAGGCTTGATGCTGGTAACGGGATTCATTGTTTTCGCGCTTACGTTGCTGTTAAAAAACTGATTTCAAAACATTAAGAATCCTTAAATCCAAACCCGTAGCCTGCAACAACGGCGCAGGCGGGTCTACGGAAAGAAACCCGTTATTTTTCAAACTTACCTGACCGAACCGCAAGGTAAATTTAAAAAATGGAAAATACAAAAATTCAGGCAGTTTCATGGAATATCACCCGATTATGTAATCTAAAGTGTACGCACTGCTATCTTCCCGCAGGATTTGTAGACACAAACGAGTTCGCAAACGGAAACTTTAACCTGTCCGATATTCAAGACTCACATGAATACGCCAGAGATGCGGAATTGAGCCAATCACAATGTTTCCGTGTCATTGATGAGATCGCAGAAATCAACCCACATATCCTTCTTATTCTCACCGGTGGTGAACCCCTATTACGCCCGGATATCTTGGAGATATCGAAGTATGCCTCCGATACCGGGTTTCTTGTTGTAATGGGCACAAACGGTGTCCTCTTGAACGATAGCGTCGTTGAGAAGATGCAGCAGCACGGTGTCACCGGTGCAGGCATTAGCCTTGATTCTATCCAACCTACGAACCATGATCGGTTTCGTGGTATGGAGGGCGCGTGGAAAGCAACGATGAACGGTGTAGAGGCACTCAAACGCGCACAACTTGATTTCCTCGTTCAGACCTCCGTAACGCAGTGGAATTACGATGAAATTCCAGAAATTGTGGAGTACGCGTATCAACTCGGTGCGAAAGTACTGAATCTCTACTTCCTCGTCCGAACCGGAAGAGGTAAGACAGTGATGGACATTACACCTACGCAGTACGAAAAGATGCTTGAGACGCTTTTCAAATTGCAGGCGGCTTATGCTGGGAAAATGCTCATCGCCGCGAAATGCGCACCGCATTACAAACGCGTCATTTTTGAGCAACAGTCTGACTCCGCGTTCCTTCAGGGTTACCCCAGCGGCACTTGTCCATGTGGAATTTACTACTGTCGTATCACACCTGAAGGCGAACTGACCCCATGTCCCTATCTACCTGTTAGCGTCGGTAACCTCAAAGATGAGAGTTTTGTCAAACTCTGGAATGAATCAAAGACCTTTCAGGATTTGCGGAACCGGAATCTGCTTGAAGGAAAGTGCGGTACGTGTGAATTCAGAGAGGTTTGCGGCGGTTGCAGGGCGCGTGCCTACGCCACTACCGGCAACTATCTCGCCGAAGACGCATCATGTGAATATCAACCTGGACAACACAACACACCCCCCGTTCAGATAGAAAAAAAGGTTGCTTTTGCAACGGAAACCGATTACGATTTACAGTGGACACCGGCGGCAGAAAAGCGGTTGAAGCGTGTGCCATCGTTTGCGCGTGGCATGGTCGTCAAAAGCGTTGAAAAATACGCACGCGAACACGGCCATCGCGAGGTTACTCCTGAGTTGATGCAGGCTGTCAAGAAAAGATTTGATAAAACTGGTATTCCATCCTTCAGACCAAAACGCTAATGCAAGATAGTAGGCGCACGCCGCTGTGCCGTCAAACAACTGCAGAAGGAATTCGTATGCTAACGACAAAGCAGATAGCATTTTTTCGGGAACACGGGTACCTTATCCTTAAGAATCTGATTGATCCTGAGGTAATTGATGGATGGCGGACCCAGGTATGGAAGCATTTTAATTCCAGCTTGGAAACGCCGGAGACATGGCCCAACGATTATGAGATTCCGGGCTTCAGTTTCTCACCGTTGTTTGGGCATCTACCTGTGATGCAAGAGATTACCGATCAGCTTAGTGGCGGACAGTTCTTTACAGGCGGTGGCGGATCACCGATTATCAAGTGGCCAAATCCTGAAGAAAAGTGGGCACTGCCCAAGGATGGACACATCGACGCGTATGGTGCTGTTGCTGGCTGGAGCCCCTTTATGATAGGGGCAACAACCTATCTTTATGACGCTGAACCCAAGGCGGGTGCTTTCATCTTTTGGCCCCGGAGCCACTATTCAACGCACAAGTACTTCCTTCAGTACCCTGGACAGATCGATGGCAGTTTCTATGATATTGAGGGTTGGGGGTGGCACGTCCTCTCGGATTTGTCTCCAGAGGGACCCTGTGAGTTTATTGGTGCCGCTGGTGATGTTGTGCTATGGCACGCGTTTCTCTGCCATACCGGATCGGAAAATGTGAGAAGCGTCCCACGTTTTGGTCTCTTTGCGCGATATGCCCATAAAAAACAGGATGAGATTAAATATGAAATCCCAGAGAATCTCTGGAAATATTGGGCAGTTTAAGAGGTGGTTGTTAGTTATCAGCCATCAGCCTTACCTATAGAGGGAACCGAGATGCTTACAGCAGAACAGATAGCATTTTTTCAGGAACATGGATACTTAATCCTTAAGAATTTAATCGATCCTAAGATAATTGACGGATGGCGGACCCAGATATGGAAGCATTTTAATTCCAGCTTGGAAACGCCAGAAACATGGCCCGACGATTACGTGGTACAGAACTTCAGTTTTTCGCCATTGTTTGGGCAGTTGCCTGTGATGCAGGAGATTACCGAACAACTCGGTGGCGGTCAATTTGCTGGGGGTGGTGGTTCACCGCTTGTCAAGTGGCCTAATCCTGAAGAAGAGTGGTCGATGCCCGGTAGTGGACATATTGACGCATACGGTCCCGGTGGTTGGAGCCCTTTTATGCTGGGTGCAACGACCTACCTTTATGATGTCGAACCTGGTGGCGGTGCCTTCGTCTTTTGGCCCCAGAGTCACTCTTCAACGCACAAGTACTTCCTTCAATATCCAGAGCAGATTGATGGCAGTTTCTACGATATTGAGGATTGGGGATGGCATGTGCTTTCGGATTTATCACCAGAGGGACCTTGTGAGTTTATTGGTGCCGCTGGCGATGTCGTGTTGTGGCACGCGTTTCTCTGCCATACGGGTTCAGCGAATGTCAAAGATGTCCCCCGTTTTGGGATCTTCGCACGTTACTCCCATAAAAAACGGGAGGAGATTAAATACGAAATTCCAGAAGACCTCTGGAAGTATTGGGTAATTTAAGGAGAAGAACATGAGTGAGCAAACAAATGCGCACGAGCGGCTTACGAGTGTAGAAGAACGCTTGACACGTCTGGAAAGTCTGCTCGTCAGTATCAACGAAAAGTTGGAACAGCGTTCCGATGTCGGTGAAGTTGGTACCGAGAAAACTGAGGAATTCAAGCAGTGGGTGACGGGTTATGTCTCGATGCGACTGCAACAACTCGTGCCTGAGACTTGCGACCACCCTGCTGAAGCTGCACTTCAGGACGGTCCCTACTTGGATAACACTACAGTACCTTGTACAGACGAAGTTGAGCACCGAGTCAAGCGGATACCAATCCCGTTTGTCCGCGAGATGGTCGTCCAACGGGTCGCTGAAAATGCACGACAAGCCGGTGTTGAACGTGTGGATATTGAGTTTTTCGAGAAAGCGGCGACATTCTGACAATGCAAAGCCTCAGAGGAGTTTCCTCTGCCCAATTTTGATTGGAAGGACTTCTTAAAGGCACCGCTGTAATAGTTATCAGAGGAGTGGTTGTCAGTTGTCAGTTATCGGTTAAGAGCAGTTTATGGTGTACGAAACTATTGCAACTGCTGCATACCCTACCGACAACCGATAACCGATGGCTAAATCATGGACTGGGTTTTCAATACCTTCTCAGAATATCTTGAGAACGACTTTAAAAAACGCATTGGGAAACTGGATCCCACTGTTTCCGATCTTTGGCAAGCGTTTCAGGTGCTTTTTCCTGCTACGTCGGCACAGTTACTCGTGCAAGAACCTGTCGGCAATACAGTGCGGTTTAAACCACTCGCTTTCTATCACGCGGACGAAATGGGTCCGTTGATTGAAGCCCCATTGGAGTATCTCAGGAAAAATTTCGGCGGTGGCAAATTCAAAATCAACTTTTATCACGGTATGCAGTTCATCGCGACAATTAATTTCAAACCAGAGGGTCCTGAAATCTGGCGCGAGTTACCTGAGTTAGAAGGAAATCCTACGATTGACGGAACTATGACGACCACCAAAAATGGGAACTGATACACGCCGAATACGGCGCGAAAAGTAGGAGGCACACAGCGTGTGCCGTAATCAAGGACAATGGACAAAATCATAAGTCAACAACAGGAATTTGAGGAATGTCCCTCGTGCAAAAATGCAAACCTCCGTCGATTGGATGGTAATTCATGGTTCTGTTTGGATTGTGATTGGGATAACTTAGGTGTCATTTCCAAAGGAAACGACGACTTGCTCTCCTCCCTCCTTCATGGAGACATCCATTCGCGGCGGCTCGCCGCGCAGGCGTTGATTAATATCGGTGATGCTGACCGACATCTTGCCACCGTAATGGATACAAACGTACTCTTAGAGGCACTGGACGACGAAGATGCCGATGTACGCTACTTCGTCGCAGTCGCCCTCGGGAAACTGGAAGCGAGCCTCAGTCTCGGGAAACTGAAGCAACTTGCCCGAGACGATACCTCCGCACTTGTAAGGGAAGGGGCTAAAACCGCGGTTGAGCAGATAGAGGCGCGCTATCTTCGTTAGACATCTTTTCGAATTATCTGGAGGCCCATCCCGCAGGGGAAAATTAAAAAATGGAAAAAATTCGACTCGGTTATATCGGCTGTGGGTTCATGGCACAGAAGGTCCACATCCCAAATTTTGCAAGCATTCCAGACTGTGAACTCATTGGACTCGCAGAGGTCCGTACGGAGCTTGGAAAGAAAGTCCAAAGCCGTTTTGGTATTCCTCAACTTTACCGGGACCACGGTGAACTCGCACAAAATGCCGATATTGAAGCGGTCGCGGTGTCTGCCGACTTTGCATTACAAGGTGAAATCGCGAAGGATCTCCTTTTAGCAGGTAAGCACGTCTTCATGGAGAAACCGATGGCTGTTTCCGTTGAACAAGCCGAAGCTATTGTATCAGCATCGCAGGTGTCTGGCAAAAAGTTGATGGTCGGCTATATGAAACGGTACGATGCCGGAAACGAGATCGTCAAGGCAAAGGTCTCACAATTCCGAGAAACAAACGAACTCGGACGCTTGACGTACGCCAGAAATCACGGGTTCGGTGGCGACTGGGTGTGTAATCTCGATACCCACATGGATGGGACAACAGAAACAAAGCCGAGTGCACCTGTCAAAACCCCAGAGTGGATACCCGAACAGTGGCGCGGTTCTTATTTAGGATATTTACAACAGTACACGCACAATATTAATCTGATGCGCTGGTTTCTTGATGCTGGCGACAAAGTTAGCATCAGAGTCGTCGATTTAGACCCTAACGGGTATTCTGGTGTTGTTATCTTCGATATGGACGGCATCCGTGTGACGTTAGAGACCGGACATGTCTCTCACTACCGGTGGGATGAGCATAGTCAAATCTACTTTGAGAACGGATGGGTTCATACGTGGGCACCGCCGTTACTTTTGAAAAACACACCTGCAGAGGTTGAAGTCTATCGAGCCGGAGAAGAACAGGAAATCACACGTCCGATTCCGAGACCGAGTTGGACCTGGGCATACCACAGGGAAGCTGAATACTTTGTGGCGAATGTCCGCAACGATGAACCCTTCCGATCTTCAGCCGAAGATACACTCACAGATGTTAGACTCTTTGAGGACATCTACCGAATCTTCATTGAACAACAATGATGGTTATAATAAAGTTATCTCCGAAGTAAAATCTCTGTTTCATTAATGTCCACCGCGAGTTCATAGTTCGCCTGCAAGTATCCCGCGATCAAGGGGTGCCGCTCCTCGACAGGAATACCGTCAACAGCATCGAACCAACCTCCGGTTTTAAAGATCACTAAACGCGTTTTGTCCTTTTCAAGGGCTGAGATAACTTCTTGCTGCATCTCAGGTGTTGATGCGTACGAGACTTGATGGAATCGGGTAACGCTCAGTCGGTCTGCGAAGAAGTAGTAGGCACCCTGACTCGTGAAATCGAAAATCTTTTCGTTCTGTGCTGTATTTTCTTGGATATAAGCGACCACCTTTTGAATTTGTTCAACTTGATCGTCTGGGATGTCCACCTTTCCTGCGCGCACTAATTCTTGCGTTACAACGCGTTGTTTGAACGGGTTCTGACGCAATTTTTGCCATTTCTCTTGGAAACCTGCCAACGGCTGATGCGCCTCCCCTACATACCAACAGAATATTGCCGTCGGAATTAGCACCCAGACTGCCTTCAATGCGGACTGCCAACGTCCGTTCCCTCTTAAAAACGATAGACACGCCCGGAACATTTTGGAAATGCCTCTCTCTAATGGGAATAGACAGAGCAACCATAAAAAGGTTGCGCCGTAAATCAGATGTCCACCATCTGAACGTCCCAATGCAGTTCGGAAGAATGCAATGCCACCGAGCAATAACAGCAGTAGTTTCATCACGTTGGGTTCTGATGCAGTTCCACATAAGCACCGATATGTCAGATACGCCGCGACAATCAAAAAGATGCAAACGGGCAGGTACCATCGAAATCCTTCGCTGAAGACGAAAGCGTTCCAACCCTCTGTTGACAAGAGGGCAAGTGTTTCCGATAGAGATGGAAAAGCAAGTCCCCACGTTGCGAGTTGATAGCGACACTGGATATAGGAATTCCAGATTACATCATCCAAGGCACCGTGCGATAAAAAATAGATACCTACCGAGAGAAAACCTAACAGCACCCCGCAGCCATAACTGATTAAGGGGATCAGGTATTCTCTTCCCCTTCCCTCCCGCTGGCGAGGTTTCCAACCTCGTCCTCTTCCACTCTCTGTTCCAAAGCCGCCTTGGAACACGTATATAACCAGGAACAATCCAATGGCACCCAGCGTGTAGAGACTGATTTCAGTGCTATACCAAAATGCCAAACTCGTGGAGATCCCAGCGAGGAGCAATTTCCATACAAATGTAGGGACCTTGTTCGTGCGAGTTCTGTGGAAGTGCGTAAGGGAATTCGCTACGAAGGCGAAACTAATTAAACCGAGGCTATGTCTTGCAGATACCCAAAACTCCGTTCCAGAGGCAATAATCACACAGATAAAAGCGGTCAAAAATCTACCTCGGAATACTTGCAAACCGAGCACGTAGAGAGCGATATAACCCAGTGGGTCCAATATGTCCTCCATTGAACGCATACCGAATAGGGTTGGTTCAAAGAGTTGGCTACCCAACCATGCCAAATAAGCGTTTTGGAAGAGTCCATGCTGGATATAGATGTCCCGAAACGGCACCGCGCCGTGCAGCATTTCATTGAGAGGTGCGAGGCGTTCACCCTCATGAAATAAATCTATTTTGCCGTGGATGTTTCCAGAGTAGATAAGGAGATAGATGAAAATGGGAAGGATAATGTATTCAAGTCCACCACGCCAAACCTTTGTGGTTCTGTAGTCTCCAGCGGTCAAGGTATCATCCTTTTCGCTGGCGAGGACCTCTGCGTTTTCGCTGGCGAGGTTTGGAACCTCGCCCGTACTATAAGTCCATAACTGTGGGAAGTACCGCTTATACAACAGTACCAATTTTAGCAAAATGGATAGACTCATCGGTACGAGTAAGCCTGTTAGTATACCCTGACCGATAGAGTAGACCTGTAGCCAGCAAAGCCACAACGGAATGGATGCCAAGGCGTTTGCTTTCAGCACACGCTGTATCGGTTGGGCGGTTCGTTGGGCGCACCAGCGCGAATAGACACACCACGCGAGCCAGTACAGGTATATTGTTGCGGGGATACCAAGCAGTGCCAGCAGATAAAAGAAGTATTCCTGCTGTTTCGGATACGCATGAACACTGAGCCAGCCGACGATACCCGAATGTGAGTGGTATTCAAAAACAATGTATTTTTGGAGAGTGATTCCTAAGGCAATGGCGAGGGAAGCGGCGGAAAAGGTGAGAAGTCCAACGTAGGACCTGAATGCAGGGGCTGTGACAACGCGCATGTCCGGCATCAATTGCTGACATTTGTAGCGCAAGTTTTGGTTTGCAAGCTTCACCAAAAGGACTCGCAAGCGTTGCATAGTTCTCGCCTCAATGAGGGTCGTGTTCGGGAAATCGCTTCTACTGTATTAGGTTTCTCCAAACGGTGCCTGGATCTCAATAAAATCTTTCGCTGTTTCATCCCATGTGAAAGCCTTCACCGCGCGTATTTCGGTGTCGTAAATTGAGATAACCAAATATGTAGCACCCGGATAGGCAGGTTCACCCCATACAGTTGCATCTGCCTTGTCTTTTTCGGAGAAGTACGCCTCGTGGTTTGGGTGTGAGTGGTAGAACGCCTTAATCTGCCGTTGCTGTGTGTCAGACTCTTTGTGAATGGCGATTAAATCGTCAGGGTGTATGACGTACGCTGTGCGGGCATCACGCGGATATGTGTCTGGATCTTCCTGATGCAATTCATTCTGTATGTTCCGGCATTTCCGAACAAATACTTGTGTTTCAGTCCCCAGAATGATACCACAACATTCATTGGGAAACTCCAATTTCGCGTGGTCACAAATCTCGCTGAGGATTTCTGGTTTCAAAGTTGTCATCGAATAGCAATTAACCGTCAGCTGTCAGAAAGAAACGCTGAAAATCTCTCTGACAGCCGATACGTCGGAGTCTCTGACTGTTACCGGCATTGGCAAGCAACAGTCATTAAGATAGACTGCATCCGCCAGCGATCGCGGGAATAATTGAGATTTCAGCGTCATCTTCGACAGCCGTCGCTTTTCCATCGAGGAAGCGGATGTCTTCGTCGTTGAGATAGATATTTACAAACCGACGGATATTTCCGCCGTCATCACAGAGACGTTCTTTCATCCCTGGATAGTTTACTTCAAGATTGTCGATGATACCTTCAATATTGGCACCTTCTGCTTCAACCTCAGCCAAGTTTTGTGTCAAGCGTCTCAGCGGGGTTGGGATACGAACTGTTACAGACATGAGATAGATTTACTCCTTTCTAATTTTTTAATTTTACCTTGTGGTTCGGTCAGTTGGGTTTGAACACCAACGTGCCTTGCCGTAGAACCGCCTGCGCCTGCTTCGCAGTGAGAATGCAGACTACGTTTTTTTACTTATACCTTGAGGAAACCTTTATTCGGCGAAAACCTCTTAACTGACTGCTGATGGCTGACAGCCATTAAATCGAGTAGTGTAATCCACACTCTTTGGTATTTTCTTCTGAAGAGGGGGCGTTCTGCCAACGCCACCGTCCTGCTCGTTTCGGTTCTCCGGGTTTTATGGATGTTGTGCAGATGATGCACCCAAGCGATTCATAATAATGACCACGGTCATCTGTTTCAAGCAATGGATTCACAGGAATTTCGTTTTCACGAACAAACTGCCATACTTGGTCGCTTGTCCACTGAAGAAGCGGATTGACCTTGAGCACGGGATGTGTCGTTGAGGATATAATTTCTGCCTTTCGGAGTTGTTGTCTCGCATCCGATTGGTCGTGTCGTAAACCCGTTATCCAAACATCCAACGTTTCCAGGAGTCGTTGCATCGGACGAACTTTTCGGGTGTTACAACAGTATTCCTGTTTCGCTTTGCTGTCAAAAAACAGGTGTTCGCCGTGCTCTGTCACCATCTGCTGCACTTCTTGCGGGTCAGGCTGAATCTGTTCGATCTGGATACCGTAGCGCGATTCCACCTGTTCAAGGAAGGTATAGGTCTCAGGAAAGAGTCGAAGTGTATCAAGCGTACAGACCCGAAACGGCAATTGGTTCTCAGCAGCCAGGTGGAGTAGTACCATGCCCGATAGTTGCCCGCTTGTGACAATTGCGGCGCGCTCTTTGAATCGCTTAAACAGAGAAAAAAGAATTTCTTGAGGAGCCTCCGTCAAGACAATTTCTTGACAGAGAGCATGATCTACTGAATACGTCAATTCTTCGTCAATTGGCTTCATAGTAGTAGGCAAACTCCGTTATGCCGTCCACAACATAAAAGTAGGCAGACTCCACTTGGTTTCCATACAGGACACGTTAGGGGAGTGCCTCCATGATGTCCGATTCGATTTCAAAGTAACGACTCAAACTGAAATAACGTTCCCCTGTGTCGGGGAGAATTGTAACGACAGTTTTATCCGGTCCTTGGTCTTTTGCAACCTCTAAGGCGGCGTACACATTCGCACCCGACGACATACCGACTAACAAACCTTCGCTTGTTGAAATTGATTTCATCATTTGATAGGCTTCTTCTTCGGAGACCGTGATGACTTCATCAATCACATCTACATTGAGCACTTCGGGGATCATTCCCGCGCCGAGACCATCAATTCGCGTCGGATTTGGGGGACCGCCGGAAAGCACGGCTGAAACCCGCGGTTCCACTGCGACAATTTTCACATCGCGGCATTCTGTTTTCAGCACTTCTCCAACGCCTGTCAATGTCCCACCTGTTCCAACCCCAGTAACGAAAAAATCGATGTCGCTACCGATTGCTTTAAGAATTTCGACTGCAGTCGTGCGCCGATGGATCTCTGGGTTCGCAGAGTTTGTGAACTGGTTCGGCATATAGTGTCGCGAATGTCGTCTGACAATCTCTTCTGCTTCCCAAATGGCACTTGCCATGCCACCGTGTTCCGGTGTTAGCACAATTTTCGCACCGAAGGCGGAAAGGAGTTCGTATTTCTCACGACTGACGTTTTCTGGCATCGTCAAAGTTACAGGATAACCCCTCGCGATTCCGACGATAGAAAGTCCTAAACCTGTATTACCCGCTGTAGGTTCAACGATAGTATCCCCTTTTCTAAGGATACCGCGTTCTTCGGCATCAACGACCATCGCATAACTAATCCTGTCCTTGATACTGCCACCCGGGTTGTAGGCTTCCAGTTTCGCGAAAATAGTCGCATCGTCCTTGCTGGGCAAGGTGTTCAGGCGGATCGTTGGCGTATTCCCGATGAGGTCTGTCAGATTTTTGGCGATTCTCATTTTTCAGGCGGATAACAACACACGATACCGCTGCCACACCCCTATTTTAAGCGTAATAGCCTAAAAAATTTCACTTTAAAGTATAACATATACATTGCAAAAAGTCAAATTTTTCACGGACGTAAAACGTCAATCTATTTTCAGAGATATACCATGATGAGGCGTTACTTTCGTCCATTTTTACTTCTGATTGTCACACCATTTCGCAAAGTCTGCCTCGATCTCTTCTGACCATTTCCTATCTATCTCGCCTGGCGTGTACACACCTTCGCGTAGCCGTTGATGCCCAAACCGATCTCGGAGAGCCACCTCCTCGCCTTGTTCAACGACCTGTTGTGCGAAGTGCGGTGGAATAAAAATGACACCACCACGTCTCCCTAAAACCACGTCTCCCGGTAAAACTGTCGCTTCCGCAATGCGGATGGGAATGTTGATGCCCGTGAGTGTGACGTTTGCGATACCTGTCGGATCTACACCGCGCACGAATGTAGAAAAATCTGGCAATTCGTAGATACCATCCAGATCCCGGATACCACCGTCGATTACCATTCCTGTCCGTGTTTTCGCATAGATGGAGTTGCCGAGATTGTCCCCAGCGAAAGTCCCATCTTTCACTTTACCGAAAAGATCAACAACGATGACATCATCGCGGACGAGCGTATCGATTACCCATGAGTTTTGACCGCCGACACATCCTTCTTTTTCGCCTTGGGCAGAAATAGCATCGTTGAAGTCAGGACGGATCGGCACAAAAGCGCACGTCACCGCTCTACCGACAAGGATCCGATCCGGATGGAGATTCATCCAGTCGCCAGCAAATTGAAACTTATAGTCGTTGCCGTGCAGGACACCCCACGCCTGTTCGATACTGATAGCCTTCATGCGTTGAAGAATATCGTCCGGGACACGGGGTCGCCCGTCAGGAAATCGGTCGCCTTCCCATAAGTGGGTCATCGCGAGGATGCTCTCTTTATTAATTAGTTGCATGTTGCATTCCTTTTGTGAAACAACCTCGCGATACCGAGATTGTCGTAGGGGCGAGGTTACCTCGCCCCTACAAACCTGCGTTTTCCCACACCTGATCCAGCGATTCAGCAGTGGCTTTCGCCGCATCTGCGGGCTCCATGTTGGCCACCTTTTGACTGAACGGTTCCGGTGTCACAGGTCCTTCGTAGCCGATCTCCGTCAGGATTTGCATCAATTCGGTGAGTGGGATCACGCCGGTTTCGGCGGGAAGACATCTGATATTGTCAATCTGGTCATACGGGTCAATACCAGCAGGCGCGTCGTTAATGTGGACGTAAACGACATCCGATACAGAGAGTTTGCGGACATCGTCGGTCGTGGAACGACAGGTGTACCAGTGCCATGTATCGAACAGCAGTCCAACGTTTCCTGTACCGACCGCGGCGGCAAGCCCTAACATCGCATCCATTGAATAGGCGAAGAGGTACTTGGAACCTTTGCGACTCGTTGCCGGTCCGATGAATTCAAGCCCGATTGAATGCCCGTGTTCTTTGAGGATCTCGGCAATAGGACGCAGTCGTTTCACAGAGAAATCCCAATTCTCCTGAAAGGTCATGTCATTGGAGGCGGGTCCCACAACGGTAGTTGTCCGATAGCAACCCAACTCTGCAGCAAGTGCTGCGCGTTCGGGCAGCTGCGCTAAACCGGCATCGTAATCAGCATCAGGACCACGCCAGTTCACACCGAACCCCCAACCGCCCATAGCGATACCTGCTTCTGACCAGAGGTCTTTGACGTGTTGGACGGAGTGTTCCTGGGCGAGTTGGTTGGCTTCGTCAATGTTCAGGTCGAGACCTTCAAAACCGGAATTTTTTGCTAACGCTAAACCTTCTGTCATATTTGCCCGGATGCCGATTGCACCGGTACTCAGGTTTTTAAACATATTTTAATTTTTCCTTGCGGATAAGTCGTGGCATCCGCGAGTATAACGGCTTACGTGTTCGAGTCGCCCGCGCCGTTGTTGCGGGCTTAGGTTTTTGGTTTATTGTTTCATTTTTAACCAGAAACCTCGCTGGTATCTCCTAATCCTGCCAATCCTTTTATCCTGTGAATCCTGATTCAGATGATCTTTCGCCGCGCAAAACCCTCGCAGCAACGGCCCACGGATAATCGGTGTCCTCCGCGTTCGCGTCGCGATATGTAGGGATCCAAACCCAACGCTCTTCGCCGGATATGTTGGGATGGCTGGAGTGAAGCGTCAAATCGTGAAAAAAGACGGCACCACCTGCTTCGACCTCCGCGGTAACAGCGCGACTTTCATCAACTGCCCCCGGACGGAGTCGATTCCCGAACCCATTGCCATCACTGGTATCACCATCGTGGACAAGGGCGGATTTATGGGAACCCGGAAAGAGTTTGAGACACCCGTTTTCGACAGTCGCGTCGTCGAGGGCGACCCAGATCGAAAGCTTGTGTGCGCCATACCAATACGACCAGTCTTGGTGCCAAGGGCTGGCGAAAGTCGTCGTCTCACTCTTGAAAACCACCTTATCGCTTAGGAACTCAATATCCGGAGCGAGGATACCTTCTAAAATATCGAGTATCCGCGCATCACCGACTGCCGCTTGGAAAACGGGGCTTCGCGCAGCTAAACCGACATACACACCGTGTCCAGCGGCTGCACCTGTTTCTGCCTTAACGGCTTCGAGAATGTCAATACACTCTAATTTGAGACGTTGGACTTCGCTTCGTTCAAACAGATTCGGTGCAATAGCGAAACCATCCCTTGAGAAATCATCGCGAAGTGCTGTTAAGTCGAGGGTCATTTTTTAATTTTACCTTGCGGTTCGGTTAGGTCAATTGGGTGAATAACGCCACTCGTCGTATAACTGAAGGCGGCAGTGCAGCAACGGCGCAGGGAAGTATGAAAAAAACGGACAATGAACAAATTACCGCATTTAACGCCTTGCGAATAATTAAAAACCTATTCAGCGTCTTCAATCCGAACTTCACGTCCTGTTTCGGCACTCTTGAGCAACCCTTCCATCATCTGTTGAACAATCAACCCGTGGCGGAGGGGTGCCTGGCACTTTACGTCGTCTAAGATGCATTCGATGAAGTGATCGGCGATCGCATCCCATGAGTTACTGTATTTACCCGGTGGCAGATTGACGTTTATATCCTCAGACGTGCCCGATTCGTCCGTGCGGTAGAGCCGTAAGGGACTCATCGTCGCACCGGCTTCCGTGCCAAAGAGTTCTATCTGGAATTCATCAGGTTGGTGTGATGCCCAGAAACTTTCCACCTGTAAACCGAGCCCGTTTTCAAAGGTAATGAAACCACCTGCGTAGTCATCTGACTCGTACTGCTCGTAGGTCTCCTTTGGCGGTTGACTGCGATTCCAGTAGCCGCGACCCCGCGGTCCGAATTTCGCACCGGCGGCACCAAGCACTGCGACCGGTTTCGGCAATCCGAGAATCCACCACGCTGAATCGAGAACATGGACACCCATATCACGAAACGCACCGCCTCCCTTCTTGATAAAGCCGAGATTCCATGCCGGGATACCGTTGCGACGTACACTCCGCGCACGGGCATAGTAGAGTTCACCAAAATAATTATCGCGTGCGAGGGTGCCGAGGTGTTGGCACGTATCTCCGAAGCGCGTAGAGAGCGACATCATATTGACAACGCCTGCGGCTTCCGCTTCCGTGACAAGTTTCTGCGCCGCTTCTTCAGAATCGGCGAGCGGTTTCGTTACCATGACGTGTTTGCCGTTCCGCACCGCTTCTAATGCTATCGGCACATGCCACTGGTTCGGTGTCCCAACAAACACTGCGTCGATGTCGTCGGCTTTGCACATCTCTTTGTAGTCTGTATAGAATTTGACCTCGTCCGGTAAATCTTTGGCGAAGTCTTTCATCCGATCTTCAAGCAAATCGCAGAGTGCGACAACAGTACCTCGTGGATTATTGGCGAGTGCCGTCCCATTGGGTTTGCCTATACCCATACCGACGACGGCGATTCGGACAGAATTTTTTGCTGATCCCATAAAAAATGTCTCCAAATGTTTGGTTATCAGTTAAAGGGTTGTTAGTTATCGGTTCACCTACTTCCCCGGCTTTCAGTTGTCGAAAAGGGGATTGGTTAACACTCCGGGGCTTTTAGTTAAACAGAAGTTTCTTTTAACTGACAACCGATAACCCTTTCAATACGGTCGTCCCCGCGAATTCAATGGCGAACTCACTTCGTTTTTAACAGGCTTAATTGTCCTGAGATACGCCCAGATTGCTTTTAAGTCTTCATTGTTCATTTGGGCATAATGCTTTGTCGGCATCGGTGGAAATATCTTCCGATTGCCTTCTACGCCTTGGTGAAGTCCAGTGCGCATTGCTTGGATGAACATTTCTTCTGTCCATTCGCCCAATCCGGTTTCTTTGTCCGGGGTCAAGTTTGAAGAGAAACTCGTTCCGAACGGACCGGAGAATGCTGTCATTTGTGTTGATGTAAGGATGAAGATGCCCTGTTGCATCATGCTGAAATTGTAGCGTGGGTAAGGCGCGTTCGCTGGATGTCCGGCGAGATACATGTTCATATTATAGTCGGCACCGGCGCGTGGTGTATGGCAATGCCCGCACGCACCCACGGTGTCCACGAGATATTTCCCGCGCTGCACCATATCGCTTTGACTTTGAACAGAGTTGATGCTCAGTGCAATAATGGCACCTATAAAGAGCAATGTTATACAAAAGATTAAGAAGTTTCGGTGCATTCAATAAATTCTCCTTTGAATTTCATGTCCCGTGCAAGTCTCTCTCCAATTTAGCAAATTCTGCAAATACATGCAATGAAAAAGACGCGGTTGAAAAACCGCGCTTATGTCTCAAGGTAAAATTAAAAATTAGAAACTATAGGATACCTTCGCGTAGTAAAATCCACCGTTGAAACCGAAAGGTGCAGCCCTTCGGTCATACGTGAAAACGCCTGGTGAATCCGCAATGACTGTTCCAGTACTATCTATGAGAGTGCCACCACGCGCTTGTCCCACCTCATTCAGGTCAGGCAATTGATTAAGAAAATTGTTTATCCCTAACGTTAGTGTTAAAGAGTCGTTGAGTTGATATAACCCTTGGATATCGGTGAGCCATTTTCCGCCATAGGTTTGTCGTTGCGCACTCTCTCCACTTCCTTCTTGAACAGAATAACTCCCGAAGTAGCGTAAAGCGGATCCAATCTTAAGAGTACCGATGATATAATCTGCTGTAAAATTTATGCGCGTGTTCGGTTGCCATTCCTCAATGATGGAGCGTTCTCGTTCCGGAAAAAGGATTTCCTCGAAGCCAATCAGAATAGGACCGGGAACTTCCACATCGCCAATAACTTCAGTGTCTGTCCACGTTGCCGCGAACTTGAAATTCAGAATGGATTCGTTGTTGAAAGCATGTAGGTAACCTGCAGCTATGTCGATACCACGGGTGCGCGTTTGTCCGACATTTGTAAAGACTTGTGCTTGGTTAACACCTGCTTGTGCTAAGACAGGGATAGTATCGGCATTAAAACTTCCACTCAACACAATCCGATCATCAATATGAATCTGAAATGCATCAAGCGTCAGCCATAGGTTTTGGATTGGTCTGACGACGATACCACCTGAAACATTGACTGAGATTTCCTCTTTAAGTTCTGGTATATTGAGCGTGCGTGCGGTAGCACTGTCATTCCGAAAGGTTCCTATCTCGAAAGGTAGTAGTTCTGTTGTGTCACCATCACCATCAGCATCGTTATTGTCCGCCTTGAATTGTGTGCTAATATTGTTGAAGTAGAGCTGTTGAAGTAAAGGAGCACGGAAGCCGGTACTACCCGCAGCGCGGACCGCAATCTGTTCTGTCAAATCGTAGCGAGTTGTCGCTTTGCCTGTGACGGTAGCACCGAAATCGCTATACTGCTCACCACGGACCGCGGCACCGACGAGTAAGCCGGTTCCGGGTTGTCCACTCAAGTAAGATTCAAAATCAGCATAGCCGGCGATGTTGGTTCGACTTTCATTAACTTCATTATCGGGTCGGAAACCGGGGAAAACCTGAATACCCCCTGTAGCACCTTCTGCACCGAGACCTGCGTTGAGCCAAGAAACAGGTTCACCCGCTCGAATTCCATAGCCTTCCCTCCGAAATTCGACACCCCCTGCGAGGTTCACCAGTGAGGACTGATACATAAGCGGATAGGTGACATCTACGTTAAAAGCAGTTTGGTCGAGCCGAAATCCACCCGAGTCCGCGGAGGTCGGACTGCTCGCGCCGTAAGAGGCGTTCAGGGAGTTTGAAATGAAAAAGTCAAACGTATTCAGTCCGTGATTGATGCCAATATCAACATCTAAGTCCGTTGCGGCATGATTCCAAGCCACTCCCAGCGCGATAGATACATCTTCAATCGTTGTGTTAATTTCGGGGAGAAAGCCATCTGGATAGATTGCTTTCACATTGCGACTGACATCTTTGGAATTACGATAAAAACCTGAGCTGTTGTTTTGGCGCGTGGAATAACCACCGAATGAATATAACTCTAATCCTTCCGTCAGCGGCAAGCCAAAATTGTAAACTCCAACCTTTTGTGAGGCGTCAGAATCCCCGACCCGGAAATTTTTCCGATTGAAATGATATTCGCGTGGGTCAAACCAGACCCGTTTTTCACCTGTTACGTTACCGTTTACATCCTTTGTCTCAAGTATGGTATCAGGGGGTCTGCCCGGATTTGCTTCTACCCAATCGTACTGTCGCGTCCCGGTGAGTCCTGCACGGTTCGTCCGATAGCGTTCACGCCATTCCATGGTTAAGTTTAGAAAGCCGGAATCGCCTACTTTGACTCCGTAGTTTCCATTTCCACGCCACGTATCTCCGTCACCTTCATAAGTTTGCCCCCAGTAGATGTTAGCATCACCTTTGTCAACATCATTCTTCAGCACAATGTTGATAACGCCAGAGATAGCATCAGAACCATATTGTGCCGCCGCACCATCTCGCAGGACTTCAATACGCTCTATCGCCGCGGCGGGAATCGCGTTGAAGTCGGTTCCAGCGGTGCCGCGACCGACGGAACTATTCACGTGAAGTAAGGCACTTTTATGGCGGCGTTTACCATTGACCAGGACCAATACCTGATCAGGTCCCAAGCCGCGCAAAGTCGCTGGTCTCAGCGCGTCGGTACCGTCGCTAATGGTTGAACTTGGGAAGTTAAAGGAGGGAACTAACATCTGAAGGACACGACCCGTTTCAGATTGACCGGTAAGGCTGAGTTGTTCCCGGCTAACGACTTCTATTGGAACAGGGGCTTGTAAAGCTCGCCTACCTATACTTCGGGTCCCGACGACTACAACGGATTCAATCGTTTGAATGGGAGCAAGATTGACTATTGCTTCAGTTTGTCCGGCAGTGGTATTAATGCGTTTACTCGAAAATCCGATTGCTATTACAGTCACTGACTGTGCGTCTGTGACATCACTAAACGTAGCAGTTCCTGATTCGTCAGTTGTTTGTTCTTGGTTTCCAATTTGTACTTTTGCTTCTGATATAGCATTTTCATTCTGATCTTGAACAACGACTGTGAGTGTGTCTGCACTGACAGCCGTTAGTATCACTGATACGATGCTAAATAAAATGGCGGCAACGTACCAGAAATACCGTTTATTATCTGAAATTGACATTTAGTTTTCCTTGTTTATAGGTTGATATAGTAAAGCCCGAAAATATCTGCACACCCCCGGTAGGTGCGGTTTCTAACCGCACCGAGTTTGGTGTAAAAGTAATTACAGGATTCACTATAATAGTAAAAAATGGGTATAAAAGTATAAAACATCCAAATATGTTTCCGGTTCTAATACACTTACGCGAGATTCCTTCATCTGCTGGCAGGATTGGAACCATGAAAGATTGGATGCATAGGAAAATCCCTATCTGTTTATTTTTTCATCCTCTAATATCTGCTTTATGCTTAAGTCCTAACAGTTTAATTATGTGTCCTTTTTTCGTAAAATGCAAATTAAAGTCGTAAAGATGTGGAGCATTAGTTTTTTTAACCACAAAGTCTGCTTTTATGCTAAAATCATGAGAAACTTGGACAATTGTTTGTGTGAGGGACCGGGAGAACATGCACGGTTTGATGATGAACTATCCCTTGACGCTTGCGCAGATTTTGGAACATGCTCACCATATACATGGCAGTAAGCGAGTTACTACACTTCTGCCCGATCAGACGTTCCATAGTTACACCTATACTGCGTTATACAAGCGTGTGAAACGGTTAGCCAATGCTATCACGCAATTGGGTATTATACAGCCAGGGGACAGAGTTGGGACGTACGCTTCCAATACCTATCAGCATCTGGAACTCTACTATGCGATTCCGTGCATAGGTGCTGTGCTACACCCGCTCAATGTTCGTCTCACTCCCGTTCAACTGGCGCGGATCGTGCACGAAGCAGAAGACAAGATTATTTTTGTGGGTGACGGATTTGCCGAGCCATTTGAGGAACTACGAGAGAGAATAGAATGTAAGCAAATTGTCCACTTTAATCCGATTTCCGTATCTCGGAGTGTTGCTTATGAACAGTTGCTCTCTGAAGCTGAGTCGGTCTATTCATGGAATATCCCTGACGAAAACTGGGCAATGGGGCTTTGCTATACCAGTGGGACGCAAGGGGAACCGAGAGGCGTTCTCTACACCCATCGCTCCATGTTTCTCCACACGCTTGCCGTGAATCAAGCCGATGTCTTCGGATTAACAGAGGCAGATGTCGTGATGCCCCTTGTCCCGATGTTCCATGCGATGGCGTGGGGACTGCCCTACGCGGCTATGTTCGCTGGTGCGGATATAGTGCTTCCGAGTGCCAAGCCCGTGTACCTCGCTGATCTCATCGCCGAGACAGGTGTCACCGTTGCTGCAGGAGTCCCGACAATCTGGGCAAAGGTTTATCCCGAATTATTGAAAAGGAAGCGAGACCTCTCCACGTTGCGAAGATTGATAGTCGGCGGTGAGGCGATGCCACCTACACTCATTGAAGCTTATGAAAAAAATCTCGGTGTTGAAGTTTGCCATGCTTGGGGGATGACGGAGATGTCACCGACGGGTACGTTCTCGAAACTGCGCGGGGTGCATCAGAATTTGTCGGATGCTGAAAAGTGGCGAATTAAAGCGAAGCAAGGACGGCCCATACCGGGTGTTGAACTCCGCCTCGCAGCTGAAACATCTAACGGTTTCACGAAACTCCCTTGGAATGGTGAGGTGGTCGGGGAACTGCAAGTGCGGAGTCCGTGGACAGCAAGTCGCTACTATAACGTTGAGCCTACTACGGAACATTTCACTGCCGACGGGTGGTTACGCACCGGAGATATTGCTACTGTTGACGTAGATGGTTACATGCAGATTGTGGATCGCGCGAAAGCACTCATCCGAAGTGGTGGAGAGTCGATTTCAAGTGTTGCCTTAGAGGCTTCACTCCTAAAGCACCCGTCCGTACGTGAGGCGGCTGTTATCGGCGTGCCAGATGAAAAGTGGGGAGAACGTCCGCTCGCTGTTGTTACACCCTCACAACGGATACATGAGGACATCTCAGATACCCTTAAGCAACACCTCGCTGTTGAGTTCCCTAAGTTTTGGATCCCCGATCGGTTTGTTGTTGTTGATGAAATCCCAAAAACGAGCGTCGGAAAATTTGATAAGCAAGCACTCCGTAAACAACTGCTAACGGCAGAAACAAAGGAGAAACTGTCATGAGAATGAAAGCCGCTATCTACACAGGCATTGAAGGGATTGAAATTCGTGAGGTCGAACGGAACGAACCGCCTCCGGGCTTTGTCCTCGTTGATACAAAACAGACCGGTATCTGCGGAAGTGATCTGCACAGTTATTTCGGGCATTGGGGGCAATCGCACGAATACGCCGCAGGGCATGAGACATGTGGTGTGGTCGTGGCACTCGGCGATGGTGTGACAAAATTTGACATTGGCGACAGGGTCGCTGTGGAATGCTTTGCGCACTGTGGCACCTGCAAGTATTGTGAAACCGGTCAGTACAATCTCTGCTTCAATAGGACAACGGTCTCTCCGAGTATGCACGGCGGGTTCGCTGAATACACCTCGACGCACTATTCCGGGTTGTTTAAATTACCGAAGGACATGACGTTTGAGCAGGGAGCCCTCGTTGAACCACTCGCTGTTTCACATCGTGCTATCGCGCGGACAGGTGCCAATTCCAGAGACACCGTCGCAATTATCGGTGGTGGGACTATCGGACAATTCGCTTTAGCGGATGCGGTCGCTGCCGGTGTGAAAGAGACGTTGATTACCGTCAAGTACGAGCAGCAAGCAGAACTCGCAAAAGCACTCGGCGCAGATCATATCGTGAACATCAGCGACACCGACGTGCAAGAATACGTCAAGGATGCCACAAACGGTATCGGTTTTGACGCAGTGGTTGAAACCGTAGGCGGTGGGGAAAACTTTGATACCGCTATGAATATCGTTCGGAAACAGGGGGCTGTTGTCCTCGTCGCCGGATACTACAAACCGCTTGAAGTGGATCTTTCCAAGATCGTCTGGTCAGAAGCATTCGTTACAGGGTCTAACTGCTACGGTTATAGTGGGATGGAGACCGACTTTGAGGCGGCAATTGAGTTGATTGACTCCGGCAAGGTCGATGCTACAAAATTGGTGACACACTCCTATCCGTTTGAAGAGATCGCTGAAGCGTTCCGTGTGTCTGCCGATAAGACCTCCGGCGCGGTTAAAGTGCATGTCTGTCAGGAATAACATCGCGGATTTTAAATGTATGTCCTCTGTCTGCTTTCCATGACGTTCCGACCAAGTTTTTGGTGGGACCATAATGATTCTCAGGATTTGTGCGGAACCTGTAGCCTGCAACAACGGCGCAGGCGGATTTATGGAACGGACATCAAATTTGAAACGCACGTTATCTAACCGCAAGGAAAAATTAAAAAATGCAGAACGGAAATCATGCTTTGAGTGCCGAAGAAAGGGAACAGTTTTGGCGGCAGGGTTACCTCGGTCCTTACAAACTTTGTAGTCCTGAAGATATGTTCAACATGCATTCGGAAATAGAGACAGTCCTTGAGACTGCACCACCGGATCACAGCCAATTGGAGCACAACCGCCATCTTGACTCTACATTGATTCATACTCTCGCCACGCATCCAGCGATCATCAAACGGATGGCATCTCTCTACGGACCCGATCTTCTGCTCTGGCGGACGAATTTTTTCATCAAAGAACCGGGCGCGAAAGAGATTCCGTGGCATCAGGACTTCAATTACTGGCCCCTTGAACCTCCGATTATTATTTCCGCGTGGATTGCTGTCGATTCCGCAACATTAGAAAATAGTTGTCTCCAGATCGTTCCCGGCTCACACCGAAAAGTGGTCCCACACGTGAAAGCGACCTCGGATATGGCGTTCAATCAAATGGGCGATCTCGGGTTCATTGATACCACCACTATTGTCAACCTTGAGATGCAACCGGGTGAATTTGTCCTTTTTAATGAGCGCACCTTGCATCACTCGGAGGCGAATCGTTCTGACAAACGACGCATCGGTTTAGCGGTTCGAGTCATCCTGCCGATTGTCAAAGTGTTCGATTGGGATGCGCCCGAACACAAACTTATCGTCGTTCACGGTGAAGATCCCGTGCAATTTAATCACAGGAAATCTGATCCCGAACCATCGTTGTAGAAGCGAGTGTTTTTGCTGGGGTGTTTCCCCCGCTCGCGATCTTACTGACAGTTAACCACTGAAAACCGATAACTGAAAACGAATAAAGGAGAAACCTTAAAATGAATCGTCAAATTACCCTCGCTTCCCGACCGGTAGGGTACCCAAAGGAGTCGGATTTTAACTTGGTTGAGGTACCGATTCCGACACCTGAAGATGGAGAGGTGTTGGTAAAGACGCTCTACCTCTCAGTGGATCCATATATGCGAGGACGGATTAATGCAGCGAAATCTTACGCCGCCAACGTGGAAATTGACGAGATTATGATAGGTAGTGTTATCGCACAAGTTGTCGCGTCAAAGCATCCAGATTTTCAAGTGGGTGATATCGTCAACGCGGGTATCGGATGGCAGGAATACGGTACTGTGGCTGGCGATAACTTAAGGAAGATTGATCCGACAATTGCCCCTATCTCAACAGGTGCAGGGATTCTCGGTATGCCCGGTCTGACAGCCTACTTCGGCTTGCTTGTGGTTGGGAAACTTCAAGAGCGGGAGACAGTATTTGTCTCTGGTGCCGCTGGCGCAGTCGGTTCCGTCGTCGGACAGATCGCAAAAATCAAGGGATGTCGGGTTGTCGGTTCCGCGGGGACTGATGAAAAAATCGCTTACATTGTTGATGAACTCGGCTTTGATGAGGCTTTTAATTATAAAGAGGTTAGCGATTATCACGAAGAACTCCAGAGACTCCTTCCAGATGGCATTGATGTCTATTTCGACAACGTCGGTGGAACCATCACGGATGCTGTTTTCCCCAATTTAAGGATCAAGGGACGCGTCGTCATCTGTGGACAAATTTCACAATATAATTTAGAGAAACCGGAGACAGGCCCGCGTTTCCTCTGGAATATGATTACCAAGCGCGCAAGAATCGAAGGCTTCCTCGTTTCTGAATACGCCGATCGGCATGAGGAAGCACTCGTTGAAATGTCAGAGTGGTTACGACAGGGCAAGTTGAAATACCGTGAGACGATTGAAGAAGGTGGGATCGAAGGCGCGCCCGCGGCATTCATTAGCATGCTAAAAGGCGGCAATATCGGGAAGCAGCTCGTTAAAATCGCTGATATGGACTAAATACGACTTATGCCCTTTCACCGGTCAGCAAGTTTAACATACAGGTTTTGAATCCGAATTGAGTCGGAAGGTTGGAAGTTTGGAAGATAGGAAATAGGATGTTTCTTCCAGTCTTCCTTCTCTTCCACCCTTCCTGAAAATCTAACATTGATAGGACTTACGCACTTCCTTGGTAGGTGCGGTTTTGCGGCGTACTCGCCCCGGTGAATGCCACACGGCATTCATACCGTTGATTCATGCGATCTGCATTCCCAACCGCACCGAATGCGTCCAAATAGATGAAATTTACTGATTTTGCGTAAGTCCTGATTGATTTTCTAATATTGCTATGCAACCGCACCTGTACCGTAAGCACCTGACATCTTAGTATCCTTTTTCCTTGTCGATCACACTCAGGAGCGGTTTCCCAACGAGGAGCCGTTCTAAATTATCGCAGAAAAGCCCAACACTCCGGTCCAAGCGGATCGGTGAGCCACCCGCGACGTGTGGCGTGACAATTACATTCGGTAGATCCCATAACGGACTGTCGTCAGGCAACGGCTCTTCAGGCGTGACATCCAACCCCGCACCGCCAATACTCTCTGAAGTGAGCGCACGGAGCAGGGCCGGTCCGTCTACAATCTTACCACGCGTGACGTTAATAAGCAGCGCATGCGATTTCATCTGTTCAAACGCCGCATCATCGAACATACCGTGCGTCTCCGGGGTCAACGGGGCACAAATAGCAACGATGTCTGACGCCGCAAGGAGATCATGGAACCGATCCATCTTCCAAACCTCATGGACAAACGATGGTGCTTCAACCGCCTCTGGATCCACAGCGATAACGCGCATATCGAACCCTTGTGCCCGACGCGCCACATCAATCCCCGTGCCACCAAGTCCGATAATTCCTAACGTCTGCTTGCTTAACTCCCACGTCGCCAGACGAATTGACATCCGATTATCCCACGTCCGTTCGCGAACCGAACGTCCGACACCTCGGAGGAGACCGAGAAGTAACGCCCAGGTCTGATCTGCCAAATGCGGACCAACGAACCCTTTCGCGCTCGTTAGAATAACATCGCTTTCGACAAACCCCGGAAATAACAAGCCATCAACGCCAGCCGAAAGCACTTGTACCCATTTCAGTTGTTTCGAATTTTCAAAAAGCGAACGATTGAACCCACCGAACACAATATCGGTGTCTACAATTTCGCGCAGTGCCTCTTCTGAATCCTGTGGACGCACAAGCGAAAGGTCATCAGAAACCGATTCGATCTGCTGCTGTTGTTCCGATGTAATATCAGTGTTAATCAAAATTTTCATTTGACATCCCCTTTGGATCGTGGTATTCTATATAGTACAAAATAACGAAATTCCTGCACATTTAACAACAAGTTTTAACTTACAAGTTACGCCAAAAAACACATTTCTCAAAAAAGGAGAATCCAGACGTGATTGCCTCATCTTTTATAGGTATGCGTAAAAGATATGCCCATTCCGTTTCTATTCCTATTTTCGCCATGAGTCTCTTTCTCATTGCGATCTTCGTCGCCAGTTGCGGCGATGAAGGCGATAGCACTGAAGACACCACCAGTATGACGGGTGTCCTCCAACCCACAACAACACCTCCTGCCACACAAACACCAGTCCCTGAACCACCTCCTGTCGAGGAGCCCGTTGTGGAGGGCATCTCTTTTAAGGACGATATTCAGCCGATACTCGCTGAACGGTGCGCCGTTGCAGGATGCCACGCTGCCCCCGGTGTCGCCGGGCTTGATCTCAGCAAATATGATACTTTCAAGAAGGGCGGCGCGAACGGTCCCGCATTTGTCGCTGGCAATGGTGATGGCAGCCTTATCGTCAAACGCATTGACGGCGGCGGTATGCCCCCTGGCGGTCCCCCGTTGGATGGAGACCAAGTCCAACTTTTCATCGATTGGATTGATGAAGGTGGCGAGAATAATTAATATTAGAGTAGCGTAGCATGTCTACACCCTCCTGTCAAGCCTAAAGTCTTGTCAGCCTCACGTTACATATTTGGAAGGCGCGTCCGCTACGCGCCTTTTTTCTCGTCGGTTCGTAGTCGCGCAATTCATTGCGCAAAAATTGCATTTTATGCACCATTTCAGTCTCCGATAGGCGTTACTATATCATGAAGCCTTATTTTTCCTTTTGGAGGGAGACAGATGAAAGAGAATGACATCGACTTAATTCAACGGACTTTGGAGGGAGATGAGAGCGCGTTTACCGCGCTCGTGAACAAATATCAGAAATGGATTCATACGCTCGTCTGGCGAAAGATAGGCGATTTTCACATCGCGGAAGAAATCACACAAGATATTTTCCTGAAGGTTTACAGAAAGTTATCGACTCTAAAACCTCCAGAGAATTTCCCCGGATGGCTCTATGTCATTGCCACCCGACACTGCATGACGTGGCTCCGAAAGAAGCGGCAACCGACGACATCCTTGGATGCAATGCCCGCGGCCGAATTAGAGGAATTATGTTATACGCAATATAAGACGGCGTATAGCGAGGAAGTATCTCTTGAACACCATCGCGAACTCGTCAAACGTCTGCTTCAGAAATTGCCGGAGAGCGAACGCACTGTCGTAACGCTTTATTATCTCGCGGAGATGACGAGTGAGGAAATCAGCACCTTTTTAGGGGTGTCGCCGAACACCATTAGGAGCCGACTCCGCCGCGCCCGTAAGCGGTTAGAAGAACAAGGACACTTGCTCCACGATGTCTCAGGCATTTTCCAGCTTTCGCCAACCCTCACTGAAAACATCATGCAAGAGATCGCCCGCATCAAGCCTGCCACGCCTTCAGTGAGCAAGCCTTGGGTGCCCTGGACACTCTCTGTCTCCGCAACGCTTCTGGTTATCCTAATGATGGGGTTCGGTCCCCGTGCATTATCCCGTTTCCAACAGCCCTACAATTTGGACGCAACATCCGAAATGACAATTGAACTCGTCGACACACCTGTTGTGTTAGACATCAAGCGGAAACCGGATGTCAAAAATCGATTTGGCAATGCCGATGTTGAGGGACGCGGCAAAGGCACAGGACCGAGCATCGATACCGGGCTATTGGCCGCAGCACAAGCGGATACAACAGAGGTGCCAAAGACAGAAGAACCGCAGTGGGTTCAGACGAAGGGACCCGGAGGCATTTCAAGACCAGGACTCTTTGTCGCATCCGATCAAACACTCTACCTTATTGCAAAAACAGGTCTCTATCGACTCACAGAGAAGGCGGACGCGTGGACCTTTGTCAGTTCCGCCGGTCCAAGTCGGCAGTTTGATCCAATTATGGTGGAACGCGGCGATACCCACTATCTCCTCACATCTGATGAACTCTTAGCCTCAACTGACGACGGTAAAACGTGGAAGATCCTCGGCGCGCGCCCGAAGGGACGCCCTGTCGCCCTGGCTGTCACGGATGCACCCCGAGCGCGCGACCCACAGGATACTAATGTGACGATGTACCTCATCCTCAGAACAGCGGTGTTTCGTTCCGAGGATGGTGGTAAGCAATGGACACCTATTGGAGAAGGTTTGCAAACCCGTCTTACACCAGAGGCAAATAATGTTGACTTTAGAATCCACGACGCTCTTGCCATTGACAATGTTCTCTTTTCAGGAACAAACCAAATCCTCTTTGTTGGAACGAATCGAGGGCTTTTCCGGTTTGCCGACGATTGGGAAAAAGTGCCCCTGCCGACCGCAGATGGGACCAATTCCTTGGCAACTACCCAGAACAGACTTTATGTCACAACGATTTCAGGTCAACCGGACGCGCCGCATTGCTCACTCTTCTATTCAACCGACTTCGGCGACTCGTGGAACGATATTACGCCTAACACCGATGAACATCTATTTAAGTTAATAGGCACTGTTAGGGTTGTTCCGGTTGGAGACACGCTTATGGTGATAGGTCCCGGTGGAGTGCTGCTCTCCTATGATCGCGGCGAGACATGGAAGGATCCAGGGCGCGACCTACCGCATGCCTTTACTGGTGGTTTCCTGCCTGTTGTGGCATTGGATGAAAATAATTTTTACAAATCCGAACTCTCCGGAGTCACTCGCTCAACAGATGGTGGGCACGCATGGCACCCCTTTATGATAGGACTCGTAAGTGCCGATGTCCAGAATCTGATCGCAGGCGAAAACGGTCTCTACGCCGTTACCGGGGGCAAAATTGCCAAATCAGCGGACGGTGGTGAATCTTGGGAGACTGTTAACGTGTATGGGGGAGGTAAACTTCTGATTCCCAGGATTGGGACAGCCGATGAGACCCTTTATGTCAGTAGTATCGCCGGGCATCGAACGCAACTTTTTCACCTCTCTGTTGAAGGCGAGGCACTGGCACCCATTCAGGGCATCCCGGATTTCGCCGAAGACAATTTATATGTTGAATGGAAGAAAAGGCTCAGAGAAGCCAGAGAAACGAACGTCAATGTCCGTGAAACAGAGCGACTGTGGCGCGAGAATTTACCCCTTATTGCGAAAGAGGACATAACAAATGGAGGGTTTACCCTCGCCGAAGAGACCGTTTTTATGGAGCACCGCCGGAAACTTTTCAGGTGGCGACCCGGCGAAACGACATGGCACCACACCGGTTTAGAAGATCACGGAGAACTCCCGCCGATTGACTCGAAAGGTTTCACGCTTGCCGCTTCACGGAACATTGTGTATGCCGGTAAACGCGAAGGCGACCTCTTCCGATCTCTGGACGGTGGAGATACTTGGAACGACATCACCGAAAACCTCGCTTTTCCCTTTGCATATTTCAAAGAGATCATATTTGCCGGTTCAACCGTCTACATCTCAACGAACACGGGAGTCATGCGTTCGCTGAATGGCGAGGTTTGGCAGGCACTCACCGATACTGACGGAAAGGCGTTCTTTGTAGATTGGATGGCACCTAACGGTTCAACCCTTTACGGTGTGTGTGATAGCGGTGTTTATCAGGTAGATGATCAGACGAATACATGGGAACAAATTACGTCCGAAGCCCCCTACGCGACGACTTCCGTTGCTGTTGATGGCGATACACTCTACGTTGGGACAAAACACAGTGGGGTATTCCGTTTCCAGCACGGCAATCACTAAATTCCTCTCTGTTGCTCCTACGTTTTACGAGTATTCGGGCGTAAAGCCCAATCCTTTAGGTTTGGGATATAGGTTTCCCGCTAAGGACGTATTTTCCTAAAATAGATTTGACATTTCGTCAAAAATGTTGTATAATTATACTTAACACTTTGGACACCGCTTTGACCCCCAACACTCGTTGGGGAGGTGTCCGCTTCGGTCAAAGGAAGTCAAAAGGTGTTAAGTGTGATACCACTGAAAACATATACTGGGCAGTTCACGCATAATTGAGCGAAAGCTTGAAGCGGAGCAGAGGTGAAAGTCTGCGCGTCGTATTGCTGCCCTGCTTTTCAACTTTTCTCTCCTTTTGGAGAGAGGCAGGCGGGGATAGCCATGAAAGTTTCCGCATGATGTGCCTAAAGGGATTTTTCACCTTTTAGGTAATCGCCTGCTGGTGGAGACAACGTAAGACGGTTGACTCTCTGAGAAAACCGCAAATGTCTATGAAGCCGAAGCCCACGCCTTTAGGCGTTGGGTGCTATCACAATCGTGTTTCTTCAATTTTGATAGGCGTGTTTTCAAGCGCGCCTATCCACATTATGAACTTATCCCACCCTGTTTTACCTCACTAACGCACGGCATTTCCAAAGAATTGCACTTTATGCAACCTTCCTGCACTCTATCCGCGTTACCATAGTATAAATCCCTAATTTGTGACGGATAGCGGCTATTCCGTCTCCTTCAAGAAGGAGGTAGAGCAATGTATGAGTATTCAACCTATGTCACATCCGTGACCGATGGTGATACTTTTAGCACGTCAACCCAACACATTCGCTTGGCGAATATAAACACCCCTGAAAACAGCACCTCCGAAGGACAAATATCCACTCAAAGTATGCTGAACTGGAAACTATCAACATTACTGGCGACGATCCCCTTGAAACTCTTGATTTTGTAGTAGAATCTATTTTCAAGCATTTCCAGCGCAAGTGAACTATCCGACTCTATAAATGGAAGTGAAATGACTAACAAGAGTCTGGTGACAATTGAAGTCGGTATAGTCCACTTTTTGAATATGGAGAAGTTTTATGAACGGCGCGCGTTTCTTCCTTTTCTGTGGTTTTATTTTTATATTATTGTGTATAGGGAACCGACTTGTTTTTGCCCAAACCCTTGGGGTAGCCAAAATCGCGTTCTCATCGAATCGAGATGGCAATTGGGAAATCTATCTGATGAACCCCAATGGAAGTGGTCAAATCAATTTAACGCACCATCCTCGGAGTGATCTTATGCCTACTTTTTCGCCAACAGGGGCACAAATCTTATTTGTCTCCACCCGCGACGAAGGACGGGACCTCTATCTCATGGACCCCAATGGAGCAAATATGAGGCGGGTCTTTAAGGAGAAAGCATGGAGACAAAGCCCAGCATGGTCACCCGATGGAAAATGGATTGCTTATCAGAAGGGAAATTCAAACGATGCAGAACTATACATTGCCTCGATAGATGACCGAGTTGAACATCGAATCGCTTGGGTGGGACACGCGGACGCAGATCCGAGCTGGTCCCCTGATGGCACCGAGATAGTTTTTGTTGTAAATGTTCCATTTATAAGAGGGATAGGTCCGCTGGTAAATACCAAGCTTGTTTTTATTGACGTACAGACACGCGTTGAAGAGACGTTTTTGCCCGAAGAACCACTACCATTAATGGAAACACCTGCGTGGTCTCCAGTAGGGGACGTAATCGCTTTTTCTTGGCGAAAGTTAGGACTTGGGCAGCGCAGTGCCCTTTTCATTGCCGATCGCAATGGACGAGAAGTGAAGCGTGTTCTGGCACCAGTTGGAGGTGATGCTGTGGTGGAAATGAATCCGGTCTGGTCTCCGGATGGGAGCGAACTCATCTACGAGTATAGTCTGTTACTGGATGGGGAACTTTTCAAGGCCGACCTACAGGGCGGCGAGCCAGAACGACTGACCCACCAGGGGGCAAATAAAGATGCGGATTGGTTTGACCCTGCGTTCGCGTTGCCTGTCCAGCCGCAATCTGAATTGCTCACAACACTCTGGGGTCAATTGAAACAGAGAGAACGGAAGTAAATCAGAGGAAATTTCATACGATCCTAAGAACGATCCATCAATTTGAGGTTATCATACACCTAAATTGTTTTTATAAATTCCCAAGCAGTATACTTGGTAAAGAACGTGAACTTCGTATGTATTAACGATTGGATACCGCAATGACCGAGTTTCCGTCGGTCCTATTGTTTTTCACAATGGGACCGACCTTTCAGAAACTTTGTGAGGAGTTTATCATGAAATCGACGGTAAAGAAAAAACGAGTCTATCGGATGTTTTGGGCTGTGCTTCTGCTAAGTCTATTGCTCATAAGCACTGTTTGTGAACAGTCTCATAGCGTTGGACATATTTCTTTTGCTTCCAACCGAACAGGTAACTTTGATATCTATGTCATGGATACCAAGGGTGAGTACCTCGACAACCTGACGGACCATCCAGCCGATGACTTTGACCCTACATGGTCTCCGGATGGGCGTTTTTTAGGGTATGTCTCCAACCGAGATGGGAACGCTGAGATTTATGTCATGGATACCAAGACAAAGGAGCATCGGCGGTTGACACATGATCCCGGCACCGACTCACGTCCTACATGGTCTCCGGATGGCAGATGGATCGCCTTTGTCTCTGACCGTCGCGATCGTTCGGATATTTACAAGGTGGATGCCACCGGTGAAAATATAAGGCGATTGACGAGAACCGGGAACAACGGAAATCCTGTCTGGTCCGCCGACGGTCAATGGATTACCTTTGTCTCTGAACTCGATCGGAGGTTCTATCTGTATGTAATGACTTCCGAGGGAAAAGGCTTGAGGCGGTTTCTACCAGCAAAGTTCAAGGGGCTTCTATCAATAGCGTGGGATGCCGGATTTACATTGTCTCCTGATGGCAAACAGATTGCCTGTGGAACCTGGGAATTTCAGTGAAAACCGAAGAACATTGCACTGGGGGTACCCGCGGAAGCACTCCCTCTCTTAGAAGGCCCTAGACCACAGGTTCCGGTCATCCTTTCTGTCCTTGATATAGATGCGGAAAACTTCCGAAAATTGACGCAAGCTCCACACGTGGGGGAGAGACTCACCCCCATACCACAAATTTCCCGTCCTGCTTGGTCCCCTAATGGCGACTGGATTGCCTATAGTCTCTCAGATGTCGGAAAACGGTGGGAGTTTTCTGCTGACCTTCATCTTATAAACGTCAGAGATACTGATGGCATTGGGACACCGCTTGTCAAGACCGGTGGTGGAAAATTCCATCTCGCTCCAGCGTGGGTGCCGGATGGGTTTCTCTCTGTATCACCGAGTACGGAGCAACAGGCAACCGTCTGGGGCAGGCTGAAACGAAAAGCAGATTAAGAAACTTATTCGCGACGATTTTCGTTGATGGGCATAAATTCCGTGCAAATCAGCTGTTACGGGCGAGTGGCACACCGTGCCAATAATTTCAGCGTATGAATTCAATAAACACCGTCCGAACAACTAAAAAGGATGCGCCTTTTGAAAAGCCGTTAGAAAGCATGTCCAGGGGGGAGGCTTCACTCCCACAACGAGAGTATTCGTCTTGGAGATGGGGTTCCCAGCACCGTTTGGAAATCCAATCTTGAAGGAATTTATCATGAAACCGACGAAAAAATAAAAAAGGGGATACCCCATGCTAATCCTACTTTCTACAGCAGACACTATGGAGGAAAACCTCATGAAACGCTTATGTTATGTGCTTAGCACATTCCTTATCTTCGCATCGCTATCCGCCGCTCTTGCAAAAGTGCCTGAGACTGCCAAAATCGTATTTAGATCCATGCGGGATGGCAATTCTGAGATTTATATCATGAACCCGGATGGCTCTGATCAGACAAACTTAACTCGGCACCGTGCCAACGATCTCGCACCTGTCTGGTCGCCGACGGGTAGACAGATTCTTTTCCAATCGGATCGAGGCGGGATACCAGATCTCTACCTTATGGATGCCGATGGAACGAATGTGCGTCAGGTGTTCAAAAAATTAATAGGGAGAGAGTTCCCAACGTGGTCGCCTGACGGAAAAGCGATTGCTTATCACCGATTTCACACATTCTCTATCTATACTGCCTCAATTGACGGAACAAATGAGGAAAAACTTGCGGAGGGTTTATGGCCCGCATGGTCGCCCGATGGTTCTGAGATCGCTTTTATGGCAGGCGAGTTTGTTTGGGCTGAGAACGGTAATCTCAGACGTCCGGATGTCAGAGTCAAAATTATCAATCTGCAAACTCGTGTAGAAGAGATGCTGCTTCCGAAGAGTATTTGGATGTATGGTCCTACTTGGGCACCCGATGGTTCTCAAATAGCCTTTACTTGGAATGGTAGGCAAGAGAACGGTTTTTTAGAAGTTAACAAGAGAGTGCATACCATAGATATCTATATTGTGAACCGAGATGGTAACGGACTCAGGAAGATTATTGAGTCTGGAGAAGACATTGGAGTGTCTCACCCTACTTGGTCACCACGCGGGGATGAACTCATTTACAACATTTACAATCATCAGGGTCGTGGCTCCAGACAGCTCTTTAAAGCCACTTTGGACGGCGGTACCCCAGAGCAGCTCACACACCGGGGTAATAACTTCCGCGCCGATTGGTTTGATCCGGCGTATGCTTTGCCGGTGTCGCCTCAGCCGTCCCTTTTGACGACCACGTGGGGGAAACTCAAAACACGAGACTAATATCATGGAGAAATACTTTCTTTAGAAAGCATATCCAAGGGGAGGGCTTCACTCCTGTAACGAGAGTATTCGTCTTGGAAATGGTGTTCCCAACATCGTTTGGGAATCCAATCTTGCAGGAACAGAAGCACCGGCGGAAAGGAGATAAGCCAATATGAAAAATAACCTTCGAGATAAGTTCCGAGACTTCCTCGCGGCCGAGGAAGGGCGTGTAGGGGTCAAGGCACCGATCACAGCAGGTGTCGTAGGCGGGAGTTTGTTGTTAGCACAAGCCATGCTCGCCACCGATGCTCAGGCACATATGGAGTGTCAAAGCAATGCCGATTGCGATGCCGGAAAAAGGTGCGACAAATGGCAGGAACCGGAATGGTCACCCGGATGCGGGTGTCGCTTATGGATGACGCACTCTTCGTGTGTTAATTGATAAATACACCAAATTGTGCATTTCGTCGGTTCTACTGTTTTTATCAGTAAAACCGACTTTTCAGAAAATTTACAAGGAATTTATCATGACTTTCTACAGAAGGTGCTATGGAGGAAAACCTCATGAAACGCTTATGTTTTGTGCTTAGTATATTCCTTATCTTTACTTTCCTCTCGGTTTCCGTTTTCGCAAAAGCTCCGGAAACTGCCAAAGTCGTATTTACATCAAGGCGGGATGGCAACTTTGAGATTTATAGCATGAATCCGGATGGTTCTGATCAGATAAACTTAACTCAGCACCGTGCCTCGGATTCCGCGCCTGTCTGGTTGCCGACAGGTGAACAGATTCTTTTCCACTCGGATCGAGACGGGATAGCAGATCTCTACCTTATGGATGCAGATGGAGCGAATGTGCGCCAAGTCTTCAAAAAATTAATAGGCAGAGAATTCCCAACGTGGTCGCCTGATGGGAAGGCAGTCGCTTATCACCGATTTCACACTCTCTCTATCTACACCGCCTTAATTGAGGGAAAAGATGAGAAGGAACTTGCGAAAGGCTTATGGCCTGCATGGTCTCCCAACGGTTCTGAGATCGCCTTTATGGCAGGCGAATTTGCTTGGGCTGACAACGGCAATCTCAGATTATCGAAGTCCAGGGTCCAGATTATCAATTCACAAACGCATGTAGAAGAGAGACTTGTTCCCGGGAAAATTGGGATGTTGGCCCCTACCTGGGCACCCGATAACGCTCAAATAGCCTTTTCTTGGACAGGTAGGCAAGAGGGGGATCGTTTAGAAGATAAAGAGGTAGAGCACATTATGGGTATCTATGTTGTGAACCGAGATGGTAGTGGACTCAAGAAGATTGCAAATGGAGGTTTCAGGTACACGTCTAATCCTACTTGGTCACCGCACGGGAATGAACTCATTTACAATAAGTGGGTTGGTGATGTCAGACAACTCTTCAAAATCGCTTTGGATGGTGGTGTCCCAGAAAAGCTTACACATCGGGGAGATAACTTCCGCGCCGATTGGTTCGATCCGGCGTATGCTTTGTCGGTGTCGCCTCAGCCGTCCCTTTTGACGACCACGTGGGGGAAACTCAAAACACGAGACTAATATCATACAGATTGAAAAGCCGTTAGAAAGCATGTCCAGGGGGAGGGCTTCACTCCTGCAGTGATAGGATTCGTCCTGGAGATGGTGTTCCCAACATCGTTTGGGAATCCAATCTTGCCGGAACGGAAGCACCGGCGGAAAGGAGAAAAACCGATATGAAAAGCAACCTTCGAGATAGATTTCGTGAGTTCCTCGCGTCTGAAGAAGGACGTGTAGGTGTCAAGGCACCGATCGCAGCAGGTGTCGTAGGCGGGAGTCTGTTGTTAGCGCAAGCCATGCTCGCCACCGACGCTCAGGCACATATGGAGTGTCAAAGCGATGGCGATTGTGATGCCGGAAAAAGGTGTGACAAATGGAAAGAAAAGGAATGGTCAGCCGGCGCAGGTGAAGAAGTCTGGGTCTGGCACTCTGCGTGTGTTAATTGATAAACACACCAATTGTGCATTTCGTCGGTTCTACTGTTTTTATCAGTAGAACCGACTTTTCAGAAAATTTACAAGGAATTTATCATGACTTTCTACAGAAGGCACTATGGAGGAAAGCCTCATGAAACGCTTACGTTCTATGCTTAGTATATTTCTTATCTTTGCTCCGCTCTCAGTTTCCGTTCTGGCAAAAGTTCCGGAAACTGCCAAAGTCGTATTTACATCAAGGCGGGATGGCAACTTTGAGATTTATAGCATGAATCCGGATGGATCCGATCAGAAAAACTTAACCCAGCACCGGGCCCAGGATGTCGCACCTGTCTGGTCGCCAACAGGTGAACAGATTCTTTTCCATTCAGATCGAGATGGGATAGCAGATCTCTACCTTATGGATCCAGATGGAACGAATGTGCGTCAGGTGTTCAAAAAATTAATAGGGAGAGAGCTTCCAACGTGGTCGCCTGACGGAAAAGCAGTCGCTTATCACAGATTTCACACATTCTCTATCTACACCGCCTCAATTGACGGAACAGATGAGGCGAAACTTACGGATGGCTTATGGCCTGCGTGGTCTCCCAACGGTTCTGAGATCGCCTTTATGGCAGACGAGTTTGTTTGGGCTGAGAACCGCAATCTCAGATTTCCGGATGTCAGGATTGAGATTATCAATCTACAAACGCATGTAAAAGAGAAGCTTCTTCCGAGGAGTATTTTGATGTATGACCCTGCCTGGTCACCCGATAGTTCTCAGATAGCCTTTTCTTGGAACGGTAGGCAAGAGAACGGTTTTTTAGGGGGTAAGGTGGGACTGCATACCCAAGGTATCTATGTTGTGAACCGAGATGGTAGCGGACTCAGGGAGGTTATTGATTCTGGAGAAGACACTGCAGTGTCTAACCCTACTTGGTCGCCGCGCGGGAATGAGCTCATTTACAACTTTTACAATGATCTGGATCGTAACCCCATACAGCTCTTCAAATCCACTTTGGACGGTGGTGTTCCAGAGCAGCTCACACGCAGGGGTAATAACTTCAACGCGGATTGGTTCGATCCTGCGTTTGCTTTACCCGTCTCACCCCAGCCCTCCCTCTTAACAACGATATGGGGGAGACTCAAAACACAAGACTAATCTTAGGCAGAAATAGTTTCTTTTTCCAATTAGACACATTCTCGGGTTTGGTGCTGTAGTCTGGGTTGTTAGTCATGCTATTCATACCACCAGTGCCGGCTCAGCTGAATGTCAAGTAATGGAATTGGTATAAAAGCCTCACCAATGATTTGGTGGATACTCCCAAAATTTTGGAACTACGCAGGATCTGCAGAGTTAGGTACGCAGATATTGCCGACTGCGAAAAATTTGCAGAGTTGTCTTTTGCTGAGATCGCCTAACCGTGTGGGTTCTTCCAATTGGCACGAGAATTGCAACTACTATAACCCAAGTTGCTACTTATAAGATTTTAGGTATGCAGGCACCCTTTTTCACGGAAGAGGTTCATGATCCAGAGGGTTTTTGTAGCGTAAACTTTCAGTTTGCGCATGGATAAGCACAATATAGCAGATTATGTTACAAAGGTAGCAAGTTAGGTTACTATAGTAAAATACTAACGGATGGTTGATAATCGGCACGCGAATTGGTATAGGAGGTTAGAATCTTATCACTATCCTCAAAACTGGATGGAAGCAGTGGGCAATTTTGCGATTTAGGATAGAGTAGTTACAAGGCATGAATTGGATGGATAAACACTGGATAAACACCATCCGATTATGACCTTTTGAAAAGCCATTAGAAAGCATGTCCAGGGGGAGGACTTCACTCCCTAACGAGAGTATTCGTCCTGGAGATAGTGTTCCCAAACAGTTTTGGGAATCCAATCTTGCCGGAACGGAAGCACCGGCAGAAAGGAGATACACCGAAATGAAAAAGAACCTTCGCGATAAATTCCATGACTTCCTTGCGTCCGAGGAAGGGCGTGTAGGTATCGCAGGCGGGAGTCTGTTGTTAGCACAAGCTATGCTCCCTACCGCCGCTGAGGCACATACAGAGTGTTTTAGCGATGACGATTGCGATGCCGGAAAAAGGTGTGACACATGGTCGGAACCGGGATGGTCACCCGGCTGCAAGTGTCACTTATGGATGACGCACTCTGCGTGTGTTAATTGATAAACACACCAATGTGCATTTCGTCGGTTCTACTGTTTTCTATCAGTAGAACCGACTTTTCAGAAAATTTACAAGGAATTTATCATGACTTTCTACAGAAGGCACTATGGAGGAAAGCCTCATGAAACGCTTATGTTCTATGCTTAGTATATTTCTTATCTTTGCTTCCCTCTCCGCTGTTCTCGCAAAAGCCTCGGAAACTGCCAAAATCGTATTTACATCAAGGCGTGATGGCAACTTTGAGATTTATAGCATGAACCCGGATGGATCCGATCAGATAAACTTAACACAGCACCGCGCCAAGGATGCCTCGCCTATCTGGTCGCCGACAGGTGAACAGATTCTTTTCACTTCAGATCGAGGTGGAATAGAGGAACTCTACCTTATGGATGCCGATGGAACGAATGTGCGTCAGGTATTCAAAAAATTAATAGGTCGAGAATTTCCAACGTGGTCGCCTGATGGAAAGTCAGTCGCTTATCACCGATTTCATACGCTTTTTATCTACACCGCCTCAATTGATGGAAAAGATGAGAAGGAACTGGCAAAAGGCTTATGGCCTGCGTGGTCTCCTAACGGTTCTGAGATCGCCTTTATGGCAGGCGAGTTTGCTTGGGCTGACAACGGCAATCTCAGATTATCGAAGTCCAGGGTCCAGATTATCAATCCACAAACGCATGTGGAAGAGGAACTGATTCCGGGGAAAATACGGATGCTTGGTCCTGCCTGGGCACCCGATAGTTCTCAAATAGCCTTTTCTTGGAGCGGTAGGGAAGTGGGGGACACTATGGGTATCTATGTCGTGAACCGAGATGGTAGCGGGCATAGGAAGATTATTGATGCTGGAGATAACGCGTCCTCGTTTAACCCCACCTGGTCGCCGTACGGGAATGAACTCATTTACAGTAAATGGGTTGGTGCTGTCAGACAACTCTTCAAAATCGCTTTGGATGGAGGTGTCCCAGAAAAGTTAACACACCGGGGAGATAACTTCCGCGCCGATTGGTTCGATCCTGCGTTTGCTTTGCCCGTCTCACCCCAGCCGTCCCTTTTGACGACCACGTGGGGGAAACTCAAAACTCAGGACTAATATCATAGAGAAATAGTTCTTTTTGAAAAGCTATTAGAAAGTGTGTCCAGGGGGAGGACTTCGCTCCCGCAACGAGAGTATTCGTCCTGGAGATGGTGTTCCCAAACAGTGTTGGGAATCCAATCTTGCTGGAAACGAGCGCCGGTGGAAAGGAGAAAAACTGATATGAAGCAACCTTCGCGATAGATTTCGTGACTTCCTCACCTCCGAGGAAGGGCGTGTAGGTGTCAAGGCACCCCTCGCAGTAGGTGTCGTAGGCGGGAGTTTGTTGTTAGCACAAGCCATGCTCCCCACTGATGCCGAGGCACATATGAAGTGTTTTGGTGATGCCGATTGCGATCCCGGAGAAATCTGTCTAGTAGTGTGTCAACCTTCTGTTGAAGGATATAGTCTGTTGAGTTTGATCCGCGCATCGTCGGTCGTAAACCGCCACTTGACCGTGGCACGTTTCTGATTTCTTTGGTCTGGTTTCCATGCCTGAACCTCGCGTTTGAGGGTCTCTTGATCCGGGATACGTCTACAAAGACACTGTCGACTGAGGACGGAAAACTCAATCTCTGCGATGTTCAACCAACTCCCGTGCTTCGGGGTATAGTGAAACTCCAACTTTTCAGCGATCCGCTCCGCCTCTTGTGTGTCAAAGGCTTTATACAAGGAAGCCGGCTTATGTGTATTGAGATTATCGCAAACCAATAGAATCTTTTCTGCGTCTGGAAAATGCACGTCGACGATATCCCGGCAGATGTGTGCGAAATCCATGCTCGTGCGTTGGTCAGTAACTTCGACATGCCGAAAACCGAAAAAGGGTGCGAAAATCATAAAGAGATTACTCACGCCATTGCGTTTATATTCAGGATCATATCGGTAAGGTGTCCCCGGCATCAGCGGCAGCGGTGGACGCATTTCCTGAAGGTGTTGTTTACTCGTCTCATCAACACACACCACAGGATACCTCGGGTCTTCAGGACGCTCATAGAGATCTAAGATGCCTTCCATCGCCGTCACAAACGCTTCCGAAGCTTCTGCTGGGATACACCACTGCTGCTTGCGCCAGGGACGCAGTTCGTTTTTTTTAGCACCTGTCGGATGCTTTCATGAGAAATACTTGAAAAATGCTCAAGCTCCACCATTTTCTCAGCTAACAGCCGCAGCGTTCAGCAGGCATGCCCCTCTGGCGGATTGGAACAGACCAAGGCGATGAGATGTGCCTCTTTTTCGCCATCAAACTTTCGAGGTCTTGACCCCTGAGAGGGTCTTCTCGGGAGCAAGGCGGCTTCGAGACCTTCAAGCACAAAGGTTTTACGCACGCGCTGAATAGTAGACAGGGAGACATCAAGACCTGCTTTTATCGCTTTATCGAGGAAAGCGGGTCCAAACTCGCCCGCGTCTGCTTTCAACAAGATACGGGCGTGCGTGAGTTTTCTCGCAGAGGCCGTCCCTGAAGTCGTCAGAGTTATCAGAGACGCCCGTTGCTCTGAGTCAAGAAGAACAGGGTATCGTTTCGCTGGCATAACAGACTCCAACTGAGAGGATTTATTACGGTGACACGCAGCATACCAGTTTTTACAATAACTATCAATAGAAACTTGACACACTACTAGTAGTCTGTCACAATTAGTTTGAGAGTTAATCTAAAATCTGGTATCCTGAGGCTCCAGTCAATCACTGCTATAACTTGGAGACACTTATGCCTGCGAAACGATACCCCGTCCTACTTGACCGGTGCCAACGTGATTATCTTCTTGATTTGATCGCTTCGGGCACCGAGTCGGCCCGAAAATTGACCCGGAGCAGGATCTTATTGAAAGCTGATGAAGGCGAGCTGGGTCCCGCCTACGCTGATAAGCAGATAAAAGAAGCGGTTGAAGTCTCAATCCCCACTATTGAGAGAACCCGTAAAACTTTTGCCCTTGAAGGCCTCACAGCTGCCCTGACGCCTAAAAAGCGTTCAAAGCCGCCAAGACCGCAAAAGTTTGATGGGGAGAAAGAGGCCCATCTGATCGCTTTAGCGTGTTCGCCAGCCCCGGAAGGGTTCTCAAGATGGACGCTGCGGCTGTTAGCTGAAAAAATGGTAGAGTTGAACCATGTTTCGAGTGTTTGTCATGAAACGATAAGACGGACGCTAAAAAAAACGCACTTCGACCTTGGTTAAAGCAGCAATGGTGTATTCCGCCGAAAGCCTCGGCGGGATTCGTCGCTGCGATGGAAGATGTCTTAGACCTTTATCATCGTCCCGAAGCCGCTGCGTATCCTTTGGTGTGTGTTGATGAAACGAGTAAACAACACCTCCAAGAAACTCGCCACCCTTTGCCGGTCAGCGAAGGCACCGCGAGTCGATATGATTCTGAATACAAGCGTAATGGCGTCAGCAATCTGTTTATGATTTTCGCACCCCTTCAGGGGTTTCGGCATGTTGAAGTCACGGATCAACGAACAAGCCTTGATTTTGCGCACATCTGTCGAGATCTCGTGGATGTTCATTTCCGAGATGCCGAAAAGATCCTGCTGGTGTGCGACAATCTCAATACGCATAAGCCAGCTTCGGTGTATAAAGCGTTTCATCCCGATGAAGCCCGGCGTATTGCTGAAAAGATTGAGTTTCACTATACGCCGAAGCACGGGAGTTGGTTGAACATGGCGGAGATTGAACTCTCCGTACTCTCTCGGCAGTGTCTTTCAAGGCGGATCGCCGATCAAGCCACCTTAAAGCATGAGATCCAGATGTGGCAAGACCGAAGAAATCAGCAACGTGCGACTCTCCAATGGCAGTTTACAACTCACGACGCACGCATCAAACTTAAAACGCTATACCCAGCAGTTTAGATGTGACAGACTACTAGCTTGGTGTGATGACTGGTCTCCGTTTGCTGGGTGTTTAGGTGAATGGCACTCAGAGTGTGTTGATCACTAAGTTCATCAACCAATCTATTGTCGTCGGTCCTGCTGTTTCGTCGGCGGGATCGACCTTTCAACACTTTTCAAGGAGCCTACTATGAAGTTTCCAATAATTGATACTCTCCCTGTTTTGATGAAAAGGAATCTTGCATGTACAATTCTTAGAATTATGTTGATGTCTGGCTATAGTCTACTTTTTATAAATACTTGGGCACAAGCCGCCGGGTTTGGAACTATGGCATTTGCTTCCAACCGAATGGGGAACACTGATATCTATATCCTAAATACGGATAGTGGGAATCTTCATAGACTCACAACTAATCCGGCGCGTGAGTTCCAGCCAACATGGTCGCCTGATGGTCGTTTCTTAGCATATACCTACAACTCAGATATCTACGTGATAAACACCAGAACAAAAGAACATCGTCAACTCACACATAATCTCGTTGATGATTATTTCCCCGCTTGGTCGCCTAATGGCAAATGGATTGCTTTTGTTTCTGGCGGTCACGAACAGAACGCGGACATTTACAGAATGGATATCGATGGCGGAAATCTGAGGCAATTGACCGACCGCGGAAAAAACGGACGTCCCACATGGTCTCCTGACAGTCAATGGATCGCATTTGTTTCCTACGGTCGGGGTGAAAGGAAAGGCATCTATGTAATGGACACCAGTGGGAAAAGATTAAGACGACTTGATGACAAAGAGATACAGATGATCAACGGTATATTTTACGGTGAATGTGCGTGGTCACCCGATGGAAAACAGATTGCTTTCGGGCTTTATATCCCTAATGAGAAGCGAATGCACCTATGTACCATTGATGTAGATGGCAAAAATTTTCACCAACTTACCCAAGGCGGTCCCATACTGAAACCGATGATGGTATTGGGCTTTCCGAATCCGGCCATTTATTATCCTGCTTGGTCACCTGATGGAAAATGGATCGCTTATGTTTTTTCAGATGATCCATGGCCCTTCCAATTTGCTGATATCTATGTTATAGACGCGATGGGTAATAGGCGTGAGAGATCTATTCTTATAGGGGAAATAGATATATCAAGTAATATGTATCCAGCATGGGCACCCGAAGGATATTTTGATGTCTCTCCGACAAGTAACCAGAAAGTGATCCTCTGGAGCAGACTTAAACAAAGAGCGGACTAAAAATTTATGAGGGTGAAACATTATGACTTCAACACAGTGCTTATTTCAATGTCCAAAACCTACGCATCGGTTGCATCCGTTTACGCGTCAAGATCGGATTTTCATCGTTGACTTAGACCTGGGACAGGTATTAGAAGCTGACGATCTTATGTGGAAAATACTGCAGCTGTGTCCGGAGTCAACGACTGATGAGATTCTCGAATCTCTATCTGAAAGGTATGAGCCTACCCTTATTTATCAAGCCTTTGAGCAGCTACACGGTTATGAGGAAATGGGGCTTCTTACTGGAGATACGGGGCGAGAAACGCTCAAAAAGAAGAATCGTCTCAGACTCCTCGTGGCAAGTTCTATTGAAACGTGGACATCCGATAAAACATACATTAAGAGTGGATACCGTCTCGCATCTAAAGAAATTCTGAGCGCGTTGTCCAAGTATGCAGATCTTTTTTTCTTTGCCTCAAAATCGGGGGTCATTTCAGACAGGGTTTACACCCTTTCCGTAGGCTCCTCGGGACACAACTTTTTATTTCAGCTTCAGCAAAACCAAATTGATGGGATTTTCATACCCATGATCCCAGTGGACATGGTGGAACAGATGCCCCTGCATCTGTTTTCGGCGGGAGTTCCCGTGGTAAGCAGGCTTGGCTCACCCCGCGGACACAACGGGTCAATGATTGATTCTATCCTATGCACTTATGCCGCAATGAACGAGCATGACGCTTTCATTACGCCAACGCACTCTATCAAGGATTTCTATGCACAACATGTTCTTGACACCGACTGTTTTCATGTCATTCCCAATGGTGTTGATTCGGATCCCTTCCGCCCCACGATGTCCTTCAAAGCAATATTGGCGAGTCTTGCAATGGTATTTCCATTCGTTATTGTAGAGAGGATAAAAAACTCGACACCGGGGGTGCCATCAAAAACGCAATGCGGTACATACAGAGTTCTCCGTTCTTTGTGCTGAACGGGGATGTCCTGTGGCGAGATTTCTCCCTCAACGAAATGGTATCTACGTTTCGAGAGGACATGGCGGGCTTACTGCTATCTGTTTGGGTGGATGACTCCCGTCCGTATGGTGAAATCATCTCTTCGGATACAGGGCAGATTACGACATTTCTGGAAAAACCTACCGCATACCAAAGTGGGTATATCAATGCCGGGGTCTACCTCTTCAACAGCAAAATTGCTCAAGCGTTTCCCGATAGCGACGTGTTTTCTCTCTCTTACGATGTCCTTCCGAAATTAGAAAATCTTCATGTTCTTAAAACCGACACCGATTGGATAGATATCGGCTCTCCCGAACGCCTCCAGGCAGCCCAGCAACTTTTTTAGGATTAGGACTTACACACTTCCTCTTGAAGTCCCCCTGATAAGGGGCGGGGAATGCCATAAGGCATTCATACCGTTGATTCTTTAGGGGGTTAAATAACTGAAATACTCTCACTGCGAGGCATTTTTGGGTGAAATATATTGCTGCTTTACGCAATATGAAGTTTAATAAAATATTTGGATAATTCTATAAAGGAAAGTTCTCAATCAAAGAGGTTCTATAATCCTGAAAATCCTTGAATCCTGAAAATCATAAGGTAGTCGTAGAGGGTCGCCCCTCTACAACCCCTTCCAAACCATGCGTGCGACTTTCACCACACATGGAGACCTTCCAGTCGAGTGTGGCGATAAACGCTTTAGGTGATGATAACCACTTTTACTTTATTTCTTGTCCATAAGTCTAAGACTTCTATAGACACATGCTTTCGCAAGATTTCACGTCTATAGATAAAATGTTTTTAGAAATGTTTCAAAGCACTCAACCTGATTATGCTTCTCTCTTACGAGAGTTCCTAATCTCTTCAACCTTATAGACTCTATGAGTCTACTTAGGTTCTCTTTGACTTCCCAATAATAGACTTCGTTGACGGATTTAGGAGTGTTCTGTACCCCGATTCATTGAGCATCTCAACGCTGTATTCATATCATACGCAATAGATTGCCAAATCAGAGGACAACCTTATGAATACCATAGTTTTTCAAGGCGTTTCTATGTCTTGTCTAACGAGGCTTGCAAGCATTCAACTTTCGCTTCTCCGTGTCCGTCATTTATCGGACGTGCCAGTTTTGGCGCTCTTGTGAGGTCGCCTTTGCCTCAGGCATTCGCCATTTCCCCTTGCTTTCCACACGGCTGTTTCCAGCAGTGCGGTTAGGGTAAGATATGCGGAGTGCGTCCTCCGAGTCGGAATCTAACCGACATTCTATTATTATTTGTCAAAGCGCACCTGATTCAGACAATTAATACCCGCATTACCCGATTAAATTCTTAATCTTCATTTTGCGTAAGTCCTGAAGATCTTAGGACTTACACAATTCACCTGACGCTGACAACCAACGCCTTCCGCTTCCAAACTTCCACCTTTCCAACCCAATCTTCTGGCTAAATTTTACACATCCACTCTTAGCCAAATTTCTTGCCAAAAATGAACATCTCTGGTAAATTACGAATGAAAAAATAGTAAAGAAAGAATTTCCATCGGATTTTCCAACAATAAGTGGAGAATTGTTAAACGGCGAAAATATTTATCGTGAAACTTGCATTTTATGCAACCTTTCGATCCTCTATACGCGTTACTATGTGATAAAGTCCTTATGCTCATTTTTTGGAGAAGATAGAGATGGAGACCAATGATTTTGACTTAATTCAGCGGGTTTTAGACGGAGACGACAACGCTTTTACCGTGCTTGTTAACAGATACCAGAAACCGATCCACACCTTTGTGTGGCGGAAGATCGGCGACTTTCACACGGCCCAGGAGCTCACACAAGATATTTTCCTGAAGGCTTACAAGAAGTTGTCGCTCCTGAAACCCCCGTATCATTTTTCGGGATGGCTTTATGTAATTGCGGCGCGTCAGTGTATCGCGTGGATGCGGAAGAAACAGGAGCCAACGACATCTCTGGATGCGATGCCTGGGGTCCAACTTGAGGAACTCTCCTATGCAGCGTATGAGGCGACGGGTGCTGAAGCTGCAGACGTTGAGCACCAGCGCGACCTTGTCAAGCGTCTTCTCCAAAAACTTCCAGAGAGCGAACGCACGGTTGTAACGATGCACTATCTCGCAGAGATGCCGTGTGAAAAGATTAGTGAATTTTTAGGCGTATCCCCGAACACCATCAAAAGTCGTCTCCACCGGGCTCGAAAGCGATTGGAGACGCAAGAACATCTACTCCACGATGTCTCCGGTATTTTCCAAGCACCGTCGACCCTGACTGCGAACGTCATGCGGGAAGTCGCTCGTCTCCAGCCGACTACCCCTTCTGCAAGTAAACCTTGGGTGCCGTGGGGACTCTCCTTGGCATCAACTTGTCTCATTCTTCTAATGATTGGTGTGGGTACACGTGCGCTCTATCGTTTCCAGCAGCCTTACAGTTTAGACGCAACATCGGAGATGACGATTGAATTAATCGAGGCATCCGTTGTCCTTCCGTTGACCCTAAAACCGGATGTGAGAAACCAATTCGGAAACGCCGATGCGCTCGGCAAAAATACAGGTGCCGGACAACAACCGGGACCCAACTTGCTTGCTACCTTGCCTCCTAAGGAGACAGACGTTCCCACAGTGAAACCGCAATGGATTCAAGCGAAGGGAACAGGGGAGGTTTCATATCCCGGACTCTTTCTCGCCGCTGACCAATCCCTCTATGCTGTTGCGAAAGCCGGCTTCTACCGATTCACACCACAGACAGATACATGGACACTTGTCAGTGTCAGCGGTCCGAAGCGAGAATTCAGCAAGGTCATGACAGAATACCGGGATACCCTCTATCTCCTGACATCCGATGAGCTTTTAGCCTCAACGGATAGGGGTAAAACCTGGAGTGTTCTCGGCTCACGCCCCGAGGGACGCGCTGTCGCATTGGTGATCACCGATGTACCTCAAGAACGCAATCCCCAAAGTGCTGATATGACGATGTACCTCGTCCTCAGAACCGAAGTATTTCGTTCCCAAGATGCCGGAAAGCAGTGGGAATTTATAGGACACGTCTTGCGATCTAATAACGTACGGGAAGACGGTGATTTCGAGTTCCGTATTTGGGACGCACTCGCTGTTGATAACACGCTCTTTGTCGGAACGAGTCGGGGGCTTTTCCGATTGTCCGGTAATTGGAAAAAATTGCCGGGGCCGACTGATCGCGGTATTAAATCCTTGGCAGTTGCCGAGGAGAGGCTCTACGTCGGGACGGGCATAAATCGACGGCATGGTCCTGAAGCCCAAGTCTTCTATTCGACCGACCTCGGCGATTCATGGACCGATATTACGCCGCATACCCCTAAGATGGGAGTCGCAGTCAGAGTCGTCCCAATCGGAAAAAAGATTCTGTTAATAAGTTTTGGTGGGATATTATGCTCCTATGATACCGGTGAGACATGGATGTATCTTGGAAAGGACCGACATGCATTTGGAGCTTCTCCTACTATCGCGTTGGACGAAAACAATTTTTACAGAACCTATTACGGCGGAATAACGCGCTCGACGGATGGAGGGGACACATGGCATCCCTTTGTAACAGGGATCGCGAATTTCAATGTTCAAAATCTAAGTTCCGTCGAAAACGCTCTCTATGCAGTCACCGGTGGAGAGATTATTAAATCAAAAAACAGTGGTGAATCTTGGGAGACCCTTAACGTGGAGAGTGAAGATGAACCTCTGATCTATCCGAAGGTACAGACAAGCAATACAACTCTCCATCTCAGCAGTATTCCCGGGAACCAGACGCAACTTTTTTACCTTCCCGTTAGCAGTGATGCCCTGATACTAGTTCCAGGTATGCCGGATTTCGAGGAAGACAATCTCTACACTGAATTGCAGAAGAGGCTCCAAAAAGCCAGAGAAACAAACGTCAGGGATCGTGAAGCGGAACGATTATGGGACGAGAACTTATTCCTGACAGAAGACAGAACGAACGGAAATTTTACCCTCGCCGGAGAAGCCGTCTTTATGGAACGCCGACGGAAACTTTTCAGGTGGCGACCCGGCGAGACAGAGTGGCACTACACCGGTTTGGAAGATGGTGGAGAACTCTCACCTCTTAAGAAAGGTTTCGCTCTTGCCGCTTCGGACGATACCATCTATGCCGGTAAACGGGAAGGCGACTTCTTTCGATCTCTGGACGGTGGAGATACTTGGAAGAACATTACCCAAAGCCTCGCCTTTCCGTTTGCTTACTACAAAGACATTCTCTTTGTAGGTTCAACCCTCTACATCTCAACGGACGCAGGAGTGATGCGTTCACGCTACGGTGAAAACTGGTGTGCCCTCACCGATACTGACGGATGCACACTCCTTATGGATCAGATCGCGACGGATGGTTCAACCCTTTACGGTGTGTGTGCCAGCGGCGTTTATCAAGTAGATAGCCGAACGAACACTTGGAAACAAATTGCTCCAGAAATACCATACACAGTTACCTCCCTTGCTGTTGATCGTAATACACTTTACGTCGGGACAAAACATAATGGGATATTCCGTTTTCAGCGCGACAATTAATAAATTTCCCATTCCTATTCCACATTTTCCAATCTCCATCCTTCAATTTCGGTAGGCAAACGTACTTGAAAGCCTACCTCATCACCCCCTTTGTGTTATTGAGTTTTCCCAAATAGCCCAAGTAGCCCCTTTGTAGCATAGACTGTTATACCAAATCTGAAAAATAAATTCGCATTTCAGAGATTTTGAAACGCTATGAGGTTTCCGAATGTCCCTGGCGCAATGAATTGCGCCACTACGAACCGGTTTTTTGCTAATGAGAAGCGGTTATTTAGAAATGGTATTAGGGGCACGCGTCTTATGGAATTATGAAAAATATGCAGGGTCCGGTGTGTAGAATTTGCAGAGTGCGTAAAATATGCAGAGTTGTATTTTGATAAAAGCCCTGAGAATACGGCTTCTTACAATTGGCACACAAATTGCTTATTTATAAATATGCCTACCCGGCATGTTTTAGATTGCAAAATTTACGCTATTCAAATACAAAAAAAGGAGAAAGTTAAGCATGAAATCTACATTGATTGCAAGTATTCCAGCCCTCGTCCTCATCTTCGCACTCACATGTGGCTTCGGGACATTTCACGGGATGTTACAGAAAGCAGAAGCGAGTGACTGTAGTAGCCTTCAACAGGCGTGTAGTGATGCCCAAGCGAATGAAAGTATTGCGTGTGCCAGTGGGAATGCAGAGCGGTGTGAAAGTGCAAAAGCCAGTAGGAAGCGGGCTTGTGATGAATATGAAGATGCCTGCTGGTAATTCAACCTATCGCGGTAGTTGTTCACTATGGGCAACTACCCATCGTCTATAGGAATTGGAAAAAAGAAAACGAAATGGACAGTCCCGTAGTGGCGAGGTCCGTATCGCTTAAAATTGTCCAAAGTTTAGAATGATGTTATGAAGATACAAAAATTAAGTGCTATCGTTCTGATTGTCGGTATCCTATGCCTTGCCGCTTTCATTCGGCTGCAAGGGATCACGAATGTCCCCTCAGGACAGTTAACCGAATCAGATGGCTACTTCTACTACTGGCAAGCACAACTCATCTCGGAACACGGAAGATTGCCAGAACGGGATATGCATCGATGGCTGCCACTGGGTAGAGATTTAACCCAAACCCTCAATCTCTACGGATACGTTCTCGCCTACGTTCACAAAGGAATCGCGTGGGTATTCCCGAACGTTACACTCTATCACGTTACCATCTACACACCCGTTGCCTGCTTCTGCAGTGGACTTGGGGCACTCTGTCTCTTTTTTTATCGCACTTTGGGTATTCTCTTTTCAAGCATCGTTGGTGTGCTTCTGGCAACACTCCCGGGCGCGATTAACCGCAGCACTGCCGGTTTTGGAGATAGAGACAGTTGGTGTCTCATGCTCGGCATCCTCACCGTCACAACCTATCTCGCTTCATTACAATCGCAACAGCCACGTAAATGTCTTTTATGGACACTCGCGAGTGGTTTCGCTATGTTCCTTGGTGGTATCAGTTGGGAAGGCTTCGGTGTTTTTCTCAGTATCATTCTATTGGTTGAGATATGGCGGTTTCTCACCTCCGAAACAGAAGACAGGTTACGGGTGTATCTCATCTGGGTCTGCACCTTCGTGCCACCGCTGTATCTTGTATCTCCTGCGTATCGAAGCGGGCAAGGCTTTTCAACGCACATCGCCGCCCTGATGCTTGTCCCACCGATCGTTCTTTTGGCTATCCGTTACCTCCGCCACCTTCTCATCACAAAGAGACCTTTCGCTGATAGGCTTCGTCTCCACGCACGCACCCTTGCGTTTGGATTAACCCTTGCCAGCATCACGCTCGCACTCGGTTATATCCTCATGCAGTCCAAAACCCTTACCGATACCACTGTGCCTTTCAGTCAAAGCGCGCTCATGCAAAGCATTGAGGAACTGGAAAGCACTTTTCTTGCCTATTGGATGACGCATTACGGTAGTGTTTTTGTGTTGGGGAGTCTCGGTATTGCTATGGCACTCTTCCGCTTTTGGAAATGGCAAGGACTGGTGTTCGCCTCACCACTGGTCCTGTTCACGGGAACAACCTTTTATCGCAGTGTGCTTGATCCGCTTTTGGGAACATCCGTTGTTAATATTGAGTTTGGTATCGCGATTGCTACCTGTGTCATTGGATTCCTTGTGCTTGCATGGCGACGACACAGTGCTGTTAAGAATGAATTCATCTACGTTGCATTTACCCTATGGTTTCTCTTTTGGGTAGCACTGGCACGGGATGCGAAACGCTACAATTTTTTTGTCGGGATATCCATCGCCTTCTTTACCGCAGATCTGCTCCTGTTCTTAGCCACTTTCTATGCCAATAAAGTAAAATACCGTGTCCCGCAGCTCCTATTAAGAACAGCAATCCCTGTCTTGATGTTAACCCTAATCTTGTTCTATTCACCTGTGGGAGGGCACGCAAACCGGGCACTACCCGCCGCTATCAAATCTCGTAGGGCTATACCAGGGAGAGGCAACCTCGCTCAGGCGTTCGATTGGATAAAAGGTAATCTACCCGCGCATGCTGTTGTTGCCGCGCACTGGAATCATGGAAGTCAACTCAATGTCCTCGCCGGTGTGAAAACTATTGTCGATCAGGATCACTACATACCCCATTGGATAGGTCTCTATCGACAGCACGTCAACTTCGCTGAAACCGAACGCGAGGCGTTGGAGTTTCTGAGATCCCACAATACAACCCATCTCATGTTAACCGTTAAAGAAACCACTACTGCTCCGTTTCTGCGTGGGGAGCCGAGCAGCGCATTTATACCCATCTATCCCGAAAACAATTTCGCGGAAGCACTCGTTAAGGTATGGGAGATCCGCTATCCACCCAGCATCAGATCAAACCCCAAGTATCTCGCTAAGAGGTTTCCCAACGAGTAAATAGACCTCTTTATAAATATCCTAACGCGTGGCAAAAGATTGGGCAAATTATGCGTAAATTGGGGCAATTTTTCCCAATTATTGCATTTTATGCAACCTTCTTTCACTTTACCCGCGTTGTTATATTGTGAAGCCTTTGTTGTATTATAAATCGTATAAATATGTATAACATTTGAATTTCAGAAAGATAGGAAGGGTAATGATCCACGGAACCAAGAAAGATAAACCCTATGGCGGGAGGGACATTTTTAATTCGAGAGATAAGTCCAATGAGAGACTCACAAATGTAGAAAATTTCCTTGAAAAAGATGATAGTACCGCTATTCTGTCAGAAAATACGTTACAAGGAAATTACGAGAGCATTATTGGAAGAAGTCCACAGATTCTCGAAGTTCTCAAACAAATTGATAAGGTAGCAAATACAATAGCGAGGGTACTGATTTGCGGTGAGACAGGAACCGGTAAAGAGTTGATAGCACGTGCCTTACACCAAAACAGTGATCGGTCGGGGAACAAAATGGTTTCTGTCAACTGTGCCGCAATTCCGGATATGCTTCTTGAGAGCCAACTATTTGGACATGAAAGAGGCGCGTTTACGGACGCGAAGACGCGACATATCGGCAAATTTGAAAGGGCACACAATGGAACGCTCTTTCTTGACGAAATCGGAGATATGCCTCTTTCCCTACAAGCGAAGTTGTTACGGGCAGTCGAGACAGGCGAGATTGAACGTCTGGGTGGAACGAAGCCTATTCCAGTGGATGTCCGAATCATAGCAGCTACGCACTGTAACCTCTCGGAGGCTGTTGATAATGGCACTTTCCGCAAAGACCTTTACTATCGATTGAATGCTGTTTCTCTTTCTTTACCATCCTTACGCGAGCGGCGAGAGGATATTCGCATGTTGACAGAATACTTTGTGGAGAAACATTGCAGTACCTATACCCAACCTCTACGCAAAATGGTACCGGAGACGCTTGCACGTCTCCAAAACTACCCTTGGCCCGGGAATGTGCGAGAGTTAGAAAACGCTTTAATCCACGCAGTTATCTTGTCAGATGGAGAGGCTGTGTTACCTCGGCATCTGCCTGAAGAAATCTTGGCATTTGGGCAACCCCGTCGGAACATACCAGAAGATATTGGCGCGCCTGAGGACGAACAAAATACGCCTTTCTCTCTCGGCACGAGCCTTAAGGCTGTGGAGGAAGCCTTTATCCTTGATACTTTGGCGTGGCAGAACGGAAATCGGACGAGAACCGCGAAGATATTGGGAATTAGTATTCGGACGTTGCAAAATAGGTTGAAAGACTATCAGATATCAAGCAGCCCTTAATTTTCGGTAGTGGCACGGGCTCTTCCTTCCCCTTTCGCTGGCGAGGCTCCCTAACCTCGCTGTTTCTCTTTTCCCTCGCAAAATTTAAAAAAAATAAAAATCCTCTCTTTTTTCCTTTTTTATTGACAGAAATTTGCGTTTTTGCTATATTTTAGGCAACGGTTTCCTCAGAAATCGTCCTATTTGTGACAGTCTGTCTTTGCAAGACGGAAATAAACTTGCGACAGACGGCTTAACTTGTGGAAAATCAACCAAAAAAAGAGATTGTCCTAAACACCTCTCATCCGGAACAATCCGAAATAAATCTTGGCAAATCTGCGGAAACCATAAAAAACAGGTTTGTCTTTTGGGCGAAGTGTTGTTGTGAGCGAAGTCGTAGAACCACGGCTTTGCTAAAGAACCACGCAACCCGCACCCCCCGCGACGTCGAAGCGGTATAGAAAATTACGACAATTGGAAATGAAAAATAAGGCGTTAGCATTTCGGTGCTAACTTTGACGGTTCGTCCATACTTCGCGTTTCTTGAGGTATGCAAGTCGCTTACACCTTCTGCTACGTGGCAGGTTAAGTTGGGTGTAGGCAGGCTTAGACACCGACGGGTGTCGTAACAGGGGGTAGGATCCCTTTAGAAATCTATTGTTTTGTAGAGAAAATATAGGTTTCTAAGAACAGTGACAAAATGACAAGAACCCACCTTATGGTGCTCATCACACTTTTTTCAGTCATACTGATTGGCCACGCCAGCGCACAGGTAATTTTCTATGCTGATTTTGAAATAAGCGGTTCTAAAGCGATTCCGAATGTCAGCGTTAACGACCCAGCAAATTGGGTGCCGGAAAATGCTGGAACCGTTTGGGTGGAGTCAGATGAATTTCCTGATGGCAGCGGTGCCTTGCATCAATCTGCCGAAGGGTGTGGCATCTCTGGTAATACACCGCTGCCCGGTGTCGATGGCTTCTCTGACGGTATCATCCAAGCCGTTTTTTCATGGCAAGACGACGACGGCGTCGGTTTCCAATTCCGGCGCGTCGGCGACGACAGCGGTTATCTCGTCGCACTCGGCTATAACGAAACACCCCAAGTTATCATCGGTAGCCTCGCAGATGGATGCTGTCCTTCCGGGCAATGTCTCGACCAGTGCAGTTGCGAAAACGGTGGAAATGAACTCGTCGGGGTTGACCACGGCTTAGGTGCAGACCTTTCCCAGGACAACAGCGTCGCCTATTTTGCACGCGTTGAAGTCATCGGAAGTCTCATCCAGGTCTGGTATATGGAACTTGACGATGTGCCCGATCTCTTCGCTGCCTCCAGTGAACTCGGCGATCCAGTCGCTGAATATGATGGCGCAGATGATTTGGGACCCGGTACTGTCGGTCTCTGGCACGAAAGTTGGGGCAACGGAAGAGTCGATAGCGTCCTTGTTACCGGTCCTGGTGGCACTACTGATGTCGATCCACACGCCAAACTCTCTACGACGTGGGGTGACGTTAAAAGCAGCTATTAGTCTCCTGCCTTAATATAGACGAATAGCATAAAATCAACTGCATTGCGGGGTGAGGTTACTTTACTTCAGTCTTCCTGCCCCGCACAACTCATCTTTGTCGGGTGAGGTCTCCGTACTTCACCCAACACCACTTTAGTTTTAGACGAGGCATCTTTGATGATACGGGTATCTAAGCGGTGCCTATAGCCTTGTCATGATACTGTTGCTTGTGAATAAACGGCAACACAACTCTTTATGAAATCGGAGGAGACATTCATGAAGACACGTTTTTTTCTTTTGAGCCTCGTTTTGAGTCTACTTGTTTCGTTTCACGCCAGCGGTCAAGTTGTGTTTTACGCCGATTTTGAGCCGGGCTCCAAAGAGGCAAAACCGAATGCTGATGTGAACAATGTCAAAAACTATAAACCGGAAAACGCTGGCACCATCTGGGCTGCGGATGATTTTGAAGGCGGCAAAATCGGTGGAAAAGGATCCATGAAGCAAACCGCTGAGGGGTGCGGTATCTCTGGTAACACAGAACTGCCTGGTGTGAAAAACTTTACCGACGGTATCGTCCAAACCGTCTTTTCCTTTGGTGATGATGATAGTTTCGGTCTGCAATTCCGTAGAAAAGGGGACGATAAAGGCTATCTCGTTGTCTTTGGCTATAATGAGACAGCGTCCGTCCTTTTCATGAGTCTTGAAGACGGGTGTTGTCCGAGCGGACAATGCCTTGATCAGTGCGGTTGTGAAAATGGTGGAAAAGAAATAGACAGTGTACCGCACGGTTTAGGGGGTGGACTCGATCAAACCAATGCTGTCGCTTATTTCGGACGCGTTGAGGTCCAAGGCAACAACGTTAAAGTCTGGTACATGAAACTCGATGAAGTCAAAGACCTGTTCGCATCCTCCGATGACCTCGGGGACCCAATACTTGAATCCGACAAAGCCACTACCAAGGATGCCGGTTCTGTCGGTGTCTGGCACGAAAGTTGGGGAATGGGACGGATCGACAGCATTCTCGTTACAAACAAAAACGGTTTTGATGTCGATGTCAAAGACAAACTCACAACCCTCTGGGGCGAGATTAAAGTTGCATATTAGTATGTATTGGTATATAATAAGGCGAGGGAGAAGGTTTTGTGAATCCCTCGCCTTTTTTATTTTTCTCTTCTGTAGGAGCGATCTCCGAATCGCGACCCTTGTTTGTGTAGGAGCGATCTCCCGATCGCGATGCGTATCCACCGCCGCTGGCGAGGTGTTCTAACCTCGCCGATAAGGAGTCTACCCATGAAAGTCACGAACGTAGAACGTGTAATTGTAGATGTCCCCTTCACCCCGCGCCAACAGCAGATTACCACCCAGAGCGTGTCTACTGTTTACAACTGGTCGATCCTTGAACTGTGCAAGGTTACCACGGATACTGGTCATGTCGGCTGGGGTGAGACTGTCGTTCACTATACCTATTCACGCGTCAGTGATGCCAGTGTCGAACGTGTCCTTGGACAAAGTCCTGCCGAACGCATGAACGACGATTCGCTTGGGGCAGGTCTACAGATGGCACTCTTTGATGTCGTCGGCAAAATTTTAGAGGTGCCGGTTTACCAACTCCTCGGCATGCAGTGTCGCGAGGCTGTTCCAATTTCATGGTGGTGTATCGATTCCTCTCCTGAAAACTGGGCGGCGGAAGCCGCGAATGCTGTGGAAAACGGCTATACCAGTTTCAAAAACAAGCCGCGTCCGTGGTGGGATATCACTGCACAGGTAGAGACGGTTGCAAAAGTCGTACCAGCTGACTTCAAGCTCGATCTTGATCCTAACAGTTCTTGGCGCGACGCAGAAACGGCTATCCCGATCCTGCAAAAACTTGCTTCACACCCAAATGTGGCGATGTTTGAGACGCCTATTCCGCAGAGCGATGTTGATGGAAACAAGCAAATTCGCCAAACCGTTGGATGTCAGGTCGCTATGCACTTCGGGTCACCCCCCTATACCACTTGTGTGCGTGAGGACGTATGCACAGGGTTTGTCATCGGTGGTGGCAAATCGCAGGTGATGCGTGAGGGGCAACTCAGCGCAGCAGCAGATATGCCGTTTTGGCTCCAGATCGTTGGAAATGGCTTGACGACAACCTGGGCAGGACATCTCGGAAGTGTACTCACACATGCGACATGGCCCGCAATCACCTGTATTAATCTCTACAGCGACCATCTGCTCACGCACCCCATACAAGTCTCGGATGGATGCCACAAGATCCTCGATGCTCCAGGGTTAGGCGTTGAAGTCGATGAAGACGCAGTTGAATGCTTCCGTGTACCTGCTGATAAGTTAGACGCTGACGGTTACACGATTCATCCTGTCCCCCGTATCATCAAAACCGCTGTTTATCCTGATGGCAGTTGCATCCACATGTCCGGTGATGGTTTGAGTTATTTCAATGCAGGCGACGGTGAGGCACAGGTGGAAGGCGCGCGTCTCGAATTAACCTTCGACGACGGCACTGACGAATGGGCAGATCTTTTCGAGAAAGCACGTGAGACCCCTGTGCATGGGAAGTGGTAAATCGTTACGAGTAGAAGGGAATCCCGATTCTCGACTTGTAAATCAAAACCGGAGCCCGTAATATAATGGAGGGGTTTTTGCGAATCAACGCTGAATGCGCGTAAATCAACATCAAGTGCGCGAGTGGCACTTGCGGGCATTCAGCGGGGTGTTTCTCCAGATTTAAGAGAGGAACGTTAAAGGTTCAAACTCATGTGGTTCCTCCGCAAGGAAAATTAGAAAATTGACTTCTCTCCGCCAGCAACGTGCCTTGACCTGGCGCGTCCTATGTATCTTCGCGATTACCGCACCGATTAACTGCTACTTCCTCATCCAGATGGAAGTCGTGCGCTATACCTTTCCGACATGGGTCGTCCCACTCTCCAACGTGATTTTCATCCTCACCGCAGTGATGCTGATTAACGCGGTCATCCGTCTCCTAAACAGTGATTTTGCCCTTGGACAAGGCGAACTACTACTTCTCTACGTGACACTCAGTTTCGCCACAACGCTCGCTGGATGCGATGTCCTGCAAGCGATTCTTTCTGTACTTGGACACAGTTTCTGGTTCGCAACGGAAGAGAACGAATGGCGCACCCTATTTTGGCACCACCTCCCGCAATGGCTCACGGTTTCAGATAGAGACGCACTTCGGGGCTACTACCAAGGAGAGTCAAGTCTATACCGTCCGCTGCATCTACAGGTTTGGGCACCAGTAGTAGCGGCGTGGTTGTTGCTCTTTACAGTGATAGCGTTCATCTTTCTCTGCCTCAATACGATCCTCCGTCGGCAGTGGTCACAGCGTGAACGTCTTACCTTCCCGATTATTCAACTCCCACTGGCAATGACGAATCCTACTTCTGCGTTCTTCAGAAATAAACGGATGTGGATCGGCTTTGCGATTGCTGCGGGTATCAGTCTTTTCAATGGATTGAGCCATCTCTATCCCGTAATACCACATATTCCGGTGACGCGCCGTTTTTTCTCCTTTCAGGAGCCACCCCTGAGCCTCTACGGCACCATCATCACGGCTTTTTATCCGTTTGCTATCGGCATTATGTTCCTCATGCCGTTAGATGTCCTCTTTTCGACAACCCTCTTCTATTTTCTCTATCGCAACGAAGTCGCTTTAGCAAAAGCCGTTGGATGGAGTAGCATCCCGCGTTTTCCCTATCTTAACGAACAGACGATTGGAGCATTCGTCGGGCTCTGTTTTTTCTTTGGCTGGACGGGCAAACGGCATTTCAAAGCCGTTCTGAAAAGCGTGCTGCCCTCTCGTGGACGAGAGCCACCCGTCGAACAGCACGATGAACCGATGCCGTATCGGGTGGCGGTATGGGGCTTTGGACTCGGTATTTTGTTGTTTGCGTTTCTTCTCTACAAGGCGGGCATGTCCGTCTGGCTTGCACTTACTTTCGCTGTCCTGTTCCTCATAACGCCGCTGGTAACAACACGTATCCGAGCGGAGTCCGGCATTTTTGTCCACGCCTACCACTGGCAGGCACCGCGATACATCTTAAACACTATTTTGGGGACGCATCGTCTCGGTGCTCGGAACTTAACGGCACTCTCCGTCTGCTTTTTTAACCGAGATTACCGTCCCCAGCAGATGCCGCATCAATTGGAGGCGTTTAAAATCGCCGAACTCGCTAATATTAACCAACGCCGGATGCTCTGGACAGTTGTTATTGCCACTATTTTCGGTGGGCTTGTCGCCTTTTGGGTCCAACTGCATCTCTACTACCAATTCGGTGCGGATTCTGGCTACTTTGGACCGTGGGCACTCGGCTACGGGAGAGAATACTTCGGACGGTTGACGAACTGGATTACGTATCCGCTCAGCACAGACTGGCTCGGCGTCATATTTATGGGTATTGGCTTTTCTGTCATGATGGTGCTTACATATCTTCGTGTCAAATTCTTTTGGCTACCCCTGCATCCACTCGGTTATGTGATGGCGAGCAACCAAGAAATGTCCGACCTCTGGATTCCGTTGCTAATTGCCTTGACATTGAAATGGCTTATCCTGCGACACGGCGGTATCCAGAGTTATCGGCGCGCCATTCCCTTCTTCTTAGGATTAGTCCTCGGTGATTACCTCATGGGGAGCACATGGAGCCTCCTAAACATCCTTCTGAACACTACGATGTATCAGTTCTATCCATAGGAACAGTGTATCAGAGATCGAAAATAACCTGAGCAAACCAGCTACCATCACACTTTCGCATGACTTGCAACTGATGATACGTAACACTCTTAATTTCGGTGTAAACCTCGTGTTTATCGAAATTTGTCGGTTCACCGTAAACCGTCGCTGATACCTCTGTTTCACTACAGTCTTTGATGTCGGCGCGTTTAAAAAATATCTCCTTTGTTTCGTGCTGAAAGATGAGTTCGTCAAGCCACCCGACGAAGAGATCTTCCACGGATTCAGCCGTAAGGTGGATCTCGACCAAATCTGTCTCATCGACGGTATCCACGACCGCTATCGTTTCAAAGAGTCCCTGTGCCGCATTTTTCAGAAGTTCAGACAGATTTTTTCCCCGAACCAGCAGTCCCATATCAGCCGTGTGTTCGACGTATTCATAAGGTTTCATTTAATTCTCCATTGTCGCGATTTTTTCTCCTCATTCCGTAACATCATACCCCGAAAATCCGATCCTGTCAATTCTCAAACAAAATTGCGTAAATCCTGATTCTGACAAGCACCTGCTGATTGCTGATTGCTGACTGCTGATTGCTCTATACAAAACACAAATCCGTTGACAGGAAACGGATTTTAGGGTATAATTATAAAGGTTCAAGCGTGGATTGAAACGCCTGCTTTGCTTTTGAAATAGCACTTGCTATGGCGTTTGCATTATGGAATTGAACTTACACGCACCACAGACACTATTTAATGGCAAGTTTTAGAAACCTGCAAGCTGCAACAAAAAGCGAGGGATGACAATGTCAGCAGCAAATTTGAAACAGCGGATACATAACGGAGAACTCGTCTATGGCGCTAACGTCTCTATGGCAGCATCTGCCGACGCGCTTGTTGCCAAAGTCGAAGAGGGCGGCTACGATTTTGTCGCCGTGGATAGCCAACACTCTCCATACAACGAGGATCGGCTCGTCGCCTTCTGTAACATGGCGAATGAGTTGGGGATTCTGGTCAACTTTCGGATTAAGCACACCCGAAACGCGTATCTCATCGGCAACTACCTCGACTTAGGTCCCACGGGTATTGAGGTGCCACAGGTCGAATTAGACGAAACCGTAGACGAGGCAGTTGCTGCTTTCTACTACCCGCAACAGGGGATTCGGAGTTGGGGCGGTGCCGCCCGGGTGAATTCCGAAGGCAGAGAACGGCTTGAGTACGCCGACTGGTGGAACTCCACTGGCATCCTCTGGATGCAAATTGAATCCATAGAAGCCGTCACACATGCACGATATCTCGCTAAGCCGGGGGTTGACTGTCTTTCCTTTGGTCCTGCTGATCTGACATTCAGCATTGAGAGCCATCCAAATCATGCACTCCAAACCGTGGATGCTTGTGTGGAATACGTTGCAAGAGCTTTGGAGGGGACTACAACCGCTGTCTGCTTTAGGAATGGTAATCCGAGCACCCGCCAAAAGTACGCCGACATGGGCGTTACCGTCTTTTTGGAATAGTAATGCTGAGTTACGGATTGGTAAGCACAGCAATAGCGGAAGACCGAGAACGACTGCTTGTGGGCATGCGACTGTTAGCAGAAATTGCTCACAAACGCGGTATACCCGTAACGTGGGCGGTCGATACAAAATCTGCTCCAGTCGTCGCGAAATTGCTCACAATGTGGCATTCAGAGAACGGTGATGCCCCTTTATTGATGCTCGACATCAGACAGATCTGGGAAACAAACTGGGAGAGGGCAAGAAACGCAAATCCGGGTGCCAGCACAGAAGCCATGGCATCGCATCTCGTCACGATGCGAGAGAGGTTGCCGGAATATATAATCAAAGAACGGGAAAGACTCACGCAGGTGATACCGTGGGCGGAAATTAACATTGCAGGGGCAGTCTTCAAGAATGATACTTTCCTACGGGTACTTGAACAGACTGGATTCCGAGGACTTTGGGGTTACCACTGCGGGCAGTCGGATGTTGATGACACAGATCCGCACGTTCCCGAAATTGAGGTTTCCGACCGCGGAGGTTTTGGATGTTTTTACCCGCTTGAGGCTTCCGCGTCTCTTGATGCTATTGTCACGCGAGGCACCACTGATGTAGATACCGCACAATCATTTGAAAAGATTGTGGGTATACCTTACCATACCGCTGGTCATCTTGCCGAAGATACACAAAATCTCCGCGCGACGCTCTTAAACGGAACAGCGCAACAACATTATGATGTCTATGTAGAAAGCACAGCGTGGAATCAATGGCTTGGTTATGTGGAACATATCGACCCACTTACCGTTGCGCACCTGGGGCAAGAGGGGTTGCAACGACTCGATGCCTACTTCGCACACGTCGTTGGTATTCAAGACACAAAACCGCTACTTCTTTCTCAAATGGTTGACGATTACATTAAACGTTGCCAGAAAACCGAACCGACAGTTGTTATAGAAACGAGTACAGAGATCCAAGAGGAAACTGCTAAGCCGAAGTCTACGTTAAAAATGTTTTACTACGACGCGGCATGCGAATTCACTTTTGTTGAAGGTGCTATGGATCCCATTGAAATCAAAAACTATGCTGGTGAACGGGTGTTACAATCCGAAGCGCATAAACCTGTCCTAACCGGTTTTCTACCGACGCGACATCGGACGCAGTTACATATCGCTATTGTGGTAGAGTCAACGAGGACCATGCCTTATGGGATAGCAGTGTGGGGTGACCACGAAGGTTTACAATTAACCGAGTCTAACGTCGATGATGTCAGATGGATAGGAGAACATTCGCTTTTTATACGCTTCACATTACAATCCGGAAAGAACGAATTTAGCGTTAAACTGACAATTTAATCTTCTGATGATGGTGCACCACGACGACTTTTTTCATTGGTAAAGTCGTCGTTTTGGGATTCTGAAGGTTTTTTAATTTGTGGCCCCTTGGGCTGCTGCGTCCGTCGTCCTTGCGGGTTTTCGGTGAATGCGTAACTGGATTTGTGCATTTTGACGTTTCTTTTCCCTTCGGAACATGAAACCAAAACCCGAGCCCGTAACGAAGTGGAGAGGTTTTTGCTGGGGTGTTTCTTCAACTCGAATACCGGAAGCCTTAAAGTTTTAAACCTCGTTACTTATCCGCAAGGTAAAATTAAAAAAGGAAAATTAAAAAAATGGAAAAAGTATTAGGGCTCAAATGCCGCGAATGTGGTGAGAAGTATCCCAAAAAACCTCTTCACGTTTGCGAGTTCTGTTTCGGGCCCCTCGAAGTAGACTATAACTATGAAGAGATACAAAAATCTGTTTCAAGGCGTTCAATAGAAAACGGTCCAGAAAGCATGTGGCGTTATGCAGATCTCCTGCCGGTAGATGGTGAACCGACAGATGGCACGAACACCGGGTTTACACCTCTCATCCGAGCTAAAAATCTCGGAGATGCCCTTGGCCTCAACGAACTCTATATCAAAGATGACACCGTCTGCCATCCGACCTTTTCTTTCAAAGATCGGGTTGTAGCGGTCGCCTTGAGCAAAGCAAAAGAATTCGATTTTGACACTGTTTCTTGTGCCTCTACTGGCAACCTCGCTAACGCTGTCGCCGCGCACGCTGCCATCGCAAAATTGAATTGCTTTATTTTCATCCCCGCGGATCTCGAAGTTGGGAAGGTCGTGGCATCCCTCGTTTATGGTCCGACAGTCGTCGGTATCACCGGTACTTATGACGATGTCAACCGACTCTGTAGTGAAATTGGCGGGGTCTATCCGTGGGCATTTGTTAACATCAACATCCGTCCTTTCTACGCTGAAGGCTCGAAAACTCTCTGTTTTGAACTGATCGAACAACTCGGTTGGAAGGCACCTGCACATATCGTCGCACCTGCCGCTGGTGGTTCTCTTATCACAAAGATTGGCAAAGCTTTAAAGGAATTCCACATTTTGGAATTAATAGATAAACCGAACACTAAAATACATGTCGCCCAAGCCGAGGGTTGTGGACCCATCGTCAATACATACAAAGAGAATGGCGATTTTGTGAAACCTGTTAGACCGAACACAATCGCTAAATCGCTTGCTATTGGAAACCCCGCAGACGGTATTTATGCTGTTGATACTGTTCGGAATTCCGGCGGTGTCGGCGAACACGCCACCGATATTGAGATCGTGGATGCGATCAAACTTCTTGCTTCTACAGAAGGTATCTTCACCGAAACCGCTGGTGGTGTCACACTCGCCGCCGCGAAAAAGTTGATAGAGAACGGGCACATCGGACCCAATGAACCAACGGTTCTCGCCATTACAGGCAACGGACTCAAAACCGTTGAAGCGCTTGAGAACAAAACGGATTCATCACATCTCATCGGCCCGCAACTCAACGCTTTTCGGAAGTTGATGACGGAAATTGGTTAGGATCCAGTTGAAGATCTGTTTGAGTAGTTCGCTCTATGTGTGGTCTTGAAAAACTGAGCCAGAGACGGCAGCCTATAGCCGAAGGCGATAGGTCCTGCCTCGCCTCAAGACCCAAGTTCGTAACGAAGTGGAGAACGACTCGAACACGGAAAGCGTAAAGTTCCAAAGTGCGTTACTTACCCGCAAGGTAAAATTAAAAAATGGAAACGCTGCAGGGGATACTTGAACGTATCGTCTATGAAAGTCCTGACACCGGCTATACAGTCGGAAGACTTTCCGCCCGTGATCATGCTGAACTCATCACTGTTGTCGGTAATCTGGCATCTATCAACCCAGGTGAGAGCCTTCTTCTGCAAGGCGAATGGGTAGATAACGCCAAATACGGCAGGCAGTTCCAAATCGAGAAGTATGAAACCATCCTCCCCGCAAATGTAGTCGGATTAAGGAAATATCTCGGCTCAGGTCTCATCAAAGGCATCGGTCCCAAAATGGCTGGGCTCATCGTCCGTAAGTTCGGTATGGATACGATGGATGTCATTGAAAATGAGCCTGAGAAATTGGCACGCGTCCCCGGTATCGGACGGAAGCGAGTACAAATCATCAAGGAAGCGTGGGAAGCGCAACGCGAAATAAAAAACGTCATGCTCTTCCTGCAATCGCACGATGTGAGCACAGCACACGCCGCAAAAATTTACAAAACCTATGGAAACGACGCAATCCCAATTGTTACAGAAGACCCCTATCGTCTTGCCGATGACATTTACGGTATCGGGTTTGTAACGGCAGATACGATCGCACAGAAACTTGGTATTGATAAGGATGCCCCGCAACGGGTACAAGCCGGAATCAAATATGTTCTCAGCCAAAAGGCAGATGATGGACACGTCTTCCAACGCCGTGCCGAACTCATTGAGGCGTGCCAAACCATACTTGAACAGGAACTGGAAGCGATTGAACAAGGTATCTCTGTCCTCGTCGAAGAAGAAGAGATTATTAATCCCAGTTTTACAGACGTAATGGGTTCCGATGAACAGATAGGTGTGAGTGAAGTGCCAGATGCCTACGAGGTTAGCAGTCAGCAGCCAGCAGCCAGCAGTCAGGAAGATAGCAGTCAGCCATCAACGGTCGGTTTCCATCAGCACGAGGGTTCGACTTCACCAGAAGACCTTTTTACCGATAACCGACAACCGATAACTAATAACCATTCCCCCATCTATCTCGCGCCCTTTTACTATGCCGAACTCGGGGTCGCAAACCAGTTTTTAAGACTCTTGGCTTCCAGTCAAGAGCAAAGCACCATTCCATCGTTACCTGATAGTACACCGTCTCTCACCCAATTGGAGGACGAGATGGGTATCCGTTTCGCGCGACAACAGCGCGAGGCGATCCATACCGCGATGACCACACGCACCATGATCCTTACCGGCGGACCCGGCACCGGCAAAACGACGACTGTTGTTGGCATGATTCGTCTGTTTGGAGCAGAAGGTAGACGTATCACCCTGACGGCACCCACCGGACGCGCGGCGAAACGTCTTAGTGAAACAACCGATTGCGAAGCCAAAACCATCCATCGGCTCCTTGAATTCTCCCCGCAAAACAATGGATTTAAGCGTAATCGGCAGAACCCTTTAGACACAGATGTCGTCATCGTTGACGAAACATCTATGGTGGACCTCGTCCTGATGAACCGTTTGATGCAGGCAATTCGTCCGACGACGACTGTTGTTCTCATTGGGGACACCGATCAGCTTCCTTCCGTTGGTGCAGGTAATGTCCTCAGAGAACTCATTGATTCCGAAAAGATACCCGTTATCCAACTCACCGAGATATTCCGCCAAGCGCAGGAGAGCATGATCGTCACAAATGCGCATCGCATTAATAAAGGCGATTTCCCAGAACTCACGGGCGATACAGACCGAAACTTTTTCTTTATAGAAGAGGAAGATCCCGAAGCGGTTGTCGAATTGATATGTGCCCTCATCGCTGATCGGCTACCACAACACTACGATTACCATCCGATGGACGATATCCAACTCCTATGCCCCATGCGGCGCGGGATGCTTGGCACTGAAAGCTTCAACAAACGCCTCCAAGAAGTGTTGAACCCGGAGTATACGACCCCAGTATCTCATCCTTTGGAAAAAAAGAGGTTCGGCGTTCAAACCTACAGGCAGGTACCCCGTAGGGGCGAGGTCGCCTCGCCCGTATCTCGAACTGCAGGGGGTTTCCGCGTCGGTGATAAAGTGATGCAGGTGCGTAACAACTACGACTATGACGTGTTTAACGGCGATATTGGGAGAGTCGTCGCGATTGAAAACGTTGAGAAAAAGGTGTACATTCAGTTCCCTGATAAACAGGTAGCTTACGATACCGCGGACCTTGGGGAACTCGTTTTGGCTTACGCGACGACTATCCATAAGGCACAGGGCAGCGAGTATCCCGCCGTTGTTATCCCCTTGCACACGCAACACTATCTCATGTTACAACGGAATCTGCTTTACACCGGCATCACCCGTGCGAAGGAGCATGTCGTGATAGTCGGCACCAAACGCGCACTCGGAATCTGCCTCCGTAACAATCAAGTGATGGAACGCAACAGTTACCTCGCCGAACGCCTTCAATGGGGTGAAGACAGAAATTGACGCATTCTTGCGAAGCAATCGCTTTGGCGATCCTATCATAAACGGAATTACTAAAGTTTGAACAACTTGTATGTTATCGTGGGGTACTCTCAAAAAGATGTGCCGATTCTCACAGCGAAGCATCTACGGAGAGGCGTATGAACATACATACCTACTTCAGCGACCCACAAGGAAAATTAGAAAAATGAAACGAATCACGTTATTTTTTATCGGTTTCCTATTACTCTCTACGCAACCCCTCGTGCATGCCGAGGTTACGCTGCCGCGTGTCATCGGCAGTAACATGGTGCTGCAACGCGATATGCAAGTCCCTATCTGGGGATGGGCATCCGCAGGCGAGAAAATCACGATAAGTCTCAGCACTGAAAATGAAAGTGCTGAACCGCTTTTTTCAACCACTGCGATTGCCGATGCCGAAGGCAACTGGCGACTCAAGCTTGATGCAATGGAAGCCGGTGGTCCCTATACGCTTCGCGTTATTGGAAGTAATACCCTTGAATTGACGAACATTCTTTTCGGGGAAGTCTGGGTCTGCTCTGGACAATCGAATATGGAATGGTCGGTCCGCGCCTCAAAAGACAGCGATGCAGAGATCGCTGCAGCGGACTATCCAACAATCCGACTGTTTGACATTCCGCATAGACCTTCGGGACTGCTCCAGCAAGATGTAGGAGCCGACTGGCATGAAACCACCCCAGAAACAATCGAGAATTTCTCCGCTGTTGCTTACTATTTCGGAAGAAAACTCCACAAGAACCTCAACGTTCCGATCGGATTAATCAGTACCAATTGGGGTGGCACCCGTATTGAGCCATGGACGCCACCTGTCGGTTTCGCCAATGTTCCTGCTCTTGAATCCATAGCCAAAGAGATTCAGGAAGCGGACGCAAGTTACCGCGAGCAACTTCCGCAAAAGATGAAAGAGATTGAAGCGTGGATTGCGGAAACGCGGAAGGCATTAGAAACCAACGCTCGCCTCACACAGATACCCGAAAATAGACACGCTCTGAGACATCACGCCAGACCCACTGGACTCTATAACGGCATGGTGCATCCGATCGTCCCTTATGCTGTCCGTGGAGCAATCTGGTACCAAGGCGAATCGAATCTTCAAGACGGAATGCTCTATCATGAAAAGATGAAGGCACTCATCAGTGGGTGGCGTGAGGTTTGGGGGCAGGGAGATTTCCCTTTCTATTTCGTGCAACTTGCTCCATTTAACTACGGTTGGGGAGCCAGTCCATTTTTACTACCGGCAATTTGGGAAGCACAAGCCGCGACGTTATCTGTACCGCATACCGGCATGGCTGTAACAACAGATGTCGGTAACCTCCAAGACATCCATCCTCGAAACAAGCAGGAGGTTGGTAGGCGGCTTGCGTTGTTGGCACTCGCGAAAACGTATGGCAGAGAAGATGTAACCCATTCTGGTCCACTTTACAAGTCGATGATGGTAGAGGAAAACACAATTCGACTGAACTTTGACTCTGTCGGGAGTGGCTTGATGGCACGAGATAGACAACCACTGACATGGTTTGAAATCGCAGGCGAGGACAAGCAATTCGTTGAAGCGACTGCAACGGTTGATGGTAACACTATCATTGTGTCCAGCGATGCTGTTGCGAATCCGGTCGCGGTTCGATTCGGTTGGCATCAAAGTGCGGAACCGAATCTCGTCAACAAGGAAGGGTTACCTGCATCACCCTTTCGCACACATCCATGGTAAAAAGGCGTTATCAGCGATCAGCAATCAGCGAACGGGTGTAATTTCACCAGAAAATTCTTAACTGATTGCCGACTGCTGACAGCCGACTGCTATAAAGAACGGAGGTCCGTAGTTAAAAAATGAAAATCACAGCGATCAAAACCTTTATGGCGCGATTTGGCAATCGACCTCGGGGTCTCATCAAAGTCGAAACAGACGAAGGGCTTTACGGATGGGGTGAAGCCTACTCTACAGGTCCCGATCTCTCTGTTGAACCGATTGCGGACTACATCTTCGAGATGATTCAAGGGGACGACCCGAGGCGAATTGAATACATAATGATGAAACTGCATCAGCAGTTCCGTTTTCCACCTGGCGGTGCGGGGCTTGCTGTTATTTCTGCTGTTGATCATGCCCTCTGGGACATCAGCGGGAAAGCGGCAGGCTTACCGGTATATATGCTCCTCGGTGGACACGCTCGCGATCGCATCCGCGTCTACCGCGGCATCGGTGGCAGAGATGGCATTGAAGCTGCTGATCAAGCACACAAACTCCATGAAGACTGGGGATTCACGGCTTTCAAGACGAGTCCGTACCAACTCGATCCAGATGCAGATCGTTGGGGACGCGTCTGTGATGCCGCCGCCACCTATTTTGAGCAAATTCGGAATAACACACCCGCAGATTGGGAGATCGCCTTCGATCCTCACGCCAAGATCTTCGAGCCGATTCGTGCGCTTCAACTCGCAAATGCACTCGCGCCCTATGATCCGTATTTCTATGAGGAACCGTTGCGACCCGAACACATGCCCGCGTGGACACGTCTGCGCGCCCAGATGCAAGTGCCGCTCGCGACAGGCGAATCTCTCTATACGCGCTTTGAGTTTCTGGATGTTATCTCGGCACAAGGGGCTGACATCATTCAGCCGGACATTTGTGTCTGTGGTGGACTCTTAGAGATGCGGAAGATTGCCGCAATTGCTGAAGCACACTACGTCAGTGTCGCACCCCATAACCCGATGGGACCGCTCGCAACGGCGGTTAATGTCCACTTCTCCGCCGCAACCCCGAATTTCAAAATCCTTGAGTATCTTTTGCCTACTGAGACGGAATGGAACGATTGGGTGGACGAACCTTATCTACCAAAAGACGGTTATCTGGAATTGCGTGACCGTCCGGGCTTGGGTGTAGAGGTGGACGAATCCGCTATCACCGACAACGAATACATCCATTGGCAGCGCACCAGTCCCATTCGACCCGATGGTTCAACGGGTTACATTTAATCGGCTGTCAGCTGTCAGCATATTGGAAACTGTCAGTTCCGCTCTCATCCTGCTAATCCTTGAATCCTGTAAATCCTGATTCAGACGACTGATGACTGATGACTGGCGGCTATATACGCTTGTAGATGCTGCAACGCGCGCCCATCCTCCATTACTGACTGGGCGCGGGCAAGCGCATCTTTAGGTTCTGGGCAAATCCCCAACAGGTAATCGACCATCGCTGTATTTAGGAGAATCCTATCGTAGATATGCCCTTTTTCACCGGATAGAGCCGCCACACCGGCTTCCGCAAATGCCGCCGCACTGACAACTTCCGGACGAGGGCTTCTCGTATAGTCAAACCCATAAATCTCCGGATCTATATCCAACGCGAAATCTTCACGGGCACCCTTTACACGGCGGAAGCCTTGAGAATAGTTGATTGCCATCCTATCGCTTGTAGAAGGTTTTCCGAGTCGGAGCGCGTAATGGCTTGTTCCTTCCTCACCTTTCACAGCAACCGCAGCATCAAATCCGCGCTCCCATGCTAATTGGAGCAGTGGTTTCTCGTAACCGATGTGATAATAGCCAAGTACCATGTAGTTTGCTTCTCGTGCCGAAAAGAACTGTTGTGCTTTCTCAGTCGCTGCCCACGGCGGACGTTTCTTGATATGCACCCGCAGTTCGCGCAAGTTATAGGCAGAGGGACAGTACTCGCGTTGGCTGATATACCCGAAACCCACCAATTCGTCTGTAATCAGTGAAGCCGTCTGTGCGAGCGATAGTTGCGTGTTCGCGCCGAGTGCGTTCAGGATAGTTTCCTCTGTTACACCGTTTTTCGGGGGCATTGCATCGACACTGTGAAGGAGCGATGCTTCACCGAGTGCGGCACGTACTGCGGCGACGAACAAGGTTGGACGAAAGTAACGCGCTGCGCCATCGTAAGGCTGGCCAAAATGCGTTAATTCCGCAACGTCAATCGGTTGGACCTCTTCCGGTCCGAAAAACGCGTCAAGATAGCCTCGTACCTCTTGGTAGGTTTCGCGGTTCATTCTTTGTCCGATAAGTGCCGCACCTTTGAAAGCAGGTTTCACGTCGTCGCTAAGGATAGCTTTACACATTTCGCGGGTTTCAGCGTAGCCTAAATGTTTTGCTTGTAGAATCTTTTCTAATGCGTTCACGACAATTGCCTCTGTTGGATTCGCTGGTACGCAACCGTTCTCAGGGCTCATAAGGTATTGGATTTCCGGGGGCAGTTGTTCTGTAAGTGCTGAATTGTATTTACGAAACGCCGCTTGCTCTGCTGGACTCCATTGTGTCGCTTTTGGGAAATAGGCACGGAGCGTCATTGCTGCAAAGAATGCCCCCATCTGTGCTGCTGAGACTGCCTCCGATTCTGGGAGTTCACCTCTTAGGGACTTCAGAAGCGTTTCAAGCAGAGGCTCCGGTTGCGGAAAGTCCGAAGCATTCATGCCCAATGGTCGGGTCTGATGCGGTCCCGTGCAGACTCGCGCTTGTGCCTCAAGCAGGTCGTCGTTCGGACCTGGGTATACCGGTGTGTATGAGTGGGAATCAAAGTCCGCCATTTTACAATATCCTCCGAGCGTGGTTTCCATTATATTTCGTGGCGCAAAATGTTAGGTAAGAGAGATTGATTCTATTATACTGCTTTTTGCGGTTTAAAACAAATTTCGCACATTTTCGCGGTGCTACAAGCATCTTGACAAGGCACGTAAAAGAAGATATAATAATCAGTACTTACCAAACTATAGTAAAACCGAAAAATAAAGAGGCACTTGTATCCCCCGGTAGGTTCGGAATGTAATACAAGGAACGGATTTAGTCTATTCATAGACTAAATCCCCTAACCGAACCGGCACAGAGTGTCCTATTAATTCTAAACTTTACTATAAATGTAGTTTGGGTTGAGCAGAAGGTGAAACCTAACTTAACACTCGATATTTTTCTTTCAACGCACTGCATTTCTTGACATATTGCTATGCTTTTGACAATATCAACCACATATTCTCCCGCAACGGATCTCGGTTATCTGTTGCATAAACACCCATCTCGAATTCAATCCTTTGAACTCTCCTTTGGGCAAGCGCATGTCTTTTATCCGGAGGCGAACACCGAGAGATGCACAGCAGCATTGCTTCTTGATGTTGATTCGATTGGACTTATCCGCCGCCCTCGTGGGCAATTTGCGGAAAATTTCGCGTTAGCGCAGTATGTCAGTGATCGTCCTTACGTTGCTTCGTCGTTTTTGAGCGTAGCAATTGCACGGGTGTTTGGTAGCGCGTTGTCGGGCAGGTGCAAAGAACGTCCAGAGCTCGCGGAGACTGCGATTCCTTTAAGTGCGAAGTTAGCCATTCTACCATGTCGCGGCGGAGAGAAATTGTTGCGGCGACTTTTCGAGCCACTCGGTTATACCGTAACAACAGAGCACCAGGCGTTGGACACACAATTCCCGCAGTGGGGGCAGAGTCGTTATTTTACGGTGACAATTGAAAATATCTGTCGTTTGAGTGAGCTTCTCACGCATCTTTACATTCTGATTCCTGTGCTTGACGACGAGAAACACTATTGGGTTGACGAGGCGGAAATCGAAAAGCTGTCAAAGCGTGGGAGTGATTGGCTCGCTGCGCATCCAGAACAAGAATCGATTGTTCGTCGCTACCTGAAACATCAGCGGCAGCTTACCTCTCAAGCACTTGCCCAATTGTGCGAAAAGGACAATCAAGAGACTAACGAGGCAACTCAAGCAGAAGAAGAACAGGTTGAGGAACGGATCGGTCTGAACGAAATCCGTTTGGTTGCGGTCACCGAAATCCTCAAACAGTGTGGGGCAAAACGCGTTCTTGATTTGGGATGTGGTGAAGGAAAACTTCTTCGTAAGTTGTTGGCTGAGAGGCAATTTGAAGAGATCGTCGGAATGGACGTTTCACATCGTGCCCTGAAAACCGCGCAAAAACGACTCCAGCATGACCGCTTGCCGGAAAATCAGAAAGAGCGGATTCGTCTGTTTCAAGGGTCGCTCGGGTACCGAGATAAACGCTTAGATGGCTACGATGCAGCTGCCGTTGTAGAGGTGATTGAACACTTAGATTTACCACGACTGGCGGTTTTTGAGCGCGTGCTTTTCGAGTATGCCTGTCCTCGGACGGTTGTGTTGACGACGCCGAACATAGAATACAATGTAAAGTTTGAGAACCTACAGGCTGGATATTTCCGGCATAAAGACCACCGTTTTGAGTGGACGCGGGACGAATTTCAGTCTTGGGCGGGAAAGGTTGCTGAACGCTTCGGTTATACCGTTGTGTTTCATCCGATCGGTCCAACTGTTGAAGATATTGGACCACCAACCCAGATGGCAGTCTTTACCCGAAAAGCTTGATGAATGGGATGGACGCAATTCTCTTGTAGATGCGGTTTCCCACAGATTGGTGCGGTGGTATCCGATACCGAACGAATAAAAAGGCGCGCAGCCTCAAACGTAGTGAGAGGATTTTGCTTGGGTATTTCTTCAGGTCTACGGAAAGGTACCTGGAAGCACAAACCTACTTCACCGAACCGCAAGGAAAATTAAAAACATGAGAATTCCTGAACCTTCACTTATACTCCTCATTGGACCTTCGGGTTCAGGTAAATCTACCTTTGCACGTAAGCATTTTAAACCAACCGAGATTCTTTCGTCGGATTTCTGCCGAGGACTCGTTTCAGACGATGAGACCGACCAGACGGTAACGAATGATGCTTTTGAAGTGCTACGCTTCATCGCAGCCAAACGGCTCGCTGCCGGGAAATTGACGGTTATTGATGCCACGAATGTCCAGGTTGAAGCGCGAAAACCTTTGTTGGCACTGGCGCGCGAATACCACTATTTAACCGTTGCTATTGTGTTTGATCTTCCCACAAAACTTTGTCAAGAAAGAAACGAGACGCGTCCCGACAGAAATTTGAAACCTCATGTCATCCGTCAACAGAGCCAACAACTCCGTCGCTCGTTGCGCACTCTCAAACGCGAAGGTTTTCGGCAATTTGTCTATGTAATGTCCACACCCGAAGTTATTGAAGCCACCCATATAGAGCGGCAGCCATTGTGGACGAATCGCACAGACGAGCAAGGACCGTTTGATATTATTGGGGATATTCACGGCTGTTTTGATGAGCTTGTTGAATTGCTCGAAGAACTCGGTTACAAGGTCTCAATACAACCGGACGGCGACACCGTTGTTGAACCGCCACAAGGCAGGAAAGCGGTTTTCGTGGGCGATTTTGTTGATCGGGGTCCAAAGGTCCCTGAAGTGCTACGTTTGGTCATGGGGATGCAAAAGAATAACGCTGCTCTCTGCGTACCGGGGAATCATGACGTAAAACTGGTTCGGGCACTTCGCGGCAGGAATGTGAATCCGACACACGGATTGACGGAATCCCTTTCTCAATTGGAGAGAGAATCAGTCGAATTTAAGGCACAAATCGTGGAATTCCTTGATGGTTTGGTGAGTCACTGTGTCCTTGACAACGGAAAGTTGGTCGTCGCGCATGCAGGAATGAAGGATGAATTGCAAGGCAGGGCATCGGGGCGCGTGCGAGAATTCGCACTCTATGGCGAAACCACCGGAGAAACCGATGAGTTCGGCTTACCTATTCGACGCAATTGGGCTGACGAATATCGCGGGAACGCGATGGTTGTCTACGGACACACGCCGGTCACCGAGCCGCAATGGGTAAATCGGACAATCAACATTGATACCGGATGTGTTTTCGGCGGTAAACTGACAGCGTTGCGATACCCTGAAAAAGAACTCGTGTCTGTTCCAGCACACCGGACGTATTATGAACCGGTTAAACCGCTTCTTGTAGGAGCGGACTCCGATTCTCGACAATCTTCTGTCGAAATGCAGGGGTCTGATGGCATTCTCGACATCAATGATGTACTTGGAAGGCGTGTCATCAGCACGCGATTACATCATAATGTGACAATCCGTGAAGAGAATACAATAACCGCACTTGAGGGAATGAGTCGTTTCGCTATAAACCCAAAATGGCTTATTTATCTTCCACCCACGATGTCACCAACAGAAACCACAAGCAATCCGGGGCTGCTTGAACATCCGGCGGAAGGGTTCGCTTATTACCGCAAACAAGGCGTATCCACAGTCATTTGGGAAGAAAAACACATGGGATCCCGTGCTGTCGTTGTTGTTTGCCGAGATCCAGAAACCGCGAAAAGACGATTTGGTGTCTCAGACGACACGCTTGGCATCTGTTACACACGGACCGGTAGACGTTTCTTTAACGATGCCACGATTGAAGCCGAACTGTTGGAACAGGTGAAAACCGCCATGGATACAGTCGGCTATTGGGAGACCCTCAATACAGATTGGATCTGTTTTGACTGCGAGTTGATGCCTTGGTCAGTTAAGGCTCAGGAATTGTTACAGCAGCAATATGCACCCGTCGGAGCATCGGCTCATGTCGCGTTAGGGGAAACGATTGCCTCCCTAAAAACAGCCGCCGAACGCGGCGTTGACGTGGATTGTATATTGGATGACTATCGTCAGCGCGCAGAGGCAGTGACCGCATACGTTAGGGCATATCAGCAATATTGTTGGGACGTCCAGTCTATTGCGGACTTGAGACTGGCTCCGTTCCATCTACTTGCGACGGAAGGTACGGTGTATTTCGACAAAGACCATCTGTGGCACATGCAAATGCTTACGAAACTCTGTGAGAATTCTGAGGATAACCTGTTGTTCGCCACTCACTACGAGAGGGTTGATGTGACTCATGAGGCAAGCCAAACTGAAGCGATCCGTCGGTGGGAAGAACTCACCGAGCAGGGCAGCGAAGGGACAGTCATCAAGCCCCTGGATTTTATCGTTCAAGGCAAGCGAGGATTGGTACAACCCGCTATAAAGTGTCGAGGTCGTGAATACCTGCGGATAATCTATGGACCTGAATATACAGTGCCTCGAAACTTAGAACGTCTCCGTTCTCGCGGGCTTTCTCACAAGCGTTCTCTCGCACTTCGAGAGTTTGCGTTAGGCGTTGAGGCACTTGAACGCTTCGTTCACCGTGAACCCTTGTCCCGTGTTCATGAGTGCGTTTTCGGAATTCTGGCACTTGAGAGTGAGGCAGTTGATCCGAGACTCTAAACGTCCGTTTTGAAACGATGACCGGATTTAATGCTAAAAAACTTCGCATCCAATTTTTTTTTGACGAAAATCTCCGCGAATTACAACAGATACTACAAAATAGGAACTTTACTGCAACAGCGCATAAAAAAATGAAAAATCGATTAATATACTACCTATTAATCTTCTATCTTGGTTTAGCGGTAAGTGTGGGTTGTACGACGCAAGATACCCCGAATCCCCTATCGCCTGAAAAGAGTTCCGAAGTTGTTCTGAGAGACCATCGACTGGCTGGAAATGAAACGTGGAACCCCGAAAAAACGTATATTGTACATGGTACATTGGAGATTCCACAGCAGATAACCCTCAACATACCACCCGGCACGACTGTTAAATTTGGACGGGATGCCCTTCTCACAGTGAGAGGTATTCTAAAGATCGGAACACCTTTAGATCAAGATGTGGTGACTCGACTCGTGCATCTCACATCGAACAATGCCGAATCTGCCTCCGGTGATTGGAACGGAATCCTCTTCGACCATACACACGATTTAGAGAGTTTTGTCAGAGGGACGGTTATAGAGTATGCTACGGTTGCTCTCAACATCAAAACGACATCCCCAACTGTTACAGAGTGCACCCTTCGTGAAAATGAAACCGCCATCACTCTGGACGGAAGCGATGCTATCATCCGACACAATGATATTCTTGACAATCATGTCGGGATTAATACTATCGGACGCCAAACACGACCAAAGATTGAGAGCAACAGTATCACCAAAAACGAGACTGGAATCTTCTGTGAAAATGTCCAATCTATTATTCAAAACAACAACCTGAACGCGAACATTTTTGCACTCCGTTTGAATGTAAAATTTGACTTGGTGGTAACCCACAATTGGTGGGGAAATTCAGATGCTACCGAGATAGCGAATGTTATTATAGATGCCGCTGATCCGGTGCTGATTACCAAACAGATAGGCACCGTCTATTATGAACCGTTCGCGAATACACGGATCGAAGATGCCGGCTTTCCATATCCAACACTTCTTGCCGATCTATAGTATGGTTATCAGCTATTAGTTTTCAGTTGAACGAGGACTGCCATAGTCCTAAACCCTCTTGTAACTCTCACTGCAAGGCAGACTGAAAGGATTTTCAAAAATCCGTACTGGAAACTGACAACTATTAAAGAATGCACACTATGCTGAATGTCCCGTAAATCCACCTTCTACTCATTCTGCCAGGAGGTATCACTAATGAAAAGTACGATTCTGAATGTCTCACAAAACCACTATGTCCGCGGCGGTTCTGATCGATACTTTTTTACCCTCGCCGAGTTGTTGCAGAAACACGGACATCGGGTTATTCCCTTTACGGCGGCGAGTGCCAAGAATGAACCGTCCGAATGGGAGCATTATTTTCCGCGTGGGGCGGATTTTGAGCGTCCGAGGACTGGCGACTTACTGCGTTTTTTATATTCGCGCGATGCCGTGAAATCAATTCAGAGGTTATTGAGCAATACAAACGTGGATATTGCGCACTTTCATATCTACTATGGCAAGTTAACTGCCGCAATTTTAGGTGGCCTTAAAAAAGCCGGTATACCACTTATTCAGACGTTGCATGATTATCAATTAACTTGTCCCGTGTCTACTCATTTGTCGAGCGATGAAATTTGTGAAGCGTGTGAAGGGAAACATTTTTGGCATGCGCTTCCAAAGCGGTGTAATAGAGGCTCACTTGCGCGCACAGCATTGAGTGTTACTGAATCTTATGTCTCGCGTTTCCTCGGTTCAGTCGATAAGTTTGATCATTTTATTTCAGTGTCTCATTTTCTCAGGAAAAAGATGATACAGTACGGGATTCCTGAAAATAAGATTTCAACGGTTCATAACTTTATAGATGTGTCTGATATCGTCCCGAATTTTTCTGTTGGTGAATATGTGCTTTATTTTGGGAGGGTGGATCGAAGCAAAGGTATTTCAACGTTGATAAAGGCAGCGATTCCACTTAAACAAATCCCCCTCTATATCGTTGGTGATGGCAAAGCGATGTCTGAAGTCCAGCAAATTATAGAAGAAAATGGATGCGAACATATTCATCTCTTGGGTTTTAAACAGGGTGATGAACTCCGTGAATTGGTTCTAAACAGTATATGTACAGTTTTGCCAGCCGAGTGGTATGAAAATTGTCCTATGTCCGTTTTAGAAGCTTGTGCTTACGGCAAACCGGTAATTGGCGCGAATATAGGCGGAATACCAGAATTAATAGAAAATGGAGTTAATGGATTTCTTATTCCATCTGGAGAACACGAACTATTACGTGACCGGTTACTATGGATGTGTGAACATAAATCCAAAGTGATGGAGATGGGTGAAGCCGCTCGAAAAAAAATGGAAACTAAATTTAATGCCGACATTCACTATGAAAGGATTATGAATGTATATCGGAAGTTTTTGTAATAGAATCAAATCGACTCCATTTTGTTGGCAGTCATTTCCAACCTTGGATCCTACAACCTTTTTGTGATGTGGATTTTAAAAATTACCAACGGGTGATTTTCCTCGCTACTGAGATGGGTCTCTATCTGTGGCGAGGTTTTTTCAGTTGCAAAGCGGGGCGTTCTAAAGTATACTGTAAGTCCATCCCTATGCCTCCTTTTTTTCATGACGTATAGGATAGCATAACGATAGATTGATTCACACGCAGAATCAACCTGTTTCTTTGTCAAATAAAATACAGAAACAACTGGCACAAGCCGTTAGTTTAGCAAAATCTTTGAAACATTAAATTTTTTCGATCCGATTACAAATATCGGAAGGAGACACATGAAGCATGGCTTCAGATATATCTTTAGTAGATTGTTTTTCAGAAAAACGACCTTCAGCTTATTTAGATGAATCTAATTCGGACAAAACAGGAATTCGCCACGATTATGGAAATCTTTATGATTGGTTATTTTCCTCACTTCTTTTTCAAAATGGGATGCAACCTATACGGGTCTTGGAAATAGGTGTCACTATGTTTGGTGAGGGCAGTGGACATGCTTTTGCGAAGATGCCGTTTGTAGAGAGATTTGTGGGGCTTGATAACAGTCCAATTCATGAGGATTTTGGCGAGAAGGGGATTTTTCTTAACGTTGACGCATACACGGAACAGGGCGTGCAATCTGCTGCTCGTTATGGACCTTACCATCTTCTAATTGATGACGCTGAACATGTACACGATCAACAGGTTGCCTTTTTTAATATGTATACTCCACTGTGTGCTACACCGGGCATCATGCTCTGCGAAGATGTGCCAAAAATAAAAATAACGAAAAGACTTAGAGCGATTAAAGATCCCAGTCTTTTGCACGTACGGGTTCCAGGTTCCATCATAGCATCGAAAGGTAAGCTGGACAACAATGTGTTATTGAAAACGAATATAATAGGACTTACGCAATAATCTAAGATTGTGCCGTGCTATTGTATTATCAGAATAATGATACAATGTCGTCAGACATGGATAAATATACCGTCTAACTTTGGTATCTTTAGTATTTTTCCCTGTAACTTTAGAATATCTATCCTATTTATTCGACTTTTTTGGGCGAAGGTATTGGAGGAAGAATGCGAACTTTAATACTATTTTTCACTTCCTGTTTTCTACTCCCTGTTTGCGCAGACATTCAGTTTGAAGAGGTATCACAGCAGGCTGGAATTACGCGAGTTGGTGAAAGTTGGGGCAATGCTTGGGGCGACTTTGATGGCGACGGTTACCTGGATTTATGGGCTACCAATCATAAACACAAACCGAGTCTCTATCGCAACAACGGTGATGGGACTTTCACAGATATCATTGATGAGGTTTGGGATGCCAACCCATTTGCGGATACACACGGGGCAGCGTGGGCAGATTTTGATAACGATGGCGACCAAGATTTGATTGTATTGTCAGGCGGCGGGGGAGGAACAAATTTAACGAATGTGCGGAATAACAATCATTTCTATATTAATGAAAATGGAAGGCTAATGGAGAGGGCTGCGGAATATGGTGTAACGCTTCCACTACTGCGAGGTAGAGCACCGCTTTGGTTTGATTGGAATGACGACGGACGGCTTGATCTTCTTATCACCGGCAGAGCGCGTCCAGATGGAGCGGGGAACCTTGTAGCTACCTCAGTTTTTCAGCAGACCCCCAGCGGCTTTGCTAATGTTAATGAAATATTGGATTTCCAAATTACCAAGGATGTCACATTGGCGCAGATGGCAGATATAACAGGCGATGGGAGCATGGAAATCTTTATTGACGGCAACCCTTATCCAGGGGGTGTATATGATATATCGGGTAAACCCTTTAAAGAGTTAAGCGAGATGCTTAACATTCCGAAACTTCTTTATGATGTGCGAGATGCGATATTCGTTGACTTCGACGGCGACTTACGCATTGATGCATTTCTTACGCGGGGCATCGCTCGTAATTATATTGACACAGAAAATGAGCATCAAATAAGATCATATATTCAAGTTAACACTGGCGAGAAGGGATTTAGTTTTAAAGCGAATGGGGAAGTCAGATTTGAGATTCATTCCGTTTGGGCGACGCGATTGCACCATTTATTTATCGGTGAAGCCGGACATAGACTGACGGCATTTAACGGAGAATTTATCCCGAACGATCCTATCCGAAATGTTTCATCCTTCATATTTGTATTGAACCCTGATGATCCAAGGGTCGCTGGACTCAAGCCGCGTCCCGAAAATGAACTCTGGGGGATGTACGTCGGATACACCGCAAGTTCACGCAGGTGGACCATCTTATACCATACAAAGCCTGATATTAAAACGAATTGGACTGGATTTGAAGCACTTATACAAGCGGATCAGCCAATAGTGGAGGTAGAACCCATTAACTTTTCTGAGTATGACCTCGCGTACCAACCGCGCTCTGTTCTTCTAATTAGTCGGGCACGGAGGTTCGCTCCAGTGCCTACTTTTTTTGGGGCAATCGACGGACGTTCCGCGGTCGCTGGCGATTTCGATAATGATATGGACGTTGATCTCTATGTTGTCCGTTCAAGTAGTATTAGCAACTTCCCGAATTATTTTTATGAAAATCGAGGAGACGGCACTTTTGTCCAATTAGCGGGAGCAGGTGGGGCAGAGGGAAGCACACAGGGTAGGGGGCAGAGCGTTACGATGGCTGACTACGATAGGGATGGATACCTTGATCTTTTTGTCACCAATGGTAGAGGGGCGTATCCCTTTAACGAAGGACCAGATCAACTTTTCCGAAACATCAGCAGTGGTAATAATTGGTTACAAATTGATTTAGAAGGCACTATTTCCAATCGAGATGGAATTGGCGCGAGACTTTTCGCCACCACACCGGATGGGAGAACCCAACTGCGAGAAAATGGAGGCGGTATCCACTGGGCACAGCAAGATCAGAAGCGTATCCACTTTGGACTTGCCCAGAGTCAAACGGTTAGTGAATTAGTCATCCATTGGCCCAGTGGCATCGTTCAAAAATTAGAAGATGTACCGGTAAACCAAGTGTTACGTGTCGTTGAATCTGATGGGCAAGCTACCCTCTCGGTTTCCGATGTCAATCGGGATGGTCAGGTGGATATACTTGACTTTGTTCTTATCGTTAAACATTTCGGAGAAAATCCACCTACAAATCCTCGAGCAGATGTCAACAGAGATGGTGAGGTAAATATCTTAGATCTCGTTTGGCTTATTGTATCTCTTGAGAGAAACCGGATGGTTGCAGCGGCACCGTATCGTCCTAACGGCGAGCGGATCTCGCCTCTACCGGGTGGAATCGTCAAGGGCATGTCAAGTTCAATCTACCTTTCAGATGCTGACATTGCGTTGCTCTCTTCTTTCTATGAAAAGATTGAAGAAGTATCAACAAACGCCACACATAAAGAATTAGTCAGACGTTTCTTAAAGGGGTTATTGGTATTTGTTGAAGAACCCATGGACACAAAACTCCATGCCAACTATCCAAATCCGTTTAATCCAGAGACTTGGATTCCATACCAACTCGCGGAAGATAGCGACATCATGATACGCATCTATAATGCCACAGGACATGTTGTACGGACACTCTTTACTGGACATCAAACTGCTGGATATTACCTAAGCCGTAGTGAAGCGGTGTATTGGGATGGCAAAAACGAGTTAGGGGAGCGGGTAGCGAGTGGAGTTTACATTTGTGAATTGACAACCCCGACGTTTAAACAGACAAGACAACTCATAATACTGAAATAAAGGAAAATTGGGCGTGCAAAAACCTCTTAAAAGTCATACAAAGCGCGCAGCCCATAATGAAATGGAGGGCGGATCTACGGAAAGGAACGTCAAACTTGAAACCGACCTGACCGAACCGCAAGGAAAAATTAAAAAAGCATTAGTCACAGGCGGTGCGGGCTTTATGGGCGCGCACGTAATTGATGAACTTCTTCGTCAAGGAGACACAGACGTTGTCGCACTTGATGACTTGAGCGGCGGCTTTCGTGAGAATCTTAACCCTGCCGCGACCTTTGTTGAAGGAAGCATCCTGGATGTTTCGCTAATAAATAAACTCTGTGAGCAGTATCAATTCGACTATATTTATCACCTTGCCGCTTATGCAGCGGAGGGGCTCAGTCACTTCATCAAACGATTTAACTATCAGAACAACCTCATCGGGAGTGTAAATCTTATCAATGCGGCGGTGAACTACAATGTCAAGCGATTTGTGTTCACCTCTTCTATCGCTGTTTACGGTGCGAACCAACTCCCGATGCACGAAGCACTTACCCCGATGCCCGAAGACTCCTATGGTATCGCCAAATACGCCGTTGAACAGGAACTTGTCGCTGCAAAGCGACTCTTCGATTTGGATTATACCATTTTCCGTCCCCACAACGTCTACGGTGAACTCCAGAATATCGGTGACAAATATCGAAACGTCATTGGTATTTTTATGAATAATATTATGCAAGGGGAACCATTAGTTATCTTTGGAGACGGTGAGCAGACGCGCGCCTTCACACATATCGCCGATGTCGCTCCGCATATTGCCCACTCTGTGGATGTACCTGAAGCATCAGGAGAGGTTTTTAACGTCGGTTCGGATAAACATGTTTCTGTCAACGAATTGGCAGACTTGGTAATGACGGCGATGGGAAAGGAAGTCCGTGTTATCAATGTGCGTGCGAGGGAAGAGGTTAAACATGCCTATTGCACACACGAAAAGTTCCACGAGGTCTTTGGAAAGACATCGAAGGTCGCGCTTCCGGAGGGTTTGGAAAGAATGGCAACATGGACGCAGTCCGTTGGACCACGGGCTTCCACGTTGTTTACTGACATCGAAATTCGCAAAAATCTACCCGAAGGGTGGAAATGAACTGGACATCAGCCGTCAGCGATCAGCAGCCGCGACACCGGGCAAGCGACATATAAGAGCGAAATGTGCTTGCTATTCTTCATTTTAGCCAAATTCGTAGTCCGTAATGAAATGGAGGGGTTTTTGATAGGGTATTTCTTCAGATAGATGGAACGCATGCGACAGTTCAAACGTCCTGTGCGCAAGCCTATAGAGGCTTGCGGGACAATACTCCGCAAGGTAAAATTTAAAAAAACATTTTGGGTGATGGTGATTACCCTTGCTGGAATGGGGGTGAGTCTTCTCGTCCGGGTCCTATTGATTCCAAAACGTTTCGGCTTCAGTGATACCGCGGACGCACTCACTGCCGCATTAACCGTTGTGTTATTAGTAGATACGATTGTCCGAGAGGGTGCTAAATTCAGCCTCGTTCCGGTTTTCGTCACACGCGAGAAGGAGATGACTCGCACGGAATATCAGCGTTTCACGAATAGTCTCCTGATTTTGTTGATCAGTGTTGGCTTCGGGCTGTTCATTCTGATTGAGTTTTTCGCGCCATGGATAGCAGGTGGGTTGCTATGGAAATCATCTGTTGATGTGCAGAGGGCTACGACTCTGTTGCGATTTTGTGCTCCACTCCTTATCTTCGGATGTGGTAGCACGGTACTGGGTGCTTTCCTAAATAGCCAGCAACGCTTTAAGACGGTGGCACTTCGAAACGCGCTACCCGCTGGCACAGCGGCGTTTGTATTTCTTTTTCTGTGGAATACGCAGAGCCTCGAAATCTGGGTGGCAATGGCATACGCAGCCGGCTTTGTCGCGTATTTTGGATGGTTGTGTATCGGAGCATATCGAACGGGACATCGGTATGAGCTTACAGGCATTTCTGTGGGCACGCTGCGTTCTTTGAAAAACACAGTTACCCTACCGACGCTGGGCTTTGGAATACGACAAATCGTAAACCGCTTATTGGTTGAGGTGTACCTTGTCTCGCAACTTGGAAGTGGGGCAATTACGCTCTATAAGTCTGCTTTCCAAATCTGTTCGGCACTACAGACCCTTATCGGTATTAGCATCGCGACAACCGGCTTGCCCGATATGGCGACGCACGACGCGGCTAACGATAAAATGGGGTTAGGACGTACACTCAACCGAAACGCACGCACGGCTATAATCATCGGATTTCCGGTAACCATGGTCCTGTTGATATTCCATGGGAGGATCAGTTGGGTCTTGTATGGGAGAGGGACAATCGATCAAGCATCCATTCAATTAATAGGGCAACTCCTCTTTTGGCTCAGCACAGGGATGATATTTTCCTGTCTGATACCGGTGCTGAATGCCGGACTATACGCGCAAAAGGCGTACCGGGCAATTTTCGCAAATATGGTGACAATGGCGGTTCTCAATTTTCTACTGGCGTATGGATTGATTGAAACGTGGTGGCTTCTGTCTGTCGCTTTATCTGTATCAATCACCGCGCTCCTTGCTGTTGGGAACTTGACGTATCTCCTCCGAAGAACACGGGTATCTTGGTTCTAACTATGGTTAAAAAAAACGAATTCCTTTTAAGCACCCCAGCGGGGGGCAATGTCTATAGGGTTGCGGACTATCGCTACCTCATTGTAGGAGGCACTACAAAGGCAGCGACAACGTCGCTGTTCGCCTACTTGGCGGATCATCCTGCTATTTGCGCTGCCACTTACAAGGAGACTCGGTTTTTTCTCAGCAGTGATTATCCGCTTCCCTCGAAATACCGATATAAAGGCGATATCGAAGAATACAGCGTTTTATTTTCTGATTCTGATGAAACGCAGCTTCGGATGGAATCGACTCCCGACTATCTGTATTGTGAGGAAGCCCGTGAGAGAATCGCCACATCCCTACCCTATGCAAAATTAGCCTTCAGTCTCCGTGAACCGATTTCAAGGTTAATCTCTTGGTATCGATTTGCGAAGCAAATTGGGAAGTTGCCACAAACTTTGAATTTCAACGCGTATGTTGAATCGCTTTTCGCTACTACGAATAACGGTAAAAAAACGGAAGAACAGCACTTGCAAACGCTCCAGCAGGGGTGTTATACTATCTATCTGGAACACTATTTTAACCGATTCGGTCCAGAGCGCATCCATATCCTTTTTTATGAGGAACTTGCCGCACAACCGGCGGATACTATGACAAAGTTGTGCGACTTTGCTGATATTGATCCCGGTTTTTATACCGGTTACGGATTTGAAGTAACGAATCGGACCCAGCAGATGCGAAATTCTGAATTGCATCGGAAGTATAGAGATTTCCGGTTTCGATTGCGACAATGGACACATAACAAGCCTGTCATTCATACCCCGTTGCGCACAATCAGACGAGCAATTGAACCGCTCTATCTCCGATTGAACACGCAGACGGGTGAGAAGATTCAAATGTCAGAAGAAACGAGATACCGTTTAGTTGATTATTACCAGCCGGATGTTCAGACTCTCGGCGAATTGATTGGGAAACCGATACCATGGGAAGCTTGGGAAAAATCCAGTTGATGATTGTTGGCGCACAGAAGGCGGGGACCTCTTCACTCCTCCGTTACTTGGCGCAGCATCCCGATATCCACACGCATGCGCAGCCAGAAATGACATTCTTCCTGCAGGCGCGTGAATATACGCGCGGATATGAATGGGCGTTTGCGAAGTACTTTGCTGGAAAGAATACCCACACCGATATTACAGGTAAACATCTTATCGCTAAGAATGTGATGGTGATGCATTCACAGGAAGTCATGCAACGGATTTATGAACACAACCCTGAGATACACCTCGTTGTACTTCTACGGGAGCCTGTGGCACGGGCGTATTCTGCCTATTGGTGGGCTCGGCGGAGAGGTTGGGAAAACATTAAGACTTATGAGGAGGCACTTGCTGCCGAGGAAGCGCGCTTGAACGAAGACTGGTTTAAATGGCGACAATGTGTCTATCAATACAACGGTATCTATTACCCACATGTCAAGAATTTGATAACCCAATTTGGTTCCAGTCACGTGCATTGTGTCTTAACTGACGATTTGAAGGATGACGCCGAAGCTGTCTGTCAGCAAGTCTTTGATCGTATCGGTGTCAGTACGGATTTTAGCCCCACAATAGGTGAGCGACATAACCAAGCCGCGCTGCCGCGTTCTGAGAAATTCAACTTTCTTTTTACACAATTTCTGGCATCTCACAATCCGCTGCGAAGAATCATTCGGAAATTTCTGCCGGATGCCACCGCTTACAAGTTGAGAAAAGCCGTTCTCGATTGGAACGACAAGCCCCAGAAAAGTATGGAGTCGGTTCCACCGCCGCTCAATCCAGAGACACGCGAACGCCAGATGGCATATTTCAAACCGTTTAACGAACAATTAGCCGAATTATTAGGCAGAGATCTTTCTTCATGGAGTAGAGGTCAGCCTTAACCATCAACTTGTGCCTTAACATTTATAGTGGAGGCGAGTTGATGGTTAAAGTTATCAGCAGTCGGTAAGAGCCATCCGTGGCAGAAAGTAATACGTAACCTCCACACACCGAACACTGATTGCTGAAAGCCGAAAGGGTTGCGTAGCGACCCGTGCTGATAGCCATTTAAAATATGATCTATTTTTTGACAGGATACGTTGCTTTTGAAGAGTTTATACTGAAGTTTTTACCGGTTAGTGATGCTGTCTATTCTTATTTAAGGTTTTTCGGCGAAATCCTTATCTATGTTGCTTTCGGAAAACTCGTCGTTCATAAACTCCATAGAGGTATCCCGTTCGTCAAAACAGCGATTGACTTGCCGGTTATCGGCTTTTACTGTGTTGTCCTACTCTCGATAGTGATAAACAGTTCCCCGTTGATAGGAAGTTTTTATAACATTCGACCATTTGCTCGATATATCGTCCTCTTCTATCTTATCGCAAACTCCGCTCTATCGGAGAGAAGAATTACAACCCTTTTACGAATAATTCTTGTTGTTGGGGGCTTCCAACTTGTCATCGGTATCATTCAGTGGGTAGGCGGACCCGCCGCGTTCGATTTCTTCCTACCTCGCGAATCAACACTCACCATCGGTGGGTTTACCAAAGAGTACAGATTGCTTGAAGTCGGTAGAGAGATTGGTAGCGTCTATGGGACTTTGGGGGATACCGTAATTTACGGGGTCTTTATGATTCTTGTCCTTGTTGTCTATCTTTCTCGTATTAGGCGATTGGAGTATCTGAATCTGCTCGGTGCGGCGATACTGTTTTTCTTTATCGCGCGTTCGTATTCACGCGCCGCAACCTTCTCCGCCCTTCTCGCAGGTGGCGCATGGTTCTTCTTCCACCACGGGTGGAAACAGACCCTTCGCTTAGCATTCGCGACTGTCTTAATCTTCGGGATCCTACTGGCGGTGGTGAACCCGTTCAATCTCGAATATATAAACCCCCGTAAAGCAAGGGTCGGACTTGTCGGCAACGTAACAGGTGTATTCTCCGGGTCCTATGTCCGTATAGCGCAAAAGCAGCGGTTGGGGGCGTTGATCGGGAATGTTCCAACAGTCCTTGTTAACAAACCGATCTTAGGTTATGGTGCCGACCAGAACAAGGCGATTGAAGGACTTAATATGAGCAAACGCTCATTCCTCCTCAAGATTCTCAGTAAGAGCGGCTTCAAGGATGTGTATTGGGTCGCTATCCTCTGTTTCTACGGCGTATTGGGATTGGGATTTTTCGCTTTGATATTCTATCAACTCTTTCGCGCTGCGCTGAGACTTTACAAACGGTCTATCAATCCATCATCGGTCTCCGTAGGGGCAGGTCTTGTGCCTGTCCACTCAAGTGTAACACAACGAATTGCCATTATTATGCTCTGTCTCGTCGCTGTTACTGTGTTCCTACTTTTCTTTAATCGAACCGTTGAATTTCGAGGCTATGGATTCTATTTCTGGCTTTGTGCGGGTCTCATGTTTGCCAGCGATAAATCGCTTCCAACCTATAGACCGCTGAGGGTAACATTATGAAGGGTCGTCAGCAATCGGTATTGTCTCGTAGGTTTTCTATAGAGGCTTGCGTCAATCATAAAATCGAAAGGGTGCCCGCTGAAAGCCGACGGCTGAAAGTCGGCAGCCGTTTCTTGTATTGTGTGGGATCGCTCGGAGTGATGATATTGTTGCTCTGTTTCGGGTGTCGAACCCAAAAACCGCTTCCTGATACACTGTCTTTTGAAATTAACACGCGTGATGGAAAACCACTCCGCCAGGCACTCTACGGCTTCAATTCAAACATGATGAGTGGTGATTACGGTTACCTTGATGACGATTTTGTCGCCTTGACTAAGGTACTCGCACCAAAGACCTTGCGATTTCCTGGTGGGACGGTTGGGAACTTCTATCATTGGGAACAGGGTGGATTTTTTGAAAATGAAATGGCATCGACTCTCAATACGAAACTTAATAAACGAAATAAAGGAAATTACGTTAAACTTCAAAGGCAGCGGAACGGTAAAATCCTTTTCGACGATTTTATGCAGCTGTGCAATACGCTAAATATAGTACCCGTTGTTGTTGTAAATTTATGGACAGGCAGTCCAGCGGAAAGTGCGGCATGGGTCCGTTATGCTAAAGACAAAGGATATCAGGTTACGCATTGGGAACTCGGTAACGAATACTATCTGCCACATTACCTCAACAAATACCCAACCGTTAAAACCTACATGGCGGAAGCCAAAAAACACGCTGCAGCGATGAAAGCCGTTGATCCAGATATAAAGGTATCTGTCTGTGCGACCCCAATCGCTTTCCACAAAGAGGGTTGGTTGGTAAAAACACAACAACGGAAATGGGATGAAGGTCTCGCAACTGATACCAGTTTTTACGATGCTTACACCGTTCATGTCTACGCCTATAAGGCTGTCCGGAAAAAAGAGATTGAAGAGATGCGAGGTTACCTCTTGGGGTGGATTCACTTCGGGGTTACGGAGGCAATTGATTACTATGAACAGTTATTTCCAAATAAAGAGATGTGGATAACTGAGTGGAATATCGCTAACCCGGGAAACCGAGTCGCAAATACACAACTCCATGCTATGTACGTGGGCGATTTCTTTCTAAAAATGTTAGCGATACCGAACGTCACACAAGCAAACTTTCACGTGATTAGTGGTCTCGGCAAGGGATTCCCGGTGTTTTCACCTATAACACCCGCGACACCCAATACATTTTGGAAATATGGTGGTGAACCCGAGTCCGATTTCGGTAACACCATTCGGCGTGCTGTTTACCCAGCTTTTCAACTCATCGGTGAAGCATTTGCTGAGTCAGATACGCAATTTTCTCTCGCAATTCAGAACCAGCCTCTGCTTGCCGGAGCTATGGAATATGATGGGGAACAGATACCCGGTATTCAGGCGCAAGTCGTCGGTGAAAACGCTGTGGAGCATCTGACCATCCTCGTCAGCAATCGCACAGGTGAGCAGTACGAACCGCAACTCTTAATTGACGGTGAACGCTACAAGGGTAGTGTCAACTACCGTTATGTTGCTGATGAAAGGCTCAATGCGACGAACGGTGGGAACGCAGAGATGGAGGGTTCTGGCAAAATCGAAGTCCGTATCCAAGAATGGCGTGGGAAGTCAACGGAACTCGTCATCCCTAAAAATAGTTTTGGGATTTTAAAATTAAGAGAATAGATAGTTGTTCATATTACGATAACATCAAAACCCATAGCTCGTAATGGAATGGAGAGCGGATATAAGGGACGCATCTGATAGTTCTAACGCCCGCGATTTCTCCGCAAGGTATAACTAAAAGATGGTATTTGTTGTAGGGAATAGTCGCAGTGGCACAACGATGATGGGACGGATTTTGGGAAAACACCCGAGTGTTTATACCTTTGGCGAACTCCACTTCTTTGGTCAGTTATGCGCACCGCCTTTTTCATCAAAAGTAGGTAGAAAAGAGATAGAAAAACTCACCTCACAACTATTCTGTATTCAACGGGAGGGGTATCGCACACACGGAAACCCACGACGATTCCTAAGCGAGGCGCAGTTGTTTCTTGAGAGCCTAATCCCTTACCCTGAAACGCAAGCCGCACTTTTTGATACTTTTCTCCACCATATTGCTGCTGAGAACAGTAGGAACATCCCTTGTGACCAAACACCTCGGAATGTCTTTTATATTGCCGATATCCTTCAGCTGTATCCAAAAGCACGGATTATCAATATGATCCGCGACCCACGCGATGTGCTATTATCCCAAAAAGGGAAATGGAAACGCCGGTTTCTCGGTGGAAGCGATATGCCTATGAAGGAAACCTTCCGAGATTGGGTAAATTATCACCCAATAACCATTAGTTACATCTGGCGGACCGCGGTTACCGCCGCTGAGCAGTTTCTACAACACGAACGGGTCGTTTCAGTTTACTTTGAGGAACTTCTCACGCACCCTGACGTGACGGTCAAGTCCATCTGTGATTTTGTGGGTATTACTTACACCGATGAGATGCTCCAAGTCCCGCAAGTCGGTTCTTCTGTCGCAGAAGATCAACCGCAACAACTCGGTATCAATCCACATCGAGCACACAGTTGGCAGAACGGGGAACTCAGTTCGGCTGAAATCTACCTCAACCAAAAGATAAACGCGGCTCTCATGAAGAAACATAGTTATAGTCCCGTCTCAATACAACCTAATGTCCCGAGTTTGATGCTTCACCTATTAACGTTTCCAGTGAAATTAGGTGGCGCATTCCTCTTCAATCTTGACCGGATGAAAAATATCCGCCAAACTCTGAAAAGACGTTTGTAATTTCTATAAGTAAAATATGATTGCCCAAATTAATCCGAATTACATCAAAACGCGCCCAATGAAAGTGTTAACCCGCTTTATGAGTTATACACTCTTTGAAGGGCGCCCCGTAACTACCAAAGGTCGCTGGATAAATCCGCTCGTTTTTTCTATTTTGAAGACAGTCTCTGCGACTAAAAACAGATACAAGTCAATTGAGAAACCAATTTTCATTTTAGGCACAGGACGCAGCGGCACCACAATACTCGGTATAGTGCTTTCCATGCACCGGGAAGTCGGTTATCTCAACGAACCGAAAGCGATATGGCACGTCATTCACCCACATGAAGACCTCATCGGAAACTACAGTCGGGTTCCCGACGCAAAATATTGTCTCACGGCGGAAGATGCAACTGACGAAATGCGTCAACGCGCCGCTCAGATGTTTGGTGCTTATTTGACAGTGACTCGCTCAAAACGCCTTGTTGATAAATATCCGGAACTCATTTTCAGGGTTGATTTCGTGCGTGCGCTGTTTCCTGATGCTCGCTTCATCTTCCTCGTCCGCAATGGGTGGGATACGTGTAATTCAATTGCAGCGTGGTCAAAGCGGCTTGGCGTTCAAGTCAATGGTGAAAATCATGACTGGTGGGGAGTCGATGACCGGAAATGGAGGCTTATCGTCGAACAACTTGTTAAAACAGATTCAGTGTTTGCTGAGATGGCTGATGAAATTAAACATTTTGAGCGACATCTTGACAGGGCGACTATAGAATGGATACTCACCATGCAGGAGGGACTCCGTCTAATGCAAGTCGCATCTGATTATATCCATCTCGTCCGTTTTGAAGATCTGACATTAGAACCAGACAAAACACTCGCCGCGTTATGTAATTTCTGTGAACTGCCAACAGACAACACCTTCCAAGAGTATGCTCGACAGACCTTGCGTCCGGTACCCGCGAGGGACCCCTTTGATATTCATCCGAAAATTGCCCCCGTTTTCCATGATACGATGGCGAAATTAAGGTATGATAGTTAGGTGTGCTTTTTAACATGATTAGACTGTCAAAGTAGGCTAACCATATGAATTCACAGTTTATTTGAAAGGGAGTTAAAATGAGATTGCTGATACTGGTGATTGCATTGATGCTTTGTGTATCTGTGTTGCTGATCGGATGCGATCAAGCGATGAGGCAGCCAGTCATGGAAGTTGTTACGTCTCGACAGAGTTCTTTAGAAAAGGCGCAAGCGGCAATGGAAAGAGTCAAGGAACGACGGACAGAGGCGCACCGAAAAGCCGAAGAAACAGGCGATTTTTCTGCTGTGTTCACTGCCTCTGAGGACATCTTTAAAGAGGAACTCGGTTTTAGAAAGGGGCTTTGGGTTGATTTGGTGGAGATATATCGCCAGGAAAACCTTGAAAATGCTGCGCTATTGAAAGGACTTGAGAACCTCCAAGATGCTTTTGCTGAAAAGCTGGAAGATGACACACTTGGCATGTTTTACTTTGAATACATCAGTTCCTTTGATGAGCTAATCGTTGAATATCTTCGTTTATCGTTTGAATTCCCTGAAAAAAGTGAGGAAGGACTCCGGGCACTATTCAGAGAATCTATGAAAGATGAGAAAACCATTATTATATTTCCGTAGGAATCATTTGCATTATGCCCAAAATATCAACTATACAAGCGAAAGAAGCATCCTCGCTGAAGCGGCCTTTTACCCGACGAGATTTTCTTTCAACAAGTGTGAAAGCAGGCGCAGCCGCCTTTACAACCGGACTTTTACCTAAACTCCGTGTGGAGGCTGATAATCAGTACAATGTTGTGTTCATCGCTATTGACGATCTGCGTCCTCTGCTTGGATGCTATAGCTATCCAGAGATGCACACACCGAGCATTGATACTTTAGCGGAACGGAGTACGCTCTTCAACCGTGCTTATTGTCAATTCCCTGTTTGTAATCCCTCACGGGCTTCCGTACTTACCGGGTTAAGACCAGATACAATTGGTGTGCATAATAATACCGCGAATTTTCGGAATACAGTGCCGGAAGCTATGACACTACCACAACATTTCAAGGCTCACGGCTACCATACTCGTTCCGTCGGTAAAATTGTACACGGGGATGCTGCGTGGAAGGATGAACTTTCTTGGAGCGCGCCAATTTGGAGGGAACCGTGGAAATACATCGATAAAAAAACGTCACCTTCTTGGCAGGCACTTGATGTGGACGATGGCGATTTAGAAGATGGCAGAATCGCAAACGCAGCTGTGGAAGTTTTGACAGAAATTAAAGACCAGCAGTTCTTCCTCGCAGTCGGTTTTAGCAAGCCACATCTACCCTTCTATGCCCCAAGCAAATACTTCGATTTATACACCACACAAGACTTCAAATTACCTGTTGATTCAAGCCTCCCAAGAAACGCCCCGGGTATAGCCTCTAATCCTAAAGGAATGAAAGCTTACCAAGATATTTCAAAGTACCCTCCGTTTTCTGACGGGAAAACTTTAGAATTGACGCTGGCATACGCCGCAAATGTGAGTTATATAGATGCTTTAATAGGGCGCGTCTTAAATCAGTTAGACGCACTAAGCCTCGCCGAAAATACGGTCATCGTTTTCTGGGGGGACCACGGCTTTCATCTCGGTGAACACGGGCTCTGGAGAAAAAATACGCTTTTTGAAGATTCCGTTCGTTCACCGTTGATAGTCAGCGTACCTGGTCAGACGAATTTCGGTGTTAAAACAGATGCTCTTGTTGAACTTGTTGACATCTATCCGACTTTGTGTGATATGTGTCAATTACCTATTCCAACAGAGTTGGAAGGTATTAGTCTGGCACCTATCATTGAACAACCGACACATCCATGGAAAACTGCAGCGTTTAGTCAACTCAGACGAGGCAGTATAAATGGTTACTCCATGCGTACACAGCGATATCGATATACCGAATGGGGACAAAACGGTAGTCAGGGTGTGGAACTCTACGATTATGAGGCAAATCCAGATGAAACCGCCAATATCGCAGGTCAATCAGAAAATGCGGAACTCGTCGCACATCTCAGCGAACAGTTACACGCTGGATGGCAAGCAGCTTTGCCGGACACGCACCAGCGAATTCCTGTTCCGCGAACGTTGCCTTGGGATATAAATAACGATGGAATTATTGATATCCGGGATCTCATTCTTGTTTCAAACAGTTTTGATGTGGAAACGCCAGCACACCCGAAAGTTGATGTAAACAAGGATGGTAAAGTTGACATTCTTGATTTGCTGCTGGTTGCTGTGCATTTCGGTGAATCTGTAGAGGCGAGGTCACCTCGCCTCTACTCGCCATTGACACGCGCCGCTATTAGCACAGAGCATTTTGATTTAGTGGAACAATGGCTCACTGAAGCGCGCCTCACCACTGATGGTTCACTTGCTTTTCAGGAGGGTATTGCTACCTTAGAACGCCTAATGACTACAGCGGTGCCCTTGGAAACCGTTCTTTTACCGAACTATCCGAACCCGTTTAATCCTGAGACGTGGATACCGTATGATTTGGCAGGAGATTCGGATGTGACTATCCATATCTATAACGTGAGAGGTGAAACTGTGCGTCGGTTATCACTTGGCTATCAGCGTGCTGGTAGTTATCGGAGTCAATCGCGTGCGGCGTATTGGGATGGTTGTAATGCTGTGGGTGAACCTGTGGCGAGTGGGGTCTATTTTTATACGCTCCATGCAGGACAAATGAAAGCCACACGCCAAATGGTGATTTTAAAATGAAGATTTTTAAGGAAAACTGTGCAAGTTCCAACCCCAGTTGCGATGTGACCAGACACCATCATGAAACGAGGTGGAGTGATGCGCGAAGGCACATCGTTAGAAAACTACTAATTGTCTGTATTTCAGTGTTAGTTTTAGTGTCCACAACAACATGGGCTGCCTCGCTCATCAATGTTCCGCTCAATCCGGACTTGTCTGACTTTAATCGTGAAACCTACCGCTTTATTCATCGTTTACTTAACAAGCGGGTTTTACCCGGCATCCGGCGCGGTTCGTTGCCACTCACCCGTAAACAGGTTGTATCTTATCTGTTAGAGGTGGATCAGAAACAGAAAAACGGCGAAATTGCGTTGAGTGCTATTGACCAAGAGCGGCTAAACACACTATTGACTTTTTACCGCGAAGCTCGTGCTCCTATAACACAAAGCCCTGCCAGAAACCGACGATTGCACCTGATGACGATGAAGGGGAAAAAGAAGGGCAAAGACTATCGTTTCTCTTTCGATTTGAGAGCTTCACAACGTGTTATCGCTCACCTTGTCGATAACCTGTCGGAGGAACAACCCAGCGAAGGAAACATGCATGTTACCACCTTCTATCCACATCTCTATGGACAGGTGGGGGAAACGTTTGCCTTTACGACCGATATAGCACATAGGTTCGTCTACGGTGAATTTTTTGATGATTTCTTTCCTGATGAGACGAAAATTAGGCAATTGGAGGGTGGACTCAAAAACCGAACTGCTATTAACGCCTATCTGAAATTTGACTTGCCGTGGTTTGAACTGCAGCTTGGACAGGATACACTTCAGTGGGGACCTGGCTATCATGACAGCCTTTTGGTTTCCAAAAACCCGCTCGCTATGGACATGGTTAAACTCCAAGCCACCTATGAACCCGTTACCTTCACAGCATTCACCGGTATACTGGAGGATATGTCAGCGGAGATTAATCATAAGTATATTTCGGGACATAGGGTTGAGGGGTATTTCTGGGATAGGTTCGGTTTTGGTCTCTCTGAAGTCGTCGTTTACGGCGACCGTTTTGAGCCTGGGTATCTGAACCCAGTCAATATCTACCTGATTAACGAGCAACCGATTTCACGGGCAGATGGACGCGTCCCCGGCAGTGGTGACAACGTCCTTATGAGTGTTGATATGCGGCTTCGCCTTGTAGATGATTTTGAAATTTATGGCGAATTGATGGTGGACGATGGGAACCCCGCAGCGAATTTTAAGCATTGGGATACGAAGTTTGGTGTCCTTGGTGGTATATATCTAACAGACCCTTTTGGCATTGTAGATACTGACTTTCACGCCGAATACGCCTTTATAAATCAATACGCGTATACGCACATAAACCCTGTGAATGTCTACAAACACTTTACCACGCCTATTGGACATCAGATCGGTTCTGATGCTGACAATCTATGGATAGAACTGCGTCGCCGATGGACAGATAGGCTTGAAACGACTTTCGGTTACGAATTAGAACGCCATGGGTCGGGTGGTATTGACAAACAACATCCGGTTGATGCTCCAAAAGACGATGTTTGGACACCCTTATCAGGTGTCACAGAAAGTGAGCATCGTCTCTCAGTCGGGGCTAACTGGGTTATTATCGGACATTATTCGCTCTATGCGGAGTGGGCACGCGTATGGAGAAGGAACTTGGGAAATCGTAGAGATGTTCGCGAAAACGCGAATGAAATTGAAGCCAAATTCCTCTACCGGTTTCCCTAATAGGACTTACGCAAATTAAACAGAGAACGAGTATATTTTGCTGAGAAGTTGCTATTTTGTTGCATTTAACCCTCTAAATCTCCCTTATCAGGTGGACTTTATAGTAAAGCCCTTAAATAAGTTGACAGGTTCTGAGATTTATGCGATACTTTCGTCTTATGAGTTATTCATCAGATTTACGCAAATGCGTGCTTGACTTTATTAGTAAGGGTGGCAGTAAAGCAGAAGCTTCGCGAAGGTTTTCGGTCTCTCGGACGTGTATTTATACGTGGCTGAATGCTCAAGACCCGTTGAGGTGTGAAAAGCCGGGTCCCCGAGGTCCCCGAACCCTTGATTATGATGCCCTGCGGCAACATGTCTGCGATTTTCCCGATGCCACTCAAAAGGAGCGTGCCGCCCATTTCGGTGTCTCCAGACACGGTATCTACTATGCGCTTGGCAAACTCAATATCACGCGAAAAAAAAGACCCGCACCTATAAAGAACAATGTCCTATGAAACGAGATGCTTATCTCTCAGCACTTGAGCAAGAAACCCAGGGCGGTGGCAAAGTGCCGGTTTATCTCGATGAGACGGGTTTCAGCGAAACGACTTTTCGCGAGTATGCTTATGCCCCCAAAGGGATGGGTGTCGCTGCGAAAGTGCCAAGCAACCGATATACAAGCACGACGTTGATTGCGGCACGGTTTGAGGCAGGTTTCAGGGTGCCTGTGCTTTTCGAGGGCAGTTGTGATGCGATTGCGTTCAACACATGGCTCTCGGAGATGTTGTGTCCTTTGCTCAACAACAAGCACGTTGTGATTTTGGATAATGCCTCCTTCCACAAAGGTTGGCAAACTGCGGATTTGATCGCAGCGACAGGAGCGAGTTTGTTATTTCTGCCACCCTACTCACCGGAGTTGAACCCCATTGAGAAGGATTTCGCTATTATCAAACGCATCCGTCAATACAACGCTGAGAAATCCATTGATGAAATTATAAAAATGTATAATTAATTACGGGCTTTACTATAAAAGGAAATGCGTAAATCCTACGGAATAAAAAACTGAAGATTTAAATCGTTTTAATCATCAAATGGTGTACTGACGGTTGATAGTCGAAAAACCAAGCGTTTTTGCTTGGGTGTTTACGAAATGAAATTATGCCTTAAGGCGACTCGCGAAGAAAGAACGTCAATATCCAAACCCTGATACTTAACCGCAGGGAAAATTAAAAAATTGGTCGTAAAAACAAATTGGACTTTTGCGCTTAAAACGGTTATAATATATATGTAGAACCCAATCTAAAACAGAGACGAACTGTGCTTTGATAGCACAATTTAATCTCCTGAATTTATCTTGCGGTCGGTCCAGGGCGTTCTTGAAAAGAAGTTTTCTGTCGCGTCTGTCCGGCGCGATACTTGGACTACAATTGTTAGCCAAAGTGCATAGCTTGAAACGAAGTGGAAAGCGGGTATACGGAATAGAATATGAATTCACAGACTCACCTCTCTGAACCGCAAGGAAAACTGGAAAAATGAGGATTAGGGTGTTGGGCATACGCGGTCTCCCCGCTACCTATAGTGGACTGGAAACTATCATGGGTGAACTCGCTCCCCGCTGGGTAGAAGCCGGTCATGAAGTTATCGTCTACTGCCGGAAGGCACTTTTCAAGGAGAGACCTGCGGAATGGAATGGCATCAAGCTTGTTTATTTGCCAAGCATAGAGCATAAGATGTTCAGTACCCTGAGCCACAGTTTTCTCGCAACGATGCACGCTTCGGTTACCGACTCTGATGTCATTTTGACATGGAACGCTGGCAATGGTCCGTTCGGATGGTTCTTCCGTATCGCAGGGAAAACCGCTGTTATCAACGTTGATGGAATGGAATGGCTCCGTCCAAAATGGAAAGGGCTTGGCGCACTTTACTTCAAGTGGGCGGCAAAGATGGCGACAGCGGCATTTCCAATTGTTATTACCGATGCTTCTGAAATGAAGCGTCTCTATCTTGAGGAATTAGGGGCGGAAACTACTTATATCGCTTATGGTGCGAACATTGAGCCTTCGGAACATCCAGAGATTCTGGAGACCTATGGGCTTAAACCCCGGAATTATTATCTTATTGCCAGTCGGCTTGTCCCGGATAACAATGCCGATCTCATTTTAGAGGCGTTCGTTGCTTCAAAGAGCCAAAAGCAACTTGCTATCGCTGGCGGCGCGGATTACAAAGGCAACAAACTTGAGAACGAATTTCTATCGAAATTAAAAAACATTGCTAACGAGAACGTCAAGTTTCTTGGACATATTAACGATTCTGAACATATTAAAGAACTTCACCATCACTGTTTTGCCTACGTCCATGGACACCAGTTCGGTGGCATTAATCCTTCTATTCTAAAGGCGTTAGGGTTTTCCAACTGCATTCTTGCACTGAATACACCCTTCAACGATGAAGTGCTGGCAGGTGGATATTATGGGGTACTCTTTGATAAAAACGTGGCGTCTCTTACGGAAAAGATTCAGATGTTGGAACAACATCCAGAACAGGTTGAAGATTTCCGACAGCGTGCACCGGAACAGATCCGCAAACGATTTAATTGGGAAAACATAGCACAGCAATATCTTGATGTTTTTGAAAAACTCCAGTAGAACTAACTTTTATCGGTTGCCCGTGATATGTATAAAGCCCTGGAAATTTCGTCAGGGCTCTGTTATGCAAGTTAGTATAATCTCGCAACCCTACGCCTAACATTTGGATTGCGATAGAGGAATTAACCATGCCATTCCTATCAAGAAGCATAAATCAGATAGGAAAAGATGCAGGCAGAACTGGCTTGCAAGCTTCGCCAAAAATATCAAAGACAGGGACTCTTGTGGAACGACTTTCCTCTTTCTACGCAATGCGTGGCAAACATTTGTTCGATGCTATTGCTGCATTTCTCCTTATCATTATCTTTGCCCCTCTAATGGTGCTGATTGCCATCCTAATTAAGATTACCTCACGTGGTGCCGTCTTTTTCTCACACAAGCGGGTCGGTTTAAATAACGAACTGTTTGTTATCCATAAATTTCGGAGTCTGCATGTGGATACGCCGTCCTACTCCGAAAAGCCTGGTGCGATTGATGATAAACGCATTACACCGATCGGCAGATGGCTCCGTAAAACGAGTTTGGATGAGTTGCCTCAACTTTTCAATGTACTAAAAGGCGAAATGAGTCTGGTGGGTCCGCGTCCAGAAATGCCCTTTCTTGCTGAGCATTATGAGCCGTCGGAAAACCAACGCCACCTCGTCCGCCCGGGGATGACAGGTCTCTGGCAGCTGAGTCCACGTCGACAAGGGACAATCCGAGAGGGTATCCCTGTTGATTTGGAGTACATTGAGAATCTATCCTTCTGGAACGATTTCAAAATACTCCTCCGAACCTTCAAGGTCTTTTGGGATAGCAATACCTATTAACGCAATCGTTTTTTCACGACTGGGTTTGAAAATCTGTATGTTTTTTAACACGCAACCGTGAGCCCGTAATGTAATGGTGGAAGGTAAAATTAAAATACTCGGTAGAAGTCTGAGATGCAGTTTTCAACTGAAATGTCCGCGGTGTGGTGAAGGGGCACTGTTTCAAACGTATTTCAGGATGTTTACCCACTGTGCAGTGTGTGATTTGAAGTTTGAACGAGAATCCGGTTACTTTATCGGCGCGATGTACCTCAATTACGGCGCGACAATCCTCATCGCTTTTCCAAGTTATTTCCTATTTGAGAAGTTTACTTCTATTCCTTTCTACGCTAATTTAAGTGTGTGGGCACTGTTTTCCGCTACCTTCCCCATTCTCTTCTACCGTTATTCAAAGAGTTTATGGCTGAACTTTGATTACATCTTTTCGTCTTAGGACCAATTGGATAGTAATGCTTAAAAACCGGTAATTTCCAAGGATGTGGTTCAGATTCATCGAAGACTTGATTTTGACAAGGCTCCCCACCCCTTGCTGAGAACGGATGGAAAAATCGGTACGAAAACCTAATCGTTAAAAAATTATCTCGTGAATATCTGACCGCGAGTATAAGAGGCTTCATCGGACGCGAGGAACGTGAGGACCCGTGCGACTCCTGATGGATCACCAAGTGAATTGCGGGCATTAGCAACCGCTGCCTCTGGGTCTTGTCCATCCCGCTTTGCCGATTCGGCAATCTGTCCGAGTTTCAGTGGGGTTGCCAGTCCGCCAGGGCAGATAGTATGCATACGGATGTTCATTGATGCTACCTGATTTTCTACCGTCATTACGAGCCCATTGACGCCACCCTTACTGGAAGCGTAGGCAACCGAGGAGCTTCCACCGCGAACCCCTGCCCCGGAAGCGATACATAGGATTACACCACCACCGCTCTTCATTATTGGGACAGCATGTTTAAGAGCGAAAAAAGTCCCTTTGAGATTCACGTCGATAACTGAGTCAAAGGTTGCGGCTTCAAAATCATCAATGCGGACACTCGGTCCACGCAGAACGCCTGCGGATGTTACCAAAATGTCAATCCCGCCGTATTCCGTGTCAGCAGTTTCCATCAAATCCGCTACTTCGGTTTCGACAGTGACATTGGTACGTTGGAACTTGGCAATTCCACCCGCCTCAACAATTGTAGTGAGCGTTTTTTGAGCGTCTTTTTCATTGATGTCACCGAAGACGACTTTCGCTCCTGCTTTAGCATATTCAATCGCTGTTGCCGCACCAATACCTGTAGATCCACCAGTAATTACAGCCACCTTATCGTTAAGTCGAATATCCATATTCTATCTCCTTGAAATCATAGAAGTAATCTCCGTGTCGTTAGATTCGGTGGTAAAGATTATAGGTGGAATATGTTGATAGCGCAAGTATTTTTGTCTTGATACAAGCGGAGGCGCGAGTTGCATTTACGATGTTAGTTGGGAATCGCTGAGAGAGTAGCTAATTTTTAAACTGAAAGCGGTAAGGAATACGGAGACGTTGACTGACAACTATTTCGCCTCGTTTCGCTGGCACGAATCGGGACGCTTTGAGTGCCGTAATTGCCGCTTCTTCACATCCTAACCCACTAATCTCGATCACCTTGATAACTTTGATGTCTCTCGCTATGCCGTCTGTACCGATTGTCGCTTCAAGCACAACGAGTCCCTCCATGTGGGAAAGGCGAGCAGATTCGGGATATATCGGATCGACTTTACGGAAGAACCGAGCATCTTGTGTTGGTTCCTCCGGCAGTACCGAAACTGATGGAAGTTCGGTGGCTTCAGCACTCGCAATAACAGTTGGTATTAATGACCACTCTGGACGTGATATCCGTTTAGGGGTCGGACGGATTAGTTGTGAACCACGATCCGGAGACTGGAGAGGTAAATTACGCTGAAGTGTTTTCTCGTTGCCTATTCCAATTTCTGTTGGAGTCGTCTGCTGGATAGTCGAGACCGGAAGCGTATCAACGAAGGGTTTCGGCTGGCTTTGCGGTGTGTAGGTGGCATCTGAAATCGTCCGAATACGCTGCGGCTGTGAGTGAATGAAATTTGGCTGTGTTAATGCTGGCACTTTGAGTCGGCGTGGCTCGAGCATAGGTTTTGTCTCTGGGAGCGAGACAAATTCAGCCATAATCGCATCACCGTGTTTATCTACTGTCCCGACGATAGATAGAGCTGCGATCGCAACACCTATCAGGTGAACGCAGATAGATAAAGATACAGACTTGTTCAGAAATTGGATAGACCTGTTCATAATTTAAACACTTATTTGCTGACTGCGTATCCGTAAGGTACGCTCAGCATAGTGGTGATGTATACTTTACGGTTTTGTTTTTGCAAACGGAGCGAGTATCTACGCTAAATATAGCAAAATCTGTGCCAATCCTTACTAATTTGTAAAGGGCGCGAAAAAACTTGCTATTTTCCCATATTTGTTGTAAAATTCTAAAATAGACGATTGGATCCATCGTGATAGGCAATCTCAGTACTAATGAGGAGGATACTTTCATGGAAGTGAGAATTGAATACTGCACCGCCTGAAACTACCAGCCACGGGCAGCCAGTTTGGCGGATGCCTTAAAACAGAAATACGGTACGGCAGTTAAGACGGTCGATTTGATCCCCGGTAGTGGTGGGGCTTTTGAAGTCTCTTTAAACGGAACACTGCTTTATTCAAAGTTAGAAACCGGACAATTTCCGACGACAGAGCAGATAACAACCGCGATGGACGCTGCGGCATAGCCAGCGTCTCTGGAAAGGCGGAGGTGGTTATAGTACGCAAGCCTATAGAGGTTTGCGGAACAATACTTCCGCCTTTTTTATTATTCTACTGCAACGATTGCAATCTTCCACCGGTCTGCTTGCTGAATGAGGGCATCGGCATCCATCACAAATGTTCGCCGTGCTTCGACTGCTAACACACTCGCTTTAACTTGATGCAGCACCTCAAGTGTTTGCATGCCCACCGTCGGCACATCAATACGAAAATCGTGGCTCTCAGCGGCGGCTTTCGCAACAATGACACCTTGCCTTCCTAAGTTTCCTCCACGCTGAATAGTTGCATCTGTCCCTTCAATGGCTTCCATAGCAAGGACAATCTGATTTTTAACCACAACTGTTTGCCCAATATCCATATTTGCTGTCTGACGGGCGGTACTGATACCGAGTTCAATATCTATCCATTGGCTTGCAGTGGGTTGTCGAGTTGTTAGGACGCTGGGTTCCGGGAGAAGGTGCTGGAGGTACTGATCTTGGGTGAGGATGGTAAGTCCAGCGGATTCAAGGTAGTTAAGTGCGGCGTTGACGATTACGGAAGGTTTTTCGCGTCGGTTCTGTACGAGGATTTTAAGGGTTGTTGTGTCAATTTGAAAGGGGCGAAGGAGGATGTTTTTTTCGACTTTCCCGATGATCACAACCTCTTTTACGCCTGAATTAAGAAGCGTTCGGGTGATCTTTTGAATCTGACCGACCCCATAAGTGTGAAGTTCGCATGTGATTCCGGCAAAGCGTTGCGCGTCGGATTTTGTTATTTGGATAATAACGGGTTGTCGTTCATGGACAACAACAGCGTGTGCTAATAGCACCGGCAGCTCACCTGCACCTGCAATAATACCCAATTTTTCCACTTTTTTAGGCATTGATTCTGACCCGAAACTTAGTGGAGGATAGTCCAGATTTAAGAGTTTAAAAGATACTGCAGAGAAGTTAAAGGCTAACCACTCGGAGTGCGGTTCGGTTGACTGAATCCTATGCCACGTTTCGAGGTCTCTATAAATGTGAGTAAATATTCAACTTCTGGTGTTGATTCGAGCGTTTCTTTGACTCTGGCAACGGCGTGCTTGAGTGGTAGCCCTGATCGGAACAAGATGCGGAATGCCTTCTTTAACGCCGCGAGCGTTTCAGGTGTAAGTTGTGACAAAGGGTTAATCCGTGATGTTCGGATACCGATGCGGTTCAGGCTCCGAACACGCGCGGGTTGTCCAGCGGAAAGGGCAAACGGTGGGATATCCTGCACGATTTTTGAGAAACCCCCTGCCATTGCCATTTTGCCGACGCGCACATATTGGTGCAGTGCCGCATGCGCTCCGAGTCGAACATCATCTTCAATCACGACATGCCCTGCAAGCGAGACAAAGTTCGCCATGATTATTCTATTGCCGACGATGGTGTCGTGTGCGAGATTAACCCAATTCATCAGCAAATTATTATCCCCGACGATAGTTGCTTCCTCTTCAAAAGATGACCTGGAGATAGAAACGTATTCGCGTAGTATATTGCGATTCCCGATTTTCACGTAGCTTCGACAGCCCCCGTACTTCAGGTCTTTAGATTCGTTACCGATGGTAGCACCGAAGAAAATTTTACATTCTTCGCCGATAGTTGTCCATTTCTCAATCTGAACATGCGGTCCGATCACGGTGCCGCGCCCTATATGAACATCGTCACCGACAAGACTGTAGGGGCCAATCTGAACCCCCTCTTCCAACGTTGCTTTTGGAGAGATAATAGCCGTAGGGTGAATGTTGGTTTCTAACACAGATGCCCCTCCGTTTATATTGGCAGTTGGCAGTCGGCAATCAGCCGTCGGCGGACCCACTTTCGGTTTTCTGGAACTCTCAAATCAAATAGGGAACTGCTGGTCGTTAGGAAACCCTCTTTGCTGAAAGCCGAAAGCCGAAAGCCGAAAGCCATAAATCAGGCAGATGCTAATACGATTGATAGTTCTGCCTCTGTAGCGAGTTCGTCTCCTACGTAAACGCGACCTTCGATGCGTGCAATTCTGCTTCGTAGTTGTGCGACCTCTATTTCCAGTCGGAGTTGGTCCCCCGGAATGACAGCGCGTCGGAATGTTGCCTTGTTGATTGAGCGAAAATAGCCAAGTTCACCTTCCTTACCGATGTCTCGAAGCACAAGCCATGCAGCGAGTTGTGCGAGGGCTTCAATCTGTAGCACACCCGGCATCACAGGGCGCATCGGGAAATGTCCCTCAAAAATTGGTTCGTTATAAGTCACATTCTTAACGCCTACAGCGCGCTTTTTGCTTTCGTATTCAATAACTCTATCGACCATGCACATCGGATGCCGGTGCGGCAACACTTCATAGATATCCATTACCTCAATCGGTTCTTGAACTGGTACCTGTTGGAGGTGGCCCGCTTCAGCGAGGGCTTGCACAAATTCCGCATGAAACATATGTCCAGTCCGCATCGCGAGAACATGTGCTTTCGGTAGGTGTCCAGCTAAATAGAGGTCGCCAATCAAATCAAGGATTTTATGTCGGACAAACTCGTCTTCAAACCGCAGTGGTGTGCTGGGTTCACCTGCGGTATTGATAACAACGACGTTATCATAGTTTGCCCCTTTCCCGATACCGAGTGCCTGTAGGGCTTCAATTTCATTTTCGAAACAGAAACTCCGTGCTGGTGCGATATCGTCAGCATACGATTCTTCGGTTATTTTGAATGTTGCTGTTTGTGGTTTCGTCTGCGGATGTGCATAAACGAACGTCACCTCTAAAGCGTCGGCAGGTAGCAACACGAGTTGCTTATCCCCTACAGAAAGCGCGAACGGTTCCGTGACCTCAATAAACTTCCGTGGGGCATCTTGTGAGACAAGCCCTACTGCTTGGATATTTTCGACGTATCGTGCCGCACTCCCATCAAGCCCAGGAGGTTCTGACGCGTCAAGTTCCACCGTCGCGTTGTCAACGCCGAGACCGCCGAGTGCTGAGAGGATGTGTTCGATGCTGCTAACCGTTGTATCACCGTTACGTAAACTGGTACATCGTGGCAGAATATCTGCCCAGTTTTCCTGACATACTTTCACTTCAGGCGCACCAGCCATATCCACACGTCGGAAGACGATGCCGGAATCTGCCGGTGCTGGTTTCAAGGTTAACATCACGGATTCCCCTAACATTAACCCTTTTCCTGTCATTGTTATTTCGTTCTGAATTGTTTGCTGTGAATCAGCTTTTGCCATTCGCTTTTGTCACTTTCTGTTTAGTAGTTGTCAGTCATCAGTTTGCCTTACCGTGAGAGTTAAGGGATGTCTGTAACAATCTACCTGTGTTTTGGTTTGGAGTATTCCAAGAGGTGGTGATCGTTACAGACCTACTCTGGAACTGATAACCGACGACTATTTAGGAGCACGCCGCATTTTTCGTATCATCCTATTGTGTTCTGAAAGCGTCTTTGAAAAGTGGTGCTTTCCTTCACCTATTGCCACGAAATAGAGATAGTCTGTTTTTTCGGGTCGCAGTGCAGCTATAATTGAATCGATACCTGGATTCGCAATAGGACCAGGAGGCAAACCTTTGTATTTATACGTGTTATAAGGCGAATCAACCTGCAGATCGGTTTTCGTTAAGGGGCTCTCTGGGTTCCCTAAGGCATAAAGCACCGTTGGATCTGCCTGAAGTTTCCACTTTCGTGTAAGCCGGTTATGAAAAACACTTGAAATACGGGGGCGTTCGAGTCTAACTTGTGCTTCCTTTTCAATGACAGAGGCAAGCGTTACAATTTCGTGACGGGTACGCCCTAAATTTTCTGCTTCCTCGTCAAATTTTTCCGTCCATTGCTGTTTAAATTCATTAAGCATCATCTCAACAACCTTCTCAGTTGTTGTGCCTTTCGCGAATTTGTACGTATTCGGAAAAAGATAGCCCTCCACAGTTTTGTCTGTAAGTCCATACCACTCCAACAAACGCGGGGTTTCAGTAGCTTTCTGAAACGCCTCGGCTGTGCCAAAGCCGCTCGTTTCCCAAAGTTCGGCAATAGCGGATGTCGTTAAACCTTCTGGCACTGTCCAACTAACCAGTGTAACCTGTCCCTTTTCAAATTCATCGAGTAGATCCCACAACGCCATGTTTCGCCGTAACGCATAAGTTCCAGCTTGTAGGTGTCTACCAGTCCCTCTGTATCGGACAGCTAAACGAAAGGCGTGTTCGCTGCGTATTAACTTTTGTTCAATTAATCGCTTTGCTATTGCGCGCGAACTGCTCCCTACTGGCACATCAAAGTTGACAACCTCTTTTGACGATGTTGGTGGTAGCGTCAGGGATGCTCCAATCAACAAGACAATGAGGCAAAGAGCACCAAGACAGCATAGCGTCAATATGCCGATCTTAATTTTTCGTGTTTTCCAGAGAGAGGTAGCTTGACTATCTGGTGATTGAACAGATTTATCTTCTACTCCCTGCTCTGTTTGTGCAGACCCCATGTATTTTCATGATTCTTTAAATGATGGGTCCTCTGACTCTGCTCCATCACACTCTGCTTCCCCTTTCCAGTAACGGGTGGGGACCCTGGTTTTCGCTAAGAACGCACGAATACTTTTTATCCTATGTTTCTTAGGAAGACCATCGTGGAACGATAATCATTTGACCCGGGTTAGAAAATTGTTGGAGACTCCGGCGTAACACCTTGGCGTATCCTAATGGATAAATCAGGAATGCTCTGTAGGTGTGGCAGGATCGCTCTCCGGGTTTTGATTCAAATAGTCTCTGAGAATAATTACTGCTGCCACCTCGTCAATAAGTTCTTTCTGTGCTTTTGTGTCTTTGTTAAGTTCGCTCAAAATCTCTTCTGCTTCAGCAGTTGTAAAACGTTCATCCTGAAATTCGATCGGAATGTCAATTGTGTGCGACAAGCGTTCAGCAAACTTCTGGACCTTCTTGGCTTGCGTGCCGATAGAACCATCGAGAGAGATGGGCAAACCGATGACGACACGTTCCACCTGGTGGATGGAGACGAGATCCGAGATAGCAATTAAATCAACCTGCCGATTTTTTCGGGTTAGTGTACACAGTGGATGTGCCGCAATACCGAGCGCGTCACTGAGCGCAACCCCAATGCGTGTATCACCGACATCTAATCCGAGTAAAATTGCCATTTTTAAACGATTGCTCTTGGGCTAAGGAACACCCAAGCAAAAATCCCTCCATGTCATTACAGGCAGATTTCTGATTTTCTAACTATTGAGTTTCTGTAATTTCTTCAGTTCGAACACGAAAATTGTTAAGTTCACAGATACTATGACGTATCCGTAAGGAATAATTAAAAAATTAGAAACGACCTGAACGTAAAATAGAGATTACCAATCCGAATCCAAAAAAAGTTGCAGTCAGATAACCCATGATGCCGAGAAAAAACTTCCATTCCCAAATTTCAGCGACTTGTAGGATGATCGACGAGCCTACAATCAATGAGGCAATGATGAGGCTAAAAGCGATCCGATTGACGACTCGATCGAATACCTTAATCACTGCTTCAAGGCTCAGATGCTCAAGTTCAAATTTAAGAGTACCTCGTTGTAATTTTTGCAAAATACGATGCAATTGAAGAGGCGTTTCACGGACCAATTCCGTGAAATCTTCCATAGAATCTGCTATCTGTCGTTCCCATCGTTTACTTCCAAAATTTTGGACGAGAAATTGTGCGATATACGGTTCGCTGAATTTCAAGATATCGAAGTCAGGATGCAGTTTCATCACAACCGATTCAACTGTCGCAACAGTCTTACCGAGCATTAAAAAGGCTGGCGGTACATGAATTTGATGGCGCAATGATGCGTTAAAGACTTCGTGAATTACCTCGCCGAGACGAAGTTTGCTCGGAGGCATATTGAAATGACGCTCCAAAAAATCGTACATTTCTAACTTTAACGCTGCGATGTCTGTTCCGTCCCCCAGAATACCCATTCGGATGTAGCTTCTAACGACCGCATCTACGTCTTTGGTTAACACGGCACTCAGCCAACTGCAGATATGCTGAAGCATATCGTTGCTTATCCTACCCACCATGCCGAAGTCTACCAGTCCAATCCGTCCATCCTCTAAAACGAAAATGTTCCCCGGATGCGGATCCGCGTGAAAAAATCCATCGTTCAGCACTTGCGTATAGAACATTTCCACGAGTGTCTCAGCGAGTTCCGCCCGATCAAACCCCATCTCATCCAATTGCGCGATTGCGTTGATTGGCACACCGTCGATCCGTTCCAAAGTCAAAACACGACGATTCGTGAATTCCCAATGAACTTTGGGGATTTTCACCTTCAGGGACGTTGCGAACCTCTGGTGGAAAGCATCCGTATTTGCGGCTTCGATTGTAAAATCGATCTCCTTCCGAATCGAGCGTGAGAACTCGCGGACGAGCTCAGTTGGTTTGAACAGGTGCATCTCTGGGTCTTGATTTTCGAGCCGTTCTGCTAACTCCATCAATAGGTTGAGATCCGTCTGAATAATCGTTGCCACGCGTGGACGTTGGACTTTAACGACTACCGGTTCACCTGTCTCTAACGTTGCTGCGTGCACCTGTGCGATTGAAGCCGCCGCGAATGGCTGCTGTTCGTAGGTTAAGAAAACCTTCTCAAGCGGCAATTCAAATTCCTCTTCAATGGTAGTGCGCACCTCTGAGAAATCGAACGACTGTGCGTGCCGTTGCAGTTTCTGGAACTCGGTGCTCCACGCCAATGCGTCTTCCTGTCCGACGAGTTCAGAGAGAATGTCCACTCGGGTGCTGAGAACTTGCCCTAATTTAACGAACGTTGGTCCCAACTCTTCAAACGCAAGTCGCAAACGCTCTGGAACAGATAGGAGTGTCCCTGAGGTGTTTTCATCTGAATCCTTTCTCGCATTTCGGAAGTCCCACCATCTCGATTTTTGGGAGTGGGTCTCTTCTCTCGCCTTCCGCGTGAACATACTTTTGAGTCTGAAACGACTTGTCCGTCCTCGCTCAAAGATTTGAGAGATGATATGTCCGAAGCCGTGTCTCGCCAGGATGCTAACAATCTCAGGCAGACGTTTGGCACTTTTGAGTTTACGATTCAGGTTCAGGATGCGCATGAGGTTTACGTCTCTTTATAAGTCTGGCAATACCGCTCTTAAAATTTTACACGAAAAATTGTGTGGAGTCAAGAAAAATCTCATGCACATAAACATTCGTGAACATAATCTTGATATATTGCCATAACGCTGGTATAATTTTGCTTGGGGAGACAGAAGAGAGTTCGCAAGTGGTGTTGAGAACTGGAATCGATACTCTTTTTACATCTAACGGGAGAAAGATCGCTCACACCCTACAGTATACCGAACAGGAGATCAAATGTCTAAACATCAACTTTATTATGGCGACAACCTCGAAATTCTTCAGAAGTATGTTTCTGATGAAAGCATCAATCTGATTTACATTGATCCGCCGTTTAACACGGGAAAACTCCAACAGCGCACGGAGATTCAGGTAGAACTTGATGCCGATGGTGATCGGGTCGGCTTTCAAGGTAAAACATACCGAACCCTCACAGGCAAGACCACGCATTACACCGATAAGTTTGAAAGTTCAGATGCTTATTTACGGTTTTTGAGACCGCGTTTTGAAGAGGCATATCGTGTGCTGCACCCGCACGGTAGTTTTTTCCTCCATATTGATTACCGCGAGGTGCATTATTGTAAAGTAATGCTTGATGAGATTTTCGGACGAGAGTCTTTTATCAACGAGATTATCTGGGCTTACGATTATGGCGGGCGGCCCAAGTCGAGGTGGCCCGCAAAACACGATAGCATCTTGTGGTATGTCAAAACACCGGAGTACTACACCTTCAATTTCGACGAGATGGATAGAATTCCGTATATGGCACCTGGGTTGGTCGGCAAAGAGAAAGCGGCACGTGGCAAAACGCCGACCGATGTCTGGTGGCATACCATTGTTGCTACTAATGGAGGTGAAAAAACCGGCTATCCCACGCAAAAGCCGCTTGGGGTTCTTAATCGCGTTGTCAAGGTGCATTCATCACCCGGAGATACACTTTTAGATTTTTTTGCTGGAAGTGGTACGCTCGGTGAAGCCGCGGCGCTGCACAATCGCTCCTCAATTTTAATCGATAATAATATTCCCGCAATTAGCCTAATTATGGGTAGAATGGCTCCTTATGGTGTCGAACTCATCAATGCTGATTATGCGACCCTGTGCACGCCGCAGATAGAAAGCGGGGTCTAATGTTCTCATTCCGTTCCAAAAATCAGAAACTGTTCTTTGACCATCTTTATTCAAAGAAGGGTACTCTACGTTGTAACGGTAGGTGCAAAGGGAAACTGGATCTTACTAAAGATAGAAGTTTCCGCTTGATTTTCATTGAGAAACTGAATATAATGAACGATGGAGGCACGGATAATGAAAACACTTAAGGAAATTTCAGAACAGATTCGAGAAAATATAAACCAATTTCTGGAATCAGTGAACGATGCCGAACCACTGCTTGAGAAAACTATCGTTGACATGAAAGTGCGGCTCGATGAAGCGAAAGATCTGGTAGCAATAGCAATCGCAGAAAAACAGAGACTCAAACGCGCCTGTCAGGAGGCTGTTGATACTGCGAATGTATGGGGTGAAAAGGCTGACGCTGCTTTGCAGAATCGAGACGTGGCACGTGCAAGCGAAGCGCAACAACGCAAGCGACACCATCTGAATCTCGCGGACAGTTATAAACGCCAAATTGCTGCTCAGAAAGCAGTCGTAACGTCCCTCAAAACAGCACTTCACGAATTTTATCAGCAATTCCAGAATGCAGCGGAACACGCTGAAACCCTGTCCCACTGTCAAAAGCAAGCGGAGACACGTGCTGGACTCTATAAATTAATCGCGGCAGCGGAAAATGGGATTTCCACTGCTTTGATACAGGCTGAACAGAAATTGAAAATGGCGGAAGAAAAAGCAGAAATTTGGGAAAACCGAAGTCGCTGCGATGCTGTTGATGTGGAAAAAAACGTAGATAGTTCCAACATCGACCAGATGCTTGCAGAGCTTAAAAGTGACGTTTTGGACAATAATCACAAATAATCTTTTGACCATAGATGTCGCTGTGATTGCTCTATTAGAGGGGCATCGGTTTCCGGTTAGGTCTGGACTTTCTCGCAGAGCAGCACGGTTTCTTAATGATGATTAAAGCCTTGAGTTTGACGAAATATTTCGGTAAATTGTGTGCTGTAGATGCATTGACACTTGAGGTGGATGCCGGTGAAATATTTGGATTCCTCGGACCGAATGGGGCAGGAAAGACGACAACAATCAATATGCTGACGGGCTTACTCCGTCCAACATCTGGCACTGCAACGCTTGGCGGTTATGACATTCAGAAGCAGAGTTTAAAGGCGAAAGCGATTCTTGGATTGATGCCGGATACGCCTCAACTTTATGAAGCATTGAGTGGTAGACAGTTTGTCCGTATGATAGCGGATTTATATGAAGTGCCATCAGAGCAAGCCGAAAATGAGATGGGCGTGCTCCTTGAGCAACTTGAACTTGCCGATGCTGCTGATGACCAGATCAAAGGGTATTCTTATGGCATGCAGAAGAAGATCCTGCTCATTTCGGTTCTTGTACACCATCCACGAATTCTTTTCCTCGATGAACCGACCAGTGGTCTCGATCCGAGGAGTGCCCGTACTGTCAGGGAAATCTTGCGCGAACGGTGTGAGCGAGGTTCTACTGTATTTATGACAACACACATCCTTGAAATTGCCGAGCGTATTTGCGATCGCGTCGGTATTATCAGTAAGGGACAACTTATTGCTGTCGGAACCCTTGCGGAATTGCAGCAGAAGAAGCAGGGATACCATGGACGACCCGTTGATGTTAGCCATAACCGGACAGAGACACTTGAGGATATTTTTCTCGATCTTACGGCAGACCTCTAACATATCCGTTTGGGAAGATCAACTACCTGCCCGAAATGTAATGGAGGGCAGTCACCAGCCAATAGTTAAAAAATGCTAAAAAATGTGATAATTCTGCTAAGGACGGATTTGCAAGGGTGGTTGAATGGTCTTAGGCACGGTGGGGATGCATGGCGAAAAGCCGCTTTAAAGGGTATCGGTTACCTCGTCTTCATCGTCGCCCTATCGGTGTTGGGTAACTCTCTTTTCACGCATTTACGGCTTACTGAGGCAGATCCGACGCTTCTGCTGGGTGTAATTAATGGATTCATGGTATTCGGGATTATTGTCGTTGCCAAGGAATTGATGGAGAGTTCACTGAAAAGTTTATACGAGGCACCAGACACCGCATTATTACACGCTGTACCGATTCGACCGATCGCAATTTTCGGATATAAGTTCATTCATCTCACTATCGCTCGCTTTCTGAGTATCCTCTGTTTTTTGGGACCTCCGTGGGTGGCATTCGGTCTGATATTTGAATTACCATGGCATTTTTACGCCGTACTATTTCCGGTGTGCTTGTGTCTTTTGGTAATGATCGCAGGTTATGTTACCATCAGCGTAATGTTGATTGCGCGTTTCTTTTCATCTGGGTGGCTCCTCGCAACACTCAAGGTCCTCGGCACTGCAATCGGCGTAACAGTGGGTTTTCTATTATCGTTGACACTGTTTTTCGAGTTTGAACCCATCCACATAAAGCAATTTTTGCTCAATTGGGCTTCTGAGAGGGCGGTGGATACGACTGCCTCGTGGTACCCACACGAGTGGATTGGAAAGCTGCTGTTGAGTTGGGTGACTGAATCCACAATAGGGGCCCGATTGAGATGGGCACTCGGAGGTATCGGTGGAAGCCTCGCCGCTGTTGGGATGGCAACGCTCGTCGCGCAGCTAATTTATCAGCGCGGGTGGGAAAACATTCGGCGGTTGAAAGTTTCCAAGCGTAAACCGGTGCGGAGCACCGATGATTCTAAGGTATCGCATTTGGAACGTATGTGGCGAACGCTCGGGCGTGGTAAGATACGGTCTATGATGCTAAAGGACTTTCTCATTTTCGCTCGGCACAGTGGACGCTTAATTGCCGTTGTGATGCTTACACTATTTTTGGTAGTTCACATCGCTGTCTTATTCGTGTATGAAGGTAGCGCAGATACGAACGCTGGGCTGGTTCTTACGGTGCAAATAATTCTTTATAGCATGCTTATTACCTTCGGCATCAGCTGTAACGGTCTTCGAGATGAAGCGAAGACGTGGTGGATGCTGAAAGCCGCCCCTGTTCCGCCTAATTTAGTGTTCACGAGTAAATTCCTGACTGCGCTTTTCTGCGCATTAATTTATGCTGAATTCTGGTCCCTGTTTGCCGTTTGTCTGCTCCAAATACCGACAGATGCTTGGATACCGGTACTGCTAACACCTATCTTAACACTCCCGACTGCGTGTGCCTTGAATACAGCGATTGGGACTTTGTCGTGGATGGCAGAATTGACACATCAATCGAAACCGATCTTGCGAGTTTTAACATTCACAGTGACGCTTATCGTTGATGTTGCACTTGTTCTCGCGCCGGTAGTAGCGTGGTACACGGAAAGTTTCATTGTGTTTATTGGGTTGGCAATCTTCCTTGCGGGTGTATTCGTAATATCTTATAGTTGGGGAGTAGGGAACCTCCGTAGGTTGTTGGTTGCACAGTAGCGACTGCGTATGTAATACAAAGAACGGATTTCGTCTATTCCCAGACTGAATCCTATAACCCGCACTAAGTTGATACTAAAGTTTGGACAATTTGAGAAAATGGGTAAAGGTTGCCACCGAGATGCCCTCTTCTGTAGCATAGACTGTCAATCTGTGCCTCCATAGCATAACGGGTTTTATGGGTTTCGAGCATCCTGATGAACTTTTCACAAAGGAGATTTTCTTGTGAGACATCGAATCATCTTTATTGTATCCTGTGTAATATTTTCTATAATAGCATTAAACGCCTCGGCACAAACCGTGAACATCCCGGATGCGAACCTGCGCGCTGCGATTGCAGAGGCACTCGGTAAAGCCCCTCGCGCGACAATCGCGAGAGCAGACATGGAAAAGTTGACCCACTTTATTGCACATGATGCGAATATCAGGAATTTGACAGGACTCGAGTTTGCGACGGAACTTGAAGAAATAAGATGTAACAACAATTTGATAAGCGATTTATCGCCCCTGTCAACATTGATGGGCTTGCATACTGTAGAATTCCGGCATAACGTGATAAAGGATTTATCCCCTGTTGCGGGGTTAATCAACCTTCGTTGGCTGATAGTTCCGTATAACTTGATCGCCGACCTCTCTCCTGTTGAAGGATTAGTCAAATTGGATGGTTTGGACATCGGCGGTAACGTGATAACCGACTACTCCGCTCTTTCGGGGCTGATAAAACTCGACAGGATATGGATGGGCGAAAATCCATCAGCCGACCTATCACCGCTGTCGGGGTTAATCAGTTTGACCGGATACCAATCTTGGGGTACGCCGATATTCAACGTTTCTGCCTTGGCGGAATTGCCGAAACTGACATCGTTAGATATTTGTGGCGGTGAACTCTCCGACCTTTCGGATTTGGCGGATTTTACGAATTTGCGAGAGTTGTATCTCGCCGGCAACCAGATAACGGACATCTCACCGTTAGCAAGTTTGACAGGCTTGACATCTCTAAATCTCAAAGACAACCAGATCACAGATATCTCTCCGCTGTCAGGACTGACCAACTTGCGTAGATTGTATCTTGAACACAACTCGATTTCGGATTTCTCACCGTTATCCGAATTATCTGAGCAGACGGTTATCTCCAAACGCGGCAATCCCAGTATCCCGCAAGGCACGTCTGTACATAACTACAACGGCACTCCCTCCGCGGGACCGAAAATAACGGGTCCGTGGTTATGGGTGATTCTACCGGGCACCTGGCTGGGCAGTCGAGATTTTCTGGCAGAAGCAAGTGGGGGGGTTATCACAGAGCAAAGCGTGGCGACCGTCGGTGCAAAAGAGGGAAAATCTGTCGGAAACAGCAAGTGGAGGGCGCATACGCTCTCGGCGACGAGTCATAATAACATCAACGAAATGACGGATGCCCTCGGATGGGGAACCGGCTGGGAGATATATGATCATATCGTCTACGGGTCGGTCTCCTTGCAATCCCCGCGGGAACAGGAAACAACGATGCTCGTCGGCAGCGGTGATGCCGTCAAAGTTTGGCTGAATGGCGAGTTGGTTCATGAGGCACTCGTTGATCGGGGCGCAAACGATTATCAAGATGCGTTCCCTGTTATCCTCAAACGTGGGACGAATGTGTTGTTAGTCGCGATTGACAACAATGGACACGGGGAGTTTAGTGGATTTTTTGGCTTTGAAGCAGGAACTGCCTATACCGTGAACCCGACGGAGAAGCGTATTGTCGTAGACCTGCCGCGATCGGATGTCAACCAGGATGGACGGGTGAGCATTCTGGATCTAATTCTCGTGGCACAAGACTTTGGAAAAACAGGCGTTCGGAACTCGCGAACTGACATCAATAACGATGGCAAGGTGAACATCCTCGATCTCACGCGTATCGCAGAAAGTATGAACGCCGCGACAGGTGCTGCACCTTCTGCCGTTGCCATGGGTAACGCTGTCTCCCCGGCGATGATAGAAACGTGGATCGCTCTTGCTGCGGTTGAAAACGACGGATCGCGTGTCTTCCGGGAAGGGATAGCGAATCTCCAACAACTCTTAGCATCATTACAGCCCGAACGGACGACGCTACTCGCAAACTATCCCAATCCATTTAACCCGGAGACGTGGATACCCTACCAACTTGCCAGAGACGCAGCAGTACGAATTGACATCTATACAGCAGATAGGCGCGCTGTTCGAACGTTGGTCTTAGGACATCAACCGGCGGGCATGTATCAAGACAAGAGTCGTGCCGCGTATTGGGACGGCAAGAACGCACTCGGTGAACCGGTCGCTAGTGGACTCTATTTTTTTACGCTCACCGCTGGCGATTTTACAGGGACAGGTAAAATGCTTATCCGAAAATAAAGGAAATTAACGATGAAACCTACCAGATACTTCTCCTTCGTTCTTTTAATATTTCTTCTCCTCGGTTCTTCGGTGTCCGCCCAACAAAACGTTGCACAACAAGCGTATGCGATTTTTCAACAGAGTTGTCTCGGCTGCCACGGTGAGCATGGTCCTTTTAAAGAGGCCCTCGTTATCGACTCCGCAGCAGGACTGATTCAGTCAGGTGCCGTTGTCCCAGGCACGCCCATCCTGTCTGAACTCTATACACGGCTCCTTGAAAAGGATGACGCAAGACGCATGCCTCTGAATCAACCGCAGCTTTCTCCAGAGGCGATCCTGACCATCGGGAACTGGATTCTCGCAGGCGCACCGAGTTGGGACATCCAGCACGATGTCTCCTTCATCACGACTGATGCTATGCTGACGGCTATTCAAGAACACCTTAGCGACCTGGATGCTTTTAACCGACCTTACGCCCGGTATTTCACGACTACGCATCTCTATAACGCCGGTGAGGGGCCCGAGACGCTGCGTGCAGCTGAAGTGGCACTCTCGAAGTTAGTCAACAGCCTCTCTTGGGGGTTCACAATTATCAAGCCGGAACCGATTGATCCCCAACGGACGATCTTCTATATTGATCTCCGCGATTATGAATGGGATCTCCGAGCGGCATGGACACAGATTGAGGATGCCTATCCGTATCGGATTGACTTTGATGCGACGACCCACGCGAGTCTGCAGCGAAAACTCGTGGGACTTCAGCAAGGAACGGCGTCTGAAGTGCCGTTTGTGCAAGCGGATTGGTTTCTTGCGACGGCATCGTTACCGCCGTTGTATCACGACATCCTCGCCTTGCCGGAGACGGAGCGAGAGTTGGAGCGCGAACTTGGGATAGATGTGGCTCGGAATCTGCAGCGTGCCCCGGGCATCAGCGTCTGGCGTGCAGGGACGAACGATTCGGGTGTCTCGAACCACAATCGCGTTGTGGAACGGCACACGTTTCGGTATGGCGCGTATTGGAAGAGCCACGATTTTGCGGGGAGCGCGGGGGCACGGGATATCTTCACGCACCCGTTATCTTTCGAGCGCGATGGGGGTGAGGTGATCTTCAACTTACCGAACGGTTTACAGGCGTATTATATTGCCGATGGTCAAGGGAATCGGATAGATGTTGCGCCGACGGCGATCGTGTCGAATCCAGCGGCGAAGGATCCTGCGGTTCGGAACGGTCTGTCGTGTATCGGTTGCCACACGGAGGGGATGAAGACGTTTGAAGATGGTGTGCGTGTGGTGATAGAAGAGACAGCGCGTCCGGCTTATGACCGGGATCATGCGTTGCGTTTGTATGTAGAACAATCGGTGCTGGATGCGCTTGTTCAGGCGGATACGGAGCGTTACGAGGTCGCCCTTGACAAGACGGGAGGTGTTTCAGGGGGTATTGAACCTGTGCATCTGTTCCATGAGGCGTTTCAGGAACCCCTCACTCCGTCCTACGCTGCGGCATCTATTGGTTTGGAAGAGGCGATCTTCGTTTCAAAGATACGTCAAGAGCCGAGTTTACAGAATTTAGGCTTGACGGGTCTATTGACCCGTGGTGGGAATGTCAAGCGTGATGTGTGGGCGTCTAACTTTTCGGAGGTGGTTGCGTGTGTGTATGGTGATGAGTGCGTGGCACCGGTAGTGATAGAGGATCAAACGCAGACGCAGACACAGATCATTGTTTTTGGGCATCCGGTTCCGGATGAGAACCTGCGCGCTGCGATTGCAGAAAGGTTGGGAAAAGCCCCTGCCTCGCTGACGACGGAGGACATCGCCGCAAGATTGACGACGCTTGTTGCTGACGAGAGAGGCATCCGGGATCTACGAGGTCTTGAGCATGCGACGCGTCTGGAACGGATAGAATTACGCCACAACGAGATTTCCGACCTCACCCCGTTGACAGGATTAACCCGACTCAATAACATCAAGCTCCGAGGAAACAGAATAACCGACGTATCTCCGCTCGCGGGCTTAATCAACGTCGACTGGCTCGGTCTTGAGGAAAACACCATCCGCGATTTATCCCCACTTGCGAAACTCATAAAACTGAACGGGCTCGGGATTGAGGGCAACCCTATATCGGATGTTTCCGCGCTTTCGGGACTGCAGAGTTTGGAAGGGATACGCGCATGGAACACACAGATATCTGACTTTTCGCCTTTGGCAGACGTGCCACGATTGAGGTGGTTAGAAGTTAGTAATAATAGGTCGCTATCGAGTCTCTCGTCTCTGAACGGATTGAAAAGTTTGAGACGATTGGAAATCAACAATTGCGAAATTTCAGACCTCTCCGGACTTGAAGCCTTAACACAATTGACATCGCTAACATTAATGGATAACTTGATCTCGGACATATCGCCGTTGATGTCTCTAAAAGCTTTGACACATCTAAATCTCAGAGACAACATTATCATCGATGTCTCTCCGCTGGCGGCGTTAACGCGTTTGAAAAATTTGGTTCTTGACCACAATGCCATCACCGACCTTTCGCCTTTAGAAGAGTTACTTGAAAAGATAAATATAAGTTTCGGTAATAATCCAGGCTTCCCACAAGGTGGTCCGAAAATAGCAGGACCCTGGTTGTGGGTCGTGCTCCCCCAAGGCAATTTTCTCAACGGCACCGATTTACTGGCTCAAGCCAGTAATGGTAAAGTCTCAGAACTCGGTGTGTCGACCCATGGTGCAATACAAGGAGACCCTGTAGATAAGGCGGTCTGGACAGCTCACAAGATTGACCCACGACATGGAAATAACATGAATAACATGGCGAATGATTTAGGTATCGCAACAGGCGATATAAACAACCATGTTGCCTATGGATCGGTTGTGTTATATTCACCGCGGCAACAGAAAACTTACTTGTTTGCCGGGAGTGATAATAATCACAAAGTTTGGCTCAATGGTGAGTTGGTTCGCGAAAAACTCAGTTGGAGTTGGGCACACGATTACCAAGAGTTTTTCCCGATCACGTTGAAACAAGGGAAAAATGTATTATTAGTTGCCGTTCATGCTGGCGGTGGTTGGTGGAGTGGCTTTTTTGGGTTCGCACCGGATGCCGACTATACGGTGTTAGCCCCTGGTGCCCGATTCACCTTTTCCACCGAGACCCCGCAGGTTCAGGTCGGTGATACCTTTACGATCCGACTCCAAGCTGAAAAGGTTTCAGATTTCGCTGGCTGGCAAGGCGATGTGACATTCAATCCGGCGGTGCTGAAAGCAAATCGTGTCAGCGAGGGCGATTTCCTGAAGCAAGACAGCGGACGCACGTTCTTTCCGAAAGTCACAATTAACAACCAACTCGGTGAAATCATTGGTGTGAAAGCGGCGCGGCTCTCCGAAGGCGCGGTCAACGGAGAAGGCACGCTCCTCTCGGTGTCATTCACAGCAAAGGTGGCTGGGAAGACTCGATTGCGACTCCGTAACTTCCAAGCCGGGACTCACACGGGTGAGACGATTCCGGCGACACCGCCAGAGATTATTATCGTTGTGGAGGGACGCGTCGCGAGACCCGCATGGGATGTCAATGAAGATGGTGTAACCGATGCCGGGGATCTGCTCTTAGTGACAGTCGCTTTGGGGCAGAGGCCACCGGAGAATCCGCGCACTGATGTTAATGGCGATGGCGTTGTTGATGGCAAAGACGCAGCCCTCGTTGCTGAACACCTCGGTGAGGGTGACGCCCCCGCTGCACCTTATCGTGTTGGGACTACCAATCTCACACCTGAAACGATTATGCAGGCATTGGACATCTTGCGTGCAGCAGACGACGGATCGCCTCCCTTCCAACGCGGAATCGCGAAACTTGAACACCTACTGGCACTGTTCGTTCCAGAGAAAACGGCATTGTTTGCCAACTATCCAAACCCGTTTAATCCAGAGACGTGGATGCCGTATCAGTTGGCTGAACACGCCGGTGTCACGTTGCACATCTATTCTATTGATGGAAAGTTGATACGAACCTTGGCGATAGGGTATCAACCGGCGGGACTGTATCAGTACCGAAGCCGGGCAGCATATTGGGATGGCAGGAACGCCTTCGGTGAACCTGTAGCAAGCGGCGTCTATTTTTATACATTGACGGCAGGCGCATTTACTGCGACGCGGCGGATGTTGATTGTAAAATAAAATTCTTAAAAAAGAAAGAAGGGAAAATGTTGATAGAATATGAAGGCATAACACCAAATGTACACGCCTCTGTTTTTGTCGCTCCAGGGGCCATGATTATTGGCGATGTAACGATTGGGCAAGAATCGAGCATTTGGTTTAACAGCGTGCTCCGCGGAGATTTGGAACCGATCCGAATCGGGTGTCGCACCAACGTTCAGGACGGTGCAGTGATACACATGGACAAAGAAATTCCGTGTCTTATCGGCGATGACGTTACGATCGGGCACGGTGCGATCCTCCATAGTTGCACTATTGGAGATGGGGCACTCATCGGCATGGGGGCGATTCTCCTAACGGGTTCGGTGATTGGCGAAAATGCCGTTGTTGCGGCTGGCACGCTTGTCCGCGAAGGACAAGAAATCCCACCGGGTGCTGTCGCAATGGGAGTTCCAGCAAAAGTGCGGCGTGAGGCTACCGATACGGAACTTGAGCGTGTCCGACGCGGTAAGGACGATTATGTCTTACGTGGCAAACTGATGCAAAAATCTACTTATTAGGAACACCCTCAGGCACAGTGATTTTTATTTTTATTGTAAGCTGAAAGTTAGGAGTTAGACAGAGCGCGTAAGCCCAAGCATCGCGCCGGGCTGGATATATGGGGGAGATCACTCCAAGAAAACTAACCTAATCAACCCGCAAGGAAAATTAAAAATATGGCAAAACGAACATGTTTAATGATTGGTGGCAGTGGTATGGCTGGTGGCTGGATTAACAATTTTACGAATAATTTCAGCGACCGGATCGAAATCGTTGGCTTAGCGGATGTGAGTACAGATGTCCTCACAGCGCAGGGCGAGGCATTGGGGCTCGGCACCTCACAACTCTTCACAGACTTTAACGAGGCATGTGCAGAAGTCAAGGCTGATTTCTGTGGTATTGCTGTTCCACCACAATTTCATAGTCCTGCCGCAATTGCGGCTATGGAAAATGGGATGCCTGTTATCTGTGAAAAACCGATTGCGGACACCTTAGACGCAGCAAAAGCGATGGTGCGCACTGCCGAAAAAACAGGATTGCCGTGTGCTATTATTCAAAATTATCGTTATGCAGACAATAAACAGGAATTGATTCGCGTCCGCGATGAAGGTAGATTGGGACGGCTTCAACACATTGTGGGGAGATACGCGTGTGATTACCGTCGTTATCTTTCATGGGGCAAAGCGTGGCGGCACGATATGGATTTCGGGCTCCTTTTTGAAGGCTCCGTTCATCACCTTGACATGCTTCGGTTCCTCTCAGGAGGTGATTGTGAAACCTTGATCGGGTTTGGATGGAATCCGGAATGGTCAAGTTTCCAACATTACTCCAGTGGTTTCTATGTGATGCGGATGGACAACGGTGTTCATACCTCTTATGAAGGCAACAGTTCATCGGCGGGTATCGTCAACTGTTGGAACCATGAACACTATCGTGCTGAGTTTGAGGAAGGTGCTGTGGAAATCGCAGGCGGCAACCAGATGACGATCCACCGCGTCGGTGGAGAGACCGAAGTCTACGAAGCACCGGGCATTCCGTATCAAGCGCATCAGCATCTCTTTGATGAGTTTCTGAATTGGCTCGACGGTGGCGAACCCTCTGATACGCGGATTGAGGACAATATCAAAAGTTTCGTGCTTGTCATCGCCGCGATGGAGACTACCCTTGATGGGCAACCCAAACAGATCGCCGATTACCTGAGCGACTTAGAGATTTATAGTAAAGCCCTTAAATAAGTTGACAGGTTCTGAGATTTATGCGATACTTTCGTCTTATGAGTTATTCATCAGATTTACGCAAATGCGTGCTTGACTTTATTAGTAAGGGTGGCAGTAAAGCAGAAGCTTCGCGAAGGTTTTCGGTCTCTCGGACGTGTATTTATACGTGGCTGAATGCTCAAGACCCGTTGAGGTGTGAAAAGCCGGGTCCCCGAGGTCCCCGAACCCTTGATTATGATGCCCTGCGGCAACATGTCTGCGATTTTCCCGATGCCACTCAAAAGGAGCGTGCCGCCCATTTCGGTGTCTCCAGACACGGTATCTACTATGCGCTTGGCAAACTCAATATCACGCGAAAAAAAAGACCCGCACCTATAAAGAACAATGTCCTATGAAACGAGATGCTTATCTCTCAGCACTTGAGCAAGAAACCCAGGGCGGTGGCAAAGTGCCGGTTTATCTCGATGAGACGGGTTTCAGCGAAACGACTTTTCGCGAGTATGCTTATGCCCCCAAAGGGATGGGTGTCGCTGCGAAAGTGCCAAGCAACCGATATACAAGCACGACGTTGATTGCGGCACGGTTTGAGGCAGGTTTCAGGGTGCCTGTGCTTTTCGAGGGCAGTTGTGATGCGATTGCGTTCAACACATGGCTCTCGGAGATGTTGTGTCCTTTGCTCAACAACAAGCACGTTGTGATTTTGGATAATGCCTCCTTCCACAAAGGTTGGCAAACTGCGGATTTGATCGCAGCGACAGGAGCGAGTTTGTTATTTCTGCCACCCTACTCACCGGAGTTGAACCCCATTGAGAAGGATTTCGCTATTATCAAACGCATCCGTCAATACAACGCTGAGAAATCCATTGATGAAATTATAAAAATGTATAATTAATTACGGGCTTTACTATAAGTGATGGACCTTCGCGCTCTGCTCCATTACATTTCGCGAAATGGTTATCAGTTATCGGTTTGCCTCGCAGTGAGAGTTTTCAGTTAAGGGGTTTTCGTTTAACAAGGGAAACACCCAAGCAAAAACACCCTCTTGTAACCGATAACCGCAGACCGAAGACCGACAACCAAATTAGAGAACTGTGTTTAATCCAAACCCCGAAATACCGCGTGTCCTTGAAGATATTCCTGAGCCCGAGCAACGCGCCCTGCTTGAAAAGGCAGCGACGTGGATTGTACGGCGTGGTTTAACCGCACCGGCAATCCTCATTTTAGAGACTGGTAAGCCGCTTAACTTTTTGGGGAGTCAACTCTTAATCGCGTTTAGTCCGTTCATTCAGGCGATTTTCAAGGGCGACGAGTACCATAAATTCGCACTTATTCTGGAAAAGGATGCAAATGTTGAGTTGTTGATTGAATTGATTGAGGCTCACTCATGATGCTGTCGCCAATGAAATAGTGAGTAGTTCTGCATCAGTTAAAGCGAGTAAGTTCAAGGGTTGTGTCGAGTTGGATATACAGACGAAATCGTTTCCGCAAAATCAGTTTTACCGAATCGCACGGGAATTACAGTGGTTGTTATCTCAAGCGCGTAAGCCCAAGCATCGCGCCGGGCTGGATATACGGGGAAGACCGGTATTCACCCAATGTGGCTGAACGAACCGAAAGGTATAATTAAAAAAACGCAAGGAAAAATTAAAATATGGCAATTGAATTAAGAATGCTTCAGATGGATCAGACGATGACCAAGGGGAAAATCGGGAAATGGCTGGTTAAGGAGGGCGATACCGTCACGCAAGGACAGCCTTTGTTAGAGATTGAAACCGATAAGGTCGTCCATGAGCAAGAATCCCCCACTGATGGTGTTATCGCGCAATTGCTTGCTGAGGAAGGTACCAATGTCCCTGTCAACGCGCTGTTAGCGATTATCGGCGCACCCGGAGAGGAAGTGGCACGCGTTGAGGCGGACGCCACCCCCGAACCCGTTGAAGTGGACCCCACACCGGAACCGCAAGCGTCGGTACAACCTGCACAACCCAAGGCAACGCCATCGACTACGACCGTTGTACCAAAAGCGTCACCAGCAGCACGCCAACTTGCCGAAAAACTCGCTATTGACTTGACCGAGGTTAAAGCCTCTGGACCCGGAGGACGTATTCTTGAGAGCGATGTCCAGCGATATATTGACTTGAGGGGACCTGCTCCGATTGAAGAAACGACACGGCTTAAGGCTTCACCGCTTGCCCGGCGATTGGCGAAAGAGCACGGTGTTGACCTGATTTCAATTGTCGGTTCGGGACCCGATGGCAGGATTGTCCGTGACGATGTGTTACAAGCGAGTACCGCCGCTGAAGCCCCCGTTATAGAGACACCTGCTCTCCAACAGGCAACAGAAGTTATTCCTATGGGAGGCATTCGTGAAATTATCGCAGAGCGGATGACTATGAGCCTTCAAACCAATGCCAGCGTCACACTTCACACAGAGGTTGACGCAACGGTTTTCGTCGAACTACGTGGAATGCTCAACGATAAGCTGCAGGCGAGAGAGGTAAGTCTCACCTACACCGATCTGCTCGTTAAAGTCGTAGCAAACGCCTTGCGGGAACATCCGCGACTCAACGCAACACTCACAGATGACGGTATTCAGCTATTGCCGGAAATTAACATCGGTGTGGCAGTCGCACTGGACGATGGACTCGTGGTGCCAGTCGTCCGAAATGCAGATAAGGAGAGGTTATCGGATATCTCTGATCAGGTAAAAGGTTTCGCAGAGCGGGCACGTAGTAATCAACTGACTCCGGGTGAACTTCAAGGTGGCACCTTTACCATCACAAATCTCGGAAACTTCGGGGTTGATGCGTTCACACCTATCATCAATCCACCGGAGAGTGCTATTCTTGGGGTAGGGAGAATTCTGAAGAAACCGGTTGTTCACGACGATGAGATAGTTGCCCGTAGCATGCTGACACTGAGTTTAACGTTCGACCATCGTGTTGTAGACGGTGCGCCTGCAGCACAGTTCCTACAAACAGTCTCCGGTTATATTCAAGATCCGTATCTGTTGTTAGTGTAGGGGCTACCAGTATTCTGTCTGTAGAGATTCGACTTCATCAAAATGTGCGTCTCGGGTAGCAAGAATTAATTCACGTTAATCGCTTGCTTCATCTCTTCAAGATCTTTTAATGGAATTGTTCCAGCAAATTTAATAAATTCCTTAATGGATGTGCCTTCTGGCAGTTCACCCGAAAGTTCCATCGTGAAATCTAGAACCTCCTGCTGTTGTCCGGGCGAAAGGTTTTCTAATCGCTGTACAATCTCTTGGATAGTCGTTGGATTTTCATAGTGTTGTCTCCTTTTTGATTACGGTGGTGTTGTTCTTGTCCATACGGATCTCTTGAAAAGATTTTATCATAGGTCGTCCGAGAAATCAATGCTTTTCAGTAGGCTGTCCTTGCGATAACGATGCCATTCCGCATCCTTCTTCAATCGTCTGTTTCATGATCTCCGCATCTTCTTTTGAAATTGTCCCTGCAAATTTCAGTAGTTCCGTAACTGGGGTGCCTCTTATCGGTTCACCTAAAAAAGAGAGAACAGAATTTAAAATCTGTTTCTGTTGCACAGGCGTGAGTTTGTCTAACCGCTCCACAATCTCTTGGATAGTCGTTGATTTTTCCATCGTTTTACCTCCTTTTTGCCTAAATTCAGAGGAATAATAACCATTACTATTATACAATAGGAAAATGGTGATTTTCAACATTAAAACTGCCGAATTCCAGCTTTCTCAAACATCAAATCCAAATACGATTTTTCATCGTTGAAGAGTTGACTGGTGGAACCGTCTTCTGTGTTTTCGTGCCAATCCAAACGGAGAATGTTATACACCAACATATTTTTTTCCACCCACTTCGCAGGTTCGTCTTTCCCTAACTCGGAACTATCCCGTAACAATAGAAACGAATTCAGACAGAATTTTCGACCCTGTTCAGCCTCTAACTGCTTTTCGAGTGTGACAAGCGTCTCGTCCTCAGACTTTCGAGCGAGTTTAACTTTCGGATGGCTCTTATAATTGCCTTTTGTTCCGCCAATAATTCCGCGCTCGCCCTTCGGATCAATAAAGAGAATATGCGTTATATTTTGTTGTGTATCAAGAGTCCATAGCACAAAGTCAGGATAATAGCTTCCGTCATCGCTTTCCATATAGATGCCGATCTTCTGCACGTTCCGCATCAGATAGAATTCGTATCTTTCATTTTCCCGGTAATGTAGCTTGATATATGCTGTCACGTCTTCAACAAATTTTTTTTCGCCTGAGTTTAGTCTATCTGGTGAGACTTTGAGCCTGTCTGATTCATTTTCACTGTTCCCCTGTGGATCTAATAGAAGCGGTTCGTAAATGTGCCGATGATGCGGTTCTAAAGATAGGCGCAGGTCTTTCTGAATCCGTATTTCTGGGTCTATGCGTCTTGCCTCTGATTGATCCCGTTTCTTTTCTGCTTCCTTGATTTTCGCAAGAAACGCGTCGTATTCCTGAGGCTTCTTAAATTCTTTTGTTACTGTGTATTCGTAGATAAAGTCATCCTGATTCAATGGCGCATAGATATAGTTTGCACGGTTGATGTGAGTGTTTATACGGTTCCGCAGGTTACGGGTAACATCAATGACGATTTGATGGTTGAGCCGCTCTGTCCACGCAATTGGATCTGGCCCCTGTTTTTGATAACGAATGTCGCCGACAAGCGATAGAAAATCAATAATGCTCGGTTCACAACTTTCTTTGTTATAGAGTTGCAGCTGGTTTTTCTCCGTCTCACGATGAATGACAGTGGCAAGTTTCGCTCTATTTAGATAATCAGCATACTTTTCACTGTTTTGCCGCAGGTCTTCATAAACATTCTTTTCACTGTTTTTCAGAGCGTTTTTGTTCTTATCCGTTCGGTAATCTAACGTCAACTTTCGCCAGTTATTCATAATTTCTGACTTCTCCGTGTTACCCTCAAGATAGGTATAACGGATTTCACTACCGTTGAGCATTACCCGCTTTATACCACTCCCCGCTGCGGTGCCCTGTTTAAAGATAGGTAACTTGTTCTGATATTCATTAAAGTGGAGGGTTATCCCATTATCCACTTTAAAAAAGGTTGGATTTACCGGAATTTTAAAAACATGCTGAAATGGAATACCGCCAGCGTGGACTTCCTTAAGAAAATGTTCAAGATAACTTCGCTTCAAGCTGAAAACGGTTAACGTTTCTAACCGCCGAATATCATCTTCCGTATCTCTTTGTCGTAGTAGATAATAGTCTGGTTTATGGTCAATATGCCGACGTTTACCATCACCACCTTTCCCTCGTAAACGAACGCCGCGCCCAAAAATCTGTATAATCAGGTTACCTTTAGCACTCCCCAAGTTAATCAAATCAATTACGGAGAGACGGTAAGAATTCCACCCTTCTGCAAACTTGCGGCTTCCAATTAGTACATTTATAGGACTGGTCGGGTCATCAAGATTTTCAAAATGGAGATTTGGATTTTCAATTGCCTCAACACGCGTTTCAATACGCGGATTTTCAATGCTATTGTAAAAACTCGCAGCGTCTCCAACGTTGATCATTCCCCATTTTTCGCCGTCTCCGTAAGAGAGAAGCAGTTCACTGTTGTTGTCTGGATTGCGTGCCACAACCAAGGTGCCAATGATGTTTTCACCAAAAATGGATCTGAATTTTTGGCGTTCTGCCTCACTCAGTGCTGCAAGGTAGTCCAGCACTTTCTGGATGTCAGAAGCCTCTTCGTCTTTGCCTGCGTCTTTTGGGTCTGCAACTGTATGTCCCATAAACGCCATCAAAGGACGATACGCCGTGAGATCGTTGTCATATTGTCCGTCATTTTGGACTCTATTAAATGTTTGTAACTTTTCCTCCATCACCCTGAGACCTTCGTCTAAGTTGTCTTTAATTTCTTCGTCAGATTCAGCAGCCACTTCGTCTGCGGCAATTGGCTTAAAAAAATGATCTTTGCCATATCCATCGTTATAGAAGCGAGTGTAATCGTATCGATAAATGGTTGCGTTATCATATTCGGGCTGCAATTCTGTGGCGAGGTTGTGGAATGTGGCGGAATATTCAAATAGGAAGGAATTTCCTACATTAAGACGGTTCCGCCGGAGTTCTCTGAATTTACCGGATTGCTGACTTGTCAAGCCGATGTGTGCTTCGTCTACTAAAGTGAGACGGTAAATCTCTCCTTCATCTGGTAAATGGAAATAGTCATCTTCCTTCTGCAAAAGCCTCTGGGTTGTGTCAATTATAAGTTCAATCCGATTGCTATAGGTTTTGTTGAGTTCACGGACGTAGGGTTCTAACTCGCGTTCATGCTGTTTGATCAAGTTTGCCAAGGGCGTTGTTAGAAAAATTTGTAGACGGGCATTGTCCTTTTTACAGAAGTGGTGCAAATATTGAAGGATATTAAGATGCATGATATGGGTTTTCCCACTACCTGTTGCCATCCAATACGCCAGCATCCGTTGTTTTTTTCTTCACTGTTCGTGTCAAGTCTGTCCAATTGCTGCTGATCGGCAAAAAAGCATTCCGTGAAAAGTAGTGCTAATACCTGATAGTAGCGCGGTTTAAAGATTTGACCTGTCAGAGAACTGTAATCGTCTACAAAATTCCGAATCCGTTCTAAGGGTTCAGCAGGTAATTGTAGCATCTGATCAAGATCGTACAACTCAATATCTCGCTTTGTTCCTGCATCTCGGATGTCAATACCGTTTTCGGTTAGAATTGTTGTTTCGTAGTCTTGATAAAGTGCCATGAGTTTCTCTAAATATCTGTGCGAGTAATAAGCATTTGTGTTCCTATTATTTTTTCCTACGCTTCAAGAGTGTCCCACACCGTTCCTGAGTCAAAATCTGGTGTAGTGATAAGATGAATGTCCCTTAGTTCCGAATTCTCAAGCAACGCTTGCTGATTCGCATCGCAGTTAACATCTAACTGTGTGACACCCACTAACCGTTCATCTGCGAGAATTTCCAACAATTGTGGTGTATCGTCTATGTCTGCAGATATGTTGCGGAATACAACCAATCGCGTGCTGCTTTGAACAACGCGGTATACCCGATCGTTTAAATCAAACCGTAAACGACGTTGAATGGGGAGTCCCTTGAGGTAGCAATAGGTTTCCAAAACATCTACAATGCCTTCTGTGCTATCCTTACCATACGTAATCCGATTAGAAAACGGGACGCGCATATCCATCATCAAGCGAATCTGCTGCTCTTCAGGACGATAGAGATATTTAACGGGAAGTTCCGTTTTAGAGTCATAATTTGGAGATGAAGTCGTGAGGTTGTTGAGGACATCCTCATACTGTTCCAGTCGTTGATACTTGACGATGCCGATAGTACCATCGATTTTATTTAGGTCCGGTTTATCATCTTTCCAATTTTCGGAGAACATGGCACGGCGAATACGTTCCTTTAAGGTGCTTTCAAAATGATCCCCCATCTCAACGAGGATAAATTTGCGGTTGCCTTTATCGACTTTATTGAGTTTAAGCACGGCGTGACCCGTAGTGCCGGAACCAGCGAAGTAGTCAAGACATATTGAGGATGTATCATCTTCCACTCCAGCAAGAACCAAATACTTTGTTACAAAGTCTAAAGGCTTTTTGCCTTTACGAAAAGTAACAGCACCTTCATATCCAACCCTATTAAAAGTAGGTTCCATGTCCCAGTACCCTTCTTCTGCGTGCCAATGATTCGGGTAAGAATATTCTTTGATATCCGATCTATCAATAGGAACCCCTTGAAAATAATCTCCGTTTCTCCTGTTCTCATCCGATGCTGGAATGTAAAAGTAACGATAGCCTAATTCGTCCCTACCCATATTCGGGACTTTGAATAAGTGACCACGACATTCATCAAACATATGTTCCAGATAGTTAATGTAGAATCTTCCGCTTGAGTTACCTTCTCTAATGCTCCCTCTTATGTTGATTCTTTTCAAATTCTGTGCTGAAGGGTCAACTTGTTCTATAGAGAACTCAGCTGGTTTAAACACTGAAACCTCTTTACCACCCAAGTTAAGTGTCCAATTGGGTTTAGTAATTTCCGAGACTCTCCAACAATACTCAGCATTAGATGTATTATCTGCCACTCTTTTTGCTGGTGTAAATTCCTGACTGTTACGATAAACCAAAAGTTGCTCTGTGACTTCTTGGATGTCCTTGTCTCCCGTTAGTATTCTATCACCGGAGCGCACTTTTACGGTAATTGTTGTGAGATAGTTATAACTTCCCATTGCCAAGTCTAGCAATAATTTTAGGTTAAACAATTCTTCTTCATTGATACTTATGCCGATTGCTGAATTATGTTGTGCTATTTCTTTACTTAGTATGAGTCTGTCATACATCAAAGATAACCAGCTGCTATGTCGAAATGAATCTTTGTAAACAAACTCATCTGAGCCTGTGTTATAGGGTGGATCAATATAGATGGACTTAATTTTTCCACGATATTTTTCCTGAATTAGGTTTAACGCCTGAAAATTTTCGCTGTTGAGTAGCACACCATTAATCTGATCTTCTAAATCAGGAAATGAAGCAAGTATATTGTCAACAAAGACATTGTCAAAGTACTGAGTGTCTAATGGCAATGTGGAATAGTGTTCTTCAATTAATGGCAGCTGCTCTGTAAGGTCAAGACCAAAAGTTTCACGCCAGTCAGCAAGTTGCGCCTCGTTTTTCAGAATCTGAGAGATAATTACTTCACGTTCGGTAGTGTCATCTTTTGCGCTTTCCAAAATTTTACCTACAGAAATGAGATAATTAGTAAAGACAACCTTTTTCTTCATCAGGAACAGTTGCTTCTGAAATGTCTCAACAGCAACGAGTAGGGCAATTACTTCATTTGTGACGCTGCGAAATGCCGTTGCTATAGCGAACGCGGGATTTTCAGAACTAAGGTTCAAAAGCGTGTCCAGATCGCCGAGGATGGTATTCTGGATATAGCGGCGTTGCTCGGTTTTCAGGAATCTATCCAAGTCTTTGTGGATAAAGTAGTCAGAGTCCATGCCGACGAAGAAGGTGTTCAGGTTTTTATCAAAGGTGTGAAACCGTTGCACCATGAGGCTTTTTTCGAGTGCTGCTTGCCGTTCTGTGTTGTTTTTGCCGAGTCCTTTGAAATCACGGTGGCTTACCAATTTCCCCGCGTAACTTGACAAGTCCAGATGCAACGCGTTAATACCTTGCAATCTGCCCTTCTGCACCTTGTCGTAAGTATTCACAAGGTTCTTAAAGATCGGTTTGCCCTGTTCCTCTTCTTTCTTGGTGGGTTCGTAGAGATAGATGTCTACATCGTCCGTTTCACTGAATATCTGGGTGCACATCTCACGGTAGATTTCAGCTTTTGGCGTGGAAGTCTCTGCCAAGTGCAGGATAACGCGCCATGTCTGCTCCACATCAGTGGGATCAGGGGATTCAATTCTACCAAAACGATAGTGTTTGAAATCGTCGCGGTTATTGTTTTGTGCAATACTGGAACTCGCTTCTCCCTCTAACCGATACTCAATCCGTTTTCCTTCAACTTCAAAAGCAACACTGTTGAACCCTGTCGCCGTTTTAACATAGTAATTATCGCTACATTTCCAGTGGAAAAGTGTATCTGCCCCGTTATAGTCTGCTTCGTCTGGATAATCTACCTTATAAGTCGCGGTGCTCCTATCGTTATAACCGAAGTCGCCATCTCGGTAGTAGCCTTCAAAAAAACTGTGAACGTGGTTATAAACGCGAAAGGCGAGTTTGGATTTGAGTTCATCCAGGTCCGTTTCCAGTGGAGCGATAAGGTCTTCTTTATCTTCAGTCTGGAGAAAGTCTATCAGTTGTTGAGAATTTTCGGCGATATTATCAAGCCACTCCCTCTGTCTTCGTCCGCCTTCCTCAACGACAAATTCCCTGACTTTGGTGAGTTGGTTCTCGTAAAGCGTCTTGGTAACTTTCTTGAGTGCTGCGTCTACTATGTTGGGCAATTTTTCGTCAATGAATTGATTGACCTCATCGCGTTTAATTTTGAGAATACGGAAGATGCCGAAGTTTAAGTCATTATGTGAGAAGTGAAACATGTCACGGAGTTTCTCACGGAGGGTGTTAAGTGCTTCGATTGTTTGATTGGGTTCAGGCATTAGCATATTGTCCTTTTATCATTTGGATTCATAGACATGTTCATAACAAAGATTCGGCACCTGACAAATTCATTATAGGTTATTTACCATTTGAAATTCAAGTTGAGAATGTGCCCAAGTCAGTTTCAAGGAAGCGCTCTATTGCATCTTCTTCCCACTCGGGATAGCCATCTGGGTCTTCTATAAACTTTTGCCATGCCCTATTCAATAGGGCAACCGGAGAAGTAAAAGTTGATTCTTGTTCTTGCCTTGAAACTTCTGATTCCTGAAATTCACGTGGTTCGGTTTCTGTAAGCATATCGTCCAGTTTCTGCTGAATCACCGGAAGGAATGCTGGGTCATAAAAACCGTCGTAATCTTCAATAACTCCGAGCGCAGTAGCAACTTCATTCCATTTTTTCTCCAAATCAGTAGCGACCTCATTGTAACCCATCCGGCGGGCGCGATCGGCAAGCAGATGGATGCGGATCCAAGCTACTGGATGACTGCTGCGAGCGAGTTCTTCTCTTGGTAAGTGATATCCGCTTTTGCCAAGTATTCTGAGATACATTGAAAAGGCATAGGCGAACGAAGCTCCACCTATTGTGAAACCCACGGCATCACAGAAAAACTCCTTTGCCCATTCGTACCAGGTAGCAACAATCACATTCCGACTTTTCTCTTGTGTTTGGGCATATTGATCGTCTCGTTCCACCGGTGAAGGAAGGAGATATCCGATGGCTACTTGTAATTCATTGATTAAGGCATCTATTTCTGGTTGATAGCATTTGTGAAGAAGATGTCCAAACTCATGAAAAAAGAGGGGCAAATTGAGCAATCCGCGTTGAGCGGCACATGGCGTGAAGTAAATACTGGGGCCAACCAACCAAATACTAAATTCTCCATCGAATACTGCAACTGGAATATTTTTTGTTTCAGAATGGGTTTTGTGCAACCATATCAACAACTTAAGAGCTAGCCGATCTGAAGTGTGGGCCCGTAGAATTGGACTAACCTGATACTGATTGAGAATATAGAAGGCGTTAGCTACGTTTTGTGTGTTGCTCAAAATGTTCTTGAGAATATCCTCCTGTCCAAACTCGAGATACCTAATATTTTGAAGAATGCTTCGGTGAAAATTTTCGCATTCGTTGATAACACACTCCGCATAGGGTTTGAGTTCCTCCGGGATGTTAACCCAGGCACCCCTTAAGCTGCGCTGTAACTTTTCAATCTCATAGCACAAAGCAATGTTGTTTTGTTTGAGGAGGTCTTGCAATTAAATTCCCCCTAAGAGAACTTCGGTGTCGCTGGCTATATGTTCTTCAAGGAGCATTCGGAGTTCTTCCAAAGCAATCAGAATGTCTTGCTTATCCGTTTCCTTGTCAGAATAGATCATTTGAGCAACATCGGAAAGTTTCCCGCGAAGCGAAGGCGACTGAATTCGGTAGTTGCGCTTTGCAGCGATAAAGTTCCTTATGAACTGCCGCCGTCTCGCGTCGACTCCCAGCAATAGCTTAGTCTCTGCCTTCTCAGCGCGTTCCACTATAGCATCTAGTTCTTTGAAAAAGGTGTTTAGTGTCTCCTTCGCCGCTGCTACCGTCTTGGCACCATTCAGATCAGAACGTCCCGATATTTCCAATTTAGTATGGATAGACAAGGTATTAACAGCAGAAAGCAGTTTTTGATTTTCGTGAAAACTTTGGACAGCTAGTTCTTTTGGTTTCATCGTTTTCACTCCTATGTGTTCTTCCTCTCACTTTAGTAGGGTTTCACTTATCAAATTCGTTAGATTTCCTGTGAATCACGGTTTTAGAGCTCGTCGTCCACTGAAAATCAAGTGGCGATTCTCCGCGGGATTTCCTGTGAATCACGGTTTTTAAGCTCGTCGTCTGTTCGTTTAAGTTCAAGCGGAAATTTCTGGGCGACATTGGGGTTGGAAAAATTGAGATGCGTGGAAGCATACACCCCCTTAGTTACACGGACCATGTCAATGTTGTCACTTTGACTCACGAGCATAACGGGGGAGGCTGTCCCTTGATACCGCGTAGGTGCCCCTGTTGTAGTAAGGATCACCCGGCGACTATCCAAGAAAAATGCTGTGCCCTCAAGTATTTGCTCAACTCTATTTTTCCCTATTCTTTCCCATAAACGGATCCCTTGCTTAATACTCTTGTGAAAATCTACCACATCTACCTCTACTGTTTCCTCAAGAATCCCCTTTTCAATTAACTCCTTTTTTGCCTTGTTGATACCTTCTAATTCACGACCACATTCGCGGCCATCACGTAGAATGAGAAGAGAACGGGGCATTTGAAAATCGCGCCGTTCTGCCGCCTTTTTGAAAAGTTTTACAATTTCCTCGTGCAGAACAAGTTCGTTGATTGTCTCATGCTTTGAGTCAATTTTTCGTTGAATGACCGTTCTAATGGAAAGAGACGGGTGAAAGATCAGGAGGGACAGCGCAAAGTCCCGTTTATTTCTTCCGACATCGATTGCGAGATGAGCGTCATAAGGAAGCTTATCTTTAAACCCCCAGGGGATGCAGTCCATCTGTTGTAGTACATCCAGAGTAATCATCTCCGTAAATGAGTTCCAACCTCTGTGGTTACCTGTTGATTTGAACTTGCCAAATTTGTTTTCCAACTCTCTGAATGTGATTCGCTTGACCCGCCAATTAGGAAGTTCAAAGGCAACTTTGTAGTAGGTTTCTCGAGACTGGTCATCAAACACAAATACGATAATTCCATGTTTTGACTGCCCGTTAAGCTCTGAAAAAACCTCATCCAGAGTGTCATAAGGCACGATTTCTGGATTAATCTGCTTTTTTGTCAGTTGCTTCAGATGTTCGGTGACATCCATGATAAGGCGACCTCGTGTTTCTTCCTTTACCTTTGTCGGTACGGCGAAGTGAATAGTCCGCTCCATTGAAATAGGTGCCTCTAAGCAACCGACTTTGTGCAATAGGGGTAGCCGTTGCTTATAATGCGTTTGGAATTCAAAGGAGTTTCTTTGTTGCGGTGTGGCTAAAGTAAATCCATCGGCAAATTGCAGTGCTGGAGGTAAAAGGTCAATAACCTTTTTAAAATAGGGTTGCCAGAAATATCGTGAGACACGAGGCTTTCCGTTTCCCAAAATATCGTTTCCAAGGCGTTGCCAAAAACTGTTGATAAGCCTCACTCTCTCCCATGGTTTGATTTTATCGACGTGTTTGAGGAATTTTGGAAGCGCATCGTTCATCACCCGTAAGCGGAGTAATTTCGCAGCAACAGGTTGCGGTTCGCTTATGTTCTTAAAAGATACCATAGCAACACAATCATCAGCATCAATCTTTAAGTGGGGCTGCTTTCGTTGATAGTATTTAAGCAGTGAATCATATACTTCTTCTTTAACAATTCGCTTTCCAGTTGTTGCACAGGTAATTCTGTCCAAGAATCTGTCAAAGTAGCAGCTGCTTAAGTTTTTCCCTGAATCATATCTAAGTGTTCCTTTTTGTCCTGATTGGCGCTCGCTCAAAGATTCAAAACGTTTTTGTCTCCATTCTTTTTCCTGCCTTGGGAGGTCATTTCGGAAGAAATCCGCCACTGTCCATTGTGTAAAGAAAGCGACACCAACCTCTGCTGAAATCCCAATACCGACACCTTCAATCGGAATTGCTGAGATTTCAAATCGCCTATAGGCATCAATCCCTTCAGCACTTTGGAACGGTTCGGGTTCATATAAGATGCGAGGACTATTAATAGTTCGCAATGGCAAATGGCGTTTTATTTTTATTCGGAGCTGCCGTTCAATAAGCTGGGCAAGTAGGTGTGGGTCCCCATTAGACCGCGAAAATCGAAGTTTTCTACTTTCCCCGCCATCCTCTACCTCAACAATCCAGTTTTCTCTTTCATCTTTAACCTCAAATGGTGAAATACATCCTCGTGTTAATACCAGGATTTGTTTTGGTTGAGAGCAATAAACAGCTGCTAAACCGCGCTTTGCAAGTTCATTACAGACCTTTTCTAGCATTTTTACTGAAGGGTTGAGAGTCTTAATCTTGACACATCTTGTTAATAATTCCAACTCAGCACCTGGTTCTACAATGCGTATATTGGTTTCTATCATAGCATTACTCCTTTGGGCAGATTTCTTGAAATTGGCACAGTTTGCAGATCTTGGGTTGAGCACAAGGCGTGAAAGCTTCAACAAGTGCCCGTCTCCCGTAGTTGTCTGCTTTGTGCATTCGCTCTAAGTCTTGAAGAATTCGTGCTTCAACCCGCCTTAGATCTTTATCACTCACATTAAACGTTGATACAGTATTATCAGCCAAGTGCACTCGATGAGGTGTTATATAATTCATTGGACGTTTGAATTCTTGTTTTGCCCACCACGCGTAAGCGAACATTTGTAGGCTATCATCACTGCTACCCGCACTTCCAATTTTCCAATCAACTATCACAATCCTGCTTCCTTCCCAGTAGGCAAGATCTATTGTTCCTCTCAAAGTAAAATGGACTTCTTTAAAATAAATAGGCTTCTCGATCATTGCTGAAGTATCGCATGCGCCTTCACGGAATGGTCCAAGATCCTGGCTCTTTACGAAATTTGTCAATGCTTTGATAAGACGTTCTTCTGCTTTGATACAAAGGGATTCAACATCCGGCAACTCATAGTAGAACTCAAGCAACAACGCGGGAGGATACTTTTCGTTTGGCAGTGAAGTTCCATGCTCATACCTTCGAGAGTACTCTATATCTTCGCGATAGATTTTACGAACCCAACTTAGTAACCTGTCCAGTGACCATTGCTCGCCCTGCCGAAGTTTGTTCAAATATGCCCTGATGACACGATGCAATATATTTCCTGCTAATAGGTGTCGGTTCTGCAACTTTTTCAAAAAGTGGAGTTTTTCCTTTTGCGGATCGTTATTAGATTTCTTCAAGCTAGATCCGTAATACTGATAATAGTATTTCCGGGCACATTGCTCTAGCATTTCGCGGCGAGAGTAGGACCACTTCGAGAAGATAGGTTTGTGGGATTCAGTACTCCACTGGATCTCGCTTTCTTCAAATAGAGTCATCTGTTTTCCAGACATACATCACCTCTTACTACTATCGCAGTTTCTTGAGCTGCTGTCTGAGAGTTACCCATTCATCATCTGTGAGTGTCATCGTTTGCGCTTCACGTAGGAATTGTTGTGCCGCTGGATTCTCGCTAATAGCTTCCTTTATCGGTGTTGGCATCTTCCCTGTCATCGCTAACAGTTCATCAGGAAGCACACCGAGGTTTTCACAGATTTTGACAATGGTATCCGCAGCAGGTGGTAGCATCCGGTCATTCTCAATCTTGCTGATGTAAGAGAAATCCACACCCACTGCAGTTGCCAGTTGACGCTGAGTTACACCTTTACCGCGCCTTATTTCCTTGAGCGTTTGTCCGAACGTTTGGGTCTTCATTATTTTCCACCATTTAATAATTATAGCAAAAGTTGAGTTGAATGTCAACACATTTAATAATTATAGCACAAATTGAGTCAGTTGTCAACACAAATTGTCGAAATCAATTCCAATTATTTGAAAATTAATAGAAGAGTCGGACTGAAAATAGCGAGGTCTGCGAACCGAATCTCTCGTTCACGAAGGCGTAATCTAAACCGATATTGCCGAGCTGATAACCGAACCCAGTGGTAAGTCCATCGCTGAAACGCCATCCCAACCGCAACGCGAATTCACCGTACCGGACATCGCTCTGGTACTCGCATCCGATAAGCGGAATACCATTCGCAACCTCAAAAGCCGCTAACAGAGCATCCGATTTTCTATCTGGTGTGTCTGAACCAAGGTTGATTTTTACAGCAGAACCGATACGCCATTCACGTAGAAGCGATTCGTTATAGGTACTCTTGGAAGCCATCTTTTCAAGTCGATGATAAGACAGGTTGGAGAACAGATTCGGGAATACTATGCCGATTCTAATCCAATCTGTTATGGGAACGTACTGGATGCCGAGATCGGTGCCCCATCCTGTCCCGTGCCCTAACGGCATCTGTTCCAAATTGACTGAAGTGCTAAAATATTTCGCATTAATACCGATGTGAAACCCCTTCCATACACGAATTGCAGAAGACAGTAGCACAATCCGTTCTTGAGAAATGCCTTCTATATCGCTTGAGTTCAAAATTGCTGCGCCAACAGTTTGTCCGCTCCGAATTGGATGTGCCACTCCCACGAAACTGTAACCCAACACGCCATATAGATCCATGTAACTGATGCCGATTTCCGGGGTAGGTAGTCGTGCCAAGCCTGCCGGATTCCATATCAGGGCACTGGTATCCTGTGTCGCCGCCGAGTACGCGCCACCCATTCCTGCAGGTCCCGCCATGAGTTCAATGTTCTCGAACGCTGCGTTGACCGTACCATTCGTCAACAAGATTAGCATCAACAGAAGGCATCGCGAGGGTTTAATAATGAAATGGAGGTCGTAATTCGTGTTTTTCGTCCGTCTATCTCCTTAACGCTCTTAGTTGCGTGGCGAAGCAAAGACTATTCTATCAAAAACGATGTCTCTTTGTCAATCAGTAGAATTTTGAAGATAATTGCAGTGTAGAACAACTAACGTTCCAGTTTCCGTATGCACAATCATCTTGAGGATTAGGAAGTTTTTTGACAAGGGCATGTGATTATTCGTGTTCCGTTCAACCCAACCTATATGCTGGTTATGTAAGTCTACCCGTTTGATTTGACATAACCCCACTATGAATGCTATACTATAGGGATTAGAGCGTGTGTTTAATATCTCAGCCACTCGCAATTGCCCCTTTTTGTGCACGCTGAAGCGAGAATTGCCCCATTTCGTGCGAAAGTTTACCCTTGAGGTGGGGACTGGGATGGCATAGAAATTGCTTATCTGTTATTGTGGACTGACGGTGATTTTAAGGAGAAGTTCCTAAATAGTTCCTTTTCTATGTTTTTCTTGTTGTTTCTGTGTTTTTGTGGTATAATTATAGTATGAAGCACTATAAAACACCACGAGAAACATCGGAGATTCTCGGTATTTCTATAGACAGACTCCGACGCTTAGCAGAGAACGGCACAATCTCTGTTATTAGAACGCCAGGGGGACAAAGGCGTTATGATGTGCAAGGTTATATTGATGCTCAAACCGAAACAGATATTGTTACCGTTGGATACTGTCGAGTTAGTAGAAAATCACAATCAGAAAATCTCGCCTCCCAAGTCGCTTACTTGCAAAAACACTACCCGAAAGCAGAGATTATCAGAGACTTCGGTAGCGGTATCAACTTCAAACGCAAAGGGCTTCTCTCCTTATTGGAACGCGTCTTGCGAGGTGATAAACTCAGAGTTGTTGTTGCCCATCGGGATCGACTCGCCCGTTTCGGCGGCGAAGTCATACAGTTCTTGGTCGAGCAAAACGGTGGAGAAATCGTGGTTCTCGACCAAAATGTTTATAGTCCCGAACAGGAACTCACAGAAGACTTACTCACCATACTCCACGTGTTTTCCCGTAGACTGTACGGACTCCGGCGATACCGTGACCAAATCAAAGAAGATAGAAATCTTTCCCACGGTAGATCAGAAAGTGATACTCCGTAAATGGTTTGGCACTTCCCGGTATACCTATAATGCGTCAGTGTCTCTGCTGGAGCGTCAGGACACACCGACAACCTTCAAAAAACTCGTGCCGATTGTTTTTGAGGAACTCCCGGAGTGGCATACCGAAACTCCTCGACAGATAAAAGTCGGTGCTGTGATGGATGCCTGTCAAGCTGTTGGAAACGCAAAAGTCAAATGTAAGCAAACAGGTGAGTTCCAAACAGTCAAGTTTCGCTCCAGGAAAAATCCGAGACAGACGCTTTACCTGCGTGCCGACTCTCTGAAAAAGAATGGCTTTTACGTTAGATTTTTAGGCGATATGAAAATGTCAGAACCTTTACCTGCCAAACCTCAAGGAACAGGTAAGGTATCAGACCGTGATACGAATGCAGAAGTTAAGGATTCTCAACTGATACGTGAGAATGGTAGGTATTTTCTTTGTGTATCATACATTGAGAAGAAAAAGGCGCGAGAACCAAGTGGTAGAATAGTAGCACTTGACCCCGGTGTTCGTGATTTTATGACATTTTTCTCTCAAGATTGCTTCGGTTGGTTAGGTATGCAGTGTATCAACCGTATTCAAAGGCTTTGTCAACACTGCGATAACCTTTACTCACGCGCAACGCAAGAGAAACGCCCGCTACGGCGTGCTTTGCGGAAAGCTGCGAATAAAATAAGAGTCAAAATCCGTAATCTTATAGATGAACTTCACAAGAAGATTGCTCACTTCCTCGTAACAAACTTTGATATTATTTTGCTCCCGACTTTTGAGACGAAACAGATGACAAAACGCGGGGGTCGGAAGTTGCGAAAGAAGTCCGTTCGGCAAATGCTGACGCTTTCCCACTATCGTTTCAAAGTTTTCTTGAAACAAAAAGCCAAAGAATATGGTGTGCGAGTGATAGATGTGTGTGAGGCGTATACTTCTAAAACGGTGTCTTGGACCGGGGAAGTTGTCGCGAACCTCGGCGGTTCTAAAGTTATCAAGTCATCTGAAGGTCATCGGATGGATAGGGATTTGAATGGCGCACGCGGGATATTCATCAAGACTGTCGCTCGTGCTTTGACGGTTCGTCCATACCTCGCGTAACCTTGAGGTATGCAAGTCGAGTATCATTTCTGATGACGTATCAGACGACCTTGGTGGTATTCAGGCTTAGATACTGACGAGTATCGTAACAGGGGGTAGGATCCCTCTAAAGGACTAACTCTTTCCATAGATATATACGGGAAAACTTAGTTTTTTAGGAACAGGAACGTTAATGTTTTTGGTTAAAAATGTGCGAATAGGTTTCTTGGGTTTTATGGTAGTCTTTTTACTGGTAGCACTGCCCAGTTTCGCGAAGATTGATCCCGAGACTATTACAGGAATGTGGCTCTTTGATGAAGGAAAGGGCAATGTTGCTACGGATTCGTCAGAGCATGGAAACGACGGTGAAATCCACGGCGCGAAATGGGTCGATGGGAAATTTGGAAAAGCACTTGAATTTGATGGTGCCAGCAATTGGGTTGAAGTTCCGCACTCAGACACTGTCGGATTTAAGGCGGGTGTCTCCTTCACGATCATCTGCCATTTCAAAGGCACCAGGGTCGCCGGTGCGCTTGTTGGCAAAAACTACGAGGATACATCACAGGCGCTCCCGTGGTATCTACTCTGGAACGGAGGTGGTGATAACAAAGTGACCCTCTACCTGCGCGACAGTGCATCAACAAGTTTCCGAGCAGATGGCACAACCGAAATTGGAGACGACAAATGGCACTTTGTCGTCGGCAGAGCCGACGCAAGTACTGGTAAGGCTTCGATATGGATAGATGGTAAAATGGAAGCCGAGACTGATTTCAATGAAAAAGACGGATACGGCACCGGTGAAGGTGTATTTCATATTGGGCGGCACTACGACCGGTATACTGAAGGCATGATTGACGATGTTGCCCTTTTTAACGTTGCTTTGGAAGAAGAGGATATGGAATTTCTCATGGAAAACGGCGTTGAAACTGCTGCCGCGGTTGACCCTGTGAACAAGCTGGCAACGACGTGGGGCAGAATTAAACAACAGTTAAACAAATAGGAAAAAATCATGAAACAGATGCAGGCATTTCTCGCGTTCGTACTCCTGCTGTTCGCAGGATTAAATTGTGGAACGGAGAATCCCCTTGAGGAAACGGTAGATACCTCCGCAGTTGAGACATTAACAGGCACGCTGCGTGGAGAGGTGCAATCTATTGACGGTGTATTAGTTCAGGTGCGTTTACTACGAGATGGGCAACTCTTAGCGCAAACTGAGATACAGGCGACTTACGAACTCCCATCAATCGAGGCTGGAAACTACACACTTCAAATATCAGCCAAGGGCTATGAAACCAAGGAACTGAGTGTCACTGTTACCTCTGGGCAAGTTGTTTCGCTGGATAAGGTGGCACTTGTGGCGTTGGAGACCCCTGTCTCACATTTGCGTGGTGTCTTAACGGATAAAGCGACGGGTGAACCGATCGGTGAAGTCAACCTCCAGCTTACTGATAAAGCAGGCAAAATTTACGAAGCGTTGACAACAGGGGCAGGTGTTTTCACCTTTGAAAACCTTCCTGTGGAGCAAGCTTTAACCTTAGCAATCGCACATAGGGGTTACGAAGATAGGGAAGTCGCAGTGCATCCGATACCCGCGGCGGAGACATTGGAGCTACAGGTTCAACTCACTCGCCTACCTGGACAAGAGAAACTGGATCCGGGTCGAGGCTTGAGCACCGGAAGTCAAGCACCCGCCTTTGAGTTACCGGATGGTGATGGTAAGTTGCACGCACTCGCTGATTATGTCGGCAACAAGAACGCAGTGCTTGTGTTTTACCGCGGCGGCTGGTGACCGTTCTGCAGAGGACAACTCGGAGAGTTGCAAAAAAACTATGCTAAAATTCGGGCATCAGGTGCGGAACTTATCGCTATCAGTTCCGATGATGAAGGCGATACTAAAAAAACAGTCCAAGGTAGTGGACTTGAATTCCCTGTCCTCGCTGATAAGGGCAGAGAGGTCATCAAGGCTTACAATGTTTTGGATCCTGGTAACGATAGGATAGCACGTCCGGCATCCTATGTGCTTCGCAAGGATGGAACAATCGCTTGGAAATCCATTGACGGGGTGGCGGTACGTGTGCCGACAGCACAGATTCTCACGGAATTAGGTAAACTCTGATGAAACCTTACGACACCGTTATAGAAGACATTATTGCCGACAGCCAGGAAGCTGCAGAGCACCGAGATGCACTTGACCGCCGACAATTCTTAACCCGGCTTGCCGCTGGTGTTGGGGGAGTAAGTGGCGCATTAGGCGCGCTTCCGGCGTTCGCGCAGTTAAGTAGCGGGCAGTTACAGCCCGATACCACAACAACAACACCCCTTACGTCTGTCGTCGAGGCTGTCAGTGAAAACGTTTGGGATGGTGATCGGCTCGATGAAGAGGCTGTCAGTGAACTGATCGATCAGGCGATGATGAAGTTCACTGGGCGTGCGTCAGCGAAAGAGGCGTGGCGAGATATTGTCCTGCCTGATGATATCGTCGGTATAAAAATTAACCCACTTGGCGGACCCGAGCTCAGCACGCATCCTATCATTGTTGATAAGATCGTTGAAGGGTTATACGGCGCAGGTGTTCTCAAAAAACAAATTATTATCTGGGATCGGTTTGAGAGCCATCTCTTGAACGCTGGATACCCTATCAAGCAAGATGAAGGCGAAGTGCAGACTATTGCCTCTGACACAGAGGGTATCGGATATGATGACGAAGTGTTTTACGAAAGCGGAAAAGACAGTGTTAACCGCCGAGAAAATGAAAGTACTCGCTCTCGGTATTCCCGAATCGTTACGGAACATGTTAATGTGTTGATTAATGTTCCTGTTTTGAAACATCATGAAATGGCGGGGATCAGCGGATGCTTAAAGAACCTCGCGTTTGGCAGTGTTGATAACACACGCCGATTCCATGGAAAACCGATCTATTGCAATCCGGCTATCGCCGAGATTATGGAGCATAAGGTCCTGAAAGATAAACTTACGCTCAATATTGTTGATGGGTTGGTTGCATCCTTCGACCGAGGACCGATATATCACGCCGAAAGTACATGGAAATATGGCAGTCTTTTTATCGGTACAGATCCAGTGATCCTTGATGTTCTTGTCCTTCAGACCATCAACCAGAAGCGCGAGGAGATGGAGTTAGGTAATGTGTCTAAGTTGGCAAACCATATCAACACAGCGAGTTCAGTCGGTTTAGGCACAAATACGCTGGACCAAGCCGACCTTCAGAGAGTTGAGATTTAACAATGAAACACATACAGGATGTAGGAGGGGTTTGTAACCCCGATTTCCTTTTCATTCTCTTCTGCATCGCGATCGCTCTTTTCCAGATGACAGGATGCACGGTGACTTTCACACAGAGCGACACCCTCCAGTTCAGTATATCCGAGCCAGCTGAGGAAACGATGTCAATAGTTGCCGAGTTTGAGGCAGGCGAGGCTGAAAATGTTGCTGGTGATGTGACGCAGAAAGCAGGAAGTGCTTGTGCGGGTGGCGCGTGTATTATCTATTAAGAATCTATCGTCTGTGTTGAAGAAGTAGGAAAGAGAAAGCGGGCTTATCAGCCCGCTTGTAGTTGAGTTCGGTTTGAATGATAACGCTACCGATCGGATTTGATTTCACCCCATGTTGTCGTTAGACTCCCAGCCGGGTCAACGGGAAGCACACCTTCTTCGAGGAAGATCGTCCACATGAGGACCGGGTCCCCGATAACCTCATCAATACCGAGCAATTCCACTACCCCTTTCGGATGCGGTTCATTGGATTTGTAGATGTGGTACTCGGTCGGAGCGTGTGGTGCATCCAACATGAGGATTTCTTCAGTATTCGTATATCCCTTTGTAAACCAGCCTTTCGGATCCTGCCCACGGTCTTCTGGAGGTGTATGTCGGCTATCCCATGCTTGGTATATATAAGCCGGCCGGTCGATTTCAAACGTGAGTCGGTAGTCCTGTCCACCCGGACAGTCTGCTGACGTGGAGACTTGCGTGAGTCCAAGAAAATCTTTCGGGATAGTCGTAATCGTATAGTCCCTATCGTGGAAAAATTTTCCACCCTCTTCCAACTCGACGGCTTCATAAATCCCGCCCTTGTTATCCTTTATTTCTGTGACGACCACTGGATCAGCAGCGAAGGCAGTTAACGCGGTTGCAATACATAATACCGCGATACAAACATAAGTCAGTTTCATTTTGGATACTCCTTTGTCATTAGTTTGTGAGTCTTGTGGAGACTTGAAAAAAAAAGACACTTGTGCCATACTTTAAATTATATAACAATTTCTTAAAATTGGCAAATTTTCTAATTCTTAAAATCTGGTCATCGTCAAAAAAATGGAAGAAGGAAGTCATAATGGTTGAGCACATCGTCTTACTGAAGTTAAAATCAGAAATTACCGAAACACAACTGGAAACTTTGTCCGATGCGCTATTGGGAATGGCTGATGAAATTCCCGGCATTGAATCCATAACTGCTGGCACGAACAACAGTCCTGAAGGCAAGAGTCAGGGGTATGCATACGGTTTTATAGTGCGTTTTACAGACGAAGCGGCACGCGACGCATATCTGCCACACCCTTTTCATCGTCAAATCGCGAGTGAACACATCCGTCCACTTGTTGAGGATGTGCTTGTTTTCGATTATTCCGCATCTACCAATAGCTAAAGTGTGTAGCTTGGAACGCGCGCGGACTGGGTTACCCAGCCCGTACAGAAAGCGAATATACGGAAAAGAACTAATTAACCAAACCTCACCTAACCCAACCGCAAGGAAAATTAAAAAATGAGTTGGAACATAGTCGTCGTTGTTTCAGATACATTGCGAACCGCATATCTGAGTCCTTATGGCAATGATTGGGTTCAGACCCCGAATTTAGCACGGTTTGCCGAACAGAGTGTCAGATTTACGAACGCACATCCGGAATGCTTGCCGACAATCCCGACGCGCCGCACTTTACATACCGGTAGACGCGCCTATCCGTTCAGCACTTATACCCCTGTGCCGTGGGACAACGTTTATACGCCCGGTTGGCAGCCAATGTCTTCTGATGAACCCGCGATCGCTGAATCCCTTGTCCAAAATGGGTATCATACCGGTTTCTTTGCCGATGTGCCGCATTATTTCGTGCCGGGCATGAATTTCACGCGTGGCTTCCGACAATGGGAATTCGTCAGAGGTCAAGCCGAAGATAGGTACCGGGGTGGTGCGCACGCCGATCCTTCACTGATTTCCCGTTATCGAGGAAACCCCGAACGTATCCGGGCCCATATTGTGAACGTCCAACCTGAACGTCCAGAGGAGATGTGGCCCGCCGCGCGGTTGTTCCGATCCGCAATTGAATTCGTTGAACACAATCATCAGAATACGCCGTTTTACCTCTACGTTGATGGGTTCACACCTCACGAGACATGGGAGGCACCTATCCACTATTACGATCTCTACGGTAAACGTGAAGACCGCGAGCCTATCTGTCTCAACCTCCCCTACGGTTCACTCAACAATGAAGAGCTTGAAGAACGGTTGCCGAGTGTTAAAGCCAACTACGCGGGCTTGGTAACGCTTGTAGATACCTGGTTTGGCAGGTTGGTAGATACCATTGATCGGCTCGGATTGCGTGAGAACACACTTATTGTTTTCCTCGCAGACCACGGCACGAACTTCGCAGAAAATCCGGACAAAGCCACCGGAAAACCGGCGAACTTTATGTACCCGGGCACGATGGACATTCCGATGATGGTGAGCCACCCGTCTGGCGTAAATGCTGGCACGACGTGCGATGAATTCGTCTATACGCTTGATGTGCCTGCTACCGTTATGGCGGCGAGTCAAGTTGAGCCTGCTGGCGAAATTCAAGGACAGAGTCTGCTTCCGCTCATTGAAGGGGAAAACGGTTGGACATCGCGTGAATACCTGACCTGTCGCTATGTCAACTCCGTTTGGTATAAAGATGCAAGGAGTTGGTATTTCTCCAGTGTCGATTTTAAGGATGATATACGGCTGTTTGATCTTGAAACGGACATCGCTTGCCAACATAACATTGCTGACCAGGGTGCTGACCGGATTGCTCTCGCACAAGAACGTATTTTGGCAGATGCAGGCGGGCATCTCCCGCATTACAAACGCCAAGGCAGAACGGATGCCCTCGGCAGACCACAGTTCGCGGAGGCGTAGTTTTTAAGAATACCCTCAATTTCGCTCAATTTCACGAGGCGCGCTTGCAAAGCGCGCCTACAGTGAATGAGGATGCCCAATGCAGACCCGCTTTTCTCAACTCAGCCATCACCTTTACGTTCATCATGGGCATGCTAACACAGGTATTCTCCGCGATGGAGATCGTGCTCTCCTCATTGATCCGAGTGGGACTACTCTCCGCACTACACTCTCGGAACTCGGCATCATTGACATTGAACAGATTCTGTTCACACATCATCACCGCGATAGTACAGCGGGATTTCCAATACCTGATAATGTTCGCGTCGGGGTTCCAGCGAAAGAGGCATCGTGGTTTAGCGAGGTCGAGACCTTTTGGAACGATCCACAATATCGATGGCACCTCTATAATTACCACCCCCACAATCTCATGCTCGCCAATGCTATCTCTGTGATGGATACGTATTCCCAAGGCGCGCAGTTTGAGTGGGGTCCGGCATCGTTGAGGGTTCTTGAAACACCAGGGCATACCGATGGGAGTGTCACCTATCTTATTGATGTTGATGGAGAACGATTCGCTTTCTCTGGCGATCTCATTTATGATGAGGGTCAATTGTGGGAACTCTACAGTTTACAAAAAGGACAGCAGACAAGCGACTATCATGGTTTTCTCGGTGCACGCGACGAACTAACTGAGAGTCTTGAGAAAATCCGCCAGACATCACCAACGGCACTCGTTCCTACACACGGCATTGTTATGAACGATCCAAACAGGGCGATTGACGCGCTTCTGCGGCGGTTGACACACTGTTACGATAAATATGTCGCAATCTCAGCCCTCCGGCACTACTTTCCGAAACTCTTTGCTGAATTTGAGGGATGCCCTGGACACATGCCTATCCGGGAGGGCAAGCCACCACCCGAATTCTTACGCCATTTCGGCACAACGTGGATGATAATCTCCGAAAACAATGAAGCGTTCGTAATGGATTGCGGTTCACCGAATGTTATCAAACAGATCCAACAATTACAAGCAGACGGCAAAATTTCGGAGGTTACCCAGTTTTGGGTGACACACTACCACGATGACCATGTTGATGCCATCCCCGAATTTCAGACAACTTTCCCTTGTGAAACGATAACGGATTTGGTTGTCGCACGAGTCATTACGAACCCAATCGGTTTCAGGCTTCCCTGTATTTCGCCTTCGGTTACCCGAGTCGATCGCATTACCCGTGATGGAGACTCTTGGCAATGGAATGAGTTCACAATGACGGCATACCATTTTCCGGGACAAACCTATTACCATGGTGGACTGCTCGTTGAGGGACGCGGCATCCGGATGTTCTTCTCAGGGGACTCCTTCACGATGGCAGGAATCGATGACTATTGTTCTGGGAATCGGAATTTGCTCGGCAAAGATGTTGGTTACGAAAAATGTCTGCGGCTTATTCAGGAGCTTAAACCGACGCACATCTTTAACTGCCATGTCAATCCAGCCTTTGATTTTACTGACGCCGAGATGCAGTGTATGCTGGACACACTTGCCGAACGGGAAAAATGCTATACTGAACTCTTTCCTTGGGACCACGCGAACTACGGCATGGACGAACATTGGGTCCGCTGTTATCCTTATGAACAGGAGGTCGCATTTGGTGAAACGGCACAGTTACGCGTGGAGATAACGAACCATTCATCTGAACCACGCACGGCAATTGCCCAACCGATTCTTCCGAACGCATGGAATATGGAGCTTGCTCCCGCAGAAACAACGATTTCAGCGCGATCGGAGGGTCACATCGATTTTTCCGTCCCGATTCCAAGGCACCGTGACGCTTTGGGCAAGAGAATTGTTGTTCCAGTGGACATTATCTATGACGGGCGTCCACTCGGTCAATTTCGAGAGGCAATCTTCGTTCTGACAGGAGGTTAGAAACCCGTGTTAAACTTATCGCATCCCACTATCGACATTGCTATTACCTGTAGTGACTTTGAAGCGTCGCTGGACTTTTATCACAACAAGTTAGGGCTTGAGATTGTGCTGGAGTTGGAGATTCCAGATAATCTGGCACGCGGCGTAGGGCTTGCACCGACAGGGTTTCGCCAGGTCCGACTTAAAGCCGGTAACACGCTTATCAAACTCATGGATATTGAATCGCCACCGCCGACACCAGCAGATGGATTCTCGGCAGGTGTTCGCTGGCTTACCTTTTTTGTAGAGAATATTCAGGAAACCGTTGAAACCTTAAAACAGAACGGTGTTGAATTTCTGTCTGACCCTATAAGCGCACCAGACGCAGTGGGCGTGGCGTGCGCGAAAGATCCAGATGGCATTCTGGTTGAACTCGTCCAGATATGAGAGGCGTTATGAAAGTATTGACTGATTCGCAAATCCACGATTTTAACGAAAAAGGCTATTTGTTAATTGAGGATGCACTTGCTCCAGAAGACCTGAACCCACTTATCGCGGAGTTTGAGGAAATTGTAGACGCTGGCGCATCAGAACTCTACGCGGAAGGCGAAATTGACTCCGAATTCAAAGCAGAGGGATTTGACACCCGTTTGGCAAAAATTACGGCGCAGTCCCCAATCGTGTTCCAGAAGGTGTTCAGTGGGGCACATACGGGAGCGGCACTCTTCGACCTGCTGATTAATCCGAAGCTGCTTGACATTGCCGAGTCGCTCGTTGGACCGGAGATTATGTGTCACCCCGCCTATCGGGTGCGTCCGAAGCTTCCCGAGCACGACCGAACTCTCGTTCCATGGCATCAGGACGCTGGCTATATGGAGCCTAAATGTGATTCTGTCTTGCAACTCACGATCTGGATTCCACTGATAGATGCCACTATTAAAAATGGTTGTTTGGAAGTCATCCCCCATGCCCATCGGGATGGTGTGTTCCGACATCGGCATTCTGAACGTTTTTATCTTGAAATACCGGATGATGCATTACCCGAAGTCGATCCGGTTGTGGTTCCTGTCAAGTTTGGCAGCATTCTTCTACTTACCAATCTGACCCCGCACCGCTCTATCCCGAACGTCAGCAATCAAGTCAGGTGGAGTGTTGATTCCCGCTATCAAGACGCGTCAAAACCGACCGGTTATCAACCCGAGGCAGGCTTTCTCGCTCGGAGTCGGTTGTACCCTAAAGATGTTGTTGCCACGCCTGAGGAATTTAAACGCGTTCGTGATGAACATCAACCCGGTCCTGGTCCAAATCGATGGGCAAAGAAGGAGATGAATGATGCGTAACTTACGATGGTTTTCCCTATTTTTCATCGTGCTAATTCTATTTATCAGTGGAGCTACACCTTCGACTGAAGAACGGAAACCGCAAGAGGTCGAACTCCGAGGCAAAATTGTTTGCTTAGCGGAGGAGATGCACACGCACTATGCCGTAGAACTCTTTAAAACTCACGATCATCTATATGGTGTCAAGACCGAGGATGGCAAATACTATACGCTTCTACGGACATCGCTGGCGGAGGCACTCTTTCTGGACGAGCGACTACATGAGAAAGATCTGATTATCAACAGTCGCGTCTTTCCCAAAACGCAACTGCTGGAAGTCATCCGATTTTATGCTGTCAAAGATGGTGTTGTCCATGAACTCTACTACTACTGCGACACGTGCTACATCCGAGCGGTTGCCCCGGGGAATTGTGATTGTTGTCAGGCACCGGTTGTGTTAATAGAGAAGCCGCTGAATGTCGATTCTACGATACCCTCGCCGTAGATAGATTTTTGTGTCTCATCAAATCGATGGATTTTCAGGAACGATTTCTTTATACACAGCTAACGTGCCAATTTTATGCACCTTTTCCACTCTAAAATTGTGTCTTTAACAGGAAAAAAGGTTCTCTTTCCGGATGTTTGATATCGAACGCACGTTCTAAACGTATAAGGAGAAAACTATGTTCGCAAAATACAGGTATTTGCAATGGCTTATTATCCTTTTCCTCGTTGGTGTCTCTAACAGTTTTGCTGGAGGTTGGGAACAGATATCCGAACTGCCAACATGGAGAAGAGGCATGGCAGCCGCGGCTGTGAATGGTAAAATTTACCTGACCGGTGGTTTCGATCATCATGAAAATTTAGGCGGTGGTGCCCCAGCACTTTCAACGGTAGATGTCTATGACACACGGACGAACACATGGCAGAAAGCCGCAAGTATGCCGACAGCGCGGATTTCTGCCAGATCTGCCGTTTTTTCCGCTGACATCTATGTGTTTGGCGGTAGAGAGGAGATGCGCGGTGAATACACAAAAACCGTTGAGATGTATGACACACGCACTGATACGTGGGTCAGGAAACGGGATATGCCAACGCGCCGTAAGGGTTTCGTTACCGCAGTCGTTGATGGAGATATATATATTATTGGAGGGAGTATTCACAACAATAAACTCGGTAAACGCGAGGCTACAGGTCTTGTTGAGGTTTACGATCCTTTGACCGATAGATGGGAGAAGCGAGCGAATATGCCGACAGAACGAGAATGGACGAATGCTGAAGTTGTAGACGGTAAAATTTATGTTCTCGGCGGTGAAGTTTCGTTCGCGGGACCCCTTGGTGATCGCCTTGTTGATGCTATTGAAGAATATAATCCGAAAATCAACGCGTGGCGTAAACGTCCTGATATACCTATGCCGAAATGTTGGTTTGAAACCGTTGTCGTCGGTGATGAGATTTGGACAATAGGCGGTTACAATCCGAACAATGGGTTTAGACGCATTGATGCTGTAGATATTTATAATCCAACAGTCAACAAATGGCGCGGATCACAACCTATAACGACCCCAAAGGCAACAACGGCAGTTGTTGTGAATGGCACCATCTATCTCTTGGGGGGTTGGTTAGACAACGGAATATTTTCACCGATCGTTGAGGCGTATGACACCGGCTTTCTGGCGGTGAACCCAAAAGGCAAACTTCCGAGACGCTGGGGAGAACTCAAGAAACAGGGAGATGAAAAGTGATATACCGAATTTGGAAATCCGCCCTATAGGAAGACTGAATGCGCTATTTACATTAGCTTGTAATGAAATGGAGAGCGGATTTAAGAAAGGTGCGTCAAAGTCTAATCTCACGTTGTCTAACCGCAAGGAATAATTAAAAAATGGAAAAACGTCCTAAAATCGCCGCGATTGCGACGATTTATCACAAGTACTCGCACACGCAGCATATCGTCGATCGGTTCTTAGAAGGCTATGGGTGGAACAGCCGACATCATCACCCGCCGATGGATCTCGTCTCCCTTTTCGTCGAACAGGTCAAGGACAACGACCTCAGTCGCGAACGATTGCAGCGTTTTCCCTCAATGAAAGGTTATCCCACAATTGCGGATGCACTCACCCTCGGTGGTGAGGAACTCGCAGTCGACGGTGTCTTGATTATCGGTGAACACGGCGAGTATTCCACCAACGAAAAGGGGCAACGTCTCTATCCGCGCTATGAACACTTCATGCAGATCACTGAGGTCTATGAAAAGAGTGGACGCGGTGTGCCGATCTTTAACGACAAACATCTTTCATGGAACTGGGAGTGGGCGCGTGAGATGTACGACATCTCACAATCTATGGACTTCGCGTTTATGGCAGGCTCGTCCCTGCCGGTTACGTGGCGCACCCCTTCCATTGACATGCCGTTCGGTGTCCCTGTCTCCGAGGCGGTATGTGTCGGTTACGGCGGTGTGGACAGTTACGACTTCCACGCGCTGGAGACTTTACAGTGTATGGTAGAGCGGCGCTATGGTGGTGAAAGTGGGGTCAAATGGTTACAGGCGTATCGCGGCGACGCGTTCTGGGAGGCACATCACACCGAACGCTGGTCGCGGGAACTCTTTGAAACTGCACTCTGTCGGAGTCATACGCTCACACCATCACGTCAGGGATTTAACAATCCGTTTCCAAATCTTGATGAATTGAAAGAGACCGTGAAAGACCCAATAGCGTATCAGTACGAACACGAGGACGGACTCAAGTCTACTATGATTCTGATGAACGGGTTGGTGCAGGATTTCAACTTTGCCGCTTATATCGGATCGGACAACGAGATTCTTTCAACACAGATGTATCTCCCGATGCCGCCTGCGCGGACAACGTTGGCGAACTTCTTCTCACCATTGGTTAACAATATCGAGAAAATGTTCTTGACGGGTGAGGCAACCTATCCCGTTGAACGCACACTATTGACGACGGGACTTGTTGCCGCAGGTGTTGACAGTCTCTTCGCTGACGGCACACAGCAGGAGACTCCTCATTTAGACATTGCATATCAATCCACTGAAGAATCAACTTTCTGGAGGACATGAGGTTATGGGAACAAAAAGGATTGCCGTTATTGCTACAATCTACCGTTATCTGTCGCACGCGCAGCACTTCGCCGATAGGTTTCTTGTAGGTTATCCGACTGAGGGGAGATGGCATCGTCCGGATATGAAAGTGGTCTCACTTTTTGTTGATCAGAAGCCAGAGGGCGACCAAAGTCTCGACCGTGCCAAAGAGTTCGGTTTCTCTGTCTACCCTACTATTACTGAAGCACTGCGGTGTGGCGGTGATGAGATTGCTGTTGACGCGGTGCTACTCATCGGGGAGCACGGCGATTATCCGCACAATGAGATGAATCAGGTCCTGTATCCGCGGTATGAATTCTTCAAAGAGTGTGTCAAGGTCTTTGAGGCAGATGGACGTGCCGTGCCTATCTATAACGACAAACACCTCTCCTATAGTTTCGAGAAGGCAAAGGAGATGGTGGATGATGGACATCGTCTCGGCTTTGGAGTGCTCGCAGGTTCGTCTCTACCCGTCACATGGCGATTGCCAGATGTCGAACTCCCGTTAGAATGTGAAATAGAAGAGGCACTCATGGTAGGCGTTGGAGGCTCGGATCCGATGGATTATCATGCCTTGGAGGCGATGCAGTGCATGATAGAACGCCGAATGGGTGGCGAAACCGGGGTCGCTGCTGTACAACTCATTGACGGCGATGCTGTCTGGGAGGCAGGCAAGGATGGACGCTGGTCTATGGAATTGTTAGAAGCGGCACTTTCGAGAAGTGATACGCCGTGCGGTTTAACGGATGAAGATGGTAGAACGCAGGATATGATCCGTAATGGTGAAATTTATCGCCTCGTCGAGAATCCATCAGCCTATTTCATTGAATATAACGATGGCTTGAAAGCGACCCTTCTGATGCTCAATGGTGCGGTGCGGGATTACTGCTTCGCGGCGCAGTTGAAGGACGAACCGGTGCCAGTATCGACGCAGTTCTTCTTAACGCCGACCCCAAACGTCACCTATTCTGCGTGTCTGATTGCCAAAATCGAGGAACTTTTTGAAACGGGGGTCGCTCCGTATCCAGCGGAACGGACATTACTGGTGAGCGGTGCTTTGGAGAGTTGTCTAACCTCGCGTGTTCAAGGGCATATCCGTTTGGAGACCCCACATCTTAATGTTGAATACCGTGCCCCTGTGGAATCACAGCATGCGCGGCGGTGAAATGTAAGGGCGGGTCCCTGAACCCGCCCACTCCTAATGTATGGGGTGCCGCCTAATCCATAGTATCAACCGCGAGGTCCCATAACAACATGGTACCATCCCAACTGCTACTCGCCAACGTTTTGCCATCTGGACTGAACGCTACGCTCGTAACGCCATTCCGATGCCCTTTTAGTGTGCGTAGATGTTTGCCAGTGCTTACCTCCCACAATATTACAGTGTGATTACCACCGTCACTTGCCAGGGTCTTCCCATCCGGACTAAAGGCTATGCTATAAATATACCCATGCGCTTCCAGCGTCCGAATGAGTTCACCCGACACTGCATCCCAAAGACGCACAGTATTATCCGCACCGCCACTCGCCAATATCTTTCCATCTGGACTGAACGTTACGCAATAAACACTACCTTTATGTTTATCCAACTTTAAAAGTGGATCGCCGGTATGCACATCCCACGTGCGCACAGTGTTGTCATGACTCCCATTCGCCAGTATCTTTCCATCCGGGCTGAACACTACGCTTGTGAACACATGTTGATTCACGAACCTCGTTTTTATAGGTTTATCTGTTTTCACATCCAATGTTATCTCATTTATACGTTTCCCTGTTTGTATATCCCATAAATAAATGAAACCTCTTCCATTCGCACTCACAAACTTTTTACCATCTGGGCTAAATGCAATGTAGCAAGGCGTAAGGACGCTTACTGGCCCAGTTTTAACATTACCTTCAAGCCCCAACGGAAGTTCTATACCTGTTTTTACGTCCCAAAAAAACACGGTTTTGGAAAAACTACCACCAGCCAGTGTTTTTCCATCCGGACTGAACGCTATGCCACCGATAGCCCGCGTATGCACTACCATCTTCCGAAGTTCTTCACCGGTTTTCACATCCAATAGCCGTACAGTGTTGTCCCCGCCAGCGCTCATTAGCATCTTACCATCTGGGCTAAATGCCAGGTTCTTCCCATCAACCCCATCCCCCAACTCTTGCCGGTATATCCCTGTCTGTACATCCCATAGACGGGTGTAATAGCTTCCACTCGCTAGCAACTTCCCATTCGGACTGAACGCGACACTCAGAACAGTATTGTGGTTAGGATCAATCAATGTATGAAAAGACTCTCGTGTCTCCACATCCCACAAACGGACGGTGCTGTCTTCGCTTGCACTCGCCAGCAACTTCCCATCCGGACTGAACGTAATGTCATAGACTTTGTCCTGATGCGCTATGAATGAGTGCAGCGTTTTCCCTGTCTCCATATCCCACAGACGAACGGTTTTGTCCTCACTTCCCTGAGCCAGTTTGATACAAAGACCATAGCGTACCTAGCACCAGGCCACTCCTGCTGGAACCGCCAAATTGCGTTGACTTGTGTTAAGTTATGTCAAGTCATCTGGTCTCCACCCGTTAGGACTAACAGCTCTGATGTCACAGTGCTTGAGTCCAGCCCTACCGTTTTTTTAGCTCCGCCCAAGTTGTCGTTAAGCGATTCCGGGGATGCACAGCAAAACCCTCAATTTCATTCGGTAGTTTGGGGACAGCGTTAGGGTCTATTGCCATGTAAACGGCATCCAAACGGGTATCGCCTTCCCTAGACCAAAATGTAACGGTATGTTTCCCCGGTTTCAGATCAAAGGTCAACGGATTCTTTTCGCGCCATTTTACTTTTGCCCACGTCCACTCCTGATGCTGACCTGTATCCCAGATCATGTTGGCATCACCCGGTTGTGGACTTTTCTTCTGATCGACTGTGACATGGAAAGAGTCCTTCGCCGTATCTTGGGCAATCACCCGCCCCCACATCGTGTACTGACCGGGTGTTCTAACGTTAATCACGAAATCGGCTTTACCGGGGTGGCGACCACCCCCGCCCTTTCCCGCCGATATATACATACCGCCTGAAGCTTTCTTATCTTCATAAATTTCCATGATTTCTACAATTTCATCTGCATTTTCGGCTTCAAAGCCAATCTCAGTAGCAATGCAATAACCGACCAATCCCAATACAAGCAGTACAAATTGAATCAATAACAACCGCATATATTTCATGCGTATATCCTCCTTAGGTTTGTAATAGCGCACTTCATTGCGCGTGTTTTTCTCCTCGCTTTACCAATACAAAACACTGACTTTAGCGTCTTAGATCTCAAAACGCACTACCGTGGACTGAAGTATTTACAAGAAACATTAAAAAGGCTTCCACAAAAACCTGAACCTATTGTTATTGACCAACTCACTGAACATCTGACTTCTATTGGCTCTATTCATCAAACACCTGCTCAACTCAGGCCTGGATAAGTTGGCGAAGGTATTGTTGATACTAACAATATTAACAATACCTGCATTATTTGCCAAGAAAAATTCCATTTTTTCTTGCGTAATATAGTTATGTCGTGGCAATTTTCATGCCAAAGTTAACTCAAATGTGAAATCACTTGGAAAAGAAAGTTTCCTGATAATTCCGCTTCACAAAGTGAGGTCTTGCTGTCCAATTCTTGGACAACTTTGTTCAAAAGCCGAATCCGAAAGGTTTATACACCAAACCAATACCGACACTTAATCGGGAAGATATTCTTTCCTTCATCGGTGAAACTGCTTCCCAACCGGTGGAACGGACGAAACTCAAGTTCCTCTGCACCCACTTCCTCTAACTGGATTGCGCGTGATTGGGACCACACTAAAAACAGGGTGCTGCCCGGCTGGAATTCCCAGCGGGGAACGGTGTTTCCTCGTAACGAACGCCGATGGAAATCTCGGTTCTCGTTGAGTGGATACGGTTTGAACTGATAAGACTTCGGTTCGACTAACTCTTTGAAGTCTGTATAGTTTCCAACGGCAATGAAGGGTTGTAGGTAAAATTGAAGGCTTAGCGTCGGCGTAAAACTGATATTCGCGCGCGTTGTAAAGTCAAGCGTTTGCGCTATTAACTCTCCATAGACGTAGTGTTTTTCGATTTGTCCGTTGATGTTCTCTTCAACTGCACTCGCCAGCAGCTTTCCATCTGGATTAAAAGCGACGCTTGTGACACCCCCGATATGTCCTTCAAGCGTGCGCAGATGGGTGCCAGCCAGTGCTTACCTCCCACAAACGGATGGTCTCGTCCTCACTTGCACTTGCCAGCAGCTTTCCATCCGGACTAAACGCTACGTCTGTCGGTTTATCCTTATGTCCTTGCAGCGTCCACAATTCAGTGCCGGTGCGAGTGTCCCACACACGGAGGGTTTTATCAATGCTTGTACTTGCTAACAGAGAATCGTCCGGACTGAACGCTACACTCAACACCTCACCTGTATGTCCTGTCATTAGATGAAGGGGTTTACCGGTCTCTGTATCATATATCCAAATACCGATAGTACACGCTACCGCCAAATGTTTCCCGTCATCTGAACTGGCGATATTTCCGGTTATTTCGCCTTTACCGAACCGCGCTTTCACGCCTTCGGGTAAGCCCCACAAATACCAGTTCTGTGTGTCTTGCGCGATAGTGTTTTGCGGAACAACGCATGTCGCGAATCCAATCGCTAAAATTAGAACCAATGTTTTTTGCATGGGAAAGGTTCCTTTTTCGGTAGAGATTGTTTGTAATTTCATCGTAACATGAGTTAGCGACAAAAAGGGATATGATTATTGGTTATCAGCTTTCAGTTGTCAGCCATCAGTGATAGTAAATCGGGCTTACAAAGACTTCCTACAATATGAGGTACACAGCCTAATCCACATTATCGGATGTAAGATCCCACAACAACATGATGCTATCCCAACTTGCACTCGCCAGCGTTTTTCCATCCGGACTGAACGCTATTCCAATAACAGCATTCCGATGTGCATCCAGTGTCCGAAGATGTGTGCCAGTTTCCACACCCAATTCGTATGCCCTGTCAGCAGATTGAGTATTTTGCCCGTTTCTATGTCATACATCCAAATACCGATGTTACACGCGACCGCTAAACGTTTTCCATCATCAGAATTTGCGATCTTTCCCGATAACGAGCCTTTCCCGTATCGTGCCTTCACGCTGCTGACGGTTGATCGCTACTTCCGAATCAACATCTTCCGTGTTGCAGCGGATTCTCCAGAAACCCTGAGTGTATAGAAATAAACCCCACTCGCAACAGGCTCACCCAACGCATTCCGACCATCCCAATACGCTGCACGGTTTTTGCTCTGATACATGCCTGCAGACTGATGCCCGAATGATAGCGTCCGAATTAATCGACCATCGGTGGCATGGATAGTGAGCATAACGTCTGCTGCTTCGGCGAGCTGATAGGGTATCCATGTTTCAGGATTGAACGGATTAGGATAATTGGGCAGAAGTCCTGTCTTTTTCGGTGTCAACGCCTCCATCAGGTGTTTTAGGACTATCACCCCTCTTTGAAAGGTTGGGTCGTGCGAGTCAATGCGTTGGATTTGGGTTAGCCAGAGTTGGATGTCTTCAGGACGTAGGAGCGGTTGATTGGGACCTATTCCTATACCAGCACAAGCAGAAGGCGCGGCTGCTTTCGCACCCATTAAAGCTGCAGCCAAAACAATATCACGAATATCAACGGAACCGTCGCCGTTAACATCTGCTACGTCAGGACCGGTTCGCCCCAAACGTGTTGTAATGCGTACGAGATCCAGGATATTTACGACTCCGTTCCCGTCAACATCTGCGCGGAGAGGGCGTTTTTCAGGAGGTATAACGGACTCGTCATCGGTAACAAGTGCTGCGAATTCTGATAAAGCAGTGGGATTTTGCAACAGTATCTGAAAGTCTGGGTCCCGGAGCATCACTCTGACCCCGGCGTTTTCTTTAATAAATGTTATCGCTTCATCCCGCAAACCGAACTGCGCAAGGAGGTCTGGATTCCCAGCAATAGCATCTATCGTGAAGGGGGTTAAAAGGGCTTGTATCTCCGGTTCCTGAAGCCGTGACAGTAAATTCGGAAGCACTTCTTGAATCACGGGGTCTTGGAGCGTGGTCCTGTATTTTTGGGATAGATGTACAGCAAGGGAAATATCCGCAGTCGCAACGGGAAGGGCAGTGCTGAAATCGCCTGCCTCAAGATAAATCTCAAAGAACATGCCCCAGTTCCATAGGTTATCACTTACTTTGACAAGTAGGAGATTATTCCCCGCATTCAGATTGACGCGGAACAGATCTTGAATGCCAGTTGTTCGTCTATCCACCTTGTTTACGTGAACGATTTCACCGTTAAGCCAAACCTTGACGGAGTCGTCACTGCCAACCCCCATCGCAACGTTTTTTCGGGCTTTCGGGGAGAAGATATTAATTAAAGCGTACGCCGAGTGGTAATTCAGCCCTCGGTCGTTGCTCAACCCTATCCTATTAATAACGCTGTTAACATTATCTGAATAGCAGCCCCAATGCCAGAATAAGCAATCGATCTCCGGGAAGATATTCCCACGGGTCCATTGCAACTGTCCTAAGGTATCGCCTTCGTTTACGCCGTATGCAGCGACGAGGTTTTCCGTAAGCCTTCCCTTACTCGCTGCAGCCAATTGATCGCTATCTATATCTCCACCACTGGCGATCATCCACAGCCAAGGTCCCTCTATATAAGCTTCGGCAGAAAGACAAAGGATACTTGTGAACACAGAAAAAAGAATAACCCAAAGGCAGTTTGTGGGTCTCTTCTTACACTTACCTTTGCCCTTACTGGAAGACACACCTTTTTCCTCCTTGTATATGGTCAGAGCATGCAAGCCCAAGCAACGCGCTGGGAAACCGGATATACGGAAAAAAGCATTCTCACAAAACCTTCCTCAACGAACCGCAAGATGAATTAATAAATATTACAAAGAATCTTATACTTTGCTATAATGGGTATAGTATACTACACCCAATTATCATACGCAAGGACAACCACTCATGAAATTCAAACGTGAAGAAATTTTAGCGCAATTACGCAGCAACATTGACGCAGGCAAACCGATTATCGGAGCAGGTGCAGGCACAGGTATCTCCGCCAAATGTGAAGCCGCTGGCGGTATTGACCTGATTATTATCTACAACTCCGGCAGATTCAGAATGGCCGGCAGGGGTTCACTTGCTGGTATGATGCCTTACGGCGACGCGAACCAGATTGTCGTTGAGATGGCAAGCGAGGTGCTACCCGTCGTTCCAGACACACCCGTTCTCGCAGGCGTATGTGGTACGGATCCGTTCCGTTTGATGGATGTCTTCTTAAGTCAGATAGATGCGATCGGGTTTTCCGGTGTGCAAAACTTCCCGACGGTGGGTCTGATTGACGGCACATTCCGTCAACTGCTTGAAGAGACCGATATGGGATACGGACCCGAGGTGGAGATGATTCGGACAGCGCATCAGATGGGAATGCTCACGACACCTTACGCCTTTAACGAAACCGAGGCGGAGCAGATGGCAGATGCGGGTGCTGATATTCTTGTCGCACACATGGGGTTGACAACGAAAGGTTCTATTGGAGCACAAACTGCTCTCACACTTGCGGATGCCGCCAAACGGGTGCAAGCCATCCACGATGCCGCGAAAGGGGTCAATCCAGAAATCCTCGTTATCTGTCACGGGGGTCCCATCGCTGAGCCAGAAGACGCAACATACGTTCTGGAAAATACCAAAGGGGTCGTCGGGTTCTACGGTGCGTCGAGCGCGGAGCGTCTCCCAACGGAACGCGCGATTACGGCACAGATTGAGGAATTCAAGAAAATTCGGCTGTAGAGACATGGCATGGCGGTTTACCGAACAAGATTCATTAGCAGGGCATTGGAGTCGTGACAATGTTCTCGGTGAACACTCCGCAAGTGCTTGATCCAAGAACGTATATAGAAAGGCATTGACGAGGCAGTCAGTGCCTTTTTCTTTTCCTGCAATGCAGACACGAGTATGACGGCTGGTACAAAAGTGATTCTTTATATTGGCTACTGGGCAATTCGGCGGTGAGGTAAAAGAGGACTTCTTCACACAGAACAAACAGATTTTTAAAGGCATCTATGTGGAATGAGATTTGGTGTTTACACCGACAAATAAAATAATATGGCAAAAATAGTCAAAATATGGCAAAAATATAGTTTTTTTGTTGTAATTTGACATTTTATGTGATATAATTACATAAAATAAAAAAATATAGCATAGAATGCTATGGAGGCAATGAGAGATGTTGATTTCTTATGAGGAAAAATTACGCATAGCACAAGAGTCGCTAAGGCAATCGTCTGTGAACCAGATTGCGGAGGCTACTGGTATACACCGCAGTGTGGTTCAGAAGGCTCTGAATGACCCAGAGATTATTGAGTTACAGGAAACTCTCAAAATTCATTTGCGTTCCAGATACGTCAATTCCTTGGCAGTCGATACCCCCGTGCCAAGAGAGACGAAGTCAAAAAAAGATGAATCAGGCGAGACTGAGCCAAACGAGGTTGAACCAAACGATGCTGGGTTATCTGTCTCGGAGAAAGATGAACTTCGGATCCGAGAAGTAGAGGCTCTCGAATCAATTGCAACATCTCTGGCGAATCTTCAGTCGATGTTTGAGATTGAAACGAATAATTCTGATGTTACCAAGCAGAAGATATCGACACAGGAAGAACTTGATGAGTAGGCTCACAATTTGAATGGTGTGCCAGCATAGTTTCCGGTTTGTATAGATGAACGTAGCGAAACCCAACAATTCAAACACTGTCTGTGTAAGAAATGTCGGGTTTCACTCGTGTTTCGTTGATTTTAGGTTCTTTAATGTCAGTCTGATAGGTACTCATACGGATCTATGCCCGAAGAATCCATGTCTAATACGAGTACGCCTGGCGGAAGTATTCTCTCACGGACTTGGTCTACAATTGTGCTATCTCCAGGTCCTGAAATCCCAGATGCATATTTAGTGATTGTGCCATCAGGCAGTTGGGTATCCTTCCATTTGACATAAACAACATTTGGATAGTACAAATAGACTTTCCCATTATCCATATCCATGCTAGCCCCAACAAAATCACGGTCCCCTTCATTCCATTTCTTAACCATAACGAGCCCCCACAATTCTCGCTGGGTCAACTCATTAATACTCACGGTTTTTTCTTTAGGTCGCAGCCAAACTACAGGAAACGGAAAATCGGGCGGAACTTCGAGACGTTCAATTTTTTTCGGACCTAATGCCGAACACCCACATATTATGGAGAACCCAAATATGGCTAAAAGGTTCATTAGCAGCACTTGGCGGTATTTCATAGGTTCCATCTTTTAGTCTCCTTTGGGAAATTATTGCGACAAGAACTCATACGGATCTATATCAGAGAAATCTTGATCGACTATTTCTATACCTGGAGGAATTACACCATTCAGGAAGCACCTATAGGACATAATTATAAAATAAATATGAACTTTCTTCAAATGTATTTCATGTTTCTTTCCGTTTTCTTCAAATTATGTAAGATTTCTGTACATAAATTCGTCTTTAATATAAACTGGATCGCGATCGAATCTATTCATTGGAAGGTATCCTCGTGGAAAGAGAAGACGATGTTCAACTCATTTACAATATCTTATCCGGCGACGAGGCGGCATTCAGCGTCTTAGTCCAAAGATACCAAAAGAGCGTCCACGCGCTCGTGTGGCGGAAGATCGGCGATTTTCATCACGCCGAAGAAATTACACAGGACATCTTCCTGCAAGTCCACAAAAAACTCCCGACACTCAAAGATCCCCATCAATTTGCTGGATGGTTGTATGTTATCGCAAACCGACTTTGCATCGATTGGATGCGAAAGAAGAAACTTACGGTGCAATCGATAGAAGACACACCTACGGCAGAAATCGAGAAATCCGCTTACACACGTTACCTGTCGGAACAACGACAGATAGAGACCTCCGAGCGTCGCCGTGAAATTGTCACAAAACTTTTGGCAAGACTACCAGAGAGTGAACGTACTGTCGTGACGCTCTATTATCTCGGTGAAATGAAGGTCAAAGAGATTAGTAAATTCTTAGGTGTCTCTGTCAGCACGATTAACACGCGTCTGCATCGGGCGCGAAAGCGTTTACTGGAATCTGAAATGTTTTTGACATCTACTGCAGGAGGGAATTCCGAAAGGCACGAGAGAAACATAGAACTTTGCACACAAAATTTGCTTACAATCGGCGAGGCAATTCAGACCTACCAGAAGGAACACGAAGATTTTCCTGAACAGCTCTCAGACCTTCATCCGAAATACTTGCCAGATGCATCGGTCTTCATCTGTCCCGCCGATGACAAAGATGGGAAGGCAGGTTTTCTTCCGAACATAGATTTGGTTGCAATCAGCAAGATAATTGGAAGGATAGGTTTTCTCCAAGACACAGATCCGAGAATGCCCGTGAGTTACGGGTATCAGCTTGCCCCGGAATACCGAACTAAGAAAAGTGAACAACGTTTGGTATGCGGTGATGTCATACCACTTGTCCGTTGTCAACATCACGCGAATGAAGACTTTGAGGCTTTGAACTTAAGCTTTTCTTCTCAGATTTATAGGTCTTCCACCATTTGGGAACACACGCCGGAGGATATGTACGGTAGCCACGAAGCGGCTCTCACTGCTATTGAAGAAATACTTGCGCGCCCTCCTGATGATAAGCGTTTCCCTGATGGTAAGCGTTTTTTTGACCTCTATCCGCAGCTTGTTAGACTCCACACCTTATTAGGAAACGAACAATCAGCGGTTGTCCTTATTGAACGTCTCAAGTCGGGCATGATACAAGACCTTCAAGGGTATCAGACGCTATTTGACATATTCAAGACGGTAGAGCGATATGAGGATCTGCTTGCGTTTTTTCAGGTAGCTGAGCAGCAGTATCCAGACGAGAAATTCATCTTCTGGAAACTTGCCGACATTCATAGGAGGTTAGGCAATACTGAACTCGCTGAAGCGTATGACCGCAAGTCTAATCCGAGATACGAATTGGTTGGAAAACCTGTCCCTAACTTTTCTGTGATCGCCCTTGATGGGAATCCGATTTCGCTTCGAGATTATTATGGGAAAATCGTCTTGCTTCACTTTTGGAAGGTCTGGAGGGATTTTGGCACCGCGGAAACGTCAGATATCAAGAAAGTTTACGATACTTATAAAGAGACAGGATTCGATATTATTGGGGTCTGCCTTGATAGTGAAGAAGCGATAATGTGTAGTTTGCGCAACTACATCAAAGTAAATGGCATTCAGTGGCGACAAATTTTCGACGCGGCAGCGTACTCACTTTTACAACAATATGATATTAGCGGCACTCCTGAAATGTGGCTCATTGATAGGGACGGTAAGTTAATCACACATGAAGCGGACAGGGAAAATTTAGAGATGCTCGTCTCGGAAGCAGTAAAGGTGCAATCCCAAGACTAAACTGCTTTCTTTTCCCTTCACCAACTGGAGGTTTTTAGATGTCCCCCATCTGGATAATCGCCAAAAGAGAGTTCACAGAAAACATCCTCTCCTTCCGTCTATTCATCGGGTTAATCGTCTGCCTTGCGCTTTTCATCGCCAGTACGTATGTGCTGATGGAGGACTACGAGAAGCGACTCAGTATTCACAATGCTGCAGAAGTCGAGCATCGGAACGCGTTTGAGAAAGTGAAGGTGTATTCATATCTGAGACTGAACATTGCAAAACCGCCTGAACCCTTAAGTGTTATCTGCTTAGGGATGGAGCGGCAGCTCGGAAGCACAGTAAAGGTTTCCTACGAAGATGTCCCCACAGAGGCGCAAATACTCGGCGGTGGCAATCCACTTCTGAACGTTTTTTCTGCTGTTGATGCGGTGCTCATGGTGCAGATTGCGTTCAGCCTGTTTGTGATTTCCATCGCTTACGATGTCATTTGCGGTGAGCGTGAAAGTGGAACACTCGCACTTGTGGTATCAAACCCAGTCTCGAAATACCATGTCCTAATTGGGAAATACCTTGGTGGAATGGCGAGTCTCCTCGTGCCACTCGCAATCGGTTGGATAGCCGCGGCTCTATTGATAAACGTAAACCCAATGATAGAATTTCACATCGCTGAATGGAACAGGTTTGGTTTACTGTTTGCGGTTTTGACTTTATATCTTTCTGTCTTTTTCCTGCTTTCAATGCTGGTTTCAGCAATCACCTATCGGTCGGCGAGGGCACTCGTCTGGTTGCTATTCTTCTGGATTGTGATTGTGTTCATCATCCCAAACGGGGCGGTGTATATCGCAAAACAGGTACGCCCCATACCCTCCAAAGCCGTGGTTAACATAGAGAGTGCGGCAATTACGACAGCATTTAATGAAAAAATCAGAGATTACGGCAGAAAGCATCAAAGTAGATCCTACTTTATGTCGGAACGCAGTGTGATCAGTGGCAGTTATCCATTTGCCTACCACGTGCTAACAGCATCCAGAGAAGGGATGCTCTGGTATCTCGACGGTGCCCAATTTTACATTCCACACCGCATTGAATACGCAGAACAGATAGGGAACCTCCATCAAGAATACTACCGTTCGCTGAAAAGACAGACCGTTTTGGCTGAAAATCTTTCCAGACTTTCTCCGGCATGGGTTTACTACAACATCTCTGCGGGCTTGTCTGGCACGGATTTGAGGCGACATGAGCGGTTCATCCAGCAAGCACAGGATTACCGAAAGGCACTGATGGCATATATGCAAGAACAAGGGGCTTTCTCAAGTATCAACTGGTTCACGTCAGTCAATCTCAACGATATGCCCTCACAAGTTGGACTTGTAGAATCAGACGAAGAAGCGTTTTTCGCAAACATCACACCGAAAAGTTGGGATGACGTGGAACCACTCGACTTAAGTGGCATGCCTGCCTTTACCAGTGGACTCGCGTCGGGAAATAACGCTCTGGGAGAGGTCTTCCCGGATTTAGCCTACCTGATTTTTCTCAACATCCTGCTGTTTCTGATCACAGGAGCGATGTTCTTGAAAAGCGAGATGAGGTGAGAGGATGCTACGTGAAATTATCTGGAGAGAACTTTTAGATCATCTACAGAGTCTCCGTTTCGCCTTGACGTTGGTTCTGGTAATCGTCTTAATGTTGACGGGAAGCGTGCTGTACATCCACGATTACCGCCAACAGGTCATGGATTACGGTGAAAACGTCAGGGAAAACTTGCAGCTTCTGGAAGATAAGACGAAGAAAGGTATACACAGTGTGGTCAGTCATTCACCAAATCAACTGATATATCGTTTGCCGAGTCCATTGGGATTCATCGCTGAAGGGCACGAAAAAGACCTCCCGAATGCCTTTGCCGTGGATGCATTTGAGCTTGTTGGTCCACAAACGATTCTTCGGAGAAACTACACTCTCCAGAGATTTGACGCATTGGATTGGGTGTTTACCATCGGCGTTATTCTGAGTTTCGCGGCGTTTGCTATGACCTATGACAGCATCTCAGGCGAGGCAGAAACAGGCACGCTCCGCCTCTGTCTTTCTAATTCGCTCCCTCGCGCAACTTTGCTTTTTGGGAAATATATCGGCACACTCATCAGCCTATCGATTCCTTTGATTATCGGAATTTGCATAAACACACTCATCATCTCGCTTTTCGGGATTCTACCTTTTGAATCGACCTATTGGCTACAGATTGGCGGAGTCGTCCTGTTTTCAGTCTTCTATATTTCTGTTTTCGCGACACTTGGACTATTCATCTCCTGTCTTACAAGAAGTTCATCGGTCAGTCTCGTCCTACTCCTTTTGGTTTGGGTGTGTTTTGCGGTGTTTATTCCAAGGACAGGCGGATTGCTGGCAAGCCGATTGGCAGAACTACCCGATGAGAAAGCGACAGCCAAACAGGCAAGTGAGACGAGGTACGAGATCCTTAAGCGATACGGCAAAGATAGATTTAGCGCGCATTGGTCGCCGGGTGAGCCCCTTACCCGTTCTGCCAAAATCGCGGATGCCAAGCAAGCGATTTACAATGAATACCGCAACCAACAACTGCATCAGGTGAAACTCGCGCAGAATATATCCCGTATCTCACCAACGGCAATCTATCAAGTCGGCTGTGAGGCATTGGTCGGCACCGGCATCAAACATTACGAGCGGTTTTTCAAGAAGGCGATAGAATATCGGCGCAGCCTCCTACAGTTCACCTATGAAGAATATCCGTTCAATCCCAATCTCTTTCTTGAAGATGTGGAAAGGCAGAAATTGTCGAAGATTCAAATAAACGTGGATAAGATTCCAAAATTTGACGACACCCCATCTGGTTTTCCCACCGCGTTTGACGAAGCCAGTTTGGATATCCTGCTACTGTTTCTATTCAACCTCGTCTTCTTTATGGGCGCGTTTCTATCTTTCATGCGCTATGATGTGTGAATCTCTTGGACTCCCATCGCCAGCATCGCAATTGGGTGGGACACAAGTGTTTACAACGGCACAACTCCAGCGTATTTAACGCCTGTCAAATAGGCGATGTCGCGCGCCCACGTCGTCAAGTCGTCCGAATTGAACTGATTTAAATGGGTGTGTCCACAGGCACGCGCTAACACCTGCATGAGGGAGACGGACGCACCGAGAAACCGATTCAAACGCTGTGCTGAGACTTCTCCCTTAATAATAAGCGTGACATCTCTGTTCCCCGTTTCATCAAGATATTTCCGGGCGCGTGCCAAGGCTGGCATCGTTGGAACTGAGATGTTATCTCGGAATAAAAGCGGTGCGGCACCAGTATGGTATTCGCTTATACCTGTATCGTAACGGTAATCCCAGTAGTGAACGCCACATATTAGGTTTTCGCCGTCAATATAACCGTCAGCGAGTAAGGCTCCGCGATGATGGCATCTGCCGTAGAGCACAGAAACTTCGTTGTCATACCGGATGACCACGAGGTCGACGTTTGCGACGAGGGCGTAAGTCGGCTCGCGATCATTGAGTTCGCTGAGATCAGCGATCTTTGTTTTTGTCATATTTTTAGGACTGCACAGGAACACATCCGCTACGAAGTAATCTCTGGCTTGTGAGCGCGCTCAGAAGTCAGTAAGTAGGGATGGTTCAAATACCGTGTGAGTCCTTCTTCCTACTCACTGTCAAGATAGTTCTCGTTGATATAGCGCGTAATGAATTCGATCTCTTCTTCTTCAAGGTAAAGCCCGTTGTCTATCATCCGTGCTACCATCTCGGTTGTCTCCTCCTCAAAGCGGGGTGGATAGTCTTCAACATCGGTGACGGGATGGCATTGAGAGCATTTGTCCTCAAAGAGTGCTTTCGCTTCCACTTCGTTGTAGGGTGTCGTGGTTGTATCGGTTTCAACTTCTATATCCATTTCCATAGCGAAAGTTGCGATTTGAGCGGCTGCTTTTGCCTCGTTCGCACGCATTTGTTGTTGTCGTTGTTGCCGAATCGAGGTTTGGATGTCAGGCGTAATAGCAATAAGATATGCCGAGACTGTCCACTCCTCTTCTGTGTGAATTGGTTCGCCGATTATTGGCTTTATCGCCATGCGATTGACGAGGCGGACCCAATCTGTAGGCGTGCGTGGCTTCGCGAGAACGGTACGTAGATCGTGGCAGATAACGCACTTACGCTGTAGGACATGCTGTCCGTCCTGCAATTTTCGCTTCGATGCCAACTGATCGAGTGGTGCTTCCTCTGGTAATCCTGCGTTTTCGAGCAACTTACGGGTTCGTGCAATACCCTCGTCGCTGAACGCGTCTGTCTGTGTGCGCAATGCTGCTTCTCGGAATGTAAACGGCACCGACAATCCAATCAATAAATAAGTGCAAATCAGCAGCGTCGTGCCAATATACGGCATCGCTTCCTCAAAGTGCCGAAAAAACCGGAGGATGGCAATCTTGACGAGGATCAGTACGCCGATCGTAATGCCGAGCATCAGGTGCGCGACGGTACGCGGCGGGAGTTCGACTTGGTAATTCCACAAACGTGGTACCATGTGCCACATCATAAAGACGTAGAGTATCGCGTATGCGTAGCCGATGAGCCGATGGATCAGCATCAAGGACCGCGGGGCGGAACTCGTATGTGTCTCTTTGTCAAATGGGTAACCCCATAGTTTAAACATCAAGAAAACGGAGGCATTCGCGAGTCCCAGAAAAATGAGACCCAGGATTGCGCTCGTTGAAGTAGACATATCAGTTATTCCTTTCTACGTCTCCAAGGTGGGACGATTTAATCTCGAATGATAGGGAGGTTCCATGACAGCACGCTGTCGCTCATTTGCCCATTCTGGTATTTCATAGGCAGGAACATACGCCATGTTGCCTGCTGTATACCGGGTTAGAATGGAGCGGCGCGGATGGTCGGCTGTCCACGGAAGCGTTCCGTGCGTCACCGCCTCCGTGAAGATTGCCACATCACCGGCGTTGCAGACGAGTTGTCGGATGTTCTCTTGGTGTTCTTGGTAAAGCCGCATCTTCTGCGGACACGGGTAGTTGCTCTTATGGCTTCCCGGTATAACGATTAACCCACCCGCTCCGGGTGGCACGTCCGTCAATTGAAATGTGACGACAGTCAAGCCGTTGTGCATACGTCCGTCACGGAAAATATAGTATTGGTTTGGATCGAAACCGGGACCGGAAGATCCATGGAAAATGAAGCCTTCTGCCCCTTTGTCCATTGAAAGCAGAAACATCTGATGATCCATACGGAAGCCCTTTCCCAATATCTCATTGAGATAGGGAACAAGTGTCGGATGCGCGAGCATGTGTCGGAACGGATTGCACCACGGCTCTTCCCATTCAAGCATGCCACCGAGTTCCCCTCTGCCTTGCTCCCCTTTCAGTTCCGGAGAGCCACCATCAAGCGTCTGGTCACGTGGACGGATGCGTGCCTGATCACTATGTTTTTCAATCGCTTCGTTCGCGAGGGCTACCTCTTCGGGTGTTAGCACGTTCTTGACAACGAGGTAACCATTCAGATCGAATAGATATTTTTCGTCAGCATTCATATTTTAACTTTCCTTATTTCAGTTGCGACCTCACCAAAAACCTGCGCGTAAGCGGAGCGCAGCCCAGGATCCCATAAATTAAAAACTTTCCTATGTTTCCAAGGTGGGACGATTTAATCTCGAATGATAAGGGGGTTCCATGACAGCACGCTGGCGTTCATTTGCCCATTCCGGTATTTCATAGGCAGGAACATACGCCATGTTGCCTGCGGTATACCGGGTTAGAATGGAGCGGCGCGGATGGTCGGCTGTCCACGGAAGCGTTCCGTGCGTCACTGCCTCTGTGAAGATTGCCACATCGCCGGCGTTGCAAACGAGTTGTCGGATATGTTCTTGGTGTTCTTGGTAAAGCCGCATCTTTTGCGGACACGGGTAGTTGCTCTTATGGCTTCCCGGTATAACGATTAACCCTCCCGCTCCGGGTGGCACGTCCGTCAATTGGAATGTGACGACAGTCAAGCCGTTGTGCATGTGTCCGTCACGGAAAATATAGTATTGGTTTGGATCGAAGCCAGGACCGGAGGAGCCATGAAACGTATGCCCCTCTGCACCCTTGTCCATTGAAAGCAGGAACATTTGATGATCCATACGGAAGCCCTTTCCCAATATTTCATTGAGATAAGGAATGAGTGTCGGGTGTGCAAGCATGTGTCGGAACGGATTACACCACGGCTCTTCCCAATTGAGCATACCGCCGAGTTCCTCCCTGCCCTGCTCACCTTTTAATTCCGGGGAGCCGCCATCGAGAGCCTGTTCGCGTGGACGGATGCGTGCCTGATCACTATGTTTTTCAATCGCTTCGTTCGCGAGGGCTACCTCTTCGGGTGTTAGCACGTTCTTGACAACGAGGTAACCGTTCAGATCGAATAGATATTTTTCATCAGCATTCATGTTCGATTTCCTCCACCTCTTTATTCCGTATCAATCTTCAGCATTCAGCGATCAAATAATGGCACTTTACCAAAGAGCTCTTGTCTGATAGTTCTCACTGCGAAGCATGCTGATGGCTGACTGCTGTTAGACTGCGTAAGCGACAGAGCCGTCTTCACGCAGAGGTGTCCTGCCGGTGTTCATTGGTTGGTACGGCGTTTTTTCGATTAAACTATCGTCAAGTTCAATGCCTAAGCCCGGAGCTTCAGGTATTGGAATGTATCCACCTTCCCGTTGATATGCGACTTTATAGACAGCAAAAGCTTCGGATTCATCGCCCTTGGTATATTCCTGAGTGATAAAGTTCGGGATACTTGTATCTAAGTGAAGCGATGCCGCGGTAATGAGTGGTCCAAGGAAGTTGTGCGTGACAACCGCACTGTGATATGCCTCAGCAAGTGCCGCGATTTTCTTACAGTGCGTTATACCACCTGCCAAGCCGAGGTCGGGGCGCACATATTGCGGTCCGCCTGCTTCAAGGAGTTCGCGGAATTCCCAGATGCTGACATTGCGTTCACCGATAGCGAGAGGGGTTGTCATTCTTTTCGCTAATTCCCCTTGTGTTGTAATAGTATCGATCTGGATCGGGTCTTCAATGAAATAGAGGTTGAACGGTGCGAGAGCCGATTCCAACAAGATGCCATTCATCGGTGTCAGTTTCCGATGCACTTCAACAATCAGATCGAGATCCGGTCCACCGCCTTCTCGCGCCGCTGCGACGATGTCGCGGGCAGTCTTGACGAGACGATCAACTGTCATGTCTTGGAAGTTTCCGACCACTGGATCAAACTTGAGTGCCGTAAAACCTTCTTCGACAGCCGCCTTCGCTGCGTCGTACATCGTTTCCGGTGTGCTGCCGCCGCCGAGGAGGTGTAGTCGGATTTTATCGCGGCAGTTCCCGCCTAACAATTCCCAAATCGGGACACCGAAATGTTTGCCCTTGATGTCCCACAAGGCGATGTCCACCGCACTAATAGCACCGCTCAGCGCGGTCCCACGAAATGGACCCATGCGGTAGAGATATTGCCAGTGATGCTCAATCCGCAACGGGTTCTGTCCAATGAGGTGTTTCTTAAACGTGTTGATGATACTGTCAACGGCTTCTGGGTAACCCCAACAGGCGGTCTGTCCCACGCCACTGATACCGGTATCCGTATGGATCCGAATTACATAGCCGTTCCCAATAAAAAACGACTCAATCTTATCAATCTTCATATAGCCCTCCTATCAGAAGGTGATTTTACTTGATGCGTTGTATTTTATCACGAGCGCGCGAATTTAACAATAGAGAAAACGTGATGACAAATGCTTCTGGGCTTCCAAATCAAACAGTTGACACAAATTTGTGCGCATGTTAATATAGTAGCAAATTTCGGAAACCGGCAAACTGCACGATTCAACGAGGAGGCACATCATGGGTATGTATCGAACTGGGATCGTTGGCGGGAGGCGCGGCGTACACCATGCCCGACGTTATGAAGGCATTGAAAACATGAAGGTAATCGCCATCTGCGAAATTGACGAGGAACGTTTAAAAGTAGCGGTGGAAGAACTCAACGTCCCGGGATACACAGATTACGTCGAGATGTTGGAAAAGGAGAAACCCGATATTGTCCATGCTGTTACAGAGCCGACGGTGCCGCGGCATATCTGGGTAGAACCTGCCGCTGAAGCGGGTGTTAAAGCATTAGTGATAGAAAAACCACTTGCGCTCAGACCCAGCGAAGCGGAAGCACTCGCTGCGGCGTATGAAAAGACAGGTTTGAAGATTATCGTCAATCATCAACGACGATATCTGCCATTTGCTGAAAAATTATTAGAGTTTTTTGCTGACGATAGTCTCGGCGACATCCATTTCATTCGTGCTTGCACCGAGGGCGACATTACCGATATGGATACGCACTTGATGGACGTTGTGCTTTTCGCCCTGAAAGACATTCCGATCACACATGTGTGGGGTGCCGTTCAGGGTGCAGAAACCTATCACATCCCGCATCGGCAATGCCCCGAAGATTTGATGGCGATTTATACGTTCGAGAATGGTGCCCGCGTCTTTTTTGAGTCTGCACGGACAGCGTTCGGAACCATTGATTTCCCCGGTAGTAATCCACGGTGCAACCTCGATTTTTGGGGGACGAAAGGCAGAATGTGGTGGCGAGAAAACGGTTCATGGGGCTATCAGTTTGACGGTATGGCACAGCACTTTGTTGAGGAAACCCACTTCGGCGAAGATGACAAATTCGGACAGCGCGACTTTACGCAAGCGGTTGCTACATGGCTGGATGACGAAAATCAACCACATCGCAATAGGTTAGAGTACGCGATGCTCGGTTTTGATTTGATTATGGCGGCATATCGCTCCGCACTTATCGGTGAACGGATTGCGTGGCCCCCGAAACTCTCCGACGAGGAGTGGGTGGAACTCAGGGATAGGATAGTTGGTGCCTAAAGGAAAATGATTGTCGGTTGTCAGTCGTCGGTTAAGAGGTTTTCGTTTAACAAGCGAAACACCCGACAGCAAAATATCCTCTTTTAACTGATAACCGATTGTCAATGAAAAGGAACATTAAAAAATATGCTTAATCAAACTCAGGTTGACGCATTTCGTAAAAAAGGCTTTCTTCTCGGTAACCGTGTTTTAAGTGATGAACAAGTCGACGAGTTGCGTTCGGAATTGGCGCGTGTTATTGATGACTATAAAAAAACCGATATTGCGCAACCCGTGCGCATTGCGAATCTCGGTGGTAAGGAAGAGAGTCCAGTCTGGCAGATCGTCAATATTTGGGAGGCGAGTTCTGCCTATCATCGACTGGTTCACAATCCGGTGATTGTCGAAGAGATTGGGCAACTCATGTCGGCGACAGAGTTGCGCGTCTGGCACGACCAGATCCAGTACAAACCGCCACAGGTCGGTGGGGTGAACCGCTGGCATCAGGATTCACCGTTATGGGGGATTCTCACCCCGAAAACGAGTCAGGTATCGGCGTGGGTTGCGTTGGACGATGTTGATGAGAGCAACGGATGTATGCGCATGGTCCGCGGTTCCTATCACTGGGGGAGCCAGATGCCATTTTTGCGGGAGGTTCCAGACATCGATTCGATGCCGAATCAATTTGAGGGTGACGAATTGGAAGTGGAACTCTGTCCTGTGCCGAAAGGGCATGTCCATTATCATCACGCCTTGACATGGCACGGATCGCACGACAACACCAGTGATGGACCCAGACGTGCAATTGCTGTGCATTATATGACGGGTGAAACCCTTTACGATAAGGATGGCACTCACATCATGAAACGTTTTGTTACCGTCAATGGTGGTGATAAATTAGCGGGACACCATTTTCCGCTTGTGATGGATGCTGGAGAACCGACAAAACCCAACATATAAATCTTTCTATAGGAGACAGGTATGCTCAACCAAACCCAGGTTGACACATTTCGTGAAAAAGGGTTCCTCCTCGGTAACCGTGTTTTAAGTGATGAGCAGGTTGAGGAGTTGCGTTCGGAATTGGCACGCGTTATTGATGATTACGAGAAAACCGATATTCCGCAGCCGGTGCACATCGCCAACCTCGGCCGTAGAGAAGAAAGTCCGGTGTGGCAAGTCGTTAATATTTGGGAGGCGAGTTCTGCCTATCACCGACTCGTTCACAACCCGGTGATTGTCGAAGAGATTGGACAACTGATGTCAGCGACAGAGTTGCGCGTCTGGCATGACCAGATTCAATACAAACCGCCGCATGTTGGTGGGGTGAACATGTGGCACCAAGATTCACCTTATTGGCCAATCCTTACCCCGAAAACGAGTCAGGTATCGGCTTGGGTTGCGTTGGATGATGTTGATGAAGGTAATGGATGTATGCGTATGGTTCGTGGTTCTCACCATTGGGGCAATCAGATTCCGTTCCTGCATTCCGTCAAGGACATCCATTCGATGCCGGATCGCTTTGAAGATAACGAATTAGAGGTAGAGTTCTGCCCTGTACCGAAAGGACATGTCCATTACCATCATTCCTTAACGTGGCACGGATCGCATGACAACACAAGCGATAACCCTCGGCGTGCGATTGCGGTGCATTACATGACAGATGAGACGCTATACGATGCCGGCGGAAGCCATGTTATGAAACCCTTTGTCACTGTCAACGATGGTGATAAATTAGCAGGCGACCATTTTCCACTTGTGATGGATGACGGTGTGCCTACGAGTCCTAATGCTAAGTAGTTGTCGGTTATCGGTTATCGGTTAAAGAGAGATTTGTGGAATTCACGAAAAACGCAACTCTCAGAATCCCTTAATCGACTGCTGATTGCGACGCAAGCCGCGTGTGGGCTTGCGGGACAATGCCGACAGCCCGAAAAAAAGGAATATTAAAAAATGAAAGTTGTTGATGCAGTTGCGAAAGTCCTAAAAGCAGAGGGGGTAGAGTATCTATTCGCCTATCCTGTTAACCCGATCATCGAGGCGGCGGCGAAATTGGACATCCGTCCGATTATCGTTAGACAGGAACGTATTGGGCTTCACATGGCAGACGCTATGAGCCGAATAACCTCTGGAGAGAAGATTGGTGTGTTCTGTATGCAGAGCGGACCCGGTTCCGAAAACGCCTTCGGGGGTGTTGCTCAAGCCTATGGCGATTCCGCACCGATTGTGGTTCTGCCGGGTGGCTATTCTCGAGGCATGACGCAAATCCAACCGAATTTCAACTCTGCCCTGAACTATCGGCATGTAACGAAGTCGTGTGAGCAAGTCACGATGCCTGAAGCCGTCCCGGAAGCGATGCGACGTGCCTTTACTCAGGTCCGGAACGGCAGACCTCGCCCCGCACTCGTGGAATTCCCATCAGATCTGTTTGGTGAAGAGATTTCCGACTCCTTTGATCCGACACCGGTACCCACCGTGCGCTACGGACCTGACAGTGCTTCGATTGAGGCTGCTGCAGAGGCGTTACTTGATGCCGAGTGTCCTGTCATTTACGCAGGACAAGGTGTGCATTATGCCCAAGCCTGGGATTCTTTAAAAGAATTGGCGGAACTGCTCGGTGCACCTGTGACAACGAGTTTGGGTGGCAAAAGCGCATTCCCGGAAGATCATCCGTTAGCCCTCGGTTCTGGTGGACGCGCGATTCCGAAACCGGTGCATCACTTCCTTCAAAAAACGGATCTGATTTTGGGTATCGGATGTAGTTTTACCCGAACCGGCTTTGGGGTCAGGATTCCCGATGGAAAACGGGTTATTCACGCGACGTTAGATCCAGCGGACATCAACAAAGATGTTCCCGTTGAAACCGCCCTCGTTGGCGATGCAGGTTTAATTTTAGATGGCTTGGTAGAAGCCGTTCGCGATCGTTCTAATGGGGCATCCGAAGAGCGCAGGGCTGCTGTCACTGGAGAAATCAGTGCGGTTAAAGCAGAATGGCTCGACCAGTGGAAGGCGAAACTCACCTCGGATGAAGTGCCGATGACCCCGTATCGCGTCATCTCGGATTTGCTGCACACAGTTGATGTCGAAAACACCATTATTACGCACGATGCGGGAAGCCCACGCGACCAAATGTCGCCTTTCTGGCAGTCTGTCGCTCCACTCACTTATATCGGTTGGGGCAAGACGACGCAGCTTGGTTACGGTCTCGGACTCGCCATGGGGGCAAAACTCGCCAGACCGGACGCGCTGTGTGTCAATGTCTGGGGTGATGCCGCTATCGGCTTTACTGGTATGGATTTTGAGACTGCTGTGCGTGAGAGAATCCCGATTTTGTCAGTACTTTTCAACAATTTTTCAATGGCGATTGAGATTCCGATCATGCCTGTGTCTACCGAAAAATTCCGTAGTACAGACATCTCTGGTCACTACGCAGACATGGCGAAGGCGTTCGGTGGCTACGGTGAGCGTGTCGAAACACCTGACCAGATTATCCCGGCTATTCAGCGCGGCATCCAAAAAACGAAAGAAGGCACTCCTGCCCTCCTTGAGTTTATTACAGCGAAAGAAATTCAGATTTCTACATTCTAAATAGCCGTCAGTGGTCAGCTATCAGCAGTCGGCAAAGAGGTAGATTTGTAACAATTCACCCGTGTCCAGAATATTCCAAACTCAGGGTAGATTTTACTGAAAGACCTCTTCACTGACGGCTGACTGCCGACAGCCGATAGCCAATACAAGGAGCTCGCTACTATGAAAACTATTATCACAGTTTTTTGCCTCATTGCACTAAGTCTTAGTGTCGATGGATGGGCATTAAATGATGACAAGGCACTCATGTTGTATTTCACTTTCGACGAAGACGATGGTGGCAAAGTTAAAGATGTAAGTGGCAATAACATTGAAGGCACCCTTGAAGGTGCCGTATGGTCGAAAGACGGTAAAATTGGCGGTGCTGTGCATCTTGAAGATCCTGAGAAGTTTGTAGAGGTTGACGCAGTTCCTGAACTCGACATTACCGATGGACTTACGATTCAGGCGTGGTTTTTCCCTGAAGAATCACAAGGTGACTCTAACCTGATGGGACGTAGAAGCGGGGCAAATGTCGGTGGCTATTGCCTCCAATGGAGCGCGCAATTTACCGGATCCCCACAAATTGAGACGTGGATTAACATCGGTGGGTGGCAAGGTTCACGGAATAAACAGACCATTAAGCCCGGTTTGGAAGAATGGCACCATGTCTCTTCTACTTTCGATGGCGATATGATTCGCCAATATATTGACGGCAAATTAGATGTAGAATTCGCACCACCGAAGGGTAAAATTAACAGCATTGAGGTCGTCTTCCGTATCGGCAAGGCACAAACGGGGTTGCCCGGTATGATTGGCTTGGTTGATGAAGTCGCTATCTATGACCGCGCGCTCACTGTTGACGAGATTAACCAAGATATGGAGAATGGCGTTTACTTTGCTGTGTCTCCCAAGGATAAACTTGCCACAACGTGGGGCAAGCTGAAAATGTAACTGTATCAATATTCTCTGTCATAGCGGCAGTGCCATAATGCCTGCCTGTTGCCAAGTTTTACTAAAGGGGCGGGTTTGACCCGCCCTTTTGTTCATTCTAAAAGGAGGAACTACCGATGAGAACCCAGATTCTGATGGTGCTATGCGTTTTTCTAAGTCTATCTTTCTGCTTCGCCGGTTACACTGCGGGCGGAAAGGGTAACGTGAAACAACTCGGTGAGCAATTGTATGTTTGGCATTTCGACGAAGGCAAGGGGAAACAGGCTAAAGATGGGACTGCTGGCTTGGTCGGTGAATTCGACGGCGATGTGGAGTGGGCTGAAGGCATTTCAGGGAACGCCGTGCAAATGGCTGGTGAGGCCGGTAAAGCCGATTTCATAGATGTCGCTCACTCCGATGAACTCGACATAGATGAAGCCATTACGATGATGGCATGGGTTTACCCTGACGAACTTCCGGCGGGTGGGCAGGAGAACAAGTTCACGATTTTCTACAAGAACACCTACTATCTGCAAATTGAGCCCGGTGCGGGACAGCTTGCTTATTACTTCTACGAGACCAGTAGTCCCGGTTACCATATTTCTGATGGGAAAATAAAGGCGAAAGAATGGTCGCATGTTGCCATTGCTTGGGATGGTAGCGAAGCCCGTTTTTATATTAATGGGGAATCCGATGGCACGGCTATCGCACAGAAGGGGCCTGGTCTAACCAGACCAGATAAGTCTTTGCGATTCGGTGGCGAAAATAACGGATGCTGCCCGCGTTTCTTTCAGGGTAGAATCGACGAATTGATGTTAGCCAACTACGCACTTTCTGAAGCAGACATCCAGAAAATCATCAACGATACGCTTGATGTCTCAGCACGCGGCAAATTGGCGGTGGTGTGGGGTAAGCTAAAGATTTAACCGCGTGCTGCCTATAGTTTCTCCATTCACTGAAGTTCAGACACAATGCCCTTAAGGGCACCCTCTTGCTCCGCGAGTGCTTTGAGTTCCGAGTTGATACCTACCGCTTGCCTGAGCGAGTCTACCGCTTTCTGTGACTCACCCGTCAGTGCATAAGCACACGCAAGGTTGTAATGGAGCAGGGCGGTCTTCGGGAAACTTTGAAGAGTGTGCAGGCATAGCTCACGTGCGTTGGTAGGTAGGTTCTGTCGGAGGTAAGCGGTCGTCAAGTTAACGTAGCCTTCAGCAATATCCGGTGCCAGTGCAATCACTTTTTTAAAGTTCTCAACAGCGGGATCATATTGTTCGTCGTATAGATAGGCTTGACCAAGGTTATTGTAAACCGACGGTTCTTTGGTGAAAAAGATGGTGCGAGCCTTGTTTTTAATTGCCTTCTGATACACGTCGATCGCTTGCTTGGCTTCACCGTTGCGCATCAGAAAAGTTGCTTTCCGGTAGTGATCGTTGAACTGGGTTTGATGATGCCATACCCATAGGAACAGCACCGTCACTGCAAGACAAAACGTCATACAGACGATTCTGAAGACTTTATTCGTAGGTGTCTGCTCAGAGTCTTGTTCCTCTGTAGGCGCGTGCTCTGAAACTTGATTCTCGTTGGAGGTCATAATTTTTCCAATGATCTGACCTACAGTCAGATCGTATAGTAAAGGACGATAGTTAAGAATATGAAGACTTACGGATTTGGTATTATTGGGTGCGGAATGATCTCCGATTTCCACTCCGCCGCGATTTCTGAATTAGAACACGGACAATTGGTCGCAGTCAGTTCGCGAAATGCCGAGAACGCTAAACGGCTCACCGATCGCTACAATGTTGACAGTTACACCGATTATGCTGAGATGCTCAAACGGGACGACTTGGATATCGTTTGCATCTGTACGCCGAGCGGTGCGCATTTGGAACCTGCCGTCGCTGCAGCGGAAGCTGGCAAACACGTCATCGTTGAAAAACCGTTGGAAATCACGCTCCCACGGTGCGATCAGATTATTGAAGCGTGTGATGCATCGGGTGTCCGGCTGTGCGCTATCTTCAATTCCCGCTTCACAGAAAGTACGCAACTCGTTAAATCCACAATTGAGAGCGGACGATTCGGCAAGTTAACTTTGGGCGATGCCTACATCAAATGGTACCGTTCTCAAGAGTATTACGACAGCGGTGGCTGGCGAGGAACGTGGGACCTTGATGGTGGTGGCGCGCTCATGAACCAATCCATCCACGCTATTGACCTGCTCCAGTATTTTATGGGACCCGTTAAATCTGTCCAAGCGTTTACCGATACCTTGGCACACGAGCGGATAGAGGTCGAAGATGCCGCTGTCGCTGCACTCCGATTTGAAAACGGGGCACTCGGTGTCATTGAAGGCACAACTGCCGCTTTTCCCGGCATGCTTAAGAAAACTGAAATTTCCGGCACAAACGGAACTATCGTTTTAGCCGAGGAAGACATTGTGACTTGGGAATTCGACCCAGAACTGCCTGAAGATGCAGAAATCCGAGAGAAATTCGCTCAAAAAACAGACACCGGCGGCGGGGCATCCGATCCAAGAGCTATTAACCATGCCAATCACCGACGGCAGATGGAAAACCTCATTAATGGGCTTGAACACGATGCCTCGCATCTCGTTGATGGACGCGAGGGACGCAAAGCCGTTGAGATTATTCTCGCTATCTACCAGTCCAGCCGTGAAAAACGTCCCGTTGAATTGCCGTTGTAGATAGTTGTTAGCCATCAGCAGTCAGCCTTCGGAAGTTGTAGTTTCAACGTGTCTAAAGTTGTTAGAAGGGACGAAACCCTCTTGCAACTTCCTAACTTCTCAACTCGCTAACTCTCTACTGACGGTTTCCGATAGTTGGCGGCTACTCGTAGTCGAAAATTATCTTAATTGCCTCGTCTTTCTTGTTCAATGCCATCTCAAATCCGAGTTGTGCCTCCGTGAAAGGCAAATGATGCGTAATAATTGGTGACACATCGAGGCGTCCTTGGACAATCATGTCCATCGCCAGCGGGAAGTCGTTCGGCGCGTCCGGTCCGACGGACCCGATGAATCTGATATTTTTCCGGAAAAAATCTGCGAAATGGAAATCGTAAATTTGGTCGTCCGGTACGCCAAAAGCGAGAAGTGTCCCGTCCCGCTTCAGGAGTTGAAGGCAATCGTTGATAGTCTCCGTTTGGTGTCCAACGACCTCAATTACCAAATCCGCCATTCTGCCCTCCGTAATTTCCTCAATGCCAGCGACGGGATCTTCCTTAGCAGTGTTGATCGTATGTGTGGCACGCATCTTCTTAGAAACTGCGAGTCGGAAATCGACCAAATCTGTCGTAATCACGGTGCGTGCGCCGAGGTTGCTCAGCATGTGTGTAAAGAGAAGTCCCATCGGTCCTTGTCCGATAACGACGGTATCGAGATTAAGTAGGTTCGGTAGTTTCCGACATGCCCAAACAACCGTTCCAAGCGGTTGGGACATCAGGATGCAGTCCTTTCGCGGGAAGTCTGTCAACGGTAACGTGACGCTTTCATCTGACAGGAAGTATTCTGAAAGTCCGCCGATATAGCGTGGAAGCGCGAGGACCTCGTCTCCTGCCTTGAATTTGTCTGAGGTGCTTTCCGTAACGACGCCAATTGTCTCGTGAATCGAAAGTCCTGGTGCGAGTGGATAACTGCCCGCTGGATGTTCAAGGACGAACGACGGCATGTCAGTACCACAGATAGCACTGTGTGCGGTTTTTATCATCACTGTGCCATCAGGGTAATCGGCGAGGTTCGGTTGTTCTATATCAACAATTTCGATCTGACGTGGTGCAACGATTTGCCCAGTTTTCATATTGTATTTATCGCCTCCTGCTATAATAGTTTTCGGTGTATTGGTTATCGGAAACCATTGACTTTCAGCATAGGGGAGGGAAACACCCCAGCAAAAACACTCCGATTCCCGAAGGAAATTTTGGTTCACCAGCCCCTTCTTAACCGACTGCTGACTGCCATTAAAACCTGTTGATGGAGTTTTCCATTGGTTGCGACGACACCGCGGTTCTCATGCATCCGCTTGCCCGTCAAAAAATTAAGCGGGATGCCGTTCGCGTCTGTAACCGTGCCGCCTGCTTCTTCGACGACAATCAGCCCTGCGGCATGATCCCAGATGCATTCGCGGTAATCTGGATATTTCGGGTTCGGAAGACGGATATAGAGCGATGCTTCGCCACGGGAAACGATGCCGTACTTCGCTTGACTGTCCATGCGAACAGGTGATTCTGTAATTCCGAGGGCATTCGCAATGCTACTGTGTGCGTCACTGTCCCCGTGCGTGGACTCGAAACTCTCTGCGAAACGATGTACCGCTTCCGATACGTGTACTTGCCCTATAAAGTTTCCTGTTTTCGTATAGAGCCGTGTGCCTTCACCGCGGATGGCGACAAAAAGGCATCCGCGTTCTACATCTTCGTCGTTTAATCGGGACGGCAAGTTTGGACACCCTAAAACGCCGAGTTGAACAGTGCCATCGACAATATGAGCCAAGGCGATTGCGTACTGATCTCGGCGAAGAAAGCCTTTCGTACCGTCAATTGGGTCAAGCGTCCAAAAGTTTGGTCCGACCTCACCACTCCCCCGATCGATCCATTCGCAGACAGTCTCTGCCGAGGGCGGTGCATCTTTGCAAAATGGGTTCACGTAATCTGTGACGCGTTCTAAGAGCGATGCGTTCTCTTTCAGTGCTTGTGCGCTCTCCTCAGCGACGATAACATCGTTAGGAAAAGCATCACCGATTGCTTTACATATCAATGCCTGCGATCCGAAGTCTGCGACAGTTACCGGACTCCGGTCTGTCTTTTGGATTGCATCTGTTGGTATCATCTCAGCTTGTACTTGTTCGCAGAGTTGCATGGCTTTTATCACAGCATCAATGGCGGTTTGGACGTGGCTTCGTAGTGAGGACAGAGAGGGTTTTTGATGTGTCATCGGTTCCTGTTTGGTTTTGTGGTTATCGGCTATCAGCAAGAAGAAGGTATTTTAAACGAAAACCTCTTAAAACTGACGGCTGAAAGGGTTGCGTAGCAACCCGACCTGACGGCTGACGGCTATTTCAGCGTCTGTTGAATTGGTTCATTGCTGTAAGAATGTCATCTTTGACGAAAGTTTCAATGGCATCAACAGCACGGTCGATGGTATGTGTTATCTCGATTTCTTCGTCTTCTGTAAAACCCGTGAGGACATAATCGGTTAAGTTGCCGATGGGTTCACCGATGCCGATGCGCAAGCGCGGAAAAACAGTAGTGCCTAAATGGTGGATGATAGACTTTATTCCCTTCTGACCTCCATCACTCCCCTTTTGTCGCATCCGAAGCACACCAATGTCTAAGTGGACATCGTCGTAGACAATACATAGCTCCGAGAGTGGGATCTCGAACTGTCTGACGAGTGCGGCGACAGCGGTACCACTGTTGTTCATATATGTCATCGGTTTCGCGAGAACAATAGCGATATCGTGCCATGTCGCCTGCATAACGAGTGATTTGCCAATTGATGTATGGGACTTACTTCGACTGCATTCCTCGTAGAGCGCGTCAATCACGCGAAAGCCGATATTGTGTTTAGTCTGCTCGTAGCGTATCCCCGGATTACCGAGTCCAACAATGAGTTTCACTTTTTAATTATACCTTGCACATAAGTAACGGAGTTTGTGACTTGACGCTTTTCGTGTTTGAGTTGTCTGCGTCGTTGTTGCAGGAAACCTGATTTTTGATGTATCCTATATTCCTTTTTAAAGATAGACAAGCATTTCACCAGAAACCTGTCCATTGTCCCGCAGGTTTCCTATAGAGGCTTGCACCAGGAATGGAGGGCAGTCCAAGATGCCATAAATTAAAAGTCTATTGGAACAGATGTAGCGGTTGTGAAAGGTTGAGATGTCCCGCGAGCGTTCTCACTTCCTCACCCTCGATTAAAATCTGAACCTGTTTGATTTCTTCAGGAAATGCGTCGAAAACGGTTTTAAGAATTGCCGTGATGGTCAGAAGTTCTGCTGTTGTCCCGCCGATGTGCCCATCGGTGAGATGGTTTGAAAAATCCAAATACGCGGTTTGTTGGCTATCAATATAGGCTTCATTCAAGATTGTTCCACGCGGAATCGTGTTTCTAAAGTTGGGTGGTGTTTCCTGAATGAGTGCTGTGACTATCTGGTTCAAGCGTTTCGTAAGTTCAACATGGAGTCGTCGTTCAGTTTTAACTGGGACCAGCGTCAGGGCAGTCGTATCGAGAAGAAATAGATTGACCTCTTGTGGAGGTGGTGGTATGTCTGACGGGTTAGCAGCGATGGGCAATGGTGGAGGTGCTGTCGGAACCACTGATTGCTTTGACCGTTCAATCAGATATAACGTCACACCGAACCCAACTGCGATGAGAACCAAAGTTGTTCCCCATATCACTATGAGTCTTGAAAATCCGGCACTACTGTGTGCATCTCCTGCAAGTTGCCCAATGAGGCATCCTTGTGCTCTTAAAATCTGTTTATTTCGGATGTCAGAGATGTTTACTGTTTCATGATTGTCCGACATAGGTTTCCTCGTATACAAACAAGTACAAGACTTCCCTAAACCGATCGGTGTGTTACTGTTCCAATGCTGTTGATCGGACAGGCGGGTTAATAGAAGAAATGTGTCGTTGGAAAGCGCGGACAATTGCCTGAGCAACGTCTGCGATATATTCAGAATCAGAGAGTTTCTCTAAGTCCTCCACGTTGGAGAGATAGCCGAGTTCCAGAACGAGTGCTGGCATATAGGCTTCGGATAGTGCTACAAGTGGTAGTTCGGTAATTTTAAGTGGTGTTTCCGTTAGGAAATTTAATTCCGTTTGTAGGGCGTGTGCGAAGTCTTGGCTCTGCTTTAGGAAGTTGGCTTGAGCAAGGATTTTTAACCGTTGTCCTGTAAGTGCTGACTGCGCGTTACTTGGGAATCGAAGTTGTCCTTTGGGATTGTTGAGGTAAATCTTAATTCCTTTTTCGTGTGGTGAAAAAGATGCATTGCAGTGTAAACTGAGAAAGAGTTGTCCTTGGTTCCGTTTTGCAACCTGAATGCGCTCAAAGTGTGTCTTTTTCGTATCTGTCTGGCGTGTGAGATAGACCTTTATCCCCTGCTCTTCACTCATCCGCTGAAGTCGTTTTGCAAGTGCAAGTACAATGTCTTTTTCAAGGAGACCTGTACTGCTTTCGCATCCACGGTCGTCTGTGCCACCGTGTCCTGGGTCGATGATGATTGCCCAATTGACGGAATCACCTGTCCCGGTTGGTGTCCATGTGCTTTTGGGTCTAAGTTGGACCCTTTTCAAACTGGGATTATAGAGGGCTTCGAGGTTATAGAAGTCTGGTAAGATTTGCGTGAAAAGCGCGATAGGTAACATCGGCTCTTGCTCGATGATTATCGGGGATGTGGGAAGGGTACGTGTCTGTCCACCGGGATCGATACTGACTACCGGATTCCCGATTTGTAAGCGGATTTGCTTGTCTTTGGTCTTCAGGGTGAGTCGTTTTCGTGGATGATTGTATTGATCCGTCATATCGGGATCGAAAACCTGTCTCACTGCATCAACGGAGAGATAGATCTGCTCCCCTTGGAGTTGAGCAGGCACTTCGGCGATGGTTTCTCCATTGACATCAGTGAAGCGAACGGAGTTTCCTTGAGCGGGACTGTTGGATATGATAACCCACGTAAGGATGCTTAAAAAAAGCACGCTAACCGTTTTTCTAATGTTCCTTGCGGTTTGGCTTTTAATTGTTCCTTGCGGTTCGGTCAGGTGGGTTTGATAAATGAAGGATTTCCTTTCCGTATATCCGTTCTCCATTTCATTACGAACTATCCACTTTAGTTTATCCAAGACAGCAGCCTGCAGCATCGGCGCAGGCGGATTTGATAAACGCAGTTCAAAGTCCAAACACACGTTGTTACTCCGCAAGGTATAATTAAAAACTTTTCCGTATATCCACTTTCCATTCGTTCCAAGCTGCGCGCTTTGTTTCGGAAGCATCGCGATCGGGGATCGTTCCTATAGGTTAAGTGCGCTTTGGGTTTTATGTATTGGTACGCGGTGAGTGTAGTTTTTTGGTGTAGACGATGCTATTCGTCGTCGTCATCATCGCGCCTACGAGAAATAATTTCTGGTTCCGTAGGTTCTTCAGTGCCTTCTTCCTCTTCTCCTTCGCCTTCTTCAGCCTCTGTTAGTTCATCATCGAGTTGGACGCGTGGTTGGCTCACCGTCGCAATAATCCGTTCTGGTTCATCTATAATGTCAACTTCCTCGTCAAAGCTTAGCTCGCTCACAAGGACAGCGTCACCGATATCTAAGTGACTGACATCAATGGTGATATCGTTAGGCATTTGCCTCGGTAGGCAGTGAAGCGTCACTTGACGGAGAGGGAATTCAAGGACTCCACCCTCTTGAACACCGGGTGGGTTGCCTACGAGAACTACCGGCACAGCTGAGGTCACAGGCTCATCCAAAGAGATTCTGATAAAATCTGCATGAATTAACATATGCTTATTTACCGGATGGCGTTGAATTTCTTTGATAATGACGGTTTCTGTGTTGCCTTCGCTGACTTCCATGTTGATGATGACGTTTTCACCGTACGTTCGTAGGAATTGTCTGAAGGTTCGCGCATTGAGTTGGATTGACAAGGTGTCCTGTGCGCGACCATACAACACGGCAGGTACTCCGCCCTCTTTCCGGAGTTCACGAGCATTCTGCTTTCCAAAGGTGTTGCGTTCTTGGGCTTCTAATTTTGCTTGTTGCATTTTATTTTTCTAATTTTCCTTGCGGATAAGTTTCGGTGTTTGAAACTTTGGAGGTTTTCGCGTTCGAGTCGCCTTCCATTTCATTACAGACTTAGGTTTTGGTGCTATTGAATACCTGCGTGAAGTGTAATGGAGCGCAAGGCGAAAACCTAATCATTAAAAACCTGTTTGCTCCATAGGTTCAGTAACCGTTTCAAAAAGGAGACAGGGCGGGTAGGATTCGAACCTACGCATGCAGGTGCCAAAGACCTGTGCCTTACCGCTTGGCCACCGCCCTTTAATTGTTAATATACGGACACACCGACAGGACTGGTTACTGTGGTTGTACAGAAACTGACTCTGTTTTTGAAGTGTGACTCGCTCCGACGCGCGGTATCACCATTGTGCATCACAGCGAATACCGTAGCACCGCTCCCGGACATCAGCGCACCACAAACCCCAATCTGCGTAGATAACTCGGTTTTTAGCGCAGCAATTTCGGGATATTGGGAAAAAACTGGAACCTCAAGTCGGTTGTATAGGTTTTCTCCGATACCGACGACATCATTCTTTTCCAAACAAATCTTTATAATTATACTTCTTTTTTCTCGTGTTGTCAAGGAAAAATTCAATTTCTTAAATACAGTCGCTGTCGAAATTTCGATACCGGGATTTAGCAGGAGGAGCGGTACATCTGAGAGTACAGGAACACGTGTTAACCGATCACCGATGCCGAGTCCTAATGCAGCACCGCCGTGCAAGCAGAAGGGGACATCTGCTCCCAATTGTGCTCCAAACTGCATTAGCGTTTCCTGTGTGAAACCTAACCCGAAAAGTTCGTTCACGCCGTGGAGAACGGCAGCAGCATTCGCACTCCCACCTGCGAGCCCAGCTGCAACCGGAATTCGCTTATGGATGTCAATCCGAATCCCGCCGATATTGCCTACTGTATCGCTGAGGAGGTGTGCCGCTCGGTATGCCAGATTGCGGGAATCACGCGGAACCGCTGGATGTTCACAGCGAACCGTTATGTCCTTCGTTGCCTGTTTGCGGATGATGACATCATCGTGCAACTCGATGGAGTGGAAGATCGTTTCGAGGTCGTGATAGCCGTCCTCGCGTTTGCCTACGACATCCAGGTAGAGGTTAATTTTCGCATGCGCGCGGACTCTTATCTCTCGCACGATTTTGTCCATTATTTTCTTAACTCGGACAAGGGAATAATTTCGATGTCCTCGCCCAGAAAGGGTGCAGGGTCAAACTTGCTGTCTTTAATTTCGACGTTCAGTTCGACTTTGGCAATTTTTACGGCGACTCGTGTGTGTTCAAGCGGACGTTCGATTTCGACCTTGTGGGGTCGGAGGATACCGCTCACCTCACGGTAGTCAGTAAAGGTGGCACGTTGTTCAAGCGTGCCGTTTTCGTTGTGGATGCGCCATTCTGTAACTCGTGGTTCATCCTCACGGATGAAGAACGTGATAGTCTCCATGTGACCGGTTTGGACACCCGGACGCTTAATAATAAATTTTGCTCCGGAGCTTTCAACGGATATGAAGTTAGCAGTGCGTTCGTCGAGGAACGGATTGGCGAAGATCGCACTCAAGACATCTGACACACGCAGATCCACGCCGAAAATTTCTCGCAATACTCCATCCGATAACGGTCCGACGTATGCTTTCTGCTCATTCACAAGATGGAGCAGGAACTGGTTCTTGTCCTGATTTGCAATTGCGATGCCGCGGGGTTCGTTCATTCCGCCCAGTGCTTGGATATGGAGCAACTCCCCGCCGTTCTCCGATCTTTTATACCACAACGATTCCCGGAGTTCCTCGCGTTGTTCGCCCTCTTCAATCGTTACCATCATCCGGGTGATCTTTAAGGAACCCGTCAGGTCGTACCTGGCTTGCAGCGTGTTGAGGATAGCATCCAATTCCGCGCGGGTGGCGGGTGACAATTCAATCGTGGTCGTGCTACCGGTACACCCGACGAATGCAAGGAGAAAACAGAATACATAAATTTTTGTCCATGCAATTGCGATGTACTTTTGGATGTATAGCATTTTAAAGGACTTCGGACATCGATTTTTCAACGATGTTAACGGCTTCCTCAACATGACCGGCGTTGATATTGAGCGGTGGTAAGAACCGAAGGACATAATCATTGGTGCAGATAGTGACCAACCCGTTCTCAATACATTTCGCAGCGATCGGTGTGGCATCGACGTCCATGACTAAGCCTCGGAGTAAGCCTTTCCCACGGACCTCTTTGATTGGATACTTGTCCTTTAATTCCATCAGTCCGCCGGCAAGATAATTCCCCATTTTGACGGCATTCACGGCAAGATTTTCTTCCAGAATGGTTCTGACGGTTGTGGCTGCCGCCGCGGTGACTAACGGATTACCTCCGAATGTTGCGGCGTGGGTGCCGGGCACAAAACTTTCTGCTATGTTTCGTTTCGCCAACATCGCGCCGATCGGTACACCGCTACCGAGTGCCTTTGCCATTGTGATTACATCTGGCACAACGCCGTAGCTTTGGTATCCGAAAAAGGTGCCTAATCTTCCCATCGCCGTCTGGACTTCGTCGAACATGAGTAGCAGGTTATGTTTGTCACAGAGTTCTCGTAACTCTTGAAGATACCCATCACTGGGCATATTAACGCCGCCTTCAGACTGGATCGGTTCGACTAAAATGGCGCACGTCTTTTCACCGATAGCGGCTTCGGTTGCTTCGAGATCGTCAAACGGCACGTATTTGAAACCTTCGAGCATCGGCTCGAACCCAACGTGATATTTCGTTTGTGCTGTGGCGGTAATCGTCGCCATCGTTCGTCCATGGAACGAATTATCCATCGTGATAATTTCGTAGGCATCTGTTCTACCACTGTCCTTGGCGTATTTCCGCGCTAACTTAATAGCTGCTTCATTTGCTTCGGCACCGCTATTACAGAAGAAGCACTGATCCATATCGGAGTTGTCGATAAGCAATTTCGCGAGTTCTGCCTGCGGTTGGATATAGTAGAGGTTGGATGTGTGCAGCAGGTTGCCTGCCTGTTCGCGAATGGCGGCGACGACCTTCGGGTGACAGTGCCCTAAGCCATTGACAGCGAGCCCACCGAGAAAGTCGAGGTATTTTTTGCCGTCGGCATCCCAGAGGTAGGGACCCTCGCCTTTGACGAATGCCAGGCTTCTGTCACCGTAAGTATTAATGATATATTCCGTCGCCATCTCTTTGATTTCAGCAGTTGTCATTCAATTTCTCCTTCGTTGTTAGGTATGTGCTTTCTGGACCGGTGCGGTTAGAAACCGCACCTACCGCGTTTGGAATGAGGATCACCAGTTCGTGTAGGCACCGTCATCGCGTTGGTAGCCGTGAGGCGGTCCATATTCTTGCGTTGAGACGTTGGTAAGTGCATCCTCGTTGAATTCGATGCCAAGTCCAGGGCGTTCAGGCGGTAGGAGATAGCCTGATTCCCACGGCACCTGAACCGGAAAAACATCGGTTAGGGAAGACATAGGGGCACGTGGGAGTTCCTGCACGCCGACGAGTGACGAGGACAAACAGAGGTGCAGACCTGCTGCAGCGGATACAGGTCCCAACGGGTTATGTGGTGCTATATGGATATAGTGCGTTTCGCACCATCCAGCGATTTTACGTGCCTCCGTTAACCCACCGGCGATGCAAAGATCGACGCGGCAGTAGTCCATGAGTTCTTCTTCGATGACTTCTCGGAATGTCCACTTACTGTCGAATTGCTCGCCGACGGCAAGTGGCACCGAGGTCTGTTGCCGAAGCCGTCTGAGGCTCGCGGGGTTCTCGGCTCGAAGTGGGTCCTCAATGAAAAACGGATTGTACTGTGCGACCTTGTTACAGAAATCAAGGCTGTCTGCTGGATCGAGGCGGGTATGCACATCGATCAGTATTTCGAGATCATCGCCTAATGCCTGACGAACGGCTTCCACCTGCTTAAGGGTGTTTTGGACAGCACGTCTGGGTTCAAACGTCCCTCCACTGTCAGAATGATCAACCACACTCCACCGGACGAACTTCCAACCTGCTTCGTAGGTTTGTCGGCAGCTCTCGATGATTGCATCAATTGAGCCGCCGCCGTTATGCGGGTAGCAGACGACTTTGTCTCTCGTGCGTCCACCCAAAAGTTCATAAACAGGGACATTCAGGGCTTTTCCTTTGATGTCCCAGAGTGCGATGTCTACGGCACTCACTGCCGAGGATTGGACGACACCTCCGGGGAAAAAGCCACCTCGGAACATCACCTGCCATAAGTGTTCAATTCGGAACGGATCTGCCCCGATGAGAAAGGGTTCAAATGAGCGAACAACTTCGGCTAAGGCGAGTGAGCGACGGCGAAGTCCACCCTCACCAACACCGTAAATACCTGCATCGGTTTCGACCTTCACGAAGAAGTGTCCATCTGCTGAAACAAAAGATTTCACATTCGTAATCTTCATATTTTAATTGTTCCTTAAATTGAAATCCATATATTCACTCTGTTGAACCCGGCCGACTTACTACACAGCATCCAAGGTTGGTGTATTGTCCTGACAGTGAACGGGTCGGAAGAGGGTCTGACGTTTAAACGGCATCTCTTCGACGTGTTTCGGATGCGGTTCCCATTTATGCCACTTATTTCCGACTGTATTATAGCAATGGAAAAGCGCGACCCGATCAATGGATTCATCTGTCCATTTTGCACCTGTATGTGTGATTGCCTCTGTGAAAATAAGTACGGAGCCAGCGGGACAGGTATAGTCTTCCCACAGCGGTGAATTGCGATCTTTCGTTGACTCCGGTGCAGGAAATGCCCCTTTATGACTACCGGTGAGGAACATCGTGCCACCGCCACCTTTCTGGACGGGGTTGAGTTCCCAGACGACGCGGGTCAGTCCACTGTGTGCGCTGTCATGGTGTAGATGATAGGTATGTGAGTTGCCGGGGAAGTTGAGCATCCCACGCCCGCCATGTGGACTGAAATTATCGTGTCCATTCGGACGAATGGTTAGGAACGTGCCCTCTAATCGGAATCCGTAGCAGTTCTCGTTCGCATATCCCGAAGTAAGGAATTCGTTCATGAATCCGAGCACAACCGGATGATCGGTCAGCGACTCAAGAGGACCGCCGATGGGAGAGCGGTGGTGTTCAGGAATTATTGATTCGGGTTTCTGTTTGAGTTGATAACAGAACTCACGCATCTCTTTAACCTCGGTTTGGCTGAGGATGCCTGGGAACAGAAGCCATCCGCGCGTATCAAAGAGAAACCGTTGTTCTTCCGTCAGTGGAATCGGCGGTAGATTGTCAGCATTCGTCGTAGGATTCGGCATAGTTTTCCTCATCGTCTGAATCGCGGATTATCGCGGATTTATCAGATTTCGCGGATTTTGGGTTTCCGTGTATCCAATGTCTTCCGTAACGTGTTGAATTCATTTGTAGAGGCGTTTGTCTTCTAATGATAGCCAGGTACCGTAATCGCGAGGCATATCCCTTATTTCACCACTTTTCAAAGAAGGGGCGGCTTCAGAACGCCACCGCAGGAGTGGATGCTCTCGGTTTTTCTGGGGCAATTCCACGCGTGTGCCGTAGACAGCGGACTCAAAGATTCCCATTAGAATCTCAATGACATGGCGACCCTCTTCGCCGTTAGATTCGTGTTCGCGATTCTCGTCTAATGCGTTCACATATTCGTCGACGAAGCAGTAATCGTCGGCGTTCGCGCCCTTGTCTGGATCAAAATGTTCTGGATAGATAGATGCCAGTGCCTGCCATTGGTCGTGTGTGCCGTCAGGGACGAAATGTGGCGTAGGGAGCCACCACGAACCCTTCAATTCCGACCAGAAGAGTCTCCCTTCAGTGCCGTAGAGTTCCATGACATACGCATCGGTATCCACTTTCGGAAATCGGTGCTGAAGAAGGGTGCCGGTGACGTTTCCGTCGAATTGAAGTGTCGCTGTGGCGTATTCGCCTGCGACTGTACCCATGCCAGCCGGTGAAGGAAGCACATCGTCGTGTGTGATGGCGCGTCCACCCGTCGTCGCTTGTGCCACGACGCTTCGGCAGCGTCCACCGAAACGCATCATGTTGTTAACAACATGTGTTCCGATGTTCATTAATCCATAACCGGCGTAGTAACCTTTTCCACTGGCATAGATGTAACGGAGATCGCCGATTTTTCCTTCGTTTAGGACTTTGGCGACTGCCTGCATCGAGGGACTCGTGCGGCGTTGATGATGCACAGCGACGCGAGCGTTTTTCGCTTTCGCCTTCGCCAGTACCTCATCCGCTTGAACGAGATCGATGCAGAGGGGTTTCTCCACTTCGATGTTCACATCGTGCTCAAGGACACGCATGCAGAGTGGATAGTGTGCCTCTGTTGCTGTGGGGATTGCGACAATATCGGGAGCCGTCTGCTGGATCATCTCGTCTAAATCGGTGAAATGTGCGGAGACGTTCACGATGTCGCCGAGGGCATCTAACCGTTCTTGGACGAGGTCGCAGAGTGCCACGATTTCAGTGCGTGGATGTGCCTGATACGCTTTTGCTGCCGAGGTGCCGCGACTCCGACACCCTAATATGGCAACGCGATAAGTTTTCATTTTTTAATTATACCTTGCGGTTCGTTCAGTTGGGTTGGTAATTTTACCTGCCTTTGCGTCCATCCACCTGCGCCGTTGTTGCAGGCTACGTTTTTTACCTAATCTTCTGAGACTAAAGCCCAATTCTTTAGATTTGGGATACAGTCTCGCCCTATTGAATTAGACCAAACGCCTAAAAAAAGAGTTGACATTCGGTCCGAAAAGCGATATACTTCAGGTATCATGTTGGCAGACATGCTAAGCATTGTCGCTTGACAATGTGTCTGCCACCTACTTAGCAGGGGTTAAAAGCATGATACATGAAAGTCCATGAAAACAGAAACATACGAGTTCTACCATCAATCTAACTTGATACAGATCGGCAATTTGATTGACGATCTGCATGGTGTGCATGTTCACCTTTTGATGTTGCAGAGACGCTATTATCGTATCTATGGTAAATATGCGTCCTTTGCCCGTATCTGCAATCATATCACGCAGTTGAAACAGCGGACGAAACCGCATTGGAATCAGTTGCCGAGTCAGGTCATCCAACAAGTCGCAAAACGTATTCACTTGGGATACGAAAAGTTCTTTGATAATATCAAAGACCGAAAAGCCGGTAAAACAAAACGTAAAATCGGTAGACCGAAAATCAAGCCAAATCATAAATATAACTCCTTGACGTTCACACAAGCAGGTTTCAAATTAGAAGGCAATCGTCTAACAATCAACTGTCTCGGTAAGTCCTTCACGTTTTGGAAACACCGCGAGTGGACGGGGAGTATCAAAACCGTCACAATCAAGCGTGACCGCGTAGGCGACTACTACCTCTACATCACCTGTGAGGATTGCGAGCCTTCCGAGAAACTCCCTTTGACCGGTAATGTGGCAGGGGCGGACTTCGGAATGAAAACATTTCTCACACTTTCAGATGGTACAAGAATAACGTCCCCCGAATTCTATAAACAAGGTCTCAACGCAATCCGTTCGGCAAACAAGGCACTCTCCGGCAAGCAAAGGGGTTCAAATGCCTGGTATCGTGCGAATCGTCATCTCGCCCGTGTTCATAAGAAAATCGCAAATAAGAGGCGAGACTGGTTCTTCAAATTGGCACTCCGTCTTGTGCGTAAATACGATAAACTTGCGATAGAGACCCTGAACCTTGAGGGTATGAAACGCCTCTGGGGACGCAAAATCTCTGATATTGCTTTCGGTGAGTTTGCTCTCATCCTGCAATGGACGTGTGCGAAATATGGTAAAACGTTCGCACAAGCCGGTCGTTGGACTGCCACAACAAAACCGTGTTCGGTTTGTGGACATCATAACGAAGATTTAACACTTTCAGATAGACAGTGGACATGTCCCGATTGTGGTTCACACCACGATAGAGACATCAACGCTGCGATAAACATTTTGCAGGCTGGGGTACCCGCGTAACAATGCGCGATAAAGCCGTCCGATCGCACCTTCATGAGTGCGGCGGAGACGGAATAATAGCCTGCGGGTGGAGCGACAGTCAGACGTTCAAACCTCTGGTAAGAACGCAGTCGCTACGAAACCGAGGTCTCCCACGCCTTTAGGCGTTGGGTGGTATCACTTATACTTTCCTCGCAACAATTAAGTTTCTTTAAAGTCTCGGACTCGTTCTGATATTAATGTGGTAATGTTAACGTATTTGGGATTTGCTGTCAAGTTTTTTGTCGGATGGACAGAGGTATTCAGGAATCAGTGACTTTCACGGGGACTTCACGGAGGTTTTTGCGGACTCTATGTTAATGGCTTGGAGGGGATATTGACTTCAATGAGTTTTTTTCGGTAGTTGGGCATAGGTTTTTTAATTGATTTTCATTGGAATTGTGTAAGCAGATCCGCAGCTTTTACGATAAGAATACCTTTATTGACCGCATTCACGGTCCTCATGGACAATATCATTGATGAAATCCTGGCGTTCTTCGTCTGTCATAGTATCCCAATCCAACCCGCGTTCGGTGCATACCTCTCGAACCTTTGATTCAAGATACTTCATGCGTTCCGCGCGGCGAGGCAGAGATTCTTTCGCGAGGGCGCGGACCACAGTTAACTTCTCTTCCCCTGGCATCTGTTGAATAAAATCAATGATCTGTTCGGTTGTTAGTTTAATGGTTAACTCCATTCCAGTTTTCTCATTTTTTCAGTAGAGGCGGAACTGTCTCTACCCTTCCGATACTTCTATTCGTGCAGCATTTGTGCGAAGGCTTCAAGGCTTTGCATATCGGGCACTGCGACTAACAACTGTTTGAGGCGTTCCAAATCATTAATGTTCTGAAGTGCAGGTGTTAAAGCACGCACCTCCTCTGTATGGAACCGCTTTTTAAGCAAAGCCAGAGTATTTTCGATGGTATTCTCTCTGATAATTCTTTCGCGTTGGCGTTGGTAAGTTTTAGATTCTCGCATAAGTTCCTCCGGTATGAGTCGGTCTAACAACTCAGCATTATAGACAATCCCGCCAAAGACAGAGATTCCGTAAAGCAAATCCGCCTGTGTCTGTTGATCCACGGGAGCGGCTCGTGTTAGGTCAACACACTCTTGTACCCAGCGTTCAAGGTCCATCCCTGCGGGAGGTTTCATCAGCGGCGTGAAGGGCAGGAGTCCAGATGCCTGTCTCTCTAAAATCGCCTGTCCTTCTATTTCGATGAGCCGTATGACCTTAAACTTTTTCCTATATTATCGTAGTCTTGTGCCATGGCTATAGTGTATCGCAAAAAGTGAAGAAGTGTCAAGCAAATGTCAGCAGAATCATCAAGTGAGCGATCGGGTGTGTAAAGTTTTTGACATGCGCTTATCAGAAGTGAGCCCTGTAGCATGATGCACGTCGCATCTGGGCGAGTACGCCGCAAAACTGTTAGTTTGGGTTTCCTTGTGGGCGGTGTGTTTTGCTTGGGTGTTCCGCGAAGAAACCGTCCGAACTTTGGTTGGGAGGTGATGATATGCAAATTTCACAGTAAGCCTTTCGAGAACGGTCTTTGTAATCCTCTTGGAATCCAGTTGTAGAGCGGGTTTATGTCCTCTTTGGAGGCATTACATTTTTCGGGGTTTACTGTGAAATCTTAGGATTGTGAAATTTGAATTAACCTTTAGAAACCCAGTCACAGTGTGGGTTTATCGGGTATCGGTGGCATGAGGCATTTTGGGTTTACTGTGAAAACATCGATATGTTGAAATATGTATAACAGAATGCCTAATATTTTCTGAAGGAGCGGTCAATCATCAGTCAACCCTTTAAAAAATGTTACACTGGTGTAACATTTGGTGTACAAAGGAGATCGGCAGAGAACCCAGTAACTGTAAGGGTTCATGGGCTTTCTTTTTTTCTCATGTTCGGATGTGAAAAAAATAATTTGGCGGAAAGTGTAACATTCAACTTTACACACCCTTCCTATTAGGATTTGTCAGGGTTCATTTTCAGGTTGGTTTTCGGTTTCCATTCGCGGATGAGTTCGGTTTCCAATAGCACTGTTTCTTGGGCATTCTCTGTGAATTCTACGGAAAATTGGATGATTGACCTGAACATTCGGAGTTGTGAATGGAGTCCATCATTCTGTGCGTTCGAGTGATGTTGTAACAAACGCCTTCGCACGCAGGTTGTGGATTCTCCGACGTAGAGGCATTCGTTTCGATTTTCCGTGCCGGTTTTTCGCCATAATACGTATACACCGTTTCGTCCTATCGGTAATTGTAGGATCTCCTCGCGTGTGAAGGGACGCAGGTTACGCTTGAGTTGATACTGGAGGACGTAGAGGGTAACACTGTCGGACATGGGATGTTTTCCGTTGTCTGAATCAGGATTTTAGGATTTGTGGGATTATTGAAAGTGGGTCATTCTCCGCAGAGGTCTCGTAGCATGGTTTCCTGTTAGGCTGCGTGCTATGAGGCACAATCTAACAGATTATGCTACAAAGAGGGCAACTTGTGTTACTTTTAAATATCGGCTGTCATCTGTTGTGGGGCACGCATGGATTGTGAGATATACTGCCACTGGGTTACGAGGTTGTTATAATCTGCTGCGCTTTCGGCATCGCGGCGAGATTCGTAGTAGGCATACAGGAGACGTGCCAGATGTTTTGCGGATTCGTAGTCGTTCATGGAATGGGCAACGACAGTACATCCATCAATGCCGCCACTCCTTTCCGCGCCGGATAGATGCCACACCATCCGCGAGCATCCCTCCCACGCTGTCATATTTTCGCTGTTTTCACGCTCGGCGTATTCTTCTATTTTTAAGAGTCGAACTTTGCTGCGATCTTTGAGCAGTACCTTGTCGTGCATGCTATCGATATCCACACTCTTCGCCGTTGCTAATACTTGGGCATCGCCGAAATTGCCTTCCGTGTAGCCGTGCTGCTGAAGCCATGTCAAGCAGAACTGACTCTCGGGATCCAAGTCACCAGTCTCCTTTTCGTGGTATGCCGAGATTTCGTTGTTGATGTGCATGAGCACCTCGCGTATTGGCACAATCTCACCGCTGATTCGTGTTACTTTGCTATAGCGGGAATAGATCTCCATCCCCGGTCCAATAGCGGCTTGTGCAAGATCGACGGGTCTAATGTCTGCGATACGCGTGAGTTTGTCAAGTGCGGAAGGCATATCTTTTTTCAGTTCTTGTAGGAATTCGCTTCGGGTTATGGCAGGTGCATTTTCAGAACGCGGGCGACATACCAGTAAAATGGAGGAGGCAAGCGCGTTTTTACCGGTTTTGAGGGCCTTTGATTGTTCAGTGCGTAGGGGCCAGGTGCCAACTATCTTAAAGCCCGCGCTCACGACTGCTATCAGCATCGTCTCCCATCCCGTGGATGTTCTGCTGTCTCTTTCTTCTTGTTGTTTATAAGCGTAAAAGATGGCTGATGGAAATTCGTCGGAACAATGTTGACGCATCCGTATCAATGCTTTACCTAACAGGTTTTCAAAATGCTGTGCAGGATCTTCAAATCGCGGAGCAGCAACTATCTCTTCATCTCTCGGAGTCATCATACCAGCGAATAGTTCTGGATAACTGCCGCGAAGCAATGGGCGTAGCCAGACGTAGAAGAAGTCGGAGAGATCAGCATATTGTATATTATCATAGTAAGGTGGGTCAGTGATAATAACGGGGCCATCGGCGGCATGCTTTGTGGTAGTCGCATCTGCCTGATATACTTCACCGTTGTTTGTGGAGATCGGTAAATTCTCAATAACTTTTGCAATCCATTCAACTTGTGCTATCCAGTTCTGTGTTGAAGTGGAGAATGGATTTGCTTCGGCAAAAGCCCAGGTCATCTGAATTGCTTGACAAGTAAAAACCGTACGTACTCTTGGATCTTGCCACCATGCGGAACTGCAATTGGTTTCAGTCATCCTTCCAATAGCAAAAGCTAGATAGGTACACACAGCATCAGCATATTTTGCTCCTCCACCGTTCTGTGTAATTTCGTCCCGAACCTCTGATAGCAAATCGCTGAAGGTAGTTAGGGCAGTGAGTTGTCGCTCGGTAAAAAGTTGGTGCCAACGCGTCATACCATAGAGTAGTCCACTTACTTTAGGATTTTTCATTATTACTTGTCTTGGTTTCCAGTTTGACTTAGCCTGTCTCGCTGCTTGGATATAAGCATTAATCGGTGGCAAGAATAGTCTTCCGTTTTCACTCTCGGCCACGACTGCTGTCATTACTTCTCCCATCCTACCTATTTTAGCTTGTTCCCGAACATAAGTTAGTTTGACTGCGCTACCGCATCCAAGGCAGAAGGCACCGGTTCGGTTCACAGTGCCGCGATTAGGAACCCCCTCATTATGAGATTGCACAATCCACGAAATGGTACTTGACTGCTTGTCTACAATAGGGCGTATCCAATGCTGATTTCTTTCTTTCGATAGTTGAAAAGTTTTTATCAGAGGCATCTGGAGACCGCAGGCAGGGTTGATACACGGAATCGTGCGCGCCCAGAGCCATGCTACGACGGTGGCGGAAGTGCCATCTGGCAGCTCTGCTTTTGGATAGAGGTGGCCTATCTCCTTGTGTGCTGCTTCGCGCATCCAAGCACCGTAATAGCGGATATCGTCTGCTAAGCCTGCGGTGCCTTTCCACGGGATGCGAGTCCTTCTTCTACCCGTTCGTGTGAACATGCCCAACGGATCTGCATCTGGATTCACCGGGTTCTGATTGTGGAATTTTGGTGGCAGTTCAATCATCGCTTTGTTGAGCAGGACGGGGAGCGGGTTGAGATCGGAGGCGCGGGCGCGTAGTCCTAAGCGTTGTGCCTCCAGTGGAATGGAGCCGCCACCACAAAAGGGGTCATAGACGGGTGGACAGTGGTCGCGTAAATATTGTAGGACTGCCTCTGGATCGTTTTGGAATCTTGTGCGAAAAGTGGTCAGATCTTCTCCGTTATTTCGTGCTACAGAATAGGCGATTTCATAGCGTGCCTCTGCCAAGAGGTTTTCGTCGTTGCTATTTTGCCAGACGACAAGCCTCTTAATGATACCGTGAAGTCGGGTGCGTTCTGCGTTCTGTTCGGGTTCGGTTGGAAATTCGTCTTTGCATTCGGAAGGGTCGTCCACCATACTGGCGAAGATGACTGCGCGACATGCGGCGAGCGGACGGCGTGCCCAATAGCGGTGAAGTGTTGAGGGATGTCCATGCGTGAGTGAAGCATCTTTTGCGGACTCTATGTTAATAGCTTGGAGGGGGATGTTGACCTCGATGAGTTTTTTTCGGTAGGTGGGCATACGTCTATTGAATCAGTTTTTGTGCGAAGGCTTGGATGCTGCGTGCGTGAATTGCTTGGAGATAAAGATCCTTAAGTCGTTCCAAATCGTCTATATTTTGGAGTGCGGGCCTTAAGGCATCCACGAGTTCTGTTGAGAACTTCGTTTTAAGAACCACCGAGATGTGTTTGATAGTCGTTTCTTTGGTAATTCTCTCGTGTAGATGTTGGTAACCCTTAGATTCTTGCATGTGTCCCTCGGGTATGCGTCAGTCAATCAGTTTTTGTGTGAAGGTTTCGATATTCGGCACCCGAGCTGCTGCAAGATGAAGTTCCTTCAGCCGTTCCAAATCATCAATGTTTTGGAGCATAGGTGTTAAGGCGCGCACCGCCTCCGTGTGAAACTGCAGCTCAAGCAGGGCGATGATGTGCTCGATAGTAGTCTCTCTCAGCATGAGTTGGTAACCTTTAGATTCTTGCATGAGTTCCTCCGGTATGCGTCTTTTGAAAGTTTGTGGATCATACACGATACTCCCAAAAAGATAGAGGGCGTAAAGTAAATCCGCTTCTGTTTTCTGGTCAATAGGAGCAGCACGCGTTGCGTCAATGCATTCTTGGGCCCAACTTTCAGGGGGCATCCCGGCAGGCGGTCTCATCAGTGGTGTAAAGGGTAGGATCCCCGGTGTCTGCATCTCCAAAACCGATTGCCCTTCTATTTCAATCAACCGTATCACCTTATAGCGGAGTGTGTATTCATAACCGTCCCAACTATATCCATATCGACCTGTATCATTTCTGCCAGCGGTCGGATGAAAATAGATGACGTTGGAATAGACAGGTATCTGATATTCGCCGACAAGGTATCCTTGATATTGGGCGTTTCGTGCCCACATCGGTTTGCGAGTGCTATCGCGGAGTTGCAATTCGACGTGTAAGATCGCCTCTTGATTGTTGACGCGGACGTGTTTTGTGATGTCAGTTTGCCGAGCAATAACAGTCTGTTGCTCAGTATCGAGATCTTCAAGGATTTCAACATTTTCCTCGTCAAGCACAAACCTCGAAAGGTCGGCGGCGTGGTCTGTCCATAACCTTTTTCCCGTATTGTCGTAGTCTTGTGCCATGGTTATATTATACCGTAAAGTGGTGGAAAATGTCAAGCGAATTTGAGAATGCACAGACTAACAGTCTATGCTACAAAAACTGCAGGCTTTTAGTCGCTCTTGAATTCGGCGTTGAGTTGTTCGCTGTTCTGCTTGACGGCGCGGGTAGTGTTTTCGGAAAATCCGTCCGATTTGTTGGCAATAACGGTGATTTCAATTTTCACATTTCCGCCATCGGCTTGGAGGGTGCGAGCGATTTCGGACTGTAAGGTTTCTATTTCGTCCATGAAGGGTAATTCTAACTGCAAAGCTTTGGTAACAACGACATGGGTAGGTCCCTGTGCTTGTGGCGGTTCGACCACAATGGGGGTTGAGTCGTCTCCTGTTTGCTTTTCTGGGTCTGGTGCTGATTCGAGGGTGCCCGATTTTTGCTCTTTTTCCTCCTTGAGCAGTTTTGCCATCTCAGGGTTTATGAGGACAGCCGCGCTACCTTCAACCACTCGGAGTCCGCCGATCTGTTCTTCAAAGCGGAAGTTTCGGTAATCGTCACCCTCAAAGGCACTGGCGTATCCGAAAGTGCCTGCCTGCACGCCGTCTCTGATGCACGTTGCTAAAACACTTCGGTCTCGCAGCCGTGGCATATAGACGTTTTGTGCCATGAGTTCATAGAGTGTATCTAAGCCGATGTGTTCTTGGTAGGCATCGCTGCTCCAGATGTATTGCTGCAATTGTGCGGCGAAGATTTCAGGGGCTATTTTTGTGACGATTGCGTCGTCTTCAATGAATTTGTCGCGGAGCCGACTGATGATTCTACGATCATCAACTTTTGCGTCAGCGATAGAGAAGTCGTAGGCATTCGTTTGAGGATCTGCTTGGGTCGGTGTAAGTGTCCATCGGTATGCTTTGAAGATCGCAGTTGTTACAGCATCTTCAGCGGATTCGAGGTTTTCCGTGGTTTGATCTAACCTTGTTCCTTCAAGCGTGGTGAGAGCACTGTGTAGGACATCTCCATTCATGATGGAATTCCAAGCGAGGTAATTTTTGACGAGTTTTTTGAGTTCTCCGATATTGTCCCGGCGGGCTGCGATGAAGAGAAGCGTATTCCTGAAGGTGCGTTGTCTCTCATCATCCGCGCTGTATGTCAGAATGTTGCGTGCTGTATTACTTGCTATATCCGTCTCCTTTTCGCGGCTCGGTAGGGATGCCTGCGGGTGGAGGATAACGTATTGAATCGTCTCAGAATCTTTGACGGCACTTGGCGAGGTTGGACAAACTTGCACGCTCGGATCGCGTCCAATAACCCTTTCTAATCGTGAAACGATCTCAGCGTGAATATCTTCCTCGGTGTATTCCGCAGCGCGATCGATAGCAACCTTGTTAAGGTTTTCCTGGGTGTGGAAGTAATATCTATCGTTAAGATTATAGAGGAAGTAGAGGTCGCCGGTCATTCTGCTAAGTGCGTCGTTGTAAACGGCGACCCCTTGTCCAGGTTCGACAACCCCGAGGTGAATTTGACGATTCGTGATACCTTTGACCGCGCCCCCTGTGGCACTTCCAAGGAAGATGGTGCGTGCGGTTCGGCGTGCTGCATTGCCTACTTCAATGAAGCTTTGAGAGCTCCTATCGATCTGTTCAGTGCGGGAGCCATGGCTGTCTATCTCTTGGACGACTGGATCCCAATTCCCGCCGGACCTTGCGAGTAGCCTTGTAAATTCATCGGCGAGTGCAGGGTCGGCAAGTGTAAGGTTCGCTGGCATTATCAGCAGAGATTGGTCTTGCTCTTGGTAGAGGCGTGAGATGCAGGTTGCCATCATCCGTAGTACACCGCGGGTGCGTTGAAATCCCGGAATTACCGCCCAATCTTGGGACAGCCGGTCAAATACCTCCGGGTGTATCGGGTAGCAGTCTTTCATGCGCTGCAGGTAGCGTTGATCGTTGACACCCTCGGGATATTCGTTGCGTGAGTTCTGGTACATCTTTCTGAACGCTTCACAGGTCAGGTCTCGTTCTATTTCGTCAATTTCATTACTGAACAATCGCCTCCGCACGACCTCAAAGGCGTTATCAACTTCCAAAGGTATTGAGACAGCATCAATTCGTTCAAGAATAGACTCAAGGGTATCAAGAGCAGTTATTCCGCCTTCTCCACCTGCTTGCACCTGTCCTTCGGGGAGTGTTGCGACGAGCGTAACGTTCTGAGACCTGTTAACGGACTCCGTGAGATTCTGAAAGAAGGTATAGATACTTTCCTGTGTGACGTTTTGGACATTACGAGCGTAGGCAACGAGTTCATCTATTAAGATGACAGAGGGTCCAACGTGTGCAAAGAGCGCATCCAACTGTTTTCCGCCGGGAGCGGTGCCTTCGAGTGCGGCTTTTCTTACGATATTATACCCATCTTGCCCGCCGAGTTGATCCGCCATCATACCCCAAAGCGTGTTGAGCGGGTCTCCCTGTTTGGTTTCATCTGCATCTGTGGTGGAGAGATATGTCCCGACGAGAACAGAAACATTAACATTGAGTGGTGTATCGGCATCCCATTCTGCTTCCTGAAAAATATCCTCTATCTCTTTTTGCAAGCGCGCATATTCTCCTTCTGTGGCGAGTTCTCTCAGGATATTAATTCCGGTAACGAGGTGGTAGAGGGCGATGAGGCTATGGGTTTTTCCACCCCCGAAACCGGTTTTGAGTTGGATAACCGGATTACCACCTTTGCTGCCGAGACGTTTCAAGGTATTTATTAAGAGTTCCTTGAGTCCTGGCGTGATGTATGTCTGGTTGAAAAAGATTTCGGTTTCGCCGTATTCTGGGGTTTTGGCCCTTCCCTCAAAGACTTCTTGGAGGTCGGCGGCGAATTCCGATTTTCGGAAAGTGCCTTGAATGACATCGTCGTTAGGACGTATGACATCACGCCACGGGGTGAGATCTGTTACTTTTCTACGCGGTAGTTTCGGTTTCGTGTCTACAGTTGGTGCCGTGCTGGTGAGTAATTTGTCGCGGATGGATTCAACTTCTCGCTTCTGGTCGGGGGCATTGATTTGTCCAAGCACATCTGCAATGTCGTGAAGTCGTGAAAGGGAGTAGCTGGGATCAATGTCTTCTATTCCCGGGTGCGAAATTTGATTTCGGGCTTCGGTGATGAGACCTACAGCACTCCGAATATCGCGATCGGGATCGAAACGTTGTTCAAAGGTATTGTGCCAATATCTTCTGAAGAGGTGTGGGAAATCGCCAATATCTATATCTGCTTCGTTTTGGAAACGATCTTCTGGGGCTAAACCTTGCACCGTTTTCAAGTTTCTGAGGATAAAGGGGCGCATGGCATCTCGGTAGATATTGAGTGCTTGATAGAGTGCGTCTTGGTTAGGGCGTTTGGGCGAATTCACGCGTTTTATGCTCCATTTCGCCAATTGTTTGATTTGGAAGTATAACGGGTTTTCGGTTTTAAGTCAAGCACAATAATTAATTCAATGGAGAGATTCAGTCTTTTGCTGATTTTGAGGGGAGTCGCGATTCGGAGATCGCTCCTACAGGAAGAAAGGCGAGGAAACTGTTTCTGTAGGACATTAGTCTTGTGTTTTGAGTTTTCCCCATGTTGTTGTTAAGTCGGAGGATTGGGGTGAGACAGGCAAAGCAAACGCCGGATCGAACCAATCCGGGTTGAAATTATCCCCTTGCCGGTGTGTGAGTTGTTCTGGGACACCGTCGTCCGAAGCGGCTTTGAAGAGGTCTCTGACGCCACCCACCCCTTTGTTGTAAATGAGTTCATTCCCATCCGGGGACCAGGTAGGGTTAAACACTGCCGCTGGGCGATCTCCAGCATCAATAATCTTCCTGAGTCCGCTACCGTCTCGGTTCACAATATAGATACCCATAGTCTGCCCTACCTTTTTACCTTTCTCTATCGCACCATCCCAAGAAAAGGCTATCTGAGCACTATCGGGTGCCCAGGCAGGGTCAAACATCCATATTCCCCCCGGAAGCAGTGCCTCTTCTACATGCGTTTGTAGATTGATAATCTTGACCCTGACGTTCGGGATTCTGAGATTTCCGTCGTCAGCCCAAGCAAACTTGCCTGCCATAAAGGCTATCTCAGAACCGTTGGGAGACCACGCAGGCCATAAGCCAGCCGTAAGTTCTTCCTCATCTTTTCCGTCAATTGAGGCAGTGTAGATAGAGAATGTGTGAAATCGTTGATAAGCAAGTGCCTTTCCATCAGGCGACCACGTTGGGAACTCTCTGCCTATTAATTTTTTGAATACTTGGCGCACATTCGTTCCATCGGCATCCATAAGGTAGAGATCCTCTATTCCACCTCGATCCGAGGTGAAAAGAATTTGTTCACCTGTCGGCGACCAGACAGGCGAGGCATCCTTGCTACGGTGCTGAGTTAAGTTTATCTGATCAGAGCCATCCGGATTCATGCTATAAATCTCAGAGTTTCCATCCCGCCTTGATGTAAATACGATTTTAGCAGTTTCTGGGGCTTTTGCGAGAACAGCGGAGAGGGTAGCAAAGACGAGGAATGCGCTAAGTACATAACATAAGCATTTCATGGTGCTTTCCTCCACGGAGTCTTGTGGAACTTGGAATCGGCTATTCCGTCTCGGTATTCCACTGCTCAGCGCGTTTCATGAATACCAAGGGATCCAGCAACCACTCTCCATAACCGATGCTTTTGTTAACTGTCAGATAATCAAGTTTTTCATCAATACAGAGGGCAAGCGCAGCATCTTCAAGCGCGAGCGTAAATCCGCCATACTCTACCTGCTCATCAAATGCAGTGATAACAAACGCTCCGTTTGAGGCATGCACAGCGTCTTGGTTCCCACTCTCACCCCTTGCAATCGCGTCAATACCGCCCGCTGCGAGTGCATCAAGCAACGCCGATTCCCCCAATTCGTCGCCAAGATAGATGACTTGCGGCATGTTTGCCGTAGGTGGATAGAGATGTCGCCTCCCTTCCAGATTCGGGGCTGCCCCCGCGGCTGTAATCGTGTAAGCCGCGGTGCCGTCGGAAACCACCAGAACGCCGTCATCCATTTCAACCCGGGTTCCGGACCTAAGGATACCGTCTTCATCCACAAGTTTTGTGAGTTGAAGTAAACGCGCTTCCCCGGTTGTGCCAGAAAGGACACCAACACGAACGCCACTGTTGAGGGCAGCATGTGAGGAGAGTCGTTCTGCATCCGCAGCGCGAACCAGGAGCGTTTGCCGAAACTTGATATGTCCCGACGTAAAGGTGACGATCGGTGTACCCGTCGCGTCCTGCGTCCGAGATTCCAGAATCGTGATGCCGCCGCCGATAATATCATACGTAGTTTCAGCCGACTTCAGCCAAATGCCATCCCATTTAGGGATAGCCGTTCGAGAAAACGTCAAACCCGCTCCCTTCATCGCTTCAAGGGCACTCAATAGATCCGCTTCGTAGCCAAGATGCGTGTTGAACGCAGTCGAAGTCGGGTCTTCTTCGGCACTGTAGCTAATAGGGGCGAAATAGGCATAAAAACCGACCTTCAGCACGCGGGTTCCATCTGTGCAAGCTTCAATCGCAGATACCTTTTGGGGGGCGACAATTTGTTGAAACCGCTCACACCCTGAAAACATCGCTGTTATAAGTATGAGTAAAGCAAAAAGTCGAAATTGTATTGAAATCCTACTCTTGTAACGTAAGTCTGATATATTGATACTCCCACGCCTAAAGTCGTGGGATTCTTGCTTCGTCATTCGTAGCCTCCTGCTTGCGGAGGGCTTACACAAACTCCACAAGCGTTTTAACTCTCCGTGTGGTTTCCCACGGCGAGTTTTTTTAGATTTATCGCAGCGTTTTGATCTCTGTCTATTTTTGTGTCGCACCACTCACAGTGATAGGTGCGCTCCGATAGTGATAGTTCGTCTTTGATATATCCACAACTGCTACACGTTTTGCTTGACGCAAAGAAGTATGGAGCTTCTATAACAGGGATTCCAAGTATTTCTGTTTTGGATTTGAGTTTCTCAAGGAAACCACCAAGACCAGAATCTGATAGTGCTTTTGCCAGTTTTCTGTTCTTGAGTAGGTTCGTAACTTTCAGGGTTTCTATTCCAATCGCACTCGCCATATTGACGATCTCTGTGGTCGCTTGGTGGTGTGCGTCATTTCGGATACAAGCAATCTTGTAATAAATCTTTGAGACTTTCTCTTTTTGCTTATACCAATTGTTGGATAAAAACTTCTTACGGCTTAATTTGCGTTGCTCACGGGCAAGTTTCCTTTCATAGCGTTTCAAAGGTCTTGGATTATCGTAGTGTTTACCCGTATCCAGTGTTGCCAGTGAGTTGATACCTACGTCTATGCCGACTACAGGGAGTCCACGCGTATCACGTGGAACATTCGGTGTTCCTGTGTCAACGGTGATAGATACAAACCACCTATGTGCCGTCTTGGATATAGTAACCTGAATAATCTTGCCCTCAAAACGCAACTCTTGAAACATTTTGACCCAACCGATTTTGGGCAACTTCATACGCTTTCCGTCTACTTTTACTGCCTGTTCGTCTGTGGAATATCTCTACGGGGTATTTTCCGCAATACGAATCTGTTGATTGGGTTTGACATTCTTGCGTGTGCTGACAGCACCGCTGGACCACTTCACTTCGATTGTTTCAATGAGAGTATCGTCATTTATGCCGAAGATGGCGGTGAGTTCGCTCTGTGAGCAGTAACTGGAGCCGCTCTTGACTGTGTGGGTTTGTGTTCCCAAGGCGGAGGTTATACGGATCTGTGCACCGATGCCGTCGCGGTTGCTTGTTTGTCCGACGAGTTGGATCTTAATCCACGCCTTGCGGTTTCCACCGTCGTTTCGGAAGAGATAGGCGGGTCCGTTGGAGGTCGTAACGAGCAGATCCCAATCGCCGTCGTTGTCGATATCGCCATAGGCTCCGCCTCTGCCAACCATCGGCTGTGCCAAATCCACGCCGACTTCATGAATTGCATCGGTGAATTTGCCTTGGGAGTCGTTATGAAATAGGTGTGGCGGTTGCGCGTAGGTGACTTGGGTCTGGATGGCGTTGATGTCGGTTTCAACGTGTCCGTTGGCGGTGAAGATGTCGAGGTTGCCGTCGAGGTCGAAGTCGAAGAAGAAGCATGCGAAGGTGAGTGTCAGTAAGGTTGCATTTCCGATATGCGCGACAGGGGCATCGTCGATGAAAAAGTCGCCTTCGTTGTGATAAAGATTGAGCATCTCGTTGGAAAAATTGCCGATGACGAGGCTCTCTTTGCCAGTGCGATCATAATCTGCGGCATCAATACCCATCGCGCCTGTTGCGACACCGCTTTCGTTATAGGCGATTCCTGCGAGCATTCCGCTTTCGATGAAGGTGCCATCGCCGTTGTTTTGGTAGAGTTTATTGGGTTGCGTGTCGTTCGCCTCAAAGATGTCAGGTAAGCCATCGGCATTGTAGTCGAAGATGCAAACACCGAGTGATTTGCTCGTGTTGTCCTCAATCCGTGCGATACGGGAGACATCGGCAAATGTGCCGTCGCCGCGATTTCTGAAAAGTTTGCTGGACTGACCTGTGTAGGATTCAGGAGTACAGTAGGATTTATTGATGCCGTCGAGGGTACAGAACAGATCGTTCTCTCTGGTCCATTCGACGTAGTTGGCGACGTAGAGATCGAGATGCCCGTCCTTGTTGTAATCGAACCATGCGCAGCTTGTGCCGAAACCGGGGTTGTGAACACCGGCGACTTCTGTAACGTCAACGTAAGTGCCATCACCTTTGTTTTGGAAGAGCCGATCGGTTTCAAGGGTGCTGATATAGATGTCTGGATCACCGTCGTTGTCGTAATCGGCGACAGCGACACCCATACCATAAATCGGTGTAGCGAGACCTGTGGTTTCGGTGACATCGGTGAAGGTGCCATCCTTGTTGTTGCGGTAGAGTGCCATCGTTTGCCGCTTCTGAGTCGGCTCGCCTTCCCAATCCTTTCCGTTGACGAGTAGGATGTCCTGCCAACCGTCGGTGTTATAGTCGATGAAGGCGCATCCTGAGCCCATGGTCTCGGGGAGGTATTTCTCGCCAAAGGCACCCGTGTTATGGACGAAGTCGATGCCTGCTTCGTGTGTGATGTCGGTGAATTGGGGCAAAATTTGCGCCGAGACCGTTGCGGTTGCTATCCAACTGCAATAGAATAGCATAAAGAACGCGCAATGAATTGCGCTACTACGAACCGGGAATCCTATCCGACTGCGATTCTGCCAAATCAGTGTATGTTTTATTTTTGAATAGAGATCCACCGATCCTCCTTCCATGAGGTTTGGATAGCAGTTTGCACATCGGCGACAGCGGCGGCTTCTCGGAAACTTGGCGGAAGCACGCCATCACGATGATCGTCATCGCGTGACTTCCGAGGATTTCCCGGTTTTCCTGTGTGAATGGCTTGCAAAAACTGGTATGCCTCGATTGTTTTCAGATCGTCGTAGCCCAATCCGACCGCTGGGCCTGGATTGAAATAACTGTGAAACGGGTGATTCGGACCGCTTAGCACGCGGGTGTATCCGTCAGGATAACCGTTCTCGGCGGGTAGGTACACCTCAAGTTCGTTCATCTGCTCGAAGTTCCAACGCAAGGCACCCTCTGTACCGTGCACCTCAAACGCCATTTCGCACTTCGGTCCGGTGATAACTCGGCACGCCTCCAGTGAACCTCTGACACCGTTCTCAAATCGTACTAATGCCCCGACATAGTCTTCGTTCGTGACGGCATCCGTTTCGCCATCTGCACCGAGGCTGAAGTGTGTGCCGGTTCCTGCTGTTGCTACAGGACGTTCTCGGATAAAGGTCTCCTGTTGTGAGACGACGCTGTCGATACCGCCGACAATGAAGTGTGCCATATCGATGACATGGGAGAGTAGATCCCCCAACGTTCCGAGTCCGGCGATCTCCTTCTGAAAGCGCCATGAGAGGACTGCTTGTGGATGGCTCGCATACCCCGCGAAAAATCTGCCGCGGTAATGGGTTAGGGTACCGAGTTTTCCTTCTGAAATCAATTGATGTGCGTATTGGACGACAGGTGCCCATCTATAATTATAGCCGACACAGGTGAGTACCTCTGCACGTTGTGCGGCGGCATAGATTGCTTTCGTTTCGGTTGGATTCCGTCCGACGGGTTTTTCACAGAAAACGTGTTTTCCTGCGGCTGTCGCTGCCTCGACGATCTCAAGGTGCATGCTATTCGGGGCAGCGATGTTGACTACCTGTACGTCTTCGTCATCTATGACGTGTCGATAGTCGGTCGTTGTACGTTGAAATCCGAAACGTGTTTTCGCCTCGGTTGTGCGTTCGACAACATCATCTGCACAAATGATGAGTTTAGACTGAAGAGGACTGTCATGGAACCGGTCGCAGATTTGTTGGTATGCGCGGGCGTGCGTCATACCCATCCATCCCATGCCGATAATGCCGATACCTATTGTGTTCTTTTTCATTTTTTAATTATTTCTTACGCAGGACTTACGCAAAATTGGCTCTCATGCCAAGATTGACGGATATTCCCCAAGAGAGCGCAATGAATTGCGCTACTACGAACCAAAGACCGCACGAAAACGGGTCAACTGCGTAAGTCCTATTACGGTTAAACAAGGAAAAATAAACTACCTCGGTCTGAGTGTGTTCCCTTTTTTGAGTTGTCCCCATGTGGTTGCGAGTTTAGTTTGCGGCTCGACAGGACGCGCTCTCCCGGGACCGCCGTTGTTGATATTCGGACCTGTGATTTCGACATCGTCAAAGTGAGCTTGCCCGTCTGCGACAACCAGCCCGGCTTGTCCACCTTTTAAGGGATCATCGTCAATAACGGTGAAGACCTCGTCGTCGACTTGAAATTCGAGTGTGCCGTCTTCATGAACAGTGGCAGTGAGTTCATACCACGTATCAATTTCGGCATCAAATGGAAAGATGACGGGAAACCAGCTATCTCGAAGTGCTTTGACGATTCGAGCAGTGCCGAAAACATAGTCTATAAAAAAGAGATAACGGGTATCTTCCTCACCTCTGTCATGAAGTGTCAGCCCGATACTTGGTGGTTCGTTCTTATCTTCCACTAATTTTGCGCGACAAGAGAAGGAATAGTTCTTCCATGAGAGTTCACCTGTGATCCAGAGACTCATGAAACCGGGCAGGAAGATTTCGCCGACGGCTTCGCCGTTGCTAACCCACCATTTTTCAACCTGTCGGTCAATGTTAAAGATTTTCCATTCACGGGTATCTTTGTCTTCAAAGTCGTCGCGCCAGGTCCCCGCAAAGGCGGGGTGCCATGCCTGGACTGAAAAACAGATGAGTGTAGTGATTGCGAGTATGGGTGTTAATTTTTTCATTTTTTCTCCTCCGTGATTATACATTGTCCATCTGGATCCGCATAAGGACAGGAACAGCAGTGTTCAAGGTTCTTCTCATAAACCCCGCGCTGCAGTGCTAAGATTTTTTCCTGCCACTGTTCCTGAACTTCCTGCAATTGTGATGGACTGAAGTACATCTGTTCCCATCTGCCGTGCTCAGTAAAAAAGATATTAATTGTCACGGTCGATTGATTTGGGTAACGCCGATGCAGGAGTAGACTGTAAAGTTCCATTTCTGGATTGGGTGTATCTAAATTTTGAGTCTCAGCGGTTTTATAATTGATTATCTGATAGTTTCCTGTTTCATCTTTAAAGAGTCTGTCGAACCTGCCGTCAACGATATGTCCATTGATGTCTGCGTGGATATTTTGATTAACCTGAACTGTGGATGCAGAGAATGCCGCCTCACCGAGTTCGGAGTTGATAAAGTTGTTAAGGTGTGTACGAAGTATTTCTGTTGATTCAGTCGTTAATTCAGGATAACGCTCGAGTGCCTGATCTATCGTAGCGTCAAGATTTTCTACGTCTGATTGTCGTCTTATTTGTGTAAGCATGTAGCGGAGAGCGGCGTCCATCTCGTTTTCATCTGCCTCCGATTCTTCTTGCCCATTTACCGGAATTCGCAACACATTTTCTAATTGATACCGTAGCGGACACCGGGCATAATTCGCGAGTTCAGAGACAGAAAATGCGGCGGAAGTACCGGTTGGCTCCAGTTTCTGTGGAGGATCGGGAAAATTAACTGATGTCGTTTCATCGGAGGTCTCATCCCCAGATGGATTGTCCACAAGTTCCGAATAAATCGGAATTTGAAGTTGGAAGGATTGAGAACTCGTGTTGTTTCCTCTAAACAGTTCCAACGCGACAGGCAGATTGAGTAACCTGTCTTCTTCATCGATGTTGAGGTATTTGTAGAGCCAGTCAAACATGTTCGCTGCTGGGAGTGTACCTGATAAGATGAGCCGGTCGCAGGCACGTGTTGTACCGACATAGAACAATCGTTTCTTTTCGGCAATCTCTTTCTCGTTTGCCCGATCTTTTATATGTGTAACAATCTCTGGTTCGGTTTTTTTGTAGTCTTTATCGGGATTAAGGGGACTGAAGCCGATACCGAATGTCTCATCGATAAAAGGTGCCATGTCCGTTTGCCCTTTCCGGTCAAGCCTTGGGAGGATAACGATTGGGAACTGCTTCCCTTTGGCTGCATGGATCGTCATAATTTGTACAGCACCGCTATCTGCCTCAACTGGAGCCTCTCCTTCTTGAGGTTCCTCCGTAATTAGTGTATCCAGAAATTCAACGAATTCTGGAAGGGTTTGCTTGTTTTCATCTCCGTCAAAATTTCTGGCAAGTTCCAAGAGTTTTTGGTAGTTTGCCCAGCGTTGTTGCCCGTACTTCCCGGTTTGCAACGTCCCAATCATTCCTGTTTCATTAACGAGCGTTATGATGAGTCGGTTTACAGGCATTCGGTCGGCAAACTGGCTATGCCTTTTTAAAGTGGTTATCGCGCGGTTAAGGTTATGAGACCGATTTTGATAGGACTGCGCTTTATCCCAGAAGTTTTCTGCTTTTTGAAGTGAGATCTCGTAGAGTTCAGCGTCGGAGATACCGAAAGCGGGACCACGGAGGACTGCGGCAAGAGATGTTTGGTTTTTTTCCGGTGCCTCAAGGAAGTGAAGATAGTTCCAAATGTCATAGATTTCCTGACGTTGATAAAAACCGACACCGCCAGTGGTGAGGTAGGGTATACCTGCCTCAAGTAATGCATGTTCTATATCAGGGAGATGCCTTCTACTCCGGATGAGGATAGCAATATCGCCATACGCAATCGGATGTTCCGCTTCCACGCCATTCCCGCCCCGTTTCCACACAGTTTCTTTGTTCGCTTTCATGTTTTTGATGTGCTGTGCGATAAGGGTGTTTTCATTTGCTGAATCCTCGTCCTGTTTTCCGAGAAGAATTTCAACTACGCCGTTTCCGTCGACAGGTCGCGCTTGCGTGAGGGCTTCATACTCCACTTCAAATTCAGTCTCTTTTCCATCACCCATTAAGCGATTGAAAAAGTAATTGACGAACCCAACGGTATCACGCAAGGATCGGAAATTCTCTGTGAGGCGGATATCTCTACCTCCGTCGTGGATGATTTTTTGCTTTGTCTTTTCAAATACGCGGACATCTGCGCCGCGGAATCTGTAAATGCTCTGTTTTGGATCACCGACGATAAAGAGATTCGCTTCTTTGAGTTCGTTTGTAAGTAGCATCACCAATTCGTACTGTAGCTCATTTGTATCTTGGTATTCGTCTACCATGAAATATTTATGCCGGGATACCAATTTCTGTCGGATTTCTTCGTTGTTTCGGAGTAGATCGCGAGTTTTCAACTGTAGGTCAGCAAAGTCAAGTTTACCTTGAGAGAGTTTGGCGGTTTGGTAAGCGTTGAAGACTTTATTATAGAGTTCAAGCAGGTCGCGGGTTGTGCTCAGCAGGAAATCGTCATCGGTTTCAACGTCGATTTTTCTATCATCGTCTTTTTCAAGAATCGGAATGTTTTTGATCTTTTTCGCAGTTGATACGAGGAAATTGATTTCAGTCTCAATACCTGTTGTTGTAACGCGGTTCCCCAGAAAGTCTCTTTTCGCAATGTGATTACGGGCAGTTGTAATTGGATCTGCAATTTCTCTAAGTAAGTTCAACGCGCCGGACGTGTCTGGGTTTTGTCCATGTAGTGTTTCTAACTGTTGGGTCAAGTCTCTGACTGCGTCTGCGTTTTTGCCGCTTGCAATCTGCGAAACAGTATTTAAGCATCGGATAAATTCAGGAATGTCAATTGTTGATATCAGTGTGTCACGCATCTGCTGCTCCAAGCCTTTACGTATCTCTGTATCGTTTGGATTCCTATAAATTTCCTGCATTAGGTGTTCAATGACATCGCGTTGGTTTATCATAGTGGAGAAAAAATCCACCAATTTCTGCTGGCTTCCGTAACGTTGTAGCAAGCGTGTCAGTTCATCGCGGTGTTCATCTTCCTCATTTGTAGCAATGTTCTTGAGGGTTTCCCGAATGATCTGCTGTAGCGAGAGTTTCTGATCAATGCCTTGTAGGATGCTGAAGTTGGCTGGGACCCCCGCTTGGAAGGGGAATTCTCGCAGGATACGTGAGCAGAATGCGTGGATGGTTGAGATATGTGCTGTGCTCATCTTATCGCGAAAACCGTGTAGCGAATTATCTTGTTCTGAACCATCACGTTCCTCTTGAGGGGACAGTTGTTCGATAATTCGCTCCTTCATCTCGGCGGCGGCTTTCTCTGTGAAGGTGATGGCGACAATTTCTTGTGGATCGGCGTTACCGTCACGCAGAATTTTGAGGTAGCGCTCGACCAATACCATGGTTTTTCCGGATCCAGCACCGGCGGTTACGCAGATGTGTTTGTCTGTGTTAAGGGCTTGTTGTTGACTCGGTGTTAGTCGCATTTTTTTATCGCTATCGGAAACCATCGGCTTTCAGCTCTCGGAGGGGCGTTCGGTTCGTCGAAAACCTCTTTCTGACCACTGATCGCTGACTGCTGATCGCTATTTTCCTAATCTGGGAGTGGGATGACTGCGTCTGCTGATATTGCGAGTTGCACGGTGTCTCCGGGCTTTTTTGTTTCTGTGCTGGGATTGTAGTGGACGGCTTTAAGGGGGATGTCTGCAGCTATTAGTTGATATTCCTCTATCCTGCCCAAATAGTTGACGGCAACAACTTTCGCTGTTATCGTATTTTCGGCGGGGTTTCCGCCATTCTGATCGTTGTCGATGATAAGTGCCTCTGGTCGAATAGAACACTGCACAGGTGTCCCTTGTGTTAGTTCGTGATAAACGGTTGTGGAGTGGAGTCTTCCAGCGGGTGTCTCTATAGTAACACTACCGTTTGATGCTTGCTCGACCTTGCCTGAAATAAAATTGGTTTCCCCGACGAAGCTTGCGACGAAAGCGTTCTTGGGGAACTTATAGACCTCACGCGGTGTGCCGACTTGGATGATGACACCGTCCTGCATAATCGCCATCCGATCTGCCATAGAGAGGGCATCCACCTGATCGTGTGTGACGTAGAACATTGTAATATTAGTGCGGTCGTGGATCTGCTTTATTTCGTCGCGCATTTGTTGTCGGAGTGCGGCGTCAAGGTTACTAATGGGTTCGTCGAGGAGTAGGACACTCGGTTCAATAACGAGGGCGCGGGCGAGGGCGATACGCTGCTGTTGCCCACCAGAGAGCGTGTTGACGGCACGGTCACGAAAGTCTTCCATCTGTACCATTTCGAGTGCTCGCGTGATCTTTTCGTTTCGTTCCGCTTTTTCGAGTTTCCGAAGCGTTAACCCGTATTCGATGTTTTCGGCGACCGACATGTGGGGCCACAAGGCATAGTTCTGAAAAACCATCCCTGTATTGCGTTGATGCGGTGGCACGTCGTTCATGACGGTGTCATCGAACCGTAGTTCACCTGTGTCGGGTTTGTAGAACCCGGCGACGATTCGGAGGAAGGTGGATTTGCCACAGCCAGACGGACCGAGGAGAAAGAAAAATTCCCCGTTCTCAATCTCTAAGCTCACGTCGTTGACGGCGAGCGTCGTACCGAAGGCTTTTGTGACATGTGTTAATTCAACTGCAACTGCCATATTTTTAATTTTCCTTGCGGAGGAATGAGGTGCGTTAGCACTTTAACATGCGTTTCTCATACCCGCCTGCGCCGTTGTTGCAGGCTATGGGTTTTGATGCTATCTTAGGAGGAGCCTTTTGGTGAAATTAAAAATCTTTTACACATCGAAATCCGATAGTGCTTCCGGACGAAAGGTGATACCATCGATCTGCGACGCGGAGATCCTCAGGACTCCCGCCCCAACCCCCGCCGCGTAGGATACGAAAATTCTCGGTGTCCGGGGCAACTTCTCTGCCAAAGCGGGGGTTATTTTGCGGAGCGATGCTATAGAATTCACTGTTGTATTCGTCGAAGCACCATTCCCAGGCATTGCCTGCCATATCGTAGAGATTATAGCCGTTGGGTGGGAAACTGCCAACGGGTGCTGTCCACTTCCATCTATCCGCTCCGCCTGTGCTGCCGAAATTGGCGTCTGCATAAGTTATTATATCACCATTCGGATATCGTTTGCCAATCAGACCGCCGCGTGCGGCGTATTCCCACTCTGCTTCGGTAGGCAGTCGTTTATTTGCCCATGTGGCGTACGCGACCGCATCGCGCCAGTTCACCCGGACAACGGGAGCCTCAGGGGCATTAAACCTTGGGTTATGCGACAGCGGTGGCTGCGGATAACCTGTGCTCTGGACGAATTTCTGATAGCGTGCATTCGTTACCTCATGTGTGTCCATATAGAATGCATCGAGAGTGACGGTATGCACGGGTTGTTCGTCGCTATCCCCGGTGGTGGACCCCATCTGAAACGCGCCTGCTGGGATTAGCACCATTGTGGCACCATCGACTTCAGAGACGATTTCTGCTGCATTTTCAGTGGTGGATGATCCTTCTTCGCTTTCCCCGCAGGCGGACATGCCGACGCTGATGATACTAATGAGAAGGATGCCCACGGCTATCATAACGCTTTGGCAACCTGTGTGGCGGTTTCGACGATCCACGCTTGTTCTCTTTCATAAACTGTCCGAAGGTCCAACCAGAAAAGACCGTCCTTGATTCTACCGATGACGGGAATTGTAGCGTTTCGGAACTGCGCCGCGAGCATTTCAGCAGAAAAATCCGAAGGTTCAAGGACGAGTGCGATGCTCGGCAACGTCTCAACAGGGAGAGCACCACTCCCGATTTGTCCATAGGTTTCCGAAATCTGAATGCCGATCTTTTCCTCGAAGAGAGGTTCTAACTGCGCTTTGAGTTCCGTTGCAAGGGTGTGGAGTGCCTCTATGGATCGGGTATAGCGGTTGAGCATCGGAAACCGTTCCGTTAGGGTGGCATCCTCTGTGAGATAGAGTTGGAGTGTCGCTGACAAACCGGCAATAATAAGTTTATCGACTCGGAGTGCCCGCATCATCGGATTTTTACGCATCTTTTCGATCCATTCCGATTTACCGACAATAATTCCGGCTTGGGGTCCACCGAGCAATTTATCACCGCTAAAGGTAACAATGTCAACGCCACTGGCGATTCGTTCTCCAACGAGCGGTTCATGCGGAAGTCCATAAGTTGTCATATCAATAAGCGCGCCGCTCCCAAGGTCTTCCATCGTTGGGATGCCGTGCTGTGCACCGAGTTCTGTCAATTCTTCCATCGTAGGAGTTGAAGTGAAACCGAGAATTTTGTAGTTGCTTGGATGCACCTTGAGCAGTAATCCTGTGTTTTCATTGATAGCCTCGGCGTAATCTCGGAGATGGGTTCGGTTGGTGGTGCCAACTTCGCGGAGGATTGCGCCGCTCGCCGCCATTACATCTGGAACTCGGAACGCGCCACCGATTTCGATGAGTTCCCCGCGTGAGACGATAACTTCTTTACCATGTGCCATTGTCTGAAGTGCGAGTAGAACCGCCGCGGCGTTGTTATTAACGACTGTGGATGCTTCACAGCCAGTCAATTGTTGTAAGAGCGGTTCGGTGATCCTATCTCGATGTCCTCGCCTGCCCGTTGTGATGTCGTATTCGAGGTTGACATAGTTTTGTGCGGCTTGTTGGATTGCTTCACAGGTCGTCGTGCTTAGGAGGGACCTGCCTAAGTTGGTGTGTGTAACCGTACCTGTCGCATTGACGACGGGACGCATGCGTGTGCCAATCTTTGCCTCAATTTTCTGGCGCGTCCGTTCGGCGTATTCGGCGTGTGCTGGTAGTTGTGTGCGGTTGCCGTTCAGAATATCGTTTCGAACATCGGCGACGACGGCGCGCAATGCCTCCGTCACAAGCGAACGCGCATAGGTGGCTTGCAAGTCGAGCATTTCCTGTGTGTTCAGGAGTTTTTCGATGGCGGGCAAGTGCCGTAGAAGATTTTTATGTGTGTTTGCGCTCAACCGCTGTCTCCATAAATAGGTCTCTGGATTTCGTTTTCTCACGGCGTGATTATAGCAGTATGACTTCTTGCCTAAATTCTTGTTCTGCTTGACGTTCTAAACGGATAGTGTAGAGCGTCGATGAGTTCAAAGTTTGCCTTCTTTTTTCAACTCAGCTTGAATCTCACGATAGTCCCGAAAATAGGTTTCGCCTTTCGCTGCGGTGTCCATGTCTAAAATGTCCTCTAAGTCTTCAAGGTGCTGCATGAGAAGATGATACTCCTGCATCGACAGAACAGCGGCAGTTTTTTCACCTTTATGGTTAACAAGGTATTGCGGGTTGATATTAAGCATAAATGTTCTCCTATCCAATTTTTGAGGTTTCTGGATTTCCGAGATTAGTATAGCATATCGTAGGAGCGTTGTCAAGTGCTTGTTGAGCCTGTTGAGCCCCTGGTATTGGGTGTGTAAATATGTGGGCAATTGTCTAAATCGCGGATTTCACGGATTTCACGGATTTCACGGATTTTTTTACGGAATACGTCGTTTTGGGATTAGGAATTCAGCCGTGAGAGCAAATATTCAATGCCCGCGATTGCCTTTTATACGATGTGCACTGAAATCCGAAAAAATATGTGACAAAATTTTCTTTTTTGCTATAATATGTCTGACGTGGACGCAAGGCTTTGAAAGCACCTTTGCTAATGAAGTGTTGTTCACGTCAGGGCAGCTTCCTAATTCATTAGGCGCGCCGCAGGTGATACGAACACCCGCGACGCTTCAGCACTGCCATAGACCTGGTATGACAGCGCTGGTTTCTATCATAGCATACGACGGCATTTGTGTGTGATATTATAGAGACCAGCACCCTATAGGGAAGGTTGCCGAATACCTTTCTATTCCCTCTCGACGCGCTTATTAGCGCGCCCACCCCTATAGTCCTGTCATTTTCTTAGACTTAGAGAAAAGGATATTCCTTTACTCTCATGTTGCAGCCTGCCATGTTGCAGCCTGCCAGAGGACTATGAACATTCGATTTTCACCCAACACGCTCTATTATGGCGATTGCCTTGATATTATGGCAGACTTCGAGGACAGGTGTATCGACCTGATCTGCCTTGACCCGCCGTTCAACTCAAATGAGAAATATAACAAGGTTTTCAAGGATTCAGGACTCCTGATTGATCCACAAATCAAGGCGTTATTGTAGTTGCAAAGATTGTCGCAATTCTTCAGATATTTCTCTAACGTTGAAACAAAATGAATAAACTAAAGGGCGCGACTCACATTGTTGCCTAACTTTACAAAACAACATGTTTACAGCGCAAGCAACCCTCAGGACACAATCTCGTCGGACGATCTTATCCAGCAAGGAAATCACCGGTGCAACACAGAAGACACTCGAGTCTTCTGCAGAAGAGTGGGCACAGCAAACGCTTCACGACCTCGGCTATCGGTCAATCCCGTATGCCGACGGATATTGGCTACGCGACGGGACGCTTAAGCATTATGACTGGGGCAACATCGTTTTTACACTCGAACTCACGGAGGGAATGTAGATGTCGATTGGAAGTGAATCTGATAGAGACATCATCAGACCTAAACATCAAATGGCAGTGCCGGGACTCGGTGTTTTTATCGCACCGAACGCTGTCGCACGCCTATTTCAACTCCATGACTATACGAAGTGCCCGCCGTTCGGAACCTCTCAGAAGAAACCCCAACGCGTGCTTTACCCAATTCTACGACCGAATGTCATGCACTGCCCACGCTACTATCATCTCAGGCAGGCAGCACGGTTCAAACACGAAAAAAGGAGCACTTTTGTGGACGTTGCGCGGAATCTAACACGCCCGCATATTATATTCCGAAGACTCTTAAAAGACGCTCAAAAAATTATACATAAAATAACGCCTTCAAAGAACCTCGCTTTGTAGGTTGGGTAAGGACAGTAAAATTTTTGTGACGTTAGGTTGACGGAGTATTGACGCAGCGAAAAGTAGGGGACCGAAAAAGCTATGATCGCTATCGGCATTCTCGGTACATTTTTCTTCGGAATTATGGCACTCGGTACAGTGATCTTTCTGTCGAATCTGGTAATCGGATTTCTCTTGCTTACCTACCGTTTACTGCGATGTCTCATCAAAGGATGTTACCTTCTTTTTACGAAATAATATCCCTGCTTTTTAGTGAAAAATACGACTTTTTCTTCCCAAAGAGACCCCAACCTGATACAAGTCTATTGTGTACATATCACGCACACTGGGAAATCTAACAAGGAGGCAATATTGCCCGTCCACTTAGCACAAGCCGTAAGCTTTACTATATTCTTAAAACTAAATTCGTCTGGCGATAGAGTTTTTTGAGTTGATATTTCATCTGTTGTTGTGATATGCTAATTGTATTGGTAGCGCGGGAATAAATAACCTTACGAAGTGGAGTAGGATCATACGCGTGCAAACTGACCAGCAAATCTGGACAATTTATTTGGATACTTGTTGTTTGAGCAGGCCTTTTGATACACAGACACAAGCTCGGATTATTCGGGAGACTCGAGCTATCGGACAGATTTTGGATCGTTTTGACGTGGGACAGTGGTGCTGGATATCCAGTGAGGTTTTAGTTAATGAGGTAAATCAAACCTCACATTTGGAACAACGCACTCAAATGAGAAGGTGGCTCACTCGTGCACACCAGGCTGTTTCTGTTGGAATAAGAGAAATATCAAGGGCAAAGCAATTAGAAGCGTTGGGTTTTCAGGAATTAGATGCTTTGCATCTCGCCTGTGCGGAAAGCAGCGATGCAGATATTTTCCTAACAACAGATGACGCGATCCTCAGTGGAGCAAAACGCAATAGCCATCAACTTAACATTAGGGTGGAGAATCCCTATGCATGGTTAAATACAGTTCAAGGAGATAACGGATGAGCACATTAGAGATGATGGATAGTGAATTGTATGAAGCTGGGATTGCGGTATTGACGGATAAACTTGGGGCTGCTGAAATACCGCGGTTCATCCGGCAATGTCGACCCGGTACAGGTAATTACTCTGTTGACCGGCATAAATTGTTAGCAAATCAACCGGATATTGATACTATAGCGAAGCACATCCAACAGGGCCGTGCGGTAAGGGAAGAGGAGGAACGTGCACGCATCCAACGATTCGCCGCGAGTCAAAGCATAATACGTGAAATGACAGATATCGAAATCTATGAAATTGGGTGTGAAATCCTTATCCAAAAACTGGGAGTCGCTGGTTCAATGAGGTTTCTACTGCAATGCCAGCAGCGCAACGGGGACTGTCCTGATTATCTGCCGCAGAGTCGGGAGGATGCGGAAGAAGATATTAGATTTTACACTGCACTCCTGACGCTTAATCCGAAAATGGTTGAGGATTATATCAAACGCGGTAACGCCTACTGTTACATCGGTGAATACACAAAAGCTATCGCTGACTATAGTGCAGCAATAGCACTCAAACCGAATCATCTGAAAGCATATTACCGGCGCGGCGTAGCTTACGCAAAGAATACTGAGTATGCAAAAGCCATTTCTGATTATAACGAGGTCATTCAACGTGCGCCTAAACAGGCAGAAGTCTATCAGCGGCGTGGAGAGGCGTGGTACCGCCTTAAAGAGCCGGAAAAAGCGAACGCCGACTTGAGGGTTGCCAAGAAATTAAGGAAAACAATGATTTAAGGCTTTACGGCTTTCACGCAACGGAAACCAACGCTGGTAACTTGATCTTCTGGAGATTGGCCAAGGCGGCTCGCGATCCATACACTCGGTACTCCATCGTACCAGGAAGTTCCACGGATTACGCGCAGTTTATTGATGGCGACTATATTATTTGCTCCATCTTTTATAAGGATTTCAGCAATCGGATTCTGATAAGGAGAATTCGCATAGAAGTTTTCATCATACGCGTCAAAACACCACTCCCACACATTTCCTACCATGTCGTATAAACCGTAGCCATTGGGTGGGTAGCTGCCGATCGGTGCTGTATATGCGTAGCCATCATCAAGGTTTTCATCTGCCCAATTATCTTCGGGTTCTCTTTCTCTATCCCAGATGATTCTCAGCTGCTTATCCGCGAAATTACATTGTGTGCCGTCCACTGCGGTGTCTCCCCATGCGTGATTTTTCTGTACTAAACCGCCTCTTGCCGCTTTCTCCCATTCCGCCTCCGTCGGGAGCCGTTTGCCAGCCCATTTTGCATACGCTCTGGCATCGAGCCAACTTATCCCTATAACCGGATGAGCATCCGTTCGAGAATACCGATATACCCAATCTGGTAACGGACGATAATTCGTCGCACGAACAAATTGATTGTATTGTCCGACGGTGACCTCGTATTTGTCAATATAGAACGCATCCAGATAAACGACGTGCATCGGTCTGGTAGCGGCATTTCCTATCGTATGGTAATCACTTCCCATCTGAAATTCGCCAGCGGGGATCAGTACCATCGGTGCAGTATCTTCTCCAAGAATTGTCTGTGGCATATTTGGAGAAGGCAAGGGAATTTTCTTGTCCAGCACGTTGTCGTTTTCAATCTGAACATCATCTCTAATTTCAGGTTGCAGGGGATTGGGTTCTGATTTTGGAGGTGCGGAGTGTTCTACTATCTGCTCCAAATGCGCGTCCCAGGCAAACTGTTGTCCGCCTTGTAGGGTTACTTTCTGAACACGGCTTTTGTAACCGGAAAGTTCCAGTCCGACGTTCACCGATTTTTCAAGACGGATACCTGTATCAATCTGATAATCCTGAAGTGGGGTCGTGCCAATAGCAACACCATCAATGTAGACTGTCGCGCCATCGGGAACACTGGTTATTTGAAGCGTCGCGATAGTCTCTAATTCGATGGAACTCCTCTCCTGATGTTTGTTTTGGGGAAGCACGAACACAAAATCGCCGGTGTTGAGTTGTGGATCAAGGATTTTCCCGTGTTGTGGGTGTTGTCCTTCAGGTAACGTGGGGACCGTCCTGTATAGATAATCCGCTAACTCAACGCCAGTGAGATAACCATCCGGCAGTGGTTCCGCAACACGCCCTTCAAGCAGATTCAGGAATGCCTTCTTAAACACACTCCTGCTTGGCACGGGTTCATCGGCGCGACCGGCTGTGATAAACTGCCGCACAGGATTCCCAATCCGCTCCGTGATAGGTAAGGGTATATCCTTGTTCTGCAGATTGAGAATCGTCCCTGAGAAACGGCTGTCAAACATAAACAACACATGTTTGGCATGAATCTTTTTTGAGTCTGACACGAATTTGACCATGTCAATGCTATAGAGATCAAACTCACCTGCGTTCTCTGGGTGTGGTGTATCTAACATCACCAGATAGCCGATGTCCTCACCGATTGCGGATTTCGTTGTGTATCCGTGTCCGGCGTAGTAGAACAGAAGTCGGTTGTTTGTGTCTTTGCCAGATTCATAGATGAAATCTGAGAATGCTCTACGAAACGCTGCCTTCGTGAGGTCTATTTTCAGGGTTACGTTGAACCCGTGGCGTTCAAGGACTTCTGCCACTTCTTTGACATCGTTAACCACCCCGGGCAAGGGCTTCCAACCGTTTTTGATGGGATACGCCCCATTTCCGATAATGAGGGCATGGGAATCGTTATAGTGGACAAGTTCTGTGCCGTCTTCAGTGTAGAGGGTGATCTGCGTCTGGCGTTGCGAGGTTCCCTGAGGAACGGTGATAAACTGAGTCGTAACAGAGATGAGTCCAAAAAATAGAAGTAAGCGTATTTTGCCTTGAAATATGCTAAACATTTTTATGTTCCTATGGTCTTATGATACTATTTCCGAATGAGCATCTTCCGTGTGGCCGTGAAATCGCCTGCGGTGAGGGTGTAGAAATAGACCCCACTCGCAACAGACTCACCCATTGCATTCTTTCCATCCCAATAGATGGCACGACTCCGGTGTTGATAGATGCCCGCGGGTTGATGTCCGACATCCAATGTCCGTACTAATGTGCCCTTGACGGTGTAGATACGCACCCTCACCTCCGCGGATTTTGAAAGTTGATAGGGTATCCACGTCTCCGGGTTGAACGGGTTCGGATAGTTGTGGAGGAGTACCGTCTTTTCAGGAACAAATAACGCCAACAACTGCTCCAGTTTAGCGATACCGCTACGGAAGGTGAGGGACCCGTCATCCGCAGCACGCAAGAGATCCAGGGCATCCTGAACTATTGTGAATTTAATTCCTGATGGCAATGTAGATGTCACAGGGGCTGCGGGTTGGTTTTCTTCCCCGAAATGCAAAGCGACAAGTGCCATATCCTCCGGATCTACCGTTCCATCGCCGTTGACATCCGAACGCGGGTTGGCAGGGGGATCCTTACCGAGGTCTGCTACTACGCTCAGCAGGTCGGTGAGATCGGTTTGTCCGTCTTCATTGACATCCCAGGCAGGGGTCGTCGAGGGTGGGGTGTCACTCGTGTCGGCACCAGGTGGAATGACGGTATATTCGGTATCAGCGGGAAACCCGAAGAATCCGCTCCACCCACCGCCTCGTTCATAAACAGCGACTAATAGAATATTATAGCCCTGTTTCAGTGTGACGGGAACCCGATCCTGATAATCATTAGCGCCTCGGTCAACCGGGTTGTTATGGACCAAGGTGGCATTGAGCCAGACCTTGACGGCATCATCGCTGCCAACCCATAGGGTTGTCTGTTGTTCTCGTGGTGATTTCAGAGTGAGGGAGCCGTAAGCCACGTGATCGTTTATATCGCCGGAGCCTAAGCCTGTCGCGTTCGCCATGTCGTTGAGGTTATTACCACCCGTTGGGGAGAGTTCACCGACTTCCCAGACTTTATTGCCAACCGGGTTCCCTTCTGTTGCGCCGTTGGTAGCGACTTTCAATTCGGTTACTTTTCCGTTACTGGCGAGTGCAAGAAAATCCACGCCGGACTGTGCGGCTGCTGCGCCGCCCCGATTGCCTGTTGGGGCGATCATCCAGAGCCAGGGACCTGTAATTTTGCCGCCGCCTGTGAATCCAGGATTCCCGGACATCCGGATAAAAAATGAGGACTGCAGTTCGTCTAAGGGCGAAAAGTCGGTGATGGCGTTGTTCCGCAGGTCAAGCCGTTCCAAGTTTCTAAGTCCTGTGAGTGGGGTCACGTCTGAGATAACGTTGTTTTCGAGATATAATACTTCCAATCCTGTCAATCCTGCGAGTGGGGTCACGTCCGAGATGACATTAGCATCAAGATTTAACGTTTTCAAATTTTTCAGGGACCGCAAAGGGGAAATATCTGAGATGGCGTTATTCACCAATTCTAACCACTCCAGTTGCGTTGATTTTGTCAATGGAGACATATCCCGGATACTACAATTGTTAAGCACGAGCCGCCGGAGTGATTTTAAGCCATCCAGATCGGGTATAGCGGATATAGAGGTATCGTTTCCCATTTCTATCCATTGCAACTTCGGCAATTGGGTTAAGCTGGAAAAATCTGAGATACGCATGTTCCACGCATTTATCCGTTCCAGACTGGTTAAGCTTGCGAGGGGCGATACGTTCGTGATGGGGTTCCCGGAGATACCTATCCCATTCAATTTGACTAATCCCCGCAACGGCGATAAATCTGTGATAACGTTTTCCTCAAGTCCCATCCAATCTACGCTGAGCAGGTTCGCGAGGGGTGAAACATCGCTGATAACGTTGTCCCGTAGTTTGATGTTATTCAGTCGGATCAACCCTGTCAGCGGGGTTAAGTCAGATATAGCGTTTCGGCGGAGTTCTATCCGTTCGAGGTTTGTTGCGTATTCGAGTCCTGTCAGGTTTTGGATGCCTTTACCATCGGCAAAAAGCCGTGTCAAGCGTTTCATGTCCGCATCTGTAATCGGAGTGTTCGGTGCTTTACCAAGTGTTTCCGCGATAGCTGCGCGGAGGTTTGTGTCAGGAATATGGACGGTGCCGGGCCGCAGGATCGGAGTCGGGCGGACGGTGGGTGTGACCGGAGTTGGTACATCTGGTGACTGTAGTGCCGAAACGATAGCTGAGAACTGCGATGCCCATACATCCCGTTTCACACTCCGATTGTTGACAAGTGGGGTCAGACCGAGTCTCTGTAAACTTGACTTTTTACCAACTTCCGTCAGGAACGCCTCCTGCTGCATACCGACAGCCGCCGCCGCATACGAGGGGTCTACCGGTCCCTGATACGCTTCGTAGAAACGATGCACAGGTTCAATGCCTCCGAAGATGCCCCCGGTCTTTTCTAATGCTGCCTTGTAGCGTTCGGTATCCTCATCTAAGAGCCGATCCATCGTCGCTTGTTCCACATAGAGACGCAAGGCGTGTGCTTTATCAAACTGAGGGGTGCGTGTTTGTTGAATTGCATCTCGCACTTCATCTTCAAATTTTTTCATTCCCTCTGTGTGGCAACCGATACAGGATAAACCGTTGTGAACTGCAGGATCATTCGCCGCAGGATTCGAGACGATCTCTGTCGGGGCAACATCTATCCGATTGCCAGCAGCATTGGAGATATAGTAAGCCTGGAGCCCGTTCGGGAGGTTAAAAATAACTTCGCCGCCATCTTGTTCAAAGGACAACGGATGTGTGAAGATGTTCTGGGTCCCCACGCTCCCTGCAAAGTCGTAACTCTTCCAGTAAGCACCATACCGAGAGGTGTGGCGTTCTACGACGCGATTGTGATTAGAGACCCCTGAATTGTTAGTCCCTGCCCGCCAGACCCTACGCCCCGGCGCGCTCTGGAGGTTCCGCAAAACGTTTACTTCAAGTTCTCGTTCTAACTCGCGATCCGTCTCTGGTAGGTCCAAGATGCTATGGTAAAGTGGCGGAAGGACTGCGGTTGCCAAGAACCAATCCACATAGATATAAGGCACTTCACAGTTCATCGTTTCACGGAGATTCGCGAGTTTGGTGCGAAGCCGGGCTTCGGTGTTTCCATCAAACTCAATAGAATAAGGATAGGCGTTTTCGATCTGTGTCCATGCGTCCCGGAGGTCCCATTCATAGTCGCGTAGGTCAATGTAGAAGATCGTCTCTGCGGCATTGATCGGTTGTGGGTTGCGTATATCGAACCCCCAGGAGAGACTATTCACCAATTTTGCGAGCGCGATTTTGTAGGCGTTAAGGGCTTCGAGCGTTTCGCCTGCGTTATAGAGGTGCGTCAGCGTGAAGTAGCGGGCGAAAGGACGATCGAAGGGATCAAGATTCTGAAGATGTTGCTGCATAGCAGTGAGCATGGTGTTGGTGGAGATGAAGGTAACGTCGTGCTGGACATCCCAATTCGGCGCGCCCGCTAAAATCCAATTACCGATTTTAGTAATATCACTGGCACTCAGTGGAGGTTGTCCGAAGGGCATCCGTTTTGTAAGGTCTGCGTCGAAGAGACGTCTATAGAGGACGGAGTTCAGAGGCGGCGCACCTGGCACGACGGCACCGGTGTCAATGAGCGCGGTGTGTTCAATGACGAGGTTTTCTGTGAAGGCACCGTGTTCGCCGTGACAGTTGAGACAGTTTTGTTGAAAGATGAGATATACTTCTTGTGCGAGGGTCTGTTGTGCGGATGCTGTTGTCCCCCCTGTGACGATAAATGCTAAAATCGTGAGTGTGTAAAGCAAAGCGTGGGGGGCTCTCCGTGTTTTCATGAAGATTCTCCTTTATCTGTTGTTTCGCCGTCTTATTCAAAGAGATCCAAGTCTCTTTCACCGAAGCAGATGTTCATATCATTCTTTTGTCTGCGACACAAATGGGATGAGAATCGCCCGCTCATTCCTAAACTTGTCTATGGCGCGACCGAACACAGAATATCAGATTTGACAACCTGATTCCAGGTTACAGTCGCCCGCGATCTATTCCTTTATTTCTGTTGTGAACTCTATAAAACCGCCCGGATTCCAGTTCCCTGATGTATCTGCCCATGCGATATTTATGTGATAGACCTCCTCACTGATTAAGGGTAATCCTTTGTCAAATTTGTGAAGGATCACTTCTTTACCACGTATCAAATGTGTCCACTGCAAATGCACCCCAAAACCCTTTTTTCTGATGTCGATTCGCACGTCACCAATCTCTTCATCAAATGTAAAAATAAAGTGATCTGTGTCGCGGTCAACGCCTATATCCCCATTTCCTATGGTTGAGCCTACAAAACGGGGTGCCACCTTGTCTTCAATACCAGTCGTGAACCTTACAAGAACCGCTCGCTCATTGCTGGCAGCATCCTTGACAATACCGAATATTGAGTAATCTCGATCAAGTCTTAAATTTATTGCGTCCTGAAGAGGTGTGAGTATGACGTTATTGCCATTAATAATTCGCTTCCACCGTAGACTCTGGTTGTTCTTGTCGATGATTTTTATATCGGATTTGGCAACGTTTTCATCGAATGTCAGCGTGATAGAGTTCAGATTTATATCCACATCAATAGCACCATCTACAATACTGCTGTCGATGAGTTTCGGAGCGACGAGATCCTTCACATCATCGGCGGGTGGGACAACGACCGGTTCTTCAATCGGCTCGGGCAGCGCAATGGGTTCAGGGACGACAGGCAGTTCGGGTTGCGGCGTAGGACGTGGGTCCGGTTCCGGTTCGGGCACAAACGGCGTTGGAAATATAGAGTCGTCATTGCTACTTTGTTCCGCGCAGCCAACCATACAACATATCAACAAACAAAAAAATAAAAGTTTGTAAAACATAATCCCTTCCTATTCAGGACTTACGCAAAATTAGTCTTCATGCCAAAATTGACGGGATATTCCCCAAGAATGCGCATTGTCCCGCAAGTCCACACGCGACTTGCGCCATTGCGCGACTACGAACCAAAGACTTCACAAAAACGGGTCAACTGCGTAAGTCCTACTATTCAAATTTAGAGATGCCTCTAAGTGTCAGGATCAGATCTCCCCTTAATTATTCTTGGCACCTTCATTAATCCAATCAATGAAAAGTTGGACTTGGTCTCCATCCAACGGTGGACCGCCAAGAGGCACATAGCATATAAGGATTTGTATGACATAGAGAATCTCTTATCCTATTAATTCGTATTCCTTAGGGTAAACCGATAGCGTAGGGTAACCCGTTTACTGAGCAGCTCTCCATCCTTCATCGCAGGATAGAAAGTTGTCTTCTGCAATGCTTCCATTGCTGCTTCCTCAAGTCCGAACCCGAGGGTGGTAAGTGCCACAATGTCTAACGGGATTCCCTGTTCATTGATAGTTGTTTCTAAAACGACCTCACCTTCTATCTGTCTATTTTTTGCTATGACTGGATACAGGGGTTCTACTCTGAACTTGTATTCGGGAGCCGTGACCCCAGGTTCAGGTTCAAAGTCAATACCGGCTAATCTGGTGGCAAGTGGTGACGATGAAGTGTCAGTTTTGCGGCGGGGTGGTGTTACGTCATTTTGTATTTTGGGAACGGATGCCTGATGAAAATTTAATCCAAAGCGGTACAGTAATTCCGAGCTTTCAAAAGAAAACTCAACACTCCCAATCGCGCTCATCGTCGGCGACAACTCAACTTCTAATCCTGCTTCGCCAGTGAAAAAGTTCTGAGTCGTATTCACATGCACTTTCTGAGTTGTTGAGACGTTGTTCCAGGCTTGTGTGTAGAACATACCGAAAAAAGGTTTGAGACTCCACACATAACCGGTCTCAAGTGTATGTAACAAACCCACACCTCCTCGGAGGTTCATATTTAGGGAATGCAGCGGCAAGTCCCAACTCCGAACAATATTCGTATATTGGGTTCGGAAACCACCGAGTATAAAAAACTGCAACCCTGTCATGTTCATATCATTAACATTTAGAAATCGAATGTCAATGGACGGACTGGGTGCTATCTCGTAGGGAATTTGGGTGTTCGCCCGAAAAAAAGAGATACCTGGCAGGAGCGACATTTTTAGATCGCTGTTAAATACATAATCAAGATTCCCTAATATTGTCTGGGCGTTGAAACGGAAGGGTGCCTCCGTGCGCTTCGGGGGTGTGTAGCGTTGATACCCTATGCCAATCCCTATTTTCCCCGCCGGCGATCTATAAAATCCTGTTTGCGCGGACACGGATACAGAAAACATTACAAATACAAAAACAGGTATAACGAGTATTCGCTTATTCAATAGTGTGTTTCTCCTTTCATAACGATTAGAACAGAGGCAAATTTAGCAGTCCACACTGCAACAAAAAATGCCCGCAACACGCAGCACTGTGTGGAACAGCGCGCGAGCGGGCACCAAGCGATTCCATTTGAAGGTTAACGACGAGAGAAACTGTCTATCGTAAAAAATACTTAACGTGAAAAAAGTGGGGGGGGGTAAATCTTACCTTGATAGACTAAACAACCACAGATACAGACAACCGGGGAAATGCCCGACGTGCAAACTGAAATTTGAGATAGGAAGGTCGCAGTGTGCATCTTCATGTGTATTGCTTCAAAAGGGTGTGATCGTTCGGTGATCCCCAAGGTTTACAAATATTATAGCTCAAATTGCTGCTAACAATCTTGGACGCTTCAGGATAGTTTTCAGACACTTATCCTCGTTAAGTTATGATAAGACTAATTTTATTATTTGTCAAATTAAAAAACAGGGTCATTCAATTGTAGGTTTTTGGTGTCATATTTTTCACAGGTGTTAATACTTTTAGAAAAGCAGAAGTCGCATGACTTTTCACGCGACTTCTGCTATACTTCACCCTAAAAATTACCACACTTTCGAGGTGAAGCATGACAAGAACTTCTTCAGCAGTTGTATGAGGATATTCGAGACCTCTTTGAACCTTTTGATGAAACAGACCCACCAGAAGTAGAATACCGCCGGTTTGAAACCCTCCACGCAGAAGTCGGGGCACACCTACAGACGCATACAGACACAGAAGACGCAAAAGGTAGGATAACCACTCGCACCCTCACCACAAGCACCCTCGACTCCAACTTTTCGCAGCAAAACCTAAACTCGCAGTTAACAGCATCTTCTGAGAAATCTTAAAACTAAATAACCCTGCTTGTAGGAAGGATCTCCGAATCTCGATTGCCATCATAGTAGGAGCGGTTTCCTAACTCGGTTCCTTCGTCCGTGACTCGGAAGGGACACTGATCGAATTTAATAACCAACCAAACTCCAAGCAAAAGACTCAAGGTAAAAACTATTAATCCAAGACAACCTCTGAGAGTCAGTTTTTGATTTTCCATATTAGGCGGCATTATCATCGCTTTATTCCTTCCATTTTATGATACAATTAGATTAGCCTCGTTAAGTTGTAGTTTTGGTGCTATCGCGTTGATCAGGGGTTGTGTTATCGTCGACGTACCTCAAAATATATGAGAGGTTGCCAATTGCAAAAAACATGGACATTAAATTGGCGCGTATTCATCAAGCAAATCTCTCAAAATATTCGCCTTATCCAGTATCTCACGACTTTCAAAATTGCGTATCTCGAACAGGTATAGCAACTGTTGATAGAGTTCCGGTAATTCCAGAATCTCTACAATCTGCTCTTGGATCCACTTATCGTAAGCGATAGGGTAGGTGCGCCGAGCGATGAAGAGGGCTTGTAGGAACTCACGGAAGGCATCGTAAAATCGGTTGAAGCACTGGAAGTGGAGTCCACGATCGATGTAGAGGGGTATATGGTCGAGATTGTTGAGACAGTACTTCCGGACCATCTGTAGTCGATCGCGGCGTAGGGTTTCATTGTAGTAAGGCAACCACTGCGCCTTGAGTTCGTCGAGGTAATTACCTTTCTGATGGAGCGGGACGCTATAGACTAAATAATTCCCAATTATCAGTTCAAACTCGTCCGGACCACCGACCCAAGAGTGTTCTGTTGGTACGAAGTGTCCGTCGCTGAATTCCAGATCGACGTGTGCGTATTTCCCAACAGCGGCGAGTTTTTGAAAAATAGGGGCGGTTGTATAGAATTTATCCCACGATTTTTGGATTGCTTCTTGTGCTGCAGACATGGGTTCAGGTCTGCCGAGAACAAGGATATCCAGACAACTGTCTCGGCTTGCTTTGCCGCGAGCGCATGAACATATTAAACAGACCACTTCAATTTCTGGAATTACGGTAAAGAAGTCAACAATCGCTTCAGCGGCGTGCCGATGTTCAGGGGTTGGGTAGCGGTTCATAATTGTATTGCTTGACTTTGTGCAGAAAATGGGATATACTGTATTTCTCGTGTATATTCGTTTATGTTTTAACTAATCCAAACGCTGTAAATATGGTGCCTACATGAAAAATTTGGTGGTAACGGAAGAAATTTGGAAAGAGGGCAATATGTATACGGCTTATTGTCCAGAGTTAGATGTTGTGAGTTGCGGAACGACGATTGAAGAAGCACAGAAAAATCTCCTTGAGGTTATTGAAATTCAACTGGAAGAAACCGCTCGACTCGGGACACTCAAGACGTTTTTAGAAGATACGGGTTACAATTGTGCTGGTGTTCAGGGGTAGGATAGAGATTCATAACTGTTAGTGTGTTCGTGTATCCGTTGACGTTCACGGTTGACATCCGCATCTGCGCGGCGAGGAATACCAGTGATTGCGTCAACGGACTCGTCTGCCTTAAAGCGTAGGTAGAGTTTTTGCGATTTGGCGGCGAGCGAAGGGTTCTTAAGGGCGCGGTAACAACGCATCATATTGTAATGTGCGTCGAGATCTTCTGGATCGACAGTGAGGGTCTTTTGAAATTCAGACAGAGCAGTTTCATAATTGCGTTTCAGGAAGTGCATACGTCCGAGTTTATTCCGAACACGGGTATCGCGCGGGAACTGCGAGGCGGCGTGCTGGAGATGCTCAATCGCTGTGTCATAATTCCCGGAAGCCTCCTGAATGAGTGCGTAAAAGTAGTGAACCTTCGCGCGGTGTGGATTTTCAGGTGGCAGTGTCTTTTGGATTTCAAACGCCTTTTCAAGCATCTCTTCTGCGCCTTGCATGTCTCCTTCTTGGATTCTAACTCTTGCCACGTTTACCCACCCATCGAGGTATCCTGGCTCTATTTCGGTTACTTTGAGGAATGCGGTTTCTGCGGCTTTCAGATCGCCCTGTAGGAGTAACCCGATACCATAGTCGTTCCACCGTTCGCGGGCATTTTCCGATTTTGGTTGTGAGTCCATAGGTCGGGAATCGGAGTGTTTTTGCTTGGGTGTTTCTCCCGCTCCTACCGAAACCTTTAAGATTGCTTCAGCAGATGCCATGACGACAGTGGGTAGGTTTGGAATCGCTTTGATTTTTCCTGCGACATCTGAGGTGTCACCCGTCCAGACCCACTTGCCGTCGTCATAGCCTTTATCTACCTGAAAATCTGTGTCTTCTGGATCGCGCACGCCAGCATAAGCCCACTGTGTGTGCCACCAATTGAACTTGCGATAGTTGAGTTTTGCTTCCACTGTGAGGAGATTCCCACAATCGGGTGGGATTTCGAGTCGGTAACGTGCAGTATCGGCGGCACCCGGCGGGATTGTGTTTGAATAGAGCACGGTCCGAGTTGCCCAAGCGTTTCGTTTGTTAATCAAATTCCCGTGTGCATCGAGCATATAGGCGCGGTAAAAATGTGCACTTGGATCGACAGGTCCGTTTCCATCGGGAGCGGTGATTCTGCCGTTCCAGAAGACAATTTTTCCATTTTCATCGGTGGCTTTCACTTCCAGCCAGATGTCAAATGCGTCGATCGTGCCAGCCGGAAAGCGGTGCCCGACACCGCGGGTGCGGACGACGACATCAATCCGTGTGTTTTCGCCTCGGATGGCTTCAGTACCGTCAGGTGGGATTGGGCTGCCGTCTGCGAATAAATCTAACGTTACCACGTCATCCTGCAAAAAATCAGTAACAATTTTGAGTTGCTCTGGGTGTTGATTCACAAAAGGCAGTGCCGTGTTCGCGGCAGGGAATCGATGGTTGTGGACCTTGCCGTTGATGTTTGCGGCATCTGTGGAGTCAACGAGTGGCATGTGACAATCGACGCATTTCTTCGCCGTTTCGGGGTAATAGAAGGACAACGCACCTTGGTGGGAGACACCACTTTTCTGCCACTGATCGTAGTCGTTGAAGCCTCGTGTCCATCGAAAATTGTTGACCGGTTCGTCGAGATGCACTTTATGGCAAGTTGAACAGAATTCAGCGGTGTTTTCACGGTGAAACGGTTTGAGGAAACTTTTTTTGTGAGGCTCCGGGTCAAGCCGAATGAGATAGTTATGCAAATTGCGAATGATAGGGTTATCGCTGGCAGCAATGTCATGAAGCGGTGGGTATTTAATCACATACCCGCTGTTGCCCATTGTATCTTTGACTTTTTCGATAGAGTGGCACGCTGTGCAGGCAAGTCCTGCTTGCGCGGCGGGTGTATGGAGGTTTTCACGAATGGGTCTGTCCATCACACCGTTGAGTAGGATTGCTGGGTCGTGGCATCCCCCACACCATTTAGAGGGTTGAATACCGTTGACTTCCTGCATATAGATAATTGATTTGCGATACCACTGGTTGTTGAAAGAGGAGAAATGGTGGGCAGATTCGTTCCATTGCTGATAGATGTCTGGGTGACACCCCTTGGTGGCGCAGGTCTCCGATGTAAGGAAGAAATCGGTTGGAATCAGTGCACCGGTCTCCGTTTCGACGGAGGCAGGGAAGAAGTGCCCGGTCGTACCACCACCTTCCTCATACATACTCGTAGGGGGGAGTGCTGGGTTTTCGACGAGATACCTTTCATTCGGCAGGTAGTGTTGTGTGAGTTTCGCGCCTATCGGGAAAAGGACGACAACAGTTAGCACACCGATGCTTATTTTTTTGAATAATGGCGTGAGGTGTTCTTTGTCTCTTAAGAGGTGAACACAGAGAAGGATACTCCCCGCGCTTACACTGACGATGTGTGTGATGAGTAACCACCGATAGGGGGTTGTCGCGCCGACAATCATCAGATAGCCACCACTGATGATGCCAACGATGATTCCAATACTTCCTGCTTGTCCGAGTGTTGAAATTTGCTTCTTCTGAATATCGGGAACCTGCGAGTTACGCCGTAAATATTGGTAGGTGTAGATACTGAATGGAATTATTAAAACAACACCGAGCCCAACGTGGAACAGGACGTTGAAAATGTAAAAGAGCGTCGGTTCGCCGAAGCTGAACAGGTACGCGCTGTTTATGAGTAGGATGAGGAAAGTAATCAGGGAAAGTTTTCGCATTTTTATCCAGCGGTGTATCCGCCATCAATGGGTAAAGCGATGCCTGTAACGAAGGCGGCTTCGTCGGAGGCGAGGTATAGCGCGCCATAGGCGATCTCTTCGGGCTGTGCGAGCCGGCGCATCGGATGCTTGTCGGCGAGCGTCTTGTATTCCTCTGGCGTTTTAATGACACCTGCGACTAACGGCGTTTCGACGAAACCCGGACAGATGCAGTTAACCCGGATGTTGTCCTCGGCGTAATCAAGTGCCATCCCACGGGTGAGATTTGTTACACCCCCTTTGGAAGCGACATACGCGGCGCGAACATCCGCGCCGACAAGTCCATAGATAGAGGATAGGTTGATAATGGAACCGCCACTATTTTTTAGCATGGCAGGAATTGCGGCTTTGGCACAGAGATAGACCCCGGTGAGGTTGACATCTAAACACCGATGCCAGTCTTCCTCTGGCAAATCGGCGACAGGGAGTCGCATCGCAATCCCGGCACTGCTGAGCAAGATATCAAGTTTCCCGTAGGTGTTAAGGGTCTCCTGGACCATGTGCTTGGTGTTATCTGAAATTGTTACATCGGTTTGGACATAAATCGCTTCGTTGCCTGCATCTCGGATAGTGGTGACAGTCTGGTTCGCGCCGTCTTCATCGATGTCGGCGACGACTACCTTTGCCCCGTGTTCGGCGAAAAGGATCGCTGTGGCTTTTCCGATACCTGATGCGGCACCTGTAGTGATGGCTACCTTGTCTTTAAGTCGCATATTTTTAGAGACCTTTTTCCGTCCATTCGGCGGGGTTTACTTCGGGTTCGCCGATTTGGTTGCTTAGCACACCAATGTTTTCAACCTCAAGTTCAATAACGTCCCCTGGTTGAATCCAGCGGTCGAGTTCCCACCCACACCCTTTCCCGACGGTACCGGAGCCTAAAAACTCGCCCGGATAGAGCGTTTCTGATTGTGAAACGAAGGAAATCATTTCTTCAAACGAGTAATACATATCCGAGGTATTCCCGTCTGCCCAGACTTCGCCGTTGACTCTGGCGATCATTCGGAGATTGTACGGATCGTCGATCTCGTCTGGTGTCGCGAGGCAGGGTCCCATAATATTGCTATTGTCAAAGTCCTTGCCTTTCGCGGGACCGAGTGCCAGTGTCATGTGTCGGAATTGAATATCCCGTGCGCTGATGTCATTGTAAATTGTGTAACCAGCGATGTACTCGGAGGCTTCTGCTACGGAGATATTTTTTCCAGTTTTGCCGATGTAGACCCCCCACTCCAATTCAAAATCGAGTTTTTGGGTGTAATTGGGCCAGGTGACAACGGCTTCGTGTCCGGTAATAGAGGAAGGACTCGTACTGCCGCGGTAGTAGTTGGGCAGTTTGAACCATTCAGGCGAGATCTCTTTACCAGTGATCCGCGCTGCAGCGTCCATGTGGGTTTTGAATACGCCGAAATCCCTCAGGCTTGCGGGACGTGGAAACGGTGCAAGCAGTTGCACATCAGCAACAGGGAAGACCATATCGGATGGGGCTGTGCGTTCAATGTATCCTTGCGCGTCGGCGATGCGATTCTGCTCAAAGAATTGGAGCATATCTGGGGCAACTGCAGTCATATCCACAATTTGGTCGCCATCAATCCATGCGCCAAGTCTTGGGATGGTATCTGTCGATTTGGTTTGAAAGGTAACAAGTCTCATAATAGTTCTTTTTTAGGTGATTGCGTCTCCCTGTTGAAATGATTCTGTGGCAGAAATTATACGATAGATGCATTTAGAAATCAAGACTTTTTCGAGAAGGAATTTTCCTTGCTTATGTGGTGGAGATGTGGCATAATTATCCGTATACATTTGACTGGCATTGACCGTAGGTTCCTGTTGTCGGTAGGCCGAACAGAAGAGGGAATGAACATGGTTACCCGGGAAGACATTCAAGCGACCTGTGACGACATCGTGCGCGAATTCGCGCCGTTACAAGTGATACTGTTCGGTTCTTATGCCTACGGTGCCCCTACGGAGCGATCGGATGTTGATCTGTTGGTGGTGATGCCGATTGCGAAATCGGAAGCACGCCAGCAAGAGATAGAAATTCGGGAGCGTCTCGATCGTCCTTTCCGCCTACATGTGCTCGTGCATTCGCCTGAAGACCTTGCGTATCGCCTCGCTTATAACGACTGGTTCCTCCGAGAGATCACTGAAAAAGGCGAGGTGCTTTATGAGACTGCTAATTTTTTTTTGAAACCCCCAAAGAAGGAAAAACACGTGATAAATCCATTGACGGAGGAATGGGTGCAGAAGGCTGAAGGCGATTATACTGTGGCGCAGCAAGTGCTTCAAGGACAGAATCCAGTAAACGATGCGATCTGTTTCCACGCCCAGCAATGTATTGAAAAGTATCTGAAAGCATGGCTTCAGGAAGCAGATATTCCGTTTCCGAGGACGCACGATTTACAAGAGTTATTGAATCTGATTGTCCCGGTTCTTTCTGCTTGGGATGTGTGGCGGGAAGATTTTTCAAAGCTGTCGGAACATGCGGTGGATCCCCGTTACCCTGGAAAATTCGCGACCGCGGACGAAACGACACACGCGATGCGTATCTGCATTGAGGTGCGTCAAACCGTTCGCGAGCAATTGAAATTGCCAGTTGAGATAACGGATGACTAAGGGAGTTTAGGCTTTCTTAGCAGATGTGCGGGCGGCGGTTCGCCCGTCAATGTCTCTAAAAACTCGACAAGATCCGTTTTTTCCTGTTCGCTGAGGTGGAGCGGTTCCACGGGGGCTATACTCCTGCCAGGAAATGCGTTTGTTGTGCCGCCTGCGTCGTTGAATTCGATTACAGAGGCGAGCGTTGGAAATTCGCCGGTATGGAAATAAGGCGGCGTTAGTGCGATGTTACGGAGGGTTGGCGTTTTGAATTCGCCCTGGTGTTCCAATCTCGGCTCCAGGAGATTCAGTATGCGTGTGGCATCTGCCCTTGAATCGCTATAAATGCTGGCACTGTTAAACGGGTCAGCGAGAAGTTTCGCGATTCCCTGGAAACGCCCGGTATCTTTTGGTAACTGTCCCTGTGGTATTCCGAGGTTGTGAAAATCGTTGTCTCTAAAGTGTGGTGTTCCATGGCAGAGGACACAGACCCCTTTTCCAATAAATATTTTTAACCCTCGCTTCGCTTCAAATGTGATCGCCTCTTCATCGCCTGCCACATACCGATCAAACGGTGCGTTCCGACTCATCAAAAGGCGTTCATAGGCTTCAATTGCTTTACCAATGTTCGCAAAGACGGTGTTTACGGCAACCTGATCTGCTTCCGACATGTTATCAAACGCCGTATCGCCGGGTTTGCCATTCGGCGGAAAACGTGTAACATCTTTGAGTTCAGGAAGCGTGCCGAAGATGGCTTCATATTCTGCTTCATAATGCCGTTTGATGAGGTGTGCGTACTGAAGTCGTGTGCCGGCTTGTTCTTCCTCACCTTCAAGTGCGAATAGTGCTTGTGCCCAGAGCGTCTCCGATCGCCCGTCCCAAAATTGCCATTTGTTATAGGCTGCGTTGAGGACAGTTGGTGCATTTCTTGTGCCGCGTCTGTTACCCAATGACGTGGCTTCAACATCGGCGAAGCCATGGAATGGTGAATGACATGTTGCACAGGAGATTGTGCCTTCCTTTGAGAATCGTGTATCAAAGAAAAGCATCTGTCCTAACTGCGCTGCCTCTGGATTATCAGCGACGCGATTTGTAGGACTTGGTGGTGGTTTGTTAGGTAGAGGTGATAAATTTTCAATCACTGCCCATTCGTTCTCGGTAAAGAGATTGAGAGTTCCCGTGAGATGTTCTGGCTCAGATTCGGGTTGTATCTCTTCAATGCTTTCCTCACCGCACCCAAAAAGAAGTAGGGCGACGTTGCCTATAATCCAGATGGTTATTAGACGCATGATTGACGTTCCAACAGACGAGATGAACCGGTGTCGAGCAGATAGCACGCCCTATACCGTCAAGGACAGGAACAGTTCTTCGAGTGACATTTCAGTCGTGTGCATTTCAAGCAGTTGCCACCCGCGTTTGACGATGGTTGCTGCCACTTCCGAACGAACATCAGTCGCCAGCGTATAGTGAAGGTGAAACGTTGCTGTGTCATCCGTATCGGTGTCGATCTGCTCGACTTGAATCACGTTTGGTACGTCGTGGAGTGCGGCTGATATATCGTCTGCTGATGCTCCTGCTATCTCAAGTGCAAGAATGGAGGAGGCAATTTGCAAATCCTCGGTATTACTGGTAGATTCATCGCTCTGTCTGGGGACAGCGCGTCCCTCTTTCAACAGGACATCACCTGTAATTTTACCCCGGCTGATGATAATTAGTCTTTCGCATGTGAGACTGGCTTCGGGTAAGATGTGGGTGCTGAACAGGATGGTGCGTTCCTTGCCGAGTGCTTTGATGAGTTCTCGAATTTCGACAATCTGCCGTGGATCTAATCCGGAGGTAGGTTCATCGAGAATTAAAACGTCTGGTTCGTGAATGAGTGCTTGTGCTAAGCCGACGCGTTGTCGAAAACCACGGGATAGTTGCCCGATGATTTGATGTCGGCGTTCGGTGAGTCCGCATGCCTCGATGGCGTTATCCAGTTGCCCTTTGATATTACTACGCGGGACGCTACGGATCTTTGCCATGTACATCAAATACTTGGTCACCGTCATTTCTGGATAGAGCGGAACGTTTTCGGGGAGGTAGCCGATGCGTTTCCGAACCTCGCGCGATTCTTTGAAAACATCATATCCAGCGACGGTGACGCGTCCGCTACTCGCCGGCATAAAGCAGGTGAGGATCCGCATTGTCGTTGTTTTTCCTGCTCCGTTAGGACCGAGGAAGCCGACAATTTGCCCCTTGTCTACTTGGAAGGAGATGTCCTTGAGTGCTTGGAAAGGACCGTAGTTTTTGGTGATATTGTGGACTTCAATCATTTTTTTAATTAGCAGTCAGCAGTCGGGGGTTTTTGCTTGGGTGTTTCCCCAGATTTTTTCAAGAAATCCTTTCAGTGATCAGTAAAGAGGTTATGTTAAACAGGACGCAGTTCACACCTCGTCAGTCGTTTGTGAGTTCCGAGGAATACTGAAATTGAGATCCCGATCTCTGCCCAATAGATAAAGGTTGTTATCTGGGTTGACTGCTTCTGATTCGGCGAGGACATCCGGTAAATCGACTGGCACGGTCTTTACGTCAACTCTATCGGGATATACGAGGACTTGTCGCCACATCATCGGATAACAGATAATACCAGAGGAGACGATGCACAGCATACCTTGTTCTCTGAAGACGCGATTGAGATGTAGATGCCCACAGAAAAATGCCAAAATTTGTCTATCAAAAGGTGCGGTAATTTCGAGCACCTCTGCGGAGTTGGCAACTCTTGAACCGACCCCTTGGAACTCAACGCTCGGAAATGGGAGTTGATGTGAAAAGATGAAAACCTCTTGGTCATAATCACGTGCCCTTTTCAATTCGCGCTCTGCCCATGCCAGTTGGTTCGTGCTGATATACCCGTGTGTGAGATCTTCGGGAACCTCCTGCGAATCGAGGAGGATAAATCGAATATTTTCGTGCACAAAACTGACGGATCCCATGCCGTTGGTGCTGAAGCGTGCCAAGTAATCGTCTTTGGATCCGGTTTCTGGATGCAAATCGTGGTTGCCAGGGATGTAATAGCAGGGGGAATTTATGCGTTGCCCGAGTTGTTGCGCACCATCAAGTGTGACTTCAAATTCCGCTGCGGACATCCCGAAACTTTGACCACCACACACAACATCCCCGCCATGGATCACGAAGGCGGGTTCAAACACGTTGAGTTGTTCAACCAGCTTTTCGTAAAGTTGTAGACTCTTTTGTTGTTGTTGGAGTCCGCTTGCGAAATTTCTTGGTGCGTTTAAATACAAATGTGTGTCCGTAATAAAGGCAAATTTAAAAAGTATCATGACATATCTCGTCTTTCGGTGAGGCTTCCAATCTCATTAACAAAGATGTTCTTGACGGACGAGATTTCTCGCCTCACCAGCGACGCGCCTACCGACACTATTAAAATCAAGAATGCATACTTTTGGATAAAATCGCGACATAAGTCGGTGTATTGGTTGCGTCAATGTAGCGTTCGACCCGCCACGCTGTTCCGTCAAGGATATCTTCGATCTCCGATTTTGAAACAAATAAGTAATCGAACCAGGGTGTCGTGTATTGTTTATATCGGATTCGTAGTTTCAACTGACCGCTCATCCGTCCTCTATCTTGATTCGATTGATGATAGGCAAGGTGAATTGGATTTGTCGTTTCGTAAGGATTGAGCGTCTCAGCGATAATTTTTGCGGTATCTGTTGTCATCGCAGCGAAGCGTCTCAAGAGCCACTTTGCCCTTTTATAGTTTGCAATGAGCCCGAAATTGTGTCCCATCATGAGTATCGTATCAAAGATGCCAATTTTGGAGCTCAATTGCGTGACAGGCGTGACAAGGGCTTTTTTAAGCCCGCGGCTTTGACAGGTCTCAATGGCTAACGGCGAGATGTCTGTTCCTAAGACATCATGTCCCTGTTCTTGAAGGTAGAGGGAATGCCGCCCCGCGCCACAACCGATATCCAATATCCGTCCTGTAGCGTGTTCTATTGCAAGTCTTTGGTGTTCAGCCCAGTCATCGTATTCAGCGAAATAGGTAAGGGGTCCCAGCTGACTTACATCAATGAATCCGTCTTCTCTCTCCACAATTTCGACGTTCTTTTGACCGTTATGATAATCTGACAGGAGGCGCCCGTAAGCATCTTGGATGTCGGTTAGCATTTTATTATTCCTTGACATATCCGGTTGTTCCGTTAGGATTAACCCATTCGGTTTCCCAGTGCGTTTCGATGCCTTCGCGCCATGTTTGGGCAACTTCCCTCAATTCAGTCGTGAGTTGAGGGTGTTCATCTTTAAGGTTCTGTGTTTCACCCATGTCGGTGTCGAGGTTTGCGAGATGCACATCGTCTTCTGGCGGCGCGCCCTCTACCAATTGACCGTTAAGCACCAATTTCCAATTATCACGACGCACAGCCGTCTGTTTACCCATCTCCCAATAAATTTCGCGATGTGGTGTGGGTTCGCCATTTGTCACCATGGGTAGGACATTGCGTCCATCAAGTTCGTGTTCGGAAGGATCTCCATCTGCTGCTGCGAGGAAGGTCGGGAACACATCCATTGCTGCGCCGATTTCGTTGATTACCTGTCCTGCTGGGATTTGCTGCGGCCAGTTCATGATTCCGGGTGAACGGATGCCACCTTCATAGAGGCTAAATTTATGTCCTTTCAGTTTACCAGCAGTGCCGCCGTAGTACGGATCCTGTGTGCCATCTAACCAGTTTCGGGTTTCGCGCGAGGGACCGTTGTCGCTTTGGAAATAGGAGAAAGTATTTTCTGCGAGTCCGAGTCTCTCGAGTTCAGCAAAAATTTCGCCGACACTATCATCAACGGCACTGAGCATCGCCGCCATAATCTGTCTGTCCCACGGCAAATTCGGGAACCGGTCTACGTATTTTTGTGGCGCGTGCATCGGATAGTGCGGCGCGTTGTAAGGTACGTAGAGGAAAAAAGGTTTGCCGAGTTCAACAGAATTTCGGATATATCTAATAGCGTATTCGGTGATAAGTTCTGTGAAGTATTCACCATTTCGATAAATCTCTTCACCGTTTTCCCAGAGATCATGTGTCTGATCGATGCCGGGCTGTCCTAACCCCCAATAGAAGATGTGCGAGAAGAAATCGATGCACCCTGCCATGAATCCGAACCAATCATCGAACCCGTGGTGTTCCGGACGTGACCCCTCTGCGAGTCCGAGATGCCATTTTCCAGACATCGCCGTGTAATAGCCTCGCTCCTTCAGTGCTGTTGCGAGTGAAGGAACGGAAGGTGGTAATCCTGTAGCGGTGCGATGTCCTGATAAAATAGAACGGACCCCGGCATGGCACGGATATCGTCCTGTCAGTAATGCTGCGCGCGAAGGGGAACAGACGGGTGAATTTGAGTACCAATCCGTGAAGCGTGCTCCCTCTGCCGCCATTCTGTCGAGGTGTGGCGTTTTGAAATCGGTCGCGCCCATACAGGATAGATCACCGTATCCTTGGTCATCGGTTAGGAAGATAATAAAGTTAGGTTGCATTTTCTTTTTTAATTTTCCTTGCGGGGGAACAACGGACGTTAGAACATTAACGTGCGTTCCTCGAATCCGCCTGCGCCGTTGTTGCAGGCTTTCTAATTTTACCTTGTAAGGTTACTTTTTCCAGAAGCTTCGGTCGAGACTCCGATATTGTATGGCTTCAGAGACGTGAACTGCCTCTATATGCGGGTTTCCATCTAAGTCGGCGATGGTGCGTGCTACCTTCAAAATCCGATCGTAGGCACGGGCACTCAGTCCTAATTGGTTAATCGCGATCCGGAGGAGTTCCTGCGCTTGGGAATCAATTTTACAGTATTCTCGTATCTGCTTAGATTCCATATTTGCATTGGCGTGTATTACCGTGTCTGCGAAGCGTTGCTGTTGGACGTGGCGTGCCTTTTCAACCCGTTCTCGGACGTGTGTCGAAGGTTCGCCGGTTGTTTCATTAGCGAGTTCTGCATATTTCACGGCTGGTACTTCAACTTGGATATCGATTCTATCTAAGAGGGGTCCAGAGATACGGGAGACGTAGTTTTGAATTTGGTTGGGTGAGCACTTACAATCTCTGGTCGGGTCACTGAAAAACCCGCATGGGCAAGGGTTCATAGCGGCGACGAGCATGAAGTTCGCGGGGTAAGTAAGGGATGCGGATGCGCGGGAGATGGTCACTTGTCGGTCTTCGAGCGGTTGACGCATGACTTCAAGAACGTTTCGCCGGAATTCGGGGAGTTCATCTAAAAAGAGCACACCGTTATGTGCGAGACTCACCTCACCCGGACGCGGTATCTTTCCACCGCCAATTAAACCTGCGTCAGAGATAGTGTGGTGTGGTGAACGGTATGGGCGCGTCATGATCAAAGGTGTATCGCTCGGCAAAATGCCGATAATACTTTGGATTTTCGTTGTTTCTAAGGATTCATCCATAGATAGTTTCGGTAGAATTGACGGAATTCGTTTCGCTATCATGGTCTTTCCAGAACCCGGCGGTCCAATCATGATGAGGTTATGTCCACCTGCCGCGGCGACTTCAATGGCGCGTTTAACGTGTTCTTGTCCTTTCACGTCGAGTAGATCAAGATGTGTTTCAGAATGCTCGTGGTGTCCATCAGTGCCAAGCGTGTGTGGTTCTGGTGTGATCTCTTTATCCGAATTGAGGAATGCAGCCGCCTCTGTTAAGTTTGCGACTGGATAGACCTTGACACCTTCCACAATGGCTGCCTCTCTCGCGTTTTCAGCGGGTAAGATAATATTCTGGACGCCGTTCTCTTTTGCGGCGATGGCGATAGGGAGTCCGCCCTGTATGCCGCGAATACTTCCATCAAGTGCGAGTTCACCTAAAATTATTACGTTTTCAAGCCTCGAGAGATCCACCTGATTGGTGGCTGCCATGACCCCAATTGCGATCGGAAGGTCAAACGCTGACCCCGCTTTTCGGATATCCGCAGGTGCTAAATTCGCTGTGATTCGGGTCGGTGGGAAATAGAAACCGGAGTTCTTAATGGCGGCGGTAACCCGATCCCGACTTTCTTTGATGGCATTATCGGGTAAGCCGACGGTACTGAAGGACGGCATTCCACCGGCAACGTCTACCTCAACTTTCACGATATAAGCATCAATTCCCAGCATTGCACTGCTTAGGACTGTTGCGAGCATATATGTGTTTCCTTCCAATTTGCAATAGTTTAGGAATGTATTGCAATATTGTGTTTTGTGAGCGTGTATTTTACAGCGATAAGATTCGATCTCGTCCAGTAAAGTTTGACACTATTATATCACGACGGAAGATAACAGGTCAACGCTTTTCCACTATTGTATTCTATTGATTTTATCCTTTTCTCCTCTATAAGTCAAGTGAAATTCCACACGTTCTATACACAGACCACTTCTGTAGGTTTGGAGGAATATCGCGACTAAAAGTCGCTCCTACGGCACAAAAAAATAGAGCGATGGAGCGAAGTCCACCGCCTTCATCCCGCACCCTGTAGGTTCGGCATCCGCTGCTGCGTTATCCACAGTTAGCGTCCAACCGCTCAGGCTCACCCGTTCCGTTGGCAGGACATCATCTATAACCGAAAGCTTGGACGAAAGGTTTTTTTCACGATTTCTGCACTGAAGTGCCAACGCTTATTTAGACCAAAAATCGGTAAAGTTAAGGCAAGTATCGTTTTTCAAATTCCACAGGTGTCAAATATCCTAACGCCGAATGCGGGCGTTTGTGATAAAATGCCCGATGCGCGCTCTCGCCGCCATTCTATCATCAGAGTCATTCAGATGAACCTTTTCCGTCCTGATCGTCCGGATCCCTCTTTTCACTCGCCCACTTCAAGGCTTTTTCATGGATGTCAACTGCTACGGCCAATCTCCCCACGAGTTGCTCCAGTTGCGCGATTCGCTCCGTCGTCTCTTTGGACGACTTATCCCTCGACTCAAAGAGAGACGCTGCGTTTTCAAGGAGTTGACGCTTCCACTTTGAGAGTTGCTCTTCACTGATGTTATGGCGGCGACACAGTTCCGCTTGGGAACTTTCACCGCGGAGTGCCTCAAGCACAACTTCGGACCTGAAACTCGGGAGTGAAGGTTCTTCGTTTTCGTTTCGCCATCGGATGCTCCTTTCAAGTGTGATTATATTGTATCACACTCTTGGTTTAGAGGGTGGCCCGAATTTCCGATGGCAGTACACTTTGATGGCAATAAACAATCGTCAATCTCACAGAAACGTGTTAGAATATCTATGGAGAACCTCTTCGGACAGTGGTCGCTTGGCACGCAATCGTCCGTCCTATTACAGGTGGATCTATCCAAAAACGTTTTCTCAGAAGAGACTGAAGTGGGACCTTCAAAGGAGTGGAGAATGCCAGAGAAACGCCTGTTTGTTTTATCGCTGATAAGCGTCGTCATGTTAGCTGTGAGCATCTGCTTGGTTTTTGCGAAGGCACCGGACACGCCGAAAATTATATTTGGGACACATCGTGAAGAAGGAAATCGGGAACTCTATCTGATGAATCCAGATGGAACCGAGCAAGTCAATATAACTAATAACCGCGCAGATGATGTCAGTGGCACATGGTCGCCGACAGGTGAGCATATCCTTTTTGCTTCCGACCGCGATAGGGGTTTTGGGAGTTGGGACGTATATCTGATGGATGCCGATGGCAAAAATGTCCAACCCGTCTTTGGGAAATCGGAGGAGCGACGACATCCGGAGTGGTCGCCGGATGGCACACAGATCGCTTACAAACGCTATGATGCGGGTGTCGGGTACATCTACATCGCTACAAGCGATGGGAAAAATGAGGAGCGTGTAGCAATCGGAGGCACACCTGCGTGGTCGCCGGATGGGACGGAAATTGCCTATGTCGTCAGAGTCGCACCGCCCCGTCTGAACATATACATTCTCAACGTCCGCACCCGAAAACAGAAGCACTTTTTCCCACCCGATGCCATCAGCACCGCGAGAGAACCTGCGTGGTCGCCGGATGGAAGTAAACTCGCGTTTATGTGGCATCAGAAGCGCCCCCAAGATGAAGGCGAAATCTATACGCTGAATCGGGATGGCACCGGCCTCCAAGAACTGGTGCGTCAGCCTGGCGTGGGTGCGGCGGCACCACTGTGGTCGCCGAGTGGGGACGCGCTCGTCTATAGAGGCTACTTCAAACAGATAAAACAGACACACATCTTCAAAATTGCACCGGTCGGGGGAGCCGTTGAGCAACTGACAGCCACTGGAATTTGGAATATTCCGCGCGATTGGTTTGATCCGGCGTATGCTTTGCCTGTCTCGCCGCAACCCCACTTCCTCACAACACAGTGGGCAAACGTGAAACGCCAGTAACCCGCAAAAGGAAAGTTCCACGCAGCGAAACCCAACGTTCCGTCTACAGCATCGCGATCTCAGTCCGTCTTTCCGGGCGGGCATACCCAATGGAGGGATACTCATTGAGTGGCGCGACGGGGTTCCGTTTGTTTTTCGATCACTTCATACACACCTTGCATATTCGGGAACTCTCTGCCGTCTGTCACGAGATAGAGCTCACACTCGGCACGTGACAGCGCAACATACATCACACGCGCCATCTCGTAGACGCTCTCCTCAGATGCCATCTCGTTACCCCCGACAGCGAAGAAACTATAACCGTCTACGATGACGATCGGTGCCTCCATGCCTTTCGCTTGATGCACGGTCATCACCTGCGCGGAGGCATCCACCAATTCCGCGTATGTCGGGATATATGTGTAGCGTGCTAAGACGCGACCGAGAAACGTGACATTGAATTGCACCGCATCGGTGTGCCATTTCACAGTGGCACCTTTGAATATCCCCGCTTCGCCTTCAGGCGATCTCCCTGATCTATCGCCGATATTTTGGACTTGCGATCTCAGGGGCAGTGGGGCGATCTGTTCGCGAAACGCAAACAACGGTTCTAACCGCGGTTCCATGCTGAGGTCAAGGACGTTTGCGAAACTCGCGACCGTCTTACTCCCAATCCCGTTCAGATGTGCGGCAGCGGCTAACGTGTTCTCGCGTGTCGGGTCTCGCAGAAACCGCATGACATCCAGAATACGCGCAACGATCGGTTTCCCTACGCAAAAGACGCGTCGCTCGCCGTCTTCGGCAAACCGCACCGTCCTCACATACGGGACACCCACTGACTTTAACTGGTAGCAGTTCTCTTGGATGGCGCGGTTCGTATAGGAGAGCAGCAAGACCTTCTCGGGTTCTGCTATCTGGATGTCTTTCAGGTGTTTTTTGGTTTTAACGGCGGGACCGCTGGGCTTGACTGCGGACGGGAAGATATAACCGGGGTCCTGATACTTCTCGACAACCGCACGAGAGACCGTTACGATTTCAGGTGTGGATCTGTAGTTCTTGTCGAGCAAGACCTCCTGGAAATCTGGGAACGTCTCACGAAACCGACCCAGATTCCGAGCATCGGCACCCCGAAACCCATAAATTGCTTGGTTGTGATCCCCGACGACGAAGATGTTTCGATGTTTGGCAACCATGCGTTGGGCGATGTCGAGCTGGACGGGATCGGTGTCCTGGAACTCGTCGATCAGCAGCACGTCATACCGGTGTTGCAGTGCCTGAAGTGCCTCTGGTGAAGACAGGAGGATACGGTGTGCCCACAGGGTCTGGGCGGTGAAATCCAAAAAGGCGTAGCGTCTGACGAGTTGATGGTATGCCTCGATGAAAAGCGTCTCTAAGTGCCGATCGCCACGAGAAAATTTGGAGACCATGTGGAGATAATCGGGATGTAAGTCATCGGCGACCTGTAACCTGTAGCCGAACGCTTTCAGGACATAGTCCCGAAACCGACACAGCCCCTCATAATTGCCGAGCAACAGGAGTTCGGGCATCCCGACATCCACGAACCCGTGGACGGGACAGAGCTCGGGTTTCATGTCCTGGAAGGCGGTATCCACACGCTGATAGCCTGCCGCGGTGAAATCCAGTTCCGGGGGCATGCATTGAGAAAACGCGACGCACGCATATTGGAACGCGACCCAGAGCGCGACATCCGGCGTGAGTCGTCCATCCGCTTTATACCACACCAGAAGCGGTTGTTTCTCTTTCAGCTGCCAAGAATGCCAACAAAACGGCATCCCCACGCCTGCTGCCTCACACAGTGCGACGAGCTCCGGATTCCTTTGGAAATGGTCATCGATGATAGCACGGCAGAGCGAGTGGAACGTGGAGATACGCACGCCTTTCACACCGTCGCTGTCTAACCGTTCCCGCATCGTCTGTGTGCCGTTCTGTGTGAACGTTACCGCCCGAATCCGAGGCGGTGCAAAGTTGTGATGGTAGAACAGGTGCTGGATACGATGCGTGAGGACACGGGTCTTGCCGGAACCGGGTCCCGCGAGAACGCTGACGGGACCGAGGGGTGCTGTGACGGCTGCACGTTGCGATGTGTTGAGATTGTCCAAATATCCCATTTTATGTGCTGTTCCTCCCCATTTCCTGCGCACGCTTCCGTTTGCGTTCCCGTGCTTTGCGTTTCTGTAGATCGGAAGCCCCACGGGTCCTGACGACCTCCGCGAAAGACGTTCCAAGCGTGTCGGCAGCCCGCTGAACAGCGTCCGCTATCTGTTCTGTCAATTGTATCGTTTGAGAGACAACCTGTTTCTCGCGTAGCATCCTTTTCAATATTCCCCCATGAATTGTAAGTAAATATATATGTTATAGTTTACCCGAAAACGGGTCCGGAAGTCAAGGGGAAATAGAGGGAATATCCACAGGGGCACAGAGATTTTTTCTTCACAACGCCCGTGGTTTCTGATAAAATGGCGTTCTATCCGCTTTGTATGCCAACTCACGAAAAATGCTGTATATTTTCGCATTGGCAACCCAAAGGAATATAGTTTGGAAGCAAGAATAAGTCAACAGAAGCAACGCATTGGGGTTCGACTTTACTTGTACGGGACAACAGAATCGGGTGAAAAACTGAAATGGGAGGAAGCCTACATCGCAAATCTCGCATGTTGGCTCTTTACGAAAGTGACACGGATCCACAAAACGAGGATGATTGGACGCATCAGCATGAATAGTTGGCATCTAAACTTACAAGTTTTCGTGAGGTTTTTCGGCAACGACTTCAGGAACTGGATCCTGCAGACTGTGAATATCCTGAAGAAGAAATTGAGAAATAACGATTTTCTGAAAGGAGAACAAAGTGAATCTATCTCACATCAAAAATCGGCGTGAAAGGTACTGGGCTGCGTTTTTTGAAAAATTACCATCCGATAATTTAGGTCTCAAGGTGCCAAGTGTCTATGATTCTCATTATAGAGACTTTCACATGGGGATAACAGGGTGCTATATAAGAGCAAGTCAACGTGTAAACCCCCCAGCAATTTATGCTTCATTTGTCATGAAAGGATCTTCACAAGACTTCTTTCATTCATTGATAAAACAACGGGCAGAGATTGAAAAGGATCTCGGTGAAGAAATTCATTTGCACGAGGATATACAAAATGAAAAGCAGATATACCTCGGATTAAAATACTGCGATGTTACCGATGAAACAGACTGGTCTGATCAACATCAGTGGTTAGTTACAAAGTTTGAAAATTTAATTGAAGTTTTCCGATCCCGTATTGAGAAACACAATTAGACAGGATTTACGCAAATTGAGCAAATATTGGACATTTAGACGCAAAAAGTGATAATTTCTGTCCTTTAAACCCCCTAAATCCCCCTTATCAGGGGGACTTTAAGAAGGAATGCGTAAGTCCTATTAGAAAGGTAGGACTTACGGAGCTGCGATTATTGCGTCCGGAGATTTCAGTTGTTGACAGAGATATTGAAAAATCAATCCATGCTTGACTTGAAGTGCTACTGTTTATTCAGACCAAAAATTAGCAAAGGTAAGGTAGCAGTGTCCCTCACGGAGACACGGTTTCCCCTCCAAACCATGCGTGCGACTTTCACCGCACATGGAAACCCTCCGATTTGGTGTGGCGCATAAGCACTTTAGGTATAAATACCACGACTCATCCAATTCTACTGTTTGAAACTGAGGGACTCCCAAATCTGTCGAACCGAAGAATCTGTCTCCAACGCCTCAACTATTTGTCGTTTTCAGACCCGTTTCGTTCAATCAAGTTGAGGGCTTTCTTTTGGATGTCCAGTGCCACGCTCAATCTCCCAACGTGTTGTTCCAGTTGCGCGATCCGCGCCGTCGCCGCCTTGGACGGCTTATCCTTCGGCGCAAAGAGAGATGCGGCGTTTTCAAGAAGTTGCTGCTTCCAAGTTGAGAGTTGTTCTTCGCTGATGTTATGGCGTTGACACAGTTCCGCTTCGGAAGTTTCGCCACGGAGTGCCTCAAGCACAACTTTCCCTTTAAACTCGGGGGTGAAGGTTTTTTGCTTTCGTTTCGCCATCGGAGGCTCCTTTCAGTGAGATTGTATTGTAGCACACTCTTGGTTTAGACAGTGGTCTGAATTTCCGGTGGCAGTACACGTTGACTATGTGCTTCAGTCGTAGATGGCGTTGTAACTTGTATTTGTAAGTACGCATTCAAACCCAGTCCTTTCTTGTAGAATCTACAATATCAAAATCAATCAATTGATTGACAGATATACCGTTTGGGATTAGTTCATTTTTAGATTTTAATATACTAAAAATAGTGTACTGCCTACGGTTTTTTAGACCACTCCCTAATATAAGATTGTGCTATAATACAATCTCATTGAAAGGAGAATTCCAATGGCGAAACGAAGAAACTTCACCCCTGAGTTTAAGGCTGAACTTGTTTTCGAAGTCCTCAGTGGTGCGAGTTCCCAAGCAGAAGTGTGTCGGCGTCATAATCTCACCGAAACTCAACTCTCACAGTGGAAGCGACAGGTGCTTGAAAATGCGCCCTCGCTGTTTGAATCTGCTGATAAGCAGTCGAGCGATGCCGAGAAGCGAATCGCCCACCTTGAGCAGCTCGTTGGGAGGATGGCGGTGGCGTTAGACATCCAAAAAAAACTATTGACATGGAACCGGACTAACGTTATCTAAAAAGCGATGCTTCATTTCGGCATTGCAGCAGGAGCATTCCGTGCGAGATATTTGTGAAACCCTCGGTGTCAACCGAAGCAGTTTCTATTATCACCCCAAAGAAGATCCGTCCGAAGCGGTTCTGCGCGCTGAAATAGAGAAACTTGCTGGAGCGTATCCGAGATACGGATATAGACGTATCACACAGCTACTTCTGCGTCAGGGATACAGCGTTGGGACCCGACGCGTCGCCCGGTTGATGAAAGAAATGAATCTCTTGGTTTGCGTCAAGCGTGCGTGTCAAACCACAAAATCGCTTCAGGGGGATAAACCCTGGCGCAACCTGCTCGAAACCCTTGAGGTCTCTCATCAGGATCAGGTCTGGGTGGCGGATATTACTTATGTGCGTCTCAAAGGACGCTTCGTCTATGTCGCTCTGCTCATGGATGTTTTCACCCGAGTGATCAAAGCGTGGCAGATCCGTCAGCACTTGGGCCAATCTCTGACGCTCAAACCGCTCGAAGAGGCATTCTGCTACAGCGTTCCTGAGATTCACCATTCCGATCAAGGCGTGCAGTATCTTTCAAAAGCTTATATTACCACGCTCGAAGCACATGGCGTTGAGATTTCGGTCGCACATCAAGGACGCCCTTGGGAGAACGGATATGCTGAAAGACTCATTCGCACCCTCAAAGAGGAGGAAGTTCACCTCAATGACTATCAAAGCATCACCGAGGCGAGAGAACGCATCGGTCATTTTATCACACAGGTGTATCATCAGAAACGCCCCCATTCGGCGTTAGGGTATTTGACTCCTATGGAATTTCAACGACAAACCTTATCTTAACTTTGCGAAATTGTGGTCTAAATAAGCGTATGCACTACACTCCGACTTATCAGGAAAATTACACACATTGATTAAAGGTATATAATCATACATAATAATTTCACACAATGTTGAAAATGACATATATCTCCACAATGTTATATCTTCACTTGGCTCCAGATTTGGCGGAATAGTTTGTTCATTTATTTCGCAGTTTACCATTACATTCTGTCCTTACGAATGCAGTTTTGTGTTCTATCTTGTAGATCGTTCTGTTTTGATTAACATAGAGAGTGAAGTGCCAACGTTTATTCAAACCAAGTGCGCTTTGACAATCAATTCGTTGAAACGCACTTACAATCTTGGTTTAGAGAGTGGTCTAAATTTCCGATGGTAGTACACTATATTATCCATGAAAATAGTGTGATTGTTTCTGCTTTTGCGCGACATGCCTTCTCTGCTGGTTTCCGAGTTTTAGACACAATCCACCGCGATATAACAGATATTGAGACCATACGCCGATAAAAAATGACACATTTTCTCAAGCGCATAATGTAACGTCTCGGTCACGATAAAGAAGCGGACATTTTTCACGGCATCTCTGACGGCTTCCTCGCCGAAGTCGCAAAGATGCTCAGCATTCAGACCCTCCTCTGCACAAGCGGCGGCATAATGTAATATCTGTCCGACACTTTCACGCGCCCTGGCATACTGATTACGAGGACTACTCGTCCGAGGATAGACAATCTTGACTTCAACAATAACAAGATTGCCGTTGACATCGTATCCTATAAAATCTGGTGACAGACGAGAACCCTCTCCTGGAAGGTTCTTACCCACCCAACGAATCTCCTCACCAAACACATCGTGAGTATTTTCCTGAATATAAGCTTTTAACGCTTTCTCAGCTGCCATAAAATCCGTCCTATGTTCTGCTGAATCATACCCCAATCCATTTCATCAGAGTTTGCCTCGTCAGGCACGGAGCTACCAACTACGAACAAAAGTGAAGCCGTATCCGCGCCGGGTCAGGTAGTAGAGCGTACTACCGCCGAGTGCCCCGATCAAGCACCCTCTGATCGCAGTGCGTCTATAGACGGATTTATAGGTATGTGTGTAAATCTCAATGGCGACCGGGGATTTGCCCCTGAACCGATACGCAGGGGGTGCGGGCTGGTAGTACCATGCACCTGCAAGTGCTGGAAGACTAAGATAGGGACTGACAAGGGTGGTGCCAGCGAAGGTTGCCAACGCCCAAAACTTCTCATCGCCCTCTTTTTGGGCATCCCGACGGGCTTGATCTTCGAGGACGACTCGCTCGGCATCAGAAAGTTCAACAGCACTCGAAGACCCTACGCACACACACAGGAGCGCGAACGTTGCGAGAAAGCTTTTCATGCGTTTTTTCCTTTCGGTGTGTCTTCAATTGGAAAGTTAGCGAAGGATTCCCTTATCTCTGAGTTTATCAATCAGAAATGGGGATCCCTGATAAAAAACTACATCTGGTTTTTGAGTTTTAAGAGTTATCAGATTCTTATAACCAGATAACCGCTCAGAGAATGTGGGCATTTCTGGCGACACACCTGTGTCATGAAGTCAACTGTGCCCACGGATAGAGGTGCGTCCACTCTTTGCTGAAAATTACCCGAACCGGTTGATACGTTTCTGCGTGTAGCCTCAGGGAGACGGCATATACCAACGCCCGATGATTCCCATCTTCAAGGTAAAACTGGATGTTCGGGGAATGTGCGGGTTTCTCATAAGCCGTCAACGGCCTCACCAACAATTCTCCCAGCAAGCGCGGATCAAACCTTGCACTGATAAGAAAGCACCCCCCAAACCACGGCTCGTCATCGGAGAGTTGCTTAAAGACTTGGATGGGACTCTCATACGGATATGCCTTCAGAATCCTGTCTACGACCTCTTTCAGCGTGCGCGACTTGCCCTTCGGTGTTAAGAGGTCTACCAACTTCTGATTGTTTGCCCAAACAGCGTCATTCGCTTCCATGAAAACGAGATCGTAGAAGTCCGCTTCACTCAGCGTGAAGGTTTTGTATTCCGCACGCTCTATCTGCTGTCGGGTAGTTTCGTATTCAGAGTGAGAGGCCGATAACTGATTGGCATCTGCTAATAGGAGTTTTTTCACGTTTACCTCCGAGTGCCGTATCCAAGGGGCATCCCTGTGATTGGGCGAGGACAGTTCTCAATTATCGGCATTGAGTTCCTTGATAACGTTTATATCTTAATAACCTCTACATCCCATTGTAAACTGAGCTGCTCCCCAATCCTCTCCAGTATTCGCTTTTTACGCTCTGCCTCATCAACTGTGCGGATGCTATACAAACCCGACGAATCAGACGTGTAGTCTGATGACTCAGGAGACCCATCTGTGTTTTTACGTTTGATGAGCCCTTTGAGTCCGAGGGCATGTACGCGTTCTATCCCAGCTTTTTCAATCATCTCAACGAAAGTAGCAGAGTGTGTTCACGCTCTATCACTATGCCATCGTCCATCTGAACGTATAAGCGTTTTCGGGGCTTTCTCCACATTGGAGAAGCAGGATGCAGCTGATGCTCTATGTCACTCATATCAATTGTCCGACGGCCTTCTTCAAGATACTCGGAGATGAGTCGAATAGCATCTGTTGCCTGGCGGGGATCATCATTTTCTGGCTTGAATGAATGTAGAAAATAACGTTCACCATCATTGCCAATTGCGTAGAGTTCATTATTTTCTTCATCGGCTTCAATACTGGCACAGTTATTGAGATTTATGATTCTTGCTGGAGCGGTGTCCCTCCAGATATACATAGACTTTCTCCTTTCATAGCGGTGCAACAAATGCCTTATTTCAACAATTTTTCGGCAATCTGCTTCCATTCCTTACGCAATTCTGATACATGCTATTCCATGGTAGCGGGCAACAGATTCCAACAGCGTTTGAGCATCATCTTCACAGAGACGCATACGCTTGCCGAACCGTGCTCGCATGTCCCCAGATTCCTCTACCCACGCCTTGAATTCTTCACTGGTGCGAGCTTTAATCAGGATATCCTCAACACACTGCTTGTAGTCGTCCGTAGATACAATGCGAGTTATATCGCTGATATCTAACCCCGTTCTAAATTTCAACTGTTCATCAGAGGGGGCATTGTATCTACCAAAAATCCAATCGCAGCACAGTCGTGCCAACGCAATTGCCGCTTGAGCCTCCGTTGCCCTGTCAAGATCCACTTGCAGATAGCCGCTCGCCCAAACTTTTAGCCCTATGACTTGCTCCATCGGCATATCGGGATTCTGTGTGAGATCTTCAATGTTCTTGACGATTTCTTCGGCGAACTCTGTGGTTATCTCTCTGTCAGGACTATAGTGTATCTTGCGTATCTTGCCGCGAAAATTAATAGAACTGACCTTCTCTGTCCCTTTCGTCTTATGACCAACAAGGATTTTAATTTTACCATCAGTATCGCTTACACACACCGACTGTATGGCTGAGAGATCGGCAATGTCAGTACTGCCGAATACAACTTTCATTTCATTCTCCTTTGGATTGACCCCTTTCTTACTTTTCTTGCCATTTTATACCTTTTTTGTCGCATCTTGACACAAGAGGGACAGATTGGGATATGTTTTCAAAAATCATACGTCGTAAAAACGCCGTCAACGCGTGTAAAACCGACTGTTTTTTCACCATCAGCAGACCGCGTGTTGCCTCAGCAAGCGAGGCTTGTTTTCGCCTTCGATTAAAAACAATACACCTACAATACATAAGAGAAAGGCGAGAGCGGACAGTAATAGGAGTGCTGTCTCCGATGTTTTTATATCAGTTGCCAATAATCTTTGTTACCTTCCCTGTATCGCTTTGCCTGTCCTTCCACTTCCATTTCACACAGAATATCATACGTGTTTGTACGAAAGTCTCTCAACTGCGTGGGGCTTCCACCTCTTTCCAGATGGTATTGGGTGATGACTTCTAAAATGGCTGAGACAGGTAAGGATCCCTGCCAGGGATATGATGTGTTGAGAATGGATCGGATAATCGGAGTGTTCAGAGGTACTCCTTCATATTCATACGACTTTGCATCTTCCTTGGGCTCAACTTTGGGTGCTAGCTTACACGCCTCAATGCGGTTAGCCAATTCCCCGAGGGGTTCAAACCCGAGGAGAACGTTGAGTTTACCGGAGTATTGCCAACCGCCCTTGAACGATTCGATCCTTTCGACAACGGATTCTTTGAAGTGGTCTTCGAGTCGGATACCTTTGTGGAACTCATCGTTCTTGAGTCCCAACTTTTTCCTGATTTTCTTCCACGCTAATGGCTTGGAGCCTGAGGCGTTTATACGAAGTTCAGCGACCTTACGCCCGATTTCCACGCGGTCCTCCAAGGTGTTTGCTGCACGGAACTTCTCCGCTATTGAGGGTTTTGGCTCGGAAACCTTTCGGGTTGAGGCCAAGGTTTTGATGCGTTCGTTACTCTCCGATTCAACAGTCTGTAGGCGATTCTCTTTTTCCAAGAGACGTTTTTTCAAGTCAGCGTTCTCCGCTTCCACTGATTTCAACAGATTTGACATATCTGTGAGGCGTTCGTCGGAAGCAATCCATTCTGTTTCCATCTCTTCCAATCGACTTGATGTAGCATTGAGCTGTTTTTTCAATTCAGTGTTCTCTGCTCTTACCACTTCCAGTTGGTCAGATACATCTGCGGTGTGTTCTTCCTCTTCATGAGAAAAAAGCCGATCTCGGATATCTTCAACTTCACGCTTTGCATTTTGATTTTTGATCTCGCCGAGTACTTCAGCGACGTAAGTTAGGTCTGCCCGAGTGCGCTCAGAGTCCAGATCCTCTACCCCTGGATGTGCCCAAAGATTTCGACCGTCCGCTATCACTCCAGTCTTAAATTGGACCTTTGAATTGGAATTAAACTGTTGACTGAAACCACGAGCACGATGCCAATATTTTCTGATAATGTGCGGAAAATGCGTGATATCTATCGCAGCTTCAATGTTTCCGTTGTGTTCTGCTTCTTCATAAGACAAAGAATCCTGAATTAAGTCTTCAACCCGCTCGCCTTGAATTTTTCTTAAGCATCGGATGATGAATGAACGCATAGCATCACGATATATATCGTGTGCTTTACGAAGTGCCTCCCGATTCGGATATTTCGTCATGTTTATACACAGCCTCCTAAACTGCCACCGGAAATTTAGACCACTCTCTAAACCAAGTCTAAATCCCGATGGCACTTCACTCCGTACCTCCCACTTCTCCCTCATTCTTTCATGATAGTCAGCATCAGTTGTGCCTCGCTCTGCTGGAAACGGGGCTGTTCATTATCGTCAGGCTGCGGATCAATGACCTGTTGTTCATTGTCTTCATCAGGTATGAGACCGCGCGTTGGAAAACTGCGAACACTTTGTGTAGCCGTTTCCGCGTCTTGATTCACTAAAAAGTGATACCCGTTTTCTGCGCGCGTCTGAATCTCTGGAAACTTTTCGGTGCGTGCGGCAACAAACAAAAATTCCGTTCCTAAAGGTGGAACGCACCGGAAATTGCCGATCGCTACAGGACTGTTTACTTCTGAAGGACCGATATAAAAATTATCAATCAGCAGTGTGCGTCTTTGATCGGCAAGAGTGTAGAGCATCCGGAGATACGCCGGTTGATTCACGCTCGCGAAAATTTTTACGGTGTCGCCTTCGGTGTAATACACGTGATTATGCCCTTGACCTGTCCATACATCAACCTCTAACCCGCCAATAAAAGAAAAACTGCGTTCAATGAGGACTTCAGGGGTGGACGTTTCCATAGGACTCTGGGCAGGTTCCGCTACATAATAGTGAGGCTTGAAAGTTGCCTTCTCAACCATCGCTCCTTCATAGCCCCGAGGTTTATAGGTACGCGACTCCCATTGTTGGGATTTCAAGTATCGCACAACGGCACTCGCGAGAAATTCGCCAGTATGTACATCGCGCAATATCGCACGGATCGTAACTTCATCTCCGTTTTCCCAACAGGTGGGACTCAGCCGCCACGGAAAATCTCGGTTGATATGGTCGAGATCGTATTGGGTATTCTCAAAATCGCGCATCCAATCAATCACTGTCCATTTCAGTTCTTTCTGAAAGAAACTGGTAAAGGCTACTGCAAGGGGACTTGGCATTTCTGAGTCTTCATAAATCAGTGGGTGTACCGCGATGCTGCCGCTCAGTGAGACCACCTGCTGTGAAAGTTGAGAATCGATGATCCGGCACACATCGTCAAAACTAACGATGACTTCTCTCGTAAGTCCTTCTACATGCCGAATGACCTGTCGATGTGACCATAACGTGTCGCTCGTTCGAGTCGCCGCGTCTGCTAATTTTCTGAACGCTGTGCGAGAATCCGGGCTATATTCCGCACCGATCTGAATAATTTCTGCTTCCTTGAGCGATTCATAGAGCGGATAGGTCCGGAGATAGGCTCTGACCGCGCTCTGAACGTCCAACCTCTCCTCAAAACTCTTGGCAATTTCAAGTTGGCGTTGAATTTTTTCTTGGAGTCTGTCTGCATGCCTGGTGTAGATAGCTTTGAGTTCGTCACGTTCAATGTAGACGAAGGCATACGTCTCTGTGTCTGTGCGTGCCATATCAACGGAAAGGTTCCGAACGCTGAGACCTTCTAAGGTGAGTGCTGGATTTTCGCGCCGTTGTGAGCAATAATCTTCCAAGACCGCGCTATAGTGTTCCTCTACCATATCGTGCGCCAAGTCGTCTCTGTTTGTGTAAATGATCCCCACAACTTTTTCGAGAACCCGTTTAGCGACTTTTTTATGCGCTTCAGCCGTCGCTTCTTTAAAGGCTTCCGATTTGGCGACATTTTGACTCATGCCCACCTGAAAGAGGTATGTGTCAAGTGGATACCTATTCAGTTCAAATAAAACCCAATTCGGCACGGAACCACTAACACTCGCTATGAAGATCGTTGTAAATACAGTCAAAAGAAGAAAAAATAGTTTTCGCATCGTTTTCGGTCTCCTCTCAAAAAGATTGATTATCTCATTCTATTGCAAAAAACAGAAAATCACTCCCGGGTTCATCAATGCCAAATCCGCTGGCACACGGTTTGGGACTGACAAGCCTTTGGACGTAACGCAAGATCTCATCTTTGGTTAGGATGTTGTCCACACCGCCTTGACTTCGTAAAGCTTCAAGGAGTTGATGAACAAATGGAGAATCATCATAGACGAGCTCGTTGCCGCCTGATGTCAAGTACCACCGAGTCGTATATTGGAATTTTCGTTTTATATCCGCCTCTGTGAGCCGTTCGGAGAGAGCTTCGGAAACCGCACCGCGCATCGCGATCAGTCGATCGAATGTCCCACTATAGCAGGTATCTAACACTAAAAAGATATGTTTACAACTCATTCTATCAATAATATCTCGGATGACTGAATGCGAAACGTAACTTTGCATTCCCCTGTCATCTTCAGGTTTTCTGGTATCTCGCGCGACAAGATACCCACTCCTGAATGTCTCATCAAAGTACCCATGTCCGGCAAAAAAGATGAATAACTGGTCATCATCGGCATAATCCATCTCCGCATACCTACGGAACGTTTCAAAGATACTTGCCCACGTGGGATTCTTGATTAACTCCGTTTGAAAGCCGTAGAGACCCTCTAAATCGCGCTGTATGGATTCTGCATCGGAAACGGGGTTCTGCAGTTCGGGCCAATCGTCATAGTCATCGACAGCAAACAAGAGGGCATAGTCTTTTCCCGCTCTTACGTGTTGTGGATAGTAAACGGTGATTTCCTTTTCGGACACGTTGCTGAGCGTGTCTATCGCTGTGATACGAATCAGATTATCGCCACGCGTGAGTGGGACTTCCGCAGTGAAATGTTCCCCTGTCCGCTGTGCTTCTGCCCCTTGAACCCTAACTTCGGATACACCACTCGGATCGTTCGCTGTCCCAGAAACAGTCACAACCTCAGTATTTATATGGATTTCACGTTGCAGTCCCCGGGCACGGTTCGGCACCGGCGTAAGAATACGAATCTCAGGTCCCACAAGGTCAATTGGCGGTGTCCTACGGAAGAGCATGAATCGGTTTGTCTCCATGTTCCCGTGTGTATCTATTGCCGTCACACGAATCTCGTTTTCACCTTCAAAGAGTGGGACGCTCTCGGTGAAGTTGCCCTCCTGAGAAACAGAAATTGCCGTGTTATTCACTTTGACTTCGGCAACACCGCTGTCATCAGTAACGCTGCCTTGAATAACAAATTCCGTGGCTTCTGTCTCTGTCGGCACCTCCAGAGAGAGTATAGGTGGATCGAGGTCAGCAGACGGGATAGGTTCCGGATCAGGGAGTGGTGGTTTCGGAACGGAACGGACGATCGTAAATTGTTCCGTCTCCATGTTCCCGTATGTATCTGTTGCCGTTACACGAATCTCGTTTTCACCGCTACCGAGCTCGACAGTGGCGGTAAATCTGCCTTCAGCGGAAAGCCAAATCTCTTGACCATTGACGCTGGCTTCGCTAATTGTGTTATCGTCACGGATTTCGCCTTGAACGGTGAGATATTCAACAGTTGAAGGCACGACACGCTCCGTCGGCGAAAGAATCACAATGTTAGGAGGCGTTGTGTCTACAACAACGGGTATCGGTTCTCGGATGATGTCAGTTGGAACGATATTAAAATGGGGAAGGTCCCAGAGTAAAACCGTGCGATCTCGGCTCCCGCTGGCAAGTGTTCTCCCATCGGGCGAAAACGCTACCGAGGTGACCCCGCCGTCGTGTCCCCTCAACGTGGCAACTGCATGATGATTTTCAGTGTCCCAGAGCCTGATGGTGTGATCCACACAGGCGGATGCAAGGTATTTGCCATCGGGCGAAAACACTAAGGCTTCGGCGTAAACATATTGGTCGGCTCTCAGGTTAAGGGTCGCAAAGTCTTCACCAGAATCGATATGCCAGAGTTTGATGGTCTTATCCCGACTGCCCGTCGCAAGCACCTGTCCGTCGGGTGAAAACGCAGCAGCATAGACGACATTGTTGTGTTTCGTGAGTTTTTTGTGCATCCGCTGACGGGGAACATCCCACAAGATGACTGCGTTATCCCGGCTCGCCGATACAAGATACTTCCCATCGGGCGAAAAAACCACCGATTCAACGATACTTTCGTGTCCAGTGAATGTAGCGATCTCCTGCTCTGTTCGGACATCCCAGAACACAATCTTTCCTAACTGATCACCTCCACCGCTGGCAAGCAACCGCCCATCGGGTGAAAACGCCACCGTCCTCACCCATCCTTCGTGTGTGAGAGAGATGCGTCTGCGCTGGTTCGCAACATCCCAGAGTCTCACAAATCCATCAAGACAGGCGGACGCAAGCCGTCCTCCGTCAGGTGAAAACGCCACCGACATCACCGAACTGCCGTGTTCTATGAAAGCCTCACGTTCACTCCGGTCAGCAACACCCCACAAGATGGCTGCATTATCATCACCGCCGCTGGCAAGCAGCTTCCCATCCGGTGAAAAAGCAACGGTAAACACCGAAGCCCCAGGACTGAATCGCGCAATTACCCCGTCAGGAAGGTTCCCCATCAGCGACTGTCCATCCGCAATGCTTAAACTCGCTTGATATATGAAAATAAAAATTACAGAAAACAGAAATATCTTGCGTTTCATTCTATTATTCCAAACTCTGTCTCAATTTCTGGATAAATCACACCCGTGGCTGCCTCAAAACGAAGCACGACAGATACAGTCGTCTGTGGACGCAGATCCTTGGACGTGACGCACCGTAATACCCTTGTTTCGGACGCGCCTTGTGCGATGTTCCCAAATTCTAATACCCAATTGTCAAAATACGGATCGGGACTCAAGGTTGTTGTCGTGACACCTATGAGCGGCGTTTCGCCAGTATTTTCCACAACCACCTTTAATGTTGCCTTTTCTCCAGCCCGTAAATGGTGTTCGATCCACTGCACATCAACTTCAACGGACGAAGGTGATGATTCTCCATTTGGCGGTGGCGGTGGTGGAATAAATCCCCCAGAAACTGTGTAATCCCTATTGTACTGTCTCCCACCCACCTCTGTAGAAGCTCTAAACTTAAGAGATTCAATACCTTGAAGGTAGGGTGGATGTCTGAGTTCAGACAGAAACTTCTGTATCTCAATTCGCTCCGTTCCGGTGAGTGTCCTGTACTCTCTGCTAATGTGACCGTGGTCCGGAAGTTCCATACGATACGGATGTGCGATGAGCGGCTGCTTTGGGAGTCTTATCGCTTTCTGGTCGAACGGATACGAAAAGCCCCAGTAAAGTAAGATGTCTATCGGCACTCCTATCAGCACGGCTTTCTCCCACGGTTCGGAATCATACCAGTCGAATGTATCATCCGCAAAGGTAAATGTATTATCGTGATCCCAATTATCGTAGACAACTTTGCCTAAAAGCCCTAAAGAAGCCAGACCGACCCCAAGATCAGTCAGCGTTATACCGGGTTTGTAGATAGCATACGGCTGATATTCCAGGGTTACGATGAAACTGCGGGCAGTCTCGTTAAAATCGAGTTGGAAATCTAAATCCAAATCGGTTCTATTCGCTTTTTTAACACCATACCCGATCCGAGTTTCCATAAACCGAGTGACCGAGCAGCCCGTGATATGTATTAACACGAAAAAAATGAGTGCAAATCCGCGTAAATCTCGCTTCATAACTGTAGGTACACTTCCCAAGTAGATGACAACACCCAGCCATCCATAAAATAAAACTAATGCTCAACAAGGAAACCTCCGTTGGTAACCCGGCATCCAACCCGTATCAGCAGAGGGTTGGATAGGACTCGACGCAGAAGCACGCCGAGGTGATACTCCTATCCGCCAAATTATATAGAGTCTATCAGGAAATAAAAAAATTACAAATTATTCTTGTCCTCTACGCCCTTGCTTCGTACAGTCGGGCGCGGATAAATGTCGTACGTTTCGTGGGAGTGCTCCCCAAAACTGGTACGAAACTCCCTTGTGAAGGATCAAGATTTCTCAACCTCGCCATCAAACGTGTTCCCACACGTTGACTGTCCAAGGATGCACCTCTCGCCTCGCTGGGGACATCAAGGCATGGGAACCCCACAAACGCGCAAGTCAGTGCCTTGAACGTAGCACCTTGATTATAAAGACTGCAGTTTTGAGTGGATTTCGTGCAAAATGTGAAAAAATTCTGAAAAAATCAGGACATCTGAGGTTTCATCAAAAAATTAGCTATCTTTGGGGCTTTCAGGGCGGGTCAGGAGAGGGAAAAGGGACACTGCTCACAAATTCCCTTGGCGATCTGTGATTGGGGGTTTTCATTGTTTTATGACCCATAGACGCAACGACGATGTGCTGTTCTCACAGGCGAGCGTTTTCGGTTGCCCCGTTGAATAGACGGGGCGTTGTTTCTCAACCCATAAAACCTATTTCAAAATCAGCATCCGGCGCGTGGCGGTGTAATCCCCCGCCGTCAACGTATAGAAATACAGACCGCTCGCAACGCGTTCGCCGAGGGCATTACGTCCATCCCAGTATGCGGCACGGCTGCGGCTTTGATACACGCCTGCGGTTTGATGCCCCAAGAGCAATTGACGTACCACGATGCCGCGGACATCGTAGATCGAGACGGTGATCTCGGCAGGTATTGCGAGTTGATAAGGCATCCATGTTTCAGGATTAAACGGGTTCGGATAGTTTGCAAGTAGTTCTGTTTTTTGCGGCAGACTGACAGTGAGGGAGGGTGCCGCAGGTGCATCGTCTACTTCAAAGCGGACGATCTCTGTAAAATCGGCTCGGTATGTGTTCCCGGCTTTATCTAAAACAGTCATCTCAGCGAGTCCCCAGAGACCGGGAATGCTGCCGACGGGTAAAACGATACTCTTATGGTACGTTTGGTAGACGCTCGGATCGCGTGAGAAATAGATGTCCCAAAATTCTTTGTCATAGTGCCGAAAAAAGAAGATATTCCCTTGTGGATTCCGTAAAAGCATATCTGTGTATGAGTATCCACTGATGTTATCCTTCGCCCGGAAAGTGATGTCAACCCGTGTTTCACCGTTGGGTGCTTCTGGGTGTGTCGGTGATGCTTCGACGGTAAGACGGTTGACATCCAGCACAGGCGGCAGGATATCGGGGTCCGTCGTCTGAACCTCAATCGTGGCAGGCGGCTCATCGTTTTCACTATTGGTGAAATCTACCATACTCATGTTCAATGCGACATCAATCATAAATATACGATTGACTTTGTAAGGGCCACTGGGGGAGTAATCAGGAATGTGGACTTCAGCCGTTGCGCTCTGTGTTTGGGGATCATATTTCCCCTCCGCTTGCCGTGAATAAGTTTCGGTGCTGGCATCGTTAATGACGGCATAAACCCCTTTTATATCGTTTTTATCCAGAAGTCGCCAGCGAGCGGTCAGGATCTGATACGCCCTACCTGCGTCAGTTTCGGCTGCTGACAAGGAAAGTCGCATGGAGTTTTTTACGTAAATGGGAGCTTTATCATCGGCAAGCGGATTCTCAAAATAAAGTTGCCAGCCAAAATCTTTGGGACCGCTGAACCGTTCATTACGTTGGGCATCATAAATCCTAATTGAATCAGTGTGCCAATACCCATTCGCCGCGTATTGTGATACTGTCGCCTGTCCACGCAAGATATGTCCAGAAGCAACAGACATCCCGTTGACATCTACCGCAGACAGCCAAATATCAAAGTATGTGCCTTTTTCACTATGTACCACAATATATGCTGATTGTGCGGCATCCAGTTCACTCTCTTTGTGAAGTTGAATCTCTACGGTTATGAGTTTATCTTCTTCGGGTTCACCTTCTACTTGTATATCGACGCGTATAATGCGACCCGGATAGACATAATCGGGATAGAGGTTGTAGACCTCAAACGTTAAATCTTCGCGTATCTTTGAGATGTAACGCGTGCCATGCATGATTCGGTTTCGAATGAATTCGTATTTCGCAGGCGAGCGCGACCGTAACTTGTCAGGGTTGACAATGTAGTAGCTGATACTCTCCGCCATATCTTCGTTGGGATTGTTGCCATGTGCATAGGCAGAAACAAACTCAACCTGCTTGGTGGTTGACCAGCCATCTTTAGCGTCGGGATTTTTAAACCAACCACCGAGTTGAATCCAGTCGGCTTTGAGTTGTTCGTCAAAGAGGTGTTCCCAGAAAAAGTGAGCCTTCTCATGAAGAATCAACCGATGAATATTATCCGCGCCTTGTCCCTGAAAAGCCGATTCCATAAACTCAATATAGCCAGCACCCGTCCACGCAACTGCAGCAACCTCGGGATTAGTTGGATGCGGTGTGCCATCTAATCGTCGGACGAAGTACTTCAGTCCTGGGGTTGTCAGCATACCTTGGGGAAACTCCTCAAGCATCGACACCAGTGATAGGAGTTCCTCGTTCTTGAAGATGTCGAACCGTCCAGCATCTTCACCTGTCGTCTGGCGCGTCAATTCGCTGTAATCGGGAATATTTACACTCACAGCGTAACGTTCCCTCAAGATACGTCCAAGTGCGTGCCTATCTACTCCATCCTCAGTTACAAAACGGACAACGGCGCGATGTAAACGTTTTGAGAAAAAACGACCCCGCACCCCCTCGATTTCTGCCAGTCGCGGGGTGGCATATCCAAAAGACTCTTGAGCAATCCTAACGATCGTGTTTCCATCTTCAAACTGGATTTCAATGTCATGTGGCACATGGCGGCGACTTAAACGCCAGACAGATGGCTCTACACGCGGTGTTGAAGCACTTAAGTGATTCGTTTCTTGTGGGATAGATTCAAAAGTTTGCAGAAGTCTATAGGCGTGACCTGGACTCCAATCGCCTTGAAGATACACCGAATACTTGCGCATCAATGCTAAGGATGCACTATGTGATGGAACTTGAATCGGTTCATCAAGAAACTTCACGACGACCGGTTCAACAACCGTTGCACTTTCCTGACCCTCTGGTGTTTCATCAATCTCCCAATGATACTCAAAAGCATCAACAGTGAACACACCCGTGTTGAAAGCAAAGAATAAAAGGATACAAAGAACATATTTCATCAAAGTTTTTTTACGTTGCGAATTCGCAACCCAAGACTTTACTTTTCCCTTGACAATCTGCCCGATCACAACCACTAAAAGCAATCAAATCTTTATTCCATAAATAGTAGATTTGAAATCTCATCTCGTTTCTGACGGGACCTGGTTCCCCGTTTTCCGAGGGGCGCTGCCTCTAACTTCTCTAACAACGGACGGTCGTCGGTTGTGCCCCGATTCAAGATTCACTCTTTCGCCTGGGTTACGAAGGTTACACTGACATCTGTAGAGTTGCCAGCAGCATCTGCGACTTTCCCTCTAATAACGTAAGTGGTTTCGTTTTCGAGTTCTCTGCCTTTGACCAGTTCAAGTGTCCCTTTGTTGCCTTCGACTTTACCAATCCAACCGACATCATCGCCACCTTCGGTTTGAAGGGCGATGTGCCCAGAGACATCTTCACTGAACTCAATCACGATAATCCCGTCGGTGTTGATAACTTCTGGATCGACATCCTTATCTCCGTCTTTGACGGTGCCTCCCGTGACCCACATATCCCCGCAACAGTCAGGAAAGATACCTTCTATGGTATAGATAAGTTTCCCAGTCCCATCCGCCCAAGTGATCGTCAATCCGACTAACCAGATGGCAGCACTAAAGGGACCTGTGATAGTTGCTGTATTGCCTGCAACTAAGACAAACCCCTCACTTACCGTTACATCTTTCGGCTCGCCATCAAAGGTAACGGTGATTGTTCCATTTAAGGGAAGGTACCCCCCCGGCGGGTCAACCGAGACGATAGAAACGGGTGTCCTTTCGACATCAATATCTTCATCACCCCCACACCCGACAGTGCAGAGACAAAGAACCATGAAGAAAAATAAGGATTTTACTTTCATTGATTGGAACTCCTTGGCGTATTTTCATGGTTTCCCTCCCGCTGAATATATCTTTCCTCATGATGAGATGCCTCCTGCCTTCTATACTTAACATAACGTGAGTTTGATAAATATAGTAGATTTTGGCATTACTTATACAGTTTTTTTGTTACTGTCCAAACTGGTTTGCTACAGCCACTAAATCCAAAACATTCACAATCCCATCGCCGTTGACATCGGGGGCATTTTTCCCAAATCCATTGGCGACTGCCACTAAATCCAGAATGTTAACAATACCATCTTCATTGACATCGTGTCTGTCGGTTGTCCTTTTCAGATAGATTTCGCCATCTAAGTCCGGGAGGATGTGAAGCGTATTTTTCAAACCGCTCTCTACACCCGTTGCCTGCTCTGGTAGTTGAATCGCTTGGGGAACACCACTACGGTTATAGACTGCCCAGCCGTTGGTGAACTCGCGGATAAAGAGTCCTTGACGGTTTCTATAGCGTTCTGCGATCTCGCCGACGGGGGTACCGAGATCGACATCCCAAAAATCAAACCAATAATGTTGCTGCGGTTCACCGATCGGTTGCCCCCCATCAGCATCCCAAAAACCATACCGATAGGTTCGCGCATTGGGGGCAGCATGCAAATAGCCCCCATAAAAATGGATATAGCCATCGGAATGCGTGAGGCTGAGTGCTGTAAAGAGACGCATCCACTGCTGATTTATGGGTGTGTCAGGTCGGGTGTCAACGACGCGCGTCGCCCGGTAATCCAAAGTAGGATCCGGGGTTAGGGTTGCAATGCTCCACCCTTCAAGGCAAACCAACTGTGGTTCTCTGAGCGTGTTTTCCGCCCAAAGCATTGTGCTTTCAATCCGCGTGAGCCCCTGATAGGTGTAGCCTTTGGCAGAATCCCGCACGGTTTCCATATAGAGCCCATTGATGTAGGGAGCAGCCCTATGTGGCTTCGTTCGGTTCGCGTTCACCAAGATAAGGAAATCTTCACCGACCGCCTCACGGATACGACGGATAATCACATCGCGGGCGCGTTGTTCGGCGGCATTGCTCCGATACCCGTCAAGCACGGTGGTATGTTCCTGCCACCAATCTAAGAACAAACCATCAAACAATCCGCATCGCGAGAGAGCCCGCGCTTGGGAAACAATAATATCTTGCACTGCGGGATGCGTAAAATCAAGTAAGAACGTCCCAGGCCATCCTTCGACAGGTGTTCCTGTTGCGTCTCTGACCCAATGCGGAAAATCTTGGGGATAGAGGTTGTTGACGTACGAATCCCGTATATGGATACCCTTAACGAAAATCAAGTTCGGGTTCACGGCAAGCAATTCATCGCGTCGTTGACGCGCGCGATCCAAAGGCCCCCTCAAAACAACCCCCTGATCGGTATGCTGAAAATATATGTCAAAACCATAAGGATAAGCACCCCCAAATGACAAATCGAGAGCAGCGGTACGCTCTTGAGGCGACCAAGACGGACGATTGCTTATATCATACCACGGATTGAAAATAGAAGGGTAACGCCGGGTGTTGACGCGGTCTTTTACAGGCAACCCGACTAACTCACAGACTTCATCATACAAAAACTCCGATAACGCCAGATGTTCGAGAGGGCTAATATCAACGCCTGGATTGTCCTGTATATGTAGAGTTTCTAATAAAACTAAATTCGCAAGTGGACTGTAATCTTCAATACGATTGTAATGTAGCCGTAATTCAGTGAGGTTTGTCAGATTCGCAAGCGGCGTGATGTCTTCAATGCGATTGCCAGCAAGAATGAGATATTCTAAGTTCCTCAAGTTTGAAAGCGGTCGGATGTCTGAAATCTCGCATCCGCTAAGGTTGAGTTGTTTTAGTTTTGTCAGATTCGCCAACGGCGTAATGTCTTCAATAGGATTAACGTAAATCCACAGACCTTCTAAATGAACTAATGCAGCCAAAGGTGAAATATCGCGTATCTCATTTTCACCCAGATTCGTCCATTGCAGATATGTAGCATGTTCCAATCCCACGAGTTCTCTGATGCCCTGCTTACGTCCATGTAGCCCTGTCAGGCGTTTCATATCGGCTTTCAGCAGCGTTTCATCGGCAGACAATTCAAGTTGATCCCGAACGGCTTGTCGTAAATTCGCGTCTGGCATCCACTCTTCTTGTGCGGATGCGATGCCGCACACAAGACTTAACACAATCACGATCAGTGTCCAAATCTTTTTCTGTAACGTGTTCAAACTTCTCGTAAGCCCCCATTTTCTTGTTATCTATTTTCTCTCACTTGAATCTCCGGTCAGTTTGTGTAATGTTTGTAGTTGTTTCTGATTGGCTATGACTAACAAGGCATCACCGGCAGCAATTTTCATATCTTCAGGGGGGTTATAAAGGAACGTCCCGTCGTTATCATGGATTGCGATAACAACTAAGCCGGTTTGCTCTTTAATACTGGCGGCTTTGAGTAAAATCCCGTCCAGAGGGGCACCTTCTCGAATAATGGATTCAGTGAACTGCGCGCCGTCTTGATTTTGGGTGATGTTTTCTAAAAACCCTGCGAGTTGTGGTTGGAGGATGCCGGATGCAAGGCGGAGTCCACCGATGTGGTCGGGTAGGACGACCTCATCTGCTCCCGCAGTAATGAGTTTTCCGGGAGAATTATCTTCAACGGCTTTGGAGGCTATCCTTAAACGTGGGTTCAGTTTTCTCGCGGAGATTACGACAAACAGGTTATCTTGGTCGCGGCTGAGGCATGTAACGAGTCCTTTGGCACGCTCGATCCCCGCCCGCAGGAGCAATTCGTCATCGGTCGCGTCGCCGTGGAGGTATAGAAAGTTTCGTGTGTCAGAGAGATGGATGAGTCGTTCTTCCTCGAATTCGATACCGACGAAATTTACTTCTGCCTTTAGCATCTCATCAAGCACATGCACGCCGGTATCACCGAGTCCACAGACAATATAGTGATTTGATAATTTATCGACAGTTCGAACCATTTTTTGTAGTCGGAAAAAACTTTGTAATTGTCCTTCAATCAGGAATGCGGTAGCGACCGTGACACTGTAGGTGAACACGCCGAACCCGCCTATAAGCAGAAATAGGGTGAAGATTCGTCCCGCATCACTCATTCCCATGTTCTCATAACCGACGGTTGTTAGGGTGATGACGGTCATGTAGATTGCATCGAGAAGTTGCCACTCCCCTGCGGGATTATCCCTTTCGAGAAATAGGTAGCCGATCGTCCCTGTCCCGATCAAACCCACGAGCAACGCCAGGGCGATGATGATCTTGCGTTGATAATTCATTCTCCACTTTTTATGTTAGTTCTAATGCTGTTTTTTAGCACTGCGCTTAACAGCAGGGTTTGGATCATGCCGTGCGATGTCGAAGAGCGTTTGGTACTCAATTCTGTCGAGCATCGGTAAAAGTCTTGCGACTTCCATACGGACGCACGCCTCAGAATCTTTGAGGCCTCGCTCAAACCAATGTTCAGCATCATCAGAAGCATGCTTTGCGAGTGCTGCGAGAGCACTTGCGCGAATGCGTTTATTTTTAGATTCGGCATGCCCCAGAATAGGGGCGATGTATCCTTCATCACATCGTTGCATAATTCGCAAAGCGTTACATACCACGTCCACCGATTCATCTTCAAGATGCAGGACACACCAATCAAATAAGTCCTCAGTTCCAATTTTTTCGAGCGATTGTAACCCACGTATCCGTCGTTTCGGATTCCGATCAGCAATATCGGCTACTACTTTGGCATAGTCTGCATCAACTTTCGCTGGCGGAACTGATTTCTTGGTCGTGTCCGGGTACAAAACGCGGAGTGCGATAGTATCATTCTGGAGATGCTGAATGGGTAGTACTCCAGGGCTAAACGGAATTCTATCAAAGAACGTGGGTAACCATTGTCTGCCTTTCGTAAAGAATTCTTGCTGGTCGATATGGTTTCCAGTTCCCGATTGCATTCGGTTATTCATCCAGTGTGCCAACCGCACGATCCCCCAATGGTTTTGGCTCACGCCGTTGTGGGAATAGAGTCCCGATTGGCGGTTAATCCATTGTGAGAGTGCTACCGGGCACGCGAGCAACTCGAAAAGGTTGGATTGTAGCGGTTGAACGGACAGATGTTCGTTAACGGCTATAATGCCGCCCCTTACTTGGACTTTGCCCGCACTGAGATGCGTGCGAAGTTTTTCGGTGTCGAGTTCGGTTTTGATGACAACGGGACGACCGTTTTTCCGTCTTGCCTTATGTTCGGCGCGATTTTTAGCATAACCCCGCTGGTTTGTAAACCAGACAGCACCACCACGTGGACGGAACCCGTTTTCAATGATCCCTCTCGCACTGTTTAACGTTGTGCCATGATAGAATTCCATAAGCGATTCTCCTCGAGCGTTTAACAGAGTTAACCCGATTTATGGCAGACAATTCATCAAAAAAGACAGTGTTGAGGTGTGTATAGTGGATCGCGTATCTCAGTGATTGGTATGCCTTCAATTAAGAGGGATTTTCAGTGTTTTCAGTGGAAGCCTCTTCTTCGATTTTCTCAGCTGATGTTTCTTCTTGCGCGCTTGTTTCCTGGCTATTAATGGCACGGACGTAGCCCATTCTGAGTTCATAGAGGGTATTTGCCAAGAAGTTGGTTTCTGGAGCGGTGAGATTTCCTTTCGTCTTTTCCTCAAGCATCTCAATGGTATCAATGATATGTTTCACGAGCGGGAGGTTTGTAACTACCTCGCCTGTTTCAGGATTAGGGAATCCCTCTAAGTAGAGCCGTCCCGTTTCTATCAGATTGGTAAGATAACTAATAAAATCGACAGGCGAAAGTTGTTGAGTTTCCTCCTGAACTGTAGTGTCTTCCATATATCTATTGCTCCTGATTCCGATCCGCCTAATATAGGCAGTAAGTATTTGTAGGAGAGATTCTCCTATTCGTCATCAAAGATGATGATTTGTGCGAGTAAGCTTCCTGCTTGGTTATTGTTGTTTGGGCTTTCGTTCATTGCGAGGAAAATAACACCGTCAGCAGGAGCGGGATTGTCGTAGCGTGAGCCAACGGCGAAGACGACATCTCCGATCTTAGCGATGAGTGCGCCGATGTTTGTGCCGGGAAGCAGGTAGTCGCTGGAACCCGGGGTCTTCGGAACACCGTCCGCACCACACCATCCGGTTCGATTTTGCAAATCTGGTGACCACGCGCCTTCTGCATCAATAATGAGTCGTTGCCCTTTTTCCACGCGTACGTAACTTTCCTGCCAAGCGGAACTTGGACGAGCTGTTCGGATAACTGTTAATGCCATACATGCCTCCATATTGGCAGTCGGCAGAATGGCAGTCGGCGATCGGCAGTCGGCAGTCGGTAAAGAGATTCTCGTTTAAGGATCCCGTTTTTGTTGACTGCTGACCGCTTCTTTGCCACTCTTGCTAACTGCTGACTGCTAAAAGGTTTTTCGTAGAAAAACCGACCTGATCGCTAACTGCTAATTACTATTACTTGTCTCGGATGGTGATGTTTGTAATTGCGTCATCAACTGCGATGTTATCAACCACGTCCATCCCACTAATGACTTTTCCGAAAATGGTGTAATCACTGTCAAGGATGGCGTCCCCTCGACAGATAAAAAATTCGGATGCGTACGAAACGCTTGCGCCCTCCTCTTTTGCCATAGCGACAACGCCTCGCGACATCTCTTGCGAACCGTTTTCAATGGGGAGGGTATCTCCAGCAGCAAGTTTTGAACCTGCTTGGATGAGGAGTTCTTCTGCGCGATTAAACTTCTCACCTTTGTAATACATCACCTGCGCGTTTTTGATGAAGTTCTTGGAAGTTTCCGGTGCTTCGGCTGCAAGGAATTCAAATTCAATAGTCCCTTTTGCCGTTTCAACGACCGCGACGACGTTTGCAGGATCGATCTGCGGTTTTGCCGCGGTTGTTGCGGTGCCTGTGCCAGCGCGACGCGCACGGGGTACGGGGGCTGGCTTATCTTCTTGTGCGCAACTCAGCACGAAAGTAGCGAAGAAAGTCGCTAAAACGAAGAGTGCTGCGGATGCGAATTGCCGATGTTGCTTACTCTGCTGTTGCCTTAACATATTTTGACTTTGCCTCCAATTGGATTTTAGTCATGATGTCGCCCATTGATAACTGATCGACGACATCCATCCCTTGAATTACACCACCGAAGGTTGTGTAATCTCCGTCAAGATGGGGTTGGGGTTTCAAGCAGATATAGAATTGACTCCCGGATGAGTTCGGTGCGGAGGTCCGAGCCATTGCCAATGTACCTCTGACATGTGGGCGTTGGTTCGGATTTGTGTACTCGTCAGCAATGGTCCAACCGGGACCACCTGTTCCATCGCCTTTTGGACACCCGCCCTGGATGATGTTCAAACCGCGTCCATCAACTTTCCGATGAAATGTTAAGCCATCGTAAAACTTCTGGTTAATTAACTTGATGAAGTTATCCACTGCTACAGGGGCAGCATCAGGATAGAACTCAAGCACAAAAGTGCCTTTGTCGGTTGTGACGACCGCGACTTGTTCTTCAGGGGTTAGATTCTGACTGAAGGGGAGCGCGCAGCCGGTTAGGATCAGTGGTAAAAGAAGAAACGTTAGGCTTATGTAAAACAAATTTTGGCTTGCAGACTTCGCCAAAAGATAGCATGTTGCTTTCATTAACCTTCCTTTGCTGTGCTGATTAGTCGGTTTTGAGACGTGCCCAGACGGTTGCCAATTTGTCCTGTGCGTTGACATGCAAGGCGACAGGCTCTTCCATATCCTCGAGCAGTTCGTCTTTGGTTAGAGCGTAATTATACATTTTAATTTCATCTAAGGCACCAGTGAGAAAACGTCCACTTCCGCCGCGTGCGCCGATAAAGAGGGGATCGTTGTTCGGCTTCAGTTCACCTTTACACGGCATTTCTGCTTCGAGTTCGCCATCAATGTAAAGCAGGATATCTTTACCATCCCACGTGCCTGCGAGAAAATGCCACTCATCATCTTGGATGCTCGGACCGATGTTATCGTCGTTGCATGGTTCAGGTAGGTCGAAGAACTGAAGAATTGTTCCGCCGTTGTAAAGTGCAGCGAGGTTATATAAACCCGAAACCCAAGCAGTTCCTTTTTCAACACCGCTCTGGATCGCCTCTCCGCCCTTAACAATCGCCCAGAATTCGATAGTGATTCCGTCTACTATATCAAGGCTCGCATGGTCGGGAATTTGCCCGGAGGTTTTTCCGTCGAACTCCAATGCTTTTCCGAAAACACCTTCAATGAGTTTTGGCGAACCCTTGAAGGTTGCATCATTACCGAATTCCGACCTGTCCTTTGCGACCTTTCCATCCAATGCGTCAAAGGAGAGATGCAGCACTAACTTTTGTGCCTCGCAAACCGCCGGAGCGCATATCAACAGGAGAGGAAGTAACCAGAAAATAGCACACTGTTTCAATCTTTGATCTCCTCAGGTAGAATTATATGCGACATCTTTTCAGGTGTCAACAAAAAATGAAATTTCTAAACGGTTAATACAATTTTAAAATAGCAACAGTGAAAAAAAAAGTCAAGGGTTTTCGGACATCAGAGCAGAACCATTCAGTTTTCCAAAATTTTAGATGTTCGGTCCTCGTGGGTCCCCTGTAGGAGGCGGGAAACGCCCAAGCGAAACACTTCGATTCCCGACTTTTCCGATAAATTGGACAAAAACCTTAAAACTAAATGGTCCTGGAACTGAATAACCATTTTCTTGAAACAATTTTTCACTTGTGCTAATATACTGTGCTAATATACATAGTAAGTATTACCCCAAAAATGGAGGAATACGTAATGAAATGGACAAAGTATTTGTGGCTTATGATGATAGTGATGCTGATAAGTATGCCTGTTGTCTTTGCAGTCCATGACGAAGCTCAGGGACCTGAAAAGTTTGGGCGTTACGAGTTTAAAAAACAGGACAAAAAAGCAGCAACAGATGAGTGTGATGCCGGAGGCAAGCCGGGACCTGAATTTGTGCCGACAGTTCGGGACAAAGAACCCAACTTGGCATTACTCAAAGATGCAACAGCGGAAGCCTCTTCGCAGTTGGAGGGATGGTGTCCTCGCAGACACTGTACCGAATATCTCAATGACGGTTTTTATAACAACTGTCGGAGTTGGATCATCGGTGCTATACCCGGTTGGGCACAGATTGATATGGGTGATGTTGCCAATGTGAACCGCATCTACTTCGCCAGTGATCATTCACAGGGGTTTCTCGACAGAACAACTGCTGATTTTGATATCCTTGTTGCAACCTCGAAAGCGGATCCAGACTCTGATGCGGGAACGTGGACAAAGGTTTACACCCACAAGGGGGATCCAGTTAGTGAAACCACCGAGTTTACCTTCAAAGATGTAGAGGCACGGTGGTTGCGTCTTCATATTCGCACAAATGGCGGTGCTCGCGTTGACGAAATCGAAATTTACGGCGGCAGGGACCCGATGGATGTTGAGCCACAAGGGAAGCTGACAACAACGTGGGCGGAGGTTAAAACGGAGTAACGACTGCCAATACCTTCGCCAAATTATGGTGCATTGGGTTGAGTTGGTATTTGATGAATAGCCCCGATAGAACCGAGATGTTCCGTGATTTGGTGAATAACAATCGGATCAGGTTTTTGCGGAAGTATTTTTAATGTTTCGGATGAATACTTCAAGCCTCGGTAGTGTGCTTTCAGGTCTAAGACGCTTGCTTCCGGGAGTGCTACCCGGGCAGGTGCGAGAAGTTTCGCAGACACATTGACCATGAACATAGAAAGATTTGCGGCGTTGGTAAGGGGTGTCTGCTTGACGTTCATAAAATCCTCTAAGCCCCAGTATTGTTTGGCATCTCGGAAGTTGAACTCGATTTGAAAACGAAGTGCGTAGCAGTCAATGATTTTTTCTGCCGTGGCTGTCGGATCCGAACTAAAAAGGAGGACGTGTGATTTTTTCCCTGTCCGTAGATGCGTCTTGAGGATACACACCACATTCAGTGGGTCTGGGAACTTTTTATGGCGTAACGTTGCTTGATAGACTTGCGTCGTGATGTCTGCTTGTCTGTCAGTAGAGACGCTATATTTGGCATCTATCTGCTGTGGATTGAAACGGTCTCCATACAAACGGGGGCGTCCGGGTCCGGGAACCCCAGGCGGTGTCGGTAGAAAATAAAGGACGGTATTGCTCCGAAGTTTTGAAATCAGATGCATCCCACATTGGCGTGTCATCTGTAGGGCGTTGTTGTGTCCAAAATATCCATCAAGCACCAAGTCGCGCACAGGTATGAGATCGCCAATGTGTGTCAGCAACGCCTTGAGCATCGTTTGGAGCTGTCGCAAGGTCGCACTCAGCACGACCTGTGTCTTCTTGCGGTTCCGGCTGCCTTTCGGACGCCCGGGTTTGCGTCTCGCAGCAGGTATCTGCGGGTCAGGACGTGGTTCGGAGACCGGTGTTCCCGGTGCTGACGACGCGGGGTCCCGGACAACTTGCTCCATGACCATTGGATACGAACGCCGATCCTTGACGCTCACTAACGACAGACTCAAGAAGGCGATGCCCGGAATCGTTTTCCCCACTGTAGACGAAAAGAAACGCGATAAACCGTAAGTGGAGGCACCCGATTTTCGCACCACACTCTCATCACCCGCAAGGATATACTCACTGTTTCGGTCAAACAGATACGTCCGGAAGAAGACCCAGCAAAGCGTCCCCCACGGAAAAACAACCGTGTTGAAGAAACGTTGGACCGTCCGATAACTTCCACCTTCAGGCGTCCAACGCGACAGGTTTAACATTGACACACGCCCCGTCATCGAAAGCAAGCCCATGACGATGCGAGAAAACTGACGGAGCTGCGTCGTTGATAAATGTGGATTAAAAACGCTAAACAATGATAAAATCTCATACATGGGTGAAGGTCCTTTTTGGGTTATATGTTCTGCTACACATAACTTTAGGACATTCACCCTATTTCGTCAAGCTTTTGTGGCGAAGGTATTGGACTGCAGGCACGGTTTTATAAGGACAGATAAATCGTGCCTACAAAAACAAATCTACAAGGATATAAAGGTGAAAATGCGATATATAATCTTTTTAATGATGATTCTGTGTATTGGTACTGTTACTGCTGATGTCCTCTTTGATGACGATTTTGAGGGGGGTGCAATTGATGACGCCAAGTGGGCAGCACAAGGAACGTGGTTAGTTGTGGACAACGCCGATGGTCACGATGTGCTTGGCGGAAAAGTGCTTGACGTTTGGGGCGGTGATGTTGGACTCAGTGTTGATGATTTTCCGGAAGAATTTGACTATTATGCCGATTTCAAGACCATGGATGCCGGACTTACAGGTTTCGTCTTCCACGGAACAGATGGTAATAACATCTATATGCACCAAGTCTCAACCGCGGGTTCCGGACATACGCCGCAACATATCCGGTGGCACCGAAGAATTAATGGCGCGTGGGCGGCAGAACCCGGGGCATTTGAGGATGGCGTAGACCGGGAGCAGGATGTCTGGTATCGGATCAAGTTTGAAGTGCGGAAACACGAATTTAAAGCGTATATCGGACCGGTCGGTGGCGGGATAGGTGAATTGACGCTCGTAAGCGAGTGGACCGATTCTGAGAGTGCCCACTCCGAAGGAAAAATCGGTTTCCGTATGTCAGGTGGAGATAGAGCCGGTGAACACGCACAATACGATAATATTGTTGTTGTCACGCCTGACTTTGATCCAACATCTGTTGAACCGAGAGGGAAACTCGCGGTAACGTGGGGAAATCTCAAAATACAATGAAGGATCAAAAACCGTTAGCAATAGGCATCATCGGTGCTGGCAGTATGGGAAGACATCATCAAGGCGCGATAACCAATTACGGTGCGCGCGTCGTCGCTGTCCATGATGTGCGTCTTGAAGCGGCACGCGAACTCGCAAGGCATGCTGAGTCCGCACTTGCCACTACGGCGTTGGATGCCTTTTTCGATGTAGACATGGACGGGGTGGTTATCACGACACCACCCCCTGTTCGTCTTGAACCGATCCAGATGGCATGCGATCGCGGTATTCCTGTGATGGTTGAAAAACCACCCGCTTTGAACATGGCTGAAGGTAGGAAATGTCTCGCCTGTATTGAGAAAGCAGATATTATCGCCGCTGTTGGGTTCCAACTGCGCTATCATCCACTCTATGAACAGTTAAAGGCGTTAATCGCTTCGGAACCGGTACACCTCGTGCGAACGGTGTGCACCGTTGATTATTATCTCAGTTTCCGCATGTCGCCTTGGTTTCTACAATATGAGATAAGCGGTGGTCCCCTGCCGGAACAGGCGGTACATGTGTTGGATTGTGCCCGTTTTGTGATGGGAAATCCGAAACCGGTACAAGCACACGCACTCGCCGCTAAGAATATGGCATTGGAACGAACCGAATTCGATGCCGAAAACGCTATTCAAATGACCTATCAATTGGACAACGGTGTTTTTGGAACACATATGAATCATTGTGGAACTGAGAAATTTGGTTTTGAGGTTGAAGTCGTCGGACCGCATTTGCGACTACACGCATATATGACAGACAATGCTATTCGTGGATACCTTAACGGTGAAGTCATCAATGAACCGGGGGTTCCCGAAAACAGTTTGGGTTTGGATAAATCCGGAGCGTGGCTGCGCGCTATTGAAACAGGCGACAGAGAACTGATTCGCTCGCCATTCTCTGATGCTATTGAGACACTCGCCCTAATTGATGCGGCGGTCCAGAGTCGCGACACCGGCAGATTTATTAACGTGAAAGAATTGGATTAGTAAAGCGAATGGACGGAAAACACTACCGCAAGGAAAATTAGAAAATGATAGATTGGATTTATTTTCGGAATAGCTGAAACTCATGTAAAAAAGTTCAAGAGTTTCTTGACGAACACAAATTACAACCGGAGAGCCGGACGGATGCCCGAAAAGAGAAAATGGATGCGACAGCGGTATGGGATTTAATGGGCAGTGCAGGGCAAATCGTTGTTGCGAAAGGGAGGCGCGTGGAGACATTTGTGCCAACCGAAGACACACAGGAATCAATCCTAAAAGTGGTAATGGGACGGAGCGGTAGCCTGCGCGCGCCTACAGTGCGAAGTGGAGATAGTTTCTTTGTCGGATTTAACAACGCGCTCTATGAGCAGATGAAGCCACCTGCGCGCTAAAACGCGTAGAGGCGTGTTTTTTTGGCAATTGTAGCCTGCAACAACGGCGCAGGCGGATATACGAGGAAGCCCTTCAAATGCTGAATTCACCTGACCGAACCGCAAGGAAAATTAAAAATATTTTGATCACCGGTGCGAATGGGTATCTGGCACAATTTATTATTGATCGGTTGCGTGCTGAGTATAAACTGACGCTAACTGATATTGTTGAACTGGATCGGACGGTTGCAGATACGACTTTTATCAAGGCGGATGTGACGAACGCTGCCGAAATCGAAGCCGCGTGTGCAGATCAGGATGCTGTCATTCATCTTGTTGCTTTGGTACGGGGACGGGCTGATAAGCCCGCCTCGTTGTTTGCGGATGTCATGGTGAAAGGGACATGGAACGTCGCGGAAGCCTGTGTAAAACAAGGCGTTCAGAAATTAGTTAACATCTCAAGTATTTCGGCGTGTCCTCCTGCCCCAAGTGCAAAATTGCCTTACGAGGTGGATGATGACTTTCAGTTCGGCCCGGGAGATATTTACTACTCGTTGGCGAAGTACCTCGGTGAGCGGATCGGTGCAGCGTATCATCAAGCGCATGGGTTGGACGTGATCCATGTCCGTCCGGGGGTCATCGATGGAGACGGACAAAATCCTGGTCCGGCAGCTCCTGAAGTTGTGACGCATCCTTGGTTTGTGTACGTGGATCCGAGGGATGTTGCACAGTGTGTTGCCCGCGCGATTCAAGCAGAGACGGTGAAGTATGGTGCATATAACGCTGTCGCGGGTCGTACGGATTCCCGTTTCGCGTGGAAACCGGCAGAAGCGGATTTAGGGTATTCACCGGAGCATAATTGGCCCGACATCCCTGATGGAGATACATAAGGATCTTTATGACCTCTGAACTTTTAACAGCAAGTTTTGGCTTGCCAGCTTCACCAAAAAACAAAATTCAGCCAGAAACTGCCGAACTGCGTGACGAAATCGTTGCCTTGGACACTGAACTCGCTGAGGACTTTAAAACGCAATTCTCGGTAGCCCCATTTTTGTCTCGAAAGGTTGTCAGTTTTCAGGGAAACAAAGGCAAGCCTGCCTACAGTTGGTACAAATACAAGGAAGCCTTTTCGGTAGGACTTGTTGAGTATTTTCTTGAGAGTTATGTTGGGCGAATGTCGGAAAAAGTGCTCGATCCCTTCGCGGGGATAGGGACAACCTTGTTTGCTGCAAGTTCCCAAGGAATCCCTGCTGATGGTATAGAATTGTTGCCTATAGGTCAGGCAATTATCCGTGCCCGTCTCTTGTCAGAAAGAGAACTGACATCGAATGACATCGCTACACTTGAACATTGGATAAAATCTTTGCCTTGGAAGGAATTCTCGGAAAGAGTTCCATTTAGCACCATCCGCATTACAGAGAACGCTTATCCACCAGAGACGGTAGAAGCGATTGAACGGTACAGGGGTGCCCTTCAACAGGAAGATGGGAAAATTCAATCAATCTTGAGACTTGCGCTTCTATGCATTTTAGAGAGTATTAGTTACACCCGAAAAGATGGACAATACCTACGCTGGGACGCTCGTTCTGGTAAGCGACGACCGGGAACGAAGGCTTTCGATAAGGGTGAAATTCTCGCGTTTGATGCTGCTATAACGGCAAAACTCAAAGAAATTTTATCGGATGTTCGCGATATTCAGATGCCTGTAACGCTTTTCCCTGTTCAGCAGTCTATGGAAGATATTCAGTTATTTGAAGGCTCATGTCTTGAAGTCCTTCCGGCCCTTGAAACAGCTGCTTACGGTGCAATTATGACATCGCCGCCTTATTGCAACCGTTACGATTACACTCGGACTTATGCTCTTGAACTCGCTATGTTGGAGTTGACGCAAGCGGAGGTCTCTCATCTGCGGCAAGAAATGCTGAGTTGCACCGTAGAAAATCGAGAAAAGGATTTACTGAAAATCTGTCCACAGTGGATGCCTTTTATAGAAGTCGCTAACCAGCAGAAGTTGCTTGCAGCAATAAATGCCTACCTCCAACACGAAAAAGACTCCAGGACATTAAACAACAACGGCATCCCGCGAATGGTTCGTGGATATTTTTTGGAGATGGCGTGTGTCATTGGTGAGTGTGCTCGCGTCTTAAAACCAAATGCCCGGCTTTTTATGGTAAACGACAATGTCCGATATGCAGGCGTAAGTGTTTCTGTAGATATGATTTTATCCGACATCGCGCAATCTCTCGGTTTTGAGATAGAAAAAATTTTTGTGGTGCCAGGGAAGAAGGGAAATAGTAGTCAACAAATGGGAACGTATGGTCGCGTGTCGCTTCGGAAATGCATGTATGTCTGGAAAAGAAGATAGTATTATTCCTGTCCGTTTATAATCCCATGACCCTCTTTAATATACAAAATTTGATTCGACTTTAGGTTAGAAAATCGCTCTGTAAGCCCACTCTGCCAGTGAATTTCAAGGACTTCCACCACTGAATTTTTTCTCAATCCGAAGTGGACACGGAGATCGCTTTGTGAAAGGTAACTCGCACCACTCCGTGCTTCTTTGGTAAGGGATAAATTACCCGCTTTCACAACTATTTTTGTGCCGATACCAGACATGTTGCTTCGGGTCCCGATCGGCTGGAGTGTCAGCCAATGATTGCTATTGCCGCCCTCGTTTCGGAGAAGCGTTGCGTGTTGGTTGGAGTTGTTAAGAAAAATATCGATGTCTCCGTCATTGTCATAGTCCCCGAAAGCGGCGGCGCGGCTGACTTTTTTAGGGAGTTGTGCCAATCCGACTTCAATAGATATATCGGTGAAATGATGTGTGCCGTTTTGTCTACGCACGTTGCGGAAAACCAAATCTGTCTGTGGATAAGTGTTCTCTGAAAAGAGCGAGATGTTTTCCTGAAGATGACCATTCGCAACGAAGAGGTCAAGGAGACCGTCGTTGTCGTAGTCTAAAAATTCGACCGCCCATTTAAAGTAGGGGAGCGTCACGGCTCCAATGCCTGAGACAAAAGAGACATCGGTAAAAAACGCAGCGTTTTCATTTTCGTAGAGAAGTGCAGGCAGTCCAGAGGCGTTGCTGACAACGATATCCAGATAACCGTCGTTATTGTAATCACCGAATGCGTTTCCCATACCACTTCCCGGGAAACCGTTTTCATCATATCCTGTTCCGGTAAGGTCGGCGGTTTCGGTAAAGGTTCCATCGCCATTGTTGTGGTAAAAGAGGTCTGCTTCCATATCATTGGCGATGTGCAGGTCTGGATAACCATTGTTATCGTAATCTCCGACTGCGACAGCGAGACCGAGGGCACGGTGTGAGATCCCCGTAGTTTCGGTGACATCTGTGAAGGTTCCATCGCCATTGTTGCGATAGAGGATATCAGGTTCGCTTACAAAGTGGCTGCCAGCGATCTGATCTGTTGGGCTGCAATATGTTCTGATACCCTGAGTTTCCCACCATTCGTTTTCCGCGACAGAAAATTTCATGTAATTGACAACGTATAAGTCAACATCCCCATCTAAATCGTAATCCAGAAAGGCACAACTTGTTCCCCAGCGTTCATCGCCGACTCCGGCTTTTTGCGTTACATCGTCAAAAGTTCCGTCACCATTGTTATAATAGAGGCGGTTGCGTCCGTAGTTAGTTACATAAATTTCGGGATAGCCATCATTATTGACATCGGCGGCTGCACATCCGACTCCATAACCGGTATCTCCGACCCCTGCCCTATCCGTAATATCAGTAAAAGTTCCATCACCGTTGTTTCGGTAAAGTTTGTTTTCTGGAAGTGTGGAATGTATTTGCAAGGTTTTTTCGCTCGTTGGTAGCGGGATGTGTGTAGCGTTGACTACGTAAAGATCCAATGCGCCATCAACATCGAAATCGGAAAAGAGTGCGCCGGAACCGAGCGTTTCAATGAGATATTTCTCGCCAGTTCTGCCATCAACATGCCGAAACGTGATTCCTGCTGCAGTGGTTGCGTCAACGAATTGGACTTCTGCGGAAGCGGACATGTTCAGAAGGAAAAAGAGGATAATATAGCAGGAGCATTTCATGGTTCGTTACTGTATTTTTCCGGTTTCCCTTTTATTGAGCGGGCACGCGCGCGTTGTGCCTCACTTTCCAACCCGAGGACGACACAGATTTGGGCGAGCGTATCCCAATAATTCGCCTCAGTCGGGGCAAGACGAACGGCGGTTCGGGCATGGGAGAGTGCTTTATCCAAGTCTCTTCTGGATTCCATATAACAAACAGCGATGTTATTATGAGCAATCGCGAGTGTGGTGTCGAGAGTGAGTGCTTGTTGGTAAGCCGCGATCGCGAGGTTCATTTTCCCTTGCTTATGGTAGGCATGTCCTAAATTGTAATGTGCAGTGGCTAAAGTCGGGGCAAGAGAAATGGCGCGCTTATAGTTGTCAATCGCGTCTTTAGGGCGACGACGTGTAAGGTAAACAATGCCCAAATTGTTATAACCTCTCGCGTCATTGGGATGTCTGTTCACCCATTTCTTGGCTTCCGCAAGGAGCGGGTCTGTTTGACGGAGGACTTTGAAGAACGCCATTGCTGAGGCTGCTTTTTTCTTTTCGCCGCGTTTGATATAGATTTGGGCGAGTTGATAATATGCCTCTGTATTGTCCACCTGAATTTCAATTGTCTTCTCAACAACGGTGGTTGCGTCATCCAAGCGTCTCTGCTTCGTATAGACCTTGCCTAATCCCAAAAAGGCATTCGGATTTCCATTTGGATTGAGACGTGTAGCTTGTTTATAGGCGTGAGCAGCCTGTCCGAAATCACCTTGCTTCAAGTAGACCTCGCCGAGTCCGGTATAGGCATCTCCCCACTCCGCGTCGAGAGTAATCGCACGTTTGAACGCCTCAAGGGCACGCGGGAGATCGCCTTGCTTGAGATGAACCAATCCCACATTGTAGTACAGTTCAGTCGTCATGGGAGACAACGCGAGTGCTCTCTGGTAGGCATCAAGTGCGGCATCGTATTGCTTCAGTTCAGCATAAACGACACCGAGTCTGTTGTAGATGATAGGGGAATTTGGATTCAGCGCGATGGCTTTTCTGTATTCGGAGATGGCTCGCTCGAATTCTCCGAGATCGTGGTAGGCAATAGCATCTTTATAATGCTTCTCGGCGAGTGGAGAATCGGATAAAGCGATACTTATAAAAGCACTGCAGAGGATGGATATGGCGAGATATTTTAGCATACGCTTTTCCTCTGGTATAAGGGCGGCGTTTACACCGCCCGTGTCAAGCGTATTTCTAATCGCGGTCAGCTTTAATGCTGCCCCAAGTCGTCGCGAGCTTCTCTGCGGGTGCCACTGGCAGAAAATCACCCGTCATAATTTCGCTGATTTCCGCTTCAGTGATGATCCGGTTGAAGAGGAACACTTCATCAATGATACCGGTGAAAAATTCTTCGCCGGGGTGACGTGCCCCAACCATAACAGAGCCATCAATTTCATCAACGGGTGGCGGTTTAGGTCCACCGCCGGCTTCTTTCCCGTCGTTGTAGATGACGACTTTTGATTTGGTATCATGTGTAACTGCTATGTGGACCCAATCATCGGGTTGAATATCATCGCTGACGGCTTTCTGTGCCCAAGCACCGCCAGAGGTCGACCAGAAAAAAGTTTTGCTGCTGGCATTCTGAAAAATTGTTGCCCATTTCAAGGAGCCAGCTGTAACCATGTAATTCCAATCCCGAATTTGGGCATCGCCACGTTTAACCCAGAAAGCAACAGAGAACTGTTCTCTTAACTGTAAAGTGTCGTTGATAGGGACCATTACATGTTCTCCTTTGGTCCCATCGAATTCCAATGCTTTACCAAATTGTCCATCTACCCATGTGGGATTTTGGACAAATTCACCATCATGACCATGTACAGAACCATCTGCGGCCTTCCCTCCCTTTCCTTCGTCAAAGGAGAGATATAAAACAAGGGATTTGTCGTCCAACCCTGCGTGTAGAGAAGTGGTAAAGGTGAACAGCATGCCTATTGCGACAAGTCCACCTATAAATTGTTCAAATTTGATCACTGTAAATTCCTCCTTCTTAAGAGTTGTCAGTGGTCAGCATACTTCGCAGTGAGAATTGTCAGTTGTTGAATTTGTGGCAGGTATCTTTGTTATCACTACCACACCACAGATGGCGTTACTGAAGGGTTGAGGGCTGATAGCCGATAGCCAATGGTGTTTTTGCTTGGGCGTTTCCCCAACGGATTCTTTTTAGCAGGCACCACACTTCTTACAAACAGTCGTATCGCATTCACTCGTTGTGAACCCTTTTTCGTGCTTGTGGAACTCAAGTTGTAGGAATTGCGGTTTGACGTTAAGATCGAGATGGTCCCACGGATTGACCTCATGCAGTGGACGTTGACGTGTCGCATAAAAATGTGGGACTAATTCGTGTTTACGGAAGGCTTGGTTCCATGACACGCCGTGTGCAAGTTCAAGGATAACTTTCCCAAGTCGCCGATCGCCACGTGCAAAGACTGCTTCTTGGTGTGCGAGTCTGGCACTTGCGGAGCCGACTTTGATGCTACCAAGTTGGTTAATTTCGCGTTTCAGAAAATCAAGTTTCCGGGAGATGGTTTTCGGAGGTTCCATTGCTACCCACTGGAAGGGCGTGTGTGGTTTTGGCACCATGGGTGAAATGGTAAAGCTGATACGGGCTATTTTCCCTGTTCGCTTTGCATGCGGGAGAAGTATGGTTCGCATCTCCTTTGCCATATCAACAATGGCTTCTACATCCGCTGGTGTTTCATGTGGGACACCGATGAGAAAATATAGGCGAAGGTTGAGGATATCACGTTTCAGTGCTTCCTCAAAAACATGATAGAGGCGTTCACGTGGAATCGCTTTATTGACGACCTTTTGGAGTTCTTCAGTCGCAACTTCTGGGGCGATAGTGATGGTCCCTTGGTCGCTGTCTGCGAGAGCATCGAGCAGCGGTGTACGAACAGTTTCAGCACGGAGCGAGGCACAAGAAATCCGAAATCCACGTTCGACGAGACCTGTGGCGATATCATCGATTTGCGGATGGTCAGAGATAGAGGCTCCGACGAGTCCGATTCTATCTGTAATGCCGCGTGCGCGTTCCGCCAACGCAAGCGTGCTCTCTACAGAGCGATGTCTTGGCCATCGACGGGCATAGTCTGCGACACAGAAACGGCATTGCCTACCGCACCCACGTACAATTTCAATGAGATGCGCATTTGCGAATTCGGTGTTAGGTGTATGGATGTGCGTGCAGGTTTCGACGTCATCAAGTTTTGGGACAGCTCCTGCACGAATCTGAGGCGATATACCGGGTTTTGGTGAGACGGCATCAATCGTGCCATCGTCGCGATAGGTTACATCGTAAAAATGTGGGACGTAAAGTCCTGGAACAGTGGCAAGTGTTTCGAGCAAATCACTCTTTGGCGCGCCGGATTTTTTCCACTCGTCGAAATGTGCCATGAGTTGATGGATAACGAGTTCGGCTTCACCGACGACAAAAACATCAACAAAGTCGGCAATCGGCTCTGGGTTGTAGGAGATATTAATGCCACCAGCAATGACGAGCGGATCCCATTCTGTTCGTGCTTCAGCAAGCGGTGGTATGTTCGCCAACTCTAACGTGCGAGGAATGTTCACATAATCTGATTCAAAGGAGACTGAAAACCCGATGATGTCAAATTGGTTCAAAGAGGTCTGTGTTTCAAACGAAAAGAGAGCCTTTCTTTGAGAGGCAAGTTTCCGAAGATAGTCAGGCTCAGGAATAAAAACGCGTTCGCAAGCGGTATCCGGTCGGTTGTTGAGTATCGCGTACATAACTTGGACACCGAGACTTGACATACCAAGCGCATACGTGCTCGGATAGACCAGCGCGAATTTGTTAGGTTTTCTAAAGTTGTTATGTGCGCCGTGCTCTTCACTGCGCAAGTGTTGATAATGTTGGTATAGATTCACTGTTGCCTCAGGTTTTGTAGGAGGGGTTTCTAACCCCGATTCCTTTACTTGAAATGTGCCCGTAAGCAAAAAGGTCACGCTAAAAAAATGTGTTTGCAGGCGAAAAATGAAAAAGCGATACACGCCGCACTGTGTTATCAAAACACAGTGCGACGTAAGTTTTTAAGGAATCTCAATCAGGGAATCAGAAGCGATAGGAGTCGGTGTAGAGGTAATTCCTATTTATCATTCCCCCGTCTTTTTTGAACGCGCAGAAAAGCAGGAATTTCCCAATCTGTTTCACGCTGCTGCGAGCCTTGATCTCTTCCTCGGGTAGGTTTTTGCTGATTGTTTTGGGGAGCCTTATCCTCCTCTATGGGTGGTTCGACATTTGCCCTTCGTCCACGACCCGGGATCCTCGGGCTATCGGATGGCGGCGTTCTGGGGGTACTCTGTCTCGCCCTGCTGGGACTTGATGGAAGACCTTGTGGCTGCCTTTGATAGGTATCTGTGTCATCATCGATCTGGTGAGCTTGCCCCATAACACTATCAAACCCTGTTGCAATGACGGTTACAAGGACTTCATCTCCAAGTTCCAATTCATCTTTATAAACAAGTCCAAAAATAATTTGTGCATCAGGTGCGGTATCCTGAATGACACCCATAGCATCATCGAGTTCGTGCATCATGAAATCGGGCGGTGCGGTGATGTTCACAATCATACCGACGGCACCGGCAATATTAGTTTGCTCAAGGAGAGGTGAGCTAATCGCTTGTTCTGCGGCAATTTGAGCGCGGTTGTCTCCTGTCGCGTGTCCCATGCCCATCAATGCGCTCCCTGCGTTTCGCATGATGGATTCAACGTCGGCAAAGTCAACGTTAATTTCGCCTGATTCAGTAACGATGTCGGATATACTTTTAACGCCATGTAAAAGAATCTGGTCTCCCATACGAAATGCTTCTCGGATTGGGAGCTTCCTGTCCATGGTGTCAATGAGACGCTGGTTTGGTACGACAATTACGGAGTCAGCGGCGGCTCGGAGTTCATCAAGTCCTTCTTCGGCAGTAGCTGAGCGACGTTGTCCCTCAAAGTTGAACGGACGTGTCACAACTCCGATCGTAAGTGCGCCACGTTCTTTTGCTTGTGTCGCAATGAGTGGTGCCGCGCCGGTACCAGTCCCACCGCCCATACCTGCGGTGATGAAGACCATATTTGCGTTCTCTACGATAGTTTGAAGATGTTCTCTGTCTTCTTCGGCGGCTTTTCTACCAATATCGGGGTTTGCGCCGGAACCTAAGCCCTCGGTTGTGTTGACACCAATCTGGATTTGGGTGGCACCGCGGCAGGTCACAAGTGCTTGTTGGTCGGTATTGACGGCGTAAAATTCTATGCCAGTAAGTCCTGCTTCAATCATACGTTTCACAGCGTTTCCACCTGCTCCACCGACCCCAATAACTTTAATTTTTGCACGTAGACTTTCAAATTCTTCCTGTTCAAATTCTATCATTTTGGATTTCAGTTACTATAACAAGGACACAGCAACCTAATTCCTCCTTATATTAGCTGCCAGCGATCAGGTCGGATTTTTTTTCAAAAATCCTTTCAGCCGTCAGTAGAAGAGGTTTTCGTTTAACGAAGGCCTTTTTGCTGAGTGCTGACTGCTGATTGCTTCTTTTCAGCCTCAATCTCCGGACCGAGGTTCCTTAATAACTTTCATGAATTCGCTTTTTCACATTAAATTATACGCTATTAGCCAAGTTAAGTCAAGCGTTGCGGCAAGTTTGGCATGAGTGGGTTCGTCCGATTCAATAGTTCGCAAGACGCTTAATATCCGAACCATTCTTTGACGCGTTGCAGGAGTGATCCAAATGCATTCCCTCCGTGACGTGCGTTGTGTTCACGTTCTAACTGCCGTAAAGTCTCGCCGTAAAGAGCGAGCCCTATTCCTGTGGAGTACATTGGATGGTTCACTCGGTCAGTCAAGCCTTGCAAGCCACGCGGGTATCCGATCTGGACACGCAACTGAAGCATAGCTTCAGCGAGTTCTTGCAAACCGTCCATGAGTGCGGTACCACCAGTGAGCACGAGTCCGCCTGGAAGCGGAATATCACCTAATTCGTCACCGATTGCGTCCAAAATTTCAGCCATACGGTACTCAATAATTTGAGCAAGTTCAATCCGGTCGATGAAACGCGGTGGCGTTGAATCACTCGCGACTGGAATGGATCTAACTTCATCGGGATCCACTAATTCTGTCCAAGCACAGCCGCGGTGAAGTTTAAGTTCCTCCGCTTCTGGAAGTGTGACTTTTAAGTATTGCGCGATATCGTTGGTAACGTGCTGTCCTCCGACAGGAATTACTGCTGTATGTTCGATCGAGTCCTCTTTGTAAACGATAATTTCAGTTGTTCCATCACCAATGTCAACAAGTGCGATGCCAACTTCACGCTCATCCTTTGAGATGGTAGCTTGTGTGGCCGCGAGAGGTGCAGCGACAAGTGTTTCAACTATAGGTACGCCTGCTTTTTCGATACTGTTGAGCAAATTTTGAATAGCCGTTGTGCCACCTGTAATAATATAGGCGTAAGCTTCAAGACGCGCGCCAGACATACCGATAGGTTCTCTAATACGACTCTGGGCATCAACGACGAAATTCTGTTGGATTACATGCAGTATTTCCCTGTCCGCGGGAATGGAGATTGCCTTCGCCGCTATCATCGCTCGGTCAACATCCTCCTCTGAAATCTCAGTATTTGCGATGGAAACAACCCCATGTGACGTTTGCCCAATGACATGTTCACCGGAAATACCGACGCAGACGGCGTCTATTTTCACGCCTGCCATCAATTCAGCACTGGAGATGGCTTTACGGATGGCCTCGGCTGTTTGGTTGATGTCAACGACGACTCCCCTGCGGAGTCCTTCGGAAGGCGCGTGACCAACACCGATAATTCCTATTTTTTGGGTAGCCCCGTGCAGCGTATTCCCAACAACTACCGAAATTTTGCTCGAACCGATATCAAGTCCTGCGATAATATTTTGTTTTGGCATTTAAATTATTTTCACCTCCTTCTTCTTTAGATATCAAAGGAAACCGTAAACAGGTGCGGAGCATTCTGTAGGTCCTTATAGATAAGGTTACTTGCTTTTGGTATAACCCCCCAAGTAGAGGGCATCTTGGTACCTTACGTCAAGATATGGCTTTCTGGCGCTCGGGATCTCATCAATAAGTTCAAGGATCCGAGTTTTGTGCTGTTTTAGAAGCAGGGCAATATGATAAAGTCCAGATTCGATGGTGTCTCCAGCAAACCATACTGGTACAGGCAGCGCATCAATCTGTATCTTAGTTTTTTGGGGGTCACTCGCGTCAATAATCCGTATTTTTGCCGCAAGTGCTGGTTCCTGGAGTATGGCGGTCTTTAAAACCTCTAATCCCAATTTAACCTCGCTTCTCTGAACAGCAGTACCAATTCTTGGTAGTTCATTGCTCATTACCAGAAGTATCGCCATTTCTTCAGGTATCCCTTCGAATCTCCATTGACCTGTTTCCTCAACCTCTATATTTTTCAACACATGTCCTTCGCTATCTACCAGAAAAAATGAAACATCACTATCGAGTAGCGCACTTATAGTGGATAATTTATTACCTAACGTTTGTACGCTGAGCATGTGCGCTTGAAAAGTTTGCGAGACATTACCAAACCCCAGGAGAGCAAAAGGTTCGCGTTCAGTGACTTCAATAGTGAGTATCCGCTTCATCACATGTTTAACGACATGTACTTCTTTAATGTAGCTCAAGTTTTCCTTTAGATAGTCAGCTGTTTGTTTTTCGGAATCAGTGACGATATTTTCTAACTTGTCACCTAATACATCATAGATTTGTACATCAGTATAGTGTATATTTCCTGAAAGTTCAAGTGAAACATATTCAGTGCTAAAAAAACCGAGGACGATTTTTCCTGTAAACGATAATGTAACTATAACCGCAATGGCGAGAATGATACGCCGCCACATGTATATTTTGGCGTTGGGGTGTGTACCAAGCCGTCGCGCGGGCATTGAAGTCTGCCGTGTATATCTATTCCGCTTTTTACCGAAGAACGAAGACCTTGTCATTAGTTATCAGTTATCAGTCGTCAGTTCCAAGAAGTGTTAGGGCTATCAAAACCCTCTTTTAGGAGTCGTCAGTTCTAAGGACTCTCAAGAGCCGTTTTTAGCTGAAAACTATTCTCACTGCGAAGCACGATAACTATTCCCCCTGAAGTCTATTTAAGAACTCGTGTCCTACTTTACTGATGTCCCCTGCCCCCAACGTAATGACAATGTCTTCTGGTTGTGTTATTTTCATCAGAACGTCCAGAATTTCATCTGTGTCTGGCGCATAGTAAACGTGGCGATGTCCATGTGATTGTATCGCTTCTGCCAATTTTTCAGCCGTGACGTTTTCAATAGGCACCTCACCGGCACTGTAGATTGAGGTGACTATGAGGACATCTGCTTGATAAAAAGAGCGAGAGAACTCATCTGCTAAATCTCTGACGCGTTGGTATCGATGCGGCTGAAAAACGGCGACGATACGACGCTTATATCCGTCGCGCGCACCGCTCAATGCGGCTTTCAACTTTGCTGGATTGTGTGCATAATCGTCAACGACAATGATGTTGTTAACTTCACCAAGTATTTCAAAGCGACGATGTACACCCTGAAATGACTCAAGACTCTCCCGAATTTGATCGAAAGGAATATCAAGTTCAAGTCCAACGGCTATTGCTGCCAAAGAATTAGAAATATTATGGCGACCCGGCATTTTAAGGTAAATTTCGCCATAGAGGTGTCCATTTTTGCGAACTCGGTAACGAGATGTCGGACCTTCCACGGTAATACCTTCAGCGATCAAATCCGCTCGCGTCTCAAGTCCGTAGGTAATATAACGCTTTTTAACCCGCGGGATAAAGCTTTGAATGTTCTCGGCATCCAAGCAGAGAACTGCCGTGCCGTAGAAGGGAACTTTATTGGTAAATTTGAGAAAGGTTTCACCAATCTCGTCAATGCTATTGTAATAATCCAGATGGTCAGCATCAACCGACGTAACAACAGCAACAGTCGGATAAAACATCTCAATTGAACCGTACGCCTCATCTGCTTCTATTACCATAACATCGCCTTTGCCACTTCGAGCGTGACTGCCATTCATGAATTTCCCACCCACGACAACTGTCGGATCAAGACTGGCAAGGACTGTCGCAGTCATAGCTGTTGTAGTTGTTTTTCCGTGTGTTCCGCTGACGGCAACACTGTAGCGCATTCGAGTGATTTCGTTCAACATCTCCGCGCCTCTAACGATTGGAATTTTCTGCGTTTCTGCAGCGAGGAGTTCTGGATTTTCAGGCGGAATAGCAGGGGAAAAAACGACGACATCGGCACCTTGTATGTGGGATGCGGCATGCTCATAATAGATAGTTGCTCCGCGTCCACGCAAGTGTTCCGTGGTATATGACTTGCGGATATCTGAGCCGGTGACGTGGAATCCGAGATCCAGCAAGATCTCAGTGATGCCGCTTAATCCGGCACCTCCGATACCGATGATATGAATATGTCGTGTTTTTCCAAACATCTTTTTAATTATGGCTCCTCTGACCGCCTTCCATTACATTACAGGCGGGTTACCGATCCGGTTGATAGTTTTCTGTAACTTGTACGGTTTTAATGGCAGCCAGAAGAATAGTATCATGTTTCGTAGTGAGAACAGTTGTTAGCATTCAGTTGAAAGAGGTGTTGGGCAGCCACAGGGGGTAGTCCTACAATCACAGCTCTCTTTTAACCGATAACTGATCGCTGATTACCATTCTTGAGAGAATCGACTCGGCAATGTCATCGCTGGCATGTGGTTTACCGAGTGCTCGGCTTGCCGTTACCATCTGTTCATGCGTATTTCCGTCCATGGTCATGTTCGTTAGGTTTTTAACCAATACCTCTACTGTGAAGTCATCTTGTTCAAGAACAACAGCCGCACCCTCTTCTGCAACAGTGTGAGCATTTAAGACTTGATTGTTTCCGGTTTGTGAGGGTAAGGGTATGAAAATTGCGGGGATACCACATGCGGTTACCTCGGCGATCGTCATTCCTCCGGCTCTGCACACCATGACGTCTGCGATGCTATAGATTTCCTCGACAGTATCAAAGAAAGGTTTGACACAATATAGGAATCCTGAACCCTCAACTCGTGCTTTGTTGCCTTGTGTCGGAGTCGAGTTGAGGGTTCGATGCGAAGCGAGTATCCGGTCATACGCCGTTTGAACCTTTTCTACTTCCATTGCACCAGTTTGATGGACGATCTGGATCTGGTCGGCATATTCGACTAAATGTGGTAGTGCTGCTACAATCGCTTCATTGATAGCATGGGCGCCCTGACTGCCGCCCATCACAAAAATAGTTTTCCGTTCTGGGTGCAATCCGAACCTTCTGTAGGTCTCCTCGCATCTTGGGAATGCGGTGATTGCAGGACGAATAGGGTTTCCTGTTATCTCTATATTTGTGGTTCGTCGGAACGAATTGTTCTCGCGAACCGATTCCATGGCAAGGTAGGCGACATCCGCCCATCGTGCCAATATAGTGTTCGTTAAGCCAACAGAAGCATTCTGTTCTTGGATAGCAATTGGAATTTTGCACAGAAGACCGGCTAACAGAACCGGACCTGAAACATATCCCCCCGTTCCTATAACAACGTCTGGTTTCAACTCCTTCATATATCGCAATGACTGAATAAGTCCATGAAATGCCTTCCAGATGGTTGGTAACCACTGGAAAGTGAGGCGACGCGGAAACCCAGCAACCGAAATAGGCAAGAAACGGAACCCGTGTTCTGGAACAAGTGTTGATTCCAATTTGTCCGAACCACCGATGAATGCAATGTCTACTGTAGTATCCAAGCGTTGCAGTGCTTGGGCGATACCAATCGCGGGATAGATATGCCCGCCTGTTCCACCGCCAGCGATAACGATTTTTGTGTGTGTTGCACGCTGTTGCAGTGTCAGTAAGCTGGGGTCGTCGGTTTTTGATAAATTTCTATCGTAACGCTTAGAATTTTTTAATTTTCCTTGAGGTTCGATAGAATGCATCTGAGGTTTCATATTCCGTTCCGTAGCGTTGAAGAAACACCGTTTTGCTTGGGCATTTCTTAAACAAAAACCCTTCCACTTCGTTTCAGGTTGGTGTTTTGATTTTCGATTTGTCAGTTTCTTTTATTGGTTCTCACTAAATGAGACGCTCACTTCAATCGGGGTCAGGCTGCGCTTTACTGCTGCTACGTGATACATTCAAAAGGATCCCGACGCTGACCATACTTAGAACGATTGATGAACCACCGTAGCTAATAAACGGTAATGTGATCCCTTTTGTTGGCAACAAGCCTGTCACAACACCGATGTTAATAAATGCCTGGAGACCGATGAGTGCCGTAATTCCGGTGGCAAGCAAAGAAGCGAATAGATCATTCGCGTGCCGGGCAATATGGAGTCCTCGCCATACAAAAAGCATGAAAATAAGCGTCACTGTCACTGCACCGATAAACCCGAATTCCTCACCTAAGACTGCGAAAATAAAATCTGTGTGTGGATAGGGAAGACGTGATATTTTCTGAAGGCTGCTATCGATTCCTAAACCGAGGAGTCCGCCGCTTTCGAGGGCATCCAGTGAACGTGTTAAGTGATAGCTCGTCGCATCTGGGGATTTCAACATTGCCATGTAATCCATGAGCCGCTTTAGTTTATACGAATCCCGAACGATGAGCAAAGTGAGGGCGCCTCCCCCCGCGCCGGCGAGTGTTAGCACGTGCCAGATACGCATACCGCCGACAAATAGCACGATACAGACGGTTACTACCAATAAGAACGCTGAACCAAAGTCTGGTTGGATGTATACAAGACCAAAAGCGACCCCTACAATTAAGATATTCGGAAGTACACCGTTGAAAAAACTCTTGACACGTTCTGGGTTACGGCTTATGAAATTTGCTACATGCATAACCAACGCTATTTTCGCAAATTCAACAGGTTGAAAATTGATGGGCAATCCTATATTAATCCAGCGTTTAAATCTACCGCCTTCCGCGCCTTGTACGCTTGCACCTAAACCTGGGACGAAAACCAATAATAATCCTATAAAGGCGAGTATTAGGAAGATGTTTGCGAACCTCGCATAGAGCCTATAGGGTAGATGGGAAGTAAGGTACATGCCAACTAAACCAATGGCGCACGCAATGATATGTATCTGTAGATAACGGTAACTATAGCCATCATAATGTCTTGAAGAGAGAAGATGACTTGCGCTGTATACCATCAGAATACCTATTGCAATTAGGCAGAGCGTGAGAGCGATCAACCCTTTATCCATTCCTCCCAAATTTTGCGGAGGGGATGGTTCTACTGCCTGTTTCTGCTGCTCCTCTACAACGGAATAGACGCGCGTGTTTGTCCATTTAAACCCAAATTTTGATTTGGATTTACGATTCTTATTGTTACGGGCAGAGTTTTGGTAATTGCGTGCCATTTTTTTGTGTTCCTTGCGGTTAACTGACGATAAATTGGATTTTGATGTTCTTTCCGTAAGAGTCAGCCCAGGAGTCCATGGTTAGAAAAACGTTTCAGGCTTGGTGTTTTGGATCTCGATCTCAGCTGGTGCCCTTAGGGTGGAGCGCGTCAACTGCTTCTTTAAAATCAGTGCCTCTTGCTTTATAATCGGGATACATGTCAAAGCTTGCATTCGCCGGGGACAACAAGACGACATCGCCCGATGCCGCGTGTTTATGTGCCATCTGCACAGCTTCTGCCATTGTTTCCGCTTTCATTATTTTTGTGGTATCGGCGAGGGTTTTTTCAATCTGTTCGGTATACTCGCCGAGCATTACCGCACCTTTAACCGTAGTTTGAACGATTTCACGCAAAGGTCTGTAATCATTACCCTTGTCGTATCCGCCCATTATGAGTAAAACCTGAGAGTCTACTAACGATTCAAGAGCGGCTTTAACCGCCGCCACGTTTGTCGCTTTTGAGTCATTTATAAATCGGACACCTTCTAAAGTCCTTACCAACTCAAAAGCATGGGATAAAGCCGGATGCGACTGATCGAAGCGTTGAAGTGCTTCTCGGATTTCTGTGTCTGTTACACCAAAAATTCGTCCTACAGCGATAGCGGCGAGGACGTTCTGGACATTGTGCGCTCCTGGAAGTGGAATGTCCACGATGTCACATATTTTCTCGCGTGTTCCATTCTGCTGCACGAAAAGTCCCGAACCGTCTTTAAATGTTCCTGAGAACGACAGATTTTGGGGAGCACCTTTGTCTGTAAAATAGATCGCTTCTGCCGATGTTGATGCGGCGAAATCCTTGACAGATGCCTCTGAATCATTGAGAACTATCCAGTCTGCAGTTGTCTGGTTGTCGGAAATTTTCTGTTTTGCCTCACGATAGGCGGACACTGTTTTGTGCCTGTCCAAGTGGTCGCGGGACAAATTGAGTACGACGCTAACCTTTGGATGAAAGGTCACGGTGCTTTCCAACTGAAAACTACTTGCCTCAACAACGACTATATCTCGACTTGTAAGGTTTTGAACCTCCGCTGCCAATGGAACCCCGATGTTGCCAGCAACACGAACGTTTGGGAATCTACCACCGGCTTTTAGTATGGCAGCTGTAAGTAGCGTCGTTGTTGATTTACCTTTCGTGCCGGTGATGGCGACAATGGTCGCTGGACACACGCTCGCGGCAACCTCCAATTCTGCGAGGATTGGGAGGTTTCTCGACCGCGCCTCGCACAGGATGGGAATATCAAGCGGTACACCCGGGGAAACCACTATAAAATCTGTGTTTGTAATGCATTCCAAAGGATGTCCACTGAAATATGTTCGATACGGATTGTAGGTGTCCGAAAACTTGTTGTTAGCAGTCTGTGCTTTGCTTGGTTCTGAGGACGCATTGAGCGTGGCAATTTCTACTGAGAGTGCTTCACGAGAACGCGTGTCTGTTAGTGTAACAAAGGCACCGTATGAATATAGTAATTTCGCCGCAGCGATCCCGCTTCGATTCAAGCCAAAAACTGTAACCCGCTTTCCTTGTAATTGCATCATAGTCATTGACTGTTAGCCACTCGCTTGTGGCAGTAAAAACGCCCGTAACTGCTACGCGAACTACTAACGGCTGACAGCCATTCCTCACCGAAGTTTCAATGTGCTTAAGGCTATTAAGACCAGAATAAGCCCCACAATCCAAAATCGGATGACAACTTTGGATTCTTTCCACCCTGAGAGCAGGAAGTGGTAGTGGATAGGAGACATCTTGAACACGCGTTTGCCAAATGTACGGAATGACCAGACTTGGATGATAACCGATAATGTTTCAGCGACGAAAATGGCACCGACTATCACGAGTAGAAATTCCTGCTTTATAAGCACGGCTACTGTTCCAAGTGTGGCGCCGAGTGCCAGCGATCCAGTATCTCCCATAAAGACTTGCGCGGGATGCCCATTATACCATAAAAATCCCAAGCCCGCACCGACTAACGCTGCACAGAAAACTGTTGTAACTTCTCCTCCTACTGGTAGGTGAAAGATGTTCAGGTACGCTGCAATCTCACTGTGGCTTGTCATGTACCCGACTATGCCTAAGGTCCCCGCAACAAATAGGGTACATCCAATTGCTAACCCGTCCATTCCATCGGTAAGATTAACAGCATTAGAGGCACCGACTATGACCAGCGTTGCAAAGGGGATAAACAGGATACCTAAATTTGGCTGAACCTCTTTAAAAAAAGGAAGGAACAACGATGTTCGTGTTGTTAAATCTCCAGTCTGTGCAGGACCCCACTGGTAAAGATAGCCAGCGATTACTAACGCGCCTACGGTTTGAAGTCCAATCTTATGCCAGCCTCGGAGTCCTAAGGATTGTTGTTTTACCAATTTGCTGTAATCATCTATAAATCCGAGTCCACCGAACCAGAGCATTGTTAGAATCATCAAGTAGATATACGGTTGATCCAAACGCGACCAGAACACTACCGATATCAGGACGGAAACGATAATAAGCACGCCTCCCATTGTTGGAGTTCCTGCTTTGCTCTGGTAATCTTTTGGTCCCTCTTCGCGTATGTGTTCGCCGATCCGAAGTTGTTTGAGCCGATTTATCATGAACGGTCCCAAGACAAGCGCGATAACCAGCGATGTTGCCGTTGCATAAATCGCTCGGATACTGATGTAGCGAAAAATGTTGAATGGCGAAAAGACTTCAACGAGATTCTCATATAGGAGATGATAAAACATATATTTTAATTATACCTTGCGGCGTAACAGCGTGCGTTTGGACTTTGACGTGCGTTTCTCAAATCTGAAGAAAGGGAAACGCCCTATCAAAAACCCCAAGCAAAACCCCTCCATTACATTACGGGCTACGGATTTTGGTTTACCCAAGACAGCAGCCTGCAACAACGGCGCAGGCGGATCTACGGAAAAGAACGTGAAACCATCAACTTACCTGACCGAACCGCAAGGAATAATTAAAAACCTTATTTCAGTCGCCACTTTACCAGAAACCTGCTCGTAATGAAATGGAGAGCAGTCCAAGAGGCGATAAATTAAAAACCTAACTTATCGCCTTTCTTCAATTTGGCAAGACTCGCCCCTGCTTGGCTTAGGAGGTTCGTCGTATATGTATAGGTTAACGCATTTTTCTCTGCATGTGCCGTAAGTGCTAAATCGATGAGGTCCGATACAAGTTGCGGAAACGCAATGCCTTGATGTGTCCACAGATAGTAACTATACGATCCAGGAATGGTGTTGATTTCATTTACGTAAACGTTTTCGTTTGCATCTACGAGGAAGTCGATACGTGCTACACCAGCGCAATCTAAAACCTGAAAGGTCTGTAGCGCAAGATTTTGTATATGTAACGTTAACTTTTCTGAAATGGGTGCAGGAATTTTCCTGTCTGCACCTGCCATTCCTGAAGATTCTCCCTCTTGATGGATGTATTTATCGTCAAAACTGAGAAAATTTGCCTGTGTCACAGGTTGCTCACAAACGGAGGCTGTTGGAGCGTCCATCCCCATTACGGCACAATTGATTTCGAGAGGATTTTCGACCGCTTTTTCGACGAGGATTCTGCGTGAATAATGTCCTGCAACTTCCGCAGCAGCGCAAAGTTCATCCTGATTTTTAACGTGGCTGACCCCGATACTTGAGCCGCTCATTGCAGGCTTGACAAACAGTGGATAAGAAAGCGAGGCTTCCACCTTTTTGATGAGTTCGTCACGGCGCGTCTCCCAATCATGATGGGTCCAACATAAATACGGAAGTATTGGAAGCTCATTTTCGTTGAGAATTGCCTTCATCATGATTTTATCCATGCCGACAGCAGAGCCGACGACTCGTGCCCCGACGTAAGGCAGATTCATAAGCTCAAGTAACCCTTGAAGCGTTCCATCTTCGCCATGCATGCCGTGTATTGCTGGAAAGACGACATCTACCGGAAGAACAGTTCTTCTCCGAACGTTCTGCCCGAGCCAATGTTTAGCGGTAACAACAAATTGCGGGTTCGGATGAAATTCAACGCTGACTTTGTCGAAGTCGGATGGGTGTGGCAAATTTCCATCAGTAAAGGCGGACAAATCGCCAAGTGCGTCGCCGGTTAACCATTCGCCGTTTTTCGTGACATAAATAGGGATAACCTGATGCCCGCCCGATTCACTACTGAAGTCTTGTAGGGCGAGACAGACTTGGTGTGCTGTTACGATTGAGACTTCATGTTCAGGTGTGCATCCACCAAATATAAGGGCTACATTTTTATTCATTTTTGTTGACTTCTTTCATCAAAAATTGTATGATTACAATATCACGTAAAAATTGACTTGGAATTACCAATGTGGCTTTTACAAAAGCCCGACCCCAGTCAAGACTTGTATAGAAAACCCAACCCCCTTAAACTTCGCCACGAGTTGCGAGGAGAAGTAAAACGCCTGTGGAGTTTCGGTAAGACCTCGTTTGGAGGCAGTGGACGTTGAAGTAGGAAGTCAGGCACAAACTCATCAAGAAAAGGTTTTTGTAGGGCAAACTTTCCAGTTTGCACACTTGCCGAAAATTGAGAGTTTGATAGGTCCTACACAACGGCTACATTGTGTTTTGACATTTTTTTATCGAAAACCATCGTAGGGGCTGCCCTTGTGGCCGCCCCTTCTTTGCTGACTGCTGATTACTGATGGAGAACCGACTGCTGTTCCTCGTTATAGGTGTCCGGGAGGTCATTTTCAAAAAGGACAACATCACCGGCTTGCACTTGTGTTGCTAAATGTTGTTTAACTTCTTCGAGGTTGAGTGCGACAATGATTTGTTGGTTTGGATATTGGACGGCTTTCAAACCGTCTAAAATCGGGGTAGTCCGCTTAGGACCCACCAAAATGACCAAATCACAGACATCGGCTGCGTGTTCTCCGAGACGCTTATTTTCTTCGTATTCCCTTTCGCCGAGTTCTACCATCCCAGGTGTTACTAACACTTTTTTACCACCTTGGATCTCGGTGAGGACTTCAAGTGCCGCTTTCGCACCGACCGGATTCGAGTTGAAACTATCGTCAATGATGGTTACGCTGCCTTCGCTGGCGGTCAATTGCAAGCGGTGTGGGACTGGAACAACGTTAGCGATTGCTACCCGAATCTCCTCAAGCGTCATTCCACACTCTATTGAGACTGCCGTTGCCGCGAGGATGTTAGATACGTTATGCCTGCCCAAAAGAGGGGTCCGAATTTCTGCGGTACCGACAGATGTGTGTATTGTGAAAGTAAGACCTGCGTCGGTGTGTTGAATGTTTGTGGCAGTTAGTTCGACATGCTCCGAAGCTGAGGCGACAGGAAAGGGTTCTGTCGCGTACCGACGCACTGGATTGCCATCTTTCTCCCGTTTATTGGCGAGTCCAGCACAGATTTCATTGTCGCAATTGAAGATTGCGAGCCCGCCCGATGGGAGGGACTCAATCAACTCATATTTCGTTTTGGCAATATTCTCTATGCTTTTGAATCGTTCTAAGTGTTGAGGTCCAACAGCCGTGAGAATGCCGATTTGGGGGGATGCTAAGTTACACAACTCTCGGATGTCACCACGTTTGTAAGCCCCCATTTCAACGATAAAGATCTCATGTTCGGCGGTAAGTTCCCCGCGGATAACCTTGCAGATACCCATTGGTGTATTGTAACTATCGGGTGTCATCAAAGTGTTAAATTTTTCGGACAGAATTTGATGTAGGATATACTTGGTACTCGTCTTGCCGTAACTTCCTGTAATCCCGATAACTTTGGGCTGGAACGTCTTGATTCGTTTTTTTGCTGAGAGGAGATACGCCCCATTTATCGTCCGTTCCAAAGGGTAGATAAGAAGATTAGCAATCGTTAGATTAATGACGGTTATTTCGCTAAAGAGGAAGATAGCAATTCGCCACGGACTCGTTTTTGCTATCAACACGAGTGTTGTCGCGATGCCAACGAGTAGGCAGATTGAGAGTCCAAACACCCGTTTCGCGCGTGCTGTGTAAACGAGCGGCTTTTTTGCTTCAACTTTTTTCCGTTGCGTGCTCATGTAGATTTGGAAACCTCCCCCAGCCAAGCACAGCACAGGAAATAGCCACGTATCGTTATATTGTGGGTAGAACGCTGTCAGGATGAGAATCCCACCAATGATGAGGATTTCTTTAGTTTCAAAACAATTCCTCAGGTGCTGACGCATCCACTTCAGGTACCGACCCGTCTTATAGCCATCGAGTTGGAGGATATGGAGTCCACGCGTAGTCCTGATAACAGCTCTGACTAAACAGGTTAGCGTCGCGAAATAAAAAGATATAATACTTATCATTTCCATTTTTTTAGTTATTCACTGTGGTCTCTGCTCCAAATGTGAAACAAAGACAAATTATGCCATTTAAGGAGAGCCTAATTTCATTCCGCAGTGGTTCTCGGTGCGATCTCCGATGATTTCCACGAAGAAGCCTCTCATGATCCAGAGTGGGTTGGACTTAACCGATGTTTAAAAAACTTGCGACAATTCGACAAAACTGCGGAAACTGATCGAGGTATGAAAAGTGCCCCGCTTCCTTTAGGACGACTAATCCTGCGTCAGGTATTTCTTTCTCCATAATTTGCCCGAAGGACACGGGGGTATCCTTGTCGTCTTCCCCCCAGATTAGCAGTGTTGGTGCGGTTATTCGAGGCAAGAGCGGGTGCAGATCTTGGTTCACAACTTTGACAAGTGTGGCACGCATATCTCCAGCATTCTGATAGTCTTTGGAGCCGGCGCGTACAGACACCGCATCTGCGATGAGAGTACCATATTTCCCGCATCGACGGAGCGATTTACCGATTTTTGCCAAACCTACGCGAAAATAGTATTTTGTGGTTCGACGCGGTTTGATACCCGCGCTGTCAACCAAGATAAGTTTATCGACTTTTTCGGGGTATTCCGCTGAAACGATAATAGAAATTCTACCGCCAAAGGAGTGACCGATGAAGTGAGCCTTCGGAATGCGAAACTTCTCCAGAAACGCTATAACGAACTGCGCATAGTTGGAGGTATTCCACGCGGTAGGTGGAACCTGACTCTTACCGAACCCGGGCAAATCAAGTGCGTAGACTTTATGAGAGTGTGCGATCCACTCAAAAACCGGTTGAAAACTTGCAGCTTCCCCACCCCAGCCATGCAGGAGGAGAACTACGTCGCCCTTTCCAGCAACCTGATATGCGATCTTCAGACCGTTAATCTCCGTATTTTGCATGTTTTTTAATGGCTGTCGGCTTTCAGCGGTCAGCAAAGAGGCTTTCTTGCTGACCGCTGACGACTGATGGTTGACGGTTACCCTAAAAAATCTGAAGCGACAACCCTATCATCAAATGGAAATCTTTTGCCATGAATTTCCTGATAATCCTCATGTCCTTTACCCGCGATTACAACAACATCACCGGATTTTGCCATCGCGATTGCGTGATGGATGGCGTCGCGTCTTTCTGAAATACACATATATTTGGTGTCATGTGGTAAATTTGACACAATTTGCGCGATGATGTCATCAGGGTCTTCGGTGCGCGGATTGTCAGAAGTAATCACGCTATAATCCGCAATTTGGGCGGAAATATTCCCCATCTTAGGACGCTTTCCATTATCCCTATCGCCACCGCATCCGAAAACGCAAATCAAATTACGTGCAGCAACGCGTTTAGCGGCAGTCAATACATTTTCTAAACCATCGGGTGTATGGGCATAGTCAACGATGACAGCGAAGTCCTGTCCGTGGTCAATAAGTTCAAACCGACCCGGAACGACGGTAGTGGCAAGACCTTCCTGAATTGCTGAGATCGGGCAATCGTAACGAAACCCAACAGCAATAGCGGCAAGGGCGTTGTAAAGGTTATATTCTCCGAGTAATCGTAACTTGACAGGGATTCGTCCGCTTGGTGTAGCCGCTGTAAACGCCAAGCGATTATGAGAAAAATTAATATCCTCGGCATATAGATCGGCTTTTTCACCAAAACCGTACATTGTAGGAGGGGTTTGTAACCCCGAAACCTTGCAGGCATGGGCAATACGTTCCGCTACCGGTGAGTCGCTGTTCAAGATCGCAACGCCTGTCTTATCAAGTTGCTCGAACAACATCAGTTTCGCCTTTAAATATGCTTCCATCGTTTGATGGTAATCAAGGTGGTCCTGGGTAAAGTTGGTAAAAACAGCGGTATCGAAGGTCAGCCCTGCGAGTCGCTGAAGTGCTAACCCTTGTGAGGAGGTCTCCATCGTAACGTATTCTACGTCGTCTTCCGTAAACTGCTGGAAAAGAGAATGGAGTGCGAAAGCATCGGGAGTTGTGAGAGAAGCAGGGAGTGTTTTATTTTTACCTTGGGCGTTTGTGTACTGGTGTCCGACTGTTCCAATGAGTGCTGTTTTCCGTCCGCTTGCCTTGAGTATGGCATGTATGAGGTGTGCTGTTGAAGTTTTACCGTTAGTGCCTGTAATACCGATGAGTTTAAGACGTTTTGCGGGGTTTCCGTGCCAATTGGCGGCAATTAAGGAGATCGCTCGGCGCCCGCAGGGGACTTGCACATAGGTAATCGGCTTTCCGTGTGTCTCTATAGTTGTTATCGATTTTTCACCAATGACAACTGCTGCTCCCTTTTGAAGTGCATCTGGAATGAAGTTGTGGCTATCCACACTGATGCCTTGATAACAGACAAAAGCATTACCGAGTTTAACTTTCCGATTGTCGCTGACAACACCAGTAATATCAATATCCAGTGATCCAGAACTTGTGGTAATGTTAAGTCCGCGGAGCAGTTCATGAAGCCTCACAGCCCCTCTCCTTTCACATTGTCCCGTAAGCGTTTATAGGCTTGCGTCGTACCCGTCGGTGATCGTTTTGTCACAACAGGTGAAAAATCGGGGGACTTTTGAAGTTGGGGTCCGAAAAACTCAGTTTGTTTCAAGTATTGCATTGTTTGGGCGGCGACTTGCTGAAAAAGAGGTCCGGCGATTTGCCCACTGAAGCGTGCACCTCTCGGTTCATCGAGCATGACGATTATTGATACCATAGGATTCTCCGCTGGTAGGAACCCCATAAAGGACATGATCTCTTTTCCTGCGTAGCCTCTGCCATGTTTTTCGGCTTTTTGGGCTGTTCCTGTTTTTCCTGCCACGCGATACCCTTCAACACGTGCCCGCCTGCCACTACCATCTTCAACCACACCGACAAGTATCTCTGTCATCTGTTTCGCGACTGTCGGGCGGATTACCTGTCGGACTTCAATGGGATATTTCTTTTCAATAACCTTTCCGCTACTATCCCGGATTTCCCGGGTCATAAATGGACGGAGGAGTTTCCCGCCGTTCGCGAGGACGTTTAACGCACTCACCATCTGAAGAGGGGTCACCATAATCCCTTGCCCAAAAGGAACGGCGCCAAGGGAGTGAGTATCCCAGTTCTTTACGGCATAAAGACTTCCGCTGTGTTCATAAGGCAAGTCTACGCCTGTTGCTCTCCCAAAGCCGTACTTTTCAATGTAAGCACTAAAGTTCTTATGTCCCAATTCCTTCACAACTTTAATCATACCGATATTACTGGATTTGTGGAGGACTTGTTCTAAGGTGAGCCATCCTTTTCCAGATACGTCACGGATGATTCTACCATTTGAGAGTCGGTACCGTCCATTCTCACAAAAAACCGTTGACTCAGGGCTCATAATGCCCTCGTTCAGGACAGCGGAAGATGCAACAATTTTGAAAATTGAACCGGGTTCATACGCAAACCAAACACCAAGATTCCTTTTTGCTTGTTCGCTTCCGAGTGTGTAATGATTCAAATCGTATGAGGGGTAGCTTGCAAGTGCCAATACCTCTGCGGTTTTTGATGCCAAGACGATGACTGTCCCGCGGGGTGAGTTCCATTTTCGGCATGCTGCTGCTAATTCTTTCTCGGCGACGTACTGAATATATTCATCAAGCGTTAGGACGACACTATATCCATAATCGTCAGTAGAGTCGCCTTTGGTTAACAAGTTTATGGGTTCATTACGGGCGGCTTCTGCCCGCCGCGCCGCTTGTCGCTGCCTCGCGCTCAAGAGATAATTGTTATACTGATACTCAATTCCCTCACCCATATTCTGATCGTTTATATGTCCAATGACTTGAGCCGCGAGTTTCCCTTTCGGATAGGTTCGTTGCTGTTCAACTTCGTGCTTTATACCACGGATGTCTTTCTCAATTGCTCGAATCTCGTCGAGCAACTCGTAATCTATATCCTTTTTGAGCCATACAAACCGCTTATCCTTGCGGCGGAGTTGGGTAAGCAATTCAGATTCTGGAACACCCAGAACCGGGGCAAGCCTACGAGCAGTTTCACGCGGATCGGTCTTCATATACATCGGATCAGCATAGACGGAGAGGCTGTGACGACTCAGGGCTAAAACATTCCCATGTCTGTCCAAAATTTTGCCTCGTTTTATCGTTGCTGTGCGCGTGGAGTTCCAAGGGTGTCCAGTCGGTCCCTGACGTGCGACATCGCTGGAGATCTGTACCTTGAACAGTTTGCCAACCAATAACAGGAAACCCACTTGCAGTATAATAAGCACGAAAACCAGTCGACGGATAGATAAATGCGAATTGTTTTTCATGTTTTTCCTGTCCAATTAATTTAAAAATGTAGATTTGATTACCTTCCAGTGGCGTAAAAGGGCACCTTGACGCTAAAAGACTCAATTATTTGTCCCAGACTACCTGTGAGGCTTCGGTGGGTTCAACCATTCCGAGCTCACTCGCGATTTGCCGAATCCTTTGCACACCCGTTAAGGTTGATTCTTTCAATTCAAGTCGATGAATTTCGTCCTGAACTTGACGCTTCTGTCTCTCATAAGTCGGTTGTCGTTGCAAAGCGACTTTCTTGGCATAAGATGAGAACCAGATGCTGCCAGCGAAAGTACAGAAAGATAGCACCAGAACAATATACGCGAACGGAAATCTCTTTTTCGGTTTTGGGTCTTCTGTATTCGTAATACGTGTCGAATGACTATTATGTAATGTTTGCATTTATTTAACTATCTAAACGGAGTTAGAGAACGGACGCTATGCTTCGACCCTACGTCCTTTTATAACTTTTCCGCGCGTGTTCATTAGGTGGCGAGAGTTCATTTTTTTAAACGTTGAATACTGTATTTAAGATACATTATAATTCTAAAATTCATTGTCCTGCAAACCTCTATAGGTTTGAATAGGAACGGGTGCCAGATTTAATAGGTAGAAAATCGTTTTTCTTGCATAGGGCGGAGAATAAAGGCACCTTGCCCTACAATTTGCGAGCAACACGCAATTTAGCACTACGCGCTCGCGGGTTATGTTGAACTTCAGCCGCATCTGGTAATATAGGGTGCTTCGTGAGAATTTCCACGGATGCCGTGTGTTCACAAATACAGATGGGCGTTTTCGGTGGACAAACGCACGCCCGTGCACATGTTTGGAAACAGTGTTTGACTATTCTATCTTCAAGTGAATGGAATGTGATTACACACAGACAACCCTTCGGTTTCAAAATTTGTATCGCAGCGTCCAAACCCATCGCAAGATTTTCCAATTCGGCGTTGATATGAATGCGAAGTGCTTGAAAAACACGAGTCGCAGGATGGATTTTAGAGACACCCTTGGGGACGGCTCGCTTGACAATCTCTGCGAGCTGTGTTGTCGTTTCTATCGGTGTTCCGCGTCTCGCCTGAATAATCCGATGGGCAATCCGTTTCGCGAATCGCTCTTCGCCATACCGTTTGAAAATATCAACGAGGGTATCCATTGGGCTGTTGTTGACTACCTGCATGGCTGTAAGGGAGGCTCTCGCTTGTTGGCTTTCAGCCGTCAATAAAGAGGTAGATGGTAATGAAGATCGCTCGGTTACGCTTGCGGTTTTCGCTGACGGTTGATCGCTGATGGAAACCGATAGCCGCTCTTGCTGACTACGACGCAAGCCGCGTGTGGGTTTGCGGGACAATACTGACTGTTGACTGCTATTCATACGCATATCTAACGGACCGGTGTGGTTAAAACTGAAACCTCGGTGTGGTGCGTCCAATTGCAGGGAAGACACCCCTAAGTCAAGCAGGATGCCGTCTACGGCATGAACCGAGTGTCTGGTTTCCAATAAGACATCTATCTCAGCAAAATTACCGTTAATGAGAGAATAACGCTCCCCGAAAGCGTGTAATTTGTCTTTTGCGACAGTGAGAGCCTCAACATCTAAATCAATTCCGATCACACGCCCGTTCGGTGCAGAGGCCTCTAAAATAGCGGCACTATGCCCTCCTAATCCGACAGTGCCATCTATGTAAACACCTTCCGGTTTTGGTCTGAGAAAGCCAATTACTTTATCACATAAAACGGGTATATGCTGTATATCCATAGTTTTCACAAGTGACCTACTATTATTTCTATTCTTAGCAAGAAACATGCCAATTTATTTTTACGTCTTGGCTGTTCAGACATCTATCCGATTTTGATAGATAGCCGTCACGAGTTCCATCGTCTTGACTGCGTCCTCGAAGCAGGTTAACGGTTGCTGGTTCTGTTGAATAGCGTCGACAAAATGTCGGCTCTCTCCATAAAATCCGTAAGCCCTATGTGAGGCATCAGATCCCGCGGCTTCTTCAGGAGTGATTTCAGTTGTGCCTTCGGGTGTATGAAGGATAGCGCGTCCACCCGGATCGGGGTTGATGTAGGCGGAAATCTCACGCGCATGCATCTCAAATGTGTGGATACGCCCTCCAACTGCCCAGTTGGTACAGAGATAACCTGAGGCACCACTGGTAAATTTAACAAGCGCGTTGAAGCTGTTTTCGCGCTCGGAGTAGAAACTATTGATGTCGCTCGCGACGGCTTTCACTTCACCGCCTCCAAGCCATCGGAGAGCGTCCACGGCGTGGATCGCATCACATGTTAAAACGTCGATCACACCGTCGTAATAGCGTGCGTCTGGTGTGTTTTTGTGGAAGGTTGACATGCACTGAATGATCGGACTTTGCTTTTCGACTATTGTTTTGACCTCTCGCAAAAGGGGGATAAAGCGGCGATTGAAACCTACCATCGACTTGCAGTCGTTTTTCTCTGCGGCGCGTGCCATTTCTTTGGTTTGGTGAAGTGTAACACCGGGGGGTTTCTCAATAAAGACGTGGTGTTGCTGTGAGAGACAGTGGATGACGAGTGGGAATAGATGTTGCGGCGGCATGAGGATATACACCGCATCGGGACTCGTCTTCTCAAGCATCTGTTTATAGTCGGTGAATGTTTCTTCAATCTCAAAGCGTTCCGCTGTTGCCTGAAGTTTTGATGGAACCATATCACACAATCCAACAAGGTTCACATCTTCACACTCTCTGAGTGACGGATAATGGACACCGTTTGCCATTCCGCCCGCGCCGATTAACGCAATATTGACTTTTTCCATCTGGGGTCCTCCTAACCAATCTTTCCTTGCATATTATAGGAGAGGGTGTTAAAATTGCAACTAACTTCTGAATATTGGCACTATTTACCAACTGACGCGGACATAGACAACACTATGAACACAGATCCTATTAAACTTGAGCTTTACAAAAATATGCTGACCTCGGTTGCCGAGGAGATGGGGGTAACGCTGCAACGCACGGCGTTCTCACCGAACATCAAAGAACGGCTTGATTTTTCATGTGCCGTGTTTGATAATACTGGTAAGATGGTCGCACAAGCCGCTCACATCCCTGTGCATCTCGGTTCCATGCCACTTTCGGTTCTCGCGGCTATTGCACATACAGAAATGGTGCCGGGTGATATGATTGCCCTTAACGATCCATATCGTGGTGGTACTCATCTACCGGATATCACGCTCGTCGCGCCTGTCTTCTCAAATGGAGATATGGAAAAATGGAAGGGTGGAAGGAAATCTGAATGGAAGGATGGACAGGGGTCCCAGTCTTCCAGTCTTCCAAACTTCCAATCTTCTATCCGCCCAGTCTTCTTTGTTGCAAATCGCGCACATCACGCCGACGTAGGAGGGATGACGCCGGGCTCCATGCCAATTGCAACGAGTGTTATTCAGGAAGGCATCCGAATTCCACCCATTAAACTCATCCGAGGTGGAGAATTGGACACCGACCTTTGGGACTTCATTCTCGCGAATGTCCGCACGCCTGAAGAACGCCGTGGTGATATGGAAGCGCAAATCGCTGCGAACCGTGTCGGTGAACGGCGACTCCGGGAGATGATGGACAAGTATGGTGCGCCAGAGATTACGGAATACATGCAAGAACTGTGCGCGTATGCGAGTCGGATGGTCAGGGCACGCCTTCGGGAAATCCCGGACGGACGTTACACATACACTGATATGCTTGATAATGACGGTATCACGGATGAACCGATTGAGATACGGGTCGCGATTGAAATCGAAGATGATACCGCATTGGTTGACTTCACTGGCACGGCTCAGCAGGTCCAAGGTTCAGTTAACGCTATTTACGCGATTACGCTCTCTGCTGTTTTTTATGCCTTTCGATGTATCGCCGGTACAGACGTTCCTGCCAATGCTGGGTGTTTAGAACCGATCCGAGTCGTCGCGCCAGAGGGAACCGTTGTGAACGCAAAGTTCCCAGCAGCAGTTGCCGGGGGAAATGTTGAAACATCACAGCGTATTGTTGATGTTCTGCTCGGGGCATTGGCGCAAGCCTGTCCTGATCAGATTCCCGCTGCGAGTTCCGGGACCATGAATAACCTCACGATAGGGGGGTATGATGTCTCACGCCAGAAGGAGTTTACTTATTACGAAACTATTGCGGGCGGCATGGGCGCGCGCCCAAACCGAAACGGAATTGATGCCATTCATACGCACATGACCAATACGATGAACACACCTATAGAGGCAATTGAGACGAACTATCCGATGCAGGTGGCGGCGTATGCAATTCGACGTGGGACAGGCGGTCCGGGAAAATTTCGAGGTGGTGATGGTGTCATTCGGGCATTACGACTTCTTACAGACGCGGAGGTGACCCTCCTTTCGGAACGCCGGGCGCGGGGTCCTTACGGATTGCAAGGCGGTGAACAAGGGAAGTCTGGACGGAACGTGCTAATTTCTGATGGAGAAGAACATCCATTAGCAGGGAAGGTATCCATTTCTATACGCGAGGGTGATGTCATTCGCATAGAGACGCCCGGTGGGGGTGGATACGGAAAGAAAGGAACACCGAACTCTTGAAACACTCTGTTCCTGCAGAGGCCGCTTTGCCTCCAGCGTCATATTCTCAAAAAAAATGAAGGCTTGAGTTGAGAATAAGCCGGATTCTGTATGTGACGGTCATTCATCTGGGATGGATGTTACCATCCACCTCGAGCGGTTACCTGGGGACGAGGCGGGCACGCCTATATATGTCCCCCATTTACCTTGCTCCAGACGGGGTTTACCAAGCTCCATAAGTCACCTTATGGACTGGTGCGCTTTTACCGCACCGTTTCACCTGTACAACGCTTTGAGACGTTGTAGTCTACTCTCTGTTGCACTTTCCATAGCGTCGCCGCTCCTGGGTGTTACCCAGCATCCTGCCCTGTGGAGTCCGGACTTTCCTCATCCCGATGGTTGAATTACGATCGGGACGCGACCATCTACTCAACTCAAGCCTCCCTATTATACCCTATCTGTCAACTTAAAACAATGAAATTGGGGACTTACGAAAGGGGGGTCGACAAAAAAAGAGGCGCGCCTGCAAAGCGCGCCTCCAATTTGTTAATACGAGAAATTAAGAACATCCACTCGTTGAACCACAATTCGTGCAGCGATAGCAGACCCCACTTCTCACCATAAGGGAACCACATTCAAGGCACGGCGGAGCATCTGCGTGTTGGAGCGAAATTTGCTTCTCATGCGCCGACCATGAATCTGTGTCACCGTTACTACCATGACCGTAGGGATGGAGTTCCTCGGGAGGCACCATCTCTGCATCCATATCTACCATGTGGGACTCACCTTGTGGTTCCTGAGCGAGAAACTGTGTGCCGAGCCACCGGAAAACGTAGTCTATGATCGACTTCGCCATCGGAATATCAGGGTTAGATGTAAAGCCTGACGGTTCAAACCGGACATGGCTGAACTTATTAACGAGCGACTCTAACGGCACGCCGTACTGCAACGCAATAGAGGTGAGGACCGCGACAGAGTCCATCAGTCCGGAGACGGCTGTTCCTTCTTTGCTCATGCGGAGGAAGACTTCTCCAGGGCTACCGTCTTCATAAAACCCAACATGGATGTAGCCTTCATGACCACCCACGCTAAATTTGTGGGTCATAGAGGAACGCGTGTCAGAGAGACGTTTCCTGATGGGGCGTTCAGTAGAAGTTTCAGCGATAGCCTCATCGGTTTCGCTCTCCGCATCCTGTTGGCTTCGGGTTGAAAGCGGTTGGCTACCTTTGCTACCATCACGGTAAACGGCGAGACATTTGACACCGCGTCGCCATGCTTCCACGTATAACGTTTTGATGTCATCTACCGTTGCGTCGTGCGGGACGTTGACGGTCTTGGAGATAGCACCAGAGATAAAGGGTTGCACAGCCGCCATCATTTTCAAGGGTCCCATGTGATTTATATAGCGGGTTCCGTGCTTACCACACTGGACAGCGCAATCGAAAACGGCGTAGTGTGTCGGTGAGAGATGTGGAGCACCCTCAACTGTGCCTGTACCGCAGATGACTTCTTCAGCAATACTAATTTCATCTTCACTGAATCCAATTGCAGAGAGGAGGTCAAAACTCGGATCTGCTGCTTCTTCTTCGGTGATACCTAACCGTTCAAGACACTCTTCTCCGAGAAAGCCCGGGGCAAAGGCGAGGTTCAGATCGAACGCACTCGGTAACATCTCCGCAACACGGGCGATATCTTCTTGTGTGAAGCCTTTCCGTTTCAATGTATCCGCATTGATGTGCGGTATCCCTTCAAAAGTGCCCGTTCCGATGAGATACTTAATAATAGCCTCAGTTTGCTGAAGCGTGTAATCTAAGTTATACAAGGCATCACGAACGCTCTGGTTGACGATTTTCATGTATCCGCCGCCTGCCAACTTCTTGAATTTGACGAGAGCGAACTCGGGTTCAATCCCTGTCGTATCACAATCCATCAGGAAAGAGATGGTTCCGGTCGGAGCGATAACACTGATTTGGGAATTCCGATACCCCCAACGTTCTCCCTTTTCAAGACAGACATCCCAATCCGCTTTTGCAGCATCTAAAAGGTCGGATGGGCATGCTATCGGATCGATACTGTAAGTGGCATCGCGGTGCATCCGCATAACGTCCAACATAGCATCGCTATTGTTCGCGTGCCCCGCAAAAGGACCGATACTCCCCGCAATCTCTGCACTTGTTTGATACCCCTTTCCACTCAGGATAGCAGTAATGGCACCTGCGTAAGCAAATGCTTGGTCGCTGTCGTAAGGAATGCCTAAACGCATCAAGAGCGCGCCCAAGTTAGCATAACCGAGTCCGAGGGGACGATATTCATGAGAACGTTGCGCTATATTTTCCGTTGGGTATGAAGAGAGGTCTACGATGATTTCCATCGCAGTGGCGAACACACGAACAGTTGCGCGGAAACCTTCAATGTCAAAGGTGTTATCATCTCTCAAGAATTTGGCAAGATTGATGCTGGCGAGGTTGCAGGCAGAATCGTCTAAGAAGAGGTATTCACTACACGGATTACTTGCGTTGATCCTACCCGTGTTTTTACAGGTATGCCATTTCTGAATCGTGCTGTCAAACTGGACACCCGGATCTGCGCATGCCCAAGCGGCATAGGCGATCTTTTCCATGAGTGTTCTGGCATCATATTCGTCGGCAACTTCGCCACTGGTCCGGTACGTCGTTTTCCATGAATCTCCCTGTAAGTAGGCATCCATGAAATCATCTGGAATCCGGACGGAATTGTTACTGTTCTGTCCGCTGACAGTGCTGTATGCCTCGCCGTTGAAATCGGAGGGGTACCCTGCAGCGATGAGTGCCTTTGCTTTATTCTCTTCCCTGAGTTTCCAGTCAATATAGTCAGCGATCTCTGGGTGATCCATGTCGAGGATGACCATTTTGGCTGCGCGTCTTGTGGTGCCACCAGATTTGATACTGCCTGCCCATCGGTCAAAACCTTCAAGGAATGATAGTACCCCTGAACTCTCACCACCGCCGGAGAGAAGTTCACCTTTCGCGCGAACTTGGCTGAAGTTAGAACCTGTGCCGCTGCCGTATTTAAAGAGACGCACTTCAGATCTCTGGAGCTCCAACATAGAGTCCAGAGAATCGTCAACGCTTTGAATGAAACAGGCGGAATTTTGCGGGTGTTCATACGCATTGGTAGTGGTCTTGACTTCCTGTGCGTCTCGGTCCCAATAGTAGTTGCCGCCGCCGCCCTCGATATGATATTCATGCCACAAACCGCAGTTAAACCAGACAGGCGAGTTGAAAGCACCCCGTTGTGTAACGAGGATATGCGTCAATTCCATCTCAAACGTCTCTGCGTCTTCAGGGGTAGCAAAGTACCCTCCTAATTCTTCGCCTGCGCGACGGAGTGTGCGTGCCACGCGGGTAACCAATTGGCGAGCACTGTCTTCTGCTTCTACACCAGGGACTCCAGCTTTTCGGAAATATTTCGATGCCGCAATGTCTGTCGCGAGCTGCGTCCAGTTTGCCGGCACTTCAACCTGTTCTTGTTTAAAGATGACATCACCCTTTTCATTGTAAATGACCGCGTCGCGGCGTTCCCACTCCAACAAATCGTAGGGATGAACGCCGGACTTGGTAAAATAGGGTGTGAAAGTGAGTCCAGTTCGATTGCCTTCGTTTGGCTGTTTCGGAGAGGTCGCCTCTTCATCAACCCCTTTCGGATTATCAACCGTCATACTCATACCTCTTTTGTTATCAGTGTCTTCCGAGAAACACACGGATAACCATTTTATGATAATATGCGCTTGAAAGCGCGTCTATAAAAATTTCTATAGTTATAATTAATTCTCTTTGATAATAATTCGGTGGTAACGCTTCTTACCGGCACGGAGAAGCAAGGCATTCTCTTCAAGCAGATCGGTATCAACGACCATATCTATCGCGCGGTACTGTTTTTCGTTGATGTAAGCACCACCCTGTTGAACGAGTCGCCGCGCTTCGCTGCGCGAATTTGCCAATCCGACTTCATGGAACAATTCCATGATTGGAATCCCGCTGTCAAGTCGTTCTGAGGCGACAGCCGAAGTTGGCATCGCGGCTTCGTCAAGATTTCCACCACCAAACGCAGCACGTGAGGCTGCTTGTGCTTTATCTGCTTCCGCTTTTCCATGTGCAAGCTGCGTGGCTTCATACGCGAGGACTTCCTTTGCCTCCCGAATGGCTTCATCTTCCAAATTACCAAGTCGCCGGATCTCGTGCATCGGGAGAAAGGTGAAATACGCTAAGAATCGTGAAACATCGCGGTCGTCCACGTTAATCCAGTATTGATAAAATTCATACGGTGAGGTCCGTTGCGCATCAAGCCAAACTGCACCGCCTGCGGTTTTTCCCATCTTTGCACCACTCGCTGTGGTGAGCAGCGGGAAAGTGACTGCGTGAACACGTTCGCCTTCGACGCGACGGACGAGATCGACGCCAGCAAGAATATTGCCCCACTGGTCATCCCCACCGAGTTGGAGACGACATGCATACTTCTGAAAAAGACATAAATAATCATAGGCTTGGAGCAGTTGATAGTTAAATTCGAGGAATGAAAGTCCGAGTTCACGGTCAAGACGTTGTCGATAACCTTCTGCCTTAATCATCTCATTCACCCGGAAGTGTTTACCGATGTCACGTAGGAATTCAATGTAGTTTACAGACAGTAGCCAGTCGGCGTTGTTGAGAAAACCTCCGACTTTTGGCGTGGTCTGTGTTCCGTTGTTATTTGCTATGCCATTGTCGAGATTTAAGTAACGTTGCAACTGCGCAAGGATGGCTTTGCCGTTCATCGAAATTTGTTCCAACGACAGCATTGGACGCATTTCGGTTTTGTCTGTTGGATCGCCAATCATTGTCGTGCCGCCCCCGATGATTGCGATTGGCTTGTGCCCGGCGCGTTGTAGATGTGCCATCGCCATTATCGGAACCAGACTCCCGACATGCAGACTTGATGCGGTCGGATCAAAGCCGACGTAGTAGGCGACCCGTTCTTCACCTAACAAGCGCGCGACCTGTTCAGCATTCGTGGTCTGTTTGATAAAACCCCGCTCATTCAGGGCTTCAAAGACGTTGTCCATTGTTTATCCTGTTATGGTTTAAGTGTGCTTGGTTATATTATAAGGCATTTGGTTGGTGCGCTACTATTGTTACGATATTAGAAATCTACAAACTCCGTCTTACAGCACTCCGTTCGTAGACCTAATACACAAGGGGCACAATCGGAAAATTGGTGGCAGATTTATGCTTACAATCTAACGCAGGCAGAAATTGGGGAAAGGATTTCTTACCGAAATACCCTTCCTATATTATACAAAATTTTTGTGTTTCTGACAAATAATTTCTATGAGGTTTTTGACGTTTTTGAAACTTTTGGGATTAACCCGAAGCGACCTCAACGCGTCTATAAATATCCGACAAACGGAGTTCACAGCCTATAGAAAAAAGCGATAGGACATCCCCAAGTCCCTGAAACTCGGTCTGCAGCCACTCGGACTCTTGACGATAGTAATGTTCAACTCGGGCCTCGTCTTGGGAAATGAGAATGTAATCTTTTAAGGAAACAATTTGCTGATAATGCTCAAATTTCTCCCCTCTATCGTAACCTTCCGTTGATGGAGAAAGGACTTCTACGATGAGCGTTGGATTCAGAAGGGTATCAAAAGTATCATCTTCAGCGCGCGGCTCACCGCAAACAACGACAACATCCGGGTAAAAGTAGGAATCTATTTCGGTAACCTTCACCCGCATATCACTGGTGGCGACTCGACACTCCCCTTCCATTAATTGGACGTTAAGGGAAGTTGCTATGTTCACCGTGATGAAATTATGCGCGAAACTTGCGCCGGACATAGCGACTATCTGTCCGTTGAGATATTCGTGTTTCGTTGTCGCCTTGCGTTCAAAAGCGAGATATTCTTCAGGAGTCAGGTGAGTTTGGGCTGCAGTGGATACCATCTGTGCCTCCATAACTCTTGCTTCAGAGCGGTGCCAGTTCCGAGATAGAAACCGGCATTGCGAGTTATGAAAAAATGCGTCTATTCTTCTTCGTCTTCCGCATAAGAGTGTCCGCTGAAGATTGCCCGGACCTGCTTCGCTGTTTTGGGACCTGAGAGTAGTTTCCCGATCCGATCGCCCTCTTCTTCAAGCAACGCCTTGACGTTTGTCAGTACCGCCTCCAATTTGTCCGCCGGGAACTTACACGCGCCGTTCTCATCCATGTGGATAATTTCACCCGGTGCGACATCCATTCCGCCTATTGAGACAGGGACGTTGACAGCTTGAACTGCCATGGCACCGTGTCCGGGTGTGATGCCGCTTAACAGATACTGAAATTCCATTGGGCGGATTTCGTCAATATCGCGTGATGGGCCGTTTGAAATGGCACCTAAGCAGCCTACTGCTTTCATTGCTGCTGTCATGTTACCGCCAGCTAAACCGACTTTATTGGCGAATTCAGGAGGGAACTTCTGCTCAAATGCGAAGATCGTCGGTTGCTTAGAGGCACCCATCGCGTCAATGACATCCATAAAAGAGAGTTCCGAGTAGTTCGGATCCGGTACGCTGTAGACGCACGTCACCGCATAACCGGCAATGGCTCCGAGCTCCGGATACATACAGCGGATGGTTGTATCGGTATACCAATTTTCTGTCCACGGATTATAGAGTCCAAGGCAAAGCGGACTCCCCGGATACGTAGCAACCACGTTTGTGATTGAAGGCGTATCATATTTGCGCAGTTCTGCCAACATTTCCTGCTCTGTTAATGCCATAATAACTCGTCCTTTTTTTCAGACCTGCAGTTCGATAAAAAATGTGAAGTTGGTACCTGGGGATCAGTCGTTAGCGATTACCAGTCAGTTATCAGGCCGCTCGCTTCGTTCGCTTTCAGAGTTCAGGTTATTGACTGTTAAGCGTGTCGCGAAGTAGCGCGCCCCGATTGCTGACAGCTGATCACTGATAGCCAATTAGACAGGCATTGTTCTACCGGCGTACGCCCGTCCGATGCGTGCGGCTTCTTCGCCGCCACCGGTAATCCGCACGCCAGCGTCGATGCTTGCCTCGATTGTATCGGGTGAAGTGCTTTCCAAGAACGCGATACCGCCAGCTTTGCACGCCACAGCAACGCGATTCCGGGCATCTTCCAATTCTTGTGGACGTGGGTTCGGTGGATTTTTGTAGCCAAATGACATGCTCATGTCACCCGGACCCCATTCAGCGAAGGCGATTCCGGGCACCTGCGCCGTGATCTCGACGTTTGCTAACGCACGCTTGTTTTCAAATTTGAGACCCAAGAGAAGTTCACCGTTCGGATTTAGGGGCCATGGATCAGCGACATCTAAGTATTCGTTAGCAGAGATGCCCCAGATAGGTGCGGCGGAACCTTGCCCGGCGGAGCCGCGTCTTCCAACGTCCAATTGTGTACCGACGCCGATGGTCTGGAATGGGTAACGGCACGCTTCGACAAACGCTTTAACGGCTTCTGGGGATTCAGCGTGACAGAGTAGCAAGCCGTGCACACCGCGTGCAAGGAGTTGCCGCATCTGCCAACCGTTGGCGCGAATCACATCTGCGCTGATACCATCTACTGGTAATTCAACAATAACAGCCGGGGTTTGGTGTCCGCTATTGGTGGGACCGCCGTCGGCGAGGCCACGCATGAAACTATCCAATCCTGAGAGATCGAAACTCCCATGCTCCATGCCGACATTGATGTAGTCTGCCCAAGTTTTTGCCATCGCGCGACCCGCGTCATAGTTCAGTTCCGCGCCTGTGTGGCTGCCGGTATAGAAGACAGGCAGGTCGTCTGCTAACAATTCAATCGCTTTATTAACGCGTTTCGGCATTGCGAATTCTCCTTGATAAAGTAACGTGAAAAATGAAAAATAGATACAATCGCTTCCCACTCTTTTTCGTGCAATCAGTTTAAAAGAATTGTAGCAAGAACGCGATATTCTGTCAACAGAATTTTTTCAAAAATCGTGCACGATAGTAGCCAAAAATTCTGAAATTCCTTGACAAATCTACGAGTTTCGGGTAGTCTAAAGGGCGAATCCTGCATTAAATTTTTTTAAGGAGTTGTCAATATCGTGAAAGCACTTGTCGTTAAATTATTGCCAAGTAAAAAACGCGAAAAAATTGTTGTCACCGATTGGAAAGAGCCAGCACCACCTACCGGAAACGAAGTGCTGTGTCAATCTGTTTTTACAGGGCTTACCAACGGTACAGAACGAAATCAGCTTATCGGTGGGAACTATTCAGCCTCCGATAACCGACTACCAACGACCGATGGATACCAGAACGTCGGTAGAGTTATTGAAACAGGTCCGGACGTAACACAACTTCAGGTCGGCGACCTCATCTATGCCAGTGTGAGCCATGTCGAACGGTTCACTATTTCAGAAGATGGACTTTTGTTAAAATTACCAGAAGACATTGACCCAGGCGAAGCCGCCCTCTTCGGCATTTCAGGTGTCGCGATGCATTGCTGCCGGCGTGTTGATCCGCGCATCGGAGAAAAAATCCTTATCGTCGGACAGGGCTGTATCGGTATGTTCGCGGCGCAGATCGCCAACGCCATGGGTGCCCGCGTAACGGTGTGCGACATTGAGGAATCTCGACTCGAACAGATCCGCCAACTGGGTGTCGCAGAGACGGTTCTCAATACGAGTGATGATGGTTGGGATTCTCAAATTCAAGAGGGTTCCTTTGATACTGTCATGGATTTTGCTGGTGTTCCAGACATGGTGACACCGATGATTCAGGCTTGCAAAGTTCGAGGGCGATTGCTCTTAGTCGCTGGACGGTTCGATGTCAATTATACCTTTAACGTCGGTCAACATAAGGAGATCAGTATCCTTCAGTGTAGCCACTTCACTTGCGACGATTTGGAAAATCTCTGTCGGTTGCTCCGCCAAGGTTCTGTCAAAATTGCACCACTCATCCGACATCGGGTGGGTGTTGATGAGGCACCGCAAATATATAGATGGCTCCGCGATGAACCGATGCGTTTGTTGGGTAGTGTGTTTCAATGGGAGTAAGACCTGATTCTACTTCCGTACTGGTTTGGAAGTTTGGAGGTTTGGAAGATAGCAGACACGATGTTTCTTCCATCCTTCCTCTTCTTCCACCCTTCCTCTTCTTCCACCCTTCCTAAAAACCTTAAATTTGTTTCTTAATATTGCTTAAATCAAAAAAAGTGCAACTTTTTTGCAACTCGTTTGTAGTAACGACAACCTCAAAATGCGCGGAGTTGAAACATGACAGAAGATAAATTTCTTGAGCTTGTTCATGAACACAAGGCTCGGGTTTATCAACACACCCTCTATCTACTCGGAAATCGGGAAGATGCAGAGGATATAACACAAGAGACGTTTATCACGGCGTGGAAACACCGTAACAAATTGCGTCCGAAGACTGCCCACTCATGGTTGCTAAAATGTGCGCAAAATCTCTGTTTCAATCTGCTAAAGCGCAACAAATTTCAGGTGCCTTTAACAGGAGGAGACGATACGGATCCCGAAACAGAACTCGAAACTTTGATGCACACGCATTCTAATCGATCAAATCCATCACCAGATGAGATTGTGATCCAGCAAGAGCTCAAAGAGTCGGTCCAGTGTGCTATTAAGAAATTGCCACCAGATATGCGCTCAGTAATAATTATGCGGGAATTGAACGGCATGAGTTTCAAGGAGATCGCAGAGGTGTTAGAACAACCCGAGGGAACTGTGAAATCAACAGCATTTCGTGCCCGCAAAAGGTTGCGGGAGTTACTACGTCCCTACTGGAGGAATGAAGAATGAACAATTTTCCTCTTCACCAAGATTCATCTTGCATAGAAGTTCAGGACAATTTAGAGGCATATCTCGCCGATGAATTAGATACCGACCTTCATGCGACAATAGCGACACATGTTGCGTCCTGTTCAATGTGTCAAGATGAAGTTCGTTTCGCAGAAGCAATTAGCGGTGCATTGCACGAACTTCCCAAACCAGAGCCACCGCCGGAAATCTTCAACGCCGTTGAGGCTTACGTTCGCGCGCATCCCAACAAGGGACCCAGCTGGCTACATCGGATACTCCAACTGTTTACGTTCTCGAATGATTTAACTTCGGTACTCGCTCGCGCAGGCGCGTTAGCGTGCCTCATCGGAGTCGTCCTGTTCGGGACCTACCAGTACCAACAGCATCTGAAAGTGCAGCAAGCCTCCCGGGACTTGGCTTATGCGCTCGGTAAGTTGAATTACGCCGTGGAGCGAACCGGCACCGTCGTTAATGAGAAACTCCCGGATGTGCGGATTGATGAGGTTTCAAGTCGTCCCTTTGTTCAGATTGAAACAGCCTCCCGCCACGTATCAAAACAAAAGAGAAATATTTCATCGGCAATCCATCGGAGTCTGGGTAGCCTTGACCAGTTACCGCGGAACGCTCCGGATACACCGAGCGATCAACGTTCATATTAAGGAGAAAAAACCATGAAAAAATCCACCCTTACAGCCCTTTTAGTAGGTATAGCCTTTTTAGCAGTTTGCTGTTTCTTCACCAATGGGCACGCACAAGACAGTAATGTAGGAGAAACAGTTCGGGGTCAGATAGAAATGAGTCTGCCGGATGCCCCTGTGCCAAAGATGGAAATTACCTTGGACAAGAGTCTCTTGGGCCTCTTTATCAATTTCGGTATCGCAAGCCATCCGGAACTTTCTGGAGATAAATCGATAGATGTGTCGGAATATATGGCTTATGCCGAGATGCTAAAAGGTGCCTCTATCCGGGCTTACGATGGAGAGATGAGAGACCTCAACCGAATCGTGGACCACTACCGTAGCCTCCTGGCAAATGAGAAGTGGGAGCATCTCATCAAAATCAGGGATACATTTGATCTCAGCCTGCTCTACTCAGAAAAACCGGGCATAGTGAACGGTATTTTCCTTATGTTCACCGATGATGGAAATTCGGGCTTTGTGAACATCTATGGAGAGATCGACTTTCAGAAGCTCGGCACTCTATTTGGACAACTTCTGGAATCTAATTCGCAGGCATCGATCTCCGAAACAGTTCGCAATTGGATAAAGGCCCCGATGCCCCACCGGTGGGAAGTAAAGCGCAACGCCGAGAAACCGGCTCATGCTCTGAAATCAGAAACCGCAACAATTGACCGTTAAAATAGATAAGGAGTAGAACTCATGAAACTGAAGAAGCACTTTATACGACTGTTCACACTGCTGTTTTTAGTTGCATCGTTGACACTGATGCATTCAGCAGTCGCGCAACAAAAAAAATCGGACAAAACCGATAGAAAAGGACTTATCCTCTTCGATTTTCCAGAGCCTCTTAAGGCGAAAGTCGAAGTTAACTTAACCGCGAAACTCATCAGTCTGGTAACCAAATCGGTAAGCAATCAACCCGAAGTCGCCGAACTGATTAAGATGTTGGACGGTATCTATGTCCGCACCTACGATAGAACGACGATTGATGAGAAGAAATTAGTTAACTATTTCAAGGAAAAATTGAAAAAGGATGAGTGGGCAGTCCTCGTCAAGATTGAGGAAAGCAGTGAAACGGTGGAGATCAACCTGCTGTTTGACGAAGAAAAGGTTTATGGGATTTTCGCTATCATCATCCCGAAAAGGTCTGGAGAAGCCACTTTTGTCAACATCGTCGGAGAGATCGCACCAGAACGCATTGAGGAATTGCTCGGGAATCTCAGCAATTTCGGTGCGGTAGACATCGATTTTGGCGACAAATTGAAAGGGCAATGGAAAAGAGAGGACACCGGAGACAAAGCGAGGGTCATGATTCTCGGTAGTACATTTTTCACAAATCCGGGGGGCAGTAGATTCAATATGAGAATGGATGATGTCCTCGCACCCCAACGCCAAAGCGAAATGGAACAACTGGTGACGCAACTGAAAGCGTTTGGTCCCACCAAGATAGCCGTTTATACAGACCAAAGCTTTGATGCTGAGTTTAACGCAAACTATCAAGGTTATCTGGAAGGCACCTATGAACTCACACGGAACTATAAGGAACAGATCGGCTTTCGGTTAGCGAAACAGATGGGGCACTCGAGGCTTTATTCTATTGCCGATGGGCCAAAACACCGGCCGATCCTTGATAAAATTGACAACCACTTGATGGATTTCGACGCGTTCGCGGAGATGCACAATCAGGAGCATCTCCTACCGACCGTCTCCTCGGGTGGACAGAAAATTCGGCGGGGTGCAGATGGAACGCTCTGGGTTGAACATGAGGAATATGAACCTCTGATTGACATGTATATACAGATGAACGAACCTGAGGAGATAATCGTCACACATCAAGGTTATCTGCGAGTCGCACGCATTGGACTCAAAAACGAATACCCAGGTGCCAATTGGATCGCACATTGGTGGTATGCACATAATCTCAAGAATTTTGTGAATTTGACGCGAATCACGGAGTCCACCGATGATCGCATTCTACTGATTGTTGGTGCTGATCATGTTTATCTGATTCAACAGTTTCTTGAGGAATCGGGAGACTACATCGTTGAGAGTCCGCTGCAATACTTGAATGCAAACGAGGCGGAAACACCTTAATCTGTTGTTCCATTTTTTGAGGTTACCCATACCACAGATAGGAGACAGTTTGATGAAAGCCTTAGTGAAATGCCAATTCTATTTGATACTGCTCCTCGCTGCTGTGTTATTTACAGTCGGTCCAGCTGCAAGCGATGATCGAACAGACTTATCTACAGGAGATACTCCACTAATGACGAAGAAACCAACCCTTATGATTCTTGGAAGTGGACATTTGGCAAATTGGGGGGCAGACCGAATCAATTACAGAATGGATGATGTGCTTGCTCCTAAACGGCAAGATGAACTTCAGGCACTTGCGGATCAACTCGCCCAATTTAAGCCGACGAAGATAGCCGTTGAAGTTGATGAACGTTGGGATGCCAAGCTTCAAGAGGAATACAACGGTTACCTAAAGGATAGTTTTCAACTTGAGCCTCATGAAATTCACCAGATTGGCTTCCGACTGGCGAAAGATATGGGACATCCAAAGGTGTACTGTGTAGATTATTTTCGCGATGATCCAATCGTCCGAGAGGATCTGGATCATCATTTGACAGATTGGGGCACGTTTGCAGAGGCGAACGATCAGGAACACCTTCTGGGTCCTCCACCTACTGGAAAGATGACGGAGGATGAAGATGGCAAAATCTGGATTGAACCTGAGAAATACGAACCGATAATTTACATGTATATACGGATGAACCAAGATGAAAAAATCCGCACAAACCTCCGCGACTATTTAAGGATTGCGCGAATTGGGTTGCAAGATCAGTATCCTGGCGCGGATTGGGTTGCCCATCGTTGGTATCCAAGGAACCTCAAAACTTTCGTCAATCTCGCCCGAATTACGGAATCAGAAGATGAGCGTATTTTGCTAATCATCGGTGCTGGGCACTTGGGATTCCTTAAACAGATTGCGGAAGACTCTGAATTTTATCACATAGAGAGCCCATTGCAATACTTAGAGGCAGATGGAGAGGAGAAATCTTCAATCGAGAAAACCAATTGAGGATATGGTCTATATGCCTCCTTCAATGCTTGCGTTGGATGTCTCTTTACAAACTAAAACAACCCCAACATAAGCGTCGATCAGACAGTTTTACGGATGGGAGAAAGTTCTATGAAAGTCTTAGTGAAGTGGAAAACCTATACGATGAGACTACTTGCAGGTGTGTTGTTTATGGTCGCCACAGCAACAGGTGATAATCAGACAGATGTATCTACAGGAGAAACTAAGCAGATGCCACAAAAACCGACGATTATGATTCTTGGAAGCGGTCACTTGGCGAATCCGGGAATGGACGGAAGCAATTATAAAATGGACGATGTCCTTGCACCCAAACGGCAACTCGAAATCAAGCAGTTGGTCGAACAACTCAAGGCGTTTAATCCTACCAAGATAGCACTTGAGGTAGATTTTTCATGGAATGCTGAAATCAATGCAGAGTATCAAGATTATCTGAAAGGAACATATCAACTAACACGCGGTGAAGGGAACCAGATCGGTTATCGATTAGCAAAACAACTGGGGCATTCAAAGGTATACTGCGTGGATTACTTCCGAAGTAGTAAAGAAAATCCGATCTTTAGAGGGGGTATTGATGATGATTTGATAGACCGCGGTGCGTTTGCGAAAACTCACAATCAGAGCCACCTCTTCGGATCCCATCCTGGATCTCCGGGAAAAGTTACACGGGATGAGGATGGGACAGTCTGGGTTGAACCTGAGGAATACGAACCGATAACCGACATGTACATACGGCTTAACCGGCCTGTATGGAGCCGTGAGAGCCAGCGTGCCTACTTACATGATGCGCGCATAGGGTTAGACGACCAATACCCGGGTGCCAACTGGCTTGCCCATATTTGGTATGCTCGGAACCTCAAGATTTTTGTGAACCTCACGCGCATCACCGAATCTAATGATGACCGAATTCTGCTGATTATCGGTGCCGGACATATCTTCCTTGTTCAGCAATTCCTTGAGGATTCGCAGGATTACATCATTGAGAGTCCATTGGACTACTTAAGTGCGGAAGAAACACAATGAGATAGAAGGCTGAAACGCCTTCCTTACACTCTATTGTAATTTAGGACTAACCGAGGTCAACAGAAAACCATGTGGAACAAAGTAAAATTAACCCGCCCTTCATTTCGAGACCTACTTTGGCTGTTCGCACGGGTATTGAAAGCATCGCCTTTTATTGCCGCTGTCTGGATAACCCTTGTACTCATCAACGCAGGTGCTGGCGCAGCCCAGTTGCTTGTGCTCCGAGAAACCGTTAATACCCTCGTCGATGCAGACCTTATGAGTAGTGCTGTCCCATGGTTGATTGCGCTCTGTTGCCTCTTTTTCGTGGAGCAGGCGGTCTCAACATTCCTCCCACTTTTGCGCGAACAACTCCGCATTAGAGCCGGTTTCGCTTTGCAGCGGGATGCCTTGCAAAAGACAGGCAAACTGCCACTGGAAGCATTTGATGACGAGGAATCGCATAACCTCATCAATCGTGTCGTTACTGGCGGGGATTCCAGCGTTGTCCAATTGATGCAAAACGGCTTGAACTTTATTGAATACGTTCCTGTTCTACTCACCAGTGCCGTTGTTTTAGGACTGATTTCAATTTGGATTCCTCTGATTATCATTGGCGGTGCAATATTACTGCGCGTGTTTGAAATTCGGATGGGAGCCCGAGTGCGCCACTTTGAGGTGGAAAACACACGTAACAAACGACTCGCGGATTACTACATCCAACTTCTAACAGAACGGCGCAGTGCCGCCGAAATCCGCTTATGGGGAATCGGCGAAACCCTGCTCCAACGCTGGCGGACGATCCTCGCCCAATACCTTCGGGAACGCTTGCATATCGATTTTCAAAATGCCTCCCAAGGTATTTTTCAGGTGTTTATTTTCGTTGCCATCATCGCTGGAGCACTGCTCGTTACATCGTTTTCACAGGGAAGGGTCGAAGCCGGACTCGCTGCTTTGGTGTTAGAGGCACTCCGGAATATCGCTGCAGGTATGAACTCGATGCAGTATTTCGTCATCGGCTTTGTTCAACATGCTGGCTACGGAGAAGACCTTCGCCGTCTGTTAGAAAAGAAACAGGATGAAGACGCGCCCGAAACACAGACACCTTATCCACACCCGATACGTGAGGGGATCCGCTTGCATAGCGTCGCGTATCGTTACCCGGGTGCAGACACAGATGCCCTCTCCGACCTTAATATGCACATTCGTCCGGGCGAAATTCTCGCTATCGTCGGTGAAAACGGCGCAGGAAAAACGACTTTGGCGCACATCTTAGCAGGCTTGCGTTCTCCAACAGCAGGACACGTCACAATAGACGGTATCAATACCAACACAATCTCATCCGAAGAACTTCGGAGGGCTTGCACTGTAGTGTTTCAGCAGCCGGCACGTTATCCGACCACCCTACACGAGAATCTGATTTTGGAGAGTAGGGGCGAGGTAACCTCGCCCCTACTTGCCGCCGATGCGCACGCTGAAGCGGTCTTAACCCGAGTCGGATTGCAATCAGAAAGGTTCCCGCTAAACACATTTTTAGGTCCCGAATTCGGGGGTGTCGATTTCTCTGGTGGCGAATGGCAGCGCGTCGCTATCGCTCGGAGTCTGATAAAAGAAGCGGGCGAATTCGTCATCTTTGACGAACCCACGGCGGCTCTTGATCCGCTCGCTGAGTTGGAAATTTTTCAGCAGTTCGTTGAATTGGTAGACGGTAAAACCGCCTTGCTCATCGCCCATCGACTCGGACCGACACGGCTTGCCGATCGCGTGATTGTTTTGGACAATGGACACATTGTAGAAATCGGAAATCCCACTGAACTCCTACAGCAAAATGGCAAATACGCCGAAATGTTCGCAGCACAAAGTGAGTGGTACCAATGAGAAACACAAACACATTACCGAGACGCGCGGTTCTTCGCCTAATCTGGCAATTTATACGGATTGCCCCGTTTCCGCTCTGTGTAACCCTTCTGCTCCGTTTAATAAACGCGGGAAATCGCGGTTTTTCGCCGATTATCATTGCTGGATTTACAAACGCGTTAATAAACGCTGAGGGACTCCTTTTATGGATGGGGCTTTATCTCGTGCTAATGACCTTGGAAATATTAACCGATGTTTTCAATGGCGTAACACAGATGTGGTTCTCCAATAAGGCGGTGCTACATTTCCAGCAGGATCTTCTGCGTCAAGCTGGACAAACACCACTGCTCCGTTTTTTGGACCCTGACTTTCACGATAATCTTAGCCGAGCAACGCAAGGTTTCAGTGATCGCGTTGTCAGTTGGTTTCGGAGCGTTCTGGACAATGTTCATAGTGTCGCGAGTGTATGCGGACTGTTGGGCGCAGTCTTTATTATAAGTAGTAATATATGGTGTATGATTGCTCTGTTTGTGAGTTCTTTCATCATTCTCTTCACAAGGAAACCTATTGCAAGGCTTGAACTCGAACGAGACCGAACGTCAGCACGTCCTAACCGAACACAGGCAGCGTGGGCAGCTCGACTCTACGAACGTGTCAACAGTCCAGAGGTCCGCCTCTTTACGCTGCAACGTTGGTTACTTTCAAAATGGGAAGACGCCTATCATCAACTCGCTGCGGTGGAAGTAGGATCACTCAAAAGGAAAACCATCTGGGACGCAGTCGCCAACCTTAGTTCTATTTTCGGATATTGTGTGATTGTTTTCATCGCTGCCCAAACCGCACGCAACGGCGACCCTGAAAAGATCGCTGGTGTCTTTATGGGTTTAATTGCCGCCGCCGCTGGATTACAAGGATTTCTCTCATATATGGCACGCTCTATGGGAAACCTCGCCGAACAGAGTGGCGTTTTACGTGACCTCGCGACACTGTTCACAACGCAATCTGCCAAAGAGAGCAGTGTTTCTCGGACGACGGAGGAAAAACAGGACGGTCCGGCACCCGCCTTAGAAGCGGGAGAGATGGCAGTTTCCATGAACGATCTCTCGTTCCAATACCCGAGCGCGGCTACACAGACTCTCAAAGACATTACCGCAAAAATTGCACCCGGTGAAATCGTTGCACTCGTCGGGAAAAATGGCGCAGGAAAGACCACCCTCGCAAATATATTACTCGGTTTATACGCCCCAGATAGCGGAACACTCACGTTTTCACAAGGTGCTACGACTTCCCAAAAGCCCACAACAAGTGCTGTCTTCCAAGATTTTGTTAGATTTCTACTTCCTGTCAGAGATAACGTTGGTTTTGCTGACCTGAATCACAGGCAGGACGACACCCTCATGCGGCACACGCTCGACAGAGCAGGTTCTACTTTCGCACAAGAACTCGATACGTGGCTCGGACACGAATTCGGTGGACGCGATGTGTCCGGTGGAGAATGGCTGCGTCTCGCCGTTGCGCGTGGACTTTTCCGACAGAGTCAATTCGTCGTGTTCGATGAACCGACTGCCGCCATCGACCCGGTCGCCGAAGTTGAAATGATCCGCGAACTGCTCACCAAAGACGCATCGCGTACCACGCTTGTCATCTCCCACCGACTTGGGGTTGCCCGTCTCTGTGACAGAATCCTCGTTTTAGATGAAGGACAACTCGTTGAAGACGGCACACACGAAGAGCTGCTTGCTATGGACGGGTTATACGCCGAAATGTGGAATGCACAAGCCTCATGGTATGCTTAAACACAGCAGTTTATGGTGAATCATGAGAATAAGTTTACATTATAGAAGCGAAAATCTACCACCCCGCTGGCGAGGTTTCCTAACCTCGCCCTTATAGTGTATAGGTAATTCTATAATCCACCATAATAACACTTTCCCAACTCGATCAATCCCCAAAATCGCATCCACGATCCTACCCTAAGCCTTTCCGATTCAACGGAAAAAAGTGCAACTTTTTCCTGTCCCATTTGTAGTACCAACCATAAGTTCCTACCGTGTTTTTGTGAGTCAACCCAATCAAGATGTTGCTCGCTATTGACGTGGCAGGCTCCGAGTATTTCTTTACATTTTGGACCTTTAATCTTTGTTTGGGAATGCTCTACTAAAATTGAGTGGGGAAACCGAAGCACAGGAACCTACTCTTATACAAGTTACGGTCAATTGGGTATAAATCCAATATAATACAAAAAGGAATAAGAGGTAAACACATGAAGACGAATTTGTTGATCAGTATCACCCTAACACTCACTATATGTTCTCAACTCTGGGCTGCTCCAAACGACATAGCGATAAAAAAAGAACTTCCGGCAGTCAAAATGGAACACCCACCTACCATTGACGGTGTTCTTGATGATAAATGCTGGCAAGATGCACCGAAGGCGAATACCTTTATCGATGAACGCACCGAAAAGTCGGCGAAAAACCAATCTGTGGGGCATCTGGTTTATACAGACACAGCCATTTATGTGGGGCTTCATCTCTACGATAATATGCCCGATAAAATTGTAGCCCATCAAACCAAAGATCAGACCCGTTTTCAAGGAGAAGATCAGGTTGTCTTTAGCATTGATCCGTTCCACACACACCAGAAATCCGACAGAAATTTCTTTGTTGTAAATCCACTCGGCACGAAATATGCGCATCTTGCTACTGGGCGCGCCGAAAAAAGCGAATGGATTGGCTTGTGGAAAACCGCCGCACAGATTGTGGAAGATGGCTGGATCGTGGAGATGGAAATCCCGTGGCAGATGCTGGATTATCCCGAAACAACCGAACCCATCGGAATGGGTATCAACATCGATCGCTTCCAGCAGCGGACAGGCGAAAGATCGTGGTGGTCTAATTTAAGTATTTACGAATTTGGGGAAAACGATGGGCATTGGGTTGATGTCTTACCCCCACCCCGAAAACGCGATTTGAAGGTGCTCCCGTATATAATTGGGGGTGTCAGCGAAATGGGGACAGATGCCAGCGAATACACCGCACGCATCGGCGGAGATGTCCGGTATGAAGTCACACCGCAACTGCGGCTCCTCGGGACTGTCAATCCCGATTTTGATAACATTGAACAAGCCGTGGAAAGTATCGATTTCTCTTATGGCGAACGCTATATTGAGGACCGACGTCCATTCTTCTCCGAAGGCGGGAATCTATACCAATTTGACAAATTTTTCTACTCTCGGCGCATCGCCGATATGGATGCCGGGCTTAACCTCTTCGGCAAGGTAGAGAAAAACACCAGCATTGGGGTCCTGAGTACCTATCACAAAAACAACCAAAACGGCATCTTCCGCGTCTCACGTACCTTCACAGAGACAGCCAATGCGAATGCCGCCGTCCTGACACACCACACCGAAGACGGAGAGGCGAACACTGTCGGTTATCTTTCGGGTGATATGCGATACAACAGGATAGCGGCCAAATCCTACTTTGCGCAAAGCTGGACTGGTGAAACATCCGAAAACACAGGACACATTGAACTGGGTTATAATGGGCGAATTCTGCAAACCTATCTTCAGAGTTTCTTTGTATCGCCTAATTTCGTCAATCACCTCGGTTACCACCCTTTCACAGGATACCGCGGGGTGGTCTTCGGTAACCGGATTCTAAACGAATGGCGGGACGGATATTTTCGTGCTATCCAACTTACCGCAAGAACAGAAGTTTCTAACACTTACGGTCGAGAAACGTCCCCGACAGCAGACAACGTATTCCGACGCACGCTTAACCTCAATGCGACACTCCTCACGCGCAACGACCACGCGCTTGTCTCTGGTTGGAAGGGTGGAAGGTTTGGGGAATTCACCGATAGCATCTTCAGCATCGGTGCCCTCGCAAATGCCAGAAACCAATTCAACACGGTGGCCCTTATCTACTCTGGCGGACAAAGTGCGGGCGAAACGCTTCACAGCATCAGTGCACAGTTGAAATTCCGCGCATACGGTTTCACTGCCGCACTCATGACGCAAATCCAACGCCATTTTGCGGTCACACATCAAAACATACTGACTGTCTCATACGACTTCACACCTGCCTTGAGTCTCGGGAGTCGACTGATATGGCAAGCAGAACACAGAAACGTCTACTTCGCACTTCGCAGAAGTGGCTACGCTGGCACAGACTTTTTTATTATCGTCGGAGACCCGAACGCTCAGGAATTTAAACAGAGATTCTCCGCAAAAGTTCTCCGGTCATTTTAGCACATTCAATCAACGCTAATACTTGTAGGGGCAGGTCTTGTGCCTGCCCAAAACACTCACTTTTTAACAGCAAGTTTTGGCTTGCAAGCTGCGTCAAAAGAGCGAAGATGCAACATAACAGAAGATAAATTTGAGCTTGTCCATCAACACAAAATTCAGGTTTATCAGCATATCCTCTATCTACTCGGAAGTTGGGAAGATGCGAAGGATATAACCCAATCAACCGCACGACAGAAAATAGGAGAAAGCTTTATGCAACGCTTATTTAAATGTGAATTCTATTTCATGACATTACTCGCTGCTGTGTTACTCACGGTCAGCCCAACTGCAATTGGTGATCAAACAGACGTATCCACAGAATCAACCGATCAGATGGCCCAAAAACCGACGATTATGATCCTCGGTAGCACGCACTTGTCGAATAATACATTGGATGCATTCAATATCAAAATGGATGATGTCCGCGCTCCCCAACGCCAACGTGAGATCGAACAACTCGTCGAACAACTCAAAGCATTTAAGCCTACCAAGATAGCACTTGAGGTAGATGAAATATATGACGCTGAAGTTGAAGCAAACTATCAAGGGTATCTCAAAGACACATACAAACTCAATCGATCGGAACATGACCAGATTGGGTTCCGATTGGCAAAACAGATGGGACATCCGAAGCTCTACTGTGTTGATTATCGAGTTGATGCCCGAAAAAATGATCCCTTCATTCCTTGGGGTGAATTTGATATTGCTTTATTAGACTACCGTGGGTTCGCAAAAGCACACAATCAGGAGCACCTCCTTCCTACTCTATCTATGCCTGAGGGGAAAGCAACTCAAGATGAAAAGGGCCAGACTTGGATTGAACCTGATGAATACATATCAATCATTGACATGTACATGCGGGATAACGAACCCGAAGGTAGACGTAAAGACCATCAGCACTATATGCGGTGGGTCGCGCGTATCGGACTCGATGACCAATATCCAGGAGCCAATTGGTTTTCCCACTTTTGGTATGATCGGAATATCAAGATTTATGTCAACTTGACTCGCATCACCGAATCTGCTGACGACCGGATCCTACTGATTATTGGTGCTGCGCATGTCTATTTGGTACAGCAGTTTTTTGAGGAATCAGGGGACTACATCATCGAAAGTCCACTCAGATACCTGAATGCGGACGCTGCTGACAAACCTGTATCCGAGAAAACCAATTGATGGTGGAATCTATCTAACTTCCTTCCTTGTGTGGAGTGTTGATAGATAGTCCATTTTTTACGAATACACAACACCTAAAAAATCTAATCGGGAATCGGTAAACACAGATTTTACTGTAATTTGGAGAATAAAATGCGTATATTCGAGGGAGTGTCCGTCGCAATCTCTGCGATGCGTAGCAACAAAATGCGTTCATTGCTAACGATGCTCGGTATTATCATCGGTGTCGCTGCAGTATTAGCGATGATAGCGATTGGTGATGGTGCCAAGGAGATTGTCCGGCAAGATGTACAGAAGTTAGGTGGGGCAAATCAGTTCTTTGTGCTCCGGTCTCGGCACAAGCGCGTAAACAACCGGCTGGTCCGTATTCGACACAATGAATACCTGAAATATGGTGATGTGTTAGCAATTGAGGCGGAATGTCCATCCGTTAGTGCAGCCACACCCCAAATCTGGAACTGGGGCGGCGTGCTCATCCAAGCTTCAGGCGGCACGGAAACCCGTGCAGGTTGGAACGGTGTAGATGCTAACTATACAACCATAATGGACTGGGACGTTAAAGAGGGACGTTTTATTACAGATGAAGACGTTAGAAACGCATCAAAAGTTTGTGTGCTTGGAGACGAGGTCGCAACCGCCTTGTTCGGTAATAAATCCCCATTGGGACAAGAAATTAAAATCGCACGAGACAGCGATTATCACAACCGGTTTGGCGTAAAAAAAGACGGAAGGCGATACACGGAGCGTTTCAGGGTTGTTGGAACATTTGTGCCGAGAGGGACAAATCTCCGGTTCGGTGTCAGTTTTGACAGCCTTGCCTTTATCCCTGTATCAACCAGCCAAAAACGCTTCATTGGCACTGATGAGATTCAGAATATCACGGTCCATGCACATAGCGTCAAGGATGTTCCTAAGGCGGTTGAAGAGGTAAAATCTATTCTCCGAAAACGGCATAGAAATCAAGATGACTTCATCTACATCTTTGAGATGCATAAAGGTATGGCGCAGTTAGATAAAATCAGCAGAATCATAAAAATCACCTTAGGTAGCATCGCCGGTTTCTCGTTGTTCGTCGGCGGAATCGGGATTATGAACATGATGTTAGTCGCTGTCACCGAACGCACTCGTGAAATTGGACTTCGGAAGGCACTCGGTGCGAAACGGTTGGATATTCTATTGCAGTTTTTAGTAGAGTCGGTAATCATGTGTGCTGTCGGTGGTGCAATCGGCGTTGGGTTAGGCATTCTCGCGGGTGAAGGCATGGCGATGCTCGCCGTCAAAATCGTCAAAATTGTTCCCGAATGGCCCGCCGTTATTTCCTTACAGTGGATACTGATTTCTGTATCCGTCTCAGCGATAATCGGTATCTCCTTTGGGCTGTATCCTGCGATAAAGGCATCGTCGCTTACCCCTATTGAAGCCCTTCGCAAAGGTTAGAATTTGGAACGGGAAAAGTATTTATACGCAAGTTGCCATCTTTGTAGCGTAACAGAAGCACATTGAGACATAGACACCTTAAAACTACGGTGCTCCAGTGTAGGAAGGAGAATGCAAATGAGACCCACAATTATGATTCTCGGCAGTAGCCATCTCTCAAATCCGGGAGTGGACAGTGTCAATCCAAAAGTAGATGATGTACTCGCCCCCAAACGCCAGCGCGAGATTGAACAGTTAGTTAAACAACTCAGAGAATTTAAACCTACCAAGCTCGCTTTTGAAATAGATTTCTCGCGTGACACTGAGATCAACGCAACCTATCAAGATTATCTCAAAGGAACCTACGAACTTAAACGCTATGAAAGCGAGCAGATCGGGTTCCGGTTAGCCAAACAGATGGGACATCCGAAGGTATACTGTGTAGATTATTTCCGAGAGGATCCAATCGTTCGGGAGGACATTGATGACCGTTTGATAGACTACGACGCGTTTGCAGAGGCGAACAGTCAGGAACACCTTCTGTCTTCGCCGTCACCTACTGATGGAAAAATCACGCAGGACGCGGACGGCAGAACTTGGATTGTGCGTGAGAAATATGAACCAATGATTGACATGTATATCAGGATCAACCAAGATGAAGGGATACGCAAGAACCTTCGCGACTATTTAAGGATTGCTCGAATCGGTCTACGAGACGAATACCCTGGAGCGAATTGGGTTGCACACGGTTGGTATCCTCGGAATCTCAAAATTTTCGTCAACCTCACGCGAATTACGGAATCAGAAGATGAACGTGTTTTGTTAATCATTGGTGCTGGGCATTTGGGATTTCTCAAACAGATTGTGGAAGACTCTGAAGTCTATAACTTAGAAAGTCCACTGAAATACTTGGATGCGGACGAGGCAGAGAAACCTGCATCCCAAGAGACCGATTGAGGGTATCATTTGTGAAACCCGTTCCTTTGCTTGTGTGGGTGTTGCTTGGGAGATCAGACAACACTCCACGAGCGATAGATGGATAAAATTACTGCCTCTGAAAATAGGCTTTTCGTTCATAGAGGATGGCATCCGAGCGAATGCGCGTGTGGTATTCGCAAAAACGCTCTCCACGAAAGGCGCAAGCCTCCCTAAACTAAGAAACGTAAGTTCGGCGTAAAACCTCATAAAAATAATGCACCCTTTTAGTCTCTAAGCCGCGTCATTAACAACGGGACTTGCGCACATTAAGCCGAGACACCTGTCTTTGGACAACATAGACGCTACCTCTCTCGGCTCGGCGCGGTTACAAACCGTGAAGAAACACCCCGGCAAAAACCCTACCTGTGAAGTGCGTAAGTCCTAAAAAATTAAGACAATCTTTTCGCGGTTAAATTGTATCTATAATACTCGAGAAGAAAGAACACTTTTTTACGAATATACAACACCTAAAAAATATAATCGTGAATCGGTAAACACAGATTTCACTGTAATTTGGAGGATGAAATGCGTATAGTCGAAGCCGTATCCGTCGCAATTTCTGCGATGCGTAGCAACAAAATGCGTTCATTACTGACGATGCTCGGCATTATCATCGGCATCGCTTCGGTATTAGCGATGATAGCGATTGGTGATGGTGCCAAGGCGATTGTCCGGCAAGACGCACAAAAGTTAGGTGGGGCAAATCAGTTCTTTGTGTTCCGGAGTTCGTATAAGCGCGTAAACAATCGCTGGGTCCGTATCCGTAGCAATGAATACCTGAAATATGAAGATGTTTTAGCCATCGAGGCGGAATGTCCAACCGTTAGTGCAGCCACACCCCAAATCTGGAACTGGGGCGGCGTGCTTATCCAAGCTTCAGGCGGCTCTGAAGTTCGTGCAGGCTGGAACGGCGTGGATGCCACCTATGACACCGCAATGGACTGGGACGTTAAGGAGGGACGTTTTATTACGGATGAAGACGTTAAAAACGCATCGAAAGTTTGTGTGCTTGGTGATGAGATCGCAACCGCCTTATTCGGTGATAAATCTCCATTGGGACAAGAAATTAAAATCGCACGCGACAGCGACTATCACAATCGGTGGGGACAAAAAGAGGGGAGACGCTACACGGAACGCTTTACGGTTGTTGGAACATTCGTGCCACGCGGCACAAGTCTCCGGTTCGGTGTCAGTTTCGACAACCTCGCCTTCATTCCCATATCAACCATCCAAGACCGCTTCACCGGCAATGACCAGATTCCGAACATTACGGTCTATGCACATACCGTCAAGGATGTTCCTAAAGCGGTTGAAGAAGTCAAAACTGTCATTCGGAAACGTCACAGGAACCAAGACGACTTCATCAGAGTCTTTGAAATGCACGCCGGTATGGCGCAGTTAGAGAAAATCAGTAAAATCATAAAAATCACCTTAGGTAGCATCGCCGGGTTCTCGCTCCTCGTCGGGGGCATCGGGATTATGAACATGATGCTGGTTGCTGTTACCGAACGCACCCGTGAAATTGGACTTCGGAAGGCACTCGGTGGGAAATCTCTGGATATCCTACTTCAGTTCCTCATAGAGGCGGTGATTATGTGTGCTGTCGGCGGTGCAATCGGCGTTGGGTTGGGCATTCTCGCGGGTGAAGGGATGGCGATGCTCGCCGTCAAAATCGTCAAAATCGTTCCCGAATGGCCCGCCGTTATCTCCTTGCAGTGGATTCTGATTTCGGTATCCGTCTCAGCGATAATCGGCATCTCTTTTGGCCTGTATCCCGCCCTAAAGGCATCGTCGCTTACCCCTATTGAAGCCCTTCGCAAAAATTAGAACGGCGTAAAATCATTTGCGTTGAATAAAGAATAGAACTCAGTTAAAATATGTATAGTAAGAAAAAGAGGGTGGTTGTTAACTTTCCTTTCAGAACGGTCGGATGTTTTTGAAAGGGTGCCCTCTTTTTTCTTTTTTAGGGACTTTCTTGCCTCTTTTGCAGAATTATGCACCCTTTTTTTTCTCCGTTCGCGTCACTATAGTGAACGTGAGTTCGACATAGGGTTTAGCAGGGTTCCATAACAGTAACAGTTAACGTTTAGAGGAGACAAGCGGTTGGATACGTCGAAAAAGAAAGGAAATTTGGGGAGTGGCAAAATCGCTGTCCGTTTGTTAGGCTATCTCAAACCGTATTGGGGATTAGCCCTTTTGTGTTTGCTCTTCCAAGGCGGCATGCGCGCGACCTTTCTGGTCTTCCCATGGATGGAAGGGCAGTTTTTTGATCGGGTCATTGGTGAGAGAGATGCCGATTTTCTGCCAATTCTTGTTGGGTCATGGATGGCTATTGCGGTCGTCACTTATCTCACATCAATTGGATTCGCGTATTTTTTGGCAAAGGTCACAGGTCAAACCCGTCGTGATATGCAACTGCAGGTCTACCAACATCTGCGATTCTTACCGTGCCGCTTTTACGATGATCACACAACGGGACAGATCATGGCTTACATCGATTCCGATACAGCCTCTGCCGCTGAGGGGATTTTGGCGAGCGGGTGGATTATCCTTGCAGGAATTGAATTTGCTATTACCCTGACTGTTGTGTTCTGGGTGAGTCCATGGTTGGGTCTGTTTAGTATTCCGTTTACCCTCGCCGTAGTCGGTCTCCCAGTTCTCTTCCGAAGGTCTGTCCAAAACGCTTCAAAGCAGGTCTTACAGGAAAGAGAGAGTATTTCGTCACGGCTCCAAGAAGGCATTGCGGGGTCCCGGGAGATTAAATCTCTCGGTCATGAGATGCGAGATATGGGGCTCATCCGACGTTCCATAGAAACCCTCATTCGTGCAGAAGTCCATCAAAGGTTAATCGGAGGGTTGACAGGGCTGGGTGCCCTTGCTTCTTGGGTGGGCAATCCGCTTTTCTTTCTCATCGGTGGAAAAATGGTGCTTGATGGACACATCAGCCTCGGGGTTTTATGGATGGCAAATCGTTATTTGAATCTACTCACCGTTCCCTTGTATCAAGCCCAAAATGAATACCAAACACTCCTCAGAACCGGCGAGGGGGCAAAACGGGTTTTTACTTTTCTTGACGAAAACCGAACTGAACCGACGGATGGTATTGAGGATGTTAATTTGCGGGGGAAGGTCCGGTTTGATGCTGTCCACTTCGGTTATAACGAAACCTCGGAAGTCTTGCAGAACGTCAGTTTTGAAGTGTTACCGGGTCAAATCGCTGCACTCGTGGGTCCAAGCGGTGCAGGGAAAAGTACAATTCTCAACCTCGTTCCGCGTCTCTACACCGCTACCCAAGGACGAATTTGTGTTGATGAACACGATGTCACAACGCTCAGTCTGAGTGCCCTGCGTTCCCAGATCGGCACAGTGTTTCAAGATCCGTATCTCTTTTCGGGTTCAATTGAAGAAAACATCCGAATGGGGTCACGACACCCAGAGAGTGTGAGAACAGAGGATATTATTGCCGCCGCTACAGCCGCAAACGCCCATGGGTTTATCACACAACTCACAGATGGCTACGCCACGGAGATAGGCGAGCGGGGTATCCGGCTCTCCGGTGGTGAAAGACAACGGATTGCGATCGCTCGTGTGTTGATTCGGAATCCGAAACTTCTTCTTTTAGATGAAGCCACTTCCGCACTTGACTCTGAGACGGAACGGGTCGTTACGGAAGCCTTAGAGCGGTTGATGAAGGGTAGGACTTCCTTTGTGATCGCACACCGATTGTCTACGGTGCTAAATGCTGATGTGATTCTTGCCATGGAAAACGGAAAAATTGTGGAGATAGGCACGCATCAGGAATTACTGGCTCACGGTGGCCTTTATGCTCGGTTGTATCATTTACAATTTGCGGCATCCAACGGTCCAAAACAACAATGACTTGTTTATCGTTGAGACAGAAAAGATGGCCTTTCTTCATCGGTATCTCTTTTAAAACATGGGTTTGATATAAGAAATAGATATTTCAAGTGGAAAACGCCTCTGATATAATGTTGTATAAAATGACCTTTCTGGAGATGTCTGGTGAAAAACGATGACAGTGTATTGATTCAACGCATCCTTACGGGTGACGCAATCGCCTTTGAGCACTTGGTAAGAAAGTACCAGAAGCGGGTTCACACGCTCGCATGGCGGAAAATTGGGGATTTCCATATCGCTGAAGATATTACGCAGGAAACCTTCCTGCAAGTCTATCAGAAATTGGAAACTTTGGAGGATCCGGCGCGGTTTTCAAGTTGGCTTTATGTCATTACGGGTCGTCTCTGTATCGCTTGGCTCCGAAAAAACCAGCGACACACCGAACCGCTGGAAGACACGGACATCTCTGAAGTAGAGACAGAGGCGTATTCTCGGTATGTCGCGACGGAACGCGCGAAAACTTTTGACGAAGCGAGACGTGACCTGGTGGAAAAGTTACTTGCGCGGTTGAAGGAAGGCAATCGGACAGTCATCACACTTCATTACCTTGAAGGCATGACTTATGCAGAAATAAGTAACTTTTTAGGTGTGTCAGAAAATACGATTAAAAGTCGTCTCCGTCGGGCACGGCAACAGTTAAAGAAGTATGGATTCATGGTTCAAGAGACGTTAGATATCCCAATTGAAGAAGAACATCTGGACGGAGGTTTTGGAATGAAATTAACTTTGGAAAGAGAGGAGTTTTTGTACTCCCTACAGGTACTGCAGAGTGTCGCGAGTGGGCAGGATACCTCACCGATTCTCTCAAATGTTCTCATCCATGCGGAAGGAAGCACGATTGAGTGTATGGCGACGGACATGGAAATCGGTGTCAGAATAAAGGTTGAAGGTACCATCAAGGAGGCGGGAACCATCGTTGTTTCTGCCAAAGAATTGGAGGCTATCGTTAAAGCATGGCCCGCTGAAAAACCGATAGGCTTGGCAAGGATAACAGACGATCAGGTCGAAATTACCTCTGGAGATAGCGTTCGCAAAATTGTTGGATTCCCCGATAAAGAGTTCCCACAATTTCCCTCCGTTGGCGCGGAAGCATTCACTATTAATGGAGAAACCCTGCGGTCTGTCCTCTATAAAACTGAATTTGCTGCGTCCACAGAGAAAAAGCGTCGATTTCTAAACGGACTCTATTTTAACCTTTTTGAGGACAGAACTGAAGTCGTTGCAACTGATGGGATACGGCTCGCCTTGGCACATTGTGAACCCTTCAAGTTGTCAGGGGAAAGTGATGGATTCATTATACCGCTCAAAGCCGTCAAAGAAATCGAGCGAAATTTTGCCAATTCCCCAGAGATAAGGATTTCACGCGTTAAAAACGAGATTCTTTTTGCCGATGCGCACGCGACGTTGACGGCGCGATTGGTGGATGCTGAATATCCGAATTATAAGCATCTCATTCCAGAGTCTTTTGAAGGGCGGGCGGTTGTGTCCAGAGAGCGTATGTTGCGTGCGATACATAGGGTTTCGCCGCTCGTAAATCCAGAAAATCCTGCTATCTGTTTAGAGATAGATGCGCAACAAATTCGGATTACCCCAAAGACTTCTGAGCCGGATACAGAGCATGAGACGTTGACAGTGGCATCCAGCACTGGGAGTATCCGTATCGGTTTTGATCCTCGGTTGCTGACGGGGATACTTGCGCACATTGAAACGGAATCTCTGTCTCTGGAGTTCTCCGGTGAATTAGATCCTATCTTTATTAAACCGATTGGTGAAGAAGGACATGTCTACCTCGTCATGCCGAAGAAACTTTAGCAAAGAGGACCAATGTTGCGGACGTTGATACGCCAAGAACTTTTGATTCATCTGATGAGTGCGCGTTTTTTTGCTGCAGTGATCATTACACTCCTGCTTGTCGTTGCCAATACGTTTGTCTTGATCGGTGCACACGAAGAGCGTCTCGCCGATTATAGTCAGAAAGAAGTCGTGAATCGCGAGGCGGTCGATGCAACCCCCACCTATTCGATCTTGCGGTTAAAAGTTCAGCGTCCGCCCAATCCCTTGAGTCTCTTTAGTGCGAGCTTAGAGACGCGTTTTGGTAGTGAGCTTGACATAGCGTTTGACAGCGTGCCAGCTCTCTCAAACCCCATAGTTGATGTCAGACCAGAGGAAGAACAGTGGGCGTTTGGCAGCGTCCCGTCCCTCGCAAGTCCCGGGGCACCGCTTGGGATAAATAACCCGTATCTGCATCTCTTTTCACAGATAGATATCGTCTTTATCTTTCAAGTTGTGTTGAGTCTCCTCGCTCTGCTTTTTGCTTATGACGCGATTGCGGGAGATTGGGAAACCGGCACCTTGCGTTTAGTGCTCTCGCACCCCGTCGGACGAGGGAGTGTGCTGCTAGCTAAGTATATTGCGGCGATGGTTTGTCTGCTGCTGCCCGTGTTGATGAGTTTACTGCTTGCACTGATTCAGTGTTCTTTCACGCGTTCCCTGCAATTCAGCACAGATGATTTTCTGCGAATTGGTGGCATTGTTTTCACGACAATTGTCTACCTATCGGTTTTCTATCTGATCGGTTTGTTCGTTTCCACAATAACCCGTCGTGCTTCTACATCCCTGATGCTCTGTATGTTCCTGTGGGTGATTTTGGTGCTCGTCTATCCAAACTGGAGTCGGTTTGCCCTGAATCCAATGGGCGACAGGCGTGGAGAAAAAGTATCCGCTGACAGGCAGATAGCGCAGGTTCGGGAAGAGGCAGATCGAGAACGGGATCGGTTCTTAGATAGTAGTCCGCTTACGGGGGATCCTCCGATATTTTCAGGTTCTGAAACGTTTTCAGGTCTCTTTAGTGGAGCAGGATATTTCTTCCTTGGGGACTTCCCTCGGGTTAACCTTGAATTGAAAGATACGGCACACCCTTTAGTACCATACCTGCGCCGTTATTACGCATTCGCCGCCCCCCTGCAAATCCAGAATGCTGAGAAGGTCGGCTTCGTCGGTCAGCAATTGGTGGCGCGGACATCGCTCCGACAAGCACAGTGGGATGAACGTCTCATGAAGTTCAGTCCTGCGAGTCTCTACGCGTTTGCTACCGCCGCGTGGGCAGGCACCGATTTGGACAGCATGGTGGATTATATCCAAACCGCGCAGGCGTACCGGCGCACCCTCATTGACACATTTCATGAGAGAGAAATCTTCGCGAGCCTCCAGTGGTTTGCCCCGAATCAAGGAGATATAGATTGGTCGATCCTGCCTCGCTTTCACTTTGAGCGCGCAGAAATCGGCATCAACGCGAAGCGCGCCCTGCCTGAACTGTTTTTGCTGTTATGCCTTAATATCATCCTATTCATGGCGACATTTTTGGTTTTTATCAAAGTTGAAGTATAGAATGGCGGTCAGTAGTCAGGTCGCTGTGCTTTCAGCGATCAGTTAAGAAACAGACATGGTGGTTGATCCTGTGCGTATTACCACGAACTGCTGATTACCAACAGCCCTTACTAATATGGCACACCCGCTCTTTGCTGACGGCTGATTACTGACAGCCGACAGCCATAAAAAAATGATTTGGCATATTGTCACACGTGAACTTTTAGACCATCTCACGAGTCTCCGCTTCGGCTTAGCCACATTCATCCTTGTGGCATTGATGGTAACCAACGCCGTTATTCATCTTCGGACCCATCCGGAACGGGTGCGGAAGTATTCCGAGAAAGTTAACGCATCTCAGACCGAGTTGACGTCCAGAACGCAGTTGTATGCGCTGCTGCAAAAGGGACCCGGTAAACTTTACAAACGTCCCTCATCCCTTGCTTTCATTGCCGATGGGGGAGACGCGTTGTTACCGGACGAAAGCGTCAGTGGTGGTTTCTGGCGACTATACGGACTTGCCTATATTTGGTCGATGGGCGTTCCTCGTCTGAATATGGAGGCACTCAGCAATCACCGACCCACTGCCACAGTGATTGATTGGGTTTTTATCATCACGTATCTGCTCTCTTTTATTTCGCTCCTCTTTACGTTTGACGCACTCTCAGGGGAACGAGAGCGAGGGACACTGCGGCTGTGTCTCGCGAATTCGATTTCGCGCTCCGCCCTGTTAGTGGGTAAATTCCTTGGCTCCTTTATCACGGTTCTCATCGCCTTCTATTGTGCCGTGTTATTCAATCTCGCCATCATTTCTACTGGAAGTTGGACGCAACTCGGCGGAGCAGACTGGGGACGATTGGGGTTCATTGTCCTGATTGCTTCTTGCTACATTGGTATTTTCGTTGCAATTGGGCTTATGGTCTCTGCGATGACCCGAGAAAGCCGGTTAAGTCTCGTTGTCCTGTTGCTCATCTGGGTGACTGTCGTGGTGTTTACGCCATCAACCCTTGGCACACTTTCGACAAAATGGATGCTTCCTGTTCAAACACATCATCAATTTCAGGCTGCAAAGGACACTGCCTTTGACCAAATTAGGAGCGATTTCCTGAATAAAAGGGAAGCTTTAAGGGAACGCCTTCAATCCGCAGAAACCTCGCAAAAGGAGGTAGCAGGGACAGACATCTCGGAATTGGAGATCCAGCAGGAGTTCGTTAACAAAGACATGGAGATGCGTGAGCGGCTGAGCCGACAGCATCTCGCGGCACAAAGTGCTCAAGTCCTACACGCAAGACGGATAACCCGATGCTCGCCTGCGGCGACTGTCCAATACGCCCTTGAATCCATGGCAGGTACAGGCTTTAATCGCCACTTGCAATTCTTAGAACACTGCCGCCTTCATATCCGACAGTTCCGAAACTTCATCGTTGAAATGGATCGGGCGGATTCAGAAAGCCTTCACTTCGTCGGGGTCCGGAAAGGTATGTCGGAAAAGTCCGTCCCACCAGAGGCTATTCCGGTATTTGAGGATAAGTTGACTTTTCAAAATACGTTTAACTCCGCTATACTGGATATACTGTTGCTCGTTTTACTACTCGGTGTGTCTCTTTCTGGTGCTTTCCTTGCTTTTCTGCGTTCGAAAGTATAAGTTACAAGGAACGGATTTAGTCTATCCGCAGACTAAATCCGGCGTTGATTCCCTACGCGCTGTATATTCTGATAAGTCACGATAAATAAATTCTTAGGTGATTTTACTTTTTTTAAACCGTCTCCCGAAGAAGCCCACTCTTTAAGTTAAAATCTAATTAGGAACTGTTTATGCGATACGATCTATCAACGCACACCAATCTGACAGATGAAGAGCTCATTGGGCTTGCACAAGCCGGTGATGAATTGGCATTTGCGGAATTGATGTCGCGTTATAGTCCACGCATTTGGAAAGTGATTACCGCAAATTCGAGGCAACGCCGCGACGCTGAGGAAATCCTCATGGATGTCTGGAAAGCAGTTTGGGAAAACATCAGTGGACTGCGGAGTGTTGAGAGTTTTGGTGGATGGCTGCATCGCATTGCTTATAACGCCTGCAAGCGGTACTACGCTTCTGCCAGGCGTTCGGGGAATGAAATCCCTTATAGTTATGCGGATCTAATCGATCACATTGATCGGAGTGCCGTCGCACGTTTTCGTGAAACAGAACTCTGCGAGGACATCAGAGAAGCAGTGCATCATCTTCCAGATAGAGTGCGCCGCGTTGCGGTGCTGTACTATCTGGAATTGTGGAACGTCAAGGATATCCACGCTGAACTCGGATTAGCGATAGGCACAATCAAGACCAAATTAAGACAGACGCGTGAACTCCTGCGTAAGGCGTTCGGTGTCGAGTCTGAAAGAAGGGGAACTATGTTATCCAAACAGGAAGAATCCAAACGCACCCAAACCAAAATCAAGGTGATTGGTGTCGGTAGCGCGGGCGGCAACGCCGTTAAACGAATGATTGAAGACGGTTTGACGGACATTAAATTTTATACCGTGAATACAGACCAGCAAGCACTTGATAAGCACCCTGAAGCAACACCGGTGCAGATCGGTGCTAACACCACCCAAGGGCTTGGTTGTGGCGCGAATCCAGAAATAGGTAGAAGGGCCGCTGAAGAGGACAGGGAAACACTCAACGCCATCGTTGCGGGTGCCGATATTGTCTTTGTTATAGCCGGTATGGGCGGTGGAACAGGAGCCGGTGCGGCACCTCTGATTGCTTCTCTCGCGCAAGAACAGGGTGCTTCGGTTGTGGGTGTTGTGACGTGTCCATTCAATTTTGAAGGTCAACGTCGCGCCGAACAAGCAGAACGTGGGCTACAGGAGCTTCGAGAGAGTATTGACGCTGTCGTTGTCGTGCAAAACCAGCGGTTGCTTGATTCAATAGAGGCGAAGCAGAAATTGCCTATCACAATACGCGAGGCGTTCCATCTCAGCGATGAGATGCTGCTCCGAAGTGTTGAAGAAAGCATCTCGGAATTTCACTCCAGTATCCTGCGAAACTAACGCTGGTGGTGCATATCTGCGCTGCAAGTTGGATGTTGGAATATATAATTAGCGTTGAGGTTTAACCTTTAAGGACCCTTTGATGAGGATTAAGAATCGAATTCTTAATCCTCATCAAATTTTGAAGCCAATTCCTAAAGATATTTTGAATCGGAGGAAATTAATTGATGAAAATGCCGAAGTTTACAACGGTAAAGATTCAGGCAGCGCACGGGTGTGTCACAAGCAAATGGGCAAAACAAAGAAATTGTGCGATGTTATTGCTTATCACGTTGTCGTTTATGTTAATTACAAACTTACAAACTTCGGCAGCAGAAGAGACACAAACCGTTGAGAAAGAACTCCGCGCAGTTAAAACAGAACACCCACCTATCATTGACGGTGTCCTCGACGATGCTTGCTGGCAAGAGGCACCACAGGCTACTGGTTTCACCGATGAACGCACCGAAAGACCAGCGAAGAACCAATCGGTTGGTCGGGTCGTTTACACGGACACAGCCATTTATGTCGGACTTCATCTCTACGATGATATGACCGATAAAATTGTGGCGCGCCAGACCAAAGACCAAACGCGGATCCGTGGAGAAGATTGGGTCTCCTTCAGTCTTGATCCGTTTCATACGCACCAGTTTTCGGACAGGAATTTCTTCATCGTAAACCCACTCGGCACGAAATACGCGCATCTCGCTACGGGACGCGCCGAGAAAAGCGAATGGATTGGACTCTGGAAAACGGCGGCGCAGATTGTAGAAGATGGTTGGATTGTGGAGATGGAAATCCCGTGGCAGATGCTCGATTATCCCGATACAGTCGAACCTGTTCGGATGGGTATTAACATTGACAGGTTACAACAACGCACCGGCGAACGTTCATGGTGGTGCAACTTAGGCGTTCAAGAATTTCGGGAAAACGATGGACACTGGATTGATGTGCTACCCCCGCCTCGAAAACGTGAACTCAAATTTTTACCCTATCTGATTGGTGGCATCAGCGAAACGGAGAATTCTGTAGGAGCGACCTCCAAGTCGCGAAGGGAGTATACGGCTCGCGCGGGAGCAGACCTCCGCTATGAGGTTACACCACAGTTACGGCTCATCGGCACTGCGAATCCTGATTTTGACAATATTGAACAGGCAGTGGAAGGCATTGACTTCTCCTACGGTGAACGCTACGTACCCGATCGGCGTCCGTTCTTTTCGGAAGGCGGCAATGTTTATCGCCTCGGTCGCCTGTTCCATTCGCGGCGGATAATGGATATGGACGGCGGGCTTAAACTCTTCGGGAAAATCGGGAAAAACACTTCAGTCGGCACCCTCGGCACCTATCACCGGAACAACCAAAATGTTATCCTACAAGCCTCTCAATCACTCACGGCGACATCCAATATCAGCGCGGCACTCCTTTCGCATCATCATCGCGACACTGGGATGAATAATGTTGGTTATCTTTCTGGCGATGTACGCCGTGGTAAATTTTCAGTCGGGTCTACCCTCACCCAAACTTGGGCAACCGAATCGGATGGGAGGAATGGGTTCATCAGTCTCGGCTACAACGGATCGCTCTTCCAACCCTACCTGTCTGCGTTTTTTGTAGATCCCGATTTCGTCAATAGACTCGGGTACCGTCCGTTCACCGGGTACCGTGGTATAGGTTTGGGTAGTTTCATCCGAAACGAATGGCGTGAAGGACTCTTCCGCAGAGTATCCGCTTCTATCGAAAGCCAGATCTCTAATACTTACGAAGGTGAGGTCTTCCGCCGTGACCTCTCTGTATCTTCGCTTATCCTAATGCATAGTGACTACGCGCTCGCCGCTGGCTGGAGAGGCGGACAATTTGAAGAATTCAACGACAGTGTTTTCAGCGTTGGATTCCGTGCGCGTGCTTCCGACAGGTTCAACAATGTTGGTATTACCTACAATTGGGGTGAACAGGCAGGCGAGACAATTCATCGCATCAGTGGAAATCTGAATCTCCGCGCCTACGGCTTCACCGCAGGACTCTCCTCACAAATCCAGTGGCATTTTGAGAGACGTTACCAACAGATATTCACCCTCACTTATGACTTTAGCCCCGCCTTAAGCCTCGGGAGTCGGTTAATCTGGCAAGTAGAAGGCATTAATATCTACTTCGCATTACGCCGTTCTGGCTATGCTGGCACCGATTTTTTCATCATCCTCGGCGACCCAAACGCTTTAGAATTCAAACAGCGTTTCGTTGCTAAGGTGATCCGCGCATTTTAGACCTCTTCATATTTCCACTACATAAAATTTTAAATAAAAAAGTGCAACTGTTTTGGAACTCGTTTGTAGTAACGACAATGGACAAGTTTTTACTATCTTTTTTACCTGAGCGAACTCTATATAGGCAAAAGGAGGAGAAATGCAAAAGCTGGGGGGTTCGGAGAAAGCATCTTCTATCTCTCCATTTTTTCAAAGTGCGTTCATTTGGTTGCAACACCCTTTTTGAAGATAATGCAACCTTTTGACATCTAAGGGGCGTCACTTAAATCAACGAATAAAAAAGAAAATTTTAGCAAAATTGCCACTTGCGAATTCAAATGCAAGTCCCATTCTAATAAGGAGAAAAAAATGCGTTTCCTAATGATTAATCTACTCCTCGTCTGTTTGTTACTCTTCGGCATCGGTTACCTTGCTTTCGGCTCTGATGAGACTGTCGTGCCTGCTGAACAGCACAATCCTCATACAGAGGCGGGACCTTGGGAAGCGTCTTTTGAAACATTCCATAGACTCCTTAAAACGGACGCAGACTTGGATTTGCGTTAAAAAGACAGTTTTTTAATAGAATTCGGGTTAAGTCAACGCATCCGTCAATGGTACCCACAACCTAAAGGTTGGGGCTTGTGCTTCCTCGCGACTGCGGTTTTCTCTGAGAGTCCACCGTCTGAGTGTCGCTCCACTTTAGGCAGCCAAGCCTGCCCGTTTGATATTGATAGCAGCATTGATGTCTCTGTCGTGGTGTGAACCGCATTCAGGACACGTCCACTGTCTATCTGAAAGAGAGAGGTCTTTGTTGTGGTATCCACAATCGGAGCAAGGTTTTGTCGTTGCTGTCCATTGACTGATTTTCACAAACTTTTTGCCATGCTTTGCACACTTTTGTGCCAATATCTGCAAAAACTGGTAGAAGGCGTGGTCGGAGACTTTGCGTCCCCAGAGGCGTTTCATACCGTCAAGGTTCAATGTTTCGAAGCAAAGCGTATCAAACGCTGTGCAAAGGTCGTCAGCAAGTTTCCATTGCCAATCTGCTCTTTGTCGGGCAACTTTTCTGTGTTGCCTTGCCAACGCACGACACGCACGATAATAGTTGTTAGAACCTTTGACTTTACGACTCAGTGCCTTGTTGAGAGATCGCAACGTTCTCAGGGATTGTTTGAAAAACTGCGGAGATGCTATCTTGTCGCCTGCGTCGCTCGTCAAGAATGTTGTGTTTCCGTAATCAAATCCTGCGCTCTGACCCGTCTTGGATTTGGGTTCGGCATCGTCAACAGTCTCACACGAAAAGCATATCCAATAATCACCGCACCTATCGCGTTTGAGTGTGATCGTTTTGATGACACCGCTAATTTCACGGTGTTTATGAAAAGAGAACCCTGTCTCTATGCAATTGATTTTGATACGATTCTCTTCAAGTGTGTAGCCCGCTTGTGTAAACGTCATTGAGTTGTATTTCTGACGCGGTTTTATCTTCGGGAAACCGACTTTACGAGTTGTTTCACCCGCTTTACGAGCTTTTATGTTATCAAAAAAAGCGTCCCGAGATTTGCCGTAACGTAACACAACGTCTTGAACAACTTGACTCGGCAAATCTTTCCAATGGGGTTGGGTCGTCTTCTTTAGTTTAGCAACGTGTGCATTGAGGCGAGATATTGATATGTTTTTACCAAACATGTGGTGATACCTACGATCCAGTCGCATGATGTGAACGTGTATCTGCCACATATCATCAATCATATTACCAATCCTAACGGTGTTCGATTGGTTCTGGAGTTTGAACTTGTAGGCTTTTCTCATTGACCGCTTTGACCCTCAATATAGTCTTTTATGACTTGGAGTGTCACATCCCCACAGGAACTCACGAATTTTGAACGCGTCCATAAAGACGGCAGGCGACTTTTCAATGACGAATATTCTTCTCGCAAAACTTTGGCGGTATAGCCCTTGATTTTACCTATAATTTTATCAACAGAATGTAGTGGCGGTATTTCAATCAGCAAATGGACATGTTCAGGGTGTGTTTCAACCTCGCGGATTTCATACGCATACGCGTCTTGTTTTTCGCGTATGAGTTGTTTGAGATGCCCTTGTATCTGTGTATCCAAAACCTTACGACGATACTTGGTACACCAAATCACGTGATATTGACAACTATAAAGTGTTCGCTCATGTAAAAAGTATGTGCGATTGTTTTGTGCGAAGGCAGTCACCACGCGGGTTGGTCATCTTCATTAGCACACAGTCTTTACATGAGCCAAAGTGTTTTGTTCGTTGTCCGGTAATCACGCTTTTTATTCTCGATTTTCAGTGGCATAATATATTACCTTTCTATGAGAGTGTATAGTATATTATACCCTATTTTGATTAGATTATCAAGTTTATTTTTACGACAAACCTAAACGCCGTCTACATCCCGCAAGCTAAAGCATGGGGATTTGACGGGGGAGTGTTAAAGTGAACGTTTGAATAGTATTGAAAAACAATTAACGGTGACAAATTTCAGAAATAAAAAATAAAAAAAGGAGAAAAAAATGACAACGCAAATTCGCCAGCAAAATGGTATCTCGATTTTGAGACCCACTGGAAAGGTAGGCGGACGTTCCGCATCAGACTTACGGGAAGTTATCTTGCCACAAATAGAGGCTTCTGATACCCCTCGTATCCTCATCAATTTCGAGCAGGTCAATCGGGTTGATAGTTCAGGTCTTGGCACCTTGATGGAGGCATACGCTGCTGCGTCACGAAAACAAGGACGTGTAGGTGTCATCAATGTCGGAAAACATATCAGAAATCTCATCGTTCTGAGTCGTGTGGTGAGTCTGTTTGAACATTTCGACAGTGAGGACGCGGCTGTTGCTGGATTGTCGGCTTAGTTTTTGAAGTCCAATAGAATATCCACAGGGAACTGGTTTTTTACCGGTTCCCTTTTTTGTTGCCTGACACTCCCAAAACACCTACTAAAAATCCAGTTTTTCATTTTTTGCCCCAGGATGCAAGTTTTCTACCCAAAATTTCGTCTTTAATATATAGAGAGGTAAACTGTACCATATTGCTTTGCATAAAACTTGGCATTTGATTAAACTTTTTGGCGAGGACCTACAGGATCCAATCTATTCGTTAGGAGGAAATTTCGTGGAAAGAGAAGATGACATTCAACTCGTTCGCAAAGTTTTATCGGGAGACAACGCGGCATTTGGTATTTTGGTCGAAAAGTACCAAAAGAGCGTTCATGACCTTATATGGCGGAAGATCGGCGATTATCACGATGCTGAGGATATTACCCAAGATGCCTTCCTCCAGGCATACAAAAAACTCTCGACGCTTAAAAATCCTGATCAATTCGCTGGGTGGCTCTATGTCATCGCCAATCGGCTTTGCATTGATTGGATGCGAAAGCAAAAGTTGATACAGCAGCGAAAGCCTGCCATGCAATCGCTCGAGAACACGCCTGTGGAAGAAGTTGAGGAATCCTCTTACACACAGCACGTGTTGGAACAGCGGGTGACAGAGAGAACCGAGTATCGCCATGCGCTTGTCCAAAGGCTTTTGGAAAAACTGCCAGAAAATGAACGAATGGTCGTAACACTCTACTATCTTGACGAAATGTCAACAAAAGAGATCGGCAAATACTTAGGGGTGCCGGTGAACACAATTGCGAGTCGGCTCCACCGAGCACGAAAACGTTTACAAACGGATCGGGAACTCTTGGCTCAAGAATTCTTTGGTCATTCACAATTATCAGATAATCTGAAGGAGAATATTATGAATCAATTGGAGCGACTGCGCAGCATGTTCGATGCATTCATAGAACAAGTAAAATCTGATCCTGCATCAAGAGCGGATATTCTTAAGGCGGCATCCAATGAGATTGAAGATGTGCTTAAGGGTGAAATTACGCCTGAGTTGGTGCATCTTGTGGTTGATGAGATATACCCCTATATGGGTAGTCTCGGCATGGAAAAACGGGTGCCTCTACTCCGTAAGTATATGGATAACGCCCCAGATGATACAGAACGTTACTGGTCGCACAAGTCGTTAGTGAATAGTCTTGGATTTCTTAGGAGAAACCGAGAAGCGATTGAGGAACAGACGCGCCTTTACCGTTGGGCATGCAAGCAATCAGAAAAATATGTGTTACGGATTATTTCCAATCTGGGCATGGCTGGATATTGGGCGGCGGAAGATCGTATTGATGACTGGATTCAACTTTATAATGAAGCCTCTGAACGCTTAGAGAATCCTAAAGTGAGTCAGTACAGTCGTTGCGACTTTCTGCAATTCGGAGCAGATATCTTAATAAAAAACGATAGGTTAGATGCGGCACTTCTTGAAATAGAAAAGTTGGAACGTGCCAATGGCGAACCCGGGTGGCGGAGTTATTTTAGATTCTGGTTAGCTATAAGAGAGAATCGACTTCGGGTGTATAGCAAACAGGAAGATTGGGATCGTTTCGATCAAGTCTGGGCGGATGCAAGAACGTTTATCGAAGGGGAAGTAGAAAAACGGAATGCTCGTTATCCCGTAAATATCTACGAACTTGTCTGTGCTACTCACAATGTCGGTTGTTGTCTGGTATGGGCGAAGAAGTATAACGAGGGGAAACGTTTGCTACAACTCGCCATCGATTTGGGCAATTACAACGATTATAATCACTTCATGCTTGCTGTGAGCATCTGGGCATCTGAGAGAGATCGAGAAAAGACTTTACATCATTTGAAGGTCGCTCAGGACGAGTATGTGGTTACTTCCTACAATTATCTGGATGGCTACTACTCGTCTTTCCTTGAAACCCCTGAATTTTCGGATGTAAAGGAGGATTCAGAGTTTCTGAAGGTTCTGGGACAGAAGTAGGATAATGCTGTATCCAGTTTGATTTTAAGGGTAAACCATGTTAACAACGCTTATCCACCGAGAACTCCTTGACAATTTGATGACGTTCCGTTTCGCTACAGCAGTCTTAATGATGTTGTTGCTCGTCGTTGCCAACACCTTTGTGCTTATCAAGGATTATGAGCGACGGTTAGAAGCTTACAACACCGCTCTCAAAACGGAGCATCAGCGATCGCGGGAGAGGAAAACCTATTCGGGCGGAAGATTGAACGTTGCCCGCCCACCAAATCCGTTGAGTATTTTCAATGTCGGGTTGGATAAACGGTTAGGCAACGAGATTTGGATATCTCACGGTTTTGTGCCGACGCTGTGGGATACTGGAACGTATAAATTGACGAATCCGCTTCTCAACCTCTTCACTTCGATTGATATTGTTTTTATCTTTGAGGTCGTTCTGAGCCTAATAGCACTTATTTTCGCCTACGATGCCATTGCGGGGGAACGCGAGCGTGGCACATTACGTTTGGTCGTAACACATCCGGTGCGTCGCGGTCAAATCCTGCTTGCGAAATATATCAGTGCGATGCTCTGCTTGCTTGTCCCGTTGCTGATAAGCCTGCTTCTCGCGATAATTTTGCTGACAACATCCACTGTTATTTCTCTGAGTATTGGTGATTTCCTTCGTATTGGTGGGATTATCTTGAGTTCAATTGTTTATCTGTCGGTATTCTACCTCATTGGTATGCTAATTTCAACAGGAACCCGCAGAACCGGTACCGCGCTGATGCTTGCTATGTTTATCTGGGGGTTTTGGGTATTGGTGTATCCAAACGCGGTTCTTGCCGCGATTGGGCCGCCTCAGACTTCTCAGCCACGTATGGTATCCGCTTACGAGGAAATTAAACAGATATGGGAGGCATTCGACAGAGAGCGAAAGCAGTTCCTTGCGAATGATGCCGTTCCAGGGGAAGATCCGCATTTTGGTATGGTAGGAGTAGATCCGAATTTCAACCAGATATGGGGATCAGGTTACCACCACGAATACTTTCACAGAGATTCATCAACACTTCGGTATGACTACCACGCTGTTTCAAACATTGAGGAGCTTAGTGAAGCATCCAGACCTCAGGTGCCACACGCGCAGGATTATTATCGCTTCCTGGGACCGCAGATCGTCAACACCGCGGAACGGACGTGGCTTGTCCGAAAACAGGCACTCGAAACTATCTTCGTTCAACCAGCGATTGTCGATCGCATCCTGTTGAGAGGCTCGCCAGGTGGGATGTACGATGCTGCAACACAAGCGTGGGCAGGGACAGACCTGCGCGGACTCAGAGATTTTTTTGAAGCGGCGCGAAAGTATCGACGGACCTTGATTGACTATTACTACGATAAGAACGCTTTCGGGGATCAGCAATGGTTTTCTGCCGACAAGGGCGCGGTAGATTGGGATAGTTTGCCTCAGTTTTCTTTTCAGAGAAGCGATATTCAAATAAATGCAGCACGTGCTTTTCCAGATATTTGTCTACTGTTAATAATCAACCTCGTCCTATTCATCGGGGTATTTTTCGTTTTCCAAAGAAGTGAAGTGTAGGATAGTTATCAATCATCAGTTATCAGTTGTCAGTTAAGAGATAGGTTCGTAACAATTAATCTTCCCTAGCGTGCTTTAAGAGAGGGTTAATTGTTGCTAAAAGACCTCTTTACTGACTGCTGACCACTGACAACCGAGAACCAATAAATGATTTGGCATATTGCGAAACGAGAAATTTACGACAATCTGAATAGTCTCCGATTTGCGCTGGCAACCGTATTGTTTCTCGGCTTGATGCTGATCAATGCGGTTGTGCATCTCCAGGAACATCCTGTGCGGATGCAGAAATATCACGATGCTGTCACAGAATCGTTGAATCGCTTAAGGTCTCGAACACATTTGTATAACATTGCGCAAGGGGGTCCCGGATACCTTTACAAACAGCCGTCATCTCTCCATTTCTGTGCAGATGGTGGTGAGGCATTTTTGTCAGATAATGTCCACGGCGGATTTTACGCTTGGAGCACCGATGGCTTAGCAGGCTTCTGGCAGTTAGATTATATCCCTGCGACTCTCAATTCAAAAAATATTCGTCCAGACACTATCAAAATAGATTGGGGGTTTGTGATCGGGTACGTCTTGAGTCTCATCGCGATTCTGTTCACCTTCGATTCGATTTCTGGCGAACGCGAGCATGGTACACTACGTTTGACGTTGGCAAACTCGGTCCCGCGCCACACTGTGTTAATTGGTAAATTTTTAGGCGCATTAGTCAGTATTAGCGTCCCGTTTACGCTCGCGGTGCTGATGAACCTGTTGGTAATTTCCACGTCCAACGATGTGCAACTTGGTACCAATGCTTGGAGCCGTTTGGGTCTTATTTTTTTTCTTTCGATTCTGTACCTGTGTCTGTTTCTCGCGTTAGGTTTGTTGGTGTCGTCGCGTGTGCGGCAGAGTGCAGCGAGTCTTGTGATACTTCTGTTGACGTGGGTCACCTTCGTGGTTTTTATGCCGAGCACGCTTGCCTCTATTGCAAGCGGATTTTCAGCACCGATGACTTATGATGAATTCAACGAACGCGCTATACAACTTGTAAATGAACTTAGGGGTGAATACGACGCTCGTTTGCAAGACACACATGAGCATCCAGCCCAAAAAATGGAATTAGCGGGTGAATACGTCACCAAAGACTTAATGGAGCGGGAACGTTTGAGCCACGAATACTTAACTCAGCAGCATGCCCAAATTCAACTGGCGCGTTCTGTCACCCGAATCTCACCCGTTGTGCTTGTCCAGCATCTTCTTGAGGTTTTTGCTGGAACTGGGTTTGAACGGCATCAACAATTTGTCGAAAACGTGCAGCGTTACGCTCGTGAATACCGAGAATTTGTCTCGGATATGGATAGAGCAGATCCCGATAGTCTCCATATCATTGGAACGTATGAGGGTATGTCAAAAAAGCCCATCAGCCCTGAATCAATTCCGACGTTTGAAGATACACTCAGTCTTAGCCGTGATTTCAACGCTGCAGCAGTAGATTTACTGTTGCTAACGTTATTTTTTGTTGTTTTTTTCTCCGGAGCGTTCCTGGCATTTGTGCGCATTGAAATTTAGCGTGTAGCTTTCAAGTTTCCCATATTGCAAAGAGACAGGTGTTCCTTGTGCTCTTTTCTTTCGACACTCCACGCCAGAGATGCACGTAAGAAAAGCATTTATGTTGTCCTTTTGCTGTTTCATCCATCGATCGCCCCAACTTATGCCGAATCTACGGTTGCTTGTAGATAGACGTGGTTGGAATCCCGCCGCCGAAAGTGGTGTTTTATTTCCCAAAATATTTTCCGAAACTGATTCGACAAATATCTAAAATAATTTGGATTGGCTTTGACTTTACAAATTTTTGTCCTGATGCACGTTTTTTGATTAAACTTTCGTCTTTAATAATAAAGCGTGTGAACTGCAAGTCAACTATCTGTGCATTTGTTGTATATTCAGGATGATTCTTGAAACGTCCTGCACATAAGGAGATATTGTTGTGTCTAATAACTTGGAAAATATTCGCCGCAAGTTTGATTCATTCATAGAGCAAGCAAAATCCGATCCTACATCAGGCGAGGATATTCTTATGGAGGCATACAACCAGATTGAAGTTGCACTGAAGGGTGAAATCACGCCTGAGGTGGTACATCTTGCCGATGACATATACACGTATATGGGCAAACTCGGATTAGAGAAACGTATCTCTCTACACCGTAGATATCTGAAGATCGCTTCAGATAACACAGAACGTTTCTGGTCGCATTGGCAATTAGTTGATACGCTTGCTGTTCTTCAGAGAAACCGAGAAACTGTCGAGGAACAGATTCGACTTTATCGTTGGACGTGTGAGCAGCTGTCAGATGCGTATATATTAGAGGCTCTTTACGATACGACCCAGGCTAAATGTTGGAAAGAGGAAGGTCGTATTGATGAGTGGTTTCAACTGTATCAGGAAGCCTCTGAACGCTTAGAGAACCCTGAAGTGAATCGCTACACACGTTGTCTTTTTTTGCAAGCTGGGGCAGAAGTCTCATACGCCAACGACAGATTGGATGAAGCACTCCTCGAAATAGAAAAATTGGAACGTCTCAACAGCACCCTTGGTTTGGAACACTATTTTCAGTTCTGGTTGACTGCAATAACTACACGACTTCTGGTGTATAGCAAACGAGAAGATTGGGAACGTTTCAATCAAGTCTTTATCAAAGCCAGCACATTTCTTGAAGAGGAGATAGAAAAACGGGACACTGGTCATCCAGTAAATATTGGGAACCTTACATGGGCTGCTCATGATATTGGGTGTTGTTTGTTGTGGTCGAAGAAGTACAACGAAGCGCGACATTTCCTACAGATCGCTGTTGATTTCGCAAACAACAACGCTTGGAGTCATTTCTTCCTTGCGGTAAGTATTTGGGCTTCTGAGAAGGATAGGGAAAAAACTTTACATCATTTAAAGACTGCTCAGGATTTCATGCTAAACCCTTTAAATCGGGATATGTATTACCAGACTTTCCTTGAGACTCCTGAATTTTCGGATATAAAAGATGATAAAGAGTTTCTAAAAGTTCTGGGGGAGAAGTAAAGAAGACTCGTTGAACGTGAGTTTGACTTAAGAACTTAGAGAGACTCAGTCTGATATATCACACCTTTTTCCTCAGTTTCTAGCCTCTCATAAAGCGTCAGGAACTGGATATCCGCAAAACAACTTTTAAAAAATTCCTATTTCTTTCATTTTTTTCAACAGGATGCACGTTTTTTGATTAAACTTTCGTCCTTAATAATAGAAAGCGCAAATCACTTAGGACTGCTTAATTTTACCGAACTTGGCACTTGATTAAATCCTTTAGCGAGGGCAAAGACGATCCGATCTGTTGGTTAGGAGGGAGTTTCGTGGAAAGAGAAAACGATGTTCAACTCATTCGCAAGATTTTGTCGGGCGACGACGCGGCGTTTAGCATCTTGGTCGAAAAGTACCAAAAGAGCGTTCATGCGTTGGCATGGCGGAAAATCCAAGATTTCCACTATGCGGAAGAGATTATGCAAGACACCTTCCTGAGGGCATACAAAAAACTTCCGACCCTCAAAAATCCCAATCAATTTTCTGGGTGGCTCCATGTCATCGCAAATCGGCTTTGCATCGATTGGATGCGAAGCCAAAAATCTGTGATGCAATCGTTGGAGGATACACCTGCAGCGGAAATTGATAAGTCTTCTTATGCATATCATGTGTCTGAACAACGAATGACAGAGAGAACCGAGCATCACCATGAACTTGTGAAAAGACTTTTGGAAAAACTGCCGGAGAATGAACGCGCAGTTGTGACACTCTTCTATCTCGACGAAATGTCAACGAAAGAGATCGGTAAATTCATGGGCGTGTCGGTGAATACAATTACGAGTAGACTCCACCGGGCGCGAAAGCGTCTGCAAGCAGATCAAGAACTCTTGAATCAAGAATTCTTTGGTCATCTACAATTATCAGATAATCTGAAGGAGAATATTATGAGTCAATTAGAGCAGCTTCGCAGCAAGTTCGATACATTCATGGAAAAAGTGAAATCTGACCCCGCATCAAGAGACGATATTCTTACAGAAGCCTGCAACGAGATTGAAGATGCACTTAAGGATGAAATCACACCCGAAGTCGTACATCTTGCTGTCGATGATATATACCTATACATGGGAAAACTCGGCATGGAGAAACGGATCTCTCTACTCCGTAAGTATATGGATGACGCACCAGATGATACAGAGCGTTTCTGGGCGCATGATGAGTTAGTCGATAGTCTCGCTTTTCTTGAAAGAAATCAAGAAGTTATCGAAGAACAGACCCGACTTTACCGTTGGGCATGCCAGCAGTCAGGAAAGTATGTGTTGAGGGTTATTTCCAATCTGAGTACTGCCGCATGTTGGGCGGCGGAAGGTCGTATTGATGACTGGATTCAACTTTATAATGAAGCCGCTGAACGCTTGGAAACCCCTGATGTGAGTTACTACAGTCGTTGCGAGTTCCTGCAAGTCGGAGCAGATGTCTTACGATGCAACGACAGGTTCAATGAAGCACTCCTTGGAATAGAAAAGTTGGAACGTGCTAACAACGAACTCGGTTCAGAGCACTATTTTCAATTCTGGTTAATTGCGAAAGAAAATCGACTTCTCATCTACGGTAAACAGGAAGATTGGGATCGTTTTAATCAAATCTTTACGGAAGTGAATGCGTATCTGGAAGGAGAGTTGAAGAAACGGGATGCGGGTCAACCTGTAAATCTTGATCACCTTATGTGGTTTACGCATGATTTCGGTTGTTGTTTGTTGTGGTTGAAGAAGTATGACGAGGCGAAACGGTTCCTACAGATCACCATTGATTTGGAAGGTAACAACCATTACGGGCACTTCCAACTTGCTGTGAGTACCTGGGCTTCTGAGCAGGATCGAGAGAAGACTTTACATCATTTAAAAGTCGCTCAGGACTCCTACGTGGTAACTCCCTATAATCAAGATACCTACTACCCGACTTTCCTCGAAACCCCCGAATTTTCGGACGTAAAGGAGGATCCAGAGTTTCTGAAAGTGCTGGGACAGACGTAGCGCAACACTAATTCAGGTATGGTTATAGTAAGATCTGAAAGTCTGTAACCAGTTGTTCAGTCAACCAAGGAAATACCCTTACCTTCGCTGGCGAGGATTGTATCCTCGCCTATCCTCAACCTTCAAGTAATTGTATATTTTACTATGAAACTTCGTGATGCTATCAGCGCGGGCATAAAGCCCCTCGCGCAAAATAGACTCCGTGCCGGATTATCCATTCTCGGCATCTTCATCGGGATTGCGGGTGTGCTCTGCATGATCGCTATCGGTGATGGTGGGAAACTTATCATCGCTCAAAACCTTGAAATGATGGGCGGTGCCAATCAAATCGCATTCTATACACGGACTTCTATTTGGAAGGGACCGCGGCTCGTCCGGCGCACTACAGAGCGATATACCCTTGAGGACGCTTCTGCAGTTGAGGCAGAATGCCCCGATGTGCTGTACGTCTTGCCTAAAGTAGAAGACTTCAACACCTTTGTGAGTAGCCGAAACGGGAATCAAGCGAAAGCGCGTTTAGAAGGTATCACAGCGGACTACGCTCTCGGCATGGGGTGGGCAGTTCACGCCGGCAGATTCCTCTCCAACAGCGATATCAAAAATGCCAAACAGGTCTGTGTCCTCGGTGCCAACACCGCCAGTGAGCTTTTTGGAAAGGCGTCGCCTATCGGACAAGAGGTAAAACTTCGGTATCACTGGGGGCAATCGCAGATCAGGTTACGGGTTATCGGGGTGATGGCAACAAAAGGCATGAGCCTCAGCGACACGTACTCTTTAGATGATGCTATTTCTGTGCCATTGACAACCTATCAACAGCGAGTGAAAGGCTTTCGTTACGTTGACTACTTGCTCGTCTTTTTTAAAAAAGGGACAGAGATGAACGGTATTATTGATTCTGTTAAAAACACCCTGCGTAAAAGACACCGAGGGAAAGATGAGTTTATTGGCGTTTGGATAGCGAAATTGACGGCTCACCGACTTTTCCACATTCAAAAAGTGATAAAAATCACCTTGGGCAGTCTTGCGGGTTTCTCACTGTTCATCAGTGGTGTCGGCATCATGAATATCTGCCTCGTTTCTGTGGGTGAAAAGACACGGGAGATAGGTTTAAGGAGATCGGTGGGTGCGAAAGGAATTCACATTTTTTGTCAATTTTTGACGGAATCAATTTGTCTCTGTCTCTGCGGTGGGGTGCTCGGTATCGCGGGCGGTTGGGGTGCCGCACAAGCGATGGCATGGCTTGCGGTGCGAATTGTGCCAATTGTGGAGACGTGGCCCGTCGTCCTCTCCCTTCCGTGGATATTGACTTCTGTTATTTTCTCGGTTGTCATGGGCGTGGGGTTCGGTGTCTATCCTGCGATGCGGGCGGCGCGACTTTCACCTGTCGACGCACTGCGGACCGAGAATTATAGTAAAGCCCGTAATTAATTATACATTTTTATAATTTCATCAATGGATTTCTCAGCGTTGTATTGACGGATGCGTTTGATAATAGCGAAATCCTTCTCAATGGGGTTCAACTCCGGTGAGTAGGGTGGCAGAAATAACAAACTCGCTCCTGTCGCTGCGATCAAATCCGCAGTTTGCCAACCTTTGTGGAAGGAGGCATTATCCAAAATCACAACGTGCTTGTTGTTGAGCAAAGGACACAACATCTCCGAGAGCCATGTGTTGAACGCAATCGCATCACAACTGCCCTCGAAAAGCACAGGCACCCTGAAACCTGCCTCAAACCGTGCCGCAATCAACGTCGTGCTTGTATATCGGTTGCTTGGCACTTTCGCAGCGACACCCATCCCTTTGGGGGCATAAGCATACTCGCGAAAAGTCGTTTCGCTGAAACCCGTCTCATCGAGATAAACCGGCACTTTGCCACCGCCCTGGGTTTCTTGCTCAAGTGCTGAGAGATAAGCATCTCGTTTCATAGGACATTGTTCTTTATAGGTGCGGGTCTTTTTTTTCGCGTGATATTGAGTTTGCCAAGCGCATAGTAGATACCGTGTCTGGAGACACCGAAATGGGCGGCACGCTCCTTTTGAGTGGCATCGGGAAAATCGCAGACATGTTGCCGCAGGGCATCATAATCAAGGGTTCGGGGACCTCGGGGACCCGGCTTTTCACACCTCAACGGGTCTTGAGCATTCAGCCACGTATAAATACACGTCCGAGAGACCGAAAACCTTCGCGAAGCTTCTGCTTTACTGCCACCCTTACTAATAAAGTCAAGCACGCATTTGCGTAAATCTGATGAATAACTCATAAGACGAAAGTATCGCATAAATCTCAGAACCTGTCAACTTATTTAAGGGCTTTACTATAACATTTATCCTCCTTTATCTTGAAAATTTTTGCGAGACCTGTTATCGTTTCTGCAACTATAGAATCAAGGAGGAATAATCAAATGAAAGTCAGATTGTTGTGGGTCAGCGCGGTCGTCCTATTTATCGTTGGAGCGTTAGCTGCTTCAAGCTATGCAGTGTTAGACCCTGACACCCTCGTAGGGGTGTGGAAATTTGATGAGGGTAAGGGGAATACTACAAAAGATTCCTCGGGAAATGGAAATGACGGGACACTCACGAACAAACCGAAGTGGGTGGATGGCAAATTTGGAAAAGCTCTTGAATTTGATGGGTCATCTTTTGTGGATATGGGAAATGACGAGTCACTACAGTTCCACGGAGATGTGACAATTGTTGTTTGGGTTAAACCTGAAAGTGTAGCTGGGGGTCGGCAAAACATCGTTTGCAAATCTTATGGTGGCGAAGGCTGCTTGACACAGGAACCCGATGGTCGGTTGAGTTTTTATTGGGGCGATTGTGGTGGCAATTGTCAGCCGTATGTGGAGGTTAGGAGACCCGTCCCAGGAACGTTTGTAGATGACGAATGGATTCACGTCGCCGAGACGCGTGATGTCAAGAAACGCGAGTATAAGATGTACAAAGACGGTGAGGTAGCGTCTGAGGATAAATGGTTAAAGTGTGGGGCACACCCATGCGGAGACTCCAGTCCCAGCGGTCTTAATTTACTCATCGGTTCCGGTTATGCTGGTAAGTACAGAGGCATCATTGACGATGTGGCTATTTTTAATGTGGTTCTGAGTCAGGATGAGATTCAAAGTATCATGGATGATGGATTGGAAGAGGCTTTCGCAGTTTCCGCCAATGACAAACTCACTACTACATGGGCGGTCCTCAAAAAATAACGGACTACGCATAGAGGCGAGGATACGACGTTCTCGCCTCTTTTGTTGAATGTGTGGGTTGGAGAATCCTAACAAAGAATTTGTGTCATCCGTTAATTCAGAAGCCACTCTATTTTTTTTTGCATTCCCTACATTCACATGTTATAATATATAAGGTTTTTTGATGAGAGGTTACCATCTATAAGTATGTTCCATTTTTTCAAGGTACAGCGATGTTTATATTTAAGGATCGACTGAAACAGCTGAAAAATGACAACATAGGGATGTTTGATCTCGCTTCCATCGGGATCACACTTGCGCTCGCGATTTGTATCGGCTATTTCGGGGGCAAGTGGATCGGTGGAAAATTAGGCAACGCCGCAGTTGGATCCTACATCGGTTTCGGAATGGGGGTTGCCGCTGGATTCATGGAAATGTTTCGCGCGGTAGCACGCTGGAACCGCCAACTCGAACGGCTGGAAAAACAGCGTCGTGCCACTTCAGAACAAACACAGGACACTGAAGATGGATAAAATCTGAAAGCAATCGAGATCCGGAAATTTCGGCAATCATAATTTGCTGTAATTTTGACAAAGGAGTCGCTTGGATGGGTCCGGTTTTGGAAATTGGTGACCGATTTATCCGCCACGTCTATATCTTGACAATCTGTCTCACGGTAGTCATTTCGGCAGTATTGTTAGGATTTAAACGCGACGCGCTCCCCAGTTTTCTCATCGGCAGTGCTATCAGTCTAAGTCTATTCTGGTCCATCGAATTTGTGGTTCGGCGGCTTGTTCGTCCTGGGAAAACGAGGCGCACAAAATCCTTGTTGGGTTTTATCGCAATCGGTAAATACACAGTACTCGCTGGACTTCTCTATCTCCTGTTTAAGATGGAGTGGATGAATATATACGCGTTCGCTGGAGGGATTACTTTAGTGCAAGGTGCCATCATTATAAAAGCGATCGGTTTGATGGTGACCATCCTTTCAAATAAGGATCCCAATCAGTCTTGAAACAAAACTTGCAAGTAGGCTTCAAGTTGGGAAGTGCCCGAAGCTATCCCCGCATTTAAGAGACACAACGACAAAATATGAAAAAAATACCATTTATCTGCTTGGTTGTCGGACTCAGCTTGGCAGCAGTAGCCGGGAGTTTCGCAGCCGAGAACGGTCACCGTAGTTTGCTCTATCCGATTTCAAAGCTTTTGCCGGATGAAATTATTCCTGAACCGACTCGATGGCATCAGCCCGATCTAATTCCCAACACATACTTTGCTGTTCTCGTCTTAGTGCTGTTTTTTATCTTCGCTACTCGGAAGTTGAAACGGATACCTGAAGGGAAAGGACAAACCCTATTGGAGATGTTTGTGGGGGGTATCATGGACTTTTTCGGGGGTATTTTAGGGGATCACGGCAAAAAGTATATTCCATTCGTTGGCTCTTTCTTCATCTTCATTCTCTTCCTGAATTATCTTGGAGTCATTCCGGGGCTTCAACCACCAACAGCAGATTTGAATACGACGCTTGCCCTCGGCATAACGGCTGTGTTGGGCGTTCAAATTATCGCTATTAAAGAGAATGGGCTAATCGGTTATCTCAAGCATCTCATCGGTGATCCACCGTTGATGGGTGTTTTGATGTTTCCACTTGAGGTAATTGCGCAATTATCGCGTGCGGGTTCACTTGCTGTCAGACTTTTCGGAAACATTTTTGGTGAAAAATCGGTTGTTATTGAACTGACGAAACTCGGACTGATCGTGCTGATTGCAGATGCCATACCGATTATTCCGGTGCAAGTGCCTATGCTGTTCTTCGGACTGTTTGCTGGCTTCCTGCAAGCGTTCGTTTTCACTATTTTAACATCTATCTATATCGTGCTTTTCATAGAGCACGATGAAGAAGCGCATGAAGCGCACCATTAATTCTGTGGGACACGTGTAAACTGTCCCTTATCCGTCCAAGGAGGACATTTCATGATTTATTTAGCAGTGTTGGCGTTTGGTGTAACTTTAGGGTTGCCGATCGCTGTTATTTTTGCCTCGACGGCGCAAGGTAGGGCGACAAGTACTGCTCTTGAAGGAATTGCGCGTCAACCCGATGCCGCGCCGCGTATCCAAACGGCAATGATTATCGGTTTGGCACTCATCGAGTCGCTCGTTATCTACGCGCTCTTAATGTTCTTTATCTTGCAAGCAAAACTCCCCGCAGACGATATGCTAAGGGGTATGATTGAGGCAGACGCGCAACGAGTTGCGACAGATGTTGGAGATGGAAATTAATATATCCCTTGTCTATAAACATTTCGCCCCTACGGGGCTGAAGAAGGGAAAGGAGATGTCACGTCTTCAGTGAAATAGAAAGAAGGCGTCACGTCTTCAGTTTCAAAAACAGAGTACAGTAAACTTATGCGAAACATCAAATATAAACTTTCGCTTCGCAAGGGACGCTTGCAAACGGCGCGCTACATGATCCTATATGGATGCTGCTTCATTTTAATGAATACGTACCTCAGTAGCGCGTTCGCCGCTGAAGCTCCTGCCGGTGAAGGTGGGCTTTTGGCACTGCTCGGCATCGATCCGAAGACGATTATCATTCAAGTTATCGGTTTCCTTGTTGTGCTCGCGGTACTTTGGAAATTTGTCTTCGGCAAGGTAGGCGGACTTTTAGAGGAACGTCGCACTGAAATCATTACGCAGTCGGAACAATTGAGGACTGATCGAGAAGAGTTGGACCGGCTCACCGCAGAGACGCGCCAACGCTTAGCCGATATTGAGACCGAAGCACAAGCCAAAATCCAAGCGGCGATTGAACAGGGAAATGCTGAACGTCAGCAGATTCTCGTTCAAGCACGGCAGGAGGCTGACGACGAAGTCGCAAGAGCCAGATCGGAGATTCAGCGTGAAAAAGACGAAGCGATCTCGGAACTGCGAGGCGTTGTCGCTGAACTCGCAATTGATGCCGCCAGCAAGATCATAAGTGAAGAACTCACCGCAGAGAGACATCAGCATATTATTGATGCATCTATTAGTAGGTTGCCAACGGAATAAAGGTGAAGATGAAGTATGAGAGACATTCGGGTCGCAAAACCTTATGCCCGCGCTCTATACGATGCAGCGGTGGAACAGAACGCCTTGGAACCTATTATCGCAGATGTAGATAAGTTGCGAGAGCTGGTTGAACAGTCTGAGGAATTCACGCAGTTAATCCACAGCCCTATTCTGTCTCCGCAATTTAAAAGCGAGACGTTTCAGCAACTTTTCACCGATACGATGCAGCCTCTGACTGTTAATTTTTTCAAATTGCTCGCGTTGAAGCAACGTGAACGCTATCTCGTCGCGATAATGGATGCCTTTTCCGCAATCGTTGACGAGGCTGCCGGTAGGCTTGTCGCAAAAGTGACGACGGCTGTGCCGATAACAGCGGCGCAAGAGGAACGACTCGCGCAGCAGTTAAGCGCGTATTCGGGAAAACAGGTGCAGTTGGAAATCATAACTGACCCACAAATTCAGGGTGGATTCGTCGTGCAGTTAGAAGACACCGTTTTTGATGCGAGCGTTACAATGCAGCTCCAACGCCTGAAGCAACAGCTTGCAAGAGGATCTTAAACTATGGGCTCTGAGCACTGCCCCTTGTGCAAGCCTATAGAGGCTTGCAGGACAATGTTACGCGGTGGTTTCTGATTAAGTCTCGGCTGGGTTTGGGTATCTTGGGGACATGAACCACAATTGTAGCCTGCAACATCGGCGCAGGCGGATATACGGAGAGGAGATCGAACCTCTAATTCACCTGACCGAACCGCAAGGAATAATTAAAAAATGGCAAGAGAAGTCCGACCGGACGAAATATCAAATATCCTTAAACAACAACTGCAACAGTTTGAACAGGACGTGGATGTCTATGACTCCGGCACCGTGCTGGAGGTAGGCGATGGCATCGCGCGGGTGCATGGGCTTGCCAACGCTATGGCAAGTGAAATGATCGAATTCCCTAACAATGTCTACGGCATCGCTTTCAACCTCGAAGAAGACAACGTCGGGTGTGTCCTGTTCGGAGAAGACCAACTCATACACGAAGGTGATACCGCCAAACGCACAGGACGACTCCCCGAAGTTCCTGTAGGCGAAGCACTTCTCGGACGGATTGTTGATGCACTCGGTCAACCTATTGATGGCTTGGGTGACGTTGAAACGGAACATCGACTTCCAGTCGAACAGAAAGGGCTCGGTATTGTTCAACGGCAACCGGTGAGCGAACCCCTTTACACAGGCTTAAAAGCGATTGACAGTTTGACCCCGATCGGGAGAGGTCAACGTGAACTGATTATTGGGGACCGTCGAACCGGAAAGACTGCCATTGCAATCGACACGATTCTGAGCCAGAAGAATACAGATGTTTACTGTATCTATGTCGCTATTGGGCAGAAAGGTTCCACGCTGGCACAAGTTGCGGCTACCCTTCGCGAGCACAACGCAATGGAATATACCACCATCGTTTCATCCGCTGCAAGTGCTCCGTCCCCTCTTCAATACCTCGCACCTTATTCCGGTACTGCAATGGCTGAATACTTCAGGGATAACGGCAAACATGCTCTTATCATATACGACGACTTGACGAAACACGCGTGGGCATACCGTCAAATGTCCCTGCTTTCACGAAGGCCCCCGGGGCGCGAAGCCTATCCGGGTGATGTCTTCTATCTACACTCACGTCTGTTAGAACGCTCTGCAAAATTGAGCGACGAGTTGGGCGGCGGTTCTCTCACTGCCCTGCCGATCATTGAAATCTTTGAAGGCGATTTGACGACCTATATCCCGACGAACGTTATTTCTATTACCGATGGACAGATATACCTCACAACGGATCTGTTTAACCAAGGTGTGAGACCCGCAATTGATGTTGGTACCTCTGTTTCCCGGGTCGATAAAGATGCACAAATCCCGGCCATGAAAGCAACGGAGGTCGCAGGGACCCTTAAACTCGATCTCGCGAGTTTCCGAGAGGTTGCTGCCTTTGCGCAATTTGGATCGGATTTGGACGCGTCAACACAATCCTTGCTTCTACGCGGCACACGGCTCGTTGAATTGCTGAAACAACCGCAATATCAACCGATGCCTGTCGAACGTGAAGTCGCCTCTATCTTCTGTGGCACCAGTGGTTACTTGGATGATGTTGAGGAGTCAGAAGTGGCACGGTTTGAATCCGAATTTCTGCAATACCTTGATAGGAATTACGCCGAACTCCTCGCGGAAATAGCAGATACAGGTGTGTTAAGCGATGAACTCCTTGAAACCTTACACACTGCCGTGAAAACATTCAAGGAAAATTTTTAACGATGGGAATAGGGGCTCTGCTCCATTCCGCAGGGGTTTTCGGTGGAATTTCAACCCACTCTAGGAGCTGAAAGGTTTTTGACTTCACCAGAAACCGTTGTGGAACGAAGTGGAACAACGCCCATATTTAATAAATTAAAGAATGGCAACTTTACGAGAAATTCGAAGGCGTATCGCCAGTATTCAAAATATTGAGCAGGTCACCGATGCAATGCGCGTCGTGGCTGCAGCGCGTCTCCGCCGTGCCCAAGAAAATATTAATGCGACCCGTCCTTATGCCGATAAACTCAATACCATCTTAGGACACCTCATCTCGCAGATGGATACTGAAAATGAGGCAATAACACATCCGCTGCTTGAAACGCGTGAGATAAAACACGCCTGCCTCATTTCTGTTTCCGCTGATCGAGGGTTGTGTGGTAGTTTCAACAGTAACGTTATTCGGACGACGACACAGCGCATAGAGCACTATCAAAAGACGGGCGCAGACGTAACGCTTATCTGTATTGGCAGACGATCGCAAGAACATTTTGCTCGGCGCGATTACGACATCACCGATGCCTATATCAATATTTTCCGCCAGCTTGAATTCCAAACGGCTGTTGATGTTGTTCACGAATTTGAGCATCTTTATACAGATGAAAAAATTGATAAAGTCGAGGTTATCTACAACAACTTCAAGTCTGCTATTCTTCAGACTGTGCTTGTTGAGCAGCTTCTCCCATTGGAACCCGAAATACCAGAGGGTGACGAACTTTTTCTCGATTATGTTTATGAGCCGGGGCAGGTGGAACTCTTTGAAATGCTACTCGGTAAACATCTAAACATGCAAATGTGGAAAGTACTTCTGGATTCCAACGCCGCGGAACAAGCAGCCCGAATGGCAGCGATGGAAAATGCCACGCAGAAGGCAAAAGAACTTATTGATGAACTGATTCTCCAACGTAACAGGGCACGTCAAACGCAAATCACGACAGAAATTTCCGAGATCGTGAGTGGGGCAGCCGCACTGGAAGGTTAAAGGTAGCAGGCAGACTCCGCTCTGCCGTAGCAAAGTAGCAGACAGACTCCGCTCTGCCGTGAGGAGGTTTCGGATGCCGATCAATGTCAACAAACAGATTGAAGAGGCAATGGAACGTGGGAAGTTCACCGATTTGCCCGGCAAAGGCAAACCACTCAAGTTGGATACGAATCCCTTTCTCACACCGCAAGCCCGAATGGCGAACCGACTTCTAAAAGAGAACGGCTTTACGCCGCGGTGGGTTGAATTAGAGAAAGAGATTAAACAGGAAAAAGCGCAACTTGAAAGAGTCCTCATAAGCCTAAAGGGTCGTCGAGAGCGGTTGGCAACTATCGTCCAAGAGTATCCGCATCGGCGCGAAGTCATCAGTCGGACTTTTGAACAGGAACGTGCTCGCGTTATTACGCAATATAGTGAAAAACTCGAAAACCTGAATCAGAAAATTCAACGTGTGAATCTCCTTATGCCAACTCGAAATCGGCAATACGCCTTCATCAATCAGGCACAGGCACTTGCCCATCTCCAAGAGGCGTGTCCAAGTCTCTGATCGTTTATAGACGTGTGCAGAGTTTGCATGCGAAATAGAAAAGCCAAAAATTTGGGTGTGGTTAAAAGTCAACTACTCTAAAAAAAGGAATATCTCATGAACCAAGGAAAAATCTTAGAAGTTGTCGGTGCGCGAGTTGACATAGATTTTTCAGAAGGCACATTGCCGGATATCCTAAACGCTGTTAAAGTTCAACGTTACGACGGAAGCGAACTCGTACTCGAAGTCCAGCAGCATTTGGGCGAAAATCGGGTGCGTGCAGTGGCAATGGACATAACGGACGGCTTAGTCCGTGGCACTGTTGCGATTGACACCGGCGGTCCTATTACTGTCCCCGTCGGCGATGCCGTCCTCGGACGCGTTTTCGATGTGACAGGTCAACCCATCGATGAAAGGGGTGAAGCAGGTGAGTCCGAGCGATACTCCATTCACAGACCCCCCCCCCCACAGGCAGAACTCAGCACCGCTACTGAAATGTTAGAGACCGGCATCAAAGTGATTGATCTGATTCAACCGGTTGTCCGGGGTGGAAAGGTCGGATTCTTTGGTGGTGCCGGTGTTGGAAAGACGGTGCTGGTTGCAGAGCTTATCTACAACATCGCAACGCAACACGGGGGTTATTCCGTCTTTTGTGGCGTCGGTGAACGAACGCGCGAGGGGAATCAGTTCTGGCTTGAAATGGATGAATACGGCGTTATTGATAAAACGGCGATGGTGTTCGGACAGATGAATGAGCCCCCAGGAGCACGTCTCCGCGTCGGGCTTGCCGGACTGTCTATGGCAGAATACTTCCGCGACCAACAGGGTCAAGACGTTCTTATCTTTATCGACAACGTCTTCCGTTTCACACTCGCAGGTGGTGAAGTGTCAGCACTCCTCGGACGGATGCCCTCCGCGGTTGGATATCAACCGACACTCGCAACCGAAATGGGTGAATTGCAGGAGAGAATCACCTCTACACAACACGGTTCGATCACCTCATTCCAAGCCGTTTATGTTCCGGCTGATGACTATACAGATCCGGCTGTTGTCTCTGTTTTCGCACACCTTGATGCTGTGACACGACTCGAGCGGAATATCGTCCAAAAAGGAAGATTCCCGGCTGTTGACCCGCTGACATCAAGTTCGCGTATTTTAGCACCGGAGATTATCGGCGATGAACATTATCAGACGGCATTTAGAGTCAAGCAGGTCTTACAGGAATATGGCGACCTGCAGGACATTATCGCTATTCTCGGGGTAGATGAACTCTCGGATGAACAGAAACTGGTTGTCAACAGGGCACGGAAAATAGAGATGTTCTTGACACAACCGATGTTTGTCGCGGAGCGTTTTACCAGCATCCCAGGCAAATATGTCAAAATTGAGGATACTGTCCAAGGCTGTCAAGCGATTCTGAATGGGGATTGCGATGAACTGCCTGAACAGTCACTCCGCTATATCGGTACTATTGACGAAGCGTTTGAACAGGCAAAAAGTGCAGACTTAGAAGAAGCGGCGGATTAGTAATTGACAGTCGGCTATCAGCAGTCGGCTTTCGGAAAGAGACTTCATCTTATGCTTAGTAGAAGTTTTCATCTTGAAATTCGGACACCGGAGCAGTCGGTTTATGAAGGGGATGTGACGAGCGTGAGCGCACCGGGAGTTGAAGGCAACTTTCAGATTCTCGCCGGACACATTCCGTTCTTGACTGCCTTGGAGGTCGGTGAGATCCGCGTTCGTGAATCGGAGACACCGCAGTTGATGGCGACGAGTGGCGGTGTTTTTGAGGTACTCCGCACAGGTGTCACCGTCTTAGTTGAAACGGCGGAGTGGGCATCGGAAATCGATGTCGCGCGTGCTGAAAAGGCACTCGACCGTGCCCAAGAGCAACTCACAGCAAATGCACCCGACCTAAACCGTCCGCGAGCCGAAGCAGCACTCGCCCGAGCACAAAACCGAATCAAAGTCGCAAGTAATTTGTAAGCATCACTCTGATACTTCTTGAGAAATAATGATTCGCAATGACCAAGAGCTTAAAGCGAGCCAGCAACGCATAGCATACTTTCAAAACTTGCTCTTACAACTGCGGGTTAAGGCAACACCTGAAGAATTTTCGCTCATCTCAACTGGATATTGCACGGAGATCTTGAAAATGCAGGATGAGGTCCTTGAATACCTGACTCGACATTCATGTGAACCGATACCGGCGAAGGTGACTTCGGCTGAAATATCAGATGCTTCAAGTAACAAAAACCGATAATCGTTCAAACATTTCGCACCGATGTCCCTGTGTTGGTTCAAACAGCGGAATGGGCATCGGAAATCGATGTGGAGCGTGCTGAACAGGCACTTGAGTGTGCCCAAGAACAACTCACCGCGAACGCACCCGATCTAAACCGTCCGCGAGCGGAAGCAGCACTCGCCCGCGCGCAGAACCGGATCAAAGTCGCAAGTAATTTGTAAACTTTCCTTCCCATTCTCCAGTAGGCGCGCTTTGGAAGCGCGACCTTTTTTATCGGTACTTGACCTCTTCAGAATTATTTTTCTACAAGAAGAAATCCGTCCCATCCGTCATCAAAATCATAACTATCTTCATAAGGACCGCCATGTGCAGAAGAAAATTTTCTGTTAGTTGCATCTTCTAATTTCAAACGGATTTCTATTGGGATTTGACCATTACGTTTTACATCTAAGTCGGTCACTTTAATGTGTAATTCGTCAGGGTCAGGCCAAATTTCATCGTATTCTAAATAATCATAGTCTACTAGAATTTGCTTGAGAGCTTCAACGACTTGCTGGTCTTCTGATAATTTCATAATATACTCCTTCGTTTTCACTTGTAACCTGCATGCAAAACCGCTTGGATTACAAAAGTAATCAATATTGTCTTCCCGAGTATTCCACATTTCATTCTTATCGCGCACGCCAATGGTAGATAATACCATTAGGACGCACGTAGAACATCTTGTAACTGCTATTATGAATATCAATCGCAATCTTCTGAAGGGTTTCGTTTAGCGTTTGTGTGGGGGAGGTTTCCTCAACATACTCATATTGATTAAGCAATGCATTCCAACGAACGACACCGCGTTTTTGAGTCGTGGCGGGCGGTGGCGTTATAGGGCGTGGTAGCCAAATGTAGATACGACCACCAGCACCATCAGCAGTTATCTGTGTAGGCGGTCCCCAACTTCGGATAACGGCTGAAATATGAGATCCCATCCACGAATTCATTATCTCTCTATTGTTCTTATAGGCACAACCGAAAAGCGAGAGTGCTGCGAAGATTATCAAACATCGTTTAATCATGATTTCCCCTTTATTTTCCGCGGTTCCTTGCTTGAATTGTATCGCCCTCAAGCATTATCCCTGAACCTTTAGCACCAACCAATAGGTTAAACGCGTCATTAATTCGTTTTTCTGTCGTCACGAGTATTCCAGCAGTTTCGCCTCTACCTGCAACTAACCCTATATGAGAGCCATCGTTATAGCGGTTTGCCAAATTTAAAGAGGCCGCTTTATTCTTAACACTGAGATTAATCTCAATATTTGATTTGCTGGGGTCACCATGATCAGTAAGTATCAATACGGGATATCCATCAAGAAATGACAGCAAAATTGCGCCATGTTCAGGATTTCCATCAGACACTACAATTCCGTTACATGCAATAATACTATCAACCCTAGTTATACCGTCTTGGGCATCTACATCCGGAGCGGAATCGCCGATGAGATAGCCAAGCGCGACAAGTAATCCACCAATTATTAACGTTACAACGTATTTTGACCAATTAGAGTTTTTTACCCTGTTAAGCATTATTGTTTCCTCCATTATTTATGAACCGCGTTTGGCTAATTGCAATAAGATAGAATATCCGCTTGGGGATAATTGTTCCAAAGTGTTTATTTAATAATAACATAAAACTATTGAAAAAGCAAGGAAATTGTTAATTTCTTTGACAGTGGACTTTACCGAAAAAGCAAATGAAGTAAATTGGGCGGGAATCAAGGTCGAAGTTAATGAACCGAGATGGATAATTTCAAGGATACACATGTCGCCCCGCTGGGGCTTTATCCTTGGGGAAACCCATCCTTCTACAGACATGTCGCCCCGCTGGGGCTTGAACGCATTATAGATCGGACCTACAAGGCTTCCTCTCACTATTTATGAAAAGGCACCTAAAAACGCGATAAAAATAACGCCTTTTGTTTTAAGGTAACAACTTGGATTATCCTATAATCCTATGAATCATAAGGTAGTCGTAGAGGGTCGCCCCTCTACAACCCCTTCCAAACCATGCGTGCGACTTTCACCACACATGGAGACCTTCCAGTCGAGTGTGGCGATAAACGCTTTAGGTGATGATAACCACTTTTACTTTATTTTTTGTCCATAAGTCTAAGACTTCTATAGACACATGCTTTCGCAAGATTTCACGTCTATAGATAAAATGTTTTTAGAAATGTTTCAAAGCACTCAACCTGATTATGCTTCTCTCTTACGAGAGTTCCTAATCTCCTCAACCTTATAGACTCTATGAGTCTACTTAGGTTCTCTTTGACTTCCCAATAATAGACTTCGTTGACGGATTTAGGAGTGTTCTGTACCCCGATTCATTGAGCATCTCAACGCTGTATTCATATCATACGCAATAGATTGCCAAATCAGAGGACAACCTTATGAATACCATAGTTTTTCAAGGCGTTTCTATGTCTTGTCTAACGAGGCTTGCAAGCATTCAACTTTCGCTTCTCCGTGTCCGTCATTTATCGGACGTGCCAGTTTTGGCGCTCTTGTGAGGTCGCCTTTGCCTCAGGCATTCGCCATTTCCCCTTGCTTTCCACACGGCTGTTTCCAGCAGTGCGGTTAGGGTAAGATATGCGGAGTGCGTCCTCCGAGTCGGAATCTAACCGACATTCTATTATTATTTGTCAAAGCGCACCTGATTCAGACAAGTATTTTGGATTTCGTAAAGTCACTTCTTACACTGTTGCAGATAAGCCACTGCCTGCTCACGTGAAACTGTCGGGAAATCGGCAAGGAATATATCAAGCGAGTCGCCTGCAACAAGGTGTTGAATCAGGCTTTCAACTGGTACGCGAGTGCCAGCGAAAACCAAGGTGCCGTGCATCACGCGTGGATCTTGGGAGACAATTTGTTCTTTCTTCATCACCTATTTCTTCCCTCCAGACTTCGCCTCGATTTTGTCTCGGCATCCTCCACCTCCATTTTGTCATGTTCAACAAACAGCGCGTCAGCAATTTCCGTGAGTGCCTCATCTGTCAAAGGCGGAATATCCAGCTGAGTTACCTGTTTTATGATTTCAGAGGCGAGCGCGTGTTTTTCTATCTCAGGAAGTTGGTTGAATGCTTCCAATATGTTTTGTGGGGTTGTGTGCATCCGGAACCTCGTGTAGCAGGAGTATAAAGTTTGTGTAAATTATACACGATGCCTTGACGAAATTCAAGGTTTTCTTTAGGGATGTTAGGGTCATTTAGTTTTAAGAAATTATCAGATTTCACGCTGTTTTTCGCCTGTTTACCCTGTTCCCCTCACACTGTCAGCGTAACCTCATCCTGCTTCACAATCTCTTTGATGTGTCCATATCCCGCGGATTCTACCAATTCCAACGTCTCTGGGGATAATCTGTCCAGAATAGGCTCTGGAAAATTATGCTTACCGGTGTACTGTGGGAAATACCGTAAAACGAGAAACCGGCGATCTCGATCTTTCGGTTTCCAGCGCAACACACCATGCGTTAGCAACTCCGAAATAATTACGATGTCGCCTGCTTTCGGTGTAATATTGACGAATACGGGATCATCAATTGGGTCAATGCCATCTTCTTCGTTAAGTGTCAGCAGTTCTTTTGGTCGATCAAACTCACTCTTATGCGAACCTGGGATTACAATGAGACCACCATCCCCCGGATAGACATCCGTAAAATAGGGAAAACAGACGAAGTTATCGCAGTAGATACGCCCGTCGCCAGCCTCGTAACGCGTGCTATACCACCCGTAATCATCACGAGCACAGTGCAGTCCGCCCGGATTCACTTTTGCCCGTTCTCCGGCTTCCCACAAATCGTGTTTATCATGTTTTAACGAACCTCTGCCGAATCGTGGCTGATTGTCCGTCAATTCTTTGATGATTGGCCATAGCGCGGTGTGCGTTGTTAGGCACTCAAGCGATTTATCGAAGGCGAACCCGTGCTGATGGAGTCCTTGTGTCTCGAAGCCTGGGGGCAATTCATCAGGAGAGGTCGTGATATATCTATCAACTGCTTCAGAAGCCTCTGCTAACGCATCGTCGGTGATAACATTTTCCAAGTGGAGGTATCCGGTTACATCAAACAGATAACGTTGTTTTGGTGTCATTTTTTAATTATACCTTGCGGTTGAATAAAGTGGTTTGTGCGTTGACGTTTCTCGCTCAGGAGCTGAAGAAACACCCCAGCAAAAACCCCTCCATTACGGGCTACGTTCTCGCAGATTAGACAAGATAGAAAACTATGGCACGGGGAGCGTGCCTACGACTATTATTAGAGTGCCATGTCAAACTTCGTGCCGGTTACGTTACCTTTTACGTAGGCATCCCGAAAAAGTGTCTGGCGTTTCGGTGGCATTTCATCGAGTAACGCCTGTGGTGGCTTTGAGAGGCTCCATCGCTTATCTACAGAGTTATAGGCGTTGAAGACTGCCACTCGGTCGGTGTCAGGGTTTTGCCACGGCTGCCCGCTATGCGTAATTGCCTCTGTGAAGATGATGACAGATCCAGCTGGACAGGAATAGGTATCCCAGAACTTCCAGTCTTGTGTGTGGGCACCCTCTGGTGCGGTATAAGCCGCCTTGTGGCTCCCTGTAATGAACATGGTACCACCGTCGCCTTTCTCCACGGGATTGAGTTCCCAGACGGCGCGCGTCAAACCGCTATAAGCCTGACCGGGAAGACATGAATACTGATGACAGTCTCCGGGCATTCGCCACAAGCCGTTCCCATTGTGTGCATAGAATGTGAAAGGCGTTTCGTCTGTTGTGGAACGCAATGCCAGGAAACTCATCTCCATACGGAACCCGTAGCAGGTATCCGACGCGAGATAGGGCGACGCGAGAAATTCGTTTCCAAACCCCACAACGACCGGGTGATCTGTCAACTTCTCCAAAGGACCCCCGTAGGTTGAACGATGGTGTTGCGGAATCGGTTCTGGGTCGTGCTTTAAGCGGTAACAGAAATCGCGCATCTCTTCGATCTCGGATTCCGTCAGGACCCCAGGGACCAAAAGCCATCCGTTCTTATCAAACAGGTATTTCTGTTCTTGTGTTAAAGGAACAACCGGTTTACCATCGGCATTTGTTAGCGTAATATAGGCAGGTGTTGTTGTTAACGGACTGCCTAAGTCTTTGTTAAATTTACCTAACTCTTCCATTATAAATTCCTCCGTTTCTAACTGCCTTCGGAGACAGAATGCACTGTGCGGATGCAAAACTAATGGATACGTGCCCCTGTGAAGTAGTCTGGGTTTGGTCCCATTTTTTCCAAAAGGGGTGCAGTGATTGTGTCAAGACTCTCAATCACATCAGCAGACGGTTTGTACTCGACAACGTGCAGGTTTTGCGTCAGTTCATTGATGTTTCGAGTACCGACGAGCATGCACGTGATGCCGGGTCTTGCCATCGCCCAAGCGATAGCAAGCCGAGCCATTGGAATCTGTTCCGCTTCCGCGATTTCTCGAATAGCCTCCAGCGTCTCAAACATTTCTTCTTCGGCACCTTCTTCGCCGTGAGAAGCCTGTTCTCGGTCATCTCGAAAATGACGAAACCGAGAATGCACGGGTGGTATTTCCTCCGCACTTTTATACTGCCCCGTCAAAATTCCCTGCAACAGTGGCATATATCCCAAAATACCGACGTTATGCTCTCGGCACAGCGGAAGCAATTCCGGTTCTATTGCCCGGGACAGGAGATTATAGCAGAGCTGATTCACGGCAATAGTCGCGCCTGTGTTGAGAGCCGCTGTGAGTTGTTCCACCCCGAAGTTGCTTACGCCGATGGCACGGATGAGTCCATCCTCCTGTAGGCGCGTTAATTCAGCCATGCTTTCTTCAATATCAATCTCATCGTCGGGCCAATGAATCATATAGATGTCAACATAATCTGTTTGCAATCGTTGAAGACTCGCTTCGCAGTGTTCCTGCATCGTAGCGGGATCTGGTCTGCTGATCTTCGTGCCAATAACAGCCTCATGTCGTCTATCCTTCAGTGCGACGGCGAGTGCCTCTTCGCTGCGTCCGTTATTATATCCCTCTGCTGTATCGAAAAAATTGATGCCAGCATCTAATGCTGCGTTGGCAACAGCGGTAACATCTGATTGTGCCTGCGGTCCCCAGTAGTCGCCACCGCCATAAGACCAGCATCCAATGCCCATTGATGAGATTTCAATTCCAGATTTCCCACACGTCCGCATCTCCATTTTTCAGCCTCCATGATGTATGGCGATCAGCAATCAGTAGGGGCAGGTCTTGTACCTGCCCAATTGGGTATCCACAATGGCTATCGGAAACTATCGGTAAAGAGGGTTTCGTTTAACAAAATCCTCTTACTGACTGCTGATTGCTATTCCGCTGATGGCAATGTTATAATCTACTTTAATTCCGTGCAGAGTTCCGTAACTAACTGTGCGTTCTGACCGATCTGATCGCCGAATTGTTGATACATACCGAGTAAAAGCGGATCAATCGATTTGGTGTTTTCTATTGCGAATTTCACCTCTTCCCGAATCTGATCCGGGTTTCCGATGGTTCTACCTGCAGCAAGCACCTTGAAGATAAGGCATGGCTTCTCAGTCCGTTGGATCGCTTTACACATTTCATCGCGATCCTCCCGCGCGTAGACTTCACCCAGAGCCGCGTAGCCAAATTTCTCTCTGAACTTCTCAGCACCGCCGTGAAGGTTGTAAAGCCCAGTCATATAGTAGTCTATATCCCAATCCTCGTCTTCAGCGATATGTAGGAGTTTCGGATCGTGGACAGACAATCCAACGAGAGCCCCGGTATCACGAACCCGTTTGAGGATGTCCTGCAGGTGATCGAGCCTGTTTTCGCGTAAACACCTGTGACCAACACCCCCACCGTGGGGTGCCATACCGAACGGGTTGTGTTTTGCTGCTTCAAAGACAGCGTCCGGTTCCTCATACCAAAGTCCACCCGGACTGAGGCAGAACCAGTTCATGGTGCCGCCTTCGTTTCGGTACCGCTGCAGATCGGAGAGCGAACGTTCCGTTAGGCTATTCTGCCACGCATTAAGTCCTGCCTCTTCTGCCCGCTTGAGCGTTGCCACGACTCGTTCGGGTGTGTGGTATTCTTGTTGGTGCTGCGAAAGGAGTTGGTTGAAATGAGAGTAACCATAGATCGGATTATCCCCAATCACCAACTTACTGATGTGATGCTTACAAAACGAGATTTTCGGTAAGGTTGTCATTACTTATCCTCCAATAGTGGATTTAGGGACTCCAAAACAAACGGACAGCGGAACCACCGCATGCCTAACCGAACAGAAATCCTTCCAAAGCAGACGCGTCAATTTCGCGCGCAAGATGCATCGTCAAGTCCAATGCTGCGGTGTAGTCATCAATGTTAATGATTGAGACATGGCTATGGATATAACGCGATGGCACGCCGAGCACAACGGACGGCACACCTCTACCGGATTGATGGATGGCACCGCCATCCGTTCCACCGGATTGACGCACACCAAGTTGGTACGGTATTTCATGTCGCTTCGCTGTCTCAATCGCGAAATCTGCCAACTTCGGATTGACAATCATTGAAGAATCGATTATCCGAATTTGTACACCGCCACCAAGTTTCCCTTGTGTCGAGCCGACGCTTAATCCTGGGGTATCATCAGCAGGGGGTCCCTCAAGCACGATTGCGAGATCGGGTTCCACACTTGCCGCCATCGTCTTTGCACCTCGCAGTCCTACCTCCTCTTGCACACTCCCTGCTCCGATAACGGTGTTTGGATGTTCGTCGAGTTTCAAAAGTGCCTCAATGACAATCGCAACACCGACACGATTGTCGAACGCTTTGGCGGAGAACAATTTATCATTTTTCAACGGCATAAAGGGTCCATAAGGTGCAATTGGGCATCCCGGTAATACGCCAAACGCCTCAGCTGCCTGTTCTTCGCTCTCCGCACCTATGTCGATAAACAGGTCTTTCATGTCTAAGACCTTATCACGCGAGCCTGAGAGCAAATGCGGTGGTGTAGAGCCGACCACTCCGGGCACTTTACCTAACTTCGTTGTGATCGTGACCCGTTGCGCTAAAAGTGTATGTGCCCACCAGCCGCCGAGAGGTAGAAACTTGACGAATCCGTTATCTGTCACACTTTGCACAACAAAACCGATCTCGTCTAAATGTGAATCCAGCAGAATTCGGGGCTGTTCAACATTTCCAGCACGCTCGCAGAAGATGCTCCCTAATCCGTCTGTCCCGATTGGACCGACATCGGAAACAGCATCACGGAAAATCTCGCGGACTTCTGTTTCGTAACCGGGGATTCCATCTGCTTGTGTCAATGATTTGAGCAGTTCAATTGATGTTTCGTTCATCTATATGTTCCTTTGGTGATTGTGTTATGATTTGCGAGCATTATAGCACGTCTCCGATTTTGTGCCAACTTTTAAGTCGGTTCATATTCAATAGAAACCTATACCGTTTTTTATTAATGTAAAGCAGCACAAACGTTAATAACGCCAGTTCTTATTAATGCAAAGTGGTGTAAGCGTTGATAATATTCGCCTTTTTAATTTGACATCTGTCTGTTTGGCATGCTATACTGAACCTAACCACTGCAACCACTGAAAATCTCTTAGACAAACACTTTCGTCTCAATATTTGTTCAGATTTATACTCAAGGAGAAAGTCTAATGACACAAACTAACAAACACGATCCTAACTACGACTGGGCGCAAAAACACAGTGCCGATAAAGAAGCTTTGCTATTAGCAATCATTCAAGAAAACTCGCAATTACCTGAAAAGGAACAGGAGCGGTATCAGGAGTTGTGGCGTAAGTGTGAAAATGAGACCTTAAGCGAAAATGAACTGACAGAGTATCAAGCACTGCTGAGTCAATTAGAAGCAAGGAACCTAAAGCGCATTGAAGCCCTCATCACTTTGGCTCAGGGGAGAAGAAAAACATTAGGCGAGGTTACTGCCGAATTAGGCTTAAAAGAGGGTAATAATGCCTTCTGAGTCCATTCCTGCTGCCCTGCGTCACCGTGTACGAGAGCGGGCAAACGGGCTTTGTGAGTATTGCCAATCCCCTGACAATGTTAGCAATGCTTCCTTTCACTGTGATCATATCCTCCCACGAAATGCCGGTGGAAAAACCGAATTAGCCAATTTGGCATGGGCATGTCCATGGTGTAATACACATAAACACACTAAAACACATGCTCGCGACCCACAGACAGGTCAACAGAGTCCACTTTTTAACCCCCGAACCAAACGATGGAAACGGCACTTTATGTGGAGTGAAAACCTTCTCTATATTATCGGACGCACGCGGGCAGGCAGAGTTACGGTAGATGCTTTGAATATGAACCGTCCTGAACATGTTAACAGAAGAAGATTATTACAATTCGCGAGTGGCATCCATCGACGTAGAGGCTAAAAGCAATAATACTGTTACACATTCTGTGCACGAACAGCAAGGAAAAGATCATGAAAAACTATACACTCATCCTCATACTACTACTTTCCGTCACACTCTGTGCAGCAGCTGCAGATTATGCGGACGACGCAATCCGAACGCTATTACCTTTTGACGCCATCCCCGCTATCACCGATCCGCAATTCGTTTCTGCCAGTGCAGCAAAATTAGATCCGGATGCCCCGGTCATTGGTGTAACCTTCAACGACGAAAGCCACGCCTATTCACTCTATCTGTTGAACGGACACGAGATCGTCAACGATGTTGTCGGCGGACTGAAAATCGCCACGACGTGGTGACCGCTCTGCAAAACGGCTATCGTGTATAGCCGGGAACTTGACGGGAAGATCTATACGTTTGGTGTTAGCGGTAAATTGTGGAGAGATGCCCTGTTAATGTATGACCATCAAACCCGTTCCCTCTGGTCCCATATCACTGGGGAAGCGATACGAGGACCACTCAAAGGTAAGCGGTTGAAGCCACTCGCCTCTATGCCACAGATAGCGTGGAAGGCATGGCGACTTAATTATCCAAAAACAGAGGTTTTATCTGTACCTACCAGAGCTGGAATGCGTGAGAACCAGCGTCAAGATGTCTATGCAGATTATCACGCCAGCCAGCGCGCGGGTGTCAGCGGAATGGAATATACCGATAATAGGCTGCCGAATAAATCTCTCGTGATCGGTATTCAAGTACCAACGAAAGATGGCAACGGACAGTTTCGCGCATATCCACTGACGCATTTTGCAGAAACCGCTATCGTCAACGATACACTCGGCGAGGTACCGCTGCTCATCTTTCACGATAAAGCGTCATTCGCAACGGCAGTCTTTATGCGGGACGTGACTGAAGAAGTCCGAACCTTTAGCCCGAAAGATAGACACTTTGCAGAAGACAATACTGGAACACGCTGGAATCTCATTACGGGTGAGACGGTGTCGGGTAAGGATAACGGAGCGCGTTTAGAGCGATTGCCCGCTGTCAATATCTATTGGTTCGCATGGGCGCGCTACCACCCTGAAACCTCTATCTACCGCTAACTGGATTCGGTATACGAAAGGCTTTAATCGTCCAGTTCAACGGTTTCACCTGTCATATTACGGTGCATCGTCGGACGAATGACTAATTCCGGGATGTTGCTCCGCTGTGGTAGCGTCGCTATCAAAAGAATCGCCGCTGAAGTCTCGTCGACGTCTACCATCGTGGCACGCGCATCTGCATCCGGTGGAATCGGACGATTATCCAGAATCGGCGTTGCCACCTCACCCGGAACAACAACGCTTGCTCGGATACCTGTGTTCCGCAAATCTGCATTGAGGAATTCGGTGAAATTGATAACCGCGGCTTTCGCTGCACCGTAGGCAAAGCCGCTAAATGGGCCCGGGGTGACCGCCGCGAGCGACGAGATGTTAATAATCGTCCCCGATTTCGCTTCCAGCATCGCTGGTACAACCGCTTTTGTACAGAAAAATGTGCCGATTAGATTGGAATCGATAACCGAGCGCATCTCCTCAGGAGTCGTGTTGAGGAGTCGTCGATGCTGTGAACTGTGTCCGGCATTGTTCACAAGCACATCAATCCGTCCGAATTTGTCAAGCACATCGGCAGTCATCTGTTCGACAGCGTCGTAGTCTGCCACATCGAGTGCGTAACTCGCCGCTGTCCCACCCGCTGCCGCAACTTCGGTTTTAACAGATTCTAATTTTGATGCTGTTCTACCGTTAATGACAACCGTGGCACCCTCTTGTGCCATTGCGAGGGCGGCACCGCGGCCGATACCACTTCCACCACCCGTAATAATACAAACTTGTCCTTTTAATCTCATTCTTTGCCTCCATTGGGTAAAACGGGTTTCACTGCCGTTTTCACCTCTTTTGATAACGATTCTAATTCGTATTGTGCGTCCGATATCTTATCGCGATATTCGTCAAGTGGGTATCCACCTTTTCCAGTCTCATTGAAATAAGCACTCAGTTGGTAACGTTGGAAGATGTTCATCCGCGGGTAATCCTCTGTCCATGGGCTTGCATCGTGGAGCAGATTCGTTGAGAAGATCGCTACGTCACCTGCCTCCATCGGGAGTGTAATTGAAGTGGGTGGATCGTGCTTCACGGGCAGGTTTTCCGGGGTCTGAAACAGAGATTTATGGCTGCCGGGGACGAGGCAAAAGCCGGTTCCGGGTGGGACATCCACGAGTGCTACCCACGTCGCAATGTGGCTGCAATAGATATGTCCAGCGGCGGCTTGGTAATCGTTGTGCGGGTTGCGAAACCCCGGTGGAAATTTGAACCCGCTGTCGTCACGGTGAAAGTTTTGCGAGGCATCGTGCTTCGTCATCATCGTGAAATTACAGTGAAACAGACGCGGAGCATTCATTGTCAGCCCCGCCACAACTCGCATAAGGTCAGGATTCATCGCAAGGTCTTCAAAAAGACGATGCCCATACTGGATATGTCCGATGTGTGTTTTGCAAGGCTCCTGTCGCCCGCGGTCCAGCGGTGGTGGAATGTCAACTTCGTCAATTGTCAACCAATGTTGAAGCACCTGTAGCATCTCTTCAATTTCGTCTTTTGGGATAACGTTCCGTAAAACGAGAAATCCGTGTAAATCGAAATACCACTTCTCCGCTTCCGTCAAAGTGGATTGGATGGTATGCATTAATTTTCTCCGCAGTTTTTACTCGTCAATCTGCTTGAGTTTCCCCCAAAGCGTTGTCCGCTTCTCTGCACTCGGTGATACAGAGAAAAACCCTTCCGGCACCCAGGCCAGAGAAGTACCAAACATAAATCCTCTTGTCAATTCTTTTATCGCCTTAATCGGTTTCCCACCGGCACCGTCTACTGTATTTACGATGTATATGACAGGATCTGCAAAATCCTTAGGTAAGAGAATCGGTTTTAACGGTCCGATCACTTCTGTCAAAACATAAACGATCCATTTTCCGCTCGGTGACCATACAGGCTCCGAGATGAATGCTGATTGATCTGACCACGTGAGTTGACGCAGATTTTTCCCATTTACATCAATACTGAAAATGTCCATTCCGCCTTCAGCGTCACGGGAGATAAAAGCAATCTGTTTGCCATCAGGCGACCATGTGCATCCAGGGACAGGCATATTCCCTACGAGTCGCCTTAATCTTCTGCCATCAGCACTCATCACATATATAAAATAATTTCCCTCCGAAGACGAAGTAAAGGCAATTGATTGACTATCTGGAGACCAGGTGGGTCCGTGGCACTCTCCTTGATTGGTCAGTTGTATCACATTCTCTCCATTCGCATCCATTCTATAAATGTCATCTTTTCCTCGTCGGTCAGAAACAAAGGTTATCCATTTTCGATTCGGAGACCACGCAGGCCCCGAGTCGTTGCTGGGATGGTGCGTCAATTGACGCTGGGTCTTTTTCCTAATGTCCATTACATAAATCTCGTTGTTCCCGTCCGTGTTGGATGTATAAGTAAAAGAGCCTCCGTCAGGCGACCATGTATGGCCATACATACTTGGCGTTTTGAATGTGATGTGGCGGAGTATCTCTCCTCGGGTATTCGTGAAATGGAGGGTGAAATTTCCGCTTTTTCTGGAAGTAAAAGAAATGACATTGGTCTCAGCCGCCCATCCATTGGTGACGAGCAGCAACAACGTCGTCGATAGGATCAGGTAAGTTCGTATGCATTTCATATCAACATGTCTCTCCTATAATATCAGGGCTATTTAGTTCTCCGAAATTTCAGATTTTCGGTTATCGGGAATCCCCGTCCCTCTTCTGTAGGAGGGATCTCCGAATCCCGACTTTTCGCAGAAATCGGACAAAAAACCCTAAAACTAAATCGTCCTGCCTATAGTATAGTATCTACTTGGAAGTGCCTTCCATTTGCTTAAGTTTCCCCCAAAGCGTCGTCCGCTTCTCTGCACTCGGTGATACAGAGAAAAACCCTTCCGGCACCCACGCAGGAGATAGATTTCGTCCCGCATCCTTTACAAGCGGTGTTCCGCGTCCATTTCCTTCCACGTCTATAATATAGATATCAGCGGTTCGCCAGAAAATTGTCTCTGAAAAAGCGTAGACAATCCACTTGCCATCCGGGGACCACGCTGGGGAACCAATCTCAGGAAGTGGAAAGGTCACTGGCAGCTGTTTTCCTGCTATTACTGGTTTTAATTGTTGTTCTACTGCTGGTTTTAATATGGGACCACCTTGGGTGAGTTGACGAAAGTTTTTACCATCTACGTCAATCACACACAAGTGCATGCGATCATCTCTGGGAACTATAATACTAAAAGCGATCTGTTTGCCATCGGGAGACCAAGCGCACTCACTTTGAAATATTCCATTAACTGCCTGTACCTTGTTTCCTGTTCGATTGGATGCGAAGGAGATCCACTCACTTTTGGCAGCGTCTGCCCAGTTGACTGTGAATAGCAGACCTCCACTTAGCAACAACGCCGTTCCTAATACTACATAACTTCGTGTGTGTTTCATAGCAACGAATCCCTCCTATTGCTAAGAATATAGATTAGCAGAATTCGGCAAAATTTTCAAGCGTTCGGTTGGCTTCGCACAGGGCTATTTAGTTTTCCAAATTCACCTCAAAAATGTGGTTGTTTTTTACGGTGAAGTATAGCAGATGTGAAAAATATTACGAAAAAACCGAAAACTGAATAGCCCTGTTAGAGTGCCATATTCCGCTTGACACGTTCTAACGGGGATGAGGTTCTGCTCAAGTTTTCTTTCAAAGTCGGGCGCTCTCTTGAAGTTCTCGGTAAGATACGATCTATAGATTTGAGAGTCGACGAGGGTTCGGAGGATTCGGAAGTTATCTGCGAAAAGAGGGTCTTGGAAAAGTTCGCGGAGTTCCGAGAGATGCTCAAAGGAACTGATGATGAGCCAGGCGGTTAATAGTCTCAACATACAAAACCTTTTCATTTTGTCTCATGCATTTTTAATGCGTCTTGGTAATCTTTCAAATTTGCCTTATTTGGCCAAAGTGTTGCTATTGCTTTTTTGTAGTTAAGGATTTCGTCTGATGAAAGCGTTCTTGTCCGTTCGATCTTCGTTTTACCTTGTTGTAATGATTCAAATGGAAAGTGTTTCAGGAATATGTCTACCTCGGGGATGTCTCCATGCTTTTTTATGAGATGTTCTCGGTTTTTGTCTACGATTTCTTCTATTGATAACTCTGTTATGCCTGGTTGTTCTTTCTCAGGTTCGGGTATTTCTGTAAAAGTGTTCGGTTCAGATATATCCTCGGGAACGCTTTTTGGGACAATAGCTTCTGGTTTCTGAGGTGATGCACTTTGAGGCGTGTCTGTTGTGAGCAGAGATTCCTCAATGATACGTTCGTTTGAATGAGTAGCAGGATCCTCTGTTTCGGGAGTTTCGCTATTTTCACCCTCATGGATTGTGGACGTGTTTGGTGTGTGAATGTGTTTTGTAACAGGCGTTGGGCCTTTAGGCAGATTTTCGATAAAACGTCTGTTCTGGTATCTAAGGTATAACGTCCAAGCAGTTCCTAAAGTGATAAGAACGATTGCAGCAAAATAGACTTTCTTCATTTCTTAGATTTCCTGTAAAATAAGAAGGTTGCCTTAAACAAATCATTGAAGAGGCAACCCTCAGGTAGGTTAGGCCTCAGCACGGTAAACATAGGTAACGTAATAAGTGTCATGATATAGAATTTGTACATCATGATTAGGATTATCCGGAGCGTGATCTTCATTATGTTGTGCAACGACTTCAGACATCCCCCATACAAGTGTCATGTCTACAACTATGGAAGTACCTTCGCACATCTCGACATCATACGCAGCCCATTGAATAAGTTTTTTGGGATGTGCTTGGATATGTGAAATGAACGGTGTAATCGCCATGAACCCTATAATCAGAATACTGATAATAGTAATCATTTTGCTTGAAAACGCTCTCATGAGTTTCCCTCCTTTTTATTACAGTTGGTGTTACTATAAATGGCAATTATTAAGTAAAGTAGCAATTATCGTGCCAATTTGAAAAACCTATGCTGTTAACCTATGCTGTTACAGAGGGCAAGTTATTTACCAACCTTACAAAATTTGGAAAATTTCTAAATTTTGGAGGGTTATTTTCTAAATTTTGAAATATGCCTCCCGTTCGCGTGCCATATTCCGCTTGACATCTTCTGACAGTGTGTTAGTATATCCTATCGTAAAGTGTGTAGTATTGTGTGGACGTTCTGTCTCAGTGCGGTTTGGAAACAGCCCCTGGAAATGCGTCCGCCGTCGACGCATTCACTCTAAAATGAGATAAAGGAACGTGCTATGAAAAGCAACTCGGCTCGGTATGAATTACACGGGAATTATACGGCTATCCTCGGCGAGAGCCCGGAAATTATTGAAGTCCTTGAAAAAATAGAAGTTGTTGCGGATACAAATGCGACGGTGCTGATCCAAGGGGAAACTGGAACCGGCAAAGAGTTAGTAGCATACGCCTTACACGGAAATAGTTCTCGTTCGGCAGAAGATATGGTCGTCGTTAACTGTGCATCGATACCGGAACACCTGTTGGAGAGTGAACTCTTTGGACATGAGAAAGGCGCGTTCACCGGTACACTTCTTCCGGGGATTGTTGATAAAATTTCTCTACCTCGGCCCTTTCACGTGTGGATCCTGAGTAATAATCTGATCGATTATCGCTCGTTCCATTAACTGTTGCACCGATTCCATACCACCCACCATTATAGTCTCCCAAATCGTTGTACATGTTCGCACGGGCATGCGCCACTGCCTGATGTACTGTATACCACTGGTAACCTTGCCAGCGTTCAAATTCAGCACACGATGCGGAGGCGAAAACACTCTGGGAACCACCCGTGTTATTATGGTCACCCGAGCTAGGCGGTGAAATCATGAAAGACATAACTAATAAACAGGCAAGGCCGAAAACATGGAAAAATCTAATAGACATTTTTTCTCCTTTAGCGTTGCTTTTTTTGGGACTGTGCTTTTCTAATATCCGTCATCTTGGAGATTCAGAAATTGATATGGATCATATCCCGCATCATCAAGGTCAATAACTTCTAAGTTTGACGGGATGTTTCCAGTTCTAAAGTCTTCAGCACTTAGATCTGGAACCCCATTTCCACTTTTCTGATATGAAACGTAACGATAGATACTACCGTCTGGAAGCTCAGTCTCTTTCCAACCGACATAGACGACATCATCGTAGTGCGGATAGATCTTCCCATCAAAGGTGCTCCCGCCAACGATGCCTCGGTGCCCCTGCTGCCACAACTTGACGAGAACTCTATCTATGAGTTCAATATTTCTCCGAGCCTCATCTGGGAAATCTGAGAGGATATGTGGCTCTCGCCCCCAAATAGGTTCACCGAAATAATCGGACGGCACTTCTGGATACGGTCCATAGCCAAAGGGTGAGACCGGCACAGGTTCAGCGATTTTCGCCTCCGATACAAAATCATCAGATAGAAACGCCTCCGACAGGTCAATAGGGGCTGCAGCGTCACTCGGGAACGTCCGACCCTCAGCGAGTGCTTGTGCGTTATCCGTTTCAAGAGGTGTTTCCGCTCGTTCAAAGTTGACCGGACTTGTATCTACAGTGTCCGCTGCGGGAGGTGTCTTGTCCTTGCGCTCGCGCTGCTGCAGCAACACATCCGATCGCGCCAGTTCGTCCTGAGTCGTGCGACGGACATGCCGATTATACAAAAAACTACTGCCGACACACAGCAAAAAGAAAACGAGACCTGCGAGAAGACTTCTGCTTGAGAAAATATTCCGGAACCTGCTGTTTTCAAACATAATAAATTCCTTTGATTCGTAGTTGATACACCATTAGCATGTAAACAGAATACAACCGACATGCTGAGTGTCGTTCAATATGCTATTCAGCAATTATCGTGCCAATTCAAAAACCTACGCTGTTACAGGGATCAAGGTATTTGCCAACCCTCCAAAATTTGGAAGTTTTCTAAATTTTGTATGGGTTACCCTCTAAAATTTGGAATATGCATCCCGTTAAAGTGCCATATTCGGCTTGACACCTTCTAAAAGTGTATTAGCATATCCCGTCGTAGATCTTAGCAGTGCTTGGCGGAGCCGAAGTTTTAGGCAACGGTGTTTCTTGAACCTCTTAACACTCTCAAAAAACGCTTGACAAAAATCTCAAAACACCTATAATAGACATCACAATCTGGTTGAACCCCAAGGAGATTATTCCAGTGTCCTTAAAACAACGTATTCATAATAAAGAAGCGGTTAATATTGCGTCTGGTGTCCCGTTCGGTTGCACCCGAGACGAGATGGAAGCAGTTCTCGGTCAAGGCACCTACGATTTGGTCAGTGTTGACCATCAACATGGACCCGAAAATGAAGACCAACTCGTCGAATATTGTGCGATGGCGAGCGAATTCGATGTTGGTGTCCAACTTCGTATCAAACATACCCGCAACGCGTATCTCATCGGTAATCTGTTAGATCTCGGTCCCCTCGCGATTGTCGTGCCGCAAGTCGAGAACGTCGAAACAGTGGACGAAGCAATTGATTTCTTCTACTATCCTCAGATGGGAAAACGGAGTTGGGGTCCCAGCGGTGCTTACGGTATCAAAGGCGGCATGGACCGTCTTGAGTACGCCGAGTGGTGGAACAACACCGGCATTCTCATTTTACAGATCGAATCTGTGGATGCCGTCATTAACGTCAGCAAATTCGCAAAACCCGGCGTGGATATGGTGACCTTCGGTGAGAACGACCTGAATTTTAGTATAGAGTCATATCCGAGTTCCCCGTTTCAGAACCTTCAAGAGTGCATTGCGCACGTGCAAACGCAGTTAGCGGATACGCATGTCAAAGTAGGTGCTGGGAGTTCGCCATCGGGTTCACTGTAGACACTTTTTCGCGATCATTGTTAATCCCTTACGTTGGAAAGTGGCAGGTTTCGTATACTGAGGCACGCAAACAAAGGCTTGCTGTTGTGAGAATGCTATTTAAGGAGTGTTATAATGTCAAAACGGATTAAAATCGGGATTATTGGATGCGGTATGATCGCCGGTTCACATGTCAACGGGTATCTCGCACATCCACAGCACGCCGAAATCGTTGCTGTTTGCGATACAGTAGAAGCGAATGTCAAGCGACGACATGCAGAAGTCCTTTCGGGAGCAGCGTCGCGTGCGGAAACTGCAGCCGAGGAAGCGGGAAAGGCGGATACAGCGGAAGCACGCGAGCAATTGAAAGCCGATGCTGCGCTCTGGGCAGAATATGCTGACAACGGTGTCAAAATCTATAGCGACTACAACGAAATGATAAGGGAATGTGATTTAGACGCGGTCAGCCTTGCCCTACCGCCGTTTGTCCATGAACCCGCCACAGTCGCGGCGGCGCAAGCTGGAAAGCACGTCTTCTGCGAAAAGCCGATGGCGCGTACGGCAACAGAGGCGAGAAATATGCGGGATGCCTGTGACACCGCTGGTGTTAAACTCGCATACCAGAGCGGCGGCACCTGCCTGGATCCAACAAGTTACGCCATTCGGGACTATGTCACTTCTGGGAAAATCGGTGATGTCTATTACGGCAGGCTGACCAGTTACCGGGTCCGCGGCAGACCGAATGTGGATATGTTCGGTTACGGCAGGTGGTTCCTCCATTCCGTTTACAGCGGTGGCGGCACTGTATATGACACCGGTGTCTATCTCATCAACCGTTCCATCTATCTCCTCGGTTCGCCGCAGCCTGCTACAATTAGCGGTATCGCGTATCGTGGGATGCTTCCTGAATACACAGGTGAAGAGATTAACGACGTTGAAGAACACGTGTCTGTCTTTGTCCGGTTCACCAACGGTATGTCCTTTACTTATGAAAATGGTTGGTCGAGCAATATGGCGGGGCAACCACAAGGTATTTTCATTTTCGGCTCTGAAGGTTCCTTTAGCAACGATAAGCTTTTCCTTGAAAAAGGGGAATGGGATACCGATGATCAGGGCAATCGCAGACGTTATCAAGGCAATCTTGTCGAAACACCGTTAGAGCTGCCGGATACATCCTTTCCCGATAAGTTCCGTGATTTCCTTGATGCCTGTAACAGCGATGCCCAACCTGTCAGTAATGGGGATGTCGGTCTGAAGGTTACGGAGATTATGAGCGGGGCACTCTTGTCTGCGAAGCTGGGTCGTGAAGTCAGCGTAGAAGAACTTTATGAACTGGAAGGACTCCGCGCGGAACCGATACCGGGTTGGCACATTCCATAGGGAGCATTCGGCGAATTTAAGGTTGACAAAGTACCCTTCAATCGGGTATTCTTTAAAAGGTGTCGTTGGGTGTGCGGAAACATATACATCTCTTAATTATAAGGGAAGGGATAGTGGGTTATGATAAATAGCCTCGAAAACGTAGCCTGTAATGAAATTATGCCTTAAATGGCATAATTTGTCTTTGCTTTACATTTGGAGCGGTTTTTGCTTGGGTATTTCTCCAGATTTAAGGGAGGCACTACAAACAGGAAACCTACCTCGTTTTCCCGCAAGGTAAAATTAAAGAATGAAACGGAGGATTAGATTTGAAAGGTTTTGAGTTTTTTGAACCTACCACCCTCGCGGAAGCATCTCAGCTATTTGCACAGGAGCACACGCAACTCCTTGCAGGCGGGACGGATCTCGTTATCGGTATGAAGGCACTCACCGAAGCGCCGCAGTCCGTAATTAGTTTGCAGAAAATTCCGGGATTGGCGGGTGTTACTACGGAAGCTGATGGCAGTATTAGCGTCGGTGCCATGACGAAGGTCCGGGAGGTCGAGTTATCAGCGGATATTCAGAAGCACCACACTGCACTGGCAGAAGGTGCCGCAGAAATTGGCTCTATTCAGATTCGCAATCTCGCAACTATCGGCGGAAACATTGCACACGCTTCTCCAGCTGCAGATACGGTTGCCGGTTTGCTTGTCGCTGACGCACAGGTTGACATCGCAAGTGCAGATGGCGAGCGGAGCGTATCAATTGACGCGCTTTTTACGGGACCGGGTCAGACCGTCCTAACACCCGGTGAGATTATTACACGCTTTCGTCTACCGAACCCCGCGTCTGGTTCCCACTATATCAAGCATAAAATCCGAGAGGTGATGGATCTGGCGTTCATCGGTGTTGCTGCCGCTGTCAATCTGGACAACGGGACAATCACAGATGCCCGAATCGGACTCGCAGCTGTCGCGCCTACGCCGATTCGTGCGACGGAGGCAGAGAATCTCTTAAAGGGGAATGAACTTACAGTGGAACTCTTGGAACAAGCCGGTGAAGCCGCCGCCGCCGCTTCCAGCCCGATATCCGATTTACGATGCTCTGCCGAACATCGCAGAGAAATGGTCGATGTACTTACGAGGCGAACCTTACAAGAGGCGGTCGCGAGGGCATAAGTCCAAAAGGTAAAATTAAAAAAGGAGAAAAAATATGGCAAAACACCCTGTCAGTCTAACGGTCAACGGGGACGAACACGATTTACTTATTGAACCGCGCAAAACGCTACTCGCTATACTTCGCGATACGATCGGTTTGACGGGTACCAAAGAGGGATGTAGCACAGGCGACTGTGGTGCCTGCACTGTTATCGTTGATGGCAAAGCCGTCACGTCTTGTATGGTGCTTGGTGTCACCGCCTCTGGCAAAGAGATTACGACCATCGAAGGTTTAGCCAGCGATGGGGAACTCCATCCTGTTCAACAAGCATTTATTAACACGGGGGGTTATCAGTGTGGTTTCTGCACCCCCGGTTTCATCATGGCATCGAAGGCACTCTTAGACGAAAATCCGGACAGAACCGAAGAAGAGTTCAGGCATGCACTCGGCGGAAATATCTGTCGCTGTACCGGATACACAAAAATTCTTGAAGCAGTTCTGAAAGCGGCGGAAGAAGTCCGCACTACTGCATAATAGCCATCAGCCGTCAGTCATCGGCATTGTCCCGCAAGCCCACACGCGGCTTGCGTCAAGAGAATGTCTCTGAACCAGAAATCCTCTTCACTGATAGCCGAAAGCAGATTGCTGATAGCCAATATTAGGAGAAAACATGGCAAAGACTCATCGTGGATCAGGCATAAGGCACCTTTACATAGATCCAAATGGAAACGTCCACAACGGCGAATATAATAATGGGCGTGGCACCTGTCCGGTTTGTGAACGCACCGGCGTGAAAGTGCTTTATGAACGAGAAGTCGGCGAAGATACTGTTAAAGTCTGTAAAAAATGCAATACTGCCATCGGACGCGGTAAACTTCACCGTCTCGTTGCAAGTACATAATAGTTATCAACGGTCAGCGAGAATGGCAAAGAGGCAATCAGCAGTCGGCAGTCAGCAAGAGAAAGAAAGAAATCTCTTTGTCTTACCGATAGCCATTCTTCTGACAGCCGATAATTGATAGTCAATAAGAAAGGAGAATTAGATGTCAGAATATACTGTTGTCGGACAAACGGTCGCACGGGTTGATGCTGTCGAGAAAGTGACCGGGGCCGCCCAATACGGTGCAGATGTCCACCCTGCCGGTATGCTCTATGGCAAGATCGTCCGCAGTAAACATGCTCACGCCAATATACTCAGTATCGACACCAGCGAAGCTGAAAAACTTCCCGGTGTCAGATCGATCATTACGCAAGACGACGTGCCAAGTGGAAGAAGAGTCTTCGCGACTGATAAAGTCCTTTACTTGGGAGAGCCGCTTGCCGCTGTTGCCGCAACCGATCCGGATATCGCCGAGGAAGCCGCTGAACTCATTAAGATTGAATACGAAGTGTTACCGGTTGTGCAAGACGTAATGGAAGCGATTAAGGCATTGGCACCGCGCTTGCAAAGTGACGCAGCAAAGGACGGTCCCAATCGACGGGAAATCAGCGCACAGATCCGGAAACTCACTCGTGATAAGGAGAACGACCACAGCGACGAAATCAGCAAACTTGAGGCGGCATTAGAGGAATACCCTGATGAAGTTTACTATAACATCTCTGCCGAAAGCCATTCCGAAGCGGGTGATGTTGAGAAAGGTTTCGCCGAATCTGATGTCGTCGTTGAAGATACGTATGTGATTCCGCGTGTCCACCAAACCTACATGGAACCACACGTCTCTGTTGCGAGTGCGGATTCATCGGGTAAAGTCACGGTCTGGGCATCCACGCAAGGTCCGTTCGCTATCCGTTCCGGTATTGCTGGGACTCTCGGTATTCCGTTGACGCAAATTAATGTCATCGGCACAACGATGGGCGGTGGCTTTGGGGGTCGTTTTGGTGTCATCATTACGCACGTTCCAGCCGTGCTGCTTTCGCAGAAAACAGGGCGGCCCGTCCGTGTCCAGATGACGCGTGAAGAGGAATTCATTGATGGTAGACCGGCACCCGGATGTGTTATTAAAATCAAGACAGGTGCTACAAACGACGGACAGATCCTTGCGCGGGAAGCACTCGCTTTTTGGGATTCCGGTTCCGTCTCTGGTGCATCGATCGGTAGCACAATTCGAGTCCGTGGGGTCTACAAAATTCCGAATCTCAAGGTAGACGCTTATGGCGTTCACACCAACAAATCTGGTACCGCTGCCTATAGGGCGCCCGGTGCCCCGCAAGCCATTTTCGCTGGTGAATCCCAACTCGACGAAATTGCTGAGCGCATCGGCATGGATCCCGTTAAATTCCGTCTGATGAACATGCGCGAGGAAGGTGATCCTGTCCCCGCAGGTGCAAACGAACCCAAAGTGGGCTACAAAGAGACTTTGGAAGCCGTCGCTGATGCCGCTGGATGGTGGGATCGGGAAGCCGGTGAGAACCAAGGATGGGGTGTTGCTGTTGGTGATTGGACGAACGGCTGTGGACCTGGTGGTGTTTATGTTTCTGTTCATGAAGACGGTAGTGCCCGTATCTTCCACGGGTCTATGGACATCACTGGAACGGATACTATGATTTCACAAATCACCGCCGAAATCTTGACGATACCGTACGAAAGCGTTACAATTCGGCGCGGTGATACAGATTCCGCACCGTATTCTACCGGTTCAGGTGGAAGTGTTGTCACCTTCACAATGGGCAATACTGCAAAGTTGGCGGCGGAAGATGCACACCAGCGTATCCTCGAACTCGCCTCAGAGCGTCTCAATACGAATGTGGACAACCTTGAACTCAAGGATGGGGAGGTCCATGTTGTTTCCGCAGAACCCCCGAAATCCATTTCGTTGGGTGAACTTGCGGCATATAGTTTGTCCACAACCGGTGGTCCGATCGTTGGAAAAGGTTCCTTTGCCCGACAAGCAAGCACACCGGCGCTCGCGGCGCAGATCGCGAAGGTTGAAGTAGACCCGGACACAGGCAGAACAAGGGTCCTCAAACTTGTCGCTTCGCAAGATGTCGGCTACGCCATCAACCCGATGGCTGTTGAGGGACAAATCGAAGGTGGTACAGTGCAAGGGTATGCTTGGGCAATGATGGAAGAGATGCAGTACGGCGAAAACGGGAACATCAATCCGGGCTTTGTCGATTACCGCGTCCCAACCTCAGCGGATCTCCCAACGGTCGAGTCCGTCATTGTTGAAGTGCCTGCACCCAACGGTCCCTATGGTGCCAAAGGTGTTGGTGAACCCCCTATCACGCCAACATTGGCAACGATGGCAAACGCTGTCAAAGATGCTATTGGTGTGCGGGTTACTGAATTACCGATCAAACCAGAGAAGGTTGTCCAAGCATTGAAGAGCAATGGACACTAATCCGATATTTGTTTTGTAAGGTGACGAAAATTAGCAGTAGCGTGGCTTCTCGCGCTACTGCTAATGTGTTTGAAATGAGGTGTAGATGTCTACCTTCAAGAGGTCTTAGAGAAGGTTGTTTCGGCAGATTAGTACAATATCTGTAGGAAATACGGCAGGAACTGCAAAATGTAGCAAAGGTGGCTTTTATGTTGGGCGAAATTAGAAACGAACACGGTGAACGCCTCGATTATTCTTTTCACGAAGGCGAAGGCGACAGAATTGTGGTGATTGGACACGGTGTCACTGGCAATAAGGATAGACCTGCCCTTGTTGCTTTGGCAGAGGGACTCGCTGCCGCTGGCATTTCCGCACTGCGCTTCTCTTTCTCCGGCAACGGTGATTCGGATGGGGCATTTACGGATTCGACTGTCACAAAAGAGGTGGCAGACCTCGGAAACGTCATTGACGCGCTTGATGGATATAATGTCTGCTATGTCGGACATAGCATGGGGGGTGCGGTTGGCGTGTTGCGTGCCACGACCGATGAACGCATCCAGCTGCTTGTCTCGCTCGCGGGAATGGTGCACACGAAAGCGTTTGCAGAACGTGAGTTCGGTGATGCCACACCCGATGAAGGCTTTATGTGGGATGAACCTGATTGCCCACTCTCACAAGTCTATATAGATGATATGGCGACAATAGACAGTGTCGCAAGAAACGCAAGTAAATTTGCCGTTCCGTGGCTTTTGGTTCACGGCACTGAGGACGATATCGTTCCTATTGAAGATAGCCACGACATCCTACAGTACGCAAACGAAGAGACAGAACTCCTTGAGCTTCCCGGTGTAGATCACGTCTTTTCTGACGATGGCACCCCTATCATGGTCGAAAAAGTCGTGGCCTGGATTAATCAAAAACTCTGAGGCACAAATAGGCATGGCATATATTGATAAAATCAAGGAAGAAATTGGTTGGTTAAAGGAATTGTGATGGAATGGATGGAATGGGTCATCGCTGGTGTGTTCATAGCGTTTTTTATCACCCTTGGTATAGTTGTGGGCACTGCTATAAGGCACGCCAATAAAAATTAATAAAAAAATAAGGACTGCGGTTGGAAAACACCAATTTCAGAGGGAAATTTTATGGCAAACCTCAGGGATTTTTTCAGAGATTTGCTAAATTGGGAAGAGCAACAGTCCGATCAGCCTGGACATCAGGGGTCTCAGGAATTGCGCGAGGCAGTTGCACCGGTATTTGAAAATACTATTTCAGAAGCGGGTCAACAAGAGTGTGAACTTATTCATCAATGGCCGCAGGAATTACGTAATACAATCGTATCTGCATTTGAAAACGCTGTTTCGGAATCCTCAGTGAAAGGTTCTGTTTGTTCACTACCTCTTGGGATCACGAACCAAGCCGTTGGAAATGAGATAGAGAAATATATCGTTCCTAAACTTGATAGCGGTCTCTCAGGTTTTTCAATTTCTAAATGTCGTGGTAGCGGTTACCCGGATCAGATACTGATTCAGAATACGCCGAGGCTTCAGATGCCACTTGAAATGAAAGCGACAGCTGATTGGAACGAAAGGGATTCCAACCGGCGTGTGCTAACTTCTTCATCTAAGAAACTCCGCGCTCAATTCTCTGAGCCTATTTACCATCTTCTTTTGACGGTGCTTTATTTCAAGCAAGACGGCGAAGATTTCGCTACAATTGACACAATTCGGTTAGATTTTCTTCAACCGACAACGGCTGTGAATGTCAGGCTTGAAGTTTCTGTGAGTCACAAGATCTTGGCAGATGGGGATCATTACAGTAAAACATTTTAGTCCACGTTTTCTTGCGTAAGGGAATATTTTCATGGCAATGCAATTAGCTGTTGATTTCAATAGACCCAGCGATTACACAGTTCATCTCCCTACCCATGTAGACGAATTTTGGACATCCAAACAGCGCGCTGGACATTCTCTACACGAAGTGTCGTATCGCGCCTGCTACAAACCGCAGTTACCCGAATATTTTATCAAGAAGTTCTGCAAAACAGAGGCTGTCGTTTACGATCCGTTTATGGGGCGTGGGACAACGCTGATAGAAGCGCAACTGCACGGACATCGTGTCATTGGCAATGATATTAATCCCTTGGCGAAAATTCTCACTGCACCCCGTCTGAATCCACCGACATTAGAGCAGATCGAAGCGAGATTACAGGAAATTCATCTCTCCACTGATGCGGAAATCGACACAGAATTGCTCGTATTTTTTCACGAGGATACGCTCCGAGAGATTTACGGCTGGCGGACGTATTTCCAACAGGAACGCTTTGACCCTGTGGATGCGTGGTTGCAAATGGTCGCTTGTAGTCGTTTGACAGGGCATTCTACCGGTTTTTTTTCAGTTTTCACCCTTCCACCAAATCTGGCAACCTCGATTGTGGCACAACAGAAAATCAATGAGAAACGGAGTCAGGTCCCCGAATATCGGAACACGAAGGAACTCATACTTAGAAAATCTAAACAATTATTACGACATAGCTTGCCAGACTGTTTTCAGCGGGATGACGCTATACTTCTGACCGAATCCGCCGATAGTACCTCCCAAATTGCCGGCGAATCGGTTGACTTGGTTGTCACTTCACCGCCCTTTCTTGATACGATTGACTATAGGCAGGATAATTGGTTGCGGATGTGGTTTTGTGGTATAGAGATCGAACAGGGCAAAATTTGGCAACTGAGATCACTGGAGGATTGGGCTGCTCGGATGACAGATGTCTTGGCAGAACTCTATCGGGTTTTGAAACACGGCGGGCGGGTAGCGTTTGAAGTTGGAGAGGTTCGTAATGGAAAAGTCTTTTTAGAAAACGCTGTCGTCAAAGCATCGCTTGATGTGGGACTTGTGCCTGAAATGCTCATGATTAACGCGCAGCATTTCACGAAAACAGCAAATTGCTGGGGAGTTTCCAATAACAAGAAAGGCACAAACAGCAATCGAATTGTTATTTTGAAAAGAAGTTGAAAAATTTCAAAGATTTTTTGGTAGGTGGAATACATCTGTCGTAGCGATCTCCTGATCGCGAATTTTGGAGGAGTAAAACAATGTCAACACCTCGACTCTCAGTCTCAACGTGGAGCTTGCATCGACAACTCGGAAAACCCGGATTCACCGGACCCGCACACGGCATGCAAATCCCAATTGAAACCCATAGCAAGGGACCTATTTCACTTCTGGAGTTACCCGCACATGTCGCCGAATTCGGCATTCACACCTTAGAGATTTGCCATTTCCATCTACCTTCTGTCGAGAAAACCTACCTCGCTGAACTCCGTGCCGCACTCGCAGCTGCGGACGTTGAACTTTTCTCTCTGTTGATTGACGATGGTGACATTACCCATCCGTCTGATGCAGAACGCGACATCGCATGGATTGAAAAGTGGATCGATATTGCTGGTGAACTCGATGCGAGATGCGCACGCGTCATTGGGGGTAAAGCCGATCCCTCCGCAGAAACCGTAGCACAGAGCCGTGATGTCCTCGCACAACTCACCGATCGGGCTGACACCGCGGGCATCCGCTTAATGAGCGAAAACTGGTTCTCCATCTTTTCTACGCCTGAAAATGTCAACACTATTTTAGGTAGTCTGGACGGTAAGGTGGGGCTATGTCTCGACTTCGGTAACTGGCGTGGTGATACAAAGTATGAAGATCTCGCCGCGATCGCTGCGTGGGCAGAGTCATGCCATACCAAGGCACATTTTGCCGCGCCGCGAGAGATGGACAAGGAAGACTACGTGCAATGCCTGGATCTCGCTCAAGAAGCAGGGTTTGCCGGACCCCATACCCTTATCTACGACGGACCCGGTGATAATGAATGGGAAGGCTTGGCTATTGAACGCGAAGTCGTGAATCCATATCTCAATTAGGACTCGGAGGATCCAAGGATGGCTTCTAATGCTATTGCTACGATTACCCGAATGATGGAGACACTGCCTGAAGCGTTGCAAAATCAAATTGTAGGGCATTGGCGTGAGTATATTGTCGAGTTAGAGGATGAACTTCGTTGGGAGGTTTCCTTCAACAGGACGCAAGAGCAACTCGTCGCGGCTGCTCGCCAGGCAAAACAGGAAATCGCCGCAGGAAAAGCCGAACCAATGGATTTGGATCGGTTATGAAATCGGCAACTTTATGGATGAAATATGTTTTCACTTTCACAGACACAACACAGTTTAACCGTTAATTGGGACGGACAGCAGGTCTTGGGCTACCATTTCCCTGAAGACGGCAACCGTCCCTTTTGTCACCCTTTGAACCTGCCCGGTGCCCCGTCGCTCACAATGAACGAACCTGGTGACCATGTCCACCATCAGGGTCTATGGGTCGCGTGGAAAAAGGTCAACGAAGTCAATTTTTGGGAGCAGCCGGCACCCGGTAGCGATCCGACTGGCTTCGGCAAAATCGTCCATCAGCGGATTGTTGAACAAAGTGCAGATGCCGACAGCGCGCGTTTAGTCGCTGAAAACGCGTGGATAGACTGGCAGGGCACAATACATCTAACCGAACAGCGGGAGATAACCGTTCATCCACCGACAGCGGATGCGATGCAGATTTCCGTATCATTGACGTTGCATCCGAATGACCGTGAGGTCGTGTTGGATCTGCGGCGCGGTGAACCGGGTGCAGACGGCAGATTCTATAGCGGTTTAGCGATCCGATTCGACAATATAATCACACCAGGAAACCTGTTGGATGCCGATGGGCGCACCGAACCGGTGGAGATCTTCGGCGAGCAGAGCCGTTGGTGTAGCTTCACTTCTCAACACCCGACTGACGATAAAACTTATGGGGTCGCTATTGTCGATCATCCTGATAATCCTCGTTATCCGACGACGTGGTGGGTACGCAACCGAGAGAACTACTGTTTAATCCACCCTTCGCTTGTCTACTACGAACCGCTCCATCTTGCATCCGATGAAACTTTGAATCTGCGGTATCGTGTTGTCCTCTATCGCGGCGAACCCAACACAGGGTTATTTGAGTAGATTGTTCGATTCCTTTGATAAGTCGGTTTTGGTGGCGTTTAGGGAGGTTTTTCTGTCCTAAAATTCTCTTGCAATTTTCTGTAAATCCATCTATGCTTTAAAGGTAACTTAAAGTATCACTTTTATTCAAAGAGCGGTTTTAACACTTGTGGCGGTAAAAAACAAAATATCTACAACGGGAGGTGCATTGTGAATACTTCAACCTCTACCCTTGAAGAAACCGGTGTCGGTTCTATTCATGTTGAAGCATTACCAACAGCGGTTTTAGAAGAAACCGAGCTTATCTACCACCAACTCTGCCCTGCTGATGATTTTCAGGAACTCGAAGGGAAACCCTTTCATGTCAACGGTACGCATCTGGCTGTTTTCAAGTCCGGTGACAAATTTTACGCCGTTGACAATCGTTGCCCACATATGGGGTATCCGATGTCCAAAGGGAGTGTCCGCGATGGGGTGCTTATCTGCCACTGGCATCACTGGGAATTTGATCTCAAGTCAGGGGCATGTTTTTTGGCATTTGGCGATGACCTGAAAGCGTTTCCTGTTGAGGCACGGGATGACGGCTATTTGTACGTTGGATTGGCAAAGGGTGAGCAAGAGGCAGCGAAACGGCGAGTTATTGATCGTGGCAAACGCGCGCTTGAGCGTGGACTCAAGGACCGTAGTACCTTCTTTATCGCCAAAGCCGTTACAGCCCTTCGTGATGCAAGTGCGACGCCAGAGGAGATTATTCAACAGGGACTCCACTATGGGGCACATAAAAGTAGTGAGGGCTGGTCGTCAGGTGTGGCTATCCTTACACTCGCCGCGAACCTATGGAATGACGTTGACCCAAAGGACCATAATCTCTTCCTCGTGCACGGATTAAGCCAGATCAGCCGTAGAACAACGGGAAGTTCACGTCCGTATCGCGCACCCTTTCCAAGAGTGGTCGAGGAACACGACTTGGAAACATTGAAGCGATGGTTCCGCTATTTTATCGATAAACGCCACGCTGGCGCAGCGGAACGCATTTTGCTAACCCTTAATGACCGGGGCTACGATAAATCGGTCATCGCTGACTTCGTATTCACGGCAGCGACAGACTTTTACTTCACTGGCGACGGACACGCTCTTGATTTTGCCAACAAGATGTTTGAAGCATTGGATTACGTCAAATGGGAAGGCTCACACGAGATTTTGCGTCCGATTGTCGTTGATTTAGTCAGTAGAACACGGCATGAAGAAACCTCTCGATGGGCTGACGCTGTACCTGTCTTAGAGCCTGTCTTTGAGCGACTCGATAGTATGTGGGAAGACAATCAAGCGAACGAAGCAGAACTGGATATTTCAGCCTTTACACAGACGCTGCTCGGTGACGACTTTGAACCCATTGTCGCTGTAGTTGAGGAGAACATTCGTAAAGGTGTCAAGCTGACCGATATCTGTCGCGCGATGACCTATGCTTCAGCGGTTCGTACTGCCCGGTTCCATCTCAAAAATGAAGGGGACTGGCACGATGTCGCGAACATTTACTCGTACGCTCACGCCCTTTATCACGCTTTCCATTATACACCGAGTGCTAACCTCCTGCGCGGGATCTTTCACGGTGTCGTTTATTTGGCATATCTACGTTGGTTGAACATGCCTGCTGCCCGCGTTCCGAGATCCGGGCAACGGATACCTGATGAAACTTACGACTCTGCTGACAAAATGTTAGATCGACTCCAAGAGTTTGCCGACTTCCAGAAGGTTTACGAGGCGGAAATCCTTGTGAATCAGTATCTTGAAGAAGGGCATGACATTGGCGCACTGAAACAAACGCTCGCACACATTTTGCTACGTGAAGACGCTGAACTCCACATGTTCCAGGTTCTCGAAGTCGCCTTCCGGCATTACGAATTATCAGACGATTTTGAAGAGCAACGGATGCATCTATTGGCAGCGACACGTTACATCACGGCTCAGAAGTTGATGAAGAACATTTTGTGGTCTACTGAGAACGCGGAACGTCTCGCGAGAGGTGAATTGCTGAGCGAACGCGACGATGATTAATATCGATCAAACGGATTTAACGGTTTCTAACGTTTCGGGCTGAAATCCCACTGCTTTCGCGGTAGGACGAAAGCCCGTCTCCTTTTTTCTCGAAAAAAATATCAGATGTTAGACAAGCAGGACTTACGCAAAGCGCAATGAATTGCGCTACTACGAACCATGCCCCTTTTGAAAAACGGTATCCTTCAAAGTTCCTTCTGTTTGTAGTGATGCGATTTATCGCATCATGCGTAAGTCCTAACAAGTACAAATGTAAGAGATTATGGCAAACAGTGAAAATACCATTACAACGATTTTTGTAAATAGACTCCGAAACATGCGGGAATCATGGAGTGTCAACGAACAAATTACAAGACCGTTCCTCAATGCTACTAAAAAACCTGACGCAATCGTCACCGAAACAGGACGAAATCCTATTGTCATTGAGGTGAAAATTGATGGGAACACGCCGAATCTTTCAGGTGAAATGCAGGCGGAAGCACATTTCGGAATGCTCCTTGATCCGAGTGTTTTTGAGGGGCTCGCTTATAACACGATTGAGAACGTTCTGCGCGTCCGCATGCCTGCCCGATTTAGGACGATGCCGCAAGATAAAATTGAGTCGGAGATGCAGAGAGCAGAAGACATCGCCTACATGCTTCTCAATAAACCGGAACCAGAAAGCCAACCGGAACCCGATCAGATTTTATACATCGCTGAGTCAGAGCCTAATAACGAGATAGAACCCGAATCTTTCCCACAAAGCGGTTGGTTAAAAGGAAGTGTTGCCGATATCGCAACCGCTATTCGCGTCAGAGCGACTCCCATTTCTAAAATAGATGCTGCCGCTGATTTATTGGAAAAACGGATAGAGATCGCCGCGCAGCAACTTGAGACAGCAATTAGAGAGCGTCCGAGCATCGGCACCGAAATAGAGGCGATCCTTTTTCAGAAGACTGGCGAACAGACCTCACGGATGGCAATGCTTATCGTCACCAATGCATTTGTATTCCAGAGTGTTCTCGCGGGTAAACCTGAGATGGAAAGGGTTATGTCCCTCAAACGAATGTTGTCTGACAATGCGAAACGGCTGCGCTACGAGCAGGTTATAGCGGGATGGGACATTATCCTTAAGGTAAATTACCGTCCGATTTTCCATGTTGCTAAACGACTCATAGAGGCAATCGCAACCGACGATGAACTTGTTGATAGAGTCTTGGCAACCCTCTGTGATACCGCGAAGGAATTAGTTGATCAACGCCTCACACAGGTTCATGAACTCGCTGGAACCGTTTTCCAACGACTTATCGTTGATAGAAAGTATGTAAAAGCAAACTATACGCGCCTTGAATCCGTGGCGTTGTTATCTGCTTTAATCCTTCCAAAAATACAAGAGAATATAAGCGAGTTGAAGGTGGCGGATTTTGCATGTGGGACGGGCTCACTTCTGAACGGTGTATACCAACGTCTCCTCGAACTGCATGAGCAAGCTGGGGGCAAAGGCAGCCGCATTCACACACAGATGGTAGAGAAAAATCTCGTTGGCTGCGATGTGATGCCGAACGCCAGCCATCTCACCGCCTCTCTTCTGACGAGCATTTACCCTGACTTGAAGATCGGTAACACCCGTATCCACACGATGCCCTACGGTAGACAGAGAGATGGGAGTTACGCCCTCGGTGCTATAGACCTTGTTGATGCTCCTGAAGAAACACCTCCCCTTCCAATGATGGGCATTGAAATTCAACAAATCGGTGGAGAGGATGATGCAGAAGTAATTACACAACATGAATTCCACCATAGCGAATTTGATATTGTCGTCTTAAACCCGCCGTTTACGAGACCGGATTCTGATCCGAGCAGTAGTACACCTAAAGCCGTGTTCAAAGGAAGCGACAGGGACAAAGATGAAGAGAAAAAAATGCGGAAGACACGAGGGCAAAAAGATTGGCGGGTTGGAGATGGGAATGCTGGACTTCCTTCCGACTTTGTTGATCTCGCAGACAGGATGCTGAAGACAAATGGTAAAAGCAGAATGGGCTTTATCTTACCCGCTACGTGTCTTACAACCTCGGACTGGCGAAAAGTGAGGAATATGTGGGCGACCGAATACCACGATGTGGTTGTAGTTACCATCGCGGATGCCAAGGGTGAGAGTTGTGCTTTCTCTGCTGATACGAGTATGGCAGAGTGCATAGTAGTAGCGACTAAAGGTAAAAAAAACGGTAACACTGGCAGGGGCACATTTGTATCTCTGAACCACCGTCCCAGAAACGTGTTGGAAGCATTTGAGATAGCTAATACGATTCATAGACTTAAAAAAGGACGGCGACTGGAAGATGAACCGAGCGGCGGAGATCTGCTCAAAGCAGGAGACGAAACGCTTGGCTATTCTCTCAATTGCCCACTGTGGATAGACAAGGCGTGGGAAGCAGTACGTATCAAGGAAATGGCGTTGATCCAGTCCGCACATCGTTTAGCAAAAGGTGAGATGTGGCTACCAACACAGAGGAACGTCCTACAGATTCCAATATGCGGTGTAGCCGATATCGCTGAGATTGGTGCAACGCATCGGGATATTTACGAAAAGAGTGAACGAGGGGCATTTGACGTGGAAAAAGGTTACACGGATACGAATCTCTACCCAGGCCTATGGCACGTGCATGCCCCTGCCCAACGGGCAATGGTTGTTGAACCCGATTGTCACCTCGTCCCGCGCCCCAACCGTCATGATAAGGTAAAGAGGATACTTACCCGGAATGGACGCATACATTTTAACCTAAATATGAGGTTCAACGCCAACTCCCTCGGGGTCCTTTTCACTGAGAAACCAGTGATCGGTGTTGCTTTGATACCCAACATTGTCTTTAAGGATAAAAGTCGTCAATATGATTATGCATGGACACTTTGGGGCAATTCAACCTTGGGGCTTCTACTCCACTGGGCGCATAGCGGGAAACAACAACCAGGTAGAGGCATGAATGGAAGGAAAGGATTACTCCAAATGCCTACGCTGGATGTACGCTGTCTGTCAGATGGAGCACTGGCCAATGCAGAGCATATTTTCCATACCCTGAAACATCAGCGTATGTTGCCCTTCAACGAGGCAGATCACGATCCTCTGCGCCACGAACTCGATCGTCTTTTGCTGAATGAAGTGTTAGATATAACGAGTGAAGATGCTCACAACGCCGTACATCGCCTCCGCGTATTGTTATGTGCCGAACCGAGTATCCACGGCGGAAAGAAATCCCGATGCAATCTTGAAAAGGAATGGGAGAAATTGAAATAAGTATAATATGTATAGAAATTATACATGTTATCTGTGATATGTATAAAAATTGCAAAAAATTATACATATCGGTTATAATATATATAGAAATTATACATGTTATCTGTGATATGTATAAAAATTGCAAAAAATTATACATATATAATTTTGAAAGTGGTAGAACATGACGAAAAAGTCTGAGTTCAATCGGAATATGCCATGGAACGAAATTTCTTTACTTCCACCTGCAGGAGAAATTGAGTCGCGTGCCATACTTAAAGCATGCATCTCCGCTATGACTGCACTTGCAAGGGCAAACGCCTTGGTAAGGACACTGCCGAACGAAACGGTTTTGGTCCACACATTACCTCTTCAGGAAGCGCGCAGGAGTTCGGAAATCGAAAACATTGTCACCACAAATGATGAGTTGTATCGAGCTATGACCTCTGATCGCATTCAAGCCTCCCCTCATACCAAAGAGGTATTGCGATACCGAGAGGCTTTATGGACAGGGATGTATAGCATGCGCAACCGTCCAATTATCAATACACCACTCCTTGAGCAGATTTGCTCACGCATTCGTGACATCCAGACGAGTGTCCGTAGGCATCAGGTGAAGATTCAAAACCCAACCACAAAGCAGATTATTTACACACCTCCTATTGGATATGAAAATATCGTCAGGTTATTAACCAATCTTGAGCACTTCATCAACGAGGACAATGGGTTGCAACCGCTTGTCAAAATGGCTATCATGCATTACCAATTTGAAGCGATACACCCTTTCTCGGATGGCAATGGACGAACAGGACGCATACTCAACATTCTCTACCTCATACATCGCAAGCTACTTGATGTTCCGATACTTTACCTTAGCCGCTATTTTATTCAGAATCGGTCTGACTATTACCGTTGTTTACGTGAGGTTACCGAAGATGGCAATTGGGAGCAATGGGTACTCTATGTGTTAGCAGCAGTGGAACAAACATCGCGGGAAACCGAACACACGATAGAAGTTATTAATACACTTATTGACAACGTAATCAGACAAGCACAAAATAAAACGAAAGCTATCGAGCGAGAAGGTTTTGTAGATCTACTCTTCAAGTGGCCTTATTGCAAGATTAACATTGTTGAAAGAGAACTGCAGTGTAGTCGGATTACGGCGACAAAATACCTGAACGAAATAACGGAACTTGGATTGCTTGAACGACAGAAGGTTGGGCGAGAATATTATTATATCAATAAAAGTCTTATAGAATTGCTCTCAAATGTGTAGGTGGAAGATTTGTTACAAAAAACCAAAACCTTTCCTACAGAGAGACTCAACTCACGACGAGACTTTCTTGCCAAGGTAGGTAAGAGCGCGCTGTTCGTGAGTTTGGGCATGTTTGGCGCGGGATGTGAAGCCGTTGACCGAGGCTTGTTAGACAGAGGACTCACACCTATTGTCTTGGTGGAAGCGCAAGCGGCGGGACTCCCGAAATCGGATATGCTCGTCCATTCGGAGAGTCCTTTTAATGGGGAGTTTGCACCACACCTCCTCAACGACGACGTTACGCCTACAGCGCGACATTTCGTCCGTAATAACGGTGGTATTCCAGAACGAGCGGTAAGACAGGATCTCGATGGGTGGCAATTGGTCATAGAGGGTGAGGTCCATAAAGAATTGGCACTGTCCATGGATGACCTTGCCCGTTTTCCACAAGTCACTATGGAAGTGGTATTGGAATGTGCGGGGAATGGGAGAAGTCTGTTCTCGCCGCAAGTCGGCGGTACCCCGTGGCAACGCGGTGCGGTCGCTTGTAGTGAGTGGACGGGTGTCCGCTTGCGTGATGTTTTGCAAGTCGCAGGTTTGAAGTCAACTGCTGTCTATACTGGAAACTACGGTGGAGATATACCCGATGACGGAAGTGAACCCTTTTCGCGAGGGATTCCGATTGAGAAAGCGATGGACGAACACACTCTCATCGCTTTGAAGATGAATGGAGAAATGTTGCCAGCCGCCCACGGGTTTCCCGCAAGACTGAGTGTGCCGGGATGGATCGGCAGTGCGATGCAAAAATGGATCAACCGTATTTGGGTGCGGGATAAGGTTCACGACTCCGAAAAAATGAGTGGGTATTCCTATCGTATGCCGGCTTACCCAATAGCACCCGGTGATAAACCGCCGGTCGAAGATATGCGTATCGCCACTGCATGGCAGGTTAAGTCGCTCATTACCCGTCCCGAACCGCATCTGGAATTTAGCGCAGGTGTCCCAATACAGGTGAGAGGACATGCATGGGCAGGCGAAAACCAGATTGATAAGGTTGTCGTCTCTACAGATTTTGGTCTTCAATGGCAAGAGACCCAGCTGATTCAACCGTCGAACAGATACGCGTGGTATCATTGGGAAACCGAACTCACCTTTGCAAACAGAGGTTACTATGAGATATGGGCGCGCGCGTATGACGATACCGGTGCCGCACAGCCTTTCACACAACCTTGGAATCCGAAAGGTTATCTTGGAAATGTCATTCACAGGGTGCCTGTCTCAGTAGTCGCCTAAACAGATTTTTTAACCTCGTGTTTGTGACTTCTATAGATAAACTTCTATAACGTGAGTTTGATAATAAAATGTGAGTTCGCTTTAACCACTTTTCATCTGTAAAAAAGGTGGATTATTGTAGCATAAACTGTTAGTTTGTGCCGTTTTTTGCCAAAACTGACAGAGGACGCTACCGGTGGAAACTTTTTTCAAACTCACATTCTATAGATAAAATAGTAACGAAACCGTAGCCCGTAATGAAATTATGCCTTAAATGGCATAATTTGTCTTTGCTCTACATTTGGAGGGCGACTCTAAAGAGAAAACCTTCAGTATTCAGACCACATTATTTACCCGCAAGGAAAATTAAAACTATGAAACTTGGTATCATGTCCGACAGCCACGACAACATCCCAAATGTCAAACGCGCTGTCGCACTTTTCAATGAAATAGGCGTAGATCTGGTCGTCCATGCAGGTGATTTCATCGCTCCGTTTGCGATTGACCCGTTAGCCGATTTAAACTGCCGCGTTGTCGGCGTTTTCGGAAACAATGACGGCGAGCGTATCGTCGTTGCACAGCGGTTTGAGGCAATCGGTGAGGTGCATCCCAACCTTGCGAGTGTATCGCTCGGCGACAGAAAAATTGCCGTGATGCATTACCCTGAACTCGCCATCCCGATCGCCAAAAGTGGCGATTACGATGTCGTCGTCTACGGACACACTCACCAGATAGACATCCAAAAGGGGCAATCGCTTCTACTCAATCCCGGGGAAACCGGCGGATGGACAACGGGAAAGGCGACGGTTGCCGTTGTCGATCTCGAAACGCTTGAAGCAACAATTCACGAACTGTAGAGGTAGTGCGGAAAAGATGAGATACAGGGACCTATTCACACGACCGAGCGGAGAAACACTGGGAAACGTACATCCATCAGAACCCAAGCAACAGTGCCTTATCTGGTCTGAGAATCATGAGCACGCTGTTGCCTCCATAGGTGATGAAATTCATCCGCAGGCAAAGCGTGTCTGGTTAGGATTTGAAGATCCCAATTGGTGTTCACATCCCGTTATCTACGCTTATGAAAAACACTGGAAAACAGGCGAATGGGAACTCGTTGAGCGAAAAAAAGGGAATATTCCCTTAGTCAACAACAACCCTTTCAAGCCCGACAGTGAAAGCGTCTTTCTTGCTAACAAATAGGAAATACAGGCATGCGGTACCACCTCGCGATCTTCACGCAACCGTGGCCTGACCTCATTTTAGATGAACTAATTATGCAAACAGTCTTTTCTGCTGACAACTGACAGCCAATCTACTCAACGTATCCCAAATCCCGCAATCTGCCTTCCAAAATCTCCGTTTCCTCAGCCGTGGATTCTTGCGATAGTAAATGCTGATAATTAGAATTCATCAAAATCTCGTCATAAGCATCACGGAAACGATCTGGATCTTCACAGGTGAGATCCTCACCACTTAGCACATGCCGATACACAAACTCACCCGTCTGTTCATCTTCACGATAGAGGTGTTCACCATCCGTCAGCGACCAGAGTCGCACGCCTTCCGAATACTTACTGATTTCCTCATTATCGACCGTCGTCCGAGAGGTCACGCGATGGTGTGGCATCTCTAAGTTGTCCCGACTGAGGAACCCGACACCGTAGAGACTATCCAATTCCGACAATACTAAACGATTTTCGTCAATTTCCGATGGAGACAATAGGTCTCGTCCGTATCCGTGATAGTCTACATCAATACCGGCAAGGTTTGTAATCGTCGGGAATAGGTCTATCGCTGAAATCGGTGGGTTTGGGCTTTCAAATGAGAGGGCCAAATTCGTCACACCGGGGATATACGCCAACAGCGGCACGTGTAACACATTCTGATTGAGTGTACCACCGTGGTCGGTAATCTCTTCACAGATGCCTTCTCCGTGATCTCCGAAGATGAAAACCGCCCAGTCTGAGAGTTGGAGTTGCTTCAGAATTTCAACTAACTTGAATTCGAGTATATGCGTCGCAGCGGCGTAATAGAACCGCAATGCCTCATCTATCCTACCACGATCCACGAGTGATTTGAGACTCGGTGCCCCCGGGATCCCGCTCATACCGTAACCGCCGTGTGTATACCAGAAGTGCAGAAAGCAAAATTGCGGCACATCTGAAGGCTGCTTGAGTTGTGCAATCAAGTCCTCAAGTGCACCGAGATGTTGCGCCTCCGCCTTCGGGTCCACAGATGTGATGAACGGTTCAAAATCAAGAAAGCGGAACACTTCTGGACGTTCGGAGCGTCCCGTAATATGATAACCTGCATCGTTGAATATCTGAAACAGGTTTGGGATACCCTTAAACATCTTAAGGTAGGTTTGCCCATAGACCCCGTGTTCAAACGGGTAAAGCCCTGTAAAATAGGAGGTATGGGAGGGGCGGGTCGCAGGCGCGGTTACGAAGAACTTCTCGGCGAGTGAGAAATCTTGCGTCAGCAGATCGAACTTCGGCGTGTTGAAAGTGGGATTCGTCCGACTGAGGGCATCGAACCGCCAACAATCGATCGAGATAAGTAGAAATTTATTGACAACCTTGTTCTGCATATTTCAATCCATTAAACGGGTGTTATATTGCCGCTCGGTATGCTGGTATCCACTGAACAGATCGGGTTGGAAAGGTGTAGGTGTATAGATGTAGACAGCGTCGCTATATGGGTCGTAGAGGATAACCTCTTCACGTGTGTCGCCGCAGACATCCGCAGGAAAGCAGTGATACCATCCCATTTTGCCGCCAGTAGAAGGCGGTAATTCAGGAAACGTCACCACCTTATCTCCCGTGCTATCGTAAAGCGCAGTCGGACTATAAATCAGTTCACAGCTTTCGTCGCCATGCCAGCGGATAATCTCCAAACCTGTATTGTTCGGTGTTTCATCGACGTTAAACCTGTTTTGAATCTGCCCGTTGTTGTCTACTATCATCAAGTCTGTGTGATGTCCGTTGTAGCGGACGACCAAGGCATTCTCAGAAGTATCTGGTAATAGTCTGCCACATCGGATCTCTTGTCCATGTGGCACAACATCAAAACCGAGTGAGAGGATTGGATTGCCCTCGGCATCAACTACCTGTCCGCCGCCAGAGAGAATAGCCCGATTTTTGCCGTTCCATTCGGAAACCAAAACCGAGTCCATATTGTCGCCGAAAAAGTGATTCCAGAGGACTGTGCCATCCGCAGCAAGCCCGAAATTGCCACCGTTAACTTCATCGAGTCCGTCACCATTAAAGTCGCCGACAGCTGGGATGTATGCGGAGTGTTTCGGATAGCGAAACCACTCATCGGTGTACTGCCAGAGCAGTTCCAATTTATGGTTAAAAGCGAGCAGATTTACACCCACCTTCACAACGAAATCTTGTGGCTGTGCGTTTCCGCAGAGGTTGGCGATCATCAATCGTTGATGGACGTAGTTGGAGATGTGGATTTCTCCTTCAGCGTAAGCATCACACTGGCACAACGCATCCAGCGCGAGGGTGTGTTTGACAGCACCCGTTGCCCCGTCTAAAATCATCAGGCGAATTGCAGACAGATTCCATTTACTTACTTCTGGAGCGTCCATATCTACCCAGAAACAGATGACCTCTGCCTGTCCGTCGGCATCTATGTCGTGGATAACGACGGGACCGGGTCGGTCAGGTGAGAGCGTCGTTAAAGTGGTATCCTTTGCATCGGCATCGCTGATTTCGAGATGCTTGTCCCCAACTGACCAGAGCGGTTCGCCTTCGAGTGTGAACGCGCCGAGGAAGCAAGGATGAATGCCACCAAGCGATTTGTACACGAGTAAGTCAACTGTTCCGTCGCCCGTCAGATCACCGATTCGGATATCGCCGCCCCATGCGTTTCCAGCTGTTTCATTCAGAAATGCGTCTGGGATTGCGACCCGTTTATAAAGGTGTGCTGGTTGTGGAGTATCCATTTTTAAATAAACGCCTTGAAAATTCCTACGTAGAGGACGAGCACCTTCTCTGGATCGGGACCTGTATAAGCACATTCATTGGATATGTAGCCTGAGAAACCGGTGCGATCAAGCCATCGAAACATCTGCCGGTAAAGATCAAACGTCTCTGGTTCTTCCACCCGGTGCGTATGCACCGCAGTAATGTGTGAACCTACACGCGAAAAGAGGGGGTCAATACTTCCCGCATCGCAACCGATGAATTGCGAATTGAAAACAAAGCCAACGTTCGGGAGATTCACGCCTTCAATGACTTCCATTGCTGAATCTGGGTCTGTGAATGAACCGTGCATCTCAATAGAGACAGTAATATCCTTTTCAGCCGCGTAAGCACCGAGTGCCTTCAAGCCATCCGTGACGTAACCGACAATAGCATCTCGGTTTTCCTCGGTATATCGGTCGCCGAGCACTCGGACATGATCGCAGCCCATGAATTCCGACATGTCAATCACGCGTGTAACGCGTCGGACGGTCTCCTCACGGTCGGCGGCGTTTTCGGAGTGGAAATTTTGGCAACTTGTGAGTGAAGAAATAACAACGTCGCTTGCATCGACCTGTGCCTTGAGTCCGTCCCAAGCCTCTCTTGGCGTATCCCACTCGAATCCGTGCTTCTGCTTGTAATCCATCAACAATTCGACACCGTGGTAGCCGGTAGCGGCAGCGGTGTCAAGTATGCGTCCGAGTTCCCATTCTTGGCAGGTTTGATAGGTATTCAATGACCATTTCATATTTTTAATTTCCTTGCGGTTAACTGACGTGAAATTAGTGTTTGAAGTGCCTTTCCGTAGATCTGAAAAAACACCCAAGCAAAAACCCCTCCACTTCATTACGGGCTAAGTTTTCGTTAAAACTAAATCTCTGAGTTGAAAATTATTCCTCTGACCGCTGTTTGCTGATTGCTGACTGCTACTCCTGTATTGGAATGGGATACCAGAGTCCTCCAGTTTTCGTCGTTAACGCTCTATGTGTGGTATGATTAATACCGATGACATCCACGATGATATTGTTCTGAAAACACTGTGCTAACACTTCTGGTAGCGTATAAGACCCTTTGCTCGCTTCATCGGTGACAAGAATGAACCGGCGGTTTACCCCTTCGCGGAAGTTGACGCGACGAATTGTTTTTATGATCGCATTGTGTGCCCGTTCATCTCCAGCAGCGGCGACAACGTGTGAAGTTAACAGCCGTTTGTATTTCTCACTATCTCGCGTTTGTGGATGGATAATCGTATCGCCTTCAAGATACCTAAAAATAACGATACCGAGAGTGAAATCAATACCTTTTTCTTCAAACACCGTTACCATCCGATTGAGTTGTCTGCCGACTGCACGGATATTATCTATCATGCTCCCACTAATGTCAAGTAGAAAAACGAGATCAACAGCAGTTTCGGTTTTGCCGTCAGCGACGCTCTCCGCGATACCTTCTAATGCCTCCCCCATCCGTGCGTCTCTGTCAATCGGTGGCGCAGGGATATTATTATCTGTCCCTGTGTTCAGCGCAGTTTCTCCTTGGATGGTCTTGGGTTTAGGAGCGATTGTGGGAGCTTGCGCATTTGCAGTCGCAATCGTTTTCCATGCGAGGGTCTTTGTGGTCTGCTCGCGCAGAGATGTCTCAGCCATTGGTAACCGAGCGTCTGTCCTCAGCACGGGAATAGATGCACTGGAAGCGGTTGGCGGTGCTGAATGCACCAGTTTTGCAACGTTTTGATTAAGAGTTGACGAGGTCTTTGGACGCGTCGGTGTTGACCGTCGTGTGGTTGGCATAGAACGTTTGCGCGTACTATTTACATGAAAACGCTGGAGAGATGTTACAGAGATGGCTTCCGAGGTAAGCGGCTCCGAAGGTTGCATCGGTCGATACCATTGAATATAACTGAGACCTATAATTCCCGTCGCAATGACGTGTAGAACCAAGGAAACCAGAAAGGCACGCCGGGTTTTTCTACGCTTCTGCTGGCGTTTATCTGAATAGGTATCGAGTAACAGCATATTTCGTTTCCCTACCAAGAGGCTGCCTACAAAATTGAGATCGTCCCTTGGTTTCCATCAACGCGGAGTGTCTGTCCGTCAGTGATACGACGTGTCGCGCTCGGAATGTTCGCGACCGCAGGCACACCATACTCTCTGGCAACGACGGCACCGTGTGACAAAACCCCACCGCGCTCCATCACCAGTCCCACTGCATGCAGAAAAAGTGGTGTCCATGCCGGATCGGTTGACGGACATACCAGAATGTAATCCCTGTCGGATGGGTGCGCATCTGCTGGTGTCAAAAGCACACGGGCCTCTCCGGTCGCAACGCCTGCCGAAACGCCCACCCCTGTATATGTATCCACCGCATCAATTGGCATCGATGCACCAATCTGATCCAACGCATCGCTGAAAATGACATCCGGTACCTCAATCTGAAGTGCCAGTTCACGCTTCATTTTGCGTGTAGTGATTGCATCACTGAGGACTTCACCGTTTGTTAATTGTCGTAATTCATGAGGTACGAGATAGAAGATGCCGCCATTGAGTTGATAACGGTGATCCAATTCAAGGAGCGCACGTCGGATCTGTTCATAGCCGAGCATCAGGTAAAATTTTGCTGTCTCCCTGAAAGGCATATAAGTTCTCGCGAAGTCCAGTTCACTCTCAATTTGCTTTCTTAAACCCGTTTTATTTCCGAGTCGTGTGGCGAGTTCCTTTTCTGCCGACGCACGTTGCGCTATCTGTTGCTGTGCACCGTCACTCTTGGAAGAAGAGGATTCAGTGTTCTTTTGCCGGAAAGATGCAATGATCTGTTCAAGATAAGTGGTATCTTCGCGCCAGCGGGGTTGTGCTAATTCAAACTCATCAACGGCGCGATGTCCGTAATCTTTTAGGAAATCGGTAAGGGACAAGTCCCCTGTTGCCACTTCCGACAATTTCTCGTTGGTTTCAACGGTGAGATTACCAGAAATCCCGCTAATAAGCCTGCTTGCGAAAGTTTTTACTTCTGTTTCATGCAAGCATTTCTGAAGTGCCGCCTCCAATCGTTGAAGTGAAAACCCCGCAAGGAGTGTAGCGGTCAGGGCTTTCGGCGCGAACTCGTCTAATGTTTTGGTGTGCCATTCTTCAAACTTCGCTACTAATTCGGCATCCGTTAGGTCTGAATAGGAAATGTCTTGTTCTGTTTCTACTTCCTTCTGAAACGCTGGGAAGACCTCTTCGGTTAACAATTGAGCGAAGTCGGAGCGACACTGACGTAGGCGCATTTCTGCTCTGCTCATACGAATGATATGGAGCGGCAGTTTCAACCAAAATGAGGGGGTACTCCGCGTAATATCGGTTTGTGCTTGGGCATACATCGCTTCTTGCGGATTTTGCTTCAAAGCGTTAAAATCGTGAGCGAATGGGAAACCCTCAAAGTGGAGTTCCGCCTCGCGATTTAAATTGACGTAAATCCGTCCACATATCAGGTCGAGAATCCCCTCATTATTGACCCGCTCGCTTGGATAAAACCCTAAGTCCCGATAGGCTTTACCTAACCCACCGGCACCCGACATAAATTCCTTCATAATTGCCCACGTCATCGGGAGTGGAGCCGGTAGCACCTCCGCAAGGTTGTGATGACACCAAACGGTCCCGTGTTCTTCGGCACGTGCTTCCAATATCTGGATTTCCTCCTGACGGACTTTCTCAACGCTTTCTTTATCGACTTCAGGGCTGGAATATGCCCGTTCAAGATGCGCGATAGATTTGGGGGGTATGGTGATGTAGCGGGACTGCAACAGGACAAACTGTCCATTTGCGAGTGCCCACTCAATGTCCATCGGTTGCTCATAGTGGGTTTCGACCTGCATACCCAGCTGCGTGAGTTCCTTTAATTGTACGTCCGTTAGACTTGGGACATCTTGTTGCGCAGCGGGTATCTCACTTATACCAGTAGCGGTTACCATTTCGCTTTTCGTAGCGATGTTTCTCTCCAAAATCTCGCCTGTTTCACGCGATACGTGAAAACTATCAGGCGTGATAGCACCAGATACAACCGACTCACCTAATCCCCAATTCGATTCAATAATCGAGGCATTCTCATTAAAGGGAGCGACCGTGAAAAGGACACCGGAGACATCTGCGTCGCACATTTCTTGAATGGCGATTGCCATTGCTAACCCTTCATCAGGGATCTTCTGTGTTTGTCGATAGGCGATCGCTCGTTCCGACCAGAGCGATGCCCAGCACGCTTTGAGCGCGTCTAAAAGTTCATCGGATGTTACATTCAGAAACGTATCTTGTTGTCCGGCGAAACTCGCTTCTGCCAGATCCTCCGCTGTGGCACTGGAACGTACTGCGACTGTGGCTGTCTGCAATTTTTCTCGCGCCGTGTGGATTTCTGCGACGAGTTCTGGTGACAATTCTATATCTTTAACGCTGCTTTTATTCTGTTCCGATAGACTTTCAACAGACAATCGATACGCATCTGTAGTGACGCAAAAACCTCTCGGCACTGGAAACCCAGCCCTCGTCAGCTTTCCGAGGTTCAATCCTTTTCCGCCGACATGAGGCAAGTCGGCATCGTCAATCTCTGAGAAATGTTTGATAAATTGCATGCGCTTAAATGGGTTTGTGAAGGGTAGAAGTGAGTGGAAATAGTATATCAGAATCTATCTGCCGAATGCAAATGGGTTTAGAAGCTTACTTTTTTCGACAGAGAAAAGGTAGGTTGGAGTATAAAGGCTGGTATGAAACCAGCCTTTATTGGACTCTAAAATAAAAACACATTAGGAATTGTTATTAGTCATCGTCATCGTGATCGTCGTCATCATCGTGATCGTCGTCATGATCGTCGTCCATTTCGTCATCATGCTCATCTTCTTCCTCATCATGCTCATCTTCTTCCTCATCATGCTCATCTTCTTCCTCATCATGCAAAACGATGTCATCTTGAGGGTCCTGTTGATTAATCCAATCAACGAAAACTTGAATTTCGGCTTCCGCCAGTGGAGGACCGACAGGGGGCATTTTACCTTCGGTGATCTCTTCAACAACTTCACTCTCTTCAGCGTTCCCTGGGATGAACGCAGGACCGTGCTCGCCGCCCGCTATAAACGATTCGTATGTCCTGAAATCTAAACCGTGAGGTCCATCGGCAACGTGACACCCCGAAAGCGCGCATCTCGCCGTAAGGATGGGCAGAACGTTCTGCTCAAAGGAAGTTTCGACGGTATCAACGGATTCGTGAATGTCCATCGGCGATATATGATCAGGTGTTAGCAAATTACTCCGATCGCGCGCACATCCAAGTATGCAAAGCAAAAATCCAATCGTGAGTAAGAAAAATTTTTGTGTACTTATACTCATCAATTTTTTCGGTGTGGAGACCCCTGTCTTTAGGCAGGGGAGGAAACACCGCTCCTTTTTTAGTTTAAAATGTAAAGTGCTGTTTTAACACCACCTGCACATTGGGTGTTTGGATTCAGATTGGGCTGCTTCGTTGAACAGAACTCGCACTTTCCGTCTAATAGACCTGACCCGGTGTCCTACCAAAAGATTTTGTTGGTAATCTCCCTCTCGGGTTGTATGTTTCCCCTTCCACATCACAGTATCCAAGTTTGATAGAGACTTGGGGAGCATCCTTGCGTCTACATCCACCACAGATGCAGACCTTTTACTACCATTGTTTGGCTGCCACGCCAAGATACCGCGATATTGTGTGTAGAAAATAAGTTGCCCTCGTTCAACCGATAGGCTTGGCTGCCGTGTTGAACAAGCCCCCGATTTTAATCGGGGGTTATTGACAATAATTACCTCTCTAATCAGGTTATAAGAGTTGTGAAATTTTCCGATTAAGGTTTAAGGATATTGATGGAGGCACACTGCTCCTATTTATTAAAGATGAGGATAACACTTTCTGAAAAAATCTTCAAGATTGTATAGTACTTGATTCATTGTATTTTGGAGTGTAGGTCTTCCTCGGACTTTAAAGCGGGTTCACTGGGTGAAATTCCTTTTGACAAATCACCACAAATTCGGTAAACTGTAAAAAGATGTTTCAGAACGCGATCGAAATTCTCACTTTAAGTGCTTCAGCTGCCGTGCAGTGGCTCTTTTATCGGAAACGTTGGTTTCCGAAGGATTTCACACCTGAACGGATCCTCGTTATCAAACTTGATCATCTTGGGGATGTCCTGTTAGCAACACCGGTGTTTTCCAATCTCCGTCGGGCGTATCCGAACGCTGAGTTGCACGCGCTCACTGGGACATGGAGTCGCATCGTTTTAGAGAGGCATCCTGAGGTCAATAAGGTTATAGAATACAATTCACCCGCTTTTTGCCGTACAGGTCAGCCGACATCACTCAGAGAAACGTTTAAGCTCTACCGCGAGTTACGCCGCCAAAAATACGATCTGGTGGTCGATCTCCGCAGCGATTGGCGAATGGTCTGGTTCGCGTTCTTACGGCTCACACCGAAACGCTTCAGTCGTGCCGCTCTACAAGTTGCGAACAAAGTGGGTTTTGCACAATTCAGTGGAATCCATGAAACGACACGTAACCTCGATGTCTTAAGGCAAGCAGACATCCCCACGCCCGTACAGACCGCCATCTTTTCAGTAACAGCAGAAGATAAAAAATGGGCATCTAATCTCCTTGCTACATGTCAGATTGAGAGGCAACGTCCGCTAATCGCTATCCATCCTGGGTCTCCGATTGTACTAAAACGGTGGATGCCTGAGCGGTTTGCAGAATTAGCGGATGGGCTGATTGCCCAAAAACGTGCACAGATTCTGTATGTCGGTGTGGAAGATGAAATACCGATAATCACCGAAATTCAGGCACGCATGCGAGAAAAGTCTATCAATATTGCTGGCAAAACGACCCTGATACAACTGGCATCGATCTTGCACACATGTAATGTGTTTATCGGCAACGATAGTGGTCCGATGCATCTCGCCGCAGCTGTTGGCACGCAGACCATCGGACTGTATGGACCCGGAGATCCCACCCGTTTCGGTCCGGCAGGTGAAAAGTGTCAGACGATTCAGCGGAGGTCGGACTGCCCCTGTTTGGGAACGACTTGTCGATTCGGACAAGCCGGGTGTATGTCCGCAATTCAGGTTGTTGATGTGATGCAGACCCTTGAAGCGGCTGCGTATGTGCCAAAAGTTGAGAGATTTGATGCTAAGCAGCAAACACGCATCAATAGTGATAAGGTCGTTTAGTTTTAAAACTCAATGATCCTGCAACAGTGACGAATTAACTTGACATGTTGTTCTACAGGGGTTATAATACCTCACAATAGCATCCACAGAAGAAATGTGTCTTAGCCTTCGAGTGGCTGATTCTTGCCTTATGCGTATTTAGGGAACTGAAAAGCACAATTTTTGGATGCAACAGGCTTGCAACCCTTGTTTGCAAGCAATGTAATGAATCTAAAGGAGGAATTTAGAAAAATGCAATCGAGATTAACGTGGCTCGTGCTTGTCCTTTTCGCAGTAGGCATCATGAGCGTCGGCATTGTAGGATGCGGTGGCGACACCGAAGAGGAATCCGCTGAAAAGCCGACAGAAAGTGCCTCATCCACGAGTTCTGATGAGCCAGCAATTGCTGCGAGACCGCCAATTGATTTCGCAGCAGAAAAAGTCGCAATTCAAGAGGTCTATAGTGCCTTCTACAAAGCCTTTAACGACAACGATCTCAAAGCCATTGGAGAGACTTTCCGGACGAATGACGGCAAGGTTGCCTTCGGAACAATCTTTGCCGGAAATGAACCGGTGCCAATCGCCTTCGGTTGGACGAATGTTAAAGTTGCTATCGAAGGTCTGTGGATCGGCATCGGGACAAAGGGATCCAAATGGGGTCAGAACGACCAATTGACAGATTTTTGGATTCGCTATAAAGGCAGCAAAATTGAAGCGAGTGCCATAGGCTACAATTGCTACAAAGGCGCGTTTCCTGGCGAATCGCATCTCTATCTGGTGAAAGAGGAAAAGGATGGGTGGAAGATTCACGAGTTGGATAGCAGTACCGAAAATAACCTTGGCATCTTTGGCTTTCACAAAGGTAAACCCCGGCTTAAGGATGCAGGCCGCTTCTTTACGACAGATGCCGACAAAGTCGAATAAGTCCAATTTTGGTACACACAGTTGCTAAAGACTGCCCCTTTTGGTGCAGTTTAAAAAGAGATTGCCCCTTTTCGTGCAGTTTAACCCGCTTGATGCAGGGATTCATCGCCAATTCAATGTTTTTCGCATTGGCACGGAAATTGCATATATCCCTGCATCAACAACTTTTTATTTTCTGTAGGATACGCAAATATTCCTTGGAGGTAATAACGAATGAGTGCAAAACGAACCTCAGGTGCCTTTATGACTTCATTGGTACTTCACGCGGTCATTGCGTTCATTGCTGGCATTTATCTTGTCACGCAAACTGAACAGTTCAAAGATCTCGTGGGTGCTGAAGTGCTCCAACCGAAGGAGCCGCCGAAGCCGAAGGTACGGAAACCCGTTGTAAAGCCTGTTATTAAGCCGACGGTTCCAACACAGAACACCGTCGTCGTTGAACAGGTTCAAGTGCAACCTCGTGTAACAACTGCGTTTGTTGCTAAGTCAAATTTCCAACCGCAGACAGTACTCGAATTTTCAAACCAAACCGTTAGAGTGGACGCACCGATTAATCCGAATGTACCGAGAGTGGTTACGCCGAACGCACCCGTGCCGACAGTTGTAACACACGCCGATCTCCCTGTTTCGGATGCCCCCGGTGCCTTAGCGTTCTCCGCACCCGTCGCAACTGCCCCCTCCGCTGGACCGGCTAATATCGGTCGTGGTGTTGCAGGGAGCGTCGTCCAGGTGAAAGTCGCTTTTGAACGTCCACCTGGACTCGCAATGGTTGAAAACGTCGGTGCCGCACGCGATGCCCTCGGCGATGTCGTTGAAAACATCACCCTCGGTAACGTTGAAGTGCCACCCCTGCCCAGAGGTGAACCCGGTGGGCGCGTCATTGGTAAAGGTAAGGACATCCGCGGGGTCTTCCGTTTCACACGGATCCGCCACAGTCTCTCTGACTGGTGGGCTGATGCTTCTTCTCTCAACGCATTGACGAAGTGGCTCAACGAACGTACGAAGATCAAAACTGACATGAACGTTGAAGGTGGCGCATTGAAACTTACGGATGCCAACCTCTTCAAAACACCCTTCGTCTTTATGACAGGACACGATCCGTCACTCACCCGTTCTCGTAACTTGCTCGGACGGCAGTATGGTGGTGGTAAAATGGATAGCCGTCTCACCGAGACTGAAGCCGCTGGTATGCGTCGCTATCTCGTTGAAAAAGGTGGATTCCTTGTCTTTGACGATTGCGGTGTGAACGCACCTGCGCAAGCGATGATTCGTCTCTTCCTCGCACAGATGCGCTATGTCATGCCTGAGTATCAGATTGAACGTATTGCTAACGAGCACGAGATTTACGATAACTTCTATGAAATGGGTGGTCCACCTGTCGGATACGACATCTTCTGGTGGGGCACACGTCCGCCGAAACGGAACTTCCTCGAAGGTATCTCCGTCGGTGAAAAGTTATCGGTTATCATGGTGCGTCGTGACTACATGTGCGCAATGGAGTCTGTCAGTCTCCCGACACGTAGTGTCCACTATTCACCCGGTGTCTATCGTTTCATGACGAACGTTGTGGTGTATGCGTTGACGCACGGTCAGATTTCTGACTATTCCGGTTATGTGCCTGAAGATACGTTAGCCCAGAAGGAACTTCCGACGAGCGCACCTGAAGCTGCGAAAGTCAGCGGTTTTGAATAGGATTTTTGTATCTAAGCGCGGTTTTTAACCTCGCACTTTGTTGGGGCTGTTTGGTTACCCTCTAACGGTAGCTAAACAGCCCTTACATATTGCAACCCAGTTCGCTTCCCAGCGGTCTGAACACAACTCCTAATCTTTCCTAACACATCCTAAAAAATCCAGACTTTTTTCAATTTTTTTCACATAATGCAATGTTTCCTGTCCGAAATCGCGTCTTAACACTACGATAGCGTAATAGTGTGAACGGTATCGCATTGTTTATAGTAAAATCCGAAAATATGTTTACATTTTGGGAAACCCGCGCCCTGCTTCCCGCCCGCTGTAGGAGGGAACTCCGATTCCCGACTCTTCTCCTATGGGTGTATACGTAATTACAGGTTCTACTATAAGTATCCTCGCCCATCTTTTAGTGTATAAGTAATTACGGGTTTTACTGTATTTATTTCGTAGGAGGGACTCGCGTGGAAAGAGAAGATGATGTTCAGTTGATTCGCAAAGTTTTGTCAGGCGACAGCGAAGCATTCAACACTTTAGTCCGGAAGTATCAAAAAAGCGTTCATGCCCTTGTGTGGCGGAAGATCGGAGATTTTCACTATGCTGAAGAAATTACACAAGACACCTTCCTCCAGGCATACGAAAAACTTTCGACACTCAGAGATCCCAATCAATTTGCTGGATGGGTCTATGTCATTGCGAATCGGCTATGTATTGCTTGGATGCGAAAACAAAGACCTGCGCTGCAATCACTGAGTGACACATCTGTGAAAGAAATAGATAACTTAACCTATGAGCGGTATGTATCGGAACAGCGAGAGTCAGAAGCGACTGAGCGTCGTTATGAAATCGTCGAAAAACTTCTGGAAAAACTGCCGGAGGGTGAACGCACGGTGATGACGCTTTACTATCTCGGTGAAATGCCAGCAAAGGAAATTGGCGAATTCTTAGATGTACCCGTGAACACGATTAGAAGTCGGCTGCATCGGGCGCGAAAGCGTTTACAGGCAGATCAGGAGATATTGATTGTGGATTTGAAAACTTATCATTCTCGATGGAGACGCATAGCCGAAACGTTTTCAGAGGAGGACGCAAGGAAGAAGGTTCTCCCTGAAATCGAAACGCTGCTGAGGAAACATCCAGAAACCCAGGAGTTATTAAACATTGTCTACTGGGGATATATGGAACTTCCGGGTCGTGCAAAGAATGTCCCTGACAGTCTGTTTGGTAAGATGTTACAGCACCCTAAAACCGAAGTTTATCTGTCAGCGTTGTTTGGGTTAGCTGAACGGAGCGAAGATGCCCATCAAAAATGGCACTATAATCAGCGTGTCATTGATGAATTTACTGTCTCGAATGCCCCAATATTATCCTGGTATTGGTCAGCGTATAAAGAACTACTACGGTTAGCAGAAGCGGATCGTTCTCTGGCGAATGATGACAAGCTTGGTGAACTTATTGACGGGTGTTTGAAGGCACATCTCTCTTATTGCAAGGAGACACAGCAGTGGTTCGGTTGGGCTTATACCGCAGCGGTTAAATATCGACTGAAATTTAACAACCGATTGGACAAAGCGTTGGAAGTTTTAGAACGTGCTGAAATCCGATTAGGAGAGGAAGAAGAACAGAAGTGGCTTGTTGAAAACAACAACGGGTCTGTCGAAGATGAGCACAAGAATATCTCGCGCTTGCGCTGTGAAATCTACCTTCGGCAGGAACGATGGAGAGAATCATATACTGGGCTTGTCGCAAACGCGCCAGATTATTTGGAATCCCTCTGGGCAAGATTCAATGAGGATAGCATAAATTACTTCTATATGTTAGCACGGTCAGCGGAAGGAATGGGAGACTATGAGAAAGCGAGACTTTACTACGCCGATGCATATTTTGCACCTATGCCTCGCCTTGAGAAGGTAAGGCATTACTATGACTTCGCCGACCCACACTTTGTGCCTATGCCTCGGGTGGAAAGTCGGAAGGGCTTGGAACGCCTCTATCGTCAAATAAAACGCGGAGAAACTACCGATGCGTTTGAGACTTTCCTCAAGGACACTGAAACGGAATACCGGATTCGAGAAGATGCTGATCTCAAAAAGATCCGTCAGAAACTCATCGTGAACAGATTGAATAAGAAAGCAACGGATTTTCGTTTGAAAACGTTGGAAGGTGAGACCTACACATTATCGGTGATGTCTGGTAAGGTTGTGTTGCTTGATGTTGGAGTCTCATTGTATGGGGGCAATATAGTGATTCCGGAAGTTGAAGGGGTCTACGAGCGATTCAGCAACGTTGATGATGTCGTCATCTGGAGCATCAGTGATGGTGAAGCCCCTCAAAAAGTTCGGGAGTTTTTAGAGCAGTATCAACCCCCCTGGCCCGTTCTACTTGACCCGCATCGGCAGGTGAAGAAGGCGTATCAGATTGAGAGAATCCCTTCTTTTATCTTGATTGATAAAGACGGAAATTGGCAGTATAGTTTTATAGGTTTGGATCTCATCGGCGGTCAGCCGTTAATTTGGATGATTGAAGCACTCCTGTCAGATTAGGTGATAATGCGATGTTCCTAACACTCATCCGGCGAGAATTGCTCGCCAACCTTATGACCTTTCGGTTTCTCGTTGCGATGGTCGTCACACTGTCGTTGGTGGTTGCGAATACCGTTGTCTTAATTGCCGATTACGAACGCCGTCTGACAAGTTACGATACCGCAGTGAAGGAACACCGTCAGAGGTTTTTAAGAAGAACAAGGACTTATTCGGAGATAGATGGAGGAATTCGCATAGACCGACCACCCAACCCACTGAGCATTTTCAATGCAGGTTTAGATCGACGGATCGGCAACTCTATCACTGTCAGGCATACCCTTGTTCCAACACTTTGGGATACCGTATCACACAGTGCCGATAATCCTTTCCTCAACCTGTTTTCCAGCGTCGATTTGGTTCTGATTTTTCAGGTAATTCTCAGTTTACTGGCACTGCTTTTCGCCCACGATGCAATCGCTGGGGAACGGGAAGCAGGCACGCTCCGTTTGACGATGGCAAACCCCGTCAGTCGTCCCGTTATTCTGTTGGCAAAGTATATCAGTGCGCTGGCTTGTCTGACGCTTCCTGTAGTCATGAGTTTGCTACTCGCACTCATCTTATTTTCTGTATCTGGATCGATTTTGCTCACGGGAGATGATTGGCTCCGGATTAGTGGTATTTTACTTACCTCAATCATATATCTCTCCGCTTTTTATCTCATAGGATTGTTAATCTCGGCAATCACACGCCGAACCGCGACTGCCTTGATGGTGTCAATGGTGATATGGAGCACCCTGGTCCTTATCTATCCAAGTCTCATTGTATTCTCGGTCAATCGGCTTTGGCAGACCCCTTCTCAATTGGAATCCTCTTATCGTGAAATTGAGCAGATCTGGGAAAGTTTTGAAAGAGAGCGGATGGATTTTTTGAGGAATGATGCAATTGAAGGGGAAGACTTGAATGACAATATACTTTATTCAGGAAGTTCGGGGGCTCCTCATATTTCAGATCCGACGACGCTCAAGTATTCTAAGGCGGAAACTCGCAATATTCGCATCAAGCCAGAGGCAGAACCCCTGATGCCTCATGTCAAAGCTTACTTTCAATTCTCGGAGCCGCGACGAATTCGCGCAGCAGAAAGGACGTGGCAAATTCGACAAAAAGCTTTGGATCAAGTCTACGTTCACAAAGCGAATGTGGCGAAAAATCTGATGCGTTTCTCACCGACAGCGATGTATGACTTCGCAACCGAGGCGTGGGCAGGAACAGATTTCCACGGTATTGAGGATTTTATCACAGCAGTCCAGCGGTACCGGCAAACGATTATCGATTATTTCTATGATAAGAAGGCTTTTTCTTCTCGGAAATGGTTCGCTGTTGACCAAGGAGAAGTCGATTGGAACGATTTACCACGGTTTTCTTATCGTCGGAGGGATATATGGAAGGGCATACAGCACGCAAGCGGTGACATTGCGTGTCTGCTGCTCATTAACGTTGTGCTGTTTATGACAACATTTTTAATCTTCGTGCGGCAAGAAGTATAAATTAGCAGTCAGCAATCAGCAGTCGGCAGAGAGAGGTTTTGGAAAACTTAGCCAAAACTTGTAGCCCCAACCAACGGACCCGGGCGGGTTACGAAATGGAACGCTCTTTGCTAAGTCTCACCTGAACGAACCACAGGAAAAATTAGAAGAATGATTTGGCACATTACAAAGCGTGAACTTTACGACCATCTGAACAGTCTGCGATTTGCCTTTACAACGGTATTGCTTATCGCACTGATGCTCGTCAACGCAATTGGGTATCTTGGCGAATACGAGGCGCAATCAACGGCATATCAAAAAAAGGTTTCAGCGTCTTTGGATAAAATGAGATCCAACGCGGACAGTGTTTATAACCTATTTACGGAAGGACCCGGCAGGCTCTATAAAAAATCTTCTCCACTCTCCTTTTGTGCGGACGGTGGTGAAACATTTATACCTGAATCCGCTGACGGAGTTGGCAGAGGTCTGTTCTTAATATCGAGTCGTTTTTCAATCAGAACGCTATGGCGAATGGAATACCCGCAATCCGATCCAAACCTATGGAATATTATGCCGGATTATACAAATGTTGATTGGAATACTATCGTCTCTATCGTGCTGAGTTTGATTGCCATCTTATTTACTTTCGACGCGATATCTTCGGACCGAGAACGAGGCACCTTGCGCTTGACACTCTCCAATAGTGTTTCACGCGGCACCGTATTGGTAAGCAAGTTTCTTGCAGCATTGCTAACTATCAGTATCCCTTTTTTAATTGCCGCATTCATTAACCTTTTTCTACTTTATACGTCGGGAAGTATTCCACTGGGACCAAGGGAGTGCGGACGATTGGGAGTCATTATCTGCATCGCTTTTGTTTACGTATCAATCTTCCTTGGACTGGGGCTGCTCATATCCTCTCGCGTGAGCAATTCGTCAACGAGTCTCACGATTCTCTTACTAATTTGGGTTGTTTGGGTCGTCCTGCTGCCCTCTACAACCGGCGCGCTTACCAGTGGCTTACAGCCGACAATGACCCGTAACGAACTCGCCGTCCGTCGGCAGCATCTGTCCAATAATTTTTATCAACAGTACGACGAACTTGAGCGCAAAATACCTTCGCGAGAGATTCCAGCAACGGAGGGAACATTATTGTGGTCGAAATACCTCACTGAGGATGCAAGAGACAACGAGAGATTGAACGAGGAACACTTAGACGCTCAAATTGCTCAAATTCGACTCGCGAGATCTATAACCCGTATATCGCCTGCGTCAAGTGTCCGATACGCCATTGAATCTCTTGCTGGGACCGGTTTCACACGGCATGTTCAATTCTTGAAGCAAGTGCGCCGATATGCCGATGAATTCATGGCGTTTCTCATCGAAACCGATCATGCGGATCCAGAGAGTCCACACGCAATCGGTTCCAAGGAGGGCACCTCACAAAAGCCAGTGCGCTTTGAATCAATTCCAAAATTTGAAGATCACATCAGCTTCAGGGGTGCCTACACCGCTGCAGCTACGGACATTCTGTTATTATTCCTGTTTTTGGCAGTATTGTTCGCGGGTGCGTATCTCGCTTTTGTGCGCGTTGAAGTCTAAGATTTGGTATCTTTCTTATTCAAATTCTTTGTCATATTTTCTTACCCGACACTTATACGTAGTGTTTTTCTTTTCGGGTCAAGTCATATTTATTTGAAGACCGCTGACATAATCTATTGAGTAAATCGAGCCTACGTGTCCTGAGTCTCACCGAAATTATTCAAATTTTAGTAGTGTTTAAATCGGACTTCCATTAATTTATGCTAAATTTTTAGCATTTTTACTTGACACAATTTCTCCTAAATGCTAAAATATTAGCATAAGGCACGTTTCCTACCTCAAATCGCGTCTTAATCACCATAAACTGCCGGAGAGTGAACGCACAGTGATGATACTCTACTATTTTGGTGAAATGACAATAAAGGAAATTGGCAAATTCTTAGGTATATCAATGAACACGATTAGGAGCCAACTCCATCGGGCGCGAAAGCGTTTACAAGCAGATTAAGAACTCTTGATTTCGGGCTTGAAGGCTTATTATCCTCAATGGAAACTGATAGCCGAAATGTTCCCTGAGGAGGAAGCAAAATAGGGGATTTAGGTGATAACGCGATGTTTCTAACGCTCATTCGGAGAGAACTCCTCGACAATCTCATGACATTCCGATTTGCGGCAGCTGTCGTGATTATGCTGTTGCTGGTCGTTGCGAATGCCATTGTGCTCATCAAGGACTATGAACTGCGGTTGGCGGACTATAACACCGCTGTTAAAACCCATCGGCAGGAACTGCGGGAGATCAACAAAACCTATTCAGATGGAATGCTTAGTTTCTGGGGAACGATAATCGTTGATCGACCCCCGAACCCGTTGAGTATTTTCAACACCGGTTTAGATAAGCGATTGGGGAACGAAATTAAAGTTTCTCACATTTTTACACCGACAATTTGGGATGCCAAAAAGCACGCGGCGGATAATCCATATTTCAATATCCTCACTTCAATCGACCTTGTGCTTATTTTTCAGGGGATCCTCAGCCTGCTGGCACTCACTTTCGCCTACGATGCCATTACCGGAGAGTACGAACACGGCACCCTACGCTTAGTGCTATCTCATCCCGTGAGACGTGGGTATATCTTGTTCGCCAAATATATCGGTGCGATGGTATGCTTGTTCGTGCCGTTGTTGATGAGTCTGCTCTTTATGCTCATTTTGCTGATGACTTCCGCTACGGTTTCCCTGAGCACTGATGATTTTCTGCGTATCGGTGGGATCGTTTTTACGTCGCTCATCTATCTGTCGCTGTTCTATCTCATCGGTATGCTCATTTCTGCAATCACACGGCGAACCAGCACAGCACTCATTCTGGCATTGTTCGTCTGGGGATTCTTAGTGCTCGTCTACCCAAATATGATTCTCACCGCAGTTGATACTGCTCCGCAAGTGGACCCGGAACCCGCCGCTTACCATCAGATTAAGCGGGTATGGGACGAACTTGAGAGAAAGCGGGATCAGTTTCTCCGCAACGACGCTGTTCCAGGAGAGGGTTGGGGATTTAACTTGGTTAACTTGGAAGAAATAGACTTCAATTTCTCGGGGTGGGAAGACAAACCATCAAGATTACTGTATTACACCTACGTTGGATCCGAATTGGAAACGATTCACGAGAAATCCGAACCTTATGTGCCACACGCCCAGAATTTTTACGGCTTCATTGGACCGCTGACCGTCAATACCGTAGAACGAACATGGCTCATCCGAAAGCCGGCACTCGAGACGATTTACGTCCAACCGGCAGACAGAGGACGAATGTTGTTGAAATTCTCACCCGCGGGTTTGTATGATGCCGCAACCGAGGCGTGGGCAGGCACCGACCTCAATGGCATCCAGGATTTTTTCACAGCGGCACAACGCTACCGACAAGCAATTGTCAATTACTTTTATGACGAAAAGGTATTTGCGTCCCGACAGTGGTTTTCTTCCGATCAAGGTGCCGTCGATTGGGACACACTTCCGCAGTTCTCTTTTCAGAGAAGCGATGTAGGTATCCATGCAAAGCGAGCATTGCTGGATTTATTCTTATTGTTGATAATTAATATAATCCTATTCGTAATAACATTTCTAATTTTCATCAGGAGCGAAGTGTAGTAGTCTGTCCATATTAGAATTGAGGGTAGGTTCGTAGTAGTGCGATTCATCGCACTGCTTCGCAGTGAGAATAAGTCAAGAGCGGGCAGTGGATTGCCCTACTACAAACCAAAACAGATACCCCTAATTTGAAACTGGATGGAACAGTAGAACAGTGATTAGTCGTCAGTTAAGAGGTTATCGTTTAACGGAACCCTCATTTAACTGACAACTGACAACTGAGAACCGAGAACCCAAAAATGATTTGGCATATCACGAAACGTGAACTCTATAACAACCTGAATAGCCTCCGATTTGCGCTGACAATTGTGTTACTGCTGGCACTGATGATGGTCAATGCCGTTAGACATCTCCGAGAACATCCGAAACGGGTCCAAAAGTATCGCGACGCTGTCGCTGAATCTCTGAGCCAATTGACTTCCCACGCTGACATCAGTCTCTATAGACTTGCACAACAGGGACCCGGGACGCTCTACAAAAAACCGTCACCGCTCCATTTCTGCGCGGAGGGTGGAGAAACCCTTTTACCGGATAGGGTTGGAGCTGGAACCAGATCTCGACAACGTTTCTGGGGATTGACATATCCAGATACTAACATAAATATGATGAACGTTGGACCCGACGTTTCCCAAGTGGATTGGACATTCATCATCGGTTATATCTTGAGTCTCATCGCACTCTTATTTACGTTTGATGCTATCTCCGACGAACGCGAGCACGGCACACTCCGATTGACGTTGGCAAATTCAATCCCACGACACACTGTCCTTATCGGTAAGTTTCTGGGGGCGTTGATAAGTATGAACATTCCCTTTATACTTGCTGTATTGGTGAATCTCCTGACAATTTCCACCGCAAGTGCCGTTCATCTGAATACCCAGGCGTGGGGACGCTTAGGTATCATCTTATTTATCGCACTTTTGTACACGTGTCTGTTTCTGGCGTTAGGGCTGTTGGTATCGGCGCGTGTGCAACGGAGTGCTGTGAGTCTTGTGATACTTCTGTTGACGTGGGTCACTTTCGTCGTTTTTATGCCGAATACACTCGCCTCACTTGCGAGAGGCTTTTCATCAACCATGTCCCGCGATGAATACTGGGATCGGTACGGCAAAAGTGATCACGAATTTCGGCGGGAAAACGCAGTTTGGGCCTATGCAGAAGGAACCGACGAAAGAACGCTACGGAAAAAAGGTGAATTTTTCATCATAATGGCAGCAAACCTCGAACACTTGAACGAGGGATATTTAACCTTTAAGATTACCCAAGTTCAACGGGCGCGTGCGATAACTCGCATTTCACCCGCGACGCTCCTCCAGCATCTCCTTGAGTCGTTCGCCGGAACAGGTCTTGATCGGCACCAACAATTTACTGAGAATGTTCAACGTTACGCCCGAGAATACCGAGAATTCGTCATAGATATGGACAAAGGCGATCCAGAGAGTCTCCATATCATCGGTGTTCGCGAGGGGATGTCTCAGAAACCCATCAATCCAGAGGCAGTCCCAAAATTTGAAGATACATTCAACCTCAGTAAGGATTTCAACACCGCGGCGACAGAGTTGCTGCTATTGACGCTGTTTATTGTCGTTTTGCTGGCGGGTGCGTATCTCGCGTTTGTGCGCGTTGAGGTTTAAATTAAATTCTTAAACTTCATGTAACGTCGCCCGCACCTTGTTAATTGTAGGTCTACTAACGCCTCACGTTAATTTATGCTAAATTTTTAGCATGTTTTCTTGACATAATTTTCGTAAATGCTAAAACATTAGCATATTATCAAAAAGGTGATAAAATGGAAGATTACCAAACCGTCAAACTGAGTCGTCGAGAACGGCAGATAATGGATATCGTCTATCAACGCGGTCATGTTTCCGTTGCTGATGTGCTCGAATATCTCCCCGACCCACCAAGTTACTCTACAGTTCGGGCATTGTTGCGGATTCTGGAAGAGAAGGGGTATCTCACCCACGGGAAAAGCGGCAGACGCTACATCTACCGTCCGACGCAACCCCGTCATCTGGCGGGACGTTCCGCACTCAAACAGATTTTTCAGACGTTTTTTGATAAGTCTATCGAGAAAACGGTCATCGCACTGGTCTCCGAGGTTGATCTCTCGGATGAGGAACTTGACCGTTTAAGCCAACTCATTGAGCAAGCGAAAAAAGGAGACACCTCGTCATGATGCGATTCATTGAGACGCTCTATGCAGACCCATTGCTGAAATTTCTCGTTGACACCACGATGAAAAGTTTTCTGATTTTCGTTGTTGCGGGTTTATTCGCGTTCTGCCTTCGTCGCAAATCGGCAGCGATGCGCGGTTTCGTCTGGAGCATGGCGATCGTCGGATGCCTCATCATCCCGCTGCTTTCGCTCGTGCTCCCAAAGTGGGAACTCGGTATCCTACCTGAAGCACCCGTTTCAAGTGCACCGATCCAATTGTCACCAAAGCCGGTATCGTCGATACCAATCGCACCGACATTGACTCAACCCGACCTCGTGACCGGTCAAAGTGATCCCCTTACTGCGATGCATTGGACTGACTGGATAGCAATAGTCTGGACAGGGGTCGGTCTGTTTCTTCTTATCCGTTTGGTTGTTGGCATCGGTGCTGTTTGGCATATCTCTGCTCGTGGTAGCAACTTTAGCCGTGCTGCCGAGGAGTTACGATCTAATTGGAGTCGACGTGCCAGTGTCCGTCTCAGCAACAGGATGGCAGTGCCGATGGTGTGGGGTTTTTTACGTCCTGTGATTTTGCTACCGGTTGATGCAAATCATTGGCAAATTGAGCGGCTCCGTGCTGTTCTGCTCCACGAATTGGCGCATATCAAACGATGGGATTGGGTGGTGCAGACGATTGCACAGACAACGTGTGCAGTCTACTGGTTCAATCCGTTTGTGTGGTTTGCGGCGTATCGGGTGCGGATAGAAGTAGAGCAAGCCTGTGACGACCATGTACTAAACGCTGGGTATCGATCAACCGACTACGCGCAACATCTGCTTGATATTACACGCAACGTGAAAATTGCAAAAGCGACTTCGAGAGCGGCTGTGGCAATAGCACGCTCCTCGAAGATTGAAGGACGACTCCGAACTGTTCTCGCCAAAAATCTGAATCGGCATCCAGTGACAAAAGTTACCGCGGGAATTGGACTGCTCGTCTTCATCTGTTTTGCCGTCCCGGTGGGCGCGATGCGTCTGGCACAGGTGGTTGATCCACAGGAAGCACTGTCCCAACAAATTCGGGAAGTTTCCATATCCAAACCCACATCCAGTGAAGATCGTTCTGATGAAATGACAAAGCCATCGCAGGCTGACAAAAACATTGAAATCTGCAAGCAACATCTGGTCGAAATTGGCAAGGCAATCCAAGCCTACCAGAAGGAACACAACGATTTTCCCGAATGGCTCTCTGAACTTCATCCGGAATACATGCCAGATGCAAATTTCTTGCTTTGTCCAGCGGATAAAGTTGGAGGCAAAGCACTCTTTCCGCCGAATGTGGATCCGAAAATGCCCGTGAGTTATGGGTACGGGTTGCACCCTGGATATCGAGAAAGCACGCCGAAAAACCGAGCGATGTACGGTGATGTCATACCGCTCGTGCGTTGTCGGCATCATGCGAATCAGCCATTTGAGTGCCTAAACTTGAGTTTCGCTTTTAAGGTATATCCCTCATCCCAAGTTTGGGAATACACACCTGAAGAAATGTATGGAACTCCCGAAAAAGCCATTGAGGCTTTGGAAAAGGGGCTTCAGCAACACGCGGATAATCCCCCCTTCTTCTATGTCTATCGTTCGCTTGCCCGTCTTTACATTGAAGTCGGACGCGAAAAAGATGCTAAGAACCTCGCTAATCATTTTAAATCGACGCTGAATCCTAACGACCTTCCAGCACACTTCGCCCTTGGCACGATGTTTGAGATCGCGAATCAACATCAAGAAGTACTTAAAGTTTTTGAGCAACTTGAGAAGCGGTTTCCTGATGACCACGATGTTCTCACGGAACTTGTTAGAATTCACGAAAGACTCGGCAATGCTAAACTCGCAGAAACGTATCGAAAAAAGGCGGATCCTACGTCAGAACTAACAGGAAAAATTGTTCCTGACTTCTCGGCAACTGACCTTGATGGCAAACCGATTTCACTGAAGGACTATCGCGGGAAGGTCGTCTTACTCGATTTCTGGGCAGTTTGGTACGGACCCTGCATTGGGGAAATGCCGAATGTCAAAAGGGTTTACGATACCTATAAGGACCAAGGATTTGACGTTATCGGTGTTAGTCTTGACACTGATGAGACAAGGCTGCGCAACTACCTCAAGAAGAATAACATCTCTTGGCGGCAGATTTTCAGTGGGCAAAAGTGGAGAAGCCCTCTCGCGCAACAGTATCATATTCAGACAATCCCTGCCCCTTGGCTCATTGCCAGAGATGGTACATTAATCTCGCGCGAAGCCAAAGAGGTGAAGTTAGAACGTCTCGTCGTGGAAGCACTCCGGGACAAAATCAAGAATGAATAGTTAACGTGCCTGAGACTTACGCAAACACCTTAGTTATAATTGTGGATTTTACCATAGTAAGAAATGTGAAAAAAGAGGAGACTGAAATGAAAGCAATTTTGACTGTAGCAATCGTGCTGGGTCTACTGATAACTTCTGCGAACGCAGATACGTCTGTAGACAAGCCAAGCGAAGATCTGATTACGGAACAGCATGAGAAGAACATTGAGATTTGTACCCAAAATTTGCTTGTGATCGGCAAAGCAATCCAAGCCTACCACAATGAAAACGGCGATTATCCAGAGTGGCTCTCAGATATACATCAGCCCAAGTATTTACCGGATCCAGATGTGTTGCTTTGTCCCGCAGATAGCAGAGGCGGCAAAGCAATCTTTTCGTCGAACGTAGACCCGAAAATGCCCGTGAGTTATGGTTACCAGTTTCATCCGGAGTACCGGGAAGGAAAAACTGAGGAACGCCTCATGTATGGCGATGTCTTACCACTCGTCCGTTGCCGACATCATACGAACCGAGAGTTTGACTGTCTAAACTTGAGTTACTCTTTTAAGGTATATCCTTCATCCGGTGTATACACGCCCGATGAGATGTATGAAACCCCTGAAAAAGCCATTGAGGCTTTGGAAAAAGGACTTCAGCGACAGCCGGATAATGAACGGTTCTTCCATGTCTATCATTCGCTCGTTCGTTTTTACAGCGAAGTTGGACGAGCAGAGGCTGCCGAAAACATCATTAACCGTTTCAAAGCAGTCATGAAACCTGGTAATATTCGCCATTATTTTTACCTTGGCGATATACTTCAGATGATGCACCGATATGAGGAAATGCTTCAAGTCTTTGAAAAACTTGAAGTACAGGAACCAGAAAACCGTAGTGTCGCCCGAAAGCTTGCCGAAATCCATGAGATGTTGGGCAACGCTGAACTGGCAAAGGAATACATGGAAAAGGCTGAGCCAGTATTGGCATTACTTGGAAAGACTGTTCCCGACTTTTCCGCAGCAGACCTGGATGGGAATTCTATTTCGCTTCAGCAATATCGCGGGAAAGTCGTTCTACTCGATTTCTGGGCAGTCTGGTGCGGACCCTGCCTCGGAGAGATGCCGAATGTCAAACAGGTTTACGATACCTATAAGGATCAGGGATTTGACATCATCGGTGTTAGTCTTGACACTGATGAAACAAGACTGCGCGATTACCTCAAAGAGAATGAGATCCCTTGGCGGCAGATTTGTAGCGCACAAGGGTGGCAGAGTCCACTTGCCCAACAGTATGGCATCAATTCCATCCCGGCACCATGGCTCATTGCCAGAGATGGCAAATTAATCACGCATAGAGCCAGAGGATCGAAGTTAGAACGACTCGTAGTAGAAGCACTTCGGGACAAAATCAGGAATGAATAGCTAAACTTGCTCGAGACTTATGCAAACACTATTTAAGAAGTAAACGTGTGTAAGTCTCCACTGGTTGAATCTGAAGTCAGAGCCACCGAGGCACACGGATTTCGGCGAACAGCCGAACACTTTTGCGTAAATCCTATTGATAATCGAGAGGTTCCTTTTAAGTTCAAGTAAGTTCCCGCAGATGCGGGAAACGGGCAATACTATTTCGTAAGAAATTTGAAAAGGGGAATACGAAAATGAAGCAATTTTGTCTATCACTAATGATGCTGGGTTTACTGATAACTTTTGCAAATGCACATCCACCTGGAGAAAAACGCAACGGAGGTGTGATAACGGAACAGGAGGAAAAAAGCTTCAAACTTTGCACACAAAATTTGGTTGCGATAGGCAAGGCGGTTGAAGCCTATAAGAAAGAACAGGGCGACTTTCCAGAGTGGCTCTCAAATCTTCATCCGAAATATCTGCCCGAGGCAAACCTTTTGCTGTGTCCAGCAGACAAGTTGGGTGGCAAGCCAATTTTTAAACGCAACGCAGACCCGAAGATGCCCGTGAGTTATAGCTACCGGTTCTGGCCTGAAATTCGAGTGCAGAAAAAAGAAGACCTTTTGGTGTATGGCGATGTTATACCGCTTGTCGGATGTCTACACCATCACTTCAATGAAGACAGGGAATGTCTATACTTGAGTTTTTCCTTGAATGTTTACGAGTCACATGTTAATTGGAGTTACGCGCCGGAACATATGTACGGTAGCCCCGAAGCCGCTATTACTACCTTTGAAAACGCACTCGCGCGATACCCGGAGGATCGGCGGTTCTTTGATCTCTACCTACTACTTCTTGCACTCTACACCAAGGTCGGAAACGAACAATCCGCAGATGCCATGCTTGAGCGTCTCAAGTCAGCAGGCATGATACCAGACGATGAGGGTTACTACTCAGTGCGCGATATACTTAAGGAGTCGGGACTCTTTGAGGAAATGCTTGAGATTTTCAAGGCAGCTGAGCAGCGGCAGCCGGACGCGGAAATTATCCTCGGGAGACTTGCCTACATTTATGAGAGGTTGGGCAATACTGAACTCGCCGAAGTTTATCATCGGAAGACCGATCCCAAATATAAATTGTGGGGAAAACCTGTGACAGACTTTTCCGCAACTGACCTTGATGGGAATCCGATCTCGCTTCAAGACTATCGTGGGAAAGTTGTCTTGCTCGACTTCTGGGGGGTGTGGTGTGGTTTCTGCATTGATGAAATGCCGAATCTCAAAAAAGTCTACGCTACCTATAAGGATCAGGGGTTTGACATCATCGGTGTCAGTCTTGATGATGAGGAATCGGAACTGCGGAACTACCTTAAAGAGAACGATATCCAGTGGCGGCAGATTTACAGTGGTGAAAGGTGGCAGGACGATCCACTCGCACTGCAGTATAAAATCAGGGGTGTTCCAGAACAGTGGCTTATTGACAGGGATGGCAAATTAATCACGCATAAAGCCAGAGGCGAGAAGTTAGAAGGTCTCGTCGTGGAAGCACTCAAAGACAAAATCATGAATGAATAACCAAACTGGCAATTCAGTGGGAAATCTGAAAAAAAGGAGAATATTGAAATGAAAGCAATCTTGACTGTGGCAATAGTGATAGGTTTACTAATCACTTCTGCAAACGCAGACACACCTACAGAAAAGCCGAGTGAGGATCTAATTATGGAACGGCATGAGAAAAACATTGAAATCTGCACACAAAATTTGGTTGCGATAGGCAAGGCGGTTGAAACCTATAAAAAAGAACACGGTGATTTCCCTGAATGGCTATCGGAACTTCATCCGAAATATTTGCCCGATGCAAACCTCTTGCTGTGTCCAGCAGATGAGCTGGGTGGCAAGCCAATCTTTTCTCACAATGCAGACCCAAAAATGCCCGCGAGTTATGGCTACCAGTTCCACCCTGAATACCGAGAGGAGAAAGCTCAACAACGCGAAGTGTATGGTGATGCTATACCGCTTGTTCGTTGTCGGCATCATGAAAATCAACCCTTTGACTGCCTAAATTTGAGTTTTTCCTTTAAGGTATATCCTTCATCTCATGTTTGGGAATTCACGCCAGAAGATATGTATGGTAGCCACGAGGCGGCTATCGCTGCTTTTGAAGAGGCACTTGAGCGACACCCGGATGACCCTCGTTTCTTTGAAATCTATCCGCAACTTATCAAACACTACACCGAAGTGAGAAATGAACAATCTGCAAATGCCCTCATTGCGCGTCTCAAGTCACACATGACAACATCTTATCGAGTGCTGTTTGATGTGCTTGTGAGGGCCGAGCGATATGAGGATCTGCTTGAGATTTTTAAGAAGGTGGAGCAGCAGCATCCAGACGCGGAGCCTATCCTCTGAAGACTTGCCTACATTCATAGGAAGTTAGGAAATATTGAACTCGCCGATGTGTATGACCGCAAGGCTGATCCCAAGTACGAATTGTGGGGAAAACCTGTGACAGACTTTTCCGCAGCCGATCTTGATGGAAATCCGATTTCGCTGCAACAATATCGCGGAAAAGTTGTTTTACTCGATTTTTGGGCGGTTTGGTGTGGTCCGTGTATTGCAGAAATGCCGAATCTCAAAAAAGTCTACGCTACCTATAAGGATCAGGGGTTTGACATCATCGGTGTCAGTCTTGATGATGAGGAAGCGGCACTGCGGGCCTATATTAAAGAGAATGACATCCAATGGCGGCAAATTTTTGATAACGCAAGGGGTGAAGATTCTCTTGTCCGGCAATACAGTATCCGTGGTATTCCTGCCCCATGGCTTATTGATAGAGATGGCAAATTGATTTCGCATAAGGCCAGAGGTGAAGATTTAGAACCGCTTGTAGTTGAAGCACTCAAGGGCAAACCCGCAAATCAATAGGGTATTTACTATGATGAATTATGGAAATAAGTTTACATCTTGTAGGGGGTTTTTGCTTGGGTGTTTCTTGGTCTTGTGCCTGCCCACAAATACACCCATCACAATGTCAAAGTAATTCTAAAGTCTACCATGAATCGTCCCAACATTAGGAGTAAAGATAGTGATAGACCTTCGTAACGTGCTAAGAACTTCAGCGAATATCCCGGTGCAGGCATATTGGGATCCGATCGAGAATACAGCAAATAACTTGCATCGGTCAACAGAAGAGAAGTTTAATCGAGCCAAGGCACAGTGGAAAGAACCGGTGGAGATGACGTGGGAACAGTGGTTGGAGGTGTTCAATCCCGGACCTGCGCATCCGCTGAAGAACTACAGCACAGCAGATTTCCAAGTCTTTCTTTCGCCAGCGACCGTTAGCGTAGGGGATGTCTGGAACCTGGATCCAGAGGGAATTCTCACTTTCCTCCGCCAGTTTCATCCAGGCGCAACAATGGATGTCGGATATGATGGGCACGGTGTGAAAGCGTGCTTACGGGCACTTTCGCCTGAATATGCCGACATTGTTTTCCGAATTCATGCGCGCTTTACGCTGGATGCCTCAATTGATGCCTACTTGATGCCAGCACAATTTGCTGGGCATCTGGTAATCAATCGTGACAGCGGAACGATTTGCCAATTTACGCTATCGCTTCCCAACCGCAATAGTAATGTAGATATCGGGGCTTTTAGAACTCACGATATAGGATTTGTGCCTCGCATGGAACTCTGTAGTGTATCGGAGATGCAACCAGAATCGATTGTCTGGGAGGTAGCCATCACGAAAGAAGAAGCCGATAGAAAGTTTCAGGAGGCACTCTACAAGTTTGCTGAAATTGAGTGGACTCCGATTGAAGGTGCGGTCGAACTCGCGAGGACATCGAATCGCCCGATTCATGCGGTACTTTTATTCGGTGTACTCGACGATGAGTCCTGCTGAGGGACGGGCAAAGCCTTGAGAGCGGGTCCGCTCTCCTCACCGAAAATTATCAATTTGCTCAACACACACTTTGTGAACGTTTGGGTTCTGCTGAGAGACCTACCCGAGCTACAAACAGGTACCAAAGGGGCAGCAGCGGGCGTTTTGGCGACGAAACTCCGACAGCATTATTCCGATTCTGTGGACATCTTAACGCTGACCCCCGAATTGGAAGTGATTGAACATCAGCCCAGCAAAAGTTTATTGCACCCCGATTATCTGCCTCAAAGTGAGTGGATACCCCGATATTTAGAACTGCTCAAGTCATCTGTGGGTGTGGAAGTTGCGGCACAAAAACCGAGGAAATTTGGAAAGCACGATCTATCCCGTAGACTTGCCGAGGCGTATGAAAAATTTGGAAAACCCGCACCTGATTTTTCTACAACAGATCTTGAGGGCGAACCCGTTTCGCTCCAGCAATATCATGGGAAAGTCATCCTCCTCGATTTCTGGGCAGTCTGGAACGGTTTCTGCATCGGAGAAATGCTGAGGGTCAAGAAAATTTACGATACCTATAAAGATCAGGGATTTGAGATCGTCGGAGTCAGCCTCGATACCGATGAAACGAAGTTGCGAAATTACCTTCAGGAAAATGGCATCCCGTGGCGGCAGATTTATACTGGACTGGAACGCCAGAGTCCCCTCGCGCAACAGTATGATGTTCGTTCTATTCCAGCGCGGTGGCTCATCAATAGGGATGGCACGCTGATCGCCCATGAAGCTACCCACAAGTTGATCTCTCGCAGAGGTAGGGAGGCAGATTTAGAGCAGTTGGTGGCAGAAGCAGTGGTAGATGAACCGAAGAATAAGTAGGAGTGTTCTACGGAGAGGGCGCGGCTCTAAACGCGCCCACATCATCTGAAGCCCGGCTTTCAGCGAAAATACCTGTTGAGAAAGATTAAGCGATTGACCTTGAGAATATTGATAGTGACTGTTGCTTTTAGCAGTTTTTCGGGTTACAATAGAAGCGTTCTTTCGCTGAAAATTTTTCAGTCGAACAAGGAGGTTCTCATGACACTGAAACAGATACAGGTTTATGTAATGTTAGGTATCGCGTGGTTCGTAAGCAGTAGCCTTTTGACCGAAAATGCACAAGCCAGAGTTCAGGCACTCTCTTTTATCTCCGAACACGAAGGAACTGCTGATCTCTATCTCATTGATAGCACAGGTCAGAATCTACGAAAACTTGATACCAATAAAGAAAAAAAAGGGGGTCAACACGCTTGGTTACCTGATGGACGCTTTCTTGCCTATGTATCCAGAGAAATAGGGAAAACCGCTATCCACCTAATCGACCTCCGGAGCAAGGAATCCCGTCGATTGATAGATCACCCAAGCCTGAACCATTCTCCTGCTTGGTCGCCTAACGGGAAGTGGATTGGCTTCGTTTCTGATCGAACCGGGGATCGGCAAATTTATAGAATTAATGTAGATGGTTCAAATCTGAAGCAGTTGACAAAAAAAGGGGACAATGGGAATCCCACGTGGTCGCCAGACAGTCAATGGATCGCCTTCAACTCCTATCGAGGACCGGAGCATAATGCGGGCAATTTTTTGCTCTATGTGATGACTGCCGATGGTGGAAGGTTGAGAAAACTGGCAGAGAATGCATTATCAGGATGCACATGGTCTCCCAATGGCAAACAGATTGCCTATGCTACTACGAGTTTTAGGGATGAAGGCAAGAATATCCTTGTCATTAATATAGATGGAAACAACTTTCGCCAGTTGACGCGATTGGGGGCACGTGAATGGGCGAGCAACCCCACATGGTCACCTGATGGACAATGGATCGCCTATGCTTTCAAAAGGATAGTGCGGATGCCGGGACCTGGTGAAAGACTCCGCGTTGATGAAATCTTTGGAGACAGTGCCATTCATCTCGTAAAGGCTGCAGGTGGACTCGGCGAACCCATTGAAGTAGCAAATAAGTTGTCCCTGGATTTATACCCAGCATGGGTGCCGGAAGCATTCTTGCCCGTTTCACCGAGCGCAGAAAGGCAAACAACGCTGTGGGGCAGACTCAAGCAGCGTTGACGATATAGCAGATGGTGGCAGATTTAGAGTAGTGAGTGGCAGAGGCAGTGGCGAATGTAAAATCCGCGACAATCCGCGATTCAGACAATTACTAACCGATAATCCATCAAAAAAGTGGATATTGCATGCCGAGTTATGCTATCATAACGGGAACAAACATTCCCAATTGAGGTGATAAATGAAATTCGGTGTATCCACTTATTCTTATTGGCATTTCAAACCTGAACGCGTGCCGATTGAACATGTTATTGAGGAAGCTGCACGGCTCGACCTCAACGGCGTTGAAATCTTACATCAACAGATGGCATCGGAAGCGAATCCGTATCTCCAGAAACTGAAAAGGCTCGCTTTCATTCACGGACTCGATTTATACGCACTCTCCATCCATCAAGGCTTCGTTTCGCCAGACGCGGCAACACGGCAAAAAAATATTAATCACACTATCCACTGCATCCGATTAGCACACGAACTCGGTATCCCCTCAATTCGCCTCAACTCAGGACGTTGGGGCACTGTCCCCTCTTTCGATGAATTAATGAAAACCGAAGGGCAAGAACCGGCACTCCCCGGACACACAGAAAACGAGGCGTTTGAATGGGTAATCACCGCCATCGAAAAATGTCTTCCGGACGCTGAGAAATACGGAGTCGTCCTCGGACTCGAAAACCATTGGGGACTGACATGCATGCCTGAAGGTGTCAATCGCATCGTCTCCGCCATCGACTCAGACTGGTTAAAGGTGACAATGGATTGTGGGAATTTCCTATCAGATCCATACCAAAAACTGGAACAGATTGCAGATGAAGCAGTACTTGTCCATGCCAAAACCTATTACGGTGGTGGCGAATGGTATACATTAGATTTGGACTATGCTAAAATTGGGAACATTCTAAAAGATGTCGGATTTCAGGGGTATGTATCCATTGAATTTGAAGGGAAGGCGGATGCACACATCGGTGTTCCACAGAGTGTAGCACTGCTCCGCGCGCAGCTCCCTAAATAACATGAGTTCGATAAAGGGGAATTTTCAGTTTCTAACAAGCAGATATAATCCTGCAAATCATAAGGTAGTCGTAGAGGGTCGCCCCTCTACAACCCCTTCCAAACCATGCGTGCGACTTTCACCACACATGGAGACCTTCCAGTCGAGTGTGGCGATAAACGCTTTAGGTGATGATAACCACTTTTACTTTATTTCTTGTCCATAAGTCTAAGACTTCTATAGACACATGCTTTCGCAAGATTTCACGTCTATAGATAAAATGTTTTTAGAAATGTTTCAAAGCACTCAACCTGATTATGCTTCTCTCTTACGAGAGTTCCTAATCTCTTCAACCTTATAGACTCTATGAGTCTACTTAGGTTCTCTTTGACTTCCCAATAATAGACTTCGTTGACGGATTTAGGAGTGTTCTGTACCCCGATTCATTGAGCATCTCAACGCTGTATTCATATCATACGCAATAGATTGCCAAATCAGAGGACAACCTTATGAATACCATAGTTTTTCAAGGCGTTTCTATGTCTTGTCTAACGAGGCTTGCAAGCATTCAACTTTCGCTTCTCCGTGTCCGTCATTTATCGGACGTGCCAGTTTTGGCGCTCTTGTGAGGTCGCCTTTGCCTCAGGCATTCGCCATTTCCCCTTGCTTTCCACACGGCTGTTTCCAGCAGTGCGGTTAGGGTAAGATATGCGGAGTGCGTCCTCCGAGTCGGAATCTAACCGACATTCTATTATTATTTGTCAAAGCGCACCTGATTCAGACAATTAGCGTCACACATTACCGAATTTAAATTCTTAATCTTCGTACAGTTTGGGATCGCTTTTCCTTGGAGAATCTTCTCATGCACAGAAAAATCGTAGGACCAATTTTAGTTCTCGCACTGTTCGCAACAATAGGAAGCAACACAACGATGGCAGAGATAGGAGAAATGGCGGGCGCAACAAATGCTTCGGAAACATGGCGCGCTTTGCAACGCCTACAGACAACTGCCACCGTCTTACATACCGTTGCGCATCCTGACGACGAAAATGGCGCGTTGTTAACGTGGCTCAGCCGCGCACGCGGGGTCAGAACCGGATTATACTCAACGACGCGTGGTGAGGGCGGTGCAAACCTTATCGGACCCGAATTGTTTGACGCGCTGGGTATCGTACGGACCGAGGAACATCTCGCGGCTGTGCGCTACTATGGGATTGACCTCTTTTTCAGCAGTGCAGTCGATTTCGGTTATTCCAAACGACTCGATGAAACGCTGGAAAAATGGGACTATCAGATGCTTTTGGAGGATATGGTTCGCCTCATCCGTCTCTACCGTCCAGATGTTATCATCTCTCGGTTTCAAGGCAACCGCCAAGATGGTCACGGACACCATCAGGCGTCTGGCGTCGTGACTTTAGAGGCGTTCCGTGTCGCGGGCGATGCGAATCGATTCCCGGAACACCTTTCCGAAGGACTACACCCGTGGCAACCGAAGAAACTCTATATCACGCGTTCCAGATGGCGGCGCAGGAACACCGAAACTCCTGATACACCCGTGCTGAAAATTGATACCGGTGAATATAACGCGCTGTTGGGACTCTCTTATGCTCAGATTGCACGTCAGGGGCTTAGTTTCCAACGGTCACAAGGTGTCGGTCAGACTCGCGCCGCCAAAGGGGCTGCCGTTACGGAATTGCGATTAGTGGATACAACTCTGACCGCTGAGAAAGGAAAACCCGAAGAGAGGCTCTTTGATGGGATTGACACGACCATTACGGATATGGCGAAGTTAGCGAATACATCTGCATTGGACGCGGAATTCACACAACTTCAGGAAAGCATCAATGCCGCAATCCGTGATTGTGATGCCCGCCACCCTTGGACAATTGTTCCGCATCTCGCAAGCGGATTGAAAACAACTCGCAGCTTAATCGAGAACGTCCAGCGGATAGACCTTGATGACAACACTCGAGCGCATCTCCTGTTCCTGCTTCGGAATAAAGAACAGGAGTTTATGACCGCTGCGAACGCTGCCCTCGGTTTGTCTTTAGAAGTGCTGGTTCAACCCACAACGGAAACCCGTTCATCTGAAACCTTTAACGTCGCTATTCCCGGTCAAAAGTTTTCAATTGGGATGCGAATGGTGAATCCCACTCCGATTGCAGCTGAACTCGTCGATGCCTCGCTCCACACCCCCGAAGGCTGGGCTGCGAATCGTTCCCAGAAAGACTCCGATAGCAGCGATGGGATAATACCTATACAGACGAACGAACCCATCTCTATTGTGTTTGAGGTGCAAGTGGTGCAGAACGCAGATTACACGCAGCCGTATTGGACCCGTGCCTCTGAGTACCACGATGCTGTCTATACACTGAAGCGTCCAGAATTTCGTTTCCTCCCTTTCGCATTACCTGAGGTCAATGGTGTTGTAACCTATCGTGTAGATGGGGTGGACTTTACACTGACGCAGCCTGCCCAAACGGTTTCAATTAATAGACCGTGGGGGGAAAGACGACGTTTGCTAACGGTCGCACCTGCTATCAGTCTATCCGTTTCACCGCATATCGGTGTGATTCCAATCTCTGAACCCGATATGGCAAGTGGAGAAACAACATTTACAGCAACAGTGGAGATGCTAAATAACGTAAAGGGTGAGGCAGAGGGGACACTGTCACTCAAATTGCCAGATGGATGGCAGTCATCGCCTGAGGATGCGCCTTTCGCTTTTACGCACGAAGGTGCAAGCAAAACGTTTACTTTTCAGGTATCTGCCAAGAATGTTGAAGCAGATAGGGAGTACAGGATCCAGGCAATCGCGACATACAATGGCGAGGCATATACCGCTGGTTATCAGACGATTGATCATCCAGATCTTGAACCGCGACACCTGTATCGTCCTGCTGTTATGACGCTTCGCAGCATCCCGCTCAAAGTCCCATCGGATTTGAGTGTTGGATATATCATGGGCGTAGGCGACAGGGTACCTGAGGCTCTGCAACAGATCGGTATCGACGTGGAGATGCTCGACAGAGAAGAACTTCGCACCGGTGATCTGAATCGGTTTAGGACAATTCTCGTTGGTATCCGAGCGTATGCCGTTCGCCGGGATCTCGTTGCCTATAACAGCAGACTCCTCGATTACGTGCATAAAGGTGGCAACCTCATCGTTCAATATCAGACCCCAGAGTTTGATGCCGCGCCTTTTGGTCCCTATCCTTACACGATGGGCAGACGACCGGAGGAGGTCTCCGAAGAGGATGCACAGGTAACCATTTTGATGCCAGATAACCCGATCTTCCAACATCCTAATCAGATTACAGCGGCTGATTTTGATGGGTGGGTTGAGGAACGTGGTTCTAAATTCCTTGCCGAATGGGACGCAAACTATCAGGCACTCCTTACATGCCATGACCGTGAGCAGGAACCGCAACACGGCGGATTCCTCACCGCGAAATACGGACAAGGGACTTACACTTATGCCGCTTACGCTTTTTATAGGCAGCTTCCAGCAGGGGTGAGGGGGGCATATCGTTTGTTCGTTAACATGCTAATACTTGGGAAATAAACCATTGTGATACCTCCCTAAGCGAAAAAATGGGACACTTCTGAGATTTTACCTCACATTGTATGCATACATTCTGTTGTGCGCGATCCCGGTCCTTTGAAAGCCTCTCGCAGCAATGGAAAATAACTATTCAATTTTAGCCGCTGGCTGACATCACTTCTCTGTTTGCTGCAAAGCAGGCGCAGCACAGATCAACTTTTGAAAAAGGAAGAATCAAAGACAATGATCCAGAACAATTACGACTATAGCGTGAAATGACCAGGTAAAGGTTAAGCAGTGTTGGTGTCTTCTCCTTTACCTACCGAGAGGAGAAACATCATGGCACACGCGAGTTCTCATACCTTTCAACTCGATGCCGCAACAGAGCGGCTCATTTCATCTTACCCCCTATTGGCTGCCGAAGAGGAACAGACCCTTGCCCGTGAGGGTTCTGATGAGGCGCGAGATAAACTCGTTGTCTCTAACCTGCGGCTCGTAAAGTCCATCGTCCTCAAATTTAAAGGATGTGGACTTGAAGCGACAGACCTTTTCAGTGCAGGCGTGACAGGTCTCGTGAAAGTTGTCGCTGAGTACCGTCCATCTCGCGGTAGGCTCGCCACCTTTGCCCGCCACCATATCCGAGGCGAAATTCTCAACTACATTGATATCTCCCGAACCGCCTTCCATATACCAGATCCGCTACAGCGTCAGGTGAATCAGTATCGCGCTGCCTGTCAGAAACAGGGTGAAGCTGCGACTGACGCAGATATCGCCGAGGCATAAGGAGAGACCATCATTTTCGGACCCATGGAGGCACCATGAAAAATCATTTCACCCTTTCAATATTTTTGCTTCTTGCGTCTATCTTCTGCTTTGGTTGTGGAGACATAGAAGACGTAGGAGATACGACCGATTCTCCTTACAACCCGCTGCTCAACAAACCCGATAAACCATTGCTCAACAAACCCGATAAACCATTGCTCAGATTGAAAGACAAGGACTGGGAAAAGTTGAAAGGCGACGACTGGATAGCCTTAACAGACGAAGAAGTTGAAGAACTCATGAACCTGGTGATTCCACAACGCTGGGCCTTTGAGACGGAAAATCAAGCGTTATACCAAAAATATCGTGCCGCCACTGACTTCCAAAGGTTTGGAGACATCCCGCAGGTTCGATATCTTGTAGAGTTTATGCAGCAACCGGCGAAGGATGAGTTTGTAGAAGTAGATCTATTATCCATCACTTATGAGCGACATGCTGCTTTCCTTGAGGCGAGTTATTTTCTCTTTCCGACTGCAGTCAACCGGCGTTCGCTCGAAGAGATCAGAAAACGAATGGATGAAGAAACAGAACGCCTTTTTCTGGATCGGTTGCGAAGAAAGAATCCAGAAGCTTGGATAGAACACAAACACGCGGCACTCCTTCGTAGACACGGCGATATTCCGGAAGTCGACAGCATTGCCGATTTTTTACGGAAGTTGGAACGGGAGTTGCCGCGAACTGACAAAGACTGTTATGTCTATATTGATGCTTATTTCTCTCTCTACTATCGTTCGGCGGACAATCGTTTGGAAGGTGCCTCGATCTATGAATATTATGCATGGCTTGAAGCAGCGAACCAGACCGGACGTTTGTCAGAGGATGCACTACACAGACTTGAAAAATATCGAAAAGCAAGAGCAGAAGGCATTTCATTCTATGACATAGACTGAGATGATGATAAGAATTTGTATGATCTTTCTGGGAAGCACATCGCCTCTCAGAATTGAAATCCACAAGTGAGACGCTTCACTAAAGAGTATATTTACACGTGGCAGGTGAATACCAAACCCACTACAAGCAGTTGTTCAGGTTCCTAAATCGTATTTTTGTTTTGAGTTCAGCGAGGTCGAGGTGCCTCGCTGAACCATCTAAATGGTCGCCGAGATAAGGTAAAGAAGACGCTGCGAAAAATTAACGGAGACAAGACAGCAAGTCAACACTCCTTGTCCGAACCCGATCTGAAAGGAGAAATCAAAATGGAAAAAAAACTATCACAAAACAAAATCAGCACAGCCGCAATCTGTATTGTTATTTTGGGCATCGCTTTATTCCTCTACTGGCGAACCTTTGACGGCCCCCGTCCTGTTCCCGTAGTTAGTGTGTTCCAACCCGCACCGACACCTGAAACGTCCCTCGTGGACCCACATCCAAATCTCGAAGCAACAGCAGAGACACCTGTCGTGCGTAAAGAGGAAACCGTCCCGGCATCCGAAGAAACACCGGAGGACACCGAAGAAGTGAGACAGGCGATTGACTTCCTTGAAACCCTCGAAGAACAAAGTCAATCTAAAAACAGTGGTGAAGAAACCGCACAGCAAGTCCTTGAGAATACAACAGAACTCAGCCAAGACGAACTGCTTCAAATCGTCCGGGAAGGTGTTTCTTATTACGATAGTCTTGTCGAAAGCGGGATCATTGAGTTCATCGTAGAATCCTCCAGCATTGATTTCCCCGGTATGCCCCGCGGCCCTAGCGGCACCCAACATGGCACCTTTGAGTTCTCTGGCAGTCGATTCAAATCCACAATCACCGAAAATATGACACATTACAACAGCGGCGAAACGGGGGATGTGCCACATACCAGCTATTCAACGACAGAATTTGCCTATGATGGTGAAACTTTTGAAACGCTTCGGGAAAACAATAACGGACCCCTCCTCGGCCTCCGCACAAACGTTGACTTTCCACCTGTCGACGACCCCCGGTTCTGGGGATGGAACCTCACTGGCACCACAGAGTCTCTCGTTGATGTTATTGATTCCTTCACTACCAAAAATATTCAAATTGATGAGAGCAACGGCAGTCAAAACTATTACATAACGGGCACTGTTGCAGATGGCACGGCTGAGTTATGGCTGAACCCAGAGAAAAGTTACCGGCCCGAGCGATTTACATTTCAGAACCCCTTGGGAAGCATCATAAAAGCGTACGATTTCCAAGAAGTCGCCCCCGACCTCTGGTTTCCTGCTGCCGCGTCTTCTGTGATTACCGCTGTTGACCCCGCAACCGGCACAGAAGCTGAGATACTCACCCAAACCGTTTCCATGACAAATGTCCGCTTAAACGAACATATCCCCTCACACCACTTCACAATTGAACCGCAGCCGGGGACAACCGTCTATGATCACCGCACCCGAGAATCCTTTAAAGTTCCGGAGGAAAATAACTAATGCATTTCAACCCGAACTCACAAAAGATCCGAAAACACTTTCCTTTCCTCTTTTGGGTTATTCTGTCCACAGCGACGCTCTGCCTTGCACCGCAGGAAATCACAGGAGAACCTCCACTAACAGATCTGCCCATGCTTTCCAACGAAGCCACGGAACTGTTGGAACATCTCAAAACAGAGGTCGCCGCTTATGAGTCACCGTTCAAAAGTGGTGAAGTTGAATTCACCATTACAGTTCATACTGTCACACGATACCCGGTTCCATTTGGTACAAAACCAAAGTATGAAGAACAGGGACACTGGCAGATCACCTATCAATTCGACGAAGAGCACCAATTTTATGACGTGAAAGCGCGTAAAAAGATAGAACTCGGCAGCAGAGCCCCGCTCCGCGAGTGGACAGCCATCCATCATCAATATTTGGTAGAAGGGAAAACCCTGTACGTCTGGAAGAAAATCGGCACCGAGTGGGAACCTCACCCACCCCGAAAAATGCCTTCAATCTTTCTGGAGGACAGATTTAATCCCCACTGGTGGAACTTACCGCCAAACGGCTTGAAAAAATTCTTTCGCCGCTACAAAACGATTGAGATAAAAAACGTTGAAACCCACGGCATCCGCCACCTCAAACTCAGCGTGTACCGTCCTGGCGAAGACAGGCTTGACGCAAACACAACGTATGAGATATGGATAGATCCACAGAAAGACTATCACGCCACACGGACGATAGCATATGAGCGAGGTATCCATGAAACTTTCACACTCAACCCCGATGGCACCCGTAACTTTGAAAGAAGACCTTTCCTCGGAAGGACTCACACTATCTATCAGCTTGCAAGATACGAACCCGGAATCTGGTTCCCCCAAACAGTGACTCAGGAATGGACCGGTACACCCGAAATCTCTGAAGTCTTCCCGGATATCCCTGTAACCCAGGTACCATTAATTATGAACGAGTCACTCCTCCCAGAAGCCACACTTGCCAAACGCCTACAGCCCTATGGCAGGTACACGATGCAAGTCCATCGCGCGGTCTTCAACATCCCGATTGATGTAAAAGGCCTAGACCTAAACCCAGATAGGTTTTGAAAGTTGACAAAGCACTAAGGAACACACGATGTTGTTTGATTTTGACGAACGATCCCTTATCAGGCGCACCCAAAGCGGGAACACCGAAGCTTTTAACGCGCTCGTCCGCAAATACCACCCTCGCTTGTATATCCATATCCGTGAACGTGTCAAAGACATAGAGACCGCAAAAGACTTGACACAAGAGACGTGGGTAAAGGCGTTTAGAGCCATCGGCACGTTCCGTGGAGACGCAGCCTTCTCTTCCTGGCTCTATCGTATCGCAGAGAATGTCTGTATTGACTTCTTCCGAAAACAAAAGGTTTTCAGAAACCATATCGAGTCTCTACATACTGTAGATGAACGCACCATCACAGACACACATCCCTCGCCTTGTCAAAACATTGAACGTGAAGAGCTCCGCTTCTACCTTCGCGCAGCGATCCAACGTCTCACACCCACACGCAAACAGGTGTTTCTCCTCTACTACGCCCAGGACCTGTCCATAAAACAGATTGCCATCCGTCTGAAGAAGTCCGAAGGCACGATTAAAACACATCTCCGAAACGCACGCCTCCAGCTCCAAGAGTCCCTCACTCCTTACCTGAAAAATCAACATATTCCTTGGTTTGAATAAACTTCCTCTCTCACCATCTTCGGTAGGAGGGAATTCCGATTCCCGACTCTCGCTAAGCATCTTCCCACGGTGCCACATCGCCAACGGGCGGTGGTGCAGGGAAACGGCTCTCGACATCGATAGGTCTCTTCGCATCGGAGGATTCGATGATCCGCTCGCATACCTCTAATGCGTGCCGTGCTTGCGCACCGTTACAACGCGGGTTCCGGTCAGATCTAATTGCATCCGCGAAATCCGCAACGCCTTTGCCCCAATCTAATCCGGTGAAGGCTTTCGGTGGCGAGGGTTCGTCTTGCCACCGGTCCTGCGGTGTGAACTTTTGGATGCCACGTCCATCATCGTGTGCTTGAAGGGAGAACCCACCTGCTGTACCGTGGATTTCGTAGGGCGGAATTCCAGAAGCGACAGTAAAACTGTGATAGATGAGTCCGTGTGCCCCGTTCTGGAACTCAAGCACAGCAAATCCGTGATCCTTCTCATGGACCTCAAACTCAGTCCCTTTCCGCGGTCCCTGGTGCAGCATCCGTTTTGGGACGGCAACTCGCGCGAAGCCATGCACCGTTTTGACAGGGGCGATCATCGTCGTCATCGCAGTGAGCGGGTAAGGCGCGACATCTCGGAAGGGACCGGCATGCATGATGAAAGCGTCTGCGTTTGGATGCCAGTGTTCCAAAGGACCGCCGAAGTTCCCGATCGCGGAAATCACATCACCGATTTCACCCTCACGAATCCGTTGCCAGACGTTCTGCTGAACGTAGCCGAGAATCGCCGATGGCGCACATGCCAGTTTCAACCCCATTGCTTCCGCCGTTTCTACCAGCTCGTTTGCCTCGTCGGTTCGGATAGAAATCGGTTTTTCAGAGTAAACGTGTTTCCCTGCTTTCAGTGCCGCTAATGAAACCGGATAGTGCGAAATGTGAATCGTCAAATTCACAATCGCTTCTACGTTTGGATCGTTCAGGACTTCGTCGAGTGATTTGTAGACGTGTCCGCCGTTGCGTTCTGCCAATGCTGAGGCGCGTTCCGCATCTTGGTCGTAGTAGCCAACCAATTCAATACGATTCGGGTACGCTTGGCACCGCGGTTGGTAGCCTCCCGCGGCTATCATACCGCACCCGACAATCACCGTACGGAGTGGAGTCGTATTAGTCATTCAATGTTCTCCTTGTTGCGTATAAATTTTGTCACGACGTATAGGATTTAAAGTTTAGCAGATTCAAGCATTCCTTTCAAGTTTATACTGTGGATGAATAGGGCATTTATTTTTGGAAATATCTATTCGTTGTAATGAATATAACCTAAATGCGTTTTCACGGAGAAAAGACGAATCCAAGTCAAGAGAACCCCTGAAATACCAGCTCTGAAAAGTGTTCCGTGAAAGCTCCGTGAATGTGGATGTTAAGATAGGGGATTGTTCTAAAAAGGTTATGTTTTTCAAGATAAATTCACCTTTAAGTCTGGAAACACAGGTGTGAAATGGGCGCGTAGCACCCATAAATAATTTAAAACAATTAAATATTCTAAATTAAACAACAATTAGAGTGTCAAGCGTTTTTCCGAGAAAGGAAACTCTGTAACTGTGTTATTTAACGAACTGTGTGTTTAACAATTCCAGTCTTTTAGGCATAGACGTATTGATAGTGGCGGCGCGTATAGAAAGTTCTTGTAGAGCTTACGCATTTTTTTACGTTCTGCACATAAGGAGAGAAAAAGTTGAAATACCGAGTACATGTATATCTCGCAATGGTCGTGGCAGTCTTTATTGGATTTCTCGGATGCAGTGATACGGACACAGAAGAACCTATATTGGTTCCCGAAGTTCCACCGGAGGAAGTCGCAGGGGCAGACGACCCGTTAGAAGCATTAAAAGCACGGGAAGTAGCCTCCAGGGAACATCTCAATAAATACATCGAACTCAAAGAGACCGATCCTGATGCCGCTTTTGAAGCACTGAAAACCGCCGCATCCGTCCTATATGATAACCACCCGAAGTCAGGCGAGTATGCAAAACTCCTCTTTGATAGGGATACCGCAGGTGTAGCAACACTGCCGCAGATACTCGCTATGGAGGAGATCCTACTTGAGATCGCTATAGACAACCGCTATGGTCAAGAGCTGATTCAACACCTGAAAGAAGCGATACAAGCGACAAAAGAGCAGATTAAAGAGCTGAAAGGGGACGGGATAGACCCTGACGAATTCACCCAGCCGTTTATTTTCGATCCAACGCAATAAGATTCCGTTTGTCTGGTGTGCCTTATCAATCCATTTTAAGGCGAAACGAAGTAAATTCCGACGAACACTGAAAACGGAGTAACCATATTTCGGATTTAGTCCCCGTGAAAACACAATGTCCCGAAATGCCCTATTTTTGTCACTTACCCCCATTTTTTTTCGAGGGTAGATTGTAGTTGATACCGTGAGGTTTGTCTGTGAGAAAGTCAGTCAGTTCCAAGCGTCTGCGACAGCGGATCCCCCTTGGTATGTATCTCCGTGAAAAAGGAGAGCAGAAAGTGTTGGTTCCATAAGTCCGTGAGAACGCGTTTGATAATAGTAATAACAGAAAAAGTTTTTCTGTTATTACTATTATGTGCCTTTTGCCAATGTGTAGAGGCGACCTTCTCATAACTAATAAACAGCAATCCATAAGAGAGGCAGGCAGCCAACCAAAGCACATCAAGGCGGGCTTGTGTCGGTTTTTTCAAGACGAGTTCGCCAAATCCGAAGCACGACTTTATATCTCGGAATCCGTGTTCAATCTGCATGCGGCGTTTATAGCAGTGATGTATCTGATGACCACAGAGGCGATTGGAGATAAGATACATCGGGTCTTTGAAGGCATCGTCTCTGAGGATATAAAGTCCAAGCGGTATCTGCTGGCGCACCTGATACAGGATATGTGGATACCAGCCACCTTTGAGGTCATCAAGTTTCTTCGTGCTGCCATCAAGCGTGATACCGACATGCCTCGGGACACGCATCACGAACGCAATATCCCGATCCTTGAGAAACTTGATGACGTATTGCGCACGCGCAAAACCGCGGTCAAAGACCAAAACAGGGCAGGGGGGCTGGGACATCGCTCCTAGAACTGTTTGATGAACATAACCACAGAAGTATCGGATGATCTCGTTATGACTCTTATAGATACCGGCGCGGATCTGCGCATCGCTATAGATGAACCAAAACACAGGAATCGCACGATGCCGAAACGGGATCGCAACGACAAGCGCTTTCCACCCAGCAATCAAATCCGTCTCATCAATGAGCAAATACAGATGATCACCCGCATCCTTGAAAAACCAGCGCAGAACCGACACAAACCAAGCTGCCTTGAGCGCATCAATCGGCAGCGGGGTTTCAAGCAAACGCAGAAACCTTTTCTGTTTCGACTTCTCCCGGGCAACAACGACAGGCAACCGAGACGCAATCTCATTGATCCGAAACGTTTGGGCAACACCGATCGCAATCATGACGAACAGCAGATTCCGGAACATCGGCTTTTTCATACCAACAGATTTCAATATTTCTTCAAAACGTGTTATCATCGGTTCTGGATTTACCCGTTTCGGGTACGTCTTTTTCATAAAATACCTCCTTACATGTTTTGTGAACTCCGTTTACAAACAGTAGCTGTAAGGAGGTATTTTATCATAAACCCACTGAGTTTCTCACACGTTTTACAACAAAAACCTTTCACCACAAGCCTTCAGAAAAAAATGGGGGTAAGTGACCCTATTTTTCTCTTGACGCGAAAGGTGGATACGGTGTAATATATACGATGTGGCTTGTATACCAATATCACAAAATTTTGGGGTGATACACGTGTTAAGATATAGTCAGCTCGCGTCTATCGCTATTCTCCTCTGCTGGATGCTATCCGGATGTGCTATAATATCGCGAGATGTTACGCGGACTGAGGCTTACAATCGATTCGCAATCAAAGCGGCACAGGCGCAGCTCTGGAATGAAGCCGTCTTCCGGTGGAAGCAGGTTGTCAGTATCGATCCAGAGGACGCTAAAGCACATAATAACCTCGGTGTTGCTTACGAGGCACTCGGGAACATGGAGGAGGCTATTGCCTCTTACCAGCGCGCAGCAGAATTAGAACCAAATAATAAATACTACAGACTCAACTATCGGCGGTGCCGTATACATCTTCGACGAAGTGGAGGGGACGATGAAGACGCACCGCAGTTAGAAGAACCACTACCTACGGAGTAGCGGTCAGCAGTCGGTTCCTGTCAGGAAAGAGGTTTCTTGCTGGTAGCCGAAAGGGTTGCGTAGCAACCCGTGCTGATGGCTGATGACTAATATGCAGATAGCGAAAAGAATAGGAATTCTATTAGGAGTCTTAACGCTTTGTGGATGTGGCAATGCTGTGACGCGTGTCTCTATTCCGGTGAAGGTCCAATCTGAAATCGACATTACTCGCTACTCCAACTTCGCCGTTTTACCGTTTATCAGCGAGAAACAGATAGAACGGAACGAAAAACTACCTCCAGAGATCGGCGAGGAGATCGCTTCAATACTTCGGAGGGGTTTAGCACGCCAGAAACATTTTGAGGTCGTCAGCACACAAGAAACAGCGAGGCTGCTCACTGGCGAGACCGTGGAAGAAGATTGGCTTTCTAATACAAAGCACTTGAGTGAGTTCGGTGAGTACTTTGAAGTAAAAGCGGTTATCATCGGAAGTTTCCGATTCTATTCTGATAGTCGTCCAAGACGTTATTATGGGGAACGCTACTCCGTACAACGGCAACGCTACGTCGTGGATTATCAAGATTACATGCAGAAAACCTATCTACTCTCGCTCCGTGTAATGATTGTTGATGTTGAAACCGAAGAGGTGGTTTGGGATGAGTCTTACCGCAGAAGCACTGCTGAGGCGCATACCATCGGGTCGTTCATTTTCTCACAGGTTGGACCCCAAGCGAATACGATTAGGGAACTCGGTAGACGTGCCGTATCGGAATTTACACGCCAAATCTCTCCACATTATGAGAACGAAGATAGATATTTAGTCAAGTAGCAATCGGCGATCGGCGGTCAGCGGTCAGAAAAGAGAATCTTGTGGTAGGTGAAAACGGTAGCAATTGTCCGATCTACCGAAAGCCAACGGCTGACAGCCAATGGCTAAAGAAAAGGTAAGTGATGTGAAGGACGGTAAAAACAGAACTTCATTGATGGAATTGGAAGGCAGTAAGAAGGGACTGGAAGGTTGGAAAGTTGGAAGGTTGGGGGGCATCCATTCTTCCATTCTTCCATTCTTCCAACCAAGTTCTTCCACGTGGGTAGGCAGGGATGTCCTGTTGCTACTTGTTGTCCTAAGCTTGTTATCACCTTGTGTTGCGTGGTCTCAAAGTTTTGGAAAAAACAAGATTACCGATCAACGCTTCGATTGGCACATTCACCGGACAGAGCATTTTGATATTCACTACTACCCAAGTGAAGTGAAACTCGTGCCTATTATGGCAGCGATCGCCGAAGAGGCTTACGAGCAACACAGCGAAGATTTTGAACATGAATTGCAAGACAGAACACCGCTCATCCTTTACAAATCCCACAAAGACTTTCAGGAAACCAACATAATTCTTCAAGAGCTTCACGAAGGCATTGGAGGTTTCGCGGAACTCTTTAAACACCGTATCGTTATACCCTTCACCGGATCCTTGGAAGCGTTCCGAGAGGTAATTTTTCACGAACTCATCCATATTTTCCAATACGATATTATTTATCAAAAACCGCATGCCCGTATCTATAGTGGTGAGTTTCTCTATTCCCCGCCAATCTGGTTTATAGAGGGGATGGCGGACTATTTTGCAGAAGACAATGACGCGATTGGGGAGATGGTCGTCCGTGATGCCAGCATGAATAACAATGTTGTGCCGCTGCCGCAGCTTCACAATTTCAACCGTCTCAGTTCACCCTTCGTTGGATATAAGTTGGGACAACTGGCAGTGGCGTATCTCACAGAGACTTATGGACGAGAGAAAATCGCTGAGATTTTGCAGGGGTTACGACAGAGTCGCACAAAGGACATCGACCATGTTTTCAGAGAGGTTCTCGGGGTAGAACTCGAAGAATTTGATAAGGCGTGGCGGCAGACAGTCCGAAAACGCTACTGGCCCCTCGTTGAGCATAGGGAATTGCCGGATCTGGTATCGAAGAACCTTACAGAGGAATCTCGATATTCCCATAACATTAAACCGGTCTGGTCACCGAGCGGCGATCTTATCGCTTACGTCACCGGAAATGACGGATTTCTGGAAATTGTCCTCATGTCCGCAAAAACAGGTGAACGCATTGAGCGTGTCACGAAGCAGTTTTTCCGTGAGAAATATGAGGAGATCCGAACCGATTTCGGAGGATTTGGAAGAAGCCTCGCATGGGCACCAGATGGGGACAGGATCGCATTCATCGCTAAACATCACGATGCAAATTATCTCCTTGAAGTCAACATTTTGACTGAGGAACTGACGCAGTACTTCGAGTTGCATTTTGATAACGTCACTTCACCCGACTACGATGGCAGCGGTGAACGGATCGTCTTTTCTGCACTAAAAGAGGGACAGACGGATCTCTATGTAATCGAATTGCTGACGGGTGAAGTGGACAGGCTTACTTTCGATCCATTTAACGATACGCATCCGTCGTGGCACCCAAGAACTGGGGAAATTGTCTATGCGTCCGAACGAGGTGCCAAAAATCGATTGGTACTGATAAATCTCAGCCAAGGTACGGAACGCATACTCACCGATGGCACCTATAACGCTATCAGTCCAAGCTGGACACCAGACGGAACATCGATTCTTTTCTGTTCGGATCGTCAGAGTATTTACGATATACACAAACTTGAAATCGTGGAGAAGGACAGCAATCAGCAGTCAGCAATCAGCAGTCAGGAAAATAGCAATCAGCAATCAGCAGTCAGCGATCAGCAAGAAAACCTCGTTGCTAATGGTCAAGAACCGAGAGCCGAGGACCGTTCCTCTGATAGCCGGACAGTTCTCACTGCAGAGCAAGCCGAGAACCATGACAACGAAGAAGTCGTCTCGACTGAAAATGGTAGCACGGAACCTATGGGTTCTCGACCTTTAGAAGTTGAGTTGACCCGTCTTACGAATATGATGACAGGTTGTTTCAATCCGAGCTTGGCTCCGGATGGTAAACATCTGCTGTTTAGTGCCTATCAGAATGGAAAATACGATGTTTGTATCATGGAGAGTGCCAAAACGGTTGAGGAAAAAATTGGGGTTTCAAGCGTGTCGGAACCCTCTGTCATTTTGACGGAGGAAGAAGAAGAAAATTATAGGGTTGCCAAGCGAAAATACAGTACGAGATCTTCTTTTGCTTTAGATGCTATCTTCCCGAATTTCAGTTTCGGTGCGGATGGTATCCTAAGAAGTACAGTGCAAATCGTCGGCAGTGACATGTTAGGTAACCATCGTATCGGGGTGAGCGTGATGAACCAATCGAGTTACCTCGCACCCGATTTTATCGCACAATACGGTTTTTTGACACACCGAACTGATGTTGGTGCACTGATTTACAACTATCATGAATACCATATCTTGGGTGGTATACAGAGTAGGCGGGGCATTCTACAACGGATTACCGGGCTTGGCGCGTATGTCAATTACCCATTTGACAGGTACCATCGACTCGACTTTGAGTTCTCGATGTACTCGAAGCCGTTTTCCTTTAACTTCCAAACGCGTGAGGCGTTGGATCCATACGACGATAGAGGCTTGCTCACGATGGGTTCCGTTGCGTTTGTTGGAGATACAACGATGTGGCGGGAGTGGGCACCTTATACAGGTTCGCGGTACCGTGTTGAACTTGAACAATCCTTCCCCGCACTCGGTAGTGAATTGTCACTAACAAATGTTATTTTTGATGCGCGACGCTATTTCGGTGTCGGCAGACGATCTACCATTGCGGCGCGATTGTTGCTCGGCGGTAGTTTCGGTGGTGATCGATCTTATTTTTATCTCGGTGGGATTGATACGCTACGCGGCTATAATTATGAAGAGTTGGTCGGGACACGCATCGGACTCCTCAATCTTGAAGTCCGTATCCCGTTCATAGATGTGCTTCACTTCGGGTGGCCCGCCCCGTGGACGCTCGGTGGGATACGCGGCATAGCCTTCGCAGATTTAGGAGGGGCATGGTCGGATTGGCAATATGGACCGGAGACCCCTTTCAAAATATTTGTTCGCGATGAAAACGGTGTTCGCCTTGGCGATGTCAAAGCCTCAATCGGTGCTGGACTTCGCTTGCAACTCGGTGTGTTTTCGGTGGACTTCGCCGCCGCATGGCATACGGATCTGACCAGCATCGAACCCGGTATGAAATACCACCTCGGACTCGGACAAGCTTTTTAAGAGTTGTCAATTATCAGTTGTCAGTTAACATTACACCAAAATCGTAGCCTGCAACAACGGCGCAGGCGGATATGAGGAAGGCACGTTAACGTTCAAACGCATGTCATTCCTCCGCAAGGAATAATTAAAATATGGATTCACGAACCAAACGCTTTATTATTACTATCACCGTACTCGCGGTTATTGGCGGATTAGGTGCCATTTGGGTTAGTCTTTATCCCGACTTCCTATGGTTTAAGGTGGTAGACTACTTCAGCGTTTACACTAAAATTCTCACAACAAAAATCTTCGTTGGTGTGATTGTTGGGGTGTGCTATTTGGCAATCCTCCTGACGAACATCGCCCTGATTTATCGATTCACGCCAGCGCATCTGAGTCCTGCTTTTATGGGTGGTGCAGATTTCATGGGCGGTGCCACAGACAACCCCGGTGATACGCGAAAACTGATTTATGGTGGACTTACACTACTCGCGGTCCTTTTTAGCGTCATGATGGGCTATGCCGCCAGTGATCGGTGGGAGGTCTATCTACGCTACACCAATGCCGAGAATCTCGCTTTCCGTGCCGCTACCCCTATTATTGTGGAAGAAAGCCTCAATTCTGCCGAGATTCCTGTCTCTCAACTCGAACTCCAAGCGAAAAATATAAGAGTCGGGGATCAGATAAACGTCCAGGTGGATGGAACAAATCAAGACGCGCGGGTTGAAGCAATTTTGGACCGCGGTGATATGGGGGCCATCCGTTTGAATACGCCTATTCAGATAGAACCCGGACAGAAGGCTTTTTTCACGTCTCCTGCGCGCGATCCTATCTTTGATAAGGATGTCGCCTACTACGTCTTCAGGATGCCGGCAGAACGTTATGTTTGTGGGACGCTTTTCGGTATCTTTATGTTAGTGACGATATTTGCAGTCGTCGTCTACTTTTTTCACGGGTTAATCACGGGTGATACCAGCCAGTTTCGATTCCGTCCACCTTTCAACGTGAAAGCGCATTTGTTCACGCTTGTCGGTTTGACACTCCTATTCCGAGCATGGAACTACCGCTTTGCTATGTTTGACCTGCTTTACACGACAAACGATGTTGTCCGTGGTGGTGGTGGATATGCCGCAATGAAAGCACGACTCCCTATATTGTACTTCTTGATTGGACTTACAATTCTGTGTGCTCTCATTTTCATCATTTCTATCTTCCTCCAACGCAACACCCTCGCTTTTGGTGGATTTGCTGTGTTTCTGATCGCGGGCTTTCTTGGACAAGTCTATCCGGTCGCTATACAAAGATGGCAGGTTGAACCCAGAAAACAGGTATTAGAGGCGGACTATATCAATTACAACATCACAGCGACACTCCAAGCGTATGGGTTGGCTGAGAACACTGTGACGGAAGAAGAATATCCGCTGACAGAACAACTCAGTTATGATGACATAAGAAGTCCCGAAAACGCTTCTGTTTTCAATAGTATTCGTCTCTGGGATTGGCGACCCTTGCGCAGAACTTTCCGCCAACTCCAAGAATTGCGGACACAGTATGATTTCAACGATGTCGATATTGATCGCTATGTCGTTGATGGTGAAATTCGTCAGGTCATGCTCTCTGGACGAGAACTCAATATCAATGAGCTGCCTGCCGAGATCAGAAACGACTGGTATAAGCAGACCTATACCTACACGCACGGATACGGTGCCGTTGTGAGTCCCGTTAACGAAATTGAGAACGGCAAACCTAACATGTATATTCAGGGATTGCCACCTATTGACTATAGTGAGCAGTGGCAGCACCGGTTTAGTGAAACACCGGGACCCCGTATCTATTACGGTGAACGCACAGATCGCTACGTTATCGTGCATCCCGAACGGAGCCAAGGACTTGAGTTTGACTATCCGCAGGAGGGGCAACAATACGCCGAATATGCATATCAAGGAAAGGGCGGCGTACAACTGAACTCTTTCTGGCGGAAAATGGTGTATATGCTTAAATTCGATAACGAAATTAACTTCGTGCTACCCGGTGAAATTTCATCGGCAAGCCGAATCCTCTACGAACGGAATATCAAAAATCGGATCCAAAAAATCGCACCCTTCTTACGGTACGACGGGGATCCTTACATCATTCTCCATAATGGCAGATTGGTTTGGATGATTGATGCCTATACCATCACACATCGGTATCCTTATTCTGTTTCAATGCGAGAGTTCGTCAGCGAGAGAAGACGGCAGATCGCAAATGCACAGCGAGACAATGAACCGTGGGGGAACTACATCCGAAATTCTGTTAAAGTCGTTGTGGATGCTTACGATGGCACTGTCGATTTTTACGTTATGGAACGAGAACAGGATCCGATCGCCGAATGTTACCGAAAGATTTTCCCCAGCCTGTTCAAGCCGTTTGAGGAGATGCCGGAAGAACTCAAGGCGCATATCCGGTACCCGACATCCATGTTCCTTATCCAAGCCCGTGTCTATCGGGATTATCACATGAAAGATCCGGTGACCTTTTACGCAGGGGAAGATAAATGGGAGATCGGCAGAGAACTGTATGACAATACGGATGCCCAAACGCGACAGGCTTCGGCGCCTCCGCAACCCAGAAGTCCTTTTGCCCCGCAGCAAGTCCCCCAAAATTCCGGTGCAAATGGACAACCGGTTGAACCCTATTATGTGGTCATCAGACTACCCGGACAGGAACAATCGGAATTCATGTTGATGTTGCCTTTCACGCCGCTCAACAAACCTAATCTTACGGCTTGGCTCGCTGCCCGATGTGATTTGCCCCAATATGGGCAACTCCTCGTTTACCGATTCCCGAAAGGCAAGCAGATCGCGGGACCGATGCAGGTGGAGAACTTTATTAGCCAAGAACCGGAGATTTCACAGCAGATTAGTCTCTGGAATACGCAGGGGTCCCGCGTCTTACGCGGAAACCTGTTGATTCTGCCGGTGAACAACTCGCTACTCTATGTTGAGCCTATCTATATACAATCCGAGGATGAAAAAACCGCTATTCCCGAATTAAGGCGGGTCGTCATCGGATATGGGAACGAAGTCGTATGGGGTGAAACGCTTGAGGAGGCACTCGTCAAGATGTTCGGACAGGGAACAAGGGGCCAGACCACCGCTGCGACAATGGCAACTGATGACATGGGTGCTGCTGATACTGAGTTTGTGGAAGGGGTTTCTAACCCCGATTCCGTACAAGGACTCATTGAACAAGCAAACCGCTATTTCAATGAAGGACAGGATGCGCTACGCGCAGGGAATTGGACGGAATATGGGCGGTATCAGCGACTTTTAAAGGAAACTTTACGGCAACTTACTCAATAACCATCAGCCATCAGCGGTCAGCCATCGGCAAGAAACCTATTTACTGGCGGTTTCCGATAGGTGCCAACCATTCCCGCTGTAAGCTGACTGCCGATAGCCGACGGCTAATAACTATTAAAGGAGGTGATACAGATGGCTCTCGATTGGAAACCACGGCACCGGGATATGATTATTGGGGATATCCCATGGTTAGCCAGAATCAGTGATAAAGCCAATGCAAAACTGCAGGGCATCCTCGGCGAATATATCTACCCGTGACCGCAAGATAAGTTGTTCCTGGAGGAACACGAGATAAGTGCTGAGAAATTCACTGATATGGTGAAAAATAATCCCTCAGACGAAGAAATGATTGCCGCTATGAAGAAATTGGATAGTTAGTTTAATAGCAGTCAGTGGTCAGCAAACCCGCTTTGCTGCTGGCAGCTGACTGCCATTAACACTGGAATCTATTTTGGCGGGTTAAAATGTAGGAGCGACCTGTAGTTCGCGTCGAACACGGAAACCTTTATTGCACAGATCGTGATACTTATCCGTGATAGCACCCACAACCTAAAGGTTGGGGAAACCTCGGCTTCGTCGCGACTGCGGTTTTCTCAAAGAGATTACCGTAGACAGGGGCTTTAGCGGCGGAGTGGTAAGGTAAAATTAAAAATCCGCAAGGAAAGTCTAAAAATTGGATTTAACAAAGTACCGAGACCAAATCAACGAGATTGACGACCAAATTTTGGCACTGCTGCAGAAACGGGCTGAAGTTTCCAAGCAGGTCGGTGCGATGAAAGCAAAAACAGGCATTGCAGAGGTCTATGTTCCGCATCGGCAGAAGCAGATTATTGAACGTTTGAAGGAACAAAATCACGGCAGATTCCCTGAGTCCGCGCTTGAGGCGATCTGGACCGAGATTTTATCTGCGTCCCGCTCCTTGCAGGATCCGGAGCGGGTAGCCTTCCTCGGACCGGTTGGCAGTTTCGGACACCTGGCGGCGCTGTCACATTTCGGGACGTCAACAGAGTTTATTCCTGTCCGCCCACAGGTTGACATTTTTACTGAGGTGGAATCTGGTAGAGCGGACTACGGTGTGGTGGCTATTGAAAATTCGGCACAAGGGACTGTGCGTGATGTTTTGGAACGCTTCCAGCGCACACCGTTGTGGATTTGCGCGGAGACATTCCAACCGATAAAACAGCACCTTTTATCAAGGTCACCGCTCGAGGAAATTCGGTGCGTCTACTCGCATCCGCAACCTTTCGCGCAATGTAAGACTTGGTTAAAGCGACATCTCGGTGGTGCTGAGCAGATCGAGGTCATTAGTACGTCTGAGGCGGCGGAACGCGCTGCACAAGAACCGTCAGCAGCTGCGATTGCGAGTGAACTTGCAAGCGAAATTTATCAGGTTCCAATCATCGCAAACTCCATTATGGATGACCCTGATAACACAACCCGCTTCTTTGTGATCGGAAAGCACATTCCAGACCCAAGCGGGCACGATCGGACTTCGTTGTTTTTCGCTATTCCGGACACGGTTGGGGCACTACACCAAGCCTTGGGTATTGTAGAGAAGGCGCAGTTAAATCTGAGTTATTTAGAATCTTTGCCGTCGCGAGACAAACCGTGGGAATATATTTTCTTTACTGAGATGGAGGGTCATATTGCCGACGAGCGCGTCATCGTGGCATTTGAGCAGCTTGAAGAATTGTGTCGGCACGTCAATGTCCTCGGATCCTATCCACGCGGAACGTTTTAATTTTTTAATGATACATGGCAGATAAGTAATGACATTTGTAACTTGATGGTTTTCGTGTTCGAGCTGAAAAAATGCCCAAGCAAAAACCCTGCGCCGTTGTTGCAGGCTGCTGCTTTGGGTGAAAAATTAAAGATAAAACGTGAGCGTAGCGGAGGACGGATATACGGGGAGGCACTTGAAAATTCAAACCTACCTCACCAATCCGTAAGGAAAAATTAAAAATCCGCAAGGTGCAATTAAAAAGCGAATTCATAAGCGGGCAAACGAACTTGGATTTGAACTCGTCGGAATCACACCCGCCACGCAGAGTGAAACGATTGAACGGTATCGGCGGTGGATAGAAAGCGGGTACGCTGGGGAGATGAACTATCTTGAAAAGCATCTTTCCCTTAAGACAGATGTCCGTCGACTTCTATCAGAGGCGAAATCTGTTATCAGTCTCGCGATGAATTATTATACGCTTGATCCACCGAAGGCACTCACACAGGATCCGGGACGTGGACAAATCTCCCGCTACGCGTGGGGTGATGATTATCACGAACTTATTCGTGAACGCCTTTTGGAACTCGTCACTTTTATCAAGCAGACCGCTGAAAGCGAATTGAAAACCCGTGTATGTGTAGATACCGCGCCTATTATTGAAAGGGAGTACGCACAGAGAGCAGGTATCGGATGGATCGGTAAAAATACGAACTTGATTCATTGGCGTTCCGGTTCTTGGTATTTTCTCGCGGAGGTACTCGTCAGTGTCGCGTTGGAATCCGACACACCGGACCTTCGTGGGAGTTGTGGCACTTGCACACGTTGTATTGAAGCGTGTCCGACAGACGCAATTATTGAACCGAATCTGCTTGACTCCCGGCTTTGTATTTCTTATCTGACAATCGAGTTAAAGGAGAGCATACCGAAGGCACTTCGTCCCAAGATCGGTAACTTAATTTTTGGCTGCGACATCTGTCAAGAGGTCTGTCCGTGGAATAGTAAAGCCGTCCCAACGATCGAACCCGCGTTTCAGCCGCGCGATGGGAACCTCGCACCTGAGTTGCTTTCGCTTGTTGGTATGACGCAGCAAGAGTTTAGTCAGCAATTCAAGGGAAGTCCAGTCAAACGCGCGAAACGTCGAGGATTTTTGCGGAATGTGCTCGTTGCGATCGGTAATTGGCGGGCGCGGCGTGCTGTTCCGGCACTCGAAGGTACATTAGCCGACCACGAACCTTTAGTTCGCGGACATGCCGCTTGGGCATTGGGAAGGATCGGAGGTGAAACCGCCAAGCGAATATTGCAAACGCGACTCACCGTTGAAACGGATCAGGATGTTATCATTGAAATCCAAGACGCGCTCTTAGAAACAGAGCAATTATCAAGGAAAGAGGCAAAAAATGCGTGAAACAAATGGACATCAAATCCCGGCACCTGGTGCTGGCACAAATGGACTCGCATGGCACGAAACATCACTCTGGAGTGTTGAAGGGGTTGGGCCTATCCACAAAATCAACCCTGAAACCAGCGAGGTTGAACTGACGCTTACGCCTTCTTATCCCGGTGCCGCCGGTATAGAATGGGCTGGTGAGTATCTCTGGTATAATAGTATATGGCAACAAACCTTTTACAAACTCACGATTCCTGAATTGGAAGTCGTTACAACTTTCCGATCACCCGGAGAAGGACCGCACGGGTTGGCTTATGATGGGGAACACCTCTGGAGCGTTGACATGAACACGAGTCGGTTCATCAAACAGTGTCCAGAAACTGGCGAAATCCTTGCTGAACTTCAGACCCCTGGTGGTCGCGCACATGGGCTGGCATGGGATGGAGAGGCACTTTGGAACGCCGATACAAACGACCATATCGTTTACCGAATTCATCCCGAATCAGGTGAGGTGCTCAATAGCATTGCATGTCCAAGTGAACCGCATGGGCTTACGTGGGATGGCACGGCGTTGTGGTACGGCGAAGATAAAGCAAAAAAGATTTATCGGCTCAGCATATCAGACTAACGTTGACCGACGATTCTGTTCACTATGGTAAACCAGAAAAATAAGCAGACATTCTCCCCTCTCCGGGTAGGCGAGGTTTCTAACCTCGCCGGTTTAGATTTTAGATTAAAATTCAGATTTTTGCGGTTTTTCTGAAATTATGCACCTTTTTCGTCTGCAAATTGTGTCACTCATTAAACAAGGAAAAACGTTACCAGTCAAGAAAAATTACTTCAACTCATGCCTGTTTTTGTCGGTTCAGCGCATCAGGTAATGTTCAACAGCGAGGGAAAGAGAATTGAGAAAATTACAGATAACCATACTGATCTTGTTTTTAGGAGTTGCGTGGGTCATGCAAAGCAGTGCCGATCGGGTGCAACTCAACACGAGTGCCGCTGTCCTCCAAGACAATCTCGGTTCGAGTGTCGGTATGAGTGGTGATTATGCGGTAATAGGTGTTCCGAACGATGATACCGACTTTGGCAGAGACACAGGTTCACTTCAAGTCTTTCTACGCACAGAAACCGGATGGGTTCAACATCAAAAACTGTTCGCCAGCGATGCCGAGCCCGGCGACCGATTCGGTACGACGCTCGCGGTGAGTGGCGATTACATCGTTGCTGGTGCCCCAAGGAAAGATGGAGGCGGGAGAAACTCAGGTGCCGCTTATGTTTTTAGGCGAACGGGGACTGAATGGTTAGAGCAAGCCAGGCTTGTCGCACCTAATCAAACGCGTGGTGACTATTTCGGTATCTCGGTAGCGATTGATGGAGATACCGTCCTCGTTGGTGCGCATCGTACGAACGAACCTTTGGCAGATTGTGGCTCCGTCTACGTTTTTGAGAGGAACGGGGAAATTTGGAATCAGACAACCAGACTCATTGCCCCAGACCCAGATAGTTTCGCATACTTCGGCTTCTCCGTTGGAATTGATGCGGATACCGCTATCGTTGGTGCGATTCGGGAGGATGAAGCCGGAAATGATGCCGGTGCTGCTTATATTTTCGTCCGAAACCAATTCGGATGGACGCCTCAAGCGAAACTTATCGGAAACAACACGGAAGCGGAAGATAACTTTGGGTATGCAGTTGATGTTGATGGAGATTTTGCCATTGCGACCTCACCTAAGAACAGAGGTGGTGGCTCTGCTTACATCTATAAGCGCGAAGGGATCGAATGGGAGCAAAAAAGGAACCGTGTCCGTTTTCGTATGATTCCGATTGATCCAGATGGCGCGTCCGCTTTCGGTGTTTCTGTTGATATTAAGGGGGAGACCGCTGTCATTGGTGCGACAGGGGGCAACGTCGGACAAGATATTGTCGGTGCCGCTTATGTCTTTACACAAAATGAGCCTCCATTTTGGAACCAACACACAAAGTTGGTCGCAAGCGATAGAGGTGCCGGTGACCAGCTCGGATTTGCTGTTGCGATCGGTGAGAACGAAGTGATCGCTGGTGCACCAAGGCATAACGCCGGTGGATTATCATCGGGGGCTGCATATATTTTTGAACAAAGAGAAGAAGCTTCGTGGGTAGAGAGTGGCAAGTTGAGTGATGGTGAAACCGCTTCAGAAGATCAGTTCGGCGTATCTGTTGCGATAAGCGGGAACTTCGCTGTCTCTGGTGCCCAACAAGACGATGACATCGCACCGAACGCGGGCGCCGCGTACATCTTCGAGCGTACCGGTACTCTCTGGCTGCAGCGCACAAAACTTACCGCTGACAACGCAAATGCTGGGGATCTATTCGGGAATGCTGTTGCGATGGATGGCGCAACGGTCCTTGTTGGCGCGCCCGGGGTGGATCAGGCAGGACCGGAATCTGGCGCAGCATACATTTTCGTACAGGTCGGCGAAGAGTGGATTCAACAGGCGAGGTTAGTCGGTGACGACATCGGAATCTTTGATCGGTTCGGGTCAGCCGTGGCAGTCCATGAAAATACCGCTATCGTCGGGGCACACGGGAAAGACGAGGGGGGTGTGGATACCGGTGCCGCTTATGTCTTTGTCCGGAATGGTGCCTCTTGGACGCAACAGGCGAAACTCACCCACCGAGGTGCTGTACCGGGAGATCTATTCGGTTTTGCTGTTTCTGTCTATGGCGATAATGCCATCATCGGTGCCCATCAGAGCGACGCAGCGGGACCAGATTCAGGCGCAGTCTATCTCTTTACACGTACGGGAGGCACATGGACGCAAGACCTCCTGCTGATGCCGAATGATATTGGCATCGGTGATGAATTCGGCTACGCTGTCAATTTAACTAAAGGTATCGCTATTATCGGTGCACCTAAGGAGGACCGAAGACTTGCCGATCTCGGAGCCGCTTATGTTTTTGTGGAGGCACGAGATGGTTGGGTACAACAGGCAAAGCTAACCGCATCCGATGCCGAGACTGGAGATGAGTTCGGTTCAGCAGTCGCTATTCATGAAGATACCGCTATCGTCGGGGCATGGAAAGATAATCACCCGTTGTCGGATCCGGATGGAGATCCATCAGTACAGATTGACAGAGGTTCAGCTTACTCATTTTTGCTCGACGGATTATCTTGGGTAGAGAAACGCCGAATTGAGGCTGCCGGCACAAACCGATCCGACCTATTTGGGGCATCTGTTGGAATCAGAGGTGCTTTTGCTATCGTTGGTGCCGCAGGTAGCGATAATGCCGGGGATAACTCAGGATCCGCGTTTATCTATAACCCAATTGATCTCGGATTCCGATCTGCGGATGTTCCTTTCTCTGTGGATCCGACATCACATGCGCTCTCGATGCTCGGATATATTAAACAGACGACGATTCTCCAGAATTATCCGAACCCGTTTAATCCAGAGACATGGTTTCCCTACGATTTGGCAGAGGAAGCAGAAGTTATTCTGAAAATCTACGATGTCCGTGGGGGGCTTGTACGCCAGTTGAATATTGGGCTACAGGAACCCGGCAGGTATCGGAGCCAAGAGAAAGCCGCTTATTGGGATGGGAAAGACCAGTATGGAACGAAAGTCGCAAGTGGTATCTATTTCTACACGTTTTCCGCTGGCGATTTCCAACGCACCCGCCGACTGGTGATTCTCAAGTAGCGGTCGGCAATCAGTCGTCAGCAGTCAGTTAAAGAGGCTATCCTCATGCGAGAAACTCCTTGTGACTGACAACTATTCCCCTAATTAATAAGGGCTGCTTCAGAAACACCTATCAATTAGGGAAAGGTGGAGTTAAACACTAAATGAGTCAACAGACTGGCTATGATGATTTACAAACCCATATCCGTCAACTGGAAACACCGCCAATTGAGACATGGGAAAATCAGTATAGCCACCGAGATTACACAATTGAGATTACCAACTTGGAGTTCACTGCTGTGTGTCCTAAAACGGGACTCCCGGATTTCGCGACACTTTGTATCAATTATGTGCCAGACCAGCACTGTGTTGAGTTAAAGTCGTTAAAGGAGTACTTCTTTTCCTATCGAGATGTCGGTATCTTCCATGAACACGTTGTAAATAAAGTGTTGGAGGATTTTGTTGAAGCCTGCCAACCGCGGAGAGCAGAAGTTGTCGGTGATTTTAACATCCGCGGTGGCATCAAAACGGTCGTGCGTGCAAGTTACCAGAGTTAAGGTTGTCAGCGCGCGCGTTTTGTAGCGTAAACTTGTAGGAGGGGTTTCTAACCCCGAATGCCTGATGAGGTGCTTCCGCCTCAGGTAAATTAAAGAATTGGGACGGAACGACCTATCCGTGCGGATTCATAGAGCGCATCGAAGATTTTCGCAATGTTCAACACCTCTTCAGCAGGAACAGGGGACGACAACCCTTCTCGGATAGCCGTGTGAAACGATTCAAATTCACTCGGTAATCCTGTGAGCAATTTTGGCGCGTAATTCACCATCTCATCTTTTTTATCCAGATAAATCTGAAGCGGTTCATAAGTAGCACCGGCTAAGTCTCCCATGAAAAACGTCCCGCCGATGTTTTCGATATGCGATGCCCACGCCGTTTCCAAGGTCACCGTCAATCCGCCCTCAAAGCGGATAGTCCCCATCGCGAAATCTTCCACTTCAAAATCTTCAGGATTCCATTTACCCCACGGGTTGATGACATTCTCTTTGTGCCCAAACTTCGTTGCCGTCATCCCGAACGCCTCGATAGGTTTCGGAGAACCGATCATCCAGAGCAACACATCGAGGATATGTACGCCAATATCAATCAACGGTCCGCCGCCTGCGATGGCTTTACTCAGAAAAGACGGTGAAGCAGGCACCCCACGCCGTCGCATTGACATTGCACGGGCATAATAGATGTCTCCGAAAAAGCCTTCGTCATAGAGTTTACGTAGCGTGCGCGCCTCAGCACGGAACCGAGATTGTAAGCCGATCTGTAGCACTTTACCGCTTGCCTTTTGCGCGTCCACCATCGCTTGTCCGTCAATCGCATTAGCAGCAATCGGTTTTTCACAGATAACGTGTTTTCCGGCGTTCAACGCTGCGATAGTGGGTCCGGCGTGGAAGTTATTCGGTGTGCAAACGCTCACCGCATCCAGTTCATCCATCGCCGCTAATTCCTCATAATCGCTGAAGACGTGTGGAATGTCGTGCTTTTTAGCGAACGCTTTCGCGCGAGTTTCGTCGATGTCGCACGCCGCGATAATCGAAACGCCCTTGACACCTTTATGACCTGGAAGATGTTTGCCACCAGCAATACCACCACACCCAACTATACCTACCTTAATTTCTTTCATGATTATTCCTCTTTTGCTTATTTTAGATTGGCACAACTTGCGGGGCTTGTTCCAAGTTTAGGTTATGTGCTGCTGCCCATTCCGAACCAGCCCAGTGTACCCCGTTCGGATCGCGTCTGCCTTGTGTGTCTGTGGATGCCCCGAGAAACTGCCTACCGAGATCGTCCAGATTTTCCACCAGTGTTTCATCTGGTTGCAGACTATCATTGTAATAGCGTAGATAATAATCCGGCTTAATCCAGCGATAATGGTACCCGTAGATGACGACCTTAGAGATATTCTCTCTGAAGTTCAGTCCGGCGGCATGATAGATGCGACTTTCAAACAGAAACGCGTCTCCTGCATGGAGGAGCGGTTCGTCATACACAGGCGGGTCAACTTCACCTTCAGCGATACTCAACGGTTTACTCAGTTTGTGGCTCTTTCGGATAAACCACGTCGCACCTGAGTTTGGCACGCTGAAATCCGTTAAACAGTAACCAACCTTCAAGCCGACGCGCGGGCATCCTGCGTGCCCAACGTCCAGATGCACACCGACGTCTCGATGCCAATTGCGGTTGTCAGGTTTTTCAGGTGCCTGTGGATGCTTGTGGATGAGTGCTGTGTTCGTGATATGGATATTTGTACCTAGCAGTTGCAGGATTAATGGCACTGCCTTAGACTGTGTTGCAAGGTCAGCAAATGCGAGTTCTTGTACCAACCCGTCCCGCCGATGTGCGTAATAGTTGTGGTACTCAAACGATTCCATGAGTCGGTCACCTGTCTCGGTCAGACGTTGAATCATCTCACTGTCAATTGCTGAGCGCACGATGAGGTAACCGTTCTCTTCAAATTCTTGGCGTTGTGTCTTTGTCAACTGAACAAATTCCATCTTTTAATTATTCCTTGTGGTTCGGTCAGCTGGGTTTCGGACTTAACGTTCCTTTCCGTATATCCGCTCTCCATTTCATTACGAGCTATGCGTTTTCTTTAGTAGGCGGGGGAAACGCCTTATCAAAAACACTCCGATTCCCGACTTTTCGGATAAGTCGGACAAAGCCGTAAAACTGAATAGTTGGCTCCATCCTGATAGAAAGTTGATAGACATTTAAAAATATGCTATCATGAGTGAAAAATGATGTCTACAAATAAACAGATTTTATTTTTAAATATTGGGTTTTCGCGCTGCCTTTCTATCTTAATTTTTGCCCTATCGGTGGTGTGTCTTGCACCAGCAGAAGATGGCGAACCGGACGAGGCTGCACAGGCATATCAGGCAGGCTTACAAGCACTCACGCAAGCAAAGCATCATGATGCATTTGCGGCGTTTCAGCGGGCAGTAAAATTGGACCCAACCCACGCTGAAGCGCACTATCAACTCGGTGTGATTTACGGCAAACAATCGCAATGGAAACCAGCCATTGATGCACTTCAGACTGCGATTAGTCTCTCACCCGATTTTGCTGATGCACACGTTCGCCTTGGCGAGGCATACCTGATCGGCATGGCGAGTGCTAAAGATGCGGCTAAACCCTTGGAACGTGCACTACAGTTGCAGCCCGACCACTTACGCGCACGAAGGCTTTTAGGCGATGCATACCTCCGACAGAACCGATACGACGATGCGATTCAGCACCTTAAACAGTTGATACAGGACAGTGAAGCCCGTTACCTCCTCGGTCTTGCTTACTTCCAAAAAGAGGATTTCACGCAGGCGATACCACACTTTGAGGCAGTTATTAAACGCGCAAGTCGACATGCCAAAGCGCATTTCAATCTTGGGAATTGTTATCTCCGTACAGGGAAAGTCGCCGAAGGGCGCGCTGCGTTCCGCATGTTTGAGAAACTCACGCGCGAAGAGGAGCAATTGGCATCACTGCAGCGTTTGATTCATAACGATCCGCAACGCCTGCAACCGCGTTATGAGCTTGCAGAACTATTTATAAAAAGAACCGAATGGGAACTGGCTACGGCGGAACTCAAAGTGTGTCTCGGCATCGCACCGCACGATGAGAAGGCATCTGAACTGCTCGGTTACATCTACCTGCAAACAGAGGCTTATCCAGAGGCACTTGAAGTCTATGGCGGTCTCGTTGAAGCACACCCAGAGAGCGCCATATACCGGAATAGTCTCGGCATTATCTATATGATGCAAAAGAAACCTCGGCAGGCGATCCCTCAGTTTGAAACGGCGACACGTCTTAACACAACCAACCCACAACTTTACCGAAACTTAGCGAATGCCTATCGGCAGGTCGGCGAACAGGCGAAAGCGGAGCAGGCGTATCGGCGTTACCGCTCCTTAACAAAATAGGAGTCAGCCGACAGCTATTCTTCTGACTGCCGACAACCGATGGCTGACAGCTATTCCGCTATGAATAAATCACAATCTTGGCTTTCAAATGCTACCAATATTCGACCCGCATGGTTGAAGAAAAAAGGTTTACAACGGCAGGAGCGTGCTGACGTATGCGTTATCGGTTCCGGCGCGGGTGGCGCGGTCGTCGCGAAAGAACTTGCTGAAGCCGGACTATCGGTAATTATTTTAGAGGCAGGCGAAAATCACGATCCGAGTAGTTTCGGCAGTTACGAACCGGAAATGCTGCGTCGCCTTTTCTGGGATAGCGGTTTACGGTGTACACAGGACGGGTCAATCGTCATTTCACAGGGTAAAGGGGTTGGTGGTTCAACAGTGCACAATCTCTGCTATGCAGTCCGTCCACCACAAGTGCCACTATACAACTGGGGCGTTCCTGAGATCTGGCCCCACTTTGCACAAGTAGAGCAGACGCTCGGTGTTACGCAGATACAAGAAACAGACGTAAATCAATTAAATACCGTTATCCGCCGTGGATGCGAAGCGATCGGATGGAAAGGGGGCGTCCAAAGACACAATCGCGGCGAATGCCCTACATGTGGAACTCAGTGTCTTTTTGGGTGTCCAGTTTCCAAAGCCTCGCAAAGCGATTCAACAAGAACAGGGAAACAGAGCATGGCGGTTACATATATCCCTTTGGCACTTGCCGCAGATGCGACACTCTACAGCGACTGTGTGGCTGAGAAAATCCATGTGGAAAAAGGTAGAGTCACTGGTGTTTCTGCCGAGTTACCATCAGGCGAATTGTATGTTCAAAGCGATATAGTAGTACTCGCCGCAGGTGCGATCAACTCACCACAACTCTGGTTAAAAAGTCGACTTCCCAATGCAAACCGTCGAGTCGGGAAAAATCTCCATCTGCATCCGGCTGCTTTCGTCGGTGGCATCTTTAACGAAACGATTAACGGACATCTCGGCATCCCGCAAAGTTACTATATCGACCAATTCCTCGACTTGCGACGCGCCCCAGACAGCGGCTATCTGCTCATGCCGGCTTTCGGTTCACAGATGATAGTTGCGGCGAGTCTACCGGGATTCGGTGAGGATCATCGCGGATTGATGGAACGCTATCACCACATCGCCGCGCTTCTTGTTCTTTTGCATGACAGAACAGCCGGACGAGTATCGGTAGATTTTAAAGGTTCTCCGGACATTTCATACCGACTGCGCCGTTCGGATAAAAAACTATTCGTTGAAGGGATCATCAACGCTGCCCGTCTGCTTTTTGCTGCAGGCGCGACAGAAATCCTGATGCCTTACACACAACATTTTCCTATTAAAACGGAGGCTGATCTTGAGATTATCCGCCGACGTGGCATCGTGCCGAATGACATCATGCTGGCTTCCAGTCATCCGCAGGGGACACTTCGGATGGGCGAAAATCCGAGCAGGAGCGTCGTTAATCTTTCAGGAGAGTCCCACGCCGTGAAAGGCTTATTTGTTGCCGATGCAAGCCTTTTCCCAACCTCTATCGGTGTGCCACCGACATTGACGATCGCCGCGCTCGCTACGCATGTTGCCCATCGGATTATGGAGAGCGGTATCGTGTAGTTCCACTGTAGGGGCAGGTCTCGTGCCTGCCCACTAACGAAAGACAAGCCAACAAAATGATTGAATCAATCCCATACCTTCCGCTTGGAAACTTCCCAACACCGGTGGAGCATCTTTCAAACCTTGAACGTGCTCTCGGTTTCAAGTCGCTCTGGATAAAAAGAGATGATCTCAGCGGTCCGTTAGGTGGTGGTAATAAAGTACGTAAATTGGAGTACATGTTCGCAGCAGCGCAGGCATCTCCAAATGGAGACGAGAAAAAGATGCTTTTTACGATTGGTCCAACAGGTTCCAACCACGTCCGAGCGACAGCCATTTATGGGAAGGCTTCGGGGTTTCGCGTGGAATGCTTGCTCTTTAAACAACCACCTACCGAATATTCCGAAGCAAACTATCACACGATTTGTGAGAATGCCTACCGAGTCTACGAAGTGAAACGTATGCATACAATGTTCGCCCGTTACGCCTATGAGCAGACGAAAACGGTTCTTGGAATAGGAGAGGAACGCTACTTTATCCAAGCGGGTGGTTCGTCGCCCCTCGGTTCCGTCGGTTATGTGAAGGCGGTTTTAGAACTGAAATCTCAGATTGAGGCGGACCTTTTGCCAGAGCCACGATTTATCTTTGTTCCGGTGGGTACCTGTGGGACCATAGCGGGTTTGATCGTCGGTGTGCGACTCGCCGGATTGCGAACCCAAATTGTTGGTGTACGTGTCGCTGACGCAGTGGTAGCAAATTCGTGGGCAATCTCCCGTATGGTGCGGCGTATCCTGCGTCTTATTGGTGCAGTGGACGCTCACGACATCAATCCACGCCGTATTGAACTCTGGCACGGTGATTTTGGGAGAGGGTATGCCGTTCCAACGGAAGTCGGGACGCGTGCAGTCGCGATGATGGCTGAGCATGAAGGTATTACACTTGAGAATACCTACACAGGCAAAACGTTAGCAGGACTCAGTCACTACATAAAGGAGCACGGATGTGAAGGCGAGCACGTCTTGTTCTGGAACACGTATGGCACAATGTAATACAAAGGAAAAAATATATGGAAAACGAGAACGGTAAACCCAATTTTATTCAGTCTGGCACGTCCATCATCGACTGCGACCTCCACAATCGGCTCCCCTCGCATCAGATGCTCTACCCGTACCTACCCGATTATTGGTGCGACTATTGCGAGGAGTCCGGCTTCCCCGGACCCGATGCAGACGACTATCCTGAGGGGGTCCCGACTTCATCACGCCCGGATATTATATATCCCTCAGAAGACCGTCCCGCATCGGATTTAGTACTTTTGCGTCAACACGCCCTCGATTTCTGGGAAGTCGAATACGGTATACTCACTTGTGGGTATCGGGTCCAGAGCGTACACAACGAAGACTTCGCAGCGGCACTCGCTTCAGCCGTCAACGACTGGCAGATCGAACACTATCTGGATCCAGAACCCCGATTACGCGGTTCGCTGATTGTGCCGAGCCAAAATCCAGAACTCGCCGCGAAGGAAATTGAGCGTCTCGGAGGACATCCAGGGTTCGTACAGGTCATGCTACCCGCCCGTTCCCAAACACCTTACGGCAACAGACGTTATCATCCGATCTACGCCGCCGCTGTGCGGCATCAGCTTGCAATCGGCATCCATTACGGCGGTGCCCCCGGACTACCACCGACTTCTGTGGGATGGACCTCAACCTATCTGGAGGAATACGTCGGCATGTCGCAGGTATTTCAAGCGCAGGTGTTGAGTCTCGTATCAGAGGGAGTCTTTGAGGTGTTTCCCGACTTACGCGTTGCGCTCATAGAGACCGGTGTCACCTGGATGCCATCACTCATGTGGCGATTCGATAAGGAGTGGCGCGGCTTACGACATCTGACACCGTGGGTCAAACAGCTACCGTCAGCATATATCCGTCAACATATCCGTATGACGCTCCAACCGATTGATGCGCCACCAACCGCTGCAGAACTCCTTCAGATTGTTGGTCAACTCGACTCCGAGGACATGTTGATGTTTTCGAGCGACTATCCGCATTGGCACTTCGACTCACCCGACGAGGCTTTTCCCGCACAGTTACCCCAGTCATTAGCACGCAAAATCCTATCCGAAAATGCAAGGGAATTCTATCACTTTTGAGCCTGTGCTTTGTGTCGTGTAGAAGGCATTTCTGAGAGGGTTCCTGTGTGTTCCTCACAACTGGCGATTTAGCGAGTTTCCCTACCCAATTCCCCCGATCACCTTAACTGATTATCGGTTGTCGGTTGTCGGTTTCCAGTGAAGAGATTTTTGTTTAACGACGGAAACACCCAAGCAAAAACACTCTCTTGTAACTGATAACTGACAAGAGTTGACATTTTGTCCGAAATGCGATATGATTCAGGTATCATGTTGGCAGACATGCTAAGCATTGTCGCTTGACAATGTGTCTGCCACCTACTTAGCAGGGGTTAAAAGCATGATACATGAAAGTCCATGAAAACAGAAACATACGAGTTCTACCATCAATCTAACTTGATACAGATCGGCAATTTGATTGACGATTTGCATGGTGTGCATGTTCACCTTTTGATGTTGCAGAGACGCTATTATCGTATCTATGGGAAATATGCGTCCTTTGCCCGCATCTGCAATCATATCACGAAGTTAAAACAGCGGACGAAACCGCATTGGAATCAACTGCCGAGTCAGGTCCTCCAACAAGTCGCAAAGCGTATTCACTTGGGATACGAAAAGTTCTTTGACAACCTTAAGGATCGCAAAGCCGGTAAAACAAAACGTAAAATCGGTAGACCGAAAATCAAGCCGAATCATAAATATAACTCACTGACGTTCACACAAGCAGGTTTCAAATTAGAAGGCAATCGGTTGAAAATCAACTGTCTCGGTAAATCCTTCACATTTTGGAAACACCGCGAGTGGACGGGGCGTATCAAAACCGTCACAATCAAGCGTGACCCCGTAGGCGACTACTATCTCTACATCACGTGTGAGGACTGTGAACCTTCCGAGAAACTCTCTTTGACCGGTAATGTGGCAGGGGCGGACTTCGGAATGAAAACATTTCTCACACTTTCAGACGGGACGAAAATAGATTCGCCAGAATTCTATAAACAAGGTCTCAACGCAATCCGTTCAGCAAACAAGGCACTCTCCCGCAAGCAAAAGGGTTCAACTGCATGGTATCGTGCAAAGTGGCATTTCGCCCGTGTTCATAAGGAAATCGCCAATAAGAGACGCGATTGGTTCTTCAAATTGGCCCTTCGGCTTGTGCGAAAGTATGATACGATTGCGATAGAGACCTTGAACCTTGAGGGGATGAAACGCCTCTGGGGACGCAAGGTCTCTGATATTGCCTTCGGTGAGTTTGCTCTCATCCTGCAATGGACGTGTGCGAAATATGGTAAAACTTTCTTGAAAGCGGGACGTTGGGAAGCCACGACAAAACCGTGTCGGACTTGTGGACATCACAATGAAAATCTAACACTCCAAGATAGGCAGTGGATATGCCCTGACTGTGGTTCACACCATGATAGGGACGTAAATGCTGCTATCAACATTTTGCAGGCTGGGGTACCCGCGTAACAATGCGCGATAAAGCCGTTGGATCACAACTTCGTGAGTGTGGCGGAGACGGAATAATAGCCTGCGGGTGGAGCGACAGTCAGACGGTGGACTCTCTGAGAAAACCGCAGTTGCTATGAAACCGAAGCCTACGCCTTTAGGCGTTGGGTAGTATCACAAAGCGAGTATATGGGGCATTCACCGCACGACTGATGGAGGTGAATCATGGCATATATTTATGAATGGTGTGACCGGAACTATTGTAATTGATCTCGTCGTGTTTAACAACAGGTTATACGCCCATACCGGCTATGAAGTTTATCAATCAACGGATGGGGGTGGGTCTTGGAAAAAACTTTGGAATCATGGGCAGGAAGTTGTACTCAACATCCCCACTACAAGGTTGAGTTTTGAGTCAAAACTGATACCTGTTGGCGACGTTCTTTATTCTCTTTCAGGTGTAGGGGACAATTTGATTATTTTTCGTTTATCTACCGATGGGAATATGCTCATTCCTGTTCAAGGTGTCCCCGTTTTCGATCGTAAAAAATTTGCCTATGAAAAATATCATAAGTCAAAGGATCAAGAAGATCTTCGTTGGGGTCGTCTCAAAACTGAGACTGCTGCTGCGAGTCGTGATGTGTTTTATATAGAGTGCTTGGGAGAGCTTTTCAAATGGAAACTTGGTGATTCGGAATGGACAAGCACTGGATTAGTAGATGATAGTCATCTACCTTTTAACAATTTCAGAAAGGGATTCAAATTAGCGGTTCTGGGAGAAACTGTCTACGTAGGTAAACGGGACGGTAGATTGTTTCAGTCGTTTGATGAAGGAGAGAGTTGGAGAGATGTCACACCAAGCCTGCCGCTCCGCTTCACTCGCTTCAACGATATGGTCTTTGTAGGGACAACCCTTTATATCGCAACAGATAATGGCGTTATGGTTTCCAAAACCGCGGGACAGTGGCTTGTGCCAACCGATAATGCAAGAGAGCGTCCTATCATAAATAACTTTGCTGTAGATGTGAGCAAAGTTTATGGTGTCAGCGATGGGGGTGTCTACCGTTTGGATACCCATAATCAATGGACGCAGGTTCCTACAGACGTACCAGGTGGACTTGTTTCTCTCGCTATTACTGATGATAGACTCTATGGTGCTACCGACCAGATCGATAGTGCTAAAGAGAACGGGCTATTTTACATCTTGCTTGAAGGAAAACAAGTAACATCTAACGACACCTCATCAACAAATCAAGTTGTAAATGAGGAATAAAATTAAAATCGAGGAGAATTACGGAAATGAGATATCTACAAAATCTACCGCTTTTTGCATGCCTCTTTCTGATCGCACTAATCCCGTTGAGTGCTAAAGCATTCCCACCCCCTTCCCCCGCCGGTGGAAACTATTTAGTCCTTGACGGAGTGGACGACTCTGCGGTGTTAGACTTTAAAACCTTCGGTGTTCTCTTGCCGAAAGGCACAGACGAATTCACTGTTGAAGCGTGGGTGTATCTGACCACACCGCCTGACGAGAACGTATATGCAATGATTCTCAGCCAACAGGTGGGAATGCGCCTCGCGAACGATGACGAGGGATGGAGGGAGATAAAGAAACGTATCAATTGGCAGAAGGGGGATTTATTCCTAATAATTCAAGGGCATATTACGGCTGGGGGAAAGCCCGCTGGGACACCGTTCCACCCAGTAGCACTATCGCCGAACCAATGGCATCACATCGCATATCAGGCAAAAGGGAGAGAAACAATAACCATCCTTAACGACTTGGCACATATCTTACCGCAAGGAACAACGCTCGCACACGATCTCTCACACTTCCAGTACCCAAAGGATTTTACACTTGGCGGGTTTGGAGAGAAAATTAAGATTCGCGAAGACTACTTTTGGGGTTCCTTTGCGGGATGTATTGATGAGGTCCGTATCTCGACGGTTGCTCGCTACGATGTGGATAGAAACGGTTTCACGCCGCGCAGAAGGTTCACGGATGACGCAAAGACGATTGCGTTGTGGCATTTTGATGAACCGAGCGGAACACGGCAATTCTCAGACGCATCGGGCAACGCACATCATCTGGTAGGTAAAAATGGCGCAAAGACTGGAAATACACTCGCAGTTGACGCGCAAAGAAAACTCGCAACGGTATGGGGACGGCTTAAGGAATAAAAGAATGGAATTTCTCTGGAATTGTTAAGGAAAGGAGAACATGATGCTCGCGAAATAATGGACTTTACGACCGCTGTCGTTGATGGAAAGATATACGTTATGGGTGGGAGGGTTGAGGAGATGCCTTTCAAGCCTATGCCGACAGATCTCGTCGAGGTCTATGATCCGTTGATTAATAAATGGGAGAAGCGAGCAGACATGCCAATGTTCAAATTTGGGTTCGCCTCTGTCGTTGTTAATAATGAGATTTATACAATAGGTGGTGTTAATCGGGAAAATAGGCTTTCATACATCAGCGATGTTGATGTTTATAATCCAACGGTTGACAAATGGCGTAAAGTGGAGTCACTAACAACCCCAAAAGAGGCGATGGCCGCTGTTGTTGTGAAGGGTACCATCTATGTCTTAGGTGGTATTGAAGGTGTGGATGGTAAATTTACTACTTTTAAATTTACGCCAATCGTTGAAGCTTATGACACCGGCTTTCTATCAGTTGACCCAAAAGACAAACTGCTGACACACTGGGGGAAACTGAAAAAATCCCAATAAACTATACAAATGTGAGTTTGCCTTAAGCGTTTATAGTGTAAATCTGTTGTAGCACAAACTGTTAGTTTGTGCCATCCTGTGCCTCGAACTAATAGGTTGGGCTACATAGGTGTTTTATGCAACCTGAGACCCTATCTTATTTAGATTCAACCTATATGCGATTCTTGAAAAAATAGAAACCTCACTGACCTTTCGACTTTCCCGACGAAGCCTTCCCTGCCCAGTTCCCGCGATCATTGGCGCGCAAAATCCTATCTGAAAATGCCCATAAATTCTATAATCTTTAGTCTGACATATCCCAAAGCGGTAGGTGTGGTTCCTAACCATATCGCTTAATTGTAGGTTGGGTAGAACGAAGTAAAACCCATGGGTGTCGATTTAGGGTTTTCGGGGTCCCGTAGGTTGGGTAGAGCGGAATAGAAAACAGGGATGTGAGGGTTCCAAATGCCCGTGAAATCCGACCTATCGGTATATCCACTCATGAACGCAGCGAAACCCAACTTCATACTGTCAGAGTTCCCGAAACTGCGTAGATGTTGGGTTTCACTCAGTGTTGTTGGATGTAGGTGATATGGAGCAGACTTGATTTTTGGGTTACTTTTCAGAGTTTTGGTGGATTCCGTTCAACCCAACCTACGCTGCTGCATTGACCTTTTCCTTGACATCTGAACAAAATTTTATATAATGGAGATATTAAACTTATTAGTCTGTGGAAAAATTTTCGGTGAACTCACACTGGAACTGAATTTTTCGTTGGAGTTGAAGAGGTTCCTTATTAAGTAATGACACTCAAAGAACACATTGACGACATACGCAATAATTTGGAACAGGGACTGTTTACAAATACTATGGTGAATTATGAAAATAAGTTTACATTTTAATAGAAGCGAAAATCTACCGCCCCGCTGGCGAGGTTTCCTAACCTCGCCTTTATAGTGTATAGGTAATTCTATAATCCACCATAAGAGGAATGGCTATGGCAACTCAGACACTTGAAGCAAAAGTCGATCAGCTGTTTGCAGAATGGAACAAATCAGATTCTCCCGGTGCCGCCTTGGCAGTTACCAGAGATGGTGAAGTCGTCTATAAACAGGGATACGGGACGGCGAATCTGGAATATGACATCCCACTCACGACGACGACCATTTTCGATATCGCTTCAGTGTCCAAGCAGTTCGCGGCGTTCGCTATCGCCACATTATCATACAAAGGGAAATTTTCGTTAGATGACGATATCCGAACCTACCTGCCCGATATGCCGGATTTTGGAAACACAATCACAATTCGGCATCTCCTGCATCACACCAGTGGACTGCGGGATTGGGTGCAATCCCTTGTCATCGCAGGTGATATGATGGATGACGTAATTTCGTTTAAACACATCTTGAAAATGGCGAGGCATCAGAAGACACTCAATTTTGAGCCAGGAGCAGCGTTTTTATACAGCAATACCGGTTACAATCTATTGGCAGAAATCGTTGAAAAAGTAACTGAGGATTCATTCCGAGAGTGGACTGATGCTCACATCTTCAAACCGCTCGGCATGACGAACTCCCACTTTCACGATGACTACGAAATGATTCTGAAAAACCGGGCGTATTCATATCAAGCCATCGAAAACGGTGGGTTTAAACATGCTGTCAACAATACAACCGCTCTCGGTTCAAGTTCCCTCTATTCAACAGCGGAGGATCTGGCGAAATGGATTCTGAATTTTGATGACACGCGTATCGGCGAACAAACAGTGATTGAACAGATGCACCAGCGTGGCGTGCTGAATAACGGAGAGCAAATTGACTACGCCTTTGGGCTGAACATCGGTAGATATAGAGGGCTAAAAACGGTCGGACACAGCGGATCATGGCGCGGCTTTCGGAGTCATTTGGTGCGTTTTCCGGATCAGAAATTTGGCGTAGTCATCCTATGCAATCTCGACACCTTTAATCCACTCAGTTTGGCAGAAAAGGTCGCCGATCTCTATCTTGCGGATGTTCTCGCTCCCGTAGCAACCTCTGAACCAGAAAAAGCAACGGAACCGAATGAGGGTATTCAATCTGAGCCTCTGTCGCCGGAACAGTTGGCAGAATTCGCGGGAGATTATTATATCGAGGAACTCGATACAACCTACACCATCGGTGTGCGCGAAGAAGGACTCGTGGCGCAACACAGACGGCACGATGACATAGTGCTAACCTACGCCGACGGTCATTTCCGTGGGGACGCGTGGTTTTTTCCAGAGATTCACTTTGTCCGAGACGACACCGGGAACATTACAGGATTTGGATTGACGGGAAACCGGGTTAGAAATCTACACTTTGAGAAAAAGACACACTGATCTTCTCCTAAACCCGCCCTGAAATTGACATTTTTCGAGATAAAGTGTATAATTTTAACAGATAGCATAAAAGGAGGGAAAGAGATGGCAAAAACAGAGACACCCAAACAACAAAGACCATCAGTGATCGACTGTGATGTACATAACACGCTCGCTTCCGAGACGGTGTTATACCCCTATCTCTCCGAACGGTGGCGCAAGCATCACAGTAGGGTCGGTACAACCGACCGCGTCGGCGCATATATCCCACGCGCCCACCCCTTCGGTGCGAGATACGATGCGTGGACACCCTCCGGACATCGCCCCGGATCCGATCTTGATTTCCTACGTGAGCAACTGCTGGACGCATTCAACATCGAATACGGTGTCCTCAACTGCTTGACCCCGGTCTGTGAGATGCCCAATCTCGCGTTCGCCGCGGCGTGGGCGAGTGCCGTGAACGACTGGCAAATCGAAGAGTGGCTTGAAAAAGAACCGAGACTCCGCGCCTCAATCATCGTCGCATGCGACGACGCAGAGTTCGCCACCGCCGAGATTAATAGAGTGGCAGACCATCCAGGGTTCGTGCAAATACTGCTGCTCGCTCGCACGATGGAACCTTTAGGACGACGTAGATACTGGAAGATGTATGAAGCGGCAGTCGAGCATGACCTCCCGATCGGCATCCACTTCACCGGTGTGGGTGTCGGACCGATTACCGCTGTCGGTAGACCCTCACACTACATTGAAGATCATGCAGGAATGACGCAGGCGTTTCAGACACAGGTAACCAGTCTGGTCTGTGAGGGAGTCTTTGAACAATTCCCAACGCTTAAGGTAGCTCTCATTGAGGGCGGTTTCGCTTGGCTACCCCCGTTGATGTGGCGACTTGACCGGGCATGGAAAAAACTACACGATGAGGTGCCTGAGTTGAAACGGTTGCCTTCTGAGTATATCCGGGAACACTTCTGGGTTACAACGCAGCCGATTGAAGAACCACCCAAACAGGAATACTTTGATCAACTGCTCGCGCAACTCGACTCCGATGATAAGTTGATGTTCGCAACCGACTATCCGCACTGGGACTTCGATTCCCCGGATCAGGCACTTCCGAAAAACCTCTCGCCAATGCTCAAACGCAAAATCATGGCGGAAAACGCTCGCGCCTTCTATCAGTTTTGAGAGGATGGGATGCTCGCAAATAGGCGATAGATCGCCTCGCTATGAACACAGACCTCTTGTAAATACGAGCATTTCTCCAAAGCATAGCGGTTTGTAGTAGCGCAATTCATTGCGCCTTGCGTAAGTTCTGGAAGGAAAAGTTAGTTAAATTGTCACGACGTGTGGGACGTCATCAAACTGCAAATTATGGTCTGCTGCCCACTGCGACGCTGCGTTTCCACCACCACCGAGAAATTGCCTGCCAAGGTCATCGAGATTTTCCATCACCTTCTCTTCAGGTTGCAGTGTGTCGTTGTAATACAACAGATAATCCTCCGGTTTGAGCCATGCGTAGTGGTATCCGTAGATAACGACTTTAGCGACATTCTCTGTAAAGTTGATACCCGCGGTGTGATAGATACGGTTTTCAAAGAAAAACGCATCGCCTGCCCGCAAGACAGGTTCATCATAAGGTTCAATCGGATCAATCTCGCCTTCAGGAATACCCAGCGGTTCACCCAATACATGGCTTTTTGGAACAAACAGCGTCCCACCGGAATTTGGCACGGTGAAATCCGTCAAGCAGTATCCTACTTTCAAGCCGACGCGTGGGCAATCCTTGTGTCCGAGATCTAAAAATACACCCGCATCTCGATGCCATCCACGGCTTTCCAGTTTCTCAGGCGGTTGCGGATGTTTGTAGATGAGCGCAGTATTCGTGATATGGATATTTGTGCCAAGCAGTTGGATGATCAAGGGAATCGCTTTTGTCTGCGATGTGAGTTCCGCGAAGACACGTTCCTGCACCAAACCGTCTCGCTTATGCGCATAATAGCCGTTATATTCAAACGAATCCATGAGCCGGTCTCCTGCCTCGGTCAAGCGCTCTATCATGTCGCTGTCAAGGACCGACCGCACGATGAAGTATCCGTTCTCCTCAAATTCCTCACGTTGTGCGTTTGTCAACTGGACGAATTCCATTTTTTAATTCTTCCTTGCGGTTCGGTCACGGTAGATTGGATAAATAACATGCTTTTCCGTATATCCGCCTGCCCCGTTGTTGCAGGCTATCTTCTTCCTTTTGAAATCCCGTAGACGGGTATCTGTGTAGAATCGTTATGAATAGGAATGTCTGAATATGGTATCATAAATTAAAACGACTGTCTACTGATACCTTTCTTCCCTTCTTCTGTAGTCTCTGTAGGAGGGATCTCCGAATCCCGACGCTTTCTGATAACGAACCACTGATTACTAACAGCCACTTTCAAGGATACACAAAAACATGATTCGCGTTTCGCATCTCACAAAAAAATATGGACGGACTACGGCAGTTGACGACATTAGTTTCAACATTCAACAAGGTGAAATCGTCGGCTATCTCGGTCCCAATGGAGCAGGAAAAAGTACAACCCTTAAAATGCTCGTCGGCTTGCTTCAACCGACATCCGGTGAGATCTCGGTCGCCGGATATAATGCCGAAACCGAGTTGCTTGAGCTCAAACAGCATATCGGATACGTCCCAGAAGAAGCCCAACTCTACGAACACCTCACTTTGGTAGAACATCTACAATTAATGGGTAGGCTCTATCACGTAGAGGAAGTGTTAATCGTACAGAAAATAACGGACTTGGTAAGACTGTTCGATATGGATGCGCAGGCGAACCAAAGGATAAGCGGCTTTTCACAAGGCATGCGCCAAAAGGGGTTGATTATGTCTGCCCTGTTACATAACCCCGATGTCCTCTTTTTAGATGAACCCTTTACTAATCTGGATGTAACAACAGTGACACTCATGAAGAGGGTGCTGCAACGCTTAGCCGAGTTAGGAAAAACGATCCTCTATTGTACACACATTCTTGAAGTCGCTGAGACCCTCTGTCCACGAATTATGATTATCAACGCTGGGAAGCTTATCGCCGACGCACCGGTGTCGGAATTGCGCAAGCAGACGAATCAGACGGCACTCAACGAGATTTTCGCGGAATTGACGGAAACAACAGGATTCGATGAAAAAACCGAGGAAGCGGTTCGGATTGTGATGGAGGACACCTCGGATGCTTGAGACAACCAACAGCAAGTTTTCCGCTTACAAGTTGCGCGAAAAAATAGTAGAAATGCTCGGCGGCTCCCCAATCCAGTATAGGTATCTTTTAAACACAGAGAAATTGGTGGAGAAGCGCGCTCTTAGAGGGCAGCGCGGTGCCAACTTATCGCTCGCTTTGACCTGTGTTTTCTGCTTCGTCATGAGTCTCTCGATCGCATTCACGTTGCTCCTTTCCTTGGATGTGTTCACCTATGCACTTTTAGGTATAACGATGTCTATGATGGTCGTAGCATTCTGGACCGTCCCATACTTTGATATCCTTCTCAGTCCTACTAACTACCCTGTTGTGGCGCATACCCCAGTAACGTCGCGAACCTATTTTCTTGTGAAGTTAACACAACTCCTCACTTACACTGTCTTGTTGTTAGCAAGTTTGAATCTCTTACCTGCCTTCTGCGGTATCTGGATCCATGCCAGAGAGTCTTCTCGACTCGAATTTCTTTTTCCGTTTGTATATCTGCCGATCGTCTTTATGTCCGGTTTTTTCACGATTGGTGTGATGACTGTATTTGCGGGATATTTGACGAAACTCTACACCAAGAAGGGTACCCGAAATATTGCACAGTACGCGCAATTTGTGTTTCCGGCTCTTTTTCCTTTGCTGTGGGTTCTCTCGACTCGTTTACCACGGGAGGCCTCAACAGAAAGGCTGACTTCAGTTCTGAAATGGTTCTATGCGCTTCCGAACGGTTGGTTTGCCGGGGCAGTTTCGCTTGTAATGGGACAAATAGAACGGCATTTTCTGATTTTAGCAGGACTAGCTGTTGCTTCAACGCTCTTTTTGGTGTTGGTTCCACTTCGGAGTATCGCGAAAAGTTATTCAGAATATCTCTCTTACTTGCTGGAGTCTGGTAGCGGACAAAAATCCGAGTTACGGGTGAAAACACCGCTGTTTGCGAGACTCTTCCGAAATTCTACGATGCGTGCTGGGTTTTGTCTCAGTGCTGCGTATCTGTGCCGCGATAGGCATATACTGCGACAGTTCTTTGCCTTGATTGGGGCTATCCTGATAATGGTGGTTATCTTTGCTCAGGATGAGGTATTATCCCTAAAGTTTTTTTATGAGTCCTATGTCATCGGGCTAAGCCCAGGTTTCTCCGTTTTTTTCTGCTTTACGGGTACAAGTTTTATCGGTGGCTTCCTTTTACCTGTCAGGTATTCAGAACATTGGAAAGCGTCGTGGGTGTTGAAACTTGCGCCGTTTTCGACATCGCGTGATTTGTGGCGAGGTGTGCAGGCAGCTGCCCTTCTCTATATTGCCGTCCCATTTACGATTCTTATGTCTTGCATCGCTATTTTTATTTGGGGGGTTTTTGGCGTATTTTACGTTTTACCCGGATTCATGAGCTTACTCTATTATATCCTCTTATACCCAAAGCCTCGGTCCGGATTACCGCTCTCTGAAGAATTTATCCAGAAACAGATGGCTTCAAAATCTTGGATCCCTCTTTTATGTAGTGGACTTGTTGTTATCGTCTTTGTAGGTGCATTATTTTTGGCGTACCTGCTGAATATATGGGTCTATTTTGGGGTCTACTGCGTCATGGTCATAGGCGGATTTATCGGTTTTGCCTGTTTTTGGGCAAGAAAATGAAGCGCGTATAGGAGAACAAAATGGCAACTCAATCCTCAAGAATCGAATGGACAGAATCCACATGGAATCCAGTGCGCGGGTGCACCCGTGTTTCAGAGGGCTGTCGGTTCTGTTACGCCGAACGGATAGCGGCACGATTTTCAGGCAAAGGTTTGGCTTACGAAGGTTTGGCTGAGAATACCAAAGCAGGACCGCGGTGGACACAACGGGTGCTCCCTGTCCCGGTACTGCTTGACGAACCACTGAAGTGGAAAAAACCTCGTCGGATCTTCGTTAACTCCATGAGCGACCTGTTTCATGAAAAGATTGAGCTGGCTTATATTCAGAAAGTTTTTTCTGTTATGGAAAAGGCACATTGGCACCAATTCCAAGTCTTGACGAAGCGATCCGAGCGACTGCTGGAATTCAGCCCGAAGTTACCATGGTCCCCGAATGTTTGGATGGGGGTTAGTGTTGAGGACAATCGAGTGACCCATCGGATTAATGCGCTCAGACAAACCGGCGCGCAGATCAAATTTCTCTCGCTTGAACCCCTGCTTGGCGCGCTTCCAAATTTAATGTTAGATGGAATAGGTTGGGTTATCGTGGGTGGTGAATCCGGTCCCGGCGCACGCGAGATGAAGGAAAAATGGGTGATTGATATCCGTGACCAGTGTGCGGATGCAAAAGTGCCGTTTTTCTTTAAGCAGTGGGGAGGCAAACGCAAATCGAAAACGGGGCGGGAATTAGATAAGCGGACTTATGATGAGATGCCGGTCTGAATCTCTCGCCAAATCCGGCATCTTGAAACTTTAACCTCAAACCCTTGGCAAATCGTCTGCGAGCAAAGCCGCGGATATGGATTTTTTCGCTGATTCTTGTTCAGGGCGTTCGATATGGTAATAACGGAACCACTCTTTAAAATCTTCATCAAGAAAATTTCCATCATACTCTTCCTTGAACCCGTCATGGCATTCTTCCATATAGACGCGTAGATAACTACTGGCGCGTTCAAGTGCTTTCCAATCAAAGATATTTGAAGGCATCTCAACAATACCACCCTCGAGCATATTACTTCGCATCTTCAAGTAGTAAGAATACCGAGTGCTCATTATAAGATTAATAAGTTTGTCTAACATTTTTGAAGGAATCTGTACGATTTTACCGTTCAATAAACTGTGCCGAATGCCGATCTCCTTATCCAGATCTCGATTAAGCATGAATCCAACGATAACATCAAAGATTTTGTCTAACATTTTATATGTGTCCTTTACGATATAACAGATTGTAAACGTAATACCCACTCGGGTTTTGTTCGCGTTTATTTGTTTGTTGCAAAATTAATGCTAACATTAATGTGCAAAAGCGTCAAGGAAAAAAAATTAAATCCATTCAGCAATCTGAAAGTGGGTTTTTAATTTTTTGTGCTTGTGTCGTTGTGTCCGTTATCCTTGCGGATTTTCCGTTAAGACAGTCGGGCGGGGCCCCGTCGCTACGGGGTTGGAAGTTTTGGTGGAAAAAGATAAATCCAAGCGCGTAGCCCGCAAGCGGAACGGAGGGGTTTTTGATAGGGGTTTTTGATACGGTGTTTCCCTTTCTTCAGATATACGGAGAGGCACTTTCAGATCCCAACTCACCTGACCGAACCGCAAGGTAAAATTAAAAAATTGCATTACGATCCAAATTCTGCTATAGTTATACTATGCTTACATTCTATCTGGCAATTGCGGTGACGACGGTTCCACTCGGAGCGGGAATCGCTTTTGTTTCGCGGGGACGGCAAAAACATTTCGGACACATTTTTGGATTGACGGCGGGCGCAGTACTCGGCATCGTCTTAATTATGATGATGCACCTTTACACCGAGGTAGGTTACATCACAATCCTTGTGATGTGGGGTGGGTTTTTCCTAATTTCAGCAGTAGAACATCTCACGACACATCGACGCGGCGACACGGAGAGGGACACAAACAGGGCAGACAAGAGATGGGGCATCAACTTAACCGTTCTCGGACTATCGTTGCATTCACTGGCAGACGGACTTAATTTGGTTATCGCCGCGAGAGAGGAGATACTTGGTGGAGCACTTGCATTTGGCATACTGGTCCATCGTCTACCAGTCGGGACACTTATCGCCGTCGCGCTCCTCCGAAATCATACCTTTGGTAAGGCACTGCTTCGACTGACACCGCTGATACTTGGACCGGTTATCGGAGCAGCACTCGGGGAACAGCTCCTCCGTGGGGCGTTCGGTGAATTGGCAGACTATCTGACAGCATTCGCTGTTGGTACGCTTTTACATGTTGTGATGGACGGGTTTCGAGGCAACTATACTGTCGAGAAGATAGGAAACCTGAGCCGTTTTGAAAAAGTGCTTTTTGTCATCGGATTCGTCTTGACCTTTTGCGTTATCTATTTCTTTCAGGGATTTGAGGGTGAACATCTTCACTAAGAATAGCCGTTGGCAATCAGGTCGTTTTTTTTCTTCCGAAAAAAAACTTTCAGTGGTCAGTAAATCATTACGTCAGTTGCAAACGATTTTCACCGCTACACGATCCTCTTTGCTGACTGCTGACTGCCGACCGCTGATGGCTTCTTTGCTAACGGTTATCTTCTGCATTGTCGTGTTCGTCCTACCAGTGAGGAGCGATCAAATTCCGATTGCGGTATCTGGTGAACCGAGAGCGACACTTCAGGTCGGCGCGAACGCCTCGGAACAGGAACAGTTCGCCGCCGCCGAAATCCAATCTTTTATCCAACAATTCACAGGTGCCAAACTCGACATCCGTACCAATCGTCAACCAACGGAGACACAAACGGTGATTGTGCTTGGCACCCCAAGCTCGAATCCGACGATAGCAGGGTTACAGGCGAACGTGGAACTGGCGTTGGCAAAAGAACTCGGAGACGAAGGCTATCGTATCAAAACGGTAGAGGTCGGCACAGAGATCGTCATTGTTGTGACAGCGCATACCGAGAGAGGCGTGGTCTATGGCGCGTATGCCTTCATTGAAAACTGTATTACGGCGTTGACGGGTTTAAAGCCTGTCCATCCAGAGTTACCCGTCGCCAAAGCACAAGCACTGCTCGTGCCGTTCATGAACGAGACTTCATCACCATTTTATCCGGTGCGTGCTGTCTTGGAGATAGAGGATCCGGATTGGCTTGCACGCCACCGTATCAACATGAGTGGTGGCGAAGGCGTTTGGACAGGCACAGGTATTGAAGATGGGTTCGGGACGGCGTTTAAATATGTGGATGCCCCCGCGTTTGAAGCTTTGCAGGATGAACCGATAGGACAGCGGCGAGAACGCATCGCAGTGCTACAAAATCGGTTTGATGCACTCGAACGGCGTGGCATTGATGCCTATCTTTTCATGTATGTAACTGGCGAACCGACAGAGGCACTGATTCAACAGCGTCCCGATGTTCTTGGACCGAGGGTGCTTTACGGGGCTTCTCGGAATGAGGTATCTTATCGTCCGTTCTGCTGGTCAAAACCCGCGTTTCATACGCTTGCGAGGGAACTGACACAGTCGATCGTGCGCGCCTATCCTGCGCTTGCCGGTTTTCATCTACGTTCTTGGGGGCATGAGACACGCGCATGTGATTGTCCTGACTGTGGTGATAGGACGGAACAGGGACAAGCAAAACTTTGGCAAGTCTACTTTACGATTATCAACGCTGCTCGCGAAGTGCGTCCGGACTTCAAATTTTATATCTCCGGGTATGACAGCAGTTGGCTCAAGGATGCCGCTGGCGTTTATGCACAGCAGCTGCCGAAAGGAACTATTTTCTCGCGGAAATGGGGCGCAGATGGCGAACCCGTCGCGAGCGCAGGCTTACCTATCCCACAAGTCAGGGCACTCGGAGAAATCGGGCATCGCTTTATAGTCCTTTCGCATGAAGTAGAGGAGGTGATGCCGCTCTGGATGCTCGAGAGTGATCTGTTCGTGCAAGGTGTTCGGCAACTTGCCAATAACCCCGAGGTCATCGGTCTCGGTGGGTTTACTGTCCAAGGCGCGACACAAGGGTTAGGGTACCTCGATCGCCTTGTCAGTGCAAGCCTTAATTGGGATATCAACCTTGATCATTATCAACTCCTCCGAAACGAGTTGATTGCCCGGTACGGCACCGAAGCCGCGCCACATATTCTGAATGCCTTGCGGGTGAACGGATGGAACATGGCAAGTTATTTCACGGATTATGCGGGATCCTTGACTGTAGGTGGCACTTATGGCAGCGGATCCGCCGGACTCGCAACGCGGTTCTGGACATTGATTGGACCACGGGCTGTTGAAGATACGTTGGCTATCCCGGAACTGGAGATTGCGAAACTCGCTGTGGACCGGTTCACGGCACTTTTGGCACCACAACAGCAGGCGGCAAACGAGATACGAGTAGCAAGTGAGATCGCAGAGCCTTTTGATCTGGAAGCAACCGAGGATTTACGCGATGCCCTCCACTTAATGGAACTGTGGGTCCTGTTCTTTGAAAGTCGAGCCAAGTTGGTAGAAGCGATAGCACTCGGCTATGAGCCTGGAACAGAGCAGGCAATCCGTGCCAAAATCACGAGTGCAATAGAATTTTCAAAGTCCATACAACCACATATCAAAGGAATTGAGGAATTTATCCCACTCTTCGGGTATTCGCATCGGACGATTGAAGCGGAGTTACTGAGTACCTTAAACACAGAAGTCGCTTGGTTAACGAGTTTCGATTATAAGACGCTCCAGAAACATGATGAGGGCTTCTCACCAGAGGAAACCCCTTACCGAATTTGGGATGTTCATAACTTCCCGAATCCTCTGAAAGAAGAAACAACATTTACCTATCAGTTATCACTGGATTCAGATGAAGTCTCTATCACGATTTATGCTACATCCGGACGGGTTGTAAATGTCTTGAAAGGGGCTTCTGGAAACGAAGGCTACAACGAGTTTATGTGGGATGCACGAGACGCTGACGGTCTATTACTTGCCAATGGTGTCTATTTTTTCAGGATACGTGCTGTCGCGGGAGACCAGACAGCACAGACCCTCGGACGCTTAGCAGTGTTGAGATAGTTAGCCTACGGTTAGACTCATGCATAATTTACGTGTCGGAAATAAGGAGGTTGAATAATGGGACACCAAATCACACTCAATATTCCAGACGCTGTGTACCAGCGTGCCCATCAAATTGCAAAAAGGCAAGGGGTCCAGTTGGAAAATGTCCTTGTTGATGTATTGAACGCGCATTGGTTTTCTACGGATGCTCTTCTTACTGATGGAGAAAAACTTGCAGCCGTTACTTCAAGTGTAGAATCAACGGGTTGGTGGGATGTCGATGGTGATAAGGAGTGGGATGAATGGACACCTTGAAGCCCGGAGATGTAATTATCGCCGACTTTCCAGGAGTCACAGGTGTTAAAAGGCGACCAGCAGTGGTTATTTCAACAGGGGATTATCATGCTACTCTTGGAGATGTGATTCTTGGAGCCGTAACAACTAACTTAGCAGTTGCCATTACACCAACGGATCACTTGATTACTAACTGGACGGAAGCTGGCTTACGTCGACCAAGCGCATTTAGAACGTTTCTCGTGACACTTCCACAGAGCGAAGTACTGGCAGTCATTGGACACCTATCATCTTCGGACTGGGTCGCAGTAAAAAAATGTATCCGCATTGCAATTGCTGTATGAATGTTCACGAATTCGATACTTTTAACTCTATGGATTTATGGTAGTTATCGACTTCATTGCCAAGAACTGTTGGATAGGATTGCGTTAACAACATACTCCTAATGCCTCTGGATTTAGGAGTAGATCAAGTGCAAAGGAGGTTAACAATGCTGCGTATATGTACATGTCTGACGCTCTTACTTTCGATAATCGGTTGTAAATCGCAAACTTTGCAGGAACATCTTTTAGAACCGCCACCACCGCTCATCAATTTTGCGCTGAGCCGAAATGGGGCAATCGCGGATGCTTCACAATCCGTTCCAAACCATCGCGCAGCAGAGATAATTGATGGTGATACTAACTCTGAGACGTGGGATGAAGGCAGTGGATGGGGGAGTAGTTTAGAGCATCTGCGGACCTCAGATCTTAACAAGCGTTCTTATGTATCCGTGACGCTCGCTAAACCGGTCGATATTCGTAAAATTGTTATGTGGACGATCGACTCCGAGAAATATCCTGCACCGCAATTTGGGTTGAAGGACTATCGGATTGAGTATTGGCACGGCACCGGTTGGGGACTTATTCCATCGGGTGATACGAAAGACAAGCAGTATACAGCGCGAGATAATACCAAAGGTAAGCGGGTTCATGAAGTCCGCCAGCGCCTAATAGCCAGCAAGGTCCGGCTCGTTCCTGTTTCTTCGAATGATACGGTCCGCAATTACCAACACATGGCAGGCAAGCGACCTGTATATGAGGTGGAAGGCACTGCAAGAGTTATGGAATTGGAAATTTGGGGGTATGCCGCACCGGAAGTGCATACACTCAAACAGATTGCACAAGGGATCCCGCCAGAATCAATGGCGCATCCTGTAGCAACAGAGACACAGAAAGGTGAAAATCAAACCGAACCGACGATCAAAGAGATTATTCAGCGCGTCTTAAACCGATATGAACTCGGATACGACATGGCGGACCTAACGGAGGTTATGTCCTGTTTTTCAGAGGTGTATCACTCCAATGGTCGCACATATCAAGACGTTAAAACAAAGGTGTCCGAGTTTTTTGAAGTTTATCATCAGATTGATATGACACTGACCAACATTGACATCCATCCGAACATAGTTGATGATACGGCGATTGTAACGGGTGGCTACACGTTGCAATATGCCCCGAAAGTGAACGGTCAGGTTGAACAGACATCTGGCAAATTGACGTTGGTTTTCGCGAATGAAGCGGAAACATGGCGCATTATCCGGGCAGAATAACCCACGATTTCAAACTGCGGCGACAAAGGATCTGAAAATGGTACAAGAGCAGTCCAATCTTTGGGCAAAATCATACATCAATGATGGCTATTTACTGCTTCCAGATATCATTACACTGGAAGAATGTAATGACCTGAAAGCAGAGATGCTAAAAATATTCCGTGGAGATTACCCCTGTGAGGCGATCCCACCGATGCCGGAGACGGCAAGCGAAATGGAAGTTTTGGATAGAATCATGTGTGTTGGCGAACCACATGTCTTTAGTCCCTTAATTCGGCGTTATATTGAACATCCAAAAATCTGTGAAGTCCTTCGGACGATTGTTGGGGCACACATCCCATTTTGGGAGGGTGGTGTGAAATGTATGCAGTCGATGATGTTGAGCAAAGTACCGGGACATACGGGGAACCCATGGCATCAGGACGAACACCCGATTCCGACGCGTGATCGATCGCTGCTCGGTGTGTGGATTACATTAGATGATGCCACAGTTGAAAACGGTTGTCTCTGGGTTTTACCCGATAGCCACCGCTCTGGTGTAATTTATGACCGTTTCCCACACGACAAACGCCATGAATTCGACAGTTGTCACGAAGCAGCCGGGTTTGATGACACCGGCGAAATCCCGATTGAGATGGCAGCCGGTAGCGTTCTCTTTTTCAACGGCTACCTTTTACACCGTTCCAAGAAGAATCGGAGCGATACATTTCGGCGTATCCTTGTGAGCCACTATTGCTCAACAGCGTCGTGGTTAGGCTGGAAGGGACAGCGGAATTATCGCGGCGTTGTTACCGTCGCAGGCGAAGATCCTTACATTGGCGAAGGCTATGTCACACCAAATACCTGGGCACGATGGGAGTAGTCTAAACAACGCACCTGACCCAACCGCAAGGAAAGTTAAAAATATGAAACTGACAGAACATCAAGTGAATTTTTTCAATACTTTCGGCTATCTCGCAATACCGGGCATGTTTTCCCCAAGCGAGATGGAATGGATAATCGAAGAATTTGAGGTATCGATTCAGGAATTTGGAAGCGGCAAAAATCATGATGGCACAAGCCGCACAATGTTCGGTGGTCCGATAGAGCATCGGCCTCGACTCTGTACCCTCCTTGATGATGAACGAGTTAAAGGACTCATCGGTGGTGTGATCGGTGCAGACTTCAACTACGCTGGGGGCGATGGGAACTATTACACCGGCGATACCGGCTGGCATCCTGATGGAAGCTGGGGACGCCTCTTTGCTTGTAAGGTGGCATTTTATCTCGATCCTTTGACGAGAGACACAGGCTGCTTACGGATCATTCCCGGTAGCCAGAATCCGGCGCACTTCGTCAGAGCCGGAAAAATCGATCCAAATCAATCAGAGGCGTTATACGGTATACCGCCGCGCGATTTTCCAACCAGTGTTGCATTGGAGAGCACACCCGGCGATGTCGTGATCTTCAACCACGACACCTATCACGCAGCATTTGGGGGTGGGACCCGGAGACGGATGTTCACCATGAATTGCACACAACATTGTACGACCGAGCCAGATTTAGAGACGCTTCATCAGTACTTGAGCGTCCATTCAGCAGGCGGATATAAAATTGAGACAGGCGCGGGCATGTTTTTCCCAACGATGGTTGACACTGCGGACGCAAAACGACAAATCCATCTCCAGCAATGTAGTAATATCCATGACGAATTGTTCCCGCAATACGCTCGACGGTCTTAGGTCTTAGCATTTCCATTGCAATCCCTACGCTTTTTGTGGTATTTTATAGTTATCAGTTTTAGGAGTTGTCAATTATCAATTATCAGTTTTAGGAGTTGTCAATTATCAGTTAAAGAGGACCCTGGTTAAACGAAAACCTCTTAACCGGCAACTGACGACCGACAACCGATAACCATAAAAAAATGGTTCCATCTTTATTTAGCAAGCATTTAGGGCACATTGGTAGAAATGTTATCTCCGCGGCACTCATCTGTGGGATAAGCACATTTTGTGTTGCTGCGCCGCCAAAGGCACGTACCCACTTACCTTCAAGTTCCATCGCTATGAGTGATGACGCCCTTGCTACCTTCTTTAATCCATCTGGACTTGCCGCAGGACACGGTCTGAACCTATACTACCTCCGAACATATCAAAGCGATTGGGCAGGCGATGACGCTTTCTTTCTTGCTGTCCCTGGCGCAGGTTTCGGTATAGAATTCGGCACTGCCGATGCTGATACTGACTTCACGCGCTATACGTTTTCGGGTGGCTATCATCTCGGAAGTGCTCTCTATTGGGGGACGAGTTACAGTTGGATGAATTCAGACAATGAGGGATACGACAGATTTCGTTCGCTCTCCATGGGCTTAATGTATCGACGACGTTATCTCTCAATTGGCGCAGCCGCACGCGATCTCAATCGTCCTAAGTTGCTTGGAGAAAAACTCGGACGCACCTATGGTTTGGGATTAGCACTCCGTCCGGGGACCTGGCGCACAACACTCTCAATTGACATGCAGAAAACGCAAGGAATTGAGGGGGTAGAACTCCGTTATGCTTTGGAGGTCCGCCCGATTCGCGAATTCATGCTCCGCGGTACCCTAAATAATGATCTGAGTTTTGATGTCCGTTTCGGTGTGAATATCGGAAATTGGGGATTCGGAACCGGCAACGCTTTTGACAACAATCGAGAAGCACAGTCGAGCGTCGGCTATTTTCATTTTTCCAACGCACCCAAAACTAAACCACTACCTCGCCGTAGAACGTTCCTTGACCTACCGATGTCCTCCCTCAAACAGGTCCTACCTATCGCAAAATGGGATGACGATGTCGCTGGGGTTCTTGTCCGTATTGACGGGAGTGGTTACGGGATCGCTCAGCTTCAAGAGATGTCAGATGCCATCTTGGATTTTAGGGAATCAGGACGTGTTGTGCTCTGCTACCTCTCTAATTGTTCCACTGGCGACTATATTGTCGCCTCTGCATGCGAAGGTATCCTGATCCATCCGTCTGCTGAGGTCAGGTTAATTGGGATACGCACAGAGCATTCCTTCTACAAGGGCGCGTTAGACATGCTCGGTATTCGGGCGAATCTTGAGCATCTCGGTGAGTACAAATCCGCATCGGAGGCGTTCACTCGACGCGATATGTCTGAAGCACACCGCGAGATCCAGAACATTATTTTGGATGACCTGTATGAACAACTCATAGAGGCAATCGCAGCCGGGCGTGGATGGACGCACGAAGGGGTCAAAGAACGTATTGATGCTGGACCTTACACGGCACGTCAAGCCTTTGCCGCTGAACTGGTGGATAGACTCGTCTATGAGGATGAATTGCATGATGTCGTGACCGAACTCACGGATGCCAGGACCGATTTGGTGCCACTGAGTGAATACGTAAGAAGTGGGCTGTACGCGCAAGAGTGGCAAGTACCAGGACCGCAGGTTGCAATCATTAAGGCTGAAGGATTGATGTTGACGGGTGATAGTTTCGTCGACCCATTTATGGGTACTCAGGTGATGGGAGCAGATACAATCGCAGGTATTATCAAGGCGGTAAAAGACGACGATTCCATAAAGGCAGTTGTGTTGCGAATTGACAGCGGTGGTGGACTCGTTGTTGCCGCTGACATTATATGGCGTGAGTTGGTACGACTCAAAGAGGTTAAACCGTTCGTGGTATCAATGGGGGATGTGGCGGCATCAGGTGGCTATTACATCGCTGCTCCCGCGGATACAATCGTTGCCGAACCCGGAACGATTACGGGTTCTATTGGCGTTGTTGGTGGTAAGTATAGTTTCAAGGGGCTTTATGAGAAACTCGGCATCCATAAGGAGATTCTCAAACGGGGACAGCATGCTGATTTTTACACCGATTACGGGGACTATCCACTTACTGAAAAAGCGATCGTACAGAAACAAATTAAAGAGATTTACGACGATTTCATTGAAAAAGTGGCTCTCGGGCGAACCGGGTTAACAGTCGAGGATGTAGATAGACTTGGACAGGGACGTATCTGGTCAGGCAGACAGGCAAAGGAAAATGGGCTTGTCGATGAGTTAGGCGGTTTAAGCCTCGCAATCGCAATCGCGCGAGAACACGCAGGATTAGGAAAGAAGTCAATTGGGATCGTCGAATTTCCAAAAAAAACATGGATGTCACAACTACTCGGCAACTTTGGATTTCCATTCGTCTCATTGTGGACGGGAAAACACCCAAGCAAAAATACCCCGAATTCCTTTGAAAACATTGTCCCGCAGGTTCCCTCTATAGGAAACTTGCGCAAGGAAGACAACGGTGTGGGAACTGAGTCTTGGCTGCAGTTTATTACACAGTACGGTGGCTTGAGCACTACCGCCAGGCTCCTAAATACAATCAGAAAGCATCGGTTATTTCTTCTTATGCCTTATCATATAAGCGTAGGGAACTAATATCACTTTTGTATCCTGTTCGTGGAATAAAATTGTAGGACTTACGCACTTCCCTGGTAGGTGCGGAATGTAATACGAGGAATGGATTTGGTCTATTCCCAGACCAAATCCCCCAACCGCACCGAATGCGTCCAAATAGATGAAATTTACTGATTTTGCGTAAGTCCTGAATAGTTTAACGCTCGCTGACGAGGGAGGTCCAAGTAAAACACCTCGCCCTCTGAAAACTGACTACTACTGAAAAAATGCTGTTCGCCAAGAATTACGCGACACTACGTCGCAAAATGGTTCGGAACCAGATTGAAGCGCGTGGTATCCACAATCCTCAAGTGCTTGCTGTTATGCGAAAGGTGGAGCGACACCTGTTTGTAAAACCGCAATACCTCAATGTGGCGTATCAGGATGGAGCGTTACCAATCGATTCTGACCAAACGATCTCGCAACCGTATATCGTCGCGCTGATGACGGACTTGCTGAAGCTCACTTCAACTTCAAAAGTCCTTGAAATCGGAACCGGATGTGGCTATCAAACAGCAGTACTGGCAGAATTGGCGAGAGATGTGTACTCTGTTGAGATTATACCCGGACTTGTCGAAAGTGCGACAGCGCGATTAAAGGCACTCAACTATCGAAACATTCATCTCAAAAATGGAGATGGATATTACGGTTGGCGAGAACACGCCCCTTATGATGCTGTGCTCGTCGCCGCAGCACCTACGGACGTGCCAGAGCGGCTCATTCAGCAACTCAAGCCGGGCGGTAGGATGGTGATACCTGTCGGGGGTTCTGAACAAAATCTCCTTTTAATTCAAAAAGGACTTCAAACTGGTGAGAATTCGGTACAATCTCTCGAAACCACCGAGATTATCTCTGTCCGTTTTGTGCCGATGACAGATGGACTGAATTAAAGTGGGAGGGCTTGTAACCCCGAATTCCACTGAGTTGATACGGGGGCACTTTCAAGGTACATCTTCAGAAAAATAAGATAAATAATCCTAAAAAACATATATCACTATGAAGGAAATAATAGATTGAAGCATATATTCTGTCTAATTCTACTCATCGCGTTGCTTTTTCCAGCTGTCGCCGCTGCTACATTCAATAATATTGGTGTTGGCGCGAGACCGTTAGGTTTAGGTGGAGCGTTCGTCGCACTCGCTGATGATAGTAACGCTGCAGATTACAACGCCGCAGGATTAGGTTATATTGATGGGATCCATCTCGGTGCTACGCATGCCCAACGCTTTAACGGGCTCATTACCTATAATGCCCTCAGTAGTGTTATTCCGCTCGGAAGAATTGGGGCAATTGGGGCAGGTTTCGGAGGTTTGGCAGAGGATTCCGAAATTTATAGTGAACAGACGTTGCGACTCTCTTACGGAAGTGCGCTTTTCAAACAATTCGCAATCGGTGCAAATCTGAAACTCTTCCGTGCCGCTTTTGACGAGACAAATGAATTCGTCGTAGAGAATCCGTATTTCGTCAACACCTCGAGTTCAGCTGTCTCTTTTGATCTCGGTGTGATCGCAAAACCTTTCCAGAGTCTGAGTCTTGGTGCAGCGGTAGAGAACCTACTCCCCGCAGATATGAGCATATCTGACACGCAGACGGATTCGGTGCCGTTAAACATTCGTGCCGGTTTGGCATACAGACTTGCGTCTATGGCGGAGATGAGCGCGCAAGGTGCGGCGGTCAGTAACTTGTTGAGAGGTAGTCTTGGGAGCTTTGAGGTTGCGTCTCGCAATGGCGAAATTTATATACGCACCGGAATAGAAGTCTGGTTGAATAAATCTATCGCTGTTCGCGGCGGTTATGGCGTGAAAAATGGAGGGAGTTCGGCAACAACCCTGAGTTTCGGTGGGAGTGCTAAGCTGCCGATCAGTGGTACTGCCCTCCAACTTGACTATGGATTTCAACTGCTGAGTGGGAATCTTCAAGACAATATAACACAGCGGTTCTCCCTTAATCTGTTGCTTTAATAGGTGTCGGTCGTCGGTTGCCAGCAGTCAGTAGCGAGATTTGCGTTAGATCCAAACCCATAGCCTGCAACAACGGCGCAGGCGGATCTACGGAAATAAACGTCAAGGTGCTAAGCCCCCTGACCGAACCGCAAGGTATAATTAAAAAATGAAAAACGTATCTATTGCTTTGATACTTATCGGTAGTCTGTTCCTTAACGCTAACAGTTATGGAGCGGTTACCTCTGTTGGAGAGATTAACGTCGTTGGGCAAAAGGAAGGCGTTGTTCCTGCAAGTTCAACCGTGCCATTGCTCGTGGCGCTCGTAATTGACCGATCGTTGGCGGAACCGGGCGAAGAAATTAAAATTATTGAGATCACGATGCCACGCGGATTTCTAACCCAATCGTCCTATTTCAGAGGTATCTCGCGTGATGGTAACCAAATTGTAGCAAGGGCTGTTGTCTCTGGTGGAAGTGTTCTACGTGTCGAACTCGCAGACGCTATCGTTGATTTTCAGAACTCGCTCTATGAAATTACCTTTGAGTGTCAGACACCGAATACGCTTATTCCAGAGGCAGTTTTCAGAGCGCGCCTTCGCAACCTTCAAGACGGTCCCATCGGTGAATTCATCCGACCAGGGCAGGCAGATGGAAAACTCAATAACGACGATTTTACCTTACAGGTTATTCCGAATGTGCCGCCTGATCCGGTTATAGGCTTCACCGCTGAAGCCGATGAAACCGGAGAAAACGATGTGACCCTCCGTTGGCAGAAATCGGAAGATCAGGATGTCAACGGTTACCTCATCTACAGAGACAAGGACGATACTACTATTAATGTCGAAAATCGTTCGTCAACGACGTTTCGCGATGTAAACGTTCCTCTGGGAAACCATACCTATCAGATCACCGCTTACAAAACCTTATTCTTGCAGTCGGAACGTTCACCGATACAAATGGTAGACGTATCAGTGGACACAGCTGCGCCAGAACCACCGACAATGCTCAGCATTATCACCTCAAGTGATGGCGTCGAAGTCTTGTGGAAACCGAGCATCAGTCGTGATGTCGTTGCGTATCGAGTCTTGTTCGGTTCGCCGGGTTCCGGTGAACCTGAACCTCTTCCCAACGGTGAAATCCGAGAAGTAAAAACGGAATATAGATTTATTGATGATCGTCCATTGTCTATAGGCAGTTTTACTTATGCTGTCATCGCCATTGACGAGGCGGATAACAAGTCCGCACCTGTACAAAAGAAACTTCGTATTTTTGACAAACCCTATCCGAACCCTTTTACACCGCTTTCTCCAGACGAGGATTTCAATCGGGTTGTCTTCCCGGCGCGCACACTTGAAGAGGCTTCAGGTGAATTCACAGTACTCATATTTGACATTGACGGAATGCTCGTGAAGACCCTGACCGCTCTGCCGGGTGAAACGGAGTTGATTTGGGATGGACACGACGAATCCGGTGAAATTGTGGAAAGCGGCGTTTACCTCTATCAACTTCAAGTGGGAGAGAGTTTTGAGACAGGAACTTTAATTGTTGCGAAGTAGCTATGTAGGTGGCGTTGAAACTCAGCCCCGCAATAGTATGAGACTTTAGTTTTTCTGGATAGGGTTCCTGTTGCTTTCAAAGTCCCAACCCCTTGGGTGCTTGCGAAAAATCTATTGACTTGATTTCCGATTCAAGGTTATATTATAATTTCATGCTAGTGGCGAAAAAATAGCATACCCCGCACCGGGGAAATTAACAACAAAAAGGAGAATAACAATGAACAAACTTGAGACACGCCTACTGACCGGAATAATGCTACTCGCAATCGTTGGCATTTTGGGTACCGTCCTACCGGCATTAGGAAATTGGAGTGTTTTACAAGAACGTGATCCAGAAGTTCGGGATTACATGTCAATAGCTTTTACAAGCATGAGTACGGGGTGGGTCGTCGGTGCTGCATCGTTTGAAGACTTTGAAAATCCCGGCTTTATCGGATATACCATAGATGGTGGTAAATCATGGCAAAAATCGGAAATCAAAATTCCTGCCGATTTAGCAGAAGTGTACTTCCTTGATGATAAACACGGTTGGGCTGTCGGTGCGAATGGAGCAATTGTCAGTACCAATAACGGTAGAGACTGGGAAATGCAAACCAGCAAGGTTGGCAACGGACTTAAAGGCATCTATTTTATTACTAAAGAGACCGGGTACGCAGTAGGAGAAAGCGACACTATCCTTTCTACAAAAAATGGCGGGCGCTCATGGAAGATTCTTCAAGGTGGGCAACTCGGTGCGATTGGTGATGATGACGCGAATATGTACAATGCCATTCAATTTTTTGGGGAAGAGATCGGATGGATCGCCGGAGTCCGCGTGAGTCCGAGTACACAGGGACAACACGCCTTGATTCAGAAAACGATGGATGGTGGACAGACTTGGGTCACACAACCGACTAACAGAGAGGACATCCTTGAAGACATCTTTTTCCTTGATGCGTCAATGGGTTGGGCTGTTGGTGAAAATGGTGTAATCCTTCATACCAGCGACGGCGGCGAATCATGGAAAGATCAAGTGAGTGGCACAGAAGAAACACTACGGAGTGTTGGGTTCGCAGATGAGGAGAACGGTTGGGCCGTTGGTGGCGACTTTGGGGTCGGTGCCATTCTGCGTACCAGTGATGGTGGTGAAAATTGGGAACTTGAAGATTCCAGGGAAAAATTAGTCAAAGTTTTTGTGCTTGACGGACAAAATGTGTGGGTAGCGAGTTCCACGGGTGCTATAATGCAAGCAGAATAAATAGCCGTCAGCGGTCGGCTTGCAGCCATCAGTGACCCTTGTGATAGGTGAAAACGTTCGCAGTACCTACGACGGTTACTGACAACTGACAGCCGATAGCCGATAGCCAATGCGCGGAGGTATAATTTTGGAAATATCCACATTCGCAACGCGGATGAGTCGATTAGGCACGGAATCCGCATTTGAAGTCTTAGCGAAAGCCAAACAGTTAGAGGCACAGGGCAAAGATATCATCCATCTGGAAATAGGACAGCCGGATTTTCCGACACCGATTAATATTATTGAGGCAGCGTACAAAGCAATGAAGGACGGGCATACCGGCTACTGCCCATCTGCTGGTGTGCCGGAGTTTCGAGAGGTCGTCGCACAACATATAACTGAGACACGTGGTGTTACCATACACCCTGACGAAGTTACAGTGACACCCGGAGCGAAACCTATTATTTTCTTCACTATTTTGGCACTCATTGATGATGGTGATGAGGTCATCTATCCCGAACCCGGTTTCCCCGTCTACGAATCTGTTATCGACTTCATCGGCGGAAATGCCGTACCGCTACCCCTTCGCGAGGAGGTAGGCTTCCGATTCCGGCTTGAAGATCTTGAAGCGGCAATCTCTGATCGGACGAAATTACTTATCCTCAACTCACCTCAGAATCCTACAGGTGGTACGCTCACCCTTCAAGACCTTGAAGCAATCGCCGAACTCGCACAGAAACACAATTTTTATGTGTTGACAGATGAAGTCTATTCACGCATCCTCTACGAAGGTGAACACCATAGCGTTCTCAGTCTGCCCGGTATGAAGGAACGAACAATCCTGATCGAAGGGCATTCTAAAACCTATGCAATGACAGGATGGCGGTTAGGCTATGGTATTGCTCCCCAAGAAATCGCTGATAAAATCACGCAGTTAACTATTAACTCTAATTCCTGTACTGCCACCTTCACACAAATCGCTGGGATAGAGGCGCTGACAGGACCACAAGTCTCTGTTACCCAAATGGTTTCAGAATTTCAGAAACGACGCAACGCAATAGTAGATGGACTGAATGCAATTGAAGGCGTCAGCTGCATCAAACCGCTCGGTGCCTTCTATGTGTTTCCTAACGTTACGCAACTACCACTTTCATGTGAACCACTCGCCGACTATCTCATGGATGAAGCGGATGTTGCCCTGTTGCCTGGTACCTCTTTTGGCAAATATGGTGATGGATATCTCCGTCTCTCGTATGCTAATTCGTTAGATAATATCCAAGAGGCATTAGGCAGAATGGAAACTGCAATCTCGAAGTTGTAGCCAATAGTTATCAGTTATTGGAGGAACACACGTCAAACTCGAAACGTCCGGTGTTCCTCCGCAAGGTATAATTAAAAATGTCTCCTACTTTTGACCGAAAAGCTACCGCGCGGATCCCAGCAAGCACAACGAATCTGGGACCCGGATTCGATGTCTTAGGGCTCGCTCTCCAGCTCTATAGCACAGTTACGTTGGAACCGTCTGAAACCGACACCAAAGTTATTGTGAGCGGCGTAGATGCCGATAAAATCCCAAGTACGCCGGCGCATGTCGCGTTTCAAGCGGTGGAGCTTGTTTTTCATCGAAGCGGAGCGGAACGTCCGAAGGGCTTTAAATTACAGATCGAAAATGGGATACCTGCGATTCGAGGTCTCGGCGGCAGTGGAACAGCGATTCTTGGTGGCTTGCTCACTGCAAACGCACTCTGTGGTACTCCATTTTCTAACCCAGAACTCCTCAACTTTGCGACTGAACTTGAAGGGCATCCGGATAACGTTGCCGCCTCATTGTATGGTGGACTCGTCGTTTCCGCACAGGAGGATGCTCAGGTTCATACTGTTCGATTAGAATGTCCGTCCCTCCTTTCGATTGTACTGGCAATTCCCGATTTCCCACTGTCAACAGAACAGGCACGAGGGGTGCTACCAACGTCAGTGGGTTTCGCAGATGCAATCTACAATACAAGCCGGAGCACACTGCTAATCGCCAGCATTGCCACGAGGCAATTTGAAATGTTGCGTGTTGCAATGAAAGATAGGTTGCATCAGCCTTATCGGACTTCGCTGATTCCAGGATTTGATGATGTGGCGGAAGCCGCGACCACCGCTGGAGCACTTAGCGTGGCATTGAGTGGAGCAGGACCCACTGTCGCAGCCTATTGTCTTGAGCACACGGAACAGGTTGCTGAGAAGATGCAAGTTGCCTTCAAAAAGCACCAGATTGTGGCGGATATTAAAATTTTGAAGCCAGATGCTCGCGGAGCAACCGTTTTTTAAACTATTAAATCTGGGCACCACTTTTAATAGTTGTCAGTTTTCAGTCGTCGGTTAAGAGGTTTCGTTTAACAATACCCTCTTGTAACCGATAGCCGATAACCGACAACCGATAACCAGTAAAAACATGTCAAATTTTCATGCGGAAAACATTGCATCAATACTAAATAAATTCGACTCCAACATGGAGCAGGGACTGAGTGCCGAAGCCTTTCAGAGAGCGAAAGCACAGCATGGTAAGAACGAAGTGTCCCCAGAGGAAGACGCTTTTCCTTTTAAAGCGTTTCTGAAATCGTTGCTCACGTGGCGTGTGATTGTTTTGGGAATCGGGACGGTCATCCTTGGAGTTTCCTTAGTCAACGGTACGAGTAACGTTACGGTCCATACAGTAGGCGTTGTCGGGGCAGTTTTGGTTATTCATGCCGTATCCGCATACATGATGGAACATCGCATTCGCAGTCGTGATACTAACCATAATAAACTCATGGTGCATAGTGTCAAGGTTATTCGACAAGGGAAATTAGATGAATGCGCGCCAGAGGACATTGTACCTGGGGACCTACTCCCTTTTAGTGCAGGAGACTATGTGCCCGCTGATGCCAGGATCATTGAATCAGAAGGTCTTATGATTGACGAGTCCGTCCTCTTTGGCACCGAGGAACCTGTGCATAAGGTTGGGACGGATATTCAAGATAGTACTTTACCGCCTCAAGAACAGAAAAACATGGCGTTTGGCGGGACGTATGTTGTAGCAGGACATGGATTTGCAATTGTTGTTCAGACAGGAAGACAGTTGGAAATATGGAAACAACGTCCGGATGCGCACCCAACGTTCGCTGCGAAGACCCGCGCTGAAATTGAGACGAGAGGTTTATATACCGCTCTAAAAGTTGTAGGTATGGTTGTGGGAGGTGTGGCTGTCGCAATCGCGTGGTGGTTTGAATATCAGAATCATGCTACCGATTGGCAATCTCTAATCCATTTAGGAATGATATTTGTTATCGCATCTGCCCCCCAAGATGTGATTCAGCTGCTCCGTTTATTCTTTTCTAAACACGCCCAAAGATTGTTGGAAAAAGGGGTTGTACTAAGAAATTCACGTAGCCTTGAAAAACTAAGTCGTATTACCACTTTTTTTGCGAATGAAAACGGGCTTTCCACCACACGTTCCCTAACAATTTCAAATATTTTTGTTGATGAACAACTGATTGATGGTAAAACATGGAACGCATGGTTAAATTCTCTTAAAGAGCTTACCCCTGCAAAGCGGCAAGAAGTGATTGAGACAATGTCACCTGGTGGAAAAATACCACAGGGTGCCCCCCACTTAATGTTTACGGCAGGACTTGGTACTTCTGATGGGCAGAATACCGACGGTGCCGACCCCCTTAACACACGGTCAGCTTCAGAAGCTATGTCTTCCGAAATGGGACCGTCCCCTCAGATTGCCATCCAACAGGATGTGAAAAAACTCGGCTACCAACTCGAAGGTGTGAAGGCTCGACTTCCGTTAGTGAACACGTATCCCTTTACGCGAAACTACCCCTATCAAATGCAAGTATTCGAGTCAGCCCCAGAGGATTATCTTAATATCATCTTTGGAGATGCTCGAACAGTACTTGACACCTGCGGTTATGTACTCATTAATGGCGAAGCTGCACCCTTATCAGATGACAGATACGAAATGTATCATGAAATCATAGATTATCTGATGAATACCAAGGCGCAGGTTTATGGCGTAGCCTTTCATTCCTCTGATGTTATTCTGAAACCGCAGGAAATGGAATACAATCCCATTTTTTTAGGGTTTATCAGTTTTTCTGTCAACAATGATGAACGGACGAAGGCAGTCCTGAAGTCCAGCCTTGATACTGGACTTAAAATTATTCTCATCACTGAAAACGAGGAACAAGAAACAGTCGATCTCGCGAAGGATCTTGGGCTTATCCACAACCGAAAAGCAGTGGTGTCGGCGGCGGAACTTGACGCTGTCTCGCGTGAACAACTCGATGGTGAAACAGCAAAGTGGACTGCTTATTCGCAACCAACGTGGCATCAACGTCGGAATATCGTCCTCAGTTTAAAACGTCAGGGACATGCAGTAGGATTTCTGGGTCAAAGTAGAAAAGATCTCCGAGCAATGACCGTTGCGGATATTACGCTTGCGAATAGAATTGATGCATCACATGTTGTGCAAGCCGCAGCCGATGGACTCATTAACAGCGGAGGCTTCCAAGCTATCAGAGATGCACTGCTTCATGCTCGTGAGGCGTATCATAACGCCGCCGGTTTTCTACGGTGGAATTTCTCTTGTACACTCTCCCTACTCCTCACACTGACTTTCGGGACGGTGCTACACTATCTCTATAAGATGCCTATGCCGTTGACGTTAACACAGATGATTTGGACCCAATTTCTCCTGACCCTATTACCGTCATTGGTTATAGGCACGGAACGGATATTTGCTGATGCCAATGATACCAATCGGCATCACCGTCCAACCCTATTTTCAGGATCGCGCTTCCTTTCAAAAACGACAGGTGTAGACCTCGTTTGCCGCGCTGTGACTGTTAGCCTGATGACAATCATTCCGTTCTTCTTTATTTTATGGCGTTCGCCTGGGTTGTCAGACACATTCGGTGTTTCGACATTGATGACAGATGTCCTTTCAATTGGAGATGTGGGGGATCCGAATGCTCTGGATATCGCAATCGCGCGAACGGCAGCCTGTACTACGCTTATTTTCACTCAACTATCTACATGTTGGCAAGCTTTACGCTATCCATGGGAACCCCTCGTTCAGAGGGTACTCGCGAATTCTCGTCTCATCATTATTTCGCTTGTGATTATAGCACTCCATTTGACAACGCTCTATGTCGAACCTGTGGCACAATTTTTTGGAATGGTGCGCCTCAAATGGGAATGGCAATGGACACTCCTGTTTAGTCTAACATTACTGCTATTACCACTGAATTTGGCAATAGGTTCGCGTCCGGATGAGAATTAAAAAACGCGTAACTTGAAACGGGGTGGAGTGTCGATTTGCTAACTTCCGTAACCGAACCCCAAAGAACATTAAAAATCCTGCTACACCCAAAACCCGTAGGTCGGGATACCCGCGATAATCCCTAAGATTGTCCAGAGACTCCCCACTGTAAATTCTCCCAAGATTAACCCTAAGAAAAAGGGGGCTATCTTGCGGTGCCGAATGACGCCGCCGTACTGAAGAATAAGCCATTTGATTAACCAACTCATGAAGAGGCAACTCCACGTAACGTTCATACCCCAGCTTGTAGAGATAGCGAACCCTGCGGGGTGAAATGGCCACCAAACGAATCGCATCCGAAAGAACATCAGCACTGTTGTCAGCAGAAACCCAATGCCCATGAATCCACTTTCAGGGATAAGTGTCTCTTCTGGGGCTTGCAACCATCCCGCAAGGCGACGATACGGCTCTATCCCAAAAGCACTCAAGGAGGGCCAGTACGCACGCACCTCCATGCCTAATCGATAACCTCGGTCTATTAATGCCCAAAATCCTGCTAATGATCCCAAAATAGTTGCCAGTGTTAAGGCGAAAATGATACGATTCATCTTCATGTTGGTCCGTTCCATGATCTTGAAACCTTCTAACTGATGCGGCATCGGGTGACTCCGATGTGCCCGATTAATGAACCAAAACATAGAGAACATAATGAGGTTGCTTCTCCCCAATCGACGTGTTCCAACAGTCCGAGTCAGAATTTCATCAGGACCGGAATAGTGCAGATCATGCACAGGTGTCCCCAGTTCGGCGCGCATCCGGGTTATGGCGATCGAAATCATATAATAGATAACGAAAAATGCGAACATCACCCAAAGTTCAGCACCGCCATAGTAGCAGAAAAGCACAAGGAATACCATTACCGCAATAAGACCGAGCGTCGCCCCGCGATAGGACATCGGTTCCTGCCGGGTGTCCCCCGAAACCCTATCCTGTAGGAGGGGTTTGTAACCCCGATTCCTCAATCCAAAAACGGTTTTCGCTACATCCAATAGATGTTTGCGACTTGCCCAGATAGCTAAAACGCACAGCGCAAGGTAACCACCTGATGCTTGCTCGTTCATGTAAGGAAAACGGGGTAGACTCCGTAGTCCAAGGGCGGCACCGAGAACCCGCATAAACCGCCAATACCAAAAGAAAAACCAGCATGAGAACGAAAGGTCAAGCGGGATGAAGAAACCGAGCCCGATTGCAAACGGGTAGAGTGAAAATGGGATCCGCCCCATAGCGTTCCAAGGGCTCTCTGTAAAGATTTGGAAACTTCGCACGCGTGTCCGTAGTTCAGGTAAAATCGGATACAGAAAGTTAACACCATTCCACAGTGCGAGCGCACCAGCAATCCCAAAACCGAGCCACATCAATTTATTCTGGAATAGGCGATTCTGTGGTGTCTCTGTCAATTGAAGGGGGAGTTGAATTATCGGGTAGCTTAATTTCTCATGTTCGATCCATTGTTTACGAACAATTATATTGATGCAAAGCATACCGAAAATCAACATAGTAATGAAGGCGGTCCACCAGAGTACGGGCGTTGCCCAGCCGAGCAGTGTTTCAACTGTGTAGAGAGGTAACTCACCCTCATAATAACCGTATAAGAGGGTTGTGTTGCTGACGGTGAGCCACTTTGGCAGGAAAGGAACAAATAACTGTTGCCATTCATTTTCCGGAGTCACAAAGCGGAAGGCATGCCCTAACATCGGCACCAGAATCTCGAGCATATCGTGCCCAGTAATTCCCGAAGCGATGGAAAGCATTAGGTAAACAACGACTAACTCGCTTTGTGCTAATGCCAAACTGGGGACAAAACGGCGTAATAGGGAGTTTACGCCGATAATCATGAACAGGCTGAAGATCACATTGAAAAAGAGGGAAATGGTCACAGGATGACCTGAATACCGAATAACCTCCATCTCAATAACCCAGTAGCAGTTAATCGGTATGAGAATAACAGCAATCAGAATAGATTTGAGTGTGACACCGTGGGCAGGGATTCGTGATGATGTTAGCGAAGCGGAAGTTTCAAATTTTTTAATTATTCCTTGCGGTTCGTTGAGGCAGGTTTGATGAATGAAGCGCCTTTTCGTAGAACCGCCCTCCACTTCGTTACGGGCTGCGCGTCAGTGATTAAGAATTTGCACATAGATAGACTGCAAGTTTGATAGTAGATGGATACGTATTATTTTGGCGATCGCTACAAACGCCCGACCGCTATCTGTGAATATTCCTCAATCAATTTATCACACTTTTTTCAACAAGTCAACTTTAAAATCTCTTATACTTCTTAAGCCATCAATCGTATCGGCATCGTACTGAATAGGGCCAGTGTCGATTTTTTTTCAAGAATCCTTTCGGTTATCAGGTACAAAGAGTGTTAGGCGTATCATATCCGTCTTTTAACTGACTGCTGATTGCTAACGACTGACGGCTAATTACTGACTTTTTTAAATAACGTTTCCATGTTATAATGGATGTCGCAATATGGCATTGCAGGTTGTGCCTAAATTGCATCTGTAACAACTTAGGATACAAATATGAAGCCATTCCACTATATTAAAAATCGAGTTGAGCGATTTTTTTACAATGCTTATCAGCGGCGTTTGGAATCCGAAGCCAATGCCTGGAAAATCCCACGCCATATTGGTGTAATTTTAGATGGGAACCGTCGGTATGCGAAAGCCAGTGGATTTGGAGATATCATCGAAGGACACCACGAGGGGGCAAACAAACTTGAAGAGGTGCTCCATTGGTGCGACGAACTCGGCGTTGAAATTTTCTCAATCTGGATTTTCTCCCTTGATAATTTCAAACGCGCGGCACATGAAGTGGAAGGAATTCTCGGACTTATTGAAAGGAAAATGCGGGAGCTCGTTACTATTGAGGGACTCCATGCTAACCAGATTAAGGTGCGCGCGATGGGGCAGATAGGGCTGTTACCACCCAGTCTGCAAGAAGCGATTCGGGAAGCGGAAGAAGCAACAAAACATTACGACAAGTTTATCTTAAATGTCGCTGTCGCTTATGGGGGGCGAGAGGAAATCGTTGACGCCTTTCGCGGACACCTAAAAGTCGAGAGTGAGAGTGGTAAACCTGTCCACCAGATTGCAGACGAACTCACGGTGGATAAGATTACACCTTATCTTTACACCTCAAACCTTCCGGATCCTGAGTTAATCATTCGTACCAGTGGTGAGGTACGGTTATCCGGGTTTTTGCTTTGGCAGAGTGTTTACTCGGAATTCTATTTCTGCGATACTTATTGGCCCTCATTTCGGAAGATTGACTTTCTTCGTGCTTTGCGTGCTTATAGCCAGCGAAAACGGCGATTTGGAACATGAAAAGGAGTAAATGTATGAGATTTGGGGTTTGTACAGGCTTAGAGAATGTCAATCGGCTCGCAGAAGTTGGATATGACTACATTGAATTAGGCGTGCGTCCGGGATTGATGCCCGAGGCGGATGAGGCGGAATTCCAGAAAATTCGTGAACAGGTAGCGAACGCGCCCTTAAAGCCGGAGTCTTACGCTGGCTTTATTCCGGGGGACTTGCGGGTCGTAGGCGACACCGTGGACTTTCCACGTTTATCTCGTTATGTAGAGACTGCATGTCGTAGAGGCAGTGAAATTGGGGGTGAAGTTATCGTCTACGGCAGCAGCGGTTCGCGGAGTATAGAAGAAGGCTATTCGCGCGAGCGGGCATTGGCGCAAATTGCTGAGTTCCTCGATATGGCGGCGGATCATGCCGAAGCGCACAACATGACGATTGTCATCGAACCCATTTGTTGGCGAGAGGGAAACATCCTTCGGACCGTCGCAGATGGACTCGCTATGGCAAAACGCGTGAATCGTCCGGGTATCAAGGCGTTGGCAGACCTCTATCACATCCATCAGGAAGAAGAACCGATGCAAAACACCATCGACGCTGCTGAGTGGCTCGCGCATGTTCACATTGCGGAACCTGTCAAGCGTTCCTATCCGGGAAACGACGATTTCGATTTCACAGATTTCTTCGCGGCACTCCAAAAAGCGGGCTATGACGGTCGCGTCTCCTGCGAGTGCAAGTTTGACAATTTTGACGAGGATGTTGAGGTAGCTTTGGAAACCATGAAAACGTATGTCTAACATATTTTTAACGTAGGGGCAGCCCCTTGTGGCTGCCCTCCAGTTTCTTCCACGCTTTTAGGAGGTGGAGCCTTATCCTTACACGCGAACAAGGTAGAGTCATCCGAGCGCGGACAGGATTTTATGATGTCCAACATGATGATATTATCCTGCGATGCACGCTCCGTGGCACACTCAAACGGAGAAACCGATCTGAAACCGGACGCAGACTGTATGCCGACCCAGTTGCTGTCGGCGATTGGGTCATCTTCACGCAACTTGATATGGAAGAGGGTGTGATAGAGGATATTCTGCCTCGCCGGACAAAGTTCTCGCGGCAATACGCCGGAAGGCACGAGGACATTGAGCAGGTTATCGTCGCGAATGCCCATCAAATCGTAGCCGTTGTCTCTACGCTGATGCCACCCCTTAACTTTCGGACACTCGATAGGTTTCTTATCTTGGCAGAGGCTGGCGATATGGAAGCGGTGGTATGTCTCAACAAGATGGACTTAGTGGATGAAGCCCAACGAACAGAACTCACAGCGACGTTTGCTGTTTATGAGAAATTAGGTTACCAGGTCATCTATACCAGTATCAATGTTCCTGAGAGTCTGGACGCACTCCGAAATGCATTAAAGGATAAATTTAGTGTTATTGTTGGCGCGTCGGGTGTCGGCAAATCCAGCCTGCTGAACGCACTCCAGCCAAGTTTAGACTTGCGCATTGGTGAAGTTGGTATCAGAACTCAGAAGGGACGACATACAACAACACTTGTCGAACGATTTCCCTTAGATATCGGCGGCGAGGTTGCCGACACACCCGGTATACGGGAAGTTGGGTTGTGGGGTGTGGATACGGAAAACCTTGAGTACTATTTCCCAGAAATGGAACCGTATCTCGGCACCTGTAAATACAACGACTGTGCCCATGTTACGGAGCCCGATTGCACTATTCAGGATGCCGTTGAAGCGGGGGATATACATGCAGAACGGTATCGGAGTTATGTCGTGCTGCGGACAGAAGGGACAGAGGAGTAGCCGTCAACAAAGAAGTCATTAGTAAAGAGGTGTATTCGTTAAAGATCACGCAGCTTGGAACGAAGTGGAGGACGGGTCTACGGAGAGGGACGTTAAATATTTTAACCCTACTGATCGAACCGCAAGGTAAAATTAAAAAACTGCTGAGATTGGGGTGTTGAAGTTTCTTTTATCTTGGAACCCTGAGACCCAAGCGCGTAGTCCGTAACGAAGTGGAGGACGGGTCTACGGAGAGGGACGTTAAATATTTTAACCCTACTGATCGAACCGCAAGGCAAAATTAAAAATGTTTGCGGGCGTAAGCCAACCGTTCTGGGACACCGATATCGATCCAGTCCGCGTCCGTTTGTAACACATAGAGATTACGAACATAAGGAAAAACATCTCGTTCCATAGAGAAGTTTTCTTGGTCATTTGGAAACGCGTCAGCAATACTTCGATCGAAAAGATACATCCCGCCGTTGATATATCCAGCGCGGCGGATAGACTGTTTCTCGTGAAACGCCTGAATTTTTCCCTCACCGTCCGATACAATCTCGCCATAGGGACGAATGTCCGGCACATGCACACTTAACAGCACACCTGCCATCCCTTGATCAAACCGATCAAACATTCGCCGCAACGAAAAGTTCGCGAGCAGAATATCACCGTTTAAAACAAAAAAGGGTGATGTATCGATCAGCTGCATCGCATTCTGAATCGCGCCGCCAGTGCCGAGTCTCTTTTCCTCTTTGGCATAACGAAGACACATCCCAGCGTAAGCGTCTCCTACGCGTTCATAAAGCACATCGTGAAGATGTCCCGAGGCGAGGATGGCTGAGGTGACACCGACATCTCTTAGCAATTGGATTTGCCATTCTAAGACTGTCTTCCCAGCGATCTCCAGTAGAATTTTCGGAAGTGTTTTCGCTGTCTCACCGAGTCGCGTGGCAAGACCACCGCACAGAATAATCGCTTGCATCTTTTAATTTTACCTTGCGGAGAAAGGACGTGCGTTAGAACTATCGGATGCGTTCCTTAGATCCGCCTGCGCCTGCTTCGCAGTGAGAATGCAGGCTACCGGTTTTGATGCTATCTCAAGAGAAGCCCTTTGTTAGCCGCCCCCCTCTTAACCGAGAACTGACAACCGACTGCCGATGGCTGACCGCTGACTACTATTCCGCCCTATGCATTGCTTTGCCGCGCGGGTTTTCAAAAGCATCTACCCACATATCACACCACGTTTGGTGTTCGGACAGGACAGTTTCGGGATTTTTGCGACTCCGGACGATGAAGTCTGGGTGTGCTGTTCGTCCTGTGTGCTGTCCTGTCGTCTGATAACGTAAGTCCAACGACCAGCGGCACCGATCGGACGTGTTCGGTTCCGAGCGATGTGGTGTAAAACGGCTCAATAAGATGAGGTCACCGCGGTAGCATTCCAACATGAGCGGTTCAACATCCGGCATTAACTCCGGTTTGATCATCGTCCCACCCTCTTTCTGATGAGTCAAATACCCCTCTTCCTCGGTAATACCCGGTAATGCCTGAAGGCACCCCATCTCTACCGTGCTATCGCCCAAAGGAAGCCAACATGTAACGATAGTGGACCCTTCTGCCTCTGGCATCATAACACCAGCATCTTGATGCCATGGCACACCGCCTGCCCAACTCGCGTTTCCGTCTATAACGGGCGGTTTGGCACGTAGGTGCTGAATCGGATTGCAAGTAATTTCGGGACCAACAATGCCTTCAATGACATCTAAAAGGTTGTCATTCTTCAGGAATTCGAAAATGGCTTTGCCGCGGTAATGCATAATGTCCAAACCACCTACCATTTCACCGGACCGTGCCAGTAATTTTCCAAACCGTTTGTCAAAGGGTTCGTCTTCGTAAAGGTTTTCGATTTTGCCTTCCTGCTTTAAGGCAAGGGCGCGTTCCGAAATCCAATCCGAAATTTCGTCAATCACCGGCTGTAGGTCTTCATCAGTCAAGGCATCTTTGACGATCAATACGCCTTGTGCTTGGTAGGTTTCGCACTGCTCTTTCGTAAGTCTCATAAAGAAATATCTCCTTTTTAAGAGATCCAGTTCTGTGCCTGAAAGTTATAAAGAAAACGTAAGCCCAAACAACGTGCCGGGCTGACTCTACGCCGAGAAACGTCAAAGCCTCTATTCCACTTCATCGAACCGCAAGGAATAATTAAAAATAAAAAAAGTTTTGCGAATATGATACCATAGTGGGAAAAATTCAACAAGGAGCATTGCAGCATGAAAGGCAAACGGATTGTGATGCCAGCGAAACGTTCGGCAACGCTGGAAGATTTTGAACTTGATGAGACACTCTCGCCGAACCAAATTCTCTTAAAAACGCACTATAGTTTGATTAGTCCCGGCACCGAGGGGGCAGGATATACAGGACTCGAAAGCGGGACGCGGTTCCCGCACGGCTCTGGCTATACGTCGATTGGCGAGGTTCTCAAAGTCGGTGAAAACGTAACGAAATGCGCTGTCGGGGATCTCGCTTTCTGCTATGGTCCACACGCTTCTATCGCCAAGACGGAGGCAGTCCTTTTAGCACTGAAACCGCCTTTAGACATAGACGAGAAACTGGTCCCGTTCGTCCGAATGGCAACCGTCGCGATGACCTCTCTACGAGTATCTTCCGCCGAATTTGGGGATACCGTCGCGGTTATCGGTTTGGGGTTGGTCGGCAACTCCGCATCCCAACTCTTCAACTTGGCAGGCATGAAAGTCATCAGCATCGAGCGGGTGCCGCGTCGGCTTGAAATCGCCCAGCAGTGCGGTATTCAGCATCTGATTAATCCTGACGAAGAAGATGCTCTGGAACGCGTCATCGCGTTGACAAATGGCGAAAAAACCGCAGTCACTGTTGAAGCGATCGGAAACCCACGACTCGTCGAGACCGCATACCAATTGACAGGGACCAAGGGTGAGGTCATCTTACTCGGTTCACCGCGAGGTGAATACGTTACGGATGCGACAGCGATTCTGAACTATAGCCACAGTATTGGTTTAGGCGCGATTACGCTTAGAAGCGCACATGAGTGGATCTATCCGACGATGCACACCGGCGAATCGAAACATTCACTCGAACGCAACTCGCGCTTAGTGTATTCACTAATGTGTGAGGGCAAGTTCAAAGTCGAAGAATTGCTGACGCATGTCATTGATCCAGAGGTATCCGCACAATCTGCCTACGATGGATTGACAGATCGCAAGGATGAATACTTGGGCGTCATCATGGACTGGACGTAGTATTTTCACAGCAAACCACCTCGCCAGCGAAGGAGAGGTGGTTTATTTCTAAGAGTGTTCATGTATTTTTGGAGTTCTGCTATAAAGAGAAGCGTGATAGTTCCCACACCTCTTGTAACTGACGACTGACAACTGAAAGGAAAACCGGAAGGGTTTTCCGTCCTGACAACCTATTGCCATCGGTCCTGGAATTCTGCCACCATTGCTTCAGGAGCACCGTGCTGTGCTAAGAAGTCCAAAAACGCTTGGTAGAGTCGACGCGCCTCTGAAGTATCCGACTCAAACCGATTATTCATCTGTTCCGGATCAGAGGGTAAATGGAATAACTGATTCGGTGCACCTTGGTTCTCTAAAAGCAGGGACCATGTGCCATCGGTGATGCTCCCATGCGGGCTACCTCCATCAGGACTCCAACCGCCAACCCATGCCCCATGCGTAACCGTATACTCGCGTCCTGTATCCGTATCTCCCAGAATAGCTGGAAGAAGACTGTTGCCTTCCACCTGTGCCCCGCGTTCCGCACCGAACACATCAATAACAGTAGACGGAATATCAATAATACTGGTGAGCGCATCTGTCCGACGGGGTGTGGCATCTGGGTGATAAACCATAAGTGGGATATGGATAACCTCTTCATACATGCTCAGGTTCTTCGCGAGCAATCCGTGTTCCCCCAGTAGGAAACCGTGATCCGCCATGAAAATTACCATCGTGTTTTCCATCAAGCCCATATAGTCAATTTTCCGCAAGAGTTGTCCGATCCAGTTATCAACCAGGGACGCTTCTGCGCGGTAGAGGGCGTTGAGGCGTTCTGTTTCCCGTTCATTCATCGGGTTGGGACCGTAGGGCGGATAGATAGGTTCCGGTCCGTCATAATCGCTTGAATCGAAACGTTTTAGATACCATTCAGGGGCATCCCACGGTTCGTGTGGATCGAAGGTGTCCACCATCAGGTAGAAATTTTCGTGTTGATGGTTGCGTTCCAACCAGTCACAAGCCGTCTGCATCGTCTGTGCGACGTAAGTGTCTGCCTCGGTCTGCCGAAAATCAGCATTTCTGATGTGGTTGCCAAGTCCACCGGGTAACTTATGGGGATGTGTTCGTGTGTACTCTCGATATCGCAATGCGTCCTTTGATTCGTAATCGTACGGGTGGGTCTCTAAGTGGTCCCCCTCTTGACCGCGAATCCACTTCCATCCGGTGAACCCGCGATTGTAAAAGAAGCCATTGTTGATATGGTGCGGTGTATCCGCAATCATCATACTCACAACCCCAGTGTTCGTTAAGTCATCAGCGATGACGGGGACATCTCGCTTCAAGGGTTCCCACCCCCTCCGACAGATGCTGACTTGCCCTGTCACAAGCTCGCCTCGGATCGGGACAGTCGGAAAACCACAGACATACGCTTTGTCAAAAACGACGCATTTTTCTGCGAAAGCATTCAGGGACGGCGTGTATCCTTTCCCGCCATAGATAGCGAGGTTATCGCGCCGAAATGTATCGGAAATAATATGAATAATGTTCATTTAATCTCCCTTGAGCAATATTAGGTTTTGAGGAAGGATGGAAGCATAGGAAGGATGGAAGAAACACCGCGTTCGCTACCTTCCAATCTTCCATACTTCCATCCCACTTGCGGATTCAAAACGTGAGGGTTAATATTGAAACTTGCTTTGGGTTATTATACACTGTCTTGGGTTTCAGATGAAGTCTTTTCACGGGTCGCCATTTGCACGACAGCTGGTAGGAGTCCGTAGATACCCCAAAAAGGGATCCCGATGGCGTCACCGTTCAGCAGATTGTTGACCGTGAAATGTACCATCAATGAAATTTCTGCTGCTATCAATCCAATGACGATAGCGCGGTAAAAGCCATCTTCTAAGGTTGTGAGGGCACGAAAGCCATAGCGTAAGAAGGCAAAGTTCAGCCAAATCCAGATACCTAATCCAACAATTCCTAATTCCGCCATAACTTGGAGGTATTCGCTGTGGGCACCGAGTTGGTACTGTGCTGTATAACTGCCAACAAGTGCGATATCCTCCTCGTACAGCATCGCAAACGCACCATACCCTTTACCCAAAATAGGGCTTTCAGAGAACATTACGAATGCCTGTCCCCATCGTAAAAGGCGCGCTCGGTTTGAAGCGTAACTGAGGTCCACTGCGGATGTAATGCGTTCAACGAGAATGTTGTAGATACCCGGTAAATTCAGACACATCAGTAGGATAAGGCATGCGGCACCAATGAACAAAATCTTTTTATGCGTAACGCCTTTCCCCAGCTGCAGCAACATGAAACCGACCGCAACGATGACCGATAGCCAGACCCCACGTGAAAAGCACATCAAGAGACCTATACCGAAACAGATGAACCACGCTGTCCAGAGCACACGGTCGTACCCACTATTGTCAAAGAGGAAACGACTGAGACAGACAAGGAAGAAGAGCGCAGTAAACGCACCATAAACAGAATAATTCGTAAACGGCGCACTCCGATACGCACTCGTCCACTGCCATGCATCTATATGATAAATGAGAACAATAACTGTCCAAATGACAGCGACCGCAGCGGATGGAAAACTGGCAATAAAAAGCCGTTTCAGAGCAGTCCTGTTTTGGATGACAGCGTACACTACCACACTGAACAGCATGTAGATTGTCGCACGGAGTGCTCCTTTGAGTGTACCAAAAAGATCTGGCGTGTTGATTGCAGAAAGGAACGTAACAAGAATGTAGATGCCAAGTGGGACGGAAAAAGGGAAGGTGTTTTCCGATTTATCCTTGTAGGAGGGAACTCCGATTCCCGACCGGACCACCCGATCAACTATTCGACGCACGCAGTAAACGGCGACGAGCATCCCTAAGAGGGGTTCTGTTGGTGTTTGAATCTCAAAGCTGCCTGGGAGAATGTAGCGAAATGAAAATGGCAGAGCGATGAGTAGCAGATAAACCGCAAGCTCCATGCCGAGAAAGACGAAAGCACAGGTGACAACCAGCAAGCTAAGAAGTGGGAGAGGCGTGTCCGAATAACCGCCGATGATACAGCCGAATACGAGACAGACGGCAAATGGGAGAATGCGCTTGCCATACTTTAAAGACATCCAATTTAAAATCGCATTTTGACGCCTAAGCCGATTGCAGTGCCGTCTAAAATCAGGTCGAGTGGTATTGTGCCAGTTGTTTCTACTGTCTTGAGTATTCGTTTCACCTCAAAAGTAAGTGAAAGGTTATGCTCCCATTGTAGTAGTTCTGCCCCAATAAGGACGTATCCGGTCGGACCTGAAGAGCCATTATCAAAGCTGATACCTTGCTGTTCGATGAGGTCGATTGCGCTACCACTGAAGCTTGTTCCGAGATAACCGATACCACCGCCCAAGTAGATGGGGAGATATTCGGAGAGAAGCACGGGGCGATAGATAAACTGATACGAAATCGGGATGAGGGTGGCGGAGAGACTCGCAGAGGTAGGTGGTGGGATGTCAAGTTCCATTTGCCAATAGCCGAACTCCAAGCGTGAATCGAACTCAGTGCTATGTTCAAATACAACCGAAAATGTTGGTAACAGCGCACCCGGAATCCGCGATACCCCGACACTCTGGAGAATATCAGCCAAGCTACCCAACTCTGGCTTGTATGAAAATAGAGACAACTGAAGCGAGGGAGATTGCAGGTGTTCTGCTAAAAAGGCTCGGACAGGGGATGGGCGCAGGGGTTGCACATCGGTGGTATCTGCAAGTGTTAGGCAGGGAGTCAACAGCAGGAGTAAGAAGCAGACAGATACCAAACGCATAAGTGGTAAAGTCCTCATCCAATGCGCGTATAGAGTCATGATATGACAGCAGTAGGCGGGTACAGCGACCCGCCTCTACGTCGATACAAAACACTTAGACTGCACTCATTGGATCAGGGGAACTAAAAAGACTTCTGCCCAATGAATGATTTAGAATTAATGTGTATGGGTATGGCTATGTGCAGGAACCAAAATAACTTCGACCCGGCGATTCATAGCTCTACCTGCGGCAGTGTTCTGTGGCGCAACAGGATCGGTGTGTGCTTTACCAACAGCCTCAATTCTACCAGCATCAATTCCTTTTGATTGCAGATACTTTGCAGCGGAGTTCGCACGTGCCTGTGAGAGATCCCAATTGCTTCTGTAGCTTCCGCGCAGGACTGGCATGCCATCAGCGTGTCCAACAACCTTGATCTTGGCATCCGAAGCTTCCATGAGTTGTTCAACGATGCCATCAAGCATCTGCTGTCCGTCGCTGGATAGAGCGGTTCGACCACTGCTGAAAGTGACGGTAACCAACAGTGTCGGTACTGCGGCAACTTCTTCTGCCACCATGGCTAAACCTTCTTCCAAAGCCATGACTTTAGACGCAAGCTGCTTTATCGCTGCGTCTTGGGATTTATGGTCTTCTCCCTGGGCATCAAGTTGTTTTTGCAGTTTGGCATCTTCGCCTTTGGCAAAGTCCATCGCTTTTTGTCCTTGCATGTCAATAGACTTTGTCAGATCGGCGCGCAGTTGTGCATCCTGCTCTTTGGCATTTTGCATGCCAGCAGCAATGGTATCGGCATCTCCTTGCTGGGACGCAGCAATCGCCTCATCCTTCGCTCTGGAGATCGATTCCATTAGATCTTTGCCTTGCTGATCGACCTTGCCATCCAGCATTGTAATTTTGTTTGACATGTCTGCTTCAGATTGCTCTATTTGCGAGACATGTTCATTCTTCCACATTTCAAACTCTTCCTGATCTAACTTGCCGCAACTACTCACAACAAGTGCAACACCCAGAAGAGCGATAATTGTGAAAGCGGTTCTACTTATCATGGATTCCTCCTAAGTTTTTTACAACAATTTAGTGCGTTGCTTGCAAGCCGATGTCGAGAAGCCGGCTCTCAAATTACGCCAAAAAGTCAACTTTCTATATGATATACTCTATTATTTTTCCCGGAATTCTTCTCGAATCCCGCCATGAGTGTATGTATGCAAGCGAAACATTCACTGCCCGCGCAAACAACGGTTTTTCAGCGCCCGAAACTGCATCACGAACTTTGCAATATGGGAGACCTGCAAGCAATATGCTCTCACAGGTACTTCGGTATCAATTATACCACTTTTTGAAAAAAAAAGTCAAGAGTTTTTTTCAAGGGTACTAACGCAATTGAAGCAAGGCTTTAAAACGTCCTTGATTTTTGACGCGAGATGCGTTAAAATTCTATGACTCGCCAGAGATTCCGTTCGCTGACTCGTAGGCACTTTGGCTCGCAAAGGAAAGCGTGGAAGGCTGCATGGAGAAGATGGTATGGTATCCAGCGCAAAATTAGCCCAAAGTGTGTAGCCTGCAACATCGGCGCAGGGTTTTTGCTTGGGTGTTTCTGCAGGTTCAAGGAACGCCCTTGATAGTCGAAACGGACGTTATTCCTCCGCAAGGAAAAAGTAAAAAAATGGGACAGATAAGTATCATCTTAATTGCCGGGCTCCTCTTTCTTTTTTCCTTTGAGCCACCCCAAGCAAGCATGAACATCAGTGATGGGCAGGTAATCCTCTGGACACTTGTCTTGACAGGGTTACCTATTCTTATCACATGTTGCGTGACATCCTATGTGGCGAGAGCCTTTCCCGCCCACGAAGAGGAGAGCCTGTCAACACTCTATCGCCTGCGACGCTTCATGATTGTTTTTGAGTGCCTCAGTTTAGCGGCATACCTCTGCAATCTGTATCTGTTGAATCTGCCGATGCTGATTGAAAAATACTTTGCATTCTTACCGATGGCAAATTTACGCCAGACCCTCGCGCTGCTTCCCTTACTGATCGGACTCATCTGTATCCGACTTGCATTTTATCGGGTGAATAGACTCCAACCAGGGCACTACAGAGAGATTCTCAGTCTGCAATTCAAGTTTTTGCTTTTCCCGTTGTTGCCGATGTTCCTTTACTTGGCGATAATGGATGCTATTCACTGGCTCCCTTATGCAGCAAAAGTATTCATCATTGAGCATCCGTATATTCTAATTGGACTGATCCTACCGGTGATTGTTTCCGTGTATATCTTTGCCCCAGTATTGATGCAGTTTCTATGGAAAACAGAACGACTCGCGGTGAATTCGGTCCTGAAGGAGAAATTGGACCGATTGACGAAGCAGAGTGGTATAAAATATCGGGAGATTGTAGTGTGGAAAACCGGTTCGCTGTTAATAGCCAACGCAGCTGTCGCGGGCGCATTTTCGTGGAACCGTCGCATTTTTCTCACAGACGCGCTTCTCGAATACTTTACGGATGAAGAAATTGAAACTGTTGTCGCCCATGAACTTGGACATATCCGCTATAGGCACATTCCAACATATATGCTTTTTGCCCTCTTCTATCTCTTGAATTATCCGTTTTTTTATTTCCTGGTTGAGGAGCCGTTGGTCGCATACCTTGGAGAATCACAACCCCTTTTGTCTGCGGTATCGACATTATGCTCGTTGGCCTTTCTGATCATTTATTTTGTATTTATCTTTCGATATTTGTCGAGGCGTTGCGAACATCAAGCCGACCTATATGCGGTTAGGCTTACAGAGAAACCGGAAGCATTCAAAGGAGCGTTGGCGAAACTCGCAGTGCTGAATTCTGTACCGAGGTCGATTCGGCGTTTCTTTGAAATTTTCAACACACATCCGTCCATCCATCGTCGAATTGAATTCATTAACCAGTGGATAGAGCAGAATTCCGCAGTTCAACGTTACAAAAATTATCTGGTCGAAGTCAAAGTTTTAATTGCCTTGCTGCCGGTACTTGGCATTCTCGCTGTGTTGTTGCTCCGTTAGGATCGACAACAGATACTTCAAATGGCTATCGGAAACCTGCCCGATGCTGCTGACCGTCGACAGTTATTCTTCTGCGGTAGCCTCGGGCTCCGTCTCCTCTTCAATCGCAAATTGTAACCTCTCTGCTATTCGGTACAGGGGCAATTCATACTTTCCCTGAAGACGACGTTTTTCATCAGCGATGTGGAAAGCAACCAACAATGGAACTCTTTGTTCGTCAAAGCCTTTCCTGAGATAGGACTCAACTAAATCTTTGACGTATGCAACCAGTTCCTTGATTGCTTCTGGTGTTAGCTCTTCTGTCGGTTTTATGGTATAAGGTGTGCCGAGTATGACGAAGCGAATCGGCATAAAATCCTGTTCTTGCTGTTCCATTGTATCGTTGTTGACCCCTTTCGTATGTCTTAGTGAACTGTATGAGATTGTGAGATGACGCTATAGACCTTGCACCTCGCTGCGGTGCTGAAAAGGAATTCCTTTGAAACTCTCCAGATGAAGATTAAGAATTTAATCGGGTAATTTTTACCGATGCCCGGTGCGGTTAGGGGATTTAGTCTGGGAATAGACTAAATCCATTCCCTGTATTACATTCCGCACCTACCGGGTTTGGCGGAACATAGAATTACCCAATTTATTTTTTAAACCTCATGCGGAGAGTCATGATCTATAGGGCTTGACGCATTGTCTTAGTGCACGGTGTGACACCCGTCCATTTCTCAAAAGCGATAGCCCCCTGATGAACTAACATCCCGATGCCGCCAAGGGTTTGACATTTAGACGCAGTAGCGGCTTGCATCAAAGGTGTTACCGGGGGAGTATACACAATGTCATAAACAATAGTACTGGGTTGAAGCCAGTCGGCAGAAATGAGCAATGGTTGTCTGACATCCATGCTCGTTGTCGCAGTGTTGACAAGGAGTTTGCTCTCGCTAACAGCCAAAGGCAATCGTTCGTCCGTGAGCCCAATTCCTTGCATAGGAACACCCGTCTTCCGACCCATCTCTTCTGCTAAAGAGACCGCCTTTTCCACTGTGCGATTGGCGATTGTAATTGATGCTACGCCTCTGAGCGCAAAAGCAACGACGACAGCCCTCGCAGCCCCGCCCGCGCCTAAGACGACAATGTTCTCTCCCACTGGTACAGATATGTTTCCGTCCTCTTCCAAGGCTTTTAAGACACCGGGGGCATCTGTATTATCGCCATATATGTTCCCTTCAACAAACGTCAGTGTATTCACAGCACCAATGAGTTCCGCTTCCCGAGAGATTGATGTGAGATGCCGGATGACTGCCTGTTTGTGTGGGAGCGTTACGTTAATACCGACGACATTCATCGCTTTAAACCCGGCAATCGCATCTGCCAAATCATCGGGACGGACATGGAAAGGGACATATACATAATCAAGATCTGCTTTCGCAAAAGCAGCGTTGTGCATTTGAGGTGAACGGCTGTGTTCAACGGGATCACCAATAACACCGACAATGCGGGTGTGTCCAGTCAATATATGTCGTGTCTGCATTGTTTTTTACACTCTTCAGTGAGCAGTTATCAGCTAAGAGATGGAAGGAGAGGTGCCCAATTTTCTATCTCACTGACGACTGACGACTGACAACCGACAACCATTCTTCAACTTTCTGTTTTGCCATTTCCATTTTCGGGTAGCGAATTTCTCGATAGCCACGGACTTCCTCCACACATTCTAACGCTTGGAGATGTTTTTCGTACGTCTCAGTGTCAGTCGGTGAAAAGGTGTCGATCACGCGGGTAATATACCACTCTCGGAACGTTTTTTCCTTGGCGTGCCACTCTGGAAGCCAGCGTCTTAGAAACTTCATACGTTTTATCAGATGCAATTGCCAATTTCGTGTGTCAATGTCACTTTCAAAGTCAAGCCCCATCACGGTGAAGTGAGGACGATTGAGATGAACATATCTAATCTTATCGCCGTTTGCTGTGTCAACTTTATACAGTTCCTTATCCCGTTGCAATTTTTCTTCGCTCGTTAGCAGATGTGCGACGTAGACCTCGTCCTTGATTAGCATCACCTTGTGGAGATAGCGAATCGCAGCTTGTGTCGCTCGATAATGGTATACTTCTGAGTCGTGTGCGTGCACCTGTTTAATCTTTTCAGCGTATATCCGTGCGTAGTTTATATCCTCGAACTGAATCAAATCATAGATATAGAGTGCAAGAGTTCGATGGATGCTGTCTGAATTAAGATTAAGCGACGCAATAATACTTTCAATTAGTGTTACGTATTCTCGCGCTAAACGTTTCCCATTACGTTTTTTTCTTAATATCTGTTGTTTTGCCGAAAGCATTTCTGTGTAGGTTGCCAACGGGTTTTCGGAACTTGCGTCCACAAGAGATCCAGTGTGTTCTAATGCGAGGCGACGCCCGACGGTGAACGCTTTCATGTTGATATCTAAATCGGTGTGCGGCACCATCTGTTTGAGTGCCAATTGGAGCGGTTCCAATTCGAGAGGTATCAATTGCCGTTGGAAAGCAGTACCAAGAAGCATCATGTTCGCGTATAACGTGTTGCCGAACAATCGCTCAGAAACTGTGAATAAATCTGTGCCAAAATACGCGTCCGCATTCGTATACGTCTGAAGTTCCGCTTCAAGTGTCTCTGGGTCGAAATCGTCTTTGCCGATGAGCGTGGTGATTGTTTCAGTTTTGGCTGTATTCACCACAGCAGCGGTTCGATTCGGTGAAGCGATGCGGAAGAGTGAGTGTGCAGTAATCCCGCGGACCGCCTCTAAAATATCGAGTCCTAATAGGAGGTCTGCCTTACCATAAGGAATCATTGGGGAAGCGTGAACGCCCGGTTGCATATACGCGATATGTGTATAGACACCGCCATTGCGAATTGCCAGCCCTTTCCTATCGCAAAATGTTACGTTGTAGCCCTGAAGATAGCCTGCAACGACGAGGACTTTCGAGATCGTTCCGATCCCCATGCCGCCGACACCTGCGGCGTACATGTTCCAACTCCGCTCAAACCTCCTTAGGGGTGGCGGTGGTAAAGGTTTATCACTCAAGAGTTCGCTATTGCCGAATTCTGTTATTTGCTTCTTAAGCGGACGTTTGCGTGTGACGATAACCTCTTCAAACGCAGGACATGCGTATTTAATCCGGGCACAGGCACCATCGGAGACGCAAGTTGACTGATCGATGGCGATTTTCTCACCATAATCGGTATCAGCTATTTTTAAACCGGGACATCCCGTGGCAGTGGTGCATTCTCGACAGAACTCACACACCTCATGTGTTATATTGATGTGCTTTTCGTATTTAAGAAAACCGTCTTTGGCTATCGTTTGCCGTTGTTCACGACGAATCCGACGATGATGCGTAATCGCACACTCTTTATCGGCGATGATAATTTTGACACCGGGTTTGAGAATGGTCTTCTCCAGATATTTTTTGTAGTTCACCCTGTCTTCTGGGTTGGTGCGCACAATTTCTATTTCGGAATTACCAGTGAGTCCTTGTGCCACTTGCTCAATATCTTGTGCGAACGTCGGGTTTCCGAGGAGGTCAAACTCGTCAGCGGGCGTCGGTTGGTGCCCCGTCATTGCCGTTGTTTGGTTGTCTAAAATAATATAGGCGATGTCTTGGTTGTTTTTGATTGAATCCGAAATCGCTGCCATCCCGCCGTGGAAAAAGGTTGAATCCCCCATGAAAACGACCTGCTTGTTTTTAATAAACGGGTCGATGCCAGCCCCCGCACCGCCACCTAACGCCATCGCAGAAAGATTGTGCATGAGACGTGGGAACGGTTCATATTTCAGCATTGAATAGCAGCCTATATCTCCATGGAAGACAAGATCGACAGGCCCTGAGCCGTGGTGCTGCTTCATATAGTCCACGTCCATGAATTGTTGCGTAATTTCAAGGAAAACGCTCGAAGAATCCCGATGCGGACAGCCGGGACAGAAAGTAGGCGTGCGTTGTGGAATATCGATTTGTTGTTCGGATACCTGCCTTTGGAGTGTTTCTTCACGTGAGAGATGTTCCAGATCGATTTTTGGCACAATGGTTTTCGGTGAAGAGGATTTTGATGGTTCTAACATCTCTTTGCTGACTGCTGACTGCTGACTGCTGACTCCTGTGCCGAGGAGATGTTTGAGAAGTGGGATGAGTTTTTGAATGAGGATCGAGGCATCTAAGCCAGAAGTAACCGGAATTCCTGCCATGCCGTTGGGAAATTGTTTGCCCCACACATTTACGTATTGATCAATGTCTCCATTCTGATACCCGTGGGTAATGAATGCTTTTATTTCGTTCTCTAAAAGGGGACGTTTTTCTTCGATGACGTAGATTTCGTCAACTTGGGCGGCGAATTCTCTGACGATGTTCGTGTCAATAGGATATGTCATGCCCAGTTTGAGAATCGGAATTTCACCGTCCAACTGTAATTCTCGGAGTGCGTGGCGGAGGCAGCTATAAGCCAAGCCAGCACTGACAAATCCAAGACGGTGCTTCTTTCGACCTGAAGTTTCTCCCATGAACTGGATTGCGTTGAGTCCAAGGTTCCGTGCTGTCTCAAGTGCGGTCGGGATCCGTTCTCTCAATGCCTCTACTTCGATCTGTGCAGTATGTGGCGGTAAAACAACCCGTTTGTCGGCATCGATGAGTTGGGTATCCAAGTTGATTTGCCGCAAGTCGCTAATTTCGGGATAAATATTGGGGTGAAGTTCAACATCACCGCCTCCGCTTGCCTGATTTTCGGTCGTTAAGTAGCAGACATAGAGGTTTGATGCTGCGGAAATCTGGAAGGCACAGTTAATCCAGTCTTTAAGTTCCTGAAATGTGCCAGGTTCAATCAGGGGTGTTTGGACGTGCCGTGCCAAAAATCGGGAGTCAGCAGGCACCTGCGTGCTGTGCGACCATGTGTCGTCACCAACAACCACAACGGCACCACCCGTTGTTCCTGCAAGGTTACTAATCGCCAGAGAATCAGAAGCGACATGGAAGCCGACGCTTTTCATAAATGTAATCGCGCGGACATCAGCCATCTGCGAACCATTGAGTCGCGCGATACTCAATGCCTCGTTGTTGGCTATCTGCGCGACGATGCCGTTGGTCTTCAACAACTCGGCATTGCGTTCGATAATGTCAAATACTTCGGCGATTGGAGAGCCTGGATAACCTGTGAGAAGGCTGACACCACTCTCTAAGGCACCCTTAACTAACAACTCGCATCCAGTATAGACATGCGTTCCACTGGCTTGTGTAAACCTTTCGTCCATTTTTTTTTATCTTCCTTACGGGTCGGTAAGATTGACTTGGCTATTGACGTTCTCTGCCGTAGAGCCGCTTTCCACTACATTCCAAGCTGCGCTTTCTTAATGATTGCTTGTACGCCGTTGAGTATCTTTGACAAACATCCTTTCCTGTCGTCTCAGCAGTCAGTTAAAAGAGGGGTATGAGGGGTTGAACGCCTCTTAGGACTGACAACTATTCTACTGACAGCAGTTCTCGCGCATGTGCAAGTCCGATTTCCGTTTCTTCACCGCCGTGCATTCGGGCGATTTCATTAACCTGTTCCTCTGCAGTCAACGGTTTCGCCGTAATCAGTGTACGCTCGCCAACTACCTTCTTGTCAACCCGGAAATGTCTATCTGCAAAACGGGCGATCTGTGGCAAGTGTGTAATGCAAATAACCTGTGAGGATGCTGAGAGTTCCTTCAGCTTTTTGCCAACTACATCTGCAACCTTGCCGCCAATACCGCTGTCAATTTCGTCAAAGAGCAGTGTAGGAATCTCATCAACTTGAACAAGCACTGTCTTTAACGCCAGCATGATACGTGAGATCTCACCACCTGATGCAATTCTGGCGATCGGACGCGCTTCGGATCCTACATTCGGCGCAATTAAGAATTCCACATCGTCCATCCCGTCAGAGCGGAAGGCATAACATTTCCCGCCTATCTGAAACGGTCCACGGTCATCCGGTATGTGCCGCACGGATGCATGAAATTCCGCTTTGTCCATACCGAGTGTACGGAGTTCCTTCTCAATCCGTTCTGAAAGATGCTTCGCTACATGCTGCCGTTTCGCGGAGAGCGTAGTGCATAGACGCTGTGCTTCTTGAATCGTTTTATCGATTTCCGTCTGCAGCAAATCCTGTTTCTCTGTACCGAGTTGTAACGTCTCTAATTTTTGCTCTGCATCGGCGTGATACGCCAATATCTCTGGAATAGAGTTGCCGTAACGCCGTTTGAGTTTCGCTATCAACGCTAATCGATCGGTCACTTCGTCCAGCCGCAACGAGTTCGATTCCACCGTTTCCGCATAGTGACGAACCTGTGAAGCGATGTCCTCCAATTCATAGAGCGATGATGCCAGGCGATCTCCCAATTCTGAGAGACTCTCATCGATTTCGGACAGTTTTATGAGTTCCTTCGCAGCATCTCTCAAGCGTTCGAGCGGACTACCGAAACTTCCGCTATCAGAACCGCCGCTATCCAGTTGTTGGTACACATGATTCGCGGACTTACGCAATGCCTCTGCGTTCTTAAGGATACGCGCCTCATCCGCCAATTTTTCGTCCTCGCCTTCCTCCAGATGTACCGAAGTCAGTTCTTGAATTTCAAATTCAAGGAGTTCCTTTTCCCGTTCTGATGCTTTCAAGGTTTCCGTGAGGGATGCCGCTTCTTGTTGTAGTGCGCGTAGTTGCGCGTATATCTTGCCAATGTATTGTTGCGCCTCACTGTTGCCACCGAAATCGTCTAAGAGTTTAAGGTGCGTTTGTGTTCTAAATAACGATTGATGCTCGTGTTGACCGTGGATATCTACAAGGAATGTTCCGAGTGCTTGCAACTGCTTCAAATTCACCAAACGTCCATTAACTTGGCTACGACTTCTACCGTTAGATGTGATTCTTCTGGAGAGAATCACTGTGTCCGATGGATCCAATACATCACTAAGGGCACCTTTCAACATCGGATCAGCAGTTTCGTCCGAGTCTGTGCGCCAGATCGGATGCGCATCGTCGGGGGCAAGGCTCACCTCCACCTCCGCAAAATCGGTGCCTTCGCGGACAATATCAGCAGAGGTCCTCTCACCCAGTACCAATCCGATCGACTTGAGGATAACCGACTTGCCAGCACCTGTTTCACCAGTGAAGATATTTAACCCCGGTGCCAAGTCCAGGTCCAGTTCATCTATAAGGGCAATGTTGCGAATAGAGAGTGTTTCTATCATGATAGTTGTCAGTTATGAGTTATCAGTTTTCAGTTAGAGACGGATGCGATAACCCGAAGGGAATACCTAAGCAAACACCGCTCTTTGCTGATGGTTGATTGCTATTCTTCTGATTGCTGATGGCTGACGGTTTCCGATAGCTATTTTCTATGTCTGTTTAATCCTCTCACCTAACATTAGCTTTTCACGCAAGGCTCTATAGTAACTATGGTGCTGCGAACGGATGAGTTGAATTGTTCGATCTGCTTTTTTTACCCTTATGACTGCCCCCGCAGTGAGGCTGTGTGTTTCACGTTGCCCATCTACAAAAACGTCTACACTCTGATATGCCGCACGCATTTTGACAGTTATTTCCGCATCACCATCGGCGATAAAAGGACGCACTGTTAAGCTATGCGGTGCGATGGGGTTCAGCAGAATCGCTTCCAATTGCGGTGATATGATAGTCCCTGCACAAGAGAGCGAATATCCAGTCGACCCGCTCGGCGTTGCGATGATCAGTCCATCAGCATTATACGGTATAAAGAGTTCCCCATCAACGTAAGCGTCTAATTCGATAAGCCGTGTATAGTGTCGTATCACAACATCGTTGAGTGCGAAAGCCTGAAACGGTTGTGGACCTTGGTTCGCTTGGGCTTGGAAACCGTTCACAATAATCTCTAACATCATCCGATGTTCTATCCGATAAGCACCCGTCAAAAGAGCATTCAGTGTCGGGTAGAGTTCATCGAGTGATGCGTCCGTCAAAAATCCGAGTGTGCCGATGTTGATCGCTAAGATAGGCACATTTTCAATCTTGGGCGTATGCGCTGCACTCAGGAGCGTTCCATCTCCACCAAGGACGAGAAGCACATCTGCTTGCTCTACTACCTCTGTTTTGGAAATACCCGTTCGTGGGAATTCCAACTCAATCGCTTGTTCCTCTGGTAGAAGAGGGATAATGTCTCGCTCTTGAAGCCATGCAGACACGCCTTCGACGACACCCACCGCGTTTGCTTTGGTAGTATTGACAAATAAACCGACGTTTTTTATTTTCTTCATTACTTTAATGGTTATCAGTTATCGGTTGTCAGTTAAAAGCGGTTTATGGCAGGCAAAACTTTGTAACCGCCACACGCCCTACCGAAAACCGATAACCGAAGACCGACAACCATTCCGTCTAATTCTCCAAACGCGTGAATAGATATATGACACCACAACCGACAAGAAAAGCCGCCATCGTGATAAGCAGGTTCATATCAAGTTGTGGTAAGATGTGAGCCGTATCTATCCGTTCCCCATCTATCATTGCGAATTCGCGAAAGGGCCATAACCCATAGAGTGAACCCACCATCAGTCCAATGAGAAAAGTGATCGTCAGGTTACGATAGCGTTCCAGCAGGTAGTTGAGCAATCGTGTAAATGCTAAGAGTCCAAACAGACATCCAATTGCTGTGAAACTAATGATGAGTAAACTTCCCGGCATTGACGGCTCGAAAATACCTTTGAACAATGCTGGAATACTCTCTAATATTGTATTTATTGCCGTCAAAAGAGGGAAGTAAACACCGAGAGCGAGCATCAGAAACGAACCACTGATACCGGGCAAAATCATCGCCGAAATCGCCAGCGCACCGCTCCCGAGAAAAAGCGCGAGTTCCCAATACGTTGGCAGCCCAGTTCCGCGTTCGGAGACCTCGCTATCCATCGTTGTCTCCATTCCAGACTTATACGTCACCCGATCTAACTGTTTTTCGGTCGTACCGACAGATAAACTTAATATTAATGCAACAGCAATCAATAGCACTAACAGTTCTTTCCAACCGAACGCCTTTAGCATACGCATCGGTATTAGGATAGAGATCAGAATTAACCCACTAAAGAAACCATAGGTCGCGTCATGGTGATCGTTCAACAAATAGACAATCAGTTTTGACGTGAGCAGCACAGCGACTATCGCACCACTTCCTAACAGTGATAGAAATCCGAAATCAATTCGATGGAGTTCTGCCTTTGCTGCTTCCAGCGCGTTTTTTCTGAAGGTCGCGCCGCGCAACAACTTTTTTGCCGTTGAAAGTCCGATGTGCCGTAAGGCACCGATGAGCCGTTCATAGATACCTAAGACGAGGGCGAGGGTCCCGCCACTCATACCGGGGATGATGTTGGCGATGCCTATCAGAAAACCGTTAATAAAAAGTCGGAGTGAATCCATATTTTATAGTTGTCAGCTGTCAGCACGGATTTTTCCAAAAATCCTTTCAGCCATCAGTCATAAGAGGTCTTAGAACTCTCGTATTCTTCTTTTGCCTGACTGCTGGTTGCTGATAGCCATCCCCGCCGAAAACCCTTATAAACTGCGAAGCAATAGTTTTGTAAAGAGCCACATCTCTCGAAGCGGTTTAATATGGCTGACCTCATCGCCGTACCGTGTTTGAATCGGCAAACTTTCAATCCGGAACCCGAGGCGTCCTGCTTTTATCAGTAGTTCAGATTCCGTTTCATAACGCTCTGTTTCCAAGTGAACCTGTCTCAGTACCTCATCACGAATAAGCCGATATCCTGATTGAAAATCGGGTACCTGTTGCCCACATAACTTTGAACCGACATAAGAAATTAGGCAGTTATTAATCCGTCTATGAAACGGCATGGATGTCCGAAAGTCTTTTGTTTCTCTTGCCCCTATAAGTATGTCCGGACGTGTGTTATCAAAGTGTTCCAGAAAACGTGGTATATCCGTAGGCTGATGTTGTCCATCGCTATCCATGGTGAAAACCAGTTCGTATCCGTGCTTAAGGGCATAGGCAAACCCTTTTCGTAAGGCGTTCCCTTTCCCACAGTTCGTGGTGTTCGACAGACAGACTGCCCCGCATGCCGCTGCGATCTCTGCTGTTTCATCTGATGAACCGTCGTTAATGACAACAATGGCATTGATAAACTCAGAGGATTCCTGAATTATCTGCCTAATTGTTCTATATTCATTGTAAGCCGGTAACAGCAGACATGTTTTCATATTTCTGACATTATTATACCCTAAAAGCGATTTTCTGTCAAACGATTATATGGCTGTTTTCACTTGCATAGGACTTACGCACTGCCCCGGTAGGTGCGGTTTCTAACCGCACCGAATCCTGTGAAAATAGGTGAAATTTGGTCATTTTGCGTAAGTCCTATTGCAGTCTACCGTAAATTTGTGTATAATACTTCACATAAATTGACGGATTAAGGGGAAACATAGGGATGCGAGACATAAAACCAACGCACAAACCGATAAAAACCTTTTACGCCGAACTCAAACAATACGAAAGTCTCGGTGCAACAAATGAAACCGAAGTCCGACTCGCCTTTGCAACACTTCTTCAACACTACGCCCGACAAAACAATCTAACCCTTATCTGTGAAAAATCGATCCGAACGCCTCAAGATAACATAATTTATGTTGACGGTATGCTCACCGATAACAACTTTGGCTTGCCTCGCGGTTACTGGGAAGCGAAGGATCTCCATGACAATCTCAGCACGGCAGTTAAACAGAAGTTTAACGCTGGTTACCCCCAGGATAACATTCTCTTTACAACCCAAGAACGTGCCATCCTCTATCAGGATGGACAAGAGGTCATGGCTGTAGACATCGCTGACCGAGATGCGTTTATCCGAGTGCTTCATGCCTTCTTCAGTTACGAACCAGCAGAGATCGCCAACTGGGAACGGGCTGTCGTTGAATTCAAGGACAAAGTGCCGGCACTCGGCAAACGTGCAGCGGCGTTGATCAAAAAAGAAGAGGACACCAACACCCGGTTTCAAGAGGCATTTGCGGACTTCCACCGCCACTGTCGGGAGGCGATTAATCCCAACCTCGCGAAAGCTGCCGTAGAGGAAATGCTCATCCAACACCTCTTGACAGAGGAAATCTTTTCCACTGTCTTTGACAATCGCGATTTTACACGCCGAAATATCATCGCACGCGAAATTGAAAATGTGATTGACGCCCTTACAGAGCACGCCTATAACCGCGCCGAATTCCTCCGGGAACTCGCCCCCTTCTACAGTGCAATTCAACGCGCCGCTGCAACGTTTATTGACTTCTCTCAGAAACAACACTTTCTCAATACCGTGTATGAGCAGTTTTTTCAAGGGTTCTCCGTCAAGGTAGCGGATACGCACGGTATCGTTTATACGCCACAGCCAATTGTGAATTTCATGGTGAAAAGCGTCTCACATCTGCTTGAAACCGAGTTTGGACGCTCACTTTCAGACGCAGGGGTTCACCTTATCGACCCCTTTGTTGGCACGGGTAACTTCATCGTGCGGCTCATACAAGAAATCGACAAAACCGCGCTCAAGGCGAAATATAGTGATGAGCTCCACTGTAATGAGGTGTTGTTGATGCCCTACTACATTGCGAGTATGAACATTGAGCATGAATTCTACGTTGCCACAAAGCAGTATCTGCCTTTTGATAACCTCTGTCTTGTGGATACGTTTGATTTGACAGCGGAGCGTCAGCTATCCATGTTCGCACCAGAGAACACCCGTAGAGTTGAAAAACAGAAACAGACGGAAATGTTTGTCGTGATTGGCAATCCACCCTACAATGCGCGGCAGATGGACGAAAACGATGCCAATAGGAATCGGAAGTATCCCGAACTGGATAAACAGATTCAAGAGACGTATGCGCAAGCCTCCACAGCAAGAAATAAAACATCACTCTATGATCCTTACGTCAAAGCGATTTTCTGGGCATTGGATCGGATTCAAGGAGCAGGGATCGTCGCGTTCGTGACGAACCATAACTTTATCACCGGTCAAGCGTTTGATGGCATGCGGAAACACCTCGCTGATGCGTGTGATGCGATCTATCTGCTGGATTTGGGTGGCAATGTCCGTAAAGGGCATGCTGGGGATTCCAACGTCTTTGACATTCAGGTGGGGGTCAGCATTAACCTGTTCGTGAAAACGCCGCAACACCGATCAAAGCCTGCCCGTATTTTTTACAACGGTGAGACAGCAGAGATGAGCAAAGAGGGAACCTTTGACTTTTTGGAGGCGTGTGAACACATCGGGAATGTCAATTGGGATTCTATTCAACCCGATGCGCGACACACATGGCTCACCGAAGGACTGCGTGAGGAGTTTGAAACCTTTCTGCCGATAGGGAGTAAACAAGCCAAAGCAGCAAAGGGTGAGGTCGCAGGCGTAATTTTCCACCAATTCAGCAGTGGTGTCCAGACCAATCGGGATGCATGGGTGATTAACTTTAACCATGACGCTCTTGCTGGAAATATCCAGCGGACAATCAAGTTCTACAATTCGCAAGTTTTTAACTGGGAACGTAGAGAGAATCCAGATGAGGATGTGGACGATTTTGTGAGTTATGATAACAAACAAATTAGTTGGAGTTCGGGCTTAAAATCGCAACTGAGAGGTGGGCATGTTGCGGAATTCACACCATCAAAAATTAGACGACATCTCTACAGACCATTTACGAAAACAAATCTGTTCTTTGATAGAATCCTTAACCAGCGAGTCTTTGTCTTTCCACGGATTTTTCCCACACCTGATACAGAGGAGAAAAATCGCGTAATCTGTGTAAATATGACCCCAGAGAAACCATTTACCTGTCTCATGAGTGGTTGTATTCCTGGACACATTGTAACAGGCGGTTTTGGTTCACCTGGACAGTGCTTTCCGTTCTACATCTACGATGAAGATGGCACAAATCGTAGGGAGAACATCACAGATTGGGCATTGACGCAATTCCGGGAGCATTACAGAGACGAGCAGATCACCAAGTGGGATATTTTCCATTATACTTACGCACTCTTGCATCATCCTGAGTATCGCGATCGGTATCAGATGAATCTCAAGCGAGATTTGCCGCATATTCCGTTTGCACCCGAATTTTGGGGATTCGTTGAGGCAGGAAAGCGGTTGGCAGAAATTCATGTCCACTACGAAGACCAGCCGCAGTATAAGTTAGACCTGATTGAAACACCGGACATGCCGCTCGATTGGCGTGTAGAGCAGATGCGGTTCTCTAAAGACAAAACACAGATTCGGTATAACGATTTCCTCACGTTGGGTGGGATTCCTGCGGAGGCGTTCCAGTATCGGTTAGGGAACCGCTCAGCGTTGGAGTGGGTGGTCGATCAGTATCGTATAAAAACGGATAGGCGGAGCGGTATTGAGAACGATCCAAACCGTGCGGATGATGAGGAATATATCGTAGATCTCATTCGGAAGGTGATCAGTGCGAGTCTGGAGACGGTAGAAATTGTTGAGGAGTTATCAACACTGGAAATAGGAGTAAACAATGTTAACATTCGGATTTGCAAAAAATAATCTTTTGCTCACAGACATAGTGCCGAGTATGCCCCAATTGTTGGATAACTCTAAACCGGTACAAACGCGCATATCCGAATCAGCTACATCCCCAACCTATCCCGAAACTGCTTATCAGTGGTTAGTGGAGGTATTAGATGGATTAATCGATTTCGGGCAACGGCACGGACATTATGGTGTTATCAACTTAAGCGAAACCGAGTATCAGTGGCTGATGGATGATGTATTAGAAGAATTAATCTGTTCCGTTGGTGAGAATAAGAAACATCCGTTGGCACCGCTGATGGAATTCGTTATGCGGCTCATTGTCAACTATGAGGATAAATACGTTCCACAACTGACAGAACTGTTTCCCGAATTAGCAGAGGAGGCACCTATTGAAGTCCCTAACAAAAACAGCAACCCGCCACCTTACGCCTCAGAACTGAGTGATAGCCAACTTGCTGCGCACGGATTCTTCTCGATCGGTTGTCTCCTTTGGGAAGGTGGGAAGACGGAAAAAGCACTCTCTGCTTACGACACGGCAATTCGGTTACAACCAGACTATGCCGAAGTTTACAATAACCGGGGCAATATCAAAAACGGATTAGGCTCTCACGATACTGCCCTTGACGATTACGATGAAGCGATTCGTCTCAATCCGAATTTCGCCCAAGCCTACAGCAACCGAGGATCTACAAAGTTCAGACTCGGCAAACACGCTGCAGCTCTCGCTGACCTAAATGATGCTATCCTTTTAAAACCTGATTTTATGAATGCTTATGCCAATCGTAGTGTAGCACAGTTCGGTTTAGGCAACATTGACGGAGCGGGAGCAGATCTCCAAACTGCTTTGGAACTGGCAGCACATCAGGAAAACGATAACTTCAAAACCTATGTTGAGAAACGGCTCCAAGAGCTCAACGCTGTTACACCGCAAGGTCGTAAAGGCTAAACTTGCCTTAATGTAGCATAACCCAAGTTGCTACTTACGAGATTTTTGGCATGCAGACAGCGTTTTCATCGAATCTGTAGCATAAGTGATTTCTACTTGTTTTATGCGTAAAAACATAGTATGATTTAACATCTGATTGTTCGGCTATAACTCCGTTCACCAAATTTCTTCCGAGAAAAGGAGTGAAATCATGCAAACTCATATTGTGACAAAAATCATTGATGGCGATACGGTTGAGGTCAGTCCTGAAATTTCCCGCCGAACCGCGTTACAGACTCCCATGGAGAGGCTAATAGGATCTCCTCTCACTGAGACACCTGCACAGCAGTTGGGAAGTCCGAATATGTTTAATAAGATTCGTTTAAAAAATATAAATGCCCCGGAAAGTGGAACTCCACAAGGGGAAAAAGCTGTTCGCTATCTGAAACAATTTCTGGAGGGAAAACGGGTGACATTCAAACCGGTGGGTATTTCTCACGATCGCGTAGTCGCCGATGTATGGCGATATCCAGACCACGCGTTTGTAAATGCACTCATGGTCTATAGCGGACACGCCAAATGGGCATATCCGCCGGGCTAAGGAAATTGCTGAGGCGAGATTAGATTTACAAACTGCTTTGGAATTAGCAGCGCAACAGAGAAAGACCGACCTCCAAGTACTTATTGAGGAAAGGTTACGACAACCTGATATGGTGGAGGAGGAAACTGTGTTGAAGAGTAATAAGGACTCCACAGTCAATCAGGCAACCTCAAAGCAGCGTAACAAGAACCTCGGCGTGATGGTTAAAGGAATGCCTCCTTCTGAAAATACCTAATGCATATTACTGGACGAAATGTACTAAACAAATTTGCCCAAAGACATCCGAATGCCAAATCCGCGCTCAACCGCTGGTATAACCTGATGCGTCAGGAAACTTTTAATTCATTCGTTGATTTGCGCGAAATTTTTCCGCATGCGGATCAAGTAAAAGTGCGTAAAAGCAGATTCAATCAGATGCCTCATGATGAAATATGGACAGTGTTTAACATTGGTGGTAACAACGTCCGCCTTATCGCTTCTATACAATATGCTGTAAATGAACAGAAAGTCACAATCGATAAGATTCTAACACATGCAGAATATGATAAAGGGAGATGGAAGGAGTAAACGATGTTGACAGATATACAAACTTTACCTAAAGTTGCTTTACCACCTGGGGTCTTGGAAGTGCCGAGTATGTCCCAATTGTTGGACAACTCTAAAGTGCTACAGACGCAAAACTCACAATCTGCTGTACTCCAGTCCTACTCAGAAAGCGATTATCATTGGCTTCTGGGGGTGTTAGATGCGTTAATCGAGTTTATGCATCGTGACAAAAATCACAGCGTACCTGAATTGACCGAAAATGATTATGACTGGGCGCATGCATTGCTTGTAGAGTTAGCGGGTGCGGTGGGTGAAAGTGAGACGCATCCTCTGCGCTCCTTAATGGAATTTGTTTGTCGGCTCATTGATAACTATGAGGATAAATACGTTCCAGAACTAACAGAACTGTTTCCAGAATTGGCAGAGGAAGCACCTATAGAAACGGCAAGCAAGATCAAGCAGCCCATTTCAAACATTCCTAAACAGAGTGAAAATGTCCTTGCTGCACATGCCTTTTTTTCAATGGGTTATCTCCTTTATCAAGGGAACCGGAAGGAAAAAGCACGTTCTGCTTATAACATGACAATTACGTTGAAGCCTGATTCTTGGGAAGCCTTTTATAATCGAGGGATTGTGCGGTATGATCTTAGACAATATGCGGAGGCAATGACCGATTTTAACCAAGTAATAGAATTGAACGACAACTTTGCGAGTACCTATCACAATCGAGGAATTCTGAAATCTGAATTGAAAGATTATGAAGGGGCAATTGCCGATTTTAATGAAGCGATCATATTAAAACCTGATCATGTTGGAGCTTACAACAACCGAGGTATAGCGAAGTCTAAACTTGGTCAACATGAAGCTGCAATTGCTGATTTCGATAAAGTGATCGAGTTGAATCCAAATCACACTGATGCCTACTATAATAGAGGGTATACGAGTTACCAACTGGAGAACTTCCAAGCTGCAATTGGCGACTTTGACAAAACAATTAGACTGGCTCCAAATGATTTTGCAGCATATTACTACAGAGGGACTGCAAAACAATTACTCAATAACTCTCAATCTGCAATTGACGATTTTGATAAAGTAATTGAGTTGAAACCAGATATTGCCGAATCTTATTACTGTAGAGGAGTTTCAAGGAAGCGGCTTGGTAATTTTCAAGCTGCGATCGCTGATTTTAATAAAGCAATTGAATTAGGACTTAACTCCGCGGAAGTTTATCTTAATCGTGCGGATGCTAAGGGAGAATTTGGACAGCACAATGATGCGCTGACAGACTATGCCGAAGCCATTCGTATAAAACCTGATTGTGCGACAGCCTATTACAATAGGGGCAATTTAAAACGAGAATTTGGACAACACGATGCTGCTCTTGCTGACTATACTGAAGCAATTCGCATAAAACCCAATTTCGCCGAAGCATACCACAATCGGGGTAGTCTAAAACGGGAAATCGGGCAGTCTGACGCTGCTCTTGCTGACTATACTGAAGCAATTCGCATAAAGCCTGATTATGCGATGGCTTACTATAACCGAGGAGTTCAGAAAGTTCTATGTGAGGACTTTGATGCTGCTCTTGCCGATTATGCAGAGGCAATTCGCATAAAACCCGATTATGCAGAAGCTTATGCTTATAGGGGTGCCCTGAAAGTCCACTTAGGCAGAATTAATAAAGCAAAATCAGATTTCCAGAAAGCATTAGAATTAGCAAAGCGTCCCGGCAATAGTAGTCGCCTCAGAGTATTTGTTGAGGACCAACTACAACAACTTGATCAAGTCGCCTCAAAACAGCGTAACAAAAAACCACGCCGCGGTGGACAGTGGAAGGGAAAAGTCAAGATGGCCGAGGACTTCGATGAGCTTCCTGAATCCTTTATGACGCCCACCAGCGAAGAAGATGAATGAACTTGCTATGATGGTTTGGTGATCACCTTAGTCCCTGAAACAAAAGTTGATGCCTAACAATAAATCCCTATTTTTCCAAACGTGATAAACTAAAGAAAACTCTCATTACACGAAGGTAAAACAGTTTATGAATTTTCCAACGCTGTCAGAGTCAAAACGCTTGGAAATGCTCCAGCCTCCGACAGGGCAGGTGCGAATGGTCCTTGACACTGACACCTATAACGAAATTGACGACCAGTTTGCTGTTGTTCACGCACTCCTCTCACCTGAACATCTCAACGTTGAAGCACTCTACGCCGTGCCTTTCCACAACAACCGCTCAAGCAGTCCCGAAGACGGTATGGAAAAAAGCTACGATGAAATTCTGAGGCTTTTGGACTTCCTCAATGTTCCCGCTGACGATTTCGCCTATCGCGGTGCCAGAGCGTTTCTCTCCGATAACGAGACTCCCGTGCCGAGCGATGCCGCGACCGATATGATTGAACGCGCGATGGCAGCAACTCCTGAAAATCCGCTGTATGTGGTTGCTGTCGGTGCCATAACGAACGTCGCTTCTGCTATCCTCATGGCGCCTGAAATTATCAACCGTATCGTTGTCATCTGGCTTGGGGGGAATCCGTTGTACTGGGCCCACACCCGGGAGTTCAACCTTATGCAAGACCTTCAGAGTGCACAGGTGGTTTTGGATTGCGGCGTGCCATTCGTTTGGCTACCGGCACGCGGGGTTGTCTCACATCTACACACGACAGTCGCAGAGATGGAACGCTATGTACTGGGTAGAGGCAGAGTCGGAGATTATCTCGTTGAGATCTTTAAAGACTATTCAAGCGACCATTTCGCTTGGTCGAAGGTGATATGGGATATATCTGCGACAGCATACCTCATCAATCCAGAGTGGGTGCCGACAGAAATTGTCCACAGTCCTATCTTGACGGAAGCAGCGACATGGAGTTCTGATAACAGTCGCCATCTCATGCGTGTCGCGTCAAGCGTGAATCGGGATGCGATTTTCCGGGATCTATTTGAGAAATTAGAGAAGCACACGGATTAGTTGTTTACTGAAACACCTATCCACGTAAAATTGGCGAGGTTACCTGAAGTTTCAATAAATATTTCGGTAATTCTATGGAGGCAGCTTTCAGTTCCAAGGACATCCAATCCTGAAAATCTTTGAATCCTGCAAATCATAAGGTAGTCGTAGAGGGTCGCCCCTCTACAACCCCTTCCAAACCATGCGTGCGACTTTCACCACACATGGAGACCTTCCAGTCGAGTGTGGCGATAAACGCTTTAGGTGATGATAACCACTTTTACTTTATTTCTTGTCCATAAGTCTAAGACTTCTATAGACACATGCTTTCGCAAGATTTCACGTCTATAGATAAAATGTTTTTAGAAATGTTTCAAAGCACTCAACCTGATTATGCTTCTCTCTTACGAGAGTTCCTAATCTCTTCAACCTTATAGACTCTATGAGTCTACTTAGGTTCTCTTTGACTTCCCAATAATAGACTTCGTTGACGGATTTAGGAGTGTTCTGTACCCCGATTCATTGAGCATCTCAACGCTGTATTCATATCATACGCAATAGATTGCCAAATCAGAGGACAACCTTATGAATACCATAGTTTTTCAAGGCGTTTCTATGTCTTGTCTAACGAGGCTTGCAAGCATTCAACTTTCGCTTCTCCGTGTCCGTCATTTATCGGACGTGCCAGTTTTGGCGCTCTTGTGAGGTCGCCTTTGCCTCAGGCATTCGCCATTTCCCCTTGCTTTCCACACGGCTGTTTCCAGCAGTGCGGTTAGGGTAAGATATGCGGAGTGCGTCCTCCGAGTCGGAATCTAACCGACATTCTATTATTATTTGTCAAAGCGCACCTGATTCAGACAATTACCATCGCACATTACCGAATTAAATTCTTAATCCTCATCAAACCTCGCCAACGAGAATACGAAGTATCACAACAGTGGAACGTTCCACTCGTCTTGACAAATAACTTCGAGCTGATCGTGGGGTTTGAAGTAGTCAGTTGGATGATGGTCTTCACCCATATCGCCGAATAATCTTCGGCGGCGCGGTGTCATCCGCGCGAGTACATCCGCCGGAAGTTTGTCGTAATCGTAAGGACGGGACCACATCTGTCCATAACGGAAGGTCACACTCTTGCGGATGCGTTCCGTCTGGTTCGGACCGACACCGTGCCACAACGCCCACGGGAAGATGACTGCGTCTCCGGCTTCCGCAATGACCTGAGTCGCCCCTTCAGGATACGTGCCTTTTTTAAACCCGTTCTCAGGGAAAGAGACCTTGTGGCTACCCGGCACACACATAAAGTTTCCCTGATTCGGTTCCGTCAGATCCGTTAAAAAAAATTGGACTTTGAATTGCAGTGGCAAGCTATTCGGATGCGGATGAATCCGTTGCAGTGAAGGACCCGCATCCGTATGAAACGCCATCAGAGCCTCTGCATCAGGGTGTCGGACGTAAATTTGCGTTCCCATGATTTGAAGATACGGACCCATCATTGAAAGGATAGTACCGAAGAGGCGCGGGTGATCGGTGAGTGGGTCAAGGGCCTCTGTCTGTTCAATGGCGCGGATAATCGTATAGGCTCCCTTTCCAAACCGATTATTGCCTTGCAGACTCGGTGTTTCTTGGACATACGTTTCAATCGCTGAATCCACGGCTGTCAAAATTGTATCAATCTCAGCAGGTGACAGGACATTCTTAATGAGCAGAAATCCCTCTTTTTGCCATTCTTTTTGTTGGACCTCTGTCAAGTATGGAGATACCATGGTGCTGCTCCTTTTAATGGCGTGCGTTACAAGTCGGTTAGGTTTGAGGAAATTATAGACGATTTGTGATACGGTGTCAACCCCGTTTTGCCAAGAAAACTCAACGTTTTCACTGAATTTGCGTCTAATTAATTAACAGAACGTATGTAGATTGATTACAGAATCGTGCGGTTGCAACCGCTTCAGTAAAAACTCGAGAAAGGCAAGGTTAGAACCTGACCAGCGACGATAACAGCGTCTGGCTCCGATAGAAAAGTATGAATAATTTCACAAAAATCCTTACTACTATCCGTCGTCCCTTTCAACAAGAACGCCGAAACGGGTGCCGCGACGATGTTGCCGTTGACGGATTGGGAAACTATGTCCAGTTATGGGTAAAGAATGGAGAAACCTTCACATTGGCGGCAACTGAAAAAGAGGTACTGAGTGGTTTGTCGAACCTCTTTGAAAATTACGCTGATGCGTCGTCCACCCAACGTCAACGCATACTTGAGGATGCGACAAAACGAATTGATGCCGCACTCGGACACGGACAACGAAACGTCTCGAATATAGGCGGGACAGATGCCGAATCGTCGCAAACGCGCCAGCAGCCAAAGGCGCAGCGTACACGTTCCAAGAAAAGTGCCCAAACGGATATGCTGTCTCTTTTTGCAGAAGTAGAGAGTAGTCCCGAAAGTTCACCTCCAAAGCAGGATCAGGCATCGGAACGTCCAGTTTCTACGGTGCCAACAAAAGATTTACCTCTTTTCCAAGACACAGACCCGCCGTCACAACGAAAAAGCCACCAGTCAATTAGCAATCAGCAAGAAATAGCCAGCAGCGGTGCCACTGACCGCCGACTGCCGACTGCTGATAGCCATTCAGAATCTGTTCCAATCTCAGATACCCCTGTTTCAACAGACATCGACTCGCTTGATTTCCTAACCCAACCCCTCCAGTATCTCAAAGGAATTGGTCCGCGTCGCGCCGAAATGCTTTCGGAAGAACTCAGTATCCAAACGGTTGGTGAATTGCTGGCATACTACCCGCGCGACTACATCGACCGCTCCAAAATGGTAGAGATTTATAGGGTCGGAAGGACAGGAGATGACGAGCCAGAAACTATACAAGGCAAGGTCGTCAATCACACTTCGTCCCCGACAGCGAAAGGGAGACGTATCGGTAAGATTTCAATTTATGACGGCACGGGTGTGGCACTACTCGTTAACTTTGGCAGACGCATCGGTATTATGAAAGCACTACTTCCCGTTGACACGGAGGTGGTCGTCAGCGGCAAGTTCTCACGCCGTTACAATGAGATCCAAGCCACTGACTATGAATTTGAACTGTTTGAGGAAGAAAACCTAATTCACACAAATCGGATCGTTCCCAAATATCCGCTAACAGCAAAACTCACAGCGAAGATGCTGCGTGCTTGGATGCGAACAGCGTTGGACGAGTATGGACAACAGATACCTGAGATCTTGCCACTCGCACTTCGCCAACGGCAACGCTTGGTTGATAGACAGTCCGCCATTAACGAGATACATTTTCCGACATCGGAGGCACATCGGGAAGCCGCGCAAAAACGGCTCGCTTTTGAGGAGTTTTTTCTTCTCAGTGTCGGGATGGAGATGAAAAAGGAAGATCGTATCTCGGAGGACGGTATCGCCTTTCAGGTTGGAACAGAACGGAAATCTGAAACGTCTCCTTCCGTGTTACGCAGTTTTCTTGCGTCGCTGCCTTATGAACTCACAGCCGCACAAAAACGCGTGTTCGCTGAAATCCAAAACGATATGCAGCAGAAAACCGTTATGAATAGACTCATTCAAGGAGATGTCGGTTCCGGGAAGACGGTTGTCGCAGCGATGGCGTTGCTCTGTGCTATCGAAAACGGGTACCAAGGTGCCCTGATGGTTCCTACTGAAATCCTCGCCGAGCAACACTATTATAATCTCTCAGAGATGCTCAAGGATTTACGCAAAGATGCCGCACAAACAGAGAACGAAAACATAAACGTTGTGCTTCTCAAAAGTGACCTACCAAAAATAGAGCGCGAAGAGGCACTAGCAGCAATCGCCGATGGCACCGCAGACCTCATCGTTGGGACACAGGCGTTGATACAGGAAGGGGTCGATTTTCACAAACTTGGACTCGTTATCATCGACGAGCAGCACCGGTTCGGTGTGATGCAACGCGCAACGCTCCGTAATAAAGCACAATCGGCAAATGCGACGCAAAAGCAAGGTGCCGTAGCCCCACCAGCACCAGACGTACTCGTCATGACTGCGACCCCGATTCCAAGAACACTCGCCTTGACGCTCTATGGGGACCTGAACGTCTCTGTTATCGATGAGATGCCTCCGGGTAGACAGACGATTAAGACCTATTGGATAAAGGAGAAGGAGCGGGAGAAATTATACAGCACTGTTCGGAAGGAGATTCAACGCGGTAGACAGGCATACATCGTCTACCCGCTCGTTGAGGAGTCCGAAAAACTCGAAGAACTCAAAGCCGCCACAGAGATGGCCTCGCATCTTCAGAGTGAGGTATTCCCCGATCTGCGTCTCGGACTTCTCCATGGGCAAATGAAGTCCATTGAGAAACAGGAAGTGATGACAAACTTCAAGGATCGGCATATCGATATTCTCGTCTCAACAACGGTCATTGAGGTGGGTATTGATGTGCCAAACGCGACGCTAATGGTGATTGAGAATGCAGAACGGTTTGGGTTGTCGCAATTGCATCAATTGCGTGGACGTGTTGGACGTGGTGAATATCAATCGACGTGTTACCTTGTCGCTTTACCCAAAGGTGACGATTCTTATCAGCGCATTCAAGCGATGATTCGGACGAACAACGGCTTTCGGATTGCCGAAGCAGACTTGAATATCCGAGGTCCGGGCGAGTTCTTCGGCACACGCCAATCGGGTATCCCAAACTTTAAAATTGCAAACATCATTCACGACGCTACACTTCTGGAAGTGGCGAAAAAAGAAGCAGAGTCGCTAATCAAAGCCGATCCTGTACTGAACGCATCTGAACATCAGTTATTGAAGCGGATGTTACAGGAACACTGGCGCGGCAATTTAGAGATTGCATCCATAGGTTAGTGAAAGGAGAAACCAATGCGACACGACATAACAGACATGACTCACGCAGCATTCAGTACCTGGCTCACACCAATTATCAACTGTTCCCTCTTTGAATCGCGTGAACGACTCGTTGCCTTGCTTGCTGAGAATGCTGATAGAGACGTATTGGATACTGAGTTCCGTGAGTTTTATGAAGGCTACTGTGGTTTGGCATTCGAGTTGGAGGAACCTGAGGCACAATTGCTCTCAATACTACGGACGTGTGATACGTTCGCACCTCTGCAGGAGCGCATCGCAGCCGTAGAAGCTGTGCGAAAAACTTCGTCCGCAGGACGTATAGCAAAACGGATGAGTGATCTGCCCTTAATCACTGATCCCGACCCCGAGATTGAGGTGACGGAATTACCAGATGATATGTTCCGTAGACTGATGGAGACGCTCGCGAATTGGGAACTTTTTGCAGCGCGTGAACGAATTGTTAAACTGCAGAAGGCGTTACCATCGGTTGAGGTGACAGAACAACTGAAATCAGTATTCTTTGAATTTTTTGTGTGCTACCTGGAATTAGAGCAGTTTCTTGAGGATTACCACTATGATCCAGATGAGGGATTAGAATTGCGTCCGGAAGTAGCTGAAAGGTTGGAACGTAGCGTAGCAGAACATGAGTCTGGTGAAGTCAAACCGATTCCCATAGAAGACGTTGCAAAAAAACTGGGACTCAAGTGGTAATGTACCGTTTGGAAATTATGCCAAAAGCGGAAGCAGACTTTGCGCGTTTAGATGCCACGATTGAACAGCGGATTCTTGATAAACTGAGATCACTCTGCGAAAATTGCGACACACATCGCCATGAGGCTCTCCGAGGCCCCTATAGAGGAAAATTCCGCTTACGCGTTGCCGGTGTTTACCGAGTTATCTATACCTTCAATAGACAAACAAGAACGGTTGTTGTTCATGAAGTTGGGCATCGGAGCAGTGTTTATTAGCAGCAGTGTGATACCGAAACTGGGCAGATCCAGCCATCTTACACAGATGCGATTATCAAACGGTATAGTTGGGGGACGGTGATTGAGAAATCGCCGGAGATGTGGTACCCCTCACCGCCGTCTTTCACTGTCCGGATGAGAATGGTTTTCTTGGGACGATGATAGTAGTGGGCATCGGTAGGGTTCCCTTCGTCTTGGAAATCGGGAAAATCGATCAGGTCGAAGTTTGCAGTCGTGAAATGTCGAATCTCCTCACCACGCTGCGTTGCGATGTTGCGAGCCATTGAAAGGCTTTTGAGGTAGACTTCGGGTCCCATGACAGCGGAGCCTAAATTCAGAAAAACGCCGTCTTCTAACTGAGAAACGCTATACGCAAAACGGAGAAAGTCCTCACCCGTTGTCCATCCCATTGCGGCATAGTCAGCCGCAGGATGCTGGTCAATGATGTCGTATCCGATGCCTTTGTGGACAGTGAAGGGGATGCCTAACCGATACGCTGTGGCGAACATGCTCACCTCTTGATGTGGAAAGGGGATGTCCATCTCACCTTCTTGGATTAACCTCCCGACGGCTTCTCCAAAACCGATCTTGTCTTGGTAACCCCGAACAATCGCCTCATTCAGATAGCGTCCAGTTTCCTCCCAATTACCGAACTTCCCATCCCAAATATAGTCCTCTACATCTTCGAGCGTCGCGCCGATGTGTGCCAGCTCAAAATCGTGGATAGCACACGCGCCGTTCGTAGCGACATGTGTGATGATGCCGCGTTCCATCAAGTCGATGATGAAACGGGAATTGCCGCGCCGCATGACGTGCGCGCCCATCATCCAAATCACCTGTTTCCCACGATGACGCGCCTCAACAATACGGTCCGCAACGGCAGAGAGGTGTGGGTTTTCATAGCGCGGCGTTTCCACATCTAACGGGTAGACATCCGCGATCGTCATTTTGTGCTGACGTTCAGGAAGTGGAAGAATTGTGAGGAGGTCTCGATTCAGTTTTTTAATTTATGGTCTCCTGGTTTGCGCTCCTTGCGCAGGTTTCCGATTATCCTTTACTGCTTTTTTAACATCAGGCAGTTTGAAAACAATCGCTTGTTGACCACTGATGACTATTCCTGCCGTAGATTGCTCTTACTGACTGCTGACTGCTGACTGCCGACGGCTATTCCGCAAACTTAGCAGAGACAATTTTCGAGATACCCGCCTGTTCCATCGTCACACCGTACATGGCATCGGCAATTTCCATCGTGCGACGGTTGTGCGTGATGATGACGAACTGCGTATTCTCGGCATAAGCACGGATCAGATTGGTGAAGCGGAGGACATTTGCTTCGTCGAGCGCGGCGTCGACTTCATCGAGCACACAGAAAGGACTCGGCTTGATTTTGAAGACAGCAAACAGAAGTCCAATCGCCACCAACGAACGTTCTCCACCCGAAAGTTGCGTGATACTCTGTGGACGTTTACCTGGCGGACGAGCAATAATGTCAATGCCCGAATCGAGCACGTCGGACGGATCCGTCAATAGCAATTCGGTTTCGCCGCCGCCAAAGAGTTGTGTAAAGACCTCTTGGAAGTTCGTCTGCACCTCTTCAAACGTCTTAAGAAACACTTCTCTTGATGTCTGGTTAATTTTCTGTATCACCTGATAAGTGTCTTGCGTCGACTGTTCAAGATCAGCGCGCTGGGAAATAAGGAAATCGTAGCGTTTCTTATATTCCTCATAAGTCTCAATCGCTTTGAGATTTACTGCACCCATTCCAGAGAGTTCCGCTTTCAACTTTTCAATGCTATCCAACAGATCAATCTCGCCCATCGCTGGGTGGGAGGGGTTTGTAACCCCCGCTGGGTGGGAGGGGTTTGTAACCCCGAATTCCTTATCCATTATCGGTGGTAGGGAATCAATCGAAACCTGATATTTATCGTGGATACGGGTTGAAACCGATTTTATGCGCATCTCAAATTGTGTTGTGGCGACTTCGAGTTTATGACGCGTACGATTTTGTCTCTCAAAGTTTCTACGGGTTGCACGCATCTCCTTTTGGAGGACTTCTACCTCCTGAAGGAGCGTCTCACGTTCTTCGGTCAACTCATCAACGCGTGATTCGGCTACGGCGCGATCCCCTTCTAAACGGAGGAACTCGCGTTGCGCCACGGCTACCTGCTCCACGAGGTCGCTTTTTCTCTGTTCATCTGTGTCAATGATTGCTTGTTGTTCAGCGATATCCTTTTCTATTCGCGTTTGTGTCTCCTTGAACGTTTGGATTTCGGACGCTAAACCCTCAAGTTTCTGACGCTGGCCTGCCAAAAAGACTTCCATCTCCTGACAACTGCTCGCGACTTCAATGTGTTTCCGGTTTTCGCTTTCAATCTGCTCGGACATTCGTTCAATCCATCGTTGGGTACGAGTCTTCTTTTGCGTCAACGCCTGGATTTCAGTTTCAAGTGCCTGTTGTTCTTCGCGCGATGCCGCTACTGTGGTGTCCAATTCGCGGTTTTCTGCCGCAACCGTAGTGAGTTGTTGTTCGAGCCGGATAACTTGGAGATTTGCTTGCTCTAAGTCTTTCGTCAATGATGCTTTTTCAACCCGTTTATCCTGCCACTGTGCGGTGAGCGTCTGCCGCGTTTTTTGTAGATTCGCTATTGCTGCGGCGTACGCCTTACGCTTCTGATCCTTCTTATTCGAGTTTTGGGTCAACTTCCCAATCTCGTCCTCAAGCGTCTCAAGTTCCCGGGCACGACTGAGCAATCCGATCTGCTTCTGACCTGTTTGACCACCAGTGATGGCACCAGATGTATTAATGACTTCGCCGTCTAACGTGACGAGGCGGGCACTTGAACGGAACTGACGGGTCAGGGCAATTGCTGAATCCAAATCTTCAATAACGAGCGTATTGCCCAGTAGATGTCGCATCGCAGTCTCGTATTTCGGGTCGTAATCGATCAATTCCTCAGCGATTCCGATGACACCGGGTTGGTTCAACAATTCCTTAGCCTCAAATCTACGTCCACGTAAAATATCCAGAGGGAGGAACGTTACCCTACCTGCGCGATGCTGTTTAAGAAAAGCGATACCCCTTTGGGCATCCTCAGCGGTTTCAGTAATGACATTCTGGATAGCACTCCCGAGAGCTACCTCTATTGCAACTTCATACTCGGTACCTGTTGTGACAAGTTCGGCAACGACACCGCACACGCCTTGAAACTGGTCGGCGTAGTGGGTTTTCGCCCGCATGATTGCCCGAACACCGGCATAGTATCCCTCATAAGCAGATTGCAATTCCTGTAATGATTTGAGCCGTGAGACGTTGGCTCCTAAGGTGTTTTGTAAGTCTCGGATTTCGGCTTCAATCTTACGGAGCGCATCTTGACTCTCTTGAAGGTCTGTCTCTACCTGATTTTTCTCAGTTTCGATGTGAACGAGTGTTGCCTTCAATTGTGTTTCGGCATGCTGGACTTCATCACGAGTATCGTTGGCAGTACTAAGTTCAGCCGTCAATGCCATCTTATTTTCTTTCAGGCGGTTGAGGTTTCCTTCGGTACTCGTCAACGTATGCTCGATCGCCAAGCGTTCGCGTTCGCGTTCTGTCAACTCCGTTGTAATCTCTTGTAAGGCAATTTGTGCTTCTTGTACAGCATCTTTGGCACCGTTGATCCGTTCAGCGAGTTCTGTTAGAAGTTGTTGACGTGCTGCCAATCGGCTCCCTTCTATCTTGCAGGATGCCTCAAGTTTCTGATATTCTTGATTTCGCTCCCGCTGCTGTGTCAGTATGCCTGTTTGTTGTGCTTTTAAGGATTCAAGTGTTTGAAGTGCCCGTTCCCGCTCCCGTTGGATGTTGAGTTGGCGTTCCTTGTGGAGCACTATCTGGCGTTCGATTTGCTCAATTTGTGATTCAATCTCACGAAGTGCTGTTTGTCCTTCACGTATCGCTTCATCCAACTCAGATCGGCGGTTTGTGGAGTTCTCAATGCGTTCTTCAGCGGTTTTAAGGATTTCAGAGGCATTCGCGACAGTGGCTAAGACCTCATCCAAGTCGGCTTGGGCTTGGTTATAGTCTGTACGGAGTTTATCATATTCTCGGTGCGCGAGTTCTAACTCAAGTTGCTTTAACTGTGCTTGTTGTGTATTATAGTGATGTGCCTGTTCTGCCTGTTCCTTGAGGGACTCAGTTTCGCGCTGTAACTCCTGAATCACATCGTTGATACGAGCGAGGTTTTGTTCCGTCTGTTCAAGTTTACGGAGTGCTGTTTTCTTACGGTGTTTATACTTGGTGATGCCGGCAACCTCATCGAAGAGGAACCGACGTTCTTCGGGGCGGACGTTCAGGATCAGATCAATCTTACTCTGTTCCATAACGGAGTAAGCATCTACGCCGATACCTGTGTCCATAAAGAGTTCGCTGATGTCTCGGAGACGACACGGGTTCTGATTAATCAGATAGCGACTTTCACCGTTGCGACCGAGGTGGCGAGACACCTCAACTTCTGGAGATGCCAAGACAAGGTCAGGAGCATCTTGTGGGTGTGCATCAGGATTTCCATTTGAAAAGCGCAGTGCTACCTCTGTTTTCTGCGCGGGCGCAAAATTAGCACCACCGTTGAAAAGTAGATCACGCATAGAGGTACATCGAAGCGAGCGAGCACTCTGTTCCCCCAGCACCCATCGAATTGCATCGGAAACGTTGCTTTTTCCACAACCGTTGGGTCCGACAATAGTCGTGATACCAGGTTCAAGTATAAGCTCAATTTCTTCGGCGAAACTCTTAAATCCACGAATTTTGATGCTGTTTAAGTGCAAAGGTTAACCTCCCACTATAAATTTAGATGATTATCGAAATGATAAGCAGTTTTTTTAAGATGTGACTTTCAAACCTTCGCCTTACAATGCGAAGGTGCGCCTGCATCCTTAGTTATAGCGTGAACCTTCATATAATACGCAAGATATGGGAAAAAAGTTTCACGATTCTTAAGTATCCAAGGTTCTCGCCAGTGTTAAAACGTCGATTTCAACTGGATCGGCAGTCCACAATTCATTCACTGCTTCATGAATCGTAGCACCGGTGGTAAAGACATCGTCAAAGATCAGGAGTCGTTTGTCACGGATAACATCTGGGTTCCGGATTTCAAAAGCACCGACGATATTCTGCTGACGGGCTTCTCTATCCAAACTGCTTTGTGCGATTGTGTGTCGCTTCCGAATCAGCGTATTCGCGAGAATGGGTACACCTTCCGCTTTTGCTATTCCAGTAGCAAGGAGTGTCGCCTGATTGAAACCGCGTTCCCGCAGCCGTTTCTTATGAATTGGAACGGGCAAAATAAAGTCGTATTCCGCAATCCTACAGTCCGAAGGGATATGTGCGTTTAGCAGTTGAGTTAGGTGTCGCGCGAGCACCTTTTTCTTCTCGAATTTAAAGAAATGTATTGCGTGTTGGAGCGTTGTTTGGTAAAATGCTACGGATCTCAGTTTCCCATAGCGCGGTGGGGTCGTAGCACACGCGTCGCACAGTCCATTGATACTCGGCGTGCCACATATATCGCACCAAGGCGGTTCGAGGAAATCGATATCCTGCCAGCAGTTATTGCAGATGTAAGGTATAGATGTAGCCCCAAGGAATTCCTCACAAACCCGACATGCTGCGGGATAAAGGAAGTTTATTGCGGTTTCATACATATCCCGCAACGAATGGGGTACTCGCAAATCTATGGATTTTGGTCGCACATGCCCATCTTACTGGAATAAAAGTTGTTATATAATAAGTTTACCACAAATAAGTTTTAATGTCAAGAAAAAGGGAAAAAATGGAAAGACCAGTCGTATTTTATAATCAAGAGCAACAACTAAACGGGATACTGCATTCGCCTACAGGTTGTGATGCACCGTGTCCGGCAGTCGTCTTTTTTCACGGATTCACGGGAACGAAAGTTGAACCGCACAGAATATTCGTTAAGACCGCACGGGAACTCGCTGCTATTGGGTTCTATGTGCTGCGCTTCGATTTTCGCGGCTCCGGGGACAGTGCCGGCGATTTCTCGGAGATGACGATCGGTGGCGAGGTTTCTGATGCCATCAAGTCAATTGATGTTCTCACAGCTATGCAAGGGGTAGACTCTGAGCGCATCGGTATTTTGGGATTGAGCATGGGAGGCTGTGTTGCGGCGTGTGTCTCTGGACAGGATGCGCGTGTGAAGTCAACGGTGATGTGGGCACCGCTCTCGGACAATCCACCAGACCGAAGACAGGAAATTTTAGAGAGAGCCAAAAGCACACCGACACCAGAGGAAATCGCACTCGCAAACCCGAACATTGTCGGGAAAGCGTTTTATGAAGAACTCCCGAACATATCTCCTTCTGGCTTGATTCAGCAGTTTACAGGCGCGCTCCTTGTGATCCACGGCAGTGGGGATGATGTCGTGCCAGTCTCCCACGGCAGACGCTACTACGAATTGATGCGTGATCGCGACGCTTTGACGGAACTTGAAATCGTTGATAAAGCCGACCATACCTTCAATGCCGTCGCATGGGAGCAAGCGGTCATCGCCAGATCGGTTGACTGGTTTCAACGGACGCTGTGATGGTTTATTCAGAGGCAAGGCTGATACGAATTGCCTCCAACGCAACAACTGCGTCGTCTAAACATGGCGGTTGATTAGCCGCATCTCGAATCTCGGAGAACCATAGTTCCTGAAGCGTTGGCTGCGGTGAATCCGGGATTGAGAGGGGTATTACGCCGGAGGGTGTTGTGCAATGCCACTCGCCACCCGCATCACTAATTGTGCCTTCAGTGAGGACGTATCGCTCGTGTTCTTCCGCCGCGTTAATAGCGATGCCACCTGCCCAGGTCCACTGTCCGATACCACCGCGTTTGAATTCAACAGTGAGTGTATTGACAAACCCGTCGTATTGTCCGTTTTCCCTTAATCCTTCGTAGACAGCATTCCTTTTAACGGACGCAGCGCCACCAAAGAAATCCACAATCGGATAGATGTGGTAGATGAAAAAGTGTGCAGGGGTTCCCGACACCGGCAGATTGAAGAGAATCTCAGGACGCGCACCGCGACCGGGTGTGAGGCGCACGAAAGAGGTGAGCAGCAGATCGCCAAGTTCACCTATTTTTTCCTTGAGTGCTTTGTGGGTGTTAGAGACTGCCTCTGGATGCGACACCCGAAGCACACGACCCCGCTTTTCAGCGAGTTCCAGCACCGCTTCTCCTTCACCGACATCACTGGCGAGTGGATATTCCACAAATACATGTTTATCTGATCGCAACGCCGCAAGCGTCATCTCACCGTGGCTGTCGTTGTGGGTGCAGATAACAACACCCTCTATATCTTCACGTTCAACCAGACGCGCCCATTCAGGCATAAAGACTGCCTCATGTTCTTTGGCGAGTGGGATGCCTGTCTGTTCGTTTCTGGAGGCGATCGCCACGATTTCGGCATCTATAATTGAAGTAAATCGCGCGAGGTGATTCCGTGCCATCCCCCCCGAACCGATAATTCCGATTTTAATCTTCATCCCCTATGCCCAGCCTTGACTTTCACCACCAACGCGAGCCGCACTGATCTTCTCATAGTAACCGCTCTTCCGATACGCCGTCAGTGGGTGCGGGTCGCGTCCCATCTCCAAGCGGACCTGTTCCAATAGCGGATTTACATCCGTTTCATAGGCGCGTTGGAGGATGGATTCTGCCTCAACCAAATCGGCGGAATCCTGTGCAGCAGCGAGTGCCTCGCGATCAACGAGCAGTGCCTTCGTGTATGCCTTCTGCAGATTGCAGACGGATTGGATGCTCGCTTCCACCTTCGGCTTCAGATTATGGCTCTGATCGATCATGTAAGCGATGTCGGTTTCCGTATTGGGATCGAGTTCTGCGGCGACCAGTTCGGTATAAATCAGGAAAACTTCCTGTGGATTGATAGAACCTACCGTCAAGTCATCGTCTGCGTATTTCCTGCAGTTGAAGTGGAATCCACCGAGTTTGCCTTCATCAATCAGATAGGCGACGATGAACTCAATATTCGTGCCTTGCGGATGATGTCCCAAGTCGATGAGGACTTGCGCTTTCTCACCGAGTTTCGTTGCCATGAGGTAGGCGGTTCCCCAGTCGGGGAGATCGGTATGATAGAATGCGGGTTCAAAGAACTTATACTCGATAAGCATACGCGTTGCATCTGGAAGCGCGTCGTAGACCTCGGCTAATGCCGTTTCCATCCACTGTTTACGTTTCCTGAAGTTTGACTGACCGGGGAAATTGGTGCCATCTGCGAACCACAAACTGAGCAGATCGGAACCTGTTTTCTCCATGATGTCAACGCACTCCAGTATATGATCGATTGCGAGTCGACGGATAGCGGCATCCGGGTTACAGACACTTCCAAGTTTATACGCCTGATCTTGGAAGACGTTCGGGTTGATCGCGCCTATGCCGATACCGACATCCGCGGCATACTGTTTCAATGCGCCCCAATCGTCCGTTTTGTCCCACGGAATGTGGAGGGCGACGGTCGGAGCGATACCGGTGAAACGGTGAACAGTGGCTGCGTCTTCTAAGCGTTCGGCAGCATTTCGCGCCGCACCGGGTTGTTCAAAGACCCCGAACCGGGTGCCGGAATTACCGTAACCCCATGACGGTGTTTCGATGTGCTGTTTCTTGAGTTGGGCTTTGAGAGTCTCTACCTGAATTCCCTGTTTCTCTAATGTTTCAGCTAAGAGATCATAAGCGAGATTGCTCATTGTTTTCATTCCTTTCTTGAAAAGTGGTCGTCGGTTGTTAGTTCCTGAAATATCTGTACAAGTTTTTCCTGCGTAGCGTTTGGATCTTCAATGATGATGCGCGCGCCGCCGATAACGTCCATGAATCCCAGTTCACGCGGATATCGAGGGACAACGTGCAGATGGAAGTGCGGGATGCTTGCACCAGAAGCATCACCCATGTTATAACCAACGTTGAAGCCGCGTGGCTGATAGGCGCGTGTCAGTGCCTCGAAACAGAGACATTGAAGCTCGTGAAGATCGCAAACCTCTTCCTGATTCAACTCCCGTACGTCAAGCACATGCCGATTCGGAAAAATTAAGAGGTGTCCGGGACTGTAAGGATAGAGATTCAGCGAGATGGTAAAACGTTCGGTTCGATGGACTTCAAGTCTTTGGACTTTATCATTTTTCTCGACAATTGCACACAAAATACATGGGACATCTGGACGGTTTCTTCCTTTGGCATAAGGCATTTTGTTCGGGACGAAGAGGTTATGTCGCATAAAGAGGTTTCCTATTTCTTCTGTAGCACGCCGTGTTGTATAATTTTTTGTTTTATAAGCGGCAAAAAGGGATTAAATTTTGACACGTATATGATATACTATTTCGATAAAGCTTGCAAGCACATATTTGGCTCTGGGTGTGTAAATATTTTGTTGAAGGTCGCGATTCGGAGATCGCTCCTACCCGATGTTTCTTGTAGGAGGGAATTCCGATTCCCGACTCTCTTAGGTTTCTTTGTATATTACATATTTTCCACACGAGTAGAAGTAAAACGATCCTCGCGACTCACAGATCGCTTGTATTCTGTCTGTAGGAGATTTTGATGGAAAATGAAAATCCCTTAACTTCTGAGCAAATCAACACAAGCGGAACTGATGTAACGACGTGGGCACTCCCCGAAGGCGCAATCGCCCGATTGGGACAGGGCAGCATTCGTGACATGGCGTTCTCACCGGACGAACAGTACTTTGCAGTCGGTACATCAATAGGTCTCTGGTTATATGAACTTCCTACGTTGTCTCCGATCGCACTTTGGGATACAGAACGCGGAATGATCGATGATGTAATTTTTTCACCCGATAGCCGTCAGATTGTCACGTCTACTTTTGTTGAGAATGTAAAGATATGGGACGTTCAAAGTGGTATTTGCATGGCACAGATGCCCAAAGTGGATAATCAAGAAATTTGTCGACCTGTTTTTTCCCAAGATGGACAATACCTCGTTGCTGCCAATTACCGCGTGAAAAACAGGAAGATTCATGTTTGGTGTCCACACACTGGCACGAAGATAAGAGAAACGGAAATACAGCATCCCTACGAGGTCTATCCCTTCTGTTTTTCTCCAGATTTAAGCTTGTTGGCAGGTAAGAACAGCGACAAAAACAGTAGCAATATGGGTATGAATATCGGTGACGGCGATTCGATTACCGTTTGGCAAGTAGAAACTGGTGAACAAGTTGCCGACATCACGGGATATTCCGAGCCGGTGAGAAGGTTCTGTTTTTCTCCGTGCGGGCGGTTCCTTGCCGCCGGTAGTCGGCACGGCACAATACATGTCTGGGATCTGACAAGTGGACAACTCGAGATGACGCATTCAGAATATGGGGAATCCCAGATGTATCCGTATTTCCTTCCAGAAGGTGAACTGGTTACCGCTGCTGTTTCTCAACACAAACTTGAGATCTGGAATGTAGAAACGGACGAGAAACTGGACGAATTTGAACACCGTGGGAACAGTAGAAATGTATGTTTTTCAGAGAGTGGCGCACGATTGGCAGTCGCTAGCGAAAGTGAGACCAAAATCTGGGCGAAGGGGCGTAACACCGACACTCATAGCCTTTCAACCCTTCATGGACATATCCCTACAATGGATACATTGGTCTTTTCCTCTGACGAAAAGACGCTTGCTGCTGGGTTTTGGCGTGATAACGTTCTTTTATGGGATGTCGCGAGTCGACGTTCATACCGGCCACAAGTTGAGCAATTGCCCGGGACCTCGTGTAACGTTTATCGCGCTCCTGACGGGAAAATTATTTCTGTCAATGTATATGGAGATAACTTAAACGTGTGGGAGGTGGACAAGAGCGAACCTGTTGTTAAACTCCCAGGACCGGAAGGAGGCTTAGGTCGCGCAAAAGCGTTTTCACCTACCGGACACCGGATCGCAAGCGTGGATAGGAACGACAACATACATATCTGGGAGCGTCCATCAACCTTAAATAACGTAACGGAAAGCGAAGGTTGGAAAAAGCACCCTACTGTCATTAACGATGAAGAATTTATCGATCTTCCGTCAAGACCCCATGCTTTAGCTTGGGGATGTAGACGGCGTATGGGTTTGTTGTATCAAAAACATTTGACATTGACCTAAAATTGTGGTATAATTAAAGTATCAAGTTGGCAGACATGTATAGCGCTACCGCTTGGTAGCGTGTCTGCCTACCCACTATACAGGGGTTAAAGACTTGAGACTTGATAGACCATGAAAACCTATAACTACCCGCTTGGGAAACAATCGAATACGATCCGCATTGGCAACTTGCTTGACGATATGTGGCAGGTGCATGATTACTTCCATAGGTGGCAAGACCAAAGATACAAAGAGGGTTTGCCGTATGCGAACTATAATGCGATGTCTGCTCACGTGAAGGATTTGAAACGCACTACGCACCCGCATTGGAAGTCCTTGCCAAGCCAAGCGATCCAAGAAGAACTCAAACGTATTGACGAAGCCTACGTCCGCTTTTTCAAGAAGTTAGGCGGTAAACCGAGACGTAAGCCGAGACGTAAGTTCAAGTCTATTACCTTTACACAAGCGGGTTATGCGTTAAACGATAATCGTATTACGATAAGTTTTCGTAAATGGAATTCAAAGACATGTAAATGGCAGTTTGATAAAGTGCCTTTCACATTTCATAAACACCGTGAGTTCCACGGAACTATCGCACGTATCACACTCAAACGTGATACCTGTGGGACTTATTGGATTTGCATAGTTACAGACCATACAGATACCAAAGAGCTGTCAGCAACAGGTCAGAGAGTTGGGGCAGACTTCGGTATGAAAGACGCTTACTTGACCCTTAGCACAGGTGAGAAGATACAGCACCCACACCCCTTGCAACACTCCTTGAAGGAACTTCGTAAACTCAACAAAGCCCTGAGTCGTAAAGTCAAAGGTTCTAACGGTTGGTATCGTGCTGTTCGTCAACTGGCACGTTTCTATCGCAAAGTATCTAATCAACGCAAAGACTTTCATTGGCAACTGGCGAGTAAACTCTGTAAACGCTTTGATACTGTTGTTCTTGAAACCTTGAACCTTGACGGCATGAAACGCCTTTGGGGACGTAAAGTCTCCGATCTTGCGTTCTACCAGTTTGTTGAGATATTGAAGTATAAGTGTCAAAAACATAAGCGTCAATTTCTTCAAGTCGGTCAATGGACGGCGACAACGAAACCTTGTAGCAATTGCGGTTTTCACAATGAAAACCTTACGCTCTCTGATAGGCAGTGGACATGCCCCGATTGTGGCTCTCACCACGACAGGGACATAAACGCTGCGATAAACATATTGCGGGCAGGGATAGCCATGAAAGTTTCCGCATGATATGCCTGAGACTCGCTTCAGAGTTTCAGGGAATTGCCCGCGGGTGGAGCGAAAATAAGACGGTCATCTCTTAGAGAAAACCGCAGTCGCGACGAAGCCGAAGCCCCTGCCTTTAGGTAGTGGGTGCTATCACTTACGGGTTGAGGTTTAGCCCGACTGGATTGAGGTTTAGCCCAGATGGTAAACGACTTGCCAGTATATCAAGGTCACGGGATTGGAAAGCCTGTTTGTGGGATGTTGATACGGGAAGACAGATTGTTGAACTCCCTTTAAACCCGCCACCAAAAGGCGGAGCGTATCGAGCGTCTGACACCGGGATAGCGTTTTCACCAAACGGTGATATTATCGCTGGTGGACTGTGGAACGAGATAGTCTTGTGGGATGCAACAGACGGAAAAATCGTTATGACGATTCCACAATTAGAGGGAAACCAGAGATCTATTACATTACATTTTTCGCCCTGCGGAGAGTATTTGGTTTCCGGTGCTTGGTGGAAAGGTGGACTAAAAAAGGTATCCATCTGTTTGTGGGAGGTAGCGACTGGTGAAAAAATCACCACTTTCTGGGGGCACACTACCGATGTCCAGTGTTTTACATTCTCTCAGGACGGAAATCTTCTCGTAAGCGGTGGACACGACGGCGCGATCTATCTCTGGGATCTCACACCTTATCTGTAGAGTGCAAGGAATATTTTGATGGCATGTAAAGATTTAGGAACGCCTGTGTCGATGTGTGCAGATACAGATGATACGACGACTTGGGCACTCCCCAAAGGCGCAATCGCCCGATTCGGACAAGGTCTTGTAGAGACGCTGGTATTTTCCGCAGATGGAAGCTACCTCGCCATCGGAACAAGGGTAGGACTCTATTTGTATGACGTGGCAACACTGTCGCCTGTCGAATTATCAGGAACGAAACGCGGGGCATGGAAAGCCACTTTTTCGCCAAATGGGAAGTGGATAGCCACCAGCGATTGGGATGATAACATAAAAGTATGGGATGCCCATCGCGGGACGTGTCTCACGGAGATAACAATAGCGGTTCCGCCTTCAACATTAGCGTTTTCGCCTGACAGTCGGTGGTTCGCTACGAGTCACAGTGAAACGGCTACTATCAACCTCTGGCACCCGGAAACAGGCGAGAGACTCACAAAATTCACCGGTGAAGCCGAAAAAGGCGGTCGTTTCATGCCGATTGCCTTCTCACCTGACACGCACCTGATTGCGTCTACGGGGCGCGACGATGGAGTTAGCAACAGCGAGTCGGTGTTGCTGTGGAATGTGGAACGCGGGGAGCAAATTGCCCATTTCACAGGACACACCAGTTCTATCTATAGTCTCTGCTTTTCACCGTGTGGTCGTTTCCTTGCCTCCGGTGGAAGAAAAGACGGCACGGTCCGCGTCTGGGATACGGTTAATTGGCAACAGACAAATGCATATACAGGTTACGGTGCCGCTTGCGTGATTCCCGCCTATTCACCAGAAGGCACTCTCCGCGCCACAGCAATCTCCAATGACGAAGTCTTCAAAGACAACGCTACTATCACGGTGTGGAACTTGGAAGATAAAGAGAAACTTTATGTGACTGAAGAAAACATAGGAGAACATGCAATCGTAGATTTCTCAAGTGGTTCACGGTTGGTGCACGAATCTGGAGAGGGTGGAATTAAAGTCTGGCATATCGGCAAACCGCACGCGTATACATCGAACTACCAGCCAATCTCATTTCCGAATACAGTCGCGTTTTCATCCGATGGAAAAACAGTGGTTGCTGAGTACCGGGAAGGGCGTCGGTTGTATTCGCATGGTGATGTTCTCTTCTGGGATTTAGCAAGTAGGCGTTTAAACCGAGCAGTCGAAGCAGAACCGATCGGAACACGACAGTTTTTCTTTCCTGATTCCAGCGGAAAACGACACATTGTCAGTCTTGATAACGACACCGTCAGGCTCTGGGAGATTGCGGATAAAGAGGTGCTGATCGCTGAGTTTACAGAGCATAACAGAAAATGGATCCGCGCAGCGTTTACGCCGCAAGCCAATCGACTGGCATCTTTGGACGAAAAAGGTATAGTGGTCGTCTGGGATCTGCGGAGCATGGAAAAAATCTGCCAGTTCACACACCTCCACGAGCGGTTCCCAGATGCTGAGATGGCGACGTTGGAATTCAGTCCAGACGGAAAATTACTGATCAGTGAAACGGATCACTGTCCGTCCGCTCGACTCTGGGATGTAGAGCACGGCGAAGAGATTCGCGAGTTTCCAAGTGATGAAATCGGTGGGATTATGGGGCTTTGGGACAATCAGGGATTTTCTCCGTGCGGTTCGTATCTCGTTTGCAGCGAAGCAAGAACCGAGCAGCTGCGGTATGGAGAGGCTATCTGTGTGTGGGATGTCCAACGGAGGCAAATTCTCACGACGATACCGTTTCGGCATGCATTCGTGTTTGCCTATTCTCCATGCGGTTCGTATTTGGCATGCGGTGGAGAAGATCCAGAAGGGATTCTATTGTGGGACCTCAAACGTCGTGGAATCTACAAGTGGCTACCGCTACCGACGGGATGTCAAGAAACACATGCGTTAACGTTTTCATCTTGTGGGCAATACCTTGCATTCGGTGCTGCGTGGGAACGAGGTTTTGAGAAGGTCCCTATTCATGTGTGGGAGGTTGAGACAGGCAAACACAGTGTCACATTTTGGGGGCATCCGACGGACGTGCAGGGACTCGCTTTTTCACCGAGCAATGAACTTTTAGCGAGTGCGAGTTTTGACGGATCCATTCTCCTCTGGAATCTGAATCCCTACTTGTAGTATCCCAAGAGGTGTTTAGATTGAAACTTCCCACATTCTCTTCTTGACAAACAGTCCCAAAACCGCTACACTATCTATACCACGTTGGCAGACATAATCGGCGTCACCGCTTGGTGACGTGTCTGCCTCCCACCGATTAGGGGATAAAAGCGTGAGCGTGAGAGTCAACAGATACTTTTGAAAGACAACCGTGAAAGTGAACAGAACAGGTCTTCACTATTGACAGTTCGAGATGCCGAGCATGCGATGTTTGCATTCTCAATCTTCGCAGCTGCTATTATCATCGGAATTTTCTCGTTTGAATTACTTATTAGAGGTAGTGGTTTTTTAAAGTCTCTTGGTGTTGTGCTTGGCAATGTTTCAGGTGTTTTGTCAGGATCAACGCTGCTAACAATCTTTGAAGAAGGAATTAATCTTATGTTTTTCCGTCGTGCCCGAGAAGAACGCGCAAAACTAAAAGAAGAACGCGCAGCAGTTGAAGCAGCACGCGCATCACTTGAAAAAGAAACGAAACAGTTAGAAGAACTCAAAGAAGAGTTAAGTCAAACGGCTGCTAACGTAAGTACCGGAACATCCAAAGCAGGGAACGTTAAATCTGATACAAAACCGCCGACACAATCCACAAAGCCTAAGAATTAGTACACTTTTTTAGCCGATTGTCAACCCTTGAACCACCAGAACGGTGTGCCGTAAAACATACTGGAACCGTCGTCGTCTTGAAGCCGAAGCACGTGGCGAAACTTTTACCCAAGAGAACTTTCAAGCTCCTTTAGCATTGTTGGAACTTGTAGCATCATCTTATACTGCTTTGGGAGCGAATTCTGATGAGATGAAACCCAAGAAAGGGCATTGGCAACATCGTAGATATTTTCTGCAGGCTGCGCCCCCGGCACATCACCTTCTAAAGAAACTCTAATTATGTAAGAATCTTCGTTTTCTTCTGTTGTTTTATCTTTAAATCTTGTAACTTTTACATCTTGTCCTGTTTCTATAATACTATATACTCTCTCGGCACAATTATGCCCCCAACTATTAGATACTATCGTATCAATCCAATTCTGTAGTATTTCTATATCTGTATCCGCATTTAGTTCTTTCTGTTTCCATTTTGCATACGTTTCTTTTTCCGACAGAATTTTTGAGGTATTTTTACTTAGATATCCAGTAAGTAATTCAGTCTTTAAAGATTTAGTATGACGTTTACTAAGTCTGCTGTCTGTGTCCAAACACATAAGCCCGTTTTTGCAAATCAGTCTATACCAGAATAACTCAAAGCTTAATGGATCATTTCCATCTACAGAATTTCTAACATGTAACTGAGGTATTAATTGATGACCATCTCCTGGATCAAATATATGCCCTCTCAAGAATTGTATTCTTAACAGCATACGCTCGCCGTATTCTGTTAGATATAGATCGCATTCAGTTTCTTCTATATTATATCTCAGCTTTTCAAATGCCATACTAATAAATCGAAGTATATCAAAATGTTGGACTAGAGAATATGACTTAGAAACTGTTGCAATCGGTATTCCACCATCTGAAGTATTTACGACTACATCAAGATTTTTATTTTCTGATCTACCTATTTTAAAGGGTTTTCTTTCAAAAGAAGGTATTGAACCTACAATTTCTATAAGGTTTCCTTTATATTCATTGACTGATTTACTATCCCATTTTAGATTGTCTAAATTATAGGTATTCGTCAAAATATCCATAATAATGTTTCCTTTCTGCTTTAGTTGATTTTCTAGCCGAGATTATTCTAATTATATTTTTCCTGTTTGTATGGATAACAGTTAACAATTTACCTCTCTTAGAATATCCAATAGTTTTATATCTTTGTTCATAGTGTGAATGTAAATCATCGCTTTCAGTTAATAGTGTATCAGGAGATCCAAATACTGTTCTTGCTTGGTGAAAGGAAATTTGGTGCTTTTCTACATTTTCTCTATGTTTGTCTTCGTCCCAGTCAAATTCACAATGATTGTAGGATTCCACGTGCTTATCCCATTTCCATTAGAAAACTGTTATTCGGTGTAGAATCCTATTATAGCATATTTCTCAAATTTATGCCAAGCACTTTGAAGTGCCGCCCACTGAAGTGCCACCGTTTATTCAGACCAAAAATTAGCAAAGTTAGGTTCCAAGTTTTGCTGTTGAAATTCCATAGGTGTCAAATAATCTAACGCCGAGCGCGGACGTTTCTGGTGATACACTTGTGTGATAAAATGACCGAGGCGAGGGAGCGCATCGGTTATATCTTCATACGCATTGACGGGGACTTCCTCCTCCTTCGCTATATTTCGCAGCATTTCGCTATATTTCGCAGCATTTCGCAAGAAGGAATACGAAAACGTTGCGGACTTTGAGCAGAAACATAACGTTGGCACTTCAGTCTGTTCGCGAGTGAACAAATTCGCCGACTGTTCGCGATCCTTTGCTGTTCAACCATTGTGGACACCTATAGCTACGGCGATAAGCCCTATAAGTGCAATTACCAGCCAGAAGATTTGGCTTAATTGTTTGTCGGTTTCGCTTATTTTGACGTTGACAGTTTTGATTTCTTGAATTTAGATGTAAATACCCACTTGCGCACAGTCTGAATGAAAAAAGCGTGACTTTTTTCCGATTTTGGTGTATATTACTATCGCAACTCCACAAAACCGACGCAAGCGGTTAAAAAACTGTTTTGCCGCGCCCAATGAGGACAAACGAAATGCCCACCCGGCATCCACTTCTGGAAATTTCGGAAATTGACACACATATCGAGGCATACCTGAACCAGATCGGCGAAATCACGTATCGATTTCCTGAGCACGATTCGAGATGTCAATCCTTCCGAGGGGTCGTGGACAACCAACGTTGGTTCGTCAAACACGGCAACATACCACAAACCATTACATGGCTCAAGCAGGCTGTTCGTTTCCACGCCGCTGTCCAGCACGAGGCACTCCCTCGGTTGCACAACGCCTTTGCTACGCTTGATGGTTTTGCACTGGTCTACGACTGGGTTGATGGTGAGGGGCTGCGTCCGGAAAGGGAACTGCGTCCCGATGAAATACACCCGCGTGACAGGTTTTATGCGTTGCCAGCCGCTGAGATTATTGATGCACTCAACGTCATCTATGATGTCCATATCCTTATCGAAAAACGAGGGTTTATCGCTGAAGATTTTTATGATGGCTGCGTTATCTATGACTTCGAGGAAAAGCGAATTCATCTCTACGATTTCGACCATTATCACCCGGCACCGTTTGTAAATGACCAAGGACGGTTATACGGCTCAACTCGATTCATGGCACCGGAAGAATTTCAGAAAGGCGCACGCATCGACGAAAGGACAAACGTTTTTATGTTAGGGCGTACGGCGTTCGTATTGCTCGCCAACAACAGCGATTCACGAGACGACTGGAAAGGGAACGATGCGCTATGGCACGTCGCGAAAAGGGCGACAAATCCAGACAAACAGTCCAGATATCAATCTGTCCAAGCGTTCGTTTCGGCGTGGCACGCCGCGATTGCTGATTTTTAATTTATGGTTCCTTTGGGCTGTGCTTCACTACGTTAACCAAGCCTGCAGCAATGGCGTAGGGTTTTTGCAAACGCTAAAATCCAATGCGAAGAAAGTGTTTTTTCAATTTGACCACGGGAACCTTCGTTCCACAGGTCCTGATGCTTATCCGCAATAAGGGTATGTACGGCATAGCATCGAAACCCAAGCCCGCAACATCGGCGCGGGCGTCTCGAATACGAAGAACGTCAAAGTTTTAACCTACGTTACTTACCCGCAAGGTAAAATTAAAAATGCGAAAAATTACGGATAACGAAATTCAATTCTTCAATGATAACGGATACCTCATCTTGAAAGGTGTAATCCAATCCGATGAACTTGCCGTTATACAACGTGAAAGTCAACGATTGATTGACGAGATTTTGGCGGGTGGACCGGCAGACCCATGGTGCAACCGGGGTCCAGAAGGAATTCCTTACTACCTGACCTATCTACACTCCCACCCGAACGAGTTCTCCCTGCGGTTGTTAGCACACCCGTGCATTGGGGATCTGTTGCATCGGATCGTCGGACCCGATTTTATACCGTGCTATGAATCTTTAGTCTTCAAACTGCCGAAACACGGTTCTTCTGTGCGATGGCACCGAGACGGCAATGCAATCCGTGAGAATCATCCGATCTTTAACATCGATATATACATAGATGATTCCACTGTTGATAACGGATGTGTCTGGGTAGTCCCGAAGAGCCATCTCTGGGGGATTGAAGAGGCACAGGAGGTTATTGACAGGGGTGAAGCCAATTTTGAACGTGAGGACGTAGTGCCAGCAGAGGTCGAACCGGGTGATATTCTGCTCCATCATACCAAAGTCTTGCACGGCAGTAAAATCAACACGAGCGATACGCTGCGTCGGGTCATTTACTTCGATCAACGGACCCCGCGATGGAACGAACGCTATAAATGGTGGCAATCGGAGTTCTTGACACAACGCTGCAAACTCTATCAGCGTGCCCTCCACGAACGCCGAACGAGCCCTTACCCGTCGGATACCGAGCAGTTTGATTACAACATCCCATCAGATATGCCAACGTGGGATCCAGCGGAAGATTTCGATCTGCGGATTCAGCACCGTGCTTATGCGTATCAGGAGTAGCATGGAAACCTATCAGTGTTGTTGAGCGTTTTTTAATAATCAGCTTTTCGTCCGTCACGATCCCATCCGAGTTTGCAGGACAATTTTATAGACCGGTTTCGCGTAGGAAACAACAGCAAGCCCGGAACGTAGTGGAGGGCGACTCCAGAGAAAGACGCGTGGAAGATCAAATTCACGTTGTTTCTCCGCAAGGTATAATTAAAAATGAACGTCTTACTTGTCGGGGGTTCGGGACACGTCGGAACGATGACGCTTCCTTACATGAAGAGCCATCACAATTTTCGAGTCCTCGACCTCAATCCGCCCAAAGACACATCTATTGATTACATCCAAGGCTCCGTTACCGATCCCGATATCGTTCAGGAAGCGTTGAAAGGGATGGACACGTTCGTCTACATGGTGATGCTGCAACCGACGAGCGATCGGTCTTCTGTCGCCGATTTCAGCGACATTCTCGCAAACTATGAGGTGAACGCGAAGGGACTGCATATCGTCTTACATGCCGCGAAAGAGGCAGGCATTCGCCATGCCGTCTACACAAGCACTTTCACCGTACATGAGCGGACGCGAAACAATTTTCCGTATGAGGATGTCGTGCCTCGCGATAATCCTGGGGTCTATGGATTGACCAAAGGCTTCGGCGAGCAGGTCTGCGAATACTTCTCACGAGAACACGACATGTCGCTGATCGCGCTGCGAATCACAGGTCCCTCTACACGTGAACAGTGGCTTGAACGTTACGCACAACCCAAAGATTCATCAGTCCATATCTGGTGGACGGATGAAGAAGATTTAGCGACCGCGTATCTCGCCGCTATTTCGGTTGAACACGAAGGTTTTGACGCTTTCTTTATTTCAGGGGATCATGAACAGAAGGAAATTAACCTCTCAAAGGCGAAACGTTTGCTCGGTTGGGAACCCCTTACGCATACACGTGTGTAATTTGACAAAGACCACATTGTATGATACAATTTACTGGGTAAATCAAAAATCAACATCAAAATGAACGTAGTTAGTTATTAAATTACCTGTCCTAATCACAATCTCATTTTTATTTTCAAGGTAAGGAAAATCGCCTATGACGCACCCTGAACTCACCCTAACAGAAAGTCGCCCCTTCCATACCCAGCGCCGAGACACATGGTGGTTGCAACCTTTAGCCGTATTTGTCGGGTTGGGACTCTTCGTCCTTTACGGTCTCTTTCGCGTTTTTGAAGGGAATCATTTCATTCACGGACCCTACCTGTCCCCTCTCTACTCACCGGTGCTTTTCGGCACTGAAGAGGTTATGCACAGCGTTGAACACAGTTGGTTTGGTATGATGCCGTCTTGGATGCCGGGTTTCATTACCCCAGCAGTCCTGATTATGTGGATGCCACTCGGATTTCGCTTTACATGCTACTACTACCGTGGCGCGTATTATAAAGCGTTCTGGGCAGATCCACCCTCTTGCACGGTGTCAGAACCGCGTAATAACTATAGGGGCGAACATTCGTTTCCATTGATTATACAGAATATCCATAGATACTTCCTTTATATCGCGATCATTTTTCTCGGTATTCTCGCTTACGATGTATGGAAAGCACTCTGGTTCGACGACGGAAACGGCGGGACAACCTTTGGCATCGGTGTAGGTACCATCATTTTGGCAGGTAACGTCGTCCTTTTAGGGGGTTATACCTTGGGATGCCACTCTTTGCGCCACTTAGTCGGTGGAGTCGTTGATCTGCTCTCTAAAGCTCCAATCCGTCGCAGAGCGTATAACTGTGTCAGTTGCTTGAACCAGCGACACATGCTTTGGGCATGGATGAGTCTCTGTTGGGTCGGTTTTTCGGATGTATACGTCCGCTTTATAGCACCGACGCTGGGTAAGGACTGGATTACATTTTAAAAAAACATCTATTGTAGATAGGACTTACGCACTTCCCCGGTAGGTGCGGTTTCTAACCAGGGTTCCCACCCGTTACTGGGAAGGGACACCGAATCCTGTGAAAATAGGTAAAATTTGGTCATTTTGCGTAAGTCCTAGTAGAGAAGAAAGAGGAAACATTAGCGTGGCATCTTACGAAACTCATGAATATGATGTACTGATAATCGGAGCCGGTGGTGCTGGACTTCGTGCCGCTATTGAAGCCGCCGCAGGTGACCTAAAAGTGGGACTCATCTGTAAATCCTTGCTCGGCAAGGCGCACACTGTTATGGCAGAAGGGGGTGTCGCTGCCGCTTTGGCAAACGTCGATGAAAGAGACAGTTGGCGTGTGCATTTTGCTGATACCATGCGCGGGGGGCAATATCTCTCTAACGCACGAATGGCAGAACTCCATGCACAAGAATCACCCGACCGAGTGCGCGAACTTGAAGCGTGGGGTGCTCTGTTTGATCGCACACAGGATGGCGGCATCCTTCAACGGAATTTTGGCGGACACCAATACCCGCGCCTCGCACACGTCGGCGATCGAACTGGATTGGAAATGATCCGAGCACTACAGGATCACGGTATTCATCAAGGCATTGAAGTGCACATGGAGAATACCGTCGTTTCGCTCTTGAAAACCGGCGAAAGGGTCTCAGGAGCATTCGGTTACGAGCGTGAAAAAGGACGGTTCAAGATCTTTTCCGCAAAAGCAGTGGTTTTAGCGACAGGCGGTGTCGGAAAAGCATACAAAATTACAAGCAATAGTTGGGAATACACCGGCGATGGACACTCTCTCGCATACCATGCCGGTGCAGAACTCATAGACATGGAGTTCGTCCAATTCCATCCGACGGGTATGGTCTGGCCCCCCAGTGTCCGAGGTATCTTGGTCACAGAAGGGGTGCGTGGCGAAGGCGGCATCCTCACAAACAGTGAAGGCAAACGCTTCATGTTCGATGACATCCCAGAACTCTATGTGAACCAGACAGCAGACAGCCCTGAGGAAGGGTGGCGATATACGCAAGGCGACCGAGACGCACGCCGTCCGCCTGAGCTTCTCACACGCGATCATGTCGCACGGTGCATCGTCCGAGAGGTACAAGAGGGTCGCGGAAGTCCACACGGTGGGGTATTCTTGGATATCGCGTGGATTCAGGAAAAAATTTCAAACGCTCCAGAGCATATCCGTAGAAAACTGCCGAGTATGTACCATCAATTCAAGGAACTCGCCGACATCGACATCACACAGGAACCGATGGAAGTTGGTCCGACAACGCACTATATCATGGGCGGTATTCGGGTCGATGCCGATTCACAGATGACAGCGGTTCCCGGGCTCTTCGCCGCGGGTGAATGCGCTGCGGGATTACACGGTGCCAATAGACTCGGTGGTAATTCACTCTCCGATCTACTCGTTTTCGGTAAACGTGCCGGGGAATATGCGGCGCAATTTGCCCAGGAGAACGAAGCTGTCCCGCTGGATGAAGCAGAAATTGATGCAATCGCCGCACATACACTAAAACCCTTTGAAAACCCAGCAGACGATGGTAGCGGTGAAAAAATGGGACCCTACGATATTCAAGCACAACTTCAGGATAAGATGCAGGAACTTGTGGGTATCGCTCGAAGTCAGGAAAGCCTCACGCAAGCCTTGGAAGAGATCCAGAATCTGCGCCAGCAGGCAGAGGATGTTCATGCTGTCGGCAATCGAGAATACAACTCCGGATGGCATACCGCGCTTGATCTTGACTGCTTGCTCACGATTTCCGAATCGATTGCACTCGCGGCACTTGAACGCAGGGCAAGCATCGGTGCGCATTCACGGGACGATTATCCAGAGAAAGAGGAACCCGACGCAGGCAAATATAACACCATCGTTAAGAAGGCAACCGACGACACAATGGAGATTCGCCGACAACCCGTTGATGAACTCCGAGCCGATCTGCAGGAAATCATAGACGAAATCGGATAGTATTTTTAATTATTCGCAAGGTTTTTTAACTATTAAGTTTCGGTTTCCCTGCTCTCCATTTCATTACGAGCAGGTTTTTGGTGAATGCATGACTGAAATAAGTATCTGTGCGTTTTTTCAGAATTGCTTCATGTTCCGCATCAACCCAAAACCGTAGCCTGCAACAACGGCGCAGGGTTTTTGCTTGGGTGTTCTTCAGGTCTACGGAGAGGTATTTCATACATCAAACGGCGACGAAAGTTTCAAATTTCTATCAGACATGTAGCCTGCAACAACGGCGCAGGGTTTTTGCTTGGGCGTTTCCCCTAGGTCTACGGAGAGGGACTTCATACATTAAACTGACTTGACCGAACCGCAAGGAATAATTAAAAGATGGCAAAAGCAACATTTAGAATCTGGCGTGGTAATGCGGATGGCGCAGAATTTGTCGATTATGACACCGAGGTTTCTGAAGGTATGGTGGTTTTAGACGCTGTCCACCGTATCCAAGCCGAGCAGGCGAACGATATGGCTGTCCGCTGGAATTGTAAAGCGGGAAAATGCGGATCCTGCTCCGCTGAAATTAACGGGCAACCGAAATTGATGTGCATGACGCGCCTCAATGACTTATCCCTTGATGAACCTGTTACCGTTGAACCGATGCGTGCATTTCCGCTCATCAAAGACCTCGTTACGGATGTCTCATGGAACTACAAAGTTAAAGAGAAAATGAAACCCTTCACGCCACGACCGCCTGATGCCGAAGACGGCACATGGCGGATGGAACAGGAAGACATTGATCACATCCAAGAGTTTCGGAAGTGCATTGAGTGTTTCCTCTGTCAGGATGTCTGCCATGTCCTTCGGGAACACGATCTTCATGACGAATTCATCGGACCGAGATTCTTCGTTTACGCCGCTTCCTTAGAAATGCACCCGATTGACACGGAAAACCGGCTCGAAGAATTGAAGGATTCGGATGGTATCGGGTATTGTAACATCACCAAGTGTTGTACACAGGTCTGTCCTGAACATATCACGATTACGGACAACGCCATCATCCCGCTCAAAGAACGCGTCGTTGACCAATTCTACGATCCGATTAAAAAACTGTTCCGCGTCTTTAGTCAGTAAGGTATGACTGGAAAACTCGTGTTCAGAACATCAAAGTTGTCAGCGAACTGAAGGTTCTAATTTAACCCCAAAATGGATTGACCTTTCTCAAAATTTGTGGTAAACTTTGTCTATCTTTGATGAAAGTGCCGTAATTGCTCTATGAACCATCTTGATGAAATCCTTGTTGAACGGAAGGTTACGTAAAAATTACGCTTGACATACTCCGGAGAGGTTAGAATCATGGGAACCAGCAAAAATGATATTTTAAGAATTGGTGTGATTGGACCCGGCGGTGCAGGACGAGGGAACACACTCGGTTTCGCAACACGTCCCGATGCTGAAATCGTCGCCGCTGTGGACACCCACGAAACGAGTTTGGACGCTTTGGAAGGCGCGCTCCAGGAACGGGTTGACGGCTATAAAGCGAATAGTTTCAACCGTTACCTCGGTGACTACGAGTTCGTGGAGATGCTCAATCACGAAGATCTGGATATAGTCGGTGTATTCTCGCCTCATTCCCTTCACGATATTCACACGAAATACGCGCTCCGCGCCGGATGTCACGTTATCGTCGAAAAACCGATGGCGAATGTCGTTGGTGATGCCATCGCGGTAACCAAAATCGCAATGGGCAGTGGATTACACCTTGTCGGTGGGTATCAACGACATTACGAGGATACTTACATGGCAGCCAGACGCGCAATCGCTGAAGGACGCATCGGTAACCTCCAGAAATTTGAGGTCTACATGGCACAGCGGTGGGGTGCCGGTGGATGGCGAGGAGATCCACGCTTCTCCGGCGGTGGACAGCCCAATGATTCAGGAAGCCACCTCCAAGATATATTCTTGTGGATGACGGGTGCCTTGCCCGCTGAGGTCTACGGAACAACTGACATGAAATTTGAGGACGACGATGGAAACCTCGTTCCAAAGTTCGTGGAAATTAATTCCTACTCCGATGTAACGCTCGATAACGGTGCCGAAGGCACAATCACTATCCTCGGCAACACGCGCGTTGGGTTTGAAGAATGGGTAATTCTGGAAGGCGATGAAGGAACCATCGAAATCAAAAACGGCATTCGCTACACTCCGAAAGGTGGCGAGCCAGAACCGCTTGCTTATCCGCGTCCGGAAGGATATCCCAGCAACAAGGTCGACCAACTCGTCGGTTTGGTGAAAGGTGAGTACCAGACGAACTATACCTCTGGCATCAACGGGATACGCACCAGTTGGTTAACAAATTCGATTCTCGAAGCAGGTAAGGGGCCCGACGCGAAAAACACGGTGAATTGCGACAATCTCATTCAGAAAGAGGGCTACACTCGGCAAGAAGTTTTAGAATTGATTGATGAATGTGCATCTAAGTCGTGCTACTAAAACCTAAGTTGCCACCGTAGAAAAAATAAACAAAAATTATAGGGACAGGGCACCGTAGAACACCAGAATTTCAGAGAAAATTCCTTGGGTTTTCAATCAAAAACGGTGTATATCTGTCTAAAATTTTGTAACCAGCAACTTGGGTGATTGAAGCACGGATGCTTATCCACATAGGTGTCTTCAAACCGAGTCAATATCAAAAAAGGAGAAAGACCGTGAAATATTCGGCACAACTCGCAACCAAAACTTATGATCGCTGGCAAAAACTTGCTGTTAAAAGTATAAGGTATTGCCCGCTTGTTGCTATTATTTTGGTGGCACTGATCCAAATCAGTTGCGTATCCGGTGGCGCGCTGCGCACAGCAGAAAAACTCGCTGAACAGAAAGACTATCCAGGCGCGATAACTGCGTATCAAAGTATTATAGATACCCAACCCGGCACGCCCGAAGCCCTTCAAGCGCAACTCGCTATAGGTAAACTGTCTATCGACCGGATGAATCAACCCGCAGAGGGCATCAAAGCCTATGAAGCAGTCGTTGCCGGCGGACCGGAAAGCGATGAAGCCGCTGAAGCACATTATGAACTCGGCATGCACTACTACCGACAAAAAGATTTTGAAGCCGCCCAAACCCGATTTGACGCAGTTGTTAATAACTTCCCAAATCTCGAATTGAGCCACAACGCACAACTGATGCTGGCAAAAAGTTTTGAAGAAGCGAAGGACTTTGAACAGGCAGTAGAGGTGTTCGATAACTTCGCAAACCGAAATCCTCGAAGTGAACGTGCCGCACTCGCTATTGCGAATAAAGGGCGAATCCAACGACAGCACCTCAAAAACGAAGATGAAGCGAAACGCACTTATCAATCACTCGTTAAAAGATATGGGAAGGTCGAGGGGGCTGAAGAAGAGATTGAGAAAGCAAAACAGGAACTGACAGACCTCAAAGCCAGCATTCCAGAACCTGACGACCCACTGGCGACACAGCTTGGTAGAGCTTACGCACAGCAAGAAGCGAGACGTGAACGGGACCGACCGCGCGGGGGTGTTGAGAAAAGCCGCGCAATGGGAAATGTCGGTTTACAGGTCGCAGACTCCGGATTCGGGGTGAGTGCATCAGAAGTCATGCGGAATTTCGGCGGTCAAGGGGGTATCGCAGGTGATGACCAAGGCACTTATTATGACGCTGAACTGATGATTGCCAACTTTTTCTACGGCGATGAAAGTTATCGTGACGCAGGCGCGTTGTACTTCGATGCAATTGCCCGCGCAGAGTCGGCGAATGTCAAGCTTGACCCATATTCCTACCTCAAACTCTCAATTTGCTACCGAAAACTCGGGATGCATCAACGGGCGAAAGAGGTTCTCAAGAAAGCCGCAAGCCGAGATGGTAGTGTCATTCAAGCCGTCATCGACACCGGACGAACTCACTACACTTCCGAATCGTATGAGAAAGCGATAGAAACCTACACTTCTGTGCTTGGAATGGCGAAAAGAAAAGATTCCGAGATTTACTGGTTACTCTCGCTGGCACACAAAAAGTTAGGTGAACCCGAGAAGGAACGAGAGGTGCTGGAGAAGGCTGTCGCGGCGAATACACAGAATTTGGATGCGCTCCAAAGCCTTGCAGAAGTCCTCCATTATCGGTTAAAGGATCGGAAAGCCGCCGGAATCTTTCAGGATCTCGTTGATCAGAAAGGTGATTCGTACATCGGATCTAAAACCCTCGGTGACCTCACCTATAGGTACGGGAATTATGTGCAATCCCGTGCTAAGTATAGAGCCGCCGCACGAACAGCGAAACGATTGCTCGACAAATCGGAAAGCAAGGTCGAACAACAGAAACTTCGCAATCAGGTTATTTATGCGACGATCCTTGCCGCACGTGCAACCTACCACTTGAAGAAATTGGAAGATGCGCAGAAAATGATAGATGAATTGGCAGCAGAATATCCCGAACACGCCTTAATCCCTTACGGTAGGGGTGAATTGGCACTTTTAGACGGCGATGCAGAAACCGCTGTTGCTGAATTCAAAGCATCTATTGAGAAAAATCCGCTTTCCGATATTCCGCTGTTAGCTCTTGGGGAGTACTATATCTCACAGGGGTTTAATGATGACGCTATAACCCTTTGGGAGGGCTACTTGGCGGAAAATCAATATAACCAGAGCGTCCGTCGCAGCCTTAAGAAGTTGAAAGGTGAAGACGCGGAATAAGTGTTGTAAACAGCGCGGTTGGAAAACCGCGCTACATCATAATTTTGGGAAAATCAGTCTTTTTTAAAAAAAACTTGACGTTTTATCGTGAATTGTGTATAATTAACAGTTAGAGTTTTTAACTTCCTAGCGCAAGCACGCTTTAAGGGTGCAATTCGCAGCTTTCCCCTGATGAAACAGTGCAAATCCCGAAAAAAGCGTCCTTTGAGGAAAAACGAGTCACTGGTTGTAAGGTAGTGCGTGCAACGCCAGTTTTGATATGGAAAACCAAGTGGCACCTTTAGGTCGAAACCACCTTCTAACACGTATCTCGAAGCAACCATACAAGAAACACTCCCACGGGCAACGTTGCACCTACTCCATCGATATCCCTGTATACCCTGCATCTTGCTCTGTTGCATATCTTGACGGTGTAGCGCGTCGCCCGCAAGCGCGTCTTCAGAAGCCTCATGCGTTCGGTTGGAGTGTCATACCAGATTAACCGGGTTTGTGGTAAAATCCAGTTTTCGTGCCTTGGTTCTATTACGCGATTTATTAGAAAAACAGAGTAGTGAAATCCGGTCGGTGTGGTTTTCAATCGCGAACCGAAAGCGATAGAAACCAACTTCAGTAAATTATTCTATAGAATCAGCCCCGATTCCATTTTAACCTCTATTTTGCCTCCTATTTTAGCAACTGCTGTCAAATTGCGATTCCATTTTTAACATATCGCACATTTGAGTGGAGACAAAGAATTCGCTAGGTGGTTAGATGAACGCCATGGTGGAACGATTACCTTGGAACCGGGCACAATGAGGAGTACTTGAAACTATGGAGAGCTTGGACATTCGCAAGCTCCAAGAAATGGAGTTCTCGGAACTCAAAGACTTTGCGCAGACTCTCGCAGTGACTGAATACAACGGGTCTCGGAAAGAGGAATTGATTAACGAAATTATAGAGGCTAAATCTGAGAGTGATACCCAGTTTTACGGCGGGGGTGTCTTGGAAATTCTTGATGACCGAGACCAGCATTATGGCTTTCTTCGTTCATCGCGCTCCAATTATTTGCAAAGTAACGAGGATATTTATGTGTCCTCCTCGCAAATTCGGCGATTCGATTTACAAACCGGACACGTCGTTGAAGGCGTAATTCGTCCCCCAAAGAAGACGGAAAACAAGGCAGAGCGCTACTTCGCGATGTTACAAATTGAGAAGGTTAACGGAGAAATACCTGAAGCCGTCAAACAGAAAATCCTTTTCAATAACCTCACTCCTATTCACCCGTACGAAAAAATGACGCTCGAACATAATCAGTCAGAGTACGGGACTCGCATCGTGGATCTAATAGCACCCATTGGGAAGGGACAACGCGGTTTGATTGTCGCGCCTCCTTACAGTGGTAAGACCACGCTACTGAAGAATATTGCCGCCGGCATTGAAGCGAACCATCCCGAAGTCATTCTCATCTTTTTACTCATTGATGAGCGTCCGGAGGAAGTTACAGATGTCGCCCGTTCTGTTAAAGGAGAGGTCATTAGCTCTACTTTCGATGAACATCCCGAACGGCACATTCAGGTCGCAGAGATGGCAATTGAAAAGGCGAAGCGATGGGCAGAGTACGGAAAAGATGTCGTCGTTTTGTTGGATAGTATGACCCGACTCGCACGTGCACACAATGTTATGACACCACACAGCGGAAAAACGTTGTCCGGTGGTTTAGATGCCATGGCGTTTGTGAAACCACGTCAGTTCTGCGGCGCAGCCCGGAAATTTGAAGAAGGTGGAAGTCTAACGGTTATCGCATCTGTGCTCGTTGATACGGAAAGCCGACAAGATGAATACATCTACGAAGAATTCAAAGGCACTGCCAACATGGAAATCCACATGGAGCGTGCTTTGTTGGATCTCCGCATCTATCCGCCGATTAACATTGAAAAGTCAAAAACACGCCGTGAGGAACTCTTGTTAGCACCTGATGTTCTTAACAAAGTCTGGGTACTACGGAAATTCACGAGCCAGATGGATGACGCGGAATCGCTTGAAATGCTCATTGGGCAATTCAGCAAAACTGGTACAAATGCAGAATTCCTCGAGCGGATGGTAGACAACGCGACTTACAGTAATACGTCGGTGAGAACCAACACTCGTCCGAAGCGATGAGGATGAATTCCGACACGCCTATTCTTCCGCACTTCAAGAACGTAACTACAGAAATATTGGAGTTACGTTCTAACTATAGTAAAACCGAAAAATAAATGGACATTCACCCCTCCCACGGTAGGTGCGGTTTCCCAACCGCACCGGTGTGGAGTGCCCAATTATAGTAAAGTCGAAAAATATGTAGACAGTTGCTTGGCGAAACACGCCTTTCCGCCGCTGGCGAGGATTGTAGCCTCGCCTCTTTAGAGTGTCTAATTAATTCTAAACTTTACTATAAATCGTGAATAAACGCTTCAAAAATGTTGAATTCAAAGGAGGACGCTATGAAAGCCGAAATACATCCGGAAATGGTAGAATGCGTGATTACATGCGTTTGTGGCGCGACCCATAAAACGCTTGCTATCCAATCAGCAATGCGGGTAGATATTTGTGGAAAATGTCATCCGTTCTACACTGGACAACAAGCTCGATTTATCGACACTGCCGGACGCGTTGAAAGTTTCCGCCGACGTTACGGGCTCACCGACGACGATAATTAGGAATATCGTTTCGCGGGTAAGTTTATTGATCGGCGTTCCAGGAAGAGGTACCCGTGCCTTAACAATAACAGGCACGGGAAATGCCTCATGCTGACGGGACAGTAATCAAGCAGGATAGCTATCTACCCTGTACCCGAAAGTATAGACAGGCATCCCTCAGCTTTTAACAGTTAACCGCAAGTCCTGACTTGCAAGCGGTGACAAAAATGTTTGAAAAACTCAAAGATATTGAAAATAGATACGCTGAAGTCGAAAGAGCACTCGGAGATCCAGCGGAAATTTCAAATCAACAACGATTAATGGAGTTGTCTAAAACTCACGCAGAACTCTCGCCAATTGTGTCCACTTACCTGGAATACCAGCAGTTAGAATCGGCACTTGAAGAGACGCTTCTTCTAATAGAGTCGGAGACGGACGCGGAAATGCTCGCATTAGCGCAGGAAGAGTTGGACGCGCTCACTGAGAAAAAAGAAGGACTTACTGAGGAACTGAAGGTTCTCCTGATTCCAAAAGATCCGAACGATGCGAAAAACGTCATCATCGAAATCAGGGCAGGGACCGGCGGTGAAGAAGCCAGCCTTTTTGCAGCCGAATTGTTTCGAATGTACACCCGCTATGCCGAACGCCAGAACTGGAGGTTGGAACTACTCAGCTCAAATGCAACTGGCTTAAAAGGATTTAAAGAGGTTGTCTTCTCGATTCAAGGACAGAACGCGTACAGTCAACTGAAATTTGAAGGGGGCATACATCGTGTACAACGAATTCCGGCAACGGAAGCAAGTGGACGCATTCATACCTCTGCTGCCACCGTAGCCGTTCTCCCTGAAGCAGAAGAACTCGATTTGGCGATTGATGAGGCAACCGAATTACGTATTGATACCTACCGTTCTTCGGGGCCCGGTGGACAAAGTGTTAACACAACCGATTCCGCTATTCGTATTACCCACCTGCCAACAGGACTCGTTGTGACATGCCAAGACGAAAAATCCCAGCATAAAAATCGTTCCAAGGCAATGAAGATTCTCCGTGCCCGCCTCCAAGAACAAAAACAATTTGAGCTTAACAGTGAGAGAGCCGAAACCCGCAGGTCTATGGTCGGCAGTGGCGATAGAAGCGAGAAAATTCGTACCTATAACTTCCCGCAATCTCGTGTAACTGACCACCGGATCCAGTTCAGTTCCTATCAACTTGACTCCGTTTTAGATGGTGACCTACAAACGTTTATTCAGCGGTTAACGACTGCCGATCAGACGGAGAAGTTGCAAGAGGTTTAAGCCTCTAACTAAGGAACGCGGAACTATGCCGAATAAAATGTGGCGCGTAGTGGATCTACTCGATTGGACAGTGGGATACTTTCAACAGCACGGCATCCCGAATCCAAGATTAGATGCCGAGGTATTACTTGGACACTTACTCGAGAAAAGCCGCCTGCAGCTCTATCTTCACTTTGAAATGCCGGTCTTTCAAGAACACCTCACACCCTTCCGAGAACTCATAAAAAAAAGAATCGCACACACACCAGTTAGCTACCTAACCAATCTCAAGGAATTTATGTCCTTGGATTTCTATGTGGATGAACGGGTCCTCATTCCGCGTCCAGAGACAGAACAACTCGTTGAAACTATTCTCACAACAAAAACCGAAAATTTTCAGCGTTTACTGGAACTTGGTACAGGGAGTGGCGTGATTGCTACGAGTCTTGCGATGCAACAACCCGAATGGAAGATCGTTGCAACAGACATCTCTGAACCTGCACTCGCTGTTGCTCGGAGGAACGCCGAAACACACGCGTGCATCGCGCAAATTGAGTTTTTGTCTGGAGACCTGTTTCAACCGATAGAAGCAATAAACACTAATCGGGACACCCGATTTGATTGGATTGTCTGCAATCCACCCTATATCAAAAATACAGAGCGGGACACCTTGAGTCCGGATGTCCGGGACTATGAGCCCGAAATTGCGCTCTTTGCTGGAGATGATGGCCTTGCCGTTATCCGTCGGTTAATCGCTGAGGCACCTAAATACCTCGCACCGAGTGGGAAACTTATCCTTGAAATCGGTGCAACACAAGCCGATGCCGTTCGGACGCTTCTGGAGGCTGAATCTGCATACACCACCTACCAATTGTTCAAAGACTACGCAGAGAAGGAAAGGATCGTTCTGGCAAGTGTCTCATAGAAACGCATTTTTGGTTTTTTTTATTGCGTTACTTGCACGTTTTTTTCAATTAATTCGGACAATTATCCATAAATTTTGAAAAAAGTTGTTTTTTCCTTGACATATTTTGTGAAAATTTTATATAATAAATTAACCTTTTTCTCATAAATCTTTTAGGGAGCGTTGGTAACGCGTTAATTCTCCAAGGCGTGCCACTCTTTTCGTTTTTTGAAACGTAATAGGATTTGTTAACGTTATATTGCACAGCCTGCTGAAAAGGATCCTTATAGGCGAAGGAGCAGATTTGAATGGCGCGCCAAATATCTAATGATTTATCTGCTGTCGAAGATACCTATCTCGCGACACAAGCGAAAGCAGGCAATGAAGCCGCATTTAGGCAATTGTTCGACAAGCATTACAAGTGGGTTTATAACAAAGCCTACCGAATGCTTGGAAATTATCAAGATGCTGAAGAGGTAGCCTCGGATGTGTTCGTTAAAGTTTGGCAGAAGCTGGGCAAATGGGACACAGAGCAAGGTAGTTTTCAGGCATGGTTAAATACGGTAGCTCGAAATACTATTATCGATGCGATACGCAAACGCGATAGGATTCGGGAGCACCCACTCAGTGGTTCACCTGATGAGGATGAACAACCGCTGAGTAAATACGAAGATCCGCGCCCGGGTCCCGAGCAAGAATTAGAAGCCGCAGAAGCGCAACAGATTTTGGAGAGTGCCCTTGAACAGGTAACGAAACCAAATCATCGGATTGCGTGGATGTTAAGACACTTAGAAGGCTATAGTATTGCAGAGATTGCCCGCATTCTTAACCGCAAAGACGGCACCGTGAAAATCTGGATTTTTCGGTGCACCGAGGAACTGCGGAAAATTCTGATTGCAAAAGGCATTCAGTGGATATATTAATTTGGAGGATTAACTCATGCGCTTCTGGAAAAAATGGCGGAGGGCCGGCATCTCGGTAAATGACTTGAAAAAGGCAGAGATGTTGGAAGCTTATACGTGCTGGCTGAAAAATGAAAGGCTATCACGTAAGCAGAAACGACTTCTAAAGGAAATTAACAACTTTCCGGAACTTCAGCCATTGAAGCAATTAATAGACTTCTCACATTACCGATTTGAGGAAAGAGAGAACATCATGCTGCCACCTGGCGCCGAGCAACGCGCTCGTGAACGTGTGATGGCAGAAATTCGGGGCGAAGCAGTAGAAGCCGAACCTGTCAGTGTAGAAGGGCTGGAACTGCAAACCGGTTATAGCCCACAGGGTATGGGCAGTGAAACTACCGAGATCATGCAGGTTGACGCATCTTTACCCGACGCGGATGCTCTGCGGAAATGGGATACTGAACAAACAGCTGAATCCCCAGAGATGTTAAAGCGTTACAACGCAATCAAAACGCTTTCTCGGGTACACATCCGATTTGAACAGAAAGATGACGATGTCTACGTCACGGATTTGGGTAGTTCTGATACGACTTATCTTGATAACACACGCCTTGAATCACCGACTCTCATTCAAGACGGTTCTACGCTAAAATGTGGAAAAATTAGTTTTAAAGTCGTTGATATTGAACGGTCATAATTATACAGGGAGAAGGATTGCGTTGTGCATTGCGGGTCCACCCTTAATGCACTACCGCTCCTTATGAGGCTGTGCGTCTTGGGCATACCAATTCATTGGCATTATCACATTTTCAACAAGCAACGCTCAGTTACGGACAGGCGTGTTATGTTGAAGCTATTCAACACTATCTCGCTGGCTTGAAGTTGGGGGCAGCACAGCATCACTATATCTATGCCGACCTCGCGAAAGCCTATGAGATGGTGGGAGAGTGGGATACAGCCTTAGCATGTTTGGATATTGCCCTTCGGTTATGTCCTGATTCACCAACAGCTCTTAGACGCAAAGCGCGCATTCTTGATGAGAAAGCGTGTTATAATACACTTATTTCTTTCGATGACTTTAAGGAACCACCCCCCCCACAATTCCTTGAACACTTACAAGTACAAGTAAGTCCAGCAAGGTTCCCTAAACAGGTTGTAAACTCAGAATTTTTTGATCTCACTTGCCATTCTGAAATGGATTCCCAGACAGTCTGGAACATCTGTCGCCTGATTTATCGAATCTATTCCGAATTGGGTGAAATGTTAGGGTACTATCCCGCTTCGCCTGTTTCTATATCGATTGCAAATACAAACGGACTGGCTACATCTCAACGTGCGATGCCGAGATGGGCGAGTGGATGCTACGATGGTGGCATTCGTCTTGCCTACTGCGCAGCGGGTGAGCCGGTACTCAGCATCTTATATGCCCTGCTACGGCATGAATGGGTGCATCTATTAATTCATCATTTAGCACGCGGGTATTGTCCTGTATGGCTTGACGAAGGACTTGCACAAAGTATTGCCCGTCCTATGTTCAAGGCGGAACGCCTCGAATTGCAGCGGGCAGTTCAGATGAAGTGTTTACTCCCCTTTGCTGTATTGAACAAACCGTTTAACCAGCTCCCCGAAAAATATCGGAAATTGGCATATATCCAATCCACTGCAGTAGCAGAATTTCTCATCCAGCAGTTCGGTTTCCCCGAAACTCGTAAATTGCTTCACCAATTAGGCAATGGCACTCCGATAGAAATCGCAATTGAACAGGTATTTGGGTGCAGTTTGACCGAGATTCCGTTTCTTCAAGAGACCGAGTAGATACCCAACCCCAGTTGCGTTCTAACCAAAAATCCGCCCGAAACGAAATCGACGGACGGCACAAAGTCCATAGTTAAGAAGATCAAACGCCCAAAATGACGAAACTCGATATTGGTATTCTCATTCTTGTTGGATTGGCTGGTATAAGTTGTTATCGCGCGGGTTTCACCCGAAGTGTATGGGGTATATTCGTAATCGGCATCGGATTCTTTATCGCTTGTCAATTTTGGGGTCAACTTGCGATAGTTATCCAAAAGTTGGTAGCAAACCCCAGTTGGGCGAAGTGGCTGAGCATTGTTGCTATTGTACTGGTCGTCTCTATTCTCATGGACTCGCTTTTTGAGCGTATTCAACGGGTTCTTGAAAGAGGCGTTTTGGGCTGGGTAAACCACCTGCTCGGGCTCGGCTTCGGTATTGCTTCTGGCGGTCTTATTATAGCCTTCGCGCTCATCCTTCTCAACACTTATGGTGCCGATAGCTTCAAAAACGAGATTGCAAATTCTCGATTTGCTCCACACCTTACAGATATCGGGAATCGCGTCTGGGCAGTTAGCAAGGAGCATGTGCAAAAGCAACTTGATACCGAATGAAAATCTTTCTCTCCGTTTTAGGACACTATGAGCGTGTCGGTTGTACCTTATTTCTTATTTTTTTATCTGTACTCCCGTTGTCCGCTAAAATGGTTGTCGGAAACCGTCAGGTATCAGCCTTGACTCGCAACTCGCCTCCGATACAAGGCTCAAAAGCACCAATTGCGGATCAAAGTAAAGAGGTGCTCTTTGCTGAAAGCCGACGGCTGAACGCTGACCGCTATTTCGCAGATTCGCTCTTCCAAGAAGCGGATTATCTCAACGCCGCTCACGAGTATAAACGACTCCTCTTTTTACATCCCGATACCCCTCGAATTGATTTCATCGCTTTTCGTGTTGCCGCATCCTATCAGAACGCAGGCAAATTAGAAAATGCGATCCACGCCTACCAACTTCTAATTGATACCTATCCGAAAAGTGTTCTTGTCGAGCGCGCGAAAAACAATATCGCACAGTGTTATATGCTATCGGGCGATAGCAAGCAGGGACTCGCATCGCTCGAACGGTTTCTTTCGGAACATAAGGGGAGTAGCTTAGCACCCCGCGTGCAGTTTACAATTGGAATGCTTCACGTGGATAAGGGAGAATGGACACGTGCCAGTCGCGCATGGAGCGATGTCTATTCAACCTATCCGGAGAGTTCCTTTGCGGAAGTAAGCGATAGGTTGGCGCGGACGATAAAGAACGCCGATACGCTTCCACACCGTTCTCCAATGGTCGCTGGCGTGCTTTCAGCGTTGATGCCAGGAAGTGGACAGGTTTATAGTGGGAGAACAGCTGACGGACTTTATACCTTTGTGGGTATGGTGGTATTGGGGAGTGCAAGCTTCTATTACGCTGACCAAGAGCGTTACGAAGTTGCAGTACCTGTTGGGATGCTTGGCGCATTTTTCTATGGAAATGGTATCTATCAGAGTATTCAATCGGCGCGGGTTTTCAATATCCAACACGAGGCACAATTTCGGAATCGGCTCCAACAGGAAATTCGGAACTCCGGGTTATTCGGGGCAATATCACCCTTAAAAGATAAGATGGAATTCGTCGTGTGGAAGCATAGGTTTTAATCGGCTTGGTTAAGCAGTCTAAATCGCTGTGTACCCAAGTCTCCGCATTGTAACTATGGACGGTAGAATCATGACACCAGCATTTTCTCAGCGAATTATGATGAGCCCTTGCTTACAGCGGTGGGTTTTTTTGCTATTGGTGTGCGTTCTGATTGCATCGGCGAATCAGGCAGTTGATGCTACGAAGATTGCCTACCAAACAATGCGCGGTGAAACGTTTACATATGATCTCAAGTTAATGAATGCCGATGGGAAAAAACCTATCAAACTCACTAAAGGACAGGCATCAGACGCTAGCCCTGCTTGGTCTCCGGATGGCGGACAAATCGCCTTTGCTTCGAACGGGGATGGCGATTATGACCTCTATGTCATGAATACCAAGGGGGACAACACCCTCCAACTGACTAACAACCTACATACAATAGATCTTGAACCTTCTTGGTCTCCAGATGGAATGCAAATTGCCTTTGCCTCAAAGAAAAATAGCATCTATGATGTCTATGTTATGAACGCGGATGGTTCTAACTTGGTTAACCTAACGCAAAATCCGAGAACAGACAGATCTCCTTCTTGGTCTCCGAATGGAAAGCAAATCACTTTTGCCTCAACGAGAAATCGCGGCATTTTTGATATTTACGTGATGAATGCTGATGGTTCCAACCCCATCAACCTAACACAAAATCCAGCAAGAGACGACTGGTATCCTTCTTGGTCTCCGGATGGTGAGAAAATCACCTTTTCTTCAGCGAGAGATGACGACTTTGAAATCTATGTCATGGACCCTGATGGCGACAATATCATTCAGTTAACGAAAAACCAAGGGGATGATGATTATCCATGCTGGTCTCCCGATGGCTCACAAATCGCTTTTACCACGGACAGAGATGGCAATTATGATATTTACGTGATGAACGCGGATGGATCCAACCCTGTCAACCTAACGCAAACTTGGTTTGAACACGATATGCTCCCTGCCTGGCAGCCAATACCACTGTCAGTTTCCACCGAAGGGAAACTGGGAACACTCTGGGGAATTCTCAAAGACAAACGATAGTGTAGATGAATTTTTCTAAGCATTTAGTGTGAATTGGAAAAATAAATATTTGATAAGAAGTTTTTTAGACACGGAGTTTTATGACAGTAGCGTCTCTTTTCCTTTCTATCATCGTTTTCGCAATTAGCAGTGACTTAGACGAGGAAAGTCAGCAATACCGTTATGCAGAGCAACTTTTTGAATCGGGCGATTATCAAGCGGCAAGGCTGGAATACAAACGTCTCCTTTTCTACCGACCTGACACAGAGTTCAAAGATATAGCGGATTACCGAATTGCCCAGAGTTATTACTATCAAAACCAAGCTGAACGTGCTGAACACCTGTTTCGTGAGTTTTTAGCCGTTCATCCGAATTCGGATTTTCGGTTTCGGAGCCAGTTGATGATTGGGCAACTCCATTTTGATGCCGGTAAGTATTCATTGGCGCGGACGACGCTCTTTGAACTTCTACATTCGAGCGCGGATACAGATGTAATGGCGGCAGCGCACTATCTGCGCGGTTGGTGTTACGTCTATACAACCGATTGGGATAAGGCTATTGCAGAATTGCGACGAGTAGATACCCCACAGGCTGATATACCGTATCAAAATAATGCACGTCAATTAGCCGACACGCTTCTCGAAAAGACACCACTTCTACACAAATCGCCGCAAATTGCAGGATGGCTCTCCACAGTCGTTCCCGGAAGCGGGCAACTCTATGTAGGAAGAGTCAAAGAAGGTGTTCTCGCAGCAGCCTTGGGTGGGACGTTCATTTATCTTGTGGCAGATGCGATTCGTGAACGCCGTTATGTTGATTGTGCGGGTATCTCCTTGATTGGATGGCAGTTTTATTGGGGCAATCGCATCAATGCCCAGCGGTTTGCATCCGAATATAACGCGCATCGTGAACGCGAATTGATTGAGGCACTGAAAAATCAGGCTGGTGAAGTTTCACCGTGGCGATAGATACAATCCGTCTGGTTACCGACTGCTGATTGCTGACGGCTATTCTGTAGGAGGGAACTCCGATTCCCGACGCTTGTATTCTTTCTTGTAGGAGGGAACTCCGATTCCCGACTCTAATTTTACCACGCCGCTTGCTTCAAAAATTCCAATGCCATCAACGTATGTCCCTCCGCATTCGGGTGGACACCGTCTTGGGTTGTCCAGAGTGCACCGGGACGGGCGGCGACTGCACTTTCAAAAGCGGCACTGGTCGGGATCAACCGTGCGTCAAACTCTTCCGCGAGTCTATGGATGCTTGTGTTGTAGGCATCTACGTCTAATGGGCGTGGTGCATCAACGTCTTCTGCGATGTAGAAAATTTCAAAGAGGAAAAGTGAGGCATCTAATTCAGTCTTCACACGTGTGAGAATCCGTCGATAGCAATCCTCCCAAATCGGCAGATAGTCCGCTGTCGAAACGCCTTCTCCGTGCTGTCGGCTCGCATTGTTAATACCGATTTTCACCGAGAGCCATTCCGGTTTTTCGTTAATCACGTCAATGTCCCATCGGCTTTCCAAACCTTCAACGATGTCTCCACCTATACCTTTGTTGACGTAAGTGATCTGACGGTCTGGGTATTTTGCGGTGATGAGTTCGGTTATTTTACGGACATAACCGTGTCCCAACGGGGCATGCGCATCGCGTCGTCCACAGTCTGTAATGCTATCCCCGATAAAAAGTACTTTATCTCCAGATTGAAATAATAAATTATTCACAAAGTCTCTCCTAAATGTGATATACTAAATTAGCAATCAGCAATCAGCAATTAGCAATTAGCAATTAGCAATCAGTAACAAGAGGCTTCCCTTAAACGAGAACCTCTTTACTGAAAGTTTCCGAAAGCGAAGCAACCTGGCTGCTGACCGCTATCTATAATCTACCACATTTTGAGTAATATGCCAACATGAAAGACATCGGCGTTCTACACGTCATCACGGATACGACGCTACAATCTCGATTTACACATGCGGCGTTAGCGGAACTCGCTATCGAAGGCGGTGCAGATACGGTGCAATTCCGGCAAAAACACGGAACGACGCGCGAATTAATTGCAATCGCACAATCCATGCAAACAATATGCGCAAAACATGATGTGCCACTCATTGTAAACGATAGAGCCGATATCGCAGTGGCTGTTGGGGCGACAGGCGCGCACTTTGGACAAGACGATATGCCTGTTTCTATCGGCAGGCGGATTCTACCCCCAGAAGCGATTCTTGGCGCATCCGCTCGAACCGAAGAGAAGATACTCGCTGCCATTTCAGAAGGTGCTGACTACATCGGGTTCGGTCCCATTTACGGTACGACTTCAAAACCGGACGCCGAAACGGCTAAGGGATTGGAAAGACTCCGCCGAATGTGCGACATCGCGGCGTGTCCGGTTATCGCGATCGGCGGCATTGGTATTCAGACTGCAGGTGAAGTTATTCGAGCAGGTGCGCATGGTATCGCGGTAATCTCTGCTGTTTGCGCACACCCTGAGCCACAAGTCGCAACGCAGGTATTGCTGAACGAAATTCAGGAGGCGAAGTAGATAGGAACTGATGGAAACATATATAGATAATGCAGCCGAGATTGAACGCCTCTCTAAACGGTTCAGAGAAATTAATGAGAAATATGATCCTGACCTCGATAAAATTGATGAAGCGTTCGTTCAGAAATTGTGGAATGAGCAACGCTTTTTTGATACCAACATGGCGTCGATTGATAGACGCGCAATTCGCGTCATAAAGCCTGGGGTCTGGAATCATAACGAAGGTCCCGATTTTATGCACGCCGAGATTGAGATTGATGGGAAACTCCACGTCGGCGATGTTGAGATTCATGTTCGATCTTCGGAGTGGTATACGCATAAGCATCACCTTAATTCCAGATATAATCGTGTTATACTGCATGCTGTGTATTTTGACGATGACATCAATCTGCGGATTCGGCTCCAGAACAACAAGCGCGTTCCGACCTTGGAACTCCTGAAATGGATTGCCGTGGATACCGGGGATCTCTATGGTGATACCCAAGACGCAGCAACGACTGATGGACGCTGTCGAATAACGGGAAAGCAGCTGAACATAGAGGTCCTGAAAGGTGTTTTTGAGTCTTTAGGACGTGAACGGTTCTTGGAAAAGATGGAATCGATGCGTTTGTTAAGGACGCGCCTTGATTTCGAGCAACTTCTCTACGAAGGTATCATGGAAGCATTGGGATACGAGCGCAACAGTAAGCCATTGAGGGAATTAGCGCAACATGTCCCGTTCACTGATCTCGATGAGAAGTCTGAACTCGAGATTCAAGCGATCCTTTTTGGAGTCGCCGGACTCTTACCCTCACAAAGGGAGAAACCGCTGCCGCCGGAAGTAACAGATGATCCGAGCGTTGTAGCATTGGAAGAGTTGTGGCGTGGATCAGAATATGCTGAACTACCCCCACGTATGACAGAAGCGCGCTGGAGTTCCACTGGGAGACCTTTGAACCAGCCTACTCGACGGATTGCCGCAATGAGCCAGTTAATTCACCACTGCCAAGGTAGCCTGATGATGTACTTTCTGCCGCTTTGTGAAAAAGCAGTGACTGCGGATACAAAAAGAGGACTACAAACTATCGGAAAAGAGTTGCGTACGCTCCTGATGCTCGAACCTACTGGCTATTGGGATAAACACTCTAACTTTGGATCCGAAAGCAAACACAAAATAGGACTAATTGGCAAAGATCGGGCTGTAGATATTATCATTAATAAAATCTTACCAATTGCCTATATTTGGGCACTCGAAGCGGATAGTCAGAAATTGCAGGAAGGAATCCTCAAACTTTACGGGGTCGGTTCCAAATCAACGGGGAACAAAATTATCAGTAAGATTGATGAACAGATTTTCACAGAGGAACAGCAGATGCGGCATTTGGAACCGACTGCTAAAATTGAACAGGGAATCATCCGTCTGTATAAAAATTATTGCGCAGACCGACTCTGCGACCTATGTCCTATTTTAGAGCATGGTGCGGTTCTCCGGGAGGAAAATTAGTATGGATTCGCACGTTACACCCTTAACGGATGAATCCTATTGGACGACGCTTTGGGACGGTCAACAGCACAAGATTCGGCACCTGCGATGGGTTTATGTAGCGAACCGTCAGCTCGCGAAGTTGTTCAACCGAGCACTTTCGGGTTTTAAACAACCGACACTCATTGAGTTGGGATGTGCCGATTCGTTGTGGCTCCCTTACCTCGCTCAGAAGTATGGAGGTGACACTTACGGTGTTGATTTTTCGGAGGTGGGGTGCCAACTCGCACAGCGGAATCTTGCCCTTGCCGGTGCGGAGGGAACAATTCTCTGTGAAGATCTGTTCGCGTTCGCGAAAAAGTCTCATTCCATGTTTGATTTTGTCTACTCAATGGGGTTGATTGAACATTTCAGCACACCTCAAGTGGTATTGGAGGAGATGTACAGTCTACTCAAACCGGGTGGAACAATGCTCACGGTAATGCCGAATCTACGTGGGATGTATACACCGATAGCCCGCGTCGCGAGTCCGAAACTCCTTGCGACACACAAGGTAATTCCGCCGACTGACCTCGCTTCGGCATTACGCGACGCTGGATTTCACGTCACGGAATTTGGGTATACAGGCGGTCCCTTGAAATTGAGCGTTGTTGATTACTCGCCGTGGCGGGCAGTCATCGGTAAATGGGGACATGAAGTGCTTTGTAAGTGTGTGAATCTGACGGATATTGTCCTTGGCAATCTCTTAGCAGGGCTTCGCGTCCCAAACCAGCAGCTGACTTCGCCGTATGTGTACGCACTTTCCACAAAACCAAAATGAGGATCACTCAAGAACTATTACCATTTTTTTATTGGCAAATTTCACTGTCGAATTTGATGTTTCAAAAGTTAACTGAATTGGAAGGTTGGAAGTTAGAAAAGAATCAGACATGTGGGAGGGTTTGTAACCCCAAAACCACAATCTAACTTAGATAGGAGGATATCTCATGAAAACGTTATATCTTTTGGCGATCATATTGCTTTGTGTCTCTGTAGCTATGGCAGAGGAGACCTTCTTTTCTGCATTGGAGAGCAAAGCGGAAGTTGAAAAAGAGGGCGGCACCGTTGATGGTGGAACCTTCAAACCCGGTAAATTTGGCAACGGTTTCGTTAGCGAAGCGGTTGGTGATGTTATCCATTTCCCTGTGGATGATCGGTTCGTCAACCTCGACGAAGGCACCGTTGAGTTATGGGTAACGATGGGTATGGACACCAGTTCCATCACGGGCGAACTTTTCACATTCATGACTTATAAACGCGGCACCGACGCGGTATTTCTGCAGTTTAACAATGGCGGGATCGCACAGATGCGGATTAAGAGTGCTGGCTCATGGCATAACGCCAACAGTGCAGAACTCAAGTGGCAAGAGGGAGAGCATCACCACATGGCAGGAACATGGGGACCTGATGGCTTGAAACTCTATTTAGATGGCAAACTTGAGGGTGAGGCACCTTTCAAAAAGGGACCGACCGTGTTCGCAGAAACCTTTGAGATTAACAACGCCTCTCCACCCGATCCCAAATTCCCGACGAATTCCGTCGTTGATGGCTTGCGGCTCTCCGATCATCAGAAGGGACCCGATGAGTTTGTGATGGATGATCCAGCGGATGTGCAACCGATCGGAAAGCTCACAACCACGTGGGCACGGATCAAAGGGGATTTATAAGCATGTACAAAACGGAGCGTCCGCTTTTCACGGCGGGGACGGAGGGATACCATACGTTCCGCATTCCCGCACTTGTCCAATCAAATGACGGAACGCTATTGGCGTTCTGTGAAGGCAGGCGGACAGGTGGCGGGGATTCAGGGGACATTGATATTGTCCTGAAACGGAGTTTCGATAACGGCGAGAGTTGGCAACCGATGCAAATCGCTGTTTCCACAGGAACCGATACGGATGGCAATCCTGCTCCCATGGTTGATCGGGACACGGGGACAATCTATCTGCTTTTCTGCAAAAATCTCGCTGACGGTGCCGAAGGAAAGATTGTTGCCGGAGAAGCACCCCGCACCGTTTGGGTAACCTCCAGTAACGACGACGGAGAAACCTGGTCAGAACCGAGAGAAATCACAACCACGACAAAGAACGAAGATTGGACGTGGTATGCAACCGGTCCCTGCCACGGAATTCAACTCGCAAACGGCAGATTCGTCATTCCGTGTGATCATGTGCTTGGCAACAGTCGGGACTATGCCCAATACGGCTACTCACACCTGATTGTCAGCGACGATCACGGTGAAACGTGGCGGATCGGCGGTAAGGCGCAACCGGGGACCAATGAATCGGTCGTTGTTGAGACTGTGGACGGTGGACTCTATTTCAACTGTCGGAACTACGTCGCACCGAAGCGACGTGCCTATGCGAGAAGCAGTGACAGCGGCGATACATTCACGGAATTCGGTTATGAGGAGGACCTGATTGAACCGATCTGTCAGGCGAGTATGGTGCGCTATACGGATGCGAATCAACACGACAAGAACCGTATCTTGTTCTCTAACCCCGCCAGCACGACCCGTGAACGGATGACGATTCGTATCAGTTACGATGAGTGTCAAAGTTGGAGTAGCGGTAAAGTCTTGCACGCCGGTCCCGCGGCGTATTCCGATCTCTGTATCGCCTCGGATATGAATATCTGTTGTCTCTATGAGCGTGGTGAAGAGCATCGTTCCGAGATGTTGTCGTTTGCAAAGTTTGATCTGGCGTGGCTGACAGACGGAGAAGATGCATTAGCGTGATGGGGTTTTAATGTAGGGTCGGAAGTGTGGAAGAATGGAAGAGGAAGTGCCCTAATCTTCCACACTTCCGCTTTTCTCCCTCGTGAATTCGCCGGTTTTTTTCAAACCTTAGCACATCAATCAAGTTCGCCAAGCAGCAGGATTCCAACCGACAACTATCTGTACACCTACACAATTGATGGAGGACATTCAGATGAAAGAAGTCCCGGAAAAGCATCCAGAATTTGACCCCGAAACTTATACGGATCCTATTCTCGAAGAATGCTATCGAATTAAAGCGGAAATTAGTGCACAATTCAAGACCTTGGACGAATACTTTGCGTATTTGAAAGCAAGACAAGAAGAGAACAAACGGAATGGAAAAAAATATGTCTCGTATTTTGATCCGTCCAAACGCATACCGCCACAAAAATCCGATGACGATGACTAAACATCAGCGGAATTCCGGTAGAACTAATGGAGAATATTCAGATGAAAGAAACACCAGAAAAGCACTCGGAGTTTGACCCTACCGCACATATTCCTCGCCGCGATGCTCCGCAATCCATGTCTTCAGAGGTACATCTGCGTCTGTGGGTTGCCACCATCCTTTAATATCTACACCATCGCCGAGTAACTGCCGCCGAATCGGGTCGCATTTCTCAAGAATTTCAGGTGGCATGAGGTTGTAATCCAAGCCACGCAACCAGCGGTAACTATATCCCATAAACAGAACCTTCCGAGTCGCATCGGAGAAATTCCAGCCGCGTGAGTGCCACATCCGTCGATCAAAAAGCACTGCCGTCCCTCGCTTGACGGTCAGATCTATCGCACCTTCTGGGTCGCCATCAGGATTGTCGTCTCTGTTGGGCGGACGGGTGTCGAGTTTATGGCTACAGGGAACAATGCGCATCGCTCCGTTATCGCGGTGGGTAACGTCGCTCAGCCAGTAGCTGACTTTCAATGAGAGTCGCGGGTGTGGACGTTCCATCTCCGGCACAGGTCTACCACCGTCTTGATGCCAATGCGCCCCTTTGCGAATCCGTTCCTTGTCGGGGAGTTCTGGAGGGTACATGATGAGGTGTGAGATGTAAAGCTGGATGTTCCAGCCTAAGATGTCCCAGAGTAACGGAAATACCTTCTTGTTATCAAGCAGCTCCAGCAGGGCATCGTCTTCAATGACGGTACGGAACTTCGATAACAATTCGTGCGGTGCCAAGCCAGTTTTAGCACGCTCCTCAGTATCAAGCCGATCTGCGACTTCCTCCAATGCGTCTACCATCTCAGGACTTATAGCATCTTCAACAATGAGGTACCCTTCGTCGTTGAACGCTTTGAGTTGTGCTTCCGTCGCACAGTATTCAAGCCAACTTGTATCCATTGTTATCCCCTTTATGGTGATAGCACCCAACGCCTAAAGGCGTGGGCTTCGGCTTCGTCGCAACTGCGGTTTTCTCAAAAGAGTCCACCGTCTAACTGTCGCTCCACCAGCGGGCATTTCCCTGTAGTCTCCTACAGGCATATCGTCAAGTGATGGCTATCCCTGCCCGCAATATGTTTATTGCAGCGTTGATGTCCCTATCGTGGTGAGAACCACAGTCGGGACACGTCCACTGTCTATCGTTCAAAGTGAGGCTTTCGTTATGAAACCCACAATCGCTACACGGTTTCGTTGTCGCAGTCCATTGACCGACTTGCTTTAAACGACGCTTATGTTTACGACACTTATACTTCAATATCTCAACAAACTGATAGAACGCAAGATCGGAGACTTTCCGTCCCCACAAGCGTTTCATACCCTCAAGGTTCAACGTTTCAATCGCAATCGTATCAAACTTCTTACAAAGTTCAGACGCGAGTTGCCAATGGAAATCTTTGCGTTGGTTGCTGATTTTCCGATACAGACGGGCGAGTTGTCTCACACACCGCCACCAACCGTTAGAACCTTTAACTTTACGAGAAAGGCTTTTGTTGAGGGTTCGCAGTTTCTTCAAAGACTGTTTCAAAGGTTGGGGGTGCTGTTTTTTCTCACCCGTGCTCAGGGTCAAGTATGCGTCTTTCATGCCAAAATCCGCCCCTACGCTTTCACCTGTAGTGGACAAAGGTTTTGATTCCACAAAATCGGTGAGTATGTATATCCAATATCTTCCGCAGTTATCACGCTTGATTATGATTCGACTCATTTTCCCGTAGAATTCGCGATGTTTATGAAAGGTATAAGGCACTTTATCAAACTGCCATCTACGCGTTCTTGGATTCCACTTGCGAAATGTTAAAGTGATACGGTTGCCTTCTATTGACCACCCCGTTTGTTTTAAAACAAAGGATCTAAACTTGTGCTTCTTTTTAATCTTCGGTCTACCCCCAAGTTTCTTAAAAAAGCGCACATACGCATCATCAATACGCTGCAATTCCGCTTGAATCGCTTGACTCGGCAGGGCATTCCAATGCGGGTGCGTGGTTCGTTTTAAATCCTTGACGTGGGCAGACATAGCGATATGGTTGGCATAAGGGAACCCGTCTTTATAGCGGTGGCGTTGCCACTTATGGAAATACTCATGCACCTGCCACATATCATCAAGTAGGTTGCCAATGCGTATTGTGTTTGATTGTTTCCCTATCAGGTATTTATAGGCATTCATGGATTTATCAAGTACCAAGTCTTTAACCCCTTATCAGTGGGTAGGCAGACACGTTACCAAGCGGTAACGCTGATAATGTCTGCCAACTTGATACGCTAATTATACCACATTTTTTACCGACTGTCATTTTTTTTCATGGCTCACGCCTTTAGCGGTCTTATATCCCAAAGCTAAAGCGTTGGGCTTTACGACCGAATGCCCGTAAACCAGAAAAACAAGCAGACATTCTCCCCGCCCCGGGTAGGCGAGGTTTCTAACCTCGCCGGTGCAGAGTGTACAATTAATTCTAAAGTTTACCATAGTTGCTAACGGCGGGCATCAGATTTAATGCGTCCCCACGTCGTTGTGAGTTTTCCAGCGACTTCCACGGCAAACGCAATCCCTTCCATATCCGCCTGAATCTGTTCTTCCGTGATTGCGATGTTGAGAATGCGGAGTTCATCAAGCGTTCCATCAAGCCAGACGCTTTCAATTGCTTTCTTACCGATCCAGACGGAGGCTTCGTTTTCGTTGATGTCTCCTTTTCGTGGAACTTCTCCGTCCAGTTCACCATCCAGATATATGCGAATTTCTGAGCCATCATAGACCATAGCGAGATGATGCCATCTGTCCACCTCCATCGGTGTCGCGCCTTGTGCGACAGCGGCATCACCGGGAGCGGTATAGACGAATCCTCGAATTTTTCCGCCGGGTGTATCAAAGCCCCATCCGCTTTCGGGGACAGAACCTTTTCTCGCAATGGGTGGGTGTCCAGCTGGGAATGAAGCAGGTTTGAACCACGCCTCAATTGTCAGTTCATCGCCGCCGGGGAAGAGACTTTCGTGATGCGGTACTTCAATAAGACTGCTCGCACCATCAAAGGTCAACGCTCCACCGAGCTTCCCATCCTTCGTCCATTCAGCATCAGTGATTTCCCCGTGATTCTCAAACTCGGAGAGGTCTGTGGCTTCATCGGCTACCTCTTCATCAAAGAGGTATAATAACACAGTGTTTTCTTCAAGTGCAGCGAAACAACTCAGCCCAAGACATAGTACAAGTGCAATGGCTGTTAGGATTTGATTCATCGGAAGTCCCTCCTATGTTTAACTGGATCAGCTATGAACAATAGTAGTGCGACCTTCAATCGTTCTCCTGCAAACCGAACTACGACTATCACCGTTTAATCCTCCACCCTCTCAATAATCTCCCCGGTTTCCCGATCCCTAAAGATGCGTTTCATTCTGCCATCCGGCATCCGTTCACTCTTGAGAGGTGCATATCGCTCATCGGCATCCGACTGGGCGGTTTGCGCATCGGTGGTTTCGGTTGTGCCTCGCCAATCCTGAATTTCAATGGATTCCCACTGCTTAGATTTCGCGGATTTATAGCAGGCATCAATGATAGCGTTCACGACGTAACCATCATAGAAAGTTTCCAGGGGTTCACGTTCTTCGTCGATTGCGTTGAACATATCAAGGAACATGTCCCGATAACCGAGTTCCGCGACCTCATCGCCAACGGGGAAGAGCCAACCGGTGTCACTCTCCGCTTTTTCAGCGACATATCCGCCCTGCCCGACAGCCGTGAACATCTCATAACCTGTTCGGAGCCAGTGGTTAAGCCAGATAGTCCCTTCACTTCCGGAGACCTCATCGCGTAAATCCATACCACCGCGGAATGCCCAACCGACCTCGAATTGTCCCATTGCGCCGCTCTCAAATCGGATGAGCGCAATGCCGTGGTCCTCCGCGTCAATCGGATGCACGAGTGTGTCCGCCCAGCACATCACCTCAAGCGGTTTGTTGTTTTTCCCAACGAAATTTCGGATGATCTCAATGCAGTGGCATCCCATATCAACAATGGCACCACCACCGGCTTGTTCCAGATCCCAGAACCAATCACTGTGAGGACCGGGATGTGTCTCACGGGAACGCACCCACAAAATTTTGCCGAGCGCACCGTTTTGAACGGATTCTAACGCTTTCAGAGTCTTTGGGGGATAAACGAGGTCCTCAAGATAACCCCCAAATACGCCCGCGTTTTCAACGATGTCCAACATCGCCTTCGCTTCTTTAGCTGTCCGTCCAAGCGGCTTCGTGCAGAGGATACCTTTACCGGCTTCCGCCGCGAGTTCGACCGCTTTTAGGTGCAGATTGTTGGGCAATCCGATGACAACAGTATCCGTTTCAGGATGATTGATAGCCTCTGCTAAATCGGTTGTTGCATGAGGGATGTTCCACTCTTCAGCGAACGCCGTTGCGCGCTCTTCGCGTCGAGAGTAAACGTTGTGGACGCGGTCTGTGCCGCGCTGGTTGTGGAGCGTCATCGTGTAGAACATTCCGATGAGCCCTGTGCCGAGCATCGTGACTTTATGGCTTCTCAGTTCTGACATATTCTGTCCTTTCAGTTCGTGTGGCTATCGACAGGTGGGACTTGGTCGGAAGGCTTATAGTTGAAAGGATGGGAGACTGGAAGGAGGGATGCCCCAATCTTCCAATCTTCCCCGCCTTCCATCCCGGAGGCTTCCAGTCCAGTTTCTTGCTGATGGCTGACGGCTGACCGCCACTAACTATTCTGCTTTATATCCTGCGATGACACCTCCATCGTTGATTGTCCAACAGTTGTTCTGATCGGTTGCATGAACGCCTTTAAAACTATCAATTCCACTCACCGATGCAGTGGGCTTATTCCAGGTTTTGCCCCCATCGGTTGTGTGTAAAATAGTGTTGTAGCCACCGACTACCCAACCGACCATGGTATCAACGAAGATAATATCGTGGAGATCGTCATAAGATTCAGTTTTTTGTTGGTTCCATGTGGCACCCCCATCGGCGGTATGTAGAATTAAGCCGCCCTGCCCGCAGATCCAACCGGTATTCTCATCAAGGAAATGGATACCAAACAGGTTATCATCGAAGCGTGAAAGGTTGCGTTTCTCCCACGTTTCACCGCCATCGGTGGTATGCAGGAGCGTCCCGAATGAACCGATAATCCAACCTGTTGTGGGGGAAACAAACCAGATTCCTTCAAGATTGTTTCGTGTCTCACCAACACGTGCGCGCTCCGAGCTACCTACCCAGGTTTCACCCCCATCGGTTGTCTTGAGAATCGTATTCTCCGATCCGGCGATGAAACCGGTGGTTTCGCTAATCATCTGGATACCCATTAGATTCGCGCGAATGCCGCCTCCTCTTCCACCACGTCCAGGATTGGGGTTATCGCTCCTTGCCATTTTCCGTGTCCATGTTTTGCCACCATCTTCAGTTTTTAAGATAGTGCCTCTACCACCGGTGATATATCCGACGTTTTCATTTACAAAGTAGATATTGTAGAGCGGCGCACCACCGCCTCCACCGAAACCACCTGGAGGACCGCCACCAGCACCCGGAGGTCCGCCCGGTCTTTGTCCGGCACCGGGGGGACGCATATCAACTTCGATTTTGCCCCAGACTTTGCCACCATCCGTCGTCACCAATATTAAACCGTTATCTCCAATGACCAAACCGTTCAGGGTATCCATGAAATAGACATCTTGTAACCTCGCGTCAATTCCATCATCTCGGATGAAATTGTCTTCGCGCAGGATTGTCCATTCCGCCTCGGAAACTGTTGCGAAAGAAAAAAGGATCGCAACTCCGAACAAGCCGATAATCGTTCTAACCATGATCATCTCCTTTTTAGTGGCTATCGGCTGTCGGCTATCGGAAACCATCGGTAAAGAGGTTTCTTACCGACTGCTGACTGCTGACAGCCGACTGCTATTAACCCGACTGAAACTCATCGTAAATCTGTCGTGCTCTATTTTCAATGTCCCTTAAGTAAGTTTGACTTATTTGTTCGGTGTAAAGTTCGGTTAAGTTACCACTTGCCTCACCGAAGACTTTGGCGAACTTTCGGCACTCCTCCTTATCACCACCAGAGGCGTAGGCTTTGGTTTTCGCATCTGTGCCGGACTTTCGGACTTCAACACACTTATCATGAAACTTCAGATAACTCCCATCGCCAACAAACCGAACATCTTCAAGCGTTGTGAAATCAAGGCTCGGAAGGGCATCTGAAAGGATAGCCCGTGCTTGCTCTACATCTATTTTTCCGTCGCGAAGGGCAATAGCGATCCCGAGAAAAAACAGGTCGTTTTTATCACGTTTCGCCTCGCCTTCACGTTTCGCTGCTTGGAGTTTTTCAGGATTCGGTTCAGACTCGTTATAGTAGGTGATGTCCTCTCTCACGTCGCAGGTCGCGCGAATTCGGCTCTCCGCAAAAACAGCGGCGAGATAGTCAGAGAGGGTAATATTTGCCTGTTTACAGTGCGCTGCGAGTGCCGTAACCAGGACCATGGATTCACCTGCCGACTTTTCACGCATCGCAATCGCTGTGCGACCGCCTTGGCTCTGGATGAGTTCCTCAGGACCGGTAATCATTCCGCCGCTCTCTTCACCCGCGAAAATCAGTCGCGGTTGTACACCGAGTCCAACCGTCTCGCCGTAGACATCTTGAACAACGACCGGCGTGTCTGGCGCGTCAGCGATCTGGTTCTCAATCTTTTTCATGATCGCCGCAATCTCCTTGAAACCGACAGGCACGTTAATGACTTTAACATCGTTCGTCTCACCCCACTGGTCCCAAGCCAGCGCCGAGGGGGTCGTCTTAATCATGAACCGTGGATGATCCTCCCAGAGACCGGAAGTTTTAAGTTGCTTGGCGTAGAAATCCATCAACATGAGGAACGCTTGGTTCGGCGTATAAATCGTCAAGAGTCGGTCATCACCGAGATCAAGGAAATCAACGCCGAGGGACTCCAATGTTTCTGCCCGCGAGGCTTCCTCTATCTCACAGACGATGAGTCGATCGCCATCTGGGTCAGTCGCTTCAATAATGGTACCGATAGGCTGCGATTTGAGTTTCGTTGCGTAATCTGTGGATTTGACGACATCAAGGATACTAAAGTCGCAACCGAGATCGTAAAATTCAGTTTCACCTGTTTTCGGATTCCGATCGAGTTTTCCAATGTTGTGATAGAGCGGATCCGCCTCAACGTGCAGCCACCGAACAGAGTTAGCGATTCCCAGTCTCTCAAAGATGGCACGCATCGGACGATACATACACCCGCCAACACAATCGACAACGATAGATGGTTTCGTCGCTCGAATGAGTTTGAGATTCGCATCTGTGGCGACACCACTTTTGAGATAGCCGACATAGAGTTGCACACCGTCATGGAGTTCGTCCAGTCGTTCAAAATCGATGTGTTCATCGGTGGCAGCACTGAACTGAATGGAATAGCCTTCCGTTTCAGCGGTTTCGAGGATCTCTTCAATTTTGTTGACGAATCGCATAGATTCCTCAGGCAGATATTGACTGCCCTGATTGTTTAGGTCTTTAGTCGCGTTCTTTGTGCTGACGGAATGGCTCGACGTGACATGTTCGCCGCCGTCCAAATCGAGCATGAAAATCAAAAAGGATGCCATCCAGATGGGGAGTGTCCCAAATGATTTCGGCACGTATGTGCGAATCCCTTGTGCAGCTTGGATGCGGGCGATGTATTCAACATATTTCTGCGAGTTGTAGCGCACCTCACAGCCTGCAATTTTCTCGACCTGCTTTCCGCTCGCGTTCTCATTAGCGACGAGACTTTTACCCAACGTTGCCAAGACAATCCCGATCTGGTTAATCGGGAAACGGGTGTCCCAAGGGTACAAAATATTCTGCGGACCTCGGATGCCGGCGGTCGAGACCTGTGCTTCCTTCGCGTAGTTGTGAAACCATTCCCATAAGTTCAAACGCGCAATCAGTTCCTTATCGAGTTGGAACGTGAATGCATTTGGTTCATCTTGAGGAAAAAGAGGGGATTTGATAGCATCCGGCGTGTTCTGTTCAACCACGGCGAAAAGTTGCTGTTCGGTGAGGTCTCTCTTATGGCGATAACTCTCGTCAACTGTGATAATCATTTCTTTAATTTACCTTGCGGAGAAGTAGCGGATGTTAAGACTATTAGATCCGTTCCTGAAATCCGCCTGCGCCTGCTTCGCAGTGAGAATGCAGGCTATTGTTTTTGAATTTTCAAAGTATGAACATGTTATCACATTTCCGTATTTTTTTCAAATCTGAATTTTGGATGCCCGCAGATTCCGACCAGTAGAGAATGGGGTTTTATATGTGGTAGAACGGGGCTGGATTCGCATCAAGTCTGACCGCAAAAACATTGACATCCTCGTGGAATTGGTATATTCTTAACGTGAGTTCGATAAATGTTTTGAGAGGTTGTGGGTTATCTTTTCTTCCGTCAAGACCCCATGCTTTAGCTTGGGGATGTAGACGGCGTATGGGTTTGTTGTATCAAAAAGATTTGACATTGACCTAAAATTGTGGTATAATTCTACTAACACTTTGGACACCACTCTGACCCTGCACACTTGTGCAGGCGGTGTCCGCTACTGTCAGAGGTAGTCAAGAGGTGTTAAGTGTGATACCACTGAAAACATATACTGGGCAGTTCACGCATAATTGAGCGAAAGCTTGAATCGGAGCAGAGGTGAAAGTCTGCGCGTCGTATTGCTGCCCTGCTTTTCAACTTTTCTCTCCTTTTGGAGAGAGGCAGGCGGGGATAGCCATGAAAGTTTCCGCATGATGTGCCTAAAGGGATTTTTCACCTTTTAGGTAATCGCCTGCTGGTGGAGACACCGTAAGACGGTTGACTCTCTGAGAAAACCGCAAATGTCTACGAAGCCGAAGCCCCAACCTTTAGGTAGTGGGTGCTATCACAGTCAACTGGATAAGAATGATATGCAGCAAATCTTCAAAGTTACGTTGGATGGTGGCGAGCCGGTGCAGCTTAGCAATCCCAGCTTCCCGAATTTTGCAAGGGACTGGTTCGATCCAGCGTTTGCATTGCCGGTTGCCCCCCAACCCCAATTGGCAACAGAGATATGGGGGCGATTAAAGCAATAGTCGTCTACACTCTTAAGTTTGCCTCGTGGAGGGGATACTGATGAAATATAAACGTTTTTTTCTATCTGCTGTCGTGATGGTTAGTTTACTAAGCGTAGGCGTTTCTGGAATATGTTCAAAAGCACCTATAACCGCCAAAATTGTGTTTACCTCATCACGGGACGGCAATCGCGAAATCTATATCATGAATCCTGATGGGAGCGATCAGGTGCGGCTGACCAACCATCGTGCAGATGACACGTTCCCCGTCTGGTCTCCAACCGGGGAACGCGTTCTTTTCGCCTCTGACCGTGATCGGTTTACGCTCAGTCGAGACCTGTATCTCATGGATCCTGATGGCAAAAATGTGAGGCGGGTGTTCGGCAAGTCGGAAGACAGATCTGCAGCGACTTGGTCGCCAGATGGGAAACAAATTGCTTACAGAAGGCGAGAACTGAATGGAGCGTATATCTACATCGGTACAATAGATGGGAAAAAAGAAGAACGCATGGCAATCGGAGGGGGTAGCCCGGCTTGGTCACCTGATGGTACTCAGATAGCCTTCCTCTCTGGATTTGAGAATAAGCAGGTGCGAATCAATATACTTAACGTGCGTACCAAAAAACAGAAGGTGCTTTTTCCACGCGAGGCAAAACCTTCTTGGATAAATGGCGATTTAGTGTGGTCTTTAACAACGGATCGGTTGGCTTTTTCTTGGAATCCGGGAGCGGAAAAGAAAAACGTTGACATGGAAACGCTTTATACGCTAAATAGCGACGGTACAGGGCTTAAACGAATTACAAGCGATGCTGCCCCGAGGGAAACTTCGCCGGTCTGGTCTCCGCAAGGAGATGCCCTTCTGTATGACAAAGTCGATAAGCATAACCGCTTACAAATCTTCAAAATAGTGTTGGGCAGCGATGTTTCGGAACAACTCACAGATACTTTTATACCAAAGGTATTTGGAAAGTTCTTTCAAGCAAATAGTCCGGGGGATTGGTTCGATCCGGCGTTCGCATTGCCGGTTACCCCCAAACCACATTTATTAACGACAGTGTGGGGACAAGTCAAACAGGAATAGCACTTTGTAAGTCTTATCGCTCCCGTTCCGAGACAAGCAGATCGAACGAATTGCTCTGCCATCCACCTTCCATGACGATATTATCCCTCGTTTCACGCAAGCGATCAACCATACGTGATTTCATACGGCGGAGTACGTGCTTGTAACCGAGATGGTTCGCCAAGTTATGGAGTTCGTGCGGGTCGCTTTTCATGTCGTAGAGTTCGTCCTCGCTGTATGGGTTGTAGACATATTTCCACGAATCCGTCCGCACCATCCTGACAGAGGCGAGCGTCGGCTCGTACCCATGAAATTCAGCGAACACATCATCGGGCCAATCCGCTACAGTTTCCCCACGTAACAAAGGCATAATAGATCTTCCATCGATCTCATCAGGGACTGCTGCGCCACCGAGTTCCAAAAACGTCGGCATTAAGTCGACGAGGTTCACAAATTCATCACACGTCGTTCCGGGTGCTGTCGTACCTGGACACCGGATGACGAGTGGAATGTGGTGCGTCTCCTCGTACATGTGAAAACCTTTGTTGAAAAGCCGATGGCTACCGAGCATATCGCCGTGGTCGGTTGAGAAGATGACAACGGTATTTTCTGCTAAACCGTTCGCCTCAAGACAGTCAAGAACTCGCCGCACTTGGTCGTCAATGAAGGTGCAGAACCCCCAATAGGCAGCGATGGCTTTCTGCCAATCTGGCCACGTCAGATGGCTGGCATTCCACCGGAGCATCTCCTTTTGCTGAATGAGGGGTTTGTTGATGAACTGTTCATCGAAGTTGCCCCACCGTTCAGCGGTATCCGGATCGTACATCGTGTCGTAAGGAGCTGGCACAGCATACGGGAAGTGCGGTCCAAAGAAATTCGCGGCAATCATAAAGGGGTGTTCAGAGTCTGAATAGCCGTTGATTAATTCAATCGTTTTGTCTGCGGTCCACGCTTCCATTGTCCGTTCAGCAGGAAGTGGGTGTCTTCCATAGAACGGAGCCTCACCACCCCATTCATACGGTTGAACGGCATCCCTATCAATTCGGAAGTCAATCCCGTCATCTCGGAGCCACTGATGCCACTCACGATAGGGGTGCCACTTATCGTAACCCCAAAACTCTGTGTCACCTTCCTTCGCGAGATGCCACTTACCGATGCAACTGACCCGGTAGCCTGTCTCACTAAGGAGTTTAGGATACGCCGGTTTATCGAGAATCTGGTTCGCAAACACACCGTTGAAATTGCCCATGTTTGAAAGTTGCCCATGGTTGTGTGGATAGAGTCCGGTGAGTAGAGATCCACGCGCCGGTGAACAGAGCGCGATCGGGGTATAGGCGTTTGTGAACCGCATGCCTGTTGCGGCGATTTCATCGATAGCAGGTGTTCTGCAAATGGGTGCTCCATTGCAACCGAGTGAATCGAAACGTTGCTGGTCGGTGAGAAGAAAGAGAATATTGGGTTGTCGTGCCATAATTAACCTTTTTTTAGACTAAACTGTGATTATACGGATATTTGGGATAGCATCTACTTCAAAGTTAAGAGGGTTCGGAGACGATAGCGATATTTTTCGGTCCCTTGAAGTCGAGTTCAATTCGCTCAAACTGGACGGAATGTTGCCGATAGAAGTCCTCAATTGCCGTCAACAACTCATACTGCCCACGACGCTGTTCGTCCCAGAAGTTGCAACACGGAATTATCACGGCGGGGCGAACGAGGGCTGCCTCTCCCAATTGACGCAATGCACCATCCGGGTGGAGTCCAACCAACAGGTCATAATAATCTGCCATCTCAGGATCGAACTGATCCGGGTGATGCTCGATGCCTTTGAGCACTGTGCGACGCGGGTCAATGAGATCGCATGCGAAATTTTTCTTCTTGGTGAGAAGGCGGGTTAATATTCCCTTCCCACCAGCGACATCGGCAATAGAGTGGATTGTATTGCTGTATCGTGCAGCAATGAAATCGGCGACAACTTCAAATCGCTGCGGATCGCCGTGTACTCGGTGCTGTTCTCTACTCATTTCAGGTTCTCCGGGTTCAATGCCTCCAATTCAGGATGGACAAATCGTCCGTCCTTCCGAATAAGATTTCCGTCGAAGTACATCTCTCCACCACCGTGTTCCGGTGTCTGTATCATGACCATATCCCAATGGACAGCAGACCGGACACTATTATCCGCCTCCTCGTAAGCCTGACCGGGCGTGAAATGAAACGAGCCTGCGATCTTCTCATCGAACAGAATGTCAAGCATCGGGTTTGTAATATACGGGTTGAACGCGATAGAGAATTCACCGATATAACGCGCCCCCTCGTCTGTATCAAGAATATCGTTCAACCTTTCGGTATTATTCGCTGTTGCCTCGATAACTTTGCCATCTTCAAAGCGGAGTCGAATGTCAGTGAAGGTCGTTCCCTGGTAGATTGTGGGGGTGTTGAAATGGATGGTGCCATTGACTGAATCTCGCACAGGCGCGGTGAAGCATTCGCCATCAGGGATGTTACACTCGCCTGCGCACGGAATCACGGGGATATCCTTGATACTGAACCGAAGATCGGTATCTTCACCGACGATGTGGACCTCATCCGTTTCCTCCATCAGAGACTTGAGCGGTCCCATCGCCTGTTCCATTCGGCTGTAGTCGAGTGTGCAAACGTCGAAATAGTAATCCTCGAACGCCTCTGTGCTCATCTGTGCCTGCTGTGCCATTGCCGGGTGGGGCCATCGGAGAACGACCCATTTTGTCTGTGGCACGCGGATATCGTTGAGCGGTCGTATCCAATACTTTTGATAGCGTTGCATTGCCTCCGCCGGGACATCGGACAGCTCTGTGATGTTGTGACTCCCACGGATACCGATATACGCCTGGATCTTTTTTATACGATAGGTCTCGTATTCACCAATCAATTTTATTCCAGCATCGTCTCCGTTGAGAATAATTTCACGTTGGATACGGTTCTGTTTGAGTTCCACGAGCGGGATCCCGCCCGCTTTCCGGACTGCCCTGATGAGGGCAATGACCATCTCTTGTGGGATATCTATCCCTTCAATGAGCACAAATTCGCCAGATTGGATTTTCGTGGAATGGGTCGTGAGAACATTTGCGAGTTTATCAAGTCGTGAGTCGTGCATATCTACCTCAAAAGGGGTTGTGGTTGGATATAAAAGGATTCATGTAATAATTCAGGCATGAGTTTCTTAAGAAATTCGACTTTCAGCATCGTTTGTTTGATTTAAGGTACTGTCTTCCAAAACCACCTTTACCTTGTCCGTGACGGATGCCCACCATATCTTATCCGTTCGGATGCGGAGCAGGTGTGTGTTACCTGGTGTGTCGTTTGCCCCTAACCCGGGTTCAATAATTTCTGTGTGTCGATCCTGTTCGAGTCGCTTGGCAAGTCTGTTTTCCAAACGTCCAGACGAACGGATAGCAAAGATATTTACAAGTTCCACGGATGGTAGATCCAAGAGAAAATCGACGTTCCAGAACAATTTTTTGCCGTTTTTCGGTAATGGATCAGATGGTCCCAAACCGCAATTGTGGAATTGCTTTACCATCGCTTCTCTGATAGCATGCGGTGGTTTATCACCACTCCGCGTTGCGTGTCGGATAAGTCGCCGCGCCAATGAAGTCGATCCCTTTTCCGAAAGCGCAGAGCCGACGTAAACATAATCACCAGCGGGTAATGAAATAAGTTTCCCTTTCTTGAACCTACCAAATTTTAATGTGGTGTTCTCTTTAAGGTGAATCCGTAGGATGTATGTTCCAGCCTGTGAATCATCACCGATGATAAGGATGCTTGAGACTTCCATCGCTCCAACCTATTGGCTATATTTCTGTCAACTCTGGGACGTGTCCGTCTTCATATTTTTCAATCAACACACCAATGACTTCCATCAGTGAAGCCAAGGGATGATCTTCCTCCTCACCTACGACATCGATTAAATTGTCCAGTACTTCCGTAAGCCGTTGGTATTCGCTTTGGGCATGAGGAACCAATACGACCTCCGTTAGCATTGGCCATACATTTTGAGCTGTCTGTACTTCCCTTACCATGGTTCACTCCTTACGCATCAATCTTGAGAGTAGTCTATCACAAATCGGAATAGAAGGCAAGTTTTGGCTTACAAACATCACCGAAGGCACGCAAAATTTTACGTGTTGAAACAAAAGCAAAAATCTATTAGAATAGGACTTGGATAGGAGCCAAAAAACAAGCGAACGCCAAAGAGGTTATAGAGATCATGAAAGCACACCAATTGTCTATTGGATATATTACGGTTTTTGTGATGCTGGTGTTACATCTTCTGCCCGTCTGGGGTTTCAAGTATTTCCCGACGCAGGATGGAGCAAGTCATATCTACAACTCATACGTGGTGAAGGAGTACCATAAACACGAAAACTACCGGTTACGCGAAGTCTACGACCTGAACGCCACGATCTTCCCGAACTGGACCTCTCACGCCCTGCTTGTTGTCCTGTTGTACGTCTTTCCCCCACTCGTTTGCGAAAAAATAGTCCTTACACTCTGCATCGGTCTCCTGCCGTTCTCCCTCTTCTATTTCCTCAACGGCATCGCAAAGAGAAACGTGGTCTTTGGACTGCTTGGGTTTCTCTTCGCCTACAACTATCTGCTTCACATGGGGTTCTACAACTTTGTCCTCAGTATGTCCCTGTTTTTCTTCGCGATAGGTTACTGGTGGCGAGTCAAGGATAAACTCCAATTATCAAACATTGTGGTCATATACATATTGCTGTTGGCGACCTATCTCACCCACTACCACTCCTATGCGTTGCTTGTCATGTCTTTGACGTTCTTCGCGCTCTTCTCGTCGGGGTACGATGTGCTGCGCGGGGTATGGGGTTATAAAGAAACATCAGAGCCACTCAGGTCTCGACTCAAGGACGGTGTGGTGGCACTTAAACCTACACTGACGTTCCTCGGCGCGCTTATCCCCGCTTACTTTATCCTGTTCTCCTACTACTTCTACCTTTCCAACGCTCACGGAGCGGACAGCGAACATAAAGGCTTTGAATGGCTAAATGACTATTTCTTCGGTATGAAATCCTTGGTCTCTTTTCGGGATGACCATGTGCTCATCGGACGGGTGTTGCTGGTGTTTTTTGCCGTTGCCTTCGTATTCACGGTAGTCAATAGAGTTCGACAGTACCAGCGGTTTCGAGAATCAGAGGAGTGGAAAGAGACTGGCGAACGGTTCTGGACACGTGTTGTGACGCAGATGGATGGATTTCTGATTATGTCAGTCCTCATCACTGCAATGTTTTACATAGTGCCTTGGTCTGGCTACAGCGGCGGTTGGATAAATGATCGGTTTCATCTGTACATATTCCTCGTGTTGCTTCCGTTCTTCGCTGTCAATCTGCATCGGCACGTAAACTATGCGGTGGCGGGGGTTATCATCGTCCTGTCCTTATGGCATCTCGGCTACAATGTCCACACGTATACGCTGTTGAATCGGGACATCACCACTGCACTCTCCTTGGTCGGTATGACCGAGGAAGATACCATTCTCACGAGCGAACCGGGAGAATGGGGCGGTTTCTCAGATTCACTCGGTTTTGAACCCAAATACGTTGAACCCTTTGGGCACCTTGAGTGTCTATTAGCAACGCATAAAGGAATCGGGTACCTCGACAACTACGAGGCGAATACGGATCATTTTCCGCTGCAATACAAAGAAAAAGAATTGACTGCTGATTACGCCATCATTTGGCGGACGGAGTATGACGATGTCGCCGGTTTGGAGGAAGAGTATGAACTCATCGATTCCAACGACTACAATCGACTCTATCGCCGCAAGCGGACACCCCCCGATCTTCAGATGTGGAGTGGCGGAACCGTTGTCTCCTTTGACATGCAGCCCAAAGAGGGTCAGACAGCATCAGGATATATGCCTGTGTATGTGGATACAACTTATACTGATGGAAAATACGGTTGGTTAACAGTGTCAGCGCGTGAAGACTCACAAAGGGAGTCTGAGGTATCACAACCTTACGAGGATAGCATTTTGGGGCAAGAGGATGGGGTTTTCCGAGTAGCACTTCCGAATGGAGCATACGAAGTGATATGCTATTTCAGCGCAGATGAAGGAGATGAACCCGAACCCTTAGAGATAAACCTTATTGCGAATGACAAGAAGCCGATTCAGCGATTGCAGATCCCTATCGGAAATGAAACGATTGAAAGGCGTTACACTATCACGATCACCAATGAACAACTGACGCAGGTGATATATACCCGTGGAAAAGGGAAGTACAAGCGATGGGGTTGGAGTGGCTTCAGTATTCGATCCATGGCGAACTAAACTTCCATCTTCCTACAAAAATTGAGGAGTAATGAGTGAGTTCCCCGCAGTGAAAATGCTGGGAGTTGACGTTCTACTTTAGAATTCTGTGCGTTAGGTTTAACGCGATCTCGCCTTGATTTGTCCCCACGTCGTCGTGAGGGAGGTACTATCCGGATTGACAGCAAGCGTACTGCCGATAGAAGCCCCATTCATTCCGATTAACATTCTTTTATTTTTTGATTCATCTTGGAAGCGGGTTTCACCTTCTCGTTCATCAAAATTCCAAAGTGCTAAAGTGTCCCTGTCACTTAAGAAATGGTCGGGTGGATCGAATGGCTCCTCGAACCATGGTAGGTCAGGTAAGTCATACCGGGCGATCCTCGAAAATCTTATAGCATCAATGTCGCCATGAAAGCGAGTAATTCGGGCCGTTTCCTGCTCATACCGACCTACGAAGAAATCTTTAATTTTTCCGAGATCCTCCACGGACACTTGATCCATCAGGCCAAATTTGCTTTTCCGTTTAATCCGATTGTTATATGCGAAACCAAATGTGCTGTCCTTGTAAATGATTGCCACATAGTTCCATCGGTTTCTCTCCATTGGCGCATAAAAAAACGAGACGCCGTGGGCTGTTTCTCCTTCCAGATATGCTCCACCGTAGCAACATAGTTGACTCACATCGCTTTTACATTCCGAATGGTTTGCACTCAATCCGAAGTAAACTTGCTGACTGAGAATGATGTCGCTACCACCGTGATTTGTTGGTCCAGATTTCGGATAAAACCACATCTCAACAGTGAACTCACGGGTCTTTTTGGGAAACAGATACCCGTGTTCCTCAAACGGGAGTATCGCATAATCATCAACACCATCCAGCGACAAAACACCGCCAGAAGGCTGGAAAGAAAAGACGGACACGACGAAGTTGAGAAACAGGACTGTGATGAGTAGGAACTTAAAGTTGTTAACCATGAGAGATTCCTCCTTAAAAATTCTCTGAATCCGCAATAAATAACTTTGCAATGATTAGTGACACAATTTGGAGGCAAAAAGGGTGCATAAAATTATAAAAACACGGTGTTATACCAGTTCTGATTGAAATTGTAGCATAAACTGTTAGTTTGTGCCTCCTTGTAGCATAAACTGTTAGTTTGTGCCTCCTTGTAGCATAAACTGTTAGTCTGTGCCCTAAGGTGCGGTTAATGCGATATAATCTTTTAGAAATGGTATTAGAAGTCACAATGCTTGGTCCTGTGCCAATGGTTTTCCCCAGGTAACCCTTGCTGCTAATTGGAAACTGAGCAGACCTTGATCATCAACAAAGTCAGATAAGATATGCGATAATTCAGCGTCAAATGCCTTGACATTTTCCGCTCCCATGTGTTCCTTGGACATGCTTTCTCTCGAATGAAAGGATTGAACATAGTCTGTAAGCGGCTGCGAAAAACTAACGGGTGTTGTGCGCTTATCTCCAATCAGGTGTAGATGCTTTCTATCCACGAGTTCTTGGATTAAGTCGATCTGCTCATGGTGTCTATTGGTGGAATATTTGTGGATGAGTGAAAGTTCTGCGTCGTGCCAAGGCGATCCAATCGGACGGTCTCCATCAATGATGACGAGGTACCCATCTGTCGTCAGTACTTCTTTAAATCTTGAAAAGACCGTACTCCATTCCATCCAGTGAATGCTGGCGCCAGCCGTCACCATATCGTAAGGTGGATACAACGGCACCTCCTCGACGCGTCCATTGATCCACCGAAGATCTGGATGATTGCCGTTGATGAGCGATTTCCCGACTCGGATCATTTCTTGTGAGAAGTCAACTGCGTCAACACCGTCTACATGATTGACAAGTGACCGTGCTATTTTTCCGGGTCCACATCCAACATCCAGAACTTTCCGTCGCGATTCCCCCAGCAAATTGAGAAGTATCTTATACATTTCCTCTGGATACGGAGGACGGAGTTCGTATGCTTCTGCCAAACTACGGTGCTTGAATCGAGACGCGTAATCGTCCCAGTATTGTCTCGGTCTCGTAATTTTCATGTTGTTGACCCCAAACCGCTATCGGATCGGAAATCGAATACCAACGCGTCCCCGACAGGGACATAACCGATTTTGGTGTAGATGCTGTTAGAAGTTGGATTCGCTAAATTGGTATATAGGCTACAAAATGAATAGCGATCCGTGAGCATCTTTTGTGTTAACGACCACACGCACGAAGTCGCATATCCCTTATTGCGGTGCTCAGGAGGCGTGTACACCGTGTTGATTGTTGTCCCGTTTTTCGTCGGACGAGATTCTTTGGCGATACAAACTGGCGCACCGTCGTCCCAAATGTAAAGTTCTTGCCCTCTGATGGAGCGTTCAGCATGGCTTTTAGCACTTTCAAGGTCGACGGGTTCTTTTATCTCCTCCGAAAAGTTGGCAATCCATTTCGCTATAAGTAGATGGTCATCCGGACGAGCCAAACGTAGTCTTCCCGGTGAAAGGGACATATCCGCGACCTTTCTTGCTTCAAATACACGCATTCGCATGGCGACTCTGGCTGATACGCCGAATGCTCCTTCAACCCAGCAGTCAGAAAAGGCTCGCGCTTCTACTGATGGTCCAACAACCCCTGGTGTTCGCGTGTTAAGTCCGCGTAAGTGTTGTACAAGATGAGATATAGCAACTCGAACCTCTGTGTCAATTCTGCTTAAAATGATGCGCTTTGGTGGTGTCATTATTGCGACACCTACGACTTTCTCATCTTCCAGAATGCTCAGTAGGAGCGGCGACTTGGATCCGTAGTAGTGGGGACTCTCGGAGAGCCTATAAACAAGACCAATAGGCAAATTGTTTTCGCTCTCATGCTGTTCCAAGTAAGTCCCTGAAAGTGAAATAAGTTCACTGGCGTGGTTGTGGGATCGTATTTCGACCATCGTTTTCCTGTTTCCTTTGACTCAAATGGAGCGAACAGACTTTGACAGAAAGGATTTCCGAAAGACTTCTCTGGATCCCCCTTCTGGTCCTGGAGGTGCCTCTGCAAAAGGTTCAAACCCCATCTTCTTATAGAATTGGCGCGCCGGTTTGCCTTCCAAATTATCGTCGCCAAATGTTGTGACAAACAACTCAGCAGGTAGGTTAATCAAACCAAATACATGTTCTAAAAGAACCGTGCCGATACCCCCGCGCCGCCATTGTTCAGCCACGGACAGCCAGCGGATATGGTATTCAGGCGGTCTGGAGGACAGAAGCAAACCTCCCATCAGCGGTGCTCCGGCTGACCTATCTTGTTCTCGAACACAATAGGCACTCTCCCGATCTATGTTTTTGTATAGTGCGCTATGAAAATCAGGCTGGTCAACCATCGGTCCGAAAAGAAACTCAACCTCCGATGCCAGTTCAAGCCAACCCTGAATATCAGCACGTGTGGCGATCTGGACCTTCATTGTCACATCCTCATCTAACGCAGCAACTCGGGAAGGTCTCTTATCGAGTTTGCCCGTACTAAAGGAGATGAACAAGACCATTCCACATCTCGATCTTGATACCACGCCGCCTGAATCGTACGCATGCCGACAGCGGCCGCCCCCTGTAGTTCATCGTAACCACCATCCCCGACAAAGTACGCTTCAGAAGGTTGAACACAGAGGCGTAAACAAGCCAGCTCGAATATTTCCCTATCGGGTTTCATTACACCGACACTACAGGAAAACACAACTGGGTCCACGAGATCTTGGAGCGGACAGAATCGCCAGGCGAGGACCTCTTCTGGTAAAGCATTGCTGATAATTCCAACTTTCAGCCCACGCGCCCGGACTGCACGCAACATTTCAAATATCTGAGGCTCGACACAACGCAAGACTTTTGATTTCCATGCCTCGTGCTCTTCGGCGGCCATTATAATCTCATTTTTCGTCAGCGGTGATTTGACCGCTGTGCACAAATGGGTGAATCCCGCCAGACAATTAGAGAATTTTCCTGTCATCGCGGCAATCTCGTTTTCGGACCACCAAAGCGAGACTTGCTCTTCAGTCGTGCCCAGCGGTTCATGAAACGGAGCCCTTGCTTGGAAATCGCTTCTCGTTTTTTCTGTGATGAGCGTTTCAAACAAATCGAAAAAGACTGCTTTCAAATCACTGCTCCGTTAGGTTGTTAATTTTTTGCGTGTTATATGAAACATACCGTTGACGGGATCGTCGTTCAGTATTTGAGACATCATTGCTCCAATACATCCAGACAGGATTTCAAGCGATGATCGTGATCGGCATATTGTTTTAGCCACTCAACGACCGTTTTGCCGTCCCCGAGTCTGGCTTGTAAATCCGCACCATGTTCTACGAGGTATTGCGTCGTTTCTACATGTCCATGACCGGCTGCACAGTACAGGGGAAAATGCCCATGGTCTGATGTTAGATTGACATCTGCACCACTACCGACCAACTGTTCTGCAATTTCCAGATCACCGTTTCGAGTTGCATGGTGCAAGGCTGTATCACCACGGGCGTAACGCTCATGCACTAATTGTGGGTTGTCCCGGAGCATTGCGTTAACTCGCTGCACATTGTCTAAGAAAACGGCGTATATAAACTGGCGCGCGGCTTCGCTCGAGGGTTCGGCATGCGCATCCAAGCCTCCATACGTAATGAGTAATGATACGACTTCCTTATTATTTGGCACTTCTCCAGCATAGTGAATCGCATAGCCATCATGGGCTGCTAAATCGGCACCACAGTCTATTAGGTATTTAACAACATCATAGTGCCGTCTTAATCCGGCATGAAATATAGGACGCCATTCATATTTGTCGTCTTGGTTGACCAGACGCGGGTCCTGTTCAACGATTTTCTTTACGGCATCGAGATCCCCGTTGGCTGCTGCGTCATGAATTGAAATGAGTGTCATATCTATTCTCCAAGTGTTAGGTTAATTGTGTTTCCAACAATAAATGTGAGGTGTCCATCTTTCGCCCGATCTATCGAAATCGTGCGAATTGGCTCACGGTATCCATAACGCGTTAATTTTTCGCATGATTGATCCTACTTTTTCCTGCTGGTTGTGTTCGAGAACATAGAGTAAATCCGGAAATGGGGCGGTACGGCGGTAAAAATCGCAGCGAGAATGCCAGCCATCGTCAATAACGCCATCATAGTAAGCACCCAGATCGCCAACATCTTCTGCAGGGTCACCAACCGTGCAAGATCCCCAATCAATAATTCCAGTGACGGTTTCCGTATCGACATCAACTAAAATGTTGTGTGAATAAAAGTCTTGATGAATAACCACAGGGGTGAAGGAAAAGATAGACGAATTGGCCATCACCTGCTCGAAATAGGTGGTAAGTTCCTCTTGCTGTCGGCGAGTCAGTAGTGGGAAGATGTTGGTTCGTATTTTTCCCCACATCTTGGTTATCCCTTCCTGCCATGCCTGTGATGTCGTACAAACATCGGTCTCAAATAAGTCTTGCACACGATCTATAGGAAAGCGATGCAGGGCAGTGAGAAAAGCCCCCAGCGGCGGTTGCCACCACGATGCCGATTGTACGTGCGGTGAACACTGATTCAGTGGCGTTCCGTCAATGAAGGCATATCCGCCAAACACGAACGGATAATGTTGTGTGGGTTGCCCGTGGTAGAGGTACTGCGGAATAGACAAGGGAACGGTGGGGGCGAGTTCGGTCAGTAAACGCATCTCACGCACCAAGTCATCCGCTGCGACCTGATGTTTAGGGAAGCGAAAAACTATCTGCTGGTTGACCAGAAACGTCCGATTCGCCCAACCTTCATAGAGTGGTTCACATGTTTCAATCGGCAACTGTGGGAAGTTTTCAGCAATCGCTGTGTGGTAGTTTTTCTCAGTCAGTTCGAGCATATTCCTCCATTATCAGTGCCAAGTCAATAACTTTTCCTTTACCATACATACAAATGGGGTTCTCTTTCCCGAATCAACGCCTTCACCTGCGTCGATTCGATTTGCAGGGCAATCTCTTCGCTGCCCATGTAATTGCGCCAGTCTGTATCGGGAAGTAAATCCATTTTGTAAAGGATTTCCCGAATTGATTGACATATAGAGTAGATGATCTCGCTGCGCGTTTCATGATTGTTTGCGGATTCGAGTTTCTTGAGAGATGGCTCTATAATGTCTATCCATTTCGGAAGACTTTGTGCTTGCCAGTGTAGCCATTTCCAGTAGACCGGAAAGCGTCTATTGAGCAGACACAGAAGTCTTAGAATGCCTTCGACAAAAGCACCCTGACCGATGAGCAAACCTATACCGTCATCGCGTTTCGCCAGACGATAGCACGAATTGTAGTCGCCATTGTGCCAAAGTCCCCATAAATCACTCGCGATCTTCCACTTCCAGATATCTGCCGGATAGTATGCCTTCTGGAAAGCGGAGATGCGTTCGCTAAGGGCATTAGAAGGGTCGTAGAGAACAAAACCAGACGACGCATAGCAGAGATCGTTGTCATCAGCGGCAGCCCATTCTTCGATCGTCACCGGTGGATACGCAGATTCGTGGAAATCGCGATAGACTGCGTCGATGGTGCTTATCCGTATTGTCTTAGGTCGCAATGTGGCTGTCTCAATTCCTAAAAACGTATCTGGAATAGCCGCCTCCAGTGCCTGAGAAATAGAAGAGCCATACGCTGCAAGATCCTGTTCCGACAGCAGGAGTTGGCATTTGCTTGGTCCCCAGTCGTGATCGCGGGACAGTTCGTCATCGGCACCGAGAACGTCGGATCCTACTCCGATGACTCCAGCACTGAGACGGGGAAGGACATCTGGAAAGCGTTCTTTTAAAACCGGTAGAAAGACTTTATCAAATAAAATTTTACAGTATACGTGTCCCTTCAGCGGTAACGCATAGTTTTCAGGATTGAATTGTGAAGAGTCTTGTTTTTTCATCAGTCCTCTTAGATAATGCGACGGTTTTATTCAACCGAGCGCATTCACCACAGCGTCCCCGACTTGTGAAGTCGTGGATTGACCCCCAAGGTCCGATGGGAGAGTCTTGCCATCCTTAACGACCTTTAGCACAGCTGCATCTATCCTTTCCGCCGCTTCCCCCTCACCCATGAAGCGCAACATCATCGAACCAGAAATAATTGCCGCCAGTGGATTTGCGATACCCTTTCCCATGATGTCCGGGGCACTCCCGTGAACAGGCTCGAACATCGACGGGAATCGACGTTGCGGGTCGATATTGCCGCTCGGAGCCAGTCCCATGCTTCCGGTGATAATTGCGCCGATGTCCGTAAGAATATCCCCAAACAGATTGCTGGCGACGACGACATCGAAGTCCTCTGGTCTCCGCACAAAATCCATACACGCTGCGTCCACAAGCAACGATTCCGTCTCTATGTCAGGATACTTTTCAGCCACCCGCTCAAAGGCTGTATCCCAGACAATCATACCGTAGCCTTGCGCGTTCGACTTGGTAACCGAAGTGACTTTGCGCTTCTTATCTCGTGCCTGGGCTTGCTCGAAAGCATAAGTGATGATGCGCTCGCAACCGTGACGTGTAAATACGCCGACCTGCACACCGACCTCTTCGGGAAACCCTTGGTACTGGAACCCACCCACGTTGGCATACTCGCCTTCTGTGTTTTCTCTTATCACTACGAAGTCAATATCCCAGGCACCTTTGTCCTTGAGTGGTGTGTTAATGCCCGGATAGAGGACACTGGGTCGCTCACAGACGTACTGATCGAATCTACGTCGGATAGGCAGCAAAAGTCCATTGAGCGTAACGTGGTCTTGGATATCTGGATGTCCGACTGCGCCGAGATAAATCTGGTCGAACGCCGCCAGGGTATCAAGCGCATCTGCTGGCATCATGTGCCCATGCTTGAAATAGTAGTCTGAGCCCCAAGGAAACTCCACGAAGTCCCATTCGATGTTATACCTGTCGGCGATGACATTGAGGACCTTGAGACCCTCCTCCATCACTTCAATCCCAATCCCGTCACCTCGAATTACCGCAATCTTGTATTCAGCCATATTTTTCCCTTTTGAATTCGCTATTTAAACAATATTCTAACCGAATTCCGTCCATTATTCAACGCATAAAACGCTGTTAATAGGATCATTTTTTCCTGTAGGAGGGGAAACACCTTATCAAAAACACCCCGATTCCCGACTCTTATTCTCTTCTGTAGGAGCGACCTCTGGTCGAGATTTCTCCCACATAATACCATTTCTAAAAGTTTATATCGCATTAACCGAACCACTCACTCCACACCCGGTAGGTGCGGTTTCCTAACCGCACCGGGTATCACTGAAAGATAGCAAACCTTTTAAGAGGAATCATCAATTAGAATTGGTATAACCAACAGAAAGTAAAAAATTAAACGAATCTACTCTATTACTATTAGAAGTTGCACAAGACGAGAGTTTATGCTATGCTCTAACACAAAGAACGGAATTAGAAGAATGGTTATCAATTATCAGTTAAGAGGTTTTCGTTTAACAAAAGCCTCTTTTGATTGATTGCTGGCAACCGAAAGGATTTTCGCAGAAAATCCGTACTGACCACTATTCCTCTGACGCTGAAGCAAAGGAGAAACCGATGCCAAATACTCAAGAAATTGGTTGGAGTGCTGTTAGTGAAACAGGCGTTGTTGCCGCGGGTGGCGCGAAAGCAGTCGCCGCGGGAATCGAGATTCTGGAAGCAGGCGGAAATGCCGCAGATGCAGCCGCCGGAACGATTCTTGCACTCAATGTCACAGACCACGGTGCCTGTTCTATTGGGGGTGAGGTGCCGCTCCTTATCTTTGACTCGGAAAAACAGGAAGTGAAATCCCTCTCCGGACAGGGGCGTGCCCCGCTTTCGCAAACCGCTATTGATTGGTATATGGAAAACGAGATCCCGAACGGCGACATCAAAATGGCACCCGTGCCATCGGTTGTGGATCTCTGCACGACCACACTCAAATTATACGGCACAAAGACATTTGAGGAGATCGTATCGCCCACACTGGCACTGTTGGATGCTGGCGAGGCTGATTGGCATCCTGATTTGGCGGTCACCTTGCGTCGGATGGTCGAGTCGGAACAGAAAACGTCTGGGAGCCGTGAGGAAAAAATCCAAGCCGCAAGCGATCGGTTCTACGGACGGAACGGTGCTAATACCGATATTGCCGATGCGTTAGAAGGTTTTTACATTGACAAGGGCGGATTTCTCCGTAAAAGAGACCTCGCTGCCCATGTTACGCTTGTTGAAGACCCAGTAACGGTGGATTATCGAGGATATACGGTGTACAAGTGTGGTCCGTGGACGCAAGGTCCCTATCTCTGTCAGGCGTTGCGTCTGCTGGAAGGCTTCGATCTCAAAGCGATGGGCAACTGCTCGGCAGACTACGTGCATGCGGTTACGGAAGCACTCAAATTGGCGATGGCTGACCGCGATGCCTACTACGGCGATCCAGAATTTGTAGATGTTCCGATGGCAGCATTGCTTTCGGATGCCTATACCGAGATCCGTCAACCCCTAATTGATATGCAAAAAGCATCGCATGAAGCGAGACCCGGTGATGTGGATAACATGGAACCGCTAAAGGAGGACGGTGTGTTCCGACCCGGAGTGGGTGGAACGACAACCTGTGCAGTCGCTGACCGATGGGGGAACGTCGTCGCGGCAACGCCGAGTGCGAACGTCTATCACGCCGGAGGTATGGTCGGTCCCACAGGTGTCAGTTATGGTAATCGCTTACGGAGTCTTAACACAACGCCCGGGCATCCGAACTGTATCCAGCCTGGAAAGCGTCCGAGAATCACGCTCACCCCAACACTCGTTCTCAAAGAGGGTGCCCCGATTTTAGCGATTAGCGTTGCCGGTGGTGATCTGCAAGATCAAGCGGCAATGAATCTGTTGCTCGATTTCGTTGAGTTCGATATGTTACCGGAAGCCGCTGTCACAGCACCACGCTTCGCTACCGCGCATCACGAAGACTCATTCGATCCGAATCCGAACCGTATAGAGACGTTCGGGCAAGCGGGTTCATTGACTATCAACGATAGTGTAAGCGAAAATGTTCGAGAAGAACTTGCCCGTCGCGGTCATCAAATTAGAGCACACGGAGGTGCTATTGCTGCGCCTTCCATGCTCCATATTGACAAAGATAGTGGAACGTTCTCTGCTGCTGGGGATCCGGCTGCCGGACGGCATGCTGCGGGCTTAGCGTAAAGATGGAACTGCCTGTCAGAGGCACACAAAAACCGTGAATAGACTGATGTTACCCATCAAAATCCCCCCGCAAGATACGTTCTGAAGGGGATAGAGCATCTTCGTCGTCCAATGCTACCGCAATATCTGACTTTTTCCATAGTGGGCCCACATGCATCATATTAAAAGGCTCAATTTCTGTGTTCCCCTTAACCTTACGGCAAACATATAACGCTTCAGGGGGAACGAGGTCGGGCAGAAGCGATGAATGCGTTGTCACGATGAATTGGATATCTTCAAGAAGCATACGAGTTTCCAAAAACCGGGCGATACGCTGAATTCTGCGGGGATGAACGCCATTCTCCGGTTCCTCAAATCCTATCAACGTCGGAGGCTCTTCGGCACCCACGAGTGCTAAGAGTCCTAAAATTCGGAGTGTGCCTTCCGATAAGACGCGGGCAGAAATGCGCTTTTCACCTTCACGGAGTTCTAATTCAACTTCACCTAATTCGTTAACACTCACATCAATTCCAGTTATAGATGGAATCATAATCCGGAGCGATTTCTCAACGGATTCAAATTGTTGCTTATTAAGAGTCTTCAAGGTATTAAGAAAAGCTGCAAGATCCTCCCCCATTGATCCAATGTCGTGAACTGCCTTGACTGGATTCGGGAGCCGCATCTGTTCTCTTGGCTCAAGGTAGAAAGTGAGCCAGTTCGCTAACTCTTGCTGCATCGCAGTCAGGTGAGGGTAGTGGGGAGGATAGTGCGACCTCGAAAGGATACTAAAGTCAAGATAACGTTCATAATAGAGTGGATGTGACTGTCCCTCCATCCGCAGATGCAACCGATCCCGGATTCGTTCTAAGAAAGGCTTCCTGTTTTGTTTGGGTTTACCGTCGGCACTAAGTGCCGCAAGGTACTCATCCGCTACCCGCAGAATACCCAACTTCGGGAGTATTTCTATCTCAATCCGGTAACGCAAATCTTTCTCGCGCACGGGTAGCAACCGCCTTGGGACAGGATTATCTACATTCTGCGTATCCTTTTCTGCTGTTTCTCTAATTTTCTGAATACGCTGATTGACACTTTCAATAACTGCTGCGGAAAGTTGAACATCTACCTCTATACTGAACGACACTTTTTCTTTTTCCAGAAGGCTCTTGATACCTTCATCTCCAAAAGTGAACGATTCCAGTGGATGCCCTCGATATGGAGGTTCAAATGCATCTTCCAAGGTATGACAGGTTGACATCCGAGACAGAAGTTGTAGCGCATCAAGGAAATTGCTCTTTCCTGAGGCGTTAGGACCAACAAGAACAGAAAGAGGTTTGAGATTTAGTTCAAGGTCTACCAGTGATTTATACCCTTGAATTTTAATTCGCTTCAGCATAATAGCACGCCTCCGTTCAGTATCCGAGACTCCGCAGGTATTCTCGATTAACCACAGCGGCTTCAGCTGCTGGACGCGGCGGATACGGACGATCAAGTTCGACAGAGACCCATCCGTCATAACCGACGGATTCAAGCCCTCCAAGTGCCGCTTTGACACTTGACCTCTGAGCGTCTGGCGAATACCAGAAGTGTCCGAGTTCCAGTCGTTGCATGTCAGAGACGATATTCAGAAAACTCACCCTTCCAATGCGTTGCTTCGATTCAAGATGGTGGACAGTAAAGAAGAGTGGATCCTCTGATTCGGCTTTTTCCTCAAGCCACATTTGAAAGGACCGTAACTCATATAAGTCCAAATTTGCTCCTTTATATCCGACCCGTGGGTGCACTCATAGAGTTCCGATTACGCGTAGTGTACAGTCGGATTTTATTTCCCGTGTCGCCATGCTGATGCCGCAGTCACATTAACCTATCACAATTTGGGAGAGGTGTCAATCAAGACCGAGGTGAAAATCAGTGTCGTTTCGTCTTAAGGTTTTTGTCCAATTTATACGTGCTAAAACCGGTAGTCCTCCCAACCCTGCCCCTGATTAATGACAACCGATAACTGACAATTCCCCTGTAGGAGGCGAGAAACGCCCAAACAAAACACTCCGCTTTCCGACTCTTTCTGAATTTTTCTATACCCTTTCTTCCCTAAAAATGTTAGGATATTGACAAACCTAACGAAGGAGTTTCTTATGGCTACAAACATGAAACTGATTAGTAAAGAATTTCTCAAGCAAGGCAAAGTAACCCAACTCCTTAAACTTGATCCGGGTTCTGAACAGAGACTGTTGAACGAAATCAAGGTAATGGAAGGTTTACTGGACAATCCTAAAAAAGGGGACTTAGCACAGCGGAGACTTACACGGATAGTCTATCAATACATGAGTGGTTTTTTTGAAAACTGCCGCCAAGACCCAGAAGCCTTTGTCGTTTTTATATTAAATAGCGACCTATAACCAGAATAACACCCAAACTTCCCGATCCCTTTGTTCAATATCCCAGACCCCGCAGGTATTCTCGATTAACCACAGCGGCTTCGGCCGGTGGACGTGGCGGATATGGACGGTCGAGTTCGACAGAGACCCACCCGTCATAACCGACTGATTCGAGTTCTTCGAGTGCCGCTTTGACATCAAGCCCCAGATTTCCGGCACCGAGTTCAGCAAAACGCGCCTGCTCGCCAAAACGTTGTGTTCTGTAATCCCATGTTGCAGGATCGTCGGCGTGGCAGTCCTTAAGATGCACATGTCCAATCCGGTTACGCAAATTTTCGCTCTCAAAAACCTGCATCGGATCGCTCCCCGCAGCGAGCATGTGTCCTGTATCAAACAGCAGCCAGAGACTCGGCGCAACTGCCAAGAGGCGTTCCGCATCCTCGACCGTCTCAAGCATTGTACCAAGATGTGCGTGATGGAAGCCTTTGATGTGGTGCGCATCACAAAACGCCAGGATATCGTCTAAGGTGCGTGCAGCGTTCTCAAAATCCGCATCGCTTGGATCGGCACCACCCCATTCACTCCGACGTAATGATGGTACTTCAGCGGCATTGTTGCCCAGTGTGATATTGAACTTTATCTTGTCAAGTCCTGCACCACCTGCGTTGACGATATGGAGTCCGAGACTCCGGGCAAGCGTCGCCATTTCAACGAGTCCTTCTGCGTCCTCCATAGGAACACTTTCGACCCCGTCCCAACCGGCATCGGCGACTTCGCGCAACACTTTTTCTGGATTTTCTTGCTGTTCACCACCAAACTGGATGAGGTGACAGGCAAGTCTGAATTTTCCCATGAATATTTCTCCTTACTTATTATTGTTGAGTGCCGTTAAGGATAACTTTCGGTCAGGGTTCTGATACAACCACATTTCCATGTTCTTCTTAATGGCAACCCATTCGCTGTCCAACATTGAATACCAAGCGGTATCCCTGTTCCGACCTTTTACGATTATATGCTGCCTGAAGATACCTTCAAATCGAAAACCGAGACGCAGTGCCGCTGCTCGAGAACGCTCATTTAAGGAATCACACTTCCATTCGACGCGTCGGTATTTCAGCTTATCGAAAGCCTCGCAAAGCATTAGGTATATGGTTTCCGTGTTCACGTTTGATCTCTGAAAATCCGGTGAATACCAAATATGCCCAAGTTCCAGTCGTCGCATATCAAAGACGATATTCAGAAAACTTACCATACCAATGCGTTGCTTCGATTCATGGTGGTGAACGGTAAAGAAGAGTGGGTCCTCTGATTCGGCTTTTTCCTCAAGCCAGATTTGCATGCTGTGTGTGCTATCGAAGGGACCGTAACTCATGTAGGTCCAAATTTGCTCCTTTATATCCGACCCGTGAGAGCACTCATAAAGTTCCGAAACATCGGCTTGTGGATCGACTGGAGACAACGTAACAAACTTACCCACGTAGTCAGTCCTCTGAGGTAAATCAACAGAAGCAACAGATTGAACCAGATTCCCAACTGGAAGCGATGATTGTGTCATAGCAATTTCTATTTGTACGCGTATTGCCACCGGTGGTATTGGCCGTGGTTGGTGGCGGAGGTTAATAGGTCAGGGGCGGTCGTCTGTTTAAGACTGTCTGGGATAAACATACCTGTATTCATGCGGTCCTCATGAGAAATACGATTTCGAGCCGCACGAATCACATTGTGCTGTTCCTTCATAGGTAGTTGAGACGCAATAAATCCTTCAATCCACAACCCACGATAGAGTAATGTATTGACAGGTATAAGATGGACAATCTCTGGTACATCAGGAGTGGATTCGCAGGCCAAAGGATCCCAAAGAAAAAGACTACGCACTTGAGCATCCGTTGTAAATCCCGCCTTGGAAAATGCTCCTTGGCTTGGATAATTGTCAATGCGGATGGATGCCGCCGCGCAATGCACCCCGAGATTAGAACCGTAGGCTAACGCTTCCGTAATGAGAGAGGTGCCTATACCCTTGCCTTGACTCGTGGAGCGAACAATAATAAGATCCATTTCCCATCGAGGCATTGCGCTGAGTACCAGAAACGCTGAAAGAAAACCTACGATTTCGCCACTATCCACTGCCACGAAGACTTGATGCGCAGGCGACGAAATGTGGTCCATAAACACATCAAAAAGAAGTGACTCTCCCCATGTTTCCTGTAATATGAGGTGGATTGCTTTCGCATCGTCTGGGTTCGCGAATCGAATGTCCGACATTGTTTTTTCTGTACTTATCTCGCGACTTTTTTTAGCAGTCCCCAAGTCGTCGCCGCTTTGTCCAACGGCGATACACTCAAAACCTGCTCCATGTCTTGCTGAATCTCATCTTCAGTCAGGACACGGTTATAGATGACGAATTCATCAAGCCTGCCCCCATAGGGCCACGGACCATCGAGGCGGTTGCCGAACCAGTGATCTGATGCGGAAACTGGAATTTCGCCTTGCACTTTATAGGTATTATCAAGTTTGCCGTTGATATAAAGCCGAAGTTCCTTATCAAACTCGTAAACGGCGGCAACGTGCGACCATTTATCGTTGGGAATCTCGTTCTTTGCGCTGTTCCATGTGCGTCCACCAGCCCCGGGGCATCCCATCCACACTGACGGTTTCCCCTGATGGATACTCAGATAATATGTGTGAGGTCCCGCCTGTCCGCGCACATTGCGATAATCGCCGACACTCTCTGGGTATACCCATACCTCCATCGTCAAGTTCTTAGTAATCGCTAGACTGTCAGACGCTTCGGCGGCAACAACCCCTTTCTGAATCTGCTCGTTAAAAAATACCCCTGAATTAATCTTTCCGTTTTTCTCCCATTTGGCATCGCCTTCAAGCGTGCCATGGTTCCCTTTGCCGCTCAGGTCTTCAATCTCTTTTCCCTTTCCCTCATCGAACGAGTAATAGAGTACCATTGCGTCGTCCTCAATCGCCTCGCTCCCAAAGGGAAGTATCAAAATCAATGCCGCACTCAGAATATAGAAAACTATCCATCTCATTTTATACCTCCATGCGTTTACGAACAATAAGAGAACTGAAGATTCTACCTTCGTGAGGCTCTAATCGCCGGTAGTACTCCAATCTAAATGAGCGTTGTAGGATTTCGAGAAGTGCCTCTGTTTTCCAGAAAGAGAAGAACCGTTTTGGCTCATATTTATCCTGTTCCCAGATACCTTCAAAGTTTTGGTCTCCCCAAATGCCGATATACATTAAACCGTTTTCCTTGAGCCGCCTTGAAATCAGAAGCAAAATCCGATCAAAGTCCTGTTTCGGTATATGTAGGAGACAATTCATGGTATATACCGCATCAAAGCTCTCGTTAATTTCATTGAGATCGTAGCAATCCAAGACTTGCGCAGGTACCCCCTTTTCCTCAGTGAGTTTTACCATCGTTGGCGTATTGTCCACCGCCAAAACTCGGAGCCCTTGACTTTGAAAAAATTGGGCATCCCAACCGGGACCACACCCAATTTCAAGGAGGGTCTCTCGTTCCTCAGCCTCCAAGAATTTGAGAAACTCCGACCGCTCCTGGACCTTGAATTCGTCAGGAGAGTGAGACGCCCTTTCATGGGCGTACTTTTCGTATGAGTTAACAAGTCCGTCAGTGAATTTCATCATGTCAGTCAATTCTCCTATCGGACTCCAATATCAAAATCGACCTACTGCCAGTCGTCGTCTGGTGGGTAAATCATGGAACTTCCACCACCAGCACCTTTAAAATCGTTCTCAGCAAACCAATCCTTGACGGTATCCCGCCATTTAATAAAGTGCGGGGCTTTCAGGTGCTCTTGGAACGCTGCCTCGTCTACATAAACCTCATAGAGCCAGATCCGATTCGGATCAGCACCGTCCTGAATCACATCAAATCTCAGGCAACCCGGTTCATTCGCAACAGAGCCTTTCGCGTCATCTATCATCGATTCGATGAACGCATCTCTGTGACCTTCTTTAATCTGGATCGGTGCGATAATAACAAACATAGTTCTTCTCCTTCTTTTCTATAGACATTAGACTGATAACACTTTAGCCTATCATAATGTTGGACAGATGTCAAGTCAGACATAGCACTCAGAAGAAAGGGCAGAAATTTAAATAAGGGTGGGCATAAGTCATTGCAACTGCAATGGTGGAAACCATGAATGCCTCGGTTCACAGAAGGGATCCGGTGGAATGTCTTTTGTAACACAATCTGTATGAAGTTTCAGAATTTAAATCGGTAATTCTAATTTTTCCCCAGACCCGGTAGGTGCGGTTTCCTAACCGCACCGGGCATCTCTAAAACATTGCCGAATTATTTATTGAAACTTTATTTAGATTGTGTCTGGTGATTTCCCGCAAACTAACAGTTTGCTGTACAAAAGGCGAGGTGTTTTTGATAGGGTATTTCTTCAAGGAAACCTCACCTACAAGGGCAGGGCATTTTCAATCCTACATTTGAGGGAAGGACTACATATTGTAACGACCTGCTATAAACCTGCCAATGTCCCATGTGATTTTCATTTCTTTTTCCGTAAATCAAGAACGGCTGCATAGTGTTTGGTGATCTGACCTTCATACTTCGTCTCAATAAGACTGGCAATCCCCTCAAACAGCAGACGCTTATTCTCGTCCGGTAACGCGATGTGATCCGAATAGGTGTTTAGGAGTTTGATGTATTGCTGAGATGAATACGTTCGCGTCCATGGGTATACACGTTTAATCGGATCCTGAAAGGCTTCCACGCCGGGGAAGTGTGTCGCGTGTGTGGGGCGGTTCTCTGTCGGTAGAGGGTAGTATCTATCGTATAGATCCTGAACTTCTGCAAAGAATCCTTCGTCTTTTCGCGCGTGCTGGTTGGAGAAGACAGCAAGGAAGCCCTTTGATCTGAGCACTTCGGACGCTCTCAGGTATCTCACTTCTGGGTCTATCCAATGGAAAGCAGTGGCAGAAATAATCAAGTCAAACTTTTCGCCTGATTCCCATCCCTCAAACGCTTCTGTCACAAACGAAAGGTTTGAAAACGCCTTCAATTTCTCCTTCGCGACGGCGATCATATCGACACCGATGTCCAGACAAACCAATTCGTACCCACGTTCCGCGAAGGATTGAGTCGCTTTTCCTGTACCACATCCGACCTCAAGGATTCTGCTGTGGTCGTTAAGCCCAGAGAGGTCTACGACATCTTGGATTAACTTCTCAGGGTATTTGGGTCGGACCTCTTCATAGAGCGTTGCAGCAGTATTAAACATGGTCTTGAGTTGAGTGTTCGACATAAGATTTTCCTTCTATGATGGTCCCTTGCCAATTCTACCACGCCCGTCACAAAAAGACGATCCCTTGGTTTATCTAACTTCACGCTAAGAATGCTACCTTTGGGTAGTCGGATGTAGACGTGCGTTTTTTGGACTTCCTTCAATTGAACTGAGCGAAATCTGGAAGATTAGGTTCAAAAAGGTAAGCCAACTTCGCAAACACAGCCCGATCCCCCGGCAGGCTATCGACAACCACAAAGAAGAAATGGCTTTCTGGCGTAAATTCGTAGTCGAAGATTGAATTGAAGTTGTAGGTGATCTCATCTACCAGCCGTTCATCTACACGTTCCACGAAAATTCGCCAACCGATTTTTTGGGTAAATTGGTAATTGCTGCGAAGCCGTAAAATGAGCGTGTTTCGATGTGCGCGCCAAAAGAAATTATCGAGATCCAGATCAATCGTGAACTTGCCGAGAAGGTTGACGCCCCCGGAAAAACTCGTGAATCGATTGAATTCATCTCGACGGGTGCCGAAACGATTGATAACCCCCAGTTGCCCCCACGGTGCCTGATAATCAATCTCTGATCTGATGAACTTTGTATCAAAAAGTTGCCCGACCTCACGGAGTCGACCGAATCCACCGGAAGTGAAAAAGTTAAACCGCCCAATGTCAATGTAGAAACGCGACTCGCTCAGCCGTTCCCTTAGCAACCTTTGCGAATTGGTTTGATAGAAATGGCGTGTATCCACCCAAAAGGATTCCACGAAATGCGCCTCTGGAAACTCATATCTATACCTGAGCCGTGCGCGTGCCTGACGAAACGCTTCCTCTTCGAGTCCCATTTCGTTCGGACGAAAGCCATCCTGAATCTCTTCGAGTTGAACCTCGCCGAGCCACCCTTCGTGAATCCATTCCGTGGCGGTGTGGTACGCCCAGTGCATCTCGCCATCAACCCAATCTATGGCGTACTGAGACGCTGCAGTCCAGTCTCGATGCAATCCAAATCGCCCATTAAGCGATAGGAGTGCGACATCTCGATCGGCTTGGTGTTTGTGGATTCCCATTGCACCGATGACAGTCCGTTTACCGATGTCATGATTGATCCGTCCGGCTAAGAGATTCACCTGCTTTTTCTGATCCGCGTCGTATCGGTCAATCATTTTGCCGTAGGTATTGATGACAGCGAAATTAGAGTTGCCAACTTTGCCTGTCGTTTTCGCACCTACATCAATTTCTTGGACGCGCCGAGTATAGAATAGATTCAGCGGCAACTCAAATAACTCAGCACCCTCCCTGAAAAACGGACGGCGTTCTGGAAGGAATAACTCTCGATCACTTGAGATGTTAATTTGCGTCGGATCGCTCTCCAACTGTGAAAAATCGGGATTCAGCGTCACATTCGAGGTCAGGTGCGTTGACATCGGGAGAATTACGTCTACCCCGCCATCAAGGTCGTTGGGACGATTGACGAGTGCACGATAGCTGCCATACGGAAGTATACCGATCTTTTGCGTTGTTTTGATCTTTTCTAAATTTAGTCCGGTCAAATCGCCGAACTCTGAGACGCGTGAAAAAAAAGCCGTCTCTGCCCATGAATGGGATTGACCATTTATCGGACGCACCCGCCAAAAATTGATGCCCCAGGTAGTGTTACGCCGATTAAAACGAACCTCATCGAATGGAATCGCAAATTCTGCAGTCCAATTGTCCTTGTGTTTTTTTACTTTCGCTTCCCATTTTGCGTCCCAACTCATGTCAAAGACGCTTTCATTGCCGACTCTCTCATCCGCTTGCGTGCCGAGTGTATTGACTGCAAAGATATAGCAGTTGCGCTGGTCGTGATAGGTATCGAGCATCACCTCAATACAGTCGTTCTGCCAGACGAAGGAGTCACGACGTGTCATCGTTTCTCGGAGATTTTTCATATCTGGCTCCTCACAACGCACGCCGATATAGAGCATGTTTTCATCGTACAGCACCCGAACTTCGGTGTCTAATTCAGCCTGATGTGTTTCTCCCTCCTTTGCTCGGTAAAAATGGGTCGCGATGTCGGCATGTTGCCAGACTGGGTCTGTAAGCTCGCCATCAATAACGGGTGGGTTCTCCGTCAAGGTTGCCCGAAGGGTGCGTCTTGTACTTTGCGTCTCTCCAAAAAGCGGCGTGGTCACCAAGAACAGTATCGGCATCCAAATGAGTGCGTGTGTCCACTGCACCCGTCCAATTTTTTCCATTGTCCCCTCATTCTTTTATTGTGTGTATTTGTGAGTGTTTAGCAGTTTTGCGAATTAAATCAAATCTCCCTCATCAAGGATATAACCCACCCTGACGAAAATTCATCAGAAAATTTGTCTATCAGTAAGAGGTTAGAGGGTTGCGTCTTGAGTAAGCGTAAGTAATTACAAGATTCGCCATAGTAAGACACGCGGAGGGCATCTACGGCGTAATACGTATTATGGTGAAACTTACAATTATGTTTACACCTACCCTTAACGAAGGAGCGTTTGTAGTCGGGAAACCCTTCATCGCCCGTCCTATGAATGAAGCGTAAAAGTATTTTTTTAATTCGCCATAGTTCACGATACTGTAGCGAAACCGCAGCACGATGTTGGTGTGTCTACTTTTCGCATCCAAGCCGTCCGCTGCCTCTTCGCTATGCTCTACGACCTAATCTTTTGTTTCTGAGAGTTTACGCAGTGCGGCAAGATATAACGCTTTGCTTTGATTCCCGAACGGTCCTGGATGGGTCGGGTTTTCTGGGAAATGTGAGAACAGACTCGCTTCACTGACTTCCTCAAGATCGAGTGGGCTACCTAACGCCTCTATTTCTCCCAAGTAAGCGATTCCCCAGTATTCGAGATTGAACATGAAACAGTGGATGTAACACAGCACTTCAAGATTTTTCAGCGTTGCACCCGTCTCTTCCAGAAGTTCTCGATGTGCAGTTTCTTCAGCTGTTTCCCCGGGTTCAGCACGCCCACCCGGCAGCGTCCAAATGTCTCTATCCCGCCATTTGCAGAAGAGTATCTGGTTCTGTTGATGTGCAAGACAATTGACAAACTCAATTTTCCCTACATCTGCCGGCAGTTCTTCGAAATAGAGTAACATGTAGCCATCTTGTTCCTTGATCTTTTGAATCATCTTTTTCCTTTCTCAACACGAAAATCATAGGTAGTATTCGGATGAATAGAAACTGCGAGATTTGACTGGATTTAGTTGCATTCCGAAACTTGGGAATACCAAATTCACGAGGAATGTTTCCATGAAATTAAAAGACAATCGGAAACTACAGAGCGTTTGTTCAATCGATTCAGCCTGCTTTTTTAATCGCTTCCGCGCACGACTCAGGCGGCTCTTAATTGTGTTCTGAGATACGCCCAAAAACTTGCTAATCTCCTCGCAGGTCATTTCAGCGAGGTAGTAAAGACGGATCACCGTACGGTCAGCCTCTCGGAGTTTATCGAGGAGTTTTTGAATCAAGGCACGATCCGATTCTTTTCCCCTTTCCGTTTGTTGTTGTGCTGTATACTCGGCATAACTCAATTCTGCGAGTTCTTCGGGCTCGGTTAATGTTAGCGGCTGCAGTTGCGGTTGAGCGGCTTGTTTTCGGAGCCACGTGACGCAGAGATTATTGGTGATAACATAGAGCCATTTAGCAAATCGGTCTGGGTGTGTCAAGGTGGCGAGTTTTTGGTATGCCGTGAGGAATACCTCCTGCGTAATATCTTCAGCGATGTGAAAATCGTCAATTTTTCGCCAGACAAGCGCGTGAATCTGCGATTGATATTTCTCAACCAAAGTGGCAAAAGCGTTATGATCGCCTTCCAGAGTGAGTTGAACCAATTGATCGTCGCTATGTTGCATGGGGTGCCTCCATAAGAAATCTTTCTTCTGTGATTAAAGACGAAAATTAGGGGTCGAAAAGTTGCACCTTGGAGAAAAAAAGAGCGTTTTTTCTGAATAACACTCATTTTTTCAGCTTTCTGCGTGAGGCATTACTGCATAGAAAGTATAACTCACATGAAGGAAAATTCGGCTATTAACTCTGGGAATTCGTGGCAAAAAGTGCACAGAATAGCTCAAATTTCGCATTTGACGGAGCGAGACTGCTTGAGTCGCTTGTGCTGTGAGGAGTATATCAACTGTCATTCGCCCCAAAATTAATCCTACATTTCGACGACTTGTGTTTAGAAGGATTTTTTTTGATATATTTCTTTTACAACAGTTTCGATCGTTGGTTCTTCAATCTTTATGTCACGCGGATGAAGGTGGTCCAAGATTTTTTGAATGATATTGATTGCCGAAATTTCATTTTTGTCAAAAGAAATGGTTAAGGAGTAATCGTTTCGCCTTGTGAATTCGAGGTGGGCAATTTTTAATCTTTCGCGAATGATGTCTACATCAATGCGTTCATAAAGATCGACCTGAATTTTTCGTTTTCTGGCTAATTCATCTTTTGCCTGTTGTAGGTCTCCATCAAAGATAATCTTTCCTTGATCAATGATGAGGCTTCTTTGGCAGAGGTACTCGATGTCACTGAGGTCGTGCGTCGTTAGGATCATGGTCGTTCCGAGACTTGCATTCATCTCTTTAATGAATTCCCGAATATTCGATTTCACTGCAACATCGAGTCCAATCGTAGGTTCATCGAGGAAAACAACGGGTGGATTATGTAATAAAGACGCAGCAATGTCGCACCGCACCCGCTGTCCGAGGCTTAACTTCCGAACAGGGATGTGAAGTAAAGGACCGATGCCTAACACCTCATCAAACTTTTTTAGTTGTTCTTGGAAATCTGTTTTACTGACCTCATAGATGTCTCTGAGCAGAGTAAACGCTTCAATGACGGCTATATCCCACCATAACTGGGTGCGTTGTCCAAAAACAACGCCAATATTTTTCACATGCTGCTGTCTCTGCTTGTAAGGTACAAGTCCATTTACCGCCACTTTTCCCTCTGTTGGGGTGAGGATGCCTGTTAAGATTTTAATCGTTGTCGATTTACCAGCCCCGTTGGGTCCAATGTAGCCGAGGATTTCTCCCTGTTCGACGTGAAAGCTGACGTTATCTACTGCTTGAACGAATTCGTATTCCCTTTTAAAAAGGTTGATGAAAGCCCCTTTTAATCCTTCTTTGCGCTTGAATGTTTTATAACTTTTGGTTAGGTTTTGGACCTCTATTAAAGCCATCAGATACTCCTTCGAGTGATTAAGAACCGGAACTTTCGTACCTGCGCACTCCTAAATTCCATACCAGAATCCCTATTCCCGAAGTTAGAAGGGCGATGACAGGGGTTAAGTAGACGTAAAGGACGTAATCCTGTCTGTCCAAAAAGAGGGTTGCCGGATAAAAGGAAGTAAATGCCAAAGGCAATATCCAACTCAGGAACACTTGTAACGCCGGGCTGTAAATGGTAATAGGATATTTCGCGAATTCACGGACAGTCATTAGGGGCCAGGCGAGTGCCCCTGTTGGGTCCTTTATCCAGAAGGTCAAACTCACCAAAATGAGCACCAATCCTGTAAAGATGAGGGTGGCTGAGAGTACCAGTCCGAAAAAAATGAGGCACTCAAAGGCAGATAATGACATATTTAACTTCGTAGCCGCGTAGAGTAGGGCACCGACTCCCATCGCCAAGGTAGAAAACGAGCCGATGTCCAATCGTTCAATGATAATCTGGAACAGAGGTGGCAATGGACGAAGCAACACACGATCAAAATTCCCATCAAGAATGTAAAAGCGTCCCAATTGGATGAGATTTGAAAAGAACGTCGAAAATAGCGCAATTGAGGTTTGGGCAAACCCATAGATAAAAAGGATCTCTCCGTAGCTCCAACCATTGATATCCGGAATATGGTTGAAGATTATTAAAATAAAAACCAGAGAAGTGATCTGAGTCGAGAGGGCAAACACCATCTGAATCAAAATATCTGATCGATAGGCGAGTCTACCTTTGAAATACTGTCCAAAGTAACGAAGATAAATTTTCCCATAAAAGAAGAGTCGAGGCATTGACATAGAGTTTAACCCCCTTGTATCGTCAGCTTTCGCACCGAGATCTTGAAGAGAAAGAATCCTGCTATGGATAAGGTAGATGCCCAAGTTGCTTGGACAATCAACGCGCTTACTGTCTCCTGGATACCCAATTGACCTAAATAGATCTGCATCGGTATGTAGAAAATCATTCTGAAGGGCAGGTAATCTAATATTGAAACCATCCAGCTCGGAAACATTACCAACGGTATTAAGGTCCCTGATAGCAGTTCAATGCTCGCGGTTGTAGCAAAGAGAACGCCCGCATTATTTTCTATATGGAAAGTCGTGAGACCGACCAGAAAAGCAATTCCAGCGTAAATCAAAACTCCCAACACCAGACTCACAATGAATGTCGCTGGACTATCTGGGGGAGTCAATCCGACCCATAACGCCCAGATCGTTAAGACGGTGGCACCCCTGAAAAGAAGCTGAAAGAGAATCCCTCCAAAAGTCCGAAAATAGATGTAGAGTTGGTAACTCACAGGCTTTAAGAGGTTCATGATGAGTTCCCCACTGTGATACTGGCCACTCATCTCACGAGAAATCCCACCAGAAAGCTCGTTGATAATAAACCGAAACACACCGGCAATCGCTACATATGTGACCATGTCCTCTAAGGTATACCCACGAATCGTCCTACCATCCGCCAAGATCGCCTTCCAGAGAAAATAATTGACAATTATTATCAGAAGATATTCCGTTAAGACTAAGAAAAAGTGGGCACGGTAGCTTAATCGGTCAATAAAACGGATCTTGCTAAATCTCGTATAAATTCTGAAACGTATCCAAAATTTTCTGAAGTGCGCCATTGCAATATGTTCCAATATAAAATGTTAGAGATTCCACAGAATCGGAAACCGAGTTAAGTTGATTTCCAGTTGATCTGCCTCCACTTGCGCAAAATCCGGGTTAACAGTTCCGCTGACCCGAAGTTTATTGGTGAGTCTGTCCCATGTGAAATCCACTTCAGAATCATTGTAGCGGTAATTGTCATCTTTCACACCACCAGGCGTGCTGACAAACTTATATCCAGTGCGATGGTCGTGATAGGGATCGATAAAGAAAGATATAACATCAGAATAGAAGACATCACCCCCGCGCCGAGTGATACGGTTTACAATTTTATGGGGCTCGGAATCGTAACACCTGAATCCAACGTACAAATGATGTCGATCGTAAACAATATAAACGACCGTTTCTTCAGAAGCCGGTTTATCCGGAGTATCCTTCCAAACAAAGCCGCTAACAGGTAAGGCTTTTTGCCATGCTGCGTCCGTTAAAACTCCATCAATGTTAGGAGGAGGAATCTCTTCTAATGGCTGTGCTCTCGCCACATAATGTCCTAAGTCACCTTTATCGGCATAAAGTGAGGAGGCAAATGAAAAGAGTATAAAAACAACCGTAAATAATAAATTCATTTTCCATAGTACCCAAAAATCAAGCAAAACGACTCTGGGTTAGTCTCCAGGTTGAGCCTTTACTGCCGCTGCGACAAGTCTTTCTAAATCCGACCCTCTCGCTTTATGTGTGATTAATCTACCTTCCCTATCAATGAGCCACATTTCAGGAATATCGCCAATACCATAGTGTTGCACAAGTGAATCCTTACCAGCCCCCTGATCGAAAATCTGCCGCCAAAGGATGTCGTTTTCCTTAACGTAGTTTTGTAGTATCACTTCCTCATCATCAAGATTGACACCGATAATGTCAAATCCGTCATCTTTATAGATATCATAAATCTTCCTGACCTCTGGCATTTTTACAGCACAGGGCGGATCCCAGAATGCCCAAAAGTCGAGCAAAACAACTTTTCCACGATAGTCTCGAAGCGAAATCGGATTCCCATCAAGGTCGGTCGCGGAAAAGTCAGGGACAGGCATTCCAAGCAATTTGTATCTCGGATCAAACTTGCGACCATACGCTTCGGCGAGTTCAGTATTGCCTAACCTCTCGTGGATGAAGGAAAGCCTCTCAAGAATGAATCTCTCACCTGGATACTGCTGCTCGGCTTCCGTGAAAATCTCAAGCATATCCTCATATCGTTCCATCATCACAAGTATGTTCCACAGGTTCCATAGGGTAGGATAACTTGGAATTTCGAGTTTCATGGCTGACTTCAACTGCTCAATAAATACATCCGCCGATGGTTTGTCCCCCACTTTGACGTAGAGACGGGCCAGTCCCGGATAGAGAGAGAAAAAACGCATGTCATTTGGGTGTCGTTCAAGTGTTTCTTCAAAGGCAGCGATAGCCACTTCATGGCTACCATACATATCTTCCGGCGTATATTCCCAATTCACGGATGACTTGTAAATCGTATAAGAGAAGCTTAAGTTCAAAACATGCAAATTTTCATTCGCATGATGCCGACAGCGGACAAGCGGCATGACATCACCATACACCATACGTTGTTCCCTTTTCTTCCCTCGATATTCGGGATAGAATTGATAGTCATAACTCACCGACATTTTCGGATCTATGTTCCAAGGGCGACCTGCCTTGCCACCGTGCTGATCCGCAGGACAGGTCAGAACGTTTGAATCTACCAGATGTTTAGGATACATATCTGAGAGCCACTCAGGAAAATCGTCGTGTTCTTTTTGGTAAGTTTCAATCGCCTTGCCAATAGCAATTAAATTTTGCGTGCAAAGTTCCATGTTTGTCTCATCCATCACGGAATCTTCTCCTGTAGTAGAGGTCAAAAGCGTTTCAGAAGTCTGCGAACCCGTATTGTCGTTTTTACCGTTGGACAGAGTTCGCCCTGTCTGACTCCGGACATCCGGTTTTGAATCCATGTTAAGGACGATAGGGGCGTCAACGATTTCAATAGTATGTTCCGATTCCCCTTCAAAACTATATGGGTGTTGAAAATGCAGAAGATATTGGTTGCCTATGCCTATCATTAGTAATATCACTGTTACAGTTGAAACCGCAATTGTCCACGGCACTAACGGCTTACCTCGAGACGCTGCAACGGGTTTAATATGTGCTATCTCCCGCACGATATTTTCGGTGAGATTTGCAGACAGTTGGAAACTATCTAACGCCTCTCGAATTATAGGTTCTTCTTTCTTCAAACGTTGGCGCGCTCGACTGAGTCGACTTTTAATTGTATTTACAGATACCCCCAAAAACTTACTAATTTCTTCACATGTCATCTCGCCAAAATAATACAGGGTCATCACAGTGCGTTCGCTCTCCTGTAACTTGGCAAGCAACTGTTTAACGACTTTTTGTTGTGCTTCAGTCGCAGTTCTTGCCTGTTCATCTGCTACATATCGGGAATATGCTGCTTCTCCCTTCATTGCCATGTTAATGCCCTCCACCAATCGGACATGCAATCGATGCTTACGGAACCACGCAATACAACGATGGTTTGTAACCACATACAACCATCCAGGGAACCGATCCGGCTCTCTTAGGGTTGCCAGATCTCTATAGACTTGCAGAAAGGTTTCCTGCGTAATATCTTCAGCAATGTGAAAATCGCCGATTTTGTGCCATGCAAGCGTGTGCACATGTTTACGGTATTTTTTCACGAGCATAGTGAAAGCGGTTTCGTCGCCTGCAAGCGTGCGGCGAATTAATTCGACATCATTATCTCTCATCATGCACCTCCAAAAGTAGATTTCAAATTGGCGCAGCAGGACTGTCTGATACACAAGTATCGTCTCGTTGAAAACATCAATAGGGATTCCAAATGTCTCCAACGACCTCAGTGTTTTTTAGCCTGTGACATTCAAGAAGTCGGCATAACATTCTTCAAGTTAATATATAGTGGCGCGCGTTAAGGAGAAATGGTTGCATAATTCTGCAGAAAAAGAGAGGATTGTGGGAAGATAGGAAAAACTGACTCAACTACATTGTTAACAGATAGCACAAAGGTCTCGTACCTGATCAACCAGTTCTGATGGATGATACAATACTGGATAGCCTGCCGCTCGCCGCATCACAATATCTTCTCCGAGCAAGTCTGTGTGCTGATGGAGGAACCACGCGGCACAAAACGGCAACATCCCAACCCGAGCTGCGCCTCGAAGTTCGTCACTATTGTCATCACCTATGAATATGCAGTCTGAAGGGGCAACGCCCAAATTCTTACATGCGTGTTGATAGATGTGAGGATCGGGTTTGACCATTCCGACCGCATGAGAAAATACTGTTACCTCAAAAAATCCAAACAAAGGACTGTTTGCCCAATCCAAGACTTCAGAACCATCGGTATTACTGATGAGACCGATCCGAATGCCTGAAGTGGTAATTTCATTGAGCATATCAAGAATTTCGGGTTCTATACGACGAAGATGGGCGGTAAAAGCAGATTGGCGGCGTTCAGCGAGTGTCTTAATAGTGCTTTCAGGAGATTTTCCGCCAAGTTTCCGAACGATATAACGTAGAGACGCTGTGTAGTCTAATTGTCCGGTACATCGTGCCGATCGATGGTTCACATATTCCCGCTGAAAGTCCTCTACAGGTATCCCTAAGGTTTGCGCAACTTCAGTGATTGAAGCGTGGCCCGCGTCGAATTCTGAGACAAGCGTTTCAAATAAATCGAAGCTAACTACCTTTACAGCCATTTCTATGCTCCTATGTTAATGCTTATTGGTGTAGTTATCAGAAATTGCGAAATAGACATCTTGATGGACACAGATAGCGTTCTCGGTTACTTCACCGTTCTGCTCAAGAACCGTAAACCCATGACGCTCAAGTTCTAAACGCAAATTTTCAGGAGTTCGGTAACGCCGCTGATGGATGTACCAAACATCATTCACACAAATCGTCCCTTCATAGTCTTCGGGACCGACACTGGGTCTGAAAGGATCGGGATGAAATAGGCTGTAGCATGTCTCCGTATCGTTATCCCACAGCGCGTCTTGGTCAAAGCGGGTGTAAACTTTCCCTGTTGTATTATCGACGATTTGTGTTTCAGGATCTTCTCGATCGGGTTCAAAAACACTGCAGCTCATTAAAAAATAGCCGTTCTTGGCGAGCCGAGCCTTGATTCCTGAAAACATCGCATCTCGATCTATATCCGTAACGATGCCTTGTGAGCAGAAGCTATCAATAATGAGTTGGTATTGTTCGCCTCCACGTGGAAGTTGACAGACATCTAACACCTCATACCGGATGTCTAAACACTGCTCGGCAGCGATCGCTTTGGCTTTGTCAATGGCGTCGGGAATAACATCAATCCCATGCACTTGGTAGCCCAATTTCGCTAAAAAGCATGCCACTGGACCTGTCCCGCATCCGAGTTCAAGCACTTGAGCATCTGGTTTGAGGTCCAAACGTGGCAAGGTCTCTATTAAAAAAGGTTTGGAAGAGAACTCACTGAAATCATTAGGGTTCCCGTAAAGTTCACCTCTTGACGTGAGTTCTTTTGTCTTCAGTTGGGCATAATCTGCCAGGTGTTGGTGGTAAAAGTATTTTTGTTTCATAATTTTCCCACTGTCTGGAATTTGGTGGCATAGGATTCAAACAATGTTAGAATTTCAGAGAGTTTGGTTACTGTGGTCACATTAGGTGTGAATTCTTCTTGTTCTAAATTGTGTTTATTGGTGCTGAAGTCAAATGCATTGCCTTCGTTATTTCTTTGTATACGTATTGGAACAATACCAGCGGCACGGGCGGCTTTGGTATCGTCTTCTGTGTCTCCGACATAGATGACTTCTTCGGGTTTCATTGCGGTCTGCTCAAGTGCCGTGTCAAATATCCGCGGATCCGGTTTCTTGACCCCTACTTCAGCGGAAATAACAACCGAATCAAAATAGGGTGTAAGGTTGAGTTTACTCAGAACCGAATGGACGTGCGGTGGATGGTCAAAATTTGAAACAAGGGCAAGTTTTTTGAAGCGATGGAGTGTATGCAGGAGGTGGGGTGTTTCAGAATCAAGCGACATATGTGCTTGCCAAGCATTGGCGACTTTGTTTGCTATCGCTTTTATATCTTCAGGGACGAGATTCAGTTTTAAATCGCAGCAGAGGTTTTGGATGCGTTGTTCAAACACTGTCAGATGGTGTTGGCGCGGTGTTGGCTCACTTTTGCTGTAAAACTGATCGCAAGTTTTGGCAAGTGATTCAATGGAAAGGGTCAATCCGTGCAACCTGAGCTGCACATGCAGTGTATTTAACCAATCAGACCATGCAGCATCCATGTTTCCGTATACCAAGAGGGTCCCATATAAGTCAAAAAAGATTCCATTAATTGTCATTTTTAGTTGCAGCTCCCAAGATAGATTCCGTTATTAAATAGGTTTATTGAAAATAGCGCGGATATATACGATTTTAGTCCAATAAATAATTGTGCAGGCATCACAAAGTAATGGCAGCAAACACATTATGGAAAGAATCTGGAATCATCATTGATTTTCGTGAAATGCTGCTACTTGCGCAAATATACGTCCTATCTGTGGTAGATACCCAATTTTGTGGCTCAGACCTGCCACCGCTTTACATCGAATTGCTAATGCATCAGCCACCTTGATCGTCTTCGCACGCGTCCGCGGAACGGGACCAAGACGCAGCAACCAATATATCCAGGCTGTCAGTATCCCTTTGTAATAAATACCATCATCCAGCGCACCGGGAAAACCAGAGGATAATTCTGTCCGATAAACAGCCTCGATTTCTCTCGCCAGAACGTTATCACACTTCCAAGGCACTGGAAAAGGATAAGGACCGAGAGGTGCGTCAAGTAGAAAGTGCCCGTAATCACTGTACTCAAAGTCAACAATCTTTACACCGTCATTAAGCAATAGATAATTCTGGGGAGCGATGTCTACATGCCTGAGAGCAGAAAAGGGATCGGCATCCGAAAGCGTCTCCTTTAATTCAGATAACTCAGTCTCAACGGCGACAGATACGGGTTGCTCAACGAAGGTCGCGAGCCTGCGAAAAGTTTGGAGAATTCTATCAAATGCGCTTGGGGCCGCCTGTGGGAATGTTCCGAGGCTCGTGCGCAAACGGAGCCATTGATTTCTTCTGCCATAGGTGGCTCCGTGCATACGTCCGATTGCCTGAGCGTAAGTCAATAAGCCATGTCTTCGCTCGTGCGCGTTGGCATTACGTAATATATCTCTGAGTGAACGGGCTTTCGGCACGTACTCAAATGCGATTAGCCCTTGGATAGCATCGCCCGCGATAAATTGAGGAGCCAGTGTCCGGATGCTATCAATTTCACCTAAAAATTGAAGCGCAGCCCATTCGTTGAAAAGCTTCCAAGCCGGACTTCCAACACAATCCGATTCGCGATTGTATGGTTCACGGTCAGTGTGTCTCGCCAGTTTGACAAGGAACACTTCTGGCAAAGAACTCGGTCCGTCCGCGACCCAGCAGCGAAAGATGCGTTTCTTCTTGAACTTCGTGCATTTTGCGAGCCGAATCTGGTATTTCAGAGAACGAGAAAGACTTCTCTCTATAAGCGATAACGGAGTACCCATCTATGATCGTTCCTTTATAGTGGTAAACCCTATGATGTAGAAAGACACTTCGTTGTTAGGTTTTCAAACCCGTCTAAAATCGATTTTGACGAGGAGGGTGAGACTGGATACCACCGGTTGGGATTTCGATCCTTATCAGCCTTTCTTTTCTATCACCTTTTCACAGACCATCGAAGCTGGATCCTCAACAGTATACCACACCAGATGGGGAAAAGCAAGATGTAGGAGTGGGGAACTGACCTCACTCTCTAATGTGCTCCGTCCTGTTCAGAATCCAAATGTCTTGAGAACTTTAACGCGTAAAAGGATCCTAAAAAAACGTTTATAGACGCATATTTTTTTTGAAGTGCAAAAAAATTGTAGTTATAATAGATAAAACTAAAGAACCAGAATTCTGAGGAGTCACAGATGAAAGCATTTTTTAATCTCAGTCAGCGTGGACAGATCATACGTCTTAGAAAACTAGCAAACGCTGCACTCCAACGGTATGATATTTCAGCGTGGACAGATCATACGTCTTAGAAAACTAGCAAACGCTGCACTCCAACGGTATGATATTGGTGAAGTCTCGTTGCGCTTTTTATCAAACACAGATAATATGGTCTTCCGTGTAGACCGGACTACGGAAAAAAGCCCGCAGATAGAGAATCCGAATGTCCCGAGGCAATACATCTTACGAATTACGCCTCCAGAAAAGTATTCTCCAGAGGTGATAAGAGCTGAGCTTTTATGGTTGTCTGCCCTACGGACTCAGGCAAATTTGGTTGTCCCTGAACCTGTGCTGGCCGCTGACGGAACGTTCGTTCAAGAAGTATCTGTTGCTGGTGTACCTCAACCGAGACACTGTGTTTTATTCCGATGGATCCATGGACGCTTTCGGAATCACGATCTGTTAACGCCCAAAGAACTCGAACGCGTTGGTTCATTTATCGCGAGGCTCCATCGACACGCTGAAACGTTTGTATTGCCAGATAAATTTGAAAGACCGCGCTTAGATGAATCTATTCTGTTGGGCGAGAACACTGTTCTCTGCCCAGGTGTGGGAGATCGTTTTTTTTTCACACAGAGATCTTTCCGTATTTGATGCAGCGATTCGAGAACTTTGTACACAGATGGAACGGATCGGCAAAAGTTCAGAGGTTTTCGGGATGATTCATGTTGAAACGTTTACTGCGCTACGCACGATTTTCTTGGTTAACTGGGTTTGCAGCTTGCCGAATTCAATGCATCAACCGTGGATGAGAAGTTTCTTAAAAGAGTCCGTCATGCGGCTAAAGCATTATCTCCAGCACGGATGGGTTCCTCTTCAATTCAATTGAATCGAACTGGAGGCGTGGCTTTTGGGCGAGTGGAAAAGACTGACGGTAATAAGAGTTGCGTATTGAATACTGCAAGGTGAGAAGTGTTCAAAGGTACGACAAAGAGAGTAGTTATGAGAAAGCAACAACATGCACCAACCATCACGGATAGCGTGAAAACTCTAAAATGACCGAATTACCTTTGCCACCAAACGCTGTTTGAATTCTGGAGCATTTGGATCACCGAGGATGACAAAAAAGTCCGTACCAGCGTAACCCGAACGGCGCAAAGCAAAGTAGATGTTAATACCCTCTACCTGCCAGATTAGGCGACTGCCGAGGCTTAAGGCAGGATTGAAGTCGTATGTGAGGGTTAAAATCTGTTGATAACGTCTCTCAAAGTGCCACTGGATTTGTGAGGAGAGCCCTGCGGTGAAGCCATAGGCGCGGAGACTTAGGTTTCCGCTGATGCGATGGATCCTCTCGTCTGCCTGTTCACCCCAGTTGTAGATAATACTGACATTGTTGAATCTGTCGGAGGCGCGCGCACTTAATCTAACGTTGAAAATACTATCAGTGAATTCTTCAAATTGCCCACCGCGCCAACCAGCAGAAAGCGCGTAGTCACTATGCGTCAGGATACGTGAAGAGACGTAAAGGTAACGCTGAAACACCTCACCATCATAAGTATTAGATGCCTGTCCTTGGACAGAAAGGGTTGCGCTACGAACAAACCCTTCTCGCCATTCGTGCCCAAGAGAAAAGTTGTCCAAACCTACACCTCGGAAGCCGGTGAACGGATGGTAACCAAGCCTATTAACGAAATCAGGATCGATGAAAAATGCAGACAGATAGGATTGAATAAACTGTCCGTTATAGCCTACACTAACTAGACCGAGTCTTCCGTATGATTCATCTGTCTGAGTTTGGACGAGACCAGATTGCGCTGAAAACTTGCCGTGACGGACGTCTCCAGAAAGATAACCTACATTGTTCAATCCAGTATCTCGTTGATGATGGGACAGGAATGCCGCGCTGACATTGGATGTTGCCGTTAAAGATTGCGTAGCTTGAAGAATAACGTTCTGGTTGTTTCGATGATACGTCCCTAAGGTACCGATGGAGGTGTTTTTCCCAAGTTTCCCAAAGAGTTTAAGTCCTCCGTCCATATCCATTATCCGTCGTGAATGGAAAAGGCGGGCGCGGTGAACATTACCGCCTTCCGAAAAGAAGGGACGGCGATCCGGCACATAGCGTTCACCGTAGGAAAAGTCTATGCCTTCCACAGCTTGCTCGATGTTCTCAAAGTCGGGATTGGCTGTGCCGATGAGCCGTAGTTGCGGCGCAACTTCATAACGGAGATCCGCACCGACGCGGGCGGTGTATTCTCTTCGCGACTCGGAGGTCGTTCCTACAGAAGTTTCTGTTTCGTTAATACCACCAATCAGATAGGGTAGCAACTTGAGATCACGTTTTCTGGGTGGCGGTAGCACGTCAATCCAGTGTCCATCGTTTTCCCGGAATTCGTTAACGCCTAAATTGCACCACCAAGAACGTTCTCCGGTGCGTTGTTGCAATCTGTCAATGTTAATACCCATGCGAACAGGTTCGATCGTGTCGGGGTAATCCAGCATCTGCCACGGGATTTCCATTTCCACAATCCACCCATCTTCCACAATCTGTGCAGTAGTTTTCCAGAGCCCAATCCACTCACTTTTTTCGGCGCGTCCGGTAGCAAGATGTGCGAATTTCGTGCTGATCGGATTTACGATAAAGAAATTTCTGTCGGAAAACTGGTGTGTATGAAATGGATCAAGACTAAAGGAGACCCAGTCTTCTCCGCGGATTCGCGTTTGGTCTTTGGTTTGGCGCGCCACGATCTTGTCGGGCATATCATCATAGAGGTGAAGTCCGATGTAGATAGCTGTGTCTGTGTAAACGACTTGACCGACTGATTGGTTCTTTGCTGGCTTTTCAGTACGTTCGTCAGTGAAGCCTGTAGCTTGCGGGGCATCTTGCCAGCAGGCATCGTTGAGAACACCGTCAATAGTAGGTGGCTGATCTGTTTTGAGAGCGGGGAGTTCTTTCTGAACAGTTTGTGTGTTTTCTTGAGCCCAAGTTTGTAGGTTAGCAATTACCGCAAAGAATACTGTTAGGAGTATCACCATCACACATACCTCCCGCTTTGCGTTTCTGGTTGTAGGTATCCACTGGTTATTAAAATGTAGTGTTATCAAATAGCACTGGGATTTGAATAAACGTTGCATAAAACTTGCTCTTATTTTTAGCACGAAGGGCGTTTTTTTGAAGTTGGGTTTCGTGTCAGGTTAATCCTTGGATTTATTTTTCACAGCCTCTGCTACCAGTTTCTCCAAATCTATCCATCCTACTTTGTGAGTAATTAATTTACCTTCCCTATCAATAAGATATGTTGCTGGAATACCGCGGATAGCATATTGTCGGGCTATCAAATTCTTGCCAGCAACGTTATCGAGAATCTGTCGCCACGGAATGTTGTTTTCTTTAATGTAGTCTCGGAGTTTCGGTTCATCATAATCAAGGCTGATCCCGATGATGTCAAAGCCTTCATCTTTATGGGTATCGTATACCTTTTTGAAGTGAGGTATCTCCATAAGGCTAGGACCATACCACGTCGCCCAAAAGTTGAGTAAAACGACTTTTCCACGATAGTCGTGTAGTGCAATCGAATGCCCATTGAGGTCAATAGCGGAAAAGTTTGGGACAGATTTCCCAATCAATTCGTGTAACGGATATGCATTGCGCTCATAGGATTCGGCGAGTTCGGTATTACCTAATTTCTGGTAGGTGTAGGCAAATAGCACGGGAATAAAGATGTTGTCTGGATTCTGGTGTTCAGCGGACTTAACAACAGAAAGCATATCCTCATATCGTCCGATTGCGTTAAGCATGTTACAGAGCGTAATATAATCTGCAATATTGGGTTTCATGACTGATTTGAAACGTTCGATAAGCGTATCCACTGCTGGTTCGTTCTCGACTTCGATGTAGAGATTGACAAGCAGTGGATACAGTTCATAGAAATCTACGTCATCTGGGTGTTTCTTAAGTGTTTCTTCTAAAGTCGTGATGGCTGTTTCGTGACTACCATACATATCTTGGGGTATGGACTCCCAAACATTGGTTGACTCATAAATTTTAGAAGAGAGACTCAAGTTTAGGCACTGAAAATCATCATTTGCGTGATGTCGGCAACGGACAAGTGGCATGTCATCACCATATACCAAGCGTTGCCTACTTTTGTAAGTTCGATACTCAGGGTGAAACTCGTACCCGTAACTCACTGACATTTTCGGATCAACACTCAAGGGATAGCCTGCTTTACCTCCACTTGTATCTGCGGGGCAGATCAGGATGTTTGCATCTGGCATATATTTGGGGTGAAGATCCGAGAGCCACTCTGGAAGGTCCTCATGTTCTTTCCGATAAGCATGAATTGCCTCGCTGATTACGAGTAAGTTTTGCCTACAGATTTCGATGTTTTTCTGTTGTTCCTGAGTAAGGATGCGGGTTTGGTTTGTGGGTTGTGCTACTGTGGATGTCTCGGAATCTTTCGGACCGGCACCGATCCCTTTACCAGGGCGTCCCACCTGATTTCGCACATCTGGCTTCGATGGGAGATCGAGGACAATGGGTGCGTCAATGAGTTCTACTGTCATCTCGGACGTAGCATCAAAGTTGTAGGGCTGCTGGAAACGCGCTAAGTATTGGTTGCTGACACCGAGCATCATCACAACGAGAAGTGCCGTTGAAGTAGCGATTGCCCACGGGACTATCGGTGGCTTCCCGCCGGTAGGCGGTAAGGGTTTGATATGCGAAATTTCACGCGTGATGTTCTCAGTTAAATTGGGAGATAGTTGGAAACTGCCGAGAGCCTCTCGAATCATGGGTTCGTACTTTTTTAAGCGTTCCCGCGCCCGGTGGACCCGCGTCGCAACTGTATTGACGGATACGCCTAAAAACTCGCTTATCTCTGCATAGGTCATTTCGCCGAAGTAGTAGAGCGTGATAACGGTGCGATCGCTCTCCTTCAGCTTCGCTAGTAAGTTTTTAACCAGTTCGCGTTTTGTTTCTGCCGCACTTTCTGCCTGCTCCATAGCGACATGTCTGGAATAGGAACTCCGCTCTGTCATTGCTATATCTATCTCCTCCAAAGGTTGCGTTTGGACCCGTTTTTTGCGGAGCCACGCCAGATAGCGGCGGTTGGCAATCACATAAAGCCACCCCGGAAACTGGCTTCGGTCTTTCAGCTTCGCCAAATTCCGATAGACTTGTAGGAACGTTTCTTGGGTAATATCTTCAGCGATATGGAAGTCCCCTATTTTTCGCCATACAAGTGCGTGAACCCGCTTCTGGTACTTCTTCACTAAGCACGCAAAAGCAGCCTCATCGCCGTCAAGGATACGTTGAATCAGTTCAGCATTATCGGTTCTCATCGAATGCCTCTAACCTCTAAAAAGAAAGTGCTTCATTTCGTATGATATATAGTGACGCGGCTTTAGAGAAAAAACTTACACAATTCTACAAAAAAGTGGGATTCTTACGCAAAATGTTGGTTGGAAGGGTGGTCTGAAACAGAATGGTAGTAAAGGGTGAAGTTGGAACGCCACCCATGAAATAGGGAGCGATCAAATACCTATCAACTTACACTGAAACTTGAGAAGTAGAGAACCCTGTGAAATTAGGGGTCAGATTGAAAAAGGTTTAGCCTGTTCTGAGAAGTTTCTTCGCTGCCTCAGACCAGTCCTGCTTGATGTCTTGAGGAACCCGAAGTCGCTCGCTTGCATGTGGGAATATACGCGTATAGCCGATATCGAGCATAGGTCGGTGGGTGTCAGTTCTGTTCGGCATTCCAACGTGCCACAGTCGCATATCACGCAGAATCAGTGAACCCATAGGCATTACCGCTTGTAGCGCGGGTAGGTGCTTACTTCGTTCGCCCAGATTTTGAACATCTGAGGGTGGAGAATCCATAATCAGATGCGAACCGGGCCAGATCTTTGTGGCTCCATTTTCTTCTAAGAAATCGACGAATGGAATATTATAGTAAAGCCCTTAAATAAGTTGACAGGTTCTGAGATTTATGCGATACTTTCGTCTTATGAGTTATTCATCAGATTTACGCAAATGCGTGCTTGACTTTATTAGTAAGGGTGGCAGTAAAGCAGAAGCTTCGCGAAGGTTTTCGGTCTCTCGGACGTGTATTTATACGTGGCTGAATGCTCAAGACCCGTTGAGGTGTGAAAAGCCGGGTCCCCGAGGTCCCCGAACCCTTGATTATGATGCCCTGCGGCAACATGTCTGCGATTTTCCCGATGCCACTCAAAAGGAGCGTGCCGCCCATTTCGGTGTCTCCAGACACGGTATCTACTATGCGCTTGGCAAACTCAATATCACGCGAAAAAAAAGACCCGCACCTATAAAGAACAATGTCCTATGAAACGAGATGCTTATCTCTCAGCACTTGAGCAAGAAACCCAGGGCGGTGGCAAAGTGCCGGTTTATCTCGATGAGACGGGTTTCAGCGAAACGACTTTTCGCGAGTATGCTTATGCCCCCAAAGGGATGGGTGTCGCTGCGAAAGTGCCAAGCAACCGATATACAAGCACGACGTTGATTGCGGCACGGTTTGAGGCAGGTTTCAGGGTGCCTGTGCTTTTCGAGGGCAGTTGTGATGCGATTGCGTTCAACACATGGCTCTCGGAGATGTTGTGTCCTTTGCTCAACAACAAGCACGTTGTGATTTTGGATAATGCCTCCTTCCACAAAGGTTGGCAAACTGCGGATTTGATCGCAGCGACAGGAGCGAGTTTGTTATTTCTGCCACCCTACTCACCGGAGTTGAACCCCATTGAGAAGGATTTCGCTATTATCAAACGCATCCGTCAATACAACGCTGAGAAATCCATTGATGAAATTATAAAAATGTATAATTAATTACGGGCTTTACTATAACATAGATACCTGAGACGGGGAGCACACACGGCAGTTCAGGAAATAGATGGTTGCCGTCGCGGTGAGGGGACTTTTCGACTTGGTTTCCGTCTATATCGGGTGGCACATCGTGAATCCCACAGCGAAACAGGGCCACCTTCTTACCCATCGCAGCTTCAATGACTTGGAGCGAGAACGGGTTCGTGATAAATTGATGATGGAGAAACGGCATTTCTAGGGCATGACGAATCTTACGGACCATGCCACGCTGGATTGCATCAAAATAAGCGGTTCGCGCTTCTTTGACGATCTCAAGCGGCACAGCATTTTCAAGGATCACGGCACCTACTTCTCGCAGTAGCCGGTTCGCTAAATCAAGATGAGCGGCACACATTTTTCCGTCTAATTGTTCTGCATCAGTTAACTCGATCCGCATTGTCTTGCTCCGGAAAAAGCAATGAGAACTCCAAAAGGAGCAGTAGCGACTTGCTCTACGCCAATTGATTTCCGCGTAGCAGTGGATGGTCTTTCATCACCTCGCCATCGCGATTCCGGGTACCCGATGGCATGTAATGGAGGACCATCGCCCGACGGTCTCGGGAGGAGCGGTTCGGATCCGTTTGGTGGAGTGTCATGCAATGATGAACCATCCCGCATCCGGCACCAACTGGTACGGGGACAGCACGATCCGCATCAGCATCTACCTCTAACAACGCTGGTAATTTACCCTTCTCTGACTCAGCGCGTCCGTGCGCCGCCAGTCCTTCTAAATAACTGCCGGGGATAACGTTCATACAACCGTTTTCCTCGTCGGCGTCATCGAGTGCTATCCAGATGCTCACAAGATTGGGCGGGTCGCACTGCCAATATGCATTGTCCTGATGCCAATACACCTCACCGCCGTGATAGGCGGGTTTGTAGAGAGCCTGGTCATGGAATAACTGGATGTCGGCTCCGATTAAACTCTCGGCGATGTCTAACAGGGGATCGTGGTAGAGCAACTTCCGATATTCTTCATCGAGCCGCCACATCTCCATAATCTGTAACATTTCTTCGTCGCGATCGGCATCCTCATCGCTTTCCGTGTCCCCGACGACTGCCAGGTTGCGCAAACCTTCACCGATTGTGTCGCGTTTCTGCGCAAATAGTGCGTCGTAATGTTCGCGTAACACGGTAAGATGTTCGTCATCAATGAGTCGTTTTTCTATATTGAGATAGCCTACACGTCTGAATTGTTCGACCTCTTGGGGCGTAAGTTTCATGGTACTGCTCCTTAGAAAGTTCATTTTAATCTACATCGGATTCTTCAAGAATCTTTTGATATGTCTGCGATGCTACGTTATACGCCTCACGAGCGGCATCACGTTCCTCTTCTCGGATGCGATCAACCTTTTCGTTCCAACAGACTTCCACGGCATCTAAACACCATTGCGCACTTCTGTGGCTCGCTCGGATCGGTTTCCCATCTACAATAACGAAAACAGGATTCGTATGAGACGACGGGAAGATTCGTAACGCAACCCAACTGGATCTGTCAATAGATGTCTCAAATTGAACAGGCACGATTTCACCGTTAGCCACAATTTCTTGCGTTTCAACCGCCTGACCGTTGACAATGAGTTCAACAGGTACTTTCCGTTCTTCCGCGATGCGAGCGCGTTCAATGTCCCAATACGGTTGCTGATCTAAGGGGCGATTCTGGAGATCAGGGTTAGGTTCCTCATTAAGTCGTGCCGCGACACGAGCGTTAATGCTCACTGTGCTGGGTGCTGCCAGATCCAACTGACTAATCTCTCCAGCTGTCGTCTTCTCTCCAACGGGTACGCCCCCCACAGTGAAGTCTAACAGATGACTTTTACCGTCTCCGACGTAGGAACGCCCATCTCGCAATCCTGCAGCCCATGCATCGAAGTCGAGGGAGCCAGCAGGCATTTTCACATAGATACGACCTAATCCGACGCGTTCACCGTAAATGCAAGGGAAATCCGTCTCGCCACTGATTCGCGTGCGAAAACCACAGTTCAGGGTATGATACCAGATATTCAGTTCCCAAACCGCGGGTGTGTCCACTGTGGATATGAAATCAACAGCGTCGTGAACGACATCCACGATATATTCATTCGCACCGATACCGTCAAAAGGGGGCATGTTGTAGTTCGGAAGTTCGTCTCCATCCACTTTCAAACCCCAACCGCTGTGACTGAAGCCTGTCACGGCTCCCTGCTCTTTTGCCCATTGGAGGACAGGGAGATCCCAACTCGGCCATTCCTCTATGCGCTCGGTGCCGCTGTAATCGTCCTCAGTCAAAGCGAGCAATGAGAGGTGTCCGGCGTGTGAGGAAGGAAAACCCGAAACTTCTACGTCGTAGCGCATTATATAATCATCAGTCGAAAGTTCGTGAACCTTGCCGTCAAAAAACTGCTTCTGAAAATACCAACAGGGTCCCCACGAGAGGACACACCCTACATTGAGGTCCTCTCCGAGAATGTGTCGCATCATGTCTTCCGGTGTGACACCCTCAGTCGGGCTTTCATAGTGCGCACAACCCGCAGCGTGGACATGATGGTCCCCGGAACGCCAGCCTTCTGCGGCGATGTGGATCCATCTTTCCAGATGAAAGGTCTCTTGATGCGTCTCGGTATTCGGAATGGTAATGGTTTGGGTCTTTACTCGGTATTCCGGTCCCCGTGTGTATTCGACAGTATATGTGCCGGGTGGCAGAAGCACCGATTCGCCGTTGTGCCGATAGATTTGGTTGTGAAAGAAGAAATCGGGTGCCAATCGCCGTCCGCGTGATGGATACACACGGTTCAATTCGTCACGAATGATAAAGGAAGCGGTTGTCGGTTTTCCGTCGAAATCTAATACCTCAAGCGTTACGTCTACCGCTGGCACACAATCGAATAGGATAGGAACTTCACTACGAAAGCCGATGTCCTGTGTTCCCTGACCGACATTGAAACCGAGCGTCGCTTCCCGTTTGCCCGCATCGCGGCTGTAGAGTTGAATGATACGATACTCCAGTTCCAATCCCGAAAGGCTCGACTTCAAGGGTGGGTTGGAATAGACCTCAATATCGAGAAACCGGTGCGGAATGTCACTCTTGGGAACAGTCGTCTCTGGGTCAGGGCTTCCACTGGAACGCTTATACAGGGGTGTCGCGTTCGCACTCTCAGCAGCTAAAGGGGCTGTTACGCCAGCCTCGTTGTGAACCTTTACCAAGAAGGTGCGCCAACCCTGTTGCATCAGTTCCTTATTTACTCGACCTTCCTTAACCTTCACGCGGCTCTCAGGGTTGATATTGACACCGGTCAAACAGTATGCGTCAAGAATTTTTTGGATGTCAACAATTGCCTGTGTGTAGTTATCGGAAACCAAGGCTGTCTGGATTGCTGAAAGATCGTCTTCAGAGAGGGGTGAGCCGAGATAGTCCAACGCTTGAATGAGTCGTTGGGTGGCTGATGCGAACGGTTGAAATTCTACCTCAGTAACCAGATCCAATTCATCCGCGAACCCCACCGAAGTGAAAGTGAGAAGCAACATCCAACTGATAAGTATCAAGTAAAACGGACTGCAGGTTCCTTTGTTTAGAAGAGTATTATATCGATTTGTCATCCATCGCATGGGGCGTTCCTCCTAATCGCTGGTTGGTTTCTATCACTAATGCTGTATCCTATCATAATGTAGGGTGGATGTCAAATTCACAGTTGTCTGAATCGACACTCTAAAGCGACTTATACCAAATCAATTGGACTTTATGTTACATGATAATCTACACCATACTGCACTAAGCCTAATCGTCGTGCTACACCTTGAGAAGCCACATTGTCCCACGAAGTACTATAAAGAGGCATGCGGTTCAAGGCACGGACAGCGAGTGCCCAAGCCGCGACAACCGACGTTGCACACCCACGCCGACGATAACCCGCCAACGTATCAACACCTGCTTCATGCGCATGTGATGATATGCGGACACTCCGGCAAATTGAGACTGCTTGTGAATCCTCTATGATCCCTAAATAGGGCTGTGAACTATTGAGTTCCGATACCATTTCGGTGAAATCTCCGTTTAGGAGTTCTGCATTCTCACGTGATAGTCGGACTGTTCTTGTTGGGGGCGCAATATGTTCAGGAAAGCGATAAGCAGGCCCGATCCAGACCCGTTCAATCGGTGCGTGACTTTGAAGAATATCCTCGAATTGCCTATGACTCCTTGGAATTTTCTGGGAACTCATAGAAATTGCTTCAGTAGCGGCGACAACCTTCAGTTGTGCAACTACATGGTCGGGAAGGTCGTGCCGGAACCTACAGATTGAACTTTCGTTGGTGTATCCGAAGAAGAAACGAGGTGCTGGTTTTCCATCCCCAGAAGGTTCATTGATACGTTGAAGGTGTCCATTCTCATCCTGTGTGAATAGTGCCTCAACCTGTATTTTCATCAGTTCTGCGTCAGATACATGTTCTTCCATAGTCCAAGTCATTCTCCAGTATAAGGCTTCCCTTAAACTGTTTTCCTATCCCCGCTAACATTTACTGAAGTCCACTAAGGCATTTACGTACGCGGTAGTGGATCTGCGTAAGCGTTCAATCCGTTCATCGGGAATAGGTCCGCTATCCTCTTCAACACACAGATCAGATATAACGCGGATACCGACATACTCGACGTTATTAATCGCACAGACATCCACAATCGCTGATGATTCCCAATTCACTGCGACGGCTCCACTTTCTATCGCGATTTTGTCCCTAATTTCACGATTGTACACGTCCATATCCCCGCAGATTACTGCGGCTTTTGTAAGCGTAACATTGGGATCTGTTGATAGCGTATTTGCGAACTTGTGTATTGAGGATGAAGAAGCATCAAAGAGACGATCTCGCCAAGCCTCTTGCTCACGTTGGATCTCTGATCGATTTGGCGCATCGTGTTCGGAGACACCCGTAATCACAACAATATCCCCGATATTCAAGGTATCGGCTAAACCACCGGCAAATCCGAACTCAAAGAAAGTGTCTACCTGATATGTGTCTATTATCATCTGGCACATCGATGCCGCACGCACTTTGCCCATACCTGACTGCATGACAACCCATTTTTTGTTTTCATCGGACCACTCAAACTGTAGCCTGCTGTTCCAATCAACCGAATCACCGACCTCCTGACCCAAGATGTTCAGAAGTGTATGCGTTTCGTCAGCGTAAGCCGTCATAATGCATAGTCTTGCACTCACAAATTTCACTCCGTAATTAGATGAGAGATGCTTGTGATTGAGACTGGGTTAGGATTTTGGAGGGCATCTCAACTCCAGAGTTCACCAACAGCATCGCGATTTTATGGTAAAACCTACAAATAACTCTCACTGCGAGGCAATCTCAATAGAAGCGAAAACCTCCACCTCCGCTGGCGAGGTTTGTAACCTCGCCTCTTTAGTATATCCATAGGTCGGATACGCCGCCGCTAACTGCTGTATTTCCGTTGGCAGCACGTCTTGAGAGGTGTCGATTTTCGGTTGATAATAGAAGGTGCTCTTGTTGAAATCCAGCGTCTGACAAATCTCTCGCATGGAATACTCCTGGCGCAACGTCTCAACGATGTGTCGCTGTTCAGACAGCGTCAATCCAACAAAGTCGATGCTTTTTTTGGTTTCCAACGCCAGCGTCAACCTACCAACGAGTTGTTCAAGTTGAACGATCCGATCCGCTGACTCGCTTGACTGCTTATCTGCCGACTCAAAGAAGGTTTCAACATTTTCAAGAAGTTGGCGTTTCCATGTTGAGACCTATTTTTCGCTGAGGTTATGACGTCGACAGAGTTCGGTAACCTGTGAACTTTCACCGCGGAGCACCTCAAGCACAACTTCGGCTTTAAACTTAGCAGTGAATCTTCTTCGTTTCGCCATCGGAATTCTCCTTTCAAATAGATTGTCATTGTAGCACAATCTTATATTAGAGAGTGGTCTAAATTTCCGGTGGCAGTACACTTCGTATTATTGGAAAGTAAAGGACCCTAAGAGTAAACCTGCGGTGAGTGATCCACCCAGACAACCTAACAAAGCTGATCTTGCCCGCAGGCTTTTAATTTTTTCCTTGTAAGTTTCGGTGTAAAGCATGACGTATTCTGGTGATTTTCCAAGTAAGTGCTCTGAAGGCACAAGAGGGTTATAGGCAATCGCTCCAATGACCCCCACTGAGCCGAGTAGACAACTGCCTACAAAGCTATTTTCGCGGCTAGTACTAAAGGAGATCGCTGGTAATTGAGGTGAACCCAGCAAGTAACCCCCAACTACACTGAGCACAAAGGTAGCACCACCCCATAATAGTCGGTCCCCATTCGCTTTAGCGTCGCGTTCGGCAGCAACTATAGCTGTGAAAGGCACGAGATCTTGAATATTGACGACATCATCACCGTTAATATCTTCCATGAGTGCTTTGGTATGCGGTACGAATGCCGAAGTATCCCAAACAATAATCGTATCAACGCCGCCGCTTGCCAGCATCTGACCATCACGAGAGAACACTACGCTATGGACGTTAGTAGGAGGAAAATTAGTATCGATACAATCCTTATGTCCAGTAAAGGTGTGCTTGAGGATTCCTGTGTGAACATCCCACAAGCGGATGGTGTCGTCCCAGCCACCGCTTGCCAGTATCTGACCATCAGGGGAAAACGCCAGGCCATAGACATTATACGCATGTCCAGTAAGGGTGTGCTTGAGGGTACTTGTGTGAACATCCCACAAGCGGATGGTGTCGTCATCGCTCCCACTTGCCAGTGTCTGTCCATCTGGAGAAAATGCTACGCTATAGACAGCTTGCGAATGCCCAGTAAAGGTGTGTTTGAGAGTTCCAGAGTTGACATCCCACAAGCAGATGGTTCTGCCGACACCACTTGCCAGCGTCTGACCATCAGGCGAAAACGATACGTCATGAACTTTACTCCTATATTTAGGGAGGGCGCGCACAAATGCACCTCTATGAACATCCCACAAGCGGATAGTTCCGTCCCAGCTCCCACTCGCCAACGTCTGTCCATCTGGAGAAAATGCTACGCTACTGATATAACTCGAATGTCCAATGATTATATTCTTGGAAGTTCCGGTGTCTATATCCCACAAGCGAATCGTTCTGTCCGCGCTCCCACTCGCCAACGTCTGTCCATCTGGAGAAAACGATACGCTACTGACAGCTTCCGAAGGTCCAGCAAAGGTATGCTTGAGGGTGTGCTTGAGAGTTCTTGTGTGAACATCCCACGCTCGGACGAATCCCCAACGGTTTCCACTTGCCAATGTCTGTCCATCTGGAGAAAACGATACGCTACTGAAATTCCCCGCATGTCCAGTGATTGTATCCTTGAGAGTGCCTGTGTCTATATCCCACAAACGGACAGTTGCATCTTTGCCGCCGCTTGCCAACGTCTGACCATCTGGCGAAATCGATATGCTATTGACGCGAACCAAATTTCCAGTAAAGATCTGCTTGAGAGTGCCCACGCGAAAATCCCATAAAAGGATGGTTCTGTCCCAGCTCCCACTCGCCAACGTCTGTCCATCTGGGGAAAATGCTACACTATAGACATTCCCCGCATGTCCAGTGATTGTATCCTTGAGAGTGCCTGTGTCTATATCCCACAAGCGGATAGTTGCATCTGCGCTGCCGCTTGCCAGCGTCTGACCATCTGGGGAAAATGCTACACTATAGACATTCCCCGTATGTCTAATAAGTGTGTGTTTGAGAACTCCTGTATGAACATCCCACAAGTGGATGGTTCCGTTTCCGCCGCCGCTTGCCAGTGTTCTCCCATCGGGGGAAAACGATACGCTAAGAACCGCATTCACATATCCAGTAAGGGTGTGCGTGGAAGTTCGAGAGTTGACATTCCACAAGCGGATAGTTCCGTATTTGTCGCCACTCGCCAGCATCTCACCATCTGGCGAAAACGATACGTCAGAGACACCACCACGATGTCCAATGAGTGTGTGTTTGTGTACTCCTGTGTGAACATCCCACAAGCGGATGGTTCTGTCCCAGCTCCCACTCGCTAGCGTCTGACCATCAGGGGAAAACGATACATCAGAAACACCGCCGTGATGTCCAATGAGTAGGTCGATTTCATTACCACTTTGCACATCGTATATCCAGACGCCCAGATTCCCAGTAACCGCCAAACGCGTGCCATCGGGAGAATATGCTATGTTAGAGATCTCCCCCTTACCCAACCGCGCTTTGGCACCTTCGGGTAAACGTATTTGGGTGTAATCTTGCGCTACACCATTTGATGGTAGGATGGTTAAAGTAACAACTGGAACTAGAGTCAGCACGATAAAAAATGAAAAGCATTTAAAGATCATACACTATCCTTCTTATTATAATTTATTAGTATTGAAAAGAATCATTCCGATAATTTTTCGTGTTTTTTCCGATAGTTATCTATTCAAACATGAACTTCAGCAAAGTAGCGATTTACCTCTGCTTTTCCAAAGGCTAAACTTTTTTCAAACGCACGTTATAGTTATTAATTGCTCTATTTTCGAAATTCACAGTAACTCTCATACCGAGACTGTGAAATGTCACCTTTTCTCAAGGCTACATCCACACGACAACCTTCCTGATCAATATGCGTGCAATGATTTTTCATACAACGCTCTTGTAGTGAGCGTATCTCTGGAAAATAGCGGTCGATCAGGCGAGTCTCGATGTCCCAAAAATTTAATTCTCGAAGCCCCGGTGTATCGGCAATAAAACCGCCGAAATCCAAGTTGTAAAGTTGGGTCGCAACGGTCGTGTGTCTTCCACCACGTCTCGGATTCACTGCGTTTGTTTTCAATTTCAGATTGGGCTGGATGGCGTTCAAGAGCGAAGATTTTCCGACCCCGGATAATCCAGTGAGTGCCGAAATCTTTCCTTTCATCCACGCTTTCAAATCCTCGATTCCCTCGCCAGTCGTTGCACTCGTCAGGAGTGTCCGATAACCGATTTTCTGATAAATCGCGGCTATCGACTCCACTTCCGATCGGTTTTCGAGCATATCAATTTTATTGAAACAGATGAGGGGTTCAATGCCTGATGCCTCGGCGATAACGAGGAACCTGTCCAGCATTCGCTGCCAGATGGGTGGTTCTTTTACAGAAGATACGATGATGAGTCCATCGAGATTCGGGATGAGAATACCCCGTTTGGATTGTGTTCCACTCCGTTTGTATTGGCTCTTGCGTCGCAGAATGGCTGCAATCGTACCATGTGATTCATCAATCACCTGAATTTTGACGCGGTCCCCAACAAATATCTGCTGATTTGTGCTAAACGCATCTCGTTTTCCGCGTAGCGAGCATTGGTATTGATTCGCATCACACTGCACAATGTAAATACCGCTGCTCGCACGCATCACGATACCCTCGGGAAGTCCGATCAATTTTTCGTTGTCGAAAAGATAACCTGTCCGTTTGAGGAGTTCCGCGTCCGGTATAATTCGTGCGCCTTTGATCGCACTGAGACGCCTAACTCGGTCTTTGACAAGCATCTTCTCCGATTTGAGTAGCAATGCCACAACGACGGGTTTGTCTTCGTCAGTGTCAAGGGCATTCTCCGCATCCCGAATCGCGGGATTCATGCCAAGATACACCCGGCTATAGGTGACACGCTCCCGCCAGTCAAAAGCCGAGTAATCGCCTGCGATAATCTTTTCCGCTTCACTTAAAGTGGTGCCCGCGTAAACAGACATTGCCATTATGTTTCAATTACCTTTGTTTGTTTTATTTTCCCTGAATCATCACTAATTTTCGCAAATGATTTGAAGGAACGTTCGCTGAGGCTCTGATAAACGCTATAATCTGTCACCTACATACAATTTTGGATGCACTTTAGAAGGCATCACGTGAATGATGTGCTGATTTTTCTTGACGTGTTTCGCGAAATTGGTTATTCTTTTCATGAGTGAAGAATTGATCGAATGCAGTAGAAGGACCGATCGAATCATTTGATTCAGGATAAGGAGAATACCAATGAAAACGTATCGTGCCGCTGTTATTGGTTGTAGCCGGATGGGTGCATTTATTGATAACGAAGTCCCCGATTACGAAGCGATTCAGTTACCTTATTCCCATGCCGCAGGCTATTTTGCCGAAGAAAGAACCGACCTTGTCGCATGTGCGGATCTGCGTCCAGACGTAATGGAGCATTTTGGAAACCGATATAATGTCCCAAAAGCGAATCAATACACCGATTATCGGGACATGCTTGAAAAAGAACAACCTGATATTGTCAGTGTCGCCACACAACCAGAGCATCGCGCAGAAATTGTTATTTACGCAGCAGAGCACGGTGTGAAAGCCATCTATGCCGAAAAGGCGATGGCGGCTTCTATGGATGAAGCCGCAGCAATGGTGGCTGCGGTCGAACAAAACAATGTCGCCTTTAACCTCGGCACAAATCGCCGGTGGCATACAGGTTTCGACAAGATGAAAGAGATCATTGACAGTGGTGAAATTGGTAACCTACGCACCTTGATTATCTATTCAAACGGTACACTTTTCAACTCAGCCAGCCATCACTTAGACCTGATTTTACGTTTGAATAGCGATGCGCCTGCGAGTTGGATCACCGGGTATCTCCCACAAGGCGATTCGGTTTTTGATGGGAATGAACTGCGAGCGGATCCGTCTGGCGGTGGAACAATCCAATTTGAAAATGGTGTGACGGCACATGCCTTGCTAACGCCACGGAGTAGTGAATGGGAAGCGATTTGTGATGGCGGAACCGTTACCTGCTGGAACAACGGTTGGCAGTGGCATCTCCGTAAGCAGCAAGATATACCCGGATGGAGGGCATGTCAGGTTCCTGAAACCTTTCCTGCATTTGAACACACCAGTAGCACCGCAAACTTGGTTAAAGACCTTGTTCACGCCTTAGATACAGGGCAACCGACTCGAGGCGGCGTCCGGTGCGCGTATGCCAGCACTGAACTAATTTTTGGCATCATTGAATCGCATCTACACAACGGTGCCCGTATTGAACTGCCGTTGAAAGACTCAAAAATCCGTTTACAAAGAAACCCAACTGCCAGACAACCCAGGACCGAGTAACCAGAGTCAGTCTGGAAGTATACACCATCAGAGATTTTCGGTTATCAGTTGTCAGTTGCCGGATTAGAACACTCTTACAAGTGTTATCGCGGTCTTCAGTAGGTCGATACACGGATTCGCACCTATATGGGACTATCGCAACTGGAAAGTCGTTCCTGCGAGGGATGCGCGCCGAATATCGTCCAATTCTTGCGCGCTGAAGATGCCAGCACGGTAGAGATTCCGATACTCTTCGGAGACGCTCTGACCGAATATCATCAGATCGTCTGTGTTAATTGTCACAGGTACGCCGTTGTCATATAAGACGCGAATCGGATGGGAGGCGAGGTCGGACACACCTCCCAACATCACGTTGCTCGTTGGACACACGTTCAATTGTATCTGATGCTCCACAAGCCACCGCATCACTTCTATCGATTCTGCGGCACCGATACCGTGCTGAACCTCGTCTAAGTCAAGAACCTCAACCGTCCGCCTGACTTCTTCCGCACCGCCAAACTCGCCAACGTGTGCTTTGCGTTTCATTCCCGCTTCGCGTGCTTTTGTAAATAACGGTTTCATGACCTCAGGTGGACACACCTCTTGACGGCTATAAAGATCAATTGATTGAAATATCCCGAATTCTACCGCCTCGTATGCGAAGCGCGTTAGTTTCGGATCGTCAGCATTTCCACGGGAAAAGCCGAGTTCTGGACGTAAATCTGCCTGTCCCCGAAATCGCTCAACCAACGTTTCAATAAACGCACAAAGTCCAGACACCCCGTCAGGATAGAATTCTGCCAGACGGATATCGAAGCTCATCTCAAGCATAACAACGCCATCCTGAATTGCGTCATTCATCGCCGACACGCCTACGAACTCGAAACCTTCACGGTGTTTGATGGGAGATGCTAAGACAGCGTCGGCGTATGCCATCATCTCTTCAAGTCCATTCATCTTGGGGGGCGGTTTTGTTAGAGAATGCCCTATCCAACGTTCTACGTTCTCTAATCGCGTACTGAAGAAAGCATGACAGTGAACGTCAGTTTTGGGGATTGCCCTTATAGCAGTCAAATTATCTGTGGAGAGTGCTTCAACGAAATCCATATTCATAATACAAATTAAGTGAGGGTGTTTGTTTCATCTATTCTTCGCCAAGTGAGATATGAAAAATCCCTCGTTCATTAATAGCAGTATAGAGTTGATTGTTAAGGACGGCGAGAGAATTAACGTCCCCTAAAACTTCTGAAGAAATCTGCTTCCACTTGCCAAGGGTGTCCAAACGGTAGACACCCGCATCGTCAGTGCCATAAACTGTTATACCATCTATAGCAAATCTGTTTATGCTGGGACGCTCTCCAAGGTTATCAGTTATCACGTGCCAGTGTTCGCCGGTTTGTGAAGCCAAGACACCTGCGTCTGTTGCGACATAAACCGTTGAGCCTACAAAGAGGATCTCGTTGAAATGCGTAAAGCGAAGGGGCAGGCTTAGCGTAATATCTTTCCAGTTTTTTCCACTATCCAGCGATTGAAATAGTTGACCATCTCGCTTACCGACGTAGACGGTTTCTTCTGAAACTGCTACCGTGAAACCATTTTTCATATCCGCATTAGGGTGTTTATCAGTGTTTATCAATCCGGTATCCGTCCATTTGGGATCCCCGAGTTTCCACTTGAAAAGTCTTTGTCTGTGTTCTGCGTAGAATACATTATTATTGACAACAATCGCTTTGATTTTCGCCTCTTTTTCGGGCAGAGGAGATAGTGAATCTGGGTCGTGAGTGGAAAAGTCTTGAACAGGAATTAGCGTATTGCCGTCCGCAGATAAACGGTAAATTCGCAAGATGTGTTTTTCAGGTGAAACGAAATAAAGGGTGTTACCGTCAACCATCAGCTTTGAATCGAAAGAGATATGGACGCGGGACCTGCCCTGTTTTAAGGGGTCAAACGGAGTCGCCGCCGTAGAAAACTCCCCAGCAATCGAAAGTTTTTTCCAAGTCCCACCTTCATCTGTTGATTGATAAACTTCATAGCCGGTATGCGCGTATAATCTGTTATTGAAGACAAGTAGGTTGTTTGTCCTTGTTCCTGCTATTCCATCCATAAATAGATGCCACGATTTACCGCTATCGGTTGTGCGATGAATACCAGAGGCACCAGCCTTGTAAAATGTTGTCTCGTTCACCGCTACGGAGACTGGAAGGTTGCTGATCATGGGCATATCCGTGTCAACTCTGAACTCGGTCCACGTATCTCCACCATCTGTCGAACGAGATTGTGTAGCACCCAAAGTTAAGATCGTTTGACCGGCGGCTAAAACGGTTATACTGGATGCTCCCGCCTGCGAGTCAGGTTTGTCTATCTGCGTTATTTCGGTCCATGACGCTCCCAAGTCAGCTGAATGGAAGATTCTAACTGGATGTGACTCGCTGTTCGGCACCGCTGGTTTCCCTACCTCTATTGGTGTGAATCCGAGTCGGTAGGGACCTGTTTCAGCATGCAGATTGTTATTAAACACTGCCAAGGAATAGACAGTTTGTGGCGCATCTACCGGCGACTTTCTCCAAATATCTGAATCGTGATGCGGCAGATCAGGCCCCATTGCAACATAAACATTATTATTAAACACTGCCAAGGAATAGACGGTTTGTGATGCACCTACCGACACCTTTTTCCAAATATCTGAATCGAGACGATAGAGTCCGCGATTCGTGCCAACGAACACTATTTTTCCAACAGTCGCTATGGAAGAAATCCTTTCGTTTCTTAGTCCGTCATTGAAGCGGTTCCATTTCATTCCACCATCTGTAGAACGAAAAATCTGTTTATGTTGAAGGGCAAGATACATCGTAATAGGTGCCTGTGGCGTGCCCATGATAATGAGTCCAATAGGGTATCCCTTGGGGCGAGAACCCATCGAATTCCACGTCTCACCCGTATCGTCTGAAGTAAATATCTCATCAGCGGAGACGATATAAAGGGTTCCTTTATGCGTTGCCATCGGCATGAAATATTTATCAATCGGGATATTTGCGTTGATGTGTGTCCATGTCGTCGCGCCTGCAGCAAGTCTGTACATCCCTGTTGGTGAAGCAGCATACAGGGTGCCTTCAGGTTCAGCAAAAATATTAAGGACATGCCCGCCTGGTGGGGCATTCCCTTGTATCCATTGTGCTCTGGAAAACTTAGAGAAATTTTCTTGTGCATTAGATGTTGAAACGTGCTCAAAAGTCTGCGAACTCGTCCCTATGTTGTTGTCTGAAGACGTAACTCGTCCAATTTGATTTCGCACATCAGGTTTCGATTCAACATCAAAAACGATAGGTGCCTCAATGATTTCAATGGTAGGTTCAGATTGTGCCTCAAAGTTGTAAGGTCTCTGAAAACGGGCGAGATATCGGTTGCTGACCCCGAGTGTCAATATAATCAGAATCACAGCCGTGCTGAAAGCACTCCACGGTAGCAACGGTTTTCCAGGTGGCGACGGTGTAGGTTTCATGTCGGCGATTTGCCGCTTGATGCTCTCGCTTAAACGCGCCGGTATCTGCGTGCCGCCGAGGACTTCTTCGATGAGATGTTCTTGGTCGTCTTGTAAACGCTTTCGTCCGCGCTGGAGCCGACTGGTAATGGTGTTTACGGACACTCCCAAGAATCTGCTAATCTCCTTGGTGCTCATCTCACCGAGATAGTAAAGGGTGACGACAGTGCGCTCACTTTCCGGCAGTTTTGCGAGCAGTTTTTTGGCGCGTTCAAGGCGATACTCACCGGCTGCTGTCTCACGTCGCGCGGATTCATAATGTGTATACGACGCATTCTCGATTTCTTTCATAGGCGTGTCCTCTAAGGATTGTATGGCAGACTTCTGTTTTTGAATCCAATTGAGACAAAGCCGGTTTGCGATAACATACAGCCATCCAGCGAATTGGTGAGGGTTCCTGAGCGTCGAAAGTTTTTTGTATGCTTGCAGGAAAGTGTCTTGGGTTACCTCCTCAGCGTCCTGAAAATCACCGATTTTTCGCCACGCAAGAGCGTGAACGCTCTTTTGGTACTTTCGCACCAAAGCATTAAATGCTTCATCATCGCCTGCCAACGTATCCTGAATGAGTTGTGCATCATTTTCTCTTTCCACCGGAAACCCTCCTAAACTGTAAATTCGAGTGCCTGCATTCGACAATAGGTTTAATCAGAACGGTTTGTATAATCTTATTGTAAAGTGAACTACCAATTAAAAGCAATTTTTGTAAACAGTTGATTGTCTCTTTAGCGTGTTGGTCCCCGTAGGCACGGTTTTATGGATTCCACCAGTAAGTCATTTTAGCGACAAGTGTAGAATCTATAAAATCTGTCCTTTCTGCTTGGGTATCGTATATTTGGTTAAAGACGAGATAGAAGTTGCCACCGGGACGGTAGATATAGTTCAACAAAAAGTTCGTAGCTATAAGGTCTTGATCACTGTTCCATTGGGCGAAAAGTCTGGCAAAAAGAGCGGTGGAGAAGGAATAGGAGACATGCGCTCCAAAGACATTGGCGTCAAATGTCTTATTTTCGAGTATGACGCGGTTAAATTCGTACTGCGGTTGAAAACGGAAACGTCTGCTCGGTCTGAAGTCCGCGGTGATCTCAAAACCACGTCTCTCGCCGTTAAAAAAGTCACCAAAATTCACAACAAACAAACCTGAAATCATTTTACTGTCATCAGTAGATATAAGAGCCTTGAAAGAAGTGAAATTATACTCTCCAGTCGGAATAATAATCCCCTCTCGGATCTCAAAGTCCTCATAGAGACGATCAAAGGTTCGCTGCACTTGGTAATTAAACCGCTGAAACACCATTCCGCTTTCAAATTCACCTCCGGTAACGAATCTAAAGTCTCTGGTTTCTAATTCATTGTTTCGATTGAGAATAAAGCTGGACTCTGGTCCTGTCCAGATTCGACGAATCCCGAATTTACCGAGTAGGGGGGTATAAAGGAATTCGCTACGAATACGACGACTCCCTCTTCGCCAGACGAATCCGGCTTCTGGGTTAAAGTTCTTACCTATGTCTGTATATGATCCGATAACACGAAAATTATTGGTTTCCGACGTGCCTCCGAAGTACAAAGCATCTTGTTCTTCTGACACATCTTCTTCAAACGTGCGAGCCCATAGCCCGCGAAGACTTAGACTATCGATGGGGCGATACACGAAATCAAATCCGCCTGCCCGGTTGTAAGTATCGGAATCCTGTTTGTTGATAGCAATCATACCAACAGTTGAGCCTTTAAAAAGATCTCGTGTCATACGGAATACGGAGTAATTTGTGCGTGGTACGTCAGTTCCTTCCGCGTGAAATTTATCGGTAAATACGTTTAGCAGACCTACCCCATAAGACCCAATTTTTCCTGTGATCTTGCCTCCGGTAAGAATCGGGATAGCATGCCCATCTTGAATCCCGATGCGACGACTGTAAAAAAGCAACAAGGGTGGCGGCTGACGAAAACCGGTGCGCGGAATACCGAAATCAAACAAGGCTGCGCTTTCTAAGAAGAAGGGTCGCTTTTCGGGAAAGAAGAGACTGAAACGGGTTAAGTTTACTTGTTCCTGATCGGCTTCAACTTGGACAAAATCGGTGTTGAAGGTGGCATCTGCTGTCAGATTTGAGGTCAAACTGTACTTGATATCCAATCCGGTATCGAGCAAAATATTCGTTTCATTGTATGCTTTTTTTTCACTCACCCCTGGTAAGACATAAGGCAATAGTTCCAGATGTGTTCGTGGTACGATATTTTCTAAACCGATCAAACACCCCAGGTTGGCTGTGCGATAGATGGCTCGCCATCTGTATGCCCTTGGCACCGGTGCCCAAGTTCCTTCTTCGTAATTACGTTGGATGCTCCGTCCAAAATTTACCCCCCAAACTATATTGTTGCTCTTTTTAAAGCGGAGTTGGCTGAAAGGAATAGCGATCTCCGCGCTCCAATCGCTTTCATTGATTTTAGTGTGACATTCCCAGACAGCATCCCAATTCTCATTTCGGCTGTCTCCGTTATCCATCACGGCAATATCTTCCATGGCACCTAACGGGTTGATGCGGAAGAAAAATCCACTTCGTTGATCGTTGTAGGTGTCAAGGAGGACAAATACGTTGTCATTGTCAAACAGGGAAGCGTCACGGCGCATTTTATCGGCGGCCATTTTAGACAAATCGTTGTCGTAACAGATAAAGCCGAAGTAGAGGTATTTATCATCATAAAGCACTTTAACCTCTGTTGGTTGCGTCATTGGTGCCCCTTCATCCGGTTCATATTGAACAAAGTGATCGATGCGTTGTGCTTCTTGCCAATCTGGTTCGGTGAGTTCACCGTCGATTTTAATGTCCGCGAAAGTTCGATGTGCCTCGATCCGATATTCTATCGATTCAGTGTCCGCCGAGAGAAAATTTGAAAATAATAGCCAGCAGCTAAACTGAAAAAAACAGTATATCCGCATTCTTCGCCAAAGATTGCAATAATTAGTCATAAAGAGTTCCTCTACTGATTGAAGTGGAAGTTTGTCGGTTCGCATAGGGAAGTGTAGAGCGGTGGAGGCTGTCGTTATGATCCTGTGCTCTGGTAAGCCAAAATCCCCCGTTTCCAGATAAAATAAGCTACGCCAAAGGATATGAGGGCGACAATCGGTGTAAGATATACGAAGTATGAATGAAATAGCAGACTTGATGGCTTATTAAGAAAATAAGCTGAGGGGTAAAAGTTGATAAAGGCAAATGGGATTATGAAGGTAAGGAAGTACTGTATAGGCTTACCGTATATGCTGACAGGATAAAGGATATACTGTTCATGGAATTGAAACGTTATGAAATTTAATGTCTGTAGATTAGTCACCCAGAATGCAACTGATGAAGTTGCTAAGTAGGCGGAAAGTTCTATCAGGAGCCCGCTAAAGACAACGACGAGGAGTATCAGCAGGTTGATGAAAGTCCAATTTAACTCCAGAGATTTAGTAGCGATCCATAAAATTACAATCCCACTTGAAAAATCCGTGATCCCACTCAGGATGATGCCGTTGGTAATGAGGAGAAACAGCGGGTTTACAGGTTTGAGTAGAAATCTATCAAATTCGCCTCGGACTATGTAATTACTGAGTCCCCAATAAATCTCGGGCAGGAATAGGGTGAAGAGACCATGGGAAAGGAGTCTTAACCCTACGAGAAAGGCAATCTCTCCAAATGTCCATTCTCTGAGTGCTTGGAAGCTATCCAAGACTACCCATATCAACCCAAGATTTCCCAGCTGGAGAATCAAAATGTGGAATATACTCATTATAAAATTGATTCTGTATTCCATTTGGGCTTTCAGGTTAAGTTTAAAGAAAGTAAAGAAAAGTTTTATATAAAATATCATCCTTTAGCCTCCATGTGTCATAAGCTTGCGTCTTGATTTCAACCATAAAAGACGGCTCGCCGCAAACAAGACCCCTATCCAGATGAGCTGTAAAGAAATTGCGCGAAAACCCTCAATACTTTTTATTTTTCCTATATATATAGAAAGGGGAGCATGGTATATGGACGCGAAGGGAAAATAAGAGAGAATATTTCTTGCCCACTCTGGAAAGAACCAGAGCGGTATAAACGCCCCTGAAAGAAGAGCTATAATGAGCCGTGTGAATCCACCCACACCTTGATTTTGAGTCGTCCAGAAGGAAACTAAGGATACCATAAAGTCTATGAGAAAAGTGAGAAGATAACTCATACTCAGGCTAACGGCAAAGAGCCCGAGCACCCCCGCACTATCGGGGAGATAAATTTTAAAAATAAAAATGGCTAATATGAAGATAGGTACTGAAACAATCACGTTAAAGAGAAGTCGTCCGAATGAGTGTGAGAAGAGATAAAGTTGGAAATCCGTTGGTTTCATCATGTCCATTACGATTTCACCCGTTCTCACCCGACTTGACATCCAATAGGCCAGGTATACATTGAGAATGCCAAAGATATTTATGATACCTCCCATGATGGCACTCATTATGGTATATGTGATCATTGAATGGAACGAGATACCTTGTACATCAGTTGAGTTAGCATAGAGTGCCTTCCAAAACATGTAAAGGAGATAAAAACTCATAAATATTCCTACAAATCTTATCAAGAGTTCGCCTCTGTAGGCCATCCGTTCCTGAAACGACTTCTTACAAATTTCAAGATACGCTCTCATATAATTTTCCTTCCTCATATACATCCCGGATGATCCCATCGAGAGAAATATCCTCTATTGTGAGGTCCAATACCGGATACTTTCCAGCGATTTCAGATATCAGATCGCTGGCGGCAAATCTTTTTCTATCAAACTTTATAGATGCCCTGATCCCTTCTAATTGGATTCCCAGTGCCCCATCGACTTCCAATTCATCCGGTGGTTCCTTAAAGTCAATTAGGAGTGTGCTTTCTGTACCAAATCTTCTTCTGATTTCATCTATGGAACCATCGTAGATGACTTTGCCATGATCGATTATCATTATCCGGTTGCAAAGTGCCTCTATGTCCAACAAATCGTGGGTTGTGAGAATGACTGTCGTTTTTCTTTCAATGTTTATTTCCTTGATGAATTGCCTAATTCTTTCCTTGACAACGACATCAAGTCCAATTGTGGGCTCATCCAAGTAGAGTATGTCGGGGTTATGAAGGAGTGACGCTGCAATATCTCCTCGCATTCGCTGCCCCAAAGATAACTGTCTGACGGGCATATTAATAAACTCATCTATATCAAGAAGTTCTGCGAAAAGTGCAATATTGTCCCTATATATTCTTTCTGGCACTCTATATATGTGCCTTAGAAGTTCAAAGGACTCTATAAGTGGAAGATCCCACCAGAGTTGCGTCCTCTGTCCGAAGACCACACCGATATGCATTAAATTCTGCTTCCTGTCCTTTGTCGGAACAAGACCACATACTTCAACTACCCCGCTTGTTGGGTATAGAATGCCTGTAAGCATTTTTATCGTCGTGGACTTTCCCGCACCATTCGGTCCAACGTATCCGACGATTTCTCCTTGATTGATACCAAAGGACACACCGTCCACAGCATTTACGGTGATATATTCCTTTGTGAAAAGGGTCTGAATTGAACCGATGAACCCTTTTTTACGTTTATAAGTTTTGAAGGTTTTGTATAGGTCCTCTATTTTTATAACTTGCATTATTCACTTTCCTTTTCCAAAAACTTGATTTTGTCCCCAACTATTTTCTTTAGATCCGATACCGCGTATGACTCGGATGCCTTTAGAGAAGACATTGTGGCTCAAGGGCGTGCTTCCATCCATCGGATGTCGATTTTCTGAAATTTAAAAATCCAACACGTTTCTACCATCAGGCACTTAATTATTAAAGACAAAATTTTGGGATAGAAAACGTGCATCTTGTAAAAAAAATAGATTTTTTGGAATTGTTCCGTGAGGTAAATTCCCGAGACACAGTAAGTTCCCAATCGCCTGTGTTTCAGAAAGGCAAAACGGCACGTTGGGATTGCTTTTTGCAATACATTTTTGCAATACAATAGTAAATTTGGGAAATCTGTGAACTGCCAAAAAAACCTTATGCTACCGAGATCGGTGTGCATAAGGCTTCAACGGGATTTAATATTGTATCCCAAACTTCCAGTTGCAAATTCTATGGAATTACAACTGGCAACTTAGGTTGTATTATGAGGGACAAGGTTTTTCCGATGCGTTCAGATTGATACAGAATATAGGAAGTTCACGGTTGGGAATACTGGCAGATTTTCTTGTGCCAACTACCGAACCTCCCGCAGAGCGATAAAATCGTTCAGCGTTCGGGTCTCCTTCAATAATCATTTTACTATATCTGAGATGCCGCGCTTCTTCTTGGGCGTGCATCATTAACTCTCGACCGTAGCCTTTTCCAATAAAAGCGGGATCCACAAATAGAAAACCCAGTTCTACTTCGGCAACAGAGATGTGTTCTAACGAATAGAACCCTATGGTGTCTCCTGCCACTTCAATCACAAACGTAAGGTTATTCTCAATATAGCACGCGTCAATCGTGAGTTCCGCAAGGCATGCTTGCATAAATTGGTCGGAATAACCCCAATATGATTTGGAACGGAATGCGAGTCCACTCAAATGTTCAACTTCACTCGGTAGAGCCTGTCGAATTTGCCATTTCTGTGTATTGGACACGGTTTATGTTTCCTTTACGTAAGTGAGAGATGCGCACCGAATATCATCCAATTCTTGCGCGCTGAAAATACTGGCTCGGTAGAGATTTCGATACTCTTCGGAGACGCTCTGACCGAATATCATCAGATCATCCGTGTTAATTGTTACCGGTACACCGTTATCAAATAAAGCACGAATGGGATGCGAGGCGAGGTCGGACACGCCATCCAACATCACATTGCTCGTTGGACACACGTTCAGTTGTATCCGATGCTCCACAAGCCACCGCATCACTTCTATCGATTCTGCGGCACCGATACCGTGTTGGACCTCGTCCAAATCCAAGACTTCGACGGTTCGTCGGACCTCTTCCGCACCCCCAAACTCACCAACGTGTGCTTTGAGCTTCATTCCCGCTTCGCCTGCCTTTCTGTATAAGGGCTTCACGGCTTCAGGAACACACGCTTCTTGATGACTATACAGATCGATTGATTGGAACAACCCCAATTCTATTGCTTGATGCGCCAATTTCATCCATTTTGGATCGCCAGCACACTCCCGCGCAAAACCGAGTTCTGGACGCAAATCAATCTGCTCCCGATACCGCTCAACCAACATTTTAATAAATGCGCGAAGTTCGGTCAACCCCTCCGGATAAAACTTAACCAACCGGATATCGAAACTCATCTCAAGCAGAACAACGCCATCTTGGGCTGCATCATTCAACGCCGATGCCGCGATGAACTCAAAACCTTGGCGGTGGTCTAAGTGAGGTGCTAAAACTTCGTCTATGTACGCATGCATCCCCTCAAGTCCTTTCATTTTGAGAGGTGGTTTGGTGAGAGGGTGTCCCAGCCAACGTTCCATATTTTCTCGCCGTGTACTTAAGAAAATATGGGCATGAACATCAGTTTTGGCGGCTGCTCTTATAGCGGTCACGTTATCTGTGGAGAGTGCTTCAACGAAATCAATAGACATTATAAATCTACATACGCCAGCCACGGCACACGGCGTGTGCCTGCTACCTTAAAGATGAGCGATGTCTCCCCTCTCTGCATATTCAATGATACGTAAGTATTCACCATACACACGACCTCTTGATACCTCGTGTTGATGCCAATCTTCTTTAGACACTTTAACCCCGTCGTATTCAGCGACATAGGTAATAGGTGAAAGCGTTTGAAAAGGGAAGAATTTTCGCAAGGTCCGTAAGCATCGACCACTGTGATGCGCCTTGCATAGAAACGCGATACTCTCAGGAGAAATGTTATGCTGTTCCAATACGTCAAGACTGAAGGCAATATCTTCAAGTGTGTTTGTTGATCTGGCTTGAACGAGGATTACGTCTGATGAAACACCGCGCGCGATAAGTTCTTCACGCATTATGGATGCTAAAGGTCTACCTGTTTCATGGTAGAGACGCCCACTCAGACCAGTGACCAGTATCTTTGGAAAGCGACCTTGCAGATAATCACGCGCCACAGCGTCTAAAATTTCACTATTAATAGAAGAAGTTCCATAGATGAAAAGGAGTTCGACTGCTTGGGACTCGGAGGCCGCGAATACAGTTTGTGTAATGTGCTTAATCTCTTCCGGTGACAAATCATTCACCGCAACTTCTCTTGGAATGGGTTGATTCTTGAAATCACTCATCTACTAACTCAATTTTTCAGTTTCTGGTTCGATTCAGGCGGTTTTTCCATCTGGAAGTATATAGAATCTTCACCGACGATTGTGAATCCCAGTCGCTGATAGAAGGCAACACTGCGCGGGTTAACCTTTAGCACTTTAAGCACCACAGACTTCCCCTCAAGACCTGCATCATCAACAATACGGGTCATGCAGGCAGAACCAATGCCTTTCCCTTGATACTCAGGAAGGATGTAGATTTGATTAACCTTGAGTGTGTCAGAAGTATGAGATGTTATCAAGAAACCGACATCGATCTCACGAAACTGGATAATGCAAACATCCTGTGAAGCGAACTCTCTATTGTGTCGTTCCCTTTGATAATTATCGTCCCAACCCCATATGTGTTCTACGTATTTTCGGTATGCTGCTTCCTTTACGGCAAAAACGAATTCGCTGTCGCTTGCGTGTGCCTTGCGAAAACTGAGTTCTCCCACAGTAAAACCTATGTTTTTCAGACCTATACCTCTTTCTTCGCAACAACCGCAAAACTCACGTTGTAAGCCATCTCGTGCGTCCAACTTCCGGGTGTGGCATCAATATCTGGCAGGGTCCATGAACGTTCCTCAACCCGCTCAATCAAGAAACCATTGTCCACGAGTCCATTGAATATATCACTCAAGTAGTGCCGGAAATCGAATGCGCCGTCTGGATACCTGTAAATACGTTCAGAATACGGTTCGGTGACGCGATAGAATTCACCATCCCACTCCAAGGAATGGTTGGCGGGATTGCCGAAATCTACGCGATACTGACCCCCGGGACGGATAATCCTTGATACACCTCTATAGATTTCATGAACGGACGGCACCCAACTCATGGAGGGCCCTTGGTAGATAAGGTCATACGAAGCATCTTCAATTGCGGACAGATTACGGATATTGGCGCAAATTGTCTCAACCGGATAGCCGTAATGCCTCGCAGCCGTTATATCCCCGTCAAGCTGACCCTGTGTAAAATCGATCACAGTTACACGGGCATCCAGCAGACCGAACACCGCCGACTGCTGTCCTCCACCTGCTGCAAGACACAACACGTCCTTGTGTGCAACATCCTTGAGTAGATGCGCAGGATAGATTTGGTAAAGGTGATACGGAATCGGATCGAGTTGATCCTCAGCGTACGTTAAAATATCATCTCTATCAAGGTCGAGCCACGGCACAGTAAAGCCGTTCTTTCTCAAGACTGCGGCTTCCCAACGCGCTCGATTGGCAATCGTAATTTCATCATTCATTTGGATTCACCCATCGGTAAATATGGCGTTGCTCCATTCACAAACAAATCGGCTCTTTCACGAGGAAGATGCGTTTTGATATAGTCATCTTCTTTCGGCATCCAATCCTGTTCCCAAATAGTGCGTGCCTTTTCACCGTCTCGCGCGATGCCACGAGCAAGACGGATGGCTCTCGGACATTCCACCCATATTTTCAAATCGTAGAGATTTGTTAACTCACGCCGCATCGTATAAACACCCTCAACAAGCACCACATCGGAAGCAGAAATCGTCCGCCATTCCGCAAGAACGTCTGTCTCCCAATCGTACCGTTGGTAATGTGTTGAACACCCCGCTTTAATAGGAGTGAGCACCTGATCGCGGAGACGCTCCCAATCGAAGTCGCAACCAATTACCCCCGCTTGTTGATTTTCACGTTGACTATAAGGGAGGTAGAAATCATCGTGCTTAACGATGGATACGACCCAACCCAAAGTACTGAGTTTTACTTCCAACAGTCGCGCCAAAGTGCTTTTTCCAGCACCGCCAAGGCCATCGATAGCCACAAGCAGACAAACTTTTTGATGTTGGAGCATCTTCAAACAATTTACAGTGTTTGTGAGCGACTTGAAATCCACGTTTCTGGTTCCCTTCTATTTGAGATCCAGACAAATCTGCAAGGCCTGTGAGGTGATTTTATCCCAGTCAAAAGAACATATCCTCTTTGATGCCCCAGATAGTTGGCGAGGTGATTTCTATGCTATTTCCCGATGGATCACGAAAGTAGAGAGACCTGCCTCTTTCCCAACAGATCTCTTTCTCTATGTTTATCCCATGTGCTGTAAGATGTTCCTTCCATGGGTCAATTTCATGATTTCGGACAGCAAAGGCTATGTGTCCTGCCCCTTGCATCCCATGTTCAGGCGCGTCAAGTGGACCCTCTCCAGAATTCATTGTCGCTTCTGCATTAAAAAGAAGCACCATTCGATCCCCACACCGGAGAAAAACGTGGCGCTCCGCTACTTTTGAATACAAAGGAAGCCCCAAGATTTTTGTATAAAAGTGTTCAGCAGCAGCCAGATCTGTTACATATAGAGCGACTTCAAGTATCTCTGAAACTTTTAAGGTTGGCATCATAGCGACATTCCTAACATAGAAAATTCGACGCAATCCGCAGGCGCGACTTAAACCATTACACTCTCTATCCACGCTTCATCAATTTCGAGACCGAAACCGGGGGCGTCCGACGGAGCGACATAACCGTCTTTGATGACTGAGGTGCCGGGCAACTTGACCATCTCTTCGAGGGGAACACCCGGAGCAGAGATACCCTCAGAACGTTCACCCCACGTGATAGCAGGCATTGCAAATGCGAGATGTTGACCGTAGGGATAGTTCATGCCACCGTGCGTAATCACGTTAATCCCATTCGCCTCTGCAATGTGACAAATTTTTGCCGCCGATGTAATACCACCACACCACAAAACGTCTGGTTGGAAGATGTCAACCAGACGTCGTCCTGCCGCTTCCGCGAAGACAGTCGGCAGATACCAGTGTTCTCCCGTCGCGAGCGTTTGCCAAGGGAGGCGTTGACGCACCGTCTCATAGCCGACAAAATCATCGGGAGAGATGTAGTCCTCCATCCATTTCAACCCGTAAGGCTTCATCGTTTCACAGACGCGCACGGTATGCTCTATGTCAAAACCGGTCCAAGCATCCAGCATCAAGTCGACGTTATCACCAATCGATTCCCGCGTCGTTGCTACCAATTCTTCAAGCTTCTCCAAGCCTTCTTTTCCTTGATCTGGACCCCACGGTGTGAAGAGTTTTGTCGCTTTGAATCCGAGTTCCATATACCATTCCTGATCGAAGCCAGAGGCGTAGCAAAAAATCTTTTCTTTTTGCGGTCCGCCGAGGAGTTCATAAACCGGTCGTCCCAAAATTTTGCCTTTGAGGTCCCACAACGCACAGTCAACCGCGCTGATGGCGTAACTCGTCAAGCCGGTCGCGCCAAAAGCGGCTGACAATCGCACCATCATATCCCACACCTTCTCAGTTGCCATGCAATTCTCACCGACCAGATATGGAGCAAAGTGATCTGAAATGATTCGGGTTACGGGACCGCCGTAAAGCGAGATACCGAAACCCCATGTCCCGTCTTCTGCCGTTATAATGCAGGCAGGGCGTTTCCATTCTGAATAGGAAACATGTCCCTCTTTCCTGTTGAATGACGGATAACGCGTAATGGGTCGGTTCAGTTGATAGGTTCCGGATCGGCTCGGTGTGCGCGGCGTTGTTGTCGGTTTCGGGTTTAGTTCGATTTCTACAACGCGGATTTCTTTAATCTTCATAAGGTTTCCTTTCTATACCGGATGAAGTTGCAGATACAGTGACTCTTAAATTTGAGCACTCCGTTTTCAGGGAAAAAGCAATAGAGAAAGAGATTATGGGTTTCAAAACTTGACTGATTACGGTGGCATGTTCGGTAAGTGACAGATTTCCTCAAAAAATTCAGGAATTGTCAACAAGCCAGCAGTCCATAAAAATGCTCTATCTCGTTCTGTGAGTTCGTTTAGACATATCCACGCAACGTCCACAAGAACCTGACTTTCCTTTAGTTCAGGATCACTCCCCAAGAACACTGACTGCGTGCCTATTTCTATCAAATAAGTGTAGTATTGATCATTAGGTGCAAAAGTGACAACAGATGTTGGGCGGATTATAGTGCCTTCGACACAGCACTCTTCCCGAAGTTCTCTCAGTGCCGCTTGTTCCGGCGTTTCATCTGCTTCGATACGGCCACCGGGAAGGCACCACCATTCTTCTCCTTCGTGACGGTGTTTGACCATTAGGATTCTTTTCTGCCTGTGAACGAGACACTGCACACGCGACATTCACAACTCCTTAATCCGGTGCCCTATTGAAAACGAAAGAGACCTCTGGCAAATCTTCAAAATTTTACTATACACATTCGGATCGCCGTCTAAAACCTTGAAAATCGGCGCAGTCGATGGCTCGATAGAAGTCGTCCGCCTCGCCCATTGACAGTAAGTCAAGTCTCGTCTTTGGCACCAGAGCCTGGCAGACATCAATAAGGAGTCTGCCCAATCCAAACCGCCGGAATTCACGACCGACCAGAAGTTCGCACAAGTAAGTCGTAATTTGCGTGTCCGTGATTGCCCTTAGAAAACCTACCAACTTCCCGTCAGTATCCACAGCAACAAGCGTGGGCCACGAATTCTCCCAAGCGACCAACGTCTCTTTGGGTCTCAATTCGGGAGTTGTCCACCCTTCGACACTTGAAAGGGCGCACATAGCGTCAAAATAGTTCGGCGACCACGCTTGAATCGAGAAAGATGCAGGAATATTAAGGCGAGCCAAGACCGCGTCGAGTTGAGGTCCCGCTCTGCTCCATAGTGGAGTTGTGCTGTAGACATTCATCGGTGTTCAAGTTCGCGATAAGCTTTCAGTAATGCCTCTTGAATGTTTAGAAATTCAAGGTATCCGGGTGGCAGTGGATATTTTGCAGCGTCAAACGGCTCAAATGGATTGTCAATCTTCCGTCTTGCAAAGGCATAAAGTGCTTTCTGTTCCGATGTCGCTTCAGTTACCTGTTCAAAAGGAATATCACACTTGTTTCGCCATAATTGCGGTTCAATCACATCAACCATCGTCTGAATCGGTGAAACTCGCTTTCCGAGCTTTGAATTCAGAAAGCAAGCCAACCTCTCGGCTTGTGTCCGTGGCTGACACACAATATCTTCGTAGCCAAGAAAGAGTCGGTGTTGTGCATCTTCTGTGTGCTGTAGGATTTGCATCATTATATGCTGCCAACGGAGCAAATTCATCGCGACAAAGGAGATACGGGCTTTTAAATTGGATGGCATAATAAACTTCTGCCACGATACTGCTGTGTCGAGAGGATTGCGAACCGTGATTATGTAAATCGCATCGCCCCATATCTGTTTCCAAAACGGCAAAAAATGGCTAAGTGCCGGATCTTTCCAAAACCAAGGACCCTCTTTGTGCATTTCAGCCATCAGTTCAATGGCTTTCTTTCTCGACGCAGGATCAGCGGCTTTTTTCGCAATTCGCTTCTGAAAGTCGTCATCCCACCAAGTCGTTCCAGCATCAAACTCTCCTAACTCAGCAAGCAGATCCCATAGGGGCAGAAACTCCCAGTATCCTTTGGGGGCATGTGCATCAGCCTCATGTAACTTTTCGGAAGGACCCGCGTAAGCACCCCATCTGTGCACCATCTCAGCGACGACAGATGTCCCGCTACGCTCAACACCGAGCACAATAATAGGATGATTTTCGGAGTTGATCATTTGAACGTTCTCAAGTCTTTAGCCAATGACAGGTAATACCAGCGTATGTTGTGCGATTTTTCTTGCGCGAAACTATTTTTTACTGTATGATAAAAGCTTATAAAATACTGTTTATCTTTTGGAATTGTGCTTGTTGAAAGTATAGCATTTTTCACTGTTTTTCTCTATCAAAAACTGTGTCTCTACTTTCTGCCACTGAAGGGGCAGAAGGCAGTACAATGAATGATACATAAGGAGATAAGAGGTGTACAGAATAAGCGTTATTGTAGTTTTTGCCGTTGCTATGAGCCTTTGTTCTACAGGTGTGTTCGCAGTGGATCTTACAGAAGGACTCGTCGGTTACTGGCCCCTTGATGGCAATGGAAATGACGAATCAGGCAACAGAAACGATGCCAATTTGGAAAAAGGCGCGAAATGGTCCGACGACGGTTGGGTGAACGGTGCCGTTGAATTCGACGGTGGTGGACATGCTGTTGTTGATGATACGTTTGAGTTAACAACGACCGCAATCACGGTGATCGCCCGAATTAACGGCTGGAAAACGATAGATTGGTCAGGAATTGTCGTCGGTCGAAGTGATCCAGCATCGTGGTGGATGGGGGTCGCCGCGAACAACACCCTAACCTATGTATGGAACAACAACTCTGCACTGACGTGGAACTGGCAAGGCGCACCAGAAATCCCGGAAAATAAATGGGCGTTGGTCGCAATAGCGATTGAACCTGATAAAGCAACGAGTTACATTTATCACAGAGCGACTGATAAACTCGATTCTGAGGTAAACGACATTCCCCATATCGAACAAACAGTCAAAAACTTAAAGTTCGGATGGGATGAATGCTGTGGTGCCAGATACTTCAAAGGGTTGATCGATGAAGTGATGATCTATGACCGAACATTGGGTGCCGACGACCTCAAAAGACTGGCAACCGTCGGATTGCCTGTCGAGAGTAAAGGGAAACTCGCGGTCACCTGGGCAACACTGAAACAAAATTAAGCGAAGTATCGGAGTTTCCTCCTATATTGGAAACGTAGCCTGCAACAACGGCGCAGACGACTCGTGGCGCAGGCACGTCAAAGTTCCAACCTGTGTTGCTCTTCCACAAGGAAAATTGAAATGCAGGTATCGGAGTTTCCTCCTCCACCAGAAACATAGCCTGCAACACCGGCGCAGGCGACTCGTGAGGCAGGCACGCCAAAGTTCCAACCTACGTTGTTCTTCCGCAAGGAAAAATTAAAAATCCGCAAGGAAAAATTAAAATTTGGAAAAAGTATCTTTCAGGCAATACGCTGCACTCCTTTCACAGTATCTGAAACCCCAGTGGATACGTGTGACCCTGCTTGCTGTATTCATGTTCAGTGGGATAGGTCTCGCCCTACTCAATCCACAAATTCTTCGCTATTTCATTGACACGGCAAAAGAAGGCGGCGAAACGCGAAACCTGGTCATTGCTGGCTGTGTGTTCTTTGGAATCGGGTTCGTTGGACAAGTGCTGATGTTAGTCAACACTTATTTAGGACAAGACATTGGGTGGCGAGCAACAAACTGGATGCGCGGCGACCTTGCGTATCACTGCCTACAACTCGACATGTCCTTCCACCATGAACACACGCCTGGTGAGATGGTAGAACGCGTTGATGGCGATACTGCGGCACTGTCAAATTTTTTTTCTGAGTTCATCGTTCAGGTAGTAGGGAGCTTGTTGCTGCTCGGTGGTATCCTGATTGTGATCACCCTTGAAGACTGGCGCATCGGTCTCGCATTGACCGGTTTCGTGACGATTTCTATTATAGTCTACAACCTAACCCGGAATATTGCCGTTCCCCTCTACACGGCTGAGCGAGAAGGCTATTCCAGACTGTTCGGATTTCTCGAAGAACGGTTGACAGGTATTGAGGATCTTCGCACAAACGGCGGTATCGGCTATACCATGGATCGGTTCTACGATGTGAATCGGGATGTATATGGTCGGGCTGTCAAAGCACATGTGATGGGGGAAGTACTCCAAACAATCAGCGGTGTCCTTTTCGCATTGGGGGTTGCGCTGACGATGGGGATGGGTATCTACCTGTTTCGGCAAGACGTTTTCACAATTGGGACCGTCTACCTCGTTATCCATTACACGATGATGCTGCGAGGTCCCCTGATCATGATTAGTCGGCAGATTAATGAACTCCAACGGGCAACCGCCGGGTTGAAACGGATTGAAGAACTCTACCGCATCACCTCAAGCATTGAGGATGGAACAGAAGCACTTCCTGCATCCGACGCACTCGGCATTGAATTCAACCATGTCACATTTGGTTACACTGAAGATGAATCGGTACTGGAAGATGTTTCGTTCCAACTGACCCCAGGGAAGTCGCTCGGATTGTTAGGACGGACAGGTAGCGGGAAAACAACAATCACCCGACTCCTGTTTCGATTCTATGAGATTAATAGTGGACAAATTCGCGTCGGCGGCAAACCAATTGAGAAGATTCGGTTGGATGATTTACGGAACCAAATCAGCATGGTTACCCAGGATGTGCAACTCTTCAATGCAACAGTGCGTGAGAACTTAACGCTCTTTGATGCTGAAATCCCTGATGATCGGATCCTGTCGGTGATTGAAGAACTCGGATTATCGGAGTGGTATCAATCCCTACCGAAGGGTCTTGATACACTGCTTGAGGGCACCGGGCTTTCTGCAGGGGAAGCACAATTGCTGGCATTTGCCAGGGTTTTCCTCAAAGATCCGAAAGTTGTTATCCTTGATGAGCCATCTTCAAGACTTGACCCGGCAACCGAGCAGCGCATTGACACTGCGGTGCAGCGGTTATTGAAGGGACGCACCAGTATCATCATTGCGCATCGGCTTGGAACGGTTCAACAGGTAGACGACATTATGGTCCTCGCCGATGGGGAAATTCAGGAACACGGCGAACGAAATCGGCTTGTTCAAGATCCTGATTCGGTTTTCTCACAATTGCTGAAAACAGGACTTGAGGAGATGACCCAATGACGACAGGGAAAGCCTCAATTCGCCTCATCCGCTACCGGCCATTCCTTTTTCTCGGCACTATCTTTTTTCGGGGATTAGACGACCTAATGCCGTTCTTTGATGGACTTATTCGGAAGGCATTTTTTGATGCACTTGATCCCGTCACTGGAGGATCGGGGGTAGGATTCAATCCTTGGACATTCGTTGCGCTCTTTGTTGTCGCCCACCTTAGCGATCGAGGCGTACTCATCTCTTCAGCCTTCGTGTGGGCGCGCTGGCGTTACGCTATTTCAACGCTGCTCCGAAAAAACCTAATGACAGCCATCATGGACATGTCGGCACCGCATAGTGTGTCAACCGCCTCTGGTGAAACGACAAATCGGCTACGGGACGACGTACAAGCGGTTTTGAGCTATCTGGAGCAGTACATCCACTTATGGGGCAATCTCATCTTCGCGATCTTGTCAATTATCGTGATGGCTCGAATCGATGTAACCGTAACTGTCATCACAGTCATCCCGTCTATCCTGATCATTACAGTCGTCAATGTGTCAAGACGATTCATTCAGAGGTATCGTACAGCACAGCGGATCACCACGGAACAGTCGACTAACTTTATCAACGAACTGTTCCAATCCATCTTGGCAGTGAAAGTTGCACGGACGGAGCCGAATGTAATTGCCCATTTTCAGAAACTCAACGATGCACGCCGCAAGGCGACTGTGGTGGATAACCTGTTCAATCAAGTCTTGCGATCCATAAGTTTTAATATCAATACCCTCGCCACCGGTGTGGTTCTGATTCTGATTGCTGAACAGATGAAAGCGGGCGTATTTTCAGTCGGCGACTTTGCACTTTTTACTACATATATCGGTGAAGTTGCCAGAAGCGGATCGCTCGTCGGCAGCATAATGGCACAGCACAAGCGGGCAGAGGTTTCGTACTCCCGTATGGAACAGACTGTTGATGAGATGCCCAGAGAAAGTTTGGTAGAACACACACCGGTATATCTGCGAGAAAACCAACCGCCGCTCTATATCCCTCAAAGGACCGAGGCAGATCAGCTACATGAACTCACCGTTTCTGGTCTTACCTATCTCTACGATAGCGAGACAGCAGGGATTACTGACGTAGATTTGAAAATTCCAGCCGGTTCGTTCACTGTTGTTACGGGACAAATCGGTTCCGGTAAATCGACGCTGGTGCAAACGCTCTTGGGTGTCCTGCCCAAGCAAGCAGGCGAGGTGCGCTGGAATGGCGAAATTGTTGAGGATCCGAAGTCGTTTTTTGTTCCACCGCGTTGTGCGTATACACCCCAAACTCCGAAACTCTTCAGTGAAAAACTCAGTGACAACATCCTCATGGGCTTACCGTGGAATTGGGATGACCTGAATCGGGCGATCCGGCTCGGCGTCATGGAGGCAGATCTACCGACGCTTGAGGACGGTCTTGATACTGTGGTCGGACCGCGTGGGGTCAAGTTGTCGGGTGGGCAAATGCAACGTACAGCGGCGGCACGGATGTTTGCCCGAGACTCGGATCTTCTCGTTTTTGACGATCTCTCTTCCGGGCTGGATGTAGATACGGAGCAGATCTTGTGGGAACGTCTTTTTGAGACCACGCGGGCAACCTGCCTCGTCGTTTCTCACCGGCGACCGGCACTACGCCGGGCAGACCAAATTGTCGTCCTAAAAGACGGGCGCGTTGAGGCAGTCGGAACGCTGGATGAACTGCTCGCATCCTCTGAAGAGATGCGAAAGTTGTGGGCAGGCGATTGAAGTGGTGTCTTTGAGTTGCGCCTGCCCTTCGGCGCTGGCTATCGTATCTATTTCGGTGTGGTAGATAACACGATTGTCCTTCTACTTTGCGGTGGCGATAAGTCTTCTCAGGCAAGGGATATTGTACGCGCAAAGGCCTATTGGTTGGAATACAAGGAGACACGAAAATGAAAGAACTGAGAACATGGACTGAGTACTTAATTGAACGCTTTGCCACTGACAAAGAGGAGGCGATTGGCTTTCTCCACGCGGTCATGGAAGAGTATCAAATCCATGGAAATCCAGCGGCGGTTATAGGGGCACTGGATACCGTTGTAGCATCACGAGGCGGGATTTCCGAACTTGCTAGGAAAACAGACATTGACCCACAAGTTGTCTCAGAAATCCTATCAAGCACCGAGGCACCGCGGATTGACGCACTTAGAATTATTCTTAATGCTTTTGGGTGCCAACTTTCAATTGAACCACTAACGGCAGTTAATAGCAGTCTTGAGGATGCCACAACGCCATCGCGAGAGCCCGCCGACATCACCTATGAACTTGATGAACGTCGCGCTTCTGCAGACTAACACATTCCCTCGTAAATTACGACCAACTGAGGATATAACGTGAATTCAAATACCGTTCATACGCTTGACACCGGTACAGAACTGTTCGTTGATGACGCGCTGATCGCTTCAAAGCACGGCGTAACGCGCACACTGCATCAATGCGTGAAGCATGACGTTTCTGTCCTGAAACCTGACCCCAACAATCCGTGGGAACACGGAGGACCGGATCAATCCAGACGCGTTCACCTCTACGGCACGACGATGTACGATGCGGCGTACGGGAAATATCGTATGTGGTACATGTGTCGCATGGGACCGCATTGGCGGTTTCAAGCAAACGAGATCCCAGGGCTTTACGTTCCACGTCCAGACCGAAATCCCTCAACATATAGGGGACAGACACACGATGCTTACGGACGAAAGTTCGTCGAAAACGACCGTGGTGATCTTACCTGTTACGCCGAAAGTGACGATGGGGTGACGTGGACGAAACCGAACCTCGGACGCTTTGAATTCAACGGAAACCCAAACAACAATATCGTTTGGGATCTACACGGCGCGTGTGTCTTTCGTGATGATGACGAACCAGATCCACAGAAACGGTATAAGATGATCGGTTTTTGCAGACGGTATCGCAACGTCTTTCTGCTCACATCCCCCGATGGTATCCGATGGGACGATTCAGATTACTTGGAACCCGTCGCAGATCGGGATAACGAAGGTGCGTTCAACGTAATCTACGATAATAAAAAGGAAATGTTCCGAGCTTATGCCCTAATACGTGGGGACGACAAAGACGCGCGGCGTATGATCGCATATACCGAAAGTCCACGCTTAGAGGGACCCTGGAAACCCCTCGAACCGATGTTCGGGGCAACTGATGAGGATGATGAAGTTGGTGTGCAACGGTATGGCGCGGATCGTGCTGAGATTCACAATATGTCGGGTTTCCTCTATCACAACATTTACATCGGTCTTGCTGGCGTGTTGTATGTAACAGGACCGGGAGCCGCTGAGCACGAGATTCCTATTGACGGACCGATTGACGCGCAACTCGTTTGCAGTCGAGACGGGTTTAATTGGGAATACCCGGATTCGATTCGGACACCCATCATTCCACGCGGCGAAAGTGACACGTTCGACTGCGGTATGATTATGGGAACAGCGATAGAACCGATCATCACCGACGATGAAATTCACTGGTACTATACCGGGACAGTCCATACCCACGGTGCCCAGATGAAGGACAGACACAAGGAGATTGGACTTGCGAAGTGGCGATTGGATGGTTTCGTCTCGCTTGATGCTGATGCGGAAGGTGGTGTCATTGAAACCGTCCCGTTGCAGATTCCAAACGGCGGACTTGAAATTAACGCCGATGCGAGTGGCGGACAGATCGGTGTTGAGGTACTGACAGTCGACGGACAGGTGCAATCCGGTTTTTCGATTGATGAGTGTATCCCGTTAACAGAGGATAACATACGGCATTCAGTACAATGGAAATCGGCGACGTTAGCAGATGCAAAGCAACCCTTACGACTCCGTTTTATGCTGAACCGAGCAAAACTCTATGCGTTCCGAGTTGGGGTAAACCCATAACCGAGACATTTGTGAAGTTCTGTAAGCTTCAGCACATAATTTTTTTCTTCACTCTTCTTCTTTTTCTCCCAATGCCTCTTTCGCAAGTCCACGCTCATAGAAGTACTCTGCATTCTCTGAATCAAGTCGGATAGCGGCATCAAAATCCTCTATCGCGCCTTCAGCGTTACCAAGGGCAGCTTTGGCAACACCCCGGTTGCCGTAGGCGGCAGCATTTTCTGGATTCAGTTGTATCGCTTGTGTGCAGTCTCGAACTGCGGCTGTGTATAACGCCTCTGCACCGGCTATATCTCCCTTATCTGTCTTAGTTTTACCGAGGCGGAACTGCGCATATCCCCGATTGATATATGGATCCGGATTCTCTGGATTGAGTTGTATTGCTTGCGTACAGTCTTGAATCGCTGACACATATAACGTTTGTGCCTCCGAGATGTCCCCTTGATTTGCCTTAGATTCACCAAGGTACGCCTTGGCAGCACCGAGATTGTTATACGGATCGGCATGCTCTGGATTCAGTTTGATGACCTGTGTCCAATCTTCAATAGCATCTTGGTAGTATTCCTGTTTCTTTGCTATATCGGTCTCTAATTGCGCAAGGCGAGACTTTCCACCTGCACGATTGTGATATGCATTGGCATTTCCTGGATTTAACTTGATAGCTTGTGTCGAGTCCTTAATTCCATCTTCATATAATGCTTGGGCTTTCTCTACATTCCCTTGTGCGAATTGAATCTCTCCGATCCTGAATTTTGCGAGGCCTCGATTGTAATAAGCGTCAGTTGTTTTGGGATGTAGTTCGATGGCTTTATCAAAATCGCCTACTGCTTCATCATAGCGACCATCATTGTATTTAGCTTGCCCTTGAACGGAATAGACATAGGCACGTATCGGTCCTCGTTTACGCCATAATACCAACGGTTCGGCGGGACCTAAACGAGTGAGCAATGCTCTCAGCGCGTTTGAGGGGATAGCGTAACTGTAAGGAGTTTCTATACCGGAGATGATTCCTATCACCTGTCCTTTACTATTTTTTACCGGACCACCGCTGTTACCACCAGAAATCTCAAGCCTCATCTGGATCCATTTATCGCTGCCGCGAACTCCGTATATAGTTCCCTTCGTGATTCTGTATTTTCCATTGGGATATCCTGCGGTCATAACTATATCGCCTACCTTAACGGTATCACTGTCAGCAATTGGGGACGGTACTCCCTTCCCCGCAACTTTCAGAATGACGAGGTCATTTTTGGCATCGAACGCAGTTATGCCTTCAACAGTCCAGATTGTTTTCTGGTCAGGCGATCTTGCAAAGATGACACCGGGATATGCGGCAACATGGATGTTGGTTGCAATTTTGTCCTGGTCTACAAAAAAACCGCTGGCAACCCCAAATTCACCCTCCATACGAATTACTGTGAGATCTCTTGTGCTTCCAGATTCTGAGACCCCTTGGGGTGTTTCAATAACTTGTTGGGGCGGTCGCGCGCATGACAACAGAAGGCACAAGGTTACCAAGAAGCCCAATAAGAATTTTATGTGCTGTTTCATGACTGGATACTTTTAGCCTTATTTTTCCATTGCGCGATCAAGCCTTTCATGGAAAGATACCTCCCTTTATTTCCAAGTGTCGGTTTCAGCACGCGTTTTGCTAACTATTATAATCTACATCTGCTGTAGCGTCAAGTTTCTTGTAGGCAGGAGGGAAACACTCCAGCAAAAACACTCCGATTCCGGACACCTCACGCTGCGTTGTAAAACCGAAATACGATTGCTCACTTTCGTTTTTAGTCGTAAACTCCTTCGATTTTCTTAAAAAAATGTGAATTTTCCTGAGAATAGAAGGTTAAAAGTTCTGAAACTTCTGTTCGATTAAGGAGATTAACCCTTAGGTAGAAACTTTCAATCGATAGCGTACAGAATCAGGGAAAGAGCCGCACGCGTGGTTAGTGAACGATTAGGCGTGTCTTTACCTTGGGACGAATAGACTTCACATTGCCTGATAGATATATCGTTTCTGTTAGACTACAAAAGTGAAACGGATCCTCTATAGGAATCATAGAATTCTTTGACATCTATCCACAAAATGTGCTATAATACTTAACATACATGAATTTTAAACAGGATTCTCAAATGTTTTATCTGTCGTTTACTACAGACTTTGGTCTGCGAATCGACCAAACCGCTCTTACATTACATGGAAATTGCTCTCGCACACTCGTAGGTTTTGGTGCTGTGTTGATCATTAATTCCATGTATCGTGCAGAGGTGGGCTGATAAGTATCGGGTAAAACGGTTTCTAAATTACAGAATATGACGCCCATCACTGAACATCACAAAAACGGATTTCAGTGAGGGTGTTTTCTTTTTAAATCGCAATGGGATATCAAATTTGCCGACAAGGAAAACTATAAATAAGGAGAAGAGATGCGGCACAGAATCGTTCTTCTGGCATTCGCGGTGATTATAGCTACGAACATAAATGTTGAAGCCAGCAAAGAAATCAAACCACTGCTAACCCAAGACACTATCGAAATTGATGGACATCTCAGCGAGGAAGATTGGGCGCGGGCACAGGTCATTGATGACTTTACGCAACAATCACCCGATGAAGGGCAACCCAGTACCGAGCGCACCGAGGTTCGCATGTTGTATAGTGCCGAGAAACTTTATATCGGGTTTGAGTGTTACGACGCCGAGCCTGAAAAAGTTGTTGCGAACGAAATGCGGCGTGATGGGCAGCTGTGGCAGAATGACAATGTTTACGTGATGCTTGACCCCTACGGTGATAAAAGACAGGGCGTCTTTTTTAGGATGAATGCACTCGGGGCACAGTCGGACACCGCAGTCACAGACGGCGGCGAAAACCTGAACGGGAGTTGGGACTGTATCTGGGAAGCTGCCGGACGGCGGCACGATAAGGGGTGGACAGTTGAGATCGCAATCCCGTTCAATCAACTGCGGTTCAAAAAAGGCGATTCGATGGTCTGGGGTGTGAATTTTGGACGTAATATCGCCCGAAAGAATGAAACGACACAATGGATACAGGTCCCTCGAAGCGAAAGCTGGCCCGGTACCTACCACCCGACGTATCAAGGTAAACTGATTGGGCTACAGGGCATCGCCTCACCATCATATTATGATGTCAAACCGTATCTACTCGGTGGTCTGGCGAGGAATCTCAGCGATGGCGATTGGCAGCGAACCACCGAACAGGACCTCGGGCTTGATATGAAATACGGTGTGACATCGAACCTGACATTAGATATGACGTTGAATACCGATTTTGCACAGGTAGAAGCCGACCAAGAGGAGGTTAACCTCACACGGTTCAGTCTCTTTTTTCCTGAGCGGCGCGAGTTCTTCCTTGAAGGCAGTGGGCTGTTCTCCTTTGGAGCCGGACTCGGCGACTTCGGTCCGCCACCCCTGTCAGTCTTTTACAGTCGGCGTATCGGCATTGAAGATGAAAAGCGGGTTCGGCTGCTTGGCGGTGGTAAACTCACGGGAAAGGTTGGAGCGTACAGTGTAGGCGCGCTCAACATGACGACCGCCGCCTCAGCGGAATCGCCACTAACGAACTTCTCTGTCCTGAGAATGCAGCGCGATATTCTCAGCGATTCCAGTGTCGGTTTCATTCTCACCAATCGGCAGAGCGACCTCGGAGAGTATCATCGCAATGGCGGGGTAGACCTCTTTTTCAGACCTCATGACCAGTGGCGGATGCGCGCCATGACCGTCGGAAGCTGGTCTCCAGACCCGGACGAACGCGATGTCGCATGGTATCTCTCAAACGACTGGCGGAATGATTATTTCCACGTCAATGCTTCCTATCTCGACATCGGTCCCCAATTTACAAGTAAGATGGGGTTCATGCATCGAAGAGACATCCGTTCGCTAATGTTGGATGCCGATTACGAAGTGCAAGTTAGACGGTACGGCGTACGAAATGTCGGGGCAATGTTCACTGGCAATTACCTGTTAGATCACGATAACAGGCTCATCGGTTGGGATATAGGCGTTGGTGGAGATATGATTTCGGAGTCCGACGATGGACTCAACCTCGATTTTCGACGGTTTTTTGATCGTGTTGAAGAACCTTTCACCATCGGTGATGTTGAGATTCCCGCTGGTGATTACCAAATGAATCAGGTGTCGCTGACGACTTTCACCGAGACCAGTCGTCCCTTTTCCCTATTCGGACAGATGGATTATGGGGATTACTTTCACGGTGATCGTGTGAGTCTCAGCGTTGACAGTCAATGGCGGATGACCTATCAACTCGCGATTGAAGCGCGATACCAACGCAATTGGATTAATTTGCCCGAAAACGACCTGTTCACCACAAATGTTGTCGGTACACGGATCAGTTACGCATTGAATACCCGTTTCTTTACCAAATTGTACGCCCAGTGGAACGATAGTGCAGAACGGGCAAGCGCGAATTTCTTGATCAATTACATCTATCGTCCGGGAAGCGATTTTTACTTCGTGTTCGATCAAGCGTGGAATGCAGCGGACGGCTTGCAAGACCATGAATGGACAGTATTGAGCAAGTTTACCTATCTCTTCAGTCTATAGTGTTGTCGTGATCTCTACGCGAAATCAGGCACCTTCGTCTTGATGTTTCTTATTCAAATCTGCTATAATTGTCCGTGTCAATACAACACGCAATTTCAGAATTCAATGTCAAGAACGGAGGAAAAAATGAGACATACAACACATATTGAACTTGAAAATCTATATGACTTGGTAGCAGTGAAGTTGGGCGTTATGAATCCGGAAGACGTGCGGCGGCTTACCATCACGGATGCCCTCGTTGATACGGGTGCGACAGGGCTTTGTTTGCCAACACCTTTCATTGAGCAGCTCGGTCTCACGCCTCTTGCAATGAGAAGTGCGCGCACCGCTACCGGTGTCGTGGAGCGCACTCTCTATTCAGAAGTCCAATTTACGGTATTGGAACGAACAAGTACGATGCAGATCACCGATTTGCCCGAAGGCTCGCCTGTTCTCGTCGGACACATGGTATTGGAACACCTTGATCTCTGTCTTGATATAAAAGAAGGACTCATCTATAACCCCGCACACGATGGCGAATGGATTACAGAGATCCTCTGATAACGGATAAGGAAGAGTTACTGCTATGGTAGAATTAGACAACTTCGCGGAGCACAACGTTCACTTGGAAACTGAACGTCTGATACTTCGACCTTTTAAAGATGCAGATTTTGATGTTGCGGTCCCCTTTTACAACGACCCCGATTTCCTACAGGCAATGGAAGACGAGCCACCGGATGAACCCATAACGAGAGACTATCTCAAAAGTGCTGGCGAATACATGAGGAAAGACGGCTTTTTGTTCGCAATTGTAGAAAAAGCGAGTGGACGCACCATCGGCGAGGTATGTTTGCAGTGGATGAACTTGGAACGGGGGAAGATTGAGGGTGAGAAAGTCATGCGCCTCCCCATCGGAATCTGGGACAAAACCTTGTGGGGCAAAGGTTACGGGAAAGAGGTCGTGCGATGCTTGGTGGCACACGCATTCGAGAAATTGGGGATTGATCGGTTCTGTCCGATGGATGTTCGGGCAGACAATGCCCCTTCAAAAGCGTTGTGGCAGTCGTTGGGATTTGTCGTTTCAAGGGAATTGGATGACGGGAAAACGTTGGACTTTGAGATGACACGCGCAGAATATGAGAAACGTGTTCAATAGAATTTCAAATCAGAGGGGGCTTGATGTTCAGCACACAACTTGCCAAGCGGGCAGCAGAAAATAATCCGATCCGTGTCGGGATCATCGGTGCAGGGAAATTTGGTGCCGGACTGGTGGCGCAAATCTCGCAGATGCGGGGCATGGTGGCAGGCGCAATCGCCGATATCGATGTGGGGCACGCGAAAGGCGCGTATGAAGCCAGCAATGTCCCGTCCGACGGGATTCAACAGGTAAAAAACGTTGGCGCGATGAACGATACCATCCGAAGTGGTAAACCAGCAATTACTGAAGATGGGTTGCACATTATTCAATCGGATATGATTGATGTCGTTGTGGAAGCCACCGGTATTCCAGAGGTCGGTGCGCGGATGGCGTACCACACCCTGATGCATCGGAAGCATCTCGTGATGGTTAACGTCGAAACCGATGTGACTGTTGGTCCGTTTCTGAGACGTTTGGCAGACAATGCGGGGGTCGTCTATACGCTTGTTGACGGGGATCAACCCGGTGTGACGATGAACATCGTTGACTGGGCAAAGACACTCGGTTTTGAAATCGTCGCTGCCGGACGTGGCACCGTGTTCTATGACGATGACCGTGTTGGGATACCAGATACCGTCCCCCAGCGATTCGGGTTTAGTCAGGAACATATTGAGCGGCGCACAATTAACTTCAAGATGTTCAATTCGTTTCGGGATGGGTCAAAGGCACAGATTGAGATGACCTCATTGGCAAACATGGCAGGGCTACCACCGGACGTTCGCGGGATGCACGAACCGTCAGTGAACATTGAGGATATTGCTAAGACCTTTAGCCTGCAAGCGGAGGGTGGCATCCTAAACCGGCACGGAGTCGTCGAACTCGCGAACAGCGTTGCCGCCGATGGAAACCAGACAATGCTCGACAACCCACTTCGGATGGGCGTATTCGTTGTCATTCGGACCGATCATCCGTTCACACAGGAGGATCTCGCGGGCTACAATCTCTATCCGGGTGGGAACGGAAAGAACTATCTACTTTATCGTCCGTATCACCTTGTAGCTGTTGAAGCACCGATTTCGATTGCGAAAGCCGCGCTCTATGGACAACCGACAGGCACGCCTCTACCGACACCCGTCGCGGACGTTATCACGGTTGCCAAACGCAATTTGAAAGTAGGAGAAGTCCTTGATGGAAGTGGTGGGTATACCGTTAATGGACTCATTGAAAAGGCGGAAATTGCACGTGCTGAGAATCTGCTTCCCCTCGGTTTGGCTTATAATGTCAAACTCAAATGCGATGTTCCGCAAGGGGAAGCGATCTCTTATGATATGGTGGAACTCAACGAGGATTCTTTCGTCCTCAAACTCCGCCGCCTCCAAGACGCAACCACCTGAAAGACGGTTCAGTGAAGTCTTTATGATTATTAGGACTTACGCACTTCATTGGTAGGTGCGGTTTCCTAACCGCACCGAATACGTCCGAATAGACGAGATTTACTGATTTTGCGTAAGTCCTGATTATTTAAGGAACATTTAAAAATAGATTATGCCCACGGATCCAGCACAACCTTCCCACATTCGCCTGTCGCTTGCAGTTCCCATGCTTTCTGTACGTCACGCATCGCAAAAGTGTGTGTAATAAACGTATCTATCTGTTCGGGGGAGTCCTGGATCATCTTCATCAATCTTGGATAGACACCGAGATTGTAGTGCCAATTCCCGCGTAGCACCAGACCTTTCCGAATCATATCACGGCTTGCACCCAGTGGAAAGTCCCCGCCTTCTCCAACGAACGTAACCTGCCCTTTTCTTCGAGCGGCATCGACCATCAACCGATGTGCCGCAGACGCGCCTGAGCAGTCCACTGCTTTGTCAACACCGATTCCGTCAGTGAAATCGCTGATCCGATCAAGGATATCCTCATCATTCGGGTTCAAGACGAGGTCTGCACCTAACTTTTTCGCGAGTTCGGCGCGATACGGGTGGCTTTCAACGCCGATGACACGCGCGCCGCGGTACCGTCCATTGACAATCCCGCCGAGTCCAACGGGACCCAATCCAGTAACCATGACTGTATCTAACGAATTGACTTGCATCTGCTCCATCGCACCGAATGTCGGTCCCAATCCACAGCACGCCATCCCGGCATGTGTATAACTCACACCCTCTGGAATTGGAGATAACAAATCTTCCATTTTGTGCATATACTGCGCATAAGTCGCTGAAGCCGGATCCGTCCCGAGGATTTCCCGGATGTTACGTCCGCTCTGACAATGGATGTGCTCGCCAATGGCACACATCTGGCACGTCCCACAAGAGTTCTGTGGCTGCACCACCACACGGTCCCCTACCTTAACACGACCGGGTTGTGCGACTTCGACGACTTCCCCAGCGGCTTCATGTCCAAAGTGTTCGCCAGTGCCTCCAGATATGAATCCTTTATATTCTGTACACATTGGGACGGCGCGAATTTTGACAACGACAACATCCCCTGCTGCCTGAGGGTCGGGTTTGTCTACCACGCCCCCCTTACCTTCACCAAACATTGCTGCAACCTGCATAAAAATATAGTGACCCAGACTCTCCAAGGTCCGCTATAGACTGACAAGGTTTGTTATGGAGAGAAAAGGTCCTCCTCCTTCTAAAAAGTATTGCTTAGGACAGGATAGCACAGACACGGATAATCGGTCAAGACATATCTTCGAGGTTCCTCGATTTCTGAGGCGATTGAGAATTTGACAACCCGTCCATAATCGTGGTAAAATTACTGATAGTTGCCCTTGACATAATTTGTTGTACTTTACTTATGGCAACATGCCAACCGAAAACCAAGTTCGGAATGAAATTGAAGGCGTGTCAAGCTATTAGTCCGCGTCATTCACCGGCAAGGTATAATTGGAAGTTCGGTTCTTTACCACAACAGTCAAAGCCGTAGCCCGTAATGTAATGGAGGGGTTTTTGCTTGGGCGTTTCTTCAGATTTGAGAAAGGAATATTCGGGTTGAAGTCCGCGTCATTCACCCGCAAGGTAAATTAAAAAATGACACCTGAACAAAAAACGTTTTATCAAGAGAATGGGTATCTCGTTCTTGAAAGTGTCTTCTCACAAGAAGAGTGTCAACGTTTTGTTGAGCACATGGAAGACCTTCACACAGGGCGCAAGCAGCTCGAAGGGTTCTTTCAACAGGATAAATACGGGGCGCGAACCTTTAATCAGCATCTCTACGATCCGTTCGTATTGGATCTGCTAATCCATCCCCGCTTGCATAAGCCACTCGCGGACTGTTTCGGTGGCGAACCCGAAGGCATCCAAACGATGCATTTTTATGAGGGATCGGAGCATCCGCTGCATCAAGACCAGTATTATCTACCCGATTGCATGTCGGCATGGATGGCAATGGTAAGTGTTGATGAAAACAATGGACCCTTGATAGTCCAACCCGGTTCTAATAGAGGTAGATTGATTACGAAAAGTGATGTGCCTATGACCTTGCTCCCCGGAGAGACGTACGAGTTGCAACAACACAACCGCTATTTTCCAGCCGTCAAACAGGTGTTCCTCGAAAACGGGACTGACGCGGTTCAGGTTATGGTCAACGCTGGAGATGTAATTCTATTTGACGGAAAGTTAATCCACGGCGGCGCGCAGATTTTAAAGCCTGGAACACGTAGACACGCGTTAGCGTGCCATTATATCCCTTACGCCTCCGAAAACTGGGAACGCGATTGGCCCAGATTCTCATTCGATGGCAGTCGTCGGGTTCATTATCAATAACCCAAGTTACCACCTTTTCTTAAGTTTAGTCTGCTCCTTGATCTATTGGGCATAAGAAGACATAAATATTGAAAAAAGTATTGTAATGAATATAATGGTCTCTGTATGGTTTTTGATTGCGTAACAGTTTAGTTTTTTAATTTAAAATAGGGAGAAAAGATAATGCGATGCCAATTGATTTTTGGGATCTGTTTAATTCTAATGGGTGCTTATTGCTTTTCGGTATCTGCTCAGGAAGCGGCACAACCCGCAAAACCTGCGACGCAGGAAGCACCCGCAAAAAAGAAAAAAGAGTTTGAAGATTTTGCTAAAGTTACTGAGGACAGTAAAAGTTATGACGGTTTCTTCAAATTATATCAGAAAAAAGAGAACCTCTATTGCGAAATTCAACCCTCCCAATTGGACAAGCCGTTTCTCTGTATGATTAGCGTTGCGCGCGGCTTGGGACAAGGATTTCTGCTTTCAGGGATGACGCTGGAAGAGTGGATGCTCGTCTGGCGGCGTGTCGGTGATCGTGTACATCTGGTGCGAAAAAATGTGCGTTTCCGTGCTGATAAAGGGACACCGATTGCAGAAGCAGTTGACTTGGGGCATAACGACTCTGTGCTGTTTTCACTCAAGATTGAAAGCATCCATCCACAACGGAAGAGTGTGCTGGTGAACATCTCTCCTGTTTTTATATCCGATCTACCACCTTTGGCACGCAGGATTGCCCCTGATGCCCGCTTCGACAAAACGCGCAGTACGTGGGGAGCAGTCAAGGCGTTTCCGAAAAACGTCGAGTTGAAAGTCAATGCGGTCTACAGTTCAGAAAGGAATATGAGCACCATTCCCGACAGTCGTGGTATCCAGTTGACCCTGCACTACAGCCTCGCTGGACTTCCAGAAAACAATTATCGCCCACGATTGGCTGATGATCGCCTCGGACATTTTATGACAGCGGTCAAAGACTATTCGTCTCGAACCAGCGATGCCCCTTTTATCCGGTATGTCAACCGCTGGCATTTGGAGAAAGCGGACAAAGATGCAAAATTCTCACCCCCAAAAGAACCGATCATCTTCTACATCGAAAAAACCGTGCCGCACCGCTACCGCCCCTATGTCCGACAAGGGATTCTGGAGTGGAACAAGGCGTTTGAAAAAATAGGATTTGCCGATGCCATTGAAGCACGTATTCAGCAAGACCATGAGGACTGGGACCCTGAAGATGCACGGTATAACACAATTCGTTGGATGGTTGGCGCAGGGTTCGCAATCGGTCCCTCTCGCGTGAACCCGTTGACAGGACAGATTTTGGATGCCGATATCCTTATCGGTGAGAGTTGGATCCGGTACTGGCAACGAGAGTATATGACCTTCTTTGATGAGGTAGCACATGAACGCGATCACCCGATGGACCACTCTTCACGATTCCAATGTCAGATCGCCTCCGGCTTGGCGCGGCAGATGGGCTTTATGGCGAGCGTCTTGCAGGCGCGGGGTTTGACTGACGAAGACGGCGAACTACCAGAGGAGTTCATTGGGCAGGCACTCAAGACTTTAACGATGCACGAAGTCGGACATACATTGGGATTCCGCCACAACTTTAAAGCAAGTACGATTTTCTCTCTTGATGACCTGAATAAAAAAAGAGACGAAGCACTTATCGGTTCCGTTATGGAATACGATGCTGTGAATATCGCGCCTGAAGGTCAAGAACAGGGAGATTACTATACAAAGACTATCGGACCCTGGGACTATTGGGTGGTCGAGTACGCCTATAAACCCATTGATGCCGGCAAACCCGAAGGTGAATTGAAAGCGTTAGGTGAGATCGCTTCCCGTGTTGCGACATCAGATCTCACTTACGGAACAGATGAGGATGCTTATGGGTACCGTTTCAGGGATCTGGATCCACTGGTAAATCGGTGGGATCTTGGTGATGACCCGCTCGCGTTTGCCAGGCAACGGCGTGAAGTCGTCGTAGGACTCTGGGATAAGATCGCCGACAAAGTTACGAAAGAGGGGATGGGCTATCAGCGGGTCAGGCGCGCCTTCGGGAGTCTGCTGTTTGAACACGGCTTCACAATGTACCTCGCAAGCCGATATATTGGTGGGCAGTATCACCATCGCGATCATCGCGGTGATGAGAATGGTCGTCTCCCCTTCGTGCCGGTGCCAGCGGCAAAACAACGCGAGGCACTCCAATTCATCAAGGAATACGCCCTTTCAGACAAAGCCTTCAGTTTCTCGCCTGAATTACTCAATAGTTTGGCAATCACCCGTTGGAGCGACTGGGGCGGAGACAGTTGGAATTCCTTACGTTTCGATTATCCCGTGCATGATGTCATTCTCCGAAACCAAACCCTCATCTTAGAACGAATGCTTTATCCTTCGGTGCTGTCACGCGTTCAAGACGCTGAACTGAAGTTCCCTAAGGGTGAAGATGCGTTCACACTGCCGGAACTCTTTTCAGGCATTACAGATGCGGTTTGGGTGGAACTCGGAACGGATGCGGGTGCGAAGCAGTGGTCGAATTCAGATGCGTTCATCTCCAGTTTCCGTCGCGGTTTGCAGCGTGAACACCTCAAGCAGCTCATCAAACTGGTGTTGGAAGCCGACAGTGGCACGCCTGAAGATGCGAGATCGCTCGCACGTCTCCACCTCGGACAAATCAGGGGTAAGATACAGCGCGCACTTCAAAATGCCAGAGGCACTCTTGACGATTACAGTTTTGCGCATCTTGAAGAATCGCAAGTCCGAGTTGAGAAAGCGTTGGATGCCAGTTTCCGGGTCGAGAAACGTTAGATGACGCTATATTTTCGGTTAGGATTTCTATAAGCCGATAGGTCTCTTGGCGGGGTGTTTTGCTTGGGGATTTTTGCGGATTTCCCCTTGTAACCCCGCCAATTTTTTGATATATAGGTGATTCTATATTTAACTGAGGCTCGTCCGTTATTTGCTGCGTTTTTGTACCGCAAACTGTTAGTTTGCGCACGCATAGCCACAATCTGAATGAAGTTTAAGAATTTATGGTAAACCAGAAAAATAAGCAGACATTCTCCCCTCCCCGGGTAGGCGAGGTTTCTAACCGGGGTCCCCACCCGTTACTGGGAAGGGGCGCCGGTCCAGAGTGTACAATTAATTCTAAAGTTTACCATAGTTCAGTAATTTCTGAATGTGTAATAAATCGCAAGACTACGAACCACAGCGTTTGTAGTCGGGAAACCCTTCATCGCCTGTCGTAAGACAAAAACCTGTGATGGATTACATGACTACAAAAAAATTAGGAGGAACAGATGGAAATTATCCAATACACACCTGATATGCAAGAACCTTTAACCCAATTTTACAACCGTATGACCGCCAACGTCCCGCATTGCTATCCAGTAAAAGAGGAAGAATTTGCGATTGCAATGCACCGAATTACAGCCGACAAAGCCGATATAAAGGAGGATGGCCTCGATTCCGAAGCTACCTTTATCGCGGTAGCGGACGGTGTTATACAGGCGTTTATTCACGTGGGTATCAGTCGATCTGGAGAAGATAGGGAGGAGAAATTAGGTGTTATTCGGTTTTTCGCTTACGAACGCGGGGCACGGCGCGCTGGACAAGCCGTACTGGAAACGGCGGAGGCGCATCTGAAAACGTTTAACGTTTCCCAAATTTCCGCTTTCCCACAGGAATGTCAGTATCGTTTCTATCATTTTGAACACGCCTATCTATCCGATGCGCTGGATCAAGTTCAAGGACTCCTCGGATTTAACGGATACCGACGTTCGAGTGGTGAGGTCTTTTTGGATTGGGAAGACTATTCCGTTACACCCATCCCTTCAAGCCTACCGGTAACGCTTTCTCTCGAGTGGAAGGACGGACGCGGACAATTCCCAAATTGCACTGTGCTCGCGCATCAAAACGGTGAACAGGTCGGTATCTGTGAATCCCTTGGCGGTGGTGAGTTCTCAAGCCATACCGATGCACAGGCCTGGCTGCATACCGTTTGGCTCGGTATTGAGGACGATTTTCAGGGACAAGGTTTGGGACGCTACCTGCTCCAACACGCACTTCAAGAGATGAAGAAAATCGGATACCGGCACGCCGCGATTAGTACCGCTTGGGATAACCACCGAGCTTTCCTCTTTTACAGCAACTGCGGGTATCGGACCGTAGATTGGACATACGAATTCGTCAAAAACCTCTCCGAATCACCAACACACGAGTGGTAGTCTGTGAGTCATACAATCGGAGATTCGATAAAGAGAGTAGAAAAAACAGATGGAGATTTTCCAATATACTCCGGACATACAGGCATCGGTGACACAATTTTATAATTGTTTGACTACTAATGTACCGCACTGTTACCCAGTGCGGGAGGAAGAATTCGCGACTGAAGTACATGGCGTTACTACCGGTAAGGTCGACAAAAATGAAAGTGGACTCGATTCCGAAATTGCTGTCGTCGCGATCACACAGGGGGCAGTGCAGGCGTTCATTCACGTTGGAGTAGGTCACAGGTGGGAAAATAAGGAAGAGACAATAGGTATCATCCGGTTTATGGGTTACGAACGCGGGGCACGCCAGGCTGGACAGGCCGTACTTGAAAGGGCGGAGGCACATCTAAAAGCATTTAACATAACCCGCATTTTGGCTTTCCCATCGCGCTTTGAATACCGTTTCTATCATCTTGAATACGCCAATCTCTCGAATGCCCTCGATCAAGTTCAGGCGCTCTTGGGATTCAACGGATATCGCTGTCATCCGCGTTGGGTCTTTTTCGATTGGGAAAACTATGATGTTACACCAATGTCGTCACCTATACCCGTAACACTTTCCGTCATCTGTAGACAGGAACGTGGAGAACGTCCGGACTGCATCATAACAGCCTACAAAGACGATGAAGAGATTGGTGAATGTTGTTCCGTCTCTGGCGGTGAGTATTCAAGTCATGCAGATGCACAAGACTGGCTTCATACGACGTGGCTCGGTGTCGAAGACGAATTCCAAGGGCAAGGTTTAGGACGCTACCTACTTCAGTACTCCCTTCAAGAGATGAAGAAACTCGGATACCGACACGCCTCAATTAGCACGGGCTGGGACGATTATCGCGCACTGCTTTTTTACAGCAACTGCGGGTATCGAGTTGTCGATTGGACTTATGAATTTGCCAAAGACTTTCCCGGAGCACCCACACAGAAATCATAACACGTAGGTTGGGTTGAACGGAAATCTATTAAAAATCGCACGGAGAAGACGATGCTCAGGTTTATTCAGAAACCTAAGATCGTCAAAATCCAAGTGAAACCCAACGCATTCTCACACCGACAGTGGTTAAGTTGTTGGGTTTCGCTATATCTACCTACGTAAATAGGTCATAGAAGAACAACATTCTCTGTAGAAATAAAATAAATCTGGGTTTTTACCGCTCAACTTGGGGAAACACCCAAGCAAAAACACCTACGTCTACATTTGCATTTTTATTCTCAAACTCACGTTACTTATAGTTTATATCAAATGACCTCATGAGTTAAACTTAGGACTTACGCATTGATGCGATAAATCGCATCACTACAAACACAAGGATCTTTGAAGGATGTGTGTTTTTCAAAAGGAACAGGGTTCGTAGTTGCGCAATTCATTGCGCTTTGCCTAAGTCCCGAAACTAATCGTATGATAGGACTTACGCAGAGCACGCTTTTTGTAGCATAACCTGTTAGGTTGTGCACTGAAACCGATTACGTTTTTTACAGGGCCTCCTCTCACAGCGTCTGCGATGATCAAAATTGTGTCCGTAGCGTTCCAGCTATCATGAGGTCATTTGATACTATTTCAAGATAACCATTTTACGCAGAGGGGACATACCATCCGTCTGCAATTGATAGAAATAGACACCCGTTGCCACGCGTTCACCTAAATCATTGCGACCGGCCCAATAAGCCGCACGGCTGGGCGTGGTGTAATATCCCGCCGATTGATGCCCTAATGCTAAACGCCGGACAGCGATACCGCGCGTATCATAAATAATAATCTGCACGTCGCTCGAATTTGCCAATTGATAAGGTATCCACGTCTCAGGATTAAACGGATTTGGATAGTTCGGCAACAGTACCGTCTGCTTTGGAGTTAACACCGCCAAGAGTTGTTCTAAGAAGCGAATGCCTCTCTGCGATGCTATATCCGTAAGGTTTAGGTGTGGTGCCTGTGTGAGCCAGCCCCGGATATCGGCAGCAGTGAACACCTTAAGTGCTTGTGAATGGAAGGAAGGTGCGGCTCCAGCGTTATTCCCAAAAGCACCGGCCACCTTAACTAAGTCCACAATATCAACTACGTCATCACCATTGACATCCGCCTTGTTCTCTCCTCTCTGTCCAAAGTTTGAACTGACAAGCACTAAATCCTGGATATTCACTACACCATCATCGTTGATATCCTCGACGCGGTATACTGATACTGATTCAATCACCGCACCATCTTCTATGGTGTCATCTCCCACTGTGCCATTTTCAATACAAGGGAATAAACGCTCACCCTCTGGATCAACAAGGGTGGCTTGAGATAGGAACAACCCTGATGCCTTGGTATCAACGACCTGAAATGTGATGGTCGCAAGTGTGCCATCTCCGTCGCTGCTTCCAGCGAGTGAAGCTGATTCCAGCGTTACGTAATTTTTCTCAACGGCCGATGCCGCTAAGAATGCCTCGTCAGATAGATAATCGCCGTTGGTGCTTGAAAAATAGATGAGGACAGCCGGGTCAAATACCACGGTTGCTTGATAGCTCATCACATTTTCTCCACCTACAATGTTGAGAGAGACAGTGAGTCGGTCTCCAATCGTCAGTGGTTTTATTGAGACCGGAGAGATATTTAGGACAGCAGGGGTAGTAGCAGAAGCTGTGAGGTTCCATAAGATGACCATTCTATCCTCTCTGTCACCACCACTTGCGAGGGTGCTACCATCTGGAGAAAACGCTACACTTGTAACCCTATCAGTGTGTCCAATGAGGACGGCTATGGGCTGTCTTGATGCCATATCCCATAACCGCACTGTCCTATCATCACTTGCACTTGCGAGGGTTCTACCATCGGGGGAAAATGCTACGCTATTGATTCTCTCTGTATGCCCTATGAGAACAGCTTTGGGTTTCTCCGATGCGACATCCCATAAACGCACCGTTCTATCATGACTCCCACTTGCGAGGGTTCTACCATCGGGGGAAAATGCTACGCTATTGATTCTCTCTGTATGCCCTATGAGAACAGCTTTGGGTTTCTCCGATGCGACATCCCATAAACGCACCGTTCTATCATGACTCCCACTTGCGAGGGTTCTACCATCCGGAGAAAATACGACACTCAAAACATTATCTGTATGTCCTATAAGGATGGCTATGGGCTGTCCCGATACCGCATTCCAAAGTCTCACCGTTCTATCAAGACTACTACTTGCGAGGATGCTGCTGTCAGGAGAAAATGCGATACTATGAACTCGCTCCGAATGCCCTGTGAGGACCGCTTTGAGTTGCCCCGATGTGACATCCCATAAAAGCACCTTTTTATCCCAAGTTCCAATAGCAAATGTGCTACCATCCGGAGAAAATGCGACACTCAGCGTAGCCTCCTCTGTATACGATATGGAGGGGGATTTGGGCTGTCCTGACATCACATCCCATAAATTTACCTCGTAACCAAGCCAACCATGACCGCTTGCGAGAGTGCGACCATCGGGACTGAACGCGATACTCGAAATTTCACCCGAATCACTTCTAAGAGTGCCTTTCTGTCGTGGTGGGGAATTTGCTGCGAAGGTGTTGATTGAAAATAAGGTTAAAAGTATCAATAGACTTACAATTGTTTTTGCCATCAAGTACTCCTGTTTGTAAAAATGAAGTAAAAAATAAAATGTATTTCGCTGGTAAATCCAAGATTTAGGGAGTCAACGCAACTTTAACCGCAGCATCTCATTCCCTGTTTTTTGGAAATGGTACGGGACACGTTCAACTGCGCAAGTGATTCCATCTTTTTCAAGTTCGTCAATAACAGGTGGTAAGAAGGGGGAGGGTTTACTATTCACATCAACAATAGGGAAAATTCTCACCTCGGTCCCAATACGGAGCAGTTCCTGTATCCCGTCAAGGTGGAATGCCAAATCTCTGTTGGCGGAGTAGAAGAAAAGCAGGTGGGCAGAAAGCACAAGGTCGAAATGACCGTTAGGAAAGGGTAAATTGGGGAGTGAGGCGTCTATGTATCGTCCTTGTTGTTTGCCTGTCTCGAAATCTCCGCAGAACGCTTCCATCGCCTGCATCCTAATTTCTGCCAATTCATCAACGGACGAGATGTGTGTCCAGACAAATTTATCTTGGTTTTGATGGGCTTGCGCGATAACATCGTCGGAGGTTTCCTGAATTCGCTGGCGCAACTCCGTCTCTGAGTACCGGTAAATCGGATCAACCGAGACGATTGGCGTGCCGCGCTGGCACATCACGGCATTGAACGACGCGGGACCGTCGCCTATGCCAACAATGTCCCGCGCCAAGTCGTCCTCGGAGAGGTCAAACATACCCAGGTATTCGTCAAACGATCTACCCCACGGAACGATGTCTTGGTAACGGAACTCCATGTTAATTGTACCTACCGGAACGCCTCACGCTTTTTGATTAACCATACTGGAGAGGATACCGAGAATTTTGTCACACCGTTCAATCGCGTACACGGACATATCAATGTAAAGTTTCTGCCCCTCCAATTTGAGGAATAGCCACTCCGTGCCAGTAGTGGTAGCTCCATAAATACAAGAGATACTATTGCCTTTCTGCTGATTAAAGCATTGTGCTGCGAGCATTTCAGCGACGCACTGCCCGATGCCGAGTGTTGGATCAGCATTCTTTGCTTCGACGAAAACGATAACGGGTGCCTCTAAATAAAATTGTTCCGGCGACAGGCTTATCAAAAAATCACAAGTTCCCGTTAATCCCTTTTCTGCATCAACACTGAAGTCGATCCCCGAAAAAAGACTGATACGCCGATTGAATTGCTCGCGGAGTTCAACGAGGACGTTGGTCACAATAAGTTCCGAGCGTGCCTTCTCTGTTCTTATAGCGACCGCTAACTGCACCTTTTTCGCCAATTCTGCAATAAGTGCCTCGCTCGGTGACACCGGTTCTATGTCGGCAAAGATGTTTGCGGATTCAATTGTCTCTAATTGAAATTCCTCCCGTACCGTTTCTAAGGTGAAATTGCTATAGGCCATCGGCTCGTATCTCTCTTTAATCAGTTATCAATGTAATTCTTGAGCATTTAACATGCATTCTATCAAAATTAGCGGAGAATAGGAGCAGACTATGAACAAATTCTTATTTAGAATTCCAATTTAATCTGTTTCATTGTCTCTACTATTGTTTCCACATCCTCTAGACTATTCAAGTGACTAAAACTAAATCGAATACTACCGGCAATATAATCATACGGCACATTCATTGCCGAAAGGACATGAGAATAATTCAACGAACCGGTGGAGCATGCCGAACCATTTGAGGCGTACACGCCCTTCTGTGAAAGTTGGTGAAGTAGTGTTTCACTATCCATATTTTTGAAAGCAATATTCAATGTATTGGGCAAACGATTTGCTTTTCCTCCATTTACTAAAGCGGAGGAAAATAACTCAAGCAGTTCCTCTTCCAATTGATTGCGTAAAACACCTACACTCTGCATGCTTTGAATATTGGCACTGGCTAACTCACATGCTTTGGCGAGACCAATTATCCCAGGGACGTTTTCGGTTCCACTCCGACGACCGCTTTCCTGATTACCACCGTACAGTAGCGGAGTTAACGGTGTACCCTTGCGAATGAAAAGTCCACCCACCCCTTTCGGACCGTGAATTTTATGACCAGAAAAGGACATTAAGTCAACATGTTCAAAAGCACAGTTGAGGTCAACCGGTAGTTTGCCAACGTGTTGTGTGGCATCGGTGTGAAACACAATGTTCGGATCCCGTTTTTTGACAGCTGCAGATAAACGATCTACAGGAAATATCACCCCTGTTTCATTGTTTGCTGCCATTAACGTAACCAGAAGCGTATCGGGACGAATGGAATCCATTAGTTCATCTATGCTCAAATTGCCGTCGCCGTCTACTTCAAGGAACGTAACCTCATAACCAATTTTGCATAGCGATTTGCAAATTTCCAAAACGGACGGATGTTCTACTTTGGAGGTGATGATATGTCGGCGTTCAGGATTTGCCTGAGATCCTCCGAAAATTGCCCAATTATTACTTTCGGTCGCACAGGAAGTGAAGACAAATTCCTTAGTATCTGAAGCACTCAAGAATTCGGTCACTACCCGGCGTGCTCTTGCTATAGCCGCATCAATGCCATAAACACGTCCGCTAATTGCACTCGGATTGTAAAATCCACTAGTGAAGTATGGTAACATTGCCTCCAACGCTTTAGGCGCGACTGGAGTCGTGGCGTTGTTGTCTACATAAACGGTTTTCATAGGTCGGCCTTGTGATTTATCCGCCAAATTATTCTTCATCAAATCCTAACCAGGGAGCGATATTTGTCCATATCAACTCTGCGAATCTCTCAGACCGTTCTTGGACAAATTTATCTGTCCACTCCTCAGCATTAGATATAGCCGAAAGGTGATAAAAGTACCTACCCTCACGCAAGAGATTTTCCGTGCTCTCGGCCAACCCAAGCCCATGTTCTCTAGCGTTTGTTAAACGAGCATCCTGCTCTTCTGGTGTAGGTGCGGCAAGAATGTCAAGCATCTCCTTTTTCTCATGCCAAGGTCGGTTACTAAAGGAAGAATTCTTAGCCTTGGGTAACAGCGTCAAATTTCCTAAACAATCTACAAGATTGGGCTTATCATATAAAGATCCTGACCAAGTGTCTGGCACAGGATTTTGCGGGGCAATATGTTCAATCTCTAAGTCTTGATTCCATATTTCCCATGTGAACATATTCAGGACTCCTTCACGTCCTGAAGCGCGGAGTCCTGGATTTCCCTTATCTACACTTGTATTGTGCATGGCTGCAAACAACAGAAAACGTGCAAGAGTTTTATGACCTTGGTAGACAGGTTGTTCGGATGAAAGCCTTACCCAATCCTTTTTGCAGGAGATTCCCCCTTCTGTTTTAAGACTATATCTCAATGCCTCTTGCAATTTCTGAGCAGTCAAGTATTCTAAGACTTCACCATTTTTTGGACATCTACAAAAAGCTTGAGATTGACTTTCATATCTATTAGTCCCATTCTTCATTAACTCACGGTACCCGGCTGCGAGATACCCTGTTTCTTTTCGAATACCTCGCCAGAATGTAAAAAAAGCGGTTATGGCTTTTATAGCCCCTTCCAACTCGTTAACAACCCCATGATGAGTATTAGAACAGATTATTTGTGAGTAAAACCTCACCAAAGGAGCAATCGCAATCTCATGATTAACCTTTCCAAGCATGTCCATACATATCAAAACAACATTTTTCTCCGAAAATCCTGTGATAGAGTGAAAGGCCTCCTCCCTTTTTTTCCAAGCATCCTTGAAAAAAATCGCTGTATGAGACAAATGTTGAACAAATTTCCGTTGCTCCTCTATATCCTGCAGTTTATCGTATTGGTCTCTTAGATTGAAGTGCATACGCTTATTTGGGCCACAATTTCGCAAAGTTAAGACAAGGTTTTTCGCTGAAATTCCATAGGTGTCAAATATCCTAACGCCGAATGTGGGCGTTTCTGGTGATATACTTGTTCGATAAACTGTCCGATGCGATCTCTCGCCTCGGTAATGCTTTGATAGTCATTGAGGTGGACTTCTTCCTCCTTGAGGGTTCGGATGAGTCTTTCGGCATACCCGTTCTCCCAAGGGCGTCCTCGCTGAGCGACAGAAATCTCAATGCCATGTGCTTCGAGCGTGGTAACATAGACCTTTGAAAGATACTGCACGCCTTGATCGGAATGATGAATCTCCGGACCTGATCCTGACGAGAGACCTCAAGGGTTTCGAGCCGGTTGGTCCAGGGTTTCTCCCCCTGAAGCGATTTTGTGGTGTGACCGGAAACCCGCTTGACGGAGACCAAGAGATTCATTTCTTTCATCAACCCAGCGACGCGTCGGGTCCCAACGGTGTATCCCTGACGCTGTAGCAACTGCGTGATACGCCTATACCCGTATCTCGGATACTGTCCGGCAAGTTTCTCTATTTCTGATCGCAGGACCGCTTCGGACGGATCCTCTTGGCGGTGATAATAGAAACTACCCCGGTTGACACCGAGGATGCCACAAATATCTCGCACGGAATGCTCCTTTTGCAATGCCGAAATGAAGCATCGCTTTTCAGACAACGTTAGTCCAACCCTGTCAATAGTTTTTTTTGGATGTCTAACGCCACGGCCATTCTCCCAACGAGATGCTCAAGGTGAGTGATACGCTTCTCGGAGACCTCGCTGGACGGTTTATCAGTAGAATCAAACAGCGAGGGGGCTTTTTCAAGAAACTGCTGCTTCCATTTTGAGAGTTGGTCCTCATTGAGATTATGACGCCGACACACTTCTGCTTGAGAAGTCGCACCGCTAAGAACCTCCAGAACGAGTTCCGTCTTAAACTCGGAGGTGAATTTCCTTCGTTTGGCCATTAGATAACTCCTTTCAGTGAGATTGTATTATAGCACAATCTTGTTTTAGGGAGTGGCCTAAAAAACCGTAGGCAGTACAGATACTTTCTCTGACTACTATGCCGCTTAGGGAGTGTTTCACCAGTCTCAGCAAGGGCAAAGGGGATTAGTAATCGACTTGTTTCCGTATGTCTCTTCTGCGCATCTTTGAATTCTCCCATGTATTCCTCAATAGGTTTTATGAATTCTCTTGAAGGTGAATCCTCATACTCAGGTAATCCTTCTGTTTCTATTACCTTTGGCTTAAAGGTCTCAAATGCCGTCAATGGTTCCCCAGTTGTGTTCAGCGACTCAAACATATCAAAAGCATAGTCTTCATTATAGACTGACAGAACCGTGACTGTTACTCCTTCCATTAGGAAATTTGCCAACAAAACTAATCGTATTAGTTGCTTAAAATCCTCATTCCCTTCGCCCAACAAAATAGAACGTACTTCTTCTGGAAACTCTGCTTGAAAAATAGCTTCTTGGAATATACTACTTTCAGCTACTTTATCTAATAGAGGCATTTCTAAGTCTTCATCGCCCCCGTTCCCGACACTCCTAATTTTTTGCTGTATCACTCGATATTTTTTTAATAAAGCACTGTTTTGGTCAATTTGATCTACATGTCCTCTGTACTGCTTAGCCTTGGAATTATCCTGAGTGTGTTTCAAATAACCATGAATAAAAGCGGCAATCGGTGATTTATATATTGCCTTCCTTGCTGAACGGGACCACGAATCATCATTTTCACGAATTATTCGTGGATACCATCGATACACTTCATCACCTCGATGCATGTCTTCTGCAAAAGTTTTCTTTAGTTGGGCTTTCACATCAATCGTCTTATCATGTAACCACTGAAAAGCCAGTTTATCTGCCCTGTTAAATTTAGCTCCATGCCTTCTTATTTCATCATGAAGACAGATATTCATCAATAGAATAGTTGTTAATCGCTGTTGTCCATCAATAACTATACGGACGTTGCTGGGCAATTCTGCTTTATCAACATTAGTTGGAATTGCTCTGTCAATTACAATCAGTGTACCAAGAAAGGTAATTGAATTCTCATTTTCGACCAATAATTGAAGTCCATGACAAACATCCTCAAAGAGGCGACTAATATGGTCACTATCCCAATTATATTCACGCTGATAAATTGGAATGTAAAAACCAACGCCCGGTTCACAAAGCACCTGTCCTGTGGTATAGGGATCAGCATCAAAGATATTATTTATGTTTATCCGTGGCACGTTAAACCTCCAATTTCTTATTATTTTCCAATATGATCCTAAGTTCGGAAAATAATGCTAATGTTTTATCCAGTTTCAAATTGCGGGTATAGTCTTTTGAGTTTTAGGTGGGCATTTTCTGTGGTAGATCGCCAGTCCACACCTCTTGTGACCGCATTACGAGGCGGTGTCCACGCCTCCACCTCACGCCCTAACATCTCCATATCCGGGATCCGACGACAAAGACAAAAATGCTTGAAAACACTCAACTCTATCCCTGCTATATTCAACCAACTCCCATGCTTAGGGGTATAATGAAGGTCCAAACGACACCGGAACTCAGACACTTCAGATGCCTCGAAGGAAACCTTATACAAAGACGCATACTTGTGCTTTTCCTTTACTCGGATGTAGAGTAGTCATCATATAGGGGCATTTGATGCTCATTCTTCAGCATCTCCGCCAGTTTTTCCCATACCTGATGGCATTGGTGCGTTTTGCCCTCACCCGTTGTCCCAGTGAGAATAATAGAGTTCCATTTACTACTGGAGTGATCGAAAGACGGAGAAGGCGTTAGGCTAACGGGTGGTCAAAGGTAATTGATCTGATACCTGTTTGTTTTGCCGTACGCTGAATTTCTTCATCAAACATGTTGCCGTTTTGGGCGATAGGTCCGTATTTGCGTAGAAAATAAGTCCAGTCTTCAGCAGTTTTCATAATGTCTTGTCTACCTTTTCTGGCAATTGGATGTCTTTGATTGGCTTATCCTGAAGGTCCGCAATATCTTGACGAAGTTGATCCGCCTTTACCTTCTTCTCTTGTGGATCCGCATCAATCATCCATAAGATCAGATTTTCGGCTATCTTTTGATTTTTTGCCCGGGTTACCATAGTGCCAGTCCATAAAACGCTGCGCCACGGTGGTCGATCCAATTCTCTCGGAATCTTACTAAATCGGGATAGGAAAGTATCTTCGCTCATCCCAAGTTTTACCGCATCCTTGAGTGTCTTAGTAAGTATTAAAGGCAGAATGGGACGGAAAAGCAAATCTCCGCCATGTGTTCCTCTAAATGAATTTGGGAGCTCATCCCCTAGTTTCATATTTACTACAAACTGAAGTTCAGGGATCCGTTCAACTAATTTGTCCCAAAATTTGTAAGCTCTGGAAACGTATTGTTGGACAACCTCTTCATTCGGACAAACTGACTTGAATTTCTTCCACCTATTTTTAGGAATGAAATCCATACTCAGATACGTATCCATAGATTGATAAAGTGCTATAACTGATGTAAAACTTCGCTGATCTTTAGAGCTAATAGACTTCTGTTTTTGTAAAGAAATTTTGCCATCCATAAACAATAGATGCTTTTCAATCAAACGCCGGCATGTAATAGCAACAACATCGTCTTCGTCAAGAATAATCAATTCGGAGAGACTGACAGCTTTCGCGTGCCGATTGAGAGTCGAAAATAATCGCCGGGTTCTTTGAATTCCATCTGTTGTCTTTTTGTGAGCCACGAATATTGCACACAGTTCATCAGGCATTTCTTCAAACGCTTCTTCACCTATTTGCTTGGCGAGATGTTTAATACCCTCAACACGGTGTTGACCATCAATCGCGAAGAGTTTCTCATCGCCCGACAATCTCAATATCCCCATACTGACTTCAACGTCTTCTTCAACAGATGTTAGATCAAGGTATTCTGAAGGTCGTAAGGAGAGTGGATACCATTGTGGATCACCCCCATAGACACCGATAACAACTGCGTTAAAAAATCGCTGCTTTTGGGTCTCCAAATACCCCGCAATGCCTTCACTTCTGTCCGTTAATTCACGTTGTAACCAATCTTGAAGTTCCTTCGTTTCATGGATTTCGTCGTTTCTACGAACCCGATTTCGGACCTCTCGGAACGAAAGCAATGTAACATAGTAAACCCAGTCCCCAATGATTCCCTTAAGAGCCGGTAGTTTGAGTTCTGTACTCACCTTTGTACCTCTTTCGTAGTTAAAATGCCCGCCTTTTGTCTGATACTTCACCTGGCCAACTCCTATTTAAATACGGCATCAGCGCGCTAATGAGACTATCTTCGATTTCGGAAATAATTTCGGTCTCTTTGACGGGACAAAAACTAAACATTATGAATCCGTCATATTTTCTAAGAAAATAGCCAATTTGCGATCTTTTCACACTGCGCTTTTCACTAAAATAGGTTAGAAAACGTGCTTTCAATGTCATATTATCTGCTTTGCCGACGTAACTTACCAGATAAAGCAATGGATGTTCGGCTACTCCGGGAGCAATAGTAAAAGTATAGACACCATGCTTATCATGGGGCACACACTTTGCAAAATCCCTTTGAAAGGGCACCCAGTTCCAATTCCAAACATGGAGTGACGGTGTTGTGAATCTAGCCCATAAGTTTGGGGACATTATAACAGGTGGTGAAATAACGTCAGCTTTCATCGCGTCAACTTGTTGGTCAAAATCGTAAAGTTCAGTTTCGTTCATAGTTTTACAAAAAGCACATGAGACAACCTTGATCTTCTTCATCCGCAGACTCATACCCAGCTAGTACTGACACCAAAGGCTTATTCTTCCGTTTTGTTTTTAGACGTTCTTGATTTTTTTTCCAGTTAGCAATAATTTCCGCTATCCGTTCCGGTTGCTCAAGTTCTTCAAGGGATTCGTCCTGATTCCAATAAAAAACATTCCCATTGATTTTGTTAGGTTTTTCGTAAGCCTTCGCTTCCTCGTAAAGTTCAGGATATTTCTGTTTCAATCTGACCCACTCAATTTTCTGTTGGTAGAAACAGAAGAAGCATCCAGAGTGTGTTCGACCCCATTCGGTGTACGGAGGCATTCCCAATCCGGATTTTTCTAAGATCCGAATCACGTCTTCATACACAATTCCATCGTCTTGAAATGGATAGACCACTGTGATATTGGGTTTGTGACTGATATAACCCGTTCGGTCTTCATCAGCGCGAAGCCCGACATAGTTAACAACCGGATCATCACCAACATAGTCCTCAAACGGTTTAAGCTTCAACATTCGGGTACACCAGTGTCGGTGATTTGATGGCAGCATCCCGCCATAGACCCTTAGCATCTTGTCAAAACTGGTGTGCTCGGTTGTCCGCTCAATAGGGACTCCGAGGTATGCCTCCAAACGTTTGAGGTATTCAATTGTATCCGGTAATTCTTTCTTAGTATCGTGGAAGATATATTCCATATCCGGGACCTTGTCCCGAAGGTGGATAGCTAACGCAGTGCTGTCTTTTCCACCTGAGAGACTGAGAATATGACGCTCTTTTTGAGGCATCGTTTTTACTCCTTTTGTGAGTCAGTTGCCTTTTACTCGATTTCTTCAGCACTTTCGTTGAGTTCATCCCAAACCACATGAGCGACAGCAGCCAAACCTAAACGCCCATGTTGTCTCAGTAAACCCTGAATCTGCTTTTGAATGTTTACTAACTCTTCCCTATCTTCAGGTTGAGGGTACATGACTTCGGCGCGCTCACTTCCATTCGCATGTGTGATTGAAAGGCGAATTCCCGTGCTTCGTTCAAGGACACTATCTGTCCCGAAATATACACTTTCGACGTGTTTAAACCGAGAGGCTAAAGCATCTAACTTATGCTGGAATGTGTGTTCATCCGAATCAACCCAATAGGATGGAGGTTTTGAAACGACAAAACTGGCAACCGATTCAATCCATTTTGTCTCGGAGAGCTTATTGTCACTTAACCGGATACACAAGGCGTTGAGTTGAGACTCACTAACACTCACTCGTAAATCTTCAGCACGTTTTTGAAGTAAATCTCTACTTTGTAAATTGTTACCTACGTCGAACACCTCAAAAACAGTGAATTTTAGACGTTCAAGCAAATCAGTGTAGGTGTCCTTTAATTCACCAAGATACATTTTAAGCTGCTCAGCGAAATCCTGTACACAATCATCATCAATCAATGCAGTTACATCAAACGGCGGATACTCACAGGCAATCGGTAAGTCCCGAAAAAGGAGGGGAGCAGGTTCGATTGCCGACATAAGTCTATCACGAACAGCAATGGTCTCTTGAGAAAGTTTTTGCGTGTTATGGACGTATTCAGGGAGTTGGACGACAAAGTTACAGAGCGGCTGAACAACATCAAGGATCCGAGAATTCTGCTCATCTGATGTTTGCTGGATACCTAGTACGCTAATAAGTCTATCGAAGACAGAGGCACGAACACCTTCAATTGCACTATGCTGAATTTCAAAGTACTCGGGTGCCTTAATCAGACGGTAAAAATCATCACCTCTGACCTCACGTAAAAAAGTGCCCTCTTCAAAAACTGCGAGGTCTTGTCGATGTGCTACAAAGTAAATCGCCAATAATAAAGGAATTAAACCTTCGCGAACCCCAAACGGAGGTTTCTTAAGAGCCGCAAATAACTCAGTCACCGGGATTTTATTGTCTGCTCCGGATTTTAAGAGCACCTCAATCCGTTTCAGTGCCGGTAAAATCCCATATAAATCAACATCGGTCGGAGGTTCCTGGATGTACCACATTTTTTCACCTTTGACATGGATATTTCCCCGCTTCAAAATTGAAAGGTACATTGACTTCTCAGGTGGACGTTGATTTTCTATCATTCCTAAGTTTGTCTCAGATTCTTTTTCCAACATTGCGGTAATTAAACGCAGCCGGGCACCTGAGGCGGCAGAACTCAAATTATGTCTATTGATAAGTTCATTTTGAATTTTCGGAGCTTGCATGAAAACCCGATCACAGACATCCGAAAGATGTTTTAAAAGTTGTTTACCTGTAGAGAGTTCCAGCGGTTCCGCCTCGGAAAACCAACTGAACTTCATTTCTCCTGCGTGACCCCTTAGGTCAATTAAATCCGCTATTCGATTCTCAAGACGTGTATGGGCAGCATCCCGCTGACGGGATACTTCTTGACGAGCGTAAGCATCCGTATTGAGTTCCAGCGTGTTTTTTCCGACCCATTCCCAGCACAGCAAATCCCGAAGGTAACCGACGATTCCCTCCAGTGGCGGAGGAATAGCAATAAGCAGTTGTTGATAACCAATGAATTTAGGCGTTTGCGCCTTTTGTAATGTCTGCTGGTACTCTTGAAGTGAATCACACAACACGATTATAATTGTGCCATCCACACTGTCATCTAACAAAGGCTCAAATTCTATAAATTCAGATGCTGACAGATATCGGATTTCAAAGTGCCGTAAATTCCCTGTCTGTATGTAGTGCCTACGCGCAACAATCGGTCTCCGATCCAGATAGGTTTTGATGCGTTCACTTACGCGTTGAATCTCTCCGACTGCGCGTTCCGCGTTCTTATATGCGGTGTCCAAATCCACGCTCGTATGCGGCCAGAGACACAACCCGCCAGAAACACCGCGGTCGTATAGCACCCGTTTCTTATTTTTTAGGGTAGCTATCGCGTCCCTGACACGGGAACGTATTCTTCTCGTGCCTGCGACTGCCTGTACAATGAGCACTTCGGTTGGGAGAAACTCGTGAGCATTCAGTAGGTTTAACATTCCTACTGTTTTCAGCACTTCCAATTCCAAACTGTCATTGGATACATACCCCGAGATCACAGAATCAATGACATTCCAATGGGTTTGCATGCCAGTAAGATTCGGTGAATGACTCAGATTTGCACGGACATAGTCGTAAAAATCGTGGATGCGGTACAGTTGAGAATTCTTAAGAGGATATTGCGAAGCGTAAGCTTGCAGACCGAATGGCTCCGAGGATTGTAGAAAACTGAACAACGACCTTTCGTTTTGACCAAAGCGATGCATCGTTCGGACGATAACAGGAACGGCCAATGGGTCTAGTAGTCTGTCACATCTAAACTGCTGGGTATAGCGTTTTAAGTTTGATGCGTGCGTCGTGAGTTGTAAACTGCCATTGGAGAGTCGCACGTTGCTGATTTCTTCGGTCTTGCCACATCTGGATCTCATGCTTTAAGGTGGCTTGATCGGCGATCCGCCTTGAAAGACACTGCCGAGAGAGTACGGAGAGTTCAATCTCCGCCATGTTCAACCAACTCCCGTGCTTCGGCGTATAGTGAAACTCAATCTTTTCAGCAATACGCCGGGCTTCATCGGGATGAAACGCTTTATACACCGAAGCTGGCTTATGCGTATTGAGATTGTCGCACACCAGCAGGATCTTTTCGGCATCTCGGAAATGAACATCCACGAGATCTCGACAGATGTGCGCAAAATCAAGGCTTGTTCGTTGATCCGTGACTTCAACATGCCGAAACCCCTGAAGGGGTGCGAAAATCATAAACAGATTGCTGACGCCATTACGCTTGTATTCAGAATCATATCGACTCGCGGTGCCTTCGCTGACCGGCAAAGGGTGGCGAGTTTCTTGGAGGTGTTGTTTACTCGTTTCATCAACACACACCAAAGGATACGCAGCGGCTTCGGGACGATGATAAAGGTCTAAGACATCTTCCATCGCAGCGACGAATCCCGCCGAGGCTTTCGGCGGAATACACCATTGCTGCTTTAACCAAGGTCGAAGTGCGTTTTTTTTAGCGTCCGTCTTATCGTTTCATGACAAACACTCGAAACATGGTTCAACTCTACCATTTTTTCAGCTAACAGCCGCAGCGTCCATCTTGAGAACCCTTCCGGGGCTGGCGAACACGCTAAAGCGATCAGATGGGCCTCTTTCTCCCCATCAAACTTTTGCGGTCTTGGCGGCTTTGAACGCTTTTTAGGCGTCAGGGCAGCTGTGAGGCCTTCAAGGGCAAAAGTTTTACGGGTTCTCTCAATAGTGGGGATTGAGACTTCAACCGCTTCTTTTATCTGCTTATCAGCGTAGGCGGGACCCAGCTCGCCTTCATCAGCTTTCAATAAGATCCTGCTCCGGGTCAATTTTCGGGCCGACTCGGTGCCCGAAGCGATCAAATCAAGAAGATAATCACGTTGGCACCGGTCAAGTAGGACGGGGTATCGTTTCGCAGGCATAAGTGTCTCCAAGTTATAGCAGTGATTGACTGGAGCCTCAGGATACCAGATTTTAGATTAACTCTCAAACTAATTGTGACAGACTACTAGGGGGAACAATTTCACTGCTTCGGCTAAAAATGCATCACGTAGTGGAACGGGACCATACCATCCGTGCTTAAGAGCATATCTCATTTGAGATGTCGCTTCCCTTTGGCGCGCTGCCGGCACGTCTTCTACCTGAATCCCTAAAGCAGAAGACAACAGGTGAACAACCTGATCAAGGGGTTGATTAAAGAGGATCTCTTCAAAACGCCCAGCAATCTTTTCCCATTCCTGCTTAGACGTGTCGTCCAGACGGTCAGCATAAGCATTGAACCCTTGATGCAAAAGTCCCAAAACAAACAAGAGGGTATCACTACGGCCCGAAGATGCTTCTGCCAATTGTTGAAGTAGATAGATATCCTGACGTTCCGGATACATTGCTGCAAATTCAAGGAATTTGCCTAACTCATCCAGAATCAGAAGAATTCCAGATTCTTCTGAAGCCGATTTGATGAATCTACTAAATTCAATGAAACCTTCAACAATTTCTTCGTCCGTAATATTTGAAATTTCGTTCCATTCATCCTGTGAGAGTCCGGGTTTAACACGCAGTGACATGTCCTTATCCGAAACCTCCAAGATGTGCTGAAGTAGTGGCGAAAACTTTGTCTTAGCGGTTTTAGAATCAACATTAACAAGAGATTGCCGCAAGGCAGACTGGAGCGCGACTTTCAATGGAGAGCGACTTCCAGTTATCAAGATGGGAACTATATTCAGGTTATCAAAGCAAAATCCGTCGACTTTGACGGACTTTCGTAACTCTCCGAGCACCTCGTTTTGATGACCCGAAAACAGATGCGCCAAAACCAGAGCAAAACTTGATTTGCCTGTGCCGTAATCCCCGGTTAATCGCCACGCCCGTTTCGTCGAATGTGTTAGCATCCCTTCGATCAAACGCTCCACACAAGACTTGGTAAAATCTGTCAGTATGTACCCTGTACAACTGTCCGGATCAGAAAAATCTCGCTCAAGGTGTGTTGAACGTAAGAAGCGAGAGTTCATGTGGAATAGATCTGCTATCGTGTTGTCCAAAAACTAGCTTCCTCCCTGATAAATAGCACGCAACAAATTTTTCTCAATATCTCTCTGTTTTTGAATTTGCTTTAAGTTCGCAGATTCACGGAAACGCATCGCACCATCTGTGAAGTCCTCAATATCTTCTAAACGGTCACGAATTTCTTGTTCTGACAACTTGAAAATTTGACCCGGGCTGCCATGGCCAGAGGCAACTTCACGGAATTCCAACGATTTTTCTTCAGGATAGTAGGTTTTCCAAAAATCATTCAAGCAATAGAAAAAAAGCTGCTGGCTGATTTGAGGTTTGGGATCGCGATTGAAGGCGTAGAGAGGTTCTCGTTTCCCATCGCTTTCTGAGGCTGTTTCACCAATCTGCCGAATTAGGTTCAGTTCAATCAAAGGACAATCAAGATTATCTTCTAGTATGTTCCGTTTCGTTCCACGCGTTGGCACATACGTATGAAGGAAGATATTGAAGTGCTGCTTGAGTGTGACTATAGACAGTTGTCGTCCCTGTGACTCCGCTTCTTTTTTAAAGACCTTGACGACACGCGCAGGAGCGATCTCAGGTTCCTGCCATCGGTTCATAAGGAAATCCCAAGCAAAAATAGGATGTTTGGGATGAGTCGAAAAATTCCAATGAATAAGCCAAAGCGTTTGGACATCTTCCAGATATGGATCAGAACCATCTTTACCCAACAATTCTTCTCCCAACGGACTGATTGTTAAATCACCCTTCTCTTGCTTTTGAACGACTTTTGCGGCTTCAACCCAAAATCTAATTGCCCGTGCCATCTGCTTACCAACACCAAGGACAACTATTGCGTTGTCTATATCCTTAAACAAATCGGGATGTTCTTGTAGAGCATTGACTGCTTTAGGAAGCCAAGGATATCGGCAAGGGAAAGTCTCATGTCCAGTAAATCTATATTGCGCCATAACGTTAATCGTTTCAGAATTTTCACTCAAAGTATTTACGGAATTTTCCTTTATTGATAGGAAAATGGGAAACGGTTGGAAAATTACAAATAACTTATTTAAAATTTAGCATGAATTGATGTTAAATGTCAAACGCTTTTCGCGTTTTCCAAAAAATTTAACGCAATTACCCATTTAGGACCCATGCTGCGCATGCCCACAATAATGGAACGATTTGACTGGAGACGGATTCTATCAACTAATTAACCCCGGCATTGATTTCTTGCAGGATTGCAACTGCGCGCTGTGCCAATTCGGTCGTGGCATCACGCTTGACCGATCGGTTTAAGTGTAGGATGGCGCGTTCATCCCCACCTCTCGCCAATTCCAACGCTTCCTCAAACCCTTTGTTCCCGTAACTAAGATCCCTTGGTAAGACAGTCAAATCACGATCTTTCCAATAATACTTCAACGCATCGGACTCCCAATTGCGGTAGACATGTTCCCACGTAAGGGAATTGAAGATGTTCAGGTGCGGTTCAAGCATGTGTTCAGCGATCGGGTCATCGGCAGCCTGATAGCGGTTGTCGAGCGACACACGCAACCGATCCTCGGTCAAATTCGGGAGTGCCTTGTGAATGGTCAAAGCAGGGAAGATGAGCGTATCGCCAATTTCGTAGTTCGTGGAATGCCATTCACCCGACAACTCGTCCTCATTAACGCACAGACTCCCGGCACCGAGCGAAAAGTGATGTTCCATGACTTTGTTGATCTTATGCGAACCCGGCAGGACAGCCAAACCACCCAATTCTATCGGACAATCGCCAACGGGTGCCCAACAGGTATAGGTCTGGAAGTTCCCTTGGAAGTGAACGAAGTCTTGGTGTATCGGTGTGGTATGCGCCGTATATTTAGGAAACCAGAGACGCGCAATCTTCTGTGGATGCGGCAGCACCTCTCGACCGACAATTTTCTCCACCATATCGACGACTTCGGACCAGTGTCCAGAACGGTGAAACGCCTCTAATTTGTATACTTCGTGATATACATCTGTGTACTCGATATCTCCCTCAGTACACTGATTGGAAATATCGGCGATGCCGTCCATCGGGTCGGTCCCCGCGACGAGCCAACCGCCTTCCTGCATCGTCGTTAGCATTTCTCGCCGCAACGCCCAGAGTTTGTCGGGATCTTGCAGCTTCTTGAAGAAAACATACCCTTCTTCCGAGATCCGGTGACGCAATTCTTCCGGATCATTCATCGCATCGTTGGATACGCGAAGTTCTTTTAATGCCTCCATCTGACTTTCTCCTTCGGTTTACCCATGTTTGAGACTCATTTTTTAGATTTTGTCCCTAACAAAGTGCCTCTTCAGTGTATCTATCTGTTATCATAACCCAAGTTGCCACTTTCAAATAAGCGAGGTTATTTTTATCAGGTTTTGGGTTCATCGGATTTCTATCAGTAATTAGGGTATAGAAATCAAGAGTTGTTTACTCCAAAGCCCCAGCGGGGTGACATGTGTGTAGAAACTCACCGAATCCCAGGCTTAAAGCCCCAGCGGGGCGACATGTGTATAGAAACTTGCGTTATCATAGTATAACACGGATATAACGAGAAATCAATTTTTTTAGATCGCGCCTACGTTCTATTTTTCTCAAGCCAATCAACAGCAAAGTCAACTACGGCACATTGCGGCATCAGTTGGCAATTCGCGTTGCCGACCTTACCGTGCCGAACCCCCTTTCCCGCATCAGACCGCAAAAAATCTTCACCGATGCGATCAAAATCCGAAGCGTCTACATCGATATTTTCAAAGGTTGTCCATGCGCTTGAACCCGCCTGTGAAATCGGAGCACCCTCTCGGACGACGCGTTTGGTTGGGAAGTCTGCCCGGTGTTCCGCGAGATGTATGGACGTGTTGTTTGAATGCCCAACACCGAGGAGCAGAACAGAACCGTGCAAGTCATAGATTCTACCAAGTGGTGAGTTTTCACCAAAGCCAAATGCCAAGGCGTGGTTATCTGTAACATAAGAGGCTTGGGGACCGAGCGCACAAAACGAATTCTGTGGATGTGCACTGCGGAGAACACCTTTTTGCCTTCGGAACGTTTCGACAATTTTGCCCATTGAACGGGTCGGCGTCAAATCGGGATCGTAGGCAGGCATCGTCTCCCGTATGGTTTGCCACCACGACGCCGGCACGGGTGGATTCTCCCACTGACTCGGATCGCTGAGGTCGGTCGAATGGGTCGGCATCACAAGCGTTCCTGTTTCCCCCAATACTTCCTGAAGGGCAATGATGACAGCAACAGCACCTCCACACACCCATCCCATCGCACTCAAGGACGAATGGACGAGTAAGACCATCCCCTTTTCGATACCCAGTGCCTCAAAATCAGTCCGCAGCGACTCGACCGTGACAGGTGTCTCCGTTTTGTGAACCACTTGACTTTCAGGCATTATCAATCACCTTCTATTTCTTCCCTATCGCAAGGATATGCGCACTCATACCGAGGAGCGAAGGTTCTGCTTCGACCCTTTGAATCAGATCTAAGACCATCGCACGCTGATCAGGGTCTGTCCAATAATTTTTAAACGACTCAAAAAGCCATGCCGGTCCTTCTACAGCAAGTGTTGCCTGATGCTGAAAACCCGCTTCGATAACTTCGGAACCGAGTTCTTTCGGGCGGTGAAGATACGCATCTGTAAAATAATTAAGGTCTCCAGTCAGGTTACGATGGTAACCCGTTTCAAGATCATTTTGAACGATATCTCTATGAACGGGAGTCCTGAATCGATCCTCAAAAAAACTGTCGAGTAGAGACGCAAAGCGTGAGATACTGGCGGCAATCATAACGCCACCGTTTCGCAGGACACGATACGCCTCTTTGAGTGCCAGCAACCGTTCACTTTTATCAACCAGATGATAAAGCGGTCCCAATAACAGAACGGCATCTGCTGACATTGACGAAAAGCGGAGTGCCCGCGCGTCACCAAGCGTTATGCTGGCAATCGGGTGTTCTGGTTGTTGGTTTGAGGCTTCTTTCGCCTGTTCAATATGTAAATCCACAGGATCTACGAGATGGACCTCATATCCCTCCTTTGCTAACCAACAGGCGTAGGGACCTGAACCACCACCGATGTCCAAAATCACTGCTGGCGGTTCAGGTAAATAACGGGTAATAATCTCTTGCGTCCGCGCAAATTCTATCTGTCCCTTGACATTTCTTGTAAGTCGTTTCGATTCTTGCGTCTGTCTATAGAACGAAAGAATCTCATCTGAAGGTTGATACAATTTCTTATTCCTTCTGAAACCCATCATCGGGTCTGTTTCACCCATGCCCACGTAGTCGTCAGTTTATCGTCGGGGTCAACGGAAAGCGGTTCGAGATCTAAGTCGTTGGTGACGTCAATATAATTCGGTTTCCCGAATTCATCTTTGCCATCGTTCCCATTTTTGGTATTATCGTTGGCATCGCCTGCATCAAAAGTGTAGTGTGCGTTTAAACCCTTTTCATCGCCATTGAGAACCTTCATCATGAATTCATTAATCTCTTCTTCGGTCCGAGCGATTTCCCAGATACGAATTTCATCAATGGCTCCTGTACAAAACCAACTTTTACTGTCCCCGACACCAATATACAACGAAGCGTCGGTTGCCGCTAATTCCTTGGCTTCAAAGGGTGCGGCACCTTTCTCCTCTCCATCAATGTATGTCCGCATCTCTTTACCATCCCAAACGCCGGCGACATGCTGCCATTCGTTCGGCTCCAATCCTGCGACATCAAGGATTTTTGTGCCGGGCCAGAGGACAAACCGTAATCCGCCCCCATTTTGGACAATCTCTGGAAAGATGTAATCCCTTTGACCGCCCCAATCCTTTGCAAGGCACTCACCGGTAGGTTTGCTCATGTTCATCCACGCTTCTATCGTTATCGCGGTTTTCGGATTTAAGCTATCGCTGTTTGGCACTACGATGGCAGTCGCGCCATCTAACGCCAGTGCCAGATTTTTCGCCCAAAGTGTGCCGGGCACTGTCAGACTGATAACGAGGGTCATAAAAAATAGAACTTTCATAGTTTTCCTCCTGAGTTGCCAATTTCATCGATTAGCAATTAGAAATTATTTATTTCACTTTTAAGTTTGGTGTGCGTCCACCAAATATAGCATGTCCAGCTTTCATCCAGAAGACATCAACGTCAGTAAATCCAGCCTGCTCAAGCCATTTGAGTTGGTCAAATATCGACGACGGTTTGTCAATCGAATCTGGATCGGGTTCGGATTGTGCGTAATGATTCCAGCCAAGTTCACAGAAGTAATCATAACCCCTCAGATCCCCGTCCAGATCGAGTGAACGTTGACGCACTGCTTCGTCCCATGTATCCGCCGCAAGTTTTTGTCCAAACCCGTCCATGGGTTCAGTCAGATCGGCAATAATGAAGCTTCCGCCCGGTGCGAGGACGGATGCCATATCTTTGAACAGTGCCTGTTTCTCAGTGCCATCTAAGTGATGGATTGCAAGAGAGGATACGACAGCATAGACAGGAAAAGGGAACTCGCGCCAATCACTTGCGACCAAATCGAATTGCTTTGCCTTAAAACGTTCTCCATAAGCGACGAGTGCCTTTTCTGTGTGCGCGATCATTGTCGGCGAGCCGTCTAAGCCGTAGACGTGGCATTGGGGAAATTTGTCTAACAAAGCCCGCGTGAGAAGTCCTTCCCCGCAGCAGAGATCCAATATATACACGGATTCCGATGGGGGCGGAATTACCTCGCAAATACAATTAATTTGAATCTCTCGATCAGGAACGAAGTATTTTCCGTAGTCAATGAAATCTTGGGAATTTTCCTCTCCCCATTGAGGTGTGATGATTGAGTCTTGCATAACATTTACCATGCGATGTCACGCTGGTTTTCCGCGTTTCAGTTTTCTCTATGATGCCAGATCGTCAAGCATCTGGCGGATGTTGTGTTCACCACTGTCAATAAACAGAGGGGCTAAGGGACCTCTTCCATGCAAAGTTTGAAGTAGGGCATCAATCTGTATCATACGCTGTTGCGGTGTGCGGCACTTGAGCCACTTTTTAACAAATTCACGTGCCGGTCTTGGATTGCCAGTTCTCAGCGAACGGGTGCTTTTGCGCCACGCCTGCCATCTGAAGGTATATTGACAGTTCGGGCATTCGAGCTTTTCGTCCTTCTTTTTTAGACTCTTGCGGTAATCCCGCCACCTACGTTTGTAACCGCAGACCGTGCACTCGATATTACCGTGCTGATGGAGGGCAACGCCTTGACATTTGGGGCAGTGCAATTCAGGACTGCGTTGCCGATGTCTGACAGTTTGAACCGAAGGATCCGGTCTGCGGACAAGATCACAACAGTGAGGACACGGTAAGAGAACGCGGGTTCTCACGGATTGTTTGTAAGCTTCAGGGGACCATGTTTTCCCACAGGCACATCGGAACATAACTTCTTTGTGTAGAACAGCGCGGCAGTCAAAGCATCGTGGGACGTTTCGGAGTGCCTGACGACAATCGCGCCAGAGCAACCGCTCAGCACAGTGTGGGCAGCGAAACCAAAGTTCGTGCGTGCCACCCTCGCCAGAACTGAAAAGCGGGTCAATCCGACGTGCCACCTTTGTGCTGCACTTCGGACAAGGGACACGTCCGCCTCGGTAAACATCAGCAACTGTAGCGATGTCAAGGCAGCGGGCGTAGAGTTCCCACCCGACATCGTGTAGCAGTGTATCATCGTAGATACCGAGCCGAGCATACCGATAAAGCCGACGGATCTTGATGGGTTTTACACGAGGTGCCCAGTCCATAGTGTTTCCTTTGAATTTCAATCTATAAAATCGGCAAGCGACGAACACGCACCCTCCGATCATCAATCACTACTGCACAACCTTCTAACAGTGCTTCTTCAATATCGGGTAGAAGTTCCAATAATTTTTGTGTGATTATTTCAGGATCAGGTACGGATAAGCGGAAAGTAATTAAACTGGGTTTTTCGTAGCCTCCCAATGCCAGTAGTGAGGAAAAGTCCAAATCCTGCGTAATAATCACACGGTTTTGTTGCCGCGCAAACTTGAGAATTTCCGAATCTTCGGCATCCATAGGTAAAACTTGCGAAACTCGAAGAATATCCCAACCTTCTTGGCGCAAATCAATGACTATCTTTGGGGAAAGGTTCATATCGACCAGAAATCGAGGCAAGGTCATTCAAAATCCTACTACAGTACTTGCGTCTCTAAAAGCTGATCTGAAACCACCCAAGCAGCATACTTCATTGCTTCCTGAATATCAGCAGTTTCCAATTCTGGATAAAGTTCAATAACATCCTCAATTGACCGACCATTGGCTAACAATTTGAGGATTACGCTGACCGTAATTCGGGTTCCTCGAACCACAGGTTGCCCAAGACAAATTTTCGGATTAATCTGAATTCGATCTAGCTTTTCCATTTCTACCTCCGTTAAGCGGTAACCCGCTCATACGGCTAACAGCAACGCCTCAAAATGTTCTTCAGGGACTGGTAGTCCGTCTTCTTTAAGCACAACAATATATCCCTCAATTGCCTCTCTAATATTGCTGACTACCTGTTGTTTGGTTTCAGCTTGACTGATGCAACCGGGCAAACTGGGGCATTCAGCAATCCAATAGCCATCTTCACCCGGATAAATAACCACTTGTCTCATTGTTTACCTCCAATACAAGAGTCTTGCTCAGAGATCAGTATTATGAAGAAACTCAATCTCTATCTATGCTATGAGTTACACTGGAATTTGAACGACCTCACCGGTTTCAATGCTACGGCTAATCGCCTCTAAAACGCGCATGTTCTGGTAGGAATCTTCAAGACTTGAATGCGGTTGTGTTTCCGCCTGTAGCGACGCTGCCCAATGCTGCATCTCTTCGAGATAACCGGGTCTGCCGATGCCGTGGTATGCCGTGTTGAGGTCCCATTCTTCGGTCGGTGTATCGGCATAGCCACCCCCCGCGTCGAGCCATGTCGGCATACGGTAACGGCGCAGTCTACGTGTCTCCAACACTTGGATCGCCTGATTGCCAGTGCCTTTAGCGAAAATCATGGCTTCTAAGACCGGACCAGTACCGAGCGTCATTGTGCCGATGCCGCCGTTCTCGTAACGAAGGTTCACGGACATTGAAACCGTACTCGATCCAGCATCAATTGTGCCTGTGGCGTAGACTTCGCTGACCTGTCCCATAAAGAAACGCATACAATCGGTGGGGTGAATTGCCTGGTCGAGCATAAAGGGCCACGCAAACGGGGATCCCGCCTCCTGAAGACGCGGACCCGGGGCGAGGTAGCGAGTATGGTATTGGCAGGCTTCACCGAATTCTGCTTCGTCCATTAACTGTTTGGCAATCTGGTGTGCAGGCGCGTGTCGCCACATTGTGCCTACCATCCCTGTTTTGCGGCTCTCAACTGACGCATCGACGAGCATCTTCGCACCTTCAGCAGTGGTCGCAGGCGGTTTTTCGGTGTAAATATGATAACCGCGCTGCAGGCACTCAATACCGATGTCCCGATGCAGTTTATCCTCCGGTCTCCCGACGACAGCCACTGCGTAGAGATCTTCATTTTGGAACATCTCGTTGTAATCGGTGTAGTGCCGGAGTGCGCCGAACCTTCGGGCGTTCGATGCCGCTTTCTCTTCGACAAGGTCACAGGTCGCAACAAATTCAAACGCCGGCACCATCGGTATGCACTGTTGCAATTGCGATGACATGCCACCACAGCCAATAAAAGCAATTCGGATTTTGTCCATAATGTATTCTCCAATTCGCTTGTAGGAGCGACTTCTTACTGTATCCTATTCAAAAAGTTGTGCAACCCGACAGGAAAACCCCAGCACGACATCCTCACCCGTAAGCGTGTCGGCACCCGTAAACACCTTAATATCTGTTGTAGAACGATACACTGTTACTGTTTTCATAACGGATTCAACGACCCATACCATTTGGGTTCCGGCATCCAAGTAGGCTTGGACCTTTTCAGTGACGCGCCACTGGACATCTGTTGGCGAAACGACTTCGACAGCAAGATCAGGTGGAATTGGGGAGCCCTTACTTTCATCTTCAGGCAGGCGCGCGGTTGAAATAAAGGCAACATCGGGTTTCATCCCGCGTTCTCCTACTTTGAATCCTGCTTCTACAAACACATCACCCAACTGATTTTCGCTTACATACGTTAGCAAGTAGCGTGTGATTCTTGCACTAATCTTAGCGTGTCCTAATGACGGAGACGACATGGGTACTAATTCTCCTTTAACATATTCATACCCCTCTATATCGCGTGCGAGAAATTCTTCCACTGTCATTGTGGTGTGTTCGGGCGGGTGCATTTCTTGCCCGGCTTCGGCAGCTTCTTGTAAATCCATTTTTCGTTCCTCCTTGCAAACTATGCTATTCCTAATATATCTGCTAACTCATTAAAGTCACTGGCGACGAGGTCCGACGGATGCGCATTTACGCCTTGAACTCTACCGGGTCCGTACTCCAGAGGACGCGGCACCAACGCTGTTTGAAAACCAACGGCTTGCGAGGCTCGAAGGTCACCAGGGTGTGCGGCTACCATCATAACTTCGTTCGGAGACAAACCGAGCAGCGCGGCGGCAGTTTGGTAAACTTCGGGATCAGGCTTGTAATGCCCCGTTAACTCAGCAGACAGGATGCAATCCCACGGTAGACCCCCAAATTTTGCCATATTGGTTAGCAAGGCGACGTTGCCGTTAGAGAGGGTCGCAACAATATATCGCTTACGGAGTCGTGTCAACCCGCTGACTGCATCGGGCCACGGTTTCAGTCGATGCCAAACTCGGTTCAAATGATTTTTATCGGCTTCGCTCAAACCTTCGATTTTAAATTCATCGAGGAGGCTATCCAAAATGAGTCGGTGCAGCGCGTCAATGTTCTGCCACGGCAATTCACCCTGCCGAACCCTGTCCATCGCGGGACCGTAACCGGCGCGCCATTTCAAGGCGAATTGCGACCAATCAATGTCAATACCATGGGTGTCCCCGAATTCTTCGCCTTCGGCAACAATTGAGCTATACCAATCTACGACCGTGCCGAAGACATCAAAGGTGAGTGCTTTGACTTGAGTATGTGCGTTTTGCATGGTGTTACGTCCCTTTCTGTTGTCTGAGATTTGCCAAGAAGGGAGGGGCTATTTCTTTTCCATCTGAATTCACATCATACATCAATCTACCTCAATTGTCTATTAAATTGTTTCACATAAATGGATTGTGGGCGACTTCCCAATAGAAACCATCAGGGTCCTTGAAATAGCCTGAATAGCCACCCCAAAACGCTTCTTGTCCGGGCTTAACAAGCTCAGCACCCGCCGCGACCGCCTCTGCTAAAGTTGAATCTACCTCCTCTGGAGAGGCTACATTATGGGCAAGTGTGAACCCTTGGAAACCTGTGCCTTCAGGTGAGATTGTAATGTCTTCAGCGAGTGCGTCTCTCGGATAGAGCGCAAGCATCGTTCCACCCATTTCAAAAAATGCAATGCTCTCCGATTCGTCTTTTCGAGGGAGTCCTAATCCTTTTTCATAAAAATCAATCGAGCGTTGTAGGTCTTCGACCCCAAGCGTGATAATGGTAATATGTGGTTTCATACAGTTTTCCCTGGGGAATCCCCTAATGTGCAGTAGGGGCATTTATGGTGAATCATAAAAATAACTATGCATCTTTGTAGCATAAACTTTTAGTTTGTGCCAGTGTGAATGCCGCTAAGAGCATTCACACTGTTTGAGGATGTCTGAGTAATTCTAAAATTTACCATAGTTTCTTGTAGGAGGGATCTCCGAATCCCGACTCTTATAAAAAAGGCACTCTGGCGTGAAGTCGAACGCCAGAGTGCCAAGGAGGTTTATATGTTTAATCCTAAGAACCTATATATCATAAGCGGGTCCTGTAGGGTGCCAAAAATTTCCGGAGTTGTCGAATCGCAGCGTTTTTACGTGAGGCAACAGTGCCAATCGGACATTGAACGATCTCGGCAACTTCCTGATAAGACAATCCTTGAACTTCTGTTAGCCGAAACACTAATTGGTGTTCTTGCGACAGTTTGTTGATTGCCGCCTGAATTGCCTCGTAAGTCTCCTTGGCGATAAGCAACGCCTCTGGAGAGTAGTTGGTGTCTGCGATAGCAACCGCAATGGGGTGAGAGTTTTCATCTTCATCGCTATAGGGTGCATCCAAAGATTCGATCTGCGGTGTTCTCTGATCCTTCGCCAATTGCTTCAAACACACGTTCTTGGCGATGTGATAAAGGAACGTTCTAAATTTCGCAATCGGGCGATACGTTGGCACACAACGCCATACCCGTAGAAACGTCTCTTGACAAAGGTCTTCCGCAACCGTCCGGTTTTTGACAAATCGATAAATAAAATTTAAAGTGTTTGTATAATGACGCTCGGTTAAAATTCGGAATGCATCTCTGTTCCCGTCCTGCACAGAGAGCATCAACTGTTCGTCAGTGTGTAACATGCTTGTCTCCTCAAAAGAGGAGCATATCAAGCCAAGGCGCGTAACCCTCCTTCCATTCCGTAATGGAAGATGCCTGCTTGTTCACTCCTCGGTCTGTGCCTTCTCCATAAATAAATCTTGGTACAACAACGGAACACGTTGGCAATTTTAGATGCCCGTGTCTTCAGCGAGATCCGATCTCCCGAAGTACAATCTCGCTCATTTCCTCCGGTTCCATTGTTCCAAATTCTGCTGCTAATCGCCCAAGCGTGAGGCATTGCCTCTGTTAAATACGAAACATACTGACGCATTCTGAAACTCCTTTCTAAGTTTATTCGTCAGGCAGGGACAGCGTTCGATGTCCCTTTTTAGGTCAATTAAAAAAGATAGTCTATAGTTTAACCCATATATTTTCAAACAATTCATTTAAAATCAAAAAAAATATTTTACGCCTTTAATGGGGTTTCCAAAACATACGAAAATGTTCTGTTACACCCCTGTTGGCTGAAATGGCTCCAGGGGCAACGATGGTTGTCCTGTGGTGATCAGTTCAGCGATGAGTTGTCCTGTGATCGGCGCGAGCAGAATACCGTTTTTGAAATGCCCCGATGCCAAAACGACGTTGTCATACCCAGGCAAATAACCCAGAAGCGGTCCCCTTTTGGCATAAGGACGTAGACCGACCCATGTTTGCACAAAAGTGCTATCGGCAAGTTGGGGCGCGATGGCAATGCCTGCGTCAATCAACTGTTTGGCACCGTCCACTGTTGCGGTTTTGTCATAACCGACAAATTCGACCGTCGCTCCGAGTAAGATTTTGCCGTCGGCTCTCGGTACGATGTAGATACCGAGTCCATCAATGGTTCGCTCGAAGAGTGGTGGCATCGCTTCAACGAGGACGATTTGTCCTTTCGCAGGTTCAACGTGAATCGGAACGTCAAGTTGAGCCGTAAGCGTTCCTGTCCAGCAGCCTGCGGCAATGACGAACGTATCAGCGTAATAGGTTTCACCGTTCACCACGACACCTACGACGTGCTCCTCACCGTCCTCCCTCACTCGGATAAAATCGGTAACAGGATTGCCTACTTGGAATTGCGCACCGAGTTTTGCAGCAGCCTTGGTAAGTGCGGTCACCATCTTCGGATTACGGACTTGCGCATCTTCAGGAAATAGAACGCCACCGGCGATAGATTTTGAGAGCGCAGGCTCCAATTGCCATGCGTGTTCCGCAGTTAAGACTTCTGCTGAAAACCCGCGTTTCACGCGCCGGTCCGCAAGACCTATTAATCCTGCCGCTTCGGTTGAATCGAAGAATACCGACAGCGTTCCAGATTGGATTAACTCGATATCTATCTGGGTCTCTACTCGGAGTTCTTCCGCCAACGCTGGATAAAGTGCAAGGCTCGAACGGCATAGGATTGGATACGGCTCATGTGTTGAGGCGTGTGAGGTTAAAATTCCCGCACCCGCCCATGAGGCTTCTGTACCAACAGCGGATGCTTTGTCGATCACCAACGATTTCACATTTCGTTTGGCGAGATCGTAAGCGATGTTACACCCGATAATACCGCCACCGATAATGATGACATCGGCATGATTTCGGTTCAAGTTATCCTCCACTTTACCAGAGAATCGAAACAATATTGTAAAATTAGTTTAGCACATTATCGGTCATTTGTCAATCTCACCCCCGATGTCTCAGGGCATTTCGGTTCTACCACCTATACACATTTTTGGATGCACTTTTTGATAGTGTAGATTGCGACTTGAAATTTCAGCGGATTCCGTGTATAATTACTACAACTCTCGTGAAATAGGTTCTCTCAAATCCAGTGATGCTAAAATAAATTCTTCCTGTAGGAGCGAGTTTACTCGCGACTCTCCTACTCATACGAAAGGTTTTTTATTACATGATCCTTGGTAAAGTTACCGGGACAATCGTCGCGACGCAGAAAGATGAAAAATTAATCGGAAGCAAACTGATGGTTGTCCAAAATGTGGATCTCAATGGAGAGGTCGATCGGACATATACAGTTGCTGTAGATGCTGTGGGTGCGGGTATCGGCGAGATTGTTCTTGTCGCGACCGGCAGTTCCGCGCGTCAGACCCAAGTGACAAGCAATAAACCGGTCGATGCTGTGATCATGGCGATTGTTGATATCGTAGAAGTCGCTGGAAAAGTCCGGTTTCAGAAGTGAAGAACGATGAAGATCGCGACCGAAAGGGAACGCGTCCGTGCTGAAACACTCCACCGGCGCGAGACACTCACCTCAGAAGAGCGGAGGCGGCTCAGCCAGCGTATCGTTGATTCCACTGCGCACTGGATACAGTGTCAGGGTTTCGACGCTGTGATGCTCTACCTGAATATGAGAAGTGAAGTTGAAACCACCGGTTTGCTTGAAGGCTTACTTAATTCAGGCAATCAGGTGTGCGCGCCCGTTGTAGATACACAACAGTTGGAACTCATACCAAGACGGATTCTGAATCCGAGAACGGAGTTAGCGCGCCATTCCTACGGCATGTTGGAACCAAGCGCGGCATGCCCACTCTTTCCCACCGAACACCTTCAACTCGCCGTGGTTCCCGGTATCGCTTTCGATCGTAATGGGTATCGTCTCGGATACGGCAAAGGGTTCTACGACCGGTTTCTCACGAAGTGTCCACATGCTGTTGCAATCGGATTGGCATATCAGATGCAACTTGTAGAAGATACCTTCCCGCAGAAGTGGGATGTGCCCGTCCAGCATATTTTCACAGAGACCGGTAAGATAGAGATTTATAGTGAATGCTGAAAATATATAGACCCTTTCATCCCCCGGTAGGCGAGGTTTCCTAACCTCGCCGATGCAGAGGGGCCAAGTAATTCTAAAATCCACCATAGTTATTTCGCATCAACGAAAGGTCTCAGTTTTTCCAGTGTCTTTGCCCCAATACCTTTGACATTTTGAAGAGCATCTATATCAGTAAACTTGCCATGCTGTTCACGATAGACGACAATCCTTTGTGCCATCCGCGCACCGATGTTCGGGAGGGCTTGAAGTTCTTCCGCAGAAGCCGTATTGATATTGAGAAGTTCGGGCGTGCTCGGTGCTAATGTCTCTGTTGTTTGGGTTTGTGGATGTTCCTCGTTCGGGACGGCAATTAAATCCGGTTTTCCAAGAAACACCGCAGGCGCGAACCGCCGCACACCCCAAAAACCACTACCGACTAAAATCAGGACCACGAGAAAAGTGACCGCTTTCCAATAATGGCGTTCAACGGCATCCAATGTGGGAGGGTTTTCTAATGTGGGAGGGTTTTCTAATGTGGGAGGGGTTTCTAACCCCGAATCTTTATTCATCCCTGTTTTCCTCAAGAGATAGTACCTGATTTGCTTGGACACTTCTGATTAACTGCTTTTTTCCACTTTGCCACTGCACCTCAATACTATCCACCTGTTTGTAATCCCCGATGCCGAAATGGAGTGTGAGATCTTGCTGTGAAAGATAGCCGTCCCCGCTCCGTACCTCACGTATCTGTATGAGTTTTCCCGTCGTGATCTTGACACGCGTGCCAATCGCATCCGTAGAACCGTTTGTTGCAGTCAATCGGATCTGTAGCCAGTTTTTTCGGTTACCGCCATCATTACGTAGAAGGCGTGGCGGGGTGTTGGAATTGGTTACCACAATGTCGATGTCGCCATCTAAATCGTAGTCTGCGAAAGTAGCACCGCGACTTACGTCCGCCAACTTCATACCGGGACCGAGGGTTTCAGAGACTTCGGTAAAGGTGTTGTCATAGTTATTTCGGAAGAGTAGATTGCGTTGCCCGTAGGTGCCTTCCAATTCAATCGCGGCGAGATTCTCGTGTAGATGCCCATTGGCGACAAAGAGATCTTGGTGTCCATCGTTGTCGTAATCAATAAAAGCGGTCGCCCAACCGAGATAGGGATAGGTGAGTTGCGCCGTTTTTGTCATGGCTGTTGCGTCTGTAAAAAAGCCATCAGCGTCGTTATGGTAGAGCGTGTTCGTCTGTTGGGCATAATTCGTGACGGTGAGGTCGAGCCAGCCGTCGTTGTTCCAATCGCCGAAGGCAGTGCCCATTCCATTTTCAGCGGCACCGTCTTCACTGAGTGCCACGCCAACCATGAAACCGACCTCCTCAAAAGTACCGTCACCCTTGTTCTGGTAAAAGAGGTTTTCTGTGGAATCGTTAGCGACATAGATGTCGAGGGCACCGTCGTTATCATAATCACCCCAAACAACCCCCAGACCTTTGCCGGTCGTGTTGTAAATGCCCGATGTTTTTGTAACGTCTGTGAACGTGCCATCACCGTTGTTGCGATAAAGCGTATCGGATTGAGCGATGAAGTTATCAGGTTCGCAATAGGCACGAATTCCCTTCTCCTTGAGTCCGCACCACGGATTCTCATCGATGTCATAAACGATGTAGTTAACGACGTAGAGGTCGAGATTGCCGTCTCGGTCGTAGTCAGCGAAGGCGCAGCTCGTGCTCCAACGGGGTTCCGTCACACCCGAAGATTCCGCGACCTCCGTAAACGTACCATCACCGTTGTTGCGATAGAGCCGATTGACCCCGTAGTTTGTGACGTAAAGATCCAATTTGCCGTCGTTATTATAATCGCCCACGGCACATCCGTGTCCGTAACCGGTATCCCCGACACCCGCTTTTTCGGTGACATCCGTGAATGTGCCGTCGCCGTTATTTTGGTAGAGGCAATTGGTTGGCATCTCTTGCGAGACGTATCCCGGAAGTGGCGCGCCGTTAACAAAATACAAATCAGCATCGCCGTCTCCGTCGTAGTCAAAGAAAGCCGCACCGGAACCGAGCGTCTCCATGAAATACTTCTGTCCGCTTCGTCCATCAACGTGTTTCCAATGAATCCCAGCTTCCTGCGTTACATCGACGAATTGAATGCCGGTGTCCGCACCGACAGTGTGGATAGAGATACCTTGTGCGATAATTGCGATTAAGAACAGGGTTACGATGCCTATAATGCTACTTCTGCTTTCCATCTGCCTCCTTCATCTTTGCCAATGTTCGTTGAAAAGCATCGTTTTTGGGTTCCATTTTGATGGCGGTCCGAATCGTCTTCAACGCTTCTTGATGCGCGCCTGCCTGAAAATATGCCAAAGCGAGGGTATGCAGGTATTGCGGGACAGGGGCTAAACGGACAGCTTGTTCAGCCAAGGCGATAGTTTCTTGGATTTTAACCTTTTTTTTACCTGGCGATACTGAAGCAGAACCACCTTCAAGATAAAGCCTTGCTAATCCGTTTAGGGCATAATGCGCCTCTGCGTCTAACTTTAAAGTTGCTTGATACGCTGCAATTGCTGCCTCAAATTCGCCGCGACGGTGGTGGATGACCGCGATGCCGATCTGGGCATGAACTAATGAGGCATCATAGACGAGAGTGGTTTTGTATTCCGCAAGTGCTTCATCAAACCGGGCTTGCGAATAATAGACTGCCCCTAATCCTGCGTGCAGAGCGGCTTGCTCTGGCTCGATCGCAATCGCACTGAGATAGGCTTTTTCTGCTTCGCCAAACTTGTGCTCGCGAAAATAGAGTCTGCCGAGTTTATAGTGTGCCGCGGCGTAGTGTGGCTGAAGTCTGACCGCTGCCTGATACGCCTCAAGTGCCTTATCGAATTTACCATGCTTTTCGTAAGTGAGTCCGAGTTGATACTGTTTGCGAGGGTTGCTCGGTTCGTTAAGAATCGCGCGCTCGCGGGTGTCAATCTCTTCAGCGATTGCGTTTAAACGACGGTAGGTTTCCATAGCGCGCTTACCTTCTGCCGCCTGCTTTAATCGGAACAGTGCCTGCGCGAGGTTATAGTACGCCCCGATATGGTCGGGTTGCTGTGCGATGACACTGCGGTACAATGCGACGGCACGCTGGAATTCCCGTCGCTTTGATGCGATTAAACCCAGACTATAGGAAGCCGCCGTAAAATTAGGGTCCAGTCGAATCGCCTTTTCTAACAGTGGACGTGCTTTGTCCAGTTCACCCCGTTTTTGATAAATAGCACCTAAGTTCCCGTTTGCCATAGTAAGTTCAGGATTCAAGGCTAACGCCGATATGTAATAATGGATTGCCTGCTCCTGCTGTTTGACGGCTTCATAGCACGAAGCAAGGTTCGTCATTGCTTCCGCGAGTTTCGGTGAAAGGTTAAGCGTCTGATGGTAGGCTTCTATGGCTTCCGCGAACCGAGAGGCTTTCTGATATGCTGTTGCGAGTCCGACCTGTATTTGGAGGGAGTCTGGGCGGTTTTGACTGAGTTTTTGATAGAGATCAATCGCTTCGTCATTACGTCCGGTTCTTGTATAGAGCAAGGCAAGATTAGCTTCGGCTTGTAACAATCCCGGTCTGATGTCCAGTGCCTGTTTGAGAGCAACTTCCGCCTCAGCGAATTTACTGAGTTGAATATAAACCGTTCCGAGTCCAGCGAATGCTTTGGCAGAGGCAGGATCGCGTTGAATAACGTGCTGAAAATACTGAAGTGCCTGCGTGTAGTGTCCTCGCTGTGCGGCTTGCATACCGAGCGCGTGAAGATCTTCGGGTGTTTGTGCGGTAGTGTTCCACGCGACGCTGACGAAAACGATTAGGAGAAAGGCAAGAAATGGAACTCCCTTTTGCGACATAACGGTTTATCCTCCACCGCCAATTGTAGCCTGAGATGGCATATCGCGTCAAGGGTTTGTTGTGTTCGGGTAGGTTTATTTTCGGTAAAACCTAAAAATAGCTCTCACTGCAAAGCAGTCTCAATAGATTGGATTTCATTCTTTTACAACCCACGTTTTTCGACACATCTCATCCTGATCGTTGTGTGAACTTTCTATTATCCTGAAAATCCTTTAATCCTGTAAATCATAAGGTAGTCGTAGAGGGTCGCCCCTCTACAACCCCTTCCAAACCATGCGTGCGACTTTCACCACACATGGAGACCTTCCAGTCGAGTGTGGCGATAAACGCTTTAGGTGATGATAACCACTTTTACTTTATTTCTTGTCCATAAGTCTAAGACTTCTATAGACACATGCTTTCGCAAGATTTCACGTCTATAGATAAAATGTTTTTAGAAATGTTTCAAAGCACTCAACCTGATTATGCTTCTCTCTTACGAGAGTTCCTAATCTCTTCAACCTTATAGACTCTATGAGTCTACTTAGGTTCTCTTTGACTTCCCAATAATAGACTTCGTTGACGGATTTAGGAGTGTTCTGTACCCCGATTCATTGAGCATCTCAACGCTGTATTCATATCATACGCAATAGATTGCCAAATCAGAGGACAACCTTATGAATACCATAGTTTTTCAAGGCGTTTCTATGTCTTGTCTAACGAGGCTTGCAAGCATTCAACTTTCGCTTCTCCGTGTCCGTCATTTATCGGACGTGCCAGTTTTGGCGCTCTTGTGAGGTCGCCTTTGCCTCAGGCATTCGCCATTTCCCCTTGCTTTCCACACGGCTGTTTCCAGCAGTGCGGTTAGGGTAAGATATGCGGAGTGCGTCCTCCGAGTCGGAATCTAACCGACATTCTATTATTATTTGTCAAAGCGCACCTGATTCAGACAATTAACCCCGGATGATGCTTAAACAACTCATTCAAAATACTCATCTTCGTTAAACTTCGTCCACGATTCAAAGATAGGAAAGGGTCGAGGAAAATCGTCATTGTCAATATTCAATTTGAACCGTATCTTTTCGCTATCAAAGAGATCCCGAATCGAAATGGAGATCCCTGAAGTCCCGATGCAGTTATCGCACTGCGTCGGGAGGATTTGTACCGAACGCGGGGCATCAAAGTAAATCCTATATTCTGAACCCGATTTTTCGACGCTGTAATCGTCCGCCAAAATCTCCCACTCGCTCAAAGCAGTATTGCCTTCGGTATATTGTGCCCAGAGACCGACACCGCTAAAGAAATCAAGAATGACCGCTTTTCTCTTGTTCGCGTCTCTGGAAGGCTCAAATTGCCGAAATGAACGACCCTTTAATTCTGCTTTTACCAATTGTGCCTCATCGTTATCCACGGGTAGCAATGGGTTCGCGCAGGAAAAAAGAATTAGACAGATAAACGCGGGTATGGAAGATACGAGGTATATCTTTGTGTTTGTTTTGAGGGTATCGCGTTGATGCATATATATTTCTCCAGTTTTCTTGACTAACGTCGGTTCGACTTAAACATTTATTGCGGAAGTGCGTTGTAGCACAAACTGTTAGTTTGTGCCATCGTGCGCCGCAAGCTCATAATTTACGCTGTAGGAGGCTGATCTGTTACGGAGAACCCACGGAGTGTGTCTACTACTTTTGATTCAAACCCGCATTACTCAGTAAATTTTAGCGTTAAGCACACACAGTTTTCAAAAGAAATGGTGGGACCCCTGAAAAAATCGGATTGTGCTTGATTCATAACCCCGTCTTTGCTAAAATGAGCGATAAATTCATGACTGGAGGGGATGTTATGCAGGAAATTGTGGTAGATTCAGCAAAGTTACACGATTTCGCTCGGACGCTTTGTGAAAAAGCAGGCTTGCGTTCGGAAGACGCGGAGACAATCGCGAAACATCAGGTGCTAACGGATTTGAGGGGTGTGCATTCACACGGCACACGCGCTTTACCGGGGTATCTCAACCTCATTCTTGATGGAAAGATGAACCCACAACCTGAACTCAACCTCGCGACAGAAGGACCGAGCTTTGCCGTTGTTGACGGAGATAACGGGATGGGACATCTCGCAAGCACGTTCGCAATGGAGACGGCGATAGAGAAGGCAAAGACAACGGGTATCGCCGCTGCAGGGGTTCGCAACGCCGGTCATTTCGGTGCGGCGGCATGCTACGCAATTATGGCGGCATCGCAACAGATGATCGGGTTTTCAACGACGAACACAGGGGGTGCCTCTATTGTTGCACCCGGTGGTGCGGAAGCCGTGGTCGCTAACAATGCGATGAGTTACGCCTTACCTACCGGCGACGGACATCCGGTTGTCTTGGATATGGCGTGCGGTGTTTCCGCATGGGGTAAGATCGGCACATTACGGATGTATGGCAAACCGATTCCCGAAGGCTGGCTGATAGATGAGACAGGTCAACCTACCAGCGATCCAGAGAAGGGACGTTTCCTCGCACCTGCGGCGGGACCGCGGGGTTACGGATTGGCATTCATCATGGGCATCTTAGCGGGTCCTTTGAGCGGTGGTTTGATGGCGTGTAATAAAGCAGGCGATCCCTCTGAACACTTCTTCTTTGCGATGGATGTGGCGAGTTTCACAGACTACGAGGGTTACGTTGCGGAAATCCAGCGAGGTATCGACAAGATTCACGCCTCGAAAACGGCTGAAGGTGTGGAACAGGCATATCTTCCCGGCGAAATTGAGTGGAATAACTACGATAATTACCTTGAGAACGGTATTCCAATCCACGTAGATCATTTACGTGGTCTCGCTGGTATTGCTGAGAAGTTAGATGTCCCTATCTGTTGGGAGTGGTAGGAAAAGGACAAAAGCGAGTCAATACCTCAATCCACGATTAGAAGTAGAGGAGGGTAGCGGAACAATATGGAAGAAACCAAAGAAACTGTATCAGGCGGCACGCTCCCTGATTGGGAGGTCGACGATTTACCCGCACCGCCGCCGTATCAATTTGGGAAAGCGTTTCGGAATATCTTAGGTCCCGGTATCATTGCGTTAGGCGGTTCAATTGGGAGTGGTGAATGGCTGCTGGGTCCTGCGATTACCGCACAATACGGGGGCACATTGCTCTGGATCGCAACAATCGCTATCCTGCTTCAAGTGATTCTGAATACAGAGGCGATCCGATATACGCTCTATACCGGCGAACCGATGATGAGCGGTTACATGCGCTGTAAACCCGGTGCCCCTTTCTGGATGTCTTTCTATTCGGGTATCAACTTTTTCGGGATTTGGCCCGGTTGGGCAATGACAGCTGCAACAGCACTCGCTGCGGCATGGCTCGGCTATATGCCACAGGAGACAACTGAGTTCGTGAAAGGAGATGAGAGTACGGTCCGCATCTTCGCATATCTCATCTTTTTTTCCTGTCTGGGAATTGTCCTGTTCGGCGGGAAGATTTATAACTCGCTTGAGAAGGTGTCACTCTTTATGGTGGTTTGGATTATCGGCTACCTTGTCATCGTCGATCTGTTTATGGTGTCACCGAGCACATGGTGGAAAGTTATCAAAGGTTTCTTGAGTTTCGGCGCATTTCCTACGGGAGGAGAAGAAGGAGAGGTCAATTGGTTGTTGGTGGGTGCGTTCGCAGCGTATGCCGGTAGCGGCGGCTTAGGGAATGTCGGCATCACCCATTACGTCCGCGATAAAGGATGGGGAATGAGCAGTCTCGTGGGTGCAATTCCCTCCATGATCGGTGGACAGCACGTGACACTCTCACACTGGGGCAAAGTGTTTCGCATCACACCGGAGAACCTCGAACGGTTCAAGGAGTGGTGGAAATATGTCCGATTTGAACAGTATTATATTTGGATGATCGGGTGTTTCTTCGGGATTGCCCTGCCCGCAATGCTGACCTTGCAGTATGTACCTGTAGGACAGGAGATGGGAGAGTGGTCGGCAGCGGCAATGCAAGCGCAGGGACTTGAGGCGAAGGGCGGTAGAATTATGTGGTATCTCACACTGCTCTGCGGTTTCTGGGTGCTGTTTTCGACGCAACTCGGTGGCGTAGACGGGGTGCCGCGCGGCTTTACCGATATTATTTGGACCGGCGTGAGGCGTGCGCGAAACATGGGTGAGAACAGCGCAAAATGGATCTACTATCCCATTCTCGGTGTTTATATTCTCTGGGGCATCATCGCGATGTATCTCGCTAAGCCGTTTTTCATGATTCTCGTATCGGCAACCGTTGGCGGGTATCTACTTGTGTTTTCGGCGTTACATACGCTCTACGTGAACCGGAAATTTTTACCGCCAGAGATACAAGCACCCTTATGGAAACAGATTGGACTCGTGTTGTGCGCGGGTTATTATTCGATCTTCGGAACGATCACCGTCTATCAAAAAGTGCTTGTGCCGTATATTTTCCCGATTTTTGGGTAGAACCTTAAACAGATGGGGTAGGCGCAAGACCTACCCCAACAAGATGTCTACTGAAAACGATCCTGACCCTAACGCTAATAGCGTGACTTCAGGATACCCCATGTTGTTGCCACTTTACCTTCAGGTTCAACACCCCAGGGGGTCACGTTGTCTTGGAAATACTCGTATTCAACCTCTAAGGAACCGACACCGGAGGCAACACCGGCATAAATCCCGAGCCACAGCGGTGGCGTCAGCTTAAAGTCACCTTCCCCGAAATCTGTCCAGTCGTCATTTGCGTCCATTTTATACCATCCGGTGTAATGATCGTTTTCTTTCTTGAGCCTGAGGAATAACTCAGTGTCCCCAAAATCCGGACGCCACGGCGGATCGGGTGGCCCCAAACCTGCCTCTTTGGTTTGGAACTGGAGTTGCCCTTTAGCCCCCGCATCACGCGACCAGAATTTAATGGTGACCCAGTTATCGTCCTTCGGGCTTTTGACGAGGAGTCCATTCACACCCGAATCGGTATCCCATTTAGAAAAAAAATGGGTTTCGACATCAAACATGTCGGCATCCGTTTCCTGATAGAGGAAATGGGATTCGTCCGTTGCCCAGATGTTTCGATTGATTTCACTGTCAATATACAGGTAATCCTCGCGGGTTTCACCCACATCCCAATCCGGGGGTTCGTTTTGCCACTTCCAATTTGGATTTTGCAACTTCCCCTTCTCGAATGGATCCCCGAAGGATTCGTCTGCGGCGTTTGCTATGCAGACAACGCTGAACATAAGTAAGCAAACGAGTGCAGTATAACAGAAATTTTGGTTTTTCATACTGTCATCTCCTTTTGTTTTGTCCACCCTGAAATTGGGGTAGACTTTGTTCGTAGTAGGACAATTCATTGCCCGTTTAGGGCACTATTCCTACAGGTCAGATTTATGAGTCTTGTTTAAATCATGCCTAATTGCTTCCACAAGGCTTTCGACGGATGCCTCCTTTGCCATCACATCAACCTGTACATCACGCGCCAATGCCGTTTCCTGCGTTGTGGGACCAATCACGGCGACTTTGACATTCGCGAGTAACGCTGTAGGTGCCTGTGCGGGAAACATTTCCAAGAAATTCGTAACCGTTGAGGAGCTCGTGAACGTGACGAGATCAATTCTGCCGTTCAAAAGATCGGTTTCAATTTTATCACTATTTTCGCTTGCCACTTTGATGGTATCGTAGAGAGGCACGTCATCGACCTGTGCCCCCTGCTCACGCAAACCGTTGGGCAAGTCGGCAGTGGCGATTTTGGCACGAGGGAGTAGAATTTTCTTTCCGTTCACGTCACCTATTTCAGGGGCAATCGCACTTCCGCGGGAATGAGAAGGCACAAAATCGGGATGGATACCAATGCGATTTAGAGCCTCAACCGTTTTCACACCAACGCCGCAGATGCTACTCTCACCGAATGCGCGGGCATCCTTTCCGCTTTCACGTAGACGTTTATAGAAAATTTCAACGGCGTTGACGCTCGTGAAGATAACCCAATCGTATCCGTCGGGAGAAGGTATGTTCATGTCCTCAATAGGTTGGATCTGTATCGTAGGGAATTGGATCACCTCTGCGCCGTTTGCCTCCAACAGTTCTGCGAATTCACTTGCCTGGGCACGGGCGCGCGTGACGAGTATCCGTTTCCCAAAGAGGGGCTTGGTATCGAACCAGCGGAGTTGATCGCGTAGCCGGTTCACTTCTCCCACAACGATAACCGCTGGACTTTTGAGTTCGGCTTCCGCCACCTTTTCCACAATATCGGTAAGCGTGCCTTGCACGACATGCTGTTGGGGTGTCGTTCCGACACGAACTAAACTGACAGGCGTTTGTGGATCTCTACCGTGTGCTGTCAGTCGTTCCACAATCTGGCGAAGGTGCGCAACTCCCATGTAGACAACGAGCGTATCAACGGCTGTGGCGAGGTCTGCCCAATTGATGTTTGAATCTGGACGCAGTGCCGCGGAATGTCCCGTAACAAAAGCAACTGATGAGGCATAGTCGCGATGTGTCACCGGAATACCTGCGTACGCAGATGCGGCAATCGCGGATGTGATACCCGGAACGACCTCGAATGGAATGCCGGCTTCTGTGAGAACAACTGCTTCTTCGCCGCCGCGTCCGAAAATATACGGATCGCCGCCTTTCAGGCGAACAACGATTTTACCGGCTTTGGCGTGTTCGACCAGCAAATGATTGAGTTCATCTTGCCGTGTCGTTCGGATTCTTGGGTCAGGTGCCTTGATCTTTTCGGTGTGCGCGGGGCAGTGTTCCAACAGGTTATCGTTGAGCAGCAGATCATAGATGACAACTTCAGCGCGCTGAAGGCACTCCACACCTTTGAGCGTAATGAGTTTTCTATCGCCGGGACCGGCACCCACAATGTAAACAATCCCTGTGTGCGGTTTCTGATTTTTAATTTTTCCTTGCGGTTCGATGAGGCGGGTCTGAATTTTCGCGCGCCTTTCCATAGATCCGCCCTCCATTTCATTACAGGCTAAGTTTTCGATTATACCTTTTAAAGTACGCTTTCTCAACAGGAAACCATACTATATCAGTTCAGCTGCCCCACTGTTCCGAAGTTTTTCGGCAACAACTCCACCTAAGTGCTGTGCTGTATCTGGTGTTCCGATGCTGCTTTCCACAATGCGGCGCGTGCCGTCTGGGTGACAAACCGCACCGATGAGCGAGAGTTCACCATTGACATGTTTCGCATGCGCGCCAATCGGCACTTGGCATCCACCGCCGAGGTTTTCCAAGACAGTTCTTTCCGCTGTGATTTCTGCCGTTGCTGACGCATCGTTCAGCGGCAGGAGCAGTTGTTCAACCCTATCGTCACCTTCCCGTACTTCTATTCCAAGCGCGCCTTGTCCGACTGCTGGGACCATCTGTTCCGTATCGAAAAATTGTGTGATAATTTCTGGTTCGAGGAGACGTTTGATGCCTGCCGCGGCGAGGATGATTCCGTCGAGGTCGGTTTCGCGAAGTTTGCGCAACCGCGTATCAATGTTCCCTCGAACATCAACGACTCTCAGCTCTGGACGGATATAGAGGAGTTGTGCTTTTCGGCGTGGACTTGTCGTGCCTATCTTCGCACCTTCCGGTAAGTCTTCTAAAGGCACGCCTGTGTCTGTGATAAGCACATCGCGTGGGTCTTCTCGTGTCGGGATGGCGGCAATGCAAAGCCCTTCTGGCAATTCTGTCGGGAGATCTTTTAAACTGTGGACAGCAAGGTCGATGTCGCCAGCCAAAAGAGCGTTTTCTATTTCTTTCGTGAAAATACCTTTGCCCAGTCCAACTAACGAGCGATTTTGGATCCTATCACCGGTGGTTTTGATGATCTTGAGGGAGACTTCCAAGGTAGGGAAATGGCGTTCCAATTGATTCTTGATGAATTGTGCCTGCCAAAGTGCGAGTTGACTGCCACGTGTGCCAATTACGAGCGAGTTGTGCATTTTTTTTATTCATCGTTAACATCCAAAGCGAACAATTCCTGTAACGCTTGGACATATTGCCCGTGATCGGCATCACCGTCGTTGACAGCGCAGCGTAGGTTCTGCATCGGATGATGGAGCAGTTTTTTGACGATTGCTTGCGTCATAGAGGCGATGGCTTCCTCTTGCTGATCGGAGAGTGTTGCTTTATAGAAACACGCTTGCAATTCAGTGTCGGCTATCTCTCGAAACTGCTGATGCAGTGCTTTAATCGTAGGGTTAACTTGGAAGATTTGCAATTGGTCATAGAACCGTTTCGCTTCTTCAGAGACAATCTGTTCTGCGCGGATTGCTTCCTGTTGCCGGTCTTGGAGGTTTGAGGCGACAACGGCTTCCAGATCATCGATATTGTAGAGGAACGCCGAGTCGAGTTTACTCACATCCGGCTCGATGTCGCGTGGAACAGCGATGTCGATGAGGAACATATATCGGTGCTTCCGTTTCCGCATGATGTCGGCGAGCGGTTGTCTCTTGATGAGATAATCGGGAGCGTTGGTAGAACTAATGACGATATCGGCATCAATGAGGCAGTTGAGATCGCTATCGTAGGCGAGAGGTGTTCCATTGAACTTCTCTGCTACTTTAACTGCCCGTTGGTATGTCCGATTTGCAACAATCACGTTGGAGACCCCATTTGCAACGAGATGCTTTGCTGTAAGCTCACTCATCTCTCCTGCACCGATGATCGCAACGGTCTTGCCTTCGAGTGTATTGAAAATCTTTTTGGCGAGTTCGACAGCGGCGTAACTAATGGAAACGGCACCCGTGGTGATAGTCGTTTCGGATCGGATACGTTTGCCAACGCTGAAGGCTTTGGTGAAAAGACGGTTGAGAATAGTACCCGTACTATCTGCTGAACGTGAGGTGTCGTAGGCATCTTTGACTTGACCCAGTATTTGGGATTCACCGACAACCATCGAATCCAGACTCGATGTCACTCTGAAGAGATGCTGGATTGTTTCTAAGTTATGATGGAGATACGTCCATTTCTTCAGCGATTCCGTATCAATCTGATGGCATCGGGAAAGGAATTCAGCTAACACTTTGGTGGCGGCTTCGGCAGTCCGCACTGAATTCAGGACTGCATAGACTTCTACCCGGTTACAGGTGGAGAGGATCACTGCCTCTTCGACCTGATCAGATTCACGCAAGTATTGATGGGATTCAATGAGTTGTTCTTCGGAAAACGCCAACCTTTCTCTGATTTCGATGGGCGCGACGTGATGGCTGGTTCCGATAGAGACGATGTGGTTCATTCCTTTTACCAAAAAAACTAAAAAGGTGAAACATCCTTCACACGTTTGCTAAATTATATCACATATCAGCGGTTGTGTCAAATTTAGAACTGAGATTGAGCTGGTTCGTAGCAGGGAACCATTTATTGCCCGCTACACACCATTACAACTGAGATGGATCGCACGACTACAAACGCACTCGCTTTTTTCTTACATTGATACATAACGTGGGTTTGACTTGAACACTGATAGCGAAAGTCTGTTGTATCACAAACTGTTAGTTTGTGGCATGTTCCGCGCAAATGTATCACAAACTGTTAGTTTGTGGCATGTTCCGCGCAAATGTATCACAAACTGTTAGTTTGTGGCATGTTCCACGCAAACTAACAGTTTGCGGTACAAGTAGAGGCTCCTATTACCGAACTCACGTTAATTGTATATTTTACCATAAATGCCCTTAGCGGTACGTGTGCATACTGTCTAAAAACAGATCCACGCCAACATAGGTGCAGAGGACGGCAACGAATCCGATGATTGCAGCATACGCCGCCCTGCGTCCATGCCACCCCCAAAATTGACGGATACCGATTTGCGCGACGTAGATAAGCCACGTCACCAATGTGGAGATTACCTTCGCATCAAGCCATCTCCACGGCACGTCTCGGATATATTGCGTCCAGAGGCTTCCAACGATAACTCCCATTGTAAGCAGAATTACGCCGAGGATTGTGCAGCGATACCCAAGTTCATCGGAAGTACCCAGAGAAGGAAGGAGATTGTCAAAAAGCGCGTCCGTCTTCTTGCGGATTTTCCGTTCTGCTATGAGATACATCAGTCCAAACCCAAAGGCAGCGATAAACGCCGCATAAGCGAGAAAAATGAGTGTCGTATGTGCCAGAAGCCAGTAGTTTTGGAGCGGTTCCGGGAGCGCAGCAGTGTGCGTGGCGAAACTATATGAGATGAGTATCGCAATGAACGCAACCGGCATCACGAAGCTACCGAGCGTGCGAAGGCGTGTCAAACGGACGATGAGCAGATAAATCAACGTGATCGCCCATGCAAAAAAGGCGGTCGAATCCGTCCAGTGCGTCATCGGAAAATGCCCCTGCTGTAGCCACCACAGCGCGATAAAAACGCTCAAAAAGGCGAAGCCGATGATGGTACACCAAAACGCCAGTCGCTCGATTGCTGGGCGAATTACGGATGCTTCGGTCCGATTCCCAATCGCTAATGACAGCGTCTGAAAAATGCCAGCCGCTAAGTATATTAAAAGAGTAACGAGAAACAAAAAATTTATCATAATACTGCTGTCAAAATACAGAAACAGTTATTTAGTGTTGTGCGTCTAACAATGTTGAAGTAAAAGTATTCGCGCGTTCCAGTTTCCCCTGCCGAACCCAGTTGAAGAGGCATTCAGCAGAACACTCAGGGTTTGTGAGACCGAGGCAGCATGTCTGTGGTTGTGTGCTGTTCGTTTCAACAGTGTTGATAAGCGTTTCAAAGAAGTCGGCACGCTTTTTAGGGGTCGGGAACGCCTTGAGAATCTCAGCACGACGCGATCCGAGAAATTCAATAAATGCACCGTACCCGTTGTTTTCAAACTGATTCGTGAGTTTTTTATGTAGGCGTTTCGCGTCGTCAATACCTACGCTGCTTCGCGCCGATACACTGATGATTAGATTATCATCTATTACGAGTTCCGGAGTGAAGTGCGTGCCAGCATCCGGCGCATCAAGATATTCCCGAATGAATATCCCCTTGCTTCTGCGTTTGTTAATTCCCCCCTGATAAGGGGGGTTAGGGGGGTTAGTGCTCAAAAGTCTATCTACAGCGGAAAACTTATCTGCAATAACGAGGAACGCATCTTCAAGGTGATGCGGTTTCGCTGCGTCGGATGCCATACATAACACGGATGCACCGCACTGACCTAAGAGCGAGACACGACGCTCAATTGCTGGCGTTTTCTGCTCACATAGGACAACACACCTACGATTTTCCAACAGAAAATAGACGGGATACGGAAGCCCTTCATTCTTAATTTCCACCGGTTCGTCATCTTCGTATCCAAGTGTGTAAAGCGAAGTGGCGTTCAGGACCTCCTCAAAGTATTCACGGATACGGCGACTCGTCGCGGGACTTTTACCGCTCGTCGAGATACTCAACAGAATCTCACCATCCGTTACAACGGAAGCTGCAGCGAAAGTGCATTGCGGGATCACGTCAACGACATTGACGAGGCGGATTTTGTTCTTGTCGTGCGCTTCGGCGAAAACAGCGGAGTTAATATCTGTAAAATCGGTCGCAGCACAGACGAGAAAATAACCGCTCGTATCGCCCGATTTCAACTGCCGTTTCTGCCAGCGAATTGTACCGATGTTTGCGAGGAATGCCAACAATTCCGTCGCCTCCGGGCTGATGACGGTAACATCGCCACCACTGAGGAGCATCGCGACAACTTTCCGTTCCGCAACGGTTCCACCACCAACAACGAGGCATTTCCGGTCTTGAAGGTTTATGTGTGCAGGATAAAACATTTGTGATGCATCCGAAAAATAAATAGACTCATTGTAGCATAAACTTTCAGTTTGTGCCTGATTCCGCCGTTTGTAAAAAAACAAGCGTCTTTGTAGCATAAACTTTCAGTTTGTGCATCTTACTCCGCAACCTGAGAGTTTGCAGTAGAATGAGGGACTTGGTAGTAGTTCCGCTGCCACTGTTCCTTAGGATTCGCGTGAGACGACGTAATCTGCGAGGTGTTCCAGCGCGGTACGAGCGGGTGTCTCCGGTAAGGCTGCCAAGGCAGCTTTGGCACGATCTGCATAGTCTTGGGCAACTTTCAAGCAGTGGGGTTCGACACCATAACGTTGGAACAGAGCCTCAACAAAGTCGATGGCTTCGGTTTCATTGGTGTCAGGTTTTAGCATTTCTTCCAGCATCTGTTTTTCATCGTCATTACAGACGGATCGCGCATAGATGATCGGGAAGGTGAGTTTGCCTTCGCGGAGGTCACCGAACGCATCTTTCCCTAATGTATCGGAATCTTCTGTGAAATCGAGCAAGTCGTCTACAATTTGGAAAGCCGTTCCAATCTGTTGTCCGTAGGTCGTGAGTGCCTCAACTTGCTGTGTGTCTGTTGCACCGAGATGCGCACCGAGTGTGCAGGACGCCGCGATTAGTTTCCCGGTTTTGAAACTGATAATTTTGAGGTATTCGGCTTCGGAGATGTCGAAATCGCCACTTTTGTAGGCGTGTATGACCTCACCCTCACACATTGCCTGTGTAGTATCGGCGAGGATCGCCATCGCTGGGTCATCAGCACGACGGGATACGAGCATCGAAAGGACTCGTGCATGGAGATAATCTCCAACGAGGACTGCGACTTTGTTGCCCCATTTCGTCTGTAAGGTCTCACGTCCGCGACGGATCGCGGCTTCGTCGAGTACATCGTCATGAACGAGTGATGCGACATGGATGAGTTCAACCACAGCGGCAAGCGTGTGTGCGTCGCTCCCTTCGTATCCACAGACTTTGGCAGAAAGCACAACGAGAATCGGGCGGAGCCGTTTACCGCCACCCTCCACAACGTGTTGAACTGCCATGTCAACGAAGGTATATTCGCTGGCGGTGTGTTCGGTGAGTTTCGCCTCAACGGCACTGAGATCGTCGGTAATCAATTCAACGATTTGATTAAAGTTGGACATAATGTAGGGGCAACCCTTGTGGTTGCCCTTCCCCTATTTTCCGTTTAGAGATTTGCCAATGTCTGTGTTGCGGCTTCAACGGTGTTATTGATGTCCTCTTCGGAATGAACTAAGGAGACAAATCCCGCCTCAAATTGGGAGGGCGCGACATAGACACCACGTTCCAGAAGTCCCCAGAAGTATTGTTGAAAGCGTTCAGTATCCGCTGTGCGCGCACCATCAGCATCTGTGACAGTTTCTGATGTAAAGTAGAGCATCAACATCGAATCGACGCGACTGTGCCAAGCATCAATACCGTGTTTTTGGGTTGCCTCAGCGAGACCCTCTGCAAGGGCAGCAGCACGACTCTCAAGTTGTTCATAAACCCCCGGTTCAGCGAGTTTTTTCAGCGTTGTTATACCCGCTGTCACAGCTAACGGGTTTCCAGAGAGTGTCCCCGCCTGATAAACGTCGCCTTCTGGGGCAACGCACCGCATGATGTCCTGTTTCCCGCCATAAGCCCCGACAGGCAACCCGCCGCCGATAATCTTCCCTAAACAGGTCATGTCCGGTGTGACGTTATAGTAGGATTGCGCACCCCCATAAGCCACTCGAAAACCGGTGATGACTTCGTCAAAAATAAGCACGATCCCGTGTTCTTCAGTGATTTCACGGAGTTGATTGAGATACCCCTCACGCGGTGGGATGATGCCCATATTGCCCATAATCGGTTCGAGAATGAGGCAGGCAATTTCGTCAGGGTTGGCTTCTATCGCTTCACGGACGGCATCGGGATTGTTAAAGGGAACTGTGAGTGTATTGCGTGCGAAATCCTCAGGGACACCGCCACTATCGGAAAGCCCAAACGTTGCGACACCGGAGCCGGCTTTTGCTAATAGATAGTCCACGTGACCGTGGTAGCAACTGTCGATTTTGAGGATTTTATCGCGACCGGTATACCCGCGTGCAACACGGATTGCACTCATGGTTGCTTCGGTACCGGAATTGACGAGTCGCACTTGTTCAATCGAAGGCACGGCGTTGACAATGATTTCAGCGAGTTCTGTCTCTCGTGTCGTCGGCGCGCCAAAACTCGTGCCGTTCGCCGCCACCGCACTGATTGCCTCTATGACGCTCGGGTGCGCGTGTCCCAAAACCAAGGGACCCCAAGAGGCAACGTAATCAATATATTCGTTTCCATCAATGTCGTAGATTTTCGAGCCTTCACCACGTTCGATGAAACGGGGGTGTCCGCCGACTTTACTGAAATTTCGGACAGGGCTGTTAACCCCACCCGGAATGAGTTGTTGTGATTTTTGCCATGCGGCTAAGGATTTACTGCTCTCCAAAGCGTTCCTCCAAAATCTTTTAGTAGTTGTCAGTTGTCAGTGTCGATTCACTATGCATAAACCTTAGTCTTGCAACCATTCCACAACGGACTTCGCAAAGTAGGTTAAAATTATATCCGCACCTGCGCGTTTGATACTGTTGAGTACCTCCAATGCGACCCGCTCTTCGTCAATCCAACCGTTTTGTGCAGCGGCTTTCACCATGGCGTATTCACCGCTGACGTTGTAAGCCGCGACAGGCACCTGAAATTCTGTTTTGACCCGATGGATAACATCGAGGTAGGAGAGGGCAGGTTTTACCATGAGAATATCCGCGCCTTCTTGTATATCCAATGCGACTTCGCGTAACGCCTCTTCTGCATTAGCTGGATCCATCTGATACGCGCGTCGATCACCAAATTGAGGGGTCGATTCCGCCGCTTCTCGAAACGGTCCGTAGAAGGCAGAGGCGTATTTGGCAGAATATGCCATAATCGGTATGTTTTCGTAACCGTTTTCGTCTAACGCCTCGCGAATTGCGCCGACGCGACCATCCATCATATCTGACGGTGCGATAACATCGGCACCGGCACGCGCGTGCGACAGGCTCTCCTTAACGAGTAATTCCAGGGTCGGATCGTTTTGCACTTCGCCCGCTTCAACGACACCGCAATGTCCATGATCGGTGTATTCACACAGACAAACATCCGTCATGACAAGCAGATCCGGCACAGCATCTTTGATGGATCGAACTGCCTGCTGAATAATCCCATCGTCGGCATACGCCTCGGAACCCAGCGGGTCTTTTGCCTCTGGGATTCCGAACAAAATTGTTCCAGAGATACCGAGAACCGCGAGTTCTTTCGCGGCGGTGACGAGGGTATCAACCGAGTACTGATAGCACCCAGGCATCGCAGAAATTTCGGTCCCAGTGTTATGTCCGTGAACGACAAACATCGGGTAGATAAGGTCGTTAACAGAGAGAGATGTCTCGCGAATCAGTCGTCGCAGGTTCTCATTTGCGCGAAGTCGCCTCGGACGATAGGCAGGGAAGGTGCTCATTCATCCTCCGACGAGCCCGAGGATTTGATCTCGTACTGTATTAATTCAAGGGTTTGGTCTTCAGGCATTTCCAATCCAAGGGCTTCGTTTTCCTCAGATGTCTGGTGTTGGTGTTCAAATTTAACGATACCGACGTTAGGTGCCAACCAGATAGTTGTTAAGGTCACATCTTGCTGTTCTTGCGCTCCCGGCTGTTGTGGAGTTTCCACAGACATAACTGTCTCTGTTGATGCATCTGTGCGATACTCAATGACCAAGCAGTCTTCAAAAGTGCCAGCTTCCGTCTCCACCGTTTCCGTGCCGGTGACGTTACCCGACTCTACAAGGGTGGTGTAGGTTTTAACAGTCTGTGTGGAGCCGCCCGGTATCTCTATAGGCATGCCTTTGATATCAATTGTCATGGTGAGGACGACGTTTATTTCGATGGCTGTCCATTCTTCACCAAAGGTGGCGGGTGTCGGCAGGAAATAGAAGTAGTCTTGGGAATCTACTTCAGTATCGTAATCTAAGTCAAATGTGACGTTTAATTCCGGAGGCATCTGTTCCATCAGTGCTTGGCGCATCAACACCATAGCTTCGTCCATCTGTTTCATCGTGGCGGCTTTGAGAGCGTTTTCAATTTCAGTGCCAACAAAAAACGCCACCCAGTCGGCACCGACCTGGTAGAAATAGGGCTGAACGTAATGCTCGAAGTCTGCCCAGTCCTCCAAAGCCGGATCGTAACTGAAGGTGCGATAGAATTCGCCATCAATCTCTTCTGGCTCTATTGCGTAGCGCGTTAACTCGTCCCCGTTCTGGTCTTCGTAAACCCAGTAACTGCCGACGGCATCTGGAAAGTAGTAGTTTGCCCATTCATTTCCCATCAATGTCGCGCTGAGACCGAAGAGAAGCAAAATGGCGAGAATGAACCGAAAATTTTTCAAAATAGGAGGTTCCTCCAAGGTTTTGATTGTTCCAACTTAATTATTAAAGTATACAGAATATCTCTGCAAACGGCAAGGCAAATTCTTTAACAGCAGTATCAACGTTTCTCGTATTCAAAGGGAAAACTGACAGGCGCGCCGTTGTTTGACCATGAACGTGACATCGCAGCATCGATCTCCCGGTCCTTGCGACCGTTGTAAGCACCGTATTCAGGTTCTGTGTCGTTACGGACCGCGTTTACGAGACTCATCAGTTCTGATGCGACGGTAATTTCACCATCGCTGAGTGGATAATTTTGCAACGGATTTTCCCACACCACTTCGGGGTCGGTATCTGCGACGAGGGCAGCCAAGGTTTCGTAGCCATTAACGGTGTTCGTTCTACGCGAAATATTGATCGCGCGCTGTGCATCGGCAGTTTCGTTTAAGATAACTGCCTCATCTCGGAAACACATCCCACGTTCTGCGTAAAATTTTGACCCGTTAAAGCCTCGCAGTGGCGAGCCGTAGGAAAGACCGCTAAAATTGAAGATGCCGACAGCACCATCCGCGAACTCAATCACAGCATGTTGCCAATCCTCAGTATCGCGCGTCGGTTGTCCCTGCCGCCAGACGTGCTCTTGGACGTTATAGCCTTTTCGGAAGCCATAAACTTGAACAGGTTCATTGTCAAAACCGACGTAACTACGGATGAGTCCAATACCGTGATAGCCGTGCCCTCGGAAGTCGTTATAGGCGGTGTTGACTTTCCCGAAAACCCCAGCGAGAATCATCTCGCGTTTTATCCGCTCCGAAGGGACGCGGTAGTAATTTTCATTGACTTCCAATTTTGTGCCGTTCGCCTGTGCAGACGCGATCATCTTGTCCGCCCATCCGAGATCGGTGTCAAGAGGGGTTTCGGTGCAATAACTAATGCCATGCTCGGAACAGAGGAGTCCTGGAATGTGATTGTTGCTCGGTGTAATCACAATTGAGCAGATGTCAGGTTTTGCCGTTTCCAACATCTCCTCGGTATTTGTGTAGGCGGGGACACTGTATTCCTCACCCTGTTCCGTAACGCTCTCTTCGCGTGGATCACAAACAGCGACGAGTTCAAGGTCATCCGTCAATTTCGAGATAAGGGGAAGGTAGGTTCCGGCACCGCGTCTGCCAGTACCGATGTGCGCGATTTTGAGTTTATCCATGGCTTGCCTCCTCCAAGGGATGTGAGTCGGTAATCGCCTTTGTTATTCATTCCACCCAGAAGACGTGGCTCCGTTCAAAGAGATCGTCGTCTAAGTGGATTTCGACAAACCACTCGCCTGTAGTGTCTGGCAAGTCGATGTAAAACCACGTAATTTTTTCGCCGGTTGTTGATGTGAGGGTTTGCTTCTCTGTCCAGAAGGGTGGATCGTCCAAATCGTCTTCCGGTGAGAACCATGAGACTTTAACGGTATGGTGTTCTGTGATGTTTGCCCATAATATCCATAAAAATACCTGATCGTTGACTTCAGCGGAGAAGGTCGTCGTGATACCGTCGGGTCTATCCTCGAAGACGCTGATTGCCAAGGCAGAATCTACAATCATCGGTTCATCCCGTCCTACATCGGTGAAACCGCTTCCGCCAGAAGGATCTTCACTACAACCGCTCATTACAATCGTTAGCGACAGTAGAACTATCCCGAATATAGAATATGGAGTCGTAAGCAACGTCTTGATATAGGTGTAGGCTTGACACACGGGTTCTTCTCCTATCTTGGGCTGAGGTAACCGCAGTTAAATAATTGGGTATAAGTGCTAACTCCCATTATATCAGCCCTCGCTTTTTTTGTCAAAGAAAAAGTAGGACTCTCCTGTAGGAGGGAACTCCGATTCCCGACTCTCCCGTAGGGGAAAACGCCTAAGCAAAACACCCCGATTCCCGACTTTTCCGATAAATTGGACAAAACCTTAAAACTATGGTGAATCCTAAAAATAAATAGACATCTTGTAGGGGCGGGTCTTGTACCTGCCCGCAAACCCATCAGTCGCAATGTCCAAGTAATTCTAAAATCTACCATAAATGGTCCTGGATAACTTATGTGTCTGTATTGACATATATCTTTTTTCGTGATAGGTTGTGGTGATGATGGAGAAGTACCCTTAAGATAGATAAGAAGACGAGTCTTTCCAGTCTGAAAATTAGCACGAAAACGAAACCTGCAACAACGGCGCAGGTGAATCAACGAAAAGGCATTTCAAACATAGAACCGATCTGACCGAACCGCAAGGAAAATTCAAAAAATGACATTTGATACAATTATTGCAGGCGGAAATATCATTGACGGAACAGGTGAACGGGAACCGTTTGTCGCAGATATCGGTATTCAGGGTAATCAGATTGCTGCCATCGGTGACCTCTCGGAAGCAGAAACACCTCATCGGATTTCGGCGGAGGCACAGGTTGTCTGCCCCGGTTTCGTCGATGTGCACGTACATTCTGAAATCGCTCTGCTCGGCGGTCGTGATCAGTTCGCCGCTGTCAGCCAAGGTGTGACGACACATTTAGCGGCACCGGACGGTTTCGGGTGGTCACCTTTACCACCAAAACAAGCACAGGAGATGTGGCACTACACGCAGTTCGCTTATGGAGATGCGGAAGTCCCACTCGATTGGCAAACACCGGACGCCTATCTCGGTATGTTCGACGGACGGATCCCCGCGAATCTCTATCCGCAAGTCCCGCACTGCGCTGTTCGCCTCGGTGCGATGGGGTGGGATCCCCGTCCGGCAACTGCTGATGAGTTGAAAGTGATGGAACGCACAACGCGCGAATGGTTAGAGGCGGGTGCGTGCTGTCTCTGCTTAGGACTGGACTACCAACCCTCCGCGAATGCCGATTTGCATGAACTGGTGTATCTCTCGAAAATTGCGGCGACTTACGATGCCATCTATGCTGCACATATCCGCTACCGCATCCTCGGTAGAAAACAAGCGTGGGAGGAGACGATTGAGATCGCACAACGTGCCGAAATTCCGGTACATATCTCACATGAGCGCGTTGACGATGAAGCCGCGGACGTGCTTGAACGAGTAGAGAAAGAACAGATAGATTTGACGTTTGAATCCTATCTCTATCCCGCTGGCATGACACACCTCGCCATGATGCTCCCAATGGAATATCAGACCGGCGCGCCTGCTGACATGTTAGCAAATTTGGAGGATTCTGAAGTCCGAGAAAAATCGATCGCATACTTGCAGGGCGAATTACGCGGCGGCAACCAGATCGTCGGTTACAACCGATCGGGTAGATTTATCGGAATGACGCTCGCTGAAGCCGCTGAAAGCGAAGGTAAATCTCATGAAGAATTCGCCTTCGATTTCATTCAAGAGGAAGCCACGATTGAGACCTTTGTGATGCCGTGGGCAACTCCGCCTGAAGAGAATGAACGCATTTTGAACCGCACTGCGAGCCATCCCCGTATGATGATTGCCAGCGATGGTGTTTACAACATTCCGCATCCACATCCACGGAGTTACGGATGTTTCGTGCAATATCTCGGCAAATTCGTGCGCGAACGCCAGTTGATTTCATTGAAAGAAGCCATCTATAAAATGAGTGGTTTTCCAGCAGAGCGTTTTCGACTCTCCGATCGCGGACGAATCGATCGAGGGCTTGCCGCCGATATCGTCGTCTTTGATCCAGAGACTGTCGCAGACAGGTCTACATGGTCGGATCCAGTACAATCTCCTGTCGGTGTAAACTATGTGTTCGTCAACGGCGTTTCAGTTGTTGAAGACGGTGACGTGACGGGGCAACTGCCCGGTAGAGTGCTGCGTCAACAACGATAGATAGTGCAGTGTGGAGGGAAACCGTGGATACGTACGATGTAACAATTATCGGTGGTGGAAGTGCCGGACTCGTGCTTGCCGTGGCGGGCGCAAAATTGGGGAAAAAGACCGCGCTCGTGGAAAAACACCGCATCGGTGGCGACTGCCTCTGGACGGGATGCGTGCCTTCCAAGGCACTCCTCAAAGCAGCAAAGGTCGCGAATTACATCAAAGACGCTGAAAAGTACGGCATGGCAGGCACCCCTACAACACCTGATTGGCAACGTGTGATGGCGTATGTAAGGAGCACCCAGCACGCCATAGAGGAGGAACACGACAACCCTGAACGATTCCGTGAGATGGGCGTTGATGTTATCTTCGGAGATGGGCATTTTGAGTCCCCTGATCGTTTCGTTGTAGAAGATGCTGAGAGCGGTCAGACCCGCACTCTCGAAAGCAAAAAGTTCGTGATTAGCACGGGCTCCCGTCCTGATGCGCCGCCTATCCCCGGATTAGAGTCTTGTGGTTATCTCGACAGTGAGAACGTCTGGGACCTTGAGGAGTGCCCCAACCGATTGCTCGTTATTGGCGCGGGTCCAATCGGTATTGAGTTGGGGCAGGCGTTTCACCGTCTCGGTGCGGATGTGACGATAGCACAACGGAGCGGACGTATTCTCACAAAAGAGGATACCGATGTTTCTGAACAGATGCTGCGTTACCTCCGCGAGGAAGGGATTACAGTCCGACTCAATACGAATATCGCACAGGTTATACAAAATCAAGAAGGCGTATATGTGACGTTCAGTGATAGTGAAAATGGAACTGTAGAGCAGGCTTTTGATAAGATTCTGATTGCCGCTGGACGCGCACCGAACATTGAAGGCTTAGCACTCGACAAAATCGGGGTACAGGTAGGCAGAAGTGGGATTGAAGTGAACAGCAAACTTCAGACGAGCGTCAAAAATATCTATGCCGCAGGCGATGTGATTGGACATTACCTGTTCACACATGTCGCCGCATTTCAAGCACAACTGCTCCTCCGAAATATTTTCTTCCCGTTCTCCAAGACAATCAACTACGCCGTCGTGCCGTGGACAACCTTCTGTGATCCAGAAGTTGCCCGTTGCGGTCTAACAGAAGCAGAGGCACGCGAGAAATATGGGGACGTTGATGTGTTCACACTCGATCAAGCGGATGTCGATAGAGCCGTCGCCGAGGGTGAGACACACGGCTTCAGCAAAGTCATTGCGAGTCGGTGGACTGGGAAAATATTAGGCGTTCATCTCGTTGGCGCAAACGCGGGCGAGGTCATCCATGAGTATATTCTGGCGATGCAAGAAGGGATTCCGTTGCGAAAATTGAGCGGGATGATCCATGTGTATCCGACGTTTTCAAGTAGTGTCTGGCGCGTATCAGGCAAATGGTTCTCGGAAAGCACACTCATTCAGACGTTGCGGAAGTTGATTCCGTCAGGTTGATTGAATCTATAAGTGAGAAACTACTTTTTAAGCTTGCCCCATGTCGTTGTTAGTAATTGTGGTTGTGGTGAAACCGGCAAAGCAACGACTGGATCAAACCAATCCCCCATTTCGTTTGATCTAAGGAATCCTCTTGCGATATGCGTTAATTGTTCGGAAGCGCGGTTCACCAAATCAATCTTGAAGAGTTGGTCTTGGTTGTTAATTTTCTGTGTGTAAATGAGTTCATCACCAAAAGGAGACCAAGCCGGATAAGTGGCTTTAGGACCCGCTTCGGAGACAACTCGTTCAACTGCCGTTCCGTCTCTATTTACAATGTAGATAGTTTCTTTATCAACCAGATCCCGAAGAAAACCATGAGGTAAAACGTGATTCAACCAAGAAAAAGCAATTTTTTTTCCTGTAGGGCACCAAGCTGGCCAATGCTGCCACGCTCGCACATCTTCTGGGAGAATCTTCTTTTGCCTTCCGGTCCGAACGTTGATGAGAGTTAGCCGGTGGGAACCGAATACGCCTGACGCAAAAACGATCTCGGTGCCATCAGGAGACCACGCTGGATGAAAGCCCTCTACAAGATATTCTTCAGTTTGCTTACCGAGAGTCGCGATGTAGATAGCATCTATGCCGCGTACATAAGCAATCTGCCTGCCGTCAGGAGACCATGTAGGATCGTCTCTATGCGCGGTTTGCTTAAACACTTTATGGATATCGGAGCCATCGGCATCCATCAGATATAGATCCCGGGTTCCATTACGATTTGAAGCGAAAAGTATCTCCTCGCCGTCAGGAGACCAGACAGCAAATAAATCTTCCGCTGGATCCCGGGTCAGATTCACTTGTTCACTTCCATCCGGATTCATGATGTAGATTTCACCATTCCCATCACGATATGATCCAAACGCGATCTTGGCTGTATCGGGTGCTTGTGCCAAAGCAGCATAGCCCCCGGTGCCCAATAGCAGTAAACTGAAAACGAAAAAGATTCTTCTGAAATTCATTACAATTCGCCTGTATGGAACTATCGGAGCAAGCATACCGTTATTATCGCAATATATTTGAACTGTTAGGGCTCTTAAGTTTACCCCAGAGTGTTGTTATCTTTTCTGCACTCGGTGAGACCGAGAACGGTGCCTCTCGTATCCACACCGGATCGCTATCATTCGATGGATGTGTCGTCAATTGACGAGGTTCACCACCCATCGCATTTATCACATAGATATCTGCGTCACTTTTCTTTTCAGGTGGACGTGAAGCGTAGGCAATCCATTGTCCATCCGAAGACCAAGTTGGGGTACTATCCCAATTCACACCACGCGTGAGCTGACGAACATCGTTCCCCGCTGCACTTATGATATAAATATGAGAAGTCCACACACCACTTGAGGCAGGAAAGGCAATCTCATCTCCATCCGGAGACCATGTTGGACCCGATGAAACAGCACGCGCAAGTCTACGTATCTGTCTTCCATCGGCAGACATCACATAAATATGAGCCTCTCGACCATCAGCAGAATAGAAAGCAATTGATTGACCGTCGGGAGACCATGCGGGTCCGAAACTGTCTCTGTTACGTAAGCGGGTCAGGCGGCGAACGTTGCCCCCGTCAACACTGATTCTATAAATCTCATAACTCACACCCCGGTTGGAAATAAAGGTAATCCATTTTCCGTCAGGTGACCACATAGGAGCCCTATCTTCGCTAAGATGGTTCGTCAACCGTCTACGTGTCTGTGTTTCCAAATCCAGTACGTAGATGTCTGCATTTCTTTTGTGGTAGGCGTGATAAGCCAAGTAACGACCGTCAGGGGACCACGCAGGACTCGACTCACTTATATCAGGAGTGTTTGTCAAGTTTTGGAGATTCTGTCCATCCGTATCTATTATATAGATATCGCGGCTGTCCACTCTGTAGGACGAAAAGGCGATATGTCCAACATCAGAACTTGATGTACTTGATAACGAGATCAGATTGAGTATCCATATCGTTAGTAGAGTATATAAAAACTTGGGCTTCATTTTTACGCCTCTTAGCAGTTCGTGTAGATGGACATGGCGACGAAGTGCTGCTATGTCTTAGATGAAGTTTTCCTTGCTTTCAGGAAACTTCATAGTCAATGTTAGTGCTCCTTTTCGCACACCTTCCCACCAACAATGCTGTGGTCATCCGGGATCTAGTTTATACATTCCCTCTCTTCTGCTGAGGCTCTCGTTCGGCAAAATTGACTTCTTAAGTGTAGTTAGAAGACCCATTTTTAAGCGAATCGCTTCGCAGCAGGAGTAGTCCTCTCTCCTTGGAAATCCTTGAAAGCAAATATAACCTCGGCATCTCTAAATTTTGAATAGCATGACTGCTAAAGTATTTTCAAGGGAATCAATCTAAAGTCTTATCTCTTTTTCATTTTCCCCCACATCGTTGTTAGCAACTGCGGTTGAGGCGATACAGGTAGCGCAAATTCTGGATCGAACCAATCTCCCAAATGGTGGAAACCCGGCTCGGTAAGCTGCACAGGTTGTCCCCCATCCAATCCAATTTTAAAGATTTTCCATTTATTGCCTGGAGCCAATTTTTGATAAAGGAGGGTATCTCCACGCGGCGACCATATCGGATTCACTGCGCGCGGTCCGCCTTCAGGGACAATCTGCTGCATATCTGTCCCGTCCGGGTTCACAGTGTAGATGGTCTCCGTCTCAAGGAAGTTTCCCAACGGCACCCGATGGAGCCAAGAAAATGCGAGTTTATTGCGTATCGGTGACCACTCGATGCTGCTTCCCATCCATGAAGGACCTGCTTCGGGTGGGAAAATGAATTTTTGTTTGCCTGTTTGGGGGTCAAGCATCACGATCCGCATGCGCTTGGGCCAACCGACAGTCATCACTAATTTCGTCCCATCTGGAGACCAGTCCCCGCTGCCACCAAGTGCCACCTGCTCCTCTTTTTTATCGTCTATCGATGCGATATAGACCGTCAATTGTCCTTTTTCAAAGGAAGTGTAAGCAATCTGTTTCCCGTCTGGCGACCATCTTCCACCGGATCTATTTTTTGACTTGTCGAACACCTTTTGTACATTAGAGCCATCTGGTTCCATAAGATACAAATCCCAATTCCCCCATGCCTTCTGCTCACGATCAGAGACGAAAAGGATGTGTTCACCTGTTGGCGACCAAACTGCAGAAATATCGTTTGCACGATGATTGGTGATATTAACCTGCTCACTTCCATCCGGATTCATCAGATAGATTTCATAATTTCCATCACGAGATGACGCGAATACAATTTTCGCCGTATCGGGTGCTTTGGCAAGCACTGGACAGACGCTCGCACCTAATATGACAACACTTAGCACAAATGAAACGGGCAGATACTGAGTTCGCATTGTATATTTCTCCGAAAGTCCTGCTTTAGTTTCGCTTCTTTACTTCTCCCCATTGGGTTGTTAGCAACTGTGGCTGCGGTGAAACTGGCAGCGCATACGCCGGATCGAACCAATCGCCTGTAAAATGCCAAAACATCGGATTCGTAAGCCGCACGGGTTCCCCTCCGTCCAATCCAATTTTGAAGATTTGCGTTTGTTTCCCCTCGATATATTGCGTATAAAGGAGTTCATCTCCGTGCGGGGACCAAACCGGCGAACCTTCTATGCCGACGCCTTCCGGGATAACCTGTTGAAGACCCGTGCCATCTCGGTTTATGATGTAAATTGTCTCTGTATCAAGGAAATCTCCTAAAGGTGCCTTGTGGAGCCAAGTAAATGCTATCTTATCACCCGACGGTGACCATGCCGGAGAAGTCATCCACGAAGGTCTTACCGGTTTGGGAAAGAGGACTTTCTGTTTACCTGTGCTAACGCTAAGCAGACTTATCTGCATACGCTTGGGCCAACCCGTAAGAAAGGCGATCTCCGTGCCATCTGGAGACCACGCTGGACTGCCACCGATCGCCATACGCTCCTCTTTTTTACCGTCTATAGACGCGATATAGATGAACCATTTGCCTTGCTCGCGCCGCGTATAAGCAATCTGTTTTCCGTCTGGCGACCATGTAGGGTGCCTCCTATCCGCTGGTTTGCCGAATACCCGTTTCACACTTTTTCCATCCGCATCCATAAGGTACAGATCATTGACCACATCTCGGTTTGAGGTAAAAAGGATTGCTCACCTGTCGGGGACCACATCGGTGAGACATCAAATGCCTTGTTATGGGTGAGTCTCACTTGCTCCGTACCATCAGGGTTCATCAGATAGATTTCCGAATTGCCGCTATCGATTAAGGAAAATACGATTTTAGGGGTTTGAGGAGCCTGCGCCAAGACGTTGCAAAGGCTTGAACAGAAAAATATGAGACTAAAAATAGAAAGAAGTCGTGTGAATTTCATGAAAGATCCTCCAACCTACATTTATACTCGCATCTTTATTATTGAATTTACGTTATCATAACACAAATTTCTCTCAGAATGTGTAGATATTTTGTCAAGGGTCGCGATTTGGAGATCGCTGCTACTGGGTGTTTAACGCTCCCCCGTCAAATCCCCATGCTTTAGCTTGCGGGATGTAGACGGCGAAGACCCTGATAGAAAATAAATTTGACAATCTAATTAAAATGTGGTATAATATCCTATACACTATAATAGAAAGGTAAGATATTATGCCACTCAAAATCGCTAACAAAAAGCGTGATTACCGAACAAGGCAGAAAACAATCTATAGTTGTCAATATCACGTGATTTGGTGTACCAAGTATCGTCGTAAGGTTTTAGACACACAGATACAAGGTCGTCTCAAACAACTCATACGAGAAAAACAAAACGAATATGACTATCAAATCAGAGAAGTTGAAACTCACCCTGAACATGTCCATTTACTGATAGAAATACCGCCCACACATTCTGTTGATAAAATCGTTGGCAAAATCAAAGGCTATACCTCCAAAGTTTTGCGAGAAGAATACCCGTCCCTGAAAAGTCGTTTGCCGTCTTTGTGGACACGTTCAAAATTTGTAAGCTCCTGTGGTGGCGTAACTCTTGAAATCATAAAAGATTATATTGAAGATCAAAGCGGACAATGAGAAAAGCACAGAAGTTCAAACTTCAGAACCAGTCTAACATAGTGAAGATTGGTAATATGATTGACGATATGTGGCAGATACATCTGCATATCATGCTTTTGGAGCGTAGGTATTATCGCATGTTCGGTAAAAACCTGTCCGCATCTCGGATAAACACACATATTGCGAAACTCAAAAAGCGGACAAAACCGCATTGGGCAGACTTGCCGAGTCAAGTTGTTCAAGACGTTGTGTTACGTTATGGCAAATCACAGGACGCTTTTTTTCAGAACATAGAAGACCGCAAAGCAGGTTTGACGACCCGTAAAGTGGGTAGACCGAAAATCAAACCGCGCCACAAATACACCTCTATGACGTTCACACAAGCAGGCTACACCCTTGAAAACAATCGTATCAAAATCAACTGTATAGATACATGGTTCTCCTTCCACAAACACCGTGAAATCAACGGGACGATCAAGACGATCACACTCAAACGTGACAGGTGCGGTGACTATTGGATATGCTTTTCGTGCGAGAATGTTGACGATTCGGAACCGAAACCCAAGACGGGTAAGAGCGCAGGGTTTGATTACGGAAATAAAACATTGCTGACGAGCGACGAAGGCAACAAGATAGAATCTCCGCAGTTTTTCAAACGATCCCTGAAAACGTTGCAGTCCCTGAGCAAAGCAGTCAGTCGTAAAGTCAAAGGTTCTAACAACTATTATCGTGCGTGTCGTGCTTTAGCAAGGCACCACAGAAAAGTCGCCCGCCAAAGAGAAGATTGGCAGTGGAAACTTGCTGACGAACTTTGCACGGAGTTTGATACGCTCTGTTTTGAAACCCTGAACCTTGACGGTATGAAACGGCTTTGGGGACGCAAAGTTTCTGACCATGCCTTCTACCAATTTCTGCAGATATTGGAACAGAAGTGTGCGAAACATGGTAAAAAACTTGTGAAAATCAGTCAATGGACAGCAACAACAAAACCGTGCAGTGATTGTGGATACCCTAATCAAGAACTCTCTCTTTCGGATAGACAGTGGACATGTCCCGAATGTGGCTCACACCACGATAGAGACGTAAACGCTGCTATCAATATCAAACGGGCGGGCTTGGCCGCCTAAAGTGGAGCGATAATAAGACGGGTTTTCTCTCAGAGAAAAGCGCAGTCGCTATGAAGCACAAGCCCCTACCTTCAGGTAGTGGGTACCTATGACTGAAGGGCAACCGCGGCAGTCAGTCCAACTATAACCCATTGGAAAGACCGAAGTATTTTGAACAGCATTGATTTTCCTTCTCAACGCAAACAAACCGATGTTAAGGTCAGTTTCGGTGTTGTGCTTTGACTTCACCGCAGAGAAAAAACAAACAGACGCTTCTCTCGCATTATTGTATTAAAAACGCTTTAGACTTCCCCAGACCGTCGTGAGTTTTGCTTTCGGCGTTACCGATAAACCCCCGCTGTCAGGGATACTGTCGCCGGTGATTACAATATTGTCGAATCTCGCCGTCTGATTCGAGAGACCCAGACCCGCTGCGCCTGTCAAAAAGTTGTGAAACCCGTCTAACGCTAATGGGTGAATTAGCCTTATATTTCCCGGTTTAATTGGATGTGCATGTTTGGCAGCTTCATGCTCCTTGAAGGTTTTACGGTTTGGAAGTTGGACGGGTCCAATAACCAGCTTACCATTAATCCAAAAGTTTAGGGTTTCTCCTTCAACTGCCAACTTCAACTGCGACCACCTGTTTAATTTTAAAAATCGATGGAGCTCGGCATGTGTATAGAAAATTGTGTTTCGGTCATGAAAATTGCCAGCACCCAGCAGAGCTTCGGAGGCATTTTCGCGAAATGGCGGCCAATCGCCGATGACACACCATGCCACCCAACTTCCCTTGATTCGAGCGGCGATAGCGATATTGCTAAAACCCGGTTTATCAAGCGGTTTGACATCAAATTCGATGGTGTAATCGTGCCAAGTCTCATCACCAATTGTGAGCAAACGCGTGCTCTCATCAGGACTTACCGCATGAAGTTCACCGTCAACGATTTCCCAAGAACCGGGAGGCGGATCGTCCACATCACGGAAAAGAAAATCCTGTGTCATAATAAGTTCCTGCCACGCATCCAAGTTTCCGTTATCAAAATTTTCCTGAAACACCCCTGCCCTTGCTGAGAAGGTAAAGAGGAAAATCATACTTGCAATCATTACCAGTTTCATACCTACCTCCTTTTACGACCTGTAACCCAAATTGCTACCTAAAATCTTTATCAAACTCACGTTTATATTATTAATGTGAATTTGACTTAAAAGGCGTTAAAAAAAGCCCTTTCGATTATTAAAGACACGATTTTAGGGTGGAAAAGGTGCATAATCTTACCACTCCTCCGCTAAAGCCCCTGCCTTTAGGTAGGGGATATAAGCGGCGTAGAGATTTATTGAAAAAAAGACTTGATTTTTTCCTAAAAACACAGTATAATTCTATGTAACTTGCTGGATAGGAGTTCCAACGCTGTCTCTTTCTTGGCAGTGTCCTATCCTCACCTTTGGAACGGTGTATGGCAAGTTGCAAGTGAGACCTTGTAAAACATCTATATTCGGTGTCGTTCATGTAAGACGAATGCGGAGTAATACCCCTACGCCTTGTATCGACACCACCCTATTATTATTTCGCAGGTTGGGGTACCCTGGACCTAAACCAGATAAAGCCGTTCGATCGCAACTTCGTGAGTGCGGCAGAGACGGAATAAGAACCTGCTGGTGGAGCAACAATAAGACGGTGGACTCTCTGAGAAAACCGCAGTTGCGATGAAGCCGAAGCCCCTGCCTTTAGGCAGTGGGTAGTATCACAAAGGTTAATTTTCACGTTCTGCTTTCAAGGCACCCCAGCGAGTTGGGAGTTTCCCTTTCGCTGTAACGGCACGAAAGCCTGTGCCGAATATCATGACGCTGGTAAAATTTTTCTTGTTTTCTCCTGTACCGCCGAAAACATAGATGTTGCCGTTGACTACCGCGGCGCCAAAAGGTAAAACAGGTATTGGCATCGGTGGAATATCACTCCATTCCTCTGTCTCTGGATTATAGGTATCGACAGTTGCCATATATTGAGGAACCCTGTTTTGCCAAGTGAAGCCACCAATCAGATAGATCACATCGTCGAGAACAACCGTTGAGAATGATAGCCTCAGGTCTGGCATCTCATTCTTCCGTTCCCAGCGGTTGATTTTCGGATTATATTCCTCAATGACCTTTAAAAAGGGACCTCCAGGACCCACTTGCGGCCACCCACGTCCACCGATAGCATAAATATGATTGTTGACAACTCCCACACCGAAACCATCACGTCTCCTCTGCATTTTCGCCCGCTTCATCCAGGTATCAGTCGCAGCATCGTAGGCTTCTACGAGGTCTATACGCCACGGAGCCTCAGGCTCCTTTTCTAAAGGGTGAACAGATCCGCCAATACTATAGATTTTACCGGCAACAGCACCCATGCCAAAAGCCACACGGGCCCCGGACATCCCTTTCTTTCTCGTCCATGTATCCTTCTGCGGATCGTACGCCTCTACGATATCCAGAAATTTTAGGTTGACTGCACGATTGTCTATCCCATTATAGCCCCCGCAAACATAAATTGTTCCGTTGACCACTGCTGTCTCAGCACTTGTGCGTGGTGTTGGCATATCTGCGACTCGTTCCCAACTATTATTTTTGGGGTCATACACCTCAACAGTTGGAAGTCCATAGGGACCGCGCCTATTTTGAAAAGGCGTGCCACCGATGAGATAAATCTTCCCATTAACTACAGCAGTCGCGAATCCTGTGCGCTGCGTTGGGAGTTCAGATATCACTTGCCATTTTTCCGCAGCAGCATTGTTTACCACCATAAATAGGAGTGTCGTAGTAAGCAAGCCAAAAAGCATTAACTGCAAATAGCTGGGTTGTTTGAACATTATACATTCCTTACTGTGCTATTTTAATTGTCGCCCATGTTTTGAAAAGTTTCCCTCTGCGACGCTATCCGACGCAAGCGGGATATGGAACATCCCGCGTTGTTGCGTAGCAATGTAAAGGCTTTCTTTATTAGCGACGAGAGAGAGAATTTTATCGGGAACATTTGACGAAATCTGTTTCCATCGACCATCGGTATCTAAGCGATAAACCCCTGCTTCACCGATGCCATAAACTGTCGTGCCATCTGTAGTAAACCTGTCTACGATAGGACGCGCACCAGTATTATCGGTCAGAACGCTCCAGTGTTCCCCAGTCTGTGAAACCAAGGTTCCTTTGTTTGTTGCGACGTAGATCGTTGATCCGATAAAGGTTACTTCTTTGAAACGGGTAAAGCGAAGCGGCAAACTCGATGTAATGTCTTTCCAACTGTCCCCTTCATCAAACGACTGAAACAGCTGTCCGTCCCGTTGACCGACGTAGACAGTTTCATCGGAAACCGCTATTTTGAATCCACCTCTGAAATCGCTATAGGACCCTTGACTTGTATCTACCAATCCAGTGTTTATCCACGTCGGGTTTCCCAGTTTCCATTTGAAAAGTTTTCTTTGGTATTCCACATAGAACGCATCACGGCTGGCGGTAGCCGTCTCCGTTTGCAGACGAGCTATAGCATGGGGGTTAACTGTCTCCCGGTCAAAAATGGGCACACCTTGAACTGGAATGAGCCTATCACTGTCTGTAGATAAACGGAAAATTTGGAAGTCTTCTGCTTCAGATGAAAGAAAATAAAGTATGTTGCCCACAACCACGAACTTTGACTCAGAAGCGATTTTGATTCTGGGGTTGAGAGCGGTTTCCTGTCCTTCAACGGGAACTTTTTTCCAAGACTCCCCGGCATCGGACGATTGATAGACTTCATAGCCGGAATGTGCATATAGCCTGTTGCTAAACGCAACCAGATCGATTAGGAGTGTTCCTGTTATCCCGTTCAGAAAGAGGTGCCATGATTCACCGCCATCGGTTGTGCGATGAAGCCCAAATCCTCTGGTTTTGTAAAACGTACGCTCGTTCACCATTACAGCGGGGCGGCTCCTGTACCTCAACCAACTCGCGTCCCATCCAAATTTGGTCCAAGTTTTGCCACCATCTACTGAACGCGATTGATACGCCCCCAATGACAAGAGTGTTTCGCCTACGGCTAAAACTGTTATACCCGATGGTGAACCTTCATAATTGTATTCACTTCCATCCATGATTTCAGTCCACGAGGTTCCCAAGTCAGCTGAATGGAAAATCTTGACGGGGTACGACCTGTTGTTCCGCGTGTTCCATGCATTCCGTGCCTCCCGATATATCTCTGTTGGCGTTAATTTCACCAATAGATCCGAACCTGTACCAACATAAAGGTCATTCCCAGATACTGCCAAGGAACAGACCGCTCGCGATGTATCCACTGGCAACTTATTCCAGATGCCGGAGTCAAGACGGTAGAGTCCACTCTCTGTCCCAGCAAACACTGTTTTCTCAACAGCAGCAATCGCAGAGATTTTTTCGCTTGTGAATCCATCTCGAAGAGGCAACCATTGCGTTCCACCGTCTGTTGATCGGAAAACCCCTTCATCATTCAAGGCAAGGTACATTGTAACGCGGGGTTGGGTTTCATCTGTAATGACGATTCCGACAGCCGCTCCTTTAGGACGGGGACCGAGTGTGTACCACGTCTCACCCCTATCCGCTGAAGTAAATACCTCGTCAGCGGAGACAATATAAAGGTTATCCTGGTGAAATGCCATCGGCATTAGAGATTCGTCAATTGGAACACTTCTGTTGGTGTGTATCCATGCGGCCGCGTCTTCTGTTAATCTGTATATTCCTGATGATGCAACAGCATAGACGGTTCCACCAGGTGTAGCGAAGATATTGCGGATGTAACCCGCTGGTGGTCCATCTGTCTGCGCCCACTGTGCAATAGAAAAATTGGAAGAACCTGCTTGGGAATTCGATGTTGAGATCTTGTCAGATGTCTGGAAACTTGCGTTGCCATTTTTATTAAGGGATACAGTCCGTCCGACTTGGTTTCGCACGTCCGGTTTCACATCAATATCAAGGACAATCGGAGCATCAACAATTTCAATTGTGGGTTCAGATGCCGCATCGAAACTATAAGGCTTCTGAAAGCGGGTGAGGTACCGGTCGCTTGCACCCAGCAGCAACAGCACCAAAACTGTAGCTGCGCCGAAAGCCATCCAAGGGACCAATGGTTTCGTAGCCGAAGGGGATGTGGGTTGCAAGTCAGCGACTTGCCGCATGATGTTCTGACTTAAACCCGTCGATATGTGGACGCCACTGAAAACTTCTTGAATGAGAAGTTCCTGATCCGATTGTAAACGTTCTCGCGCGCGTCGGAGCCGGCTCTTAATCGTATTCACCGACACCCCTAAGAAGTTGCCTATCTCTTTCGCTGTCATCTCACCGAGATAATAGAGGGTCATCACTGTGCGCTCACTTTCTGGGAGTCTTTCGAGAAGTTTTTCGACGATTTCATACCGGCGTTCGGTCGCTTCCGATTCACGTTCCTCAGAGACATAACGTTCATACGTTAACCTATCTAATTCCTTCATAGGTGTGTCCTTCAATGATTGCGTCACGGATTTGTTTCTTTGAAGCCAGTTAATGCAGTGCCGATTTGCAATGACATACAACCATCCAGCAAATTGGTGGGGATTTTTGAGGGTCGAGAGTTTTTTGTATGCTTGGAGGAAGGTGTCCTGCGTAATCTCTTCCGCATAATGGAAATCGCCAATCTTGCGCCAGGCAAGTGCGTGGACACTCCTCTGATACTTTTGCACCAACGTATTGAAGGCATCATCGTTGCCTGATAAAATGTCGTAAATCAACTGAGCATCTTCTTTTCTTTCCACGAGACTCCCTCCTATATCCCATAACGAAAGCTTTTTTTACAGATTCATTGCTTCAGTCGTCCCCAGGTTGTCGTGAGTTTTCCCTCTGCTTCGACTGCGAGTGGGATACCCGTCCTCGCCCCGCCTTCACCCACCAGATGATGTGCATGCCCCGAAGCATCTGAGAATTTCTGTGTTCCATTGGGTTCATCAAAATGCCACAACGCGATTGTGTCATGATCTTTTTTGAATTTATTACGCGGCGTGAAACCTTTTCTCTCGACATCGTAACGAGCCTTTGATGAGATACGGACCTCATCAATATATCCCGCGAAGGATCCCCAAAAATGATCGACGTGAAATTCGACTTTCCTTCCAAATCCTCCGAGTGTAAAATCCTTTGGACGCTCGAATCCTGCGAGATCGTGTGCAAGCGTTGTGCTTTGTGGTAAGATGTATACGAAATCGTTAACGATGGTTGTTGTCTCTTTCCGTTTCGCTTGATAAGCGATGTGATGCCATTGGTTCAGGGGAAGTGCTACCGGGCGGTACCGTGTCGTGCGCCCCCCACCAATATGCGCTTGCATTGCTAAGACTAAATCCCCCTTTTTGATGTCCAGCCATCCGTCGGCAGCGACCGCGACATTCATCCGTATCTGCTGGCTGAGAATTATTGCGTGTGTATCCATGTTAGGTAGTGGTGTGGTTGGATAGACCCACGCTTCAACGGTAAACTCGTCCGTGCCTTTTGGTAAGAGGATACCGAAGGTTTTAAAGTCTAAAACCGCGTAGTCGTCCACCCCGTCAAGGACTAAATAGTTTCCACCTGCGGGTGAAGCCGGTGGAAAGGCGTTGGCACTCAGCGGAATCAAAGCGAGCGAAAAGAGGCATATCAGGATATGTCGATGTGTCATTTTTTATCTCCTTTTCCATCGTAAAGCATGGTGTCCGTCTTCATATCTTGTAAAATCAAGGCGATATTGTTAAAGACACAATTTTAAGGCAGAAAGGGTGCATAAAATGAAAAAAATGATTAAAATTGTGGAAGTTTTTAGGGATGGGAACACATTAGAGAGTCGAATGTTCTAATTTATAGTAAAATCCGAAAATAAGTTTACATTTTGGAAAACCCGTGCCCTGCTTCATGCGGGCCCGGTAGGTGCGGTTTCCTAACCGCACCGAGTTTGGTGTAAAAGTAATTACAGAATCCACTATAACATGAGTTCGTAAAAGGTTTCCACTTGTAGCGCAAACTTTTATGGTGAATTATGAAAATAAGTTTACATTTCAACAGAAGCGAAAACCGCCATCCCCGCTGGCGAGGTTTCTAACCTCGCCCACTTTCAAGGAATTGTGGATTTTACAATAATAACTCAAGTTGCTACAGGTTTTGCTTGCGGTTAATTGTTTGTTTTGGTTGGCTTCGCACCAATTATATACGGATTGTGGAAGGATTTCAAAGCAAATTTTACGATAAAATCGCGGAATGGTGAGATTAGGACTTCTCCAGGAAAAAAAGGAGCCGGAAACCATGTTTCTAATTGGTGACAAGAGGTTCAGGGATTACAACCTAACCAACGCAGGCAACAGAGGCTTGCAAGTTACACCTTGTAGAAATTATGGCTCCGGCTTACCCAAGGAGGCTTACATAAGACATAAGCAATTTCCATGCCAATCGAAAATGGGCTGTTTTGGGCAATTTTTACGGGGTATTGCCTATTTTTTGAACATCCTATGATAAAAAAATGTACATTGAGGGTAGCAATCAACCGTCAGTAATTAATCACTCTTACCGATACCGCTGGCGAGGTTTCCTAACCTCGCAATGTACCGATATTTGTACCCCTGGCGAGGTTTCCTAACCTCGCAATCTATAGTGCCTATCGACTGTCAATTGTTAGCTAAAGGCTCAACCCTTTACAACACCGATGGGTCGGAGACGTGCAACACGACGGGAAAGTCCTGCTTTGTCAACGACACGAACGACTTCGTCAACGTCTTTGTAAGCTTCCGGAACTTCTTCTTGGAGGGTGCGTCTGCCTTCTGCTCGGACGTAGATACCTTGTGCCTCTAAATCTTTCTGGATCGAACGTCCTTTCGTCAAGGCGATCGCTTTTCGGCGCGAGAGAACTCTACCGGCACCGTGACAAGTCGTGCCCCATGTTTCTGCCATCGCACCCGGATTACCGACAAGCACGTAAGAGGCAGTTCCCATATCACCGGGGATTAGAACGGGTTGACCGATTTTCTGATATTTGTCGGGGATCTCAGGATGCCCTGCCGGGAAGGCACGCGTCGCGCCTTTACGGTGGATAAAGAGTTCACGTTCTTTACCATCAACAGTGTGTTTCTCAAACTTTCCGATGTTATGCGCTACATCGTAGACGAGTTCTAAACCGAGTTCATCTTCTGTCGTCTCAAAAAACTGCATAAAGGTCTGGCGCATAAGGTGCATAATACACTGTCGATTGTTCCACGCATAGTTCGCACTACACGCCATCGCAGTGATGTAATCCTGTCCTTCTGGTGAGTTGATGGGTGCAGAGGCGAGTTGACGGTCGGGGAGGTTAATGCCGTATCTTTCGGCAACTTTGACCCAACTTTTGACGTGTTCATCGCAAATCTGGTAACCGAAACCACGCGAACCGGTATGGATCATGACACAGATGTTGCCTTCGCTTAACCCCATCGCGTCAGCGGCTTCTCGGTAAAAGATACGATCAACCGCTTGGACTTCAAGGAAGTGGTTACCCGAACCGAGGGTGCCGAGTTGGTTTTTGCCGCGTTCCAACGCGCGTTGACTCGCCGCGTCGGCATTTGCGTCTTGGAGGAAACCGGTCGCTTCTGTAAAGTCGAGATCTCCGGCGTGACCATATTCTCGCTCAATTGCCCACAGCGCACCTTTCTCCAACATCCGCCGCTCTTCTTGGACAGTGAGCCGAATTTTGCCGCTGGAGCCAACACCACACGGGACGTTCTCAAACAACTTCGCAACGAGTGCTTTCCGCTTCCCTTCAAGTTGCGAGACATCGAGGTTCGTCCGAATCAGACGGACACCGCAGTTGATGTCGTACCCAATGCCGCCGGGAGAGACGACACCATCTGCTTTCGGATCCGTGGCAGCAACACCCCCAATGACGAAGCCGTAACCCCAGTGCAAATCGGGCATGGCAAGGGAGTGTCCGACGATGCCAGGGAGATGTGCGACGTTTGCAACCTGCTGCAGTGCTTCATCGCTTTTGGCTTGCTTAAGGAGTTTCTCGTTGGCGTAGACGATGCCGTCCACACGCATCCCTTTCATGTAACTCTTCGGGATGCGCCAGCGATATTCATCAAGTTTTTGGAGTGTTACATTTTGTTGTGCCATAATCTTCCGTTCCGCATCACGCCTTTTGTTCAACCATACTTGTCAGGATACCGAGAATCTTGTCACACTGCGAGATTTGATAGGCAGCCATGTCGATGTAGAGTTTCTTTCCCGCCAGTTTCAGAAAGAGCCAATCTATCCCGGATGTGATGGTCCCGTAAATGCAAGAGATGTCATTCCCTTCTTCTGCATTAAAACGTTGGGCAGCCACCATTTCCGCAACACACTGTCCGAGTCCAGATAGCAAGTCATCTTTCTTCGCCTCAACAAGGATAATGATAGGTGCCTTTAAAGAAAATTGGCGCGGCGAGAGACTTACAACTCAACCTACAAGGTGGACAATTCCGGCAATTCTACCCACTTCCGGGTCTGCCACGATTCCATGCCTTTATCTGCTAATTGTACACCTTTTGCACCCGCGAGCAGCGTCCACGGGAACGGTTCATCGGCAACGACGTGTCGGAGGAAAAGTTCCCACTGTGCTCGAAATGCGTTCTCATACTCTTCCTGTTCAGGAACTTTGAGCCATCCATCAAAGAATTTGATGGGTTGTTCGATGTCGGGATTCCAAACGGGACGCGGCGTGCCAGAGAGCGGCTGAATCCAGCAGTCTCTCAAGCCTACAATGGCAGACCCGTTCAAACCGTCTACGTGTATCGTCAACAGATCGTCGCGACGGACCCTGACTGCCCAAGACGAGTTAAAGTGCGCAATAATACCGTTCTCCAATTCAAACGTCGCGTATGCGGCATCTTCCGCCGTACATTTATACGGTTTGCCTTCCTCATCCCATCGTTGCGGTAGATGTGTCGCAGCCATGCAAGAAACGCCTTTAACGGCACCGAAAAGGTTATCAATGACGTAGCGCCAGTGACTAAACATGTCGAGGATAATACCGCCGCCGTCTTCGACACGGTAGTTCCATGAAGGACGTTGGGTCGGGATTGCATCGCCTTGGAAGACCCAATAGCCGAACTCGCCACGGACAGCGATAATCTTTCCAAAAAAGTCAGCGTCTATCAAGCGTTTCAGTTTCTGGATACCGGGTAGCCAGAGTTTATCCTGAACGACACCATTTTTGAGTCCTGCCTTTGCCGCCTGTTCATAAAGGCGATAGGCATCAGCGGTTGAAGTGGCAGTCGGTTTTTCACAATAAATGTGTTTTCCGGCTGATATTGCTGCTTGGACTGCATCGACTCGCCGGGACGTAACCTGCGCGTCGAAGTAGACAGAATAAGCATCGTCAGCGAGAGCCGCCTCAAGATCCGTGCTCCATTTCTCGACGCCGGTGGTTTCGGACAGCTTCTCTAATTTCGCTGGGTTTCTGCCGACGAGAAACGGATCGGGCATAATCACTTCGCCGTCACCAATCGGGAGACCACCCTCTTCTGCGATTGCCAAGATAGAACGGATAAGGTGTTGGTTTGTTCCCATCCTGCCGGTTACACCGTTCATGATGATACCGACACGGTGTGTTTTTTGGGTATGATTTGTCATGAATAATCCTTTGGTTGTCAGCCATCAGCAGTTGGCGATCAGCAAGAGGGTTCGTATGACAATTTATCATTTCTTGGAATGCTCCAAGCAGTCGAAGATTGATATAAACGGCTCTTAACTGAAAACTGACGGCTATTCTTAAGGCTTGTCCGTGCATTGGGGTGCCGCGCCTTCAGGGAGTGGTGGCGCGTCAACGCCAGCTTTCGGGAGTGTGCCAGCGAGTTCCTGTTTCCAATGTGCCACATCACCTGCGGGTCCATAACAGTAGACCATCTGCATCGGTGTGTCGCCGGTGTTCGTGAGTTGATGGAAAATCCAAGAAGGGATAAATACGGTCTGCCCTGCGGAAATGGCTTGGCGTTCCTCACCGAGACACATTTCGCCTTCGCCTTCAACGATGAAGTAGATCTCTTCCTGTTCGTGGTTGTGCCACGGCACTTGCCCACCGTTTGGCTCTAAAACAACAAACCCCATGCAGAATTCGTCTATCTGGATTGGAGACGCCCCACCGACAAGATTTTTGGTGCGTCTACGAGCAGGATAGGTCCGCCCTTCCATTGCATTTACATCTGCGATTAACATTTTTGTTTTCAATCCTCTACTCCGGATTGGCAATCCGGTTTCCGATAAATTTATAATCTTGTTCCCGATTTGTAAGAAGGAAATCGAAAAAACAGCCTTAAAGCGGTTCCTTTTCTCTGCTATGGTAACACTCCAAAAACAGTAAGAGAGACAACGGCAACCGTTAGGGCAAGTATTATCCAGCTTGCCACAATTGCAGTATTACGGCAAAAACGAAACCTTCGCTCTGACATTTTTCCAAACCTTGGATGTCCGACTGGCACTTCGTACCACCAGCGATGCAACCAAGTTCCGCAGAGGACGGTGATTGTACCCAGCAAAACAGTTTTAATAAGGAGGTTTATAAAAACGCCAGAGATTATCAACAACGCACCTAAAAGATAAGCCCATGGTGGTGATTCGTTGTCTTTCATCCATTTCATCAACTATGCCCCCAAGAATAAAGGGTTGTCTCAGCTACGGTTTCCATGCCCGAGTATGTGCACGTTACAAGACTAACACTATTCAAAAAGTTCTGCTACCTGACAAGAAAACCCTTCAACAACATCCTCACCGGTGAGAGCGTCATTCCGAGTGAGTAGCGTGATGTCCGTCTCTGAGCGGTAGACCGTTACCGTTTTAGACACAGGCTTAAGCACCCATACCAACTGGGTGCCTGATTCTAAATAGACAAATGCCTTTTCTTCAACCGGATGTAATATATCTGTTGGAGAAACCACCTCAACGGCGAGGTCTGGTGGGACCGGAGATGCTTTGCTTAGATCCGCAGGTATCCGTTCTGTTGAGATAAAAGCTATATCTGGTATTAGGACACGTTCACCGACTTTGAAGCCTGTGTCTGGTACATAGACATCTCCTAACTGATTTTCTCGAACGTACAAGCCTAACGGCAAAATTAAATTAACACTAATCTTACCGTGTTCCATTGATGTAGGAGGCACCGGTATTAATTCCCCTTTAATGTATTCATATCCCTCTAAATCGCTTTCAAGGAATTCCTCTAACGTCATCGTAGAGGTTTCAGGAGGGAGTTCTTCTTGAGAGAATTGGCGAACATTCTGAGAATCCATTATTTTATCCTCCTATGATGCGTCATCAAGCGTATTTGCTACACTTTTTGACATTTTACTACATACTCGTATGGAGTCCAATTGCTATCTCACATCTTGGAGGCTGAGTCTATTATATAGGCGTGCACAGCAGGCGTGCACAGCAAAAGCGCGCACGCCTATATAACAATGACACATTTTATTTATCACTAAGCGTCAGCTTCAATAACAGCCTGTGCTGCCGCGAGACGCGCAATCGGCACACGGAACGGGGAACACGATACGTAATTGAACCCTAATCCGTAACAGAATTTCACAGAACTCGGTTCGCCACCGTGTTCACCACAGATACCGACTTTCAGGTCAGGACGTGTTGCTCGCCCTTTTTCGGAACCGATCTGCAATAGACTGCCGACACCCTCTTGGTCTAAGACTTGGAACGGATCATATTCGAGCACGCCATTTCTGACATAGTCATCGAGGAACTTCGCTGCATCGTCACGGCTCATCCCGAATGTTGTTTGCGTGAGATCGTTGGTACCGTAGGAGAAGAATTCGGCTTCGGCGGCAATCTTATCAGCAGTGAGTGCCGCACGGGGCAGTTCAATCATCGTGCCGATAAGATACGCAACGCGGGTGCCTGACTCACTAAACACAGCTTCAGCGGTATCCACGACAATTTTGCGCTGCAAGGATAATTCGTTGATGTGCCCAACGAGCGGGATCATGATTTCTGGTAACACGGTAATGCCACGTTTTGAGACATCAACGGCGGCTTCAAAGATTGCGCGGGCTTGCATTTCGGTTATCTCTGGATAGACGATACCGAGTCTGCAGCCACGGTGCCCAAGCATCGGGTTGAATTCGTGTAATTCTTCAACACGCTCACGGAGTTTCTGTGGTTCAACACCGATTCGCTCTGCCAACTCAAGGATTTCAGTTTCGTTTTTCGGTAAAAACTCGTGAAGCGGCGGATCGAGCGTTCGGATCGTGACAGGATAGTCAGCCATCGCTTCAAATATCCCGATGAAGTCTGAACGTTGATGCGGAAGCAATTTCGCCAATGCCGCTTCGCGTTCTTCTGTCTCATCGGCGAGAATCATTTCACGGATGGCATCAATCCCCGCGCCGAAGAACATGTGCTCAGTGCGACAAAGCCCAATGCCCTCTGCACCGAATTGTCTGGCGTTTGTGGCATCTTCAGGGGTATCCGCATTCGTGCGGACACCTAACGAGCGGACTTCGTCTGCCCACTCCATGAGTATTCCGAATTGTCCACTCAATTCGGGTTGGATGAGTGCCACCTGTCCGTTCAGGACATCGCCTGTGGATCCGTTGAGCGTGATGAAATCACCCTCCACGTAACGTTTCCCTTCAGCGTAAAATTCCAAGGTCTCTTCGTTGATAAACAGTGCCGAGCAACCGGCGACACAGCTTTTTCCCATGCCGCGTGCGACAACAGCGGCGTGACTCGTCATACCGCCGCGGGCGGTGAGTATACCCTCTGCGGCATCCATACCGCCAATATCTTCCGGTGATGTTTCTGTGCGGACGAGAATCACCTTTTCTCCAGCGGCTGCAAGTTCTTCGGCGCGAAGCGCGGTGAAAACGACCTTACCGACAGCGGCACCTGGGGAAGCGGGTAAGCCTTGAGCGATAATCTCAACTGTTGCATCTGGGTCAACACTCGGATGCAATAATTGGTCCAAGTCGTTCGCGGGGACGCGCGTCAAGGCAGTCTGTTTTTCAATCAAGCCTTCCTCAACCATCTCAACGGCGATACGGACAGCCGCTTGACCCGTGCGTTTTCCGTTACGGGTTTGGAGCATGTAGAGTTTACTGTTTTGAATCGTAAATTCCACGTCCTGCATATCGGTGTAGTGCTTCTCAAGCCGCAAACCGATATCCACCAATTCATTGTATGCCTCGGGCAAAATGTTTCGCAATTCGACGACTGGAAGCGGGGTGCGAATGCCAGCAACGACGTCTTCACCCTGCGCATTGATGAGGAATTCGCCATAAAATTGGTTTGCACCGGTCGAGGGGTTACGCGTGAATGCGACTCCTGACCCGGAGGTTCCACCCATATTTCCAAATACCATTGCTTGGACATTGACAGCCGTCCGTCCCAGTTCTTCAGAAATATCGTTAAGGCGACGGTAGGTGATCGCTCGCGGGTTTCCAGAGGATTCAAAAACGGCATCCCGTGCCATATCTAATTGCGTGCGCGGGTCATCAGGAAAATCGTTACCTGTGTGCTGTTTGACGGTGTTCTTGAATTCACGGACGAGTGCTACTAAATCGTCGGCTTCTAATTCGGTATCTAATGTAACACCTTTTGACTGTTTCTTTTCTTCAAGTAGATGTTCAAACTCGTCGTGATCGACATTAAGGACAACGTTTCCGAACATCTGGACGAAGCGTCGGTAGGAGTCGTAAGCGAAACGTTCGTTTTCAGATCTGGCGATAAGTCCTTTAACGGCATCATCATTTAAGCCGAGGTTGAGAATCGTGTCCATCATACCGGGCATTGAGACAGCGGCACCAGAACGGACAGAGAGCAAGAGTGGATTTTCGGTATCACCGAACTTCGCGCCGAGCGCGGCTTCTAATTTCGCAAGATTCTCATCAATCTGTGCGTCAAGTCCAGTGGGGTACTGTTTATCGTTTTCGTAGTATAATTTGCAAACCTCAGTGGAGATAGTGAAACCGGGTGGGACGGGTATACCGAGATTGCTCATCTCTGCAAGATTCGCCCCTTTTCCGCCAAGCAGCAAGCGCATTGTGGCGTTACCATCACTTTCACTGCCTCCAAAGAAGTAGACGTACTTCGGTTGTGGCATCAAATGCCTCCTATTATTGGTTATCAGTTATCGGCAGTCAGTAGAATAGTTCCCATCAGTGGTCGCTTTCCATCAGCAGTCAGGAAAGAGAGCTTGTTAGACGAAAACCTCTTACCGACAGCCGAATGCCGAGTGCCGATGGCTATTTAGATTGAATAAATTGTTCGGCTGGCTTCGTCAAATTCGGGTTTAAAGGGATCTGTCGAAAGGTAAAGGATCTGATACGGCTCATAAAGTTGAATATAACTCCAATTGACACCGCATAGGACTTTGCCTTCGTTAACTTTCTTTATAAACTTGCCTCGAAATTTTGCTCGGGTCCGTTCAGGTGGGAATTGCTCAGCATGGCGAATCTGCTCATCCGTGACAATTCGCTCGGTCTCTGATCGCCTTTCAAGCGTGTAGTAGAGGCTTTCCGCCTGACGCACGTTGTGATATTTTAAATCTAAGTGTTTTACCTGTGGGGCATCCCATTCAAGCTCACGCTTTGTGAGGTAGGTCTGCAACCACTTCCATTTGATGACCCAGTCCAGCTCTCTGTCCAACTGCATCGGATCGCTTTCCAAGCATGTGAGGACGTATTCCCAGCGTGCCATCACTTGGTTCGTGGTTGAATCGGATTCAGCTTGTTCAAGATACCGCTTCGCGCATTCTAAATATTGCCACTGGAGTTCGACAGCCGTGAGCCGCTTCCCGTTTTGGAGTTCAATCGGGTGTGTGCATGTAATATCGTCAGAAATATCGCGAATCGCTGTGACCGGATTACGGAGCGCGAACCGCTGCTCAATGAAGTTATCTTCGATCATGCGCAGGATAATACCGGTCGTACCCACCTTCAAAAAAGTCGAAAACTCGGACATATTGGAATCTCCGACGATAACATGTAGACGTCTATATTTCTCACGGTCGGCATGTGGTTCATCGCGCGTGTTGATAATCCCGCGTGCCGTTGTGGTGCCGATAGAAATTTCCTCTCGAATATGTTCGGCACGTTGCGAAATTGCATAGTAACCCCGATGACTCGGTTTGATTTTTCCTGCACCTGCGAAAACCTGTCGGGTTACAAAGAAGGGTATCAGTTGCGATGCCAACTGACGGAAATCGACGTGCCGTTCCATCAAATAGTTTTCGTGGCATCCATACGTATTTCCAGGGGTATCCAAGTTATTTTTAAAAATAGAAATCTTCCCATAGAATCCGTCGTGGCGCATGCGCCGTTCCGCAGTGCTGGCAAGCCGCGTGATAATGCGTTCACCCGCCTTATCGTGAGCGACAAGTTCAGCGACATCATCGCATTCAGGGGTCGCGTATTCCGGGTGGCATCCGATGTCTTGGTAGAATCTGGCACCGTTTTCAAGAAAGACATCGGGATACATTCTCCCAGCAACAATTTCGCGGAAGAGATACATCACCACGTTCTGAACAGTGAGGGTCTTTCTACGCGGGGCATCTGGGGTCCAGATGATTCCGAATTCAGTTTCTAATCCGTAAATTCTACGTTTCATCTTTTTAATTTTACCTTGCGGATAGGTAACGCGGTTTGTGCCGTGACGCTTTCCGTGTTCGAGTTGAAGAAATTGAGGAAACACCGGATTTATGGTGAATTATAAAAATAAGTTTACATCTCAATCAGAACAATGGAAAATCTGCGCGCAAGCGGAGCCGAGCGCGATCAAGGACTCCATAAATTAAAAACTTCGTCAGTAGAGAGTCGTCGGAATTTTCGTCGTTCAGCGGTGTATTCAAGACATGCCACTTCTATCGTTTCTGCAGTGATTTCATAGTTATCTTCGGTATCTGCTTCAACGGTTTGAAAGGTCTCTGTTACCAACCGGAGTGCGGCTGACATCTCTAAATCATCTGTATAATTCTGCTCCAAAATTTCTGTGATCGTCGTGGCACGTCCGCCAATAACGGCGTACTTCTCCTCTTCCGAATAGATACCATCAAAGGCAATATGATAAATCTGATTCCGCTGCGTCCCTGAATTCGTTGAGGTGTCCATGGTTCCTACCTCGCATACAAGGAGTTCAATCTCCAAGGGTTTCGCGTCCCACGCTTGTGCAACTGCTCCCATGTGTTGTGAATAGAGATTCGTCAACCATTTTGCGGTGACATCTTCACGGTAGTAACGAAAGCCTTTAATTTCGGATTCGCGAATGCCAGCAACACGTAATGCCTCATATTCAGCGATTCTACCTGCCGCAGCGAGGGCAATCCTGTCATAAATTTCGGAAATCTTAAAGGTCGTTTTGCGTGGATTCTCGGCAACCATCAGGAGTCCATCCCGGAATTCTAAGACGACAACCTCTTTTGCCTGTGCGATGCCGCGACGGACGAAATCCTCTTTATCCTGACGAATTTGTTCCGGTGAAACATAATAAGGTGTGGACATATTTTTTTAATAATTGTCAGTTCTCAGTACGGTTTGCTGACGCAACCCTTTCGGTTTTCAGTAGTTATCGGTTATCAGTTACAGGAGGGGTTGTTAAACGAAAACCTTTTGACCGAGGACTGAAAGGTTTTTCATAGAGAAACCGTGCTGACGACTGATTACCATTCCACTATAGGCGCGATATGAGTTCTCGGTATAGTTCTTCTACGGTAGCCTCAGGAATCTCGGCGACTCCTTCTTCGGTAATAGTGTAAAGTGTTGGGAAAATTTTCCGGATGAGATCAGGACCGCCTGTCGCGATATCCTCATCGGCAGCGTCCCAGAGAGCTTCCGCGACAATTTCTAAGGCATCTTGACGCGTAATCTCTGGAGTGTACCGTTTTTTTAGGGTTGTACGGGCATCCTTACCACCAGAACCGATTGCATAATAGTCATCTTCCTCATAACGACCACCAACAGCATCGTATTTGAAAATTCGACCACGTTGCCGTTTCAAGTCGTAACCGGCGAAAAGTGGTAAGACAATTAAGCCCTGCATGGCAAGCCCTAAATTAGAGCGCACCAAGTGTGAGAGAAAATTCGCTTGCCCTTCAAGACTGAGGTTCATCCCTTCTGTTTTTTCGTAGAATTCGACCTCAACTTGGAAGAGTTTTGCCATCTCAATACAGGGACCCGCGGCACCCGCAACAGCGATTGCCGAGTGCCGATCAACTGGATAGACTTTCTGAATTCGTCGCTCGCCGACCTGATACCCTTCTGTTGCCTGCCGATCGCCAGCCATCACGACACCAGTATTATAAACAACCGCTAAAACAGTTGTGCCTTCGTAAGAACGCAACGACGACTCGGAGGTGTGGGCACTTGAGACGGCATCGGACGAATCGGATGTCGCCAATAATTCCGGATGGCGACGCTTGAGGATTTGGAAGAAATCAGAAGTGCCATAATCATCGAGGTCAAGCACTTCTACTGTCCTCCTCGTTGGATATAGTTTTCGACAAATTCCTGTGAATCTTCTTCCAGAATTTCATCGATTTCGTCGAGAAGTGAATCTAAATCTTCGACGAACTCCTCGTCCATTTCGCTCGATTCGACATTCAGTTCAATCTCTTCGGTTTCATCGACAGGATGATTAACCTGGTCCTGTTGTTTTTCAGTCGACATGGTTTTCTCCTTGTTGGCAGTCAGCAGCCAGCGGTCAGTAGAACATCTGATGGGGCAACCCTTTGGACTGCCACAAACATCTCTCGACTGACAGCCGATAGCCGACAGCTGATGGCTATTTTGAAGAATTTCCTCGGATCTCTCTAACGAGTTCTTCTGCTGTGCAGTTGTTCAGCAATTCACCAACGATCTTTTGTGTGCCGAAGTGGGGGCGATCCATCATAATTTTATCAAGCCCACCCGATTTATCAATAAAAATCATTGAGTTCCAACTGGCACTGTAAATATGCTTCGGAAACTTCCGTAAACAGGTGCCGCGAAAATACGCACGAGTATCCACAGGCGGATAGTGCATCGCGTGCACAATTTCTTCATGGCTAAGCAACCGTTTCACATGTCCGTTTTTCAGCAGTCTAATGTAAAGTCCTTTGTCCGGACGGATATCATGATACTGTAAGTCAAGCATCTGCACATGCGCATCAGTCCATTCGTATCCGTGTCGTTTGCGATAAGCCTCTATCAATTTCTTTTTAATGACCCAGTCGAGGTGTTGGCTGAGTCGCATCGGATCGATTTCTAAATTGTCAAGCACATATTGCCATTTTTCGAGGACATCTTCAACGACAGGTGTCCGCTCTTCGGCTGTGAGATGTTGTTGCGCGAGTTTCAGGTACGCACGCTGTACTTGTATCGGAGTCCACTGCTCTCCGTCCGCGAGTTCTATCTGATTTTTGCACGAAAGGTCTCGTGAAATACTTTTTATTCCGGCGACAGGATCCTTTAAACTGAATTGTTTACCGACAACACCTTTCTCAATCAACTGAAGCACTATCGAAGTAATGCCAACTTTGAGATAGATGCTGTATTCAGACATGTTAGAATCACCGACGATGACGTGCAAACGTCGATAGATTTTATCATCAGCATGCGGTTCATCGCGCGTGTTAATCAAAGGACGATTCACCATAGTGCTGAGTCCTACCTCTTTCTCAAAAAAGTCGGCCCGTTGAGAAATCTGATAGTTTGTTTCGTTACTTCCGTTTTCTGACCCGACTTTGCCGCTACCTGTGATAATAATACGCGTAACGAGAAACGGGGTCAATCCATCGACAATCGCATCAAACGGCACTTTTCGGGACATAAGATAGTTCTCATGGGAACCGTAACTATGCCCTTTGTAATCGGTATTATTCTTATAAATGATAATCTCTTGGTTGTCAAGCAAAAGGCGTTCAGCTGTTACCCTGCTGACTTCCAATATTAATTCTCCCGCCTTTTCGTAGAGAAGCAGATCGCGGGCATTGGCACATTCCGGCGTGCAATACTCTGGGTGAGCATGGTCTACGTAATAACGTCCCCCGTTTATCAATATATCGTTGACAACGCTATTTGTATCTGCCTCACTGATAGGTGTTTCCGTCTCAGCGAGAAACCCACGAGCATCCATCAAAGGACTTTCTTGTTCATAATCCCATGTGACAGAAGAGGTTGCACTCGGAATATCACCCCTTGACGTTTTATAGGCGTTCACTACCAAGGTAGAAGCGGCAACCGGATCCTGCTCGCGTGCATTTTTGACTGAGATACCATACTCAGTCTCTGTTCCCATTATTATCATTTTTTTCAGAGGCAAAACTCCATGCCTTCGCTTGGAGATGTGGTTTCCTCTGTCCCTTAAGATTGGAATGTTAATTGTAAAGCAATATTACTTTGTTTTACTTTATGTGCTTCAGATGCAGATTTGTATCTAAAATTGAGTTGTTTCAGTAAATGGAAGCTATCAAGTTTTTGGGTAAGTCTCTGTTAAAGAGCGATTTGTAAAACCAGAACCGCTTCCGACGACCGAGAACCGAGAGCTATTAGAGGAATGTACCGCCTCGGGTCACCCGGACATCCTGTTTTTTCTCCTGTGTCGGCTCATTAATCAAAGCACGGATATTAACGATCTTTTCACCCTTCCTGCCCGAGATTTTTGCCCAATCATCAGGGTTCGTAGTGTTCGGAAGATCCTCGTTTTCGTGGTATTCTTCCCGGATAGCTGCTCTCAGATCTTCAAGACGCATCCCTTTGTCAATCCCATCAGAACCAATAAAGCGTTTGATCGCTGTTTTCTTCGCACGTGAAACGATGTTTTCGATCATTGCGCCACTGACAAAGTCTTTAAAGAAGAGCGTTTCCCGTTCCCCACGGGCGTAAGTCACCTCAATGAAACGATTTTCATCAGTCGTTGCGTACATTTCGTTTGCCGCGTCATCAATGAAGTGCTTCGCGATAGCCTGAGGATCTCCATCGAACTGCTGACAAGTTTCTTCAGAGAACGGAAGGTTTGGGGTCAGGTATATACCGAAGATGTCTTTAGCACCCTCAAGATTAGGGCGATCAATTTTGATTTTTACATCCAGCCTGCCGGGTCTTAAAACGGCGGGATCGAGGAGATCCTGTCGATTGCTCGCGCCAATGACAATGACATCCCGAAGGTCCTCAACACCATCAATCTCGGAAAGGAATTGCGGCACAAGCGTTGATTCCATATCCGATGAGATTCCCATGCCTCTGGATCGGAACAGAGAATCCATTTCATCAAAGAAAATGATAACAGGAAATCCTTCTCTCGATTTATCGCGCGCCTTTTGGAAGACTTCCCGAATTTTACGTTCAGTTTCACCAACATACTTATTTAGCAGTTCAGGTCCCTTGATATTGATGAAATAGCCGCGAATTTCGTCTCTACCGGTCTCTTTTCTTACACGCTCAGCGATGCTGCTCGCGACAGCTCGAGCGATTAAAGTTTTACCACAACCCGGCGGCCCATAAAGGAGAACCCCTTTTGGAGGTGAGAGGTTAAATTCCTTGTACTCCTTCGGATAGAGATAGGGCAACTCAACCGCATCTCGAATCGCTTCTATCTGTGTATCGAGACCACCGATGTCTGTGTAACCGATATCCGGCACCTCTTCAAGTAGCAAGTCTTCGACTTCCCGTTTCGGAAGTTTTTCCATGAGCATACTGGTCGTATGGTTGAGAAGGACGTGATCCCCGATTTTCAGCGTTTCCGCTTTCAGGGATTCTGATATTCTAACGACCCGTTCTTCATCCGTGCGGAGACTCACAATGGCACGTTCATCCGCAATGCGCTCTTTAATTTTAACAACGTCCCCGTGCTTTTCAGCAGTTTTGATGTCAACGACGTTCATCCCGCTATTAACAATAACCTCTTGTCCAACCGCAAGGTCTTTATCTCTAAGGGACGGATCAAGATTGACACGCCATTTCCTACCGCTGATGTCAATATCAACAGTGCCATCTTCGTTTGAAGCGAGGAAGACTCCGTAATTGTTGGGGGGTGCGCTCAGTTGGGCGACCTTTTCCTTAAGGATCTCCAGTTTCTCTTTCGCCTCTTGAAGCGTGCTCGTGAGTTTCTTGTTCCGCCGATGTGCCGTCATCAACTCGCGCTGCATTTCATAGAGTCGAGTTTCAAGGTCCTTGACATATACAGCACGCTGTTGTTGCCGCATGCTCTCAAGTTCGCCTTCGAGCATGTCAATAGTCCCTTGGAGTGTGCGAATTTGCTGTTGATACCAAACAGCATCGCCGCTCTCTTTCTCCTCAAAGGAATCCGTGGAATTTCCTCTTTTGATAGCCATACGTGAAGTTCTCACTTTCCAAAACGATTTTTCCAACCTCACCTGCAATGAGAGTCAGGGACGCGGATAATCAGATTCGGTCGAGTTCCAGATTCAAACCCAACGCTTTTATTAGAGTATAGCATTTTGAAAAAATTGTGTCAAGAATAAAGTCTACCTTTTTCAGACTCACGTTGATTGCAAGGTGCTACCGTCACAATTGTCACCGCGCTTCACTTCGCTTCCAATTTGACAGGTTTTTTGGTTCATCGCCGTTTCCCAGTCATCTTGTCCAGCGATGTCACCATCTTTGAAGTCGTCAAAATTTTCACTGTACCACACGTTGCTAAACGCATTGAACCGTTGTGTAGGACTTAACAAAATCTCAAGAACCTATAAAAACCTACAATGTTCTTTTGATTTGTGCCTGACTTCCTGCTTCAACGTCCACTGCCTCTCACCGAGGTCTGACACGGACTCCACAGGCGTTTAGCGTCTCCTCGCAACTCGTGGCGACGGGTTCTGGTCAAGCGGGGCAGAGATTGATAGCCGCGTTGAGGTCTCTATCACATTCAAAACCACATTCGGAGCAATGATAGGTTCTCTCAGAGAGCATCAAGTCTGTTTTCTTATGTCCGCAATTGCTACAGGTCTTGGAACTCGCGAAGAATTGCGATGCTTCGGTTATCGGTATCCCACGCCTGTCAGCTTTGTATTTGAGTTTAGACAGAAAGCCACCAAGTGCTGAATCGGATAACGCCTTTGCGAGTTTCCTATTCTTTAGCATGTTGGTAACCTTCAGCGTCTCAATACCGATAGCACGTGCTTTGCGGACAATCCGTAGGGTTGCTTGGTGGTGAGCGTCCTCACGGATATTCGCAATACGTGCATGAACATCTGTGAGCAGACGCTTTGCTTTATACCAGTTCTGACTGCCTTTCTGCCTGCGCGAAAGTCTGCGATTGGCGCGTGCTAACTTGCGTTGATATCGCTTGAGAGGTCGTGGATTGTCGTAAGTATCCCCATTAGAACAGGTCGCAAGCGTATTGATACCTACGTCAATACCTATCGGTGGCTTTTCTTGTAGGTCAAACAGAGACGGTTGGTGCTGATAGTTGTTGCTATCGAGGCGTCTGACGGTGATAGAGGCGTACCACTTGTCGTTATGTTTGGAAACAACAACTTTTGTGATTTCGCCAGTATACCGCAATGCTTCACGCATGCGTATCCACCCTATCTTTGGAAGGTTGATACGCTTTTTATAGACTTCAACAGTTCCTTCGCCATTGTCTGCTTGGTAAGAGCATTTACCAGATCGGTTCTTATAGACGGGGAACTTGTTTTGTCCTTTTTTCCAACGCGTGACAGCGTCTCCAAGATGATGAATAGCATTCTTAGACGCATTCTGAGAGAGGTCAGAACACCAGTGAAACTTATCGTATTTGACGGCGTTAAACTCACGCTTGATGTCAACATGACTTCGCCATTCGTCGTTATCTAAACCGACTTTGAACGACGACAAACCAAAGTTGAACGCTACGCGCGCATAGCCACAATGTTGAGACATACACGTAGATTGCTTGTTATTGGGATTCAGTTCTATTTGCTGTGTTCGTAAAGGCATGGATTCTCACGTATCACGCTTTTACCGCTTTTCACTGTCGGTCGGCGAGGAGGCTACCCTTGCGGGTAGGTGAAAAGTCCTCGCCACGTGATACACTTATTATAGCACTTTCTCAAAGTATTGTCAAGAAAAAATGACACAACTTTAGATTCTAACAGGTTCTTATAGGTTTTAGTAGGAAATACCGAACTGCAACTTACCCCAAAAACAGGAGTCCGAAACTGAGTGCCAAACTTCGCTTTAACATCATCATGAGCCTCCTGATAGTTTATGGTATAGGACTTACGTACTTCCTTGGTAGGTGCAGTTTCCTAACCGCGCCGAATACGTCCGAATAGACGAGATTTACTAATTTTGCGTAAGTCCTGTAGTAAAGTCGAAAAATATGTAGACAGTTGCTTAGCGAAACAACCCTCCCCGCCGCTGGCGAGGATTGTATCCTCGCCTCTTTAGAGCGTCTAATTAATTCTAAACTTTACTATAGTTTTGTTATTCCGCAACTTCGATGGCATCGTCACTTTCGTCTTCAGGAATCGCACCCGCACCAGCGTCTCGAGACACACTCAGTGCTTCCCGTACCTTCGCTTCGATTTCCGCCGCGATATCTGGGTGCTCTTCGAGATATTTTTTCGCATTCGTTCTGCCCTGACCAATTCGTTCACCGTTGTAGGCAAACCAAGAGCCACTCTTTTGAACAAATTCATTATCAACGGCAATATCCAAGAGATTTCCCTCTTTAGAGATGCCTACCCCGAAAGTAACGTCATATTCTGCCTCTTTGAAAGGCGGTGCGACTTTATTTTTCACCACTTTGACACGGACACTGCTCCCAAGGATTTCAGTGCCATCTTTAATCTGGGTGCCACGGCGGAGTTCTAACCGGAGGGACGCATGGAACTTGAGAGCGAGTCCACCAGGCGTTGTATCTGGGTTCCCGAACATGATCCCAATTTTTTGCCGAATCTGATTTGTAAAGATAACACAGGTTTGGGATTTATTCGTGACACCCGATAACTTCCGCAGTGCCTTGGACATCAAGCGAGGTAGCAAACCAACGTGGGCATCACCCATTTCACCCTCAATTTCAGCTTGAGGGGTCAAAGCCGCTACAGAGTCAACGACTACCAAGTCAATCGCACCGCTGCGGATGAGCGTTTCGACGATTTCTAATGCTTGTTCGCCGGCATCGGGTTGTGCGATCAATAGGTTTTCCATGTTGACCCCGATATTTCGAGCGTAGGTGGTATCAAGTGCGTGCTCAACATCAATGAACACAGCCGTACCTCCTAACTTTTGGGCTTCGGCGACAATATGGAGTGCCAAGGTGGTTTTTCCTGTGCCTTCGTGTCCAAAGATTTCGATGATTCTGCCGCGCGGGACACCGCCTACGCCGAGGGCAAGGTCAAGTGCGAGAGAACCGGTTGGGATCGCTTCAACAGGCACAATTTCGTTGTCCGCGAGGCGCATGATAGCACCTTTACCGAATTCACGTTCTACCTGTGAAATTGCTTGGTCAATGGCTTTCTGTTTTTGTTCATTTTGCATGTCTTAACGTTTCTCCTTAGGTTGCACCTGCTGTGAAAAATAGGTGCTTCAGGCATTTCATTACCCCGAAAAATGACGGACGCTTAAAGGCGTATAGATCGCACCATTTCGGTGAAGTTGGCTCTGCATGAGTGCGATTTCGTTTACACGCATCGATCCACCAACAATTGTATCATATTTACGTAGAATATTCTTTAACGGTTCAAGATTTGTAGCGGTTCTCAGCCGCGCGAGCGTGAGGTGTGGATGAAACCGATTATCTGTTGAGAAACCGAGATTCGTCAATTCAAAGTTTACCGCTTTCGCGAGGCGTGACACGCTTGACGCGCCCTGCTTTATCCCCAGCCAGATGACACGCGGACGAGCGAGATTCGGGAACGCACCGATGCCTCCGAAGGCAATAGAGAACGGGGGATGCCGCTCTGTCACACGTTGAAGGGCTTCGCTCACGTCATTGCTTGCTTCGGGGTGGATATCACCGAGGAATTTCAAAGTGAGGTGGAAGTTTCCGGGCTTTGTCCACGAGGGTCCCTTGTGAATCTGAGACTGAAGGTCTGTCTGCACTGGCTTCAGCAACGCTTGTATCGGTTCTGGGATCTCAACTGCTACGAAACAGCGAATGACCGCGCTTTTGGCTGTGTCCATCACGCACCTGCTTTTGGATCGTAACGCGTTGAATGAACCAGCGCAAATAACGGTTTGCGATTGTTAACGAGAAATTCCAGACCAGATCCGACTGTGAGTACTAACGGTACATACATCATGAAATAGATGAGACCCCGGCTTTGCAGAATCAGTGTTGCGTTTAGATGGTCTTGGAAGGTAAGTAAAATTAAACCGATAATGATGGCAATCAGTTGTGAGGTCATCTTATATTTTCCCCACTGGTTTGAGGAGACAACCTGCCCGTACTTCGCAATAAAAACGACTCTCAGGAGTGTGACGAGTACTTCACGACCCATGATAACAGAAACCATCCATACCGGAATAAGCCCATTGTCAACGTGCTTGAATAAAGCTAAACAGATTAAAGCGGCACCGGTTAACAACTTGTCGGCGAGCGGGTCCATGAACTTTCCGAAGCCAGTTACACCTTGCTTTCGTGCAATTTTACCATCAAGATGATCGGTCAGTGCCGCCACAGTAAAAATAGCGAGCGCAACTCCCATCATATCCACCTGAAAACAGTATATGAACGGCGGGATCAGGAAAAGCCGTAAAATTGTTAGAAGGTTTGCCAACCGAAAAAGGGTACCGAAATTCATAATATGTTCACGAAACTAATTTTCGGAGAGATCTATTACCTCGGCATCTTTAGGCACCACAAACTTGAAAAGATCCGGTGCGAGTTCTTTATCTCGTTCAATCTCTGTGAGCGCAACAATCACACTTTGGCGCGTCCCATCTTTGAATTCAGTTCTGTAGCCAAATTGCACAGGGAGCCATTCACCGGATTTCACCCAGATTTGAAGTGTTTCCTTTGCGTTCGTGCTTACCATGTGCTTTTTAGGAGACAACTCAATTTGATGTACACCTTTTGGATTCGCAAATTCGTCAGGAATCAGAGCCATATCGTAGTTTTTCTGCACATCTTCGAGGGACGCACCAATACCCGGCAACAGTTCCCGACGTTCTGGATTCGTCCACTTCATCTTATTGACTTGATTGAGTATGGGTGTATATGTCCAACCGTATTTGCCGTCTAAGACAGTGAGTTGGACGACTTTTGACGCATCTTGCCGGTCGACATACTCCTTCCGAAGCAGATTCGGTCTCCCGAATATAAACCGTCCACGAGCGACACTTTTCTTGTTCGCAAACAACGTCGTCTCCTCAAAGTTCGCACTGAAATTATTAGACTTCTCGTACGCCGTTTTGAAATTCTGGAAAATTTCATCAACGGTTTGTGAGTATGCCGTGCTAACAAACAGCACTGAGAGGGACATCACTATTAAGAGTAAATTTTGGAGTCGCGTAAACTTTCCCCGCGTAGTGATCCAAAGGGTTCGTCGGATCATTAACCATCTCCTGTGTTGCCAAATTGTCTTTTAGAAAACTGATTTCTACCTCAATATTATAGCATTATTTGTTTACAGATGTCAATATTATTTATGTTGAAAATAGGCGATGTAATGGGCGGTTGTCAGAATCAGAATTAGAGGGTTTTTAGGATGGCTGTGGTGCTAATTGGATACTGCGTTCAATTCGCTAAGCGCGTCCAATCCGTCAGAATAACCTCTATATCATCAGAGTCATCCAACGCATACCTGACAAGACATTCTAAGACTTCAGCGACAGATGGTTCTCGGAATATTGCCTGAAACCAGTTTCCAAAAGTTTTAACATCATCCGGAGATTCACTACATACCGAGAAAACAACCCGACAGAAATCGAGTCCTTCATCTACCGATTTTTCGGAGATCCAGACATCTTGCGGAAAACCGTGGAAAATTGGCAATAGATCGGCTATTAAGACCGGTAGTTCTTCATTGAGATAAGAGATCTCTGGGAGAATGTCAAAATGGATGGCGTATTTATGGGTATATGGAGAGCGTTCGCGTTCTTCGTTTTGAGTTTGCATGATAATTTCGTATAGGACTATTTATGGTGAATTATGAAAATAAGTTTACATTTCAATAATATGTAGGAGGGTTTCTTGAGGAAACATCCTATCAAAAACACCCGATTCCCTTGATGCTGATGGCTGACCGCTAACTTTCAATGGACAAACTGATTTTCCGTATGGTATATTATAACACGCGGTGTACTCAATCGCCTCAAAACCCGTAGTCCGTAACGAAGTGGAGGTGTTTTTGCTTGGGGTTTTTGATAGGGCGTTTCCCTTTCTTCAGATAGATGGAAGCGACATAACAGTTCAAACCTACTTGATAACTCCGCAAGGTAAAATTAAAAATTCGTCTAACACTACCCTCAAAACCCGTAGCTCGTAATGTAATGGAGAGCGGATGTATGAAACGCACTGTATAGTTGAAACGCATGTTGTTCCTCCGCAAGGTAAAATTAAAAAGTAAAATTAAAATATGGCAGATACTAAACGAATAACACATCTCAAAAATGAATTGGAGAAACGGATTCTCATCCTCGATGGTGCGATGGGATCACTATTGCAGACCTATCGGCTCACAGAAGCCGATTTTCGGGGCGAACAATTTGCCGATCATCCGTGTGAACTCAAAGGTTACAACGATCTGCTCTCCATAACACAACCCCATATAGTAAAAGAGATACACGCAAACTACTGCAGTGCCGGCGCGGATATCATCGAAACGAATACCTTTACCAGTACATCCGTGTCAATGGCAGACTACCAACTCCAAGACGTCGCATATCAGGTAAACTATGCAGCTGCCCGTATCGCACGAGAGGTAGCAGATAAATGGACATCACCCGACAAACCGCGTTTCGTCGCAGGGAGTATGGGACCTACCAACCGCAGTTGCACGATTTCACCGAATGTGAACGATCCTGGCTATCGGAACATTACCTTTGCACAACTCGTTTCTGCCTACACGACGCAAGCCGAAGGTTTAATTGACGGTGGTGCCGATCTCCTTCTCGTCGAAACCGTCATGGACACGCTTAACTGTAAGGCGGCACTCTTCGCCATACAGACCCTCGCCGAAGCGCGCGGTATTGACATCCCGCTTATCGTTTCCTCTGACAGAAGTGGCGGTGGCGGCAGAAACCTCTCCGGACAAACAGTCGAAGCCTTCTGGAACTCGGTTCGGCACGCGAACCTGATCGCCGTCGGGTTGAACTGTGGCTTCGGTTCACAGCAAATTCGTCCCTATCTCGCCGAAATGGCGAAGATAACCGATATACCCGTTATCTGTTATCCGAACGCTGGACTTCCCAATGAACTCGGTCAGTACACGCAAACCCCAGCCGAAATGGGGGAATGGATGCACGATTTCGCGCAAAACGGATTCGTCAATATTGTCGGCGGATGCTGTGGGAGTCAACCCAAACACATCGAAACGATCGCCGAAGTCGCGGCTGAATACGCACCACGACAACCCATGCCACAAAAACGTGCCTGCCGTCTCAGTGGCTTAGAGGCGTTTAATATTACGCCTGATTCTCTCTTTGTTAACGTTGGTGAACGGACAAACGTAACAGGATCCCGCCGATTCGCAACGCTCATTAAAGACGAGGACTATGAAACCGCTTTAGAAGTCGCCAGAGATCAAGTCGAAAACGGGGCACAACTTATCGACATTAATATGGACGCAGGTATGTTAGATGCCAAGACAGCGATCGTCAAGTTCCTCAACCTCATCGCCGCAGAACCCGACATTAGTCGTGTACCCATTATGCTGGATTCCAGTCGCTGGGAGGTTATTGAAGCAGGCTTGGCGTGCGTTCAGGGAAAAGGGGTCGTCAATTCAATCAGTTTGAAAGAAGGTGAGGAGGATTTCTTAGCAAAAGCACGACTGATTCGACAATACGGTGCCGCCGTTATCGTTATGGCGTTTGACGAAGAGGGGCAGGCGGATACCTACGAACGGAAAGTCGAGATTTGTCGTCGGGCGTACCGGCTCTTGACGGAAGTGGTTGGGTTTCCACCGGAGGACATCATTTTCGATCCGAATATCTTCGCTGTCGCAACCGGTATCGAAGAGCACAACGAATACGCGAAGGCGTTTATTGAAGCGTGTAAGCAGATTAAAACAGCGTGTCCGGATGCCTTAGTGAGCGGGGGTGTCAGCAACATCTCCTTTGCGTTCCGAGGCAACGACACGGTGCGTGAGGCGATGCACGCCGCATTTCTCTACCACGCCATCAATGCCGGTATGGATATGGGTATTGTCAACGCTGGGCAACTCGCGGTTTATGACGATCTGCCGAAACCGCTCTTGGAAGCCGTGGAGGATGTCCTGTTCAATCGTCGAGAAGACGCAACTGACCAACTTGTTAACCTCGCCGATACGCTGAAAGGTCCGGGGAAGAAGAAACGTGTAAATAGGAAATGGCGGAAACTGCCGGTTGAAAAACGGCTCAGTCATGCACTTGTTGAAGGAATCATCGAATACATTGAAGCCGATACAGAGGAAGCACGGCGCAATTACGAACGTCCTATACACGTAATCGAGGTACCCCTAATGGACGGTATGAACCGTGTCGGTGAACTTTTCGGCGACGGTAAAATGTTCCTGCCACAGGTCGTCAAGAGCGCACGGGTCATGAAAAAAGCGGTCGCACACCTCATTCCATATATCGAAAAGGAGCAGGCGGAAGGTGCTATCCGATCCAGAGGCAAAATTGTGATGGCAACGGTGAAAGGCGATGTTCATGACATCGGTAAGAACATCGTCGGTGTTGTGCTTGGGTGCAACAATTACGAGGTCCTCGATCTCGGTGTGATGGTGGCTGCGGAAGACATTCTGGAAACCGCACGGAAAGAGAACGCCGATATGATCGGGTTGAGTGGACTCATCACACCGTCCTTGGATGAGATGGTACACGTCGCTGGAGAGATGGAGCGTGAAGGGTTCCAAATCCCGCTCCTGATCGGTGGCGCGACGACTTCAAAGGTACATACCGCCGTTCAAATTGAACCTGCTTATAGTGGTTCAACAATTCACGTCAGGGATGCCTCTCGAAGTGTTGGCGTTGTCAGCCATCTGATGAGTACCGAAAGACAACAGGCATTTACCGAGCAGACCCGTGAAGAGTACGCTGAAATCCGGGAACGTCGCGCGAAAAATCGGCAACAAGCGAACTTGCTTCCCTTCGCTATCGCACAGGAACGCAGATCCACACTGGATTGGCGAAATTATCAACCCGCCACGCCGTGCCTGATGGGCACTAAAGTCTTTGAAGACTATCCGTTAGCGGAATTGGTTGACTATATTGACTGGAGTCCCTTCTTCACGACGTGGGGACTCCGCGGTAAATATCCGAATATATTGGAGAATTCAGAAGTCGGCGAGGAAGCCCGTAAACTCCTTAAGGATGCTGAAACACTCCTCGACGTTATCGTTGAAGAGAAAAGATTTCAGGCACGCGCTGTCGTTGGACTTTTCCCCGCTAATGGGGTCGGTGAGGATACCGAAATCTATGCGGACGAAGCGAGGACAGAAGTGATCGCCACCTTGCACCACCTACGCCAACAGACAGAACAACCGTTTACGAGACCGAACCTCAGTCTCGGTGATTTCGTCGCGCCAAAAACAACAGGAGTCGCGGATTATATCGGCGCGTTCGCTGTAACAACAGGCCACGGTGTTTCTGAATTCTGTGCCGAGTTCGAGCAGCAGCACGACGATTACAACAGCATTATGGCAAAGGCGTTAGCAGACCGACTCGCCGAGGCTTTCGCGGAGCGGATGCATCAGCACGTCCGCACAACGCTTTGGGGGTATGCCGATGATGAGACCTTGGAGAATGAAGCGTTAATTGCCGAAAAATATCGAGGGATCCGCCCAGCACCGGGATACCCCGCCTGTCCTGACCATAACCAAAAACGGGTGTTGTTTGAATTGTTGAACGTTACAGAGAACACGGGTATCTCTCTCACCGAGAGTCTGGCGATGTTTCCAGCGGCATCTGTGAGCGGTTGGTATTATTCACATCCAGAGGCTCGGTATTTCAGCATCAGTAGAATCGGAGAGGATCAGGTCTCGGATTACGCCGAACGTACCGGTATGGACATCGAAACGGCGAGGCGTTGGCTCAAGCCGTTGCTTACATAAAAGAATTGTCCTTATAATAATTGAAAAAACAGGGTGGTAAAACTTAATATACCACCCTGTTTTCTTGTGAGTCTCAGCGTTAACGCTACGATTTCAGATTGGCGCAAACGCAAAACGACCGGGTAATTACGCCTCAGGTTGATACAAACCGATGCAGTTGCCACTTGGATCGAGGAACAGCGCGAAGGATCCCATACCGCTCGGAATGGGACGCGGCGGCACAAGGGTCTGACCGCCGTGGCTTTCTGCCTTCTCAAGCGATGCTTGAAGGTCATCAACCTGAATATAAATCGTGACACCGTTATCCGAACACATATCGTCGGTTGTCGAAAATATGTGTCCATCTACCCCGTTCTCCGATGCCGGGTCCACACTATAAACACCGTGCGTATTAGAGTTAATATTCCAACCGAACAAAGAACTGTAAAACTCGCTTAACTTTTCACCGTCCCTGCCCGATATTTCAAAATGTACGACTGGATTTCCCATTGAGACTTATCCTCTCCTTATACAAAACGTTTTATTGATTATACATCAAACTGCTACTCAAAATGCGAATTAATCTTCCATGTTTTTTTCATTTCGGTTGATATTCAAGCAAATTTTTGTTATAATTGTGGACAAGATTTAGGAGGTGAATCTCATGAACTTAACTATTGAATTGACAACTGAGCAAGTTATTGCTTTGGTTCAGCAAATGCCACCCAAAGAAAAATTCTTGGTTGTTCGCGCGCTTACAAAGGAAACACCAGAGGAACGCGAGGAGCGAATGATATATGCCGAATCAAAGGTTAGAAAAGTATGCGCCGCACGCGGGTTGGATTGGGACGCTATGAGTGAAGACGAACGTTTGTATTTTATTAACGACCTTGTCCATGAGGACCGTGAATGCAACCGGTAGTTGTTTATGATACGAATGTTCTGATATCCGGTATAATTTGGGGTGGTGTGCCTTATCGATGTATTGAACTATCACAGGAAAAGAAGGTCAAAGGGGTAATCTGCGATGAGATCCTTGATGAATTTGAAGATAAGTTAAGGATTAAGCTTGATGTTTCTTCTGCCCGGACTTCGATGATGAAGACTCAGCTTCTCGGATTTCTCCAATTTGTCGAAATTCCGAACCGCCTCAAAGGAGTTACTACAGATCCAGACGATAACATGGTCGTAGAATGTGCTGTGGTCGGGGGTGCGACCCACATCATCACAGGTGATCAGAAGCATCTGTTACCGCTTAAAAGTTATCGGAACATCCTTATTGTAAAACCAGCAGATTTCCTGGCACAGTTTGAGTGAGAGTACAAAGGTGAAGGTACGCAATTAACTAAAGGAACATCATGCAAACATCTCATAAATATCTCGATCCCGTCGCACTCTCTCGAATTGGCGGTATGGAACTCGTCGCGAGGCTCGTCGTTGAAGGGTTCGTCACTGGGCTACACAAAAGTCCTTACCAAGGATTCAGCGTAGAATTCGCGGAGCATCGGCAGTATATGCCCGGCGATGAGATCCGTTATATCGACTGGAAAGTCTACGGGAAATCCGATCGGTATTACGTCAAAAAGTTTGAAGAGGAAACAAACCTACGCGCTTATGTCCTCCTCGATACCAGTGCATCGATGAATTATAAATACGCAGAGGAAGGATTGACGAAGTTTGAATACGGTTGCTATCTCGCAGCGACGCTCACCTACCTTATGTTGAAGCAGCGAGACTCTGTAGGTTTAGCACTTTTTGACGCCGATATTACACAATACATTCCACCGAGGGGAGCCGCAACGCATCTGCGAGCGATTATGTCCGCTTTGGAGAGTGCGACCCCCGGTCAGGAGACCGAGTTGAGTGGTATCTTCCATGAACTCGCCAAACGGATTGTGAGACGCGGTTTAGTTATTGTTATCTCTGATCTGCTTGACGAACCCTCGCAGGTCGTCTCTGCCTTGAAACACCTCCGTCATCAGAAACATGAGGTTATTGTTTTTCATCTGCTCGATCCTGCCGAGCTTACCTTCCCTTACACCGGGTCTGTCGTCTTTCGAGACATGGAAACCGGGCAGACGCTTTCAACACAGGCGGATACGCTGAAAACGGATTATCTTGAAAAATTGAACCAGTTCATTCAGAGTTACCGTCGCGGGTGTGGCGCGAGCCAGATCGATTACGTTCAGATGGATACTGCCACGCCATTTGACTATGCGTTGTCTGAATACCTATCCCGCCGAAAGTAGACCTCATTCCCGAAAAACTTATGTCTCAGCCGTGCGATGTCTTGGCGGTAAGACCTCTACTCTAAACAGAGATACGTTTGATGACAACAGCGCAGGCAGGCGGACACAAGGACAATCAAATGTGAGAAAGGAGCAAACGATGAAAACATATCGGATCGGAATTTTAGGATGTAGAGGACGCGGGACAGCAGCAGCACGCGCATATCATGCGCATCCACGGACGGAGATTGTCGGACTCTGTGATCTGGTTCAGGAACGTCTCGACACGCTCGGCGAAGAAGTCAACGTCACCGCACAATTCACTGATTTAGATGAGATGATTCGGCACATCCAACCCGACATCGTCGCGATTCCCACCGGCACGGAATTTCACTACGATCTGTGCATGCGCGTGCTGGAACATGGGATCAATATTGAGGTCGAAAAGCCGATGTGTGTGGATCTCGTGCAAGCGGATGCCGTTATCGCCAAAGCGAAGGAAAAAGGCGTACAGGTCGCTGTCCACCATCAAGGCAGAGTCGGGGCACCTATGCAGACCCTCTCACGAGCCTTTGATGAAGGAAAGATTGGTGAGTTGCGCTACATGTACGGCAGTGGGAAAGGCTACTACGGCGGCTACGGCTTGATGAACATTGGTACACACATGCTCAACAACATGCTGCACTTCGGAAAAAGATGTCAAAGTATTGTGGCACACCTGACGACAGGTGGCAAACCGATTATGGCTACAGATGTCGTGCCGTCGCCAAGCGGCATGGGGACGATCGCGGGCGAATATATCACGGCGACGCTGCAGTATGAAGGCAATGTCACCGGCACTCTACTCCAACACCGCTTTGACAAAATGGATACCAACGGGTATACGATGGAGCTTTACGGCACTGAAGGAAGACTCTTCTGGGGACTCGGCGGCGCGTGGTGGCTACCGACACCACACTATGTTCCCGATGGCACACACGACCAGTGGGAACCCTTGGAACTTATCTATCCTGATCACTATGATCCTGAAAGTAGCGCGTCGGAAGCAGATTACTGGTTTGTGGAGGACTATGTCAACGCTTTAGATGAAGGCAGAGCACATACGTGTAGCGGGACAGAGGGACGGCACATTATTGAGATGATGATGGGTATCTTTGAGTCGGCAGCGTATGGTACACGCGTTGATCTCCCGCAACCTGATCGGCGACACCCGTTGTTACGGTGGCGTGAAGAATCCGGATTGGAGCCGCCTGCAGAGATGCCACGAGCCTATTGGGACTGGCTAACATTGGAATCCGAACGAATTCGTTAAATCCCATCAACTTTTACCGCTGGCGAGGTTTCCCAACCTCGCCCTATTTATAGGGACTTCAAACCTGGAACCGCGGGTGCTCGTTGTATGCGTGACAACTCTGTTTTGTGAGGTTGCGTGCATCTTGCGAAGGTTCGGATTAGTTCGCTGATTCTGCACAACGGAAACTGTATTCGTAGAGTGTGTTTGTAGGTGAAAGCAGTAAGCGATTGGTGGCGCAGATGCCTATTATTTTACTATCTGCGCAATAATCGCATTCGTCTCCAATCCCGACTCGCCCGTACACCGAATCGGTTCACCCGTTTTAAGGTGATTGACAAAGTTCTCCACAAGCCCCGTGTGCGTGTAAGGAAACGGGGTCTGGTTCATTGCAATCTGCTCATCCGATTTTTCCAACGTCAGATTCCCGCTATTCAACGGCGAACACTTTAAAGCCCCTTCCGTGCCGTAGACCTCAACGTCATCGATCGAAACACCGACGTTCCAGTTGACGTTCGCAACGGCGTGCGCCCCACTCTCGAAACGGAGTGTGAACGCCGTGGCATCATCGACCTCAATATCCAGATGCACCGTCTCCGCATAGCCTTGCACAGATTCAACCTCTCCCATCAGATACTGAAGGAGCGAGATACGGTGGCTACCGAGGTCCATCAGCACCCCACCACCGCTAATTTTCGGATCTACCCGCCAACTGTGCAGGTCGTGCCGCGTCGGATCGTAGAAACCGGTGTGATTGATCCGTGCGAGTACCACATCACCGATAGCACCCTCATCCATCAACGCCTTCATCTTCACGATATTCGGATAGAAATTGCGGTAATAGGCTAGCATCAAAGTAACGCCAGCATCGTGGCAGGCATCCACCATCCGTTGACACTCCTCAACCGTCATCGCCATCGGTTTCTCACAGAGGACATGTTTGCCCGCCGCTGCCACACGGAGCGTCTGTTCGCAGTGAAGGTATGGGTGCGTTGCGATGTAGATCGCATTGAGTTCGTCATCTGATAGAAGATCGTCTATATCGGTATAGAATCGCTTCGCGCCATGTCTCTCGGCGAAAGATTCCGCTTTGGCGTGATCTCGTCGCATCACAGCGATGAGTTCCGAATCATCGACGCTGTAAAGCGGCGGTCCACCCTTATATTCAGCGACATCTCCACAACCGAGTATTCCCCATCTGAGCGTTGCCATGAAATTTGTTTCCTTTCTCAATCCAGAATGTGATCGTCGCTGTTAATGTATCACAAAGTTTCGGATGTGTCAATTGTGACGTTTTTTCGCGTTTTCTCCTTGAGGATCCTCGGCTTGATTTTTGCTATTTGTTATGAAAATTCTCCTTAAAAATGTTACACTTGTGTAACATTTGGTGTAGGAAGGATAATGGTAGAAAACCCACTGAATATCGGGGTCCATAGGCTTTTCTTTTTTGATTTCCCGCAGTGAAAAAAAATAATTTGGGCGAAAAGTGTAACATTTTGGAAGTTGTGAATCTCACGCGAGTAAGAATCTTATTCTTATTTCCAGTATACTATAATTATATCACGTTTTGGTGGGGGTGTCAAATTTTTTCCTGTGCAGGGACGATCCCTCTGTTGAATACCGGACGGAAATCTGTTAGGATATTGTACAAGGAAAAATAGGAGGATGGACGATGGCTAAGAGAACGACACTCGAAAGGATTTATCCGTTTTTTATTGTAGAAAACCTTGCGGTGTCAATCGACTTTTACAATCAGAAACTCGGTTTCGAGACAGATATTCTCGTCCCGGAAGAAGATCCGTTTTTTGGAATCGTGAGCCGAGATAACGTGCGGATACTTCTCAAACATATCACTGAAGATATACATCCCGTCCCGAACCACACCCGACACGAGTGGGCGAGATGGGACGCTTTCATTCTAACTTCCGATCCTGACGCATTGTTTGCTGAGTTTCAATCCCGTGGACTGGCGTTCCACGAAACCCTCGCAGACACCGAAGACGGTCTCCGAGCGTTTGAACTCAAGGACCATGACGGGTATATTTTGTGTTTTGGGAAACCGCTCTAAGTAGGGTAGGATGAAGATGGTCAATTCCACGCTAATGCATTATATCCGTTTCTCTGTGGCGTTCTGTGAGAGAAATACCGCTAAGTCTTCACATTTACCCGCATGAAAGTCTTTGCTGACCCGTTCCAGTGTAGCGTCAAGTTTTCCCGCTTTTACGTCTTTCTCTAACTGTTTGTCCCATACGTGCCAATCGGCTTCAAGGGTTTGATAAAGTGTGTTTTCGAGGGTTTCCAGCAATGCGTTTTGTGTATCCGCCTCGCACTTCACCTTAGGATGTTCCTGTATCCACCCTATCCATCGCTTGCCGTTTTTTTGGATTTTGGCAGTATACGTTTCGCCATCTTCCACATCATGAATTTTGACGGTTTGGATATGGCTCATGTTTTGCTCCTCCGACAAAGCCGGTCTGTAGGATACTTGATAATACAGTATTATGTGATAATTTGGGTGAAAAGTCAAATTTATTTTCAATGTCCGATGCGTTGTTTGCTGAGTATCAGTCCCGCGGATTGGCGTTTCACGAAACCCTTGCAGACACGGATGACGGTCTCCGCGCTTTTGAACTCAAGGATCATGACGGGTATGTGTTGTGTTTTGGGAAACCGCTTTGAATGGAGGATTGTCTGAATCAGGATTTACAGGATTTTAGGATTGCCCAGGATACGCACGGCGTGTTATGTTAAAATATCACGCTACATCTTAATATAAAAAAGAAAGGCAGGACCGCGGGCCCTGCCAATGATTGATATTATTTTGAACGACTGAATCTTTTCACAGCCTCATTGAGTGCTTTGATGTATGCCGCCTTCGCTTTCTCTACTTCAGATGTATGACTTCTACTTGAAACCCGAACTGCTTCCCGAACCGCCTCAATTGCCTTACGCGCTTTTTCACTATCAGTTCCACTTGCTTCGGTGGAGAACATGTAGTCAGTTTTCAGACGAGACATTAGTTTTCCCTCCATCTACTCAAGAACCTTTTGCTCGAAATCAGGACGCGCAATTCGTCGAAACCGGTTATGCCGTAAATTCTCATAGAATATCCACGAACCTTTATTTTTGCTGGATGCAAATATACCGAATGGCGTGTCAGTTGCACAGAGGTAACTCTTCAACGGTTCGGTGGAACTTATCCCACCCGATAATTTACACGCTGCGATAACGATAAAATTTTCTTGGGCATCACGAAGCACAAGGTCAGCTCTGCTATGGATTGCTCCTATCTGAATTCTGCACTCTCTGAGCATAGAAAATTTAGCGAACTTGGGTTCAGAGAAATACCTAACAACAGCCTCTACTACTTCAAACTCTTGGAGTCGCTCTTTGATAGCAGTACTGAAGTCATCTTCTTTCTGTTTTTCTGACACTTCCAATGCCTTTTGGAGATCCGCCTTCGCGCCTATAAAATCGTTGAGTTCGGATTTCGCTTCACCGCGACCGGCATAAATACTGGCATAGTCTGGATATATACGAATTGCTAAATCGTAAGCAGAAGTAGCTTCCTCTGCTTTACCGACTTTCCAAAGCAGGCACCCTATGGAAAAGAAAACGGTAACGAAATCTGTGTCGATCCGACCTGATATAGGAGCAGTGACATTCTTGCTCTCGCCAGTTGTTTCAACAGCGGTATCTTCTGCCAGTTTAGGGTAGATATCTATTAACTTTAGAAAGTGTTGATCTTCATAAGTCTTAATAAGCATGCCGACCAATGCCATCGCTGCCGACAAAGGGTGAGTTTCATCTTCACCAACACCATAGATTAAATCGTCCATCACTGCTGAGAGTCGTTGATACTCGGTTTCCCTTATCACAAGATGGCTAAGGTCTTCATTCCGATTCACGATACTGGCTAATAAATTCAATAAACTGATGAGCCATTGTGAAGCACTTTCTGGGAAAGGTGTAGCATCAATGAATCTTTGGGCGAAAGGTTGCGTCGATGCAAGTAACACACGCTTTGGGAGACCGTGTGCGTTTAAGACGGGTGGTCCAAAAGGCGTGAACGTTGACAATATATTCTGTGGCGTTTGCATTCCAGTTGACATTGTTTGTTACCTCCTTCTGTTCCAAGCATCGTACTCGGCGTGTGTCAACACTTCCTGAATAACAACTTGCTGAGACCTATATCGCATAACTGCGATGAGTCGTGCTTTGTTGCCTCCAATATTGAACACTGTAAATGTTGTTTCTCGGTTGCTGTAGGGAACCTGCTGCCTTGGTTGCACAGGTGTCTCTTTTTTCACCAAGTCTGCGTGAGGAAACGTTTCTCGCAATTCTGTTACCGAACCAAAATCGCCTTGCTGCATCAATTCAAGCCACCGGAAAAGTCCTGATCTGGAGTTTGAATGTCTTTGGGCAAATTCCGTGAGTTTTTGTTCGGCAATAATTTGCATCAATAAGTTGTCTCAAATTGAACAATGGCGACCCAGCTGAACTTAAATGTTCCTGTAGAAACGCTATCTTGCACCGCCTCAAGGCTTCCACCCTGTTAAATTATGATGCAAATTATACATCAATTTCTAAGAGATTTCAAAGTGTATCGTAGTAGCGTAAGGATTCTGCTTAAAGAGATCACACCAAATACGTTTCCAGTACCCAATCATACCTGGCACGAGTGGACAAGATGGAACGCTTTTATTCTGATGTCCGATCCTGACGCGCTGTTTGCTGGGTTTCAGTCCCCTGGATTAGAGTTTCACGAAACCCTCGCATCCGAGGATGCCGGTCTTGGAGTATTGGAATTAATCTAATCCACAATGATCTTTGTTTCATTCAGTTAGTTTTTCAGATTCAATACATTCAGTTATCACTTCTATTGCTATGTGGTTGTCACCGAAAATAGCATCTTCCAATTTCTTATAGGTACTGATACCGGGTTTGATACAAGAAGCCAATTGCAGTTGGAAACGTCCAGTGGTTTCACCTTTTAGAACATGGGGTGCCGATTCACGAACTTTTCCATGTAACTCTTGTATTGCCCGCTTCATCTTGTCACTTTCTTTTCCCTGCCATGTTTCCTTCTCTTTTAGTATCCCATTCCATTCATTAAGCAGAAAATTTGGTTCTAATTGATGGTCTTCACAGAATTTACGAAGCACATCGAATTGAACAAAACAATGTTCAATAGCCCGAAACGGCAAAACTCTAATTCCCCTTTCTAAGTAATCCATACGTATTGTTTCCGCATCTGCTAGGTCATCGCGGTCTCTTAGCCCGAGGATTTCCACATTCTTGTCTTTGACGAATTCAGTCATGTGAGGAGAGGAATCTATTTCCTTATCTACGTCCTTTTTTCCTCCCACGGACATGAAATCAACGATCGGCCATCGTCCGTCAAAAATTTTCCTATAATAAACTGCATCTGAATATTCCCCACGCTTAGTTTCTGGCTCACCCTCACAAAAAATAATTGTCTCGGGCAGTAACCTATCTTTTAAGTTTCCTATTGAGTGTAACAACACCCTCGACCGCATTTTATATGTTGGTTCAGCGGGTTCCAGTGTTTCTTCCTGATCAAAGTTTTTCTCAGTGAAATCTAAGAAGGCAACCGCTGATGGGTCCTTACTATAAAGTTCTAGCGATTTTTCCAATATCTCAATAGAATGTGTAGAAATCCACAATTGTCCTTTTTCCGGAGTTAATCTAAATAATTCTTCAATCAGGTTTCCTCGAACTGCTGAAGCAACATGCAATTCAGGTTCATCTATAACAAATATAACCTCATCACCAAATTCTTTTTTTATCACAATATGATTTAAAACAAGGTCTACGACTGCACCTTCTCCAGAAGATAATTGATCTAGTAGTCTGTCACAATTAGTTTGAGAGTTAATCTAAAATCTGGTATCCTTAGGCTCCAGTCAATCACTGCTATAACTTGGAGGCATTTATGCCTGCGAAACGATACCCCGTCCTACTTGACCGGTGCCAACGTGATTATCTTCTTGATTTGATCGCTTCAGGCACCGAGTCGGCCCGAAAACTGACCCGGAGCAGGATCTTATTGAAGGCTGATGAAGGCGAGCTGGGTCCCGCCTACGCCGATAAGCAGATAAAAGAAGCTGTTGAAGTCTCAATCCCTACTATTGAGAGAACCCGTAAAACCTTTGCCCTTGAAGGGCTCACAGCTGCCCTGACGCCTAAAAAGCGTTCAAAGCCGCCAAGACCGCAAAAGTTTGATGGCGAAAAAGAGGCACATCTGATCGCTTTAGCATGTTCCGAACCCCCCGAAGGACACGCGAGATGGACACTGCGTCTGTTAGCTGATAAAATGGTAGAACTCAACCATTTTTCATCTGTTTGTCATGAAACGATAAGACGGACGCTAAAAAAAACGCACTTCGACCTTGGTTAAAGCAGCAATGGTGTATTCCACCGAAAGCCTCGGCGGCGTTTGTCGCTGCGATGGAAAACGTCTTAGACCTCTATCACCGCCCCGAGGCCCCTGCGTATCCTTTGGTGTGTGTTGATGAAACGAGTAAACAACACCTCCAAGAAACTCGCCACCCTTTGCCGGTCACCGAAGGCACCGCGAGTCGATATGATTCTGAATACAAGCGCAATGGTGTCAGCAATCTATTTATGATTTTCGCACCCCTTTTGGGATTTCGGCATGTGGAAGTCACCGACCAACGAACCAGCATTGATTTCGCACATATCTGTCGGGATTTAGTAGATATTCATTTCCCAGAGGCTGAAAAGATCCTGCTGGTTTGCGACAATCTCAATACGCATAAACCCGCTTCGTTGTATAAAGCGTTTCCGCCCGATGAAGCCCGGCGTATTGCTGAAAAGATTGAGTTTCACTATACACCCAAGCATGGCAGTTGGCTAAACATGGCGGAGATTGAACTCTCTGTGCTCTCTCGGCAGTGTCTTTGTAGGCGGATCGCCGATCAAGCCACCTTAAAGCATGAGATCCAGACGTGGCAAGACCGAAGAAATCAGCAACGTGCGACTATCCAATGGCAGTTTACAACTCACGACGCACGCATCAAACTTAAAACGCTATACCCAGCAGTTTAGATGTGACAGACTACTAGTAGTGTGTCAGCCTTCTGTTGAAGGATATAGTTTGTTGAGTTTGATCCGTGCATCGTCGGTCGTAAACCGCCACTTGACCGTGGCGCGTTGCTGATTTCTTCGGTCTTTCCATGCCTGGACCTCGCGCTTGAGGGTCTCTTGATCCGGGATACGTCTACAAAGACACTGTCGACTGAGGACGGAAAACTCAATCTCGGCGATGTTCAACCAACTCCCGTGCTTCGGGGTATAGTGAAACTCCAACTTTTCAGCGATCCGCTCCGCCTCTTGTGTGTCAAAGGCTTTATACAAGGAAGCCGACTTATGTGTATTGAGATTATCGCAAACCAACAGAATCTTTTCTGCGTCTGGAAAATGCACATCCACGATATCCCGGCAGATGTGTGCGAAATCAAGGCTCGTGCGTTGGTCAGTAACTTCGACATGCCGAAAACCGAGAAAGGGTGCGAAAATCATAAAGAGATTACTCACGCCATTGCGTTTATATTCAGGATCATATCGGTAAGGTTTCCCCGACTTCAGCGGCAGCGGGGGACGCATTTCCTGAAGGTGCTGTTTACTCGTCTCATCAACACACACCACAGGATACCTCGGGTCTTCAGGACGCCCATAGAGGTCTAAGATGCCTTCCATCGCTGTCACGAACGCCTCCGAAGCTTCGGGGGGGATACACCACTGCTGCTTGCGCCAGGGACGCAGCTCGTTTTTTTTAGCACCTGTCGGATGCTTTCATGAGAAATACTTGAAAAATGCTGGAGCTCCACCATTTTCTCAGCTAACAGCCGCAGCGTCCAGCAGGCATACCCTTCTGGCGGATCCGAACACGCCAAGGCGATGAGATGTGCCTCTTTTTCGCCATCAAACTTTTTCGGTCTTGACCCCTGAGATGGCTTTTTCGGGGTCAAGGCGGCTTCGAGTCCTTCACGCACAAAGGTTTTGCGGGTTCGCTCAATGGTAGACGCAGAGACTTCAACCGCTTCTTGAATCTGTTTATCAGCGTATGCGGGTCCAAACTCGCCTTCATCCGCTTTCAGCAGGATTCTCGCACGCGTGAGTTTTCGGGCGGAGGCTTGGTTTCCGGTAGAGATCAGACGGATGAGAGACTCTCGCTGGTCCTCCTCAAGCATAACAGAGTATTGTTTCGCTGGCATAATAGACTCCAAGTGAGAAGATTCATTGGGTTGGGTCTCAGTATACCATCTTTTACATTATCCGTCAAAACAACATTGACTTAGCACTAGAGTTAAAGTAGTGGAATCCTTTTCAAATATAAACCCTCGATTTTGCTGCATGTCACCGAGATTTCTTATTTTCCAATGCCCACCTAATACAGTTTTCAAAGAATCTTCAATAGGAGCAAACGTGTCGTGGATAATTTTATTCCATCTATTATAATCCCCGCGGACAATAAAATCAGAGCTGTCTTTTACCCATTGAGAACATAGGGTGCGCCAATTGGAAATAAAAAATGGATCGCCATCAACTAACCGTTGCCAAGCGCGTTGTTTTAGATTCGTCGAAGTGTTCGTTCCACTATCCTGTGTTCCTATATTTCGGTATGGCGTTCTTACATTAAAATAATTTATCCATTCATCTTTATTGTAATCTGTTTGATTATGAAACTCTATATTTATGAAGTTTTCTTTAACCAAATCTAATGTTACTTGGGGACCATGACGTAGAAATTGAGGGATTATTTTCGGTGGATTCGCTAAACTTCTTGTATAGTACGTCCCATGGAAGTTTAACCGCGACAACTGTGTTTCTACGAAGATATCTTCTCTTGTTCGGAGATCTGCCCCTAGTTGGTGGTACACTTTGTTAATTGTTCTATCCTGTTTGATGTAGTAATTGAAATTTGAATCATTCCAAGGAATTTGATGAAGTCCGTAGATCTTCCTGGCTACTTCCATGGATTCAATTAATGAGGATTTGACGCATCCATTAGGCCCTAACAATACAACTAACTTCACTGTGTTCGGCAAATTATCTATGGTCAAATTTGAAAACTTTTTGAAATTCTGAAGTCTGATATTTCTAATTTTCATTTTCGATTCCTTTCGTTTTTACGCATTTTACTGCGCATAGATAACCTTCTCATCAAGCACCCGCAACGCTTCCTGCTCCAATTTATAGGCTTCAGTGCGTTTCCGATTCGCTTCCAAAACCGTGTCGTTTATTTTTCGTTGTGTGCTCTCATCGCGCAGTAACGGCACCACAATTTCTGATACATGCACATCATTAATCTCATCTACCACCGCGCCATAGGTATACCGAGTTATTAGCGGATAGGCGTATTCACTTGAGAGCCACGCATAAAGATAGCCAGCAATTTCATCGTTTGAAGGCACTACGCGAATGATATGTTGATTTGCTGTCCAACCATCCCAATGTTTAGGCGTTATTGTTACTTTTGCAATTGTCCCGCTACATGTAATGAGAGTCATGTTTTCACGGAGGGTTAACTCGTGCTTAATTCTATCTCCATGTTGATTTAGGGAAAGGTGTTTTTTGTTGCTTGGATCTAATTCAAATATCTGTTTACCACCAATAAAAGGGACACCAACCTCTTCTTCAACGTAAACCCTTTTAAACCGTCCCGGCAAGATAATCGATTGGCTGATTCGGCTATCCCCAACCTTGACAACCTCTCTTGCCGTTTTCGCTATATGCTGTTCGATTGCCTTCACAATTGGAACATAGTAAGATCCATCTAACCGATCAATTACCTCACTTGAAGATACGGAATAATTAAGAACACTTGCCGTTTTATCAAACTGCTCGGCGCGTTTCTGTAATACTTCAATAGACGGTAATTGCAGTGCCGTTTTCAGCATGGATTGTGCCGCATCCATCAGTTCATTCGATTCATCCCGTAGTTTGAAAGAGTTCTCAATCAGGTCATGAATTTCCTGTTTAAGTGTGGAAGACGGGTTGGGAATAGGAATATAATTCAGATGTTCTGGTTCAAGTTGACTGATTACGGCACCAAACATATTTGACTTTACAAGAATTCTTCCCTCCTTAGATTTTAAGAAAGTGTAAACATAGCCAGGGTGTTCTTTGCAAATGATTCTTATCGCATGTTCACTCACAAAGTAATTTTCTAAAGTGGAATTTACATAATTTACGTTTCCAATTGTGCCAGATCTGGATAGAAGAATCTGCCCTTTTTTTAAAGCAAATTTGTCAGTCTCATCGGTTTTCAACAGGAATTTGACCGGCTTAGGATGGGTGGATAACATTTCCGAACTTCCCAAAAATCCAACAGCATTTTCATTACTTTTATCAATATAGACTCTTTTTGAACGACCTCCATAAAAGGCGTATTCAATAAAAGCATTTAAATGAACAATATTCCACTTGCTCTGTTCTAAATCCTTCCTAATTTGTCGTGCTTCAATACCGTAAACGCCTGCCTTTAATCGGAAACCTGAATCAATGACCTCTTGAACATTTACCGATGTCCACTTAATAGGTTTCTCTATAGGTATCCCCCTTGGTTGTATTACCACCCTATCCCCTCCTCCTTTTTCCAGTCTGCAAAGAGCCGTGGGACTTCGCGGCTCTGGTCATCAATGATCCGGGTTTGCCTTTCGGTTTGAAGGTCCGAAATGGCACCCTCAGCATTTCCGTAATTTATCGGAGAGACGTTCTCTTCAGGGACCCAGATTTCATTGCCCTCTTTGTCCCGTTTAAAGAGCGTATTGCCTCGCCTGTCATGTCCGACTTTCTCTACCATCGCCATGAAGATGTTGTAAGGGATGATTCGCCGGGCATACCGCTCCTCGTTGATCTCCTCCTGCGTCTTTTTCTGCAGGATTAGTACAGAGGTCTGCGTGCCATTTCTGGGCTGGAAAGCATCGGCGTGCAAATCGACACTGGCGACAATCCGCGTCTTTTCAAGTAACCACTGGCGGATATGACCCAATCCAGGGTTGCCTAAAATGGAGTCAGGGAGCACAATCGCCAATCTCCCACCGGGCTTGAGGAATTGAAGGCACCGCTCTATGAAAAGCTGCTCGGGTGGCACCGACGTTTGAAGCGTATCCGAGAGTGCCCATCCGGCTCTCCCGTTCTTGCGCCAAATATGTCCGACATCAAACTGCTCAAGGACGTGGGTATCTTTGATAGGGATGTCGCTGCCAAATGGTGGATTTGTAACGATGACATCGAAAAACCCGATCGAATTTGCATTTGTTATGCTATCGGCTTGTATCTGCAGGGCACTTGCCAATTCCAATTTGAGTTCTTGGGACCACTCATGCGGAGGCAACAGTGAATCGTTTCGGTAGATATTCCCACTGCCGTCGTTATTCATCACCATGTTCATCTTTGTGGCTTTCACGAGGTCGGGGTTGATGTCAAATCCGTAGAAATCCGAGGCAACGATCTGTTTTATCCGGTCATTAACGATTCTTTTTTGATACTCTGACCATTCAATTTCCCCCAGTCCAAAGTCATCAGCGACCTCGCGCTTGAGTTGCTCAATAATATGGTTCATTGCGGTGACCAAAAAACCGCCCGTCCCGCACGAGGTATCGCAAACCTTTTCTTCAGGTTTCGGGTTGACCATTTCAACCGCCATTCGCATGATATTCCGAGGTGTGAAAAATTCGCCCCGATCGCCCCTTAAATTCGCACCCACAAGTTCCTCGTAGGCTTTCCCTTTTACATCAACATGCGTTTCAAGGAGGCTATAAGACTGAAGTTCCGAGACAATCCAAGCAAGGGAGCGCGGTTGTAATTTGATTTCATCGTTGGCTTCAAATATCTGTGGAAATTGCTGTTTAACTCTCTCAAAGATTTTGGAAATACGCTTTTGCACGGTGAGTTGTCCATCTCGGTTTCCTCGTTCCCCCGATCTCGCATAGAATTCAAGTGATCGTCCAACATTCTGTTCATCAAGTGTTTTACAGAAAATCAACTTTAGCAACTCAAAAAAAGCGGGTTGTTTTTGCAAACCGTCGGTAGCATAGATGTGGTTATGGCAGGTCTTAAAAACCATCAAAAGATTATCTTCATAAGCTTTTTTGAGGGTGTTGCGTTTCGGTCTATTAACATCCTCCAGAGAACCATCAGCGGCGGGAATATCGTTGTATTCCTGAAATTCATAGCGTCCGTCTACCTCTACCTTTCTGAGTACCTCTTTATATCTACCATTCGTCCAGAGGCCCCATTCGCAATTCGGGCATGCACTCATGTAAGACTTAAGTTGTTCAACGCCGTCTTTCCTATTTCTCGGCTCTACCGTCTCTTTTTTGCATTCAACAATTAGCCGCACCTGATCCTGTGTCATCTCCGGCCTGTCTTTGGGAAACACAACGATATCGGCACGTGGACGACGAGAACCGAGTTTCAAACCGAATTCAATCTTGATCTGTTCCCGTTTGTATTTGTGCTCATTGATCAATCTCTTCTCAATCGTCTGGCGAACATATTCTTCTGGTGTATCTTTGCGGAATTTCCCATCTATGTAATCACGAATTTGACCATCAGGGACACTGATAACTTGCGTTTCAGCAGGGTTTGTGTTCATAGATTTCGCTCCTTGTAGGACATTCTTTTTCTTACGACTGGGGACACTATTGAATAGGGTATTATATCATATACGTGAACTGGTATCAAGTTATTTTTACGGGCAGCCAGGGATGTTTAACTGTCTTGTCGGAATGATCTCTTGATCACGATACTGTCCGTGAAACCGACAGAAACTGAAAAATGCATCAGGGTCATTTATGGTAAAGCTTACAATTAATAACTAAGCTTTGGACAATTTTAAGTGCGATACATCTTTTGAAGAAACACCCAAGCAAAACCCCTGCTGCGGAAACCAAGAGGGTCGGGTTTCCAATATTTCTATACACCCGTTGCTCCGTTGGAGCTGAATCCCTTCACCGCACCCTCTCTTCTCCTGAAAATCTTTTAATCCTGATTCAGACAACAACACTTGCAAACTTACCCGAAGCAGACTATAATAGACGCAAACTTGTGCTGAAGCGCATTAGCAGGAGCGGGAATGGAGACTAACGGAAACGGGAAACCCAACCACGTTAAACACCTCGTCAAACCGCATATCCTACTGATTGGACTGGTGCTCGTCGCCTTTAATAGCTACTGGTGCCTGATGGGGACTGAGGTATGGCACTCCACACAGTTGACGATCGCCTCGCTGTTCTTCAACGCCGTTTTCACCCTCCTTATTTTTGTACTCGTCAACCTACTGCTCCAGCGATTCCTACCGCGTCTGGCGATGTCGGAAGCCGACTTACAAACCATCTATGTCATGGTCGTGATGGTATCAACCATCAGCGGGCATACCATGATGGGTTACCTCATTCCAGCCCTCACACATACATTTCAGTTCGCAACCCCCGAAAACGAATGGCTATCGCTCTTTGGAAACAGTATCCCCAGTTGGATCGCAATCAAAAGCGCACGTATCTTAGACGGGTTCTACAACGGAGATTCCACCCTCTATAATTCTGCTACGCTAAACGCATGGATGCCGCCGGTGCTGGCGTGGTCGAGTTTCGTTATCGCACTCTGGCTGACGTTATTAGCGGTAACGGTCTTTCTCCGTAAACAGTGGACGGAAAATGAACGTCTGAACTACCCGATCGTCCAACTCCCGTTGGCATTGACGAGCAACCCGAAACGCTTTTTTACTTCTCCGTGGATGTGGCTCGGTTTCGCAATTGCCGGGAGTGCCGAGTTGCTAAATGGATTGAGTTTCCTGTTTCCAGAGATCCCCTCCCTCCCTATTAGAAACAGAGTGCTTGGACAATTCAGTTCAAAGCCGTGGAGTGCCATGGGACCCATTCGCATCTCCCTCTATCCATTTAGCATCGGATTGATGTTCTTCACGCCGCTGGATCTCTCGTTTTCGTGCTGGTTTTTCTGGGTACTGACCCGTCTTCAGATGGTAGTGACAGATATGCTCGGCGCACGCGATATCTATAGGTTTGAACAGCAAACGGGCGCATGGATTGCGTTCGGATGCATCCCGTTATGGATGGGACGACGGCATTATGGACGTATTATCCGTAAAGTTTTTGGGATCGCACAACGCCGTGGCGAATCACCACCTGACGATTCCTCGGAACCGATGCGCTATCGGACTGCGGCGGGACTGTTCACTGTAGGGTTACTGTTCCTTTTCTTCTTCTGTTTCCAAATGGGGATGACCTTCTGGGCGATCGGACTTTTTTTCCTTTTCTATTTTCCGATGATTCTCGGTATCACCCGTATTCGCGCTGAAATTGGTCCGCCACTCCATCAACTCATCCTTGTCGATCCCGGAAGGACGATGGTCACGTCGTTAGGCACACGCCGCTTAGGCACAGGCAATCTGATGGGATTAACGTTCCTCTACCCGTTTGTTCGCTGTTTCCGTGCGCATCCAACGCCGAGTGAGTTAGAAGCGTTTCGCTTAGCAGAGCGAAGCCAAATTGGGTATCGGCAGTTGCTGATCGGGATGATCTTGGCGATTGTGTTCGGTATCCTGATAACGTTCTGGGCATATCTGCACGTCCTCTACGATATGGGTGCTGGGAGCAAGGCACGCGGCTGGATCGTCTATATGGGGTGGGAGACGTTCAACCGTTTACAGACATGGCTTGTCAGTCCACAGGAGACCGGCGTGCCGGAACTCGGCGTTATCGGCAGCAGTTTCATGTTCACGATATTCCTGATGATTATGAAGATCCGGTTTCTCTGGTGGCCCCTGCATCCTGCTGGCTATGTGTTAATCAGTGGCAGTGGAATGGGAAGACTATGGTTTACAATCTTCCTGGGTTGGTTAGCGAAGGCAATCGTGTTGAAGATTGGCGGTGTGAAACTCTACCGACAGGCAGTACCGTTCTTTCTGGGACTCATCTTAGGGGATTACACACTCGGGTGTGTCTGGAGCCTCATCGGACTGGTGCTGGAGATACCGACATATATTGTATGGCATTGAGGTGTTCAATTTTTGGAATAGTGTTTCGTGATAATGTAAGGCTATTCTTTGTCTTTCGATACTTGAAGTATCTCCTCAATAGTAGTTTTGAGATTTTCGTTTCCTTGTTGTTCAGCGATTTTTAAAGCCACCTGATAATCTGCGTTTGCCTCTCCTACTTTACGAAGCGACGCTTTTGAAAGGCCACGAGTAAGATAGGCCTCAGCAAGATTTGGATTTAGGCGGATTGCCTCATTACAGTCTAAAATCGCCTCATCGTGTTTACCTAAGTTACTGTTGGCTGCGCCACGAGTAAGATAGGCCTCAGCAAGATTTGGATTTAGGCGGATTGCCTCATTATAGTCTAAAATCGCCTCATCGTGTTTACCTAAATTATTGTTGGCTGCGCCACGAGCGAAAAATGCCCACGCGGCTATATCGTTATCAATCCCCTCTGATATATTCGCAATAGAACCCCACTTCTTAATAGCATCATCAACTTTCCCCTCTTGTTGCAATCTGTGTGCCTCAACTATAGCCCTATCTATGACAGATGACCCAGGATCCTGTTGAATCTTTTGTAGTAGGTTTCCAACTTCTGAGGATGCTTCAGATGTTCCGGATTGAACGAGTTTACTAATGTCTTCACTCGTCAATTCCGATACGACTTCTTCCGCTATTTTCTTTTGCGCTTTGATGTCCTCAAGATATTTTGCTGCTTCACTGGCATACTCCTTGGCTTCCTTAAGGTGTTCCTCTGCCTCGGATTCGATACGCTGAAACTGGGTGTAGGCAACATAAGCAGCAATACCGGTTACAACCGGTATTGCAACTGCAAAAAAGGCAAGAATTAAACCTATAACAACCAGCCATTGATTAACAGTATCCAACCGGCCATCAAGATATTCACGTCGTAAATCGTTGAGTTGACGTTGATTTTCTATATCACTAACAGTATCAACACGGCTCACGCTATCTGGAACGTCTGCTTCGTCGTCAACAGGGTGTTTCGTTGTTTGTGTCATCTTTTTCTTTCCTTTATTAATTCTTGGACTTACTATAAATATACTGTAACACCTTGAATTTGTCAAATCTGAGCCGGAATTCGGTTACACACCGCCCCTTGCAAACTTATGCAAAACCCTGTATAATAGACGGAAATCTGTGCTGAGGTGCTATTCAATTGAGCGACGTTCCCAAAACACATCCCCGATACCTCTCATTGAGCCTGCGAGACACCATCGTTGCAGGTGTAGAGCAAGGGATTACCTCCATCCACGGGCTTATCGCGCATGGACGCGGAGAAGCTTTCGATTACCTTATCGGCGAGGCGACACAACCCTTTGCTACCGAGGCGATCCATGCGGCGGCGGCGATGCTCCGTCTCGCAGAACACCCTGTTATCTCCGTCAACGGGAATGTCGCGGCACTGGCACCTGAAGGACTCATCGAACTGGGGAAGCTCCTGAACGCACCGTTAGAGGTGAACATCTTTCATAAGGAAACAGGACGGGAACAGCGGATCCGAGAATATTTGCTGAAGCACGGCGCACCGGACGTGCTAATGCCGACAACCGAGGCGCAACTCTCCTACATCGACTCCAATCGAAAATTCGTGCATCCAGAGGGAATCTTTAAAGCGGATGTCGTTTTTGTTCCACTTGAGGACGGCGACCGATGCGAAGCACTCCGAAAGATGGACAAAGAGGTCGTAACGGTCGATCTGAACCCGATGTCACGCACAGCAAAGCAGGCGAGTATCACGATTGTGGATAACGTCGTGCGGGCATTGCCGCTGTTATGCGAAGAGATTCGGAACTTCAGCGATCGGACAGCACAGGAGACTCTGAAAAGATACAGCAACGAAGTGGTGTTACAGAAAGCATTAAGGCATATCAGCAGGAGCGGGAATGGCTAACGGAAACGGAAAAACTAACCTCGTTAAACCACACATTCTGCTGATTGGACTGGTGCTCGTCGTCTTTAATAGTTACTGGTGCCTCATGGGAACAGAGGTGTGGCATTCTACGCAGTTGACGATTGCTTCTCTGTTCTTTAACGCCGTTTTTACCCTCCTCATCTTCGTACTCGTCAACCTACTGTTCCAACGATTCCTACCGCGTCTGGCGATGTCGGAAGCGGATTTGCAAACCATCTACGTGATGGTCGTCATGCTGACGACTATCAGCGGGCATACGATGATGGGCTATCTGATCCCCGTTCTCGCACATGCTTTTCAGTTCGCATCGCCAGAGAACGAATGGATTCCGCTTTTTGGACATCACGTCCCGACATGGATCGCCGTCAAAACGCCACGTATCTTGGATGGATTCTACGAGGGGGACTCTACACTCTACACTTCCGTCACTCTAAACGCATGGATCCCGCCCGTGCTGGCGTGGTCGGGTTTCGTTATCGCGCTCTGGCTGACGTTGTTGGCAGTGACGGTCTTTCTCCGAAAACAGTGGACGGAAAATGAACGACTCAACTATCCTATCGTCCAACTCCCATTGGCACTCACGAGCAACCCGAAACGTTTCTTCACTTCTCCATGGATGTGGCTCGGCTTCGCACTCGCAGGGAGTGCGGAATTGCTGAACGGCTTGAACTATCTCTTTCCTGATATACCCGCCCTACCCATTAAAGGCAAAACGATCGGACAATTCAGCTCGAAGCCGTGGAGTGCGATGGGACCCATTCGCATCTCTTTCTATCCGTTTAGTATCGGTCTGATGTTCTTCACACCGTTAGACCTCTCGTTTTCCTGTTGGTTTTTCTGGCTCCTCGGTCGCATTCAACTGATTGTAACAGACGCGTTTGGGGCGCGGAATATCTACCATCTCGAACAGCAGACGGGCGCGTGGATTGCGTTCGGATGTATTCCGTTATGGGTAGGACGACGACACTACGGACGGATTCTTCGGAAGGTTTTCGGCATTGCGCAACGCCGCGGGGAACCCGCACCTGACGATTCTCGTGAACCGATGCGCTATCGGACTGCGGTGGGACTGTTCACCGTCGGGATGCTGTGTCTCTTCTTTTTCTGTTACCAGATGGGGATGACCTTCTGGGCAATCGGACTCTTTTTTCTCTTCTACTTCCCATTGGTTATCGGCATCACGCGTATCCGTGCTGAAATCGGACCACCCTTGCATCAACTCATCTTTGTCGATCCGGGACGGACGATGGTCCTTGCGTTAGGCACACGTCGACTCGGTGCAGGCAACTTGACCGGACTAACGTTCCTCTACCCCTTCGTCCGCTGTTTCCGTGCGCATCCGACACCGAGTGAATTGGAGGCGTTCCGTTTGGCAGAACGGAGCCAAATCGGGTATCGGCAGCTGCTGATCGGGATGATCTTGGCGATCGTGTTCGGTATCCTGATAACGTTCTGGGCATATCTACACGTCCTCTACGATATGGGGGCGGGAAGCAAAGCGCGCGGCTGGATCGTCTATATGGGGTGGGAGACGTTCAACCGCCTGCAAACATGGCTTGTCAGTCCACGGGAGACGAGCGTCCCAGAACTCGGTGTTATCAGCGGTAGTTTCCTATTTACGATATGCCTGATGATTATGAAGATCCGATTTCTCTGGTGGCCCCTACATCCGGGCGGTTATGTCCTCGTGAGCGGGACCGGGATGGGCGGTTTGTGGTTTCCGATCTTTCTCAGCTGGCTGGCGAAAGCAATCGTGCTAAAGATTGGCGGCGTGAAACTCTACCGACAGGCAGTCCCGTTCTTTTTGGGTTTGATTTTAGGGGATTATACGCTTGGGTGTGTCTGGAGTTTGATCGGGTTGGTACTGGAGATGCCGACCTACATCGTGTGGCATTGAGAGGAAAACTACTTGATACCTATGCAAATTTGTGTTAAAATTTGGAATAGTTCTATCGGGAAACGAAGGAGAAAGTAAAGTTCGCAAGATTTGTAAATGAATCAGTCAAACTTGAAAAGAGCACCTCTAAAGGAGAGGCAAGAATGGCTCACGTTTGGAGAAAAAAACATAAAAACCGTAGTAGAACCCTGGATAAATTCTACACGAAACAAGAAGTCGTCAAAAGGTGTTTAGATGAAGTCAAGAAATTACCTTACACCTATGATTGTGTGATAGAACCGTCTGCCGGAGATGGTGCTTTTTATAAGAATATTGAACATGACACCAAAATAGGAATTGATATCGATCCGCAACACCGTCAGATTATCAAAGACGATTGGTTCAATTACAATATCAGTGAAATATACGAGCGCGTATTGGTTATAGGGAATCCCCCATTTGGTCAATATCAGAAACTATCTTCAAAATTTATATCCCATGCCTTCTCATTTCGTAATGTTCAAACAATTGCTTTTATTTTACCTGATGTTTATAGGAAACATACACGGCAGAAAATATTGCCATATAATTGGAGAATCGTCTCCATCACTGAATTAGGGAGAGATTGTTTTACGTTGGAAGGGAAGACATATCATGTACCTGCAAGTTTCTTCATTTTCGATAAATCAGAGGGAATAGATTTAAGGGTTAATCCGAATGCCTACACAGAAACGAATGATTTTGAATTTTCCACTAAAGATGATTTCGACCTATTTGTATTTGGTGCTTCTCCGAGAAGAATTACAAAAACGCCGACACCCAACAATAGAGGGTACTTCCTTAAGTCAAAAATCCCAGTAGAAGATTTAATATCTAAAATCAAAGCGGTTGATTGGAATGGAAATTCCTGTGCAAATGGCGGTGTGTATTGGCTAACAAAATTTGAATTTCTGGAACAATATATAAAATGCCATGAACCGAGTAGAACTGAAGAAATTCAAGGGAGCTTGTTTGATCTCCTTTAGGTTAAACAAGTCAAATACTATGAATCGGATAGAAGTAAGGAAAACGATACGTGTTATCTTAGACAGCATAGATAAAAGCAGGAGATTAAAGGAGACTGTAGAAAGTGTTAAGGATGAATTAATTGATTTAACCCTTGAAGAACAAGAAATTTCTGAACACGACTTTTACAAAATAAGTAGCGTTCTGTCTACACAATCAAGGAGTCCTTTGTGGGAAAACTATTTCATCAAAAAACATGATTGTGAAAGAGTGAATAAGAATGAGGATAGAGGCGATTTTGAAAAGAACGGTAGATACTATGAGTATAAAAGTTCTGGTTCCAATCAGAATAATTCCGTTAATATTCTTCAAATTAGACCGTGGCAGGATTGCGATTACATTATTCAGTCAATCTCTGATGATAGGGCGACCACATTTGTTTTAACCCACGCAGAAATGATGTTAGAAATGGAAAGGTTGAAAGCCTCTCCCATACATGGAACTTCAAAAGCTTTAGAAGGTAATAAAACTATAGAGTACGGAATGAGAGTAAAGAGGGGTTCTGCGGATTGGGATAGATGGATTAACAACTATCGCAAAGCGGATGATATTTTTCAAGTGTGATAAAATTTTCGGTTCATTTAATGATTAGTATGAAAACTACCCACAATATCTTTTTCCAAAACGCGCAAAATTTGAAAGCAATTCCTTCGGAAAGCGTCGATCTGGTCGTTACCTCCCCGCCGTATCCCATGATTAGCATGTGGGATGAGATGTTTGGCAATCAGAATCCAGAGATTCAGGATGCGTTGGCATGCGGAGATGGGAAACAAGCTTTTGCATTGATGCATGAGATTCTCGATGCTGTATGGAGTGAGGTGTTCAGGGTTTTAAAAGAGGGTAGATTTGCATGCCTCAATATCGGTGATGCGACCCGGAAGGTAAAAGATGATTTTTGTTTGTATCCAAACCACGCCAGAATCTTGAATTACCTCTTAAGCACTGGGTTTTCAGCACTCCCCGACATCCTCTGGCGAAAACAGGCGAATACGCCAAATAAATTTATGGGATCGGGCATGCTGCCTGCGGGTGCTTATGTGACGCTGGAACACGAGTATATTCTAATCGTCAGAAAAGGTTCCAAACGAGAATTTAAAACAGAGGACGAAAAAGCGAATAGACGCGAAAGTGCGTTGTTTTGGGAAGAGCGGAATATCTGGTATTCGGATGTTTGGACAGATATTAAGGGAACGGAGCAGAAACTTCCAAAGGCGATGTCACGATTGAGAAGTGCAGCATTTCCGTTTGATTTGGCGTATCGACTCATCAATATGTATTCCGTGAAAGGCGATGTAATACTCGATCCATTTCTGGGGACAGGCACCACGACTGCAGCTGCGATGACATCGGGACGCAACAGTATCGGTGTTGAAATCGACGAGAGTTTTCAACACGTTATTTGTCCAGTTGCCAACCATATCGTTGATTTTTCAAACGATTATTTGTGCGACAGGTTGCGAAGACACTTGGCGTTTGTTGAAGACCGGATCCAAAACTCGAAACCGTTAAAATATACAAATAAACACTACGATTGTCCGGTGGTGACGAGCCAGGAGCAGTTTATTTTGCTGAACGGCTTAAAGGAAGTTCGCGAGTGCCGAGATAACATCTTTGAAGTCGTGTATTCAACCAAACCGCAAACTTGGAATTTTGATGAACCCCCAGAACCCTCAATTCGGAATAAAGAGAAGTCCCACCAAAACCTTCTCAACTCAGTATATTGAATGCACAGTGATTTTATATTCGACAAAGAGGTATTAATGCAAATTAAATTAAAGAATTCTGAGATTCAGGAATACGTGAACGCTCCTGCTGGTGAATTTCCCAAGTATACGACCCAATTAAGGTATATCAATCCGCTATTCAGACAAACAATAATGGCATATAATCCTGCAAATCCTCTAATCCTGTAAATCCTGATTCAGACGACGGATCCCACGCATTGCCCATCTAAATTACTTACACTTCATCCAACCTTTTTTCCTGATTTAATTACCATTTTTCTCCTGCCCCTTATACTGCAACTGATACAACCGATAATAGATACCACCCTGCTGTAATAACGCGTTGTGCGTGCCGGTCTCTCGGATTTCGCCGCGATGCATCACGATAATCTTATCCGCATTCTGGATCGTTGAGAGTCGGTGCGCGATGACAACGGAGGTCCGGTCTTCCATCAGACGACTCAGAGCATCCTCAATCAAAAGTTCGGTCTCGGTGTCAACGCTTGAGGTTGCTTCGTCAAGGATGAGGATACTCGGATCAGACGCTAAGGCACGCGCAAAGGCGACCAACTGCTTCTGTCCAACGGATAACCCGCCGCCATCTTCTTTGATCTCTGTGCCGTAGACCTGAGGCATTTTTTCAACGAATCGGTCTAAGTGTACATCTTCCGCTGCGCGCTTCACCTGCTCCGACGAGATTGACGGATTCCCCAAACTGATATTCCGTTCGATGGAGTCAGAGAAAAGGAAGATGTTCTGTTGCACAATGCTGACCGCCTCTCGTAGTTCCTCCAGATTCATCTCTTGGATATCTACACCATCAATCAGGATCTGTCCCTTGTTAATCTCATAGAATCTGCAGAGCAGATTGATGATAGAGGTTTTCCCCGCGCCCGTATGCCCGACAAGCGCGACCTTCTCGCCCGGTTTCACCTTAAATGAGACATCCCGCAAAACGTAGTCCTCATCGTTGTAGGCGAACCAGACGTTTCGGAACTCAATCTCACCTTTCAAAGTCTTGGTGCCACTTTTAGGGGCGGTAGAGACGATGGTCGGTTGCGTATCGATCAGTTGGAAGATGCGTTCGGAGGATGCCATCGCGTTTTGGAAAATCGTATACTTTTCGCTTAGTTCTCGGATAGGCCAGAAGAAGCGTTCAGCGTAACGGATGAATGCTAACAGCACGCCGAAAGTCAGCGCGTCTTGCACAACCTGTCCACCACCGTACCAGATAATCACGGCTATCGCAACAGAAGCGGTCACTTCAATCAGCGGGTGAAAAATTGAAAAATAGAAGATACTGCGAAGGTTGGCAGCGAGGTATCTCCGGTTACGCTCGTTAAAGCGGAGATGGCTCCGCCGCTCTTGTGCGAAAAGTTTCATTGTCGTCATACCGACAATGTTCTCTTGCAAAAAGGCATTGATCCGGGCGAGTTGTTTACGTTGTTCACGAAACGCGCGGCGCGAATAAATCTGGTAGACAAGCGTTGCCCCAAAAATGATTGGAACCACAGTGAACGTCACGAGGGCAAGCCTCCAGTTATAAAGTAGCATCGCCACCATGATCCCCAAAATCTGGAGCAGATTCGCGAAGACAGTAATCACACCCGAGGCAAAGAGTTCGTTGAGGACCTGAACATCTCCCATAACGCGGGTCATCAGTCTGCCAACCGGATTTTTATCAAAAAATTGGACGTCCAAGCGTTGCAAATGTGAAAAGAGCGCCTGTCGCAGATCGTGCATCGCGTGTTGGCCAATCATCTGCATGCGGTATTCCTCAAAGTAACTAAACACGAACTCGCCAATCAATGCCACTACGTAAAAAATCGCGATTGTACTTAATCCTGTCAATATGCCTGGGCTAATGTGCTCGTCAATACCACGCTGCAATAGATAGGGTCCGGCTAAACGTGCAAGCGTATTCCCGACCATGAGCAGGCCAATGAGGAGCAGCTGGAATTTGTAGGGTTTAAGATATGCCATGAGACGCTTCATCAGCACCCGGTCATAAACTTTCCCGAGATCTTGCTCCTCATCGCTATATTCGTACAGTTCGCCTCCCATGCCGAACATAGGTGGATTCCTCCTTTATCGTTCCTCACATCTGCGGTTACGGTAGGTGCGGTTTCTAACCGCACTGGATTCTCAAGTTCCCAGTCACGGTAGGTGCGGTTTCTAACCGCACTGGATTTATAGTAGTTCAATGACTATAGAGTGTCTTGTGATGAATTAAAATTCCTCAAGTTCCTCTTGCAAGAGTTGTGTTTCGTAGATGCCGTTGTAAATCCCGTTGTATTCAATCAGTTGTTCATGCGTGCCTGTCTCAACAATGCTACCCTCATTAAGAACAATGATATGGTCGGCGTTTTTGACGGTAGAGATCCGATGCGAAATGAGAATCGTCGTGCGATCCTTCATAATTTCAGCAAGTCGGTTGAGAATCGTATCTTCAGTTTGCGTATCGACATTGGCAAATGCATCATCAAGGATGAGAATTTTGGGTTTAATAATAATGGCGCGTGCGAGCGCGCTCCGTTGGCGTTGACCCCCTGAAATCGTTATCCCGCGTTCACCGAGGAAAGTTTCCAATCCATCGGGAAATTCTTCAATTTGCTCAAGAAGATCTGCAGTATGCGCCGCGCTTTTTACTTCTTCATCATCTGCCGTTTCAAGACCGTAGGTGATGTTATTTCGCAAATAGTCAGAGAAAAGAAAAGGTTCCTGCTCCACAAATCCGATATTGGATCGGAGAACGTTTAGGGGTATATCCTGAATGTCTACACCGTCGATAAAGATGGTGCCCCGTTCTACTTGACGAATGCGCGGAATAAGGTTGACGAGCGTAGATTTCCCAGACCCCGTCCCGCCGACGATCGCGAGGGTCATGCCACGCTCAATTTTAAGGTTGATGTCTTTGAGGACAGGCGTTCCGTCTGGGTAATCAAAATTAAGGTTTCTAAACTCAATTTCGCCTTCAAGGTCTTTGATGCTCCATTTCACCTGCTCACCGTCGAAGATTTCTGGCTTTTCATTGAGAATCGCGTTCATCCGTTCCATAGACGCAGCACCCCGTTCAAAGGTATTGACAATGAAACCGAGGGTGATCATCGGACGGACGAGCATCATGAGATAGGCACTGAACGCCACAAATTCGCCGAGTGTAATCTTCCCTTCAATCACATGAAGACCCCCCATCCAGAGGAGGACCACACCACCGATACCCGGTAGAAAACGGAAGAGTGGGAAGAAGAAAGTCATCAATCGGATTTGTCGGTGGTTCCGTTCAACAAACTCGTGATTCAGTTCTTGGAAATGCTCAACCTCACTTGCTTCAAGCGTGTATGCTTTTACAACACGGACACCAGACAAATTCTCCTGGACCTTGGTATTCAATGTTGAGAATGCCTCTTGGATACCCTCATAGTGGGCATGTAACCGCTTTCCGAGGGAGCGAATCAAAACTGCAAGGATTGGATAGGGTAGCAAAGCAACAGCCGTTAGGGTCGCATCAATCTGCAGCATGATAGTGAGTGCGAGTCCGAAAAACACTATCGCATCGGCAGTGTACATGATGGCACTGCTCAGCACCATTCTGATAGCGTTTAAGTCGCTGGTTGCGCGTGTCATCAAATCACCAGTGCGGACGCTATCGTAATATGCAGCGGAGAGTTTCTGGAGATGAAGAAAGAAATCAGCACGGAGATGAAACTCCATCTGCCGAGCGACCCCTTGGATGATGCGTCGTTGAGCGAAGCGTAAGATGCCCGCAAAGAACGCGACCCCGAAGATAAGAAGTCCGAAAAAAAGAATCCGCCCCGGGGATACTGTAAAATTTGGGTCCTCAACTGCGCGTTGTAATTCGTCAAAAACCCTTTGCAGGATCTCTGGACTGATCAGCAAAAGTCCATTCGTCAGAATTACAAGGAAGAAGCTGATGGAAATGGCGTATCGATATCGAATGACATACTTCTTGAGACCTAAGAGGCTGCGAATGATGAAACTCCTTTCAGGCGGATGTGTTTTGCCGCGTCGTGTTATGTTAATAAGAGGTGTTTTATATTTTGACGTGAATTTCGGCTATCCGTATTAATCAAGTTTTCAGTAGTGTGAAGAAGTCTCTTCGTGTAGGACTTACGCAGTTACCCCGTTTTGGTGCGGTCTTTGGTTCGTACTCGCCCAAATGCGACGTGCATTATTGCGTATTCTTCGGGAATATCGCCTCAATTTTGGCATAGAAGCCAATTTTGCGTAAGTCCTGTTCGTGTAGGAGCGAGTGTTTTTGCTTGGGGTTTTTGATAGGGTGTTTCCCCAATTTCCTCATGCTCGCGACCCCTCAAGAATACGTAAAGGTGCATCCGAGAATGTGTGTATAAATGAATCATTATCTATTTATAACCCAAGTTGCTACCTAATAGGTCATGGATGTTTCAACGCGGATTTTTCAAGGAGTCAATATGGAACGCAAGCGAAAACCTATACCCTTTCATGTTGGACCAGGTGATTCGGAAGGAACGACATGGGTGCTACCGGATGGTGCAATCGCCCGATTCGGGAAAGGGGAACACAAAACCCCTGGCGGCGATGTGAAACTCTCTCCGGATGGCACGTATTTCGCCACTGCAACCAGTATCGGACTCTGGTGGTATGACGTATCCACTCTGTCTCCTATCGCATTGTGGGAAACGGAACGAGGCGGGATTAACGCTATTGATTTCTCCTCAAATGGCAAGGATATTTCTATCGCTAATTGGGATGGCATCCTTAAAGTGATGGATGTTCAGAGCGGTCGGACTATCTCTGAGATAAAAAAGAAAGATAGATACGTACGTATTGTTTTCTCACCTGACGGCAATAAATGGGGTGTTGCCGATCATAGTGGTATCATTCAGGTCTTGGATGCTAAAACCGGTCAGGGCATTGTGCAAATGGATCGAGGTCAACATGAACAATCAAATGACGTTTCTCAACTGGAATTTTCTCCTAACGGACAGTACATCGCGGGGTCGGTAGAAAACCCTGAACTTTATTCTCTTAATAAAAATAAAATCATTAATCCTGACACAGAAGGAACACAAACTTACATCTGGAGTCCAGAAACGGGCATGCCATTAATCAGATTCGCAGGCAGAAATTTCGCTTTTTCCCCAGATAGTCGACTGATGGCGTGCGCTACACCCGACGAAGCAGCGGATGATGTTGATAGTGTTCCGTCCTTTATCTCGGTGTATGATGTGGCGAAAGGCGAGCGTATCGCCTACTTCACCGAACATAGGAGTTGGGTACACACCGTCACCTTTTCACCGTGCGGTCAGTTTCTCGCGTCATGCGATGTAGACAAAATCCTATGCCTGTGGGATCTGCCGAAGGGCGCGTTGCGAAAGAGTTATGTGGACTGTGGTACTCCATTTTACACGCAGGATGGTATACTACTTACCGTCATGTCACGCCGTGAAAGTATAGAAGTCTGGAACGTAGAACACCGTGAAAAGCTACAGACGATTGCGCGTCGATTTGGGAGTGTCGGTCATAAGTGGTTTTCAAAATGCCCACAATTGGCTGTCGCCTATACACTCTCCGACAAACCGATAAAATCCACAACACAAACATTCCCAATCCTTCATGAACCGACCCTCTTTCCGGATCCAGTGCTATTTCTACCGGATGGACAAATACTTGCGAGCCGGAGTGATACCAAAGGGCTCGTGTTATGGGATGTTGAAAGTAAGCAGGTCCGAGAAACATTACTCAAGGATACACATATCACCTCTTTTACTGTTTTGCCTTCTGGAAATATGCTGGCTGCCAATATCCAAGACCAGAATGTGAGTGTGTGGAGTGCTGAGAAACCCGATGAACCTATTGCTGAATTCACCGAACAGGCACGATTGGTCTGGCATATAGCGTTCGCACCGACAGGGGATCGACTTGCTGTTGGAAGTAGAGAAGGCACAATCTATCTATACGATTTCAAACGGAATGAGAAGTTAAAACCTTTCATAGGGCACACAGATTTCATCTGGTCAGTGTGCTTCTCACCAGATGGCAAGCGGCTGGTAAGCGGTTCAGATGATAAAATCGCTCGGCTGTGGGATGTTGTATCTGGCAAAGAAATTGCTACGTTACCTTTGGACAAACCTCGGACACTGATGGAGATAGCCTTTTCGCCGTGTGGCAACGTGATTGCAGGTGGAATGTTCGGTGAACTCCGATTGTGGTGTGCCGAAACCCTAACAACGCTTTTCACTATACCACAGCCACAAACACAGAAACCTTACGCGCTTGCCTTTTCGCCGTGTGGGCGGTATTTCGCGTCTGGGACATGGTGGCAGGAAGGAATGGAGAAGATGGCAATTAAATTATGGGAAGTCGCGAGCGGTGAGAATATCGCTACCTTCTGGGGACATCCGACAGACATTCAGTCGCTTGCCTTTTCAACGGACAGTAAACTTCTGGCAAGTGGCGGTTTTGATCGCACCATCCTCCTTTGGGATTTGAAACCCTTTATTGATCCTTAAAGCCCATGGAATGTGAGATTCTATTTCCCTCCAGATTCAGTCCTTTACACCTACCTTTATTTTTCTGTTGACACCATTATTCCCTGCAATATATGATATGCAAAATGGATTCTATCATAGGAGGAAAACAAATTTGGCGGCAGATATTGGACTCATCGGATTAGCAGTGATGGGTGAAAACCTCGCACTGAACATGGAGAGCAAAGGGTTTGAGGTAGCAGTCTTCAACCGTACCGTCTCACGGGTAGACGCGTTCATGGCAAGTGCTGCGAAGGACAAAAATATCACAGGGGCGCACTCCATTCCAGAACTCATTGGGAAATTAGACAGCCCCCGAAAAATTATCTTGATGGTGAAAGCAGGCGAACCCGTCGATGCGTTTATTGGGCAATTGGTCCCACATCTTTCAAAGGGTGACCTCATCATTGACGGCGGAAACTCGAATTTCAACGACACTGTCCGTCGGCATGCGGAGTTGGCTGAGCAGGACATTCTGTTTATCGGCACAGGTATCTCTGGCGGCGAAGAAGGTGCTCTCAAAGGACCAGCGATGATGCCGGGAGGTTCAGCCGAGGCTTACGCGCTCGTGGAACCGATCTTTACGAGGATTGCGGCACAAGTAGAGGACACGCCCTGCTGTTCCTACATCGGACCTGACGGCGCCGGACATTACGTCAAGATGGTGCATAACGGCATTGAATACGGCGACATGCAGTTGATATGTGAAGCCTACTCGTTGATGAAAGGCGTCTTGGGAATGGATGCCGACGAGATGCACGAGGTCTTCAGTGAATGGAATCGTGGCGAACTGAATTCTTACCTCATCGAAATCACAGCAGACATCTTCACGCAACTCGATAGCAGCGGCACGCCTTTCGTCGATGTCGTGCTGGATCAAGCAGGACAAAAGGGAACAGGCAAATGGACGAGTATCTCGGCACTGGATCTGGGTATCTCCGCACCGACGATCGCAGAGGCGGTTTTCGCTCGCTGTATCTCCGCTGTTAAAAGCGAACGTGTTGCGGCAGAACAGGTTATCCAAGGACCCGCTGGGGCATACCAAGGCGACCGGGACGAAGCACTCAAAGCGATTCACGATGCGCTTTACGCCGCGAAAATCTGCTCTTATGCCCAAGGTTTCGCCTTAATGCGGGAAGCGAGCGAGGAGTTTGGATGGGATTTGGACCTCGGCAAAATCAGCTTGGGCTGGCGCGGTGGATGTATCATTCGGGCGAAGTTCCTGCATCGGATCGCAGAGGCGTTTGAGCGAGATCCTGAACTGCCGAACCTAATGCTTGATTCCTACTTCCGAGATGTACTTGAAACCGCACAACCCAACTGGCGGAGTGTCATCGGCACAGCCACGCAACTCGGTGTTCCTATCCCCGCATTCAGTTCCGCTTTAGCCTATTTTGATAGCTACCGTAGCGGCAGACTTTCTGCGAACCTGATTCAGGCGATGCGTGATTATTTCGGCGCACACACCTATCACAAACTCGATGCAGATGGCAGCACAATCCTTGGGAAAGATGGGGAACCGACGGTATTCCATACCGAATGGATGCTCGAAGGTCGCCCGGAAGTCACTGTTGATTAAAGTAGCAGGCACGCTCCGTCGTGCCGTAGCTCAAGGCACAGAGCGTTTTTTGAAAGGAAAATACATGGCGCAAGAAGCACAACAAGCATTATACGATTTTCAACCACAACACGAGTTTTTCGTCGGAATTGATTCCGACGGTTGCGTTTTTAATAGTATGGAGGTCAAGCACAACGACTGTTTCAGTGTGAACCTTGTCAAACATTTCGGCTTGGCATCTATTTCGCGGCAGGTGCATCAGGCGTGGGATTTTGTGAATCTCTACTCAACGACGCGCGGCACGAATCGGTTTAAGGCGATCCTGCTGGTCTGCGATTTCTTACGCGAAATGCCGCTCGTGCAGAACATGGGTGTAGAAGTGCCAGAACTGTCTCATCTGCAAGAATGGTCGGAGACGGAGACGAAACTCGGTAACCCCGCACTACAAACCGCAATCGACGGCGCAACAGGTGAACGACTTGACGAATTGAGCAAGGTAATGGAGTGGAGTCTCGGTGTGAACGAAAGCGTCGCAGAGATTGTCTACAACCTTCCACCCTTTCCTGGCGTGCGCGAGACGTTGCAGCGGCTTCAGGGCATATCGGATGTCATCGTCGTTTCCGCGACGCCGGATGAGGCACTCGTCCGGGAATGGGCTGAACATGAAATTGATGCCTACGTCGCGTTGATCGCCGGACAGGAGATGGGCACGAAGACGGAACATCTCACGATAACGACGAAAGACAGGTATCCCGAAAACCACGTCTTGATGCTCGGTGATTCTCCCGGCGACCTGAAAGCGGCAAGAGATGTAGGCGCGCTATTCTTCCCTGTCAATCCCGGTTCCGAGGATACATCGTGGCAACTTTTCCTTGATGAAGCGATGGATAAATTCTTCAACGGACAATACGCCGGTGCTTATGAGGACGCGTTGATTGACAAGTTTCAGGAATTGTTGCCAGAGACCCCGCCATGGCAGTAAAAAAAGAGGGTGGGGAAGAAGGGAAGTCTGGAAGGAACCACTCTCGCTCTTCCACCCTTCCATTCTTCCACGCTTCCAATTACCTAATGTTACATGATGAAAGGACACTTTAGTATATGAAAATTCTACTTCAAGGACGTGTTGAAGGCGCACTCCTCGAAAGACTCGAAAGCATCATTGGTGATGAACATACCTATGTTGCTCCGAGTTCATCCGAGGAGCTTATCGAAGAAGGCAAAGATGCTGAAGTCTTTTTCGGCTACTGTAGTGAGGACGTTTTTCCGCATCTACCCAACATCAAATGGATTCAATCCTCCAGTGCAGGTATGGATCGGCACATGTATCCCGCACTCCGTGAGAGTGATGTTATTTTGACGAACGCCGCAGGACTGTACGCGAAACACGTCGCCGACCAAGCCTTCGCACTCCTGCTCGGTTTGGCGCGTGGTATCCACGAATCCGTTCGGAATCAGGATAAGCACCAATGGGGCGGAGCAAGGACAATGCCGATGATCGAGATTGATGGGTTCAAGATTGGCATCGTTGGGATGGGCGGTATCGGAATGGAGATGGCGAAACGCGCAAAGGGCTTCGATATGCACGTTATGGCTGTTGATGCCTACCGCACCGATAAACCCGACACCGTCGATGAATTAATGCCGATGGATCAGCTCTCGAATATGATGAGCCAGGTAGACGTCGTTATGATTGCGTGTCCGTTGACTGAGGAGACACGTGGACTCATCAATAAGGACAACCTATCCGTCATGCAACCGACAGCGTTCTTCATCAACGTCGCTCGCGGTCCGATTGTCAATGAACCCGACCTGATTGAGATTCTACGCGCCGATACAATCGCTGCGGTTGGTTTAGACGTCACTGAGATAGAACCACTTCCAGCAGATAGTCCGTTGTGGGACTTTGACAATATTATCATTTCGCCGCATTCTGCGGGCGGTTCACAGCACCGCATGCGCCGTATCACCGAGTTCTTCTTGGATAACTTGGAGCGGTATGTGAAGGGTGAGGAGTTGCGGAACATTGTGAACAAGCAACTCGGTTTTTAGAATTGTATTCAGCAGGCGACTTATAAAACTTATGCGGGTGGATAGTACTGATATCCACCCGCTTCCTATGATTTTTACAGGGAAAACCATTATGACAACTAAAGTTGACGATGCCTTCAAAAGCGTTTATGCTGCAAAAACAGCACAGAGCGTTTGGAATGACATCAAAGAGCTGCAGCGATTTCCAAGTAGGCGCACACGTTGGATTTGGGAACTTTTGCAGAATGCCATAGATGCTTCACCACTTGTCGATAACCATCTTATTGCAGAGGTTAAATATCGCCCAGGAAAGCTTATATTTTCGCATAATGGACGCAGTTTTAAAGCGGCTGAGGTAGCCCATCTCATCGCGTCTGGTTCGACAAAATATGAAGATGAAGAAGCAATTGGAGAATTTGGCAGTGGGTTTCTTACAACGCATTTATTGTCGCTCGAAATAGAGGTGTCGGGGCAACTCGACGACGGTCGGGAATTTGCTTTCCTTTTAACGCGTAACATGGAGTCACGGGATGCCCTTTATGAGTCAATGAAACAGGCGGAGGATGATTTCAAAAATTCTCTCGATCATCCAAAACCGTCGATACCGCATCCTTTTACCACTCAATTCATATATCCTATTAAGGATGATGCAGTCAACGCGGTGGAGGCAGGAATCGAAACATTGGTGCAATGCGCTCCATACGTGGTTGTTTTCAACAAGAAATTTGACCATATTAACATAGACGTTGATATTAAAGAGGGTCGCAAAACGTTCTCTTTTAAAGCCATTACTCCTCCAAAATTAAACTTTCCTATTCAGCAAATCACAGTGGAAGAATACGAGAATGGCAACCCGAAGGAAAGGGAATATCTCCTCGCTCAAGGTAAGGAGGGAACTTCAGTCGCTGTTCCACTAGAATCAAACAAGGGCAGGTGGGTGTGTCTGCCCCTTGAGAATATATCACGTCTCTTCAAGGCGCTTCCTTTAATAGGTACCGAATCCTTTAGTTTCCCAGCAGTCATTAACAATAGTTCGGATTTTTTTACACCAACGGAAGCCCGAGATGACATACCTCTTGGAAAAAGTAACGATAAGGCAAATACCCAAAATCGAGCCGTTATTAAAGAAGCGTGTAAATTGCTTGTCAATTTGCTCAAGCATGCATCGTCAAAACGTTGGCATCATGTGCATCGATGGGCGAAAATACCTGTTATCCAGCACAATGATGAGAAAACTCGGGAGTGGCTTAGAACGTGTGTTACAGAAAAACTCATTGAAGAAATCCGCGAAACGCTTATGGTTCTTAACGAGGTTGGCGACCCTATAGTAACCAAAGCAGCTTCGCTACCGTTGGCAGAAAGTGACATGGGCATAGAGACTCTTTGGAAATTGATGAATGACTGGCAAAAATATCGCGAGACCTTGCCGCGGCGAAGTGAAGCAGTAGGGTGGCGTAACACTATCAAAAGTTGGTCGGATGTATATCAGGACGAACCGATAACTTTGTTCAATGAGGTATGGGATGGCTCGAAATTGGCATCATCTATTGAGAAAAAGACTCGTAAAGATGATAATTATGGCACGATTCAAACCCTTCAAGCCTTGCTCCGAGAAAACGTTCCTGCAGTTGAATGGCTGAATAAGTTACATACTTTCTTTACTGAAAATGGACTACGTGAGGTAGTCCATGAATATCGCATTGTTCTTGACCAAGCCGGTACCCTTGACAAACTATTTGCACTGTATCGAGATCAAAATATAGATGAAGAATTGAAAGAAATCGCAGAATTACTTGATTGGCGGGATTCGCAGAATAAGTGGACGCTCAGACAGTTACTTCGTGACAAGCGGCTGACTTCATTGGCAGAAGAAGCAGGAAAAGGAAATAAAGATAATAAAGAAGTGCTTGGTGATCTCATCGAAAAGCTCAAAGAACGCGCTGAGGATAATGATAGTATAGACGACAACTTTAAAAAGGCAAATGTACGTCTCTTTGCTTGGATAGTAGATCAAAAAGATTGGAACAGCCTACATGGTTTTCCTGTGTTCGCAAAAGATAGTAAGTCTGACATTCCCATTTTTGACCTGCCTACTGCTCGTGCTGGTGAACCACCGCTGGCACCGATTTGCTCATGGCCCGAAGATTTGCAACAGTTCTCCGAACTCTTTCCACCTGATCGTATCTTAGATGATAGTTTCTTTGAAGCATTACCCTCCCCGGACACATGGAAGATACTCGACAATGAGAGAAAACTTATTAGGTGGAATATGATAATCTGCCGAGATGAGGTGGATCTCAAAGTGTTGTCTCCAGATCCGGAGGTGTATGGGGACAATAAAAGGGAGCACAAATCCAAGCATCCTATTTCCGTGACAGATATTGTAAAATTGGACAAAATCCTAAAGGATGTGGTGTATGACTCCCGGGAACGTGGTTATAAATTCTGGCGATTTCTCACCGAGTGGCTTATCAACAAGGACATTCAAGGACTAGAGATGGTGAGTGAAGGAGCATCTTGTGGGTGTGGAAAGACTCATGAATATTACCCCGCTGCGTGGGTGATGTTAGTGCGAAAGGTGAATTGGATCCGAGATGGAAACCCGCGACACCTTCCAGAAGCTGAGCATCTCGCGAAGTTGCTTCAGGAAAAGGGATGGGAACTGAGTTCTCTGAATGAAAATTCTGGCATTGGGAAACTCCTAAAAGCAATGAATGTAGATCAGTCTACTTTAAAACGGTTATTCATCCCAGATACAGTAATTAACACTGCTGTAATGTTATCTCAGAACCCTCAGTTAGCGCGTCACATGTCGGATAACGAAAACTTTCCTCAGGAGCTTGAAAAGATTGTGGAAGCGACTGGAGGCGACTTGAGTCAGGTAGTAGAGGATGTTGAAGAACGAAAAGAACAACAAGACAGAATGGATGAGAACCGACGCTTTGGAAAACGAATAGAAAAATGGGTAAAGCAGCTCTTGGATCAGAATTTGGGATCCAAAGGTTTCTCAGTGACTTCAAAACATACTGGTTCTGATCTTGAAATTTCAGAGGAAACTTTTGATATATCAACACAGGAGATTATTCGGAATGGGAAAAAATGGTTAGTTGAGGTAAAAGGCACGCGGGTTCAGAACGTCAAACTGAGTTTTGAGCAAACAAAAAACGCCTTGGATGAAAGCCAGGAATTTCTGCTTTGCGTCGTCCCAATACCTGAAGATACCAAACCAAAATTTGAAACTGTAAGAGAGAACATGAGGTTCATCAAAAATATTCGTGAAAAATTAGGAAACCGCGTCGCCTCATTATGTAACTCCATTGAGGGTCAAAAGGCAGTAATGGATAATACTCCTGACGATACAGCCCCTGGTATCAATTTGGACTTTGAGAAAGGGAAGGCGGGGATTCGTGTCAATCAATCTTTATGGGAAGATGAAAATATAGGGTTTCCGCTTAAAAAACTCGCGGAGAACCTCAAGTAAAATCCCAAGTTGTAAGGTCGGATTGGTTGGATGCAGAACGTTGCCAGCCAGACGTAAATGTAGGAGCATGTATGCCAAATCAACCACTGGTATATTTTTTGGCAAAAAGCAATTTTGGGGATACCCAGCCTGATTTCATAAAAATAGGTTTTAGTACAGATCTCTTGAATCGACTAACCACTCTCCAGACTGGAAACGAAGCCCCAATACGGGAAATAGGGGTTATTCCTTTTGAGACGGAAGATGAAGCGCGTAGCGAGGAGGAGCGAATACATTCTTATTTCGGGGCGTTTCGTGCTCAGGGAGAATGGTTTTATGCTACACCTCGGATAATACAATTTATCCAAGATTATGCAGTCCGACATACTGAATTACTGACTGAGGATACATCGCCAGAAACGGGAGATTCATCAGAAACTTCATTCGGAGAACAACTTAAGGAGCGACGAGAGGAAGCTGGTATGACTCAAGAGGAATTGGCTACGAGGGTTGGTTGTACTCGCGGGTACATTAGTTTTATAGAAAATAACAGAGGCACGCCAGGGCAGAGTATATATACGAAATTGGCCGAGTTATTTGGTGAATTTTCCGAATCCATTACTGAAACAAGACAGATCGAGTTATTCGGTGAATTTTTAGAGCCCACTGCTGAAACAAGAGTTAACAATCTTTTAGCTGTTAAAATGGCAGATGGAAGTTGGATTTCAGAGGATACGGCAATAGACACCTTTATTGGGGTAATTAAGAAATTAGGAATTGAGGAGGTCAAAAAACTCGATTTGTTCGTCAATGGGATACCTCTGGTAGCGGATTGTAACTACTCTGATAAAGCCCAAAGAGAAGTTAAAACAGAGACACGGACATATTATGTAGTTTCGGGTACCAATACTATAACGAAGAAGAGGACTTTAGATGATATTGCCAATCAGCTTAATGTTGATATGACCGTTTTTGCTAATCCGCGGGCATAAGAGTTTATCGTGGACAGGTCAAGGAAGGTCATGGATATAGCACCGCTGAAGTGCGAACGGGATCACTTCGACTATACTGAATTAAGGAACCCAATGATGTTAACAACTGTTTTTGTTATGCAACTATTGCTAATTGTCCTTTTGATAGTGGGCGTTATTGTTATTCGTCGAAAGTTGACTGAGAAAAGAGTTACAACTGGATATGAGCCTTTTGTATACAAAGACAAAAAACTATTTAGGGAAAAGGTAGTAGCAGGTTACCGAATTCATTATTACTACGACGGTATCCCTTTTGGGGAGCCAAGTGAAAGAATAGTCTATCAGTCAAATGAGGTTGATAAAGAGGCTATTGAAACAGCGATCACTGAGGCCTTGCCAATTGTAACAAAAAGTATGGTAGCAGCAATTGGTGTTTCTCCTATAAAACTTAGCGATATCCAAAAAGCAATTAATAAGGTTTTGGGTTAGCAATTTAACCATCGTGCTGCAGTGCGATAAATCGCACTACTACGAACCTGCCCTAACATGGAAAAAAGATATAAAACCATTCGTGTTTTGAAACACAAACCATACAAAAGGAACACAGATGAGAAGGTTTGGCACACAGGGACCCGTAAACCCAGAGCAGCACTATGTTGTCGCACGCACGGAAGAACTCGCCGAGTTCACCAAGCGCGTTAAAGAGGGGCGTTATATTGTCATCTTCGCACCCCGACAGACAGGAAAGACAACCTTCTTCTACGCGGCTATGGATGTCCTTGCTGCCGAGGAACCAACCTATCTCCCCATCCACTTGGATTTTGAGGCGTATAAAAACCTCACCCCCGCCGATTTTTACAGCAATCTCACCGAAGACATTCGCGAGGAAATCGAGAACCTTTACCACAAACGTGGAGAAGTGACCTCCGAGGCACTAAGACATTTTTTGGAGAACATGGTGCTGACCGACAATATGTCAATGCTCAGAAGTTTCAGGGCATTGGCACGAATCATAGAAAATCAGAGGGTTGTTGTCTTTATTGATGAGTTTGACGGTATTCCTCCGGCAGTCGTGAGCGATTTTCTGTATGCCCTCCGCCGTATTTACATCTCCAGGACCTCCCCGCGATGTCCGCACAGCCTCGGCATTATTGGGGTCAAGAGCATCGCGCAACTCAACTATGATCGCTTTGTCTCCCCCTTCAACATCCATGATGATTTTGCGCTGTCCAATTTTACGCGTGTTCAGGTACAAGAACTCTTTGGGCAATACACCGAGGAGACTCAGCAAGCCTTCGCTCCAGAAGTCATTGAATCCATTCACAAACAGACGGGGGGACAGCCTTTCCTTGTCAACCGATTCGCGCAGATACTTACCGAGGAGATGGACATCCCCAAAACTGAAACGCTGACAATGACCCACTTTGCAGAGGCACACAGGCAACTCTTGGATGAACGGAACACCAACATTGAACATCTCCTGACCAATATCCGCAAAGACCCGCGCTTTCAAACCATACTGATGCGGATCGTTTCTTATGAGAAGAGCGTACCATTTAACCCTGATAATGACATTATCAATGAACTCGCCACGTATGGGGTCATCACGAAAGCAACTGACAGAAAGTGTGAGATTGCCAACCCGATTTACCTCTACCGAATCATACAAGCATTCAAGCCGATAGTCAATGGTTTGGAGCGCGACTATTTCCCCAACTCGCGGCGTATTTAACAACAGAGAGTCACGGAGGGGTACTACGTGGTGTTCGATCATCGCAAGGCACCAGAACCGCGCACAGAGACAGAGACGATAAATGGATTGACGATTCGGAGTTACGTAATACCTGTGGTGCAAGAACGCCCTTCAGACTGAAAAATTGGTTCGCATCTACACAGCATCAGTCTCAATCCGCACAGCGCAGAACTTCAACTCCGGTTGCTTGGATACCGGATCAAACGCAGGATTCGTGACATAGTTCGCGTTAGTCTCGGCGTGGAAGAGATCCCCCCAATGGAACGGCGTGAAAAGCAATCCCCGCCGAATCGCCTCTGTGACACGCGCCTTCGCGTAACACCGTCCTCGTCGCCCAACAAGATACACCCATTCACCGTCTTGAACATCGTTTTCTACCGCATCATCGGGATGGATTTCCACAAAAGGTTCCGGATCTCTGCGCACAAGTTGCGGCACCTTGCCCGTTCGGGTACGAGTATGCCACTGGCTCTCAACGCGTCCGGTCGTTAAACCGAGCGGGAATTCTTCATCTGTATCTTCATCGGGGGGTGCATAGACAGGCGTATGGAATTGTGCCTTCTCGGACTCAGTGAAGAACTTCTTACGCGTGTACCGACGAGGCGTACCCGGATGTCGCGAGTGAGGACAGGGCCAGCGAAGCGATCTCTTCGCGAGCCGTTCATTCGTCATACCCATCTGATCGCACGGTGTCCCTGCTGTCAGAAGCCGATACTCATCCCATACCTCTTCAGGTGTATAAAAATCAAAATTCCGCTTATATCCCATCGCTCTTGCAACCTGCGTGAATATCCACCAATCCGGCATCGCTTCACCGGGTGGCGTGAGAAACTGCTCACTTCGGACGACAAGCCGTTCGCTGTTCGTCATTGTGCCCTGCTTTTCACCCCACTGCGCAGCGGGAAGGATCACATCCGCGTATTCCGATGTCTCTGTCGGGTAATAACAATCCTGCACAATCACCAAATCAGCACGCCGGAGTCCTGCTTGCGACACTTTTGTATCGGGCATGCTGACAGCGGGGTTCGTGCAGGCGATCCAGAGGGCGCGAACCTTACCCTCAGCCGCCGCCTCAAACATCGGGACTGCTGTTAGACCGGGGTTCGGATCAATGCTGCCCGGTGGAACGCGCCACGCTCCCTCTAAATAGGCACGGTGCATATCGTTCGTGACGACGCGATAGCCGGGCAGCTGGTGTGACAGATAGCCGACTTCTCTACCGCCCATCGCGTTCGGTTGCCCTGTGAGTGAGAACGGACCGGCACCCTTTATACCGACTTCACCTAACTGGAGATGTAGGTTGATGAGGGCGACATTTTTGTCAACACCGCTCGTGCTTTGATTCGTGCCTTGACAGTAAAAACTAAGCAAACGACTCGGCTTAGAAAGATATTCGACGATCTCATCAATACGCGCTGGGTGAATATCGCAAGCGGCAAGGAGGGCATCTTCGTCTAAACTTTCCAAATGGTTCTCGTAGGCACTAAAGTTTTCTGTGTTCCTTCGGACGAAACGTCGATTGACCCGTCCTATCGCAATGAGGCGTTTGGCAATGAGTTGCAGGAAGGCGACATCGCTTCCGGGAGCAAGTGGTACATGGATGTCTGAATGTTCCGCTGTCTTGCTGCGTCGCGGATCTACCGTGATAATTCGTGTATTCGGCTCGACGGCTCGCCGTTTCCGAATCATCTGGAAGAGAACAGGGTGATTTACCGCCATATTCGCGCCGATAATCAGGAAAACATCGGCATGCTGAATATCGTCGTAACAGGTCGGAGGTCCATCTGAACCGAATGATTGCATATAACCGACCACCGCGGAAGACATACACAACCGACTGTTTGTGTCTACGTTGTTCGTCCGGAGGAATCCTTTGAACAGTTTATTGAAAATGTAGGAAGCCTCTGTGTCCAACTGTCCGGAGCCGTAGAATGCGATAGAATCTTTGCCGTGCTCCAATTGGATTTCGTGGAGCCGATTTGCTGTGAAGGCGATGGCTTCGTCCCACGAAACTTGACGTGGCGGTTCACCCCGTCGATCCCGAATCATAGGATACGCGAGTCTGCCATCGTGGTTCTGAAAAACCTGTTTGAGATGTGCGCCTTTTGGACAGAGCATACCGTAGTTTGGGGCGACATCGTCGTCCGCTGAAATTCTCATAATTTTGTTGTCGTTGACGGTTGCGCGGATGACGCAACCGACACCACAATAGGGACATACCGCTTTTCCTGTTGAATTTTCCATTTTATTTTTTTCTTATTAGGTTTTCGATCCGATTTTCCCATTGTCGGAATCGGGTTTGTGGTTAATTTGAAGGATATAGATTATAGTAAAGCCGAAAAATATGTAGACCCTTTGGTGAACAAAACCCTTGCCTCTTCACAAAGCATTCATTTTTTCTAAGAGTTATGGGCAGTTATGGAGGACTGCCCAAATCAACGCAATAGAAGTTTAGAATTAGGACAACGCACCTGCTTCAGTTTTCAGCCGCTGCCTCTCAGCGAGTGCGGCATCAAATGCTTTCTTCTCTGCATCTTGGACCGCGGGTGAGAATCTCACCAACGAAGTAGCAACCGAAGCGACTGCAACCATGATGCCGAGATATAACAAGCCTTGCTGCATTGTGATGCTCTCAGAACGGAACAGAAAACCCGCTGCGACTGCACCAGCGTTTCCACCCGCACCCACAATACCTGCAACGGCTCCTAACGCCTTTCGATTGATGAACGGGACGATCCCATAGGTTGCACCTTCGGACATCTGCACAAAGAGACTGAAGACAATCATCGTGCCGACAGCAAGCACGAGAACCGCCATTTGAGAGAACACGATAAGCATGATCCCTTCGCCTAACAGGACAACGAAGAGGAACATGACGCGTCCACGGAGTCCCATCTTTTTTGCAAAGAAGTCAGAAAAAGCCCCGCCGACGGTCCGCGCAAAAATGTTCATTAGACCGAACAACCCTGCAATGAGTCCGGCAGTTTTGACATCTAACTGGAACTGATCGTGATAATAGAGTGCCGCAACATTGTTGATGGTGAGTTCCACCCCGAAACAGGCAGCATAAATGACAAAGAGTGCCCAGACGCGATAGTCTTTAATCGCCAGCATGAAAGACTCCATGCCCTTGCCTTTCGCCGGTTCGAGATCGCCTCGGTCACGAAGTTCTTTATAGTTTCCATCGGGGGCATCTTGGGTAAGGAAGTAATACGCAAAACCTGTCATAAACAGAGCGATCCCAGGAATAATCATTGCCAACCGCCATCCGAGGAATTTGTCCACACCCAAACTGAGAACGGCGGTAAAGATGAGAGGCATCACCATCTGCGTGACACCACCACCAAGATTCCCCCAGCCTGCTGTGGTCGCATTCGCTGTCCCGATACAATTCGGTGCGAACATCGTTGATGTATGGTACTGCGTGATAACAAATGCCGCACCAATAGCACCGATTGCCAATCGAAATAACAGAAACGTCTCGTAGCTCTGGGCGAGACCGATACCCATGACAGGCAGTGAACCGAGAATCAGCAGCCATGTATACGCCTTACGAGAACCGATCCGGTCACAGAGGGGTCCGATCAAGATACGTACGATAACTGTGATTGCGACGGAGGCAATAATCGTGTTACCAATTTGCGCTTTTGTTAGCATCAGATCTTCGCGCACAATTGCCATGAGCGGGGCAATTCCGAACCATCCAAAAAAGGCAAGAAAGAAAGCGAACCATGTGGTATGGAAGGTGCGCATCTGAACGCTTTTTAAACTGAAAAGATTTATCCGTGTGGCTTTATTTTTTATATCCATTAATTCCTCCAACTTTTGAATAGCACGTTTTCGACCGACAAGTTGCGTCGAAAAGTGGGTTATTCGCAGGTTAAGGTTTTTCTCCAGTATCTGTTAGTTAGGTTGTGCGCGCTGGCGCACACAGTCTCACGTTCACGCATTTGTTTTACCTACGTGAAAGGTAAGGAATGAGGCCCTCAAGTACTTGCGGTAGATCGTCGCAAGGTACGTTCTCTAATAATTTGGGTGCGACCTTAGGATTCGCACTGGCATCCCCTTTAAGGAACACATCTACGGCATCAGTAACGACACCATCAATTTTGGTCTTCTTACCGAGGAGTCCAATGTCTGCCGCAGCGTGGTTGCCACACCCATTTGGGCATCCCGACCAGTGTATCGTAAGCGGTTTGGTGTTGCCGAGTTTCGCCTCCAGATGTCGGATCGCTTCCATCGCGCGTTCTTTGGTTTCAATCAGCGAGAAGTGACAGTAGTCGATGCCCGTGCAACTCACCATGCCGCGCATGACTTCCGACGGGTCATAGCGGAGTTCTTGTAAGAGCGGTTCTGCTGTTAAGTCACCGATTCTTGTGTCTGGCACGTTGGTAATAATCAAATTCTGACCTTGCGTGAGACGGATGTCGCCGTTGCCGTATTCGTCTGCGATCCGTGCAACCTCAAAGAGTTGCGTTGTCGTCATCCGGCCGACGGGAACAACAAGCCCGACGTAGTTGAGGTCTGGTTGTTTCTGTGAGAAAATACCCGTGTGATCGGTCTTTTTCTTCCCTCGTGCATCTGTCCCCGCTGTCAGCAGCGGCTGCTTTCTGTGCCGCCGCCTCTCTAATTCATTTCGGAATTTTTCTACCCCCCAGTCTGCAATCAGAAAAGCAAGGCGAGATTTATTGCGGGCTGTCCGAGGTCCGTGATCTCGAAAAATTAGCGTAATATCCGCACACAAAACGGAGGCTTCTTTAGGAGTAATAAACACATCAAGGGGTTGCGCGAGGGTGTAACCACCGGAGCCCATTTTCCCACCAACGGCGACATTAAAGCCGCTAATTGCTTGACCATCGATCTCTTTTACTGCTGGTGTGAGGGCAATGTCCTGCGAGGCGGTATGCGTACAGTTATCCAAGCATCCTGTGATACCGACATTAAACTTCCGCGGAATATCGGTAAATTCCTTATTTCCGACAAAGAGTTTTGTGTATTCCCTACCGACATGTGAAGCATCAAAAAGCTCATTGGGGGTCAATCCTGCAACGGGACACCCGATCACACCACGAATGTTGTCGAAACCTGTTTGGAGTGAACCTAAGCCGACCTCTTCAAGCCGATTCCAGATATGTTGGACGTTCTCGATCGCGAAACCTCGAAGTTGAATCTGCTGACGCGTCGTGAGATCTACGAACCCGGGTCCGTGTGCCCCACTGATTTCAGCAATGCCACGGAACTGCTCGGAATTGCTAAAACCACTCGACATCCGGAGACGCATCATGAATGCACCGGGGGTTTGCTTGCGATAAAAGACACCTACCCACTTAAGGCGGTCGCGTTCGTTTACCGGAATAGATTCCCAGCCGTCCCGAATATAGTTTGGGATGTCATTGATAACCTCAAGCCCGTTTTTCTCTTGCTTCAGGGTTTCTGCCGCATTTATCTTCGACTTTCCTTTTTTCGAAGTCGTTGTGCTTTTCAAACTCGGTGCTGAACGCACTCCTCGGTTTGCGCGGATCGTTTTCTTTTTTGATTGGTTCACCTTTGAATCTCCTTTTTATTTTCTTCTCAGTTATCGGTAGGAAGTTCTCGTGAGTTTTTCCGACAACTGATAACTGAAAGGGTTTTCGTAGAAAACCCGCACCGAAAACCGATAACCATTAAAAAAGGCATCCATCAGCGAGTATAAAACTCAACCGAATGGACACCTGTGTCCAGACCCAATGTCCCATCAAGGCACAATGGGTCTTTGCTTTATATTTCATCCCTGCTCGGATGTTGTTATTCTCTATAGTGTGTTATAGTAGTACGGAACACATCGTTTGACATAAATGAAGAATAGAGACTTCCGATGTGCACATCTCGTTCATCTTTGAACATGCACTACTGCTACAATTTGTCTGTCAATGCTTCTGCGACAGACAGTATGTCTTGTGAGATTTCTGCGAGCCGTTTTCTGCGATTCATCGCCATCTTTCGCAAAATTTGATAAGCTTGTGATTCGTTACAGCCACGTTGCTGGGCAACCAATTCCTTCGCGCGTTCAATGATTTTGCGTTCGGCGAGATTTGTTTTCGTCTTTTCAAGTTCTTGTTGCAGTGCCTGAAATTCATAGAATCGGGCGACAGCTGCTTCGATAATGGTTTTAACGCGGGCACCCGTAAGTTTCCCAACAGCGTATGCGGAGACACCGGCACGTGTCGCTGCTTGAATCGTTTGCGACCGTTCGTCCCGTGAAAACATAACTGTCGGACACGGATAACTCTCATGGAGGGATGCGACCCAACTAAGGATCGTCTGACCCGGGAAGTCAACGCCAATCAATATGATGTCTGGCTTTATCTGTGTAACCTGTTCAATCAAACCTTCCTGTAGGCGCACAGGGGCGGCAACCTTGTAACGGCGTGCTTCCAGAATCTGGACTAGCGAATTTGCACGTTCCGGATTGTTATCGATGATTAAAATCCGTCCCTTCCCAATAATGGGTGGGGATTTTGGCGTTGAGGTGCCTGCTTCCATCCGCGACCCTTTCCCAAGTTAAGTCCACTAAATGTGCTGAAACAACGAGGTATGTTGACCTCACATACAGCATTAGCAAAAACCTTGCCAAAAGTATGAATCCTTGATTTCTTTAGGCGTTATATGGCTTCTCGAAAACAAAAACCCCCACGGAATATGCGTAGGGTATGATTTTTTGCTTATTTTTTTAGCAGAATCTCAGCGTTTTTTTCTATTTTTTGGGCAATACAAAATTCTATCGCGGATAGGGTGATTTCATACAGGTCTGTGCTAATACTTAAAGATTACGGAGCACGTTGCACAGAATAGATACTGACTTGAGAAGTTTGTCTGTCGAATGTGACAGGGTAGGTGGATTTTCGGTAGATGAAGCCGGTGTCGGTAAGCAGTTTGAAAAAACCTGTTGCGTTGCTACGATTCGGTTCAGAAAAAAGGGCGACACCGTTGGAGGTAAGATACTCTTGGAGTAAAGTCACGATGGGTGTCCAATGCGGTTCTTCGTAAATGACATCGGCGGCGAGGATATACGGAAATTTGCGATTGAAGCACGGAGTATTCCAATCCATCTGAACGAAATCGGCACGTTGGCTCACACCGTTCTGGTCCGCATTGTGGTGTGCGAAACGGAGTGCCTCCTGTTCTGCATCCGTAAAAACCACGCGCGCACCATTCTGACAGGCAACAATTCCTGTCAATCCGAATCCACATCCGATTTCTAAGATATGTGCATCTTTTAAGCGCGTTCCAATTTTTTCTACATAGCGAGCGAGACCGATGGAAGACTCCCAGAGATAAGTCCAATAAGGAAGGTAGAGTTTACCTTCACTGTCTTCTCGGCTGAGCCGTTCCAGAAACCAGTCGGGGTCTTCTATCAGTGTGAGTTGGACCCGACCAGCTTCCAACTTAATGATGGTACTTGTTAGGGGATAGTCTCGCAATTCGGTTTTCATCTACTGAGATTATAGGTGCCAGAGGTATTTGAGGGCAATTCGATCTTCAAATTCAGCTTATATAGTAAATTCAAAAAATAAATACACACTTCCAGCCCTCGGTAGGTGCGGAATGTAATACAAGGAACGGATTTAGTCTATTCCCAGACTAAATCCCCTAACCGCACCGGTGCGGAGTGTCCAATTAATTATAGGATCCACCATAGTTCTCCAAGACTCTACTCAGGAAATGTGACGCGTTCGTAGATTTCTTGTAAAAACAATTCACATTGGATCGAGGTGAGGGGTAGACGCTCTTCAATATCTTGGAATTCGGTGAAAATCCACTGTTTCTCTTGGCGACGGTAGTGCTCCACACAAACCTCGTCTTGGGCGACGAGGAGGTATTCCTGCAACGATGGGAGTTGTCGGTAGTGCGCGAATTTTTCGCCTCGGTCATACGCTTTGGTTGAGGGTGAGAGAACTTCTACCAAAAGAATAGGGTTAAGGAGTGTGTCGAAAACGTTATCTTCAAAACGGGGTTCGTCACAAACGACTACAACATCTGGATAGAAATAGGATGTTGTAGCGGGGGTGCTCACCCGCATATCGTTGGCGTAGGTTTCGCAACCACTGCCTCTTAAGCGAGTATGGAGCGCAGTAGATGTATTGATAGTGATGAGGTTATGTGCGCGGCTCGCGCCAGACATCGCGATCAACTCACCGTTTAAGTACTCATGCCTGATTATTACTGAGTCTGGAGGTGCTTTGCGTTCAAAAGCGATGTATTCCTCGGGTGTGAGACGTGTTTGTGCCGCAGAAGCTGCCATGATTTCCTCCGGTGATGTACTGATAATTTGCATTATAGCGTAATTCCGAGAAGATGTCAAGGAGGGATAGAAGCATTCAAAGAGACTTAGAAAAGTTTGGCGATTTCGTCCGTCTCAAAAACGGGCAGCGGTTGTTGTACGCCGGTGGCATCTTCCAACCACAATCCGTGTTCAGGTGGTAGAAACTTTCCGATGATATCCGCATTGATACCAACTGTGCCGAGCGCTCGGCAAATTGCTTCACCTCTTTCCGGTTTCGATGCAATTAACATGGCACCCGATGAAATGATACCAAGCGGATTGAGTCTAAACATATCACATAACGTCCGTGTTATCTCTCCATACAATATTGGTGAACCGAGCAGTTTATCCGAGTAGACAGTCACCCCTAACTCAGCGGCGGTTGCCAACTCGTATGCAGCGGTGGTCACACCGCCTTCCGTAACATCGTGCATAGCGTGTACGCCACCTGTAGTGGTCGCAATTTGCGCGTCCTTTAGTACAGAAATACCGGGATGCGTGAGATAGTTCTTCGCCTGCTCCAAGAATAAGGCATCGCACTTTTCACGCAACTCATCTTCACACTCGCGCGCGATGATTGCTGTTGCCTCAATGCCGAGTCCTTTCGTGAGAATTAGGGCATCCCCAACACGGGCATCCGCTGAAGTGAACAAGGCATTTTTGTGGGTGATCCCCATCATTTGCCCTATGACAACGGGTTGTGTTACGACTGGCGTAACTTCGGTATGTCCACCACACAGCGCGATATCGAATGCCGCACACGCCCGTGTGATTTGTGCCATGATGTCGCGAACCATTGTAGCTGTCGTTGCATCTTCGGGTAATAATAGGGTTACCAACAACCATTTCGGTACAGCCCCCATCGCCGCAATATCGTTACTGTTGACGCATACTACATACCACCCAATATCTTCAGTCGCGAAAGTAATCGGATCGCTGGTGGCAACGAGATAGTTATCCCCGAACTCGACGACAGCAGCATCTTCACCGAGTTGTGGACCGACAACAACACTTGTGTTTCTATCGTGTGTGGGAAGGAGTTCTTTTAAAAAATCGTGTTTCAGTTTTCCAACGGGCAGATTCATGACTTTCGCTCTCAGATAAAGATTTTGTAGGTACGCAAGCCGGAGGCAGGTCCAATGATTGCCCAGATGCTGCCGATAACGTAGTCGCCTAAAATTAGCCCCAGAAAGAGCGGTGCGACCCGACGATGCAACCGTAAACCACCGTGCCGTAAAATCATCAATTTCAGGAACCACGCCACGAAGAAGGCGAACCAGAAGTAATCCATCGCAAAACTGATTGCAAGCGCGTAGCCTGCAGGATGGAAGGGCCACCATAAGAAATGCATCCGCATATACATCATCACGAACGTCAAGAGCGCACCGATACCCATGAAACCGATGCCAATCACATTCGGTTCGGTTGGGTTATGTAACCATCGCTGGAGCCGACTGAACGATTCTCTGCCGACCCATCCTTTGAACCCGCCTGCTTTCGCAATCGCACCGTTTCGGAAGGTGATGTCAAGATTCGCCCAGAAGGTTACCAGAATACCGACAATAATCGCAATCAGCATCGCCACCCATAAACGTCGGTTACCCATTCCCGTTGATTCTGCGAGTTTAAACGCCTCAATCTGATTCGGCATCGGATGATTGCGATACCCGCGATTGAACCAGTAGAAAAGCGACATGATGGTGAGGCTACTTGTGTCGAACTGACGGGTGCCACCGACTGTCGCTAACATGTCGTGGGGGTTAACGTAGTAAATCTCATGAGGTGTGCCGAGTTCCGCTCGGACACGGGTGATCGCAAAGGAGAGTAAGAAATAGACACCAAAGAAAATGCCCGCTATCCATAATGACATCCCGGCTATAGAAGCAAAGACACCGAGCGCGACAAGCGATCCGAGAATCCCCAAGAAAGCCGCACGATACGGCATCGGTTCATCCGAATCATCGAGATGCGATTTGAATCCAAGTGCCTTTTTCATGACCTCAGTCAAGTGACGCCGCGTGACCCAAACGGCAAGTAAAAAGAGCGCGATCCACGCACCGTATGCCTGTTCGTTCAATGCCGGGAAATAGCGCGTACCGAGTGCCGCCCCAATGACGAATTCTGCTAAACGGACAACAAAGAAAAACCAGCACGAGAACGAAAGATCCAGTGGTAGGAAAAACGCCAGACCCACCGCGAACGGGTAAACGGAGATACGGGTGCCACGAATGACATTCCATGGACGGTCGGTGAAGATGTTTTGGAAAACCGCTGTCCGTTTGATATAGGGGATTTCTGGAAACTGCGGGAAGAGGTAATGAACGCCGTTGATAACACCAATAGCGACAGCGATACTGAACCCGACCCACATCATCCGATTCTTCAGGAGACTGATACCGCCATCTTCCGAAAGTCGCAGCGGGAGTTGGATAATCGGATACGCCAACTTTTCCTGCTCTGCCCATCGCTTTCGGACAAGTGTGTTGATGCAAAGCATCATAAACATCATGATCAGGAAAAAGAGCCCCCAAAACAGCAATGGCTTTATCCAAACTGTATAGTTGTGGCGTGTATAGAAGGTGGCTTCTCCCTCGTAAAACCCTTGTAGACTTTGCGCGTCAGAGACAGTTAGCCACGCCGGTAGATACCGGAAAAACAGCGTCTGCCACTCGTTTTCTTCAGTCGCAAATCGGAACGGGTGGGCAATACTACCGAACATATTTTGCATCGTATCGTGTCCCGCAAAGGTGCAGGAAATCGCCACCATAATATAGATGGTGAGCAGTTCCCCCTGATGTAGCATCTGTCGCGGCGCAATGCGTTTCAATACGCAGTTGGCGACAACACAGACGAACATGATGAAAACGGGCTGGATAAATAACGGCAGGCACGAACCGTCAAGGGAGTAGTACTTCACCTCAACAAGCGTCATCCAATAGACATTAACCGGGATAAATAAAATGCCTAAGAGAAGCGAACGCCCTGTAACGCGTGCTGATGAGATTGAAGTTTCGCGATCTTTCATAGTTTCGGTATCATGGGCGCGGAACAGTTGTTAACGGTAGGCTTTAACGATTTCTGAGATGACCGAGGCTCTGTTTTTCCAATTCATGCGAGCAGGCGGAATCAGGTAGATGCCGTCGATTGCGCATTCATTTTCGTTACGGATCTCCTCGACCAATTCCAAGGACAGTCGCATACCGAGTTCATGCCCGGCGGTGTCGCCAAGATCCCGGAATTTATCAACAATAAACTGCGGGATGTAAAGTCCTAAATTGTCGCGTAGATAGGATGCGCTTCGAAAACTCGTAAGTGGTAGGATACCGTAGAGAATCTTTATATCGAGATGTTCCGTTGCTTGCTGGGCACGTACAATATCTTCGTAGGTCCAAACCGGTTGTGTGTAGGCAAACTTCGCGCCGTGTGCCACTTTATTCGAGAGATGTTTGACATGTGGCTGCAGATGCTCTGCAATCGTGAAGCCACCCCCGTAATAGAAGCTGCACGGCTCACCGATCGACGAACCATCGGCGAGTTCGCCTTGGTTCAGTCGGTTAATGAGTCCCATCAATTGAACCGCACCCCGAACGTCCGGCACGAGACTCGCCGTCTCATACGGTCCCGCTTTCGGATGGTCGCCGGATAAGGCGACAATGCCTCGGATACCCAGGGCTTCCGCTTCCAGAAGATGCGATTGCATACTGATGAGATTACGGGATCGGGTCGTCCAGTGGATGAGCGTCGGAATCTGGGTCGCTTGCTGGAGTCGATATGCTGTGGCGATAGCTCCGATGTTCACTGCGGCACCGGAATTATCGGTTACATCAAATAAATCTACACCGGTTGCCGCGAGATTTCTTGCTTCTTTCAACATCGCTCGCAGTTGCGGAAAAGTATTGGCGCGCATCTCTACACTTACAATATTTTTGCGCGTTTCAAATACTTGCTCGACAGGATTATCGGTGGGTACTTTGGACGTTGAGGCGCTCTTTGGGAGAACGAAAATACGTTGCTCCCGTTCGACAGGTTCACGTCCTACGATAGCCTGCCGGATTTTTGCCGTGTATGCGGGGGTTGTGCCACAACAGCCACCAATCATATTCGCACCAAGTTCGACTAATTTTCCAACGTAGTCGCTGAAAACATCAGCCTCGACTGTGTAGGAAACAGCGATTTCTCCCTGCTCTACTCTCGGATTACCAGCATTCGGTTGCACGACAATGGGGGCTTTAATAACCGGGGCAAGCAACTCCATCGCCTCAACGAGATCATGCGGTCCTCGGCAATTGATGCCGACCGCATGTGCGCCGAGTTGTTCTAACTCTTGTGCGAAGACGCGCACATCTAATCCAGCACCTACAGTTCCACCTGAAACGCCGCTGATTTCAACGATGACAGGAACACTGTATGTGAGGGCTTGCTTGGTAGCGATTTCTGCCTGTTTCGGAGAGACAAAGGTTTCGAGGACGAGAAGATCAACACCTGCATCGACGAGCACATCCATCTGTTCCTTGAAAAGCCGTCGGATTGTCTTCGTAGATGGAGTAGGGGCATCTAAGGTTTGGAACGGGATTTGACCGACGGAGCCAGCAACATAGCATGTCTCTTGTGCCGCCGCTCGTGCCAGGGACACGCCTGTTCTGTTAATTTCTTCAACCTGTTCAGCCAAGCCGTGGACTGCTAATGCTTCCCTGTTTGCTTGGTAGGTATTCGTCTCAATAACATCAGCACCCGCATCAATGTAAGCGCGATGAACCGCTACAACTTTCTCGGCATGTTCTGTAGAGATATTGCAGGCATCAACGCACTGTATATGTGAGGGAATCCGTTTGCGGAGTTCGGTTCCGATAGCACCGTCGCACACCAGGATCTGGTGCGCAAGGGCTTCCATAAAGTTGTCTTTTCTTGAATGAGTGGTTTTCATATAAGAGAAAAGCGCGCTTAAAGAGCGCGCCTTCCTGTGTTTATGAAGCAGGTTCTACTTAATTATTGCTCCCGCGCTTTCAGTCGGGATATAATAATAGCCAAAGATGATGCACATCTCGTCTTCGGACGTGAGTCCGAATATAAGGGGTTCATCCGTGTCATAGTTGTTATGGGTACACTGGAACTTGATTGTATCTTCCGCATCTAAGCGGAGGATTGGATCAAAGAGGTCAATGGGAGCATCATCATAAGCAATACTCCGATGCAACAAGTCGCCTGATGATCCCTGAAAAATCTCAAACAATTCTCCGTGCCGATGCATGTGGGATGTCAGCAAAAAGACATTTAGCGCGGCACTTGGGTCGTGGCCTCGGCGTTCCAACTCATCTTCAACATACCACGACATTTTGGCGACGCGCGTTGTTCCGGGCGGGACGTTAATGGCCCGATTAGAAACGAAAATTTCAACGGCTTCGTACTGGACTTCCGCCTCCGGAATCGTGTAGATATTGACGTAAGTTTCACCGAGCAACGTTTCGTCACCAAGCAGATTAATGTAGTGCGAATTCAGATCGTAAATGGTGTCACCGGGGAGTCGTAACCCTACACCCTCTGGGAACTGAAATAGGGTATCATCGGTTTGTGTTCCGACGACGAAAAGTCTGTCAACACCGAAATTCCCAAGTACCTGCGGATCCTCTGTGTCAAGTTCGCGGAACTGATCTTCCGAATTAACGCCGATGCCGGGTGTAATGCCTCTCTCTGGCACACCGTTCGCCAAACCTTCTTCCGTGAAGCGATATAAGATGAAGTGGTGGCTACCAGAAGGATAGAAAATCTCGACTCTGTTAATAAAGATGTCTCCCTCTACTGGATCTCCATTTTCATCTCTGATTTGGGTGGCGTAGTAAATTTCGCGTTCAGTGCCGGGTTCGATTTTGAACGGAGGCAAACGGAGTTGGTAACCTTCACCGGGGGCAGGTGGTGCGGGCGGTTCAAAAACTTCGTCAGGATCGCGTAGAACACCGAGGTCCCCGATACCCGCTAATTTACCGGTCTGCGGCGCACCCGCCTCAATCCACGTCCGAACCGCATCTATTTTACCAGTATGAAGCATGCCACCACCGAACGGCATCCGAGCCCCTTGTTCGGGTGCTGTCGGTCCCATCAGTTTCGCCAAAAGAAAACTGTTCTCTGGATTCCCGGGATCAACGAGTTGCATACCTGCTGCTGCCGCCGCAGGGTTCTGTGGTTCACGTCCAACCAAATCTTCGTAGGAGAGACCATAGCTGAGATTCAAATTGCCGGCGTTTGCAGGTGCAGCATGGCAGACACTGTTCGCACAACTCTTGTCAAAGACATATTCCTGAATGTCGTGGTATGCGGAGTTTTCATCCGGGGCAGTTTGTCCAAAACTGTTGCTCACACGGACGAGGTCTAAGACATTGACAGTCCCGTCGCGATTGACATCAGGATCCTGTTCTGCGTTGCGATCCCTCGGTTGACCGAAAGAAGCCGCGACAAGCACTAAGTCTTGGATGTTCACTACACCGTCTTTATTAATGTCTTCCAACAGGGTCGGGAGATTACTGTGTCCAAACACTAAAAAGGACACGCCGCCTACCAGTAAGAGGATAAGTGTGGAGTACGTTATTTTCTTTAAAATCATTGATAATTTTACCTCCATATTTGGGGTATCGGTTTTAACCATCAACTCGTGCTTTGCTGTCTTGTATCAGAGTCGAGTTGATGGTTAAAGTTAACAGAGGGACCTCTAACAATTTATCTGCCCCTGAAGTACTCTAAGTATGTGTCAATTGTGAAAACGCCTCTTAACCGAAAACTAACAATTGTTAACTATTTGAAAAGTTCAGTTTCTGATATAAAACGATATTTTAAAAGTGTCCATGCGGCAAAAAATCCATCCGACCAGAATCGGAGTTTCTTGCCCTCCTTTTTCGTGCGCGGGAAATAGGATACCGGCACCTCATAAATACGATAACCCGCCCGCAAGATCTTTGCTGTAACCTCCGGGCAGAATTCAAATCCCTCACACGTTAAATCTAAACGCGTTATCAATTCTGTTGAAAAGGCTTTGTAGCCTGTCGATTCATCGGTAATTCGGCATCCGTAAAGGAGATTCGTGTAGGTAGCGAGAATACGGTTTGCTATAAAGTTATGAAGACTGGCGTTCCCGCGTCCATTCAGAAATCTTGAGCCGTAAACGACGTGAACATTCTCCTTTTCAAGCGGTTTCACAAGTTCAGTGAGATCCGCTGGAGCCAATTCCATATCCGCATCTTGAATAACGACCACCTCTCCCTTCACGTATGGAAGTCCACTCCGGATCGCGAAGCCTTTGCCTCTGTTTTCTGGGCAATGCACGACGGTCAATTCATAAGTCGTACGTAATTTCTCAAGTGCCTTGTAGGTCCCGTCGGTGGAACCGTCGTTGACAACAATCAATTGTTTCTCAAGTGGCAGGGTACATAGTACCTCCAACACTTGTCCAATTGTTTGCTCTTCGTTGAACGCAGGAATGATTACGGATATTAACATCGTTCATCATGCCTCCGTTCAAGTGTGTTAGAGTAATGATTTTACCATGCCGCCGTCTACCTGAATTGTGGTTCCCGTTATGTAACTGGCGCGTTCCGATGCGAGAAAAACAACTAAGGTTGCAAATTCGTCTGGATCACCAATCCTGCCGAGCGGGATATCTGCAGTCATATTTGCGAGTGCCTCATCAAACGTGATTCCACCCTCTTCCGCACGGACGGTCGCGAGTTGGCGGATGCGATCAGTGAAAATAATACCAGGACAGACATTGTTAACGAGGATTTTGGCTGGTGCTAACTCCGTCGCGAGGGTCTTCGCGAAGCCAATCACACCTGTCCGTGCCATATTGGATAACATGAGTCCATCAACAGGTTGTTTGACAGAGACAGAGGTAAGGTTGATAATTCGTCCGCCACCGCGTGCTTGCATCGTCGGCACAACAGCGCGGCAGAGGTTTATTGTGCTCATCAAATTCAGATTGACGGCATCTTGATAGTCCTCTGCTCCGAGGTCATCAAATCGTCCTGCTCTGGGTCCACCGGCGTTGTTAACCAATATATCAATACCACCGAAGTGCGAAATCGCTGTGCTAATGAGATTTTCGACCTGTTCTGGTTGACTAACATCGGTTGGGACTGCTAAAACTTCCGTGCCGGTCTGGTTGCGAATGTCATCTGCCGTTGCTTCCAAAGCATCGCTATCTCTCGCACAGATTGTGACCTTCGCACCCTCGTGTGCTAAACCGAGCGCAATTGCGCGCCCAAGCCCTTTGCTTGAAGCACCTACAACTGCAATTTTATCCGTGAGTCCGAGATTCATTTTTTAATTATTCCTTGCGGTTAAACAATGGGAGTTGCGGTATTGACGTGCCTTTCAGAGGATCCGCCTTCCATTTCATTACAGGCTACAAGTTTTGGTTAAGATTAGGACTTACGCAGTTGACCCGTTTTTGTGAAGTCTTTGGTTCGTAGTAGCGCAATTCATTGCGCCTTCTTCGGGAATATTCCTCAATTTTGGCATGAAAACTAATTTTGCGTAAGTCCTGAAGATTTAAGACAGGTCTCCCCTTCATATCGCGCCTTCCGCTGAATCCTACGCATCCTAATTTTAGCCATCACCACAAGGCCCTACATCCTTTCAAAAAACGGAATTGACTTTACGAGGTTAAGTATAACACTCTGGCACTGCAATGTCAAGCGCAATTTCTGTTGCCTGAAAACGGTAAGTGCAGTTTCATGAAAATTATAGTAAAGTCAGAAAATGCTTGGACACTTTAGAAAACACAAAACCCTGCTCGCTGGCGAGGTTTCCTAACCTCGCCAGCTGATTGCTGACTGCTGATGGCTATCCTACTTCTTTATCAGCATTTTCCGTGTTGCTGTGAAATCTTCTGCGGACAACATATAAAAATAAACGCCACTTGCCACGGGTTCTGCCTGTTCGTTTCGACCATCCCAATACGCAGCGCGGCTTTTGTTATGATACGTTCCAGCCGGTTGATGCCCGAACGCCAACCTCCGCACCAGTGTTCCATCTACAGCGTAGATATGCAACGTCACTTCCGAAGGCTCCGATAACTGATAGGGTATCCATGTCTCTGGGTTGAACGGGTTCGGGTAGTTGGCTAAGAGACGGGTTTCTGTTGGAATCGCTAAGGTTGTGAGGAGTTGTTCGAGCACGACAATTCCTTTTTTCATACTGTCTGGATGAGAGGATAAGGAATCCGTTTGGATATTGTAATTCTTGGCTTGGCGAATCCACTGCTTTAGATCTGTTACTGTGAATGCGGACATCTCTTGCGTATGTAGCGCGGGTGCCGCCGATACGTTAGGTAACAAGCTTGCAACCAAGAGAAGATCGACAACATTGACAATTCCGTCTCTGTTAACATCGGGATTTCTGTTCGGTTTACCCTTAATAGTTTTGCCGAAATTTGAAGCAACCAATACAAGGTCGGCTATGTTGACGGTTCCATCTTTGTTGACATCGGCGTTGTTTCCAATCAGGAGCGCGTTCTCTGCTCTGAGGGTATAGTCTTGTCGTGTAATATTTCCGTGTATATCGATCACTTGGAGAACGACGTTGTTGATTTGTCGTGTCGTTAAGGTCGGCGTGCTGAATTCGAGGAGACTGCTTTGCGTGTGTAAGTCCTTACAACTGTGTAACTTGACACCCGGTGCTGGGTCCAACAGGGTCGTCGGCACCAGTAACTGCGCTTGGTGGATACCGTCTACGTCACTAACCGCAAATTGGAGCGTGAAATTTCTTGCGTTTCGGGAGTAACTTGAAGGCGTGCGCATCTGAATCGTTGTCGGTTCATTGAAGGCGGTTTGACCGGTGTTAAAAAAGCGATTGGCATTCAGCCAACTGGCAGCACACTTTGACAATCGGTCGGGTGCTGCGCCGTAGGACATAAGGTGCGTCGGATTGCGAAAGTCGTGCTCTAAACCGAACGCGTGTCCGAGTTCGTGTGCTGCCACAACGACACCATACGCACCCTCAAAACATACGCCCGAAGCAGGGATCACAGCGCGGCCCCCTCGAGCCCTCACTGAAAGTTCGTTTTCAAACCAATTACCGCCACCAACCCCGCATTTGTTTTCTGCACCAATGAACTCGCTACTGACCTCTGCAACGATGAGATAGATGTGCTTGTCTATGCCAAACTGTGACGCGACTTCATCGTAAACCTTGTCCGCTGTGTTTGTATGGTAATATCGATCCCTGAACTGTCCATCAACGCGATAAACAAGCATTTCGCCTTTTTCATCGGTTTCATACGTGAAGGTTTTCCGACCAAATCCGTTAATGTCCATCTGGTTGGCATAAAAGCGTTGCACGTCTCTTATGAGTGTATCCACCTTTGTCCAGATGTCGGGTTGCATGCTGCGGTCGCGCGGGAGGAAATAGATAATCCGCACCCTATCCGGAGTGATAGAACGATAGGGCGTGACATCCCAGAGTCGGAGCGTACTGTCCGTGCCACCGCTGATGAGTGCACTTCCGTCCGGAGAAAAGGCGGCACCCCTGACCCAATCTGTGTGTCCTGTGAGTGTGCCGATATTCTCGCCGGTGTTAATCCCCCACAGGTTGACAGATGTGTAGCCTGTGGTGGCAAGCGTGCTGCTATCCGGCGAAAAACTCATATCGGAGATTGTGCCATTAGAGGTTAGCGTGCCGTGTGGTATCCACGTCGGTACTGTCCATAACTTGACGTTCCCTTCGTAACCGGCCGCCGCGAGGATTTGGTCGTCTGGGGAGAACTGAACGGTATACACCGAATCGGAATCAGCATGGAATTGCGTAACAGCCTGTTGACTTTGAAGATTCCAGATGTTAACCTGTCCACTGTTATCTCCTGTGGCGAGCAGCTTGCCATCGCTGGAAAACGCAACCGCCCAGACCCAGTCGGTGTGCCTGAGCGTAACGATCTCGTTATAGGTGCGGGCATCCCAGAGTTTCGCATGTCTACCCCCGGTTGCTATCATTTTACCATCTGAAGAGAAGGTGACCGCTTTGACTTGTGAACGGGTCCGGTCGGTAGTATGATCACGGGTTGCGATAGGGTGTTTGTGTGTGACATTCCACAATTTCAGGACATAGTCGTCGCCACCGCTGGCGAGAAGTGTGCCGTCTGGGGAGAAAGCGATGGAATTAACGATACTCGTGTGGCTGTCGAGTGTTGTCACGGTATCGTTCTGTAGGTTCCATAACTTGACTTCACCGGTATCCCCGGCACTCGCAAAGATGGACGGATTCACGGGAGAATAGGCAACCGTTTGGACGTTACTGCCGTGCCCAAATTGGATGTGTTCTTGCTGCGCGATGGCCGTGAATGGTAGCGTTAGCAGCGTGGTGATTGTGAAAAACAGATACTTGAATGATTGCATAGGAGGAACTTTCTGGAAATCCGACGACCTTTTGCCCCGAAATTAGCGAGTTTCAACCATGGGAACATTCCATTTTTCGGCGCACTCGCGAAGTTGTTGATAGATGGTATCGGGTATATCAATGCCGTTTGCGAGGCGGCGTGCTCGCGTATTCGCCTCAAAATCACCGGGGACTAACACCTCATCGAAACCGGAGGCAGGCGGTGTCTCCTTGATTACATCTAAAAACGCGCGAACCCCTTTTTGGTACTCGGCAAGTGGTGTGAATGCATTGACATCAATCACCTGCATGTGGAGACCGCCCATCTGTCCGGCTTCAGTATTAAACGCGCCGCCCAATCCACCGATCAGTGCGACAAAGAGGGAAAGCGCGTAGCCTTTGTGCCTTCCAAAAGCGAGAAGATGCCCACCATCACGGTATTCAGCAGTTTTTACGGTCGGATTACCCTGTTTGTCGACAACACATCCCTCCGGCAAATCTCGTTTTTCGCTGTCGGCGACGTAGGTTTTACCGTTTGCGATCATGCTCGTCGCGAAGTCGATGAGAAAAGGCGTGTCATCACCCGTCGGTATACCGATAGCGATGGGGTTTGTGCCGAGTGCACCGACTGCACCACCGAACGGGAGAATACCTCCGCCGCCCTTTGAACCGCCACCAACGGTGACGATTCCGATATATCCTGATTCCGCGGCTTCTTGCGCGTATTCCCCGACTCTGCCGATATGTCCCGTCCGAGTGAGTGTCGCAAAACAGGTGCGCGCCGTTTGCGCCTTTTCAATCGCACGTCGAACAGCATAGCGAGCCGTATAGTGCCCAAAACCGTTTCCACCATCAATATGGAGTGTATTGTCGGTTTCCCGTAGTACATCTGGCTCGGCATCGGGACGGATACCGCCGCCCTCGATCCCGTCGAGATAGGAAGGAATCCGAAGCACACCGTGCGAATCGTGTCCAGCGAGATTCGCTTTTATCAGAATCTCGGCAACATTATCGGCGATGTGCTGCGGTGTACCTGCCGCCACAAATAGGGTGTTTGTGAATGCCTGAAGATGGGCGGCTTCAAATATGTGCCTTTTCATATTTTAAATTTTCCTTACGGTTCGGTGAGGTTGGTTTGATGGATGAAGTGCCTTTCGTATATCTGAAGAAATACCCCACGGAATGCCACACGCGCATTCCTTGTTGATTCGCAAAACCCCTCCATTTCATTACGGGCTATGGACATCTTGTAGGCGAGGTTTGCAACCTCGCCCTCTGATTGCTGACTGCTGACGACTGACCACCAGTTCTAATTTTCCTTTTCATTATGGGCTATACCCTCTTTAAACAAACCCGTAGCCTGCAACATCGGCGCAGGCGGATTTGAGAAACGCCGTCAAAGTTCAAACGCCCAACGTTACTCCGCAAGGTATAATTAAAAACCGTAGTGTGCCCTATCATCGTCTTCAACTGTGTCCTCGCCGATGGAAACGCCGAGTTTGTCTGCACACTCTTGAAGTTGGTTGTAGATGGTATCGGGTATCTCAATCCCCTCCACTAACCGCTGTGTACGGAATCGGTGTTCAAAATCACCTGGCACGAGGACTTCATCGAAGCCGTGCGCTGGCGGCGTAGATTTAATGCCATCTAAGAAAGCGCGTACGCCTTGCTGGTATTCCTCGACCGGCGTAAAGGCATTGACATCAATCGCTTGCATGAAAATGCCGCCCATCTTGCCGCTTTCTGTGTCATAAGTTCCTGCCAATCCACCGAGGAGGCAGGTAAACATAGCGAGCGCGTAGCCTTTATGCTTCCCGAATGCGAGGAGCGCGCCACCATCATAGAAGTCGGCAGGCTTAACGCTCGGCATCCCGTTTTTATCGAGGATACAGCCCTCAGGTAAATCGATCCCTTTGCTTCGCGCGACCTGTATCTTCCCTTCGGCAACCATGCTCGTTGCGTAGTCAACGATAAAAGGGCTGTTGTCGCCAGTCGGCACGCCCAAAGCGATCGGATTTGTGCTGAAGGTGCCTTGCGAACCACCATAAGGGACTGTCGGTCCCCCGCCTTTGCCACCCGACCCGACGCTGATAAGTCCGATACATCCCGCTTTCGCCGCCGCTTCCGCATATTCACCCAAACGTCCGATATGCCCAGTATTGCTGATGCTGACAGAACAGGAGACAGCGGTTTTTGCCTTCTCAATGGCTTTGCTAATTGACCAGCGTGAGACGTAGTGCCCGAAGCCGCGTTGCCCATCAACGCGTAAAGTATTGAGAGTGTCAGCGAGAATTTTGGGTTCCGCAGTGGGGTCCAATTGTCCTGCATCGATGCCACGTAGATAAGCGGGAACGCGCAGTACACCGTGCGAGTCGTGTCCAGCAAGGTTAGCATTGACAAGGATTTCAGAGACATTCTCTGCGATGTGCCGCGACGCACCGGCAGCAACGAAAATGTTGCGTGCAATTGCGTGAAGGTGTGGTGCCTGAAGTAAATGCGTCTTTTCCATTTTTTAATTTATGGCCTCCTGATCTGCCCTCCATTTCATTACGGGCAGGTTTCTGATCAGTTCGTGGCTGCGTTTGCTAAAGTTGAAAGTCGTAGAAAAATATGCCCCTATTTTATAGGATTTGCTTTTTTTGTCAATATCAAAACGTTGGGACGTGGAGGGGTTTATAGTGAATTCTAATTACCAAAGTCCTTGAATACACCAAAGATGCCAAAATCCGTGAAATCTGTAAAATCCGCGTCAATCCGTGATTCAGACGACACACCACCCCATCCCTTTCACTCTCCTCTTCTTCCAATCTCCACTGACAACCGACGGTCTCCGTAGCCGATCCCTAATTGCTGACCGCCGACAGCCATTCATCCGATTTTAACGACTGTGCCGAATCCTTCGGTTTCTGCTGCTGCGAGTACCACGGATCCTGCGACCGCATCTTGCACCGCCACGCCAACCGATTTGAAGAACGTGATTTCGTCGTCTGACTGGCGTCCCTCCTTGTCACCGTTGACGATTTCGCCGATTTCGGCATCAATTTCAGCGTTCGGAATAATCAGATCTCCCGCCTCTTCCAAACAGGCTTCCCGCGAATCGACCACAATTCGGGATGCTCTTCTGATCGTCGTCGTATCAACTTCCCTTTTTTCTGGGACAAACGTGCCAACGGCTGTGATGTGTGTACCCGGTCGCAGGGTATCTCCCTCAAAAAGTGGGGTTGCGGATGTCGTTGCACAGATAACGATGTCAGCATCCTCCACTACCTGTTGCGGATTCCGGACGAGATTGACTGCTGGGGCATCTGCCCACGTTGCAATCTCAGTGGCGAGTTGTTGTGCTGAGGCTTTGGTACGGCTGATGAGATTGACGTGCGCGATCTTTCTGACTGCCATCACTGCTTGCAATTGTGCCCTCGCCTGCACGCCCGCTCCGAACAAGCCAACCGTTTTCGCGTCCTGTCGAGCAAGCAGATCTGCGGCTACGCCGCCACCGGCGCCCGTTCGGATAGCAGTGAGGCTGCTACCGTCCATGAATGCTTTGGGGAGTCCTGTCGCTGGGTCAAGTACTAAGACTGTCGCCGTGATACGGGGTAAGTCGAGGTGCGGGTTTTCGTCATAAACCGAGACAACTTTGATGCCGAACTCACTGCGTTCAGGCAGATGGGCAGGCATTAGGAGTGTAACGCCTTTGTCAGTGGCAATGTGTTGCCGTGGCGGCGCGTTCACCTTGCCTGCTGAAAGTTGACCATAGGCATGCCGCATCGCCTCAATTGCTTTGGGCATCGGTAGGGCTGTTCGGACATCGGCGGCGGATAAAATTCTGATCTGCATACAACCATTTACTCCACACGGACGATCGCTTCACCTAACACATCCATATCAGGGACGATTCCCAAGCCCGGTTGCGTTGAGGCTGCCATCCTGCCGTTAGTTCGTTGGGGTGCCCCTGCCGCCGTGCTGACGGTGACGTAGCTATTGAAATCGGTTGCCGTGAAAAGAAATGCCGTCGGTGTACTGTGCGCGAGATGGGCAATGGCAGCGGTTGTAATATCACCACCCCAGCTATCTTCGATCGTCATCGCGACTCCGAGTTCAACGCATAAGTCTCTCGCAAGTTTCGCTTTGGTCAGTCCGCCGAATTTGCTAATCTTGATGTTGACGACATCCATCCCCTGATCGCCATGACCGCGTAGCAACGCTTGAATGCTGTCTATCGTCTCGTCAAGAACAAAGGGATGACTTGTGCGTTGACGGATCCCAAGGCATTCTTCATAGGAAAGACAGGGTTGTTCGATGTAGACGTCTACATCGCTTACGCCTCGGACGACGCGGGCGGCTTCGTGCATCAACCAACCCGTGTTCGCATCTGCAATGAGGACATCTCCGGGTTCCATCAGTTCAGCAACCGCTCGGATACGTTCGATATCGGTGTTCGGATCGCCGCCTACTTTTAACTGGAATTTGCGGTATCCTTCCGCACGATAGGTGGCGACTTTTGCCGCCATCTCGTCGGGAGATTGTTGCGAAATCGCACGATAGAGCATGAAATCCGACCCATACCTTCCACCGAGAAGCGTACAAACCGATTGGTTTGAAACCTTACCGAGAATATCCCAACACGCTATGTCGATCGCTGATTTCACATACGGGTGTCCCTTGAGGGCAATATCCATGCGTTGGTTGAGCGGAAGCAGTTGAGTCGGATCTTCACCGATGAGATGTGGTGCGAGTTCAGCGAGGCCGGTGCGGGTACCTGCCGCATAAGCGGGGAGATAGAAAGGTCCCAAGGGACAAACCTCACCGTAGCCGGTGATGCCTTCGTCCGTCTCAACCGAGACGATGGTGCTGTCAAATACGGATACAGATTTCCCGCCAGACCAGTTATAACTGCCTTCGTAGAGTGGGAGGTCAACTTGATAAGCATTAATACATCGAATTTTCATATTTTTATTTTAACTATGTGCCAAGTGTAAAATGACATGATTGATAATTGAGGCAGAGGCGGGCAGAAAGGGCATCAATATCCCTTACCATACAACAATCTATTGTGAGGATAATAACATGTTTGACAAAAACCGTCAAGAAAAGATCAATCCTGTAGGTTGGGTTGAACGGGTCGATAAGTTTGATACAACATTGCAAACATACATCAAATTCAATATACCGTTATATCCCTAAAGAACGCAGTGAAACCCAACGCCATAACGCGAGAACCTTGGAGTCGTTCGCGGTTGCTCGTTGGGTTTCACTGCTTACAACTACTCGAAACCACCGACCCGCGCAGCGGCAGGTGCATGCTTTGGGAGTGCTTTCTTGATTAACGCAGACTCAGGAACATAACCGGAGTAATCGGAAATCGAGCCGTGTGTCAACGCGTACACAACAACGTTCGTCATGAAACGGTAGACCCCTGGGGAATAGTGAACACTCCGCGTTGGGTACCTGACAGTCTCCATCGCGCACATGTAATCACGACGGACAACGATAACCGATAATTTATTACCGACGGAGATACCTTCAAGGAAATTCCGTTTCGGTGGACGTGTGCCCCACCAGAAGATGTCGAAGCCGACAGGGGGACCCCCCATCGCATAAAAATTGTTATAGACTTCGTGGTTGTTGGAGATCCGCTCGACGTGATATTCAGGCATAACGTAGCGCATCTGTGAAAGGAAGAGTCGCACCATCGCTTGTGCGGGCGCGTTCACACCACAATCGTCAAAGACGAGGAATCCGCCCTTTTCGACGAGATAGCGACGCATACCCGCAGCTTCAGACTCGCTGAGGCGACCATCTATTCTACCGGTTCCGTGTTTCCATCCAAATATTTCCCGAGAACGGACGAGTCCTGGATCGTGTCCGGTCATAAAGGCGAGGGGTGTTTTGAAGAGGTTGGCATCGTTGAGTTTCACCGCACCTCCCTCGACGTTCATATCCGTTTTGATTTTCGTTCGCTCGTTGAGCCATTGCGTCAATGCGTTAAGAGCGGAGGCATCTGCCCACCAGTCAGAGAGATCGTGCCGAACCCGGGCAAAACGGAGGATACCTCGGATGTCCTTACCTTTACCGATGACGCGTCCACCCGGTTCGCCTTTCGGAAGGGGCGGGACGACGTAGCTGGAAAGCGTAATATTCTCGACCACATCACCAAGCGCATCGCGTGCGGCACCGACGTTTTCAACCATTGAAAGTCCCGGTGGGCGTTCAAGCGTGACCTTTAACCACCCAGCGATACCACGGTTGACATTTCTCATTCGAGCGGAAGGGACTGTTACCACGGGGGCAGAGAATGCCAAGGCATCGGGAGCATCTGATACCAGTAAATCACCGTATATCACATCTGTCTGCGCCGCTGGGTTTAGCGGTACTACTTTCGGTACATCCGGATCTATTGGCGGTTGGACTTTGACGGTTTGGCTTGAAAATTCGAGGACTGTCTGTGGTCGAAAATTAGGCGTGTGAGGAAACATAATCGTTACACGCGGTTGCACCTGAATCTGTCCGACAACAGTTTTTTGCGTTGGAACCGTTGGTTTCACGATAGGTTTCACGACGAATTTTCTTCCCACTTTAGGCTTTGGTGGCTCCTTAGGATAGAGAATTTCAATGCCCATCAAATCTTTAAACTGCCCGGTTTGCGCGAGCAGATAGAGTCCCGCAACAATGGCGATGACGATGTGAAATACCAACGAAGTCATCAGGGCAGTTGATGTTATTTTTCCGCGCATTCGTCCTTACCTCCATAGAACAAAGTGTTGATATGGAGATAAAAGCAATTCCCGTGCCAATACAAAAAGTGCTGAATTCGCGGTAATCCGTGTGATTATAGGGGGTAAGCTGCACGAAAAAGGACAGGTGTCATTTTAGATTGCACAAAAAGGGGCAAGTTGCAGCGTCAAAAAATATGGTAAAATCTATACAAATTAGGTCAAATCTCACACAGATTTTTTGACATGGTCTCCTGAATTGTGGTATAATTAAAGTATCAGGTTGGCAGACATACAGAGCGTTACCGCCCCCTTCCCAGTAACGGGTGGGGACCCCGGTAACGTGTCTGCCTCCGACTCTGTAAGGGATAAACACCTGATACCTGATAAACCATGATTTTACGTTCACAGAAGATAGAACTCACTCCAAATAATAAGCAATCCACGCAAATGTCTCAACACGCTGGCTATGCCCGTGTTGCCTTCAACTTTGGTTTGTCGTCTTTCAAAGTCGGTTTAGACCAAGACGACTGGCGAAGCCATGTTGACATCAAGCGTGAGTTTAACGCCGTCAAATACGATAAGTTTGGCTGGTGTAAAGCACTCTCGCAAAATGCGTCGAAGAATGCTATCCACAATCTTGGAGACGCTGTAACACGCTGGAAGAAAGGACAAAACAAGTTTCCCGTCTATAAGAACCGATCTGGTAAATGTTCATACCAAGCAGACAATGGCGAAGGAACTGTTGAAGTCCATAAAAAGCGTGTCAACCTTCCAAAGATAGGGTGGATACGCATGCGTGAAGAATTGCGATATTCTGGTGAAATCACAAAAGTTGTTGTCTCAAAACACAATGACACGTGGTATGTATCTATCACCGTCAGACGACTCGATAGCAACAACTATAAGCACCAACCGCCTCTGTTTGACGATAGACACCCGATAGGCATTGACGTCGGTATTAATACGCTTGCGACATGTTCTAATGGGGATACCTACGAGAATCCACGCCCTCTCAAGCGATATGAGCGGAAGTTAGCACGCGAAAATCGGAAGTTCGCACGTAAGCAGAAAGGCAGTCAGAATTGGCATAAGCAGAAGAAACGCTTCGCTGCTGTCCATGCACGTATCGCGAATATCCGTGAGGACGCACACCATCAAGCAACCATACGGATTGTTCGTAAAGCCGCTGCTATCGGTATTGAGACGCTCACAATCACCAATATGCTAAAGAATAGGAAACTGGCGAAGGCGTTATCCGATTCAGCAATTGGTGGCTTTCTAACGAAACTCAAGTATAAAGCTGACAGGCGGGGTATACCCATAACCCAAGCACCGCAATTTTTTGCCAGTTCCAAGACCTGTAGCCACTGCGGACATAAGAAAACAGATTTGGTGCTTTCTGAGAGAACCTATCACTGCTCCGAATGTGGCTTTGAATGCGATAGAGACCTCAACGCGGCTATCAATCTCTGTCCCGCTTGACCAGAACACCGTCGCCACGAGTTGCGAGGAGACGTAAAACGCTTGTGGAGTCCGTGTCAGACCTCGGTGAGAGGCAGTGGACGTTGAAGCAGGAAGTCTGGCACACATCGAAAGAACACTGTAGCGTTTTATAGGTTCTTGAGGTTTTGTTAAGTCCTACACAACGGCTATTTTCGGCGTTTCTACAAGTATGCTATGGGATCGGCGTGAAGAGGTTACAGGATGGAAAACCGATGCGGTTAGAAACCGCATCTACCCCGATTCGATGGAGATGGGAATGCTACCCTCTATACAGAGTACGCATCTGTTGGATGACTTTGGGTAATTTGGCGATGACCTCATCGATCTCGGCTTCGGTCGTATTCCTACCCAAGGAAAAGCGGACTGTGCCTTGTGCCAAACGCGGGGGTAAACCGAGCGCAGCGAGAACGTGCGACGGTTCCATAGAACCGGAGGTGCACGCTGAACCCGTTGAGACACAGATACCTTCCATGTCCAAGCGTAATATGAGACTTTCACCCTCCACCGCTTCAAACGAGACGTTAAGCGTGCCGGGCGCACAGTGGTCGGGATGTCCGTTATAGTGCAGGCGATCAATGTGCGCATCCAAGCCTTCGCGGAGTCTTTGGGTTAAAGCGGCGAGATGCTGGGCATAGGCGTTCTGCTCCTGTTTCGCAAGATCAGCAGCAATGCCTAAGCCGACAATGGCAGGAACGTTTTCAGATCCGGCGCGTCGATTGCGTTCGTGTGCTCCCCCGTGAACGAGGTTTGCCAGTCGTGTACCGCGGCGGATATAGAGAACGCCAATCCCTTTGGGCGCGTAAATCTTATGCCCAGAAAACGCGAGGAGATTCACACCAAGTGCTTGAACGTTCATTTCTAACTTCCCCACCGATTGCACGGCATCGGTATGGAGCGGGATCTCGTGTTCCTGCGCGATCTCGCATATATCTTCAAGTGGTTGGATGGTACCGTTCTCGTTGTTGACGTGCATGATAGAGATCAACACTGTCGTATCACGGATTGCCTCACGAAGTTGTTCAATACGAATCCGCCCGTACCTGTCTACGGGGAGGTAGGTTACCTCAAAACCGCGTTGCTCCAGATATTGGCACGTATGCAAGACAGCGTGATGCTCCACAGAGGAAGTGATAATGTGATGGTTTCCCTTGTCGCGGCTCTTTTCCAGTTCAGTCAATCCTTTAATAGCGTGATTGTCTGCTTCGGTGCCGCTTCCGGTGAAGACGATCTCACTCGGGCTTTTGGCACCAATGAGATCAGCGATCTGCTCACGGGCAGTGTCAATTGCAGTGCGTGCCTCGCGTCCGTATGCGTGAATACTGGAACTGTTACCAAATGCCTCCATAAGATAAGGCATCATCGCGTCCCTGACTTCGGAACGGAGGGGTGTTGTGGCGTTGTAATCCAAATAAATGCGTTGCATAATTTTTGTCCATTAAGTTCAAACTATACGAAGTTCACTTCCCAAAAACCTATAGTATCCCTATCGCCGTGCAGTGTGGATATTCTCAGTTATTGTATTACTCAATAAGAAACCACTTATGTATAATATCATTGACTATCACTTCATAGTGGCCGGTTGTGAACTCCCCGATAAGAATCTGTTTTTGATGTTTTACTAAACTCCATGAGAAAGAGTTTATTAGAGCGTCCGTATGTACTGCCACCGGAAATTTAGACCACTCTCTAAAACAAGATTGTGATACAATAACAATCTTATTGAAAGGAGAATTCCGATGGCGAAACGAAGAAAATTCACCCCTGAGTTTAAAGCAGAAGTCGTGCTTGAGGCACTCAGTGGTCAAAGTTCACAAGCAGAACTCTGTCGGCGCCATAACCTCAGCGAACAACAGCTCTCGAAGTGGAAGCAGCAAGTCGTTGAAAATGTGGCATCTGTGTTTGCCTCCACGGATAAGCACTCCAGCGAGGCGACGGAGCGGATCGCTCAACTTGAGCAACTTGTTGGTCGATTGACGTTGGCGTTGGAAATTCAAAAAAAAGCATTGACGTTGTTGGATTGAATCCATCTCAACAGCGACATCTCATTGAGACGTTGCGCAAGGAGTATTCGGTGCGACAGATTTGTGAAACGCTGGATTTCAACAAGAGTACCTTCTATTATCAACCGAAAGTCGATCCGTCTGAAGACGTTCTACGAGATGAAATAGAGACGTTAGCCGCTCGGTATCCGACCTATGGATATAGGCGCATCAGAGCGTTGCTACTGCGTCAAGGATACACCGTCGGGTATAAACGCGTTGCCCGGTTGATGAGAGAAGAGAACCTCTCGGTTTGCGTCAAACGGGTTTGCTGTCAAACCACGAGATCGTCGGAGACAGCCGGGTTTCGGTGGGTGAATCGCTTGGAGACCCTTGAGGTTTCTGCCCCCGATCAGGTCTGGGTTGGCGATATTACCTACGTTCGCCTGAAAGGACGCTTCGTCTATGTCGCGCTTCTCATGGATGTCTTCACTCGCATGATTAGAGGGTGGCATCTGAGTCAGCATTTGACGCATTCTCTAACCTTGAAACCCTTGGAAGATGCATTACACCAAAGTGGGTCTCCAGGGATCCACCATTCCGATCAAGGCGTGCAGTATCTTTCAAATGCTTATATCTCCACTCTCATCCGTCATGGGATTGAGATTTCCGTAGCACACAGAGGGCGGCCTTGGGAGAATGGGTATGCTGAAAGACTCATCCGAACTCTCAAGGAGGAAGAAGTTCATCTCAACGACTACGAGGACATCCATGAGGCAAGAGATCGCATCGGTCATTTTATCACACAGGTCTATAATCAGAAACGCCCACATTCGGCGTTAGGGTATTTGACACCTATCGAATTTCAGGAAAAAAACTTGTCTTAACTTTGCTAATTTTTGGTCTAAATAAACGGTAGCACTACAGTACTTATTACCAGTGGACAGGAAATACTACTGGGGACTTTACTTGTCATTTGGATGTAGATGATATCTCCTTCTTGTCTTTGATGCGTCTCGAGAAATGGTATACCCGCTTCGCAAAAGTATCCCTCAACATTAACGATAACTTGAGCAGGTACGCTTTCTGATATCGAAAAATCAATGCTTTCAATGATCGGCTTTCTAATAATCCAACTCTCATCGTCTTCAATATGGAATACCAGTTCGAGCTCGTCTGCGATCACTTTATATTCGCCGATCGTGAACTCCCCAATTGAAACCTGTTTTTGGACTTCAGTTATTGTATCTCCACAAACAGCCCCCTCAATGACCTCCATTTCTCCCCAGAGGGAGATAGTATTTCCACTTCGCTTTTGATGTATTTCGAGGCTTGATACACAAGTGTTGCTATGGAATGCGGTAGCTGTAATCATAACTTGAGCAGGTCTGCTCTCTGAAATTGATATTTCAATGCCCACGATATACGCGTCTTTAATAACCAAGTTCCCCTCATCTTCATAGAGAGAACAACCAAAGAAGCTTATCAGGTTTGTGATTAACAGCACTATTACCGAAAATAAAAATAACATTCGCATTGCTTCCTATCTCCTCTACTTTCAAAATTCCATAATGTCTCGGTTATAGGAAAATTAAGAAAGCGGATCAGTCATAAGTTCGGTGATTCCAAAAGGTTATCCGGTTTGGATAAATCTTAATATCTGGCACAGAATCACGTCCACCGACCCTTCCGGTCGCGTCTAAAAAGGAAAGATTGAGTGTATGGGTGCCTGCCAGGAGCGGCATCCGCACCATAAAAATCTGATTCGGAAGCGTTTGCCAAGAACGTGTATCCGCTTGTTCAGTCACAACGCCAGCAAGGTTTACGAGCAGCCCTAAGACTTCATTTTCCTTGTTTGCTTTTCGGTACGCCAAGTATTTCAGCAAGGCACGTCCTAACGTCCGCAGGAGAATGCTCGTCCGCTGCGCTTTGAGGGTTTCTATCGCGATATTTTCTACATCTTCTACAAGCATACCGCGCATTTTCATATCTCCAACAACAACTTCGATCCCTGAGAGGACGGGACGGTGGGAGTCAAGGGTCGGGATAGCGACACGTAGCAGATATTCCAATTCAATCTCTTTATACACCCTTCCCTCGCGCCCTATAAGTGCCGGCACAAACTTGTCATCGTCCACATCGTCTGTTTTCAGAATCGGAAACGTCAAAGCGTCCTCACCTTTCGGCGGAACGTAGCCGCTTTCATAAAAAAGAATCAGTTCGCCGGTGTTTTCAGGACGGACAGAAAACTTCCCATACTGTTCCTCATAACGCGCCAGCTCGTCGACGAAACCGAGTTTACGCGCCAACCGAACCAGCGAACGACCAATGTCCTCGGGCATCTCTACACCGGTTTTTTCCGCTGCGTTTCGGTAGTATTCCGCCGCCTGTTTGTAGGAGATATAAGCGTCGTTCCATTCACCAGTGGCTTCAAAGAGAACACCAGAGAGGTGCGCAAGAAATCCTGCGCCGAAGAAATCGTAATTTTCGTCTTCACCCTTGAAGTAGTTGATGAGAGCCGTGGCACGACGGCATTCTACCAGTGCACCGTCTAACTGACCTTGGTAGATATAGTTGAGTGCCCGGTAATAGTGGCTCAAAAGCCGTTCATATCGGGTACCCGGATACGGACGCATCTGATCAGAGGTTACGAGCGAAACAGCCTCTTTGGAAACGCTTTTGGTATAACGGTCTTCAGCGATATCGCCTGCTTGATCGAACGCCGCGTTGCTTTCTTGGAAATGATTGGCGTAATGGGCAACCAATCCTAATTCAAACAGAAAAGGGATGTCAGGCTTCTTCGGTGCATTTTTCTCAAGGTTCGTATAGGCTTTTTCTGTTTCTCCTGCCTCCAATGCGATTTGGAGGTCTCGCATCTTATAGCCGCCGCATCCGATGATCAGACAAGTAATGAGCAGAAAGGGGAGTGTTTTAATCATAAGAGTGGCAATCGGTTTCCATCGGTTTCCGTCGGCTTTCAGAGTAGCCATCAGTTTAACCATTAGTCATCAGAAAGGAAACCTCTTTGCTGACTGCCGAAAGCCGATAGCCGTTCCTCTACATTTTAAACTTGTCACGTCCGACAAATTTTTTGATTTTCTTGTTACCGATCCAAATTTTCTCGTTTGTCTCAATGTTCGTCAGCGTCAGATCTGTCTGATAGAAGATAACTTGGTCTCCGCCTTCACGGTCTTCGATAGTATTGATTTCGCCAGTCATCATGTAATCAGCACCGAGTTCGCGTCCCATCCGTTTAACGGTTTCGATTGCAGCGAATTCGCCTTGATCGGCGCGCTCTTCTCGAATCTCACCGCGCTCACTCGAACTTGAGACCGTCCGCACTTTTCCAGAGTTAATGAAGGCACGCTCGATGTCTGTTATAAACGTAGCGACGGGTATATGTTCCATGCTCTTGTTGCGAATACCACCAACGATCACGATCGGTTTCGCACCGCTGTTTATACCATGATCATTGATCCAAGGGTGTGTTAAGCAGTCCTGAATAATGTCGTCAGCGACCATGCGTGAATCGGTATCGTTCCAGCGTCCAGACAGGTCGATTGTGGTATCGGCATCAACGCGAGTGACCTGTTTAGAGGAACTGCAACTGCTGAAAAATGTGATACCAACGAGGAGAGCGCAAATTGTAAGAGTATATCTAAAAGACTTGGCTGTCAAAATTTTATACATTCGGTATGTTCCTTTTTAGAATGGCTGTCAGCCGTCAGCCTTCGGCTGTCAGTGGGACTCAGTATGGCAGGAATGTTTACGATAACCACCACAAGATTCTCTTGCTGACTGCCGACTGCTGATAACTGATTGCCAATTAAAAATCTAAGTCGGCTTCTTGAACTATTTTGTCGACGAAAGTATCAAGTGCCATTGCACCGATGTCGCCTTCATCGCGGCTACGGACGCTGACCGTGCGGCTTTCCTCTTCACGTCCACCGATAATTAACATGTACGGCACACGTTGCAAACGGGCTTGACGAATTTTCGCACCGATCTTATCATCGCTATTGTCCAACGCGACGCGACACCCTTTTTGCAACAGGAGTTGTTCGACCTCTTTGCCGTAATCAACAAAACGTTGACTGATTGTCATCACAACGCACTGGATAGGCGAAAGCCATGTCGGAAATGCCCCAGCGTAATGTTCAATCAACATCGCGATAAAGCGTTCAAAACTCCCGCAAATTGCGCGATGAATAACCACAGGACGCTTCTCAGAACCATCTGGTGCGACGTAGATGAGTTCAAACCGTTCGGGCAGCTGAAAATCGAGTTGCACAGTGGCACACTGAACGTCTCGGTTGAGTGAATCCCGAACCTGAAAATCGAGTTTAGGACCGTAAAACGCCGCTTCGCCGGGATCAACGCTATACTCAACTTGGTTGTTTTTCAATACATCCTCAAGTATGATTTCGGCGCGATTCCAGACCTCCACATCCCCCATAAATTTTTCAGGGTTACGTGTGCTCAAATCGCATCGGAACGGCAGACCGAAAGAGCCGTAGATGCGTTGGAAAAGTCCAAGGATCCGTTCATATTCATCGGCGATCTGGTCCTCTGTGACGAAATTGTGTGCGTCATCTTGGCACATCTGACGTACACGCGACAAACCGGTCAGTGTCCCTGTGGCTTCGTTGCGATGTAGCACACCTTGGTCATGCAGGCGATAGGGTAGATCTCGATAACTGTGGCGCACGCTTTTATAGATTAACATGTGTGCCGGACAGTTCATCGGTTTCAAAGCACTCGTCGCTTCGCCATCTTCATTTTCGACGAGGAACATATCGTCTTTAAAATGCTCCCAATGTCCGGAGGTCTTCCAGAGACTGCTATCGTAGATGAGAGGGGTCCGCACCTCCTGATAGCCTTCGCTGAGATAGAGTTTCCGAACCTTCTCCGAGAGGAGGTTATAAATGAGCGTGCCTTTGGGAAGCCAAAAAGCACTGCCAGGGGATTCGGGATGCATCTGAAAGAGTTCCAATTCGCGTCCGAGTTTACGATGATCGCGTTTGGCGGCTTCTTCGCGTTGTGTTAAATACGCCTGAAGGTCGGCTTTCGTCTCCCATGCGGTACCGTAGATGCGTTGCAACTGCTCACGGTTGCTATCACCGCGCCAATAGGCTCCTGAAACACGGAGCAGTTTGAAATATCGGCATTCGCGTGTTTTTTCAACATGTGGACCCTTGCAGAGGTCCGTGAAATCGCCGTTGTGGTAGATAGAAACACCTTCTTCATCAACACCCTCATCGGTAGCACTGACTTCACGATCCGAAATCCCGTCGATTAATTCGAGTTTGAATTTCTGATCGCGTTCACCGAACCATGTGCGAGCATCGTCGTAGGACCATGCCTCTTGCTCGAAAGGCACATTGGCTTTGATCATCGCCTTCATGTGCTTTTCGATTTCGGGGAAATCGTCGGGTGTAATAGGGCGCGGCACCTCCATATCGTAATAGAACTCGTTTTCAATCGGGGGTCCGATTGCAAGTTTAACGGTCCGTTCGCCATCGGGGAATAGTTGTTGGACGGCATACGCCATGATGTGCGCGGTCGAATGGCGTAGGCGTTGTAAATAATCTTCAGGCTGATTGGGTTCACGCATTGCGGTTCACTCTCTATATGTCCATTCGGGTAGGTTTCAAAATTGTTCTTAATAGACTTAACGTCTTCTTTCGTAAGCTGTTTACGAAATAATTTTACACGATTCAGACGGGAAATGCCAAGAAAAAAGGCAGGGATGGAAGTGTTTAGTTTTGGAAGGATATTATTTTACCCAAGTTGTCACTTTCAAATGGCGCGGATTGTTTCTCGGGTTTTAGGTTTCTCGGATTTCTGTCAGCGATTAGGGTATAAAAAATCATGAGTCGATTCTTCTAAAGCCCCAGCGGGGCGACATGTGTGTAGAAACGCGATTAGCCACGTTTAAAGCCCCAGCGGGGCGACATGTGTATCGTAAAGACATCTATAATTAATTGCCCAATGCAAATTGCTTGAATATCTATAACTTTCTTAGGCGGCAACTCGCGTTGTTTACGGAAAGTATTGTCCAGTTTCAGATGCGTTGGCGTAAATGTTTTGGAAGGATGGGCGGTACAGGACTTGAACCTGTGACCTCTTGCATGTCAAGCAAACGCTCTAGCCACCTGAGCTAACCGCCCGTCAAAAAAAAGAATGGAGGTGGCGGTCGGAATCGAACCGACGAATAAGAGTTTTGCAGACTCTGGCCTTACCACTTGGCTACGCCACCATAGAAGATGGAGCGGGAGACGAGATTTGAACTCGCGACCTCCACCTTGGCAAGGTGGAGCTCTACCACTGAGCTACTCCCGCATCATTTGACAATCCGCGCAGAAGAAATAGCGCGTTCAAAAGCATATATAGTTTAATCTATTTCCTTTTAAATGTCAAGTTAATTTTCAATTAAGATAGCAAAAATTTGAATTTTTGTCAAAGATCTTGATGAATTCTCAGAGTTGTTCTTCGATCCAATCATCACCGTGTGCCGGATTGTAGATGAGTCCCCTTTTCATATCAACACAGAGGTCTAATTCTTCCAATACCATGTGTCCAATAAGGACGGGTGAGCCTTCGGGTAGATCAGTCACCCGGATAGTGCTACTGCGTTCTAAAAGGGTATATTCAACTTCGGAATAGATAGCGCGTTCCACAATGCCAGCGGCAGTTCGCGCTGTCCGCTTGTCGACGGCCCTCAGACCGAGGTGCTCAATGAGCGATGTCGGTAAGCAGAGACGAGTTGCACCCGTATCCACAAGGGCATCCTCAACGGTGAGTCTCCTTACATCTTCTGGGTCCATAGCACCCACTTGCACCAAAAATAGATCGCTGAGATTTATGAATTTAATTTTGGCTGTGTGTTGCATTGTATTTGCTATCCTTTAAAAGCTATGTCCGATAGTCGGCGTTGATTCGGATATAGTCGTAAGAATAATCACACGTCCACATCGTTATTTCTGTGTCGCCAGCACGGAGGTCGATCGTGATACGCACTGGGTCTTCTGCGAACAGAGCGGTGGCTTTGTCTTCATCATAGCCAGCGTCCATCCCGTTCTTGACGAGTCGGTAATCCGAAAGCCAAACATCCACCTGATACGGGTCAAATTCCGCTCCCGATTTTCCGATCGCCATCATAATCCGTCCCCAATTCGCATCGTTAGCGAAAACCGCTGTCTTGACAAGTGGTGATTCTGCAACGGCACGCGCCGCTTTTTCAGCATCGTCTCGATTCTTGGTGTGTTTGACGATCACCTCAACAAGTTTCGTCGCCCCCTCACCGTCGCGGGCGAGCATCTTCACCAATTCGGTGCAGACGAACTGCAATCCCTCACAAAACGTTTCGTAATCTTCCCCATCTGCTGTAACAATTTCGGCGTTATCAGCATGACCGGTCGCGAGAATCAGCACCGTGTCATTCGTGCTACGATCAGTGTCAACTGTCAGAAGATTGTATGTATCATCTACGACGCGATTTAAGGCGGCTTGGAGTGTGTCGGCGTTGATTCGGGCATCCGTGGTCAAGTAGGAGAGCATCGTCGCCATATTCGGTGCGATCATCCCGGAGCCTTTCGCGATCCCGCCGATCCTTACGGGTGTATCGCCGATTTCGATCTCCACTGCGACAGATTTCGGGTGTGTATCCGTCGTCATAATCGCTTCAGCGGCATCGGCACCCCCTTCACTACTCAGTGCGCTTGCGGCGACTTGGATCCCGTTCTCGATTTTATCCATCGGCAATTGCTGTCCGATAACACCTGTAGAAGAGACGAGAACGAGGTTCGCATCTATACCGAGTTGTTCGGCGGTTGCGGCAGCCATCCGTCGTGCGTTTGCCATGCCAACTTCACCGGTACAGGCGTTGGCGTTCCCGCTGTTGACAATAACGGCTTGTGCGTGTCCGTCGCTGAGATGCTCGCGGCATACAAGGACAGGTGCCGCAGTAACGCTGTTTTTTGTAAAAACGCCAGCGGCAGTCGCTGGGGCATCGGTAACGATGAGTGCCACATCTTTCGCGTCTGCTGCTTTAATACCTGCATGGAGACCTGCTGCGCTGATACCGGCGACCGCAGTGATTCCGCCATCTATCTCTTTCATCTCTTATCTTCGGTGTGGAAACCCTGAATTCATTCAGGGGAGGAAACACCGCTCCTGTAGTAAAAGTTAAGACGTGTGAGCACTCTGAAATCAGAGCGTTTCGCGCCTGTTGTTAATCGTTTGTTTTCCATACTGTATATTGAAAACAAACCCTTTGCGTTAACGCCAGCGAGTCGGGCTAATCCGTATTTGACATGCCGAATGAGTGTGTTTTTGACCAATTCTTTCCCTAATAGAGTTCCGCCCACCCGTGTGCGTTTACCGCCTTTCGCTGCCTGTTGCCTATGCAACTCTCTCCGTTTTATCGGTATCGGTGAGATACACAGAAGCGTCGTGTTATCGGGTATATCCAAACCGCCTACGGTATGATGTGCCAGACACCAAGAATCTACGCAATGCGCATCAAAGGTTTCCGAGAGTTTCTTTGAAGACTTCTTGAGACCTAACCTCTCCCGTATCTCTTTGGTTTCCCACCCCTGTAAAGTGTAGAGGTCCCAACGCTTTTGGATTTCGCTATAGAACCACTATTTACCGACTTCCAAAGGACTAAACGATTGATTCCACTTCTTCGCACGTTGTATCGTCCGTGCCTGAATATCTTCAACGCAGACATGCGTGAGTGGATAGAGTTTAGAAAGCCACTCAAGAACCCTTAACTTCCAATCCCACCTCGCACGCGTGCCTGCCGGGATGCGGGCTTTGTTCGCAAGACGGTTGGTTCTATTCTTGCGATTCGGACACTTTCGGGAACGCCTACTTCTACGCAACTCTCGACGCTTCGCCACTTTCTTACCGACCTTGCTGTGAGCATCGGCTTGCACATTGAGATAAGTGTGTGCCGCACTTTTGATGGTAAACCCTTCTTTCTTGCTACCAGGGTCTACACCGACGACTATCTCTTGTTTATAGGTGTCTGTATCATAATTGAGCCTGATACAGAATATGCCGTTAGACCAATAGGGGGTTGCCAATCCTTTCTTAATCAGCATACCCGCTTTGTTGGGACGTGTCGGCATTAATTGCTCGCCCGATTGACTCTTGACTGGAACAAACATCGTTTGTAATCTCCCTTTCGGGTTATGTGTTTCCCCTTCCAGATCACAATATCCAAGCGGTATCAGACGAGGGGAGTATCCGATACATAGGGAAGGCTACCACGCCCAAGATACTGCGATATTTTACTGTAGAAAATAGTTTAACTTGTGGAGTGAACGTTTGGTATACGCTTCGCACAGGTCCCCCGAATTTATTCGGGGGTTATTGACAAACTGCTCCTTGGGGAATAATGTAGGAGAAATATTATACTATGTCTTGAACGAAATGTCAAAAACTTATCCGCGAAGTAAGATTAGCGATTAGCGATCAGTTGTCAGTTAACCTATAGCCTACAACATCGGTGCGGGCGGATTTGAGGGACACTGCCGATAGTTCTAACAACCGTTATTTCTCCGCAAGGTAAAATTAAAAGGGAAATAAAATGGGAATATGATATAATTATTCGCAAACACCGAAAAAGGCGAGGGGAAAAGATGCACACCATTTTAGAACGCTACCAAAAAACTTTCGCAAAAGATCGAGAAATGTCCGATGCCGCAAATCACCTGTTTCCGGACGGCGTGACCCACGATGGACGTTATATGTCACCCTTTCCGGTTTATATCACGCGTGCCGATGGCTCGAAAAAATGGGGACTTGAAGACAAACAATTTATTGACTATTGGGCAGGACACGGTGCTCTACTCCTTGGACATAATCCGCCGGAGGTTGTGGAAGCCGTAACAGCACAGATGCATCGAGGGACGCACTACGGCGCGTGCCACCCGTTGGAGATGGAATGGGGTTCACTCGTGACACAACTGATTCCGTCAGCGGAGCGCGTCCGATTCGTCAGCTCTGGGACGGAAGCGACGCTAATGGCGATTCGGCTTGCACGCACGTATACAGGTAAGAATAAACTCCTGAAATTTGCCGGACATTTCCACGGTTGGCACGACAGTGTTATCTTAGGCGCATATCCACCTTTCGATATGAACGTCCCCGGTATCCCACAAGAGGTGCGTAATACAACCCTGTTATGTCCGCCAAACGACATTGATGCTGTTGAGACGCTCTTGAAAACGGACAAAGATATTGCCTGTATCATCTTGGAACCGACGGGGGCCTCCTTCGGTATTGTTCCGACGGATGGCACATTTTTGAAGCAACTCCGTGAGTTGACTGAGGCGCACGGTGTCCTGCTGATTTTCGACGAAGTTATTACGGGGTTCCGAGTCGCCCCCGGCGGCGCACAAGCGCATTACAACGTCACACCGGATCTGACAACGCTGGCGAAGATTTTGGCGGGTGGACTCCCAGGCGGGGCACTTGCCGGCAAAACGGAAGTGCTTGAACTCATTTCGATGAAATCCGAACGCGACGGGTTAAAAATGCCGCATCCCGGCACCTTTAATGCGAATCCGCTCTCTGCCGCCGCGGGCATCGCAATGCTCAACTTAATCAAAACAGGCGAACCGCATAAACGGGCGAATTACATCGCAGCACGCCTTCGCACTGAACTGAATGATGTCATTGATGACTATGAACTCGACTGGGTGGTTTACGGCGAATTTTCGGGGCTTAAACTACTCGTCGGACACGGTGAAAAAGGGATGCGGACTTCAGATTTCGATCCATACACATGGGATTACCGGAAGTTGAAGGGGAGTAGCGATGCTGACTTGTTGATGCGTCTCCGATGCGGTCTCCTGCTCAATGGGATTGATCTCGCTGGTAATGGCGGCATGACGACCGCAGCGCACACAGAGGAAGACGTTACAGAGACAGTCGCAGCGTTTGCGCAAACGCTTGAATGGCTGAAGGCAGAGAAAGCATTGTAAAGGTTTTTAATTTATGGTCGCCTGGACTGCGCTCCATTCCATTACGCGCAGATTTTTGGTTACACCTCAACTGGGCTGGGGAATTCTGACCGCTCTTTATATCTTGAAAATATTGAATTAAAACCGTAGCCCGTAATGAAATGGAGGGCGGATTTACGGAGAGAACGTTGATCATTCAACTCACCTCACCGAACCGCAAGGTAAATTAGAAAAATGAAAACGATTACGTATCGCGACGCGCTCAAGGAAGCACTCGTAGAGGAGATGGAACGCGATGATGCCGTCTTTTTGATGGGTGAGGATATTGCTGAATACGGCGGTGCCTACAAAGTCACGGACGGACTCTTCCAAGAATTCGGGAAAGACCGAATCCGAAACACACCGATCTCGGAAGCCGCTATTATCGGGACTGCCCTCGGCGCAGCGGTTACAGGGATGCGCCCGGTCGCAGAGTTGATGTACATCGACTTCACAGCGGTAGGTATGGACCAGATTGTGAACCAAGTCGCCAAGATCCGTTATATGGTCGGTGGACAGTTAGATGTGCCACTCGTGATTCGGACACAGGGCGGTGCGGGTCGATCTTCTGCCGCACAGCACGCTCAGAGTCTTGAAGCGTGGTTCGTGCATATCCCCGGACTCCTCGTCGTGATGCCCTCTACACCCTACGATGCGAAAGGATTGCTGAAAACCGCTATCCGCGACGACAACCCAATCATGTTTATTGAGCACAAACTCCTTTACACGGAGGAGGGAGAGATTCCTGACGAAGAGTATACGATTCCGTTGGGTGTAGCAGATGTCAAACGTGAGGGTGAAGACATTACAATTCTCGCAACCTCACGGATGGTCTTGAACGCACTCATCGCCGCCGACACACTTGCTGCTGAAGGCATCTCTGCTGAAGTCATTGATCCACGGACATTAATGCCGCTTGATAAAGACAGCATTCTCAACTCTGTTAAGAAAACGAATCGGTTGCTGATCGCACACGAGGCAGTCGGTAGAGCGGGGTTCGGGGCGGAGATTGCCGCGCTTGTCGTGCGGGAAGCGTTTGACTATCTCGATGCACCGATTGAACGTGTTGCGGCGGCACCGGTACCTGTTCCCTTCGCACCGGTGATGGAGAATTTCGTTATCCCGGATGCGGAGCAGATCACTGATGCGGCACGGAAACTCGTCCGTTATGAAATTTAAATAATGTCAATTTAGGGATTTCGTAGGTTGGGTTGAGCGGTAAAAGACAAACATCTATCTCGTTTACACGGAGGACTCCATCTTTCGATATCCCGCTGGTGTAGACAGACCATAGCGAAACCCAACGATTTATAGTAAAGTCGAAAAATATGTAGACAGTTGCTCAGCGAAACGACCCGCCCCGCCGCTGGCGAGGGTGTTTTTGATAGGGGTTTTTGATAGGGCGTTTCCTCAATTTCCTCTAGTATCCTCGCCTCTTTAGAGTGTCTAATTAATTCTGGACTCTGAATGCCATACGCGCATTCGGCGTTGATTTGCTACAGTAGACTGTCTGCCACCGGATTTGCGCGAGATTTAGGTGTCCTCTGGTTCCACCAACTTCTGATACATCCGCGTCAGACCGAAAGCGACCGGTGCCCATAATACCGCCACTACCATAACCGTAATGGAGTACGCAGCACCCGCAATCGTCCCAACGCCTAATCTCACCAGTTCAAGCACACCGGCACTCCCACCCTTTGAAAAGCGATATCCAAACGAATCGATAACCTGTTTCGCGCGATAACGAGAATCGTAAGAGAGCGGCATATAGAACAATTCTTTTCCTGCACGGAAAAGTGAGTAATCTAAGGCTTTAAAAGTTACATACGCCGCTGTCCCGGTTCGGAGCGAAGGGGATACCGTCAGAATGAAGCTACTGACGAAGTGAACTATGGGAATAGTGAGGTGAATGTAACGGAGCGCGATAAATCTAAGTGCGAGCGGCACAGCCACCAGTTGCAAAATACCCGCTGCCAATCCGAGGTTTCCGTATACCGAGCCGAAAAATGCAGTCCGTGTATCCGTATCAGGTCTCTCTATTTCAGCCAACGCATTGAATCGCAGATCCAGCATAGTGGACACTATCTGTGTGCTTATAATCAACACCCCGATAAAAATCAGGTATCTGGAACGAAAGAGTGTTCTTATGCCGGTGTGTCCGAGCCTGCCACCAGTCTCTTCCGCACTGGGTTTGGGTTCACCGCCAAGCTTGTAAGCAAGGACACCAAGGAACGCCGTCGGGACGAGGGACCCTGCTGTGAATAATAACAATGCTTCGGAGCCTAACACGGTTGCCCATTGGCTCACAAGCGTGCCGCCGAGGAATGAACCCATAGAGGCAACGGCACAAAAGGGACCATTAATACGCTTCGCTTGTTCAGTCGTTAGCACACTGTTGACAAATGACCAGAACTGTTCGATGACTATCACGATATATGCTTCGCGGAATACATAGATGATCGCCGCCGCGAAACTCATATCGCGTGAAAGCGCAGCGTAGCATCCGAGAATTAAAATCGCAGAAAAAAGTGAGGTTATTGCCAAAGCACGTGTCGCTCCCAGCCATGAGAGCAAACGACCGTAGCAGTACAGCATCACGATCATACTCGGAGGAACCGCCACCATACCACGTGGGAGATTCTCAGCACCATATGCCTCAATAAACAGGGAGGAGGATACGGAACGGATGAACTCATAACCGAATAACACAAAACAGGCGGCACCACTGATTGAGATAGCCGCATAGATAAGTCGTCGTGGAAACATTATGTAAGATTGCCCCTCAAGAAGTTTTTTACCGCTCCGGGATGCTGTCCTCAGTCGGACGAGGGTTATGGACCCAATGCCCACTCGGATCGCTGCCTCTGGCAACAATCGCGCGTTGATTCCAATTGTTTGAGGCGTGGACTTCAGGCGGTACGAACCGCATCGTCAACCCGCAACGCCGTCTGTCTGAGGTGTTCGGTTCCGAACCGTGTAATAGCAGGTCCGAGTGCAGCGACATCTGTCCAGCTTTCATCTCAAATGGAAAAGGTGCATCCCCGTATTGTGTTGCCCCATGCACCGTCTGACCCAGCACATTCTTTTCTTCCGCAGTACTCGGCTCAAATGCGATCTGCCCGTGCAGATGTGATTTCGGGATGACGGTCATCGCACCGTTTTCGACTGCCGCATCGTCAATCGCGAGCCATACGGTGACGGTCTTGCTCGGCGAGAGGGGCCAATAAGAAGCATCCTGATGCCAACTCACCTGCTTTACATCACCCGGCAGCTTGCAAAAGTAGTGTGTTCCCCAACAGATGAGCGTTTCACCCAGTAAGTCTTGCACATAATCGAGGATTCTGCCTTCAGTAATCAGATCGTGGATACCCGGACAGGTGGTATGCCATCCGTTGATGGAGTAACTATTCATCCCTGCTGCCACTGCTTTCTCCATGAGCTGGTCGAAATAGGCACGGTGTTCCACCATCTCCGATTCAGAAAAGACATCCAACGGCGAGATAAAACCTCTTTCATTGAAGTGCTCAATTTGGGCATGCGTTAAGGTCGATGGATTTTTGTTTTCAACAGGAAAAAACTGAAGTGTTCGATTGAGTTCCGGCATGGCATCCGTAATTGGCATCGGAGCGTCCTCTCTTCTCCAAATAGGTTATGACCTACGCACTTCCTCGGTAGGTGCGGTTTTGCGGCGTACTCGCTCAAATGCGATCTGCATTCCTAACCGCACCGATTGCGCTATCACCAATCGAATTCTGTAGTTTTGCGTAAGTCCTGTAAGTTAGAGATTTGTAGTGTGTGCTACGTCGAAATTGAAGTTAAAGAAAGTAATACTTTGACCGTTCCGCTTCTATCATCCGATCCGGGCGTGTTCGATACCAGCGGAAGTGTTCATAATGTGCGGTGTAATGCTCGCCATCTCGACTGTCATTGTAACTCAGGAACAGTATCCGTCGAGCACTGTTCGATGTATTAGGTGCCGCCGCGTGTGGCGTAAAACAGGTAAAGATTGCCATATCTCCGGGGTCTAACTCCACGTAGACGTGTGCCTCGTTCGCGAGTCGTTCGGGATCAATCTGGGTTTTATCAAGCGAGCCGGGTTCATGCAAAAATCCTTGATGATGTCCCGTCCAGAGTTCTGTGCATCCGTTTTCTTTCGTGCTGGCATCAAGCGCGACTGAAACCGTGAGGAGGCTGTGCGGGAATCCTTGCCACCAATTGTAGTCCTGATGAAGTCCATTCCCGTGGCTGTCTGGCGGTTTGAAGATGAGTTTGTCTTTGAACAGCACCGCTTCATAGCCATCATACAAGCACGCCAACCGATCCATAATCCGCCTATCACGGACGAGCGCAGAAAATAGCGGTGAAATACTTACAAACGGATCGATCTTCCACGGATGACCATCTGCCAACATCTCGAAACGGAGATTGTATTGCGGTTCAAGTCGAAATTCCTGACTCAACGAAAGGGCATGATTGGCAATCCGTTCTGCCTCTCGGCGATAGACTTCGATCTCATCAGGTTGAAATACACCCCGAAGGATGAGGAATCCCTTCTCCTGATACTCGTCAACTTCAGCAGGATCAAGAGCAAAACGAAGTTGACGTTGTTGTGGACCGTTCCATTGAGCGGTGCCCGTCTCGGATGGGCGTTCGACACTTACCATTATTGTTTCCTATCTATTACTCAATCCGAACATCTGTTTTCAGTTGACCCCAGCGAGTCGCAAGTTTGCCATGCGGCTCAACGGCGAAGGCAGGGATATCCTCTCCATCAATGACCAAATTGTCGTAATGGACATGTGCCTCGTATGAAATAAAACCGATACGTCCACTGTCCCGAAATTTCGCATCATCGTCTCCCTCGAACAAGAGTTCATCATCCACAAAACATTCGTAGTTATGACCCTCTGCAACAACCTTAAGACGATAGGTTTCTCCGACTTCTGGATCAACGGGTAAAGGGGTTACGATGTGCTCAAATTGATTCTCTCTCCATCGGGAGAATTGGCATTTGTGCTGGTCTGTGCGAATCCAGAACCGCATACCGTTGTTCCCGTCTTTATCGGCACGGATTAACACACCCGCTGCATTCACATTCACGTTTTTCACCAACGTTACATCCACCTCAAGGGTGTAATCTCCCCAATTTTCATCACCGAACATCGTCTTGGCGTATTGCGCGCCAGAGGTCTCGGCATAAGCATCCTTCTCAATTTCCCACTCACCTTTAACAGCGTTCCAACCATCGGGAAGTCCATTATCGAAATTTTCCTGCCATACCCCTGCAGAAGCAGTAGAGGTCAATATCGTGACCATGGATATGACGAATACGATATATGAATAGCGCATCGGTTCCTCCAGTTTATCGGATCATAATCCTGACTCAGACAACTAAACGCAACCACCGATAATTATATTTATATTCATTGATAAGTCAAGTTAAACCTGTGAAAAATAAAGTCATTTATGGTAAACCAGAAAAATAAGCAGACATTCTCCCCTCCCCGGGTAGGCGAGGTTTCTAACCTCGCCTCTTTAGAATGTCAAAGTAATTCTAAAATCTACCATAGTTTTTCTGTAGGAGGGATCTCCGAATCCCGACACTTACGAACCATCCCTGCTAGCGAGGATTGTATCCTCGCCTTCTAACCGCCGACTGCTGATGGCTGACCGCTATTCTTGTAGGAGGAATCTCCGAATCCCGACCTCTAACTAACGGTTTTACCCAATCTCCCTAAAAACTTGACGTAAAAGAGAATTTATGATAGGATGCAACACTATACTTTATTATGTCATACCATATTAACCTGAACTTTGAACAAAAAACAGACATCCCTACGAAAACCTACCTATTAGAAAGACACAAAGACACGAAGCAATGGACGAAAAACGAGCGAGTGGACGCTACTACACGCGTGGGAATCCGTTTCAGTTGGAACCGTTCCAGACGTGGGCAAAAGCCTCCAATTTGGAAAATCAAACCGTCTTAGAACCCTTTGCGGGTGCGAAGGACATCCCACGGTTGATTGACGCAGCACATCTACAGTGCCGAGAGTGGACATTTTTTGACATTGAACCGGGTACGAAAGGGATTGTGCAACGCGACACGCTCACCGATTTTCCCAAAGGATTCAACGCTTGCATCACCAATCCACCGTGGTTGGCACGTAACTCCGCAACACGCCGCGGCTTACCTTTCCCAGAAGCGACCCGTTATGATGACCTCTACAAATACGCACTTGAGCGGTGCTTAGCACATTGTGGATGGGTCACTGCGATTATTCCAGAGGCGTTCATTCGGAGCGGCTTGTTCCTGAAAAGGTTACACGATTTCATCTCTTTAGTCCCACAAAGAGAGCGGAAGGCGAAACAGGAAGATGAAAAAAGAGACACTTCCTATATGTTTGAGGACACGGAGCACCCAGTCGGTCTCGCACTGTTTGCACCGGACGCAGCATCGGACGTTAGGATCTGGCGCAACAATCAGTTTCTCGGCACCATGCGTGAACTCCGCGAACACCTCCCGCAACCTTCTGCCAATCGTGATATTGTGTTCAACGACCCAAAGGGAAATCTCGGACTCATCGCGATAGACAATACCGTTTCCGCCTCTATCCGTTTCTGTCCACCGGAGGAACTGAAAGATTATCCGATTCGTGTCCATTGCCGCTCCATTACCAAAATTGGCGTGCCGTGCCGTGTGGATATTGATATACTCAATGCTCGTTTGAAAACAATCCGAGAGAAAACCCACGATGTTTTTCTGACGGCGTTCAAAGGCATACGCCGCGATGGGCACTACCGACGACGGTTAGATTGGGCTTTGGCGCGGGCAATTGTTAACGCGTAGCATCTACAAACTGCATTCAGTGACTCCAGACTAAAGTCTGGAGATTGTTCAGTACGGTAGCCACCCTATAGGTTGAATGATTATAAATACGCTGAATAGAGTAATATATTGCGAAGTCTCAGTATGGCAACTGGTAAGACGATATGGATGCTTCCCAAGTCTATATCCGCTCTGATTTCGTGATCTCGATGGGGCAACACAAACTCCTTAAGGAGAATTACAAACTATGTTTGTACCGGTGAAAAGTAAAGATGGCGAGAAGTTGATGCCGACTACGCCAGCAAGAGCAAGGAAATGGATTAAATCAGATAAGGCAACATCTTACTTTGATAATGGTATATTCTGTGTAAGACTTAACGCAGAGCCTTCTGGTAGGCACAAACAGGAGATATGCGTAGGCGTGGATCCAGGTAGTAAAAAAGAGGGTTTCACGGTGAAGTCCGAATCCCACACATATCTGAATGTTCAGGCTGATGCACATAACAAAGTGGGTAAGAAGGTTGCAAAGCGGCGTGAGTTAAGGCGAGGTAGACGGGGTCGCAAATGCCCCAATAGAAAGAATCGTATGAATAGACTTGCCAACAAGGAACGCATCCCTGCTGGCACTCGTGCAAGATGGCACTGGAAATTACGCATATTGGATTGGTTAAGTAAGATATACCCAGTCACACATATATGTGTAGAGGATATTAAAGCACGTACCAAGCAATATCAAAAGAAATGGAACCAGTCGTTCTCACCGCTTGAAGTTGGTAAAAACTGGTTCTATGGCGAGATTCAAAAGAAGTGGGAGTTGTTCACGCTTCAGGGTTACGAAACTAAGGAACTGCGTGACAGACTTGGTTTGAAGAAGTCCAAGAAAAAGATGTCAGAATCTTTTGATGCCCATTGCGTGGATAGTTGGTGTTTAGCATATCATGCCATAGGCGGTGAGCCAATTGTGGATAATACTGATATATTTTGTATATCACCTCTACCTATACAAAGACGTAATTTGCATAGAGAAGTCCCAAAGAAAGGTGGTGTCAGAACCCGATATGGCGGTACCAGATTCCTTGGCACTCGCAAAAATATGTTAGTAAAGCATATTAAACATGGAATTCTCCGTGTAACTGGACATCAGAAAGGTGGATTAACCTTAAGCAATATAGAAAATGCTAAACAAGTAGTGTTATCAGCAAAACTTGATACTTGCAAAATACTAACCAGACTTAACTTTAGATACAAACAAATTGTATCTGAACAACCGAAAGTGGAACAAGGTGAATTAGCACTACAACTCACTTTGGATATATAGGAGCAGAGTCTACATCTCCAAGCTAAAGCATGGAGATGTAGACTCTGAAGAATTTGATAAACATGGAGTAGAAAAATGAGCACCCCTAAATTAATCTGCATACTGCTATTGGTAACGCTCATTACCGTTGCAGGATGCATTCCGGGTGATGGGAAACACGATGATGGGAACCCCGCTGGATTTTTCTGGGGCATCTGGCACGGATGGATCGCACCGATCTCATTGATATGGGGAATTTTTGATCCACATATCCGTGTCTATGAACCCAAAAACACAGGATGGTGGTACGATTTCGGGTTTTACATCGCCATCATCAGCGGTTTCGGGGGTATCTCCCTTTCGCGGCGCAAACGTAAGAAGGTTGTAGTGCAGGACAGCAGCAATTCTGATTAAAAACATTAAAGCCACGGAGAAGATGTGATGAAGACTTTTGAAACTCGAGGTCCTGTAGATGCCGCGCGAAACTATGTCGTCAAACGGACAACGGAGCTCACAGATTTCGTCGCGCGCGTCAAACAAGGTCGTTACATCGTCATCTTTGCGCCTCGACAGACCGGAAAAACAACCTTCTTCCGATGGGCGTTGGATGCCCTTGCAGCCGAAGGTATCACGTACTTCCCTATCCAATTGGATTTTGAGGCATATAAAAACCTGACCGCCTCCGTTTTTTACGGCGAACTTTACAAAGATATTCGTGAAGAAATTGAAAAAGTTTTCCAAAAACGGGGACACGTCCCATCGGAAGCACTTCATCAATATTTGGAGAGGACCCAGGTAACCGATCATCTGTCAATGCTACGGTTCTTTACGGGACTCGAAAATCTGCTCAAACCGCAGCGACTTGTGATTATCATTGACGAATTTGATGGAATTCCGGGGAGTGCTGTCAGTGATTTTCTGTATTCGCTCCGCCGTATCTATCTCTCTGGCGCGGACTCGCGATGTCCTTATAGCTTAGGAATTGTCGGGGTCAAGAGTATAACGCAGCTCAACTATGACCGCTCCATCTCACCCTTCAATATTCAGGATGAGTTCGCCTTGTCTAACTTTACGCTCGAACAGGTGCAGGAACTCCTTGGACAGTATACGGATGCAGTTGGTCAACCCTTCGCGCCTGAAGTCATTGAAGCACTCCACAAACAAACAGCAGGTCAACCTTTCCTCGTTAACCGATTCGCGCAGATCCTTACACAGGAATTGAACATCCCAAAAACCGAACCTATCGGCATGACGCACTTTTCAGAAGCACATACACGATTGCTACGCGAACGGAACGTCAACATTCAGCACCTCATCACCAATATCCGAAGGAATCCGCGCTTTGAAACCCTTCTGATGGAAATCGTCTCCTACGATAGAGGAGCCGATTTCAACCTACACAATGAACATATTAACGAACTCGCCACTTATGGCGTTATCGCGGAAGGTCCCGAGGGAATGTGTGAAATTGTCAACCCGATTTATCAGTACTGCATCATGAAAGCGTTTCAACCCCTGATAAATGGACTCGAGCGCGAATACTTTCCTGAAGATGCCGACACCGATTTTTTAGATTATCTTACACCCGATGGACAGATTCGACTGCAGCCCTTACTTGATAACTTTCAGAATTTTATCGCCCGCGCAGGCTATCGAATCCTGCAGGTGCCAGAGACCCCGAAAGAGTTCGTCGGGCAGTATCTTCTCTTTGCCTATCTTGACCAGTTTGTGCGATTGGTGCAGGGGCGAATGTACCTTGAAGTGCAAACCGGACGTGGTAGAATGGATCTGCTTATTCTTCACAATTCGCAAAAGTACATCGTCGAAACCAAGATTTGGGAGGGGGAACGTTCATACACGACAGGCAGGAAACAACTCGCAGCGTATATGCAGTTGGAGGAAGTAACCGAGGGATACTATGTCGTGTTCGATCATCGGAAGAACCCAGCATCTCGGATAGAGACAGAAACGCTCGACGATCTTATCATTCGGAGTTACGTCATCCCTGTGGTCCAAGAACCCCCTTCACAGGTGGTATAAGGAGAAAAAATGAAGGTTTTAGTCATCGGGGGCACAGGCAACATCAGTCGTGGAATTGTTGCCGCGCTGCAAAACCGAAACCATGAAGTCGTCCTTTTCAACCGCGGACAACACGCCGATCCACCGCCGCCAGATGTCCGAGTAATTCACGGCGACCGGAAAAATCGTGAGGATTTTGAGGCGAAGGTCGGCGCGGAGCAATGGGATGCCGTGATTGATATGATTAGTTTCAACGCCGAGGATACCGCCTCCGCACTTCGCGCATGTCACGGGCGCGTCGGACACTTCGTCCACTGCTCAACAGTGATGACCTACGGACCGCCGTTCGCCGGAATCAATCTCCCGGAGACCGCACCGTTGCAAGGCACATCCGGCTACGGACTCGGCAAAATCGAAGCCGACAACCTCCTCTTGGAGGCACATGCACGCGATGGGTTTCCCGTAACCATTTTCAAACCGTCCTATACACACGGACCCGGCATAAACCTCCATCGACAGGTCGGCGGAGACGGGAGTTGGATCGATCGGTTACGGAAGGGCAAACCGATACTCTCGGCAGGGGATGGACTGAACTATTTTCAATTCCTGTCATCTCGCGACGCTGGAATTGCGTTTACAGATATACTCGGTAGATCTGACTGCTTCGGTGAAATATACAACATCGTCCATCCACAAGCGCGAACGTGGGATGAGTGGCACCGTGCCGCGGCGGAAGCACTCGGCGTTGACATAGAGATTGTACATGTATCCCAAGAGACACTCATCGCGATGGCACCCGAACGGTTCAGCGGCTTGCGGGGCAACTTCGGGCATACCCAAATTTTCAGCCACGAGAAACTCGCAGCAGTATTACCTGAATTTAGTCCGCAAGTTCCGGTTACAGAGAGTGTGGCAGAAAACATCGCGTGGATGGACAAACACAACCTCGTTCCAGATAGCGACACAGACGATCTGGAAGATCAGATTATTGAGACGGTTCGCAATTTACCGCGTATTCGATAGCATAGAGGTGAAAACATGCTACAAATCAAATCAGCATTGGATTCAGAAAGGCTTGACCTTGTCGAACACGACCTGCGCGAAGTCGGTTTCCACGTCATCGAAAATGTGATTACCGACGAAGAAGCAGACGAAGCGCGCGAGACAGTCTGGAAAATGGTGAAAGAGGACATCGCCAACGGACACGATCACAGTTACGGCGACGACAAAATTCGTCGCGTTTGGGCAATCGTTGGAAAATCACCCATCTTCCGCTATTTTATCCAGCATCCGACCGTGGTAGCGGTATGGAAACGGATGCTCGGTGAAGATGTTATCGCTTCCACATTTACGGCGAACGTCGTTGGACCCGGCGCACCCGCAGGCGGTTGGCATATCGACTATCCGTATTGGGCGATGCAATCCCCGTTCCCGTCCGGTTCGCTAACGGGACAAACGGTCTGGATGTTAGACGATTTCACGGAGGAGAATGGGGCGACGGCGTGTATTCCAGAGTCACACAAAACGCTCCGCCGTCCGGAATTAGGGGAAGCCGAGGGACTTGAGATGAGCATCGCTGTCGCACCGAAAGGCTCTATCATGTTCACGAACGGTGCGATCTGGCATCAGTCTCGACCAAACCTAACAGACATACCTCGGGTCGGATTACTCGGTATGTATAACAGATCGGTTATTTATCCGCAGGAGGATATGCCACGGCAGTTGACCGATGAAGAATTAGCAGGCGAGAGCGATGTGCTAAAACAGTTATTAGGCAGGAGTATCCAATTCCGGGATCCAGATCACGGGCAGAATTGGCATCGCACGGATAGTGGGTTTCGTGAAGTATAGCAGGAACTATTGGCGATGGTGTACCGATTGCCGATGGCTGATTGCTAACCCCTTTAAATTTCAAGGAGGGCATTTATGCCAGTTGTATCTCATGATGTTTTGAGAAAATTTGTGTATGATATATATCGCAGTGCCGGTGGCACAGAGGAGGACGCTCGGATCGTCAGCGACCATGTTGTCGATTCTAACCTCGTCGGACACGATTCACACGGTGTCATCAACGCGCCGAACTACATAGGTGGGATGGAAGGCGGTCCCGCCACAGATAAGATGGAGATTGTCAGGGAAAGTGGTGCCGCCACCGTTATCAATGCCAACGGTGCGCTCGGTATGGTTGCCGCACGTAAAGCGATGGAGATGGCTATTGAAAAAGCGCAAACCTGCACTATCGGAGCGGTCGGCTTGCATCGATGTGGACACGCAGGACGGATGGGAGAATATCCGCCGATTGCCGCACGGGCTGGCATGATAGGGATTGTCCTGCTCAATGGTGGTGGGCGTTTCATGCATCCACACGGCGGGACCTCTCGAAGACTACCACCGAATCCGATTGCGATCTCAGTACCACGTCAGGGCGGCGAACCCCTGCTCTTGGATATGACGCTCAGTGTCGTCGCAGGGGGAAAATTGCTCGTCCAGACAGCACGCGGTGAACCCATACCGGAAGGCTGGATGATAGATGCTGAAGGTCAACCGCTCACAGACCCGAATGCGTTTCGTGAACGTCCACAGGACACAGCCGTTATGCCGCTTGGTGGCTTTCAGTTCGGGCATAAAGGGTTCGGACTCGGTGTGATGATAGATGCTATCGCTGGCGGACTTTCTTGGGCAGGATGTAGCCAGGAACAACCGACACGCGGGGCAAGTGGCATTGTAATGTTCGCAATCAAAATCGAAGATTTCATTGACTTAGCGGACTATGAACAAGAGATCGCATATCTTGTGGAGTGGGTGAAATCGTCTGCTCGGTTGCCGGATGTAGACGAAATCTATGTACCTGGAGAATTTGAGGAACGGAGCCGAGAGAAACGCCTGCGCGAGGGAATACCGATTGAGGAACCGACATGGAATCGACTCGTTGAAGCCGCAGAACGTTTCGATGTTACGGTTCCGATATAGTAGCAGGCACACACCGTGTGCCGTAAACGGGAGGCAGGAATGAAAATCTACGGTTTGTTTGTTTTGCTTATCGGCATTACGGGGTGTGCTGCCCTGAATCAACCCATTGGGGAGATGGCAGTGTCGCGCCTCACTTGTGAGTCTAACCCGGAATTTGTAGATGGTAACCTGGAAACAGAGAGTACATTCGCAGTGAGAGGGTTTGTCCGAAAAGCGTATCTACTTCACGAGGGCGAGGGACGGCGACTCGCCTATGCACAACAGCGTTACATAACGCAGGTTGAAGGGCAACGCCGCACGGAAGCGATTATCAAACTGGACGCACCTACCTATATTTCGTATGTCGAGGTTTATCCGGGATCACGGCGGATCCCGAATTTCGCGATGATGACGACGACCGATGATCCGCCACGCTTTGATGTCGCCTTTGAACGGGTATCCGACAAACAGCATCAGGACATAGAGGGGGTGACCCCAGTGCGTTATCGCATCGAGCGGGAGGTGCTTTATCTACGAATGAGTGCAGACGGGATAGAGGACAGACAGAATTCCGTCCGGACTGCAAACTCAGGTGTTGAGATTCCACTGAAAGGTGGTGTCATCCGCGAAGTCAAATTTTACATCCGGCAGACGCCGTAACTATGGTGAATTATTAAAAATATGTTGACTTTTCAATAGATAGTAGAAGGAACCACGCGCCGCCACCGCTGGCGAGGTTTCCTAACCTCGCCAACTATAGTGTCTAAGTAACTCTAAAATCTACCAAAAAAGGAGCAAAGAAATGAGTAAATGGGTTTTCAGCATTCTATTATTTTTGCCGTTCAGCATCACTGGTTGTGTGGGGCTTCAAGGGAAATCGGGAGCGGAAATTCTGCCATCGCGTTTGTCTTGGCTTCAGGACACGCCTGTTGAGGAAATCGCGTCTTCACAACTAACCTGCGACACCCATCCCGAAATAGTCGACGGCAACTTAGAAACAGTCGGGGCTTTTGATGTGAAGGGAGATGTGAGAAAGAGGTATGATATCGTGGAGGGTGAGAGACCTTTCTTCGGCAGAACCCAGTATGTAACCGAGCTTGATGGAACAATCCGATGCGAGATTTTGATTAAGCTGGAAAAACCGATGTACGTGAGTTCTGTTGAAGTTTATCCCGCATCGGGCATCCCCAATTTGGCACTGAGCACAGCCTTGGATGAATCCGAACGTCACTTCGGTGAATCCGGTACAGGTTTCAAGCCTATACATGACAAACAGTATGAAGATGTAGAAGGCACAAAACCGGTGAAATTCCAAGTGGAAAGGGAACTGCGCTACCTGCGCGTGACAGCAGATGCAATAGAGGACCGACAGGATGCCACGCGGTTTGATGACAGAGTAAGTGACGAAGGAATTGATATCCCTTTGAAAGGGGCTTCCATCCGCGAGGTCAAACTCTACGGACGACAACCGTAAAACTAAATGGTCCTGGCAAGGTAATAAAATTCACTTGACTTTTGTTTTAGAATCTTGTAAAATAAAAGTGGTTAATGGGATTTATTCACAATAATTTCTGCTGGTGCTGGTTGAAAATTTGCCAGTCGAGAAGCAAATTGTGTGTAACTCCTGAAATTTGACATTTTTTAATAATTGCGTTAAGGTTTAGACAGAATACACTCAGGTGAAACCTATAGGTTTCACGTTTAAATAGCTGGAGGATTAGAATCCGATTGCAGAAACAAGAATCGAAGGGTGTTCCCATACAGAGCAACGCTGAAGTACAAGCCCTCTTCGGGCAAAGTGATGCCTTCTTGAAAATTATTGAAGATGGGTTTGATGTTCGCGTCGTTTTGAAAAGTGACAGCGTTGCTGTCATTGGTGAAGATATCACAGAAGTTAACCAGGTGACAACGGTTCTCGAATCCCTACTTCACCGCATCCGGAAAGGTGAACGCATTCAGGCAACCGATGTCAACTATGTTATTCGAGCGTCGAGTGCTGGTGAACGAGACACTTTAGGTGAAACTGGTGCCGAGTCTATTCCAGTCTTCTCAAAACGTGGTGTTATTCGTCCCAAAACCGCTGGACAGAAACGGTATGTTGAGGCAATTAAGCATAACGACTTGGTCTTCGGCATCGGACCGGCGGGAACAGGAAAGACGTATCTCGCTATGGCGATGGCGGTTTCCGCACTCAAAAGCGGACAGGTGAGCCGTATTATCTTGACACGTCCGGCTGTTGAAGCCGGTGAACGTCTCGGTTTTTTACCCGGCGATATCGCAGACAAGGTCCATCCATACCTGCGTCCCTTATACGATGCACTCTATGATATGATGCCGCCAGAGGCACTCGACAAATACATTGAACGGAATGTTATTGAAGTCGCCCCTATCGCTTTCATGCGAGGCAGGACACTCAATAACTCGTTTGTCGTCCTTGATGAGGCACAAAACGCTACTATTGAGCAGATGAAGATGTTTTTGACCCGACTCGGTTTCGACTCAAAAGCTGTGGTTACGGGTGATATTACGCAGACGGATCTTCCCAACCATAAAGTCTCAGGACTCGCAGACGCACAAGAAGTGCTTTCGGGCATCAAAGGAATCCAGTTCGTCTATTTTTCTAAAGTTGATGTCGTACGGCATGAACTGGTCCAACGCATTGTTGAGGCTTATGAGCAGGCATCACCGCACAATGTGAGACGGAACGGAGTAACTTCATCGGATGTCTCTAACGGAGAAGGATAACCGTTTTGATTCGGGTTACCAATACGAGTCGCTATACCACTTTTGATGTAGAGGTGGTGTATAGCGCGGTGCATGCAACGTTAAAGGCACATGACGCAGAACCGTGCGAGGTCAGTGTCCTCTTGACAGATGATGTTGACATTAGACAACTCAACCGAGACTATCGTGGCATTGATGCACCGACAGATGTATTAGCGTTTTCAATGCGTGAAGGTGAAGACAGTGATGTAAATCCAAGTTTGCTCGGAGATCTCGTTGTATCCCTTGAAACCGCGGCACGACAAGCATCGACAAAAGATGGACTCAGCGGCGTTTGCGGTAACCTTGAAACCGAAACCGCAGTGCTCACAGTACACGGCATGCTACACCTACTCGGTTACGACCATCAGACGCAAGAAGAAGCCAAGATCATGTTTGAAAAACAGGAGAGTATCTTCCGTACCCTCGATTTGCAGGCGGATATAGAACAGTGTGCTGGTTCTTGGTGATACCAAACCCGTAGCCTGCAACAACGGCGCAGGCGACTCTTACGGAAGGCACATCAGAGTTTTAACCTACGTCGTTTAACCGCAAGGTAAAATTAAAAATTGGACGACCTAGACTTAGTCATCAAACTCGTTAGCTTAGGTATACTTTTAATTCTCAATGCACTGTTTTCAGCTGCCGAAGCGTTACTCGCTCGGTTAACGCGAGATGATCTTCTCAAATTTGCCGAAGAGGGTGGCAAACGCTACGAACTGCTGACCTCCCTATTGCACAACCCACGCCGCTACTCGCTGACCATTATCACGGCAAAAACTATTCTGATAGTGGTAAGTGTTATGGTATTTATAACATTTTGGGAATACCAATATCCAGTGGCAAATGCGGCACTGGCAGTCGTATGCTTCGTTGTCTTTACTGAATTATTCCCCAAAAATTATGTACAGGGTAGCACGGGTGAAGCGACGATTCGAGCGCTTAGCGTACTCCGCGTCATCTATTGGGGCGGATTCGTGGTTTTAATCCCATTGAATTTTCTCGCGAATCTCATTGTCCGTGTCTTCGGTGGCAAAGTTACCTCAGCACAGGACAGCCTCGTATCCCCAGAGGTTTTAGAGACGCTTGACAACGTCGCCGATAGCCAAGAACTTTTAGAACCAGACGACCGAGAAATGATCTCTCGGATTTTGGATTTGCCCGACAAAGTCGTCCGAGAAATCATGGTCGCCCGAACCGATATGGTTTGCCTTGAAGTCAATACACCCGGCACTGAGGTTCTACAGACAACGATTACCTGCCGACACACCCGTATTCCCATCTACGAAGAAACCATCGACAGGATCGTCGGAATTTTGCACGTTAAAGATATGTTGGATTGCTGGGAGAAAGACAAACCGATCAATCTAAGTGAGTTGATCGTTGATCGAGGACCTTTTTTCACGCCAGAGAGCAAGAATCTTTCAGAACTTTTCCGAGAACTTCGGGCGCATAAACAGCACATCGCCATCGTTGTGGATGAATACGGCGGCACCGCTGGGATTGTCACTTTAGAAAACATCATCGAAGAAATCGTCGGCGAAATACACGATGAAGACGAAATGGATGAACAGGATGACTACGTCCAGATGGATACCAACGCCTATTCGGTGGATGCAAGACTAAATCTTATCGAGTTGAACGAAAGACTTGGTACGGAACTTGAAGCAGAAAATATTGACACGATCGGTGGGTTCGCTGTGGACCATCTCGGACGCGTGCCTGAACAAGGGGATCAATTTACCTACCGCGGGATCCGCTTCACTATATTTGAGGCAGACGAACGGCGAATCCATAGGATTCATATCCGGATGCCCGATGTTAACATCAGTGCCGCGTCTTAAAATTAGCATTGCTTCAACCGCGTATGAAGTTTAACAAAATATTTGGGTGATTCTATGTTCCCCCAGGCCCGGTAGGGGCGGTTTCCTAACCGCACCGAGCATCGGTAAAAATTACCCGATTGAATTCTTAATCTTTATTAGGGGGACCCCTCTGTAAAAGTAAAATTAATTTGACAAAGCCCATCAGAGTAAGGTATAATTAAACATAAAGAACGGGGCGTAGCGCAGCCCGGCTAGCGCGCCTGCTTCGGGAGCAGGAGGTCGGAGGTTCAAATCCTCTCGCCCCGACTTTATTCCCTCTACGTAAACGCAGCCACCGCACTTCAAATCATGGCAGCTCAAAAAACCCAAGCGATTGTCATTCGCACCTTTCCCCTTCAAGAATTCCATAAAATCATTACCTTCTACACGCCCGACTTCGGGAAAGTTAAAGCAATTGCTTACGGCGTAAAAAGCCCGAAAAGCCGCCTCAGTGGAAGCTTAGAACTCCTCAATCATGGGACACTCCTCTTTCAGCATCGCGAAAATCGGGAGTTGCAGAACATCACCGATTTCAATCTGATTGATGGGTTTGACGCGATTCGCTCTGATTTTACGCGTATCACCTACGGCTGTTACTTCGCCGAATTGGTGGATAGCATCGCATCAGAGGGACTTGCCAGCCCTGAAATTTTTAATCTCCTCTATACCACCTACCAATCTTTAGCTCATGCGACTGATATTCCTTTGCTCGCGAGAGGATTTGAAATTAAGTTTCTGGACTGTGCAGGCTATGGACCGGAGCTCTCGCGATGTGTACATTGTGGTTCAGCTGTAACAGAGGCGTTTCCAATTGAAAAAGACGCGCCAATAAACAGGCTTGGCATCACGTTCAGTGTTCGCTACGGTGGTGTACTCTGTGATAATTGTGAAAATCGAGACGGTGCTGCCTTTACAATCGCACCCGGTAGTTGTGAGTTGCTAAAAATGCTTCGGAAATCTGAATCGGAGCGGTTCAATCGAATCCGTGCCTCCACCCGCAATCATAAGGAGCTTAAACGTCTGCTTGGTAACTTCATTGAACATCATACCGAACGCACCTTAAAAAGTCTCAGATTCATTGAGAATGTTTTAGATTAGAGGGGGCAGGGCTTTCCCCAATAAAAGCTATTGTTTCGTCCAATTGAGTTAATACGGAAGGTTTTTTATTTATTTCTATGTTTCATACATCGGTCTTTTTGATGACAATGCTAACTTTCAGCGTGTCTTTTGTTACTCTCGCTCAACAAAGTTCAGGGCAGGCTGGAGCCGCCGCAGCGGAAGAAGTAAATGCTGTGCGTCTTGCAGCAATAAACGCTGCTGAATCGGACGCGAATAGCGACATCAATAAACTCGCGTGTTTTAGCGCAGGCGCGGCTGCCGCGATTATCGGGAGTGGATGCGCTGCTTTCTATCTGGGAGAAACATACTACACACCAACACTTCCCGTAGTTGCAGCATATACTGCGGGATTCGCAAGCGGTGCTGGTATCTTTACCACACTTGTTGGGGCTTATAGTTACCCTCCACATCCACCGTTTGAAAAGTTGATCGGAAAATCACCCGAATATGTTATCTCTTACGCCGAGGCTTATAGGGCGAAAACGCGATCCCTTCGCATAACATCAGCATTAGCGGGTACTGCTATCGTGGGCGGGGGCGTGACATTTTTGTTCGGTTGGCTGTCCCTAAATCAAGGACCAGACCCTATACTTGATTGACAACTGTTTCTATCGGATGACTTAATTTGTTTTTTTCTCCACCGAAGACCCTGTGTCTGAGCCCAAACACTCGGCTATTCAAGCATTGGAAAAGAGGAAACGGACTTATGGAAAAATATAATATGCTGAAAAAAGGAGCGCTATTCGCGCTAATTGTAGCAGGCGTGATGACGGTAGGCATTCAAGGAGTGTCTGCGGCGATCACCGGGAAAATTTCTGGTGCCATCACCGCTGAAGCCACGAATGAACCGCTGGCGAATGTCACGGTAACACTTGTCGGAACAAGCAGCACCGCAACTACCAACAGTGCTGGCTACTATGTGATGACCAACATCCCACCGGGAAGTTATGATGTGAAGGTCGAGCTCACGGATTATGCGGCAGAGACTGTAGCAGGGACAAGGGTGCTTGCCGGTCTTACGACGACATTGAACTTTGCCCTGAAGAGCACAGCAGTACAACTTGAAGGGATAACGGTAACGGCTGTTAAACCGCTAATCAAACGGGACGTTACGCAGTCGACAAGAATCATTGAATCGGATGATATTGAGGCGATGCCCCGCGACACCGTGAATGGCATTTTGCAGACTTTGCCTGGCGTTGCCGTGCTGAACTCAACCGGTTCAACCCATGTTCGGGGTGGCAGGTCTATGGAGATTCGGTATCTCATTGACGGTATCCCAATTAATAATCCGATCAGCAGAAGTTTGGGGTTGAGTATCGGCACGAATTCCCTTGAGCAGATGGAAGTCATCACCGGTGGGTTCAATGCGGAGCACGGTGATGCGCAATCCGGTATTGTTAATCTCATCACGAAGGTCGGAACAAATAAATTCTCTGGTAGAATCCGCTACCGAGTCGGACAGTGGGGAACGCACCACGGCGATCCGTTATACGGTCCGTGGCTCGATCCAGACAACGGATTTCGACCTATTGCGATTGAACCCTTCAGAGGTATCTTCTTCGGCCAACCTTATGACTACCAAAAACCATACCGCGGAGATGATATTACGGTTGCGGAGTTAGCGGAACGCGAAGGCGACGAACAGGTGATCTTTACAGAGATTTTCCCCGGTGTGTATGCAGACCGGACACAAAACCCGCTCCAACCCGTGATAGATCCAGAAACGGGTGAACCGCAGGTTAACCCCGATACGGGTGAAACGATTATGACACGCCAACCTTATCGGGATGCCGACGGCACTGTTATTGACTATGAGAAGAAGCAGGTGACTTTGTTGGACGGATACGTTGTGGATCTGGAACAGTATCAGGGATTGTACAACGACACGAAAAAGTACGATCTATCTCCAAGTCATATCGGTGAATTTGCACTCAGTGGTCCGATATGGGGAAATCGGTTGACGTTCGCTGCCTCCAGCCAACTTTCACGGAATCACAGTTTTTTCCCGAATAGCAACGGGACATCATATATCTTCCAAGGGAAACTGAAGTTTGAAGTAACACCGAGTATTAAACTCACTGCAAGTGGACTTTTCAATCGCGGCGAAAGCCACTCCTATGGCGGTTCGCTACGCTTTTGGCCCAATGCCGTTCCGGTGGCAAATTCAAACGCTCGGAATACGTCCGTGCGACTCTCACATAATATCAACTCTGGTACTTTCTATACGCTGACACTTGGGCAATTTCATCGTTCTGGTGAGTCGCATCAACCCGGAAAGGTGTGGGATCCGTTGGAAAAGACCTTTGATGAAAACGCTTGGGATCCCGATAAATCCTTTGAGCAGAATCAGGAAGAAGGCAGGATCAGGAACCCGCCCCAACAGGCGTATAACGATACAACCTATTTCGTTGCAGGAGATAGTAATTCTTGGGGTACCAGTAACGCAACGACCTCAATAGCAAGAGCAGATTTTGCCAGCCAAGTCACAGCAAACCACCTGATCCAGACAGGTGTTGAGTTCTTGGGATATGATCTCTATAATCTCAGCACAACAAATTACGGAAGCTCCAACCTCTATATGGAGTACTATGATATCCAGCCGCAATCCTTGAGTATGTATCTCCAAGACAAGATGGAGTATGAAGGCATGATCGTTAACGCCGGTTTACGATATGACCTGTATGATCCATCTGGTGTCTCACCCGCAGACCCGTTTGATCCCCTCGAATTGAACGACGATGGCACCATCAAACTCGATAAAAGCACCTATAAGGTTGGACTCCCGATCATCAAAGATCCGGTTGAGGCTTCCACCAAACACATGATCGCGCCGCGCCTCGGCATCTCCTTCCCGGTGACCGATCGATCGAAATTGCACTTCACGTACGGACATTACTATCAGATTCCACGAGGTGATGATCTCTACGAAAATCTCAGTTTCGATATGCGGGGTGCAATCCGAAGAAGAGGGAATCCTGACTTAGATCCGGAGAGAACCATCGCTTACGAAGTCGGTATCATACGGCAATTCACCGACGACCTAACGATTGACATCACCGGGTTCACCAAGGATATTGACAAACTCGTCAATAGTGTACACGTCGACATTACCAACGATTATAGCTACTTCCTCAATGATGAATTCGAAGGGATGATCCACGGCATCTATGGACGGGTTCAAGGTTTTGAACTCACGATTCGCAAGTGGCGTGCAGGTGGAAGTCCGGTCTCTGGGATGCTCAGTTACACCTATTCCGTCGCGAAGGGAAAAGGCTCCAGCCGAAATTTGGGTTACCTCACCTACTACCGGCAGCAGCCTGACGTAACCGAAAGCCATCCACTGGCATGGGATCAACGTCATATCTTGTCTGGACTTTTGGACATCCAATTGCCCTTCGATTCCTCTGTTAACCTTATTGGCAGGTATGGGAGCGGTTTGCCTTACACGCCGAACCCGAGATCACCGACCAAACCCGACATCAACTCGAAACGTTACCCGCCGACCTATAATGTTGACGCCCTTATCAGCAAACGGAGTCGCATTGGTGGGTTGACCTACACCTTCTTTGCCGACATTCGGAACATCTTCAACACGAAGAATCTCGACGATCTTCTCGATGCAGTGACGTATGACCGATACGGTATCCCACTCGACAGCCAGAAGCATGCACATCCGCTGTCATGGAGTTCCCCGCGCCTGATTATGATGGGCGTGAGTTTGGATTTTTAGTTGAATAAGATAACCCAAGTTGCTACTAACAAATTTTGAACGTTTTAACAAGGATTTCGGGTGTTTTCCTCACCCTGTAGGGGTGCTATGGTATCAGCGTCAGGTTTAGGTTGACAGGGGATTGGGGTATTTTCCTCACCCCGTAGGGGTGCTATGTCTATAGAAAACGGTGTATTCAAGCAACCGCACCCCGTAGGGGTGCTATGTCTATAAGTAGGTGGCAACTTGGGTTAAGATAATAAGGAGGCAAACAATGCGAATGCAAGAAATCGCAGAAGCCGTAAAAACGCTAAGTCCGACCGATCGGTATCACTTACGGAGGCTATTGAAAGAGCAGGACGAAGTTGATAAGCTGGAAGTATTTCATCAAGTCTTGCTGTCGAAAGGCTTGGTTAAAGAAGTGAAGAAACCACTTGTCCCGAACACGACTGAACGACAGTTCATTGAGGTCAAAGGGAAACCTGTCTCACAAACAATTGTTGAGGAGCGGAAATAGTGAACCTTCAACAAACAATTCCGCTTTCATCCATCTACGACCGAGAGGAAGAGTTCTCAGCCGATCTCGCTGATAATCTCGACGCACTCAGAATCGGAAGTTTTGAGGATATGGAGAAAGAAGCCAAAGTTGGCACGCGTAGGGCAGATATTGTTGCTGAAGGTGAAGATGGCACCCTCGTTGTTGAAAACCAGTTCGGCAGGGCAGATTGGGATCACTGGGGCAGACTTGAGGCTTACGCTCGCTTAAAAAAAGCTACAGTGGCTGCGTTGGTGGCGGAAGACTTTGAGGAACTGATGATTGTCACGTGCAGGCTACGGGATGAGGACAGTACCATTGACTGGTATCTCATTCAAGCACAAGCCAATTCACATGATGAACTGTCTTTTCATCATGTTGTTGGGCCGGCAATAGATATCCAAACCGAGAAGAAAGCCGAAGCTGGAGAAAGCGAATTCTGGGCACCTATCCGAGAAGGGAACAGCTTATTTGCTGGGAAACCTGTCCTTATCCGAAACGATGGCTATATCTCAAAGGCCGTCCGTGGTATGGATATATACCTCCATCTTACCAACCACCAATGCTATATTCGGTTATGGATTCAAGGGGAAGACAGATTGGAACGCCGGAACAAGGCTAAGGAATTATTTCGAGAATCAAATTACGAATACAAAGATAAAGACACAACCATGTACGCGACATTGATATTTCCTGTTCTTGACAAAGGTAGGAGAGATCCGGAGGCTTGGCCTGAAATGCGCAAGAAATTAGTCGCTATGGGTACCGACATCTATAATAAAATCAAAGAGTCTGACTTATAGTAACCCAGGTTGCCACCATTTATGGATATAGCACTCCGCTGGAGTGCGGTGCCTTGAAACAACGATTTTCTATAGACATATTACCCCTATGGGGTGGGGAAAACTGAAAAGACCTTTGCGAAATCACATCTGTTAAATATGAATTCACGATCGTTTTAACAGCCTCCCCGAATGAAGAAGAAGTCATGCAACAACGTCCATGTTTTTTGTTTCTCTTGTGGATTCAGTAGTAGAGGTAAAGGTCCGAGGACTTCCATGTTTGACCGGATTCTCAGACGTATTCAACAAAAAGTTCGGAGGCTTGAGTATGTGATGTCAATTCACGCTGAAGAGGAGATGGCGGATGATAGACTAACCATTTTTGATGTGGAGCATGCTCTGCTCACCGGAAAGATTGTTGAAAGACAGGAAGACAGCCGGACGGGCGAGTGGAAATATCTCATAGAAGGTCAAACGCACGGTTCAGAAGTAGTGATTGTTGTAACGAAGTTGAGCTTAACGGGAAAATTAGTTATCATCACCGTCTATGTCAAATAAACAACAAGGAGTTAACATCATGGTATGCGATATTTGTGGAGAATCGGGGGTGCGTCAGCGTTACATTTCACGTAGTTACGGGCAAGGAGAGGCTCTTCTCGTCATCGAAGATGTGCCTGTGATGAGTTGTTCGCAGTGTGGCGAAAGTTATCTAACAGCACAAACATTGCATGAAATTGAGCGGATTAAACACCAGCGAGAAGGAATTGCGGTTAAACGCCCTGTAGCAGTTGCTGTTTTTTCATAACCGACAAGGCAACTCATTCTAATTGTATCGATTGGATGGATACCATTTTTCCTAAAACTGTAAAATTTACTATTTGATGTTGCTAAGGTGAAGTATGCCGTTTGTTGCTGAACTGTATTTCGATCCCTCAACCGAAGAACACATTCGCGGAGCATGGAAAGCCCTTGATGAAGCAGGGATTAGTGATTCTATGCCCAAAGGCGGTTACCGTCCGCATGTATCGCTTGGGATTTGCGACCAACTTGAGACAGATTCGCTTGCACAGGAGTTGACGACCTTTGCGGCGGGTGTTACACCGTTTCGATTGTCGTTCCCCAACATAGGCATCTTTTCTACATCGGAAGGGGTTGTTTACTTAGGGGCAACAGTCACCGCGCAGTTGCTGAATGTACACACGGCATTTCATGAAATCTTCAGAAAATATGCAAAGGAACAGCGGGAATATTACACTGTTGGACAGTGGGTGCCGCACTGCACACTTGCTTTCGGTTTGTCAGAGGACCAGATTGTTGAAGCGGTAACCGTTTGTCGACAAATTGATTTACCAGTTTCCACGGACGTTAAAGAAATGGGATTGGTGAAGGTTTTACCTACGGGTTGTCAGGCACTGCACGTGTGCAATCTCAAGTCGTAGAAGGAATAGAAGCGTTTCAGACGAATTCATAACATAGCAATGAATTTTGGAGGAATCCGCTTAAACAGCGAATCTACACTCATAAAAATCGTCCTATTCTGCATTCTGATCGCCTCAGGTGTTTTGGTACTGCGGAATCTTGGACACAGTGGCATTACCTATTGGGACGAAGGGTTTCACGCCGTTGTAGCCCGGAATTTGACGAAGCATCCGCTCAAATTCACGCTCTACGATCAACCGTGGCTCCCTTATGACTACAAAGGGTGGGGCGAGAACCACATCTGGCTACACAAACCGCCTGTCGCTATGTGGGCGATCTGGCTCTCACACCTTGTTTTCGGCATCAATACGTTCGCACTTCGGTTGCCGTCTGCGATCAGTTTAGTCGTGACGGCATGGTTGACATTCCGAATCGCTTCGGATCTCTTTAACAAACGGGCAGGGCTCATTGCCGCATTTCTCCATGCGTTTAACCCGTTTCTTTTTGAGTCCGTTCATGGCTATCGCTATTCGGATCATATTGACATCGCTTTATTGCTCTGGGTACAGGTTTCGTGTTGGTTCCTGCTCCGCGCAATCCGGACGGGAAAACGGAAAAATTACATCTTATCCGGCGTTGCGATGGGTATTGCGTATCTGTCGAAAAGTTACCTCGCACTCATCACTTTCGGCATCGCGTTTGCCATTTGGTGTGTTAAGCGAGGCAAGCAGATCTATTATGAGAGACGGGTATCGGATAACGATGGGCGAAGCGAGGCAACGGACGCAAAGATTCGTATTCGTCTCAGCGACATTGGATTGCAGCTTTTAGCCGCTATTGCGACAGTAGCACCGTGGGTCATCTATTGCCTGATTTACTATCGCAAGGAATTCCTTTGGGAACACAAACGCGTCCTTGACCATCTCAACACAGATGTCGAGAGTTGGGGGGCAAGTTGGGATCGACCACTGTTTGACTATATGCCGCTGTTTTATCCAGTGTTTTATGCTGTCCTCGTTGCGGCGGTGTTGTGTCTAATCGTGGTCATGTTCAAACGCTGGCAGTTAGCAGAACTTTTCGTATTAGCGTGGGGTATCGGTGTGATCGTTCCGCACACACTCGCGGAGACGAAAACGCCATCGGCAACGATGATTGCTGTGCCACCGCTACTGATGTGTCTCGCAGCGGTCATCAGCCGAGCGTGGCAACGACGCGACTGGATTTACACCTCTATTTGGATGGCAGGGATGCTCGCGATTACTATTATTTCTGGCGGACGCACCCTCGTCAGGAGTCGTGATCAGTTCGATGGACTCAAAAAGATCGCACCCTTTATCCAAACAAATTTCTGGATCGTTGAGCAACTTATTGGATTTGGCATACTATTAGCAATTTTCGCGGGTGTGTATATGCTCGTTCGCCGTCGTAATATCCAAAGGTGGGTATGGTTTGGACTCCGAACGGTGGCACTGATAATTGCATTGTTCTATGCAGGGCACTATGTGCAGGCAACTTACAAGGTCACGGAACGGAATAGCCAAGTCCCCTTGTATGAAGCAAGTGGACCACGTCTCCAACGTGAAATGCCAGAGAATGCCTGCTTCTTTCTCGACGATGAGCGCGTCGGCGCGCACTTCGATTTGATGTATTATGCCGATAGGTCAACGTATCAGATTTACAATGAGCACATGAAAGAGCCTCGCGATTTCAAAAGCCAAGCCAAGACGGCACGTGAGGCGGGTGCCATTCCGTATCTTTTCTCTGTCAAAGAGATAACTTACAATTATCCGCTGTTCATTGAAGGTGAAGTGGACATCGGAAATGGAAAAAAGCAACGGTATCGGATTTTTGAGATCACGAAGACCGACTAACAATGGAAATTAAACCAATTAAGACCGAAGTAGACTATGAGGCTGCACTGAAGGAATAGAACAGCTTTGGGGATCAAATTACGGTTCACCAGAAGGGATAAGCTTGATGTACTTGTTACATTGGTAGAAAATTATGAAGATAGGCATTATCCGATTCTGCTGAAAACTGATAACTCTGACAAATATCCCAAAGTGCCAAGCCCGAAACGAAGTGGAGGGGTTTTTACTGGGGTGTTTCTTCAACTCGAACACGAAAACCTTCAAGTACCAGAAACTATTACTTATCCGCAAGGAAAATTAAAAAAATGAAATTATTACGATTTATATGTATACCTACAATTTTGATACTCGTCGCGGTATCGGCGAGTGCGGACGTGGATTGGAAAGCACTCGATGTGGGCAACCTCTCATCTGCTATCTATAACACCGCCGTCGTCGGGTTTCCGAGTAACCCTACTGCCAACCCATCGGGATGGTGGCCCGCAGGCACAAACGATTCCTATATCTATGAAGGAGACATCTGGATCGGTGCCAAGAAAAACGGTGAGGTTGGCGTTGCTGAGTCGGATGGCAGGCAAAGCGAAATTTGGCCCACTGACGATGTACCGGAGGTTGTCTCAAATAAACCCGGTGTGACGACCAAAGGAACGCCAACGAACCAATCAATCATGTTCAAATGTTCTGATACAAATCCTGAGGCAAATAAGGATTTGATTCTGGGTTTAGAACTCGTGGTCAACGGATTTCAGTGGAGTTACGCACCGCTCTACGATTTCTTTATTTTAGAGTTTAACGTCAAAAACGTTGGTAGCGACACGCTTGAAGATGTATTTATGGCGTTCCGGTACGATGTGGATATTTCCAGTAACGAGACGGGGACAGCAAGTTACTCCGCTGATGACTTTGTTGCCTTGGATCAGACACCGGATGCTCTCAATCCAGTGGATCACCCCAATCGTTACCTCTCTTACGGATTTTCCAACGCGTCGGCACCGGGGTATATCGGCTTACGGGTATTGGATGCGTATATGGGGGATAATGATGCGGATCCAGCCGCAAAGATCCCTTTTGCCGCACACAAACGGATTACCATCTCCACCGACCCAACGACGGATGCGGAGATGTACGCACTTATCAGCACTCCCGGTGTTGAACCACTCCCCGCAAACTACGACGATCAACGTTTTATCCAATCCTACGGTCCTATTGAGGCCCTCGCTCCCGGTGAGTCTTTCAATGTCATCATTGCAGTAGCAATCGGTGAAGGGCTTGCGGGTTTGCAAGCCTCTTCGGACTGGGCACAGAAGTTATATGACGATGGCTATGTCGCACCGGCACCGCCGCCTTCCCCATTGGTAAGTGTTTATCCTGCCGATAAACAGGTGACACTCGTCTGGGAAAGCGAAGGACGCTGGGTTGATTCGGGTGTTGGTAAGCGCATTGAGGAATATGTTGATGTGACCGACCCAGAGAAGATCTTTGAAGGATATCGGGTTTATCGGCGCGATGTCTCTTATGATGAATCCACCGGTAATCCGGTTGAAGACTGGACAATGCTCATGGAGTTTGACAAGCCGAGTGCCACCGGTAATTTCTTTACGGTCTCGCATGTCGGTAAACAGTCGGATGCTACCATTGAAAGTGAGGGGGATGAACCTTTCTTTGCCGATTTCTTTAAAAACGCTATCTACATAATCAAATTCAACTCCAGCACAGAGTTTGAAGTCGTTAACACGACGCTATGGGAAGTTATGGCGTATAATCCGGAATTTCCAGCAAATGGCGGTGGATACGCTATCATCAAAGATCCAAATACATTTGAGCCGTATCCAGATGGGGCATATCGTTCCGGCGCGCTAATGTATTTTGGTGGACTCTATGTGAAAATTACCGACGGGCCTTCAGGACCACCTGTCGCTGGCGACATTTTCCAAGTCGTCTCGACCCCTTCGCAGGCACTCGGTGAGGATGCGGGTATCAAAAATTTCTACACCGACGCTGGATTAACCAACGGGCTTGAATACACGTATGCGGTGACCTCGTATGATACAGGAAATCCAAAAACGGGGTTAATCGCGATGGAGAGTAGCCAAATCGAGACAATGGTTCATGTTGTTCCACGCGCCCAGCCTGCAGGATACCGAGGACCGACTGCGGATATAGAGCAACAGGGACGAGGCATCGTTACAGTTGAACCGATGGTGCTCGCACCAAACAAGGTAACAGGGCATCAATACAAGATCGTCTGGTACGGTGCAAAGCAAACAGGTCCCGCTGCATACATCACGGGTCCCGGATATCAGCCACCCGCCTATGAAATTGTTGATATGACAACCGATGAGACAGTCGTTGAGCTACAATCCTTCGATTGGTATGACCCGGAACATCAAGAAGCCGTTGAAGTCCTTTCGCCGATGTTTGACGGTATCGTTCTGAGGATAACGGGGGTTGATGTATCCTACGGAAGCCCAACCGAAAACCCGATTAACGACGTTAAACTGACAGCAGGCTCGGTAACAGATTGGTCGGTGGACATTCAATCTCCAGGTTTCGGTGAAAATACCTGGCCCAATATCTTTTGGTCTACGTACTATCGTCCCCACACGTACTCGATCACATTTGTTGACGATACCCACGTCAAGGTGGTAGACGAAAATACAAGTGAAGAAATTCAGTTCAATGGCGAGCGCGCCGCTGGTTACGCGATCCTGACAGCCACAGGTTGGCGTGATACCTATAATCCAGCGGAAACACCAGGGTTCTTCCGGATCTATATCCGAGGCGGCTACGTCTTTATAAAGGATCCGAACGGCGAAATCTCCGCAGGGGATGCCTTCTCTGTTGAAATGGGCGGTATTAGCGCACCGCAGGATGGGGATCAATTTCTCCTGAATACAAAAGGGGAGTCCCTCTCACCTGAAGATATTGAAGCCGATCTCGGGAAAATTCGGGTTGTCCCAAACCCTTATTTCGTCACAAATAGAGCCGTCCTTTCCGAAGGAACGGACAAGATTTTCTTCACACACCTGCCACCACGGTGTACGATACGGATTTACACGTTAGCGGGTGAATTAGTCCGAACCCTTGAACACGAGAGCACTGCCCTTTTTAATCCGGGTGAACGGACACAAGGCGATAAGGGCGGAACAGAGTCATTTGAACTCCTCAATCGCTACAATCAAGCACTCGCAAGTGGCGTTTATATCTATCATGTTGAAGCCAGAGACGAGAGTGATGAAGTCGTCGGTAACAAGATCGGCAGATTCGCTATTATCCGATAACGGGAGACATACATGCGACGTATAATTTATAAGTTATTATTCATACCTCTTTTACTGTTGGCTGTTTCCAGTCATGCCACAACCAATGTTGGCACGGCGGGTGCCCAGTTCCTGAAAATCGGTCCCGGTGCACGGGTAGACAGTCTTGGCGGTGCGTTTGGCGCGCTCGCTAACGACGTAACCAGTATCTACTGGAACCCAGCTGGGATAAGTCAACTCGAAAAAACCAGTTTCTCGGACACACATACCGTCTGGCTTGCCGATGTCCGTTATAACTATCTCGCCTTCGCAACGCCGATAAAAAATATCGGTACCTTGGGAGCAAGTGTCACATTCCTCAATGTCCCTGATACGGAGATTACCACGCTGGCGAAGCCTGATGGCACAGGACTCTGGTATTCCGCTTATGATACAGCCGTCTCCTTGGCGTATGCACGACAACTTTACGAACAGGAATCCGGCGTTAAATTATCTTTCGGTATCAATGCGAAATACATCCATCAGCAGATCCACCGTGAGAGTGCCAAAGGTGTTGCCATTGATGTCGGCACTTTGTACCATACCGGCTGGCGGAGTTTACGGATCGGAATGTGTTTCTCGAATTTTGGACCGGAGATGCGTTTCGGCGGTCCTGATTTGGAAAGCGGAGCAGAAGTGGCAGGGGACCCAAGGATAGGGAGTTACCGTCCGTTTCCAGACACGACGAATCCGGCAAGGAAAGCAGAATTAGAGACGATTGAGTTCCCGTTACCCTCCAATTTCCGGCTCGGACTCGCCTACGATATTATTGATTCTGGTAGCAATCTCCTCACGCTCGCACTCGATGCCAACCATCCCAACGACAACAGTGAACGGGTGAACATCGGCATGGAGTACTGGTACAGAAAAATGGCAGCGATTCGTGGGGGTTACAAATTTCGATTGGGAGAAGACCGCGTGGACGATGAAGAAGGGCTTACACTCGGTTTGGGCATCCATTTGAACCTTGGTAGGAGAGTCCTTTCTCTCGATTATGCCTACGCTGACTTCGGACGCCTACAACAGGTCCACCGAGTGAGTTTGGGACTACAGTTTTAGAACGCGATGATACAGAGGGTTGAAGCATCCTAAATTTGCTTCAAAGAACCCGTTGCCAATACAGAGGTGTTGTGCTATAATAAATATAAATCAGTTCATTGACACCCTTTGAGAAGGAGTGGATAGAAATGACAAACGAGCGCCTCACACTTGAAGAGATGGAGCAGAAATACCCTGATGAATGGCTCTTCATTGTAGATTGCGAATACAGCGAAAATACCGAACTTTTATCGGGGTGTGTCCTTGTCCATAGTCCTTCCCGTGCTGATATTTACGATGCCTCATCGCGTTACAAAGGTAGCGCAGCGATACATTGTACAGGCAAATTACCGGAAGGTATGGGGTACCTACTGTAATGGGACATATCTCTTTTAACCCTACAGCTAAGTCAATTTTTCTTCGCCTCAAAATCAGCAGCATTAATGCCGATGCCACTCGCGATATCCTTGTAGCACTGGATACAGGTGCCTCAATTACCATGATTCCGCCGGAAGTAGCCACGGACTTGGGATATGACCTCTCAAACCCAAATGAACAGATGATCACCGCCAGCGGGGTTGTCTTGATAAAACGTATCACTGTACGTAAACTGACAGCAATTGGAGAAACGGTTGAGAATATTGATGTTGTGTGTCACGATTTGCCAGAGGGTTCGATAATAGAAGGACTGTTAGGTCTGAATTTTCTGAGGCATTTTGATCTCAATATTTCATTCTCAACCGGAACTATTGAACTCCGTCCACGCTAATCCTGTCTTGAAAAAGCATCACTTCTAACGGCAGATTTTGGAAACTCGCAAACCAGACGAAAAATATGACAAACACACCGAACATCGTTTATCTTCTCGCCGATCAAATCCGTGCGTGCTCGTTGCCGGTATACGGCGATACACAGATTGAGACACCGCATATTGACCGACTCGCACAGGAAGGCACCGTCTTTTCAAACGCAATCGCTACCGCGCCGGTCTGCACCCCCTATCGTTCTATGATGCTCACCGGACGGCATCCACAGACAACCGGGCATCTCATTAATTTCGTCAGAACCCGACACGATGAAATTGGACTCGGTGACGTTTTCAGCAGAAACGGTTATCGGACAGCGTGGGTCGGAAAATGGCATCTCCACACCGGTTCATTCCCCGAAATCGGTGGTCGCGACTACGTCCCCGAAGGACGCGATCGTCTCGGATTCCAACACTGGCGCGGTTATAACTTTCATACCGACTATTTCAACGGGACAGTGAACCTCGACGATTGGCGGAACGAAAAATGGGAAGGTTACGAAACGGATGCCCTGAACCGATACGCCTTCCAGTTCATGGATGAGGTGGACGATGATACGCCGTTCTGTCTGTTTATCTCTCCACATCAAGCACACTCTACACCTTATGAATTCGCACCGCAGGAATACTATGACCGACTACCTACAGAACTCCAACTCCCGGAAAATGTTCCCGATTCGCTCAAAGAACAATCGTTAGAAATTTATCGGCATTATCTCGCCATGACGCTAACGGTCGACGATATGCTCGGCGAACTGATGGCGTATCTTCAAAGAACCGGACGTGTCGAAAACACGCTGCTCGTTTTCGGATCCGACCACGGTACACAAGGCGGCGGACAAGGTATCAATTTCTGGGCGAAGCGGGAGCCTTACGAAGAATCCATCAAGGTGCCGCTGATGATGCGTCTGCCCGGCGTTTTCGAGGGAAATCGAACCTGTGACACACTTACCTCCCCGGTAGATCTGTTCCCATCGCTTTGTGGGTTATGTGGCATTCAACCTCCCCGAACCGTTGAAGGCTACGACTTATCCGCCTCTTGGTGTGCTGAAACTAATGCCTTTGAACAGGATGCCGTTTTGACGATGAACTTCGGATCGACCTACGATTATCTCATTGATGGTAACGAGTGGCGCGGCATCCGCACAAAAACGCATAGTTACGCACGTTGGCTCGACGGTAAACGGATGCTGTATGACGTGGCGGCGGACCCGCTACAGATGAACAATTTAATTGACAAACCCGAGGCGAGATCGTTAGCGGACAAAATGGAGAATGCCCTCACAAACCTGATGGATGCTCGCAACGACGAACTCCGACCCGCGACAAGTTACACAGATTGGTATGATGCCCAACGCCGTATCGTCCGTAATGCCCACGGTCCCCTCGGCGACCCAGAAGACGAACCCGATTGGTCACTACTAAAAGCATAGTGTATTTATGACATCCCGCGGTAAGTGAGATTCCAGTTCGTAGTAAAACAATGCATTACCCATCCACCGCTGGCGAGGTTTCTAACCTCGCTTGTTTTTTTCAGCGCGCCTCTTTGCTGTCCGATTGATCTCATAGTCGCTGCTTTCTGCAAAAAACTGCCGAGATACCGAAATTACATAACTCCACAACCTGCTGAAAGCATTGGCAATTTTGGTATAATGTGATATACTTTATTATATGATTTAAACCTTGGTAAGAAGGACATCTGCCCATCTGCACCGATAAATCTACCGTAGTAAAAGTTTGTCAGTGGACAGCATTAATGGATATAAAATATACCGATCAACAAATAGCAGAACTCATTAATGAGCGTAAGGTTTTACCAGATGACTGGCGTACTCAACTGGATAAGAACAATAGTTTGTATATTATTGGGGAACGTGGTAACCGCTTTCGCATCATAACCAATCTCAATACAAAATATCCATCAGATTTCTCGGTAGTTTTAGCGGTTGTAAATCCTAAGAAAGGGGCGGACTTTCGGATCCGCCGCTATAATGGTATGCATAAGCGGCCTCACAATAACAAAATTGAAAAACAAAAAATTTACGGCTACCACATTCATTTTGCTACAGAGCGTTATCAGGAGAGAGGTTATGATGAAGAAGCTTATGCAGAGAAAACAGACCGCTATAATGACCTTAAAGGCGCGCTACATTGTCTGATACAGGATGCCAATTTTGAATTACCAGCGCAGCTGGAGTTAAAATTATTCTAGGAGGTGAGATCAATGTCAGTCAAAGCAATAGAAAAAGACTTTATTAATAAAGTCTCTGCAGAAATACAACTTTTAGCAGATGGCAGAGATCGTTTCCTCGTCTCAACTCCCTTCCATTTCAATGATGGGGATCAGTTGGTTATTGTCCTGAAAAAAGTGGGAGATAGGTGGGTGCTCTCAGACGAGGCGCATACCTATATGCATCTTTCATACTATATGGACCAACAGAGACTGCAGAGTGGGAATCGCCAGACGTTGATTTTAAAAGCGTTATCCATGTTTCAAGTAAAGGACTATGATGGAGAATTAATTCTTGATGTATCCGATGGATGTTATGGAGAAGCTCTTTATGACTTTGTCCAAGCTCTACTCAAGATAATTGACGTTACATACTTGTCAAGAGAAACGGTTAGATCAACATTTATGGACGATTTCCGAGATTTTTTGTATCAAAAGTTAGAATCAAATCGTATGACGTTCAATTGGCAGCATCCGACTAATGATCCCGAAGGGATTTACAAAGTAGACTGTAGAATAAACGGGAAGCTCCCACCCCTGTTTGTGTTTGCACTAAATAGTGATACGAAGACCCAAGCAGCAGCACTCACATTACACCAATTCAAGGCGTGGGGTATTGATTACCAACCTGTAGGTATCTTTGAGAAAAAAAATACGACGACTCGCGATGTGTTTTTACGTTTTAATGATGTTTGTCAAATACATTTCACCGACATAATCGAAAATAGCGAAGAAATCGGACAATATTTGCAAAATTACGTATCAGATGAAGCATGAGGCTTATTGTCGTAACACTAATTTAGAGACTCTACTTTGGCGATACGGAGAAAATTGTGCCCCAACCCGACATCATCCAAACGATCCTCAAAGACAGCAATTACCACCTGGATCTCTTCACAGATCCTGAAGTTCAATCTTTGCGCGAAAAAATTTTTATCAAAACTGTGAGAGGTAAAGAGACTCCACACATTAAATGCATAATTCGCAATAATGAGGTCCAGGTAAAACCTGAAGAGCTGATCCGCCAACTTTACGCGGCACGACTCCTGCATCGGTATCATTATTCTCCAGATCGTGTGAGATTTGAACACCTCGTAAATTTCGGTAGAGAAAGGAAACGCGCCGACATCGTTATCCTTGACAAGGATAGACCGGATACCCCGTATATCATCGTTGAAGTAAAGAAACCGAAACTCCAAGATGGTAAGGAACAACTCCGTTCCTACTGCAACGCGACTGGCGCGCCCATTGCCGTATGGACAAATGGTCAACAGATTTCACACTACCACCGGAGGGATCCAAACTACTTTGAAGACATTACCGATATCCCGAACGCTGATCAGACTTTGGCGGATATCCTCAACGAACGTTTTACTCTCAAAGATCTCATTCTTAAGGACAAACTCACCACGGAACACAAATCCTTAAAAGATGTCATCTTGGAACTGGAGGATGAGGTTCTCGCCAACGCGGGTGTGGATGTTTTTGAAGAAGTTTTTAAACTCATCTTTACCAAGCTTTATGATGAATCGCTGAGTTACAAGGACAAAGGCGTTATTGACTACTTTGTCCGTCAACAGCAGAGCAGCGTTCCACAACAAGAAAGTGGAATAACCTATGACATGGATTATGAAGTTATTAAGCTGGCAGCAGAGTCGATTTTGGACGATGGATTTCGAGCCATGGAGTTTAGGAACACAGGTCAAACTGATAGTGAACTCAAAACCAAGATTCAGAGGCTTTTTGACGAGGCAAAGAACCAGTGGAAAGGTGTTTTTCCCGAATATTCAACGTTTGAACTTTCTGATAGTCACCTATCCGTCTGCGTGTCCAGTTTGCAGGATGTTAAGTTGTTCAACTCCAACCTACAAGTTGTTGATGAAGCATTTGAGTATCTTGTCAATAAGTCTGCCAAAGGCGAAAAAGGGCAATACTTCACCCCTCGACATGTGATTGATATGTGCGTGAAGATGCTTAACCCTAAACGTGGAGAATATATGATTGACACCGCCGCTGGCAGCTGCGGTTTTCCAGTGCATACGATTTTCAATCTCACCGGAACCCTTTTTACCAACGCAGAAATTCCAGAAGGGGACAAGGAGCATGTCCTCAAAGTGTTTGGGATTGATTTTGACGAAAAGACCGTTCGGGTTGCCAGAACCCTGAATCTTATCGCTGGAGATGGCGAAACCAATGTCTTACACCTTAACACATTGGACTATAAACGCTGGAGCGACAGATCTGAGAAAGATAGGATATGGATAATGGCCTACGGTAGAGGCTTTGACCGCCTGAAAGCGTTAAGATCCGAACTTGAGCAAAACAAACTTTTTAACTTTGATATTCTAATGGCAAATCCTCCTTTTGCCGGGGACATCAAGGAGAGCCGCATCCTCCATCAATATACGCTCGGTTTTAAAGGGAACGGTAAACCACAAAGCAAGGTGGGGCGTGACATTCTATTTATTGAGCGCAACTTGGATTTTCTCAAGCCCGGTGGACGCATGGCGATTGTGCTTCCACAAGGTAGGTTCAACAATACATCCGACAAATATATCCGAGATTTTATTGCAGAACATGCCCGTATCTTAGCAGTCGTCGGACTGGATACCAACACTTTCAAACCCCACACCGGCACCAATACGAGCGTTCTGTTTGTGCAAAAGTGGAACGATGATCCTTCCAAAGGTCCCCTTTGTCCTGAAGTCGAGGACTACCCCATCTTTTTCGCTGTTTCGGAAAAAAGCGGTAAGGATAACTCCGGTGATTACATTTTTCTCAAAAATAGCGTTGGGCAACACAAGTTAGACAAAAACGGACATCTGATTGTTGAACATGACCTACACAATCACAATGGGGAACTACCCGGCGGGATTGCGGAGGCTTTTATTGAATGGGCAAGAAGCGAAGATTTGAGTTTTTGGTGTGGAGAATAAAAATTTGCAGTTCAAAATCAGAAAACTATCTCATCTATCCTTGCATCCTGACTTTCGTTGGGATAGTCAATACCTAAGTTGCGAGCCTTATAAAAATAAAAATCTCAAGTACGTTCCTATAGGAAATACACTTATTTCAAGTCAATACGGCGTTTCAATTGAAATGAATGAAGACAATATAGGAACAAAAATTTACAGGATGAACGAAATTAGCAATATGCTGTGTGACAGGAACATATTAAAGTATGCGGAATTAAATAATGATCAAATCGCGTCATACAAACTGGAAGATAGAGATGTTCTGTTTAATCGTACAAACTCGCGGGCGTTTGTAGGAAGAACTGGTATATTTAGAAAGTTCTCAGATGAGGATATTGTTTTCGCTTCTTACCTTGTCCGCATAAATCCCGATCCAGAAATCGTTACCCCTGAATATTTGACAGCGTTTTTGAATACCAAATACGGTATAATTGACATCAAGAGGCGAGCAAGGCATTCAGTTAATCAATCCAACGTCAACTTAGAGGAAGCAAAAAGAATAGAAATACCTCTCTTGTGTAATCAACTCCAAGGAGAAATCACATTATCATTTGATAAAGCATTCGATCTACTTCAAGCATCAGAGTTAGCACTCCGTCAAGCCCCAATCCTTTTCCTTGATGAACTTGGACTCGCGAACTGGCAACCGAAACAACAGTTAACCTTTGTCAAAAACTTTTCCGACACGCAGTGTTCTGAACGCATTGACGCGGATTACTTCCAACCGAAATATGATGAAATAGAAAGGGGAATAGAGAACTACTCTGGTAAATCTAGCAAGATTAGAGATGAATTCAAACAGAACAAAAGTACTTTTGAAGTAGACCCAGAAAAATTGTATCGCTATGTAGAGATAGGAAGCGTCAATGTTTTTACTGGAGAGATAGTACCGGAGTCAGTCTTGGGTAAAGATTTGCCTGCGAATGCAAAACGCGTTTTGAAAAAGGGTGATATTATTATCTCTAAAGTTAGAACTTACAGAGGCGCGATTACTATCGTTCAAGAAGATGGGTATGTCGGGAGTGGTGCCTTCTGTGTGTTAAGTGAAAATGGACGGGTTAACAAAGAAACTTTATTGGTGTGTTTACGCTCTAAACTTTTTCTAATGTGGTCATGGAAACCGAACACTGGAACATCCTATCCCACCTTGGACGACGATGACATTTTGGATTTTCCTATTCCGCTCCTACCTGAAGGGAAACAGACTGAAATTGAGCAGAAAGTCACTGAATCCTTCAACTTGCGCAAGCGCGCCAAAGATCTCTTGGAATATGCCAAACGTGCAGTCGAAATCGCAATTGAGCGGGACGAACAGACTGCTATCAACTGGCTGGAATCTGTTTCGTAAATCGCTGGGATTTAGAGTTACCTATTTTATTGCGGGGTCAACATCGCTGTAATATCTTCTGGTAACTTAGCATCAATTATTTGCTCAAAGTCTCTAACGCTTTCGTAGAGCTTATGAAACCAAGTACTGACATCCAATCCTGTGCGTTTAGCAGCAGCTAGGTCCGCCCTAGCGTTGTCCCAATTTTGCAAAACTAACCAAACTATACCTCGATTGCCATACACATCGGCACTTTTTGGATCCAGTTCTATTGCTTTCGTATAGTCGGCTATAGCAAAATCAAACAGCCATCTGTAGAAATAGGCACTGCCTCGATTGCAATATGCATCAGTGTAATTGGGATTAAGTTCTATTGCTTTGTTATAATCCATAATAGCAAGATCAAAGTCACGTTTCATCGCGTAAGTGACACCACGATCATAATATGCCTCGGCATAATCAGTTCTCAATTCTATCACCTTGCTAAAGTCATCAATGGCTTCCGGAATCATTCCCTTTCTACCGTGAATTCGCCCACGGTTGATATAAGGACTAACATAATTTGGATCAAGTTTTATAGCTGCACTAAAATCTTCAATAGCCTTCCCAAGATTTCCTTTTTCGCGGTAAGTAACCCCGCGACTGTTATATGTCCCAGCAAAATCAGCCTTGAGACTTATCCCAGTGTCAAGATCGGCAAGTGCTTTATCAAATTCACCTTTTTTTCGATAAGCATTGCCGCGGTTGTTATATGCTTTGACATAATCCGACTTAAGTTTTATTGCTTTGTTAAAGTCTTCAATCGCTCTGTCAGAATTCCCTATCTTATCATAAGCGTTGCCACGGTTATTATAAGCAAAGAAATTGTTAGGGTTAAGTTCTATCGCCATGTTAAAGTCTTTGATTGCAAGATCGTATTCACCTTTGTAACCGTAAAGGATACCACGATTGGTATAAGCAACGGAATAGAGCGGATCCATTTCAATTGCATCTGAATATGCTTTAATCGCTGCTTCTACTTCTCCAAGTAGTACCAAGAAATTTCCTCGTTCATATTCAAGTTCTGCTAATACCTCTTCTTGAGATACATCGGACGATGAAGTTACCTGAGTCTGCATTTGGTGAATAACTTTTCGGATACCAGCAACTGTACTTTGCCAACCTTCGTTTTCATTTTCCCATATGTTAATAGGTTTGCCTTTGTCTGGAAGAACTTGGAAATCACTAAGTTGGTGATCTAACCAATCGCAACGTTCGAGAATTATAGGGATGACTCTTACGTTTGCGTTTAAAGCTTCTGCCAATTCTCTATTGCAGTTTTTAGAAGCGAGACTATTATCAGAGACGAGATAGAGAAGAATGTCTGATTCTGCAAGGTTTTTAGATATGGAATCACGCCAAGTGTCCCCAGGGAGGATTTCGTTATCGTGCCAGATATTTATTAAACCCTCGCGCTTCATCACAGCAAGATACGTTATCAACTGCTCTTTTGCTTTTATGTCTTTATGTGAATAAGTTATAAAGAGTCTTATTGAATTGTTTTTTGTTTTTTCTTGTACACGAAAGGTACTTTCTACAAGGAGGGACAATGCCAACTCAACGTTAGATTTGAGGTTCGCATCGTCGTACCTTTTTGCTAATTTCAGTGCAGTTAGAAGATCTGACTTCGCCTCCCGAATTTGTCTGCCTATAATGTATTTTGCGACCCCTCGACTATAGTAAGCATTAGCCAACTCTGGATTAAGTTCGATCGCGGTGTCAAAATCTTTAATAGCATCAGGTAGTTGCATTAGGGTAGCTTTCGCAACCCCTCGGTTATTGTATCCTTCGGCAGAATCTGGGTCGAGATCAAGAGCAGTATTAAAGTCTTCAAGAGCCTCATTAGGGTGCCCCAAACTGTTCTTCGCATTGCCGCGATTGACATAAGCTTTGACATAACGAGGATCTAGCTGGATGGCAGTATTCAGATCCTCAAGGGCTAAGAAGTGCTGTCCTAACCTGCGCTGGGCACTGCCCCGATTGTTATAAGCCCCAGCAAGAGTTGGGTCAATTTTGATAGCACTACTATAGTCCATAATAGCGGACTCGTGTTGTCCGAGTTTTTCCTTTGCTAAACCTCTGTTAACGTACGCATTAGCGAAATCTGGCTGCAGTCGGATAGCCTCATTATACGCTGTAATCGCATCTTGATAGATCCTCATCAAGTACTTCTCATTTCCATGATAGAAGTACGTTTCTGCAGATACCGATTGTTTTTCTGGCATCAAAGGTTTCACTGTCTCAGACTTAGAGATTAGTGCCCTGAGATAGTTTGAAGGGATAACGCAATCGAGGCCCTGTCCATCTTCAAGAGTCACGAAAGAAAGACCTATCACTTCTCCCTTCTCATTTAACACGGGCCCGCCGCTATCTCCTGGCGCAATTGGTGCTGTCATCTGCAGAAATGTTTGGTTGCCAATTTCGCGGGTACCACTGATAGTACCACCCGAGAACGCACTTTCTGATTCCTTTAGATTCCCGGAAACGTAAACTGTGTCACCACGCTGAACGGCATCGCTGTCACCAAGCTGAAGAGGCTGAACGCTAGAATCAGAGACCTTTAGAATAGCAAGATCATTTTCTACATCACTTGCTGTAATACCTTCAATATCGTACGTCGCAGGCTTGCCAACCAACCTTGCTGTGCCGCGAGAGGCACCAGCAATGACGTGGAAATTTGTAGCGATCTGGTCAGGCTGTACAAAAAAGCCACTCCCAAATCCGAGAGGTTGACCGTTTATACGCTTCATTTCCAAAAACACTGTAGCCGCTAACGCCTTTTCGGCAAGTTGTACGGCAGCCCGGTTTTGTTTCTGGACCCTTTCCTTGGTGATTTGACCGTGCTGTGCAAAGGGACTGCTGACAATATCTATTGCTGAGTATTTTTCAGATAGAAGTGGTGCTATAGGGTGTTGCATTTGAAATTTACCTTTTTTTGAACAGACTTATGCATAACTCACATTTTTACTATAGCAGGCAAAGTCTTTTTTCTGTCTACTTCAATCATAACAGATTTTCCGAACAGATGTCAACCGATTCATGCCAATTGCCCAGTTACTTGTAATTTTGCAGTAACCGATGTATAGGGAACTTTATGTTTTATACTATTCGGTGGTAAGTTGTTCAATTGAAAGAGGTTGATGGGCTTCAACAAACTCTTTGAGAATTTCTACGACTTCCTTAAACTTTTCAAAGTCAGCAGGATTTTTACGATCTTCACAAATCCATTCGCAAAATTCCTTTTTCTTGAATTTAGGATTAGTCCCTTCCCTTCCATGATCTCCTTTTTTCGGTTCATCATCATAGAATTGATCCTCGAAAAGATGTTCCGGAAACAAGTTTTCGATACCTGGCTTTTCAACAGTGTCATCAGGATTTTTTACAATAGTTCTTACCCACACCTTCTCACCTGTTTCTTCTGGCTTTTTTGCGTCCCAATCGTAAAGAAGCAGTAACCTCCGATCAAGCAGTGATGGATCTTTTTTATAAAAGGTTCCAACACGATTCAACCCATCCTTCCCTCCGTATTTCCACTCCTCATCAATTTTCACACCAACAGGTTGAATTTCCAGAGAATTCAGGAGTGTTTCTTTTCCGAGCAGTCTCAACGCTGTCCGAATGTACTTCGTGTCCGACATTCCCTCTGTCAGAACTAAAGGTTTCGTCCCATCTGTAAAACGTCGCTCAATCTCTTCTTCAAAGTGTTTTGTATCCTTATAGTACTCAAAAGCTTTCCCGAATTCAGTAAACCGTTCGCTATTAATCGTAGTTCCTTCAGGTAATTCAATTATGACAAGTCCATCCGCTCCAAATGTTTGCTCCATACCAAGCAGAAAAAGCGGAGAGTGAGACGATACGATAAACTGAACTTTCGGAAACAGCTTTATGAGTTGTGGAACAATGTCATGTTGGAGAGTTGGGTGTAAATGGATGTCAATTTCGTCAATGACGACAAGACCTGTAATTTCAGAAAGACGAGTACTCATTTGGATATCTGCACTTTCACTATATCGAATAATAGTTGTAAAGAGATGCAACAACTGAGATTGTCCTTCTGATAACGATTGAAGATTTGGGATTCTTTGATTGTTGCTTAATTGAACCGCAAGTCTGGATGGCACAGCGTCACGCAGGTTCAAAAGGAACTCAGTAACTTCATCTTGTAATATTGTCTGCAAGATGTTTTCAACATTCTGCCGAGCTACTCGGAGAGCATAACGAGCTCTTAAGTCTGAAATTTTTGACGAACTTGAGTCTTGGATAGGCAAATCGGGTGTTAATATTTTTAGAAATTCTTGTACTTGTTCAGGGTTAATTGATGAATCCAGAAAAACATCTAATATCCAAGAAATATTTTCAGAAGCACAAGTTTCAACTTGAAGCGGTTTGTCAAGTTGCCGATTAGAGCGGGTAATTGAAGAACTCAACCCCATTTCTAAACTCGTATTATACAACCAGTCTGGGTTTTCATGTCGCCGTGCCGAGAAAAAAGCATGTACATTTTCTTCCATTTCAGAATTGACGATATTTTTGTCTATTGAAACCTTTTTGTCATCTTCTCCATCCAGAAAATCCCATACCGAATCAAACCGAGATTTGAAATCAAGAGGATAGTTTGATGGGTCAAGTGCTCCCACTTTTTCACAGTAACATGATTCCCCATCAGCAGTTTCAAAACGAAGAAGACTCAAACTAAATTGTTCACCGCTCCTTATAGCATGTTGGTTAATGGATCGGAAATTAGACGCAAAGTTTCTGAAGGCTGTCCTTGCAAACTGCGTAAGCGCATCAACAATATAGGAGAGAAAAATACTTTTTCCAGATCCATTAGGCCCCACAATCACTATAGGCTGCGGATTTCCATTTTCATCAAAAGGTGGCTTGACATGGCATTCTGAAATAGGACCGGTATTTTGTAAAAAGATTTCATGGAGATACATAGAGCCTCTTTTAGAAATTAGTAATCTTGGTTTTAATAGAACTTACGCAAAGCGCAATAAATTGCGCTACTACAAACAGGGCTTATTTTGAGAAAAATGGATATTTTCAAGGGATTGTGTTTGTAGTAAGGAACCCTTTATCGCTTGTTGGCGTAAGTCCTGTTTAATATCGGTTTTGTTTAATTTCTACTAAATTGTAACATGTTAAATTGCCCTGTGGCAAATTAAAATGGGATATAGAAAAGCGTTGTAATTTACCATTTTTTTCGTAACTTACGCGATCACGCTGAAGACTTTCTGAGGATAACCGATTCAAAATACTGATCCGATACGTTAATTAAATTTTCACATTCGTATTTTCACGGAGAGACAGCATATTGCATCTCAGCGACCCACGGCACACCTATGCCCGTAAAAACCTCCGTGAAGCCTCCGTGAAAGTTAACGTTTCTGCGGAACAATTATCAATGATCCGTCCAGCATCGAAAAAGTTTTATGAGGGATATCGACCCGTATGACATTTTCATAGCAAATTTCATAGCAATTTTGATCAAAACCGTCTAAAACCCAATACAGGTAAGGGTTTACAGCCTTTTCCGAAATCTGCTAATTTTTAGGTTTGCTGTGAAAACTGTGAAAATATTGGCAGATGCGCGAATCTGTAGACCTTTCAGGAACCACTATATTCCTCCGTTCAAACCTCGCCAGTGAACCGCTCTGAAATCCGACTCTTAATTTTTAGAGGGACATTTTACGCTGAAATGCTTTAAAAGCATAGTTCACCTTGGTTTGTGGCTGTTTTTCCTACCCCAATTTTCTTCATTTTACGCTGAATACTCTGAAAACACTTATTTCTCCGTAGTTTCACCGACGCAACAATTCGCGTAATCCAAGTCATCTGTGACAATCCGGATTCAGACGAAAGGATCGCCTCCACAATCCTGTGAATCCTATAATCCTGCAAATCCTGATTCAGACAGCCCAATGTCCTAACGCGCTGAAAATCCGTTGAATTAAAAATATCTATTGTGATACAATAACTACTTGAATTAATCAATCCGAACGGAGCGTGCTAAGAAAAAACAGATATGACTCTTCAAGAAATAATTTTAGCGTTAGAAAAATTTTGGGCAGATCACGGGTGCATCATCCAGCAACCGTGCGATATAGAAGTCGGTGCAGGCACATTTAACCCCGCAACATTTTTACGATGCCTCGGTCCAGAACCGTGGCGCGTGGCGTACGTTGAACCCGTCCGCCGCCCAACCGATGGCAGATACGCCGAAAACCCCTTCCGTGTCGGGGCATATTACCAGTATCAGGTGATACTCAAACCTGCGCCTGAAAATGTGCTTCCCCTCTACCTTGAGAGCCTCTATAGTCTCGGTATCTCCCCTCGCAAGAACGACATCCGATTCGTAGAAGACGATTGGGAATCACCGACGCTCGGTGCCTCCGGACTCGGTTGGGAGGTCTGGTGGAACGGTGCAGAAGTCACACAGTTTACCTACTTCCAACAGATGGGGAGCATTGATCTCGATCCAATATGTGCTGAGATTACCTACGGACTTGAGCGCATTGCACTCTACCTACAGGATGTTGATGACTTTTTTGACATCCGCTGGAACGAACACGTTAATTACGGGGATGTCCATCGGCAGAGCGAGGTGGAGTACTCGACTTACAACTTCGAGCGTGCGGATGTAGACATGCTTTTCGAGTTGTTTAGCACGTATGAGAAGGAGACCCATGCGTGTTTAGATGCAGGGTTAGTGCTACCGGCGACCGATCATGTCTTAAAATGCTCACATACCTTCAACATGTTAGATGCGCGTGGGGTCATCAGCGTCACCGAGCGGGTAAGCTACATTGAACGCGTCCGACGGCTCGCGCAACGGATAGCACGCGCCTACGTCAAACAGCGCGAAGAGATGGAACACCCACTTCTCGGAAAATGGACAGAAGATGGTTATCGGTCTTCGGTTAACAGTTATCAGTTAAAGGAGGATTTGCGGAATTCACGCGGTACGCAACCGCCACAAGCGTTAACTGACAACCGACAACTGACAACTGACAACCAATACGCTGACCTCCTATTTGAAATCGGCACGGAGGAGATACCAGCGAGTTATGTTCCGCCTGTCCTTGAGCAGTTGCGTGAACTCGCGACTGAATCCCTTACGAACCACAGAATCCCGTTTGGCGATGTTGAAACCCTCGGCACACCGCGTCGTATCACGCTCAGTATCAAAGACATAAAGACCCTTCAAGAAAGCCAAGAGACAGAGGTCGTGGGACCACCCAAGCGTATCGCCTACGATGAAAACGGCGAACCGACAAAAGCCGCAATCGGTTTCGCAAAAACACAAGGTGTTGACTTGACAGCACTCCGTATCGTTGAAACTGAACGAGGCGAGTATGTCGCTGCTTCTAAACTCGAGACCGGAATCCCGGCACGAGAGATCTTGACGACGCTGTTAACTGAATGGATCGAAGCACTCCGTTTTCCGAAGACCATGCGCTGGGAGACCGACTCCGAAGAACCGCGCGCCTTCGCCCGCTTTGCGCGTCCGATCCGATGGCTCGTGGCGTTACTCGGAGATGAGGTCGTCAACTGCACTTACGGTGCAGCGCACGCAGGACGGTTAACCTACGGGCATCGCTCCTTGCATCCTGAACCGGTAACGTTAACTTCTGCTGACTTAGACACGTATATTGAGAAACTGCGTGCTGTGGGGGTCATCGTCTGTCCGAAAGAGCGCAGAGGAACAATTGAAAAGCAAGTAAGAGACGTTTTTGAGGTCGAGGGATGCCTTCCAATACTGGATGAAGAATTGCTGGATACGGTGAACTATCTTGTGGAAAACCCACAACCGATCGTCGGCAATTTTAGTGAGTCGCATTTGGAGATACCCTCTGAAGTGCTGATTACCGCGATGAAGAAACATCAACGCTATTTTCCGATGTGGAGAAGTAAGTCCGTACTCGCCGCGAAATTTATTACGATTTCTAACGGAACAGATGGCAATATTGACGGAGTTCGGCACGGGAATGAACGCGTCCTCCACGCCAGACTCAACGATGCCGAGTTCTTCTACAGCGAAGACCAGAAAACCAGCCTCGCCGATAAGGTTGAGCGTTTAGGCTCAGTTGTCTTCCACGCGAAACTCGGTTCACTCTTAGATAAAGCGGAACGCCTTAAAGCGTTGGTTCGGTTCATCGGTACAGAACTGCAAGTCCCGGAAACAACTGTCGATCATGCAGAACGCGCAGCGTGGCTCTCTAAGGCGGATCTGACGACCTATATGGTAATCGAATTCCCGTCATTACAAGGAATTACCGGGAAATATTACGCACAAAGCAGTGGAGAAGCGGAACCTGTCGCAACTGCTGTTGCTGAACATTACCAACCCCTCGGTGCTGATACACCGTTGCCTGAAACCGAAGTCGGTGCACTCGTTGCAATCGCCGATAAGCTCGACACGATTGTCGGATATTTCGGTATAGAAGAACGTCCCACAGGTTCGCAAGACCCGTACTCGCTAAGACGGCATGCGCTCGGCACAATCCGAATCCTCCAAGACCGGAAGTTGCCGCTCTCTTTAGATGCCGTTGTCGAAAAAGCGATCTCCCTCTATACCGTCGAATTAGCCGATGATACACGAGCGAGTGTCCTTAACTTCATCAAAGAGCGCCAACGCGTTATCTTGCTGCAGACACATCAATACGCGCCAGATCTCGCCGATGCTGTTTTGGCGGTTGGTGTTGTTGACATCATTGATATTCTCAAACGCGCCAGCGCACTTGCCGAATTTCGCTTGACACCAAATTTTGAGGAAGTGTATAATGCACTCAATCGGGTACTGAGAATTTTACCATCGGACGCGCCAGAAACTGTAGACGCGACGCTCCTGTGCGACGATGCTGAAAAGCAGTTGTATGCCTGTATCACTGAGACGGAGTTGGGTTTCCAGCAGAGCATTCAGGAACGCAACTACGCGAAACTGCTGACGCAACTCACCGCTTTACAACCCGCAATAGACACATTCTTTGATGATGTTTTGGTTATGGCGGAGGAGCCAGCACTGCGCACGAATCGATTGGCTTTATTGAACCAGATCGGACGGAATATCTACGCTGTCGCAGACCTGACAAAACTCGTAATCGCTGGAAATTAAAAAGTTACTGTAGCCTGCAACATCGGCGCAGGCGGATATACGCAAAGGACGGAAGAAGTTTTAACCTACCTGACCGAACCGCAAGGTATAATTAAAAAGCCTGCAACATCGGCGCAGGCGGATATACGGGAAGGCACGTTATTTTTCAAAACCTATCTGACCGAACCGCAAGGACATTAGAAATATGAAAATCTGTATCCATCTCTCACTCATCGCGGCTATTATCTTCGTGGTAGGGTGTGGTGAGAAAGAGAACAGGGACATTATTGACGCGCGAGCCGCTATTGTTCGCGGAGATTATGCTGCCGCAGAAGTAGCGGTTCAGAAGACAGACGCTGAGAATCAGGAGGCGCAACATCTGCGGGCTTTCTTACAAAACCGGACGCGCACTGAAACAGAGAGTTGGCACCAAGCGATTGCACAATCGAACGCTTATCTTGAAACATTGGCGGCAGATATCTTCGCTATTTCGTTACAAGAAGATCCCGACTCTGATGAACTTGACCGACAAGAAAGACTAGTCCGTTCGCAGAACGCTATCTCTGGACTCTTCGCTGTGTCGCTTGCTGAAGCAGTCGAAAAGCGCGCAGAATTGCTTTCTGAACTCGTAACGCACGCGGATGCCGCTGTCGTTATAGGACTTTTAGCCGCGGAAAAATGCTATCAACCCAACGCGCTCGCAGCAGTCTCGGAACTCAAGGCAAAACTCGGAGATGCAGAAGCCGTTGTTGAACGCTTGCGGCAGGCAACGCTCCATAAAGATACAGCCATACAAAAAGAGGCGATCCGTTATTTGGGTGCGATGCGGAACCCTGAACTCATCCCAATTTTTGAAGAAGCCCTCGCCGAAACGAAGAATGCTCCTGAAGTCGCCTATCGAGCAATTGTCGCACTCGAACAATCAATAAGTTCAGTTTCTGAAAGTGCAATAATTGTACCGGGACTCCAACTCGCCCTCAGAAACAGCAATGCGCAGGTACGGATGCACGCTGCTAAACTTCTCGGGAACATACAAACGGAAACGGCTGTTCCTGATCTCGTCCGCCTGCTTGCAGATCCGAACAGTTACGTCAAAGAGACCGCTATAGCTGCGCTGAATCGTATAGGAGAAGTCTCTGTTGCCCCGCTACTTGAGGTGTTGGATACTGGTGCGCGAAATCTCATTCCGGATGAGGACACCGGCTTTGCAACAGAATACCAGTACATCGCGAGTGCTTATATTGATGGTTTGTGGATGAAAAAATATAGGATCGGAACCTTATCAGCCGCGATCCAAGCACTCGGGTTACTCAAATCGAGAGATGGAGTAGAAACGCTCATAGATGAGTTGGCAAACGAAGAATTACAGGATGAAGCATTGGCGGCACTCGTCGAGATGCGCGGTGTTGCTGTTCTACCGATGATTGATGCTCTCAAAAACGGAGCAGATGAAATTCGGGTGAAGGTCGCGGACGCGCTTGGGCAAATCGGTGACCGACGTGCAATCGTTCCACTCATTGAAGCATTAGACAACGATCCATATAAAGAAGTAAAGGCACTCGCAGCGGTCGGACTTGGTAATATGCTGGCACGTGGCGAGAATAATAGGGCGGTCATCGCTCTCACGAACGCGCTCTCTTATGACGACACTACCGCGACGAACGCGGCAGAGGCACTCGGAAAAATCGGTGTATCCACAGAGGATGCCGTTCAAAAGTTGATCATTATAGCGATGGAAAAAAATATGCGCGAAACCTTACGCATTGCGGCTCTTACGGCACTCTGGCGACTCAAGCCTGAAGAAGCAACACAACCGATGTTACTCCTGATGTTCAGTGACGAGACCAGTCCCGTCCTACGTGCAAATGCTGTTAAGGTGTTGAGCCGAATCCAAGCCCCTGAATCTATGCCTGTGCTACTCTGGGTCCTTTCCACACAATTTGACGAGATTTCAGATTTTCAGCGGCACATGAAGCGGGAATACAAAACGTTGGATACCCTCCGAACACAGGTTGATTCCTTCCAGATTCAATGGACTCCTGAGTATCCACGCGCAAACTATCGAACATGGGGTGAACTCAAACCGATTCCGAGTCTTGTGCGGAGTGAGGTCGCTCGAGCATTGGGGATCATCAAGGGCGACACAGTTGTAGAGCCTCTGGCGAACGCACTTCGAGACGATGGACGCGCAACCGTGCGACAAAGCGCAGCGTGGGCACTCGGTGAAGTCAAGGGTGATAACGCAATCCCACCGCTGGTTACGGCGTTGAAAAAGGATAAGCAGGGTGCTGTCCGACAGGAAGCCGCGATCTCGCTCGGAAAAATAAAAGGACAGAAGGTTGTCGATCCGCTGGTAGATGTGCTGAAAAACGATAAGTATGAAACAACCCGCTTCCAAGCCGCAGTCGCACTTCGCGAGATTCAAGCCGGGGATAAAGGACTTGTTGATATTGTCAAGAAGGGGTTGGGGAGTTTTGATGATGGATACGAAGTACAATCTGTTCAAGACGAGGTAATTGGCGCATTAATCAAAGATAACAACATTCCAACAGCCGAATTCGCACTCGATGCTCTTAAATCTGCAAATGATGAGTGGGTGCGATGGGCACTTGTTCATGTAATCGGAGCGTCCGCAAAGAAAGTCGCGGTTGATGCAATGACGGTGGAATTAAAGCATCCAAGTTATGTCGTTCGTAGACGCGCAGCGGAATCGCTCGGTGGGTTCAAAGAGCGTCGGGTTGTTGAACCTTTGATTGCTATTCTCGAAAATATGGATGAGATGAAGTCTGTTCGTGCAGCGGCGGCAGTATCCCTTGGTGCTCTTAAAGATGAACGTGCTTCTGCCCCGTTGCTCACTGCACTCTCCGATGAGAATGCCGAGATCCGATGGCGAGCCGCTGCTGCTTTGGGCAACCTCAAGGATGTCGAAGCGATTGCGCGACTTAGCGAGATCGTGGAAGATCCATTGGAACCGGATGTTGTCCGCGATGCTGCCGTAGCAGCACTCGGCAATATTGGTAATAAAGCCGCTGAAGATGTGCTGATTCGCGCGTTAGACATCCGAGTCGGGAATATCTCAAAGAACGCTATTGTTGCTTTGGGCAAACTCGAAAGTGAAACAGCGATTCCCAAACTAATTGCTATCTTGGAAGACAAGCAAATAGCGTTGGATGCGAGTACGGATGCGTTAGCTAAGGCTTCTTCTCGGACAAAAGCCGCAACTGCGCTTGGTGAAATTGGCGGTGCACGCGCCGCTGAAGCGATTGGGAAACGCCTCATTGACGATACCGAATATATCGTCGCGCTTGAGGATGCCGCAAACAGAAAAGCCATCGGCGCAGACGATCTGAAACGGAATTGGAGTTGGGAGGTCTTCGTCAACGCTGCCAAAAAGTTGGACCTACCAGCATTTGTTGCTCCCAAAATGTTAACCCGTGCTGAGGATGAATGGGAAAATCACCAAGTCAGAAATGCCGCAATGGTTGCATTGGGTAGGTGCAAAACAGCTGATGTCACTTTGGACACTTCACAACTCAAACAGCGATTGGCTGATCCAGACGTGGACACCCGAAAGGCAACGGCACTTAGCGTTGGGCAAGCCGGGATCAGCGAACTCATACCAGAACTCGTCCAGATAATGAAAGGTGAAACCGAAGTCGAGAAAGATGTCCGCCGAGCAGCAACGCAGGGACTTGGCGAATTGGCTGATGAAACAACGACCGACGCGCTTATCGCTGTGATGAATAATGATGACAACCACGTTGAGATTCGACGCGATGCATCGCGGGCGTTGGGGAAAATTGGGACGGACAAGGCGGTGACGGCGTTAGTGGAAAAACTAACGGCACTGCATGAAGCCCAAATTACGAGGGGTTTCCGGCTTGATGCTATCAAGGCACTTGGGGAAGCTAAAAATTCAAAGGCGGTGACACTACTTGAATTGGTTCTCCAAGACCAAGACGCTGAGATTCACTTCCAAGCGGCAGCAGCACTCTTTGAAATTACAGGTCAAGGCTACGGTTATAACCGATCATGAAGAGTTATCAGTAATCAGTTGTTAGGAAAAAACCGGAAGTCCAAGAGCCAATACACTGACGGCTGATGGCTGAAAGCCGACAGCCATTAAAAAAGGAGATTTGCATGGCTTTTTTTGAACTACGACAGTACAGAACGAAACCCGGTCAACGCGAGAATTGGGTGAAATACATGGAAGAAACGATCCTTCCCTTCCAGATTTCTAAAGGGATGGTTGTGATTGGCAGTTTCATCGGTGAAGAAGAGGACGATCTTTACGTCTGGATTCGCCGTTTTGAGAGCGAAGCACAGCGAGAGCAACTCTACGCAGCCGTTTATGAAGATGACCGGTGGGTAAATGAAATCTCATCACGTGTCGGTGAACTGATCGACAGAGAACAGATCGTTGTCACGCGGCTTGAGCCCACCTCGCGCTCGGCACATCAATAGGTTTCTTATTATTCGGTTTGGGAAAAGATAGTGCTGGTTTTCGCTCATCCTGTCGAGAATCGGAGTCCCTCCTACAAGCGGGACCGTAGCTCGTAATGAAATGGAGGGCGGATACTCAGAAAGGCAGGTTAAAGTTCTAACCCATATCGTTTAACCGCAAGGAAAATTTAAAAAATGAGTCCTGAAGATAAATATCTGTTCGACCTTTGGGGGTATGTGAACATCGAAGGCGTTTTAGGAACAAACGAGATTGCAGAACTCAATACCCTTATCGATGCACAAAATTACCCGGATCCGGTAGATGATGATGTCCATTCACAGAGGTTTGGGGGATTCTTGAACTGGGAGAACGATGCGTTCCGCAAACTTCTGAATCATCCACGTATCATGCCCTTTTTAGCAGAGATTGTTGGTCCTAAATTCCGGTTGGATCATGTTTACGGCATCTTGATGATAGAGGGAAATCCGGGCGGTACACTTCACGGGGGTGGGACACCCTACGACCCAGCGCAGTATTACGTCTTCCGAAACGATCGAATGTACAACGGCTTAACCGTTGTATCGTGGGCTTTAACGGATATGCTGCCCGGACACGGGGGTTTCTGTTGTATACCGGGTAGCCATAAGAGCAACTATCCGTGTCCTGCGGAGTTCCGGCCAGTGCAGGACAACAAGATTTGTATGGCACCTGTCCATCAAAAAGCGGGCGATGTTGTCATCTTCACAGAGGCGATGACACACGGCACCCTCCCTTGGACTGCCTCGCACGAACGACGCTCCATTCTGTTCAAATACTCACCGGGACACGCCTCGTGGGGACAGGGGAGGTACGACGATGAACTTCGTAACCTCATGTCAGACGAGGACCAGAAGTTGATGCTTGAACCGCCCTACGTCGCAAGCCGGAAACCCGTGGTCTAAGCGCAAGTTGAGTTAAGGGAGAGCCTTCTACGTCTCTTTGCTGGCGAGGTTAGGAAACTTCGTCAGCGAACAAGGAACGCAATACGGCTTAAAAACTGATGGCTGACTGCTGAAAGCCGACAGCCAATACCTACCAATCCGCGACGCTGCCATCGGTATCATAATAAAATTCGCCGCCGAGTTCTTCTGGATAGGTATCAAGTATCTGCTCCGCTTCCTTTTCATCAATCTCAAAACCGAGTCCCGGCTGTGTCGGCAACGCAATATGGCCGTCTGTGACGTGCCACTCTTCAGTCAACAGTCCTGCTCCCAGGCCGTCATCTATCTGTTCCTGAATGAGGAAGTTCGGGACAACCGCATCAACGTGAAGGGAAGCAGAGAAGGCAACGGGTCCAATCGCACAATGTGGGGCGATGTGCATATAGTAGACTTCCGCCATGTTCGCAATCTTTTTCAATTCAGTGATACCGCCGGTGTGTGAGGTATCGGGCTGTAGGTAAGCGACCGCTTGTTTCTCAAATATCTCTCGGAAACCCCAGCGGGTAAGCAGACGTTCCCCAGTCGCGATTGGAAACGGCACATGGTCGGACACCTGTTTGAGTGCGTCAACGTTCTCTTGCGGAATCGGTTCCTCGACGAACATTGGACGCATCCCTTTAAGTTCGTGACAGATCTCAATTGCCAGGGCAGGGGTCATCTTACCGTGAAAATCGAAGGCGAGTTCGACATCGGGGCCCACCCATTCACGCATGAGGTAGGCACGCTCCACAAATTCATCAATCACTGCGGGAGGTTCATGTCCACGCCATTTACCACCGGGACCACTTTTAAACGCTGTATAGCCACCTTTTTGCTGTAGGAATTCAAGGCGTTCTTTCGCAGATGCTTTTCCTTCATCTGTCAAACTTCCGATGCCCCAATGTGCATAAACGCGGAGGCGGTCGCGTACCGCACCACCCAATAGTTCGTAGGCAGGTACACCGTAGTGTTTTCCAGCGATGTCCCACAACGCCTGATCAATACCGGACAGGGCGGACATCAGAATATTTCCGCCTCGGAAAAAGGCAGATCGGTAGACATGTTGCCAGTGATGTTCAATACGGAGCGGATCTTTGCCGATGAAATACTCGGAGAGTTCTTCGACAGCCGCCCAGGTACTCTTAGGTTTACCTTCAAGCGTGGTTTCTCCCCATCCGACAATACCGGTATCCGTTGTTATTTTCACGAGACGCATCCGGCGACGCGGGTAGAATTGTTCAATCTTAGCAATTTTCATCTTTTTAATTATGGCCTCCTGGACTGCTCTCCATTACATTACGAGCAGGTTTCTGGTTAAGTCGCGACTGAAATAAGGATATGTACAGTTTTTTTCGCATTCTTTGTAGCATCAAAAACCGTAGCGCGTAACGAAGTGGAGCGCGGGTTTAAGGAACGTCCGTCAAGGATTGAACGCCCGTCGTTCTCCCGCAAGGTAAATTTAAAAAAGGAAAATTAAAAATATGTCACGACCCAACGTTCTTTTCATGATCGCCGACGACCATCGATGGGATGCCATTCGTGGCATGGGCGACCCAACAGTCAAAACACCAACGATGGATTCACTCATGGCACGCGGGACAACCTTCCGCCAAACTCACATTATGGGATCGCTTGTTGGTGCAGTCTGTGTACCGAGCCGCGCTGCTGTCCTCACGAGTGCGAATCTTTTCCGTAGCGGTGGAAACCAGATTAACCGAGATTTGGCAGTCTGGCCACAGGTAATGCGCGAGGCGGGGTATCACACATTTTTTTCTGGCAAATGGCACAATGACCGACAAACGTTTACCGACAGTTTCGATGACGGTGCCAAGATTTTCTTTGGTGGAATGAGCGATCAATATAAAGTGCCAGTTTTCGATTTCGATCCAACAGGAAAATACCCGGATGATGCCAAGTACATAGGAGAAAAGTTTTCTACGGAACTATTTACAGACGCCGCCGTGCAATTTATAGAAAACTACGATGAAACGGATCCATTTTTCCTTTACCTCTCCTTTACTTCACCGCACGATCCGAGAACAGCACCCGGAGAATACGCGACGATGTATCCGCCAGAAGATATACCTGTCCCTGAAAACTTCCTCCCCGAACATCCGTTCGACAACGGTGAAATGCGCATTCGGGACGAAGTGTTGGCACCCTTCCCTCGCACGCCTGAAATTGTTCAACAACATATCGCCGATTACTACGGGATGATTACGCACATGGATGCCGAGATGGGACGCGTGCTAAGTACATTGGAAGCGACCGGACACCTCGACAACACAATCATCGTCTACACCGCTGACCACGGACTCGCTGTTGGGCAACACGGGCTGTTGGGAAAACAGAATCTCTATAACCATAGCATCCACGTGCCTTCCATATTTGCTGGACCGGGGATCCCCGAAGCGGAAACAGTTGATGCGTTAACCTATCTATATGATGTGTTTCCGACTGTCTGTGACCTCACCGATGTTGCTTGCCCAGAGACAACTGAAGGGTGCAGTTTAGTGCCATTGATGAACGGTCGTGTTGAACAGGTGCGCGCGACAGTCTTTGCGGCGTATAGAGACATTCACCGCACAATCAGCGATGGACGTTGGAAATTGATTCGTTACTATGTCTCCGAGGAGACCGGTGCTGGCACGGATTGTATCCAACTTTTCGATTTAGAGCAGGATCCTTGGGAGACGACAAACCTCGCACATTTGCCTGAACATGCCGACCGCATCCAGTCGCTCGCTACAGATCTGAAGCAGTGGCAAATCGAGACGAACGATTTTATCGTATTTCGGTGTCAAAACCCCTGAATTCATTCGGGGGATGTAGACACCGCCCTCTTGGAAAGGACCAAAACGTTCATTTTTTCCTTGACATTTGGTCTGAAATGTGTTTTAATATGAGTGTATTCGGCATTGGTTGTGAGTTGTTGCACTGGTATATTGCTTGATATTGAGACAACTACGTAAAAGCCTCATACACCTCATAAATATCTAAAATATGCTCGTCACGTGTTCGGGAAATCCAAGTCATGTTGTATCCCACGAGAATGTAAAGAGGTTAATAGCCTCTCGTAGCACGTCAAATTGTTCATAAGGCACTTCGGTGCGGGGTCGGGATAGTGTCCCTTGTGCTTAGGCATCGTAAGACTTTCGTTTTTGACATTCTCAAAACAAAAGCAATGTCGTTTGAAGCCACGAATGCTTCTGCTTAACTTTTGCAGAGGTTTCCCCCGAATTCATTCGGGGGTCTATCACGAAAGATACACCGGTGCTGCCGTTGTAAAATCGAATGTTGATAGGAAGGTTGGAGTCCCCATCCTTCCCATCTTCCATCCATCCGTTCATTCTCCGTTCTTCTCCCCTGCCGTTCTTCCTCCGTTCCGTTCTTCCCTCTCCTTCTCCTCTTCTGTTCTTCCAGCCTTCCGTTCTTCCCTCTTCTCCCTTCCCATCTACCATCCTTCCATCTTCCATCCATCCGTTCATTCTCCGTTCTTCTCCCCTGCCGTTCTTCCAGCCATGCGCCGCTTATTCTGGCCGATAGCAATCAACCGTGCCGCTTGTTCCGCTGTGTCGGCGATCAACCGCGACGCGTCTGTAACGGCATTTTCAAGAGACATAGGTTCTTGTACGATGCCTAACATCGCATCGATACCGGCATCATAAACGGCTTCAGCCCCTTCAGCGATACCGCCAGCGATTGCTATAACCGGGATGTTGTGCGCTTTCGCGATCTTCGCAACACCGACAGGCGTTTTCCCAAACGCCGTCTGAAAGTCCAGTTGCCCCTCACCGGTGAAAACGACGGCAGCACCTTTTACCCGTTCCCTGAGATTAACGGCATCAATCATAATATCGATACCGAGTCGCAATTCCGCATTGAGGAACGCCATCAATCCTGCCCCTAATCCACCCGCCGCGCCCGCGCCCGGAATGTCATTAAAGGATTTTCCGAGAGTGTGCGTCAAAATCTTGTCAAAATGTGCGAGGTGCCCATCTAACGTTTTGATCATTTCAGGGGTTGCCCCCTTCTGTGGTCCGTAGACGTGTGATGCCCCGTCTCGTCCAGTCAAAGGATTGTTGACATCACAAGCGACAACGGTTTCAGTTTCGGCAATAGCAGGATGTAATTCGGTTACATCTATTGACGTTAATTGTCCAAGATTCCCACCACCGCGCTGAATCTGTTTTCCGTTCGTATCCAGCGACCGGACACCGAGTGCCTCCGCCATTCCAGCACCACCATCGTTTGTCGCACTCCCACCGATACCGATAATCAAACGTCTGCACCCCGCTTCCAGAGCGGCATGAATAAGCTGTCCAGTCCCGTATGTGGTGGTCCGAAGTGGATTCCGTTCGTGTGGTTCAACGAGTGTGAGACCGGAGGCGGATGCCATCTCAATGACAGCAGTCTCTCCGTCGGAGAGGATACCGAATTGTGCATCGACCTCGTTTTCGAGTGGACCCAGCACACGGCGTGTTTGAAGATGCCCACCCGTGGCATCAACAAGCGATTGCACTGTCCCCTCACCACCGTCCGCCATTGGTATTTTCTCAATGACAGCATCGGGAAACACGCGACGGAGTCCGTGTTCCATGGCACTCGCGGCTTCGAGAGCACTGACACTCCCTTTAAATGAATCGGGGGCAACTACAATTTTCATAGTTGATAATTTAGCATAAGCACCGCGAATTGTCAAGTTCGGTGCCTCGGTAGGTAGGAACACCGAATTCCAATGCCCTCTTTTCCTGTAGGAGCGAGTGTTTTTGCTTGGGGTTTTTGATAGGGTGTTTCCCCAATTTCCCGCATGCTCGCGATTCTTACTGATTGCCGACTGCTGATTGCCGATGGCTATTCTGCTTTTTCTAACTTGATCTTTCTACGAGTCACGGCTATAATAGAATTACTGAAAGGAGGAAAATATGGACTGGCAATTGGAAACAACTGTCTCCGATGAGCAGGTTGAGTTTTACAAAGAAAACGGCTATATCACGTTTGGACGGATCTTCACAAAATCGGAGTTGGATACACTCCGGGATTATGTGGACGAAATGATTGAGAATTTGCCGGAAGGTAGACGTCCTGAACAAATGGACGTTCCGCACTTTGAGCACCCGTTTTTGTTCAAATACCTAACGCACCCACGGGTATTGAAGGTTGTAGAACGGTTTATCGGACCGGATATTGTGCTCTGGTCGAGCCACTTTATTAGCAAACGCGAACACGATGGTATGGCGGTCCCGTGGCATCAAGACGGGGTCTACTGGGGTGAATCTCTTGAACCGATGGACGTTATCACGATGTGGCTGGCAGTTGATGAATCGAAGGTCGAAAACGGCTGTATGCGTGTGGTCGCCGGTAGCCACAGATTACAGGATCGCCGTTATGAAGATGTTGATCGTACGAATAACCTCTTCGGAAGCGAAGTTGTCGAGGCAGACTTAGATACATCAAAAGTAGTTAATTTGGAACTGGAAGTTGGCGAGTGCCATTTTCATGATGCATGGACTATCCATAACTCCAGTCCGAACGTCTCGCAGAAACGGCGATGTGGTTACACAATGCGCTACATGCCTGCGAATGTCCGCTACCCGGGTGCAGAGTGGAGGCGCGCACATTATATTTATCTGCTGCAAGGTGAAGACAGGACAGATGGTTTTAACACCTACACGCCTGTGCCGGAATTCTAACGATTAAAGGATACCTGATCTCCACTATCAAAGGTTTCCGTCGTCTTTTGACGAAAGTCAAATTATTTTCAACGGAAGCCTTGCTCCTTTCCAACACCGACCCATCAAATCTCCTTTATTTTCTCCTTTATAGTAAAGCCTGAAAATATGTAGCCAGTTATTCAGCGAGTTAACCCCACACCACCGCTGACGAGGTTTGTAACCTCGTCCGTTGTTAATGTCCGGGTAATTATAAACTTTACTATAAAACCGCTCATTTACTATCACAGCACGGATTTTTCGTCAAATTTTCCAAAAATTATGAAATTTATCCTAAACTTTTTCGATTTCATATCTATAGTTAAAGTAACAGGGTTTATCTATGTTTCAATTTTCCAGACAAAAAGGAGAAAACTCATGGCAATTACGATCCATCTGAAAGGTGGTGTTCCAATTTTGGAACCAAATGGGAAAATTGTGGGACCCGTAGTATCGGAATTGCGAGAAAAACTCGCTTTGTGGTTAGATGATGCCAATGCCCCCTACCTTCTGATCAATTTCGAGCATATCCACAAGATAGATAGTTCTTGTCTCGGCATGTTGGTGCATGTGCATGACATGGCAGCACGGAACGGAACCCGCATTGGGCTTATCAGTGTTGGAAAACACATCAAGAATCTGCTGATTCTCAGTCGGCTCATGAATGTTTTTGAGCATTTTGATACTGAAGATGCTGCAGTTTCAGCATTCGCGCCTGCCCCGAAGTGGAAGCAGCATTTGAATCCATAGTCTCTTTGGGTTGAATTTTTCCTGTGAAAGCAGTATAATAACTCACAGGCGTAATGGGTTGCTGGCATAATGGGTTCTTGCAGGATATGTGGAAACGTGCACACTTCGGGAAATGGAGGATAAATAGATGACTTTAAGGTGTCAATTGACAGGTGTTAAATGTCCGCCCTATAAACATCAAGGCATCTTCTTACCAGATAATAAAACGGTGAAATCGTTTTTGCCCGATTTGACGTATTGCGCGGCGTGTATAGCCAACGCGGCACCACAGCGCAACGACCTCCGTGAAGATTTGTTGCAGGTCGCCTCCCTGACGCTCATTGATAAGGGACCCACCTTCAATCCAGAGCATGAAAGTGGTGCCAATTTCAGGAGTTTTATCCGCGTACGTATCTGCGGTGCCCTGATGGATGCGAAAGAGAGAGAGGTGAGACACAGTACCCGCGAAGTGTCTATGCCTAATGAGGAGTGGAACCCCCACGAAATGTCAGATTCAGCGGACGAGCCGGAGATCGAATCCCTGTGGCAATTTTCGGACCCTCACGCGGAATTTGAGAATAGACTCGTTCGAGATATTAGTTTTGCATCTGTACTACCGGAACTCTTGAAAATACTAACACCTCGCGAACGTAAAGTTTTTATCTATCTTCGTAAAAATCGGCAAAACCACGAAATTGCTAAAGCGTTAAATGTCTCTAAATCCCGCGTTAGCCAACTCGTGGCACAAGTAACGCTGAAATTAACAAATGCTGCACGACGGTTTGGGTTGGCAGAATAGCCCTTTTTCGAGATGCTATTTTGACAGAAATTATGCGTCCCTATTTCGATGTCCATTGTCACATTGGTATGACGGTATCACGCGCACCGGCTGTGGGTCAGAGCGTCGGGCGATGTCTCGCCCGGATGGCTTCGGCAGATGTTATTGGTGCGATTCCGTGTCCAACAGGAGGAAGTCCGCAGGCACGGGGTGTATTGGACACACGCGCACAACACAAGACGATTGCCAACGCATGCAAACTCTATCCAGAACGCTTTCCGATGGGACTTGGGATCGCTGAAGTCCGACACGAACAAGCGGGAGCTGACGAGTTAGACAGAGCCATGCAAGAAGACGGTTTGGTCGGGTTTATGTGCCATCCTGGACTGTCTGGACATTCGCTCGGCGGTGAACTCTACGCATTTTTAGAAGTGGTAGCGATGCACAACGGGTTATGTCTGCTACATCAGGCAGGATCTACCCAAAATATTGCCGCTTACGCGCAGCGGTTTCCGTCGATAACGTTTATTATCGGGCATGTTTCGATGAACAAAGCAGGGCATCTCGATGCGATTGAAATGTGTGGGAAATGCGACAATGTCTGGTTTGATGTGGCGCAGAAGCCGGAAGGTGCAGATGTGAATTGGGACCTCGTGCACCTCGTTAATAATCTCGGTAACGATAGGATTATGTTCGGGAGCGACCTACCATATTACGATTTTCGTCTCGTGCAGGCACAGATTGAATCCGCAGCACTTGATGATGAAACAAAGGAACGGATTGCGTATCAGAATGCTGTGCGGTTAGTGCAGCAATTTCGCGCAGACTGGTTGCCGACGTTGATCCCGATAACACCACCCCAGGTTTATTCTGAAGATGAGATGTGGGATGCGAATGGCGCGAGGCTACGCTAACCAGTAGGAGCGATTTTCCATTCGCGACGCAATAGTTACTTGACGATTTCGACTGCACGAATCCGACGATGGAGCACGAAAAAGCAGAGGGCTATCAAGGCAACCTGAACGAGGAGTGCCCACGCCCAATGCACAGCATAGTCCGGGGAACCGGCAAATAGGGCTGTACCGAGAATGTCGTAGTTTGCCCAAATGGAGACTAACGCCATTTTGCTGGTGCGGGTCATCACTTTGAGTATTTCGTAGATAGCGTGCGAACCGAACCACACGGCACAGAAGCCGATGATGGCATAGCGCGGATTTGAGGTAAGCGATGAAAACAATAACATCAAGAGGCTGGGAGTAAGTGTAATAAGCACCGAGTAGGCGACAATCGAGAGCGGGATCCAGTAATTCTCTTCCAGAAAAGAGGTATCAGTCAGTAGCACATGTTCAAGAAACAGCAATAGTCCTGGCACCAACGTGAGGCAGCCAATCAAGATACCGATGACAGCAAATTTTCCGATCAGGTAATCTATCCATGAGATAGGTTTGGAGAGATAGAGGGAGAGTGCGTTGTTCTTCAGATCGGTAGCAATTAATCCAGCACCGCCGAAAATAGCAATTAGCGCGATGAGGAATGAGGAAGGGGGACCTGTACCGGGGTTTCGGAATAGAAATTTCTGAAAAAACTCGTTGTCAATGCTAAACGAAAACGCCACCCCCGGCACCTGATTAAGGATGAAAATAAGGGTTGCGTGAACCAAGATGTAGATTAAGGGAGGAACGGCAACAATTAATCGGACAATTTTGCGTTGTGCCAGCAGTCTTAACTCCGCTTTTGTGATAATCCACCATCGTGTATAAGGGCGCGGGTTCAGTGTGCCCTCCCAATGTCGATAGTCCTGTGTGTGAATGGGCATATTGTTTAGTCGTTTTCAGTTATCAGAGGAGTAGTTTTTAACGACCCTTCTCCGCTGGCGAGGTTTCTAACCTCGCTTCTTTAGAGTGTCTAAGTAATTCTAAAATCTACCATAGTTATCGGGTAAGATGTTTTAGTTTGAATCGGCTATCGGCTTTCAGTTGTCGGCATTTGGCTGGAAGGAAACTGGTAGACTGAGTACACTCTCTTCCATTCTTCTTCTCTTCCATTCCTGTCTTTTGCTGACTGCTGACCGCTGATGGCTATTTTAATACTTATAGATGGCGGTTCTCTCTAAAGTGTCCGAGAAGGGACCCTGTTTCTCAGTTTGGATTTCAACGATGATAATACCTAAATGCGTATCGCGTTCTGGGTCGTCATCAATGAAGCCACGCGGGATTTCCGCAGTCATGAGTCGATCGAGTCTATTGAGTTCCTGTGACCATCGGAGATCGAGGAGCCGTCCATCGTAGACTTTTTTATGTTGCTGTCCGTTACGCATAGAGTAAACCTTGGCATTGGTGGTGAAATCTGCTTCAGAAACAGTACTCACACCAACGCTTGGACTGAGGATACTCTGATTCCATATCAGCGGAATGCCGTTTCTATCAACCAGATAAATCCGTAGGTCGATCCTATCAACGCGTGGATCCGAATGGATCCGGATGCCCTCAAAATTCTGAATTACCCCGCTCCCACACGAAAGCGTAACAAAAACACAGATGCCGACGAGCACGATGCTCCGACTCTTTAATATAAGGTTCCGGGGCAAATTAAAACGAAACACATCGATCCTCCTCTATTGTGTTTTAAGGGCAGTTTGTAGACGTCCCATAGAGAGCCTTTCAATTTATTATAGTGTTTTAAGAAGCAGATGTCAATCTAAAATCGAAGTATTCAGCCCACTTGTAGGAGGGAACTCCGATTCCCGATTCCTGACTTGTCCCATTGCTCTTGATAAGTTGGTTTCTCTGTGGGAGGATGTTTTGCTTGGGTGTTTCTCCCGATTCTTACTGACTGTTGATTACTGATTGCTGACCGCTATTCTTGTAGGAGCGATCTCCTGGTCGCGATACCAACTTGTATCTTTTCCCAAAGGTGATATAATAATACCCATGATACCCGCTAAAGTCTTAATCGGTTCAGATCAAATTTTGGAGGAACCCCATGAAAGCCGCAGTATTGTACGAAACGGACACACACTTAAAGATTGAAGAGTTCGACTTACCGCGTCCAAGTGCGAATCAGGTACGGGTACGGCTGGTCGCCAGCGGGGTCTGCCACTCCGATTGGCACGTCGTCAAGGGCGATTGGCCCTTCGTCAGGTTACCTGTCATTCTTGGACATGAAGGGGCTGGAATCATTGAAGAGGTCGGAAGCGATGTAACGCAAGTCCAGGTCGGCGACCATGTTATCCTTTCATGGAAACGGAACTGTGGATACTGTGAAATGTGTCAGAAAGGGTATCCAAATTTGTGTGCACTTCCGTCCGACGGATCGGGTAGACCCGCTATAAAATCGAGTGGACGAGAGATCGACCAGATGTCCGGATTAGGAACATTCGGCACTGAGACGCTCGTCCCACAGGACGCAGTTGTTCCCATCGATAAGGACATGCCGTTTGCACAAGCCGCGCTCATCGGGTGTGGGGTGATGACGGGTGTCGGCGCGGCTATCAATACTGCAGAAATCGCACCCGGCAGTTCAGTCGCTGTTTTTGGATGTGGAGGTGTCGGACTCAATTGCATACAAGGTGCCGCGATCTCTGGTGGTGAACCTATTATTGCTGTCGATGTACTCGACAACAAACTTGAACTCGGTAAGCAGTTCGGTGCCACCCACACGGTTAACGCCTCCGAGGTAGATCCTGTGGAGCGGATCAAGGAAATTACCGATGGACGCGGTGTCCACTATGCTTTTGAGGCAATCGGGTTGATTGGTGAAACGTTCCGACAGGCAATCCTTTGCACCCGCAGTAGAGGTGTAACAGTGTTTGTTGGGCATGCGCCGGAAAACACGCCAGTCGAGTTTGATGCACGGATGCTAATGCCAGAGAAAATGGTTATCGGTTCGATGTACGGGACTGCGCGCCCGCATGTGGATTTCCCGCGGTTGGTTTCGCTCTATAAAGCAGGACAGCTTAAACTCGACGAACTCGTCACGCGCACCTATCCATTGGAAGGGATCAACGATGCATTCGAGGCTTTGGCAAGGGGTGAAGTCGCACGAAGTGTCCTTGATTTGACTTGATGAATGGGGTGTAGAAAAGGTACCCTATTCGAGAATACGCTCCATGCGCTCGCGAATCCATGCCTTGTGCTCAGGGTGTGTGTGGATATAGAAGGTGCCGTTCTGAATGGCGTTATAGACATGCGCTGCTACCGCTGTAGGGGACAAACCTTCCTCCATCTCGGCACGGGTGTCCCGTGAACCGCCAATAACGGTTTCCTGTGATTGCTTCTTCTCTGCAGGATTTCGCAATGCGTCTGGACGGTTTCGGGCGGAGTCCAAAATTCCGGTGCGGACCCATCCCGGACACAGCACATGCACCTGAATATTGGCACCTTTCTGCGCCAATTCATCGGCGAGGGTCTCCGAAAGCACGACGACACCGTGCTTGCTTACTTTATAGATGCCTTCGCCACTGCCTCCCACTAAACCCAAGATAGAAGCAGTGTTAACAATATGACATTCATCCCCTTGTGCGAGCATACGGGGCACAAACGCGCGAATGCCGTGGATAACGCCCCACAGGTTAACGCCTAACACCCATTCCCAGTCGGCTACGGTATGTTCCCAAACAGGTCGGCTACAAACAACGCCAGCGTTGTTGCAGAGGATATGCACCGCACCGAAAGCCTCTAACGTCCGGGCAGCAAGGTTTTCGACCTCTGTCGCGTTTGAGACATCCGTTTTGACCGTGAGAACCGTCGCACCTTTAGCCTTTAGGTCTGCCGCAAGCTTACCTAACGGTTCCTCTGCAACGTCAGCAAGAACGACTTTCATCCCCTCGGCGGCAAACCGTTCCGCCAATCCTTTCCCGATACCGCTCGCCGCGCCCGTAATAACAGCAACCTTTTGCATGACCTTTGTTTCCCCGCAGAGTAAGATTAAAAAGTAGCCTGCAACAACGGCGCAGGCGGATATAAGCAACGCATCTGATAGTCTTAACCCACGTTGTTCCTCCGCAAGGTAAGTTTAAAAATCCGCAAGGTAAGTTTAAAAATCCGATTGGCGTTGCTGGTGATACGCCTCTAACGCTTGATTCGCGTTCACAATCGTTTCCAACTTCTCGACGAGTACGTTGATGTGTTTGCCGGGAAAGGCGAAGTAGAAGTCGTCGTCAGAGAGAGCAGTGTAGACGCGGTTGCCGATACACCCCAAACTACTTACACTCCGTCCGCCTTGTATGACAGCAGGAATCGCGGCACACGTCGGGCGTCCCATAACGCTATTCTCGGTGCCGATACCGGCAGCGGTCGCGGCTTCTGCCAAGAGCATCATCTGTCTCGGCGCGCCAGAGATGATGACGACATCAGGTGTGCCTGTCGCATCTGATAGCGGAGCATAGACTGCACTTTTGAAAGGTGTTTCCCGTGTTGGAATACCGGGGACTTCTTCCATAGTGATGTAGCCGAGTTCACCCATCAGTCCGAGCGTGTTTTCGAGTTCCTCCATTTGCTTAGGTGGTAAATCGACGTTGTGTGTATAGCACCCTATTGGGCAGTTGTAGTGGTCGGAGGCTTCCGTATAAAAAGTTTTGCCTTCTGCGGCACGTCGCCAATAGGTGCAACCGGAGGCTTCGACCTTTTCCACACGGGAAACCCCATCTGGTTGTGCTTCGTGAAATGTTACAGCAACAGGGACAGTTTCCAAATTGAGCAATTGTTGAATTTGTTCTGACATATTTTTAATTTTCCTTGCGGTTCGGTTGAGTGGTGTTTAGTATGCAGGTCGTTCGCCGTATAGCCAGTCCGCCCGTTGGTCGGACTTACGCATTTTGGCTAATAGTAGGACTTACGCATTCCCTCTTAAAGTCCCCCTGATAAGGGGGATTTAGGGGGTTTAAAGAACAAAAATTACCGCTTTTTGCGTCTAAATATCCGATATTTGCTCAATTTGCGTAAGTCCTGTAATAGATAACTGGGACATCCATTTCTAAACATGCATTGGGGCAAACTGCCCATCGGTAGGTTCCGCTCAGCAGAACCATGCTTCGGTGAGACGTGGCGCGGGTAGATGCGTTTCTTTTTTCTCTGTTGGTGGAGACTGCCCATGCATATCAGCCGCGAGTGTCCATATCCGATAAAAAGTTTCCAGTGTATCCACACCGTCGCGTGCGTCGCTTTCAACGAGGGCATTGACCGTTTTATGAAGTTCGTCCATTCGAGCATCGGGGTGTGCCCACGTATAACTGAAGGCGGCTTCGTCAAGGACGAGTGAAAGTGCTTTCGTTTCGGGACGATTGAGCAGGTATGAACCGGGCGGAATCAACAACCGAACGGTGTACTGCACCGGGTCAACGTGATATACAAGACCGCGCATATCAATAAACTGGAGGAGTTCGAGGTAGTCGTCTAACGTTGTCCACGGCGTAAACGGTACCCATGTCGGACGCAATGCTATCCCCGCTCCATGAACAATGTCAATAGCTTCCGCTACATCGGCACGTGTGTGATGCTTCTCCAAAATCGTCAGGACCTGTTCGTTCAACGTTTCAACCGCGGAGATGACGAACCGGCATCCGAGGTACGCGAATTCTGGAAAGTGTTCTCTGTTTTTCAGAATGTGCTCGATCTTGGTTGTAAAGTCGAAGGTGAGGCTTGGAAAAGCCTCGTGCATCGCGCGGAGAATGCGGAGTCCGTGCGTTGGACCGTTGAGAAAATCTGGGTCGCCAAAGGTGATGTGTGTCGCACCTTCCACGACCTGTTCCTGTATTTCAGCGAGTACAATGTCGCGTTGCACAGCGAAAAACTTGCCGTTGTAGACTGGCGGAATAGGGCAGTGCGTGCAGAGATGCTTGCACCCGTGTGTCGTCTCTGTGTAACCGACGGTTCGAATCTCGCCTTCGTCCTCAAATTGCGCGTATGTTTCCAGCGGCGGTAGTTCTGCAAAGAACTCGGATTCTTGTGCCTCAGACGGTTCTTCCTTCGCAACGGATTCCACCAGCGCGACGAGTTGTGTTGAATCTGTGCCTGCGATACAAAAATCGACACCGTGTGAAAGCAGATAATCGGCGTTAAGCGTCGCGTAAAGTCCGTACATGCAAATAGAGGCATCCGAATTGATTTCTCGTATCCCGTGCAAGAGATGAACCCCTAATCGTAAGGCGGTGTGCATCGGGACGGATATCCCGATGAAACGTGCGCGCTCGACCTTTTCGATATCCAGTGGTTCGACAGCAATATCAATTACCCCTGGAGCGAATCCTGCCGATTCAAGGGCACGAAGCGGACGAGAGATCCCGATCGGTCGGTGTCCGAGTTCGTAGCAGGAGATGAGGAGAACTGCGCCGGGGGCTTGCATCGCTGGGGTGGTCCAGGTTTCCGCGTTCATACTAATACAATAGCATATAATCTCGGAATTTGCAACGGAATGTTAGGGACTTTCTTGACTGTTTTTGCGAAACCTGTTATCATTTTTACAATTAATGTGGTGCAACGCTGTTGAGAAGGGTTTCCGCCAATTCCGGTGCCATGATTTAACCGAAACTCTCTAATTCTTATAACTTCCTGAATTTGACTGGAACCAAAAGTCCCTCAGCAACCTCATCCAAGTAGACAACCGTAATCTAAAAGGAGAAATAAAGTGAAAATAGATTCAACTTTTCAGGTTTTAGTTCTTTTTTAGCAGCGTTACTTTTCAGTATGCCTGTTATTACCTTGGCACAACAAAACTCAGAACTAGCGGATGCTGTAGCTGCCGCTGAACAAGATGCCAAAGCCGATGTCAATCAAGGTGTATGGGGTGCCGTTGGTTTTCTGTGCAGCGTGGGCGCGGTTTATGCGGCTTATTTTCACCAACCACCACCCGCAGTAAGGTTTGTTGGTAAATCGCCAGAATATATCCATATTTATACACGAACTTACAAAGCAAAGGTCCGGAACCTCCAAGCAGGTCCTGCTACTCTGGGCTGTTTGGCTGGATTCCTCGCTGTTTACTTATACGCTTCTGTATCTGGACAATGAAGATTATAGAGTTTCTCCTGCCGCATCGGCCTCCGTTTCTGATGGTCGAATCAATCGTTGAATACATAGGTGGTAATATTCCTATTCTCAATGCCGAGCGAACCATTCGCCGCTCTGAACCCGTATTTTCCGGTGCTGAACTACCCTTGCACTGGCCATCGGTATACATCATTGAAGGTCTGGGACAATGCTGCAGCCTCTTGCGTCTCATTTGGACATGTGAACGTAGATGTGAGGCGAACGCATTGGGCGCAGAAAATATTAGTGATCTCTTAACGAATACAGACGGTACTGACGACAATTATTATGCATTAGAGCAATTATTAGAGATTTTTGGGAACAGCACAATGAATGCCGCTTCCAGGATAGGTATGTTGGCTTCAGTAGATGTTGAGGTCGTCGGTCGAGTTCAGGTTGGTGAATTGCTTGAATACAAAGTGGAACAGACCCATATCCTTGAAAATTTATCCCGTTTTGCGGTACAAGCGTCTGTTGAAACCCAGGTTGTCGCCCATGGTACGATAGTCGGGGCACAATTGGAGAATTATTTATGACGCGCTATTCCGATGTAGTGATTATTGGCGGCGGCCTCGCAGGATTGACTTTGGCACTTCAGCTGCGGCAAACGCTTCCGACACTCAGTGTGACTGTGCTTGAGCGGCACCGATATCCCGTCCCTGAAACAACTTTCAAGGTTGGCGAGTCAATGGTCGAGGTCTCTTCTTGGTATCTCCGAGAAACGCTGGGCTTAGGCGATCATCTGCTTGCGTCACACCTGCCCAAGTTTGGGTTGCGCTTTTTTATGAGCAACTCAGACAACAGGGATCTGGGATGCCGTCCGGAATATGGTCTGCTCAGAATTCCAGAAGATATGCCCACTAAACCAAAGATGAACCTTCCGGGAATCCATCTGCCGACATATAACATTGACCGGGGACGTTTAGAGAACCATCTTCTGGAGTGCTGTCGCAAGATTGGTGCTGAAGTTATAGAAGCGTGCAAAGTTAAAAGTTTGAATCTCGGTGATCCGCATGAACTTGTCACCGACACAAGTAGGCCCAATTCAAAACTACGCTCGCGTTGGGTTATTGACGCAACCGGTCGTGCAGGGTTCCTCGCGCGGCGTTTGAAACTTAGACAGACGCAAGAACATGAGGTCAATGCTGCATGGTTTCGGCTCGCTGGACGAATAGACCCAGATTGTTGGAGCGAGGATGCAGCGTATCACAGGAGAACACGCCTAGGGCTGCGTTGGCTTAGCACGAACCATTTGATGGGGAAAGGCTACTGGATCTGGCTGATTCCGCTTCCAAGTGGAGCCACAAGTGTCGGTATTATGGCAGATCCTAATCTGCACGCCCTTGAGCAACTCAACCGATTTGAAAAGGTCTTAACGTGGCTCAGAGCCAGAGAACCGCAACTGGCTGAGGTTGTCAGTTCTATGGAACATCTGGACTTTCACGCAATGAAAGCGAGATCTTATCTCAGTCGACGGACACTTTCGGCGGATCGTTGGGCACTCTGCGGTGAATCCGCCTTTTTTGTCGATGCGCTCTATTCACCGGGCGGAGATTTCATCGCTGTGGGGAACACCCTCATCACACAGATGATTGCGGCAGATTTTGCCGCAGATCGACTCCAATTAGCAATGTTTGCCAAATTTGGTGAGGGGTTGCTTAATGGTATGTTCCAGCACTATTGTGGGTTGTATCACGGAAACTACGCGTTAATGGGAAGACCCGGAACCATGCTACAAAAAGTGGCATGGGACACTGCTGTTTACTTCGCCTACAATGTCTTACTTTTCTGTAACGATCATTTCTGTGACCCTTGGTTTCACCAGATGATTAAAAAGGAAAATGCCTTATTGGAGAGCCTGCAACAACGTATGATACACCGTTTCAAACGGTATGAAGCACCAAGAAGTTCTTACGCTGGGCACTTTATTGATCAAGCCTGTGTTGCGCATGTTCAGTCGCTCTATTTGTCCAGTGAAGACCGTTTAGAAGATGCCGATGTTCTCATAGCCCGGCTAAAAGAAAATATAGATATCTTAGAGGATTTTAGCAACACGATAGAGGAAATAGTGAGGTGAGTATACACGCTGATCGCGTGGGGATGCGGTTATCTCGATTATTCCGTGATATACCACAGCCTTCGCCTATTGATGTCCATCCGAAAATATATGAGCGGGTATCGGCTGCACGTGCATACTTTTTGCGTGGGTTCAGTGAAGCACTGAAGGTTTCACCGGAAGCACTGCCTAAACTCTTGCAGGTTACGCCGTTTCAAGGGCGTGGTTTCGCGATTGAAGGTATGGCTATGGCACTTACCTTAATGGATGAATTAAGCCCAGTACCATATAGCAGGCTCTGTGTCTTATTTGACGGTAGATCTGCTGAAGAACAGACACTTGTTGCGATTGGTGTCGGATGGGCAAGTGCGCGCTTGGGCAAACCGCTTGATTGGTCACCGACGGTGTTAGGTTCACATTATAGGTTCGCAGTTGTAGACGGGTACGGCTTTCACCAAGGATTCTTCCATTCCCAGCGGTTCACAGGCAGAGGATTTCCTATGAACACTGGCGAATTAAGCACTTTTTATGATAGTGGTCTCGGACGTGCATTGTGGTTTGTTCATATCGGTTGCGTTGAACCTATTGTACATACTATTGACGGATTTTTACTGGACCGACGTAAGCAACTTTGGCAAGGGATCGGTACCGCTTGTGCTTTTACTGGTAGCACAGAATATGCAGCGGCACAGATGAGTGAAGCCGCCGCAAAGTTTGCGTCTGATTTCTGGATAGGATTAGAAACTGGCAAGCAGTTGCTACATAATCTCGCTAAACAAAAGGAGAAAATAAAATGAAGAGAAGAGATTTTTTGATAGGTGGTATGGGCGCACTGGCTGCAGGTGTCACCGGTTGCGCAGGGATCAGCCAAGTTATTGCCCCAAGTTGGCCCAATGTTACGCCTTTGGAGATGGATCGTTTTCTAATTGCTTCGGATGAAGCAATGAATCGCATTGTGGAAAACCCAGATGGAGGACACGCTATCAGTAAATTTCAACAGAAACCGATGAGTGAAAAAGACGCGCAGCTGTTCCGTCAAAGTATGCGCTCTCTTTTGCTTGTCGGCAACTTCGGTGATCTATCGGTAGCCGGCCAAGTGCATCCGGGTGTCCAGAAAAGGCTTCAATACTCTGCGCCAGAGATGGATGCAGCGGCCTTTGGCACAATGAATCAGATGAAGTCGCTGTCTCCGACTGCGCGAGCCGATATTCAATCAGTTCTCCGTGAGGATCCCACGCTCGGTGCCCAAACGCTTGAGGCAATGGACCTTGAAGCTGCCGCTGTTGGGGCATCTAATCGTCGTCGAAAGCAGCTGCATGTGATAGGTCAACGTATCATTGATCGTTTGAAGCATTCCTCAGACATGTTTATTAACGAATATGTCACCAAATGCGAAAAACTTACAGCCGTATCAGGTTCCGCTGCTGAAACGCAGCGATTTATGGCGGCGCGCATAGGGCAGGCAGCTTTTAAAGCCCGGCTTAAGGAAGCAGAAAACGCGGCTCGGTATTGGCAAAGGCAGGATCTTGAAGATATTCCCATTGGCTATCAACTGGTGACAAATGAAGGTATAAACTACGAAAATTCGCCAGATGATGCCAGCCAAGAGCAACGCAAACCACAACAGTTGCCGAAAACGGAAAATATAGCAAAACAAAGTGGTAGCGAACCAAGCGATGGTTGGTACAGAACAGGTTTATTTATGCTTGGGATTAGTGGTGTAGTCTTTGTGAGCGGTTTGGGCCTAATCGCAATTGGTGGTGGAGACATGGATACGGGAGTGGGCAACGTTGGAGCACTTATGACCATCGGAGCTGTGTTATTTGCGACGTTTAGTTGTTGTATTATCCTCATTGGAGGGATTGTAGATATATTTGATGGCCCATGAAAATCGTAGTCACTGGGCTCGGGGTATGTTGTGCCTTGGGCGAAAACATTCGAACACTTTGGCATGCCATAGAACAAGGGGCCAGCGGTATTGCTCCGATTAATCGTTTCAACGTTGATTCATTTGATACTCAACTTGGGGCGGTGGTGTCTTGTGGCGATTGCTATGATACTGAAGCACAACGTCTCTTGGCTTACGGATGTGCTGCAGCCATCGAGGCTCTCCAACATGCCAAAATTGTCAATCGGGATCGAGTCGCCTTGGTGCTTGGGACTTGTAATGGACTATTGGGGAAGGAGATACACAGTGTAACCGCTGAACTCGTACACGCCCTAAAACTTGAAAGGCTTGCTATCACCCTTTCAACTGCCTGTGCATCATCCGCACATGCGATCGGATTCGCTGCGAATCTTGTGCGACAGGGAGCCGTTGAGTTTGTTCTTGCAGGTGGCGTAGATATTCTCAGTCCAGAGATTTTTGCCGGCTTTCATAGTCTGGGGCTTCTATCTAAATACCCTTGTGCCCCGTTCAGCACGAATATGGGAACCACACTCGGTGAAGGGGCTGCGTTTATGCTTCTTGAGTCTGAAAGCACTGCGAAGGCACGAGGTGTTTCGCCTTTGGCAGTGTTCATGGGCTGCGGGCTGTCCGCTGATGCCTACCATGACACAACACCTATTCCCTCAGGTTTAGGAATGGCGAAAGCCCTCGCCAACGCAATAGGAGATGCAGGGCTTGCCCCTGAGGAAATTGACTATCTCAATGCTCACGGCACAGGAACAGCGGCGAACGATGCGTCTGAGTGGCGTGCGATTCAGCGTGTCTTTACTGATTCCGCTGACCAACTGCCTGTCAGTTCGAGTAAGAGTTTTCTTGGCCACGCGCAGGGTGCTGCTGGCGCGCTTGAGGCGGTGGTAACTTTGATGGCGATGGCGCACAAAGTCGTCCCCCCCACCATCAATTCCACGAAACCTCGTCGCAACGCTCCGACGGATCCCGTTGCAGAGCCAAAACCAAGACCGTATGTGATACAGCACGCCGTATGTACCAATGCAGCCTTTGGAGGGGTCAACACTGCCTTAGTTTTTGGACAAGCAAATGGGACACCACGAGACCAGAGAGAAGTCCCGCGTCCTATAAGCCTTACCGGTGCCGGAATCGTTCAAGACGGTCAACAAGTTAACCAGTTCGCGCCACGCCCCGAGTTGCGAGGAATAGATATGTCAGCCCGTCTTCTCGCCGGTGCAACCGGTACTGCTTTAGCAGATGCCGGAGTGAGGCTGCGAACACCGGACTGCGAAAGGATTGGGCTTTTCGTCGGTCAGACCCGAGTTTCGCCAGAAAGTGTAGAGGCTTTTGATAAAAGTGTTCAGATGCGTGGGTTAGCGCATCTCTCCGCTTCAGCCTTCACGCGAATGGTCTGTAACTATGCAACCGGCGTTTGTTGCAGACTTTTCGGATTAAAGGGTCCCACAGCGACACTCTCAACCGGAGTAGACAGTGGACTGACCGCTCTTATTTTAGCGGCAGACCACCTCGCCTGGCGTGATGATGTTAATCACCTATTGGCTGCAGCAGTTGACGAACCGGACGAATCGGATAATTATGAAAATGGAGCTGCAAGCATTCTTCTCAAAGTGGGAGAAGCGTCGGCTCCTATTAACCTAACCGGATGGGCACTCGCAACAAATTGTCAATTAGCTACTGAACGGGCGTTGGCGAAAGCATCTCTCAACCGCGAAGAGGTTGTGCTGATGGCTGTTCCGGGACCTCCTACCGTTGCTGGACTTTGGGCAGTTATCGCTGCTATGGATGCCTTAAAAGCAGGTGCAAAAGGGCCTTTCCTTATTAGTAACCGAGGTGAGGGATCTGTAGGTGCAACTGTCATTCTGGAAACTGGGAGCAAAGCATGCGACCTGAACTAAGAGAAAAAATTGAACATCGTGAAAATACACTCAATCGTGTGATTGAACTGCTAATTTCCGGTCTGCAACTTGATCGTTCTTCTGAAGAATTAGATCCAGATACACCGCTTTTCGGTACCGGACTCGGGCTTGACTCTGTAGATGCTGTCGAGATCGTTGTGGCTTTGGAATCGGAATTCGGAGTTTCACTGAATGACGGTGATAGCATGTTCGCCCTACGAACAATTAATTCCCTTGTGGATGTGGTACTGAGTCAAAGTGAGGATAATCTTGATGACGGAAGCTGAAGTTAGCTATCATGCCATTCGTAACTCGGTGGCTTTCGCTGAAGAACCTGAGCTGCGTTGCCTGCAGTTGACTGGCAGCCAAGCCTTTGATGCGCTTGATGCCGTATGCCCCTGCGATATCTTTCTTCAAGATGGGCAGATGAAGCACACATTGCTGCTGGACGATACGGGTATCCCTTTTGCCGATGTCTATGTTTGCCGAGAAGGCGAAAATGCGTATCTGATTGGCTATGGATCCAGTGCTGATGAGATTGCCAACTGGATTATCAGTCACGCAACCGGTATTACCGATTTTTCAATCGTCGATTTCAGCAAGTCATACGATAACTTAGCAATTGATGGTCCCTATGCTTGGGAACTGTGTGCGGAAGTATTTGGACCCGACATACTCGGTTTGCCCTATTTGGGGATGCTGGTCTTGGATGAAATGTTTGTGTTTCGTGCGGGTAGGACAGGGGAATATGGGTATCACCTATTGATGCCGACCGACCAAAAAGACAGTTGGATTGAAAATTTGCTTGCTACGGGTGCAGCATTTGAGATGGCACTCGCCGACGAATCCGTCCGAGCCCAATGTGTATTGGAAAATTTCTTCTTTGATATCAATAAAGAAGGTCAGTATAATCTCACACCTTTGGAGTTGCAGCTGCAGTGGCGATTGTCCTCGCAGAAAAATACATACCCCGGTGCTGAAGCAATACACACCCTTCGACAGACTGGATGGACACGCAGACTCACTTGTTTTACTACGCCGGACCCTGTAAACACTGATGCGGAAATTACCTGTGATGGAGAAATGGTGGGGCATGTTTTAGTAGCAGGATATTCGCCTGCGCGAGATGATTACGTCGGTAAGGCGTTGCTTCACCAACCGTATTGGCACGCTGGATTGGATGCCTTTCAAGTTAGTGGCTGCCCTTTAAAGACCATCTCGGCTCCAGCAATCAATAACCTTAGCTTAAAAGTCAGTCCCTACCGCCACAGTTTTCACACACGAGAGGAGGACTTGACCTGATGCGTTGGGACGGTTCAACTGTGTTAGTCACGGGTGCTTCTCGAGGATTGGGAAGGATCATCGCTAAAGCCTTTGCCGACGAGGGTGCCTTCGTCGGGGTTGGTTACCATCGCTTTGACAAGGGGGCCGAGGAAACGCTTATCGAAATCCGCCGGGTGGGTGGAGATGCTACGCTGGTCAAAGCAGATGTGAGTGATGCTGAGGCAGTTGACAGGGCGATTAAAGCCTTCCTTATTCAGCGTGATGGTATTGATGTTTTAATAAATAACGCCGCGATCGTCGATGATAAACCCTTCGCGCTCATGTCTGCGGATAGTTGGACAGCAATCCTTGAAACTAACCTCGGAGGAGTTTTCAATTGTTCACGAGCCGTGGTCCGTTCAATGATGGCAAAAGGCAAAGGTGCTATTGTAAATATCGGCTCTGTAGCAGGGCTCATCGCCAGTCCTGGACAAGCCAATTACGCTGCATCCAAAGGTGGAATTACGGCTTTGACCCGCACTTTAGCGGCTGAGCTTGCCCCCAAAGGTATCCGTGTTAATACTGTGGTACCCGGAATTCTGACAGAGGGCATGGCACAACGAATGGATAGACAGCTTGCTGAGGAGAGGCGATGTCACATTCCCTTAGCCCGTTTTGGTAATCCTGAAGAGGTCGCTCATGCTGTGCTTTTTCTCGCTTCAGATGATGCAAGTTATATCACAGGTCAGCAGTTGGTAGTAGATGGAGGATTATCATTGTGAGAACTGCTCTTCTCTTTAGCGGTCTGGGCGACCCTACGACTCACACTGTCTTGCAACGGGAAATGGCACAAGATTCTCCGTTAATTGAGTGTGCTCTTCGTGTCAGCAACTGTACTGCTGACTCGCTTTTTTTTGATGGTGGACGCATGCTGCAGTTAAGCGATGTAATTCAACCCTTGCATATTGCTTTGGCGTTGACACAAGCACTCAGGGCGCGGGAGAAGGGCTTTGAAGCGGATTTCTTTGCCGGTCATTCTTTGGGTGAGGTAGCAGCATGGGCGTTCGCGGGTGCCATGTCCCCTGAAGATGCTGTCGAAATCGCTGCAGTTCGAGGGCGATCCATGGGGGCCGCCGCTCGTATCTATGAGGGCGATATGCTCGCGTTAACTGATATTGATGCGGGTGGGGTGCAACAAATGCTGACTATCGGACAGACACACGGTCGGTTGACCGTGGGAGCATACAATGCACCTCAAGAAGTCGTTCTCACGGGAACGCTTCCGGCATTACAAGCAGTCGCACCTCTTTGCCAATCCCGCCGTTTAAACGTGGGCGGTCCCTGGCACAGCCCGCTTATGGAAGAAGCAAAACCAGAACTTGCTGCAGCGTTGGACAAGGTGTGCATCAGACAAAATATTCGTCCTATTGTTTCTGGAATCATTGGGGCTTGCATCAATGACACAAAAGATATAGTGCCTCAATTTCTGGCACAATTGACTGAACCGTTACATTGGACGACTACCCTCGCCACCTTAGCCTCATTAGGGGTTGAACGTTTCGTGATAGCAGGTCCGGGCAGAACACTCCGTTATTTGGTACGTCGTAATCTCCCCCAAGCAAAAGTAGCGTTGATATGAAAATTAGCTCCAAACGCCTCAACCCGACCTTGTTCAGGAAAAACGCCTCTTGAAAAATGGTAGAAAATTCCTTATCGGTGCCGATGTCATAGCACACCTGATACCTGAGCGGCATCCAATGATTATGGTCGATCGGGTTATTGATTATCGGAGTTCGCCGCGACCACAACTATCCGCCGAACGCTATGTGTCGGGTAACGAACCTGTATTTGTTGGGCATTTTCCTGATTTGAAGTTGTGGCCCGGTGTTCATACTATTGAGGGACTCAGACAATGCTGCGTACTCCTTGATGTCATTCGCCAACTGGAAAAAGTAGGGAGGCTTGACGGCCTTCTTGAGCTTCAAAGGGACCATACGCTACAATCTCAAGTGGATCAAGTTCTGTGTCAGCGTGTGCTTGATACCCTACAAAGTGTACGTCAACTTGAGCAATCGCCGCTTAAATTACGCGTAAAACTGCTTACGCCGGTTTTCGCGGGATGTATCATTGCGTATCAGGTCCATCAGAATAACTCGGATACCTACAGTTGGTCAGTGCAAGCTGAAGTCAATGGACAAAGTGTTGCGAAAGGAGAGATTATATGTCCATCTTCCGTTGGATAACTTTGATGCTGGTACTGCTTATTTGCGGCTGTAGTAAGGAATATCTCGTTTGGTACGGTCACAGTCCTGACCGGCTCCACCGAGTAGAAGTTATTGAGAAAGATAAGCGTCAACAACTCAAGTTAGACGCAACATTATCGCGACCTTATCTTGGCGTGGCACTCGAAACCATTGTCTTTAGTGTAGATTCCCAACGTTTTGCCTATGCCGCTGAAACAGATGCAGGTTGGGTCGTCATCGCTGATGATGTGCATAGCCGTCCATGGACAGGCATCGGAGAAGTCCTATTTGGTCCACAGCAGGAACTCGCTTATATTGCTGCTGATTCGGAGGGTTGGCGAGTTATACTCGAAAGCACACCGAGCTCTCCGTTTGAAGCCGTAATGCAAGGATCGCTTACCTTCTCATCCAAGGGGTGCCGCCTCGCTTTCGTGGTTGTTGAGGGAGATAAGTTCCGTGTCGTCGTGGACGGAGAGCCTGCCTCTCTTTACGACGCTATTGGTATGCTGCGGTTTGGAGCAGAAGGTAAACGACTTGCCTATGTTGCCAGAATAGGCGATCAACAATACCTTGTTTTGGATGATCAGCTGCTGGGACCATTTAACTTAATAGCGGATTTCACACTCGGGCAAAAGGGGAGATTGGGTATGCTGGTTCGAGACGCTGCTGGTTGGCGCGCTATAATAGACGAGCAAAATGGTGAAGTCTTTGACAATTTAGGTAGTATCCAATTTTCGCAAGGTGGTCAATATGCCTATGCTGCAGAATGTGATGACAGTTGGTTCATTATCCGAGATGGCACGCGTAGTCTTGCCTATAGTAGTGTTGGGCAATTGACTTTCGCTGGGGAGTCGTTATTCTACGAGGCGAGTTGGGACAGCGACAGTTTTGTTGTCGCTGATACGATTCGCGGACCATCGTTGAAATGGATAGGGCGTTTGATTGTCAGTCCTGATGGGCTTCACCTCGCCTACCTCGGGCAACCTTGGGGCGGGAGTGTTTCGGTCTTTTACGATGGGACTGTGATTGATGTCCCTCACGCTATAAGTGGTACACTCGTTTTGAGTAACGACTATCAACATTGGGCATGCTTAGGGCAAAACGAAATTGATGGGGGCATTGATATTGTTATTGATGGACAATTTCGATACCCCTTTGATTTGGAAGAGATGATGGCACTCATCATGTTAACCCCAGATGCTTCGAGTTCCGAACACGAAAAAATGTTGCGCCGTTGGGTTAAAGCGGAGCTTGAAGCTTACTATCCTAATGTAGTCTCAACACAATCGTCTGCAATGTCTAAATATACCCCGCGAAAGTGAATGGATTACTCTGAGTCAAGAATAGGCTAAACCGTAGACCCTATCAGTATAGATCTTGCGTTTTTAGCGTGAAAGCCGTTGCAGAACGTTATGTGTGATGCGTTCAACTATTGCATCTCCACCCGCCAAGCCATGCGACCAGTCAGTTGTGGCAGCAGTAAAGACTGTCCCGCCTTTCGTATAGATACCCATCGTTGCCGCACCGGTTCTGCCTCTTTCCCAGCGTTCATACCACTCACAATCGTCCGGATGCCAACGGACAGGAGCCGTTGCGAGGATCGTGAAACCTTCAGGCGTGCCATCTTGATAGGTCGGGACTGGCAAACCGTCCTCAAGCGTCCATTCGCATCCGTCACATTCGTAGCCGACAATCGTATTTTCGCCACCGAAGGTGTCATCTCGCGACAGATTTGTTCCTTCAAATATCCAGTGCTCCGGACGATGGACGGTATACTCCCCTGGACCGTCCATAAACTGTCCATGACTCAGGTGATAACCGCCTTGCAGAAAGCCAACGCCGGTCAACTCGTTCTCAGGACGCCCCACCAGATAGTGACTCCAGAGCGTGCTGAGATTACTGTGGTCATCGGTCTTGAAAACCGGATCCTGATTGTAGGTTTGCTTCCAACAGACGAGAGCTCTACCGTTATCCTCGGAGCGGACCTGCCAACAGACAGAATTCCCGCTGAAGAAGGCGGCGTTTCCGCCATTCGCAATGAATGCCTCAAGCGTATCGCGCATCGGAGCAGACCAGTATTCATCATGTCCGACACTCAAGACGAGTTTGTAATGTTCCAGCATTTCAGGGTGGAATTCCAAATCGGAATTCGCAGCGTAATCAAATGTGTACCCGTTCTGCTCTGCCCAGACGATAAAAGCCGCTTCCCAGTTACTGAAGATGCCACGAGTGGGTCGGTCAAACGAGACGCGGTTTCCTTGTATTTTGCTTGCCCCGTGATACCCGTAAAGACTAAAGCCACCCCAGTTGTTGTAGGCGTTGTAGGTGTTGGTCGAGAGTTGTAGCAGAATAGGTGTATTCGCTCCCGGTTTCGCAGGACGGACAATAAAGAAGAGTTTGCTTTCAGCCGTGCGCTGATTCCTATAGATGTGATCACCACCGCTATCGGTTGCCCGGAGTGTGCCTTCATAGTAACCGCTCTGCCACATTTCGGGGACTTCAAGCGTAAAGGTAGGCGACCATCCGCATCCCTGCGATGATACATCTGCCGGAATTGGCTGTGCCTCACCGGGAAGTTCTGCTTGGTTCCAGACGACTTCGCGGGTCGCGCCGATACGAGCAATCTCAAGCGAATAATTTTCTGCACTCGTTGAAATATGGAACGCAATTTCTTCACCGGGGGTGTAGCTGAGTTGGTGGGTGTATCCGTCAATATACAGCGGTCTGATTTGGTTCTCGGTTTGCGTTAAAGTTGCCATTATATGCCTCCTCCTTTGGTGTGTAGCGTAGCATTTTCCAGACGAAATGTCAATTTTTATGGTAAATCAGGAAAATAAGCAGACCTTCTCCCCTCCCTTGGTAGGCGAGGTTTCTCATCTCGCCGGTGCAGAGTGTACAATTAATTTTTAAAGTTTACCATAGTTGCCAGTTACGTGTTGGATTTCACACATTCAACCTAATCTACTATAGTTCCCTTATTTGACTTTTTTCGTCAGGTGTGCTATGATTTCTACAATCTTTTTTCCGCTATGTCATTTTATAGTAAAACCGAAAAATAAAAAGACACTTGCATCCCTCGGTAGGTTCGGTTTCCTAACCGAACCGGCACAGAGTGTCCTATTAATTCTAAACTTTACTATAATTCTCAAAATTGCCCGAACTTTAGAATAGATAAATTAACGTGAAAAAATGAATATCAATCAAAAACAGCCGACCCCGCTATCATCTGAACAGATGGATCAGTGGGAAAACGACGGATATTTACTCCTAAAAGACGTTGTCCCAGAATCTGCCATCAATGGCGTGCGAGACAGTTTTGCTGGCGTGGTAGACGGCATAATTCGTGAATTGAAAGCAGACGGGATTATCGAAGATGAAGGTGCAGACCTCCCGTTTGAAACGCGATTTGTTCAAGTCGCTGGTGAACACGCCAACCGCTTTGGTCGGTCATGGCGTAACCAAGTTGCGACACCGGAGGTTTTCGAGCTGCACCACGCCCCGCGTCTCGTGGACGCAATCGGTCAACTCACAGGCACAGATGTCATCGGACATCCCGTCTTCAATGCCCGTCCAAAACTGCCAGGTCAACAATTAACCGTTGTCCCGTGGCACCAAGACAGTGGTTATTTCGGCACTGTGAGTGAAACTTCGCTTATCCCGACTGCATGGATACCGTTGGTGCCGGTGGATGAGAGCAACGGATGTTTGCAAGTGGTTGCAGGTTCGCATCGGTTAGGCGTGGTTAATCATCACACAGAGGAACGGGAAGGGAAATTCCTTGAGGTGATGGACGAGCTTATCGAGGGGTCTCGGATCGTGACGTGTCCAATGGAATTAGGGGATGCCTTAGTGTTCCACAACCTGACGCTCCACCGATCTCTGCCGCATACCACAAGCAAAATCGTCCGTTGGGCGATTGACATCCGTTATCTCCGTGATGGAGATCATCCCGGCACAATTTATTGGCAGGACCCCGATTTCAAGTGGGTCATCCGTAGTGAAACGCAACCTGTAACACCCGTTACACAGTGGCTTGAAATGTGGTAGGGGAAAAGCGTATGAAGCGTGTGCCTTTTCAAACTTTACGTGATGAATTTTATCGTGTGCTCGCAGCAATTGGGTTTGACGGTGAGCGCGGAATGCTATGTGCGCGCCTGTTTGCCGAAAATCAGCGCGATGGCGTGTACTCACATGGACTCAATCGCTTCCCCGGATTCGTTGCTGGACTCGAGAGCAAACAGATTGATTTTCGCGAACAACCGGAGAAAACCGAGAGTTTCGGTGCCTTAGAACGGTGGGACGGCAAGATGGGAGTAGGTCTTGTCAACGCGCATTTCTGTATGCAACGGGCAACTGAACTCGCTGATGTCCACGGTATCGGGTGTGTTGGGCTTTCAAATACAAATCACTGGATGCGTGGCGGGGCATACGCGCTACAAGCCGCAGAAGCCGGATACATTGGGATATGTTGGACGAATACAACACGACTCATGCCACCGTGGGGGTCTGCAGAAAAAAAGATCGGGAACAACCCGATGGCGATTGGCATTCCGAGAGCGGAGGGACATATTCTGTTGGATATGGCGATGAGCCAGTATTCAAACGGGAAATTGGAAGTGTTGCAGTTGCAAGGGAAACAATTACCCTTACCGGGTGGTTACGACACCAACGGAGAACTAACGGTTGAACCGGGGAAGATTCTTGATTCTGCAAGGGCACTTCCCATCGGTTACTGGAAAGGATCCGGCTTGGCACTCGTGCTTGATACGATGGCATCCGTTATTTCAGGCGGGCAAGCGACACACGAGATTGGGAAACAGGGATCCGAATACGCCGTTTCTCAGGTGTACATCGCTATTAACGCCACAGGAATGATGGGGCAAGCGGTGTTGGACGAAACAGTCGCAGCGATTATCAACGACTTCCAGACGGCTGTCCCTTTATATGAAAATGAGAGCGTGAGGTATCCGGGGGAAGGTATGCTACGGACGCGGATGGAGAGTCTTGAAAAGGGTGTCCTCGTGGATGAAAAGCAATGGCAGGCATTATTAGAAATGAGCATCTCTTAAAATTAGCCCCAAGTGCATAACTTGGAACGAAGTGGAAAGCGGATATACGTAAAGGAACATTCAAACACAAATCCACCTAACCGAACCGCAAGGAAAATTAAAAATTTGGCTTGCACTCTTTTTGTATCAACGTATAATACACCTTAACACAAAATATAAAAACTATACCCTAAGTTACCATGCACAAACTGAATTTGGGAGATAACTCATGACATTACGGGCAGGAATTGTCGGTTGTGGCGGGATTAGTCGCAGTCACGCTGGCGCGCACGCGAACTTGGACGGGGTTGATCTCGTCGCGATGTGCGATATCAACCGAGATGCACTCAACAACCGTGCCGATGAATACGGTGTCTCAAGTCGATACACTGACTATGAGGAGATGTTCGCACGTGAGGGACTCGATATCGTGAGTGTGTGTACACACGCACCGTTACACGCTCCGGTTGCGATTGCTGCCGCAAAAGAAGGCATTCACGTCTTATGTGAGAAACCGTTGTCCGTTGATTTAGAAACAGCGGACCAGATGTTCACAGCATGTCGTGAGGCGGGTGTGCATTTGGCGGTCAGTCACCAATTTCGATTTACGCCGCTTTTTCGGCACGCGAAATCTCTGGTCGATGCCGGTAAAATTGGTGAACTCCGTTCGATTCGTGAAGTCGGCAAAGGACGTGAAGCCGGATTCGAGTTGATGGAAATGGGGGTACACTATTTTGACGAGATGGATTTCTTCTTAGACGGTATCTCTTGGATTCAGGCACATATTACATATCAGGGGCACGATGTGACGGAAGCGGATATTATGCACAGCAGTGAGTTATGTAAGACTGATCGACGCGACAATGGGATCGTCGCTGGAGATACGATGCTCGTGCATATCGGTGGTGGAAACAGTGCCTACGGTATTATGGAACTCTATTGCCGCGAACCGAGACACGGGTGGATGATGGGACCGCATCTGCTCGGTTCAGAGGGGCAATTGATGGTAAAACCGCATCCAGACACCGGGATAGATGAAATGTGGTACTGTCCTTTTGATGTCTCTTTTGCGGCGCATACACCCGCATGGGAACAGGTAGAACTTGACCCATCAGCGTTTCTTATCTCCGGAAAACCGTGGCAATCACGCCACACGATCTGGAGCGCGAAGAATATACGAGACGCAATTCTTAACGAAAACCAACCAGAACTCGGCGGACGCAACGCGCTCACATCCCTTGAATGCGTCAGCGCGACCTACGTCTCTCATTTCAGTGGACAAAAGGTGCAACTGCCGTTAGAGGAGCGGAGTCATCCGCTTGTGAAACGTCTTGAGGGAAAAAAATGAAACTTGCCTTTTTTAATGATTACCGACTCGGTGTGATAACGGAAGATGGGATTGTTGATATCAGTGGGGCACTTAGCAGTGTTTCATATCATACACCGCAAGAACTGATACGAACGGTAATTGAGGACTTTGATAATCTACGCCCGACGATAGAGAGTGCGGTTGAGAATGGTACTGCTATCGCTTTAGACAGTGTTAGCCTGAATGCACCCCTCCCGCGTCCAGGACAACTCGTCTGCCTTGCTGGCAATTACATTGAACCTGATAGTCCGTCGCGTGGAGATTTCAATGCATTTTTGAAGTCGCCCACCGGTATTATTGCCACGAAGGGGAGGGTAGAACTTCCAGAAGCCGACGTGACCGTGTTTCACTTTGAGCCGGAATTAGCAATTGTGATTGGTAAAACTGCGAAGCATCTAACCGAAGATAACGCGTTAGATTGTGTCTTTGGTTACACGCAATTTATTGATGTCTCGGCGCGGGGTTTGCCCGGCGGTTTCTTCTTAGGCAAAAGTTGGCATACCTTTGCACCGATGGGTCCAGCACTCGTTACTGCTGACGAAGTCGACGACGGGAATGCGCTCGGCGTGCAACTCTGGATTAACGAGGGTCTGCAACACGATTTCTCTACAAATTCCATGGCACGCTTTATCCCCGAATTGCTCGCTGAGGTGACCAATGTGGTAACGCTTGAACCGGGCGATGTTGTATCGACGGGGACGCACCATGAGGCACTCACCGCTGTTGGTGATGGAGATACAGTAAGCTTATCCGTAGAAGGTTTCGGTCCAGCGTTATCCGTGAGTGTGAGCGATCCATTAAAGCGGACGACTTGGCGTGGTTAGGATATTTATAGAGCGGGTTTTGTTCGCCGTCTGTGCAAAAAAATGTTGACAACTGTTTCAATTTACGTGTATAATAGTTTAAAGTGTAATTTAGAGGGTTCCCTCTAACCACGAAATCCTTCTTCTAATAGCGATAGCATTTTTGGCTTGCCAGCTGCGCCGCTTTTTAGTCGTAAAATTTGGCGCGATCCGAAATGAGAGCCTTCCTGACCATAAGGAGACTGAATTAGTCAAGGCACCCAAACCTAAAGGGTTGGGCTTGTGCTTCGTAGCAGTTCGCGTTTTCGAGAAAACGTCTTACATCTGCTCCACAGAGGGACCCAAGGCGGCCCTCAAAATGTTTATAGCAGCGTTTACGTCCCTGTCGTGGTGAGAGCCACATTCAGGACATGTCCACTGCCTATCTTTTAGCGTTAGATTTTCGTTGTGATGTCCGCACTCCGAGCAAGGTTTCGTTGTCGGTGTCCACTGTCCGATTTGTAGGAACGCCCGCTTATGTTTGAAACACTTGAACTTCAGAATCTCAACAAACTGATAGAACGCAAGATCGGAGACTTTCCGTCCCCACAGGCGTTTCATACCCTCAAGATTCAGCGTCTCGGTAACGACGGTATCAAACCTTTTGCACAGGTCTGTCGCACGCTTGTAGTGCCAATCTCTGCGTTGATTGGCAATCTTGCGATAGAGACGGGCGAGTTCGCCGACAGTACGCCACCAATTGTTAGAACCTTTGACCTTACGGCTCAGTGCCTTACTGAGGGTTCGGAGTTCTTTCAAGGAATGTTTCAAGAATTGTGGCGAGTCTATCTTCTCACCGGTGCTGAGCGTCAAATAGGTATCCAGACCGAAATCTATCCCTACGCTCTCACCTGTAGCAGAATAGGGTTCGGTCGTGGAGTCGTCTGTGATGACATAAAGCCAATAAGTACCAACCGAGTCGCGAAGGATTTGGATATAGCGGACAGTTCCGTTCCATTCACGGTGCTGGTGGAACGAGAACCAACGCTTGTGGAACTTAAAGGTTTGCGAGGCATCATTCCACGCTTTGAAAGACAGTCTGACACGCCCTTCCTCAAGAAGGTACGCCGATTGGAACTTCGCAGAACGGTAGCGGTCTTTGCGTTTGAACTTCGGCAGTCCGCCGAGACCGTCAAAAAATCTGTCATACGTGATGTGGATACGGACGATCACTTCGTCAAGTGTATCACGCGGGATCCATGTCCAATGTTGCTTGGTACGTTGGAGCAACTTCGTCAAGTGCGGTTGCAGGCGAAAACGACCTGCGTATTTTCCATAGATGCGGTAATATCGCTTCTCAAGACGCAAGAAGTGGTTGTGGACGTCGCCAAGGTCGTCAAGCATATTGCCCAAGCGTTTGTTTTTTGGATGTTCGCGCAACTGATACTTGTAAACGCGGCGCGTGCGTTTTTGCTTTCGCTTTTTCATGGATTTCACGTATCACGCTTTTAACCCCTGTTTAGTGGGTAGGCAGGCACGCTACCAAGCGGTAACGCTAAACATGCCTGCCAACGTGATATATATATTAAACCATAATTCGATTAGATTGTCAAGTGTTTTTTCAAAAAAAACGCTATGGCCTAACACACGAGGGCGGACTTTCCTCCCAAGCCTAAAGGATGGGGTCTCCAGTCCGTATTTTAGATGAAAAAACCCAGAAATATAGCCGTGCTCGCGGTCCTCACGATTGTCTGTGTGTGGATGGCAGGATGTGCTGGCTGTAACCCAGAACCCATACCGAGCGGGATGAGTCCAACACAGGGACCCGAAACCGGCGAGACAACTGTCCAGATTACTGGCGAAAAATTTGATATGAAGAACGGTGTAACCGTGACGTTCGGTGGAAAAAATGCGCAAAGCGTAACTGTTCCAAGTGAAACCCAAATCACGGCGGTAACTCCGGGTGGCATGGCGGGAGAATCTGTGTCCATCGTCGTTACAAATAAAGGAAAACCTGAAGTACCGGTCACGCTTTCACAGAAATTTACTTACACTGACGCGACCCCGCCGACAGTGACAATGAACGAACCCGCAGATGGTACGGTTTTCTCTGAATACGAGGATTCACTGAATGTGATGAATAGTTTAACGGTTTCGTTTAGTGAACCGATTGACAGCAACACTGTTTCCGTGGATGTAGCAGTTACGAAAACGGAAGATTCAATGAGTGAACCGATGAACGCAATGCTGTCAGGGACAGTGAGCGGGAGCGGTGATTCTGTGACCTTTACATCCGATATGCCGATGCGCGCAGGACGTATGTACACTGCCACTGTCTCCGGTGCTACGGATATGGCAGGCAATGCCCTTGAAAGTTCACACAGTTTCAGTTTCAGCATCACCAGTCCTGAAGTGCTTTACAAATACCATGTGAAGAAAGAGGATATTCAGGAAGAAAACGGTGAAGCCGCACTCAAGCGCATCGCCGCGCGCCCTGAGATTTTCGATGACCCAGAGATGTGGAAACGGTTAGTCGCCGCAAACCAAGACGATTACATCTTCAATCGACGGAAGTTGAGCGTGGACCAACGGTTATTGATTCCACGTGGACGCGCCTGGGGCGATAAGTAGACAAATTTGTAATCAAGATCGAAAAGCCGTGTACCTGCTACACGGCTTTTTTATTTATCTGAAAAGGAAATCATGTTTGGCACGCAAAGAGATTTTGAAACCGTATCGTCGAATACCGAAGTAATTTAGTGGGGATCAAGCATCTTCACCGATTAAATTCACCGCTTACGAACCTATCCCGACCGCAACCAGATCAACCTATTAATCTTCACGTGACAACGTCCGGTGGTGTCGCCTATGATTCGGTTCGCTGTTGGATGGAGGTAGATGGTGAAGAATCTACGTTTGAACTCGTATCGGAGGGTTCGGTATGGAACGCGCTCGAATGGCGATATGTGCGCCACTGGCACGGACAGATCCCACCGCAACCCAGCGGGGCGGTAATACGCTATAGAATTGGTGGACGCGTCGTGGGGTCAGATAGATGGATTTTTGCGGATAACCAAGCGCGAGTGTTATCCGAAGCAACCGAATTCTCTATCTCTATTGACGATTACGACGTACCGGAGTGGGTCCGCGATGCCGTTATCTATCACATCTTCCTCGATCGATTCTATCCGGGGGACGGTGTACCATGGAAAAAACCGACAAACCTCTCTGGGTTTTTCGGTGGAACACTCCGTGGGGCAATTCAGAAGCTCGACTACATTCAATCGCTTGGATGCAATACAATTTGGCTTTCACCGCTCTTTGCAAGCCCATCTCACCACGGCTACGACGCGACAGATTATTATACCGTTGAACCTCGATTTGGCACAAATGCGGAACTGATAGAACTCATCGAAAAAGCGCATCAACGTGGCATACGGATTATCCTCGATTTTGTTGCCAACCACTGGTCCAACCACCATCCGACCTTTCAAGCGGCACAGCGTGACCCAGACAGCGAGTATCGAGCGTGGTACACATGGCAGCACTGGCCCGACGAATACACAAGTTTCTTCGGCGTGAAGGGAATGCCACAGCTGAACTTAAAACACAAACCGACAAGCGATTATTTGTTAGAGTGGGCACAGTATTGGCTGCGTGAAGGTGTTGATGGCTACCGGCTTGACTACGCGCCAGGTCCACCGCATACCTTTTGGGCAGATTTCCGCCAAGCTTGTAAAGCAGTGAAACCTGACGCTTTTCTGTTTGGGGAGGTAGTGAGTCATTCGGAAGGAATCGCGTCCTATATCCCACATTTTGATGGCTGCCTCGATTTCCTGCTTACAGATGCGCTCCGACGGACTTTTGCCCTTGAAACTTCGACATTGCTGGAGTTTGAATCGTTTTTAGCCGCGCATGAAATGTACTTCCCGAAGGATTTCTCGCTTCCAGCCTTTTTGGATAACCATGATATGACGCGCATTCTCTATTTGGCGAAAGAGGATAAGGCGAAAGTCAGGTTAGCGGCGTTAGTGCTGTTCACTCTTTCTGCACCGCCCGTAATTTACAATGGGACTGAAGTCGGCGTTTCACAAAGAAACCCGCTTGGACGTTTTGAGGAGGCGAGATTGCCAATGCCGTGGGAAGATAAAGCAGATACCGATCTGTTGGACTATTTCCGACGCTTGGGTGCGTTACGGAAGCAGTTTTCGGTGCTTGCTTCTGGTAGGCGGAAAATTGTTCACCTTAATGTTCAAAAGGGGACTTACGCGTATCTACGCACTTCAGAAACGGATTCTATCCTAATCGCATTGAATACGAGTCGACGTTCTCAAACAATCGATGTTCCGATTTCTTCGTTTCAAACTTCTGCGAAAGATGTCCTCAATGGAAATCGGGTGACAGTATCAGATAATTCCGTAAGCATCTCACTTCCAGCACAGAGTGGGGCGTTTATTGCTTGACTTGAGATGTAGGGTAAAAAGAAAAGGGACCGACAACCACAGAACGCTGTTCTCGATCCCTTTCTTATAGGTATTATGAGACGGGACTATTGGGCATCGCCGCCATTGGCATCACCTGCACCAGCATCGGCACCATTGGCCCCGTCGCCAGCCATACCATCATCGTCCATATCATCCATCATGTCCATCATGTCATCCATGGAGAGCGAGACAAAGACGCTGTCGTTCTCGGCTTTGGCGTGGCATCCGTGGCATCCCATGCTCTTCTCTAAGCTACCTCCACCGACCATCATGTACTCGTCGGCTTCAGATGCGCGGGCGTACTTGACGTACATCCACCCGTTGTGATCGGCATACATTGGATCGTCGGTTTTTGTCATCAGTGCTTTCTTTTGGACAAAGGTATTGGCATCATCCATAATCGTTTTGACAATCATAGTCCCGGCAGGATAAGCTGTTCCTGCTTTATTTGCCATGGCACCGATATCGTTGATATAAGCGGTGCGAGTGCCTTCGCCGTGTGCGGCACCGGTTCCGGCAGCATTCAGGGCTGCTGCGGCTTCTGCTACTGTCATCGTCGGTGCAGGAAGTTCAACGCTCGCCCACGACATGTACATGGTCGAATCCATCATGTCCATCATGCCCATCGTGTCATCCGCATCATCCATGCTATCCATGGAGAGCGAGACAAAGACGCTGTCGTTCTCGGCTTTGGCGTGGCATCCGTGGCATCCCATGCTCTTCTCTAAGCTACCTCCACCGACCATCATGTACTCGTCGGCTTCAGATGCGCGGGCGTACTTGACGTACATCCACCCGTTGTGATCGGCATACATCGGATCATCGGTTTTCGTCATTACGGCTTTTTTGGCGACAAATGTGTTGGCATCGTCCATAATTGTCTTAACAATCACGGTCCCGGCAGGATAAGCTGTTCCTGCTTTATTTGCCATGGCACCGATATCGTTGATATAAGCGGTGCGAGTGCCTTCGCCGTGTGCGGCACCGGTTCCGGCAGCATTCAGGGCAGCAGCAGCTTCTGCTACTGTCATCGTCGGTGCAGGAAGTTCAACGCTCGCCCACGACATGTACATGGTCGAGTCCATCATATCCGTCAGCATCTTCATCATGTCGTCGGCAGGCATCGTATCATCAGCAGCCATCATATCGTCAGCAACCGGTTGTAACATTTTCTGGCCCCGGTCGCAAGACATGAAGGCGACACAAGCGATTAAGAGCGCAATCAAGGCTATCTGAACTTTTAACATTATTAGAACTCCTTATATTTTAAAGTGGAGATTAACGAAAAGTGTCAGGCTTTTAAGAGACAAGCCTATCCACTTCATTGTGGCACTCTTCAAAATCACCTACTACAGAACTTCGTTTTAATTTTCAAGGGAAATGCAGTTTAAAGGTCGCTATTTGAAAATTACCCTACTGGACGTGAACGCTATAACGTAAAAAAAAGGGACAACAACCATAGAAGACAGTTACTGTCCCCTTTTCTTTTAGAGATGCTGTGAGATGGAACTATTGGGTGTCATTGTTGTCGTCATCGTCGTCGTCATTGTCGTCGTCATCGCCCATGCCGTTACCCATGCCGTTACCCATGCCGTTACCCATACCGTTACCCATACCGTTACCCATGCCGTCACCCATGCCGTCGTCCATCATGGTGCCGTCGTCCATCATGGTGCCGTCGTCCATCATGGTGCCGTCATCCATCATGGTGCCGTCGTCCATCATGGTGCCGTCGTCCATCATGGTGCCGTCATCCATCATGGTGCCGTCGTCCATCATGGTGCCGTCATCCATCATGGTGCCGTCCATCATTTCCGAGTCGCTTTCTGCCATCATGTCATCCGTAACGGGTGTCATGATCTGTTGGGCTCTCTCACAGGATACAAAGGCAAAACAACAAACCAAAATGGCGATTAAAATCATCTGAAATCTTAACATTGTTAGTGCTCCTTATTCTATATGCTGAAGTAAGCAATTATGGAAAAATCTCGAATCTCTGAGTGCAGCTTCAAGACAATGAAGCCTGTTCAGATTAAACGGGACTCTCCAAATTTATGTACCATACAATTTGGGTAAATTATACTATTTTCCGCTTTAATTTTCAATAAAAAAACGGAAGAATCGTTATTTTGGCTTACTTCTATGGATCGGTTTTTAGGATTTCTGAGCGAATTCTTAGAATATAGGGGTGTTTAGGGGCTTGGGAAAAAGCAGTTTCAATTTCACGCCGGGCATCCGGAATGCGGTTGAGACGGTAATAGACGAAAGCAAGCGTAGCACGATGCGTTGGTTGATCGTCGCTTTTAAGTGCCGTCTCGGTAAGGGTAAGTGCCTCGGCAAGTTTCCTGTTTTCCGTTGCGAGTAGCGATGCTAATGCCTCTTTCGGAAACGGAACATCTGGCGCGAGTTGGATGGCGCGACGAAAATCAGCTTCTGCCATGCTGGATTCATTCTGTTTTTGGTAAATTTTTCCTCGCCACAAATACCCCGGTGCCCACGTCGGTTCGTGGTGTATCCCCATCGTAAAGGCATGTTCGGCGGCTTGTAAGTCTCCCGCTCTCTCGTGCAAGTTTGCGAGTTGAACGTAGGTGTCCATAAAATTCGGTTCATGTTGGATAAGCGCGAGATAGTGTGAAACCGCTGTCGTTTGGTTTCCGAGTTTGGCTTCTATCATACCGAGATGCAAAAGTGCTTGGCGTGAATTAGGCTCTATCCTGAGTACACGTTGATACGACTGCTTCGCATCTGTGAATTTGCCGAGTTGCATCTGAACGTAGGCGTAATCTTTCAACGCGAAAGTAAAGGTTTCATCCGACGCGATGGCTTTTTGAAGAGGCGTTAAAGCACGCTGGGACTGTCCCTTTTCAATGAACCAATGCGCTTGACGACGGTAGCGTTCCGCCAACTTGCGACGATAACGCGCTTCTGCGGCTTCGGCATCTTCAGTGTTTCCGATATTACGAAGCGTATCCGCGAGTGATTTGTGAAAGAGTGGTTCGTCTGGGGCATGTCGGATGGCGCGTTCATAAAAACGTTGGGCGACGGTGAATTGTCTGCGTCTCGCACCAACTTCCCCACGTCCAAAAGCAGCACTCGCAAGCGTCTCGTCTTGCGTGAGTGCTTCCCGAAATACGGCATCGGCTTCGTCGAGTCGGTTGAGTTTGAGAAGAACATGACCAAGGTTATTGTAGGCAGCGGTCGTCTCTGGATGTAGTTGCACGGCGACGATATAGTATCTGCGTGCCTGCTCTAAATTGCCACGCTCGGTTTCAATCTGTCCCAAAGCGACATACCATGCCACAGGGGCATCTTCACCCGCATCTTTGACGGATTTTTGAAACCATGTATCGGCTTCATCAAGTTGTTTATTACGATGATATGCGGCAGCGAGTTTGGCTTGCACCGTGAGTTGTAGGCGAGATATTGTAATATTACCTTGGGGTTGTGTTGAGAGGAGTTGCAAGGCACGTTGAAAAGCAATAATAGCGGTGCGGTAGTCCTTCAGCTTTGCGGCGGCATCGCCCTCGCCGATATAGACAATCGGAAAGTCTGGTGCCTGTTTGGCGAGTACTTGATATAAACGGAGTGCCTCGTGCCACTCATCCACTTGAAACGCATGCTGGGCATCCTTCAACTGCTTCTGGAACGCTTTAGGATAGTCCGCTATATCGTCCCCAGTTGCCGACACGGTGAGTATAAACGGGAGTGTGACAACGACGAAATATCCCCATTTTACCATAGTCTCTTTGCCTGTAGCGCGTCTGTGGGACTGATTATAGTTCATCCGTTTATTTCGCATCGCTTTTCTCTTCTGCAAGTTCATCATCCAAAATATGCCAAGTTTCCTCTTCTTTCCGTCTGGTTAACCATGCTTCAAACTGTTCGGTTGCCAGTTCCCGTCGAATCCGTTCTGTGATCTCCTCACTGACTTCTTCATACGTTTTTTGGTACGCCGAATTGTTCCGGATGCGTTCGACGATCTGATATCCCTCCGTAACGGAAAACGGCAGGCTCGGTTCAGAAACTTGCAGTTCAGTTACGATGCCCCCTAAAGGTGTGTCTACTTCAAGTGTTAGGACCTCAAACTTGATTTCCAACTGTGTCTCATAAGCTTCATAAACCGCCTGAAATGTGTCACCCTGTTGTAAACGTGCATTGAGTTTTGGCACCAGTTCTTCGACAGTCTGTTTTTCTCTCTCGGATCCATCTTTCGGTATGACGATCAGTAATGATTTGAAGGTGACTGTCGGTGGTACAATAAACTCGGCACTATTGGTATCGTAATATGACTTAGCGAATCTCGCGACCTTTTCACTATTGACGGCATTGAAAAATATACGGCGGAAGAATTCATCGTAAACCAACTGATCGTAGACCCGTGCTTCTACCGCCTCTTTTTCCAATTGAGCCTGCTGCAAAACGTTTTGGAATACCGTCTCCGAAGCATATTTAGCAGAAATTTCTGCTATCTTTGCGGCTACCTGCGTATTACGTTCGGTTACAGTGATGCCAAGGCGTTCGGCTTCCTGTAGGACGAATTTACGATTGATAATAGTATTGAGTACTGTACGTTTCTCGGCGGTGGTCGATGTTGTGTTTGTGCGTATCCTAAAGACTACAGCGATGCGGAGTTCATCTTCGAGTTCACTGCGTGTGATAGCATCCTCGTTGACGACCGCGATGATTGAATCAATAAGCGTTTGGGCGTATACGTTACCACCGATACAGAATAGGATCAGAAAGGTGATGTAGCGAATCATGTTACCGCGGATTCCTCGGCGTTAGCCACTCCTCTTCAATGTGCAGACCGAGTCCCGGACCGTCATTGGGAGAGATGTAACTGTCTGTTGGGAGGGATTCACCTTCAAATCGTTTCATCTCCTCTAACGGTACACCCGGTGGGATGCCGAGGTAGTATTCTACCCAAGGCGTATTCGGCATAGCAGCGGAAAGATGGAGTCCGGATTGTCGGAGTCCGCCACCGTGGAAGATAACGGTGAGTCCAGCCGCATCTGCGAGATGACAGATTTTGACGCATTCTGTTATCCCACCTACCCAGAAGGTATCCGGCTGCAGGATATCCAAGCACCGTTTTTCGATGATCTGCTGAAATGGGAAACGTGTATAGTGATGTTCTCCGCTCGCTAAGCTTACCCAGTCCACAGCCTCTCTGACTTTCACTAAGCCATCGATGTCTTCTGGGATAAGGAACTCCTCGATCCATTTGAGACGATACGGACGGAGGCGATGTGCCAAGCGGATGGTGTAATCAACATCGAAAGCCATGTAGCAATCGAGCATGATTTCGACATCATCCCCCACCATTTCTCTGGTCTTCGCCACCAGTTTTTCGTTCTCTTTTAAACCCCATTCACCGTCCACAGGTCCGTAGGGACACGCTAATTTCACGGCTTTGAATCCGAGTTCCAGTTGCCAATCGGTATCGTTGCCTGTGGCGTAGGCAAACATTTTTTCACGCAACGGTCCACCGAGCAGTTCATAGACGGGTTGGTTCTTAATTTTGCCATTCAGATCCCACAAGGCGATATCGATGCCGCTCATCGCGCAACTCGTTAAGCCTTGTGAACCGTAAGGTTTGGACATACGGAACATCATATCCCAAATCTTCTCAACAGCGAAGCAGTTTTCACCGATCAGCATCGGTGCAAAGTGTTCATCAATAATTGCAGCGACGGGTGTGCCGAAAGAGGTCTCCCCTATGCCCCAAGTACCGTCTTCGGCAGTGACTTTGACGTAGACCTGATCCCACGTCTTCGGCATCCAACTGGAACGGTGGCGTTTGTATTGCGGGTAACGCGACATCGGGTTCGCAACTTCGGCGTGAGCATTCCACGGTTCACGGCGAGGTTCCGTGCGTTTGATGTCTCGCGGTGGTACATTGATTCGGACTGTCTGTATATCTTTGATTTTCATCGTCTCGCTCCGTTCAAGGTTTGTGGTATATTACCATAACTCATTACTTAATTCAACGGATTTTGCGAGTGATTTGGATTATTTCATTTTTGGTGTTTGCTTGACATCTGTTTGTCGGATGTGGTATCATTACCCTCAAGTAATCCGCATTGTGGAGGTAAAAAGTGATGCAACAACTGAATCAAGAATTTGCTGCTACCCATTACAACAGCGACTTTGCTTATGGTTACATAGGCACATCTGATAGTTACATAGAAGACCATAGCAAAACGATAGCCATTACTCCTCATGATGCTGAAACCTACAATACCGTCGGCATCGCTCATAACGAAAAAGGCGAGTACGATCTTGCCATCGAAAATTTTAGTAAAGCGATAGAACTGGATCCAGAGCATACTGGTGCTTATAACGATCGCGGCGTTGCTTACGATAGAAAAGGTGAGTATGATAAAGCTATTCAGGACTATGTCACAGCGATAACTTTAAATCCTAAGTTTGTTGCCCCTTATAACAACCGTGGCATTACTTATGCCAAAAAAGGTGAGTACGACCTTGCCATCGCAGATTTGAGTAAGGTAATAGGACTAGATCCACGTCTTACTGAAGCTTACCTGAACCGTGGAGTCGTTTACTTTAGAAAAGGTAATTTTAACCAAGGGATTCGAGACTGTACCAGAGCAATTCAACTCAAACCTAATGATGCAGAGGTCTATTACAACCGAGGTGTTATCTACTACGAGTCAGGGAAGGTTGATTTGGCGATTGATGACTATAACACAGCGATACAGCTAAAACCCGACTTTGCTGAAGCCTATGTTAATAGGGGTAACTCTTACAGAGCTGAACGGAATTTTGATTTGGCGATTGATGACTATAACACAGCGATACAGCTAAAACCCGGCCTTGCTGAAGCCTATAATAATCGTGGTGCGACTTACCAAATTGCCGGATCTTTCGATCTTGCCTTCAAAGACTTCAACATGGTAATAAAGCTCAAACCGGATTATGCTGGTGCCTATAACAACCGCGGCATCGCCTACCAAAGCATTGGAGCTTTTGATCGTGCTTTTGAAGAATTTAGTACTGCGATAGAACTAGAACCTGATCACTCCAATGCTTATAACAACCGCGGGGCAATCTACTACGGTAAAGGTGATTTTAACAAGGCTATTGAAGACCTAAGCATGGCTATAGAATGTAGTCCCAATCCTGTTGGTGCCTATAACAACCGCGGTGTACTTTATTGTGATAACGGTGATTTTAACAAAGCAATTGCAGATCACAGCAAGGCAATAGAACTGAATCCGGAGTTTGCCGAAGCGTATTTCAATCGTGGCAATGCTTATAGCGGTAAAAAGATTTTTGACAAGGCGATTGCAGACCATAGTAAAGCGATAGAACTAAATCCACGTTATTACGATGCCTATATTAACCGGGGTAACGCTTATGACATTAAAGGAGAACTCCACAAAGCTGTCACAGACTTTAGTAAAGCGATAGAACTGGATCCCGAGCGTGTTGAGGCGTATTATAATCGCGGTTTCGCTTGCCGAAAAAGCGACAAACGCATAATAGAGCGAGTTATTGTGGACTATAACATGGTGATACAATTAAACCCAGAATTTACTATCGCCTATTACAGTCGTGCGGAGGCGTGGTTGCGCCTGAAAAAATGGGAACGAGCGAGAGAGGACTTGACAACTGCCAAGGACAAAGAAGTTGATATTATCGCTGCGTTTTGTTACGACTATGAAAACGTTGCAGACTTTGAAGAAGAAAACCGGATTCAATTGCCCACAGACATTGCTGTACTATTGACTCCTAATTCATCAGAAACTTCTGATCCTGGTGCCTATATTGCACGTGGTATTGATCACGGTAAGAAAGGAAGATATGATCTTGCTATCGCGGACTTCCGTAGGGCGATAGTTTTGAATCCAGAGGCTGTCAGTGCCTATTACAATCGCGGTGTGGTTTATCACTACGAAGGTAGGTTTTACCGCGCAATTGATGACTTTAGCACAGTGATAAGTCTTAAACCTGATGAAGTGAATGCCTACCACCAACGTGGTGTAGCTTACCTCAACAGAGGAATTTTTGATAAAGCAATCCAAGATTTCAACGCGGTAATTAATCTCAAACCTAATGAAGCGGCTGCCTATTGCAATCGCGGCACAGCCTATTATAATAATGGGGAGATTGGTCAGGCTATTGAAGACTACAATCAGGCGATAAACTATGATACAGATTCTGCTGAAGCATATATTAATCGTGGCAATGCTTACCGAGATAAAGGCGAAACAGAAAAAGCCATCGCAGACTTTAACACAGCAATAAAACTGAATCCGGATTTTGATCAAACATATAGTAATCGTGGCAATGCTTATCACGATAAGGGTGAAACAGAAAAAGCCATCGCAGACTTTAACACAGCAATAAAACTAAATCCAGGGTCTTACGTGGCATATACGAATCGTGGCAGTGCTTACCAGCATAAAAATGAATTGGAAAAGGCGATTTCGGATTATAATGCCGCAATAGAACTGAATCCAGAATTTGCCCAAGTTTATGTCAATCGGGGTACTGCGTATTGCGACAAAGGCGAGGTAGAAAAGGCGATTGCCGACTATAGCCAAGTGATAGTCCTGGAGCCGAAGATTGCCAAATTCTACTATGCACGAGGTGAAGCGTGGTTACGCATCGGGAAATGGGAAGAAGCACAGCGCGATCTGACCGCTGCTATACTGCAGGGTGTAGATATCGCAGATAAGTTTCATAATACGCACGACAGTATTGTTGCTTTTGAGCAGGAAACAGGGGTCAAATTGCCGGAAGACATTGTAAATCTGTTAACTCCACCGCAAGAATCTCTTGAAGTTGATAGGGAGACGCGTGTCGCATTGGCGATGAAATATTATGAAAACCGGGAACTTAGCAGCGGTCTCGCTGCCCAACTTGCAGGAGTCTCACGCGCTGAATTTATATTTCTGATGGGAGATTACGGACTCTCTCCCCTCGGAACAGCTGAAGAACTCAGAGAGAGCGAATTTTAAGGATGCCAAAAAAGCCGGTCATCAGCAATACCAGTCCGCTTATTGGCCTCTGGGGACTCAATCGCCTTTCCCTATTGCGAGATCTCTATACTGAAGTGTGGATTCCACGAAAGGTTGAAAAAGAGTTTTTAGCAATAGATGAGACAGTCTATCGAGAGGTGCTTGACAATGCACCGTGGATTAAAATTGTGGACTTGACACATTCACAAGATGCTGCAGTTTATCGAAATCTTGATGCTGGCGAAGCCGAGGTTTTCGCTCTTGCGAATGAACACGATGCCCGCCTTGTCATTATTGATGAGCAGGCAGCCCGACGGGAAGCTAAGAGAATTAGGTTGTCGTTTAAAGGCGTAGTGGGCGTTTTACTGGAGGCAAAAGAAGAAGGTTTGATTGACGAAATCAAGCCTTTTTTAATTGCGTTGCAAAAGAACGGAATATACCTCGGTGAATCGACCATTGCTGACGCGTTAGAAAAGGCAGGTGAGGTATAGTCAACAAATACACTGAGAAACCGTCTCTACCGTTTGATGGCATCACGATCAAAGGGGCGCTCCTACAAACGGAAATTATTCTGTTAGCTTTATCAAACCACAACCGATTTTGGCACCGCCTCCCGGTTGGATTGGAGGTGTCGTCGTCTGTGGGTTGGCATGGGAGTGTGGGGGTGTCCCCGCTGGGTGGAAATGCGGTTGGACTGTCTCCATATTCATATCCGTCTGCATGTTCATGTGTTGTGCGTGCGGATTGGTTAGGAAGGTATCCCCAGTTTCGTGAACCATAATCAGTTTACCGAGGATATCCGTATTTGGGCCTCCTCCAACGGACCAAAAGGAGGTCTTAAATTCCAGAATACCCGTGCCATCCTCACCGACCGAGATATTGCCGACTTCGCCTACGCCGATAGGGGGCGTATCGCGCGTCGCTTGGACGACAGGTATACCAGGCGTCCCTGCTGGAACTCCCATCGGATGCCAATGCGGTCCTATGTCATTGCAGCTGCTACCGATGTGAAGATGCATAGCGTGTAGCCCCGAAGTGGCGTTCTGAACTTCGATGACAACGTGAACCGCTTCGTTTACTTCCGTGAAAGTGGCAGTACCGGTCAAACCGCTTCCCTCTATTTCTGATATGGTGGCGACGGCAATTTTGTCAACAGGTTCCGCGGTGATCGTCTGTGTCGGAATTTTTTCACAACCGGTTCCAAGACACGCGACGGCAATAAGGGTTATTAACACTGTGGAGACGTAGGATCTGGGATTCATGGAAGGTCCTTTTTGAGAACTATTTAATTGGGCGTTTGGCATAAAAAACACTATATCATATCTCAATGTTGAGGGCAATTAAAACCCATTTTAGGCTTGACATTCCATCCTGTATTGATACAATAGAGACATACTATCCAAAACTATCCAAAACACGGAGGGAATGAGATGGGATATAAATTAGATCCGAACGCGATGTATAGGATGCCAACACATTTTGGACCGAGGACGGGACCAAGGTACGGACCCGATGGCAGAAAATTCGAGTGTAAAGATAACCCGAAATCAACGTCAGTTTCGGTGAGTTTCCTGACAAATGGCGAACAACTTGAGGCTTTTCTACCGCCAGGCTTCTCGCTTAATGGCGAACCGGTTGTGTCTGTCTCTGGAGGCTATATGAAGGAAATTGAGTGGCTTGCAGGACGCGGCTACAATACGCTTGGCGTGAGTTTCCCAGTGGTTTACGAAGGTGAAGTGGATCGGGCAACGGGTTCTCTATTAACGGTGCTGTGGGAAAATCTAACGGATCCGATTTTGACAGGACGTGAGGAATTAGGCTTCTCCAAAATCTATTGCGCACTTCCAGACCCAATAACTTTTAACGGTGAGACACACTGCACCGCCAGTTGGCTCGGTTTTAAGTTCATGGATATGCGTGTGAGAGCGACGGAACAGGTCCCAATACCACCGGCATCCCCTCCGCCGCAACCGTCTGATGAACAACCGCTCACCGGAACACTCCATTACAAATACATGCCGAGAACGGGGGTATGGGGCACCGAGGATATTGCTTATGCTGTGCTAACGCCATCGCATACACCGAATCGAGTTGTACAGGAGCAGTGGCGCGGCGAGGGAACCGTCGAATTTCACAAGGCGCGCTGGGAAGACCTACCGACCCAGTACAACATTGTCAACGCATTCCACGAATTGGAAGTCAAAGAGTGGCGTGGTGCATCTATCGTTAAGAGCGTCGGTGGAAAGGATCTCAGCGACCAACGCATCTTGCGTTGATGCTTAATCCATCACTGTGCCACCTGAAACGGTGATAGAAACCCCTGACAGGTAGGCGGCTTCGTCTGAGGCGAGGAAAGCCGCCATCTTGGCGACATCTGCTCCCTCGGCGAGTCGCCCGATGGGTACGGCTGCCTCGGAGCGACGCGCGTATTCCGAGAGTTGTTCATCAGGAGGAAGATTCTCAGGCATTAGCACGGAAGCAAGATGTCCAAATCGTTCTGTGTCCACAAGCCCAGGGCAAATAGCGTTTACATTGACCTGATAGGGGGCGAGTTCACACGCGAGCGATTGTGTGAAGCCGATCACAGCGAATTTCGAGGCACTATATGCAGAGAAGCGCGCCGACCCCCGTTTCCCGGTAACAGAAGACATATTGATAATCTTGCCGCCAGTTCCCTGTGTAATAAGATGCCGCGCCACCGCTTGTGAGCAGAGGAACACGCCTTTTACATTCACACGCTGGACTCTATCCCAATCCTCTTCAGCCAAATCTACGACAGGCACACGATCCTTGCCAGCGATCGTTCCGGCATTGTTGACGAGAATGTCGATTTTGCCGAAGTGTGCGACGGTCTGGTCTACCATCTCTTTCACCTGTTCGGTGTCCGCAACGTCCGCGACGACGCTGATAGCGCGTTGTCCCATCGCCTCTATCTCACGAACAACATCGGGTAAACCTTGCCAATCCGTTTGATCTGAGGCGTAAGGATGTTCGGTAATATCGTTGACAGCAACATCGGCTCCTTCTTTTGCCAATCGGGTCGCAATAGCACGTCCGATACCGTTTTTGCCGCCTGCCCCTGTTACTAAAGCAACTTTTCCATTTAAGTTGTACATTCAAATATAGCTCCTGTGAATTGAGTAGGACAGAGTATATCAGATTTCCAGGCAGATGTCAAATTGGCGAGCCAGAAACCTTTGATCTTTCGCTGGGTCTATGCTATACTTTATAGTATGCTTTGTACCTTGTACATTAACAACACGAATCGGAGAAAATGATGAAGAAAGAAGTTTCAGCAGCGGAATTGCATCAGAGGCTTGGTGAATTGCTCGACGGAGTCTACCACAACGGAGATCGCCTGATAGTTAAACGTGCCGACACGCCACTTGCCGCCATTGTTCCAATTGAGGCTTATGAAGAGATGCTTCAACAGCGAGAGCAAGCCTTCGCAATATTAGATAGAATCTGGGAAAAAGTACCAGCAGTGAGGGAAAAAGAAGCATATACCGATATTGAACAAGCAATTGTTGAGGCACGCGCCGAGAAAACATCGAAAAGGAATAAGCTGTCTTCTTAATGCGTGTCGTACTGGATACAAACCAGCATATTAGTGCAATTATCCGACCTAATGGGCATCCAGCTCAAATCGTAAAACTCTGGCGTGTCGGTCTGATTGAACTCGCAATATCTCCTGCCATATTAGAAGAGTTTGATGCAAAGGATATATTCTCTTATCCTGAACATCCTAAAATCCGGTAAATCCTGATTCAGACATTATATTCGCGCTGCTAAGGCGACCAGAGCACGTACGTCGGGATATTGAACAGCGTGCCAAGCAGTGCCCACAGCCCCACGAACACATAATCGCCCATCACCAAACCTAAGAAGAACGGGATCGCGCGTTGATGTACCCGTAGACCGAAAACGGTGAGAATGACGAATTTCACCAACCAACCGAGAAAAACCGAGAACCAGAAATCCGCAAGTCCGCCCCATGCCGCGGCTGTCATCACGTACCCAATCGGATGGAAGGGCCACCAGATAAATTTGTGCCGCAAGAAATAGAGTATCCACGTCATTACTGCCCCGATTCCCATAGATTGTGTCCCACCCCAATCGGGACCGGTAGGATTGTTAATCCACCGTTGCAACCGTCTTCCAAACACTTCGTTGCCGATACCGACGACATACCCATGCACCGCCAGTGCCCCTGTGTCGTAGAGCAGATAGAGGAACGCCCAAAACGATGCGAGCGTCCCGATAACGATCGCGAACATCATTACCCAGACAAGTCTTCGGCTGTTAATACCGGCGCGTTCTGCGAGTTTGAATCCCTCCAATTGGTTCGGCATCGGATGGGAAACGTTAAGCCGATTTAGCCAATAATAGAACGAGATAATCGTGAGATTGGGAGTGCCGACAAATCTTGGGCCGAAGGTCACTGCCATCAACCGTGCTGGATCCAGGGCAAGGATCTCATGTGATGGAGGACCAAATTCGGCACGCACCCGCGTTACACCGAGTGCCATCAAGGTGAAAATAACGATGAAGCCGAGTACGCCGCCTAAGTTCATCCCTGCCTGTACCGAGAATATGGTGAGTCCGACGCATCCGAAAATTAATCCGAGAACAGCAACCCGATACGGCATCGGTTCATTTGAATCGTCAAACGCTTGCTTGTTTGTGAAGCAATTCACCACGACATCGCGGAGATGCCGCCGAGTTCCCCACAACGCGAGAACGCCGACAGCAAGCCATGCCCCACCGGCGCGCTCCGCAAAATAGAGTTCACCTTCACCTAACATCCCGACGCGGATAACCCGTTCCGCTTTGCCAAACAGATAGAAAAACCACGCCGACATCGAAATGTCCAACGGCACGAAGAACGTCAAGCCTATGATAAAGGGGTAGGCAGATAGGGACACCCATCCGACAGCGTTCCACGGTTTGTCCGTGAATAGATGCGTGATTGAGTAGTAGTTGAGTTGGATGGAAGGGACTTGCGGAAATAGATGGCTTAATCCTGCGAGAAGTTCAATAAACCCAGCAACTGAAAAGCCTATCCACATCGTACCGTTTTTGTAGAAACTTTTTCGTCCCTGCGCCATCTGGAGGGGGAGCTGGATTATCGGATAGGCTAACTTTTCACGTTCTGTCCACTGGACGCGGATAATCGTGTTGAGGCATATTAGCGTGAACCAGAGCAGAGCGACGAATCCTGTCCACACCAAAATCGGTACTGCCCAACCTCGCAGATGCTTTGCGAGGTGAAAGGTTGAATCGCCCTCAAAGTAGCCATCTAAGGCACTGTTCTCAGGCACGAACCAGGTCGGGATATAACGCCAGAACAGATCCGCCCACTCGTTTTCTGGCGTTGCAAATCGGAACGGATGGGCAAGTGTGCCGATCAGGAACGTCATCATGGAATGACCGCCTATGGTTGATACCATGACAACCATAATATAGATAACAAGGAGTTCCTGCGCCGTCAGCGCGTTGCGGGGCGAGAGTTTTTTCCAGACGAGGTTGAAACCGATGACAGCGAAAAGCGTGAAAATCGCATTAAAAAAAAGTGAAACGAAGTTGAGAAGGAACTGCGGCTGAATCATCTCCGCCGCGTAGGCGAGCCAATAGGCGTTCCCGATAACGAGGAGTGTCCCAATCAGGAGGGCACGGAGCGTAATTCCAGATGTAAAAGAGGCGTGAGGTTTTGGCATTTTTAAAGGGCAGTGTTTTGCTTGGGTGTTCCCCCAGCTGTCAGCGTTCAGTCGTCAGCAAAAGGATCGTTGGCTGTGGGAGTCCATCATACAACAAACGCCAATAGCATGTTCTGTAGCAAATCATTAGCTTTTTCATAGGAGAATTCCTTCGTTTTTCAACGTCTGAATCAGTTGGTCCTGTGTGCCGTGTCCCTTCATCAATTTGCACGCGCCACACAACAATTGAAGGTTATCAGGAGTATCGGCACCGTCGTGGGATTGCGCTACAATATGGTCAACTGTCATATTACGGAATACGGATATTGTTTGACAGCCATTGCATCTGCCTTCCTGAAGTCCGAATAGCGTATGTTTACAGGTTCGATCCTGCTGGTAAAATTTAGGATTACCCTTTCGGTGGATAACCTTCTTCATAATACCGTGCTGTTCGAGGCGCAGTTTCGCCAGTTTGAAAGATTCAGGGCTTAAATCAATACCGATCCAGTGCCGTTGTAGACGTTCTGCGGCAATACATGTAGTAGCACACCCGCAGAAAGGGTCGAGCACCATGTCACCTGAATTGCTGCTCGCACAAATGATCCGCTCTAACAAAGCGATCGGTTTCTGTGTAGGATACCCAATACGCTCTTTGTTTCGTGCCGTTAAGTTGGGAATATCTACCCAAATATTGTTTAGCGTTTTGCCTTTCTGTTCGTCAAGATACCGTTTGTATCGCGGAACGTTTCCGGGTCGCGTTTGCACAACGCGTCCGGCTTTGATCTCCTTCGACATCCGCGATTCCGCCCACCGCCATGTTCTGGTGATTCCCATCACCTCGTATGTGAGATGAGAATCCGGGTCCTGGGTCTGAGCGGTTATAGAGGTGTGCGATACCAGTCGTCCAGTGCCGGGTTCAACGTAATAATATTGACGTTTGGTTTTTTCGTCGAGATCCTCCATATCGTAGGGGATCGTGACAGCATCAGGGTTCCATACGAAATCGTTGCTTTTAGCATAGCGGAGGATGAGATCAGAGTCTCGTGCCAACCCTTTTTTGAGATTCCCTTTGCTGGTCACAGCCCTTTGCCAAACGATCTCATTCCTAAAATTTTCTCTCCCAAAAATGCCATCCATCATCATTTTCAGATAGTGACTTGCGTTGTCATCGCAGTGGAGATAGAGGGTTCCTGTTGGTTTCAGGATTCGATACATCTCCAGCATCCGGATACCCATCATAATCAGATAGGCTTTCATGGACTTTCCGTGAGTGAATTCAGCGGTACTAATGGCGTGATAAAGATTGGGGACTTTCTCCGCCAGTTCCCCGTGCCACGCGCTGTCTAAATCATTGGGTGTCCAAGAATCTTTGAATGCCGCACCTGCCGCCTTGCTTTCTATCGATGCTTCAAAGATTCGGTTGGAGTTGAAAGGTGGGTCCAGATAGATTAGGTCGATGGTATCAGCGTCAAGACCACGAAGCACATACAGATTGTCACTTTCAAAGATGGTTCGGTTCTCGACATTCATGCTATCACCTAAGATATTGTGCGGATATGTTTAGAGGCGCGTTTGTAGAAAGCGCGCCTCTGGAAGGTATAACGTTTATCGGTGTGCTTTGAGCGTCCCCCATGTCATGGCAAGCTTGCCCTTCGGATCAACTGCGAGGCCTGTGTCAGACTTGAAGTTCTGATCGACTTCGCCTTCGTCAAGCACTCTGTCGTAGATGCTAAATTCATCTATGATACCGGTAAACACACCAAATTCACCATCGGCTCTACCGTCTAAGCCGATAAACATGTGGATACTTGCCCATTCATCTTCAGGGAATTGGGCGAGGTTAAGCACACCTTCGGTCGTTGCTTCGCCATCAACGAAGAATTGGACCTTACTATCTTCGGGTGTCCCTGCGATGGCGATGTGATGCCATTTGTTATCGTCAATGGTATTTCCTAAGTCTTCGACGTTGCCTACCCAACCGGTGTCGAGGTTAAGGACACTATTGCGAAGCCATAAGGTTTTGGGACCCTTATCGTCGGTGCCGGGACCACCTGTTTTGGCGAAGATTACACCGGGACCGGAATTATCGGTTTTTATCCATGCCGACCACGTGAAATCGGCGTTGAAATCAAACGCTTCTGGACTGTCGATTTCGACAAAATTTGTCTCGTTTCCGTCGAACTCCAATGCATCGCCGATTTTACCAGCGACTTTTTTTAGGTTCCCCTTGATAGAACCGTTATAATTGCCGGTTCCATCTTTAACGGTTTTCCCGTCAACATTGTTGGCATCGAAGCTCCAATAACTGACCAGTCCGTCTTCGACGATCTGGGCAGGGAGGGTGGTTGCGATTAAACTGATAGCGAGAATTAGTAGCAAAAGATTAGCCTTTTGCAGCATAATTAAATCTCCTTTGATTTATTTGTGTATGCGAAACATGCAAGCGAGGCACTAAATACGGATGCCTTTTATCCCTGAAAAATCTTCCTAAGAATTAAGAATGCTCCGCCAACCACAATGATGAACAAAGCAATAGAAAATAGGAAGACGAAAATTGCTTGCAAAATTTGGAAGAGAATCAGGATACACACAACAAAGATGAGTATCCCGAAAATGACGAGTAAAATCTTTCCCATACGTTAATGTGTATGTGGATATGCATCCACGTTGTAGATGGTTATCTGTATTAGTAGCTTGCTTTGAGTGCTCCCCAAACAGTTGGAAGTTTGCCAGTTGCCTGAACAGCAAGTATTTCATCCGGTGTGCACTCTTCAGCTGTCTCGCAAATAGCCCAATTGTCAAATGAGACAATTGTCAATGCGGGCGCGCCTCTGCTTGAACCACCGTTAAGTCCAACTTGTCCGCTTTCAGGTCTGACGTTTCCAAAGTCGAGTTTACTGTCAAGAAGCCAGTCTTTGGGTTCCTCTTTGCCTTCTTCCCAGATTTTACCGGTAAACCCTTTATCGGATATCTCAGCCTTCATCCAGTACCAAGTGCCGAGTTCTATTTCTCCGAAAGGCGGTTCGGTGTCATTCTGTTTCCAGGCAAGATGGTCGTTGAGGAACTCCATGTTATTGAGGAAATGGTGAATCAGGAAGGCGTAACCGGATGCATCACCCGGATCCAGACGAAATCCGAGACCACACCGGGCAAGGTCGCCATCTCCCCAATCGTCAACGCGAATCATCACCAATCCGGTATGCGGTTCTGGAAAACCACCATCAAGAACGAGATACGTGTGATCCCCCGGTGCTTCATGGGTTTGACTGATAACGCCGCCTTTTTCTACCCAATCGCCATCATGGTTTTTAAATTCATAATCTCCATCAATTTTTCCATCTTCAAAATCGTCAAGGTACAAAACTTCGCCAAAACTGGTCGAGGTCAATGCGAAAATAGCAATACACGCCAGTGTGGAGAGGAGATATCTGTGGGTTGATAAACTCTTAACAATGTTCATTGAAACAATCTCCTTCAAAGTAATTCTTTGTTCATTTATAGTAGAGCCGAAAAACAAGGCGACACTTTAGACAACAGTAAACTTCTCCTTCGCTGGCGGGGTTTGTAACCCCGCCTGTCATAAGTATATCGTTAATTGTAGGTTTTACTATAATTTAATGTCTCGTAAAGGAATATCGTCTGTGCAGACTTTGATGCCTTTATGGAGTTGCGCGGCGTTTGCCACCATCCATGTAAAGCGCGCTCCCAAACATATAAGAGCAGGCTTCAGAGGCTAAGAACGTTACGACGTTCGCAACCTCTTCCGGTTCCGCAATACGACCCGCCGGAAGTTCCTGTCCGAGTTCCATCAATAACGCTTCGACATCGCGTCCTTCACGCTCGGCTCTCGCACCTTGTTGCGTGCGGGCTCGACCCGTATTCGTCAATCCCGGGCAGACAGTATTTACCAAAATGCCGTCACCTGCAACAGCATCGGAGAGTGCACGCGTAATGTTAAGAATCGTGATGTTGGCAGCCCCAGTGGGTATGTTGCTACGCGTGGGACTTGTACCCGCTGAACCTGCAATATTGACAATGCGTCCCCACCGGTTTTCCTTCATATAGGGGATAACCAATTGGGACATCCGAAGGTAACTATAGGTTTTCAGTGAAAGTGCTTCACCAATTAGGTTTGGCGACAGTTCCAAAATATCAGCATTCCGAGCAGCACCGACGTTGTTGACGAGAATATCAACACCACCGAAGCGATCCACTGTCTCCTGCACCACCTTCTCACAATTTGCTGGTATATTTAGATCGACCGCGACAGCATGTGGTTTGGGTCCAGTCTGCCCAAGTTCCGCGAGGACTTGATTGAGTCCGTCTTGTGTTCGGGCAGCAATACAGACGTGAACACCTTCTCGTGCAAGGGCAAGTGCACACTGCCTACCAATACCTCGGCTACCGCCGGTAACGATTGCGCGTTTTCCGCTCAGTCCTAAATCCACGTATCGTGTGTCCTTTACACTGTTTCTGGTGTCTTGATGGGTTATGGAATCTACTGCGCTGCTTTCAAGCTTCCCCATGTGAGGGTAAGTTTATCTGGCGGTTCGACAGCGAGGCTTGAACCCCCTTTATCAAAGACCTCAACATCGTCAATGAGGGTTTCAGATCTCCATTCTCGGATGCCGAAACCACCTTTTGGATAAGGAACTTTACCGTATTCAGTAACCTGTTTGCCATCGAGCGAGATTGTTAGTTTTTTGCCTACGACAGTGACCGACAATTCATGCCATTCGTCGATTTCAATATCAATGTCCGCCTTGGCGACGATGGGCCAACCATCACCGCGTTCAAAGACATTGAGAATGTTTTCTCGCGGATCTCCACAACACAACCGCTTTCTCGCCGGTTCGACGAGCATATATTCTTTCGCTGACTGCGCCCGCACAATCAAACCGATTGCGGCGAATTCTGCTGTTTCACCAACGATATTGAATTTTGCTCGCATTGTGTAGTCCGTCAAATCCTCGAACCCTTCGAGGAAGAGGACATCAGCGTTCTTTTGATCGTTCCTTGTGTCAAAAATGAGAACGGTGTTGTCCGGATTGCCAGGATCTGTTTCGATTGTTATCTCTGGCACATCGGGCCATTCGATCTCAGCGTTTCCCTCAAAATCATCGAAAAAGAGTGTCTCTGCCATTGCGTTTCTAAACAGCAGAAGAATGACCCAAAAACTAATGACCCACAGTTCTCGGACTCTCATTTTGAGATTCTCCTTCGGGATATAACTAACGGGGAGATGCCCACCTCGATTCGACGGACATCTCATTTTCAACACATTCTGTAAGCGCACGTTTCAATGCGTATCTATTGGGAGGATTTGAGTGAACCCCAAGTTGTCGCTATTTTCCCAGCGGCTTCAACGGCTAACGCGCCTTCAATACCCTCACCGAGTTTTGCTACGTCGTCATCAGAAAGCACTGTGTCGAAGATAACAACTTCGTCGATGATACCGTTCCACTGACAGCGTTTGCCACAGCCCGGATCAGCACCAATATAGACCTCTTCGGGAGATGCCCACGGGGGTCCTTTCGCATCTTCGGAGTTCTGCAGTTTGCCGTTAACGTAGACATGCAGTTGAGATCCGTCCCATGTACCCACAAGGTGGATCCACTCTCTACCTTGAAGTTTATCTCCGAGGACTTCAAGTTTCGCGCCACCGTTGGCAACACGGATGTGGAACGCTGCTTGCGTGCTATTTTCACCGTTTTCATGGGCACCTGTTCCCAGTAAAAATTGCGACCAGGTTGAACAACCAAGCCCTTTCCATACCACACATTTGCCGGTCGGGTCCTCTGCTGCGTAGACCCAAGAATGGATTGAAAACCCATCGGAGTCTTTGAAATCCAAAGCGGCTAATGTTTTATCTTCGCCCTTCGTGCCGAGTTTAACCCAAGTGTCTGCCCCGTCAAATTCCAATCCACCGCCGAATTTGCCATCCACCCATTTCAGGTCGCCGACAAATTCACCGTGGGTGTCGTTACCGGAAAGATCTTTTACCTCTTTACCTTTACCTTCTTCAAAGGTCCACATCCCCGCAATGTCGCCTTCATCAAACGCCGCGTAGCTTGCGGTTGCTATCGCTAAACTAAGCGTTATGACAACAATTGCAGTGAGTGTATAATTTAGATAGCACTTTGCCAAAAGCATACTTATTTCCTCGTAGAGAACACGATTCTATGATCGCGTCTCCCTTATTTTTTTAGACTGCCCCACGTGATAGCCAACTTCTGTTTGGCATCTACGGCGAGCGTTGTCTCGAAACCGTCGTTCATGACCGCTTGTACGTCATCTTCATCGAGAAAAGTGTTGAAGATGATGAACTCGTCTATCAGACCTTCCCATTGTCTGCTTTGGTTCCAGTCGCCAATTCGGGCTGGATCGAGCACACCGGGATTTCCACCCCAGTCGTTTTCAATATCGAGTTCGCCGTTAACGAAAAAACGGATTTTCTTTTCCTTTGCACTGTAGGCGGTTGCGATATGGACCCATTTGTCCATCTCATCCCCTGCTAACATATAGTTTGCAAAGGTATCGTTCCCGCCAGGATTGCTGTGAATCGAGAATTCGACTTTATTGTTCGGGTGCATCTGGTAATGGATGTCCCCAGCTTTCCAACCGTTGACGTTGAAGAAAACACGCCATGCTCCCTCTCGTCCAGTGGATTTGACCCAATGTGCGAAGGTAATTTCTTCAAATTCACCGATCCGTTTCGGGACTTCGACCCAGTCACCTGCGCCATCGAGTTCGATTGCATCACCGAATTTCCCGCCGACAAAGTTTCCACCTTCAACCTCACCATCAAACCCGTTTCCGGACACATCTGCGGCATCGCCCTCAAACAACCATGCCGCCGCGATCATATCTTCGGTGATTTCTGCGAAGCTGAGCATACTGCTACCCAATATGAGTAGGGCGCTGAGAGTGACTGTAATAATTTTTGGATTTAACAAAAGAACCTCCTATGAGTTGCCAGAAGAACCGATAAAACTTAGACATTTTCGATGCTTCCGAGACATTTCTTACTCTGTGTATACTTTACAATTATAGCATAAAAAATGTGCGAATACCACCTCTTTTTAAGACTCGAAATCTTAGCGGAAGGATTAAAGAAATCTATCTTTGTGGGGGCTGGCTTCCCATTGGGCGCGCCACATCTGCCAAGACGTTGGGCATTGTCTGCTTTCGCGCTCGCGAGCTGGACAGGCAATCGCTTCGTGCCAGAGTCCGTTTAGCGAAGTACCGGTGCGGCTGAACCGGAAATCTGTCGACCAGCGGATGCTGTCACTATGATTGACTAACGATCGGTGGAAAACCAGATTGTTAAAGACAAGTAAGTCGCCTTTCTTCATCTCTAAGGTATCAATGTCGGTATCAGATGAAGTGGGGGAGAGAACAGGGACGGCAAACGCCTCACCCGGCACGCGATGATAGGTTTGTAAGCCTGACTTGTGACTTCCCGGTAGGAATTGTAGGGGACCATTCTCCAATTTGACATCGACGAGTGGGAGCCAAACGGTTAGGTGCGTATCGTTTTCGGTGCCCGGCATATACGCGCTGTCTTGATGCCAAGGGAGTGTCGTTAGTTTTTCGTTGGGAAGTTTCGGACGCACCCAAAAATCGCCGTTGAATCGAATATCACTCCCGATAAGCGTTTCCAAAATGTCTAACACTTTCGGATGGGTTATCAGATTAAAGAGTGCCTCGCTGAAGACAAGCGTATGCCAGCCAAAGACCTCGTTTTCTCTGCCACACGCCTTTAGAACAGCGTGCCAACGACGTTCAAAAGACATCTCTTCATAGGTATCTGAGATGACCCCTTCTTTACAGAGTTCGGTGGCACGTGTATGGACGACTTCGGAGATAACAGCGATTAACGGGGCAAGATCCGATTCAGACAGTGCCGATTGGACAACAAGATAACCATGTTCCGAAAATTTTTCAGAATTCGTTTCCATCGTTCTCAATAAAGTGTTTTTATCGCTCCCCAAGTAGTTGTTAGTTTTCGTCCGGGTTTTACAGGAAGTGGGTCCATAGAGTCCTCAACGGAGATCGCTGCGTCCCAGAATGCCACTTCGTCAACAGCACCACCAAAATGGTTCTGACCGTTACGACTGCCAATAGTGAAGGGTAATCCTTCGGTAATATGAACGGCATCAGCACCGGGCATCTCGCCTTCCAATTTCCCGTCAACGTACGCCTTCACGGACTTGCCGTCGTATGAACCGAAGATATGGTACCACTTTCCAATTTCAAGGGCGACATTGCCGACACAACAGACGAGATTGTTGCCGGGACCGGTAGAAACTTCAAAAGAGAGTGTCCCGTCAGGTTCAATGAAGAAACCGTAACTCCAATTAAGGTGAATACCTTTCTCAGCGACAGCAACCCATACACCGAGTTTTAACGGCTGAATCCATGCGGACATAGATAGTGCTTCGAGTTCAGAAATTGCTGGCGCGTCGGGGATCTCGACGTAATCAGTGCTACCGTTGAACGCTAACGCTTCACCGAACTTTCCAGCTACCACCTTTGGGTTCCCGTGGATGTTGCCGTCGTGACCGTTTCCGGTTAAGTCATCCACGCCGTCTGCCTTGTCAAATGACCAGTAACCAACCAATTCTGCATTTGCTGTAGGATGGAGGATGCTAAGCAGGAGAAAGGTTAGACACACAATTTTTCCGAGCGACACGGTTATGCCTCCGTTTTAGCGAACGTATGGCGAGGCACGAAGCCTCGCCTGTGCGTGAAAACGAACATGAAGTGCTAAGAAAGACAGAATCTGCCCTATAGTTTAGCTCTCAATTGATCCATTAGCCCATCCGGTGGGTCGAAGGGGAGTTCGATGACTTCGTTCGTGATACCGCTATAGTAAATTCCCAAAAGTAGATTGAACTCGGCGAGTGACTGTTCAAGATGGGTGGGATGTACTTTGCTCTCATCGTCAAGCCAATCAAAGACTGCCTCTGTAAGATTGCCCTGTGCGACGACATCCTGTTCTCCGTAGCTAAGGGGCCCGCCCTCATAGCCATTTTCTGAGGTTGAACGCTCCCAACTGCTGAACCGCCAATGCACGAACCCTTTCGTTCCGACTACAAAGACGCGTTTATGGAAAAAGACGACAGGATCGTCGGAGGCAGTCGGTGCAATGGCTGTCCCGAATGCAACAGAGACATGAAGCCCGTTCTCGTACTGAACGCGGGCACTCGCATATTGTGGAGAGGGTTGCGCTGAGTCCAGGTGTTCGGCACCGGAGATTTGACCAAGCACCCGTACTGGACGTGAGTTGTCGATATATGAGGATACCAACTGCAGCACATGTGGACCCTGATCGACAGGGGTGCTCCTGGCACTCGCATCAATGAACTTAATATCCCCGATGCGACCTTCTGAGACATCTTGCTTCAATTCTAAGTTTTGTGGATGGAAGTTGAGTTGTGTGTTAACAACGAACTTCGTTTTCGTTTCTTTGGAAAGTTCCGAAATTTGCTTCCAGTCCTCACTTTCAACAGCAATCGGTTTTTCGACAATCGCCGCTGGTACACCCGCATCCGAGGCTTGTTTCATTAGTGGATAGCGTATGCGTTCGTTGCTACCCCGCAGCACAGGTGCGGTGACGATATGGAGGACATCGGGTTTCTCTTTTTCAAGCATCTCGTCCAAGTCGGTGTAACGGGAAGATATGCCGAAGTCGTCTCCGAATTTGTTGAGTAACTCTGTGTTCAGATCACAGACTGCGGCGAGTTTACCGTTTTTAACGAAGCGATAGGCATCTGCGTGTGCGCGTGCGCGCCCCCCGCATCCTAACATCGCTGTTTTATACATGGAAAGGTCCCCTTATTAATATCCTGATTTAAACGAAAATAAATCAAGGTTGTTAATAGTAGTGAGGTATTAAGATAAGTAGCAGGGAGGAACGGGCAGTTTAGTTGTCATTTTCGCTTAATGCCTCCTTGAAGTCTTCCGGAGTTTCTGCCCGCATTGCGGCGCGAAACAACTGCTCAAGGCGTTGTAGGTCATCAATCGCTTCAAGCGTCGGCTTAAAAGTTTGTGCTGTCTCAGGCTGTAATCGAAGTGTAAGAGCCTCAAGGATATGCTTGCGAGTGGTTTCTTGAGCACCTTGTTGGATTCCTTGTTCGTGTGCTTCTGGTGCTAAGTATTCAGCGATAGAAGATTGTTGCATGGTTTCCTCCGAAATGATCTCCAAAATCGTTTGTGCATCGTAAACTAAGTTTCCCAAAACAACCAGACTTCCAAGATACTCCGGTTTATTCGGAACATCAATGCTATCTGCTGTTTGAACACACCGTCGAAGCCATTGTTCCGCATCTGCATCCTCTGGAGGTTTCATGAGCGGGGCGAAAGGTATCAAACCCACTGATTTTGAATCAAGAATCGCTTGCCCATCCATCTCGATCAACCGAAAAACCTGATATTCAATAGAAATATTATGCCGCGTGGGATACGCGCGTATCCCGCCTATCCCGCATCTGCTTTGTGATTACAGTTTCTCTCGGAGCATATCGATCAATCCATCGGGCGGTTCAAACGGAAGGTCGATAATCTGGTTCGTTACTCCGCTATAATAAATGCCGAGGAGCAGATTGAACTCCGCGAGGGATTGTTTGAGATGCGTCGGATGTACTTTGCTCTCATCGTCAAGCCAATCGAAAACGGCATTTGTGAGGTTGCCCTGTGCGACGACATCCTGCTCTCCATAGTCGAGTGGACCGCTTTCGTAGCCGCCCTCTTGTGTGGCACGTTCCCAACTGCTGAATCGCCAATGTACGAACCCTTTCGTCCCAACCACAAAGACGCGTTTGTGGGTATGATTCCCGGCATCCGGCTCTTTCGGCACTTTCTGTCCTACACCTGTCCCGAATGCAAGGGAGACGTGAAGTCCGTTTTCATAGAGTGCCTGAGCGGCAGCGTGCATCGGGGAGGGTTGAGTGGAGTCCAAATCCTGAGCACCAGAAACCTGTCCGAGTACCCGCACTGGACGGGAATTGTCGATGTAGGAAGAGACGAGTTGCAACACATGGGGCGCTTGATCGACTGGGGTGCTGCGCGCACTGGCATCAATGAACTTGATGTCGCCGATTCTGCCTTCTGCGACATCCTGCTTCAATTCCAAGTTTTGTGGGTGGAAGTTCAATTGTGTATTGACAACAAACTTCGTTTTTGTCTCCTCTGCTAAGCCTGCGAGTTGCTTCCAGTCCTCGCTCTCAACAGCAATCGGTTTTTCGACAATCGCCGCTGGCACACCCGCATCTGAGGCTTGTTTCATCAGCGAGTACCGAATTCGTTCATTGGTGCCCCGTAACACGGGTGCGGTGACGATGTGAAGGACATCGGGTTTCTCTTTTTCGAGCATCTCGTCCAAGTCGGTGTAACGGGAAGATATGCCGAAATCCTCACCGAAACTGGTAAGAAGTTCTGTGTTCATATCACAGATTGCGGCGAGTTTCCCGCCTTTCACGAAGCGGTACGCATCTGCATGCGCGCGGGCACGACCGCCGCATCCTAACATCGCTGTCTTATACATGGAAAAATTCTCCTCTAAACATTCTGTGTGAATTTGGAGTCGGTTTATAGTTGTTCCCTGAGTGTGTCCATTAATCCGTCAGGGGGTTCAAAAGGTAGATCGATAATTTCGTTAGTGATCCCGCTGTAGTAAATGCCAAGGAGCAGATTGAACTCAGCAAGGGACTGCTTGAGATGCGTTGGATGCTCATTTTTTCCGTCATCAAGCCAGTCAAAAACGGCTTCGGTGAGGTTACCTTGCGCAACGGTGTCCTGTTCCCCGTAGTTGAGCGGACCGCCTTCGTAACCGTCTTCCGGTGTGGCGCGTTCCCAACTGCTGAACCGCCAATGCACGAACCCCTTTGTTCCAACAACAAAGACGCGTTTATGCGCAACAGTACTCTCGCTGTCTGATGCCAACGTCCCCATACCAGTGCCAAACGCAACAGAAACATGTAGACCATTTTCATACATGACGTGTCCGGCAGCATGCATCGGAGAGGGTTGTGCTGAATCCAACTGTTCTTTCCCCGCGATCTGTCCAAGTACCCGCACAGGACGGGAGTTGTCGATATATGAGGATACCAATTGTAGCACGTGTGGTGCTTGGTCAACGGGCGTACTACGTGCGCTGGCATCAATAAACTTAATCTCACCAATGCGGCCCGCTGCGACATCTGCTTTTAATTCAAGGTTTTGTGGATGGAAGTTGAGTTGTGTATTGACGACAAATTTCGTTTCCGTCTCTTCTGCCAAACCTGCAATCTGTTTCCAGTCCTCGCTCTCAACGGCAATCGGTTTTTCGACAATCGCCGCTGGCACACCCGCATCCGAGGCTTGTTTCATCAGTGAATATCGGATCCGTTGATTCGTGCCGCGCAGCACGGGTGCGGTGACGATGTGGAGAACATCGGGTTTCTCTTTTTCGAGCATCTCATCGAGGTCGGTGTAGCGTGCAGAGATATCGAAGTCGTCTCCAAAACTGGTGAGTAGTTCTTCATTCATATCGCAAATTGCGGCGATTTTCCCGCGTTTGACGAAGCGGTACGCATTCGCGTGTGCCCGGGCGCGACCCCCGCACCCTAAAAACGCTGTTTTATACATGAAACTGTCTCCTCTAATATTAACAATAGCACGCCAACAGCGTACCAGAACGTAGGGCGTGACGAAAGTACGAAGATCTCACCCCACAATGCAGATTCATTTCAAATTACAACTTCTCTCGGAGCATATCCATGAGTCCATCGGGCGGTTCAAATGGGAGATCAATAATTTCGTTAGTGATCCCGCTGTAGTACATCCCTAAAATGATATTAGATTCTGCGAGGGATTGTTTGAGATGCGTTGGATGCACGTTGTTTTCATCGTCTAACCAATCGAAAAGGGCTTCGGTGAAGTTAGCCTGCGCAACGACATCTTGTTCCCCATAATTGAGCGGACCGCTCTCATAGCCACGCGCTAACGTCGCGCGTTCCCAACTGTTGAACCGCCAGTGCACAAAGCCTTTCGTTCCAGCAACAAAAACACGTTTGTGACCATAGATACCCGGATCATCGGATACCCTTTGCGCCATCTCTGTTCCAAATGCGACAGAGACGTGGATACCGTTCTCATACAAAACATGTCCCACAGTATGCTGCGGAGAGGGATGCCCCCCAGGCGCAAAATTTAAATCCTCGCTTCCAGATATCTGTCCAAGAATCCGGACTGGACGCGAGTTGCCAATGTAGGAGGATACCAACTGTAGTACATGTCCGCCCTGTTCGGCGGATCTACTACGCGCACTCGCATCAATAAACCTGACTTCACCGATACGTCCTTCTGCGACATCTTTTTTTAACTCCACATTTTTCGGATGGAAGTCGAGTTGCGTATTGACGACAAATTTCGTTTTCGTCTCTTCTGCTAACTCCGCAATCTGCTTCCAATCCTTGCCTTCAACAGCAATTGGTTTCTCAACAATCGCCGCCGGAACACCGTGATCGGAGGCTTGTTTCATCAACGGATAACGGATACATTCATTGCTACTCGGAATCACGGGGCTTGTGACGATGTGAAGGACATCGGGCTTCTCTTTTTCGAGCATCTCGTCCAAGTCAGTGTAACGGGAAACTATTCCGAAGTCATCCCCAAATATATTGAGTCGTTCTTCGCTCATATCGCAGATTGCGGCGAGTTTCCCGCCTTTCACGAAGCGATACGCATCTGCATGCCCACGGGCGCGTCCCCCGCATCCTAACATCGCTGTTTTATACATGGGAATGTCTCCTAATGGAGGTATCATCAATTTTGCCATTAGATTATCAGAGAGATATGTTTTTGTCAAACCTTATTAAATTCTTGAACCTCATCAGCAAAAACAATTTGATCTCTGCCCTAAAATATGCTAACATATTGCTATCAAGCATTGTTGGTGTACTAAAATGATTTTGAGAAAATATACTTATCCCACTGTTCAACCTTCTGCCGCTATCAAGGGGGAACTCCAATGAAAAAAGTGTTATCAGACTACATAAAATCAAAGGAAGACTTTGATCGATTCTGCAACCTGTTCCTAAAAAAAGAGGTGTCTCCCTTCGTTAAGGTTTACGACGCGCCAGGTCGAGATGGCGGAATTGATGCGGACTACACCGGCGTTTATAAGGAAAGAGATGGCACTTGGATTTTCCAGTATAAATTCTTTGACCCAACAATGGATAGAGGGCGTGCCCGTAGCCAACTCATTTCCCAAATGAAAGGTGGCAAATATAAAAAAGGCGAACTCGACAAAGCCGATGCGTTGCAGTGTGATCACTATGTTCTCATGACCAGTATTTTACTTACTGCTGGTAACAAGCGTAAAATTGAGGACATTACAAACGAGAAAGGATACGCCTTTTCGTTAATCTGTTGGGATGCCGAAGACCTCATCGCGATGACTGATGAGTTTCCTTACCTCTTAAATTCATTCCGAGATCCCCATCTACCTGTGTTCCTTTCTTGGCAGGACATGTTCCGAAGTCAAATTGCGGGTAAACATCAACTGTTAAGATACGACTATGAAACCTTTGGGCGAGAGGATGAAATTAGTCAATTCCAAACCTTTGTTCAAGATCCAGAGAAAAGACTATTCATGGTATATGGTAGCGGCGGCATTGGAAAAACCAAGCTCGCTATTGAATTTGCAAAGACAGTTGAACGTGACCACACAGATTATGAGCCTCTCTTTGTTCAGATGGCTGGGGATAGTTTTGAAAATGCCTTAGCAGACATTCCACCTAACAGGAAATACCTTTTTTTTGTCGATGATGCACATGACTTTATTGATCACCTTGGCGGTATCAGAATAGTCCTGAATAGTCCAGGATACAGCGAATCAAAAATCGTTCTCATAACGCGGAAGCCGTTCAAGGCGTTTTTGGAGGGTAGTTTTCTAACTGCTTTACCGGATGACGCGGCTGACGAACTTGAAATTCCGAAACTCCCCCCGGAGAAAATCAAGGAATTTATTCGCACGTATACCCGTATACCCGATGGGTCTCTTTTGACGAGGTTAACACGGATCGGACGAGATACGCCCCTGATTGCTTCTATGGTGATAGATTCCCTCAATAAAGGGCACGATTTGAGGGATTTAACAACAAAGGATAAATTGGTTGAACTTACGTTTGAATCCTATCTAAATGATATCTTCAGCAAACATCTGCCAAGATCCGACAAGCGGCACCGAAGATTGCTGGACTTGTTTAGCGGAATTGCGTCCATTGACACAGAAGACAACCGAATACGCGATAAATTGGCTGAAATCTTAAAGGTAGAGCCTTATGAGATAGAGCAATACCGCGATGATCTGAAAGCATACGGTTTGCTTCTTCAGTTTGGGCGAAAACAGCGTGTCTTTCCCGATGTGCTCAGTGATTATATCTTACAGAAAGCGTGTTTTCTCTCCGATGGGAGACCGTCTTCTTTCCACAAAAGTCTGTTGGATGATTTTTTGCCTCTTCTTCCCATCAAAGTAGTGATCAATCTTGCTCGCGTGGAAAATATAACTGGTGAAAAAAGTCTCCTTGATGAGCATGTCGCTTCTCTTAAAATTCAAGCACAGGCAGGTGATAATGCTGTTCGAGAGGATATCCTTGACCAGATGGAAGGTATTAGTTACTTTCGTCCGGATGATGCGACTCAAATTTTCAATATTATCTTGGATAATCCTAAAGAGGATTCTGTAAAGCACTATACGGGGTGGACATCCACACGTACCCATCAAGACGTGGTAAAGAAGATTGCCAAGGAAGCACAGAGGACAGTCAATACGCTCTCTGGATTTATGAAAACGTTGGAAATAGTCCACAAACTCCTTCTGATGGATAATTTGGATATTCCAAATTACGACTCGCCGCAAGAATTATTGAAAAGAATGGCGGGTTTTCAAACGAGCAAACCCAGTGTATTCCAAACGAAAGCACTTGGAGTGTTTGAGGTGTGGGAAACAGAAAATAACCCGAAACTAAGTTTGGCTCTACTCAATGCTCTTGATTCACTTCTCGTGTTGGACTTCAGTGAAACCGTCAGCGAAGGGGGAGGGTTGAGCTTTGGTTGGCACCATTTAACATATACACCTGAATTAACTCACCTCAGAGCAAAGGCGATTGACTTAATTGAGCATTACCTAAGAACCTCTCAATACAGTGTCGTCAGAGTCGAATCGATAGACTCTATTAATCGAGCGATAAATCCCTTGGAAATCACATCTCGGCGAAAAATGTCAAAACACGACCAGGATCTATTACAAGAAGAACAAGCGCGACTCTTCAACATATTAGCCGATCAAATTTCAAAAGAGACCAATTTTACTGTTCTCAATGCGATAGATCAGGGTCTGAACGGATATGCAGAAAACAGATATGTGGACAGGTTTCCAAGAGAACGGGCGACGGAATTACGCACGCAATTCCGCGAACATGAAAATTACGGAAGGTACTACTTCTATCGCCAATTTACTGGAAAATTTCGTGATTGGGATCTGAGTGAAAACCCTGAACAAACTCAGGCGTTTTTGAAAAAATATATTAAGAAATACAGACCTCCAGAACTCTCAAAATTAATGCAAGAATGTATAAGGGTTGCGGAAGAAGGGAAGGAACATCGCGGTACTAGAGACAGCATCTGGGCAGAAAAAGGGTGGACTCCCGGAACTGCGACATCGCTGCTTCACTCTATCGGCGAACTTGATCCGTCCTACGGTTCTGATTTATTGGACCACGTTGTTGCTTGGCAGGCAGAGGAATCGCATTGTGCCTCTGGATTGCTCAGTGGTATTCGCCACGTCGACAAAAATAAAGCGAGTGAGGTAACTCACCGTCTCTTGGATCGGAACACTACCTTTGGGAAACACATCGTTGCAAAGAGCTATTTATCGAGAAGTAAGACAGACGGATGCATTGCAAAAGAAGATCTGTCCATTTTAGAGCACTTGTCTAAAACCCGAGACACGCAATTGCGGGTGTATATAGCCGAAAGTCTGCCGAATTTCTATGCTGTGGATGCGAACACTGTCCTTGAGATTTTGGTAAAACTATCAAGTGATGAATCACCTATTGTTACGAGGCAGGTCCTCCATACGCTCACCCGCCAAGAACTTAAATTCTCACCACAAAACCATTTGGAAAGATACAAGCAGGTAATGCTTAATTGTGTGCATTTAGGACGCATTGATTATGATGCTGAACAAGCACTTGGCGTTATCTTCAGGTATGATCCGATCTGGGTTATAGAATTTTTTGAGAAGCGAATTGCTTATAAAGAGAGGGTATCCAATCGCTCTGAAAAGTTCGAGTATAATACTGAATCGTTTAAGTATGATGCTGTTCCGCATCGTCCGCATTATCTGTTTGAGGATATAGATTGGAACGATCAAAACGCATTCGCAGCTTTGAGGCGTGTGAGAGATTGGGTGCTTACGTCTTCGAACCTCCTGAGATTTGAGGCATCCAACTTGCTTACATCTATGGTGGCTGGGAACGATCCACGCAGTGACGAAATTAAAATCAATAACGCAATGGAGAAACTCTTTGAGGAGTGGATAGATTCAGAAGATTTGGAATTAATGCGGGAGGCTGCTTATCTGATCAGGGGATTCGACGCAAACACCGTTTTTTATTCCGTTGTGGAGTCGCTTGTCATAAAAAGCGAGGGCGATAAGCAAGTAGAAGGTGAAATAACCGCTGCGCTTTCTTCGGGGGTTTACTCAAGAAGCATTGGTGATCCTGCACCACATCTCGAGAAGCGTATTAAAGACCTCAAATCACTCCGAGACGGAACACAGTCACCGATTGTTGTGAAATTTGCCGCAGATCTTATAGAAATGACAGAGCAAGATATTGAGCGGCAATTACAAGAAGATGAAGAGTTTCTTGAAGGGGAAGAATGGTAGAACTGACGAACGAAGGCAGTCTCCTTCAGAAAATTGAGGAACTTGCTGCAAACGGGAAAATTCACAGTTCTGTAGGGTTAACAGAACAAGCCGCTGAAACTAAAATTCAGAAGTTGCTTCCTACAACCCATCAACGAATCAATGCTGCAAGGTTTTACCTGGATCTGATGGAAAACATGAACTATGCTCCCTATCTAGTAGTGAGTCAAGTTTCTATTGACAGTTATTATGAAAAGTGGTATGCTGCGTGTCACTGTCATAAATCCTTTCAGTTGGAGTCTATGATGCCAGCGAAACGTTACCCTGTTCTTCTTGACTCAGAGCAACGAGCGTCTCTGATAACTCTGACGACTTCAGGGACGGCCTCTGCGAGAAAACTCACGCACGCCCGTATCTTGTTGAAAGCAGACGCGGGCGAGTTTGGACCCGCTTTCCTCGATAAAGCGATAAAAGCAGGTCTTGATGTCTCCCTGTCTACTATTCAGCGCGTGCGTAAAACCTTTGTGCTTGAAGGTCTCGAAGCCGCCCTGCTCCCGAGAAGACCCTCTCAGGGGGCAAGACCTCGAAAGTTTGATGGCGAAAAAGAGGCACATCTCATCGCCTTGGCGTGTTCGGATCCGCCAGAAGGATATGCCTGCTGGACGCTGCGGCTGTTAGCTGAGAAAATGGTGGAGCTTGAGCATTTTTCAAGTATTTCTCATGAAAGCATCCGACAGGTGCTAAAAAAAACGAACTGCGTCCCTGGCGCAAGCAGCAGTGGTGTATCCCAGCAGAAACTTCCGAGGCGTTCGTGACGGCGATGGAAGGCATCTTAGACCTCTATGGGCGTCCTGAAGACCCGAGGTATCCTGTGGTGTGCGTTGATGAGACGAGTAAACAACACCTTCAGGAAATGCGTCCACCGCTGCCGCTAAGGCCGGGTAAACCTTACCGATACGATCCTGAATATAAACGCAATGGCGTCAGCAATCTGTTTATGATTTTCGCACCCTTTTTCGGGTTTCGACATGTCGAAGTCACTGACCAACGCACGAGTATTGATTTCGCACATATCTGCCGAGATATCGTCGATGTGCATTTTCCAGAGGCTGAAAAGATTCTGCGGGTTTGCGATAATCTCAATACACACAAACTCGGTTCTTTGGATAAGGCATTTGAAGCCGACGAAGCCGAGCGGATCGCTGAAAAGTTAGAGTTTCACTATACCCCGAAGCATGGCAGTTGGTTGAACATCGCCGAAATAGAGTTTTCCGTCCTCAGCAGGCAATGCCTTTCAAGGCGTATCCCCGACCAACAGACCCTCAAGCGCGAGGTCCAGGCATGGAAAGACCGAAGAAATCAGCAACGTGCCACGGTCAAGTAGCGGTTTACGACCGACGATGCACGGATCAAACTCAACAAACTATATCCTTCAACAGAAGGTTGACACACTACTAGGAGGTCAGTCCTCTTTGTTTGAAGATCAAAGACCGCTGATTGACTTCTCGGATAGCGACTTTCAAGTTCAAATCAATCTATTAAACTCCGGTCCTTTCCCGTTAGTTGTTTTCATTGTTCTGAACGGTTTCTTTTCAAACCTGGTGAGTTTGGAGGACTGTATAGCGAAAATCATCAACATTGTTTACAACTTAACCCCGTACGATAAACGCTATTCTGGCTTTCATATACGTCAAAGGCTTAAAGGTAAAATATCGAGGGGAGACTTAACCCGCCATTTACGTGTTTTCCACGCGGTATACCGAAAAGATAAAAGTGACGTTGAGGACAAAAAGGGGTCCACTTTCAATATTGCGAAGGAAATCAGGAACCAATTAACACATGATGATATAACAGATATAGTTGACTTTCCATCTGCAATTAACCTATCAGGTTCGGCAGTGAGCTCGGATCTCAAGTTACATTTCAATCCTACATTTTTTCCCACTGGTATCCCTTATGAGAACACTGAAATAACTACCTTCTGCGATAATGTATTTAAAGAAGTAATAGATTTCATAGATGAGTGCTACAGGCTCATCTATCGCAAACTACAGCATAGCGGTGCGCTTCCAGTTTAATAATTTTCATTTTTGCTTTCAACGAAAGTACATACTGCTGACCTATTCGTAAAAAGAGATTAACTTAATGAGAACAAAGTACTTATTTCTCAGTTGCTTATTTCTAATTTTTGCCCTCTTTTTGCCAAGCGCGCCTGCCCAAAATTATAGCCAATGGGGTTTACCTGAAGGTGCTAAGGCCCGTCTCGGCAAAGGCAGTATAAGCGAAATTACGTTTTCGCCGGATGGCACTCGGCTTGCGGTTGCGAGTTCCATCGGTATCTGGATATATGATGTGCACACAGGGCAAGAACTGAACCTGTTGGTAGAGCATGCGGGAAGTGTCAATAGCGTGTGCTATTCACCGGATGGTAGCATCCTCGCCAGTGGCGGTGCAGACAAAACAGTGCGTTTATGGGAGACTAATACAGGACAGTTGCTGAAAATTCTCACAGGGCATGCGGGAAGTGTCAATAGCGTGTGTTACTCACCGGATGGTAGCACCCTCGCCAGTGGTGATGAGGACAAAACGGTGCGGTTGTGGGATGCTGACACGGGGCATCCATTGAAAATTTTCATAGGACATAAGGATAGGATCTTAAGCGTGTGTTATTCACCGGATGGTAGCATCCTCGCCAGTGGTGGTGAGGACAAAACGGTGCGGTTGTGGGATACCATCACTGGACAACATTTGAAAATCCTCACAGGGCATGCGATGGAGGTCTATAGTGTGTGTTATTCACCAGATAGCAACACCCTTGCAAGTGGCAGCTGGGATAACACAGTGTGGTTGTGGGATGCTGACACGGGCCAGCATCTGAAAACCCTCACGGGACATGAGAGTCAGGTTCTTAGTGTATGTTATTCACCGGATGGTAGCATCCTCGCCAGTGGTGGTGAGGACAAAACGGTGCGTTTATGGAATACTAACACGGGCCAGCACTTGAAAACTCTCGTAGGACATGAAAGTGGTGTCAATAGCGTGTGCTATTCGCCTGATGGTAGAATGCTCGCAACTGGTAGTTGGGATAACACAGTGCGGTTGTGGGATGCTGACACGGGCCAGCATCTGAAAACCTTTACAGGGCATACAGGGGTTATCTGGGACGTGTACTATTCACCCATTGGAAAGATAATCGCCAGTGGTAGTTCAAACAAAACGGTGCATTTATGGGACGCTGACACGGGCAGACATCTGAAGACCCGCGCAGAACATACCGACTCTGTCTTTAGCGTGCGCTATTCGCCTAATGGTAAGACGATCGTAGGTGGGAGTAGGGATAAAACATTGCGTTTATGGGATGCTAACACAGGCAGACATCTGAAGACCTTCATAGGACATGCGGGGTCTGTCAGTAGTATGTGCTTTTCGCCTGATGGTCGAACAATTGTAAGTGGAAGTGCGGACGAGACATTGCGTTTATGGGATGCTAACACGGGTCAGTTGCTACGAACTCTCAAAGGGCATACATTCTTTGTCAATAGTGTGTGTTATTCACCGGATGGTGGCTCTCTCGCAAGTGGGGGTGCGGACAAAACAGTGCGGTTGTGGGATGCTAACACAGGACGGTTGCTGAAAATCCTTACAGGGCATACGAATATTGTCAATAGCGTATGCTTTTCGCCTGATGGCAAAACGCTCGCAAGTGGCGGTAGGGACAAGACATTGCGTTTATGGGATACTAACACCGGCCGCCTGCTAAAAATCCGCATAGAGCATGAGAGTTTTGTCAATAGTGTGTGCTATTCGCTTGATGGTAGGACAATCGCAAGTGGGGGTGCGGACAAAACAGTGCGGTTGTGGGATGCTAACACAGGACGGTTGCTGAAAATCCTTACAGGGCATACGAATATTGTCAATAGCGTGTGCTTTTCGCCTGATGGTCGAACAATTGTAAGTGGAAGTGCGGATGGCACTGTTCTTCTATGGGATGTATCCCAAATAGTATCACATCACGGGCATCCAAGCCTAGAACCGTCCCTTATACCAAAACAGAAAACACCCCATCAGATCGCTGAAGATGCATTAGCTGCTACGATACTCATTGTGATGGAAGATGCCGACGGACAGCCACTAAGTGCCGGGAGTGGTTTTTTCGTTGAACCGGGCATAGTTGCCACCAATCTGCACGTCGTTGAAGGCGTTCTCAGAGGATATGTCAAGCCAGTGGATATGGATACAACGTATCGCATACAGGGTATCCTCGCCATGGACTCGCGACAGGACTTAGCTCTCATCAGAGTTCCGGATATCGGCGTGCCGGTTCTCCCTCTCGGCAGAAGTGATGCGATGCAGGTGGGTCAGTCTGTTTACGTAACAGGTAATCCAATAGGGCTTTTGGAAGGCACTTTTTCAAGTGGTATTGTAAGCGGTGTACGCGAGTTTCGAGGTGGTAGCGAACGCATCCAAATTACAGCTCCTATTTCCAAAGGCAGTAGTGGCGGCCCTGTGCTAAACAACAAGGGTGAAGTGATAGGCATTGCTGTATCAACTATAACAGCGGGACAGAACCTGAATTTTGCCATCCCCTCAAACTACCTCCGTGAATTACTAAACAAAGTAAGATGAGGAAATAGGGAAAAAATCTCTAAAATCCTCCACCTAAAATCTTTGTTGCTATTTTCGTTATGAGGAGATGTAAACTTTTTCACCACTCTTTGCACTGTCGTAAAATGCATCCAAGATTTGCATGAAGGTGTACGCATCTGGTGCAGAAACATCTGGTGCGACTTCTCCTGCTATTGCCATAGCGAAGTGGTTGAGTTCATAGTAAAAGACGTGGACCTCTTCAGGGAGTTCACCGTGGTCGATTTCGAGAGGTTCATCAACGGTCTCTCGGACGAATTCGCCATCTTTAAATCGCGCGATGCCGCCGTTCGTGATTGCGCCAGTAGTGCCGTAAAGTTCAACTGCGCTGGCGGAGTCGGAGTGGCTCATCCGAGAACAATCAATTTGGATGGTTTTGCCGCCTTCGCATCCGAGAATACCGGTGAAATAGTCTTCTGCCGCTCCCTCCGGTCCATCGTATTGGGGATAAAGGACGTGCTTAGCAGCAAACGCCCACATCGGTTTCGGGCATCCCATCCACCACCACGTGAGGTTGAGTTCGTGCGAGTAGTGTTGCCCTAACGAACCGCCCTTCTGCCCGTAAACGTGTAACCACCGACTGTTGACATCGAAGTCCGGGATGGAGTTGTATTTCCCGAAGATGCGAGCGTGATACAGGTCACCGATTGCTCCGTTCAGGACAGCGCGCCGAATCTTTCGGTTGTTCGGGAAGTGGCGCATAAAGTAGCAGAACTGGAGCGTTTTGCCTGCTCGTTGTGCCGCTGCTTCCATCTCTAAAATTTCGGGTGCCCGGATTGCGTGCGGTTTTTGCACTAACACGTGCTTACCAGCACTGAGCGTATCCAGAACTTGTTGGAGTCTGCCATCTGGAGAGGTCGCGAGATAGACGGCTTCAACGTCGGGGTTGTCAAGGAGTTCGCGATAGTCAGCATAGCGATGTGGTACTGCATTGTCATCACCTGCTTGTTCGCGACGAGTTGGATCACGTTCCGCGATAGCGATAACGTTTAGCCGAGAGGTTGCATTGGCAGCTTCGATGGCTCGGCAGCCTGCCCATCCACACCCAACGAGTCCGATTTGAATAAGTTGGTCCGTCATAAGTCTTACCTCCAGTACGCCTTTGGAAAAGCGAAAAAAATACCATACTAAAACAGTTGCGGCAGTTCCGAGACACTCTCAAGTATCCATGTCGGTTTCGCTTCTGGGTTTTCCACTTGATCAGGTTTAAATTTCCCAGTCTTCACAAGGACACTCCGCATCTTCATTCTTTCCGCCCCAACGATGTCGGTGGTTATATCATCGCCCACCACAATTATATCCTTTGCGGTGAGTCGAAGATTACCAAGCACGGTTTTGAAGAACGTCTCACTCGGCTTGCCCATAATTGTCGCGGTTTTGCCCGCAGCCGCCTCCAGAAGTGTCACAAACGCGCCGCAATCCAAGAATATCCCTTCAGGTGAAAACCAATAGAGCGATTTCTGTAGCGCGATCAGTTCCGCACCATTCATCAATAGCCGAAAAGCGTGATTTAAGGCGTGAAAGTCAAAGCCTTCACCGTAGTCCCCAACAACGACAAAATCGGGGGCATCGTCGTCTATGGGGATCTCCTTGAAATATGCTTTGACGGCATCATCGACCATAAAGTGGCACTTTGCTTCAGGCTGTGAGCGTAAATAGAGGAGACACGCGTAAGTCGCATTGAAAATTTCGTCTTCATAGATGTCAAACCCCAATTCTTGCATCTGCGCGTGAAGCATCTTTGGGGTTTTAGCGGTCGTGTTCGTCAGGAATCGGAGTTGATACTTCTCCTGACGCAGGTAGTTGACAGTTTCGATTGCCCCTGGACAAGGCTCCCCTTTAAAATAGAGCGTTCCGTCCATGTCAATCAAAAAAGCCTTCGGGCGCGTTGCGTTCGGTTGTTTTACATCTGTCATGCGTTACGGTTCTATAACCTTATAGTGTTCCACCTGCCCCCCACTGATTGTTTGGATCGTGAGGCTTTTAACAGGGTGACGATTTTCATCGTAATGTGAAATGGTCGTAGCACCTTTGTATCCACTGACTGCCGCGAATGCATCACGAACCGCAACACGGTCGAGTGAACCCGCTTTTTCTATTGCGCCTGCCAAAAGTCGCATCGCATCGTAGCCCGATGCTGCAATGCCATCCGGTGGACTTCCGAACAGTGCCGTGTAACTACCTACAAATTCTTGAACATCTGTGTCTTGTGTTGCTACAGAAAAATTCGTCGGATAATAACTGCCGTCCAATACTGTGTTATCATCTAAGATACTAAGGAAGCGTTCCCGATCATCCCATGCACTGCCACCGAGAAAGGTGCCTGTGATACCGATTTTGCGTGCTTCACTTATCAACGAGGGCACTTCTGGTTGAAAACCCGGACAGAAGATGACATCGGGTTGAACGTTGTGGATCTCTGTGAGCAGGGCAGTAAAGGTGGTGTCCCCTACGGTATAGGCACCGCTGTAGACGATGTCTCCGCCGATTTCCTGAAAAGATGCCTCAAATGCCTTGACGAGATTGGCGGTGTAGTCATTATCGCCTGCCTGAATAATTGTTGCTGCTGTTTTGGCACCAAGTTCATCAGGATTCATGGCGAAACCCGCCATCACTTTCCCTTGGAATGGGTTGGGGACGGTGATTAAAAAGACGTAATCTCCTACTGCCGGCACATTCGCGCCACTGGAGCCGGGAAGCATTAGCCGCTGTGCGTGTTGCGTGATTGGACCAACCTCAACGGAATTCGTGGAGTAAATGGGACCAAGGAGTGCGAAAACATGCTCCATCTCAATGAGTTCCTTTGCGGCATGAACGCTTGCTTCCGGTGCGGGCGGTTCAGTTGCAACAGGTTGGTTGTTTCGACTGATAAACTCTACCGGCATACCGAGCACGCCACCTTTTTCATTAATCTGAACACGGGCGGTTTCAGCACCTTGACTGAAAGTAGTGAAAGTGTTTGACGGTTGAATTACGCCAATTTTTAGTGTCGTTTCGGTTGAAGTAGGGGTCGCGTCGGGTTGAACGACTTGGCTGATACGCTCGCAACCTAATAGATAACTACTTAGAAGAGCGAATAGAATAACCGAGGTTAAAGCAAAAATTCTCGCATGCATACTGAGGGTTTCTCCTTTTGACAAAAAATAGAAAATATTTGAAAAATATTTGGGTTTATGGTAATCTCTTACGCAACAAAAACAATAACAGACACCACCGATTTTGTCAAGTTTTAGAATATCAGGACTTACGCAAATCAGAGAATTATGTATACCCACACGCGGTAGGTGTTGTTTCATGAATATATAGGAAATGGTTTTCTATCAATAAGCATGGCTGTCAGCCATCGGTTTCCATCAGCAGTCGGTAGCGAGTTTTTTTAACCCAAACCCGTAGTCCGTAACGTAGTGGAGGACGGATTTGAGGGACGTACGTCAAAGTTCAAACGCACGCTGTTCCTCCGCAAGGTATAATTAAAAAAGGAAAATTAAAAAATGGAACTCGGTTTTTTCACAATGCCTTTGCATCCACCCGGCAGTGATACAACCAAGACGCTTGATCATGATATTGAGCAGATGGTCGTACTGGACGAGTTGGGCTATAAAGAAGCGTATGTTGGTGAGCATTTTACGTTCACGTGGGAGAATATTCCGTCTCCAGACCTTTTTATCGCAAAAGCAGCTGCAATGACAGAGAACATCGTCTTCGGCACCGGGATTACCTGTATGCCGATACACAATCCTGCCGTTGTCGCGCATCGCATCGCGCAACTTGACCATCAAACGCACGGACGCTTTCATTGGGGCGTTGGGTCGAGTTCCACACCGAGCGATGCAGAGATGTTCTTGGCGGACGGGGACAGACGACAGTCGACCCGGGAGGGAATCGAAGCCGTACTCAAGATTTGGACAGACCCGGAACCCGGACATTACAAGTCCGATTTCTGGGAATTTAAAATTCCCGAAGACCGTCCGAATATCGTCAGTATGCACATGAAGCCTTACCAAAAACCGCACCCCCCGATCGCAATGGCGGGGTCGTCTGCTAAATCCGATACGCTCGTGCTTGCTGGCGAACGCGGTTGGATTCCGATGAGTATTAATCTCGCACATGTTCCTACTATCAAAACCCATTGGGATGCGGTTGAAGAGGGGGCGGAAAAGGCGGGGTTATCGCCGTCTCGTTCGACATGGCGTATCGCCCGCGAGGTCTACGTTGCGGATACCACCGAACAGGCGCGCAAAGAGGCACTTGAAGGCACGCTCGGACGCGATTTTAGGGACTATTGGTTCAACTTATTCAGCCCAGGAAACTTCAAACCGGATCCCGATATGGACGACGCCGACATGAGCCTTGAACATTTATTGGATACCTTGTGGATTGTTGGAAGCCCAGATCACGTCGCAAACCGTTTACGTGAACTCTATGACGAAGTCGGTGGTTTTGGGGTATTACTCGCCATGGGACACGAGTGGGAACCGAAGGAACAGTGGTTGAACTCAATGACGCTCCTCAAGAACGAAGTGATGCCGCAATTGGCGGATCTGACATAGTAGCAGGCACACTCCGCGTGCCGTGAAACTTAAAGGTAGTAGGCACACTCCGCGTGCCGTTGCCCTTTACGACTCGTCGCAGCCAGAACCAGGAGACTTCTAATGACGACCCTAATGGCGGGTGCCGCAGAAACTGTCATTACCTCCATTAAGGACAGACCTGAGGTTTACGCAGAGTTGTCTGCGCGCGCATTGGTGCTCGCCGATGGTGAAAAACAGCTCGCTATCGTAACAGCCGACTACGGGCAGTTTTCACTGCAATACAACAAAGTACTGCTTGAAGCAATCCAAGGTGCCACGGGCATACCACCAGAGCATGTCGTCATTAACTGTAGCCATACGCATAACGCGCCAGGGGTAGACGAACGGGAAATGAGTGAGGCATCTGAAGCGTGGTTGGCGACCTGTCTTGCTGAATTGGTAAAAGATGCGGTGGGTAAGCTTGAACCTGCGACCTTACGCGTTGGACGTGCGCCTGTCCAAGTCGGCTATAACCGTCGCATAATGAATGATGAGGGTTATATTACCATGGCACCCAACCCCGAAGGTTCCGTTGTGCCGTGGGTTGACGTGTTAGGGGCTTACGATGCAAATGGAGACATTATCGCAGTGCTGTTCTCTCATGCGGCGCATCCGGTGATTGTCCACTGGTCGAGCGAGGAGATAGGTGCGGATTTCCCCGGCTATGCCGTTGAACATCTGCGCAATTTCTTGGCGTTGAAGCCGAAAAGCATTTTACTCTTCGCACAAGGTTGCGCCGCAGACATCAACGGGTATCCGTTACGAGGGGGTTTCGATGCGTGCGATGTCGCCGGATTCACACTCGCGTTCGCAACGCACCAAGCGTTAAAGACTGCGAAGGAGATCCGCGCAGCACCCCTTAAAGCCTATTCAAAGTTAGTCAGTTTACCGTTCCGTGATCCGCCATCGATTTCGGAGTGTGAACAGTTAATCGCAGAATTCCCTGACGATGAACGTTATGTCGCCCTGTTAGAAGTCGCAAAAAGCGGCGAGAAGCGTTCCTTGCCCTTCCCAATAAGCGCGTTTGCTGTTGGCGATGCGCTCTGTTTCCTATCCGTATCGCATGAGCTCTTTTCGGAGTATCAACTTTTTGCGGACGAAACCTCACCGTTCTCGCACACCTTTGTTTTTGGATATACAAACGGCAGTGAGGTCTATATTGCGACCAGAGCCGCTTACGAATTGGGATTGAGGGCAGGTTATGAAGCGGGACCTCGGAACCATGCGCTCAGTGGTCCCTATCGGTTAGCACTGTTACCGTCAGTCGAAGAACAGATTCACGCCGAGATGACAGATCTATTGGGAAAATTGAAAAATGCCTAAAGGTTGTAGTTAGAAGCCACTCCACTAAAAGCAGAGTTCTGACACACGATGTGTGCTTTCTACTTCCGAATCAGCATACGACGCGTCGCAGTGAAATCACCCACTGTGAGCGTGTAGAAGTAGAGACCACTCGCTACGGACTCACCTACGTCATTTCTGCCATCCCAATACGCCGCACGGCTGCGGTTTTGGTAAATACCGGCAGGTGTTTGTCCCAACGCCAACGTCCGAACCAAGATACCCTTTACAGAATAGATACGCACGGTGACCTCCGCAGGTTCGGAGAGTTGATACGGGATCCACGTCTCTGGGTTGAACGGATTCGGATAGTTCGGAAGTAGTGCCGTCTCTTCTGGAATCAGCGAGGCTAAGAGACTTTGAAGGTAAGCGATACCCTCTCGGAAGGCGACAGAGCCATCATCTTCAACGTGCGCACGCGCTATCCACGCCTGTATCATCGCAGCATCCAACCCGTCTATGCTATCCATCGCAAGAATGGAAGGCGACGCTGAACTCGTTGATTCACCCATGTGCTGTGCCACGAGAATTAAGTCTAAGATGCTGACGACACCGTCACGATTTACGTCAACTTTAGGATTGGCAGACGCGGCGGCTCCCATGTGCTGCGCCACAAGAATCAGATCCAAAATACTGACCTGTCCATCCGCATTCACATCCCAAAGCGGTTGAGATTCCACTGTGATGGTAAGATCACGCATCTCAGCAGGAATCACTTCACCCGCGATCGATCCGAGTTGGAAGTTGTGCAGTGCCACTTGGCTGTTCCCCTCTGTCTTCGCAGAGAATACCACAGACAAGAGGGTGCCGGTACCGGTACCCCCACTTTTGGAGATCAGTGCTGAACTGACATCCGTAATTTCACCCGCGGCGTTATCAATTGTTCCTTTCTGAAAGAAGGTCGTTCCACTCCCTTTTTTGAGAAACCCACCCTCCTTTACTTCAACGGCTTCAAGTATAGTCGGGTCAAACGTAAGATCAAACTGCCATCCCGCTAAATCCGTAACTTTTTCAGCGTTGACGTGGACGGTAAAAGCATCCCCGACGCGCACGCTTGTGGTATCTGTTGAAACTGCGAAGCCGGTACCAGGGGATATGACCATATACTCTGTATCAGGGGCAAACCCGAAATAGGCACCCCATTTACCAAGAGCGAACTGAATTGCGACTAATAACACATTCGTTCCCTGCTTCAGCGTAACAGGAAAGTAATTTTGATAATCTGCAGCCCAGCCGTCAAAATTTTCCTGAACGAACTCCCCATTAAGCCAGACCCTGTGGTTATGATTGCTTCCAGCAAACATTGTTGTCTTCTGTTCACGCGGTGAGTTCAAGATGAGGGAACCGTAAACGACATTATGTCTATTAGCATATTCCGATATACCAATATCACTTAACGTTGTGTTGATATCAGGTCTGCCCTTAGGGACAGGACTGAGTTTATGTGATGTCCACACGTTTTCTCCGATCGAACTTCCCTCTATTGCTCCATGGGTAGCAATCTCCAGTTCTGTTACAGTTCCGTCACTCGCTTGTGAGAGAGAATCTACGTTCTTACGAAAACGGGCTCCTGGTACAAACATCCATAACCAAGGTCCCTCTATTTTCGGACCGCCCTGAAGGAACCCAGGGTTGCTGTGCCAAATGAGGTGTGTGCTCTCGGGTAACCCATCCAAAGGTGAGATGTCTGATATATTGTTGCGCTGAAGGCGCAACACTTCTAAGTTATGCAAAGCTGCAAGGGGTGATACGTCCGATATCTCGTTGAGGGACAGGTCTAGCTCTTTAAGGTTTTTCAAAGAGGCAAGAGGCGAAACGTCTGATATATTATGATTGGCGAACAGTCCGAGGTACTCCAAATTAATCAGTCCTGCCAGCGGCGAAAGGTCTGATATTCGGCTGGCACCAATTGCCAGTTTTTGCAGACCGGTTAATCCTTTTAAAGGTGAGAGGTCAGAGGTCTTGGCGGCATACGTTTCAAATCTTTTCAAATTTATGAGTCCTGCCAGCGGCGAGAAATCTGATATGGGGGATGCTTTTAACTCTAACCATCTGAGTTTTATGAGTCCTGCCAGCGGCGAAATATCTGATATGGAAGTATTCCAAACTCCTACACCCTCTAAGTTGATTAACCCCGCCAGAGGTGACAGATCTGATAGTGATTTGCCGGAAAGTCCTACCTCTTTTAGTGTCGTTAATCCGGATAGAGGGGATAAATCGGAGAGCGGATTGTCACGAAGTCTTAGTTCTTCCAGATTTGTTGCAAACTGAAGCCCCTCCAAATCTTGAATACCCATTCCACTTGCCTCAAGGTGTGTCAACGTCGCCATCTCTGCCACTGTAATCGAATCCTCCTGAGTTTTGTTGAGTTCCATCTCGACTGCGGAGCGTAGATGCGGGTCAGGGATATGAACAGAAGCCCCAGGAATGCGTTCTGTCTGACGAACAACCGGCTTAACATTGCTGTCAGGTGAACTCAGCGAGGCAACGATTTCACTGAAATTCGATGTCCATGTATCCCTTTTCACGCGACTACTCGCGTCTGTTAGCACACCCAATCCCAAGTTTTTCAGCCCCGTATTCTCACGAACTTTTTGGAGAAAGTCTGCTGTTTCTAAACCGACCGCTGCGGCAGCATGCGCCGCATCAAGCGGTCTTTGAAACGCTTCGTGGAACCGTAGGACCGGCTCAATCCCACCAAATACATCGCCCGACGCTTCAAGGGCTTGGCGGTAACGCGCCGTATCTTTCTCTACATGCGCAGCCATCACAGATTGCTCCGTATAGAGTCGCAAGGCACGCGCTTTGTCAAACGGTGGATTTGGGTTCTGCTTGACGACTGCCCGCACCTGATCTTCAAATTCCTTCATCCCCTTGGTATGACATCCAATACAGGAGAGTCCATTGCGGACGGTCGGATCGCTCGCAGCAGGATTGGATACGATGCTTATCGGGGCTGCATCCAGACGGTTGCCTCCCGCATCTACCAGATAGTACGCCTGTAAACCGTTCGGAAGGTTGAAGATAATCTCACCGCCATCGTGCGTGAATGAGAGCGGATGCGTAAAGATATTCTGTGTCCCGATACTCCCAGCAAAGTCGTAACTTTTCCAATACGCGCCATACCGTGAGGTGTGGCGTTCCACAACGCGGTTGTTGCTCGAGACACCCGAATCGCTGAAACCCGCACGCCAGACGCGTCTGCCCGCGGCGTTCCGAGTATTTTCAACCACATTTACTTCCAATCGAGTTTCCAGTTCACGATCCGTCTCGGGGAGTCCCAAAATGTCATGGTAGAGGGGTGGTAAAGAGGCAGTCGCCAGAAACCAATCCACATGAACGAACGGCACTTCGCACTCCATCGCTTCGCGTAGATTCGTCAGTTTTTCACGCAGACTTGTCTGTGTTGGTGCCTCAAACTCGATTTTGTACGGATATACCTGTTCAATCTGTGTCCACCTATTGGTTCCTATTTCCCATTCATAATCACGGAGATCAATATAGAAAATCGTCTCTTCGGGATCAATCGGCTGTGGTCTGATGACTTCGCGTCCCCAGGAGAGACTATTCACGAGTTTAGAGAGTGCCCGTTGATAGGCGTGGCGTGCTTCCGCGCTCTCACCCGCATTGTAGAGATGCGTCATCGTAAAATAGCGTGTGAAGGCGCGGTCAAACGGTGACAGCGAGTTGACGTGCTTCTCAATTGTATCCAGCATTTCTTTGGGTGTAATAAACGGCCCGCCCTGTTTCGGAGTTTCCCAACTCGGTGCGCCTGTTTGAATCCAATTACCAATTGTCAGAATCGCATTGGCAGGCAGTTGGGGTTGTCCGAGTGGCATCCGTTTGGCGGGATCGTTCGTGAGGAGTCGCTTATAGAGTTCAGATTCGATCGGTCTTCCCGGGACAACTGCCCCGGTCTCGATGAGTGCTGTATGATCGATAATGATCTCCTCAGTAAACGCTCCATGTTCTCCATGGCAGTTGAGACAACTTTGCTCAAAGATTGCATACGCCTGTTGGGCGAGATTCTGCTGGGCATCAACACTGTGAGAGTTGCCCAGAATAATGGTCAACAGCGAAACGAATGTGATAAGAATTTTCCAGTTTTTCATGTAATTTTTCCCTTTCACTAAGGCTTTGATTCGCAATCTTTAAAGATATCTCCAAGCGTTGCGATACGTTGGCGCATGACAGACAAGCATACGCATAACAGATACTAATAGTAAACGAATCCAGAAAACTTTAGGAGATGTTTGTATTTTCATTAATGGACTCCTTATGAATCTGTTTTATTTCAGGGTATGCTACTCAAAAGCATTTGCGACGGCAACAAGGTCAAGGATATTGACGGTTCCATCGCTGTTGACATCTGGTGCCTCCTTACCGAAGGCGTTTGCGACGGCGACGAGGTCAAGGATATTGACGATGCCGTCACCATTGACATCGGTAGGCGGTGAAACCTTCTTCAAGTAGATTTCGCCATCCATATCTGCCAACGCATGTTGGCGTTGACGCTCCACACCGCTCGACCAGCCGGAAACCTCCTGCGGAAGTTCTATCTCTTGTGCTGTGCCCGACCGGTTATACACCGCCCAGCCATTGGTAAACTCCCTGATAAACAATCCCTCGCGATCCTCATACAACTGCCCTTTGGTTTCATCGCCACCGATTGGTCGACCGAGCGGGGCATCATAGAAGTCATACCAGTACTTCGTGTTTTGGTGAGTGTGACGTTTACCCTGTGCATGAGCATCCGCATGCCCTGGCCAAAATTCAAAAGGGTGGAAGGGATGGTCAAGGCTGCCACCCATAGTAAACATGACATAACCATCGGAATGCGTCAGGCTCAGTGTCGTAAATAGACGCATCCATTGTAGGTTTCTTGGACTATCCAGCAGTTCGTTCCTCACGCCCCTGCCTGCCAAACAGTTGATTTGTGGTTCTCGCAGATTTTCTTCAGCCCACGACAGCGTGCTTTCAATTTCAGAAAGTCTTGCGTAGGTATAACCGCCCTCATAATCTTCATAAGTTTCCATGAAAACTCCATTGATATATTCCGAATGCCTCGGAATAGTCGTGCCAATCGTGTTAGTCGTCGTTACCAGTATCAAGAAATCCTCACCAACAGCATCACGAATCCCTTGTATGATACGATCCTTTGCGGTATCGGCTTCTTCTACGGTTATATGTCCTTCAACTGCCTTCGTCCAATGATCTATGGCTATTCCGTCAAAAACCCCACACTTGGCAATTTCAATCGCCTGTTGGATAGACCACTCTTGCGCAGCAGGACGTGTGAAGTCTATTATATATTGATCCCATGTCGGAATTTCTACTCTATTTCCCGATTCATCTCTGAGCCAATATGGCCAATCCTCTGAGTATTCGTGACGAGACGCAGCATAGTAATTTATGCCTGCAAGGAGAATCAGATTTGGATTCTGAGCGCGCATCCGATCTATTCCTTGCATGGAATCCTCAAGGTTTCCTGTTAATTTCAAGCCGTCTGGTGTTGAAGTCCAAGTCCACCCGAAACTTACAGCGCAGAAAAACAGATCGTGATATGCTATCCCCTCTTCCCGTGAAAGTTTTGGGAGGTTCACTATATCCCCACATGCTTGAAAAACCGACGGATGCTCCCTGTTTTCAATGCGAGGCAGTATAGGGGCTCTCTCTATATCGCAAGTAACTATACGATCTGCTGTCTTTAGTATCTGAAGGACTTCTGAATCTAATGATATGTGCCCCAAAGTTAAGAATTCTATCCCGACAAGCCCGTAAATGGGTGTAAAGTCAATGATTTTATTTTTTCCGAGGTGCAATTCTTTCAGGTTCACCAAGCCCTGTAGCGGTGATATATCGACTATCGGATTATCTTCAAGTGCCAAGCCTTTTAAGTTGACGAGTCCAGCGAGTGGTGAAATATCTGCTATCTGATTTGCTTCGAGTTGTAATTCTTTCAGGTTCACCAAGCCCTGTAGCGGTGATATATCCGTTAGAAGATTGGCGTTCAGTTGAAGAACCTGTAGTTTCAAAAGTCCAGCGAGTGGTGAAATATCTGCTATCTGATTTGCTTGTAATTGCAATAATTCCAAGTTTACCAATCCTGTAAGGGGTGTTATATCCGTAATCCGATTACTATGCAACTTTAAGGTACGTAAATTCTTGAGTCCGGCGAGCGGTGTCAAATCTGAAACTTCACTTCTAACAATAGCCAAGAATTCTAAGTTCTCAAGTCCGGCAAGTGGCGTTAAATCTGAGACTTCACTTCTGTCGATAACCAAGACTTTAAGGTTCACGGCATACTCAAGTCCTCTTAAACTCCTAATATTGTGTTCTATTTCTATTGAGAAAAGATTCTGTAATCCTGGCATGTCTCCAGGATGTATAGGTATCTCATCAGGAATTCCGAGTTCTTCACGCACAGCCTGCCGGAGATTCGGATCGGGCATCCAGTCTTCTTCGTTTTCTGCGTGTGTGGTACCTCCGAGTGTGGCGATCAGTAGCAGTGCGATCAAGATAACTGTAGATATGAATCCATTAATTTTCATAGGGCGTATTCTCCTCCTATATAGGTGGTAGGAATTGGTGATCTCTCTGGGTTAGAAATGATTTGCGATAACAATGAAGTGAAAGATGTTGACGGTGCCATTGCTAAGGATGTGCTTGTTTCATAAAGATATCGCCGTCTAAATCAGGAACGCTGTGTGATCTACCAGTGATACCGCTGGCGACACCAGTCGCCGATTCTGGGAGTTGGATCTTCTGTGCGTTCCCACTGCGGTTATAGACTGCCCAGCCGTTGGTAAACTCTCGGATGAATAAGCCGTCACGACCGCCGTAGAGCTGTCCTTTTCCACCTACTGGCTGACCGAGATCAGCGTCCCAGAAATCATACCAGTAGTGCTGATGCGTATGATCGTGTAGTTTCCCTTGTGCGTGTTCACTTGAATGCCCTTCCCAAATCGGATAGTGATGTGTGTGCGTTAGTGATGAAATACCGGTTACATACGAAATATAGCCGTCTGAATGTGTTAAACTCAAGGTCGTAAAGACCCTCATCCATTGCTGGTTACGCGGCGAATCTAAGGGTTCCTCAGCGAGTCCCGAACCCTCTAAGGAATTAATCTGTGGAGATCGCAGGTTTTCCTCCAACCATAGCAAAGTGCTTTCAATCTCTTGAAGTTCGTGATGGGTGTAGCCCTGTGGATGGGATCGTCTCGTTTCCATGAATGTGCCATTGACATAGGGAGCTGGGTGTGGGATTTTAGAGCGAGAGCCGTTGACGATAATGAGAAAATCATCTCTAACCGCTTCACGTATTTTCTGCAGTATTGCAACTTTCGCATTAGCCCTGTCGCCTTGATGAAAGGATTCTAACGCCTTGTCATCTTGCCACCAATTTAAAAAGATACCATCATAGATGCCACATTTGGCAACTTCAACAGCCTGCTGAACGAATAGATCTTGTGTGCCAGAGTGATAAATCGCGACGAGAAAAATCATATTTGGATTCTCTTTGAGCATCTTATCTCGCTGTTGCTTTGCTGTCTGGAAATTCCCAGAGATTTTCATTCTTGTAGGTGTCCAACGCCAATGAAGCCCAAACATAGGGTTAGAGAAATACAGGTCGTGATAGACTAGTCTTTCATCCGATGAGAGCGTCGGTAGATTGATGATGTTATGCCAAGCTCCGAAAACGGATGGGTACTCGCGATTCGTGATCCGATCACTGATGGGAATCTCTGGAATATTAAAGGTCTCGTCATACAGAAATTCCGTCAAATTGGATGTCGGGACAGATGAAATATCGACCGCCCAGTTGTTGTTAATCCTAAGTCCCCGAAGTTTTGTTAATCCGGCGAGCGGTGAAAAATATTCGATGCGATTGTAGTCGAGTTGTAAATCTCTTAGATTCACAAGCCCCGCAAGGGGTGAGATGTCAACGATCTCGTTATTTGATAGATGCAAAGTTTCTAAACTGACTAACCCCGCAAGTGGTGAAACGTCTACGAGTCTGTTGAGATAGAGTTTCAGGGTTTGAAGGTTGTGTAGGTTTGCCAGTGGTGTGAGGTCCGAGATTTTGTTAGGTGCCAGATGTAGAAATTTAAGATTGACGGCGTGTTCTAAGCCGACAATACTTTCTATGTCGTCATCAATACTGATTAGCTCCTCAAGTTGCTGGAGATGTGCTGTCTCCAGCCGAGTATCGCCAAGTTTGAGTTCAGATTTGATAACCCGACGTAGATTTTCATCCGGCATCCATTCTTTGGTATTCTCTGGATACACCGGCGACCCCGTTGTTGAGATAGTTTCAGATCCGTCTAAGCCCGCACCTGTTCTTTTATCCAACGCGGTAGTCCGTCCGGCTTGATTTCGCAGTGCAGGTTTCGCGTCGGTCTCAAGAACGATAGGTGCTTCAATGATTGCAATGGTCGGTTCGGATTGTGCCTCAAAACTATAGGGTTTCTGAAAACGGGCGAGGTATTGAGTGCTCGTGCCAAAGAGTAATGCAAGCAGAAGGAAAGCCGTACCGAAAGCGATCCACGGGATAACGGGTTTTGGAGGTGTTTGCGGCAGTGGCTTTATGTCAGTGACCCGCTGCATAATGTTTTGGCTTACACTCACCGGTATCTGCACACCGCTGAGAACTTCTTGAACAAGGAGCTCTTCTTCCTCTTGTAACCGTTTTCGTGCCCGATACAGCCGATTGTGAATCGCGCTTGCGGAAACCCCCAAGAACTTACTAATTTCTTTCACCGTCATTTCGCCAAGATAGAAAAGCGTCATGACTGTCCGTTCACTCTCTGGGAGTTTTTCGAGAAGTGTTTTGACGATAGCACGGCGACGCTCAGTGATTTCTGTTTGCCGTTGTTCCGATACGTGATGGGTATAAGAGGATTTCTCGACTTCTTCCATAGGTGTGTCCTCCAATGATTGTATCGTAAGATTTTTCTGCCGCATCCGATCAATACAAAGCCGATTCGCGATGACATACAGCCACCCAGAAAATTTATAGGGATCCTTGAGTGTCGGGAGTCTTTTGTATACCTGAAGGAACGTATCTTGTGTGATTTCTTCGGCATCGTGGAAATCACCGATCTTCCGCCACGCAAGGGCGTGGACACTTTTCTGGTACCTTTGGACCAAGACATTAAACGCTACTTCATCGCCTGATAATATTCTTTGAATGAGTTGAACATCGCTTTCTTTTTCCACGAAGTGTCCTCCTAATGAACAGTTCGGATGTGTCCGTATCCACCAAAAGGCTTAATCAGATACCGAATCTTGTAAAATTACGCAGGGCGATACGGTTTATACCCTCTATTATTAAAGACGAAGTTTTGGACAGGAAATTCGCATAATTTTAAAAAAATAAAAGAAATCAAGGTTTTTTAGAAGTCATTCTGCGGATATCGGGTTCTGAATGCAGGATAAACCCCGATTGTGGAGGGAAAACACACGGTGGGTGTTCCTGAAAGACGTTTGGGCACTTTTGAAAGAATTTTTCGAGAAATAGGAGTGGTTACAGGGATGCCTTGGAAAAATAGTGATGTGTTAAATTACGCTAACGGCTGGATTTCTCCCAACACTTCATATCATTCCGACGCTCGGGGGGTGAGAACTAACGTCATTCGACGATCTTCAGTTAAGTATCGGTTGACGACGCTGGCGACATCAGCCGCGGAGACATCGGCGAATGCGCTTGCAAGTTTCAATAAATTATGGCCATACTGGTATTCCATTGTTCCCCAACTCACAGCGAGCTGGAGGAGCATCAAGGACTCTGGCACGTTCTCAGGTTTATATTGCATGAGCGTCTCCATGTCCGGCGGTGCACTGAGCTCCTTGGAAAGGGATTCGGCAATCATTGGAACCTGCGTGTTGTTCTCCGGTTGTTTTAACGGGGTCATCAACTGCCGTACCTGCTGCTTAACCTTTTCTATATCTGTGTCCGGCTTGAGTGAAGTACTGACATGTAAGCATGCCTGTTTCGGGGTGATCAGGTCAATATCACAGACTTAAACTTTCGGAGGTAGTGGGTGAACAGGGCAACAGCCTCTGTATCTTGGCGTTCAGGTGAAAACATATAAACACCATTGCCTTCTCCTTCATAGGAAAGCGCGTATAGTCCGCTTGCCTGCCGACCAATTGCTATAATCCCAGAAGCCTTGCCACCGACCCGGGGAGATATCCCAGTTGAACCTGTAGAAATGGCGATAAGTCCAACGGTAGCGTAATTTCCAAAAGCAAACACCCCCACAGATGTTACACCAATCGCGATGATCCCACAAGATACGCTGCCAATGGCAATGACACCAAAAGAAACAGCACCAATCGAAACAAGTCCGAAAGATACCGCTCCGATAGAAACAATACCGGATGCGATTGCTCCAAAAGTTATGTTACCCAAGAGAGGTCCCCACGAATCCCAAACGCGTAGAAATGGCGTAATGTCGATTTTGAGGAGTTCCAAATATTTCGCTATGCCGTACGCCAAGGCAGGTAAAAAAGCCAGAATCCATGGGATTGCTACCAATATATGCCACTTTAGGACATACGCGTCAAACGTTTTTTTGAAAGTTTCCGAGTTAAAGGTTTTTTCCATCTTTTTTCTCCTCCAAATGTTAGGTCGTCAGACATTAAACGAGACGATTATGTTCCCCTTTGATTGATTATCTTAAAGACGTAATTTCTGAATTAAAAATAGGTTTCTAACTTCGCACGCGCCTTTGCGACACCCTCAATAATTGGTTGCGGGGTTTCCGTCTTCAACCCCAAGTAGATAAGCATAATCTCCTCAGCATAGCCGACACGGTCTATCTCCTTACAGATAGCCGAAAAATCCATTTCTGGTGCCCAGAACGGTTCGCTTTCCGTCTTGGAATCCACTCCACAGTTGAAATAGACACTGAACAACCGCTCTGACAAGGTGCGTAGGGCGACAACTGGATCGTCTCCACCGCGATGAAAATGAAACGGGCTGTAGTAAAAACCGAAGTTTTCGGAGGGGATCGCATTGAGGATGCGTTGCGTGCGTTCAAGGTTATAAGCCAGACTCCCTTCGTGTGCATAAAGCATAAGGGTGAGATTACGAGCCTGTGCTTCTTCAGTAACCGTTTTGAGATGATCAATGATCGTTTCAATCTCGCCAGCGGTGGCATCCTCCTTTCCACCACTCGCGATGCTAACTAATGGAATGGAAAGCCTTTGGGCGGTGTCGAGAATTGAGATTAACGCCTCAAGTCCATCTGGCGCGTCAACCCGCGCCGTACTCAACATAGATTTGAAATTGAGTCCGGTCTCCTCTCGGAGAGCGGCGATCGTTTCGGTGTCCACAGCCGAAAAATGGGCTTGGGCGAGTTCAATAGCAGATACACCAACTTTGGGAAACTCGCCTGCGAACTCACTTAAGCTAAAAGGAGAGAATGGAAGGGTACTTGCACAATAGGTTCTCATTTTTTAATTTATGGCTCCTGGACTGCACTCCATTACATTACGTGCAGGTTCTTGGTGGAGCACACGTTCCTTTTAGAGTCGGACGTGAGTTTCATCAAAAACCACCGCGTAACGAAATGGAGCGGCGACCAAAGTTAATAATCCTGAAAATCCTTGAATCCTGAAAATCCTGATTCAGACAATGAAATACTCAATGTACAGAAACCTCGAAATCCGTGTAATCCGCGATTCAGACGATTTCCACTGCTCGCTGACTGCTCGCTGACCGCTAATTGCTATTTACCCATCGCCTTGAGTGCCTTCAGGCAGCGTTCGACAGCCTCAAGTGGCGGGAAGGCATCGCTTTCATATTCAACGATATACCATTTCGTGCCACCGGTGGTTTCGCATATCTGGAAGATCTCATCCCACGGCACACTGTCCTCGCCGATAACAGGACGGAAACCGGCGTGCCTGTCTACCTCACCTAATGATTCAGTGTAGGGTTTGAGATGGACTGTGCCAGAACGGCCCGGATATCTCTCCAGAATGCCGACGAGATCCGCACCACCAGAGAGCGCATTGCCCATATCCAGTTGCATCACGACGCCTTCATTCGTGTTACCGAAGAAGGTGTCCCACGGTAGTTCACCGTCAAGTGGCGTAAACTCGACATGGTGGTTGTGATAGCCTGTCACCATACCGTGTGCGGCGAGTTTATCAGCGATTCCATTGAAAGTATCTGCTAACTTCAGCCAGTCCGCCCGCGATTGACGTAGCTCACCTGGAATGCCCGGAACGATGACATAAGGGTTTTCCAATACCTTGTTGAATTCAATCGTTTCATCAAGGGTGTCTTCTTGGACGAGGTTGAAGGGGGTGTGCCAACCACAACAGATCAAACCGAACTCGTCAAGCAGGTCCTTCAACTCCTGCGCGGAATGCCGCGGTGGCCCCGCGAATTCAACACCTTCATATCCCATCTCGGCAACCGCTTTTATCGTGCCGCGGACATCTTCTGCTAATTCATTTCGGACGGAGAATAGTTCTAAACCAATTGGTACTCTTGACATGATTTTCCTTTCTTTTGTAACGGAAATTTGTATATAGTAAAGCCTACAATTAAGGCATACTCCGTGTGCCTACTACACAACGGCTATCTGTAAGAAGTCTTGTATTCTTATCTGTCCAAACGTAAGCCCGTAACGAAGTGGAGGGCTGGCTCTACGTCGAGGAACGTCAATCGTGAAACCACGCTTACCGTCCCGCAAGGTAAATTAAAAATCTATCGTGCGGTGTAATTGGGCGCGAGTGGACATGTCCGAGAAAGTGCCAGCAGTGCGACGCGTGCCAAACCGTGAATCAGGTACGCGACTCCCATTTGCGACTCATACCAGTCAATACCGGACGCGCCGAAGGGGAGTGTCTCTGGAAAATAGACCTCCAATACCGTCTCTGATAGTTCAATGCCGCCTTCCAACCACACCGATTCACCCGTAATGTCGTAGAGATCGGCAAACAACGCAAGCGTGAGACCGGCATCAGATGCTGGAATCTTAAAGCCTTCCGCATGGACCCGCTCAACTGGAAGTTTCTCGTCAAGATAAGTATTGCCGACCACGCGCGCCCATTCCATCAACTTCTCATTCTGCGTCAATCGCCATCCACCGAGACAAAGCACCGCCGTGCTACACACGGTTCCGGCACCGTAGACACTCCCCCAAGCTGACATACGTTCAAAAATCCGATTCGTCTCGCACTCGCAGAGACTAACGAATTCGCGAGTGTCGAGGTTGTGGGGTGCCGCGAGAAATCCGTCAATATAAACCAAGCCGTATTGCCGCATCTGGTCTGCCAATTCCGGCAGGAATGATTCTATCAACGTTGCGGATTCAAGTAGACTAACCCCTAACGAGAACGTCTGTGTGGGAGCGTTCTTCTCAAAAAACCGGTCAGCGTCTTTCGGTGAGCGGCTCTCAATACGCAAAAGTCCACGCGTATCCCGTTTCTCCCACCAGTAGTTGGTATAGTTCTGAAGCTGTTGATGGATTTCAGGACGTTGGTCTTGGGTATACGCGAACGCCAAATCGAAGATGTAAAAACCTGAATGGCGTGGAAAATCGCATGCCCGGGCACCGCGAGCGAGATGTGTTTTTGTATCAATGTTCGCATGTCGTATGTATTCAAGCCCGTCACCTTCGGTCCAATGATAATCCAACCCGTCGGCAAAACTCTGCACACAGGCCGGGTTAAACGCATTCAGTTTTTGCCAGAGCCAGAACGGGACCTTGCGGAGATGATCGTGGATTGCCGCACCTCCTGCTGGATTTCGTGAACATCCGACCCGTTCTTCAATGAGTTGCCAAAAGGAGTGTTCACCCCAAGGGAATAATCCCGTTGCAGTATTTGTGCAATTTTGAGCAAAATGCTCCAAGTATCGATCCACGGCTTTAATGTATTCCGGTTTCGATTGGCTTTCAGCGAGTGCGCTCATCGTGGCAAGTAATGGTTCATCGTGAATCAAATTGGAGCCGAGATGCGCTCTATCGCCGTCCCGTTGCCCCGGAATCTTGGGCGGCTTCTCCGTGAGCATATCACCAGTTTGCGGATGCAGGATCGAAGGAAACAGTCCTTTGTATGGTTCGCTACTTTCGATAAGTTGATCGATAGCATTACATATTTTAGTGATAATTGCTTCTGGGTTCATCGCAAACACGACCTCCGCCTCTGTTGAATGGGAAATATCGTATCATGAACGCGTTAATTGATCAAGTTCGGATAAGAACACGCGACAACCAGGGTCATTTGGCTCTTCTGTAGGAGGGAATTCCGATTCCCGACTCTTAACTCCATTTTTTTCTTGTCACCTGCTTGCTTGTTTTGTATAATCATCATGTTTTCTATACTTCAGGTTGAACCTACGACGAACCATTATTTAACAGGAGAAACTTATGCACGTTGGACTTATGGCAGGAACGATTCGGCGGGAAACGCTCAGTGAAACTCTGGACGCTATTGTGGAACACGATGTCCGTCATTTACAATATCATGTACCTGCGGGATTGTCGCTTGCGGAGGTTCGTAAGGAGATTGACGACCGACAAATCACAATCTCGGCACTTGGGGGCACCTACAACATGATTGATCCCGATGTTGAGAAACGGCACGCCGGATTGCGGATGCTGCGTTCTGTTGCAGAGCAATGTGCTCCGATGGGGACATCCGTGATTACGATCTGTACCGGTTCGCGTGACCCAGACAGTATGTGGCGCGCGCACCCTGATAACAATACGCCAGAAGCATGGCGCGATCTCGTTGAATCTATGAAGCAAGCACTGGAGGTCGCCGAGGAATACGAGGTGACACTCGCTCTTGAACCTGAAGTCGCGAACGTGATTGATTCGGCACAGAAGGCGCGTCGTCTGCTTGATGAGATGCAATCGCCTTACCTAAAGGTTTGTATGGACGGTGCGAATATCTTCCACAAAGGGGAACTACCGAAGATGCGCCAAATCCTTGATGAGGCGTTCGCACTCCTTGGGAACGATATTGCATTGGCACACGCAAAGGATTTGGATCGCGACGGACAGGCTGGACACCTCGCCGCTGGGACAGGATTGCTGGACTACGATCAATATATTGGTTTATTAAAGGAGAGCGGTTATGACGGCGGAGTCGTGTTGCACGGACTGTCGGAAGAACAGGTGCCTTTCTGTACAGGGTTTTTACGGGAAAAGATCGCTGCCTTAGAATAGCGGTCAGCCCGCTTCGCTTTCAGCACGGGTTTTCTCCGAAAACCCTTTCAGTTGTCAGTTTTCAGAAAGCGACGAAAGAACTATCATATCCCTCTTGACTGATTGCTGATCGCTGACTGCTGATTGCCGTTTTTTTAGACTTTCCCTGACATCCGTTCTGCCAACCGAGCGAGTGCCGGGGACGTGTCTAATTTCCCAAGTTCCGCCTCAATCAAGGTAAAGTGTTGCGTCTCAGCAAGTGCCTCTCTGATGGCTGCGTCAAACTCACCTTCGGTTCGGACGTAGAAGCCGCGTCCTGTGCCGAACAGTGTGGGTATGGCACTATAGTTCCAACACCCTATGTCGTTAAAAGGACCATCGAGAAGATGCCGCTCCGTACCGTATCCATGATTATTTAAAACAAGCACAATCGGATTAAGTCCGTAGCGTGCGACTGTTGAGAGTTCAGTGCCTGTCATTTGGAAGGCACCATCTCCGACGATAACGAGACACCGCGTATCCGGCATACTCAGTTGAGCACCAACGGATGCTGGCACTGCAAACCCCATTGAGGTGTAGTAGGCAGGACTGATAAAGTTGGTATGTTGATGAATCCGTAATTCCACCGCCCCAAAAAGGCTGTCGCCGACATCAGCGATAACCGTCAGTTCATCGTTTATGAATTCATTGAGATGTTGAAACAATCGGGAAGTTGTTAAAGGTTTGTCGGGTTCGACTTTAAACGGTTCCTTATCTGGAGATGCCCATCCCAAATTCGGCTTCCGTCGTCTTCGGAGTTTAAGCGAGTTAATACCGTCAATAAAATCGTCAAACATGACCTCTTCGTAATTATGGTAACGGACTGTAATTTTTTCCGAGGTGGCATAGATTGAGCGCGCTTGATCGAGGTTTGCGGTGTAAATTCCAAGGTTCACATCCGTCATGAACGCACCGAGAATAATTACGCAATCCGAGTCTTCAACAAACTGTCGGACCTCCTGTCTCCCCATCGCACCTTCATAAATACCCAAGTAGAGCGGATGTGATTCCGGCATCACCGACTTTCCGAGAAGCGTTGCCACTACCGGAATACGTTTTTCTTCTACGAATCTCAGCAATTTGTTTTGATAGCCGAATCTGTGGAGTTCTACACCCGCGAGAATGATGGGTCTTTTACTGTGATTGATAAAATCAGTTGCATCTTCAACGGCGGCATCCAATATTTCCGGTTCACTGAGGTGTCCTCCTGTTGAGGGACGCTGATAAAGCGTGCCCCGAACGTCGACCATATCGCGTGGGAGTTCAATATATCCCGGACGTTTGTAGCGATAGACAGCATCAAGCACCTTGTCGATTTCGTTGAAGGCAGTAAAGGGTTCGTCAAGCAGTGCCGTTGCGACGGTAATCTCGTCATAAATTCGTTGTTGTGTATGGAAATCCCTGACTTTATGGTGAAGGAGCGCGTCTTTCCCATGTTCTTTAATTCCCGGTGCGCCACTAATAACAACAACGGGTGATTTCTCGGCATAAGCACCCGCGACAGCGTTCACCATGGATAACCCACCGACGCAATAGGTGACACACGCCGCACCCATGCCTTTTATCCGAGCGTATGCATCCGCGGCATAGCCTGCTGCGTCCTCACGGGTCATACCGATATGCTGAATTGGACTCTGTTCGATGAGGTCATAGAACCGCAGAACGTAATCGCCGGGAACGCCGAAGATGTGTTCAATGTCGTAGCCTTCTAATTTTCTGAGTAGGTATTCGCCGATCGTTGGAGGTCTGTTATACATGGTGGTACCTCTTTGTATGTGTTTGTTTTAAGGGTATTGTACCATGAAAAAGTGGGCTGGTGCAAACCTAAATCTCAGGCACAACTTAACGAAGTACCGCCTCAAATAGTCTATGTTCTTCAGGAAAATCTGAGATTTCAGTTTTGGGAATTTCTGTTAGATCTGATCGGAAATGGACTCCGCTAACACCAGAAGGCAGGTTCGGATCGACTGAAGGTATTATAGAAGTTTCATAAAAGGCAAGAGATTCTTCTGCTAATCTTTCATCAAAACGTGCGTCGGATGTTTGTTGCCAAGCATCTCCGAGTGTGAGTGCTATGACTGTGTCAATATGTAACAGTGCATCAAGATTGTTACTGAGACGAATTTGTATCTTTTCTCTAAGATCCTCAATAGAAACTCCCGCTTGTGAACTTTTAACAGATACAGAGGCAACGAGTGCTCTTATACTCTCTGGTGGATGTAATTGCTCAAGAGAGAAGTGGTGTAGCCTGATGTTCCCAGAAAAACTTTTCACCTCAATTCGTTGGTCGTCCATAGCAAAATCGTATCGGTCTTCAACTACTGTGTGCCACGCATCTACCAAAATAGCAGGTTGACCCGCTTGGGAAATTAGAAACAATTCTGCCCATAATCCTTGCACCGATTTTCGAGGCGACTGCGCCATCGCGCGAAATAATTCAATTAACTGGTTCATAGCATGGGCTACATCGGATTGAGCGGGTTCATCTCCAAGAGATATGACGATGGTAGACATAACCTTCAGGAAATAATCTTGTAGTGTTGCGTCTGCCTCAGTACAATGGACAAGGGTGAATACTCCTTCTTCAAATGTTCCATCTGGACGAGAAACACGGCAATTCAGGTTATACTGAACTCTAAGATGCTCAAGGACAATTGGTGGCAGTTGACTTTGGCTTCTGACATTAAGTGTTGAGATTAGGAGTAATGGTTTGCCATGAGCATCCTTACCGAGGCGGTGCGGTTTATATCCTGGGATTGGAGAGGCTGCAAAACGATCCTCGTCATTAGTTGTAGTAATGGAATCAAATGACTGGAAAAGTTTAATTAGATTTAGCATGGCTAACTTCCGATTTCATCGCGACCTTGGTTTTGGACAAGCCAATCAGTTGAGACATCTTTCGGAAGCCAAATCGCTACAGTTGGAACACCCGAAAAGTTTTCGCCATTCTCTCGAATTAATTCGAGAATGTGAATTTGGACAGTCACACCTTTAGGTGCTTTTATCTTTCTGTCGCCTGGATATATCGTTCCTGTATGGGGACTTGGGCCTTGAAATAGTGTGGGAATTTCGTCGTTATTGTTCAATGTCCTTTTACGAGGATTGCCTCTACTCATGTAGTAGATCGTACACGAGGCATCAGGATGAGTATCAAGATAGGCAGCAATCTGTAGGCGTATCCCCGTAAATTTCTGTGAATCAACAAGGCGCGTGACACGCAACGGTACAAGTAAGTGTTCATAAACATCTTTGAGATGAACATCTGTTGATACATCATGCCAGACTTCAATTCGACTTGTTCTTTGCGCGTCCGTTTGGAATGATAAAGTGTTCAGGAATTTCTGAACGATGGAACGGTTTTCTTTGATTGCTCCTTCCGAGTCATGTGGGGCTTTTGGTTCGTACCATCGACTGCTCAAATTTCCTTGCGTGTAATCTATATCAAGGACGTTATGACGAGTCGGTTTAAGATTCCGATCGAGGAAGAATGCACGTTTCCAAGCATCAAGAGATTTACCAGTTTTATCGTGGACAATTAAACGATCCCGAACATCCTCTTCATGGATGATATAATCGCTATAGGCACCACTTACATTGTTCTCTAGGAAAACCCTGCAGTATCCAAAATAAGTTTGCTTATAACCGAAAAATCTGGCTCGCTGTTGAATGGTATCGGCGTTACCCATGCCCGGCCCTCTTGGCATATAGGTTACAGTTAACCCCTCAATGGTAAAACCTCTATCCATTGCCTGACCACCAACCAAAATATGGGCATAAGTATTATGCCACGGAATACTCGGTGTTCGCCCACCAGCCGAATTGACTTCGTGAAGTTGAGTCTTACGAATTGCGCGCAAAAGCGAGGCTGGTAACTCTTCAAAAGATGGTAACTTTGATACAGTACTTTGAAGGCTTTCATAACTATTTCTAAATTCCTCAAGGAGGTCTTGACGATCCGGATCATTTTCATCAAGGTTAAGGATTTCTATCCAATAGTTCCTTACTTGCTCAACCCAGAAATAATATTCCCCGTGTCGGAAGGTTTCACGGGAAGGATGAACCATCATTGATCGATTACCTTCAAGATGTTCACCTTCCAAGATCATTGCAGCAGTGACTCCCAAAAAGAAGATCCTCATTGCTTCAAGTAGACTCTCTGGTGGAGCATCTAACGGGGCATCTCGAGTTGGTATTTCGCTGTCTGGGATTGTATAGATGCGATTTGGTTGGTCGTGAAAAAACGCTTTGCCGCCGATGTATTTTGCCCCAGGTGTTAAGACTTTTGCAAAATTGGGAGATAGGACATCAATCAAATTGATAAGCAAAGGGGCTTGAGGCGTTGCCGTATATTGAAGAAATGTATGGTGTGGCAAATACTCTCGGAGAGTAAGAACACGTTGATAAGTGGTACTTGCTTCGCCCTTTTGAACCTTTATGTTTAGACTGGCTTGATCTGCCTCATCATCAATAATTAACGTAGGGACATTTGAAAGATGGTCAATCCGTGAAAGAATCTCACCCAAGTTTTTCAAATGTTGGTGGTGTTTCATAGTGGTAATGAGCACCGTTTGACGTTCCCAGTCGGGGACGCTTGGGTCTTGCCAGTCCGCTAAGACATTTGCGATCTTGGCATGGTCACCCTCATTGAATTCATGACTTTTAAAGTGCTGCCATTTCCTATCTGCGCGCGTAAGCAGATTCAAGTCGTCTTCAAGGCGTTTGGTTGACTGGTCTCGCAAATTTATTGATGTTCCTGCGATCGCTATTACCATCTGATAGCCGTTATCTCTGGCAAGGGCGGCGACAGTTGTAAATGACAGTGTTTTACCACTTTGAACATGCCCGACAACAAGCCCAGTTTCCTGTTTTGGAGGTGCTGTTGGGGCGACGCATTTCGCTAATACGGAAATAGCTTCTTCTTTTATGGTTTCCCATTCAGTTTTTGGAACACGTGACGGACAAATTTGTTCTCTTAGACTCCTTGTCGCTTTTCCTTCAATAGGCTGCCATGAACCGCCTATTTGGTTGTTCACTTCCCGTATGATTTCAACAGTTTCTATTTCAACCATGGTTTCTCTTTCGTTCAGGGCAATACTCAAAATAAGATTAAGGTTTGGATAAAGCATCACGGAGGAACTTATTAATATTACGAATGAAAGTTCTCGATTTGCTCACTCCGCTGTCTCTTGCTGTAATTTCTGCCAAGGCGATAGCGATTGCCATCCGTTGTAAAGGTTCAATTTGAGTGACATCGGTCCCACCATACTGTAACATAAATGGATGTGCAAGAGACATCCGAATTTTAACACGCCTAACGTTGCCATCCCACGGTTCATCACTGACAGTGAGCCAATCACTAATTGCCGGGTCATTCGACAGTTCTATGGAGATCTCCCATTTTTTGTTACCAATTTCTACGGAAACAGTTTTGTTGGCAACAGGTATTTCTATAGTTGGCAAGTCCGGCGGAGGCGGTTCATCTTCGGGAGTTTCGTGGATTTGTGTCTCAATAACGGGAGGCACCTCATTTTCTACCGTTTTTGAAGTACGTCTTGTTGAAGTTTCAGCACCTGGCTTCAGGTCAGGGGTCTTTTGCCTTACACGGTGCCCTTCTGCTTGACTGAGTAAGGGCATTGGGGCGGCATCAAGTTGTTCTTTCAATAGTTCCAAAAAGGGTTCCTCGTTCTCGTCCCACTGAAAACCATCCTTAGTGTGACTGACATCAAAGCCTTCGAGATGAAGTTCACCAAACAGTCGTTGATAAGTGTAAGAATTTGGATTGCCAAAAATAAGTTTTGGTCGATAGCCTTCGTCCGCACTTCCCTGTATTAAACGGTTTCTGCGGAACAGAGCAAATCCAGCATGTGATGTGCTTCCAGTCTCACGTAGTGCCGCAAAACCACGCGCACGCAGCCCTGTTCCGAGGTCGAAATCGATCTCTTTTCGCCACAATCGCGGTGCCTCCGATGCTTTTTCGTGGAATGGAGCGCACAATATTCTGGGTTGTGAGTAAGATAAAACTTCATCACCAAATCGAAGTTCTAATAACCCATCTCTGATAAATACACGGTAGATACTTGCCAAGTGTTCGCGAATTTTACCAATCGTTCTTCCTTGTGGAGGTTTGTGTAAATCCGACAAGATAATTTCGGTAAAGTGCGAACTGGAATAACTGGGTCTTGATTCCACGGTTAATTCTTCTAAATTATCTTCTACAATTTGACAAATGTCGAAGTGAACTGTCTTTTCCTCTAACTCACCAAGTGCCGTCGTCCGAACTGTCCAGTTTGGAGAAAACCAACACGCGGCACTCTTCATACCCATCCCGAATTCCGATAATCCACTTGTATTAGGCGGCACTTCTGCAGGACGGAACGCATATACGTAGTCTTTCTCGTGAATGCCCGCTGCATTATCTCGAACAATCAAGCGACCGCCATCAGAGGAGTCCAATTCAATTTCAACACGTAACTTTGCATCGTTTCCGTCAAAAAGTTCAATTTCTTCCTTATAATCAAGAAAACTTTGGATTGAATTATCAACGAATTCTGCAATGGCAAACCAAGGTTTGTAGTTGAGGTGACTGAGGACAGAAAGTATCCCAACACCAGGACGGATCTGAATTTTCTGTGGTGTACTCATAACTTTCAATCTTTCTCTACGTCTATTGGCAAATCGGGTTGCTCCTCCGAGTTAGTACTGCTATCAGAATTCAACGTGAGCACTTTAGCGATGTGTTCAACAACATCTACATTTACAGCATTGCCTAAAGCAGTAAAGGTGCTAGAGGCAGTTTTTGGTAGTTCCAGTGCCTCTCCTTCTATGCCTCTCAAGCGGGACTCATTTGGTAGACAAGCCATACCTTGTAGACGCGCACATTCCTGCTGTGTCATGTACCGTCTTTCCCAACCAATAATGGGAACATGGACGGACATTGTCACCAATGAAGGGGCGGTTGTTGCTCTTTTGACCCTTATTCCGGAAGCTCTGAATTGAATCAAAAATTGCCATAGATCCCATTGATCTCGATCTTCCGATTTACAGTTCCATTCAAACTTTTGGTAACTCTGAGGGAATTTCAAAATCTTTTGCTTCCATTCATCAATCCATTCCCTGTTATTTTCATAGAATTCACGGTTATCTTGGATGAATCGAATCTTCCATGCCGGGAATTGTTTTTGAGGTCTTTCCTTTCCTGCATAAGAAGGCAGATTTTGCCACACATTATCATCAGTTAAGTTTTCTAATGGTTTACCGTGATTCCCCTTAAACTCACGCAATTTATCAATTCCCAGCGCATAAGGTGTTGTTTCCTCATACGGATAGGTTGCCCCAAACTCCATTGACCAAATTGGAGCGGACGGAAGTTTCACGTTTTTTGGGAGTAGATCAAGGAATTCTTGCCAAATCCCTAGGCACTCCATTTGTTGTTTATTTGGTGCCTGAGCGTCAAATGGGTTTGTATCCAGGGTATTTTTAAGGTCTGGTTCAACATAAGCGGAAGGCTCACCAGGGACGCGTGGAGGACCATTCCGATTTCCGATAATAAATACTCTGCGTCGAATTTGTGGAATTCCAAATTGATGTGGTGACAAACAAATTTCCTTTACATGGTATTCAGCGTCTTCAAGTGATTCCTTTATTTTTTCCCATGTCTGTTCATTATTATGTTTTCTAATATGTAAAACATTTTCTAAGATAAAATAACGAGGTTTCTTGGCACGCAGGATTTTTACCACGTAATTAAACAGATCGCCTTGATCTGGACAGTCAAGTCCTGTCCGTAGTTTGGTCGGTGTTGCTTTAGAAAAGGGTTGGCATGGAAAACCTGCACATAAAATATCGTGCTTAGGAATAGATTGTGGGTCAATATCCGTAATATCGCCCTTTGGTTTGAAATTAAAATTCTTCTTGTATAGCGCGCGAAGTTGTTCATCTTTTTCGGATGCAAAGACACATTCATGTTCAAGCCGTCTTAGTGCTAAATGAAAGCCTCCAAGACCAGCGAAGAGATCTATGAATTTCATACCCACCTTTAGTTTCGCAGTAGAAGTAATTGATTGACTTTCGGCATTGCCCATTCAATAATTCGATCTCTCAATAAATACGATTCCCACTGTTTACCACGTCTTGCCGCTCCCAATAACCTATATCTATCTAAAAACAGACCTTCTATTTCAGCACACCGTTTCCTAAAATGGTCATTACTGAGTGCAAACGGGATCGCAAATGCTTTTTGGGGCAAAACGACGAACTCAATAAACTGTCGCCACCGATTGACTATAGGTTGGCCTACCTTTTTTTTCCAATGCTGACCGCTGGCACACTGCATTAGATATACCGGAAATCCTATTCTGTTGTCAGGAAAGGGACGATAGCATAAAAGATCAAGACCTGCATCTTTATCTTTTGGATCTATCCACTCACCAAGTTTATTGCTAACGGTTTCACCTAAACTCTCAGCAATTCTATTCACCATATCGTGGAGATTTACCGATTGGGTGGAAGACCAGCCTGCGCGTTTGATATCCCAATCTGGGAATTGTCTTTTGAGTGATTCTTGTGCTAACACTTCAAAAAGTTCACCTTGGGTGTTATAGTCCCAATGGGGTATACTGTGCACCCATCTAGTATAACATGAAGTAAGTGAAAGAAGCACACAGAAACTATGAGCCGGGGTATCCTGCCAAGAGTTAATCCGTCTTACTTGAGAGTCAACAACAGACTCGGAATCGATAACAGAAAATGGCTCTCCGGGGGTAATCAAACTAAGCCGTCGCTTCAGTTCCTCTAAAGCATTAGCGACAATTTCTATTACGAGTCCTTGTTCTGGATAAATACCGTCAATGTTGTCGTTGTCATTCGTCAAAACATCTGTCAAAACATCAACAATATCCATCACAGAGAACTCATCCTTGCTTTCATCAAACAAAATGCTACCTTCTATCCAGTCACATAAAATATTAATATCGTAATTCGCACTTGGCTGAAGTATACAGTTATCAGGAAAAGCGAGCATCAATTATCCTTTTCTTCCGAGTAAAGTTTTCGATGAATATTTGGTAGGACGCTCAGCAACTGCTGAACATCAATTCCCAATATCTCTGCTTTCTGTTGAATATCTTCTGAATCTTTGTAATGATGAACCCGAGTGAGAACGAGTTTAACATTAGCAGCTGCTTCGCTGAGAAGTTGAACCAGATTTGACTTGTCTGCTCCTGCTAGTTGAAAAGCATGGTCAAAGTTAGGGCTATTACTTTTTTCAAGATATTCTCGGGCTTCGGGACTTTCAAGGATTCTGCCAAAATCAGTAACAAGCCGCGAATCAGTGAAAATCGGAGGCAGCATCGGATTCCTTTTACCAAATAACCAACACCCAAAGTTCTCAAGTGCGTTCTGGTGCGTTTTAGGAACTAGCAGTTGAAAAGTTCGTGGAGTTGCGAAAATGTCAATCTTGAGATAGTCCTGCACCCCTTGCGTTCGAAGTGAGTTGTACATGACACTGAATCGACGTTCTGCATCTTCAATAGAAAATCCCTCTAACCAATCCTCCATTTGCAAGAGGAGTCGGTAAGTAATATAATGGTGGCGAACAGCGGGAGTCTGGCTCCCGATTTTTCGCATCACCTCTTCATAATTCATACCGCGTTCGTCAATTAATTTAGTAATGTATCGTGCTTTCTGCTCTGTAGGCCACTGCTTGATACCCGTAACATGACGAAATCCTAGGAACGACTCAACTTCCTGACGGGAGTTGATCTGTATATAGGGAATGTGCCTGAAAAGTTCTTTGAGTTCTTCAAGTTTGTTTTCGTCTAGATTTTCGACGAGGGAAGCCCATTTCTTTGAAATAGGATTTCCGTTAATAGCGTCACAAAGATAGATTAGAGCGGCGAGCCTCCGATTCCCTTCTACAACAACAAGTCCAGATTTACCATCTACTGCTTCTTTAACAACCAACAATGCTTCATGTGTCCAAAAACCGCTCTCCAAGTAAGATACAGCGAGCTCATCAAGAACCCAATTGCGCATCAAATTAAGAATTTCTTCATGAGAAAGATCGGTATTTGCTTGGCGGCGACCTATCCTAGGATTCTTGGCATCAAGATAAAATTTATCTAGTGGTGCTCGTCGAATTTCTGGAGTGCTTTCCATGTTTCACCTTAATTTTTGAGACTACCAATTGATGGATCGCTGCATTTTCTTGCCCGTTTGTCTTAGAAAGGTTCGTCTAAACCGTAATCGAAAGTATCATAATCCTATCATAACTTCAGAATTTACTCAACAGGCATTTGAAGATAGTTAACAGTTTGCCTCTATTGAAATTTGTTATCAGAACCAACTTTTCCGTAGAAAATTTCAGTGGCAACAAGGGAAGCATTCGGAATTTTGCAAATATCTATTATGATTTCTTTTCGCTTTAGTTTACTACCTGTATTTCCAAAGGAGTCTTGGAGCATACCACAACACTTTTGCAATGCTTTGCTATCAAAACAGACAAAGTAGATTTCTTCCAAGGTAAACGCTGTTTTACGTGTGCGTGCCATTATTCCGCTGTTAATCTTATTTGTTTCATACTTACTAACTTCGCCCCTTAGTTCATTATGCCATTTTTTGAAAGATGTTTCTTTATCATCAAATTCTATGTTCCCGATAGCGAGAATTATTCCGTAGCAGCCGTGACCGCTCAGTGTATCTGTTATCGCTTCTGCATCATTTGCAGTGACACTATAGGCTCCGTGATCAATTGAATCCACTTTAAAATCCCACGAAATTTCACCGAAGGCATCAAACTCCGTAATACCATATTTCTTGCCGGGAATGTCAATTATACTTCCAAAATATTTTTGGCACAGAAACTTGAAGTAGAAGTCCATCCATTCCATCTGCTTCCAATGCTTGAAATCAGCCCCTTTCATCTCAAGGATAGATTCTCTGCCATCCCAGACTGTTGGCATATTTTGAGAGGCAAGTCTCAATTTTTCAACTATGTCAATTATCATTCTCTCTAACATATTTAAAACCACCAGTATAAAGTCGCAGTCCAGTGTTATACCACGAGATGTTACCGATCGACCGAAAATCACAATGGCCTAACTACATCGCTACCATCAAGTCGAAAGTTTGGAGTAAGAATTCACACTATATGATACACCTGTCGCCCCGCTGGGGCTTTATGGTTGAGAACAAACGATATTTCTACACACATGTCGTCCCGCTGAGGCTAAGTATAATGCAATGTGAATTAAGGACAGAATGAAAACAATATCGCTTGTAAGTGGCAATTTTGGATGCTTAATACTAAAATTTTGCACGCATAGCATTCACCGCTTTTGCTGAATGAACAAGATTGTTTGAGCAGTGAAAGCCTAACAAATCCGAATCTATGTTGCCATTAAAATTTCAAGGAACGCTGTCATGTACCCGATGGCGTATGCTCGACCTCGGTGTCCCCACTCGGTGTCGTCAACGACGTGCGGAACATGGTCCGTAATCATGAAGCCTGTAAAACCGACCTCTTTCAACGTACGCATCACCTCAAACATATCACAATTACCGTTATTAACGAAGGATTCAGCAAATTTAGGAACATGCCCTTGGACATCCCGGAAATGAACGTAAAAAATCTTGTCACGTTCTCCGAAATAACGGATCGCATCCGTGACACCCGGTCCCATTTCCGACCAAGAACCGACACAGAAATCGAGTCCATGTATTGGACTGTCAGCGATTTCCATCCCGCGTTTGAAACCCTCAAAGTTACGGAACAGGCGCGGCACACCCGCAAGAGATTCGACAGGTGGATCATCTGGGTGGAGCGCGAGTTTAACGCCTGCTTCTTCTGCAACGGGCAGGATGGCTTTCATGTAGTACTCGTAATTTTCCCATATCTCGTCTTCAGTGTAGACACGTCCGTGCGTTAAGGGAGCGTCCATGACCTGCTCCATATCGAAACTGGTAACAGCCGCACCCCCTCTACCGAGTGTGGTTCGAGAGGTTCGCCAGACGTCGTTGGGCATCCAGTGGTACCCGAATATTTCAACACCGGCTTTACCGAGGTTGCGGATCGTTGTTGCCATGTTCTCAATTTGTTCGTCGCGTCCAGGCAAACCCAGCATCGCTTTGACGTAAAACGAGACAGGCACATTCTCAAGTGCCGCTAACCGTAACCCCGCATTTTCTATCTCTGTCCGGAGATGAAGGATGTCCATAAATTCCCAGCGTTCTGTGCCGGGGAGTTGTGGCGTGTTGAGCAGCACATCTTCAACCCCAAGTTGCTTGATGAATTTCAGCCGTTCTTCACTGAGTTCGCTGAACTGACCTAAACCGAGACGCATTTTCTGTTTCATGGGTATCTACTCCATTTTATTTCGTGCCGGTTCTTGATGCTCCGTCTCTACAAGACGCAGACTGACACGGAAACCCTCAAATGACAAACCTTGTCACTTATCCGCAAGGAAAATTAAAATTGTTTGTTGCTATCCAGTAGAATGGTGACGGGACCGTCATTAATGAGTTCGACATCCATCATTGCTTGAAAAGTGCCGCCTTGCGTCGGGACGTTTAGCTTTTCTAAAGCGGTGATGAACTGTTCATAAAGCGCATTCGCGGCTTCAGGACGAGCGGCGTTGATAAAACTCGGACGTCGTCCTTTGCGGCAATCCCCGTAAAGAGTGAATTGCGAGACGACGAGTGCCGCCCCTCCCATTTCAAGGAGCGAACAATTCATTTTACCCTCTGCATCCTCAAAGATGCGCAGGTTAGCAACCTTATTCGCGATATATTCTAATGCTGTTATTGTATCGTCATGGGTGATGCCGAGGAAGATGAGCACGCCTGCTCCGATTTCAGAAACGAGTTCGCCATCTACCTGAACGCTCGCTGATTTGACACGTTGAACAACTGCTCGCATCTTTTAATTTTTCCTTGCGGGTAAGTAACGGGGTTTAAGGCCTTGACGTTTTCTGTGTTCGAGCCGTCCTCCACTACGTTACGGACTACTGATTCGTTCATACCGGACAGGGATGGACCCTGATTGTGGGATACTACTTGCATCTTTATTAATTTTTTCTTAATAATTCTCCTGATTTTTATGCTAAAAGAGCAAGTTTTCGCCGTCAAGTCCTTGTGTCTCCTCGCCGCCGAATGTTAAGTTGAATTGGAATCCCGGTTGGCTGTTAAATCCGAGTTGGAACGCAAGCGTATTCGATATTTCATAGCGAAATCCGACCCCGATGAGGTTTGTCACGTGTATACCGGCATACGGAAGTTCGCGCGAGAAGTCGGCTATCAACCACATGTTATCTGAGACAGCAATCTCGCCGCCTACTTGCCAATTGAGTGTAAAAAAGTCAGTCGTTTTGAGTGCTTTTGATGTCAAGAAAACGCCGACACCGGCGTGAAGTTTAAAGAGGCTACCGAATTTTTGTGTGCCAACGAGATAGGTATTGATTCCGACAAATGGAAATCCATCAGCAGGGCTGTGGTCGAGGAATTCGTTGTCTGAATTGAGACGATCGTCAGCGGTGAACCCGAATTGCGCGTCACCACCGATAGAAATGCTGGGGAAATTATCATTCCGATCCGGTTTGATGTTATATTTGAGTCCAATGCTACCGTCGAATAGTGGTTGATCGTAGACACGGCTATTGATGTTTGGATCGTCAGCCGTTTCAGTCGCAGTGTTGTAGAAATCGTGGACGATTTTCCGCACGCCGCCTGTCGAGAATGTGCCACCGAGCACGAGGTCGAGTTCGTCGCTTAACCCGTAAGCGAATTTGACGGGAATCAGAAAGGTCTCGATCTCCATACTTACGCGATGAGATTCCTCGAATCCACCGATATCGACCCTCTGGCTGAAGTCCGGTAGTAGATCCACTTTAGGATATTGAAAGAACCCGAACGTGGTACTTGAGCCTCCCTTACCCACCGGTTCTGCAGTTTGGATGGTGCTGAGATGTGAAACGGGCGGTAATTGTGCCCACAGTGGTGTCGCTATGCCTGTGAGAAGAAGTAAAGTACAAATAATGTAAATAAAGGCTTGCGTGTTGTGCTGTCTCTTTTTCGGGGCGTAACTGGTAAGCCCGAAATTTGCTTTGGAAAAGTTAGCGTGCATGGATTTATCCTTTAGCATTAGGTCGTCATTGAAGTTCTTTGCAGGAGACTATAGTTATCGCGATTTCGCTTCCACAAGCGCGCTTTCATCGCGTCGTCCGTCAGGTCCGGGTGTATCGTCAAAGGCGGTGATGTAGTACTTCTTGAATTCTAATGATTGACCGACGAGAATCGGGTCTTCACCAGGGATAGTGAAAGTGCGCTCCTTGGGGCCGACTGCAGGACGAGGGAGAAGTTTCCCTGCGGCGTCTCTGGTATAGAGTTGATACCCAGCGAGATCGGGTTCGGTGTTCGGTGTCCATGAAATAACCGCATCGTATTTTGTATTAAAAAGGGAACGTGGCAGGTAACGAACCCGAACGTCTTTGGGAGACGCAGGCGGGAAATTTGGCACTGCTGCAGTGATCGTTGTAATTGCCTCTGCACCGAATTCATCAACGCCAGCGACGCGATAAACTTTTCGGGTGCCATCGACTTGGAACTCGTGGTCGAAATAGTAGAGTCGGTCTCGCTTCGGCTCGGCAATTAACTCGAAACGTAGTGGTTTGTCATCTTGCATGTCGAGTGCAGCGTAAACGCGGAAAATAGAAAAATCGTCAGGGAATTCATAACCCTCCCAAAAGAGTTTGATGGTGAGGTCGGTCGGATCACCGAGTGTTACAGTTGGCGCAGGAGGTGGGACGCTTGGGGTCGCCAAAGCCGTTTTCCAGATGCGGCGCGGGTCTTCATTCTCAGCAGGTGGATTTGCTGGATCCGGCGTTTCAACACCATTGGCGTCGACATAACTGATGCGATATTCGTAGGCGAGCAGCCGTCCAGACGCATCAAGTCGATCGTTTTCAAGATTTTGGGTGTCAATAAATTCGTTTGCGGGAGCATCAACGGATCCGACTTGCTGAAATTCCGTGTCCGTGCCACCTGTAGAACGTCTGTAAATATGGTATGCTTTAATGCCCTCCTGTCCTGTATCGTCCCATGTGACCCGCACCTGTTTATCGCCTGCAAAAAGTATGAGACCATCAGGCGCGCCGGATGTCCGCAGATTTTCGGGGTCGAGTGGATTCGCAAAGTCTTCGTCACTTGTACAAGCATTAAAGAAAACGAACGCGAATAATATAGGAAGGCTTAACGCAAGAAGAATCTTATAGTTATTGGCAAATAGTCCGCTAAATAAATACATAACTTTTCCTTTTTTTAATTTCTCTTGCGGTTTGATGAAGTGGATTCGGGGATTCCGGTGCCTTTCCGTCCTGTCATCTTCTAAAAAACGTGCAAAAAACTTAAACTCGCTCGTCGAGTCTGGAAATCGTAGTGCGGATGCAGTTGGAACGGGGTTCTTGGAAGTAGCAGACTCGTGTTTTCGGGGAGGCGATTTGTGTAACCTCTGAGGCGAGTTAGCGGGATTTCAATATCCGTATTCCAGTTTTCCGTTGTAGATGTTGAGTCTTCTGCAGGTTCCGGCGTATCAAGTTGACTATAGATTGAGAAAAGCACAGCAAGCCCCACGAATCCGAGACCCACTCCGGACATAATAGTACTGGCATTCCGCCTCGAAAGGAAAGCGTCTTTGTGTGTTTGGATCTCTGCTTGAACTGCCGCGTTGAGGTAGGTATCGTAATGGTTCTGAGAAGAGGCTTTTAGGAAACTGCTTCCGAACTGGAGACTCATGCCTGAAGCGAAAAGCGCAAGCGGTAGAACGCGGGAGCGACGCGCCGCATCCGCGTGTTGCGTTGTTAAAATAAAAATGAAGATACAACTGAACGCAAATGCAATGTATTTCTGAGGGATGTTCTGGCGTTTCATGTTAAGTTTTTCCTTTTTTGGGAAATCTATTACTATGAAGTTTACCCTTTTTTTTCTCGAAAGTCAATGCTTTTTGTCATGATACAGGAGTAACGATTTGCGGGCACTCTTACCTAATCTTCTGAGACTAAAGCCCAATTCTTTAGATTTGGGATACAGTCTCGCCCTATTGAATTAGACCAAACGCCTAAAAAAAGAGTTGACATTTTGTCCGAAATGCGATATACCTCAGGTATCATGTTGGCAGACATGCTAAGCATTGTCGCTTGACAATGTGTCTGCCACCTACTTAGCAGGGGTTAAAAGCATGATACATGAAAGTCCATGAAAACAGAAAAATACGAGTTCTACCATCAATCTAACTTGATACAGATCGGCAATTTGATTGACGATTTGCATGGTGTGCATGTTCACCTTTTGATGTTGCAGAGACGCTATTATCGTATCTATGGTAAATATGCGTCCTTTGCCCGCATCTGCAATCATATCACGAAGTTGAAACAGCGGACGAAACCGCATTGGAATCAACTGCCGAGTCAGGTCATCCAACAAGTCGCAAAGCGTATTCACTTGGGATACGAAAAGTTCTTTGACAACCTTAAGGACCGAAAAGCAGGTAAAACGAAACGTAAAGTCGGTAGACCGAAAATCAAGCCGAATCATAAATATAACTCACTGACGTTCACACAAGCAGGTTTCAAATTAGAAGGCAATCGGTTGACAATTAACTGTATTAAAAAGTCGTTCACGTTTTGGGAGCACCGAGACTGGACAGGCACGATAAAGACGATAACAATCAAACGTGATAATGTAGGTGACTACTATCTATACCTGAGTTGTGAGGATTACGAACCTTCCGAGGAACTCCCTTTGACCGGTAATGTGGCAGGGGCGGACTTCGGAATGAAAACATTTCTCACACTTTCAGACGGGACGAAAATAGATTCGCCAGAGTTCTATAAACAAGGTCTCAACGCAATCCGTTCAGCAAACAAGGCACTCTCCCGCAAGCAAAAGGGTTCAACTGCATGGTATCGTGCAAAGTGGCATCTCGCCCGTGTTCATAAGCAAATCGCCAATAGGAGACGCGATTGGTTCTTCAAATTGGCACTTCGGCTCGTACGTAAATATGATACACTTGCGATAGAGACGCTGAACCTTGAGGGTATGAAACGCCTCTGGGGACGCAAAATCTCTGATATTGCCTTCGGTGAGTTTGCTCTCATCCTGCAATGGACGTGTGCGAAATATGGTAAAACTTTCGCACAAGCAGGTCGTTGGACTGCCACAACAAAACCGTGTTCGGCTTGTGGACATCATAACGAAAATTTAGCACTTTCAGATAGACAGTGGACGTGTCCTGAATGTGGGTTTCACCACGATAGAGACATCAACGCTGCGATAAACATTTTGCAGGCTGGGGTACCCGCGTAACAATGCGCGATAAAGCCGTCCGATCGTACCTTCATGAGTGCGGCGGAGACGGAATAATAGCCTGCGGGTGGAGCGACAGTCAGACGTTCAAACCTCTGGTAAGAACGCAGTCGCTACGAAACCGAAGCCCACGCCTTTAGGCGTTGGGTGGTATCACCAGAATGGTAGGATATTGAGTCCGTTTGTTAGTAACGAGAAATCTCTGTTTCCAGTTTACGTCAAAAGAAAACTGAATAGTCCTGAGAATTGGTGGGAATTAGCTTTTTATTTTCGTGTGTGAGAGGGTTGTTTAAGTGTACCCCATAAGGTCGTCTGCGTATTCTTAGCTGGAGAAACAGCGAGGAATCCGGAAGGCACCCATGCAGGAGAATAATCCATTGCTTGATGTTGCGTGATTTGGTGGGGTTTGCCACCGGCATTCAGTGGGATGAGATAGATATTTGAATCGCGATTCGGGTTACCCCATGGATTCACAAGTTCTGACTGGCAGGCGACCCAGCGACCGTCTGGTGACCACGACGGACGTTCGCTCCAAGTATCAAGTGGAGACACACGCCTGCTGTTTTGCCCGTTTGCATTCATAACATAGATACCGGTTCCTCTGTAATAAGCAATCTGTTTCCCATCAGGGGACCAACTGGGACCGATTCCGAATGTCAGTCGTATTAGATTCCTTCTGTTTACATCCATCACGTAGATATTACCGCTTTCATTCCGAATGGAATAGAAAGCAATAAATTGTTGTATCGGTTGAATTTACGCTACAATCATTGTAAAATAAATATACAACTTGTGGGAGTTTGGGCAATTTGTTTTTTTATAGATATATGTGATTAAGGTACAACGAATAATACACTGAAACTTATGAGACCCGCGCGCTTGCAGCGCGTGTGTACTGAGGAATAATTACACATCCAATGCGACCTTTAATAATATCATTTATCCTTATTTTTTGTGTCATTGGTGCTCCGGTGTTCGCGGATTCTTGGTTGTGCGGGACACCGCTCCTGCATCAAGAACACATCAATCAACAGCCCCCTGAAGAGATTCCCGCTGCCCCCGCTGCACCGGCTCAGGTTGGACATGTAGAACGGTTTTTCATCCACATTCCTGAGACAGAGGTAGTCGCCACCTGCATTGCTAAGAGTGAACATCTCTATGTCTATGTCGAAAATTCGGTGCGTGATCTGTTCACGGATGCCGAAGCGGTCGCTGTCGCGAGAGAATTTGACAACCGCATCTATCCAGACGTTCGCAAATGGATGGGAACTGAATGGAAACCGGGACTCGACAGAGACAACCGCATTACCTTGCTGATGCACGATGTCGGCATGAACGAATCGGGACAAGATTACGGCGGCTATTTCTCGCCCGCCGATCAGTTGCCCACACTACCGAACAGCAACCGTCGTGAAATGCTGTATATGGACGTTTACCAGTTCAGAGAACGGGATCGACATACTTTTTATAGTAGCCTTGCCCACGAATTCGCGCATCTCATCAATTGGTTCCAGAACGGCGGAACCACAGATCAGCGGTGGTTAGAGGAAGGTATGGCGAGTTTCGTTGAATGGGCTGTTTACGGCACTGTACATAACATTTTTGTTGACGGCTATTTGGCGAATCCGAGTATCTCGCTTGCTTATGCGAACACGAGAGATACCTATTACGGTGGGGCTTTCATGCTCATGCTCTACCTCTATGAACAGTATGGGGGACCGGAACTCATCCGCGGCATCATAGAGACGGACGCACTCGGTGAACAGGCGATTGACGCCGCCTTGGAGGGCGGTGGAAAAAGTGATAGATTCCCTGAAGTCTTTCTGAAATGGGGGCTCGCGAATTGGGTTAACACACAGGCTCAAAACAAACGACTCGGCTATTCTTCCCTACCTGACCGAAAGGTGAGTGCTGTGGTGCAGCGCGTTCGCAGTTACCCAAACGAGGTGAATAATATCCGCATCGACCAATGGGGTGCGCACTATATTGTCTTTGAGAATCTACCCGAAACCTTGGATCTATCCCTAATCGGCAGTGGCTCAGGAAATCTTTACGCGACAACACTTTATCAGCCATCCAACGGACGCCCGGTCATTACACCTGTCCCATTTAACACGAAAAACAGAGGACATCTTCGCCGAGAAGGACTCCTACGTACCGGTAAGATTATATTAATGGTAACGGCAGATGTTCCACAGACATTCCGCTATGTCGCTGTAGATATGCCTGCCGATAACAACGTTGACGCAGCAAATGTCGCACGCCAGCGTGTGTCGGACCCTATACCTGATGCTGTAACCCACGCCCTCGGTAATCTCACCCAACGGAGTGTTTCGCTGACGCAGCTTACACCGGAAACGCAACTCGAACCGAGGACGCAAATTCATCTTGCCAGTGATTATATCGATGTTGCAATCGGTGGTCCAAATGCTTCACACCTTTACGCGGCGAGTGATTGGGGTCTCGAAATCTTCACATTGATAGAACCGACACACCCCGCCCAAATTGGTGAGATTGTTACGCCGGGCAGGGCACTATCTGTCGCTATTGACGGAGACACCGCTTACGTCGCTGACGGTGTCACAGGTGTACAGGTCATCGATATCGCAGTTCCGAGCAAGCCGAGTATTGTAAAGACGATTGGGGGATTCACGAATGTCCACAGAGTTCGAGTCGCTGATGACAAACTATACGCGCTCGACCGTGAGCGTGGAATGCTTGTTTTCAATTTACGGGATGTCCAGAATATGCAAGCACCCCGCCCCCGACGTTTCTTTCGCACTGCTGGTACACCGGTCAACGTTGCCATCCACGACGACACTGTCTATTTCAGTGATGATAGACACGGACTGATTATTCTCGATCCAAGTCCGTTCGGTGATTTTGTTGTGCGCGGCGTTGTGCCAATTTTATCCACTGCTCATGAGATCGAAGAGACAAGAGGGTCAACCTACGCCTATGTCGCCTCCGGTAACCTCATCTTGGTGGACGTTACAGACGACGAAAACCCCGAAATAGATTTCCGCCTTAATACACCAGGCCTCGCAACAGGTATTCAATTCCGTAACAATACCGTTTATCTTGCAGACAGGCAAACAGGACTCCATGTTATCAATGTGCGGAATCCACGACAGCCACGACGTATTGCCACACACCCTACATCTGGCAATGCGACCGATATAGTTCTCAGAGATACACTCGCATATATCGCTGATGGAAAAGGCGGCATCCAAACAATAGACATAAGCGAGTCAGGATCGCCAAAGTGGTTACATCGGCATACTTCTGGTGGCACTGCTTACGGAGTTGACGTTGTTGAAACAAACGCGCCGGAACGGACTGTCTATGTCGCGAACGGTGTAGGCGGATTGAAAACCCTCGAGTTTACAACACCTTATCAAGGCTCTGTGACCAAAAGGCTGCCCTTACCTACGAATATCATTACTTCCAACGACGAGTTTGAGGCGGCAAGTTGCACCAAAATTCGCGTCCAAAACGGATATGGGTTTGTTGCCGCTGAGAACGGAATGTATGTTATCAATCTCGCTACAGATACGATTGCAGTACATATCCCCACAACTGCGCCGGTTTCAGATATAGCGTTGCACGAAGGGTACGCCTACCTCTGTACAGAATCTCTAATTGTCGTTGACAGTCGGGTCCCTCAGCAAAGCAGAATCGTATCCAGACGCGACATGCCGGGGAGTGCTTATCGTGTTGTTGTCGATGCCAACTCACCGGCATACGCCTATGTCGCCGCTCTTGAAGGAGGACTGCACGTTTTCGATATTACAGGTCCGGCAGTCCCGCGTCTCGTTGGAAGCTATGCGACGCAAGGCAATGCAACAGGCGTTGCGCTTGCGGATGAACGGGCTTACCTATTAGACAGTGGTATCGGTGTCGCAGTGCTTGATGTAGCTGAACCCAACACCCCGAAGTTGCAAGACGTATATGAGAACGAAGTCCTTCCAATCGATGCCACAGTAAGTGGCATCTATCTCTATCTACTCGATAGCAATAGCGTTCAAGTTATTGACACACGCACGTTGAGAGCCTCTTCTCGCTTTCGTGGACTCCGATTCCCTTTTGAATTGAAGTTGGTAGGGAGTGCCCTCTACGTCTCGGATCTGTATCAACTTCGTATCTTTCGCGTACACCCAGAAGGCTACTCGCTTGCTGTGGAGGAACCTACGCAATCTGATTGGACTCCGAACGTCGTTAATCCGACGTTCGTCAATCGTTTAAGCCAAAACTTCCCGAACCCATTTAACCCAGAGACATGGATCCCGTATCAAATTGCCTCAGATATGAACGTATCCCTTCATATTTACGATGCTCAAGGGAAGCCTATCTATTTTAAAGCACTCGGCTATCGTAAGGCAGGTTCACACACCGCTTATTGGGATGGTCGTAACGCTACTGGTGAATCTGTCGCGAGCGGTATATATTTTTATGTAATTCAAGCTGGAAGTTTCCATGCAACTCGGAAGATGCTCATCAAGAGATAATTTTCCTACTTAATAGTTAGATATAGACTAATTTATTTTTAATTTGAATATTATTCAAAATTAACGTATTATAACCCAAGTTGCCAGTTTCCATTTACATAGCACCTCTACAGGGTGCAGCTCATTGAATACCTGATTTTCTATAGACATAACACCCCTACGGGGTGTAAAGCGATGTTTTCCTTGAAAAAATCTGTGTTGAAACGTCCAATACCTATTAGGTAGCAACTTGGGTTATTATAACGTGAGTTTGATGAAAGTGGATGTCGGGTTTCGCTATCGGTATTGAGGCAGAAAGGGTTTCCTTGAAAAGCGGTATATTCGTCCCAATACTAAGGAAACCTTTGGTGTGTATTTACCACTCTACCTGTAGGAAACACCTAAGCAAAAACACCTACAGATTTATTTTCAAGCTCACGTTAATAAAAAATTTGTAACGCCAACGGACAAAAAACGTTAAATTGTTCAGTTCGATACCATTAAACTCATGTTCGGCCTTACCAAATTTCGGTCTTACTACACTATTATGAGAGACTTGCAAGGAGAAATATAAGATGTCCAGGAACAGCGTAACAGGTCGTTTCCGAGATATTGAGATAGCATTTTGTATTGAAGGCATTCACACCTATATGAGTGTCAAGAATCTTATTAGCGACGACAGACAAGTGCGCGTAATGTATCAGAAATTATCCATGAGTGGACTCGCCAATTGGAGGCAGTTTCTGTTAACCAGCACACCTGTCTTGCTGCGCCTCCCAGCGGAGGTTCTCGAAGCATATCGACTCACCTTTTTTATTGATAATGCGGATCCTATTTCCGCTCGCATTGAAAAAATATTAGAGGAATTGGACCAACTTCGGGGTACATTACCAGCCGAGGATTTAGCAGAGGATCTCGTGGCTCGGGCTGATACATCCGCTTTGCGGAACCACAGTACCATAGATGAACATACGAATTTTGAATACGAGGTGGCAACAACACAACAAGTTAAAAACCCAGTCATTCCTCGTGAGCCAAAACCAGTAGAAGAACAGGTCGAAAAAGTAGTTGTTCCTCGTGAGCTAAAACCAGTAGAAGAACAACTTGAAAAAGTAGTCATGCCCGACGCACAGGAACTAATAGAAGGAGCGATGATTCCGAGTCATACTGAAGCGGATACTGCAGAGCCGGAACAACTGGTCCGCCATGAAAACGAACAGGAACCGCCAAAAGAATCCTCGTCTATACATATCGTGCCTAAGTCACCGGCAGTTAATGTAGACAATAATCTTGAGTTTAAAATAACGGTTCCGTCTTTGCCAGTAAGCGTACACGCAAAGCGGCGCAAATCGCAGGCGATAGCGACATCTTCTAATGCCGGTAGAGCAGCTTCAAAACAGAAACGGAAAGGAATTTTAGGGCAGTTTGCTCAAGCATTGGGATTTCCTGCTGACAGCAGACGTGGTAAGGCGTACTATCAGGAAAAAGGCGAAGCCATCCAAGACGATTTTCAGGATAAACTTGCCAAGTTAGAGAAGGATTACAATGAAGGCTATGGGCTCGACCTCAATGATTGGGATCCGGAAACGCTCTGTGAAGAGGAAACTGCTATTTTGTTGCTTAACCTCATGGTGAACGAGGTGACTGCATGGCAGAAAGAGACAGGGCGTGGTACCCCCGAAACCAAACAACTTGTTGAAACGCTCACTGAGGTCGGCATGCGACTGAGACAGACACTCAAGCAGACGCGTGGTATTTCCACACCTTCCCCGACATTGTTCCCTGATCTCCTCGCCGAAAGCGCGCACGATTTGGAGAAGATTCAGAGCGAATGTGATGCCTATCTCGAACGCTTCACGAAAAAGTTAATTGAGCAGGAAAAGAAACACGCAGTGAAGATCGAGGTGGTCGTTTTCAAGAAGTTCCTCATCGAGTTCGTCCGCGATTTCCTTTTTGTTGAGATCACCAAAAGCATGCCTGGTAATACGTTACCGAAACGTCTTACTTGGTTTTTAGATATTGTTGCTTCCGAGGTCATTCCGATTGAAATCGGGAAAACGAAAGTATCGCCTAACCACCACAAGCCCAAAGGTGCCTGCCTCAGTGAATTTGAATCAGGAACCATCGTTGAAGTCGTCACACCAGGCTTGCAGTCCAAGGATGGAAAACGGGTCAGCCAAATGGCTGTCGTTATTGAAGCGGAGTAAAAGATGCAGACCAGTGCGGACGTAATTCAGAAAGTTTCACAGATACCACAGGTAGACCTCGGTCACTTTCCGACACCACTTGAGGAATGCCCGCGACTCTCTGAAGCTCTCAAGGGACCGCGCATTTTCATTAAACGTGAAGATTGTTCGGGCTTGGCATTTGGTGGAAATAAGGTCCGACAACTCACCTTCACAATTGGTGATGCTGTTGCGCAAGGTGCCGATACGATTGTACACGGAGCGGCATCACAATCGAATCACTGTAGACAAGCCGCCGCTGCTTGCGGTAAACTTGGGCTCAACTGCTACTTACGTCTCGCACGTGACCACAAGAGTATCCCGCAAGGGAATCTATTGTTAAGTAAATTAGCAGGTGTCGATGTTGAGATTGTTGATGCTCCATTTGGACCCGAGTTAGACGTGGTGAAGCACGAATTGGCAAAAAAACTGGCGTCAGAAGGGATGAAACCTTACGTTGTCGCGGGACCCCGATCAACTATGCTCGCCGCTGTCGCCTTCACATGGTGCATCGCTGAAATTGCACAACAGCAGGAGCAATTAGGTATTGATGCCGATTGGCTTTATACGGCTTCCGTAGGCGGTACACAGGCAGGTCTTGTTCTCGGCACCAAAACGCTCGGGCTGAAAATGAAGCCATTCGGTATTGCTCCGATTGTTTGGGAAAATAAACTTGAACGTATGCGCACCGCTGGGAATAGTGCCGCAGATACCCTTGGACTCAACACACAGATTGTGGATGCAGATATTCAGAACACAGATGACTATATTGGAGAGGCTTACGGCTATCTCACCCCAGAATGTATTGATGCTCTCAAACTCGTTGTCAAAACAGAGGGTATTTTTCTCGACCCCGTCTATACCGCTAAAGCGATGGCGTGTCTCATTGACCACATCCAGCAGGGTAAACTCGGACGCGACGACACGGTTATCTTCCTGCATACAGGTGGTACCCCGGCACTCTTTGCGTACCACAAGGAATTAGTCGCCGACCTGTAGTCTCAATCTCCTTTAATAACCCCGACCTTGTTAGTGTTGATGCGCTGTCGTTCTACGCACAGCAGCACCTACATACATCTCGCCTCTGCTCGACCTTTCCTTGACTCTTTTTTTCTACGCTATTATTTTATTTATTGTGGTGAATTGGAAGTGAGTCAGGCATCTACATCGGTATAAAGAGAAATTCTCTTGACAAGACCCGAACTACTTGTTATACTATTAGTATAATATAAGATAGACTATGTGCAAAAACGAAACGATCTACAAGATGACTACCAAACCCATCGTTTCTTGACAACGAGGCAGTAGATACCATCTCTTAGAAAAAATTCCCAAAACATGTCCTATATACACTGCTCTCACGATAACTACTATAAGCCCGGTGAAAGTCTAAAGAATCTGTTTGAAGAACTCATCGTAAAACCCTTTGAACACGATCTACCGGCATTATCGGAAGATGTTAAAAATAACAGAATATACTACTGGGAAGATATAGCGCGCATTCTGAAACAAGGACAGAGCGATTTCGATGAAGTATCTTATGACAAACCCTCCAATGAATATTATTTTCCCAAAGACAAGGTATCTATCTATTGTGTCCATCACATGCCCAGACACCTTTTCGGTTCTTATCACATCTTTACGAATTGCCTCACGCCGATAAATGAAAAGGATAAAGTCGTATTCATTGATTTCGGTTGTGGTCCATTAACTTCAGGTATCGCTTTTCAGGCTTTCGCAGGACAGTGCGACCTTACTTATTTAGGAATTGATAGTTCGCAAACGATGCTTGATAAGGCGGCGACAATCAATACATACGGTCCCAACACATATAGCGAGCCTTTCTTTGACAAATTCGAGTTAATTCGCGAATTGGCTCATTTGACTGGATTATTGGATAAGTATATTGAAAACGATGATAGGACACAGATTATATTTAATTTCTGCTATTTTTTCTCGAGTCCGACATTAGATACTAATAGTCTATCTGATGTACTCATCCAGATTATGAAGGAATACACCCGGCATAAAATGTGCTTCATATACCAAAATCCTGATCATCGATCATTATCGGGGGGCCGCCGTTTCAATGTGTATGGTAAGTGGGAAAAACTTAAAACGAACCTTTCGATGCCTGCAAGCCAAGTACCCCAATCAAATGTTGAAACTTTTTCGTATTGTAGACTGATAAATGGTTTACTGCACGATAATGCCAATGTCTACTATGAGATACTCTGCTACGCGTAATTGAGGGAGGCGGAGAGACATGAATGGGTACACGGTATTCCTGCAAGAAAATCGGATGTGTCGGATGGACGTAAGTGCATACGACAGAGACGGGTCGCTAACGTTTAGAAATGTGATTACAAAAAACGGCGAACGCTATGGAGATACAATTCCTCAGTTGAGTCCAGCATAAAATAAAAAAAGCGCGGTCTCTCGACCGCGCCTCATAAAACTGAACGAACATTTTTAGAAACGCTCTGACTTAATCTCTGCCCACTGTGTCGCCAATTTTTCTCTGGCATCAATAGAGAAAGGCGTATCGCGATTCAGATCGTCTTCTGGGTCACCCTCAAAGTATCGAAAGTTGTCAATCCAGAAATCGACATCGGATTGGGCAATCGATAATCCCACCCACATATCTCTTTCAACATCAGCAGTCGAATTGAAGGTAATATGGTACTCCTCCCATTCCGGCCCTACTAAGTTGATAGCACCGCCTTGGTAGAAAGTCCAAGGGGCGTGTTGCATCTGGATGCTGAGTGTCACCTCGCGCGGTTTCTCGGAGCGCGCCCAAAAAATCACGGTATAGGTTTCGCCTGCTTTCATTGACATATCCTTCTGTCTAACCTTTGCATGCCATGCGGTACCCGTTGCCTTATGTCCGATAACTTTGAGCGACTGTTTTCCGTGCTGCGGATTTTTCTTATCGATTTCCATCGTATAGAGTCCGCCACGATCACAGCATGCTCCGTCCTCTAAACCCCAGGCTTCTTGATCCTCCTCAAAACTATGATTTTCGAGAAGGAGTTCACCTTCCTTCCATTTTCCCCAATCCTGTGGGGTGCCAGCGAAAGCACTCAAGCCTATAAGCAGCGTAAATATGCAAACGCTTACAGCCATAGATTTTGTCACGTTAACTTTCTCCTCTATGTGCGAAAGCACACCTATAAAATTAGTCTTCGCTTCGCATTAAGGATTCCACCTCAGATAGAACCTGTGTCACGGCGGTTTGATCGACCGCTCCAGCAACACCGGCGTAACCTGCTGTGTGAATCATCTCCACGAGATTTTGTCCTAATTGCTCAATCGTCCATGCGACTGAATCCGGAACACGCTCTTTGTCGAGAGATCGCTGATCGTTCTTCCCGGACGGATCGTAGTGATAGTGCGGGTCCTTGCGAAAACAGTCAAAACGGAGCAGTTGCACATTTTCACCGTCCACTTCGCCGTAAACACGTACAGAGGGACCGCCGTCGGCTCCGATATCGCGGTTGTCGACATGAAGTTCAACACCACCAACGTCGAACACTTTTTCACTCATTGTCCATTCCTCCAGTTTTCAGAAATATAGAGACATTATACATCACAAGTATACCTGTGTCAATGTAAAACGTCCTTCTCGCAGAGGCATTCAATTGTCACGACCCATTTTTGTGGGAGGGGTTTGTAACCCCGATTCTTGCCTATATCAGTGCGCACCTATTCCCGATAATGGACTCGGAAAACGAAAACTGAATCCCTCTGTGCTTCTCGTAGGGTTATTCAGTTTTAAGCAATTATGGGATTTTCCGTTTTTTTTGGCGATCCGGTGCGGTTACAAACCGCACCTACCGAGTCTGGTCGCTCAAAATCCTCCTAAAGCACAGAAAACGAAATGCGTCTACCCTTCTCGGCGTGCTTATTAATTCCCTTAAATCTTTTTTATAGTTTTTACTATAAAAAAACTTGCAATAAATATAGGGATGTGATATACTATTATAAATCTGAATTTTCCTGTCTGAATCAATATGAAACAACAGATGCTTGATCGCTTTGGACGAATCCATACGAACCTTAGGATTTCGGTTACAGATGTATGTAATTTCCGTTGCATCTACTGTATGCCAGAAGACATGACCTTCATGCCAGACGCGGCACTGATGACGTTCGATGAGATTCTGCGCCTCACCCGCATTTTCGTCGCGTTGGGTGTTACCAAGATCCGTATTACCGGCGGCGAGCCGCTTGTGCGTCCCGAGGTGCCTACACTCATAAGGCAATTGACGCAGATCGAAGCACTCAAAGACATCAGTTTGACGACAAACGGCATCGGTCTTATTAAGCAAGCACAGGCACTTTACGATGCTGGGCTCCGCCGTATCAATGTCAGCTTAGACACGCTCGATGAAGAGAAGTTCGAGCAGATGACGCGCCGGAAGGTGCTCTCACGTGTGCTTGCGGGACTAAGAACAGCCCACGAATGTGGTTTCAACCCGATTAAGGTTAACGCTGTTGCGATGCGCGGATTTACCGATGATGAGATTGTTGATTTAGCTACTTTCGCACGGCAAAATGATTATCAACTTCGATTTATTGAATTTATGCCGCTCGATGCCGATGATGTGTGGGGACGTAACATGTACATCCCCGGAAAAGAGATTATCGGAAAAATCAACGCCGTCTATCCACTCACACAGGTACCCCTGAACGGTGAGGCGAAGAACGACACTGCCCAAAGGTATCGCTTCTCGGATAACGGAAATGAGGTAGGGGTCATACCCTCCGTGAGTGAACCGTTTTGTGAAAATTGTAACCGAGTGCGTCTCACTGCTGATGGAAAGTTTCGGACTTGTCTCTTCTCGCTAACGGAAACGGATCTGCTTACGCCGCTGCGCGAAGGAGTACCAGATGAGGGGATTTCGGAGTTAATTCTCGACGCAGTTGCACAAAAAGAGGCAGGGCATAAGATTAACGCAGCAGACTTTATTAAACCAGAAAGAAATATGTCGAGAATCGGCGGATAAGCACTAAAATCAATTGAGAAAAATGAGATGCGTTCGCAAATAGCAAATGTTTCTAACTTGACTATAAGTAAGGAGTCCGGAGACAAAAAATGAACAATGAGATAATAATTAAAGACTTGCATATCAGTGTGCAAGAAAAACCAATTATCAAAGGACTAAATTTAACTGTTAAACAGGGTGAAATCCACGCGCTTATGGGTCCGAATGGGTCCGGCAAAAGCACTCTCGCGAATGGCTTGATGGGACATCCTCTCTACGGTGTTGATTCCGGTGAGGTAATTTTTAACGGTGTCAATATTCTGGAGTTGGAACCCAATGAACGCGCGAAACTCGGACTTTTCCTCGCTTTTCAGTATCCAACGGCGATTCCTGGGGTCAGCATGGCTAATTTCCTACGGCTTGCAGTGAGTGCAGTCCGTGCTAAAGACGGGAATGGTTCTGGCGATGACAGGCTCATTCCGATGCGCGAATTTCGTCGTGAACTTCGCGAAAAAATGAAACAACTCGGTATTGACGATTCTTTCGCAAGACGATACCTCAATGACGGGTTTTCCGGTGGTGAAAAGAAACGTGCCGAGATTCTACAACTCGCAATGCTTGAACCCCAAATTGCGATCCTTGATGAGACAGATTCTGGACTCGATATTGATGCTATCCGAGTTGTGGGTGAAAGTGTTAGTCAATTGATTGGCCCGGAGTTGGGCGTGCTAATTATCACGCATTACCCACGGTTGTTGGACTACATCCGTCCACAGTTCGTGCACATCCTGCTGGATGGTCAGATTGTTGAATCCGGTGGTTGGGAACTCACACAGATGTTAGAAGCAGAGGGCTATGATCCGATCCGTGAAAAACACGGTATTACTGAGGCTTAATTTGAAGCGGTGCGCGGCATTCCGCTAACATAATAGGAGAAGTGAAATGGCAAATTCTGAAACGAACACCATAGAAGAACTCGGAGTGAGTAAAGAGTATCAATACGGGTTTCACGATGACATTAAACCTACATTCAAGTCACGGAAAGGACTGGATGAAGAGGTTATCAATCAAATGTCCGACATCAAAGGGGAACCCGACTGGATGCGCCAGTATCGGCTCGATGCTTATAAAATTTTCAAGCAGAAGCCGATGACGAAATGGGGCGGCGACCTTTCTCAACTCGATTTTGACGACATCTACTATTACGTCAAAGCCTCCGACCGGAGCGAGCGGAGTTGGGATGATGTGCCGGACGACATCAAAAAGACCTTTGACCGGCTTGGTATCCCAGAAGCGGAAAGAAAGTTCCTCGCAGGTGTCGGTGCGCAGTACGACTCAGAAGTCGTTTACCATAACATCGTCGAAGAATTGGAAAAAATCGGTGTAGTTTTCCTCGATACCGATACCGCTGTCAAAGAGTATCCGGATTTGGTGAAGAAATACTTCGGCACCATCATTCCGTCTGCGGACAATCAGTTCGCGGCGCTCAACAGTGCGGCTTGGAGCGGCGGAAGTTTCGTTTATGTGCCGCCGGGTGTGAAGGTGGAATACCCACTACAAGCCTATTTCCGCATCAATAGCGAAAACATGGGGCAGTTTGAACGCACGCTCATCATCGCCGATGAAGGTTCACAGGTCCATTACGTTGAGGGTTGTACTGCACCGACATACAGCAGCGAATCCTTACATAGCGCAGTTGTCGAAATTGTTTGCATGAAAGGTTCTCGGGTTCGCTACACAACGATTCAGAATTGGGCGAACAATGTATATAATCTCGTCACGAAGCGGGCATTTGCCTACGAGGACGCGCAGATGGAGTGGGTCGATGGTAACCTCGGTAGCAAGCTAACGATGAAGTATCCGAGTGTCTATATGATGGAGCCTGGTGCGCGCGGCGACATTCTCTCAATTGCGTTCGCAAGCAAAGGGCAGCACCAAGATGCTGGGGCAAAAGTCTATCATTGCGCACCGCATACCACTTCGCAGATTACTTCAAAGAGTATCAGCAAAGATGGCGGTAGATCCAGTTATCGTGGATGGGTCGATGTCGCGAAAGGCGCGAAGGGATGTAAATCACATGTCGTCTGCGACGCGCTCATTCTTGACAAAGACTCGCGTTCAGACACCTATCCGGTCATCGAAATCGGTGAAAACGATACGAACATCGAACACGAGGCGCGTGTCAGCAAAATCGGGGAAGAACAACTCTTCTATCTGATGAGTCGTGGACTTTCCGAGGAAGAAGCTTCCACAATGATTGTCAATGGGTTTATCGAACCCCTCGTCAAGGAACTTCCGATGGAATACGCTGTCGAGATGAACCGCCTCATCCAACTTCAGATGGAAGGTTCAGTGGGTTAAGTAGCAGTCGGCTATCGGCTATCGGCTTTCAGTAGAACGCATAACGGGTGAAAACGTTTTACCCACAACGAACTGCTGAGCACTGATAGCTGAGGGCTATTACTAAGGAAAAAATAACATTGCAAAAGGGCAATTTTTCAAAAGAATTTCTTCAAAAAATAGCAGCAACTGAGCCAAAATGGATGCGTGAGAAACGGTTGGAGGCTTACGCACTTTACGAATCCTTGCCGATGCCTCATACTACCAAAGATGATGTATGGCGACGCACTGTTGACATGCGCACCCAAGATTACTGGAGACGCACTCGGCGACATCTCCGCGGCTTCGCACTCGAAAAATATCATCCAAATGTCCCAACGAACGGTAAACTATCCGCCGAAAATTTAGAGGACAACGACGAGGAAACAGCAGGCGTGCTTGTGCAAGTCGATGGACAACGGCAATACGCCTCCACCACCGAAACGCTGAAAAAAAAAGGTATATACTTCGCAGATCTCCACACCGCACTACAAGAGCAACCGGAATTGCTTCGTACCTACTTTATGAGCAAGGCGGTAACTTTGGAGACGGCGTTAAAAAGTGGGAACCTTGCCCAATACAACAAGTTTGACGCACTTCATGGTGCTTTTTGGCAGGGCGGTTACGTCTTGCATGTCCCTAAAGGTGTAAGCGTTGAAGAACCGCTGCGGGTTTACATCAAGATGTCCGAGGCGGAACAAGCCGACCTATCGCATACGCTCATCATCGCTGAAGAGGGTAGCGAGGTTGCGGTCTTAGAGGACAATTCATCTACCAATCCAGATGCAACGGGTTTGCATAGTGGAGCGGTAGAAATTTTTGCGGAACAGAATGCAAACGTGACTTACGTGCAAGTTCAACAGTGGAATCGCCAAGTTTGGAACATCGCATCGCATCGCGCTATGGTTGCCAGAGACGCACAACTCTGTTGGGTAACCGCCTCCTTTGGTAGTAGATTAAGTAAGATAAACCAAGCTGTCGTCTTGGAAGGTGCCGGATGTACCGCTCAAATGTTGGGATTGGCTTTCACCGATGCCCGGCAACACTTGGATATCAGTACTGCCCAAGAACACATCTCACCACACACCCACAGCGATCTGCTCTATCGGGCAGTCCTGAAAGATAGATCGCAGACGGCGTGGGGTGGGAACATCTACGTCTATCCGACGGCGAATCACACCGATGCGTACCAGAAAAACGACAACTTACTGCTCAGCGAGCGTGCGCATGCGGATACCCTGCCGGGATTGGAAATTCAAGCACACGAGGTGCGTTGTACACACGGCGCGACCGCTGGGAAGATCGATGCCGAACAGGTTTTTTACCTAATGAGTCGCGGTGTACCTTACGCACAAGCAGAAAAATTGATTGTTGACGGGTTTTTTGCCCCTGTCATGGAACGCATTCCGTTGGAATCCGTTCGTGAAGAGTTAAGTACATCCGTTACGCGCAAACTTGCTTAAGAGTTATTAGTTATCAGAGGAATGGTTATCAGTTCGGATTTTCTACGAAAATCCTTTCAGTTATCAGTTGTCGGTTAGAAGATGGGTTCGTTAACCGACAACGAATAAAAAAGGAGTAACTCACAATGAGTCAACCGCAAATTATCGCTTACATGAAGCCTGTCTGCGGATGGAGCAATGGTGTCCGTGCCATCTTCGCCAAATACGGTTTGGACTATGAAGATAGAGACATCATTAACAATGAAAACAACTATCGTGAAATGGTTCAGAAAACGCGGCAGCCGTATCAGCCGTGTGTCCAGATTGACGATATAATGCTTGCCGATGTCAGCGGCGATGAAGTGGAACACTATCTGGTTTCAGAAGGAATTGTTAAATCCAACGAGGCTGAAACCGATGTCCCAACCGATCAGGCGTGTGAGGACCATGGGCCTTCCGCTGTCAATATCGGTTTCCCAAGTAGGTAGAGGCGTGAACGGAAGCAAGAATGGAAGGACGGAAGGATGGGCATTCCAATCTTCCACCCTTCCATTCTTTCAATCTCTGATTCCACCCCAACAAGGTAACAACTATGCACGCCCCTCACTTTCGCCCGCTTGATGTAGAAAGCATTCGCAAAGATTTTCCGATCTTCGCGACGACCCCACCGTTAGCTTTCCTCGACAACGCAGCGTCGACGCAAACACCGCGTCCAGTCGTTGAAGCGATGGATAGCTACTATGATACGTATCGTTCTAATATCCACCGCGGTATCTACCGTATCTCAGAGGAGGCGACGGCACAGTACGAGCGCGCTCGTGAGAAGGTAGCACAACTGGTTAATGCCCCGCGGGCACGGCAGATTATTTTTACGAGGAACACAACGGAATCGATTAACCTCGTCGCTTACAGTTGGGGCAGCGCGAACATCCGGGAAGGCGACGAAATTGTTCTCACGGTTATGGAACACCATAGCAACCTTGTGCCTTGGCAGCTGCTGGCACAGCGCACTGGTGCAGTGCTCCGATACATCGAGATAACTGACGAAGGGTTGCTTGACTTCACACAACTCCAGGAACTCGTCACTGAAAAAACAAAACTTGTCGCCATAGGACATGTTTCCAATGTGCTCGGAACGATCAATCCGATCCAGTCGGTTATTACAGCTGCACACGCTGTTGGTGCAAAGGTCGTCGTTGATGCCGCACAATCGGTGCCACATTTTCAGGTTGACGTTCAGCAGCTGGATTGTGATTTCCTGGCGTTCTCTGGACATAAAATGTGTGGTCCGACGGGTATCGGTGTCCTATACGGTAAATTGGAAATCCTTGAAGAGATGCCGCCCTTCCTCGGTGGCGGTTCAATGATTCGGAGCGTCGAGCGAGACGTATCAAGTTATGCTGAGCTTCCCGCCAAGTTCGAGGCAGGCACGCCAAGTATCGCCGAAGCGATCGGGCTTGGGCACGCAGTCGACTATATTACACACGCAAATTTAGCAGCACTTCAGGTTCACGAACAAGAACTCCTAAAATACGCACACAATCGTTTACAAGAAATCGAAGGTATTACCCTCTATGGACCCTCTTCACCGCATCAAAAAGCGGGTGTTATCTCCTTTAATCTGGAGGGTATCCATCCGCACGACGTGGCTGGCGTTTTGGATACGCACGGTATCGCCATTCGGGCAGGACATCACTGTGCCCAACCGCTCATGAAGCGGTTAGATGTTATCGCCACCACCCGTGCAAGTTTCTACCTTTATAACACAATCGAAGAAGTGGACCGCCTATATGAAGGACTGTGCAGAACACAAAAGTTGATGACTCGGCGCCAGAGAAGGAGCGTGGAATGAACGTATATCAGGAAGAGCTGCTTGACCATTACGAAAATCCGAGCAACTATGGAACATTGCCGAATCCTGATATTTCTCATGAAGAAGACAATCCACTTTGTGGGGATCGGATTCGCATCGACCTGATTGTTGAAGACGACATTATTACAGAGGTTCGTTTTTCCGGACACGGTTGTACCATTAGTCAAGCTGCTGCTTCTATGTTAACTGAAGAGATTGAAGGTAAAAGTCTTACCGAAGTCAAGAAACTCTCGCGAGACGACATCTTAGATATGATCGGCATCCCTTTGGGTCCTGTCCGTCTTAAATGCGCGTTATTGGCTCTCAAGGTTCTCAAAGCGGGTGCCTACGGTATCAAAGGCTGGCCCGGCGAGGAAGATGAATAAAAAACTAAGGATAGAAAGAAGAAAACGAAAATATGGCAGAATTCTATAAAGTTGCGAAAGTGAGTGAAGTGCCACCCGGCACGAAACAATTAGTCGAAGTTGACTTCGTTCCAGTGCTACTCTTCAATGTTGACGGAGAGTTCTACGCGATGGAGGACGTTTGCACACACGACGGCGGTCCGTTGGAGGAAGGTTGGTTCAACGGTGAGGAGATAGAATGCCCTCGGCACGGTGCTCGTTTTTGTGTGAAAACAGGAAAACCGCTCTGTATGCCCGCTGTCGAAGCCGTCGATTGCTACACCGTCAAAATTGAGGACGATGATATTCTGGTCAGTCTTGACTAATTAATCATCCAGACCTCATAGGAGGAAATTTCAATGGTATCCGAAGAAACCGTATTAGAGAGCATCAAGCAAATTATTGACCCAGAAATTGGGATCAATATCGTTGATATGGGACTTATCTACGGTGTTGACATTAACGACACGACTGTGGACATTACAATGACCTTAACAAGCCCTGGATGCCCCGCTGGTGGGCAAATTGTGAACGGCGCACAACACGTCACGCAGCAGATGGATGGCGTTGAGGAAGTCAATGTTAATGTCGTTTGGACGCCGCGTTGGACCCCAGAACTGATGACTGAAGACGCGAAGGACGAACTCGGCATTTTTTAAAGTAGTAGGGTCCTTAGCAAAGCCAGCGCACTTTTCTCCCGGCGTGTGCCGTAACCTGCATCATGAACAGGCTCGCGAAACAACCGAAACTCCTCAAGAAACATCCCAACGCCTTTCAGGTAGAGTGGAAAGACGGACATGTGAGTTGGTATCCATATACCTATCTCCGACAGATGTGTCCGTGCGCTGAATGTGCTACCATCCGACACAAAGGCAGGGATGTCCACTCCCTCTTTTCTCCACAAGGGGACGGAGATATAACCCTCATTGAGGTATCAGCCGATATTCAACCCCTTGACATCCAGTTAGTTGGTCGTTACGCGCTCCAATTCAGTTGGAACGATGGACACGATACGGGTATCTACCCATTTGAAGTTCTACGCGAGACGTGTCCGTGTCCGGAATGTGCGCCCCTTTATGAACAACCCCCCAGCCAAACGGAGGAAGAAAACTGAGCCATGCAGACTATGCCGTCACTTCCTGAAATTTCGCCACACGAGTTAAAACAGAAACTTGATGAAAACGAATCCGTGTTTTTATTAGATGTCCGCGAACCGAGCGAATATGACATCGTGCACCTTGAAGGTGCGCAACTCATACCACTTAACGCACTGCCACACAACGTCGAGAGTCTCCCATCAGACCAAGAAATTGTCGTCTATTGCCACCATGGAACACGGAGTCTCTACGCTACCGCCTATCTACACCAAAACGGATTTCGCGATGCTAAAAATCTTGCGGGTGGTATCGACCAATGGGCAGCCGAGATTGACCCAACCCTACAGAGATATTAAAAGTTTCCTAAGTAGACTTATGCAGCGTGTATCATTAATTTTACACTCTACCATAAATGACCCTCTTGGCGCGAAAAAGAGATTGATTTTTGCCTAAGAATGTGGTACCCTACTTGCTAACATTACTTCTACTTAAGGAAATACGCATGGCATATCTTCCTGCACAAACCCTTTTCACCGCAGAGGAGTACATCACTCAAGAACGGAAAGCACTGTACAAAAGTGAATACCTTAGCGGGCAGATATTTGCAATGTCTGGGGCGAGTCGAGCACATAGTCTTATCACAGGAAACATATTCAACAGGCTTTACAATCAATTAGCAGAATCAGATTGTGAAATCCATTCCAGCGATATGCGCGTGCAGCCAAGCTCAATCGCCTATTTTTATCCAGATGTCGTTGTTGCCTGCGGTGAGTCTCGCTTTGAGGATGATGTTTTCGATACGCTTCTGAACCCGATTGTTATCGTAGAGGTGCTCTCCCCTTCTACTGCAGCTTTTGACCGAGGGGAGAAATTTGAACACTATCAGCAGCTTGCATCGTTGCAAGACTACATTCTTGTTTCACAACACAAGTTCTGCGTTGAACATTATCGGCGGCAAGGTCAACAGTGGGAACACACTGAATTTTGCGACCCCGAAGATGTGATGTCCCTCATTTCAATTGGATGCGACCTATTTTTGCAGGACATCTATATGCGCGTTACGGTTGCTGAGCAAGAGGAGGATACTCGTGATCGTTGAATTTGAGAACCGCTCCGGTGAAATAGAACAAGCCGAAATGGAAATTGATGAACCCTGCCCTATCTGCTGTGGAATGCTCTTCCCGCTTGTGGAATCCCAACCAGAGAGCGGCTACCGCTGTAGTAGTTGTGGGCTCGTTTATTCACCCGTAGAAGAAGAGTATTAACGATTCGTAAAGCGTTAGATAGATTAAGGTAAAATTAAAAATCAATTTTCCGAAAATCCGGGACCTCTATCGGTGCACCACCGTTCGCAATGGATTGTTCCGAAACCAAGCCCGGCACAGTGTAATCCATCGCCGTATAGACATCCATCGGTGGCGGCGTGTCGGTGAGGACGCTATCCACAAAATCCCGAACTTTAAAATACTCACCGAGATCACCAGCATTTTCAGCCTCAGCAGGCGGATTTTTCCACCGTTCGGGCAGTAAATCTTCAAGTTGGGAGAGGGGTCTCCACTGTTCGCTTATGCCGAACTCACTCAACCAAATTTTCGGTGCCGCGTTGAACCCGCGTGAACTCTCATAGCACCCCTTTGTTCCTTGCAAACTGAAATACGAATTCGCGGGACGATTTGAGAGCATGTCAATTCGGATCTTGATTAACCCGCCACAATCCGTTTTACACATCATCATGACCGTATCTTCCATGGCGTGCTCAGGATCGGTATTAACACCGGTACCGAGACAAGAGACACTCACAACGCGTCCATCAAACCACTGAAGCACTGGACCGAGGCTATGCGTCGCATAGTTGCACCGATTTATGCCGACCTGCCAGTAGTAACGCCACGTCGGATTCCCACTCTCGTCGTGATGAAGCGACTTGATGTTGTGCAGATATTCCCCTTCTCCAAAATAGACATCGCCGAACATGCCCGCCTCTACCATACTCCGGATGAGGACATTCGGCTTAGAGTAGCACGTGTTTTCAGCCATCGTGTACTTGGCAGATGCTTTCCGGACTGCACGAACTAAGTCGTAACATTCTTCCAATTTGACAGCCGCGGTCACCTCACTGATGACGTGTTTTCCCGCCTCCAATGCCTCGATCGCTTGCGGTACGTGTAAATTTTCAGGTGTAGCGAGAACGACAAGATCGACAGCGTCCAGCATTGCTTGGTAATCTGTAAACTGTTGGGGAACATCAAACCGTTCAGCAACGCTTTGGAGTGTCGCTTCGTTGATGTCACAAACTGCTGTAACGGTTGTTTCTGCTATCGCCTGAAACGGTTGAAAATAAGAACTCCCACGGTGTGCCCCAACGATCCCCACTTTCAGTTGATTCGCCATTGTGTATCTCCTCCGATTTCGGCAAGTTGAAACTTGCTTTACGAAAGTTTATAAGCGATAGCATAGCACATTCTGTGCAATTTATCAGCAAAGTTTCCAGTCATCTCAACCTTCACACTACACCTATAGTGGATGTCACCCTCACCATTTTAATTTGCAAGCATGGCACAGATTTGATATACTTAACACGGTTGCTGAAGTGCCGTTGATAAGGCTTCAAAGCGCACCTCAGAACAGGATATAACAACGAAAAATACATGAGAGGCAAATTGAGCACAGCCTGTGTCTCAATATGGGCTTGCAAGCTGCATCCTACATCAGACAATGAACAACAAAACGCTCGATCATTTGCTTATCGCGATCACTGTTCTATTAGATTTCTGTTTCGTCGCCACTGCAATCGTCGTAGCATACTGGGTCCGGTTTGAATCGGGTTGGACCCCTAAAGTTCTCGCCTTGCATAAAGGAGGCACCCCGCCCCTTGACGACTATTTTCGGCTCATCCCGCTAATGGCAATAATCTGGCTCATGACGTTGAAAGCGTTAAAACTGTATCGTCCGGAAAGCAACGCGACGTTCTCAGCGTTCTGGACACTCTGCAAAGCCGCTGGTATCTCGCTCATCGCCACGTTAGCCGCACTCTTTTTCATCTATCATCACGATGCTTACTCACGCTGGGTTATGCTCTTGGCTACCGGTTTCAGTCTCGTCTGGTTGTTCTTGGGTCGATTGGTGCTTCATCGCTTTCGTCAATCAATTCACGCCCAAGGGGTCGGCGTAAATCGACTGGCAATTGTTGGGAACTCCGATGCCCGTGTCGAAAAGCTTATCAACGTCCTGAATGCTAAATCGGATAGCGGTTACGAAGTGGTAGGGATAATCGATGAGATAGCAGTCAGCAAAGAAGCAGTCAGCCATCAGCAGTCAGCCGTCAGTCACAAGAGGGTTCTGTTAAACGTAAACCTCTTAGCCGAAAGCCAATACGCCGACAACCAATTACAGTCCCTTGAGAAAAGCCAAGACCTCCTTGAACTGGTCCGAAAACACCGACTTGATACGCTTTTCATCGTATCACCGACGGTGCCGAATGACACGATTCTGCAGATTCTCCACGTCTGCGAAGGGGTGCCAGTCCAAATCAATGTCCTTCCCGAACTCTCCGAATTTATCAGGAACGGTAGGGATACCATTACCTTTTATGATGATATACCGGTGCTACAGTTAAGAGAGACACCGATGCAAGGTGGGCGAGGCATCGTCAAGCGTCTTATAGACATTGTCCTTAGCGCGTTCGCGTTGATAGTGCTAAGCCCGCTCCTGTTAACGATAGCGATCGTTATACGCTTGACTTCACCCGGCAGCGCGATTTTTCATCAGGAACGCGTCGGTAGAGGTGGAAAGCCGTTCCGTATCTACAAATTCCGTTCGATGCGCGTTGATGCTGAGGAAAAAGTTGGACATGTATGGGCAAAAAGCGATGATCCCCGGCAAACCGCACTTGGAAAATTCCTGAGACGCTGGAGTTTAGACGAACTGCCTCAATTCTTCAACGTGCTCAAGGGCGATATGAGCCTCGTCGGTCCCCGTCCAGAGATGTCAGGATTAATTAATACGTTTAGTGAATCGATTCCGCACTATCTCGCTCGGCAGCGCGTAAAATCTGGCATGACGGGGTGGGCACAAGTCAACGGCTTTCGGGGCAATACCTCCCTTGAAGAGCGGGTCACTTATGACCGGTATTACATTGAAAATTGGTCTCTCGCCTTGGATATCAAGATCATTTTGAAAACACTATGGGCAATCAAGAAAGGCTCACGCTGAGATAGCAATCAGCGATCAGCAGTCAGCAGTCGGTTAAGAGTGGTTTGTGCCAATAAAGTAACATGCAACCGCTATACACGGATAGCCGCTAACTACCTTAGTGAATCCTGCTATTCCTGAAAAAATCGTTGCACAAAGGGCCATGCCCCTGCTTTATAGTAGCGGTGTCCTCCCTCTCCAATAAAGAGCTCACATCTATCCGCAACGCCAGCAACCGTGTAGATAGTCTTCAACCGTTCATAGGCGAACTCGACGTGATCTATTGGGAAAATCCCGTCCCCTCGTCCCGCAATCGCGCAAAACGGGCGCGGTGCGATTAAGCCTGCGACATCGTACATCTCACCTAAGCGCATCACTCCCGGCACATAGTTGCATTCGCAATGATTAATCATGCCGATGCTCCCTTCAAATGTGCAGAAATAGCAACTCGGCACTGCTACAGTGATGCGTGTCTCGCAGGCTGCGGCGAACAGTGAGACGGTTCCACCGCCAGAGTTTCCAGTAATCGCGATGCGTTCAGCATCTATCGGTAAGTCTTTTATCGCCCAATCAATGAGCCTCGACATGTCCCACACCCGTTCACCGATCGGGGTACGTCCAACGAGTATACTATGAACCAACTGGTGTCGGCAGGAGTGTGTATTATTCGCTTCCTTATCGGCATCTGTGCGTGTTTCACCGAACGCTCGCGTCGTCGGTGCAATGGCGATATAGCCTTCCTCAACGGCTGCCTGCCGAGCGATGTCGCGCTCACCTTCGAGCATGTGTTCTTCCTCTGCCTCTGTGTGTGCGATGCCAGCGTAGAGATGTGGATGGTTATGCCCATGCGGTGCGAGGATCAGTGGCACTTTGCCTTCAAGCGTCTTCGGACGAAGGAGGTAAAACGGCAGCGGCACCGTCGGCTCTACCCATAGATACCAACTCTCTCGGAAATGGTTATCCATATCCAAGACTTCGAGTTGTTCCGCTTTCGGGACGTACCCTTCGAGATCGGATTCCATGTTGTCTAAGCCGAGGATCTCACGCAACTTCGGACGAAAATTCGCTTGCCATGCTAACAACTCTTCCCGTGTGGTCGCCTGAAATTCAAACTCTCTGGGAACGGTATCGTATAAGTTTTTAAAATGCGTCGCGGCATCATACATTACGGTTCTCTCCTTCATTGGCTGTTACGGTTCACTTGACAAAATTTTCAACACTGCTATAATGTTGGCGATTGTGTGTCCACATAAGTTCTAAGACATAATAGAGGATACATTCCCGCCTGTCAACTCAATTTATCAGATTCCCAAGATTATCCAGTTCTCCCGTAGGAGGGAACTCCGATTCCCGACTCCTTCTTCTGTAGGAGCGATCTCCTGATCGCGATACCCAATACAAAACCGATAGAAAACCGAATAACTCTGGAGTGCGTTGTGTTTTTACCTGATCAACCACAGAAATGGACGCGCCCTCCCGAATCCCTGAACAAACAAACCGCCTAAAAAAAGCAGGACCTACATCCGCCGCCGAGGGAGGGTTCAGTCCTGCACAGTAATATTGTAACATTCAAGTCAAAATAAGTCAAAAGTTGGCATTCAGTGTTTTTTCTGTTATACTTAACCCAAGTTGCTGTTAACAGATTTTGCACATTTTAGAAAGGTTTTTTCGTCTCTTTCCACACCCGAGAGGGGTGATATGTCTATAGAATAGGACTTACGCAGTTGACCCGTTTTCGTGCGGTCTTTGGTTCGTAGTAGCGCAATTCATTGCGCTCTCTTCGGGAATATCCCCTCAATTTTGGCATGAAAGCCAATTTTGCGTAAGCCCTGTAGAAAATAGCGTATTTACGCGATAGCACTCCAGCGGAGTGCTATGTCTATCAGTAGATGGCAGCTTAGGGTATATTTAACATAGTCGTATCTAAGTATTTCCATTTGATTCGGACGGTCCTTGCAACTATTCATGAGGAGAAGGATATGGGCTATAGCGATGGCAGAAAACAGGTACAGCGTATCCTGGATCTAATCAGGACCCTCGAAAGATCTTCAGGGATGCGAGTTGATGTGTTAGCAAGATTGTATGGTGTGGATAAAAGCCGCATCTATAACGATCTGAAGATTATAGAAAAGTACTACATTGTGGAAAAGAAGCATAGTTTTTATAGGATTCAGGGACAACGCAAGATGCCCTGGCCTACTATCACAAAAGCAGAGGCTCGGAACCTAAAATTGGTGATTGAGGCTTCACCCCTCGCAAAGCAGCCGCGTTTTACAAAGTCTCTTAAAGGCCTACTGGAAAGACTTCACCCACCGCTCGCGAAGTACATTGAAAAGGCACTTGGAAAGGAAGCAGGCACCCTTCAGGAGTCAGAAACGGACTATCTCCAAAGTGACAGCGTTTCAATTCAACTTAAATCAGATGGACCCCACGCTGAGAGTGATGCCTATTTTGGAGTGCTGGAGAAGGCACTTCTGACTCGAAGGGCTGTGCGTGCAAGTTACCTGCCGGGCGGAAAAACAGAGTCTATTGAACACATACTCCATCCGTATGCCATCTTTTTCCGAAAGGAGGATTGGTATCTTGAGGCGCGCTCGGATCTCTCGGAGAATACATCGTTAACCTTCAAAATTCTCCGCTTCCAGAAGGTTGAATTGACCTCCGAAAGATTTGAACCTCCAGCAGATTTTTCATTGTCCGAGGATTTAGCATCTCGATGGGAACTCTTTAGGGGTGAACCGATCAACGTGAAGCTCAAAATCGCCTCACACAAGGCGTATCTGGTTGAGGAAAAGCAGCGTCATCCCTCACAAGAGATTGTAGAGCGGTGTGCCGATGGTGCTGTGATTGTCCGTTATGAAGTGCCCAAAGAAGAGTTCACATTTTGGGTATTGAGTCTTGCGGATGCGGCAGAGGTCTTGGACCCACCAGAGTTTCGGGTAGAGTTTCAAGAGATTGTGCGGCGGATGCACGGCATCTATTCTGAAGATTAGGGCAGAACACAGCGGGCCTGCCCTATTGGATAAACAACAGAAAACCACCTTCGTGAGAGATGGGCGGCCTATCCTGCTCACCGGACAGCAGGCAGCTTGGCATACGCAATAGTTTTCGGCTGCGATTTTACTTCTGATTCTCTACTTATGTTTTTAGCTAGTTGGTTATTCAGCAGAAAACCACGCCCGTGAGAGAGTGGACAATCTATTCTCCCAACCGGCCGGGAGACAGCTCAACCTACGTAATAGTTTTTGGCTGTGATTTTACTTCTGAGATCGGGCAAAAAACCACTTTGGTGAGAAAGTGGGCAACCTATCCCACCGACCGGTCGGTAGGCAGCTCAGCATACGCAATAGTTTTCGGCTGCGACTTTACTTCTGATGTCCATAAGTATACACTTTTTTCCGCGTGATGTCAAAGAACTTCTATAAAAGAATCAGGACTATTGAATTTTTCGTTTTTTTACGCGTTTTTAATTGCCCGGTCCAGTAGGACCTTTCACTCAACTGCCCGAAAAACATCTCCTACCTCGTTGGAGACAGGTTTCCTATCCCGCTGTCAAAGGTCCCATTAATTGTAAACTTCACTATGAGTGCCCCTTGTTAAATCCAAAACGAAGTAAGGTCTTGACCAAGCATTTAATTTGTTAGAGACAATATCTGAAGGAATTATATGACCGGATCTGTGAACGAACAGGATAAAAAAAGCAGGGCCTACATCCACCGCCGAAGGAGGGGTCAGTCCTGCACAATGGCATTGTAACATTTTTTGCGTAGAAATTCAAAAAATTTTCGCACTTTCTGATTTTTTTTCAAAAAAAGACCGAATTTTTGAATTTTTACGTCTAATTTTTTGAAATTTGTGTAAAACACCAATTTTATATGGTATAATATTAGGTAGATTGAAGGTTAATTGCCGATTTTCGCGATTATGCATAACCCAAGTTGATGCAGTTAGAAAGGAGATGTCATGGCAAAACGGAAGTCCGAAATTGAAGATTTACTATTCACCTTTGGAATTGATTCGGAGGCGGGCGACCCCTTTCAAAATTATATAGACAAAATCGCCAACGGGAAATTACGTACTTATCAGGAGATCATCCAATATGGTGCGAAGGCTGGTGAGTCGCTCTATCTCCATATTCTTAACGGAATTTGTGTTCTGGAACGGTTGCGTCCAATATTGAATCTTGAGGATATTGAAATCCAAGTGTTGTTTAGTGCTTTCAGCGTCCACGACCTAAACAAACTTGAGGAGTTTCAAGAAACAAAGCGTTCCTTTAACTATCTGGCAAATGCAGAAAATATCAGTGGCGTGTTGACGGACCTTGAAATAGAGTACTTTTTCCCGGAATGGCAAGATTATTTGAAGGATATTGAAGTCCTGGTCCGCGCCCATTCACGATTCCATAACACCTATGGTGAAACCTTGGATCAGAATTATGATCCGTATTCGCTGGATAAGGACAGACTCCTTAACTACCTCGTTCCTATTATTCGAGCGATCGATGTCATTGACCTATCAAAAACACTTGAGGAACGTCCAAAGAAACGGGATTTTCTTTTAGAAATCAACAGTATCTCTGATATTCAGTACAAATTCGTATACCATAAAGTAAGTGAACAGCGTGGTATGTTGACGAACCTTATACACAACGAGATTGTGAAATATCTGGAATCAGAAAAAGATTTGCTGCCGATGCTTTATTATCCTGACGGAGTAGCATATCTTGTTGATCGGGATCGCAATGTTCGCATCACAACCGATGAAATCGCGGAAATAGGAAGTTCTGTTGTCCATAACATTGAGTCAAAGACTCGTGGAGAATTCATCAAGTTTATTCAAGGGAGCCCTGCCGGCATAAAAGTCGATGAAAAGTGCATCGCACTCGGAGTTTCTTTCTCGGAAATTTGGAATGAGGTCCGAAATATCATCAGCGAGCGCAAGTATGTCGCAAACGCGAAAGTGGATGCTATGAACACAAAGTGTCAGGAAAGACTTGAAGGAATCCGAAATAAATTGGGCAGACCGGATCCAAATGTGATTGGACAGAGGGCGCTGCTTGATGAAATCTTAGACGCCGAAACCTACCGACTCCCCCCCAATGATGACGCTATTCGGATTGGAGAGTTGGTCAGAACATACTATATTTTTCTGAATAAGCATTTCTCTAAGACTATTGCCGACGCGTGGTTACATATCTACGAGCTGCTTGAATTGCCATTAAATTCTGAGGATACAACCTATCGTGAGCAATATGCATTGTTTAATGCCCTTTGGGACCGCGGTTACATCATCGGACGCGATCTTTACAATGCCAGGCGCAGGTTTGATGATATTTACGAGTTGATTGTCCAAGACGGCACCCAGTTTTTAGAAAGATTAGAAACCGAAAGCGAACTTGGGCTGTTGGTCGATTACGTTCTCAAATACGTTGATTTCAGTTTTGTTACTGATAGGGACCGGGGTTTCGACACAAACTTAAAACGTTATGTTAAAGATAACCACGTTCAGTGTAGCACCTGCGGTTCGGAATTTGATACCGCCCTCTGGATGAAACCGGATGTGCCAGCGAACATCAAAGTGCAACAGTTTTCCAATCGACTTGAAGGCGGATCATCGCGTGAACCGAAACGTCGCGTTTGTAGTGTATGCCGAACCCAATACATGCTCGATAAACTCTGTTACAATGTCGGAGGCAGCACCGCTACGTTTTTTATTCATCTCTATCCAATCTCATTTTTTACAGATGTTTTCATTCGAGCTTTCCAACGAGCGCAGCAAAATTTCCAAAATCCCGATTTTCCGTCTGTGTTCCTCAAAACAGACGATGCACTTCGGAACTATCAGGAAAAGACACAGTTAGAATTAACGTTTTCACCGACGAAAGTCAACGGAAATCCACTTCCGAAGTTCTCAGAGGCAATCGGGAACATTCTAACAATTCCGGTGAATACACCCGGGAACAATCATACAGAGAACATTCTATTTGCGATTGAAAACGCCTTGTTATATCAACGCTTTTTAGGGTGCCGTGCGGTGTTGACGGATTCGTCGATCCCGCTCTTTTCCGGCGATGAATTCAGCCACCTTTTCGTTGACCACATTCCTTCGGCATTTCAGGGGTGGTTGCCGGATAACAACCTGAACAGTAATATGACGCAGCAGGGATTTGAACAACTCCTGAAATTGCATACCATCCGATCAAAAATTGGGAGCATTGACGCAGACGATCTAGTGCGCTTGATTTGGAGTTTAAATTATGACGCACTTGAACTCTACTACATAACCCACCGAATGATTAAACGCGAACAAGCCGGAAATGAACCGCGACAGTTCGTAACCGTCCGTGACACAGCGCAACTCATTGCCGATGTCGTGGCACAGAAAGGAGGAGATACGATTATGTCTCACATTAAGGAACTCGCTCGTATTGCGTGGGAAGGGCGGTTGAAGGGCGAGAGTCTCAAAGATAATTCACTCGCTAAACCGCTTGATGTCGCATTTGACAGCCTTGAACGCTGGCAGTCGGAGCATGAGACCGAAGAAGAGGCGCGGGCTATTATGTCTAAAGAGGTCGCCCGAGCGATTGAACGTCTGAATAAGCAGTTCTTCGGTGTGAAAAAATTGGAGAACATCTCGCAATTTGTCACCGTTCTCTTCGATCATATTTACAAAGGCGTTTATCAAGGCAATCTGCTTAATTTGCTTGAAAACCGGAAACGAATTCGTGCCGGATATCTTTATTTTATTACCGAAATGATCCCAAAACGTGATAGAGACAAGGAGGAACAGCAATCATGAGTACTCTTGACAAATATACTGACCTTATAGTCGATGGATACAAAAACTTTCCGCAGAGCCGTTATCTGACGCTAATTGTGTTGCGGAAGGCTGAATCAGAGATGATCTTCCGTACCGAGGGCTCTGGTGAAGGTTTGAGCCGAGATGCAGTCCATGCTGGGCTTGAGGCGCGCGATATTATCTCTCGTGTGACGATTAGTAAGCGGAAACAGACCGCTGTTGAACGTCGCACAGGTCGCGAGCTCCTGCGGCAACATAATCTACTTTTCTACACCGGAGACGCAAAAGAAGAAAATATTTGCGCCTTGAACCGCAATAAGCCGTGTGCGCAGTGTGCAGACTGTATGATTTACGGTTATGCCGTCGGTGGTGGTGGCGCGCAGAAATCTCGCGTCATCACAGACGATGCTTTCAGTGTCCTACCCTACCAAACCGTCACAGCCAAGCGAACATTCAATGCGCTCTACGATAATAACACCATGCGCGATCCGGTTACCGGACAGCCATCCTCAAGTATTCAAGAAGATGAGTATGTCAAGCCCGAAACGCTGTTCATTGACATGCAGACTCTCAAAGACTTGACAGCAGACGAAATCCAATATGTCATAGCAAACGTATTGCGGAGTCGGCGTTACGGTGCTATCTCCTCGCGGCTCGGTAAGATGCGTAACATACTTGTCGGTGCGATCTTCAGCGATTGTGAGGTTTTCAGCAATTTGGAACTGACACAGTCAGTCTATGACCGTCTCGGTTCAGAGGGTAGACAGTTCCCACTTGACCAAAACAAGGTTGAGCCGATAATTACCGAGGCAGTCGCAGCATTGACCGGTGAAGTGATAGGTAGCGTGCAGCCCCTCGCCGAGTCAGAATTAACTGGGTTAATTAGTGAAATTCAGCAAAAATTCGCATCGCCAGATGAAGTCAAAGGGTTGTTAGATAGCATCACAGAACTCTACCCGCGAGCGTGAAACATAGGATAGGTAACCCCTATCCTACACCTTACTGTTACCCATAAGTATAGGAGGTAAGGTCGGTTGAGTTTTTCTTGTATGGGGTGGTCTCCTGTGTTATGTTTAAAAGGTCTTCTCAGTTAGGTCGTCGAAAGTATCTATTTCTTACAGAGGAGCTAAGCATGTCTTCACATCGACAAGCATCCACCCCGTCTTGGTGTCGTCAGGAGTTTGCGAGTCTTGATTTGGGAGATACCCGTCTCAATGACAGACTCGTCGGTATTGCGGATGCGCTCGCTGCGGCACCGATGTCGCCGATCAGCACGGCTTGTGGTGATTGGTCGGCGGTCAAAGCCGCGTATCGTTTCTTTGACAATGAGAAGGTTTCGGCAGAAAAAGTTCTCGATCCGCACTTTCAGCAGACGATTGAACGCATGCGGGGTCATGAGCGTGTCTTTGCGATCCAAGATACCACCTATCTTGATTATACGGATCATCCCGCAACGCAGGGATTAGGTCCGATCGGTAAAAGGTCTCAGAACTACCGAGGGATGCTGAAACACACGACCTTCGTCGTCAGTGCTTCGGGACTGCCCCTTGGGTGTCTGACGGATCAGGTGTGGGTTCGGGATGCGTCTGATAAGGGCGATTATAAAACCAAACCACTCGAAGCCAAAGAAAGCTACAAATGGATTGAGGCACTTTCACAGACACAGACCCGCACCCCAGAAGGCGTTGAAGCGATCACTATCTGTGACCGTGAGGCCGATATTTATGAGTTTTTCGTTGAAGCAAAAGAACATCCTTTTGTGATACGTTCGGCACAACCGCGTCGGAGTGAAGATACCTACGGGACTCTGAAGGATTTGGTGAGTCGTGCGCCCCTTGCCGGTGAGTTGACGCTTGATGTCCCCGCGCGCCCGCAACGGTTTCCTGCGCGTCAGGCACATCTACAAGTGCGTTTCGCCCAGACGACGCTCTGTCTGCCGCATCGGTGTCAGCAACGCCCCGAGACGAAAAACTTACCGCCTGTATCGGTCTTTCTCGTGTCGGTCATAGAACCCAACCCGCCTGATGACATCACGCCTCTCAACTGGCTACTGCTGACGAACGTAGAAGTTTCAAACTTCTCCGAGGCACTCCAGCGCATTGAGTGGTATACCCAGCGCTGGCACATTGAGGTCTATTTCAAAGTCCTGAAATCCGGGACCAAGGTGGAGCACGCTCGATTCCAAACCAAAGACCGCCTTTTGCGCTATATCGCTTTACTGAGCGTCATTGCATGGCGGCTCTACTGGATGACGCTCCTCAACCGGCACCTCCCCGAGGCAGATTGCACGCAAGTCGTGACGGAAAATGAGTGGAAAGCACTTTACGCCCTAACCCACAAGACCCGCACTTTCCCCAAGAAAATACCCACCGTTGCCCAAGTCGTCCTTTGGATCGCCAAACTCGGCGGGTTCTTGGGACGTCCGTCTGATGGCCCCCCCGGCGTGACCGTCTTATGGCGAGGGTGGCAACGGTTGACGGATATTTCCAACACCTTCGCACTGTTTGACGAACTTGGAGAGAAGCATGCCTCTTAGAACCACCACCGACATACACCACACAAAAAACTTGTGGGTAACAGTAAGATCCTACACAGGAGGTATCTCATGCATATTTATCGCTGTGAGTTTCAACTCATGGAAAACCTCTTTTTCGCCAGTCGCGAGGTAAATAACTTCTTTCAGACCGAGGCGGTAATCGGTAATTACGCGCTGGCATACGCGCTTGGATTGTGCAGTGCAGGTTACCATAATGATAGTGAAATTACCTACGCTCAGGATTTGGAAAAACTCAACGAGGCGGGTTTCTATGTTACGCCCGGCACATTAACTGAAAAAGCGCGTTTCACGGTAACGCGGTTCAACGCGCTTTCAGATTCATATTGGTATCAGATGGAACAGAACGCCATCTCAGTTGATCGGGAACGTATTTTCAATCCACGATTGAAGGCGAGGGCGACGAACTTCCCACAGATTGGAAGACTGAAGATGCTCTCTATAGACAACAAAGGGGTTTTCTACCTCACAAGCCGCAACGAATTTCGAGTGCCGCGTTATATCCGTCTCGGTAAGTTCATGAGTAAAGCGAAAATCTCTGCTTACAAGCAGCATTACCGTGAAGTCCACGCACAAGACGTGCCTTACCGCGATTATCTGAATCCGAATGATTTACCGTCAGATATGCAGATTGGTATGTTTGACTTGCTCAATATCCGCCCGACACCGTTAATTCGCCATGTCCAATTGGCTGGAGATTTCTATGAACTGGCGGATGATACTAAAACGCTACTACCATCAAGAATGCAGTTTTATACCGATTTTTAGACTGAACTAAATTTTCTGTAGGGTGTGTCGTTCCTGTGAGATGATTGCAAACACACCCTACAGGTTCTTTGGAGGTTTTGCTATGTCAGAGATCACAATTAATTTAAACGCAGGCTATGAAAAAATTAGTCCAACGAATGAGTTTGACTTGACACATCCGCCTCTGTATCACCAGCAGCGAACATACGATGCCTTAAAAACAAACGATCTTGTCATCAATACTTACAACACGGGGACAGGGAAAACTCGCGCTGCGTTGCTCCGGCTTTTTGATGTGAAGAACGAAAATGTTTTGTTCATCGCCCCGACGAACGAGTTAATTCATCAACATACAAATGACATTCAAAAGTTTGTTGAAGAACAGGATTTGAATTTCTATGTTGCTGAGGTCACTGGTCAGAAACTTCGGGAATGGGAAGTGGTTGACGACCCCGGTTATCGGTTGAGAAATCCAAGAAAATTGCACGAACTGATTCAAAACCCGCGTGAGTATTTTCCTGAAATGACACAGCGGAGACCGCTGATTCTCGTCACAAACCCCGATATTTTTTACCTCTGCTTCTACGGCGTTTACTCGCAGTTAGATAGTGCTAACCTGTTCCGTCATTTCTTACAGGATTTCAACTACATCGTCATTGACGAGTTTCACTACTACAATGCCAAACAACTCGCCAATTTTCTGACGTTTTTCATTCTGTCTAAGGAATTTGGTTACTTTGGTAATAACGGACGAAAGCTCTGCCTGCTTTCAGCAACACCCGATGAGAAGGTACTCACTTATCTTGACACAATCGGGTTAAAATACGCACACATCAGTCCAAACAACGAGCCAATAGAAAGCAACAATTATGAGAAGATACAGACGCTATCTGAACTTGAATTGACGATACATAGTGGCAAAATGTATCAAATACTTAAGGGGCACCCTGAGTGGATTCGTGATCCGCTGCATTCAGGGAAGGAAGGCGCGGTTATCAGTAGTTCGCTCCGAACCATTAATGAAATTAAGCAGACGCTACAAACGGCAGGACTAAAAGAAAAAATTGGGTTGATCACCGGTGCCGTCAGTAAGCAGGAGAGGCGTGCCGCAACAACATCTTTTCCACTTGTTCTTGCAACACCGACAGTAGATATCGGTTACAACTTTGAAAAATTGGACAAATCACGGCAAAACATTGATTTCGTCTGTTTTGACGCACTTTACGGATCGGAATTCACACAGCGGATTGGACGGGCAGGTAGATTACTCGGTAAGAACGACCGCACGCACGCCAGCATCGCGCACGCATTTGTGCAAGGGAAACTTTACACACAATTGCAGCCAAGGAAAAGCTACAACCGCCCAGAATTCGCCGCGCTTGTTAAAGAATCACTTGGTGAGGACAATCGATTTTATCACTACATTCAGTCCCATGCCGTGCTTGAGGCTTTTTATCCGCTTTACGAAATTTCCAGGCAGACAGCCGAAGAACGACAAGATAAAATTAAAGAAATCTTTGAGACAATCCGACAGGTTTTCGCACCGGAGAGCGACACAACATTTGACGAGATGTTCAAAAAGGTTCGGTGGCATGTTACCTATGAAACTGTGATCAATGCTTTCAAAGACAATACCTACAACGATTACGTTCGTCATCACTGGGAACGGGCTGCGTGGAGCTACTGCCGACACCAAGCATGGATGAACCAAACACTTGAAACCTTTGAAAAGTTACCAAAAGAAAAGGAAAAAATTGTGCTCGCAACGCTTCTAAAAAACAATCGCGCAAATATCATTGAACACGCGGAACAGGAATACACCCCGATTAAATCTCTGCTCAACTTTCGTAGCTCGGATGTCGGCATCCGTTGCGGTATCTATGACCCGAACCATCTTTTCCAGAATACTGCAAAGCATACCGAATATGACCTTTTTCATGTGCTATCGCACTGTGAGTTTACCGTTATTCCGACAAAGGAAGAGTATCACGAACTCACAGGAGATTGGGGAAATTATTGTGAATTTTTCGTACGGGCGAATCGCTTGAAAACTCCACGAGGTTATGTCCAATTCAGTTATGATGCCGGTGGGACTGATCAAGAATCCTTTGAGCACCAACACTGCTGGGGACCCACAATGTTGAAAGGCTTACGTTTAGGATTGAAGAATGGGGTTGTCCGGCTTGAAATGCAGGAGGCACTAAAGAAAAAAGGGTATATTACATGCCTTTTATCGAAGAGGGAGAATCAGTACGCCCTTAACAATATACTTGAAACGAAGGGACAATTTTCCTATCCACTGAATGTAACCTTTAGTGATGGACAACAACAGGAGTATCAATTAATTCTTGGATCGCAGGCGTTTCTAATTCATGCAGAGTTGCAGGGAAAATGGAAAGCAAAAGAGCAAACTGCTATCACATAAGGAGACCATCTATGCCCATCAGCACACTCATCTCACTCATACCCGAAACCGATGTAACACTCCGCCCCACGATGGGACACCACGCACACGCCGCGTTCCTCTCGATTCTTAAACAAAGCAATCCAGAGGTCGCCGCAGCTGTCCACGCACCCGCAGCACAGAAACCTTTTACTGTCTCACCGCTCATTGGGAAAATGGAGACGCGCGGCAATCTGCGTTACATCCGCGCAGGCACCGAGTGCAGACTCCGATTCACGTTCCTCAATGACGATTTGTTTCAACACTTCGGGAAAGCCTTCTTGACCCTCACAATGCCGCCGATTCGCTTAGGAGAAGCAGTCTTTCAAGTGAGACAGATGGTCTCGCATGCCACAGAAGAACGAAGTTGGAGCAAAAGCGAAACCTACGCCGAACTCGTCCAATCTGCAAAGAAGAATACCCGGATGTCTTGTCGCTTCTACTCGCCGACCGCCTTCCGCGGAATGACACCCCGCGGACAAGAGACACGGAAAGATGCATATCTCGATCTCATCCGATGCTATCAGAGTTGGGTGAACAAGTGGAACGCCTTCGCACCTATGGAATTTGACAAAACCGAAATTCTCGCGTTTGTGCGAGAGCATATCCAGTTGACAAGCGTGGCAACAGAGACAAAGAAACTCAACTTCGGAAAACATAGCGAATTCGGATGGGTAGGTACATGTGCTTTTATTTTTTATCCCGAGCATTCATTTGATGAGAATTTACTCCGCGCCGTGAACTGTTTAGCGAATTTTGCATTTTACTGCGGCACAGGCTACAAAACAACAATGGGCATGGGACAGACGAGAAGGATAGATTGAAAAGGAGCCATAACCATGTCAGAAACTTATATTCCTCTTTCACAGATAAACACTTACGTCTTCTGTCCGCGGCGATTCTATTACGAATCCGTTGAAGGACATCAAGTCATCAACGACCATGTGGAAGAAGGCAAAATCAAACACGAACACGTGCACACAGCGGTGAAAGATCGGAAAAAAGGGAATACGACTATCTCTCGGCGCCAGTATCTCGCTTCGGATACTTTGGGAGTCTCTGGGTATACCGATCTCGTTGAGGAGAAGAATGGCATTCCGTATCCCGTTGAATTCAAAAAAGCAGGCATGGGAAATTGGTTGAACGATCAGGTTCAACTCTGCTTGCAAGGCTTGCTGCTGGAGGAGAAAACAGGGATTCCAATTCCACACGGTTATATTTTCTATATCGGTTCTAAACGGCGGCGGAAGATTCCGTTTGACAAGGAACTCCGAGAGACAACGCTGCGTTATGTAGCAGAGGCGCGGACACTCCTCGATTCCGAAAAGATTCCGAAACCTGTCCACGATAATCGTTGCAACGGCTGCAGCGTCCGTCCCATTTGTCTACCGGATGAGGTTGCTTACCTGCACCAGTTAGACGAGCGTCCAAAACGCATCAAACCCGCCCTCGGTATTGATAACGTGCTTTACGTTGATGAACCCGGATGTGCTATCAAAAAGACAGGCGAACGTATTCTCGTCGCGAAAGAAAACGAAATCCTCCGTGATGTTCCCTTAATCCATCTGGGTCAGGTAGTCATCTCTGGCAACGTTAACCTCACAACGCCGGCAATGCAAACGCTCTTACACGAGGGGATCCCTGTTGTATTTCTCTCGGCGTATGGACGGTATCACGGGTCACTAACACCGCAAGTGTCTCGAAATTCGCTCTTACGGTCGGCACAGCATAGCGTCGCAAATAACCCCAACGCCTGTCTTGGATTATCAAAGGCGTTTGTGCGCGGGAAATTGGTTAACATGCGGACGATGCTCCAACGCCGAAAATGGCAGGCACCCGATAGCGAAAACCTCGCACTGCAGCCGTTGTTGACGAACATTAAAGCGATCCAGACAATGGAAAAACGTATCTCTAAAGCGACAGAACTGACAGAGTTGTTAGGCATAGAAGGCAACGCTTCCGCCGCATATTTCGGGGCATTCAACTTTATGCTCAAATCGGAGATAGGATTTGATTTTCAACGCCGAAGTCGTCGTCCACCCGCGGATCCAATCAACGCGCTCCTGAGTTTCGCCTATTCACTCCTTACGGCGGATATCATCTCCGCCATTCAGACGGTCGGGTTAGATCCTTATATCGGTTTCTTTCATCAGTTAAAGTATGGTAAACCCTGCCTTGCGCTTGATTTGATGGAGGAATTCCGTCCCATTATTGCAGACTCCGTTGTCATCACCTTAATCAACAATCGGCGTATTAAGCCAGAAGACTTCACACAGTCTCATGAAGGCTGGTATCTCAAGGATCATCGTCGGAAGGTCTTCTATGCTGCTTATGAAGCGCGAAAGAATGAGACGATCACGCACCCTTTGTTTAAGTATAAACTCACATTTCGGCGTGCGATGGAGTTACAAGCGCGTTTACTGGCGAAGTATCTGACAGATGAAATTGAGCAGTATACACCACTGACGATTCGGTAGCAAGAAAAAAGAGCAGACGGAAGGGGTAAGTTGCAGTTCGGTATTTTCTATAATAACCTACTAAACTCTATAAGAACTTCATAAAATATAAAGTTATTTAGTTTTTTACTTGACAACCCTTTTACTTTTCTGATATACTATATGTATGAATAAAAGATTTGTGAAGATTGGTGAAGCTGCTAAACTTCTCGGTGTGTCCGTTCAGGCACTTCGGAATTGGGAAACGGAAGGTAAGATACTGCCTTCTCACCGCACCCCTGGCGGTCAACGTATGTATGATTTAGCAGAACTTCTCGGTGTCAATGATTTAGCCGCTCCTACAATTGCTTATGCCCGCGTCTCGAGTTCGGATCAAAAGGAAGATTTAGAACGTCAGCATGCTGTCCTTGAAGCGTTTTGCACTAAGAACGGGTGGCAGACTGAAATCATAAGAGACCTCGGCAGTGGCATGAACTACAACAAGAAAGGACTCTCACGCCTCCTTGAGCTAATGGTGAATGGTCAAATGTCTCGTTTGGTTATCACGCATAAAGACAGACTCCTTCGTTTTGGTGCAGAGATTGTCTTTCGTATCTGCGAACTCAAAGGTATAGAAGTTGTGATTATCAACAAAAGTGAGCCCCCGTCTTTTGAGGAAGAACTCACGAGCGACGTCATGGAAATCATGACTGTGTTTTGTGCGAAACTCTACGGATGCCGTTCTCATAAATCCAAGAAAATGGCGCAAGAGATAGAGAAGATCGTCTCCGAAGAAAAAGAACATTTGGAACTTAACCTTGACACTCCGCACACAAAAGATAGAACTCAACCCGAATAACAAAGAAGCCACGCTTCTGTCTCAACACGCCGGCTATGCCCGTGTTGCGTTTAACTTTGGCTTATCGTCGTTCAAAGTCGGTTTAGACCAAGACGAATGGCGAAGTCATGTCGACATCAAGCGTGAGTTTAACGCCGTCAAATACGATAAGTTTGACTGGTGTTCTGACCTCTCACAGAATGCGTCTAAGAATGCTATCCACAATCTCGGAGACGCTGTCACTCGTTGGAAAAAAGGACAAAACAAGTTCCCCGTCTATAAGCACCGATCTGGTAAATGCTCTTACCAAGCAGATAATGGCGAAGGAACTGTTGACGTTGATAAAAAGCGTGTCAACCTTCCAAAGATAGGGTGGATACGCATGCGTGAAGAGTTGCGGTATACCGGTGAAATCACAAAAGTTGTTGTTTCCAAACATAACGACAAGTGGTACGCCTCTATCACCGTCAGGCGATTGGATAGCAACAACTATAAGCACCAACCGTCTCTGTTTGACCTACAAGAAAAGCAACCGATAGGGATAGACGTAGGTATCAATACACTGGCTACATGCTCTAATGGGGATACTTACGACAATCCACGACCTCTCAAGCGATATGAGCGAAAGTTAGCGCGTGCCAATCGTGCTTTGTCACGTAAGGTTAAGTTTTCAAAGAACTGGTATAAGCAGAAAAAACGCCTCTCTGCTGTCCATGCACGTATCGGTAATCTCCGTGAGGACGCTCACCACCAAGCCACGATACGGATTGTTCGCAAAGCACGTGCTATCGGTATTGAGACGCTGAAGGTTACCAACATGCTCAAGAATAGGAAACTTGCCAAAGCATTATCCGACTCAGCACTTGGGGGCTTTCTAACCAAACTCAAGTATAAAGCAGAGAGACGCGGCATACCGATAACCGAAGCACCGCAATGCTTCGCGAGTTCCAAGATCTGTAGCCACTGCGGACACAAGAAAACAGACGTGGCGCTTTCGGAGCGGACGTATCACTGCACAGAATGCGGTTTTGAATGTGATAGAGACCTCAATGCTGCTATCAATCTCTGTCCGGCTTGACCAGAACACCGTCGCCACGAGTTGCGAGGAGACGTAAAACGCCTGTGGAGTTCGTGTTAGACCTCGGTGAGAGGCAGTGGACGTTGAAGCAGGAAGTCAGGCACAAATCAAAAGAACATTGTAGGTGTTTATAGGTTCTTGAGATTTTGTTAAGTCCTACACAACGGAAAGGCAAGACTAAGAACGATAGGAAAATTTGATAGGGAACACCTAATGCATTACACAGTTGCTTACGACATCACCGACGATAAACGCCGGAACAGAGTTGCTAAAATTCTCAAAGATTTCGGGAAGCGCGTCCAATACAGCATTTTTGAGTGTAACACAGATCGACAGGCTTTTCTGCGGTTGCAGAACCGATTGGAGAAGGTTATCGATTTTGGTGAGGATACGATTACATTTTACCATCTCTGTGCCGCATGCGAAAAACAGATTACCCGGATAGGTTTAAAAAAAGGGCTTGATAACCAGCCGTATATCGTGTAGAATTAGGCATTAGAGGTTTCTGTGAGCGAAAGCGGTTCAAAAAATCCTTGCCGCTCACAGAGAGGTGGAAACGCTTATGACCCGTGTCTTGAACCAATCTATCCTGTTTTTCTATGATCTCCGCCCATCCGGAAATTCGTCGCGCGCGGAATCACTGCGGGTTAAAGCACGTCCGGCAAGACCTCCCATAAAGCGGGGTTGAAATTAGAAGATTCTCGATTACGAGATTGAAACAACGTAGGTAAACCAGCAGCGTTAGCACCAACCACTTGTGGAGTTGAAATTAGAAGATTCTCGATTACGAGATTGAAACAAATATGCTGATAAGCACCAATACTATCAAGTATCCGATTCGTTGAAATTAGAAGATTCTCGATTACGAGATTGAAACTGCAGTTATATGCCATTTTGGACCTCCCAATCGCTTGGGTTGAAATTAGAAGATTCTCGATTACGAGATTGAAACAATTGAGTAAGCATCATTGGTGAGAAAAGTGACAGCGCCACTAAAGTTGAAATTAGAAGATTCTCGATTACGAGATTGAAACATAGAACCATGCTTCCAGAAATTAAGAGTATTCACAGGTTGAAATTAGAAGATTCTCGATTACGAGATTGAAACGATTCGTACGATGGAAGTTGTTAATGACGATGAACTTGATGAGTTGAAATTAGAAGATTCTCGATTACGAGATTGAAACGCCTGTTAAGTTTTCTGATTCTTGTTTTCGAGAGATTGTTGAAATTAGAAGATTCTCGATTACGAGATTGAAACTTGTTAATCAAGGGGAACAACAACACGGGCATCTTCGCGTTGAAATTAGAAGATTCTCGATTACGAGATTGAAACGAAAGTTTGGGAAACCTTTGGTACACAACATTCCCGTGTTGAAATTAGAAGATTCTCGATTACGAGATTGAAACAGGACTGAACCGGACAGCGCGCAACGGTTCGGTATGTCCGGTTGAAATTAGAAGATTCTCGATTACGAGATTGAAACGACCTCGCCGCAGTTCATAACATCAATACCGATGAAGTTGAAATTAGAAGATTCTCGATTACGAGATTGAAACTAAGCCTCGAAGCACGGGAACATCACTGAATGACAGTTGAAATTAGAAGATTCTCGATTACGAGATTGAAACATTCCCAGTCACAAGTGTTATCGCAGTATCAAGCTCATGAGTTGAAATTAGAAGATTCTCGATTACGAGATTGAAACAAATAAGTCTCGCGATTGACCCGGCATACCCATACCTTGTTGAAATTAGAAGATTCTCGATTACGAGATTGAAACTGAACCCGGCACTCTCATTAATTCGGCTTCGTAAGAGGTTGAAATTAGAAGATTCTCGATTACGAGATTGAAACAATATAGCAACAACGACGACAGCACCGAAACAAAATGTTGAAATTAGAAGATTCTCGATTACGAGATTGAAACAACATGTTTTGGAAACACCCGCCCTTGCATGAAGTTTGTGTTGAAATTAGAAGATTCTCGATTACGAGATTGAAACCAGCGGTCGATGTATCAGCTTGGACAGGCATTCGCTAAAGTTGAAATTAGAAGATTCTCGATTACGAGATTGAAACTGAGATTACCGGTGTTTCGGAGTATTCCCCGCGTCAGTTGAAATTAGAAGATTCTCGATTACGAGATTGAAACTATACCTTGCCATTTCTTTAACCTCTCTTCCATAAATCTTTCGTTGAAATTAGAAGATTCTCGATTACGAGATTGAAACTTTGTCGTTATCATATCGGTTGCGATTCACATTCTTGTGTTGAAATTAGAAGATTCTCGATTACGAGATTGAAACTATGCAACGTTGCTGACCGCTGCGCTATTCACTGGTGAGTTGAAATTAGAAGATTCTCGATTACGAGATTGAAACGTCTCTGTCGGTTGATTGTTGATGATAAGGAAGATCGTCAAGGTTGAAATTAGAAGATTCTCGATTACGAGATTGAAACGGAAGGATTTACATATCATCCATTAGGCGGAATGGTGGTTGAAATTAGAAGATTCTCGATTACGAGATTGAAACGATCATATCATAATCACTAAAGTTTTCGTCTATGTGTTGAAATTAGAAGATTCTCGATTACGAGATTGAAACTCGAGTTTTATGCACTCTATCCGCAGGAGGACGAGGTGTTGAAATTAGAAGATTCTCGATTACGAGATTGAAACGCCAAGTACCCACTTCAGTTGCTTTGTGCCACCATACGTTGAAATTAGAAGATTCTCGATTACGAGATTGAAACCTTATTGCAACCCACTTTTAAGTATAGCATACTTTTAAGTGGACAGTTGAAATTAGAAGATTCTCGATTACGAGATTGAAACAGTTATCAATCAAAAGGAGACGCGGCTAATTCTGCCGGTTGAAATTAGAAGATTCTCGATTACGAGATTGAAACCAGGCGTGCGTCTGTCGGTTCGGGACCCGGCACTCCGTTGAAATTAGAAGATTCTCGATTACGAGATTGAAACATCCGTCATCACCGACAAGCACCGAAAATGATGCAATGGTTGAAATTAGAAGATTCTCGATTACGAGATTGAAACGAGACTATGCACAAATAGTATAAAGCAAGTGATTGTAGGTTGAAATTAGAAGATTCTCGATTACGAGATTGAAACAGGACATGCACTGAAGACGTGACCTGCGCACCTTCGTTGAAATTAGAAGATTCTCGATTACGAGATTGAAACGGGTTCATATCCGCAATTGCCAGATACTTGCCATCCGGGTTGAAATTAGAAGATTCTCGATTACGAGATTGAAACGAGATGTGTCTGGTGTTCCGCCCAGTTCCGCAAAAGTTGAAATTAGAAGATTCTCGATTACGAGATTGAAACAGCCCTTCATACCCCGCCTGCTTGTTGCGGATACCGTTGAAATTAGAAGATTCTCGATTACGAGATTGAAACGAGAGTAGAGATTTGTCCGAACTTTCAATAAGGATAGTTGAAATTAGAAGATTCTCGATTACGAGATTGAAACGCAGACACGATGTAACGGGTACACGATCGTCATCAGGTTGAAATTAGAAGATTCTCGATTACGAGATTGAAACCGTCAATATCGAAATCATCCGGGACATTTTCACCAAGTTGAAATTAGAAGATTCTCGATTACGAGATTGAAACCCACTATGCGACTCAAACCCAAGAAAAGCGTCTGTCAAGTTGAAATTAGAAGATTCTCGATTACGAGATTGAAACTCCGTGACTCCGAATCTGTTTGACATCCCATCTTGACTTGAAAAGATAAGATTCTCGATTACGAGATTGAAACAAACGATAGGCGATCTGTTCAGTACGCAATACGCTTCCTTGAAAAGATAAGATTCTCGATTACGAGATTGAAAAGGAGACATAAAATCAATGAAGCGTTTTTTAAGTTTACTTTTTCTGCTATGCGTATTCTGTTATCAGGTGCATGCACAAGTTCACATACCGGACATAACTTTGAGAGAATCCATCAGGGAAAGGCTGAATTTGCCCATCGAGCATCAGATAACCGTAGTAGATATACTGGAGTTAAGAGGGCTTTTCAAACACGACAGTGATATTTCTGATCTCACAGGCTTACAACACGCCACGAACCTTATTTTTTTAGACCTCGGTGGCAACGAGATAACCGATATTTCACCGATCGCCGGGCTGATACGATTAGAAACATTAAGGCTTTGGAAGAACCAACTTACAGATATTTCACCCATATCGGGACTTATTAATCTCAAAGAACTCTCGCTAAATGGCAACCAGATAACCGATGTTACGCCGTTAGCAAATCTAACAAAATTGGAAAAACTCTCAATTCATAATAATCCGATCCCACCCGGAAACCAATTTGAAGGGATAGAGGCATCACATCTAAAGTCTGTTATTGACTTACAAAATTGTATAATACTGACACCTGTTTATGTAATACCTATAAGAGAGCGAATAAAGAATCGCAATTATCCATCATTCTTTTTGTCACACGTTAGACCGCACAACCGACCTGAATTAAGTTTCCTTGAGCAGTTGACGCTTGCAGATTTATCGTTTGGATGTTGTCCTTTTGAGCCATTTCAAGGTTTGTCTTTTAACAATTCACCTTTTGGTGGTGTTATACGTATGAGTCCCAATATTCAAGAAGTTTATGAAAATCATGAATCTGTGATGCGTGCGAACCCGAATATGGTGTTTTTATTATCAATTGGGTACGTCGATGGGCAACAATTTGATATTCCTTTAGACTCACCCTACTATTTACGACACCCGGACGGCACACTTGCACGTCGAGTTTGGCATATAGACCGTGAAGGTGTGGAGGGTTGGGAGTACTTACTGGATTATACCCACCCTGATGTTATAGAATTGATTATTCAATACACTGTTGCTATTGCCAGATGTGGACTGTACGACGGCATCCAGTTAGACCGATGGCACGAAGGTGGTGATTTTCATGATGAAAATGCAGGACTTATCGCGCCTGAAGCAGAACTGAACGCCAGAATACAGATACTTTCAGGTATTAGGGAAGCCGTACCAGACGATTTTTTGATTGCCGTTAATACAATATGGGAAAAAATACCGAATTCCGCACAGTACGTCAATGGCGCGTTTATTGAAACATGGCCACACTATCAAGATGAATACACACACCAAGATTTCATAGATTTTGAAGAACCTTTACGGTGGTTTGAGACAAATTTAAGAAAACCGAGTTTCACGCTTTTACGAGGTGCAGCGAACCAGTATGTAGGTGCAAATGCTCCCATAAACCAACAGAATATGCGTGTATTTACCACATTGAGCCTTACACATTCAGACGGCTACGTTACGATGAGTACAGCCCCACCTGCCAACATAACTTATTGGTATGACTTCTATGATGCCCCGCTCGGTAAGCCGATCGGCGGTGATGCGACCAAAGCGCAGCACTATAATGGCATCGACGGCTTATTTATCCGTGAGTTCACCAAGGGGTGGGCAGTCTATAACCGAAGCGGAGCAGCCCAACAAATAACACTGCCAGCGTTAGCAACCGGTTGGCATTCACAGGTAGCCAGCAGGGAACACCCCCTTGCGGATTTAGACGGCGAGATTTACATACGGGTCGCAATCCCTTCCGATGTCAACGGTGATGGAAGTGTCAACATACTGGATTTAGTGAGTGTCGCAAACGCTTTCGGGGAAACGGCACCCGACCTCAACAATGATGGCGTTGTCAACATCTTAGACCTTGTAATCATCGCCAATAGTTTCTAAAAACGGGTGTCCTATGCTCAAGAATTTGGTGTTTCTTCAGCTCCAACGCGAAAATCTTTAAGTTTCAAACCACGTTACTTCTCCGTAAGGAATAATTAAAAAATGAAAATACTTATAACTGGTGCGAGCGGTAGGCTCGGTGCGTTTGTGATCCGAGAATTGGCGGATCAACACTCACTCGTCCTAATGTCGCGTAGAACACCACCTGCTGAGTTCTCGCACCTCCCTTTTATTCAAGGCGATCTGAACAACTTTGAAGACTGCCAGCGTGCTGTTGAAGGTGTAGATGCTATCCAACACCTCGGCGCACAACCGGGTCCCGTCGATCATCCAGATATGCGTGCCCGTGCCGCTGAGCAAGGCATACCCTTTGACGCAACCTTTAAAACGAATATGCTCGGCACCTACTACCTCATGCAAGCCGCAATTGAAGCAGATGTCCACACGGTTGTGATGTCCGGCAGTAACTGCGCATTGGGACACGGCTTCCGAATTAGCAAAACGCATATCCCAGTAGACTACCTCCCTATAGATGAAGAACATCCCTGCTACCCAGAAGACTCCTACAGTTTCTCTAAACGGTGTGGCGAGGATTTGTTGGCGAGTTATACTCGTGCCTATGGCATCCGAACCTATGTTACACGCCCTGCCGGTATCAGCCCAGAAGAACGGAGGAGACAGATGGCAGAGAACGCGAAACCGACAACCGCGTGGACCCCGTGGCTCTGGTGTTGGGTAGGCAGTGAAGACGTCGCGAGTGCACATCGCCTGATTATGGAAAAAGTGGACACACTGCCACCCCACGATGTCTATTTTTTGAACGCCGATGACACTTCAGCCTTAGAACCCTCCCAAGAGTTGGTTGAGCGTTTTAAACCCGAATTTCTTCCGAAGGTCAGAGCACTTGAGGGACATCAATCGTTTATCACTTGCGATAAACTGAAAAACGTTGTTGGGTGGCAACACGAAACATCGTGGCGATAGTAGAATAGCCGTCGGCAGTCAGCCGTCAGCAGTCAGTTTTAAGAGATTTTCGTTTAAGTATACCCCCTTCTTGCTGACAGCCAATTTGCCGAAAGCCAAAATTGGAGAAAATATTATGTCAACGAATAATAGAGTACGCATCGGTGTCGTGGGTGTCGGGAGTATCTCCGTTCGCGGCATTCTGCCACATCTCACCCAAGACGATGTCCAAGATAGATTACAGGTAACGGCTGTCTGTGACCCCGTTCCTGGTAGGGCACAAGCGGCATCTGAAAAATTTAACGTCCCGTATGCATACCAAACCTACGAGTCCCTCTTAGCAGATGGACATGTAGACGCGGTCAGTATTGCATCGCCTATCGGATTGCATTATGAGCAGGGGAAACTCGCGATTGAACACGGTCTCCATGCCCATTTCAACAAAACGATGACGACTACCGTCGATGAAGCGGACGATCTGATCGAATCAGCGGCACGTAAAGGCGTGAGGTTAGTGGCTTCCCCTGGAGAGATGCTCCGTCCAATCCATCAAGAAATTCGCAGTCTTATTGCTGACGGTGCCATCGGAACACTAACGTGGGCAGCTGCTGGTTCCGCTTTTGGAAGATACCACGAAAACGAATCCGTTAGGCAAGGTGACGATCCGCTCTCTAATATCAATCCGGCATGGTATTTCCGCAGACCGGGTGGCGGACCGCTCTATGATATGACTGTTTACGGTTTACACACATTGACCGGTATCCTCGGACCTGCGAAACGTGTAACGGCGTTCTCTGGTGTTCGCGTCAAGGAACGCCAATTCCGAGGCGAGATGCTTCCGTGCGATATGGACGACAATACCTTTATCCTACTTGACTTCGGCGATGCGTTCTACGGTTTCGTCTACGGTGCCGCCGCTGGCTCTGTCGTCAGAGGTCGGTTGGCAATTCATGGCACCAGTGGCACGATTGAAGGCAACTTGCTGAATGGTGACCCTATTGACGCGCCAGACGGGGAACTCCCACACGTTGTGGGACCGCATCGTAGCATCCAAGAATCGCACGTCTATGAGGATATTATGCAGTTGGTGGATTGGATTCGCGAGGATAAACCGACGATTGTCACAGCAGAGCATGCCCGGCATGTCATAGAAATTTTCGATGCCGGATACCGATCCGCACAAACGGGACAAGCCCAAGACCTACGCACTACATTTTGATTTTAGGGGAATCACCCATGAAATTAGATAAAAAGACAACGCAGGCAGTTGAAGGATTGATCACTTGTGACAACGCGGTCATGAGCGGGATACCCGTCTTTAAGAATACCCGTGTCCCGATAAAAAACCTAATTGACTATTTAGAGGGTGGAGAGACACTCGATGGCTTTTTGGAGGATTTTCCGTCTGTCAGTCGTGATCAAGCTGTCAAAGCATTAGAAATCGCGAAAGAGATGCTTCTAACACATGCCTATGCGAATTCTCATTGACGAATGTCTACCCAGAAAACTGAAGCGGGAACTCTCTGAACATATCACTTTTACAGTGCAAGAAAAAGGCTGGGCTGGTATGAAAAACGGCGAATTGCTTAGCAGAGCAGAAAATGAATTTGATGTTTGGGTGACCGCCGATCAGAACATTGAATCACAACAAAACCTCAAACGTTTTGAAATTGCAGTCGTCGTACTTATCTCACCTCGAACCCAATTAGAGTTGCTACTTCCTCTAATGCCTCAGTTACAGAAAGTCCTCAGAAACATCCAACCTCGCCAAATTGTTTACATTGAGTGTTGAAACTCGCCGAGGAATTACAATCCATGCCAAAAGCTTTATGTATCGGTGAACTCCTTATCGACTTTGTCTCCACAACCCCTGATGTGACACTCGCAGAAGCCCCAGGATTTGTGAAAGCCCCAGGGGGTGCCCCTGCTAATGTTGCCGTCGGTTTAGCGAAACTCGGCATGAATGCCGGTTTTATCGGTAAAGTCGGGGCAGACGCGTTTGGAGATTTCTTACGCGAAACGCTCCAACAGAACAGTGTTAATACCGATTACCTCATCGCAGGTGAAGGGTCTCGAACGACCTTAGCCTTCGTCGCCACACGCTCTGACGGTATGAAGGACATTACCTTCTATCGACACCCAGGTGCCGACATCCAACTCTCTCCTGATGAAATCGACGCTAACTATCTCGAATCAGCAGAACTGTTCCACTACGGCTCTGTCAGCCTCAGTCACTCACCGAGCCGAGAAGCGACGCTTCACGCAATCCAGTCTGCAAAAGCGGGCGGTGCGAGACTCTCCTACGATCCGAATTTGCGGCTGATGCTCTGGGATAACGCCAACGATGCCAAACACTGGATCTGGGAGGTGATGCCTTACGCAGATATCATCAAAATTTCGGAAGAGGAGTGGGAATTTATCACGGACGACATCGAATTGGCAAACGGAGTTGACCGCATTCTTGGACTCGGTGCGAAACTGCTCGTTGTCACGTTAGGTGAACGCGGGTGCTATTACACCAACGGAACGGCTGAAGGTTACGTTGATGGTTTTGAGGTAGATGTTGTGGATACGCTCGGCGCGGGTGATGCCTTCGTCGCCGCAATGCTTACCCAACTGATGCCGCATGCAGATCTTACATCACTTGAAAAGGACCAACTCGATGCTATCATGCGATATGCCAATGCCGCAGGAGCATTAGCAACTCAAAAGATCGGCGTAATTCCTGCCCTGCCAACTCCTTCTGAGATTGAGAATTTCTTGTAAGGTCCCTTTGCCAATAAAGCGAAAAGGTCATGGAAGGAAAAAAGGTACGGAGTGAATGCCGGTTACGCTGGAAACCCATGCATGTAGTGGCGTGTGCTTCGGTCAAAGCGAATCTAACAACAATTTCAGATGTCGTAACGTTTTATCTTCGTCTTGCTTTAACGGTGTACGTGGGCCAGGAAAAATAGAAGTCCTCCCCGTCTGGACGGACTGTGTAATGCTCTCGTGCCTCATCAGGCGAGAGTTGCGCAAACGCATCACGGACCTCCTGCACGACCTCGGGTGGGGTTTTCTCTGGACGTACCCACCAGAGAAACGACATCTGGGCATTTCGGGCATGCGCCGTTCTTTCAAGAGAAAATCCAGCATCGGTAATCATTGCATCCCATTGCGATGGCGGGTAACCATACACGTGCGAGTTATCTCGGAGTCTCTCGACTCGGTTCTGCCACGCTCTCAACGTCTCTGATTCCGGTGAAACAGAATCCGTCATGCAGAAAAGTCCATCTGCCCGTAAAACTCGATGAACTTCGCTTAAGAATGCCCTGACATCCTGAAAGTGATGCGGTGCTATCCGACAGGTTACCAAATCCAATGAGGCATCACCAAACGGCAATGCCTCGGCAGCAGCGACGGAAAACGCAATATTTTTTATGGCTTGTTCTTGTGCGAGTTCAACCGCCTTCTCGACCATTTCCGGGGTTAGATCCGTTGCCACAACATAGGCAACTTTCGGGGCAAGTGCGAACGCCGTAAACCCAGTTCCAGTGGCGATGTCTAAGGTCTGTTCCGTTCCCTTAGGGTCTGCGAAGTCGAGGAGGACGTTTAGCGTATTCCCTTTGGCATGGGTACTACTCTGTGCGTAGTAGTCAGCATGTTGGCTAAACTGGTCTCGAACCGCTGTGTGTATGGACTTCATTTTTTTCAATTGAAAACAATTATCCCACGAGCGTTTTCTCCGGCTTCCATATCCGCAAAAGCCTCGTTGATTTGCTCAAGTCGATAGTGGCATGTAATTAGTTCATCCAGTTTCAATTTGCCTTCTGCGTACAGATTGAGAAGTTTCGGCATATCCACCCGCGGTTGGCAGGATCCATAAAATGAACCGATTAATCGTTTCTCACTTGAGACGAAGCGTTGTGCCGGAATGCTGAATTCGGATTCATGATGCGCCATTCCAACAATGACGGCACTCCCAGCCGGTCGGACCATATCATACGCCTGTACAATGGTTTTCGGATTCCCAATGACCTCAAATGCGTAATCCACTCCCAAGCCATCCGTCAACTCACGAACGGTTTCAACCGGATCATCTTCAGCAGCGTTGACGACATCCGTTGCCCCGAAAGTCTTCGCGAAGTTGAGTTTCTTCTCCGCAATATCGACAGCGATAATCCGTTCCGCTTGTGCGAGCACTGCCCCTTGGATGGCGTTCAAACCGACACCGCCGGTTCCGATAACTGCTACCGTGCTGCCGGGCTCTACCTTTGCAGTATTAAGCACTGCGCCGACGCCTGTCGTCACGCCACATCCCACGAGTGCGGCTTGCTCTAACGAATAATGCGGGTCAATTTTGACGAGATTCTGTTGCGGAACAACCATGTATTCCGACATCGTTGCGATCCGCGCCATCTGGAGAATCCCATCACCTGAACTGTTGTGGAGACGGTAAGTGCCATCCAATAGGAATCCGCGGGGCACATCGTAAGTTTGACAGAGGCAGACCCGCTCCATTTGACACATCCGACAATTGCTACAATAACTCACAAAAGACAAAATCACCGGATCACCGGGCTGAAAACCGGTTACATTCTTGCCAACATGCTCAATTACGCCAGCCCCCTCGTGACCGAGGGCGACAGCCGCGTCGTAGTAGATGGTGCCAGTCACTACGGAGAGATCGGAATGACAAACACCACTCGCAGCGGTCCGGACGAGCACCTCGTTCTCCTTGGGATCATCTAATTCAAGTTCCTCAACAACGACAGGTTGGTTATGTTCATACATAACAGCGGCACGCGTTTTCATTTTTGCTCCCTCTCCGACGTAGTGCACCTACAATAACGATTCCAGGTAACTTCTCGCCTTTCGCATCGAGTCAACCGGATCCGATTCACCTTCATAGACAACCGAGAGGCATCCGTTATAGTTAACGCCTCGCAGGATTTCTAAAACGCGAGGGTAATCTAACCATTCCTCTACACCGCTATCAATCTGATAAAACTTCGTACGGACATAGACGGCGTGGGGTGCTGTCTGCTCAATACTTGCATAGCAGTCGTAACCCGGATGTGAAGAACCTCGATGTCCACTTGCGCCGGGGGACCCTGCGTACTGTCCAGTGTCTAAGATATGTGTGAAATAGGGATGATCCGTTTCATTCAGCGCACGTAAAACAGCGGTACCATCGCGTGTAACGTTGTTATGGTTGTGATTCTGTAGCCCGACGAGGATTCCTGATTCATAGCCGTATTCAGCCACCTCCTTGAAGCCTTCAATCATGGGTGGCCACAAAGTCTCTTCATCATCACAGTCATCCGGAACATAAGCGGCGAAAACTCGGACAATCGGACAACTCATAAATGCGGCGATGTCAATCCACTGTTTGATAAGCGCGACTTGTTCGGGATGTTCGGCAACGGGACGACCAAAGTTGTTGCTAACCCCGATATAACCTAACGGTAGTCCTTTCCGGGCGAGATCTTTCTTTAGGTCGCGTAGGTAATCCGCATCAGTCGATTCAAACGCGCTTGAATGTAACTCAATAACATCAAAACCGAGATCGTAGACGATCTGTGCGAAAGCAGAAGCAGTCGTATTTCTGACATTCAGAGACATAGTCCCTAATTTTATCATAAGGAGGTTCTCCTTTTTTCGTCCCAATGGGTAACACTTTCAAGAGCGTTGGTCTAACTCGTCCTGTGTCTTATCGGTATATTCTTGAAGAGATATCCGGGTCTGCTGGTGTAATGCTGAGAGGAATTTTCGCAAGGTTTGCTGAAGATTATGAAGTTGATACTGGTCCTCTTCGAGGTCATGAATTCGTGAATCGAAAAGTTCCAAGCGACTGAGCCGTTCAAAAATATCTTCGATCAGGTTCTGGATTTCGTTGAATCTCCGTCGCTCATTTTCAACCCGCTGCTGCGTCTCTTCGAGTCGCCGAAGTTTATCTGCCGTGTCTGCGAGTTCTCTGCGTGTCTGCGTTAACTCTTTTTGGAGATTTTGTGTAAAACTTATCAGTTTTTCTAAGGTATTCGTTGTTTTATAAGCTGACTGTCCCGAATTACTCAAATTTATTTGCTCCTGAAGCGGTGGGCTCTTTTCTGGTGAAATCGGCGCGACAATTTCATCCGATTGGTCAGCGAGTGCGGGGGTCTCTGTGCCTCCAAAAACGCCAATTAACTTAATATGATACGAAAACTGGGTGTAAGTTTCTCTCCGCTCGCTGTATGTAACTTGCACCCGTATCTCTTCATCAACCTTCAGGGCACTGAGACGGGCATGTATATTCCGAATCACTACCTCATTGTATCCGAACGAGTTATTTTTCTTTGGATTCAACTGTCGAAGGTACCGGTAGAGTTCCAATCCATCGGGGCTTTCGCGTTCCAACCCTGCCGTCGTTAAAACGCCGACGACTTCGGGATTTTCAGAATCTGACGACCTTGCCCCATACTCATCAGGTATGACGATATCCAGCGGCACCTCACCCTGAAGTGCCTTCATCCCGAGAGTCCACCCCGTTGCCGATATTCTATTGCTGTATACAATGAAGTCGTAGGTAATTGCCATAGTTTTCTCTTTTCATGAACACATTCATTCGCGAATTATACCCGTAATCTCGACGTGACCTGTGCCAATTTCGGTATACCAGAGGTGCCAACCGCTTCTACAGCGAAAGATGCGACACAATGTGCGAAGTTCAGTGCCTCCTTTACAGAACGGCTTTGATAATAATTAATCAAAAAGGCGGTCGCGAAAACATCACCAGCCCCTGTTGGGTCCACCTCTTTAACGGCGTATGCGGTGGACTTAAACTGCGTCCCATTTTGAAAAAGGGTCGCGCCCTGTGCCCCCCGTGTCAAAACAACGATGGAGGTTAGTCCGATATATCTTTCAAGTTCATCTGGATAACTGCGAAGATCCTCATCACTCAGGATTAATATATCAATATGCGGCAAGATATCCGTTGCCGTTCCCCATCGCTTTGCTTCAACCCTACCGCTGGCATCCCACCGTCGGAGCCAGCCTTGTGGTGTTGCTCCGATTAACGTTTCATCGCTGAAACAGTGAACAACTTCAGCGGAAACCTCATCTGCAATCGGACACAAGTAGGCTATATTACTCGTACGCCATTCAACAGGAATATCGTTTTCTTTTAATTGCTGTGCGCTCCCAAGGATAAATTGCTGCCTGCGTCCCTTTGCGTCGTATTGATTATCAAAGATTGTTGTCTCAGGAGATTCATGATAGACTGTCTTTATGCCTTCTAAGAGTGGGTTCTCCCGATGAAAGTTCGAGCCAACAGCTGTAATGGCTCGAGCATGGTGTCCAAGATTGCGTGCGGTTATTGTTGAGTACGAAGCAGATCCACCAAGAATATAACCGTTTGGCGAAACATCATAACAGAAATGGCCGACTGATAAAAAAGTCGTAGGCATTGGAGAGGATTTATTCATTTTCGCGTTATAACTCAAAGACAGGCTCCATACGCGCCCACCATTCGTCTGGTTGTGCCTCCGATACTGGTTCTTGGAAGGTTCTCATCAACTCATCCCAAGCTTTGCATTTCGGGTTTTCTTCGAGATAGCGCGGAAAATCACGCGTTATATCAAAGGTATCAATTGTTTCCATTGCCATAAACAGACGGCATCCAAGCAAATAGATATTCATCTTCGTGATACCAACTGCTTTCAGTGCCTCAATCACTTCGGGCCACGCCTCTCGATGGTATGCTTTATACGTTTCAATAACAGACGGATCGTTTTTGAGGTTCAGTGTTAAGCCGTAGTATTTCATTTTAGGTTTTTCAGTGCCTTTCGGATTATTTCAGCATGGTCAAAGGCGAGTCTCGGTCTTTTATGGTAAACTGTAGAATTAATTGTATACTCTGCACCGGCGAGGTTAGAAACCTCGCCTACCCGGGAGGGAGAATGTCTGCTTATTTTTTGGGTTTACCATAGTAGCAGCGTTTGGCGTAGCAGCGTTTGGCTCGCAAGTGTGGATAATCATAGCAAAACATTGCGATCTTTAAAACCCAGCTCGATTGCTGGATAAACCGAAACTCTTTTTATTATTAGTGTTGATATGATACCAAATTTTAACATTTTCGTCAACTTTTTTCTCACGATTGACCTGAACCGTTCAGTTTTCCCACTGATGCGATTTATTTATAGAAGGCATAACGGACTCTGGTATTAAAATGTAAACTTATTTTCATAATTCACCATAAATGATTCTTGGTAATTTTTTCTTTGCTTGAAATAACTGTGTATAGAATGCTATAATAATCTTTGGACTTGCAGACAGTACCTGAACACGCTACCAAGGCAGGTAAAACCGAAAATGAAGGTCCTCCTTAAGAAAAACATCCCAAATGCCCTTCTCATCTCCATTGGGCTTCATATTCTCCTGCTGATGCTACTGGGGACCTTATATCGACAAAAACTCGATTGGCAACCCAAGCCGGTCACGGAGTTCGACATTATCAAAATCCGATTTCGGAGTTCCGTGCGTCCATTGAAAAAACTTCGCCACCTCCCCGTACAACCCTCCACAACTCCTGAAAATATGCAACAGATGGAGCAAGTCGAGGTACAACCTCCGACGCTTCAGTCCCTGGCAGCCCCCGTATCGCATCAAGACGCTACCGTCGAATTACAAACACCGGAACTTGCGTCCACCGCGCAAGGAGAACATACTTACGGAAAGGGGTTACGGTCTAAACCTGTATCAGGGTTAGGCAGCAGTGGTGGGGGAAGTGGAGTGGGTTCACGTATATCAGGTAATGGAAAAGCCGGAGGTGCGATTCGCGGCTTTTTAGGAGGAACGAATGAGCAACCCGCCTCCGACATCGGAGGACTAACGCTCCCTGATTTGGCACTCACCAAGGTAGGAAAACATATCGTCGCAAACCGTGGATCCGACCTCGTTGACATCGTCTTTGTTATTGATGGTAGTGGGAGTATGAAAAACGATGTCGACGCGGTGCGCGAACACCTCAGTGCTATGACGGATCTCTTCGACATGGCGAATATGGACTTCACTATCGGCATTGTTACCTTCCGAGCTGGCACCGGATATGGTTTACTCGGCTTGGATTTTGAGGTGATCCCTCAAACGCGTTCTGTTTCTCAAGTTAAGAAGGTATTGGCACAGTTGAAATTCCGTGGAGATGAGAACGGTCTGGACGCTCTTATCCGAGCCGCCGATGAGGTTACGTTCCGACAGGACGCTGAAGTCCATTTCATATTCGTCACGGACGAATATGTAAGCGGGGCATACTCCTCAATAGACGTGATGGTGAAGATGAAAACTGCTAAAATCAAGGTAGATGTTATCGGACGCGATGAACCGTTTCAGAAGTTCATCGCAAAGAGTACAGGTGGCTTATGGTTGCCTATTTCCAGTCTCACGATTCAGTGAAACTATAATCAATTAGCGGGGAGAACCGATGCATATAAAGGACAAACACTACGCCTTAGGGTTAGCGGTTCTTTTCCTTGGCGTAAGCGCATTTACCGCCAGCCATCATGAAATGTGGCGCGACGAGATTCAGGCATGGCTGCTCGCCCGTGACAGCGGTTCAGTCTTTGAACTCTTCGCACATCTCAAATATGAGGGGCATCCGGGCTTGTGGCACCTGTGTCTCATGCCACTCACGCGCATCACACACTCGCCTGTCATCATGCAAGTCTTCCATCTCCTGATTGCAAGTGTCACGGTATATCTTGTCGTCCGCTACGCCCCCTTCAACCTTCTCCAGAAATTCCTTTTCTGTTTCGGCTACTTCGTCCTCTATGAATACACTATTCTTGCGAGAAACTACGCGCTCGGACTTCTGTTAATCACGGTCTTCTGCATCCTTTTCAAGGAGCGTTACAAACGCTTTATTTCGATGGGGTGCGTGCTATTTCTGCTTGCACATACGAGTGTCCATGCCTTAATTCTCACGATAGCAGTAGGCATCGCCCTCTGCTGCGAATATGTCTGTCACTGTTGCCGTTTAAACCCTTTTATCCAGGAAGGTGAGACTGAAAAAGATAAACGGGTTTCCGTTTGGATCGGGTTCGTTCTCATTGGCATCGGTATTACGACATCGGTTTTACAACTCATGCCTCCACCCGATACAGGGTTCGCTGTGGAATGGAAGTTTGCATACGAATCGGAAGAGTTCAGCAAAGTCATCAAACTCATCTCTCATGCGTATCTACCGATCCCTGAGTTTTCGCTTAATTTTTGGAATAAGCACCAATTAGAAACGTATACTCTCTACCAATCCATCCAAATTCCGTTCTGCTGCCTTCTGATCCTTTGTAGTATACTGTTCCTACTCAAACGTCCTACCGCACTCCTTATATATCTCGTGGCGATATTTGGGCTTTTATCTTTTTTTTACATCAAATATTATGGTAGCATGCGGCATCACGGTTTTTTGTTTTTCACACTCCTAATGACGGGTTGGATTCATAAAGACTGTCCTGAAATAGACTTCACATCTAAAATTCTCAACGACGTACCACAACGGTTGTTTTCCGCGTTCTTCACTTTCATCTTTATCTGTCATTTCATCGGAGGTATAACAGCGATTGTACTGGAGCAGCGACATGTTTTCTCTTACGGGAAACAGGTCGCTGAATACATCAGCGCGAACGATATGCAAGATATGCAGATGGTCGGCGAGATAGATTATGCCGCGAGCACTATTGTCGGCTACCTCGAAAAAGATCAGATTTATTACGTACACGGCAGTCGTCCCGGTTCCTTTGTCAGATGGGACAACGTCCGTGAGCCTGATGTCGATATCCCGGACATTCAAGTCGTTGAGGAGGCAAACATCCTGCGGACCCAGACATCTCAGGATATTCTCATTATCATGAACCGCGCTTTAGAACCGGATCTGATTGTACAGTATAACCTTAATCTCCTCACCGAATTTATAGGTTCAATCGTTGATGACGAAGGCTTCTATCTTTATCTAATGCCAGCACCTTGATAAACGTCGTCTTCTGTAGGAGGGATCTCCGAATCCCGACTCCTTTCCTGACTGCCGACTGTCCTCTTTATAGGATCGACTTTCAGCCGCGACCTTCATTTTCTAATAAATCACTCTGCAAAAACCAAACATCCGCCTTGACTTTTCACTCTATACAGGGTAAACTTAGAGTAAGTTATATGAGTGAGAAAACGCCATTCTTGAACCACTGTTACTCTAAATGCAATGAAGGTTACCATCCCTATGCCAAAACAGAACTTCAACGAAAAACTGACTGGACTCCTTAAAACCGATCCCGACTTCCTTGACGACACAGGCGAACTCATCCCCGCTGCTGTCAGAGACCACGCATGGCAACTCAACCACGACCTCATCAAGTTATTGCTTATCGATGATGAGATAAAGGCGGCCTTCTTTGACGAAATCGACGGGCATTGGGTTTTCAACCATAACACCTTCATCAACTACATCACCGATAAAAACTTCCTCGCTAACTCCTACACCCAATTCCGTAACAGGATCGGTTTGAACATCGGCGGTAAATTCCTGCGTGAACGTGGTGAAGTGTCTCTCGTTTGGCCCTACAAGGATTGTGTTTTAGAAGGCGGACAGACGAAGGAAGAGGAGAAGCGTAAAGAGATTTTCTTCAACGAAACGCTGGCACAAGACGAAATCAACCGGATGTTCGATCCGAAAGTTCTCACTAATTGGAAACGCCACACCACTGAAGGCGAACAAGCGGTAACAGATATCCCACGGGACGAGAACGGGGTTATCCGTGAAAACCTCATCATCAAAGGCAACAACCTCATTGCGCTCCATACCCTCAAACAGCAGTTCCGCGGACAGATCAAACTTATCTACATCGACCCGCCGTATAATACTGGAAGCGATAGTTTCGGCTATAACGACAGTTTTAATCATTCCGGCTGGCTGACGTTTATGAGAAATCGATTGGAAGTGGCGCGGGATCTTTTAAAGGATGATGGGGTTATCCTGATTCACATTGACGATCAGGAAATGCACTATTTGAAAATCGTTGCTGATGATATATTCGGTAGAGACAATTTTATCGCGACTGTTCCGAGGAAAACCCGGAGTGGCAAAAGCGATGTCCCTTACAAACTGTCCCAAGATTTTGACTGGATGCTGATGTACACAAAAGGTGCGTCGAAAAAAGATAACCTTTTCCAGCGAGACGTTTCACGAAGGTATCACAAGACTCCTGACTTTCCTGATGATGAGTGGCGATTAAGTGATCTTACAACTCAACGTACAATACACGAACGTCCTAATTCCGATTTCACATTGGTAAATCCGAGAAACGGAGAAGGATTTCCGGTAAATCCCAATCGCTGCTGGGGTATTACTAAAGATTCAGTAGATGATTATCTCAAAAATGGAAAGATAGTTTTCCCGGGCGATTATGATTTTCTTAACATAAAGCGTCCTGCTATGCGGGTCTTTAAGTCGGAAGATATGGGAAAAATGGCGTATGTGTCCTCGGACTTCCTGAATCAAGTGATGGACGAACTGCTGAAAAGTATGGTCAATAGAAAAGGGACAGATGAAATTGTGGAGATTTTTGGGAGGAAAGCATTCTCGTATCCGAAGAATGAACTCCTGATGCAGCGCGCTATCGAATATACAACAAAAGAAGGTGATATTGTTTTAGACTTCCATTTGGGTTCAGGCACAACCGCCGCTGTTGCTCACAAAATGGGGCGGCAATACATCGGTATCGAGCAGATGGATTATGCCGAAACTCTCCCCGTTGAACGTCTAAAAAAAGTGATCGCTGGTGAGCAAGGCGGCATTTCCGAATCCGTCAATTGGCAGGGCGGTGACGATTTCATCTATTGCGAACTGATGCAATATAACCAAGCCTATATGGAGAAAATCCAGTCTGCACACTCCTCTGAAGCACTCGTGGCACTCTGGCGAGACATCGCTGAAAATGCGTTCTTAAATTGGTACATCAATCCCGAAATGCCCGAAGAAGCGATCAACGATTTCATCGCCATTGGCGACGTAGAAAAACAGAAACATCTTCTCGCTGAACTGCTGGATAAGAATCAGCTCTACGTCAACCTTTCGGAAATAGAGGATGCGGATTTTGAGGTGAGTGGGGAGGATAAGGCGTTGAATAAGGCGTTTTATGGAGAGTAAATATATTTCAGAAACACCTTCTTCAAGCCGCCACTATTTTGTAGATGAAGGCGGCGACGGCATTCTTTTTTCCCGTAAGGGCAAGGTACTGGTAGGGACAGACGGATGTTCTCGATTCTTTATACTCGGTTTATTGGATGTCCCGGATCCAATGGCGTTAAATGACCGTTTTGATGAACTGCGGACGCGACTGATGAAAAATTCCTATTTCCAGGATGTCCCGTCTATGCAACCGGAGGCGCGCAAAACGGCACTCGCGTTCCACGCTAAAGACGATTTGCCGGAAGTCCGAAGGGATGTTTTTCAAATCTTACGTGATACTGAAGGGCTGCGCTTTTTTGCCGTTGTTGCTGATAAATTGAGTGTTCTTGAATACGTGCGCCAACGCAACAAACGGGAACCCGCTTATCGGTATCATCCCAATGAACTTTACGATTCTCTGACTGAACGTTTGTTCAGAGAGAGGCTACATCAGAGTAGCAAATATGATATTATTTTCTCGAAACGCGGTAAGTCTGATCGAACAGCTGCTTTGCATCAAGCACTCGAAGCTGCACGTTCCCATTTTGTCACGCAACAGGAGATAACCAGTCGCGCATCTTTAAACATTGCTGTGGCAACTCCAAAGGAACATGCAGGTTTACAAGCTGTTGATTATTTTATCTGGGCGTTACAGAGGCTCTATGAACGAGGTGAAGATCGATATTTGACATATCTATGGCAGGCTTTTGGGCTGGTGCACGATATTGACGACACAACCAAGACAGATTATGGTGTCTATTATACGCAAAACAGACCACTCACAGTTGCGGCATTGAGAGGCAGAAAATAAAAAAGCCAGGGATATAGGATTGTGCTGGGCCGTAGCCTTCCAATCACACGGGTGAACCCGAATTTCGTCCACTGGCAATTATATAATACTACATAGTACGTATTATGTCAAGTAACTTTTCGCATATTTTCATTTTTCAACAATAATTCATTCCGCATTGAAAGGAAAAGAAATGAGGAAAAAAAGAAAAGAGGAATTAAGACAATTGCTAAGTGAAGCAATGCAGAGTGTCATAATTGAGGCACCTGAAGGATATAAACCTATATCAGTTGAAGAATATAGGAAATGTGCCAAAGCATTTCGAAAGTCTTACAGACCGGATTTGTCATTTATTCTGGAGTATTGGCCGAATATTCAAGATGATGCGGTGAAATCACAACTTTTTGATTTCATAAAGGAAGAGATGGTAGATTATATCCGTGAAGACGAATCTATATGTCCGCCTTATACTCATTGGATACAACCCGCCAAGCGTGCTATACGAGGGACCAGGAAGCTAATTCCTATCCCTCTTGACAGACTATTAGAAAAATTTCTGGAGATCGCCATCGTTAGCGGAGTGGAACAAGCAATATTAGCACTTGATAGATGCACCAGAGATACAATTGGGACTTTCCAAAAAATAATATTGCTCCAAGGTCTTTATGTCCGCTATTCTGACCCAACAAGAAAGGGACTTGATACACATATTGCTGAAGGAATAAGGTTTGTCCAACTTCCAAGTTATACTGTAGGACAAATATCGGATCTGTATCAAAGCGAGCAATTCGGGTCTGCCCAACTTCCGAGTTATATTGAAGGTCTCCCTCCATATTTGTTTCATGAGAGTTTTCTTTTTAATTTGTCCCATGAGAGTTTTCTTTCTATGGTAGACAATACACAATCTTGGTCTAAATTTCCGTTGGCATTACATCTATCAATTTTTTCTGGTACTCCTCTTCTAATAATTGATTACACCGTATCGCCCCTATTTTGTAAGCCTTCTCTCAAAGAAGAATTAGATGAATCCGATCAGTTTGAAATCAGCATAGAAAGTGCGGAGTTTCCGAATTTTGATGCACATAAATTTTGCCAAGCGTTATCCATAATTGCTAATTTCCCTGTTGAATCTCTACTTATGTGGCAATACATAGGTGAAGAAGAACTCTTCAATGTGGAAGGCTGGTATCCCAAAGCAATGGGTAAACTTGTTATGCCAGATCCTTTATCTGGCATCGGCGTAATTTATGAAACTGACATAGATAAAGCCAAGTGTCTATATGACATCTTGGCTAACCTGGATTCAGACACTCAGGAAAAACTACAGATATCAATTGATAGATGGATAAAATCTAAAGCAGAGCAAAACCTCGTTGATAAAATAATTGACCTAGGAATAGCCTTGGAATCCCTCTATTTACCTAAAGGCAACGTAGATCAATTATCTTTTCAACTCTGTCTCCGTACTTCTTGGCACTTGGGAAAATGTAAAGGTGATCGGGAGAGGTTAATGGATGAGTTTAAGGCAATATATAATCTGCGTTCCCAAGCTGTTCACAATGGGTCGGTTCCCGAGAGGATTAAGGTTAGGAGCGGAGAAGAACGCATTGCTACATCGGAATTTATTCCAAAAGCCCAAGATTTGTGCCGACAATCAATAATGAAGATTCTGGAAGATGGGGAATTTCCTGATTGGAATACCTTGATACTCGGTTGAATTGACATTCAACGTCGAGTTTTGTATAATGTAACGACAAGGAGTACCCTATTATAAAATGACCTAAGTTGTCCCTTTGTAGCATAACCTGTATGAAGATTAAGAATTTAATTCGGTAATGTGCGGACAGGCACAAGACCTGCCTCTACGAGGGTTTTTTGGGATAGAATTACCGAAATATTTATTGAAACTTCATTTAGGTTGTGCATCTTCGTGCCGAAGAAAACACGGAATCCTCCAAATTTTTCGCTGAAAAACGGTGTTTGTGCGTTTAAAATCACAGAGGTAGCAAGTTGAGTTAAAATAAGTTTTACGATTACTTGGATACTATAAATCGGCGAGGTTTCAAACCTCGCCTACCAGGGTGCCCAAGTAATTATGGTATTTACCATAGAAAGAGGAGAACTACCCTAACGGAATGCTCACGGAAAGACAACAAACGGTCTTTGACTGGTTAAATGACAATCTTGAGCTGCCAGTGTATGCTGCAGCATATAAAGGGGCGTTGGATATCCTAAACAAGAAATCAGCGGGTTACATTACGTTTGTATCCCATGCTGGTCGGGATTTGATGAACGGTCTTGCATCTGCTGCGATAGGTATCCCAGGTGCCCCTGTTCAGTATGTCCAACTTATAGATGACTTCAAAGACGAGTGGAAAGATGAATGGGGCGGAGAAGGTTATAACACAATAGAAGATAACCATGAAAACGGACATCTGATCCCAAATAAAATCTGTAAAAAAATAAAAAAATTGGTTGATGAACACAAAGAAGGTCGTTTTAGAGCTGAAGATAAAAATAGTTCTTTTTTTACTACTTTTTTGGATTATCGTGACAAAGAGAGCATCCCAGATAATTTATCTCAGGAATGGCGGAGTGCAAGAAGGTGGTTTGTCGAACATGCCCATTTACGCGAGGAAAAATTTGAGGTACAGGCACCTGATGAAGTGGAAAGGCGTTTTCAAAACCTTGATAATTTTCTATACGCTGCTGCAAGCAGTGAGCTTGAACAACTAAGGAGCCTCCATGAAATCTTGGAAGAAACCAACCAATGAAATGATAGATAAAGCTTTAGGCTCACTCAAAAAGGTGACGGCTCGCAAGTATTTTTTCTCGCGCTTGGAAAATCCATTGTGGCTCAAACCACTCGCCGAACGAGGCTATTTTAAACACCCTCCAAAAAGCCAGCGGTTTGATGATGGCACCATTCAATTTCCTTACTGGCCCGAGATTCAATACCTCACGAATGTCTGTAGAGAGACTCCCGATGCAGTTATCGATGTAGTGATGAAACTTCCTAAAACGGATAACCCAGTTGTCTATGATGGTATTTTAGATATTGCTTTGCATCTCCCCGGAAAACAATCCGCGAAGCTGAAAGACAAAATACTTGAGTACGCAGATATGGAGCACCAATTGTCTCCCCATAAATACGCAGGATTGTTGGCATATTGGGCAGCAGAAAATCAAACCTCGGCTGCCTTGGAACTTTCAAAACCCCTCGTTGCGTTTGCACCAGACCCGCAATCAGCGGAAAAGCAGAAACGTCGAAAAGAGGATCCAATGCATTGGGGAACGTTACTTCATCCGGCACCACGATTTGACTTTTGGATTTATCGTGAAATAATGTTGAAAGGAATCCGGCCTCTTGCTGAAAGTGAATCCTATGAGGTCGCTTGTCTTCTTATTGATGCCACAGCAGATATGATCCGTTTGCGAACACATCAAGAAGACCTTCATAAAGAGGAAGATCATTCGGAGATATGGTGCAATCTTCTCAGTGAACCTGAGAGTGACTATGAGAGAGCCGAGAAAGTGCTTGTTCACACCCTGACTTTTGCCTGCGAAAGTGTGTTTGAGAAATCACACAACGCGGTTGTAGATCTGGACAGAATGTTGCGAGAACAACGTTGGAAAGTCTTCAAACGCCTACGCTATCATCTTTATGCCAAATACCCAAATGAAGACACCAAACCGTGGATCCGTGAATCAATTCTGGCGCATGAAAATTATGGTTTGTGGGAGCATCACTACGAATTCCAGCAGATGATACGGCGTGCCTGTGAACATTTTGGTGAAACATTACTCACAGAAGCAGAACGCACTTGTATTTTTGATCAGATTCTCAAGGGACCGTCAAAAGAAAATTATCGACATTGGTTGGTAGGGTGGTTAGGAGAGGAATTCAACGAGGAACGATTCAAGGAACGCCAGCAGCGTTTTCATTTGCGTCAGTTTACGTCCTTCGCTTCGGTGTTGTTTGGCGAATATGCAACTTACTATAAGGCGTTAAAACATAAAACCAAAGAACAGATTTCTGATGAGGACTACTTGTCATCCAAAGTAAGAGTCGGTTCGGTATCCAATCAGAGTCCGCGTACCCCGGAAGACCTTGCCAACCTCACGAATGAGGACTTACTTAACTTCATAAACGGGTGGGAAAAGGAAGATGAATCTCTCAAAAGCGACTCGTTTGTAAGAATTAATATTGAAGCACTCGCCAACGCTTTTCAGACTTTTTTCAGAGAGTCAATCATTTCCGACACCAACAAACTCATGTTCTGGATGAAAAATTGTGACAGAATAGAACGACCTATTTACATACGGATGATGATTTATGCGATGCAGGCACATGTAAAGGAGAAGAATCTCGATAACCTTAACAAGTGGTTGACATTCAGTGAATGGGTACTAACCCATTCTGACCAAAAGCACAAAGGGGGCTACAGAGGAAGTGATGAATCAGGGGAGAATCCGGACTGGTCCAGTGTTCGGCAATCAGTTTGTGATTTTATCGGCGCATGCTTGGAAAAGGATATAGATGTCCCAGTTACTGCCCGAGGACAACTCGCAACACTTCTGGAAATGCTTTGCATACAATTTGATTGGCGATTGGATAAAAACAAGCCAACAGTCTTGAATCAATATGACCCACTTACTGAAGGGACCAATAATACGCGGAGTCTTGCACTACAGGAACTCGTCTCATTCGGTCTTTGGTTACAGGAACATCACTCGGAAAGCGAGGTTTCCGAAGTAACGACTATTCTTGAGCGACGTTTTTCTCAAGAAACAAAATATCCTTTGACCTTGCCAGAATATGCCATTTTGGGCAAGAATTATCTGTCGATTTACAGTCTCAATGAGAAATGGGCAACCAAGCATAAATCAGACTTTTTCCCACAAAAGAAACTTCGCGAATGGGTAGCGGCATTTAGTAGTTTTGTGCTTTGTAATGGAGCATCCAAACCTATTTATAAGATACTTCAAGACGACTTCAAGTTTGCCTTGCAACACTTGGATGCTATCAAAAATCGCGATCGGGGCGGCCACGAACCAATTGATGTCCTCGGTGAACGGCTTTTTAACTATTATCTGTGGGAAATGTTTCCACTTAGAGATCAAGAAAGCCTACTTGAGCAATTTTACCAACGAACAGATAAAAAACGAGAACATTGGGGAAATCTATTCGATGATATCGGTCACCGTTTATGGAACAGTGGGAAGAACCTGAATCAAAATATGAAAGATAAAATACTTGCCTTTTTTAAGTGGCGTTTTGAGCAGGAAGAACCGGCGGAACTAAAGTATTTTACCTTCTGGTTGGAAGCCGAGTGTCTGGATGCCGAATGGAGGTTGGAATCATATTCTAAAATTTTAGATGTCTGTATGGTAGACGGGGCAGAAATCCGATTACGGGCATTGTGTAATATGCTTCCAGATCACACCGCGAAAGTAGTTGAGTGTTTCTTTAAGTTAACCAAATGGAGCAAAGAAGACAACCTCTACATTCAGGCAGCGGAAGCAAAAACCATCCTGAAAGCGGGGTGTGAAAGTAGTGATGAAAGTGTGCAGCAAAATGCGGCGCAAGCACATGACAACTTGCTCAGTGAGGGTAGATTCGATCTGTTGGATCTGGACGATTGATGAAGATGTTCTCCAACTGAGGAGCACGACGAATTGAAAACGCTGGTTCACCAGCACATCCAAGAAACTTCCCGAAGAGAGGAGGGAGAAACAATGGCACAGACCATGGCTGAATATCTCACGGAACAAGGTGAAAAACGCGGTGAAACAAACGCAAAACGAGAGGCAGTTCTGAAACTGATCCGTCTACGGTTTGATTCCGTCCCCGAAGCCGTTGCCAGTAGGATTGCCTCAATACGGAGCCTATCGCGTCTTGATGCTCTTTTTGAAAACCCCGCAACCGCACAAACACTTGACGATATTGATTGGGACAACTAAGGTGGATGATGCTTGAGCAATTCCTGCATGAACAACTCGAAATCGCGTTCAACTTCGGGATTCCGAAACCCGAAATGCCGGAGAGTCTTGCGCAAAATCTGAATCCGACGTTTGAACTCCGTCCCTATCAAGAAGACGCATTCGCGAGTTTTATTCACTACTTCGATAACGACCTCCCGAATAAAGAAAAACCTTTACATCTGCTGTTCAATATGGCGACCGGTAGCGGTAAGACGCTCATCATGGCAGGTTTAATCCTGTATCTCTATGAGAAAGGCTACCGCAACTTCCTGTTTTTCGTCAATTCCACGAATATCATTGAGAAAACAAAGGACAACTTCCTCAACCCGGTCTCTGCAAAATACCTCTTCAGCGAGAACACCCATATTGAAGGTGAGCATGTTGAGGTCACAGAAGTCGAAAATTTCGAGGGCACCAACGAGAAGTCCATCAACATCTGCTTCACAACGATCCAGAAACTCCATTCGGATCTGACAGCGGAAAAGGAGAACGCCTTAACCTTTGAGGATTTCCAGAAAAAGGAGATCGTGCTTTTGGCAGATGAAGCACACCATATAAACGTCCAGACCAGAGCTCAGCAGTTGGAACTGAATTTGGGAGACCAGAAACCGAGTTGGGAGAATACGGTTGAGAATATCTTTCGTGCGAACCCAGATAACCTGTTGTTGGAATTCACCGCCACACACGATTATGAAACACCTGCGATTATAGACAAGTATCGGAACAAGGTCATCTACCGGTACGATCTCGTGAACTTCCGGAACGACAGATTCTCAAAAGATGTCGTCCTGGTCCATTCCGATTTAGACCCACAGTCCCGCATCTTGCAGGCACTCCTTCTCAATCAGTACAAAGAACAGGTCGCGGCGGATAACGGTATCAACCTAAAGCCTGTCATCCTGTTCAAGGCACAACGGACAATCGTGCAATCGCAGGAAAACAAGGCAAACTTTCATAAACTCATTGATGAACTCACGCCCAATCAGATTGAGGTGTTCCGGGAATCGGGACTTGACATCCTTCAACGGGCATTCCGTTTCTTTAATAAAAAAGGCATCACTACCGAGGCGTTGGTCCAACGTCTAAAATCGGCGTTCCGTGAGGCGCACTGCCTCTCGGTTAACAACGATAATGAGAAAGAAACGTATCAACTCCGACTTAACACCCTTGAAGATCAGAGAAATCCGATCCGTGCAATCTTCGCCGTGCAGAAACTCAACGAAGGCTGGGATGTACTGAACCTTTTCGATATCGTTCGTTGCTATGAAGCGCGCGATTCAGGAAAAAACAAAATCGGAAAAACAACAATATCCGAGGCACAACTCATCGGGCGCGGGGCACGTTATTTCCCCTTTGTTCTGCCTGAGCAGACAGACCGGTTCCGCCGTAAATTCGACGGGGACCTCGATCACGAATTGCGCGTGCTGGAAGAACTCCACTACCACAGCATCCACGATTCGCGCTACATTTCTGAAATCCGCACTGCACTCATTGATGAGGGAATGATGGACGAACGCATCGAGACTCGCGATCTCAAGTTGAAAACTGAGTTCAAGGACACAGATCTCTATAAACACGGGGTTGTCTGGCTCAACCAACAGGTGCCGAAAGATTATCAACACGTCCACTCTTTTACGGATTTAGCGAATCTCAGTGTGAAGCAGAAAAACTACGAGCATACCCTCTATACAGGGACCAGCGGCGTGACGACTGTCATGGAAAACAGTGAAACACAGGTGCAACAAGCCGACCAAAGTAGCCGAGATGTCTATGTAGGTAATATTGAACAGAATATCGTTAGAGTTGCCATTGCACGCAATCCATTTTTCACGCTCGCCTCGCTTCGCCAGTACTTTCCACACTTGACATCCATCCGAGAATTTATCACCTCCAAAAACTATCTGGGAGGTCTGGCAATTACCTTTAACGGAAATCTCGTTGATTTGGAAGAGAATCGCGCCGTAAAATTGTCCGCATGTGAAGGGTTGCTGCGTCAAATCGAATCCGAAATTCGCAAAGAAATTACCGAATACGAAGGCACGAAACACTTTTATGAGCATCACATCCGCGCTATTTTCACCGATAAAACTCTGAAATTCAGTATGGACACACCGCGTGCTGATGACAGCGACACGGCGTATCTGGTCAAAGTCAGCGACTGGTTCGCTTATGACACCCTTTACGGCACGAGTGAAGAAAAGGCGTTCGTGCAGATGTTGGACAGATGGATTCAGGAATCTGACAAAACCTATGATGACATCCATCTGCTCCGTAACGAAGGGCATTTCTCTATCTATAACTTCTCCGATGGTAAACCCTTTCAACCCGACTTTGTGCTGTTTTTACGCGAGAGAAATGGAAAGTCCCTAAGTTACCAACTCTTTATCGAACCCAAAGGTGAACATCTCGCAGAAACCGACCGGTGGAAAGAGGATTTTCTGAAAGAAATCTGTGCCGAACGCCACAGTAAAATCCTGACAGAGAACCGCAAATATCGCGTCATTGGTGTCCCGTCGTTCTATCACGAGAGATACGAAAACCAATTCAAGGACGACCTTAATGCGGCGTTGACAGAGACCATCCAAATGCAAGAGCAAAATGACCGAATCTGATTATAGTAAAGTTAAGAATTAATGAGACACTCCAAAGAGGCGAGGATACAATCCTCGCCAGCGGGGGTGGGTGCAAAATGACCGAATCTGATTAGTATTATCAAATTAACGGCTTAGGTAGGATAGAGGCTCCTTACCCCATCACAAGCGTGGACTTCTATCTGAAACCTCTATCCAACAAACCTGACCAGGCTACACCGATCCTCCTGAAAATCCTCTAATCCAGCAAATCCTGATTCAGATAATTTATCCTCTGATTGCTGAAAACTTTTTGCTTGACAGAATCTGCAATAAGTGCTACCATAATTAAATGTTGTTTTCGTCGGAGATACACCAGAAACGGAGAGTTTCCTAACACATGCCGAAACGTAAAAGAAAGCCCAGAAACGCCGATGCTTCGGACGTGAATGGAGAAGATAATGTAGTCCTGTACGAGACAGCCCCCTTGCAACTGCGTTACTATGGTGACCCAGTCCTTCGCAAAAGAGCCAAACCGGTTGCAGAGATCACAGATGCAGAACTCGAGTTTGCCGAACAGATGTTGATGACGCTGGAATCTACAGGCAACGGTATTGGACTCGCGGCAACACAAGTCGGTGTTTTGAAAAGACTCCTCATTATCGACATAGGTGAAGTTGACGATGAGGTATATGAACCGTTGGTGCTGTTTAACCCCGAAATTCTGAGTTCTGAGGGTGAAGTTGTTGCCGAGGAGGGATGCCTCAGCATCCCCGATGTGACGGCTGATGTGAAACGTCCAGAGCGAATTGTCGTTGAGGGGATTAATGCCGAGCGTGAATCCATCTGTATTGAAGCCGACGGCTTACTCGCGCGTGTTCTGCTACACGAAATAGATCATCTTAACGGTGTACTTTTTATTGACCGGATCAGCGGGTTAAAACGTCGTTTGTTGAGCGATGAACTGCTGAGACTGCAACAAGCACAGCGACCTTCATGATATCGGAAACCTACAGCCTGTGCCACGGACGGAGGCTATTTCGGTACAACTTGTAAACCGAAACTTGCTATTCAGAAATATGCCAAAACAGAAACTTGAACCTATCCTACAAACAAAACTGGATCAACTCTACACGTGCTTGCGCGCTTATGAGAAGGTCATCGTTGCATTTTCTGGCGGTGTTGATAGCACATTTCTTGCAGAGGCGGCACAACACGCCCTCGGTGAGAATTCGCTTGCGGTTACTGCCATTTCAGACTCCTATCCGATCCGAGAAATGAAAGCCGCGCAAGATATCGCCAAACAGATCGGGATCCGCTTTGAAACCGTCCACACGCAAGAATTAGAATTGGAAGGCTACGCGAGCAACCCGACGAACCGGTGCTTTTTCTGCAAAACGGAGTTGTTCGATAAGTTACAGCCCATCGCTGAAAAATACGACGTGGGAACGATTGTTTACGGTGCGATCCCAGATGATGTGGGTGACCATCGTCCAGGGATGGATGCCGCGAAGCAGATGGGTATTCAGGCACCCTTGATTGATGTCGATCTGACGAAAGCAGAGATTCGGGAAATTTCAAAGGTGTGGGACCTGCCAACATGGGACAAACCCGCGTTTGCTTGCCTCTCCTCACGGTTCCCTTACGGTATGCGTATCACCCGTGAACTCCTGCGACAGGTAGATGCCGCGGAGCAATTTCTCTACGATTTAGGGATCCGTCAATTCCGTGTCCGTCACCACGGCGACCTCGCCCGTATTGAACTCGAAGCGGAGGAGATTTCGCGGATGCTTTCAAAAACCGCGCGCCACGACATCAGTTCGCACTTTAAAACACTCGGATATACATACATCGCGCTCGACCTGCAAGGATATCGTTCCGGGAGCCTTAACGAGGGAGTCACGACTTCATAATAAATCTAACATGTCCAATCAACAAACACAATCGCTTATCGGCGTAGAGTCCTTTAGTTGGAAGAAGTGGGATGCCTGTACGCACTGCGGACTTTGCCTGCCAACCTGCCCAACCTATCGAGAATTAGGTTTAGAAACGGATTCACCAAGGGGTAGATTATATCTCATGGGGAGTGCCTTTAAGGATGAAGATGCCACCCCCCTCAACGAGGACTGGTCAGAATATATCTATCGGTGCTTAGACTGCCGAGCGTGTGAAACTGCCTGTCCTTCGGGTGTCCACTTCGGAGAACTACTTGAGCAGGCACGCGCTATCTATGAACAGAACGCACCCCGCTCCGCGGCTTACCGATTCTGGACGAACCTTGTCTTTAAACAAATTCTACCGAACAAAGAACGGTTGGATCTGATCTTTGAGTTGATGTGGCTCTACCAGCGGCTCGGTATCCGATGGCTCGTCCAAAAAACGGGTATCCTGAAACTGATGGGACAACTCGGGCAGATGGAATCATTACTCCCGAAGATCCCACCACCGCAACTGAAATATACGATACGCGACATTACACCCGCTGAAGGTGAAACCCGATATCGTGTTGGATTTATACCCGGGTGTATCATGAACCAAGTCTTCACAGAGACGAACGTCGCAACTATTCGGGTCTTAGCACAGAACGGCTGTGAGGTTGTCACCCCACGCCAGCAGACGTGTTGCGGTGCATTACATCTTCACAACGGCGTGCGAGATGTCGCTTCAGCACTCGCTAAGCAGAACATTGATGCGTTCGGAGAAGAGAACTTAGACGCGATCATTATTAATTCCGCAGGTTGTGGCGCGACGCTTAAGGAATACGAAGCACTTTTAGAACACGATGCGGCTTACGCCGAGAAAGCCGAACACTTCAGCCATAAGATGAAAGACATCAGCGAATTTTTAGCTGAGATTGAGATGGTCGCGCCGAGAGGAAAAATTGAAAAGCGCGTTACATACGATGAACCGTGCCATCTCCTTCACGGGCAAAGCGTACAGACACAACCGCGTAAGGTTCTCCAAGCGATACCCGGGTTGGAGTTGATTGAATTAACTGAATCCGAATGGTGTTGCGGGAGTGCTGGAATTTATAACATTACACAACCGGAACTGTCGCAGGAAATTTTAGAACGGAAGATGACGCACATCGCTGAAACGGATGCAGACATCGTCGCGACAGGAAATCCGGGTTGCTTGCTCCAGATTCAACTCGGCATCCAAAAACACGGATTACCGATGAAAGCGATGCATCCTGTGAATCTCTTAGACTACGCCTATCGTGGTATCTCCCCAGAGGATTTTTTGCCCGACCAATAGGGAAGGTTAGAGAAATAAATAATGTTTTTATCAGATAAAGATATTATTAAGTATATGAAAGACGGGAGAATCAAAATCTCCCCCGACCCCGATTTGAAAACACAACTCGGCAGTTGCTCCATCGACTTCAGATTGAGCAACACCTTCCGTGTGTTTGAGCATAGTAAATATCCGTACATCGATCTGCGTGCCGAGATTGATATCAATGACCTAATGCGGCGGGTTGATGTCCCTGACGGGGATGCCTTCACGATGCAACCGGGTGAGTTTGTCTTGGCAGCGACGCAAGAAACCCTTGAATTAGCAGGCGATGTACTGGCACGGCTTGAAGGCAGAAGTAGTTTGGGGAGGCTCGGCATTATCGTTCACAGCACCGCCGGACTCTTTGATCCGGGTTGGATCGGCATCCCCACCTTGGAGTTAGGCAATCTCGGTCGTATGCCGGTCAAGCTATATCCGGGTATGCGGATCTGTGCGTTCACTTTTGCTCAACTTTCTTCGCCAGCAAGTGTGCCGTATCAACTCAAACCGGCAAACAAATATGCGGGACAGGACGGTCCAGAGACAAGTCGCTTTGCCAAAGACGTTGAATTCTCGTAGGAGCGACCTTTAGGTTAGGGCACTGCGCGCAAAAAACGGGCAATGCTATGCCTAATAATTTAGCAATATCTTGGAATTTTTAATATTAGGTATGAAGAATAAATCGTGGCAGCAACTCGTTCACGCTGCCTCTTTCGCTTTGCCCGTGTGTCTCGTGATTTCACACGAGCATTAACCTATTTTCGTCAACAAATGCTGTCTCATGCTCTATCACAATTGATTGGCATAAATTTTGCTTAACCAATCAGTAAGACACTCGTCAAGTCGTATGAGTTGCACATTCAGTTGACGAAGTTAGGACATTTTTCTGAGTTATCGAAGCGGGTTTTAGGACGACCAGGCTTTCGCGCCACGTTTTCCTTACACCGTTTTATCAGATTATAGTCTCGGTCCTTGGATCGAGGAAATTTTGAGTTTTGATAGCAAGTTTCGGCTCTCAAGTTACGCCGAAAAAGTTTCGGAAACCTACCAGTTAGCCGAAATTAGGAGGATATGTAATGACACCAAGTGAGGTGGTTGCACTTGCAAAAGACAACGATATAAAGATAGTCGACCTGAAATTCACGGATCTACCGGGGATGTGGCAACACTTTTCCATGATGGCAGAGGAGTTGACCGAAGACCTGTTTGAAGAAGGCTGCGGTTTTGATGGTTCGAGTATCCGTGGTTTCCAAGCAATTAATGAGAGCGATATGTTGCTCTTCCCAGATCCAACAACCGCTATTATCGACCCGGTCTGTAAGGTGCCGACGCTAAGTATTACGTGTAATATCAAAGACCCGATCACGTTGGAGAATTACACGCGTGATGTACGGTATATTGCACAGAAAGCAGAAGCGTATCTCCAATCCACCGGAATCGCAGATATGAGCTACTGGGGTCCTGAGGCAGAATTTTATCTTCTGAACGACATCCGCTACGAACAGAACCAGCACTCCGGTTTCTATTCCGTCGATTCTGTTGAAGGCAGTTGGAATTCAGGTCGCGAAGAGAACCCGAACCTCGGTTATAAACCGCGCTACAAAGAAGGTTACTTCCCGGTACCGCCTTCCGATACACTTCAAGACCTCCGCTCCGAGATCTGTCTCAAGCTCATGGAAGCTGGCATTGATGTGGAAGTTCACCACCATGAAGTCGGCACCGCCGGGCAAGGCGAAATCGACATCCGTTTTGGTGAGTTAACCGCGACTGGCGATAAGATGGCGTTGTATAAGTACATCATCAAGAACGTGGCGCGCGAAAACAACCTCGTCGCGACTTTCATGCCGAAACCGTTGTTCCAAGACAATGGTTCCGGAATGCACGTCCACACGAGTCTCTGGAAAAACGGCAAGAACATCTTCTACGATCCACAGGGATATTCGCTTCTCAGTGAGGATGCACTCTATTACATCGGCGGTTTGCTGACGCATGCCCGCTCGCTCTGTGCAATCATTGCGCCAACTACCAACTCTTACAAACGGTTGGTCCCAGGGTATGAAGCACCTGTGAACATCGCCTACTCGCAACGTAACCGTAGCGCATGTGTCCGTATCCCGGTCTACTCAAAGAGTGAGAAGGGAAAACGGATCGAATTCCGGACACCGGATCCGTCCTGTAATTCTTACCTCGCCTTTAGCGCATTGCTCTTGGCAGGACTTGACGGTATACAGAACCGTATCCATCCGGGCGAACCACTGGACAGAGATCTCTATGACCTCGAACCCGAAGAACTCGCGGACATCGAGTCCACGCCAGGGTCCCTCGGTGATGCCTTGGATGCCTTAGAAGAAGATCACGAATATCTTCTCAAGGGCGACGTGTTCACCCAAGATGTTTTGGATACCTGGATTGATTATAAACGTGAAAATGAGGTCGATGCAGTCAATATGCGACCACATCCGTACGAATTCTTCCTCTACCACGACATTTAGGTCGTATGAATTCGGAAGTCACGCTATCACAACGATCGTGATTTGACCCGCAACTCGTGCTTTTTAGTTTTGTATCGGAGGTGAGTTTCGGATCAAGTGGCTTCCCATAGAGGTTTTGAAAGATCACTCTATAGGGCGGATTCTCATATCCGCCCGCCGTACTCGTACTTGTAAACCTTAGGGCACAGATTGCAAGCCCTGATTGAAAGGCAAAGCTGCTACACAATCCTATCTACTTTTAGCAAGGAGAACCGCATGAAAAAGCTAGAATGTATTATCCGCCCCTTCAAATTGGAGGAGGTCAAAGAGGCACTCAGCAGTGTGGGTGTTCGGGGCATGACAGTCAGTGAAGTTCGTGGTTTCGGGCGTAGCCGTGGGCATACCGAATTATACCGCGGTAGCGAATACACGATTGAATTTGTCCCAAAGTTAAAAATCGAAATTGTTGTCGCAGAAGAGAACGTTGATAAAGTCGTTGAAGCTGTGCAACAGGCGGCTTCGACTGGCAAAATCGGCGATGGCAAAATCTTCGTCCTGCCCATTGATGAAACCATCCGCATCCGTACAGGTGAAAGAGGTCCTGCCGCTGTTTAACTTCCTATTTTATGTTTTCCGTTAGAGGCGGGTTCTATACCCGCCTCTTTATTTTTTAACCCAACATTGAGGCAACAAGTGTCTCCATCCTTGGTACTGTCCCTGCGGCAGGTAATGAAGACTTCGCTGCCCATGTCTCGTATCCGCCCTCCTGTGCCAATGCCTTGTCCGTGCAGATGTAGCCGATATACCCATTCGCTAAACTGACGAGAAACGTCGGCTTCGCATCGGATTTCGACTTGATATTCATCCCCGTCTCAACGAACACCTCTCCCGGCAAGGCTACAATTGCTGCCTCCCCAAGACGGATAACTTGAACCGGGGCGGTCATCTGCGTCGGCAACTTCGCCAATCGTTGGCATTCATGCGCGTAGACATCAACCAGTGCATGCGGTATCGGCTGCCCGACAACCCAACTAAACGGACCCGTTTCGTAGGCATCGTAAGTTCCTTGCGGCACAGACAGCACCTGTTCAGCAACTTTAAGGTCTTCAGCAGTAATCTCTTTACGTTGGAACGTCAGTGTAGCAAGGTCTCCGCTGAGGTCAAGTGTTTCGTGCATCTCCATGAGTTGCTTCTCGACAATAAAATGTCCCGCGAGAACGTTCGCCATTTTCACTGCCTGTTGATGTCCACTCGCCGTCCATTTTGTCCGTCCACTGAAGTCGGTGTTGTTAATCTGTCCCGATGCGGCATTCCAGAGGAGCGAGATACACGTATCCCCGAGATAGTGTCGCATCAGTCGATCGAAATGTCCAAAATAGTCTGCGGAGAGTGCATTGCTGTTGTCTGTGCCGATGTAGTGGAGCGAAAAGTTCGCAACCGCGGAGATGGGTGTACCATCATCGGTAGCCTCAACGAACATCATCGCTACCTCTGGATCAATTGTACCCGTTGGTTCCACAAGATCTGGGTTTTCGATACCGGGGTTAAAACGGACGGTGCCGTCTTTCATGTGCCACCGTCGATTGAAGGTGATACGTTCTTCATTCACACTGGCGAATCCGACCCGTGCCGGTTTGAGTCGCCAGACCGCGAGTTCAACCGCATCGGCGATTTTCAGTGACACCCATTCGGTATAACCCGGATCTTCATCAACACCGAGTAGGTCGGCGATTGCGACAGCGGTATGTGTATGTGTGGCGTTCACCATGACGTGTGCTGCCGGAATATCGCATCTATCAGCGATACGCGCTTTGGCGGCATCCGCGACTTTCTCCGGTATAGCGATGAGATCGCAGGTAACTAATGCGATACGCGTTGTTCCGTTATCAATGACGACTGCCTTGGCAAAAAGTTCATCGTCAACATTCTCAGCGTATCTCGGTCGGAAACCGCCCGGTATTCTTGTGCCGAGTGGCGGTGTGATATTCGCGCTCGCGCTTGCTGCTTTAAGAGTTACTTGCATTGCGCGGTCTCCTTATGGTAACATCCAAAGATGTCCTTCGATACGATAAGATAGTCGTTGTCGCGGGCATAATCCCATAATTCGGTATCCGTTGCTGTATTTAACCCGATAGTTTTGACGTGTATAGAATTAGGAAACAGATCCGCCAGCCGCGTTACCAGTTGGTCCGATAGATTTTGGTCGAACAGAAGTTTCATTCGTATAAACAACCATCTGTGATTTTTCTTTGTCTGCGGCATACGCAAAACAGGCGCGGATGTCTGTCTCGGTTAGTTCGGGAAAATCATCAAGGACTTCCGCGACTGTCATACCGAATGCCAGATATTCAAAAATATCGTAAACAGTGATCCGCATTCCCCGAATACACGGCTGTCCGCTGCGTTTGTCCGGTTCAATGGTAATAATCTCCTTGTAGTGATTCATCTCCTCGCCTCCTAAACCTCAAAAATTCCGACAGAATCGTAGAGACCGTCGAGCATTTCCTTAAGTATGCCTGAAACTTCCGCGAATGTCAAGGAAAAGTAAGGCAATAATGAAAACTACGGAAACCGAGAAGAATTAATGCTCACCTCACAAGCGAGATTTCCTTGTAAGCGGAATGGGATATGCACGCCTGTCTGCGTGAGATAAAGTGCCTCCGGTGTAACAGTATCTACGGTGCCGCGCAAAACGACTGACGAACTGATCGAGCGTTCTGCGATGACATCCGCCAATTTCCCGTGGAGTGTGGCGAGTTGATCTTCCAACGGAAAGACAAGTTTCTCTTCCACCGTTGTTCGGAGGTTCGGAAAGAAACCTTCCCCAGTGGCTTGTGCGATATCCAAGAGTAGGTTTCGTGTCGTGAGTGTATAGTCAAATTCAGTAACAGAAATGGACATCATCGTCGGGTCATATACTGGTGTTCCGAGCAGATAGAGTTGTCCGTCCGCGCCTAACGCAGGCATGCTGAATTCAATCCCTGCGGCGAGCTGAGTGCCGCTGCCGTAGAGGGTCAACTTTTTAACGAGTGTATCAATTCCTTTGAGTTTGTGCGGTTTTTCAACAAGGGGCTTGGCAAGGTTTTCAACAGTGGCGTAAGTTATTTCAATCGGGGTAATAATCTGGTAACCCGATTCGAGAGTGTCCACAAATCGGATGTCCGGCAAGTCGGTGATCGGATTGTTGGAAGAACCGATTGATACATTTCCCATATTTACTTGAATGTAGGTTTCTATGCCAAGACTGAACGAGAGGGTTTGCCCATCACTCGACAACTGTTGTGCCAGGATTTTCAGCGGCTCTATGGTGAGTGCGATTGGCGGTTCTTGATTGATAACTATCGGTTCGTGGAGTTTCGTCCATAAACCGGCGACACGGGCCTTTACGTCTATATTGGTGATGTATTCGACAATGAGGTTCTCTAATTTGGGGAGGACTGCCTCTCGCACCAATTCGGTCAGGATCCGACGCACCGAAATTGTGATGCCTAAAATCTGAATTTCCGCTTTCTCGATGGAAATATCAGAGGTTGTTTTGGCGGTAATACGCCAATCCGAGTTAAGTGTTGGGGTCAGGGTTAGCGATGCAGTCGCAGTTCCTTGAATGTCTTCACGCTTCTGGACGACCTGTCCGAAAATTTTTTTCGAGACGCGCGCCCACCCGCTGAACTGGAATGGAACTTTCACCGATACGGTTCCATCCGCCGCGCCCGTCATCGTGAGTGGATCAAGATTAAGTTTGATCGCGGACGTAATCGCACCGTCTTTTCGTTGGATGGGTTTGCTGAGATAGTCTCTGAGTGCGGATTCTGCTACCGTTGTGACGTCCTGTATGGGCAAATTTGCTTTCACAGCGATGACTGACGGGATTGGGGGCGGCAATGGAACAGGTGTAACTTCCCGCGGCGGCGCGGGTGCTTGGATGGTGAGATCGGAACCGCGCGGCATGGGGAAGAACAACATAACGCAGATTAACACAACACCAACGGAAATCACACCCACAATTAGTTGTATTCGCATCTGATTCGTCATGATCGCAACCTTGGAACACCGCTTGAGATTTTGTGTTCTCGGTCAATATGAAATGGATAAATGTCAAAACCTGTCTTACCGTATCGGACGAGTTCACTCATAATACGTCCGACAAGGGCACAAAACTTGAACCCGTGCCCTGAGAAACCTGCCGCAATCAGTAGATCTGGACAGTGCGGGTGTGCGTCAATGATGAAGTCTTCGTCTGGCGTTTCAGTATAGAGACAGACTTCGGTATGCGTGGTTTTTCCAAGTTCCGGGAGGCGTTCTTGGACGTAAGCATCTATATGGGCAATGTAATCTGCGTCAGGGGTGCGTTCGGGTGTATCAGGGGAGATAACCTGTCCTTTTCCGTGCCGTGCAATTTTTACCCCACCCTGTTTATCAAAAGAACCAAAAGCCGGAATAGCATAGATGAATTCTCCATCAGGGGTCACTTCCGTGAAGACTGGAAACCGGTCTGGCTGGAAACGTTTACTGTCTGCAGGCTGATAGTAGCATACCTGCTGTTTTGTAACCGTGAGCGGGAGATTCAGTTCCGCGAGTAGGGTGCCAGCCCATGCCCCGGCTGTCACGACGACTTTCCTACCATGAAATTGGCTGTTTTCGGTCCGAACGGTCGGAACATCTGCCTGCCAATCGATGTTGGTAACCTTGGTCTCCTCCCGGATTGTCGCACCGTGTTGTTCCGCCAACTGCAAGTGGGTGGAGACACATTCGGCGGCACGGAGAAAACCCGTGTCCTTCTGATAGAGGATCTCCATATCATCTGCCAATCGGAATTGCGGAAAACGTTCCGCTAACTGTGCCGCATCCCACCACTCGGATTCAACGCCTGCGGCATCTAAACTTTGTCGTGTCGCGCGTCCATACGGGTTCCCCTTTGCGCCGATACCGACACTGCCTGTGATAAACAGCAGCGATTTCCCAGATACCGATTCGAGGTCGCGCCATTCGGCGTAGGCGGTTTTCATCAGCTCGGTGTAGAAAGGTTTATCATAGAAGAAACGGATGATACGGGTTTCACCGTGTGAACTGCCAAACGTGTGTCCACGCTGAAACTGTTCTAAGACCAGCACGTTCGCGCTGGACTTGGCGAGATGGTATGCGGTCGCGCTTCCCATGCCACCAGCACCGATGATGATTGTATCGTAGATATGATCGTTCATTTTTTTGGGGGTGTCGGCTTTCGGTTCAGAGATTTTCGTTTAACGATACTCTCTTGCTGACTGCCTCTTTGCTAACTGCCGACTGCCATTAAAACGGATTCGGGACAGTCGTGAAATTCTGGTATCGATCTTCACCCCGTAGCAGAATCGGTTTCCAAGGACGTTTCAGTGAATTCTCCTCTGCCTGCCTCACGGATGGATCTATGTAGCGAACCGTCAAACCACACCTCCGACGTGTAGAATGATTGGGTAGACTACCATGGATCATCTGTCCATGGTGGATGGACATCTCACCGGCTTTTAGCACTAAATCTACGGCGGTTTCTGCCTCTGCCTCGGTGACGGGAGCTTCCTGATTGATGCTCAGTAGGTTGCCTGCCTGTTCAGACTTTCCATGTTCCTTGATGCCACGCTGATGGCTTCCGGGGATGACCTGCATGCAGCCGTTCCCGGTATCGCTGTCATCTATGGCATACCAGGCGGTGATTGCATCCGGTGGTTCAAGTCCCCAGTAGGTCACGTCCTGATGCCATGCGACGAATTTCTCGCGGGGACCGTACTTGCAGAAGAAATGTGTGGCTAACAGCATCACATCGGGACCGATAAGTGCCTCAATGACATCCACGATCTTTGGATGTGTTGCGATTTCCCAGATAAATTGATAGTCGAAATGCCAATCAACAAGACCGATTTCACATTTCTCTGCACCGACTTCCGCTTCTAACGCATTGTAGGCTTGCCGATGGTGCGTTGCTTCAGCTTCATCGGAAATGTGAATGCCGGTCAAGAAACCGTCCTTTCGGTAATTATCAGCGAGTTGTCCGTTTGTGGTTTCCATTTTTAATTTTTCCTTGCAGTTCGGTCAGTCGGTTAGGAAAGTTCCGGAAGTTTGCACTGGCGAAACCCTTGTGAATCTTCCGGTGGCGATTCTTCCGGATTTTTCATCGTCTCAAAGGTTTTCAAAGCCGGTGACACGGTTTCTGTCCATATCTGCTCGACGTGCTCAAAAGTTACAGGCTGGCGTTCGGTAATATCCTGTTGTTCGTAAGTGGTTAGCAATTCCTGCATCTTTTTTCCGAGCCATGCGACTTCATCAGCGACCTTTGATAAGAACGTCGCGATTCGGAGATCGTTCCTACATTAGTTTTATCACAAAAGAGAACCCATATTTAGGGTTTGGCAGATTTTCTTGGCACCGGTAAGGCGGGGTTGCAATTCAAATGCCATTTTCAAAACGGTTCGTGCTTCTGGAAACCGATTAATCTCAACGTAGAACTCCGCAATCTTTTTGTACATCCATGCGGTCTCGCGTTTCGAGAGTTTTAATTCACGGATTTTCGTCAACGGAATTGGGTGTGTTTGGTCGTACCCCTCAACACTGAAATGATAGAGATAGATGAATTTGAGACGGTCTTTGACCTCTCCGATGAAGTGCCTGAAACAGGGGCGTTTTGTTTCGGCAGACAACAAGGATTCATAAATTAGCATTGCCTGTTCAATTTTTCGGTATCGATCAAGAACAGAAGACGGGTCGCCGTTAGAAAATCCGAGTTTTTGGTATGCTTCGGCGATGAGGAATTCACAGTCCCGACTCTCTTCATAACTAAGGAAGTCATCAATGCGCAATTCTCTCCCAATTTCTTCGGAGTGGTGCTGCAGCTGCTCGTACATGGAAACGCCGGTCTCATAATTGTGATGGAGCAGTGCTTGCAATAGCAATTCTAACTTGGCGTAAGTCTGGTTGAGCCTACTCAGTCTGTCAAGATATACATCACGGGACTTCTGCTGCCGTTCGATCGTCTGTAGCGTCCGATCATAGTCAAATTTCAGTTTCTTATCTTGGAGCGTGTTATAGGCATTACAGACTTCGCGGAACATCTTTTCCGCAAAAGCGGTCCGTTCCGGATTTTTATCGGGATGGTAGCGTTTTGCGAGTATCCGATAGGCTCTTTTTATTTCGAGAGCGGTAGCATCCCGCTCGATTTCTAAGATTTGATAGTAATCTGGAATTTGCATTATGGATACGACATTTTTGATAGATACATGTATTATCATTCCACATATCCGAGAATTTGTCAAGGTTTTTTAATGATTCGCAAAGCGTTAGATCAAACAATTAGTTCCCGAATTGTCCTCGCTCCAGAGTCGCCTGCACCGTTGTTTCAGGCTGCTGTCTTAAAAATAGAACGTAACCGTAAGTCTATAATGAAATGGAGGGGTTTTTGCGCACCAACACGAGATTTAGTCTGGGGATAGACTAAATTCATTCCTCGTATTACATTTGTGCGTGTGGCATTCCGTGGGACGTTGCTTCAGACTTAAAAAATGACTTGAAAAACGAAAATGGAAAGGAATCCGCAAGGTATAATAAAAAACGTTCTACAAGACCTCGCGTAAGAAACGTGCAGTGTGGGATTCTTGGACCGAGGCGATTTCCTCTGGTGTGCCCATCGCAACGACTTCTCCGCCACCTTTGCTGCCTTCCGGTCCCAAGTCGATGATCCAATCTGCGGATTTGATAACATCAATGTTATGTTCGACAGCGATAATTGTGTTGCCAGCATCGACGAGTCTATTCAACACCTTGAGGAGTTTTTGGATGTCGTCAAAGTGGAGTCCTGTTGTCGGTTCGTCCATGATATAGAGCGTTGAACCCGTTTGGCGACGTGCCAACTCTTTCGCCAGCTTGACGCGCTGCGCTTCACCACCGGAGAGTGTTGTCGCCGATTGTCCCAATTCTATATAACCGAGTCCGACATCCGTTAACATCTGGAGCGTCCGGCAGATACGCGGATTCTCGTCGAAAAATGCGAGTGCCTCGTCAACTGACATCTTCAAGACCTCGGCGATATTTTTACCATTGTAACGAATTTCAAGTGTCTCCATACTGTAACCGGTGCTATTACACGTCTCGCACGGCATCCAGACATCTGGGAGAAAATGCATCTCAACACGGTTAAAACGGTGTCCCTCACAAACATGACACTGTCCCTGTGCGAGGTTGAAACTGAACGCTCCCATACTATACCCACGTAGTTTTGCATCGTGTTGTTCAGCGAAGAGTTCACGGATTTTCGTGAACAGATCGGTATAAGTCGCTGGGTTGGAACGTGGCGTTTCTCCGATCGCCTTCTGGTCTACATTGATGAGACGTTTGATATGGCTAACACCGCGGATGCGTTCATACTCCGGTAGCCCGTAGTCGTTATATATCGGTTCTCGGTTGCCATCCCTGAGATAATGGGTATAGCGACGGTCCTTGGGATCGCCGGTTTTGATAGAACTCCGGCTTTCAAGGGCGGGTTTTAGTGTGCCTTCAACAAGCGAGCTCTTTCCACACCCTGAAACGCCGGTTACACAGGTGAGCGTTCCGAGAGGAATCTCGACATCAATGTCCTTGAGATTGTTCGTTTGCGCTCCGAATATTGCTAACTGTTTGCCAGTGCCCTCGCGTCGAGTTTTCGGAACAGGAATCGCCACTTCATTGGAAAGATAGGCTTGCGTCAACGATTTTTTAATTTCACCTTGCGAGTCCCTTTCGGGGGTTTGCGTTTTGGCGTGCCTTTCTTTAGAGTCGTCCTCCACTTCGTTACGGGCTACCGGTTGTGTGCTAATCACTGATTGCTGATCACTGATTGCTGATTGTTGAAAGGTATCCGGGGCACCGATAGCAACAATCTCGCCACCGCCTTTGCCCGCTTGGGGACCGAAGTCAATTACATGATCGGAGGCTAATATTGTATCGCGGTCATGTTCAACGACGAGGACGCTGTTGCCGATATCGCGGAGTTCCTTGAGTGCCGTAATGAGGCGTTCTTGGTCGCGTGGGTGTAAGCCGATGCTCGGTTCATCGAGAATGTAGGTTACCCCGGTGAGTCCGCTACCGAGTTGGCTTGCGAGTTGGATTCTGCGCATTTCGCCGCCGGAAAGTGTCGGTGCTCCACGGTCCAACGCCAGATAACCGAGACCAATATCCTCCAAGAACTGGAGCCGCGTCCGGATTTGGCGTAGAACTTCGGCTTCAAACTCAGGTGAAGTATGAATGTGAAGTGCTGGATGCGTCGCTCTTGAGGTTGACACACCCGTTGCGATCAGAAGATCGCTCCTATCAGTCTCCGTATCATTTGAAACAACTTCCGCCTCGATCCGATTTAGCCGAGTATCGAAGAACTCAATAATTTCGGTAATTGACAGTGCCATCAATTCAGAGACGGTTGCATTTTCAAATCTAACGCAACTTGGAAAGGGTTTCAGTCGTGTACCGTGGCACTGGTTGCACGCGTCATACGGTGGATGCATGTTTCGTCCGCGTCCATCACAGAAATCGCACGCCCCGACTTTGTTGTTAAAAGAGAAGTGGCGTGGTGTCAATTGCCCAAAGTTACTGCCGCACGAACGGCACATCGCGTGTTCGCTAAGGAAATGCCGCCCCGTTGTTTCTCCGCGTTCTCTTTTTTCATTGTCCTGCGAGCCTCTATAGGCTTGCACTAACACGAACCCGCCACTTTGAAGGAGCGCCAACTCCACCGCCTCCGTAAAACGGCTTTTTTCTTCATCTACAAGCTCAATGCGGTCAATGACAATAAAGATTTCATGGTGAATACCTCTACTGAGCTTTGGAACTTCATCAAGTCGGTGAATTTCACCATCAATTTGGACGCGCACAAAACCTGCTCTTTGCAATCGACGGAATACATCGGCGTAATCCTCGTTCCCTTTTAAAGCGAATGCCGACTCACTTGCACTAACGTCAACAATTTTACCCCTTGACACACCTTCTTTATCTTCAGGCAGAAGGAAGAAATTTGTGAGAGGGGCGAGGACATCCACCCGTTGTTCGCGGAGTCGTTCAAAAACCTGCGCTGTTATTTCCTCCGCTGTCTGTGGCTGTACCTCCTCTTGGCAATCGGGACAGTAGGGTTTGCCCCATCTGGCGTAAACCGTGCGGAGTCCATCGTGTATCTCCGTGATCGTGGCGACAGTGGATCTTGGGTTCTGCCCGGCGTTGGCATGCGAAATAGCAATCGCAGGCGAAAGCCCTTCAATTTTTGAGACTTTGGGCTTTTCCATCTGCCCTATAAACTGACGTGCGTAAGTGCTGAGTGTCTCTATATAGCGGCGCTGTCCTTCAGCATAAACGGTATCAAGTGCGAGCGATGTCTTACCGGAACCACTCACGCCGGTCAATGCGGTCATCTTTCGGTGCGGAATATCAATGTCAATATTTTTGAGATTATTTTCCGTAGCACCCCGCACAATAATATATTGGTTTTCGGCTGCCAGCCTTCGGTTCTCAGCATTTAGATGGAAGGGTGGAAGGGTGAAAGCCCCATCCTGCCGTTCTTCCATCCTTCCAACCTCTTGCTGACTGCTGATCGCTGACCGCTGACCGCTATTCCGCCAGATATCGAAATCACCGCGGAGTGCCCGACCCGTATAAGACTCAGGCATTTCTGCGATCTCTTCAGGGGTCCCCACCGCAACGATAGTGCCGCCACCAACGCCACCTTCAGGTCCCAAATCAATGAGGTAATCTGCAGAGTTGACGACTTCCAGATTATGTTCGACAACGACAACCGTATTGCCATCGTCTACAAGTCGATGGAGTATCATCAACAATTTATTCACATCGTCAAAGTGTAAACCGGTTGTAGGTTCATCAAGGATATAGAGCGTTTTACCCGTGCCACGTTTGGAGAGTTCCCGTGAGAGTTTGATACGTTGTGCTTCACCACCTGAAAGTGTGGGTGCGGGTTGTCCGAGTTTAATGTAATCTAAACCGACATCGTGGAGCAGTTTCAACCCTCTTGCGACCTTTGGAATATCGGCGAAATGTGCAAGTGCAGTACCAATATCCATTTCAAGGACTTCAGAGATGTTTTTGTCCTTGTATTTAATAGCGAGGGTTTCGCTGTTGAAGCGTTTTCCCTCACACACTTCACACTCCACCCAGACATCGGAGAGCAGTCCCATATCGACTTTTTTCGCCCCGTTACCACTACAGGCTTCACATCTACCCCCGGTGACGTTGAAACTAAATCGTCCGGGTTTATAGCCTCGCAATTTCGCATCAGGGAGACCGGCATAGAGTGCGCGAATACCGTCAAAGACCTTTGTGTAGGTTGCGGCATTGGAACGTGGCGTGCGTCCGATGGGTGCCATGTCAATGTTTATAATTTTGTCTATGACCTTAGAGACCGGAACACTCTTGTTTTCGATGATGCCTCGAATATCGTCGTAATCCCCGGGCACAGTCTTTGCCTTCATGAGATCGCGGGCGAGTGCACTGTAGAGAATATCGTGAATTAAGGAACTTTTTCCAGAACCGCTCACACCGGTTACACAGCAGAGCGTACCTACCGGTATTTTAGGGCTGATACTTTGGAGATTGTTCTGACGTGCATTGTTGATTTGCACCCACCTATCCCCTGTGGGACGACGAGATTCCGGTTGAACGATTACCTTATCACCTCGGAGATATTGGGCAGTGAGCGTATTGCTCTCCTCCATGAACTGTGTGGGTGTGCCGATATCCGTTATCTTTCCACCCTTAATCCCCGCTCCCGGACCGAAATCGACAATCAGGTCAGCCACTAACATGGTTGCCTCATCGTGTTCAACGACAATAACGGTGTTCCCCTGATCTCGCAAGTTTAAGAGGGTCATCAGCAAACCGGCGTGGTCGCGTGGATGTAAACCGATACTGGGTTCATCAAGGACGTAGGTGACATCGCGTAATCCCGCCCCGACCTGACTCGCAAGACGAATCCGCTGCGCTTCGCCGCCAGAGAGTGTCGGTGCAGAACGAGCGAGCGTTAAGTATCCTAATCCGACATCCATAAGGAATCCGAGCCGTCCTCGAATTTCTTTCAACAGTTCCGATGCTATGAACGTCTCGCGCTCTGGTAGGACTAACTCGCCGAAGAATTCAGTTGCGTCCTGAATGGACATTTCAAGAAGGTTCGTTATAGATGTATCGCCTATCGTCACGGCTTTCACCCACGGGTTAAGTCGGGTTCCCTCACATGTCCTGCACGGCATTTTGACAAAATAGTCTGGGAAGGTGTCCTCATCGGTTTCATCATCATCTTCAAAACGGTACTTCTGCTCTTCAGTTGGAATGATTCCGTGAAAACGGGCGCGATATTGCCGTCTTTGTTTCCGCCCTTTGTGTCTACCTGTACTGGGGGTGGGAATCGTAAGAATATCGTCGCCAGTGCCGTAGAGAACGGCATGTTGCTGTTCCGGTGTGAGGTCTTTCCAAGGGGTCTCAATATCGAATCCGAGGTGTTTGGCGAGTGCTTCAGCGATCACCTTTTCCTTGTGGGTGTCTCGCTTATCAAGCGGTCCCCACAGACGTATGGCACCTTGCATGATGGAGCGTGTATCATCTGGAACGATTAACCTCGGTAAGATTCCCATTTCTACGCCTAAACCCCGACAATTCACGCACATTCCATCAGGGTTGTTGAAAGAGAAGTGGCGAGGTTCGGGTTTCACGAAACTGATCCGGCAGTGCGCGCAGGTGTAATCCTCGCTGAACAATAGGTCGTCTTCCTCTGTTACAAATGGAGATCCCTCGCCTTCAGTAGGAACAACGTGAACAAGAAGACTTCCGTCTCCACGCATGAGGGCAGTATACACGGCTTGCGCGAGGCGAGTTTCAATTCCGTCTTTGATAACAACCCGGTCAATGACGACATCAATATCGTGCCGTTGATTAGGATTGAGGGTAAGCCCCGGTCGGAGTTCGTATATCTCACCATCGATCCGTAACCGCGCGAAACCCGCCTTGCGTAAATCTTCAAGCTCTCTTTCGTGGGCACCGCGGGACCCCCTGAGAATCGGTGCCAAAATGATAAGTCTTGTACGTTCTGGGTAATCGATCAAGGCTTCGACGATATCCGCGGCAGTTTGCGAACCGACTTCACGTCCGCATTCGGGACAGTGGAATTGTCCGACACGTGCGTAGAGAACGCGGAGGTAGTCGTAGACTTCAGTTATGGTCGCTACAGTGGAACGCGGGTTATGTCCGGTTGACCCTTGATCAATAGCAATGGAAGGAGATAATCCAACAATTTCATCTACATCCGGCTTGCCGAGTTGCCCTAAAAACTGCCGTGCATACGCCGATAAAGACTCGATATATCGTCGTTGTCCTTCGGCGTAAACGGTATCAATTGCCATTGATGATTTGCCCGAACCGCTAACGCCGGTGAAAACGATGAGTTTGTCTTTCGGGAGTTGGATGTCAATGTTTCTGAGATTGTGCTCGCGCGCCCCCTGCACGAGAATCGACTCTTCTGTCATTTTTTAATTATTCCTTGCGGTTAAACGGGTGGGTTTAAACTTGAGTTCCTTTTTTTAATTAGGACTTACGCAGTTTCCCCGTTTTTGTGCGGTCTTTGGTTCGTAGTAGCGCAATTCTGCGGCGTACTCGCCCAAATGCGACGTGCATTATTGCGCATTCTTGCGGAATATCGCCTCAATTTTGGCATAGAATCCAATTTTGCGTAGGTCCTGTTAATTTTTTTATTTAGAAGAACGGGGTTAAATATCTATAAAACCGCCTAACTCTTTGAGTTTACGCGCATCTTTGCGCCAATCGGCTTTGACTGTTACGTAGATTTCTAAAAAGACGCGGGTATCTAAGAATTTCTCAATATCAATGCGTGCGAGTTCACCGACCCGTTTAACCAACTTGCCGCCCTTACCGATGATAATTTGCTTTTGTGTCTGTCGTTCTGCATAGACAATGGCTCGGATATAGATAATTTCACCCGATTTATTATTCTGGCGTTTTTCAAATTCTTCAATAACAACAGCGGAAGCGTAAGGGATTTCGCGTTGGGTCAGGAGCATAATCTTTTCACGAACGGTTTCGGCGATAAAAAAGCGTTCAGGAAGGTCGCTGAGTTGGTCCTCTGGAAAATAGCGAGGTCCCAGGGGTAGGTAAGTTTCAATCTGCTCAAGCAGGAGCGGTACACCATCAGCAGTTAATGCGGAGATAGGTATCATGTGTGCGAATTCAAATTTCTGATTGTAGTCCTCGAAAATAGGGAGCAAGGTGGGCTTCGCGACGAGATCTACCTTATTGAGAACGAGAATTGTTGTTAGTTTATTACGCTTGAGGCGTTTTAGGATTCTATCCTCAATCTCGGGGTCTGGGCGCTTTACATCAATCACAAAAAGGACGACATCTGCGTCCCCTAAAGCACCATACGCGGTTTTGACCATCTCACTTTGTAAGCGGTACTTGGGGTTCATCAGTCCGGGCGTATCGACAAAAATGATTTGATGGGCATCTGTGGTAACAATCCCGCGAATCTGATTGCGAGTCGTTTGTGGTTTTGGGGTGACGATCGCGAGTTTCTGCCCTAAAATGGTATTGAGCAGGGTGGATTTACCGACATTCGGCGCGCCGATAATGCTAACGTACCCGGATTTGAAATTTTTAATTTTACCTTGCGGAAGAAAGACGCAGATTGAACCATGGATGCGCTTTTCTTAAATCCGCCCTCCACTTTGTTAGGGCTACGGTTCCAGAAGAATTCGCAGTTTTTTAACAGGCCCTGCCACGCGAGATTATTCAAATAGGAGCAACCCCACTTGCGGGAAGATATTGGGGCACTTGCGCAGAATAAACTTAATATATATTATACAAAATCGGGTCGTCAAAATCAAGGAAAATTTTTGAGAATTTCGTTAGACGTTCTGCTCTTCAATTTGATGTAACGCCTCACTGATGTAGCGGCGGATCCATTCGCTCTCAGTGGTTTCTGCCAATGCATTCAGCGCGGAGACGGCTTGTGTGTTACCAATTCTACCTAAAGCGACGATAGCGGCAGAACAAACGGCTCTGTCGGTGTCCAGGATGCTGCTTATAAGTGCATCTATGATCTGGACAGGTGGGCTTGAAGTCCTCTCTTCGTCGAGTCCTAATTCACCAAGGGCAACGACAGCGGCACAACGCATGTCTGCTTCCTCGTCTTGTAGAAACGGGATGAGCACATCAATCGCACGTTCATCGCGGATATGCCCGAGGGAGGAAATGGCGAAACGGCGAACGGTCGAATTGTTATCGTTTAAGGCATTGATGAGTGGCGCGACGGCATAAACACCACCAACACCGCCTAACCCTTCGGCGGCATAAGCACGCATTTCAGCGGATTCCGAGCGCAGTTTTCGTAAGAGCACATGCGTCGGGATATATCGCCAGTTCCTGACAGGACCGTCTCGATGTGAGGCCCACTTGATGAACTTGCGGACTTTTTGCGGCAGGGACGAGTTTGAAGCAGAGTCTACGGTTTCGCGCGTCATAGGGCCACCTCGCTTGCTATGAACTCACACAGCTTTGGTAGTTTACGGACCAAAATTAAAGGTTGAGTGAGATAATTATACCATAGAGTACACCTCAATAGTAATTTTTTTCAATTAAACATGAGACAGAAGTATTCAGTTCTCCAATAATTTCGATTTACTGCTTGAGAACTCTTGCTGTAGGAGCGACCTTGAGGGCGCGATACTTCGCACCAGCAGTACCCCAGATAAATTCAAAGGTTGATGCCCAATTCACTTGCGATCGTGTAAACATCCTTGTCGCCGCGCCCTGAAAGACAGACAGCGATAACTTTGTCTTTACCGAGTTTAGGAGCAAGCTCACGCAGATAGGCAATAGCATGTGCGGACTCCAATGCTGGGATGATGCCCTCTGTCTCCGATAACAATCGGAATCCTTCCACCGCTTCTGCATCGGTAACCGGTACGTATTCCGCCCTACCGGTCTCGCGATAATAACTGTGTTCCGGTCCGACACCGGGGTAATCCAATCCTGCCGAGATCGAGTGGGCAGGAGTTATCTGACCGTCATCCTCCTGCAACAGATAGCACTTCGCACCGTGAAAGACCCCAACGCTGCCCGCAGTGAGAGGTGCGGCGTGTCGTCCACTTCGGATGCTCTCGCCCGCGGCTTCCACACCGATAAGCCGAACGGATTCATCGGCATAGAAAGGATAGAACATACCGAGTGAATTGCTCCCACCACCGACACAGGCGACGACGCAATCGGGTAGTGTGCCTTCCTGCTCCAAAATCTGTGACCTCGCTTCGTCCCCGATGACGGATTGAAAGTCTCGAACGATCATAGGATACGGGTGCGCGCCGACAACCGAACCGAGAAGTAGGTAAGTGGTTCGGACGTTGGTGACCCAATCTCGGAAGCAGGCGTTGATCGCATCCTTGAGGGTCCGGGACCCGGAATTAACAGGCACCACTTTTATCCCCATCAGTTGCATACGGAAAACATTGAGTGCCTGCCGTTCTATGTCTTCCTCACCCATATACACTTCGCACTCCATACCGAACTTTGCGGCGACGGTGGCTGTTGCGACCCCGTGTTGTCCTGCCCCGGTTTCAGCGATGATGCGTTTTTTGCCCATCCATCGTGCGAGGAGGATTTGACCGATCGCGCTGTTAATTTTGTGTGCACCTGTATGGTTGAGGTCTTCGCGTTTGAGATATATTTTCGCGCCGCCGAGCGTCTCTGTCAAATGTTCGGCATAATAGAGCGGATTCGGTCTTCCGACATATTCACGGAGGTAGTATTGAAATTCTTGTTGGAAGTCGTGATTGTCTTTGAGCTTCACGTATGCTTCTTCGAGTTCTAAAAGGGCGGGCATGAGTGTTTCGGGGACGTATCTGCCCCCGAATTGTCCGAAATGTCCTGTTGCATCAGGGAGTTTTTTAATTATCCCTTGCGGTTGGTTTGAGTGGACTTGGGATTTCATATTTATTTATCCAAATCTTCGGTTCTAAAACCCCCAGTCTTTAGACGGGGGATACAGAACCGCTCCTGTATTGTGTCAAAAAAACCTTTGACTTTTGACTAAAAATGTGATACACTTTTCTTTGTATTCGGCATTGGTTGCAGTTGATGCACTGGTATATTGCTTGGTATTTGAGACGACTGTGTAAAAGCCTCATACGCCTCAAGAAATATCTAAAATATGCTTGACATGTGTTCGGGAAATCCAAGTAATGTTGTATCCCACGAGAATGTAAAGAGGTTAAGCCTCTCGTAGCACATCAAACTGTTCATAAGGCACTTCGGTGCGGGGTCGGGATAGCGTCCCTTGTGCTTAGGCATAGGAAGTCTTTCGTTTTTGACATTCTCAAAATGAAAGCAATGTCGTTTGAAGCCACAAATGCTTTCGCTTAGAAAAACTTTGCGGAAGTCCCTATGTTTTAGCAAGGGGTCTATCACCTCCGTATATCCGCCTGCACCGTTGCTGCAGGGTTTTTAATTTTACCTTGCGGTTCGGTATGGAATGTAGAGTGGAACAGTAACAATAGTTTAAAAATTTGCGCGGAGGTTCGGTTGTTCCAGAACTGACGGGTTCACGACGGATTCTGGCAATTTCCCCGTTAGTACTTCTACGACACACGTGGCAGCAGCGATCTCTAAGTCAAGAATCGATTCCTCTGAGATAAAAGCGGCGTGCGGTGTAACGACGACGTTGTCAAGGGTAAGCAATTCTTCGTTCTCTTCAGGTGGTTCAGCTTCCAATACATCCACACCTGCCCCAGCGATTTCAGCGTTGTGGAGCGCAGTGGTGAGTGCAACGGTATCCACAATACCGCCACGTGCCGTGTTAATCAGATAAGCCGTCGGCTTCATCGCCCGAAATTCTCCCTCGCCAAACATCCCCTGAGTTTCTGATGTTAGCGGCGCGTGGATGGTGATGAAATCAGAGGTTGCGAGGAGCTCTGAAAACGAAACCTTTTGTGCGCCGGACTGCTGAATTAATTCGGGATCAGTACGTGGCGAGCAGATGTTGATTGTAAATCCAAACGCCTTCGCTTTCGGCACAATTGACCGCGCAATCCGTCCGAAGCCGACAACGCCGAGTGTTTTGCCACGGATTCTACGCATCGATGGTCCGATGTTCTGTTCCCACGTGCCCCCTTTGACTGCCCGATCGAAGCGCGAGATTTTTCTCGCACATGCCAACAGAAGTCCCATTGCGTGGTCGGAGACCTCATCAATACAATACGCCGGGACATTGGTTACAATGATGCCGTGTTCCGTAGCGACTTCGACATCAATGTTGTCCAGTCCGATACCGCAACGTCCGATAATTTGACAATTTTCAGCAGCAGCAATGACAGGCGCGCGAACGGGTTGCCAGCAGGTGAGGATGCCATCCATGATTGGCACGAGAGTTAGGAGTTCTGCCTCGTCACCAGTCTCTGCGGCGATGAGTTCCGCCCCGATTTCAGCGAGCACTTGTCGTTCAGGCTCTATGGAGGGCCAGGCATAATCGGTGATGAGGATTTTCCAGTTGTTTTGCATACTTTCCTCTACGCTACACGGTTGGAAACGCGTCTATAAGAACACCTTGCCCGGGTTCATTAAGTTTAGAGGATCCAAAGCATTTTTGATAGCACGCATTAAATCAATTGCCGATCCGTGTTCCTTTTGTAGTGCCTTTCGTTTACCAATACCGACACCGTGCTCACCGGTGCAGGTGCCTCCCATCTCTAAAGCGATGTCTACAATCTGATGGCTGAGGTGTTGTGCTTCTGCTAATTCATCGTCGTTATCCGCTTCAAGCGGGAAGACGACATGAAAATTCCCGTCTCCGACGTGTCCGAGGAGCGACGGGAGAAGGTCCGATTTAGCGAGGAGTGCTTTTGTTTTAGCAATGCATTCGGCGAGTTCGGATATCGGGACACAGACATCGGTGACGTAGCCAACGGAACCGGGACGACGGTTCAAAGCAGCGTAGTAACTATCGTATCGTGCTTGCCAGAGGCGTTTGCGTTCGTCGTCGTCTGTTGCCCATCGAAAATCGCCACTCCCGTGTACGGCTGCGATGGTCCCGGCAATCTCTGAACTCTCTGCGACGGTGTGCTTGGAACCGTGGAATTCAAAGAAAAGTGTCGGTGCAACCTCATACGCCAATCCCGCATATTTGTTGACGGCATCCATCTGGCGTTCATCTAAAAGCTCGATACGGGCGATACTAACTCCTTTGCCTATGAGTTCAATAACGGTGTCTACGGCTGCAGCTACGGTTGGGAACGCACAGACAGCAGATGCGACAGCTTCCGGCAACCGTGTTAATTTGAGCGTGATTTCGGTGATGATCCCCAGTGTGCCTTCAGAACCGATGAAAAGACGAGTGAGATCGTAGCCTGCGGCAGACTTCCGCGCTCTGCTCCCCGTCCGGACGATGGAGCCATCAGCAGTGACGACAGTCAAACTGAGGACGTTATCGAGCATTGTACCGTATCGGACAGCACTTGTACCAGATGCCCGCGTCGCTGCCATCCCACCCAATGAGGCATCCGCCCCCGGATCGACAGAAAAATGGAGTTGCGTACCGATCTCCGCGAGATGTGTGTTCAATTGCAGACGTGTTACACCTGCTTGGACGGTGGCGTCTCTGTCGTCTTGACTGACCCGGAGGATACGGTCCATTTCGTTCAGTGCGATGCAGAGTGTGCCTTCGGTTGTGACAACAGCACCTTCAACACCTGTGCCCGTGCCATAAGGGACTATCGGCATTTTATATTTTCCACAGATTCTGACGATTTCGGCGACTTCAGCGTTGGTTTTCGGGAAAGCGACGGCATCCGGGAGCGCGCCTCGGTGATAGGAGGCATCGCGTGCGTGCGCGTCTCGGACAGCACTATCCGTGCTGAAGCGTGTTCCAAGAAGATTATGGAGTTCCTTATGGGAGTGCTTTAAGTCGTGCTGGTTCATGCTATGGGTATTTTAGCATAATTTGGGGGTAGTGGCAAGCGAAAAATGGAAGTTCTGAGAAGCTGTAATCTTTTAAACTATAGTGAAGTGTCCGAGTCTGAATGTTGGAAGATTGGGGAGAGGTAAGTCAGATCGGCTGGATTACGGAATAGGATATGCAATTCTTTAAATCTGTATGCGTCCATGCCAGGATATTTTTGGCGTAGGTCAGGGAAACTTGTTTCTGAGATAATAAAGGAATCCATTTGCACGTGTTCGCCCCGGAAGCGTTCATGAGAGAGCGTTTTCAGTCTTTTGAAGAGAGTGATTTTCTCGTTGTACTCGTGAATGGCTTCATGCACCATCCCGTGCGGTTCAATAAAGACGATGCGTTGTTTTGTATCTTTGGTTATCCAGAGGATGAAGTCTGGATAGAACCCTTCATTTTCATAAAAGCCGATGCCTTTACCACGGCTCTGGTTGCGCAAAAGAAAAACCTCCTTTTTTGCCAGAAGTTCTTCGCTTTGTTGGTGAACATAATCGCGTAGATCTTCTACAAATCGTTGTTCGCTTGTTTCCAAAGCTGGGGGTGTTGCGCGCCAGGAATCGTTGGTCTTCCTAATAGCGAGGAGTGGTTGATAGAGGTGCTGCTCGTTAAAGACTCTAATTAATCCGGAGTGTTCCCCCGAGGTTTCATAGAGCTCGTCCGTTTCTATTAAGTGCTGGATCTGCTGTTCAATTTCACCCGCCTCGTCTCGCGGAACGGAAACTTTCCAATCTGCGAAGTTAGGGTCTCTTTTATTTAATTTCCGCAACCGCACCGTGTTGCCACTCCACTGCTTCTGAATGACGCTGTAAAATTTGGCGATGTATTTGCGGAGGAGTATCAGAACCAAACCCTCTAAACGTTCAAGTTCCCCTAATGATGTGGGTATTACTTCAGATTCATTCATGACGGAGAGTTTATATAAACCCTCGTTTGGATTGAGAATCTGTTTGAGGGTTTTTATATCAAAAATGAGGTTATGAAACTGCTTCTCCTGTTTATATTCAAGGAGTTGCAGGCAAATTTTTTCCCAATCTATGAGTTCCAGGCTTGCTTCTGAAATGTGAGTTTGAAGAGCTGCTTCGGCATGTTCACCCCGGATGCCACTTTGTGAGCTGCTCCGAATAATATCAACGCTTTGCGTGGTGTGGGTAACAACGATACCGCCCCTCACTGCAAGGGGAACACACTGACCTTTAGAAGCTTTGTGGTAAGGAGCGACTGCTGGCACATAAAGCCGATTCGCAAGGTGAACTGCGTTGGGCTTGATTGGTAATTCTAATTGGATCGGTTCTTCGTGCGGCACGCCTTCACGGGTGAGATAGTCCCTGAATTGTGCCATGAAATTTGCACGAACAGCAAAGATATTCAAAGTTTCTAAGAGAGATATATTGGATGGATGTTCACCCTCAAGGGCAGCACTGCGTTTGAGACTCATGCTCTTGCCGCGTAAGCGGACACCCCTACCAAACAATTGAATAATCTGGGAGCCTTCCTGTCTACCGATGTTAAGGAGTCCCATCGCAGTGACGCGCCAACTGTCCCAGCCTTCAATGAACTTTTTCGCACCAATCAAGATATTGATTGGACTGTCGAAAGTGTTGATATTGTTAAAAAGGCTCTCTGTTAGTACATCTTCGGAGTTTGTTTCAATGCCTGCATCATCGTTTTGGACGAGTTTTTTGAAAGCGGAAGTATCCCCAATGTAGATAAGTCCAAAGTATTGACCACTGTTACTGGTTTTCAATGCAACTTCACCCGGTGCATTTCGGACATCACATAGATACAATGCCCCACTTGAACCCGCGTGAAATACCTCGTTGAGGATAGCGGTGTAAATTTGCGCTGGCGTATCCTCGGATTCTTTGAGATAGCTGAATCGGTCGCAAAAGACATCGCTGCCATTGTCATCGGATAAGCCGGAATCACCATCGAAAATCTTCTCAATGGTATCAATTGCCCAGTTGTCTTCGTTTTTCAGAAATCGGTGCAGGAAACGGATCACATTGAGGACATCGGAACGGGCGCGGCGGTTCTCAGTATAAACAGCATTGACTTTACTACCCACGAATGCCCATAGCGGAGATTCTAATCCATAGGTGCGAACAGCCTCAGTGTTTTGCTTGAAATAACGGCGTTGTTCATAGAAACTGAGGAGGTTGGCTAAAAGGAGCGTTTCGGTTTGGGTCTCTTCATCGTGTCGAACGTTAAGGATACGGAAGTTCTTGCCGTATCCGTCGCTGTAGAAATATCGGTATGAGTAGTCGAAGACAATTGCCTTGCCGTATTCCTCAACGAGGTCTGCATTTTTGGCAGCGGCGAGTGCTTGTCCGAAGGTTGCACTGTATTCAAAGGTGAAACCGGTTTCACCGAGTTTCTCTCGGATTTTGCGCCAAACTTCGCCACCACTGCCTTTATGTCCTTCGTCCACGAGGATGAGGTTGTTTCCCTCAAATGCTTCAACTTCAACACTTTCGCCTTCACCTGTCTTTTCCTCAACCAATTTTGTAATCTCAATGACTTGGACTGCATTTTTCGTATGTGGAGATTTGTTCCGTTCTACGCTAAACCGTTCACTTCGGATGTCAGAAAATGCCATTTCCCGTATGTGTTGTTCGCTTAAGCCTTCGTTGGGTGTGATAAGGACAATGTGGTCCAATACCTCTTTGCAGTAGTGAAGGTACTGGTGATAGTTGATGTGCATAATGAGGGTTTTGCCTGCACCGGTTGCCATCCAGAAGGCAAGTTTCTCGAGGTCCGCGTCTGTGAACGGAGTATCCATAGCATCGCCAGGGGCTTTTGCCTCATTACGCCTTTGGACAAAATCATTGAGTTGGCGTAGAAATTCCCTGGGTCTATTGAATTTCCAATCCAAGAAAATTTCAGTGTAGAGCAGCGCGAGGTATTGGAAATAGCGGAGAATAATTGGCTGTGAACGTGTGTCGTTTATAACGAACAGATGCCGTTTGATGTTGGCATCGTAGGTCCGGAGTGATTCCTCAATCTCAGGTTTCAAATTTGATCGAGCCAAGAGAAATTCACAAATAGGTGAACTTCCATTTGGATTGAAGCCTTCTTCAACGTTTTTCACATCGTTGAGAAGGTCACGCGTGGTTTTGTACCCAAAATGACTATTGAGCCATCCGTGAAGCGTGAGGTGATTGTCGAGTTGGCGTCGTGAATTATTTGAGGGCATAGCAATCTTTTTAAACAGATTTATTGTGAAAACATGAGTCGCTTAAAAAGTGGGTCTAAAGATTTTGCATCTGGAACGATGCTATCTGTGTTAACATAAACTTCCGCCGCGTCTTCTGTGAATTTGTTTTTCTGAATGAAATTGTAATCACGTTCCCAATCTTGTTGTTTCCATCCTGCGGTTTCACGCCAGATAATGACGACTGGTTTTTGCTTGACTGTGCCTTTGTAGATAAGGTAACGCCTGTTATCATCTTGCAGGCACTGGCGAGTCTGGACTGATAAGCCGAGGAGGTAGTTGAAAGTTTCGGGAAAGTCTATGGTCTGTGTTTGTGTCTGCATATCTTTGACGATATCAAGTTGATAACTGAACGGATTTTGAAGTTTAGTAACATTCAACAATGTCGGACTTTCGCGGGTTTCAGCCCCTAATAGATAACTGAACTGGTGTTCATCAAGGAGTAAATTTTCGCTCTCGGTAAATTTGATATTGTTAAATGCGTCTTCATAAGATTCAATGCGTTGGTATTTGATGATATGGGAGAGACGGCTTTCACGAGATACAGGTTTAGCACCTTTCCACTTTTCGGAGTAGACAGCTTTCAAAACACGAGGCTTCAGGACGGTATCGAAATGATGCCCCATCTCAATGAGGATGTATTTACGATTCCCACTATCTTGACGGTTAAGATTGATAACAGCATGGGCGGTGGTACCGGAACCGCCGAAATAATCCAGCACAGTATCATTTTTGTCAAGAGAGGAAACATGGAGGCAATCTTCAACCAAATGGATGGATTTAGGAAACATGAATGCCAGACTATCCCCTAGCATATTTGTTAAAAATATAGTTCCATATACCGTTGACGAGTACTTCCTTTCACCCCACCAAGTCTTTGGCAGCATACCTTCTTCGTTTAGATACCGTTTAACAGCGATTTGAATGTTGCCATTTCGATCAGTTCTCGCAATAGTTTCTGATAGTTTTTTTCCTAGTGTTTCAACTCCATATCCCCATGTCATCTCCTCACCATCCGGTTTAATTGGTAGTACCAATGTTTCATCAGAATCTGGTGATTCCAAGAGATTCCATTGTCGCGCTTCGCCATCCCATGCCATGTGTGGAATTCGGATACCTTCATCTTTAACAAAGAGCGGATAGAATAAACGAGGCCGGGCACCTCGCAAAGCATTGGGACCTCCTCCGCTTCTAAGCCCTTTCCATGTGAAATAGCGACCCTGCTCATCAATTTCTGAGTTCTCAAGTTGTTCTTTTGTTCTTTCAAGGCGGCCAACTCGTGCGGTTTCGGTTAGGCTGAAGAACATCGCATATTCATGGGCAGGAGCAAAGCCTGTTGGTCTTTGGCGACCTGCCGGGTTAGAACAGACTGCTACAATCCCCAGTTCATTTTCTTTGTTAAAAAGGTGCTGGAGCAGCTGCCGAAGATTAGCGGCTTCCACATCATCAATCGCGACGCAGAAAATACCATCATCTGTTAACAGTTCGCGTGAAACTGAAATCCGATCTGCCATTAACGACATCCACGATGAATCTTTGTAGTTGTTTTTGTATAGAATCGAGGAGGCATCGGTATTATAGGGTGGGTCAATGTAGATGGTTTTTAGGGATTCTCGATATTTTTCTTTCAGCAGATTTAGTGCTTGGAAATTCTCACCATGTATTAACAAGCCATCTATCAAGCCATCTAAGTCGTCGAAATGTGCCAAGAGGCGATCCTTGAAGTCAGCATTAAAGTAACAGGTATCCAAAACAAGATTCGGATTTTCTTTGAGGAAATCGACGGAGAGTGGTTGGGTGTAGTCGGCATTGATGAGGTCGTTGTCTATCTCGTGAATAGCAAAGAGGGTTTTCCATTCCTCAAGTTGCGCAGTATTTTGTGTGATTTCGGGGTAAAATTCTTCTGGGACGCGGTCGAGCGTAAGACAGTAGTCGGTGGAGAGGACGAACTTCTTTTTTAGCCAGAGACGTTTCTGAAATTCTTCAATGTGGGAAAGGAAGTTGATAATTTGAGCGGCAATTTTATGAACGAGTGTTGCCGTTTCAAGCCAATTGTTACTATTTGTTAAACAGGGATTTACCCCCCCCCGTAGTTAACTTAGAGTTAACATTTGTTAAAATCAAATCAGATAGTGGAATAACCTCGTTTTTGATGTAAACATCGAGTTCGCGGTTGAGGAATTCCTCAAGGTTTTTGTGGATGAAGAAATCAGCGGTATTGCGGCGGGTGTAGACGCGGAGGTGTTTTTTCAGGGTGGTTACACCATCTGTTTGATGCTCTAAAGCAAATAAGGCATTGTAATAACCTATTAGGCATTTCAGGATTTCCGGTTCGGCAACTTCAAGGATTTTATCCTGTTGCCTTTGTCCACTGTAGCGTTTCTTTTCAGAGTCGGTGAGGGATCGGTATTCAAACGGAATACAGATATCATTGGTTTCTGGTTTATAGTTTGTCTCAGCAGATAATGGAATAAAGAAGCGTTTCGCGCCTTGTACGTTGTCCTTTTCAACATCTACATCGCGTAAGTCAAAGGTGACGGTGATGTCTTGAGATTTGAAACGGTAGGTGGAGAAGTGCTCACCGCTTTTGACGTAGTACTGGTCGCGGTTTGCCCAGTGGAGGTAGACCTCTTCACCATTATATGGGACAGCATAGCGTTCGGTCTGGGAATAGCGTTTACGTGGAATGAAATCGCCATTATCATAGTATCGTGAAAAAAAGGTGTAGAGGTGGTTATAGACGGCATCTTCACGCTGGTTTCGGGGCTGTGGTTCACCAAGTTTTTCTTTTCCTTCCAAGAATTCCTTGACAATAGGGACCTGTGCGAAAGCCTCATTGATAGGATTGTCATCTGCATCTAACATACCGTCCGGAATTTGCTCTCGTAAAGATTCAAATTCTTTTCGTTCAGATTCAATTTCAGTATTTGCGTCAAGGGCATCGTTAACGATAGTCGGTAGTTCTTCGTCGATGAAGGCTTGGATTTGATCACGTCGATAGTTGATGATGCGGTAGATACCGAAATCGAGGTCGGCGGCATCTGCCCGGAAGAGTTGTTGGAGGAGATTTTGTAGTTTTTGTAAGGATTCTGGCATATTTTTCTGGTCTCGTTATTTGAAAGTGAAAAATTTTAGATTGCCCGTAATATAACAGGATTTTGCTAATAATGTCAAGAAAAATTTATGCATAGAGGCGAGGTTAGGAAACCTCGCCAGCAAGGAAGGTGAAACCTTTGGATATTGATTGGTGCTACTCAGGGAACGGAACGCTTTCGTATATCTCTTGTAGAGGTAATTCGCATTGGATGGAAGTAAGTGGGAGTTGCTGCTCAAGTTCTTGAAAATCAGTGAGAATCCACTGCGCTGCGTGTCGGACATAATGATCAACGCGCACCTTGTCTTGGGAAACGAGAATGTATTCTTGCAAGGATGTGAGTTGTCGGTAGTGTGCGAATTTGTCGCCTCTGTCATAAGCCTCTGTTGAGGGGGAAAGCACCTCTACGATAACAATCGGATTGAGGAGTGTGTCAAAAACATCGTCTTGAAAGCGAGGTTCTTCGCAGACGACACTGACATCAGGATAAAAATAAGAATTTACTGACGGAATACTCACACGCATCTCATTAGCGAATGCAAGGCATCCACTGCCTCTCAGGCGGATGCGGAATTCACCGGAGATATTGTAAGTAATTAGATTGTGCGCGAAACTTGCTCCAGACATAGCAATTATTTCACCGTTTACGTATTCACTTCTGACTGTATCAGCGTCAGGGATTGCCTTGCGTTCTAAAGTGATGTATTCCTCGGGCGTGAGATATGTTTGCGCCGCTCTTGTTGCCATGATTCCCTCCCGAAATTTACTGGTGATTCTATTATAGCGTAGCAACATGGGGATGTCAAGATTTTTTGTGAGAAATCTGCTAACTTCTAAAGAGATTCAGGTATTCTTCTAAGACGAAGAGTCGGTTCCGGGAGAATCCTGTAATTTCCTTTAGCACACCAAGTGCTGCCAATGACTTTAGAAGGCGATTTGTAGTTGGATAGTTCATGTTTAATTTCTCTACAACCCGGTTGACATTGGTGATCGGTTCAGCGTACATAAAACGGAGCAATTTATGAGCGTTTTTTGATCGAGAACCAAGCGTTAGGATTTTGGCATCATATTCTTGGCGGAGTGCCATCAGTGCTTTGAATGTCCTGAGTCCGTGCTGGGCGGTCTCAACGATTCCAATCAAGAAAAATATAATCCACTGTTCCATGTCATTTGCGGTGTGAACGCGAGTCAGTGAATTGTAGTATGAAACCTTGTTTTCCTCGAAAAAGGTGGACGCATAAAGTATGGGTTTGTTTAGCATCTGCGCGTCAATGAGTTGCAGGACGATTAACAATCTTCCACACCTACCGTTCCCATCAAGGAAAGGGTGGATGGTTTCAAACTGATAATGCGTGATAGCGATTTTGATGAGGAACGGCAGTTGTAGCGATAAGTTGTGCCAGAATTTTTCCAGATCACTTAGAAGGTCCGGGAGTTCCTCTGGTGAAGGTGGGACAAAAAGGGCATGGGCAAGCGATGGACCACCGATCCAGTTTTGGCTTCTGCGAATTTCACCCGGTGCCTTATGTTTTCCGCGAACGCCGGATAGTAATCTTTTATGGACATCTTTGAGAAGTCGCATCGAAATCGGGATTCTTGGCAGTTCAGCTATTGCGAAATTCATGGCTGCAATATAATTTTGGACCTCTTGCCAATCATCCCGTCTCATTGGAGGAATCTCGGCTTGTGGCAGGACAACTTCGTCAAGTTCAGTTTTTGTGCCTTCAATCAGATTGGAGTCCATCGCTTCCTTTGCGATGCTCATTGGAATCGCAAAATCGACATCTGGTACAATTTCCGCATAAGCGTTGAGTTCTCCCAAAAGAGTCGCAGCTTGCTCAACCAACTGATCTATTTGACGATTTTCCCAAGTAAAAGGACAGTTTATGAAGGATGGGCTAAAACTTTTGTATTCTCTTTGCTGTCGGTATACCCCCGCTATAAAATTTCTCATATTGACGTTTTCGCCTCTTTTTGAAAACAGCAAATTCGTATTGTCATTTCTCCCCATTTTTGATAATCCCAGATTCAATATTATAACGTTTGTTCAAAGAAAGGTCAAGGAATTAATTCATTCTGGCGGAAGTCAGGAAACCCGGTTAGTGCAAGATAAAAAGTTATATGAAGCGCGTCGATTTCTAAAGTTTCGCATATTGTCTTTTTCATTTATAGCGGATCTTAAATTAATGAGACACTCCAAACCGGTGCGGTTAGGAAATCGCACCATAAGCGTCAATTTAGCGATTGTTGACGGTATTTGGGTGCTGCGTCTTTACAAATGCCGCCCCTACGGGGCTATGTTCTTGTCTTCCATGCGTTTCTACAGAGATGCCGCCCCTACGGGGCTGAAGACCACGCCTTCACCTCACATTTTACAGACGATCCGACGGAGTGCTTCTGCTTGAGAAAGCTTTTTTCATCGCAAGAAATACGCTATTTCCCTTAAATTGACACCTATGGTGCGGTTAGGAAACCGCACCTACCAGACGTAAAAGTGTCTATTTATTTTTAGAATTCACTATATTTTGGCAATAGCAAATATATGTTGTCATTTTCAAACATTTTTGAAAATGGCAAAACAGGGAGAGATTATGGGGTCGGGGTCATTGTGTCACGGACTTCGTTGACAATGGCATCGGGTTCAATACCTTCGCCTTGTCCCTCGAAGTTGAGAAGGATGCGGTGACGGAGGGCGGGAAGCAACACGGCATCGATATCCGAAAAAGCGACGTTGTAACGCTCATCAAGAAGGGCATTGATTTTGGCGGTGAGGGCTATCGCTTGGACACTCCGAATGCCGGCACCGAGGTGAACGTAACGTTTGACGATTTCTGGCGCGTCCTCGGAATCGGGGTGCGTACCACGGACGAGTCGGATAATATGGCGTTCAACATGCTCAGCAATGATAACCTGTGGTACGAGTTGACGCATCTCATTGAGCGTCTCAGTATCCGTCACCTTGTCGATAGTAATCTCGGCACCGGATGTCGTACGACGCAGGATTTCGACGATCTCATCTTCACTTGGAAAGTCAATCAGGAGTTTGAATAGGAACCGATCGAGTTGCGCCTCTGGGAGCGGGTAGGTGCCTTCCATTTCCAATGGGTTCTGTGTGGCGAGAACACAAAACGGTTCTTCTAACTTGTGGCTGGTGCGTCCGACGGTGACAGTGCGCTCTTGCATGGCTTCAAGAAGTGCCGATTGGGTGCGGGGTGTGGCGCGGTTGATCTCGTCGGCGAGGATGAGTTGAGAGAAAACGGGTCCCTGCTGGAATTCAAACTGCCTTCTGCCGTGTTCATCCTCAATAAGAAGTGTTGTGCCTGTGATGTCGGAGGGCATCATGTCGGGTGTGAATTGGATGCGCTTGAAGGAGAGATCGAGTGCTTCACTGAGCGTATGAATCAGTTGCGTTTTCCCTAAACCGGGGATCCCTTCCAAGAGAGCGTGTCCATTGGCGAGTAGACAGAAAAGCACGCCTTCAATAATTGCGTCTTGACCGACAATGCGTTTTTGGACTTCGGCTTTGACGTTATAGAAGGTCTCTCGGAATTGCTGGATTTGGGTTTCTAAGTTCATGTTTTTTAGGCGAGGTTAGAAACCTCGCCAGCAGTTAATTTGGTGCTCCGTACTCTACCAGTTGTCTCTGGTAACGTAGAGAGATCGGTTTTCCATGGGGAGTGAGATGTGCTTGCCACCGAGCCGATGCGATTCGATCATGCCCATAAGCGTCTCTATACTCCGACGCGCGAGGTGAACGGGTCCTTTGGTCTCGCGGTCTTCGTCGAGTGCTTCGGCGATGTCTGTGATCCCCATGACGGTACCTGTCGCTCTGGATGTCTCTGGGAACGGCACTTCTTCAAAGAAGGTTCCGTCTTTTTTTCGGAACTGGATTTCTCTACTATTGTTTTGTATACGGATCTTACCGGCGGTGCCGCAAACCTCATATTCGGGTCCAGTGCCTGCGGTGTTATAGCCGTGGACCCCGTTGGAATAACGGATGTAGCCACAGGCAATCCCCGGGTCAACGTTGAGACGGTTGCCATCCCAATCTGAATCTTTGCATATAATCGCGCCCGTTACGAAGTCAACCTCCGGGTCACCCGCGAGGAAGAGGAGCATATCGGCGGCGTGGGTTAAGCCCCAGAGCGCAGAACCGGCTCCGTATTGGGCAATGGAGCATAAAACATCGCCGATTTCGCCAGCATCCACAAGCTCCCGCACTTTCCGATAGATCGGCATGTAGCGACGCTGTGTGCCGTAGTTGAATTTGACACCGTGCTTTTGAACGATGTCTACCATGATGTCCGCTTCTTCCATGGCGCAGCAGAGTGGTTTTTCACAATAGATGCCCTTGACCCCATTTTCGGCGGCAAAGACAGTCATGTCGGCGTGTGGACCCGGACGCGTGGCGATACAGACGATGTCGGGTTTCTCCTTCTCGATCATCTCTTGGTAATCTGTATAGGCGCGCTCGGCTCCGTAGCGTTGTCTGATGGCTTCGGCTTTCTTGGCAAAGACATCTGAGACTGCGACGAGGTCTGTTCGTTCACAGGCGACAGCGGCGGCGGCGTGTGAGAAGGGTTGCCAAATAAAACTATCGGCTCTGCCTTCGACTTCGTCATCAATGGTCGCGCCCATCCGTCCGCATCCGATGAGACAGGCTTTATATGTGCGTGGCATGGTTTTCTCCTATAAAGGTAATACACCGAGGTTTGATTTCTTCATCACGAAATTCCTTAGAGGGTTGACTTTTCCTCAGTTTGTCATGAGTTAATAAGTTATCAAAACTCCGAACCGTTGTCAAGCCTATTGAAAGTAAGAAGTCGGGAATCGGAGTTCCTTCCTACAGAAGAGCTAAATGTCCCTGAAGCCATCCTTCATGAAACCGCGCCCTTGACAGCAACTGACTGCTGACTGCCATTATTCGCCGGTGTAGAGTTTCCCGAAGTAGGGACGGTAACCTGCGGGTCCAGGGTAGCCATTCCAGTAATGTGCATCAGCAGGGAAAGTGTCTTCGCCTCCACTCCGAAGCCATGCCATAAGTGCGGGATCGGTACCGCGGCGTTCGATTTCATCAATAGCGGCGGCGTGCAGTCTGGCAACGACATCCGGGTGTTCGTTCGCAACGTCGTCTAATCCACCGAGTCGGACGAGTCTCGAATTTTCAGGTTTCGTACCGACCTCTAAACTCCACTCACGATCAAAAACGGTGAAGAGGTTAAGATTCGGATTCTCTGTGCTGTTCTCCCACCGCTCAATACTGCCACCTGAGAGTGCGAGTTGCCTTTCACCGGATTCCCCATTACGCGCTGGGGTTAAGATGTCGTGTCCTTCAATGCCATCGGGGCGTTCTTCTCCTAAAATATTGAGAATTGTCGGGAAGAAGTCTTGTGGTTGAACGATGACGTTGCTTCTGCCCCCACCTTCTTCGCTGTCGCCATCAGGAAGTCGAATAAAAAGCGGGACATGCGCCTCCTGTTGGCGGACGGGTTGCCCTTTGCCAAACTTACCGCGTTCACCGACATTCGTGCCGTGGTCAGCAGTAAAGATGACAGCGGTATTCTTGTCAAGCCCTGTGGATTCAAGTGCGTCAAGGAATTGTCCGAAGCAGTGATCCATCCATGTAGTTTTCGCGGCGTATTGCGCTTTGATGTGTTGTTTCGCTTCATCCGAAAGCTTCGCATTACCGCGTGCGCCGAGGCTGCGCGGATCAACGCGTCCGTCGTAACCGGGACGGGTATCGTATTTTTTCATGAACTCAAGCGGTGCGTCCCAAGGTTCGTGTGGATCGAAACAGTCTACCCAGAGAAAGAAATTGTCTCGTTTGGCGTTGTCTTTGAGAAATTGCGCCGCGGTGTTGAAAAGTTTTGCGCAGTTCCAATCTTCAGGTTTTCTGCGATTTCTGTTTGCGCGTGCGTAACTACGGAGCATGCCCGATTCGGCGGCTTTATCATCAATACAATCAAAGAGGGGTTGACGCGTCCAGTTGTCGGGCCAGACTACGGTATCGCTAATCCAATCCCTATCGACCTCGGCACCGCGCACGAACGTCCATGCATGGAAGGGCCAATCGAAGTTATGTCCACCATTGACGAGGTGAGGTGTATCATGGATGAGTTGCGTCGCGTAGCCGTTTCCGGCGAGCGTCCACGGTAGAGTCTGGCGTTCGTGACGCAGCGGTTTCCACGGGTGGATGGGCGCGCCGTATTGCCCAGTGATAACATCGGTCCGATAAGGAATCGTTGGGAAACTGGCGCAGAAAGCGTAGTCGAATGCCAAGGCTTCGGAGGCAAATCGATCGATGTTGGGTGTCTCTATCCAGTCATTTCCGTTTGCGCCGATGTAGTCGTAACGGAGTGTATCAATAACAATATAAGCGAGATTCATCTTTAATTATACCTTGCGGATAAGTAACGGAACTTGTAACTTGACGGTTTCCGTGTTCGAGTTGAAGAAACGCCCAAGCAAAACTCCGCGCCGTTGTTGCAGGCTACCCCATCTCGTTAGAACTGCACAATCTAACAGATTATGCTACAATATAGTTTTCGTGTCTTTGATTCTCACAGCTAACCATATTACCATTTTGGGATTGCGCCGAGTAAGAGTTGCTGTTGCGGTGTGCCCTCTTCTCGGAGTTTTGTGACGCGAGGGCCATCGAAGGGTTCACGAGATTTCATCCACGCGTTCTGGTAGCACATCAGGCAGACGCGCCGACATTGTGTCGAATTGTTAGCGGCACCCCGATGCCATGTCCATCCGTCGAACATAACCGCTTGTCCGGGAGAGACGAGTACCCGTTTTTCATCGGGCAATTCAACGGGTGTCGGTGGTGGACGGAAAGGTGCTCTATGGCTGCCGGGTTGGATAACCGTGGGACCGTTTTCATCGGTAACTTCGTCGAGATAATAACCACAGTTAATCTGTGCGGGGAGACTCCCGTAAGGTGTTCCGTTTGGGGCGACGGGCCAGGGACCATCCCGATGCCAATGCTGATCTGGCGTTCCGGGTTCGGTAATACGTGCTGTTGCACTGTGGAGCTGCACACAGGTGCCTAATATCGCTTCCATCCGCTTTAGGACGGGTGGGTTGTCTAACAGAAACGCGAACCGATCGTCCTCCTCCAACAGTTCACCAATGAATTGACTGTTATCGTTACGCTCGTAACTTTCATCGAGTGCCTCTCGCAGCGATTCAATCTGCTCCGGCGTTGCGGCGTTATCAACGACGAGATAGCCCCAATTGAGAAAGAAATTGACTTCCTGTTGCAGTTGGTGATCCAGTTCAACGTTGAGTGTTGGTGGCACTACACTTGGATTTGCCATCGGTTATCCCTCCTTTATGGCTTCCTGATCCGCTGTAGCCCACTCTTCCCAGCGTTCTTCGTCGGAGCGGAGGAAGCCGGAGTTGCATCGGGGTTGGAGTTGATCGTCTACACCAAGAAGTCGCATGTGCTGATGGTTATTCGTGGCTTTCGCAGTTTCCAACAACTTTTGGGTATGCGGACCCGTGTGATGATCGGTGTGTTTCAGCCACGTCAGGTTATAATAGATGCTGAAGAAATAGCGTAAGTTTCCAGAAGTGTTCGGTGTACCGGAGTGAATAAGCCCGTTATGCGTGATAACAACATCACCGGCTTTCATGTGGACCAATGTTTCGTCGGGATGCGGGACGCTCCGTTGCGAATCTTCCATGGTGATCGGTTTTCGATGCGAACCGACAATGACACGGAGGGGTCCGTATTCATCTGTTAAGTCCTGCAAATAAGATATAGCGTTGATGGCGTTTGGACGATGATAGGCATCAGTGTATGGAACGTGCGCCCAGCGATCGCGGTGCCAGCCAGAAACTCTGCCTTCTGCTTTCTCCTTCTCAATTGACGCAAACGCGGCGAGCGTGAGGTTATCTAATTGCACAAAGGGACCCATCACCTTTTCTACAAATTCAAGAATAGTCGGATGTGAAACAGCGGGCCACATCAGTTTAGGTACCAATTCGAGTGTGTTTCCGAACCACATTTGCCCGTCGTTGGCTGCGGAGAGTTCTTGGTGCTTCTCCCGCCAATTTTGCATCTGGAGTTCGTCAAAAACCTTCTCAAAGATCGTGAAACCCTCGGTTTTATAGGCTTCAAAATGTTCGTCTAATGTTGGCATTTTTTAATTTTCCTTGCGGAGGAACAACGTGCGTTTGAACTTTGACGCGCGTTCCATCTATCCGCCTGCGCCGTTGTTGCAGGCTACCGTTTTTCTAACTTACCTTGCGGAGGAATGGCATGCACTTATACTATCAAGAGCATCCTCAAATCCGCCTGCGCCGTTGTTGCAGGCTACCGTTAACGCAATCCACTTAAGAACGCAATCCGCCAAGGATTGCTTCGGCGAGTTCCATGGTTTTAACAGCCTCGTCAAGATTCGCGGCAGGGAACGAAACAGGCGTATCGGATTTCACACAATCCAAGAAATATCTGTTTTGCTCAACCGTGCCACCGGTCCCTGCTTCGGTAATATCGTGTTGCGTGCCATCGCAGAAAACGGTTCCGCGGGAGACTCCCTCAAGATAGGCGGAGATGTCTCTGCCGTGAATCTCATAACGTTCAAGGCGCGCGTCCGTCGTGTAATTTGCGATATGCTGGGCAACACAGCCGTTATCAAATAGAATGAGCGCGGCGTGGACATCTTTGTAATCTGAGATTGTCCGCTGGACGACACTATGGACTTCTTGGACATCCGCTTCCGCAATAGCGCGGATCGCATCAAGAGCATGAATCGGTGTCTCCAAGAACATGTTGTCCATCAAGTGCTCTGGAAATTTGCCTGACTGTGCCAATCGGGTGATGCTCTTGTGGAATTCGCCAACGATCTGTGTTACAGGACCGCGTGTGGTAACTTGGCGTTTCGCTTCGACGATGATCGGGTGAAAACGGCGGTTCCAACCGACCATCCCTTTCGCGCCTGTCCGTTCTGCCGCGCTACGTAAGGCGATTGTCTCTGAAACGCTCATCCCTGGAGGTTTCTCCAAAAGCGTATGGACACCGCGTTCAAAACACGGAAGTGCCGCCTCGCCATTGAGATGTGCCGGTGTAGCGACAAAGATAGCGTCTAAGGTTTCGTTGTCTAACAACGCCTCAATGCTTTCGTAGCGTGCTGAGACGTTGAACATGTCCGCGGCGTTGTCGCGTGCGGCTTCAACGGGATCACAGACGGCAACGAGGTCGGTATCGTCAAATTCCGAAAGGATTTTCATGTGACCGCGACCTCTACCGCCGCAACCGATGACAGCAATTCGTAGTTTCGACATCGTTTTCTCCTTCAAATGGTTCTCAGTCATCAGTTATCGGTTCTCAGTTACGAGAGAGAATGAAAGAAACCCGGAAGGTTAGAAAAGTGGAAGATTGAAAGGGAAGCCCATTCTTCCACTCTTCTCTTCCAGCCTGCCGTTCTTATCTTCCAACCGTAATACCGATTGCTGACTGCCTTTTTCCTTAGTGTCGGATGTGGGGTGCTTCCATGACTTCCCGCTGCTCAGGGGACATATCCTCAATGTAATCGGGATACGTAATTTGATGTGCTCCGATGCCATAAGACTGGAATCCAGGACTGAATTTATAGAGCAGTGCGCGTCGCTGATGGCTGCCTGTCCAGGGAAGTGTGCCGTGTGTCAAGGTTTCGGTGAAAATCACAGCATCGCCTGCCTTCGCATTGACTTCAAGCACCTGATTTTGATATTGCTCATACCGTTTCATACTGCTCGGACAGGGAAGGTTCGCCTTGTGGCTTCCGGGTATGATGGCTAACCCCCCATCGCCGGGTCCCTCGTCAGCGAGCATGTATTCAACGACAGTCAAACCTGTGTAGATGCGACCGTATTTGAAGAAGTAGGCTTCGGAGAAATTGGGACGCTCAATCCCACCACCGTGCAAAGTGCCGCCTTCCGTGCCACTTTCCATGGCAATCAAGCCCGGACCGTGATCAAGTCGATATTGTTTGCCTAAAACCTCTTCGAGGCAGGGCTTAACTTCGGGATGGACGAGCAAATTTCGGAAGGGTTCGCACCAAGGTTTCTCCCAAGCGAGCATGCCACCCATATCCATCCGGTGTGCGGTGCCAGAGAGCGATGCCGAGCCGCCTGCCAAAGAGGTATCGCGTTCCCTAAGCCCTTCAATATGATGGTCGATGGCAGCATTGCACTCGGCGACCTCTTCCGCCGTCAAAGCGTTTTCAATGATGAGGTATCCGGTCAAATCGAAGAGATATTTTTGATCTTCGTTCATTGATGGTGCCTCCTTTTTTTAAATATCCGCAAGGCGTTAAATCAGGCGATTCGTTTATTGAGGTAACATTAAAAACCTGTCGCTTCTGCGACGCTCTGAGGTTTGCCAGTTGCATCCCCTCCGAGCCACCGATACGGACGCGGATAGAACGTTAAAGATCTATCCTCAAGCGGAAGTTTGATGGGGGTACTATTTCGGGTTGCGGAGAGTTTCGCAGCGATGGCAACCTCCAAGGCTTGTCGGAGATCCGCGCCTGTAATCCACGGGTGTCCGTTACCATCAACAGCCGCCAAGAAGGAGCGAATGGAACCGGTGAGGTAACTGAATTCATTCCACGGATATGGACTGTAATTGGGATCGATTCGGAGGCGATTGCCGTGCGGGTCGTAGCCCTTGAAAATTTCAGGCGGGTTCCAATCCCATCGGACGAGGCATTCATCCGTCCAAACATCTACACCTCGGCAAGATGTGGGGGTTCCGAAAACACTACATTCCAACCTATTTGTAAGCTGAAAGCGTCCGTTGATGATTAAACCTTCATCGGTTTCTGCTTCTAACGCTTCAGGCGGTGTTCCCCATGCGACTACCTCCTCAACCTCAGCATTGGTGAACAGACGGAGGACGGAGATGTGTTGACATCCGCCACCAGAGATTTCGCCACCGAACCCGTGAACACTCGCGCCTCTGATTTCGCCTAATTCGCCATTGTGTAGCCGAGATGCCGCTTCTTGGACTTCATTCATTGCCCGCTGCAGGTTACCTCCAGCGAAGACGACACCGCGCGCAGTACATATTTCAACCATTGCATCGGCATCTTGTAGACACGCGGCAATCGGTTTCTCAGTGGAGATACCTTTGACTCCAGCTTCGGCACACGCAATCACCACATCTTTCATGTATTTCGTAGGCGTGACGACCACGGCGATGTCCGGCACAATGTCCCGCAATAGAGTTTCTACGTCTGAATAAAGCGCAGCAACGTCAAAGCGGGCACCGAGAACATCTCGCCGTTGCACATTGGCATCAACAATTGCGACGATTTCTGTGTCGGGATAAGCGGTGTATGCCTCGGCATAATTTTGTCCCATCCGTCCACATCCGATGATGGCTACGCAATATTTGGTGTCATTCATTTTTAGGCTCCCTGATCGCGTATGCTATCAACACTCAAAAAGTGTGTCAAGGAAAAAACCGACAATCAGGAAGTGCACTCGTGAGAAAAGGTAATACCAAAAACGCGCTTGTTTTTTTTCGGTGTTTGGCGTATAATTAGGCATATTGGGAATTTAGATTCACTCGGTGATTTCAAGAGGACTCTGCAATAATTGGATTGCGCTGATACATTGGAGGTGCGAGGAAAATGGAAACCGGACAGATCGAAAAACAACTCAATCGCTATGTACCAGACTTGAATGTGCCTTTTGAAGACTTGCAAAAACAGTTAACTGCTTTCATTCAAGAGGAACGGGAACAATTAAAAGCCCGTATCTTGAAAGGCGAAAATGGGTTTGCGGCTTGCAAGATTCACGCGGAGATGTGGGATGCAGTTATTCAGAAGGTTTACGAGGTAGCCTCTTTTCAAATTCGGGACGAATACCAAAAGCAGATCGAGGTGTTGAAGTTACTTCCAGACTTTAAGGTAGACGACTTAGAAGCAGAATTTGAGGGATGGAGACCGGATGTCGCCCTCTATGGCGTCGGCAGTTATGGCAGAAACGAACTGTGCTATTTTTCGGACGTGGACGTTATTTACACGTCCTCTGTGGACTTAGAGGATATTTACGATGAAAGCACGCTTGAACTTATCCGATGGTTCTATGATTTTTTCGACAGTCTCCACACCGTGATTCCGGGGTTTGAGTTCAGTTTTATCTATCGCCCTTTGACGGATATAGCCCAATGGAACTATCAGGATATGACTGCGTTGATCGATATGCGGTTTATCGCTGGCGATGCATCGTTGACCGAGGATTTCCGGAAAGAGATACACTCTGGAAAATCGGATATTTCGCTTGTGTTGGATCTGCTGAAATCAAAAGCAGATTCTTTTGAAGCGTCTGAGGATACAATTTATCTCAATCAACCGAATGTGAAAACAGGAAGGGGTGGACTCCGTACACTCCAGTATGCGCTTTGGATATGCGGTCTTCGAGATTTTACCTCAATCCCTGAACTCTATGAACGCTACGATGAGGGGCAACTCATTCCGTCCCTTGATTTTATGTTCAAGGTACGGAATCTTCTCCATGTTCTCGCCGATGCCCCGCATGATGACCTCAGCTATCATCCCGAGAAAGATGATGTACTTCAAACACAGATCGCCCATGTCCTCGGTTTTTCAGATGAAACCGATGAGGGACGTTATGTGTTCATGGCTGCGTATTATGCGATGGCAAAATATCTGCATTTCAAAGCGGAACTTCTGATTCGGAAGATGTTGGCGAATGGTATCCCTATCTCGGATGTGCTTGCAGTGAGGACAGAAATTCTGTATTGCATCGATAATAACTTTGGTGAACTTGAGGCAAATGAGCTTTTTACGCTATTTACCTATTTCCAGCAGTACGACTTTGAAATCGACGCGTCCCTTTCTACATTCATATCTCGGTATGTTCACGCGTTTGATTGGGCTTCTTTCCAGAACCGAATGGTAGAATTGATAAATATACCGGGGGATGTAGAAAAGACCCTAACACGCCTACACCGGCTCAATATCCTATCGCATCTTGGTAAAGGTGGGGAGCTTTTTGAAAAGGCGATGATGACCCGGAGCGAGCGAAGCCTTGATCCGTATACAGTCGGGAAACATACACTCGTTGCGATTGGGCATCTCGATGAAATTCGCCGAACGGAACCGAGTGGTCCATTTGGTGGTGGCGGCGGTTTCGGTTCGCCTATATCGCCATCCCCGACCTCTGAATTAGAGGATCTCAACACGGCGTTTCGCTCACTCTCAGATTCTGCGCCACTCTATATGGCACTTTTCCTTCACGACATAGATAAACCGGATCCAAAGCATCCGGTGACCGGTGCAGAAAAAGCAGAACACATCGCGCCTGAATTTGGGTTCAACTCACAACAGACGGATGATATTTGCTTTCTCATTCGAGAACACCTGACAATGATAGATTTGGCACGCTATCATCATTGGGATGAAAGCACAATCTCCGAATTTTGTAAGAAGGTTAACTCGTTAGAGCGTTTGACGGCTCTGTATCTACTCACTTACTGCGATTCCAAAGCGAACGGTTCACAGAACTTCAGTCATGTTGTTAAACACAATTTGAAGAGTTTGTACGAGGTATCTCGGACCCGCTTTGTTGGACAGGAAGAAACACAGTGGGGTGCCTTCGCGCCTGTTGAAGAGTTCCAACAATTTCTTCACCACATGCCGGTTTCCTACCGTATCAGTGTTGCTCCTGAAGAGATCGCCATGCACATACAGATGACAGCACAAGCCGAAGTTGCGTCTACAGAAACAGAAGTAACATCAAGCACAGGGATTATTCAATTTGTTGATCGACCCGGTTTTACTGAACTGCATCTCTGTAGTCCGAGTCGCATTGGAAAGTTACACACGGTGAGCGGTCTCTTTTTTGCTAACGGTATAGATGTCCGCGACGCGCGCGTTTACACGAAACAGGATACCAACACTGAACTTGAAATCTATCGGCTTGTCCATCAGCCACCGCATCATCGAGGCGAACCGATGCCCCTCGATGAGGAACTCAAACGGGATCTCGATTTTGACATCCGTAGCCTCCTTGCAGAGGAGGTAACACTTGAACAGGTTTTTGAGAGACATTACGTCAATTTCACTGAAACTTGGCAAGTTGACGATGTGAGTGTTGAGACGGCGCGGAACTACTCAGAAATTGTCGTCGTCGGTGAAGAAAAAGTCGGATTCCTCCACTACTTCAGCGGTATCTTAGCACAACTCGGATTGAACGTTGAGATGTGTAAGTGTTCAGGCTTAGGTGGACAGGCGATTGATCGGTTCTACGTGCAACCGGTGGCGGATCCGACAGCGGTGCACGCTGATATTATGACGGCATTGGAATCTGAAAACGGAGTATCGTAATGAAAAAACGGGTACTTATCACGGGTGCGGCTGGTTCCGTCGGCAGTGCACTCTGGCAAGCATGGGAAAAACAGGATGCCTATACGTTGACGTTGATGGATATTAATCCGATCACAGGGGCAGACTCGCGCGTGGTGCAGGCAGATATCCGGGACTATGCGGCGATGCAAGAATTGTGTCGCGATCAAGATGTGTTGGTGCATCTGGCGTATATACGCCAAGATTCACTTGGAAAAGTCGCTGGTGAAGTCAGCGACATCGGTGCGTCGATGAATTTGTTTGAAGCCGCACGAGAGGGTGGTGTTCAGAAGATTGTATATGCGAGCACAAATCATGTTTCAGGATGGAATGAGCGACTGAATTCTCCACCTCGGTTCTCAACTGGGGATCAATTTCGCCCCGATAGCTGGTATGGCGCAATGAAGGGTATGGCAGAGATCGCAGGACGGTATCTCGTTGATGCACACGATATGCGATTCATTAGCTTCCGCATCGGGACTTTCAGCGGCACGTACGAACCGAGCGGGATACGGCACTGTAGCACGTTGCTGACCCCACGAGATTGTGTGCAACTCTTTGGGTTGGCTGTAGATTACGAAGGACCGGTCAAATATCTGATTACGTACGGACGGTCGGCAAATTCTGATGGGTATCAGCAGAGTTATCTCGACATAAGCGGCGCTGTTGAGGTATTGGGGTATCAACCGCAGGACAATTTGGTTAAAACGCATCTCCACAAATTTTTGTCCGAATCGTAAGCCGGGTGAGCCATGCGTGAAAATCCCGACTACAACGCCCTTTATTACCAGAATACAACTGTCCACTCGCAAATCATCGACATCGTGACAGTGCGCGCTGTGCCGTTAGGTGAGTTTCCTGTGCCGATTGATTGGGAGGCGTTTTTCGGGAATCCATATCCGGTAGAAATAGAGATTGGATCCGGGAAAGGGCGTTTTCTGCTTGAAGCATCAAAGCGGCATCCAGCGGTTAACTATATTGGTATTGAACGGGCACAGAAGTACATCGCATTGACGCAAGACCGGTTTGAAAAGTACATGCGGCATTTCGGTGTAGATAGAGCGTCAGGGACATTCTCAAATGTCCGTCTTGCGTGGACAGATGCGAACTACTTCTTAACACGGTATGTGCCTGCTGGATCTGTTCGGGCATATCATATTTACTTTCCTGACCCATGGCCCAAAAAACGGCAACGGAAACGACGGATTTTTCGGAACCGAGACTTTCTCCTTGCCCTGACACGCACACTCAATCCGAATGGCGGTCGGCTTTATATTGCCACAGACTATGCGGAATATTTCCAAGAGATTCAGGAGCGTCTTGCTGATTTACCAGCGTTGCGTCCTGTCGAGGCAAACCTGAGTCCAGATCAGGATATCGCAACCAACTTCGAGATGAAGTACGTTTTGGAAGGCAGGGATATCTATCGAGCGGTTTATGAGAGATTAAAAAATGAAGTTAGAAGAACATGAAAACGCCAGAAAAACGCAGGCACTGCCTGAATTGTGGCAATCTCTCCCGAATGTGCCAGGCGTCTATCTGATGAAAGCCTCCGACGATACTGTTATCTATGTCGGAAAAGCGATTCGTCTAAGAACTCGCGTGCGCTCCTATTTTCGCGAGAAATTTACATCCGCGTTGACATCGCAAATGATGCGGTATGTTACAGAGGTCGATTATATCGTCACAGAGACCGAAGTAGAAGCACTGATTTTAGAAAACAACCTAATTAAGGCGCATCAGCCACGCTACAACGTGAAACTAAAAGACGATAAACGCTACCCGTATTTACGCGTGACTGTCAATGAACCTTTCCCCCGTATCCACATTACGCGTAAAGCCGAGAACGACGGGACGCGATATTTCGGACCGTTTGTCCATGTTCGTTCAACTCGCCAGACACTCAAACAGTTGACGAAATTGTTTCCTATCCGCACCTGTACCCTACCGCTCGCGGAAGTGGGGAATAGGTATCGGGTCTGCCTCGATTATCACATTGGACGCTGCCCGGGTCCTTGTGCAGATAAAATCGATGTACCAGACTACAATGAGATCGTACAGAAAGTGTGTCAGTTCTTAAGCGGAAATACAGATGCAGTGGTCAAAGAACTAACGGAGCAGATGCAAGCCGCAGCGGAGGCACTCGACTTTGAGACGGCTGCCAAGTATCGGGATACACTTAAAGACGTTCAACAGGCGATTACAACACAGAATATGGATAGTGTTTCCGCCGCAGATGAGGATGTCATCGGTATTGCAGCGAAGACTGATATTGCGTGCGTGCAACTTCTGCGCGTGCGAGATGGTAAGCTACTGGAACGTGAACATTACTATCTCAACGATGCGGACCCAGAGTCGCTCGCCACCGCGCTAAGTGCCTTCATCTCACAGTATTATCAAAACGCTGTTTTTGTGCCAAAAACGGTTGTTTTACCGATGCCGATTGCGTCGATGGAACTCATTGAAAATTGGCTCAGCGAGAAACAGGGAAACCGTGTTGGGTTGCATGTCCCACGGGCAGGTAGACTCAGAAAGCTTCAAATTTTGGCAACGAAAAACGCCGAGATTCTTCTGACGCAACGTGAACAGAACGTGGTTTATAGTAGTGGTGTGGAACCAGCACTCGTCGAACTACAAGAGTTGCTTGGGTTAAAACATCCGCTGCGACGCATTGAGGCGTACGATATTTCCAATCTCGGCGACAGGTTTGCGGTTGGATCGATGGTGGTCTTGGAGGACGGAAAACCGGCATCAGGCGAATACCGCCGGTTCAAGATCCGTTCAGTTAAAGGGCAGAACGATTTCGCGATGATGAAAGAAGTCATCACCCGCCGTTTCCGCCGTGCCCTCGCAGACGATGAAAAATTCAATACACTGCCAGATTTGATACTGATTGATGGTGGGAAGGGACAGTTGAGCGCAGCACAAGCGGCTATGAACTTTTGCCGCAGCTTGCAAGGCAAAACTTGCTCTTCAAAAGACGCGTCATCTCGGCTCCCTGATATTCCGTTGATTGCACTTGCCAAGCGAATTGAGGAAATTTTCGTTCCCGGTAAATCGGAACCGATTGTGCTACGAGAGGATAACCCGACTTTACACATGATCCAGCGGTTACGGGATGAAGCGCACCGGTTTGCGGTTACGTATCACCGGCGACTCCGTCAGAAATCGCTGAGTGTATCGGTGCTTGACGAGATTCCGAACCTCGGTCCGAAGCGGAAACAGGCACTGCTTCAGCATTTCGGTTCAATCGAAGCGATCCGAGAGGCGAGCTTGGATGGATTACTCTCTGTGAAGGGGATCCCACGCAGTGTCGCTGAGAACATTCGGAAACACCTCTGATTCAAAATTCGGTGATCCTTCCTATCAGCTTTCTGCACGGATTTGTGCAATTCAACTGTTGGCGTTGCACCAATCTGGGCATCTTGAGACCTAAATCGGTCATCTGTAGGGTAAATGTGGCGTTTCTGGGTTGGCATGCTATTTGCAACTTTTAATTATACCTTGCGGATAAGTTCCGTGGTGATAGCACCCAAACCTAAAGGATTGGGTTTTGACTTTAACGTGCTTACCTTGAGATCATAAATAAAAAAATGCGAGAAAGAAACATCAAAATCGTCACAATATTACTCATCCTGCTGAGTGTTGCGGCGTTGCACATAAAACTCTATCGGTTCGCGGAGGTAACGCACGATGGTGCCTTGCAGGTATTAGTCTGCTTAGGGCGCGTTATTAACATAGATACAAGCGATGAAGCGGATCAGGTTTTGTCCGTCCGTATTCTCTCCGGTCAGTTCCGAGGCGAGACTGTTCAAGTCAACAACATTTGGACGGGACGCGCTTTCGGAGATCGAGTATTACACAAAGGGGATGTGCTGTTCCTTGACATCCCGCTCCGAGACCCAACGCGCCCGAAAATTGAGACCGTCTCGCTGCGTGAGTACTTCCGAACGCCGTTTCTGCTTTATCTGGCTGGGGCGTTAGGGATCTTGATGATACTTGTCGCGGGAATGAAAGGGGTCCGCGCGATTTTGACCCTGTTTGTTACCGCTTTCACCGTGCTTTACCTGCTGGTGCCACTGACCATCAGTGGTTACAATCCGATCGCAGTCGCGCTTTTAGTTGCCACTTTACTCACGTTCGCGACCTTCTTTCTCATCACAGGATTTAGTTTCAAAGTAATTTCCGGTGTGCTTGGCACACTTGGGGGTTTAGCGGCTGTTGGCATCTTATCAATCCTGAGTCAACATGCAATGGCATTGACTGGGTTGGCGCAAGAGTTCGGTTTCCTTGAACTCGGCATCGCGTTGTGGCGGACTCCCGCCTCGCATCACTGGAACTTCACAGGTATCCTGTCTGCAGGCATTATCTTGGGGGCTGTCGGAGCGATGATGGATGTGAGTATGTCTATCTCGTCAAGCGTCCACGAAGTCAAGCAGGTGAATCCGAACATCACGGTTCAACAAGCGATCCGTGCTGGATTAAATGTGGGCAGGGATATTATGGGCACAATGGCGGATACGCTCATCTTTGCCTACCTCGGCGCGCACATGATGACGATGTTACTACCCCGTATTGATTTCCCTGAAGTCGGTATCCTCTATCCATTTCTCCGTCTCGTCAACGATGAAACCACAGCGGTTGCGATTGTCCAAGCCGTTGTGGGAACTATTGGACTGGTGCTCACGGTTCCAATTGCGGCATCGGTTGCTGGCTTTCTTACCCAGTACACGCAGGTAGACAAATCCGAAATCCACGAGGATCTACCATCCGAGGAAGAATTGGAGGAATTATTCCGCGCCGACCCGCCGCGTAGTAAAGCCCGAATCGCTGTCCCTATTGCGATGGCTATCGTTCTGATCGGTACAATTTTTCTGTATTATCGCACACATGAACTCTCCGCAACGGTTTTGGAACAACGGGATGCAGACGGGAACACTATAAATAAATCGGAATACGCGAAGGGCAAAGTCGTTCGATTGCTGGAATCCAGTGGGAATCTCCTTTTTGAGATTGACAGTAGTGCGGTAAGTGATCTGGACAATCGTGTTGTGCCTACGGCTTTACGTGAGGCGTTCAGCAGCCATAAAATCCCGCTTTCGGACGAACTCACGGTTTCGGTTAAACCGTGGAAGGACAGTCGCTGGCTCCTCTCGGATACGAAATACGAGCAAACGTATAGTATCCGGGCAGTAGAGGATGGAGAGAAAAACGTCCTCAATGTCTATGCGTCGAAAATCGAACATCATATCCTTGAAGTGGAGATGTTGAGCGGGATGTACAAAGGCAGACGCTTGGTGTTACGAAACATCGTGAACCACAATATGCCGTTGCTGAGTATTCCTGCGGAACCGGGAGATGTTATTCTCTGTCGTGTTGCTGGGAACCCCGAACAGGTTGGCCTCGTCAACATCGTGCAAGATTACGGTAGAGACCGATTCCTGATCTGGGTAGTGGGTGGGATGCTACTCCTAATTATCCTCGTAGGCAGGATTGAGGGAATCCGTACAGCGTGTGCCATGCTGATCTCCGCCGGGGTCATCTACTTCTTCATGCTGCCGCTGATTTCGGGTGGTGCGAATGCGGTGTTCATCGTAACGCTGACTTCCGGCGTTGTAGCGTTTGTGTCGCTGGTATTTGTGATCGGTCCGAGTCGGAAAACCTTTTCAGCGGTACTTGGAACGATGGGCGGCATCTTAGTTGCGGGTCTCATCGTCCTGTTTTCGCAGCAGCACCTCCATTTTTCTGGGTTAGAGAACGCGATTTCAGCGGATATTGTAGAGGCAACACGCACGCCACCGTTCGATTTTGTGCAAATCCTCTTGGCAGGGATGCTGATGGGTGTATTGGGTGTCGCTGTTGACGGAGCGATCGAGGTGGCATCAAGTATGGAGGAAATTCGTAAGGCAAATCCGAACATGCCGACATGGCGGCTCATCGCTTCCGGTTTGAACGTTGGAACGGACATTCTCGGTACAATGGTGAATACGTTGGTTTTCGCTTATCTCGGCGTGGAGTTGCTACTTGTGGTTACAATTGCGGCACCGAACTTGGATTTTTTCAAATCACCACCCCCACAATTGTTGAGCATCGGTGTCGTATCTGCGGAGATTGTCCGATTGCTCGCCGGCACGTTAGGTTTAGTTCTTGCGATCCCGATTACGGCAGTGATTTGTGCGTTCTGGAATCCGAAGCAGAGGGTGTGAAATATGAAGTTAGGAAACTCCAACAATGGAGCAGGTGAACAAATGAACTCCCTATTCATTACCTAAAGGAATAAGGTCAGGGATTTCTACCAACGATCTACCTTCTTGTAAGCGTAAAAGCGCACTCTCAAAGTCTTGTAGCAAAATATCACGCATTCGAGCATTTGATATGTTGCCACAAGTTATCCAAATAACTTCAGGTGGAGGACCAAGCCTCTCTAATAACCGCACAAAGTCTTGGTCTTTGGTTATCACAATCGCTTTTTTCGCGCGAGCTGTCAAGAAAATCCTTTCATCACTTGCGTCTCGAAGCCCGAGCCTTTGGACAGAAAACGCTTCAACTGCAAAAGTGTCCCTGAGCCAAGGGGCAAGGGCAGGAGAAAGTTGCGCATCGATCCAAAATTTCATTTGGTAATTATGGGGGCATCCATTTTATGCGCAGCGAACTGGAGGCAGGCAAAAACATCTTCGGTTTCTAGATCTGGCATTTCTTCAAGAATCTCTTTAACAGAAAGCCCGCTAGCAAGCAATCCCAAGACATCCGTAACGCGAATACGCATATCTCGAACACAGGGACGTCCACCACATTTGCCTGGATCAAAAGTAATTCGGTTGAATCGAAGTTTCTGTTCAATAACGACTTTGAGACTTATATCGCCGACTTGCTCTGCAAGTTTTCCTGCGATTTGGAGATCGGACTTTGCCTCGGACAAACGCCCGAGTTTACCTTTCACCTCTCCTCGATTGTAGTAGGCACGCGCAAAATCCGATTTTAGTTGGATCGCCGCGTTATAGTCGGCTATAGCACCTTTATAATTACCCGACTTACTCTTCTCATTGCCCCACATAAAGTAGGTCTCAGCGGATGATTCGCGATCAGTTTTCATTTCAGCGTTCTCCTTTCATTCAAGTATACATTGTTCAAACCTTAAATTGCAAGCATTTCTGGTGTTATTGCGGGCACCACGCCATCACTGTCCCGAAACTCGCAAACGTGCTGTTTTCACCGCTCGTTAGGATTCGCGAACCTTGGACGACAATCCGTGCGTCGCGGCTCGTGATTTTGTAACTCACAGGGGCATCTTTGACGATAAGTGGTTCGCCGTTTTCAGTCTTGAGCATATCCAAGCGATAATGCACTGAACGATGTGCAGGCACCTCGAATTCGCAGGAGACGTTTTCCAACGTCAGATCCTCATAAAGCACTTCAAGTAGACAACACGTCCCTCTATCAGCGGTATTGGAAATACATATAGATTCATGCGAAAAATATCCGCCGCCATGCGCTTCCCATTCCTGTTCCGCCGGGGTTAACGCCGCCATGTAGCCATCCGGAACGATCCAGACATAAGCACCATCGCCATCAGAACTATAGCATGTAAGGGCATCTGCTATCGATTCCGGATTCTTTGTTACCTTATCCAGCGAAACTACAAAAGATCGGGGATAAAGTTTAATTCCGGTTATGGGGTTCTCCTGTTTTAGCGTTCCCCTCACATTCAGGTGGAGCAGATTATCCCCTAACATATCAAGACGACTTACCCCTTGTGATGCAAGCCAATCGCCGAAAGCGTCGTTGAAAAGGTTTGTTAAAACTTCAAGATCCAAGATACTCCGTTTGTACTCTTGAATCGTCGTCAGTAGTTGTCCAAAGTTCATGTATCTCTCCTAAAAAATAGCGAAAATTTTCTATACCATCCATCGTTCCCCGATACCGAGGAGTGCCATTAACACTTGCAAAAGCACAGTCTCTGGATCGGTTCCAATAAATTGTCGGTGTGTATCAATATAGGTGCCGTAATCGGCTGCCCATTCGCGAAAATAGGTCTCGTATTCCCAACCGTTTGTGGTCTGGTGAAAAACAGACCTGTCTGGATATGGGAGCTTCTGCTTTAAGATCTGTTGCAGTTGCTCGGAGGTTGGTATCCATATACCTTCGGTGTTTTCTGCTCTGGGCTGGAGTGCTTGAATCTCAGGGTGTCGGCACCGCTCTAAGTATTCTTGAGAGTGTTTCTGTGTTTCGGATGGATTCATGGGTTGTTAAATCTGTGAAATTAAATTCCATTGGGGTACCTCTATGTTAATTTAAGAGGTATTATACGGTGCGAACGCTCCAATGTCAATATTTTACAAATTTTTGTCACCTTTTCACGGAGATGACGTATTACAAAATACGTCATCATATTTTGTAGAAATATCCAAAATTTCTCAGGAACCGAGAAAGGAAAATCTAATGAATTTCCTGATAGCACTTTCTGTCTTTTGGGTTAGCGTGCTTGTCAAATTTTCCAGATATCCATAATTCCAGACGGCACTTTAATACCACTTGATACCAGCAAGCACGGGTAATGAGACGTGCTTGTTAAAACGCAACCATTTTCAAAAACGACTCATTGTTTGGGCAGGCTACGCGCCTGCCCAATTTCGTTAAGCTTAGGATGATAGGCAAAATTCTTCCTTGCAATTTCGCACGTATCTGTGTATAATTTGGCATTGTCTCGTCTACCGATAACGTCCGGAGAAAATAGATGTCAGATTTCAATATCAAACCGACACATAAGCCCATCAAAACATACTACGCTGAACTCGAAAAATACGCACAACACGGTGTAGAAAACGAAGGCACCGTCCGCGCTGCGTTCCAAAATCTCCTACAGCACTACTGCCACCAATCCGATCTCACGCTCCTCTGCGAAAAGACGCAGTACACGCCAGAGAAGAGACGGATAACGCCTGATGGTGAAGTCGTTGATACCTACGGTTTACCACACGGCTACTGGGAGGCAAAAGACACGCAGGACGACCTTCACGTCGAGGCAAATAAGAAATTCGCTGCAGGCTACCCATCGAAAAATATCGTCGTCCAATCCCCAACCCACGCGCTTCTTTATCAACACGGACGACTCCAACTCGACCTCGACATCAGCGAGCCAAGAAATCTCGTCCACGTTCTGCAAGCCTTTTTTACCTACCAAGAGGAAAACATCTCGGCATGGCATACCGCTGTCGCAGAATTTAAAGACATGGTGCCGGAACTGGGTGACAAATTGGCGGTGTTAATCGAAACAGAACGCCAAAACAACCCGCACTTTCAAGAAGCATTTACCAGTTTTCATCAGCAATGTCAAGCCTCGATTAATCCGAATCTCTCTGTTGCCGCCATAGAGGAGATGCTCATTCAACACCTCCTCACCGAACGTATCTTTGCCACCGTTTTCAGGAACCGGGATTTCACACGCCGAAATATCATTGCCCGTGAAATTGAGAAAGTCATTGATGTGCTCACCGAACATGCCCTGAACCGCGATCAATTTCTCCGAATTTTAGATCCGTTCTACGTTGCGATTGAGCAAACCGCCGCGACAATTACCGATTTCTCACAAAAACAGGGATTCCTCAATACTGTCTACGAGCAGTTCTTTCAAGGATTCTCCGTCAAGGTTGCCGATACACACGGCATCGTCTATACCCCACAACCGATCGTCGACTTTATGGTGAAAAGCGTAGAGCATATCCTACAGACCGAGTTTAACCGTTCACTTTCAGATAGCGGCGTGCATATCATTGATCCGTTTGTCGGCACCGGTAACTTTATCGTCCGTATTATGCAGGAACTCGATCCCATCTCATTAGAGCGAAAATACACGGCTGACCCGCCGGAACTCCAGTGCAACGAGGTAATGCTCTTACCCTACTACATCGCCAACCTGAATATTGAACAGCAGTTTTACACCGCAACGAACCGGTACACCCCTTATGAAGGTATCTGTCTGGTAGATACGTTTGGGATGGCAGAGGAACGACAGATGCATCTATTCACCCCTGCTAATACCGAGCGGGTTGAAAAACAAAAAGAGACCCCGATGTTCGTCGTTATTGGTAATCCACCTTACAACGCCGGACAGGTCAACGAGAACGACAATAACAAAAATCGGACGTATGAGACGATGGATAAGTCGATTAAGGATACATACGCGAAAGACTCTAAGGCAACACTCAGGAATAAACTCTACGATCCGTATGTCAAAGCGATCCGATGGGCATTAGACCGAATTGGCGAGGAAGGCGTTGTCGCTTTTGTAACAAATAACAGTTTTCTTGATGGTGTAGCGTTCGACGGCATGCGGAAACACCTCGCCGACGATTGTGATGTGATCTATATTCTTGATTTGGGTGGGAATGCCCGCAGAGGTCTGAAGGTCTCGGATGCCAATGTATTTGGGATCCGCGTCGGCGTAAGTATCAACCTATTCATGAAAAATAGGGAGAATCCATCAGAATCACCTCGTATCTTTTACTATCGCACAGATGATTTATGGAACAGAAAACAGAAATTCGACTTCCTCAATGAATCTCAACACATTGGCAGTATTGCGTGGGAACCAATTCAACCCGACACTCGATATACATGGCTCACCGAAGGCCTCCACGCCGAGTTTGACACCTTCACACCGATGGGAACTAAACAAGCGAAATCGGCAAAGGGAAAGGTAGAAGATGTAATTTTCAAAACCTATAGCAATGGTGTAAAAACCAACCGTGATGCATGGGTTCACAATTTCGACCAGAATACACTCACCGAAAATATAAGCGGGATGATTGATACGTACAATGCAGAAGTTGCGCGATGGGAACAGCAGATGGATCAGAAGGTTAAACTTGATGATTTTGTGGTGTCTGGTGATACGAAAATCAAATGGAGTCGCGACTTAAAGGCGAAATTGAAGCGTGGGCGCACCACTGAATATACTAACGACAAGGTTAGGACATCGTTCTATCGTCCGTTTACGAAATCAAACCTCTACTTTGATCAAATGATGAACGACGTTGTAGCCGTGTTTCCATCTATTTTTCCCACACTTTATACAGAAACGGAAAATCGTATGATTTGTGTCGCCGGTATTGGTGATAGGAAAGGCTTCGGGTGTCTTATTACAAATAGAATTACCACCTTTGATTTGGCATTTGAAAAGACTCAGTGCTTCCCTTTCTACATCTACGACGAAGATGGCACAAACCGCCGCGAAAACATCACCGATTGGTCATTAGCGCACTTCCGTACGCACTATAAGGACAACACTATCACCAAGTGGGACATTTTCCACTACAATTACGGGCTTCTGCATCATCCTAACTATCGCAAAAAATACGAGGCGAACCTCAAACGCGATCTACCGCATATCCCTTTTGCCGAAAACTTCTGGGGATTTGCAGAGGCAGGCAAGCGTTTAGCAGACCTCCACGTTGATTACGAATCCCAACCCGAATACGATAAACTGAAGCTCGTCCCGAACCCCGATGTGCCGCTCAATTGGCGTGTGGAGAAGATGAAACTCTCCAAAGACAAGACTTCGCTCGTCTACAACGATTTCCTGACGCTTGGGAATATTCCTGAAAAGGCGTTTGACTATCGGCTCGGTACCCGTTCTGCGTTAGAGTGGATAGTAGACCAATATCGCGTCAAAACAGACAAACGGACGGAGATCGTCAACGACCCGAACCGTACAGACGACCCGCAGTACATCGTCAAGTTGGTTGGGAAGGTAATTACGGTGAGTTTGGGGACGGTGGATATTGTTAGCAAACTGCCCGCGTTGGAGATAAAGTCGTAGGCACACGCTGTATGCCGGAACAGTTGTAGAGGCACATCGTCTGAATCAGGATTTACCAGATTTTAGGATTTTCAGGATTATATGTCTTTGTTGGCTGAAAACTCTTTAGCGTTAAGGACAGTATACCCAGAGCTATTCAATTGTCGGTTTTTTGAACATTTTAGCAAAGGCATCGCGAGCCGGGGGAAATTGGGGAAAGGGAAACGCCCTATCAAAAACACCAAGCAAAAACACCCTCGCCAGCGGTGGTAGAGGGTTTTCGTTTCTATTGAATGTAAAGGTATTTTTATAATTCACCATAGTTTTAAGAAATTATCAGATTCCACGCCTTTTTTAGACGATCCGGCGTCCCTTCCCAGTAACGGGTGGGAACCCTGGTTGGGTGAAAGACCCTACCGGGCCGGGGATCAAAAACGCGTAAAAAAACGAAAAACTAAATAGTCCTGACGGCAGGCGGGATACACTTTGACAGCAGTGGGCTTTTATGCTACGATAACGGATAAACCATTTTCGTAGTAGAAGGGACTTATGAATATAACAGAGATTCAAGATGAATTATCAGCGTTAGGGTTAGATGCCTGGCTCCTATACGATTTCCGTGGGATAAATCCGATTGCACAGAACGTAGCAGGCTTGGCAGATGCACATATCACACGCCGCTGGTTCTGTCTGATTCCCGCACAGGGCGAACCGCGGTGGCTGGTCCATAAGATCGAGACTTCTAACTTCGTCGGTGTCCAAGGAAGCGTCGCGCTTTACGCTGGTTGGGAAGAACTCAACGAAGCAATCCGCGTCTTACTTGCTGGCGTTAAAACCGTTGCAATGGAGTATTCACCAAACGCCGAGATCCCTTATATTTCACGGGTAGATGCCGGTACCTTGGAGTGGATTCGTTCAATGGGAGTTGAGGTACACACATCTGCAGAACTCGCACAGCGGATGGAAGCGCGTCTGAGTGAGGCACAGGCAACTGGGCATCAGGCTTCCGCACGTTCAGTACTGCAGGCGAAAGACTATGCCTTCACGTGGATCGGTTCACAACTGCGTGATGGGAAAACAATTACGGAATATGACGTTCAGCAAGTGATTCTCGGACAATTCGATGAGATGAATTTAGTTACGGATCACCCGCCTATCGTCGCTGCGAACGCGAAGAGCAGCGACCCGCATTATGCCCCTACTTCAACAGACACTCAAGAAATTAAAACCGGGGACTTTATCTTAATCGATTTATGGGCAAAACAGAAAGATCCAGATGCTGTCTTTGCAGATACCACATGGGTGGCTTATGCGGGGAAAAGGGTTCCGGCGAGATATGTTGAAATTTTCGATATTGTCAAGGAAGCACGGGATAGAGCCGTGCGGCTCATCCGTGAGAAATGGGCTGTTGATGAACCGATTCACGGCTATGAAGTAGACGATTGTGTGCGAGCGTATATCACCGAAAAAGGATACGGTGAGTTCTTTATTCACCGCACAGGACACAACATCGGTACCGTTATCCATGGGAACGGTGTGAATTTAGACAACTTAGAGACGCGGGATGCGCGTGCGTTGATTTCGGGGATATGTTTCTCGATTGAGCCGGGGATCTACCTCACCGATTTCGGCGTTCGGACAGAAATTGACGTTTTCTTAGCTGGTCCAGGGAGAGACGGCGTAAAAGTGACAACCGCGCCCGTTCAAAATCGGGTATTGCCGTTGCTGTAACCTGATAATTCCTTTTTTTCAAATCTGCGAGAATGTGTGAAAGGTAGACGCGTGCGTTAAGGATCCACTGTTCTGCATACGCGACGGAGAGCAAGCGAAGTGCCATGGTTAAACGCGGCGAGTCGAGGAGCCACTGTCCCGCATACTCGGCATAGTCCGCATCAACGAGTCCTGCACTACCGAGTGAATAGACCACGTAGCGCTTATCGTCTCGCATCTCCAGTCTTGGATCAAGCGGCGCGTCAAGACTGAGATTTTTTGCACCATCAATCTCAAACATCCAAAAAAAATAATCCTCATTGTGTCCAAGGTATCCAATCTCTACATCAAGCCGATGCTTGGCTTCCGTCAGAATCGGGATCGCCTCCATGTCGCGTTTGATTAAAACCGGATAGATCGCGGCGAAAAAGATTTGCTCAAACCCGAGCGGTTGATGCACACGTTTTAGGATGTCCAAAAGGATCTGTGCATCTTCGATGCGTTGCAGTTCTAAACAACTTCTTGCGAAGACTTCATCACGGACTGTTCGCATTTCAGTCGGGGTACCGGGATCAAGGGATTGGAGTTCGCGTACGAATTTGAGAATGCGTCGGCGCTTGGGCATCATTCGCCAAAGCACCCAATTCCATAAAGCCTGCCATGTCCCGCCTTCGCGCAATTGACCCAAAAGTGCTTGTGCGACCATAAAGAAGCGTTGGAATATGTTTTGAGAGGGGAGATTTCGTTGTTCGTTCACCATGCTTCCTAAGGGTGCTTGGCGCAAATTTGACTTTCCATCGAAAATATTGTATAATATATCTTGCCAATAGCAGAGGCGCCGGAGTGGTGAAATTGGTAGACGCACGGGACTCAAAATCCCGCGGGCCCTAGGTCCATGTCGGTTCGAGTCCGACCTCCGGCATGCGGCGATGGTTTCTCATGAAGCCATCGCCTTTTCTGTTCTGGTTACATCGCGACGATTTCACGCATCCGCTTCGCGAGGTCGATTTGTGCTTCCCTGTCCCCGCCGACTTCATGAATGACATAGCCATCGTAACCGATAGCACGGAACGCCTCCATAACCACCTGCCAATCTGTGTCGCCATCTAAGAGATTGACAAACTGGTGTGCGCTGCGGGAGAAATCCTTGAAGTGTACCCGCTTGATACGGTGTCCCAACTCGCGGATCCAATGTTCTGGATAGCCATAAGCCATCATATTTGCGGTGTCAAGATAGGTACCTACCCAGTCACTATCTATTTCGTCTACAATATCGCGCATCTCCTTTGGACTGAGCAGGAATTTATTCCAAACATTTTCAAGTCCGATTGCGACTTGGTGTGCTTCCGCGGAAGGTGCGATATCTTTCAGCACACCGACGAGATTATCCCAGACCTGTTGATAAGTTCCCTCAACAGTGAGTTGTCCAGGATGCAGTAAAATACCACCGACACCGAGTGCCCCAGCGACTTCCAAACCGCGGGCGAGAGAGACTGCCCCTTTTTCGCGTTGCGTTGCATCCAAGCTGAGTAAATTCCCTCGGTCGGCGTAGCCCGCCGTAATACTGCTAATTTCAATACCTGCGTCTCCACACTTCGCAGCGATACCGCGTAACTCCGTATCGCTCATATTGATGTCGGTGTCTTGTCCTTCACCGAAAGTGAGTTCAACGGCATCGTAACGAGCATCTTGACAGAGGGCAAGTGTATCGTTGAGGGACATGCCTCCGAGAATAATTTGGGTAACGCCTATCTTCATTTTCTCTCCTTTTCCATGTGAAATTGCGTAGCTGTTAGAGACTGTATGCAGAGGTGTCGAGTTTCGAGACATTGTGGACACCGAATAGCGACATAATAGACATCATTGAACACGGTATCAATAAGATTGTTAAACGCACGATCTCCAGACGGACTCCCCAAAAACTGATCAAGTACTTCGTATTCCGTGTCGCAATCTGGACAGATTTGCAAGTCGTGACCGATGTCAGTCTGGTCTAACCACCGCATTGTTAACGCCCTTCTTAGGAGGAAACTAAAAACTGCTCAACCGATTTGAGGTAGCGATTCGGCAAACGAGCCTTGACGTGAACGGCTTCCGCTTCGTATTCAGTATTCAGCACTATGCCGTGTTTATGGAGTAAGTCGAGCACCTTTCCCTCCGTATACGGAATACAGAGAGAGAGATTCATGCCACGTTCGGCAAAACGCTGTGCCAAAGCATCTATTAACGCTGGAACGCCATCACCGCGTTGCGCTGAAATAGGCAGAGCCTCCGGATATTGGCACTGTAAGATGTGCAATTCCTCATCACTTTTGAGCCTATCAATTTTATTGAAAACCATGAACATCGGAATGTCAGTAGCCTCCAATTCTCCAAGCACCACGTTCACAGCGGCTATTTGCGCCTCCGCTTCTGGATGGCTCACATCAATAACATGAAGCAATAAATCTGCTTCTAAGACTTCTTCGAGTGTAGCCTTGAATGCGGCAACTAACTGGTGTGGTAATTTCTTGATAAATCCGACGGTATCGCTCAATAGAATTTGTTGCTTTTGTGGCAAATCCAACTTCCGTGTGGTAGAATCCAAAGTTGCGAACAATTTATCTTCAGCTAAAACGGTTTCGCCCGTCAGGACGTTAAATAGTGTTGATTTCCCTGCATTGGTATATCCCACGAGAGATACTTTAACTTTTTCGGATCGGCGTCTCCGTTGGACCTGACGTTGCTTTTCTACGGCATCCAACGCTTTTCTAACATGTGCGATGTCCCCACGGACCCAGCGTCTGTCCATTTCAAGCTGAGTTTCGCCGGGACCCCGGAGGTGCCTGCCACCGCCTCCACCTGTGGCGAGTCGTGAGAGGTGCGTCCACATCCGAGTGAGGCGTGGAAGGGCATATTCGAGTTGCGCCAATGCTACTTGAAGGCGCGCTTCTTTGGTGAGTGCCCGTTGCGCGAAAACCTGGAGAATGAGTCCTGTCCGGTCAATTGTAGCGACATCAAGTGCCTTCTCAAGATTCCGATTCTGCGCTGGCGAGAGTTCCTCGTCAAAGATAATTGCGTCTGCGTTTAACTCTTCAATGAGCGGCTTGAGTTCTTCTTCAACCTTTCCTTCACCAATGAAATACGTTGGATTTGGTGCGTTACGTGGTTGAATTGTCACAGCGACCACCTCAATGCCAGCAGTCTCTGCGAGCTGCTGGAGTTCTTGCAGCGATTCTTCGGTCTCGTGCATCAAGTTATCTCGGAGTTTCACCCCTACCAATATCGCCCGTGAGGGCGGATTCGGTGCACGGGTATCATAAAGTTCTGGCATCAAGAGACTCCTTTCCTTAGTTCTGTGGGGTATACCGAGGCACAACGCCTTGATTTTCCCAACAAGATGGTACTTATTCGTATAGTTTATCAGATATGCGTGCCGTTTTCCACTAAAATCCTATTTTGCGAAAAAACTTCATATTTTTGACAAATGTATTTTCTTGGTCAACTTTATTGGATCACCTACCGTTTTCTGCGTATGTCTTGACGATAGTTGTATCCATATCAAGAAAAACGAACCTGAAGTTTTTCTTGCATACAAGTCAATTCTATGTTATACTTAACATCGCTATGAAAAGTGCCAAAAATTCCACAACTCCAGTGATTACCGTGAATCGAAAAGCACGGTATGACTATCACCTGCGCGATCGCTATGAATCCGGTATCGTTCTGCAAGGCACGGAAGTGAAGTCAATTCGTGCAGGACGGTTTAACCTAACAGATAGTTACGCACAGATAATAGATGGAGAAGTGTTCCTGATCGATGCCCACATCGGTCCTTATGAACATGGGAATGTCGCAAATCACGAACCGAAGCGGAAACGGAAACTCTTATTGCATCGGCGAGAAATCACCAAACTTGAACGCTCAATCCGTTCAAAGGGGATGACTATTGTTCCGACGCGCGCATACTTTAGCAACGGCAAGGTGAAACTGGAATTAGCCGTTGCCATGGGTAAGCAACTCTACGATAAACGCGACAAGATTGAGCGTGAAGTGACTGCGAGTGAGTTGCGGGCATACAATTGATTTGGCTATCGGCTATCAGCCATCAGCCATCGGTTTTCCAGTATATTGTGACGCTTGGAAACCACCGGCTGTCGGCTATCTTGCTGACTGCTGACTACTGTTCACTCATTGCTATTTTGGGGGTGTAAAGGTTTCGACGAAGGTAGATGAGATATAGGTTGCATGCCGAGGTCTCCGCAGGCCTCGTTAAATAGGCGGAACATTTATAAATGCTGATGAAGAATTAGCATTAGCTGCTTAACGTAGCTACGCTTTGCCGACCTGTTGCCCGTCAGGGAAGCTAAAGCGCCGCAATACGGGCTAGCCGCTCGCCCTTTCTCAAGGGGTATGCCGCGAACCACTTTTTGAGATAGCCTCTTATGAATCCTGCACAGGGGAGTCTGATAGGCGAATCTTAAAACCTGTGATAAGCATGTAGTAGCCTCTATTGAAATGCCTTCGGACGCGGGTTCGATTCCCGCCACCTCCATCTCTACTGCGTTATTCCGTGTTTACCAGCAATACATTGCTTGCAAAACAACATGGCTGACTTCGCGAACATGCCACCTCGCATCCAAAAGATTGTGCAAGCGCATATAGGTGAGGATGAACATGTCCAGTTGTGCGTCCTCGGCCGCTCCAGTTTGCTGCGTCCAGACTTTGTCTTCATCACGACGCACCGAGTGTTGGTTTTAGATGAGCGATATATAGGCGGTCTCACTCTCTCTTACGCGAATGTTCGATGTAATCTATTATTCACAGAAATTCGCGGTGTTAAGCTAATCCAACATTTCAAGCATCGACTTCTCCGTCAAGCAAAACTTGAAATTAGTGTCGTACGCAATGTTCACTGGATCGACAATATCAATTTTCGTTCAGCACAATATGCCTACGCGTATATCACTGAGCAACTCAGGGAAGAAAACGGCATACTATGATAGAATTCCTGAATTATCTCATCGTTTCGTATAATGTTTGGTTTACAGCCCCCATAGCGATTGTGTTCCTACTCGCCCTCTTTCGACTTGCGACAGGTGCGATGGACTTCGGCGATGTGGATACCGATGTTGATATGGATGCTGACATCGACATAGATGCCGATGTCGATCTCGATGTGGACGCGGATGTAGATGCTGATACGGACGTACATACAAGTGCTCACGGTTCCGCTTTCGGTGATATGTTTGGGTTTCTGAACGTCGGCAGGGTCCCCTTGATGATTGTGCTGATGTCGCTATTTGTGACGTGGGGAATTTCTGGACTCATTGCGAACGCGTTTCTCAATATCCCAGAGAACCCACATCGGGTTTGGATATCGTGTATCATTGCGTTTTTCTGCTGTTTCTTGGGAACCCGGTATATTTCCATCGGGCTTTCAAAACTGTTTCCAGAAAGCGAAAAAGCCATCAGCGATATTCATCTGCTCGGTTTAAGTGGACGAGTTATTAGCGGACAGATTACAACCACCTTTGGTACCGCTCGCGTGCGAGTTCCAGACGGACCGGAATTAACTGTCAGTTGTCGTGCCGAACCAGATGAAGCTACTCCTGTCAAAGGAGATACTGTCATTCTCATAAATTACGATCGTACAAAACGAATCTTTGATGTAAAAAAAAGCGAAATGGAATTGCGATAATGTGTGGTTGTCAGTTATATTAGTTATCAGTTATCGGTTTTCAGTTAAGAGGTCTCCGCATAACAATTCACATCTTTCTGGGGACAAGTTTGGGTAGATTGTTGAAAATAACCTCATTAACCGACGGTTTCCGACGACTGACACCCGACAGCCATTAAAAAAGGAGAATTGAAATATGTTGGATGCGAATTTGTTCATCACTATTGTCGGCAGCGTGATTGCCTTACTGGTCATTTTCCTGTTAGTTTATCGCTCTTTCTACAAAAAAGCACCAGCAGATTCGGCATTAGTCATCTCTGGAGGACGTAAAAAGCGTGCCGTCTTTGGTGGTAGCCTCATCAATCCACTAACGAACACGAGCCAACTGATTTCCCTGAATACGCTCCAACTTCCCGTCGAACGCACAGGACAAGCCGCGCTTATTACAAAAGACAGTTTACGGGTTGATTTGGAAGCAGAGTTCTATGTCAAAATTGAACCCAACGAACAAGATGTACTCAAAGCGGTAGCGAGTCTTGGTGACAAAACGTTAACGCCCTCCGAAGTTAATAAACTCCTTGAAGGTAAACTTGTCGGTGTTCTCCGAAGCGTCGCTGCAACTATGGATCTACAGGAATTGCATGAAAAACGCCAACAGTTTTCTGACCAAGTTCAGGAAGCATGTCGGGATGACCTCGAACAGAACGGTTTTAAGTTAGAAAGTGTTGCTGTCACCAACCTCGATCAGACCCCGCTCGATGCCCTTGACGAGAACAACCGTTTTGATGTCGTTGCGATCCAGACTATCAAACAAGAGGTTGAAGATAGACAGACTGAAACCGCCCGGATCGAGCACGAAAACCAAGTGAAGCGTGAAGAGAACCGACTCAAAGCCGAACTGGAAATCAAACAACGCGAAGAGGAGACGGAGACGCAAGCCTTAGAAGTTGCGAAACGTCTTGAGTTCGCGCAGGAAGATCAGCGTAAGTCAATCGCTACAAACAAAGCGGAACAGGAACGAGAGATTGAAGCGCATAAATTTGAACAACAACAAGCTGTTGAGGAAGCGCGAATCAGGCAGGAAGAAGCCGTGAAGTCTACGGAAATTCTACAGAAACAGCGGCTCGATACCGCCCGGATTGAACAGGAACGCCGAGTCCAAGAAACGGAGATTTCACAAAAGCAAGCGGTCGAAGTCGCTCGTGTCCAGCAAGAACAACAGATTGAAGAAGCACAGGTCCAGCGGGAACTCACCGTCGAAAGAGCCAAGATTGAGCAGCAGCGTGCTGTTGAAGAGGCTGGCATCTCCAGTAGAATCGTCCTTATTGAGAAAGAACGCGAGGAAAAAGAGGCACAAGCCGAGAACGTAATTCAGGTTTCAATGAAGGAAAAGGAGCGCGAGGCGGCACTGATAGAACTTTTGGACGTTAGTGCTCATAAGGCGAAAGCTGAAGCGAGTGTCTTAACCGCCGAAGCCGTTGAGGAAGCGGAACGGCGGAGCAAAATCGCTCTTATCCACGCGGAACAGGAAGCGGATGAGGAGCGAATCGCCAAAGAACGTGCTGCTGACGCGGAAGCTTATGCTGTTGTAGAATCCGCTAAGGCGGAACTTGAAGCGGCAGAAGTCAAAGCACAGGCACAAAGAATTCTCGCCGAGGCGTTCCTTGTTGAAGCGAAGGCAAAAGCCAATGGCGAAGAGGCATCAATTGCTGCGAAAAATCAGGCGGATTCAAAAGTTCTCGTTAGCGATGCTATATTAGCACTCGTGGAATCCTTACCTGAAGTAACTAATGAACTGATGAAACCAGCGGAGCGTATTGAAAGCATCCGTGTGCTTGACCTCGGAGGCGGTGGTAATGGTAATGGCAGCAACGGTATGAACCGGATTCTCAGTTCCATTGTGAATGCCGGTGCGGCAGTGCCCCTACTGAAGGAAATTGTCGGTTTCAGCGGTTTAGATACCGAAAGAATTGCACAGACTCTTCGCGATTATGCTTCCAACATGGCAGTCGAGGCCCAATCGGAGTCAGAAGAATAGTAGTCAGCAAGAATGGCAGTCGGAAACCATCAGCAGTCAGCGGTCAGTAAAGAAAAGAGGCGTTCTGTAACGCTTGCGTCTTTCACTGATTGCTGATAGCCAATATTATGAAAGGATGCACAGATGGAAAAAGAAAAACAAGCAAGAGTCGAGGTTAAAGTTAATTTCCTCTCAATCGATCGTGGCACGGGTGCCCCGATAGTTGTCCTGAAGGAGAAAGCGGAAGATTCAAATCGGATACTGCTAATTTGGATCGGAGAATCGGAGGCGGCGGCTATCCAGATGCATATAGAGAAAATGCAACTCCCGCGCCCGATGACACACGACTTGCTCAAGACTATGATTGAAACCCTTGAGGCAAAAGTTATAGCCGTGTGTGTACGCGCTTTTGAAGAACGGACTTTCTATGCACACGTAACATTGGAAGTGAAAGGGGATAATATTGACGTTGATTGTCGTCCGAGTGATGCGATCGCGCTCGCACTCCGCTGCGAAGCCCCCATCTATGTCGTTGAAGAGGTACTTGCAGAGCAAGGCTTCTCTGAACAGGAACTCGACAAGGGACAAAAACCTGACACCAAAGATGTGCTAGAGAATTTAGATGACGATACGCTAAAGCAGTATACGGTCTAACGAAAAAGACTGTTCTGAGACACGTCAAATGATGCCTCGCGCTTTTTCAAGGATTACGCATGTACTCCAGATTTGGAAGCAATTTGGGGAGAACACGGACAAAGCAGAAAATTCGCATCTCCTGATGAACCCACTGCTGTCGAACGAATGGCTCTTTTGAGTTAGAATTGTAACTACAATTAGTGCCTATTTAAACTCCCTACTCAATCTCATAAACCACTGTGATATTCACAATGATGGTGAGTTCACCGGCTTCAATAGGGGTTGAACTGCCGGCACTATCATCAGCAAATTCCTCACTCCTGGCAAAGGCGATCGGAGGATTGCCTCCGGAGGTCGTCTCTGTAATCGTTATAGGTTTTCCAAGAATAACACCACTCGCTTCTGCCAAGGTTTGCGCTTTCGCCGCCGCATCTTTTGCCGCTAAAGCACGCGCCTGTGCCTGCAATGGCGTGGGGTCTTCAACCATAAATTGAATAGAGTTCACAACGACAATATCTCCACCTGCGTCGGCGGCATCATCAATTACATCACTGAGATTTTCCAATTCCCGCACCTTTGCACTAACGGTGTTGTTCACACTATATCCACGGAGGACACGCCCATTATCCGTGTAATCGTACTGCGGATAGATGCTAAATCTTTCTGTCCGAATATCGTTTTCAGCGATGTCATTGGCTTTCAGAGCCGCTATCACCCCTGTCATTGCCGCTGCGGCTGCCTCTCGTGCCTCTGCGACCGTCTCTTTCTCAACGGATACACCTAAATGCAGCGTTGCTATATCGGGTTCACTAACGACTGAACCGCTTCCTGTCACATGGATTTTCCCACTCTCCTGTGACTGAAGTAAAGTTCCTATGATTTGTGGTTCGCATCCAGTGAGAGTTATGGCAATTAAGGCACTTAACCCTAAACATAAAAATTTTAATATCCTCACGGTAAATTTCCTTTTTTTAATTTTACCTTGCGGTTAAATGGCGTAAAGGGAAACTGAAACTCAATACTAAAAAACCTATTCAGTTTCAATTTCTGCGGGTGGTTCTTCAGCCTTGAGAGCATCGGATTTCTTTATTAAACTATCTACATTCGACTTGAAGAGCCTGAAGACAGTATCCTTGTCGTCACGCTTAACGTAAAGTTTACCCTCCTCCTCCTTCCCGACGTGCAGGGTTGCGGTTGTGCCATCGTTCAGTAGAGCGGAAATAGTGGATTGGGGTGTGTCTAACCCGTATTCAGCAAGTTCATCCGTCGCTTCAGCGAAATCGTCTGTGTCCAACTCGCTGAAAGTTGTCAGAAGCGTGTCAACTTCCGTTGTTTTAGCAACAGCGACTACAGGCTTGAGCATCTGCCATGTACCCTCTGCATCGAGCCGCAGTTCGACCGTTTCCTCTGATGAAATGATGTTAAGCTGTGTGACAATTCCTTTGTTAAAACTGAAGATAGTCCGATCTTTCCACGTACGTGTCCCCTTGTTAAAGACAGATTGGAGATACCCTTGCGCTACGTAGACATCGTTGGAATTAGCAGGACGGACGTAACTGCTTAGAAAACCCGGAGTTGTTTTCCCTACAAACAGATGCACTAACACTTTATCGTTTGCATCCATCAGTTTCGCTTCGACACCGGTGCTATCCACCTCGAATTCCGCCTGTTTTTCTGGGTTATTGGAGACGCGCTGTGTATTCTTAAATTCGGTCACCTTGGACAGCAATTCTGCTACGCCTTCACTATCCGCAGGATAGTTGTCCATAGAAGCTACCACCCAACTGCCATTCTGCTTTGAAAGCGTTGTGGTTTCACCGGTAGCGGTGATTTCTATTTTCACAACCTGCTCCTCATTGAAGTCCGGAAACAGGGGCATTGCTGTCTCAACTTTCTTTTCATATTCGCTCTGCCCGAAAGGGTTCTCGAAAAGCAGGATAACGATTGCCAAAACGACAAATATAGCACCTAAAATAAGGAGTTGTTTCGTTTTCATTTTTTAATTATTCCTTGCGGAGGAACGACGCGGATTCGGACTTTGACCTGCTATTCTCTGGCGTCGTCCTCCATTTCATTACGGACCATCGGTCTTCGTGTAGCATCTGGTAGGAGCGAGCATTGGCGGGCAGGTACAAGACCTGCCCCTACAAGATGTCCATTTATTTTTCGGGTTTACCATAATAATTATTCCTTGCGGAGAAATGACGCGGATTCGGACTTTGACCTGCTATTCTCTGGCGTCGTTCTCCATCAGGAGTTATACAGATCCGTAGGTCTCTACGAACCTTTTCGCTCGTCTTTTTAGGAAATATCGGAGGAGTCCAAAAACGACGACCAATAACGGAATACCCACAATACATAGGTATTTAATAAAGTTTTTCTCAATCTCAGAAACTTCACGCAAGGGTCGATCCGTGATGGTGTGTGAACGGATACCGATAAGAGCATCGCCAAGAGTCAGCCAGTCGACGGTGTTTAAGAAAAAGTTAACGCCATCGGGACGTAATTGCGTAAGAAATTGCGCCGTGCCTACCACAACAATTTGGGTCTGTTCGCTCTCAGTTTTAGTGACTCGTGTCTCTGTATCCGGCACCGGAACAGACATTTCGCTTTCCTCTGTAGGATCAGCACCTGCTGGGGTTGGAGCCGGTGGAACCTCTTTACCCGCATAGAAACTCTTGAATTTGCCTTCCAAGGCGACAGCAACCGTATAGACTTGTGACTCAGCATTGGGTGGAATCGGAGCGTTCGGCATTAGGTTGTAATAGCCTTGAATACTCCGCCCTGCTTCACTTGTCTTTGCCAATGGCGTTGCAGTAATTCCATCTTTTATCACCATCTCTAAAGAACTCGTCCACGGTAATGTCAACGCCTCCAACTGGTTGGTGATGCTATGTTCGGTCGAGAAATTCGGTTTTACAATTTTAATAAAATAGGGATAGGGCTGAATAACGGTCATGAATCCTTGTTGGAATCGCGCCGTATCGTGGTATCTGGCATCAAGCAAGAGATTGTTTCCGAGTTTTGCGCCGTAGTGTTCCAAGAGGTCGTTCAGACTCGTGCTCAACGGTGCGCCTTGTAATGTACCGGGTTGCAGTTGAATGGGATCGACCAAGAAAATCGCCCTACCGCCACGCATAATAAACTGGTCAAGTTCGTATTTATCACGCTCCGTCAACGGTTGCTTTACACCAGCGATAACAAGCGTCGCGACGCTATCATCAACAGCTTTCCCATCTTGCAGACTCACGGAAGTGAGATTATATTGTCCCTGCGCACTTTTATCCAAAAGTTGGCGGAACTGTTGATGGTTTTGATCGTTGATATCGAATTCACCGTGTCCTGTCAAAAACCCTACCGTCTTTGCCTCTTTGGTGGTAACTTTGAGGATAGTGGAAGTCAGCTCGTACTCCAAATTAGCGGTTGATCGCACAACTGGTAGGATCTCTTCTTTACCGCTATAACCGATAGAGATGCCCATATAGACGTTCGCAATTTCCGCTTTATCCTTTTTCACGACATTGATTTGGACTTCTGGGATCCCCTTGAAACGGAGTTCCTGTTTCTGTCCATCATCGAAATCGGCAGGATTCACAAAATCGATCTGGAGTTTTTTAGAGAATGCATTGTACTCATCCAATACATCTCTGACATCGCGCCGGATTTGCGCGACTTCCGCAGGATTTGTGGAAAAGTAGGTGGTGATCGTCACAATATCGTCCAACGTGTTCAGTACATTCTTCGTTGCTGTTGAGATAGTATAACGCTTGTCCTCGGTGAGATCGGCGCGAATGAAGCGACGCGTTGACAAGAAATTAATCAGCACGAGAATGCCGAAAATGATTGCTACAAAAGCGAAAGTGTTGCCACCGTATTTGATTCGTTTATTTAGCACAACAACTTACTCCTTTACTTAACGCCATTTGCGGCTTTCAACCGACAATGTGCTTAGATAGAGAAAAAAACCGATGAGCGACAGATAATAGATAATGTCGCGGGAATCAAGGACCCCTCGAAGAATACTGCTATAATGTGCGCCGAGCCCCAGATAACTGAAAATCGGGAATAACCAGTTCGGGGCATTGAAAAGCACAATGTCCTCGCCGATGATAAGTAACACAAAACAGGCAGTAATTCCAAAAATAAAGGCGACAATCTGATTCTCAGTCAACGTTGAAGCGAAAAGCCCGACCGCTATATATGCCCCACCCATCAGCAGGAGTCCGATGTATCCTCCGATGAGGGTTCCACCATCTGGATTCCCCAAGTATATGACCGAAAGCGGCAGAACGAGTGAGAGTAACACTGTTACAGTAAGAAGGGCAAAGCTTGCTAAGTATTTCCCGATGACAACTTCGTAATCTCGAATAGGTAGCGTCATCAGGATTTCCACGGTGCCGAGTTTCTTCTCTTCAGCCCAAAGTTTCATCGTAACAGCAGGAATAAAAAACAGGAAAATCCACGGCATCAACCCAAAAAAACTGCGCATCTCAGCTTGGTTAATCAGAAAAAAACCTCGGAAGAAAAGCCAGGCAGAAATGCCGAGGAAGAATGTGATGAAAATATACGCGATAGGCGAGTTGAAATAACTTCTAAATTCCTTTTTCAGGATAGCTGTAATGTTCGTCATAATTTTTTAACGATGTGGACCCTCACGAGGATATGCCCGTTGAGCAGACCATCGATTTTGGTCCAAGTTGGTATTGAATTGTTAACGGGTACAAAAACCGGGTTTGGTTTCAAAGGAATCATACGTCTGTCAACGCGTATGGAAACCGGGGTGGTTCAAACCTTTTGGGAAACCTACAACGGTTCCCCTCTCTACATCCGAAAAGCCTTTACTACTCCTATACCTGCTCCTTGTCTGTCAAATTCAGGAAAACATCCTCTAAATCCACGGATTCTTGACGGAGTTCAGTGAGACTCCACCCGTTCTTCACAACAACGTGAAAAAGAGACTCAGCCGCATCGCTCCCCTGAGAGGCATGGATTCGATAACCTACGATGCCATTATCCGTGTCAACACGGTTCCACTGCGAGACAAACCCCAATTCGTTGAGTTGTGCCTCAATTGCATCCTGTGAACCTCGGATGGCGATGTGGACAATCTCCTCGCCCTCCGCCTGACTCGAAAGTTCTTCCGGTGTCCCGTTTGCGACAATTTTTCCGTTATTGATGATCAGGATTCGGCTACAAGTAGCAGAGACTTCGGGCAAAATGTGTGTGCTGAAGAGCACCAGTTTCTCCTGCCCGATGTTTTTGATGAGGTTACGGATCTCAATGATTTGGCTCGGATCTAACCCAGAGGTCGGTTCATCTAAAATTAGGATAGGTGGATCGTGGATGAGGCTTTGCGCCAAACCGACACGTTGGCGATAGCCTTTTGAGAGTTCACCGATGTCTTTTTGGATAACGTCCTCAAGCCCACAGATGTCGATAACTGCGCGAGTCCGGTCTTTCCGCTGGCTTTTTGGGACGTTCCGCACCTGCGTCATGAAATTGAGGTATTCAATGACCCCCATGTCGGCATACAGTGGAGCACTTTCAGGTAAATAGCCAATCTGTTTCCTGACTTCAACGGATTCCTCGAATACATCATACCCGGCGACGGTAGCACTCCCCGCATCAGCAGAAAGATAACAGGTAAGAATACGCATCGTGGTCGTCTTTCCTGCCCCGTTGGGACCGAGGAAGCCTAACACCTCGCCGGCATGTGCGTCAAACGAAACTTGGTCGACAGCAACCGTCGTTCCATACAATTTTGTGAGTTCTCTAACTTCGATCATTTTTTTAATTACGTGTCCGTTGTCCGTTTTTTTAAGGGAAAGTTGAGGTATATAAACCTCCCAACAGACCTCAAAAAGATAAGATTGTATATTAAAATAATAGCATAGAATTCATCGAATGTCAAGAAGAATTGATATTAAAGTCGGAGTGATTCAGGCAGGAGCAAACTTAAATCCAACTATACACGGCTGATCTCAACACAAGGCTTAACAGGGGCCAAAAACATCCCATCAATGCCTCACCTAACACCAACCCGATGAAGAACGGTATCGCTTTTCGATATGCGTTGATACCACCGTGTCGCAAAATAACCCACTTTGCGACCATCGCCAGAAACAGCGGAAACCAGATGACATCGGTTGTCCCCGGAGCAACGCCGATAACATACCCCGCTGGATGCAACGGACACCACACAAAACGTGAACGCAGAAAGATGATACCCACATTCGCTGCGAAGGCTAATCCGAGCACCGAGGTCGCCAGCCAATCCGTTGGCTTCGGGTTCACTAACCACGAAGAAAGAAAGTTGTATGTATCCGCGCCACCGGCATGAATTTGCTCCGAACCCGCAGCCACCCCCTCACTGTAAATCGCATACGGATAGAGAATCAGACTCGATAGGATACCGACAAGACTGGCAATGACTAACACGCCGAACATCGTGCGGTTTCGGATACCGGTGCGCTCTGCGAGTTTAAACGCCTCCAGTTGATCTGGCATCGGATGTGTTCGAAAGGAAGCATAACTTGCCCCACTTAACCAATTCATCAACGAGAGCATTGTTAGATTGCCTGCCCGCAGGCGTCGCGTGCCGAGCAGTGAAATTATCATGTATTGCGGTGTTAGATACCCGATAGCATGGATTGGTGGTCCTAATTCCGCACGCATCCGGGTTAAACCGACCACAATCATTAGATAGACTGCGATAAAAATCGCAAACGCCCATAGTGTCATTCCACTACGGACACAGAAAACAGCTAATAAAAGTAGACATATACCTAACGTAACAATGGCACTGCGATGCGAGATTGCCTCTGTTCGTGAGGCCGCCTGATCGGGTCGAATTACCTGTGCCCACACAGATGCAAAATGTTTTCGTCCATGCCAACAGGCAATCGCAAGCAATGCGAGTAATGCCCCTGCCCCTTGTTCACCTAAAAACGGATAGCCCGGCAATGCTGAAATGCCTACAGCACTTCCAAATAGCAACTGTACTTTCTTCAGCATATAGAAAAAGGTACACGAAAACGCCAAATCCAGAGGTAAAATGAACGAGAAACCAATTATGTACGGATGAAACCTGAGGGGTGTGCTGCCCATTGCGATCCACGGTTTCTGTGTGAAGTAGGTGTTGAGGTTATATTTCCGCACAGGAACCTCTGGGAGAACCGGGTAGAAGAACTGCAGCCCATTGAGTAGGTTGATGCCCATGGCGATCCCGAAACCGAGCCAGAGCAAGCGATTTGTGAAGATACGCCGGTTGGTGGTAATCTCAAGCGGAATCTGAATAATCGGATATGCAAGTTTCTCATTTTCTATCCACTGCTTGCGAACGATAGAAGTTAAGCATAAAAAGATTAGCATTAACAGGAAAATAACCACCGACCAAGAAAGAATCGGTACAATCCAATACTGAAAATAACCCTCCGTAAAAAAATTGACCCCACCTTCATAGAAATCGTTGACGGCTTTCGGATCTTTCACCACAAGCCATTCGGGCAGGTAATGAAAAAGCAGTGCCTCCCAATCATTTTCGGGTGTAGCGAAACGGAACGCGTACGGGATGAGCCCCATTAAGCGTGGAATACAATCATGTCCTGAAAAAGCACTGCCTACAGCAAGCATACTAAAAACGACAAGTAGATCACGAGGCTGTAAGGCGACGCGTGGAAAGATACGTCGCACGATCATGTTCAGAAACGTCATCGCTATAATGCCGAACATAACATTGACCGACATTGCGACTGTTGTCAGATGCGCGGTATGCCAAATCATTTCGACATAGGCTATCCAGTAACTATTAGCGATAATTAAAACAGTACCAATCAGTACTGCTCGTTTCGCGATTGTCTGCGAGGCATGCGGGTCTGTAGTGTGCATATTCTCAGGAGAAGCGGGGCAGCGGTCTCGTTTCTTTCTCGCCTCGATCTTTCGACCGTGACACTGCGAAACTCAATCGCTCTAATATATATCTTGGTTAGGAGAACTTGAACTGCAGAGTGGACAGGGCATTGTAGCGTGATCGGCTCTATCGAAAAGCGCGAAGTGCGAACCCGTGTTTAAGCAAATTTTCCTTTGTTATATTCACCAAATATGTTATACTGAATATAGGAGTTTGTCAAGGCTTTTAATTTTTCCTTGCGGGTAAGTTTCGGTTTTTGATACTTTAGACTTTTCGCTTTAGAGTCGCCCTCCATTTCATTACGGGCTTGGGTTTCGTTATTTAATTTAGGACTTACGCAAAAATAGAGAATTCGGTCTATCATAGTGTATAAGTTCCAATATCTACCAGAAAAAACTATTGACTTTTACGTGTGTTTTTTCAGTTCATAACTTAGGAAGGAGATCTTAGAATGGAATTAACGTTTGAAAGGGATGATCTTTTGGACGCCTTACAGGTACTGCAAGGGGTCGCAAGTGGACGCACTACCTTACCAATTCTCTCAAACGTTCTCATTAACGCCACCGGGGGCAGTATTGAATGCATGGCAACGGATCTGGAAGTCGGCATTAGAATGACGGTTGAAGGTACAATCACAGAGGAGGGGGCAATCACTGTCTCCGCTAAGAAGTTAGGGGATATTGTCAAGGAGTTGCCTGCGGATAAACCGATACACTTAGCAACGACAGCAAATGACCGGGTTGAGATTACCTGTGGAGAAGGGGTCTACAAAATCATCGGACTGCCCGATGAAGAATTCCCACAACTCCCGTCAGTTGAAGGGGAAGCATTAAAGATTGGTGGAGAGACATTGCGCGATGTCCTTCAGAAAACAGAGTTCGCTGCATCTACAGAAGAAGTTCGTTACTTTCTAAATGGACTCTATTTCAATTTTCTTGAGCATGGGACTGAGGTAGTTGCTACGGATGGAAAACGTCTTGCCTTGGCACGCTGTGAACCGTTCACCTCGCCGGGTGAAGCCAACGGATTCATCGTCCCGTTGAAAGCCGTTCGCGAGATTGCCCGAACCTTCGTCGATGCTGGTGAAGTCAGCATTTCAGTATTTGAGAACCAAATTCTTTTTACCGATGGGAACGCCACCTTAACGACGCGACTTGTGGAGGGGGATTATCCGAAATATGAGAAAATCATCCCCGAGTCGACCGAAGGCAAAGCCGTCGTTTCAAAAGATGGAATTTTAAGTGCGACGCGGCGGGTCGCTCTGCTGTCAAATCCGAAGAATTATTCGATCTGCTTAGAAATCGATTCAGAACAAGTTCAAGTCTCCGCGAGGACTCCAGAATTAGGGGAAGCGCACGAAACGCTGCCTGTGGAATCGAGCACTGGAAATGCAAGGATTGGTTTCGACGCTCGGTTATTGATAGAGGCATTGTCTCATATTGAAACGGCGTCGCTGGCAGTGGAATTCTCAGGGGAATTGAACCCTGTTCTTATTAAACCGGTAGATGATGAAAATTACGTCTCCCTCATAATGCCGATGCGCTTAGATCCTGCTTCAGCATAAGAGGGTTGTAAGTTGCTTATTATGCTTGTGCTTCGCTGGTGCGGTTTCGGACCACACCAGCGAGGGCATTCTTACAATAAACTCACCTTTAACTGACTTCCACACCAGACATCTGCTCCAACGCCAGCATCAGTGCCTGTGTACCTAACCTGCCATGCCCTTGTGCCTGTACTGCTGTGTAAAGTTGATGCACCAACGCGAGCCCTGGCAGACTTAGGTTCATTTTGCGCGCTTCGTCTAAGGCGATACTCATATCTTTGATAAAATGTTCCACAAAGAATCCAGGATCGAAGTTTCGCTGGAGAACTCGCGGTGCTAAGTTATCCAGAGACCAACAAGCAGCAGCCCCGCCACTAATCGATGATAGCATCGTCTCCAAATCCAACCCGGCTCTGTAGCCGTAGATTAGCCCTTCGCAGACCCCGATCATTGTACCCGAAATCGTGATCTGATTGCACATTTTGGTGTGTTGCCCAGCACCCGCGCCACCTTGATGGACGATGTTTCCGCCCATCGCCTCGAAGAGCGGCATAACGGCTTGGACAGCCGCCTCATCGCCTCCGACCATGATAGAAAGCCGTGCCTCTCGCGCCCCAACATCGCCACCTGAGACAGGGGCATCGATTGATGAAACATCCTGTGCTTGCGCGGCGGCATAGATTTCTTGTGCCAGAGAGGGTTCTGTCGTCGTCATATCAACGATGATGTTTCCGGATCTCGCGCCCTTTAAAATACCGTTGTCGCCGAGGTAAACTTCACGAACATCGGGTGGAAACCCAACAATCGTGAAAATAATATCGGAGGCGGATGCAACTTCACCCGGTGAATCTGCCCATGTCGCACCTGCTTCCAGTAAGGGGTCAGCCTTTGACTTTGTCCGGTTATAGACCGTCATTCCATATCCGAGGTCCATCAGATGTTGACACATCCATCGTCCCATTACGCCGGTACCGATCCAACCGAGTTTCGTTGTTGCAGGTTCAATTTTCTCATAAGTGGTTGCCATAATTTTCCTTCTTTTTAATGGTTAAGTTTTTGCGCCGATCTTTCCGTTGTCAAAATCGGTTTCTGACAAATATGATGGTCATCTCAAAGGTGATAAAAGGCTTAAAGTCCCGTTAAGGAATAGACAACGGACACTCCTTTTGAACTTTTCTGTCTCCTGACGGGTGTCTGGTAAATTCTGACGGAAATACGGACATGTCTGATTGGCTATCGGAAACCGCACGGCTGAAGACTCTTCCAATATCTTTCGCTATGTCTTTTTGCGCTTCCTAAAATCCTTTGCTAATTGTGAACTAATGACAACACCGCCAACGACAACAGCACAATAAATAGCAAAAAATCGCGTCAACAACACGTAGAGAGGTATCAATTCTTTGAGAATCAGATTCTCCATCAATCCGACGGTTAGAACCTCTGCGACCCCACTTGCCCCAGGGCTTGGCGCGAAGAGCACAACGAAATTTAGCAGCAGTCCAACAACACCGAGCTCCCATAGGGTAGCATCCCCGTTGAGTGCTTTCATGACTATGTAACTCCCAACGATTCGTGCTCCGAAAAAACCGCAGGTTAAAAGCACGCTGAATGCACACGTCCATTTATGGTCCCGCAAGAACATTACCGCAAAGGATTTATGTTCACTAACGAGTTCCTCGGTTTTCAAAGTAGCACGTTCCAGGATAGGGGCGAGGCGAGTGAACCTTCGCTGTGCAACATTGCTGAGCCAACGAAAAAAACGAAACACAAGCTCCGGCTTGAAAAGCAGTAACAGAAATCCGGTAAATGCCAAGGCGAACGTCACACAACTGAACAGGCTCACCCAGGTAGCTCCTTTGGGTAAAAAAGGAGGATCTAACCAAGCAATACTACTTGCGAAGAACATGAGCGCAGTTAGAGTGGCGAGAAAACAGATGATACCTGATGTTATTGCCCCTGACAGCGGCACGCCTGCCCGGCTATAAATATAAAGATGTCCCACTCCGCCCGTCTGGAACGGTGTAATACAGGAAACACAGAGTGTCGCTAAGTTTGCACGAAGACTGTCCCAGAACTTGATGTCTGGTTTGACTTTTCGAATAAAAATATGGAAGCGGAGTGCACCGAACACCCAATCCACGAACATACACAGACACGCCCCGAGCAGCATCTCAACCTGCATCTCGCGAAAAACTTGCTTTATATCTTGAGTACCACCCCACAAAAAACTTAGGAATAACCCAGCGAATGTGCACAACAGAAAAAAAATCGTACCACGAACCACGTTTTCGCGGCTCAAGAATTCCTGCATTACCAGCGAAATCTCCTTTTTAGTGGCTGTTGGCTATCAGGTCGAATTTTTCTACGAAAAATCCTTTCGGTTGTCGGGCACAAGAGGCAACCTTTGTAAAACGAAACCTCTTAACTTTAACCATCAACTCGACTCCGGTATGAGTGTTAAAGTGCAAGTTGATGGTTAAAACTGATAACTGACAACTATTGAGCAATGAGCGTCAGCGTCAGACTGATATCCATCGGCATGGCTGAATGCGTCAGTGCCCCGACAGAGATGAGATCCACACCGGCTGCTGCCACAGTTTTTATTTTGTCAAGTGTAATACCACCGGAGGCTTCCGTCACCGCGCGGTCTCCCACTTCATGCACAACACGCTCCATAATGATCGGAGGCATGTTGTCAAGGAGTAAGATGTCCGCTCCTGCTTTTAGTGCTTCGTCGACCTGTTCAACGGTTTCAACCTCAACCTCAATCTTTGCGGTGTGTGGGACAACCTGCCGTGCTCGCCGCACGGCGTTGCCAATACCCCCAGCAGCGACGATGTGGTTATCCTTAATCAACACACCGTCATAAAGTCCAAAGCGATGATTTTGCGCGCCACCGACATGCACCGCGTATTTCTGAACCGCCCGCCATCCGGCGGCAGTCTTCCGAGTATCTACTATTTTGGTGTCGTAGCCAGCGACTGCCTCCACGAATTGTGCTGTGAGCGTTGCTATCCCAGAGAGGCGTTGCAGGAAGTTGAGTGCTGTCCGCTCACCCATTAGAATGGTTTTGGCACTCCCTTGGACCTCAGCAATCGGTGTATCCGCCTTCACTGCGTCCCCATCAATGACCAGTGCCCGAAACAACACTGTCTCATCTAATTTTGCGAAGACTCGTTCGGCGACCGGCAATCCTGCGACAATGCCGTCACTTTTGGCAAGTAGGGTTCCTATACCCTCCTGTGTAGGTGGCACTGTTGCTTCTGTCGTTATATCACCGATGCCGATATCTTCTTCAAACGCCAAGTCAATTAGGGGATCTAATGAACGCAGATTGAGCATTTTTAATTATACCTTGCGGGTCGGTCAGGTAAGTAGCATGACCAACGATCCTCTCCGTAGATCCGCCCTCCGCTACGCTTACGGGCTATGGTTTCGTTAAACCTACATATAGAGGCGAGGGATCTCGACCCTATACAAATTATACGACAAGCCCTGGCGATTTAACCCAGAACCTGCGCGTAATGTGATGGCACACAGACCCGGTGTCCAGAAAGGAAAAGCCTTAATACCGTTCCAAATAGGGGGTCAGGAATTTCTTTGCGTCTTCCGTGACATCCCACGCGTTGGGCCAGAAACAGAGATCGATAGAGAACCAATCGCCGTCGTAGCCAGTCTCGTCCATGATGACCGGAATAATCGCGTCAAAATCAAGTACACCGTCTCCGAAAGGTGCGTGGGTGCTTGTTTCGTCGCCATGGAGCGTGTTATCGGAATCGATGAGGTGGAAGTGACCGATCTGTCCTTTTAACTGACGTGCAAGGTCAATGACCCCATTATCACCGAGCGTCTCCTGCTCTCCGGGCTGCCGGGCACCGACAACTGCACACATTTGGGCATGACAGGTATCAAACATCACCTGGAAATTGGGATGACCCACTGCCTGTGGCATATTGACAATGTCGCTGGGTTTGTTGAACATAAATCCGGGTTCAAATTCCCAGAGCATCAACACACCGTGATCTTCGGCAACTTGCGCACAGCGTCTCCAGACGGAGACGATCCGATCCCAAGCTTTCTCAGGCTCAACGCCGGGAATCCCTTTTTCGGGATCATCCACTGTATCCACACGAATCGCAGGCGATCCGAGATCCAAGGCGAGTTGGAGGCTCTCTTTGAACAATTTGTAGTATCTATCGTCTTCTTGCCCTTCATCCGTAGCGGGACCCGGGTGCGACCAGAAGTCAGCGGCTAATCCAGAGACTTCCAAGCCGTAATAGGAAATCAAACCTCTAACGGCGTCTCGGTCGCTTTTCATCGGGTAATCGTTAATGTCGATATGCGGTTTAAACGCCCCGATTTCAATACCATCGAATTCAAGTTCGCTGAGCGTCCTGACGACAGTATCAAACGGAATAGGATTCTCTTCATAGGGACCAAAGGCATACGCCCAACTTCCAATCGACAATTTTTTTGCCATGTTTTTCTCCTTTTTTAATAATTCGCGAAGCGTTAAATAATATGGTTTTGCAGGTGTCGTTCTTCTGGTACCCACCGTCTGCGCCGTTGTTGCAGACTACCACCTTATGCTAATTTTAAGACGTGTATTACCAACGCTCTTTCGTGTTCTTAGTTTCGTTCAATAGAGGATGTACCCCTACGGTTACTCACTGCGTTTCTCAGGTAAAACGCAATCATTATACACCCGTGACTAACCTCCGAACTGCTGTTTCAAGTTCAAGGGTTACCTGCTCCACCGTTTCTCGTTTCTGTGCCTTGTAGGTATCGTAACATTCTCGGAGATTTTTGGGTTCACCAACACGGACAGATGCGACCCGCGGTCCCCGAATTTTTGACGCACCAAAGACTTCTCTCTCCAGACGAACAATCACTTCAAGAAACCGCTCAGGTGAGCGTTCTTCTGCGACATATCCATCTGAAATCGCTATAAAATTAATTAACCGCTCCAAGTCAGGATAGAACCGTTGGAATTTCTGGAGCAGTTCTTCATGTATCTTCCGTTCGTACTCCGTCATCTGCTCAATGTCTTTATAGACTTCGGCATCGACTAAATTTTTCAACGCCCGTACCCTCGTGAGAACATCGGCATCAGAGTGGATACCCATGATCTGTTCAGCATGGGACAAAATTTGCTCTTTCAGCCTTTGGATGTGTACATCAAGTGGCAGGGTCTCGTCCACTTTATACTGATATTCAGTTGCAAGGGTTTTGAATATCGCGACACCGATACGCCGTAACCGCTCGTAACGTTCAATCGGTGTTCGATCCGCAGATGGGAGAATGTTCCGCTCCAATTCCGTGAGGGCGGTATCAATGTCGCCCCACATGTCCTGTGGATAATGGTATTTGATCCCGATCGGAACCACATAAAGTGGTTTGCGGATCTCTGCCTTCGCCATATCGTCCACAGCCCAGAAGCAGAGTTGTATAATACCCCTTTCAAAGCGCATGACAGTATCATTCTGTCGCGAAATTTCCCCTTCAGCGAAGATAACAAGGGACGCGTTGCCTTTCGACAGGAGTTCCCGCGTTGTGCGGAATGCGTTTCGGTCCGCGGTGCCACGCACGATGGAATACGCCCCGAACCGTTGCATCAGAAAACCGCGTAAGCCACCGAATTTTCCTGTACCATACGTCTCGCGTGCAGTCATATAGTAATACTGCTGAGAAAGCCGTTTGGACAAGAAGAACATGACCGCAGGGTCCACACGTGCCGCATGATTTGGGGCTAATACAGTAGGATGTCCATCCGTTGTTTTTAAACGGTCGATGGATTCTGCATCTATATCCAGCGTTAACCCCTTTAAAAACAAGCGGTTGACAAGCGGTACAAGTCCTTTCGCAACCTGAATCAGAGCCGTATTCGGCTTCGGGGGTTTAAAATCTAACATTGCGTGCTACTGTTACGGCACACGGGGCGTACCTAATAATTTAGAGACTCGGGGGATAACAACAGATGATCTCCATGGGTGTATCACCCGTGCTAACGATGACGTAACTGGACAAGCATCGCGGGATAAAGACAGATTTGCCGCGTTTGAGCGGAACATCTTCAAAATCCCCACGCAGCACACCTTCGCCGCCCAGCGTCACGAGCGCATAAAACCCCTTGTCTGCTGGCATACTCAGCGTAGAATCGACTGTTAAACGTGAGCATCCAAAGAATTTCGAGGCTTCCTCTGGCACGATTCGATCTTCTCGGTTATCGCCTTCCGCCCGGACAAGTTCTGGCGTGCGTCGGATGTAGTTGTTAAGATAATCCAGTTCCAATTTATCAAACTCAGCGGCATCTACAGCGAGATCCCATCCGAGTCCGAGGTGACCATCATCTCTTTCAAACGGAAAACCTTCCCATTCAGCGAGGATATTCCAGTCGGTCGGTTCTTGGGGTTCGAGCACACAGAGTCCTGTACCGAGTGAATGGACAATCGGGGTGCGCAAAAAATAGACTTCGCCGACCTTCGGTTCAACAACGTGCATAAGGCTACGTAGTGTCGGCACATCTTGTACTTCCATCAGACGGCGGAATTCTGCCTTGTCTATTGCTTCTTTCCAACCTATCCATGCCTTCGCGCCCGGACGTGTGCCGATGAGGATCCACGCTTCGTTCTTGCCGAAGGGTGAATTGAGGTGTTTTTGCGAGAAATCGGGGTTTGGATGCCAATGGATAGGGATATGCGCCCCTTCACCGACATCAAAAATTTTGAGAAGTACACCTAATTCAGTGCCGTATTTGTCGATGTGTGCGCTACCGAGTGTATCTTCTGGAAATGCGTCCAGCAGTGCTTTCAAGAGGACGACCTCACCACTGGGAAGTTGGATGCGACTGAGTCCTTTGTCGGGTGGATTCTCTCTGCCGGGGGTGATTGCCCGGTTTGTCGAGAAAATCCATTCTTCGGAGTAATAATCATCTTTCGGATCGGGTTCACCCATAAACTCAGCACGGAGTTTCCCGCCATTGTAGAAATGCAGGTAGGTGTTCGGTGCTAAGGCGACAGGTGCGTTTAGCATTGACTTTAGTTCAGTTTGTGATGCCATATTGCTTCCTTTCTTTATCTTTAAGAACTAAGGGCATAGTTTTCAGGTTCCCTTGCTTGAAATCAGTCTATCATTTTAGACAGGTTTTGTCAAGTCCCTTTTTGACGTTTCAGAGTCATTCAATTCTCTTACAGGAGGTGAAAACATCCAAGTAACACCCCGATTTCTTCCAACAACTCTTTATCGATTTTGACAGGGAGTCGCGACAGAGAGGTCGCTCTCATGGATGGTATGGGGTCACACGGAGATTGCCTTAAAAGCGAATTGTCAGAATGTTCGGAATTATCAAGTATCTGAAATGTTGCCGAGGGTCTTCCATCCGCGATCGTAGTCTCGTAATATCTCATCTAAGGCGACGATGTCATCACTCCTCAGATGTCTTGCAGTTGCCAGGTCCGATTTGGCTTTTTCCCGTTCCCCAAGGCGTAAAAACGCGCCGCCACGATTGTAATAGGCGTCGGCATAATCAGGTATGAGTTCTATCGCTTTGGTATAGTTTTGAATTGCTTTGTCAAGTTCATCATTTCTGCTGTGAGCCAACCCGCGATTGTAATATGTCTCGGCACATACTTGATTGAGTTCTTTCGTCATTTTTCTTCTCTACAGTGAGGATTTCTTGGGAGATTTGGCATTGTGCTTGTCCAAATCACGATTTTTCACAGATAACACGGATGACGCGGATTTGCCTTTGTTCTCCGTGCCCGTAATTTTAGATTTCACAGATTCAGAAATCCGTTAAATCTACGCGATCAGCGTAATCTGCGATTCAGATGGTTTATTCCGAAATTTCCTCGTAATATGGGTTAGCCGAGGATAATGATAACCAATCAGGTGTTAATTGAAATTGAAGAGATTTATACCAGATTGAACTATTATTCTTCAATCTTTGCTCTTTCTGAAATAGGAAATGTACAAAAAATTAATGAATGTTCCATTATCTCACTACAATTGTGTGGATCTCGAAATTATAGGATAGGAGTATATTAGGAGATCAAAATTCCGATTTAAGCACCCCATGTCACCGTTAATTTCCCTCCTGGTTCTACTACACGAAACTGGTTTGGCAAACCTTTCATCGCACCAATGATCTGATCATCCAGAACATTGTCATAGACAAGGACTTCATAAGTAGGACTTTTCAGCAGAACGTCTTTCTCATCAGATTCTTGCATGCCAATTTTCAGAGAAGTGTCATTAGTTACAGATTTTCCTGCGGAACCGTGTAGATCAGAACGTTCGCCCTCAGCATACCCTTTTAACTGGCTCACATACATAAATATGTTACTAGTTAAATAGTGCTGCACCTCAAGGCTCATCCGATCAATTTCGGCAAGAAATCCACCCGCGGATAATTCATAATTCCACGGATTGGTTTCTACCTCTTGAAGTCTTTCAACCTGTTTTTGAAAACGCTCAATGCGCTCCAACGTCGTCTCAAATTCTTGATTGTTTTGAATCATTGTGAATTACCTCCACTATACCACGTCGGGTCTTGTCGCGTTTAATCTGTAAGTCTTCCACCATTTCCTGCTCATCACCGATCACCGCCAGTTTACGGATCCAGAAAATGCTTGCCCCTAAAACATTTTGTGTCTCTAGATGGTTAAAGATGAGAGCAGTTTCATCAGGCACCTGATTAACATCAAACGAATCTTGCATTAGTAAAAAGATATCTACGTCCCCAGGGGAGGGTTTAGCTGTTATAAAACGTGAGTTTGATAAATAATTGAAGAGTTTTTGTATAAAGAGAACCCCTTTGGTAGAATGAAGTGATAACCATTCATTTCTTCGACCAAAAGGAGTTCTCCGATGAATATCCTAACACTTTTCTGCGAAATAGACGACTTTTTTCTTGCGTATGAGAAATGGGTGTCAACACAGTGCCTCCCTGAGACGACACCCCTCGAAACACGCGGGCGACCGAGACAGTTGCATCCGAGCGAGGTGATGACGCTCCTGATTGCCTTCCATCAAAGCAACTATCGGACGTTTAAGCACTTTTATCTCAAACATGTCTGCGTCTATTGGAGCACCGAGTTTCCGAACCTCGTGAGTTATTCTCGTTTCGTGCAGTTGAAAAAAGAAGTCTTGGCACTTTTGGGGCTTTATCTTACCACGACCCTCGGAGACTGTAGCGGTGTGTCCTTCGTGGATTCAACTCGACTACGGGTTTGCGATAACAGGCGGATTTCATCGCACAAGGTCTTCGCAGGGCGCGCGGGAGGCTCGAAGACCTCTATGGGATGGTTTTATGGATTCAAACTTCACCTGATTATCAATGACACCGGCGAACTTTTAGACGTTGCGTTGACTCCCGGCAATACCGATGACCGCAAACCGCTTTCGACGGTCTCCGAGGGACATCTTCACGGAAGCCTCTATGGAGATAGAGGATACATCTCTAAAGCCCTACGCGAGAAACTCGGCAAGCAAGGGATAAACTTGGTTTACAAAGTCCGAAAGAACATGAAACCTTTGGAAGTATCTGTTTCCGATGAGGTGCTGCTGAAAAAGCGGATGCTCATTGAATCGGTGATCGGGGTGCTGAAAACCCAAATGCAGCTCGAACACTCACGCCATAGAAGTTTTGAAAACTTTCAAGTCAATGTCTTCTCTGCTTTGATCGCGTATCAGCTGTCGGAGAACAAACCCTCCCTGAACTTCGATGAACTTCAGCGGAGCACGGATTTACCTATGCTTTTCTAATGACTCAACTTTTTTCAAACTCACGTTTATAAACGAACCAAAAACGATAAATCGAGCCACTTTTCCAGTGTTAATTGCCAACGTAAATATGTGTTCCAATCGCTGTCCAACACGCGTTCTTTGTAGAGCACCCACACCGAAATGTTGCAGCACCTCAGTCAACGTTGCTTGGTGAATTCCTACAGGCAAATCTCCATTATTGTCAAATTCGGGCCATTTCTTCATGTGGATCTGGATCTCAGTCCTATCACTGAGTTAGCATTGAAGCGAGGTCTCTCGGCAACTGAACACCAATTGCCCGTTCAAGGTCTAAAATGCTTATGTTGCGAAAGTTAGCCGTGATATCCAATCCACTGTCCCGAGCAATAATTAGGTCAGATCTAGCGTTTTCCCATACCCTTAAAACTAACCACGCAGCCCCGCGATTGTAATAGGCTAAGGCAAACGTAGGGTCAAGTTGTATCACTTTGTTAAAATCTTGAATAGCAAGATTGTGTTCACCTTTGATGCATAAAGCAACACCGCGGTTATTATATGCCTCGGTGTAATCGGGTTTGAGCTCTATTGCCTTGTCAAAATCTTGGATAGCGCTGTCGGAGTCACCTTTTTTATCGTAGGCAACACCGCGTCTGTTATAGACCTCAGCAAAATCCGGTTTTAGTTGTATTGCCTTGCTAAAGTCTCCAATAGCGAGGTCAAGATCACCTTTTTCACTATACACAAAGCCACGGAGATCATAAACCTCAGTATAATCGGGTTTAAGTTCTATCACTTTAGTAAAGTCTCCAATGGAAAGATCAAGGTTTCGTTTTTTGTTATAAGCAACACCTCGATGGTAATAGAATCTAGCATCATCCGGATTCAATCTTATCGCCGTAGTATAATCTGTGATGGCTTTGTCAAACTCGTCTTTGTCTCGGTAAGCATCACCACGATTGCAATAAGCATCAACATAATCGGATTTAAGTTGTAAAGCCTTACAAAAATCTTGTATAGCAGACTCTAAATTGCCCGTTTTGATGCAAGTAGTGCCCCGGTTGTTATAAGGTTTGGCATAATCGGGCTTTAGTTCTATCGCTTTGTCAAAGTCCGTGATGGCTTTATCAAACTCACCTTTTTTGCCATATGCAATACCGCGATTGTTGTAGAAATCAGCATCAATCTCAGGTTTGAGCTCTATTGCTGTGGTATAGTCTTGAATGGCAAGATCTAGGTCGCCATTTTTCTCGTAGACAACACCGCGAGTATTATATGTCCCAGCATCATTGGGTATTAGTCGTATCGCCTTAGTAAGATCTTCAATGGCTTTATCAAATTCATCTTTTTTACTATAAGACAAGCCGCGATAAGTATGAGCTTTGACATCACTGGGGTTCAGTTCTATTACTTTGTTATAATTTTCTATGGCTCTGTCAAGGCAATTTTTTTTCAGATAAGCAAAGCCACGATTGCCATAAGCATAGGTATAATCAGATTTGAGTTCTATTGCCTTGTCAAAGTCTTTGATAGCAAGCTCAAGGATTCCTTTTTTACCATAGGCAACACCTCGATTGTTGTAAACATTAGCATCACTATCAGGTTTGAGCTGTATCGCCTTGGTATAATCTTGAATAGCAAGCTCAACTTCACCTTTTTGGTCATAAACAAAACCTCGGTTGTTATATACCACAGTATAATCAGGTTTGAGCTCTATTGCTCTGTTAAAGTCTTGGATGGCAAGTTCAGATTTATTTTTTTCCCGATAAGCCATACCGCGATTGTAATAAGCATGAGCAAGTATGGGATCCAGTCTTATTGCTGTGTTAAAATCTCGAATGGCTCTGTCAATTTCACCTCTTTCGCTATAAGCATTACCTCGATTAGAATAGGCATGAGCAGAATTAGGATCTAGTTCAATCGCTATATTATAGTGTGCCATAGCCTTAGTTTCCATGCCTTTTTCAGCGTAAGCATTTCCGCAGTTACAATAAGCCAAAGCAAACTTTGGGGCTAGTTGTATTGCTTTGCCGAAGTCCGTGATGGCAAGATCGAACTTGCCTTTTTCCGCATATGCAACGCCACGATTGTTGTAGGCTTGAACATCGTTAGGTTTGAGTTCTATCACTCTGTCAAAATCTGTGATGGCAAGGTTAAAATTTCCTTTTTTCCAGTAAACAAAGCCTCGATTGTTATAAGGACTAGCGACTTGAGGCTTGATGTCAATAGACTGTGAGTAGGCTTCTATTGCCTCATCTAGTTCCTCAAGCAGTAATCGAACGTTTCCTCGCTCAAACGCCAATTCAGCCTGTAAATCCTTTTCAGATCTACCGGAGGATGGATTAGCCTGAGCCTCCAATTTGCTAATGGTTTTTCGGATTCCATCCACTACATTTTGCCAGCCCTCGCTCTCACTGCTCCATTTGGTAATGGGCAATCCATTATTAGGGAAACCTTGAAAGTCACTGAGTTGATCGTTTTTCCAATCGCAATCCGCAAAGATAATTGGAACAACCCTTATATCTTTCTCTAAGGCTATTTCCAACTCTTTGTAGCAGTTTTCAGAAGCAAGACTATCAGCAGAAACAAGATAAAGAAGCAAATCTGAAGTTGGAAGGTGAATGGAAAAAATTTCTTCTTGCCACCTGTCCCCACCAAGTATTTTCTCATCATGCCAGATTTCGATTAAGCCCTGGCGTTCCATGACTGCAAGGAACGTTATTAATTTATACTTTGCTTCCCTATCTTTACGCGAATAGGTAATGAAAACTTTTAGCGGTTTGCTCATGACTTTCTCCCTCCACAATGCGATCTACTTGAGGGTAATGATACCATACACAATGGACAGATGTCAACCCAATATTAGTAGAAGTTAGCGGCACTGGGTTTCGGTCTCTCCTGATTTTATGCGAGGGGTCGCTCCTACAGCGAATCTGAAAACTTATGCTTTTAACATTTGTATGTGTTATAATAGATGTGTAAGATGGAACTTACAGTCTCCCCAGAAGTGAAAAGGAGAATTAAGAAAATGGCAAAATCTCAAAATGGAATACCGGTCGCAGCACGGAACTTGATAACATACGCCTTTCTCCTCTCGACGCTCCTCCTTTGCGTTTTCGCACCCGCCCAAGAACCTGCTCCCGATGTCGAAACTATCATCAAAAAAATAGATCAACTCTATCGTAGCGACGCCAGTCATGCCGAGATGGAGATGCACATCGTCACGCCGCATTGGGAACGCACCTTGGCAATGACGGTTTGGAGCAAGGGAATGGACAAAACTTTTATCCGGATTACGGCACCGAAGAAGGAACAAGGGGTCGCAACGCTACGTATCGGGAATGAGATGTGGAACTATCTGCCGAAAACCAACAAAGTCATGAAGATTCCGCCATCAATGATGATGGGATCGTGGATGGGTTCCGATTTCACGAATGACGACTTAGTTAGAGAATCGTCAATGCTCGATGATTATACCTACCAGTTTGTTACACCTGAAGACGCGTCTCCGGACCATCTCTACGTTCAACTCGTGCCAAAAGAGGATTCTCCAATCGTCTGGGGCAAGATTGTTGCCGCAGTACAATCCAGTGATTATCTACCGGTGTGGCAGCGGTTCTATGACGAAAAAGGGAAATTGATGCGGGTTATGAATTTCAAAGAGGTTAAAACCTTTGCCGGTAAAACCCTACCTTCTGCGATGGAGGTAATCCCAGAAAACAAAGAGGGACATAAAACGGTTGTTCGGTGGGTGAACGCTACATTCGATTCCGACATAGACGATAAAATTTTCACGCGCCGAAACCTTCAGAAAAGAAGATAGGTTTTTTAATTTTACCTTGCGGGTAAGTAACATGAGTTAGGACTTTGACGATTTCCGTGTCCGAGCCACCTGCGCCGTTGTTGTAGACTTCGGTTCCGATTGTAGGAGGGAACTCCGATTCCGGACTGATAACTGCTAATTACTGACAACTGATAACTGACATCTATTCTATATGATACTCAAAATCGCGTTTCGTAATACCTTCCGCCAAAAGCGGCGGACAATCCTTACCGCGCTCGCAATGATTGTCGGTTTTACGCTCTTGTCGTTAACCATCGGTTTGTCCGATGGTGCGTATGGAAACATCATCTCAATGTTCACGCGAAACCGCATTGGACACATTCAGGTGCATCGAAACGGATACCTCGACAAGCCCTCACTTTACAACACAATTAACGAATATACACTGGTCGGTGAGACAATTCAGAATACTACAGGCGTTGAAGCATGGACACCACGAGTGTACGCCGCTGGACTCGGTTCGGTTGGTGAAAAGAGTACGGCTGTCCAAATCATTGGTGTCGATGTCGCACGAGAAATCCAAGCGACTCGATTTGACAAAAAAGTGATTGAAGGCAGTGTATTAGCGGGAACCGCCTCTCATGAAGCGATTATTGGGAAAGGTTTGGCGAAGACTCTCTCTGCAAAGATTGGTAGTGAAATCGTGATTTTTTCGCAGGGTGCCGATGGTTCACTCGCGAATGACGTGTATCAGATCGTTGGAATTACAGAAAGTGGGGACGACGCAACAGATAGAACGGCGTGTTATTTACACATTGACGATGCTCAGGAGTTGTTTGTGCTTGAGGGACGCGCCCACGAAATCGTTGTGATTATCTCAAACATCAATCAGGTGGATAAAGTAAGGAACGTAATCGACACACGTCTCAACGATTCAACGCTTGATGTCGCGCCGTGGCAAGTGGTCGCTAAATCCTTTTATCGTGCCATGAAAGCCGATCAGCAAGGAGATGCCATTAGTCGCTGGGTGATTATGCTTATTGTGGCGATCGGTGTACTTAATACGGTGCTGATGTCGGTACTGGAACGGACGCGTGAATATGGAGTGCTGAAGGCAGTCGGGACGAAACCGACGCAAATTTTCTGGCTGGTCATTTGCGAAGTTGTGGTCATAGCACTTGGCAGCATCTGTGTTGGCGCGCTCCTTGGCATCTTAGTCAATTACTTGCTATCCATATACGGCATTACATACCCCGAGGAAATTAGCTACGGCGGCATGAAATTCAAGACATTATATGCTGAAGTCAACGTCCGATGTGTGATTATTCCGGCTATCACTGTTATGTTGTCAGCAGCGGTCGTCAGTCTATTTCCTGCGATAAAAGCCGCTCGAATTCTGCCTGCAACGGCAATGCGGACCCATTAGTGTGGCTTTCAGCAGTCAGCAATCAGCAATCGGCAGTCAGCAAAAGACTGGAATGGAAGAACTCGGTTGGGAGGGTAGAAGATGGGGAGGCACCCATCCTTCCTTTCTTCCAAACAAGTTCCGATAGCCGATAGCCACTATAATAGAACCGCAAGGAAAATTAGAAAAATGTGGTTGATTTTAGTAAAGCTTGCATGGAGAAATATCCTTCGAAATAAGCGTCGCACCCTCATTGCGGCGACAGCGATCGGTATCGGTCTGACCGCTCTGATTTTTATTGATGCCTTCATGATTGGCATGGAAACAACAATGATTCGGACGGCGACCGCTTCTTTCCTTGGCGACGCACAGATTCATCGGGAAGGTTTTCGAGACGAACAGGAAGCCTCAATGACGATTCAGGCACTTGATGAGATCACCGCGAGCCTTGCTGAAGAACCCATCGTCCAGCATTTCACGCAAAGAGTGCTCGCTTCGGGTATGATCACGTCCCCAGCGAATGTCAGTGCGATTAACCTCGTCGGCGTTTATCCGCCTACAGAGAAATTCTTGTCGCTGATCGACGATGCGATAACAGAAGGTATCTATTTTGAAGGGGATAATAGCCGCGATGTCGTCATCGGTGCAAAGCTTGCCGAAATCTTAGAAATCGAGCTTGGAGACCGCGTGGTCGTAACCGTAGCACAAGCTGGAACAGGAGAACTTTCCCAAGAGATGTTCCGTATTTCGGGGATATATCACTTCGCCGACGAAGCGATGAACAGTGGTATGGCGTTTGTTCGGATTCAAAAAGCACAAGAAATGCTTGCTATCGGTAATGATGTCCATGAAATCGCGATCAAATTTACTTCCATCGGCTACACTCAGGATACAACTCTACCATTTTGGGATACCTATTCCCACCACGGCAATGAAGCGTTAAGCTGGACAGAACTGATGTCACAACTAACCGTCGTTTTAGAAATGACGAAATACACTAAATACATCATGGGTGCTATATTGTTTGGAGTGGTTATCTTTGGAATTATCAACACACTTTTCATGTCGTTGTATGAACGGATGTTTGAGTTTGGCGTGTTACGCGCTGTGGGAACCCGTCCTTTCGGGATGGCGCGTGTCATCTTATTTGAGGCGGGTGCCTTAGCGATCGTGAGTATTGGGCTGGGAGCAATACTCGGTTTCGTTCTGACGGCAGTACTTGCACAGGTCGGTATCGACTATACCGGCATTGAAATGATGGGTGTAACGATGCAGGAGTTCATCTATCCGGTTCTGGAGGTCCAACAGTTCATCATTTATCCTATAGCAGTTTTCGTTTTCACCATTATTGCCGGACTGTATCCTGCTCGGTATGTCGCGAAAATGGCTCCCGTAGACGCCATGCGACGGAGTTTTTAAAAAAATGGAACAGACGCAGAAGACAGACGTTATCGTTACAGAAGATGTGACAAAGGTTTATGCAGCAGACGGAATCCCCGTCAACGCTCTTAACGGGATCGATTTAACCATCCAATCGGGAGAATTTACGGCACTGGTGGGTCCTTCTGGTTCCGGCAAAACAACCTTTCTCAACATCATTTCTGGGTTGGATAGTCCGACAGCAGGAAAAGTATGGCTTGCTGGCAAAGTGCTATCAGAGATGAGTGGCAATGAACTCTCTGACTTTCGACGGGATAATATCGGATTCATCTTTCAGGCTTACAACCTGATTCCTGTGCTGTCGGTCGAAGAAAATGTTGAGTACATCATGCTCTTGGCAGGCGTACCGAAAGCGGAGCGTCACGAGCGGGTTATAGCAATGCTCAAGGCAGTCGGGTTAGCGGGTGTAGCAGACCGACAACCCACTCAACTCTCAGGTGGGCAGCAACAGCGTGTCGCTATCGCGCGTGCTATGGTCTCTGAACCTACGATCATCCTCGCTGACGAACCGACTGCAAACCTTGACTCGAAAACGGGTGCCGATTTACTTGAGATGATGCACCGTCTTAACGCGGAAACCGGTATGACGTTCATCTTTTCAACCCATGATCCGATGGTGATGGAGAGTGCCCAACGCCTGATTACGCTTCGCGACGGACGAATAGACAGTGATGAGACAAGATAATGGTTGTCAGTTTTCGGTTCTCAGTTGTCAGTTAAAAGAGATCTCTGACAGGTGAGAAGTTTCTACTGGCAGAGGGCTGATAGATGCTAACTGATGACTCTTTTCTGCAATTGATGACTATTCAAATGAGAAAAATTCTGGCACTCATCACCTGTCTGATAACAACGTCACTTATAGTAACCGCCGATGCTGAACTCAACATCGGTGGTTACTACAAAAACTTTTCCACGGCATTCAACTCACCACTTCCAGACGCATCAATGATGGGGATCGTGGTCAACCGCCTGCGTCTCAATCTCTCTTACGCCGCTACAGACTCACTTTCATTTGACTTCGCCTACGACTTTACGCCGCGGGTTCAAGACCCTTTGCTTTTTTCGCAGTCCCCGTTTGCCGTTGGTATCGCTTCGTCCCGCTATCGCGTTGCTGATCTTGACTCACCGATCTACCCCAGAAAGGATGAGCCAATCGGTAGTGTCGGCATCTATCATAACCTTGATCGTGCCTCTGTTCAGTTCAGCACAGATTTCGCGGATTTCTCCATCGGTCGAGACGCAGTAGCATGGGGTAGTGCCCGGATCATAAATCCAACCGACATTATCGCGCCTTACACCTACGATCAACTCGATACTGAAGACCGCGTTGGCGTAGATACAATTCGGGTCCGTATCCCAATAGGTGCCATGGGAGAGATAGATACCGGATACATTTTCGGCAACAATTTTAATTTTGATAAAAGTGCTGTCTTTCTCCGAACGCAATTGAATGCCGTAGAAACAGACTTCTCAATTCTATTATTGGAATTTCAAAAAGATCTGCTCGTCGGTTTTGATATGGCACGTGGTATCGGCGGGGCAGGATTTTGGTTGGAAACGGCTTATGTATTCGCCGAACCGTTCAATGTCCCGCAAGCCTCTATAGGCCTGCGCAACTCCGATACCGTGAATAATTACCTACGTGCCTCTGTCGGTTTCGACTATAGTTTTGGTGGAGAGACTTATACATTCATCGAATATCATTTCAATGGAGCAGGCACACAGAAACCTGAAAATTTCTTTGCCAATTTAGAGCAACCGGCGTACACACGTGGTGGTGTTTACTTGCTGAGTGTCCACTATCTCGCACCCGGATTCACCCATCAATTAACCCCGCTCATTGGTTTTAGTGGTCAAATATTGTTCAACCTATCTGACCCATCAACCTGGATCGCTCCACAGATTGCATACAACGTCGCAGAGGATATTCATCTCTCTATCGGCGGTTTCATCAGCGTCGGAAAACGACCTAAGAACGGCGATTCCGCTCAATTTCAATCTGAATTTGGGAGCTATCCAAATCTTTTCTTCTCTTCATTTCGCGTCTATTTCTGATTGCCTCAATCCGCTTCTCCTAACGATGCCCATACTGTCCACACCCCTTCTCGAATGTAGCGGTGATGTCCGCGTTCTGCTCCGGTGAATCTCGATGTATATGGTAATCCTGTGCCGGTAGACACCGATTCTCGTAGACATGCGGCTACCATTTCTAAAATACCGCTTCAATTGAAGAAACGAAATCCGTTTGCCTGCTACTTTCTACCATTAATACACAAATAATAAACAAAAATAGCATTTTTCAATGCACAAAATGTGTCATGCCCTGCAAAAGCCACTGCGTTCGGTTGGATGAAATTGCTCTTATCTTGATTCATTTCCCGCTGATTAACTCACACTGAGACAATGACAATTCATAGGCTATATTGGAAAACAGAACCATCTTGATACGGTTTCTAAAAACACAATCCGTGTTACTTTGATTAAGTGCCAATTAGGTAAGGTTTTGACCGAAAATTTGTTAATCTTACTTTAATAATAACATGACATCTTTTGAAGAAAATCGAGGACTAAACAATTTATGTATCGAATCTGACAATTTTTGCACTCCGATAATGAAAGAAGGCTCTTAAATGGCTCATATCCACTCAACTACATAGTTTTTTGAGAAAAAATGGGGCGATTCTATTTCCTGTGACAAACCCAAGAACCACCTGTGTTTGTAGAGGTATTCTGATGAATAATATGCTTGGAATCTTAGCATAGCATACCACATTTTAGCAAAAGAATTGGCACGAAATTTGCCTAATCAGAACAACCGCCAATTGACATCGGCACCGATGCAGACAATTTATAAAACAATTTTTTGGGTTTTACTATATAATATAAGTTCGGTAACAAAAATCTATTCAGGATATACAGATGTATAATAAAAAACGGATTTTTTCGGTAGGTATACTCGGTATCGTGGTTCTGTGCGCGGTGTTCTTTTACTGGTACACCCAACGCCAAGCCAATTACGCAAAAACACGAGAACTCTTCGCGCCTATTTACGAATATTCAGGAAAACTCACCCCAGAAGAGCGAAAGTCCTTTTCTGAACTTGTGCATTCAATTGAGGTTAAGACTGTCAGTGCAAAAGGATACGCGTTGCCTGAACGCGAGAGGCTTCAGTTGGAAGTACACAGCATGACGTTACACCGGAACAATCCTGAACTGATGTTCATAGAGCACGGCTCCCTCCCTGCCGATGTCGATCCATATATACGACACTTTAGTATCCTGGCACTGATCGCTAAAACAAAGTTGGCGGATTTGCCTGCTAATAGTAGAAAATCTATAATATCGCATCTCGACGCACTCGCAAAACGCCTCACCAAAAACAGCGTTGAGATATATATTCAGGAAGTCAAAAACCTTCCTTTTCGTCCGAGACAAGAACTTCCAACGATGCGCTTTGGAATCGCGTCTGCTGGGACAAGAGGGGGAGATCAATGGGTTTTGGAAGCGGATGGTTCATTGGTATTTCCAGAAGGTGCAAGACGAGGTATCGTTCATATCACTGATACCTATGGAAATGAGTATACGGTTGACCTTGATACCCCTACAGACATCAGTATGACAGAAAACACAACCGAATTGTACGCAGAAATCGATTGGGTCCTCGAACGACTTACCCATGCAGAACTCCAAAGGCTTTCAACGTTGGACAAGGCTGAACACTCCGCAACGATCCAAAAGTTGTTCCAATCAGAATAGGCACTTACGGTTTGTGATTAAGCGTCTGTCTATCCTCATTTAAAGACAACGATTAACTTCCGGTGTGCTGTGTGCTGTGAACCCATCCTGGCACGAATTAGAAGAAAATAACGCCCGTTGCGAACAAGCACGCCATCATCTGTTAATCCATCCCACTGTGCAACGTTAGGACCGACGTAGTGAGGGGCATCCTCAAAAAGTCGTCGAACCCGTCTGCCCCGAAGATCGAAGATATCCATTGTTACAAACGCTTGCGCCACATCTGGTGCATTGAGTTGATACACTATCGTCAGCCGATTCCTATCGGGTGCGAAAAACACACGCGGCGAAAGTTTGACGTTCTGGATTTGTAGTCGATCGGTGCGTGCCGAATCTGTAGGCGGAAGCACCATCAATGTGTAAATACCGAAGTGGTTAATAGAAACGGTCACACTCCCGTGAGTAGTGTCCACGCGACTTTGCAACGGTACCCACTTTTTCCCAAACGCCTCCCAAAAATAGAGCCGTGGCTTGGCATCTGGAAACGCATCACTTCCAAAGAGAAATGTCAGTTGCGTCGGTCGTTTCAAGACAAGCCGCGCTGGTGAAATTTGAACGACACGGACAAACTGCCGGGCTGTTGGCGGTAACCCCGGTGATGCCACGATTTCTATCCCAATTTGTCGCTCAATCGTGAGCGCACCTGTTGGCAGTGTGATTTTCACGCCCGCTGGACTTTTGAGTATTCCACCACGGCTTCCGATGATGCTCGTTGCTGGAACGACGCTTAACCTTACGCGCCGTTCCACGCCGTTCACACGGCAAATAAGATCTCCCCCCCCTACAAAAACAGCCGTTAGCATTGGCTGATTAACTGTCGTAATTCTACCTAAATTCCCAGCAAGAAACCACTGTGCCGTAAGCACTTTCTCATCGGCAGAGACTGCTTGAAGTCGGTAATGCTTCCCAGAAATCAGCCTATAGGGTTGCATCACTTCTACTTGACCGTCAAACACCCGAATTTCAAACAGGTCTTCAACCGCTGCGACATCTGAAGGGTGCCACCTCATCAATGCTATCAACATGAAGAAACATATCGTTGTTAGACGGAAGGGGGTTCGCATGCTCACATGGTAGCATACATCGGATTTGCATTTCAAGCCGTCTTGTGCTATCTTTTAATTGTTCCTTGCGGTTAAAGGACGCGAATTTGGAATTTGACCTGTGCTCCTTAGGAGTCGCCTGCACCAGTGTTGCAGGCTGCGGTTATAAAAAAAGAAGAATACTCTTATTGTCCCTTGCAGTTAAAGGAATATAGGACTTATGCACGATACTCTTTCGAGCATCTGATTTTTAGTTTGTGTCAGCAGACCATCTGTTTTTTTCGAGAACCCTATCTAACAGAGCGTGCTACCGTTAAAATTGCGTAAATCCTGATTTTAAAATAGCGCCGAAAACTTAGTCCGAAACGAAGTGGAGGACGGCTCGAACGCGGAAACCTCCAAGTTTCAAAACACGTCACTTCTCCGCAAGGTATAATTAAAGAATGGAAAACCAACCTTTCACGTCAAAAACGGTCGATGGTACTGCCCTTATCGAGACAGATCCTTTGCTAAAGCCATATCGAGTGCAACTGCGTGAGCGGTTTGCCCACTATCAACGATTCAAAACAGAGATTGGGAAAACCGGCGGCATCTTAGGCGAGATCAGCCAAGGGCACCAATATTTCGGCTTCAATCGCGGGGAAAATGACGGTGAGAGCGGGATCTGGTATCGCGAATGGGCACCGGGGGCACACGCGCTTGCCCTTATCGGCGACTTTAACGGCTGGGATCGCGGTGCACATCCGATGTCCGTTGATGAACGTGGTATATGGCATATCTTCCTGCCCGATAGAGACTACGCTGATCGACTTACACACGGAAGTCGAATCAAGGTACACGTTGTATCAGAACTCGGTGGACTCGACCGCATTCCAGCATATATCCAGCGTGTTGTTCAGGAAGGGGATGCCGATTTCACTGGGCAGTATTGGGAATCCCCATCCCCGTATCAGTGGGAACATCGCGTCCCTCGTTTTGATCTCCGTACCGAGGGTATGCGGATCTATGAGGCACACGTTGGTATGGCACAGGAAGCGGAAAAGGTCGGAATATTCGATGAGTTCACGCAAAACGTGCTACCCCGAATTGCAGATTTGGGCTATAACGCCGTGCAGCTGATGGCGGTAATGGAACATCCGTATTATGCGAGTTTCGGGTACCATGTAAGCAATTTCTTCGCCGTTTCAAGCCGTTTCGGGACACCGGAAGAACTCAAAGCACTGATTGATGCCGCACACGGTATGGGTTTACTGGTTATCATGGATATGGTACACAGCCATGCTGTTAAAAACCTGAATGAAGGGCTGAATCGTTTTGACGGCACGGCACACCACTATTTTCACGCTGGTGAGAAAGGTGAGCATATCGCATGGGATTCGCGCTGTTTTGATTACAGCAAATACGAAGTGCAACGCTTTCTCCTTAGCAACATCCGTTATTGGCTGGAGACCTATCGGTTTGATGGATTCAGATTTGACGGTATCACAAGCATGCTCTATAGCGACCATGGGTTAGAGCGGGAATTCGATGGTTACGCGGATTACTTCGGGACAGAAGTCGAACTCGACGCTGTTGCCTACCTAATGCTGGCAAACGAGGTTGTTCACGCAGTCAACCCTACCGCAATTTCAATTGCTGAAGATATGAGTGGAATGCCCGGTCTCGCGCGTCCGATCGAGGAAGGCGGACTTGGCTTCGATTATCGGCTCGCAATGGGTATCCCAGATTATTGGATCCAGTTATTGAAAGAGACACAGGATGAAGACTGGCATATCGGCGAGATTTACGGCATGTTGCGCAATCGTCGGAGCGGCGAGAAACACATTGCTTATGTCGAGAGTCACGACCAAGCGATCGTTGGCGACAAAACGCTTGCTATGCAACTCATGGAGACCGAACTTTACACGAACATGAGCGTCTCCACCACAAGCCATTACATCGCTCGTGGCATCGCGCTCCACAAACTCATCCGACTGTTGACCTTTAGTTTAGGCGGCGACGGGTACCTCAACTTCATGGGGAATGAATTTGGACACCCTGAATGGATCGACTTTCCGCGCGCAGGGAACAACAACTCCTACTGGTATGCACGTAGACAGTGGCATCTTGTCGATGATGACACCCTCCGCTATAAACATCTCAACACTTTTGATCGCGCCATGCAACATCTCGACGCAATGTATCGTCTGCTCGCTGATGAAAATACGCATCTCTTACTTATTCACGAGGACGCGAAACAGATCGTCTATGAACGGGGCGGACTCATCTTCGTCTTCAACTTCCACCCGACTGCCTCGGTCACAGATTGGCGCATCCCCGTGCCGCAGAAAAAGGATTATCGCCTTATTCTCAATACCGACGATACCGCTTACGGTGGCTATGGTGTCGTAGAGGGTAGGCATTATCCGTGGCAAGACGTAGGCATGGAAGGGCATACACAATCCATTCAACTGTATGTCCCTGCCCGAAGCGCACAGGTGTTAGCAACTGAAACAAAAAGTTTGGACTCGAATTGATCAAATTATTTGCCCCTCGACATAAAAATTCGGACAATTAACCAAAAGATTTTCACAAAAAAACTTGACAAAGGTGATTTTTTTGTGTTATACTTTAAAATGGTACTGATGATACCTTTGCCCGAATACGTGCCGTATGGACGGTGTTTTCCTCCTTGGAAAACTAGGGACAGCCAACCGTGACCTCTGCCGTTATGGTATGTCTATGTTGGGTTGCTAGAGCCAGACACTCTAGCATTTTTTGCGCTACAGTTGAATAAGGAATTCACGCTGCCGCAGGTCAGAATATAGATTGTGGGTATACGCTTTATTTTTGTAAACGTCCCAACTAAATCCGGCAATGGCATCGGCTAATCTTATCCACGCACTTCCTTCATCTTTAACTCCACGTACCTTTTCGTACACCATCCCCGTCTGTCTTAATCGTTTGGCAATTTGTTGTTTTTCCTGCTTATCCAATCCGTCAACCACAACTATTAAATCGTGTATCTCCATGTCTGTTATGTACTGTTGAACCATTCGCGCTATTGTATCCACAGTTGCAGCAATATAATCCCGAGTATCGGTGTAGGTTGAATAGAAAAGACAACTTTTCAATTCTGATAGGGTTGTTATAGTTCGGAGGTACTGGACTTTTTTCAGATAGTGCGTTTTAGTCCATTTCATAGATCCTTTTCCAGTTGCTTTTTCCACCCGCAGTAACATTTGCTCGCCACTGTCACGTATCTCAACAGTTTTCACAATGACAGCAGCAACACTAAAGAAATCACCTTGCGTATGCTGTCCAGACTCATCAACATAACAGTAAATTTTACTCATGAAGTTGATTATCCCTACAAACATTTCAAAGAGAGATGGCGGTGACCTCACACCGCCTCTCAATAAGAAGAAATCACCCGGAATCAGATCCAGAGATTTAAAAGCACTTAACCCTTTGATAGTTGATTTAGGCGTGCCTGGAGCTGCTCCATCTGAGCTTTGATCTCGCGGATATCATTCGTATCGCCCGCCGATTCTTCCTCATTTTCCTGTTCGATTTCCTTGAGTACGCGTTCAATTGCCCCATGAGAGCAATCAGCAAGGAATGCTAAGTCGCGAACCGGAGCATTCGGATTAGCGGCGATAATCTGACGAATCTTATTTGGATCTGCTTTAGGTCTCCGCGAAGGGATGCCGCCTTCTTTCTGGCGCAGCTCCTGGACCTCAGATGGCATAATTCCATCCCGTCTAGCGATAATTTCCGGCACGTATCTATTCACAGAACCTGTTGACACTCCTGTCTGCTTGTGGATGAAAGCATCAGTATTTTTCCAACCTTCAGGGTTGTCATCCAACCACTTCACCAATATCTCTTTCACATTTCCCATCCCCTTCATACCTCCCATACAAATAGATACTTTAATTATATCATGCATATCCAGACTTGTCAAATTAAAATGAAAAAAACAATTTTCAACATCCTTCCCCAATCTATTGTCCCGAAAATCCTGCACACTTCTGGGATCATGTCCTTCACTACTTAGTTAGTACAAAGGCGCGATAACGTGCGGGCATCCATTATTAATGATACAAATTATAGACTTCAGCGAAAACAGTGAAAAACAATAGTTTATGTGTTTTAGTGGAAGCACTGAGGGAAATTATATTGGTTGATGAGATATGTAGGAAGGTATACGTAGGTTAGATATTGATAAAACTGATGATCTATAGTGTATTTGGTGTGCAAAGTGTATGCAGGATGGAAACCCTGCATACATTTGTCATTATATGGTGTTATTATCTAACGCATACGCACGGTTTCCGCCAGGACCGCCGCCAATTGCCCATGTGCCTCGGAACAATGACTGCCGCTTCGGTGGCATGGTCTCGATGATTTCATGGCTCAGATTGAGTCGATGCCACTGTGCCCAGATGGAGTTGTAACAATTGAAGACAGCACACCGAGGGTTCGATGGATTCGTCCAATCATTCGCTGCATGGACGAGACTCTCGGTGAAGATAACGACGGAACCGGGTGGACAACTGTAGTCGTCCATCATCTCACGCATATTTGCTTCCCACGGCGACTCACCGATATTCGGACGATAGGGGTCGGGCCCTCCGTAATTGAAGTGTGCTTTGTGTGAACCGCTAAGAAAAGAGGTAGCACCTTGTCCCGACTTGACCTCCTCAAGCTCCCAGACGACACGCGTCAGCCCTGCGAAGATCTTTCCACCAGCGACCTGATACCGCATCGCGTTTGCCTGTTGCGGCGGACGCACGACGTGCGGTAGACCGTTATCGCCACGTTCCGACACACCCCAACCGGGGGGTCTCACAGTCGTGAATGACCCTTCACATCGAAACCCATAGCAATCGTCGTGCACAAACGGATCTTCGGACAGAATTTCGTTCAGGATTCCCACGATTGCTGGATGGTCAAGCAGCGTCTGAAGTGCCCCTTGATAACTCTGTCTCGCGCCGTCATAGACTTCCGCCGTCATCTCTTCGATTTCCGACTCAGATAATACCGATGGCAATAAAATCCAACCGCGGAGATCGAAAAAAAATTTTTGTTCAGGCGTCATCAGCACCGGTGCATCTGTTGAGGTTTGATTTGACATTGAATTTTCTCCTTAAAGTGCCCTTTCCAATCCAGGCAGGAAATAATCCTTAACAACGACTTCCCAACTCATGCGGGAAGCAATATCGTTACCTTCTCGAAGCATATCTTCTACATCACGAGGTTTGCGAGGCAAGCGTCCTAAGAGTTTCGCTGCAATATCTCTGCTATTCTCCATTTCAATCGCATTGCGTTCCGCCAACCCGATATGAATTACATCTTCTAACGACTTTGGAGGGATATTCAACTGCGTATAGTCGGCAATAACGATATTTGGGACATCACGGTTATCGGTAGCACGCTGAATGAAACCACAACACCCACATACATTGCTAACGACGCAAATCGCGCCGAAACTCAGAGGCTCCACTTGCGCAATCCCGAAAGGTTCGTAAATGGACTGCCCAAATTCCGCATCACTCCCCTTACGGATGTCCATAAATTCCATTTCTATCGGCATCCGTTTCCCGCAAGCGGCTTGACTCCACCCGAACTGATTAACGAAAACGACCTTAACCGCCTTAGACTGTAGATTGAAGGCAGAAACGCCGTTATTCAGTTCAATTTCCGCACCAACGAGGTCAGGGTACCCGATCTTGTGGTACACGGGCCAGCCATACGATTCCTCCATTTCATGAATATTTTCATGCGGACGACCTGTCGCGATTTCTGTGGAGAGAATAAACAACACGGCTGTTCTATCATTAGAAGCGAGTAGGTCGTCCAAGTGCATGAGCACCTGTAAATCACGCCACAATCCCTTACTTTTGACGAGCCGCGTTACATGCGTGAAGACGTAATCCGGACGGTAATCCAGAAGTGTTTTTGCGTATTTCTGGAGCAGTGCCTTTGAGGTTAATTTTTCTTGTAGGCTCACCTCAAACGCCGGGATGCCGTTGTAAACGAGGTTAATTGGGAACTCCTCGAACGGCTTTGCCAAGAATCGCAACTCATCCACAACGAGATCCCCAACTGCGAAGATTGTATCACAGAGGTGTGCTTTGTCGATCAAGGCGTGCTTGAAATACCAAAACGGATCGTCGAACACCTCACGGATCGATTGTCCGTGTGCTTTCGCCTGCTCCAACACATTGTAAAAGCGTATGTCATGTCCGGGGTGTCCCTCAACAATGGGACGTATCGTCGCGACTTCATGGGCATAAAAGACGGTGCGCATGTTCGCAGCGTCTTCGTTGTCCTTGCGTTCAATCAGTGTTTTGAATGCAAACGGCATTCCCATAAACTCGTGCGAGATGACGAACACTGGAGTCCTCGTCTTTTCGCCGATAAGGACCTGTAAGGCATCATACGCGGGTTCGGCAAGCCGGACATACTCTTCGTATTCCCATTCACTCTCGTACCGACTTGATTCAATAGCAAAATGCTCATAGAGACACCATTTAAACGCACTCGTCCGATCTTCGTTGCTATTTGATACATTCACCAAGATTACGTCCGTGAGGGTTGTAACGTTCTTATTTTTATCTACAAATTTCCGCTGTCCGTAAACGATTTCTACGTGATAGATCTGCTCAATCTCACTAAGGTCTCTTGCATGGGGCGTGTCTGCTATCCCGTCACTTGCGCGATACAGCACGGTATCCAATTCTCCCAAGTCGGCACCAGAAAAGAGGGGTCCGACGAGAAAAGTGCGTTCAATCGCTTCGTTGTAACTTCGGGTTGCCAGCAACCCTTCTAAAACTGCCCCGATGCCGCCCATTTTTTGGATAGCTTCGTGTGTCACATGAACAACAATACTCAAATTTTTTACCTCACCTAACGTTTTTGCGGGCTTGCAAGCCAAACCCAAAAGGATGAAAAAATCATAAAATCGCATTCTTTACGAAAGATTATATCATGATATCAGAAGGGAGTCAAACTCGCTATTGAATGAGGTGTGTCTTGCGGAGGATGGAGCGGTTGCCGGATGGATACCAACAACCGCTGGAGGTTTAGCTAACTGGGCAAGACGCATTACTCCTTATTCATTGGCTTCACTATTGTTAGTTACCCACTGTTTCTTTACTTGACCCCACACTGTTATCTTTTTTTTCGCGAGGGACACATCCAGAGTCGCATCATCTATCCAATCTGGGGTAAAATCAACGGAGGGATGATTTGTAAGGTTTTTCAGGGGACTGTCAGGTGTAAAATTCCACAGATAGATGTCAAAAGTCCGTTCAGGACTTTCAAGGGCAAGAAGCACCTGCTTTTTATTTCCCATCCAACTCGTGGAAGACATTCTCCACCCCACAGGTAGGATCCGCTCTCGAACCTCGTTACCTTTCCGGTCTACAATCACGGCGCGACTTGAAATCAGCTGTCCTCGTGGGCCGAACGTTCCCTCGGAATACATAATATGTTCACCATCGGACGACCAACGCGGTTCGCGTCGGAAAACACCGGGTTCCCCTTCTAAGAATGACCTCTGATTTTTTCCGTTGGCCTCCATAATATAAATAGCCGTTCCTGCTTCATCATCAAGTCCAACCACTATATAGATAATTTCTTTGCCATCAGGCGACCAAGATGCCTCTTGCGCACTGACCCCTTCCTTTTGCTTGTAGCGTGTGAGTTGATCAATGCCTCCAGTCGCTATATTGATTACGTGAATATTCCCGGTACCACTTCGGTGACTGCTAAACGCAATGTGTTGTCCATCGGGAGACCAAGAGGTATATCCACCATCAAATCCGGGATGGTGTGTCAGTCTTTGTTGATGACTTCCGTCCGCATTCATGAGGAACAAGTCGTACTGTCGCAATCTTGGACTCGAATTTCTCATAAACGCTATATATTTGCCGTTCGGGGACCAGCGGGGCTGTGTATCAAGACGCGGATTGTTTGTTAATCTTTGGACATTGCCCCCATCATCGTCCATCACGTAGACTTCGGCACCACTATCTCGACTGGAATAAAAAACGATCTTCGCGGATGCCGCTGCTGCAATAGATAAGAGGATACAACTGACTATTGAAAGTTTATAAAGTGTCATCATTATACCTCCGAAGGAAACGGTGCCCTTCGTGAGAGCACCGTCAGGAATAAGGTTTTAGTGGTGAGGATTATGGAGATACTCCGTATGTACATCTTCTGCAAACCAGGTATCTCCACCCGCCTTCAATTGAGAATACCCTTTCAGTGTAATCTGTCCGGGTCTGAGTAGACCAACATCTATAGACCCGGAAGGGGAAGTAAGGAGCCTGACTTTCGCAGGAGACGTGTATGATAATAACACGCCTTCTGCTTTTGTGTAAATAACAACATAACCAAATAAAATCATATACACGAACAAACGCGATTCACCTGATCTATGTTCCTCTATATTTTGCGCTTGACAACCGCCCCAAAAGCAACTATAATATATTATGAAGGTTTGTGCGACAATGCCTCGTTTTTCCAGAAATTTCGGTATAAGTCGCGCAAGGCATTGGTTAAAGTGTATTGAATAAATCTCGGAAGTTTTATCACTTATGGAGTTAGAAATGTTAGAAAGTATTGGAAGTATAGCCGGTGCTATATGGCACTATCTCGAAAATAACAACGAAGCCACTGTTACAAAATTAACACGCGAAATCGGTGTAAATGAACGGACAGTTTTAATGGGTGTTGGTTGGCTCGCCCGCGAAGGAAAATTAGATTTCGAGCAACGGAAGCAGGGCACCTACATCACTTTGAAAACACAACAATCAAACGCAAAAGTCGTTTAGATTTCGGAAGGAGAACGGATTAGATGAAGCCACTTCGCCAGTTAACAGTGGTGCCGACGTTACCGCCGAATCTTGAACCTCTGCGTGAACTCGCCTTAAATCTGTGGTGGACATGGGATCGTGAAGCGTTGGGTTTATTTCGACACCTTGATGCCGAACTGTGGGAAAAGACGTATCACAATCCGGTTGCGATGCTCGGTCAAATCTCCCAAGAACAATTAGATGCCGCTGCAAACGACAGCGTATTCCTCGCCCGCCTTGAAGTCATCCACAAAAAGTTTAAAGAATACCATACGACTGCGTCATGGTTTGAAACAAATCATAACGACGAGACGCTCAACACCCTAAACATTGCCTATTTTTCAATGGAATACGGATTGACTGAGTGTATGCCGCTCTACTCCGGCGGCTTAGGGATCTTAGCGGGTGACCATTTGAAGTCCACAAGTTACTTAGGTCTACCCTTTGTTGCAGTCGGACTGCTCTATCAGCACGGCTATTTCCGTCAGACGCTCACGGCAGATGGCTGGCAGATGGCTGATTATCCAACGAATGACTTCTACAATATGCCCATTCAACCAGCAAAGTGCGCCGATGGAACCCCACTTTTCGTGGAAGTGATGTATCCAGAGGGTAAAGCATTTGCTAAAGTCTGGTGTGCCCAAGTCGGACGCGTCGCTTTATATCTCCTCGACACGAATATCCCGGAAAATCAGAATGAGGAATTGCGAAACATAACAGATTACCTGTACGGCGGCGACGAACGCCTCCGCATCAAACAGGAAATTCTGTTAGGTATCGGTGGATACCGCGCTTTGACTGCGCTTGGTATACAACCGACCGTCTGCCACATGAATGAAGGTCACGCGGCGTTCCTCACAATTGAACGTATCCGACAACTCATGCTGGAGACAGGGATCCGTTTTGAAGAAGCCTGTGAAGCCACGAAATCAGGAAACATTTTCACAACGCACACACCTGTTCCTGCTGGTATTGACTGGTTCCCGCCTGAACTGGTTAATCATTACTTTAGTGGTTACTGTGGGGAACTCGGGGTCTCTGCCGATACTTTCCTCGGTCTTGGCAGAACAAATCCTGCCAATACACACAGTGAATTCAGTCCAGCACTCCTTGCGCTCCGACTTTCAGCACTGTGCAACGGCGTGAGCCAATTACATGGTCAGGTCTCCCGTGAGATGTGGAAAGATCTCTGGCACGGGACCCCCGTGCATGAAGTCCCTATTCGTGCGATAACAAACGGGATTCATACCCGTTCTTGGGTCTCCGGTGATATGCAGAGCCTCTTTGACAGGTACCTGGGTCCTCGTTGGATCGTTGAACTTACAAATCAAGCAGTCTGGACACAGATCTCACAGATTCCGGATCCTGAGTTGTGGCGAACCCATGAACGACGACGCGAACGTCTTATTACATTTGCTCGCCAGCGACAAGAGCAGAAACACGCGCTCGGGAGCGTCGCTTCCAAACGTTCTCAGGAAAGCGAGAGTGTCGCCACTAAAATTCTCAATTCGGCGGCATTAACGATCGGGTTTGCACGCCGGTTTGCAACTTATAAACGTGCGACCTTACTTTTCCAAGATGTCGACCGTCTCGACAAGATTCTCAATCATCCGGAACGTCCTGTTCAACTCATTTTTGCAGGCAAGGCACATCCACACGATTATGAGGGGAAATTGCTCATTCAGCGTATCTCCCGTATCGCATCAGAACCACGCTTTTATCATAAAATCGTTTTCATTGAGAACTACGATATCTGTGTCGGACGCTATCTCGTTGAAGGCGTTGACATTTGGCTCAACAACCCGCTACGTCCTAACGAAGCGAGCGGTACAAGCGGCATGAAAGCAGCAGCGAACGGCGTTCTCAATCTCAGTATTGCGGATGGATGGTGGGCAGAGGCAAATCATTTGGGTGGCGGTTGGACAATCAATGCCGGTGCTACACTTGAGGACGCAAAATCCACCGACAAAGCACACGCCAACGCTATTTATGAGCTTCTCGAAAAAGAGATTGTGCCTCTCTTCTACCAGCGTAATCCGGTTGACGATGTACCTTACGAATGGGTTGCCCGGATGAAGACTGCGATGCAGAACCTTGCTCCTATTTTCAATACAAAGCGCATGGTAGCGGAGTACGCAGAACAGTTGTACTTCCCGGCGCATCGCCGATGGCAGTATCTCAATGAAGCAGGTGGGAAGCGCAGCATCGCCTTAACCCGTTGGAAAGCACATATTCAAGATCATTGGGGCGACCTACGGATTGAGGAGAGACATACCGATGCGACGACTTCTGTGGTTCAAAATCCTGAGTTGGGTGTCGGTGAATCTACAACGGTGCAGGCGGTTGTCCACACCGACGTGCTGTTTCCACACGAACTCGCTGTCCAAATTTACCACGGCGTATTAGACGAAGCGAGCGAAATTCACAATGGAAGTGTTAGTCCGATGGCGTATCAAACCGATCTTGGTGGTGGCACGTATCTCTTTGAAGGGACACTCACCTTGAAACAGACGGGATTACACGGTTACACCGTCCGTGCCTTACCTTACCATGAGGACTTGCAATCTCCACACGAGCTCGGGCTTATAACATGGGCTTAAAAGCAAAACCGCCCGTTTCATGGATGCGCGGTAGATTTCGCGTTGCTCAAAGCCTTTTTTAAGCGTATAATAAGAGTAGTTAGCCTGAAACGAAGCGGAAAGCGGATATACGGACAGGAACGTGAAATTCCTTAGGGAAATTGCAGAAATTGAGGAAACACCCCAAGCAACCCCTACTTGACCGAACCGCAAGGGATAATTAGAAAAATGGACAGAACAGCAGAAATTGCCCGCGAAACAGCAGAAACCCGTATCCAACTTCGGCTTGACCTTGACGGAACAGGCGTGTCCGATATTAACACCGGTGTCGGGTTCTTGGATCACATGTTGGAACTGTTTGCCAAACACGGCTTCTTCGATCTGGAAATCCAAGCAAAAGGTGATTTACACGTGGATGCACACCACACGACCGAAGATGTCGGTATCTGTTTAGGGCAAGCCCTCCAAAAAGCAGTACTGGACAAAGCGGGAATGCAACGTTTCGGCAGCTTCACCGTCCCTATGTACGAATCCATCGCCAAAGTAGACTTGGATGTTTGTGGACGTCCCTACCTCTACTTTGAAACACCGCTTGCTCACGGAAAAGTCGGCGATTTTGATATTGAACTCACTGAAGAATTTTTCCATGGGTTTGTGAACCACAGCGGGACAACCCTGCATATCAACGTCCCCTACGGCACAAATCAGCACCATATCATTGAAGCCATCTTTAAGGCAGTTGCGAAAGCTTTGCATGTTGCTACGCGTCTTGATGAACGTATTACGGGTGTTCTATCTACCAAGGGAAGCCTATAGTTTCAACGCTTTGTAAGGACTGTCAGTTATTAGCAGTCAGTGCGATGAAACCCAATACATTATTACCGCTACACGGATTGGCTTGCTGGGTTCCGTTAGATATATCCACACAAAATGGCCTCGAATATCGGGATTCTCCGTCTAAAAAACTAACTCTTGAACATTTGCAACGCAATCTGGGAACCCCCAAGTGAAACACCTACCGTGACTAAACCCACAAGTAGGGACAAAGGAGAACCTTTATGAGTAACGGGAACGTCATTGCAGTTATTCTTGGCGGCGGTCGCGGTACACGTCTGTTTCCGCTGACACGCGACAGAGCGAAACCGAGCGTCCCGATCGCGGGCAAATTTCGACTCGTGGATATACCGATTAGCAATTGCTTCCATTCAGGCTTGGAACGCATCTATGTCTTGACCCAGTTTAACTCCGTCTCCTTGAATCGGCATATTGCGCAGACCTACCGCTTTGATACATATCGTCGCGGGTTCGTCCAAATCCTTGCTGCACAACAAACACTGATGGGCGAAGAGTGGTATCAAGGAACAGCAGATGCCATCAAACACAACCAACCTTATATTCTCAATCCACGTTTCGCAGACGATTACGTTCTCATTCTCGCCGGTGACCACCTCTATCGGATGGATTATCGCAAAATGCTTAAAGTGCACACTGAATCTAATGCCGCCATCACTGTGGCTGTAATTCCGGTGAAAACAGAGGACACAAGCGGGCTTGGCATTCTTCAGGCAGATACGAGCGGACGCATTGTTGATTTCGTCGAGAAACCCCAAACCGAAGAGGAACTACATCGACTACGCGTTGAACCCGAAGTCTTTACATCTCGAGGTATTGAACCTCACGGTAGAGAATACATCGCTTCAATGGGGATCTACATCTTTAACAGAAAGGTCCTACAAGACGTACTACAAGATGAAGCAAACGTTGACTTCGGCAAAGATATTATCCCGCAGAGCATTCAGACGCTTCCGGTTTCTGCTTACTTTTTCGATGGTTATTGGGAGGACATAGGTACCATTCGTTCCTTCTATTCGGCGAATATCGCGCTCACTGACACCGCCCCCGCGTTCAATTTCTATGATGAGCAGGCACCTGTTTATACCAACCGTCGCCATCTGCCGAGCACCAAGGTCAACAGCAGTAGCGTCCGATCCTCAATCCTCGCGGAAGGCTCTATTATTGATGATTCTGAAATCGATAGAACAATTGTCGGGATACGGAGTATCATCTGTAACCGCAGTCGGATTTACCAGTCTGTCCTGATGGGAGCAGACTATTACGAATCCGATGAAATACGGATGGAAAACGCACAGGCAGGCATCCCGAATATCGGCATTGGTCAAAATTGCCTCATTCAGAATGCAATTATTGACAAAAATGCGCGTATCGGCGATAATTCTGTACTCGTCAACCGGGATGGGATTGATAATCACGACGACGAGAACTACTGCATTCGGGATGGGATTGTGATCGTGCCAAAGGATGCGACGATACTCCCTGAGACCATCATCTAAACTGAATATTCCGGATTGGTACTATCCAACAAGGAGAACTTCTGAATTGAGACAACAACTCCTCGTGCTGCATCTGCACACGCCTGATTTGAACAGTGGTGTTGTCGCTTGGGCGCTTTACGACGGCACCGGTCAAAAACGCCATACCACAGGGGACAGCGAAACACCCCCATATAACTCAGTTGTGGAAGCGATGCAAGATGGCTGGCGGGTGATTCAGTTTCCACAACAATTCCCTGCCTACCCCGGCATGGAATATCATACTTCATATCTTCGATTTGAGTACATCCTTGAAAAATTCGTGAAGTTACCCGAACCTTAGAACGCCTTTAGATTCGGTAAAAATCGATTAACGGAGCAACATTATGAAAATCGTGAAATTAGTCATCGCTGTACTAATCATGTCTCTCTTAATTTTCTCCGCTTCGGCATCAAATCTCATCCACCTTTACCGTTAGGCGAGTGGTCTACACTGAAATTGGCCGTTAAAGATGGAACCTATATTCTCTGGATAAATGATCAGAAAATTATGGAAACGGGAGAGCCCTTTGTTTTTAAAATGGCTGGTGATCAAGAGGTTAAGGGAAAGGCAGGCGAACTTCTTGATTTCCCGACTGGCGGCGTGGGTTTCGGTCTTTCAAATTACACAGCGCGCTTCGATAATATTGTGATTACGGGTGATGGTGTCCCAAATCAAGGACAACTATCAGTATCCTCTCAATCAAAACTTGCGACGACCTGGGGAAACTTGAAACGATTTTAACACTCGTTGATTATGGCAGGAAGCGATTGACTCTACACCCTGTCGGAATCTCAGAATTTTAGACAAAAAATTGGAGGTAGGAAACTCATGATTGACAAAAAGTATTTGCTCAATACGGAACAGATGGCGAACTTCGTCGCGGATGGTTACCTTCGCTTCGACGACTTAATTCCTCAAGAATTAAATGAATCCGCACATGCCGAAATGGAAGAGGGTATTATCGTGCGTGGACGCGGCGGCACGGTTTTAGACGAGGTCTGGGATGATGAATCTCCGGTTGGTAAAGTCTTCCGACTTCCAGAAGTGCAGGGCATTATCCACAGTCTGGTGGGTGAGAATCCGCTCTACGATCACCATGCCGTTCATATCGTCCGCCCTCAAAATGATATAGGGCAAATTTGGCATGCCGATGCGATCATCGACCTACGGATGCATTTTGACATCCAGTTCTTCTATTTCTCGCATGACACGCCGCGCGAAATGGGAGGGACGATGATTCTACCGGGAAGTCATTATCGCCGTGTCTGTGAAACGGACATCGCACGTTACCAAAACTTCCTCGGACAAATGCCTATCGTTTGTAATGCTGGCACTCTGATTGTGGTGCATCACGGGATGTGGCACTGCGCGCAACCGAACCTGACGGACCAGACGCGCTATATGTTCAAACTGCGCCTCAACCCAACGGTACGTCAGTGTCAACTCTGGAACACAGACGACATTGAAACACCGGGGATCCACGGTGCTTTAGGCAGGAATCACAAATGGTATGGAAACGATGTGCGGCTTGAGATCGTCAATCGTATCAAGCAATGGCGTTTCCTGACTGGCGACGACTCGTTTGATATCGGCTACTGGCTCTCTCGACTCGAAAACATGCCAGAGAACGCCGAAGAAGCGGCATAGGTATCTGAACAAAGAAAGGCGCGGTTTACAACCGCGCCTTGAAAGAAGATTAATATGGATAAGTGATAGACTACCGACTGCGATTCCGTCCTCTCCTACCACCCCGTTCGGCCCGTTCTGCTCGCATTTTCTGCATTATCTCTCGCCGTTCCTCTTCTGAAGCATCTTTCAGTTTTTCCATCATCTCTTGTCTCATCTTTTGTTGGATCGCAGCTTGCTTTTCCCTCTCCATCTGTCTACGCTTTTCAGCGTCCATATTAGCATTGGCTTGGTTTCCCGTCTGACCACTTCCTTCCTTTCCAGACTGACCTTCACCGCTCTGTCCATCTCTGCCGTTCTCGCGTCCGCGGCTGGTTGTCAGGAACTGTAGTTCCCCTGCTCTCAGTGTCATCGGTTTTCCGGCTTTGTCTAAGATTACCTGTTTGGCTTGAATGTCCTTTATTGTTACATCACCGAGTTTTGTCCCTATCGTCACAAAGTGATACCGATTGGATCTTTTTTCGAGCAGCGTTGCCTGCGACACGGCACCGTTTACCCCAACGGCAGTCCCGATCAAACTATAAGCAGGCTCGTTATTGGGAGGGGTCCACCCAAGGGGTCGGAATAAGTTATTGTCAATAATCACTTTATAAAACGCCGCATTTTCTCCGAAGTCAATGCTCCTTCGATTTTGACGTCCACGGGACCTATCGGTTCGCGCGGCGGCTTGCTCTTTCATTTTCGCCATTGCTTGCGTTTTAGCCGAGTCCATTTTTGGTTTTTTGACCGGGTTTATCTCCGGCTTTGTAGCAATGAATTCCACCTTCATTTTGTCCTGCGCGTAAAGGAATACTCCAAACCCGAAGAGTAGACATACGATACAACCGATCCCTAACTTCACAGTGATGTTTCTTCGATTGTTAGCGATTGTCGATTTCATTTCATTTACTCCCATTGTGCGCTCAGAAACCGTGCATACATACCTGATAATTCATAGACTTTTATTTTTGATTAAGACAATCTCGATTTCAAAAGGTTCTTTATAATTTTACTATGCATTTTGCCGATTGTCAATAGAATTCACACCAATTCTCCTATTCACTTGCCAATTTCCCGCGTCTATGCTATCTTCTTAGGCAACCCTCGAAAAAGGAGAAATCGCAATGTATCGTGTCGGTATCATCGGATTGGGCAGTATCGGCGAGGGGCAAAGCAGTATCGGGTATTGCGGAGGCGGTGTTCTCTCTTTCGCTATCCAATTTCAATCTCACAATTGAGGTTCTTTTAGTGTAGAACCCCACAATACCCAATCTCATGATTGAGTTGCTTATCTTCAAATATAATTATATGACATTTCAAGACAGAAGTCAACCAAAATTGGCTTCGCTACCATTGAAAGCGGCATCACCGGGCAGACAATACAACTCCCCTGTCAAAACAGGAAACGCCTCATCTTCGCGAACGGATAACGTTGAGGTCCCTATGGCATCTATATTCAAACTGGACAATTTATACCGGTTCTTCATGAGGGCATATCCGATCAAGTCCTATGGTGGCACGCCTCCTAACGCACCCCTTCGCAAAGAATTGAGCCAATGCCGTGTCGCTCTCATTACAACTGCTGGACTGCATCTCCAAGACCAAACGCCTTACGATGACAGGATTATCGGTGGAGATTGTTCATACCGAGAAATACCAAATACAATCGAGACACAAGACCTCGCGCTTGGACACAGAAGCAAAGCTTTCGATTCGAGTGGCACAGAAAGTGATATAAATCTGGTATTGCCATTGGATCGATTTCGAGAATTGGAAAACGAAGGTAAAGTCGGTTCACTCAACGATAGGCATTTCAGTTTCATGGGGTCGATTACAAAACCGAAACCACTCATTAAAAGAACCGCACCTGAAGTCGCACAGATACTCAAAGCCGATGATGTGGACGTTGCATTCTTAACCCCAGTGTGACCGATGTGTAATCAATCCGTGGGATTGATACAACGCGCTGTTGAAGCGAGGGGAATATCGACCGTCTCCATAACACTTGATGAAAGTATAACAAAAAGGGTGAAACCACCACGTGTGTTATCAGTACCTTATGGATTCGGTTATCCACTTGGAGAACCAAACAATCCAGAATTGCAACACGCAATCATCGCGGAGGCACTCACACTCTTAACGGATGAGGAGCCTTTGCCAATCCTTCGGGAACTCCGCTATGATCACTCATCGGCGTGTTGATTTGCGTGTTTTCTTATCTTGTAAATCCTAAAATCCTGTAAATCCTGATTCAGACAGGTGGTGCTATATAAAAGGGATAATTAAAAAATGGATAAAATCAGAGTTGGCATTATCGGATGTGGCGGCATCTTCCGCAGTCTCCACGCCCCTTATTACGAAGAATCGACGCGACGCGCAGACATCGTCGCAATCGCTGACATCAACGAGGCATCCGCAAACGAACAAGCAGATCGGTTTGGCGCAGATGCCTACACAGACTACCACGCACTCCTTGACAGACAGGATATAGACGCGGTTGATGTGTGTGTCCATCCGCGTCCACACCTCGAAATTACCCGTGCTGCCGCCGCCGCTGGCAAACACATCTTGATGGAGAAACCGATGTGTTGCAACGTCGCAGAAGGTGAAGCAATGATCGCCGCTGCTGAAGAGGCAGGTGTTCTCCTGATGGTCGCCTATATGATGCGGTTCAGTCCGGGGTATATGAAACTGAAATCCTTATTGGACGATGGCACACTCGGCACATTACAGATGGCATATTCTAATCAGGTCGGTTGGTTTTCGCCTGAACGGCATCCATGGCTCTTTGTGAAAGCGGAATCAGGTGGTATGTTAGTGGAGCAAGCAATTCATGACCTCGATCTCTGGTTGTGGTTATACGGTCCCGCCTCCACGGTCTACGGGTTCACAAGCCATGTGCCGCTTGGTGGCACCTACCCGCCTGCTGAAAAAGCCGTTGAAAACAACGCTGTGTTAACTGTGCATTTCAAAAACGGCGGTGTTGGGATGATGATGAAGAGCTGGGCAGCTGAGATTCGGAACAGTGGGAACGGTCTCGTCACGAGCAAAGGTTCCGCGACGTTGATTCAGAATGGACTCCGTTGGAAAACGCATGACATGGCAGAGGCAGAGGAATTCACCGCGCCTGTGCCAGATGACAGTACCTACCGCAACATGCCAGAGGAACGCCGTCAGCAACGGTATTGGGGGGTAGCAGCGAAAGGAACGAGCATCGACCATTGGCTCCAATGCATCGCTGGTGAAGCGGAACCCACGACCCACGGACGCATCGGCAGAGACGGTATCGAGTTGGCAGAGGCGACGTATCGTTCCTCACAAATTGGTACACCGATCTCATTACCGCTATAGCGGTGCTTATCCCTCTCTTTTAGATGTAATCCCACAATATCCCTCCATACGTTATAGGGCGGACCTCTCTATCCGCCCCTTACCCCCCCCAAAAAAATCTGCTTTCCTGATCGAAATTTTTTCTTGCCAGCGAAAATTCAATAATCTATAGTTAACCGAAGTCGTTACCTAATGGGTCTTGAACGTTTAAACGAAAATTTTCAAGTAAGAACTTCTCTCTACACGCCGTAGAGGTGTTATGTCTATAGAAAATCGGACGTTCAAGAAGCCGCCCCCTGTATGAAGTTTATAGTAAAATCCGAAAATAAGTTTACATTTTGGAAAACCCGTGTCCTGCTTCATGCGGGCCCGGTAGGTGCGGTTTCCTAACCGCACCGAGTTTGGTGTAAAAGTAATTACAGAATCCACTATAAGTATTTAATCGTGTAATCCAGAGACAAGTTCTTTCTATAGGAGCGAGTTGTACTCGCGATCTTTGCTTGGTGTGCTTACGTTATGGTTAGATATAGGCTTTTTTATTTTTCGATTGAAAAAAAATAAATATAGACTTACGATAACCAGACGCGCTTGTAAATCCATAGGATATTCTTTGTAGTGTTTTATTTTCAAAAACAGAAGGAGCATCCCATGGATTCAGATACTTCTCATATTTGGTGGGGAGAAAAAAATGTCACCGAGAAAGGAGTTTATGATGAAAACACTAAGTGTGGGGCGGGAAATCATCGGGTCAATTCTAACAATGATAGTATTAGTATATGGCATGCAAGGAAACCTCAGCTACGGTCAAACGCCTGCCTCAACCGTTCAGCTCCTGCCGGCCTCAGTTGCATCTCCTGCTGTCGGAGAAAAATTAACCGTATCTCTAAACATCGCGGGTGGGGCATCGGTGGCAGGCTATGAGGCAGCCGTGAAATTCGATACGAGTGCGTTGCGCCATGTAGAGAGTGAGATCGGTGATTATCTGCCAACGGGTGCGTTTTTTGTGCCCCCGGTTGTTGCAGGTGATCTTGTGAAACTTGCTGCAACCTCCCTGGCGGGTGAAAGCAATGGAGACGGGACGCTCGCGACGATCACTTTTGAAGTCCGGGCGGTAAAAGCCTCGACGTTGACATTATCTAATGTGCTTCTCGCCGATAGCGAAGGCGTGAATTGGCGTCCTCAGATTGAAGGCGCAGAGATTACGAAAGCAGAAGAATCCACGCCTACCCCACAGACGCATGACTATATACAAGGTCCCTGGCTATGGATGATCGCCGAAGGCTCAAACATAGACACGGATTATCTCGAACTCTTAAGTGATGGAGAGATTAACGAAGCGATGGTTTCACAAGAAGGTATTAGCGAGGGAGAAACACTGGGGGAGCTTCGATGGACACGCGGGCGTATCCAGCCATCAACTCATTGTGGTTTTTTCCTCTGTGCCTCAAATAATGTCCAGCATGTCGTTAATGCCACTGGACTCAGCTCCGTTCAGAATCTCGGTCACCACACAGCTTATGCATTTATTAACATTGTCTCACCGCATGACCAAAACAATGTTCGGATGGGAGTCGGCAGCGATGATGCCGTTAAAGTTTGGCTGAATGGAACGGTGGTTCATAGAAAAAAAACCAGCAGGCGAACAACGGGCATCCAAGACCGGTTCGACACAAATCTGAAAGCGGGTAATAACCTCCTATTAGTCAAAGTCAGCGAGTACTCGGGTAACTGGGGATTATTCTTTAAAATTTATCTTGACGGGGCGGATTTCACTACTTCCACGTCCGTAAGAAACTTGTCTACAAACAACAATCCGAGGGCAGATGTCAATGAAGATGGCAAGATAGACATTCATGACCTGATCCTCGTGATAAGGGCCCTCGGAGAAACCGCGCCTACCAATCCACGTGTTGATGTCAACGCAGATGGCAGCGTCAATAAGAGTGATTTGCTTATCATTGTTGAGAATCTTGACGGTTCGGCTATTCCTGCAGCCCCTGCGGCGATATTAGCAACCCTGGATCCAGCGACGCTTCGGGCATGGATAGATGTTCTGCATGCAGAGGCGGACGACTCAATTGCTTACGCGAAAACACTTGCCATTCTTCGAGGGCTTTTGGCCACTGTACTCCCTCAAGAAACCACACTGCTTGCTAACTACCCGAATCCGTTCAATCCAGAGACGTGGATACCTTACCACTTGGCAAAGGACGCGAAGGTCACATTGCAAATTTATGCCGTGAATGGTACATTGGTGCGGACGTTGACGCTCGGACATCAACCCGCAGGGATGTATCAAACCCGCAGCCGTGCGGCGTATTGGGATGGCAAGAACGAGTTCGGTGAACCCGTGGCAAGTGGTGTCTATTTCTACACCCTCACAGCTGGCGATTTTTCTGCGACGCGCAAGATGTTAATACAGAAGTAATACCCTGTGGAGAGGACTCTTGTGTCTGTCCGTTATGGGAGCCGCAATACGTAATTACCGGAATAGGTTCTTGTTTGTTGGTTGTAAGTCTTGGCATGTTAGGGAGTAGAGAATCATTCACCTAAATCTAAAAAGGGAAAAAAATGAAAACCCGTTTTATGTTTCACAAAGCCATTTCTCTCTTTTGCTTTGTGGCTTTTGTTTCTGTGTACTTTGTAGCTGAAGGCTACTCCCAAACGCAAACCGAACAGAGCGTTCCCTTAAAAGAGCAGCAGGAAGGCAGAACACTAATGGTTGCCGCCTCAACACTCTATGGGCTTTCTCTCTACGGGCCCGGGACAGCGCGCCTACTTGAAATTGAATCAGGGAGTCGCTTCGCTGGATTGGAACTACTCATTGGCGGCGGAGCTTTTGCAGGCGCGCTTGCCGCGACAAAAAATCATCGGCTCGGTGTGGGACGATCCAATTTAATCCTATCGGGCAGTTTCGCTGGTACCCTCTACGGTTTCGGGATGCCAGTGTTGTTTGAATCAGAGAATGAAAAGGCTTATTTTGCGTCTGCAATGCTCGCTACGCCAATAGGCGGGCTGATTGCCCATAGATTGACTGATCACAGATGGTTTAAAAAGGGTGAATCCTATTTGATGACCAACGGTGGTTTTGTGGGCGGATTGTACGGGCTTGCGATTCCATATATCGCCAATATCGAAAATCTTGAAACTTCAACGCAAGCGAAAATTTACGTCGCCTCCGCAATGGCTGGAGTCCCTATCGGAACGTGGGGCACAACTAAGTTGATTTACAACAAACCGATTAGTGAGGGACGTTCACATCTAATTTCCTTTGGGGGATTGGTCGGCAGTGCCTATGCAATCGGAATTACCTCTCTAATGGATGTAGAGGCACCGCGCCCTTATGTATTTGCCACTATGGTCGGTTTACCCATGGGAGCATATCTTGGCTATACATTGACGACTGCAGGTGAATACACAGCTGGCAGAGCAGCGCTGATACAAATTGGCGCGTATGCGGGTGCCCTCTTCGGCAATGGGGCAGTTCTGCTGACTGAGGCGGAGAGCCATAAACCTTATGTTGTCGCGAGTATCCTTGGATCAGCCGCCGGGATGTGGTTTGCACACCGTGCGACACGAGGTTGGGGCGAGAAAACGCCTTTTACGATGAACGATCTCATCCCTGAATCAGAAAAGTTCACCGTTTCCTTGCCTTCCATCGATAAATGGTTAACCCTCGGTTTGATGGCATTCCGCAAGCCAACCTTCATGGCTGATTTTCCTGTGGAATTGGTGCAAATCTCATTCTAATCAAATCACATTGAAATTCCCAGTAACCCTCGCGTCAACTGAAAATCTGTATTCCCTTTACCGTGCAACTTCGGCGTATACTGACGCGAAGCCACCTCCACAATTAACGCCAATAACTCGTCAACATCAGCAGTCTCCAAATCCAAATCCGTGCCATAGTTGGCGTGCGTTGCAGCATCTGTAGAGACCTGAATCAACGGTACCATCACATGCGATTGCAAGGGGGCACCAACAATGTGCGCAAGTGCCAAATCTACACCCGTCGCGCCTAAGCCTGTCAGCGTCTCCGTCTGCTGATCGGTCGGTGTTTCCATGATATGGAAGCCTGCCTTTTCAACGCGCTGCCCATACGCCAAGGTAGTAGGCACACTGTGGGAGGGGTTTGTAACCCCGAACGTACCGTAACGTAAAAATGTCGCATTCGCTGGCACGACAACCGTTCCACCTGCAGCGACAACGCTGTGCGTCAATTGCGTCAGAGACTCCGAGACTTCTTCAGTCGCTATTCCAGTTGATGTTACGGCTATACAGAGGTGTTCTAATCCCGCATCGACAACCGGAACAGACGGTTTATCCGTAAGCTCCTCCGAAAACCAGTCTTGCACTTTCTCAATAACTGCATCAATGCCGCCATCTAATTGCACACTCGCCCAACCGTAGCGTTCCGCCGATATGCCGAGTTTTTGGATTTCATGTCGGACGTGGTCATTGTGGGTTTTCTCGCAACCGTGTTCAAGGAGCAAACCAAGGGCAACTGTCGGATGCGTGAGGTGTCCAATCATCGTGCGGGTGTAAATCTCCTCCGACCGTCCGCCGGAGACGCCACACCCTTCCGTATGCGGGAGTGCAACAAAACGCGAGATGCCTTGCTTTTCTCCAATACTCCGTTCGTTGCAACGGTGCGCAATCATCTGGGCAATCTGACCCGAACAGAGACTCGTCGGCAAAATCAGTCCGACTTGATCCGTACGGCATCCATCTTCTGTTTGAAGTGCGCTGAATTGCAATTCCTGAGAACTCGCGGTTACATCGGAGGTTTTGATCGGAATCGGTTCGCCAGACTTCAATTCGGATTCTGTCAACAACGGGTTTAAATCCACAGGACCTGTCTGTTTCCAGTCACGCCATAGTGAGACTTGGGAATGTCCGGCTTTCTCACCGACAGAACGTTCACCCGACGCAACATCGACTGTCAAATCGAGCATAGACTCACCGAGTTCTTCCATCGGTGTCCCGTCAAGATAGCCACCGGCGTTCACATCCATGTCCTTTTCAAGCATCTCATATCGCCCTGTCGTGGTGACAATTTTAAGGGTCGGTACGAAAGGGAAGTTCGTAATCGATCCGTTGCCTGTTACGAAGAAAATCATGTTAGACCCAGATGCGACCTGTCCGGCGATGCTCTCCAGATCGTTGCCCGGACTGTCCATGAAATAGTAACCCGGTTTTTCCATTAACTGACTGTAGTCAATGACGTAATCCAAACAGACTTCGGGGTGCCGCTTCATTGCCGCACCGATTGATTTTATAGCGATGTTATAGAGTCCACGGAAATTGTTGCCACCAGATGGATTTCCCTCTGCGGAGTGTCCATGCCACGCCACGCGTTCCTTGAAACGTTCAATTGTCTTGAGAAACTTACGCGCTGTCGGCAGGTCGCGGGCGTTCTGTAACACATAAGCCTCTGAACCGATAAGTTCATCGGTTTCTGCGAGGTTGGCGCACCCGCCATATCGGATCACCTCTTTCGCAACGTAAGCGGCGAGTGGATTCCCCGATACACCGGAAAACGCATCAGAGCCGCCACACTGCAAGGCGATTTTGAGGTGTTCCAGAGATTGTTCGGTCCGCGGTACGCTGTTCACGTTGTCCAGCCATCCGTTAATAATTTCTGCACCCCCGGCTAAATCGGTGTCGAAACTGCCTTGTAGTCGATAGAAATGGTGCACAACGTCATCCAGAGCATATCCCTCGCGCGCCATGTACGCCTTGAGCATTTCGTTTGTAACCGCTTCGGTACCGTAATCAACAAGCAATATCGCGCCGATATTCGGATGGATGGTGAAACCGGCGAGCGTTCGGAGCAGCATATCAATATTATTCGGAGTCTTGCTTTCACCGCCTTCTGTGTGTGTTACGGCAACAATACCGTCTATGTTCGGGAATGTATCGGGGTTACAAACCCCTCCTACAGAACACATATCAGCAAGTCTTCTCGCGAAGCCGGAGGTACGTGCAGTTGTCCCCATAACGACGATATAGTTTCGCGTGCCAACACCACGATTACCGGGACGTTGATAACCCAGGAAGGGACGTTCGTTTGCATGCCGCGGCACCTGTTGCCCTGAACGGAACGCTCCTTCATCTAATTGATATGGTGCCATTTTATCACTGAAGTTCGGTGTCTCTGGCAATTCAAAGGGTAGGTTCCTGATTGATAACGAATCAATCATCTTCTGATTGCACACGTAATCGCCAGGGGAGATAGGACGTGTGGCATAACCGAAAGGTAAACCCCACGACAAGAGTGGTTCAGTTTCCGAAATTGATTCGACAGCGAACCGATGTCCTTCTAAGATAGTATGCGATAGTTGAAACTGCTTTTCCGCATTATAACCGCTGTAATGAATAGACGTTCCACTCTCTAAGGTTTGTGTTGCGATAGCGACGTTATCCTCCAGCGAAGGCAACCGTGCAACGGTCGTAAAATTATAATCCATACAAACGTACTGTTCTTAAAAACCTATGCTTTTCTATATTCTCTATTGAAAGGAATAGATTTTTAAAGGGATCCTACCCCCCTGTTACGATACTCGTCAGTATCTGAGCCTGAATATCGCCAGTGTCGTCTGATCCGTCGTCAGAAGCGATACTCGGCTTGCATACCTCAAGGTTACGCGAGGTATGGACGAACCGTCAAAGCACGGGCGACAGTCTTGATGAATATCCCACGTGCGCCGTTTAAATCCCTATCCATACGATGCCCTTCCGATGACTTGATAACTTTTGAACCGCCGAGGTTCGAGATGATTTCCCCAGTCCAAGACACCGTTTTAGAAGTATAAGCCTCGCAGACATCAATGACTCGTACACCATATTCAAATGCCTTGTGTTTCAGAAAGGTTTTGAACTTATAGTGTGAGAGGGTCAGCATCTGCCGAACAGACTTTTTGCGTAACTTCCTCGCGCCTCGCTTCGTCATCTGTTTCGTCTCAAAAGTCGGGAGCAAAATAACATCAAAGTTCGTCACGAGGAAGTGAGCAATCTTCTTGTGAAGTTCATCTATAAGATTACGGATTTTGACTTTTATTCTGATCGCAGCTTTACGCAAGGCACGCCGTAGCGGGCGTTTCTCTTGCGTCGCGCGTGCGTAAAGATTATCGCAGTGTTGGCAAAGCCTTTGGATACGGTTGATACACTGCTGTCCTAACCAACCAAAGCAATCTTCAGCGAAAAACGTCATAAAATCACGGATACCGGGGTCAAGTGCCACTATTCTGCCACTTGGTTCTCGTGTCTTTTTCTTCTCAACGTAGGAGACACACAGAAAATATCTACCATTTTCCAGTATCAGTTGAGAATCCTTGACTTCGCTATCCGTATCACGTTCTGACACCTTGCCTGTTCCTTGGGTTTTCGCTGGCAAGGGTTCTGCCATCTTCATTTCGCCTAACAACCGCACATAGAATCCATCTTTTTTCAATGAATCTGCGCGTAGGTAAAGCGTTTGTTTGCGTTTCCTTGAACGAAACTTCACTTTTTGAAACTCGCCGGTTTCCTTACATTTTATCTTCGCATTCTTTACCGCTTGGCAGGCATCCATCACCGCACCGACTTTTATCTGTCGAGGTGTTTCGGTATGCCACTCCGGGAGTCCGTCAAAAACAATCGGCACGAGTTTTTTGAAGGTTGTCGGTGTGTCCTGACGCTCCAGCAGAGACACTGACGCATTATAGGTATACCGGGAAGTGCCAAACCATTTACGGAGTATCCCTTTCTGATCTACCGTGGGAAAGATTTCTATCTTCTTTGATTTGGTCACGGTATCGCCGGAGTCCGGACAGTCTACGGGAAAACACGTGGAGTATGGTGAGTAAGTCCTCTGTGAGTTCCTGTTCGGGACTATAAACATTTTGGTCGAGAACCACGACTTCTCCACCGTTTTGCTCGACCAAGAACTGTATAACTTCGCTGCCGAAGCGGGCGAGTCGATCCCGATGGGCAACAACAACTCTGAGTTTATCGCCTCGCAAGACGCGTTCCAATAAGGAGATAAGTCCTTTGCGTTTGAAGTTGATACCGCTTCCAAAGTCTCTGATAATCTCTGCTTCGGGGTACTGCTTTTGCACAGAGGCGACCTGGGACGCGAGAGCTTCTGCTTGTCCTTTTCCGCTGACTCTGCAATATCCAAGGGTCGTAATATCTGTTTCGGTTTGAGCATCAAGATACCCTTGCACATCATAACGCCTTTGTCCACCTGGCGTTCTAATAGTAGAGATGGTGCCGTTCTCTGCTAAGCGTCGGAGTCTGTCTATAGAAATGCCGAGAATCTCCGATGTTTCTCGTGGTGTCTTATAGTGTTTCATACTATAATTATACCATAGAAACATAGATTTGCCAAGAAAAACATAGAAAAAGAACTATTTAGGAACACCTCCTTCTATTATTATTTGTCAAAGCGCACCTGATTCAGAGAATAAAAAACTAACGTCGATAAATGCTCACTTCGATTGCGTCCTGTTTCACCCACGGCAGGTCGATGTCAAACCAGTGTGTTTCGGATTCATAACGTTCTCGGACGTGCGACAGGTAATCTGCCATTGATTCAGCACCAATACCGACGTTATCTGCTACGACGGTTGCTGGATTCGTCAGCTGCGATTCAATTGCCTGAAAACAGGGGAAGTAATTGTTGAAATTGTTATCGAGGAGTAGAAAATCGACTGGGGCTTGAATGCTTTCGAGGACTTCTTGGGCATCACCGATACGTGAATCAACGAGGTCAGCCATTCCGGCGCGCTCGAAATTCACTCGCGCTTGCGCTGCACGGTCAGCATCTATCTCGATCGTTATCAAGCGTCCAGTGCCAGTGGCTTTCAACACTCGTAGCATCCAGAGTCCGGAATAACCGATAGCGGTGCCACATTCGACAATGAGCGACGGTTTTGCCTCTTCAACGCAGGCAGCGAGAAATTTCGCCTTTTCTTCTCCCAACATCGGGATCCTCTCTTCTTTACACTGTGCCTCAACTTCTTGTAAGACTTGATCAAACATGTAAACCTCCATCTGAAAGCGATTGTTCCGTTCTAAATTTGACATCTGTCGTGTAGATATGTTAAATTTTTGTAGGACGTGTGTAATGCTTTATCGAAAATAATCATACACGAAAACCCTCTTTGGAGTCAAGATCCGGCATTTGGTTCTTCTGTAGGAGGGAACTCCGATTCCCGACTTCTTTATGTGGCGCTAGTAGTGTGTCAACCTTCTGTTGAAGGATATAGTTTGTTGAGTTTGATCCGTGCATCGTCGGTCGTAAACCGCCACTTGACCGTGGCACGTTGCTGATTTCTTCGGTCTTTCCATGCCTGGACCTCGCGCTTGAGGGTCTGTTGGTCGGGGATACGCCTTGAAAGGCATTGCCTGCTGAGGACGGAAAACTCTATTTCGGCGATGTTCAACCAACTGCCATGCTTCGGGGTATAGTGAAACTCTAACTTTTCAGCGATCCGCTCGGCTTCGTCGGCTTCAAATGCCTTATCCAAAGAACCGAGTTTGTGTGTATTGAGATTATCGCAAACCCGCAGAATCTTTTCAGCCTCTGGAAAATGCACATCGACGATATCTCGGCAGATATGTGCGAAATCAATACTCGTGCGTTGGTCAGTGACTTCGACATGTCGAAACCCGAAAAAGGGTGCGAAAATCATAAACAGATTGCTGACGCCATTGCGTTTATATTCAGGATCGTATCGGTAAGGTTTACCCGGCCTTAGCGGCAGCGGTGGACGCATTTCCTGAAGGTGTTGTTTACTCGTCTCATCAACGCACACCACAGGATACCTCGGGTCTTCAGGACGCCCATAGAGGTCTAAGATGCCTTCCATCGCCGTCACGAACGCCTCGGAAGTTTCTGCTGGGATACACCACTGCTGCTTGCGCCAGGGACGCAGTTCGTTTTTTTTAGCACCTGTCGGATGCTTTCATGAGAAATACTTGAAAAATGCTCAAGCTCCACCATTTTCTCAGCTAACAGCCGCAGCGTCCAGCAGGCATATCCTTCTGGCGGATCCGAACACGCCAAGGCGATGAGATGTGCCTCTTTTTCGCCATCAAACTTTCGAGGTCTTGCCCCCTGAGAGGGTCTTCTCGGGAGCAGGGCGGCTTCGAGACCTTCAAGCACAAAGGTTTTACGCACGCGCTGAATAGTAGACAGGGAGACATCAAGAGCTGCTTTTATCGCTTTATCGAGGAAAGCGGGTCCAAACTCGCCCGCGTCTGCTTTCAACAAGATCCGGGCGTGCGTGAGTTTTCTCGCAGAGGCCGTCCCTGAAGTCGTCAGAGTTATCAGAGACGCCCGTTGCTCTGAGTCAAGAAGAACAGGGTAACGTTTCGCTGGCATCATAGACTCCAACTGAAAGGATTTATGACAGTGACACGCAGCATACCACTTTTCATAATAACTGTCAATAGAAACTTGACTCACTACTAGTGTTTTACTTCGATGTTTCCCCGCCTACAATAAACGCTCTGCCAACGGACGATCGCAATTAAGCGAGAACTGAATGCCCCTAATTAATAGGCTAATATACCTGATTTCCGGTCTCCGTTCTCATGCACCAAAAAAATTGCAACCAAATCTGAAGTTCGGTGTATATTATGGATAAGCACTTCCGGAGGAACCAGATGCTTGACTTAGATGATGAATTGATGCAACGCTATCAAAAAGGGGATGAAGACGCGTTTACGCTTCTCGTGCGCCGACATCAGCAGCCACTCATCAATTTCATTGCGCGGTTCATCAATGATAGGGATAACGCCGAGGATTTGGCGCAGGAGACGTTTATTCGTATGTTTAAAGCGGCGCACCGTTATAAACCCGGGCGGGCGCACTTTAAGACATGGATGTATCACATCGCCAAAAACCTTTGCAAAAATGAAATCCGAAATCGAGAACGGCGGGACAAATACAGAGTCGATAACGTTGTAAACAGCGGAAGTGATAACAATGCGGACACAGAAGAAATTGATTTGATTGCCAATGCACCCGCGAATCCTACGTTCCAGCCCGAAGTGGAACTCGAACGCAAGGAATTACGCAACGCTATTCAAAAAGCGATCGCAGAGTTACCAGAACAGTACAGACTCCCTCTCGTCTTACGCGATCTGCAAGGACTGAGTTACGACGAAATTAGTGAGGTATTGGAACTCCGGAGCGGGACAACGAAATCTCGCATCAACCGTGCCCGACTCATGCTGAAAGATAAGTTAAAACCGTTTATCTAATGTTCACAGGAGTAGTTTATTATGAACTGCCTACAGGCTGAGGAACATTTCTCCGCCCATTTTGAGGACACACTCGATTATCAGACGTTACACGGCTTCGAAGCACACCTCGTAGCGTGTGAGGCGTGTCAGCAGGAATATGCCAAATTTCAAGAATCCGTGAAGGTAGTCCAGCAATTGCCACAGATTGAACCTTCACCCTACTTTATGCCGACGTTGCTACAACGGATCGCCGAAGAGCAACGCGAGATCGGTGGGGTTAAGGAAATCGCAACAGCAGGTTGGCAACGGTTGCTGGATGTATTTCGCCGTCCAGTATGGGCATTCAGTGGTGTTCTGGCGTTAATTCTTGCTGGGACCGGTACCTACCTTTATCAAGACGGATTCCTGTTTGATCGAGACTCCGGTTCAGCTGCGATAACGTCTGAGTCTCAAGAAGTGCGAGTTGTGGCACCGCCAGTACGAGCTCAACGGGTTTTGGGAAACAGCGGTCAGCGTTTACCGGACGGTGGTACCTCAACGCCAGTGCGGCCAATGCAGCAACATTACGTCTTAAAACAGGTGAGTTATACCAACGCCTCTACACGGGGTGGACTGTAAAAAGTTTGCAGGTGTTCTAAAGGGCATCTAAAGTTAGAAAGTTGGTGGGCGGGTACAAGCCTCATCACAACTTTAGCACACTTTGGAACTTTACGGATTTTAGCACACTCTTCTTCAGGGAAGTGAAGCATGTACGCACAAAAATTAAAACGCCAACAATTAATAATCGGATCGCTGAGTCTGCTCTTTTCTGTCGTCATTCCAGGTTTCGCCAATGAAAGCGTGCTGCAGATGCTTGAAAAGGATTTTCAGCGGGTCGTCACTGAGGCGCGTCCAGCAGTTGTAAAGGTCGTCGCGACACAGGTGGTGCCGGTGTCACTTCCGCCAAATGTTGAAGAGTTAACATTTACGCGCCAAAATATCGGCTCCGGGATTCTTATTGACCCTGCTGGTCACGTTGTAACAACCACTTTTGAGATGGAAACCCCGAGCAAGATTGAGGTGATCTTTAACGATAAAAAGGTTTCTTCGGCGAAATTGATTGGGACCGATATACTCACCGATATTGCTGTGCTTCGGATTGTTAATACGCCGCGCGAATCCGCTCCGACGAATGCAGTCAGGTCTCCGAGAGGACCTGGCGAACGGATCGAACTTACGCCGACTCGTAAGTGGGGCGATTCTTCAAAAATTGATACCGGTTCTTGGGTCGTGACAATAGGGAGCACTTATGGACATAGTCCCATTGTCTCCTTCGGCGTTGTGGGAGGTTGGGATACCTTGCCGAATCAATTGTGTGGAGAATTAATTAAAATCAACGCCGCGGTTACGCCTGGCAACAGTGGAGGCGCAGTTGTAAACACTTCAGGAGAGGTCGTTGGCATGATCCTGGCAGTCTTGACGGAACCCACCCGCACTGATTCAGATATAGACATTACACAACTACTTGTCCAATCGCCACTACTGGGAATTCGTAATCAGGAAATTACCTTCGCTATGCCGATAGAAACGGTTCATGCTGTTGCTAAGGAAATTATAGAACACGGGAAGGTCGCGCGTGGCTGGCTCGGTGTTGAAGTTGATGTTGGTGATTCGGGGATCCTCGTTACGGGTGTGATTGAAAACAGTCCGGCACACAAAGGCGGGCTTTTGCCCGAAGATCTTATCCTCGAATTTAACGAAATCCCTGTACATTCCTATGTCGAGTTGTTAAGATGCGTGGTCAGCAAGCGACCCAATACAGAGGTTCGGCTGAAGGTCGGTAGGAACGGTGCCGAACAACAGTATACCGTGACATTAGGTGAGAAGCGTTAGCGAGCGATCCGATCAAATTCAGCGAGGTATGCTTGGGCAATATCGGCGTTTCGTTTGATAATCAATAGGTTCTCACTATTGCGCTCTTCCGCATTTTTGGAGAAGTTGTACGAACCCGTAATCACGGTCTCCTCATCAATAACAATTACCTTGTGATGCATCGTCCCCTTATTCCTGTCCTGAATAACCGACATACCCGCCGCCTTCATCGGTTTAAATTCGGAGTATCGACTGATCTGCCATTCTTCAAACACACCCCGTACATCAATCCCTGATTCAAAACGATCCCGCATCGCACGACCGAGTTCATCTTGCGTGAACGAAAACGCCATAAAATGAATCGACTTTTTGGCAGACCCAATCTCTCTTAGGAGCGATGAGATAATGTCGTTATCTGGTGAAAAATAGGTGAATATCTGCGTCCCGTCGTTGAGCGTCACCTTCGGATGTACAACAGACGCACCAGAAGATTTCTCAGTCCGCATTTGCCGAAACAGTTCCCGGAACTCCTGGGTGAAGTTGTATGCCAGCGGGACAGAGTCAATGAATATTACGTTGTTCTTGTTTTTATACGCGCCATTATAGGTCACGTTGTAGGAGCCTGTCCAGACGTATCGCTCATCAATCACGATGAATTTGTGATGCATGTAACTGTCAGGATCTCCATCGTCGGCGACAGGGATGCCGACTTCTTGCAATCGCGCAATTGCCTCCTCATCAATGTTGTCTGTTTCAGTGACGATTCGGACCTGGACCCCGCGGCGGTAGGCTTTAATTAAACCCTCGGCTACTGGTGTGGAGTCCAAATGATAGAGCGCGGCATCAACCCGCGATGCCGCAGTGATAAGTTTCTCGACGAGACGGTTCTCAAGCGAATCGTGGCTGTCCCCGGCATCGACCTCATTGAAGTAAACCTCCCACGCTACGACAGGAGGGCTGCTATCCTTGTAATGCCGAATACCGACGCCAATTACAACTGCACAAAACAGGATGAAAAGGAGAGGTAGAAATTTAGAAGTTCTCTTCTTGGGTTCTGTGTTAGCTTCAGGCACCGCCGAATCACTGCTCATTGCAGCCATCTAAACACCCCATCTCTGCCGTGATTCTTCCAAGGATTCAATCTGTGCCTCGTCCTGCTTCCATGCGTAATGCCCTTTCGGTTTATCTCCAACCCAGCGTTCATCAACGGGTTCAGCGGCAAGTTGGTAGCGGGTATCTGCTGTAATCCGAATTTTGTTAGAGGTATTAACGAGCGAAGCATGCATCAGAAACATGCTAAAAATAATAACATCACCCGTTGAAAACGTTGTCGTCGCCCAGCGTCCCCCAAATTTCTCGACGATTTCAAGCGGTTTATCACTGAAATGTCCTTCAATCAGATCGCTGTCCACGTCTGACTTACCATAAGTTGCTCGCACCTTCTCAAATTGATTGGAACCGAGACAGAACACAATCGGACCCATATCCAGAGACACATCGCCAAACGGAGTCCAACAGGAGTAGAGGTTTTGCGTGCCTCTGCCCATAAAGACAATATCGTAGTGAATAGGGGAGCCTGATCCGGGTCCCGCCGTACGCAGCCATTTAAAATCGAATGTCCGGGCATCGCCACCGAGGAATCTCTTGAAAAAGTTCATGATAGGTTCACCCTCAACAACCGCTTTGAAGGCTGGCATCTGCGCCAATGCCTTGTTGCCCATTGAGCCGGTTGATGTGGGTTCGGGGTAATCGGGGTTAAAGATCCCGTCCATCAATTCTGTATCCGGTGCGAGCATTCCTTTGGCTTCGAGTTTCTCCAGGATCTGTTGACGCGCCGTGAGGATCGCATCCTTGTCATGCAGTCCACGAATCAAAAGATACCCGTCTGCCGCTATCCGTTCCTGCAAGGCATCCGGATTGTCGAGGATGTCGTTACTTTCTCGTAAATCGGTACTGACTTCTATTTCCTGATGTAAAAACGGAAGTTTCATTTTTTAATTATTCCTTGCGGTTCGGTCAGGGTGGTTTGATGAATGAAGTGCCTCTCCGTAGATCCGCCCTCCACTACGTTACGGGCTACATGTTCTGGATTTTCGGACAGCTTCTAATGTTCCTTGCGGTTCGTTTAGGAAAATTGTGGTAACAGAAATTCTTCCCGTATATCCAGTCCGCCCGTTAGTTGGGCTTACGGACTTTCGCTATTGACTTTTTGATGGGGGTACCTCTTTCAACCACGCGTAGTTAAATCGGTAATGTTGACGACTACTGATCAGATGGATGATTCCATTTTGTCCTTGACAAACGGCGAGGTAACCACCGAGTTCGGCACTGTTTAACCCCATCGTAAAGGGGCGTCCATCCATCGTTTCGATCTCTCGATCTGCTCCATCATCTGTAATCAACCGCATACATTCCCATGTTTCGCCGTCGTCATAAGACAGTGCCCCGAAGAGTCCGGTCACGAAGCGTTCATTCCCAGAGGCATCAACGATCGGCATGGATGTCGGTTCCCTCCGATCTCCCGTGAAGGACGCAAGAAAAATCGGTCCCTCTTGAAGTCGTAGCAGAACACACCGTTGTCCACCCGAGACCACTGGGAACGGACTGGCACTGTAATGCCATGTCTTACCACCATCCTCGGAGAGGCTTTTCGGCATCCGTCCGTTGATTGTATCACCTCTACCGTAAGCCATCAACCGTCCATCTGTGAGTTCAACCACAGCGGCGTGAATGCCAGCAATCCATCCGCCCTGTTTGCCATCGGCAAATTCGGGAATCGGTTGCCCAGCACCCGGATCGTACCAGGATTCGCCATCATCGTCACTGAGCCATATTGCGGTGCCACCGTCACCCCCGCTCACAGCATCACAGGCGAGAAGAATAGAGCCGTCCTGTCTTCGGAAAACAGAGGCGATCGGCATGTGTCGGAGGCGGTGTTCCGGTGATATGAAACGCGGTTTCGACCACGTCGCACCGTTATCGTCGGAATGGCGTAAAACTAACGCTAAGGGACCCCACGTTGCGGCAGCCGAGAGTCCGTTGAAGTGATAAATCCGTCCATTTTCGTTTCGCCAAAGGGAAGTGGCGTGATTGTTCCGATCGGGCGGTCCCCAAAAGGGTTCAGCTGGGTCCCATTCGGATTTGCCAAAACGCAGTCGGCTCGCGGCAACCGTCAATTCACGTCCCCGCTCTGTCACGCATGAATACCATGCCGCGAACATATCGCCGTTCGGACATTCGGTAATCGCCGGAACGTGATTATGCGCCGAAAAAAGCGGTCCGTTTGAACCTTCTGGAATTTTGACATACGTCAATGGTTCCGCAAAATAAGGCGGTTCTGGCGCGGGGGCACTCCTCTTTTCCTGTTTAACGTCGCGTCCCCATAACGCTACCTTCGGTGCCGGTGTTGCAGAGGTCTGAGGCATCGCACCACAGACGACACGGAATCCGATGTACCAGTGCTTATCTTCTGGTACTGCTCCCATCCGGTTCGCTGAGCGTAGATAACAGAGTAACGTCGAGTGACTGCCACCCCGCGTAACGCGATACAGACCTTCTTCCCTGCCCACTGGATCGACTTGTGAATCCGCTTCATAAGCCCCATACCAATCTTGGCACCACTCCTCTACGTTCCCGTGCATGTCGTGGACACCCCAGGCGTTGGGGGTGGTGCGTCCGACGTGCAAAGGCACAATTTCTTCTGAACCGCGACCCCGCCCTCCATCCGGGTACCAACTCTCTCCAACGTTTTTATGGAACTCAGGCGGCAATGTATCGCCGGTGTGAAAATGGGTTGTTGTTCCCGCACGGCACACATATTCCCACTCTGCTTCGGTTGGCAGTCGATACGGAAGTCCGTCCTTTTCGGAGAGCCATTCGCAGAAACGCGTCGCATCGTGCCAATCCACAAACACAACCGCTTCGTCATCTTCTTTTGAGAAATCTGTGTCCCGAAGACTCTTCAACGCACGGTGTGTCGGATCGAATGCCTCATACTGTTCATTCGTCACCTGAAAAATGCCGATGTAGAACGGCGTGGTGAGGGTTACTTGATGCACCGGCTGTTCATCCCAATCACCGTCGCGGAGGTATGCTTTTTCGGCTGTCAGCTCATCTGATAGCGCGGCGTTCTTTGAACCCATCGTGAAAGTCCCGGGATCAATTCTAACGAACCGCATCCCTATTGAATTTATGTGCGTTTGACCTTCAATCGCCAATTTCTGCATAGTCTTCCTTTTTCTTTTTTTTTTGCAAGCCATGCCAAGTTGCGGTAACGGGAGAACCATGAATGATTTCCCTACTACAAACGGGTTGGTTCGTAGTCGTGTGATTTATCGCACGTTCAAAAATTACCGAATTAATGAATTAATCTTCATACAGATTATGCTACAAGTGGCAACTTGGATTATTATACCAAATCGGACTGAATTTGTCCCTGAAAAAGTGTGATTGGTTATTATGCTAAGGTAGGACTTACGCAGTCGACCGGTTTTCGCACAGTCTTTGGTTCGTAGTCGCGCAATTCTGCGGCGTACTCGTCCAAATGCGACGTGCATTATTGCGCTTTCTTCGGGAATATCGCCTCAATTTTGGCAGGGAAGCCAATTTTGCGTAAGTCCTATAAGGTTTGGACAATGGGGTATCTTTGGACAGATACGTTCCAATACCACATCGCTTTTATCGCGTAGATGCTCAAACACGATCAGTGTCACATAGACGGGAAACAGGATATCTCTTTTTTGGCGAAACCGGGACCGATAAAGAGTTGGTCGCCCGTGCGCTACACAAAAACAGCGGTAGATCGGGAGAACTGGTTTCTGTCAACTGTGCGGCGATGCCGGAGGGTTTAGATGTTACCTCTATATCGCTACCTCTGTTGTCAGAACGACGGGAGGATATTGAGATGTTGGTAGCCCACTTTCTTGAAAAACATCGTGAGATCGTTAAATCGAAGGTTCTGCAAGTAGCATCCAGTACACTGACTCTCCTCAAAGCCTATCCCTGGCCTGGAAATGTCCGGGAATTGAAGAACGCCATTGAGAGAGGGGTTTCTCTGGCGAGAGATGGAGTTCTTTTACCAATGCATCTACGAAAAAATATCCGGACCTACCGAAAGCAATATACAGATGTTTCCCAAGATATTTCTACACCTGAAAACGAGCAAATCGTGGGTGTTCCGCTCGGTGCGACGCTTGAAGAGATGGAAGAAGCGTTCGTCCGTGAAACGTTAGCATGGCTTGGCGGGAACCGGACGGAAGCTGCGAAAGTGTTAGGGATCGGCAGACGCACGTTGCAAAGGAAATTGAAAAAATATAATATTTAACGCGAGTTACCACTATGTAGCATAAACCGTTAGTTTGGGCATAAGAGTGTGCAACCTAATAGGATACGCTACAAAAGATTAATATTTAGGTGGTGTTGATTCTTGAGGATAGAGGACTTTTCGTTTTTCCTTGTTAAAAAAACACAGACCTGTTAACGTAGGGTCAAAGGTATCAACAGTTTTCTGGCTTGTGGCACTACAGCACTTCAGTTTTTCCGCACATCCTTGACATTCGGTTTGCATTCGGAAGGAGGCATCAATAGTGTTCAGAATACTTCGGTCTTTACAAGGGGTTATGGTTGGATGGGGAACCGTTGTGATGCTCTCTCATTTTGCAATAGGAGCTGCTGATGCGAACGAGTGGCGGGTGATCTCCGAACTCCCAACACCGCGAGGTGAATTCGCGACCGCTGTAATAGGTGGTAAGATTTATCTCATCGGTGGCACACCCCTTGAAAATCTACGGGGTGTTCGGCGTGAAAATGAACCTGGTATTTGGAAGGGTCCTTTTGGGATGTCCTTGGTGGAGGTGTATGACCCACAAACCAACATGTGGGAGAGACTCACTGATATGCCGACTGTCCGTTCCGGTGCTAAGGCTGCTGTTGTTGCTGGCAGGATTTATGTCTTGGCAGGAAGAGTGGGGAAGGATCGCCAGGCGGTGAATCTCACAACTCTGAAAGTTGTCGAGATGTACGACCCGGAAACCGACACATGGGTCAGAAAACAGGACATGTCCCGTCGCCGTGCGGCATTCGGCATCGGGGTGGTTGCTGGCAAAATCTATGCCATTGGTGGGACTGTTGATTTTCAACCTGAGGTTCCGTGGCGCGTTGATCTTGTGGAAGTCTATGATCCTGCCACCGATACCTGGACAAAGCGAGCGGACATGCCGACACGACGCCGTGCCGTTAAGGCAGTGGTTATTCGGGACACCCTTTACGCCATGGGTGGGTCTGGGTGGCCACCAGCTGGGGGTGGAGGTCCCTTTCTCGGGACGATTGAGGTCTATGAACCGAGAATCAACCGGTGGACGAAGAGAGCTGACATGCCCAATCCGAGAACGGTATTTTCGACAGTTGTTGTTGCGGATAAAATCTATCTCACGAGTGGGATGCAAGCGGGTGATGGGCGTCTTGCTCCTGTTGAAGTGTATGAGCCGGCTACTGAGAGATGGCGTGTGATTTCTGCGAGGCCAACCCTGTGGTCGCCATTTGGTGTAGCAGCGGTCAACGGCAAGATTTATGTCTTTGGTGGCTACGACAAAGATTGGGAACTTTCGCCAATCGTTGAAGTCTTTGACACCGGATTTCGTAATGTCGAGGCGCGTGGAAAACTTCCGACGCGCTGGGGTGAACTCAAAGCAGAATACCAAAACCCGCCCTAAAAAGACTGACAATCGTTTGTTTACACCTGTCTAAATTTTGAGAAACTGAGGATTTTTTTGAAAAGATACATCTTCCTTACGTTGGTTCTGACTGTTATTGTTATAGGTCCCTTTGCTTATCAGAAATGGAGCGAAGCGAAACGGTTACAAGATATTAGAGAGACAAAACAACTCGCTGCTCAGATTCATGTGATGCAGAAGTTGGCATTGCCAGAATGACGCGATTATGTGCGTCAATAGGACGCACCGCGTCAATAGGACGCGGGCTGACAGGAGAACTGATGATGTTCAAAATGCTTCAATATCTAAGGTGGGTTGTTGGTTTAACTGCTGTTGTTCTATTCCATGGAGTTATAAAAAACAGTGCTGCGGAAGAATGGGAAGTTATCTCTCAACTTCCAACAAAGAGATCGGCATTCTCGACGGCAGTCGTTGACGATAAAATTTATCTCATCGGCGGCTTCCTCCGTGAAAACATGAACGGGGGTCCCCTCGGGCTTTCAACTGTAGAAGCCTACGACACGCAAAACAATAGTTGGCAGCGACTCGCAGATATGCCAACGCCTCGATTATCCTCAGAGGCAGCCGTAGTGGATGGGAAAATCTATGTCGTAGGTGGCTTTAGTTGGATAGGCATACCCGGTGTAGATAGTAAGATGTTGAACGTCGTTGAGATGTATGATCCACAAACCGATACCTGGAGCAGAAAACAGGATATGTCCACTTCGCGTAGATATTTGGGCACCGGTGTGGTTGCTGGCAAAATCTATGCCATTGGCGGCGAGAATGTCTTTGAAGAGCCGCAGCGACTCAATCAGATGGAAGTCTATGACCCTGTCAGCGATACTTGGGCAAAACGAGCGGACATGCCAACAAGACGCGATAACGTTAAGGCAGTGGTTGTTCGAGACACCATTTACGTCCTCGGTGGGGCTGGATGGCCCCGAGTGGGTTGGGGTCCCGTTCTTGCCACCATTGAAGCGTATTACCCCAAAACGAACCGCTGGCAGAAGAAATCGGACATGCCGAATCTCATAGCCGGTTTTTCGACGGTCGTCGTTGATGATAAAATCTATCTCATTGGAGGTCATGGAGGTGTTGGGTTTGAAGAGTATTTAAAGAGGGTGGAAGTCTATGATCCAGAGACAGAGAGATGGGACGAGAGTCCGCCGATGCCAACAGGAAATAGCCCATCTGGTGCTGCGGTAGTTAAGGGCAAGATTTATATCCTTGGCGGCTCCAGAGAAAACAGAGAATTTTCTCTGGATGTTGAGGTGTTTGATACTGGGTTTCGTGCCGTCACAGCAACAGGCAAACTCTCCACGCGCTGGGGTGAACTCAAAGCAGAATACCAAAACCCGCCCTAAAAAGACTGACAATCGTTTGTTTACACCTGTCTAAATTTTGAGAAACTGAGGATTTTTTTGAAAAGATACATATGCTTATCAGAAATGGAGCGAAACGGTTACAAGATATTAGAGAGACAAAACAACTCGCTGCTCAGATTCATGTGATGCAAAAGTTGGCATTGCCAGAATGACGCGATTATGTGCGTCAATAGAACGCGCCGCGTCAAACAAACGCAGTTTGAAATAGATCTGGATTCGAGGGATAACAAGGAGATAAACTCTAATGCAGACTCATGTAGTCCAACTCACGAAACAGCGTCTTAGTGACTTCTTCGTCAAAGAAGATGGGCATGTTGCGCATAAGAACGCGTTAGTCGCCGGCACGGTGGCAACAGGAGCGATTTTCGCTGCATTAATGCTCGCGCCTGATACTGCAGAGGCTGGTTATCCTTGCGGTAATATAACGTGCCAAGATGGGCAATATTGCATATCCAGCCAAGATGGATGCGGGGGTTGGCACTACTTCTGCATCTGATGGATGCTGAGTCAGTAGCTCTCACTTGAATGCGGGAGAAGTCTGAGAAGATACTACTTCTTTCTTTTCCCGCATATTACTGATATTCTGTTTGTGATTGCAGACAATGCCCTGCCTGCAGCATATTTTCAAGTGATGTAGACAGGCAGAGACCTAATGAGGAGGATCAATAATGTTCCAAGCACTTCAGCATCTACGATGGATTGTGGTTTTGATGGTTATTGTTTTATGCCTTGTAACCACAAAGAACATTGCCGGAGAAAAGTGGCAAGTAGTTTCTGAACTTCCAACACATAGAGAGGATTTCTCGACTGCTGTGGTCGGTGATAAGATTTATCTCATCGGCGGCACCCTCTTTGAAAATAGACGGGGTCCCTTTGGACTGTCAACTGTTGAAGTGTATGATCCGAAAACGAATACTTGGGAGCGAGTCGCAGATATGCCAACGCCACGCACGAATGCTGAGATAGCAGTGGTCAACGGGACAATCTATGTTTGTGGCGGCTATAATGGCATAGACAATCGTTTAATTAACCTAAAATTTCTGAATATTGTAGAGGCGTACGACCCACAGAATAATACATGGGCGAGAAAGCAAGGAATGTCCGGGGGGCGCTTGGATTTTGGTGCCGGTGCTGTTGCCGGTAAAATCTATAGTATTGGCGGGTGGGTTCACCCTTTGGATAAGGAGCCTGAGGCTCCGTGGCGTATTGACCTCGTAGAAGCCTACGATCCTGCCACTGATACATGGATGAAGCGGGCGAAGATGCAAAGGAGACGTGATGGTTTCGGTGTGGGAGTTGTCAAAAATCACATTTATGCTATCGGTGGACGTGGGTGGCCGCAAGTGGGTCCCGGAGGTCCCTTTTTAAAGGTCATTGAGGAATATAATCCGAAAATCAACCGCTGGGAATGGAAGAATGAGATGCCGGACCTGAGGCTATCATTCTCGACGGTTGTTCTTGACGATGTGATCTATCTGATTGGTGGTTTCATTTGGCAAAACAGGGTTCCTCAATATATGGCAACTGTGGATACCTATAATCCAGAGACAGAGGAATGGAGTGATATTCCACCGATGCCAACACCTTTTATTCCTTTTGGCGCAGCGGAGGTCAACGGCAACATCTATGTTTTCGGTGGCAGAGGAGAAAACAGGGAACATTTTACCAGTGTAATGGTATTTGGGATGGGCTTTCGTACTGTTGAAGCAAACGGCAAACTCCCAACGCATTGGGGTACCTTGAAAATGGAGCGCGAGGGCCAACCTTGAGGAATTGGAAATGCTAAACTACCAGAATTCGTTCATTACGTAGTGTTTCACTGTGAACCAGATCGCATCCACGATGCAAAGCGAGTCTTTAGCGAAGTTGGCGCGCAAGTCATTCCTTTTCATTTTGATTTTCAAGGGCTTCGCACTTGGTCCCCTCAATAACAGTTTTAGAGAAACCTCAGCCCTTATTTCGTCCAAATCTCATTCTTCTTGACTTTCATGTCACACGGGCATGCAGATAGGTGTTTCTCCTCTACTACGCCCAAGACCTATCGATAAAACAGATTGCCACCCGCCTCAACCGCTCTGAAGGCACCATCAAATCCCATCTCCGCAACGCACGCCTCCAACTCCAAGAATATCTCACGCCTTACCTGAAAAATCAGCACATTCCCTGGCTCACATGAACCGCCACAGAAAAAGAACGATGTTGCTGATTGCTGACTACCGATTGCTGATTGCTGATTGCTGATTGCCTTTATTTTTCCCATGAAATTGACTTGCATTCTTAACAGACTTATAGTATAATTAATAGTAGAAAATCCCTGTTTTTTAATCAGAATTCGGATTCCCCTTTCACTTTAACGGTGACGCGCATGATTGACAAACGAGAGATTCAAGCCGCTTGTGACGACATTGTCCGTGAATTCGCACCGCTGCAAATTATCCTCTTCGGTTCCTATGCCTACGGGACACCGACCGAGAATTCGGATGTGGATCTGCTGGTGGTCGTGCCAACAGCCAGATCAGAACGGCACCGGCGGACTGTGGAAACCTCACAACGTAACCCCTGCCGCTTCAGCGTAGATATGCTGGTGCGTTCACCTGAAGATATCGCATATCGCCTTTCCCATAATGACGGGTTCCTTCGCGAGATCACTGAAAAGGGCGAAGTCCTTTATGAAGTCGCTAATTTTTTTATGGAGACCCCAGAAAAGGAAGAAACTGCTATGAACCCGTTGACGCTGGAATGGATGCAAAAAGCTGAAAAAGATTATGCTGCGGTTGAGTGGCTTCAGCAGGCACCTATACCAGATTATGATATTATATGTTTCCATATCCAACAGTGCATTGAAAAATATCTCAAGGCATGGCTTCAAGAGGCAAACATCCCGATTCCGAGATCGCACGATTTAAAGGAATTGTTGGCGTTAATCGTTCCAACTGTCCCTCTGTGGCAGGTGTGGGAGCCAGACTTTTCGGAAATTTCTAAACACGCAGTGGCGACGCGCTATCCCGGAGATTCAGCGACAGTGGACAATGCTGCACATGCCCTGCAGATCTGCGATCAGGTGCGTCACGCCATTCGTGAGCAACTAAAACTACCGTCCGATTCACTGTAGGAGAACCCCATGCAATCCCAAGACGTTATCGAAGAACAGTATCGCGAAGCCGTGGAGCTACTCGTCGAAAAGGTTCAGAAGGATCCATACATCCTTGCCGCTATCGTTGCAGGCAGTTTCTCTTATGCCCAAGTATGGGAAAAATCGGATCTCGATGTGGAACTCATCGGCAGAGACGCGATTCGTCCGACACAATCTTTCTTTTCGCTTGTTGAAAACGGTGTAAATATTCACGCCAACATATCCCCACGGAATGCTTTTAAGCAGGCAATAGAGAGTGCGCAGCAGGGGTCCTTCATGCACTCCTATTTCTCGCACAGCACGCTCCTCTTTTCTCACGATGCCACTATCCAAGAGTGGTATGATAAAAACGCAAGCCTCGACAACATCGGTGAACGTGATAAGCAACTCCAACTGCTCAACGTCATCGCCAGTACACTGCCGAGCCTTATCTATGCTGAAAAGCAATTTTACGTCAACAAAGATTGTCTAACTTCTTTTTTGTCAATTTTGAATGTAGTACAAGGATTGGCACGGGTGGAGGTGCTTTTAAACAATGAGATTCCGGCACGAGAGGTGATTCAACCCGCACTCCGTTACAATCCTGATTTCTTTGACCGTGTCTATACAGATTTAATCAACTCTGAAAAGACGGAAGCCGTCATTCAGGATGCCCTGGATGCAATTAACGTCTATCTGGATGAGCGACAGTTTATCTTCCAACCCATTCTTGAGTATCTTATTGAGCAGAAAGCACCGCGCACGAATACTGAATTGAACGCAGACCTCGGACGCGGTTCGCCCCGCGACAGTGATGATGTGCCCGAATTTGACGAAGATCCCTTAGATTTAGCCTGTCAATGGCTGGCGTGGAGAGGCATTATCAGGCAAGTTTCGATGCCCGTGAAACTCACGGCGAAAAGCCAAATCGCTGTGGAAGAACCCGCCTACTATTACGATGACACTGTAGGCGCGAGTGTTTTTGCTGGGGTGTTTCCTCATACTCGCGATTCGGAGGACATCCACACACAGATTCACACTGCATTAGACAATTTAACGGACACACTCAGAGAGGACATGTACATCCTCGCTGCGATTCTCACCAGTAACCTCGCCGCAGACAACGTCTGGGAGAAAACCACGCCTCACATCACACTCATCCTGAGAGATGGGACAAGATTCAAGCAGAAGGAATATCAGTTAATCGAGGACGGGATTCCGTTCCGGGTTCAACTCTACACCCGCAGCAATTATAGAAAGTTGTTGGAAGGGACACTACAAGGCAGTGCACTCCATTCAATTCTCGCCGAAAGCCGTGTCCTTTTTTCTAAGGACAGTCTTTTCCCTGTAGATGGTAATGCGAATGTTCCTGTCGGTGATCCATCCTGTCTGCAGGTCGGTGAACGGGATAAACACTCTCAACTCCTTAACGCCGCAGCCATGGTGACAGCTATACTTGCCAAAGCCGAAAAGTGGTTCCACCTCAAGCGCGATATGGATTACACGTTTCTCTACCTGACGTATGCTGTCCGGGAATTGGCTCGCATTGAAGTCCTCCTGCACGGCGAAACGCCGAGACGCAAAGTTATCTATCAAGCACTTGCACACAACCCGTCCTTTTTCAACGCCGTTTTCACGGATCTGATAGACAAGCAGAAAGACGAGACACTGCTCCGCGATGCCCTTAAGCGGATTGATGCGTATTTGGAAGATAACCTACAAGCACTCTTCAAACCGCTGCTCGATTTCCTTGAGGAATCGGGTGAGGAACGCACGATAACCGACATCTATACCCATTTCGGGAGCCGTCAACTCGCCTTTGAATTGGCGTGTGAGTGGCTTGCACAGAAAGAGGTTATTGAACAGTTCTCAGCACCGATCCGTTTGACGAAGGACAGCCAAACCTCCGTAGAGGAACCCGCATACTATTTCGATGCACATAATCCGTTTCTATAAGTATTCCTGGCAATTAAGTTTTTGCACCGATCGCGTCCTCGTCGTAATCACGGTTTCATTGGGTTCCAAGGCGATTGGTAACTTTTCCCAGACAAGTCCGTAAAAATAAATAGTTCTTTGCAGAAACCTGATTGGACTGTAAGACCAATCAGAGCAGAAACTCAATAATAAAAATTGGGAGGCATGCATGAGACAGTCTGTCGCCGTTAAAGGCGCGCGAGAAAATAATCTACAAAACGTTGAAGTTGAAATTCCACGGGACCAACTCGTTGTTGTCACGGGTATCAGCGGTTCCGGTAAATCCTCATTGGCGTTTGATACCGTCTATGCCGAAGGACAACGTCGATTCTTGGAGTCGATGTCCACCTACGCCAAACGCTTTATTACACAACTCAAAAAACCGGATGTCGATTTCATTGATGGATTGTCCCCTGTCGTTTCCATTGAACAGAAAACGATCACGATGAATCCGCGTTCTACCGTCGGCACGATGACCGATTTGCAAGACTACCTCCGTATGCTCTTCGCTACTATCGGTGTCGCTCACTGCCCGTATTGCGAAGGTGAAATTCCCATCCGTTCGCATCATCAGATTTTAGAACGGATGCTCTCGATGCCAGAGGGCACCGAAGTTGAAATTCACGCCCCAGTCTTCAAAATCTACGGCGAAGATTATGATTATCTCTTCGATGACATCCGGACAAAAGGGTGTAGACACGTCAGGATTGACGGGGTTGAACACGACATCAGCGAAGAAATTGAACTCGATCCGGAGCAGGAATATGACATCCAGGTTATCGTTGACAAATTCTTTATCAAAAAAGATATTGACAAACAGGTGCTCGCTTCCCTTGAACACACCATGCTCGTCGGCGAAGGATTCATGCGTTTTGATGTCCAGTTCCCAGAGGATACCGAGACTGACGCAATGGAGGTATTGGAAGGTTTCGGATGCCCGAAGCACGGTGTGCTCATGGCTGAACTCGGCCCGCATCACTTTACCTTTAATGAACCGACGGGAGCGTGTGTAACCTGTTCTGGTCTCGGTACCTATTTGCAGGTGCACCCGAATCTCCTTGTTCCTGACAAGAGTCGAAGTATCGTTGACGGAGCATTCGTCCACCAAGCCTTTAACTATGATCCCGATAGGTGGGATGGTCGGACGATGTACAGTCTCGCCGAACACTACGGGTTCGACCTGAACGTTCCTTTTGCAGACCTTCCACAAAAGGTGATTGATATTCTCTATTACGGCACGCACGGCGAAGAATTTCCGATCCTGCAACCCGAAGGCGCACGTCCCGTTGAAAAACGCCATCTCGGTCGGAATATCCGTTTTGATGGGATCATCACCCGGATTGATAGACATTATCGGCGTTACCGAAAACAGGGCGAGGCGCACTCCGGGATGGAGGAATATCTCCGAAAAGTAATGGTAGAACGTACCTGTCCTGACTGCAACGGAGCTAAACTAAAACGACAACGGCTTCTCGTTACGATTGACGGTCAAACGATTCACGAAGTCGGCGAGTTGCACTTTGAAGAATTGCGGGATTTCTTACGAACGATCACCGATATTCCAGAGAAGCAGCGCGAGGCAGGCAGCCGCGTTATCAAAGAATTGGTCGATCGGATTACCCTTCTACTCGGTATCGGATTGGATTACCTAAACCTCAATCGCCGTTCTGCGACACTCTCTGGCGGTGAGTCACAGCGTATCCGCCTTTCCACACAGATCGGCTCTGGGTTGATGGGGATGCTCTATGTCCTTGATGAACCGAGTATCGGCTTACACCCGAAAGACAATGCCAAGATGATAGAGACGCTACGAAAGTTACGCGACATCGGCAACACCGTTATCGTTGTTGAACACGATGAAAGCACAATTCGTGCCGCCGATCATATTATTGAACTCGGACCCGGACCGGGTATCCACGGAGGAGAGGTCGTCATTCAAGGTGAACTTGAAACGATTCTTGACTGTCCCGAATCTTTGACGGGACTCTATATGAGCGGGCGGCGAGAGATTCGGCTTCCCGAACAACGGCGTGACTTGAACGGCAAATTCCTTAGTATCACCGGGGCAAAGGAGAACAATCTGCAAAATATTGACGTTGATATTCCGGTGGGTGTATTTATCTGCATCACGGGTGCTTCTGGTTCTGGCAAGAGTACGCTCGTCAATGAGATTCTCTACAAGAAGCTTTATGCTCTCTACCGTGACAGTCGGACGCTCTATGGTGCCCACGATGAATTAGGTGGACATGAACACGTCAATGACGTTATCAGTATCGATCAGTCCCCCATCGGACGTTCACCGCGTTCCAATCCTGCCACTTACATCGGATTTTACGATAATATCCGTAAGCTTTTCGCCAGTACCCCACTCGCACTTGCGAGGGGCTATACCGCCTCACGGTTCAGTTTCAACGTCAAAGGCGGGCGGTGTGAGGAGTGCCACGGTGAAGGCACTATCACGACTAAACTCCACTTTATGCCCGATGTTGAAGTCGTTTGTCCGACCTGTAAGGGCGCACGCTATAATGACGATACGCTTGACGTTACCTATAACGGAAGGAATATTTCCGAGATTCTCAATATGTCTATTGAGGAAGGCGTTGAGTTCTTCGCCGATCAGCGGTTGATTCATCATAAATTGAATGTCCTATACCAACTCGGTATGGGGTATCTCCAGATTGGGCACCCCGCTACAATCCTCTCCGGCGGCGAAGCGCAACGGATAAAGTTGGCAAGCGAGCTTGGCAAAATCAAGCGAGGTAGACATAATCTGTATATCTTAGATGAACCCACCACAGGACTCCACATCGCAGACGTGCAGAAACTCTTGGATAGTCTCAACCGTCTCGTCGATAGTGGGCATACCGTTCTTGTGATTGAGCATCATCTTGATGTTATCAAAACCGCCGATTATGTCATCGATCTCGGTCCAGAGGGAGGACATAAAGGTGGCGAGGTCTTAGCGCAAGGCACGCCCGAAGAGATTGCGAAGGTCAAAGCCTCTTACACTGGGCAGTTCTTGAAGGAATACCTCATCTGAGCAAGAGAATTTGCTTGTGAAGGACTGTTTCCTTGATCCTCCGGTCCGGTAGGTGCGGTTCCATGAGGTTTCAGAATTTAATTCGGTAATATTTATTTTCCTTGGACTGGTAGGTGCGGTTTCCTAACCGCACCGGATCTGAGACGTAAATCGCGCAAACTCCCCGCAATCTTTTGATATTTTCCCCTTGCAAAATTAACCCAAATCGTGTATACTTTATAGAATGAAATTGGGGACTATAGCACACGGTTCGCAAATATATCTATAAAGTGTATTTTCCCCTAATACGACGAGGCAAGGGGTAAACATTGACCGATAACCTATTAAGTTCCTTAAATGATGTTCAGCGCGAAGCAGTCCAGTATACCGATGGACCACTCCTCATCTTATCCGGTGCCGGCAGTGGAAAAACGCGCGTCATCACACACCGTATCGCTTACCTACTCGCACATCACGATGTCTCTCCCTACCGTATCCTCGCTGTAACTTTTACGAACAAAGCAGCGAAGGAGATGAAGCAGCGGTTGGATGTACTCGTCGACGGTAGTGTTAGCCAGGACCTCTGGGTGGCAACCTTCCACGCCACCTGTGCTCGGATACTCCGCCGAGATATTGAGAAGTTAGGCGCGAACGCAGCGTCTGAAAGCGTGTCACGCTCTACAAATTACGCCTACACCCGCGACTTTACCATCTTCGATACAGGTGAGCAAGTTACGCTCGTCAAAGATGTGCTCCGACGGCTTAACTATAGTGACAAGCAGTACAACCCGCGCGCGATCCTCAGCCACATTAGTCGTGCGAAAAATGAATCTACATTACCGAAGACGTACCAGAATATCGCTGATGGCTATTTTGAGCGAATCGTCGCAGAAGTCTATGTACTCTATCAAGATGCACTACGTGTGAACAATTCCCTTGATTTCGACGACCTGCTACTTTTCACAGTGAAACTCCTGAATGAAAATCCTGATGTCCGCCAATTTTATCAAGACAAATTTGAATATATCCTCGTTGATGAATATCAGGATACGAATCGATGTCAGTATGAGTTAGTGAATTTATTGGTAACCGACACGAAGCAGAATATCTGTGTCGTCGGCGACGATGACCAGTCCATTTACGCTTTTCGTGGTGCAGACATCAGAAATATCCTTGATTTTGAGAAAGATTATCCGAACACACGTGTCCTCCGTTTGGAGCAGAATTATCGTTCCACACAAAATATTTTAGATGCCGCCTGGGGCGTTGTGCACAACAATAGCGCGCGCAAAGCGAAGAAACTCTGGACAGAAAATGACTTTGGTGAACTTGTTACCTGCTATGAGGCGATGGACGAAAGCGACGAGGCGGGGTACGTCGGCACACAAATTGAGGATTGGCATGCCGAAGGCGTAGATTATAAAGATTGTGCTGTCTTTTACCGAACTAACGCCCAATCCCGAATCTTTGAGGAGGCGTTCCGCGCAGCAAACATTCCGTATCAGATTGTCGGTGGTGTCGGGTTCTATGATCGGATGGAAATCAAGGACCTCCTTGCTTACCTCCGTGTGGTGTGCAATCCCAACGACTCTATGAGTATTCGACGTATCATCAATGTACCAAGTCGAGGCATCGGTGTGACAACGCTCGACCGACTCATCAATTTTGCCGCACAGGACGGGATCCCTCTCTTTGACGCTATCCAACGCGTTGATGAAATCACCACGATTAACCGCGGACTCCAAGCGAAAGTGCAACGTTTTATCAAAATTTTTGATGATTTCGATGCCTCTATGCTACCCGCTGACGCGCTTGACTATGTGCTGAAAGTGACCGGCTACCTAAAAAATTTAGAGATGCAGAATACAATTGAAGCGCAGAACCGCGTTGAAAACATTGAGGAATTGATTAACGCCGTTATCGAATATGAACAGAACACCTCCGAACCGACCCTTTCAGATTACTTGGAAAACGTGGCTCTCACTGCTGATATAGATACTATGGAGACCGACAGTACTGATATGGTTACATTGATGACCTTGCACAGTGCAAAAGGGCTGGAATTTCCGTTTGTTTTTATTGTCGGTATGGAAGAAGGGTATCTACCGCATGGACGTTCTCTGGATACGCAAGCGGAATTGGAAGAAGAACGACGACTCTGTTACGTCGGGATCACGCGAGCAATGGAGCAATTATATCTCTCACATGCCCGTTCGCGGAGAACGTTTCGAGAGACAGAGTATCGCATCCAATCTCGGTTTATTTCCGAAATTCCAGAGCATCTCATCAAGCACGTTGATCGATACCGGTCTCCGTTCCGTCAATCAGGAGGTTTGTATGAAGTCGTTTCTGAAGATACAGTGGATTACTATGTCGATCAGATTGTGCTCCATCCGAAATTCGGGAGAGGTAAGATAACGAAGGTCAGTGGAGCAGGGCAAGATGTTTATGTTACCGTTCGTTTTAGTCGGGCTGGGACAAAGCAATTCGCCGCTTCAGTCACGCCACTGCAAACGGTACCTGATTAATAAGAGGATGAAATACTAAAAAATGGCAACGATTAATACCGATGACATACGCCATGTCGCAAATTTGGCTCGTCTTGAGTTTAATGAGGAAGAGACAGAGCACTTTACTGAGCAGCTTACCCGAATTTTGGACTATATCGGGAAATTAAATGAACTCGAAACAGATGATGTGCCACCGACATCGCACATCCATCCACATCAAGTTTTTATCATGGGTTCAGAAACTGAGGCATCTCATGTCGCCAAACCGGATGTCGTCAAACCCTCACTTCCACGCGAAGAGGTGCTCGCGAATGCTCCTGAAGCTGAAGAGGGATACTTCGGCGTTCCCAGAGTGGTTGACCGCAGCCACTAAATGGCTGTCGGTTATCGGTTGTCAGTCATCGGTTAAAAGGAAAACTAAATGTCGCCTTGTGAATTGACGGCACACGTCCTGCATGAAAAACTCAAAGCGCGTGAGATCACTGCTGTGGAACTCACCGAATCTGTCTATGCCCGTATCGCTGAGGTGGAACCGCATGTCAAGGGTTACTTGACACTCACAAAGGAACTCGCCTTGGAGCAGGCAAGTCGTGCCGATGCTGGATTTCAAAACGGGGACGATATGCCGTCTCTCGCTGGGATCCCGATTGCAATTAAAGATGTAATTTGTACTCAAGGTGTCCGCACAACGTGTGGCTCTAAGATCCTTGAAACCTTTGTACCACCCTACGACGCGACCGTCATGATGAAACTCCATGAACAAGGTGCTGTGATGCTTGGTAAGACGAACATGGATGAGTTTGCTATGGGGTCTTCGACTGAAAACTCAGCATATCAGATTACACACAATCCGTGGGATTTGGACACTATTCCCGGTGGTTCCAGTGGTGGTTCTGCTGCGGTTGTATCTGCGGATACTGCTATCTGTTCGCTGGGTTCGGATACTGGCGGTTCGATCCGCCAACCCGCGGCACTCTGTGGCGTTGTTGGAATGAAGCCGACGTATGGGCGTGTCTCTCGTTACGGTTTGGTCGCATTCGCCTCCTCACTCGACCAAATCGGTCCGTTTACCAAAGATGTCACCGATTGTGCCTTGCTGCTCAACGCCATCTGTGGGAGTGACGCGATGGATGCCACCTCCGTTGATATACCCGTGCCTGATTTCACGCAGAGTCTCATTAACGACGTGAAAGGCTTGAGAATCGGTATTCCGAAAGAGTATTTCACGTCAGCGTTGGACCCAGAAATTGCTGATCGGGTGCACACTGCCATCGCTGTTCTTGAATCTGTCGGTGCGACGGTTGAGGAAATCTCTTTACCACATACGGAATATGCCATTGCGACTTACTACATCATCGCTCCCGCTGAGGCGAGTGCAAACCTCGCGAGATACGATGGGGTCCGCTACGGATATCGGAACGAAAGTCCAGAGGATCTAATCGATATGTATAAAACGACGCGGAGTGAAGGGTTCGGTGAAGAGGTGAAGCGCCGTATTATGATTGGCACCTTCGCACTAAGTGCTGGCTATCAAGACGCATATTATCGGAAGGCACAGAAAGCACGGACGCTCATCAAATCTGATTTTGATGCCGCATTTGAGAAAGTTGACGTTATTGCAACGCCTACTGCTCCTACACCGGCATTCAAAATAGGCGAACGGACTGCTGACCCGTTGCAAATGTATCTTTCCGATGTGATGACAACACCTGCGAGTCACGCTGGGTTACCCGGTATCTCTATACCGTGCGGCTTTGTGGAAAACGGGTTACCCGTCGGATTACAGATACTCGGCGCGCCTTTTACAGAAGAAAAGGTACTGAGGGTCGCTTATACTTTTGAACAAAATACGGATCACCATCAACAAAAACCGCAGATCGGAACTTAAGGAGTGATTTTGTGATGAACGCTTTAGTAGCGCCATTTGGTGGACTCTTCGGGGCAGCAATGGGCGGCGTACTTTGGGCGAAATATAGCCAATGGACAGGACGTACCGCTGGCTTCATCGCTATCGGTATCGGTCTATTGACGGGTGTGGGGATACTCCTCACGAGCAGCCGATGCCTCGAGCGTGATGCGAGAACGATGTGGCGTGTTGTCAGTGCTGCCGCTGCGGTTTTCGCAATACTCGGTATTTTTATCGGAAAATATTTGGATGTCCAGTGGAATGCGATTGCCCAAATCGCGGAGCAACTGAGCCAAGCGCATAATATATCAATAGAGCAAGCCATGCCGACCGCGACGATTGTGTTTAAGGGACAATCTGTTTGGGAACTGATGCAATCACGGATGATTCGTACTGACTGGCTTTACTGTGCTGCCGCAGCCTTTATCGCTTTTCGGATTCCAAGTATCCAAAGGCTACGAAACTACTTTTATTAACCAGGACTTACGCAAACAGGTGATAAATCACCTTACTACAAAATGAAGCCTCTTGTAAATAAAGGAAATGAAAAATGAAATTTTTAACGGTAGGTTTCGGAAACTCGCGAACTTCGTCCAAAACCTGTTTTCACATCTTATTATCTGTATTTCTTATCTGCACGCTTCTACCCTTCGGTTGGAGTTCAGAGGAAACCGGCAAAACTGCCGATGAGGAATTGGTAGAAAACCTCGCGCTTTTCTCAGAGATCCTTGCTTATATCAAACAGGCACATCTTGAAACACCGGATTCTAAAGAACTTGTAGAGGGTGCTATCAATGGCATGCTTCGCAAATTGGACCCATACAGTCAATACATTCCAGGCTACGGTGACTTTCGAACCCAAAACCGTGGCAACTACGGTGGACTTGGAATGCTCATAGGGATTCGGGAGGATATGTTGACTGTAGTTACGCCTTTTAAGGGCAGTCCGGCTTCGTTGGCTGGTTTGCAAAGCGGAGATGTTATTAGCCATATTGAAGGTGAATCGACGGCTGTGATGACCTTGAACGAAGCAGTTGACCAGTTACGTGGTGAACCGGGGACCCCAGTTTCCATTACGGTTGTGAGTGAGAACGATAACCGTGGGGTTCAGGTTACTGTCACACGTGAAGTCATTCGGATTCCGAGCGTTGAGCAGGATATCATCGGAGATAATATCGGCTATATCAAAATCAATCAATTTCTCGATACGACGGCGAATGACGTAGATAACGCCTTAGTGGATTTCAAGGCGCAGAATGTCCGTGGTGTCATTCTCGACCTCCGCTTAAATCCTGGCGGACTCCTCTCTTCAGCCGTTGATATCGCGAGCGACTTCCTCGCACCCGGTCAACTTGTTGTTTATAGTCAAGGGCTGGAGAAGCGTGACAACTTCAAGGCGGAGGGAATTAAAAGGGAGTACTTTCCGCTAATTGTACTCGTTGATGGTGGGAGCGCGAGTGCTTCTGAGATCGTTGCTGGAGCCATCAAAGACCATGGACGCGGACTCGTCATGGGTAACAAGACCTTCGGGAAAGCATCTGTTCAACGCGTGTTTCCGCTTAGCAATTCAAAATCTGCTGTGAAATTAACCGTCGCGCGCTACTTTACACCGAACGGCGTTGACATTGACAAGGTCGGCATTATCCCCGATGTTGAGTCCGCATGGTTTAGTCGTTCTGAACGGCAGATGCAGTTAAAACTCCGCGATCACGAGAAACTCAAAACCTTTATAGAAGAAAATGGCGACGACGTGTTGGTACAACTCGCGACCGCTGAGCATGCTTCGCGTGATGACCGCCACGCCGCGAAACTCCTACGGAGTTATCAGCGTTTGAGCGATGCATTGACTGAAGAACAAATTGTTCTCAGCGATGTCGGCATTAAATACGTACTTGCTCAAATTACAGAAAACGACCGGGACGAACTGGAGCACGATCCGCAAATCGTCGCCGCTATGGAGCAATTGAAGGTGCTTGAACTCTTCGCAGAGGGAAACTAAGGAGGAAATTCGATGACTGATGTTAGTCTTCTTAAAAGCGGAAACCCGCTACCGAACTACGTTAATAATACATGGCAACAATCCGAGGCGGCTGAACTGATCGATGTTACGAATCCAGCGACTGGAGAGGTCCTCACCCAAGTGCCACTTTCATCCGCAGAAGAGGTACAGCAAGCCGCTACAGCTGCCGCTGATGCACTTCACGAATGGCGGCGGACACCCCCGGTCGAACGCATTCAATACCTCTTTGCATTAAAAAATCTTTTAGAGGAAAATTTAGAAGATATTGCTAAGACGATTACACTCGAGTGCGGTAAGACGCTTGACGAAGCAAAGGGTGAAATGCGGCGTGCCATTGAGAATGTTGAGGTGGCTTGTGGTATTCCGACACTCATGCAAGGAACGAACTTAGAGGATATTGCTACCGGAATTGACGAATTTATGATTCGCCAACCTGTTGGTGTGTGTGCCGCAATCGCACCTTTCAACTTTCCCGGGATGATTACCTTCTGGTTTCTGCCTTATGCCATTGCCTGCGGGAATACTTACATCGTGAAACCTTCCGAAAAGGTTCCAATCACGATGCAAAAGATATTTCAGCTACTGGAACAGACGGGACTGCCTAAAGGCGTTGTCAACCTTGTGAATGGTGGCAGGGAGACTGTGGATGCAATCTTAACACATCCGGACATCCGAGGCGTCAGTTTCGTCGGGGCGACTGCGACTGCTAAAGAAATCTATGCGAAGGCTGCTGCAAACGGCAAACGGGTTCAGTGTCAAGGTGGCGCGAAAAATCCGTTGATTGTTCTTCCTGATGCCGATCCAGAGTTTACTGTCAATGCTACAGCCGAGAGTGCATTCGGATGTGCTGGACAACGGTGCCTTGCGGCATCTATCACCTTCACTGTCGGTGAGGCACAGCACTGGTTCACAGAAGCCATCGCTGACACCGCCACTGACCGGGTCGTCGGAAATGGATTGGAAGAAGGGGTCGAAATGGGACCCGTCATCACTTCCGAGAGCAGGAGCCGAATTGAAGGTCTTATTCAAGCAGGAGCTGACGAAGGCGCGCAACTTCTTGTTGATGGTAGGTATCCGAGCATCCCCGGCGGTGAAAACGGCAACTTTATTCGTCCGACAATCCTCAATGACCTTAATCCACAAGGTGATATTGCCAGAACCGAGATCTTCGGACCGGTTTTAGGGCTTATTCATGTTGAGACGATTGACGATGCAATCGGACTCATCAATAGCGGGCGTTACGGTAATATGGCGTGTCTCTTTACGAGTAGTGGTGCGTCTGCCCGTAAGTTTCGTTATGAGGCAGAGATCGGTAATGTCGGCATTAACATTGGTGTTGCCGCGCCGATGGCATTCTTCCCCTTCAGTGGTTGGAAGGATAGTTTCTTTGGGGATCTCCACGGTCAGAGTTGGGATGCTGTAGATTTCTTCACCCAGAAAAAGGTCGTCGTTGAACGTTGGGCATAACCTTGTTAGAAGAAAAAAGGGTCGAGCAATATGCCCGACCCGGATTCATCGTGAACAAACTTTAACGGTGTCTACGGGACTCGCGCTGGTTACGACGGGCTTGGTTGACACGTTTCCGTGTTTCTGTGCGTCGTTTCTTCGTTAATTCCGTCAGTTTCGTCATCTGTTCTTCCGTCAAAATCTCCTTGAGACTCGCGTTGAATTTTGATTTCGTTTCCTTGATGCTCTCGCGTAGCTTTTTCACTGCAGCCCGCTTCTCATCGGATTTCCGTGCCTCTTTAATCTGTATCTGGAGTGCTTCACGAGTTTTCTGATAGATCGGATGTGCCTTCGCTATCGTCTCCGTGTCAACTTCCAGCCCGAAAGTCAAATCTATCCAAGAGTTATTAAGAGCGGCAACGGGATTTACCGTCGCTATTCTGCCACGAGCGGCGCGGGAGTTGTCGTTGCGATGTTCTCTTTTGTTGTGGACCTCTCGATGTGCTGCAGCCGTATTTTCAAAAACGAACATTCCGACCATTGCGATTGCTGCGATTGCGCTGAGTACAAACCATTTCCTTTTCATTTTTATATCTCCTATTAGAATTGTTATTTTGTGAATGCCCAATTATCTTTTTAAGAAAGGCATTTGCTTTTGGTTTTGCTTATTTAGTCAGACCTGTTCGGAAAAGGTTCGTTTTTTATTTTACCACGGATACTTATAGGATGGCGCATTGACAAAGCGGTGCATCCCTAACGCCAAATCAATTTGCGTGTAAGGGGGTAGATGGACGTGGACGGACGTTCCATTAACCGATATGGTGTGTATATTCTGACCCTCGTTGACACGTGCTGAGGTGAAATTGTGTTCACCCATCGCACCCGCTTGCACAATAACATCTCGTGGCTCTGTGGTATTGAGGTTGACAAGTTGTAGTTCGGTGGTATCCCGAGTCATCTTCGTAACCAATGCTCCGACATCGGCTGGCAATCCCGGTCGCTAATGCATTCGTAGCAAGCGTCGTCGCCGCGAGATTGACGACCGCGTCCCCGACTCCCTGACGTTCATGGTTTATCCTTCCCATACGCTCACGCAGTGCTTCATTTTCCCTAACGGCTTCATGACTCGTGGCTCCTGGGATATCGTAAAACGGCATGTTATAACCGTCCCAAGGGAAATACGGATGTCCAGCGAAAGCCCAGAATGCCGGTCCCTTACTCCCGTTCATGGCACATTTGATAATCTTATGCTGTTTATCGTAATTTGGGGCATCTGGATCTTCGTCCATGAAGAATCCCGCGAACCGTTTTGCCCGTTCAATGTGCTTCGGATTTGACGGGTCCGCCATACAGAGCATGTGAAAGAGGTAGTTCCCTTCACCTTGATGAAACCAGTCGTAACCCGGTTGGTATTCTTTGACCACCATCGGGTAACCGTGTCCGGTCCCATATCGCGCCATATCGTTTGTGATGACATCGAATTCCGTGTCTGCGTCAGCCAAGAACCGTGCATCGCCACCGAGCATATAAAAGAGTGCCCAGTTATGGAAACTCTCATAGGCATCGTCGAGTCCATCGATACTCTGAAAATCTGGATGCGTGGGCCAGAACAGTGTTCCATCTGGGCGCGTGTATTTCTCCAAGACTTCTGGTGCTGCGGCATTCATCTTGTCGATGAGTTGGCGTTCCAGCACAGCCCAGGTCGGTGGTGTCTGAATTTGCGTCTGCGCTTCAATCGTTGGGAACATGATTTTTTACCTCTGACATTTGGGTTACCGTTGGTTGCAGTATATCATATCTTCGCGTGTTTGTGGAACTTATACCATTTCTGAATAATCACTTCTCATTAACAAAGACCGGTTCGTAGTGGCGCAATTCTGCGGTGTACTCACCCAAATGCGACGTGCATTATTGCGCCTCTTACATGCGGAAACCCCATAGCGAGTTTCGGAGTCATTCATTCTTCCGTAGGAGGGAACTCCGATTCCCGACTCTTACTAATCCTCCACCGCTGACGAGGTGAGAAACCTCGCTTTCTGACTGCCGATTGCTATTTTTGTAGGAGCGAGTTCCAGCGGCGAGTTATCCTATGGAATCAGCAGAAAACTGAAGGCTGAATGGTTCTAATCATGATTAGGTTTTCCTTGACATCTGGTTCTATATCGTGATACGCTAATTCAGCGGAGTGTCTTCTTTGTATGACGTTAATCTACGATAGAAATTACTAAGCGAAGTTTGGATATATGTGTGCAGACCAATTTGCCATTCTGGAAAATTTATCTTGATACCTGTTGTTTGAGCAGGCTTTTCGATCCGCTTGCCTGTGCTGAAAGTGGTGAGGTGGACATCTTCCTAACAACCGATGATAGACTCCTCACCAGAGCACAGCGTTATCACGAACGACTTCACGTCCACGTCGAAAACCCTGAAACATGGTTACGCGAGGTAACAGAAAATGGACATCTTAAAGATGACGGATCTTGAAATTTATGAAATGGGTATGGAAGAACTGGCATCGCAACTCAGTACTGCTGAGAAGATGCGGTTCCTCCAGCAATGTAAGCCGAGTGACTACGATTATACTGCCGAGCGGCATAGATTGTTGGCAAACCAGCCTGGCATTGACGAGATTGTAGCGCGTATCCAGCGGAGAGAAGCAGGACGAAAAGAGGAAGAACGTATCAAAGTCGAAAGAATCGCCGCGTGGCGAAATGGTTTATTGGAACTCACCGATATTGAAATCTATGAACTCGGGCTTAAAGTCCTCGCGGATGGCTTGGGAGCTTACGGGTTGTTGCGGTTTATCACGCAGCATTTCAAACATCTCAATGGCGACCAGTCGCAGCAGTCTTTACAGGATAGTGGTGTCAGCATAACACCAAGCCGGCGGTTACGAGCAACCGATCCGCAGGATTAAATTGATGTCCTTGCAGTGGACATATTTTTTATATTAAACGACACCGTACTTGTGGCAACAAAAGGAAAACATGCAGGAACAAGACAACGCCGAGAAGTTAACACAAACGATTTCCGATATTGTGAAATTTACAGGAAAAATTAGAGACATGGACTTTGACGAAGCCGCGACCAAACAGTTTGTGGTACTGCCTATTCTCACAGCCTTAGGATGGAACTATGCAAATCTGAACACATTGGAGGTCTTTCCAGAATTCCGAATTGGAAATGGCAATAAAGTTGACTATGCTTTACAGAATGAAGGAAAACCTCTGGTATTGGTTGAATGCAAGCGATGGAGTGCCAATATTGAAATGGAGGAACCTCAAGACCAGATAGCCCGTTATGTCTTTCAAGAGGGTGTAGATATCGGCGTTGCAACTAATGGAAGAAAATGGGATTTCTACTTCGCTTATAAAACCCATGTCCCGTGGAGAAACAGAAGGTTTTGCGCGATTGAACTTGATAATCAAAAGGAAGCTATTGCCAATTTTCAAAAATATCTATTCAAGTCTAAGGTGATAGACGGTAGCGCGAAAGCGGAAGCCGAAAACATTATTGCTGAACGCACAGGTATCCAATGGGATCCGAAACCACCTTCATCTGAAGAAACAGAAGATCTGAGACGAGAGGATGCATAGTATCTAAAGTTCTGTTAACATTCTTAGGTAAATGGAGCATCACTTTAACACTAAACACCCGTGCCCGTATGGAGGAAAAGGAATGAACACTCAATCCGACCCTCAGAATGAACTCAGTAGGGTCTTGCAAAAAATCTGTGAAATAGCCGAAAAATCTGTTGATGGAGCCTACATCTTCCGAGGAGAAAGCAGATTCTATGGGAAAGTCGTGTCGAGTCTCTATCGCCAGTACGAGTACGATATTGAAGCAGACGATTTTGACATAGAATTCGTCCAAAAAGAAATTCTGGACGAGGCAAAGAAATATACTGAGAAAACGGATGAACTTGAAATCTTGGTTGAACTCCACTACCATGGAGGTGTCACCAACCTTATTGAATTCACAACTGATTCCCACATCGCGCTTTTCTTCGCTTGCGACGGTGCACCCAGTGAGGATGGCAGGATCATTTTGCAAAAAAGAGACTCAGTAGTGGGCTACCTTAAACAACCACACGAGCCGAAGCAGCGTATTATTGCTCAAAAAATAGTATTCGTTCAACCCCCCAAGGGCTTTATCAGTCCAGACGAGGTAATCACTATCCCGGCCGACCTCAAATTGCCCGTGCTGGCACATCTTCGAAAGTCCCACGGCATCTCCACGGAAATCATCCACAATGACCTCCACGGCTTCATTAGAAACTGGAACATGCATAAGAGTGCCTACACACAGTTTCATAGAGGGAAAACCTGTCGAAAGAGAGCAGACTCCGTGCAGAACTGGAACGAAAAATTGAAGTGGTATGAACGGGCCATTGTCCATTATACCGAAGCATTGGAACTGAAGCCTGATTTTCCCGAAGGCTATAACAATCGAGGTTCTGTTTACGCCGATGCAGGTGATTTTGACAGAGCCATCCGAGACCATAACACGGCAATAAAACTCAAACCAGATTATGCTTCAGCGTATAATAATCGCGGTATAGTTTACTATCGCATAGGTGATTTTGATAGAGCCATTCGGGATTACCGCAAAGCCATAGAACTCAAATCCAATTTTCTTGAAGCCTATAACAATAGCGGCATTGCTTACTATAGCAAGGGCAATTTTGATAAAGCCATCAAGGACTTTGACAGGGTTATAGAACTGGATCCCAATGATGCAAAAGCCTATTCCAACCTCGGTACTGCTTACCTTCGCAAACGTGATTTTGACAGAGCTATCCAAAGTTATAACATCGGAATAAAACTGGAACCAAGTTTCGCTGGATTCTATAGCAATCGTGGTGAGGCGTGGTTACACTTAAAAGAATGGGAAAGAGCCAAAGCAGACCTAATTTTTGCAAAGGGCAAAGATTTTGACATCATCGCGTCATTTCGCAAGAGTTATGAAAACGTTGCAGACTTTGAGCAGAGGAACGGTGTCCAGTTCCCGGAAGACATCAAGGCAATGTTAACGCAACAGTAGGTTTAAAATCTGTCATTCTGATGATGTTAATAGTGTTACCGCCGGTTTGAAAATAAATTTGTAGGTGTTTTTGCTTGGGTGTTTCCTACAGGTAGAGCGGTGAATACACCGAAAAAATCGCAGCATGTGGAGAGATATACCGTTTTTCAAGACACTTTCTGTGTCAATAACGGTAGCGAAACCCAACTTGACACTTTTATCAAACTCACGTTAGTGTTAGGTAAACTGAGAGGCAGGCAATGAAACAAAACGAATTTCCCCCAGATTGGGATGAGGAACGTGTGCAAAGCGTCATTGATTATTACGAAAATCAGACAGAAGATGAAGCCGTTACTGAAGCTGAGGCTGGATTGCAGGATGAATCTATAACACTGATGGAAGTCCCAACGGAATTAGTACCTGCTATCCTTGAATTGATTTCCAAGCACTCGGTGGATAATCTAAAAACTAACAGATAAAGGCTGTATTTATCAAAGGTATTTACGAGAGAGAAGATTTATATGGCGAAGACAGTTAACGAGCTTATATTAGATTTTTTTATCAATCGTCCGAAGACAGAATTTAGACACGCACCTATAGAAGAGTGGGTGGCAGAGCAATATATCATAGAAAACGAAGGCAGCAGTCGTCCACAAGACGTTCGGAGGGCTGTCAGGAAGCTCGCTGAAACTGGGAGATTGATTAAAGTTGGACGAGGTATCTTCAAATATGATCCTGACTCCGATCACGAAGTCGATTTATCAGAGTTTTCTGATTCAGTCAAACAAGATATTTTCCAACGAGACAATTATCGGTGTGTTGTCTGTAATCTCGGTCCAGAGGATAGAGTTGAGATTGCTGTCGACCACAAAATACCGAGGTCTAAAGGTGGAACGAACACGCTTGAAAATGGGCAGACACTCTGCATCACCCATAACAATATGAAGAAAAACTATACGCAAACGGAGGCGGGAAAGCGATACTTCATACATATTTATGAAACCGCATCGCAAAATCAGGACGAAGAGATGATCGCCTTCTGCCGGTCTGTGTTCGACGCTTACGATGAACATGAGATAAACGGGCATATTGAACGTCCTGATAGTGGCTGATTCTAAAGCACGACTGCTTTTCATCAAGTATAATGAGTTCAGTTGCTTGCCAACTCTCTCAATTCTATCCAGAAATATAGGTGCCGTATTAGTTATCAAAATTGGCTTCGGGCTCCGGAGGTGAAAGTTTTCACAGTAAATCGAAACCGTGAGCTGTCATTTCCGGATTTCTCATTTTTTCTTGAAATACTTCACATTGTTGTGGTATGTTAATTCATTGTAACACATGAACATGATTTTACCCATAAGAATCTCTCAACACCCGCCTTAGTCCATAGGAGAAAGATGTGGTTTTTACCGACGAACAATTTAGAATAATCAACGAGGACGTGTTGACAACGCGCGCTATAAAAAAAGACAGCATTGACCTCATCGTTACATCACCACCTTACAACGTTGATATAGAATATAATTCAAATGACGATGCCCTTTCTTATGCCGACTATCTTGCCTTTTCAAAAAAATGGTTCACGCGTTGTTTTCGATGGCTTAAGTCTGATGGGCGTTTCTGTCTTAATATCCCATTGGACAAAAACAAAGGCGGTCAGCAACACGTCGGCGCGGATTTAACCAAACTGGCAACCGCTATTGGGTTTCAATACCACTCTACCATCGTTTGGAACGAGGGCAATATCTCCAGACGAACTGCTTGGGGTTCATGGATGCGGGCATCCGCACCCTACGTCATTGCCCCTGTTGAACTGATTGTTGTTCTCTATAAAGAGCAGTGGAAAAAAACAAGTGGAAGTGGCGAATCGGATATGAACCGGGAGGAATTCATGGAGTGGACAAACGGTCTCTGGACTTTTCCCGGTGAGAGTAAGAAACGCATTGGACACCCTGCCCCTTTTCCTATAGAACTCCCGCGTCGTTGTATCAAACTCTTTAGTTACGTAGGAGACACTGTCCTTGATCCGTTTATGGGCAGTGGGACTACTTTAGTTGCCGCACAATTAAACAAACGTCGCAGCATTGGGATTGATGTCGATGAGCATTACTGTGAACTTGCGAGGGAACGGGTAAGTCAGGCTGCAAATCAATTATATCTGTTTGAAAAAAAAGAGGAGGCACATGGCAAAGACAATTCGTGATCTTGTATTAGAATATTTTGTGAATCATCCGAACGAGGATCTTCAACATGGGCCCGTGGTTGACTGGGTGTCGGAACAATATTTTCAAGAGCATGGTAAAACTCCGAGGGATCCTTGGAGAACCGTTAGACAGCTCCATCAAGAGGGAAAACTGATCAAAGTCCAGAAAGGCATTTACAAGTACGATCCCAGTTATGTCCACGAGGTTGTGCTGTTTGAGTTTTCTCCACGGGACAGAGAAGCTATTTTTGAACGTGATGATCGTCGTTGTGTCGTTTGTGGGCGTGGAAAGGCAGATGGCGTTACGATCGCCGCCGACCATATCAAACCGAAAGATAGGGGCGGCACAAATACCATTGATAACGGCCAGACCCTCTGTTATGAACATAATTTGCGCAAAAGTAACTATTCGCAGACCGAAGCAGGCAAAAGATATTTCATCAGAATGTATGAAACAGCGTTGAAAAACCAGGATGAAAAGATGAGGGTTTTCTGTGAAGCCGTTTTTGATGTTTATGATACACATGGTGTTAACGGCCATATTGAGCGTCCCGACACAGAGGATTGACTGGTGAAAAATACAATTGAACCTATCAAAGCAGCTCCAACAGCACGCGGAGGAACCAGTCTTGACAGCATGAGGAACATCCTTACGGATGCGCTTTACGAGATGGGGTATGATGACACGTTAGTAGACACGTTGATCGAAAGAAATGTCATTGATTTCAGCATTGTTGACTACACAGATGATATTAAATACCAACTCAAAGAGCATTACGGAGAATCTATTTTATGGGATAATAGCCTTGAAGAACTTGTCGTCTTGGAGGGCTTGGAACTTTCTCTAACAGGAGAATTGGGTAGAAGTTGGCGTGCCTCTGATAATAACACTTTTCAAGAACGAATCCGGGATGTGATCGCAGGGCTAATTGAGAAGTTAGGATTGAGGGTGGTTTTACGCTATGACTTAGTGAAGAGTGCTACCTTATCCGAAGAGTTGGAAGGTGTGAAGCGACATTTGACAATCGATTATGGGGAATTCAATTCTGAGCTCCCCTATGTTAATCTTATCATTTACATACCCGAAAATTCGCACGTTATTGCTGTAATCTCGTGCATAGTTAATTTGAAACCCCGAGTCTTTGACACAACTTATTGGAGACTTAAACTTCAGCAAGACGAAAATAAAGCCGCTATCAAATTCTATCTCATCACAACAGACATAGACGAAACACTGAAGATTGTGGACGTCCCGAAGAAAGAGCGAGCTATTTTGGAGGCAGAACTTGATGGCATTTATGTGCTAACAACATCGGAACTCCAGCAAAGCGACAAGGTCAAACTTTTTGAACATTTCATTGAGGATCTTAAACAAGTCATAGAAAAGAGCCAATAACATTATGAAAATTGCAAATGCCCCGTGCTCGTGGGGTGTACTTGAGTTTGCGTTAGACGGTGAAGCACCCGGCTACGCACAGATGTTAGACGAGATGCACGAAATTGGTTACCTCGGCACCGAATTAGGGGATTGGGGATTCATGCCGACGGATGCGGAACGCCTCCGTGCCGAACTGAAGGAACGTGAGCTAATGCTGTTAGGAGCATTCGTAGGTGTCGCACTCGCTGATAAAAAAACACACGCATCAGGTGAAGAAGCAGCACTACGTCATGCCCATTTATTAGCGGATACTGCTGGCGACACGCCGTTCATTGTGCTTTCGGACGACAACGCGACTACAGAACTGCGTACCCACTATGCCGGTCGAGTCCGTCCTGAACACGGATTGACCCCAGCACAGTGGGATACTTTCATACGAGGCGCGCACCGTATCGCCGAATCTGTCCGAGACGAGACAGGACTCCGCACGGTTTTCCATCCGCATTGTGCCGGATATGTAGAGACACCAGCAGAGATAGACACGTTGATGGAACACACCGATCCGAGCCTCATCGGATTGTGTTTCGATACAGGACATTACCGATTCGGTGGTGGTGATCCGATTGAAGCGTATGTCCGCCATGCCGATCGAGTCTGGCACGTCCATTTCAAGGATTGCCATCCCGATGTCGCTGTCCGTTCTCGTAAGGATGAGTGGGATTATTTCGAGTCCGTTGGCAACGGCGTTTTTTGCGAGTTAGGTAAGGGCGACGTTGATTTCCCAGCGTTCCTCGGAGAATTACGAAAGCGAAATTACGATGGTTGGATCGTCGTGGAGCAGGATGTCTTGCCGGGGATGGGCAGTCCTTACGAGAGTGCAGAACGGAATCTGCGGTACCTGAATTCAATTGTGTAGCAGGAAACTTCTGTCACAGCACACGGATGAAGTCTAATGAAATATTTGGGTAGTTCGATAAAAGACAGTTTTTAACCAAGAAGGCTCCATAATCTTGTAAATCCTTGAATCCTGTAAATCATAAGGTAGTCGTAGAGGGTCGCCCCTCTACAACCCCTTCCAAACCATGCGTGCGACTTTCACCACACATGGAGACCTTCCAGTCGAGTGTGGCGATAAACGCTTTAGGTGATGATAACCACTTTTACTTTATTTCTTGTCCATAAGTCTAAGACTTCTATAGACACATGCTTTCGCAAGATTTCACGTCTATAGATAAAATGTTTTTAGAAATGTTTCAAAGCACTCAACCTGATTATGCTTCTCTCTTACGAGAGTTCCTAATCTCTTCAACCTTATAGACTCTATGAGTCTACTTAGGTTCTCTTTGACTTCCCAATAATAGACTTCGTTGACGGATTTAGGAGTGTTCTGTACCCCGATTCATTGAGCATCTCAACGCTGTATTCATATCATACGCAATAGATTGCCAAATCAGAGGACAACCTTATGAATACCATAGTTTTTCAAGGCGTTTCTATGTCTTGTCTAACGAGGCTTGCAAGCATTCAACTTTCGCTTCTCCGTGTCCGTCATTTATCGGACGTGCCAGTTTTGGCGCTCTTGTGAGGTCGCCTTTGCCTCAGGCATTCGCCATTTCCCCTTGCTTTCCACACGGCTGTTTCCAGCAGTGCGGTTAGGGTAAGATATGCGGAGTGCGTCCTCCGAGTCGGAATCTAACCGACATTCTATTATTATTTGTCAAAGCGCACCTGATTCAGACAATTAATACCTACATTACCCGATTAAATTCTTAATCCCGCATGAGTGTGCCTACTACTTTTAATAGAACTTACGTAGGAAAGGTATTTGATGAACAAATCCTCAAAAATTGGTGTTGGTGTTATCGGTACCGGACGTATCGGTACACTGCACATTGAACACCTCGCTCAGAACATATCCGAAGCCGAACTGATCGCGATTTGTAGTTTGGACCCCTCCAGTATTGAATCTCTCGCAAAACAGTTTAATGTTCCGAAAACAACCAACGATTATACTGCAATACTGGCGGATCCGCAGGTCGAAGCAGTGCTAGTGGCGTCTGCCACCGATACGCACGTTGAGATAAGCCAAGCCGCCGCGAAGGCGGGGAAACACGTCTTTTGTGAGAAACCGATCTCTTTGGATTTGGGACAGATTGATGAAACCTTAGCGATTGTCGAGAAAGCAGGGATTAAGTTTCAAGTCGGTTTTAATCGTCGGTTTGATGCGAGTTTCATGCGTGTCCGTGAAGCCATTGCTTCTGGGGAGATTGGAGAACCGCATATCATGCGGATCACGAGCCGAGACCCCGAACCTCCGCCGATTGAATACGTTAAGGTCTCCGGCGGTATTTTTCTTGATATGACGATCCACGATTTCGATATGGCGCGCTATCTCATTGGGGACGAGGTCGTTGAGGTGTATGCAGTAGGTGGTGTACGCGTTGATCCGCAAATCGGTGAGGTAGGTGACATTGACACGGCGGTTATCACTTTACGATTCCAAAATGGAGTTATCGCAACCATTGATAACAGCAGGGAGGCTGTTTACGGTTACGACCAGCGTGTTGAGGTTTTCGGTTCAAACGGAATGCTTACGGTAGCGAATCCGTTGACAAATACCGTTACCTTTAGCGGGAGTGAAGGGACGCGCGCTACATCGTCTCCATATTTCTTTGTAGAACGCTATAAGCCGACATATCTCTCGGAGTTACAGGCGTTCTTGGCGTGCATTCAGAAAGACACGACCCCGCCGGTTACAGGTGAAGACGGTCGTGCACCAGTTGTGATGGGGTTCGCTGCGTTGAAGTCGCTTCGTGAAAATCGACCTGTCCTCTTGTCGGAAATTTAATGGGTGTTTAGTGGCCTTCACTGCCAATTTCGCCGACTTCGATGTCAATCTCGTCTCGGTTCCTGATACGTTCCACGAGTCCGTCTCGGATGTCCACGATCCTATCGGAGACATCAAGCATCTTCAGATCGTGCGTTGCCGAAATTACGGTAACCCCCTGATCCGTATTCAAACTTTTGATGAGGTCGATAATCTCACGTCCAGTGATTGTGTCGAGGTTTGCTGTGGGTTCATCGGCGAGGATAATACTCGGATCGTTCGCAAGTGCTCTGGCGATAGCGACGCGTTGCCGCTGACCACCCGATAGTTCGTCAGGAAGATGGTACATCCTATCCCCTAATCCTACCAGATCCAGCAATTGTTCCGCTTTTTCATTGCGTTGTCTATCAGGAATTCCAGCGAATATCATCGGTAACGTTACATTTCCGTGTGCGCTCCGCACGTGCAGCAAATTGTAGCTTTGAAAAATATAACCCACACGATGGCACCGAAACGCTGCAATCTGCCTTTGCGAAAGTTGAGACATATTTTGCCCGTCGATGTAAACCTGACCCTCCGTAGGACGATCGAGTGCCCCGATCATGTTAAAGAGTGTGGATTTACCCGAGCCGGAGGGACCCATCAGCGAAATATACTCCCCACGTTCAATCTCAATATTGATGCCATCCAAAGCACGAAGAATGTTTGAACCCATGCGATATTCTTTGACAACATCTTCAGTTTTCACAACGATATCAGCCATAATTTTCCTCCGTGCCTATACCTCGGTCCGCATTGCTTCGGCAGGCGGGAGTTTTGCCGCGCGCCATGCAGGAAACGATGATCCAATAACCGCCAAAATCATGCCCAGAACACAGCCAAGCAGAATGACGACGATCACGCCAAGCCGCGCTGTTCCGTCTTCAGGCTGTGCAGGTAACAGGGGAAAATAGAAGAATAAGTCTAATCCGTAGTCTTTAAGCCCTAAAAGTACCGCACCGAGTGTGCCGATAAGTGCTCCGATGAGTGCACCTGAAAACCCCTGAAATCCTGATTCAAGTAGGAACAGCCTGACCACAAATCCGTCTAACGCACCGAGACATTTCATCGTGCCGATCTCGCGGAAACGCTCTGTTACTGCCATTAGCATTGAGTTCGCAATACCAACAACACAGACAATCAACGACATCACAATCAACCAGATATCTTTTGTGGAAATGCCTTTTTCCGTTGTCTCTTCAAAGGTATTAATTGTTGATTGTCGTCCGCTCTCCTGTAGTGCAAGCCCGATTTCGTTATTTGTCCAAACTGAAACTAAAAAAGCAATGCCGAGGGTGATACCAGCCGTCGTGATGATTGAACGCCCAAAACGGATTTTCAAACTCTGAAAACTAATCCGCAGCGATTCTACAAAAGGGAGATCAATTTGTTCTTCAATTGGTGTTCTTTGCTGCAAATGTCTATCTCCTTATCCCTGATTTATATTTGTTTATGTATATTTTATCAAATTTACAATTTTCAGTCAAGTTTTTCGTGGACGTGGGTGTAAAGTTTTTGACATTTGCGGTGGGAGAGGTACTAACCCCGATGTTCGCTTTCATCCTGAAAATCCTTGAATCCTGAAAATCCTGATTCAGACAACTCGCACTGCGAGGCAAAAATGTTGACACACCCGACTTCGCGTTGTTATACTGGATGCCGAGGCAGGTACAAATTGATGCTCCGAAAATTCTTTTCTTTCCCGCTACTGTTGTTAACAATCGGTATGTTGTGCTGGAGTACACCGATTTTTGCACACGATGCTTTCTATCCACATCATCGTGAGGATTTTGAGAGCATGACGCGCCGTCGCGAGTTACGAGGTACCGTTATCCTAAGTACCGCCGTTTTTCTTTGCGTACTTGGGACGGTAGTTTATGTCGCTTTGCGGAAGATCAAAGAGATTGATGACGCAGACGAAGATGATGCAAAAGGGGTTCAGGAACGCCTCACGGACGCTGCGAACAGAGGGGCAAATGCGGCGAAATATGCCCTTAACTCGGGGGAGGATGTCGTGGAAGCTGCCGAAACCGCCCTCGCAACATACGCTGAGGTGTCCGGTGTAACGTGGCAACCGCGCTCTTATAGACAGAACCGTTCTGAATCAGTCCCGTACCACATCCGGTGCAAAATTGGATATGATATTGTCACTCTTAGCATCAATGCTGACGTTATCGAATTAAAAGCGGAACATCACTTCTCAACTTTTCTAAATCAACGGGCAGGTTTCGGTGCGCAAGGAACGCCGATAAGGGCAAGTGTTGTGCTGAAAATCGCGGGTGAGAAAAAGGAACAAGGTATTTAGGGTGGGGCACCAGTAAATTACGCGCTGAGTCGGTTGATAAGCGACGCGCTATAGCCCGCGCCGAAACCGTTATCGATATTCACGACGGTGACACCCGACGCACAACTGTTTAGCATGCCTAATAGAGCGGCAAGCCCTCCGAAACTGGCACCGTAGCCGATACTCGTCGGGACTGCGATGACAGGGCAATCCACCAACCCACCGACAACACTCGGAAGTGCGCCTTCCATGCCCGCAACGACGATGATAACGCGTGCGTTCAGGAGTTTCTCGTGATTGCTCATGAGTCGATGTAATCCTGCCACACCGACATCGTAAAGACGGTCCGGTTGGTTTCCCATCATCAAAGCGGTTTCGACGGCTTCCTCGGCGACTGGTAAATCGGAGGTACCTGCGGAAACGACAAGTATACCTGAAACGCCTGAATCTTCTTCGGATTGGGAGACGGTGATCGTTCGTCCAAGTTCATTGTAGCGTGCCGCCGGTTGAACTTCTTTCACCGCTTTATACATGTCGGCTGTGGCGCGTGTTGCGAGGAGGGGATGTCCTGCTGCGAGGATACGTTCACTAATTTGCTTAACATGTTCTACTGTTTTTCCCTGACAGAAGATGACTTCAGGAAATCCAGTGCGAAGTTGGCGATGGTGGTCAATTTTTGAAAATCCTAAGTCTTCAAAAGGAAGTGTACGAAGAGATTGCAGGGCATCACCCACCGCAATCTCTCCGCCCTTAACCTGTTCAAGCAGGATTCTCAACTTTTCAATTTCCATACATTTAATCGAGGGATACGCCTACTGATCCATTGTACCGATCAGACGCATCTCAGTCTGTGAGACCTTTTATTTCCGTCCCTATGCCTCCGAAAGACATTTAGGCTTCTTCGTCAGCTTCTTCGGAGTCGTCAATATTCGGGATAGAGCCAGCGATTGTGGTGCGGACATCTGCGGAAACTTTACGGCCTGTTTCCACAGCACTTTTTACCTGTTCGCCAGCTTGTTGGATGCGTTCTTTTCCACTGTCTACGATAGTGTGGACGCTTTCTTTGCCTTGTTCCATAATAGTCTGAACGCCTTGCCGCGCACTATCACTCGCTTGGTTTGCGAAATCAACCGTCCGGTTTTTTGCTTCGATTGAAGTGTCACGAATTTTTCGTCGGGTTTCCTTGCCGGAACTCGGGGCGTAAAGCAGACTAATAACAGCACCAGCCATAAATCCGGTGAAAAATGCAAAGACCATTGTGAGCCCGTTGTTTTGTTCATTGTTACTCATTTTTTTATCCTTTCTATTAAATGGAGGTTGTTTTGGGGCAACTTGCGTGCTGCCAAAACACGTTGCTTGAATTTACGAAAATCGGAGTGGAAAGTTTCAATTCTCACGTTTATTTTTTGTTGATTTCTTGTTTATCCTGCCCTGCTACGATTTAAATACGATACTACTTTTTTAGTGTAGAAAACTGACAATTTTGCCTTATTTGGTTATTCGTTAGACGCGACAGATATTCGGATATCCTTTTCTGGTTCGGCGGATTGTGTGAAGCTGAAACTATCCCAGCCCGCTTTGATGCCCTGCCACAAACTGACAATATCAGCAAGTGAACCTGCCATCTGATTGCGGAAAAACGTCGCTTGTTCAATCGTCTGTCCAGAAAAACTGCTCACTTTTTGAACCAATTCATCGAGTTCTTGAATGCTTTGGTTCAGAACGCTACTCATTTCTTGGATATTGTGCACAGTCGGTTGGATCTCAGATTCGCTTATCCCTTGTAGGGAAGCCGTCAATCCGTTCAGATTTTGTAACAGTTCCGGTAATTCCTTATTCACCTCTTTCACAGTCCTGTCTACGTCGGTAATCAATTCTCCAATCTCTTGATTAACGATATCTTCTGTGGAGTTCAACGTATTTCGAACGCTGTTTAATGAGTTTCGGAGGCTACCGACAGCGGCACACATATATCCCGCGAGTGCTGTGAGTGCAATTAGGAAGATACCCAAGCTAAATTTCCAAAAAAGTGATGCAATTAAACTCCAATCCATGACTTCTCCTTTGTGCCTTATAAAATACCGCTTTCGGTCAACGGCTTTTCAAATACACATTTGCTTACAGAAGATGTTATCTGTAAGTTTAAGCTTTAAGTTGTTGTCCGACGATTTCGCTGGTGTTCGCGATTGCCGCATTCACTTTGCTCGGGTTCTTACCGCCACCTTGTGCGAGTTCTGGACGACCCCCACCGCGACCGTCTGCAAGTTGGGTGAGTTCGGAAACAATTTTACCCGCATGCAAATCACGGTTTTTCACCAAGTCTGAGGTTACACCAACCACGAAAGCGACTTCGTTTCCTGACACGGCAGCAAGCGCGACAACGCCAGATTCTAAACGGTTTTTAAGCTCATCCACAAGCTGTCGCAACCCGTTTCTATCCGCACCTGTTACGAGTGATGCGACAACCCGTACGTCTTCAACGAGTGTCGCACCTTCGACCAAGGTACTGACATTGGCGAGGGCGTGCTGGCTTTTGAGTTGTTGAAGTTGCTGCTCTAAATCCCGTTGCTCTTGGAGCAGACGCTCGATGCGTTCGGAAAGAGCCGTTTTGGGCGTTTTCAGCAGATTCGCTACATCGGCGAGGAGCGTAGTGTCTTCTTGAACCGTGGCTACTGCTGAAGTTCCTGTCAGTGCCTCGACGCGTCGGACACCCGCAGCGATGCTACTTTCGCTCATCAGTTTTACAAAACCGAGTTCACCCGTTGCGTCAACGTGAGTGCCACCGCAGAGTTCAACGCTATAACTGCCAGCTTGTACAACGCGCACAATGTCGCCATACTTATCGCCGAAGAAGGCTAAAGCCCCTTTCGATTTCGCCGCATCTAATGGCATTTCACTGATAGACAACGCATCATTTCCGCGAATCTTTTCGTTGACAAATTCCTCAATGTCTCGCAATTGTTCTCGTGAAACAGATTCGTAGTGCGAAAAATCGAACCGCAACCTACCCGCTTCGACAAGCGAACCGGCTTGCGCAACGTGCGTTCCGAGTACTTCCCGCAATCCACTGTGTAGAAGGTGGGTTGCTGTATGACTCACGGCGACAGCATTTCGGCGTTCGATATCTATGTGTGCTTGCACTGTAGTGTATGGTGTGATTTCACCCTCAAGTACCTTACACCTATGAACCACTAAATCGGCTGAAGGTTTAAGTGTGTTTTCTACAGCCAACCTCGCATTTTCACTCTCAATTGTGCCGACATCGCCGACCTGCCCACCGGATTCACCGTAAAAAGGCGTTCGGTTCAGCAGCACAAACACCTCGTCACCTTGTTGCGCGCTACCGACTGATTCAGCGTCAGCAATTATAGCGACGATTTCTGCATCGGTGTTGTTTTGCGTGTAACCAACAAATTCCGTTTCGCCGTGCTCTTTAAGGACTTCCGCGTAAACAGAGATCTCTTCGTCTTTGGCACCGCCCTTGGCTTCCCATGCCGCCCGTCCACGCGAGCGTTGCGCCTCCATGCTGTGTTCAAAGCCTACATCGTCAACAGTGAATCCGCGTTCACGTGCGAGCATCTGTGTCAAATCAAGCGGAAAGCCGAAGGTATCGTACAACTCAAACGCACGCTTTCCATCAATCTGTGTACCGTTCTGCCCCTTAAGCGTGTCAAATGAGTTATCAAGGAGTTCCAAACCGCGTTCGATTGTTTGATGGAAACGATGCTCTTCGCCTTGAATCGTGCGAGTGATAAACTCACGGCGCGGTAAAACATCAGGGAATACATCGCCGAGTAATTCAATGACGTTATCAACAAGCCGGTAGATGAACGCTGCGTTCATCTCTAATTTCTTACCGTAAAGCACAGCCCGTCTCAAGATTCTGCGGATGACATAGCCTCGTCCTTCATTCGATGGCATTACACCATCGCCGATGGCAAAGGTCAAACACCGGATATGGTCAGCGATAACTCGATGGGGTAGCCCGCGTTCATCATCGAAATAGGCGGTGTCTGACATATCAGCAATTGTTGCCAAAAGTGGTGTAAACAGATCCGTCTTGTAGTTTGAGTCAACCCCTTGCAATATGGAGGTAATCCGCTCGAAGCCCATGCCTGTATCTACATGTGTTGCTGGTAGAGGTTCAAGCGTGCTGTCTTCGTTGCGGTTGTACTGAATGAACACCAGATTCCAGAATTCCCTGAAGCGATCGCTCGTATTGGGACCCGCGTCTGGATCATTTGCGGTTTCAGGATAGGCTTCTACTCCCATGTCAACAAAGAGTTCGCTGCAAGGACCGCAGGGGCCTGTCTCACCCATTTCCCAGAAGTTATCCTTATCACAACGGCGGATGCGCGAGAGGGGGAGATCTGTCTCTTGGAGCCAGAGTTTTTCTGATTCGTCGTCTTCGAGATAGACTGTCGCCCAGAGACGCTCCTTCGGGATCTGCCAAAGTTCGATCACCAGTTCCCATGCAAAGGCAATAGCTTCCTGTTTGTAGTAATCGCCGAATGACCAGTTTCCGAGCATCTCAAAGAAGGTATGGTGGCTCGGCGAGTAACCAACCTCTTCAAGATCGTTGTGTTTGCCACTAACACGCAGACATTTTTGTGTGTCAACGGCGCGCGTATACTCCCGCTGTCCGATACCGAGAAACACATCTTTGAATTGGTTCATACCGGCGTTGGTGAACAACAGTGTCGGGTCACCCGCTGGTATCAAGGACGCACTCGGCACGATAGTATGCCCGTGTTTGCGGAAGTATTCTAAAAAACTGTCTCTAATTTCATCTGATGTCATGTTAGGTGATCTCCTACGTTATCTATTCCTAATTATATGCTATTTCTTGCAGAGAAGTCAAGGGAAAACAGAAACACAAAACTGGACGTGTTCACAGAAAGGTATCAACTGCATGAACAACCTATGATTGTCCAATGGGCATCATGGCAAGAGATTATATTAGGACTTATGCACTTCCCCGGTAGGTGCGGTTTCCTAACCGCACCGATTGCGCCATAATAGACTGAATTCTTTGATTTTGCGTAAGTCATGTATATTTAAAATATCTGACTGAATTCTTTGATTTTGCGTAAGTCATGTATATTTAAAATATCTGATCGAGTACCTGCCGCACAATTTCTGCACCGAACCCACGTCGCGCCAAAAATCCGTGTAATCGACGTTTGGCGACATGGATCGGCAACCGTTTATATTGCTTTACCCGTTTTTGGGCAAGCTGGAGTGCGACTTTCGTTTCGTCTTCGGTTTCTACGTTCGCGACAACCTGTTCTGCGGTCTCTCGGTCGATGCCTTTGTTGATAAGCTCGTTCTTAAGCAGCGTTTTTCCCCGTGGATTCGATTTTTGCCGACGAACGATCCAATTCTCTGCATATTTCCGGTCGCGAATATGTCCCGAATGAATCAACTCTTCAATGGATGTTTCAATCGCTTTCGCTGAGAAACCTTCTCGCTCAAGTCGTTGTTCCATCTCATTTTTGGTATAAATTTTGGGCTTTCCTGTGGGTCGAGGATCCTCTGACGCGTCTACTGTGGTATTGTCCTTTTCTTCCCGAAGTGACCTCAGCGCGTAATTCTTCGCACGCATCACTTCATCCGCTGCAATTATCTTTTCGATGATCTCAGCTTCGATCTCTAAACCGATACGTAATCCAAATTTTTCAACCAAAGATGTATGGATCACGACAAAGGGGGTGCCGTTGAGAAAAAGTTGTTGATGTGAAGGCAGTTCGGGGACTGCCTGAATACTGGTAATTTTCTGCTTCATGTTTTTCTAATGTTGTTATACCATTTCTAAAAGTGTGTCGCATGAAACGCCCCGTTCACCCGTATCCCGGTAGGTTCGGTTTTGCGGCGTACTCGCCCCGGTGAATGCCACACGGAGAACCTTCATACCCGGGGAAGTGCATAAGCACTTCATACCGTTGATTCCGAACCGCACCGGGCATAACCAAAAACAATGGACTCTTGTAAGAGAAACTGTCAATCAGAATTGGTATCAGGAAACCGTCCCGCGAAGAATGTAGCGTAACAGTGAGCGCGAGGTTTAAGAAAAGTTGTTGGGCAACCTATATTACAGAGACCTCGCGCTTCAATAAGAGATGTATTCGCTATAACAAAAGACTTAGCGTTTATTCGGCACCGTTGCTACCTGCCCAAAGGGCACCGCGCTCCAGAAGTGTCCCAAACATTTCATGTTGACACGCTGCTGCGTCGTGGCCGAGCGCGAGATAGAAAACTTTACCTTCGCCCCAGTTCTTTGTCCATGCCACTGGTGCTGCTGCACCTTGCCATAATGCTGACGCAAGTATATGGTTCCGGGGATCGTAATCAAGAATATACTGTTCGTCCGTCACGACGAACTCGTCAAGCCCTTCTGTGATCTCGTGCTCACTATCGACGATGCTGACTTGGTAGTCACGATAGCGCGGATGTGTAACGAAATAACCGCCTACCATTGACCGGTACTCTGGACACCCGCGGAACGAATCTGCCGCCGAGTGCACGCCGACGTAGCCTTTGCCCGAAGCGACATGGTTCAGCAAACCGTTCTTCTGCGCGTCCGAAATCTCACCTATTGTGTAATAGAAGACGATGAGATCATACGAATCTAAATTCGGTGAAACGAGAGCATCCAGGTCTTCCTCGACTCTGGTAATCTCAAATTCATCTCGCTGTGAGAGCACCTTCACAATTTCATCACTACAGCCTTTCCAGTCATGAATAGCTCCGCCTGCAAAGACAAGTGTGTTAATTTTTCCCATGAGTTAGCCTGTTAGTAAAAAACTGTGTAAACCTGCACAAATGCGGATAAATACAGTCTCTTACGGGGATCCTACCCCCTGTTACGAACACCGTCGTGTCCTACGCCTACCTACAACCAGAATGCCTACCTACGTTTGATAGAAGTCACAGGTGAATCTGCACGCCACAAGGAAACACGTGACGTGGAGTAACCCTCAAAGTCAACCTCGAAGGATTGACGCTTTTTCTTCTTCCGAGTGTCCTCACAGTGTCAGGGTTCGTCTCACTCGCGTATGAACCCCTCCAGTAGCACCGACGTGGTTATTGTCCGGTGTGTTTGTTTTTTACACAATGCGACTGGATACGGTAGAAGGGAATTGAACCCTTCAAAACGCCCACGTTTACCGTAGCAAAGAAAAAGTGCTATGTAGGAACTACTCCTTGCTATGTCATAGGGCTATTATATCACGCGTACGAAAATGCAAGCAACTTTTTTTGATTTTTGCTAAAAATAGGAGGACTTGCTTTACGCAAGCATTTGTGATAAAATTTGAAGGTAGTATTAAAACCTGTAGCTCGTAATGAAATGGAGAGCGGATATAAAGAACGCCTGTTATCTTTCAAACGCCCGTTGTTCCTCCGCAAGGAAAAATTAAAAAACATGCCAAAGAAAATCGCCATCTTCCCCGCGAGTTTCGACCCCGTCACGAATGGACACGCCGATCTCATTGATCGAATTTTCACCCTCGGTGTCTTTGATGAACTCGTCGTTGCCATTGGTGTAAATCCTGCCAAACCGGCGCGTTTCACGCTTGAGGAACGTACCGAAATGCTTGAGACTGTCATCAAACCGTATCCGCAAGCCACGATTGATGGCTATACCGGATTGACGGTGCATTACGCGCAGGCACGTGGTGCGTGTGCTATCATCCGTGGGTTACGTGAGATATCCGATTTTGAATGGGAATTCAAGATGGCACGGATGAATCAACAGATCGCTCCGGACATTGATACCCTCTTTATGATGGCAAACACGCAATATGCGCATATCAGTTCGACGCTCGTGATGGAGGTCGTGCAGATGGCACAGCGAAAAGTGAGCGAGGAGAAATTGCGGGAGATGGTGCCGGCAGTTGTGGTCGAATTTATCAAAAAGAAATTTGATGTTCTGTAAGTTGTAGGCGCGGTTTTCAACCGCGCCTACCGGTGAAAATATCTAAAACCGATTGTCTAAACTCAGACTCACGTTGAAACCTGGCGCGTTTACACCCGTGCCGTGTGGACGATACCGTTGATCAAGTAGGTTTTCAAGTGTCAACGTCAAGCGTGTGTAATCGAAGAGCCTAATCCCGCCGCGGACGTTGAGTGTCCACCATCCCGGTGTCCCAGCATCTACGGCATTGCCGTTGGAATCAAATTCAACTTCGGCTGGATCTCGTGTTTTTCCCGGCATCCGTGGGTCGCGAATATCACTTCGGTTCAACCGCCTCTGATCTGCGGCGGCGCGTACATAGAGCGTCGCCCAATACTGTGTATTCACCGGTTCCCACTGGACCCCAACGATCCCGTTCAACGGAGGCTCCCTACGCACACGTGCTTCCCACGGCTTCTTCGGATTTGGTACTTTGCCACCAATTTTGAGGACTTCCCCACGTATCAATGCCGCATTACCGTAGACCGACCAGACCGGATCAATCGGTATTAACCCTGCTAATTCAATCCCTTGAAACTGTGCTTCATCGACATTATCAAACACGAGTACATCAATTCCTTCGTATTCTTTGATGAGATCTTGGTGGAGTTGCGGGAGTGTTTCACCGCCGTATGCCTCTTGAACAGGTTTGCGCGCCACTAAACCGCTAACCCGACTGTGGAAGAGTGTAAGGGCACCACGGAAGTAGGAGTGTTTCGCCTTGAGACCGCTCTCAACTGTCCACGAAGTTTCCGGTCCAAGATCGGGACTCGGTGCTGTGACACCCTCATTGGTGACTTCCACCGCCGTTGTATCGTTCAACGAAGGCGCACGAAACGCTGTTCCAAAGTTGCTTACGAAGTTCAGGTATTCCGTCAAACTGACAACCACTCCGGCACTTCCTGTCAAACTGTTATCGAATACATTGAACGCATCAAAAGCCTTATCTCGGATAGAGAGATCTGCATCGGTTTGATAAAATGTGGCACGACCGCCGAGTGTGAGTTCCACACGGTCATGTAACGTAATTTCATCTTGGAGATACAGACTCGCGTCCCAGAACTGAGAACCGTTGATGAAACGCCCAACGTCTTCATTAATATCTTCTGTGCCCGTCTTAAGATCAGTTTTGACGGTGCGACTCTGGATCATGTCCATGTAGAATTCACCGCCACCGACCAAGCGTTGCCGCGGAAGGATTGAACTAACCGCTTGCGCGCTTAAGCCGATCGTGTTAACCGTGTCGTATCGCTGTCGTCGAGATGTCGCGTCGAGGACTACCTCATTTCGTCCCTCTTTTTGACGGTGATAAGAGGCGGTTAGACGGAACGTGTCAATGCTTTCCTCTGTTGGGGTTACTAAATAATTGGCATAAACGAGATCCCGATTTTGTGGTTCAAAAAAGAATTCGTCAAACTCCTGCGGCGCGATTTTATCGTAGCGCGGAGTTTGCGGCTGCTTCCACATCTGGTAGGCGACGTTGATCGTGCTTGTGTCGCTGAGTTGATACGCTATTTTGGCATCGGCATCGTAGGCTTTCCAACCCAGTGGACCTTCGGTGTCAATGAGCCATCTCTCGGGAATATTATCTTTTGACAACTTACTGATCTCATCATAGTCATAGAGTTTCACGCCGCTTGGCATTTCGTTCACGATTTCAAACTTCCGATTTTTGTAATGGAGATCGTACCCACTCCCAGGGTTCATATCTCCATAGAATCGCGCCCCACCGCCAGCGATGAACCCAAATTGACCTTTGTTTCCTGTTACCTCCAACCGGCCAAGTCGTTCCTGTGTGGCTGTCGTATAACGAGCAAGGAGTCGTGGATGTATATCCCAGGTTTGCTGCGCTGGATTGAGCGGGACCGTTTTCGTAAAGAAACTCACGACACCCCCCATAGCACCGCTGCCATATAGCATCGAGCTTGAACCGAGTAACACCTCTGCTCGATCTAACATTTCTGGTCCGATGGTCGCTGTGTACTGATTTGGTCCTGAACGAAACGTTGAATTGTTCAGACGAACCCAGTCGACCTGTATCAACGTCTGGTAGCCAGTCAAACCTCGCAGTAATGGAGAGCCTTGTCCGACTGTTGTCTGTTGTGCGCTAACGCCGACGGCGTCACGAAGTAGGTTGGACGCGTGCTCAGCGCTGGTCCGTTCCAACTGTTTTAGGTTAAGGACAGTAATAGCGTTAGGTGTTTTGAAGGGCTCTTTCTCGGCGCGTGTTGCTGTTACTGTGACCTCCTCCACTTCCGCAACTTTCATGTCACATTCTTTTTCCGCGTGTGTGTAGGAAATCCAGTTCAGTGATAGACTCAAGTTTATGATGAGAATAAGATAGAGCGATTTTTGCATGATAGCGTCCTCCTGTGAATTTTACTCTACTGTGTGGTGTTCAGGTGCACAATGTTATCTGCAACCTGTGTTTTACGTGTTGCAAATTGCATGCCAGACGCAATTTTGCATTGAAATAAGCGATTTCCGCATATTTCCGCCATAATTCGCCATAATTTGTGCAATAGCGTTCATTTGTTGAACACTCGACAGCAACAGGACGAGAACTCTAATTCCTTTCCTCTAATTTCTTCTCTTGCACGTAAAACACATTTCGTGATATTCTATTTTCCATGGAGAGTCCGATATGCTCCGCACTGCGAAAGAGTTATCGCGTGGTTAGAACAACAAGGGTCAGATTAACAAACAACGAAACAGGAGCAGGTATGTCAAAACAGAAATTAAACTTTGCATTCATCGGATGTGGTGGCAACGCACGTGGGCACGGACGCAGTGTCTCAAGTGTTGAAGGTGTAGAGATTGTCGCCCTTGCAGATCCAAGTGAAGCGTCGCTTGAGGCATTCAAAGAAACCGTCGGTTTGGACGATTCACTTCCCACTTACACCGACCACGTTGAGATGTTAGATGCCGTCAAACCGGATGCTGTCGTCATTAGTTCACCACACGGTCTCCATTTCCAACATATTATGGATGCCCTCGATAGAGGCTGCCACGTCCATACCGAGAAACCCATGGTCTGCACGGTGGATCATGCCAAGCAGGTGATTGCGAAGGTAGAAGAGACCGGTTTGCACCTGATGATAGGTTACCAACGGCATTTAAGCCCTACCTATCAATACTGTCGCCAAGTGGTCCAGAGTGGTGAACTCGGACGCGTTAACTTTGTCTCCGCGCATCAATCACAAAATTGGTATCGCAATCAGCAAGGCAAATGGCGGCAGGACCCCTTCCTCGGTGGGGGTGGACAACTCAACGACTCAGGGAGCCATCTCATTGATATTCTTCTTTGGGTGTTGGAAGCGAGCCCCGACACCGTCTTCGCGATGATTGATAACTTGGACATTGAAGTAGATGTTCTCACTGCCATGTCAATTAAGTTTGATACCGGTGCCTTGTGCAATATCAGTATTGTGGGACATGCCTATGGTGGGGTGCGAGAAGCTTTTTCCGTCTGGTTAGAGGAGGGCGCGCTCCATCTCCGCGAGGGGCAACTCTATCGTCAAGAACAGGATGGGCAGTCGGAACTTGTTGATACATCTGAAATGCCAGAATCCGGCAACAAAGATGTCGCCTTCATTGAGCTGATCCGTGGTGAACGGACAGAGAATCCGATCGGTGTTGAGAACGGTTTACGGGTCATCCAATTGACCGAAGCCGCGTGGCAATCCGCTGAACTCGGCAGATCTGTCAAGGTTGATCTGAGTTAATAGTAGTAGGCATGCTCCGCCATGCCGTTCACATATAGTAGAACGAATGCAATGCTTGAGGTCCAAAATCTGTCCAAATCCCTTGACAAGAAACCCATTCTGACGGAACTTACGTTCCAAGTGGCAGCCGGAGCGTGTCTCGTCCTACTCGGTAAGAATGGTTCAGGGAAAACACTCTTACTTAATATATTGGCGACCTTAGTTGAACCGACATCAGGGAGTGTTTCTATTGATGGGATTGATGCGTTTGCGAACCTGAAACAAGTACGTCCAAGGATCGGGTATATCCCCGTCGCGTTTAAAGGGTATCCTGAGTTATCCGTCGTAAATTACCTCAATTTTTTCGCTGCCGCATACAAATTAGAGAAGCGCGAGCGCGTAGGAGCGGTCGATGCGGTACTCGAATTGATGGACATCCAGCACCTACGCGATGTCAAAGTCGGTGCTCTGTCGACAGGGCAGCGGCAGCGGCTTTTGCTCGCCAAGACCTTTCTGCACGAACCCCAGTTATGGTTGCTTGACGAACCGCTCACACCGCTCGATCCGGGTGGACAGGTCGAGATGACGGAACTTCTCGGTGAACTTCAAGCCATGGGAAAGACCGTCGTAGTTGCTACCAATCGTCTTGAGGATGTCCATCGGTTGTGTGGCTCTGACTCACAGGTCGAAAACCTCATCGGAATTCTGGATAACGGTCAATTCGCTGTTTTCAACACATTTAGCAAGTTGCAGCAGGAAACTATAGAAGGCGATAGCACAGAAAGTCCTGCGTCAATTTGGTTGAATGAACTTTTCACGCAGGCAAGTGTATAGGGTAAACAAAGACGTAGCCTGCAACAACGGCGTAGGTGACTCTTAAGCACAACCTTCAACTTTCATGCCGCTTTCTTACTCTGCAAGGTATAATTAAAAATCTGGAGGTTAGAAAAATATAATGTCAGATATTGGCAAATTCTTTCACGAGAATGGATACTATTTCGCCAAAGGTGTCTATTCGCCCGAAGAAATCAATGCGATGGAAAGTGCCTTCGATCAGGTGGTGGACCGACTCCTTAAAAGCGATGAAAACGTCAATGCTCGCTGGGGAGGTAGATTGATGGATGCCCTTGATGGCGGTGAATCTGTTATCATCCATACCCACAATATCCAGAGTTTCTCTGGGGTCTGGATGCAGGCATTCTTGCAAGAAAAGTTTCTTGATGTGACCGAAGCCATCCTCGGACCGGATATCATGCTTCATCATTCCAAACTCTTTTGCAAGCCACCGGAACAAGGGGCTCCGTTCCCGATGCACCAAGATTGGCAGTATTTTCCCTCCGTCAAAGACACAATGATGGCTGCTATGATCTACGTCTCAGAAGCCACTGATGAAATGGGGTGTGTCCGCGTCTATCCAGGTTCCCACAAGCAGTTGGGACGCACGGATGGCATGATGGGAAGCGGAAAGAACGCTGAAGTTACCGATAAATACCCTATCGACGGAGCCACCGTTTTAGAAGCCGAACCCGGAGATGTCCTTTTCTTTAGTTACTTCACCCTGCACGGTTCGATGCCGAACCGCTCAAACCGGACCCGAAAGAGTGTCCTCGTCCAAATGCATGCTGGTGACGATGCGATCGAATCCGAGAATCGCCACACCAACGTCCAACTGGTACTTCGTGGCTGGAACCATCTCGCAACCCGCTCTTCGGTTGGAAGAATTATATAAATCAAGAAGTTAACTGTTTTTAGGGCTTTAACTATTGACGCATCTTCCACATTTTTTAGGGATACTCGGGTTGATAGTTAAGCAAAATTACGGGATTGCGTAAGTCCTCTTAGAAAAACGAAACATAGCCCGTAATGAAATGGAGGGCGGATCTACGGAATGGCACTTCAAATTCTAAATCCGCTCTGATCGAACCGCAAGGAAAATTAAAAAAATGATTAGAGTCGCAAAGATTAGTATGGCGCATGTCCACGCCGGTGGTTATGCCCGCAAAATTAACGAAAACCCTGAAACCGAACTCGTTGCCGTCTGGGACGAAGAGGAATACGGTGGAAGAGCAGCAGCAGAACAATACGAAGTCCCGTTCTACACCGATCTGGACGAAGTTCTCAGCCGAGATGACGTAGATGCAGTCGCCGTTGACGCGATTACATCCGACCATCCGCGTGTAATGATCGCTGCTGCTGAAGCCGGGAAACATATCTTCACAGAAAAGGCACTCGCGATTACCGTCGCCGAGTGTGATCCAATTATCGATGCCGTTGAGAAGGCGGGTGTGAAGTTCATGATTTCGCTGCCTTCGCGGGCTAACCCTGAAATTCTGTTTGCGAAAAAGGCGATTGATGATGGACTGATTGGTGACATCACGTTCGGTAGAGGACGCATAGCACATTCCGCCGCACTGGATAGTTGGTTCAGCGGCACGAGCGCGTGGTTCGCAGATCCAGAACGTGCAGGTGGCGGTGCGCTCTTTGACTTAGGGTGTCACCGTGTTGATGTTATCCGATGGTTGATGGGTGAACCGAAGAGTGCTATCGCCAAGATTAACAACTTCACTGGCAACTTTCCGATTGATGACAACAGCGTTTCAGTCGTTGAATTCGCGAACAAAGCACTCGGCGTGATTGATGTTGCGTGGACGCAGCGTTCCGGTCCGAATCTGCTTGAAATCTACGGCACGGAAGGTTCATTTGCCGCAGGACACGGTGAGATGCATTTTGAAACTCGTAAGCTTTCTGATGAGGAGAAAGCAGAATACATCGCCAACGCTCCCGTGGCGCCACCTGAACCGATACAACAGTGGATTAACGCGATTCTTCGTGATGAACCGATGACGATTACCATCCAAGATGGACGGAACCTCACCGAACTCATGCAAGCGTTCTACATCTCCTCTGAACAGGGGCAGTCAATTGATTTTCCACTTCAATAGTTATCGGTTTTCACTTGCCTTGCAGTGAGAGTTATCAGTTACAGGACTTACGCAAATCGGATAAAAAAGCGATAGTTTTCACCGAAAAATGCGTTATTTCAGTGATTTAATCCCCTAAATCCCTCTTATCAGACGGACTTTAAGAGGAAATGCGTAAGTCCTATGCTTGAATGTGCGAAAGGATGTGACCAATTCAGTATGTATGTTGAGGATTGCATCTGGGTCCCTGACATTTTAGTTAAACTTTTCGTGAAGCACCATGTCACACAAAAGGAAGTTGAAGAAATATTTTTCAACCGTCCGAAATACCGTTTTGTTGAATCAGGATATAGGAAAGGGGAAGATGTGTATTCCGCTGCTGGACAGACAGATGCCGGCCGCTACTTGGTTGTATTCTTCATTCAGAAAGAGAAAAATCTTGCGCTCATTCTGAGTGCCCGCGATATGGATCAAAAGGAGAGAAGAAGGTATGAAAGAAAATAAAGACGAACAGGTTACCAGTATATCGAAGGCACGAACGCTGGAGGAGATAGCCGACTATTGGGACACGCATAGTTTGGCTGACCACTGGGATGAAACACATGAAGTCAATTTTGAGGTTCGGATGCAGCGAAAGTGTCGTGTAACACTTACCCCAGAGATCTATGAAAAAATCGAAAAACAAGCACTGGAACAGGGAGTCCTACCGGAAACTTTGGTTAACTTGTGGTTAGCTGAACGCCTCCACACGATCGAATCATCTTAGGTGATAATTGCCTGACACAACTATAAGTTAGACGATTCTATTTCAGTAGATTGTATAACGAATGTTATTCAGAAGCCTCTGAAAAGGCGTTTGTTTCAAAAGGAAGCATATTATGCCAGACTATCAGCCCATTTCTCTTTCCAAATTATGTAATGTTGACATAGAAATAATCGGTGCTAACACAGTGCCAACATTGGGACAGCAAACATTTCACGGGCTTCCGTTCAATATCTCTGAAGGTGAAAAATGTTTTCTGGGATTCGGCGAAGGTGTTAACACCGCCCCTATCCAAGTTCCTGTCGATGCAAGCCCGAAGCGCGTTATCTTCGTGCATCGTCTGCTGGAGTCGCGCATTCCTAAAGGTGAACCGATCGGCAGACGTATTGCCAATTATGTTTTCCATTACACTGATGGTGAAACGGTGAGCGTGCCGATTCGTGAACGTTTCGAGATTGGCAGCGTGCCACAGGGGTGGGGACAACAGACCTTCCTCGCCATACCTGACCGACAGGAAAGTTTGTCGCCACGACACGAGGGGCCTTGGGGATCCGCGGGCAACCGACAAACAGAAGTGAGCCAAGGGACGCCGCGCGACTACTATTTGTGGACCTGGAAAAATCCGAGAGACGATGTTGAAGTCGAGTCAATAGAAATTCAGCCGCAGGAACGGCGTTTTATTGTTGCGGCAATTACGCTCGGTTATCTTGATGAGAACCCGATCCCGCGCCGTCCGCGCCGCGAAGTCAAAATCACGCTTCCTCAATCTCAGGATGCCGACAAACCCTTTGATATGGAAGTCAATGTTGACCGTGGCGTTGCAACCTATCCGTATCCGTTGCCAGAGAACGCCCCCGATGCGTTTATCAACGACGATTTCAAAGGCTGGGGTGAATCCCAAAACAACAAAAGTAGCCCTGCTTACGTTGAGGTATCCGCCACTCCGTCCGCAAGTGTTGAGGTCAAGAACCAAGGTGAGACGCTCGGCACTGTGAACTGGGGAGAGGTTCAGGAAAAGGGTACCGTTCAACCCAATGAACGCGTTAAGGTAGAAGTCATCGACTCCGGCAGAAACTGGGTGCATACCACCGTAATTGACGAGGATACGAACAGACCCGTGCCGTGCCGCGTCCATTTCCGTTCCCCGCACGGTGTGCCGTATGCACCGCACGGACACCATGCCCACGTCAATTCCAACATGGGTACATGGCACGTAGATGTCGGTGGTGATGTCCGGTTAGGGCAGATTAGTTACGCCTATATTGATGGTACGTGTCAGGGATGGCTACCTCGTGGAGATGTTATTGTTGATATCGCTCGCGGTTTTGAATACACGCCATTGCGAACCACCGTCAACATAAAACCCGGGCAACGTGAGTTGACGCTGCGCTTAAAGCGGTGGTGCGATATGAACGCCGAACGCTATTTCAGTGGCGATACGCACGTTCATTTCCTCTCTACGCAGGGCGCACATACTGAAGCACAAGGCGAAGACCTCGGTGTCGTCAACCTGCTCCTTTCGCAGTGGGGGCATCTCTTTACGAATACAGAAGAATTCATCGGAAGACCCACAACGTCTGCTGATGGACGGAGTATTGTCTATGCGACGCAAGAAAATCGCCAGCATGTCCTCGGTCATCTTACACTCCTCGGTTTAAAGGAGCAGGTCGCGCCGTGGTGTTCGGATGGTCCTGGGGAAGCCGAACTCGGCGGAAATATGGAGGTCACGCTTTCACATTGGGCGGATGCATGCCACGCGCAGGGCGGCACAGTTGTTTTGCCGCATATTCCGAATCCGAATTGTGAACCCGCAACACTCATTGCTACCGGACGTGTTGATGCTGTCGAGTATCTCACCAATGCGATGTATGGGCACCTTGAGTACTACCGCTACCTCAATTGCGGTTATAAACTGCCACTCGTTGGCGGGACGGATAAGATGAGTAGTGATGTCCCCGTGGGCGTTTATCGCACCTACGTTCACATCCCTGACAATGAGGAATTCAATTACGATAACTGGTGCAAATACATGAGTGCCGGAAATACATTCCTCAGTGGTGGTCCCATGATCCGTCTTACTGTCGATGGGCAACCGATCGGTAGCACGATTAACCTACCCGGTAACGGCGGCACAGTTGAAGTTGAAGCCTCCGCAGATTCCATCTTCCCGATCCATACCTTGCAGATTATTCAGGCAGGACACGTCGTTGCTTCGACTGAGGACAAAGATGGCAAAGCGCATCTACGCCTGAAAGCGAATCTGAAAGTGGACAAGCATTCCTGGATTGCGGCGCGGTGCGGCGGACCTGATTATGCCCAAGCCGTTCCACACCACGATGGATGGGGACGCGGCATCATCGCCCATACCTCCCCTGTCTACATAGCGGTCGGTGGTGAGTGGTGGATGTTTGACCCAGAAACAGCGAACTACATGCTGACCTTGATTGAGGGTGGGTTATCCTATATCCAACAGACAGCGCGCCACCATGAACACGGAACTGTGACACACCATCATGGCGAGGATGACCATTTGGAGTTCCTCTCTCGTCCATTCCAAGAAGCACGAGAAGCGATTCATCGTCGGATGCATCAATTGGGTATCCCACACTAAGGTAGTAGGCACACTCCGTGTGCCGTTCACCATTAAAGTAGTAGTAGACACTCTCCATGTGCCTACCACTTTAAGGAGACAAGCATGCCAAAAGAATTAGTTGCGGTTGCCCCTCGGCAACCCGTCTTGAGGGAATATGAAGAGGGTCCCGTCCCCGCAGACAGTGTCCGGGTTCAAGTCGATTTCGGTGCACCCAAACGCGGTACCGAACTGACAGCGTACTACGGATACAACAACGCAAATTTTCCACTGAGGCTTGGGAATATGTGTGTCGGAAAAATTATTGAGATCGGGGACGACGTTGAAGGTTTCGAGATTGGAGAACGCGTCGCCAGCCACGGACACCTCAAGGAGACACACACATGGGACGCAAACCGACTTCTCAAGATGCCCGATCAGATGACGTGGAAACAGGCAGTTTGCTACGATCCAGCGCATTTCGCGATGTCTGCTATTCGTGATGGCAAAGTCCGCGTTGGTGAGCGGGTTGCTGTCTTTGGACTGGGTGCGATTGGGTTGATGACGGTGCAGATGGCGCGGATCGCAGGGGCTGATTTCGTCGCTGCTGTAGACCCGATTGAAAGACGACGGAAAGTCGCTGAGCAGACGGGTGCGAAGCTTGTCATTGACCCGACTGCTTGCAATGTCGGTGAGGTGCTCAAAGAAGCGACCGGCGGGCTCGGCGTTGATGTGGCTGTGGAAACCAGTGCTATCTACGAGGCACTCGATGATGCCCTCCGTAGCGTCACTTTTGAAGGAACAATCGTCTATGCTGGACGCGCAAAAGCGTGTACAGGTGGACTTGACCTCGGGGCTGTCGCCCATGTCAACATTCCGAATATAATCTTTGCCCGCGCCAACAGTGATCCGAACCGCGATCACCCGCGTTGGAATTTCAAGCGTATTATTGATACCTGTTGGAAATGGCTTGCTGCAGGACGATTTGACTGTGAAGGTGTCGTTGATCCAGTCGTGCCGTTTGAAGATTCAGTCGAAGCCTACATAGAGATGGACAATCATCCCGAACGGAGCGTCAAATTGGGGGTCTCCTTCGGTTGAAGTTTTAGCCACTTCACCTGATCGAACCGCAAGGTATAATTAAAATTTAAAAATTGGCTATCAAAAAAATGCCGAGTACCATTATCACGGCTGCGATCAAGCGGCGTCTGGTGTAAGTCTCTTTCAAGGCATACCCACCGAGCAAAACGACGAAAATGACAGAACACTGCCGAACCGCTGTTACGTAACTGACCTTTTCTGTCATCAAAACGTAGAGGATGAGCGAATAGGATACCAAAGAAAGTACGACAATAGCGAGTGCCCGTTTCCATTCTGTTCGTCCAACCTGTGCGATTCGCTCGTGTGGAAACCGAGCGAGGCAGGACAAACCGTAAAGAACTTGCGAGATACTATTTTCCATTAAATAGTAGGTCACGGCTCGCCACAAAGGAGCACCTGTCGAATAGCGATGAAACTCAGACATCCCTTGTTTGTCTATCAGTGAGTACCCAATGACACTCGCCAGGGTCGCAAAAGCCCAGAGGGAATCCGGTTTGCGAAGGTAGCGAAAGAATGTTTTGAATTGGATGTGCTTTTCGCGTTGTTGATAGACCACTATGGAGATCATCACACATAAGATACCTATCAGACCTTGCACGGAAATTCGTTCCTTTAGGAAAAGAAAGGCGAAGAGCGGTAGGAAAGCTGGTGCGGCGCGCGCAATCGGATAGACGAATGAAATCTCACCAACGGTATAAGCGTGCGTCAAAGACAGCTTGTATAACAGGTGAACAAAGGCAGAGCCAGCAATATATCCCCATACCGGTTTCGGAACTACCGGATGTTTGATACCAAAGGCAATGAACGCTATGGCTACGGTGTAAAATCCACACCAAAAAAAGAGGATTCGTGTGTCTCTACTGGATTTACTATAGAAATTCCATAAGGCGTGACAAAATGCTGACAACAAAATTAAGGCAATTGAAGTAAGGTCCATAGAACCCCTTGTCATCTGTAGATACAGGGTCTGTATCTGTTCGTTAATGACTGTCAGTAATCAGTGATCGGTAATCAGTTAAGGGGATTGTATTTGGTATTAACCTCTTGCGATTCTCACTGCGGAGCATGCTGAAAGGATTTATGGAAAAATCCGCCCTGACGGCTGACGACTATTTCAGGAGGTAATTATGTTCAAAAAGTCGAAAAAATACCAGCGTTTTATTTTATTTGGGCTTGTCTTTGGCTTACTTGCCCTCACAGCAACCGTTACCCTCACACAAGAATCGTGGTTTCCTTCCGAATGGGGTGCCGATGATCGGCGGGGTGCTGCTAACCGATTAACACCAGAGAAAGTGTTAGAAGCCGCAAGTTTGATTAAGAACGGTGAAGTTTTTCAACTCGGTAGAGTCTACGAAAGCGGGATCCCTGTCTTCGGAACGCGGCATTATAGCCTGCGGATTCCAGCGATGTCCGGTCCGCTCGGTGAGAACAAAACAACGTGGTTTGAGGAGATCTTCAGCGGCGAGATCGGACAGATCGGTACGCAATTTGACGGGCTTGGTCACATCGGTATCGGCGACCTCTACTACAACGGGTTGGACCAACGCAATTTCGCGAAAGCCGAAGGACTCACGGAACTCGGTGTTGAGAATGTAGGACCCATCGTAACCCGCGGTGTCCTCATTGATGTTGCCGGTTATAAAGGCGTTGAGCATCTCAGCGACAGTTATGAAATTACGCGCGCCGATCTGGAAGGTGCCTTGAAAAAGCAGGATGTCCAGATTACTCCCGGTGATGTCGCCATCATCCATACGGGTTGGGGTAAGTTCTGGATGACAGACAATGATCGCTACAATACTACGGAACCCGGTATCGGATTGGAAGCAGGACAATACCTCGTCGATCAGAAGATTGTGATGTTATGTTGCGATAACTGGGGAATCGAGGTTGTCCCGAATCCTGATGAAAAGCTCGCGTTTCCAGTGCATCAACTATTTATTGTCAAACACGGCATTTACAACCTTGAAAACATTATCACGGAGGAGTTGGCGGCAGCGAAGGTTTATGAATTCGCTTTCAGTTTCGCACCGCTACGTCTCAAAGGCGCGACGGGTTCCCCCGGCAATCCGATCGCTATCCGATAGTTTTTAATCGTGGGACAGCCGCCGTGCTGTCCCATATTTCTTCTTTTTCCCATCCCCGTATCTGCACAAATCCGTGCAGGTATCTTCCTGTTTGCCCCGTTTCGTGCAGCAAGCACACACGCCACACCCACTAAATTCGTAATATTTCCCGTTTTTTTCACTGTTTCAAATTGGCATAGAAATTGCTCTCTACCTATTTATAGTGTAGTTGTTGATTTTCAGTTGTTGGTCGTCGGTTCAGAGGTTTTCGTTTAACAAGGGAAACACCCAAGCAAAACACCCTCTTTTAACCGATAACCGATAACTGAAAGGTTTGTGTAGAAAACCGTCCCGATAACCCTTCTAATTATGTTTGTTGCGAGTATTTACTGGCAGGGCGTACAGCCCACACATTTGAAGCATAAATCAGATATTTTAGATTTGGGACAACCGATGCATAACGGTGAGGGAGATTTTCCATGAAAGTGCTACGTGTTTTCTTCTGCTATTGCTTAAGTTTCGGACTGCTGTGTTCCGTTTCTGCGAAACCCCTCACAACTGAAAAAATTATCTTTTCGTCAAGCCGGGATGGCAACTCGGAAATTTATATGATGAATCCTGATGGCAGTCAACAGGTGAGATTAACCAATCACCGCTCACGCGATTTCAATCCGGTCCTCTCGTCAATGGGAGAAGAGATACTCTTTGTTTCTGATCGAAGTGGGGAGCGTGATCTCTATATTATGCGGGCTGATGGCGGTGGTGAGCGACCCGTGTTTCGAACGGCACCCGCATTTAGACTTTACCCCACTTGGTCCCCGGATGGGAAAAGAATTGCTTATTCTCAAAGAGACCGTGATACTAAATTTTTTAGCATCTACACTGCCAGAGCGGATGGAACGTCGGTAAATCGCGTTGTTGAAATGGAAAAAGCGCATGGTGAGCAGCCCGTTTGGTCGCCGAATGGAACAGAAATTGCCTATGTTGTACATGGAGAAATTCATTGGGCGAGCCGCCAAATCCGATTTATCAATCCAAAAACCCGCAAACAGGAGACCCTTCTGCCGGATGATAACGCGCGAAGGTGGCAACCGGCGTGGTCGCCTGTTCACAACAAAATCGCCTTTGTCTTGTATAGACGAGAACCGCCGCAGCAGTCGATATATATCGCCAATCGCGATGGTAGTGGACTTCAACGGATGGTTGACGGGATTTTCCTCATGGGAGGAAAAGTGCTTGCTTGGTCGCCATCTGGTGATGAACTTGTCTATTCCCGATCGGTTGGAGGGGCATCTCAGATTTTCAAAATCAATGTGGTAACGCGTGGGACCACGCAACTTACGCACGATGGAAGCAATTATGTCAGTGATTGGTTTGACCCATCGGCTTTACCTGTCTCGCCACAGTCACAGTTGCTCACAACCACATGGGGTGAAATCAAAGGGTGGGATTGAAAATGAACAGATTTGCGTTCCCTTTATACTTGGCGTTTATCGCGAGCATTTTACTGTCAGGATGTACGGCACCGGCACATTTGAGAAATAGTCCACATTCCTCTACCTTAGAACTCTCGCCAGATGAGAAAATCCAGCAAACGATAGATAGATGGAAAGGCGTACACATCTCAAAAGCGATCCAAAAATGGGGATCGCCGGGCGAAGTCAACGATGACGGAACAGGTTGGAAAACCTATATCTGGCAAATTCCTGTCCACGGTTTCTTACCCAGGCAAGAAAGCCGTATGTTGGGATCCCAACTCCGACAAGACCATCAGATTCGTTCCCGACGCCTCTCTGGCGGTATGCGAGCAGTAGGTGGAACATACGTATCAACAGGCTATACCTATCAACTTACATTTTATACGCGTCCAGACGGTATAATTGATAAAACCGAGATAAAAAAGAATCATGACCCCGCAAGTGAATTTAAGTGGAAGTAGAATAGATCTCTGAAATGTCCGAATTCCCTCAAAAAGACAGGAACTTCACGATATAAAACGATAGGAGTTTTGAGAATGAACAGATTCACACTACTCATGTTCGCCGCAAGCATCTTACTCGCCGGTTGTACGGCATCGAAGTATTTGATGAACGCACCAGAACCCTCACCAGAGAAAAAGATATGGCAAACCTTGGAATTATGGAAAGGAACGCACATTTCGCAAGCTGTTCAGAAATGGGGATCACCCCATGAAATAACCGGTGGAGAGGTAGATCCAAAAATTTACATCTGGCAGACGCTCTCATCAGATAACGCCGTCTATGAATTTATCTTCCATACACATTCAAATGGTGTGATTCATAAAACCGACACGAGAAGGTATCATAACCGCATACATGAATCGGATTGGAAGGAAAAGCATATCTCAAAGGTAATTCAAGAATGGGGAACACCGCATGGCGTCATTGATGACGGAACAGGTTCAAAAATCTATATCTGGCAAATGCCCGTATTGGAATTGCTACCGCGAGAATATCACCGAATCAGTTCCAGATTGCAAACCAACGGCTTCCACAGCATAACAGGAACATCCGTTCCAACAAGCGACACCCACGAACTTATGTTTTATACACGTCCGGATGGTGTAATTTATAAAACCCTTACAAAGAAAGAATTGAACGCCAGTGCAGGTTCCAGGAGTCTCCGAGTTTCTCAAGAAAAATAGGGCTTTACAAAATAAATGATGAAAATACCGACAATTTCTATCGCATCCCATCATATCACACGACTTATTATCGGCGGCAACCCGTATAGTGGCATTTCACACCACTCCGCGGCAGCATCTGAAGCCATGGAGGATTACTATACGGCGCACCAAATTATGGCAGACCTTCGGCAAGCTGAGGAGAACGGCATTAACACCGTCCTCGCTCGCGCCGATAGGCATATCATGCGGACGCTCAACGAATACTGGAACGCCGGTGGCACAATTCAGTGGATCGCTCAAACGCCAAAAGATACAGAATACGCAAACCTCGACGACTACCTCCAAATTATCGCACGCTATAAACCGATTGCCATCTATCATCACGGTGGCACAACCGATAAATTGTACGAAGAGGGACGACTCGGTTCCTTACGCGATGGACTCAAACGTATCCGCGACCTCGGTTGTGCAGTTGGAATCGGCACGCACGATCCGCATGTCCTCAAGTACTGCTACACCGAAGGATATGATGTTGACTTTTATGTCTGTGCATTATATAATCATACAAGACATAGGGAGCTCTATCTGCCGGACGATCGGTACACCGCATTTGCCGCGATACAGGCAATACCGATGCCGATAATAGCGATAAAGGTGTTAGCCGCAGGTCGGAACGAACCACGTGATGCCTTTCAACTCGCGCTTGAGAATATCAAGCCGGCTGATGCGATGGCAGTTGGCATGTACACCCAATTTCAAGCAGACCAAATCTATCAGAATGCCCGCACTGTCACAAAATTATTGTCTCAACCAGGGCTTACAGGATTCAAGAAATATCACACAACGTGCGATAAATCGAACGACTACAAGCGGCCCCGTTCGTAGTAGGGAAATTCATTGCCCGTTGATGTCCTAATTTATTTTTTGAACTTCATCGGGAAGACACAACACAATGAGACGAATTGTAGAACCAGAAGTTATGGACACAGCGGAAGCCGCCGAAGCCTACGATGCGATGCAGCACGGTGAGGTTGACCGTGCTTTCGTCGATCGTGTTGTCGCTCTCGGTGCCAGTACCGGACTTTTTCTCGATGTCGGCACGGGTCCCGCACAGATTCCTATCTTACTCGCGCAACGCTGTCCCGATATCCGCATTACCGCCATTGATCTCTCCGAAGAAATGTTAAAGATAGCAAAACGGCACGTCGCGGATGCCGGTCTCACCGATCGGATAACCCTTGAACTCGTTGATGCCAAAACCTTACCCTATCCCGATAACACCTTTGACGGACTTATCTCCAACAGTATTATCCATCACATCCACGATGCGATGTCCGCACTCAAAGAGATGGGCAGAGTTGCCCGTCCCCAAGGAACGATTCTCATCCGCGACCTCATCCGCCCCGAAACACCAGAAGACGCGCAAGCCTTTGTGGATCTGTATGCCGCGGACGACACCCCTTATCAGCAGAAATTGTATTACGACTCCTTCCTCGCCGCGTTCACCATTACCGAAGTCAACGAGATGCTAACACAGATGGACATGCCGGGTGCCGCCGTCGTCCAAAGCACTGATCGACACTGGTCAATTGAGCGTGCTGTGTAATATCCCATAGGACTTACACGTAGTGCTCTTTTGTAGCATAACCTGTTAGGTTGTGCCATGGGACCGACTACGTTTTTTTAGGGTTCCCATCTAACAGCGCGTGCTATGATCAAAATTGCGTAAGTCCCATCCCACTGTTTCTTGTATTTGAGTGAATTTCTGTGTTTATAGTGATGCTCTTTAGCCCCAGCGGGGCGACATGTTTATAGTACTGTGGTGCCCTGCTAAATAAAGCCCAGCGGGGCGGCATGTGTCTTGCAAAATGGTTTGACATTCGTCTTAGAATGGGTTGTAGTAGATTCCGAAAATACTTGAGCCCTTTTACTCCTAAATCCTGATTCAGACATTTTTTCTATACATCTTTTTCAAAAATATGTTATAATAGTGACATACCCTAAAGATACAAATCCAAAACTTTGCATAGGAGAAATTGCCATGTCCAAAGTTATCTTTGTATTGTCGCTGCTATTCTCACTCCTCATTATTACCAATCTCAGTATCGCCAACGTTGCGGAAGACGGACTCGTCGCTTACTGGCCCTTTGATGAAGGTAAAGGGAAAGAGGCAATAGATGTCACAGGCAACGGACACGACGGCGAGTTTAACGGTAAGCCGGAGTGGGTTGAAGGAAAATTCGGCACCGCACTCGAATTTAACGGTGTAGACGATCATGTCATCGTCGCAGACGATCCCGCCCTCGCAATCGAGGAAAATATCACCCTCATGGCGTGGTTCAGTCCAAACGATGATCTCACCGGTCACCGTTTAATGAGTAAAAATAACTCCATCTTCGTCATTTTCGACTTCGGCAACGCAGACAGCATCGACTTTCTCGTCAAACCCAACAATACCTTTGCACAATCCACAACGACCGATTGGAAAGTCGGCGAATGGTATCACTTCGCAGGGACGTTCGATGGAAAGACGATGAAAGTCTACATAAACGGTGAACTCGAAGGTGACGCTGCCAACGATGTCCCAATTGCTCCGTCCGGCTTAGAACTCTGGATTGGCGGCGATGATCTCGGCAACGCCACCGACCATTTCCCCGGTAAAATTGATGAAGTGAGACTCTATGAGAAAACCTTGAGCGAAGACGACATCCAGAAAGTGATGGAAACCCCGCAAGATGTGGAAGCACGCGGAAAACTCACTACAACGTGGGGTAAACTCAAGGGTGGACTAAGATAGCAACCACTCAATTTCTGCTGGACAATTTCCAGATACCCAATATCGCGAGCAGTGAGAGATTTGGAAAGAGGAGTGGTGCGAACAGCGGGGCTCCATAGAGGAATTTGTCTATTCGCTCCACCGCTGGCACCTGCAAAGCCGCTGCAAAATGGAAGAAAAATCCAGCCACCCCCACGATGAGATTAATCCCTAAGACAACTGCACAGAATTTAAAGAAAAGGGGTTGGTGAGGGACGAAAAAAAGTGTTGTTAAACATCCAATAGCAACAGCACTTGTAAAGACCGGTAGCCACTCAGACGAATTGAAGAATCCGTTTTGTGCGTGATCGAAAACGGAGAGGATGAAATTTCCACACCATCCACAGCCTGCCATAAACACAACCCAGTGTGCCCATTCTGAATCCGCATCGTGGATCATACCGTTCATGATTAAAAGGAGTCCTATCCCTGTGAAAGCGAGTGGAGCCACAAACGGAGCTGTGTAAACGAGGTTTTTGAGGGTCAGGTCGGAGAAAAAATGGCTGTTGAGATGAAAAAGCATGCCTGCAATGCCGATACAGATAGCACTCCATCCGATGCTAACCCGACACCAGTATTTCCATCGCTTTTTTCTTGTGAATACGATGAATGCAAGTAGCCCGGGCGCGCCTAATGAGAAGTAGAAGGGGACCCATTCCACAGGGTGATCAAATGCGTTTACGGAATGGGCAATGAACACATCAAGTGCCAAAAAGGCAAGGTTTGCGATGATGAAAATGTCAAGTAATCTGGCAGCGAATCCGCTATGGATTTCTCGCGTTTTCTCTAAGTTCTTCGGCAATTTTTTTCAACTCCGTTGTCTTTAATAAAAGTTCATAATTCCCGTGCCATTGGACAAAGTCGGCACCTCCCATAAATGCCCCGTGTTTAGCCGTTCGACCATAGTAGTGCCAAATGTCAAAGTAGAGAAATTCAATGGGTTCGTCAAAAGTGGTTTCTGTCAATAATCCTTCTTCGCGAAGGGATTTCATTACCGCTGCCGCTTCTCTAATTTTTTCATTGGTGTCAGCAACAACGCCTTCGGCTTCCTGATAGAATTTTTCGACTTGCGACCGCGCATGGCACTTTAAGCAAGTCTCCTTCATTGCATCTTGTCCCTGTTGATAGGTCGGACGTTTATCGGAGACAGCTGCGAATAGCCAGTATGAAAGTCTTTCGGTTGTATCGTGTGTCACATTCAATCCGTCTAAACCGCTTAAGTGGCATGTCACACATGTTGGGACCGACATATCCGCTGTGGTGAGTGTTTTCGGAGGGGCTTTGAGATTCATATCCGCTTTTTGTGCGTTATAAAGTACCCCGTGCTTAGATTCGTGATAGATTTCGATTTGTGAATGGTCTGGTCCCATGTGGCACTGTCCGCAAGTTTCCGGTTCCCGTGCCAAGGCGATGGAGGTAGAGTGGCGAGCATGGCACGCTGTACAAGTGCCGATAGAGCCATCAGTGTTGGGTTTGCCTATATCATGGCATCCCAAACATCCGACGTTGATTGCACTTTCGCCTTCCGTAATTGCGAGTCGATTTGCAGGACGATTTACGGCACCTTTATGGTATTTCTCAGCGAAGGCGATCTGTTCTGCTGTGAAATCTCTCGCACCTGACACCGCCGCCCAAGCCGGGGCTGCGTGCCGACTTCGTAGGAATTGCGTATACTCCGTTGAGTGACACTCGCTACAATTCTTCGCTGTCAGATGCTTGGCGATGGTGAACCCTTTGTGTGCTTGTGTCTCTTGATTCTCGACAGCTCTATGGCAATCTAAGCAGGTAACGCCCTGTTTTGCGTGCTCACTGCGTTCAAATTGGTGAATAATTGCAGATGTCTCGCGGCGGTGACAGGTGGCGCACTTTCCTGTCGCTCGCACAAAATCAGCACTTGGTTGACTTGTTTCCGTAGTAGGACGTTTCGCGTTGAAAATCAGCGCGACGACAATCAGGGATGTCCCTAAAAAAACAGAAATGAAGATAGATTTGAATGACATCTTGATTTTTCCTCAAAAATTTGTTAGAATAATTTGGCAAAAAGGTAAATTTAATGTGAGATTTTTTGCATGCCATCTACAGGCGCGTCATGTTCAATGCCTCATAAAATAGTATAACATGCTTAAAATGGAATTTCACATATATTGGCACTTAAGAAGGAAGTCGCATGGCAACCCAGCAGAGACGCCCCGTCGTTCTCATCGTTCGAGACGGCTGGGGCAATAATCCGTATCCCGAATTTCAGCACGCGAACGCCGTTCATCTCGCAAAAACACCCGTAGATGATTGGCTACGACAGAACTATCCAAACGTCCAAATCCATACCTCCGGCGAAGATGTCGGTTTACCCCCTGGTGTCATCGGCAACAGTGAAGTCGGGCATCAGAACATCGGGGCAGGACGCATCGTGAATCAAGAACTCCTCCGTATCAGTACCATGATCCGCTCCGGCGAGTTCGCTGAGAATAAAGTGCTTTTAGACGCAATCGCTCATGTCAAAAAGCACGGAACACATCTCCATCTCATGGGATTGGCAAGCGATGCCGGCGTTCACAGCTCACTTGGACATCTATATGGACTACTCACACTCGCCAAGACGAATGGACTCAAGGCGAGCCAAGTCTTGATTCACAATTTCAGTGACGGACGAGACTGCCAACCCGATCTCGGTATCCAATTCTGTGAGCAGATTGAAGCGAAATTAAAAGAGATAGGCATCGGACAGATCGCCTCCGTTGTGGGTCGCTTTTACGCAATGGATCGCGATGATCGATGGGAACGCGTTGAGGTGGCGTATCGTCTCTTAACCGAAGGTGTTGGGGATCGCATTACTACCGCTACAGATGCCTATCGTGATTATTACGAGAACCCCGATGACACTAACCGTAAAGGCGATGAATTCGTCCGTCCGTCCATAGTTACTGGAAGTGATGGTAAACCCCTTCCGCGTATTACCGATGGAGATGCCGTCATTTTCTATAACTTCCGAGGGGACCGCCCTCGAGAACTCTCAAAAGCCTTTTGTCTTGATGAATTCCCATTTCAGGCAGAAGGAAAAGACGGCGTCACGCGACAAATGGGGTTTAAACGGAATTGCAAACTTGACGTTAAATTTGTTACAATGACCGAGTATGAGCAGGGGATGCCCGTTGAAGCGGCTGTCAAAAAACCTCCAAAAATGCAGAATACACTCGGTACCTACGTCAGCCAAGCAGGATTAACACAATTCCGATGCGCAGAGACCGAGAAATTTCCACACGTTACCTTCTTTTTCAACGACTACCGAGATGAACCCTACAAAGGCGAAGATCGACAGATCATTGCCTCTCCACGCGACGTGACGACCTACGACCAGAAACCCGAGATGTCCGCGCCCGGTGTGACGGCGGAGATGTTGCGTCGAATTGGCTCCGATAAATATGACTTGATGGTGCTTAACTACGCCAACGGTGACATGGTTGGGCATACCGGCTCGCTTTCAGCCGCTATTAAGGCAGTTGAAGCGGTTGATGTAGCGGTCGGAAAAATCGTTGATGCCGTGCTTAAGAAGGACGGCGCGCTCATCGTCACCGCCGATCACGGTAACTGTGAGCAGATGATTGATCCAGAGACCGGCGGTATCCACACTGCACATACCACGTATGACGTGGATCTTATCGTTGTTGATAACCAACGCAAAGGACAGCAACTCCGTGAAGGCGGACGGCTTGCCGACATCGCACCAACAACACTACACCTTCTCGGTTTGGCACAACCTGCTGAGATGACTGGTAAATCACTTTGCTAATAGGACTTACGCACTTCCCCGGTAGGGGCGGAATGTAATACGAGGAATGGATTTGGTCTATTCCCAGACCAAATCCGCCAACTGCACCGAATGCGTCCGAATAGATGAAATATAGAGGCTTGCGCAGAATGCTTTACATTTGGAGCGCAGTCCAGAGGTCTATAAATCAAAAAAAGGAGATTTTGGCATGTCCCCACTGATTGACCAGCAAGTTAACGGCGATTTCAGGCTATTCGCTGGAAGCGCGAATCCGGCGTTGGCGAAGGAAATCGCCGCGATTTTAGGTGTTGAACTCGGTAAAATTACAATCGGTCCGTTTCCTAACGACGAAACTCGCGTCCAGATTGAGGAAAGTATCCGAGGTACAGACATTTATGTTGTGCAGCCAACGAGTCAACCTGCCAACGAAAACTTGATGGAACTGCTCATCACAATTGATGCCATGAAACGCGCGTCAGCCCGGCAGATTACCGCGATTATTCCATACTTTGGATACTCACGCCAAGATCACAAAACGACAGGGCGAGAACCGATTAGTGCGAAACTCGTGGCGAATCTCTTAACGACCGCCGGAGCAAGTCGCGTCATGGCTATCGATCTACACGTGCCACAGATACAAGGCTTCTTTGATATTCCTATGGATCACTTGACCGCTCTAACGACCTTGACAAATTACTTCCGAGAGAAACAGCTTGAAAATGGTGTAATTGTTGCACCTGATGCAGGGCGTGTCAAATTAGCCGAGAAATATGCCGATATTCTTCATCTCCCGTTAGCGGTTATGCACAAGCGACGAACTGGCGTTGATGGACAAACCGTTAAATTCGTCGAACTTGTTGGAGACGTTGAAGGCAAAACTCCTATTGTTATTGACGATGAAATACAGACCGGAGGCAGCATTTACCAACAAGCATTGGCGTTAGCGGAGGCGGGTGCGGAACCTGCTTATGTAAGTATCGCACACCCTGTCCTTGTCGGTGCCTCGTTGGAACGACTCAATCACCCATCAATTCGGGAAGTGGTTACCACCAATACAATTCCTGTGCCAGCTGAAAAACAGTTGGATGGAAAAATTCAGGTGCTTTCTATCGCGCCACTCCTCTCGCAAGCCATATTGAGAGTACATCAACACCGATCGGTAAGCCAGGTTTTCCGGGATCAGCACCTTGATTTCCCCGTCTAAGAAGACTATGGACAAAAAACCGATACTTTACCTCAGTCATTGCGGTTCGAGCATCGGTGGCGGTGAGAAGCAACTTGCTTATCTCGTTGAGAATATTGATCGAACGCGCTATTGTCCGCTTGTTGTTTGTCCTGATGATGGTGTTTTTGTAGAACACTTGAGGTGTGCTGATGTTCCTACAGTGATCCTCGATCTTCCACCGTGGCGACAGGTGAAATCGGTAATAGCGAGGTACAGTGCCGCGAAAAAATTGGTGAACCTTGCCGAGACACACGATGCTCACCTGGTCCATACCTCGGATTCGTGGTTTAACCCGTATCTATGGTCGGTTAGAAAACAGTTAGCAATCCCAGTCGTTTCGCACGTGCGGAATCTCCTCACGCCGACACAGGTGCGAAAATACAAATTCGACCGGATGGACAGTATTATCGCTATCTCGGAACAGAGTAGTGTTCCACTGATTCAAGCAGGGATTGATGCGCAAAAGATTGATGTCGTCCGCAATTGTGTTGATTTATCGGTTTTTCAACCGGCTTCTGAACCCGTCCACTCAGTGGAATATGTCGTCGGTATTGTCGGTAGGATTGAACCCTTTAAACGTCAAAAAGCGTTTATTGAAATAGCCGCCAAGATTGTTCCACAGTGCAAAAAGGTTAGGTTTCGTATTATCGGTAGCGCACTGGGGGCACCGGAGCATCGCTCTTATGAACGGGAAGTCCGTCAATTAATAGCCAAATATGAGTTGCAGGCGTTCGTTCACTTCACTGGTCACCGCACCGATATGCCTAAGGCGATGCAGGAACTCGATCTACTCGTAACCCTTTCAGCAGGGAGTGTTATCGCAGAGGCGATGGCGGCAGGCAAACCTGTCGTTGGCACGCCAGTTGGCAGTACTGCTGAAATGATTGTTCACGGTGAAACAGGATACGTTGCGCCGTTAGACCCCATAGACAGAATGGCAAATAAGATTGTTAAGCTCGCTAAAGATCCGAACCGAAGCGTACGTATGGGACAACACGGAAGAAAATACGCTGAGGAAGCCTTCGGTGTTGAAAGGCATGTTCAGAAGGTACAGGACGTTTATAAAAAATTGTTAATTATGAGTTGAAAATTTTAACGTTTTGAACTATGATAGAAACATCATTTCGCGAAGAGGAGTGTGACAGAACAATGCTCACGCAAGAACAACGTGATTTTTATCACGAGAATGGTTACCTCGGTGTTGAGGCGGTGTTGACAGCAGAAGAAGTTGCGGATCTCCAACGCGTCACCGATGAATTCGTCGAAAAATCGAGAGAGGTTACCGAACATACCGACATCTTTGACCTGGAACCGGGACATACGCCGACGAGCCCGCGCGTGCGGCGGATCAAAAATCCCGGATTACACCACGTCGTCTACGATTACGCCTTACGGCATCCCAGGATTTTGGATATTGTGGAGCAACTCATCGGACAGGGCGTTCGGTATAATGGACATAAGTTGAACATGAAGTATCCGGAGTTTGGAAGTCCGGTTGAATGGCATCAGGATTGGGCGTTCTATCCGCATACAAACGACGACCTACTCGCAGTCGGTGTCGTCATTGATGACATGACGGTAGAGAACGGCGCATTGATGATACTTCCTGGTTCTCACAAGGGACCGACTTTAGACCATCACCAGGACGGCGCATTTATTGGAGCAGTAACGGATCCCAATTTCACACCAGAAGGTGCGGTGCCTGTTGAGTTGAAGGCGGGTGGCATCACGATCCATCACGTTCGGGCGTTGCACGGTTCTGCCCCGAATACCTCAGACAAACCGCGCCGCTTAAAACTTGCCCAATACTGTGCAGTGGATGCGTGGCCCCTGAAAGGTATTCCGGATTGGGAGACTTTCAACGACACGATTATCCGTGGAGAACCGACGAATCAGCCACGGATGGTCGCTGCGCCAGTGCGTATGCCGGAACCCTATGCAGAACTGAAGGGTTCTATCTACGAAGTGCAATCTCTACTTGACGATCCGCTTTATGCTCACAAGGGACAGTAGCAGGACTTACGCACGCTTCTCTTTTGTAGCATAAACTGTTAGTTTGTGCCAAAGACCTGTTTGTCGTTTTTTAGGATCCCTCTCACAAGGGACAGTAGCAGGACTTACGCACGCTTCTCTTTTGTAGCATAAACTGTTAGTTTGTGCCAAAGACGTGTTCGTCGTTTTTTAGGATCCCTCTCACAGAAACATGCTGCGCTCAAAACTGCGTAAGTCCTAAGTAGGTTAGAAATCGGGTAATTTCTGAAATAAAAAAATGCGAGGTGTAACAACCTCGCATTGGAACATAATTTACTTTTCTCTGACAAGGTGAGACGAGTGAATCTCGCTCAGTCAACTAAGCCTTAATTGGCGACTTGCGCGCTGAAACCTACATCTGTAACCGCCTTCACGAGCGCATCTTTCTCAACCTTGTCCTTCTCAATTTTCACCACAGCTTTATTTTCTTCCATAGAAACACTGACGACCTCAGTCACACCGGTAAGTTTTGTGAGTGCATCCTGCACCTTGCTGGTACACGCACCTCATGTCATGCCGGTCACAGCCAGTGTCACTTCCTCAATGGCTGTTTCTGCTGTTTGCGCTGGTGCTGCTTCTTCTGCCTCTTTCTTTGAGGTGTCTGCACACGCGAACACAAACAGCAGTGCTGCAAAGCAGACGAATAGCATTCTCGCGTTTAACTGACGCATAAGTTTATACCCCTTATTGGTAGGACGATCTCTCGATCGCGTCTCTTCAACTTTAGTTTAATGGTTGGCATTTCATCTGATTAGGTTGCAAGAAAGATGTGGTTTGCAACTTATACATATAGAAAGAAAGGGTGGGTAAACCCACCCCTCTGATTTATTAGCCTTATTGGGCGACTTCGGCACTGAAGCCAGCACCTTGAACTGCGGTGGTGAGATCGGCAGTCTTAACTTTACCTTTCTCAACCTTCACAACAGCCGTATTATCCGATGAAGAGACGCTCACTACTTCAGAAACGCCGGCGACTTTGCTGAGTGCATCCTGCACCTTACTGGTACACGCGCCTCATGTCATACCCGTGACGTTTAGTGTGACCTCTTCAACGGCGGCTTCCATCATGTCGCCATCCGCCTTCATGTCGGATTTCATTGCGGCTTCTTCCGTGGTACTAGCAGCGGGTTCAGACATCTCTGCCTTCTTCGCAAGCATACCACAACCTACCATGAATACGAAAGCCATAAGACAAACAAGCGATAATCTTGCAATATACATGTGGTCAACCTCCTTGAATTAATTATTCACTATTTTAACACATATTAATTTTTAAGGCAAGAATTTTTTCAAATTAATATAAATACGTCCAAAAGTACACCCAAATGGTGAAAAATTTACCGTCGCTGATAACCCGCTTGCTCCGATAACGCGTATAATTGCGTGTTTTTCATGAAACGAATATCCTGTCCACGCAGTTTCGATCCATACCGATTTTCCAAAAATCGGATCCGCTCCTGTCGATCCGAAAGCGGCATCGTTTTGGGTGCCTGCATCTTGAGTATATCAGCACGCGACAATTTCTTGCGGTCTACAGAAACCGGAGCTCCTTTGTAGTAACACTTAGGACATAACCGATAGCGTGGATAACGCAGCCGACCGCAGCGGCATCGTGCCGTTCCATCAGGTCCACCTAGTACCGCTTTCTGAGTTTTTTCTGATGCCACGGTTTCACCTCCGATGCACGTCTAAAAACGTAAAAACCTTCTGAATCCGTTGCAACTGTTTTTGAAATGAAGCCGCACGCTCGAATTCCAGTGCCTCTGATGCCCTATCTCGTTTTGCGACCAGACTTTTCTGCACTTCTTCGTACTCGCCGTCCAGTAAATTGACAATATCGGTTATCATTTCTCCATAGAGTTCGCGCGTAATGAGTGCGGCGCAAGGCGCATCGCACCGTTTCAGATCGTACTGGAAACAGGCGCGAAATCCCAGAATCGGTGTAATCTCACCTTCGCACGTCCGAATCGGAAATATCCGCTGTAAAACGTCTATCGCTTCATCTGTCCATCGCCGACTCGACAACGGACCGAAATATCTCGCACCATCCGGCTGTGTTTCGGAGACCTTGTCAAGGCGCGGGAAAGCCTCTCCGACATCTATCCGAATATACCAAGAACTCCGTCCATACTTCATAGCGGTATTATAGGAAGGTTGATATTCTTGGATGAGTCGCGATTCTAAGAAGAGTGCTTCCTGTTCCGAACGACAGATCTGATAGCGAACATCTGTTGTCCACCGGATAAGCCGTTTGATTTTGCTTGGACGTTTTTTAACCTTATGGAGATAGGAACGGACACGCTTCCGTAGACATTTCGCCTTGCCGATGTAGAGGATTTTCCCCGAAACTCCGCGGAAAAAGTAAACCCCCGGGTCCGAAGGGGCATCGGCTACCATTTCTTGAGTTAGCATAGTTCAATTCACAGAGTAATGTTTACTGTTACACTCTATCATATTTTCCAAAATTATTCAACAGGCACGCGTATGCAGAATCTTGACACATTTTTTTCTTTCTGTTAAACTTGTATATCAGGGGGAAAGAAAATGAAACGAATATATTGGCTTGTTATCATTGGTGGTTTTTGTGTCGCAACAACTCCGCTTTCGGCAGAACTGCTGGACGATGCAGTCGGCATCTGGCTTTTTGACGAAGGCAAAGGTGGTGTCGCAGCGGATACATCGGGCAACGGGAACGACGGCGCAATTACTGGTGCGAAATGGGCGGAGGGAAAATTCGGCGGTGCCTTGGAATTTGAACCGCCGGAGGTCGTGACTGTTGACGCCTCTGATAGCCTCAATTTCAAAGACCAGATGACCATCGCAACTTGGGTCTACATGAATAAAGGTGTTTCCGATACCGCTATTCGGCGGAACGGTTCCTATTTACTGGAAGTCCAATCCGGAGGCGAAAGGGTACCGGGTGGCTATGTCTTCGGTATCTGGTCGGGTGGCGGGTTTACCGGCGGCGTGTGGGGAAAAACCGTCATTGAACCCGAAAAATGGTATCACATCGTTGGGCTTTACGATGGCAGTGAAATGAAACTTTATGTAGATGGCACGCTTGAATCTGCTGTTAAACAGGGCGGTGATGTAGATCAAGCAGGTGAACTGCTTTTCGGCACCTTCGGCGGTGAAAAGTTTATCGGCAGATTGGACGAGGTTATCTTCTTTAACCGCGGTATCACGGAGGCGGAAATTGCTGAGTTGATGAAAGGCGTGGAAGCCGTCCTACCCGTTTCTCCGAACGGTTTGCTGACCACCACTTGGGGACGTCTCAAAGATCGCTGAGGCGGTTGACACACATGCTTGCAGAGGTCTATCGCTCCAATGAAGATTTTACCGTTCTACGTGGAGCTGACACGCTTGATGGCGGCGATGTCGTCGAAGGCTTCCGATGTCAGGTTCAAGACCTTTTTGTTTAACTTATGGGCGAGTATCTCGGACACACCCTCCCCTTGCAACCGGAGAATAGACATGACAATGACGCGATGGCAACCAACCCACGCACAAAAAGCACAATACGAGACCGAAGGCTACTTTATCCTTCGTAATATTATCTCACAAGACTTGGCAGCAGAACTTCGCGGTGTCATTCGTAACGTCCTTATGCTACCCAACGCCGGTGAGTTCGCCGATGTCGATCCCATGGACCCGATGGACGACTCACCACAAGGACGTATCGCACGCTTTCGCAAACTCGCCAACTTCTGTGTCGAATCCCCGCTGATATGGCACAACATCCATGCCGGTCCGGCAGTGCTCAACATCGCACGCTATTTTCTCGGCGACGATATCATCATGAAGTTCAATAGTTGTTTCCTCAAACCAGCACGTACCGGTGCCGCAACGCCGTGGCACCAAGACAACGGACTCTGGCGTGATGGTGAAACCGAGCCTTTCAACTTCTGGATACCCCTTGAGCCTGCAACCCGGGAAAATGGATGCATGCAGTTTATCCCCGGTAGCCACAAAACCGAGATCGTTGAACACGTTTTATATCCCGATAGCATACACGGTGAACTGCCACGGGAAGCCGTTCAGGAGATGATCGAAAAGCACGGCGTGCATCATATTGAATTGGATACCGGAGATGTCGTCATTTGGCATAGCAGTATGTGGCACTATAGTCCGCCGAACAAGAGCGAAAAGAGTCGTATTGCTGTCGCAGGGGTCTATACAAATCCAGAGATCTCTAAGACGCGTAATCGTTGGCATAACTTCCGGTGGGTATTGAAGGACGGTGAAGTCTGCACCCAATTCCCACCCGAAGTTGTCCCTAAGGAAAATAAACCCGCTGAACAACCGAAGCCGTTCCCACCTGCTAAGGACTACTAACCTATGGCATCGAAGAAACCGAATATTGTCGTTTATCTGTCCGATGATCACGGCTCGGAATACCTCGGTTGTTACGGAAACGCACATATCCAGACCCCGCATTTGGATGGTCTCGCTGAGGAGGGAATCCGTTTTACGTACGCTTTCACACCGACACCGACATGTGCACCGTCCCGTTCCACCCTTTATACAGGACTTTATCCGGCTCGACACGGGGCAATGGGAAATCATACGGAGTGCCACGCGCATCTGAGTGCCTTACCGGATACGCTCCGAAAACTCGGTTATCGCGTAGCAATCGCCGGCAAAACGCATGTGAAACCAGAGAGCCTTTTCGATTTTGAGTACATCGGTGGTTTTCTTCCAAAGCGTGCCGAGCATAACCGGAAATATCGCGCAGAAGGGCTCGATACCGCGCCGGTTGAACGGTTTCTTTCAGGCCATCGACAGGAGAATCCTGATCAACCCTTATGTCTCATCCTCGGCGATAGCAATCCGCACGTTACATGGGAACCGAACAAAATCTATGATCCTGATGCCCTGTCACTGCCGCCCTATATCGCTGATACACCGATCGCTCGGAATGCGCTTGCGAACTACTATCAGGATGTCACCACGATGGACACCCGTATCGGCGAAGTCGATAAAATGTTAGAGACACACGGATATGCCGACAATACGCTCTTCATCTACACGACCGACCACGGTGCCGAGTGGCCCCACTGTAAATGGACTTTATATGATACTGGCATTCGTCTACCGTTTCTTGCCAAGTGGCGCGGCGAGATTCCTGCGAACACTGTCTCCGATGCGATGGTTTCGCATGTTGATTTCTTCCCGACACTCGTAGACATCGCTGGTGGTGAACCACTTGACGATTTAGACGGCAGAAGTTTTAAAAATGTGCTGCTCGGACAGCAAGCAATTTTCCGAGATAAAATCTACGGTACGCATACCCGCGACGGGGACATGAACGTATTCCCACAGCGTTGCGTCCGCAATAACCGCTACAAATACATTTTGAATCTGATGCCCGAAAACAGATGGACCACCCACTTTACCGAGGTTGAAGGCATCACCGAGAGCCATGCTGAGGTGTGGAACAGTTGGGTCGAAAAAGCCGAGACTGATCCGCAAACGGCACAACTTGTTTATCTCACGCAACATCACCCTGTAGAGGAATTATATGATGTAACAACAGATCCCTATGAGTTCAACAATTTGGCTTTCAGTCCAGAAATGCGTCCGATTCTTGAAGAGATGCGCACTGATGTCCAACATTGGATGCACGCACAAGGCGATGAAGGGAGACGTGAAACATGCAATTTAAACTGATGGACAATTGGATTGTAAACCCGATATTGCGATTTTCGGGTAAAATCGACTTAGCAGGTTTCTCAGCCCTGTGCGTCGTTAGCATTTTTTTATGCCTTGCTTGTGGCGACGCAGAACGAACGACCAACGTCGTAACAGCACCGGAGGACGCAGCTAAAAAACTTCCTATGGGTGAAGGGTTGGATATCGGCGCACTCGCCCCTGAATTCTCGCTTCCAGATGGTGATGGGGAATTCCATAGTCTTTCGGAGTATCGCGAACAGAAACTGGTTATTGTTTTTTACCGCACTGGTACATGAGGCGACTGTCGAACGCAACTCGGTGAGTTGCAGGAAGGTTATGAAGACATTCAAGCTGAAGGTGCCGAACTGATTGCTATCAGTGCCGATCCGATAGCGACTGTTAATTCAACGCAGAAGACGCTCCAAATTGGCTATATCTTGCTTTCGGATGAAAAAACGAAGACAATTGAGGCTTATAATGTCGTTGATCCGAGTGAGGTCGAGGTAGCACGTCCAGCGGTCTATATTGTTAATCAGGATGGTAACGTCGCGTGGAAATACCTTGATGCAAGGGGTGGTAAACGCATCGGTCCTGAACCAATACTTGCACAGTTAAAGAAATTTTAGGAGGAGTCATTTGAAATGATTGATGTTTGCTATTTTGCTGACGAGGTTTCTAAAACCGATTTTGAGGAAGCTATTAAACTCGGTGTTGAAGCCGGGGCAAATACCGTCGAAGTCCGTGGCGGTGTTTGGGGAAAACACGTGACCGAAATTGACGATGACGATGTGAAACGTGCTCAAGATGTACTCAGCACTTATAATGTCCGTGTTGCGAGTGTCGGATCGCCCTTCGGTAAATGCTCCATTGACGATCCACAGGAGTACGAACAGCATCGACGACACTTTGACCGAATGGTGACGTTGGCACACGCATTTGATACACAAGTCATTCGAGGATTTACGTTTTGGAATCCGAATCGTCGGACGAAAGGCGCGGCGCGTCCAGATATTAACGACTATATGGAACGCATCGTCGAGAAACTCTCGCTTGTCGTTCCGGTAGCAGAGGATGCAGACGTTACGCTGTGCTTTGAAAATGAAAGTGCCTGCCTCGCGGGAACCTGCGAAGAGACACGTGCCGTCATCAATGCGCTCGGAAATTCTCCCTCTCTTACTTCGTGTTGGGATGTCAACAACGGACTGCACTGCGGAGAAAATCCGTTGCCGGAGGGGTACGCCCATATTAAAGGGTTGGTGCGGCATGTCCATGTCAAACCGAACAGTGAGAAAAACCTTGATCCAATTGGCGACACAGGATTGCACTATAAAGAGGTGTTGGAGACACTCGTCGCTGACGGATTCACCGGCTCAGCGAGCATTGAACATTGGGGACAACCAGAGGATATGTTGAAGGGGGTGCGGCAACTGCGTGCCTTAGTTGATACCATATAACTGCTTCGGATAAAGGAGAGCACAATGCAATTGAAGCCGGATGCACCACAATTAACTTGGCAGGGGGCTGTCTCCCTACAGAAAACTGAGGATTGGGTGATGCCGTGGCGCACACCGCACCCGATGCATGTCCTATTCCCAGAGCCGTTACTGGAACGCTCAGCGATGCCTGCGGGCGTTCGCATCAGTTTTCGGAGCAATACAACGCGGGTTTCGGGCAGTATCGTGGCACAGAACGAGAGCGGAATGCTGGATCTCTGTTGTGATGGTGAAATCGTCGCCTCGCTTGACCTGACGCAAAAAGACAACTTCGCTTTTGAAGGGTTGTCCGATAGGGAAAAATTGATTGAGTTATGGTTGCCGCAATTCGGAAGCTTTCAACTCCGCAATTTGGAGATAGATGATGGTGCAACACTAAACCCGTTCGATGATACTCGACCCCGGTGGGTGACGTATGGGAGTTCTATCACACAGTGCCGGACGGCGGCATCGTCGACACAAACGTGGCCCGCGATTGTCGCGCGTCAGCACGGTTTGAATTTAACCTGTCTCGGTTACGGTGGACAGTGCCATCTTGATGCAATGGTGGCACGGATGATCCGCGATCTGCCTGCCAATTATATCTCAATGTGTCTCGGCATTAACATCCAAGGTGCATCCAGTTTGGGACCGCGGGCATTTCGTCCCGCAATTATCGGAGCAGTCCAGATTGTCCGTGAGAAACATCCAGATATACCGCTTGTGCTGATGTCTCCTATCTGTTCTCCACCGAGAGAGGAGACACCAAATACCGTAGGATTCCATTTGAAGGGGATGCGCGAAGAGGTACAAGCCGCCGCTGAGGCACTTCAATCACACGGCGATCAGCACGTCCATTACGTTGATGGGTTGCGTGTGTTTGGGAGTGATTACACACATCTACTTCCAGATGCTCTACATCCGGATGCGGAAGGTTACCGAGTCATGGGTAAGAATTTCAAAGCCGAAGTTGCTGAGAAATTTTTTGTATAAATAAAAAAGGGCGGGAATAGGTTCCCGCCCACATTTCTTTCTCCTTGAGAGTGTCCCGGGGTCTATTGAGCTTTTAATGTCGCCCAAGTCGTCGCTAATTTACCTTTCGACGAAACGTCTAACGCAACCTCCCAGCCTTCTTCCGCGAGGAGTTGAATATCCTCTTCCTCTAACGCCACACCCTTTTTGGTCACAAAAACTTCATCTAATCCGCCAACGAGATTTTCGCTACCCCAACCACCGAACTTCAGAATAGCGGGACTGTCCATAGTCGCGCCGACATTCCGTTCTGTCTCCTTTTTGCCATTTACGTATAAGGAGATAACGCCTTTCTTACGAACAGCAACGGTATGATGCCAACCCTTTCCAACAATATCAGTTTTACCATCGTCAATGTGTTGTCCGCCTCCTTCGAAGATGAAGAAGCCGGTATCTCTATCGATACTTGAACTCATCGCCCAGAACCCGGCACCACCGTTCCGTTTGATGATAACATACGCATCTTTGTTTTCCGAGTTCATCCAACATCCGACAGTAAAATCATCATCCTCAAAGTTGAAGAGGTCGTTATGCGCAATAACGACATATTTCGGGCTTCCATCGAATTCCAGTGCTTTGCCGAACTTTCCATTTATCCATTTAGGTCCATCAAACTCTCCATCGTTCCCGTTTTCGGTAAAATCTGTAGCAACGGATCCTTTCCCTTCATCAAAGAGCCAGATGCCAGCAAAGTCGTCAATGTTAATTTCGGCATTGCCAAGTGAGATGATGATGAGGCTGAGGCAGATGCTTCCCAATATTGCGAGTCCACGGGATTTCATGTCTATCCTCCTATTTCCACAGTATTTCCTGTCTCTGCGGAAGCGTAAATAGCGTCGGTAATTTGCTGAACGACAAGGGCTTTTTCCAAACTCGTTGAGGGCTGTTGGTTCTCTCGGATAGCGGCGGCAAAATCAGACAACGGCGTGCTGTGTTCCGTTTCAGATGTTTCATCCGCTTCTGCGGGCGTTGTAGACGCTACACCACCTTCTGTCGTCGTACGATTATGGATGATATTTTCCGGTTTTCCATCCTGCATATTCAGTTTGAGGGAGCCTTCTGTGCCGATAATTTCCCAGTCTGCATGCGAATGCATCGTCATGAACTCTCCCCGTTCCACGCTGAGTACAATGCCGCCCTCACAACGGATAATTGCGGTATAATGCGTTTCAGCGTCGGAGCCAGACGCGATATGCGATTCAAACACTTGAGGTACAGTCCACGTTTGCGCAAATACAGTTTCTGGTTTGAGTTGCCACCCTGTAATGCCGAGTAGATAGTCTAAGTCGTAGCATCCCCAGTTGACAAGGATACCACCACCGTTGAGAGCCTTAATCAATCGCCAAGCGGGACGTGGTGTGTCCGGTTCTTTCCCGGCTCCTATGATGGCACGGCAATAGACAGTACGGAGTTCTCCAAGACCCCCGCTTGTGATGAGTTGCGTTGCAAACCGTGCGGATGCCGTGAAACGCTTCCGTGAGGAACAGCACCCTGAGATTAAGTCCCCTCGTGCCGCGATGAGTTGTTCAACCTCAGCGGAATTCATCGCGATCGGTTTTTCAATCAGCACATGCTTGCCTCTTTCAAATGCTCGCAAGGCTACAGCCGTCCGGTATTGCGTCGGAAATGCGAGAACAACCGCTTCAATCTCATCGTCGTTGAGCAAATCATCGCCGTTGCTATACATTTTGGGTGGATTAAAACGTTCAGCAGCACGTGTTCTGTTTGCCTCGATCATGTCCGCTGCAGCAACTAACTCAATATGTGATGCCTCTGATGCGATACTGAGGTGATTGCTGCCGATCACACCACACCCGATTACGCCTACTTTTACTGGTTCCATAATTTTGGTAGCCAATTTTCGGCTTGGGAATTACGCCGAAAGTTCCTTTCTCAGATGAAGTCTAAGCGACAGGAACAGATTCCTGATCACTCCTCACAGTTGGAATTAAGCCCGAACTTATTGATTCAGTATGGCATAGAAGCAAGTTGATGTCAAAGAAATTGTGGAAGGTTAACAGGGGCAGCAAAATTGATGGTGGCGAGAGATGGACAAATCCATAAAAATCCGCCCATCAAAGGAGTGTATTACTTTAGAGTGAAGATTTGATTTTCGCCCAACGGGTCGTGAGTTTACCCTGCGGTTGTACCGGAAGACCTTCCGCTTCAAAGATCTGTTCAACTTCATCTGCTGAGAGGGCTTTACTGTAAATCATGACCTCGTCGATGATCCCGACAAAGCCACCATCGCCTGCTTTACCAATCTCGGTTTCTGAACCACCGGTTGTCATAGGTCCGTTGTAGTTTTGTTCTTTCTCTAATTCACCATCAACATAAAGCTGCATATCTTTATTATTGACAATGCCTACGATGTGGTGCCATTCACCTTTGTTGAAAGCCGCAGCACCGAACCCACCATCGCCTTGCCATCCGGGTGTAACAATGAATTCCATTTCCTGTCCGGCATTTCTACCATCAAAACGCAATGCCCAACCGTTGATGTCGCGCTGCGCTACAATCGTCCCGCAACATCCAGCGACAACGCCTTTCACAGGACTGTCGCTGTCAGCATTCACCCAGGCCACAACGCTCATCTCTTCTGCACCGGCAAATTCTAATGAAGCAGTGCCCGGAATATGGACGAAGTTCTCGCCGTTAAATTCGAGTGCTTTTCCGACTTTGCCGGCAACCTGTTTCGGATTTCCATCGAGTTCGCCATCGTTGTCACCTAAAACGTCCTCAACGGTGCCACCAGCGATAGTGCCTTCATCGAAGGACCAGTAACTTACGACACCGTCTAATGGAAGTTGCGCGTGGGTTAAAGGGGGGACCACAAAGAGGCACATAATGAATAGGATCAACACTGATGTTCTTATGAGCATGTAATTTATCTCCTGATATTTAGGTTAAGAAAAAGGCGGGTAAAGGCAAACTTCACCCGCCGATTGATTGGATTAATACTGCTGTTTAACATCCGCCCACGTTGTTGAGAGTTTGTCCGCGGGGTCAACCGATGTCAGTAGCAACGCGGAAAGCCCTTTATCCATCATCGTTTTGATCTCGGCAGCACTCAGCGCAACGTTGAAAATGGCGACCTCATCAATGACCGCATCGCCGAATCGACCATCACAACAGGTATCTCTACCGATATAAAGCGGCCCGTCATCAGCGTCAATCGGATCGGTGTTGATTTCCATTGTGCTTTCTGCCACACCGTCAATATAGATATTCCATTCACCCGTTGCACTGTCAAAAGTGGTGGTATAAAGATGCCAATCGGTGATGTCCCCTGGACCGACTTCGCCGTCGCGCCAACCACCCGGCTTGTTCCAGCATCCGTTGTTACAAATGGGCCAGGAAACGTTTTTGGTGTCCCCATTCGGGTGGATAATATACGCATCCCGTTTCTCAACCATCCATCCGTGCTGATTCCAGTTATCTGTCATACTTTTAACCCAAATCGAGACAGTGATAGCATCAGTCGGATTCACGTGTGCAGGAACTTCAACATAAGCATCTGAGCCATTGAGTTCTAACCCAGAACCAAATACACCGCTAACCCATGTCGGGTTACCTACCACTGCCGCATCAAGCCCATTATCTGAAGAATCTGCGGCAATATCACCGCTACCTTCATCGAACAACCAGAGACCTGTCAACGTTTTTATCTCAAGTTGTGCAAGCGCAGGGGTGCCGAGTAGACAGACGCTCAGTATTAAGCTGAGTCCTACAAAGGTGAATCGCGTTATAAAATTCATGGAAATCTCCTAATCTATTTAGATGTTTGCCTCCGGACAAACCGAGTTTAAGGGGTATGTGAGACTTATTTGAAATTACGTCTAATTATTATGCCATGAGTGTTGAGCAGGTGTCAATCCAAATTTTATGGCGATAGAATCATTGTTTCTTCTATGCGAATATGACAGGAAACTGAAACCGAACCGCTTATACTTTTCGATTGACATGAATTATGGAGTCGTGGTATTATATTAAGCATAGAATGAAGCGCGTAGGCTTCGATTCACAGTTCTTGGACAGGATAAGGCACTATCTAAAACGAAGGGCATTGTTTGTAAGCCCATGTTAATAAAACGTAAGGAGGTCAGCGTTCACTCTACACCTGAAAGGTATGGGTTTCGACGCTGTGAAACTTGATGAAACTGAGAAGACAGATCTTATCTATTCTGATAGCACTGCTTCTACTTGGCACCCTGCAGTTCGCGTTTGCACAAAAAGCATGGGTGAAAGTGAACGAATCCGAGTGGCAGGCGGGTTTTTCAGATGTCTTTTTTGTAGACGCACAACATGGATGGATTGTCGGTAGCAATTCAACAATTCTGCATACCACAGATGGTGGTATGACATGGAACAGGCAACCGAGTCAACCACTGCCGTTTGACATCATGCTCAAGAAAGTCCGCTTTATTGATTCGCAAACCGGCTGGGTTGTCGGAGACGATGGGATGGTCCTGAAAACCACGGATGGTGGGCAGACCTGGATGAAAAAAAATACAGGCACCCGCACAGCACTCTTAGGGGTCTCCTTCGCTGATGAGCAACACGGATGGGCAAGTGGCGATGGGGGTCTCATCATTAGCACGAAAAATGGTGGCACAACTTGGGCGAAACAGGAAATTGATACCAATAACACAATTGAAGGCATTGATTTTGTAAGCGCGACCGTCGGTTGGGCGGCAGGTGGTGGTGGCACACTTCTCCACACCAAAGACGGGGGCGAGACATGGGAATTCCAGACGAGTGCCACAGTCAACACGCTCGATGCTATTTCCATGTTAAATGACAAAGTAGGCTGGGCAGTCGGTGCTGGTGGCGCTGTCGTTGCAACGGTTGACGGTGACGAGTGGGCCGTTCAAGAGAGTAAAGTCCCGCATTCTAACGGTATGCCTGAACCTGTTTGGGATGTCCATTTTGCCGATGAAAAGGTGGGTATAGCCGCTGCGGAATTCGGTGTAATCCTCCGGACAACAGATGGTGGCACGACTTGGGAGCCACTTGAACCGCGTCCGGTTGCCTCTCGCCTTGAAGGTGTTCACATGCTGAGTCCAACCGAGGCATGGATAGTTGGTAAAGACGCTACGGTTCTGCATACAACTGATGGTGGAGACACTTGGGATGTCGTTTCCAGCACAAGCGAACTTCGCTCCGCCCATTTTCATAATGATAAACTCGGGTGGGCAGTCGGCTTGTCGGGTAGCGTTTTACACACCAACGATGGTGGCGAAACTTGGAAACCTCAGAATAGTGGCGACGTCTTTGAACTCTTCGGCGTTGGGTTTGTTGATGAAAATAGGGGGTATGTCGTCGGTAGCAATGCCGCGTTAATCGAAACACTTGATGGCGGAAAAACGTGGCATGGGGTCAGCGACCCAGGCGATGAAGGACATGGAACTGCCCAGCGAATACAATTTGAAGGCATAATGAGTTGGCGGAGTGCTATGGGATCTTACGGCATGAGTTTCGGCACTCCGACACACGCTTGGGCAGTCGGTGAAACCGGAAGGCTTATGCACACTAACGACGCAGGACAAACATGGGTCGGTCAAGACATGGATCCCATGATGACAGGCGCAGGCTTTAACAACCTCTATGGTGTTCACTTCGTAAATGAAAGTATCGGTTGGATCGTCGGTGATGCTGGGACCATCGCAAAAACAATGGATAGCGGGCTAACTTGGGCATCTATCTTGCAAGGACCGAAATTGAATGATGTCTATGCTATCAACGAACAGACCGCATGGATCGCCGGCGACCAGGGTGCTATCATGGCAACTACCGATGGTGGCGCAACATGGACCGAGCAGACAGTCCCAACGGATGCTAACCTGAATGCTGTTCTGTTCCGAGATGCCAACGAAGGGTGGGCAGCCGGAGACGGTGGAACAATTCTTCACACAACTGATGGCGGCGTTACTTGGTTGATGCAGGAATCATCAACGATGAGCAATCTGTGGGATCTCGTCCAAACGCCAAGTGGTCAGATCTGGGCAGTTGGCGATTCGACAACCATTATTCGCTATTAAGGGTCGTTGAAATAACGTGGTGGGCGGGTCTTAGACTCGCCCCTATTTTATCTAAACTGTCATGATTTCATGAGTAAGGACGTGTTTTCGTAAACGTCCGTCTTTAGTTTAATATTGGAGGACGCAGCCGCAATGAATACATTACGGTTCCGCCACTACTTTTGTGTTGGAGCCTTTCTATGCCTTCTAATTAATCTCTCCGTTGTAGCGCAAGAACCACAAGTTTTAACATTAGAAGAGAGTATTGAGATTGCCAAACAGAGCAATCTTACCCTTCAGACCGCTGAGCAGAACCTTAAAGCCGCCGAGGCACAAGTTCACGCAGCACGCGCCGGACTCTTACCAAGAATAACAGCCAGTGGTAATTATACCTATTTTAAAGATATACAAAAATCGGTAATTCAAGCCGAAGGTGGCTTTGGATTCCCAACGCCGGGCGAAGGAATGGACGCTCCGGCACCACCGAGTGCAGATAACGAATCCGATCTAATTGAATTGGAATTCGGTGCTCACCATAACGCGCAAGGCACCGTCAATTTAACGCAACCCATCTTCGCTTGGGGACGCTATTATTACGGCTATCAAGCCGCGAAACTCAACTATCAGGCACTGCAACGTGATGTTGATGCCGCTTATAATCAGCTCCGCTTGGATGTATCCGAAGCGTTCTATGGTTCGTTAGTCGCTCAGGAGTTTGTAAGAGTCGCTCAGCAAAGTGTTTCCTTGGTTGAAGAGCAACTCGCAATCGCAGAGGCATCGCTTAAGGCAGGTGCGGCAACCAATTTCGATGTCCTTCGTGCTAAGGTCCAACTCGCAAATGCCAGATCACAACTCATTCGTGCTCAGAATGGTGTTCAAACCGCTAAAAACGCCTATAAAACAGTGCTGAATATACCCCTCGACAGGAACATATCCGTTAAAGGTACACTTGAAATTCCAGAAAACCATAAAATACCAGCGTTAAACCTTGATTCACTCATCCGACAGGCGTTTGAAAATCGTCCCGAAGTGCATCGCACACAATTCACTGAACATGCTGCCCGCAAACAGATCGACATCGCCAAAACACGAAGCCGTCCGGATCTCGGATTCTTCACAAACTATCAAATTTCACAGAATGAAAGACTCACCGAAATGAATAGAATTTGGAGTCTCGGAATCCAAATCAATATTCCGATTTTCGATGGATTTGCGACGCGGGCAGCTGTGCAACAAACCGAATCCGTTCTCGAACAGGTTCAATTGGGCAGTGCTCAAGTGAAAGTCGGGGTTGAATTTGAAGTACGCTCAGCGTATCTCAACCTCCGTGGTGCAGAAACGATCATTGAGGTCCAACGCGAAGCAGTCACCCAAGCACGGGAGAGCGTCCGTATTGGGAATCTCCAATTTCAGAACGGAATTATTACCACAGTCGCGTTGACTGATACACAACTCGCACTCGCACAGGCGGAAGTTAACCGCCTGCAGGCATATCACGATTACATTGTCGGTTTAGCGAGACTCGAAAAAGCGATAGGACAAAAACTACAATAGACAAAAAGTTATTGGTGATGTCGGTTAAAAGGAGAAAAGAAATTGAAGAAAGTACTCATTGGTGTTCTCATAGTATTAGCGATAGCAGTGATTATTAGCCTGCCACGGTTCCTAAAACCCGAACAATCCACAACCCAACAGGCACAAGCTACGGTTCTGAAGCCGGTGGAAGTTGCGAAAGCAAAACGCGGAGAGATTCGTTCAGAACTTGAATTGTCCGGCACTATTCAAGCGGAATCACAAGTCAGCGTCTTTCCCAAAGTCGCGGGTCGTCTCATTGGCTTAAATGTAGATGAGGGGGACAGCGTAGAAAAAGGGGCACCACTTGCTGTTGTGGAGCATGAGGAACTGAAACTCGCAGTGCAACAAGCAGAAGCGACGCTGGAGGCGGCGGAAACCGCTTATGCACAGACAAAACAACTCGCAAAAGTGCGGATACACTCACAGATTGCCCAGGCGGCGGCACAGTTTCGTGCCGCAGAGATCGCGCTACAACAGGTAGAGGACCTCTCTGAAATCCGAACTGTCACGCAAATAGATCAGGCACAAGCCGCATTGGCGTCTCTTGTCGCGAATCTTCAGAAAATCAAAAGCGGTGCTCGTGATGAAGACCGGCGGCAAGCACAGGCAGGATTGAGTCAAGCCGATGCGAACCTCGCGAATGCCAAAAGCAATCACGAGCGGATGGGGCAACTCTTCCAGAATGGCGCGATTAGCCAGCAATCTCTTGAGAATGCGAAGACGCAATTAGACGTTGCCGTTGCCCAACATAGAATAGCTTCCGAACAACTTCAACTTATTGATAATGGCGCGCGTGCTGAGGATATTCAAGCCATGGAGGCACAAGTTGAGCAAGCGGAAGCCTCCTTACGATTGGCTCAAACCCAAGTTGCTACGAAGACATGGGAGAAAGATATTGAACTCGCGCGTTCGCAAGTCGAAACTGCGCGTGCTGGACTCGACGCCGTGGAGGCACTAAAGACTGCCAAAAGTTGGGAAGCCGAAATTACGTCTGCGAAAACCGCACGCACGCAGGCACAGGTGGCACTTAAGCTCGCTCAAAAACGATTAAACGATGCCACAATTCACGCCCCAATTTCCGGGGTTGTCTCCAGACGCTACTTGGATTTAGGAGGTATGGCTCTTCCCGCATCACCGCTTTTTGAGATCGTTAATATCGATACCGTCAAAGCCGCCGTTGAGGCTATTGAAGTCCAGTTGAGCCAATTGGCACTTAATCAACAGGCATCCATAGAGGTCGATGGCATAGATGTTCAGATGTCCGGTCACGTTGCTTTTATTAGTCCAACTTTAATGCCTGCGCGTCGCACAGCTACTGTTGAAATCCTCATTGACAACCCAGAAGGTACTCTTAAACCCGGAATGTTCGCGAAAGTTACCGTTCCTGTCGAAGTACACACGGATGCAATTCTCATCTCGCGTGCCTCACTCGTTGAAGATTCTAACACAAAGACACAGAACGTCTTTGTCATTGAAAATGGGGTCAGCCAACGTCGTGTTGTGGAAATAGGTCTCTTGCGTGGCGGTGCAGTTGAGGTACTTAGCGGACTTACCGAAGGCGAAGCAGTTGTCACTGCTGGACAGCACTCCTTAAAACAGGGGGAAAGTGTCAGAGTCGTTAATCCATAGATGTTTCTACGTTGGGACTTGACTATCAAAAAGATAAGAGGAATTTTGTGGGTTTCTGTTTGAAAAAACGGCTTGATAAATTAACGGGATAGGTGTAAACTGAATGAGACCCATTGACACGCATTTTCTGTTCTGAGTTCGAGAAAGCGGTTGCCGACCACATTCGGACAATGAAGTCTGGTTGGAAAAACAAATGAAAGTTGAACAGCTCCACGGTCCCAGAGTGAAATCCTTTCAGGTCCTTGAGTTGGAGTATCTGTTGCAGGAGGACTCTCCTGAGCTCTTCTTTTCGTTTGGCTTACAAAGGGGTGGACAGATGATTGTCACCCGTGCGCCAGCAAGACTTGACATTATGGGCGGTATCGCTGATTACTGTGGCGCGAATGTTTTTGAAATGACACTCAATCGCACTGCAATCGCCGCATGCCAAGTCAGAGCAGATAGATACCTCTCTGCTATTACGCTTCGCGTGGGAGATCAATTCAGAGCCAACTTTCATCTTTCGCTTGATAGTTTCTACACGAATGGCACCCTCAAAACGTATTCACAGGTTCGAGAACTTTTCAGTGAAGAACAAGGGGCTGAGTGGACGGGATATATACTTGGGGCTTTTTATGTGCTCCTCAAAGAAGGAAAGATCGATCAATTTCCGCACGGTGCCACGATAGTTATCAAAAGTGATATTCCGATCGGTGGTGGGGTCGCCTCCTCTGCCGCTATTGAAGTGGCTGCGTTGATGGCGATCAACCGACTTTATGGTTTAGAATTGGGCGCGATGGAGATAGCCCGCCTTGCACAAATCGTTGAAAATAGGATCGTTGGTGCCCCGTGTGGGATTATGGATCAGGTGACTGCTGCTGCTGGCACATCAACTAAAATTCTCTCGATTCTTTGTCAACCGGACAAAATTCTCGAATTCGTCTCATGCCCATTAAACGTGAGTTTTGTCGGTATCCATACGAAGGTTCGCAGAAGCACAACGAGCACTGCCTATATTGATACACGCACTGGAACTTTTATGGGATTGACTATCCTCAAAGCGGCGTTCTCGTCAGACGGGGATCTCGATTCTGAGGAAGGCAGCATCTCTCGAAAGTTATCCGAGGCGTTGGCAGATAACTACCTGTGCAACATTTCTGTACAGGATTTTCGCGAGCAGTGCGAACACTTATTGCCTGAGCAGATGCCCGGCGCAGAGTTTCTTGACAAGTACGGCGAAACAGTCGATACCGCTACGCAGGTTGACCCAGAGAAATTATATGCTATTAGGAGTCGGGTCCAACATGCTATTTACGAACATGCCCGTGTCAAGCGATTTATTGCTGCTATAAAAAACGCCGATGAAGATGCCGAGCGTATCCAAGACTACCTCAACGAAGCAGGGAATCTCATGTACGAATCCAATATGAGTTACCGAGATTTTGCAGGTCTCGGTTCCCGTGAAGTTGATGGACTTGTGAACATCGCTCGGAAAATTGGAGAACAGGGGGGTATCTACGGTGCTAAGATTACTGGTGGTGGCGGTGGCGGTACTGTTGCCTTGCTGTGCCATGGTAATGTAGAAAATTCACTGACACAGATTCTCGCGGCTTACAAACTGGCGTGGGGGATCGATGGAGAACTGATCCGGGGGAACGCCGCTGGCGCGTTTGAATTTGATCATATCCTTTGGGAGTTGAAGGAACTCGAACCGCCTACACATTTTTAGCGATTTTCTAACGATTGAAACTGGCGCGGGGATTGCGTCTCGCAATAGACTAAATCCGTTCCTTGTATTATAGTCCCCGCCTCTACAATAAGAAACTTATCACAACCCAAAGAGGGGTAGACTTAACCGGAAACCACCGCGAAACGGTAGGAGCGAGGGGATTTGGTTTTAAATAAACCAAATCTATTCCTTGTATTACATTCCTCACCCGTACAGCGCGGGGTCCAGAGTTAATAATTTAAAAACTGTGCAAAACCTTGACGAACGAAACCAGCGCCGTGAATCTGGTGTCACATGGCGTGCTATCCTCATCGCTATCTTCTTAATTCCCCCTAACGTCTTTTGGGTCATCGAAGTTGAGTGTGTCTGGCATTCTGGGCATCCAACGACCATCTCCCTCTTCTGGAATGTCGTTCTCAACATCTTTTTCTTGATCTTGATAAATCTCGTCTTGAAGCGTATCGCGCCACGATCCGCACTCACGCAAGGTGAGATGATTACCATTTACGCGATGCTCTCTATCGCCTCTGGTTTGGCGGGGCATGATACCTTAGCCCTTACAATTCCAGCACTCCCCCACGCATTCTGGTTCGCAACAATTGAGAACGATTGGGCGGATATGTTCCATACTTATATTCCGCAACATCTTGTTGTCGCCGACAGAGAGCTTATCCGCGGATTTTACGAAGGTAACACACCCTTCTACAATGCTAAAATTGGCGGGGCATGGATAATGCCGACTTTGTGGTGGACATCGCTTATTGTCGCACTCGGTACTATCATGATTTGTGTAAATGTGCTGATTCGGAAACAGTGGACAGAACATGAAAAATTAGCGTATCCAATTATCCAGCTTCCGATGGCGATTACAGAAAGAGGTGGCGCCGCGCAGCTCTTCCGAAGTCGTATCCTGTGGTATGGGTTTATCATCGCCGCAGTGATAAATGTCTGGCACGGTTTGGCGCATTTTTTTCCGGTTTTACCAGACTTCAGTGTCCGTCATAACGCCCGAAATTGGGGCAGAGTCTTCACTGAAAAACCGTGGAATGCTGTCGGCAATATCCCTGTCCCGCTCTACCCGTTTGTAATTGGCTTAGGCTTTCTTTTACCACTGGATCTCTCCTTTTCTATGTGGTTTTTCTACCTGTTTGAGAAAGCACAGCGGGTTTTCGGCAGTGCCCTCGCAATCCCAGCCCCGTTCCCGTACGGGAGTGAACAGTCAATTGGAGGCTGGATGGCGATCTTTGTGATTGCGCTCCTTGTAACGCGTAGACACATTGCGAATGTCGTGCGCACCATCTTGGGAATGCCCGGTGGGATTGACGACTCACAAGAACCGATCCGTTACCGTACATCACTCTTACTTATCGTCCTTGCCAGTCTCTATATTATCTGGTTCTGTCTGAAGGCGGGAATGACCCTCCCAATTATTCTTCCCTTCTTTGCCTTCTTCTCTGCCATTTCGATTGCTATTACACGCGTTCGTGCGGAACTCGGTCCCCCGGCGCATGAGATGGCAGGGATGTGTAATGCACAACAGTTCTTAGTCAATATCTTGGGGACGCGTCGCATCGGGCCCAATAACCTGACGGTTTTCCCTTACTTTTGGTTCTTCAGTGGGCGCGGATATCGTGAACATATCATGCCCCATCAACTCGAAGCGTTCAAGATGGCAGAACGGGCAAATATGAACACGAAACGCTTGGTGCTTGCCATGGTTATTGCTGTCGTTTTGGGGTCACTGGCATCGTTTTGGGCGACGCTCAGCGAACTCTATCGTCTCGGTGGCGCGATTACAGGCGCAGGCGGTGGTATTGGACCGTCGGTTGGTCATATCGGTCAATTCGGTTGGCTCGCGGGTCTGTTCGCTTTCCCGCGCGATCCTGACATCCCCGCAATGTCCTTCATGGCAGGGGGCATGGGATTCACCTTCTTCCTCATGGTGATGCGGATGCGTTTCATCTGGTGGCCCCTCCATCCGGCAGGCTATCCTATCTCTATGACCGGGGGCGTTGGCTATTTTTGGAGTTGCCTCGTTATCAGTAGTTTTCTCAAATGGATGGCACTCCGATTCGGAGGACCGGGTACCTACCGAACAATGGTTTTCTTCTTTTTCGGCGTTATCCTCGGTGAATATTGTGTTGGGGCATTCTGGAGTGTTTTGAGTGTTATTATTCGTGAACCTATATACGACTTCGCACCGGGTTAGAACAATGGTAGTAGGCACACTCTGTTGTGCCATAATAGGGAAGAAGGACGAGTAGGATAAACTTTAATATCATGGTAAAATTATCAGCAATCTACTTATGCATGCTGGCAACGTGCTTCATTGGGATTCCAACGGGACACGCCGCTGACGAAGGCGCACATGCCGCCGAATTTCTTAGCCACGGTGTAGGTGCTCGTGCCTTGGGGATGGGCGGCGCGTTCGTTGCTGTCGCCGATGATGCAACCGCTACTTACTGGAACCCCGCTGGGCTTACCAAAGTCAAGAAACATAGTTTCGCGGCGATGTATTCCGATACCTTTAGCACCGGAGACGGGGGGTGGCTCAGCAGAGGTTTAGTTACCTACAACTTCGTCAACTACGTCTATCAAATCGAGGATATCGGCAGTATCGGTCTGAGTTGGATCCGACTCGGCGTTGACGATATACCACGCACGACTTTCATTGATGTCAACAATAACGGGTTCCTCGGCGATTTTCAGGATAAAAACGGTAACGGCATCAAAGAGGATGGCGAACCCTATATCGACAAACCTGAAGTTGCCGAGTATTTCAGCAATACCGATAACGCCCTACTCATCTCTTATGCACGTCAAGTCCACTCTATGGTGGCTGTCGGTGGCAACCTCAAACTCCTCAACCAATCCATTTTTCAGAACAGTGGAACCGGTTTTGGTATTGACATTGGGCTGATTGCGGAACCTTACAGAGGTTTACGAGTTGGCGCAATGTTATTAGACGCAACGGGTACCCAAGTCCGTTGGGATACTGCTGACAAACCGACGTTCACGCGCACGCGCCGGCTTCGATGCGGCACAGCTTACCACTTTGCCGTGCCACGTCTCGGTAAAGGGTCTATTGGTGCGGACTTTGAAACCGACCAAGCCGATCTGGAAGTAGGTGGTGCTGGCGGCGGACTTGTCCTACGTGTCGGCGCGGAATACTGGCTCTTTAATACCCTCGCACTTCGTGGTGGCTGGAATGGGCATGGACTCTCAGCAGGTGCTGGACTCCGCTTGGGAATAAATGACATGTCATTTTTCGTCAACTACGCCTTCAATACCCACACCCTTGGTGGCTCACAGCGAATCTCCGTCTCTGGAGAGTTTTAGTCATAGCATAATGCTTTGAGGTCACACCCAAGACACATCAAGAAGGACGTAAAAATGCAATTTGCACACTTGTTTATTGCAATAAAAGTGCATCCACGAATGTGTATAAACGGAACGTAGTCGTTTTTTGTCAACGTCTTATCCAAATTCCATTTTCCATATTCACATATTCCCAAAACACAAGCATTGAGATACAGGAGTGAACATAGTGAATTTATAGTAAAATCCGAAAATAAGTTTACATTTTGGAAAACCCGTGCCCTGCTTCATGCGGGCCCGGTAGGTGCGGTTTCCTAACCGCACCATAGGTGTCAATTTAAGGGAAATAGCGTATTTCTTGCGATGAGAAAAGCTTTCTCAAGCAGAAGCACTCCCTCGGATCGTCTGTAAAATGCCAGGTGAAGGCGTGGTCTTTAGCCCCGTAGGGGCGGCATCTCTGTAGAAACGCATGGAACACAAGAACATAGCCCCGTAGGGGCGGCATTTGTAAAGACGCAGCACCCAAATACCGTCAACAATCGCTAAATTGACGGCTATGGTGCGGTTTCCTAACCGCACCGAGTTTGGTGTAAAAATAATTACAGAATCCACTATAATGAACGCCTGTACGCAACATCTCATCGCAATAGGTGAGGCATTCCAAGCCTATGAGAAGAAGCACGGTGATTTTCCTCAGTGGCTCTCGGATCTCCATCCCAAGTACTTGAAGGATGAACGCACCTTGGTCTGCCCCGCAGATGAAGAGAAGGGCATCCCAATTTTGCCCTATGACGAGGACCCAAATTTACCCGTGAGTTACGAATACGAGATCCGCCCTGAGTATCAAGCATGGATAGATGAGGAACGCCGCGTGTATGGTGATACCAACCCAATTGTTCGGTGTAAGCATCACGCGGATCCAACCGCAGATTCTACCTTAATGGCACAACTCTATTTAAACTTGAGTTTCTCCTACAGAATTTACAAGTCAACCGGTAGATGGACTAACCATCCCGTAGAAGCATACGGAAGCCTTGAAACAGCCATTAAAGCGTTTGAGAAAGGACTACAACAAGTCCCTGAGAATCGAGATTACTTCAGACTCTATCCGGATCTCGTTCGCCTTTACGTCAAAGCCGGACGGGAACAAGACGCTGATAACCTAATTAACAGTTTCAAATCTATCATGCAGCCTGAACGTTTTGAGCGTTTTCGTGATTATTTTTTTCTTAGCGAGATGTTTGACGGGGTGGGGCGGCATGAGGAGAGACTCCAACTTTTTGAGGGACTTGAAAAACAAAACCCACGACCTCCCGGTGTTATCGGAGAACTTGCCAAGATTCATGAGAGGTTAGGGAATACAGAGTTAGCAGAGGCATATCACGTCAGAGCGAACCCGAAGTTAAAGTTGATTGGGACACCTATGGTCGATTTTTCCAAAACCGACCTTGATGGCAATCCGATTTCGCTTCAGCACTATCGCGGGAAAGTCGTCTTACTCGATTTTTGGGCAGTCTGGTGTGGTCCGTGCATCGGGGAAATGCCAAACGTGAAAAAGGTCTACGATGCCTATAAGAGTAAAGGTTTTGATGTCATTGGGGTGAGTTTCGACAATGACGAAGCAGAACTCCGCGAATATCTTAAAGTATGCAACATCCCTTGGCGGCAGATTTTCGATGGACAGGACGGTTCGCTAAAAAAGCAGTATGGCATTGGTGGAATTCCGTCCCCTTGGCTCATTGACAGAGAAGGCAAATTAATCTCGTATAGTGCAAGAGGCACAACGTTATGGCAACTCGTCGCAGAAGCAGTGAAGAAGGCATAAGAAACGATGGATCTCCCTATCTTTGAGAGAACTCGTTGTGATATTCTTCCACAAGGGATATGTGAAAAATCCCGTGCTGTTGCGTCGCAATATAAAGCCTATCCTTGTTGATAACAAGAGAGATCACTTTATCAGGCATACTTGGAGAGATTTGCTCCCAGCGTCCACCGGTATCCAAGCGATAGAGTCCTGTATCGCCAGCACCATAAACTGTAGTGCCGTCCACAGCGAACCTGTCTACAACGATACGCTTATCCATGCTATTGGTTAGCACATGCCAGGATTCTCCGTTCTGTGAACTCAAAACACCTGTGTCCGTGGCAACATAAACCGTTGAACCCACAAAGAGAATCTCGTTGAAATAGGAAAAGTGGAGTGGAAGACTCGACGTAATATCTTGCCAACTGTTCCCCTCATCCAGCGATTGAAACAGACGACCCGCTCGTTTCCCTACGTAGACAGTTTCCCCCGAAACCGCTAACTTGAATCCTTTTCTCGAATCTTCACTTGACTGTTTGCCGAGGTCTATGAGTCCTGTATTAATCCATTCTGGATCGCCGGGTTTCCATTTGAAAAGCCTTCGCTGATATTCCACGTAGAACGTTTCATCATCGACCACAAACCCACCCGCTATCACTAATGTTGCAATACCGCGCAACGCCTTTGTCAATTCTGTATTTTTTTCCATATTGTCAGGCAAGTCAATACGTTCCGCTTTTGCAATAGTTGTCCACAACTCTATGGACAGCTTTTCTCCATCAAATGTAGGTATCCCTTGAACCGGGATGAATATATTATCGTCCTTAGATAAACGAAAAATATGCAGATTGTTTCCGTCAGGGTCAAGTCCATACAGTCCTCCGTCCGTAAGTGCTAACTTTGAATCAAAAGAAAAGTTGACGCGAGAGTGTTCTTGTCCTATTGATTCAAGTGAGTCCTTGCTACTATCAATATGAACGTTTTTCCATGATTCACCTCCATCAGTTGATTGGACGAGGTCCTTCCCGGTATGCACGTAGAGTCTGTCGTTGAACGCTATCAAACTCTGTATCCTCGTCCCTACCATCCCTGTCATAAACGGATGCCACGAGTTACCACTGTCAATTGTTCGATAAACACCGAATGCCTCAGCTTTGTAAAAAATATTTTCGTCAACCGCTACAGCTGGAAAGACATTTTGTCTCCCTGAATTTCTATCGGATCCGAGGTTCATCCATGTTTGTCCTCCATCGTTTGAACGGAAACTAAGGGAACCATCTAAGGCCAAAATTGTCTTGCCAGCAACCAAGATTTTGATACTACGTGGTACCATCATAACAAGAGATTTATTTTTAGGTGTCATCTCAGTCCACGACCTGCCTAGGTTCGTTGAGTGGAAAATCCTCCATGGGATTGCAGTATCTTTAGTTACTACTTGTACAGTGTACTTTTCCTCTTTTTGGGAGTGTCCGAATCCAAAAGGATTGGGACCTGTTCCGACATAGAGATTATTTTCCATAACTGCCAAGGTATGGACGGCCTTGGATGCATCCACCGGCACTTGCTCCCACACATCCGAATTAAGGCGATAGAGACCTTCATTTGTGCCAGCAAACACAGTATTTCCAACTGCAGCGACTGCATAAATGCGTTTGACTGACAATCCTTCGTTCAAAGGTGTCCACTGTTTGCCACCATTTATAGAGTGAAAAATGCCATTGTCTCGTAAAGCTAAATACATTGAAACATGATCTTGCGAACTATTTTCTTCTGTTTCACCTGTGATGACGAGTCCAACGGCGTGCCCCTTTGGACGGGGAGCTAAAGCGTTCCATGTCTCTCCATTATCGATTGAAGTAAGCACTTGGTCAGGATAGACGATATAGAGCACGCCTCTATACTCAGTCATGGGCATTCCGAATCCTCTGACGGGTGTATCAACATTGATCGGTGTCCATACAGCCGCATCTGTTGTCAATCTGTAGATATTTGTTGGCGTAGTGGCATAGACTGTGCCGCCAGATGTAGCAAAGATTTCAAATACAGGGCTTCCTTGAGGTCCACTCGCCTGCCTCCATTGCGAGGTAGAGGGTCGCAACGAATTATTCTGCGTGTTCGGTGCTAAGACATTCTCAGAGATCTGCAGGCTGACACCGGTATTTTCGCTCAAGGCAACATCCCTGCCAACCTGCGTTCGCACCGCCGGTTTTGAATCAATAGCAAGCGTAATGGGTGTATCAATGATTTCAATTGTAGGTTCAGAGAGTGCCTCAAAACTATACGGCTTTTGAAAACGGAGAAGATATTGATTGCTTATACCGAGCATCAAAAGGAGTACCATGACCGCTGCCGTTCCAAAAGCCATCCATGGGAGCAAGGGTTTCCCAGTCGGAGGCGGTGTTGGTCTTATCTCAGCGACTTGCCGCATGATGTTCTGCGTTAAACCCGTAGATATATGCACACCGCCGAGAACTTCCTGAACCAAGAGTTCCTCTTCCTGTGCTAAACGCTTTCTCGCACGCTGAAGGCGGCTCGTAACTGTGTTCACGGACACACCTAAAAATTTGCCAATATCCTTGGACTTCATTCCACCGAGATAGTAGAGCGTTATCACCGTGCGTTCGCTCTCTGGCAGCTTCTCCAAGAGTGTTTTTACGAGGTGATGGCGATGCTCCATCGCTTCTACCTCTCGCTGCGCTAACACGTGGTGGTTGTAAGAGGAGTGTTCGATTTCTTCCAGTGGAGTGGATGCCAGCGACTGCATCTTGGATTTGTTCCGTTGAATCCAATTAATGCAGAGCCTGTTTGCTATCACATACAGCCACCCAGCGAACTGACTCGGATCCTTTAGGGTTGACAGATTTTTGTATGCGTTGAGGAAGGTATCTTGCGTAAGCTCTTCAGCAATGTGAAAATCATCAACCTTTCGCCACACGAGGGCATGGATACCCTTTTGGTATCTGTGGACTAAAGTGCTGAAGGCAGTGTCATCACCTGCCAAAATTTTTCTGATTAATTGCACATCGTTTTCTTGTTCCATAGAATTTATCCTAACGGACGAATTTATCTTTGCTTGCCTGAGTTTTATAGCACGCCTTATGTTTGCATTTGCGGATGTAAACGTACCTCTTTCATGTCTATATTGAATTATATACGTATTTCAATGTTAAAGAAACAATTTTATTCTATAGGGGTACAACTGTAAAATGCTTCAATTACACCTTCTGTTCGGACTCCCATCGGAACTTTGTTTCTCGTTTTCCGCCGAGGCTTTCAAGTTTCTCACTGATTTTCAGCGTCTGTTCAATGAGAAGGTGCTCATTACCGATTGTTTCGACGTTGAGTCTTAACAATGGTTCGGTATTTGATTCTCGGAGATTGAATCGCCAGCTGCCGTGTTCAAGAGCAGAAGCGTAGGGATTTGTGAGAAATCTAACTGATAAACCGTCAATTGGTGTTTCAGTGCAAGGACGGTTTCCCAAAGAACGTATCGTTTGTCGGATTATTTCGAGGACATCTTGGATATGCCCACAGGTTTCAAATGAAAAATTAATTTCACCAGAGACAGGATACCTTGATCGGAGTCGGTCCACAGATTCAGCAAGAGTTGTCCCGTTTGTACTGAGGTATTCAAGCACAAGCAAGAATGGAATCATGCCGTTATCGGCATAGAAATTGTCTCGGAAGTAGTAATGCCCGCTCGCCTCCCCAGCAAAAAGCGCGTTCGTCTCACGCATGTAGGTTTTGATAAACGAATGGCCGCATCGACTGAGAAGGACTATGCCATTTGCCCTAATAACGGTATCTTCTACTGCCCAGATAGCCCGCGGATCAAAGATCACAATACCATTTCCTTTTTCCTCCAGGAGTTTTTCAGCAAGCAGTGCTGTGATATAGCAACCTTCAATGAATTCTCCATTTTCATCGAAGAAAAAGCATCTGTCGGCATCTGCATCCCACGCAACTCCCAAATCCGCTCCTCTCTGTCTAACCACTTTGGTCGTCAATTCCCGATTTTCCGGCCTTAAGGGATCCGGACGTTGTGCCGGAATTTGAGAGAACGTTCCGTCGGGTTCAGTGAATAGCCGGTCGCAAATCCGGATCGGTGTCCGTGCTAATAAGCGTTCGGCGATCTGACCGGCAAGTCCACCATTCGCATTAATAACAATCCGTTTTCTGAACAATCCCTGCAAATCCACAAACGAGCGAAGGTGCGTGAGGTATGCCTCCAGAAACTGGGTGGACTGCAGGCACCCGCGACAAGACACCTTCTGCTTTTCAAATAGAATATCACTCCCAATAGCATCGCGGAGATCATAGAAACCGGTTTCCGATGAAATTGGGGTTGCATGCCGACCAACCAGTTTCATACCGTTATATGCAGCAGGATTGTGAGATGCCGAGATGATAATGCCACCATCTGTCTGGTAGTGCGCCACAGCGAAATAGAGCATATCGGTCGAGATTTGACCCAGATTGAGGACATCAACACCGGAATCCATGAGTCCTTCGGCGATCTGCTGCCACAACTGCGGTGAACTCTCACGGACATCGTGACCTACCGCAACGGTTTTTGGTCGAAAGTGAACCGCGAAGGCGCGGGCAATTCGGTAAAAATCGTTAGGCACAAAGTCAACACCGAAAATGCCGCGGATATCATACGCTCGGAAAATATCACGGTTCATCAGAAACCCCATTTTGAAAATGCTGTTCTTTTTTTACGTTTAGGATGGCACGCATGCACTATTTGAGGATATACAAGTTCCCCCTGAATTCCGCTTTGTACACCAAACTACGCACTCTTCTCCTTCATCACAAACCAGAGTGCAATTGTCGCTGGCACTAACAGGAGAAGTAAACATTATTTGAGTCAGCAAGAAACTCCCAATTCCCACAGTTAACACCAGCGGTGCCTTAACCCCAGTTTTGCCTTCCTCAGATTGCAAAAATGTATGAATTCTACGACGTAAATTTTTCTTCATTGGGTTCACCTCCTTTCTCTCATCGGTAATTCTTATCAGCACTTTCATTTCTGGAATAAGCAGCTTCCATAACGGAACGAATCTTTTAAAAATGCTTGAAAACAAATACAACCTTAGCATCTCTAACATTTTGAATAAGATCGCTGCTAAAGTGTTTTTAAGGTAATTATAGTGAATCCTAAAAATAAAGAGACACTTTCATCCCCCGGTAGGTTCGGTTTCCTAACCGAACCGGCACAGGATGTCCTATTAATTCTAAACTTTACTATAAATCTAAAACATTATTTCTTTTTCATCTTTGCCCATGTTGTGGTTAGCAACTGCGGTTGTGGTGAAACCGGCAACGCATACGCCGGATCAAACCAATCTCCCAGACTGTTCCAGACCGTCATATCCGTCAGCTGCGTAGGAAGTCCCCCGACTACTGACATTTTGAAAATATGCACGTGTTTGAACTCTCTATCTGGACGCTGATAAATGAGTTCATCCCCTGCTGGAGACCACACTGGACGGTTAACCGGCGGTCCTGCTTCGTTAATCCGTTGATGAAGTCCCGTTCCATCTCGATTTACAATATAGAGAGCTTCCTTATTAACGTTCTCGATCTTAGGTTCAACGCGCATCCATGTGAACGCGAGTTTGTTGCCATCAGGTGACCACGCCGGATGGCGCAGCCAGGCTGGCGCATCAGGCGGAAAAAAGAATTTTGCGCGGCTCGTCTGAACATTGAGAAGTGTAATGTATCGAGGATGCTTCAAACTACGATTGATAAAGGCGATCTCCTTTCCATCGGGAGACCAAACGGGCGTGGTACCAATTATGACGCGATCCTCCCTTTTCCCATCTACTGGCGCGATATAAAGGGAGGGCACACCGAGTTTTGAGCGGACGTAGGCAATCTGTTTTCCATCAGGCGACCATGTCGGTGTGAATCTCTCTTGGGATTTTGGAAAAACACGTCTTACATCTGAACCATCTGCGTTCATCAGATACAGGTCGTAACTAAATGAAGTTCTATCTCGGTCTGAACAGAAAAGAATCTGTTCGCCGGTAGGTGAGAAGACAGGCAGCACATCATCTGCGGGATGATTGGTGAGGTTGACGACTCCTTGCCCATCAGTATCCATGAGATAGATGTCCCGATTCTCAAGCAGTTCGCGGTTTCCCGAGTAGACGATTTTAGGAGTGGCAGGTGCTACTTTTGCGAATGCTGGAGACCCGATTAAGCAGAATATGGGTGCGCTCAGCAGATAGCAGAGAAAGGAAATTTTAACTTTCATGTGGCATCCCTCTGAATGTTGTATATCAAGGATCTATGAGTAAGTACGTTAGCACCCACTCATAGATCCTCCTAAGAACACCTTAGTGTTTTACGCAACTACCAACCATATGGCAGTGGTAACCTGGAGGGCACGGTCGCTGTTCATCACATGGCCACGCCTGAGCATCTGGTGTTCCGACGATAGTCTGCGCAAGCAAGACACTACCAGTCGCAATACCAAGCGTTAAAGGTCCTTTAGCACTAACACGCCCTTCTTCAGATGCAATAAAATCACGGATTTTACCGCGAAGGTTATTTTTCATCTCGATTTTCTCCTTTCTGCCGGTGCTTCTGTTCCGGCAAGATTGATTTCCCAATGCTTGTTGGGAGACCCATTTCCAGGACGAATACTATCGCTGCGGGAGTGAAGCCCTCCCCCTGGGCATGCTTTCTAATGGTTTTTCAAAAGGCTTATCAGCCTTGTGGGTTGTTTGAAGGGTGTTTATCCAATTCGTGTTTTGTAATTACTGGCATGGCGTTCCACTTGCCCGCAAAAGTTGATTCGCTCGGAATTTGTGATTATCGACGAAAATCGTTGGGGAGGCTCTAACACCGAGCTCCGCGGCGCGTCTGATGTTTTCCCGGAAGAGTTGTTCTGCTTCCGGACTGTCAAACAGTGCCTGAATCTTCGCCACATCGATACCGAGTTTCTCTGCACAGTCCTCCCAACTCTTGTCCAATTTCTTGCCCCGACACAAAATGTAGTCCAGATACTGCTCAGGATACTCTTTCGATATGAGGAGCTGTCGGATGTTTTCTGCCACTTCGGGATAACCATGCAGACTCGTAAACGGTGTTATATCCTGCGCCGAAGGTGCCTCCTTCTCCTGCGCAATAAACTGGAGTTTGAAGTCGATTTTATCGCCAAATTCCTTCACGATCGGAATAATCTTCTCTTCCGCCTGCACTCCGTATGGACAATAACTCATCACAAACAGTTCCAGTGTGGGTGTCCCCATCCGTGCGATACGGGACGCTAAGAGCTCCTCTAAGTTCATCGGTGATTGGCTATGATCCACGTCCTTGGTATGTAGTGCCACTACCTCAGCGAACCCCGGAGAATGTTTCGTATCGTGGCATTGCAGACACAGCGATGTATCCGCACCGCTGCGGATGTTATTCTTTTTCGGGTTGCCGACGTGCTGCTTGCCGGGACCGTGGCACGTCTCACACTGCACCCCTTTGAGCGTCGAGTCCTGATCTCCTATCTGAAACCCCGTTGAGTAGCCGAGTCCAGTGGTATGGCAGGAGACACAATCTGCATCAAAATAGCGTTCCTTTTTCAAAAGGGTTTCAAAGGCGAAAGCGTGACGCGTCGCCGACCATTGGAGGTATTCTTGTTCGTGGCACTTCTGACATGCTGTCGCTGAGGCGTATCCATTTTGTTTATCTTGTTCCAAATGTTGCTCAGCAAAAAGAGGCGTGATGTCAGACGATTGTGAGACTTCATGGTAAAAATCAGTTAGCAGTTGACGCGCGGATTCAGATTCCTCTACATCGCCTGTCAATGCCAATTGTGTCGCGTAATGGCGTGTGAGTTCTCCTTCTGAACCTATCCAAAGTGCTAAAAATCCTAACGTTTTGCCTTCAGGTGTGGAACCAACGTATAGCGTTCTACTCTCAGATTCCATTGTTTCGATTTCATCGGGTTGAATCACGACATCAATGTGCTTCGACGCTTCAACATTGCCCAAAGCCACAACAACATCTGCTTGTGAGACTGCTTGCTTTTGGATTACATCAGCGACAAAAGCAATTGTATGCTGTCCAATGTTTTTGATGGCGACGGGTTGTGTGAAGTCGTTTTTCGTGGAAACTAAGAATGGGAATGTAGCGACGGCACGTTGTTGCCTTAGATATGCATCTCCATAGGAAAGATCGGTTTGGCTCAGGGCGGCTGCGTCGTATCCCATCGCGGACATTGCCTTGAGATTGACCTTGCACCGCTTTGTGTCTATCTCTTCTTTCCCATCAAAGATGTTGCCGGCATCGACCAAGAGCGTTGGGAATCCGCCCTTCCGAATCTGTTCCACAATGTAAGCGCGCCTCGGGAGTCCACCTGACTGCTCTTGATAACACCCGCACGGCTCCAGATGGCTTTGAGTACCACCGGTATATAAGATAACGACAGAAGGGGGTTCGCCGCTTTTGAGTTCCGACAGAACCGTTTCTAATCGTTCCCCAAACACAGGACGCGCCTGTTGCTTGACTTCTTGTATCTGGTTGAGTCTTTGAGATTCTGCCCACTGTAGGTAAAAAGGTGGTAAAGCTACGACTACGGTCAAAAAAATTAAAACAAAAATCGCACGTTTCATATAGATAAAATAAACCAAATCAAAGGTTTTTGATTCGCGTTCCTTTCGTATGTACAGAATGGCTCTCAGCCATCAGTATGCATCGCAGTGAGATTTGTCGGTTAAGAGGTTTTCGTTTCATAAGAGCCTCTTGTTACTGATAACTTTAACCATCAACTCGACTCTGATACAAGACAGCGAAGCACGAGTTGATGGTTAAGACTGAGAGCGGAGCGCACTGATAACTATAAAAGCTTCAGATAAAAGGGACCCTGGCAGAGAACTGTCAGCAGGGCACCGATAGAGATAACTGGAGCGAAGCGAATTGAAGGTTGGACGTTTATCCGATTGCCGAATTCAGCAAGAGCACCCGTTGCTGCAAGGTCTTGCAACTGAGCAATCTCCTCAGTCGTCAATCCTGAGGGATCCGGTGAAATAACGATGCTGTCGTCCTGACCGCTTGAAAATTCAACCTGTTTCTTTTCATAGCGGGCAGTGCCGTCCGGTTGCTCAACCCGAACAATTTGTTCCGCAGGGATCATACCGACTTGGAGACCATTCACATCAACAGCATTGTCTAAGGTTACACTCGCTAAACTGAGAACCAACTGTTTGGCAATAACGAAAACTACGAGATATAACCCTAAGAAAAAAGCAAAACCGGAGAGAAACACTGGGATAGATGGTGTTGCTTGCACCGCTAACCAAAGGCATACAAAACTAACGACAGCATAATAGACCGGCGTTTTCGGCAGCACGGACAGGAGTTTCTGTATTAACGTGAATGCCACCAAAACCAAAACGAGATGCAGCAATCGGTCGGGTTCCCATCCCACACGCTGCAACAGATAGGTAAGCGCAGATCCAATACCGATAAACAGCAATAGACCGAAAAATTTTTCGAGAAGTGCCGTTTTCTGAAAGTTTGACTTAAAGAAATACCGAAAAAGATCCAACTTATTTCGCATCAACACAAACTTGTAAAGTAGGTAACCCAAGAGTCCTATTGAGTACGGAACAATGATATTGAGTGTGAGTATTAGCGGCGGAAAACTCAAAGCACCGCTCAGGTTTCTGAAAAGCGATAGCGGGAAAATTAAACAGAGTCCCCAAAAGAGTTTGGAATCGCCTGGCGAGAAGATACCAAACCAATAGAAGGCAAAGGCGATAAGTCCACTCCCGAAGAAGAGACCTAAGATATAGAGGGGCGTTGTTGTGCCGAGATACCACGCCATCAATTGACTGAGGGTTCCTACATAGAGGAGTCCGAGGGAGCAGAAGTTGCGAATCTTTTGGGTCTTCAGGTCAGTGTAACTTGCATATCCACAGAAGACGAGTGCCAAAAAAATCAGGAGATATTCATAGTGCGACATAATTATGAACAAAGAGAGCCTTTCTTTAGAGTTTTACGCTTAACGCGAATGTATCGATGAAGGGACCCGTTTGACGTTGGAATTCCTTCGTCTCAAAGTCAATAACCTTGAGTCCAACTTTTTCATAGAGTGCTAAGACTTCATCGGGAGAATCAAAATCGTAGAGGTGCATCAACAACGGTAGCTGCACTGGGAGTGCTGTGATGAGGTATCCACCCGGTTTCAGCACACGCATTGCTTCTAACAAGCCAGCTTCTGGATCAGGGATATGCTCAAGTACTTCAACAGCGATAACCCCATCGAAAGTATCGTCAGGATAGTGTAGACTGCGAACGTCTCCGATTGACAATTCACTCCTTTCACTTACCTCTTTTTTCTTTAAGAGTCTTTGTGCATGCTGAAGGCAGTGCTGACTAACGTCAACACCATCGACTTGCCATGAGGCATTCTGCTGTAGAATAAACGCGGTCAACACCCCAGGACCAAAGCCGAGATCACAGAAATGTGATTTCTCTTTGAAACAATCCAAATGCTTACTGATGAATGCTTTTCGCTCCAAAGCAGGCGGAAACGCAATATAGTTCAGGTGTTCGCTGATTGGGTAATACTTCGTTTCATAAAGTTTCGTTTTTACCGTTTCAAAGTCCCTATCTGCTGTGAGTTCAGTAGGAAGTTCAAGCGCGAAAAGTTGTTCAACAGTTATCTCGCCACAATGGAGAATGTCGCTGACAATTTCTTCAGTGTGCGCCCAATTCGTTTCCGGTTGTTGAATCAGGGAGTCCGTCTGCTCCAAGATGGAGGAAAATAGATACTGAATGGTCTGTTCAAAACGGGCGCGATGATATTCCACGGCGTGTGGATATGCGTTTGTATGTTTTTGAAATTGTGCCTCAAACGCGGTTTCAAATTCAGGATAGTTCATTCATCAGTTACCTTTTTTCTGTCGGACTTGAAGCTTGTTGATATTACGTTCACAATAATTTATCCGCAAGGTAGAGAAAGACTATGTTCTCGATAGATCCTACTTCCGTTTTAGTTCTCCCCATGTTGTCGTGAGCAGCTGGGGTTGTGGTGAAACCGGCAACGCATACGCTGGGTCAAACCAGTCTCCGCCAGCATTCGCTTGGCGACGAGATAAACCGACAATATGCGTCAGTTGTGTCTGGATGCCGTCATTCACGTTAACTTTGAAGATTTGGAACCGCCCCTTAATTTCCTGTGTATAAAGCACGTCTTCTCCATCTGGCGATAGCGCAGGATACTGGGCATAGGGACCTGCTTCTTTAACGAGCTGCTGGAGACCGGTGCCGTCGCGATTGACGATGTAGATCGTCTGCTTTGCCTTCCAAGCGTTGTGCAGATCCCCATCCAAGATCTTACTGTTACCCACAAGTTTTTTGTGTGGTGTATGTCGGTGGTGGTTCTAAGAGGCATGCTTCTCTCCAAGTTCGTCAAACAGTGCGAAGGTGTTGGAAATATCCGTCAACCGTTGCCACCCTCGCCATAAGACGGTCACGCCGGGGGGGCCATCAGACGGACGTCCCAAGAACCCGCCGAGTTTGGCGATCCAAAGGACGACTTGGGCAACGGTGGGTATTTTCTTGGGGAAAGTGCGGGTCTTGTGGGTTAGGGCGTAAAGTGCTTTCCACTCATTTTCCGTCACGACTTGCGTGCAATCTGCCTCGGGGAGGTGCCGGTTGAGGAGCGTCATCCAGTAGAGCCGCCATGCAATGACGCTCAGTAAAGCGATATAGCGCAAAAGGCGGTCTTTGGTTTGGAATCGAGCGTGCTCCACCTTGGTCCCGGATTTCAGGACTTTGAAATAGACCTCAATGTGCCAGCGCTGGGTATACCACTCAATGCGCTGGAGTGCCTCGGAGAAGTTTGAAACTTCTACGTTCGTCAGCAGTAGCCAGTTGAGAGGCGTGATGTCATCAGGCGGGTTGGGTTCTATGACCGACACGAGAAAGACCGATACAGGCGGTAAGTTTTTCGTCTCGGGGCGTTGCTGACACCGATGCGGCAGACAGAGCGTCGTCTGGGCGAAACGCACTTGTAGATGTGCCTGACGCGCAGGAAACCGTTGCGGGCGCGCGGGGACATCAAGCGTCAACTCACCGGCAAGGGGCGCACGACTCACCAAATCCTTCAGAGTCCCGTAGGTATCTTCACTCCGACGCGGTTGTGCCGAACGTATCACAAAAGGATGTTCTTTTGCTTCAACGAAAAACTCATAAATATCGGCCTCACGGTCACAGATAGTGATCGCTTCAACGCCTTCTGGGGTGCGGGTCTGTGTCTGTGAAAGTGCCTCAATCCATTTGTAGCTTTCTTTGGCTTCGAGTGGTTTGGTTTTATAATCGCCCTTATCAGACGCATCCCGAACCCACACCTGATCCGTCAGACACCCAAGGGGCAGTCCCGAAGCACTGACGACGAAGGTCGTGTGTTTCAGCATCCCTCGGTAGTTCTGAGACCTTTTACCGATCGGACCTAATCCCTGCGTTGCGGGATGATCCGTATAATCAAGATAGGTGGTATCTTGGATCGCAAAGACACGCTCATGACCCCGCATGCGTTCAATCGTCTGCTGAAAGTGCGGATCGAGAACTTTTTCTGCCGAAACCTTCTCATTGTCAAAGAAACGATACGCGGCTTTGACCGCCGACCAATCACCACAAGCCGTGCTGATCGGCGACATCGGTGCCGCAGCGAGCGCATCCGCAATACCGACGAGTCTGTCATTGAGACGGGTATCTCCCAAATCAAGACTCGCAAACTCCTGACGACACCAAGACGGGGTGGATGCTTGTCGATGTGAAGACATGCTTAGCTCCTCTGTAAGAAATAGATACTTTCGACGACCTAACTGAGAAGACCTTTTAAACATAACACAGGAGACCACCCCATACAAGAAAAACTCAACCGACCTTACCTCCTATACTTATGGGTAACAGTAAGATCCAAGATGGGGGGTAGCGGATGCTTGTTCCCAGTAAAGGCAAGTCTGTCTCCCACAGCCGACCAAGAAGGATAGTATTGCCAAATCAGTGCTTTCTTGGGTAGCGGTTGTGCCTGCGCTCGTGTCTGGACGTTGATAAATGTCAGTTGAGACGCGAATGGCTGGTCTACAGAGTAGGCAATTTCAGTACCATCGGGCGACCATGCGGGATACCAGCCTTCCGCAATATGTTCATCCTCTTGTTCCCCAAGGCGCGCAATGCGGATATCAGAATTAAGACTATTCCACTGCCTGTTCACATAAGCGATGTGTTTGCCATCTGGCGACCATGTTGGCTTGATTCTAAAAATTTTCGTTTTTCTCTTGAAGAAGCGTCGAACGTTTTTTCCATCTGGGTCCATCAGGTAAAGGTCTCGCTCCCCCCCGCGATCGGAGATGAAAAGAATCTTTTCACCGGTAGGTGCCCAGACGGCTTGCAGATCACTTCCAAGATGTTGTGTGAGTCTCACCTGTTCGCTGCCATCTGGGTTCATGGTGTATATTTCTCTGTTTCCGTCGCGTGTGGAGGTAAACAAGATTTTAGAGGTCGTCGGTGCTTTTGCGAAAAGCGGAGTGCCGTTCGCACATAGTAGTATCATACTAAGCATGTAAGAGATGAATATGCGTTTCATCTGTATTCCTCCGAAATTTCTCAGGATATCTAATAAACTCAGCATATGGGAGTGTGTGGCAGTAGAAACTACCACACACTGAAAAGTCAATAAGGTTGTGACGTTCTACCCACAATCTATATTGACGGTATTAAACACATGTCCCCCTTCCATTAACGAAAGGACCAACACATACCTCACCATCCGGGCACTCACCGTCATCTTTGCATCTTTGGCATGCGTCGGCGGATATTGTTCCCACGATAGCCTGTGCGAGCAGAACACGATTTTTGGGGTTTCGGGTGCTTGTGCCCAGATGCGACAGATGCTTGAACACACAAGGATCAGGGTAAAAAGAACACATATTGCTGTAAATTTCACAATACATTCCTCCTACAGTGAGGTAGCAGACACTTCCGTCTCCTCAGAAGGAACGTGCCTGCTCACCTATAGAGGGAGGCGACAAAAGCCGCCATACCCTCTGTAAGCAAGAAAATCGCTTTAGGGCATACAAGTGCCCTGACTGCAGTTCCCACTTGCACACTCATGGTTAAAGTTGCACATCCATGCTTCTGCCCGTGGTGTTCCAACGATAGCCTGTGCGAGCAGAACACTCCCCACCGCCGCACCGAGCGTCAGTGGGGATTTGACTCCCACCCTTGCCTTCTTCGGATTGGACGAATTCGCGGATTTTACCGCGGAGATTTGTTTTCATTCAGATTCACCTCCTTCCTTTCTACCGGAATCTCGCTCCGGCGGGATGCGCTTCCCAACCTTAGTTAGGAAACCCATTCCAGAGGGAATCGAGTTATTTGCACAAACCCACGCCTCTCTGGAAAACCTTGAAAACGGATTCAGTTTGGTGAACATATACTCTTCTATCAAAGATATCCAAGTCGGCGATGCTTGAAAACTTATTCCCGTTTCAGTTTTCCCCATATTGTCGTGAGCAGTTGAGGTTGTGGTGAAACCGGTAACGCATACGCTGGATCAAACCAATCGCCACCAGTATTCCACCCGAGGATATGTGTCAACTGCGTCCGAATCCCACTGTTTAGATCAAGTTTGAAAATTTGGAAATGCCCCTTAATTTCTCGTGTATAGAGGACTTCCTTTCCGTCCGGCGATAACGCTGGAGACTGTGCATAGGGACCGGCTTCCTCGACGAGCTGCTGGAGGTCCGTGCCGTCGCGGTTAATGATGTAGATTGTTGTTTTGTCCTGCCACACATCGCGCACATGTATATCCGCATCAGGAGGTGGCAACGGATGTTTATTCCATGCGAAGGCGAGTTTGTCCCCTACAGCAGACCAAGACGGGTCGCGTTGGAAAGACTCCACATTCTTGGGTAGAAGTTGTTTTTGCGCCCCTGTGCGGACGTTGATTAATGTGAGTCGTCCCACTACAGTACAGACGATTTCCGTGCCATCCGGCGACCATGCTGGAAAAGAGCCATCCACAAGGAATTCCGATTCTTGTTCTCCAAGAGGCGCAATGTGGCAAGCGAACTCTAAACGCCCCCAATCTATAGATGAATAAGCGAACTGTTTGCCATCGGGAGACCAAGTTGGATTTTCTCTCCAAGCTTCTATTTTTCTTTTGAAGACGTGTCGGACGTTGGATCCATCAGGGTCCATCAGATACAGGTCTCGATTACCCCTCGGACGCAGGTCCCTGCGATTGGAGACGAAAAGAATCTGCTCACCGGTCGGAGACCAAACGGCTTCAAGATCTTCTGCGGGATGTTGTGTTAAGTTTACCTGTTCGCTGCCATCTGGATTCATACTGTAGACTTCGCGATTACCGTCCCGTGTGGAGGTAAACAGAATTTTGGGGGTCGTCGGGGCTTTCGCGAAAATCGAACAAACCCTTGCACACAACAGCATCAGACTGAGAATACAAAAAATGAGTGTAAGTTTCATGTGTATACCTCTGTCAATTATACGGAAATGTAATACAAGGAACGGATTTAGTCTATTCCCAGACTAAATCCCCTAACCGCACCGGTGCGGAGTGTCCAAATATTTAAGTATTTAAGGTCGTTTGAGTCTACCCCAGAGTGTTATATACTTCTCTGTCCGGGGCGAGACAGATAAAACAACAGGATCAAACCAATCCGCATACATATTCGCCTGAAAAACGTTTCCAATCCGCGTGAGTTGTGTTTGAATCCGGCTCGCGAGATTAATTTTAAAGAGTTGAATTTTATTGTCAGTCATTTGTTGATAAATAAGGCTGCTCCCTCGTGGATCCCAAACGGGATTCATCGCTGCTTTGCCCACCTCAGGGACTATCCGCTCAACACCTGTTCCATCGCGATTCACAATATAGATGGTTTCCTTATCAACCAAGTCAAAAAGCCTACCAACGGGCCGAACATGATTCAACCAAGAAAAAGCAATCTTCTCACCTGTCGCGGACCAAGCTGGTACTCGTTGCCACGATATGGTATCTTCCGGGAGAACTCGCTTTTGCCTTCCGGTCCGAACGTTGACAAGCGTCAGCCGATGGCTTCCGAAACCCCCTCTCGCAAAGACTACCTCTGACCCATCAGGAGACCATGCTGGATCGAAGCCATTTACCAATTGCTGTTCTTCTTGCTTCCCTAATGTTGCAATGTAAACGAACCATCCACGAACGTAAGCAATCTGCTTGCCATCGGGAGACCACTTTGGATATTCTCTACGCGCCGATTTCTTAAACACTCGCCGAACGTTTGAGCCATTTGCATCCATCAGATAGAGATCACGATTCCCATCCCGATCTGAGACGAAAAGTATTTTCTCGCCAGTCGGCGACCAGGTCGGATACAGATCTACTGCGAAGTTTTGTGTTAACCTCACTTTTTCAGTCCCATCAGGATTCATAATGTAAATTTCTCGATTCCCGTCACGGTTTGAGACAAACGCTATTTTCGCGGTATCGGGTGCTTTTGCTACAACAACGGAGATCCCAGCGCACAATATCGATAAACTGAAAACGAAAAAGATTCGTCTGAACTTCATTACAATCCTCCTATAATGTCACTGACAATTTCTTCAGTGTGTGCCCAACTCGTTTCCGGTTGTTGCATCAGGGTTTCTATCTGCTCCAAAATGGAGGATAACAGATACTGAATTGTCTGATGAAAACGGGCTTGATGGTATTCCACGGCGTGTGGATATGCGTCTGTATGTTTTTGAAATTGTGCCTCAAACGCGGGGTCAAATTCAGGATAGTTCATTCATCAGTTACCTTTTTTCTATCGGACTTGAAGCGTGTTGATATTACGTTCACAATAATTTACCAGCAGGATAGAGAAAGACTATGTTTTCGATATATCCTACTTCCGTTTGAGTGCTCCCCATATTGTGGTTAGCAGCTGGGGTCGTGGTGAAACCGGCAAAGCATACGCAGGATCAAACCAATCTCCCAGACTATTCCAGACAGTCAAGTCAGTAAGCTGCGTAGAAAGTCCCTCCGCTATTGACATTTTGAAAATATGCACGTGTTTGAAATCTCTATCTGGACGCTCATAAAGGAGTTCATCCCCTCCTGGAGACCATACCGGATGGGTCACTGGTGGACCTTCTTCGCCAATCAGTTGATGAAGACCCGTTCCATCTCGATTTACAATATAGAGAGTTTCCCTACCAAAGTTCTCGGGTTCAGGTTCAACTCGTATCCACGTAAATGCGAGTGTGTTCCCATCAGGCGACCATGTAGGATAACGCAGCCATGCGGGCGCATCGGGTGGAAAAAAGAATTTTGCGCGGCTCGTCCGAACATTGAGAAGTGTAATGTATCGAGGGTGCTCCAACAGACGGTTGAGAAAGACTATCTCCTTTCCATCGGGAGACCAAACTGGCATGATACCCATTACGACTCGATCCTCTCTTTTACCATCTACTGGTGCAATATGAAGGTATGGCACACCGAGTTTTGAGCGCACATAGGCAATCTGTTTTCCGTCAGGCGACCATGTGGGTGTTATTCGCTCTTGGGATTTGGCAAAAACACGTCGCACATCTGAACCATCTGCATTCATCAGATACAGATCAAAACTGAATGGAGATCTGTCTCGGTCTGAACAAAAAAGAATCTGTTCACCCGTAGGTGAGAAGACAGGCAGCACATCATCTGCGGGATGATTGGTCAGGTTGACTATACCTTGCCCATCAGTATTCATGAGATAGATGTCCCGATTCTCAAGCAGCTCGCGGTTTCCCGAGAATACGATTTTAGCAGTGGCAGGTGCCGCTTTTGCGAATACTGGAGACCCGATTAAGCAGAATATGGGTGCGCTCAGCAGATAACAGAAAAAGGTGATTTTAACTCTCATGTGGCATAGCTCCAATAGATCCTACTCCCGTTTGAGCTCTCCCCATATTGTCGTGAGCAGTTGAGGTTGTGGTGAAACCGGCAACGCATACGCCGGGTCGAACCAATCTCCTAAATAACTCCAAGACTCGCCATCTGTAAGTTGGACCGAGGCACCTGAGTCCAAACTAATTTTGTAGATTTGCATGTCTCTGTTGGCATCAATGCCATTGTAAAGGAGTTCGTTCCCATTCGGAGACCATACCAGGTGAGCGGCTGCTCGACCTTCTTCGATAACTTGCTGAAGACCGGTGCCATCGCGATTCACAATATAGATCGTTGCCACTCTGAAATCTTCTAGCCGAACCTCAACGCGATTATGCCAAGAAAAGGCGAGTTTATCGCCAAGCGGGGACCATGCGGGATACCGGACCCACTTTGGTTCCTTGGGGAAAGGGAAGAACTTGAGTCTTTTCGTTCGCACTTTGAGCAAACTGAAACGTCTCGGTTTGTCCACTGCACCGCTGCGAAAGATGATTTCTGTGCCATCGGGCGACCAGACTGGACAGCATCCAATCGCCACACGCTCTTCATTTTTTCCATCGATTGTGCCAATATAGAGCGAAGAGTTTCCAATTTCTCCATAATCATAAGCAATTCGTTTGCCATCGGGCGACCATGTGGGATGACTTCGTCTCTTCCATTTGTCAAACACCTTTCGGACATTAGAGCCATCTGGGTCCATGAGATACAAATCCCAAGTCCCCCATGCCTTCTGCTCACGATCAGATGCGAAAAGAATGTGTTCACCTGTTGGCGACCAAACTGGAGAGATATCGTCTGCGCGATGCTTGGTCAGATTCACCGGATCGCTGCCATCAGGATTCATAAGGTAAATATCCCGATTCTCCCCTACACCGGCTGTGCCAAACACAATTTTTGCCGTATCTGGTGCCTTTGCGAAAGCAGCATACACTTTCAAACACAACACGGATACACCGAGAAAATAAAAGAGAAACCGGACCTTATATTTCATAAGAAATACCTCCTTAACGGGAATGAGCCGCGGAGAAATCTAAACTCGATTTGGATAGTTTATAACTATACCGTATTAACTTTATTTTTACTTTTTTTCGAGACAGGAATGGATCCTATTTTTAAAAACAGAACTTACGCAACCTGCTCTTTTATAGCGTAAACTGTGAGTTTGTGTCAGAAAACCTTCTGGTTTTTTTCGGGCACCTCATTTAATAGCGTGTGCTACGGTCAAAATTGCGTAAGCCTGTCAGATTTGTTCTTCGATCACTTGCAGTGGATTGGCAGTATGTTCACGATGGCTGATTGGCATGAGAAAGAGGACTTCTTTTTTTATGGGCCGTCTCTCCTTTTCACTTCTCCCCATATTGTGCTTAGCAACTGCGGTTGTAGTGGAACAGACAAGGTCGCAGGATCAAACCAATCCCCGTGAAAATTCCCCCAGTTGAATATCCCTTTGACATGCGTGAGTTGTTTTGAGGTGCGACTTGCCAAGTCAATTTTGAAAATTTGGAATTGATCGTCACTTTCTTGTGTATAGAGAAGCTTATTACTGTCGGGAGACCAAACAGGATAATTCGCTTTGGGCCCTGTTTCGTCTACAATTCTTTCGAGCCCTGTTCCATCTCGATTCACGATATAGATGGTCTCCTTATCAACAAGATCGTGAATAAAACCATTAGGAAGAACATGATTGAGCCAAGAAAATGCAATTCTGTCCCCTCGAGGAGACCATGCTGGCCACTGCTGCCACGCTCTGGCATTTTCGGGAAGTAGTTTCTTTTGCCGTCCTGTACGAATGTTGATAACGGTAAGTCGGTGGGATCCGAATACGTCTGACGCAAAAACGATCTCGGTGCCATCGGGCGACCACGCTGGATGGAAACCACTCACAAGATGTTCTTCTGTCTGTTTACCGAGGGTTGCGATGTAGATGATGTCTCCACGCTGGTAAGCAATTTGTTTCCCATCGGGTGCCCATGTTGGGTATCCTCTCTCTGCTATTTTCTTGAAGACTCGCCGAACGTTCGACCCATCTGCGTCCATGAGATACAAATCGCGCATACCATCTCGGTCTGAAACGAAAAGAATCTGTTCGCCTGTAGGAGACCAAGTCGGAAAGTTATCGGCTGCTCCATTTCGGGTGAGGTTCACTGCCTGACTTCCATCTGGATTCATCAAGTAGACCTCCGGATTGCGATCTCGGTATGAACCAAATGCGATCTTAGCAGTCCGTGGTGCTTTTGAACAGACGCTCAAAACGTTTGAACACATCAGTATCAGGATAAATATCCAAATGCGAGGTATGAGTTTCATTAGAGATATCCTCTCAAAAATCAGTTGAGGTCCTTCCTTATTTTTACAAGAAGATTTGATGCCAATATAGGAATTTCGCTTCCCAACTTCGGTTGAGATTCCATCTCCAACGAGAAGTGGTTGTTTAGAAAAAACATTCCTCTCTGGAAGAACTTGTAGGTTGATTTAATTTCATAAACATTCGTTTTTGTATCAAAGCGTTTCAAGTTGGCTATACCTGAAAACTTATTCCCGTTTCAGTTTTCCCCATATTGTCGTGAGTAATTGAGGTTGTAGCGAAACTGGTAAAGCATACGCAGGGTCAAACCAATCACCGCCAAGATTCCTTGTACCAATATGTGTCAACTGCGTCCGAATCCCACTGTTCACATCAATCTTGAATATCTGCAGAAAACCATTAATTTCCTGCGTATAAAGGACTTCCTTTCCGTTAGGCGATAACACCGGATAATCCACTCTGGGACCGGCTTCATCAACGAGTTGTTTAAGATCAGTGCCATCCCGATTTATAATATAGATTGTAAGATTCTTGATCCATTCGTTATGGAGATCCCGATCCAATACGGGGGGTATCTGATGCTTATTCCAAGCAAAAGTAAGTTTATCGCCGGCAGCCGACCAAGATGGATAACGTTGCCAATTCATAGCTTTCTTGGGTAGAAGTTGTTTTTGTCTACCTGTGTGGACGTTGATTAATGTAAGTCGACCATCTATAGCACAAGCGATTTCTGTCCCATCCGGAGACCATGCTGGATCAACTCCCTCAACGAGAGGCTCTTCTTCTTGTTCTCCAAAGGTCGCAATGTAGATAGTGGATATGAGTTTCCCCCAGTCCATGTTCGTGTAAGCAATCTGTTTTTCATCGGGAGACCACGTCAAAGAGTCTCTAGGCGATTCTCTCTTGAAAACGCGTCGGACCTTGGATCCATCAGGATCCATGAGGTACAGATCGCGATCGCGAACGTCTCCTCGGTTCCCGTCGCGATCGGAGACGAAAAGAATCTGCTCACCGGTCGGGGACCAGACGGCACCCACATCGTTTGCGGGATGTTGTGTTAAGTTCATCTGTTCGCTACCATCTGGGTTCATGATGTAGATTTCGTAATTGTTATCCCATGAGGTAAACAAGATTTTCGGGGTCGTTGGGGCTTCTGCGTAAACCTGACCCACCTTTGCACACAGTAGTATCAGACTGATTATAGAAAAAATGAACATACGTTTCATAGGTGTGCCCCCGATAATTATTAAAAAAACGTAATACACACAGTGTGTGGGAGCGTGTGATAGTAAAACCACCACACGCTGAAAAGTCAACAAGATTATGATAGGTCTATGCCACATTAAAGACACAATTTTAATCTAAAAACGTGCATAATCTAAAAATGTGACTTTTCTCCAAAAATCACCCAAAATTGCTTGTAATCGCCGATGGAAATAAGAAGTATCTCTCATCACATAATCAGAGAAATCACAGTTCAGACGATGGATCCTCCACATTACCCAATTAAATTCTTAACCTTCATGTAACTTGTGTCCGCCGCTTGGCAACTGACAGTTTGCCCGGCAATTGTGTAAAAGTAATAGGACTTATGCATTTTCCATGAAGTCCCCTGATAAGGAGCGGAAATGCGATACTGTGTTTATATGATGAATACCGTGACACTTTGCTATGACTCCTGTTTCTCGCCTTAAAAACTTGATGGAAAACTGGATTTGTGATACCATTTAATGCAACCTATCTTATGAAGGGTGGATTGCGATGCGACACAGGCTTCATTTGTAAGGTATATTCTATCGCAAAACCTAAAAATATGTAGACAGTTTTCAATAAACAAGCACCCACCCTCGCTGGCGAGGGCGTTTTTGCTGGGGTGTTCCTTTAAGTATCCTCGCCTCTTTGGAGTGTCTCATTAATTCTTAACTTTACTATAAATTCTGGTTGTCTAAAGTTGATGACCCAGTAGCAAAAGGAATATTTATGAAAGTCAGGTTTTTTTTCGTATTAATTATCCTTGGTGTGGCAACCCTATTTTTCTCTTACAACAGTTTTGCCCAAGATTCGCCGCAATGGCATCTGCCCGAAGGTGCCACAGCGCGTCTCGGCAAAGGGTGGCTCTATGAAATTCAGTATTCGCCGGACGGCACGCGGCTCGCTGCTGGAGGTTCCCTCGGCGTTTGGATCTATGATACCGCAACCGATGAAGCAATCGCGCTCTTTACTGCGGATGGATATAGTATTTCGGCACTCACATATTCCCCTGATGGCACCATGATCGCCGGTGGAAGCTGGGACGGCATTGTCCGTTTATGGAACCCTGAAACAGGGGATGTCCTACATTCCCTTCAGGGACATAGAAGAAGTGTCCGCAGCATTGTTTTCAGCCCTGATGGTATGACGCTCGCCAGTGGCAGCAGAGACGATACCATTCAGCTATGGAATCCTGAAACAGGCGAACTCTTGAACACACTTGAAGGTCATACGGAAGGTGTTAACAGTCTTGTCTTCAGTGCTGACGGTGAGACGCTCATCAGTGGAAGTCGAGACGATACGATTCGTATATGGGATGTCGCCACGGGTGAACTAAAGCAAACCCTTGAAGAGCATCGCGATAATGTTGGCAGCATCGCGCTCAGCCCCGATGGAAATACACTCGCAAGCGGGGATTTGAACGCAATTATCCACCTCTGGGATACTGCCACGTGGACGGTTAAACAGACCCTTGTTGGACATACCTCTCATATCTATGACTTAACCTATAGTCCTGATGGGAGCCTCCTCGCGAGTGCCGGTGAAGACGATACTGTCCGTTTGTGGGATGCAAACGCAGGGACACACCTCATTACCTTGACCGATCACACCGCTGATGTCTACGCAGTCACTTTTACCCCGGATGGGAGTATGCTCACCAGTGGCGCATGGGATGCTTCAATCCGTTCATGGGACCCTGCTACAGGGGCACATCTGAAAACGATTACAGGGCACACGGATGCTGTCAAGAGCGTTACTTTCAGCGCAGATGGCACCACCCTCGCCACACGGAGTTGGGACAAAACCATTCGCTTGTGGGATGCAACCACGGGCGAACTCCGTCATACACTCATCGGACACCGAGGGGATGTTGATGTTGTTGTGTTCAGTCCCGACGGCCTCACACTCGCCAGCGGAAGCCAAGACGATACCGTCCGTTTGTGGGACGCAACCACAGGTGAACATATAAAGACGCTCCGGGGACATTATTCTTACCTCATAAGCCTCGCATTCAGTCCGGATGGGAGTATACTCGCCAGCGGGAGTGAGGACGATAGCATTCGATTATGGGAGGCAACCACAGGGGCGCACATAAAAACTCTATGGGAACACGAGGCAGGCGTGGAAACCTTGGTATTCAGTCCGGATGGCACCACGCTCGCCAGCGGGAGTCGAGACAATACCATTCGTCTCTGGGATGTCGAAACACATGAGGTCCTCCACACTATTGCTGAGCATGAGGATGATGTTTGGGCGGTTGCCTTCAGTCCAGATGGTAAGATACTTGCGAGTGGCGGTGGCGACACGGTTTCTCTCTGGGATGTTATCACGGCTGAACGTCAGCAAACCTTCGTCAAGCCTATCGACCCTGAGACAATCGTTGAGGATCCGGACGCATCGGAAGGGGATGCACCCGCAGAGAATCCCGCAAATGCGACCAGCATTGTTTTCAGCCCAGATGGTGCCATACTTGTCAGTGGCAGTTATGACGCGACGATCCGTTTGTGGGACATTGCTACAGGGGAACAACTCGAAACATTTGAAGGGCATACATATTCGATCACAAGTGTTGCAGTGAGTCCTGATGGTAGCACAATCGCAAGCGGGAGTGTCGATGGCACGGTTCTCCTCTGGACATTCCCGATGCTGGCAGAAACGGCGGAACTCCTGGTTTCCGATGTTAATGGGGACGGTGTCGTCAATATTCAAGACATCGTGTTGATTGCAGCGAGTTTCGGAGAGGCTGGCGAGAATAGGGCTGACCTAAATGATGATGGTGTCGTCAACGTTCAAGATCTTGTTTTGATCGCAAATGCTTTCGGGAACGTCGCGGGCGCACCTTCTGCACGCGCATTGTCAGCCGCACAGGTGGAGCAATGGCTACGTCTCGCCAAGCGAGAAACAGCGCAATCGCTCCAAACTTCCAGGTCGGATCGTTTCTCCTATGAACGAGGGATTCAGGTCCTGGAACGGTTGTTGAGAACGTTGGCTCCACAAAGGACGGTGTTGCTTGCGAACTATCCAAATCCGTTTAATCCAGAAACGTGGATCCCTTATCAGCTCGCAGTGCCTGCGGATGTCAGTATTTCCATCTATGCTGCGGATGGTCAGCTGGTTCGGACGCTGGCATTAGGGCATCAACCTGTCGGTATCTATGAATCTCGTAGCCGTGCGGCATATTGGAACGGCAGGAATACACTGGGCGAGTCAGTAGCGAGTGGCGTATATTTCTATGCGTTAACAGCAGGCGATTTTACTGCTACACGGAAGATGCTGATTCTGAAATAGTATCAAATGACCTCATGATAGCTGGGAGGCTGATGTCTATTAGCTTCCCAGCGATCACCCATGAGTGGAATGATGTGCTTGAAGGCACATTTGCTTGAAGTATAACAATACGGGCAGAGGGTGTCAACCCTATTTTTCAAGTCAACGGCTCCTGTTTTGCTAAGTTGGCATCAATGGTTTGGAGTTGATGCTGTGGAATGAGGTCAAGATATTGCGTGATAACGCGTCTGGAAAGTCGTGTAATCTGTGAGATGTTGTCAATATCGGCAGTTGCCGCACGAACGACTTTGACGGACTCATAATCCCGAATGTATCGATCGACAGCCTCCTTGGAGTGCTTGGTCTTGGCAGCAATAGTCGGGGTAAGATACCCTTGAAGATAGAGCGTTATGATCTCTTTCTTGTGGGTAATCGCCCCGGATAAATCGTGGATGTTGCCACGGGTCGGCAGAATATCCCCAGTGGTTTTCTGCCACTCATTGACGTAATCGCTGACGACAGCGTCACAGACGTTGAGTAAGACCGCCAAGTCGAGTTGTGTCAATAAGGCGCCTTGGTCATAAGCTTGATGACACCAGCGGACGAGGCGATTGATTCTGAGTTGTCGGGAGGTAAAGCCGTGGCGAAAGGATTCAACATCCTCTGTGGCAACGTATGTTAGGATGATGGGTTTCATCCGGGTATTGATGATGGCCTTGCCTCTCTCTGGATATTCATCAATCGGGACTGCCATCCACACAAGTTGTCCATAGTGGAGGAGTCGCTCCTCTGGGAGTTGGTCAGCCGTGGCGAGTTTCTCCAGAGGGAGGGTAATCACGAAGTAGTCCTCAACGGTCTTGAGGATATCATCAACAATAGCCGTGGCAGTGACTTCGCCTTTGTCATACCCGTAGTCGTTGAGAAAGCGGTGGATCAACAACTGTCGTAGAGACTTATCGTTGATGCGTCTGACTTTCTTCTCGTTGATCTGCGTGCGCGTCGAAGGTTTGCTCATCAGAGATCCCCCTTTTTTTCATCCATGGGTTCTGGGTGAAGCAGTTGCGTCATGCGATCGGTGTGTTGGTATTCTTCATACAACGAGAGATACTCCCGGATGAGCCGGTCAGAGAAATGAGAAATCAGGCGTATCTGTGCCTTAGGAAACCCTTGATGATGAAGTGTCGCAACTTGTGTGAAGTCTCTCAAATAGCGGTAGACGGCCCGTTCGGAATGGTTCGTCTTTTGCTCGATCTCAGTGAAGGTATAGTCCTTGAAATACAAGTCGAGGATCTGCGTCTTATGAGAGAGTCCCGGACCCATGTCGTGTTTCGCCCCGCGCGTCATGACGAAATACCCGTCGCGCTTCAAGTGCTGGATGTCGCGTTTCATCGTCGAAGGCGAGCTGGTTAATAACACGGCTAAATCCTCGTAGCTCAGCAAGGCATCTTGGTCATAAGCTTCCTTGGTGAGTCGTAGGATACGATGGCGTCTGAGACCTGCCAGCCCGTAAGTGGCTAAGACTTCCAAGTCGGTGTCGACATCATTGAGGGTGAGCCGACAGGAAACTTTTCTCGCTAAGACGATGTGTGTGCCGGCGGGTTCTTCGGCACCGACGGCTTCATAACAGATTTGCCCTGAAGTGAGTTTCACATCCGCGTGTTCTGCGAAGTAGCTCGAAATCTGTTTATAGTAGGCTTCCGCCATTATGGGCATAAGATTAAAGTCTGCTGCGATCTTCTGAATAATCGCTGATCTGGCGTTCTTGGATTCGATGCGTTTGATACCGTAGGCGGTATCCTTCTTACGATTCATATCGACCTCCATGAGGAGAATGTCGGTGATGCTAATACATCTACCTGTTAGATTAACTCATACTCTTAGTGTAACTCATGGGGTCATTTGATACAAACTATAAGTAATTTGCGCTTTTAACTTCCGAATACCGACCGTTACAATTCCTTATATGGGCAGCAATAGTGAAACCCAACCTATGTGCTAAAGTCTAACTCATATCTATAAACTTGCCTGTTCAAAGACGGCATCCGTTCCTACTTCAATCCTTACTGGGGCTAAGTAGGGACGGATAGTTTCCGTATCTATACGGACACCGAGTCCGGGTAATTCCTTTATCCGAACCAGTCCATCTGATCCAACTTGGAACGGTTCCGCTACCAACTGCTGCGACAATTCCGATCCCGCCGCTGGGTATTCTAATAGATTGAAATCAGGGTTCGTTGCAAAGACGTGGAGTGCCGCTGCAAGACTCAGGTGGCTCTTAAATGTGTGGTTGACGTACTGGATACCGTGCTGTTCCGCGAGTTGCCGAACCTGAAAAGAAGGCATAATCCCGCCAACGCGTCCCGCGTCAATCTGCACGAACTGGATACCGCCGTGTACGATAATGTCTTCTGCCATCCGGTAGGTGTTCGATCCTTCACCTGCCGCAATACAAACAGATGGGTTCTGGCGAGTGAGCGCACCGTAGGCATCGATTGCATCGGGAGCCAGTGGTTCCTCCAACCATGTTGGGGAAAATTGTGAGAATGCCTCAGCGCGTTGATAAGCCGTTTCGTGATCGCTTCCCCAGACAACACCGGCATCAATCATAATCTGCGTTTCTGTTCCCATGCCTTCACGCGCCGCACGCACAAGCGCGATGTCGTTTTCCTCGCCAAATTTTCCCATCGGTCCCCAGCCAAACTTCGCCGCACGGTATCCTTGTTCGCGTAGCCTTGTTGCTATGCCATAAGTCGCTTCGGGGGTGTCACCAAAAAGGACAGATGCATACGGCAGTTTAGGGTGTGCTATGTTGGACGTTCCTGACATCTCGGCGAGGAGGCGGTAGACGGGTTGATTTAACTGCTGTCCAACGACATCCCACAGCGCGATTTCGGCACCACTATAAGCATGCTGTATCTGTTGAATATCTAATCCGTTCCGGAGGGTCTTTTCGCTCAGCCGAAGTACATCATCGGGACCATCAAGCGTTTCGCCAATGAGTGAAGTGCGAATGTTGATGATATTTCCGTGCGACATCGGACAGCAATAAGCGGCGAGGCTGACTAACGGCGAGGCATCGCATTCACCCCATCCTTCAAGTCCGATATCCGTTTGAATCCGTACCACAAGTGTGTCTTGTGTCCCATCTGCCGCAGTTGTGATGTCTGGCATCCGAAAATAAAAGGGATCGACAGCGGTAATTTTCATTTTTTATTGTCCACTATCTTCTGTAGTGCCAATCGGAGGAATTGCCGCAGAATCGTCCTCTTCTGTTCCGGGTGTAGGTAGAGAACGCATCGCCGAAATTAGGAACCAACCGAGTAATCCGATTCCCGCGCCAATACATATCGCGATACTCGCGCCTCTTGGCGTGGCGATCTGATCCATCGTCTCTCGGTTAAGTTCGCATGACAGGTTTTTGATATGTCTGACGGCGATTGTTCGTTTCTCACCTTCTTGGACATACTCAATAGTCGGTGCTGTGTTACCGTCTATTTTGAGATCCGCGTCCCCTATGGGTGTGTTAATCTCTATCACGTTTTTCCCTGGGTCGCCTATCCAACGGGCTTTCAAACCCTTTATCCCTTCAGCATCATGGATCGGTTCAACACGCGTCCGATACAGCAGTCCCCCTAAAAGGGTCATGGCGATGTCTTTGGATTTTGATAAAGCATTTCCCAATTTTTCTGAATTCACGATTTTCTCCAATCCTTTTGATATCCGTTGCCTACACCGGGCATGCACAAATATCAATTTGAGTTAATCCGCTAATATATAGCATAAGCGATGATAAAATTGCTTAGAAGCATTATAGCCGAAAATTCACTAAATGTCAAGACTCTTCAGTAATTGAGCCAGGGTCATTTGGTTTCCCGAAATTATTGAGTCTCGGTTTGAGCGGATCCCCTGTAGGAGCGAGCTCCCGCTCGCAACCCTTCGCTCGTGCCGAGCCGCGCCAGTTTCGTCCACTGGCTGCTATAATCCTGCAAATCCTTGAATCCTGCAAATCCTGATTCAGACAATGAATACATCATATTATTGAATATCCCTATATGCTTCATAAAAAACTCTTGACGAATCAGGTGTTTTGTGTAAAAATATAAAGAGAGTTGTGTCTGAAAACAGATACCTGTTTAATACACTATAAACAAAATAGGTTCTTTGCAGACTATCCTTTATAGTGTTCTACGGCACCGAGAGTAGATCCATCTTGTACATTGAGCATCGTGCAAAGAGGAGTGTTCACATGCGGAGTGCCCCAGCCTCATCGAAAAGTCAAACGCCTTATGAACGACAAATTCCGATTTTTCCCTTACAGACGGTCTTATTCCCCGGTGGATTTTTACCGCTACATATCTTTGAACCACGTTACCGAACGATGGTTAAATTCTGCTTGGAACATCAGTCTGAATTTGGGGTTGTGCTTATCAAAGAAGGAAAAGAGGTAGGGGACGCTGCCACACCCTATGAAATCGGTACAGCCGCTCGTATCCTTCAAGTTGAAGATTTAGACGATGGCCGCATGAATATTATCACAGCTGGTGAATACCGCTTTCAGATTCTGGAGGTTCAGGAGCATCTCTCCTATCTTACAGGTCGGGTGCGGATGTTAGATGATTTGGATACAGAAATTGAATCCGTATCGGAATTACTCACGACCCAAACTGAAGAATTGTATAAATCATACGAGAAGTTATCCAGTCGATTAATTTTTGCTTGGAGTCCACCTGAAGAACAACCGGATGATCCAAGGGAACTTGCTTACCAAGTCGGCATAAGGCTGCGGATTTCCTTGGAAGAAAAACAAACCTTATTGGAGACAATTCCCTTAGAACAACTCCTCACACGCGAAGTCGAGATTCTGACCGACCAGAATCGGCGGATAGCCTTTCAATTGGCGGCGCAAAACAATTAAGGATATCACAATCGTGTTGGACAAAATTGGCAGGCTTCTCCTAATGAAATATTCGCTCCTACAGCACAAAATTCTATCTGCAATGCAATAACATAATGACACTAAAGGCTCCCATCCACCAATTTACTGAAACCCGATCGATCCAGATTACACGCCGGGATTTCTTCTATGTTAGTAATATCTTATCGGTTTTCCGACTCCTCACGGTCCCATTTATCTTCTACTTCATTTACCGTGCCCAGTGGGTCGTCGCCATCGTTTGTGGGGCAGTCGCTGTTACCACCGATCTGTTAGATGGTTTCTTTGCCCGACGTTTGAAGCAGCACACCGAACTTGGTTATATCTTAGACCCAGTGGCAGATAAGCTCGCACTCTCCGCCGGAATCTTTGCGCTCGCTATATTTCATTCCAGATTCCCAATGTGGGCGTTTCTGGTGATTGTTGTCCGTGATACTTTAATTATGCTTGGCAATGTTGTCTTAGCATATAAGGCGAAAATGATCATCCGTTCTAACTTATGGGGAAAATGTACCAGTTTCTTTTTGTCAATTGTTGTGCTGCTGTATCTCCTCCGTCCGATAATGTCTCGTTTACCGAGGAATATTGAATTTTACGGTCTTTGTCTCGCGCTGGTATTTGTATTTATCTCAACTTTGAGTTATGCACACCACATGTTCCGCGTGTTAGAAGCACAGAGCCGTTAATAAATTCTGATCGAGATTGGAAAACTTAACAACCCGCTGCAATCCCAAAGTTGTGGAATGCAGTTTCAGACGCTTTTTAATTTAAAAGGAAGACTCTGATGACTTACAAAGAACTCACAACGAGGAAACCTTTTATTGTTAATAAAAACTTGGGGAGTGCCGTTGAAGTCGAACCTGAAGAGTTGACGAGTGCCAACGCTGACGGTGTACCCGTCGTTGTTCCAACCCAAAAGCAAAAATACGATTTTGACCGGAACGGCTGGCTCCTGATTCCGAGTGTTTTATCGGACGCTGATGTCGCAGAGATGCACGACTTCTGCCAGCGTCTTCACGAGGTACCAGAGCAGATCCCAGAACCGGAACGTTGTGCACTCGGCGGCCCACTTCAAAAACTCGCTGACCATCCGGTCGTTGTTGGATTCTTGAATGAGTTTTTGGCATATCCACCCGCGGCAAGTGAAGATTGCTATGGGTTTCGACTCGAAGAGACAGCCGCATCCTACGGTAACGCCTCGAGACCTACTGAAATCCAGTCGGTCCTTCACAAGGGAAATGGATTGTTTCGCTTACCCGGGGATTCTCACCTCTATCGGTGCGTGCCGGGACGTGGTTGGAGCGGACTGACGCGTGCCTTCTGGGAGTTAACCGAGGTCACTGCTGAAACAAATAACATTCGGTTTATTACGGGGAGCCACAAAGCCGCATACCCGATACCAGAAGCCTCACAGAATCCGGAGTCGCCGTTGTGGGAGACTTACGAGTGCCCACCAGGCTCCCTTTTTCTTCTCACAGAATCTATGACACAGACGCAGGTTCAAATTGATGCTGTCGAGCGGGTCTCCATCTCGAATTTATACAATACCGTGGCGAGTCGCTGGTCGAATTGGATGCCGCATCCGCAACTCCTTGAAGCGATGCCCCCAAAACGGCAAACGCTTTTTCGGGAGGCTTACGCAGGCGGCAACGTTGTCAATGGAGATTTTAACCAGCGAACCTCCGCCTATCCCGCCGACGTTTAGCTCCCTCAGTTTTCTTCAGATATGCGGCAAGGAACGTTAATACCTATACTGACCTGACCGAACCGCAAGGAAAATTAAAAAATGGAAAAGCAAACGGACAAAAATCAGCAACCATGGCTCGGTGCCTTGTTGCCACCGGATACTTATGAATTTCCGACCCAAAACGCCGATGGTTTAGCTATCCCCGAATTAACGCCGGAGCAGCGGTACGCATTCGATACTCACGGTTGGTTTTTGGTACCAGAGGTATTTACCGGACCAGAACTCAAAGAGATGCGTGATTTCGGCTACCGTCTACACCACGATCCGGAATCTATTCCAGAGCATGAACGGAGTCCTGTCGGAGGTCCGCTGCAGAAACTCATCGACCATCCACTTGTTGTTTCACTGCTCAACGAATTCACAGCACATCCAGCTGTAACAAGTCCAGAGTGCTACGGTTTTGCCGTTGAAAGTGCGAGTCTTTTCTATCGTGCTCCCGGTATGGGACGGTTTGGACCCCACAACGGCAACGGTTTACTCCGTTTTCCCGGCGATGTCCACTACTACAACGCCTTTCCCGGCAAAGGCTACAGCCCGCACACCCGTATTGTGTGGGAATTGAACGAGGTGAAGAAAGGACAGGGTGGCACCCTTTTAGTAACAGGTAGCCATAAATCGGTTTACACAGCACCGTCAGATATCCAAAACCCTGATTCCGATATTTGGGCGACGTACGGCTGTCCAGGAGGCTCCTTGCTCTTTTTCACAGAAGCACTTACCCATAGTGCCACAGAGTGGACAAATACCGAAAACGATAGGATTGCCGTTTTTAACCTATATAGTCCTGTTGATAGTGGTTTCGCGAAGGTATACAAACCGCCTCCAAAACTCCTCGCTGAAATGCCACCGCTTCGGCGAACGCTGTTCCGTAATCGCTATGTGGTCGACAACCTTAACGGTACATCATAGCAACTTGAAGGAAAAACCAATGGCTGATAACAACTTCAATGAACTCCTTATCCATAACTTGAAACAGATCGCCATCCGTTTGGATCGCTTGGACGCGAAGGTCGATGAAAAGGCTGATAAGAAGGATCTCATAAATCTTGAAGTGAAACTTGACGAGAAAGCCGATAAGGCTGATGTCAAAGCCGTTGAAAGTCGCCTTGGCAGTGTTGAAAGTCGCCTTGGCAGTGTTGAAAGTCGCCTTGGCAGTGTTGAAAGTCGCCTTGGCAGTGTTGAAAGTCGCCTTGGCAGTGTTGAAAGTCGCCTTGACCGGATTGAAAGTGGGATTGGAACGCTCAAATGGGTGATTGGCGTTGGGTTAACCGCTATGGGTGTTCTCCTGGCACTCCTAAAAGTGTTTTGATAGGTGGACTTTCTGATATAAATCTCTGAAGTGAGGTGCTTATGTCTATAGACCAACCGAATGTCCTCTGGATTTATGGTGAAGATCTCTCGCCAGACCTCAGTTGTTACGGCACACCTGCCGTTGCAACACCGAATATTGATCGGCTGGCATCGGAAGGCACCCGTTATACCAATGCTTTCGTCACATGCCCGGTCTGTTCACCGAGCCGATCCGCACTGATTACAGGGACCTATCAGACACACTTTGATGCGCACAACCATCGCAGCAATCGTGATAAGCCGTTGCGGGCGGATATGAAACTCATCACCGATTGTTTCCGTGAAGCAGGCTATTTTACTTGCAACAGCCCAGGACCCCCCTATGATCGTCCCGGAAAAACCGATTTCAACTTCCAACGAGAACAACCTTTTGATGGTATCGACTGGAGCGAACGTGCTGAAGGACAACCCTTCTACGCGCAGATTAACATTCCTGATACACATCGCGTCTTCAAACCGGATCCAGAACGCCCTATTTCCCCTGAGGATGTGGAATTACCACCCTACTATCCCGATCATCCGCTTGTCCGAAAGGATTGGGCACGCTACCTCGAAAGCATTCAGATTTTAGATAAGAAGGTCGGACAAATTCTCAAACGGTTGGATGACGAAGGACTCTCAGACAATACCATCATCTTCTTTATGAGCGACCACGGACGCGCGCATATCCGTTGCAAGCAGTTCCTTTATGACGGTGGCATCCATATTCCACTCATCGTCCGATGGCACGGACACGTTGAACCTAATACCATCGATAATAAACTCATCAGCGGTGTTGATTTCGCACCGACAACGTTATCCCTGGCAGGCGTTGACATTCCTGACTTTATGCAAGGGCAGGTTTTCCTTGGAACAGACGCAACATCGCGCGACGCGATCTTCGCGGCGAGGGATCGATGTGACGGAACGGATGATAGAATCCGGTGTATTCGGACACACCACTATAAACTCATTCGCAATTATCACCCTGAGCGTCCCTATATGCAATTCAACGGCTATAAGAAACAACAATATCCACTCTGGTCCTTGATGCCACTGTTGTCCGAAAGTGGTGAGTTATCCCATGCGCAACAGCATTTCATGAAACAGACACGTCCGACGGAAGAGTTGTATAATCTGGAGGCGGATCCCTATGAAATTAATAACCTCGCTACCGATCCAGACTATGACCCCCTGCGAAGCGAACTCGCCGCCCAACTCGACACTTGGATAGCGGAAACAGGCGACATGGGAGATATACCTGAATCCTCAGAGGTCACCACTTATTGGGACGAGAATATGGCGGAAAGATTCAAGCAGGACATGGAAAAACGTGGACTCTCACACGATATAAGCGATGCGGATTACGTCGCATGGTGGGAAAATCACCAAATCACAGACCGCGAAACTTATCCGCAAGGTAAAATTAAAAAATGAACGATATGCTCTATGGACACGGCGACGGGTTTCTCTCTCAGGATGGACGACGGCTCTTTCCGATTGGGTTTTATGAACATCCTGCTGACGATGATGCACTCAGAGATATGGCAGAAGTAGGGGTCAATCTCATTCGATGTGGCAACACGGATTCACTTGATCGCGCACATGCACACGGGATGATGGGATGGGTGCCGTTGGGTCTTCGATCCGGGGCAACGCCCGAATTTCAGGAACAGGTCCGCAGTCTTACAACGCATCCTGCCCTTGCTGTATGGGAAGGTCCAGATGAAGTCGTGTGGAGCTTCACCGCATATAGTGGACTCTGGAAACAAGATCAATTGGCGGTGTTCCCCAATAAAGGCGAATGGTGGATGCAGACACCGCTCGCTATCGCGTATTCTGAGGAACAAGCGGCAGAGATTATGCCCAATATGCGCGAAGCCATTGAATTCATCCGTAGTATTGATTCACAGAATCGACAGATTTGGATAAATGAAGCGCGCGACAGCGACCTGAAATTTGTTCGACAGTACATTGACTGCGTAGACATCACCGGTTGCGATGATTATCCGATTCGGGCGGAGGGGCGTCCCGCTATCCGGCTTGCCGATTCAACAGACCGGTGGAGACAGATCGGCAAGGGCAGACCTGTTTGGATGGTACTTCAGGGGTTTTCGTGGAACGACTTGGACGATGGAGACACCGACATCACCGCGTTTCCCACCTTTGCGGAGTCACGCCTGATGGCGTATGCCTGTATCACACACGGGGCGAGAGGTATTATGTATTGGGGCTCCAGTTATCTCAAATCCGACGGAAAAGAGGCGTTTCGGAAATCGCTTTACGCCTTAACAAGCGAACTCGCCGCACTTCAACACTTTCTCACAGCACCAGTTGAGCAGTATGTTACAGTGCAAGCGATTGATGACGGACGCACCGATATATCCATTCCCGCTTCGTTGCGCGGCGTGAGCATCACAGCTCGCAGAACAGGACGGGACTGGCTCATTGTCCTCGTCAATGAAGATGAACACGCCCACATGGGAGTAGAGGTGACTGGGTTGGATGCCCTAAATGGCACTGAGTTTATAGAACTCTACGGTGACGAGAAGACCGCTGTGTCTGACGGGTCGTTCGTGACACGAATGCGTCCTTTTGAGGTTAAGCTCTTTGCAACGCACCGAAAATGGGAGACTGTACAACGGGAGGGCAGAGACTTTGCAGAATAGTATGAAAGAACGCTTTGGTTTTGACGCCCCAAAAAATAGACCGATCGAAGAATCGATCCAATGGGCGGCGGAAAATGGGTTTGGATATATCGACTTCCAAGCCGATGTGCCTCCAAACGACATAGCCTCGTTTGATGCAACACGCGTTCGCAGGATCCGAGATCTCTGTGAAACACACCGAATCGCCATCGGCATTCACCCTTCGTCAGCCATCAACAACGCCGAGTACGTGCCGATTATGTCCGGAGCCGTTGACGACTATCTCTTCGCAAATTTAGAACTGGCACAGCGGCTCGGATGTGGTTGGCTCATTGGGCATGGCGGCTATCATTTCGGGGATGTTGCGCAACGCCGTGATGCTGCGATTGAGCGCATCCAACGATTGGTCGACCGGGCAGAACAGGCAGAGATAGTTATCTTCTTTGAGAACCACAACCAAGAACCCGAGCACGCCGAAATCCATTACATCCCTCATAATGTTGAGGAGACACATTGGTTTTTCGATGCGCTTCGTTCTCCATATCTCAAGTGGGCGTTTAATGTCGCACATGGACATCTCGTGCCTGAAGGATGGCAAGGATTTTTGGACGCATTCGGCGTAGAGAACATCGGTCAGGTCCGCCTCAACGACAATACAGGTGAATATGAAATCCATCTCGTACCCGGCGAAGGAACAATCGATTTTGCAGACCTGTTTGCGCAGTTGAATAGTCGTGGTTATCAGGACTGGTTCAGTCTCGGGTTCGGCAACGACGCAGATAAAGTGCGCATCCGAGATGAATTCGCGGCGTACTTGTAGCGCAAACCTGAAAATCCTGATTCGGACAGGCTACCGGTAAAATGAATAAACGGACACTCCCCAGATAAGTCGAATCAGTACCCACGTGCCACCTACAATGAACTGACCGAGGATGAGGCCCAGAAAGAGGGGTAACACTCGATGATAAAGCCGAATACCACCGAACCGCAAAATGAGGTTCTTGATCCCCCAACTAATCAACACTGAAAACCAAAGCCAGCCGAATGTCCACATGCTACTCGCCACCGCATAGCCGGTAGGATGAAACGGAAACATCGGAAAACGGGTACGCATCCACCACAACAATCCCGTAAATAGAAATCCGACCCCCATAAACGTCACCGCAGGGATGTTCGTTTCTGTTGGATAGTAGAGCCATGAGCGGAGCATATTATAACCACCGCTACCCAACCCGGGATTCGCACCTATCTTGTAGGAAACCACCAAGTATGCCCAGAATGAAGCGAGGATACCGAAAAAAACACCGCACATCAGTGCCACGACCATCCGTCCTGCCCGTATATTCGCTACTTCCGCGAGTTTAAAACCCTCCAATGTGTGAGGCATCGGATGGGCGCGGTACCCACGGTTAAACGCAAAATAGAGTGACATCATTGTTAAACTCGGCGGCGGAATCATGCGCGAGCCGAGCGAATCTATGATAAATTGTCGCGGGTTTGCGACGAACATCTCATGGGTCGGCGGTCCAACCTCAGCACGAACACGTGTAATCCCCAGCGCGAGAAGATAGTAGACAGCGAAATACAACGCTATCATCCAGATCGCCATCCCACCTTGGTATGAGAAGATAAAAAGAAAGAGAACACCACCGATTAACCCTGCTACCGGCCACCGGTAATCCGTTGTGTCCTGCATCTCAGGGGGAAGGTTTGTATCTGCTTTGCGGATCAGGTTTCTGAATATCGCATAAAAATGCTTGCGTCCACCGTAGAGCCCAAAGCAGGCGATGGCCAAATACGCACCTACGCCTTGCGGACCATCGTAAGGGAAACCGGGCAAAACTTGAAGTCCCATTGCCCGTCCCAAAATGCGTTCCCCCTTCCAGAACAGGTAGAAAAACCAGAGCGAAAACGACATCTCCAACGGCATTAAGAAGGCAAGCCCCACACCGAATGAGAGGATATAAATAGGAGTCCAGCCCATCGCATCCCACGGCTTTTCGGTAAAATAGATGCCGAGGTCTGCCTTACGAACCGGTATCTCTGGAAATGTTGGAAAGAACGCATGGATACCGTTGATGAGGTCGATACCTCCCGCAATCGCAAAGCCTACCCACAACATCTTATTTTTAAAGAGTCGTCCATCCGAATATGTCATTTCTATCGGTAGACGCACGATCGGATAACTGAGCCGCTCCCGTTCAATCCACTGTTTCCGAAGGAGCAGATCGATGCAGATCATCACCCAAATTAGGACAGACAAAAATATCGTCCACCATAAAATCGGTTCCCACCACGCTAACAGGTACCTTGATGTATAAAAGGTTGTATCGCCATCGTAGAAATCTTGCAAGACGGACAAATCGCTGAGGGTCATCCAATTCGGTAGATGCCGCCAGAAGAGTTGTTGCCATTCATTTTCGGGTGTCGAAAACCAAAAACCATTCGGGATAACAGGCACAACGGTCTGCATCATATCGTGGCCCGCGATCGCCGATGAGATAGAGAGGATAGCGTAGATAGTGAGCAGTTCTCCCTGGTGGAGCGCGAAACGGGGCAACAACAATTTAAGCAAGAAATTGAGGCACGTCAACACCACCAATGTTACCACGACGTTGTAAATCAGCGACATCGTTGTTGGTAAGGTACTCCAGTAACGGAGATGATTCGCCATGATAAAATAGGTGTTTGGCGGTATGAGGACAATGCCGATCAAAATCGCGCGGAAGGTTACACCCGGGTGCCCAGATTGTGGTGTTTCTTGAGGGGATGGTGAATATTTTTGTGTATGCGCCATAAAAGTGCTTTATAGGATCTAAGTTGAATTGAAAAGAAGAGAGGTGCTACCGGAGGATTTACAGTGGGACCTGCCTGCCACTCTTTTGTAGCATGATGCACGTCGCATGAATCAACGGTATGAATGCCGTGTGGCATTCACCGGGGCGAGTACGCCGCAAAACTGTTAGTTTGTACCAGAAGACTGACCGCGTTTTTTCAAACATCACCGTCTAACAGAGCATGCTACGGTTGAAACTGCGTAAGCCCTAATATTATCACATTTTCAGGTGAAAGTCAACTGGAAAGTTAGGGCATTTTTTCCCGTAGGGGGGAACTCCGATTCCCGACTCTTACTATCCGGTAGGAGGGAACTCCGATTCCCGACTCTTATTTCCTCAGCTTAAAAACGCATCCGTCTCAGCAAAATAGGGAAAAACAGCAAAAATAGTGTGCAAAACAGTCCGATGTTCCATATCCACAAGCGCGTTGAATCCGCGTTGAGGATTGACAACAGAGCACACAGTGGACTCATCACCCCAAACAACGGAATTGCGTTGAATGGCGGGACTGGAACCAGTGGTAGAAAAGTAGTAAGCAGAATAAGCCCGTAACTTATACTTTTTGCCCGAATGGGAGTATGCCATAACGCAAAGCCGACACCGATAAATGCATAAAAAATACAATTTACCAATAAGACTGCCGCGCATCTCACCAATTGCGCCACTGTCAAACCGCCGATATAGTTTGAGAGTGCCAGCAGTGGAATTGTTAGCCAAATACTCCACAGCGTCCATACCACAATCGCACTAAGCTTACCTGCCAAGATTTTCCAATGTGCCAATGGCGTTAGCGCGAGAAGTGCTCTATTCTGTCCATATCCTTGTGGGCGCATTTGATAAGATCTTTGAAACCCTTCTGTATGCCATGCCTCGACCGCATGCCTTGGCACCCAAAATTGCACAATGAAAAGGGCGATGATAAAAAGCGTATACGTCTGTTTCCCGACATCAATAGGTTTTCCCGTTCGACTGTCAGCGTAGAATTCAACCGTTGCTACGAACAGGAGCAGGGCAAGTGCACATAAAATCAGAAACTGGATACGCCGATATTTGATAGAGTTGCTATAGCAATGAAGTTCTTTAAGAATGATGGCTAACATAATATTTTCAGAGCTTACACGCTTTTCTTTGCTGGGCGAGGTTTCAGGAAGTTTCAGTATTTAAATCGGGTAATTTCCACAGGTGCTACAAGTGGTTTCCCCGTTCGTAGTAGTGCGATTCATCGCACGTTGTGTAGTCCAAAATTCCGCATATATTTTTTCATTTTCATACAGGGTGACATTGCTTGGCAGTGAAAACAAAAATCGGGATCCACAGCACGTTTCAACGACGGATCTTAGGCATTTTTCTCACCCCAGCGGGGTGATATATCTATAGAAATCGGGATCCACAGCTTCTTGCACTCCATCGGAGTGCTATGTGCACAAATAGGTGACAACTTAGGTTAATTGTATATTTTCCCATAAATGCCCAAGGTTTTCGTTGACACATTTCTATAGAACTGCTATCTTCGTTACAATGAAATGCCGACAGCCGATGGCTGATAGCCGATAAAAGGAGGCTTCCATGTCCAAACTCAATATCGCTTTAGTTGGTGCAGGAAGACGAGGCGGTGGTGCGCATCTGCCTGTTATTGCGAAACTCAAAGATATTTACAATCTCGTCGCAATTTGCGATATAGATGAGGAAGTAGCAACGCGCTACGCGAAGCAATACGGTGCGAACCCGTACACCAATGTCCGAGATCTCGTGGCACATGAACAACTCGATGTCGTTGATATTACTGTCCCGGGTGTCGCACATCACGCGATTGCATGCTTTATGGCAGATGCCGGCGTTCATATCCTTTGTGAAACGCCTATTACTGTTACACTCCCTACAGCAGACCTGATGATTGAAAGTGCCAAAGCGAATAATGTTAGACTTGAGATCGCTGAAAACTATTACCGTGTGCCACGTGAACGGTTTTTATCAAAAGTTATTGAAGCGGACATTATCGGCGAAGTCGCTCGGATCTATCGAATTTTCTATGAAGGGGGTCATCACGGGATGAGTATGCTCCGCCTCCGTGCTGGGGGTGAACCGAAATCTATGCTCGGTATCACACAGACAAGCCCTGTAATTCCGATTATCGACCGGATGAAGCGGCATCATACAAGCGACAACTGGAGCCTCGCCTTCATTGAATTCGACAACAACGCGACCGCCCTCATGGTGTATTCCAACGTTATCCACGCCCGATCCTTGGGACGAGGACAAACCGGCATTTCGCAGATCGATGGCAGCAAAGGCACCATTGTCGGTGAGGATATCTACGTAACACCCGCAGACGACCTACAATCTGGAGCACAAGGCATCGCGTACCGTCCAGAACGAACCACAATTGATGTGGATGGTGTCACAGTAATTGAGAAGATCGAGTTGCAATTACCTGAACAGACCGTGACATGGGAAAACCCGCTCAAGAACTATGCACTTTCCGAGTCACAAATCGCAGTAGCTGATGAACTTATCAGCATTGCCACAGCTGTGATTAACGATACGGAGCCTGAATACGGCGCAGCACTCGGCAGGCAAGACCAAGAGATGAACATCGCCATGAGCGAATCGGGTAATCGTAGCAGAGAAGCCATTGCTTTTCCGCTAACCGACCTAACGGCAACAGAGCGCGGCACCCACGAAAGTTATCAGCAACAACACGGACATCCGATTGAGGACATTGAAGCCGGGATTGATACATTCTTTCCACGTCGCTAACATCATAGCATATCACGCGAGTGAATTCAAACGTTTTCACAGAGGCATTTAGTCCCTCTTCTGTAGGAGGGAACTCCGATTCCCGACTCTTCTGTAGGAGGGAACTCCGATTCCCGACTCTTCTGTAGGAGGGAACTCCGATTCCCGACTCTTCTGTAGGAGGGAACTCCGATTCCCGACTCTTTTGTAGGAGAGCGGGAATACCCAAGCAAAAACACCGCACCGGATAGTGCATATCCTCCCCCGCTGGCGAGGTTTCTAATCTCGCCTTTTCTTCTCTCATCTCTTGCCAGAATGCTCCGTAGCACGCATGCTGCCCAACAGCATTACAGTCGCCATCCAAACTATTGCCGCTAACTGCTGACTGTTGATCGCTATTCACGGTAGGTGCGGTTTCCTAACCGCACCGGATAGTACATATCCTCCCCCGCTGGCGAGGTTTCCTAACCTCGCCTCACAATAGCAAAACCCCTCGCCTTCTTTTCTTTCACCTCTTGCCTCCCTGTCCGCTTTCTTGATATTTAAATTTGAAATGCTGCTAACTTAATGCTATACTTGTTGTAAGGTCTTACCGAGGATGGGTAGATCCCAAGTCAATAACCCCCGAATAAATTCGGGGGCTTGTGCGAAGCGTATACCAAACGTTCACTCCACAAGTTAAACTATTTTCTACAGTAAAATATCGCTTTATCTGGGCGTGGTCGCCTAAACAATGTTTCGGATACTCCCCTCGTCCGATTCACTCTCCGATATTGCGATCTGGAAGGGGCAACACACAACCCGAAAGGGAGATTACAAACGATGTTTGTTCCAGTAAAGAGTCAGTCTGGCAAAAAACTTATGCCGACACACCCAACCAAAGCAGGTGTGCTTATCAAAAAAGGATTGGCAACACCTTACTGGTCTAACGGTATCTTTTGTATTCGGCTAAACTATGATACAAAGGAACACACACAAGAGATAGGCGTCGGTGTAGACCCTGGTAGCAAGAAAGAAGGGTTTACCGTCAAAAGTGCGGCACACACTTATCTCAATGTGCAAGCCGATGCTCACAGCAAGGTCGGTCAGAAAGTAGCGAAGCGTCGAGAGTTGCGTAGAAGTAGGCGTTCCCGAAAGTGTCCGAATCGCAAGAATAGAACCAACCGTCTTGCGAACAAAGCCCGCATCCCGGCAGGCACGCGTGCGAGATGGGATTGGAAGTTAAGAGTTCTTGACTGGCTTTCTAAACTCTATCCACTCACACACGTCTGCGTTGAAGATATTCAGGCACCGACGATACAACGTGCGAAGAAGTGGAATCAATCGTTTAGTCCTTTGGAAGTCGGTAAACAGTGGTTCTATAGCGAAATCGAAAAGCGTTGGGAACTCTACACTTTACAGGGGTGGGAAACCCAAGAGATACGGGAGAGGTTAGGTCTCAAGAAGTCTTCAAAAAAACTCTCGGAAACCTTTGATGCGCATTGCGTAGATTCTTGGTGTCTGGCACATCATACTGTAGGCGGTTTGGGTATACCCGATAACACGACGCTTCTGTGTATCTCACCGATACCGATAAAACGGAGAGAGTTGCATAGGCAACAGGCAGCGAAAGGCGGTAAACGCACACGGGTGGGGGGCACTGTATTAGGGAAAGGATTGGTCAAAAACACACTCATTCGGCATGTCAAATACGGATTAGCCCGACTTGCTGGCGTTAACGCAAAGGGTTTGTTTTCAATATACAGTATGGAAAATAAACGATTCACAACAGGCGCGAAACGCTCTGATTTCAGAGTGCTCACACGTCTTAACTTTTACTACAGGAGCGGTGTTTCCTCCCCTGAATGAATTCAGGGGTTTTCACACCGAAGATAAGAGATGACACTGGTGCTGACATCCCGAAATTGACAACAGCATTTCCGTTGGCAAGTCAGGATAGACTATGAAAAACAAACTTTCCGATAACACCTTGAACACAGATAGCGTGCCTGAACCTAATCAAGAACCTACAGAAACAGGCAAAGTCAAACTTCTGGATGTTGTCGCTCTTAGGCAGGATATCCCCGAGCGTAATCTCAAACGTGGAGAAGTCGGCACAGTCGTTGAAATCCTTTCAAACGGCAAAGCGTTTGAAATTGAATTCTGCGATGATAACGGACAAATGTATAAGTGCCTGAGTTTCCCCGCCTCTCAACTCCGGGTGCTTCATCAAGAACCAATAAAAGCAGATTCCAAACGTCAAGGAGATGAACAAGTAAAAGGAATTACAGAAAAGAGAAAAAATCCCGCTGCACAACGTCTCATCAAAGCGATGGAAAAACCACCACATCTCACTGATGGAGACATTGAAGCACTGAATCGGTCAATAAAAGAGGGGGAAATACCTATAAAGTTTGATTCGATCTTTGAATCGGATGAACCCAAAAAAGAATAAACAAACTTACCCAGATAAACCGAAAAGGAGTCGCCCATGCCCATACTCGAATTCAAAGGAAAACAGCACATCTACGCACACCACCTCGCCGTCCCCTACCGACCCCTCGAACCCGACGAAACTCGCTCCTGCAATCCAACCGACACAGACGACAATCTCATCATCCACGGCGACAATCTGCATGCCCTCAAAGCCTTGCTTCCTCGTTACGCAAACCGTATCAAGTGTATCTACATCGACCCACCCTACAACACCGGCAACGAAGGCTGGGTCTACAACGACAACGTAAACAGCCCGTTGATGCAGCAATGGCTCACCGAGAACGCACCCGTTGATAACGAAGACTTGGAACGACACGACAAATGGCTCTGCATGATGTGGCCGAGATTGCACCTACTCAAAGAACTGCTTGCTGATGATGGCGTAATCTTTATCTCTATTGACGATAATGAGGTACATCACCTGAGAATGTTGCTGGACGAGATTTTTGGAGAGTCAAACTTTGTCGCACAATTTTTTTGGATGCGGACAGCAACTTCACCATTCCTCTCAAAAACTGTCCGGCGAAAGATGGAACCCCTTATTTGTTATAGGAAATCTGTGGATAAGGAATTAAATCTTTTTGGTGGGTATACGGAAGGTGGAGATATGCCGTTACTCAACGAAGCAAATAGTGTTCGCCAACTTAAATTCCCAAAAGATACTTTTCACAGGGTTAATCTCAAGGATGGTATTTATAAACCCCAAAATTATGGCAGAATTAGGCTTATTGAAGAAGCAGAGGTGGAAAACGGGCAATTTCTGAATGATCTGGTAATAGAAGGCAGATTTAAATGGATACAAGAAACTGTTCTGAGTGAGATTGAAACTGGCACAGTTTTTCACATTAAGAGCGACAAATTTTCCATCCGTTACGAAAGAATAGGGAAGCAACAAGCAAAGGTTCCGTCAAACCTGATTACCCAAAATGAGTGCCAAGTAGGAACCAATGAAGAGGCAAACACGGAAATAGAAGATATTCTCGGCAGTGATGAATTTGATTATCCTAAGCCTACCTCACTTGTAAAATATTTGATTAACATGGTTTGTGATAAGAACGACATAATTCTCGATTCTTTTGCTGGCAGCGGCACCACTGCCCATGCTGTCCTTTCCCTCAACAAGGAAGATGGTGGGAATCGGAAGTTTATTCTCATTGAGTGCGAAGATTATGCCGATACAGTCACCGCTGAACGCGTCCGTCGTGTCATCAACGGTGTTTCGAATGCTCGTGACGCTGCACTGCCAGAAGGCTTAGGAGGCTCCTTTACCTACTGTAACTTGGGCAAACCCATTGAGGTAGAAACGATGCTCACCGGAGAAGCACTGCCTTCGTATTCAGCACTCGCTGCCAATCTGTTGTATACCACCGCTGGTGCTTCCGTAGGTGCAGATACATTGGAAGCACAAAATGATAACGGACTTTTCCACAGCGACGACAAAAACGACTACTACCTGATTTATAAACCTGACCTGGAATGGTTGCGCAGCAACGCCGCTATCCTCAACTTGGAACGCGCAGAACGTATTTGCAATGCCAGTCGTGAAAACGGTAGAAAAGCGATTGTCTACGCCGCTGGCAATTACATCGGTCAGCGTGAACTCACAAAGATGGGTATTATATTCTGCCAACTCCCCAATGCCCTGCACGAGAGGTAAAGAGGTGAGAACATGCTGGAATTAAAAGAATATCAACGCGGTGCACTTGAAGTTTTGACACGTTGGTTAGAGGCACTTAAAGACGCACAGCGTGATTCAGAAACGACAATTGAACTCCTGCAACAGAGGCAGATTGACACCGCAATTATCAATGAATTACGCAATTATCCGAAAGCTGCATGGCAAAAACTGAAGGAGAACGGCAGCGTTGCGGCAACAGCAAGCGAACACGTTGACCGCACTGATGAAGCAAACCGCCCCATTCCGCATATCTGTTTCAAAGTCCCAACGGGTGGCGGCAAAACGCTACTCGCTGCCGCCGCTCTCGAACGTCTCCCGTGGCAGCGCGGTTTGGTCCTGTGGATTGTGCCGAGTAAGGCAATCTACAATCAAACCAAAACCGCCTTGTGGGATAAGCAACACCCCTACCGTAAAATGTTAAACCGAGCGAGCGCGGGTCGTGTGAAGATGTTGGAAAAGGAAGATACCTTCAACAGCGACGATATTGCTAATTACCTCTGTGTCATGCTGCTCATGCTTCCAGCAACAAACCGACAAAAAGGCAGAGAATTCCTCCGTATGTTTCGGGATTCCGGTCGCTACCCGAGTTTTTACCCCGACAGCGACGATATCTTCGGCAATGCCCGTTTACTCAACGAATATCCCGATCTGGAGTGCCATACAGAAGGTGGACTCGTCAAACAGAGTCTATTTAACGTCTTCAAAATGCTGGGTCCCGTTGTTGTTCTCGACGAAGCACATAAGGCTTACGGCGCGAGAAATCGACAAGCAAACGAAGAATTTGCCAAATCCATCAACCGTCTTGACCCTCGCATAGTGATTGAACTCTCCGCTACACCCAACCGTGGCATCAGCAATCTGCTTGTTGATATCGAGGGACCCGACCTGAAAAGAGAGGAGATGATTAAGTTACCGGTACAGGTGACGTCATTCCCGAATGCCGAGTGGCAGCTAACCCTCAGCCAAGCCGCTGATGAACTGGAACGCCTTGATACCGAGGCGCAATCGTATGAGAACAGCACGGGACGATACATCCGTCCGATCGCCGTTGTGCGCGTCGAGCGGACAGGCAGGGATCAGCGGGATGGAGAACGTATACACGCTGAGGATGTTCGGGAATATCTTATACAACTTGGGGTCTCTCCAGAAGCAATTCGCGTCAAATCTGCTGAAAACGATGAACTCGGACGAGAAAATCTGCTTTCGGAATTCTCACAGGTCCGCTGGATCATCACGAAATCAGCCCTGATGGAAGGCTGGGATTGCCCCTTCGCCTATCTGTTGGTGATGCTCGACAATACACAAGCGCAGCGGGCGATTACACAACTCGTCGGGCGTGTGATGCGGCAACCGCATGCACAACTCACCGGTAGAGCATCGCTGGATCAATGTTACGTCTACTGCAATAATGTTGAGGTCGGCACTGTCGTCACACAGGTTAAAAACGGACTGGAATCGGAGGGATTAACGGGATTAGGTAATGAAGTAATGGGGGCGTCGGATTCACACCAAGGAAGTGAACAGCACGAGATTCAACAGCAAACTGTGCAACGCAGAGACCGGTTCCAAAACCGGGAAATCTACCTGCCCGTGGTCCGCCATAGAGAGGGCGATAGATGGATTCAGCTCAATTATCAAGCACACATCCTACCGCATATAGACTGGGCAGCGATCGAACCTCCCGATCCACAAGCCTCCGCACCTGAGAACGTCCGCAGGCAATCCGCAACGGTTGATGTGGGTGAGGTCGCACCCGTTTTCCATACCGAGCAGGAACCCTACATTGACAGAACCGTTAGCCTCTCCGATTTCGCTCGCCGTCTGTCTGATATTATGCCGAATCTCTGGCAAGCGGCTCGCATCGCACAGCAGATGCACGAACGCCTGAGAGCAACTGGTGAGACCGAATCAGACATTTACAATCGGCGTTCTTACCTCGCATATATGCTGCGGGAACACGTGAAACGTGAAGTCGAAACGCAGGCGGAGCAGGTCTTTCGTAGAAAACTGGACCAGGATGAGATCCGCTTTGATTTGGAGACCCAAGAACCCAACTATCGGATGGTGGGCAGCTACAAAATACAGGTTCGTTCCGATGATAAACCGCTATTAAGGAGCGATTATGAACCTGTGCAGTTAAGTCTATTTGAACCCGTTTTTGAGCAGCAATTCGATAGCGAATTGGAAAAGAAATTTGCCTACTACCTTGACGAAGAGCGAGCATTGCACTGGTGGCATCGAGTCGCGGCGCGTCAGCGGGGTGAATACTACTTGCAAGGCTGGAAACGCGGGCGCATTTATCCTGATTTCGTCGCAATGACGAACGAAATCGCAGGCGTAACACGCGTGTTGATTTTTGACACAAAAGGTGAACATCTCGAAGGCAACCTTGACACCGAATACAAACGAAAAGTGTTGGAAACCCTTGAAGGCGCATTCAACACCGCTGGGAGAATGGTCGTCTGCGACGGTCCCAGACAACAAGGCATCTTCCAATTGGTGTTCAGCGAACAGGAATTTCTGGAAATATCCGCTCGGTTGAATGCTGAGTGATATTTTTCGTGGCAAGCATTGTCCGTTGGGTTGAACTGAATGTAACCCAATAACCTACTAAAATCCTGCAAATCCTCTAATCCTGACAATCCTGATTCAGAGAAAATATCGTCAGATGTACGAATTTGGAGACATTTCAGGAACCATTCACTTCACCCTTTTTCGTTGGCAAAGTTACAAACTGCATTGGCTTCGTGAATATTCTGAAATGTACGCGTTTTTTCAGAGTAGCCTTTTACTCAGAAATGCCTAAGAAGCACGCCCTACCTTGATTCTCTTGGGTTTTCCCCGTAGATATTTTTCCGATTTTACTCTGAATACTCTGAAACTCGCGCGTTTTCTCGTGTGCGAGCACGCTGCGTCCCCAAAACATTTCATCCCAAAAAAATAATTGCGAATAGGTTGATTTTATGCTACACTATAGATAGCATCAAACTACCACATTTCATCAAAGGAGGAATGGAGATATGGGTGGAATAGGCGGAATGGAAATCTTTATAATCCTTGTCGTTGCACTCGTCATTTTTGGGCCAAAGAAATTGCCCGAGATGGGGCGTTCGCTCGGCAAAGCTATCCGAGAATTTAAGAGTGCTGGTAGTGATCTTCAGGATGAACTGACAAAAACAGCAAATGAGATTGATAAAGAACCGGAGCCAAACATTAAACCCCCGAAACCTTCTTGATCACTCATACCGTGAGCCGCACGCATTATGGAATCTAACGAAGTTGCAATGACCTTCTGGGAACATTTGGAGGAACTCCGACGCCGAATTATCATCTCCGCAATTGCAATCGCCGTTTTTACGGTCTTAAGCTTATCCTTCAGCAAGCCTATTGAAAAGGTAATTAAGTTTCCATTGGGAACTTCGATGAACACGCTGATTGCAAACGCTATTGATACCATAGGGGGTTCTGAGGGATCGATACTCGGATTTTTCGCACTCGCCTTGCGGTCTGGGACTTCCAGTGTTGACGCAATACTTATGAAGGTAGGTCCCCTGGAAGGTATCATGGCATACCTGAAATTAGGGATAACTACCGGTATATTGTTGGCACTACCGATAATTATTTATCAGATTTGGGCATTCGTCTTTCCAGCGTTGAATCGCGAAGAGCGGCAATTCGCGATGCCGCTGTTTTTGATTATCGTCGTGTTTTTCATCTTTGGTGCCGCTTTCGCATACTTTATTGTCACACCAGTGGTCCTGCAATTCTCCGCACAGTTGCTTCCAGAGTTACCCAATATGTGGGACCTGGAAAAGTATATTAACTTTGTAACCCGCTTAATCTTAGGATTCGGTATTGCTTTTGAACTACCGATAGTGATGGCGTTTCTGTCCCGTATTGGGGTCATTGATGCGCGGGGCTTCCGTGAGAAACAAAGTTACGCTTTATTGGGTATCTGTGTCATGTCAGCTCTCTTGACACCTGCCGATCCGGGGTCAATGTTGTTGATGGCAATACCACTCTTTGTTTTGTATCAACTCGGTATTTTCTTTGCATACCTTGTCGAAAAGGAGGCAGAAATATAATGGCTAACGAGCCTTTGCAGGAACAACTCTCTTTATTATACCAATTACAAGAGTGGGATCAGGAACTATTGTCAATCCAGCAAAAACTTCGAGAGATCCCAGATAGCATTGAACAATTAGAGGCAACCGTTGTGCAATGTGAAGAAGATATGGCGGGAAAATCGGCGGAACTTGCCGAGACAGAGAGAGAACAACGATCCAAAAACGCTGAACTTGAAATGAACGCTGAGCAACGCGAAAAGTATCGAGATGAACAACGGATTGTCACATCAAACGAGGCATATACCGCACTTGAACGACAAATCGAATATCTTGATAAAGAAGACGAAGAAGCGGAAGACACTATCTTAGTTCTTATGGAGAAAAGTGATCAACTCAAAGAGGAATTGGCAGGATTGGAGGTTGAAGTAAACCGAGAAAAGCAGAAAACCGCTACGGAAACCGCGCAACTCCAACAGGAACGCCAGGACTTAGAGACAGAAAAGGATGAACAGTTGAAGCGGCGGAGGGCGTTTCTTCCTAAAATTGGCAAAAAACTTAGAGACGAATATCATCGCTGGATGAAGGCGCAGTTTGAAAATCAGTCCGGCGCAGCACGAGCGAAAACCGGGTTCGTCGCTCTCAGCAAAAACGGGGTCTGTACCAGTTGCCGTATCGCTATTCAACCGCAGACGCTCAAGGAGGCTCAAAAGTATGAGAAGCAAGTCTACTGTTCAAGTTGCAAAAGACTGCTGTACGTCGAGTCTGCCACACCCGATGTTCCATTTCCGTAGAGAACATACATATCTGCTATAGGAAAAATTTCGATTTTCGATGATCCGTTGGTGGTGATAACGAAACCTAACTGACCACTGATAACTATAACACATATCTAAACGGGAGACACTCACAACCGATGCCCTTTTTTGTCATTGATGAACAACCGGAAAAGCAAGTGTTTGATGGCGCAAGTATTCGGACACTTCACGGTGAAAAAGTAATGATGTCCTTTGTGAATCTACAACCGCATAGTGTTGTAGCTGAGCACAACCATCCGCACGAGCAGATGGGAATGGTACTCGAGGGGACATTTGAACTGTCTATTGACGGAGAATCTCGGATACTCAAGAAGGGGGATGCTTACCTTATCCCTTCCAATGTAAAGCACAGCGCGAGAGCGTTTGAAGAGCCCGCTGTTGCCCTTGACATCTTTAGTCCGCCACGAGAAGATTATAAACCATGAAGACGTATCACACGATTCAAGAGCTTCAAGCAACTGGCATTGTAACTGCCGCTGTTAGCTTGCGTACGGGGGGTGTCAGCCACGCACCCTACGCATCCTTGAATCTTGCTGAGCATGTCGGCGACGATGCAAACGCAGTTGCAGCCAACAGGAAAATCCTTTTTCAGCAAACTGGCTTAAGAGACCTTCGGTATTGTCGTCAAGTTCATGGTAAGCGTGTTATTCATGTAGATGACGCAGCAGGAGCGTCTCTGGAGGACCCGCCAGAGGCAGACGCTCTTATCTCTGAGCGGAGTGGTGTGGGATTAGGCATTTTTACGGCGGATTGTGTCCCTATTTTCATTCTTGATATTGCGACGCCAGCAATCGGTATCGCGCATGCCGGATGGCGCGGCACCTTCGCACGAATTGCGGTGAATACACTCGCCCAAATGGAAGACCGCTTCGGAACCGTTCCAACAAACTGCCGAATCCATCTCGGTCCCTCTATCCAGAAATGTTGCTATACTGTCAGCACAGAATTACGCACTCAATTTGCTGAACGCTTCGGCAGCACTGTCCACGATGGCACAAACCTGAATCTACAGGTTGCCAATGTTAACCAATTGATTGAAGCAGGTGTACCCGCTAATTCCATCTCAATCTCCTCCCTTTGCACCGCTTGTCGTACAGACCTTTTTTATTCACATCGGGCTGAGAACGGACAAACAGGTCGAATGCTCTCATATATCCAACTCAGTATCGAAAACTGAGTCTATTTCACACAATACAGATGGATGGGTTAAGTGAATCCTCGCATCGAAAAATTTGCATTTCCTATAAAAGTATAGTATCATTAAAGATATAAATGCCACGAATAAAGAAACAATAGTTTCAGCATTTGCCCGCAATCGAAACCTCACTATAATTTGTAACGTTATTTTCCTTAGATGTTCCAACCTGTTTAGGGCAATAATTTCTTAAACTCGTTGTTAGTAACAATTTGGCGTATGCCGGAAAGAATTGAAGATGCGCGTGCTCTTTGCAACGTTATCAATCGTTACGGGTTTGATCGGGCTTGTTTTTATTATACAAGGTGGTAGCCACCCTTCCAAGTATCAGGAAGTTTTGTCCGAAAATGTGAGTGCCGTGCAAGTCACGCAAGTTTATACAGAGGCAACGCATAAGATAACCGTTGGTATTGGGGTTGTGAGTATAGCTGTCTTAGTCGCCGTTATTGGTATACTCTTTCACACAAGCAAGCCTTTAAATCCAGATCCGCCATCAACAGACAATCTTGAAAATCCAGATCCGCTATCAACAGACAGTCTTGAAAGTTGACAAATCCTTTTGATCGAACCAATTCTGGAATTGAAAAATTATGGAATTGAAAAATTGAACTCGATTGTCGATAATCTTTCCAGGATCAATGAACGCATTGCCGGTGCTGCAGAACGGAGTAAACGCACGCTTGATTCAATAACACTCGTTGCTGTTACGAAGGGGCGTTCAGTGCCGGAGATTCAGGCGGTTCTCGCCGCAGGTGCCACCGACATTGGTGAAAACCGGGTGCAGGAAGCACAACAGAAGTATGTGCCAGTCAATTCATTGGTAGATGCCGCGGGCACCGATCCCAGTGGTGACAAATGCCGATGGCATCTTATTGGACATTTGCAAAGAAATAAGGTTAAAACCGCAGTGGAGATGTTTTCGCTGATTCATTCGGTTGACAGCTTGCGGCTTTTAGCAGAGATAGCGCGTCGGTCTGAACAACGCTCACAACAAACAGATGTTTTAATTCAGGTAAATACGACTCGCGAGATGAGTAAACACGGATTGGCAGCCGATGATTTGCCGCAGTTCATTGAAGACGCACAGGCATATCCGGCAGCGCGCATCGTTGGATTGATGACAATGGGACAGCTAACGCCTGCACCGGACACAAACCGTCCCGCATTCGCTTTACTGAGAGGGCTTGCTGAAAAAATAGAGGCACAGAAATTTCCCGAGGTTGCCATGAGGTATCTTTCCATGGGCATGACGAATGACTTTGAAGTCGCCGTTCAAGAAGGCGCGAATCTCGTTAGAATTGGTAGGGCGATCTTTGAGGTTACAGAGGAATAGCCATCAGTATTTTGCTTCGCAGCGAGAATGCTTTACATTTGGAGGGCGGTTCTACGGAGAGGCGCGTGATAAGCGAAACCTGCCTGAACGAACCGCAAGGAATAATTAAAAATTTAGGTGTGATAGGCGTTGGAAAGATGGGCGGCATTATCGTCCGAAGTATCGCTGACACGGTATTCCCCGCAGAACGGATTTGGGTCACCGACATTGATAACGCCCTCGTCCAGCAACTCTGTGATGAAAAAGGGACTAACAGGGCAAGTGATATTGCTGACTTAGTGGAAAATACGCAAGTTATTCTCTGTGCTGTCACGCCTCCGGTCGTCCCACATGTCTTGCCTCAGATCGCACAAGCCTTAACAACACCACAATGGCTGATTAGCATTGCCGCAGGCGTTACGACCACAACACTTGAATCCTACTTTGACGACGCTCCACCTATCGTTCGGGTGATGCCAAATATATCAGCATCAGTGGGTGCCGCAATCTCGGTACTAACGGCGGGTAGCGCAGCGAATCAGGAGCATCTTGAAGTAGCACAACAAATTTTCAACGCTTGTGGCACCTCTTTAGTGATGGACGAACGCCATCTTGATGCTGTCACAGGGGTAAGTGGGAGTGGTCCTGCCTATGTTGCACTTTTCATCGAAGCGTTAGCGGATGCAGGTGTTCACGTCGGTTTACCTCGGGCGGATGCCCAGAAGCTTGCCACCCATACAGTTTTAGGGGCAGCGACGATGTTAGTTGAAACGCAGGAACATCCGGCTGTGCTCAAAAACCGTGTCACCACACCTGGCGGAACAACCGCCGCCGGACTCCACGCTTTAGAGCGAGGCGGTTTACGAGCAACGCTTACAGAAGCCATCCTCGCTGCGACGGAGCGGGCAAAGGAACTTGGTAGTACGTAATAAGTTTGTGAATTAACAGGACCCAAATAATGGATAGGCTCGCTTGGTTCGTCAGTGAACTGCTTGAAATTTATACAATAATAGTTTTCGCGAATGCCATACTTTCTTGGTTTGTTTTTGGAACTCAAAATTCAGTCGTTAGGCAACTCTACTGGTGGACAAGTCGCCTCGTTGATCCAGTTTTAAGCCCGATTCGGAACGCTCTCGGGTCGATGACTCGGAGTCTTGGTATTGACATTTCACCTTTTGTGCTGATCCTTCTGTTACAATTTATGGCTCGTATACTCCGGTGATAGACACAAGGATATGCCAGTCTGTTTGATACAGTAAAACTGGGAGGCAATTCGCACGAGACTGCATAACTTCTTCAAAAACCCGTGTGACGAATTGACAAGTTATCCCAAAAATAATAGTAATAGAATATGAGAAAACGAAATTCCGCCACAAAAAGCACGACCCGTAAACAGGGCAAATCCGCGAAGCCGGAAGAGAAACCTCAGTTGACAGACAGCGAAAGGGAAAACGCCGTTCTGGAAATTTGGGGCAACACCAATGTATACCCCCTCGCGAGCAAAAAATCTAACACTGTAGAACGGAATGCAGGTAAGACGAACGCTACGCAGCTCCGCCATTCCTCCGCGACAGAGAACTATGTCCTTCGCGAGATGCCCACCTCGGTCGACGCACTCACTCTTAACACCCTTTGTAGAAAAGTTTGTCAGGACATTTTCCTTAAAGCAGAGTTAATGCAAGGGCATCATGTCACATACGTGCCTGCCTGGGAGACCTATCCCCTTTGGATTGAAGAATACGTCATTGAGGCGGCAAAGTCTAAAACGCCGATTAAGTTATCTGTCCTCCGAAAGCGCTGTCGCGCACGCCATAAACAGGAATTAGAAGTCCAGAAACAGAAATTCCATCAGCTCGGCATTTTCGCGGATTGGGATACCTCACAGAAAACCCTCGAATCGCGACAGGAAGCAAGGCTTATCGCGCTTATTAGTCGGCTCCGAGATTCTGATTATCTGCATGACCTACCGCAGTTGAGTCCATGGTGCCCCAGTTGCACTGTTCCTATAAATGAAGCGAACCTCCTACAAATACCGACGCACACCTTGAATGGCTACGTAAAGTTTCCTTTCAATGTGGGGTTGGAGGAATTTGGCATTAATGTTTTCTTCTGTCTCCAGATGCCACACCTCTGGGAAATAGCAGGGATAGTTGAACTTGGAATTACGAACAATACCACCTATTGGCTCACCGAATGGCAAGATGAATACCTGCTTTTTGCGGAATCGCAGCTCAAACACTTTACGAAGCACCTTCCAAAACGACAACCCAAACCGAAAACTGTCAAGGAAATCAAAGCCGCTGAACTCGCGCAATGCGCTGTCGCGCATCCACTATTCCCTTCAAAAGACTTAAAGATTACACTCATTCCTGAAACCGTGGCGGCGGACGCTGTCAGCGACAAATCAATGTCTCCGTTAGAATCCGGTGTTATGCCCTTAAATCCGGCACATCATCAGCCGAGTTACAACATCGCCCATGCGTTAAACATGAATACGATGCCTGTTTTTGATGAAACCGGAAGGTTCACTGAGGAAGCTGGGCAATTGTGTGGTCTGTATCTGTTTGATGCTGAGAAATTTATTGTCCCGCAATTGGAAAGATGTGGCTATCTCCTCAGAACACAAAAAGGCGAAATGCATGAGCCTCACTGTCCACGCTGTAGAGAATTGGCTGTGTTTCGTCCATGTTCGAAATGGGTGTTCTCTATCTCCAAAAACCACGCCACTACCCAACTCCTCAACGCCCAAGAATATTGGGATAATTACGGCGGCACGGAGCATAAAGATATTCGCGATGTACAAAACGCTGTCTTCAATTTCGGAGATTTACAGGTGTCCGCACAACGGCAATGGGGAATGCCGCTTCCAATCCTCCTTTGCGACCAGTGTGATGAGCCGCTTACGGATAAAAATACTCTCAATGCGATCCGGAATTCTATACAACGAGGATTTGAATTCTGGTTCCGATTGAGCGTTGAGGAACTTTTACCTGTCGATACACGGTGTCTGAACTGTAATTCAAGTGAATTCCGCAAGGAAGCGACTCTGATTGATAGTCATTTCGCTAATTTGCTTCAAATCATTGACAACTCTGATTTCAAGAAACCGCTCGGTGGGCACACCAGTGTTATGTTTGTACCGCAAACCGACACAACCGATTCAAAATGGGCAAAGTGGTTAGCCGAAATTAGTGTTATCTCCGCCGCACTTAGCAGAAGCCGTCCAATTAAAGAAAGTCAACCTTTTAAGCAACTAAAGCTTAATACAATGCCGAAAGTTGGCGGAGAAATACAGATCGAAGACGCATTTCTCAACAAATATCCAGCTGATGTCACACGCCTGGCTGCAATAACGCCTAATGTCGGAACAGAGCAGGTCAATCCCAAGCGGCTTGACAAACTCGCAGAGGGGTACCTTGTTCAATATCAGCAATTGCAGGAACTATTAGAAGCGATCAGTAATCATCTCTACGATTTTGGGAAAGACGCTCGAGGTAGAAAGAAAAAAGAATCCGGAGGTATATCTCAAGAGAAGCATCAAAACGAGAAACATAGCGACAAGAGAGGAATTAAAAACAGTACCGCTAATACACAAACACCTGCTCATCTAAAAGCACAGCAAATAGAAGGGGTAAGTGCCGTCGCTACTGATAAAATTCTTCCGGTTGATTCGTTGGCGATAACTGTTACTGCTCAACTTTTACAAGATGTACAGCAGGCTTACGAAGATGGGAATTTTTATGAAATGTGGACGCTAATAACCGACTTCTGCGACGATGATCTTCGTTTTTATGTCCGCGCTATGGAATCGCGTCCTGCTAAAACCCTGCCTGTAGCACAAGCCACCTTATCGCAAATCACGACTGCGCTCGTGCAACGGTTGGCACCCTTGACTCCTTTTTTGGCAGAACATTTCTATCATCTCATTTCTACAGACGGTGCAACTGGTAACCATAGCATCTTTCAGAATCAGTGGCACCTCCTCTCACCTATTATCGGGCAAACTCTGCATGTTTCCGATATAGAGACGAATGATGCAAAAGCGGAATGGGAGGTGCTTAAGGATGCCCACCATGCAGGATCCTAAAAAAAATACATGGCAGACCCTTCTGCCCTTAATCGGTGTGGCGATTCCAGTGTTGATAGTAGATTGGGGGAGTAAATGGCTCGTGCAGAACCATATCGCGCAGGTCACAGAGGTCATCCCGATTATTCCCGGCTTTTTCAACCTTCGACACGATAGGAATACAGGGGCGGCTTTTGGTGTACTTGCTGGACACAGAGTCTTACTTATTCTTATTACTATTGTCGCTTTCGCCTTCATTTTTGCCTATTATCTTCGATTCAGAGAGAGCCGTTGGATGCAAGTCGCTCTCGGTTTTCTACTCGGTGGGGCTGTTGGAAATTTCGTTGATCGTCTCTATCTCGGAGAGGTTGTCGATTTCCTTCAATTCGGCATAGCCGATAAAGGACTCTTTTGGCCCACTTTTAACGTTGCGGATATTTCTGTATGTATTGGGGCAGGGATGTTAATTGTTTACCTCTTTCAAAACCGCGATCAAAATCAGGAAACATAACTTTTCCTCATTTTTTGTGGCTGTCGGAAATCAATGGAGAGCGGACCAGAAGGACATAATTAAAAATGTGTAAATTCGGTGCTCGATTTTTCTTGCTTAACCTAATCTTTCTTTCCTTAGTGATTCCACATGCGAAGGCACAAATTCAGTCCGAATCTCCTGAAGCGGAGACTGAACAGACGGAACCCGAGCAATATAGCGAAAGTGCTTTGCGACGGTTTGAGATCGTTACTTTGAGTTCTATACCGTTTACCGCTATTCATAGTTACGTAATAATGCGCACGGTAAAAATGGTGCGTGAAAATAAATTCGCGCCTGAATTGTCCCCAGCGGACTATCGCATCATTGGCATCGGTACTGTTTCATTGTCTGTGTTTATTGGTGTATGGGATTGGTTGCATACTCGTAATGTTGACCGATCCGCACCGCGTGTGCCTGAACCAGAAACGCCTCCACTGCCTGAAGGTGAGGAACCTGTAGGAGAGACACTCACACGGTTGTCCGAAACCAGTCCGCATATAGCGAGATATAGGAATAGGTCGCTACAGGATTCGCTGGATAGAGGGCTAAATAGGTGGAAAAATAAACAGTCTATCGGTTTCGTTGTGCCGCTGATTCAGATCCGCTTCTAACTCGTAGGTTTGAAAAATCGGAAGGCATTGGCACACTAAAGATAGAATCCACGTTGTTTAGACGCAAGGAATAATTAAAGAATGCGTGTTATCTTTATGGGGACCAGTGAGTTTGCCGTTCCAGCACTCAAACGGCTCATCTCCCACAAATTTGAACTCGTCGGGGTCGTCACACAACCCGACCGACCGAGCGGACGTGGAAAACGGCTCAGTCCACCACCCGTCAAAGTAGTTGCTACAGAACAGAGCATACCTGTCTATCAACCTGAAAAGGTGAGAAAGCCAGACTTTGTGCGAACCCTAAAACATCTCGCTCCGGATGTAATTGTAGTTGCTGCCTTTGGACAGATTCTCCCACAAACCGTTTTGGATATTCCACCTTGTGGCACTATCAATTTGCATCCCTCCCTTCTTCCAAAGTATCGCGGTGCCGCTCCAATTCAGTGGGCACTCATTAATGGCGAAACTGAAACAGGTGTAACGCTTATGTTACTCGATGCAGGTGAGGATACAGGCGATATTATTTCTGCAGACCACGTCCCAATCCGAGATGAGGATACTGCTTTCACATTGACAGAACAGTTGGCACAACTCGGCGCTGATCAGTTGGTCAGATGTTTGTCCAATATACCGGACGGGCAACCACCATCGGCAGTCCCACAGAACGACGCAGAAGCGACGCATGCACCGCGGCTGACGAAGGAAATTGGGCACATTGATTGGAATCAACCGGCGACCACGATTCACAATTTAGTCAGAGGGACAGCAATCTGGCCCGGTGCTTATACTTTCTTCCGGGAGAAACTTCGGCTGAAAATTGTCCGTTGTCAGCCACTTCCACAGAAACTTGATTTACAACCCGGAACCCTTGAAATCGTCGAAGGACGAAAACTGCTCGTTGCCACGGCGGAAGGAACGCTCCAATTGTTGGAAATCCAACCCGCAACTAAGAAATCTATGGAGGCACACGATTTTATTAACGGTTATCAATTGCAAACAGGCGAATTTCTTAATTATTAGGTAAAATTAAAATATGAATAGCCTGAATAGTACCCTATTTGCATCATTCAAGGTCTTCCTCTATCTCTTGATTTTCCTGGGTATCATCGGAACGTTAGCCATTTTTGTCATTATTCCGAGTTGGGTCAGGACCGAAGAAGTGCTTGTTCCCAACATTACCGGCGAAAGTTACTATGAAGCCGTGCGGATTCTTGGTGAGGCAGGGTTACAGCCCGCAAAAGCCATTCAAGAGGCGAGTAGCGACGCACCCAAGGGCGAAATCGTCTCACAAAAACCAGAGGCGAACTTTAGAATAAAATCATATCAACCCGTTGAAATCACAGTTAGCATAGGAGCTGAGTTAGTCCCTGTTCCCTCCGTCATTGGCAGATCGCGGGATACCGCTTTTGAATCGCTCGCAACTGCTGGGTTTCGTCCGAATCGGATAGCCTTCGTCCATTCCGAAGATTATCTACAGGATACTGTTATCGCACAAACACCTCCAGAAGGCGGAGGGCAACGTCGCGGTAGCTCTGTAAACCTTTTAGTCAGCCGCGGACCGAGACCACAAGTGGTACAACTCCCGAATTTCCAAGGTCAGCTTGCTGCCGATGTGATTGCTGTACTGGAATCAGTAGGACTCAAGATTGAGACTGAATATAGTTCACACCCTAAAATCTCGCAAGGTGCGGTTATCACGCACGAACCTGTAGGCGGCGTGATGGTGAGAACCGGCGACCGCATCCTACTCGAAATCAGTGGTGTGCCCGGGACGACTGAAAACATCAGCAGACCCTTACCCTTCATACATACCGTTAGTGACGAAGGGAAACTTTCACGGCACGTCAGAATTGTTATAATTGACGACTACAGTGAACGCGTTGAGGTGGATCAACGCTATGCTCCCGGCACAGTGATTGATTTGGAACAGAAGGGGGTCCGTGTCTTTGGCAAAGCGCGGGTGATAGTCTACGAAAATGGTGAAAAATTACCTGAAGTGCTTTATAGATAGAACTCGGTTACAGGCATTTGAACGCCCTTATTTCTCCGAAAGGTAAAATTAAAAAGGAGATTACAAATTTCTACGCCTAAAATCGCGCCTTCATTACTCGCCGCAGATTTCAGTCGTCTTGGTGAAGAGGTGGAACGCATCGTCGCGGCTGGAGCAGACCTGCTCCACTTTGATGTGATGGACGGCGAGTTTGTTCCAAATTTCGCTATCAGTCCACCCTTTATCGCTGCTGTTCGCGAAATCACAGATGTCCCCTTTGATGTCCACATTATGGTGACGCACCCGCTTCGCTATATCGACGCGCTTGCGACAGCAGGGGCAAATTTCATTACCTTTCACATCGAAAGTGCCGATAAACCGGACGAAGTCATCTCAGCGATCAGAGCACACGGGATTAAACCAGGATTGGCACTTTGTCCGAGGACACCTGTCTCGGCGGTCACATCTTACCTTTCAGACATTGACTTAGTCCTACCGATGAGTGTAGAACCTGGGTTCGGGGGGCAATCCTTTCAACCGGGTACACTCGAAAAAATAGCAACATTACATCAAATGGTTCAGGAGATGACACAACCTCTCGACATCTCCGTTGATGGTGGTGTAACAACAGAAATCGCGCCTCTTACAATTCATCGAGGGGCAACAATTCTCGTCGCAGGCACCGCTATCTTCCGCAGTCAGCAGCCAGAGACGATTATTCAAAAATTGCGCACCCCCGCAACCTATATTTAATTTTCCTTACGTTCTTTTCGGATGCCTCGTACACGGTGGAAATATTTTAAGAAATGCTCTTTCTGATCATTTTCGCAGTCAACGGGATTGACTGCTGCAAGTTTTTGTCAAAGATCGTAAGCCCAAACGACGTTTGGGCTGGATATACGGAGAGGGACGTGAAATTCCCAATTTACCTCACCGAACCGCAAGGAACATTAGAAAAATAGATGCACACTTTCTATGTTCCCGCTTCTCAGATCTTCAATAATATCGCTACAATTACGGGTTCAGAGCACCATCATCTCCGGAACGTCCTTCGCACAAAATCGGGTGAGATTGTCCGAATTATTGATGGGGAAGGGAATGTATATACTGCACAAATTCTTGAAGCACACGACTCTCGAACTTCAAGCGAATCCCGAATCCTTAGCCACGAATTTCACGCGGATGTTTCACCGAAACTCATACTCTTTCAAGGGCTACCCAAAAGCGATAAGATGGAGTTAATTCTCCAAAAAACGACAGAACTCGGTGTCACACAGATTGTCCCACTGCATTCGGAGTACGCCTTGCAGAAACCGAGTGAAAACCGATATGAGCGTTGGCACCGTGTTCTTATCTCTGCTACAAAGCAGTCTGAACGCGCGTGGTTGCCTGAATTATCCAGGGCACAAGAGTTTAATGCCTCACTCGCAGAACTCGATACATTTTCGCGCTGCTTGCTTCTCAGTCCACATCGCGATCAGAAATCGGATGTCCAACATATCCAGACGGTTTTACGGGAGGGACCGCCTCCCGCTTCTGTCGCACTCTTTGTCGGACCAGAAGGTGGATTTACCGAGCAAGAGATCACCAGTGCCATTGAAAGCGGATGTACGCTTGTAACGCTTGGGAGAAACATCCTCCGCACGGAAACTGCCGCAATCGTCGCCGTTGCCGTCACGGCTTATGAATACCAACTCTAAATTGTGCTGCTCTAACTTGTAGGAGGGAACTCCGATTCCCGACTCTTACTCTAAAAAATTCATTGACAAACTTCGCCACTTATTATAAAATTGCTGACTATGGATGCAAAAGAATTAACCAGAACCCTCATTGGGTATAATACAGTCAGCCCTCTCAGCAATGTTGAGGTCATGGATTTTCTCGCCGAAACGCTGCAATCCGTTGATTGTGAAGTCGAACGGGTCGAATACAAGGACCCAGCAGGTGTACTGAAGGTGAATCTCATTGGTCGTAAAGGACCGATGAACGGTGAACGCGGGCTTGCGTTGCTCGGACATATAGATACTGTGCCGGCTATCGGTTGGTCGATGGATCCGTTTGAGGCGCGGATTGCCGATGAGAAGATGTACGGCAGAGGCAGTTGTGATATGAAGGGCAGTGTTGCGTGTATGATTGAAGTCGCGTCCCACTATGCGGCATCGGATTTAAAGGCACCACTCTATGTCGTCATCACCGCTGATGAAGAGGTGGGCTACCTCGGGGCAACAGCGGTTGCCGAAAAATCGCAGATGTTCAAAAAGCACGGCTTTCCGAAGTATGGGGTCATCGGTGAACCGACGGAACTCCATGCAGTATATGCCCACAAAGGGACTGTCCGCTTTACTGCCACAGCCCACGGGCGTGCTGCGCACAGCAGTACAGGCGAAGGGGACAACGCGAATCTAAAATTAATTCCGTTTCTCGCAGAGATGCGGGATATTTATCACGAATTGACAACCAATACTCGGTACTTCAACGATGAATTCACACCCGCTTTTACGGATTGGAATATCACTATCAGTGATGGCGAGTGTCCAGGGAATATTACTTCACCGTTGAGTGTGTGTTGTATCAACTACCGTCCAATGCCGGGGGACAATCCCCAAGAGTGGATAGACCGCGCGCGCGACTCGGCTGAAAAGCACGGGTTAATATTCGATTTGTATATTGACGCGCCTCCAGTACGCACACCACCCGATGCGGAGATTATTCAAGCCGCACTCGAAATAACCGGCGAGACCGTACCTCAAACCGTCGCCTATGGCACCGATGCCGCTGTTTTCGCACAGCACATGGAGACCGTCATTATCGGACCCGGCAGTATTCTACAGGCGCATACAGTGGATGAGTGGATGGCGTTGGACCAATTCCCACAAGGAATTTCAATCTTTAGTCAATTTGTGAAGCGGTTTTGCGCGGCTTAGGCGTATCAAAGAAAACGGCATCCGGTTTTACCCATTCCGCTTCGCCATCTGTCCAGACTTCACGCTTCCAGATAGGTACGATCTGTTTAAGGCGATCCATCGCGTATCGACACGCTTCAAACCCATCTTTGCGATGTGGCGACGCAACCGCTACTGCTACACTCACCTCACCGATTTCCAATTTTCCGACGCGGTGGGTCATCGCGACGCGCTCGATACCCCACTTGTCTGAGATTTCTTGCGCAATTTCTGCCATTTTTTTCTCTGCCATCGGTGGGTAAGCTTCATATTCGAGACATTTTACCGGTCTGCCATCGGTATTATTCCGAACCGTACCAAAAAACAGTACCACTGCCCCCGCGTCTGGACCTTCCACTGCGTCCCGGACTTCCTCGCCTGTGATAACTTCTGTCGTTATCTTAAACATTGCCGCCTCCCGTCACTGGCGGAATTAGGGCGACCTCGTCACCCTCTGTGAGTTCAGTGTGTTCCGTAGCATATTCCCAGTTGACGGACATCTGCATCACTTCATAGAACTCGGCGATTTCGGGCCATTCTTCCTCAAGACGTTCTAATATCGTTTGTATCGTAGCACCGTCCGGGAGTTCCATCTCTTCCTCAGATCTATCCAACATTTCATGGCATACGGCGAAGTATTTAACTGTGACGTTCATAAAAATTCCTTTTCCACAGAGTTTTGGAGGTTAACAACATACATATCGGTTACACTCAAAAGTATAGCACAAAAGCGGTTACATAACAACCTCCTTCTTCAAGCCCTGATACTAATGGCGAATACACTGATCGCTGACTGCCGATTGCTGACCGCTGACTGCTATTAAAATTATGTTGATTTTTATCGCGCGATGCGGTAAAATATAGTAAATTGTGTAAACACGATCTACCTATCACCTTCAACAGAGGAGAGAAGGCAGTATGAAACCGAAAGCTATTTATTATTTCATCCTCGTTTTGCTGGTTTCCGTTGGGCTGATGGCTTGCGGCGGCGACACTGACGATGAAACAGAAGCACCCGATAAGCAAACCCAACCGACAACAACATCCTCCGAATCAACGCAACCCGATGTAGTTGTTGGAAGGGACATTGACTTTGCTGTTGAGGAACAAGCGATTCGCGACCTTTACGCGGAATACGCGCTTGCCCACGGCGACCAAGATGTTGACGCACTAACGGAAGTGTGGCTACCCGGCGAAAGCAAAGACATTTTTACCGCTTGGACCTTCTGGGCGGGAACTTTTGAAAAAAACGAAGGCGGAAAGGCAGTCAGCAAGGCATGGGACGGAATATTCCGGCTCCGCGGTGGTAAAATGGCGGTTGACATCATCTATATCGCTATCGATAGCAAAGGGAAAGAAGCCGTCTTACGAGGCGCGTATACCTGGGGGAATCAGAAGGGCGACCTGATTTCTGCACTGAAAAAGGATGGTCAGGACTGGAAAATTCGCGCAATTGATTACACCGATGGAAGGTTCGGAAAACAGGTCAAAGACCTCATCGAACCTGCTCATACCTTTGGAGAGATTCCTGAAGAATAGCTATGGATAAAATTATCCTCAAAGGGATTCGATTTCATGGTCACCACGGCGTTCCCGAAGCGGAACGCCACGTCGGTGGCCATTATGAAATTGATGCAACATTGGGGTGTACACTCGCTAACCCCGGCAGGACAGACGCACTTGCTGATACCGTCGATTACTCTGAAGTCGTTACGCGTATTGTTGAGATCGGCACGCAGCAGTCGTTCCAACTCATCGAGGCACTCGCTGAAAAGATCGCCGCAGTGATTTTAGAACAATTCGCAGTAAATGAGGTCCATCTCATCGTCAAGAAACTCCATCCCCCCATAGAACAACCCATTGATTATTTTGCCGTCGAGATCTTCCGTAATGCCTAAATTCTGTGCCCTCATCTGTTTACTGCTCTTGTGGATGACAGTTCCCGCTACCGCACAAGCCGGTGGTGAGAAAAAAACGCTGTTTCCAGATTTGGCATCCGGGCTCCACCTCTACCGTTACGATTGGGATGTTGAAACGTGCGTCCTTTATGTCGCTGAAATGTCTCGACATGAACCGACACTGCACTTTGAGGTAGCACTCGCGAATGCGCAAGTCCTCGGCAAGGAAACCGTGCGTTCTATGGCGGATCGACGCACCCAACGCGGCGATCGGCGTGTTCTTGTCGCAGTTAATGGGGGGTTCGGTGTACTCGGTGATATGCGCGGCTACGGTGGTGTATTAGAGAACCTGCATGTCCAAGACGGTGAACTCATCACCCACCCCACAGATACCGAGGCATGTTTCGGTGTAACCGAGTCCGGAGAATTCTTGAGCACTCCCGTTGAAATGAAAGCAAGCGTGCAAATAGGCGAGCACACACTACCCGTCGGATGCATTAATCAACGACGGCTTGATGGATGTCAGGTAACACTCTATACACCACGACTCGGTGAATCAACCCATACCAACCGCCGTCGAGGCATGGAGATTCTAATCAGCGGACTTCCACTCCCTTTGACCCCAAATTATGTACATCCCTACCGTGTAGAAGATGTCTCACGCGATGGAAATAGCACGATCCCCAGAGACGGGGCGATTCTCTGGATTAGCACACGGTTGAAAAATTCAGGCGTTACCGAGTTCGATACTGGTGCAAATGGCATCCTTACCCTTACCCTCTCACCCCCTGAATGGAATCGAGTTCAACATGCTATCGGCGGACGGCTTCGACTCCTTAAAAATGGTAAAATAAATAAGATACTTGTGGACATGCATCACGCTGAAAAGCGGCATACCCCCGGCAAACGCGCGTCAGTATTGAATCTGAGCCATGAACCGCGCACCGCACTCGGATATAATGCAGACACACTCTTTTTAATAGTTGTTGACGGACGGCAACCAAAGTATAGTACTGGTTTAACCCTCTACGAACTCGCCAGCATTCTCATTGAACTCGGTGCTACCGAAGCGATTAATCTTGATGGTGGTTCCTCCAGCACCTTTGTTGTTAACGATGCGGTCATCAACAAGCCGTCCGGACAGCGAGAACGAGAGGTCCTAAATGCCGTCTTTATCACAGCGGATATCCCATAGTAGGGGCAGGTCTTGTGCCTGCCCGTATTTCCTCTGTAGGAGGGAACTGTGTAGAAGAGGGAAACGCCCAAGCTGCTGACTGCTAACCGCTGACTGCTGACCGCTATTCCTGTAGGAGCGATCTCCAAGGTCGCGATAAACAATTTCGGAGAACCATCTTGAAAATCTATCATAACGTGGTGGACAAATTCTCAATATGTCTCTTTCTGCTATTTTGCCCTATTTTACCCGCTAAATCGGCAGATACCCCTAAACTACTCAAGGCGATCCCACTTTCCCAGACAGCGATTCAACTACAATTTGACGGACAACTACAAGCAGAGACCGCAGAAGACCTGAGTAATTATCGAATTACCCCGGAGGTCCAGTTGGAATACGCCCTACTGGATCCACGAATGGATCGCGTTCTACTTCTCACTTCACCATTAGAGGTAGAAAAAACCTATCATCTCACGCTTCCGAATTCGCAAACAGGAATAGTGATAACCCTTCCATCTGTAAACGAGATAACCTTCGGTGCAGGAGATTCCGTTACATTTTCTGGAGGCTTGCAAGATACGACTCTAATTGTCAATAAAGATCGCAAGACGCGAAACAACAATGCGGGTGCCGAACCGACGCTCGTATGTGATCCGACGGGCAGTGTTTTCTTCGTCGCTTTTGACCTGTATGATGCCTTTGAAGACATGGGTATCCGAGAACCGACACAAGTCTTAGAAGCGACGATAAATCTACATGTCCAGCAATGTGATACTGATACTGCGCAGACCGTTATTTTTCGCCGTGTTTTGCTCCCGTGGCGAGAGGGCAGGGGTGTCTCCGAACGTGCAGAAGATAACGAACTCACCTATAACAGTGCCTTGCATCGCAATCTCCCGTGGAACAGACCACCCGCGCAAGCAATGTTAGCAGGCATAGACGGCGATAATGAAAGCGATTACAACGGTTCTGAGGATGTCGCCCATCGGATTGATGGCACGTGTGAGATTCAAGGAGCAGGGAAGCCTTATACACTTAAAAGCGAACTTCTTACTGACGCTATCCGTTTTTGGGTGGCGAATCCCGATTACAACTACGGATATCTCTTCGCCTTGCGCGATGGCAGTACGCCTATCATTTTTTCGTCAAAAGAATCAGATGACGAAAACCTGCGTCCAACCCTAAAAGTCCGCTACCGGACACAATCGGTAGGGGAAACCGCACCGCGCTAAGCTCTCCCTCAACTAACCAAATCAACGGATATGTAAGTTTTTGGCATTTCTTCAACCCTGTAGGGGAGACATCTCTGTAGAAGTTCCGTGTGCCTCATCAAGACTAAGCCCCGTAGGGGCGGCATTTGTACCTCTGTTTCACACATACTCCCGCAAATACTCCAAAGTCCGATCCACCGCACCGAGACTTTCCTTAATCAATTGTTTCCCAATATTCCCCGCCGTCTCCCTCGCCTCTGTATCGTCCAGCCACACAGTAATAGCCTCTGCCAACTGTCGTGCAGTGTGAACCAATTTTCCACCACCCCGTTCCACGAGCAAAGACGCTTCATACGCGTTTTGGATAGTCGGACCGAACAGGACAGGCTTCGCCATCGCCGCAGGTTCCATCACATTGTGAACACTTCCGCGAAAACTTCCTCCAACAAACGCGATATCTGCCATCCCATATAACTTCGCAAGAAGCCCCACCTCGTCAACGATAAGGATATCCACTGTCGCTAAGTCTATCTCGGATGTGAGTTCAGAGAAGCAGAGGTGTGCCAATTGCTGACGGTGCAGAGCCGCGCGGATTTCACGTATCCGTTCAGGGGTCGGTTCATGTGGTACCAGAATCAAATGAGGAAAGTTGTCGTATGTATTTTCACGCAGCAGTTGATATGCTGGCAACAGTACTTTCTCGTCCTCTGTGTAGGTGCTACCAGCGATAAGAATCGGACGTTTGAGAGTCCGTTGCCCGGGGAAAAATTCGGTGTCAGACTCAACGGCTACTGCGCGTCGGTAAACCTGTTCATAGCGAGTATCGCCAGTAACAACAATTTCATGTGTGGATGAGCAGAGTTCTTCAAAGCGAGCCGCATCTCCTTCCGAGATCGCACAATGCACTCGGATATGCCGGTGGACACTCCGAAAAAATGGCTTCGCGAAACGAGACAACCGTTTCGATTCAGCGTGCAGCGTCCCAGCAACCACGATAATCGGAATGCCGTGTTTAGAGGCTCTCCAAACGAGATTCGGCCAAATGTCGAACTTGGAAAAAACGATCAACGTAGGTTCGATGAGACGGGTCAGGCGTTCCGCATTGCGGAGTGTATCTAAGGGGAGGTAAACAGCGACATCAGCGTAGGGGTAGGATCTGGCATTTGGCGCAACGGACGGGGAAAAGAAGGTTAAAACAATTCGGGTCTCTGCATAAATCGCTTCGATGAGGGGTTTCGCTTGTTCAAATTCACCGACAGACGTAAAGTGAAACCATGCTGTTTTTTCCAGAGGTCGAGCGGTCTGGAGTTGAGCTGCCAGTTCTGCAAACACTCGTTTTCGCCCCTTAATCCCTTCCTGAATCTTCGGATTGCAGCACCCCGCACCGTGAAAACCGACAAACATAATCGGGACAGCAAACAGGTTGTAGACAAGTTGCCAAAACATAGTGGACCTTAGGGCGATGGAGGGATAGGAATAATGGGAGAATGGAAGGGTAAATCTGATTTACAAATCTTCCATTCTCCAGAGGTATGATTGCGAACAGGACGGCTTATAGGACGTCTAAGATTTTTTTCTTCAGTGCATCTTTGGGCATCGCGCCGACGATCTGCCCCGCAACTTTGCCATCTTTGAACACGAGTAATGTTGGGATACTCCGAACACCGTACTGCATCGCGGTTTGGCGGTTGTCATCGACATTTACTTTTCCAACTTTAAAAGTCTCAGGGTTCTCACCGGCAAGTTCCTCCAAGATCGGTGCAATCATTTTGCAAGGACCGCACCACTCTGCCCAAAAGTCGACAACGATGGGTGTGTCTGATGTAAGCACCATTCCTTCAAACGTATCGTCACTAATTTCAAATGTGTTTTCAGCCATGATAACTCCTTTTTTAAATCTGGTAAGCGAAATGCCACCGTGTAATATTGTGCTGGAGAATTGATCTTATATGTGCATTAATAGGATACCCTATTCTCACAAAAATTGCCAATCAATTTTTCATCTTCATAGCAAAATTATCTTCCATCCCTTCATTCTCGTGAAAATCCTAAAATCCTGATTCTGACAACCAATAACTGAAACCTAATTACACCCAATTCGTTTTTTTTCTTGAGAAAAAACGTCAAGTATGTTATATTGAAAGAAATTGATAAATTACGATTTTTTTAATCAACGCGATGAACATAACGTTAATCCGAACTCACAATTGAAGGAGGTACCGCATGCCTGATAAAGAGAAAAAACAGGGAACGAACATCTCGCGCCGGAATTTCTTGAAAGGCGTAGGTACAGGTACCGTTGCCGCAACTGTCGCACCGAGCGTCTTGATCGGCAGTGAGAAAGCCGCCGATGCACAAGCCGGCGACGCTGTCGAGAGTGCGACAATCGAACTCAATATCAACGGTAAATCGTATCAGGTCGAGGTTGAAGCGCGAACAACGCTTTTAACCGTTTTACGTGATGGCATTGATACAAGCGGGAGCAATATCGACTTAACCGGTGCCAAGCTAATTTGCGATCGTGGTGAATGTGGTGGCTGTACCGTCATGGTAGATGGGAAGTCGGTCTACGCTTGCATGATGCTCGCAATTGATGCACAGGGCAAGCAAATAACAACCGTCGAGGGGTTGGCAGACGACGACGATTTGCACCCGGTTCAGGAAGCATTCGTCCAACACGACGCACTGATGTGTGGATTCTGCACACCCGGTTTCATCGTCTCATCCGCAGCACTGTTGAATGAGAATTCGAGTCCGACGCTTGAAGAAATTAAGGTCGGTTTGTCTGGCAACACGTGTCGCTGTGGAACCTATCCATTCATCTTTGATGCGGTCAAAACTGCATCACGGAAGGTGTGATTTGAAAGCAAGGGTTGACTTGCGAGACGCAAGAGCCTGCCGCGCCAATGGGGCAGTTGGCTATAGGAGGAAAACGCATGGCATCATGGGGAGAAGCAAGTGAATCTCGCCTCATCGGAAAACGGGTAACCCGTTTGTCCGGTAAGGATAAAGTCACTGGAAAAGCGAAGTATACTTTTGATATCAATGAACCGGGGATGCTTTACGGACGTATTTTGCGTTCTGAAACCGCACACGCCACCGTTATGGGTATTGACCTGAGCGAGGCAGAGGCATTACCCGGGGTCAAGGCTGTTATTCCGCTCATTGAAGTTGGTAATAAACTCCGGTACCAAGGGCAAGAAATTGCTGCTGTTGCCGCTGAAACAGACGACATCGCTAAGGACGCGATCCGCCTCATTCATGTTGACCTGGAGGAATTGCCGCACGTCGTCACAGAAGCGGACGCGATGGCGGCGGACGCACCGCAAATCCGAGAGGATTGGGCGGGCAATCAGAGTGAACCGAATGTCAGGGAAGACGGCGATATCAATGCAGGATTTGCTGAAGCCGCTGTTGACGTCGAGGCAACCTATCATACACCTGTTCAGACGCACGTTTGTTTGGAAACACACGGGCACGTCGCAAAATGGGAAGATGATCAAAATCTTACCGTTTGGGCATCTACACAAGGTGTTTTTGGGGTTCGCAACGATTTCGCGCAGCACTTTGAATTGCCGGCGAACCAGGTTCGAGTCATTACAGAGCACATGGGTGGCGGATTTGGAAGCAAATTCGGACCCGGTATAGAAGGACGCACAGCCGTTGAGTTGGCACGTATTACTGGCAAAGCCGTGAAATTGATGCTGACTCGGAAAGCAGAGCATCTTGTCGCTGGCAATAGACCGTCAATGACACAGAGTGTCCGTGCGGGCGCAACTCGCGATGGACGGCTTATCGCTTACGATATGAAAGGCTACGGCACTGGCGGTATCTCCAGTGGAGCAGGTTTCACGGGACCCTACGTCTACCACGTACCGAACAGTCGGGCAGAACGGGTTAACGTGGCTACCAATGCCGGTAACCAACGCGCGATGCGCGCCCCTGGACATCCGCAGGGTGCGTTCGCGATGGATTCTCTGATGGATGAGCTTGCCGAAAAACTCGGTATGAACCCGTTGGAATTTCGTCGTATCAATGATCCAAATGAAGTGCGTCAGGCACAATACACTCTTGGTGCCCAAGAGATAGGATGGCACCGCCGTAATAGCGTACCCGGCTCCGGCTCAGGCGTGAAGAAACGCGGCATGGGACTTGGCAGCGGACAATGGGGTGGCGGTGGTGGACGCGGCACAGAAGCGCGGGTCACTATTAATGCAGACGGCACTGTTGAAGCCGTTACGGGCACACAAGACATAGGAACCGGGGTCCGCACAGTTATTGCGATGATTGTTGCCGAAGAATTCGGTCTTGAGACTACGGATATCCGTGTAAAGGTTGGCGATAGCCAGCCCGGATTACCTTCTGGTGGTAGTGGTGGTAGTCAAACCACGCCTTCAGTGGCTCCTGTCATCAAAACCGCAGCAGCGGCGGCGAAACAGAAATTGTTTGAACGCATCGCGCCTTTACTTGAGGCACCTGTGGGAGACCTTCGGGTCGGCACTGGCACTATCTACGTTGTTTCTGACAGAACCAAGACAATCACGTGGAAACAGGCTGCCGGACAACTCGGCATGGAGAGTATTAGCGAAGGTGGAACTTGGGAGGAAGACCTCCGCCAAAACGGTGCCGCAGGTACCCAGTTCGCTGAAGTTGAAATTGATACGCAAACTGGGGCTATCAGGGTCGTCAAAATTGTCGCCGTTCAGGATTGCGGATTAGCGATTAACAGGTTGACGACAGAAAGCCAGATTAATGGCGGGGTTATCATGGGATTGGGACAGGCACTGCTTGAAGAGCGGTTCATGGACCCGGTGACAGGACGAATGCTCAATGCTAACCTTGAGGACTACAAGGTGCCTGGGACTTTCGAGATCCCTGAAATTAAATCCATTGTTTTCGATACGCATCGCAAAGTTACAGGGGTTGGTGAACCCCCGTGTATTCCGACACCTGGGGCGATAGCGAATGCCGTTTACAATGCGATTGGCGTTCGGATTCGGTCGTTACCGATAACACCTGATAAGATCCTTGACGCACTTGCCGAGAAGGCATAAGGAGGTAAGCAATGGAAAAATTCAGTTACGTTAACGCTACCAGTCTGGAGCAGGTCACGTCACTCCTGAGTGAAAGCGGTTGGGGCGAAGTCATGCTTATCGCCGGCGGCACGGATCTGCTCGCGGAGCTCAAAGAGTACATTGAGACTCCCAAGACGCTCATTAATCTCAAGACATTGCCCGGTATGGATAGCATTGAAGCTGATGCCTCAGGCTTGAAAATCGGGGCATTAGCCACTGTCGCTGACATCGCTATGCATCCGACTATCCAGCATCACTATACCGTTCTATCGCAGTCTGCCGGTTCTGTCGCTACGCCACAGATTCGGAACGTCGGGACACTCGGTGGAAATCTCTGCCAGCGTCCGCGATGCTGGTACTACCGGGATGAAACTACCAATTGTCTGAAAAAGGGTGGAGACATCTGTTACGCAGTTGATGGTTTAAGCAAATATCATGCGATTCTCGGTGGCGATCCGGTCTATATTGTACATCCTTCGGACCTCGCCCCGGCATTGATTGCCTTGGGTGCCTCAGTCAAGATCGTTGGACCTGAGGGCGAGAAAAACATGTCGCTTGAGGAATTCTTTACGTTACCGGCTGCGAATCCGTTCCGGGAAAACGTGCTGGAACCTAACGAAATTGTCGTTGAGGTCAGCGTCCCCGCACCGAAGCCGAATACAAAGAGTTTCTATTTAAAGGCGCGTGAGAAGGGTGCTCCCGACTTCGCGTTGTCAAGCGTTGCGGGTGTTTTTGAGATGGACGGGAAGACCTGTAAAACCGCCAGTATCGTTCTCGGCGGTGTCGCACCTGCGCCTTGGCGTTCTAAAGAGGCGGAAGCGGCAGTCACCGGCAAGATGATCGACGAATCGGTCAGCCAACAAGCCGGAGCGGATGCTGTCAAGGACGCAGAACCCATGAACGACAATGTGTATAAGGTAACCTTAACACAGAATCTCGTCAGTCGCGCCGCGATGATGGCTGCAAGCTAAAGGAGCAGTGATATGTTACAAGGAAAAGCACTTCCGATCTTTAATCGTCCGATATGCCAGTACCTTCGGACGAAGGCGATTTACATTCCGGGCGGCAACTTGCAGAACCTCGTTGAAAACAATCCTGGTTCACACTATTGGTGCAATTGCACCATGCAAGATGTCGGACCCGATGACCAGTTTGTGTCACCAGACGCTTGTAAGCAGGCGCGCTCCTGTTTTAACCCTGTTGGTGGTAAGCCCGTGGTGTAACATCGCAGCGGCTGGAACATAAGAATGACAAAACGGAGAAGGGCAGTCGGTGCACGAAACCGGCTGCCCTTCTGCCATAGTAATTACGCCAGATGTTGTTGAAATGTGTCGAAAACCCGATTTTTTGACCTCGGAAAAATTGGCACGAAAACCCAATAATTAAAAAAATGCTCCTGAAATCGTTGATGCAATGGATACATGTCGGCTCCGTCGTTCTGATGATAGGAGGGTTCTTTTTTTTTCGTGTTGTTTTACTTCCGATTGCCGAACAGGCTTCTAAACCGGAAGCATTGATCTCATCCGCATTAAGACGCTTCGGTGGTATTGTCTGGACGGCATTGTTAACCGTCCTCATATCCGGATTGTATAATTTCATCACCTTCTTTCGCGCCGCACGCGCAGTTGCCGCTACTGGAATGATTGTATCAGATTACTCGCTCTATATCCTCGTCTTGGGAGTGAAACTTTTTATCGTCTTCTTGATATTTACATTAGCAATTATCCTAACGTTCCCCTATCCTGTCTTTGATGTATTTCAGAAGAAACCAGCACCATGGCTCAACCTTACTGTAATTTTAGGATTGATAGTTATTTTTCTCTCTGCTTTTTTACGCCGGTTGGGGTAAAATGTTAATAACATCCGTAGGACTTACGTACGATACTCTTTTGTAGCACAAACTTTATGAAGATTCAGAATTTAATTCGGTAATTCTAATTTTCCCCCAGGCCCGGTAGGTGCGGTTTCCTAACCGCACCGGGCATTTCTACAACACTACCCAATTAATTATTGAAACCTCATTTAGTTTGTGTTTCTGCCCGTGTGAATCTTTTAGTGGATGCAATCTAATAAATCGGGCTACGGTCAAAACTGTGTAAATTCTGATCCTATCACCGCAAGGAAAATTAGAGAACGAGGAAAAAAATGGCTATTTTGAGTTCTGAAGATCGCGCGTTCTGGGAAGAGAACGGTTATGTCGTCATCCACGATGCGGCACCGCCAGAGTTAATACAGAATGTGGCGCAAGCCGTCTGGGATTTCCTTGAGATGGATGCTGACGATCCAGACACTTGGTATCCCGACCCGCCTCGTAAAGGCATCATGGTCGAAATCTATCAGCACCCGGCTCTATGGGCGACGCGTCAATATCCGCGCGTGCACCAAGCTTTCACCGAGGTTTGGGATAATGAGAAACTTTGGGTGAGTTTCGACCGTGCCAGCATGAGTCCACCCAACCTTTCTGGAAAATTTGAACGGACAAACTTAGGTCTCCATTGGGATGCGTCTGTAGACCTGCCTTTCCGGTTCCACGTCCAAGGTGTGCTTTATCTTACCGATACTGCTGCCAATCAAGGCGCGTTTACATGTGTTCCTGGATTCCACAATAAGATTGAGGAATGGATAAAGAGTCTGCCAGAGGGTGCCGATCCGAGGCAACAAGATTTAGTGGCACTCGGCGCAGTGCCAGTGCCCGGAAAAGCCGGTGATCTCGTTATTTGGCACAGTGCGTTACCACATAGTGCGGGCATCAACACTGCCGATGCACCACGCGTCGCGCAATATATCACTATGTCCCCAACAGGAGAAGCGAATCCAGAGGCACGCGAACGGCGGATCAATGCATGGAAAGAACGCATGGCGGGTTTCAGTGGCGAACGCGCAGAAAAAGAGCATGAATCCGGCGATACCGCGTATCTGACCGAACTCGGCAAAAAGTTGTTAGGACTTGAGGCTTGGGAATGAACCTGCCTCTCAACTATCTTGTCCGCAGTTACCTCCGATGGTGTCCAATCACTGACGGGAAACGTTTGCTGTTAAAGTTAACAAAGGATTTGATTACACCCGATGACCCTATTGCTGTCTTTGAGAGCAAATACGGATTCCGACTGAAAGTTAATCTCACGAATCCTGAGCACCAGTATCTCTATTTTTACGGGACGCATGATGAGAGGCATGTCGTCACCAAACTCCTGAAGATTATTCAGCCCGGAGATGTCTGTTGGGACATCGGGGCGAACATCGGGTTTTATACGTGTCTCCTCGCCTCACGGGTTGAAGATGCTGGTACTGTCGTCGCATTTGAACCTGCTTTACGCACCTCTGGCTACCTTCATGAGAATGTCTCTCTGAATCGGTTCACGAATGTTACTGTTGTCAATAAAGGGCTTGGTGACACGGTAGAACAACGGCGTCTCTACTACGCCGAGGCGGGACTTGCCGAAGGCACTGCTTCCTTAAAGTATCCCAACGGACGAGCGGCATCGGAACGTGTAACGCTTGATACGATTGACAATCTCATCCAGGAACTCCCAGTTCCGGATTTCATCAAGATTGATGTGGAAGGCTATCAATTAGAGGTGTTACGCGGGGGTGAGCACTGCTTAAAAACGCACGCACCTCTCTTAATGGCGGAGTTGAAGGATGTTGGGGAAACAAATCAGACCCTGTTCGGGGAGATAGAAAATTACGTTGCAGATTTGGGGTATCAACTTTATGAAATCAAGAAATATTCTCTCCGGCGATGTAAGAAGCTTTCTGATTCACCCAAAAGAAATTTTTTCCTCGTCAAAGAGCATTCTCGTGCCTTTTCCAGAATCTTATCGTGGCTCAGGTGAGCAAATCCCTTATGGAGGGACTCGCTCGGAAACCAGCCGAAGTTCGCACTCTGAACCCGGTAGGTGCGGTTTCATGAAGTTTTTAATTCTATGTTCCCCCAGGCCCGGTAGGTGCGGAATGTAATACATTGTCCCGCAAGTCCACACGCGACTTGCGCTATGGATTTAGTCTATTCCCAGACTAAATCCCCTAACCGCACCGGATATCGGTAAAAACTACCCGATTAAATTCTTAATCTTCATCTAACCGCACCATCCGCTAAAATTACACAAGTCCTACGAACAATTCTACCGCTACGCGCTTTACACTTATCTGAACCGTCCCAGCACTGGATACGCAGGATCGTTATATCCTTTACCAGTGTGCTCTCCGGGTGGAACAAGTTCGTTGATGGCTGTCTCGTCGGCTTCCGTTAGCGTGAAATCTAAACACCCCAAGTTATCCTCTAATTGTTTCATTGTGCGCGGTCCGATAATAGTGGAGGTAATTGTCGGATTTGCCAGCACCCACGCCAAAGAAAATTGCGTCAGTGTTTTACCGTGCGCATCCGCCAGCGGTTTGAGGTTTTGTGCGACTTCGTAACTCTCCTCGCGGAGTTCCGTCTGCAAAATTCGTCTATCTTTACGTGCCGCCCTTGAACCCGTAGGTGGTTTTTTGCCGGACAGATACTTTCCAGCCAACACACCTCGCGCCAACGGACTATACGGCACAACCCCCACACCGTACTTCTCACAGAACGGCAGCAACTCTACCTCAGGATCTCGGTTCACAATGTTATAAAGCGGTTGGACGCATACAAACTCTTCCAGTCCTTGCTTTTCGCTCGTCCAAAGTGCCTCGCAAATACGCCACGCCTGAAAATTGGAACAGGCGATGTAGCGCACCTTTCCCTGTCTCACGCAATCATCCAAAGCCCGTAACGATTCTGAAATTCGCGTGGAGGCATCCCAACGGTGCAAGTAATAGACATCAATGTGATCTGTATCGAGGCGTTTCAGGCTCGCTTCGACTGCCGACATGATATGGAATCGGTGTGAACCTGCTGCATTCACATCATCTCCCATGTTGCCGTGAACTTTCGTGGCAATGACCCATTTTTCTCTATCTTCGCGTACCGCCTTTCCAATAATCCGCTCCGATTCACCATCATTATAGACGTTCGCGGTGTCCATAAAATTAATGCCGGCGTCCAGTGCCTTGTGGATAATCCGAATCGAATCCTTTTCATTTGTCGGTCCACCGAACATCATTGTCCCAAGACAGAGCGGCGAAACCTGTACGCCTGCGCGTCCAAGTGTTCTATATTCCATATTTTTCTCCTTTTAACTGAAAACTTTAACCATTTACGCCATCCGTATCCCACCATTGACATCAAGTGTCGCACCCGTCACATACTGCCCCTCTTCTGAAGCGAGAAAAAGGATAGCACTCGCAATTTCCGAGGCATCAGCGACGCGTCCTAACGGAATCTGATCTGTCATATCGGGATGGTTTTTCGCCATCTCCGTTGCCGCTACTCCGGGGGCAATAGAGTTCACCGTAATTCCGTACTCTCCGAGCACACGCGCCAACGATTTCGTCAGGCACATGACACCCGCTTTTGAAGCGGAGTACGGAGCAGAAGCAACCAAGCCTCCGACCTGTCCCGCCAGTGAACCAAGGTTGATGATCCGTCCGGAGCGTTGTGTTTTCATCGTCTCCATTACCGCTTGTGAACAGAGGAACGGGCCCTTGAGGTTCACCGCCATCATCCGATCCCATTCCGATTCCGTGCATGCATCGATACGCGTATAACTAAAAATGCCAGCATTATTGACTAAAATATCGATCCGTCCGAACGTGTCGAGTGTTTCCTGAACCATCTTGCGCACAGAATCGCCATCCGCTACATCTGTTTCAATCACCCGACATTGCCTACCGATCGCAGTTATTTCTGCTGAAGCCGCTTCCGCATTCGCTATATTCACTTCAGGGATTACAATATCCGCACCTTCTTTAGCGAACGCGAGACACGTTGCTTTCCCAATACCTCCGCCACCACCTGTAACAATCGCAACCTGTCCTTCTAAACGCATGTATGTTTCTCCTTTTGCTGTTTTTTGTGGCACGCAGCCAAGTTGACACTGCGCTCTTTTCCTGCTTGCAAAATCGCAATAAATATAGTAATATACTCTTATTATCACACGAAGCTTGCAAAAAGTCAACAGGGTGGGTAACATTGTAGGAGCGTTTAGTTTTCTGTAGGAGGGAACTCCGATTCCCGACGCTTACGGATCACTGACTGTTGATCGCTACTCCGTAGGAGCAACCTCCAAGGTCGCGATACACCGCGCAAAACAATCAGCAGTCAAAAACTGAATGGTTCTGGTAGATTGCGTTGAAAATTAGCATTCATTGTAATTGTAAATGTTATTCCTATTTGTTTGTGGCAATCGGCATAAGGAGAATTGAAATATGAAAAAAACCGAATTTCTACCTTGGCTCAAACCAGTTCTGGTCATGAGTCTCGCTTGTTCTTTTGTGTTTACAGCAACGGCACAGAATTATTATCCCGCAGACATCGGGAATACGTGGGTTTTTGACAGTGTTGATGGTGAGGAGCAGAGCACCTATACGCTTGAGGGACCCGAAATTATTGACGGTGAAGAGCGTATCCTCCTGAAAATTAGGACCGAGGAACTCAGCACTGGAGACAGTGACACCGACAGGTATTTTCTGACTGTCGGGGACAATGCCATAGAACTCCATAAAACTGTCTTTGAATTAGTTGAACCGCGTGCTATGGTGACTGCGGATTTTCCAACACCTGTTACTTTTTTCCCTTTACAATTAGAGGTGGGAGACAAATGGCAGATAGCAGCGGATGCAGATGTGGAACTGGAGATCGGACTCGCTATATCTGGGAAAAGTACCACTGATTTTGAAGTTGTTGAATTTGAGGAGATCGTCACACCCGCTGGAACGTTTGAGAACTGCGCAAAGGTCCGGTTAGATGTGAATTTCACTGCTGGTGGATTCTTAAATCTTGATTCAAGTACCCACCAATGGTTCGCTCCTGATATAGGTCCCGTCCAATTCGAGAACAACGATGGCTTGATCTTTGGTTTGGTAAACTCCAATCTGCTAACCGTGCCTGCAGAACCTGATACAACAGAGGAAGATGTTACACCTGAACCCGCTTCTGAGGAAGACACTGTGCCTGAACAGCCTGCTGAGGAAGATGTTACTACACCCGGACCTCCTGCGGAAGAGGATATTGTGCCTGAACAACCTGCTGAGGAAGATGTTATGCCTGAACCGATACCTTACGATATAAATGAAGATGGCGTTGTGAATATCTTGGACCTCACTTTCGTGGCTTCTCGCTTCGGAGAATCCGATTCTGACGCAGATGTCACCGGCGATGGCACTGTTAACATTCTGGATTTGGTGCTTATCGCACAGAATTTGAGTAATTAAACCTAAAAAATCCTGTAACGCGTGTCCTAATCTGATATTTTTTGTTGAAAACCTTTAAGGAATCTGGTAATATTTGAGCATTATTATTCGCAAAATTTGGAAAAAATCTGCATGGTCAGTTGGAAAGTGGCATTAGTTGTTGTTATCATTGTCGCTCTGGTGATGGCGATCGGAATGTGGTTTGGGTATCAATACGTCTCAGACCAGGGTGACATGTCCCCAGAGGGATGGCGCAAGCGTTCTAACACAGCGGACTCGCGTTTTGATGATCCACTTGTGTTTTCACCTTTTCTCATAAGCGTTTCGCAAAAACAATGTTACCTTTTGTAAGTATTATTCGTGTCTATATCTTTTTGAAAGAGGAGATTTAAAGTATGAAAACTACCAAATTTATGTTTTGGCTGGCACCACTCCTTGTATTAAGCCTCGTCTGTAGTTTCGCACCTGTAGCGATGGCGCAAAATTATTTTCCGTCGATGGTCGGCAATACGTGGGTTTTTGTGACGGCCGACGGGGCAGAGCGACGCACCTATACCTTTGAGGGACCCGAAACTGTTGACGGTGCGGAATTTATCCTCCTGAAAATCGCCAAGGAGACAGTTGGAACAGACATCGCTGCGCTTGACAAGTCCTGGGTAACTGTTGAGGGAGATGGAGAGATTCTACTACATCAAGTCGCCTTCGACCGAGGCGCATTTGGCATCGCCGAGGCGACTTTTGATCCACCGGTTACTAATTTCCCCGCCGCGTTCCCATTAGGATATACGTGGGAGATTGTGACGGAAACAGTACTGAAACTGGTGGGAGCAGCGACCACTACCAGCACTTTAGAGGTTGTTGCAATCGAGGATGTTGAGACCCCGCTCGGCGTATTCAAAGACTGTGTTAAGGTGGAGACGAATCGAAGAGCCGTCACGGCACTTACAGTTGTACGTGAGGATGAGTTCCTATGGCTTGCACCCGATGTTGGTCCCGTTAAATACGTGGATGTCACTCAAGAAGTCGTTTTTGACTTGGAAAGTTACAATCTTGTTGAGGCACCCGCTGTTGAGGACGCACCTGCTGAAGAGCCTCCAATCGCTGAAGAAACTCCAGCCGTTGAAGAAACTCCAGCTACTGAGGAAGTGCCACCTGCTGAAGAAACTCCAGCCGTTGAAGAAACTCCAGCTACTGAGGAAGTGCCACCTGCTGAAGAAACTCCAGCCGTTGAAGAAACTCCAGCTACTGAGGAAGTGCCACCTGCTGAAGAAGTTCCAGTCGTTGAAGAGACACTCTCTACTGAGGAAACTCCTGAGGAACCAGCCCCAGAAGAATCGATGCCGGAACCCATCGTGGAAGGTCCCGGTTTTGATATAACGCTTGAACCCGGATTGAACATGATTTCTATTCCACTGATGCCAGCAGCACCCTACACAGCCAAATCCTTGGCAGAAATGCTGGACGCAACAGCTGTCATTCAACTCGATGCAACAGCGCAGCGTTTTATCGGCTACACGGTTGCGGATGAAGGTGATGGCTTTGACGTTACAGGGGACAAAGGTTATATCGTGAATACCCCTGCTGGCGGCATGGTGAAATTTACAGGTGAGGCGTGGGATAACCAACCCGAACAACCTGAACCCGAAGAAGCACCTGTTGAGGAACCTGCCCCAGAGGAGGTTGCTGAGGAAGAAGCACCTGCTGAGGAAGTTGCTGAAGAACCAGCCGCTGAGGAAGAAGCACCTGCTGAGGAAGTTGCTGAAGAACCAGCCGCTGAGGAAGAAGCACCTGCTGAGGAAGTTGCTGAAGAACCAGCCGCTGAGGAAGAGGCACCCGCTGATGATGCCGCTGATGCTGGTGGAGATGACGCAGCCGCTGATGCCGCTCCCGCCGCTCCAGCACTCGCAACCTATGACAGCGCATGGGCGTTTATCGTTACCTCTGACATTCATGGTATGGAAACTGGTACAGCGTATACCCTCATCGCAGAAAACCTCCGCACAGGTATTGTTGCGACGGAGAATCTCACAAGCACTGCGAAACGTTCCTCTGCTGTCTGGGCAGATCTGAACCGTAAGAGCGTTGTTGAGGCAGGCGATAGACTCAAAGTCGCGCTGTATGATGAAAGCGGTAGAATCGTCTCCGGTCCCTTCCAACGCACGGTCACGACGAGTGACATTCGCAACGCATTCCTAAGTCTGCAACTGAATGTAGGAGACATTCAGCCACAAGACACGCTCTTGGCGCAGAACTTCCCGAACCCGTTCAATCCAGAAACATGGATTCCGTATCAGTTGAGTGCGGCGACAGAAGTGAAGATCGATATCTATGATGTATCGGGTCGCTTGGTTCGTTCGTTGGATCTGGGCTGGCAACCGACAGGCTCATATATGACGCCGTCGAGTGCTGCGTACTGGGATGGTAAGAACGCGGTAGGCGAGCGTGTCGCGAGTGGTATCTACTTCTATACGCTACAGACATCAGATTTTGCTGCGACCCGACGGATGGTTATCCTGAAGTAGGCGACACAGCAATGCAACTCACTCAAACGCCTTGGTCTCCGCATCGAGGCGTTTTTTTTTCGCATACCTTACTATTTTAGTGGTATAATTTAACTGCACCAACTTCGACGAAGGGAAATCAAATGATCAGAAATACCGTCCTGCTTATTATCCTACTCTGTGCTTTCGCCAACATAACGAGTGCTCAGAATTATTATCCTGCTACTATCGGGAATACGTGGGTTTTGGAAAGCGAAGACGGTGCGGAACGTACCACTTACACAATTCAGGCGGCTGATGAATCTTTCAACGGCGAACAGGTCCGCATCCTTGAAATCACGACAGAGGTATTAGGCACAAGCACTGTCAGAACGAGCACTTTCCTCTTTCAGGTAGAGGAGGAAGGTATGAAACTCCACAGAATCGTTGCCGAACTTGGGGACGTTTTCGGGGTGGCACATATGGAATTTTCACCACCTGCCGTATTTTTTCCACCGACGCTTCAACTCGGTGAGGTGTGGGAAACACAAGGAGAAACAGAAGCCAATATAGTAGGTGCCCTTACGGTCTCCAGTGTGAATGAGGTTGTCGCTGTTGAGGATGTCGTCACGCCGGCGGGAACGTTTGAAAACTGTCTAAAGATTCGAGTGCGCACGAGGTCTACTGCTGCATTAGGAGTGAGTCGCTCTACCTCCTACCAGTGGCTCGCACCAGATCATGGGCCTGTTAAATTTGAAACCGATCAGGATATTGTCTTTGAGTTAGTCAGTTCAAACCTAATCGCGACCAAGATACCTTATGACGTAAATGCTGATGGAACTGTGAATATCTTGGACCTTGTCTTTGTAGCTTCTCACTTTGGGCAGACGGATCCGAAGGCTGATGTAAACGCCGATGGTGCCGTTAATATTCTTGATTTGACGCTTATTGTTCAAAATTTTGGGAATTAAGCGATATAACGTGATACATACAAGTCTCGTAGTCTTATATCGAACTCAGAAAATATAAAGATAACTTTCCACGTCCACTACAATTGTTAGGAGGATTTCGATGCGATCCCAATTCTGTTTTCTTTTCTGTTTCTTGGCATTAATATTGGGCGAAATACAGGTGAGTTCCGTTTTTGCCAGAGCACCATCAACAGCAAAGATTGTGTTTACTTCCACTCGTGATGGCAATTCGGAAATCTATATAATGAATCCGGATGGAAGTAAACAGGTAAACTTAACTCGACATCCTTCAAGAGATCTCGCGCCTGTCTGGTCTCCAACGGGTCAGCACATCGTTTTTAATTCAGACCGGGATGGCACTCGTGATACCTACATAATGGACGCGAATGGAAAGAATGTGAGGAAAGTGTTTCGGCGTTTGGCATATAGAGAGTACCCTGTTTGGTCTCCAGATGGAAAAAAACTGGTTTATACGCACATTTCTGACTGGAGTATTTATGTCGGTACAATAGATGGTGGACACGAGGAGCGCATCACCTCAACAAATTTTCTTGGTGGATGGCCCACTTGGTCACCCGATGGTTCAGAGGTGGCTTTTATATTCACAGTTGGTCTCGGGAACTATCACTTGAAGGTTGTCAACCTCAGGACGCACGAAGAAAGGGTGCTGATGCCAAATGGGGACCAGGGAACATTTTTCGATCCTGATTGGTCTCCGGATGGTACTCGTGTAGCGTTCTATTGGTCCAAAAAGGGGATTTATGTGATAGATAGGAATGGAAGAGGTCTAAAGCGTCTGGTTCCCAACGCGAGCCGTCCTGCATGGTCCCCGCTTGGAGACGAGCTTGTTTATGGAAAGAAGCAACAACTCTTTAAATACAATCTCAGTAGCCGTAGATCTAAGCAACTCACACACGGCGCAATCAATTTTGACGCGGATTGGTTTGACCCACAGGTCTTGCCTGTTCAACCTCAAGACTCGTTGCTAACAACGACGTGGGCAACCCTCAAGCAGAGATAATACGCACAGGTCGCCCAGTTAAACCGAATGCTGTTTCGTTTCTCCTGCCCCGAGTGTTATTGTATCCCACACTGATGGTTCACCGGTTCGCAATCGCCATGAGAACGTAAGGGCTGTGTCACCGCCGTTGTAGAAGATGACTTCTCCGCGCTTTTCTGTTCCGAGAATGGGGCGGACCAAAGAGAGAAGCGTCGGTGGATGGCTGTGGCTGTCCCCGTGCTGAACCTCCAGAAGTTGTGCGACTTCACTCTGGACTTCACGCGTGCCGAGAAGCAAAGGACCATAGCATGCTGTGACCGCACCTTGTCCCCAATTCCGTCCATGTCCCGCTGCAACCGAACACACCGCACCGCCCATATCGGCGTGTTCTCTTCCACCCCGCAACACACGTCTCGCAATGTGTAAACGCGTCGCCGCACTTCGTAACGCTCGCAGTGCATAACCGATTTCACCAGTCACTTGATACGCAAGTGTGAAGGTGGCAGTTGAAGGCTCCTGAATAGGTTTCACAGATCCATCGTCTGACCATTCACCCCAGTATGCCATATCCGCCCGTTTCCCTACACCGGGTTCCCGACGGCGTACCTCTTGTGGGAAAATTAATGCCAGTAGTTCTGGGGGGTCGTCAGGAAGTCCCGCTAACCCAGCACGGATCTCCTCGTCGAATTCAGTGTCCCCAAAAGTCCAACGGTAGTAACTAAGTGCCGCCGCCGCGGGATCATTAAACGGATCGCTCAACGATGTCACTAACGGTTCTACAATCCGTTTTGCCGCCGTCTTGAAAATCTCTTCTCCAGATAGCAGATAGAGGTCCCCCAATGCGTAGATCGCACCAGAAGCCAACAAAACCTCAATACCAACGAGGGGGTCCCCTGGGATGTGATGCGTACTTGCCACGAGTCGCTGTAGATTCTTCTCGTTGATGGTAGCTTCGTCGAACCCCTCTCCGTCGAGCGTCCACAGCAACGGCATCGGGTCCGGTGCCTCAATAAGCCGTTCGGCACGCTTTCTGCCATACCGCAGTGCCCACGTCAGATAACGTTCCTCACTTGTTACACGATACGCCGCAATCGCGATATGGATGAATCGGAAATGTTCCGCCATTTCATACGCGTTATTTTCATCGTTCGTCACATCTCGGCTGCCGATGTTATACCCGATAAACGTATCACGGTCATAGTCATACCAAGGCGGAATCTCTGGCACCCAGTTCCCGATATGTTCTGCCGCATCCGTCAGGAGCATAGTCGCTTCTGTATCCTCTGGCATTAGACCGATATAACGAGGCAAGAAAAGGAGAAACGGTTCCGGTCCGTGATGTGCTTCCGCTTTCGGTTCGTATCCGTGAATGCAGTCCCGTTTCACCCAACCGAGCAGTGCCGCCTTCAATGTATCAAAGTGTTGTAGGACGGTCGCATCGCCCGTGATTAAATAGTGTGGGAACCATGCCAGCGCGTAGTTCGCCTCGTCCTCGCCACCGTCGTTCGGACCTGGTGGGTCAAGTAGCATACTCTGTTTCAGCCAGCGTCCCATTTCGTTCCTGAGCGTATTATATGCCTCGTAGCATTCATGGATAATGTTGTTCATCAATCTCTCCTACAGCAGCGACTTCACAAACTCGATACTCCGTTTCGCGATTGTCTGTGGATCCGGGTTGAAGTCGAAAACCTCTGTCGAAACGTAGCCGCTATAATTAATCTCTTTTAAGGCTTCGATGATAGGTGGGTAATCTACAGTACCAGAACCGGGTAGGTAGCCGTTGTCGTCGTTGGAATGGAAATGTGCGACGTGGGGCGCATGGTTACGGATCTGTGTTGGCATATCCAGTCCTTCTTTCGCTGTGCTACACACATCCAAAATCATCTGGAAATTCGGATGATTGACATCTTTCACCATCTCGGCGGCTTTGTCGGGGTTCGTGATGAAATTCGTCTGATCGCTCGACAACGGTTCCATGCATAACATCACGTCTCTTTCGCCTGCCAGTTCAGCACCTTCTGAAAAAGTCGCCCGCGCGTATTCCCAGGCTTCTTCAAACGAGAGCGGTTCCATCACATTTCGTTGTTGTGGTGAACCGATCACCATCACTTTGCCGTCTAAATCGGCACATAGGTTAATCAGCGCGAGGAAATAGTCCCGCGTTTCTTTCCGAGTATCTGCGTCCGGGTGGTTAATATAGAGTCCAGGGGGCGAAACGAGTAGCCAATGAAGTCCTGCAATCTCTATCTTCCCGTTTTCTGCCGCCTTGCGGATACGTGTCCGTTCGGTCTCGCTGATGTCTAAAACCGAATCTGCTAAAGTGAACGGTGCGATCTCAACCGCCTCGTAACCGAGTTCAGCGGTATAGGTAAAAACATCTTCGATTTTCCAATTTTCAAACATTTCGTTACATATTGCAATTTTCATTTTTTAATTATTCCTTGCGGGTAAATGACGTGGATTTGAACTTTAATGTTCCATTCTCGAAACCGCTCTCCATTTCATTCCGAGCTAAGTTTTTGGTGTTTCGGACTTCCCTATTCTAAAGGAGTTATGCTTTTTTGTCAAATTTTGGCATGAACGCTCCATCGCGGTAGGCGAGGTTTCTAACCTCGCCGATGCAGCGTGTCAAATTAATTCTAAACTCTACCAGAGTTCTTCTGTAGGAGGGAACTCCGATTCCCGACTCTTTTTCTAAAATGTAGAACCTAACTTACGCACTGAAACTTGGTATTGTTCAAAAACGCCGCACCAATTCCATACTCCAAAATCGCGGTTCATTGACATAACCTGTCAGATTGTTGAAATCAATACCGCCAGTCGGGGACGTATCGTTGAGAATATTGCGTCCTATAAGTGCCACCTCTATATCGGCATTTGGGAATAGGTAAGCAAGTCGAACACCACCCTCCAAGAGCCAATCATCAGCGTATTCCACCGATTCATAGAGAAAGAATCGGATTCGACTGCGATATGCCCAGTCCGTGGAGGCGACCAGACGCGCCCCTCCGGGAAGTGAGAGCATGTAGCGCACGGAGATATCTGCAATCCAACCCGGAGCCTGCGGCAGACTGTTGTTATTGATAGAAAAAGTCCCTGGCGCAGTAGCCTGCGGATCCAGAACTGTACACGGAGCACCACAACCTTGGATCGCCAAATTCAGGTCGTCAATGCGCGTTTGGTTGTAACTAAGCCCCGCTGCGATCTCCAGCGTTGTGATGGGTAAGAACGTCAATTCTGCTTCAATACCCCGTCCGATGGTGCTGTCGGCATTCACCAACCGATTGAAATTAGCTTCTCCACCTACCGCCGTCAGTTGCTGGTCTTGCATAAAGTATTGAAACGCCGCCAGATTCAGGTGCAACCGTCGTTCCCATAAACGTAACTTCGTACCCGCTTCAAAAGAAAGGATGGTTTCCGTATCCGCCACTGTGACCACATCTCCGAACAGTAAGCGTCCTTGAATACTGGGTGCACGAAATCCTCGTGCCGCACGCAAATACGTCTGTATACCGGGTGCCGCTTGATAGCGCAGACTCAGATCCCCGCTCCACACCGTATCCTGAGGATTCTGGTGAATGGGACCGAGAGATCCTGCCCCTGTAACAGCGGGTGCTATTTCACGCCATGCTGTGTAGTTCTTCGCATCATCAGACAGTCGGATGCCAGCACCCAATTCCAAATCGTCAAGGCATTGGAAGGTCAGTGCCGCAAATGCTGCGCGGGCTGTAGCCTCTTGTTCTTGGCGGACCATTCCGTCCAGAGTCCCACCAGCCAAAGTGTTGTAGTTGAAATCCTCCATCTCTACGAACTCATAGAAATAGTACAATCCGAACTGATAGGTGAGACGACGCTCGTCTGGACTCATCAAACGGATTTCTTGGCTAAACTGGCGAAGTGTGGGGATGCCAGATGCGGTCTCAGAAGGGAACGGGATCTCACCGGGACCACTCGGTGGACTGAATACAGCACCGTACCCGCCATCGATGTCTCCACGTGAGAAATTGGTGAGTTGTTCCGCACCCGTCAGCGAAACCAGTTGGAAGTCCCCAATATCATAACGGATTTCAGCTGCTACGCCGCGCGTGCTCAAAGCCTGTTCGTTGCGTCCATCGTGAGCGATCCGGTCGCGGGCGAAATCCGATACCAAGCCTTCCGCGCCCTGTGTCAAAATATTGGCGCGGAACAGGCGCGCAGTGCCATCGAGATCACGGGCGTGGAACTTGAGCCATGCTTCCAGTTCCGGCATAGGTGTCCACAGCAATTGTAAGCGTCCAGCCAAGTCCCGATGTCCACCTAAGGCACCTTCTTCGTCCGTATGTTCGTTATCTATCCAGTCGTCCCGCCACTGTGTAAGTAGTGAAAGCCGAGCGGAAAGTACAGACGGAACAAGCGGACCCGACACGGCTCCCTCAAAATTACTGCTGTTGAACCGTCCATAACTTAACTGCCCGTATCCTTCTAACGTCTGTGTCGGACGCGCCGATTCGAACTTCACGATGCCCGCAGGCGTATTGCGTCCAAACAGCGTACCCTGTGGTCCTCGTAGCACCTCAACACGATCTAAATCAAAGGCAGGAAATCCTTTCAACAAGGCATTCTCGAGCACAACTCCGTCGTAGAGGACTGAAACTGGCTGTGAGGCATTGAGGTCAAAATCCGTGTTGCCAAGACCTCGGATATAAAAGCGCGGAAAGATACGTCCAAATGATGATTCCATCTGTAGACTGGGGGTGCGGTTCGACAAGAAACGGACATCCATACCTGACGAACGGAGCGTGTTGAATCTTTCACCCTGAATGCTTGAAACAGAGAGTGGCACCTCAACAGACCGCTGCTCTCGCTTACGGGCAGTAACCACAACCTCTTCCATCTTAACAACTTCTTCGACTTCCGTGTCGGCAACAGTTGATAGAGATATAGACAACATCGCCGAGACAATCAACACACAAAGCCGTATATTATAATTCATATTTCCCTCAGAAATAATAATGTAAAAAATTTCGCATAAAATAATGATGTGGTAGTAGAAAACTCTATATCTAACAAACAATATTGAAGCATATTGCTTAAGAAAAATCAACCAATGCCTAATACAAATGCAGAGTCATTCAGTTTTCCATTCCTGTTTTATGGTAAGCCAGAAAAATAAGCAGACATTCTCCCCTCCCCGGGTAGGCGAGGTTTCTAACCTCGCCGGTGCAGAGTGTACAATTAATTCTAAAGTTTACCATAATTTTCGTTGACATGAGTTAACGTTTTGGTCAAATAGAATGTGATAGAGCTTTGTAAGCCAGAATAAATCGTGTAAAAATAAATGCCCCTGACCTATAGGTTATCCTACTGACCGCTGACCGCTGATTGCCATTCCGTAAATATTCCTTGACATTCGATCCCGTGTTCGTATAATAGCCAGATAGCACTACGTTGCAAATTTCAGATCTTGGAGATGAACTATGGCGAAAATACGGATGGCACAGTACGGAACCAAACACGGACACGCACGCGGGAAGTTGCAGGCAATGCTCATCAATCCTGACGTTGAAGTCGCAGGTGTATTTGAACCGGACGCACAACAACGCGAGAAACTTCAAAATGGTGAAGGCGCATTTGCTGATGTGCACTGGTTCGCGGATGCCGCAGAAATGTTGGGCGATGATACAATCGTGGCAATTGCTTCTGAAGGTAACAACGCCGAGAGTTTGGATCAGACAGAGCAGATTGTAAACGCTGGCAAACACGTTTGGTACGACAAACCCGCTGGTGAAAACTGGGAGCAGTGGCAGCGCGTCATCAATACCGCCCAAGAAAAATCCCTATACGTACAGATGGGCTATATGTTGCGGTATCATTCTGCCTTTAGACAGGTTGCTGAGTGGGTGAAATCTGGATTCTTAGGTGATGTTTTTTCCGTTCGCGCACACATGTCGACCAATATTTCTCATGAAGCGCGCACGCGCATCAGTCAGCACATCGGTGGTATCTTTTTTGATTTGGGTGGACATGTACTCGATCAAGTGCTCTGGCTTCTCGGACGACCGGAAAAGGTAACCTCTTTCCTCCGAAACGATGCCGATTCAGTCGAGCCTTTCAAGGATAATACCCTAACTGTCTATGAATTTGAGAAAGCAGTAGCATTTATCTCGATTTCAGCTTTGGAACCGAGACCGGTTGCGCGTCGATTTGAAGTCTACGGTACCAAGGGGAGTGCTATCATCGTTGAACCCTTTGAGCCGGGGTTAAAGATTCGACTCTGTTTAGAGGAAGCGAAGGACGGATATTCACAGGGTGAGCAGGTTGTTGAAATAGATGGCGAGAGCCGCCAACGCACCTACGAACTCGAACTCGACGCATTTTTAGCGACTATCGCAGGAACACAGTCGCCTGATCGTCCGGTATCGCATGAACTGTTGGTACAGGAAACACTTTTACGAGCCACGGGTGTTATATCGAGTTGACCCACTTAAGATAAAAATTTCATCGTAGGTTGGGTTGAACCGGTAGTATTGAAGAATAACCTATCAAAACCACCGGTGCCGGACCTATAAAACCTTAGGACAGAGATACGCAGTGAAACCCAACATATTTCGTGTCAAAGCAGCGGGAATCTCGCAGTATAAAGTTGGATTTCACTGTGTCCTTGATGGCATACTTATATTATGGTTGAGGTGTATTTGGGTATCAATATTGGGATCCTCAGTTTCGTTCAACTCAACCTACGCGTTAATGGTTGATGTCTAATACTCTGACTGCTGATGGCTGATTGCTGGCGGTTGACTAATCTTCCAATCCGCCCGCCCATTTGAGACATCCTATGATGTGTTCGTGGAACCATTCTTCGCCCCAAAGGGCATCTGGGTGCCCCAGTGCCGTATACATCACGCGCCCTTTTCCGTAGGTATGGCACCAGCCGAGGGCGTAATCGTGGTCCTCACGGTTACCGCGAGAGAGATCAATAGAATCGTTGTCCAAACGCATCAGGACCCGTGTTTTGGAGCGATCCCAATCTTTGAACGTGTAGATTTCATCGACGACTTTGAAACTGCTGCCCAACATACGCGTTGCTGGATGGTTCCCGTCTTCCACGATCACGTTTACTTCTTCGTGCCATGGATGTCCAGCGAAATAGCCACCGAGCATCTCTCCGTATTCAGGCCAGTCGTAGCAGGTATCTGTTGCATTGTGGATGCCAAGGAATGCTTTACCGTTCCGTACGAAACTCAACAGTGCCTCTTTTTGAGCGTCGTCAAACGGGAGGTTACCTGTCGTCGCGAATGCGAGAATATCTTGGTTTTCGAGGTTTTCAGCGGTAATCCGATCGCATCGGTGCGTTGTGGTGACGTTCCAACCGTTTGCGGCACCAATCTGCTTCAGTGCGACTTCCGCATCGGGTAAATACGTGTGCTCAAAGCCAGCGGAATGGCGTAACATCAGAATGTTCATCAAAAACTCCTTTGTGATATTGTGGGACGCGAGATCGTGTGGGATTGATTAAATCAGTTATTCTCCGATTTCCAAGTTAAATTCTGGGACTTTATCGGATCACGCGCTTTTTCGTATAGAGTTATTTAGTTTTTTGTTCTTTCGGACGTTTTCGGTTAACCAGACCCGGTAGGAGCGGTTTGTAACCGCTCCGGGCATGAAAAACATATATTCAAATGTCGGACAATCCGATGAATTTTTAAAACTAAATGACCCTATTTTTCGTGTATCTATTATACAAAATTGTCGAAAAAAATGTTAAACTATTTTGAGTTATAGCGTCATATAAAGCAGTGTTGACGTTCCTCCATGTGGTACGCTATTATTGACAGTGACCCAACACCTTCTGAATACCTAATAAATAGAACTATAGGAGAACCAAATGAGGTTTCTAAAAAAAGGTGAGAAAAAAACACCTCAATCCCCGTCAGATACCGCGACCAAAGCGCATCCCGACCTGCAGGTAATTACAGGTTCACAGATTTCTGGACGGCAACCCCGGCAACCGACAGCACCTCAACAACAACCACAGCAACAAAACATCACATTACCGAATATCAAGTATAAAATCGCGGTCGCCAGTGGAAAGGGCGGCGTAGGAAAATCCACTGTCGCTACCAATCTCGCGATCTCCTTGGCGAATGCCGGAGCAACAGTCGGTTTGCTGGATGCAGATGCCTACGGCCCCAGTATCCCAACAATGATGGGTATTCAAGAACAGCCTAAAACCAGTCCGGAACGTAAGATTATTCCGCTTGTTCGACACGACATTAAACTCATGTCGATTGGATTTATGGTACCCGAAGAGCAGGCGATGATCTGGCGGGGACCGATGTTACACGGAGCCATCCGCCAACTTCTCGGGGACGTAGACTGGGGTGAACTCGATTATCTGATCATTGATCTCCCCCCGGGGACAGGTGATGTCGCGCTCTCTTTAACGCAGGCACTCCCGCTCACCGGTGCGCTCATTGTTACGACACCACAGGATGTTGCCCTTGCCGATGTCCGACGTGGCGTTGCCATGTTTGAACGTCTCGGTGTCCCTATCCTCGGTATCATTGAAAACATGAGTTACTTCCTCTGTCCGCACTGCAACGAGAAGACAGAAATCTTTAGAGCCGATGGCGGTAAAAACACCAGTGAACGCTTCAGTGTTGCGTTCTTGGGGCAAATCCCACTTGATGCCGAAGTCTGCACTGCTGGCGACCTCGGTGTGCCGATTGTCGCTGGACATCCAGAGTCCCCACAATCCCAAGCGTTTGGCACAGTCGCCTCGGAATTGACGGCGGTTCTGGAGGAAAGTGGCGAAGAAGATGAATTGACGATCCTCTAAGTCTGGTCACAAAAGAAACTTTATTGACAAATCCTGCGTTTCCTATTAGAGTAAGTTTAGATTTATATCCGAAACCGTTAACGCTTTCTCATTCGAGTTATGGAGAAACCCTATGTAAGGAGGTATCTCATGTCGAATACAGGTTGGGGAAATATCTACAAAAAACTCGGCGCACGACCCCTCATTAATGCGACCGGCAACCAGACCGTTCGAGGCGGATCCACACCTTCGGCAACCGTCCGAGACGCAATGCGCCAAGCCGATGAAAGTTACGTCGAAATGGAGGAATTGCTCGAAAAATCGGGACAATTCATCGCTGAACAGTTGGGGGTTGAAGACGCGTATGTCACTGCTGGATGTTATACCGCACTCGTTTTGGCATCAGCCGCAGTCATGACAGGGAACGACCCTGACAAATGTGCGCAACTTCCAGATACCACCGGACTCAAGAACGAAATCGTTTTTCAGAGAATGCAACACTACACCTACGACCGAGCATTTACGATTCCTGGGAGTAAACTTATTTACGTAGGTGATGACGACGGTTGCACAACTGAGACGTTAGACGCTGCTATCGGGGAAAACACGGCGGCAGTTGCATATCTGGTTCAAGCCGAACATGAAAAAGGGGTGTCGTTAGCAGATGCGATTGAGATCGCACATTCGCACAATCTCCCGGTGATCGCTGATGCAGCCGCCCAAATCTATCCGCTCGATTATTTCCGGAGGAATGCCCAATGCGCTGACCTTGTCTGTTTCGGTGGCAAGTATTTCAATGCCCCTCACTCTACTGGGTTCATTTGTGGTAGAAAGGACCTCATTGAAGTCGTACGGCGGCACGGGTTCATCGGACCGAGACCCGTTGGACGTGGCATGAAAGTAGACCGGCAGGAAATTATCGGATTGGTGACTGCTATTGATATCTGGTTGTCAACGAACCATAAGGTGCGATCAAAGGAACAGAATGGGAGATATGCTGTCCTTGCGGAGGGGCTTGAGAATCTCGACGGTGTATCGTGCGAAGTCCACCACCAAGAGAGAAGCCATACCCTGTCGAATCTACATGTTACCTTTGATACCGCTATTAGCGGCAAAGATGCCGCACAGGTCGCACACGAATTGGATGCTGGCACCCCACGTATCAAGGTGAACACGCACGGCAAAGAAACCATTGTGATTAATGCCTACACTCTTAACCAAGGAGAAGAGGATATTATCGCAAACGCCTTGCGACACCTCTTGCTTGGATAATACCTGCAACACCTGTAGGGGCAGGTCTTGTGCCTGCCCCACTGTGCTACCAGAAAACCCAGTCTGCCCACGGCTTTATATTAAGCACCATCCCTAATAAACAAAACGCCGCCGACCCGCCGAGTGCCCCTTTCCCAGCAGCCTCCAGTTGTAGTCTTCGCGCTCGCGCTTTATAGGCATCGGTATAGATACTAACATAGTCCGCTGGTTTGCCGAGAAGTCGCTCAGCAGACGGAATAGGCTGGTAGACATAAGCCCCACCCATAGCAACAACACCAAGCGGAAGATTACCCACCACTCCTAAAATCCCCCCAGCAGCAAGCCACAATGTTGTATTTATATCCTCTTCGGCATCAAATTCTGCATCCGCTTTGGCGGCAAAAATTATTGTGTTCTGCTGTGCGAAGCAGTGCATCGAGACGTTTAAACTGAATCCTAAAATCAAGGCGACCAAGGCGTGAAATAACAGATTTCTTTTCATCTCTGCTCCCTTTGAAAAGGTCAAATATCTCTACGGCGACTGTATCTCAATAGCACGACGTTCCGTTGTCGCTTTACGCGCCGCTTCGATAATTGCAAGGTTGTGATACGCCTTCTCTGCAGGCACTGGTAGCACTGTATCCGCCGCGAGTGCGTTGAAGGTCTCCGTGAAGTATCGGACATGTCCACTGGCATCCTGCTGCTCCGCTTCGTCAAATCCAGTAAGATCCAACTGCTGCCATCCGTCTGCCCTTGTGAAGCGACGCAGCGCGTTTGCCGCGTTGTGACGATGCTGGACACGTAGAGATCCATTTTCGGCATGCATCTCACACCAACCAGAATCCGTACCAGGTACGCACCACGCACCAGAGACTGTCGTGACAGCCCCATTTTCATGTTCACACAGCAGCATAGCGATGTCGTCAACGTCGATGTCGAGTCGTAGCGTTTGCACCCGTGCTTCAACATAACGCACCGGGGATCGCATCAGCGTACAGACAGAGTAGATTTCATGGTAACTCGTGTCGATGATACAGCCACCGCCTTTCGCTTTACTGGCGCGCCACGCGAACGCCGGGGTTGGGTGATCCGCTGAGAAGTCTGCAGGTTTCAACCCCATTCCCACGCTCCGTCCGAAATGCGATTCACCGAGTGCATCCAGTTCCGTCATTGCCGCTCGCATCCCTGCTGTGAAAATGTAGTTATGCACCACCGTGTAAGGAACACCGTTGCGACGGACTGCCTCCATAATTGTGTCCGCCTCTTCCAGCGTTGTTGCCATCGGTTTTTCGGAGATAACCGCAACACCAGCGTTTGCGGCTTCCGTGACCTGTTCGGCGTGAAGTGAGTGTGGTGTCGCAATCGTCACGACATCAATTGCCGCGTGTTCCAACATCTCGCGATAATCTGTGTATCGGCTTTCTGTGGGCACGTTGAACAGATCGCCAACTTTTTGCAGGTTTTCGGGGACAACATCTGCGAGGGCGGTTACCTGAACTGTGTCTGTGAGGGCGCGATAGGCACGGGCATGCGTAATTTGCACAATCCCGCCACAACCAATCAGTCCTAAACGGATCGGTTTCTTCATTGTTTATCTCCTTTATATAGAGTTTAACACATTCTCCGATTATGTCAAATTCTTTGCGCATCATGATGTATGCATTTATTTTTGTAGGAGGGATCTCCGAATCCCGACGCTGTTTTCCTCTGCTGGCGAGGTTTCCCAACCGCACCAATTCACCAGTCCGGTAGATGTGGTTTCCCAACCGCACCGGTATTTGATAGAGTAGCCGTAGGGGGCGACCCTTTACGGCTACTCTATCAGACAACTTACAAAATATTTACACACTCACCAACATTTTTGTAACCCCTCTTTCTGCGAAATATGCTACAATTACAATGCGTTCAGTAAAACAACATATCTACATCTTACCAATCAGAAGCTGAAAGGAGCGCAATATGAGCCAAGAAGAAAAAAAAGAATCTGAAGAAACGAAAAACGAAGAGAAAAATCCCGATATACCTGAAGATAAACTCTCGGTTACGCATCACAGCGTTACCATTAACGGCGAGGATATCCGCTACACTGCCACAGCAGGGACGCTCGTCCTGAAAGAGGAGATCGATAAGGAAGGCGAAAAGCCGAAAGCCTCCGTTTTCTTTATTGCCTATACGCGAGACGATCTGGAAGATACATCTAAACGTCCCATAACGTTCTCCTTCAACGGTGGTCCCGGATCTTCATCGGTCTGGTTACATCTGGGAGTCCTGGGACCGCGATGTGTCAAACCCGATGAAGATGGCGAATTGCCCCAACCTCCGTATCAATTGACCGATAACGAATGTTCTATTTTAGACAAAACGGATCTCGTTTTCATCGATCCCGTCAGCACTGGGTTCAGCAGAGCAGTGCCTGGTGAAGAAGCGAAACAGTTCCACGGCTTCAAGAGAGATATTGAATCGGTTGGCGATTTTATTCTCCTCTATTTGGGACGCTACAAACGTTGGGGATCGCCCAAACTCTTGATCGGTGAGAGTTATGGAACGACACGGGCTAGCGGACTCGCAGGGTATCTTCAGGGACGGCATGGCACATATCTCAACGCCATTATGCTCGTTTCAGTCGTGCTTAACTTCCAAACGATCCGATTCGCACCCGGCAACGATCTTCCCTATATCCTCTATCTACCCACCTATGCGGCGACTGCACTTTATCACGACAGATTGGGCGGTATAGATACCGAATTTGAAGCGTTCATTGACGAGGTGAGAGCCTTCGCAACGGGTGATTACACCGTCGCTTTGATGCAGGGAAGTGGCATAACTGCAGATCAGCGTGCGAACATCGTTCAACAACTCACAAAGTATACTGGACTTACACCGGAATACCTTGAGCGGACGGACATACGGATTAATATCGCACGTTTCTGTAAGGAACTGCTCCGAGACGAAAAACGCACGATTGGGCGTTTTGATAGCCGATACAAGGGAATTGACCGCGATTCAGCGGGTGAAACTTACGAATACGATCCGAGTTCCGCTGTCGTGCAAGGCGCGTATACTGCCGCTCTCAACGCCTATGTCCGAGATGAACTGGAATTTGAATCCGATCTCCCTTATGAAATCTTGAGCCGACGTGTTCATCCCTGGGATTATAGCGACCATCAGAACGAATACGTCAACGTTGCCGATACACTCCGCGCCGCGATGACCATGAATCCTGCCTTGAAAGTCTTTGTTGCGAACGGTTATTACGACTTAGCGACACCGTTTCTGGCATCCGAGTATACCTTCAGCCATTTGGGGCTTGATGAATCTTTGCGGGACAACATCACGATGGCTTACTATCAGGCGGGACACATGATGTATATTGACCAAGCGGAATTGCGCAAGATGAAAGACGATATGGATGCGTTCCTTGACGACGTGCTTCCGTAACTCTTGTGCCTTAACCGCAAATTATATAGGACTTACACAAACAAGCGATAAATCACCTTACTACAAACTTAAACCTTTTGTAAACACATGACTTTCTCAAAGGCAATCCGGTTCGTAGTAGCGCAATTCATTGCGCCTTGCGTAAGTCATATTATAGTGAAGTCCATAAGTACTTGAACGTCTCTATTGTAGCGTAGACTGTTAGGCTGCGTCCTACAGTGGTACAAACTACACAGAAATTGTAGCGTAAAATTAGCCACAAGGACGCAGCTTGTAACGAAGTGGAAAGCGGGTCTACGGGAAGGGACACCAAAGCTCAGTTCACCTGACCGAACCGCAAGGTAAGTTTAAAATATGAGTTATCAGAGAGAATTTGAGAAAAGACTGAACGTCGCTGTTGTTGGAGTTGGCTCACACGGTTATCGCAATATATTGCCGACGCTAACATTTCTCCCGATTCGGCTTAAAGCATTGTGTGATCTTGATATCGACCGCGCCCGCGTCACTGCCGAACAATACGGTGTGCAGGCGTGTTATCCGAGTATGGCGGAAATGTTTCGTAGCGAAGCACTGGACGCAATCTTTCTCTGTGCACCGCCACGTCTTCACCCCGAATTGGCCTGTGAGGCATTAGACGCCGGTATACATGTCTGGATGGAAAAACCGCCCGGAATGTTTGCCGCCGAAGTCTCAGAGATGATCCGGCACCGGAAGGATCGCGTCGTCGTTGTCGGTTTCAAAAAGGCTTTCATGCCTGCTACACGGAAGATTATCGAAATCTTCGCGACTGATGAGTACGGTCCCTTACGAAGTATTTTGGGAGTCTATCCGATGACGATTGCGGAAGATGGGAAGCGTGTGTTACGTGAGAGAGAGCATACGAATTGGCTCCAAAACGGTTGCCATCCGCTGTCTCTGTTTGTTGCAGTGGGTGGAAAGGTTTCAGCAGTGACTGTCCGCCGAGGACAACGGGGCGGTGGCGTGTGTATCATGGAATACGAAAGCGGGGCACTCGGAAATTTTCATCTCGCGGATGGTGCGAGGCACGGGCAACCCTCTGAACTTTATCAATTTTTCGGCGATGGATGCCACGCCGAAATTCGGAACAGCACACGAGTTTTACTCCAGCGCGGCATGTCCTTCAATTACAGCGGTAGCACCAGTTATGTCCCTGAAGGTTTTGACAGTGGTGCCATCGTCTGGGAGCCGCAAAACAGTCTCGGTACCCTTGAAAACAAAGGGCTTTTCATACAGGGCTTCTACCAAGAGATGCGATATTTCTGTGACTGCATTCTGGAGGGCAAACCAGCAAAACAAGGATCGCTTGAGTTCGCACTGGAAGTGATGAAAGTCTACGAAGCGGGACTCCGTTCTGAAGGCGAGACCGTTTCTGTTTAGTAATAGTTAAAGTCGTTAAAAAGGAGGCTAAATGGCGAAGGTATCCCTCAGGCCCATCACGCCGGAGAATCTTGACGAATGTATTTCCCTAAAGGTAGCTGATCATCAAACAGGATTCATTGCTTCCAATGTGCAATCCCTTGCCCAGGCGGCTGTCAGTACAACATATCATCCTTTCGGCATCTACGACGCAGATGCCCATTATCAAGCGAATCCATCTATGGTAGGGTTCGTAATGTATGGTATTAGCAATGCACGCGGCTTCATCTTACGCTTGATGATAGGCGAAAAGTTTCAAAAGAGAGGATATGGCAGAGCCGCTATGGTTGAAGTGATACGCAAATTAAAATTACACCCAGAAGTCGAGCGGATCGCAACGAGCCATGACAGAAAAAATGAAGCCGCCGCGCGACTCTATGAAAGTTTAGGATTCGTTGATTGGAAACATGAATCAAGGACGGACGATTCCGGTGAAAGGTATCTGATTCTTCAAGAAGATAGTATCTAACTGGACGGAGGAAAAACGTGGAATATAGAAGACTCGGAAAAAGCGGAATTAAGGTATCCGAAATCTGTTTGGGGACGATGACCTTCGGGCACGGTGCTGACGAAGCAGAATCAAATCGCATGGTAGATCTCGCGCTGGATGCCGGTGTCAACTTTTTTGACACGGCAAATTCTTATGCCGATGGCGAATCCGAAGTCCTCCTCGGCAAAGCACTCAAGGGCAGACGACGTGATGCCGTCATCGCGACGAAGTTTTTCAACCCGATGGGCACCGGTCCCAATGATTCCGGGATGTCTCGCGTGCATATCATGCAGGCGATTGACGATAGCCTCAAACGCCTTCAGATGGACTATGTGGACATCTATTATATTCACCACGTGGACACACAAACGCCGTTAGAGGAGATGCTCCGTGCCTTAGACGATCTCGTTCAGCAGGGGAAGGTTCGATATACGGCGTGTAGCAACTACCAAGCCTGGCGGTTATCCGAAGCGTTATGGCTCAGTGATACAAACAATTGGGTCCGCTTTTCATGCTATCAACCACAATATAGTCTCGTCGTCCGGGATATAGAACAGGAGATTGTGCCGCTCTGTGACCTCAAAGGACTTGGGGTCGTCGTATGGAGTCCGTTAGCGGGTGGATTTCTCTCTGGTAAATACAAGCCAGGCGAACGCACACAAGGCGGAACGCGATCCGCTGAAGGGTGGGCATACCCGGAACGCTATTTCGCAGAAAATGCCGATGAAATATTACACGCACTCCTTGAAGTTTCTGAGGAACTTGGACATAGTCCCGCACAGGTCGCACTGCGGTGGGTCCTTGAACAGCGAGCAATGACTTCCGTGATCGTCGGTGCAAGGCATGCCGGACATTTGAGGGATAATCTCGGCGCATCTGGATGGAGACTGGAGGGTGAGGCACTCCAAAAACTCAATGAGATCTCACATCTGCCGGATCGCTACCCTGAAGCGATGGAAAAGAATATGCACGAACGGCGAGACAGCGCAGTCGATAGGCCACGACTGTAGAAGTCAAATGCACCAAAAAGCCGAACCTTTCTCGTGCGGATCTGACTAACTTAAACACTTCTTAGCGAACGAGAGTGCCACGGAAGGACATATTATACCTTTTCACGCTGATTGATGTCAGGAGGAAGTCTCCATGTTAGGATTAGGAAAATGGAAAATTATTGCGATTGTCGGGGCGGTGGTATTGGTGGTAGCCGCTGTTGCCGTGGGACGCATCGTCTTTACAAACTCAGATGGAAATAATAATGCTGAAACGCCTGAAGTAAAAACTGCAGCGGTTGAACGCGGGGACATTGAGGTAACAATTGACGCAACTGGGACCATCAAGCCCTTGAATATTGTCAAAGTCAGTTCCAAAGCCAGTGGAAAGATTCTGGAGCTTCGGGTTGACGCAGGGGATTACGTCGAGAAGGATGAAATCATCGCCGTCATTGAAACGACTTACGTCCAAATTAGTTTAGAGCAAGCGCAGGCAGATCTGAGATCCGCGCAAGCGCGTTTGCAACAAGCAGAAATTGATTTTGAACTCCAGAAGGAGCAGTCGGCAATCCAGATCCGTCAGTCGCAGGAGTCTCTTGCTGAAGCGAGGCAACGGCTCGTCCAGATCGAGGAAGCGATTCGCATTGAGAAGATAGCGAATAGACGCGGTGTGTTGGATGCCGAAAATAGTCTCAATATCTCCAAAATTCGGTATAAGTTACTAACCTCTGATGAGGTTCGAGATGAAAATAGGCAGCGCGCGAAATCCTCCCTGGAGCAGGAAAAGGCAAATTTAGAGTTAATAGCAGCGGAGCATAAAAGGAATAACACGCTTTACGAAAAAGAACTCATCTCACAAGCGGCATTAGAATCTTCACAGGCGCAACTTAAATCGGCGCAGGCGCGGCATCGATCTGCTGAAGAAAACCTGAAACTGGTTGAGAGACCTGCCACTGAAGCTGAACTCGAATTGGGACAAGCTGATATTAGAAAGGCGGAATTCAACCTTGAAATCGCCGAAGAAAGAATAGAATCTGAAGCCACACGAGACATGGATATTGAACTTCAGCAGCAACGCATTGTACAGGCTGAAGAGGCTTTGAAACTCGCAACGGCAAACCAGAAACAGATTGAGCGTAAACAACGTGATCTGGAGACTGCACGCTCATCGGTCACACGCAGTGAAACGCAGCTGGAGCTCCGTCAAATTGAATACGATGATACGATCATCAAGGCACCCATCTCTGGAACGATCCTCGAAAAACTCGTCGAAGAAGGACAGGTGATTACTTCGCGCCTCTCTTCACTCGCCTCAGAAGAAGGACAGACGCTCGTCACCATGGCAGATCTTGATACTGTTTATGTCGTAACAGAGGTTGATGAAACCGACATCGGTAAGGTGGAGATAGGACAACCTGTGACCATTACAGTCGAAGCCTATCCCGATACGCCATTTCAGGGGGAAGTCTTGAAAATCGCGCCGCAAGGAGTGTCCATTCAAAATGTGACAACCTTTGAGGTAACCTCTGAATTGAAAAATGTGGAAGCTTCAGCAACACGGCAAGGGATGAGGGCTGGTGCCGGAAGATGGCAAGGCGGCGGTACCCGTCCCGACATGGCAAATATGACCGAAGAACAGCGCGAACGTTTCCGAGCAATGCGTCAGCAGCGTCAGGCAGAAGGCGGCGGTGCCGGTGAAAGATCAAGACCGACTACCCAAGAAACACCCGCCCAACCGACACAGGAGCAATCTGTTGCGAAGGAAGAGGAAACTGAAGATGATAGTTTTGGTGGGCTTTTCGGTGGGTTTTTTGAGGAAGCACCTATCGCTGAAGCACCAACGCAACCCGAAGCCGCGGAGGCAGAAGATGCAAAGATACCGTTCCTCAAACCCGGCATGAACGCCGGTGTCCAGATCTCCGCTGTCAACAGAATGGACATTCTTACCCTTCCTGCGGAAGCAGTCCTTGATATGCGCGGCAGGAAAATGGTCAGGATGGTTGGTGAAGACGGGCAACCCGGACGTCCGCAACCGATCGTAACAGGGGTCAGCAGTTTCGACAAGATCGAAATCATCTCAGGGCTTACTGAGGGCGATATCGTCGCAATCGGGGGCTTTGGCGGTGGCGGTGGCGGTGGCGGTAACGCTGATTGGCGGCGACGCATGATGCAGAACCCAGCGTCCACAATGCGTCGAATGACTGGCGGTGGCGGCAGAGGACGATAGCCACTATCAGTCGGTTTGTAGGAGGGAACTCCGATTCCCGACACATTTTTGTAGAATGAACTCCAGCTTGGATGGATCTCGCAGGATCAACAAAAAATGAAAATTGAATAGTGCTGGGAGGGAATGATATGAGTATCTTGGAGAGTCTTACGAACGCATTAAGTGCCTTAATGGCAAATAAACTCCGATCTATGTTGACGATGTTGGGGGTGATCATCGGTGTAGGTGCAATTATAACCACGACCTCGATTGGCGAAGGTGCAAAAGCCGACATTACCGAACGGATTCAGACATTAGGCGCGAACATTCTCGCCGTTCGTCCAGGGCAAAGTAGATCTCGAGGGCGCGGCTCTGCCGATGCACGGAGAAGCCTCACGGTCGCAGACATGGAGGCGTTACAAGAGCGCGGACAGAACTTTGGCTATGTCACTCCTGAGGTGAGCAGCCGCGCACAGGTGAAGTATCGAAATAAAAATGTAAACACAACCATCGTCGGGACATCCCCGGAGTACCTTGTTACCGCGAATTTTACCGTCGAAAAGGGGCGATTTTTTACAGCCAGCGAAATCCGATACCGCGAACGTGTATGTGTCCTCGGCAAAACCGTTGTTGATAACCTTTTTGAGACGGCAGAAGCGGTCGGCGAAACCGTTAAGATTAAGAATGTGGGTTTTCGCGTCTTAGGGGTTATGAAGGAGAAGGGGGCCAGCGGATGGCGAAACCCAGACGATCAGGTCTTCATCCCATATTCGACCGCTATGAAACGCGTTTTCGGTGACGATTATCTCTCAAGCATCAGTATACAGGCGAATGATGACAAACTCCTTGAGTCCGCAGAAACCGAGGTAACCGAACTGCTTCGGAGGCAACACAAAATCGCACCAAATAAGGAACTTGACTTTCACGTTCGGAACCAAGCAGAATTCATGGAGACCTTGGAAGAGTCCAGCCAAACCTTCACTAACATGATTTTAGGGATCGCCGTGGTATCATTGCTTGTTGGCGGCATCGGTATTATGAACATTATGCTTGTGTCCGTGACGGAGCGGACAAGAGAGATCGGACTCCGGAAAGCCGTTGGCGCACAGCGTTCTGATATCCTCGCTCAGTTCCTTGTTGAATCCACGTCGTTGGCACTCGTTGGCGGGATTATTGGGATTGGAGTCGGCATAGCCGGTGCGGAAATAGTGCCTTCGCTTTGGGGATGGCGGACCGTTGTCTCGCCGGTGTACGGAATGTTGTCCTTTGTTGTCAGCGCGTTGGTCGGGATCTTTTTCGGCGCATATCCCGCATGGAAAGCAGCGAAACTTCATCCAATTGATGCTCTCAGACATGAATAATCTTCTGTAGGAGGAAAAATTGAAGTAAGGACTTCGTTATGTCCAAGTCCATAGCCTGCAACATCGGCGCAGGCGGATATACGCAAAGAAACACCTAACGCACAAATCCACTTGACCGAACCGCAAGGAAAAATTAAAATATGGAAAAAATAGCAGTCATCGCAGGTGTGGGTCCCGGTTTAGGGGCTGCACTCGCCCGTAAATTTGTAAACGAAGGATGTAATGTAGCACTATTGTCTCGCTCATCTGCCTACATTAAAAATCTATCCACGAGATTGGGAAAATCCGGACGCACAGCCATTCCTATCCCCACGGATATTGCTGACGCTGAGCAGGTATCAGAGAGTTTCGCTCGCATTCGAGAGGAACTCGGCGATCCCGATATCTTAGTGAATCATGCCGCAAACGCAGCTTGGGGAAGTTTCGCAGATCTCACACCCGAAGCGTTTGAGGCGGCGTGGCGCGTCTGCACGCTCGGTGGATTCCTCTGTTCAAAACAGGTCGTTCCGGGAATGCTCAAAAAAGGTGGCGGGAGTATTCTCTTTACAGGCGCGACCTCTGCTATCCGTGGCAGAGCAGGCGCGTTGGCGTTCAGCAGTGCGAAGTATGCGACACGAGGCTTAGCATCCGCACTCGCCCGCGAAGTCGGACCACACGGCATTCATGTCGCGCATGTCATCGTTGATGGGGTCATTGATACACCGGGTGTGCGTCAACGCTATAAACTCTCGGAGAATGAACCACTTCTTGAACCCGATGCGATTGCCGACACCTATTGGGCTTTAGTCCAGCAGGAACGAAGCGCATGGACGTTTGAAGTCGATGTCCGACCCCATAACGAGGAATTCTTTACGTAGGTGTTGTAACTGCAAGGGTAGCAATTAATACTTCGGTTTTAGAGGTTACACGATGGCACTTCTTCTGTAGCACAATCTGTTAGATTGTGTCTGTCGGTTTCCCGCAAACGAACAGTTTGCGATACGAAGCCTCCCGAAATAATAAACTACCCTTATTTAACCTAAAACGTACTCTCTTTTGAGGTCAAAGGACACCAGCGGGTCGTCTCAAGGTAACGTAGCAACGCTGCCTTCGCCGCTGGTGTGCCGATACGATACAGCGCATGTACAGCATCGCCGCGGATGTAGCGATTCTCATCAAACAGCACATTTTGTAAACCCTTGACTGCCTCAGTCGCGTTCGGACCAATCCGCGCCAAAGCGAATACCGCACTTCGCCGTGTGCCGTCGTGCGGATCCTCCAATGCCTTCACAAGACCCGGAACGGCGAGTGAACTCGATTGGCTTGTTGTTCCTAACGCCTCTATCGTATGCGACCGCACAGAACCTGAAGCATCCGCTAACGTTTCCACCAGTGCAGGCACCGCGGATTCCGCCTTATTTCCCAAGTCGCCGAGTGCTTCCGCCGCGTTATCACGTACATGTTCACAGGAGTCTTTCAACGCCGCCCGCAAAGCATCAACGGCAGGGTTTCCGACAGCGTTGAGGGCGTAACAAGCATTTCGGCGCGTCATCTCCGATTCATCTCGCAAACACCGCACCAGTGCAGGCACTGCCTTCTCGCCAAATCGAGACATTTCATAAGCCGCCTGCAATCCCGTCGATTCCGATGTACTGTTAAGTGAACTGATTAAACCGGACAATGATACTCCGTTCGATGTCCCGTTGTGGGAGGGGTTTGCAACCCCGAATTCCTTGCCACGATGCCAGTCCCAAAGGTGTCGGAACATCTCCTGATGTTCGACACGTCCCATACGTGTACCGTTTGCCCACTCTGTTTCCTTGTTCGCCCAGGTGGGTTCCTGCGGCTCTGACATTCGGGCATAGAGGAACTTCATCATGTAGCGTTTCTTCTCGCTACTATTAGGCATCGCACGGTGCCACAGATCGTAGTTCGCGAAAGCGACCGTTCCTGCTTTCCCAACGATCGGTTGTTCCGGCGAGATCTCTGCGCCTTCACGCGTGCTATAATAGTGGCTCGTCGGGACCACACCTGTCGGACCGAGTTCGATAGGTGTATCTTGCGGGTAATAGAAAACCAGAAGCCTGCGGGTATGATGGGACCAGCGTTTCCCACCATCTTGGTGCATCCCTTGCCCCTTACTACCTGGAGGATTGTAGTGCGGATGGCGGTGTGGCTGCTTGTAGTAGCCCGCGCCAAGCAAACTTGTCAGAGCACCGCTGACGTTTGGATCGTCAAGAATTTGCTGAATCTCTGGGATCCGTGGCACCAGATTATTGCCCGGATTGCCTTCCTTGTCAAAAACCGTTACCGTCTTTTCGTAAATTGCATCATGGAATTGCGCAGGCAACGTGGTGGTGACGGTCACATAACCATTCACAATGAAATGCCGCATCTGCGCGTCTGTCAAGAGGTGTGCTGCCATTTTTTCCCCTTTTTTTTACGAAACTCGATATGAACCCTATCTACAAAAATTTAAGTTACGCTATTATTTCATAAAATTTCACAATTTTCAAGAAATTCTCCTACCAAATCCAAAATTATGCTAAAATAATTGAAATAGGGCTTACATAAATCCCGTATATTTGCTGGTGATGGAAATTGAGGAAATACCCAAGCAAAATACCTCGCCAGTGGTTCAAGTATAGTAGTTGAGGGCAGTGTATTAGCCAGCTGCCTTTGGTAATGTAAAATGTGGGTAACTGCCATAAGGTTCTCTTACTGAGAGCCGATAACTGACAGCTGACTGCCTATATACGAAAATTGGAGGTTTCAGGATGGGACGAAGTTTTGAAAAATCACTCGCATGGCAGAAGCGCGCCAAAGCCGCTTTGGTCGGCGGTGGGCAACCCCATAAACAGAGCCAGCCACCGAGACCTGTTATGATTGCAGGCGCGAAGGGCGCACATTTTTGGGACGCCGATGGAAATGACTATATCGATTATCTGATGGGATTTGGACCCATGATCCTTGGGCACGCCTATCCGACTGTGATTGATACGGTCACAAAATATCTCGTTGAACGCGGGAATGTTTATAATTTCGGACATACCCTTGAGGTAGAACTCGCCGAAAAACTGGTTCAGATTATTCCATCGGCGGATAGGGTCGCTTACTTCGTTGGCGGATCGGACGCAACAACCGGCGCGATTAAGTTCGCTCGCGCATACACCGGTAGAGAAAAGGTGATTCGATCCGGTTATCATGGCTGGCACGATTGGTGTAGCCACGCCCGCGGACACCTATCAAGTGCTGCTGCTGCTACACTCAGCGTTGATTTCAATGATCTCGAAGGGCTTGCTGACCTCTTTAAAGCACACCCTAACGAGATCGCGTGTCTGATTATGGAGCCTTCTGGACAGGATCTTCCCAAAGACGGTTATCTCGAAGAGGCAAAGGCACTCGTCAATGCCAACGGTGCTTTGATGATTTTCGACGAAGTCAAAACGGGGTTCCGCTATTCTTTGGGCGGTGCCCAGGAATACTTCGGGGTCACCCCTGACATGTCCGTTTTCGGAAAAGCACTCGCGAATGGGTTCGCCACGGCTGTCGTTGTCGGGAAAGAAGAGATAATGGATGAAGTTGGCGATGTCTGGGTAGCCGCAACCTTCCACGGTGAAGTATCGCTCGTCGCCGCCGCAATCGCCACAATCGAGGAACTCGAAGCGAAAGACGGAGTCGCCTTTATGTGGAAGCAGGGACAGAAATTGCTGGATGGCTACAGAGAGATGACGGCACGTCTCGGTATTGAAAATGCCCGCATCGGTGGCATCGGACCCATGCCCTACTTCGGCTTGAGTACCGACAGTGATGACGAACGCCAACAACGGTTCAAGAAAACGTTCTACGAGGCGACCTTAGATGGTGGTTTATATCTGCCTGAAGGACATATCTGGTTCATGTCTATGTCGCACACCGATGAAGATGTCGCGAAGACGCTTAGCGTTTCTGAGGATGCCCTCAAACGCGCGAAAGCCGCATAGCAATCAGCAATCAGCAGTCAGCAGTCAGTAGTCGGAAAGCAGAAGAGGATGTTCTTAGACGAGAACCTCTTTATTGGCTGCTGAAAGGGTTTTTTGAAAAAATCCATCCTGACAACCGATAGCTAATACAAAGGATGTCAATTATGGCACAAGTTACGGATCACACCAAACCTTTTATTGTTGATAAGAATCTTGGGACGGCACTCGACATTGATAACGCACAACTCACGGAAACAACCTCCGATGGCACACCTGTTGTCGCACCGACACAAGAACAGAAATACCTCTTTGACATGCGCGGATGGCTTTTGGTTCCGGGGGTGCTGTCAGGTGATGAACTCGCGGAGATGCAAGAGTTCGGATATAAACTCCGCCACGAACCGGAGTCGATTCCAGAGCATGAACGCTCTCCGCTCGGGGGTCCCATGCAACGCCTTGCTGACCATCCGAATGTCGTCGGTTTTCTCAATGAATTTCTCGCACACCCAGCGTTGTCAAGCCAAGAATGCTACGGCTTCCGTATGGAATCGTGTAGTTTGTTCTATCGGACGGTGGGCGATGGAAACTTTGGACCCCACAACGGAAACGGGATGCTCCGTTTCCCCGGCGACTCGCACCTCTATCGGTGTATCCCCGGCAGAGGCTATAGCGGGTTAACTCGCATCGTCTGGGAACTGAATCCTGTCAAATATCGGCAGGGAGGCACCCTGTTTATTACTGCGAGCCATAAAGCCGTCTACACAGCACCCGACACAATTCAAAGCCAGGATTCTCTAATTTGGGATACGTATGAGTGTCCCGCTGGGTCCCTCCTCTTTTTCACGGAGGCATTGACCCATAGCACCCACACCTGGACAAACGAAGAAAACGATCGTCTCGCTATTTTCAGTTGTTACAATACCGTCAATAGCAAATGGCACGATTGGGATCCGCACCCGAAATTGTTAGCCGAAATGCCTGCCAAACGGCAGACACTTTTCCGTCCCGTTCGCGCCGCCAATAACTTAATCGGTGAGGCGTACCGTCATTAGTTAATAGTTCTCAGTGGTCGGTTGTCTGTTGTCGGACAAGAGGATGTTATTAGACGAAAATCTCTTAACCGAAAACCGACAGCTATTCTTACTGATCGCCAACGGCTGATTGCTGACGGCTAATAAAGGAGGCGTTCACATGCGTCAGATTGGATCAACCCCTGTCACCGCACCCGGTTGGACGGCGAAACCGAAAGATGGGATCGCTATCGTCGATTGTGATGTTCACCACAATTTTCGCCATCCTACGCAATTGTTGCCTTACTTGTCAAAATTCTATCAAGAGCATCTGCTCGACCAAGGGCTACATCTCGGCGGGTATCCCAACATCCCGATTCGAAGCAATCGTGTGGACCTCAAAGGCAGAGTCGAAGAAGCCATCGAATCGACACCGAAAAACTCCGGCGGCGACCCCAGAGATTTTAACTTTACATTAGAATTCCTCCAAGATGAGCATCTCGATGTCTGGAATATTGATGTCGGTCTGCTTACTGGACCGCCGCCATTCTACGGGTATTCTGGGCTACCTGACCCGGATTGGGCAGCTGCGCTCTGCCGCGCCTTTAACGATTGGACAATCGAGCACTGGCTTGATCGAGACGAACGCGTTGTCAACGCTATCCTCGTCTCACCCTCCGATCCACCCCAAGCCGTGGAAGAAATTAACAGACTCGCACACCGGAAGGACACTGCTGCTGTTATGGTGCCGATGGGAACAAGTCGTCCCTTTGGTAACCGCTTCTATCATCCCATCTGGGAAGCGTGTGAGGCGCACGGATTGCCTATCATATCGCACATCGGCGGTGGCGGCGGGGCAACCCGAAACACGCCAACCCCGGTCGGGCATCCGACTTACTACATGGAATCCCGGATGAGCAGACCTTATGTCGCCAGTTCACACGCAACATCTCTCATCTGCGAAGGGGTCTTTGAAAAGTTTCCCAACCTCAAGTTTGCCCTCATTGAAGCGCAACAGATGTGGGCGGTGCCGGTAATGTGGCATTTGGATACCGACTGGAAAGCACTGCGTGACCAGACACCATGGCTGAAGCGGTTACCGAGTGAGTATTTCCGTGAACACATCCGCATCGGATCACAGCCGATGCACGAACCTGAAAAACCGGAACAGATGTACCAGATGTTGGAAATGCTACACGCCGATGAAACGCTGATATTCTGCTCAGACTTCCCACATTTCGATTGGAACGATCCGGTAACGGTTTTCCCCAAGCTTCCAGAAGATTTACACCGTCGTATCTTCGCCGAAAACGCCCTCGATATCCTACGATTGGATGTGGAGAAATCCAACGGATCCCCGAATCCAGTCGCGAATTAACCGCGAGGGAAAATTAAAATATGGCGGTTGTCGATTGTCGGTTGGCATTCGGCGAATAGATTTTTGTCTAAGCAAGTGTTGCTCTTAGAATATCCTCAAAACCGGTAGCCCGTAATGAAATGGAGGGCGGATATAAGAAAAGCACGTCTGAGACAGAACATCCGTTGTTTCTCCGCAAGGAAAAATTAAGAGTCCGCAAGGTAAGTTAGAAAGGTGTATGTTTTCTTCCTTATCCGAGACCGTAGCCTGCAACACCGGCGCAGGCGACTCATGAGAAAAGCAGTTGAAGTTTCAAACTCCTGTCCTTTCTCCGCAAGGTAAGTTTAAAAAATGGCACGTGTTGTTGTTGGAAAAGTATCCGAAATTCCACCCGGGAACCGCAAAATCATCGTCCCGTTCCGTGGGAAAGCCGGCATTGGGGTCTTCAATGTTGATGGCACCTTTTACGCCGTCCGTAACATCTGTCCGCACAAGCGGGGACCTCTCTGCACAGGCGAACTCACCGGTAGGTTCGCCGCCGATGCCCCGCCTTCAATCCACGGAATAATGCTCTCTGTCGATGGTTTAGGCGAAGTGCTACGGTGTCCTTGGCATCAGTGGACATTTGATATTGCCACGGGGCAGTGCCTCGTCGATGAAACGTTACGTGTAGCGACGTATCCCGTCAAAATTGAGGGGGATAATGTCGTCGTCGAATACGATGGTTAAGTTGGCAGTCAGTCGTTAGGATGTCCGTCTCTGTACGGGTAGGTCTTGTGCGTGGCACTGGAGACAAGACGTATTCACTTTCATTAAGGGGTTCGTCTGTGTAGGGGTGGGTCTTGTGCCTACTCGCACTCCTTGAATCCTGCAAATCTTTGAATCCTGTAAATCATAAGGTAGTCGTAGAGGGTCGCCCCTCTACAACCCCTTCCAAACCATGCGTGCGACTTTCACCACACATGGAGACCTTCCAGTCGAGTGTGGCGATAAACGCTTTAGGTGATGATAACCACTTTTACTTTATTTCTTGTCCATAAGTCTAAGACTTCTATAGACACATGCTTTCGCAAGATTTCACGTCTATAGATAAAATGTTTTTAGAAATGTTTCAAAGCACTCAACCTGATTATGCTTCTCTCTTACGAGAGTTCCTAATCTCTTCAACCTTATAGACTCTATGAGTCTACTTAGGTTCTCTTTGACTTCCCAATAATAGACTTCGTTGACGGATTTAGGAGTGTTCTGTACCCCGATTCATTGAGCATCTCAACGCTGTATTCATATCATACGCAATAGATTGCCAAATCAGAGGACAACCTTATGAATACCATAGTTTTTCAAGGCGTTTCTATGTCTTGTCTAACGAGGCTTGCAAGCATTCAACTTTCGCTTCTCCGTGTCCGTCATTTATCGGACGTGCCAGTTTTGGCGCTCTTGTGAGGTCGCCTTTGCCTCAGGCATTCGCCATTTCCCCTTGCTTTCCACACGGCTGTTTCCAGCAGTGCGGTTAGGGTAAGATATGCGGAGTGCGTCCTCCGAGTCGGAATCTAACCGACATTCTATTATTATTTGTCAAAGCGCACCTGATTCAGACAATTAACATCGCGCATTACTCGATTAAGTTCTTGATCTTCATTAGTATCTATGTGTCTATAGAGATTTCTCGTATCAATGGAACCCATGTTACTATCTTAATAAAAAGGAAGGGACCAAATGATTAACAGAACTCCGAGACAACTAATTGCTATAACCATTATAATGGTCGTTTTAATGGCTACAAGCGTGGCGTACGCGCGTCAGGCGGTGACCGATGGATTGGTGAGTTACTGGTCGTTCAATAAAGATTCGGTCGCAGGGAAAACGGTTAAAGACAGTGTCGGTGCAAACGATGGAACCATGGATGGGAATGTCGAGGTCGTTGACGGTAAAGTCGGTGAGGCACTTAAGTTTAGTGGTGGGCATGTGGATTGTGGAGCAGATAAGAGTTTAACCGACATTGGCGATCAGATTACATTGGAGGCGTGGATAAAACCTGAGAAACCCGGTTGGGCAATTTTCGCAGGTATATCGAGATCAGGAAATAATTCTTATGTGATTGCATGGTCAGACCAAACTCGGGTTGATTTTAATCTCTGGAACGGTGCCTTAGAGACATGGCCCTTTCACAGCGTCGGTCAGCCCGATGTAGGGAAATGGCATCACATCGCTGGCGTTTACGACGGTTCTGTAGCCATTATTTATGTCAATGGTGAAGTAGATAATGAGAAAAAATTTGAGGGAGTCCTCAAACATAACGGAGAGAACTTCTGGATGGGTGCCAGAAAATCGGATGGACTTCCCTACCACGGCATTCTTGACGAACTTCGCCTCTACAACCGTGGCCTCAATCAAGAGGAGATTGAACAGAACCTTGAAGCGGAAGGACTTGCTGTCGATCCGACCCAGAAATTGGCACTCACTTGGGGGAAAATAAAGGTTTCAAGGTAGGGGCATCCCTTGTGGTTGCCCTAAAGACTTATATAACCGAAGTTGCCACTTAGAAAAATAACATTGTTTTTACCTAAGCCCCAGCGGGGCGAAATGTGTGTAGAAATGCCGTCTGCCCCGCGACTCAAGCCCCAGCGGGGCGAAATGTGTGTCGGTAAAATATCAGTGGTTTTTCAGTGGAGTTGAGGTAGCTTGCGTTCATATAATTGAACACAACCGATTTGAAACGAGCCAGTCGATGAACACGCAATCTCCTTTTTCTATTCAAGAACTTACATCCCACCACTCAGATTGGCAGGAATTTATCGCGCTTGTTAAGGAATTAAACCAGGAAGACTGGGCCTTTAACCCGTATTTTGAGCAGTTTTCACGCTATTTCTTAGCAGCGAAACAGGATAACACCATCGTCGGATTTCTCATGTTTGTGGTGTGGGACATCGGTCCCCACGACCGTGATCACCCCTCTATTGCAATGCATGGAAAAACGCTAAAAGAGGCGAAAATCCTCGCGTTTGGTGTGAAAGAAGGATACCGACGGCAAGGCATCGGCAGAGCACTTCAAGAATATACCATCAAACAAGCGAAGTTGTTTGACTGTTACCAAGTGCGATCCGTCAGCGGTGAAAATCATCCTGAAAACCATCATCTCAAACTCGCTATGGGGTTCGCTGTAGAACCGATGGAACGTGATGAAAAGTGCTTGGCTTTTGTCATGCCCCTTAAACCGGCGAAAAGAAGGTAATTTTTCATGAAGCAGTTAACCGACGCTGAAAAACAGCAACTCGCGGCGAAAATTAAATATGTAAAAGAACGCCAACAAGCACTTCGAGAAAATAATCCCGATCTACCGAAAACTTTAGAAGCGGCATCGGTGGAAACGGGAGATGTCCGGAGGTTTAGGCTAAACTATTTCTGGAAATACGGCATGCTCGCGATTATTCTTTGTCTGGCTGCCTTCAATGTATTTCAACTTCTCAGGTGGAGAAATTTTGGTTCTAACGAGTACCTCAACGTCAATCTGGTGGTTGCATTGATGTTACTGTTCAATCATATTGCTTTTCACTTCACAAAAGTAGGGTGGATGAGCCGTGTGATGAAAATAGCTGCAGGCGTTTGGGCAATACTTGGATTGGTTTACATATTCTGGGTATTTAGATAATTAAGCTGTCGCATGGACGGGGGTGGTCCTTGGATTCGTTTACATCTTTCGAGTGGCGTAGAGATCGGATCGCTTGGTGAACCCTTTTTTACAATTTTTCCGGACCTTGGAGGGGATATAGTGAAGAGTCTCACGTTGATATTAACTACTGTCTTGGCGGTTGGTAGCGTTCTGATCGTGAATGCCGTAGAACAACTAAAATCTGGAGCATATTATATCACGCAGTCGTGGTCACAGGAGACAGCGTTCAAGCGACTCTATTATGTAAACGTTCCTAAAAGTACAGATGGGCAAAAGTTTCCTGTTTTCATTTTTTTGCATGGGCATGGTGGAAATGCGAAGAAAGCAATGGATGAATTCATGAGACGGCACACGACGATGGCAAGTAGGTACGTCATGGTGTTTGCCAACGGATACAAAACGGGTTGGAACATCATGTCGGAGCATTCCAAGGCAGACGATCTCGGATTTATTGAAGCGATCGTTAAGAAACTCTCCACTTATGACAACATTCAAAAAGACAATTTCAGCGTCATGGGGAATTCAAATGGTGCCGCTTTGGTGAACCAGTTGGCGATCGAAAGCAAGTTACCGAACCTTCGGAATTATGTCAGCGCAGTCAGCCCCTTAAATGTCTATCAACACGATGGAAAAAATTTCAAAACTAAAGGTGCTGACAACAATTATCAAGTTGTCGCCACACCGATGACGGGTAAGCGTCTGATGAATATTTCCGGTGCCACCGATGATCTGGTCCCTTATCGCGGCGGTCTTTCAAAATACATTCCTGCCAAGGATGGGAAGTTGGGCTTTGTTGATGCCGAAGAGTCGATTTTTCTCTGGGCGAGGCAGATGGGGTACGACGGAGAGAAGTTATCCAGACCCAGTAGAATCGATGGCAAGTTGGAAATCTTTAGCTACCTCAACGGTGACATAATTCACTACAAGGTCGTTGACGCCGGACATGGAGCATCGGAGGTGATAAGCGAGAAAATTCTGCGCGAATTCCTGGAGGGTGATAGCGTAAATGATTAAAGCAGTCTTCTTTGATCTTGATGGCACACTTTGTGACTCCGATACGGCATGGAGCATCGCGCAAAAAGAAACATTTCAACTTTTGTGTGAGCAGTATCCAGATGTTTCGGAGGAAGCTCTTACGGAGGCATGGAGAACTGTCCATCAGGAACTCTTTCAGCAGCTTGACGCCGGGAAATGTTCTATGGCAGACGTGAGAGACGCACGCTTCCAGTGTTTATTTCAAGAGTTAGGTTTGCCCATAGATAAGGTTATGGAAGGATTAAGCGACTTTTTCTGTTCACGCTACATCACGAGTTTGCGTCTTTACGACGATGTCACCGTGCTTGAGAAATTACACGCGTACCATATCGGCCTCATTACAAACGGTGCACATGATGAACACACCGACAGCCAACTGTCTAAAGTCCGACACCTTGGGCTCAGCGAGCGGATCCAGTCGCTTACAATTTCCGGTGAAATCGGTGCCAGAAAACCGAGAGTTGAAATCTTTCAAGTCGCTTGTGAGCGTGCTGGTGTTTTACCCCAAGAGGCTATGCTCGTCGGGGATTCCATTGAAAATGACATCGTTGGTGCCAACCGCGCTGGCATGACCAGTGTCTTCATTGACCGAAAATCAGATGTTCTGATACCCAAAACAGTCGAAGAGCGTCCAGACTACTCAATCTCAAACTTACATGATGTTTTGTCCTGCTTGTAGCACATAGAGGTTTCGTGTTTTATAGTAAAGTCGAAAAATATGTAGACAGTTGCTCAGCGAAACAACCCTCCCTGCCGCTGGCGAGGATTGTATCCTCGCCTCTTTAGAGGTCCAATTAATTCTAAACTTTACTATAATGTCTTTCTCGTGATGTAGAGGGATATGATGATCGATCCGAAGTTAAAGGGAAAAGTTGCCCTCATTACAGGTGCCAATCACGGCATCGGTGCTGCAACCGCTTTAGCGTTAGGCAACCAAGGCGTGAAAGTTTTTGCATCATTTTTTCGTCCGCCGTGTCGATACAGCGAAGCGGAGTTAAAATATGCTGAAGAAAAGGGGATAGGTGGAGATGTGTTCTACCAAGCCATGCAACAAAAACCTATTACACATCTTGTCGATCAATTTAAAGAAGCAGGCACGACGATATCCACCTTAGAGGCAGACCTTGCGGATGAGACAAATATTCCGAGACTTTTCGATGCGTGTGAGAAAGAATTCGGTCCGGTTGACATTTTGGTTAATAACCACACCCATTGCGTGTTAGAGACATTCGATCCTGAGCAAACTTCAACAGACGGCGGCGGTATTATCCTATCAACTGCTTCAAGCATTGACGCCCATTTTGCTATTAACGCCCGAGCGTATGTATTGATGATGCAAGCGTATTTAAAACAATATCTTAAAAATGGACTTAACTCGGGACACATTGTAAATACGAGTACGGATGCCGCACATTGCCATCCTTTGAATATCAGTTACGCCGCAAGTAAACACGCAATTGAATCCTATAGCCATTCCGCTGCATGTGAGATGGGAAAATACGGCATCACGGTAAACGTCATCGCACCGGGACCGATTCAGACAGGTTACATTCTACCTGAGGATGAAAAAACAATTGAAAAATCTACACCCTTGGGTAGGGTTGGTAGACCTGAAGATGTAGCAGATGTCACGGTTTTCCTCTGCTCTGAGCAAGCGCGTTGGCTCACAGGACAGTTGCTCTATGTTGGAGGCGGTCATCGAATACCTCAATAGATAGATTGTATTTAGGAGTTTACAATGGATAAAACCTACAACGTTGCAATAGTTGGATGCGGTGGGATTTCTCACATGCACGCCGGATGGTATGTGAATGAACCGAGAGCTTCTCTGACCGCGATTGCCGATATTAATGCAGAGGGTTTGAAGGCATACGGCGAACAATACGGTGTCGAAAAGCAGTATACCGATTACGTCGAGATGCTCGAGACGGAAGAGATTGATCTGGTTTCCGTGTGTACCCGCCCGAAACTGCACGCGCCAGTAGCAATTGAGGTCGTGAAACTCGGTGTGAAAGGGATCCTGTCTGAAAAGCCGATGGCGGAGAACCTCGGACAGGCGCGGGAGATGCTTGAAACCTGTTCACAACACGGCGTGAAATTGGCAATCGACCATCAAGTACGGTTTAGCGCACCCTACCAAGCCGCAAGACAGATGATTGCCGATGGTGTGATCGGCGACCTCTTTCGGATTCACGCTGTTTGTGGCGGAGGCGACTTGAAGGACAATGCCACACACACTGTTGACCTTATGCGATATGTCTATGGTGACCGTTCCGTAAGTTGGGTGATTGGTCAGATTGAACGTATCGGCACACCCACCAAATACGACTTGCACTCCGAAGATTTCGCAATCGGTTACTTCAAATTCGAGGACAACGTTCGAGCGATCATCGAATCAGGAAGCGACACCGCCCCCGGTTATCATCACATCTACTGCTATGGAACGGAAGGCGAAATTGAACTCGCTGCCCCCGGTGGACTCCCTCTCCGTATACGGAACGAGGAATCGGGCGGTGTTTGGATGACACCTGAACTTCCTGCAGAAAGTAACCCCGTGCGAGACATGATTGAGGCTATTGAAGAAGGACGGGAGCACCGATCGAGTGGTCATCAGGGGTACGCAACCCACGAACTGCTCATGGCGATTTATGAATCGTCTCGGAAACGGCGGCGGATTCATTTACCCCTTGAGGAGATGGAATCACCGTTGACATTGATGGTTGAAGACGGATGGATATAGCCAGAGGTATTAGCACGATGTGTGAATCTGAAAGACCAAGCCCCGTAGGGGCGGCATTTCTGTAGCATGTGTGAATCCTGAAAGACCCAAGCCCCGTAGGGGCGGCATTTCTGTAGCTATAATAAATGCCATCTATCGAGGATCCCAAATGAAATCGTTATTCATCAATGACCATATTGTTGAGGAAATCGACAACTCGCCCGGAAACTACACCCACTACAAAAGTTTGAAAAAAACGTTGTGCTGCGGGCTGAACATCGCTGGGAGAACTGTGGCATTATGATGTGGACAACCCCAGCGTGGGTCCCGGATGAAGCAGTTTACAAAACGCTCTATTACGCCAGTTCAGAGGCAGACACTCCAGAGGTCAAACTTGACGTGACCGGTGCCCCGATTGGCGGGAAAAGTTTTATCTGCTATGCAACCTCGGAAGACGGTGTGAACTGGGAGAAGCCGGCTTTGGGACTTCACGATTACGATGCCCTCACATGGCGCGGAACCGCAATTGGCACAGAGAACAACATCTTACCTACAGGCGTACCACTCGGACCGATCTACGACCCGCATGACCCAGATGAACAACGTCGCTACAAAGGAATGGGATGGGGAAAAGGGGGTGGATTGACACCCGCAATCTCTTCAGACTGCCTCCATTGGACGTACCTTGATGTACCCCTTGTTCCAAGCTCGGACGAGGCACACTTCGGCTATGACGAGGCGAATGGGTTGTTTATCGCAACCGTTAAGCATGCTGGACCCGATGGTAGGTCGCCTTACGGACGTAGTTTCTGTTTGAGTACCAGCGAGGATTTTGAGAACTGGAGCGGATTAGAACTCATTTTTCATGCCGATCAGATTGATCAGGAGAACGGGGAAGAACGGATACGAAAATTCATTGAGGATCCCGATTATCTGACCCCGATATACAACCGACCTGAGGAATGGCGCACCGATGTTTACAATTTCCCAGTATTTCGCTACGAAGGATTGTACCTTGGTCTCCCTGTAATGCACCACTGGACGGGAAAGCATCCACCGCTCTATGAAAACGTGGATAGTCGCAAGTCGGTGGAATTGGCTGCGAGTCGGGATCTACGACACTGGGAACGGGTCGGGAATCGCACACCATTTATCGAGTTATCGCCCGTTGGGGATGGTAGCGCCTACGATACAGGACAGATCTCAGTCGTTAACGGACCGCTCAGACGCAACAATGAACTATGGTTCTACTATCTCGGTGCTCGGCATCGCAGTCAGTCGCTCGTGGACGTAATGAACAGAAAATTCCTTGATAATCTTGCTATGTCGATCGCAAAACTCCGCGTCGATGGGTTTGTGTCGCTCAAAGGTGGTATTGAATGGGGTTCGGTATTGACCAAGCCCGTCGTTGTAGAAGGTAGCGAACTACGTGTGAACGTGGATTCTTGGCGCGGCAGGGTTAAGGTAGAGATTCTTAATGCCGATGATGGACAACCTCTCCCAGGATACACCTTCGACGAAAGCCTCCCAGCGATGGTGGATAGTATTGACGAACCGATCCGCTGGAAGGAGAAGACTGACCTCACTGAACTCCGCGGCAGAACCGTGCGCCTCCGCTTTTCTCTACTCGAGGCAGAAATTTATGCCTTCTGGTTCACCGACTGACTTGACGTACTAACACTCAGACACAATAAAGGTATCGCGCAAACCGGTTGTAACGCAATCTTTTAGTTTGTGATACTACATACGGGACAACAAAACCATGAACACAGCCATTGAAAAGACAGAGGCACTTGTCCACGCGACACGCGTGCTTGATCGGATGTATACAGACGACCCGTATCGACCCCGTTACCACTTCACACCGCCGTTCGGGTGGATGAACGACATCAACGGTTCCATCTTTTGGAAGGGACGATACCATATCTTCTATCAACACAACCCTGAAGGCGGTTATTGGAAATGGATGCAATGGGGACACGCATCGAGTGTGGATCTCGTGCATTGGGTGCATCACCCCATCGCTTTAACGCCCGACCTTGACGGACCAGATCGTGACGGATGCTTTAGCGGTGGTGCCCTCGTGAGTCGAGAAGGTATTCCGACATTCATTTACCATGGGGTTCCAGACGGAACATGTATCGCAACGAGTGATGATGATCTGCTCATCACATGGGACAAGCATCCAGCCAATCCAGTGATTCCCGTACCCGCTCCCGGTCAGAAAGGACACGGCGAATATATTGTGTTTGACCCGTGTGCTTGGTTGGAAGGCAATACATATTACGCACTCATCGGAAACACGATCCCCGGGCAGATTGGGGACGGAACTGCGCTGTTTAAGTCGTCCGATCTTGTAGAGTGGGAATTTGTGCGTTCCTTTTATCAATCGCGGCGCGAATGGACAGACGCTGAAGAGGACTGCGCAGTTCCCGATTTTTATCCGTTGGGCGATAAGCACATGCTACTGTTTTGTAGCCATTGGCAAGGCACACAGTATTACCTCGGTAGATTTGAAAACGAGCGGTATTATGCCGAAAACTACGGACGGATGAGTTGGGCGGGCGGACTACTCGGGGGAGCGCGCTCGCTATTAGATGCACAAGATCGCCGTATCTTCTTCGATTGGATTCGCGAGATCCGGGGGAGTGAGCAGGAACGTGCCTCCGGTTGGTCAGGCGTTATGACGCTGCCCCGTATCCTTTCCCTCGCAACCGATGGTAGTTTGCAGATTGAACCCGTGCCGGAGTTGGAACGCCTAAGGATGAACCCGAAAGCACGTGAAAATATTGCTCTCAACGCTGATGTGTTGGTCTTAAAAGATGTCCAAGGGAGTTGCCTTGAGTTGGATATCGAAATTGATCCCGGCGATGCAACTGAGGTCGGCGTTCAGGTGCTCTGCTCACCCGATCAAGCCGAACAAACAGGTATTCTCTATGTCCCTGCAGAGAGAACGTTAAAAATCGAGGTCAGTCGTTCCACCTTAAACGAAGCCATTCGGTATCCACACTACCGAGACCCAGGTGGTACTGCGAGATTGCCGGAATCGGAACAGTTTGTTGACGCACAACGCTCACCGTTCACGTTGAAGGGCAACGAAACACTTCAGCTCCGCATCTATGTCGATAAGTCCGTGGTTGAGGTGTTCGCTAACGGTAGGCAGTGCATTACACAGCGAGTCTATCCGACACGAGCCGATAGCACCGGTGTGAGATTGATGAGTCGAGGTGGACAGGCACGTTTCCGATCCGTTCAGGCATGGGAAATGGCACCCGCATTTTGAGAGGGGTGTATAAAGTTTTAGTTATTTCTTCAACCCCGTAGGGGTGACATCTCTGTAGAAATATCGTTCCTTACCAAAGCTAAACCCCGTAGGGGTGACATTTGTATTAAACTTCAACGAAATATTTACACACCCTTTTGAGAGAAGGTTGACTTTTACATCGAAATAACATATACTCTCCGTAACATTCAAGGATCAATTAGCAATCAGGAACCAGCAATCAGCAAAGAGGTGTTCTTAAGCAATAATCTCTTCTACTGACTGCTGAAAGGATTTTTGAAAAAATCTGGGGAAACACCCAAGCAAAAACCCCTGACTGCTGATAGCCATAGGGGTAGACATCATGGCTTATGAGATTCCGAAAACAGTTTTAGGGCGCACGGGATTGACGGTTACCCGACTCGGTATCGGTGGCGCGTATTGCGAATCCGCTGACGGTTACCGCAAGGCAATTGATGCGGGGGTCAATTATATGGATACGGCGCGTGCATACAGAGATGGTGAGGACGAAAAAGTTGTCGGAGCCGCCATAAAAGGGCAACGCGATCGGTTGATTCTTGCGACGAAAACCGCTCAGCGCGATGCAAAAGGCGCGCGGACGGAACTTGAAACGTCTCTACGAATGCTAAATGTCGATCACATCGACATCTACCAACTACATCACCTTAACACAAAAGCGGAACGCGACCAAGCCTTGGCACCCGGTGGCGCATTGGAGATGGCGCAAAAGGCACGAGATGAAGGGCTTATCCGCTTTATCGGTGTTACCGGACACGATTGGGTCCAAATTCAACACGCCGTTGACACCGGATTTTTCGATACCGTCCTCTGTTGGTACAATTGCGCAATGAAGACACCAGAGGATACGGTTTTCCTCGCTGCTGATAAACACAATACGGGTGTCGTCATTATGAATGCCTCTCGTAATGACAGACTTTTTGGAGATTCAGACGCACCATCTCCGGAGCAATTCTATCGCTACGTACTCAGCCATAAGAGTGTAAATCTCACGATTATGGGATTGAGAAATGTTGATCGATTCCATCGGATCGCAGAAGCACTCTCCGAGCAAGAGACCTTAGCATCGGAGGCGCGAATAGATATGGAAAAATACGGAGCAAAGCGGCTCGAAGAAGGCGCACTGACTTAACGCCAATACTGAAATACCCTTCCTTCGCTGGCGGGGTTTCTAACCCCGCCAATCTTTGTATATGAATGAGGGAACGCGTGAATTCGCTAACAAACGAATGGACTTTCAATGGATAAAAGCACATCAGAGCAGACGAACGTCCGTTTGGAAGAATCCTATCCATCCGAAAAACGCAATTTAGTTGTATTCGCTCTGAACCAGATTTTGATGCGTCTCGGTTGGATGTTCAAAGCCGAGTCTGTGGTCATCCCCGCGTTTATTGATATCTATACCTCATCCGGAACTATCCGAGGATTGCTACCGCTCATTCTACGGATCGGGCAGAGCCTACCCCAGTTTCTCGTCGCGCAACGCGTCGCGCGGATGCCCAAAAAACAAGGATTCTTTATTCTCACAGGATTCGGTTTCACTGTTCCCTGGTGTGTGTTGTCCCTGATATTAGGTTTAACAAGTTGGTCCGCAAACGTCATAATTGCTGTTTTTCTTGTGCTATGTACCGTGCACTGGCTCATGGTCGGTTGCAATCATCTGGCTAACGGAACGTTGCAAGGGAAACTCATCAGCCCCGAAAAACGAGGCAGACTCCTCGCCTATTCCAACGTCATTGGTTGTTCACTTTCGATCGGACTCGCCGTTTACCTTATGCCGCGTTGGCTTTCGGGGAGTCCCTCACACTATGCAGTGATCTTTGGGGCAACAGCTGCCGCCTTCGCTATTGCCGCTTTTATCAGTTTCGGGTTTAAGGAACTCCCTTCACAACCAGAAGGCACGGCTCCTTTTTTCAGATTTCTTGGCGATGCGCTCCTATCGTTGCGGTATGACAGAAATTTTCGGCGATTTGCAATCGTTATCCTGTTGTTTTACTCCATCTGGCCCCTTTTTCCACACTACGCAGTTTTCGGTAAGCGGACATTAGGACTCGCCTCTTCTGGTTTCGTTACATTGATAGTGGCACAAAATGCCTCTAATGCTGTAGGTGCCGGTATCATGGGCAACATCGCGGACCGATCAGGGAACCGATTTGTGCTGCGGTTGCTGATATTAATAAGCGCGTTTACACCATTACTGGCAGTCGTCATCAGTCGAATGCCTTCCGGGGTACAGTTTTACTGGATTATCTTTGCCCTTATCGGGTTTACACCGGTATCCGCTCGCATCGTCACAAACTACACCCTTGAGATTGCACCACAGGAAAAGCATCCGCAGTATCTCGGTGTGATGAGTCTTTTCCAAGCGATTCCGTTGTTCGTTTCTCCTTTGGTCGGAACGTTAATCGAGCGATTCGCCTTTGAACCCGTATTTATCGGGTGTGGTGTCCTCGTGTTATTAGGCTTTTTGCTAACCTTTCGATTGGCTGAACCCCGATTTGACCAAAGGTCCTAAAAAAAGGAAAGTGTATCTGTTGTAGCACAAACTGTTAGTTTGTGCAATCCTGTGCCGCAAACTGTGGTGAATTATCAAAATATCTGAACATTTCGGAGAACACTACCACCGCCACCGCTGGTGAGATTTCCTAACCGCACCAATCTTCTTCGGAGGACACCGCCACCGCTGGCGAGGTTTCCTAACCGCACCAATCTTCTGGTGTATGGGTAATTGTATATTTTACCATAAATGAAGTTTCATAAAATATTTCGGTAATTCTATATTTTCCCGAACCCGGTAGGTGCGGTTTCCTAACCGCACTATAGGTGTCAACTTTAGAAAAATGGATGTGTTTTTTATAACAAAAAGTGTCTTCTCCGGTGGACACGTCTTTCGGGATGTCCGTAAAATATGCCGTGAGTCTATGCTTCTCAGCCCCGTAGGGGGTTTTTGCTTGGGTGTTTCCTCAGCATTTATGTAGAAAAACGTTATCTTCTATCATCAAGCCCCGTAGGGGCGGCATTTGTAAAGACGTAGCAACCAACTATCGAAAAATCCCTAAATTGACGGTTATGGTGCGGTTCCCTAACCAGGGTTCCCACCCGTTACTGAGAAGGGACACCGGATCGTCAAAACCGGAGGAACATCACCATGGCGGAGAAAATGTCGTGCCCATTTTGTCAGACCCAAGTTGAATGTGCTATCGAAAATTCTCCTGAGTGGTACCGCGATCCATCCCTACCCGTCTACCGAATCAATTGCCATGACAAATGTAGACAATACTGGCTTGAAGCAATTTCTGACCCGCACCCACAGATTGATCCCGCTATCCGTGCCTACCTGAATTCACTCGATGACGAGCAACGAACGTTTATCTCTGAATCGACACGACATGCTTGCGACAATGGCATTTTGATAGTTTATAACGAAAAGATTTTACAATACCTTACTACCGATTGGCATTATGCAAAATCGGCTGTTACGTTGTATAAGCTAAATAACGCCTCATTCCGAATTAGTGGTATTGGGTTTGATACTGCGAATATGTTGTTTTTTGTGGATAGTAAGGACGCACGATTCACGCTGAGGCTCCATCGGGCTGTAACTTCTATTCATAAAATTCGCTCTGAAATCTATTGGTTACAGGCACTTTGGGGCAAAGAACGCGTCAAGACTCTATCGCCTGTGCCTGGACGAGACGGAGAAATGATTCAATGTCTTTCCCCAAACGACCTACCCACGCGTTATACGACTCTATACGATTGGATTCTTGGCGAGACGCTTAACACACTCCCCACTTCAGAGAAAACACCGGAACTGATTCGGGGTCTTGGGACCATGGTAGGGCGTATGCACTTTGCATCGGAGACCTTGGAACTACCGAACTGGTTCACCCGTCCTCGGTACGACATAGATTGGGTTACCTCGAAAGTTGAGACAGCACTTGAAAATGATGATATGGACAATTCGGCGGAGGCGTTTGAAAAACTTTCCTCGCTTCCTTCGCGCTTCTCACAGTTTGCCATGGAACAGGGCGAAGGACGAAACGTTTTTGGACTGATTCACTCGGATCTGGCACCACACAATATCATTATCTCAGATGGACACCCCCGCCCAATTGATGTGCTACAATTTGGGTTCGGTTATTATATCTCAGATATTCTGACCGTTTCACGCTATCTCAGCGAGGATGAACAGACGATTTTCTTTCAGGGCTATCAAGAAATCCGATCGCTCCCGACGGGTTACCGTCAACACTTGGCTCTATTTGAAGAGTTGCGTATGCTGTAAACAATGGTTGATCTGGTGCTAACAAAAAAATAAAAGATATGATATGTTCGGTTTATGCAGTTTTTCGTTCTTCGGTTTGGTTTTGCCTCAGGCCCGGTAGGTGCGGTTTCCCAACCAGGGTTCCCACCCGTTACTGGGAAGGGACGCCGGATCGTCCAAAAAAGGTGTGAAATCCAATAATTTTTTCAACTGAATGATCCAGCAGATAGGTCCATCCTGATTGACTTACCTGCACATTTATGATAGCATGCCTGCACGAGAGATACGAAATTTCTAAGGAGCCTTCGCATGGAATATCGCTATCTGTTCCTCGACCTACACCACGTCACCCGAATCGAAAGACTTTACCGTCGGATGCACCAACCTCAGCGACATCCCGATAACCCTGTTTTGCGCGGTGAGAATCCGTGGGAGAGCGTTGCCTCTCTCTACGGCACAGTCCTCTACGATCCAGAGAATTCGCTCTTCAAAATGTGGTATCTCACAGGACCTTACGTCGATGGAATGGTGAAAATCCGTCAGCGGAACACCCTTGGCAATGTAACGCTCCTCGGCTATGCGACCTCAACCGATGGCGTGCATTGGGAGAAACCGATCCTAAACCAAGTCGATTTTGAAGGAAGCACCGAGAACAATCTGGTTGACGTTGGACGAACAAACTGCGAGGGCATGGCTGTCATCTACGACGAACACGAAACAGATCCCGCCCGTCGTTACAAAGGCTTTTATTGGGAACACGGTGGGATTGATACTTTCATTCAACACGAGGGAAGGACGATCTGGGGACGCGGTGACGGAGATGGCATGTGGATGTCTTTTTCACCCGACGGCGTTCACTGGACGAACTGCGAAACCAACCCTGTTATCCCGCTTGATAGCGACACCACCCAATCCTTGGTGTGGGACCCGAAAATACAGAAATACGTTGTCTTTGGACGATTCGGAGCAGGCGGACGCAAAACCGCTCGCGCCGAGAGTCCTGACGCAATCCACTTCAGCGAGCCAGAACGTGTGTTTGAATGCGACGAGGTTGATGAAGAGGGCACACAGATTTACGGGATGCCTATCAACATCTACGAAGGCATCTATCTCGGTATGATCTGGGTCTATCGCGAGGACGTTGATGGCACGATTGACACATCGCTCGCGATGAGTCGTGATGGTGTCCACTGGCAGCGCGTCTTGGATCGTCAAATATTCCTATCACTTGGACAGGCGGGCAGTTGGGAAGACGGGATGGTGAGAGTCACCCAAAATTTCGCCACACGCGACGATCAAATCTATTTCTATTACGGGGGCGTGAATGGACCGCACACCGGCAGAAAATTCAAGCAGGTCGAGCGGAAGCACAAATCCATGCTCGGCTTGGCAACGTTACGCCGTGATGGGTTCGTCTCACTTGATGCGGATGAAACCGAGGGATACATGTTGACGAAACTGTTAATGCTCAATGATGGGGAGTTACACCTCAACGTTGATGCGAGGCAAGGCTATGTTATCGTCTCAGTCACCGATGATACCGGCACACCTCTGAAGGATTATACCTCCCAGCGGGTTGTCGGGGATCAGGTGGATACAGAAGTTAAATTTGACCGTGCACTGGAAATGCTCACCGGAAAAGAGGTCCGACTCCAGTTTCAAATCAGGAATGCAAGCCTGTATTCCTATTGGTTTGCCTAAATAACGTGAGTTCGATTAAAAGTAGTACGTAACACGGGCTTGTAGCGTAAACTGTTAGTTTGCGCCATACCACGAGGAGAAAAATGAAGCATATCTATCACAAAGAGGATGCCGAAGTCGTCCGAATTGAAGACGAGGCTCCGCGCACATTGTACACACTTGTCGAGCCAAACACCGTTGATACGCAACACTTCTCCATGGGATTGGAAGAAATTGACCCGCACAGTGAAATTCCGCTCCACTCCCACAGCGAATCCGAAGAGATTATATTTGTCTATGGTGGACAAGGAAAAGCGTTTGTCGGTGATGAAGTTGCCGATTTGAAACCCGGTACCGTCATCTATCTCCCACCGAATGTTGAACACCGATTTGTCAACACAGGTGATGAACCGCTCTGGATTACATGGACGCTCTCACCGCCCGGTTTTGAAAATCAAATTCGACGGGTCGCAGACGGTTCCGCCGGGATGGAAGTCTTTAGCGAATCCAAAGACGCTTCCTAACCTCTTTTACAGGGATATTTGGGAACAAGAATTGTTTATGTTAGAATTTACCAGTTAGGCGATATACTTGGAGGTAGAGTGATGGCTGAAAAATTAGTCACATTGGCGACTTTTGACATGCCCTTTGAAGCGCACCTGGCGAAGGGGCTACTTGAAACCAACGATGTGCCCAGTTTCCTCGCAGACGAATTTACCGTCGGGGTCGCGTGGCACCTGAGTAACGCGTTAGGCGGTATTAAATTGCAAGTCGCTGAAACCGATGCTGAACGCGCCATCCCCCTTCTTAAAGGACGAGAACGAGCGGTTGCGGCGCCTGACGCAGAAGGCGGGGCAACCGATGCTGCGAAGATTGAAGGAGATTCGGTAGAAATACCTTTATCAATCAGCGAGACGACGGCGAATCGTGCATTGCATGCTGCGCTACTCGGCTTATTTTTTGCCCCACTTCAGCTCTATTCCCTCTGGTTGATCGGACGCTTGTTCTTTTTAAAGCAAAAAATCGGGAGACAGGTGTGGAAGAAAATTTGGGTTGCAGGCATGCTTGACTTGATGGTTTTGGGAACCACTGTTTTACTTTTTTTCTTTTCCTGAGTCCACGGGAACCTCTAAGGATATCAGAACCATTTATGGTGAATCCTGAAAATAAGTTTATATTTCAATAGAAGCGAAGCCCTGTCACCGCTGCTGGACCTGAATGGCTCTAAAAATGATGTGGTTTCTCTTGATATTTTCCATTAGGTATGTTACGATAATGGACAGCACATATTGGGACAGTCGCAAATCAATATATCCCAAAATTAAAGAATAATATTCCGGAGATGACAACATGAGCATTACCCAATTCACAATAGAAGAAGTCCGCTGCTTTGGTGAACGCCAGACGCTTGAAATTCGTCCTCTGACCTTTTTAGTCGGCGAAAACAGCACGGGGAAAACCACAACCCTCGCCAGTTTCCATGTGTTAGCAAATTATTTTCAGGGTAAAGGTGTAAATTTTAATTCACACTCTTATACAATGGGAACCTTTCCTTATTCAATGGGAACCTTTAAAGATATTGTCAGAAACAGTCGAAAAAAAGAGAAAGTTTTTAGGCTTGGATTTGTTTCTAAACATGCTAATGAAGAGATTGAATGGATGGTTGAATTTGTAGAAAAAAAGGAAGGAATTGAGCCTGCTGTTAGTTCAATAGTGATGGGATTTACTGATGGTGAAATCATTATCAGAACTAAGGATAATATGGACATGGCGATGCGTTTAGAATCCTTTGATGAAAAACAAAACAAATACCGAGTATCTTGTGATAATGATATTTTGAATAGTGTTCCGTTTTACTTTGTTTTATCTGCTTTCGGAGGACAGTCTCAGGCGGATACTCCTTTATCAAAATATTTGGAGAAGAAGAGTGAGAAATCTGGAAAAGGTAGATATCAACCTTGGGATATCTGGGATATCATGTCTGTATTTAGTACATCGCCGGTTCGCTCACGTCCTGAACGAACCTATGATCCAACAAGAGAATTTGATGATCCAGAGGGCAGTGATGTACCTATGTATTTAATGCGGATCGAAGCGACCCGCACAAAAGATTGGGAAGCACTGAAACAACAATTAGTTGCGTTTGGTAAGAGTTCTGGATTGTTTCAGAACATAGAGATAAAAAAACTTGGACGTTCCCTAGGTGCCCCGTTCCAGTTACAATTCAAAGTACGGGGTCCTAAGGTCAATATTATTGACGTCGGTTACGGAGTCAGTCAAATTCTACCAATTTTGGTGCGAATTTTGAATCCTGATATCTCTCAAAGTCCTCGGAGGACTCCTAGGCGATTAGGATTCTCCTTATTGCAACAGCCTGAAGTCCATTTGCATCCAAGGGCACAGGCGGAATTTTCTTCTTTATTGGCAAGGTTGGCGAATAAAGGTGATAGGTCGTTCGTTGTTGAGACACACAGCGATTATATGGTTGACCGCGCACGCATTGAAATTAGGAACGGAAACATCCCTTCCGAAGATGTGTCCCTAATCTATTTTGAACCAAAGGGAAATATTGTCAAGGTACATAATATCGGTTTTGATAAAATGGGTAACATGGAGGGCGTGCCACCACATTATAGAGAATTTTTCCTGAAGGAGTCTGATCGACTCATAGGGTTTGAGGATTAGGTAATGTGTATTATTTTGGATGCTGATTGTTATGGCATATTCAGGAATCCAGACAACAAAGATATGGAACCTGTGCGGAAGTGGTTGTATAACAGAAACGGCAAAATCGTTTATTCCAATACGAAAAAATTTGAAACGGAATGGAAAAAAGGTGGTATGAGCCGCTGGGTAAATGAACGAAACCGCGCAGGGCTGCTCAAATTAGCACCTCCAGGCGTACAAGAAAAAGCTGATGAGTTGAAAGGGAGGACGATATCTGAGGATAGACATATTATCGCTTTGGCTTTGATAGCCGGAGTGAAAGTATTAGTCTCCAATGATAATAAATTGATCACAGATTTTAAGAATCACGTAGCCGGGGGAAAAGTGTATAGAACAAGGAAACATACACACCTGTTGAAGAAAGATACCTGCCCTTAAGATATGGATTGTGCGAGGCACAGTCACCTCGCACGATCGCACAATTCACCTTTACGAAGGCATCCACGTCCGAGGCGCAATCCCTTCCACATGCGTTTTCACATCAACAACCGCCGGTCTCCCCGATTCGAGTGCCTGATCCAACGCGCCAGCGAGTTCACTCGGTTTGTTGACCGTAATCCCAAGACATCCCATCGATTCTGCCATCTTCGCGAAATCCGCATCTGGGAACAACCAGAGTTCATCGGAACCGGTAGTCCGTCCACCGTAAACCGACTCAACACCGCCCTGCTCTTGGTTCAGTGAGTGGTTATTATTCACAACGATAACGGCATTAATCCCGGATTTCATCGCCGTGTCGAGTTCCGCGATATGATACCAGATACCACCGTCGCCTGTGAAACAGATCACCGGTCTATCGGGTTGCGCACACTTCGCACCCATCGCCGCCGGGAGTCCCCATCCCAACGAACCTGAGCAACGGATGAAACTTTGATCGGGATGTTTGAAATCGATCATCGTGCCAGTCCAAATCCCTGAATGTCCTGTATCGGAGACAAGTATCGCGTCTGACGGGAGATAGTCTGTCAGTTCACGGCAGAGTCGTTCCGGTAGCATTGGCAACCGTTCCGAGTTCACCTTTTCACTCACACTGTCTTTCCAGTTTTTCACTAATTCTTGGACGCGGCTAACCCATTCAGTCCGAGACGCAGCAGCTTCTGACGCGTCAAGCATTCGGCGCAGTGTATTCCGCACATCTCCCTGCATCCCTAACTGAATTGGATAATTCCGTCCGAGTTCATCTGGATTAATATCGAGTTGTATAACCGGTGTGCCTTGTGGCGGAATTTTGTATCCGTTGGTTACCTGCCCACCGGTATGGCTTCCAATGAAAAAGACGAGGTCTGCCTCGCACACCGCTTGGTTGGCGCATGCTCGCGAGTATGAACCCGGAGTTCCGACTGCCAGCGGATGGTCGCTCGGGAACATCGCTTTTGCGTTCAGAGAAGTCGCCACCGGAATCGAGAGTTTCTCTGCCAATGCGACGAGTTCTGCGCGTGCGTCTGAAGCCGTTACACCACCCCCTGCCACAATGATCGGACGTTTCGCATCGGAGAGGAGACTCAGGGCTTCTGTTACCTTTGCTGCTTCTGCTTCCGGTCGGAACGGTGGTAGTTCGGTGAACGCTTCTTCAATGATTACCTCAAGTTCCCCTTCCCGATCGATAACCGAGGTTCCCGCGATACCTTCAAAATCGAGATGGGCGGGTCCCGGTGTCCCTGTCGTCGCCGCACGAAAGGCTTGGCGTAGATAGAAGGGCAGTTGCTCCGGGGTCGCGACGTACGCGCTATATTTCGTGACAGCAGAAAACGGGTTGACGTGGTCCACCTCTTGATAGGCGTGCCGTTGTTGATTGATTTGGTTTTCCTTGCCGGTAATCGCAACCACCGGTGAGCAAGCGAGATAGGCATCTTGTAGCCCCGCAGCAAGGTTCACGGCACCGACGGATTGTGCCATACAGAGGCTCGGAGCACGGTTCACACGGGCGTAAGCGTCAGCCATATACGCCGCTGCTTTCTCACCGTGCGTCTGGACCCGTTTGATCCCAAGATTTTCCATCTCCATTAAAGTCCGCGGTCCGATATACGGCATAAAAAAAACGTGGGTAATCCCATATCCATGGACGGTATCAGCGATAAATTTAGCACCTGTCATTTTCGGCATAGTTCTTTCCTTTCCCTTTTCACGTAACTTGCAAGCAAAAACTTGCTACTAAAAGTCGGCGTGGTTTGCAACACGATGTGAATCCATTTTACCAATTTTCGGCATTACTTGCAAGCGTGAACTTAGCATCAGAATAAAGTTGGTAGGAAATCGCCAGAGGTGCTATAATTATCTCACCGATTTTAAAAATATGTTTTGGAAGCCTCGAAACCACACCAGAAATTTTCCATAGATGCGGAAATACATCCCTTCCGCAACGGAGAAAGAAGCACTATGAAAAGGCTAACCTATTTCCTCATGTCCACGTTAATTATCATCACATTTTCCCACAATGGATATACAGAAACCGTAGTGACAGATGGACTCGTGAGTTATTGGACGTTTGACCGACAGGACATTACAGGAGACACAGTCAAGGATGTCTGGGGTGAAAATGATGGGAAAATAGTCGGTGCTCCGAAAATAGTCGATGGGCACGTAGGAGAAGCACTTGAATTTGATGGATCAGATGATTATGTCAACTTAACAAATCTCGGAAATTTTGGGGAGCAGGTCGGGGCATCTACCTTTGAAGCCTGGGTTAAAACCGATTTTAAAAAGGACTGGACAACCCTTTTCAAGGTGCTCGATCAGGGGTGCAATATGGCATGGGCAATCGATGTCAACCGGAGTGCGAAAGCGGGTTTCCCACTTGCTGAGGACATCGTCCACTACTACGTCCGTCAGAAATCGGCAGCAGGGTGCAACGCCATCGCCGTTGAAATTGAGTTCGCCTTGTCGGATGGCAAATGGCATCATATTGTCTTCGCAATTGTGGACGCAGCTAAGTCTGAGGTAGCCATTTATATGGACGGTGAACCACAGGAAGTTATCGAAGGTGATGTAAAGAAGCTTGAGACCTTTGTTCCGTTTGTGGAGCCTGTCTATATCGGGGCAGCGAACAATCGCGGCAAGGTTGAACGATTTTTCCCCGGGGTCATTGATGAAGTCCGCATCTACGATCGACCTCTCACAGAAGCCGAAGTGACCCGAAATTTTGAATCGAAAATCGGGCTATCCGTTCAGGTTTCCGCTGAGAAACTGCCTATTGTCTGGGCTACCCTTAAGACGGTAAGGTAACACCATAAGGAATTTGCATGTTAACGCCTCACGAAAAATGGTTCTTTGATCATCATGGATTCATTATCCTCCGTAAAGTCGTTCCGTCCGAGGATATTGAGCGAATGATTCAACTCGGTAACCAATGGCACGACACGCCTTTAGATGAACTGCCTCCACCGCTCACCTCTACCTCCCGAACCGGTGATCATTCACCGACGATCGCACATTGGATTAATCATATCCAATACGGCGATCCCGTCTTCCAACGGCTTGTGCTTAACCGAGCGATTCTGCGAGTGGTTATCGCTCTCACGCGGGGTGCTCCTTGTCTCGTTGATTGTGCCTTAACCAAAAATTACAAAATCTCTGATGACATTCATTTCCACGCCGCCGGTCAAGATTACAGTGTAGAAGAATCGGAACCCCGTGCAGGTTTCCTCAACACTGCTGTTTCTTTGGTGGATGTCCCACCGGGTACAGGATTCGTCTGTCTACCGGGAAGCCATAAGCGCAACTTTGAACCACCCGATGCCCTCTCAATCTACGATGGACCCCCTACGGTTATCAATGTCCCTGTCAACGCTGGCGATTGTGTCGTTTTTACAGAAGCACTCTATCACGGTGGAAGACGCTGGACAGAATCCTATCCCCGATACACTATTTTTAACCGTTATATTGATAACGCATCACACAATTCCCTTCCTATTGAAAGCCATAAGCACCTGATTCCGGATGAGATTTATGAATTGGAGCAGCCCGCAGTTCAAGGGCTGCGAAAACGGATAGTAGAAGGTATCATAAGTGAATTAGACGCACGTTGAGGTGCTACAATGACTGCTGAACATGAACTGTATCCACTGGGCGAACCGGGGCAGATGGTGACCTACCAGCATGAAGGTGAAGGATCTCTACCGAACGCTGTTGTGAAAACGTTGACCGTAGCAATCGGTTCGATTGACGAGAAAATTGGTGTGCCGTATCAGTGGATCTGTCTTCGTGCAACGAAAGTTACCGGTGAAAAATTCGCAGTCTGGTTGCTCAGCGAAAATCCGCCGTCCGAAGATATGAAGGTAGCCCACACGACTACGTCTCGCTACATCCTACAGGTCGGAGACGACCCTCCCTTGGAGTTCCGAGATAGGTTCACCGGGGAGACTGTCCTGCCCAGCCTCGGGGCGTGGCAATATCTTTTCCCGAAACCTGCGGACAAAACGGAACAAAATACGCTCTTCCCACAAGCCGTAAAATATCTCGGACACATCTATCGACTTACGCATATTTCCGATTCAGCCGAGTCCGATGCCCCTCCCGACACACGACTCATTTCTCTCCGTCCCGGTGTCCTCATCGGACCCCCCAGCAACACAAAACAGAAGGACGAAACACGTCGCTACGACATGTCTGATTACGAACTCGTCCCGCTCACCGAAGCCGATTACGACGAGATGATTGCGGCAGGGATTAACTGTGTTCGCGTTGATACCGAACAGGTCGAATGGATTAAAAATCGAGACATCTTTTACTGGGGGATCGACGCGGCGACTCTCGGTTATCCTGAGTGTTTATACCGAAGCAACTACCTCGGTCCTGCTCTTTTTATGGACGAACCCGCTGTCTGCACGCGGGACCATGTGCTTCGTCCGAAACTGGAAGCGGATGCTGACTTTCGGAAAGCAGTAACGCCGCAACTCGCGTTTGAAGCGTTTCAAGACTACTTCCACACTGCTAAATACGATGGCGGACCTACGCGGTTGTGCAAAGGTTTTGAAGCACACCCGGATATAGATTTGGGAGATATGTGGTTTCTTCAGGAAAATCTATACACATGGGACACCATTATCAGTTCGGCAGCGTATCAACTCTCAGAGGGGAACACAGAATCTCCTGCTGCGATCGTCTTTGAGCCACCCGGTAGAGTCGGGACAATGCGGACACTGCCCGAAATGAATATGGCGTACGGTTGCCAAATCCCGATAGACACCCCGAAAAATTTGGCAAGTATCCTCTACGGGTTCCTACGCGGTGCCGCCAGACAGACCGATAAGGGGTGGGGTATGAGTATCTATGGACAGGTCCACCGTGCCGATACTTTCTGGTTGCAAACACACGCTTACGACTTAGGGGCGCGGCATTTCCACTATTGGGACAACCACCAACTTGCTTGTGTGCCTTACAGTGAAGTCCTCGCACTCTCACGAAATCTGAGTGCTCACGTTGAAAGCCATCCGTATAGGAATCTTGATGCGTTACGCAAAGCAGCAGAAACGGTTATTCTCCTACCGCCCGGCTATAATCTCGGACATGTTGAGATGGGGAGAGGCAATCTTTGGGGTGTAGGCGAACTCAATTTAGAGAGATGCAATAGAGAAGGGATCAAGTATCGCACCGTGATGCACAACTTCTTTACCGAAATTGAAAGAGCCATTCGACTCGGTGTCGCGTTTGACCTCCTCTGGGATTTACCAGAACTCAAATTGTCTGATTATCGAGAAGTCGTTCGCATTCGGGAGGACGGTCAGGTTGAAGTCCATGAAGGTGGTGAGGGGTCTCTCCATGAAGGCGCGAGAACACCAACCCGTCCAACCGGTACCCCGCCAACCCTAACCGTTGATGTCTCTATACCACAAACCAACGCATCTTTTGAAGTCCGCGCCTGTGCTACCGTAACCAAAGGCTCCGCCTCCGTTTACTACACACGGGGGGCAGACGAAAACGGTCTCTACAATAACGAGGTAGTGCTCTGGGAATTGTTCGGTCCAGAGGCGGAGGATTACCGCTTTCTGAACAGAGAACACTCCGAAATTCGCATCGATCAAACGGAATCGGTAGCCGAGGTGGAGATTCGTTTTGCTCTTAATCGCCTTGGGGATTACCGTCTCCGAGCCGCAACGGTTGACATGGCAGGACGCACAGCAGTCGCATGGAAAACGATTACTGTATCCAGTGAAGAAGCCTAAATTTTTCTATTGACGGTATTTCTTCCTTTCTCAAAAATACCAGAAGTGATATACTGATATATTGGAAGAGATACAGAACAAAACCGTCTGGCGCACTGTCAGATTTATAAATGTAGCACGATGAGGTGTTCTAACAGGCGCGCCACGTTAAACATTAAGACATTTTTTAGCGTCTTAATAAGTTACAGACACACGTAAAATACACGGGAGGAACAGAAGTTTGCACCATTGGAAATCAAGTCTTTGTCAACTACTTATTTGCTTTGCCTTGGTTGCGCTTCCTATGCACGCCATCGCTGGCGATTGGCCAACATGGCGGGGACCAAATCAGGACGGCACTTCTGCCGAAACCGGACTCATCTCATCTTGGTCGACCGAAGGTGAGAATCTGCTCTGGCAAGCGGAATTTATAGGACGTTCTACACCGATCGTCCTCAACGACAGAGTCTACGTCATCGGACGTGTCGGTAAAGACATCACCGAACAGGAACGTATCGCCTGCTTCGATGCTGAAACCGGCGAACTCATCTGGAATTATCAATTCAACGTCTTTCATACGACCATCTCTTTCAACCGAGTCGGATGGACGAGTCTCGCTGGTGACCCAGAAACCGGGAATATCTATGCACACGGGGTCCAAGGGCTCTTCTTCTGTTTCGATAAAGATGGAAACATCCTCTGGTCGCGTTCACTCACAGAAGAATACGGGCGGATATCCGGTTATGGAGGACGCGTTCACACCCCTATTATCGCAGGCGACCTCGTCGTGATTAGTTATCTCAATTCGGGATGGGGAGCCCAAGCCGCCACACGTCACCGCTATTTTGCTTTCGACAAACACACGGGCGAACTGATTTGGGTTTCAACGCCGGGCGGCAGACCGTTAGACACGACTTACTCCACACCAGTCGTTGTGAATATCAACGGACAGCAACTCATCATCGGCGGCAATGCTGATGGCGGTATTTACGCAATGAAACAGAACACGGGAGAGATGGTCTGGGGATTTAAACTCAGTCAGCGCGGCATCAATACCTCCGTCATCGTTTCAGGCACGAAAGTCTACGCGACGCATAGCGAAGAGAATATGGATACTACCGCCATGGGACGGGTCGTCTGTATTGACGCAACAGGCACAGGCGATGTTACGCAAACCCATGAAGTCTGGCGATATGATGGGGTTAACATTGGATACGCGTCCCCTACAATTCACGCCGGACACCTCTATGTCGTGGATAACTCCGCGAATATTCACGCTGTGAATGCTGACACCGGTGAAGTCTACTGGGAACACAACATCGGCAAAGTCGGAAAAGGTTCCCCCGTCTGGGCAGATGGTAAGCTCTACGTCGCGGAAGTCAACGGCGTATTTGCGATCCTTCAACCCAGGGAGGATGGATGTGAACTGCTAAGTGCTCAGGAGATAAACCGAGCAACGGATGAACACTACGTCGAGATCTTCGGTTCACCCGCTATTGCCGACGGACGCATCTATTTCACGACTGAGGAACACCTCTACTGTATTGGGAGGAACGATTGATGAAAAATTTTATCCCACTTTACGTTATCCTAATGGTGTGCATCCTCGCTGCCGGTTGTGCCAGTAAAGAGATGGCACCAGAGCCGATGGAAATGTCAACCACGCCTGCTGTTTCGCTGCTGCTTACCCCCGCAGAAACACTCACATCAGGCGATCCCGTTGCGTTGAGCGTCATCGCTTTCGATGCAGATGGAAAGCAGACGCAGGCAATCGGTGCTATAGAATGGGCACACACCGGCTTAACTGGAACATTTGAAGATGGCACATTTACACCCGATAAAAGCGCGGGAGCGCATGCAGGTACGGTGACCGCTCAATCCGGTGGTATGAAAGCCACGGCGCGTGTCCGCGTGATTCCATCACTCCCATGGACAGAGGACTTTGAAACAATTGAACTCGAAAAAATACCTACGCACTGGATCGGTGCGACCGGTAAATTCTTTGTGCGTGAAAAGGATGGCAGTAAAGTTTTAGTCAAAACGCCTGTCCAACGCGGCTTAAACCGGTCCAACGTCTATCTCGGTCCCTCAACGATGAAAGACTATCAAATTCAAGTCGACCTTATGGGAACCAGAAATAAACGCAGACTACCAGATCTGGGCTTAATCGCGAATCGTTACACATTGGATATGCAGGGCAGACACCAACGCTTGCAGATCCGTTCATGGGCATCCGATTTACGCATGGCGAAAACAATCGACTTCGCGTGGGAAGTCGATGTCTGGTATACGATGAAGATGATGGTAGAGATCGTAGAGGATAAAGCAATAATCCGTGGGAAAGTATGGCGAACCGGCGAATCTGAGCCCGCAGAATGGACAATTACTGCCGAAGATCCACTACCAAATCGCGAAGGGAGTCCCGGTATCTACGGTTACTCCGCAACTGAAATCTATTACGACAATCTAAAAGTATGGTAGTAGTGGTTATCGGTTATCGGTTTTCAGCTATAGTGGATCCTAAAGATAAATAGACATTCTCCACTCCCCCGGTAGGTGCGGTTTCATGAGGTTTAAATAAATATTTCGGTAATTCTATGTTCCCTCAGACCCGGTAGGTGCGGTTTGCAACCGCACCGGATCTCATTAGGAAATTACCGATTTAAATTCTGAATCTTCATCCAACCTCGCCGGTGCAGAGTGTCCAATTAATTCTAAACTTTACTATAAAAGGTTTATTGTGGCATTCAAGAACACTGTAACCGCCACCAACCTGTAACTGACCACTGAAAACTGAGAACTGACAACTCTTAAAGAAGGAGTCATTCAATTGAAACCCCAATTTACATATATCGCAAATCTTGCACTGCTGCTCACTTTCGCTGTATCCGGTGTTTCGGCGGCAAAAGAGATCGCTTTGTGGGGCGGCACGTTAAGCCGGAACATGGTATCCGATGAAACGAATATTCCCGGGAGTTGGGATCTGGAAACCGGCGAGAATATTAAATGGACAGCCGAACTCGGTTCCCAAAGTTACGCCGGACCGCTTGTCATCGGTGGAAAGGTCTTTGTCGGCACAAACAACAAAGCACTTTACAATCCTAAACTGACCGGCGACCGCGGGAATCTCATGGCGTTTAACGAATCCGATGGTAAATTTCTCTGGCAAGCAACACATACCAAACTCACTTCAGGACGTGTTAACGACTGGCCCCTACAGGGTATCTGTTCTACACCGTTCATTGAAGGCGACCGGCTCTACTACATCTCCAACCGGTGTGAAGTCGTCTGTATTGACACTGAAGGCTTCCTTGATGGTGAAAACGACGGTCCCTTTACCGAGGAAACAGAAACGAGTGAGATTGATGCCGATGTCATCTGGAGCTACGACATGATGGATGAGTTGGATGTTTTTCCGCATAATCTTGCTACCTGTTCACCGCTTGCTGTCGGGGATCTCCTTTTCTTGGAAACAAGCAACGGTGTTGATGAAGGACATATCCATATCCCTTCACCCGATGCACCGTCCTTCATTGCACTCAATAAACACACCGGCGAACTCGTCTGGGAAGATGCCTCTCCCGGCGAAAATATACTACACGGGCAGTGGTCGAACCCCGCTTACGGCGTTATCAAAGGTGTCCCACAGGTTATCATCCCCGGTGGTGATGGCTGGGTTTATGCCTTTGAACCCGAAACCGGCGACATTATTTGGAAGTTTGATTGCAATCCAAAAGATTCTGAATGGGAACTCGGTGGACGCGGCACCCGCAACAATATCATCTCAACGCCTGTCGTCTATGATAACAAAGTCTTTGTTGCTGTTGGACAGGACCCGGAGCACGGCGAAGGTGTAGGACATCTCTGGTGTATTGATGCTTCACAAACGGGGGATATTACCGACACTGCTGGCATTTGGCACTTCGGCGATGAACAATTCAATCGCACGATGTCCACTGTCGCCATTGCTGACGGGCTCCTCTACATTTCGGATCTCAGTGGATTCCTTTACTGCTTAGATGTCAACACAGGAGACCCTTACTGGACGCATGACACGTTCGCCGCTATTTGGGGGTCGCCTTATGTTGTGGACGGGAAAATCTACCTCGGCGATGAGGACGGCGATGTTGTAATTCTAAAAACTGGAAAGACAAAGCAGGTACTGTTTGAAACCAACATGGGCAGTGCTGTCTATACGACACCTGTGGCTGAAAACGGTGTGCTTTACATCGTTACCCGTAATATGCTGATTGCGATAGAAGAGAAGAAATAAAGTAGTCTGGATAGCGCATGTATATTGATCGGTTGGATTGGGACGACTATCGTGTTGAACATATTGCCCGACATAACGTAGAACCCCGTGAAGTATGGGAAGTCTGTAATGATAGGTCCCACTTAGCACGCCGTCAAGGACGCAACCGTTATCTCGTTTATGGGCAAACCTTGGATGGACGCTACCTATTTGTAGTGTTAGAACGTATTCGAGAGTCTGTGTATAAACCTATCACTGCACGAAATATGACCGAGCGCGAAAGGCGAAATTTTAGGAGACTCCAAAAATGAAAGCGTTGAAAGTGCCAGAATTTTCGACTTACGAAGAAGAAGCGGCTTTTTGGGATAACCTGGATACCGCCGATTTTATGGAAGATGATGGAGAATGGTTTCGTTTTGATACCAATCAAGCAATTCGGGTTGCCATTCTTCCCGAAATCGCTGAAGAACTCATGAAAAAAGCGCGTTCCCAAGGTGTGTCGATTGAGACCTTAGTAAATGTTCTTTTGGTTGAGCATGTTAGGGAATCAGTTGAACACGTTGATTAGTTAAATTTGAAAGTGCCAAGTAAATGGTGCTTCGTAGAGAGTTGTTATACAAATGAACTTTTCCCGAAAAATTAATGAATCCCGAAAAGCACTCGACGCACACGTCCGAGAAATTGTCAAATGGCACTTCAGTCCGAAGACCGGGTGTCCGTTCTGGCTGGAGTTCGCAAAAAACCTCGATTTTGACCCGCGTAAAGAAATTGGAGGTTATGCCGACCTCAAGTGCCTCGGACATTTCGAGGACGAATGGCTCCGCGGTGGACCCGTCCGACGCTGGGTCCCTAAGGCTTACGCCAATGAACCGATTTACGTCTTTGAAACCGGTGGTTCGACAGGTGTCCCGAAATCGAGAATCAGTATTCGTGATTTTCACATTGATTATGAAATATTCAGTGAATCGCTTTCCGATGAAGGGTTTCCACCCGGTAGCGATTGGCTCATGTTAGGTCCGACGGGACCGAGACGTTTACGACTTGCTGTTGAGCATCTCGCCCAGCATCGTGGTGGTATCTGTTTCCATGTAGATCTCGATCCGCGTTGGGTGAATCAACTCGTTCGTTACGGAAAGAATGAGGAGTTGGACGCGTATAAAAACCATGTTATCGGACAGGCACTCAATGTGCTGCGCGCCCATGAAAACGTTCAATGTCTCTTCACCACGCCGAAGCTGTTGGAAGCGTTGTGCGAGAAAATTTCCCTGCCGAAGGTCGGTATTAAAGGTATCTTCTGTGGCGGCACCGAGATGGACGCACAGTTCCACCGATTTGCACGCGAGGAGCTCGTTCCGGGTATCGAGTTTATCCCAACCTACGGCAATACCCTGATGGGATTAGCCGCTTGTAAACCCTTCGATCCGGCGGATAACTATGCTATTATCTATTACCCACCGCACCCGCGCGCTGTTATTGAACTCGTCAATCCCGAAAATCCAGAAGAACTCGTGGATTACGGCGAAACCGGACGCGTCATGCTCACAACGCTGACGAAAGAATTTTTCATGCCCCGTTTTCTGGAACGTGACGAAGCCGAGCGCGCCCAACCAATTCCAGAATACCCTTGGGACGGCGTTGAAAACCTCCGTCTACTCACAGAACTCCAAGAAAGCGTCGTTGTAGGGGTCTATTAATCTGTTTACATCTGGTAAAAGTTTTCTAAACCATATCGCATCAGAATAAACTTCTTGAGTCCCAGCGGGACGGCATGTGTGTAGAAAACATTGGTAGTCATAGAATCAAGCCCCAGAGGGGCGACGTGTGTATAGATTTCGTTGTTCGATAGTTCAAGTTGAAGGAATGCTAACACAACCCAAAGAGGAGCCTGAATATGATAACGAAAATTGAAAAACTTTTCCGATCCCCTTACGCGGTGCCCAACGGTCTACAGGTCACAGACGACGGTTTGTGGATCGTTGACCAGATTACCGACAGAGTCGCATTAGTTGAAATTACATCGGATCCAGACTATATCGTGCCGAAACTCATCCGCGACATTCCGAGTGAATCCTCGAATACAAGCGGTATGACGTATGGCGGCGGCGCACTCTGGTTAGCCGCAAACGGATCTGGGGAACGCTGGCGTCCCGTCCGGGATACAGATGCCGAGACAGGTGAGGTTTTCAAAGTAGATCCCGCTACCGGTGAAACCCTTGGACGCTACCCGATACCCGATGGCGGCGGCACACACGGCATCGAATATGACCACTATGACGAAGGACATCTCTGGGTCCAAACGCTCAAGGATCAGGTCACACATAAAGTCAGAATTGCGGACTGGTCTATCCAAAAAACGCTTCCGTTGCCGCATGGACGTGGGCACGGCATGGTGCGCGTTGAAGATGGACTCTGGTCAACCCATACCTCTGACAGGGTCATCGTCAAACTTGATCTTGAAGACGGCAAACCGCTTGATGTCATTGAGGTCCCTGAAGACTGTCCAGAACCGCACGGGCTTTCCATTTACGAAGACGATTTCATCTATTGCGATGCTTCTTCTGGATGGGTAGCGAAGATTACATGGTGAAATGGTTATCGGTTGTCAGCAGTCAGTGAAGAGGTTTTCATTATACCCAAACCGGTAGCCTGCAACAACAGCCCAGGCGGATATAAGAAACGACCGTCAAAGTTGAAACGGGCGTTGTTTCTCCGCAAGGTAAAATTAAAAAATGCACATTCCAATTCTACGCGCCGGACGTTCTTACAGAAGTCTGAACACCGTCCGCGTCCCACATATCAAAACGGGTGAGCCTTTAGTCGAGGTGAGCCAAGCCAATCGTGGACTGATAGCGAAAGACCTCGTTGACATCGCGCTCCAAAAAGACGTGCTTGGACAACGTTCTGTCGCCGAATTGATCTCCATCTGCAAGAAGGCAGCGCGTCTTTTCGCAACGGAGACGCTACCCCTTGACGGAACCGTTCAATCGCCGACAGACTACATCCAACAGGTCTCTGGGACAACCGGTATGCCTGAAGCACTCTGTCAACAGAATCTGTTCAAGATTCAAGGGGTCCTGGAAAACATAGATACCGTTTTGGATGGACTCACCCGCGGACTTGATTTGAAGGTTCTTGATACTGGATGGGGAGTCCAAAACGGACGCACCTTGAGTTACGTCTGTGAAACGGATTCGCTGGGTGCCGTGTTACCGAGCAATTCGCCGGGCGTTCATTCGTTGTGGGTGCCTGCGATTCCCTTGAAAGTCCCACTCGTGCTGAAACCGGGACGCGAAGAACCGTGGACTCCGTATCGAATAGCGCAAGCGTTTATCGCAGCCGGTGCTCCCGCAGAGGCGTTCAGTTTCTATCCGACCGATTACGCCGGTGCCAACGAAATTCTCGTCCGATGTGGACGCGCTATGCTTTTCGGTGGCGGTTCAACTGTTGCACCGTGGGTGAACACACCTCGCGTCGAGATCCATGGACCCGGACGCAGCAAGGTCATCATCCATGAAGAGGGACAGAACAATTGGGAACACTACCTCGATCTCATCGTGGAATCGGTAGCTAAAAACGGTGGCAGATCCTGTATTAACGCTTCTGGTGTATGGGTAACGGCACATGGACGCGAAATTGCCGAAGCATTGGCTGAACGCTTGGCGCGCATCGAACCGAAACCCTTGGATCACCCAGAGGCAGGCATCGCCGCGTGGGCGAATCCGAAGTCTGCACACGGCATCTCATCGCTCATCGACCGGCACCTCAAAGAACCCGGTGCCACGGAGTTGACAACTGGCGACCGCGTCGTCGAATTGAATGGCTGCACCTTCCTCAGACCGACTGTTATCTGGTGTGACGACGCAGAGCATCCATTAGCAAACATAGAATTCCCGTTCCCATTTGTGAGTGTTGTGGAAGTGCCACCGGCGCAGTTGGTCGAGGCTATGGGCGCGACACTCGTTGCCACCGCCATTACAGAAGATACAGCACTCACGCGAGATCTCATTGCGACACCGCTCATTGATCGACTGAATTTAGGGGCAATTCCGACAAATCAGATCTCTTGGGATAGTCCGCATGAAGGGAACCTGTTTGAGCATCTCTACAGACAGCGCGCATTCCAACGTGGATAACATATTAGAAGTGTTGGTTTTCTGTAGGAGGGATTTCCGAATCCCGACTCTTCGCTGTAGAAGCAACCTCTTGGTCGCGATTTCCTTTTTTTGGTGAATTTCACAATGAAGGTAAAGTATTTTCATGACACGGCTACAGCATTGATTGAGTTTTCTGAGCATGCCGTTGCTGAAACAAAAGAAATCAACGAAAATATCTACATAGATCTGGATGCTAACGGAAATCTCGTCGCAATAACCATTGAACACGCCGACTTACACGCGAATCTACCTGATTTGTTTTACGAACAGGTGGAAGCTCCAGAATCCCAACCCCTTTTACATGAATAAGCTTGACTTTTTAAAACGTTTGGTATCATGGCTATGACCGATAACCCGAATGTCATTCTCATCTACGGCGACGACCTCGGACGCGGGATGCTGAGTTGCTATGGACAGCGGCATTTCGAGACCCCCAATATCGACCGCCTTGCAAACGAGGGAATGCGATTCAACCACGCCTACGGTTGTGCATTTTGTGCACCATCCCGTGCCAGTATGCTGACTGGGCTCCACGACTGCCACGACGGAACATGGACCTATACCCAAGGTGGATTGTATGACAGGCTGAGTGCCGGGGAATTAACGCTGAGTCAAGTTACAGAATTGGTTCATACGACTGGACTCCAAGCGGATCCCAGCGATGTCTTCTTGGCACAAATTGCGGAGGAAGCAGGTTACGTCACAGGACAGATCGGAAAACTTGAGTGGGGTTTCGCGACGACAGGGGCACGTATCCGTCGCCACGGTTGGCAGTATCACTACGGGTACTATGACCATGCGCGTTGCCACGGCTTTTATCCGCCTTTCCTCTTTGAGGATGGACAAGTGACGAACATTCGAGGCAATACACATGCCGACTGCGGGGTGCATCTGGACTGGGAATCCGAGGAGAATGCGGCACTTCGCGCGAATCGGCAGGGGAAAGCCGTATATTCTCAGGACATTTTTAACGAAAAAATCGTCGAGTTCCTTCGCTCTCATCAAGATAAACCTTTTTTTCTCTATCATCCGTCTCAGCTGCCACATGGACCGATTGCTATTCCTGACATCCATCCAGCGGTGAAAGAGTCTTCCGAATTGACGACGTTTGAAAAAGAATACGCTTCTATGATCCTAAAATTGGATGAAACCGTCGGAATCATCTTGGACGAACTCGAACGCCTCGGTATTGATGACCGCACGATGATTATCTTCTGTTCTGACAATGGGCACGAAGTGTATGCCAAGGAGCAAGGACGCACCTCTGGTCGGACGAAAAATTTGGACGGTGAATCCTTCGACGAAATCACAACGAAATTCTATTCGGAGACAGGGGGCGATGTGTTCAACGGAAACGACGGTATGGGAGGCTTGAAGTTTTCAAGTTGGGAAGGTGGGACTCGAATTCCTTACATTGTGCGTTTGCCCGGAAGGATCACACCTAACACTGTGTCAAACCACATGCTCACAAATTACGACCTGATGCCGACCCTTGCCGACTTCGTAGGAATGGAATCGCCTCAATCCAAAGATGGCGTATCGTTCTTACCGACTTTGCTTGAACAGACCGACCTTCAACAACACCGTGAGTGGGTTGTATATGCCTCTCGGCTCGGTCCAGCATTGGTAACCACGGATGGCTGGAAATTACGGTATATCAATAGCACGGACAGTTTCCAATTATATCATCTCCCGCACGACTACCGCGAGGAAAACGATATTTCCGCAGATCATCCTGACCTCGTTGCCCGACTGAGTGGATGGCTACTCAATGCTTGTGACGGCGATTACCGAAACGGGACACCTCAAGCACATTTCGCAGCGTATCCAGATTTTTAATCTATGATCCCTTGGACTGTGCTCCGCTACGCTTACGTGCAGATTTTTCGGTAGGAGGGAACTCCGATTCCCGACTTCCCATCCGCATAGAGAGAAACCCGCAACCCGTAACGAAAAGGTAAAATTAAAAGATGCTTATTATTGATGCACATCTCGATTTGTCAATGAATGCGTTACAAGGCAATCGCGACCTGTTGAATTCCGCCTATACGATTCGCACCCAAGAAACAGGGATACCCCGTAAGGGTCAAGGCACAGTGGCGTACCCAGAGATGCGTCAGGGACGAATCGCTCTGAGTTTCGTTACCCTGTTTGCACGCTCAACCGGTAGACCTGCTCCCCATTTCGATTTTGCTTCGCCTGTTCAAGCCTGCGGTGTCGCCCAAGGGCAATTGGCTTACTATCGCGCCTTAGAAGAAACAGGACACGTCCGTATCATTACAACATTGCCAAGTTTAGACAGCCACATCGCTGACTGGCAGGCATGGGAAACTGATAAAAGCGATCCCCATGATACACCTCCTTTGGGGTTTGTAATTAGTATGGAAGGTGCCGACCCGATTCTTCAACCCGATCAGTTAGAGGTTTGGGTTGATGGCGGGTTACGACTGATTGGGTTGACGCACTACGGTCCTGGACGCTACGCCGGAGGAACAGGCACAGAAATCGGGTTGACCGAACTCGGTCCCCCGCTACTGGCTGAAATGGAACGTTTAGGTGTTATCCTCGATCTCACCCACTCCTCGGATCAAGCGTTCTGGCAGTCGTTGGAACACTACAACGGATTAGTCCTTGCCAGTCATAATAACTGTCGGGCACTCGTGCCGCATCAACGTCAGTTCAGCGATGCGCAATTACGTGCTATTTTTGAGCGGGATGGCGTTATCGGTGCCGCTTTCGATGCGTGGATGCTCCATCCAGGCTGGGTTACCGGTGAAACTCCCCACGACAAGGTGACCTTGAGCACCGTCGTTGATCATATTGACTATATCTGCCAATTAGCAGGCAACAGTCGTCATGCCGCGATCGGTACGGATTTAGATGGTGGCTATGGTCGCGAGCAATCTCCGAGTGACTTGGACACCATCGCTGACTTGCAAAACTTAACGGGCTTGTTGGAGGCGCGTGGTTATAACGCCGATGATGTCGCCGCGATTATGCACGGCAACTGGCTCCGGTTCTTACACGATGCATGGAGTTAGAAGAAATCGCAGAATTTGTCCTATAGGACATAGACAATCTTGTCCCTTGAAACGAAAACGGAAACCTGTTATGATTTAGCCTCTGAAAAGATGCTTGTTTTTTGTTTTTTTGGCGCGAATATACGCAGAATCGTCTAAACTTGGGTATAGAAGTGGCAGAGGGAACTTATGCAAATTAACATTCAAACGAAGAATTTCACAGTCTTAGAGATTAAGGGAAGAGTTGTCGGGCAAGATGCGCTGATCCTCAAAACCATGCTTGAAGAACATATCCAAGGGATCGAGGCACAAGGTGGAGCACCGACCCTGATTTTTAATATGGCGGGTGCAGAAACAATGGATAGTGCAGGCTTAGGGGTCCTTATCACCACCACCACCCAAGTCCGTCAGAGCGGCGGGCGGACCGCGCTTGTTAACGTCAATAGGGGCATCAGACGCATGATAATTCGGACGAACTTGGGGTCGCTGTTCGAGTTCCCAAAAAACCTCTCAGAAGCAATAGCCAGTAGTTTCTAATGTAATAGGAACGTAGCCCGTAAGCGTAGCGGAGGGCGGATATAAGGAAGGTCATTCAAAGATAAACCCCGTTGTTCCTCCGCAAGGTAAAATTAAAAATCCTTATAGCCTGTCCTATCCGTATTCCCACCATATTTCAGCGCATAAATCAGCAGATTCGACATAAACCGATAGACATCCGTAGAACGGCGGAGTCTTAACATCGTGCGGCTCTCAATCTCCGCCGTTTCCATTGCACACAGGTAATCCTTCCGATTGTAGACCACCGCCAACCGGCCGTCAATGATAATCCCTTTCTGATAACGGAACTGCGTCGGTTGTGCATTATTTTCATTTCCCCAGAACACATCACCACCTGTGGGGGGTTTCAGCAGATTATAATGAATACTATACAACTCATGCTCATGCGGAAGAATATCGAGCGGATATTCTGGAAAAATCTGTTGGAGTTCATCAGCGACAATGTGTGCGAAAAGTCCATGGAAACCGCAGTCATCGAAAAACAGCATCCCGCCTTTTTCAACGATATATTTCCGAAGTGCTGCGCGTTCTTCTGGTGTGAAACCTGTCTGCAATGGACCATCTTTCGCAAGCCCCCGTCCGACGGTAATATCTTTATCGTGTCCTGTCATAATGATGAGCGGAGCGTCCATAATCTGGGGTTCCGTGAGCCGGAGCGCGCCGCCAGCGAAATCCATATCCGCCCGAATCGGAGTTCGTTCCTCCAACCATTTGATGAGCGCAGGAATAGCCGTTGGATCCTGCCACCAATCCGACAACGAATGTTTAAGTCGGATCAATCGAATATGTCCGCGAATCTCGCTTCCTGTGCCTTCAAGAACACCCCCCAATTTCTCCTTCGGTATCTTCACGAGGTTCCGAAACGCCGTATCGAACCCATCTCCCAAGCCACCTGTCGGTAAGGAGCCATCCAAAAATTCTGAGAGTCCGGTTTTCGACGCGTTTGTTCCTCTGCTCCTTGTTGAATAGTTATCAGTTTTCAGCTGTCGGTTATCAGTTAAAGAGGACTCTGATTTAACCAAATCTCCTCTTAACTGACGGCTGACGACTGACGACTGACGAGTATTCGGCAGCGTGGGTGCCACCGAAAGTTCCGTCGGATTCAGCATATCCGTTTCGATGTCTAACGATGGTGCTTGTCGCACGACCTCCGTTTCGCTTCTCGAAAGTTGGCTCATCTGAGACGTTTGTGTCGGTGTGTAAACCGTGGAAGTTTCTCTTAAAAGGGGGGTGTTTGAGACAGCACGTTGGGTCGGTCGGATTTCTACATCCGTCCTTGCAGGATTCAGCGTAACGATTGTTGCCTCAAAGGTATCTTTATTCAGTTCCCGTTGTCCTGAAAACAGCAACGCCGCAATTATGGCAAAGAGTAGATGCAACCCGATTGAAGCAATAACTGCGTGGAAACGTCTCTGTTTCATTTTTTTTATTTACCTTACGGTTCGTTAAAATACAAGCCCAAATAACACCAAAATCAGTGGATTGGGGCAATACCACTTAACCAACCTACTTTGAAATCTATGAATGTCATTGGTTCATTCCCCCAGATCTAAAACTTTTTCTTTCATCCTATCGTACCATATACGCCCCTACAATTCAACTAAGCAAGATTCGATAACCCGTGCTGGTGCCCGTTGCCATTCCAACAAGTGCCCAGATGCCAGCGCAGGTCATCTCGCCAAGCACAAGCCCAAGGAATATCGGCCTCGCACCTCGATACATTCTCAATCCCCCGTACCTGACAAGAACATACTTTATCATCCAGCCTATAAAGATTGAGGGCCACAGCTTTAATGATGCCCAAGAACTCAGCATTGTATACCCGATTGGATGAAGCGGCCACCACATGAAAACCTTTCTCAGCCACATCAACAGCCCCATGAAAAGGCTGCCGCCGACCATAAAACCTGTGTTCGTCCAATCTGTCCCGGTCTCAGCACTAACGAGCAGAGAAGTCAACCACCGCATGTCGCCCGCCCCACCTGTGTACGGTGCACGATGTGCATAGCTGACCTTGAGGACGGAATAATATGAGACAAGGGTTCCGATAACCATCGCCGCGCCCATACCTATTAACAGCCCCCTCCGTCTGACCTTGACTGCATCGGCCGCCTTGAGACCGTTTGCCACATACGGCATCATAATCTCCCTCAAGTCGCGCGTGAGAGAGACCGGATGCATAAACAGCGATGTCATGGTTGAAGGATTGATCCTCGCCGAACCCAGCGTGGTAAAGAGAACGTAATGCGCTGAATACGAAGGATTGACAAAAGGAATTCCGCCGTGGATGACTTGCCATGTCAAGACAATGTAAATTCCTAAAAGCACCAGCACAAAAAGCAGCGCAAATCCCAACGACATTCCCATCAGATGATTGGCAAACACCAGCAGCAATATCCCACCGACGAGACCGATAATTGTCAAACCAGAAGGCATCGCCTCGTTTGCGTCATCGCTTTTGCGAAAGGCACTGACAAGCATGCTTCTGATGTGATGCCGTGCTTTGAAAAGGGTGTAGATGACAAAGATGAGGCACGCACCGATTTCCTGAGAAGCGCTGAACGAATACGCGTTCCACTGCACGCCTGGACCTTTGGTGATTTGGAAACCGAGCATCGAGCCGATAAGACATTGGAGTTTGAAGAATAGAAAGAAAAACCACAGGCTCAACGACACCTCAAGCGGCAGTAAATAGCTGAACCCCACTATCGAACAATACAAGTTGAGTTGCAAAGGTCTCAGGGCACTCCAAGGTCTTTCAATTAAGTAGGGATGGGGATTGAATCGGACGGGAAATTCCGGCACGCCAGGGAAGAACGCATGAAGGCCGTTCAACGTGTGAATGCATACGGGAATGGCAAATCCGACCCATAATGCTTTGTGCCTGAAGAGTGAATTTCTCGCTCCCGGCGGGGTGTTTGCCATCTCCACAGGCAACACAACCAGCGGAAAACTACACCGCTCAATCTCGACCCATTGTCTACGCAGCAGCACCGAGAGGCATATCACAACGAAGTAGAGGACAAAAACGTAAAGGGTCCAAGCGAATAGGGGTATCAGCCATGCCCCCCAGGGGATGGATTCATCCAAAGAGATGCCTTCATAAAAGGATTTGATAGCATTCTCATCACGAACAACGCGCCAGTGGGGAATATATTGATGGAAAAGGGCTTCCCAATCATTTTCGGGTGTTGCAAAATACTGGTAGGCGACAAGCGGGCGAAACGCATATCTCATCATGCCTGTCGAAGGAATGCCGGAGGCGGCTGCCATGATACACCAGATCGTCACCAATTCACCCGCCGACAGTGTGAGTTTGGGAGAAACTGCGCTCAAGATGCGGTTGCCAATCAGCACCAGGAGGGTCAAGACAAAAAATGGACCGACAGGAAAATGACCGCCAGCGAGAAAGACATTGCGAATCACGTAATCATTGTAAGGCGCAATCAGACATTCCCCGGCGGCACAGACTATCCCAATGAGAACTGCCCGCGAGGATACGCCAACAGATTTGCTCGTCGGGTTTAAGTGAGTATCGAACCGTTTTGACGTGTTCATCTGTAGTCAGTCATAACGCTTTGGCTGAACCGGATTTTGTCGATTTGAAATGTCCAATCAGTCGAGAGGATTGTCCGCCTCAAGCACTCGGCGTGCCGCAGAGGAGAGTCTTCCTTCCGCCGCGGCCCGTTCCACCCAATGGGCAGGTATGCCATTTGTCCACTTGGCCGGGCTTGCGTCGGGGTCTGGTGTCCGATACGCTATCAGCAAGCCCCATCGGGTCGGGGTTCCTATCTTGCGATAGCCGACATGATGCGGCATGTGATGCGGAAACGAGACCATGCTCCCGGGCGGTAGCGAGAAGCGTACCATTTCCAACGGCTTGCCCGTGAAGGCATGGATCTTTCCCTTCAGCCAGCCCGCTTTCATGGCGGCGTCATCATCGGGGCGCTCGGTGTTCCATTTATACGGAATGCGGTAGAGATGAGCACCCGGGATGACCCCAAGTTCCCCACCCTCCTCGAGGGTTGCACCTTCTGGGTAGCAGAGTGTCCGAATACACTGCCGTTGCAGATACTCGGTGGTAAGGGCGTGTCCGGTACCGATCGGATCTTCGACCTCGTACTGCCCCTGCCGATACTGGTGAGCATGCCACCGCCGCCCTATTGAGCCCGGTGTCCGGTTGAGCATGTTGCAGTGGTCGAGTATGAAGCGGTCACCGAAAAGTTTGGTGAATAACTCCATCATCTGAGGGTGGGCGGTGGCAACATCCCTGATGAAGTCGTCGTATCCAATCGAGAAATGCTCCGGCATGACCCCTTGCGACTCGTACCCGCGTGTTACCAACGCAGGACCTGGGCCGAACAGCCCGTGCTCGCGCATGTATCCAAACAGTCCTCGTGGCATGAAGCGCATCTGCTCTGAGCCGCCGCAACACGTCGCCAAAAACTCCGGGGTGATTTGCTCCGGCAACGGCGGCTGTAGCTCCCGGCCCGCGAAGTCAATGGCAGCCCAGTCGGTGTCCATGACGATCTCATCGTTCATCTGCTGTAACTTCTGCAAGCTCTCCGTCCACCGCTTGCGACCAGCGTCGGTCAGTATACCCTCCCACACCCAATATCCTTCGCGCTCGAAGAATGTGCGGTCAAATGCCTGAAGCACTTCCGGCCGCAGCAGGTCAGGCACGCGGCTTGCTGGGGCGACGGTGTCGGTTTGACTCCAATGTATAGATGATGTGTCCATTCGCTGCTCCTTTGATAGAAGTTCGGCAGTTGACGTTTAAGATCTTTCGAGAGAGCCAACGGTATCAATCGCAGTACTAAATCCTGGACCGCCAGCCGCCACATAGCCATCGCTGGCACCTGCTAAATCCGGACTCACCCAGAAAGAATATAACTGTCCGTTTGTTAAATAAAACCTAAATTTCACCGACTTACCCGCCAGAGAAGATAAATCTTCTCCTGTTTTCCACCTGACTAATTGGCAGGTCGTATCCTTGCTTATGGGAACGCAGTTTATATGGGAATATGGCTCAATCACAGTGCCTTGATCGTCTAAAATTTCAACTTGGAGCATACCCTTTTTTGTATTCGTATTCACAAAAAGATGCTTGCCCTTGTTAAATATCACGGGTCTCGTTGTTAAAGATTCAGTAGATAAACCGGCATTCATGGAAGCAAAACCGTCTCGGCGAAGTATTGCGAGTCCAGTCGTACCTCCTGCATACATGTGTCTACCGAGTGTAGGTGACTCTCCCGACCAGGCACCAAAATAAAAGTAAATCTTATCATTCACTACCAAACACCCACCACCTGCCGCATGAATATAACCCCTATTCCAGCTGCCTTCCTTTCGCGATGCGGCGATAAAAGGACTGCGAACAGGTCTATGCCAGTGGAAACCATCGCGGCTATACCCTAACACCAGTTCATTCGTCTTAGGGAATCCCGCTATGGCACATAGCTCATTGGGTGGACCTTTAAAAATTGCAAACAAGCCCAGAAGCACGCTCTCATAGGCAACGGCGTTAACGTCATATAGTTGTGGTGCGTATCCGAGGTCAGGGTCAGCTGGGTCCAGTTCATCAGCTCTCGCCCAGAAGGCCACATCCTCCTTCTTCCATGAAGCACCTGTGATAAAATCCTCGTGTTCGCGATAACTTCGGGTGCGTCCAAGCGTACGATTCGAGGTCCTAATACTGTAAACCCACTTTTTCCTGAAGGCATTATAGAAAAAAGTCGTATTATCCCCACAAGGACCCGTTCTTACTGGATTACCCCAGTGGATACCATCAAATGAGGTATAAACTTCCCCGCCTTCCCCGTCAGGAGAACGGAAGTATACAAACATTTTAAACCTTTGATTCGGGTCGTCTGTTTCGGGGTCTAACCAGATTGTGGCTCCATCTCGCCGATATCCTTCCCTTACCGGAAGTACCCTGTTCGTCGCTGGTGCTACATCTAACATGGGTCTATGCCAATGTAAGCCATCTTCACTGATCGCATAACCCACACCATCGAACCATCCAGCATGATACCACATTTTAAATAACTGGTCTTCGGGATCATAAAAAACGCCGTCATTAAACGGAGAGGCAACCGGATATTTCCCATTATTGATCTCCAGTTGCGTTTCAGGCTTTAAAACCGGATTATCTTCATATAAGCGTGGGTTGTGAAAATCCCTTTTTAGATTAGTATTTTCAATGAGAAAGTCATCTACAAACAGTTGTCTTCCCGTATCTATATGAATAACTGTCGGCGGATTTTCTAAGTAGGGTACTGAGAGAGGTGAAAGGGTTGTGTCACACAAATTTCGTGGGGGCCACTCTTCCGGCAGACGAATCCCATTATATAGAATTTCTCTCTCATTCTTTTCCATTATCAAAACCTCCTTGCCGCTTCGTTCTCTCGAACTTCTTTATTTGAGGATAGCAAGTGATAGACCCCGCGCGAAAGCAACGGGGTCTTATCACCGAAGAGATGATGAAAGGGAATATCTATTGGGAAGTCTGCTTAACCTGACCCCATGTGGTAGTGAGCTGCCCCAATGGAGAAACTGGGAGCACTTCCTCCATATTATTCATGACCATCTCGATATCGTCTTCATCCAGCTCGCCTCTGAAAATGGCGACCTCGTCAATGACACCGTTGAAAAATGAACCGCCTCTGTGATCACCCATGCTGACGCCGATTGCAAAGCCGTTCTCGTGATCAATGCTACCTTTCACCGAGCTATGGTCAATAGGGTTTCCCTGCTGTTCTCCATCGACGTAGACATATCGCTCACCCTTTGTTCTGCTAAAAACCACCGCAAGATGATGCCACTTTCCGTCGTCAAGACCCGCACCTCTATTGTCACAAACTGTGACAGGTTCAGTCTGTAGTCAGGTCCTGATTTGTCCGCCGCCACTGAACTTGACTTCAAACCCAGTCCAGTCTCCAGCCAGCCTTGTTTTACTCATTATGAAACCCGTGCCTGTATCCGTTTTAAACCAAGCGGTAACAGTAAAGTCGGTCTTATCGCCGAGTTCAAACTCAGCCAGTTTGTCAGCACTTTCCGTCTCGACCGAGGTCCCGCTGCCATCAAATTCCAGAGCACCGCCGAACTTACCTTCAACCCATTTAGGTCCGGCTATGAGCTCGCCGTCGTTGCCATTGGGTGAAGAATCTTTCGCTACATTTCCTTTACCTTCGTCAAAGAGCCATATCCCGATTGCGTCATCTACGCTAATTTCAGCTACGCTGAGTGAAAGGAACGCAAAAGTTAGACATGCGCAAGCTATGACCTGTATCACCAATACCCGTATCATCGATAGTTCCTCCTTACTTTCTGAGAAATAGAATGAAAATGGAAAAACCTGAGATAAAATAGAAAATGGAAAACCGTCCTCTTACAGCTTAACCTTACCCCATGTAATGGCAAGATCACCAGACGGTTTGGCAGCCGTAATGGAAACTGCCAGCCCTGCATCAGGGTTCTAATATCAGTATCGGATAGAGCGATGTTGAAGAGACCGAATTGATGACGCTGTTGGAAAACGATCCCGCTCTGAGATCGCCCAGACTCACCCCACCTCTTCCACGTTGGTTTCTGAATTGTATTACCTAATTATATCTAATTCGATATATGATGTCAAGTTAATACTTCGATTCCGCCCAAATACGCCAGTTATTGGTCGCACTTTCGGCGTGTTGCCAGAAGTATTTTGCTTGGGTATTTCTGTGGATTTCCCCCTTCTCCGTAAGAACCGCCTCCGTTTCATTACGGCTGAAGTTCCTCAATTTTTTGATATTGCCGTGTCCTTGGTATCCTTAGAGATGCCGTTGAATCTGTTGGTAACTCTCTGCATCCAGTTCTCGGTAGTCCGGGATATCGTATCGATTGCCTCGGACATCCGTCACGAAAAGTCGCGCAGGCGGCACCTGTTTGATGTTCTGATTCAACCCACGCACCGCGAAGGTTACACGACCTCGCTCCGTTTCGACCTCCCATTCATGGATGCCGAATTGCTCTTTCACCCGATAAATCTTCTCGATCGTCGGCGTGAAGTACCGTTTATCCAACTCTTCCTGTAGGATTTTTTGGCTCTCCGGTGTGAGTTTCGATGGGTTCACGAGAATCCCGATTTCGGTGTCCTCATCCGCAGCAAGCGAGATATAACTGTCCGGATTGCTGAGTGGCATCAGTCGTCTCACCACTACGCGCAAGTAGCAGGCTTCATCCCGAATTTCAAGCCGCACCGTTCCCACCTCAGAACGCGTGAACGTCAGTTCGGCAGCGTCCAAGTAGCGCGGCGTGAAGTCATCCGATTCAGATGGCACGGGCATCACTGTCGGTGCCGCCGCAAGAGTGGCTTGTTTTTCTTTTTTTTCGTTTGGCATGTTTACCTCTCCACTGCTTGCGCTGCTGCGCGCACATTCGCGGCTTCGCGCTGTGTTTCTACGAGTTTGTAATAGATACCCTTTTGCTCCATGAGTTCTTCGTGAGATCCGCACTCAACGCCTTTTCCCTTTTCAATCACGAAAAGCCGGTCAGCATTTCGGAGCGTAGAGAGCCGGTGGGCAATCGCGAACGTCGTCCGGTTCTGCACGAGCCTGTCGATCGCCTGCTGGATTTTCTTCTCAGTTTCCACATCCACAGATGAGGTGGCTTCATCAAGAATCAGGATTCGCGGGTTATGCAAGATTGCCCGTGCGATGGAGATACGTTGTCGTTCACCGCCAGACAGCCGTCCACCACGTTCACCGACTTCTGTATCGTAGCCGTCGGGGAACTTGACGATAAATTCATGGGCGTTTGCCGCCTTCGCCGCTGTGATAATGTCCTCCATAGTTGCATCGGGATGCGCGTAGGCGATGTTCTCGGCGATGGTACCACTGAACAGGTACGGTTCTTGTAACACGACGCCAATTTGTCGGCGCAAATCCTTGAGATCGATTTCCTTGATGTCCTCACCATCGACTTCTAAACGTCCAGAGTCCGGTGTATAGAACCGACAAATCAAATTGATGAGCGTCGATTTCCCCGCACCCGAATGTCCAACGAGTCCAATCATCTCACCCGGTTTCACATGGAGATTGATGTCCCGAAGCACCGGTTTGTGCGAATCGTAACCGAACGTCATATTGTGGAATTTGACCTCCCCAGTGATTGCAGGCATCGCTTTGAGGTTGCCATCGTCCAACTGCTCCGGTTGGGAGTCGATCACCTCAAAAAGTCGTTCCGCCGCCGTCATCGAACGGGACGCCCAGTTAATCAGCGGGCTGATATAGCGCAGCGGTTCATAGAACATCATCAGGTAGGCGTGGAAAGCCATCAAGGTCCCGAACGTCATTGTCCCGCCGATAATATTGAGACCCCCGACATACCAAACGATGAGGGAACCTAACTGGACAGCGAACATCAGCGGTGGATAATAGGTCGCCCAGATCATCTCAGCATGCGTTTCGTAGTCTCGGGCATCTACGTTCGCATCGTCGAACCGATTGACTTCATTCCGTTGTTGTCCGAACGCACGGACGACCCGAATGCCGGATACCGAATCGTTGACGACATCGAACAATTTTGAGCGACGGCGCCACGCGCGGTGCCAAAGACTCCGCACTTTCTTCCAGAACCAACCCGCTCCAAAGACAATTATCGGAATCGGGATTAAGATGAAACATGCCAGTTTCCAGTTCATCCAGAACAGCATCCCTCCAATCCCGAAGAAGAGCAACAGTTCCACTGCAAGAAACGAGAGTCCCTCTAACATGAAGTCCTGGAGCCGTTCGCTATCCTCTGTGATATGCGAGATAACCGTCCCTGTTTTTCGTTTATCGAAGAATCGAATTGATAGGTTGTGCAAGTGCTGATAGACGTGCGCTCGGATATTCGCCGCGACGCGGAACGTCAACCAAGCCCCCAAACGTAGCCGAAAAATTGTGAAAATTTCACGGATAATTTGTATGGCTAATAGCGTGCCTACAGCAATTGACAAGGCTAATGCCGCCGAATCAATATCGCGAAAAATAGAGCCTAACCATGTGCTCGATGCTTCGGACGCCGCGGTATCAACACCGCTCGGCATCAGGATATCGTCAATCAGGATACGAGAAAAATATGGCGGTACAAGCGAAATGAGTGTTCCGGCAATCACAAAGAGCATGAAAAGGATTGCCCTACCGCGATACGGTTGTATGTAGGACAAAATCCGCAACATGACCTTGTGTTTTTTGGTACATGCCGGGCAAGGCGAAAACTCATCTGGCAACGGTAAACCGCAGGACTGACAGAATTGTTCCTCCGGCTTGTAGTCCCATATCGGTGCCTCGTCCCGTTTGCCGTCCCGAAATTCAATTTCGTCACCGATAAATCGAGCGACAAATCCGAACTTCGACGCACAACCGTTGGAGTACCGAATCAGATCGATCGTACCTTCTTGTGTTTCCAGGACCAGAATCCCAGCGTCTACAACGATCTCGGCACGAATGCCAAGCACATTCTTATAGGGGATATAGTGAAGCACCTCACCCTCACCTGTTACGGTGAAAATCGCGGCATCCGTTAGCGCAAACCATTCTTCGCCGTAGCTACCTGTTGAACTCACATCGCTTTGCACAGCAAATCGGATCTGTTCAGGGCGAATGTCTAATTTTTCAAGTGTTTCTTCAACTAAACTGGGGATCGGATCAAGTGTCCCCGTGGGTGTCTCTGCAGTTTCCATTCCGTCTTTGTTCCCCCGTACTTACTTCCCGGGCGTCCGGGCGTCCGGATATTTCCAAAGAACTTTGCGATCAATAGATTTCCAACGCCTTGAATCAACACGTTGGACGACATATATCTTCCGACCACACCGGCATCGTATGTCGTGAACATGCCCGTTTGAGCAGGTCTTTTCCTCAACAAAGTTAATACTATCTTGATGCACGCGATAACCGTGTTTACATGAATAACAAACTAAGTACATCACAAATACCTCGATCCACTCTACTTGATCCTTTTAACCCATTTTGACAGATATACTTCAGATAATTCGATTTCTTAGGTATTACTTTCAAACTCAAGGTCAGTCTGGTTCGTAGTCGCGCAATTCATTGCGCCTCTTACATTCGCCTTCCTGTGAAGAACCGCTGACTCCTTAGCGAAATCCCGGTTCGTAGTCGCGCAATTCTGCGGCGTACTCGCCCCGGGGAATGCCATAAGGCATTCATACCCGGGGAAGTGCATAAGCACTTCATACCGTTGATTCTGATTCATGCGAAGTGCATTCTTGCACGTTTCGCTCACTACGAACTACCCTAAAATTCAAAAGGGATAGCACACTATCCCTTAAACCGCAACAGAATGCTTCTCCAAAACCGCATCGTTCAATTCAACCCCAAGCCCTGGTTTCGTTGATGGAATGATGTAGCCATCTTCCCACTGTATCGGCTCCTTGAGGATATCAGTATGGAAGCCATCCCATGTATGGATACCTTCCTGAATCAGGAAATTCGGGCTACAGACATCCAACTGGATATTCGCAGCACCCCCAATCGGACCACCATACAGATGCGGGGCGATCTGGGCATAATGCGCCTCACCCATCGATGCGATCTTTTTCGCCTCAAGGATACCACCTGTGATTGTCAAATCCATCTGCAGAATAGATGCTGCCTGTTGTTCCAGCAGATCCACGAACTCGTATTTCGTCAACAGTCGCTCTCCGGTGGCAATCGGGATGCTTGTTGATTGTGCGACGCGTGCCATCTCCTTGACATTTTCAGGCGGTAGCGGTTCCTCGAACCAGAGTGGGTCGTAAGGCTCGACGCGTTTCGCGAAACGGATTGCGCTGTTTGTGTTGAACTGTCCATGCGTGCCAATCAGAATATCACAACGATCCCCGACAGCATCGCGAATTCCTCGGATGACGCTCTCTGCGTAGTCGAGCGTTTCCAATCTATCTGCAGTGTTCGGATTGACTGGATCGAACTTGACTGCGGTAAATCCTTTTTCGACGTAAGAGAGCGCGAGTTCCCCGGTCTTTTCTGGAGAATCACCCTGCCGCCATGGCAGCAAATACGAATAGGCGCGCAGCTTCTCGTGGAACATACCGCCCAACAGATTGTAAATCGGTTGGTTGAGTGCTTTTCCAACGATGTCCCAACACGCCATCTCAATCGCGCTCATCGCAGGACTCGTCAGGGGACCGGAGTGCCGTACACACGGTCCTTCATAAAGTGTAGACCATATCCTTTCAATCCGAAATGGGTCTACACCAATGAGGTAACGTTCTCCCCAGTCTTTAATGAGTTCAATAACGACATGGTTCAATTGCGTGTGATAGGTACATTCACCTACACCTTCGATGCCATCGTCCGTTATCAGTTTGACAAAAATCCAACGCCTTCCGCCCCAATGCGGTGGCGGCACATCAACGAGATACGTTTTCACATCAACAATCTTCATTCTATACCCTCCTATTTCAGTAGGTGCAATCTCCGAATTCTGGCATTTTCCGTTCTTCCATCCTTACGACCTTCCTGTAGCCGAGTACTGCGAATCTTGTAGCTTTCTGACTGCTGATAGCTGACTGCTGACTGCCATTATGGATTCCACCAATAGGTTACTTTGCCAACCAGAGTCGTATCCAGCAATCCTGATGTTATACTGTCTGTTCCGTATGTCTGATTGAAAACAAAATAGAAATCACTACCGGGGCTGTAGATGTAATTAATTAAGAAGTTTGTGGTAACCAGATTCCGATCACTGTTCCATTGAACGAAAATCTTGGTAAAGAGATCAGTGGAAAACGAATAGACAACACGTCCACCAAAGATGTTTGTATCAAAGGCTGTTGTTTTGTCAGGCGCGCCCTGTTCGGGCAGTGTGACGCGATTAAACTCGTATCTCGGTTCCAAACTGAAGCGTCCACCGAACCGAAGATCAAGACGGAGGTCAAATCCGCGTCGGGTGCCGTTGTAGAAATCTCCGACATTGAACCCAAAACGTCCGTTAAAGACTTTGCCTTCAGCATTGAGCATGAGATTGTAGTTATTGTAACTGTACCTGCCTCTCGGAATAATGATCCCTTCCCGAATTTCAAAGTCCTCGGTGAGGTTCTCGAAATTTCGATGGATTCGGAGACCACCCCAACCGTTCGTTTCCAATTCAAGCCACGTGCTCCAGATAAAGGTTCGTGTTTCTAATTCATTATCTGAATTAAGGATGACATCAATCTCCGGTCCAGCCCACAACCGACGAAACCCGTTCCAGTGGAGATAAGGCGTGGTTCGCATTTCGCCCCGAAACCATCGGCTGCCTGTACGATACACATAGCCGGATTCGGGGTTGAAATTATCACCGATGTCTGTATAGGAGGCGTTCACACGTGCGACTTCGCTCTGCCAATTGCCACCGAGGTAAAACGCGTTTGGATTTTCGCTTGGTAAAGCACTGTTTCCAGATGGGGCTTGCCTGCTGAGTTCGCGCGATTCAAACGTGCGTGCCCAGAGACCTCGGAAATTCATCTCGCCCGTGGGACGATAGATAAAATCAACGCCAGTCGCGCTGTTGTGTGCATCGAGACCTTGCTTATTAATTCCAATCACACCGAGACTCGACCCTGTGAAGAGATCGCGCTTGATACGCAGAACGGAGTAGTTCGTCCTATCAACATCGACCGCGTCCAAATGTTCCGTAGCATCTGCTGCGTGTTTATCCGTGAGAACGTTCAGCAACCCCACACCGAAGCCGCCCACTTTACCGGTAATCTTTCCGCCCGCCATAATCGGGATAGCGTGTCCTTCTTCAATACCGATGCGACGGCTATAAAAAAGTAGGAGCGGCGGCGGTGCATTGAAACTCGTCCGTGGGATACCAAAATCGAATAAACCCGCGCCTTCCAAAAAGAATTGACGTTTCTCTGGGAAAAAGAGGCTGAACCTTGTTAAATTCGCTTGCTCCTGATCCGCCTCGACCTGTGCGAAATCTGTGTTGACGGTTAAATCGGCGGTTAGATTTGAGGTGACACTTACCTTCATGTCCGCCCCTAAATCGAGCACGCCCACTGTCCCTTCTTCCTCTGTCCGGGCAACGCCGGGAAGAAGATACGGCAGAAACTCAATATTTCGGCGTTGTGAGATCCCAGATAAACCTGTGAGCGTCCCTAAGTCCGTCGTCCGATAGCGTGCCAGGAACGTATACGCTGCCGGCACAGGTGACCAGGTGCCTTCTTCCTGATTTTTTCGGACGGTGCGTCCGAGATTCAAACCCCAGGTCAGTGTATCTTCCTTTTTAAACCGGAGTTGACTGAAGGGAATCGCGATCTCTGTCGTCCAATTATCGCCGTTAATTTTTGCGCGAGCGTCCCAGACTGCATTCCAATTCTCATTTCGACTGTCGCCACTGTCCATGAGTGCGACATCTTCCCGCGCACCCAACGGATTGACACGGAAGAAGAAACCACTCCGCCGGTCGTTATAAGTATCCAACAGCACAAAGACGTTGTCTTGGTCCCACATCATGGCATCACGGCGCATCTTATTGGCAATAATCTTGGAACGTTCGGGTTCACTGCAGACGAAACCGAAATAGATGTGCTTGTCATCGTAAAGGATCCGAACCTCCGTTGCTTCGGTCAGCGGTTCGCCTGCATCGGGTTCAAACTGAATAAATTGACGGATAGGTGTCGCTTTCTGCCAATCAGACTCTGAAAGTTCTCCATCGATTTCGATGCTCTGATAGGTCCGGGATGCCTCCACCCGAAGTTCTTCGGTGTCGGCATGCACCCCGGTGCTAATACAAAAGAGAAGTAAAATTGATAGCCATCTACATAGATAATCTATGGTATCCAAAATAGGAATGTGCCCTCCGCGATTACTTAAACTTATTTCTATTATACCACATTTCTTGAAAATCTGCATGTCTAATCCATACGGCTTTAGGACTCTTCAGTTTTCTATTTTTCGCGCCCAGCTCGATCCTCTGACTCGGTAGGTCCGGTTTCCTAACCAAACCGCTTTTCAGAATTCATACTAAATAATCATGAGTTGTATTAAGACTTACTGTTTTTAATTTTGACAAACAATAAAATTTATCCTATCATAACTTAACGAGGACAAATGCCTGAAAACCGCATTGAACCTCCGATAGTGTTTGTAGCAGCTTGAATTATAATATCTGTAAACCCTAAGGCAGTGCCTTGATTTGCCAAGAAAGGATGTTTTATGAATTTTTTTTCTCTATGCTTTGGCGTTATGATAATTATGTTGGCGATTTGGGTTGACGTTGGCACTGCGCAAACCACCATAACTGCGACGGAGATGCCGGATGAGAAATTACGGACACGAGTGCTGCAACAACTCCAAACCGACGGTATAGTAGTTGGCACCGCCTTTACAGACGTGGATATGGCGCACTCGGACTTTAAAATTTTGAGTGTCGCCGGCGACAACATAGGAAACCTCACTGGGTTAGGATATGCAACCAACCTAACACAGTTGACTCTCAGTAACAATAGCATTAGTGATATCTCAGCGGTGTCCGGTCTAACCAGCCTAACACAGTTGTATCTTGACAAGAATAATATTAGTGATATCTCAGCGGTGTCCGGTCTAACCAACCTACAGTTCTTGCGTCTTCATAGGAATGATATTAGTGATATCCCAGATCTGTCCAAGTTAACCAGCCTAACATCCTTGACTTTAGATGATAATAGCATTAGTGATATCTCAGAGCTGTCGAAGTTAACCAGCCTAAAAATATCCTTGAGCTTAAATAATAATAATATTAGTGATATCTCAGCGGTGAAGGGTCTAACCCTGCTAACATCCTTAGACTTAACTGGAAATAAGGTTAGTGATATCTCAGCGGTGTCCGGTCTAACCAACCTACGCACCTTGAATCTCGCCCATAATGAGATTCGTTATATTTCAGTGTTGTCCAACCTAATCAAGCTAAAAAACTTGGATCTCAGCCATAATGAGATTCGTGATTTTTCGGTGTTGTCCAAATTGATGACACTTGGCACCTTGTACCTCGATGGTAGTAAAATTCGGACAACCGATCCGCTATTGCCTCTAACCAACTTAATAACTTTGTTTATCAGGGATCATCGAATTACGGATGTTGGTGAGTTACTGAAGTTAGCACGGCTTCGACCCCAAACCGGGAAACTCCAGGACTTGCGTTTCGATGATGCTCGCTTTGATCTGACCAAACTCGATGACCCAGACGCGTTACGGAAATTCCTCTATGTGCGACCTGACTCGATCGATGCCGACCGGGCGGTGGCCTTTGAAGACTATCCTGAAAATCCGCCCACCGAGACTTTGCCCGTCACCATCAGATTCGATGAACCCGTCTATGGCTTTCAAATGGAGGATATCATCGTAGAGACAAAACTTGATACCGGCACCGGCACTGCTATTTTAGAGGCGTTGACACCCACAACAGAACCCGCACAGACCTATATCGCAACGATTCGACTGCCCGCCAATGCCGCCGGAACTGTGAAACTCATCGTGCGTGCGGGGGCAGCAGAAACCGAAGACAGGCGGATAGATCCGGCTGAAGATAGAGTCTTCGGACCGATTGCGTTTTCAACTATTCCAGCCCCAGAGACACCACGGAAGCGGAAGATTATACTCGAATGTCCCGTTGGCTGGGTGAGATCCGACGGGTTTGCAGGACGCACCCGACGAGTCCTCATCTATGAAGTCAAGTTAGAAATGGATTTACACAACCGTGTGTCTATCTATAAACCTGATTGGGTTGCTATCTATGTGCATCCCGGCGAAGATCTTGAGAACTTGGAGGGCTGGAAACTACAAGTCGCACTCCCCTATAACTACCATCGAGAGTATCTGCTCACAGCAGAGAATTCCGTTGTTGTTGACGCAAAAATTGAAGGGGTAGAAGGTGGCTTTGCGTTCATAAAGGATCCAGAAGAGGCACCTTTCCCGATGACAGGGATCGGATTTGCGACATCGCCTGCGCCAGGCTTTGATTATCGTCTGTATGATGACACGGGGCGAAAGGTAGACTTCGGAATCTCCTGCTATAAGCGATTTGACATCTTTCAGGTGCTCAAGGAGATGGAGGATCCGCTGGTTTTACGGCAGGTGCTGCTTGAGAGTTTCGATTGGGATCAATGGTTCTTAAGGAGTGAATGGACGGTTCCTATTCCCGTCAATGTGCCGGGAGCTCCCTCCTTACAGCGAGTCAATTTGGTTGGCAAGTGGGCGGATCTGAAAAAACAATAAGAACGAAAAAACCGGTTCGTAGTCGCGCAATTCACGCGTCTCTTACATTCCCCTTCCTCTGAGTTTCAAAATCTCTGAAATGCGAATCTATCTTTCAGAGTTGGCATCACTTAAACTTGTCATTCTTAGGAATTTTGATGTATAATATATAGAAGAAATAGGATGTAAATCTCCCTTTTTCATAAGATCACAACTTTCAAGGATCCATTTGAATTTTTCAAACAAGTACTTAGGGAGAATACGCCACAGAACACGATTGGAGGAAATATGAGCAACGAAAGTAAGTGCCCGATGATGCACCAGCCTCACGCACGGGGCACGATAGCGAACCAACAGTGGTGGCCGAATCAGTTGAACCTGAAAATGCTCCACCAGAATCCACCCACATCTAATCCTATGGGTGAGGATTTCAACTACGCCGAGGCGTTCGAGACACTCGACTTGGAGGGGCTGAAACAGGACGTTTATAAGGTGATGACGACATCACAAGACTGGTGGCCCGCCGACTACGGGCACTATGGACCCCTCTTCATCCGAATGGCGTGGCACAGTGCCGGCACGTACCGCATTGGCGACGGACGCGGCGGCGGTGCCTCTGGCACACTCCGCTTCGCACCCCTCAACAGTTGGCCCGACAACGCCAGCCTCGATAAGTCAGTCCGGATCCTCTGGCCCGTCAAGCAGAAATATGGCAAGAAACTCTCATGGGCGGATCTGATAATCTTCGCCGGAAACTGTGCCTTGGAGTCGATGGGTCTCAATACCCTCGGATTCGCAGGCGGGCGTGAGGATGTCTGGGAGCCTGAAGAAGACATCTATTGGGGATCAGAAACCACATGGCTCGGGGATGAACGCTATACCGGCGACAGAGAACTCGAGAATCCCCTTGGTGCCGTTCAGATGGGGTTAATCTATGTGAATCCGCAGGGACCCAACGGGAACCCGGATCCGGTCGCCGCAGCAAGAGACATTCGAGAGACGTTCCGGCGCATGGCAATGAACGACGAAGAGACGGTCGCACTCATCGCCGGCGGACACACGTTCGGCAAAACGCATGGTGCTGCGGATGCGGATGAATACGTCGGTCCCGAACCCGAAGGTGCCTCTATCGAGGAGCAAGGACTCGGCTGGAAGAACACCTTTGGCAGTGGCAAGGGCGTCCACACAATCACCAGTGGGTTGGAAGGTGCCTGGACCGCCGCACCGACTAAGTGGGACAATGGTTTCTTTGAGAACCTGTTCAACTACGACTGGGAACTGATAAAAGGTCCGGGGGGGGCATGGCAGTGGACCCCCAAAGATGAATCCGCACAAGGCACGGTGCCGGACGCTCACGATCCCTCGAAGAAGCACGCGCCGATGATGCTCACAACCGACCTATCTCTGAAAGAGGATCCAATCTACGCAGAGATTTCCAGACGCTTCTACGAGAACCCAGCGGAGTTCTCAGATGCCTTTGCCAGGGCGTGGTACAAGCTGACCCACCGCGACATGGGACCCCGCACACGCTGTCTCGGTCCCTGGGTTCCTGAAGAACCGCAGTTGTGGCAAGACCCCGTCCCTGATGTCGATCATGAATTGATTGACGAGCAAGACATTGCTGCCTTCAAAGGCAATATCCTCGACTCAGGACTCTCCATTTCCCAACTCGTCTCGACGGCTTGGGCATCTGCGGCAACATTCCGCGGCACCGACAAACGCGGTGGAGCCAACGGGGCACGTATTCGCCTCGCACCCCAGAAGGATTGGGAAGTCAACAATCCGTCCGAATTGGAGAAGGTCCTTCAGACGCTCGAGGAGATTCAAGAGCAATTTAACGGATCCCAGTCCGACGGGAAGAGAGTCTCACTCGCTGACCTGATTGTATTGGCTGGGTGTGCCGCGGTCGAAGCAGCGGCGAAGAACGCCGGTATCGACGTACAGGTTCCCTTCGCTCCGGGACGCACGGACGCCTTGCAGGAGCTAACCGATGTGGACTCATTTGCTGTACTTGAACCGACTGCCGACGGATTCCGCAACTACCTCGCAAACGGACACGACGGAACCGCCGAACAGTTACTCGTGGATCGAGCACACATGCTGACGCTAACCGCGCCTGAGATGACGGTTCTTGTCGGTGGCTTGCGTGTCCTGAATGCAAACGTCGGTCAATCCGAACTCGGGGTCTTCACCAATCGCCCTGAAACCTTGACGACCGATTTCTTCGTGAATCTGCTTGACATGAACACCGAATGGTTACCCTCCTCTACATCTGAGAATCTGTTCGAGGGGCGCGATCGCTCGACAGGTGAACGCAAGTGGAGCGGCACCCGTGCCGATCTCGTATTCGGCTCAAACTCCCAACTCCGTGCCGTTGCGGAAGTCTACGGGTGTGATGACGCTCAAGAAGCGTTTGTAAATGATTTCGTGGCTGCGTGGAACAAGGTCATGAATCTCGATCGATTTGACCTTGCCTAATCTCAACAAGGTAGAACAGTGGGCGCGTGGAACCCTCACGCACCCACTGCCACCCCTCCAAAATGGTAGGTGCGGTTTCCTAACTGCACCGGATTTTACACATAAACCCTGCGAACTCCCAAGCCTCTCTTGAGTGCTATAGTGTTTACTTCCTGAGGTGTTTCTTCAACATGCTATAGAAAGGCATTGAAAAAAGAATTAACCCTGTAAGGCAAGCATGTTTAATGGAATTATGTCTCAAGACGTTTTGAAACATAAAGACTGAGAAGCACTGAGATTGTGAATAGAATTAGTCCCCAACTCGGTTGAATCTGTGCGCCTCCAGGAAGGCTTCTGATAGCCAGAATGAGAATAGCGACGACATAAACATCAAGCATAGAGAACCGTCCCCAGTTATGGACGAATTCTGGAAAACGTCCGTTCGGATTACCGCCGCTAAGAACACTATAGAACACACCCAGTTTCATGATTGGGAAAACAACTGAAAAGAGAAAGATGATAATTCCGAGCAGAGTATCCATGGCGACACCCGTTTTGATTAACGCCCATACACTGCTCAAAATCGAGTAGGTTGAGGGACCCGGTGTGATAAAAGCCATGATAAAACGCCGGATAGTTCCATCACCTGGATCAATTCGTATGACAGGCAGTAGCAGACCAAAGCCCAAGCACACTACAGCGATATTGACGAGCCATGTGAGCCTAATTTTTTCCTGATGTGTCATTGTCTACATTGAGATTCACACCGAAAGTTAAGCGGATCTGCCTCCTTACACTACTGCCCAGAATTTAGAAAACGTCCTTGGGTATCAGACACGATTTCCTTCTCAAAAAAACCATTGCGATACTGGGAATCATTGAGTCTGACAATAAGAGTGTCTTTGATTAAGGCATTACGGAAAAAATTCATCTTTCTTCTTGCTTTTATGAACATTTTGATAGATTCGCCTGGGTAAAGTGTTGGCTCTGGTGTGAGATGTGGCGTGTAATAGAGCTGAAGATTTTTAAACCGGACATCAAAAATTCTTAATTCCGTTTCACCAACGTTGGTTATCACCAGTGGGATTCCGTCCGACAATAAGTTTGAAATTCGATTTGAGTTGTTGACTTCAATCTTTGCATGGCTTCCAACGATATCCGTTGCAAATCGAATTGGCAGCGTCATTCCGGATTCCTTATCCTTAAGGTGTAAAATCCCTGTGAACCTCCCTGTGGATTGGACTGCTTGTGGATTCAGAACAAATTGACATTGATTCTTTCTGTTTTTTGTAGCAATCTTCAGAAATTCATGCTGCATTAATTCTTCAGGAATTTCGGCGGTACATTCAACAGGTTTGCCATCACTACGCCTTACGCTTATGTCAGCATATTGGGGCTTATCGAAGAGAAAAACTTTGGGAAAATACAAAGCGGGTGGATCTGCAATCAAGTGAATCATCTGGTATTTCGCAATAAAGGGGATCACACGGCGATTTTTAAGATAACAGTTCGTAATCAGCGAGGCATGGATCTGTTTACGATAAGCGTTTGAAGGTTTATCGCTCACAACCTCTACAAGTGGTGCGGCTGCCATTGTTTCAAATGCTGATTCGTTCCGAACATATAAATCGCCTTCTGTAAAGTGAAGGACTGTGGATGGTTGGATTTCTCCTTTCAGTTCCCCTTCACCAAAGATATCAAGTTCAAACGGAATGCCTTCTGCTTTTCCTTGTTCAATCTGTGGAAAAACTAATTCATCATTTCGGAGAAGAGGGACGGCACCATTGGTCATACCCATGACGAAAATCGGCTCACGGCGCGACTGCTTGGGTTCTTCTTCAGTTTCCATCTCAATCCACCCTAAATTGAGACCGAGTCGGAGATTTTCCGGCTGAAGGACCATAGAGACCTCACTGCTTCCTTTCGCTGGAAGCACAACAGTAGCAGGTTCAACCCGTATCCATTTTATTGAGAACCGAAGCCGCAATGTTACCTTTCGTTTTGATCTATTTCGGAGGGTAACCTTCTGTCTTCGTCTCTCGATCTGCATTCTGGAAGCTAAACCGTGTGCGCAACAGACGACCTCGTGTAAATGAGTGGGATCCAATCGCATTTCACCGTCAATTTCAGCGCGGAAAAGGTATGTCCCATCTGAGATGCTCAGGGTAGCAGTGAAAACCTTCTGATACTGGTCTGGAGTCATAAAAAGCGTGCGTGGTGTCCATTGATTAAAATCCCCGATCAGGTAGCCGACGCGGTTTCCTTCTGCCAATGGAAATTGGAAATCTAAGTCCTCAAAGATCATAAAAGTTTGAGGATCTTCCTGCGCGTGCACTACCTCAATAGGCAAAGGGGCACTCTCCACAGGAGATTCTTCAACGCGGTGGAGATTCGGTTGATTTTGATCTAATGTTAATGCAGTTTCTCCAATAGTTCTATACCACGCCCAAACCGGAATTTTCTTATCAGAAACGGCAAGTTCCCCAAAGTTGCGTCCCTGTTTGAGTTTTTCAATATTTAGGGAGATAGGGAGGTTAGTTGTGTCATACCGTTCAATATTGATTTCGTGAGGGACTGTCAGCCATTCAGTGTCTGAAGTAACCGCGCCTGAAAATGGGTGTGGACTGACGTTAGCAATTGGAGTCTCCTGCCGGAAAGATTTTAGGTTAAGCCTACCTCTTTTCTGTTGTGGCATCACGACACCCGGTCTCTGTATATTTAATTCGTAAGTGAGTTGGTATTGCTGTGAACGAAGGGTAGCATCAAAAGAGAAATCATCTTTTTGTGTAATCTCAAACTGTGTTGGAGGATCGGACCAAAAGTGCCAGATAAGAAAAAAATCAGCCTCTTTTGGTGTCTTATTTTCCTGACTATTGGTAAGTGAAACGTGCCAGACAGCGATTTCCCCAAAGTTGATATATTCCGGCACAAGCACTTTAGAGTCCTGATCTATAGGGGGACGGACACCTAATAGCACTTTACTGAACGCTTTTCTCTTGGAGTTAGAAATTAGGTGCAGTTCCGCAACATTTACGGTCGAGGGATTCGGCAGTTCTTTTAGGGCGAGTTTCAGTTCAATCTCTAAGGGAGACGATGTTGTCGTTAGTGTTGCAGGTGTTACCTTTTCTCCTCTTTTCACCCATCCTCCGAACTCGCGCGGGATACGAATTCGGTCTACTTTTAGTGTCCCACCACCAGCATTTGACACGGTAACTTTCACGGATTGGTTCGGATTATCAAAGGTATCCACATAGAGGTTAGCATCAGTGTAAAGGTAGGGTTCATTAATTGGTGTAACCTTGAAAGATGATTCACCTGAGTCAGGGGCTAGGGGTAAATACACTACGCTATGTATTTCTTTCAGATGATCAATCATAACTTGGAAGATTACCTTATGCTTTACCTATTGTTTTTTGTGGTACAGCAGATTTTGCACCGCTATGTACAACCTATGAATAACTACCAATCTAAGGGATTTGTTGATTCCTGTGTATTGTCATATTGTGTGTCATCATCGTGCCAGTCGTCATCATCATCTGCGAAGACGAAACGGTACACGAGATATGCAACCGGAGCACCGATGCCGACAAGAATGAAGAGTGTAGCAATCACCATGCCCACAGTCCTACCTGTTTTTGAGGTATCTTCTTTTTCGGTTTTCGGCTTTTCGGGCTTGGTTTTCGGCTTCGGTTCAGGTTTCGGTTCTTCAGGCTTGGGTTTTTCGGGCTCGGTTTTCGGCTTTTCGGGTTCGGGCACTGGTATCTCCGGTGTCGGATCAACCTCGGGGGTCGTTTCTGGGGCTGGTTCCGGGGCGGGACCTACTTCTGAAGGTGACAAAGGGACGATCTCATCCACTTTTGTGCCGACAGAGGCAGGGAGTTTACCCACTGTCCAACCCGTTCCAGTCGTTTCACAGTAGAAGTATTTTATACCGTTGTAAGTTAGCGATGATCCTGTGAAATCACCACTGACACCGAGCGCAATGTGCCCTGGCGTAAAAATCAGAGCAGTTTTTTCTCCTAACCCACGCAGGATAGCTGCCACCAAGATGGTTGTGTCTTCGCAGTCGCCGCCACCTTCAATCAGCGTTTCAACAGCATACCGTCTAAATTCATCATAACCTGTCGTAACATCATCAAGCGTGTATGGTAGGGATTGGACAAAACTCAAAACAAAGTCCACGCGATCCTGCTTTGACCAACCTCGATGTTGTTTAAAAATTCTCTGAAACTCACGTGTCAGATTGCCAATAGTTGTTCTACCCTCTTCAACTAATTTGGGAATATCGTAGCGTTCTTTACCTGAATAGGAATTATATCGTTCCAAATCAATTGTCATCAGCACAGTATAGTGTTTTCCCTGAAAGTTCCACACATATCGCCGCCCGATTGTCTGACGAGTATTGCGCGGACGCTGCTGAGTAATTCCCTCCACAATCTGGACTAAACTCAGAGCATCTTTTGCAATGCTATGTCCAGTTATAAGAAGGCTACTCAGACACAGAAAAACAATAAATTTCATGTACATAGTTGTGTTCTCATTCGGGTTCACCCCGCATAACAACCGGTTTTCTGATGATCTGTTTATCTGAAATCCTACATACACCATGTTGGATGATATCGGCAACCACGCCCCGCTGATACGCACCGCGTTGTGATCCTTGTATGTCGTGTATGCGGGAATCCGCTTCTGTTTGCCCAATTTCGATGGGAACCAATTCCAGATTCATTATTTTGAGGATGTTCGGCAAATAATCCTCGTAAAAACAGCGTGACATCTGTTCTTCTTTTGCAGTTTTAGCCCGATACGCTGAAAATCCATCTAATAGTTGGAGAACGATACGGTGCAGAAGAGCCTGTGTTTCCAGGATGACTTGAGGCATATTCGTCGTGAATGCTTTCAAGTCATTCCAATAGATTTTGCCAAGTTCTCCAAGATACGGGAATTGCACTTCATCCGGCGGTTCATCCATTAAAACAAGTTGGGCAAGTTGTTCAGATTGGTTCCCCCAAGGCTCCTCCGGTGAAGACAACTCTGATAATTCAAAGTGAATTAACCCCTTGACTTTTGTGATATATTCCCTCGCTACTGATAAGGCGTAAATCATTTGCCCATCGAAGCGTTCTTCAAATTTTTTTATCTCCGTTTCAATTTCCTGACAGATTTGTATCGGATCTTGAAGTGTTTCTCCTACGTCCTTTTGATGTTGTCCAAAAAGGGTCTGTAAAGTGCGATGTGCTGCTTCACGAAAAACTTGTTCTGGGTCACTTAACGTTGCGTCTTTTTGTGTATTAAGTTGCCTCTCAAGTTTACTGTTTTCCTGTGAAAGTCCTGCCTTTTGTTTCTCGAGACTATCAATTACCTTCTGGCACTCAGTAACCGTCCGTTCCAATTGGGTAATTTTGTTTTGGAATTGAGGTATAATGTTTTCTTTTTGATCTTGAATTTCATGATCGAGTTGCTTGAGTGATTTTTCATGACTTGGGACGAAATTTCTTTGCTGTTCTGGTTCGGTACTCAGCTGGGCATGCCCTCTACTTTTCCTTTTAACCTCAGCCAACGTTTCATCTAAAGTTGTGAAAGTACTCGATTGCTGTTCTGCCGCTTGGAAGCTGGGTGAACGCGGTGATTTTTCAGGATCCGTTGACCGCTCTAACTTGGGACTTAAGGGTTTAAATCCACGTTGCAAAGGTTCAGGCTTTCCTTGTCTTTTGGCTTGGTCGCGAGGTTTTTGTAGAACTATGATTAAATCTTTGATAGGTACTGACCATGGAGTGTTTTGTCCTACGTTGAAGTGCAATTTTTCCCAATGCTCAAATTGCGTCGGTAATGGCACCTTTTGTGGCTCATCAAGGGGAAGTTGCTTGAAAAAATTCAATAATTTCGTGGAGGGATGTTGGGATTCTTGATAGCGAATCTCAACGCCTTCTTTGTGATCACCACGATTTTCTAATATTAAAATTGTCCTGTAGTTTTCCCATCCGAATGAGATAAAAATATCTCCAATTTGACCGACTTCGGACCAATTATTTTCATTTCCAATACTATCGCTTCTGGCATTGTTTTCATTCATCCAATCACTCCCCTCGTATGACAACCGGTTTTTGCACGATACTACGGTCTGTTTTCTGCATGAGTCCTGGTTTAATAATCTCGGCAACGGTTCCGCGTTTAACGCCGGTATGCTTTGAGCCTTGTATATCATGCACAAGCGAGTCTACTTCTGTAATACCCACTGCAATAGGAATGACCTCGTAATCCGCAAGTTGCAGGAATCTATCCAGTTGCTCCTGCAGTTGATCATGGGGAATATGGTTTGCCACATTGTTGAAAAGTTGATTTTTGATGAATTGTGGAATAAATTGGTCTAATCCTACTTCATCTACTTTCCGCCCCAGTTCATACCCGATAAGTACACCTTCAAGGTGAGCCGGGTAGATGATGGACTGATCGCGGATATCACCTAACTCCATATTAGTTTGTAAATTAAACGGTTTTAGAGCAGGCATGGATTCCTCACGAATAGTTTTGAGTTTATCTTTGATTGTCCGCTCCGCAAATTTGAGGGTTTGAACGAGGTTTTGGTTTGCTGGAGTAGATTGTTCTAATTCGGCTATCCACTCCCTTATAGTCCTTGCTATCCAGTTTATATTTAACACTACATAATGGCTCGGTATTGGCGTTTCAATGTAGTCTAAGTCAATTGGTTCGCCATTCTCATAGGCACGTGTTAATTCTTCTATTCGCGCTTGCGTCTCTTGGACAGTCGACTCTATGTCCACTTGATAGACCACTGCATTATCCGGAGTAATATTCGTTTCTCTGTCAGATTCCAAATCTGCTACAGTTTGGTTGAGATCGTCTAAACGGCTTTCAAATCCGACAATAGTATTCTGAAACGTTTCCAATTCATTACGAATCAAGGAATGGTTAGATTCAATTTCCGCCAATTTCTGGGTGCTTTCTTCGTTTTGTTGATGAATAAGTTGTAAATGTCCATTCCAACTCTGCTCACTGTTATTGAATGTTCTCTGCCACTGTTGTTGATTGTTATCAAGCATTTCCTGCTGCTGTCGACCTAAACGCATTCCCCAAAAAATAACAAAGGCAGAGATCAGAATAATAAAGACTACAATAATAACAAAAATCTGGAATGAGCTATCCGATGGATCTTCCAATGCGTTGAAATTGGATTCCAACCTCCTGATATCTTCTTCCAGCTTATTAAGCTGAGATTCTAAAGGATTTGGCTCCGTCGAGGATTGTTCAGTAGGATTAGGTTCTTCGGATGGTTGATCAGTCGAGGGTTGTTCAGTGGAATTGGGTTCTTTGGTAGACTCTTGTGAATTCGCCAACGTAGCAAACACAAACAGTGTTAGTATTAGAAATGATAATATATATCTGAATTGATGCTTTTTCATTCTATTTCCTCGACAAAATTAACTATTAGATTCAGTGGTGATGCGACTGTTATTCAGTCCATCAAAACGGGCACCTTAAATTCAACGGAAATCGGTTCTCGCGGACTCGGGAAATGGACAATAAATGTGCCGTGCGTAAGATCATTTAAACTGACAGAAAGGATGAACTCATCCGAATTGCGGGATGGAAAGTCTTCTGAGTAGTTAATCTCAATAGTGGCGAGGTGATGAACATCGCTGTTATCTGACAATGACATCCCACAAAAAAGCGGGATATAGATTTTATTAAGTGTTCCCGTAACACGAAAGACTTTTTTACGATGATATGGCGGTGTCCACGTTTTTGGAACAAGTTCAATCCATTGTCCATCCGGTAATTGAACCCCAAAGCAAAAATTGTAAATAAAGTGAAGCGGTTTAGCAACACTTCCCGCGGAAAATTGTTGGATTAATTTCGTTCCTCCCAAAAGCGTTGCTTCCTCTTGTGGCTCAAGAAAAGTAGCACTGCAGCGAGATTGTAACAATTCAATCATACTTTCCGCATCATCTTTAACCATATCAGAAAAACCGATCGCAATGGGTAGTTTTTCCCCAACAGTTTCAATGGTGTGTTGCAGGTTTGAAACCTGTTTTTCCCTATCCATAGAGAGACCAGAAAACCGTAGACTCTCACTTAATTCCACTGTTACGCAATCCGACAACTGTTTGCAAATCAGCTGATAGAGTATTAAATCCTGCCCTGTACAATCTATCAGAAAGAGGTGAAGTTTGTTTTCATGGGTTAGCAGGTCTTCCCAAGCCTCTTGATAACAGGCTGCGAGGCACAGTATCTGATTGATCATGCCACGGAGTATCACATTTGGCGGGTTGAGTCCTGAAAGTTGTAGATTATTTTTCGTGGACTTAAGTGTCTTTCTAATTTGCTGGCGATGGATAGATTTCCACGGATAGGGTGTAATAACATACACCGACAATGCTTTTTCGGGTAACCTTCGTTGAAATATCTCCTCAAAATATGCGTTAAAAATACAGGCCAAGGTTTCTGAGTCCGTAATCTCTTTGAGAAACACATCTAAATCAGGAAACTGGATCTCTTTAGGATTGTTTGAGTCAAGACTATCAAATGCTTCTCCGAAACATGCGACCACTGTTCCGTCAGCTTCCTGTCGAAAACCGACTTTCCACGGCAGACTAAAGTTGATGGCTTCAAGAGCACTATCAGTTAATACCTTTATTTCTATTTCGGATGCTGAAAGGTTGATAATACATACGCGCTTCTGCATGGATCGTTCACTGTGTTTGAGGGGCTTGAGGTATCGTGTTATTCTCCACGAATTACAACCGGTTTTTGCACAATAGCCCTGTTTGTTTTCTGCATGAGTCCTGATTTAATAACCTCAGCAATCGTTCCGCGTTTAACATTGGTTTGTTTTGATCCTTGAATGTCATGCACACGCGAATCGGCTTCGGTTTCACCTATCTTAATGGAAACGATTTCCAAGTCGACAAGTTGCAAAAATTTGTCCAATTTTTCGGACAGTATATCAGGTGGTATGAATCGTGCAAGGTCGTTAAACAATCGATTTCTGACGAATTGTTCACATATTGATGGGTCTACTTCACGATCAAGTTCGTAGCTGCGGAGTGTGCTTTCAAACTTGACGACGTACTCAGCACACGTATTCCGTATATAATTCATCTCTGTGTCTGTACTTACATCAGTTGACAGATCCAGAGTTTTTGGAGAAGGGATATCCTTCCCACGGATTGTTTTCAGCTTGTCTTTGATATCCTTTTCCGTGTATCTCAGGGTTTGCAGAAGGTCTGTCTGCCCTGTTTGTTTTAATTCGCTTATCCACTGACATAAGTTGCGCGCAATGCAATTTAAATTCAGAACTGCCTTCTGAATTGGCATTGAGGTGAAGATGTTATCCAAATCAATCGGTTCACCCTCTTGGTAGTTGTGTGCCAATTTCATCACTCGTTGCTGGGCATCCTGTAGTACCTCCTCTGCCTCTCGTTGGTATGGAAATATAGTCTGCGGTGTGACTGTGTTTATAACAGATGTCGTCCGAGGAATTTCATCAATGAATTCAGGCTTCTCCTTTTGAACTGTGAACGGGTATCTATCATCACCAACAATTGCAGTCAATGTAATTTCACCGTTAAGCTCGACAGCCATTTCCAGTTTTGCTCTTCTCAGTGTCTCAACCGGTACATCTTTAGGGAGTATTAGATTGTAACTATCAATCGGTGAGACCTGATTTTTATCAAGGCTATTATCCACACCGAAATGCTCAAGAACTTTAAGAGGAGTGAGCCAAGATTTTAGCAGGAGGCTAGTGGTACCCTTACTGTCTTTAGGTATTAATTTGTCTTTAGGGATAATTTCACCGAATACGGCACCTATACTTGGTTTAAGACGTGCAATACCGAGGCGCGTATGTGTTTTATTTGAAAGGCTAATGATTTTAATATCGCCGCCTTCTTCAAGTGGTACAGTATATGGCATACTGTATTGGGCAGCACCCATAACGACACATGTCTTCGGATGTTCGTCAAGACGGATCTTAATATCTTCGCCGTATGTATTTTTGAAGTGGGCTTCCATCAGTTGTTTGACAAACCGCATTTTGGATGATTGACCGGCAAGGACAATGAGATCAGGCAAACGTTCACTATTGTTGGAAATCATTGTGTCTATAGCAGCAAATGTTCTGTTTAGCTCGGGTTCAATAATTTGCTGAAATTGGTCCTCTGAAAGTTTCACACCTGAAATATCTTGTGTAAGTTCTGCAAGTGTCTTTACATCGCTTCCGACGACAACCTCTAAAGAGGCTAGGAATTCGGTTTCTGGCAGCGTACCAAGTTCTTTTTTCATTTCTTCCGCGCGTCTATACAAGGTAGCGGAGTTACTACGTGTCGCATTATCAATATCTGGATATTCAGATTCTCGTAGGATTTGTCCGGGCCCGAAATATGGAATATCAAAATTGTGTCCCGGACTTATTTCCTCGATTCTTCGTCTATATTCATTTAAAACATAGTCAACAATTGCCTGCGTCACGTCATCACCCCCGTATTTAGGGTCTCCATCGCGAGCAATTGGTTCAATGGTGATGTCGTCACCCTCCTTTGTCACTTGAGAGAGAACGATATCAATGGTCCCACCGCCGAAATCATAAACTAATAGTCTATAGTCTTCTGGTAGGTTATTATAATTTTCAAAGATTATTCCCATAGAGGCTGCAGAAGCCTCGTCAATGAGAATGAGATCGGTAATGCCAATATTCTCAAATGCTTGTCTCAGGGCAGACTGCTGTTTTGTATTAAATTTTGTAGGGTACGTAATAGCGCATCTCGTTATCTTTGAAGGGATATTCTGCTGCTCAAGGTAATCTTCTGCTTTGTTGATAATGTGTTTGAGAATATCGGAGACCACATCAGCAGGTTGCAATTGCTGTTTGTTGGGAAATTGGCGATGCCATCCAAACCCCAACCAACGTTTCACGGAGGAGATGTAGTAGGGACCATCTATGCTATCCGTGCGGTCGGTTTCTGCCTTAGATCCAACATCGTAATTCTTTCCATCCACTGATTGACTTCGGTAAATAATTGATGAAGGCATAATCATGATATCGGAAAGATTCGGATTCACAATGCTCTCTGTATCTCTATCCTCTAACGGAATAAGTTTTAGGGAATAGGTATTATCATCAATATAGGCACAACCGGAATTTGTCGTACCGAAGTCAATGGCAAGGTAATGCGGATATATTTCTCGTTCTTTAACACTTACGTTAAATGTGTGCTGATATTTTGGGGTTGTTGCACAGTTTGAAATGATAATAAATTTGACAGGGTGCGTTTTAGGTTGAATGTTAACAGAAGAAACGATGATATCTACGTTCTGATGTTTTCCACCTTCAACGGTTATTGGGAATTCCAGATCTGGCAGTTGCACTAAACCAGAAGAATCGGCAAGTACAATGTCTGTAATTGTCAGCGGATCTTCACCTCTATTTTTGAGTATTAAGGTGTGGTTTTTATCTCTATCTTGAATTATTTCCAAGTTTTTTTCCGACACGACGAAGAGTGTAGGTGGTTCCGGCAATATTCTCGTTTGAATTTGAATCTTCTTTTCAATGGGTTGGGAAGGTCCGCGCAGCTTAAAACGTAACGTTTTTGAGTTATGTCCTTTTTCAAGCTGATTGCAATTGATTTCCAGACGAACGGATTCCGGTGCCTTTGAGAGATCAATGCTGTTAATCCATTCCTCCGGAGAATCAATCCCTTCAATATGAGATGGATTTTGCTGAAATTCGATGTTGAAGTCTACAGTCTCTGTTTCTCTACTTTGGGGATATTCAAGGGATACTCTATTCGGTTTGAGTGTAAATTCTGGAAGAGGTAATGTCTGAAGTTCAAGTAACTTTACATTGTCCTGATTTGAAGAAGCATTTTTGACACAGACGCTTACTTTTTCAGGATGCTCTGTTTTTAACTTTTCGGGATCAACATGGACTTCAGTGGTGTATATTTTTCCGGGTTTAACCGTAAAAGGTTTATCTTTATCAGAAAGTGTAAGTGCATCTCCGCTATCTATTTGAATTGGTTGAAATGTAATCTCGGTAGCACCGGTATTTTCGACATGAATCTCCAATTCACGAATGTCGGTTTCGCCCTCATAAAACAGCGGATTACCTTCCCATTTCACTGAAAAACCAAAAGCTTCACAACCACAATAACCGCAAAACCGATCATGTTCCAAAATTTGCCAACCAACGTTACATTTTGAACAGACCCTATCTGCCATATATTACTCCGTTTAAATGATTGAGCAAGTCAAGTTTTGCTATTAACCCATCAATGTCATATTCAAAAACACATCTGTCATTTTCACGACGGAATACATCACCAAAAGCGTTCGGAGTGATGTGCTTCCAAATTGATGGGACAAGGATGTTAACACATTATACCGTTGCTGCCATTTTTATTTTTTTGAAATGTAATGTCGTAGAAACTCGGATCTTGGTGTGTCCAATCTCCATAAACGCCCCGAATATTCTCAAAGTGATGCTTAAGTAATTCATAGACAGCCAAGTCATCTGGTGCAAAACCAGCTTCCTCTTCATAGAAAAAGAGGAATTGATCAACGGAAGAGTGACCTATACGTTCAAACTCGAGGCTACCCCTTAAGGCATCTAAACTTTGTCTTGTGGGATCATGCCCAATTATAATCTTCGTTCCTCTATCAAAGGCAATCGGTTCATACATTGAATTGAATTCTATGTAGGAATTTGATCGTCTTGCCAAATTCCTTATATCCTCTCCATGGGTGTTTAAAATCTCCTGCCCCTTTGTTATCGCTGTTCCATTTGCTATACTGTCATTTATCTGTTTCAATGCTGCCGATCTAAATGCTTTGGTCATTTGAGACATTAAGTCTTCACGATCTTCTTTCAGGAAATCCGCCATTTTTATCGGGACACCATTATCAACGAACAAATCCTCTGGTGCAATTTCGTCGATAATCTGGGTGCTCAGAGATTCGGCATCTGTTTCAATACTGTTCTGTGGGTTATTCGTAACAATTTTAACACATTGATATTTTGGAGGCCTAATTACATATTCATATTCTTCCTGGAGTTCCTGTTCACAATGCTCTAAGTTTACTGCAATCTGATCTAATTGTTGTTTTATTGTGAGACGATCAGAGTGAACACCAAGCCCGAGTTTTGCACGCACGTCTTCCAAAATCGTCCGTAGAAAGTAATTCCTCATTTTTGGGTAAATGCCCTCAGGTCCGATGATCAACTGGCGATAGTCTTCAATCAATTTTTCTCGATGTATCTCAACCACTTGCTTTTTACGACCTGTGATCTTCAGCCAGATATTCTTTTCTGCACGGTGCAGCGGCTCAAAGTCAAGTTGATTCAGATCTAAAAAAGTGGGCAGTCGCTCTGGGCATCGAAGCAATGCCTCCTCGATAATCTGGTCCAATCTTTCAAAAAACGCTCGCACATCACCTAAGCCGTATTCACCTTGGAAATCAATCTTTACTAATTGATTTTCCAGAGAGCGATCAATCGCTGCGCTGAATGCTTTTTGGCACTCACCTACTTTTGATTCCATCCATGCGAAGTATCTACCGCTTATGGCGAACCTATCTGTGAAAGGACCTACCTCTCCTCCTGGAAACGTATTCAACTTATGTCTCAATTCGTGGACAGAGGCTGTCTTGTTGAACACATCCTTTGCCTTATTAAGGTCGATCTCAATTTCATCCCTCAGCGACGGTTGATCTATCCCCTCTGGGCTGGCTAAGATATTGATACTCTGTCTTATGGTATTCCATTCTTGTTCTGCCTCACCCCAAATTGTAGCCATGGGTGTGGAGGCACTCAACCAATTTTGACATAATTCTCGACTGATTAGGCAAGCCGCTGCATTGGCAATGCGGTATTTAGGGTGCCATACCGCAGTCAGTCCAAAACTCGCTAAGCACCTTGTCATTGTTGGGATTTCACCTGCTGATACTGGTTTCAGTGTTCCATATCCTTCAAATCCCATCCAGTCTGCACGGAGGGCCTCTTTCTCTGCATCCGTGTCACCTGCCGTTTCCGCAAAGAGATTCAGTGCCACCATCAAATTCAGGCCCTCTTCATCAATTCCGCCATCTGATACAAATCTGATAGCAGGATTTTTACTGGTCGGGGAAACGATTAACTCGTAATTATACGGTTTCTATGGGGTGTTTACTCTTGGACCATTCGGGAAAGTGACATCATACATTGTATCGTGATGGTTATAGTAATTTAGTTCTGAGAGACTTGCATAGCAATTTGCTGCACGGATTACAGTCTCAGCATCCATGCCTTCAGCCGAGAACTGGTCATGTATTGTAAATATACCGGTAACCTGATTGGCAATACCTTGACCAATCAGATTTCTGATAAGGTATGCTATGTCAATCAGCATACCGCTACAAGTGCCACCACAAAGTGACCCAAAGACATAGACATTAATACCGTCAGTGTCCACCAGTTGATTGGGAACATCCAGATTTTTCGCTTCATAATGTTGAAGCAAAATTTCCTGAGTTCTATAACCATTAGCGGGACTAATGATGTAATTGCATGCATTGGTAAATGTACTGAGGATTTCCACGCAATTTTCCCATAAGCACAATCGACCTGCCATGCGAATATTGGCAGCACCGTTTCTGAAACCCTGAATTTCGCCTGTCAAGAGACTTGGATCCAACCAATCAGCCAAATCAGGGTTGTGCCATGGGTGGGTAGGATCTAATCGCATTTGAATCGGGGCAAGATTTTCAATGGTGGCATTTACGACCGAAATTCGCTCATACTCTTCAAACCGCCGCGGGTTATCGACTGTCTCATGTTCTATCGTCTCAATGGAAATATAGCGGAAAACAGGTAGCCCCGCATGACTATATTCTTCAGACATGAGTTGACGCAGTGTTTTTAATATTTCTGTTCCGGTGGTTCCAAGTCCAACAAAAATCGTCGGTTTAATCATGATATACTCTGACGCGGTGTCTTCATGAGATTCAGTTGTGGAACTATATGCAACATCATTGACCACATTTTCAGCATTGTCTGCGTCTATTGCACCATCTTGTGATATTGTCTTTTCTTAATGATGTTCCATATCCTGTTAGTTATGAGATACTTCATCAGAATCATCTTCATCAGTAGCGATTCTGTCATAATTAACTGTCTCTGCTGTTTCGTTTTCAGCATCTTCGTTTTCAGCATTTTCGGTTTGTGTTCTGTGTATGTTGTCTGGTTCTTCGGTTGAAGCGTGCTGGTGTATTTGGGATGGTGGTTGTGAAAAATGTGCATCCAACTCTGAATCAGTATCGGTGGTATCTGTAACATTATTTTCCGAATACACTTCACCCAAAAAAAGATTGTAATATTCACTCAATTTATTACGCGTAGGAAGATTTTCTACCTCATGGAGCAGCGGCTCAATTATCTCTGTAGCAATCTTATCGCGGCCAAATACAGCAAATTCTGCTTGAACATCCCGGATAAACTTATCGTAAGATGCCGAGTGTTCCATTTGTGAGAGTAATTTAATTCCATCAGCGTCGTCATTCAATCCAAGTGTTCGGGGTAACCCGTCAACGTGATACTCAAAGACATATCGTCCGTAATCAAGACGAAACACACCTGCAAATGCTTTATCGTTGAGACAGGTACGGATTTCGGGCACAAGACGCCCCAACACTTTACACCATCGAGTTAATCTTTTGGTTTTATTTCCGAGTTCAAGGTTATAGAAATCAGGGTTTTGATGGGTCAGATGTCCATAAGTTCCTGGTGGTGGGATTTTTTCATAATGTCCCTTAAGTGTTTGGAAAACATCTAAATCATCCATTGCAAAACCGAAATCTTCTTGATAGAAAAAAAGCAAGTGGTCAACAGAGGAATTGCCATGATGTGTAAACTGGAGTGCTCCCGTTAAATTAGGTAATACATTTCCTGTCGGATCATGTCCGAAGATTATTGTGGGTGGTTTTGGAAGTAATGGTTGATATGTATTTTGAAATGTTTGATATGGATTTGAACGTTTGGAGAGATTTGGAATTTCAGGACTACCGGCTACTACATGCTTTTGCACCTCTTTTACAACATCATGACTCTGAATTTGGCTCAATGCTAAACGTCTAAAGTGTTCGGTCATCCGATTAACAATATCATCTTGATCTTTTTCTAAAAATTGTGCCATTGTTTCGTTGTTGAGTAACGGAGTCATCCCATCGGCAGTCACAATAAGGTGACTTAGATTTTCTGCATCTGTATTAATTTCATTGTCGTCGTTATTAGTTACAATCATCACACATTCAGCTCTTCGGAGCTCAACAGCTTCTACATAGTCATCTTTAAAACTCACAATACATTCTCTCAAATTTGCTGCAATCCGATCTAAACGCTGTTTTATGGTTTGTCGAGCATCGGGTGGGATGGCACCATAACCCAGTTCCTCCCGAATATCTTGTAGAATTGAACGTAAAAAGTAATTCCTAAGCGAAACGTAAATACTCCTTGGACCTTCGGAAATTAACGCACGATATTTTTCAATCAATTCTCGCCTGTGTGATTCAATTGATTGATCGTGTAGACCGAGGAGTTTTGTCCACCGATTACTTTCTGAACGAGACATTGCATCAAAATCAAGTTGGTTGAGGTCTAAAGAAGGGGCTAAGGTAGGGCATTCCCCAATTGTCTTTTCAATTTCTTTGTCAAGATTCTGAAAGAAAACCTGTGCGTCACCTATCCCGTATGAGTTATTGATCCTAATCTTATCTAATTGCGTTTTAAACACATTTTCGATAGCATTTTGGAACATTTTTCTACATTCGGGTTCTTGCATCTCTAATAATTTAAAATATTCACCGCCACCTTCAAATTTTTCCTTAAAGGTTTCACCATCGGGGTAATTTCTCATCACACTTCTCAAAGTATCAGCAGTTGCCGATTGGAACTTTGCGGATGCCTCATCAAGTAGTTTATCAATCTGCCCTTTAAGCGGTTGTAGTCCTTTAGGGTTTGCTAAAATTTGAATGTTTTTCCCTAAGATATTCTGCCATTCTTGTTTAGCATCATTCACAATATTGATTTCAGGGATATTTACTGCAAGCCACTGTTCACATAATTCTTGGCTAACCAAGGAAGCGGCGGCACTCGCAACACGATATTTAGGATACCATACTGCAGTTAATCCAAAGCTTGCCAAGGATCTTGACATAACAGTATTATTATTATTTTTTCCCACTTTTAAACTTCCATAACCTGGTAGTGCTTTACCATCTATACCAATAGCTTTTTTCAGTCCAATGGTGTCACCTGCAGTCTCAGCAAAAAGGTGTAGAGCGACCATCAAGTTCAAACCATTCTCATCAAAATTGCCTGCATCGTCAACAAATTTATAATTTGGATTAACGCTGCTGCGTGAAACAAGCTTTGTATTATCAAACGGGTTTTTATTTGGATCGTTTGCTTTGAGGTTGTCTGGAAAGATTACATCATAAGAAGTGTCAGGGTGATTGTAGTAATTTAACTCCCAAAGACCACCATAGCAATTGGCAGCATGTACAGATGTTAGTGGAGCAGCTCTTGCGGCTATACCTTTATCGTGTATGGTGAATATTCCATGAATTTCATTATTATCTTTTCCACCAAATAGATTTCTGCAAAAGTACGCCATATCAATCATCATGCCGCTACAAGTGCCACCACAAAGTGATCCAACAAGATAAATGTGGATATCGCCACCTACTGTAGCGTTACCATCAGGCAGTCCCTTGGTTTTGTAATGGTGGGACAGTATATTATTCGCTTCCTTAGTTGTAGCAGGTGCGATAATAGCAGCATGAGCTTTTAAGACCGTTTCTTGCATCTCATCCCAATTCTCCCATAAACACATTCTACCTGCCATGCGAATATTACCCGCTCCGGCTTTAAAGTTTAGCGCAAAGTTTAATAGATTACGGTTGAGCCAGTCTGACCATTGTGGTCTATAATTAGGTTTGTCATTGGGATCTAATTTGAGTCTAATATTGTCAAAATTCTCAATAGTAGCACTTACAAGATTGATTTGCTCATAATCCTTCATTTGCTTGGTGTTTTCTACTTCCATTGCACCATCAGTTTCAATAGCAATGTAGCGAAAAATTGGCAATCCCGCGTGCCCATATTCTTCAGACATTAGTTCGCGAAGTCTTTTCAAAATATTGGTTCCAGTTGTTCCAAGGCCAATAAATAATGTCGGTCTGATCATGAGGTGCTCCTATAAAAAATAGTCATCACTTTTTTACTCTTTGTGGTGGAATTGAAACTAACATACATGCGTCTATAATCACGATCAACACATAGAACAGTAAATAGAATATGGTATGCCACCATTCAGCAACCCGTGGAATAGCACGAAAGCATATCCAGATAACAAGACCCGTTCCAAAAAGTAAGTGTGTGACAATCGCAATACGCCATGCGCGTGTTGTTGCGCGTTCAATCCCGATTTGATTCATAAATAAACGGGCGAGTCCAAACGCCACTGCCCATACAATTCCATACGCAGCGAGATAGATGTAAACTGGTAATACCAATGGATCAATGAAAAAATCTGCAATAACCTTCATCGTGCTCCCTTCGGTTTTAAATTAGTTTTTTGTATATATTCTTACCGGATCAATTTCCAATTCTTTGCATTCATCATAGCATATAGTTATTTTTACACTTTAAGCGGGTCTACATCCTCTGTAGAACCTTTAAAAGACTGGTCATCTGATTTGGTGTTGGATGTGTTATCCTCTATATCATACTGAATGCGGATCTCAATGTTGTCCTCATCCTGTTTGAGTGTTAGTGTGCTAGGAGGATTTACGACCTCTCCTTCTGTGTCATCAATGGACTTATGGTGTCGAATTCGGCCTTTATCCTTTGACCAAGGGAAAGGGGAATATGGTTCACAACGTAAGAAATCAGGACAATCAGGCCATCCAACATCAAATTGCAATTCATGTTCATCGTTCTCTCTAAAAGCTAAGGAATTCTGGTCTGTGAGTGTGAATGGTTTTTTGTCATTAGGCACTAACCCATTTGTTGTATCTTCTATAGTCAACGTAATTTGATGTTCAACAGGTTTAGGCTTTACTCCTTTTATTATTGTACGGATCAAAAGAAAAAGAAATATATAGGACTTACGCAACATTAGAAAATGAGTTGATATATCCTCTGTGATCCATTAGGCTGATCTGCGAGGAGGTAAATAAAAATGTCGAAACCGACACGTGTTGATTATTGTCAATATCTGCTCAGCACCCCGCTGAATTATACATTGACCCACTTTGCGGATCACTCTGAAACCTTCAGTCATGATCAAATCAACCGGTATCTTGCCAAAGATCGTCTCACCCCGAGGCAAGTCTGGGAGCACGTTAGACCTGACCTCGTCGAAACCTGCGATGGATACATCATTTTTGATGATACCCTCATTGAGAAGAAGTCAGCGAGTGAGATAGCCCTCGCTAAGCCCCAATATTCTGGCAATGCCCGGAAAGTCGTCAATGGCATCGGCGTTGTCACCTGCGTCTACGTCAATCCTGAGTTAGACCGGTCGTGGTTGATAGATTATCGCATCTACGATAAACAAGGAGACGGTAAAACGAAACTCAATCACGTTGCGGACATGCTCAAGGTCTTGGTTGAAGTTCGAGAGGTTGCTTTTTCCACAGTGCTGATGGATTCTTGGTATGCTGCCAAGCGTTTGCTGCTCTACATTGAAAGCCTACAAAAGACGTATTATTGCCCGATGAAATCCAACCGGTTGGTTGACGATTCAGGGGGTGAAAAACCGTATCAACGTATAGATTCTTTACAATGGTCGTCAAGTGAACAGGCGACTGGCAAAGTCGTGAAACTCAACAAGTTTCCCAAACATCACAAAGTGAAAGTTTTCCGGGTGGTGTCTGCTCGACGCACGGATTATGTCGTTACGAACGACTTGAGTCAATCGGAGGTCTCTGCGACACAACAGGCGTCTCGCAGTCGCTGGAAGATTGAACAATTTCACCGTGAGGCGAAACAGTTGACGGGTTTGGGGAAATGCCAATGTCGTCTGTCGCGTATTGTCCGCAATCACATAAATGCTGCGTTCTTGGTTTGGGTTTACCTGATGCGAAAAGCTCATGAAACCGGTCAAACACTTTATCAAGTCAAACATGGATTACTCTCTGAGTATCTCTGTCAGCAACTCAAATCACCCGCACTCAAATTTAAGGCTGCGTAAGTCCTAATATACCTAAAACCGGAACAAGGAACACCCATATAAGCCACATTGGGGAGCCTCTGCCACCACCTATCAGTTTATAAGGAATCTCGATCGTTTCAGATTTTGATTCTTCGTCATATTTATAGTTAATTTCAAGAACAACTTTGTTACCATACCAGTCCAAACGATCCTGTTTCGGCACTTCAACGCTGAACAGTTCGCCTAAACGTTCTATATCTTTTGGCACAGTCGCATCGCAAAGTTTGCGCCCATCTTTGTATTGGACATAACAACGAACTTGATCGACCTTGAAAGCCTTTTTATCATGACTTTCGCTTTGAAGAACCAAGTCAGCACGGTATGTGTCCTCTGAAAAGTCCAAATTCAATTCTTTCACTTGTTGTTCAGGATTATCCAGGCTGGACACATAGATACTATCAATCACCGCAGTGTATTTGATGGGTTGGGATGAATGAATTTTGTCTTTACCATTGAAACTGTAGGTAATTTCAAGTTTCAACGCATTGCCGGGAGCAGCTATTTCCCGATGTGCAGGAAATGGGATGCGGAACTCGAACGGGGGCGGATTTCCATCAAGTGAGATGGATGGTACTTCAATGACACCGGTTCTATCGTCTTCAGCCACAATCTGAAGCGGTCTATTAAATTTATCTATGATCTCCACGTTGACCCTGTTGAGTTTAAATTTTGATTCATCAGAATTGTGTGTTTCAAGGGTTAGGGTTTCACTGATAAATTTCCCTTCGTTATCTCTGTCAAGTTGGATATCTTGTACCGATTTTCCCGGTTTTGTCGGTGTCGCGAAAAAAATTGAATCTATTCCAGTGCTCTCTTGCAATTTTCTGACTTGAATTCGGACATGTTTATTGACAAGGATCCCAAAAATCATTGGTGAATAGAACTCATCTTCAATGTCTGCATGTCGCTTTAAAACTTCAGATATACCTGGGTCGCTTTTGCCGCTGTTATCAATATCGCCATCTGTCACAAAGACCCAATAAGTTTCGTCGTCCGCGTCATTGTATAATGCATTATATACCTCAACTTCCGCTCGCAGTAAGTAAGATACTCTACCATAGAAAGATCTCCTTAGATTCATTGGATCAGGCAGTTGTCGCTGAAATTCGTTTTGGCTAACTTGTGCTCTGTTGAGTTTCGTGGATCGCTGCCTTGCATATTCTACGTAGGTAAGAATATCGCCTGTTTGATATAACGGTCTACCGACATACGTAGCATTGCATTCCTTGATAATTGAGTCATTACTATCGCGCAAGGACTGTGAAGTGTTCGTGAATAATAGATTTGTCAGATATCCATTGACACGATGGATATCTTTGGATTCCATGAATGTGTTTACGCGTCCACCAATGGTTTTAAGGCTCACCATACTACCGGACACATCATAAATCACAATAATATGCTTAGCAACTGCTATAGGCGCGAACAAAATAAAAACAAGCAAAACGCTAACAATAAGTGTGTATCGTGGCACATTTATCAAACGAATCATAAGCAGCATATCTCCTAATAGTCCTGACAAATGAGTCTATCTTTACACAAAATGAATAATTTACCCCCATACCGAATAGGACGCGCAATCGGTGTTGGCGTAGTTGAATTTCCCATAGATAACGAATGCGTCTGCACGTGATGATTCCGATTAGGATCCCAAACCGTCAATCCTGCTGAATGGGCGGAATATATCTGATTGTTCACGACAGTCGACTGATGCGGAATAAATCTGTTCTTTCCGCTGCTATTTGGTAAGGGTTTTGTCGGTAGAGGTCCCTTGTCACTGTCATAAGTATGAACAACATACCCAGACCCGTCAGGCAAATACAACCGTTTTCCATCCGTAAGCAATGGGTGTGTAAAAAGGGCGCGCCAGGCATCTAAATTCTGGATTGGTTCGTTATCAATATCTGCTGCTTTTGTGAATCTTCCTGAATTCGGATTAAAACAAGCGAGGGTCCGGATACCCTCTGCGTTTAGCACTTCAAAATAAATCAATCCGTTAAGCGAAACAGGTGCCGAGAATGACATATTTTCAGCGGACAAACTTTTTCTCTTAAATGGATGTATGCCAACGTCGAACGATAATACACCTCCCCGTTTAGATGTGAAAACAATATAACTCCCGCACAGCGTAGGTGACAAAGGTCCTTCTTCCTCATGAAAAAAACTGTGTGGGATATATTTACTGGTATTATTAGCAAAATCGAACAGCAGTACCCCTTGTTTCACACCAGCAATCATTGTCGGCTTGCCATTTACCTCACATTTTAGTGGTGCACATCCGGCCAAAGGTTTTATCTGAGCAGCATCTCTGCCAGTGATATTGTTGATGAGTTCTGTTTTTCCACTAATAACATTTGTTTTTTGAATTCCGCCAGACACAACCGAATACAGGTGAAGTCCATGATAGATTGGGGTTGATCCGTAAGTCAACGGTGTATTATTAAAATCAATTCCCCATTGATGATGTAGGCGGATGCTGTTCTTTGTATTTACAATCGTGCAGGCTTCAAATCTATTTTCGTTCGGATTTGGTAGGATAAAAAGCCCATCAATTACGAGTATCCCCGGCAAGTTTTCGCTTGTTTCTATCGGCGGTGTATTCACCACCCCTGAATTTAACCCAAGGTTGACATCCGCCAAGTCTGCGGAAAACGTTGCTGTGCGCTGTGGATTTGCGGAAGCCATATCCCAGGTTGCAGGTTTTTCGAGTTTTTTGGGACACTGCGTGCAAAAGCGCGCAAAAGTACGATTCCAGTGTCCATTGGCACACCGAAAAGCAACGTGTGAACATTGCTTGCAATAAGCAACCGTCGGTGTATGGCCATTGCTTCCTTCAGTTTTTGGTCCTGGCAAACTGCAGGCAGTATTCTGGTTTGTAAAAGGACACGTGTTCATTAACTCTCCTAAACTCTCCTATCTCAAAACAGACTAACACAGGTTCACTTTATTTGTCAAGAAATGTATTTTGATAGACCAAAAAAGTCGCAATCAAGAGATTGCTTCTACCCTTTGCTTCATACAAGAGTCAGATTCACTGATTTTCCGCTGTCTCGGAATAAACTAAAACAATCTCAATTCTACGGTTTTTTGAGCGTTTAATCTCACTATTGTTTGCACGTTTAATATTGGTCCTGCTAATATTGGTTCTGTCGTCCGCAGCAGGACGGTATTCACCATAACCTGTTGCCATTAGTCTACGCTGATCAATTCCGATTTTTTCAAAAAGACGTAAGACTGCAATCGCTCGTGCTGACGAAAGTTCCCAGTTTGATGGGAATTGGAATGTTACAATCGGAACATTATCTGTGTGCCCCTCAATTTGAATGTTCTGATACAATCTTTGTCCTTTTTCGTCCGTTTTGTAACGTTGCAATAATTCTCCAACAGCGGTTAGGGTTAACAGCCCAAGTGGTTGAAGTTCAGCCTCGCCGGTTCTAAAGAGAATTCGGTCGCTAAACATGAAACGTTGCAGGTTGCCATCCCGTTCAATTGAAATGATACCCTGTTTTATTTCCTTTGTAAATCTTTTTTCAAACGCCTCTTGTATAGTATCCTGCTTCTTCTCCATCCTGATTTTCAATATCAGCTTGCTATTGGAAACAAATTGGATGAAAAGGAAAAACAGAAAGATCAGTAGCATCGCGATTGACACATCGGTAAACGCGGGCCAAATATTCAAAACGGATGTCTGCCGCATCCTCAGATCCATTACAAAACCTCCGACGACTTCACGTCCAATTAGCGAGAACCTCCGAACCAGCGGCGGATTCCGGAAACCCAACGGTAGATACCAGGTTGACGCATTGTGTCGTTAAGGGCATCAAGCTTTAGAGAAATTTGATTCAACAGTTGTGTCGGAGTTTGCTGCGACGAATCTCCGCCTATAGTCCGATTCTCGCCTCCGGACGGCTTCTGTAGAAGCATCTGAACATTCGCGACGAGTGCTTGGATGAGTTCATTCTGTTGCTCAACGCGTTCTCCGTATCCGTCCATACGGTTTTCAATACGTCCGAACACCTGATTTTGTGTTTCAAGCGCGGATCGAATTTGCAATTCATCTGACAATTTCGTGAGGACCCGCACCATCCCTTGTTGACTCTCCGTGATGGGTTGTAATTCCGCTTGTAGTGCATCGGAGAGTTGATTAACGAATTCTGATTGGGATTCCCTATATTCGTCAATCGTCGTTTTCAGCGTCTGACTTTCTACTGCAAACTTTGAGAGTGAATTTTCCAAACCTCGCTGCACTGTGCCTTGATATTCTCTAATTTGAGATACTAATTGGGTATTCGATTCATTGAATGGGCCTAAGGTATTCGACAACTCGTCGGTGAGTATATGAACCATTTCTTGCTGGTTTTCTGTTATTGATTGCAGATGTTCTTGTAATGCTCCAGAGAGTTGATTAACGAATCTCGATTGTGAATTTTGATATTCATCAATCGTCGTTTTTAATGCCCGACTTTCTGTTGCTAACTTTGGAACCGCATCCTCCAAACCTTGGTGCAACACGTGTTGATATTCCGCAATTCGAGACATCGACTGCGTCGTCAGGTCGTTAAATCCTTCAATGGCTGATGTGATGTGATTTTGGTATTCATTGATTTTCGTCAAACTGTCAAGGAGACTTTCAGCAGTTTCACTGAGAATGTGGACCGTTTGCTGCTGATTTTCTGTGATAGGTTCAAGTTGATTGTTTAACGCAGTGGCGAGATCGTCAATAAATGCCCCTTGTGATGCCTGATACGCCGTAATAGTTGTTTTTAGTGCCTTGCTTTCTGCTTCCAGTTTCGGCACTGAATTTTCTAATCCGTGACGAAGCTCCTCCTGATATCTCCCAATTTGAGACATTGACTGTGTCGTCAAGTCCTCAAACTGTCCAACAGCAGATTTAATCAGAAACTGATATTCAGTGATGCCGCTCAAACTCTTAAGGAGACTCTCAGCAGTTCTTCCGAAATTGTCCGCAAGGATGTATTGCTGCTCAAGATGTCCCCCCCAAGAGGTATCGGTTAATAGCTGAATCGCTTGATGCATTGCCTGCACATTTTCTTGTGTTGCCAGTTCCAATGTATCGGCACACTTGGTGAGCTGTTCTACAGCAGAGGCAATTGATGCTTCCGGCGTTTGTGTGAAATGTGGAATTATTTCTGTTGATACAAATCTTTCAAAATGGGTGAGAAAAGCCGAATTTAACCAATTAAAAAGCCACCCAAAGAAACCTAAAACGAATGATGCCCCTAATCCTGCTAATGTCGTCACGAACGCTGTGTTCATGCCAGCGAGTGTTTCCCGCAGGGCTTCAGATATCATCGGGAACTGATCGATATCTTGAATGTCTTGGAGTAAAGGTTGAACTTCGACAATTGCTGTAATTAATCCACGTAATGTCCCAATTAGACCGAGGATGATTAGAATGCCAAGTATATAGTGCGATAAACCTGCTTTTCTGCTTGCTTCCCCCGCATGAATATCGGCAAGCGCGTCCTGAGTAATTTGTCCACTCTTCTGTTTAATGTGAACTAAATCATGAATTCGCTTGTAAATGATACTGAAATTTGAGACTTTTGCGTTGCGTAACCTCCCAAGTAATTCTGGGGAAGTATCACCTAATCCATGATGAGTTCTAATATAGTTTTGAACCTTATTTAAGTTAAGCTTTTCCCAACCCCATATCCGCAGAACATGCAACACATAGTTTATTACCCCAATAACGAAGAATATCTTTATCCATAGTATTATGCTTTTTCCAATTGAATCTGCTGGATCATCAAGGGTAAGGATAAATTGGATTAATTCATTCAATTATACAAATCTCCTACTGTCAAAAATTCGTTGGTTAATCCTCATAGGCTTTTCTCCTCTTTGTTGCTAGCGGCTCACTGATTCCATTTCGTCTATGTAAAGTATCACAGTCTTGTATCACGCCCCAAGTTACTGCCTGCAAGATTATAAGCGTATCAGCACCATCAGTGTCCTGAACCTACAATTTTTGTTAGATTAACATAACACAATACCAAGAATTGTGCAAATCCTAATCAGATTTGAGGTGTGTAAATATTTTGGCAGTTCTTCCCTATGTGGACACTTGCAGACATAGCACTCCGCTGGAGTGCGGAGGATTAATATACCGTTTTCTATAGACATATCACGCCTTTGGCGTTGGGCGTTTTGTCTTTAGTAAACGTCCGTTGGGTTGAGCAGTGAAAGTTAAAAGTGGCTGGGCTTATTCTTTCAGCCTCGCCGATCCTTTCGATTATTGCCTCCTTCCTACGCCATTGAGGTTCCCCAACTCGTTTATTTTCGCTCCTGTAAATCCTAAAATCCTGTAAATCCTGATTCAGACACCGTACTGCTGACCGCTGACTGCTGATGGCTGGTTACCGACCAAGAATCTTATTGATTTCCTTCCTAAAGTGTGTGAAAATACAGAGAAAATCCCATCCTGATCACTTCACAGACAGGAGAACCATGAAAAACGATAAGAAAACTATCTTCGGTTGGTGCATGTACGACTGCGCGAATTCAGCCTATATCACCACTGTGATTGCCGCCATATTGCCGAATTATTTTGCGAAAGCCATTGTCGGCGAAGCAGGTGTGAACATTCTCGGTATGAATGTGAGTGCGACAGCCTTGTGGGGCTATATGTTGGCAACCGCGGCGTTCTGCGTATTCCTCTTTGCACCCGTGCTTGGGGCGATTGCCGATTTCTCTGGAGCCAAGAAAAGATTCCTTATGGGCTTTGCGTATATGGGCAGTCTCTTCGCAACGCTGCTCTATTTTTGCAAGTCTGGCGATGTCGGATTGACGATTGCGCTATTTCTCGGTTCTCAAATTTGCTTTGTCGGCGGTAATGTTTTCTACGATGCGTTCTTACCACAGATCGCCTCCGAAGACAAACTGGATGCCGTTTCTGCCCGAGGCTATGCTTTCGGGTATGTCGGGGGCTCGCTGCAATTTACCATGGCACTCGCCCTCGTCGCCACGCAAAAGACACCGGAAGGCCAAGCGATGGCAGCACGCATCGGAATGGCGATGACAGGGATTTGGTGGGCAGGTTGGACCCTGTTGACAATGAAATACCTAAAAGAGGAAAAAACGTCGTATCAACTTCCAGAGGCACACCGCAACAAACCAAAACCTATCGCTTATCTCATCCTTGGCATCAGTCGAACGCTTGCAACAGCAAAACGGGTCGGACGCTTTAAACACCTGACCCTCTTCCTCGTCGCCTATATGATATACAACGACGGGATCCACACCGTTACCAGCATGGCGACAATTTACGGCACGGAAGAATTAGGGCTTTCAACGACTGCACTCATGGTAACGCTCCTGCTGGTGCAAGTTGTTGCAATAGGGGGCGCGTTGATCTTCAGTCGGCTCGCAAGTCGTATCGGGGCGAAACGCTCTGTAATGTTTGCCTTAGTCTTGTGGAGTGGGGTTGTTACCTATGGGTATTTCATTCATTCCGCAACAGAATTCTTTGTTCTCGGAATGGTTGTGGGTCTTGTGCTCGGTGGGACACAAGCGTTGAGCCGTTCCTTCTACGGGGCAATGATTCCAGAGCAAGCAAGCGCAGAGTTCTACGGGTTCTATTCTGTCTTTAGCAAGTTTTCGTCAATTTGGGGACCCGTAACGTTTGGGGTTATCGAACAGATTACCGGCAGCGCACGTCTTGCGATTATTTCATTGATGATTTTCTTTATCGTCGGACTGATTCTATTGGGATTCGTAGATGAGGAAAAGGCAAAAGCAAATAAACTGGCGTTCTGAGTTAACGGAAGCGTGAAAGGCTACTTTTTTAATGTATAAAAAGAGTAATTTTAGAGGATTAGCGATCTTTTTTTGGATTTTTTCCGTTTTATCCCATGATTTAGGGAACGCGCATCCGGGGCGAACAGACGCAAATGGTGGGCATTATAATCGCGAAACGGGTGAATGTCACAAGCACGTAAAGGAAAGTTCTCCAGCACCTGCTGATGCCAGTCCGCCTGAGTCTGAAGAGTCAGATAATTCTAAAGAATCCGATGAGGCGGAAATTGATGCGGATTTGGGAGTCAGTCAGGATACCATTGCAAGCGATGCAAAACACGCGGAGTTGAAGTTAGCGGCTTGGAACATCCGAATTATGAGTAACAAGAGCCGAACGGATGCCGAATTGGAAGCGATCGCACGTACCCTTGCGGATTACAATTTCATTGCGATTGTGGAGTTGCGTGATGAAGTCGTTTTAAAACGCACCCAGAAGATCCTCGCGCAGATGGGGAAGACGTATCAGTATCAGTTGAGTCCTGCGGTCGGACGCAGTGTGAAAGAGCGATATGCTTTCCTCTACGAGCCAGAGCTGGTTAGTGTGGTCAGGCAAGGTGAATTGTATCCTGATGCCGCTGATGGCAAAGATGATTTCGTTCGCGATCCGTACTGGGCAACATTCCGTGCCGGTGGGTTTGATTTTTCAGTGATTGTTGTTCATGTCATTTGGGGGGATACGGTCGGACCAAGAAAAGCTGAAGTGAGAGCGTTGGCAGACGTTTATAGGTATGTCCAGAAAGTGAATGGGGCTGAAGATGATGTGCTGCTGGTCGGTGACTTTAATCGAAATCCGAATGACGTGGAATCCTACAGTCAAATCATGGCAATTCCTTCGATGATTCGCTTGTTCGAGCTCCCACAGAAATCACACATTAGGGACTCCAGTCTTTACGACAACATCTTTTTCCAGGAAGATCATGTCAAAGAGTACCTTGATATATCGGGAATTGATAGGTTTGACGAAACGGATTTTGGAAATGACGATAAAGCTGCGAATCTTGCTGTGAGTGACCACCGTCCGGTTTGGGCTGTATTTAGCACAACCCGGGATGACGATGGTAGCAATGCAGGCGGAGGTACTTCCCTTAAATCTGCAGGCATACACGATGTCAACAGTGATGAGGTCATCAATATTTTGGATTTAGTCGCGGTTGCGAGTGGATTCGGCAAAGCCGAACCCGACATCAATGGTGATGGTATTGTCAATATACTTGACCTTGTGATTATCGCGGAGGAACTTGGAAGATGATTTGTCTGAATTACAATAATGGATTTGGGCAGTAGAACGCCTTCTTCCGTCATAGGTACCCACTACCTGAAGGTAGGGGCTTGTGCTTCATAGCGACTGCGCTTTTCTCTGAGAGAAAACCCGTCTTATTATCGCTCCACTTTAGGCGGCCAAGCCCGCCCGTTTGATATTGATAGCAGCGTTTACGTCTCTATCGTGGTATGAGCCACATTCGGGACATGTCCACTGTCTATCCGAAAGAGAGAGTTCTTGATTATGGTATCCACAATCACTGCACGGTTTTGTTGTTGCTGTCCATTGACTGATTTTCACAAGTTTTTTACCATGTTTGGCACACTTCTGTTCCAATATCTGCAGAAAGTGGTAGAAGGCATGGTCAGAAACTTTGCGTCCCCAAAGCCGTTTCATACCGTCAAGGTTCAGGGTTTCAAAACAGAGCGTATCAAACTCCGTGCAAAGTTCGTCAGCAAGTTTCCACTGCCAATCTTCTCTTTGGCGGGCGACTTTTCTGTGGTGCCTTGCTAAAGCACGACACGCACGATAATAGTTGTTAGAACCTTTGACTTTACGACTGACTGCTTTGCTCAGGGACTGCAACGTTTTCAGGGATCGTTTGAAAAACTGCGGAGATGCTATCTTGTTGCCTTCGTCGCTTGTCAGGAATGTTTTATTTCCGTAATCAAACCCTGCGCTCTTACCCGTCTTGGGTTTCGGTTCCGAATCGTCAACATTCTCGCACGAAAAGCATATCCAATAGTCACCGCACCTGTCACGTTTGAGTGTGATCGTCTTGATTATCCCGTTGATTTCACGGTGTTTGTGGAAGGAGAACCATGTATCTATACAGTTGATTTTGATACGATTGTTTTCAAGTGTGTAGCCTGCTTGTGTGAACGTCATAGAGGTGTATTTGTGGCGCGGTTTGATTTTCGGTCTACCCACTTTACGGGTCGTCAAACCTGCTTTGCGGTCTTCTATGTTCTGAAAAAAAGCGTCCTGTGATTTGCCATAACGTAACACAACGTCTTGAACAACTTGACTCGGCAAGTCTGCCCACTGCGGTTTTGTCCGCTTTTTGAGTTTCGCAATATGTTTGTTTATCCGAGATGCGGACAGGTTTTTACCGAACATGCGATAATACCTACGCTGCAAAAGCATGATATGCAGATGTATCTGCCACATATCGTCAATCATATTACCAATCTTCACTCTGTTAGACTGCTTCTGAAGTTTGAACTTCTGTGCTTTTCTCATTGTCCGCTTTGACCTTCAATATAATCTTTTATGATTTCAAGAGTTACGCCACCACAGGAGCTTACAAATTTTGAACGTGTCCACAAAGACGGCAAACGACTTTTCAGGGACGGGTATTCTTCTCGCAAAACTTTGGAGGTATAGCTTTTGATTTTGCCAACGATTTTATCAACAGAATGTGTGGGCGGTATTTCTATCAGTAAATGGACATGTTCAGGTTGAGTTTCAACTTCTCTGATTTGATAGTCATATTCGTTTTGTTTTTCTCGTATGAGTTGTTTGAGACGACCTTGTATCTGTGTGTCTAAAACCTTACGACGATACTTGGTACACCAAATCACGTGATATTGACAACTATAGAGTGTTTTCTGCGTTGTTCGGTAATCACGCTTTTTGTTAGCGATTTTGAGTGGCATAATATCTTACCTTTCTATTATAGTGTATAGGATATTATACCACATTTTGATTAGATTGTAAAATTTATTTTCTATCAAGGTCTTCGCCGTCTACATCCCGCAAGCTAAAGCATGGGGATTTGACGGGGGAGCGTTAAAGGGACGACCCCAAGAGTCGTCCCTGCCTTACGTCAGATACTATCGCTTAATTCGCCAACTCGAAAATAATTGGGAGTTCAAGCCGCAAACTGTTTCCCTCCTGCCCTTCAGGGAAGGCGGGATACGGCACCGCATTTTGAACAGCCGCAATCGCCGCACTATCCAGTGCCTTTGAGCCGGAAGTATCCGTGACTGTCGGATTCCGAATCGTGCCATCTTTGAAAAGCGTGAACCGGACCGTGGTGCTCGCACCGTCATCTAAATTCCGAACACGGGGTGGGAACCGTTGAACCTGTTTGATTCGGTCCCGAACCGCCTTTAAGAATTCGTTAAACGACTGTTTCGCATCCCCTAAGTTGACAGAGGCGAGTTCCAGATTCCCCGGATCGTTGAATTCCGTTTGGGCGAGATTTGTTCCCATATCCATTCTGGCGACCAAGCTTGTGCTCTCAAACTTCGGCACCTCGAACTTCGGCAGCATTGTGACAATATTTGCTTGTTGTTGTGTCGCTTTGAACAGATTTCTGCCGATGCTGACTGTACTCGGTGCCATGACCGGGCGGGTCGAAACGTCACTTGACGGTAGCGTGAAACGTGCGTTGCCCATCGGAATCTTAGCACTCGTCGTAACAGCCTGTCCTTTGGGGGCTTGGATCTTAGAAAACTTTGGTTGTTTCGGTTTGCGTGTGGTGCGCGGGGGTGTACGACGTTTCGGTTGCGGTTTCTCAGCTTCCAAAACCACACTTTCTACTTTATCGTTGTGCATCTCCAACACGGTTTTCCGAACAAAGTAGATAGCCCCAACGAGAATCCCAACGACATGCAGTCCGATTGCGAAACTACTTGCGATTCGAATCGCTTTCTTTTTCCGTTGTTGGGCGGCTTCCCGATTCTGCCGCTGAACATCAGCCATGGTCACCATATTTTTCTTCTCCCGTTTCCTTTTCTGTTTGCGCCTGCCATGATTGGAAAGAGCATAACTCATCAATTCAGTCTTCCTCAAACCGTATAAAAAATTGTTGGTTATCGGTTAATGGTTAAGAATCTATCTATAACAATTCACCGCTGCCTGGTGGGTTCCAAGTTGGGGGGATTGTTACAAATCTCTCTTAACCGACAACCGACAACCGATAACTGATAACCATTTAATCTTCATAACTCAGTAACTTATATCTGCCGTTTTTAACAACGACCGAGCCGAGAATCCCCAATTCCCGTTTTTCTCCAGCGACGTTTTGTAACGTCAAAACGGTTCCACGCAAAAGTTGGAACCCATCATAAGTCTCTGGGGATCCATCGAAGCGGATATCAACGAACTTCAGGTTATGTCCCCCGAAGTGAGCGATCCACTTTTTCATACCTGTGTTACATTTCTTATTCAGATTTGACCAAGCGAAGTCGCCCGGAAAATTGTTCGGCGGACGGCTTGCGGGGAACGCGGACCAAATCCAATCGAGATACGCCTCGCGCTGCACACGTAGACGATCCAACTGCTCAATATCTTTCCGATTGAGTGCGTCTACGACTGCCAGACCGAGTTGGCTCGGCGAGTCGAGACTGTCTTCCCAAACCAATTTTTCACACCCCACCAAACTGCTGTAGACAAACAGTATTGTGAGAAGGGTGTGAAAAATATAAAGGGTGCGTTCATTACTGCCGCGCACTGGTTGTCCATCCTATTGTCCAGTTGTTGCTCGGACTCACACCGCCGATGAAGTCAACCTGTTCAAAGAAACCATCAGCGGGTGGACTGGCAGGTGCTACCGCATTTGCCTCGGCACCCGGTGTGAAGTCGGGGGCGGACTTGTTGAACGGATCTACCAAACCCGGATCGGTTTCTTTATTACCGTTGTCAGCCGCAAAACGGGCTTCATCGAACCCATCGTCGTCTTTCTCATCGCTGAAATTGCCTTTTCCATTTTCAAAGAAGATACTATTTTTTACGACCAGTTTGCCGCTCTTCACTTGTGCGTAGGTCGCCTCGTTGTTGATATCGAGTCCGACTTTGTTAAATCCGGTGACGATGAAGTTTGCGAAGACGCCAGCGGCACCTTCACGAATCAACAGACCGTTATCGCTTTCTGGACCGTCGGGATCACCGACGAGCGTCGCGTTATAGACCGTCGCGGCGGAACGGGGTTCTGCTTCATTATCTTTACTGCTGTTGTCAACTTCGAAGCCGTTATCAGCATCGTCGCCATACTGCTGCACGACGAGGAACTGTGCTTTACCTGTCCAGCCATCTGTCCAGTCGAAGGAGTCGTCGCGCGCACCCGTAACCATGACATACTTCAGGTTGACGGTGCCACCGAACATCTCAACGCCATCGTCTTGGTTCATGTGGACTTGGACGTGATCCACGACAGTGCCGGATCCAACCCCTTGGAAGGCAATACCGTTCAACTCGTTGTCAGGGCTGAATTCGATACCTGCGTACTCGACACGGACGTAGCGGAGGACACCACTACTGTCAGCAGGGTTGTTTCCACCGAAGGCACCCGTGTCCCCTTCACCGAAAGTTACGCCTTGATTCGTGGGCGCGCGACCGTTGATAATCAAACCACCCCACTGACCCCGTGCGCGGGAACCTTCAAAGGCATCACTCGACATAACGATAGGCGCAGATTCCGTCCCTTCTGCCATAATCTTAGAACCTTGGGCAATGATGAGTGTGCCGTTGGTCGCCTGCTCACCGAAAATTTTGACACCCGCTTCAATGGTTAAGGTTGCGCCGCTTTCGACAAACACTGCACCCCGAAGGAGATAATCGTAAGCCGCAGTAAGCGTTTTATCGGCGTTCAATCTGCCTTCAAGAATGACTACTTGACGTCCATCGATATCGATGATAGTTTCTTCTACGAACGCTTCTTCAGGCACTTCTGTATCTTCTGTCTCATCACTATCACAACCAGCAACAGCCAACGCTAATCCGACTGCGAAAATGGCTATTAGTTGGAACAGCCAATTTTGATATAAACCCATTTTTCCTCTGGATGCGGGGGAAGACCCAATATTCAACATTAGCTAACTAAGCTCCTTTTTTATGTTTTTTCTATGCCCAACCGATCCTGCGGACAGGCACTGATGGTTGCGACCCGGCGATGCACATCGCCTTTGACTTTAAGTCGCCGTTGTAAATCTTCGTCATACTTAAAATGATACACATAAATTGTTGCAAAAAAGTGACAATGATATGATTTTTTTTTATGCTTTGAAAATGGCTTTCGGTTGACCACTGATTGCTGACAACCACTCCTCTGACAACTGATAACTTTGAAACTTTAGCACACTTTACAACTTCCCAGAACTTCTACGTCCTCTTTGCTAACTGCTGATCGCTGACCGCTGACGGCTATTCTTCTGACTGCTGATGGTTGATTGCCGACAGCCGTCCCCTATAAGTTGTAACTTATCCCAAATGAGAAGGCTCTGCCGAGTTTATACTGGACGTAGACCTCCTCACCCTGTTTGAAATGAACGTACGGGTCGAGCAGGTTTTTCGCCGAAATACTGAATTTGAAATAATTCGCAACCGTCCGACTAAAACTCACATCCAGTTGTCCACGCGGTTGCTCATACACATCCGGCACACCGTGGTTCCCGACTTCAGAGAGCCTACGTCCAAAGATGTTATAAGCAATCGCACTCGAAATACCCCAGTTGGGGTCTTCAAAACCGACGGAGACGTTGACGATGTAAGGACACTGCCCCTGTAATGGACGCTCAGAAGAGGTCTGAATCCCAATATCCTCCGGCAGGACCACCTGTGAAGAAATCAGGGCGGCGTTTGTGTTGATCGAGAATTTGCTCAACGCCTCTGTGAGAACGCCTAAATTCTGACGGGCTTCTAACTCCAAGCCGTAGTTATTCGCACCTTCGGCGTTTTCATAAGTAATCCGGACTTCCGCCTGCGGTTGAACGATCTGTTCAATCGGTTTCTGGAACCGTTTATAAAAAGCACTTACCGCCACAATACCCCCGATCTGTGGAAAAGCCTCCCAACGGAAATCGAAGTTGTTAATCTGGGTCCGTTCCAAATCTGGATTGCCGAGAATCGTTCTGCCTCCGACGAAGTCTGTGAACTCGAAGGGCGCGAGTTCACGGAAATCGGGACGCGTAATCGTTCGGGATGCCGCGAGACGTAGATTCATCCGCTCTGTTAGGCGGTAGGTTACGTTCAGACCCGGTAGCCAGTCGAGTGTTTTCAAATTCGCTTCAATTGCTTTTTGGGTGGCAGAGAACGGATCGTAGGTCGTAACCGTTTGATCCGAAGACTCCAATCGGACCCCCGTCATGACCTGCCATTTTGTGGTAATCGGTAGATCAAGCATCAGGTAACTTGAGTAAATATTGTGATCTGCAAGGTAGTTATCCGTGGAGCGTGTGGACTCTCGCAATTCAAAGACACGCGGTGCTATATTTTGGGTTTGAAAGAGTATTTCGGGGGGATCGGATAGATTGACGATCGCGTCTACTTGGTCAGAAGGTAGGAATCTGAATCTGCGGACATCAAACGTCCGTGCCCTGTCTCGTAAGAGTCCTCCGAATTTGAAGAGACCTTCAGCACCCAGCGGTACTTTCCAGTCGAGACGTGCGTTGTATTCGTCGTCCTCAAGATTAAAGAAAAATCTGCTACCACTATGTGTTACATCGCGGAATGTGAACGTTCCATCACCTCTGTCTTCGTAGATGTTTTCGCGGGTGTCGGGTTCATCGCGCGACGCACGGGAATAAGTGAGGCGCCACTCCATAGAGACATCGGCGTGCTTTGCTTCTTCTTCTAATACGGGTTCTCCGAAGTTAAAGTCATGCATGCCTGCGACTTGTCCAGAAAAGAGTTGACGTTCAACGTAACGGAGCCGTGTGCTTCGCATATCGGTATTTCTATCGGCGTTGAACCCTTCCCATATACGTGTTTCATCTTCAGCGGTATGCGTGAAAAGCGTCTTGATGCTAAGGAGGTGTTGTGGAGAGAAACGAAGACTGGTATTCAGGACGCTACCCCACTCCACTTCGTTACCGCTTCGCTCAATGTTATACGAGGTTACAGGCGAAAGCGTCTCGTTTAAACCGAGACGAAAAGCATTGCGAACTTGCGAGCCGTAATTATGGCTGTTGCCGTAAGAGATTACACCTAAGTAACCGAACTCTTTACCGAAAATCTTGTTACTATTACCGAGACTGAATTTATAGCCTTGATTGATTGGGAGTTGTCGGCGTTCTGGCGACCAGACGTTGGAAAACGATTGTCCGAACGCCTGAATCTCTTTGGGAGTAAATCCTAATGGGGTAAAACGTCCACGCTCTCGAATCGGTAAATCAGCCGCCCGATTTTGGACAAGGCTCGGTAGGTCGCGCGAACCGTCATCGAATCCTAAAAAATCCAGATCGCCGCCCGGATATGTCAAGCCATCTCCTCTTGTCGCCTGTGTGTTGAAACCGCTTGACATTGATAGCGACATCGTCAATTCTTCAGGAAAGTCTTTCGTAAATACTTGAACAGAACCGCCTGCGAAGCCCCCGGGTTGGTCAGGGGAGAAGGTCTTGACTGTCTGCAGGCTCGCGAGAAGGCTTGCTGGAAAGATGTCCATCGGTACAACTCGACGGTTCGGCTCAGGACTGGGGATCTCAACGTTATTAAGGAGGGTATTACTGTAGCGTTCTCCCAGCCCACGGACAAACACGTAACGTCCGCCGACAATACTGACGCCTGTCACCCGTTTGATAGCCTCGCCAGCAGATGAGGCAGGGAGTCGGCTGATCTCTTCTGTACTGATGCTGTCTTCAATGCGTGAGCTACGCATCCGTTTTTCAAGGAGACCCCGCTCACTGGCTTGGCTCAGTCGGACAGGCAACTTGATGGCATCGAGTTTTACCACCTGTGGGGTCATTTTGATGTCAAGGGATGCCGATGTCTCGCCTGGGATCACCTGAAAATCGGGGATGACAAAAGTGTTATAAAACGGCGCGCTTGCATGAATCTTATAAGTACCGCTCGGCAGTTCCAGCGAGAATGCACCTGCTTCATCCGTTTTTACCCGAATTTGGGTGTCAGTGACCCGAATGGATACCGCTGCTATCGGCATTTCGGTGTCGTTATCTACAACGCTACCTGTTATCTTGATGACCTGTTGCATTTCATGGTTATCGGCGGCTACTTCTCCGAGTACAAGTCCTATGCCAAGCACCAAAAGCAACAAGTTTCCGATGCGAAACCATTCCGTGAAGGGGGGAACTTGCGAGTCTATATTAAGAAGTCCTCTCATTTTATTTTTCTATTCCTTTTGGCAAACTTAAAGTCCTCTTTTAGTTTTTTAGATCGGGCGACTTCCCATGCGCGCATGGACGGATTGATAGTCCGTCCTTACTATAAATTTTTTATAGAATGCGCGAAGGGTCTTTGTCAACATCTCTGTTCTCAATGCTATTCCAATGGTGTCCAATGGTAAAAGAAATTTTAATCTCCAAATGCAACAAAAATGTGTAATTTTTTTGTTAAAATAAAGAAAAATAATCTGTAGGTGTTTTCAATTTTTATAGTAACGCCAGTTTGAAAATAAATCTGTAGGTGTTTTTGCTTGGGTGTTTCCCCCAGGTAGAGCGGTAAATACGCCAAATATAGTAAAGCCAGAAAATATCTGCACACCGCCGGTAGGGTCTTTCACCTAACCGCACCGAGTTTGGTGTAAAATTAATTACAGAATCCACTATAAATCGCAGAATGTGGAGAGGTGTGTCGTTTTTCAGGACCACTTTCTGTGTCAATAACAGTAGCGAAACCCAACTTGACCCTTTTATCAAACTCACGTTAATTCTATAAAAGACAGTTTTTAATCAAGAAGGCTCCATAATCTTGTAAATCCTTGAATCCTGTAAATCCTGATTCAGACCATGAATACCGACATTACCCGATTCAATTCTTAAACTTCATCAGAAAAACCGAACCGGCGACTGATCGCTGTTTGGCTTTTCCCTTGATATTTTTCCCTACAAGCCCTATAATAATTAAGCATACGTTATTCATGTTGTATGGAAGGCACTTTGATGTTAGCCGAATTGCTTCGGAAAAGCATTCATTTGTCAGGACTTGTCCTACCGGTTATCTATTTCTTCTTGGATAAACCGACGATGTTAATCCTCATCGGAGTGCTGACCGGATTAGCACTTACCGTGGAATTGATGAAATGGCTCTCCCCGCGTTTCGGCGAGTTCTTTTTCCAAATTTTCGCTGCCCTCCTCCGCACGCACGAGCGCAAAGGCGCGATGACAGGTGCAACCTACTATCTCATCAGTGCTTTCTTATGTATCCTCTTTTTTGCCAAGACACTTGCCATCGTTTGCATTTTTTTCATGATATTGGGGGATTTAGCCGCCGCATTGGTGGGTAAAAAGTGGGGCAAGACGAAACTCATCGGGAAAAAAAGTTTGGAAGGCAGTGCCGCCTGTTTCGTCGTTTGCGTTTTAATCGCTTTGGTTAAATTAAATCCTCTTATAGCAATCATTGGTGCCTTGGTCGCCACAATCGTGGAACTTATTCCTGTCCCAATTGACGATAACCTCACGGTACCGCTCGTTTCGGGCGCGGTGATGCACTTTCTGATGTAGAGTAGCAGTCAGCCATCAGCAGTCGGCAAAGAAGAAACCCTTGTTAAACGAAAATCTTTTTACTGATCGCTGAAAGGATTTTCGTAGAAAATCCGTGCTGACGGCTGAAAGCCATTCCGCTGACAACTAATATTATGGCACATATCAAACTTGAAAATATTGTAAAACGCTTCGGGGACTTCGTGGCGGTTAAGGATTTCAATCTGGAGGTCGCGGACAAGGAGTTCGTTGTTTTTCTCGGACCCTCTGGGTGTGGCAAAACCACAACGCTCCGTCTCATCGCAGGTTTAGAGAGTCCCGAAGAGGGCGATATCTTCATCGATGGACAGCGCGTCAACGATCTCTCACCCGCCGACCGCGATATTGCCTTCGTCTTTCAATTCTATGCCCTCTACCCGCATCTGAGTGTCTATGACAACATCGCCTTTCCACTCAAAGCAGTGAAAGTCTCGAAATCGGAGATCGATGCCCAAGTGAAACGGGTCGCCGAGATATTGCAAATATCGGATATGCTCAATCGGAAGCCGAATGTTCTCAGTGGTGGCGAGATGCAACGCGTCGCGCTCGGACGTGCTATGGTGCGTCAACCGAAAGTATATCTCCTTGATGAACCTATGGCGAATTTAGATGCCAAGATTCGTGTCGATACCCGCGCCGAAATTAAGCGACTCCAACACGAAATCGGCGCGACGACCGTCTTTGTAACGCATGATCAGGTTGAAGCCATGTCCCTCGCCGATAGAATTGCTGTTATCCACCAAGGGTTACTGCAGCAGATTGGCACACCACATGAAATCTACAACAAGCCGGAAAGCCTCTTTGTGGCGGGATTTATGGGAATGCCCACGATGAATCTCCTTGATGCAGAAGTCACCGGGCAGGGAGGGGAATCCGTTCTACAGTTACAGCACACCGATGTCTGTTTTCGGCTCTCTCCAAAACGGCAAGCAAATATCACGTCAGACGTGGTAGAAAACGGCTTGGTGTTCGGCATTCGTCCTGAACATATCACGGTTGCCGCGAGTCAGTCGGGTGGACAACAAATTCCTGCTGATGTACACCTCGTTGAACCGCTCGGTCCGGTCAATATCCTTGACATCCGTCTCGGCACACATGCAGAGACCCAAGACCCGATTCTGCTTCGGGTCAGGACGCATCCAACATTTCGAGTTACAACTGGGGATACTGTCTGGTTGAATTTTGACGAAGCAGAAATGCATCTCTTTGACCAAGAAACAGAACAAGCCGTCTGGGTGGAATAGTAATCAGCAGTCAGCAAAGAAAAGAGGCGTTCCGTAACGCTTGCGTCTTTACTGATAGCTGAAAGGGGTGCGTAGCAACCCGACCTGATGGCTGATAGCTATCCTCGCTGAAGCTGACGGTTCTCACTACGAAGCAGGCTGACTGCCAAAGAAAAATGGAGGAAAAGGTAATATAATGAAAATCCCGTGTCGTTTAGCGGCTTTCGATTTGGATGGAACACTCCTCAATAGTGAGCACGCATTATCAACAAAAAACCGCGAGGCACTTCGGGAACTTGCCACAAAAGATATTCTTGTGGTATTGATCTCTGGGAGGATGCACCGCTCTATCAAACCGATTAGCGATGAAATCGGGCTTGAAAACCCGATTATCTCTTACAATGGCGGGATGGTACAACACGCTACAACTCGGGAGGTGTATCATCATACACCTGTTCCGGCGGAGTATGCAATGGCGGTCGTCACTGACTGCGTCGAGCAGGATTTACATCTCAACTTCTGTCTGAATGACGAACTTTACGTCGCTGAACGCAACGCATGGAGCGACCTCTACGAGGCGCGAACAGGCGTACCGGCTACACCTGTAGGGAACCTACGCGAATTAGCCGGAGAGACACCCACAAAATTACTCGTCATCCACACACCCGAAAAATTGAAACCACTCTTAGACCATTTTCAAACCAATTATGCGGAGAAGCTTTACGTCACGCAGACCCAGGCAGAATATATTGAATTTATGAATCCGGGAGTCGCTAAGGGACGCGCGCTCACAGCCCTCGCCAATCGATTTGATATTCCGATGGAGACAGTTGTTGCTTTCGGTGATAGTTACAATGATGAAAGTTTACTCAAAACAGCGGGGTTCGGCATAGCAATGGCAAACGCAGTACCACCAATCCGTGCCTGCGCCGATCATATTACGACAACGAATGACGATGACGGAGTCGCAAAAGCCATTTGGGAATTGATTCTCTGAAGCATTGGATTGTGTTCCTTCATGTTTGCTCTCCAGTCAAGTGACCACTTTACTGACAATCATTACCTCGGATTGGCATCGTGAAACTTTTTGTAAGGAATATCCGCAACGAGTACATAAGAGTTCCCTTCCTGTTTCAACGACATCTGGACGGAGTTAACGGAGAATTCAAAATACTTTGCCAGAACCTCTGCTAACTCGTGATGTAACCTCGTCATAAAGCGGTCGTCTACATCGAGTCTGTCTTGTGTAATGACAAGTTTCAGGCGCTGCTTAGCGATGCTACTCGACTTCGGCTTGCGCCCGAATAATTGTTTTATGCTAATATTCATAAGAAGACCCCTTATCTATTTCTGGTGAACCAATTGACAATATTTGAAAGAAAGCCTTTTTCCTCTAAGTTAGGTATCGGGATTCGCTGTCCGGTGAGCCGGCGCGCAATGCGCATGTAAGCTTGGGATCCGGTGGAAGTGTCTTCGTACACTAAAGGAATCCCACGATTCGTAGAAGTAATCACACCCACGTCTTCAGGAACAATACCGAGTAAATCTATATTAAGAATATCCAGGACATCGGCTTGGTCCATCATGCTACCATTCCCTACAAGTTGTGGTGAGAAGCGATTTAAAACGAGGTTGATCGGTTCAATGCCAGCATGTTGCAACAACCCGATAATCCGGTCAGCATCCCGAATCGCTGATACGTCCGGGGTCGTGACAACGATGGCTTCATCGGCACCTGCCGAAGCATTGTTGAAACCGCGTTCAATGCCCGCCGGTGAGTCAACCAACACAAAATCGTGGTCCGTCTGTAACTTGCTACACATCGCTTTCATTTCTTCCGGTTGCATGTCGTCTTTGTTGTTTTTCTGCGATGCTGCAAGTAGCGTTAACCCATCAACACGCCGATCTTTCACGAGTGCTTTGTTAAGTTCGCATTGTTTGTCGATAACATCCATCGATGTATAAACAACTCGACTCTCAAGACCCATCACGATATCGAGGTTCCGAAGCCCGACATCCGCATCAACAACTACAACTGTTTTGCCAAGAAGTGCGAGTGCTGTGCCTACATTGGCAGTAGTGGTCGTTTTTCCGACGCCTCCCTTTCCTGATGTCACTACGATTACTTTTCCCATAACCCGAACCTCCTATGTTAAAATTTAACAAATTTTTCAACAATAATTACATCTTCTACCCCGATGCGTGCAATTTCTGGATACCCTCGGGGTTTCTGGTTAATGGTTCGTCGATTTGTAAGGTTACCAATTTGGAGTTGTACAGGCACTAAATCCATGGCGATGATCACAGCGGAAAGCCTGCCATTTATACCCGCGTGTGCGTTACCCCGTAACGCACCAAGCACAACAATATCTCCTCCAGCTCTTACTTCCGCACCCGAATTGACATCGCCGTAAATAATGAGATTTCCTTGTGGAAAATTCTCTGCCTGTCCCGAGCGAATTGTATACGGTATAACCTTTGAAGGTTCACTATCACGATTGTTCGACGTGTCCACTGCTTGCGCAATTGCGTGCGTCGTTGGCGCAGCAGCAATAGGCGGAGGCACCTGTTCATCAACGGCTTCAATGCTTCTGACTGTCAGATTGTAAGTCTCCTGAAGCTTCGACGTTAAATACGCCATTTCCTCCTCTTTCAAGGTCGGACACTTCAGGTCAATCTGCACAGATGCCCCAATTAAAGGTTGATTCATCCGGGTGATTTCCCGTTGAATCGCCTCTTCAACTTCCTCGATGGACAGATGGGGTCTGATAATCAGGTGCAAACCATCCCTATATGCTCTGAGAGCCACAATAGAGTTTGCCATGCTTCTACTTCCTTAATGGCAGTCGACATATTGGCTATCAGCCTTCAACAATCGGCTATCGACAAGAGTGTTTCAAAATGGACTAAAATCTGTAAAGTTAATGAAGTGGTCATAACTTGCCAACTTTCAAACTTTAGCACATTTTACGACTGCGCAACGGACGAGCACTCGCAAACTTTCTTTGCTGACTGTTGACTGCTAACCACTGACCGCTATTCTAACTGAGCTAAGACGTAAGGTCCTTCGGGAATCACCGCAATTTGAGTATCTGCCCCGTATCGGGTGAGAATTTCTTCGATACCTTCTTGCGCGCTTTTCAAAGGATGCACGAATAACTTTACACGTTGATGATACGGAATTCCATCAGTGTAGAAATAGATGTCTGCTTTCCTCGCAACCTTTGCCAACTCTTCTAATTGCCATTGATCGATGACAAAATTTGCCGGGTTGTAAAGTCCTTGCACAAATGCAGTTAAATCATCGGTTTTGAAAATCAGATCTGTAAACGGCTTGCTACCGATACCTTCGCTGCATGCCGCAACGAGCAAGATACTGCCACCCTGTTTCACAATTTCAACGGCGGTCAGCAAGCCTTTGACTGCTTGATAGAAGGTCGTATCTAACGGGTAACCCGCGCTGGAAACAACGACGGCATCTGCCGCAGCAGGTAGTGTAACCCTGGCGTGTCTTTCGACAAACGCTGCACCGACACGGTGGGATTCAACCATGTCGCCTGCGAAAACACCTGTGATTTGACGGTCCTTATCAATCGCAACGTTCAGATTAAAGTCAGCCCCAGCCATCAGCGCAATTTCTGTGGCTTCTAAGTGAAACGGATTGCCTTCCAAGATGCCCACAGAAGATTTTGGGTGTTCCATCAATTCGGGACCGTGCATCACCTTCATTGTCTCAATTGAGGCGATGCCTGGACAGATAGCCTTCCTACCGCCAGAGTAACCTGCCATCAAGTGTGGCTCAATCAAACCGGTGATAATTTTCAAATCCGATTCAAGATAGGTTTTATCAATGTGAACTGGGGTGCCGTTCTGTGTTCTGCCTAAATATGCGTGGGTTTCTGATTGCTGCGAAAAGTGATTGACGATGCGATACCTTTCCATAAGGTCACGCCCAACCATTATTTCGAGTTCTTCCGCGTTGTTCGGGCGGTGGATACCTGTCGCAATCAGGATAGTAATTTTCTCACGTGGGATGCCAGTTTGTTCAAGTGTTTCCAGTATTGGAGGGAGAATCACTTTGTTCGGCACGGGGCGAGTTATGTCAGAGATCACAATACATGCCGACTCGCGACCTTTCGCAAGCTCAGCCAACGGAGGTGAGACGATAGGCTGAGCGAGTGCCGCTTGTACGGCTCTATCTCCATCGGACAACGGAACGCTTTCCGAGATTTCAAGAACCCCGGCTATATTTTCGTCGGGAATCTCAATCGGTAGTGTTCCTGTCCCATATCGCATTTCGACTCGCATCTCAAAGTTCCCCTTCAGGTTAGCTAAACAGGCTGCCTATACTGGTACATCACTGGTATGGAAAATACAACCCCTGTGTGTATTATACCGTTTTTTCATAAAAAATGCAAATTTTTTGTTTATGTCGTAATTTGCAGGTTTTTTAGCAAAATTTGCTGCCTATATGCAAGTTTTGATGTGACAAAGACAACGTAGGAGCACGCCAACGCCGTTTTTTTCGCAAAAAATCTCGATTCCCGATTGCAATCCGTTACGCGAACGCCCTCTTAACTAACAACTGACTCCTGATTGCTATAAAACACTTGACTTTTTTCAAACGATGTGTTAAAATCTTTGAATACAATTTTGTCTATCTAACCGGTGGAATTCTCAAAACGGATTGCGGGCAAAAATCTATAAACAGAACGGAGTGAGACTGACATGCATCGCATTGAAGTTACCACCAAACCCAACGGCGCGGGACGTAATTGGCTGGAAGTCGGACATTTTGAAACAGATCCGCTCGGGCGCAAACAGTGGATTAAAAAAAACGTGCCGCATCAGGAATCAAAGTTAACCGTTGATAGGCAATACTCCGCTCGCGGTGAAACGATTGACTGGATCGTTATTATTCCTGAAAACTATCCCTTTACACTCGTCAAAGTTAATTACGACCGGCTCAATCCCAAGGAACTTGAGGTGCTCTGGGATCCGGATGGAACGCCACAATCTCAATCCGACGCTGCCCGTGAAGAAAAAATTAAGCGAATCTTTGAACTCGCCGATGGCAATGATGAACTCACCGAACTACTAAAAGAGATGCTCTAAGCATATCAATTAGCTGCAATGCGTAGACGATTGTAGCACTATGCTGTTAATCTCTTAGTCAATTCTGTCGTTAGTTGTAGCCTGCAACATCGGCGCAGGCGGATTTAAGGAACGCCTCTGATAGTTCTAACGCACGTCCTTTCTCCGCAAGGTAAAATTAAAAATTACCAGCCATATCGCTCCGGTCCCCAAGGCTTCGATACCAACTCCTGTTTTGCCATGATCATCGTTTTGCTCGGCACATCGTCGTAGAGGATAACCCCAGGTCCCACCACACTGTAAGATCCAATGCGTCTCCCCGGCATAAGAATCGCATTAACGCCTGTCCGACAATAGTCACCCATATATGTCGCGTTCGCGCCGTAAGGGGGTACTTCGTAACGCCCTTCCACCCGCATCGGTGTGTCACCGTCGTCGAAGCGGAGGGTTCCGCACACCGTCGCGGCACCTATATCCGTCGCGCATCCGAAAACGCCAGACATCTCGCAATAGTGATAGAGATAGACTTTATCGAACAACACACCCGCCATTTCAGCACCGTGACCGATGATACACCGATTTCCAACGGCGGTACTGCCGACATCGCAGTAATCGCTAATCCTGCACTGGTCCCCGACGAAGATATTTCCGTGTAAAATCGCACCGTTTGTTATGTTGTTGTTTGCCCCCGCAATGAGGGTCCCATTGACAACGACGCGCGGTCCGATAACGGAGTTTTTCCCCAGAACGACGTGTCCGTTGATTTCAGCCGCATCTGAGATTTTGGCACCCACCGCAATTTGGTCTTCCGTGACCTGCGACGCGAGGTGATCGACCAACCGGTTATTCGCTTCCAGGACATGCCACGGCTTATCGACATCGACGAGGAATCCCTCCGTCTGAACCGCTAACACTTCCCTATCCTCGTCCACCATGAGCTGCATGGATTGCGCAATCTCGGATTCGGGTGGCGGCATTCCGCCGACAGGCACCTTTGTAACGATTCCGGGGTTCCTTAAAAGGTAAGGTGTCGCTGTAGGACCAAAGGCGTAGACACCACAGAGCCGATATGAACCCCCGCGCGGGTGTCCCTCAATACCGGTAAGTTTTGTGACGCTATTGCCCTCTACTGCTTTCGTGTCGATACTACCACAAAGCCAATCGCTTGGATCTTCATTGCCGAGCGGTTGCACCAATGCCGCCGCTTCCGCGTTTTGGGTATAAAAATCCCTAATTACGTTACGAAAATTGTCAGAGATGGTTACAATATCCCCATAAGTGACGAGGAACGGTTCTTTATCTTCGACATGTTCTAATGCGGTTAACACAGCACTCGCAGTGCCGTCAATCGGGTGCTGTGTAACAAAGGTAACGTTTGGTATATCGGCGAGCGCGCCGCGCACCTGTTGCGCGTAATGTCCCACCACCACAACGATCCGTTCACATCCGACCTCAATCAGATTCTCTACGACTCGGCGAACGATTGGGGTGTTGGCGACAGGGAGGGTGCATTTCTGTCGAAACTCCCCGTAGGGCCACACCTTACGTCCTAATCCTGCGGCGAGTACAATCGCCGTTTTTATCTCCATATCACAGTATTCCTAATTTCCGCCATGCGATGTGTTGATTCATAAAGTCCGCTAAAAACACTGGATCGGGATAAACGGTATCCAGTCGTTTCTCATAAGGGATAACGCCAATCACGGGAATGTTTGTCAATTTCTCAATTTCAACTGGGTTTGTCGCCTCGGCGAGTCCTGCCGCTTCAGGGGTGTGCCTGTTCAGAACAATGCCAGCGATCTGAAGTCCGAACTGCTGCGCGAACGCTACTGTTAAGAATGTATGGTTCAATGTCCCCAGACCTGCCTGTGCGACAATAAGTATCGGCAAGCGCAACTGGTGGATGAGGTGCACTACGAGAAAGTCGTCTTGGATTGGAACCGCGATACCTCCGACACCCTCCACTATCACAAAGTCGTATTTCTGCTGAAGTGCCCTGAAGGTGGTCTCGATACCCGGCAGATCGATCTCTCTATTTTCTATCCTCGCCGCTACCGACGGTGCCAACGGTTGTCGGAGGTGAATCGGATTAATCGATGAGAGTGCATCGTCCACTTCCGCCGCGTGCTTGAGGAATTGCGCGTCAGCGGTGTCACCTGCACTGATCGGTTTCATCACGCCCACGTTTGTCCCGGACTGTTTGAGCGCGGCGGCTAATCCACCAGCGATCACCGTCTTCCCGATTTCCGTCCCTGTACCTGTAATAAAGATACCGTGTGCCATGTTGTTTCTTATTATATATAAAGAGGCGTTTTTCGTCAAGAAATTACTATGTCAAAAAATATTTGCTTTCAACCGTTTTTTATGATATACTTAAAATAATAATACTATTTTAGAGTTTATTATGTCATTTGAAGTTGTATGCTTTCCCGAATAATGGAGGATAGAAAATGACTACAGAAAACGCGAACACGCCACGCAAAACATCGCTGCTTGACGATTTCATAGGAGAGGTTACCCTTGAGGTGCGTGCAGATTTGAAAGATTTGTTCGCTACATTGCACGGTGATGAACTTCTGGAAGCGGTTATTGAACGGCTCCAGCGTTATGCAATTGCAGGATTCGATGACGCTGAGGACGCGAATTTCAGACGGTACAAACTACCACACATGTTAGGAACAATCAGAGAGACCATCTCTGAGGAATTAGCCGGATGGATCTCGAATTTTATCTCGGACGCACACCGCGAGTTTATCGTCTGTTGTCATGCACGAGGGCTCTCCACGTCTGATGCAGTTTGGACGTTGGTGCAGGAAGACGAGACCATGAGTCGCTTGGCACAGCCAGATGTGATGGGGACGAGCAAGCTCCATCGGGAATTAGTCACACGGTTGGCATATCTGAAACCGGGGACCGCACGGTGGCCCGAAAGAAAATACGGCGCGATCTGGCGCGAGGCGCGGGAACAGCATAAACAGGACATACGTGATATTCCACTCACATCGTCAGGGGAACAGGTCGCATTATTAGCCAAGCACGCGGATTATATTAATGAAATGTTAGATAATAGTAATCATTCTGTGAAGGATTTTCAAGTGTTGACAAATGCCTTGGTTAAAACGGTGGAGGCACTACAGAGGTTTTCTTCCATTGAACAGCAGGGAACGCCTAACGTGTCTGAGGCGCAACTCATTTCTGTCTTGGAACGCCTAACACTCGCACTTGATACGCCCAAACAATTCTCGATTACCGGCAACACTCAGGCACTCGTTGGGGTTCTGGAGCGGTTAACGATTGCTTTGAAAGCTGATCACAAGGCGATTGCGGGTGAGGTTGGAAGTGTTCAACCAGATGCTGATGATGGAAATTCCGAGTAAATTGGCTGTCAGCCGTCAGCGATCAGCGGTAATAATACCATATTGGTATAAGGGCATAACTTGGATTACTTTAAGGAGATATTTATGGCAACTTTTAAGTGGAAAGGTGAGTCGTATGTCGTTACGCAGATGTGGCCAGAAGAGGGTCTGTTTGGTAATTTAGATAAGGTCGTGCAGGCGTTTTTGGAGGCGGCATTTGCGTCTGTGAATGCTCCCACTTTCGAGGAGTTTCTGATCGCGGTTGAGTATGAAATGGCTTTCCAAGGATATGTATTTCAGCGGGCGGATCCCGATACAGTGCTTCCAGTGGAGAACATCAAATTCTATGGCGGTGGCGATACATCGGTGTCGCTTGAAGTCAATGGTGTGCAGCATACCACGAGCGTCGCTAAACACGATAACATGGAAGATTTTTTGCGCTGGGTCTGGGATAGGCTTGCGTCGGAGACTTCGGGATTCGTGGAGGATTTGGTATCGGAGATCCGAGAAGAGATCGAGCGTGAAGTCTCCTTTCGTATTGAGATTGTCATTTAGCTCTGAAGAACCAAAGCGAGATCATAAATGGTTTCCCTACTACAAATGGATTGGTTTGTAGTCGCACGATTTGTCGCACGTTCGGATGATGTTTTGACTTGATTTTTTCTTGAAATCTGTTAGTATTTCACCCATTCAGAAATAGTATTACGAACAGAAGGAAACGCATGGCGAATTATCAAGAACTGGCAAATCTGGTTTGGACTGTTGCAGACGATGTGCTCCGCGGACTCTTCAAACCGCACGAATACGGCGACATCACCCTCCCGTTTCTGGTGCTACGCCGATTGGACTGCATCTTAGATGAGGACGGACGAAAAGAGAAAGCCATCGATACCTACAATCAGTTTAAGGACCAAGTGTCCGAAGACGCACTCCCACCGATTATCCGAAGCGCGACAGGCACCAGCTTCTACAACACCTCCCAATACGACCTCGCTCGACTGAAAGAGGACGCCAACAACATCCGCCTCAATTTTGAAAACTACCTCGGCGGGTTCAGTCAAGACGTGCGCGACATCATCGAAAACTTCAATCTCGATCAGTTTATTGAGCGATTGGAGAAAAATAATCGATTGTTCATCTTCTGCGATAAGTTCACCGAAATCGATCTGCACCCGAATCAGGTGGACAACCACACGATGGGACAGGTCTTTGAGGAACTGCTCCGCCGATTCTCGGAGATGTCCAACGAGACGAGTGGGGAACACTACACGCCGCGGGATGTCGTGCGGTTATTGGTCTCTTTGTTATTTGCGGAACACAGTGAGGATCTAAGTGGGAAGGGGATTATCCGCAGTATCTTCGATCCGTGTTGCGGAACAGGCGGCATGCTGACGATTGGGAAAGAATACTTCCGCGAACAAATTAATCCGGATGCCGATATTCGACTGTTGGGTCAGGAGCTGAACGCGCAGACCTATGCCATTTGTAAGTCGGATATGCTCATCACGGGAGAGGATCCCGACAATATTCGACACGGTTCGAGTCTCTCTAACGACCAATTTCAAGGGAAACGTTTCGATTATATGATAACCAATCCGCCCTTCGGTGTGAGTTGGAAATCTGACGAGGCAGCGGTGAAGGCGGAAGCACAGACCGCCACCGGTAGGTTCTCCGCGGGGACACCGCGCACCTCCGATGGGGCGTTGCTATTCCTGCAACACATGCTCTCCAAGATGGAAGGCCTCGGAAGCCGGGTGGGAGTCGTCTTTAACGGGTCGCCGCTTTTTACGGGGGATGCCGGTAGCGGTGAGAGTGAAATCCGACGGTGGATTATCGAAAACGACTGGTTGGAGTGTATTATCGCACTGCCTGAAAAACTTTTTTTCAATACCGGTATTTCTACCTATATCTGGATCTTAACGAACCAAAAATCGGAGGCGCGACAGGGGAATATCCAACTCATCAATGCCGTTGACTTCCACGACGAGATGAAAAGGAATCTCGGAGACAAGAACGCTCTCATTTCCGATAGCCATATCCGTCACATTGTGGAACTCTACACCGACTTCGAAGAGACCGAACACTCCAAAATCTATCCAAACGAGTTTTTAGGCTATACGAAGGTAACGGTTGAGAGACCGCTCATTGACGAGGAGACAGCGGATGTCGTTCGGGACAAAAAAGGCAATCCGAAGCCGGATCCCAAGTTGCGAGACGCTGAGCGCGTGCCTCTCACAGAGGATATTGACGATTATTACCAACGAGAAGTGAAACCGCATGTCCCTGACAGTTGGATAGACAGGAAGAAGGATAAGGTAGGCTACGAAATCAATTTCAATCGGTATTTCTACCGGTACACGCCGCTGCGCTCATTGAAAGAAATCACGGACGAATTGTTGGCACTCGAGCGGAAAAGTGAAGGCTTACTAAGTGAGGTATTGGAGGGATAGGTTCGGACGGATTCCATTCGTCGGAATCGCGAATTTACGCGGATTGCGCCGATTATCCTCTAAATTCTGCTAAAAATTCCTTGTTTTTTTGACGTTCCGCGCAATCTATGATACAATTGTCAAAGTGCCAATAAAAAAACTGATACAAAAAAGGGGACTGTCATGACGATAGAAGTACTTTATGAATTAATGAAGCAAGGGTTTGAACAAGTTAACACAAGGCTTGACCGCATTGATACTCGGCTTGACGACATTGATGTCCGGCTTCGTGATGTTGAAACTGATGTTGCTGAAATTAAAGGCAGGCGATTGGCATTCAAAGAATGGATACCGATCGGCTGTGCTGTTGTTGCCGTGATTGTCTCGATTATTGCTCTGGTAAAATAAGAACCTTTCTATTGCTTACCCGCAGGCCCGCATCTCACCTAAAAATTCCGAGCCCGCCTCATATTATTTGCGGAATATAATGATGGAACGATTTAGAACGTGGAATGAAATTTTAATGGAACGTCTTTCTGAGCCAGAAGATGTTATCGGCTACCTTGAAGTTTCTCTCGAAGAATATTTAGATGATGGCGACAAGGCTTTTTTTTTAACGGGAATAAAAAATGTAATAGAAGCCCAAGGTGGGATTCTTAGCGTTTCAGAACAAGCTGGCATTGATCCGGGGTTTCTTTCAGACGCTCTAAACAATGGATCCATGCCACCTTTTCATATCCTTAGTTCAATTTTCACATCTTTTGGAGGGGCTCTCATTAATCTGCCGCTACCCGAAACAATACCTAAGGCAACGGCACGCAGCGCGTTACGGACTCAACGTAAAACGGGATCTGAACAATCGATAGGGGAAAATTTTACTGAAAGGCAATTACAAAATATTAAATACTGGACAGGACTATGTAAGCATCTGGACCGGCGAGACAGTTGGCTACAACGACCAACGGCGAATGCATCTCATTACCAAGATTTGCAAATTGGCATAAAAGGTTTTTCGTTAAGAGCAAGGCAGACAATTAAACATAAGGAAATCAGTGCTTCATTGGTCATGAGGGGTGCCAATGCGATAGGGCACTTCTACGCTTTAAGGGTGCAGGAAGAAGAAATTGAGAAAGACTTTGGTAACAAATTGGAATGGTGGGCAAGAGCAAAATCTGAGAAACGCGTGGCTTTCAGAAATCAAGAGGTAGATCCTACCGATGAGAAAGATTGGCATAATCAACACGAGTGGTTGGTTGATATGCTTGAAAAATTATATGCAGTATTTCATCCGCGACTTGAGAAACTAATGATGGGGGTTTAGGTCTTAGCGTTCAGCGAGCAATTGAAACGTAAATCTTACGTAGTAGTGCTATCACGTCTGGATATATTGGCACCAGCGCATGCAGCGCAACATCGTATTGCCTTATTGTTTCTGTGCCATCTGATATTGTTTTGGTGCCCGGAGGCAGAACGGGAGGCCTTAATGAGACTCGTTCAAGCGCATACGGATGATGTGGAGGTAAATAATATGATAAAATCAGCAGCAGAAACGCTTATTGAAAAAGGCTTTCAGCAAGGTTTTGCCATAGGATTTGAGGAAGGCAGAATAATAGGCAAAACAAAAGTTATTCAGCAAGACCTTACAAAAAATATTGCAAAAATCGTTGAACAGGGCGTTGCAATAGGTATTGAGCGAGACATTGCAAAAGACATTGAAAAAGTTATTGAGCAAGCCAAAGTAAAAGTTATTCAGAAGGGCATTGCAAAAGACATTGAAAAAGTTATTGAGCAAGCCAAAGCAATAGGTATTGAGCGAGACATTGCAAAAGACACCGATAAAACTATTGAGCAGGGCATTGTAATCGGTATTGAGCAGGGCATTGCAAAAGTTATTGAGCAAGCCAAAGTCGAGATATATCGTGCTTGGCACGCAGATTGGGAAAAACGAAGACAGGTAGCAGCAGAAAAAGGACTCCCCTTTAACGACCCGCCGCTACCAAATCCTAATAATAACAACTCTCAAGAATAGAACGTACGAACTCATAGCGAGTACGTGTTATGAATCGGTGAAAGTCACACGAAAGTTAATCATAGAATATGCTAAATGCCGAAATCCTAAGCGGGTTTCTTTGAGTTTATCGTAGTTTAGGGCGAGCTTTCGATAAGTATCTGGTTTCCACCTGAAAGTTCGCTCGACTTTATATGGTCTTTGTATATCTCTTTGTTAAACCAGCGGAATATGTGCGCAATGACGATAGGTTCTTTAGCATTCCGCCGGTTGGGATAGATCACGGGAGTCAGTCCCTGTTCTCTAATCATCTTATGATTCGCCTTGGCATCAAATCCCGAATTAAGCGTTAGCGCGGATCCACACAGACCCATACCAATACCAGGGCTATTTAGTTTTCGGTTTTTTCGTCCAATTTTAGACCCCCAGGCCCGGTAGGTGCGGTTTGATGAAATTTCAGAATTTAATTCGGTAATACCGTAACGATGTCCGGTGCGGTTAGGAAACCGCACCTACCGGGTCTGGGGAAATATAGAATTACCGAAATATTTAGTAAAACCTCATGCAACCGCCCCGGGACTGAGAAGGAAAATCAACATCTATGAAATTCAATAATTTATCTAAAACTAAGTGCCCCTGATTAACATAATCCTTACGACAGAGGACCCAGATGAAAAAGCCAAAACTTGTTGTTGGACACCTAAGGTTTGCTAAATAAGGTATTAGATTTATAAGAGAGATACATTATGATTACTGAACTCAGGGTACAAAATTTTAAATCATGGCAAGATACCGAGACGCGACAATTCGCCCCATTGACTGGACTTTTCGGCGCGAATAACTCAGGCAAAACCAGTATCTTACAGGTTCTGCTCCTACTTCAGCAGACTGTAGGAGCAGAGAATTTAGATTTCCCAATTAACTTTGGCATAGGTAATAAGTCACAGGTCAATTTAGGCAATTTTGGTGCTGTTATTCACCGGCACAATAAGACTTTTAATTTAGGTATCTCGGTGTCATGGAAACTACCCAAGAAAATTAAAATTGGAAACAACTTAACCGATTCCCTTTCTTTTTCAACATCCATCATTGAAAAATATGGAAGTGTGATGTTAGAACGTTTTCGTTATACAGTTAATGATCGCGACTTCGAGATAGGATGGACAGATCGAGGATACAGGCTAAAACATAATATGGTAGATGTGGATCCGTTTAGATGTTATGGGGTTGTTAATCCAATGGGACCCTTGGAAGAATTTTCTCCTCTTCGGGAAGCCTTTGAAGACTTGTACTCTCGAGTTCACTATCTTGGACCGCTCCGCGAACCTCCTCAACATCATTACGCTTGGGAGGGTGATTATCCGAAAGATGTTGGGTTGCACGGGGAAAAGATGATACCCGCCCTGCTTTCAAACCGGACTCTACGCCGTCCCATTGAAGAGCAGATCCTGAAATGGTTGCAGCGGTTAGAACTAATTCACTCTTATGACGTTCCTCCTGTCACCGACGAGGGAAAGAATTATGAATGTCTTGTCAGGCAATACAAAGAAGGTCCCGAAGTTCCACTAACTGATGTTGGTTTTGGCGTTTCCCAAGTCCTGCCCTTATTAATCCAGTGCTATTACGTTCCTGAAAACTCAATCCTCATCTTTGAACAGCCTGAAGCACACCTGCATCCGAAAGTACAAGCAGACTTAGCGGATGTTCTCATTGATGTCGTGAAAAATCGGAACGTCCAGATTATCCTTGAGAGCCACAGTGAACATCTACTGTTACGCTTGATGCGCCGGATTGCCGAGGAGAAGATTTCAGCAGACGATACGGCACTTTATTTCTGCCAAATTAACGATGGCACCTCTGAAATTGAACACCTCAATATCGACGAATACGGCAACATCCAGAATTGGCCTCAAGACTTCTTTGGCGATAGTACAGGCGAGTTAATTAAAAAGACCAGAGCTGAAATGCAGCGGCGGAAAGTGATCGAATAATGGCAGTGATTGTAGACACAAATGTCGTAGTGGTCGCCAACGGACGGTCAGAACAAGCCTCCTCCGATTGCGTGGAAACCTGTGGCGAAAGACTTGAGGAAATTATGCGTGGGGAGGTGAAATTGGTTCTTGATAATAGGTGGATAATCCTCCGCGAGTACATGCAAAATCTTCGATCCAATGGTGCCGATGTTGGCGATAGGTTTCTTGGATGGATTTTGACGAATAAGGATTATCGGTGCGACTTGGTTGCGATTACGCCTGTTGATGGTTCAAATAACGAGTTTGAAGAGTTTCCAGACGATCCAGCGTTGGATGACTTTGATCCGGATGATCGAAAGTTTATCGCCGTTGCGCGTGCCCACCCAGAAAACCCGCCTATCCTGCAAGCAGTAGATAGTCAGTGGTTGGATTTCCAGGACGCGTTTCATCGAAATGGTGTAACAATTGAGTTTGTTTGCGAGGATGATATTCAACGGTTACATGGGAGCACTGGAGCGGAAAAGTGAAGGCTTGCTAAGTGATGTCTTGGAATTATGAGGTTCGGACAGACTCCATTTGTCTGAATCACGGATTTTCACGGATTCGACGGATTTCGCGGATTATTGGGTCTGTTCTATTAGGGACATTGAGAAAGGAAATTGCAAGTGAACACGCACCTGAAACATAAAGATATAACCCAAAAGATCATCGGATCAGCATTTGAAGTCCATAAGTTTTTAGGAAACGGCTTTCAAGAGGTGGTTTATCAACGGGCATTGTCGATTGAGATGCGAAAAGCGGGATTAGAATTTAGTAGAGAAATTGAGCAAAATATTTACTACAAAGATTTCCCAAAGCCCATCGGAACACGTAGAGCAGATTTCGTGGTATCGCAGAAAGTGTTAGTAGAACTGAAAGCGATCACTGTGTTGGAAGATGTACACGTAGTACAGACATTAAATTATTTGAAGGCGTATCGATTAGAAGTCGCCTTATTAATCAATTTCGGTGAGAAAAGTCTAAAATATAAAAGACTGATTCTATCACAACACAATACCGCGACTCGTAATTGAAAGTGCGTTCATGGGCATTCGTCTGAATCGCGGATTTCCGCGGAGGACGCGGATCATTGGTTCTGTTCTATCATGTGTATTTGTCTGAATCAGGGATTTCCGCGGATTATGCGGATTTCGCGGAAATAAAGTTTTGCGTGGTGTGGTATCCACTCACAGATTAGATGCGAAGGCGCAGGATAGCAGTGGTTTCGGATGCTACGAATGGACAGGAGATTAACGGTCTCCTATGCTACAAAAAAGGCATCTGATGCCAGGAACCTTCAAAATATCGTCGAAACTGTAGGATACAGTGCGATTGTAAAGGTTATTTTTTCAAGGAGTTTATCCGAAAAGAAAAAAAGGTGAATGTGAGATGGACGACAACAAAATCCGCGAAATCCGTCGAATCCGCGAAAATCCGCGATTCAGACATTATCCCGAATATAAAGAAAGCAGCGTGGAGTGGATTGGCGATATCCCAGCGCATTGGGAAGTCAAAAGACTCAAACACGTTGCGAAGATACTGCCAAGTAATGTTGATAAACACATCTATCCAGATGAGATCCAGGTCAGGTTATGCAATTATACAGATGTTTATTATAACGATTATATTACAGTTGATACCGTTTTGCAAAAGGGGAGTTGTAAGGAGAGTGAGTTTACGAAATTTGTTGTGAGGGAAGGGGATGTTATTATTACCAAAGATTCTGAGACTCCAGATGATATTGGTGTTCCAACATTTGTCAAAGAGGATTTGGACGATGTTGTTTGCGGTTATCATTTAACAATGATTAGACCACTTGCTTGTCGTGGGGAGTTCATTTTTAGATTTATTCAATCCGATAGGACAAGAAGATATTTTGAGGTGAATTCAAATGGAATTACCAGATATGGCTTGGGAAAATCATCAATTGAAAATCTACTCTTACCCATACCTACTGATTCCGAACAAACCCAAATCGCCACCTTCCTTGACCGCAAAACCGAACAGATTGACGAACTCATCCGCATCAAAGAACGACGGATAGAACTGCTCCAAGAACAACGCACTGCACTCATAAATCAGGCAGTGACGAAGGGACTTGACCCGAATGTGGAGATGAAACCGTCAGGCGTGGCGTGGATTGGGGAGATACCAACGCATTGGGATGCAGTCCCATTGACGAAGTATTTGGAATCTATAATTGACTACAGAGGTAGAACACCTGAAAAGACCGAGGGTGGGAGGTTTCTTGTTACTGCGAGAAACATAAGAGATGGTCAAATTGACTATGAAATTTCTCGGGAATTTACATCAGAAGATGAGTATCGAAGAATCATGACCAGAGGCATACCTCAAATAGGTGATCTGCTTTTCACCACAGAAGCACCATTAGGTGAGGTGGCAAATGTAGATGATGTCTCGATTGCTCTGGCACAGCGGATTATTAAGTTTCGACCTAAGCAGGATTTTCTTAATCCCTATTTTCTCAAGTATTGGATGCTCTCGTATTCCTTCCAGTTTGACTTACAGCGATATGCGACAGGCTCAACAGCGCGGGGTATCAAAGCAAGTAAACTTTGCTTACTTAAACTCAATCTGCCTTCTCTCAAAGAACAGCAGAAAATTGTAGGCTACCTTGACCAGAAGACCCAAGAGACAAACCAACTGATAGCCGCAGAGCAACGAAAAATCCAACTCCTGCAGGAATACCGACAATCCGTTATCTCCGAAGCGGTGACCGGCAAGATAGATGTCCGAAGCGAGGTGTAGACCCTATTTTCTTATTTTTTGAGTCGGCGTGCGATAAATATCGAGTTGATTTTTGGGGTATGCCTATGCTATACTTGTGAAACACGATCATAAGGAGTTAGAAAACATGGCACAGACAACGGCTGAATTTCTTATAGAACAAGGTATGCAACTCGGGGTTGAACAAGGTAAGGCAGAAGGTAAGGCAGAAGGTAAAGCAGAAGGTAAACAGGATGCAGTCCTCAAGCTCCTGCAGCTCCGATTTCAGCACGTGCCAGAAACGCTCTCCCGCGAAATCAGCAATATCCACAACCACGCACACTTGGATATTCTCTTAGAGCAAGCGATGACGGCAGAAAGTTTGGATGAAATAGATACGCATTTCTCCTGAAAGTCTCTCTGATAAGGTGATAAAATACCCAAACCAACCCAAATCGCCGACTTCCTTGCCCGCAAAACACAACAGATTGACGACCTAATATCCACAGAGCAGCGAAAGATAGAACGCCTCAAAGAATACCGTCAGTCCCTTATCTCCGAAGCAGTGACCGGCAAAATTAATGTCCGAAACGAGGTGGAGACCTGTGCCGAGATATACAGAGACAGACCTTGTGGAGGAGAGCGATAACAAAGAGGTGAACATGAGAAGTTTTGGAACATACGGACGTGTATATCCTGACCAGCATTATGTTGTGCCTCGCACTGCGGAGATTGCCGATTTCATCAATCGCGTCAAAGCGGGTAGGTATGTTGTGCTCTTCGCACCCCGCCAGACCGGTAAAACGACTTTCTTTCGATTCGCAATGGATGCGCTCACAACGGAAGACCCAACCTATTTCCCTATTCAGTTAGATTTCCAAACAATGCGGAATCTAACGTCTTCTACTTTCTACGATAGACTCTATCAACTGATCCGAATCCAAATCGAAAGTGTTTTTCAAAAACGGGACGGCATGCCGTCTGAAGAGCTCATCCGGTTTTTAGAGAATACAACGCTAACTGATGATTTTTCAATGGTCATGTTCTTTAGGCAACTGTCTACCTTGCTGGACAGTAATTCACACAAGGATGTTCCTCCTTTCAAGAAGGTTGTCCTCTTGATTGACGAATTTGATGGTATTCCGCAAGCCGTCCTCAGCGATTTTCTATATACCCTTCGTCAGATTTATCTCTCTGATGAGATGCAATGTCCGCACAGTGTCGGGATCGTCGGGGTCAGGAGCATTGCACAACTCGACTATGATAGGTCGGTGTCGCCGTTCAATATCCAAGATGAATTTCATTTGCCGAATTTCAGCCTTGCGCAAGTGACTGCGTTGTTTTCGCAGTATACGCAGGAGGTCGGGCAGCCCTTCGCGCCAGAAGTCATTGCAGCGATCCGCAAACAGACTGCAGGACAGCCGTTCTTGGTGAACCGCTTCGCACAGATACTGACGGAGGAATTAGATGTTCCCAAAACGGAGACACTCACCATGGCACACTTTGCGAAGGCACAGGCACAACTCCTTGAAGAAAATAATACCAATCTTACACATCTCGTTACGAATGTCCGCAGAGATCGTCGCTTTGCAACCCTTCTCATGCAAATTACGGCATCGGAAGAAGGCGTGCCCTTCAATATCCGAGATGAACGGATCAGCGAACTCGCGACGTATGGGGTGATAGTCAAAGGTGTTGACAATCTCTGCGAAATCTTGAATCCTATCTATCTCTATTGTATCATACAAACTTTCAAACCGCTGATAAACGGATTAGAACACCAATACCTCTCTGAAGACACCGATAGCGGTTTTCGAGATTATCTCACACCTACTGGACACATTGATATCATTCCATTACTTGATAACTTTCGGGATTTCATCGGACGTGCGGGCTTCCAGATTTTGCAAGTGCCAGATACGCCGCAGGAGTCGGTCGGACGGTATCTCTTGTTTGCTTATCTGGACCAATTCGTCAGGATCATAGGGGGTGTGATGCACGTTGAAGTGCAGACCGGACGCGGGCGATTGGATATGCTTATCACGCACAACCAGCGAAAATACATTGTTGAGACGAAGGTGTGGAGAGGACGCAGTTACTATGCGTCAGGGAAAAGACAACTCGCCGCGTATCTTAAATTAGAAGGCGTAGCGGAGGGATATTATATTGTGTTTGATCATCGAAGGACACCAGAGCCACGTGTAGAGACTGAAACGATTGAGGGAGTGACGGTCCGGAGTTACGTAATTCCTGTGATACAGGAACAACCCTCATCTATCTAACGAGATTCGGAGCATGCAGACGTATACAGAACAGAGATTTGAAGATCACATTGAAGAACACCTGAACCAGTCGGACTACGAGTCGTTACAATCTGCCGACTATGATAAATCCCTCTGCCTGATACCCGATGAGGTTCTTCAGTTTATTCAGGACACCCAACCGGACGTATATCAGCGACTGGAACGCCAATACGGTGCGGAGACACCCGATAAACTCCTCGACCGTCTGAGCAAACAGATTGCGAGTCGTGGGGTGCTGGACGTGCTTCGGAAAGGGTTTAAAGATAGAGGTTGTGATTTTAAGCTTACCTACTTCCACCCCTCAAGCGGTATGAACCCCGACCATCGACGGCTTTACGAGCAGAACCGATTCTCCCTCATCCGACAACTGCACTACTCGCAGAAAAACGAGAAATCGTTGGATATGACTCTGTTCCTCAACGGGTTGCCGCTCGTGACAATGGAACTGAAGAACAGCCTCACCGGTCAGATAGTGACGGATGCAGAAAAGCAGTATCAGACGGATCGGGATCCGAGAGAACCGTTGTTCCATTTCAAGCGGTGTCTGGTACATTTCGCCGTCGGCAACGAGAAGGTCTCGATGACAACCCACCTGCAGAGAGACAAGACACGCTTCTTTCCGTTCAACAAGGACATCGAAAACCCCGTGAACCCGAACGGACACAAGACCGCCTATCTCTGGGAGGACATCCTACACCCCGATAACCTGATTGAGCTAATTGACAACTTTATCCATGAGCAGGAGACCATAGAAAAGGTCTACGATCCCAAAATTAAAATGGTGAAAGATGTGAAGCACAACGTGCTTATTTTCCCGCGCTACCATCAACTGGACGTGATTCGTAAATTGCAAAAGGCTGTCCTGAAAGATGGTGCCGGGCATAACTACCTCATCCAACACACCACCGGTAGCGGCAAATCGAACTCCATCGCGTGGTTGGCGCATCTGCTGACGCATCTTTTCAGCTCCTCAACAGATACGAATCGGATCTTCGACTCCATCATCGTTGTGACCGATCGGCGCGTGCTTGACAAGCAGTTGCAGGATACAATCAGGCAGGTGGAACAGGTCGAGGGTGTGGTGCATGCCGTTGAGAAGACTTCAGCACAACTCAGGGAGTTCCTTGAATCCGGTAAGGACATCATCATCTCGACGATTCAGAAATTCAGTGTGATTGCCGATGAGATTGGCAAACTTAAGGGCAAACACTTCGCCGTGATTATTGACGAAGCGCACTCTTCACAGAGCGGTGAGTCGGCGAGAAACCTCAGAACCTCGCTCTCGAAAGGGATTGCGGAAACGGTAGAGGAAGATGACCGCGACGAAGTATCGGATATAGACGCTCGGATTCTTGAGGAGATGGAACAGCGCAGAATGCAGGATCATATCTCCTATTTCGGTTTCAGTGGCACACCGAAAAACAAGACCTTAGAACTCTTCGGACGGAAGAAGAAAGACGGAACATTTGTCCCATCCCACGTCTATTCCATGCGCCAGAGTATCAGTGAAGGCTTTACACTCGACGTGCTACAGAACTACACCACCTTTAAGCGGTATTTTGAACTCGTCAAAAGTGTACCGGAAGATAAAGAATATGAGAAGGCGCGGACGCTCCGGACACTCACCAATTACGTTGACCTGCAACCCCACAGCATTGAGACCAAGACCCGGATTATGTTGGAACATTTCACGGCACACACCGCAAAGACGATCGGTGACAGAGGGCGGGCGATGTTGGTTACGCCGTCCCGACTGCACTGTGTCAAATACAAGCAGGAATTCGATAGACAGATGAAGGAGATGGGGCTTTCCTACGGGTGTCTCGTAGCGTTCAGCGGCACTGTCCACGACACCGACAACGGGCAAGATTACACGGAGGACGGGATGAATAACCTACCGCCGAGTGCCGCCATTGCAGACACCTTCAAGGATCCTCAGTATCGTATTCTAATTGTCGCGAGTAAGTTCCAGACGGGTTTCGATGAACCGCTACTCCAGACGATGTATGTCGATAAGCGTCTGGACGGATTACAATGTGTTCAGACCTTGAGTCGCCTGAACCGTGTTACCGCAGGTAAAACCGATACGTTAGTGCTCGACTTTGTGAATGAACCCGAGCAGATACAGGAAGCGTTTCAGCAATACTATCAAACCACGAAACTCGCCGAGGGGACCGACCCGAATCAGTTGTATGACCTACAGCACCAGTTGGAGGGGTTTGACCTCTACAATGGAGAGATGATCGAGGAATTCTGCAATATCTTTTACGATACGAATAAACCTGACGAACTGCTACAAGGAATTCTCGATGACGTTGTTGAGCGATGGAGAGCAATTGAAGCAGAGGACAGGGAGGCGTTTCGTTCTACCTTACAGAGTTACATTCGGCTCTACGGATACATCTCACAGTTGATTACCTTCACCGATGTGGCGTTGGAGAAGTTGTATATATTGGGTCGCAGTCTCAACAAGAAGTTACCGAAACGGGAACACCCCGACCTGCAAGATGTACTCGCGTCTGTTGATTTGGATTCATTCCGTGTGCAGAGAACGCATGAGAGTCTACACCTCTCCCTGGATGCACGGGATAGCGAAGTCGAAGGGATCGGCAGCGATATCGCCGTCATCAGGGATCCTGAGCAGGATTTCCTCTCCAATATCATTGACGCGCTCAACAGTGCCTATCAGACGGATTTCACACCCGACGATAAGGTTGACCTTGAGACCCTCCAACAAAAAGTACACGAAAACGAGGAACTTCGGCAGGTGATTGAAGGCGATAATTCGGAGAGCAACAAACGGTATAAGTTTGATGAGGTATTTGATGAAATCTTATTGGGTTTCGTCAATAGTAAGTTGGATCTCTATAAGAAATTATCACAACCGGAGATTAAGGCAGATCTCAAGCGTCACCTCTATCAGGCGTATCTTGCACAACCCTAAATATCTGTAGGAAAAACCACCAAATCCGGACCTCTAAAGTTTGTAGTAGTGCGGTTCATCGCACGTTCTTGCTGACCGTCGACTGCTGATTGCTGACCGCCGATAGTTAATAACTTTCCATCTTTCTCTTGACTGTTTTTACCAAATACCCTATGATTGTAGACGTTTATTGTTACCTACATCCTTAAATGTCATAGGACCTACGCACGCGCGCTTTTGTAGCACAAACTGTTAGTTTGTGTCGGTATCCGTATTAGTTTTTAGCCGCTCGTAGTCTAACAGATCGGATTACAGTCCAAACTGCGTAAGTCCTGTATCGGAGAAAAAAAGGAGAACTCTTCATGCAAGACCTCCAGGACTTGATAACACAGCAACCCTACACGAATCTCATCACTCCCAAACGGATTCTGTTTGCGGTTCTCGGTGTGATCGTCTTAGCCTGCTTAGCGACAAGTTTTTATATGGTCGAAGCAGACGAAATCGCTGTCGTCCTGATGTTCGGTAAATCTGTCCGACAAGCCGAACCGGGACTCCATTTCAAATTACCCCTCGGTATTGAGAGAGCCATTAGCGTGCCCGTCCGGAAAGTCTTCAAAGAGGAATTCGGTTTTCGGACGCTGAGAGCCGGGGTTCGGACGCAGTATGACACCCGCGATTATGCCGACGAGTCTTTATTACTAACCGGTGATCTAAGCATCGCCGATGTCGAGTGGGTGGTCCAGTATAAGGTTAAAGATCCGAAAAATTTTCTGTTTTCTGTCAGAAATCCAAGACAGGCTTTACGCGACCTCTCGGAATCCGTGATGAGCCGGATCATTGGCGACAGGACTGTCACTGAAGTGCTAACCGTCGGGCGTATTGAGATCGCCGCGGAGGTTGAAAAACATCTGCAAGAATTACTGGATCTCTACCAGACCGGATTAGATGTCGCAACGGTAACCTTGCAGGATGTGAATCCACCAGAAGCCGTGAAGTCCGCCTTTAACGCCGTCAATGAGGCGAAGCAGGAGAAAGAACGGTTAATCAACAATGCATGGCGCGATTACAACCAATCTGTCCCGAAAGCCAAAGGTGTGGCGATACAGCGGATTTCGGAAGCACAGGGTTACGCGCTGAAACGCGTTAACGAGGCGCAAGGCGATGCAGATCGGTTCAAATCGATTCGCACGGAATATCAAAAAGCGAAAGAGGTTACCCGGCGCCGACTCTATCTCGAAGCGATGCGAGAGGTGTTACCGCAGGTGAAAGAGATTTATATCATTGACGGTAACGCCACCGCACCTATCCCACTTTTGCAACTCAAGGAATAAGAACCGTAAGGTAAGTTAGACGCGAAAACGAAGCCTGCAACAACGGCGCGGGGTTTTTGCTTGGGCGTTTCTTCAACTCGAACACAGAAAGCGTCAAATCACACATCCCGTTACTTATCCGCAAGGTAAAATTAGGAATCGAGTTAGACGCGAAAACGAAGCCTGCAACAACGGCGCGGGCGACTCGAACACAGAAAGCGTCAAATCACACATCCCGTTACTTATCCGCAAGGTAAAATTAAAAAATGAAATCGAAAACAGTTCTTATACCCTTGATTGTTATTGCAGTTGTGGTGCTGCTAATTGTATCCGGTGTGTTCTATACCGTCCATGAAGGTGAACAGATCGTAATTACCGAATTCGGTCGCCCTATTGGTCAGCCCATTGTCACTGCGGGTTTGAAAATAAAAACACCCTTTATTCAGCAGGTACACCGCTTTGAAAAGCGCGTGCTTGAATGGGATGGATCCGCTAACCAGATCCCGACAAAAGACAAGCGATTCATCTGGTTGGATACCACAGCGCGGTGGCGTATTAAAGACGCTCTCAAATTCTATCAAGCACTCGGAACCGAACAGTTCGCACAATCTCGGTTGGATGACATTATTGACTCCGCAGCGCGGGATTTAGTGACAGCACAACTCTTGATTGAAGTCGTGCGGGATTCAAATCGGGTGTTAAGTCTCGATCTGGAAGTCCTTGATGGTGAGGAGGGACAAACCGGTGAACCGTTGGAAGAGATTCAGATCGGTCGGGAACGGATTACACGTATGATCCTTGAGAAGGTCCAAGAGACCGTTCCACAATTCGGCATTGAACTCGTCGATGTTCAGATAAAACGGATTAACTATGTAGACGAGGTCCGCAAGAAAGTCTTTGACCAAATGATTTCGGAACGGCAACGGATCTCTGAGAAATATAAATCCGAGGGGGCAGGCGAAGCCGCTGACATCATGGGACAGAAGCAGAAGGAGTTAGAGCGGATCCAATCTGAAGCGTATAAGGAAGCCGAGCAGCTTAAAGGTGACGCAGATGCGCAAGCCATTCAGATTTACGCCGAAGCACACGGTCAAGACCCAGAGTTTTACGCCTTTCTCCAGACGCTTGAAACCTATCGTCAGACGACCGGCGAGAGCACGAAACTCATCTTAACAACGGATAGCGACCTCTATCGGTATCTCAAAAGCAGTGAACCGCTCCGACGTTGAGCCTTGCTTCTATAACATGAGTACCGTATTTGTAGCGTAAACTGTTAGTTTGCGCCTGATGGGATACAATCAAAATAAGGTTTCAATAAATGTTTCGGTAATTCCATGTTTCCCCCAGACCCGGGTAGGCGAGGTTTCTAACCTCGCCGGTGCAGAGTGTACAATTAATTCTAAAGTTTACCATAGTTTGTAGCACCAGTCTTACTGTAGCGCAAACTGTTAGTTTGCGGCACCGGTCTGACGTGTGGACCAGACCAACATTTCAGTTGAGGTTTTCGGTTTAGCAAAACTGTTCTCACTGTAGCGCAAACTGTTAGTTTGTAGCACCAGTCTTACTGTAGCGCAAACTGTTAGTTTGCGGCACCGGTTGGCACAAAAATTCGATATAAGCATACCAAAATCTGACGTGTGGACCAGACCAACATTTCAGTTGAGGTTTTCGGTTTAGCAAAACTGTTCTCACTGTAGCGCAAACTGTTAGTTTGTAGCACCAGTCTCACTGTAGCGCAAACTGTTAGTTTGCGGCACGCGGAGGTTGAAACATGAGACGAATTCGTTATTGCGTCGCTATGAGTCTCGACGGCTATATCGCTGGACCCAACGGGGAATTCGATTGGATTGTCATGGATCCCGATATCGACTTCGCCGGAATGACCGAGCAGTTCGACACCTATCTACTCGGTAGACGGACGTTTGAAGTCACGCGTGGGCACGAAGAGGCGGCGATGCCCGACGGAGAAACGTTCGTGATCTCGCGGACGTTACAACAGAGCGACCACGAGGATGTCACAATCGTCGGTGAGAATTGGAAACAGGTCGTGCAGTCGCTCCGAGAGGAAGAAGGGAAAGACATCTGGTTGTTCGGTGGAGGCTCCCTATTTCGGAGTTTCGCCGAAGAGGGATTCGTTGACACGGTGGAGGTCGCTATCATCCCAATTGTGCTCGGTGGTGGTATTCCGCTCATTGAGGAACCGTCCGAGCAGATCCAACTGACGTTAAAAGATCACACGGTGTACGGGAAAACGGGGACCGTTGGGTTGGTATACACCGTGAACAAGCCAAGCCAACCGTGAGAAACCTCGCCTACCGTAACCTCTTTGTAGCACAACCTAAAAGTTTATGCTACAATAGATTTCCGCCGCGAATGTTTAAGTCGAACGCCTGTTAAAAAGGTTCCGTTATCTATAAACTTGACGGATGGGTAATGAATTACCCTACTACAAACAATGGAATCTCACCAAGAGCGGAGGGCGTTTTGTTATCTGTTGTTCCTGAGATGTCTATCTATTTTCACAGCTGCGATAATACTTCAATACGAATGGTTTCACCTCCGATAACTGACAACTGATAACTGACAACTATTTTCCGTGAAGCGTCAACTCTCTCCTCTCAGTTTAAAAGCCGTTTGCATCGGACTCCTGCTGATTCCAGCGAATGCGATGTGGCAGATGATGGGGTTACGCTGGGACATCGCGCACATGTCGATGATCTCACTGCTCTATAACACGATCACGCTCCTGTTCGTGCTGACAATCATCAATCGCTTCGCGAAAAAAGTCTCGCCGCAATTCTCTCTTTCCACTGCCGAACTCCTGACGATCTATGTAATGTTGTGCCTCTCGACCGCTATCGGTGGGCACATGTGCGTGCAGATCCTCCTCCCGATTATCAGTTACGCATTCGCCTATGCATCGCCAGAGAACGATTGGCAGTCCCTGTTTTGGCACTATGTCCCGTCATGGGCATCCGTCACCGATAAGCGAGGACTCGCAAACTTTTTCGATGGTGGCTCTACGTTCTACCCGCACCTTGAGGCATGGAGCACCCCGTTGTTATGGTGGGGACTCTTTCTCGCCGCACTGTTTTCGGTCATGCTCAGTATCAACTTCATCTTCCGAAGGCAGTGGACCGAAAATGAGAAGTTGAGTTATCCACTGATCCAGTTGCCGTTGGCGATGGCGAATCCGAGGAGCGGGTTCTTCCGTAGCAAGGCGATGTGGATCGGGTTCGGAGTTGCGGCTGCTATTGATCTCCTCAACGGGGTGAATTACCTGTTCCCACAGGTGCCACGACTCAGTGGTATCCGCGCGTATGACATCGCCGACTTCTTTACCGTCCGTCCATGGAACGCCATTACGTGGTTCCCCATCGGTATCTATCCATTCGCTGTTGGATTGGCGTTTTTTATGCCGTTGGAGTTGTCGTTTTCGTGTTGGTTCTTTTACCTATATTGGCAGGCGTTCCGCGTATTGGGAAGTGCCGTCGGATTGACAGCACCGTTTCCGTATGCCGAGGAACAATCTTTCGGAGCATATATCGGTATCGGTCTGGTTGCGGTGTGGAGTGCGCGTCGCTACTTGACGCAAGTGCTCCGTAGGCTGTTTGGCGCGCGATCTACACTTGATGACGGAGATGAACCGATCTCTTACCGTGCCGCGGTGACATGGATGTTGCTGAGTATGGTATTCCTTGTTGTTTTCTGTTACAAACTTGGGATGTCGTTGTGGGTCATTGCGACCTTTTTTGGGTTGTTCTTCGGGTTAGCGACAGGGATTACGCGGATGCGTGCCGAACTCGGATCACCCGTTCACGACCAGCATTATGCCGGTCCCGACAGGATGATGTATTCGGTCTTCGGCGCGAAACGGCTCGGTGCGAGTAATCTGACGGGGTTGGCGTATCTCTACTTTTTCAATCGTGCCTACGATTGCCTGTTGATGCCGCACCATCTTGAGGGGTTGAAGATAGCCGAGCGTGCCGACATCGAAAACAAGACCTTCGCGAAGGCGGTCATCATCGCTATCGGTGTGAGTATCGTTGCGACGATCTGGGCATATCTACACGTCTCATATCAGGACGGTGTCTATACGGCATGGGCAGGCAGAGAGACTTTCAGTCGGCTCGGTAGACGACTCGTCCAACCCGCGGGTCCCGATACCGCAGTGCTGAGCGCAGTCAGTGTGGGGACGGTTATGGCGATTCTCTTGGCTTTTTTCCGTAGTCGGTGGATGTGGATGCCATTCCATCCAGCGGGTTACGCCGTTACCAGCACCTTCACGATGAATTTCTTCTGGTTTTCGCTCCTCGTGAGTTTCATCTTGAAATGGATTATTACCAGACATGGCGGCATCGGCGGTTTTCGGAGGGCGGCACCTTTTTTCCTCGGTCTCGTGTTGGGTGAATTCGTCGTGACGACCTTCTGGGGCACCGTGGCGATTCTATTCCGTGTGGAGACCTATATTACGATCAATTTGTAAAACTTCCCCTGCTGGCGAGGTTTCCTAACCTCACCTATGAAGTAAACGTAGGAAGGATCTCTGAATCCCGATTACTGATGCCTAATCCTGAAAATCCTGATTCAGACTATGAATACCTACGTTACCCGATTAAATTCCTAATCTTCATTAGGGGTGTTATGTTTATAAATAGATGGCAACTTGCGTTATTATAGGACTTGGAGGTGATATGAAAGTCTTGGTCGGTTCCGAAAATCCAGTGAAAATTCAGAGCGTTCGGGACGGTTTTCTAACATTTTTTGAACATGTAGAGGTCGAAGGTATAAATGTTGATACAGGTGTTGCTGACCAGCCTATGAATGATGAGACATTTGAGGGTGCCAAACATCGCGCCGAGAACGTTAAGCGAATAAACGATCAACAGAACCTCGGCGCGACGTTTTTTGTCGGAATTGAGGGAGGCGTTCTTCAACTGCAGGAGAGATGGTTTAGTGTGAATGTCGTTTATATTTTAGATAACCACAATCGAGACAGTTTTGCCACAACAGGACTTTATGAATTGCCGGGTGCGATATCGGAAGAACTTCTGATTGGAAAAGGATTAGGACGTGCCATGGGTGAACTTGCCAATGATACCTACGCCGCACGCGAACATGGCACCGTTGGGTTTTTGACAAATGGTAAGATGGATAGGTTCCAAAATCAGGTCCAAGGCATAACTTTAGCATTAATCCCTTTTGTGAATGACACCCTTTATTTTCCTTCTTCCTAATGGGCAACACAGAAAATAGATTGGATTGAGCGATTAAAGACAGAGATTCATCGCTGACTGCTAATTGCTAATCGCTAACCGCTAATTGCTATTCTTCTGACCGCCGACTGCCGACCGCTGACCGCCATATATTCAATCGATTTCCCATTCCTGTAAACCGAGCGGCACAGGCTCAGGACGTTCCGTCGTGCTTTCGATGACGACGTGCTCACCCGTTTCAGAAGATTTGTCGAAAGCGCACATCACCTCAAGCACATGATATGCCAACGCGCCGTTCGCACGGTGCTTGCGTCCCGAAAGGATAACCGACGCCATATCAATGACCCCAATCATCCGAGCATTGTTCGGGAAAGGGATTTCCTCGGCTTCCCAATCACCCCCTGCCGGACACACATTCACGGGACCCCCGAAACCGTTCGGATCAGGCACCGTCATTGAGCCGGTTTCACCGTAGATTTCGATGCACGGAAGACTGTGCCGCCACATGTCGAAACTCATAATCATTGTGATGATCGCACCGTTCTGGAATTCGATTGAGCCGGTGAGGTGAGTTGTAATTTTGACAGGGATACGTAAACCGCGCACGGCTTGACTCGTCGCGACACGTTCTTCAAAGGCTTTCGTCGTAATCGCGGCAACGCGTTTGACGGGACCGAGAATATTGACGAGGGCAGTCACATAATAAGGCCCCATATCCAGCATCGGTCCGCCGCCGAGGTCGTAGTAAAAGGCCGGATTTGGATGCCAACTTTCGTGTCCGTGTCCGCACATAAAAGCGGTGCCAGCGATAGGTTTCCCAATTTTCCCCGCGTCCAGTGTTTGCCGAGAAGTCTGGATACCCGCACCGAGGAAAGTATCGGGTGCCGATCCGACGCGTAATCCCTTTTCAGCGGCGGTATCAATGAGTTGTTTTCCGCTCTCGGTGTCCACGCCGAGCGGTTTTTCGCTATAGACGTGTTTACCGGCTTCCAAGACTTGTAAGCCGACTTCGACGTGTGCCCGCGGGATGGTGAGATTCACAACGAGTTCGATCTCATCGTCTGCGAGCAATTCATCGACGCTGCATGCGTGGGAGTTGTATTTTTCGGCTTGCGCCTGTGCGGATTCCATTCGGAGGTCGGCACAGGCTTTGATTTCTAAAATGTCGGTTTTTCGTGCCCCTTCAAAGTAGGCACTGCTGATGGTTCCACAACCAATAATTCCAATTTTCATATTTTTAACTATGTGCTCCTGGACTGCCTTTAATCAGCCGCTTCATTCTTTTCATCGGACGCAACATGGAGTTGATGCCCCTGTTCCTTGAACTCTTCGCTCTTTTCGACCATCCCTTCTGTAAGGGCATCCTCAGCGGTGATACCTTTCTCCTCCGCATATTTACGGACATCTTCCGTAATTTTCATAGAGCAGAAATGCGGACCACACATAGAGCAGAAATGAACGGTTTTTGCGGATTCACTCGGAAGGGTTTCGTCGTGATATTCACGGGCGGTCTCTGGATCGAGGCTGAGATTGAACTGATCTTCCCAGCGGAACTCGAAACGTGCTTTCGACAACACGTTGTCGCGTTCCTGCGCACCCGGATGTCCCTTCGCGAGGTCAGCGGCGTGCGCGGCGATCTTGTAAGTGATGACACCTTCCTTCACATCGTCTCTGTTCGGCAGTCCGAGATGTTCCTTCGGGGTCACGTAGCAGAGCATCGCGCATCCAAACCATCCAATCATCGCGGCACCGATACCGCTTGTGATGTGATCGTAGCCTGGGGCGACGTCGGTCGTCAAGGGACCGAGCGTATAAAACGGTGCCTCGTCGCAATGTTTCAACTGCAGATCCATGTTCTCTTTAATCAGGTGCATCGGGATATGTCCGGGTCCCTCAATCATGACTTGACAATCGTGATCCCAAGCGATTTTCGTGAGTTCACCGAGTGTTTCCAGCTCTGCGAATTGTGCCTCGTCGTTTGCATCGGCGATCGCACCCGGGCGTAAGCCGTCACCAAGGGAGAAGGAGACATCATAAGCACGCATAATCTCGCAAATTTCGGAGAAATGGCTGTAGAGGAAACTCTCCTGATGATGTGAGAGACACCATTTCGCCATAATGCTGCCACCCCGCGAGACGATACCACAGGCGCGATTCGCCGTCAGTGGTATATAGGCGAGACGAACGCCTGCATGGATCGTAAAGTAATCGACACCTTGTTCAGCTTGTTCGATGAGTGTGTCGCGATACGCCTCCCAACTGAGTTCCTCCGGTTTGCCACCGACCTTCTCCAGTGCCTGATAGATCGGGACTGTCCCGATAGGAACAGGCGAGTTACGAAGGATCCATTCTCGCGTCTCATGGATGTTTTTACCCGTTGAGAGATCCATCACCGTATCGGTTCCCCATTTCGTTGCCCATCGCATCTTTTCGACCTCTTCCTCGATTGAGGACGCGACAGCAGAGTTACCGATATTCGCATTGATCTTCACAAGGAAGTTTCTACCGATGATCATCGGTTCACTTTCGGGGTGGTTGATGTTCGCAGGGATAATCGCACGACCGCGCGCCACCTCATCTCGGACGAATTCTGGCGTAATATATTCAGGAATATACGCACCGAACGTCTCACCCGGATGTTGATGGTTCAATCGGTTGCGTGTCCGATAATCTCCGTCGATAGCCTCGTAGGCTTCCGCTCTACCGAGGTTCTCGCGGATGGCGATATATTCCATCTCAGGTGTCACGATCCCACGTTTCGCATACGCCATCTGTGTAACAGCTTCGCCGTTCCTTGCGCGTAGCGGTTTCCGTTTCAAACCGGGGAAGTGCTTCAGTCCACCTTTTGATTCTGATCGCATACGGGCGTACTGTTCATGACCTCTCGTGAGATAACCGTTATCCTGTGGCTGGATCTCCCTGCCGTCGTATGTTTCAACATCGCCACGTGCCAGAATCCAGTCTTGCCGCACTCGTGGGATCCCTGATTCTACATCACAGGATTGTGAATCGTCGCCCCACGCACCGCTGGTATCGTAAACGCGCAACGGTTCATTTTCCTCAACCGTTCCGTCTGCTACCTGCGTCGCGGTGAGCGTGATTTCACGGAAAGGGACGCGGATATCGGAATGCAAATTACCGAAAGCGTATACTTTTCTACTACTCGGAAAGAAACCATTAGTTTTAGAACTCATGACTTTGACCTCCAATCGCCTCATCGTCGTTCAGTTTGCATTTATGATGAATCCTAAAAATACATAGACATCTTAAAGAAACAACAGTCCTCCTCCGCTGGCGAGGTTTCTAACCTCGCCTCTTTAGAGTGTCTAAGTAATTCTAAAATCTACCATGTATATTTGCATTTACATAATTGTCTGTGCCACTGCCGCCTGTTATTCTGCAGCTTGGCTTTTCACATCGTATATCTTTCGCCTCAGTCGAAAAATCAATCTCTATTCCACCTAACATACTAACACAAGTTCGACATTTTCGCAAGTCGCATGACAAGGGTAGCACGGGCATTTAATGTCTATTTATTTTTAGGATTCACCATAAAAAGCCCTGATTTGTCAAAAAAATGATTGACAAACTACCAATCTATTGCTATGATTAAATCACAATTGCGGCAAAATTTGTTGTCAGTGCAGTGAAGCATCGATTAACGAGGATCCAACACCTTACAGCATCTTGGAATGGAGAAAAGAGTATGGGAAACCGAATTGAAGTCGGTAATCTCAGGATAGATGAAGATTTGTATGCATTAGTAAAAGATGAGATCGCACCCGGTACGGGGGTAGAGGCAGATGCCTTCTGGAAAGCGTTCGGCGACATCATTGCGGCGTTCGTACCAGAAAATAAGGCACTCTTAGAGAAACGGGATACACTCCAACAGCAGATTGACGAGTGGCATCTGGCGCGCAAAGATGAACCGTTAGACAGTGAGGCGTATTCGGCGTTTCTGAAGGATATAGGCTATCTACTTCCTGAAGGACGCGATTTTACTGTGATTACCGAAGACGTTGACACAGAGATTTCGCTCATCTCAGGTCCACAATTGGTTGTCCCGACCGATAACGCTCGCTATGCCCTGAACGCCGCGAACGCACGCTGGGGAAGCCTCTACGATGCGCTCTACGGCACCGATGTCATCGATGAATCGGACGGGGCGACACGAGGGACTGCCTATAACCCGATCCGGGGCGCGAAAGTCATCGCGTACACCGAAAATTTTTTAGATGAAATGACGGAACTTGAAACTGGAAGTTTCTCCGACGTTACGGGATTTTCCCTCAAAACCGTCCGAGACGAGCAGCAGTTACGGGCAACACTCAGTGATGGCAGTGAGGTCGGGTTAGCCGATCCAACCAAATTTGTAGGTTTTACGCAAAACGATGGCAAACTCAGTGCTATTCTGTTACGCAACCACGGACTGCACATCGAAATACAAATAGACCGAGATCATCCCGTTGGAAAGGTACACCCTGCCGGTGTTGTTGATGTTATCCTTGAATCAGCAATCACGACGATCCAAGATTGCGAGGATTCCGTCGCCGCGGTGGATGCCGCGGACAAGGTACGCGTCTATAGCAATTGGAACGGCATTATGAAGGGGACGCTGGAGACAACGTTTGAAAAAAACGGCGAAACGCTTACCCGTCACCTCGCACCGGATAAGACATTTACCGCACCCGATGGCGGTACGGTGACCTTGCCCGGCAGAAGCCTGCTCCTAATTCGGAATGTGGGACTCCACATGTACACCGATGCCGTCACGACAGCGGACGGTGAGGAGATTCCGGAAGGCATTCTTGATGCCATGGTAACGAGTTTCGCCGCAATGCATGACCTCCAAGGCAACGGTCCCCGCACCAATAGCAAAACGGGGAGTATCTACATCGTCAAGCCGAAGTTCCACGGACCTGAAGAGGTTGATATGACGATTCGGATGTTTGAGTGGATTGAATCGGCGCTTGGGCTTCCAACGAATACTATTAAGATTGGGATTATGGATGAGGAACGGCGGACGACCGTCAATCTCAAAGAGGCGATCCGAGTCGCACAGGAACGCCTCGTCTTTATTAACACCGGGTTTTTGGATAGAACCGGCGATGAAATCCATACGAGTATGGAAGCGGGACCCGTGATTCCGAAGATGGACATCCGCAACGAGCCGTGGATGCTCGCTTATGAGGATTGGAACGTCGATATCGGGATTGAAACCGCACTGCTCGGTACTGCGCAAATTGGGAAGGGGATGTGGACGAAACCTGACCAGATGGCAGAGATGGTTGAAACGAAGGTGAATCACCCCTTGGCGGGGGCGACAACCGCATGGGTGCCATCGCCGACAGCCGCAACGCTTCATGCGATGCACTACCACCGGGTTGATGTTGGAAATTGGATAAAGGAATTGTCCGCGAGACAACGTGCAAGTTTGGATGATCTGCTAACACCGCCGCTGTTGAAGGATCGCGAGTTACAACCCGATGAGATTCAGCGCGAATTGGATAACAACGCCCAGGGTATCTTGGGATACGTCGTCCGATGGGTGGACCAAGGTATCGGTTGCTCGAAGATACCCGATATTAACAACGTCGGGTTAATGGAGGATCGAGCGACACTGCGGATTTCGAGTCAACACATCGCAAATTGGCTGCGCCACGCCATCGTTACGAAGGAACAGGTAACCGAAACGTTCCAGCGGATGGCGAAGATCGTTGACGAGCAGAACGCCGGTGACCCGAATTATCGGGATATGTCACCGAATTATGACCAGAGCACCGCGTTTCAAGCGGCTTTGGATCTGGTTTTTAAAGGGTGTGAACTACCGAACGGGTATACCGAGTTCGTGCTACATCCGCGTCGACGAGAGGTCAAAGCAGGCAGCTAAGTCTGTCTCCAACACGGGTAGGGGCGGTTTCTAACCGCTCCGAGTTAAATACATGCTTATTTGGACTCAGGTTCCTATAAGATGACGAGAACATAAAAAAGGGAAGGGTGAATAACGCATCCTTCCCTGTCTTTTTCGGAATTACTTCTATAAATCCAGTCTATAAAATTTAATCGCGTTATCTCGGAAGAGGTTGCCTAACGCCTCAGATGAGCACCCGGATACTGCCGCTCTCAAGGTCTCTACCCACCGTGGATACGCCGAGGCTTGCGTGGAGACGGGCCAATCGCTACCGTATATGACGCGATCGAAGCCGAAGCAGTTAATAATGTGTTCGATATACGGTTGTAGATCGGCGGGAGTCCATGCTTCAAAGTCAGCCTCTGTGACCAGACCTGATATTTTACAATGGACATTCGGCAACGCCGCGAGCGTTTGGATCTCCTGTTTCCACGGATCAAAAAGTTGATTTTTGATGTCCGGTTTACCGATGTGGTCTAAGATGAATTGGACGTGCGGACACTGTTCCACGAGCCGAATGGCATTGGCGAGTTGCGGATGGAAAATACAGATATCGAAACTCAATCCGTAGCGGGAGAGCGTTTTAACACCACTCACAAAATCGGGTTGGACGCAGAAATCTACGCTTTCAGATTGGATGAGGCGGCGGATACCTTTGACGAGCGGATTCTCTGCCAACTTTTCAACAAAAGGGGCGACCTGTTCTCCCTCTTCGAGCGGTGCCCATGCAACAATACCCTGAATCCGGGGATCTACTGTCGTCGCAAGATCCGTAACCCACGTTGTCTCTTTCAATCCGTCATCCGGATGTGTATCGCACTGGACAAACACGATGGATTCAATATCCAGTTCGCCGGACGCATCGTTGTAATCTTTTAGGAGATAAGGTCTGTTTAGGGCTGGGACTTCCGTGAGCCACGGGTATCTCAGTTGTTGCGGATGCCATAGGTGAACGTGCGTGTCAACGATCGGGAATTTCTCCATTGCGGTGCTCCTATATTTTATCTTTAATTGTATTTAAATTTGAAGGTATTTTAAGGCTTCTCCCCGAAATTGTCAAATATTTTCTTTTTCCAATTCAGGGCATTCCACTCTTCAGTAGGAGCGAGTTTTGCTCGCGATTCTTTCACTGACGGGATACGTATCACCCGACCTGCCTGCTGATAGCTATTCTTCGTTCGTAGTAGTGCGATTTGCGGCGTACTCGCCCAAATGCGACGTGCATTCATCGCACGTTCTTTCTGCCAACTGCCTCTTGACGGCTATTCCTCTGACCGCCGACCGCCGACCGCTGACCGCCGACCGCTGATTGCTGACTGCTGACTGCTAACCGCTGATAGCCATTCACCAAAAGGGTTTGCCAAAAAGTCTGATGATGTGCTAAACTGATAGATATTTCCAATGGAGGCGTTAAGGATATGTCAGAAAAATCTCGAATTGTTATGGTGGCAGGAAGTGCGAGTCATGGCGGTGGCGCGCATGAGCATCCCGCGGGGTGTGCCTATCTCGCCGATCAGTTGAACAAGGCTGTGGACAGCGTGGAAGTCGTGGTCTCGCAGGGATGGCCCGAAGATCCAGCGACTTTCACCGATACAGATGCCATTATTGTTTACTCGGACGGTGGTGCTGGGCATCTTAGCATTCCACACCTTGAACAGATCTCTGGACTGGTGGAACAGGGTATCGGACTTGGGATGTTACACTATGCTGTGGAAGTGCCGAAGGGGGAACCCGGAGATCGCTTCTTGGAGTGGATCGGCGGCTACTTTGAGACCCACCTTTCGGTCAATCCGTATTGGACAGCAACGTTTACCGGATTTCCTGAACACCCCACAACACGCGGAATAGAGCCGTTTTCATTGGAAGACGAGTGGTATTACCACATGCGGTTTCGTGAAAATATGCAGGGTGTGACACCTGTGTTGAGTGCCATCGCACCTGCTTCGACACTTGAGAGACCCGACGGACCGCATAGCGGGAACCCGCATGTGCGCGCATCGGTAGCCAACGGTGAGCCGCAGCATCTCGGGTGGTGTGTAGAGCGTCCGGATGGAGGACGTGGATTCGGATTTACCGGCGGGCATCTCCATCGGAATTGGGCGGATGACGACCTCCGTAAATTCATTCTCAACGCGATCGCATGGACAGCAAAGGTAGAAATTCCTGAAGGGGGTATCTCTACGCCAACCCCGACTGAGGCAGAATTGGAGGCATATCTGTAGTTTTAGAGTCAATAACCCCAAGCTAAAGCATGGGGCTTGTGCGAAGCGTATGCCAAACGTTCACTCCACAAGTTAAACTATTTTCTACAGTAAAATATCGCAGTATCTGGGCGTGGCAGCCTAAACAATGTTTCGGATACTCCCCTCGTCTGACTCACTCTAAGATATTGTGATCTGTAAGGGGCAATATACAACCCGTAAGGGAGATTACAAACTATGTTTGTTCCGGTGACGAGTCAAACAGGTCAGAAGTTGATGCCTACGCGTGCTAACAAGGCGGGTGTGCTGATTAAGAAAGGTTTCGCCACGCCCTATTGGTCTAATGGTATATTCTGTATCCGGCTTAACTATGCTATCGAAGACGCATACACACAAGATATAGTCGTAGGTGTAGACCCCGGTAGTAAGAAGGAAGGCTTTACCGTCAAATCAGAATCTCATACCTATTTGAATGTGCAAGCCGATGCTCATAGGGGTGTCGGTAAGAAAGTTGAAAAACGTCGAGAGTTGCGTAGGAGTAGACGCTCTCGTAAATGTCCTAATCGCAAGAATAGAACCAACCGTCTTGCGAATAGAGAGCGTATCCCCGTAGGCACGCGTGCAAGGTGGGATTGGAAACTTCGTATACTTGATTGGCTTTCAAAGTTGTATCCACTCACACACGTATGTGTTGAAGATATTAAGGCACGAACAATAGAACGTGCTAAGAAATGGAATACCTCTTTTAGTCCACTTGAAGTCGGTAAGCAGTGGTTTTATACCGAAATCCGAAAGCAGTGGCAGTTGCTAACACTTCAAGGGTGGGAAACCAAAGAGATACGCGATAGCTTAGGACTCAAGAAGTCGTCAGACAAGATGTCAGAAACTTTTGACGCACATTGCGTAGATTCCTGGTGCTTGGCGTATCACACGGTTGGTGGTTCGGCTGTCCCTGATAACACGGACTTAATGTGTGTCTCACCGATACCGATAAAGCGAAGAGAGTTGCATAGGCAACAGGAAGCGAAGGGGGGTAAACGCTCACGGGTGGGCGGCACTGTATTAGGTCAAGGCTTAGTCAAAAATACATTGATTAAGCATGTCAAATACGGTTTAACACGACTTGCTGGCGTTAACGCAAAGGGTTTGTTTTCAATATACAGTATGGGAAACAAACGATTAACCACAGGGGCGAAGCGGTCTGATTTTAAAGTGCTAACACGCCTCAACTTTTACTACAGGAGTGGGCATTCCTCCCCAACCTAAAGGATGGGGTCTCCTGCCCGAAGATTGATGATTTGGGTAATTCTGCACGGCTATTAAGTTTTCCTGTCTGGAATCCATTTTGAATACGAAACATTGCTGCCGAGATCCAGGGGACCTTAAGGCATAGGGTGTGCTAAACTGATAGATATTCCCAACGGAGGATCCAAAAAATATGGCAAAGAAATCTCGAATTGTTTTGGTGGCAGGAAGTGGAAGTCGTGGTAGTGGCGCGCATGAGCATCCCGCTGGGTGTGCCTTTCTTGCCGAGCAGTTAAACAAAAATGTCGACGGCGTAGCGGCAGAGGTCTCTCAGGGGTGGCCCGAAGATCCAGCGATTTTCACCGATACAGATGCTATTATTGTTTATTCAGGCGGTGGTGAAAAACATCTTAGCATCCCGCATCTTGATCAGATCAGTGAATTGATGGCACAGGGCATAGGACTCGCAATGTTACACTTTGCAGTCGAGGTGCCGAAGGGCAAGCCGGGTGATTGTTTCTTAGACTGGATCGGTGGTTACTTCGAACCAGGCCTTTCGGTGAATCCTTATTGGATAGCAACGTTTACTGAATTTTCTGAACACCCGATAACACGTGGAATGGAACCATTTTCATTGAAAGATGAGTGGTATTATCACATGCGGTTTCGTGAAAATATGCGGGGCGTGACACCTGTGTTGAGTGCGATTGCACCTGCATCAACGCTCAAAAGACCCGATGGACCATATAGCGGCAATCCACAAGTCCGTGCTTCGGTTGCAAAGGGCGAACCACAGCACTTGGGGTGGTGTGTCGAACGTCCCGATGGCGGGCGTGGGTTCGGATGTACCGGTGGACATTACCATCAGAATTGGGGGAATGATCAATTCCGTAAGTTAATTCTCAACGGGATTGTCTGGACAGCAAAGATGGAAGTCCCTGAAGGAGGTATCTCCACGCCGACACCAACCGAAATGGAATTGGAGGCGTATCTGTAATTGCGGAATAATTCGGGCTATTCTGTGTGTGAGGTTGAATGAAATTTAAGTATTTAAAACGGTACTCCCGGTTTTCCCAGACTCGGTAGGGGCAGTGTTTTTGCTGGGGTGTTTCCCGCACCGGGCATTGTTAGAAGATTATCGAATTATTTTTCAACCGTATCTAACCGCATCTGCTGGGTAAGGAGACGAAACATGGAGCAAAATCTACAAGATTATCTCTTCGACCTACAAGGCTATCTAATTTTAGAGAACGCCATCTCGAAATCCGATCTCGATGAAATGAACGCGTGGATCGATGCGCATTGGACTTACGTTGAAGATCCGTGGGAGGAAGAAACCGAGGACAGACGGATTCCACGCTGGATCGGGAACATCGAAACGCATACCTACAACATCGAGAACGGTGTGAATTTCCAGAATATCATTGAGGGCGGAGACGTTTTTCAGAAACTCATCGACCATCCATCATGGATCGGTCTGATACGGAAATACGTCCACGAAGTCAACGGACTTTCTATCCACGAGAATTTCCTTAACGTCCGCGGTCCCGGCGGTTTCATTCATATCCACTGTGGTGGACATGTCCCACTGAGTTACCTGACATTCCGTCAAGAAAACACCGGCGAATGGATGGTAGGACAGATTAACGTCCTCATGGCACTCAACGATATTGGACCGGGGGATGGCGCGCCCGTATTGGTTCCGAGTAGCCATAAATGCACAGAGATCCACCCGCGTTTGAATGCCGATGGGAAAGGTTTAGTCTACGACGGTGTAAGCGGTAAACCCGCAGGGACAGCCTTTGCGACGAAGGAGATCTATCTCAAAGCAGGCGATGTCGTCATGTTCACAGACGCGATTACGCACGGCTCGGCAGAACGGACGAATGAGGGGTATCGGCGATCTATCGTCTATCGCTATTCGCCGAGATATGTTCGTGAACGTTTTGACTATCCGCATTCAAAAGAATTGTTGGCACGTTTGACACCCGATCAACGCAAAATTATCCAACCGACAGCACCGCGTCGCCCGCCACAGGTTGTGTAACAGGCGAATTATGTTTTTATCTCTGAAAGGCAAAGGAGGTTCATGATGCGAAAAGTTGATTTGCAACAGCAGGCAGTTAGGTTAATCAGGCAGCTCTCTACCGAAAAACTCAAATCTGCTGTTGATTATCTCGTTTATCTTCAAGATGCAGAGACGCAAAGTGTCTCTTCTGATCACGAAATTCCATCACAAAATCTGGGAACGGCGATCCACGAAATGTTCAAACCTTTTGGCGGAGTGGAACTTGAGATACCCCCACGGGAACCGGCGCGAGAACCGCCTCGCTTTGACTAAATACCAACCATGATTGTTCTTGACACTAATGTCATCTCGGAACTCATGCGGGACAGTCCAGAACAGGCAGTTCTGGCTTGGTTTGGTACCCAGCCTGCCAGCAGCTTGTTCGTGACAACTGTCACCGAAGCGGAAATTTTGAGTGGTATAGCACTCTTACCTTATGGAAGGCGACGGCGCGGACTCTCGGAGGCTGCTGCTCGTGTATTTACTACGTTGTTCGCTGGACGCATCCTTGTTTTTGATAGTGATGCAGCGAACATTTACGCCGAGATTTTTGCTCAACGGCACGCAGCCGGTAGACCGATAAGCCAAGCTGATTGTCAGATCGCCGCAATTGCTCGCTCCCGGGGGGCATCCCTCGCAACTCGAAATGTTACGGATTTTGAAGGGATTGAAGTTGAACTTATCAATCCTTGGACACATCTCTAATTGGTTCCTACAGCAAGGTACTGTCGTATTAATCGCTAAAGAGTCTAATAGACTATGGAAAAACCAAACAAAACGCTCTGGGGTGGACGTTTCAGCACGAGTCTCACCACAGGGACGATAGCCTTCACGCATTCCATTGAAGCCGATACCCGACTCATTGGATACGATATTTGGGGAAGCCAAGCGCATGCAATTATGCTCGCTCGGCAAGAAATTATCTCCGATGCCGACCTGCGCGAGATTTTGCGATGGCTCCAGAAAGCAGAAGCGGATTTTCAGAACGGCGATTTTACCCTCGATCCGAATAAAGAGGACGTACACATGAACGTCGAATCGTATCTGATTGAGAACGCCGGACGCGAATTTGGTGGTAGACTCCACACCGCTCGTTCTCGCAACGATCAGGTCCTCGTAGACGCACACCTCTACATTCGGGATGAGATCCTCAATGTCCAGCGCGGTCTCTCCGAACTCTGTGAAGCGTTCCTACATATCGCCAAAGAACATGCCGACACCGTCATGCCCGGCTACACACATACCCAACACGCGCAGCCCATTAGCCTCGGTTTCTGGGCGACGGCTTATGTCAGTATGTTCCTGCGGGATCAGAAGCGTCTGCAAGCTGCATATCGACTCGCCAATACGAACCCGCTCGGCGCGTGTGCCTTGGCTGGCACGACATTCCCAATTGATCGACACCTAACGACGAAACTGCTCGGTTTTGATGCACCACACGAACACGCTCTCGATGTCATCAGCAGTCGAGATTTCATCGCTGAGACACTCTTTGCGGTGTCGCTTGTGATGGCAAACCTCTCGCGAATCAGCGAAGAAATTGTCTATTGGACGACCTACGAATTTGGGATGGCAGTGCTTGACGATGCCTATAGTTTCGGAAGCTCCATCATGCCACAGAAGAAGAACCCCGATATTGCGGAACTCACACGGGGTCGCACAGGGCGCGTCTATGGCGCATTGCTCGACCTCTTGACGAATCTCAAGGGCTTACCGATGGGCTACAATCGCGATTTTCAGGAGGATAAACCCCCGCTCTGGGAGGCGTTTGATGTTGTGAAAGCGTGCCTCGGTCTGCTACCCGAACTCCTCAGAACAACGGATTTCAAAACGGAACGCATGGCTGAATTGGCGAATGCGAACTTCGCAACGGCGACGGAGTTAGCAAATTATCTCGTTAAAGAACATCAAATCAGTTTTCGGGAGTGCCACGAGATTGTCGGATGGCTCGTCGGCGAACTCGTGAAACAGGAAAAAACGTTCGCCGATTGGGAACTCACACAAGAACTCTTGAAACGGCGAGAGATTGACATCCCTATTGAGCAACTCAAACGGATACTGGACGCGGAATCGGCAATTCAGAATAACCAGAGCCTCGGCGGCACATCGCCGGCAGAAGTGCGTCGGATGATAGACGACTTTCAGGGACGACTTAATGAGATTGCGTCACATATTGATGCTTGCCGGACCCAGATTGAGTCCGCACACCAAGAAACCCAGCGTATAGTTGATGATGTTTTGAGCAAATGAGTTAACGCGTTGTAATTCTATCTCAAAGGAGATTGCTGTGACACAAAATATGGCAAATTTGCCGCTTACAGACATGACACATGGGCAATTTCGGGACTGGATCCGTCGCATTGTGCAACACTCACTATTTGCGGATCGTGAGCGACTCCTTGCATTGCTTGCGACAAAGGCTGATAGGGAAACACTGGCAGAGGCGTTCCGTGAATTTTTTGAAGATTACTACTATGATGTGGCGTTTGAATTGGATCGTCATGAGGCATGCCTACTTTCAATTTTTAATTCTTGTGATACTTATCCCGCTTTGAGATGTCGTGTTGCAATTGTTGAAGGCAAGCGAAAGGCATCGCCTATGGGACGTGAAGTTCGGCGGACGGGTTCGTTCCTCCCGAGTGACCCGGTACCAGAGATAAAAGTGTCTGCTTTATCGAATCGTGCCTTTCAATCGTTTCTTCACACGCTGGTGAACTGTGAATTTTTTGCAGCGCGTGATAGAATAGTTAGGTTAATGAGTCGAGAGTCGACTGCTGCTTCAAAATTGTCTGCACATGAGAGAGCGGATACTGAGGATAGGCATTTATGGGAGACGGTTTACGAGTTTTTCGTGTGCCATTTGGAATTGGAACAGTTTCTTGAAGATTATGAATACGATCCGGACGAAGGATTAGAGGTGCATCCAGAAGTTGCTGAAGAGTTGGAACAAAGCATCGCGGATCATAAATCTGAGGGAGTTAAAGGCAGACCCCTCCAGGAGGTGGCAAAAGAGTTTGGGGTCACGCTGAAATGTACACATTGATGATAAAATCCCGCGCCGAATCGGATTTGCGCCGTTTGAGCCCCACGATTTACTCGCTAATATTCAGCAAACTGGAGCGATTGTGCCAGATTTGCGATGACTACCCGCATAAGGCATTGAAAGGTGAGTATAGAGGGAAGTTCAGTTTATCAGTTGCTAAAGACTATCGAATTCTCTATACCTTCGATAGGCGTTTCCGAGAGATCGTTGTTCACCGAGTTGGGCACCGTAGCAAGGTCTATTAGACGTGTATAAAAGTCCAGTGTCCGTATACTTAGAAAAAACATAAGGAGATATGCAGTGGGTAAATCACAATCTGTCCTAAAGGAGATGAAAAGTTGGAAAGCAGACTAATCGTTGCATTGGATACCGACGATGGTGAGGAGATTGACTGGCTATCGGGAACGCTTATGGATACAGTCGCTTGGTTTAAAATCGGCTTTCAGGCGTTCAGTGCTCTTGGAATGGAGGCTTTTCCATGGTTTGAACAAAACAGACATAAAGTCTTTGTTGACCTGAAGTTCCACGACATCCCCAACACAGTCGCACGCGATGTCGGTATGATGACGAAACATGGCGCAAATATGATTAACATGCACGCCTCTGGTGGACTTATAATGATGAAGACGGCAAGAGCAAGGGCAGACGAAGTATCTGCCGAACGCGATATTCCGCCGCCAATACTACTCGGCGTGACCATTCTGACAAGCATTGAAGAAACTAACTTTCGGTTAAGTTTTGCCTCAGCACGGACGCTTTCGGAACAGGTTGTCTATCTCGCACAGTTGGCGCAGGAAGCCGGACTGGACGGCGTTGTCGCATCACCGTTAGAAATCGAGCCGATACGAAAAGCGTGTGGCGACAATTTTGTAATCGTCACGCCGGGCATTCGACCGAAATGGGCAGAAACTGGCGATCAGCGGCGTATCACCACGCCAGCGGAGGCGATTCAACGAGGCGCGGATTATATTGTTGTTGGCAGACCTATTATTGAGGCAGAGGATCCGTTGGCAGCCGCCGAAACGATCCTTGAGGAGATGAAAGGGGCATAAGACTATGAACATTGTCTGTATCTGTTTAGACACGTTTCGTGCGGACATCATCGGTGAAGGCAAGAAGTATAGCCACGTACAAACACCGAACCTCGATGCCTTGGCATCGGAGTCCGTCCGTTTCACACGCGCCTTTGGTGAAGGACAACCGACGCTTCAGATCCGTCGCGGCAATTTTACCGGGATGCGGAGTTTTCCGTGGAAGTATAATTTTGACCGACGCGGACATTGGCACCATGCCCCAGGTTGGCATAAGATTCCACCCGAACAGGATACAATCGCTGAAGTCTTGCTTGAACGCGGGTATCTCACTGCTCTGATTGCGGATACGTATCACATGTTCAAGCCGACGATGAATTTCTCGCGCGGGTTCGCACATTTCGATTTCATTCGCGGACAGGAATCGGATAACTGGCACAGTGGGGATCCGAGGTTGGTTGAAGACCAACTCCGAAAACACGTCCGTGAACCGCTCAACTGGCAACGGCATGCTGGACTCGTCAACTACCTCTTGTCGCAACGGCACCGCCAATCGGAGGATGACTATAGTTGCGCACGTGTCTTCCGCGCCGCCGCGGATTGGCTCCAAGACAATCACACCGTCGGTCCGTTTTTCTTATGGGTCGATAGTTTCGACCCACATGAGCCGTGGGATCCACCGAAGTCCTATGCTGATCTCTATTTCTCTGACTATTCGGGTAAGGATTTCATTACGCCGGGCAACGCAAACGAAGGCGATGGACCTACAGAAGATGAACTCCGTCGGATTGAGGCACTCTATCTCGGTGAAGTGACGTTTGTTGATAAATGGGTCGGCGTGCTACTTGACAAAATAGAGCAGTTAAACATCCGAGACGAGACGCTGATTGTTTTAATGTCCGACCACGGCACACAACTCCGCGATCACGGAAGTTTCGGAAAGGGACCAAATAAGTTGCATCCGTTTAATACGCAACTGAACCTGATGATGCGGCACCCAGACGGACCACATGATAAAGACATTTCGGCGTTTGTGCAGAATCACGATCTGATGCCCACACTCCTAAATATGCTTGACATTCCGTGCGGTTGGACCGATGGTGAGGATATGTGGCAGCTCGTTAAACAGGAAAAAGCACTCCTCCGCGAACGGATTATCACTGGTTGGGCAGGGTTTATCACGGGGAATGCGCGCGGCCGCGTCAGTGTCCGCGATAATCACTGGAACTTCTGCACTTCAGTCGGCTACAAAGCTGGGAACGGCGATGAACTCTTTGATGTCCGAAATGATCCCGAAGAAAAAGTGAACATTGCGAGTGACCATCCAGCGATTATCGCAGAACGACGACGGGACATCGAGGCATTGATCGGACAACCCTTACCCGGACATTTCATTGAGGTCTGCGATCCAGAGCAGGCACCCATGACGCGATGGCTTGAAAAGAAATTGGCGGAGATGTAGGAAGCAACAACCTCGCCTCTTTCGTCCCCGCTGGCGAGGTGTTTTTGATAGGGTGTTTCTCTCGCCTCTTTAGAGCGTCCAAATAATTCTAATATCTACCATAGTTGTCGGTGAGAGCCTCTTTACTGATGGCTGAAAGCCGACTGCTGACCACTATTTGAGTACTTCCGAATCCCAAAGAAAGATTGTACCGTCGTCGCTACCGCTTGCGAGTGTGTTCCCATCTGGAGAGAACATCAACACACGAACAGCCGCTGATAACTGACTGCTATTCGTATAAAAAAACTTGATTTCAATTTTCGTTTTGAGTATAATGTGTCAAAAAGGTCATCAAATTTTTATTATTTTCTTTTTGACGTAATTTGCAAGTCGAAACCTATCATCGAAAATTTGAAGGGAAATATTATGGGAAGAAGAAGACGCTCCAGAGCGCAATATTGTAAAGGTGAATTGATTGAACGCGAAGACTTTTCTGAAGATTTAGCCGCGTTCAAATTCCGTGTTGATAAGCAGTTGCCATTCATACCTGGGCAATACGCTACGATCGGTTTTCAGGTGGGTGAAAAGATTGTCCAGCGTCCGTATTCGATCGTCTCCTCACCACACGAACCGTTTATGGAGGTTTTCGTGGAATTGGTGCCGGAGGGTGCGACGACTCCCCTGTTTTGGGAACTGAAATTGGGGGACAGCGTGTTTATTCGGGACCGTCTCGTTGGAAAGTTTGTCTTGGACACGGAAAGCGGGATGACACGCCACGTCATGGCAGGAACTGTCACAGGTGCGGCACCGTATATTAGCATTGCGCGGACGCAAAAAATTGAGCAGGAACAGGGCAAAGCGAGTCCACATCAGATATTGGCGATCGTCGGTGCGAGCCTTTCATGGGAACTTGGATATTACGCCGATGAACTCAACGAACTCGCGACACAAGAAGAGTGGTTCACGTTTGTCCAGACGGTAAGTCGTCCATGGGAGGACCCAGCGTGGCAAGGTGAGAGTGGACGTGCCGAAGATGTGATTCGGAAGTATGGCGATCAACTCGGTTATGATCACACGAATGCGGTCGTCTATGCGTGTGGACATCCACAGATGATCGAGAATGCCAAAGCGATCTGGGCGCGTGCGCGTTTCCCTGAAGAACGGATTAAAGAGGAAAAATTCTTCGTGATTAAAGAAGAGTAGACAGGAATCTACACAAATCCGCGTCTAATAGCGGCGGCAGATCAAATAGGAACCCGCGAAAAATGTGGTAACGGAAACCTTAGTTGTCGTGGGTATATCACTTTGGAGCATCATGAAGAACGTTGAACTTAAACAACAAGCGATTGCTTATATTGAGCGACTTTCGACTGAAAAGCTTGAAGTCGTTCTTGACTACCTCGCTGCTCTTGAGAGTTCTGATCTTTGGGCGACTGAAGCGGAGTCGGAAGCACTAAAAAGTTCGGATAAGACGGAACCGCTCCTTGCATTGGCAGGGACGTTGGAATGTGACGAAGAAAATATCAGTGATCGCCACGATGAGTTGATCGGTGACGGGTTACTGGCAGAATTATCGGGGCGTGTGCATGAATGAGGTCTTCGCCGATACCTCCGGATGGGCCTCTTTCCTTCGAGAGTAGGAACGCCATCATGTGAAGGCTGTTACCTTAATGACGCGGTGGGCAGCAGAAAATCGGCACGTTGTCACAACAAACTATGTGCTGGGTGAGCTCATCGCCCTCTGCGCGCGTTTGCGGATACCGCGTTCGAGAAGTGTTTCTTATATTCAGAGCATCCGCGCCGAGACTTGGGTCGAAATCGTACATATCGACGAGCGACTTGACGCACGAGCGTGGGAGTTACTGGAAAACAGATTGGATAAGACGTGGAGCCTGGTTGACTGTGCAAGTTTTGTTGTCATGGAACACCGGGGCTTGACAGATGCGCTAACGACGGATCATCACTTTGAACAAGCTGGCTTTGTCCGACTCCTTTCGTGATTTGAAAGACTTCTACTATTGTCTTAACCCAAGTTGTGACTTACAAAATTTTGGGTATGCAGTCCCTATTTTTAACGTAAGATGCTTTATTCTTCACAGTGCTTTGTAGCGTACCCTGTTCGTCTGTCCCATAATGGGAAACCCAATCTAACGGGTTATGCTACAAGAGTGACAACTTGCGTTATTATCGTAAAATCCGAACAGCGATATGACGTTTCATATCCGCTTGCCGGATGGAGAAGCGATCCTCCATATGGAACGACAACACAGCAAGCATCGGTAGATCAAGCGACACGGGGAACATTGTTATTTGCCCTCTCACTTTTCGGGAGTTTAGTACATCCACCAGAGCTTTTTCAAAACCCTATATCGGAGGCAATCATGCAAGAATCTCCTTTTTACCAACGCGTCATGCAACGCGGCATAGAACAAGGCATAGAACAAGGTATTGAACAAGGTATTGAACAAGGAGCAACACGCGCCACGCGCGAAGCTGTTCTCAAACTCCTGCGGCACCGATTTGGCGAAGTTCCCGAATCCATCACGAGCCAGATGACCGAACTCCGCCATATTTCACAGTTAGAGGCGTTCTTTGAGAAGGTGATGAACGCAGAAACACTCGATGATATTCAATAGTGAATCCTTTAGGACTTACGCGAGGCACTCTTTTGTAGCATAACCTGTTAGGTTGTGCCACGAAACCATCCGCATTTCTTTCGAGCATCCCCATCTAACAATGCACGCTATGGTCAAAACTGCATAAGCCTTACGTTATTGACTCTCTGCTCTCTGTCGCATTTGATAGACAAACATATTCGTCATGAACCGGTAGACATCCGAGGAACGTCTCGCTGATAATGGCGCGCGGCTATCGATCTCTGCGGTCTCCATACTGCATAAATAATCGAGCGGGCAAAACACAACTGCCAGGCGATCTTTGCCGAACCGCCCTTGCACCGATATCCCTTTTATATGTCTCCATTTGTTGTTTCCACCTTTATAATTCGTTCCCCAAAACGTCGAGCCCCCGACAGGTGTTCTCTCTAGCTTGAAATAGCATTGAAATACTTCATGTTGGGTGTTGAGCGTTGTCAATGGATACTCAGGGAATACCGTGCGTAACTCGGTTTCCACGAGCGTCGCGAACGATTTTTCGTTGCCACCGTTACCACAATAGTCGAAAAACAGCATGCCGTTATAATCGAGAATGTATTTCCGAAGGGCTGCACGCTCAGCGTCACTAAACCCCGATCCCTGCGAATTGCGTTCAGCTAACCGTTGGTAGGACACTGACATGGCTTGGTCGTGTCCTGTCATAATTATCAAGGGGGCCTCCATAATTTTTTTATTCGTTAGCGGTAACGCGCCACCTTCGTAATCCATATCTGTGCTAATTGTCTTTACATGCTCCTGCAACCATTTGGTGAGAGAGGTAATAGCAGTTGGGTCTTGCCACCAATCGCTCATATCGTGCTTTAGACGGATAAGGCTAATGTGTCCACGCACAATGCCGTTTTCTTCATCAATGTGACTACCGAATTCGTCTCCAGTTCCGTCTCCACTATTGTCGATGATATCTGATATCCCGCCACCGAATGCATCTTGTCCAGTGCTATCCAATTCCGTTATATTGCTAAGGTCATCTCCCGATATGCGATCTCCTGTCTTGATATTTGGTTCAATGCGCGTATCATCATGTTCACCGTTCTCTATTTCTATTGTCGGTGACTTGTTCTTAAGACTAACGTCGGGTGAAGCGGTAAGATTTGCTAACGTGAAGTCTGGGGGAGGCTCTACGCTCGATGGCACCACAGGTTTTGGGATTGGTGTTAATTTGGAGAATGGTTGTGCTGCTGCGTTCTGAATGGCTGCCCCAGTCTTGTTCTGTGGTATCTCTTGCACTCTCTGTCTCTGTCTCTGTTGTGTTGGTGAAACAAAATCCACAACGAAACTATCTTTTTCCTGCTCTACCACGGGTTTTAATAACCATATCGCGATTGCGATAATCGCGATGATATGTCCTCCTAAAGCGAGTAGCAGTGCCCTATTTCTTTGTTGTGTAGCGTAATACTTCTTAACCGTGCGGGTGTTCATAGTGATGCCTGTATTGCCACTCGAATTGTGTGGTATTAGAAAGGATATGCTGAATGGGTATAGTGAACTCCCTTGGTCTTATTTTTTTACCTTAGGAACTATCGCACCTCGCTGAGCAGTGCCTTGAGATAATTTGACGGAACAGCGAAATTAAGATTTTGGGTGTGAGCCTCTTGGTAACCTGAGACGGAGATCCCTATAACCTTACCTTTCTCGTTTAAGACGGGACCACCACTGTTGCCGGGCGAGATGGGAGCATCAATCTGGATGCGGGTTCCAGTCCCAAAGTCTCGTATGCTACTGACAATTCCTTTTGATACTGTTCCCTCTAAGCCTATGGGATTGCCAACAGTGTAGATAGTTTCACCAATCTCAATTTCATCACTGTTCTCAAGATCCAGGATTGGCGGATTTGGACCGGAGATCCTGAGAATAGCCAGATCCTGTTTTTCATCTATGGCGACAATCTCTTCAATAGTGTATCTTCTCTGGTCGCCAACGGACTTCGCGTAAAGTTGTTTTTGCCCTTTAATGACGTGATAGTTCGTTGCGACATAACCTATGTCTATAAAAAATCCACTACCGATTGTGGTTTGTGCTTCTCTATTTCCTACTGTCACTGCCAGACGGACAGTCGCATTCAAAGCTAACTGGATAAAAGGTTTGGCTTTATGCGATTTCAGCCTATAGTCTGTTTTTTGTGGTCTCACCTGTTTTGCCATATCCCATCGGAGAATCGTGCCATCCTCGCTCCCGCTGACGAGGGTGCGCCCGTCTTTGGAAAATGCTAAAGCCGTAATTTTACGGGTGTGTTGTGTGAATATTCTTTTTCCCGTTCCTGCTGTCAGGTCATACAACCAAATTTCACCGCTTGCGTCACCGACTGAGAGAAAACGTGTGTTGGGGGAAAATGTAAGAGCCTCAATTGCACGAGATTCCAGTCGGAAGCTTTTTATCTCCTCACCAACGAGGGAATCCCAGTATCGTAGCGTCCTATTCTCTTCGCCACTCGCAAGAAAAGTGCCATCAACAGCGAATGTCAGTGTTGTAACAGTGCTCTCTGGTCCACGGAACGTTTTTAGTTCGCGCCCCGTTGCAATATCTAACAGATGAATTTTACCGTCTAAACCGCCGCTTGCAAGTGTGGTGCCGGCAGGTGAGAACGCTAACGCCGTAATCCCTTCGCTGTTCCCCGTGAGTATCGTCTTCAGTGTGCTATTATTCCAACTTGCATTATTGACAAAAAGTTTATTGACATCTGATAAGAAAATTTTACCGTCTTCAAGGCCACTGCTCGCAAGCGTCTTCCCGTCCCAAGAAAAGGCAGCCGCCGCTGTTAAACCCGTGTGTTCTCGGATGACTGACAGAACAGTGCCTGTACCCGCATCCCATAAGCGGAGTTTACCGTCTAAGCCGGGGCCGCAAGCGTAGATACGGTTATCTGCTGTGTATGCCAATGCCTTAACCATGCCGGTATGTCCGGTTAAGATGACACGCGGGGCCCTTCTCCTCATATCCCATAATCGGACAGTTCCATCAAAACTGGCGGTGGCAAGTGTGCGGCCATCCGGTGAAAACCTAACTTCATTGACTGAATCTCCGTGACCATCAAAGACTGAATCGGGGTTTTGGTCAAACGAGTTTACAAGATGATCGGCTGTTGTGTTCCAAACTCGAATTAATTTGTCTTCGCTTCCGCTCGCGAAGGTGTATTCGTCCGCATCTGATGCGGAGGGATTTGAGGTGAAAGCAACTGCATGGACGGGCGCACTGTGTCGCCTCGGAGGGGATAGGCTACCGCCAGAAGCAACGAGATCCCACAACCGAATTGTGCCATCTAAACTGGAACTAACGAGAATTCTGTCGTAATGCAGGAAAATTACGCCTGAAACCAGTTCTGTATGCCCATTGAATTCGTAAATTTTCTCGCCAGTGCCTGTATCCCATATCCGAATCGTGCCATCTTTACTGCCGCCGGCAAGCATACTGCTATCTGATGAGAATGCTATCGAAGAAACCGCAGAAGTATATCCAGGCAGAATCGCTCGGAGCTTGTTAGCGTGAACATCCCATATCCGAATGGTGTTATCTGTTCCGCCACTGGCAACCATACTATCATCGTCTGAAAAGGCGATAGCGCGAATATGCCCGGTATGCCCTGGAAAAGCTCGCGCACTTCCGTTAAAGGTATTCCATAGATAGACAGTGCGGTCCTCATGTGCAGCAGCAAGGGTGCGCCCATCACTGGAATACGCGATTGCATTGGCACCGCCCATCGGACCTCTTAGCAAGTCTCTTTCGTTCCCAGTACTGACATCATAAATCCAAATACCGATAGTGGTTGCAACGGCGAGTTCTCTACCGTCTGGCGAAAATAGAATATCTTTGACCCATCCTTTGCCAAAACGCGCTGTCGCCCCTTCCGGTAACTTAAAGTGTGTAGAACCTTGGGCAAAAACGTTCGGTAAAAATAGAATTGCGGTTAACAACGTCACGGTGACTAAAATAGATTTACGTCTCATCTAACATAACTCCTTTTGATCTGAAGTATATTCTACTTACCGGTTTTGGTCGTTTTGTTCTCTGATAGTATTCAACAATCGACGCGCATCTCCATAACTTGGATCGATGTTTAAGGCCTTAAGGGCAGCCTCTTCCGCATAAGCAAGGTTGTGCAGGTTAAAATAAGCAACACCAAGATTGCAGTAAGCTTCTTTACACTGTGAATCAATACTGATAGCCCGTTCAAATTCAATAATAGCGTTGTCATACTGGTTGTCGTCAAGATATGAAAGTCCTTGTTTGTAGTAATTCTTTTTTATCTCTGCTAACAGTTGGTGGGCGGGCTGATAGGTCGCATTGATGTGTAGTGCTTTTCTTGCCTTCTCCTCAGCGAGTTCCAATTCACCTCTATCAAAATGTTCACGTCCTTGGTTGGTGATTATCTCTTCTATCGGCGGCTCCGGAGGACGCGGTTTATCGGTCTTATACTCTTCTACCTGACGTTTAATTTTTTTCATAAGACGGAGAACTTCCTGATCCAAAGCAGCACGACTGCCAGCATATTCCTGATCGGCATTCTCAATGGTCTGAATCACCAATTGGCATTTAGATGTATCCTGATCTCTTTTTGCCCAGTCGAAGTATACCACTGACAACCCGTGATATGCTTCAATAGTGTTCGAGGTATAAGCATAGTCATCAATGAGTTCTGCAAACGCATCAACGGATTGCTGGAACAGACCGGCTTTGTGATAGCATCTGCCTGCCCAATAGAGGGCATATACTGCAGTTTCAGCAGGTAGATGATTACTCGAGAAGGCTTCGTATTGTGTAGCTGCTTCTTTGAAACGTTTTTCAAAGCGAAGGGAGGTCGCCTCTGTGAGTGCTGCAAAATTCGGAGTGTTGATCTCTTCCGGTTCTGGCGGAGGTGGCGGCAGTGGATTTATAAAAGCGAGTGCTATTTGATATTTTTGATTAATTTGCTCTCTGCGCCTCGCCTCCTCTGTCATCTCTAACGCACGTTTGTATTCTTCACTGGCGGCTTCATAATCCTCACGATCGAAATAGATGTCTCCACTGTCAACATAGGAATCGGTCACATATCGACTTTCCGGAAAATTTACAATGACTTCCCTGTAGCGTTCAAGTGCTACATTTGAATTGCCTAACTGTTTCTCACATTGTGCTATTTTGTAGTGGATATATGCTTGGAACTCTGGAACAATTGTGTCTGTCTTTACACCGAACTTTTTTGATTCTTCCAGGGCTTTGTTATATCTTTCGAGTGCATCTTCGTACCGCTGCTCTTTGTACGATGTTTCCGCTTCTTCAAACACTTGTTTTACTTTTTTCGTGCTACCCAACACAAATGGGGATAGCAGGGCAAGGACCAAAGCAATACCCCCGATGACTCCCCAGATTTTTTTGTCCATTACCGTCTCCTTACGCCTCGAATTTTGAGAGAAAAGTTTTTAGATGCGAGGAGGGTTCCATCCCTGTCTAACGCCTCAATTTTCAAGGATTGCGTTCGTGTGCGTGCATGATCAGATACAGTCATCTCTACAGCGACATCTTCTTTGCCGTTTTTCCCCAATTTTGAAATGATATCAGGCTGTTTGTACTCGATTCCAGTAATAAATGCCGGGTCAAACTTGATCCGGATATTACGGGTTGTACCGCCCTGATTGCTGATGGTTAACCTGAGACGTGCGTCTTCACCCGCATCAAGAAACCCGTTCCTTGATGGTTCCTCTAAAGAGACTTCGATTAAAATGATGGGTGGTATAGGTCGGAGCAGCGGGATTATACCTAACCTGATAGCGACAAACAAACACACCGCGATACTCCCGAAAACCGCGGCATATTTCAGAATTTTTTTTCGGGTTTTCCGATTTTTCTCCCTGTTTCTGGCGAACTGGATCACTTGAAGGAGTTCGCGGGCCGGCGGATGGGTTGGATTGCGCTTTAAGGCTTCTTCCGTGGCAGATTTGGCATCATCGAATGCTTCTATTTCCAGATACGCCTGTCCTAAACCGTAGTGTGCCTCTATCGAATCCGGATCTGCCTTTATCACCCTTTTGAATGCAGCCGCGGCTTGGTTATACTGCCTATTGTTGAGAAAAATGAGTCCGCGTTCTAAATCTTGTTTCGCATCCGGGGGGTCTGCTGACGGAGTACTTTCTGGCTTCGTCGGTGATGGTTGAGGGGGAGTAGGACGTGCTTGTTTTATAGCGTCCAAAAGTTGGCGCGCAGGTTGGGAATTAGCATCAATCCTTAACGCTGTGTTCGCTGCGTTTTCTGCGTCATCAAGCCGTCCGGTTTCAAGGTAGACTTCGCCTAACCCCGTATGTGCTGACACGAAATTAGTCTCCAAGTCTATCGCCTTTTGAAACTCCGCGATTGCCTCCGTATACATTTTCGAGTTTTTGTAGGCAATACCGAGCTCATAATGCGTTTCCTGTCTCGGTTTCACAACTATCTGTTGATTTACTGGCTGCTCCGGTTCTGGAGGCGGGGTCGTGTGTGTCTCAGGCGGTGTGAAACTCGGATCTATGGCTTCTAAGAAAGAGAGTGCGGGTTGATAGTTCGGATCCAGTTTCAACGCATCCCTCGCGGCATCTCTTGCCTTTCCGAGTTCTTGCTGTCCGAGATAGGCGAGGGCAAGCGCATGGTGCGCGGCTTTGTAGCTGCGATCCAGAGTTATCGTCTTCTGGAGTGCATCTACAGCGCGGGAGTAGGTTTCCATCTTCAGATAGGTTAACCCGAGGTTATAGTGCGCAGTAGTGAAATCAGCATCGAGTGTTATGGCGTTCTGGAAGGTTGTAATGGCTTCGCTATAGCGTTCGTCGTTGAGATAGGTGATGCCCTTATTGTAGTGCGCTTGTTTTATCGAGTTTGCGAGTTCATGAGCACGTTGGTAGTTAGGGTCGAGTCTTAATGTCTCTGTGATAGCATGTGTCGCCGCTTCCAAATTACCTAATTCTCGGTGGGCACGGGCAAGGTTATAGTGGGTACGCTTGAGATTCGGAGCGATGACGATAGCACGCTCAAGATGTGGTATCGCTTTGTCGTAATGTCCCTGTTCGACGTAAGCGTATCCGAGGTTGTAGTGTGCATCGACGAGATCGGCATCTAAGGCGATCGCACTTTGTAACGCATCAATCGCCTCTTGATACGCTTTGAGTCTGATGTAGGCGGCACCGAGATGGGCATAGATATGCTTATTTTCAATATCGGAGACCTGTGAGTTGCCTTCCAAGTCTGCATCAAAGGTGAGTGCTTTCTGGAACGTAGAAACGGCTTCTGTATACCGTTCAGTATTGAGATATTCTTTACCTTTATCGTAGTATGCTTGGGTGATGGTATTGCAGAGTAGCCGTGCAGGTTGGTGGGTAGCATCGAGTTTTAATGCTGCTATGACAGAGGCACTGGCTTTCTCTAATTCGTCCTGTTCAAGATACGCTCGGCAGAGCGCGCAGTGAGCACCTATGAAATCCGCATCCAACTTAATGGCTGCTTCAAACTCAGGGACTGCTCTGTTGTATTGCCCCGCCTCCAGATAAGCGATACCGAGGTTATAGTGTGCCTCTTTTATAGCGTTCATTTACTTGGGAAAAAAGAAGATTATTTTCGGGTTAATTTTAGTGGCATTTTACCATATCCGCTTTAATGTTGCAAACAAAAATCTTGAGTGCAGTTCAGTTGTGCGGTATAATGGCGTTGCGATTTATGGGTGACACGACACACACCTTGATTGGGACTATCTATGCAGCAACACTCGCCTGCCCCCTCTACGTCTCCTCATCAGAAAATCCGTTGGCGGATTATATGGCTTGGACTCGCGCTGATTCCCTTCAATAACTATTGGGTCTTCGCATCGCTGCGTTGGGATCAGGGGTTCCCGACAACGATGTCCCTCTTTTTCAATACCATCTTCGCACTCGCTGTCCTAATCGCCATCAATACCATCCTGCATCGGTTCGCACCCCGCGCCGCACTCACTCAAGGCGAATTGTTGACGCTCTACGCAATGCTGTCTGTGGCATCCGCTATCTGTGGACACGACCTGTTTGAGGTAATTATCACGAACATCGCCACGGTCGGTTGGCTGGCAACAGAGGAGAATGAGTGGGCGACGCTTTTTCATCGTTATCTTCCGGATTGGCTCGCCTTGACGGACAAGAATCGTTTGACCGTCTACTTTACAGGTGAGTCGAGCCTCTATCTGCGTCCGCACCTTGAGATGTGGTGGAAACCTGTGCTTGCGTGGAGCGGATTTATCATCGTCCTGCTGTTCACGACTTTTTGTATCAACGTGATGCTACGAAGACAGTGGATTGAAATTGAACGGCTCAGTTATCCGATTATTGAGTTACCGTATCAGATGACAACCGCGCGTTTCTTCCGCTCAAAACCGTTGTGGGTCGGCATCATCCTCGCCGGTGGGATAGATGTCGTGAACGGACTGCATTTTCTATTTCCAAGCTTTCCGGGACTCGGAGGTGAATTCTATGATTTGCATCCGTTGTTTACAACGAAACCGTGGAATGCCATCGGTTGGACACCCATCGTTTTCTTTCCATTCGTTGTCGGGATGGCGTATTTTATCCCGCTCGACCTCTCGTTTACGTTCTGGTTTTTCTATGTCTTCTGGAAATTTGAAATGATCTTCGGGAGTATTGCTGGCTTGCAACGGATTCCAGGGTTCCCGTTCATCTTCGATCAGTCATTCGGGGTTTGTGTCGGTGTCCTTGGTATGGCGTTGTGGAGTGCGCGGGACCATTTGCGAAATGTTTTTAGGCAGGCATGGCATGGAGGCAGAAGAACCGAGTCCAACGAACCGATGTCCTATCGCACTGCCGTGTTAGGCTTAATCTGTGGGTTTCTGTTGCTCGCCGGTTTTTGGTGGGTTGCGGGGATGTCTTTTTGGGTAGCAATCCTCGTCTTTGCTATCCATCTGACGACAGTGACCGTGATTACGCGTATCCGTGCCGAACTGGGTCCGCCGATCCACGATCTACGTTCTATGGGACCCGATGTCTTACTCCCCAAGATGTTCGGAATGCGTAAACTCGGAGGACAGAATCTCGCGCTGTTTTCATTGATATTCTGTTTCAATCGTGCCTACCGAGGCAATACGATGCCGCACCAGTTAGAGGGCTTGAAATTGGCGGAACGGTCGCGTAGTTCTACACGACGGATTGCCGTCGCGATGCTCCTCGCGATGGTATTAAGCCCCTTTGCGGCGTTTTGGGGCGCGCTTCACCTCGGCTATGAGAGCGGTGCGATTGAGGTTTGGTCGGGGTCTGTGTTCAACCGTACCCAGAGTTGGCTGACGAACCCGATGCCTGTGGACATCCCGTCGTTAATCGCCATGGTTTACGGTCTTCTGTTCGCGTTCGGTCTGACGCTGGTTCGGCTCCGCTTTTTCTGGTGGCCCCTGTATCCGATAGGATATGCCATCTCTGGGACGTGGGCAGTGAATTTCTTCTGGTTTTCGGTTTTCATCAGTTATTTCGTCAAGTTAGCAATTCTGCGTTTCGGGGGTGTCCGGACGTTTCGGCGGGTCGCACCCTTCTTTTTGGGGCTAATTTTGGGCGAATTTTTGGTGGGGAGTGTCTGGGGACTGCTCGGTATTTTCCTTGAAAAGCCTATGTATCGGTTTATTTGGTGAGGATACCGCCTCTACCGTTTTTCACTTGACAAAGCGTTATGGATTCCCATAAAATATAATCAGATTTCTACCTGTCGAGTATACCATGATATACTCACAAATTGAAGGGTTCCGAGACTGGCTATGGGACAAATACAACAACTTCGTCGAATTACAATATGGGGTGTCGGCTTAATCGGTGGGTCGCTTGGACTTGCACTGAAAAAAAATGGATTTCGAGGACAACGTGTCGGGTTGGGCCGAAACATCGGTAGACTTGAAAAAGCACGCCAACACGATGCGGTTGATGTGGTTACGACAGACACGGCGGAAGGGCTACATGAAAGCGACCTTGTCGTCCTGTGTACCCCCGTTGAGATGGTTCCAGTATTCGTCCAGCAAATTATTGAAAGTGTTGGCTCGCAGCAGTCTATGGTGCTGACAGATGTCGGTAGTACGAAATCGGTGTTGGTGGAAGCGGTCGAAGCACAGTTGAGGCAACACGGTTCGGACACCCTTTCTTTTGTAGGCGGGCATCCGATGGCAGGTTCACACGAAACCGGCGTTGACGCGGCGCGGGCGACGCTTTTTGAAAACGCCACGTGTATTGTAACACCCACAGAAAATACTGATCCGGATTCCCTACAGCGGGTTAAAAATCTGTGGGACTTTGTCGGCGCAGTCCCCCATCTCCTCTCTCCTGATATCCATGATTTACTTATCGGTGCCGCAAGTCATCTCCCACATCTCATGGCGAGTCTACTCGCCAATACTGTTGCGAATGTGGAAATGGAGCAGCATAAAGCATTGGACTTTACGGCGACCGGTTTTCAGGATTCCACACGTATCGCCGCGGGGTCGCCTGACTTATGGACCGGCATTTTTACCCAAAATAGAGACGTCCTTTTACCACTCATTGATGACATTGTTGACAATTTAATCGAATTCAAATCCCTGCTTCAGGCGAATGATCTTGCTGAGATAGAACGTGTGCTTCTCGAGGCACAGGTTATCGTCGAAAAGCGTAAAAAAGCATTAGGAGGCTCATGAAAGAAGCTGGATCTCAGGTAACGATTGCGATGGATGGACCCGCTGGGTCCGGGAAAAGCACCGTAGCTCGACGCATCGCAGAAAAACTTGGATTGCTTTATCTCGATTCCGGGGCAATGTACCGAGCGGTGACGCTCTTGGCATTACAAGAAGGACTCGCAGCGGATAGCCCGAAACTCATTGATCGCGTGAAAGCGTGCCATATTGAGTTCACGGATAATGGCAGAACCATTCTACTCGATACCGAGGATGTGTCTGTCCAGATTCGAACGCCAGCAGTCAACAGATTGGTCGCTGATGTCGCGAAAATTCCAGAGATTCGTCGTGAAATTGTGAAACATCAACAGCGGATCGGTGCCGAAGGGAGCATCGTTGCTGAAGGTAGAGATTTAACGACGATCGTCTTTCCGAACGCCGATTTTAAGTTTTATCTTGATGCTTCTGTGACAGAGCGTGCAAAACGTAGGCTTGCCGATCTCCAAGCACAGAACGAAAAGGCAACGTTAGCCGCGGTTGAGTCAGAGATTTGCGAGCGAGATAAAAAAGATACGACACGAGAACACAGTCCACTGCGTGCGGCTGACGATGCGGTTACCGTTGATACGACCGATAAAACGATTGAAGAAGTGGTTGACCTTATTATTGCACACGTGTATCCAAACGAGCGGTAATGGTAAAGTAGGAGGGGGTTGTAGCCTCGATATTTTTTATGTGGTATACCAATAATCAGTTCTGGACACCCCGAGCACTCTACCGATGGGGACATCGACTTACAAATCTCTTCTGTAAAACGATGGGACACCTTGATGCGCAAGGCGTTCACCATATTCCGAGAGAGGGTGGGGTGCTCTTCGTCTCAAATCACGTCAGTTTTCTTGACCCAGTTATCGTTGGGTCTGCTGCCAACCGTGAGATCCATTATATGGCGAGGAGTAATGCATTCGACATTCCCGGCTTAGGGAAACTCATCTCAACCTATAATGCCTATCCCGTCAATAGAGGTGCCCCTGACTTAGGGGCGTTGCGGCGGACTATTTCGCTTTTGAAAGCTGGGAACGCTGTGCTTATCTTTCCCGAAGGCACTCGTAGCGTAGATGGCACGTTAGGTAAAGCGCGGGACGGGGCATGTTTTATCGCACATCGGGCAGGCGTGCCAACTATTCCTGTTTTCCACAGCGGCGCGGAGCGGATGTTGCCACGTAACAGTAAACGCTTGCGTCGAGCAAAATTAACTGTCGCGTTCGGTGCTCCTCTTGAACTTACTGCCGAAGAATTCGAGACGAAACGCGAGATGTATCAACAGATGGGCAATCAGATGATGGAAGCGATCGTGGATTTACGGGATAATATGTTTAGTTCGTTGGGTTTGCCAAAATGAGTAAAACGTCACCCTCTTGAACCTGATAAGTCTTGCCCTCGGCTCTCAGCAAACCTTTACTTCGCGCGTGTGGATAGCTGCCGCATGCTATTAAGTCCGCCCAATTAATTGTTTCCGAGCGAATGAAACCTTTTGCGAAATCGGTATGCACGCGCCCCGCAGCCTCGACAGCCGTTTGCCCCTCACGCAGTGTCCACGCTCGCGTCTCGACTGGACCGGTTGTAAAGAACGTTAGCAGCCTTAATAACCGGTACGAAGTCTGGATGAACCGCTCTAAAGCGGATTCCTGCAATCCCATTTCCGCCATGAAAATCTCGGCATCCGTTTTATCGAGTTGTGCCAGTTCCATTTCCAACTGCGCAGCGAGTACAATGACTGCCGTTTGTGGTTCCGTTTCATATTTAGTGAAGCGTTCAAGAATGTCGTCAGCCGCGTCGAGTTGCGATTCACCGATATTGCAGACTAACAGCAACGGTTTCTGGGTCAAGAACCCGTAACCGCGTATCAACTTCTCTTCATTGGCAGATAGGTCGAGGATTCGGAGCGGTTTTTCAGCCTCAAGCGTTTTCTGACACGTCTCTAAAAGTTTGATTTCAGTCTGCTGTTCCGGGAGTTTCTGATTTTGAAATTGTTTGCGGAGTCGGGTAAGTCTACCTTCAACGATTTGTAAATCTGCCAGTGCGAACTCAAGGGCGACACTCTCAATATCGCGTTCTGCGTCAACGCTCCCGTCAACGTGTGGAACCGCTTCGTCTTCAAAAAGCCTAACGACATGGGCAAGGGCATCGACTGTGCGGAGTTCTGCGATCATGCCAGAATCTAATTCCGCTCGCTCCATCTCTGATTTCGTTACCCCGGCAACGTCTACGTAGTCAATTGTAGCGGGCGTTGTTTTTGTAGACTCAGATATCTTTGCAATCTGTTCCAGACGTTCGTCTGGGATGTTGGCAGTACTCAGGTTTATTTGCCCGCGGCTGGTGTAGCCCCCAACTTCTGCATTGGATTGGGCTAAGGTATTAAATACCGTTGTTTTTCCGATCTGTGGTCTGCCTACAATTCCTATTTTCATCTGTTTTTATCAACCTATAGTAGCTTCCGAAAATAAGTTTACATTTTGGTAAACAGGTCCCGCCGTTTCGCTGGCGAGGTTTCTAACCTCGCCTCTTTGTAAGTAAGTGCGGGCTTTACTATATTTGTTTCGCTGGTAAGGTTCTAACTACCTTGATACTCCAGAAAATCTGTTGACAAAATCTGCCTTAAGTATTAAGATTAAGTGTTAAATAAGAAGCCAAACAGTAGCCTGCAACAGCGGCGCAGGCGGATATGAGGAACGCGCGAGATAGACATAACGGACGTGCTTCCTCCGCAAGGTATAATTAGAAAGCCTGCAACAGCGGCGCAGGCGGATATGAGGAACGCGCGAGATAGACATAACGGACGTGCTTCCTCCGCAAGGTATAATTAAAAAACAGAGGAGGATCAAACATGGCAGCTGAGAGCGGAACGAGGAAGCGGCACATCGTTAAGGTCTTGACGGTTCTCTTAATCCTCACGATATGCCTCGCCGTTTTGCAATGGTTCATCATCAAAGAATTATTTAGTTTCGGCGCGGATATGGTGAAAGACGCGTTAATTCGACAAGCCCCTGACGGAGTGGACCGCTATGACATTGAGGCGACCTTTGATCGGGTCAAATCCGCCGGGATGCAGTTGCCATTCAGTTTCCTTACCGGAAGAATCAGTCTCCGTAAAATCAGAGCCGTTGGTAGATATGCGATAGAAGCAAACGCTGATGAATCTTGGGACGCCGATGAGATTAACACGCTCCTGAGGATGATGGACGCTTCTGTCGGAGTTAAAGGAGGAACCGAGTAACTTGCACTACTAACTTGCAAGCGACACGTAAACGATGCGGACACAACTAACTCCCCCTTATGAGAAATTCGCCTACGCCTACGACAGGATGATGACAAACGTCAACTACACGCGTTGGACCCATTACATTGAATCGCTTTTCGACAAATATGATTGCAAGCCACACACGGTTCTGGATTTGGCATGTGGCACCTGTGCTTTGACGATAGAACTCGCATTGAGAGGCTATGAGATGACTGGGGTAGACCGGGCAGTTGGCATGCTGGACATTGCGAAGGAAAAAGCCGCGGCACACGATATAGACATTGAACTCCATGACGGCGACATGCGCGAATTCCAGCTCAACCAACGGTTTGATGCCGTCCTCTGCACCTACGATAGCATTAATTATGCTTACGATGAAACCGAATTAAGCAACGTCTTTCAGCGTGTCGCTGAGCATCTCGAACCGGACGGCTTATTTATCTTTGACGTGACAACAGAACGGAATATCGTTGAACATTTCCACAACAAAACGTTCGCGTCAAATCATAATGATTATACCTACATCTGGAAAAACAACTACCTCCATCATTCCAAAATGTGCCGAACCGTCCTAACCTTTTTCATCCGAGAAGGCGATCTGTTTCGTCGTTATGAGGAGGTTCACCAGCAACGAATCTTTGAAGTTAGCACTGTTAATGACTCGCTTAAGAGCTCCGGCTACAAGCCATTGAGTGCTTACGACATGTACACCTTCAATCGTTGGAACCGCTATTCAGATCGGATTAATTTTACAGCACGTCTGCTCTGAACATGAGTGGTGTCCAAAAATGAAGAAACGTTAGCATGTAGGGGCAGGTCTTGTGCCTGCCCGCATATTACCGAATATGAGAAAACGCATGTAGGGGCAGGTCTCGTGCCTGCCCGCTGTGAACGATTACAACCCTTCCGCAACAAGATCGCCAACTTCCTCAGTCGTGTAGCCCATGCGTCCGGCACCCAGATCTTTGATTTTTCCGCTTGCAAGCAGATCACTGATAGATGTCTCTACTTTTGTCGCCGCTTCTGCATGCCCAAGATGGTCAAGCATCATGCCAGCCGCGCCTATCGCCGCGATGGGATTAATCTGATTTTTGCCGGTATAACGTGGGGCGGAGCCGTGAATCGGTTCAAACATAGCGACGCTTTCTGGGTTCAGGTTACCAGAAGCCGCGACCCCCATGCCTCCCTGAATCATCGCACCGAGATCAGTAATAATGTCTCCAAACATGTTACACGTCACAATGACATCGAACCACTCCGGATTTTTTACCATCCACATTGTTGTCGCATCAACAAAGGCATATTCCTTCTTAATATCGGGATAATCTTCGCCTACTTCGTCAAAGACCCGTCGCCACAGATCGTGGGCATAGGTGAGGACGTTTGCTTTGTCGCAGAGCGTCAGCGTATTTTCCTTGTTGCGCTTTTTGGTGAGCTCAAACGCATAGCGGATGCAGCGTTCTACGCCTTTATAAGTATTAATCATTTCCTGAATCGCAACTTCATCACGGGTGCCGCGTTTCAGGAAACCACCGATGCCAGCGTATAAGCCTTCGGTATTCTCGCGAACGATGATGAAATCAATTTCTTCAGGTCCCTTGTCTTTCAGAGGGGTTGGGACACCGGGGTAGAGTTTGACAGGGCGGAGGTTGATATAGAGATCAAGTTCAAACCGGACTTTCAGCAGGATACCTTTCTCTAAAATACCGGGTTTGACATCGGGGTGCCCGATTGCACCGAGGTAGATAGCATCTAATCCTCGGAGTTCCTCTAAAACTGAATCCGGCAACACTTCGCCGGTTGCCAGATACCGGTCACCGCCGACATCGTATTCGACTGTCTCGTATTGAATTCCTGCTTGTTCAGCGGCTGCCCCGAAGACTTTCATCGCTTCACGCGTCACTTCGGGGCCGATTCCATCGCCAGGGATAAGACCGATTTTGTACATAAATTTTCTCCAAGATGTTAGTATGTTAAATAGAACTTACGCATGATACGATAAATCGCATCACTACAAACAGAAGTGCCTTTGAAGGACACCGTTTTTCAAAGGGAGCATGGTTCGTAATCGCGCAATTCTGCGGCGTACTCGCCCAAATGCGAAGTGCATTATTGCGCTTTGCGTAGGTCCTGTTGAATTTTAAACCCTTTATATTCTACCACATCTGGGACGATATTGCAAATTGGGTGGGACTTACTCATAGGCTTTCACAACAGTGTGTTCCTGCGGTTGGCCATCAATAATTTTCAACACGCGGATACCGGAAGCAGGTTTGACAGGATGACGGTTCCCATCAAAACCGGAAATAGTTGTCGCCCCTTGGTAGTCAGTGATAGCAGCAACTGCATCCCGAATCATAACAGGGTCTGTTGATTGGGCGTTTTCAATCGCTATTGCCAATAACCGCATGGCGTCGTAACCTAATGGCGCGATACCAATCGCCTGATTTTTAAACATTGTTTCATAAGCGTCCGTAAAATCTACAGCAAGTTCATCCGAGATACTACAATAGTAGGAATTTTCGAGAGGGGTGTTATCCTCTAAAATTTCTAACATCAACGAATCATCCCAACCATCGCTGCCGATAAAGATGGACTTAATGCCCATCTCCCGTGCCTGTTTCACTATGATCGGGTTCTCTGGCGGAAAACTTGCGAGAAGCAGGACATCTGGGTTAGCATCTTTGATGATCCCAAGTTGTCCATCAAACATTGTATCGCCTTGTTCATAGATTTGATTCGCAACAATGCGACCGCCAAGTTCCTTGAAATTCGCATCAAATGCGTTAACGAAACCTTTAGAGTAGACATCCCCGTTCTGCCAAATCATCGCTGCAGTTTTCTTGCCGAGGTCGTTCACCACAAAACCTGCCATGACTTTTGCTTGCAAGGCATTTGAATTCGCCACCAGAAAAAGAAAATCTCCCGGATCATTCCCAGTATTCGTCACGTCAGCACCTGTGGCACCCACAATAACAGGGATATTGATGATCGGTCCAACTTTAACAGCACTACTTGAAAACATCGGACCTAATATAGCGACAACATTTTCCATTTCAGCTAATTCTGTTGCAGAATCAGCAATGGTTCCTGTTTCTACTTTGTAGATAAGTTCTACCTGTCTCCCAAGAACACCGCCTGCCTTGTTGATTTCGGCTAAGGCGAGTTTTGCACCGTCACCAAAAGTGGCATAATTTAGCAACGGATGAATCAAACCCACTTTGAGTGTAGGCATTGGTTCTTCAGTTATTCCGGCATCTTCTGTTCTCGCTCCGTCAGGAAGGTAAGTGACTGAGAGTACGAGTAATACGCATAGTGTTAACCTAAAAATTTTCGGATTCATAAACTGCTCCTATGTTTTTAGACCAACGCACCCAGTGCAGGATAGTCTAATATTCTGTTTGAGGGTTTTCGGTTAGATAATGATGGTTCGATAATCCATCCTAATACTGCTATCGTATCATTCTTCACTCTTCAAAAGTATAACAAGCGTAAGAAAATAGTCAAGAAAAAATTAGAGGGTTTTCGGTTAGATAATGATGGTTCGGTAATCCATTCTAATGTTGGTATCGCATCATTGTTCACTCTTCAAAAGTATAACATTAAAAAATACGGATGTGCTATAATGGTTATCCACATTGCAGGGTATGTGAAGCACTGGAGAAACACCTTGATTAGCGAAGCGCGCCTGAAGACAATTCTCAATCAATTTCAAAATCAACGTATCCTCGTTGTTGGCGATTTTTACCTTGATGCCTACTGGTACATAGACAAAACCCGTTCGACACTATCGTTGGAAACACCGTGGCATACCAATCCCGTCGTTGCGCAGCACTATAGTCCGGGTGCCGCTGGAACTGTCACAAATAACCTGAAGGCGTTAGGCGTAGGTACGGTCTACACGTTAGGGGTTATCGGTGAAGACGGATTTGGTGGAACGTTGCTGGATTGTCTGCAGACGAACGGGTGCCTGACGGATTTTATGATACAGGTGCCGGAATGGGTAACCCCTACGTATCTTAAACCGATGCATCGTGGATATGAGGGCGTGGAGACGGAGGGACCGCGGTTCGATATTGAGAACCAGTCAGCGATGGATGAGGCGATTGAAACTGATGTTATTGATGCCCTTCAAAATTGTATGCCGCTTGTTGACGGTATCATTGTCGGTGATCAGATGCCAATTGAGAACTTAGGTGTTGTCACCAACGGGGTGAGAGACGAACTATGCGAGTTGGGAGCGGCATTTCCTGACAAAATCTTTTTCGCTGATGCCCGCACGCGGATTGGTAAGTATCGAAACGTTATCATTAAACCGAACCGGTTTGAGGCGAAACGCGCTGTTCAGCCAGAGTGGAATGGACAGCACGTTAGCATTGAAGAGGCAAGACAATGTGCTGTCGCACTCGCGGAACAAACCCAACGGACGGTATACGTCACCCTCGGTGAAAATGGGATTCTCATCTACCATAGAGGTGAGTTTACACATATCCCCGGTGTTTCGATCGATGATGAGATCGATCCTGTTGGGGCGGGTGACAGTGTTTCGGCGGGGCTTGTCGCAACGCTCTGTAGCCTACACGCTTCACAAGGGGAGGCAACTGTTGAAGCGGCTTATGTCGGCAATTTGGTGGCTTCAATTACCGTTACCAAGATCGGGACCACCGGGACCGCATCGCCAACAGAAATTCTACAACGCCATCGGGACCACGTGGATCTATGAATGTGTTTGACGCAATCACACAGCGACGCAGCCATCGCGGCACGTTTCAGAACCGCGCAATTGATGCCGCAGACCTTGAAAAACTCATTGAAGCCGCGCGATGGACACCCTCGCCGTTCAATGTTCAACCTTGGGAACTTGTGCTCGTTCAGGAGGCAGACGGCAAGACGGCACTCGCCGATGTAACCGAGCGTGCTATCGTTGAACAATTCAAAGATGCCAAGTTTCTTGATGATAATAGCCGTTGGATGCGTCTCACAGAGACAGACTTGGAGGAGTTCGGTGATGGCGTGCTACTTACGGACCACGTTACGCTGCCGAAATTACTTCAGGACGCACCAGATGGGTTATTGGAGGGTGTGTTGAAAAATGCGAAGGCGTTCACACTATTGGGGCATTTAGGGGCAGGGAAGATACCCGCTAAAGAGATCGCGGCACAGGTTCGTGAAGCACCACTACTCATCTTGGTTACGATGAATTGCAAGAGATATCCACCTGGGGACGGCGGAACGCGATGGATGTGGTTGAGTATGGGGATGCTAATTCAGAATGTACTCCTCGCTGCAACTGCTTTAGACATCGGTGTGCAATTTGTCAGTGCACCTCTGGAGCACCCCGAAAATCGTGAACGGGTGCGTCAACTTTTCAATATCCCGACTGCTCATGAAGTGATTACGCTGCTGAGGATGGGATATGTGGAGGAGCGTCGTGGGGACTCTGTTCGGTTGCAGTCATCAGAGTTTGTTCACTTTGAAAAGAGAGAGTAGGTGGGCACAGCAACCCGCCGTTGCACCGCTGGCGAGGTTTCCTAACCTCGTCGGTTCCAAACTCACATGAGTGTAGGCGGGCACAGCGACCCGCCGCTATCGAGATGTAGTATATTAAGTGCCGCTGTTCTGTAATAGTTCTTTCAATGCTGCTTTCTTTCTTTTCAGTCGACGTTGTTGGCGTTGGCGGATTTGTGTCCTACGTCGGACCTGTCCGCTTTTACTCCGTGGCATAATGTTACCCCCTTTCTTCGATTGTTTGGGCGAGGTACATGACTGCTGATGTGCACTGTGCTTCTACCTCTGCCATTGCAATAGTAAGTTCTGCTTTTGAGCGTGCGTGTAACTGCAACCGCTCCTCAGTAACCGTGATGTAGCGTTCATTTTCCGCGTCAACAAATTCAACCTGTTCCGCGCTTTCATTCACCAACGCGTAATTGGTGAGTCCCTTTTGTAAGGATGTGTCGTTTGTCCGCGCCTCAAAGCTCTGCTTGATTGCCAAGCCGTAGAAGTTTTTATAAAGTGCCCGAGCAGGAAGTTCATCGGGATTCACTGTCGGTGTTACTACCTGTGAGGTAGGTGGGGCAGGGACATTGACTGGCTCTGGAAGCAGTGTGGAATCCTCTGCAGGCGAAGGCAAAACCCGTTCGATATCGGTTAACTGCGTATTTACCGAGTCCAAATCCGGTGAAACCGGTGCTGTTTTGGTAGATTCGGATCCCTCTGCTCTGTGGGGTGCTGGGTTTTGTCCGGTGTCTGAAAAGACGGAAATCGGTTGGGATTTATACGTTTCTGCGTCTTCGTATTCCAGAACGTTAGAAAAAATTTCTTTGACTTCTTCATGTCTGTCGATAATCATATCCGGTTCTTCCACAAGTATCCGTAGGGTTTCGATACCGATGGTTTGGATCATTGGATGGAACGTCAATATTTCCGGTGGAGCGGCTTCAAAAAGTGAGCGGGTAACAAAAGCGACCTCTGCAAGTTCTCGGCTGCCTGTGAATTTGAGACGTTTTTCACACGCCGTGAGTGCTTGCACTAATTGTTGCATAAAGCCTGGCGTAATAAGATGTGGGAGTACTTCTAACCGAAAATGTTCGCAAGCACGTTCCGCTTCCGGCAAAGAATTTAGCTCCTCTTCACTGGTGGTTTCTTCTGTTACACTTATTAGATAGGTGGAGTCTTCTTCAGATTCATCTGTCCGGATATCCGTCTCGTCTGCTTGGTAATTGTCAAGTACTTCCGTCACCCGGGCATACATCAGTTCAGCATCGAAAAGAATACCTTCAAGTTCAGGTTCGTCAAGGAGTTTTCGGCTCTGTGAGATACAGGCGTGTAAATGCTCTTCTTCTGACTTTTCATAAGGGAGTCTACGTTGCTTTTCGATAGCAAGTTGTTTTTGTCTAAATTTCCGGTCGCGGTTTCGTTTCTCGCGCTTCCGAGCCACATTTACGGAGCGGCGTCCTTTTTTCTTTGCCATGGTAGTATTTTCACTATTGGAGTAGCTATTGGATGAACTTTTTTTCAGGGTGTTTTTAATTCCAAACGTAGCATAACATCAAGTTCAGCGTGCTATTAAGTATATAGCATTGCGAATTTATTGTCAAGTTTAAATTTTTTAGAGGAATATGGTGTTTTAGGTGAGGCTCTCCGTTCTTTTGTAGAGCGGAAACGGATGAAAAACGCGGTTAATATTGCCCTTGAACCCTCTCCAGTCTAAAGACTGGAGATTCCTTTTGTTCCTCGTGGGAACATTCTCCGCTCAAGCGGAACAACATCGGACTTCTAAGCGAATACCGACGGGCGATGCCATAGTCGCCGCTACTGGGACACCTAAGTGTCCAAGATACTTTTGTCTTATATTGATTGCGCCTACACCATCGCGATGATATGTAAAGCCACATTTACAGGTGTAGTTACGATTAGTAGGCTTCTTTCTATTGCCACAATGCGGACAAGTCTGCGAAGTGTAAGACTCATCAATCACTTCCACTTTGATACCTAAAGTCCTGGCTTTGTAGGTGATGAGTTGTGTGATTTTACCAAATGCCCACTGGTGTAACTTTTGATTCGCATGCTTGCCATAGTTGATATTTTCACGAATGCCAGTTAAATCGCCAAGCACAATGGTGCCAATACCACGCGATTCACACAACTTTACAAACTTTGTAGTGTGTTTGTGTAAGCCGTCCATTATCTGGTTATCAATCTTTTTGATGCGTTTCCATTTGCGTTTCACCAGATGCCACCAGCGTTGAGAATGACGTTCGCACCTATCTATTTTCTTGCCAAATGACGCGATTACCTTATGCCTCAACCGGTATAGACTTCTAATATACCGCCCATTAAAGATGTTAGTAATCACACCATCATGACTCACTTTTTTTTAGAAATTTGACGAATGACAAAATTTGTGTTATTATATATAGAAAATAGAGCGAATTTTGCTGTTAGAACACGCTCTGTGTAAGAGGGAGCAACCTAACGCTCCTCTTGAATTGCTAAATTCTTAATTTGGATACACCTTGATTGTAGTAATCTTATGAGGGAAAGCGGGGTTGCTAACTTCGTTTTAGTGTTTCATTTTTTTAATAGCAGTTTTCAAAATTTGACGTTTACGTCGAAATCGAAGAGGGAAAATTATATGTATTACAGTAAATATCTCAAACCGATCATCTTCGCACTCAGTATCTTTGTAGTTATTGCGATGTGTACGTTTACAACGGTCATTGCACAGGAAGAAGCCAGCGATGCGGAGGAAACAGAAGCCACCGCGGACGAGGCTGAAGCATCTGAAGAAGCATCTGAGGCGGATGCGCCTGTGAGACTTGAGAGTCTTGTCGTGGTGGGATCGCGTTCCCAACCGCGCTCCGTCTTGGATTCAGCGGTCCCGATCGATATTGTGTCAAACGAATCCTTTCAAAAACAGGGTGGCGCAGATCTACCGGATTTATTGAGAGCTTTGGTGCCGTCTTATAACATCAATACACAGCCGATTAGCGATGCGTCAACAGTGGTCCGTCCGGCGAATTTACGGGGACTTGCCCCAGACCATACATTGGTGTTGGTCAACAACAAGCGGCGACACCGTGCCGCAGTGATTCACTGGCTCGGGAACGGTCTGTCTGATGGTTCACAGGGACCTGACCTGGCACCGATTCCCGCAATTGCGCTGCGACAGGTGGAGATCCTCCGTGATGGCGCATCCGCACAATACGGTTCTGATGCCATTGCCGGCGTGATGAACTTTCAGCTGAAAGACAACCACGAAGGCGGTTCGTTTGAATTCAAACCCGGTATCTACCAATACGGCGATGGTCGACAATTTGCTGTCGCAGGGAATATCGGTTTAGGGAATCCAGACGCGTGGAGTAGCCTCAGCTTTGAATACGGTGGTGCAGATCCGACCATCCGGTCTGTCCAACGTAATGATGCCATAGCCATGATTAACGCAGGCAATTTTAGTGTGAAAGACCCGGCGCAAATTTGGGGACAACCGATTATAGAGAATGACATCAAATTGTTTGCCAACTACGGTGCCACCCTCACAGATACCATCAATTTCTATGGACATGCCAACTACGCCCGAAAGCGGGTTGAAGGCGGATTCTATTTCCGTAACCCGAATACCCGCGGCGGTGTGTTTAGTACGACCGGTGGCGATACGTTGCTCGTCGGGGATATGCGGGGTTTGACAGCAGAAATGGCGGATTGGGAAACCCGAAAAGCGGCAGCAGAGGCTGCTGGGCAGGAGTTTACTGAACTGTCACCTCACGATGCTGACGATATTCCGATAACCAATCACGTCCCTGATCCCGAACGTTTGCAAGCCGTCAAGAGTGACCCGAATCTATTCACATTCCAAGAGATGTTCCCAGGCGGATTCACACCCAGATTTGGGGCATTCATGTGGGATAGTTCCGTCGTCGTTGGTGTTAAAGGCACCGCGCTCAAAGACACATTGGGTAAGGACTTAACGTGGGATCTGAGTGGTTCTTTTGGACGGAACCATGCTGATTTCTTTATCTTCAACACCGTTAATGCTTCGCTCGGACCAGACACACCGACATATTTTGATCCGGGCGACTATATCCAGACGGATTATAACCTCAACTTCGATGTAACCTATCCGCTCAGCGACATGGTGTTCCTCGCTTCTGGTTTGGAATATCGGGACGAAGGATTTGAAATCATAGAGGGCGAACGCGAGTCGCATCAGATCGGCCCCCTCGCAGCGCAAGGCTTTACGGCTGCCTCCAACGGATTTTCGGGGTTCAGTCCAGTTGCGGCAGGCAAGTGGCACCGTTACAACGTTGCCGCATATCTGGAGACTGAAATCAGACCGATTGATCCGCTCCTGATCGCACTGGCTGTGCGCGGTGAACAATTTGAGCTTTTCGGTGGTGCCCTGAACTACAAAGTCGCTGCAAACTACAAGGTTACGGAAACGATGCGGTTGCGGGGAAGTTATAGTACCGGGTTCCGCGCTCCCACACCCGGGCAGCAAAATACGTTCAACATTACCACTGAATACGATTTTGCGAAGGGGGATCTCGTTAATAAAGGAACAATTCCTTCCACCAACCCTGCTGTCGATGTTGTGACAGGTAAGGAAGATAACTCGCTTGACCCGGAAACATCAAATAACTTCTCAGGTGGATTTACCGTTGATATTTTGGGCGTAAATGTCACGATGGACTTTTTTGATGTTCGGTTGAAAAACCGGTTATCGGTGTCACAACACTTTACATTGACTGACGGACAGAAGGCAGATCTCATCGCCGCAGGTGTAACCAGTGCAGCGAATCTGGAAACATTCCAGTTCTTTATCAATGACTTCGCTACTACAACCAATGGTATTGACTTTGTCGTTACAGCACCAATACCCAACGGAAACCTCATCGCCGTGTATAACTTCACGAACACCACAGTTACCGATCACAATCCGGACACGCTGGACGATCATCGAATCAGGGAACTGCAAGAGAATTTACCCGCACACCGCGCCAGCGCGACTGTTATTCAATCCATAACGGACATGTGGTCGGTCCTCGGGCGCGCCAGTTATTTCAGTGGTTGGTTCGATTCTGAAGATTTCTTACAGAATCCAGATGTGCCAGGCACTGGAGAATACACTGGAAGGGTTATTTTCGACTTAGAAACCACTTACACCGTCGGGTCGGGAATCGCTCTCACGCTCGGTGGAAGAAATATCCTTAATACCTTTCCCGATGAAAATCCGAATGGTGCTGATTCTGTCGGTAACAAATACGGACAGTTCAGTCCGTTCGGTTTTGATGGGGCGTACTGGTATGCCAAAGTCGGATACCAATTCTAAACCTGTCTCGTGAAAAGTGCTGAATATGCTTTTCGTAAAAGGCGCGGTTCCAACCGCGCCTTTTCAATTTGTTTAAGCGTAGAAAATCGTGTATGCGAGTCGCTACTTCCGTAGCCGTGCTATGTCTATGGAAAGGGATCTTCATTCACCTTGAATCAGCTTAAATTTATCAATCTTCCGTCAAAACCCCATGCTTTAGCTTGGGGATGTAGACGGCGTATGAGTTTGTCGTTGAAAAAAGATTTGACATTTCGTGAAAAATGTCGTATAATTGATAGTATCAAGTTGGCAGACAGTTGAAGCGTAATCGCAAGGTTACGTGTCTGCCTACCCACTTCAACGGGGTTAAAGACTTGATACTTGATAGTCCATGAAAACCTATAAATACCCATTAGGGAAACAATCTAATACGATCCGCATTGGCAATCTGCTTGACGACATGTGGCAAGTTCATGAGTATTTCCACAAGTGGCAAGACCAAAGATACAAAGACGGCTTGCCGTATGCGAACTATAACGCCATGTCTGCTCACGTGAAAACGTTGAAACGCACCACACACCCACATTGGAAGGCGTTGCCAAGCCAAGCGATTCAAGCAGAACTCGAACGTATTGATAATGCGTATCAAAGGTTCTTTGATAAACTCGGTGGCAAGCCCCATATTAAAGCCCGCCATAAGTTTAAGTCTATCACACTTAAACAAACTGGATATAAACTGACGAATAATCGTATTACGCTCACATTTCGTCAATGGGCTAAGGGTAAGTGGAGGTTTGATAAAGTGCCATATACTTTCCATAAACACCGGCAATGGCATGGAACTATCAGTCGTATCACGATTAAGCGAGATAACTGCGGTGATTATTGGATTTGCATAACAACCACCTACACAGATTTCAAACTGCTGCCAGCAACAGGTAAAAGCGTTGGGGCAGACTTCGGTATGAAAGACGCGTACTTGACACTTAGCACGGGTAAGAAGAAACAACACCCACAACCCTTGAAACAGTCCTTGAACAAACTTCGGTCTCTCAACAAAGACCTTTCTCGTAAAGTGAAAGGTTCTAACGGTTGGTGGCGGTGTGTGAGCCAAATCGCCCGTCTGTATCGGAAAATAAGCAACCAACGCAAAGATTTCCATTGGCAACTCGCCTCTGAACTTTGTAAGAAGTTTGATACGATTGCGATTGAAACGCTGAACCTTGACGGTATGAAACGCTTGTGGGGACGTAAAGTCTCCGACCTTGCGTTCTATCAGTTTGTTGAGATATTGAAGTATAAGTGTCAAAAACATAAGCGTCTTTTGAAGCAAGTCGGTCCATGGACGGCGACAACGAAACCGTGTAGTGAGTGTGGTTTTCATAACGAAACGCTAACTTTGGACGATAGGCAGTGGACGTGTCCTGACTGTGGTTCACACCACGATAGAGACATCAACGCTGCGATAAACATATTGCGGGCAGGGATAGCCATCACTTGACGATATGCCTTGTCTCTGACAAGGGAAATGCCCGCAGGTGGAGCGACAGTTAGACGGTGGACTCTCCGAGAAAACCGCAGTTGCGACGAAGCCGAAGCCCCTGCCTTTAGGTAGTGGGTGCTATCACTGTGATCATACCAACGTCTGCCGTTGTGAATTCCGCGGAGTCGCTGATACGGATCATAATCGCGAATAATCTGGAAGAACCGATCCCAAATGGATAGTAGACGGGTTCGTTTTTGTTGTAAGAGTAATCTTTTGGAAAAATGCACATCCGCATCTTGTTAAAGGGCGCATCAGCAAGGGTTTCGAGCGTCTGTTTTTCCATCGCTTCCCCTTGATGTGCCCAAGCATAACACGTCGTTCCGAATTGATGGTAGGGTGTATCGTCGGCATAGCGGAGATAGAACTCTTTATAGACGCGGACAGGTCCGTGATTTCCATCGGACGGTGCAACGCACGTAAACTGCCCTGTCTTACCGTTAAGTTCAGCGGTGTTACTTTTTGTGATATACGTCCATTCGCCGACTGCGTCGGGCATAAACCGGATTTTGTAAACACCGTCTCCGTCGTAGAAACCCTGCGGCTCGAACGTCTGTCCTTCGTTTGTATCACGGTGTTTAAATTCTGCTGTTAATTCAACCTCAGTGAACGGATTTCCTGTGTCCGGTCCACTCAGAGTTACTTCATATACTCCCCAGCGTTCAACCATATTCACCTCCGATTTTGGTGCATTTTGCGGGTTTCCAAAACTTGTTGTTAAAAAGTGTGTATTTACGAGCGAAAACGCAACCGCAAAAACCACTATTGTCAAAATTTTTCTTATCATTAAAAATCTCCATAAATGAAAACTTTGGGGTGGCTATGGAGGACTTATACACCAGTCTGCCCGTTCCTTGAACTCCGCCTGATAGTCGGAACGCCACTTGGAGATACTCGACCCACCGGGTCCATCAACATAGTGATTAGTGTTCTTGACTCGTTTGAATTGTCCGCCCCAACTTTCTTGGGTGGGGTCATCGGGATCGTTCAACCCGCGGTTGGCACTCACCAGCCACAGAAATGAAGGCGAATCCCCTTCACAGACTCCAGTGCATCCCATCCCTTCATGCGGATACACATCGCAGAGCGGTCCGTGGTTATTGCGAATGTGCTCATTGACCCAGGCGAGGTCTGAAATCGGATCACGTCCGCCGAACATACCTTGATAAGTCTTTTGCGAGTGAATGATGAACAACTTTGGAAAATTATCGCGTAACCAACCAATCGTGCCGTCTTGGGTCGCAATTTGATGGATACGCAATTTGCTTAAAAACGCTTCCAGATCGGCAGCACTGCGCGTATTCTGGACCTTCCACACCGCTTGTGCTACAACGCTGCAATCGCCCCAGATGCCAATATAGATCGGACGAGGATCGGGCTTGTCCACGATGCTGATGATTGCTTCCGAAGCCTCACTGTTTTTGCCTTCGCCAATATTGACAGTGCCCTTTTTGCCCCAGGTGCCGCTACGCCCCTGAAAAGTAACCGAACGCAGAGCGTCCGAGGTCGGATACAAGGTATCATGTTTTTTTAGATTCTCATATACCATTTCATAGCGATCAATCACATCCAGTATGTTCTGTTTCTTAGCTATGTTGGCAAAGGTGCCCGCCGAAGCTACCAGTGCTTCTATGTCAAACTCATTGGCATACAATAGGAATCGAACTATCGACTGCATATCATCTGGATCACTCTTTTGATCGTTGGGCACATTTCCACCCTTGACAACGCCAATCGGTGGAAAATCCGAAATCATGATGACACGCAATCTATTCGTTGACTGGTTCTCACTTTCTTTGCGCTCCATATTCGTCTCCTGTGCAAAAGGGATGGCAGTAAATAGTAGCAGGATTATTACTGTGAAATAGAGTTTGAAATTCTTCATTTCTCTCAACATCGGTTGATCTCCTTAATGCGATATTTGATCCCGACTACTTTTTTGATACACCGCTTCCACCGACGGCTAAGCATATACTCACCGAAGCCCCCGATGTGCTGAAAAGTTCCATTGGAGAATTGGCTCCTAAAGGGTTGCAAGCGTCGATAAAAACGTGAGTTCGATAAAAAAAGAGGAGACTATTGTCTTTTCGGTGGTTTAATCATCAGACCTTCAATAATACGGACGAACTCGCTATCTGACAACCGAACTTCCAGATAAGAACGGAAACCCGGTTTCATCTCCCATTCATACCCATTCGATAACCTCCCTTTACCATCTGTAACTTCGGTGAAATAGTCGCTGAGACCGCGCACACCGTATAAAACAGCGATCTGGTCCCAACTGGAGCGTCCCTTATATTGACCGTTGAACCGCCGATAGAACGCTTCCCGTACCGGATTCTCAGTAGCCGTCTCTCCAAGTCTCGCCCCAGTATATACAGACTCACCATGCTGACTGATAACAAGGGGTGTCGGCCAATTGTCGATAACATACTCCGATGTATCAATCAGGTCGTGGCGCACCGTGTTGTAAGGGTCATCGATAAGTAACGCCATCACCACAAGTTCGGTAACCTTTTCAGCAACAAGGTCGGGATTCGCTTTCAGAACATCGTAGAGATTGTTGAGGAATCCGACGCTGATGATTGTCACGGAGTTATCCGGTTGTTCACTCAGTACCTGTTGATAAAGTTCCAAGGAGCTGGGCGTTGGAGAGGTCGGGAGATCGTGCGCAAAATTAGCCGCGATACTCTCCAGATAACTCGATTCATCGGGATCGGCGAGGTCACCTTTATAGATACCGATGGGAATATCACCTCGGTTATACCATGTATTTATCGCACAAATAGTGCCAGCACCGCTTGGGTGGACTTCGTTGTAACTGATACCGAGGATTTCAACCTCTCCGTCATCTGCAAGCGCGTGTAGCACAGCAAGTGCCCCGACATCATCCACGTCGGTACACATATCAGTCTCAAATATGACCCGTTTGGGGTTCGTTTTTTCAGCATCTTCTGCCAGCAAATTGGAGGGTGTCATTGTCATAATAAAAAACGTCAATATTGTCACAAGATACAATACTTTCAAGTTTCACTCCCAATAGAAAAGAAAGACTGAACACTGCATTTACATCTTCGCACTGTCGGTCTCCCGAAAAAAAGTCTCTTTCTTACTGAAATGCCGCCATCTCTCAATAATTTCGCTGTAAAGTTCGGGTTCATCTTCGTCGTGAATGCGTTCGCGAGCCTCAAGCCAACCAACAATGCGACGCACACCCTCAACGAACGGAATCGTATAGCGGAAATTCAGGTCTGCTTTCGCAGCGGCGTTATCAAAAATATTGTTGTACTGGAAATTCTCCCGACACCATTCGGCTGCCTTCGGCGCGATCTCAAATAGCATATCGGTTGGAATGTGAATGAGTTCAGGTTCTGGCGCGTTCATCGCTTGTGCAACCGCCTGATGGTACTGATTCCAAGTCATGGGTTCTTCGCTCGCCGTGTGGTAACCTTTGCCGAACGTGTTTTCGTTGCCGACCGCTTCAGCAAACGCCTGTCCTACATCGTCACGGTGGCACGCCGCCCAGAGAGAAGAACCATCGCCGTGCGTAAGAATCGGCTTCCCGAGACGGATACGATGGAAGTAGTACGCACCGCCAAGCCCGAACGAATGAATCAGTCCTCGTCCCTCACCGTAAGTGTGGGCAGGTCGGATAATCGTGACTGGAAAATCACCGCGCTCGTGCGCCGCCTCCAAAAGTCGCTCACACTTTGCCTTGTTGTAGGCGTAGGGAAAAGATGGCATCGGTTGCCGTTCTGCATCCTCACGAATAGGGTAGCACTGCGCCGGTTTCGTATAAACATCGACCGTGCTACAGAAGATAAATTGTCCGATACTCCCGCGAAACGCCCGTATCGCACTCTCAATATCAGCAGGAACGAAACCGATCATGTCAATGACAGCATCGAAATTCCCGACTTCTGCCATCTGTGCTTCAAACGCGGCGTAGTCTTTCCGATTGCCAGTAAGAGTGTTATATCCTTCTGGAATATCTGCCTCAGTCTGTCCACGGTTGTAGAGCGTCACATCGTCCCCACGTGCAACGAGAGCGCGAGTAATCGCCGTGCTAATCAGACCCGTGCCACCAATAATCAAAACCCGCATGCATACCTCCAATCCGTGTAAAAAATGATATTCTCTCTCACCCCCAAGTATACTTGGAAAATCAATGGATGTCAAGAACTTCCATTTTTGCACGTATGGGCAAAAAACATATACAAAGATAGGAGGACACATGTATATCATTGCAGCAACGACATCGTTGGGTGTACCACTGATCCGTTCGAGTCGAAGCGCGAGTCTCTCCTTCAAAATACTGGAACGCTTCAAAACAGTGAGTTTGTGAGAGTAGCATAGCACCAAACTATAATTTGTGATACAATACATCTATGCTTTCGGTACATGTGTACTGCGTGGCAATGCGGCTTATGACACACATGAAATGCCTGAGTTAATTCACGTTAATTGGGATATATTACAAATGCGAAACAGGAGAAGCCCATGCGTATTATTACAATAGCCTTATGTTTTCTTGTACTACTCAGTGGGTGTGGCGTGAAATCACGCTTACAACAGCGCGCGCCTGTTAAAGCGGAAATCGTTAGAAAAGCTGACTGGGAAGTAGAATTCAGGGATGTCTTCTTTTTCGACGCAAAGCACGGCTGGGTCATCGGAGAGAAAGGGACAATCCTCTACACAACAGATGGTGGCAAAAATTGGGAGGCACAGAACAGTGGTACCGAAGCGCGTCTGAATAAAATGCAGTTCATAGATAACAAACGGGGCTGGATCGTCGGCAACGATGGAATTTTATTACAGACACAAGACGGAGGCATACACTGGCGGCAGAAGATTATAACAGACGGGAGTCTCATCAGCCTTCACTTTTTGGATGGGTTGCGAGGATGGATAACTGGAGAAGGCGGCGCACTCTACTATACCGCAAACGGTGGAAAAACTTGGAAGTTCCGTTCCAGCGGTGTGGGGGAAGCACTTCTTGGTGTCCACTTCGTTAGTGAAAACGAAGGTTGGTTGATCGCACAACTCGGCACCACACTGCACACGACGGATGGCGGGAAAACATGGGATAATGAAACGGTAGCCCCTGAGCATAGTTTACTCAATATACACTTTGATCGCAACCAACAGAATGGTTGGGCAGTCGGAATTGGATCTACTGTTCTCTCAACAAGAGACGGCGGGAAAACGTGGATCCGCGGAGAACCTGACATTGAGGACACGCACGCAATCTATGATCTCTGCTTTACAGACGCTAAAAGAGGATGGTTGGCAGCGCAAGCTGGTGAAGTGCTGCACACACAAGATGGTGGACAGACATGGACGGTACACAAAACAGGCACACACAGTGATCTATTAGCTGTGCATTCGCCTGACGCTAAACATGTATGGGCAGTCGGTAGCTACGGAACGATACTTCATTCCAGCAATGGTGGAGAGACGTGGATAATCGACGCGGAAAGCAGTGCGGAACCCTTAGCAGGCGTGGAGATGGCAGATGACGGACGCGGCTGGGCTGTCGGTCGTCGTGGCGCAATCTTCCGGACCGAGAACGAAGGACGCTCTTGGGAACGGCAGGAAACTGGTCTCTCTGTCGGCTTAAATAAAGTAACCGCTGTCAACCAAGAAGAGGCGTGGGCAATCGGAGATTCCGGCTATATTCTACACACTAAGGACGGAGAAACATGGGAAGTCCAAAAAGGATACGACTGGATCGGACTACACGATGTGCAGTTCTTAAATCCTGAACGTGGCTGGGCTGTTGGGGATATGGGGGGTATATTCTACACCAACAACGGCGGCGAAAACTGGATTGAGCAGCGCGGTTATATCTTTGAACTCTTAAAAGGTCTCTGCTTCATCTCGCCGAATGAAGGATGGACGATCGGTTGGCCCGGCAAAATCCTCCACACCGTCGATGGCGGGAAAACATGGGAACCTCAAGAGAGTGGGACATTTAACGAACTCTATTCGGTCTACTTTCTGGATGCGAACCTCGGTTGGGTCTCTGGACAATATGGACTCATCCTTCATACCACCGATGGCGGGAAAACATGGAAATTGCAGTATACACGCACACAGGCAAATCTTAACAAAGTCTTTTTCGCCTCTCCCGCCGTAGGAATAGCGGTCGGTGACGAAGGTACCCTCCTACTTACACTGGACAGCGGGAAAACATGGACACGGGAAGACAGTGGAACGGACAAAAATCTTAGCGACATCAGTATCACGGAGGATAAGATATTTGCTGTTGGCGAAGATGGTATCGCCGTCGCGTATACGATCCCCTCAATATCAAAATATATACCACGCAAGCGCTCCTTTGAGGAGATCGAAACCGAACTGCCGAGGATAGATGCTGGATGGAATATCTTACGCAACGACGGACCCTTCCGAATAATGGGTGTGGATTCCGGCATAAAATCAGCGGATATCTCCTTTATCAATGCTATCGAAGGATGGGCAGTCGGTAATTCCAGTACGATGCTCCACACCTTGGACGGGGGCAACACTTGGAAGAGTATTGAATCTCCTGTGGACACGCCCCTGATTGCCGTGCATTTTGCCTCTTCAGAAATCGGTTGGATATTTACAGAAGACGGGAGTTTCTTATCCACGACTGACAGCGGCAGGACATGGCAGGTTTTGAACGAAATCACGAAGCCCGTTATAAGTGGCTACGACCAAAACAGTCAACCCATAGAAGAAGCGTGTCAACTTTATGCCGCACATTTTCAGGGATTCGGTGAAGGATGGGCTGCCGGTCAGCAAGGCGTTATCCTTCACAATGAGGATGGGAACACAATCTGGACACACCAAAAAAATGAAACTTCCGCATCCTATCGGGATATCCAGATGGTCGGAGAGCATTACGGGTGGGCTGTCGGATCATGGGGGAAGGTACTCTGGACAAACGATCAAGGAAATACATGGCATCTTCAGACGACTCATACAGGATACGATCTGTATGGCGTGTCCTTCCTGAACCGCCTAAAAGGATGGACTGTCGGAAGAGATGGCATCGTCCTCCGCACGTCAGACGGAGGCTTGGCATGGTCAGCAATCGATGTCGGAATAAGTACACATCTCTATGGAGTCTCTTTCATCAACGAAATGGAAGGCTGGATTGTCGGGAAAGGTGGACTCATCCTGCATACCAAGGACCGCGGCGCAACATGGGTAATTGAAGAATCCGGCACTGACGAAGATTTGTACCATGTTGACTACGTTGAAGGGCTTGGGATAGTTGTGCTCGGGGCACACGGCACTATTCTCAAGCGAAAATTAGGAACGCAATCTTAGATTCGATCAAGGGAAATTTTATTGATGAAACGAATATCATTTCTGTTTACGTTACTGTTCACAAGTTGCCTATTGACAATGACTGTTTGGGGTAGCGGTCGGGTTTCTTTCACTTCCGGTAGGACAGGAAACCTTGACATCTATATGATAGATATAAACGGTAAGAATCTCGCCAACTTAACCGATCATCCATCAGACGACTTCTCGCCGACGTGGTCTCCAGACGGTCGCGCTTTCGCCTACGTTTCAAACAGGGATGGGAATCCAGAGATTTACGTAATGGATGTGAATACGAAGGAATCTCGGAGGCTGACAAACCATCGCGCTACCGATATCAATCCGGCATGGTCACCGGATGGCAAATGGATCGCGTTCGCATCCAACCAAGCGCGCGACCATGCAGCGGACACTGACATCTACACAATGGACGTGAACGGCAAGAAAGTTCAGAGACTCACAAATAAAGGCGGACACAATTCAACGCCTGCATGGTCCCCAGACGGGGAGTGGATCGCGTTTCGTTCCACGCTGGACGGCATTGGGGGTATCCATGTCATGAACGCTGATGGTGAAAAACAGAGAGCACTCACCCAGGTTTCTGCAACAGGTCCCACTTGGGCTTCCAACGGAAAACAAATTTATTTTTCCAGCGAGAAGCTCGGCGGCGTAAAAGTGCCGACACTGTTTGCCGTGGATGTTGATGGAGAAAATCCGAAAAAATTGACGGATGCCGGACAAATCTGCGAAGAACCCGCTGGATCGCCTGACGGTCAGTGGATCGCCTATGTATCCGTTCAAGACGGAAACAAAGACATCTATCTAATTCGCACAGCCGGTGGTGGTCTCCGAAAACTGATAGGAGATCCTGGACTGGAATTTTCCCCTGCTTGGGTGCCATCGGCGTTTAGTGTCTCACCGACCGCGAGCACACAGATGGTAATCTGGGGAATGCTTAAGCGAACAACGAAAAAGAAATAAGAAGAACGACTTGATTAGCGACGGCTACAGGCTTGAATCCGATAGTCTATTGATGAGATACGCTGTACACATTTCAATAATTCACTATAAATAGCCCTATAGAACCCGATATACAAACTGGGTTTCCCACCGCACTACCTTCCTCAGTTTTGAACAAAACTGTCCATAAATTGAACACTAAAAACCATTCTATCGGGTAGAGTAACGAGAAAACCGCCTTTAAACCCGATTTTTTGCCTGAATTGCCTTTGGCATGAAAATTGCTCCTATATTATTACACGCTGTGTAAACTTGGGAGAGCCTGCCTCCTTGGAAATATACGGAGCGATGCAATAGGCTTTCCTAATCTCAATTGCTGCATCGCTCCACCTATCAATCCAAAACACCGCGTACAAGGAGAACGATCATGAAGAAATGGAAATGCTCGCTTTTCATACTGGCATGTTTGTCCCAGATGGGTTGTGCCGCACTTCTAACCGAGCAGGAGTATATCCTCATCGATCGCGATGTAGAAGAAAAGGCAACTTTTCACGGAGAAATCTATTCACTTCCAGAAAGAGCGGACATTCGGAAAATTGTGCTTCTTGGCTCTGGAAAAATCCGAAACGTTGAAATCCACGTCCGGGACAAGAGAAATCAATGGGTACCCGCCAAGAAAGTCCCGGGCGGAATTCAGTTCCCCTATGAAATTCCACTTATCGCCAGGACTAATGCTGTCAAAATTATAAAACACGCAATGACTGGAGCCGGTCGCATTGAAAAGGTTCAATTTTACACAGTTGCTGATAAAGGAGAGTGATAGCACCCACAGTCTAAAGACTGGGGAAACCTCGGCTTCGTCGCGACTGCGGTTTTCTCAAAAGAGTCTACCGTCTAACTGTTGCTCCACCCGCGGGCAATTCCCTGAAACTCTGAAGCGAGTCTCAGGCATATCGTGCGGAATCCTTCACGGCTATCCCTGCCCGCAATATGTTTATCGCAGCGTTGATGTCCCTATCGTGGTGAGAACCACAGTCAGGACACGTCCACTGCCTATCCTTGAGAGTTAGGGTTTCGTTGTGAACCCCACAATCGCTACACGGTTTCGTTGTCGCAGTCCATTGACCGACTTGTTTCAAAAGACGCTTATGTTTACGACACTTATACTTCAATATCTCAACAAACTCGGAGAAGGCAAGATCAGAGACTTTGCGTCCCCATAACCGTTTCATACCGTCAAGGTTCAATGTTTCAAGGGCTATCGTATCAAAGCGTTTACAGAGTTTACTGGCGAGTTGCCAATGAAAATCTTTACGCTGATTAGATACTTTACGATAGAAACGTGCAAGTTGACGAACAGCACGCCACCAGCCATGAGAACCTTTCTTTTTACGAGAAAGGCTTTTGTTGAGTTTACGAAGTTCATTCAAGGAGTGTTTCAACGGTTGCGGGTGTTGTATTTTCTCACCCGTGCTAAGTGTCAAGTAAGCGTCTTTCATGCCGAAGTCTGCCCCAACGCTTTGACCTGTTGCTGACAGTTCTTTGGTATCTGTATGGTCTGTAACTATGCAAATCCAATAACGACCACAGGTATCACGCTTGAGTGTGATACGTGCGATAGCACCATAAAACTCACGGTGTTTGTGAAACGTATACGGCACTTTATCAAACTGCCATTTACATGTCTTTGAATTCCATTTACGAAAACTTATCGTAATACGGTTATCGTTTAACGCATAACCCGCTTGTGTGAAAGTAATAGACTTAAACTTGTGTCTTGGCTTGCGTTTGGGTTTACCACCCAACTTCTTGAAAAAACGCACGTATGCTTCGTCAATACGTTTCAGTTCTGCTTGAATCGCTTGACTCGGCAAACAATACCAATGCGGATGCGTCGTTTTCTTAAGTTCTCGAAGGTGCTCGTTCATAGCATACCAATTCGCATAGGGCAAATCATTTTTGTATCTTTGGTCTTGCCACCTATGGAAGTAATCATGCACCTGCCACATATCGTCAAGCAAGTTTCCAATGCGGATCGTATTCGATTGTTTGCCAAGCGGGTATTTATAGGTTTTCATGAGTTATCAGTTATCAGTTCGTTTAACCCCTATTCAGTGGGTAGGCAGACACGTAACCTTGCGATTACGCTGAATATGTCTGCCAAACTGATACTCTAATTATACTACATTTTTGCCGGAATGTCAAATCTTTTGTCAATGAAAAAACGATACGCCGTCTACATCCCGCAAGCTAAAGCATGGGGATTTGACGGGGGAGTGTTAAAAATGTTATACCGACAGATTCTTGCTTATCTCGTTGTACTGACATTAATTCCATTGAATGCTAAAGCGTTTCCACCCGCTTCGCCTGCTGGTGGGAATTATTTAGTCCTTGATGGGGTAGATGACTACGCCGTTTTGGACTTTGAAACCTTTGGTATACTTTTACCTGAAGGCACGGACGAATTCACCGTCGAAGCTTGGGTGTATCCAACGAAGCCACCTGCTAAAAATACAACAGCAATCATGCTGAGTCAGCAGGTACGGATGCGCGTCGTGAGCGATAAGCACCGCGCGTACCAGCGGATAAAGAAGTTTATTGACTGGGAGAAAGGATTCCTACTCTTAATAACCGATGCCCATGTTGCTGGATGGGGTGGGGATGCCGTAACTCCGTATTTCCCAATCACGCTTGCGATGAATCAATGGCATCACATCGCTTTTCAGGCGAAAAGGAAAGAGACAATAACCATTGTCAACGATCTCGCAAAGATACTGCCGCAAGGAACAACTATTGGACACGATCTTTCAAAATTCTGGCGTCCGAAGGATTTTACACTCGGCGGTTTTGGAGAGGAAATTCGACCGCCGAATGTCGGTAATTCCTTTTGGGGATCCTTTACTGGATATATTGACGAGGTTCGCATCTCGACGGTTACCCGATACGATGTCGCTAAACAGAATTTTACGCCGCGCGGAAAGTTCAAGAAAGACGTGAAAACGGTCGCATTGTGGCACTTTGATGAACCGGGAGGAATGCGAAAATTCTCAGATGCATCAGGCAACGCGTATCAGCTGGTGGGGAAGAATGGGGCAAAGACCAGCATCCCACTCGCCATCGAAGCACAAGGAAAACTCACAAACACATGGGGAGCAATGAAGCAGATGCGCCCATAGATTGCAATCCCTCGGACCGGAAAGCGTGTCTGTTATTGAGACAGATTCCGCTCTGAGACACAATGAATTGCGCGACTCCGAACCGCTACGCTGAAAATCGAAGTGTGACGATGAATGGAGACATTCCGATGATCCGACACGCCAGCATACTCTTACTAACGATTCTATCTCTTTCGGTGAGTCCACTCAATGCCGCAGAACCGATACTGACCATCGGCAAGCCGTATCTGGATGACATCGCCTATACACCCGATGGCCGTTTTTTGGCAACGTTGTCCATTTCATATTGGGTTGAATTGTTAGATGCGGAGACCTTCGTTCCGGTGCATCGCATCGACACGGTTAAGGGAGAACATCTCCGGTTTTCACCAGATAGCTCGAAACTGGCAATTTTCGGAGGTAGCACAAATATTCAACTCTGGGACGTTGCCCCTCCCCGACTGCGGGCTACGATTCCTGTGAAAACGGGGCACGTCACATTTTCACCCGACGGCATGCATCTCGCCTACGCCGTTGGTGATACTGTCTACCTATGGCATCTCAGAGAAAAGCGAGTAGTTATGGAATTGACCAATGGAGAGCCGATCACAGCAATCGAGTTTCACCCAAATCTCCCGATTCTTGTCAGTGGTTACCAAGAAGGCCCCGTGACATTCTGGGATGTGGACACTGGGCAGATTCAACGGCGATTCCCTACGGTTTTGCGACATCCGAGAAAGTTCCGGTTCAGTCCTAATGGCGCATTTCTCGGTGTTCTATTGGAACACGCAGATGTTTATCTCTTTGAAACCGCCACAGGTGCCTTACGGGAATCTTCCTATGCTGCTCTCGACTTCGGTTTCTCATTGGATAGCACCTACTTTTTCCTCGGCACAAGCGGGGCTATGCTCCAGCGACTCCACATCCCGACGGGGTGGTGGGATAGCCAGTCCGTTGCTGATAAGCCAACGGAATCCCATGGAATGGGATGGGTTGAACGCCTAACTTTTCATCCCGATGGCGATCAGTTTGCAAGCCAGATCGATGCCTACCGGATTAGCATCTGGGACGTTAAGACGCTATCGCGCCTAAAGACGCTTTTTGGCTGGGCACAGACATCCACGCGGGTGGCTTATCTACCGAAGATAAATCGCTTGGTGACAGGTTTCGGTACCAACATACTCCATTTCTGGGACCCCCGCACCGGTGCTCTGTTGAAAGCGGTTGAGTTTCATTCGCCGCTTTATGAGGTCGTCCCGAGTCCAGATGGACGGTCGGTTGCCATTGATGTTGAGGCAACAAATCAGATCTGGGACGCGGCGTTAATGGAGCCGCGCCACGTCTTTCAAATTCAGGGCTATTTAGGGACACAGGCTGTGAATTTTTCGCCTTCTGGGAAATTTATCGCCTCAAATACCTACCGTGGCACGTTTATCTGGGAGGTGGAAACCGGAAGACAGGTGAATTTGATTGACACCGGTTGGTCGCGGTTCTCGCTTTTGCTGTTTACGCCTGATGAACGGCAGATTGTATTGGTTGCACCTAACCGTGAGAACCTCCCGCCCGCAGATGATTTCATCGGGTTCTGGGACATTCAAACAGGAAAGCGGGTTCGCAGCGTCAATTCGATCGGCCCACTCCTGTTCGGGCGAAACAATTTCTTGCAAGTACGGGACAGCCAAGAGGCTTTGGAGGTTTTTGATATGGCGAGCGACAGGGAACTCAGCCAGATTCCGAAGCCGATACCGTTTCAATTGATACGCCGCTTTTCCAACATTCAATTTCATCCCACTGGTCGCATGGTTGCCGTTCGTTGGCCTGTGCAGACAACACCTGATAAACAACGATTTTATGATACCCAAACAGGACAACTCTTAGCGGTTATACCAGGGGCAGATTTACGATTTGCAGGGAAAGGTGAATTTCTGCTCCTCCACAACGAAAATAGCGGTCAATTGGAAATTTACCGAACCCGGGATATAGTGAACGTTCCAGAATCCACCACTGTTGAGCCGCAGGCGCGACGGTTGGCGCAATGGAGTGCTATCAAAAGAAACGCGCTGCTACAAAACTTCCCCAACCCCTTCAACCCCGAAACCTGGATCCCGTTCCGACTCGCAAACGAAAACCACGTCACAATCCAGATTTATAGTCCGACAGGTCAATTAGTGCGTCGCTTATCACCGGGGATCATGCCCGCAGGCGACTATTCCTCACAGGCACAGGCAGTCTATTGGAACGGACGCAACCAGACAGGAGAACCCGTGAGTAGCGGTGTCTATCTCTACACGATTCACGCGGGCGACTACTCCCAAACTCGTAAAATGCTTATTCGGAAATGAGAAGGTTTGATGGCGTCTCAAACCTTTTGATTGATAAGCAAACATTGAGTTTAAAATAAAGCTCCCTTCAGCATCATCCCTGCCCATTTTTGTGCTATTCGGTCCAAGGTATGCCCTATTTTGTGCATTTCTTTCTGGGATATCGCTAAGAATCCCTACCAATGTTGTATTTTCAGATTGGCACGGAATTTGCCATAGTCAAGGCACAGACTTTGGGTGTTACGCTTAGGAGTATTGAAGTTCAGCGGGTGTTACGCTTAGGAGTATTGAAGTTCAGCAATGTATCGTTCCTAATCACCGATTCATCCTGATCGTCGCACGTCTTGGAGGTTTCTCATGAAAACGCGCATCATTCTTTCAAAACGAAGCTTACAAGTTTATATTACAGTCATCAGTGTTATTTGCATCGCCTGCTGTGCTTTTGCGATGGAACCGATCGGCACAATTGGACAACCCTTTCCAGAGCAGCACGCGTTTCTCTCCAATGAAGCGATCATACGTGTTACCCCAACACGCATTCAAATTATTGATACGAATACCGGCGCGCTTATAGATGAATTCGCCGAACGCGAGTATTTCAGCGATGTCGTGTTGAGTCCAGATGCCTTACATTTAGCGATTTTTACACATGCGCATGATGGAAAAAGTGCTACTGTCAGTATCTGGGATGTCAAGGCTCGCGAGCAAGTTAGCGAATGGAGAGTCGAATTCCGTATCTATGATGTCGCGGCATTTAGTCCAACGGAGCCGCTGTTCGCAATCCCTTCTGAGGATGCGATTCATCTCTGGGATTGGCAGACGGGTGAGTACCTCGGAAGAATGATAGGCGCACGGCGTCCATTGAAATCGTGTTATTTCTTCGAGGGCGGGAGCAGTTGTGAAGGCGATCCGCGTGATCGCACCGCGATTTTTAGTCCCGAGGGTCGCTATTTGATCGTCGCCTCAATGCGACCTGACATTGAACTCTGGAATATTGAGACGCGCCAATTAGAAGGACACTTTGAAGGACACACCGGAAACTGGGTTGAAAAGGTCGCTATCAGTCCGGATGGAAGATACATCGCGTCGTTCGAGTCGAGCTCAGCTTCCGTTTACGTGTGGGATGTGGCATCGAGGCGGTTACTCCGGAAGGCGAAAAGCGGCATTGGAACGATTTCTGATGTGGTCTTCAGTCCAGACAATCAACACCTGTATGTTGCGAGCGAGACCGCTAGACTGACTTGGATTGATCCCGGACCCTGGCAAGGATGGGATGACCAGGTCCGCGTCTGGAATATCAAATCCGGGCAACACATTGACACGTTCGGCAGTGAGTTCCGCGAACTCGAAGAAATAACCCTATCACCGAACGGGAAAATCGCACTTCTGCACTATTGGGATGCTGTCGTGACATGGGATATAGAGAAAAAGCGACCCCTGAACGTGTGGACTGATTTCCTCAGAGATCGGTTCTACAATGTGGTGAAGTTGAGCCCTGATGGAAAAACCGTGGGTGCCACCTCCCGATATTTTATTAAGACATGGGATGTCGCGTCCCAGCAAATGAAACGTATCGTTTCTGCAGAAGACGCCACGTTTGAAGGGCTCGCAATCTCTCCAGATGGTCGGAAACTCGCTGTCCACAGGGACCGGTGGGTGGAAGTCCGCAATCTTCAGACGGGTAACATTGAACTCCAATTTCCCCAGCATACTGGATGGCTTGAAGAAATCGTATTTAGCACCTCTGGAAGGTGGCTTGCGGCAGTGGGGCACTGGCAGCCTCTCTCCATTTTGGATACCAAAAATCCAGAGAAACTCCAGAAACTTACGTCAAAAAATGGATCTGTATCGCTACATACGCATTACCAGATCGTCTTTAGTGAAAATGACGAGTATTTCGCGGCTTCCGGCAGAACGAAAGATAATCAAGATTGGATTCAATTATGGAAACGCGAGGGCGACACGTTCGTCTTTCAATATGCATGGCAGGTCCAAGAATTTCTTAACAGCCCAATTCCGACGCTCGCCTTTACCGCTCACACAGACGGTTCAACGGTGTTAGCAGCATCCGAAGAATTGGAACTCCACATTTGGAAGCTCTTGTCAGAGGGTCCCCAGCTTCTAACAACCTTGGATGGAAGCTATCACCCAGTGCACTTTAGTCCAGACGGTCGCTATCTCTTTGCTCGGCGAGACGGTTCCACTCAGGTCTGGGAGTGGCAGACAGAAACACCCCTTGAGCATCCATCTATCCCAGTATATTTTGACATCAGTCGAGATGGATCCGTTCTGCTTTCGGAGGCAGTCAGCGGTCAAATCCATATCTGGGATGGAAGCGCACTGCTACCTTCGCAACCTGTTGCCGTTGAGCCGGGTGGTAAACAGATTGTTATATTGGGAGCGGTAAAGCGGAATCAACTCCTACAGAACTTTCCCAACCCTTTCAACCCGGAAACATGGATCCCGTTCCGGCTCACAACCGAAAGCCATGTCACAATCCATATTTATAATGCCGCAGGTCAATTGGTGCGTCGCTTATCCCTGGGGACAGTGCCTGCAGGCGACTATTCTTCACAGGCACAAGCCGTCTATTGGGATGGACGCAATCAAGTGGGAGAACCTGTGAGCAGCGGTGTCTATCTCTACACGATTCACGCAGACACCTTCTCCGCAACCCGTAAAATGCTCATTCGGAAATGAAACGGTTTGATGGAGTTAGGGCTATTTAGTTTTCTGATAATCTATACCGAATCCATATTAGATAATGGCGACAACTACACCTCTATGATTGGTAGAAAATGAGTGACCGTATTCAGAGAATACACACATTTGAATGTCTTCTGTTAATTCCTCCCTGAGGAGGCACATGACCGATGAACAATTTAAAACGATCGATTAATTCTCTACTCGTAGGGACTTGCCTCTTGAGTGCATCTGTGTTTTGTGGTTGTGGTGCCGACCCTCTCGGACCACATCAACCGCTCCTGCCTGCAATTGGTGGGGAAGCGAAATTCTCAAGCAGATTCCAATTGGAAGAAGAACCACAGGTCTTCTATGATCTTTATGGCGCAGAAATCGTGGAAGGCAGCGAACTCAATAAATATACCGATCAGAAAGAATTTGATCAGAACGGCAAATTAATTGTTGGCTGGGGAGGGCAACTGGATAGCCTTCGCTTCACATCGCAACTCGATCGGACAATCATAGCGGAAGAAAGTTTCCTCGGTAGACATACCGAGTTTATGATTGGCGATCACCTACGACTCAAACCCGCTACCCTGTTTCCAAATCGATATATTCTATACAAAACGGAGTTTGATGGGCTTCGGTGGGATATCTCTTTCGCACAGGAGCACCATCTTTTTAGCTTCATTCACTCCCGTATTTCTAATCCTATTAAAATAACAGACGCTGCAGATGGTGGAGCACTCGCACAGGATCTTGGGCGTCGAAACGGGTTGAACGCGTCGTCGGGGGTCAGGAACATTGAAAACGCACGGCTCGTCGGTTTTCGAGGACAGGGACTTTTGGGCGAAATTTTCCGCATCGGATTTACTTATGTCAATTTGCATAAAGAACATCCCGAACGCGTAATAAACTCGCTTATGGGAACGGTTGCCAATACACCCCCTGAAACAATATCCGTTGTTTTCCGTGATGACTCGCCTGAGGATAATTACACGAGCGCATTCACAGATTTCCGTTCTTATGATCCCGACTTACACAGCAATCATATCCAAGAGGGAGTCGGTGCGGCTTTCAAAAGCATGAAGATTACGATCGTTACACAGGCACTTATAAAATTACCTCCCGTCGCTATCGCAGAAGGCATTGAACCCGAACTGCTACCGGAAATGACGCACCAATTTCATATTTTTGCTGATGAACTCGTTCCGGTTGATCACAGCGGAGGTCCCTCCGAAATCCGAGATTCCGTTGACGGGCAGTGGAAAATTGCCACTGGTTTCAATAAAATGAAATACGATCTTATGCTGACGGATGCGAAAATTAACATTGACCCGCGAACCGTCAAATCCGTCGTATTTGACATGGTTGTTGCAGGTGATTATAATATCGCGGTTGTCGGCTTTAGTGAAGCAAACAGGGCAGAGGAGAACCCCGACCTACAAGAGTGGATTAAAACGACAGATGGTCGCATTCAGATGCCGTATCGCGACATAATTCAGGCTCCTGGAAATTACGGTCAATCTCCAGATTACATCAACAACAGGAAAAAACTTGTAGACAATCCCACGCAATGGAACGGTGAAGGGAGACCTCGAAAAGTCCGATACCGTTATGGTGCCGCCCGCGCCGCAACTCTTTACGGACTCGATCTTGAAGGGACTGTCAGCAATGTTTTCATCAGGGCACACTATTCAATTAATGGTAAATACAAACAGTACCCGACCATTCCCAAAAATAAAATAGGATTTAGTCGAATCAAGACGACTATTCAAGGTCCAGATGGTGAAGAAGAAACGGGTGTTGCTATTGATTTCAGGAGTCGACTCCCAGTAGACAAAAACGGCATCCCGACATATTCGGAAACCGAAGGCGAACGTTTTGAGGCTTTTTTAGGAGGGGACGGGACAGATGAAGATAGCAACGGAAAACTCGGTAGAGAAACCGCCTGGTTCGTCCAACTTAAGTCTCGCTTTGGCAAACTCCACTTAGAGGCGGTCTTGTTTCATATTGACCCAGGCTACACGACCAACTACCTGAATTTTGGCGCGCATCCGAACCGAGGTGAAATTTACACGCTTGAACGCGGTGGACCCAATAGACCCTTGGAAGAACAAATTGCGGGGGAACAAATTCCGTGGGACGCAACCAATTATACACTGATTGAAGATGACGATGATGGCGATGACTGGCCCGATGTCACCGACTTTGATGGCGTAATTCCACGTGCTGATGATCGAGATCAGAATGGGATATTAGACTTTCAAGAAGATTTTCTTATTTTTGAAGCCGACCCACCTGTATTTACCAATATTGTCGATCTGAATAATAACGGTATTGTTGATCCGATTGAGGATGACTTTGAACCAGAATACGAATATGGTATAGACCGGCAGGGATATCACCTCAAAGCAGAATATAGACTGCTTGATAACCTCGTTATTCAAGTGGGTTGGTTAAACGAGAGCGAAATTTCAAGTCGGCGGAAAAATAACTCGAAATACATACATGTCACCTATAAACGCAGTATCCCTGATTTTGGAAGCTTTCACTTCCAAAATCGATTCGTCCGAGCGCAAGATGATATTCCGGATTACGCAATCGCCTTGCCCGTTGGAGAATTGGAGCTGATTCACATTAATGACGAACTCGATTTTTACAACGCACGATCAAATACAACAACGCTCCAATGCCTCTATACCGCCGTGCGAAACTTGACAATTGAAGCCAAATTCCTGATTCTCATGCAAAAACAGTTTGAACAAGATAAGGAGAAGGCACTTTTCAGGGATGTTGAATACGACCCGATATCGGAGAACTTTGAACCCGATGAACGCGTTGATTTTATGGTGCCAATTAAGCAGGTCCGGCTTGGCGTAGGGGGACGTGCATACCCGTTCTATCCTGATCATGGACTTAACGCGCTTGACTCGACTGATACCGGTTTAATCTATGACGACGCGAATTGGAAAAAACGCCGTTATCCTGAACGGAACATCCGTAATCAACTCACGATTCTGAAGGCGAAATACGAGATTCCATTTGCAGATCTCCCTTTGGTCAACAAAATTCTTGAAGACTTAACGTTAACACCTATGGTTAAATACGTCTGGGACCGTGCTTTTGACCGAAGTGCCGAGGAAATTCCAAAAACGCTCAACGCAGCCCTGTTTCTCCCGACCGACGCGCAACCTGTTGAATATTTGCGATTCAATCGTCGAAGTCGAGAGGATATTCTCGGCGTCCGTCTCGATTATCAGTTTACACAGAAATTAAATATCCTTGGAGGATTCCAGTACCGGAAGTTTACGAATCGGGATAAACATTTCAAGAACTACCTGCAAACTTTCTCATCTGACACTAACGTTCCAAGCCTATACCGCCCTGACCTACGAACTCGTATTTTTGAAATCCAAGCCATCAACAGAGGCGAATGGCTCGGCTTCTACATCGTCATTCTTGCCGGACACCGCAGGACCACACATTTGTTTCAACATACGACCAGTAATACAACGTTTGTGCGAGCAATGATGGGTTTCTAAATGGCTATCGGCTATCAGCCATCAGTTGTCGTTATTCGATTATATCTACTGCATTTTCTTCAACTTTTTTGTTGCGTTCCAACCTTGAAGTTGCTATGATAGGTGTGATAGCACCCACTACCTGAAGGCAGGGGCTTCGGCTTCGTAGACATTTGCGGTTTTCTCAAAGAGTCAACCGTCTTACGTTGTCTCCACCCGCAGGCGATTACCCAAAGGGTGAAAAATCCCTTTAGGCACATCATGCGGAAACTTTCATGGCTATCCCCGCCTGCCTCTCTCCTTTTGGAGAGAAATGTTGAAAAAGGGGGCAGCAATACAACGTGCAGACTTTCACCTCTGCTCCGATACAAGCTTTCGCTCAATTACGCGTGAGCTGCCGAGTATATGTTTTCAGTGGTATCACACTTAACACTTTTTGGCTTCCTTTGACCGAAGTGGACACCTCCCCAACGAGTGTTGGGGGTCAAAGCGGTGTCCAAAGTGTTCCGTTAATTATACGATATTTTTGATGAAATGTCAAGTGTTTTTTATAGTAGTTCCTGAAAATAAGTTTACATTTTGGAAAACAACACTCCGTATTTCACGAATACTGTAGGAGGGAACTCCGATTCCCGACGTATCTGGCGATGGTGTAAAAGTAATTACAGACTTTACTATAAAGACGAACCCATACGCCGCTTACATCCCCTACCTAAAGGCAGGGGATTTAGCGGGGGAGTGGTAAACCAGCACATTTTTCTTGGCAAACTTTGGAGACACGCATGAACAACTACCGTATTGCAATCATCGGCTTAGGGGGCATGGGCGGAGCCCATGCTGAAGCAGTGCAGTTAGAGACAAACTGTGAACTCGTCGCCGGTGCAGAAATCAATCCAGAACGCGCAAAAGCATGGAGCGAACGATTCAGCGTTAAAGCCATCTATGACGACTACGAAAAAATGCTTGACGAAGAACAACCCGATATCGTTATCGTTCCGACGCAGGCACCGATGCACCACGCACCAACAATCGCCGCGGCACAGCGCGGTATCCATGTCTTCTGTGAAAAGCCGACTGCCCTCAATCTTATTGAAGCCGACGAAATGGTTGACACCTGCGACCGACACGAGGTCAAGTTTGCCATTAACCACATCAAACGCGCCAGCCCATACAATCGGCACGTCCTTTCACTGATTGAGAAAGGCGAGATCGGTGATGTCGTGCTGATGAAGGCAACCGATAAAGGTGGCCGCAAGGTTGGAAATTCCTTGATGGAGATGGGTACACACCTCTACGATTGGCTGCGCCTCTTTGGTGGTGATGTTGAATGGACACACGCACACCTCGTCCAGATGGATGGACGTGAGTCAACCGTTGATGACATCAAACATACCCAAGAGGTTCACTCCTTTGACAGGGATGCGGGTCTTGTACTCGGAGAGCGAGGACACGCCGCTTTCCGATTCAAGAACGGTATCCATGCCGATGTGCAGTTCCTCGCGCAACCCGAAACCAACGATGATGCCTACGGCATCGACATTGTCGGTACCGAAGGCAGAATTGCCATCCGAGAGAGCGTCGGCACAACGATGTTTATCCACAAAGGGCAACACCAGACCCCGGCAGAAGCGTGGGAACCGGTACATCTATCAGCCGAAGACCTTGACGAACAAGGAAACCCACGAGACAAGGGATCAATACGGTTGCTATTACAACGTCTCATGCTACGCGATCTCGTCGCCGCCATTGAAGGAGACCGGGATCCATTCGCGAGTGGTAGGGATGGTCGAGACTGCCTTGAAATGATTCATGCGACATGGGAATCACATCGGCAGGAGGCTCGGGTATATATGCCGCTTACACCACGCGAACACCCACTCGAACGGTGGCAGAGAGAAGCACAGAATTAAAAACAGGAGACATTTATGCAACGTTTGGATATTCTTCATCCGTCAATTGACGACTATCTACTTGATATCACTCCAGAACGCGATGAGATGCTAACAGAAATGGAGGCACACGCTCGGACGAACCGTTTTCCAATTGTAGGACCCCTCGTTGGGCGCGTCTTGCACCAATTGGTGTTGCTGACGAATCCAACACGAATTTTTGAGATGGGTTCAGGCTTCGGATATTCGGCGTATTGGATGGCGAAGGCACTACAAAAACCGGAAGCATCCATCATCTGTACCGATGGTTCGCAGGAGAACGCCGATCGCGCAGCGGGTTATCTGGCTCGCGGTGGTATCGCAGATCGCATTGACTATCGCGTCGGCAACGCACTCGAAATCATTGACGAAACCGAAGGTGAGTTTGACATCATCTACAACGACATCGACAAAGATGGATATCCCGAAGCCTTCCGTAAGGCGATTCCACGGCTCAGGAGCGGTGGATTGTTTATTACGGACAACATGATTTGGGGTGGGCGCGTCGTTACGCAAGAGCCGGGGAGTCCGCCGGAAGGACTTGATGAGCGGGAACAGTGGTTCCATGCAGCGACAATCGGAGTCAAAGAATTGACACGGCTTCTCTACAGTTCACCGGATGTATTCACGACGATCATTCCCCTCCGTGATGGGGTCTCTGTTGCAGTGAAACGTTAATTCACATCTTTGTCGGTGAGTTTTGTCCGACTAACTTCGCAGGAATTTACGCTATGAAAGAAGAAGTGACGAAACGCAAATCTATTTTCGGGCCCTCGAAAGACGAAATCTGGACAAAGATTGCCGCGGATATAGATGGTGAATTTATTCAAGGTGGCTTCTGGGGGAAGGACGTTCTCATTTATAAACACGGTGAGTGGCAGATCCTGCTTGATACTTACGTCGTCTCAACTGGACAATCATCTCATACACTCACGCGAATGCGAGCACCGTTTGTAAATAAGGATGGTCTCCACTTCAAGATTTCTCGCCATGGGTTCTTCGGTTCAATAGGCAAATTATTCGGTATGCAGGACATAGAAATAGGAGATCCCTTCTTCGATGAGCAGTTTATAATCAAAGGTAACAATCCAGAGAAAATAAAATTACTCCTTGCAGATAAGAACATAAAGGAGTTGTGTCAGAGCCAGCCGAGGATCAATCTCAGAATTAAAGATGATGAGGGTCGGTTTGGTGCCGATTTCGCTGAAGGCGTTGATGAGTTGTACTTTGAATGCACCGGCGTTATCAAAGAAACCGCGTTATTAAAGTCTCTATTTGCATTGTTCTGTCTGATTTTAGAGCGTCTCGTTCGATTAGATTCGGCGTATGCGGACGATCCGCAAGTTACTCTGAAGTAACCATTATAGGACTTACGCAATTTCGCGGTAGGTGCGGTTTCCTAACCGCACTGACTGTGTAGTAATAGGTGTAATTCCGTGACTTTGCGTAAGTCTTGCATTATAGAAAAGATGTAGATATGGTATCCGCCTCCATAACAGTAACCCAAATTCCGACTGCTGATATTAGAAAAAACTTGACTTTTACCCCTACTTCCTGTATCGTCTCTTTAAAGCCATCCGTTAAGCGAATTGAGAACCTAAGCTCCCATCATTACAAGCGATGGAACTACCCTGACCACGAATTTTACCGATGTACCTATTTTGCTTGGGAATCTACATCCTAAGCGTATTTCTACAAGAAAACAAACGCATCTTTGCTTCTTACAGTGAAGCGTATCAATAGGAGAATCACAATGTTTTTGCCAAAAAAATCGTTCTCTATTAAAGCCACTACAGCCTTTTCTATTCTCTGCTGCGTTTTATTCGTCCTGTCCACGCTATCAGTGATGGCACACTCAGGTGGTGAGGTGACCTCTAAAAAAACCGCAACGCCTATCACGATTGATGGAATGATAGATGAAGCGGAGTGGGACGCGGCATTCCAAGAATCTTCACCCTTGCAAGATATTGTCCCAGATCCACGCGATCCTAAATACGCCCAAGAGTGGTATCAGATTATCCCCGGCGGCGGTGCGGGTAGCGACACAAACGATGGTGGACTCCGTGTCAGTCGCGGCAAATTCGATGACGACGCTGATATGCGGGCGCGCTGGGCAACGCTATGGGACGACGACTATCTCTACTTTGGGTTCGATGTCACCGACGATACCACACACCCGTACACCAATGACCTAGCAACCCGTGCTGGAGAGATTGACGGGGTATTCTTGATGTTCGACACCAAACACGATGCCCCTGTATTCGAGTTTCCGCACCATGAGTTTGATACGAGACATGTCGCCAATAACAGTGTATATGAGGCGGACGATAATTATTGGATCTTTGGTCCCTTAACAACCGAAGATAGAAGTGGCGTGTGGTCCCAAGCGTTGGGTGCTGCCCTTGATCCGGAGTTAGGAGACCTCGCTAAGGGACACGTCGTGAGTCAGAAAACAAATAGCGGCTATTCCATTGAGATGCGTTTGCCTTGGTCGATCTTTGAACCGTTTTTTGGTGCAGCCCTCGCGCCGACAGACGGCTTAGTCATAGGATTCGACATCACGATTACAGACATTGATGGGGATGCTCCAGGCACGTATGCAGCTCCGCTTGGTGGCGCAGTCGCTTGGTCAAGTGATTTTGAAAACGACAACAGTCCCGGTGTACTCGGTGATCTCATCATTTCCAACGAGGTTATCGGCAGCGCAACGTCTGTTGATCCTACGGGCAAATTGCCACTGACATGGGGTAAGATTAAACACGACTATCAATAGTCAGCATTGATGCTGAACCGCGATGCCTTTCTCTCACAAAAAATGAGGACGGAGACACTCTCCGTCCTCATTTTTCACTTATAAAAGCGCGTCAACTTTTTCCTCTGCTGTGCCTCTTATTGCTCAATCATTTATCGATTTCAAATGTTTTTCAAGGAACGTCTTCGTCAACTCTGGAACCTTCGGATCTCTGAACCAGCCGTGCCCGCCACCTTCCACCCTGTAAAGCGTAACCGGGACACCCGCTTCTTCCAACGCATCATGTAACAATACGCTCTGATGATACGGAACAAGTTTGTCTTGATCTCCGTGGATAATCAGAATAGGCGAATCGTCTTTGGATACATAAGTGATCGGATTCGCTCTGGCGACGCGGTCCTTATGCTCCTGAATGGGTCCCCCTACCAATTGTGATTCTGGGGAGTCAGGTGCGTCATGCACCAATCCGTCCGGAAGGCTGTGCGCGTCCATCTGAAGGAAGTCAGTGGGACCGAAATAATCAACCACGGCTTGTATCCGACTGGACACCTCCAGATTTTCACCTACCTCAAATTCCGCTACATCACCAGTCGTGCCGAGCATGGCGACGAGGTGACCGCCAGCGGATGAACCCCACGCCGCAAAGCGGTTCGGGTCAAAGCGGTAGGTTTCTGCATTCGCACGCAGCCAACGCACAGCGGCTTTCACATCTTCGATTTGGGCAGGAAACACAGCGTGTTGGCTCAACCGATAGTTGATACTCGCGCCGGCATAACCGGCTTTGAGATATTCCTTTGGGTTGTAATGTGTCTTGTCTCCACCGCGCCAAGCACCACCGTGTACCCAGATAATAAGCGGTAGGTTTTCTCCCGTGTCCGGCACATACAGGTCGAGTTTCTGTCGTTCGTGCCCATCCGTAACATAAGCCACGTCGCGATATACCGTTACACCGTCAGGAACTTTCGGAGTCTCAGCGGCACCGCGGCGCTGGGTCAGCACTAAAGTCGCAACTACGAAAAATAGAATCAGGATAAGCGGGACTATGATCTGTATCATTGGCTTTCGCATTGACTTTCTCCTCCATCATCGGGGGGGGCATCGACTTCCTGTTGCATTGATGCGACGGACTTTGTGTCTTCGGCAATCATTGCCCCAAGTTCAGTTCTCAGGTTCTGGATTTGAGAAATCTTTTCCGCCATCTTCTCGAACATCTGCTGTTTAGCTTTGATGCCTTCGCTGATGAGGAACGCAGTCGCTTCGGAACGACTGTTAAACTGCCCGGAGTCTACGAGTTCGTCAATCCGATTGAGATCTCCCTCATCAACTCTGACCATCACCACATTATCCCTTTTTCGTTCTTCTCTCCCGTGTTTCTGTTTCCTTCGTCTTTCACGAGGACCTTTACCTCGCTGTTTCGCATCAAATTCTGACATTATTAAATCTCCTCTGTTTCATCAGGAACCTTAATCGCTTCCTTCATAAATATGTCTTTCCTTTAGACGCAGATTACCATGCACGAATTTTTGACAATTCAGTCTGCTTCTCACACAAACCCGCATAGGTCCCGTCTTTAGCAATCAGTTCCGCATGTGTCCCAATTTCGTCAACTTCGCCATCTTTCAGCACAACAAGTCGGTCGGCGTACTTAAGAGTTGACAACCTGTGAGCAATAGCGAATACCGTTTTTCCTTGGATGAGTCGTTCCAATGCCTCTTGAATCTTCGACTCTGTTTCGGTATCAACGGAGGAAGTCGCTTCATCCAAGATAAGAACGCGCGGGTTTTTCAAAATTGCGCGTGCGATAGAAATACGCTGCCGCTCACCACCAGAAACCCGTGCCCCTCTTTCACCTACCATTGTGTCGTAACCATCGGGGAATTTGAGGATAAAGCCATGAGCATTTGCTGCCTTCGCAGCAGCAATAATCTCCATCCGAGATGCCCCCGGTTTTGAGTAACCGATGTTCTCCGCTACCGTGCCTTGGAACAGGAATGGATCTTGTAAGACGACGCCGACCTGTTGCCGTAACGCCTTAACCTGAATGTCGCGGCTGTCGTAACCATCAATCATTATTTCCCCATCATTCGGGTCATAGAAACGGGTAATCAGATTGATGAGCGTGCTTTTTCCTGCACCACTGTGCCCAACCAACCCTATCATTTCACCCGGCTCCACTGTAAAATTGACACCATTGAGTGCATTCTTTTCGCTGTCGTAAGAGAAATAGACATTCCTAAATTCAACAGCACCACGGATATTTCTGAGGGCTACCGCATCGCTTTTATCAGCAACGCTCGGAGGTGTATCCATAATTTCAAACACACGCTCGGCGGAAGTGCCTGCTCGGATAAACCTTTCATTCATCTGACAGAGGGTAAATACAGGTCTAAAGAACTGCATCATATAACTTTGGAACATGAATAGCGTGCCAAGAGTGATCTCGTTTTGGAAGATCTGCCATCCCCCGATTAACCAAATCAAGATAGAACCGGAATAGGTGATAAACTCCATAATCGGGCGGTAAAGCGTCCCAAGTTTCGCCGCGTTCATCTCACCCGCAAATACCTGATGGGTCATATCGCTAAACCTGTTTATCTCGTAGCGTTCGCGAGCGAATGCCTTGACAACGCGGACCCCTGGAATCGTGCTCGCCAGAATTGTGCTAATATTCGCATACCGTTTCCATAAAACATGGTACACCTTGCTCATCTTTTTTCCAAAAAAGATCGTGAAAAAAATAAGGCACGGAATAGGTATCAACGTCCAGAGTGCCAGTTTCCAATTAAAATAAAACATAATCCCGCACATATAGAGGATTGTGAGAGAATCACCCCCAATTTCTTGTATCCCACTCGCGATGAAATCCCTGAGCCGTGATACATCGTGCGTGATTCTCGACATCAAGTTTCCGGTATCTCGTTCCTGAAAAAAATCAATGGAGAGCATATTTAGATGTTCATAGGTCTCGTTCTGGAGCCGTCTCGTGACATTTTGCCCTACCCACGCCATCATATATCCGCGTATCGCCGAGGCTAACATCGAAAACACACGAACACCCGCCATGAGCAAAACGATCCCTATCAGATGCCCGAAACTCCCACCGACTGGCATGCTGTCGAACCATCCGCTTAAGAAATTTACCGCGCTTTGAAGGTGACCCCAATCTGTTTCCGGAATTGGCAATCCTGTAGTGACAGCATGACCGACCGGCACCAGAATCCTGTCAATCAGATCCCTGCTGAGTATCTGCGGGTAGAGCCCGACAAGACGGATGACCATCATTATGAGGAACGCCGGGACGATGATATGCAAGAACGGAACGGCGTACTGCATGAGTCGAAAGATGAGTTTCCGCTTCTGAATGCAATTGATACAGACATCTGACCGACGCGGAATAAGCTGACCACACTTCTCACAGCGTCCCTTATTCTCTCCAAAGGACATTCCACCTCGTCCGTGTCCACGTCTACCGCCTGAATTCCCTTCCGTTTGTGGAATTAATCCTTCCAACTCTGAGACAGCACGACTGAATTTCGGGGTTAACCGTTTTGAATAGCGCGATAGCTCAAAAGCGTTGTCCGTCGTACTCACTTTGAGAATGTTATTCCCGTACATTTCAAGGATTTCGATATCTTCAACGGATGAGAGTGGCACCTCGCGCATGTGGTGTCCGAGAACACCATTCTGATTGAAAGCGATGAGTCGTCTATTCGTAATTAACAGCCAATCCTTGCCATAGGTCCCATCAAAACGCAGATCCGTCGAAACAGAAACCTTGATCTCTTCCCCCGTTTGAAGTAATGCTTCTGCCTGCTCTTTCAGGAGTTCAGGTACATCTTCTGTTGTTGACAGGGGTTCATGCTCCAGCTTCGGGGTGCGTGATCTTCCGTGATAAGAACGCATCCTCCGCCGAGATGATCTCCCGCTGTCAAAACCTCGCATTGATCCGTGCATAAATCAATCCTCCACAGATTAAACGTATAGTTTCTAAATACTTAGTAAACTTTGGACAATTTTTAAGAATCTCCGTGTGATAGGTTGGATTGTTGGATTGAATAGGAATCATCAATCAGAATTGGTATAAACTTTAGTATAACTTAGTTACATGTAATTATTATACAATATTACACGATAGATTATCAAGTTAAATTTTCGTTTGCCATTTCATGGTTTCGACATCAGAAGATTGACATCGGTTGAAATTTCGGATACAATAATTTGTGTAAGTTAGCCTGCCAGAGTAGAATATCGAAATAAGGAGGTTCGTCCGGATGGCTACAATGTTAAAAACGGCACCCACCAATAAACGTCTACATATTTAGGGACGAATGATGGTATCAACCAAACCGTGCTTCAAACGTGTTGTTTTTATTATAATTGATGGGGCACCCTATGAAATTTTCAAAGCATTAATTGAAAACGGTGATCTCCCGAACATCAAGAAACACGTCGTAGATCGCGGCAGTTTGAATAAAGCGGTCTCCGTCTTCCCATCAACGACGGGACCCGCCTTTATCCCATTTTTTATGGGATTGTATCCGGGGACGGCAAATATTCCGGGCATTCGGTGGCTCTCGAAATCAAAATTTCATGTCCCTCACCGCTTCAAACGTCCCGGCATCTGTAGTTATATGGGGCTTGACGGATTGCATTTTGAAGCCGACCTACCTCCAGACGTTCCCACGCTGTTTAACTTCTTCTCACCCGTAAGCAACATCTACAATCTCCTTGCTCGCGGGTGCCCACCAGCCAAAAACCTAACGCGCCGGATTAAACCCTTTGCTTATACCTACGCACATTTTTCACACCGCTGGCGATTCGTCAATCAGATTGCAGTCCGTCAATTACAAAAAGCCGTCGAAGCAAGGGACAAGTTTATCATGTGTCTCTTTCCTGCAGTAGATACCTTTTCACACCTCACAGAAATACAATCCCCACAAGTACTTCAGACTTACCGAGAGATAGACACTGCCATTGGAGACCTCGTGCATACTTTGCAAAAGGCAAACACTCTCCAAGAAACACTCATTCTGATTACCAGCGATCATGGGATGACCGACACGCATACACATATTGATATCCCACAGCATTTAGACGATGGCGGTTGGCGATGTTTGCACTATCCGAAGGTCTGGCGACAAGGCACCACATCCGCCAGCATGGTATCAGGAAATGGGATGACACATCTCTATTTTAAAAATAACTCGGATGGAAAGGGATGGGGCGAACGGACACCTTTCGAGAAACTCCACCAAATGGGTGTCATCAGTGCTTTAATTGAATTGGAAGGATTGGGGCTCGTCGCAGGACAGAGCGAGACTGGAGACATCATCGTCCAAAACCGTATTGGACAAGGAAGAATCTCCTGTCGCTCACTGGATACGGATCACCGAAACCTACAGAATATGCCAGCCACTTTTAAGAGCGCAGACTCGTTGCGCTTCTCCTATCGGTTTACTGGGATCGATCCACTCGGCTACGGCACTCACTATGAGAATTTGTCTTCACGGGAAACGCTCCGTGAGACCTACAACAGTCCGCATCCAGATGGAATCGTGCAATTGTGGCAGATTTTCAAAAGCGGGCGAACCGGCGACCTTGTCCTCAGTGCCGAGAGCGGTTATGACCTACGCGCCCGTTATGAAATACCAGAGCATCACGCGACCCACGGCTCCTTGATTGCGGGACACCTGCACATCCCACTTGCGACAAGTTATCCGATCACCGAGAAGTTCATCCGGTCTGTTGATGTCTTTCCAACGGTTCTAAGCCTGTGCGGACACAATGTCGCAGGGCATTACATTGATGGTAGGGTCGTTAAGTAGACCGGAATCTCACCACACCAATTTTCAAGCCACTCCCTTCTGTAGGAACGATCTCCTAATCGCGACTTGACTTTCTGTTTGACATATTTTTTTCGGAATTATGCACCTATCCCCTTCTAATTCGCGTCACTATATAGTGAAGTGAACGGGTAGGTATTTCTTGAATCTTTTAAGGGTTCCTATCCGCGAAACGTCCAAATTGTTACGTCCCTTGATACAAACAGTCTTTCTGGAGAGGTCTGATGAAAATCGATGATGTTGAGTTGATCCAGCGCATCCTTGCCGGTGATGAGACCGCCTTTGCCAAGTTAATCAGAAAGTACGAACAACAGGTTCACACGCACGCATTGCGGAAAATAGGGGACTTCCACATTGCTGAGGACATTACACAGGAGACCTTCCTGCAAGTCTATCAGCACTTGGAAACCCTAAACGATTCGACACAGTTTTCAAGATGGCTTTATCAGATCGTGAATCATCTGTGTATCGCATGGCACCGGAAAAATAGGCTACAGACCGAATCATTGGAAGAAATCCACGTTTCGGAAATAGAAACAGAACCGTGTTCCCGGTATGTCGCATCGGAACGCGAGAAAGTATCTGCTGAAGCGCAGCGCGACCTCGTCAAAAAACTGCTTGCGGAGTTGAAGGAAAGTGACCGAGAGGTTATCACACTCCACTACTTTGAAGAGATGACCTCTTCAGAGATAGGGACGTATTTAGGTGTATCTGAAAATACGATTAAGAGTCGGCTTCACCGTGCGCGACAGCAGTTAAAGAAGTATCAACTCATGATTCAAGAAGCATTAGACATTACAACTGAGGGGAAACACCGTTCCCAAACGCAGATGGAAGGAGAGATTAGCATGGCAGCAGAAATGAGAGATGAAGCCAAGACCGAAGCACGATTAAAAGAACTGCAGTGTCAGATTGCTAACCTGCAAGAGGAAATTAGGGTTATCGCAGCTGAATCGGGTGCTTTTCACCCTGATGACATGAAATTTCTTGATCCGGAAAAAAGTGTAGCTCTTAGGACGTTATGTCGTCTCCCCGATAGTGATGAAAGGGCGATCTCGTGGGGGTATGTCGGTGGCTATCGGACCGCTCCAGGCAAAATGACTGCCCGCGTTGCATTCTGGGGGGATAACATCGATAGTTTCCTAACGAGAGCACCGGACACTGGAATCGTGAACTTTGCAAGTCTCTTCACAAGTCCCACCATAGTCGCTGTTTTAAGGCAATTAGTGGACGGAAAGAAATCGGTCGCGGATCTGGCAAAAGGGTGTGGTATCTCAGAAGGTGAAATAGAGAAAGTCGTGCAGACATTAATGGAGGCAACGTTAGTGGCGCGCACAGAAGATAATCTCATTGAACCCAAAAACGATGTCGTCTCCTTTTTCCTGAACTTCGTGAGTATGACAATCGTGCATCTTGGGCATATCAAATCTGAGAATTAAGCTTGGTTCTCGCTGGCGAGGGTCTTAGAAAAACCAAGAGGCGGTTCTTTCTAACCTTCGCCACCGCAATGCCATATTTTAGGCAAGCCTTTTGACAAATATAGTAAAATCCGAAAATAAGTTTACATTTTGGGAAACCCGCGCCCTGCTTCCTGCCCGCTGTAGGAGGGAACTCCGATTCCCGACTCTTCTCCTATGGGTGTATAAGTAATTACAGGTTCTACTATATTTTCTTTCAAACCTACTTTTCCAAAATTATGCACCCTTTTCTTTCAATTCGCGTCATTATATAGTGAAGCGAATCAATAGAATGTCTCTTTGTGTGCTGTAAGTGCATCTATCAGCGAAAGGTGCAATTGCAGAGACCCCTTGGTAAAAGTAGTCTTTCTGGAGATGTCCAATGAGAGATGACGACGTTGCATTGATCCAGCGTATTCTTGCAGGTGATGAGAATGCTTTTGAAAGCTTGGTCAGAAAGTACCAAAAGCAGGTTCACGCGCTCGCATTTCGGAAAGTAGGCAATTTTCAAACTGCCGAGGACATTACACAGGAGACTTTCCTGCGAGTCTATCAGAAACTCGCAACGCTAAACGACCCAACAAAGTTTTCAGGGTGGCTATATGCGATTGTGAATCATCTGTGTATCGCATGGCACCGAAAAAATCGACTACAGACCGAATCGCTGGAAGAAATCCATATTTCGGAAATAGAGGCAGATGTGTATTCTCGATATGTCGCATCTGAACACGCAAAAATGACTGCTGAGGCGCAACCTGACTTGGTCAGAAAGCTGCTTACCAAGTTGAAGGAAAACGATCGAGAGGTTATCACACTGCACTACTTTGAAGAAATGACATCTTCAGAGATAGGGACGTAAGAAGGTCTAAGTAATTCTAAAATCTACCATAAAAGGAATCGCTCAATGTTCTTGGTACTCCTCAAACGAGAGATTCTCGCCCATCTGATAACATTTCGCTTTGTAGTCGCGGTGATTACCTGCTTGCTTCTCGTCGTCATAACCACGCTTATCAGAATCGACGATTACGAGAAACGATTGGCGGGTTACAATACCGCCAGAAATGCCAATCGTGAAGAACTTTTGTCCACCCGAACCTATTCCCTTTTAATGCCAAAGGTCGATCGACCGCCTAATCCACTGAGCATCTTTAATGCCGGTATGGACAACCGACTCGGTAATACGTTGCGAATCTATTACACAAATGTTCCTGTCCTCTGGGACGCTCAAACCCACAGTTCAGGGAACATTTTCATCGATCACTTCTATCGAATTGACCTCATCTTCATTTTTCAGTTTGTGCTTTCACTGCTGGCACTGCTGTTCGCCTACGATGCAATTGCAGGCGAACGTGAAACGGGCACAATGCGCCTGACAATGAGCCATTCTGTAAGGCGTGGAAGCATCTTGACAGCGAAGTACCTCGGTGCGATGACGTGTCTAATTCTGCCGCTTATCATGAGTTTTATCATCGCTTTGATTTGGATAGTCTCAATTGGTTCAATCGTCTTCAGTGGAGAAGATTTTCTACGAATCGCAGGCATTCTGCTAACTTCGATTATCTATCTTTCCGCTATCTACTTGGTTGGATTGTTTATCTCTACTTCGGTGCACCGCACCGCCACAGCACTCATGATTTCTCTGTTTGTCTGGGTGGTACTGGTGTTGGTTTATCCTTCTCTTAGCGTGTCTGTGGTTGATCAACTGATAAAACCCCAAGGGAGTAGGATAGATTCCAGTTACGATGCGATGCGGCAAATACGACTGGCAGTCAATAAAGAAGAGGTGGAATATCTTAACAACGATCAAATCGAAGGCGAAAGTGATCGCTTTAACTTGGATGGGGCTCTTACACGTGGATTACATGTCGGTATCGGTAACAAACGGACACTGATGCGTATAGACTTCAAAGGGTATGATTGGCAACACATCAGTTCGGAATCTGAAAAATTCATTCCTCACGCCATTCGCTATCATCAATTCTTAACACCCTTATGCCTTGATGCAGCAGAGAAAATGGGATTGATACGCCTGCCTACACTGGAGCAACTCCGGTTTCGGAGAGCCAGAATCGCTCGGAACCTACTTCGCCTTTCACCCGCGGCGATGTATAATCTCGCAACACAAGCATGGGCAGGAACAGACCTCTACGGAGTTGAGGATTTTTTTCAGACAGCACGCCAATATCGACGGACGCTGGTCAATTACTTCTACGATAAAGATGCCTTTTCAAGCAGACAATGGTTCGCCAGTGATAAGGGAGCAATTGATTTAGACGATCTCCCAAGATTTGTCTACCAGCGTGCCGATCTCTGGACAAACGCTTCACGGGCACTTCCCGACCTGCAGCTACTACTACTGCTCAACGTTGCATTGTTCCTGTTAACATTCGCAATCTTCGTCAGACAAGAGATTTAGACTTTGCTCGCGGACTTCCAACGGAGATAGAAGATGATTTTTCATATCGTTAAACGTGAACTCTACGATCATTTGAGTAGCCTCCGTTTCGCGCTGACAACCTTATTAATTCTAATACTGATGATTGTCAACGCTATCGTGTATCTCGGAGAATACAAGCAGCGAATGGGTGAATATCAAAAGCAGGTGGCTCGGTCACGTAACGAGTTGAAATCTCGGGGATCGAGCTTGTATCGTTTGACGTTAAGGGGGCCTGGTCACCTCTACAAAAAACCGAGTCCTTTGGCTTTTTGTGCGGACGGCAGAGAAAAAGTCTTACTTGGCGAAGTCCGCGGCAACACTGCGGGACGGACACGTCGGTGGCGAAGTGGTGATACTTCCTACAAGTTCACAGAAACCTGGGGGTTAGTATATCCCCCCAATACCGATCTACTGTTTATTTCAGAGCAGATACCAACGGAAAGAAGTATCATGCCAGCTTATATCAAAATCGATTGGGGATTTGTGACAGCAGTGCTATTGAGTTTCATGGGTATCCTATTTACGTTCGATTCGATCTCCGGTGAGCAGGAACGAGGCACACTACGGTTGATGCTGGCGAACAGTATTTCACGAAACACCGTGATTTGCGGCAAATTTTTGGGTGCATTTTTTACGATCGCTCTTCCATTTTTGATCGGAGTGATCGTCAGTACCTCTATCATTTACCTTTCCGCAGTCATTCAATTCAACAACAGCCATTGGATGAGGTTGGGTTCCATTGTTTGTGTCGCGCTAACCTATACCTCAATTTTTATTCTGTTGGGACTCCTCGTTTCCAGTTGTGTTAAAGAATCCTCAACGAGTCTCGCAATTCTTTTGTTGGTTTGGACAGTTTGGGTGGTGCTAATGCCAAACGCGCTGGGTTCCCTCGGGAACCGTTTGCAGCCCCGTCCCACTCCCAAAGAATTTATGGCTCAGGTTCAAGATTCGCGCGAAGATTTGCAGACACGCTACTTTGCGAGGATTAAAGAACCACCCCGGCAAGAGATCCCAGCGACAATCGCAACAGCGTTAGGCGCGGAATATGTTAATAAAGACGCTGAGCTACGCGATCGCTTGTGCTCGGATTACCTTTTTGCCGAACTCCGTCAAATCCAAATTGCTCGCTCCCTTACCCGTATTTCACCAGCAGCGGTTGTGCAGTACGCTTTTGAAGGGCTTGCAGGCACCGGTTTTTCTCGCCATTTAGACTTCATCTCCCAAACACGTCAATACGCGAAGCAGTTTCGACAATTCCTCATTGATACCGATCGGTCAGATCCAGACAGTCCACACACAGTCGGTATTCCAGAGGGCACATCCCAAAAACCGGTGAACTTTGATGCCGTCCCGAAATTTGAGGATCAACACCGCTTTGGTACAGATCTTAATGCCGCAATTATCGACTTACTGTTGCTAATTATGTTTCTGTTGGTGTTGTTTGTCAGCACATTTCTCTCTTTTCTGCGCATGGAGATTGGGTGATTTACAAACACGCTCATACTACTGAAAATTGATAAATTGGCCTACCACAAACAGTCATTCCTTGATTTGACTTCCCTTCCCAAATGTGTTACTATTTTAACAATTGACTACAGCGACGCACGGCTCGGAAGGTTTTCTGTGTGTCTTGTAATATCGGTATAATGTGTTTTAACACATAAAAGGTTGGGAATGCGGAACACAGCACCCAGAAAACTACAAGTCTATCGGGACCAAAACGGACGACAACCCTTCACAGAATGGTTTTATGCAATTCAAGATATAAAAACTCGAACGAGAATTCGCAAACGACTGGACCGGCTTGAAGATGGGAATTTTGGCAACTGCAAATCTGTTGGTAACGGTGTCTTTGAGCTACTTCTCCACTTTGGTCCAGGCTATCGCATCTATTTTGCGCAGAGCGATAACACGCTCGTTCTTTTGCTCTGTGGTGGTGACAAATCATCGCAGAAACAAGACATTGCGCGGGCAAAGAACTATTGGTTGCAATATAAGGAGACACAACGATGACAGAACTCAGAACATGGCGCGAGGTCTTAATAGCAGATCTCGCTGCTAATCGAGCTGAAGCAATCGACTATTTTGATTTGTCACTGCAGGAATACCAACTTGACGGTGACACGCCTTTCTTTCTCAAAGGACTCCGCAACATTATAGAGGCACTCGGTGGTGTCCCCGAAATTGCAAAACAAACGGGGACGGAGCCGGAAAACCTCCTTGAAGTACTATCCAGCGATGAGCCACCTCGCCTTGATACGCTCCACATTCTTGCTAACGCACTGGGGGGTCGGCTGTCAATCGAACCGCTGGAGGCTGGAAATCCGAGCCATCAAGTTAAGGATAAGGATTATCCGGCTGCGTCCCGAGAGTCTGAACGTCCCCCTCTTGAAATTGCTACCGACTGAGGACAAACAGAGACGCGATAAGAATAGTGAACCATTGACGATTGATGCTTTTTTCGTGATGCTCAATAAAAAATTCAAGAAGGTATAACCCTGTACAGATAAACCCCTCAACGTTCAAAGCAACTATGCCGATACCAAATTTCCCCGACAAACATAAATCTCGCCCTATCGTCACGCCACAGCAACACGTCGCGTACTTCCGTCAGCAAGGTTTCATCCCCGATTTCCCGATTCCTGAGAGTGTCATTTTCTGTTATGAAGGGAATCTTCTGGATCGTATTACCCGCGTTGAAAGTGTGGAGCAGGTTCATGGGGTAGGCGGAGGCTTCTATCTGCTGACCGAAACCGGTAATCGGGTGGCAGTTAGCGGCAATAACGGCATCGGTGCGCCGGGTGTGTCAATGATCCTTGAACTTCTGATAGAGTTGGGTGTTAAACGGTTTATCAACGTCGGAATCGCCGGTGGATTACAAAAGACCGCTCGTATTGGCGATGTCGTCGTTGGCACCAGTGCCATTCGCGATGAGGGCGTTTCATACCACTACTTGAAAGACCCTTCGGTACCCGCTTTGCCGTCCGAAAAACTGACAGCCGCTCTTAGGCAAACTCTCGAACGGGAAGGTATACATTACACGCAGGGACCGACATGGACAACCGATGCTTATTTTCGTGAAACAGTTGGAGAAATTCAGCACTATCAACAGGAAGGGGTTGTTACGGTTGAAATGGAAGCCGCCGCCTTATTCGCCATCAGTACACTGCGCGGCGTGGACATGGCATCAGGATTCGTCATCAGCGACTTGGTAGCAGAATTGGCGTGGCATCCACAGATCCTCGCCCAAGAAACACATGAGAGTCTTTTTCGCTTATATCAGGCAGCACGTACAGTTTTAGACGAAACAAATGAAAACCAACACTAAGGGAAAGTTTGATATAGCATCAAAACCCAAGCTCGTAATGAAGTGGAGAGCGACTCGAACACAAGAACCTTCAAGTAGCGTTAACCGCTACTTATTCGCAAGGTAAAATTAAAAAAAGGAAAGGCAAATGCCAATACTGACACAGGCACACCGAGAACACTTTGATGAATACGGCTACATGGTCATCGAAAATGCTGTCCCGACTGAACTTTGCAATGCTGTTGTTGACGCGATCTTTGCGTTCTTAGAGATGGACCCTTCAGACCCAAACGGTTGGTACCGCGCACCTCATAAACCCGGAGCAGGCATGGTGGAAATGTACCAACACCAAGCCATGTGGAACGTCTACCAGCATCCACCGATCCATCGAATCTATACAGAGGTCTACGGCACCGAACGGATCTGGGTGCATCCTGACCGAGTCAACATGAAACCCCCTAAACACCCCGACTACCCTGAATGGGATCATAAGGGGATGTACCACTGGGATGCGGACACCTCCAAATTACCCATTAATTTCGGCACACAGGGGGTACTATTTCTGGCTGACACGACTGACAATCAGGGGTCTTTTGTGTGTTGGCCCGGCGCACATAAGTCGCTAATTGACAAAGAGAACCCGTGGGTGCCAGAGATTTCGCCGGAACATTTCATTCAAGTACCTGCGAAGGCGGGTTCATTGCTCGTATGGCATAAAGCCCTTCCACACGGCAACGGTCGCAATACTTCCGACAAGCCGCGACTCGCGCAATACATGAACTTCTACCCAGTCCCCGACCCAATCGATGAAGAACGACGGCAAGAACGCATCACCTTGTGGCGCGAACGAAGAGCATTGGGGCGAGGTCCCTATCCAGGCGACCCACGAGGGTGGGAAGCGAAAAATTATGGACCCGCAGAACTGACACCCTTGGGACGAAAACTCCTGGGACTCGATTTGTGGGACTAATATTTCTTAAGCATCCCCCAACTCGTGGCTAACTTCCCTTGCGGATCTACACCGAGTGCCGCTTGCAACCCATTGTCCATGATTGCCTTAATCTGATCTTCAGTCAAATCCACGTTGAAAATAGCAACCTCATCGAAAAGACCAAACATAAACTGATGGTGTGCAAGGAAGTCACCCATGTTAACTTCCTGATCCTTAGCATTCGTGTCCATCGCTTGATCGGTGCCTTCCTTTGATTGGAGTTTACCATCAACGTAGAGATCGTGGTCCTTTACAGCGTCTGAACCTTTGGGAAAAACCACGGCCATGTGATGCCACTCCTTATCACACACATTATCTTCTCCGTAATTTTGGCCTCCAGCAACTTCAATCCTTAAATTGCACTCCGCGCCCCGTAGATGCGCACGGACGTAGTATTTTTCGCCCGTCAGGTTTGGTCCCCATTTCACCCATGAATGCTCTCGTGTATCCCCGGCTTTAAACCAGAAGACCGTCGTTCTCGGATCTGTGCCACCAATGCCAGCGTAGCCGGTAACAATCAAATTGTCATCTTTGCCATCATAGTCCAGACACTGTCCGAACACACCCTTGGTATATTTCGCCCCAGATATCTCCCCGTCTCGATCGTTTCCAGAAATATCCTTGGCGACGGCACCTTTCCCCTCGTCAAAGAGGTAGGCGACCTCAACTGTCTTCGGATCAAGGACAGCGGTATGGCTGATACTCGTAACCAATAATCCGAAAGCGATAACAATCGACCAAAGCAGTGCAAAACTGATTCGACTTCCAAATTTCATATTTTCCTCCTGTGTCAAAATACGATTCAGATTTCAGACCTAAATCCTATTATTTCAGTGTAGGATGTAGCGTCGCTTGGGTATATCAGCCTATGGTTTTCTAAAAAGTAGATTGTAACAAAATCTCGCAAAATAGACAAGAAAAAACAGTGATAGCCAGAGTCATTCAATACACCTAATACGCCTTGCATATCTTAAAAAAAATGACCAAGACAAAAATTTTTGAAAAAAAATTTGACAAAGGGGGAAACGTGTGATATAATATTTACACCGTTAAGTTAGATTACTATGTAAATCATGTAGACAAAGGTTAAAGCAATGGGTACTAAAGAGCGAAGAGCAAGAGAAAAAGAACAGTTACGACGGCAAATCCTCGTCGCGGCACGAGAACTGTTTGTCAATGACGGTTATGAAAACGTCTCTATGCGGAAGATTGCCAACAAGATCGAATACTCACCAACGACGATCTATCTCTATTTCAAGGACAAGGCAGATCTTTTAGACTCGGTTTGCAAAGAAACACTTCTGAACCTGTTGAACACGCTTGAGCAACTAAAAAATGATAAAAGCGACCCCGTTGAGACCCTCAGAAAAAGTGGGCAAGCTTATGTTGAGTTCGGTCTCAAATATCCACAAGATTACAAACTGACGTTTGTCATCCGACCCCAGTTCCAAGAGGGGTTAGGTCTCCAAGAGGGATCGGTTGGTGAAAAGGTATTCAATTACTTGCGTGAAATGGTGTCTGAATGCGTTCGACAGAAGATATTCCGACAGGTGGATATCGAAACCACCGGTCAGGTGATGTGGTCAGCGGTTCATGGTGTCACACTGCTCCTGATTGATTTTCCTGACTTCCCTTGGACTGAAAAAGACGAGTTGATTGATACGGTAATTCAGACAACGATTGAGGGATTGAAGGCATAGATTTAAAACTATTTGGCGAAGGTCGCCATATTTTTTTGGCTATAAGTTAACACTGTTAAATTATTTACCTATGTTAATATCTTATAAAACTCGAATGGAGAAAAAAAATGAAAAAGCGAAATCGATACCACAAACGCATTCTTCCCAGAAAAAAGAGATCAGTAGTCGAACACATAGGGAATTATCGACGCATCCTGTTCACAACACTGCTCCTCGGTGTATTTTTATCGGGATTCTTAACTTCGTTTGGCGGAGACGGAGAGCAGACACCGACTGCCTCCGCGGAATACACTTTCGATCAGTACGAGATCGTTACCGGCACAGCGAAACGCCAGACCGTTCTGACAGGGTTTCTTCTCGATGGTGATTTCGCCGAACTTGGTGTAGTGTACATCGACGAGAACGCTGACCGTCGTTTGCGTATCTACGCCTTTGGTAACGATACATGGACACCGAAACTCGACGCGACGCTGCGTCCCCAAGTGTTGTTCATCGATGTGGCAAATATTAACGGGTGCGACCGACTGATTACATACGAACGCGATCGCCTGAACTGGTTTGATCCAGAATCGTCGACACATCACGTGCTCGTAGAGGTACCTTCTAACTTCAAACCACCTCGCAGCGGCGAAATCCCTCATGTAGACATCACTCGGGACGTGAACGCCGACAAGCGCGACGACTTAGTGGTGCCTGACTCAGACGGCTTCTGGGTGTCCATCCAGATGAACGACGGCACGTTCGCCGATCCGGTGAAACTCGGTCCGCCTACTGAGATGGAGAGGATCCTTGGAGCAGATGGATATCGATATAACCCCTGGTCGCAAAGCCGCATCTACGAAATCGACTACAACAGAGATGGACGCACCGATCTCGTGTTCTGGGACGGAGATCACTTCAAGGTTCATCTCCAAGATGAGAGCGGATTGTTTGCACCAAATGCCAAAACTTTCACAACAGATGTGGCATTCGACTCGGACCGACTTTCCTTACTCACTACAGGGAACATGGTAGGAAAGGTGTTGCACTCGTTGGCTGATCTGAACGGCGACGGAGCCGCTGACTTGGTGGTTTTCAAGCTTTCAGGCACAGACATCTCCAGCAAGCACTCCAGTTACGAGGTGCATTTCGGCGCGCTAACACCCGATGGCGGCACCACTTTCGCACCAGATGCTGACATCGCGTTCCAGTCGGACGAGAAAATCCAACTCGGGATGGACCAGCACGACTTCAATCGCGATGGTCAGGTTGACCTAATGATTACGACGATCCATACCGAGTGCCTCAAAGGCAGCCTTTGGAAGAGCATCAAGGGGTTCATGGGAGATGACATCGGGCTGGGACTTGAGTTCTACCAAATGGATGAAGGTCGCTATCCAAATACACCCAACACCACCCGTAGCATCGCGTTGGACGGAGTACCCAGCCATCGCGAACCAGGGTGGGTACCATTGGATGTTGTGCTCCGAGGAGCAACCCATGAGAGACGGAACGCTCAGCAGAGTTACCCACGCGCGTTCAACGCAACCTTGCGCATTGGGGATGTTACCGGCGACGGTCGTCCGGATCTCCTCATCGCCGATCACCCACGGATTATGGTTGTTTTCGTCGGCGTACCGGGACCGGAAATATTTGCCCAACAAGCTCAGAGGGTGGCAGTTGCTCTTCCCAATGACGAAGAATACACCTATCTGGTGGACCTCAACAAGGACGGGGTACAGGATATCCTTATGCATCACCCATTCACGCTACGAGACGCTCACGGAGCCCAGAAACTGCCTACGGGAACTGAACCGCATCGGGTGAGGTTGCTGATTGCCCGATAAATCCATCGGTTATATTTTTTGTCTATCACTTAACACTGTTCATTTATTTACCTATGTTAATTTATTGAAAATCCGAAAGGGAACAAAAATGAAAAAGCGAAACCCATTCCACAAATACTGGATTTCCGATGAACTTAGTTCTCTGTCTCCACGCACAAGGCATTATCAACGAAGCCTGTTTTCCATACTGGTTTGCGGGATCCTCCTGTCGGGCTGTTCAGGTTTGCTCAATAAGGATGTTGTTCCGATGCCGCACGCCGCCGCTGAGCCGACCTTTGAGCAGTATAAGGTTATCACCAGCACAGCGAAACACCAAACCGTTTTAACAGGATTCCTGCTCGGTGGTGCTATCGCGGATCTCGCCATGGTAAGCGTCGATGAGAACCACGATCGTTGGTTGCGCGTCTACGCATTCAGCGACGGTACCTGGGGCCCGAAGCTCGATGTAATGCTGCATCCGCAAGTGTTGTTTGTTGACGTGGCCAACATCGATGGACACGACCGCTTGATTACGTACGAGCACGGTAAACTGAATTGGTTCGATCCCGAATCGGCGACGGAACGCGCACTGGTGGAAGTCACTATGAAATATAAAGCGACGGGCGAAGCCGGAATCCCGCATATTGATATCACCCGAGACGTAAACCGCGACGGCTGCGACGACTTGGTGATACCCGATGTTGATGGGTTCTGGATATCCACGCAATTGCGCAACGGCTCATTCACTGATCCCGTAAAACTCGGTCCTCCCGAACCATTTCTCGGCGAGATTGCCTTAGATGATACGCGTAGCTACGGCGAGGTCGGTATAACTGCCTCGACCGTTCCTTGGTATCTGAGTCGTGTCCACGAGGTGGACTACAACCAGGATGGGCGCAGCGATCTCGTGTTCTGGAACAAGGACCATTTCGACGTTTATTACCAAGACGCGCAGGGTCTGTTTTCTCCTGTCGCTGAGACCTTCACGATTCCCGAAGTGCCATTCGACACTGACGGTGCTTACTCGATCGCCTTCGGATTCGGCGGCGAGAGTTCGTTTTCGCTCATCTTTGGATTCAGAGAGAACACGAAGATGAGGGTGCTGCACTCATTCCGCGATGTGAATGGCGATAGTGTTGCCGACCTTGTGATCCTCTCGCTAGAGGGACGAAGTCTACTGAACCAGCGCAGCCTATACGAGGTGCATTTCGGTACACCAACACCCGACGGCATCTTGTTCGCACGGGAGGTCAGCACGGTGATCCAACCGCAAGGAACCGCTGGTGGATTGCAGCACTCCGGATATTCGTCGGTGTGGTTACAGGATTTCGACGCCGATGGTCAGATCGACATTATGTTCAGAGACGTAAAGATAGGTCTCGGGGGGATGATGCGTGCCCTCCTCGGCAATTCCATCATGATAGATGTTGAATTCTATCGAATCGAAGACGGTATCTACCCCGACAAGCCAACTGCCACGCATAAAATTAGACCCCGCATCAACCTCTTTGACAGACAAAACATATTCTTATCGCCGGTGCTGATGGGAGATGTAAACGGCGATAGACGCTTGGATCTGTTGGTGGGGAAGAGCCGGGAGGAGCTGCAAGTCTTTATCGGTGTACCTGGGGCCGACCTATTGGCGCAGCAGCCCAAAAAGGTCGCGGTCACCTTGCCTATGGACGAACGGAATACCCGGCTGGTAGACCTCAACAAGGACAGTAAACAAGACATTTTCATGTATCATCCATCCACTACCGAACCACATCGGGTGACACTACTGGTCGCTCAATAAACAAAAAGGAGTAAAACAATGACACGCACAATTTTCTGTCTAACCTATATCCTTATCGGGATAACCTTCAGTTTCTCAGCACAAGCACAAGAAAACGAACTTGCTCAAAACGGTGCGCAGCAAGACAAATTCCTCACGAGTGACTCGACATTTGGCATCGGACTTCAGGGGGCTACCTCTGAATTTGGTGGAATTAGTTTTCGCTACACTGGACTCGCCCCCATATACTTTCAAACCGTTGGACGTTTTATTCTCAAGGATCAGGATAGCGACCACATGTTCGGAGGTGGCATCTCATACGCTATATTTGAGCACCAAGGCAGGTGGCATACATCACGACTCTATTTCACCTTAGAAGGGGGTTGGCAATATAAAGAGGAACAGAATGTCCTTACCACGACGTTAGGAGGTGGACTCGCTTTTGGAGGTGAACTTGTGTTCTCACTCGGCGGTATTCCGCTCGGTTTGAACGTGGAAGTCGGACAAGGATTTGGCAGGGAAAAAACCGACGCACAATCTAAAGGTCTCGCGGGGGTTTTTGTAGGAATGGGTATACATGCCTATTTTTGATGAAAGCCTTGCCTTATAGATTGAGTCGAATATAATCTCGCCAAAAAAAGGCGTAGCAAAACGTATACAGAAAGGCATTGGCACGACAGCCAGTGCCTTTGAAACTAAAACTAACAACGCTGAGCATTCCTGACTCACGAAATTTTCATAGCAACTTTCATAGCAACCTCTTAAAAAATCGCCCTAAACCCAATAATGTTCATTTACACGCGTCCATTGGCTGTCGTTAGACTTGGTTGTTATATTTGCATGCTAATCAATGCACGCAGGCAATGTTGGATACATTTGACCGACAGTTGACTTAATTGCCAGCATGTATGCCTGCGAATTGTTTCTGGAATAGGTCGTGATATACACCACCCCGTTGAAGCAGTTCGGCATGTGTACCGGTTTCAACGAGCCTACCGTCTTTGAGGACAAGGATTTTGTCAGCATCTAAAATGGTTGAGAGTCGGTGTGCGATGACGAAACTGGTGCGTCCTCTCATGAGGCGTGTGAGTGCTTCTTGGACGAGTGCCTCGGATTCTGCATCCAAAGACGATGTTGCCTCATCAAGAATGAGGATTTTGGGGTCTCTAATAAGCACGCGCGCGATAGCGATCCGTTGCTGTTCACCCCCAGACAGTCGAACGCCGCGCTCACCAACTTTCGTCTCATACTGCTCTGGGAAATTCATGATGAAATCGTGGGCATTTGCTAACTTCGCGGCGGCGACGATCTCTTCGTGTGTGACTGCTTCTGGGTCTTCCGCACCCAGACGGATATTGTAGGAGATGCTTTCAGCGAACAGATACGGATCTTGAAAAACGATGCCGATATGGGCCCGTAGAGACTGGATTTGGATCTCTTGGATGGGAATGGCATCTATCAAGATACTGCCTTGCTGTGGATCATAGAAACGTGGAATTAAACTGATGAGGGTGCTTTTACCTGCACCACTGGGTCCAACTAATGCGACCGTCTCATCGGGTTCCGCTTGAAAGTTCATTTCTTGTAAAATCGGTGCCGCTTCGTTATATTCAAAGGAGACGTTGGAGAATTGGACACGTCCCTCAATTTGTTCTATCGGTGTTCCTTCTCGCGATTCTTCCTCATGTTCATCGAAGAACGCGAAAATACGCCGAGCGGCAACCATGATTGACGGGATTCCGAGATGGAGTTTTACAAGTTGTGACACAGGCGCGTGTACATTGCCAAAATAGTGTATGATGACAAGAAGCTCACCGATGGTAATCGCATCGCGCAGGACGTAACCCCCGCCTATGAAAAATATGAGACCCCGGGCTAACCAGAATAGAATGATGGTGAACCCACCGCCTGCCTGCCGAATGAGTCCGTGTCTAATGCCGATTGCGATGAGCCGTTCGATAAACTGGCGTAGGTTCTTTAAATCATAAAATTCCTTTCCTAATCCTTTCAGCTCACGAGAACCAGCAATGCTTTCCTGTAGTTTGCTTGACAGGCGTGCGTTCTGTTCTTGGATTTCCTCACCCATTCGACCGAGCGGTTTATCCAAAACCGCGGGGATGATTATGTTTACGGCGACGAGTAATAAGGAGAGAATACACAACTGATAGTTGATGTATGTAATAATACCGAGTGTTACAACGAGCATAATACCGTTTATAATATAGTCGCCAGCAAACAAGTTGAATCCTTGCACCGCTGCTGGCGTATCTGATGTGAACGTCGCCATGACTTTGCCGGTTTGGTGCGTGTCGTAAAATTTGAATCCTAATTTGCGGAGATGGTGGTAGGCTTCAAATTGAATGTCTTTCGATCCATTCTCCGAAACCTTCGCCGGAAAGTAAGTCGTTCCAAATCGGAAAAAGTACATACCGACCGCAGTTAGAGCATAGAATCCGCAGGTAGGTAGCAACAGTTCAGCGTTTTTTGGGATAAAGACATCGTCGATCAGAATCTTCCGAAGCCAGGGCCATATAAGGCTACAGCCTGAGTTGCCCAATGCGCAGAAGATAAAGAGCAGTTGGAAGTGCCAATACGGTTTTAGATACGACAACAGTCGCAGAATGTCTTTCATGTTACGCCCCCTTTTGCATTCCTGCGAACTGTTTCTGGAATAGGTCGTGATATACACCACTACGTTGAATCAACTCAGCGTGTGTGCCGGATTCAACGAGTTCTCCATCGCTGAGTACAAGAATCTTGTCAGCGTTCAAGATGGTTGAGAGTCGGTGTGCGATGACGAAACTGGTGCGACCTCTCATGAGGTGTGTGAGTGCTTCTTGAACGAGTGCTTCGGATTCTGCGTCCAAAGATGATGTTGCCTCATCGAGAATGAGGATTTTGGGGTCTCTGATAAGCACGCGCGCAATGGCAATGCGTTGCTGTTCGCCGCCGGATAACTGAACCCCACGTTCGCCGATTTCACTCTCATATTGTTCAGGAAATTTCATGATAAAGTCGTGTGCGTTTGCTAACTTTGCGGCGGCGATAACCTCTTCGTGTGTGACTGCTTCTGGATCCGCTGCACCTAAGCGGATGTTGTAGGCGATGCTCTCGGCGAATAGATATGGGTCTTGAAAAACAGTGCCGATATGCGATCGCAACGATTGGATTTGGATTGTATTGATCGGTGTGGCGTCGATAAGGATATTACCGTGTTGGGGTTCATAAAAGCGCGGAATTAGGCTCACCAAAGTGCTCTTACCGGCACCGCTGGGTCCGACTATCGCAATTGTTTCGCCGGGTTCTGCTTGGAAACGAATCCGTTTCAAAACGGGGTGTGCTTCGCTGTATTCAAAGGAGACATCAGAAAATTGAATGCTTCCCTCAATTTGCGTGAGAGGTGTACCATCTTGAGGTTCTTGCTCGTGTTCATCAAAGAACGCGAAAATCCGACGAACCGCCGCCATGACGGATGGAATGCTGAGATGAAGGCTTACGAGAAAGTGCACAGGACGTTGCAGCGCATTGAACCACATGACTACCGCAAAGAGTTCTCCCACGGTCATCGCGTCTCGTAGGACATACCCACCTCCCACCAGAAGCACCAGGGCATCGCTGAGCCACCAGATGACTAAGATATCCCCCACCTTTTGGATCTTTACCTGTTTGATACGGATTGTCACAAGTTGCTTCAGAAAGTGATGGATGTTTTTTAAATCGTAGAGTTCTTTCCCCAATCCCTTGAGTTCACGGGAACCGGCAATGCTTTCCTGAAGGTTGCTTGACAGTATAGCGTTTTGTTCCTGTACTTCCTCTCCTATGCGATTAAGGGATTTGTTTAAAAGGATTGGCATCAAGACGGTCACGCCGACGAGGAGCAGTGAGAGAAGGCATAACTGCCAACTAACGTGCATGACGACAGGGATAGTAACAATGAGCAGAATGGTGTTCGTCGGGTAGTCGCTGGCAAATATCTGGAACCCCTCTATCGCCTTTGGCGTGTCTGACGTGAACAGTGCCATGACCTTGCCGGTCTGCTGCGTGTCGTAAAATTTGAAGCCTAATCTACGGAGGTGATGGTAGGCGGCGAGTTGGATGTCTTTCGCGGCGTTTTGTGCGACCTTTATAGGAAAGTAAGCGAATCCAAGTGAAAAGAGGTACATGCCGAAGGCGATCAGCATCCAGAATCCGCACGTAGGCAATAGTTTATCGGCATCTTTTGCGAGAAAGACATCGTCAATCAGAATCTTTTCAATCCAAGGAAGAACGATGAACCCACTCCAGTAACCGAGCGTGCAAAGAATGTAAAGCCCTTGGAAATGCCAATACGGTTTTAGGTATGACAGGAGCCGCAGAACATCTTTCATATCACGTTTTCTTTTTTGGGGACGCGAATAAGGCTTCGGTCTGAAAGGATAAAAATCTCCCACAGACCGAAGCCGACCGAAAACAGTGGCATCTCAGCCAAGCATATTTCTTGACTGAAAAGACCCTATTCCCGGTCCCTCTATGCGCGTATTGTTACTACAAACGAGTCCCTAAAAAGTTGCATATTTCCATTTTTTATTTTTAGTGACGCGATTTGGAGACGAAAAGGATGCATGATTTTGCAAAAAATCGTAAAAAGTGGAAGATAGGGTCTTTATTCTTGCCAAATGCCGATTTCTTGATAGAAACGGACTGCACCCGGATGAAAAGGGGTGCCTATATCCTTGACGACATTTTTCGGATTGATGGCTTTGCCAGCACCATGCCGTTTCACGACTTCCGCGCGATGCGTATACAAAGTCTTTACGAATTCGTAAACCGTATTTTCATCTGCATTCTCAGCGGTAATCAGGTGCATCGCGCCTACGTTCATGCTCGCAAACGGTTCTGTCTGTCCTTTGTAGGTATTGGCAGGGATCGTTACGGCATTAAAGAAAGGATAATCTGCAAAGAGAGACTGTTTCGCAGCATCGTCGAATGGGATGAAAAAGATGTTTTGAGACGTACTGGCTTGGGTAGCGGCTGGTGTTGGGATCGCACCACCGACGAATGCAGCGGCGGCAGAACCGTCTGCTAACAAATCTACTGCCCCGATATAAGTGCTATTGATCGGCGTGAAATCCTCGTAGGTGATACCGTGTGCCGCCAGTATCGGTTTAAGGAAATACTCAAAGCCCGCACCTGCGGGTCCAACAACAATCCGTTTACCGGCGAAGTCGCGGATGCTACGGATATCGGAGGACTGCGGTGTAAGGAATAGCCCAACGTTCGGAGCAAGCGTCATGATGTTACGGATAGCGTGTTCGGTCGCCCACGCCCCTTCACCGCGCACAGCAAAATAGGAGATTGCGGCGTTAGCGAGTGCAAATTCCAGTTCACCATTCACGACGCGCCGGATGTTTTCCTGTGTGCCTTTCGTGGCTTCAGCCGTCACTTCCCAGTTTGCGTCTTGGATGTTCCCGTCGACGACCTCGGCGATTGCGGAACCCACGACGAAGAACGCACCACCAGCAGGGGCAGTGCCAATGCTGATATAGCGACGTTTTCTGGAATTATCGTTCACTAACTCGGCGGGTGTATCACCCTTCTCGTTTTGGGCGGTGTCGCGTTTTGAAGCATTATCGCACCCAATTGCGAGTATAACGCAGAGAATCGATAGATAGGACAAGATTGATTTCATGAGAGTCTCCTATAGGTTATGGTTATTTCGGGCTTACAAAGCTCTCCCATTCCGTATCAATTGAGCGGCACTTCAGGTGGGAATGGACACATCTCTGCCATCGCTGGGAAGATGTGCGTTACATCTTTTCTGAACACATCTCCACTCAAGATGTCAACGATGCCTCCTTGGTGCTCTGGGTATTCTGATAGGAACCGTGCAAAACTAAATTCCTTAGTGTAGAAAGCGTAGACGAGTTTCCGAAATGCCTCCATCCCCTTTACAAACGCAGGTCCGAAACTGCCGAGTTGCGTTTCGGAGAAGTCATTCTTATCGAACGCTTCGATGATGACATCCGCTGCCATCTCTCCAGATTTGAGTGCCAGAAACAGTCCAGTTGAATAGACGGGATCCAAGAACCCGAATGCGTCACCTACGAGTACCCAGTTATTGCCTGCGATACGGCTGGCGCGATAGGAGAAGTCTTTTGTGGTTTGGATGGGGAGGAGTTGCTTCGCGCCTTCGAGCCGTTGCTGCAATGGCGCACACTTCGCGAGTTCTTCGTCGAAGATTTTTTGGGCATTGAGTTTGCCATCGGCATCTCTTCGATTCTGGAGGAGATAGTCTAATTCACCGACAACCCCGATACTCGTGCGGTTATAGGGGAGTGGGATCGACCAGAACCAAGAATCTTTCTCTTCGGTGTGTAGGATGAGTGTCGCGCCTTCGTCGATACCTTCGTCTCTGTGTCCACCTTCATAGTGCGTGAAGAGCGATGCCATTTTGAGGTTCGGTTCTATCGTATTTAGGTTCAGTTGCCTGCCGATGAGTGACCGCTGCCCAGTAGAATCCACAATGAGGGTTGCATGGAGAGTTTCACGGGTGCCGTCCGTGTGCTGTATAACAACGCCGGTTGCTGTATCCCCTTCAAAGAGGACCTCTCGGACACCTGTTCCTTTGCGGATTTCTACCCCTTTTTCTTCTGCATTGTCCAAAAGCATCTCATCGAACTCACTCCGCAGGACCTGCCATGTGACGGCACTATCATGCGGATTGGTTTGAAAGAAGTAGAACGGCGTGGAGGCTTTGCCGGAGCGTGAGTAGAACTGCACACTGTATTTCTGCGGAAAATGGCTTCCCCGCAGTTTTTCGAGCATACCGAGTCGTTTGAAAGTCCAGTACGTAGCGGGAATCAGCGATTCTCCGATTTTGAATGTCGGTTCGGCTTCCCGTTCAAGCAGCAGAACGCTGTGTCCTTGTTCCGCAACGAGTGTTGCCACGGTGCTTCCGGCGGGTCCACCCCCGATAACGATAATGTCGTAGTTGTGGTATGTGTTCATTCGTTGATTTATCTATGTGCGTCCATATACGTTCGGAGCACTGTATTTATCTGCGCGTGATAATCTTTTCCTTGTTTCTTGAACCATTCCAAGATGGGATGTTCGATCTGAAGGTAATTTTCAGGAACAATTCGCTGAGCATTTTCCCAAAAATTATCATCAAGTTCGGGAATCTCTGATGTATCAATCGCGTCCTCAGGAAGGCTATCAATCTCGGAAAGCCGTATTTTTGGGAGTTTCATCATAGGGTGTTGACATCTTCACAGAGGCGACGTGTCATTAATTGCGCGACTAATAACCGCTGTCCCTGTAGCGATTAGCGTGTGGGCACTGAATGCTTTGCGAAGTACATATCTTTCCAAGGATTCAAAGTCAATCGGCAGCTTCTTTGTTGTTCTGTTTCGGGGTTTCGGGCTTCTCTGGCGGTAAATCTGCAAATTTGTACCCCGCCTTCCGGAATTCTTGATCCAATGCTCGGTAGTAAGCTCCCAATTTTTCGGGGTCGTGGTTAAACCGTTCTGAAATTTCCCTGCGAATTCTGTGAATTTCGTCAAGTTCGTAGTCTGCCATTTTAGGTTTCGCCTCCTATTAGGACAAAACATCAATCCTGACATCGCCATCTATCACAACGTCTAAAATCACACGATTTCCCTCAAGCAATGCCATCCCAACCAGGGGACCACCGTCCGTTCGTAGAACAGGGACTTCACGTTCTTCACCATGCCATAATACTTTTGCACGGTATAGTTCAAGGGCTACTATATTTCCATCACCAAGAATTGCGTAGCGACGACCTGCCCGTCGGAGACCAATGCGGTTAATTAAATCACCCGGCAGGGTCAAATGACCATCAAACCCTGTGTCAATAACTACTTCAATCTCTTCTCGCCTATGTAAGCCAACAATTTCCAATTCAATGATGGCTTCTTGATTATTTGTAATTCTTCCTATAATCATTGTGATGGGTCCGAAACCTTAAAGCCGATCCGGTAGGCAGCTGGAAACCCGATTCGCAAACCGTAAATGGTCGCATCGGGACGCTTGGCGAGAAGACTATCCGTGGCTACCAAATCTTCATCAGCGATCGCATAGTCCCCTGTTTCTATGTCAATCACCAAGAATTTCCCTTTATGCATAGATTCAACTTTGTCCCGTATATTCTGCTGATAGAGTGCTTCACCGCGTACAGCAATAGTCTCAGAGGTTTTATCAGAGTATGGCATCATAATTCTCCTAACATTTAGCAGGTAGGTAGTGAGCGATCAGTTCGCCGACATCATCATCAAATCGAGCGGAAATTTTTCACCAAATTCTGCGAATTTCATCAATTTCATAGTCTGCCATTTTAGTCGTCAACTCCAAAAAAGTTTAAATGTATAGTAGAAACTCGGAATTGATGTTTCAATGTAAACGCGATGTGGTGTTTCGTTATTCAACAATTATAAACCCCAAAGATTTAGATGTCAAGGGAAAGCAAATCATTGAACTCCCAACGCACAATGATTTGCGCGACTACTAACTGAGGTGTGTTGCTCATGAGGCTCGTTCATCAATGAATCGGTTTGACTTAAGCTCAGACCTCGGTAACGTTTCAAGTGGGACTGCTTTGACTATGGCACGTAAACCTAACTCGTCTCGAATCGCAGCGGCGACGGCGGTAGCAGTTTCAGCAGGATTTGGGTGCGTGGATTCAATCTGGATTTCCAATTCGTCGAGCGTACCTGTTCCATAGACACGTGCCGAGAACTCGCGCACATCTGGAAACTTGAGGACAATGTTTTCGAGCGTAGCAGGATACACGTTCAGACCGCGGATGATAACGGCTTTGTCTAATCGTCCAATAACGCCGCCATCAAGGACACGGCTTCCCCATCCGCATTCACACGCCGCTGATTTCAGCTTGACGTAATCTCCCGTCCGGTAACGGATAACGGGCATGCCGACGCGTCCTAAATTCGTAATGACTAACTCACCCGCGTCTGCCGGATTTCCAGTTTCTGGATCAAGTACTTCACAGATGAACTCCTCTTCGTTGAGATGAACACCCGCTTGTGGTTCGCACATAACACCCCATGCGCCGACTTCCGTTGCACCCGCATGGTCGTAGGCACGCGCCCCCCAACGGCTTTCAATGCGGTGTTTCGTAGCGGGTAGACTCGCTCCCGGTTCACCTGCGTGGATCGTCACCCGAATTGAAGTTTCTTCAGGTAGATTGATACCATCCTGTTCTGCGACTTCAGCAAGCCGCAATGCGTATGTCGGTGTAGCGATGAGCACCGTCACGTCGTTGCTAAGAATAGCGCGTATCCGTTGATCGGAGGTCATGCCACCGTTTGGAATGATAAGCGCACCTAACTGCTGCGCACCGTGATACGCGCTCCAGAAACCGATAAAGGGACCGAACGAAAAGGCGATCATGAGCCGGTCTGCGGAGGTTACACCAGCGGCGCGATAAATTTCCCTCCAGCATTTTCCCCACCAGTCCCACGATTCTGCTGTATCTAACCATCGCAGTGGTGAACCCGTTGTGCCTGACGTGCGGTGGAGACAGGTATATTGCTCCAATGGAAAGGTGAGATTCGTCCCGTAAGGCGGATGCGACACCTGATCGGTGCTGAGTTCTTCTTTTGTGGTAAATGGGAGTTGCCGGTAGTCCGCCAACGTTTGTACGTCGTTTGGATGCGTGACCCCGGCTTCAGTGAGTTTGTGTCGATAGAAGGCGTTGGTATCCAACACCGGAGCCAACATCTCACGGAGGCGATAGAATTGTGTTTGTGTATCCATGTATTAGGTATATCGCGTGTTCTGGTATTCAGACTTGTAGGTTGGGTTGAATACCTCTGAGACATCAAATACCGCTGAACCAAACATGCATCAATGTCCAACCTCTCATACCCGTCATAGACGAAGTGAAACCCAACAACTACTGACTGCTGACCGCTGATTGCTGATTGCTGATTTAGGTATATCGCGTGTTCTGGTATTCAGGAGCATAGAATGCCGGAAGCAAGCTATCAACCTGGAGCAATCCACGTTGCGTCAGTTGAATTTCGTCTGATGCGGCGTTGACACGCAACATACCCTCGTTTTGCAGTTTCTCATAGGGTTCAGCAAAGGTGTCAAGGATGTCTGCGTCGAACTTCGCTTTGAAATAGGAGGGGTTGATCTTGCCGAGTTTAAGTTGTAGTATCATCTCCCGCGTCAACCGTTCCGCTTCTGTTGGCTTCAGGGCTCGATAGACTGGAATCCTATCTTCCCCAAGGTGGCTGAGGTAGTCTCCCCATGAAGGCGCGTTTTGGAAATGGATCCCGCTGAGGTGTGAGAAGGAGGCAACACCTGTGCCTATCATATCGCTTCCCTGCCACACGGCATCGCGGTAGACGAACTGACACGGTTTATCCTTCTTGAGCACTGTATACGCGCTGGATTGTGCGTAACCGGCTTGCTCAAACTGTTCAAAGGCGTATTGGTGCCATTCGCGTTTCAGCTTCCAGTCTGCCACTGGCAGTGTATCGCCGCCGAGGATGTCTTTAGAGTAGACGGTATTAAATGGCAATTCCAACTGATAGACAGTGACGCTATCTGGATCAAGTTCAATGGTCTTTTGGACGGTTTCTTGCCAGCTTTCCCATGTCTCGCCTATCATACCAGAGATGAGGTCAATGTTAACCTGATCGAACGCCAACGTCTTTATCCACGGGACAATGCGATACACCTCTTTGGAAAGGTGTGCTCTACCGTTTTCAGCGAGGATCTCGTCGTTCAAGTTCTCAACGCCGAGGCTCAGTCGGGTTACACCGATTCCTTTGATCGCCTCTACTTTCTTTTCGGTCAAGGTGCCGGGTTCGCATTCAAAAGCAACCTCTTCGGCGGTATCCCACGGCATCACCCGTTTCACCCTGTCAACGAGAGCCGTCAGGTGTTTAACGCTGATATAGGAAGGTGTCCCGCCACCGAAATAGACGAATCTCAGAGGTCTGCCAGCAATTGCGGGTTGCGCGCTGTAAAGTTCGACCTCTTTCGCGAGTGCGTTCAGATACGTGTCGATTTCCGAACTGTTTTTATCGGTATAGACGCGAAAATAGCAGAATTTGCACCGTTTGCGACAGAAAGGGATATGGAGATATAACCCGAGTGTCGCATCCGAGCGTGGTTGTTCCCTCAGCGCGCGTTGCACTTCGGGTACATCTGACTCGCCCCATACGGAATACGGTGGGTAGTTGGAGACGAAAACGCTTCCTACGGTTGTGTCTTTTGAATCTATGCCTGCTGTCGCAGGTTCCGGTTTTGTTTCGGGCATTATTGATGCTCCTTTATCTTAAATGGCATCGACATTTTCACGATCTGGTTGTGTCGGATGTGGCGCGAACGTTCCTATAACGTGAGTGCAATTTCTATTTTCACTGCGAGGCGAAATCTGCGATAGGTGTGATGTATTGTGTCGGTTTCCTCTGATTCTTAGTCAAACGCACGTTCAAATAAGTTCACATAATTATAACATTAAACCATAGATCGTGCCAATCTATGTTGACCCGAAACAGTACAGGATCCCGTCCTCAGTCCCGATATAGATTCTACCGTCGGAGACGCTCGGTGAGGCGACGATAGATGAACCGGTTGCGAATTCCCACACCGATTCCCCAGTCGTAATATCTAAAGCGATAAACAACCCACGAGTTGTCCCTAAAAAGGCGCGTTTGCCAACAATGACGGCGGAAGACTCGATACGGGATTTAGCCGTATACGTCCATAGCGATTCACCTGTCGCCTGTGAGAGCGCATGCACCATCTTATCGCGTCCTCCGATGATAACGCTGTCTTCCGTGAGAGCGGCTGAAGCGAAGAATGGGAATCTGCGTTTCGGATGCCGATACCGCCACACAATTTCCCCAGTGTCTAACGCAACCCCCAATATTTCTGTGCCGTACGTGCCGCAATAAACATGATTCCGTGAAATCGCCGGACTCGCACCGACATACGCACCGAGATTTACCTGTTGCGTCTGCGTACCATCATCAATGTTGATGACGCGGAGATAACTATCGCATCCGGTGACAATCGCGAAATTGTTTGTCTTACCAGAATCGTTTGCGACCTGCGTCCAGACCCCAGGGGTACCATGGACGTAGCCTTCAGTCTCTAATTTCCAGACCAGTTCTCCATTCTCTCGGTTCAGACAGTAGAGGAATCCGTCATACGAACCGAACAACACGCGATCACCAACGACATTTGCCGATGAGATGATTTCACCTTCCGTCGTGAACTGCCATTTCGCTGCTTGGGTGTTGATGTCCACCGCATGGAAAATCCCATCCCCATCGCCGAAGTAGGCAACGCCGTTGTGAATAGAGGGCGAGGCTTTGATCGCTCCCTCTACCTGATACGTCCACTTTTTTTCGCCGGTTTGTGCGTCAAGTGCGTAGAGGGTTCCGTTTAATGCGCCAACGTAGACTCTGCCGTCAACGACTGTAGCAGTGGATTCAATCATATCGCCTACCTGAAAAGTCCAAAGCAATTGCGGATTTTCGGGGAGTTGGGAATCGGCGACACCCGTGAGTTGTGGGTTACCACGAAAACTTGCCCAGTTACCGAAAACTGTGGCTGAGGTGAGGAACAGTAGCGCAAGGATGGAAAAGACTTTTATTTCTCTGGGATGGTGGACGCTCCGCTGGCGAGGTTGGAAACCTCGCCTCTGAAGCAGGTCGTTAAATGCGGGTGTATCAGTATGCTTGTTCATAGGGGTAATTTAAAAAAACAGATATGTATTTGATTTTCAAGAAATGTTTTGAGATCCAATCTGTGAAGCCTCAACGGAGGTCAGGTAGACGAACGTGTTGCCTTCAGCCCCAGCGGGGCGACATTTGTGTAGCATGTGGGATTCCCCGAATATCCAAGCCCCAGCGGGGCGACATTTGTAAAGACGTTGCTACCAAATACCGCGAAGAATCCCTAAGTTGACTATGGTATTTCAATAAACTTTTTCATAAAGGTTCATAAAATCTCTGGTATTCAAAGGACGCGGGTTGAACTGTGCTGTCCACTGTGTCGCCGCTTCCTTTGCCAACGTCGGTATGTCTGTCGTTCCTATCGTGTATTGGACAGGATAATCCCGAAGTCTGTTCGGCAAATTGCCGATCTGTTTGAGCGCAATAATTCTGTCTGCTAAGTCTCCATCCGGGTACAGTTCACGATAGGTTTCTCCTGCAACAGGGCTATTGAATCGGATGACGTGCGGTAACATCAACGCGACGGCAACACCGTGGATAACCTCGTATCTCGCCGTCAAAGGATTGGCACAGGCGTGTGCGGCACCCAACATCGAGTTTTCAATAGCAAGTCCGGCAAGGTAGGCACCAAACAGCATTTTGCTTCTGGCTGTGGAACCGTTGGATTCAAGACATGCCTCAAAGTGGGCGTTCAGCAACTCCCATGCGTACCGTGCGAACATCTGGGACATCGGGTTGTGTCTCGTTGAGACGTAACTTTCAACAGCGTGTGCGATCGCGTCTATACCGGTGATTGCGGCGATCGGTCTCGGCAAGGTTTTGGTGAGCGTCGCATCTAAAAGGACAGTCCCGAATCGTGCTTTTGTATCGCCACACGCCATTTTAATGTGTGTATCTGCCTGCGCGATGAGTGCGTAGGACTGCGCTTCGCTGCCGGTACCGATAGTCGTCGGGATACCGATAGACGGGAGCATCGGTTGTGTTGCCTTGTTTGTGCCCCAGTAATCCTCCATCTTTCCACCGTTCGTGAGCAGGAAGTTTACGCCTTTCGCACAGTCCATTGAGCTACCGCCACCGAGTCCGATGATAAGGTCTATCGGTGCGTTGGTCTTCGCGACCGCAAGCGCAGCGTCAACATCTTCCGTCGTAGGGTTGGATGTGGTGTCGGCAAAAACGTAGGCGGCGATCCTTTCGCTTTGCAGTGCTGAGACGGCTCTTGCGAGGATGCCTGCCTTTTCGATACCGGTGTCTGTCACGAGAAGGACGCGGCTACCCCCGCGTTCGCGGGTCAGTTCACCGAGTCTCTCAATCGTGTTATCACCGAAGATAACCTGTTGGTTCAGTTCGCAATCAAAAGTTTCCATATATGAAATCCGATATGATATAGCACACTTATCGTGCGCGCCAGTGTCTATTTATCAAGCCTATTTTTTGCTGGCGAGGTTTCTAACCGCGCTGCTTTCCGAGGCGTACCAGCAGAGAATCGTATTGTATAAATCCTTTAAAAGGATACCAAAGTCTGAGGAGGAAAGTCAAGGGAAAGGTGGGTTCTCTGTGGTGGTGGTTTTGTGCCTGTTGTCGGAATCTCGGATTGGTACGAATGGCGCGGATTAAAGATCTGTGCCATCTGATTAAGCTTCAGTTTGGACAGTTTTCCTACTATAGCAACACCTCGGTTGCAATAGGCTTCTGCCAATTCAGGCTTCAGTTGTATCGCCTTATTATAGTCTTTGATAGCGAGACTCGTTATGCCTTTCCTGACATAAGCATTGCCGCGATTGCTGTATGATCATCCGTTGGGTTTCCACTATTTGACTGTCCAAAGAGGGAGACCATAGATGCCAATTTTCTTCATCAATCGGAAAGAATACTTCTAAATCTTGCTGAAGTTCTTCAATAGTTGTTATCTCTTTAATTTTCTCACTATCGTTTTCTAACACAAGGACTTTGCCGTTTGTATTTTCATCAGTGCATGCAAACCAGAGAGCGACCAACGGGCTGAAAGTAAAGTCAATTAAGCCTGTAGCAACTCGATTATGCTGTAAGTGTGCCATGCACTCTAAAGCCGGCAGATTTCTATAGGCGGATGGCTATCTTAGTTTAATCTCATCAATGATTTCAAGGAGATAGTTCAGGTACAAATGGCGCAACGAATAAGAAGGAAGATCCGCTTCCGGTCCTAAATTTTCGGAACTACTTACTAAGCGGCGATAAGCACTACTGGTTACGCGCCATGCTTCACCTTCCTGACCGCGATAGAGATAACTTTTTTTGGGATGAGTTATGTTGTCTATTTGGTTGATGTAGTCTGCTAAATTAGAGATCTCAATGGGGGTGTTCATGTATTACCGTTTCTATCCTATATTCCTCTGACTATTCTCAATTATACAACTCAAGAGTGAGTTTGTCAATCTCAATTTTGAAAAGGATATGGATCTCGAATTTTCACATTTGAATCCGTGAGTGGGTGTGTGGGAATCAGCTTTTTGATTTCCAAACTTTTCGATCCGAAATTGAGTAATAACCCTATTTCTAACCAATATGCTTTCAAGTAATTGAATATTTGGAAATCGAGATGTATCAATACTTCTTGGCAGTTTTGCTATTATCGCTTGGGATTGTTCTGTTAGGGTAGGTGACTGCCGCTGCCCGTTTGCGACCAGAAATCTTCAGCAGCCTGATGATGGTTCTCATGCAGCCAGCGATGAATTCGCCTAAGAATACGCGGTAATCCCTTTTGCGGCAAATTTTCCGCTTCCCAACTTGCCATCTGTCTCCGCAGCGAATCATCAATCGGGGTTTCAGGGGTGAGATCTACTTGATGGCAGGCTTGTATCAATTTTCGGTCGTCTGTCGCTAAGGTGTTAGCACCGCTTGCAAGTGCTGCTTGGACCAGTACTGCATCGGTGATGTCAATCTCCAACGCGTCGGCGATCCGCATCGCCGCGAGTGTCATGGATAGGTCTATCTCAATGATTTCAATGGGGCCTGCGGAAAATTGCGAAAGTCGTTGCGAGGCGAGGGAGGCATCCACAGCATAGACTTTTGTGAGAATCGCTTTTGCTTCAAGCAGGGCAAGTGTTGTCGTGAGCCAACGGGTGCTTTCTCGAATAAACGATTCGCAAACGTCAGAAGCGGGGTGGTTGTCAAGTAGAGAGTAGACAATCAACATCGCATCCAGTCCGCGCGGTGCAAGTCGTTCAGAGGATAAGGTCATCACCGCTCACCTCAGACAAGTCTAATGCCGAAGTATTCCCTATTTTGAGTTTCTCGGCATAAATCTCGTCCCATGTTTGTACCGGGTACGGACGGATGAGAATGCCATCGTGGGTTCTTTCAAGCACGATACCCGATTCCAAACCCAATTCCACCACCCAGTCCGGGGGCAATTCTATTTTATAATCCGCTTCCAACCGGAACGTTTTCATGGTAGTCACCTCTTCTTACAGCAGATTTTGGAGTTGGACTGCACCCATGCGAAAGCGGGTTCAGTCCTTCAGGTGGAAAGATAGACATTACAGACTTTACTAATGCCTATCTTTCTATCCAACGACTGATAAAAGTATATCGCGGCTTGAGTCAATTGTCAAGTGTTTTTAACAGGGAATACTAATCGTAAAGGATCGGCATTAGTAATTGAATATCTGCCGGATTCAAAGAAATGCTTACTGGACATATCAAATTGTTTCCCTGTTTGTCCAAAAGACCGGTATAGATATGGAATAGCTGATGCGGAAATTTGAAATCCGTTGCTGCTATGCCTTCAGATAATTTATGCCTTCGGACGCATGATAATACATGTAGGGGAATAAACGGAGGTTGACTCAGATACTGGACTGGAGAGGTGTGTTCTAATTGGGTAGGACTTACGCACTTCCCTGGTAGGTGCGGTTTTGCGGCGTACTCGCCCCGGTGAATGCCACACGGCATTCATACCGTTGATTCATGCGATCTGCATTCCCAATCGCACCGAATGCGTCCAAATAGATGAAATTTACTGATTTTGCGTAAGTCCTGTTGGGTATACTAAATAGACAAGGCGCAAAGGTCATCGGTGTGCCAGTTGACGGTGCGATCGTCAATCTGCTGGGCACCCCGATTCAGATACCCGTCAATTGATTTGCCTTCAAGCACTCGGACTTCAAACGTATAAGGGGGATCGATTTTCAAGGGGGCAATCTCGGTAATATTTCGGCAAGCCTCCGCAGCAGTCTTTTGAATCAATTCTCTCGATCGTTCTGGCGAGAGATGCATCGCAAGTTCCTGTCCGAGTCCCTGTTTGGTTTCAACACCGTAAATGTTGGGAATAAGTTGCTTCGCCTCTGCAACCGCCTTATCGTCACCAGAGATGAAAACCGTTGGGACATTGAAGGTGCCTGCGAGTGCGGCACGACAACCGAATTCTCCGATCCTTTTCCCATTGAGTTTGTAATATTCAATGGACAAAGAGGAATACGTATGACTTAACGGAGCATTTGGTGTGCCTGCCATGGCGTGTTGTCCCAAGAAAAAGAGGGCGTCATAGGTCTCGTCAAGATAGTAGGGCGCACAGATAGGACCCCGCGCGATGAGTTTCGCCTTCGGATGAAATTCAAGTACATCAATCCCGCCAGTCCCATGTCCATCCCAGACCACAATTTCTGCGTCTGCATCCACATCAAGAATACCATCAACAGCCGCATTGACCTCCTGCGTCAATAATCCCATAGCAGTCTGTTTCTGGGGACCTTCCTCACGGGTTTGACTGAAGCGGGATACCATCGCAACGCCTTCTAAGTCGGTTAGAATGTAAATCTTCATGGTCGGAATCCTACTAAACTAAGACACAGTCCAAGTCTCGCCTGCGTTGAGGAGTGCTTCGAGGTTGCCGTCCCCCGTACGCTCTTTTGCGGTACGGATTTGGTTTGTTACCAGGTCTTCGTAGCAGGGTTGTCGGACACTGCGGAAGATGCCGATCGGGTCGGGTATATCAGTCGTGTCACTCATCCGTGCAAGGAAGTTCGCCAAGGTGGTGTTCTCGGCATACTGATCGTGGACGATGAGATCCTCAGTGGAGTACTCGCTATTTGTCGTGTTGACGACTTCAGGTTGGAAGCCGTTCAGGCGGATACCCTTGTCATGTTCTGTTCCGAAAACGAGGGGTTCGTTATGTTCCAGAAGCACCGTGTTGTCAGCCTTTGTATCTTTTTCCGTGTATTGGAAAAAGGCTCCGTCGTTAAACACGTTGCAATTTTGGTAGATTTCGATGAAGGACGTGCCCTTGTGTTCAAACGCTGACTTGATAATGGCTCGGAGGTGATTTGGATCTCTGTCCAGTGAGCGTGCCACGAATGTTGCACCGGATGCCAATGCGAGGCTAATCGGATTAAAGGGGGTATCCACTGAACCGAGAGGGGTGGATTTCGTCTGTTTCCCTTGCTCGGATGTGGGTGAGTATTGTCCCTTCGTGAGTCCGTAGATACGGTTGTTAAAGAGCAGGACGTTGACATCGAAATTGCGGCGCATCAGGTGAATGAAGTGGTTACCACCGATTGAAAGGGCATCGCCATCTCCTGTGATAATCCACACAGAGAGGTCAGGATTCGCCATTTTTACACCGGAGGCGATCGTTGGGGCTCTACCGTGAATGGTATGAAAGCCGTAGGTGTCCATGTAATATGGGAACCGACTCGAACACCCGATACCTGAGATAAAGACGATGTTTTCTTTGGGGATGCCGAGTTCCGGCATGATACGTTGTGTCTGAGCGAGAATGGAGTAGTCGCCGCAACCGGGGCACCATCGCACATCTTGATCGGATTCAAAGTCCTTTTTGGAGAGGGTCGGTACTCCGGCAGGTATGCGTGAGGTTCTTTTGCTTCTCATGATTTGTTTACCGCCTTTTGGCGTTAGGGGCTAAGCATGCCCAATTTCTTTAAGCATTTCGTCAATTTTCGATGCCAGTTCAAAAATGTGGAAGGGTTGCCCTTGTACCTTGTTAAACCCGACTGCATCAATGAGATAAGTGCTACGGATGAGTTGGCGGAGTTGCCCACTGTTTTGTTCGGGAATTAAAATCTTTTTGAATCTCTGTAGAATGTCGGCTAAATCTTTAGGGAAGGGGTTGAGATGTCGGAGATGGACGTGTCCTATTGGAAGTCCGTCGGCGATACAGTTTTCTGCTGTGGTTCGGATTGCACCGTAGGTGCCGCCCCATCCAAGGAGCAGGAGGTCCCCTTCTTGCGCACCGAACACTTCCGTCGGCGGTAACTCATCGGCGATGCCTGCGACCTTTTCTGCACGAATTTCCACCATCCTTTGGTGGTTTTCTGCATCGTAGCTGACGTGTCCGGTCACATCTGATTTCTCCAAGCCTCCAATCCGGTGTTCTAAGCCAGCGGTACCGGGTTTCGCCCACGGACGCGCCAAGGTCTCTGGATCGCGTAGGTAAGGTTCAAACCCGTTGCGGGTATCTGCGCTCACCGCGAAATCAGGTCTAATTTCCGGTAGTTCGGAAAGTTGCGGAATCTTCCACGGTTCAGCCCCCATCGCAATGTAAAGGTCGGAGAGGAAGATCACCGGAGTCCTATATTTCACGGCGATACGACAGGCTTCGTAGACGGCTTCAAAGCAGTCGAACGGACGTGACGGCGCGATGATAGGCAACGGCGATTCGCCGTTCCTGCCGTAGAACATTTGCAAGAGATCCGACTGTTCCGTCTTTGTCGGCATCCCTGTTGACGGACCCGCACGCTGGATGTTACAAACGACGAGTGGGAGTTCGGCAATCATAGCGAGGTTAATCGCTTCCGATTTGAGCGCAAGCCCCGGTCCGCTACTGCCGGTCACGCCGAGTGAGCCGCTAAAGGAGGCACCGATTGCAACGCCAACGGCGGCAATCTCATCTTCCATCTGCATCGTGACGACACCGAAATTCCGGTATTGGGCAAGTCCGTGGAGAATATCGCTCGCAGGTGTGATTGGGTAGCTACCGTAAACCAGCGGTAGACCGGATTGATGTGAGGCTGCGACAAGTCCAAGTACCGTTGCCATGTTGCCTTCGATGTTTCGGTAGGTGCCGGGTTCAAACTCGGCGGGTTTCACGTCATAAGAGACGGCAAATTGCTCGGTAGCTTCGCAGTAAATATTCCCCGCGCGGAGTGCCAGAATATTGGATTCTACATACTCGGGTTTGCTCGCGAACTTCGCTTTGATCCACTTCATCGTATATTCCATAGGACGATTGTAGAGCCAGAGGATCATACCGAGCGCGAAAAAGTTTTTACATCTGTCGATTTCTGGGTTGCTTAATTGTGTGGCTTCGAGTGCTTTTCGAGTGAGTTGTGTTAATTCGACGCGGAAAACTTGATATTTTGTAAGTTTATCATCTTCGAGTGGATCTTCTTCATACCCCGCGAGTCGTAGATTGCGGCGCGCGAAATTGTCTGAATTGACAATCAGGATACCGTTGGGTTTGAGTTTGTTGAGGTGTACTTTTAAAGCGGCGGGGTTCATCGCGACGAGGACATCGCAGAGATCTCCGGGGGTATGAATCTGTTCGCTTGAGAAGTGGAGTTGGAACCCGGATACTCCAGCTAACGACCCGGCGGGTGCGCGAATCTCAGCCGGATAATCGGGTAGCGTGGCGACATCGTTCCCAACGAGGGCGGTGGTCTCAGTCATTTGTGTGCCAATCGTCTGCGACCCATCGCCGGAGTCGCCAGCAAATAGGATTGTCGCTTCCTCGATTTGCTCTACTGGCTTGCGCATCACAATCGTCCTTTTTTAGGATAGGCGCGTATTTGGAAAGTGCACCTACAAGAGATTAGAAGACAGGTGCATGTTTGGCAACCGCACCTAAGAAATATGAAAAGTTTAGAGGCATTTACGCACCCTCTCTGGCTTTCAAGGCATCTCGAACCGGTTTCGGTGGTAGCGTTAAGACTTCTTGGAGAAATTCCTCGACGAGACAGGAGATTACGTCACGAATGGATACCATACCAATCGGACGATTCTCTGGATCAACAATAGGGACGTGTCGGTAACCACCCCCTGCCATGTGAAGGATGGCGGTGATCAGCGTATCTTCGGGTTGTGCTGTCTGCGGATCTGCGATCATGAATTCTTTAACGCCAATGTCGTCCAAGTCGCCGACCTGTTTATTGAGAATTTGGTTGAGTACGTCTCGCTCACTAAATATCCCGCGGAGATAACCGTTTTCAACAACAGGTGCCGCGCCGATGTTGTTTGCTAAGAGCAGGTCTATAGCCTCGTTCGTGCTGGCGTTGATGTCAATCTTAATAATCGGACGCATCAAATCTTTTAGCGAAACCTGAATCTCTTGCGCATTCCATGCTCTTAACGCATCGTCTTCGTCCATCTGCTCTAATTCTTCGTCAATTGCCAAATCATATAGCATGGTTACGCCTCCTACGCCTGATTTTCTATAAATATGGCGATATGTTCTAAGATATCGCGAGTTGAAATTATTCCGATGGGGTACGCCTCGCCTTGGTCGTCCCAAACACAGAGAGGTAGATGCCGGAAATGACCAAGGTGCATCAGGTTTATTGCAAAGGCAATAGGGTCACTGGCGCGTAGCGTCTCTGGATCCGCTGTCATCACCTGCTCGACCTTAAATTCCGCCGGCGCGGCGCGCTGCCCGCTCAAATGCTGGAGTAGGTCTCGTTCGGTGATGATTCCAACTAATTGTTCATCTTCATCAACGACAAGAACACACCCCGTTCCCCTCTCTTGCATCATATCAATGACAATAGAGACAGGGGATCCGACTTGCACGGTGGTGGGTTGCTTGTAATCCAGTGTGCTGATCGGCAAAGACAACGTTCTTGTGTCCATCGTAGCTATTCCTTATACTATAACGTTGGAAAACAGATTTGGGTTTCTGATTCTCTCACTTAAAAAGGATACCACATTTTTCGCCGATTTGCAAGAAAATCTGCAGTGAAGAATTTCGGCTGAATTTTGTTCTTACAGACTGTTTGACAGACTGTTTGAAGGTTAGTTATCAGTTATTGGTAGTCAGTAGAAATCGCAGATGCCACTTGCTCTTACAGAATGGCAGTTAGCGGTCAGCAGTCAGCCCTCAGTCGTCAATAGTTGATGGACGATGAAGGGTCCCCGACTACAACCGCTAAACCTACTCATCAGTGATCAACCCTCCGGATTCAGAGATCCCACCTACAAATGTTTATACTGCCAATGTGATAGCGCGAGAGGATCGTGAACCCCATCCCGGAACGACAATCGTCCATCTTCCCGCGGGTCCACCTGCTACCATCAGCAGCAGATCGTCTGCCGAGTATTGCTGTGTGGTGTCAGCGATGTATTGTCGGATGTCGTCTCTGTTAAGCCCATCCTCTGAAATCGTCTTTGCGTGCTCGACGCCAATGACGAGTACGGTTTCACCGACACTGTTGCCGGGGGCGGCGATGTTCTGCGCAATTGTGTTGAGGATGCCTTCTGCGGTGTTGTTGCCGTGGTCGTTGACGGTTTGGGGACCGGCACCCGCGAAGATGGTAACAGTATTATCGTCCGCTTGGAAACCGCGTTCGACATGCAACGGATCCCAAGGACTCTCTTCCTCTTTTTCAGCGATGCAACAGGTATATTTGCCAGCGTGTCCGAATGCCGAGCGGTCGAGTTCACCGGGCAATCCGCCACCGATATTCGTGCAGATGAGTCGTAGCGTACGACCGATCGTTGCATTCGCTCGCCATCCTTGCCCAAAGAGGTTGAACCCATCGTTAATGTCTAACTGCTTTCGGATAGGTCCATTCACAACGAGTACCGGTGAAACATGCGATGTTGTGACTTGAACACCGTGGAGGTTGAACTGTTCAGATGTCATCGCTTCCACTGCAGTGAGAATAAGCGGTAGATATTCCGGTTTGCATCCTGCCATGACAGCGTTAATCGCGACCTTTTCGACAGTGGCTCTGCCCCATTTTGGAGGCACAGCTGCGATGAGTTCATCCGGATCTCGGTCTGTTCCGCTAAGCATGCGTTCGACGCGTTCAGGGGTCGGTGGAACGACGGGAAGCCCATCCGTCCATCCGTTCTGATAGCAGACCTCAATAAGGTCTTCGGTTTCATCAATTTCTAACGCTGCGGACTGCCATTCTTGTGCCATGTGGTTTCCTTTCTGTGATTAATTTTGAATATGCCCGTTGAAGTATGTTACCATATTAGCATAGATTTTTTAGGTTGGCAAGATACTCTTTGTCCTTGTAGGAGGGAACTCTGATTCCGGACAATATTGGCTATCGGCGAAGAGGCTATCGACTATCGGTAAAGAGGTTTGGGTCTAACAACACGGTCTGTCTTACTGATCGCCGACTGCTGACTGCTGATCGCCATCCTTGTAGGAGAGAACTCCGATTCCCGACTCTTTTAAAATACATTAGGAGTAAAAAATGAAAACTATGACCCTTCAGAAAATCATTGCGGCGCGGCGCGTCGTCACACAATATTTAAAACCTACACCTTTGGTCCATTATCCAGAATTATCTGAGCGACTCGGATTTCAAGCATACATCAAGCACGAAAATCATCATCCAACGGGCAGTTTTAAAGTGCGCGGCGGCATCAATTTCATGTACCACCTCCCGCAAGCACAACGTGAAAAAGGGGTTCTTACGGCGACACGTGGGAATCATGGACAGTCGATCGCTTACGCAGCGGCACAATTTGGTGTCAAGGCGACTGTTGTTGTGCCACACGGGAATAATCCCGAAAAGAATAGTGCGATGCGGGCGTATGGTGCGGAACTGATTGAACACGGTGCCGATTTTGACGAGGCACTTGCATTGTGTGAAACGCTCCAAGCGGAACGCGGACTTTACTACGTTCATCCGTGCATGGAGCCTGCGCTCTTCCACGGTGTCGGTACCTATTCACTTGAGATTTTTGAGAGTCTTCCAGACGTAGACGCAATCATTGTCCCTATTGGCGGTGGCAGCGGTAGTTGTGGTGCTATCACCGTTTCCAAGGCTATCAATCCGGATGTCAAGGTCATCGGTGTGCAAGCAGAAAATGCCCCCGCTATCTACCGTTCATGGAAGACAGGGGGACATGTAGAGACCGATTCTTGTGATACCATTGCCGATGGAATTGCGACCCGTGCACCGTTTCCATTGCCGTTGTCCATTATCAAAAAAGGCATTCACGACATTGTTTTGCTCAGCGAAGAGGAACTTGAGGACGGCATCCGTTTGGCGTTACGGTGGACACACAACTTAGCGGAAGGCGCGGGCGCGTCTCCGATAGCAGCAGCGCATAAACTCACAGAGACGCTGGCGGGGAAACGCGTGGTGATGGTGATGAGCGGGGCGAATCTGGACACGGAAACGCTCAAGCGAATACTCGGCTACCAGTTGTGAATCACGTAGACCGGAGCGGATCCGTCGGTCAATTGAATAGTTGCCGATTCCGCACCTTCTACGAATTCGTTGCGAAGGGCGTTTGTTAAGTCGGGATGGATGTGTAGCGATGCCAAGTCCCAACGTAAATTTTCACTCTTTTCGACGACGACGTTGCGGGTTTCCGCAATGACAGAGACGCGTTGCAGTCCGCTGCTTTTTCGAGTTAATCGCACGCCTGATAGCACGTAGTGGATTGTTTGTCTCGGATCTCGCATTTCGGCTATGTAAGGTTCACCTCTGGACACCCGGTAATGCCCAAAACGCATCAGTTTGAGATTCCCAAGGAACTGGTCGGTTTCGTATGCTTCTGGACGTGGTAAACCGCCGTAGATGATGATATGTCGGCAGTCATACTGTTCCATGGCGTAATCCACGGCGAGTTGTCCATCCGTATAAGCTTTGTCTGTCTTTCCTATCCATTCCTGAACGGTCTGCCTTGCTTGTGGGAGGGGTTTGTGTGGGATCGAATCCATGTCACCAATAAGAACATCCGGGATAAGCGAACTATCCGTATCCCGATTTAATTCATCAAATATGCGGATGCCTCCGTCAGCACAGATGAGCCGGAAACCCTTTTCCACTGCTGTTTTGATCTCTTGGCGGTAAAAATCGAGATGCCGTGTATCGTAGTAGCCGTTAAGAAAAATAAGTCCTGTCATTTTTTTATTTCCGTCATAACAATACCGCAAGAAACCATTGTAGGGGGTTTTGCTTGGGTGTTTCTTGGTCTTGTGCCTGCCCACACATTACCTATAGTTTTCCGTCATAACAATATTGTATGATGGAATCAGTTTGGTAGGGTGATAGGAGCGTTTGACACGTTTTAGGGTCTCTAACCCTGAATCGTCCATAGCATTAACCCATCTGTAGGTGTCCCTCAATTCCTTGCAAAACTCGCGATAGACGAACTGTGCGAGTCCTTTTATTCCAATATCCGTAATCTCAAACAGCACACAGAATGTATCCGAATTCAGTGGATATCCGAAGGTATAGCCTCTGACTTCTTCATCAATACGGACAATCCTGCCGAGAAGTCCGAGTGCTTTCGCATGCGCGATCGCGATTCGGTGTGCCGATCGAGAATCCTCAAGCATTGCGCAATAGACGGTGTCCTCATGTTTCGCAGCACGGACAGCATGCCACGCGTCATAGAGTGCGAAACACGCCTCGCGGTCAGCGATGCCGTAGGGTCTAAATTTTGCTGACGGATAACGCTCAACAAAGGCGTTATAATCGTTCCTTTTACTCTTGAAGCGATTGCCGCGCAACTCACTGAGTGTCCGTGTCTCATAGAGGTATTCGGTCCCCTTCAAAGTGGCGCGGAATCCGTCCTCTTCAAAAAAAATGTGCAGTGCCTGTGGAACATTTTCGATTCGGGCGATGTGTGGATTCCGATTTGATTCTAACATAAATTGATATGCCGTGTGAATAACATTTTGGTAGGTGTCGTTTTCAGGATCGCACGGCATCGGTAGAATCGGCATGAAATAGTCTTCACCCTGTTTTGCGAAGATGCATAGACGTTCCGAGATCAATACCCAATAAAATTGGAAATGCGCTTTCCACACATAGAGTGGCGCGAAGGCATAGTTGGAAAGACGCGTCCCCATCTGACGCGCATATTCGTCAAAAAGTGGCTTGTCATTAAGGGTTAGCGGTTGAAGTCGCATCTGTCAGTTTAAGGGTATGGACAATTTTCACAGTGTCTTGGTAATCGCCGATCAAACTCCAGTTGGCAACTATCTGTGCTCTGACCGATTCAGATTCGACGTAATTGATGACGTGGTGGATGTGCTTCTGAAAGGCTTCCGTTTCGAGATGTGCTTCACCAAACGGGCAGAGGGTATCCACACCGAGCACGACCGCGCTTCCGTCCTCACTGTACATGAGCGCGAACGGATAGAGTTGACAGTCAAGCGGACGGATCGGATAGATGGTGCAACGACTCGTCTCTGGCTCAAAAAACGGACAGATATAGAAATCGTTGTGCGGTTTCAGTTGGATTTGTGCACTTTTTCCGTCTACCTGTGGACGGAACAACACCGGGTCGGCACCGTGTGCGATGGCTTTCTCCGTCTCAAGTTCGGTGAAGATGGGGGCGAGCGGACTATCTACCTCTAAAAATCGGCAACAAACATCACACGAGAAACAGACATCGCTGGGAATGATTTGGTAGAGGGTAGCGTTCGCTGGGTTAGGTGTATCCATCTTGTGTCCTTGAAATATGGGTTTGGTGGCAAACCAACACCTCCGTCCGGGACGCGATTATAAACCCGAAGCCCGTTTGTAGTGGGGAAACCATTCATTGCCCGTTCTTTGGTTTCTGGGGCATGATTATCAACCCAAAATCTTTCCTATTTCATCAATTACAATATGGATTTCCGCTTCCGTTAAACCCGGATGGAGGGGGAGACTCACGACGCGTTCAAATGCCGCCTCAGCGCACGGGAAATCACCGACACGGTAGCCGTATTGCTCTTGATAAAATTCAAAGAGATGTAACGGGATATAATGAACACTGCATTCAATGTTTGCCTCGCGTAGGGATTCCACGAATTCATCTCGATTACCCGAGTGGAGTTGGATAATGTAGAGATGCCACGAATGCGCGTTGGGATTATCGGGTGCCACCGGTGTGCTGATGTGCGGGAGATTCGCGAGTTCCGTTTGGTATATCTGCGCAAAATTTCGGCGACGTTCATGCTGTTTGTTGAGTTTCATGAGTTGACACAGTCCCATCGCCGCTTGAATATCGGTCATGTTGTATTTATAACCTTCAGTCGCGATGTCATACCGCCAGATAGAGCGTTGCGATTGGCGCGCCCAAGCGTCTTTATCAATGCCATGGAGCCGCATCGGGCGGAGTGGTTTGGCGAAGGCATCATTATTGGTAGTAATCATACCACCTTCCCCTGTCGTCAGGTTTTTATTTGCGTAGAAGCTAAAAGCGGATAGGTCGCCGATGTTGCCGATGTATTGACCTTTGTATTCGGTCGGAATGGCGTGAGCCGCGTCATCAATGAGGACAAGGTTATGGTTTCGGCAGATGTCCTGTAGCGCATCCATGTCACATGGGAGACCAGCAAAATGGACGGGCATTATTGCCTTCGTGCGTGGGGTTATCGCCTGCTCGATTTTGGTTATGTCGATGTTCAAAGTATCGGGTTCGATGTCCACGAAGATGGGTTTAGCACCGACATATCGGATCGCCTCAGCCGTCGCTGTGAAGGTATAAGGAGTCGTGATAACTTCGTCGCCGCTACCGATCTTGGCGACAACAAGGCTTAGATGCAGCGCGGCAGTGCAGGAACTGACAGCGATGGCGTGTTTAACACCGAGATATTCGGCGAAGGCACGTTCAAATTCACGCACTCTGTTACCTGTGCTAATCCATTTAGAGGCGAGGACTTGGCTAACGGCTTCGATTTCAGTATCATCAATCCACGGACGACTAAACGGTATAAAAGGGTTTTTTGCCATTTTTTTTAATTTTCCAGATTTTGTTGCAAAATTTGGATCATTGCCTCAAGAGCAAGGGTGTAACTATATGTCCCGAAACCGCCGATGACACCAACTGCAACCGCTGATATGTAGGAATGATGCCGAAATTCTTCACGAGCGTAAATATTGGAGAGGTGAATCTCAATGACGGGGAGCGCAACCGTAGAGAGCGCATCTCGGATCGCAACGCTGGTATGTGTGTAGGCTGCAGGATTAATCAAGATACCGTCAGCCCAGTCGATGTGGTCCCCAATAATAGAGACGAGTTCGCCTTCGTGGTTAGATTGAAAAATTTTGAGTGTAATCGCGTGCGGCGATGCGGCTACTTGCCGGTCAAGTGTATTGTTAATATCCGATAACGTTTGATGTCCATAGATTTCCGGTTGGCGTTTCCCTAAGAGGTGTAGGTTCGGTCCATGGAGGACGAGAATGTTCATGCGCGTGTTTCCTTTTTACTTGGAGTATTACCTTTGCCGTAGAGAGTATATAATGGATAGGAAAAATTTACAAAGTTTTTTCGTTGCTGCTGGCGTTATTGTGTTTTTAGGTGTTAGATGGCGGAAGTGAAGGAAGGAACCTTGCTATGAAGGGGAAATTGGGTTTCGCGTTGCTCAACCCATAGGCATCAATTTTAGAAGCAACCGCCTCTTACCGTCGTAGGTTGGGTAGAACGGATGCCACCAAAACCGTAAAAAATCAGAGAAAAACGGAGGTTTCTCCATATACGCTATATTCACCACATACTCAGTGAAACCCAACGCATTTGTTGTGAAGTTTCCGGGGTTCTAAGGCTATGAAGTTGGGTTTCATTCGGTGTTGCGTGTATATGATGTCGTGTTGGATTTGACGTGTGTTTGGCGGACTGACATCCGCCTTCCGTAACGCCGTTCTACCCAACCTACGGATACCCCACGGAAACCTTAAATTGACACCTACCTGAGATTGGCGAAATTAGTTATGAATAGATTCCATTACGCGTCAATGGCATGACCAAATTTTTGGCGGTATTCGTCGTGAACCATCTGTTCATAACCCGTCGTTTCCGTGATTGGAAGGTCGATGGGCATCATCCCCAAACGTGAAGATTCGTATAAAGCGATACACATCTCCACATCTTTCCTGCCTTCGATGCCGTACTCCGGTGGTTCTCCTGTGAGTGCCGCTCTCGCTGTGGTCATAATCTCTTCGGCGGTTCCGACATTCCAATCGTCGATTGCGTAAGTTCTGAAAGGATTTTCATAGACAATCTCTGGATCGGTATGCACGACGATTCTCGAAAGGACATCTACACCATCGACCTGATGACGTTCCGTTTCGATTGGGATATCTTTCATTTCACCGTTGTCGAGGACCTTCAGCGGAAAATCGGCTGTCCAGAAATCAACATCCGTTATCACACCTTTCGTTCCCATAATCTGTCTGTACTTAATCGTTTCCTCTCCGACCTGAGAGGTCTCATAAATACCGACACCGCCGCTTTCAAATTCAATCAGCGCGTGCCCCCAATCTTCGTAGACTTTGTTGGGCCCGGGAGCGAATTGCTTGGTGATTCCCGTAATGCGTTTCGGTTCACTTTGGGCATAAAATCGGAGTTGGGACATCCGGTGAACACCCATGTCAATACAGACACCGGAGTGGGAAGTAAATGTTGAGATCGGGGACTCTATACCGCGCGGTTTTCCGGCACCGTGCACAAATCCTCTACGTCCAAACGGTTCGATAAAGTGCACTCGCATAATATCACCCAGCACACCTTCCTGAATCAGTTTTATGATGATCCGATCCCCAGGCATCCGAAAATAGTTCTCGGCGACCTCAAAATGGACGCCGTTTTTTCTGCAACTGTCTATGATTACATCGCAACAGGCGAGGGTCGGTGCCATCGGTTTTTCGACGATCGGATGCATCTTGTGTTCAGCGACTATCTTCGCGATGAGATGATGTGTATAGTCGCCAGTACTGATGTCAACAACGTCGATGTCACTGTGCTTCTCCAGCATTTCCTCGACATCCGTATAGTACGGGAGACCGTACGTTTCACCGACTTCGCGAGCCGTATCCGCGTCTGCGTCACATACGGCTATGTAATCCAGCTCCCCTCTTTTCGTCAACTCCGCGATTGTTGGCAGATGCCAACGTTTTGCGACCCAACCGCAACCTACGGAGGCAATCTTGGCTTTCCGCATTCCTTGTCTCCTTAACTCTTATAGTAAAGTCGAAAAATATGTAGACAGTTGCTCAGCGAAACACCCCTCCCCGCCGCTGGCGAGGATTGTATCCTCGCCTCTTTAGAGTGTCTAATTAATTCTAAACTTTACTATAATGATATTATTGAAGTGGACGTATTTTCTCAGTCAATTCTTCGTCAACGGTGATTGCCAGATGCCCCTGGGGTCCAACCATCTTATTTACCATGATCGCCTCAAGTTCTTTATGCTCAAGTGCTGTCAGCTCTTTGGCAAAAGGACCGTGGATAAAGTCTTTGTACGGACGACTTGTATCCATGAACGGCATGATGTACATCGGAATAACTGCCTGCAACATCGCAGCACGCTTATGTGATGTACGGTTTACGCCAGCGCGATGCCAAATCCGAGAATCGTAGACGATGTAACTCCCCGGCGGTGCCTCAACGACATCGGCATCCGGTCCGGTGTATGGCAATCCTTTGGACTCACGGTACCCATCCTGCCGGGAGGTGTTTCCGTTTACCCATTCTATCGGTGGACCTTGACCGAGTGTATGAGATCCGAGTTTGAAACAGGTCGCCCCGTTTTCCTTGCGAAATTCTGAGACGCAGAGGTTCCGCTGGACACCCATGACCAAACCATCGACCTTGTGAACCGGTATTCGGTTGACAACTTCACTGCCGGCAATACCCCAGAGATACGGAAAGTCTGAGTGCCAACCTTGAACTCTCCGTTCACCATCGTCTGGTGTGAGTATCGCGAAACCGGGGGAGTGTCCAAGACGGATTTCCTGTGTCTGCATGTATTGGCGCATGAGCCACAAAGAGACCGGTTCCGTTGCAATCTTTGCAACCGCCGCCGTCTCATTCAGAGGTGGTTTAATTCGCTCGTAGGTTCTCGATTCCCAGCGACCCGTGCAACTCACCCGCTCCAACTCTTCGACAATATCAGGGGCGATGATAGAGGGAAGGCAGACCCAACCGTTCTCTTTGAAGGATTCCAGATACTCAGACGGTAGATGTGCGGGACCGTGTCCAGCGGAGAACACAGCACCTTCGGTCCCTACGCTGCCATCACTCGCGAGTAGATCCGCGTTATAACGAAGATAGCAGCCGTTCTCAGCGTCAGCAGATTCGGCTTCAAGTTGGATATCCGTGCCGACGTGACGATAAACATTGGCACCTTTGACTGTTTCCCATATCACCTTATCGTCGGTATAATCAAAAGTTACCAGTTCTTTAGTGTCAGACACGCCGAGGAAATCACCATCGGCGTTCCGAAGTAGTGTAAAGTGCGCCGACGGCTTTTCAACCCGGACAACGCGTTCCTGAAAAATTTCGTCTCTCACCATCGGTGTTCGCTCCTGAATGATTGTAGAATTCTACGTTTGAATATTATCTAATGAACAACCCCTACCTCTGCGAGCCAAGCGTCCAGCAGTTCCATATTCCCGAGCGTGTCGTCCCAAGACATCGCCGGTGCTTGCCTATCAGCAATATGTGTCGCAACCGTATCCGCCTCGTAGGTAAACAGATCCCTATCAGCGGTGACTGTCACTTCAGTGGGTTCCCTGCTCTCGGACGATTCAACGATAAGCTGCGTCGCGGGGAAAGTTGTGTCAGGAGGCAACGGTGTTCTCGCACCTCGGCAAGGCGATGACGGTAGCCACGGGTTCGGAATCGTGAGGGTTCCGTCCGTTCCGTAGATGATAACGCTACTTCCATAACTACATTCAACAGCACAAATTATCTCCGCGATAATATCGTTCTCAAATTTCAGGGAAGCGACTGCGATGTGGTCAACACCTGTAGGACCTATTTTCCCGTTCCCTTTTACGGAGATCGGATCCAGAAACGGCTTGTTCGCCGCTGCACCTGCGATCTTCCGAGCCATTGAAGCCGTATAGCCTCCGATGTCGAGGATGCCACCGCCTCCCATTTCATGGTTATAGATTCGGCTCTGTGGGTTGAAACCCGAACGGTAGCCGAAGGTCGCGCGGATGACTTGAACATCACCGATCGCGCCATCTTGTATCAGTTCGACCATTTTTGTGATCTGTGGATGGCAGCGATACATAAAAGCTTCCATGAGAAACACGTCGTTTTCACGTGCCGCATCTACCATCGCCGCGGCTTCGGCGCGGTTCATACTGATCGGTTTCTCCACGAGGAGATGTTTTCCGGCTTCAGCACACTTTATCGCCCATTCCGCATGAAGTGGGTGAATTGTGGCAATATAGATAGCGTCGATATCATCGTCCGCCAACAGATCGGCGTAATCGTTGTATTGGCGCGGGATGCCGAAGTCGTTGACGAGTCTGTCCATCTTGGATTGGGTGCGACTCGCGACGGCAAGAATCTGCCCGGAGTCTGTAAAACGCATGCCGTTACAGAAGACATAAGCGATGCCACCTGCACCCATAACGCCCCAGTTTAACATGTCTTATTTCCTCCTATTAACCCTTAGCAGCTTCTGCGCGCTTGCTTGCGAGCGGATGCATAATACCGGCACCGGGGGGCCAGACACCTGGATCTGCTTTGATCCACTCACACAATTTCTGAGCGTGGGGTGTCAAGGTTTCCCAAATTTCGTGCGGCATAATTCTGCTGAAACCGTGTTGCGAACGCCACGGTGCGGCGTACTCGACATTAGGCAATGCGCGTATTTCCTTGGAAAGATTAGGGGTTGCCCCGTGCCATGCGCGGTTATCCCGGAATACACCCGAACCTGCTGTCGCACCGACGAGTGTCGAGTGTTTCATCCAATCGGGTTCGTCGCCCGGTGGCGGTGGGTTCTGTTGCAGTGTATGAGACCCCGGAATCTGACGAATCGGACCGTTCTCCCACGTTAGATCACACATGACAAAGTTAATGGTGACAGTCGGCGGGGTCATCTCCATAATCATCTTTTGTGAGGGGACATCAAGGTTTCCGTTGTCGTCTCTATGGAGTTGGAGACCAAGGCGTTCCGCTTGCCGAATACGTGCTTCGGTGAGGTGCTGTGAATCCCTGCCGTCAGAATGCAAGTGTTGGTACTCTACTGCCCCGGGGAGACAGAGGTCGCCGCCAGAACCCCACACCCGGTAGTCCGAAGAACCGAAGATTTCTGTGACGATAGGGGTCGTTGTCGGCAAATCTATCATGTTTGCCCAAGCGGCATGGTGCAGCATCTGTCTTGAAGCGGAAGAGGTGCCGTAACTATAGCGGTGTGGGAGCCGCCCTGTTTCAGTTATGTATTTTCTGTTATCGGGTCCTGGTATTGACAGAATGTCGCGTAGTGCTTCGGCACACCCTTCTCTCCAGCGAGCAAGTTGCTCGGCGTTGAGCAGGTCCTTAACGACAGCGAAACCGTCACGATGGAAAATTCGAGCGATTTTCTCGGTTTCGTGGGGTTCGCAGATTTCAAGTCCACGAATGCCGTTGTGATCGCGTAACTTTTCGCGGAGTGCCTCGACCTCTGGATCGTCGTAAACACGACGTTTGGGTGAGTTAGGGTCTGCTACGCCGAATCCTCTCTTGCCGGGGAAGAGATTTCCTTCCGCATCGACGGTTTCATTGACAGGTGTGTTTTCATCCCATCCGACCCGCGTTTCACCGTAGACTTCCATCTCTTCCAATTCTGCGGTGAAGGTGCGTCCGTTGTTACTCATAGTCTAACTCCTTACTCCCACCTACTGCAAGTGGGGAAAATATGTTTTTTCGTGTAGACAGCGAACGTCAAAAGCGAATGACTTTAGAATGGTTTTTAATCTATCATGCCTCATATTTTTTGTCCAATGGTTAATTGTCACTTACCCCCATTTTTTTCTGAAGGTATGTGTTAAAAGGTTTTTGTTGTTAAAAGTGTGAGAAACTCAGTAGGTTTATGATAAAATACCTCCTTACAGCGAAGGTTTGTAAACGGAGTTCACAAAACATGTAAGGAGGTATTTTATGAAAAAGACGTACCCGAAACGGGTAAATCCGGAACCCATGCTAACACGTTTTGCGGAAATATGCAAGTCTGTTGCTATGAAAAAACCGATGTTCCGCAACTTCTGCTTCGTCTTGGTCGCGATAAGTGTTGCGAGAACGTTTCGGATCCATGAGATTGCGTCGCGCTTGCCGATTGTTGTTGCCCGGGAGAAGTCGAAAGAGAAAAGGTTTCTGCGGTTGCTTGAAACCCCGCTGCCTCTTGATGCGCTCAAAGGTGCTTGGTTTGTATCGGTTGTCGGTTGGTTTTCCAAGAGTGCTAACGATCATCTGTATTTGCTTGTTGATGAGACGGATCTGATTGCGGGGTGGAAAGCTTTGGTTGTTGCGATCCCCTTTCGACATCGTGCGATTCCTGTGTTCTCCTTTATCTATAGCGATGTCCAGATCCGCGAGGGTATCTATAAGAGTCATAACGAGATCATCCGATACTTCTGTGGCTATGTTTACCAAGAGGCTTTAGGCATTGTGTCGAAACACGACCAACGTCCGGTTCTGGTCTTTGATCGGGGTTTTGCGCGTGCGCGATACGTCATCAAGTTTCTCAAGGCGCGGGATATCCTATTTGTGATGCGTGTGCCGAGGCATGTCAGTATTACGCTTGATGGAAGTCTGAAGAAGCTTGATGACCTCGACGTTGGCTGGTATCCGCATATCCTGTATCAGGCGCACGAACAGATACCGCTGCAACTTTATATTATCAGAGACGCAGGCTTCAAAGACCCGATGTATCTGATTTCAAATCGTCTCAGTGGACATCAGATACATCACTGCTATAAACGCCGCATGCAGATTGAACACGGGTTCCGAGATATAAAGTCGTGCTTCGGATTTAGAAAACTCGTCTTGAAAAAACCGACACAAGTCCGTCTTGATGTCCTGTGGTTGTCTGCCTGCCTCTCTTATGGATTGCTTTTTATCAGTTATGAGAAGGTTGCCTCTACACATTGGGAGAAAGCCTACAACAGTAATAACAGAAAAAGTTTTTCTGTTATTACTGTTATCAAAAACGTTCTCACGGACTTATGGAACCAACACTTTCTTCTCTCCTTTTTCACGCAGATACATCCGAGGGGGGATCCGCTTTCGCAGGCACTTGCCAACTAACTTTCTCACACACAAACCTCACGGTATCAACCACAATCTACCCTCGAAAAAAAATGGGGGTAAGTGACATGGTTAATTTGCTTGAAAAAAGGCTTAGAATTTGCTAAGATAATGCCTATTAGATCCGCGAAACAATCTATAACGGATGGTAAACGCACGAGAAATGTCAATAACCCCCGAATAAATTCGGGGGACCTGTGTGAAGCGTATACCAAACGTCCACTCCACAAGTTAAACTATTTTCTACAGTAATATATCGTAATATCTGTGGTGGTTCACAAAAGTATTTAGGATACTCCCCTCGTCCTATATCAATGCCGATATTACGATCTGGAAGGGGCAATATACAACCCGAAAGGGAGATTACAAACTATGTTTGTTCCGGTGACGAGTCAAACAGGTCAGAAGTTGATGCCTACGCGTGCGAATAAGGCGGGCATGCTGATTAAGAAAGGTTTAGCCACGCCTTGTACTGCCTACGGTTTTTTAGGCCACTCCCTAAAACAAGATTGTGCTATAATACAATCTCACTGAAAGGAGTTATCTAATGGCCAAACGAAGGAAATTCACCTCCGAGTTTAAGACGGAACTCGTTCTGGAGGTTCTTAGCGGTGCGACTTCTCAAGCAGAAGTGTGTCGGCGTCATAATCTCAATGAGGACCAACTCTCAAAATGGAAGCAGCAGTTTCTTGAAAAAGCCCCCTCGCTGTTTGATTCTACTGATAAACCGTCCAGCGAGGTCTCCGAGAAGCGTATCACTCACCTTGAGCATCTCGTTGGGAGAATGGCCGTGGCGTTAGACATCCAAAAAAAACTATTGACAGGGTTGGACTAACGTTGTCTGAAAAGCGATGCTTCATTTCGGCATTGCAAAAGGAGCATTCCGTGCGAGATATTTGTGGCATCCTCGGTGTCAACCGGGGTAGTTTCTATTATCACCGCCAAGAGGATCCGTCCGAAGCGGTCCTGCGATCAGAAATAGAGAAACTTGCCGGACAGTATCCGAGATACGGGTATAGGCGTATCACGCAGTTGCTACAGCGTCAGGGATACACCGTTGGGACCCGACGCGTCGCTGGGTTGATGAAAGAAATGAATCTCTTGGTCTCCGTCAAGCGGGTTTCCGGTCACACCACAAAATCGCTTCAGGGGGAGAAACCCTGGACCAACCGGCTCGAAACCCTTGAGGTCTCTCGTCAGGATCAGGTCTGGGTTTCCGATATTACCTATGTGCGTCTCAAGGGACGCTTCATCTATCTCTGCCTGCTCATGGATGTTTTCACCCGGATGATCAGAGCTTGGCAACTCAGTCAGCACTTGACACAATCTCTGACGCTCAAACCGCTGAAAGAAGCATTGGACCACAGCGTCCCGGAGATTCATCATTCCGATCAAGGCGTGCAGTATCTTTCAAAGGTCTATGTTACCACGCTCGAAGCACATGGCATTGAGATTTCTGTCGCTCAGCGAGGACGCCCTTGGGAGAACGGGTATGCCGAAAGACTCATCCGAACCCTCAAGGAGGAAGAAGTCCACCTCAATGACTATCAAAGCATTACCGAGGCGAGAGATCGCATCGGACAGTTTATCGAACAAGTATATCACCAGAAACGCCCACATTCGGCGTTAGGATATTTGACACCTATGGAATTTCAGCGAAAAACCTTGTCTTAACTTTGCGAAATTGTGGCCCAAATAAGCGTATGCACTTCACCTTATTGGTCTAATGGTATATTCTGTATCAGACTTAACTATGCGACCGAAGACGCATACACGCAAGATATAGTCGTTGGTGTAGACCCCGGTAGTAAGAAAGAAGGCTTTACCGTCAAATCAGAGGCACACACTTATTTGAATGTGCAAGCAGACGCTCACAGCAAGGTTGGCAAGAAAGTTGAAAAGCGTCGTGAGTTGCGGAGAGGTCGAAGGTCTCGTAAATGTCCGAATCGAAAACAGAAAAAGCACAATCTATCTAATAGAGAACGTGTCCCCGCAGGCACGCGTGCGAGATGGGACTGGAAACTTCGGATATTGGATGGGTTGTCCAAACTGTATCCGGTTACACACGTATGTGTTGAGGATATTAAGGCACGCACTATAAAACGTGCGAAGAGGTGGAATCAATCGTTTAGCCCCCTTGAAGTCGGTAAAAAATGGTTCTATACCGAAATTCGTAAACGGTGGGAACTGTTAACTTTACAAGGTTGGGAGACGAAAGAAATACGAGATAGGTTAGGTCTTAAGAAGTCCTCAAAGAAGTTAGCAGAAACCTTTGACGCTCATTGTGTAGATAGTTGGTGCTTGGCGTATCACACGGTTGGGGGTTCGGGTGTCCCTGATAACACAGACTTACTGTGTGTTTCACCGATACCGATAAAGCGAAGAGAGCTCCATAGACAACAGGAAGCGAAAGGTGGTAAACGCACACGGGTGGGTGGCACTGTATTAGGTCAAGGAAACCTTGTGAAAAATACATTGATTCAGCATGTCAAATACGGTCTAACACGACTTGCTGGTGTTAACGCAAAGGGTTTGTTTTCGATATACAGTATGGAAAACAAACGATTAACCACAGGGGCGAAGAGGTCTGATTTTAGAGTGCTCACACGCCTGAACTTTTACTATAGGAGCGGTGTTTCCTCCCCTGAATGAATTCAGGGGTTTCCACACCGAAAATAAGAGATGAGAATTCTACACACCGCCGATTGGCACATCGGACAAAAACTCCACGAACGCTCACGACTTGACGAACACAAACAATTCTTGGACTGGCTCCTTGAGACAATCCAAGCGCGTAAGGTTGAACTCCTCCTCGTTTCAGGTGATATCTTTGATACAGCCCTCCCCTCATCGGACTCGACGAACCTCTATTACCAATTCCTCTATCGTCTTTATGATAAAACGGATGCATACGCGGTAATTACCGCAGGCAATCACGATTCACCCCGACACTTGGAAGCCCCACGAGAGTTCCTTGAGATGGGCAGAATTTACGTCGTCGGACTTACGGATGAACCCGCCAAATGTGTCTTCACCTTCCCGCGTAACAATCCACGGGTTGCTGTTGCTGCTGTTCCATTCCTCTCAGAAAGCGATCTCCGACACCTTTCGTATGAGACGGAGGCAGATCGAAGTGAACGCTATCGTGAACGGTTCAAAGCGTTCTATGCCGATTGCGTTGCTGCCATGCCAGCGGATCTCCCCAAAATTTTAATGGGACATCTCTTCGTTCAAGGCGGAAAAATAAGCAATTCCGAGCGGAATGTCCAGATTGGCGGAGCGACCGCTACACATGCTGGCGATTTCCCTAAAGATGTCAGTTATGTTGCCCTCGGACATCTCCACAGACCGCAAACAATCAGCGGTGCTGATTATCCTGTCCGGTATTCTGGTTCACCGATCCCGCTGAGGTTCAACGAAGCCGATTATCGTAAAAAGATGTATCTGCTGGAATTGGTTGACGACGACACGCTCATCCGTGATGAGGAAATTGAGATACCCGTCTTTAAAGAATTATGTACCGTTGAAGGTGATGAAGCATCGGTAACATCAGACGCTATGGCTGGGGACTGGAACGGTAAGTATATCCAAGTCAAACTGCAATTAAATTCCCCAGCAGTCGGCATCGGCGATAAAATTCGGCAAGCATTCAGCGATCGTGGTGGCGATGTTTTAAGCGTTGAACTTGAACAGCCGGAGGCGAAGGAAGGACCGAAAATCTCCGTTGAAGACATGAAGCGTCCTGAAGAAATTTTCGAGCAGTTTCATAGAAAAAAATTTGATGGCGAACCCCCCGACGACATTTTGATGCAAACATTTAAAGAATTAGTTCAGATGGTTGAGGACTCCGAATGAAAATTTGTAAATTGAAACTTAAGAACCTAAATAGCTTTCGTGAGCCGGTTGAGATCGATTTTGAAAAGTCTCCGTTGGATGATGCGTCTCTCGTGGCAATTACCGGTCCGACAGGTGCTGGGAAGACGACGTTATTAGATGCGATTTGTATCGCACTCTACGGGAAAACCCCGCGTTTGACCGGACAAGGCAGCCAAAATCCAAAGCACCTTATCAGTCATGGCGAAAAAGAGGGATTCGCTGAAGTACATTTTATTGCAAACGGCACCCGTTATCTGGCGACTTGGTCTGCTAAACAATCGGGTTCTCCGAGGGTGCAGTTGCGTTATGCGGACGGTGAGAAATTAATCACTGATAAATTGCAGAAGGGTAAATCTCTCGGTTCGAGCCAAAACACAGTGAGTGAAGAGGTAAAATCCATTTTAGGTATCGATTTTGATGCCTTCACACGTTCCATCATGTTAGCACAAGGCGAGTTCGCGGCATTCTTGAAGGCAGATAAGGAAGACAGACGTGATATTTTGGAAGCAACTGCCGGTGTACACATCTATGATATACTCGGAGCAGCATTGAACCGCAAAGTAGCAGAGGTGAAGGCTGCTTATGATGCGGTAATTGACGAACTGAAGGGAATTCCAGAAGCTTCTCACGAGCAACTCAAGAATGCCGAGTCAGAACATGACAGATTACACACAGAAGTAGAAACGTTAGGTGAAAAGAATCAGCACATTCAGGGACAAAAGGAGCGGGAGAGCAAACGTAAAGAAGAATTTGAGGAACTACAGTCCTCGAAAGAACGGCGAGCAGAACTATTAGCGCAACGGCCGGAGATTGATGCGCTTCAGGTAGAACTCGAAAACGCGAATCGTGCCCAACGTCTCCTTCCAGATAAACGGGAATTTGATACTGCACAATCGGAATATGATAACTATGAGGAAGAATTCCGTAACGCGACAATTGAGAAAGGGAAGGCAGAAGCACAAGTTGAAGATCATAAAACCATCTATGACAAGAAAAAGACTGCATATCAAACTGCGTCTGAAGAACGAGATCAAAAGATGCCGATTTACACTGCAGCAAAGTCTGATGTAGAACGAGCAGCGGAACGATTTTCTGAAGCGGATAAGCGGACACCAGAATTGATAGATGTAAATAATCAGATGGATGCACTGGAAAACCAATTAACGGATAGACATACGCAGCAGACTGATTTGCAGACACAGATTGATGACGCACAGCGTTTTTTGGAAAATAATCGACTTCCATCAAATCGACAGCAACGTCTCACCCGAACCACCCGTCTTTTGGATCAACTCAAATCTCAAGAAAAGCGGTTGCAAACGGAGTTGACAAATAGTGCGAGTGCTGAAAAGAAAGTATCCTCGTTAAGAAAGGAAATTGAGAAATTATCTAAAACTCAGGAAGAACATCTTTCGGAAAAAGCAGCGGCGGAGACAACGTTAGCAGATGCTATGACGCAATTGAATGAACTACTGACTACCGGTACTCACGAGGAATGGGCAGATCGAAAACAGCAGGCATCTAAGGCACAACCGATCGCACAAGAATATGAGACGAAACAAGACGATTTGGCGGATACCAAAAACCAACTGAACGACTTAAGTGAGACTGTAGGGACACTGGAGGCTGCACTTGAACAACTCGAAACCGATTTAGCGAGCCAAACCGAAGTGTGTCAGCTTGCAGAAAAAGCCGTTCAAGAGTGCATACAAAAGCGGGAATCCCTGCTTTTAGCGAATCCAATCAATCAACTCCGACAGCATCTCCACTCCGGAGAGCCGTGTTTGGTGTGTGGTGCAACAGAACATCCATACGCCCAGGTTGTCGAACCAGAAAGTGAGGAATTACTACAGAATGCCGAAAATGCTTTAGTCGCTACGAAAGCCGAGTCAGACGCAGCACAAACAGAACTACAAACCCTGAAAACGAAGCAGATTCAGACCAGACAGAATAAAAACAACACTGCCGATCAGATTGAGACATGTACAGCAGAGATAGAGACGCTGCAGGAGGATACAGCGAAACTTCTCACTGAATGGCAGGCGATTTATCCGGACGCTGATGTTTCGTCAGCGTGGGTATCCGAACAGTTTGGCATTGCGGATACAGTTATCACAGACATTACAGAAGCCAAACAAACGTACACACAAGCAGACAATTCTCTTCAGATAGTGTCGCAGCAACTCGAAACTTGTGAGAACGACATCACTCGCGAGACGAATGCTTTGAACGATACTCAAACACAACTCGAAGGCCTGAACAATACGATTGTGGATTTGCAAGCGGATATTAAGGCTACAGAAACGCGTTTCTGGGAATCTATGCCTGATACCTTTCACGGCGTTTCACCGAAGGAGGCAGTAGATCAATTTGAAGATAAGATTGAAACGGTGGCATCGCGTGAAGCTGAACTTGGTAAAGCAGAGGCAGATATCCGAGTGCTTAATGCGAATATCAAAGCAGAACACGGGACACTTCAGAACCTGAGAAACAGCCGTGAAGCGTTGAAAAACGAAAAAGACGAATACATGCGTGAACAGGAAGCATTTCTAACTGCTGCTCGCGAGAAAACTGGCGGGCTGGACACAAAAGATGAGATTAACCAAGCTATTGAAGTGTTAGAAGCCGAGCGACAGGCGAAAGAGAACGAACGCGATAGTGCTGAACAACAATTACAGAACAGTCAAAATTTGCTGACACAAAAACGGACTGCCCATGAAATGTGTGAGAAACAGTTTAATGCTTCTGTTGAAAAGTTAGACGCATCACACCAAGTTTACTTCGATAAGTTAGAGAAGGCAGGATTTGACACAGCAGAAGCACACGATAATGCCTTCCGAGACGATGATCAGATACAAGACTTAACCCACCAAATTGATATGCATGTGGATGAACTACAGAGGCTTGTCTTAGAGATTACTGCGTTGCAAACTCGGTTTGAGGAAACACCTTATGATCCAGATGCATTAGAACAGGTTGAAATTCAACTTGGAGCAATTGAAACACAGTTTCAGGAAAAGCAGAAAGAGATTGGTGCACAAGAGGAGAGAATCAAAGGTTTGAAAGATGCGCTTAAGAAACGTGAGGCTCTCGCTGCTAAGTTAGATAAAGCCGAAAAAGAAATGGAACGCTGGCAGCGATTACACGGGATAATTGCTAAACAGGCCTTACGCGATTTCGCACTGGAGATTATGTTCAGACAGATGAGTAATTTGGCAAATGAGCAGCTGCGGTACCTCACTTCAGATCGCTACGAACTTAAAGTTGAGAGCATCGGCAACTTGACCGTCATTGATCGCTGGAACGCGAATCAAGAACGCCCGGTTGAAACACTCTCCGGTGGGGAATCATTCCTGACAAGTCTTGCGTTGGCTCTCGCACTCTCGGAACTCAGTCACGGACGCGCACAACTCAACTCGCTGTTCCTTGATGAAGGGTTCGGCACCCTTGATACGGAGACGCTTGACATCGCTATCGCGGCATTGGAGGGACTCCGCATGCAAGGACGAAGTATCTTTCTCATCAGCCACATTCAGGAGTTAACAAGACGTTTACCCGTCAAGATCAACGTGAGAAAGCGGGGGAACGGCAGTTCATATATTGGAAATTGAGGTTAACTTACCAAAATATGCTACCGTTTTTTGATGTTTCTAATGGCAAGCCTGCACCAACGGCTCAGGCAGATTAAGAGGAAAACGTCTGAATCGCGGATGACGCGGATTACACAGATGACGCGGATTTTAACGAAACTGTAGTCCGTAATGTAATGGAGGACGGATAGGAGAAAGGAAACCCGTTAATTTTGAAACTCACTTCATTACTCCGCAAGGAAAAATGAAAAATCCGCAAGGAAAAATTAAAAAATGAAATTTGGTTTTATGTCATCTGTCTGTCCGCCGCTAACGCTGGCGGAACTCATTGATAAAGCGAAACACTACAATTACGAGCACTTAGAACTCCGCGTAGAGTGGGATCACGGGCACGGTGTAGAGCTGGATTCAACACCACAGCAGCTACAAGATGCACGTCGCCGCTTTGCCGATAGTGGTATTGAACTCTCCTGTATAGCAACTGGAGTAAGATTCATAGATCCGGACCCGCAAAAACGCGCCGAACAGGTAGATTTACTTAAACGGTATATTGACCTGTCCGAGACGATGGGCGCGAAGAATATTCGGATTTTCGGGGATCGGGTACCGGAAACACCTGTTGAAGTGTCACAGACGCTGGATTGGGAAGCCGAAGGCATTCGGGCTTGCGACAGCTTGGCGGGGGACGCAGGGGTCGCTCTCTGTTTAGAGACACACGGCAATCTCATCGCGAGTTACGTAACCGAGACTTTACACCGGGCTGGGGCGCAGAACACCTTTGCGAATTGGCACGCTGCGCATCATGTTCGACATGGCGAACCCGTCAATGTTGCGTATGTGCATCTACGCGGCAAGGTACGGCATGCGCATGTCAATTTCGGCGACAATGGACCCTTACCAGACACGGAAAAAGATTCGCTTACACTTCTCGCACAGGATGGATATGACGGATTCGTCTCTATTGAGGTCATCAATCCGCCGGATTCAGATGCAGTGCTACAAAGGCATATAGAACTCTATAACGCTTTGTCATAACCCTACTTAGGAACGACATCTACACATGAAATAGCAACGAAACCGTAGCCTGCAACAACGGCGCAGGCGACTCTATAGAGAAAACCTTCAATATTCAGACTCCGTGATCTCTCCGCAAGGTATAATTAAAAATAGAGGGTTGCTGTTAGATTTCGTCTGCCACCGCTATTTCGGAATTCGCACAGATATATACCCTGCCATATGCCTAAGTTAGGACGGTGGTTGGTGATCGGAACGGAGACAGTAAAACCAACAAGGGACGCTTTGATATGCGCTGGCATATCGTCATCACCTTCTATTGTGTGTTTATAGAAAGGTTCGCGTTCCTTGACGAGACGGTCGAAGCTGTTGGCAAAGTCTTCACGGACCGTCGGATCTGCGTTTTCGTTGATAGTCAATCCTGCTGAGGTGTGCTTAATAAAGAGGTGTAGGATACCTGATTTCGGCAATTCACCGAGCGATTTCACAATCTCATCTGTGACGAGATGGAAACCGCGTGAGTATTCCGGTAAGGTTATTTCGATTTGCTGAATCATTTTTTAATGGACTCCAAGTTTGCTGATTAATCTGAATGTATTATAACACAATTTATGAAAAACTGAAAAGTTGAACGGTCTCGCTACAGCGTCATTCGGCTTTGCCATAAGAATAACCAAATTGACCTAACCGAATCGCAAGGAATAATTAAAAATGGACATTATCTGTGCTTCTATCTGTTACCGCGGTTACGCTAAAGATGAGGTCGCCGCAACCTTGGAATACGCACCACAGATCGGCTACCGACTGATGGAAATTCACGGACCGCTCATCTGGAGTGTGGACGCTGCCCACGCTTTTGACATAAATGATATGAAAGCGAAGGTCGATGCCTCCGGCTTAAAGTGTGCTGGACTCTATCCGCCGGGATGGGGTGGACAGGACAGTGCCGATGTTGATACACGCGCAGGTGCGATCGCAAGGTGTGTCGAAGTCGCTGAAGGACTCGGGGCGACACACTTGACAACAAGTGGCGCACAACCGAGAACAGAACCGGGTGCCTTGGACAGAGTCACCTCCTGTGTGAGCGAGGTGTTGCAGCGTATGCCATCAGAAAGTCAAATCAAGTTGACGCTTGAACCACACCACGGGAATGTGCTTGAACAACCAGAGGATTTCCAAGCGATTTTAGATGCTATTCCTGACGAGCGAGTCGGGGTCTGCATAGACACAGGGCATTTCCACTCGTCGGGTGTTGATACGCTCGCCGCGATTCGTCAATTCGGTTCCCGTATCTATGCCGTGCATCTCAAGGATCATCTCGGTACCGTATCTGTTGGGATTGGACGCGGTGAACTCAAGCTCAAGCAGATTATCGAAACGCTCCAAGAAGTCGGCTACCAAGGCGATCTGACGTTGGAGTTGGAAGTTGAAGATCCGGAAAATCTCCCACGCTATACCGAGGAAGCGTATTTCTATCTCAGTGGGATGCTCGGACTACCGTTGTAGCCAAGCGGTCGGATACCTATGCTTACCACGATTTAATGAAATCTGAAACACCGAAATCGGTAGGCATTTCATTGAAATAGTAATGCATCGGACCCGATTGGAAACCGGGGAGATACAGCTCTTCGTCGGTTTTCAAGAGCGTGTCAAGCGGCTTGAACCTCTCCCACACCGTAGCGGCTTCCTCTTTCGTGAATCCTTCGGCGAAGGGGGGTCCCCAATTGAGCGTGATAGCGTGGAAACCTTTGCTACGATTCCGAAGGTCATCCGGGATTTCTGGGAGTTCATAGCCGTGTTCGAGCGCAACGAAACAGGCGGCTTTGCACAAAAAGACCGTTGAGAGCATCTTCCCTTTTTCACCTCTATTCGGATGCAGGTTTTCGAGTGCTGTGTGGTAGGCAGCGGCATCCTTTTCTATAGCAGCGCGGAGTGCATCTTCACACCATATCTGCATTTGATTACTGCGTTTATTCCACCCATCGAACCTCTCTTGGACTTCCGGCGACAGATAATCCACATAGTCGAGTGCTTGATAGTGTGTGTAGTTTGCAAATCCGCCGTGGATCGTGCGGCGCATCTTCCGACTATAGTTGCTTCCCCAATGCAAGATGGGCAAAATATAAACGACACCGTCGCCTGCATTGAGGTGCGTCTGAACGGCACCCGGTAACGGCACTTTCGGATCTGCCAGCAACAGTTCGTTTTCTGCCTCAGTGTTCACCCGCAGATGACTGCCGGGTAGCACCCACAGCACGTTATCGTCGTAGAGCGAGAGATTCCACTGAACGTAGCGCGGTCCCGTCTCCACAATATCGTCGATATAGCCTTGTAATGGGGCTGTATCAATAGGGTGATGATCGCGGTGCCATGCAGCGGGTCCACAGTCTTTGACTGGACTGCACATGAGCATCATCTCAGTAACGCCTGCATCTTCCTCACCGAGCAGTTCGGTGCTGACCCCTTGCATGTTTTCGTGTGCCCAAATTTCGACAGCACTCGCTGTTTTTTCATCGACAAGCCCCGCAAGTGGGTTGTGTCCGAGTTGTAGACGCGGTTGCGGAGAAGTCTCCCATACGCCGCCCGGTGGTTCGTTCGGTCCGCGTTCTCTCGCCCAGATGTCCCGCTGGCGCGATACCATTAATTCATAACTTTCCCGAAGCGCGTCCAGTTCTTCCGGCGGGACCACCTCTCGCAGAACGAGGTACCCTTCTTCCATGAATTGGGTCCGATTCACTCTCATAATTGTCTCCATCGGTGAAGTCTTTCCTATAGAAGCGATTTGTGATAGCGATTCTTAACCAAAAACGCAGCCTGCAACACCAGAAGGTATAATTAAAAAGTTATCCACGTCCGACATAGAGTTGACCGACCGGTAAGACGGTTGCGTCTAACATATTAATGTGTGGTGGGAGCGTTGCCATCAGGACAGCGGCTTGTGCAAGATCGTCAACATCCATCATCGGTTCAGTCGGTGCTTGTGATTGATTTTGATGACGTTCTACGTAAGTGTTACCGGGTTTCAAACAGCTCGCCGTAATGCCGTGTGCTCTTCCTTCGAGTGCTGTTACCTGTGTCAGTCCCCAGATGCCGAATTTAGTAGCACTATAAGGCGCAGTGCGCGGACGAACCCGATGCGACGATATACTGCCGACATTGATGATACGTCCACCTTCACCTTGTGCCTTCATAATCCCAAAGGCTTCACGCGTGCAGATAAACGGCGCGCGGAGATTCACACCAACGACCCAATCCCAATCCTCTGTTGAGAGTTCATCTATAGGACCGGCATTGAATGCCCCGGCATTGTTCACGAGGATATCCAAACGACCATATTCCGACATCGTCTTTTCAAAGAGTGCTTTGATCTGTGCCTCGTCTGTTACATCCGTTGGCACAGCCAACACCTTTGTGCCATTTGCGCGGAGTTCATTCGCAGTCTGCTCAAGGAGTTCAGCATTCCTTGCGGCGATCGTTAGACTCACACCCTCAGCGGCAAGTCCTCTCGCGATTCCTTTACCGATACCACGGTTGCCACCCGTTACAATCGCAAATTTTCCATCCAATTGTCCCATAATCAATTCTCCTTTTTTATGAAAATAGTTCTGTCAATAGAGATTCTGTTCTGACGGCTTGCACTGTATCGCCTGCAAGCCGCGTCGCCGATATGTGGGCGTGCAGGAACGCCAAATCTTCAGCCGTGTCTATATCATACCACGGCGGTAGGAGTCCTACGGTTGTTTTGAGCGAGCGGATACGTGCCACTGTTTGTTGAAAGACATCTGACGTGCTCCATGCGATTTCCTCAAATATGTGAGGGATTGTTATGTCTAAGGCATTTACAGAAAAGCCGATGAGGTAATAGCCACCATCTGTGCTCGGTCCAACGACAATATCCCGCGAGTCGAGCAGAGCAAATGCTTTTGAGATATATGAAATCGGTAGTGTCGGACTATCCGACCCGACGAGTAAAATCTTTGTATATTCCTGCTCGGTTGCCCATTGTGTTGCTGAAGCGAGCCGTCCCCCAAGATCATCGCCAATTTGCGGGATGTAGATGGCATCTTCTCCGATTAACGCCTGTAAATCGGATTGTGCCTCCGCGGGTGTATAGGCGATGATGATGTCCACATCGGGAAGTTTGGTGAGTGTGTCACACCAATCTGTGAGGAACGCCGTATACAATGTCGCCGCTTGTTCCGGTGAGAGGGGTGGGACAAGCCGCGTCTTAACCTGATTCGGCACCGGATTCTTAGCAAAAACAATGACACATGTCTTCACCGGTAAAATTCCTTACTTTCATGGTTTTATTCATATAGTGGGTGGACAACGCTCTGTTTTTATAGGTGTAATGCTTGCCGTAGACGCGACAGAAACCGCCACGCAAAGTGCTTTTGCGGCGGGTTTTCCGGGCGTTCTTTGACTTTGATGTGAAGATCCACCACGTCTTCAAAGGCAACACGCAACTCTGCATCTGTGTCCCCGTGGAAACTTATAATATCGTCACCAATATTGATGACATGGCCCACAAAACACTCATCTTCGTCACTATAGATAATTTCCGCTGTATGTCCTCTGTATGTCATTGTCTTCACGGTATTATTCCTACTTGTTTTAGAAAGTTTCGTGCATCTCGGACTTGATATCTGTTTGCCTCTTTTCGGTTATGAGGTCGATGGAACGTGGTAGTTTTCCCTTTCAATTTAAAATTAACCGACGATCCGCGTCCCTCTTCTTTTATTGCACCCAGTGCATTGAAAAGGGTTTCAATACGCCGCCACTGCAACGTTGCTGGGGTTTGTACACTGAAAATAGCCTCCAGCGTTTTTTGATGCTTTTTGCTTAGACGGGCATTCATAGGTTAACCGTAGGTATGCTTTGACGCTTAACTCTACCATATACCGGTTGGGGTGTCAAATAAAAATTCAGGTCACCTACAGTCCTTAATACCAGACCCGATACACCGGTATCCCGAAAACCGCACCCACTAAACTCCAAAACGTTCCGATCAGAAAGTCCCCCAAAATCACGCCAACAAAGAACGGGGCTGCCTGCCGATAAAGTCGCAACCCTCCGAACTTAAGTAGGACCGCCTTGATGATCCAACCGACACAGATTGCGCTCCAGACCCAAACCATTCCTGCGGATAAACCGAGTGCATAGCCCGTTGGATGGAAAGGGAACCAAATAAATTGCCTTCTCAGAAACATTAACCCCAGCGTGAACAGCGAGGCGAATGCCGTGAAGCTCAAGCCTGTGCTGTCTGTAGCGTGTGGTTGTTGTAGCCACGGTAATAGCATGCGTTCAAAAGTTTCAATACCGATACCGATAATGTATCCTTCGGTTCGCACCGCACCGTGTTGATAGATGAGATGCAAATACGCCCAGAACGAAGCCGGAATAGCAACCAATAGGGCGACTATCATAGCAATCGCCATCTTCTTCTGCGAAACTGGCGCGCGCTCCGCCATTTTAAAACCTTCTAATTGACTCGGCATTGGGTGTGAAACGTTGTCGCGAACGTAGGGGTATAAGAAAGAGAGAAGCGTCAGGTTCGCCGCACCGGTCCGTCGCGCACCTAAAACCGATACGATCATCAGTTGTGGATGCGTCCAAATGACTTCATGATACGGCACACCGACCGCCGCCCTCGCGTATGTTATAGCGATGGACATGAGGAAGTAGAGGCATAGAAAGGTAAGGAAAATGCCAACCGACATACCCGCCTGTTGAAAAATAATGACAAGGATCGTCGTGCCGACTAAGATACCCAGCAGCGCAGTGCGATATTGAAACGGTTCGTTCCTATAGGCAGCATCGCCATTGTCAGAGGGCTTGAAAACCATCGTAAATACTGTTTTGAGGTGCTTACGACTCGTCCATAAAATTAGAATCCCAAGGGTCAACCATGCACCGATTCCCTGTTGATTGTAATAAGGAAAACCTTGCAACGATTTCCAGCCACCGATGCTCCCTACGATCAATTGAAATTTTGTAAACAGGAAAAAGAACCAGACCGAAAATGAAAGTTCAAGGGGTACAAAAAAAGTCAATGCGATGACCCAAGGATAAAAGAAGAGCGGTAACCATCCAATCGCGTTCCAAGGTTTCGTCGTAAAGATTTTCGCCCCAAAGTCGGGTATTTTCAGTGGCACACTCGGCACAAAGGGATAGAGAAAATGGAGACCGTTGAGGAGTTCTATCACCGCGCAGATGCTAAATCCAAGCCACAGCAACCTTCTTGAAAAAAATCGTGGAGTGGTCATCTCTATAGGGAGTTGTGCAACAGGATAACTGAGTCGTTCCCGGTCACTCCACTGTAAACGCTGGATGCTGTTGAAACACATCAAAATGAAAAAGAGAACGAACGTGACAAACGACCAGAGCAGAACGGGACCTATCCATGCGAACAGGTGCCTTGGCGTATATAGCGTCGAATTGCCTTCAAAGAAGCCGGTAAGCGCGCTTTTATCCTGAATCGTGAACCAAGATGGAATATACCTATGAAAGAGTGTTGCGTATTCGTTTTCAAAGGTAGCGAACCAGAACGGATGCGCGAGAATTCCCAAGATAAAGTCCATCGGATTATGCCCAGAGACCACGCAAAGCATGACCAGCATCTGATAGACTAAGAGGAGTTGCGCACGACCTAAAGCGAGTTGGGGACGGATCCGCTTGAGTAACGCATTGATGAGCAGAAGAAAAAAGAGGTTGACAATCGGTGCGATAAACAGGGAGGCATAAGCAGGGTTCAGGGAGTGGTGGATACCACTGACGAAGGCAATCCAATAGGCATTCAGAAGGATCAGAGCCACGCCAATGGCGAGTGGCGGAAGGAACGAGGTTGTTTCAGTTCCGATTTGGGTTTGGTGTCGTCTTTTTTTCACATGGTCGTCTTCCATGTATGAGGAGAATTCCCTTTACAGATTTGAGGATCAAAGTCAATCCATACGACATCGCCAGTCTCTGGAATATATTCCAACATAGATTATCCAACACACCTACCAGACTTCATTTCCAGCTGCGGGTTCTGAGAATCCGCGAAATCCGTATAATCCGCGAAAATCCGTGATTCAGACAAAAAATACACTACAACAAACACTCCTGCAAATCCTAAAATCATAAGGTAGTCGTAGAGGGTCGCCCCTCTACAACCCCTTCCAAACCATGCGTGCGACTTTCACCACACATGGAGACCTTCCAGTCGAGTGTGGCGATAAACGCTTTAGGTGATGATAACCACTTTTACTTTATTTCTTGTCCATAAGTCTAAGACTTCTATAGACACATGCTTTCGCAAGATTTCACGTCTATAGATAAAATGTTTTTAGAAATGTTTCAAAGCACTCAACCTGATTATGCTTCTCTCTTACGAGAGTTCCTAATCTCTTCAACCTTATAGACTCTATGAGTCTACTTAGGTTCTCTTTGACTTCCCAATAATAGACTTCGTTGACGGATTTAGGAGTGTTCTGTACCCCGATTCATTGAGCATCTCAACGCTGTATTCATATCATACGCAATAGATTGCCAAATCAGAGGACAACCTTATGAATACCATAGTTTTTCAAGGCGTTTCTATGTCTTGTCTAACGAGGCTTGCAAGCATTCAACTTTCGCTTCTCCGTGTCCGTCATTTATCGGACGTGCCAGTTTTGGCGCTCTTGTGAGGTCGCCTTTGCCTCAGGCATTCGCCATTTCCCCTTGCTTTCCACACGGCTGTTTCCAGCAGTGCGGTTAGGGTAAGATATGCGGAGTGCGTCCTCCGAGTCGGAATCTAACCGACATTCTATTATTATTTGTCAAAGCGCACCTGATTCAGACAATTGACGCAATTTTCACACGCGCTTACCGATCCTCAATCCCCCCGCGGGCGGAGGGTCTCTCTGGCGCTAACGGTTCTGGACGCTGGCTCAGCCACCACGCAAAGACCACCACGAGACACGCCAGCACAATCGCGCTCAAAGCCATCGGAACACCTGTTGACGCACCGTCACTGGCATCGATCTGGTATTTCGCGATGACCGCCGCTGCCACAGCAACAACCGCTAACACAAGGTTTACCTGCCACGGGATCTGGAAAAGCACGGCGATAAGCGAAATTACTGCGATAGTGAGACTCAATTGGGCAAGCGGGTGATAAGGAGTCGTATCAAGTTCGTCGGCATCCGTCGTGCCCCTGGATCGATGTGGGAGCGGAGGCGCGCCCTCTTGATACGTCAGCTCAATAAGACGGATGAATTCTGCGAGAAGCTTGCCCTCTTGGATCCACTCGAAAAGATCAGGGTATTCGTGACGAAGAAGGATCACAAACTCTTGCCGTTGCGCACTAAAGTCTGTGAATTCTTCCCATTCATTCTCAGGTACAGTGACGTAGGGTTCAGGACCAACGCGGATTTCGTATCCCTGTCCTGCTACATAGACAACACTGCCGATGCCTTCACGTTCGGCGAAAACGAGTTCTGTTGAATCACCGGGATCCACCTGTTGACTCGTATCCTCCTGGGTGACAGTCATATCGCGTTGCTTGAGTGCTTCTGCAGCTTCTTCAGATCGCTCCGACATTTCGTTATCGGTGACAATTGCGTCAATGCGACTGATCAACTCCATCGCTGTTACCTGATGTTCAGGTTCGACAAGGAGAGCGGTTTGGCGTTCCGCTTTTAATTCGATCGGTCTACATCGGATCTGTTGGGCACTCAAACTGGCTTGGATGAGTTTTATTTCCCATTCATCGTTGGTACGATGGATCTCGACCCACTCAGGTGTGTCGCCGATACCCTCACCGAACAGTTGAGACACTTGTCTCGCTTGTCCTTGACTCGCTTGTGAGCCTTGTCCCGGACTAATCGTTTTTCCTCTCATAATGGCTCCTTTGGCTGTGAAGGAATCTCTTAATACGCTTAGGATTTACGCAAAATCCCTTCCTTTCCTATCAGAATCGGAAGATTGGTTGCCTATTCTTCCCTTCTTCTTCCGTCCGTCTGTCATGCAATATCCGTTTTGTGCCTACGTCTTGGTGCTGCTAACAGTTCAGTGTAGACAGCCTCCGTCAACGTGGTGTTCTTTTTGCTGCTAAACAACTGCTCAGCACGATTGCGGGAGGCTTTACCCATTGCCTTCAGTCGTTCTCGATCGGTTGCAAGCGTTGTGATCGCATCCGCAATCGTCGATGCGTCTTCAGGTTGCACTAAGACCCCTGTTTCGGGTGTAACGAGTTCCTTGCTCCCGCCAAGTGGCGTGGAAATTACAGGTTTGCCAGCTGCCATCGCTTCAATGATCGTGCGCGGGCATGCCTCTGGAATAATAGATGGCACCAGCATGATGTCGAGTAGACTTGTTACAACCCGTGTATCCGACAAAAATCCAGTGAAAATGACGGAATCTTCAACGCCTAAATCTGTGGCCTCCTGCTTGAGTTCATTCATATAGTCAATATCTTTTTGGAAGTAAGGACCACCCACGATCAGCAATTTGAGGTCTACCCCAACTGTTGCGGAGCAGTTTTTGAGTTCGGCTATCGCTCTGACTAAAAAGTGGATGCCTTTCTCCGGTGTAATCCGAGTCACGACCCCAGTGAGTATTGAGGCATCAGATGCATCGGGAAGGAGTTCTGCTCGGAGGCTTTCCACCTCTTCTGGCAATGCTTGAAAAGCGTCTAAATCGACACCGTTATAGATTAACGTCTGCTTTGCAACAGGCGCGAAATCCCAGCGGGTTGCCTCCGACACGAGAATCACGCGATGCAAAAGTCTTTCGCAGATCCGATCCAAAATACCGTAGGAAGTAGCATAGCGTTTGTGCATTAGGATTGGGATACGGTTTATCCTGGCAACGATGCCACCGAGCAGTGCCACTGAAAGCGAGTTCGCATGAATCAGGTCAATCGCATACCGTTTTACCATCCGATGGAGTTGGAGAATAACCCCAAGTTGCCGAAAGTCTTCAAATAGGTCGCGGAGGGTAAATCGCTGGACCTTATCGGTTTTGTTGTGCGCCGCCGGTAGAGACAGTGGGACGACACGTGCCTCTGTCTTTTCTGCTTCCGCTGCGAAAGGACTATCACCAAGACATCCGATAAAAGGCGTAAAGCGATCCTTATCTAATAGGTTGAGCAGGAGCAGGAGACTGCGTTGGCCACCCCCGATACCTGAACCGCTATCGAGATATAGGATATTGGATTTCGATGTGTCGGATGTTTTCATCTTCAGGAGTTTGTGATATTGACTCACGGGTTTCATTGCCGTGTGAGGCATCTGTTTCTGACAGCGTTATGTGAATCTTTATACAGGTATCGGGCAGTGAATCTGCCATCCGCTCTGCCCACTCAATGATACAAATTCCATCACCCTCCATATATTCACTGAGTCCGAGTTCGGCAATCTCCTCGCTGTTTTCGAGCCGGTACAGATCGATGTGATAGATCGGGATTGCCCCATTATACTCGTTAATCAGGATATAGGAAGGGCTGTTAACGACTTCATCTGCGGCGATACCGACACCGCGCGCAATACCTTGAGTCAAACAGGTTTTACCGGTACCGAGATCGCCGACGAGCGCGATGACGTCGCCTTGCTTGAGCGTTTTGCCCAGTTTTTCACCGAGGGTTTGTGTTTCCTCTGGATTTTCTGTTTTAAAGATTTGATTTTTGTTTTCCATTTCTTGTTGCAATTTCACGTGAGGTTGAGGGTATAGGGCTTTCAGGCACCAGCCGCGCATCGCAAAATTTCCTCTTGCGTCAGATTCTCGTTGATAAATTCACCCGTGATCTCACCTTCATGTAGCACCATAACCCGATCGCTCATACCAAGGATTTCTGGGAGTTCGGAGGATACGAACACAATGGCGACACCCTCTCGCGCGAGTCGCGCCATCAATATGTGAATTTCTGCTTTCGCACCGACATCAATACCGCGTGTCGGTTCATCAAGAAATAGCACCTTCGGATGCGTCATCAACCATTTGCCGAGTACGACTTTCTGTTGGTTTCCACCGCTGAGATGGTTCACAGGGGCTTCAAGCGAAGTCGTCTTAATCTGGAGGGAATCCACGTAATGCTCGCTTTTTTTAAATGCCGTATTTTCGTTAATGATTCCGTGTGATGTGATATCTGATGATGAACTCAGACTCGCCAACGTCATGTTGCCAATGATGTCCACATCTAAAAGGAGTCCGTAGCGTTTGCGATCCTCACTGACGAGTGCCATTCCGTGCTGTATAGCTTCGCGCGGGGAGTGGATCTGAACGGCGGCACCATCTATAGTCATTTCACCGCGCCATCTACCGTCGTAAGCACCGAAGATAGTACTGATCAATTCTGTTCTTCCCGCGCCCATCAAGCCTGCGATGCCGAGGATTTCCCCGCGTCGCACCTCGAAACTGATGTCTTTCAGCTGAGGGGGTTCCAATGGATAGGTGCTTAAGTTTTCAACTCGGAGTGCCACGTCTTTTTCACTTGCCCCGTTTTCATTGGTAGCGGTTGTTTGCCGTTTTGGAAACAGCGCGGTTAACTCGCGTCCAACCATTTGCGAGATGAGCACTTCTTCGGTGCATTCAGGCGATTTAATGGAGTGCGTTGCGACTGATTTGCCGTCACGTAGCACGGTTACTCGGTCGGCTACCTGAAAAATCTCCTTGAGTTTATGGGTGATATAGATACACGCTACACCCTTTTCTCGGAGTTGGGTCAGAATCTGTCGAAGGATGTCTACCTCGCTTTCAGTCAAGGCGGCTGTCGGTTCATCAAGCACGAGCAACAATGCGTTGCGTGATGAACCGATGTTGGCTTGCAAGCTCCGTCGCTGCTCAATATGGGCTTGCAAGCTACGCCCTAAGGCCTTCGCGATTTCTACGAGTTGTTGTTGTCCAATACCGAGTTCATGGACGGGTTTATGGAGCGGAATCGTCAATCCAAACTGCGAAAGGAGTTCACCTGCTTCGTGATAGAGACGATACCTGTCAATAGTTCCGAGTTGGCACGGTTCTTTGCCGAGATAGATATTCTCGGCAACCGTCATCTCTGGAATAAGTGCCAGTTCCTGATGGATGACGGCGATCCCGGCACGTTCTGCATCGCTCACGGTATGGAACTGCTGCTCGTTTCCATTGATGTGCAGTTCTCCCGCGTAAGTTCCGTAGGGATAGACGCCACCGAGAATCTTAATCAATGTCGATTTGCCAGCACCGTTTTCTCCACACAGAGCATGGACTTCACC